>NZ_CM178588.1:0-5543588 GCF_058544905.1 Streptomyces sp. JLBG701
GTCAGTCACGCGGCCTACCGGACGTGGTCCAAGGTCGATGACTACCTGATGGCCGGACTGTTCGCGCTTGTGCCTCTCGCGTTCTTCGAGCACTACCACTGGTCGGAATACATCGTGTCCATTCTGGGCCGCTAGGGAAAAGGAGCTGGTCAGGGGTGGGTTCACCCGCCCCTGAAAAACACTAGTATTGCAGTTGTTCGGGGGCGGTGGCCCCGCCCCCGAGCCCGCAGAGACCAACAGCGAAGGGGAACACCGCATGACTCAGCAGTTCGCCGAGCGCGCCGTGAACGTAGCCCCCATGGGTGCCCGAAACGCCGAACTCTCCGACCTGGTCCGCATCCTGGAGGACGGGCAGCGCCGGAAGCTGGACGTGATCACCCCCGCGTCCGCCCTGCGATTCCGCGAGGGCAACGTGCATGTCCAGGGCGTGGAGTCCCTGATCACCGAGGACGGTGTGACGGACGTCGACGGCATCTACCGGCCCACCGCCGTGGCCGACGAGGGGATCTCGGACAAGCTCCGTATCCCGCTCGCCTACCTGCGCCGCATGCGCGCCGAGAACGTCCCGCTCCTGGACGGGAATGTCAACGCGTGGCTGCGCGAGGAGCCGGAGCGCCGTTTCATGCTCCGCGCGTTCCGGGGCGAGAACGGGCCCGGCATGCCGCCCGCCGAGGGTGTGGCCCGCGCGCTGCTGTCCGACAGTTACAAGCTGATGGACAACCTTGACATGCTGCTGGCCGCCCTGGACGGGGTTACGCAGTCCGGGCACCCCACGCGTATCACGGGGTGCGACCTGACCGACCGGCGTATGTACGTGCGGGTGGAGTCCGAGGCTGTTGCCGTCCAGGCCCGCGAGATGCTGCGCGGCTACCGCTCCCCGTTCGACGGGCGCAGCGGTGACGAACTGCCGATGATCTCGGCTGGTTTCGTCATCAGCAACAGTGAAGTCGGTGCCGGTGCGTACACCGTCACTCCGCGCGCGGTCTTCCAGGTGTGCGGCAACGGTCTGACCCAGGCCAAGGACGTCATGCGCGCCGTGCACCTCGGAGGGAAGCAGGACGAGGGCGTCGTGAACTGGTCCGGGCAGACCCAGCGCAAGACGCTGGAGCTGATCACCTCCAAGACCGCCGATGCTGTGCGCACCTTCCTGTCTCGGGAGTACGTCGAGGCCAAGGTGTACGAGATGGAGGCCGCTGCCGGGAAGACGCTGGCCGACCCGACGAGGACGATCGAGCACGTCACTAAGACGCTCAGTATCGGCGCCGAGGCCAAGGACAGGATCCTTGCCCACTTCGTGAGGGGCGGTCAGATGACGGCCGGGGGCGTGATGCAGGCCATCACGTCGACCGCGCAGACCCTCACCGACGCCGACCAGGCCGCCGTCCTGGAAGCGCTCGCGGTTCCCGCGCTCACGGCCGCCGCCGCGCACGGCTGACAGACCCCCGTGCGGGCCGGGAACCTCCCCGATCCCGGCCCGCGCGGGCCCCACCTCCCCAAGCGCGGAGCGCGCCCCACCCGGCCAGGGAGTGCGGAGCGCCCCCGCCCCGTCCTCTGCCGCGTAGCGGCGGCGCGTCGTGTCTGCGGAGCAGACCGCGCGCCCAGGAAGACCCCTGCCACACCACAGGACGCGGCGCGCCGGCCTCCGGCGCTCACCGCCCCGTCACGCACGGAGGGACACCCATGCCCCAGTTCGCGGAAGGCGAGTACGTCTCCTGGGACCACCACCGGGACGGTGCGACAACCGTGCAGATCACGTCCGTTGACCGGTTCCACATCACCTACCGGAGTGCGGACGACCACCGGGAACTCGTCGAGTCGACCGTGTTCCGCTCCCTCGCGGAGCAGACGGCCGACTGGCGCCCCGCCACCGAGGAGGAGGCCGCGGCCTTCAGGGCCCGGTTCCGGTCCGCCCCCGAGAACTGGAACTGATCACCGCCGCTGCGCCCCGGTCGGGGCGCAGCCCAACGCCATGCCAGCCGCAGGGAGCCCTCATGCCCGCACGCCCGGAACTGATCCGTCCCGATGACGCTGCCACGGCGGCCGCCATGAGCCGCGCCATGAACGCGCTCACCGCCCTCCTGGTCGCACTCGGCGAGGGGAGCCACCAGTTCAACATCGTGGCTGAGCGCACCAACGACACCATCGTCACCGCCGACCTGACTCTGTCCGTCGGGGCGTCGCCGCTGCGGGTGGAGCACACCGAGGAGGGCTATCTCCGGTTCTTCGCGCTGCTGACGTTCGCCCTGGAGTACAGCGCCATCCGGCGCGCCGTCCTGGTGGCCACGACCGCCGACGAGCCGTTCCCGCGCGCCTGTGGCTGGACCGTGCGGGACGGATGGCTGCACCCCCTGGACCGCCGCGAACTGCAGGAGGCGGCCTTTCCCTCCCCCGGTATCGGCGCGCCCCTGCGCCTGGTCCACGACGCCCCGGAATTGCCCCGTATCCCCGACATCGACGAGGAGAGTCCCCGTGGCTGACACGCCCGCGGTCACCGCGAACGGCTACTGCACAAACACCACCCCCGTCCCCGGCACCATCCGCACCGTCAACGCCAAGAACACCGGGCCGAAGTTCTTCCACCTGCACGGCCGCCGCTACGGCGACTGCCTGTGCGGCAAGGAAGTGTCCCTGACCGAGCGGGACAACCTCCGCCGTCACAAGCCGCCGCAGGAGTAACCCGCAGACACCGTCCGCCGCTTCCTCCCCCAGGGGCGGCGGACGGCCCACCCGGCCAGCACGCCACTGGCCGCAGGCCTGCCGCCCCGACGTCCGCGCCCTCCCCTTCGGCGTGCGCGGGGCGGCAGGCACCGGCTCAGGCAGTCCGCCCGAGGAGGCGCAGGCCATGACCAGCCCGACCCTGACCATCGACACGCCCGCCGGCCCCGTGCGCGCCACCGCTGGCCCCCGTGAGGCCGACGCCGTCGTGTTCGAGCTGGGCGGGGCGATGCGCGGCAGCGTGCACGTCACCGGCACCACCCACCCGCACCACT
Source organism: Streptomyces sp. JLBG701 (assembly GCF_058544905.1). Classification (NCBI taxonomy): domain Bacteria; kingdom Bacillati; phylum Actinomycetota; class Actinomycetes; order Kitasatosporales; family Streptomycetaceae; genus Streptomyces; species Streptomyces sp. JLBG701. Next base: position 2,991 of record NZ_CM178588.1, read on the forward strand.
GGGACCAGTTCACCGCCGTCCGCGCCTGTCTCGGCCCCGTCAACGCCTTCCAGACCACCGCCCCCGACGAGGTCCTCCCGCGCCTCGCCCGCGGCCGCACCGGCTACCGGGGCAGCCTGACCCTCTACCGCGACAACACCGACCGCCCCGAAGTGTCGGTGTATCCGATGCACTCCGCCGCCGGGAACGAGCCGTCCGAGAAGACGTCCGCGACGCTCACCGCCGTCCTGCGTGCCTGCGCCGCACACGTCGAGCAGCGCGCCGACCTGCCCGCGATCCTGGAGGCTTCCCGGCAGCGCGACACCCCCGGCCTGCTGCGCTTCCTCACCTGGTCCGCCTCCCACCACCAGGCGGAAGCCGTCCGCCTGGAGCGCGAAGCCCGAACTGCGCTCCCCGCTCGGAAGGCCGCCGAAGCCGCCTGGAGGACCGCCGCACAGTGGCTCGCCCTCTCCCCGCACCCGGCCCTGCTGCTGATGCTGGCCGACTGTCCCGACTCACTCACCCGAGAGATCAGGGGATTGCAGTGGTGGGCCCCCTACTGCGTCGGCGCGGCCGCTGAAGAGCGCGAGCGTGCCCGCCGCGCCCAGGCGGAAGCCGACTCCATGCGTGACCAGCAGCGCAGGCGCCCGCGCGGCCGCCGCCCGACCCGGGTCGCCACCCCCTGACAGCCGGAGGAAGGCGCAGGTCAGGGGCGGGTTCCCGCCCACACAGAAAACACTATTATAGATAGTGCATGACGGGTCCACCGCTTCTTGCCGCTCGACTGGGCAAGAGCGGTTCCCCTCAGCCCTCACACGAGAAAGGCGCACAGGTGACCCACACGCCCCAGCCCTTCGAGCACCGCCAGGACGAGCCCTGTACTGATCGATCGAGCGCGGGGACAAACACGGCGCGCACCGATCACCCGACCATGCGACGCGTTCTACGCCGCGAAATCGCCGGAACCATCGGCCTGCTCGCCGACGAGCACGACTTCCGCGCCATGCGGCACTACCGCAGCTTCACCTTCGACGACTACACGACCTACCGGCAAGCGGTCGAAGACCTTCTCCAGACGCGTGCCTCCCAGGGCGCCCACACCACGGTCGCCCTCTTCGACCCACAGGAGTACGCCGACTACTGCACCGACACAGGCCTCAACCCGGACACCCCCTCAAGCCGCACCCGCTTCACCGCCGAACTCGCCACCACGGGCCCGACCATCCCGTACGAGGGCCAACCGCTGTCCGACCTCACCCCGGCCCTGATCGACGAAGCGGTCCGCCAAGCCACCTGGGAGTACGCCTCCACGATCCTGGCCCGCCTGGGCACCTGCGCCTCCTGCGGCGAGGACATCGGCCGAGACGCCTTCGCCCGCGCCTCGAACCTCCTCATCCGCATCCTCGACACCGCCGATCCGGGCAACCGGCACCTCGTCTGCAGCGTCACGGCAACACCGGAAACCCTCGTCTCCGCCCTCCACGCCGACATGGACACCGACGGCGGCACACAACTCGCCGAAGCCGAAGCCCTCGAATTCACCACGGTCCTCGCCCTTGGCCTCGCGACCCAGAGCCCCGGCGGACTCGTCATGCGCATCACCGACCCGAACACCACCGACCAGATCTACGGCTGGCGACTGCGCGGAGGAGGCCTCGAACCCCTCACCGCAGGCGAGGTCTTCGACGCCTACTGCACCAACGTCGAATCCGGCGACCTCACTTCCCCGGAATCCGACGTCCACTACGGCGTGCCGCCCGACCTCGGACAGGACGGCCCGACGCCGGGACACCACCACTGAAGGGCCCCGGGGCGCATTCCCACTGCCCTCTTGATGCGAACGCGAATGGTCACAAATCCGCAGGTCAAGGGTGGGTTCACACCCTCCCATCTAACACTAGTATTAGCAGTGAGCCGGGGTCGTCACCTCCCGCACGCCCTCCAGGTGACGGCCCCCTTCCCCGCTTTTCAGACCCAGGAGTCTCCATGCTGCGATCGCTGCGCCGCACCCTGCGACCGGTACGCCTCCGCCTTCCCGCCCGCCGGTTCACCGCCGGAATCGCTGCCCTGCCGCCCACCGCACGCGAAGCGCTCGGCACCGATGCCACCGCCGAGGAGGCCATCGCCTACAACCGCAGCCGCGTCGCGACCGCGACCGCCGTCGCCCTCTACCGCAACGGATGCACGCTGCCGATGCGCGACATCGACCTGGACGACGCCGTGCACGCCCTGGACTTCCCCTACTCGGTACCGAGCCCGGAGACCCGCGCGGCCATCCGCGCCGTCCTCGCCGTCCTGGAAGCCGACCACACCGTCACCGTCACCCCCTGACCACCCCTGCGCCCCGAGTAGCGAACCGTCTCGCCCCGGCCGGGGTGGCCCACACGGAAGGAGACCCGGTGTTCCTGGTCGTACCCGACCCCGCTCACGGACTCGTCGCCGCTCCCGAGTCCGACCTTGACCTCACACCCGGCACTGAAGGGTTCCTCACCGCCCAGGGGTTCACCTGGAACAGCGAGATCGAGGCATACACCCGCCAGACCGACAGCACCCCCGCAGCCGTGGAACGCACCGCCGGCGTACTGCGCGAACTGGGCCACTACGTCTTCTCCTACACACCGCTACCCACCCGCTGACCACCACCCCACCCAGCCGGGCAGCCCCCAGCCCTGCCGCCCAGAACCCGAACGGACGCTGTGCGCACAGCAGTTGAAGTCCGAAGGCAGGCCGCCGCACCAGCGTTTCCCATCGACGCCTCCAGCCCGGCTGAGGCCGAGCCGTGCGTGTCCACATGGATCAACCACAGCTACGAAACCGACCTCCGCCAGGCAACCCATCACCGAGGATCAGGCCGGCTCTCACAGCTGGCACGTCAGCCTCCGCGTTCCCTGCGAGTTCTGAGCCGGACCCAGGCGCATCACACCGAGTAAGGACGGAAGAGAGGTATCACCGTGATCATCCCCGACCCCGCCACGCCCGAAGGCGCAGCCGTCATCGACCTGCACGAGAAGATGAACAGCCTTCAGGAGCGCACCGACGAGTGGCCCGGCGCCGACACCGTCGACATCCTCGGCACATGGCTCGCGCGCTTCGACTTCGCCCGCCCGGTGACACGCGCACGGCAGGTCGCGGGCAGCGTCTGGGTACTGCGCCGCCAGGACCACCACGAGGACGAGGTGACGCTCTGGGCTGACGAGGATTCCGCGCTGGCCTGCCTGGCACAGCACGTACGCAGCAGCTGGGACAACGTGCTCGGCGACGACGGCGTCCCGGAGCGCCCGCCCCTCAGCGACCGCGAGGCCGTCGACCTGTACTACGGGCCGGAGGCGGAACGCGCAGACGAGCACTACTCGCTGCACGCCGACGACATCGGCCGGCTGACGCGGACCCCGCCCGCTCCGGACGGCTACCGCTTCCCGGACGAGGAAGTCTGCGCCGCGGTCAACAGCACAGCGGTCTTCCACCCGATGACCGGCCCCGACGACGACGGCCTGCCGTGCATCGAGATCGCCGGCGTTCTGGTCTTCGCCTACCTCGACGCCGACATGCAGGCCGTACGGGTGTCCATACATCTCGACACCACCGACCAGCCACTGACCCGGCCCGACGCGACAGTGCCACTACACGTAGAGGTCGACAGCTCCACCGTGTTCAGCGCGGGAGCCATGCCGGAACGGACGGCGGCCGGAGGGTGGCGGCAGTGGCTGCGACGACTGCTCCGCCGGGTGCAGTAAGCGAGGGCAGATTACCCCACCCCTAATACACACTATTATTTGACACAGGTGCTTGCATGCCCCCGCCGATCACGCACGCGCCGGCACCGTCACCAGCGACGCCGAATACCGCTTCACCGAATCCGACACCACCGTCTGCCACTTCCGCCTCACCCAGACCCCCAGCCAGTGGAACACCGACACCCAGCAGAGACGGGAGGGGCCCCCGATCGCCTACGCGTCCGGGGAGCAGCCCACGACGACGGAGGACGTGGGCGCGTCCGCGGCACCAGGAGGTGCAGAACTCCCGGGGCCAGCGGGTGGATTCAGGTAGGGGCCGGGTGCACACCAGGCAGCAGCCGGGGCCGGCGCCAGGCGCTCCAGCAACTGCCGGACGCGCTTGGTCTCTTCCTCCGTCGCGAAGTACCAGGCGCCGGCCTCGCACCCGGCGAGCAGTTCGGCGGACACCCGGCGCAGCGCGGTGAGATCGCGGTGGCAGGCGCCCAGCAGGGCGAGGTAGTCGTCGACGGACCAGGGGGCGAGAACTCCGGAGCGGGTCAAGTAGAGGCCGACAGTGTCGATCCGGTACCGGTCGGCGGCATCGAGCAGCAGGTAGCCGGCCAGCTGCCAGGCGGTGCGCTGGGACATCTCCGCCAGCGGGCGGCGGGTGCTCTTGAAGTCGAGCAGCAGACCGTCGACAACGAGCAACCGGGCCGCGTCGCCTCTCCGGAGGCCTACGCTTCCGTCATGTCCAGCCTCTGCACCCGCCCCCGCCCGTGACCGTCGGTGGTTTCCGGCTCGGTTTCTTCGACACGTCGGTGCTTACCGCCGACGTCACCGCAGTGCTGTTCCGCTGCCAGCTGTCCTCGATCATCGCCGGGATGGGGTACAGCAGGTTGCGCGGCTTCATCGCGTACGGGCGGGCGTATCGAGCAGTTGCTGGAGATACCCGGTGAACGCGCTGGCGGCCTCCGGGGCTGGAGGGCATCTGCTACGGGGCGGGCCGGCTCTGGGTCAGCAGGGTATTCAGGTACTGGATGTGCGCGGTGAGGAGTGTGGTGGCACGGTCGACTCCGTTGGGCAGGAACGGCAGCACAACCAGAGCCGGGACTGCCGCGACGAGGGCGACGAGCACGGCGGGGGTGAGGAGGGCGACGAGCAGGACACGCTGGAACGCGCCTACGGTGCGGGGCGAGGGCAGCCAGGATGGCAGCACGGAAGTCTCCAGTAGCCGGGGGTGCGATGAGGCAACTGTCCTGCCTGGTTGGATAGTTCAGGGACCGTCTGGGGCGTTGGCGCAGGTAAAGTCCGGAAAACGCGATGTTGTCCCGGGACAGGTGCGGACAACCAGGTCGCGGATGCGGCAGAGGGGGAGCACCTATGGCGGGGCGGGGAGGCAGGCCCTGGGGGCCGATCCGGGCCGAGAGCGAAGAAGCGAGCACGCTCGCCGGCTTCCTGCGCGCACAGGTCGAGGCCAGCGGCAAGACCCTGATCATGCTGGCCGCCGAAATGCACTTCTCCAAGACCCGGATCAGCGATCATCTGGGCGGAAAGGTCCCCGACCAACAGTTTGTGACCGCCTTGATCCGTGTGACGGTTCCAGAACCGCGGCTGCGTGAGCGGCGCCTGGCCGAAGCGCGGAAGTTGCTGCACGCGGCCACCCGCCCCTCACCGGTGAAACCCCCGCCCCGTGTCGTCTCCGCTCTGGAACTCGTCGAGGTCCGGGAGCAACAGGTCGAGATCTACAGCCGGCTCACCCGCTCCCTGGAGCAGCAGAACCAACTGCGCGAGGCCGCCGGGAACTCCTGGAGACTTGTCATGATCCTCCTCTCCATGATCAACGGGCTGGAGCGGCAGATCACCGACCTGACCGGCGAGCGCGACCAACTCCACGCCGCACACGCCGACCCCGACACCCTGCGGCAGACCCAGCAGCAGCTCACCCGTGCCCAAGTACAGGAAGAGCGCGCCCGACACGAACTCCGCCGCGCCCAGGAGAAACAACGCCAGGCCGAAGAACTCGCAGCCCGAGTCCAGATCCGGGTCGACCAACTCACCGACGAACTTGACCGTCTGCGTACCGGCACGGCTGACAACCCCGCCGCCAATGAGTACGACGCCGCAGTCCCAGGGCTCGCACATCTCGCCATGACCACCGATCCAGTCGCTGACGACATCGACCAGGCCCTGACTCAGGTTGAGGCCGTCAACGACCGCGATGACCAGATGCTGCAACGCCTCAACCACGACCTCATCCAAGCCTCCCCTGCAGACGGAGTTGTCCAGGACAACCCGCCGAACAACCCCGCAACCAGGCACGAGCTTGGCCGCCGGCGCGTGCCCACGGGGGACAAACCTGTACGCACGCGGCGGCAGACAACCGCACTGAACGAAGACAGCGCTGTCGAGCAGTCCGACCCAGCCGAGTACGAGCCCCCTGCCGACACCCCTCGTGTCGCCGCCCGCGCGCCTGCCCGGTCCGGCAGCGCTGACGCGGATGATGCATCCGAGGGGGCGTCTTCGAGCAACTCGCTCAGCACCCTCATACCTGACAGGAATCGCTCCTCTTCGGTGCTGGTTTCCTTCGGCGGGACGGTGCCGACGACGGGACTGCATGGAGTCCAATCGCTGACTCCATCTGTCCTTGTCCTGAACGGCACAGGAAAGGTTCTGTCAGAGGACTACGTCCTGCATCCTGACCACACGAAGACTGACGACGGCTCAGTCGCCCTCCTCAGTGACAGAGAAAGGTGGACCCACGACCTGCCACGAGAGCAGGGCCGTCACCTGGCGATAGTGAAGTTCAATGACATGCCAGCCACAGCAGACCGCATCCTCTTCATCGTCTCCGTGTCTGCCGGTGCCTCGCGGATGGGAGCCTTGCCGCGGCGGTCCCGCGCCCACGCTGAGGCCGTCGACCCCGCCACGATGCGTCAACTGACGCATATCGCGCCTCCCCAGTTCACCGACGGCTATGCAGCGGTCATCGCCGACCTGCGACGCGAGCCAACCGGATGGAGTTTTCAGGCAGTCACACAAAGCGGGCTGAACGCTGCAGCCATCGCCCGCTCGTACGGGGCTCGCTCGTATCCCAATAGCATGTGGTTCTGAGATTCCGCCGCCGTGATTGCTCCCCAGCAGAGACCCATTGCGCGGCAGTCACCCCAGCAGCGTACGCCGTGACGGTGCGCCCCCCGCCGCTTGGCCGGCATGGAGACAATGCGTGCCCGGCGCCGCCCGGCCAGGACCTACGCTCCCGTCATGTGTAGCGTCTACATCCGCCCCCGCCCGTCGACCAGCGGTGGTTTCCGGATCGGCGTCTTCGACACGTCGGTGCTCACCACGGACGTCACCGCGGCGCTGGTCCGCCGCGAGCCGTCCTCGATCCTCGCCGGAATGCGGTACGGCACACTGCGCGGCTTCATCCCGCACTACGTGTGGGCGGAGGTCCCCCGTGTACTGGCCGATCTCAAGCGCGAGGGTGGCGCCTTCGATCTCGTGGCAGCGGAGCGGCTGTGGTGGCAGCAGTACGTGCCGCTGCTGCACGTCGTCTGTGTGAACGGGCTGCCCATGACGGCGGCCGCCGACAAGCTCGCCCAGGAGGACCTCAGCGGCGTCGGCATCCTGCAGTTGGCCGGTGTCCTGGCGCCCGTCGTGCTGTTCGCCGAAGACCGCGACCTGATCCGCCAGGGCATCGCCGTACCGAGGTGGCGAGACGTACGGACCGTTCTGGGACGGATCGGCCAGGCAGAGGCCGGCATGCAGGCCAGCGGCACCGCGGTCATGAGTAACGGCTACGGCCTGTACGGTGCCGCCCGGCTGGCCCGCGCCCACCCCGTGGCCACCGGGATCGTGGCGGCCGCCGCCAGCGTCTACGCCTACCGCAACCGCTCCCGGTTCACCAGCGACACCCGCGCGAAGCTCGCCAGGTTCGGCACAGAGGCTTTGAAAGTCCTGGGCGAACCGTACAGCCAATACGAGCTCCACAAGCCCGGCTGGACGCAGGCAGAACGCGGCACCGCAGGAGATGACGTGCTATCGCAGGTCGCTCGCCTGCTCGCCCGCGCGCCCCAGCCGATGACCCGCACCGAGATCCTCGCCGCCCTGCCCGTGCCGGTACAGACGCCGCACCGTCGGCAGATGAACGGACTGGGACGGCTCCTGCACCGCTTCCCCGCCTTCCATCAAGTCGAGCCCGGCAGATGGCAGTTGGGCCGGACCAACGCGCAGGTACGGCACCGGCCATGAGGCCGGTTCGTACGGGTGCAGCCGGAGCCGGGAAATCCGTAACTCCTCAGGGGATCTAAGGGATGTCCCGCAAAGGCTGGCTGGAGCCCGCGCCGGGTGCTGAGCGGGATACTCGCGAGACTCCGACGCGGGTCTGTGACAGCCTGCGGACATGCCAGAGCTGCGCGTTCATGCAGGCCGTCACTATGCCGTCCAGTTCCACTACGCCTTGCCGGACGACGCATGGTGTGTGGAGCTGAGCGAGGCTGTTCCGGCGCCGGCCGCGTGGGCTGAGATCCCCAACGCGGAAACGCATTTGCCTGGAGTGGCCTTCCTGGTGGCGGTGATACCTGACGAGGATCCGGACCTGGAGCCGACCGTCCACATCCACGGCCACGACGAGCACGTCATCCCCTACGAGATCATGCGCTGGTTCATGGAGCACGTCGCCGAGCATGTTGAACGCTGCCGCATCGCGTTCGAGCAGGGAGGACCTGAAGCAGTGAAATGATCAAGCAGTGACTGGTGTGATCACGGCGTCGGAGCCTTCCTGGATAGCCCCGTTCAGCGGGCTGAACCCGCGTCAGTTCGGCAAGCTGATCACCGCGCTCCGGCGCGAGGGCGCAAATCCGGTGCGCAAGGGCCGGCCGTGGAGTCTGCCGCTGGAGGACCGCGTGCTGCTGGTCGCCGCGTACTGGCGGACGAACCTGACCCTGCGCCAACTGGCGCCGCTCTTCGGGGTGTCCAAGTCCGCGGCCGACCGCATCATCATGCACCTCGGACCCGCGCTCGCTCTCCAGCAACGCAAGCGGTTCCGCAAGGACACCGTGCTGATCGTGGACGGCACCTTGGTCCCCACCCGCGACCACAGCATCGCCGAGCAGTCGAAGAACTACCGGTATTCGACCAACCACCAGGTCGTCATCGACGCAGACACCCGGCTGGTCGTCGCGGTCGGCCGACCGTTGCCCGGCAACCGCAACGACTGCAAGGCGTGGGAGTTGTCCGGAGCGAAGGCCGCCGTCGGCAAGACCACGGTCATCGCGGACGGCGGCTACCGGGGCACCGGCCTGGTCATCCCGCACCGCCGCGAACCCGGCCAGAGCGAACTCGAGGCCTGGAAAGAGCAACACAACGCCTCCCACCGCAAGGTCCGCGCTCGCGTCGAGCACGCCTTCGCCCGGATGAAGACCTGGAAGATCCTCCGTGACTGCCGCCTCAAGGGCGACGGCGTCCACCACGCGATGCTCGGCATCGCCCGCCTGCACAACCTCGTCCTTGCCGGGTGAAGACGAACAGGCAGATCAACGAACACGTCGTAGATCATTTACGGGACAGCGCTTTAGGCGGATCGGCTGTTCAGCATCTCGGGCACCGCTTTTCGTGTGACTCCCAAGGGTGTTCTCGCGACTCCTACGGGTGCCGGATTGGCTTTCCCGCCGCAGGCGGGTGCAGGATGCGCAGCAGAGCGTCCGGCGTCAACTGCTGAAACTACTGAGGCAGTTCAACGTCGTTGATCTCTTCGCGGGAGGGGGCGGTCACAGCCAGGACACGCACTTTCCCGCCCGCCCATCGTGGCCCCGGCGTGCAGAAGGGGAGCCCCGAAGGTCATGCCCGAGCTTGGAGGCGGAGGGCAGGACCGAGGACTCCCCGGTGTCGCGCTGGGATCACATCCGCCCGAGCGAAATTACGAGAGATGAATCCTGAAGCGACACCTCGGAACAGTACAGCAGGGGAAATGACGTCCCGTCTTGCCCAGGCAGGCCGTGTGGCTCCGGCCATCACCGCGCTCCTGGCCATGGCCGCCATCTGCCTCCTGACCGCCCTCGGACACACGGAGCAGATCACCGCCGTGGCCCTGTTCGGCGGAACCGTGGCGGCCGGCGGCGTGATCGTCAACGTGACCGTCCATATCCGCAGCTGACCCCATGGCCAGGCGCGGATAGCATGCGAAACGCCTCGCCCCCGGCAGCTGACATGCCGGGGGCGAGGCGTTGGCATATCCGTCGGCTATCCGAGCCAGACGATGTCCACGACGTACAGACGTCCGGCCGGGCGGTTGATCCAGTAGACGGCGGTGAGCCCGCCGACCGAGGCGGAGCGGACGTCCTCGCCCTCGGGTCCGAGGGCACCGCTGTTGTCGACCAGCACGCCGTCGTGCCGCGATGGCTGAAGGCCGTCTCGGTCAGGTCATCGCGTTGTCGGTCCTCAACGCCGGGGCAACGCAACGCTCGCCGCTGCAGTGAGACCGGAGGCGGCTATCGCTGACGCGGTTGTGAAGACGGCCGGTTGCGCCGGAAGTCTTCGGCGAACGGGTCCGGCGCAAGGCCAAGCGGCTCGCCGTCGAACAGGCGCGGCGTACCGCTCAGCGGCGCACACAGACTCCTCAAGATTCATTGCCGGTGGCACCGCTCCCCGGGACCGAGAGGTGAAGCGTCCCCCTCGTACAAGGAAGTAGCACGCAGTGAAACGCCGTTGGACCTACGAGCCACATGTCCCCGTCATGGGGCGCCTTGCCGGTGACGGAGCCGAGTTCGTCACTGTGACCGAGACGGGCATCCGGCTGGAAAGCCGCGAAGAGTTCAGCCGCAACTTCCAGGCCGCGGCCGCCCACAGAATCCGCAGTGGGAGGCTTCCATCTGTGCAGCTCCGTCCGCTTCCAGGGAAGACGCCGGACCTCGTGGAGTCGCTCACGGTCCGCACTGCCGTCTGCGGCGCGTGGACGACCGCTCTGCGCATCAATCCCACCGACGGCGCCGTCGGCGTCGACCGCATCGCCGCCGCAGTACTGGTGCTGCCCCGCAGCGAGCGGTGGCGGCAAGCCGTTTCTACCGCTCTGCTCGGCGACTGGTGCGATCCGCTGTGGCAGACCGGACAGCTGCCGACCACCGCACTCGGCGCGCTGAAGGCGGAGGCCCGCACGCTGCACCGGCAACTGGTGCCGATCTGGCGGCGCCGTACCCGCCACGGGCGGGTGCTCTCCCTGGACGCGGACCTCAGCGGGCTGTCGCTGTACGACCTGGTCACCGCCGACGTCGACCTGCTCTCGCACACGACGGACGGGGTGTACGCGGACGAGCGGCTGAACACCGTCCTGCGCGGCCTCGATCCGTCGGAACGCGCGGTGGTGTTCGCGTATGCCGAGGGCGAGGGCACCACTTGGACCGAGGCCGCAGCCGTTGCCGGCGCCGCCGGTCCGGAAGTTTTCGGCGAACGCGTACGGCGCAAGACCCGGCGACTCGCTGCCGAGCAGCGACCAAGCTCGTCAACGAGCTGGTCGAGGCCGCGGACGAGAGGGTACTGACCAAGACCATCGCCCGCTACGGCCGTGTCGATCTTTTGTGCATTGACGAGTTGGGCTACATGGAGCTGGACCGCAGGGGTGCTGAGCTGCTGTTCCAGGTTCTGACGGAACGTGAGGAGAAGAACAGCGTCGCCATCGCCTCGAACGAGAGCTTCAGCAAAGCGCACATGTTCCGGCGAACCTGTGCCAGGCAGCGCCGAAACAGGGCAGGTTCCCGCCTTGTGGTGAATCGGCCCGTTCATGGGGTAGTCGGCCGTGAATACTCAGTACCCGCAGAACACGTGGACATGGAACTCTGTCCCTCATGAGCGAGCCGACCCCCTACGACCATGACCGATCCGCGTACTCCCGTGAAGGACTGGCCCGGCTCGTACTTGCCGACCACGCCACAGAGGTGGCGGACAGCGCCGCCGGGCTGGTGGGTACTCGAAACGATGTTGATACCGGACTCGCCGGTCGCGTCAGCCAAGCCCGACAGCTCATCGAACTAGCTGAGCGGACTCTGAACTCGGCCGTCGTCTACGAAGTCGAACGCGGCAGCTCCTGGGCACAGGTCGCGGCCTACCTGGATATCAGTGCTGAAGAGGCCCGAGAGCGGTACACCCCCGCTGTCCAAGCGTGGAACACCGCATTCGAGGAGCCGTATCGGTTGGACGAAACGGGCCGCAGGCGCATCCCCCAGCTGCCCACCGCGGCATACGATCCCAGCTGGGCATGCGCTCAGCTGGACCGTTGGGCCTTCCTGCGGCATGTCGGGATCGACGACAGGCAGGCCGTCAGCGCTGGCCTCGTCATGGCCGACGCTGCGGACGAACCCGTACCGGCAAAGGACGGGAGCTGAGCGATGGCACTCTCTGGACTCGACGCCGAACGGGCCATCCGGCTCTCGGCCTTGACCGACGAGCTCCGCCCCCTGCTGGCGACAGGCACGGAGATGTCAGCGATCCAGTCGATGCTCAGCGCGCGTGGCATCGGCGTGATGGACTCCATCGTTGTCACCCGCGAACTGCTGGGCGCTGGGCCGGGAGACCTTGGTCTGGCAAAGACTCTGGTCCTCGCCACTCCGGCGCGCAATGGCGAACGGGAACAGCACCACGCACTTGTCGACGAACTGCTCGTGGCGCTCGACGAGGTCGACCAGGCCTGACCACATTCCGAGGCAATGCCGGGCCTGACGCGAGGTCACGGTTGCATCGGACTCTGGGCCTTACGAGCGATCCGGAAGTCACGGTATTCGTCGCACACAATGCCCTGATTGACCCAGCGTCCGGGATCCGCTCCGAGCTCCTGAACGGCCACCTGGAGGGCTTCCTCGGGAGTCGCCAGGACGGCGATTTCCCGTCCCCAGCTCTCTTCGTCCGGGTCCAGGGGCGGGAACTCGGTGACGTCGTGGAAAGTGTCGGTGCCGGCGTCCACGACTTCGCTGAGATAGACGGTGACGCCCGAGCGGTCGGGGCTGATGGCAATCCAGCGAACGCTTTGGCGGCCGTCGCGCTCGATGCCGCCGAGGAACTGCTCGATCTCCTTCCCTCGGTGCAGTGCTCCAAGGGCGAACACGGGCGTCAGGTGTCGCACCTCAGTGTCTCCGTTCACGCTGTTCGGGGAGGCGTCCAGCCTCGACATGGTCGGCAAGGTAGATCATGACGCCTTCGGGGTCCATGCCGAGGACCGCGGCGACGAGCTTCGGGTCGAGGGTGTTCACCAGGTCGGCCAGACGGGTGCACCGCAGCGTCCGGGGCGGAACACCGCAGGGGTCCATGATGTGACTGACATAGGCGGTCGAGGCCGCGGACCGGCCGGATTTGGTGATCTTCGTGACGATCACGTGGGGGTTGTCGGTGCGCTGGCTCTCGCGGTGGGCCAGACAGCGTTGTAATACCGACCAGCTGGCCGGGTCCATCGGCACCGGATGCGGGCGTTTGCCCAGTTGGACGGTGCGGTTGATCGGCTCGATGTCGTCCACGCGCAGGTTTCGCACTTCGCTGCTGGAGGCCGCGTGCAGGAGGGCCAGCATTCCGAGGAAGGCCTCGTGGGGGTGGGCTTCGGTGGTGGTGGTCCAGCGGCGGAACAGCTGGCGCTGCTGGTCGACGGCGACGGTGGCGCCGCTGAACCCGGACGGGCCTTTCGCCTTCAGACCGCGGGTGGGGTCGACGAGGACGACTTTGCCAGAGCGGGCGAAGCGGAAGTACTGCCGCAGTACGGTCAGTCGGCGCTGGCGGGCCTTGGGCCGGGTGGCCAGGAACGCTTCGATGTCGTGGACGTCGGCCAGGGCCCAGTCGAGTTTGCCGCGCTGGTCGGCCAGGAAGCGGGCGAGGTCGCGGACGATGGCCAGGGTCGCCTCGATGGTGATGTCGGCGCGCGGCAGGGTCCCGGCGCGCAGGGCACGTTCACGTGCTCGCAGCAGTGCGTCGGAGAACGCCTGGATCTGGGGCCGCAGCGGCAGCGGGGCGGCTTCGATGCGGCGTCGGCGGCGGCCGGCCGCTAGCTGGTCGGCGTGGTTGGTCGGCAGCGCCAGGGCGCGCTGGGTGAAGAAGTCCTCCAGTGCGCGGGCGAGGGAGCCCATCGAGCGGCCGGGGCGACGAGCACGCTCCAGGAGAGCCTGCGGATGATTGGGGTGTTCGTCCTCCAGGAGCCGACCGAGAGCGCTGATCATGGTGCAGGCCCGGCTGGCGCAGTGCCGGGCGGCGAGGTGGCCGGCGAAGTCGCCCAGCCACGGCGGTGGGTCGGTGAGGCGTTCTTGCAGGTTGGCGGCGGTGATGAACGGCCGGTCGGGGTGCTTCTGCCAGCAGGCCGAGCACAGTCCCAGTCCGGCATGGCGTCGCACCTGGCCGCACCCGGCGCACGCACGCGGTGGCTGCTTGGGCTGGCGGACGCGTGAGCAGTGGCCGCACCAGCCGGTGGCGGTCTGCAGGAAGCCGGGCCGCTGGCAGCGCGGGCAGGTCCGTTTGGCGGCGACTCGCTCGGCTTCCCGCCGACAGGCCCCGCAGCTGGTGGCGGCCGGAGAGCGCACCGGCCGGCCGCAGGTGGTGCAGGTCCGCGAGCAGTTGATGCACCGTCCGGTGTCTTTCTGCAGGACCCGTGACTTTCGGCAGGTCGGGCAGGGTGTTCGGGTGGCTTCGTCCTTGAGCCGGGCGGTGCAGCGGCAGCAGTAGTCCCGGCCGATGATCCCGACCGACGCCCCGCAGCCGACGCAATCCCGCTGTCGCATGCCCATCGTCGCTCCGTCCCCGTTCGCGTCAGATCGGAGGCATGGACCGGCCGGTGGCTGAGGCGGCCCGGGGCAGCTCTGCTGCTGGTCGGGCGGGGGCGGCGGGGTGTTGGACGGGGGTGGTGTCGACCTCGATCAGGTCGTTGGGGGTGCATTCGAGCGCGGTGCACAGCGCGGCCAGGGTCGACATCTTCACCTGCGAGGGCTCCTTGGTGAACAGCGCCGACACCGATGCTGAGGACAGCTCCAGGCCGGCCCGTTCGGCCAGGAGCCGCCGCAGTTGGGCGCCGGTCCAGACCTCGCGCTGGGCGGCGGCGATCCGCAGCTTCCACTTGATGTTCACGACGCGGGATCCTCTCCGGTGAGCTCGCTGAGGGTGCTGGTCACCGCACGGCGATAGGCGTCCTCGATGAACGTGGCCGAGGGCCGGACGTATCGCATGGTTGAACTGACGGTCCAGTGACCGAGGAGTTGCTGGATAGCCACCAGGTCCACGCCGCGTTCGTAGTTGTGGGTCGCGCAGGCCCGGCGCAGGGCATGCGGGCTGAAGCGGTTGGCGGCCGGGCGGCCTTCGAGTTCCATCAGATAGCGCAGCCGGTTGCGGACGGTGCCCTGGTGGAGGTGGCCGCCGGACTCGTCGGCGAACAGCGCGGGCGAGTGGGGGAACTTGCCGCGCACGTCGTCCAGGAACCAGTGCAGGACCAGGTCCAGCTGGTCGAGCATGGGCACCCAACGCGGCCGCGGCCCGGAGGTGTGGGCGCCCTTGCCGAAGCGCACGTGCAGTTTTCCGAACGGGCCGCGGTCGAAGTGGACATCGGGGCGGTCCAGGCGCGCTGCGTCGTCCGAGCGCAGGCCGGCGTGATACAGCGTCCGGAACAGCGCATAGTCGCGGGCGGCGGGTGCGTACTTGCGGGCGGTGGCGATGCGGGCCTTGAGGAAGGCGAAGAACTCCTCGACGCGCTCCGGGGTCGGTGGCGGCAGCAGAGCTGGCGAGTCGTCGCCGACATGGCGCGAGGCGTTGAACTCGTCGACCGGGCAGACCAGCCGGATCCCGAACGCGGCCTCGATCTCCACGGCCTTGCGGGCCTGCAGGAACCGGTGGAAGCCCTTGAAGATCTGGACATAGCCACGGCGGGTGGACGGGGCACGCCCGTCCACCGCCAAGCCGCCGACCACGCGGTCGATGTCCTCAGGAGTGACGTCCCAAGCGGGCCGGCCCAGGGCTGGCAGCGTCCGCTCCAGCAGGCCGGTGTCGTTCTCGATGGTCACCGGGCTGAACCCGCGGGCCCGCCAGGAGGCCACGAACGCTTCCACGCATAACGCCTGGAACTCCCACGGGTCCAGGGCAGCTGGCAGGTCAGGGACTGCTCGGCCCTCGATCACCCGCAGACGCGACTCCACCATCGGGCACACCTTTCTCGCACCTGATGAATGAAGGTAACGCCTTCAAAAGCATGCTGTCAGCGAGACAATCAAAGAGACGCCCAGGACCCGCCTACGGCCAGGTGACAGGGCAGACTCCTCGCGGGGAACAAGTGCCAGCCCCAGTTGGCTGGACCAAGACCTTCACCGACCCGAGGCTCTGCGGCCATCGTCGACCGGCTGACCTTCGGCGGGCAACCTGATCCAGACCGGCACCGAATCCTACCGCCTCGCCATCACGCAGGCCCGCGCCGCTGCCCAGGACTCCGCCGCAGGCTGAACCCTGCACGTGAATCGCACGCCTTGCGGCCGATGGGGTCGGTGGTGGTTCTGCCCTCGGCAGACTGGCCGACCGGAACACACCCAAACCTGCCAGGCTGGCCGCATGGGGAAGAACATGTCGGTGCGTCGGCTCGATCTGGGGTACTTCATCCGGCCCGCGTCGGAGACCGGCGGCCCGCAGCCGCGGGTCGAACCTGTGCTCGCCTACCTGGTGCAACACGATCACGGCCTGATCCTCTTCGACACCGGCATCGGCAAGGCGGACCCCGAGACCGAAGCCCATTACCGTCCCCGACGCCGAGACCTGCAGGATGCCCTGTCCGCGGCCGGAGTCGCTCTTGACGACATCTCCCTCGTCGCGAACTGCCACCTCCACTTCGACCACTGCGGCGGGAACCCTCTCCTGGGCGGCAAGCCCATCCTGGTCCAGGACGTCGAGCTGGCCACGGCCCGCAACGGCGACTACACCTTCGACGAACTGATCGATTTCCCCGCCGCGTCCTACGAGGAACTCGCCGGTGAGGCCGAGATCTGGCCGGGCGTCTGGATCATTCCGACACCAGGGCACACCCAAGGGCATCAGTCGCTGGTCCTTCAGCAAGGAGACGGCACGGTAGTCCTCGCCGGCCAGGCGCACGACTTCGCTTCCCACTACGCATCGCACCAGCTGGCCCGCCAGGCGGCACTTCACGGCGTGGAGCAACCGCTTCCCGCCTACCAGCACTGGCTGGAGCGACTCGCCGACTTCGACCCACGACGCGTTCTCTTCGCTCACGACTGCTCGGTCTGGGAACCGTCACAGAGCACCTTCTAGGACAGGCCAGACGACTCCAAGCCGCATCGCACAAACGGGCGGCGGCATTCACCGTCAACGCCTGCGAACGTCGGCTGCCCCCGCCGAAGTGGTGTCAGTTCTCATCGATATTTCGCGGCCCTGTGATCGACAAGTGGTGTTCAGACTCGTCGACAAGTGGTGTCCGTTTCCACCTACAAAGCCAGCCGTGCGACGGGTGTGCCGCTCCGCTCTGAGATTCCCCAGGCGTCTCTGATCTTTTTGAAGGGCATACTGCTGATGGTGACGACGCCCACCCAGCGCCTCCTCGACCTCGCCGCGGCCACACCGGCCCGCCGCGCCGGGGACCTGGCGCTGCTCCTGCGCGAAGCGAGCGAGCTCTACCAGCAGGGCTTTGAAGACCTGCGCGACACGGTGGCCGCCCGCTTCGCCGGGCAGTCCCCCGGAGATCTGGTGGCGGCCGTGAACACGGCCGGCATGCCGTGCGACGTATCGCAGGACCGCGACGAACTGCTCCTGCTGCTCGCCCTGGCCGAGTGGGAGATGACGCCGGCGGCCCTGGCCTACACGGAGATGGCCCAGGACGCGGCCTGCCGCGGTGTGTGCCTGATCCCCGAGGAATGACGTCTTCCTCGAGCCGCCCGGGAAAGCCTGGTCGGCGTGCTGGACCCCCACCCCAAACTCCTGCCATTATGTGAGTTGTGAGCCGGGCAGGCCGGCTCACCCACCGACAGGACGGACGGCTCTGCCATGACCTCGCGCCGTGAGCCTCGCCTGGCCGACGCCGCCGAGATCGCGGCCGAACACGACCTGACACCCGCCCGGATCAGCAGCCTCTACACCGACCGCACGGAAAACGCCGCCGGCGTGCCCTTTCCTGAGGTCGCCGGCATGCGCGGCCGCGCCCGCCTGTGGGACCACACGCAGGTCACCGAGTGGTTCGCCCACCGAACGCCGGCAAGACTCCAGGAACACACACCGCCCTCCCGCGACCCGCAGGAGTTGCTGAACGCGGCAGAAGCCTCGCGGTTCCTCGGCTACAAGAACCCCAACCAGGTCACCACCTACGTCCGCGACCACCCCGGCTACTTCCCCGACCCGGATGTCGTCGAAGAGAAGGGCACGGCCGAGAACCCCTATGTCCGGAAGCTGTGGCGTGTGCAGACCCTCCTGGACTGGATGGACACCCGGCCCGGAAGCGGCAGACGCGCCGACGCCGGCCGCGCATCCTCGCTGCCCGATGTCCCCGTCGACGGAGATCCCGACGAACTCCTGGGGGCAACCGCGGCGGCCGCCCTGCTCGGGTACAAGAGCGTCGGCTCCTTCTCCAGCAGCCTTGCCCAGGGCAACCTGCCGCTGCTGAAAACCGTGGACGGGATCGCCGAGAACGCCGGGCGCCAGAACGGACGCCGACGGTGGACCCGCCGACGCATCCTCCAGCAGGCCGCCCAGCGGTCCAGGAAGTAGAACCCGGCGGTGAGCGCAATTCCGCCCACCGCCCCAGAAACGCGACAGCCGGTTACGGGCCGTTGGTCCCTTGCGGGCCGGGTGTCGCACGATGGCCGGCATGGCGTGGCTCGCCACCACGCCCCGCAGCAGCACCTGCTGCTGCGGACCGGCCATCGCCGTTTCCCAAGGCCGCCGCCATGGGCTGTTCCTGCCGCGGACCGCGGGTGCCCCTGAGAGTTCGCCCAATCTCGCGGTCGGGGCCGTGGTCGCCGTCCATGGCCCCGCCCACGAGAACGTTCTTGGGTCGTGACCTTGGTCGGGGCCACGTGGTCGGGGGTTGGGTCGGGGGCGGCGGGTTGCCTCATCTCCATGACCAGTTCCACACCAGGCGCTCCGTCCGCCGAGTTGGCCCCCAGCCCCGCTGAACCGCTCCGGTTGCAGATCCTGACCGCGCTCGCCCTGCACCGCATGGCCACGACCGGCCAGTTGCGCCAGATGCTGCGGCCGGACGGCTCCCGCCAGCTGTTCTCCCGTGCGCTGAACAAGCTGCGCTCCACGGGTTTCGTCGACCTCACCCCGCTTCCGGACGCGAACCGGTCGCGGACCCACGCCTGGTACCTCACACCAGAAGGGTCGCGACTGACCCGCGATCTTCCTGTCCTGCGGGGGCGGCCGCCGTACCCCATCACCTCGACAACCGCAGCGTCGCTGAAGACACCGCACACGCTCACCGTGGTACGCGCCCACCTGCCCTTCGCAGCTGACGCGCGCCGGCTCGGGCACGAGCACGGCCCGTGGGACTGGACTCCCGAGGTTTCTCACCACGTCGGTGAGGGCGAGCGCCTTGTGGCCGACGCCGTCATGCACTACACCGTCGTCGACGGCGGACACCGCCGGAAGCTGCGCGCCTTCGTGGAGGTCGATCGCAGCACCATGAGCAGCGAACGCCTGGCCGTGAAACTGATCGAGTACGCCCGGCTGTGCCAGTACGAAGCCCAGCCCGTCGGCCGCCGCAGGCCGACCTCCACCGGTCCTGCCTGGCTCAGGTGGTATCCCGTGTTCCCCCGCGTCCTCTTCATGCTCACCGGGGCCTCCCGGGCCAGGCTGGGAAACAGAATCAGCGATCTGCAGGCGATGGTCGCTCAGCACCCGCTCGTCGCGGCCCTCGCCCGCGAAGTTCAGCTGGGAGCCTGCGTCCTGGAAGACATCGAGCAGCACGGTCCCTCTGCGGCGGTGTGGATGCCGCTGGCCGGAGGCGAGCCTCGCCCGTGGACCGCCTTGTGATGAGCTTGTCGTGTAACGCCATAGGGCGGTTAGGGCGCGGCCTGAGGGCCGTTGGCCAGCTTCCCAGCGCGGAAGCGAGCCGGCCCTGGAGTGCTGGATCTTGCACTTCGACGGCGAGGCGCTAGTCCTCTCCCCCGCAGCCAGTACGTTCAGCCAGGTGCGGAGTTCAGCGAACGGGCGGCGCAGACCGCGTATGCCGCTGCGGGCAACCGGCGGCGGCGCGCTGGATGGCCGGCGACGCCGCACCGGTGAGGGGCGGCCGTTTTCACGGGGTGCGCCTCATCTCCGTCTGCCGGGCGTCCGCGCAGTTCTCCCGCACCTGCCGTGCCAAGGCCTGGAGTTCCGCGAAGTCCTCGTGGGAAAACGTCCCGTTGGCGGGCAACGCCTCCATCGCCTCCTGTGCCCGGTGGAAGCCGCTCTCGGGGTCCCCGAGCGAACGTAGCCGCTGCGCCTCCGCGATCAGGCTGCGCACCCGCTGCGCCACGGCCGCCGCGGCGGCGGTCCGCACGGTGTCCTCCAGCCGGTCGTGGACCTCGATCTCGGGCCGGGCGTACCGGAGTTGGGCAACCACGTCCAGGCGGCGCTCGTAGTGCGGGTGCGCGCCGACCGCGAGGGTGGCATCGCGGGCGGCATGGGCCCCGAGTTCGTACAGCACGACGGGCTGGAGGGTGTCCGCGCAGAACCAGAACAGGATGACGGCGGCCCGGTGCAGCGCGGCGTACTCCCACGCCACCTGCTCGCCGTGGGCGGCCGGGTCGCCGGCGGGAAAGTGAGCGCGGCGGGGGTTGAGGACGGCGGCGGGGCAGTCGAGTGCCTGCAGCTGATGGACCGCATCGCGCTGCCAGTCGGGGCAGCCGGTGATGCCGCCGCCCAAGAACAGCACGGGTTCCTCGAATCCCGGGCTGTCGTAGACGGCCGGGGCCTCGATGTACCTCATGCCGCGCGGGGCCCGCTGTGCGCCGGGCAGATCGCCGCGTCGGACACCGAGAGCGGAGTGGGCTTGCGGTAGCTCCGCCCCGCGGGCAGCTTCGCCCGTTCGCCCTCCCACACCAGCGGCAGACTCGCCTGCTCGGTGCAGGGACCGGTGAAGGTGGCGGTGGCGTTGTGGTGGCACCTGACGGTCAGTGTCATGGTCGGCAGCGTACGGGTACGGGCCGATCGGCAGACTGGCTTCAGGAACGAGAGTCGGGCGCACTCGCGAGCCTTGGGTTCCAGAGGTGGGGGCAGAAGTCGTTCCCGAAACCGGCAGGGCTCGGGGGCGTCGGCCGTCGCCGCCCCAACGGGGGTGGTTGCTACGCGTGGTGGAAGAGCGGGGGCAGCAGGCCATCGCCCGGCCAGAGGTCCTGTTCGGCTACGAGGACGGCGAGGTACATGTCGACCTCGGCCAGGACGGCGGCGCGCTCCTTCGGCCCATAGGTGCGGAACTGGCCGGCTGCGGCGTCGAAGACGCTGACGTGGTTGTGCGGGCCGGTGATGACGAGGGCGCGCCCAATCTCGGGGAGGCCGAGGCTGAGGGCGTCGCACTCGGCTGCGCGGACGAGGTGCAGGAGGTCGGTGGTGACCTTCTCCCAGTCGCCGACGTAGGGCCAGTCGGCGCCGCCGCCCAGTTCGTGGGTGAGGGTGGACAGCGGGATGATCTCGCCCGGCCGGCGTCCCTGGGTGAGGCGGTCGTGGATCTTGGCGCCGTCGGGCTGCCGTACCTCGGGATGGAGCAGGGAGTCGGCGGCTACCAGGGTGGTGTTGATCTCCTGGGTGCCATCGCCGGGGTAGTACGGCTCGTGTGCGAAGAGGAGATAGACGTCCGTGGTGCGGACTGAGTCGTCGGACGGGGCCTGGGTCATGGGGCGGTATCCCTTCAGCGGTGAAGTGCCCGGCGCGCTTCGAGGTGCTGGCTGTGCCGTCGGCTCGAAGCCGGACGGCAGCGGGCCCAGCGGGCCTTCGGGCCCGTGGGGTTGGTTCGCGTCGCTGGAGCGGGCCTCGGTGCGGGTGCGGTCCAGGATCTGGGCGACTTGGCCGGCGAGCTGGAGCATCAGCCGCTCGCGGTCGATGAGTTGAGCCGAGGCCGAGCGGGTGTCCTCGGTCTGGAGCAGGCCCGCGGCGTCCCACAGCAGGTTCTGGCCGACCTCGGCCGAGCGGCGCAGTGCGTAGCGGTCGCTGTCGGCGGCCGTCTGGAGGAGGAAGGTGTGCAGGGCGGCGAGGCGCTGCAGGTACTGGCAGGCGGCATCGCCTTCGACGCGGCGGACGTGTTCGCGGGCCCGGTCGTCGAGGCGGTCGGGCAGATGCTCGGTGAGGAGCGGGGCGAGCAGCATCGCCGGCAGCACCAGGTCGGCGGGGAGGCCGCGGCCCAGGGCGAGCAGGGCCGTGATGAGGCTGAGCACCCCCACGGCGGCCGCGGAGAGCCGCAAGGATGCGGGGCTCTCCGCAGTCAGGGCGATGCGGTGGGCGGGCCGCCTGGTCAGCCAGCGCACGGCCAGCCGCTGGGTCAGCGTCGCGCCCGGGGTGAGCACCCCGATCTGCCGGGGACGCCCTGGCACAGACCCGTCCCCGGGCACGGTCCAGGCCAGCCACCCCCACCCGGTGCGCTCGTACACGAGCACCGGCTCGCACCTGCCCGTGCACGCGGTGTCGCCGCAGACGTGGCCCCAGGACAGCGCACGGTCTCGTTCCTCCTCCCACCGTTTCGGATCGCGGTCGAAGGGGCGGAGGGGCTGCTGGGGTGCCGTCCGGGGTGGTGTGGGGATCGTGTCCGTCATGAGGTGCTCGCTTCCAGAAGGTCGGTCACAGCGGTGAGGGCGGAGGTGCAGGCGGTGCAGCGGCCGTCGCCGTCGGGGTGGGCGCGGCGGGGAGTAGGTCCTGGGCAGGTGCGGCACAGCGGCCAGTCGAGGCAGGCCGGGCAGAGGTCTTGGCCGGGGGCGGTGCCGGGCCTGCCGCAGCCCGCGCATTCGACGAGCGCCCGGCAGACGATCGCCTGGAAGACCGTGCGGCCGGCACCGGCCGTCGTTACGGGCTGCGCCTGCAGCGGGCGTTCGTCCGTGGCGACGCGGGCGACGCGGGCGACGCGGGCGACGGGCAGCGGGTAGTTCTGGGCGGAGCGCAGCCGGGCGGCGACGATCGCGTCGACGCAGGTCCGGATCCTGCTCGGCAGCGGGCGGCTGGTGATGACGCGGCGCAGCTGCTCACAGCTCCAGCCGGCGTCCAGCATCGCGGTCATGATCCGGCCCTGGTCGTACAAGGCCTTCTCCTGCAGCAGCAGTTGGGGATGGGCCGCGCCGATCGACAGCAGCAGCCCGGTGCCCGGGTCCAGAACCTGCGCCGCAGGCGTGACCCGCGGGGGCGGCGCCGGGCGGCCGGGTGTGCGCTCGCCGCGGGCGCACGGAGGGACGGTTGTGGTGTTCTGCTGGTTGGTCTTCTTACTGATGGTGTTCTTTGTGGGGCGGTCAGCCAACGTAGGGTTATCCAGTCCTGGATTTCCCGACTCTGGCTGCGACCTGGTGTGTTGCAGGCTGGGCAGGTCGGTGATGACGTACGTGGCCGAGCCGAGGGTGCCATCGGGGTTTCGGTCGCGGTCCCGCCGCAGGAAGCCGTAACGCTCCAGCTCCTTCAGCCCAC
Organism: Streptomyces sp. JLBG701; assembly: GCF_058544905.1. NCBI lineage: Bacteria > Bacillati > Actinomycetota > Actinomycetes > Kitasatosporales > Streptomycetaceae > Streptomyces > Streptomyces sp. JLBG701. Next base: position 26,261 of record NZ_CM178588.1, read on the forward strand.
TCGCCACCGCGTCCACGCCCTCGCGGCCGCGGCGGGCCAGGTCCGAGACCGTCATGTGCCAGCCGTCGCGGTCGGTGCTGACCAGCCCGAACAGCCCCTTCACCTTGAAGGACATGCGGCCGTCGCGGAACAGGCCGTTGGCGATCTGGGTGAACTGATCGCCGGCCATCACGCCGCGACGGACCCGTGCTCCGTTCACCGCGCGACCCGCAGTGCGCCGGAGCGGCCCGCGCCGCTCGCGGACGCGAGACGGCCGGCGCCGGCGCGCGAGGGGACATGCGTGAAGTCCATGGAGGCAGCTCACCCGCCGACACCGACCAGGACGGCAGCCACAACCCCCGACCACCCATCACGATCCGGCACCATACGAGCCGGGCCGCCAGGGTCGGGTTCGTGATCGGCCCCGACCAGCCGCCGGGCAGGCGCCACGCAGGCGACGCGCGAGCGGCGCGCAAGCGGCGCAGGCGACGCGCGGCGCTCATGACCACAGGGTGGTGGGCGATCGGTCGCGGCCGGCTCGCGCGCGCATCCGACCGTGCAGGTCGTCCCGGAGACGTCCACCGCGCCCCGAGCTGTATGCGGTGACGGCAGCGAATCCGCTCCGAAGGAGCTGCGGCGTACGGCCTTGAACCCGTGACCGGCCACATCGCCTCTGCCGATCCGCGACACCCCTCTTGATCCCGGGACTGAACGAGGCCTCCGGTGAAGGCGGCCCCAGCCACCAGCCGGGCCGCGCGGCCCGCGTTGAACGTCGCTCTCATCCCCGTTGCGCAATCGGTGCGCACTGCCGGCTGCGCAGCCGTGGCCGGGGCGCTGCGCACCACGCCCCGGGTCGTGCCCAATCGACGTGCGCGCGTGACTGCGCAGCCGGGCCTGCGCCGTAGGCCTCGCGCTGCGCATCCGCCCTTCCAGTGCCCAGTCCCACCGGGGGGGCGGGAGGCGGGAGACTGCTCGTCCGCGGGATTCATCACGGTGCGCACTGCGGCGCCGGCCACCCCGGCCACCATGTGATCCCCGCCCCGAGGCGGAGCTCCCCGGGTGCGAAATGCCGCGGCCGGGTCTGCGGCCGGGTCTGTGGCCTGAGTTCTAGTGGTCGTTGCAACACCTCAGCTCAGAGGTGGCAATGGACTTCGAGATTCGTGGTGGCCGGAGGCCTCAGGGGAACAGACCGCTGGTCCGAGAACGGGAGACATACTTCCGACTTGTGGATCAAGGAATGAGCTTTGCCGAGGCTGCCAGGGCCGCCGGCATCAGCGTCCGAACCGGCGAGCGGTGGCGAAACGGACGAGGCGCATCGGGTCGGTTCAAGGCGGCGCCCCCGGTCAACGCGGCATCACCCGTCGCTGAGCCGACGCCAGTTCCTCCTTCGCGCTATCTGCGCGAGGCCGATCGCATCCACATGGCCGACCGGCTGCAGGAGAAGGCCACCATCCGGGCGATCGCCGCCGAGCTGGGCCGCAGCCCATCGACGATCAGCCGCGAAATCCGCCGCAACCGCACCGTCCTGGCCAACGGCCGCTGGCGCTACCGTCCCTTTGCCGCCCAGCGCCGAGCTGACGCCCGGCGGCCTCGCCCCAAGACCGGGAAGATCGGCCAGAACCCGGAACTGCACGACTTCATCCAGTCCCACCTGGCCCTGCGCTGGAGTCCCGAGCAGATCTGTCACGCTCTGCGCAGGCGCTTCACCCATCGGCCGGAGATGCACGTGACCCACGAGACCATCTACCAGGCCCTCTACGTCCAAGGCCGCGGTGAACTCCGCCGCAAACTAACCCAGGCTCTGCGCACCGGACGTGCCATCCGCCGTCCTCGCCGCCTGGCCGACCGGCGTCGCTCCCGCGCCGTCAAGAACATGGTCATGATCAGCGAACGGCCCGCCGAGGCAGCCGACCGCGCTGTCCCCGGGCGCTGGGAAGGCGACTTGATCGTCGGCCCCAGATCCCGCTCCGCGATCGCCACCCTGGTCGAACGCAGCACCCGCTACCTGATGCTGGTCCACCTGCCCGACGGCCACAGCGCCGCAGCCCTGCGCGACGCCCTCATCACCACCGTCAAAACCTTGCCGCCCCACCTGAAGCGATCCTTGACCTGGGATCAGGGCACCGAGATGGCCGCTCACCACGGCTTCAGCATCGCCACCAACGTCCCGGTCTACTTCTGCCATCCCGCCAGCCCCTGGCAGCGCGGCTCGAACGAGAACACCAACGGCCTGCTACGCCAGTACTTCCCCAAGGGCACCGACCTGTCCGCACACACCCCCGAGCACCTTTACGCCGTCGCCGCCGAGCTCAACAGCCGCCCCCGCAAAACGCTCGACTGGGAAACCCCAGCCGAGCGTCTGCATAAACTGCTCGCGACTTGATCAACTCACCGCGTGTTGCAACGACCCCCTGAATCCACCGTGGTCGGCCCGACCACGGCCCCCACCACGGGTTCGTGTCCCCTTCGTAATCGTGGTCGGGCCTTCATGGTCGGTGGTCGGGTCGGGGTCGGCAGGTTGTCTCGGGTCACAAGCAACACCTCGCTTTGACCTGGGAGTTCGGAATGTCTCGTGCCAAGCAGACGCCGGATGAGCAGGCTGCTCCTCCGACCGCTGCCGGGGCTCGGCTGCAGCAGATGCGGCGGCGGGTCCGCCTGGGCCACCTGGGCGCGTGGGCCGCGGTGGCGGCCGGCCCGATCGCGCTGGCCCTCACCGTGGCCACGCCAGCGACCCTGGTCCCTACCGCCCCCGCGACCCAGCCGGCCACCGTGAAGACGGCCGCGGCGGCCGATCCGGCCGGGTACGCCACGGTGTTCCTCGACGCTTGGCTGCGCAGCCGTGCGGGCGCCGAGAGCAGTACGCAGGCCCGGCTTGCGCAATCGCTGGGCCCGGACGCCGGTCTTCCCGAGTCCTGGAATGCGCAGCCCGAGCCGGAGTCGGTCGTGGCGGTGCGCAGTGCACAGCAGACCGGCGAGGCATGGTCGGTGACACTTGCTGCGCAGTACGCCGACGGACCGGTGCGCTACTACGCCGTGCCGGTCGCCGCCGATCGCGAGGGCGCCTCGTTCACGGTGGCCGGTGCGCCGGGCGTGGTGGCCGGTCCGGCCCGGGCCGAGGTGGCAAAGTCGTCGTACGGCGTGACGATCCCGGAGGGTGATCTGTCCTCCGCCGTCGGGGAGTTCCTCGCCGCCTACCTGACCGGTACCGGAGATGGGGATCTCTGAATTCGGCCAGGACCGCTCGTCGCCTCACTCGGTCCGGCGTTCAACGGAGTGAGGACCTTCAACGAGTACGGCGCGTGTTTCCGGCCGGGGCCACCGACTCGTGGAGTGCGGGGGGGGTGTTGGACGGCCAAGGGGGCCATGGGGGCCCCACGCAGCAGCCGTCTACGCTCTCCGCATGCAGCGCAGCGACGTCACGCGGGACGACGGCACGTGGGTGGGCCTGTCCCTGGACGTACACGACCGCCACCCGCCGGGGCTGCGCGTGTTCAGCGCCGGCCCGCGACTGTTGGTCTCCCAGCCGTCGCGGCCTGTGTTGCTCGCCGTTGTCGACGAGCCACTCCAGGGCGTGGACTTCTGGCGCACCGACGAGTACCGCTCCTTCGTCCCGCCCTTGCGCGCCGATGTGGGACGCGCCCTGGCGGGCAGCCCGGAACGGTGGGCTCACCGCTTTGCCCAGTACCTCATCGACTCACCAGCCAGCCCGTTGCATGAGGGCCGGTGGCTACTCTCGTGCGACAGTCCGCTCCTGCGCTGGCGCCACGCCGACACCTCGCATGCCAAGTACTGGAGCTCGATGCTCGTCGACGGCCATCCAGACGGATACATCGACTGGTTCGTCCATTCGCATTCGTGGGAGGTCCTTCCGCTGCGGCCAATGCCCGATGCCGACGACAGCCGGGTCAAGGCGTACCGCAAGCAAGCCCGTGAAGGGACACTCCCACCCGTCCTGTTGTGGTGGGTCAGTGGCCTGGACTGCCATCTGATCCTGGACGGTCACGCGCGGTTCGCCGCGGCGATCGCCGAGTCCGTCGAGCCTCCGCTACTGCAGTTGCACCGCACGGTGTCGCGCGATGACCTGGCCGCGCGCGTCAATGATGCCGTGGGCTTCTACGAGGACGAACTGGCACGCTTCGCCGAACTCCGCGCCATCCATGGCCCCACCGTCCCGGACGGCGCCGCCACCGCCGGCCCGCAGCTCGTCCGCCTCCTCCACGACCTGAACACCACGGAACAGCCGACCTGGGCCTGGCCCCTGCCCGGCGGGGAAGATCAGTGGCGTCGCATCGCACGCGAGGTGACAGCCAGCCAGGACTGGCTCCGTATCTGAGTCTTGCCGAATCTCTCCAACTAACCGTTACATCCAGGCACACCGCCGACCGCCAGGGACGCGCACACCGCAACGAAGGGTCCCTTTCCCGGGCACGGGCTCTCACACGTAGGCGAGCTCTGGCTCCAGCCGCCCTCAGCAGGCGGTCCGCGGCCGAGTTGGTCCGCCCACCTGGAGCTGGCTGGCTATCAGGCGACGTGGGGAGATCCCCTGAGCAGGTCTGGGGCCACCGCCGAGCAGGAGATGGCCGAATTCAAGGAGCGCCATCACCGGAGAGGTGGGCCGCTACCTCGCGCCCGGCGTGACGCTGTCGGCCGTCTCCCCCGCCCCGTACGCGGCGGTCTCCGTCCAGCAGATGTCCGCCGCCGAACAGGCGGCGGCCGCCGAGAAAGTGCCTGCCGACGGCACGAGGGTGCGTGTCCTCGTCCAGGCGGAAGCCCGGGACACCGGCGGCCGGTGGCCGCTGGCGTACGAGCTCACGCTGAAAGCCCGCTCCAGCCGGTGGGAAATCGCGGCGCCGGAAACCGGGACCGCCCGGGACGGCGGTGCGCGGTGAACACGGTGCACAGCGTGATGCTCGCCGGGCAGCTGGACCACCTCGGCGACTCATGGATCTCCATGTTCCAGGACTGGGCGACCAAAGGACTGCAGGCCGGCCTGATCTGCCTCGTCGTCATCCTCATGATCCAGATGCGCAGCCTCAAGGCCGGGATCGGCGCCCTCCTCCTCATGATCATCGCGCTGGGGCTGTACAACTCCCGCGAATCCCTCGCCAACATGTTCGAGGACGAGGTCAACAACCCTGCCAAGAGCGCACCCCCTGTCCCCGGCGCCGCGCATGGTCCCGGTCCGGTCGTGCGGGAGCACTCCGCCGGTGCGGGAGGCCGGCCGTGAGTTCCCTGAGTCAACCTCTATGCCGCAGCGACCGCCTCGGGAGCCCGTTTGATCTTGTTGTTGGCTTGGTGCGTGTCGGGGTCGTAGCAGGTTCCGTCGCGCCAGCAGGCCCACATCACTCGCAGCCAGGCTCGCGCGAGGATGCGGGCGGCGTGGGGGTGACGTTTCTTGTCCGCCCGGGCGTCGTTGTAGATCTTCGCGGCCCAGTCACTGGCGTGCCGGCTGTTGTCGGCGTAGCCGACGATGGCCAGGCGGGCACGGCGGTTTGCAGCGTAGCGGAAGGTCACCACACGGGACTTGCCGGACGCCCGGGTCACCGGAACGACCCCGGTCTCGGCGATGAACTGCTCGCTGGTCCGGGAGCGCTCCAGGATCGGGCCGATCTCACCGATGATCTGCCCGAGGTTGACCGTCCCGATACGGGGCATGGTCGCGAACAACTGCGCATAGGGATGGGTGGCGACCGCGTCGGCGATGGCCTCGTCCAAGGCCCGGATCGTGGCGCGGATGCTCTTGACCAGCTGGACCTGCACACGGACCAGCTGCTCGACCACGCTGTCGCTGAGCCGGGATGCCGACTTGGGCGCGGAGCGCAGACGTTCGATGAGGACGCTGCCGGGCCTCTTGCCGGAGTAGCCGCGGCGCTTGCACCAGGCTTCAAGGCGCCCTGCGGTGAGCTTGGCGGCCAAGGCCGGAGTCGGGTAGCGCTCCAAAAACGCCAGGGCAATGTCGCTGTGCAGGGTGGCGAAGACGGCCTTGCCACCGGGCCAGTGCATGTCCAGCCGGGCCGCAAGCTGGTTGACAGCGGCGATGCGGGCAGCCATGTGGTCGGCCCGCTGCCGGGTCAGGGCCTGCAGCTCCATCGTCGCCCGCTCGGTCGGCTCCAGGCGCGGCAGGAAGTGCCCGTCGGTGCGCAGATAGTCGGCGAGCTTGAGGCTGTCGCCAGCGTCCGTCTTGGCCTTGGCCGCGCCCCAGCGCGGGCGCATCGCATGGAAGGCGTTGGGGTGCACCGGCACCACTGGGTGGCCTGCGGCCAGCAGCCGGTCCACCACCAGGCCACGGGTGGTCTCGATCGCGACGGGCAAGCCCGCCGGATCGCCGTACTTGGCCAGCTTCGCCAGAGTCCGGGCGATGCCTTCCTCGGTGTGCGCGAACTCCCAGCGGTCCACGCGGGCACCGGAGTTGTCCATGACCGTCACGTCGTGGGTCTCGGTCGCCCAGTCCCAGCCGATGTACACGAAAGAAGCACCTCTGTGTCGTGCGCGAAGCACCTGCCCGGTGGTGAGGACGTCTGCCGGGAGCTCATTAATCGGCCCTCTGCGGGGCGTGTCCCTGATGCCGATCAGACGGCCTCGGCCCGGCGGGGCTGGCACAACTCACAGTGGCCGTCGAGCAGCTCGCGCGGCAAGCCATGCACCCACCGGGACCGAGAGGTCACAACCCTACTCGTGAGGGCTGCAGAAGGGATGGTCCTCTAATGAGCGCGGCCGCCGCCGGGCGGGTGGGACGCTTCTACACCGCGGCCCGCCGCCATCCCTGGGTGCTGGGGAAGGTCGCGGACTGGAAGATCCCCCTCGGCCCGTACACACCCACGCAGATCGCGGCCGCCGTCATCGGCGGCCTCCTCCTGCTCAAGACCATCAGCTGGTGGTCGATGCTGGGGCCGATCCCGATCGTGGCCTGGCTGCTGACGATCTGGGCCGTGCGCCGGCCGAAGATCCGCGGACGGGCCCCGATACAGGCCGTGCTGGGCTGGATGCTGCTGGGCCGGCAGCCACAGGGAGGCCGGATCGGCGGGCGCGCCGCCCGCGACCGTGCTCCCCACCCGCTGTTCGGCGGCTTCACCATCGAGGACACTCCCGGCCCCGATCCGGCAGCCACACCGTCTCGTACGCCCCGGCAGCGCACCAGCCGGGAGTCGCACCCCAGCCCGGCCGCAACTCGCTCGTCAACACGCCGCCGTACGGAGCTGGCCGTTCCCGCGGTGGTGGGGCCGGTGTCGGGTGTGCAACAACTGCTCGCGCTCGCTGAGCAGGCTGGGGGTGTGCGGTGAGGGTGCCGATCCGCCACATCGCCGGGCACCTGGTCTGGTCGACGTACGGCAGCGTGTGGGCCCTTTACCGGCTTCACCCGGGCCCGGACGCGCAGGGACAGCAGGAGGAGACCGTCCGGGGCACGTACGTGCCCGCCGCGGTCCGCGACGAACAGCTCGCCAAGATCGCGCATTTGGTGCGGTCCCTGTCCGGAGCACCGCGGTTGTTCGGGCTGTGCGCCCAGGTCGATCCCGGCGAGATCGCCCTGCGGATGATCGAGGGCATCGAGCCGGCCGACGAAGTACCGGGCACGGGAGCGCACCCGTGGGTGGAAAACGTCGAGGCGACCCTGGATCTGCTGGACGACCAGGAGATGCACCGCCGGACCCTGTGGCTCGCCGTGCCGCTGCAGACCGAGACCGCCGGCCTGCAGATGGCAGCGTCCCTCGGCTCGGCGTGGGCCGAGATCGCGCCGATGCTCGGCATACGGCCGGTGCCCGTGGCACGGCGCGAGGTGAGCCTCTACCGCGAGCAGGCCTCCCGCGTGGAAGCCGCCCTCGCCGGCGGCATCGCCTTCCGCCCCGCCCGCCCGGCGGAAATCGTGTGGATGATCCAGCACGCCCTCCACCGCGGCCTCGACGAGCCGCTGCTGGCGGAAGCCGAGACCAGCTCTCTGTACGGCGGGCAGATCCACGAGGGCATACTACGCTCCCCCAGCTACGCCGACCTCGGCCAAGTCCGCCTGCAGGAAGGTGGCCTCGACCCCGAGCTCGACGACGTCGACGATCTGGGGAGCGCGGGCCGGATCACAAGGTCGGGCCGCAAGGCCTGGTGGCGGCTGAATACCGGCTCGCCGCTCGGGCGGCGCTGGCTGCAGGTCGAGTCCGACTCCGGAGTGGGTTACCAGGCGCAGTTGGCGCTGGCCGAGTGCCCGCCCGCCGTCAGCCAGGACTCAGCCAACCTGTTCGCCCAGCTGGAGCTGCTCGACTTTCCCGTCGACTACACCGTCGACCTCACCCTTGTGCCCGCGGACAAGGCCCGCGACCAGATCCGGCGCAAGAAAAACGAACTCATCGACCAGGCCGACCAGTACGACGCCCGCCCCACCGGCATGCCCGCCTCGCTCACCGAGGCCGCCCGCGACCTCGGCGAGCTGGACGCCCGCCTCTCCCGCACCAGCGTGGAAGTCGAGGTCCAGTCCGTCACCGTCCTGACGGTGTGGGGCCCGACCGCCGCCGTCTGCGACGCCCGGGCCCGCGCCCTGGCCGCCCTGCTCGGCGGCGCCGACTACCGCGCCGTACGCCCGGCCGGCCTGCAGGAAACCCTCTTCACCCTGGGCCTGCCCGGCACGGTGCGGCCCGGTGTGGTACGGGAGTTCACCCAGCACCAGATCTCCGAAGACTGGGCGCTGGGCGGTGCCTTCACCGTGGGCGAGGTCGGCGACCCGAACGGGATGTTCCTCGGCATCGACCTGGACAGCGGCACCACCCGCCCCGTGATGATCAACGTGGCGGACGCGCCCAAGGTCGACGCGTCCGCCTCGATGGGCATCGTCGGGGATCTCGGCGCGGGCAAGAGCGTCCTGCAGAAACTGATCGCGGAGGCGGTGTGGGCGCGCGGCGGCTGCGCGATCTGCATCGACCGTACCCCCGTTCGTGAGTGGGCCACCTTTGCCCGCACCGCGGCAAAGGGCCGCGTCCAGATCATCGACGCCGCCCAGGCCGAAGTGTCCATCGACCCGCTGCGGATGTTCACCGGCCCCGAAGGCCGCCATTACGCCCTGTCCTACCTCACCCTGCAGCTCGGGATCGGCCCGATGAGCACCAACGGTGAGGTCCTCCACCACGCCGTCGAGCAGGCGGCGGCCGGCCCTCAGCCGTCCATGCACCGTGTCTTTGAGGCCCTTGAGGAGATGGCGACGAGCGAGGCGGGCAAGCGGCGGGACGCGGCTGCGACCCTTGCCGGCCTCATCCGTGTCGTTGCCACCAACTCCCTGGCGGCGATGGTCTTCGACCCGACGCTGCCGCCGGTACGGCTGGACGCCTCCGGCAGCACCGACATGATCGTGATCACCACGACCGGGCTGAAGCTGCCGCCGAAGGCCGCGTTCGACAAGCCGGAGGTCCTGCACCAGCAGCCGCTGGAAGCTCTGATCGGCCGCGCGGTGCTCTACCTGATCGCCGCGATCGCCCGGCAGACCGCGTTCGAGGACCCCGAGCGGTTCACCCAGGTCGTCCTGGACGAGTTGTACTGGCTGACCTCGTCGGCCGAGGGCACCGCCCTGGTTCACGAGATCCTCCACGACGGCCGCAAGCACGGCGCCGGGCTCCTGGCGGGCTCACACGACGCCGAAGAACTCGGCCCCGACCGCGGCCTGATGGCCTACCGCGCGCTTGCCCGTACCACGAGCCGCGAACGCGCCCGCCGCGGCCTGGAGTTCGTCGGCCTCGACCCGAACGACCCGGAGCTGCTGCGGCTGGTGACCACCGGCCTGTCCCCCGTCGGACAACGCGGCCGCGAAGGCGAGTTCCTGCTCACCTGCCCGCGGCAGAACACCGGCCGCCTCAAGGTCTCCATCCCCCGCATCGATCGCATCACGACTTCCATCACCACCACGCCAGGACGCCGCACGAGCGCCGCCCCGCCCTCCGTACCTGGCCCCGGTCAGGCCGTGGATGCCCGTCCGAAGGGACACGTCCGATGACCACTTCGTCCTGGGACCGCTCCCGGCGCGTCGCCACGGCCGCGAGTGCCCTCACCGTGATCGCCGTCGTTGTCGGCGCGGTCATCCTCGCCCTCGGGGTGAGCGTGCCGGAAGCGTGGTGGCCGCACACCGGGCAGGCCTTCGCCACCGGTTCACCGGTCGCGCACGAGGACCCGTGCGACCTGATCGTGGGACCCGCCAAGGCGTACTGCGAACGCGACACCACATCGTCCGCTACTGCCGCGCGGCCAAGCGCTGCCGGTGCTGCGTGGAGGCTCGCGGTAGTCGGCGCGGGCCTGGCCGCCCTCGCGGTGTGGCGCCGCCGCAGCACCAGGCAGCAAGGGCGGCGCTGAACATGTGGCGTACAGACCGCAGTACCCTCCGCTCGGCCGGCACCGTCCTGCTGCTCACGGGCGTGTTCCTCATGGTCAACACCCAGGTCGTGTACGCGGCCAGCAGCAACAGCGAGACCGGAGACCTCCTCGCCCCGCTGAACATCACCTCTTCCGAGGGCGTGGCCATCAACGGCTACGAGTTGAATGCCGCAGGCGGCTCCGTCATCGACTTCAAATCCCAGGCCCTCGCCTTCGCCCTGTCCGGCCTGTTCACCCTCATCCGGCTCCTAGTCGGGCTCGCGGGCTGGGCAATCGAGGTCGCCTTCCGCTTCCCGCTGCTGAAGATCCTCATCCGCCCCGCTCAGAAGGTCGCCGACGCCTACAACAACGTGGTCGTCGACACCCTCGGCCTCAAGGGGCTGCTGCTGGCCTGGGCGTTCGTCTTCGCCGGATTCATGATTGTGCGCGGCCGGGTGGGCCGCGGTCTGGGTGAAATCTTCCTGACCCTGCTGATCGCGGCATTCGCCGCGTCCGCGTTCGTACGCCCCGACTACCTCCTCGCCCAGGACGGCCCGCTGGGACAGACCCAGCAGGTAGCCGCCGAGGTCGCCAAGGAGAGCGTCAACTCCTACAACTGGGGCGGCAAGCTCGCCAGCCTGGACCCGTGCGCCGGCCTGGCCGGCAACGCCGAACTCAAGTGCCTGGAGCGCGAATCCGAAGCCCCGGTCTCCTCCACGGACGTGGACCGCCCCCTCCAGGACTCGATCACCAACGCGCTGGTCGTCAAGCCGTACATGCTGCTTCAGTACGGGCGCATCCTCGACCCGGCGAAGGCATCCGACCGCAAGGCGTACGCGGTCCACCTGAAGTGGATCACCGGGGGCTACAAGGCGGGCACTGATGACGGCGACGAGGACCAGGACAACGATCCCTGCGACAAGATCTACGGCCCGGCCAAGAAGTACTGCGAGCGTGACAGCGGTTCGTCCACCAGCGCCGACGATGATCTGCCCGCTCTCACACCGGGCGGGCAGTTGCTGGATGCCGCCCAGGCGGTCGTCAACGAACAGGACCAGGAGTTCAACGCCTTCCTCGACGACCTGAACAGGGCCGGCCCGGTCGGCAAGTCGTGTGCCGACTATGCCGAAAAGCCCACCTGGTGGCGGGTCGGCGGCGCCGCCCTGCTGCTGATCGCCGCCCTGTTCATCTGCGGCATGCTGCTGTCCTCCGCGATCGTCCTGCTGGGCACCCAGGGCATCTGCGCGGCGGCCGCGGCCGCCGGCGGGGTCACCTTCGTTGCGGGCATGCTGCCCGGGCCGGCCCGTCAGTCGGTGTGGAAGTGGCTGTCGATCTGGGGGATCTCGATCCTCGGCATGGTCGGGGTGTGCGCGTTCGTACCCTTCTTCGGCATCGCCGTGGACGCCACCATCACCAACGGCCCCGACCTGATGGTCGAACGGATCCTCCTGATCGACGTGCTCGCCATCGCCGGCGCGGCCGGGCACCGCCGCCTGCTGACCGGCATCACCTCCTTCGGCCATCGCATGGCGATGCGGATGCGCTACGCCAAAGTCGGCGGCACCCACATGCCCGGCGACACCTCCGAACTCGGCGCCGCCCTCGCCATGAACTCCCCCGCCGCGATGGGCGCTTACGCCGGTGGACTGCGTGCCTTCGCGGGCGGTGGTGGCCGGTACGGGATGCTCGGCACCCGCCAGCGCCTGATGGGCGCGCTCAGCTCCTTGCTCGACGGCGCGGGCATGCCAGTGGACACCGGCGGACTCCTCGCCGACGCCGCTGCTGAGGCAGGACGCGGTCTCGCCCCGCTCACCGCCGCCGCAGCCGTCGGCGGACTGGGCGCCCGGCTCGGCGGGAAGGGCGCGCACTGGCTGCTGATCGGCCGCCGCCCCGACAGCGAACAGCTGGCCAAGTGGCGCAAGCCCACCGCCGACGGCGACCCGGACACAGGCGGCCCGTCGGACGGTGGCGACGGCTCGGGCGGCACGGGGCCACGTCAGCCCGGAGGCCCACCCGACCGCTACCGCAACGAGCAGGGCCAGATCGTCGACCGCGACACCGGCCAGGTACTGCACGACCAGAACACCGACCGCACCCTGCTGTCCACGCGCGCCCACAACCGGCTGGTGCGTTTCCGCGGCTACCGCATCCTGAACCGCGCAGGCCGAACCGCCTACGGAGCGACGCTAGCGCTGCCGACCACTGTGCGCCGGGCCCGGGAAGGCGGTTCGCACTACACCCAGGACGCCCGCCAGCAGGTGCGCGTGTGGGGCAACACCATCCGCGAAGACAACCGCGCCTGGGCCGACACCAGACGACATGTGTCCCAGGTGATTCGAGACCACACGGACGACAACGGCGGGACGGGCTCCTTCGTCAGCCGTCGCCTGCCGACCACAGCCACACCGCCCTCTGCCCCCGCTCGGCCCACTCGGTCGACGGCCGCGCCACGGCCAAGCGCGTCCGCGTCGCCGGCCTCGGCCAGCCCTCCCCCGAGCGCCCCGCCGACGTCCCCGGCACGGCTCGGAGGCGATGCGCCCCGGCGTCCGGTCAGCCCGGCACCGGACAGGTCCAGGCCGATCTTTCCCGGCGGCGGAGGCGCTTCCAGCCGCACCCGTGACCAGGCACGAGCCCGCTTCCAGGAGTTGCTGCGGCGGACCTCGGCTGATGCCGAACACCTGCGCCAGGAGCAGGCCCGGCGGCGGGAACGGGATCACTTCGAAGAGGAGCGGCTGCGCCAGAGCCAGGACGGTGAGGACGAGTGAGGACGGCCCGGCGCCGCATGACGCGGTGGGTGTGTGTGGTGGTGCTGCTGCTGTCCGCCGCCGTGAGCTGCGCCGCACCGGCGGGGAACGCGATCAGTGCTTACGTCGCGTTGAAGGCGGGTGCACAGGACGGCGGAGGGATCGCCGGGGGCGGCAGCGCCGCGGAGATACCGACACGGATGCTGACCGCGTACAAGGAGGCTGTCCGGCGGGTCGGGAAGTACGTGCCGCAGTGCCAGGGCATGCGCTGGCCGATCCTCGCCGGGATCGCCAAAGTCGAGTCCCAACATGCCGTCGGCCGGAACATCGCCGACAACGGCGACATCCGTCCCAAGATCTACGGAGTGCTCCTCAACGGCTCCGGGGCGGGCGGCAACACCACCGTTTTGCCGGACACCGATGGAGGCAAGTGGGACGGCACCGCCAACGGGGAGCGGGCTGTCGGTCCCTTCCAGTTCCTCCCCTCCACCTGGGAGAGCGTCAGCGAGGACGTCAACGGGGACAAGATCGCCGACCCGCACAATGCCGACGACGCCGCGATCGGCGCCGCGATCTACCTGTGCGGCAACGGCCGTGACCTGACGCAGCGTTCGCAGCTGAAGGACGCGATCCTGCATTACAACAACTCGAACGAATACCTCGCCAACGTGCTCGGCTGGATCGACCAGTACACGGCGGCCGCCAAGGACCCGGACCTGACGAACGTCACGGGCAAAATCCGCACCGTCATTGAGGCCGCACTCTCCCAGCGGGGAGTCCCGTACTCGTGGGGCGGCGGCAACGCGGGCGGCAAGGCCTACGGGTTCTGCTGCTCGCCCGGCGGTTCCAGCGGCGCGAACATCAAGGGCTTCGACTGCTCCGGGCTAACGCAGTACGCGTACGCGAAGGCCGGTATCAGCCTGCCGCGCATCGCGGCCTCCCAGGCCGGAGCCGGCCAGCGGATCCCAGCCGGCCTCGGCACGCTCGCGCTCAAGCCCGGTGACCTGGTCTTCTTCGCCACCGCACCCGGACGCGATTCCACGATCTATCACGTCGGGATCTACCTGGGCAGCGGACAGATGGTCAACGCCCCCCGCCCGGGCACCGTCGTGCGCCTGGACGCCGTCAACACGATGTCCGGCTATGCGGGGGGAGCACGGCTGCTGTGACCCCGACCCCGCGCTCACCGCGTCTGCTGTTGCTGAGCACCGTCATGCTCGCCGTCGCGGGCATCGCCCTGCTGGGCATACCGAATGGTCAGGAGCAGCCGGCCCCGGCGACGTCGTCGACCGCTCACTCGCCTACGAATCCGTCATCGGTGGCCGGTGCACCGCCTGCGGGCGAGACGACCGTCGCCGCGACGCCCGCCAAGGCGGTCGGCCTATCGACCCTGCCGGCCGTCGATTCCGCTCTGCCACCGCATGGCGAGGGTGTGGTCGGCGACCAGGCTGTCCAGCGGTCCCTGGAGGCAGCCTGGCCCGCCGACCTTGCTGCCGTCGACGAACGGGAGTTGCTCACCGCCGGTCGCGCGCTGCTACGCGCGGACGCCACCGGAATCGGCCGCGCGCAGTGGCCAGACGTTTTCCCCGGCTCGGGTCAGGCGGTGGCCCCTGCGTTCGCCACCGCGCGCTTCCGCATCCAGGCCGCGATCGCCCGCCAAGAGGGCAGCCCCGGCAAGGCGGTGGTCCATCTGGTGTGGGCCGGCATGGACCGCGGCGGCACCTTCACCGACCTCCGCATCACCGACTGGCAGTTCACCCGCGCCATCAAGAAGGGAGCAGCGCCATGGACGCCGCAGCCCCGTACCTGACGGACCGCGCCGCCGAGACAGCTGCCGGGCAGGTACTCGGCCTGGTCACCGGCCTGGTCGACGCCGCAGGCTGGCTCTACGACCACTGGTATCTACTCGCTCTGGCCATCGCCACGAGCTGGGGCTTGGGCGAGCTGGTCGCGCGTCGGCTCGCCGCTCGCGCCTCAGCCGAGCGGATGGCCCTGGAGCTACTCCCTAACCGGCACTTCGACCCGAGTCTGGAGGAGCTCTTTAGGCGCGGTGTCCAGCTAGCCCGCGCCTCCACGGCCATGCCCTGGTGGGCGCCCCGTCGGGCGAAGGCCGTGCAGATCCGGCTGCGCGCGGACGGCAGTGCGCCGCTGCGCTACCGCATCGAGGGGCCGGCGGGCGGTGAACGGCTGCTGTCCATCACGCCGTTCGGACCGGACGTCACCGTCAACCGGGTGAGGCCGATCGTGGATGAGCCGCGGACACACACCGTGCGGGCCGAGTTCATCCTGCGCGGCAAGCTCACCGCTCCGCTGCGTGAGGTTCCGCTCACCCCTGATCCGCTCCAGCCGCTGGTCGACGCCGTGTCCGACCTGCGCGCCGAGCTCGGCGACCTCGCCGAGATACGGCTCGACATCCAGCGCGCCCCGAAGTGGACGCTGCGGGCGCGCCGCCTGCAGCTGATGGGCGCCGCGCGCCGCTCCGAGCGCCGGGAGGCCCAGCGGGCCGCGCGCTGGCTGCGGCAGGACGCCAGCGGTATCGAGGACTCCCTGGGCTGGCAGCTGCAGCAGTTGCTCACTGACAAGCCCGGATCGGGCGCCGGGCGGCGGCTGGTGATGCCGCCGGTGCCCCGCCGGGTGGAGCCAGCCGAGGCGCTGGGCAAGCTCGCCGATGACGACCACCTGGTCCGGGTCCAGCTGCTGGTGATGTGCGCCTCGAACACGGAGGGCCGCGCCCAGGCCCGCCTCGCCCAACTCCAGGCCGCGTTCGACGTGTTCGGCGGGCGCTCCCGGTGGGCGATGCGCGGCTGGCGGCTGGGGCCGTGGCGGATCGGTGCCGACCGCTGGCCCACCCGTCACGGTTTCGAGCGCCGCTGGGATCTGGGGCACTGTCAGCCGCCCCGCGCGAACTGGGTGAGGTTGGAAGAGCTGAGCGGCCTGCTCAAGCCCCCAACCGTCAACTGCCGTCTGCCGGTGCTCGCCGGGGACCTGCCCACCTTCGCCTTCGGCGAGAGCGAGTTGCTGCTGCAGGGCATCTACCGGGGCCCAGACGGCCGGGACCGGCTGGTCGCCACCTACGCCGAGGAGACCTTGTTCGAGGTCGGGGTCGGCAAGGCGGGCGGAGGCAAGACCGAACGCGCCCTGGCACAGGCGATCGGCTGGGCGCACGCGGGCGGAGGTCTGGTCTTCGTCGACCCGCACCGCGACTCGTGGCCGCGGGCCACCACCTTCCTCGCACATGATCACCTGATGCCACGGATCGCGCTGATCGACCTCAACGGGTTGGGTCCCAACC
This sequence comes from Streptomyces sp. JLBG701, assembly GCF_058544905.1. Classification (NCBI taxonomy): domain Bacteria; kingdom Bacillati; phylum Actinomycetota; class Actinomycetes; order Kitasatosporales; family Streptomycetaceae; genus Streptomyces; species Streptomyces sp. JLBG701. The sequence goes on from NZ_CM178588.1 coordinate 42,593, forward strand.
CGCGGGTGAGCTCGTGGAATCCGCTCGGCTTACACCACGGGCAGACGGCGCACGAGGTCGTTGAAGCAATCGCCGATGCCTACGCCTCGGCACTGGCCTGGGACGACGCGACCGCTCCGCGCGCACTCACCATCCTCACCGCCGCGCTCACCGTCCTGGTCGCGGTCAACGAGGCTGCCTGCCAGGCCGGCCAGCCCGAGGACCAGGCCACGATCTTCCACGTACGGGCCCTGATCACCGACGCCGGCTTCCGCAAGGCCGCACTCACCGCAGTCGCGGACGGGCTGGATGAGGAGACCCGCGCGTGGTGGCAGGTGGTGTTCCCGACTCTGCCGCCCGACGCGTTCGCCGTCGTCCTCAACCCGATCGCCCGGCTGGCCGCCAACCCGGTCACCCGCGCCTTCCTCGGCCAGCCGGTCGGCGTCTACAACATCCGGGCGGCGATGGACAACCGGATGATCGTGTGGGTCTGCCCCGGCGGCAACGGGCCCACCGACCGTCTCCTGACCGCGCTGCTCGCCCGGGACCTGCTGCGTGCCGCCCGCTCGCGGCGCGACACCCCGGAGGACGTACGGGTGCCGTTCCGCCCGTACTTCGACGAACTGATCACCCTGACCGGCGCGGCCCCGGAGACCATCGCCGCGATGTTCGAGGATCTGCGCAAGTACAGGTGCCACATCCACGGCATGACGCAGCTCCTGTCCCGGCTTCCCACTCCGGTGCGGCTGTCCGTGGTCCAGAACGCCTCCACACTGGCCACCACCGCCGGGTCCAAGGCGGCGATCGCGTCGATCACCGCCGAGTGGGGCGACAACCCCAGCCCCGACCGCGTGGCCACCATGGACCGCTTCGAGCACTACGTCTCCATGAACGTGCACGGCCGCCGTGTCGGGCCCATCCAGCTGCGCGGGCCCCATCTCGACGACGTCTTCGCCGCCCAGGCCCGCCCGCAGGAAGTCCCCGCGCTGGAACGGGCCGCCCTGGCGAACGCCCAAGCTCTCCCTCGGGGCCAGCTCACCGACCGCGCCGCACAGCAGCTCGGCCGCGTCGCTGCCTTCCTCGCCGCACATGCACCTGCCGGCGCCGCCGCTGAGCGCCTGTCGAAGGAAAACGAATGGAACTGACCGCTGCCCAGCCCACGGGCCGTTCGGCGGCGGGCTTCACGCCCAGCCCCGCCGAGCCCCTCAAACATCAGCTCCTGGCCACGCTCGCCCAGCACCGCATGGCCTCCACCCACCAGCTGCACGTTCTGCTGCGGCCCGACCGCTCCCGCCAGTCGGTCTCCGAGCAGCTGAACGATCTGCTCGGCGCGCGCCTGGTCGATTTCGTCGTGCTGCCGCAGTCCCATCGCACCCGGGTCTGGTACCTCACGCCGAAGGGCGCCCGCCTGACGCGGGACTGGCCCGCGCTGCGCGGCTGTCCGCCGTATCCGATCACCTCGGCCACGGCCGCCTCGCTCAAGACCCCGCACACCCTCACCGTCCTGCGTACACACCTCGTCTTCGTCGCGGATGCTCGCCGCCGCGGCGACGAGCACGGTCACCTGGACTGGACGCCCGAGGTGTTCCATGCGATCGGCGACGGAGAGAGGGTCGTCGCTGACGCGGTCATGCACTACACCCTCGCTGAGGGCCAACAGCGCCGCAAACTGCGGGCGTTCGTCGAAGTCGACCGCGCCACCATGAGCAGCGAACGTCTCGCGGCGAAGCTGATCGAGTACGCGAGGCTGTGGACGTACGAGCCGCAGCCGATCGGCCGACGCCGGCAGGCCGACGGGCCCGGCTGGCTGCGCTGGTACCCGGTGTTCCCCCGCGTCCTCTTCGTACTGACCGGCGCTGGGCGCCAGGCGATGGACAACCGGATCAGCGACCTCAAGGCCATGGTCGCCCATCATCCGCTCGTGGCCAGCCTGGCCCGCGAGGTGCCGCTGGGGGCCGTCGTCCTGGAGGACCTGGAGGAGTGCGGCCCCACCTCTGACGTGTGGGTGCCACTGGCTGGCGGCGGCCAGCCTCAGCCCTGGACCGAGCTGTGACACCGCATCAGGCCCCGCAGCCGAATGTCGCAGCTTTGCAACTGCCTCACAAACCCCTTGAACTTTGCTCACGCGAACCAGTAATTTACTTCTGCACAGCAGAGTGTCGGGCTCGAAACCACCTCGAGTGCAATGAAGTTAGGGATGCCAGATGACACAAGCTACTGGCGACATTCGCAACGACGAACATCGAGCAACCGACGTGTGGCCCGCCCGGACGCGCGACGTCTCCCATATCGGGAGCGCCTACGTGGTCGAGGGGAGCGGCGACTTCGGCCTGGAGGACCTGAACTTGGTGCGCCGCCGGTTCCCAGGACGGCGCGTAACGCTCGACGGAGACGTGATCACCGTATGGCCCGCTTCCCCGCCTGGCGGTGACCCGACGCCTCCCCCCGAGAACGGCTGATCCGGCGATCCGCCACCAGGTCCCGCGACCGGCAACGCAACCTCCCCGACTCCACATCGCCCACCCGAAGGGACACAGTTCCATGAACACTTGGACTCCCACAGCGCTCGGCAGACGCCTGGCCGCGGCGACCATGACGGCAGGGCTGACCCTGGCAGCGGTCGGCTGCTCCGACGGCAGCCAGCAACAGGACAGCGCCCCGGCCGTCTCCTCCAACCCCGACGGCTCCGCCGCACAGCAACAGCAGAGCCTGGCGGACACTCCGCTGGCTGAAATCCAGGGCCAGAACGGCCTGGCACTGACGATCACGTCGGCCGAGCGAGACCCGGCCGGCTACCTCACCGTACGCGGCGACCTGAAGAACGACGCGGCCAAAACGGCCGTCATCCCCGCCCAGTTACGCGGCGACGAGCTCGCCGTCCTCAGGACCGGCCAGTCGCTGGCCGGGGCAACCCTCGTGGACTTCACCCAACGCCAGCGCTACTACGTACTGCGCGACACAGACGGACACCCCCTCACCACGACCGGCCTGTCCACCCTCGAGGCCGGTGAGAGCGCCCGCGTCTTCATGCAATTCCCGGCACCACCGGCGAGCACGATCACGGTCGGCTTCCAACTGCCCCTGTTTGACACGGCCAACATCACGATCTCCGGGTGAGGTGAGCATCCGCATGCAGCCGTTCCGATCCCGCCTCACGGTCTCGCTCGCCACTCTCACCGCCCTCACAGCAGCCCTTGGCGCCGCGGGCGGTATCCAGCAGGCAACCGCCAGCCCCTACCGGAGCAGCTCCGATCTCGCGCTACGCCACGGTGCGACGCTCGCGCCGCCCAAGATTCTCGACCTCGGTTCGGATCCCGTTGCCATCAGCCAGGCGGTCGAGAACCAGGACGGCACCGAACGCCGCAGGGACACGAACACGGAAGTGACGTACGAACTCCAGGCCGAGGTGCTGTTCGCCAAGGACAGTGCGCGGCTCAGCAGTTCGGCGCATTCCCGCATCGTCGCGATCGCCAAGGGGATCAGACAGAAGCAGGCGACACGGGTCCACATCTTCGGCTTCACCGACAACCTTGGCTCCTCCGCCCACGGCGACATCCTGTCCACGCAGCGCGCGGCCGCCGTTCAGGCCGTCCTGGCCGACGGCCTCCCGTCGACGGTCAGCTTCGAGACCCGCGGATTCGGCGAGCGGCATCCGGTCGCCTCGAACGGTACGGAGGCCGGCAGGAGAGAGAACCGGCGCGTGGAAATCTCGTACTCGCGGCCAGAAGACTGACTCCCGCGCGAGCGAGGCCGACCCGATTCATGTGCGGGTGGAACGAGCGAATACACAGAACTACAAATCGACTTCCGGCTCCGAAAGTGACCGGATACGTCCCTAGTTGTGCGAGTGAACTCGATTATCGCGCTAGGAAGTTGACTGGCATATGCGTAATCTTGCGGCTACGCAAACGCATCACCGCAGCTCGACCAGGCCACAGGCTGGGCAAGTACATCACAGAGCCCGGCGCTGCGGTCTCCCACGCATCGCGTTCGTACGGGGAGACAACGTGACACGAGAACACCGACGCATGCCATGGCTCACCGCAGTTTGCATCCGAAATCGGTCCACGGTGTCCACGGCCCTGGTGGCACTCGCTGCAATCACCGCGACGGCAGGCTGTACCTCCAGCGGTGGGGACACGGCGCAGGAGTCGCCAAGCCCGAGTACGTCATCGTCCACGAACACCGTATCCCCTGCGGAGGCGCAAGCCCGCAAGGACGTCATTGCGGCCTATCGGGGCATGACCGACGAGCAGGTCAAGGCCTACGCGAAGGCCTCTCTTGCCGGGAGCGACATCACCAAGTACGCCACCGGCGAGGCGCTGCGGGACGTGAAGGACGCAGTCTTCGTCAACATGCAGAACGGCATCGTCTCCAGAGGCAAGCCGAAGGTCATCGCCACAGAGGACGACGTCGATCTCGACCTGACCAGCACTCCGAAGAAGGCCTCGCTTCTCCTGTGTTTCGACCAGGACACCTGGGAGCCCGTCGATAAGAAGACCGGCAAGAGCGTGGCCCCGCCCGACCAGGTCAAGCGGTACACCATCACGGCGAACCTGGAAAACCAGGGCGACCGGTGGCGGGTCACGGACGAGAAAGCGGACAAGGAGAGAACATGCTGAGTCGGCCCGGTTGGGCAGGCGCAGTCTTGGTCGGCCTCCTCACCGTGGGGGCAGTCCAGGCCACAGCCTATGGAGACGGCGGGAAGGTCGTCTGTGACGACAAGGGCTGGTGCCGCGTCGTCGCAGACGACACGGCGACCACACCCGGCAGCGGGGGCGGCGAGCAGGCCTCAGACGGTGGGTCCGCCAAGCCCAAGTGCTACGACGACAATGTCGGCCACTACGAGGTCCCCTGCTATCTGAAGGGGTTCGGCTACTGGGTCAACGGCCGCGCCTGCTACTTCCAGTTGGCCGATCCCCAGCCGCCTGCGGGTGATCCCCGCTGGGAGGGACATGACCCTGCCGACGGCGCCGTGTATGACGCGTACTGCCCGGACAATCCGGCAAGGACCAGCCAGTGGTTCGCGCAGCCGCCGTACGGGGGCGTAGCTGTAGACCCCGCAGGCCTGGCACTGGAAGCCGTCAAGAAGATGAGGCTGCGCGGCCCGGACGTCGCCAGCCCGCGTGCAACCGGGGCGTACACGGTCGGCGTTCCGATGTGGTTGTGGGTTAACCAGAGCGCGACGACGTTCGGCCCGCAGTCCGCGTCGGCGTCCGCTGGTGCCGTGACCGTCACGGCGACGGCGAAGGTGTCGAAAATCGTGTGGGCGATGGGCGACGACGCCTCCGTGACGTGCAACGGCCCCGGCACGCCCTACACATCGTCTGAGGGCATGGCCCAGTCCCCGACCTGCGGACACGTGTACTCCAAGACCTCGGCTGGTGCCCAGAACGCCAAGTTCCCGGTAACCGCGACCTCGACGTGGACGATCGACTGGCAGGGCGGCGGAGCGGCTGGCCAGCTCACCGAGATCCGGCAAACCAACGTGCAGGTGGCCATCGGCGAGCTGCAAGTCGTCAGGTAACGCTGCCGGAAGGAGAGAACGTTGAGCAAGACCACAGAACGATTAGGGGCAACCAGCGCTAGCGGTGTCCCCCAGCAGGGGCAGTTAGCCGGACCGGTGGCTCCTCCGCGGGTGTCGGCCCGTAGGCGCAGGCCGGGCGTGATCGCTTTGTCGCTGGCGCTGATCGCTGCTGGCGGGGCCGGTGTTGCCGTCCTGGTGCTGCAGGTCGGCCACCGCACCGAGGTGGTGACCGTGGTCCGGGACGTCCAGGTCGGCCAGGTCGTCACGGAACAGGACCTGGGTGAGGCCTCGGTCGCCCTGGATCCCGCGGTGAAGGCCGTAGAAGCCGACCATCTCGGGTCGGTGGTGGGCAAGCGGGCCGCCGTCGAGCTCAAGTCCGGCTCGCTGCTGGCCCCGTCACAAGTGACGAACGACTCCCTGGTCAAGCCCGGCGAGCAACTGGTGCCGATCGGCCTCAAGCCGGAGCAGGTGCCGGCGACCGCCCTGGTGCCGGGCCAGAAGGTGCAGTTGGTCCACGTCCCGGTCCAGGCCGGGACGCAGACGTTGGGGCAGTCCGACGACGCGCCGGAGTCGATAGCGGGCCGGGTGGTGAAGGCGTCTTCCGCCGCGCCTGGTACCGGGGTCGTGGTTGTCGACGTCGCCACCTCCGCCACGGACGGGCCGATAGTCGCCGCATGGGTGGCGGCCGGCGAGCTGCGCCTGGTCCTCGATGCCCCGGACGGCAGCTGATGAGCGTGATCGCGCTGGCGGGATGCAGCGGCGCTCCCGGAGTGACCACGACCGCGCTGGCGCTGCTGTTGTCCTGGCCGCTGGAGGCGGGACGTCGGATGATCCTGGCCGAGTGCGATCCCGACGGCGGGGCGGTCCTGCACGGTCTGCTGCAGGGCACGCTCGGCGACCGGCACGGGCTGCGGAACCTGTCGGTCGCGGCCCGCAAGGGCGAGCTGGGCGAGGCCTTTTGGCGGCAGCTGATCGACCTGTCCGGCGAGGACGGCAAGACGGAGTCGCCGCGCGACCGGCTGTTGCTGCCGGGGGTGTCCGATCCGGCCCAGGCCGCGAGCCTGGGTCCGGTGTGGAAGGGGCTGTCGGTCATCTTCCACGGCATCGAGGCCGAACACGGACACGACGTGCTGATCGATCTGGGACGTTCGGGGGCGTTCGGGCCGTCCGAGGTGCTCGCGCAGCGGGCCGACCTGGTACTGGTCGTCGTCCGCAACACGCTGCGCTGTCTGCAGGCCGCCCAGGCGCGGGTGGCGGCGCTGGAGGAACGGGTCGGCAACGTCGGACTGCTGATGATCGATGAGGGTCCCTATCCGGCGGGCGAGGTGCAGCGGGTGCTGCAGGCTCCGGTGGTGGCGAGGCTGCCGTACGTACCCCAGGACGCCGCGGTGCTGTCCGACGGTGCCGAACAGCCCCGTCGTTTTCCCAAGTCGGCGCTGATGAAGGCGGCCCGTACGACGGCCGGCCTGCTGGTGCAGCGGGCGGCGGTCCGCAGGGCACGTCTGGCGCCGCGCTACGCGGGTCCGCCCGGTGGAGAGGTGACGTATGCACGCTAAGCCCCTCCACCCCGATCCCACCGTGCGTCCGGCGTACACCAACGGCCACTCGCTGCAGCAGGGCTGGCCCCGGCAGGTGCCGCCCGCGCCCGCCGGCGGCGCGGCGAGCACGCAGGTGCTTGGCACTGCTGGGCCGCGGGCCGTCGTCGACTACTCGGTCGCCCGCCATATCGCGTCCCAGGTCGCCCGCCGGCGCGAGGAGTTGCTGAAGAAGAACCCCTCGGTGCAGCGCGCCAGCGAGGAGCAGCAGTGCCGGGGCTGGATCAACGAGGCGGTCGCCCTGTGGTCCGACGCCCAGGCCGTGGAACGGGGTGTGAGCCCCACCCTGGCCGAGGACGACGCGCTGCGCCACGCGGTGTTCGACCTGTTGTACCGGGCCGGGCGGCTGCAGCCGTTCCTGGACGACGAGCGGGTCGAGGACATCATCATCCAGGGCCCGCACGAGGTGTGGCTGGACTACGGCGACGGCCAGCGCCGCATGGTCGGCCCGATCGCCGACTCGGAAGAGGAACTGCTGGAGCTGCTGGAGCTGCTGCGGGAGTTGGCCCGGGATTCCGGTTCCAGCGAGCGCACGATCTCCACCGCGAACCCGACGCTCGCCCTCTCGTTGCAGGACGGCTCCCGTCTGCAGGCCATCACCGGACTCGGCCCCAAGACGTATGCGGTCATCCGCCGTCACCGGGTCGCGCACGCCGGCCTGGACGACCTGGTGCAGTTGGGCACCATCGACCCGATCCTGCGGGAGTTCCTCGGTGCCTGCGTGCGCGCCGAGAAGAACATCATGATCGCCGGGAAGCAGAAGGCGGGCAAGACCACCCTGTTGCGGGCCATGCTGCGGGAGTTCGACCCGGACTGCAGGTTCGCCACCGTGCAGACCGAGGACGAACTGTTCGCCCACGCCAACGGCTACCACCGCCAGGTCGTCTCCCTGGTGGCACGCGAGTCCAACGGGGAGAAGGACGCTGCCGGCCGCAGCGCGGGCGAGGTCACCCTGCTGGACTTGATGCATCCGGCGCTGCGGATGTCGCTGGAGCGGATCGTGGTCGGTGAGGTCCGCGGCCCCGAGGTCGTCGCGATGATGCAGGCGCTGACGAACGGTTCGGGCGGCAACCTGTGCACGATCCACGCGCGTCGTCCCGACATCATCTTCGACCGGATCGCCGAGCTGTACGCGCTCGCGCAGCAGAACCTGTCCGAGCAGCTCGCCTACCGGCAGACCGCCAACGGCCTGGACTTCATCGTGTACGTCGACATGACGGATGAGACGCAGATCGGCGGCCGCCGCCACCGCTACGTCTCGCACGTCCTGGAGCTCACCGGGATCGGTGAGTCCGGCCGGCCGGCCACGAACGAGGTCTTCTCCCCCAGCCGGGAGTTCAGAGAACTTCGGGCGGTGCCGCGCATGGACCCGGGCTGCATCGACGATCTGCGCCGGGTCGGCTTCGACTCGACACTGCTGCAACACCGGGGCGGGGCCTGGGGAGCGCCGCTGCCGCTGAGAGTGGGAGCAGGCCGATGACACTGTTGCTGGCGCTGCTGGGCGGCATGGCCGTCACAGGTGGGCTGATCGGTGTCGTGGTGGGTGCCGTGGGCACCACCGCACCACGCAGGGCGCCGCTGCGGCAGCGGTGGCGGGCCCGGCGGGCGGGGCAGGAGCAGGCCAAGGACGTGCGGCTGCGCCGGCGGACGCTGACAGCGGCCGCGACAGCGGTGTTCCTTGCCGTGTGGCTGGTCTCGGGGAACTTCACGGCCGGTGCGCTGCTGGGTGCGGCCGTGGTGGGGGTGCCGTGGCTGATCACGCCGGCGCAGATCGTGCAGGAGCGCATCGGCCAGCTGGAAGCGCTCAGCGAGTGGACGCAGCGGCTGGCCGGGCTGCTGCGCCTGGGCATGGGGTTGGAACAGGCGATGGCCGCCAGCCGCAAGGGGGCGCCGGAGGAGCTCACCGAACAGATCGCGGGCCTGGCCGACCGGCTGCGCCTGGGGTGGCGGCCGGAGGCGGCGCTGCGGGCGTTCGCCGACGAGCTGGACGACATCACCGCCGACAAGGTGGCAGCCGCCCTGATCCTGTCCGTCAACGACCGCGGCCCGGGCCTGGCCCAGGCCTTGGAGGACCTCGCGGCCACGGTCCGCGACGAGGTGGGCGGCAGGCGCAAGGTCGAGGCGGACCGCTCCAAGTCCCGTACCACGGTGCGCTGGATGACCTTCATCACCCTGGGCATCGTCGTCGCCGGGTTCTTCGTGCCCTCCTTCACCCGCCCCTACAACACCCTCCTCGGGCAGCTGGTCCTGGCGTTGCTGACCGCGGGGTTCGTCGGGACGCTCGCCCTGATGCGGTCGCTGGGCAACTTCCGGCGGATCGCCCGTTTCCTGGAGGCCGATCCGCGCAGCACCGTGCGGCAGCCCGCGCGCCCTGCCAAGGCGGCCGCCGCGGTCGGAGGGCGCGAGTTTGAAGGAGTCCGGTCGTGAATCTGCTGCCCGCAGTGGTCGCCGGCGCCGTTGCCGGGGCTGGTATTGCTCTGCTGGTCCGTGAACTGCTGCGCCCCCAGCCCGCGCTGGCGGCGGCGCTGAGACGCAGTGCCCCGAGCCAGCTGACACTGCCCAAGCCCGAGGTGGACCGGGACGAGGTGTGGGGCCGGTGGCTCTTGGCCCATCTGGGACGCCTGCCCGGGGTGCGTATCCCCGCCAAGAACCTTGCGCTGCTCGGCCAGGGCCCGGGGGTGTTCATGCTGAAGAAGACCGCGCTCGCCGCACTCGGCCTGCTGTGTCCGGTGCTGGCGTCCATCCCGTGGATCATCGCGGGTGTCTCCCTGCCGTTCTACGTGCCCGCTGTCGTCGGGCTCGCCCTCGCCGGTCTGCTGTTCGTCGCCCCCGATCTGGTGGTGCGGGACCAGGCCAAGCGGGCACGGGAGGAGTTCGCGCACGCCCTGTCCGCCTATCTGGACCTGGTCGCGCTGAAGCGGGCCGCGGACGCAGGCCCGGCCGAGGCGCTGGAGAAGGCGGCCGCGGTCGGCCGCGGCTGGCCCTTCGTCTACCTGCAGGCGGCACTGCGGCGGGCCCGGCTGGAGAAGATCCCGCCTTATCAGGCGCTCACCGAACTCGCCGAGGAGTACGACCTGCCCGTCCTGGGCGACGTCGCCGACATCATGCGCGGCTCGGCCACCGACGGCGCCGCCGTCTACAAAGCGCTGCGGGCGCGGACGGCCGCGCTCACCACCGAACTCCTGTCCGCGCAGGCCGCCGAGGCGAACGCGGCCAGCGAGAAGATGACCGCCCCCGGCGCCCTGCTCGCCGTGCTGGTCATGTTCCTGATGGCGTTCCCCGCGGTGATCCGCATGCTCACCGTCTGACCCCGACCCGATGAACAACTCTGTGGAGGATCAGCCCTCATGAAACACACCGCAGCCCGCGCCCACGGTGCTGTCCGCCGGCTGGCCGCGCGCCTGGAGGCGGGCGTGGAGGAACTCTCCTGCCGCCCGGACCGCGGGGACATCAGCATCACCACCGTCATCATCTGGGTCGCCGCGGTCACCGGCGCCCTGCTGATCGCCGGCACCATCGCCGTCATCATCGCCAAGTACGACCTCAAGCTGTCCGGTATCTGATGGGCAACGGCTCCCGGATCAAGGCCTGGTGGCGCGGGCGACGGTGGCGCGACGACCGCGGGGACGCCTCGATCCAGATGGCGATCATCTACCCGTTCGTGCTGCTCGCCACGATCGCCGTCGTCCAGGCCTCGATGTGGTACTACGCGCGGCAGATCGCCCTGACCGCCGCCCGCGAGGGCCTCACCGCAGCCCGCTCCTACCAGGCCACGCCCGCCGACGGCGCGGACCGGGCCCGCGACGTCCTGGACCGGGTGGCGGGCGACAGCCTGCTCGGCTCCAGCGTCTCCACCGACGGCAGCAGCGCCGAGCGGGTACGCGTCCAGGTGTCCGGGACCGCCCAGTCGATGATCCCGGGCGTCGCCGGTCTGCGGATCACCCAGTCGGCTTCCGGCGCCGTCGAGCGCTGGACCACACCGGGAGAGTGAGTCAGGTGAACCCGGTGCGAACCAGGCTGCAGCGGATGGCCCGGCAGGATGCGGGGAGCGTCGCGATCGAAGCCGCCATCCTCCTCCCCTCGCTGATCATGTTCATGTGTCTGGCGATCGCCGGCGGCCGCCTCGTCATGTCCGGGGCGAAGATCGACGCTGCGGCCGAGGACGCCGCGCGGGAGGCCTCCATCCACCGCACGGCGGACGCCGCCCAGAACGCCGCCCACGCCGCGGCCACCGAGTCCCTGACCGACCAGGGCATCACATGCGCCTCCAGCAGCGTCACCGTCAACACGAGCGGGCTCGACGTGCCCATCGGGCAGGTGGGGACCGTCACCGTGACCGTGCACTGCACCGTCAGTCTCACGGACCTGCTGCTGCCCGGCGTGCCCGGGAGCCGCTCCATGGAATCGACCGCGACGTCCGTCGTGGACCAGTACCGACAGAGAGCACTTGGGTTCGCGAATTCTGAAGTGCCGTGGAGTACGAACCGAAGTGCGGGTGCTGAGCAGTGACCGCGCGGGAATGCTTGGGTTCACGCTTCGTGTGTCGAGCGTGCTCGAGCTTTTGCTTGGCAGGTTGCTCGTTCGGTGACCCAGACGGTTTCGAACTCTCCGGCGGTGAGGTCCTGCGGCTCGTGTGGGTCCCACTTGTGGACGGGAACCTCCGCTGTGGCGCCGAACGTGGCTTCGTAGTCTGCGAGGGTTCCAGCCTGCTGGGCAGCTTCCCATTCGGTCGACGAGGCTGCGGCGATGGGCTTCTCGAGTGGTCCGTGGAGTTCGACCTGGCGGGTGACCCAGCCGTCGGCGTCGACCTCGAAGTAGAACCAGGTGTCTTCCTCGGCCCAGTAGCTGCGGAACCAGCGCGTCATGGCTTCATTGTCCGCGATGGCGCTGCGGTTGCCTCTTCACAGATCCTGCGTCCAGACCCCGACGGGGTGCTCGTCGGGACGCAGCGACAACCGGGGTTGGCGGTCCAGGAGGTGTTCTCCGCCGGGCTGCCAGGGGAAGGCTCCGTCACGGTTGGGCCAGACGACTTGGAGGAACGGGAACGGCGGCTTGCGGTAGTAGCCGATCGCGGTGCCGAAGAACGCCTTGTACCAGCGGTAGTCAACGGGTTTGAGGACGACCGGGACGTTCGCGATGTCGTGCAGTTCCTGGTCGGCTTCCAAGAGTTGTCCATCGACAGCCCGTCGGGCGAGGTCGTTGAGGAGTGTCTGCATCCGCGAGATGTCCAGGCCGAACATGGCCAGCTCGGGTATCCGGTGCTGGTGCCACAAGCCGATGGTGTAGGCCCAGCCCGGTCCCAGGTCGTCGGCGGGGATCATCATGACCTGCCAGCCGTGCTGATGGATGGTGTCGACGGTCGACTGGGTGCGGGGGTCCAGTTCGTTGATGTCCTGGCAGACGACGCAGTGGCAGGCGGTGTGACCGGTGGGCATAGCCGTGAGGCTACGGGGGTGGGTTGGCCGCAAGGTCGGCGGGAGGGGGCTTGGTCACTCCGACGGGGTGACGTCGGCGAAGCCCGGGTGGTCGACGACATCGGTGTAGCGGAGGCTGGCGTTGATGGACAGGCCGAACATGTCGTGCAGGCGCTTGGCATCTCCCCGACCGCCTACAGCCGTCGCTCGCTGGAGCGCACAAAGTCCACGGCCGCACTGCAGTTGAACTCCACCGTGCCGTCCCCCGCCCCCGTCGCGGCCAGGGCCAGCGCGTACTGGTCAACGATTTCTTGCTCGAAGTCCTCTTCCTCAACCGCCGATCTCACGACCCGCGGCGAGGCCAGATTCCGCAAGGTCGCCAGCGTCGTGACCGCTCCAGTTCACCAGGAGAGCCGGTGCTTCAGGAATATCGGAGGATCCGCATGATTCGTGGAGATGCTTCAGAAACTTCACTCCATCGAGTTAAGCCCCTGGACAGCGGAAGAGCTCGGCCTGCAAACGGCGACGGCTGCCGAACTGACGACTTTTCCGACACGGGGCGAGTGATGACCTGCACCCAGCAACGCTCCCCCGGCCAGCGCGGGTTCGGTCGGGGCCGGTTCGATGACCGCGGTGGAGTCACAGTGTTCGTCGCGGGGTGCGTGATCGCGCTGATCGGCATCATCGGCGTGGCCGTCGACGGCGGCGGCAAGATGCGCGCCACCGAACGCGCCGACTTCATCGCCGGGGAAGCCGCCCGGGCCGGCGGGCAGGCCATCGACCCCGCCCAGGCGATCACCGGCGAGGCGATCGTCGTCGACCCGCAGGACGCGCAGGCCGCCGCCCAGGCCTACCTGCACGCGGTCGGCGCGACGGGCACGGTGACCGTCTCCGCCAACGGCAAGACGATCACCGTGACCGTGAACGGCACGTACGACACGAAGTTCCTGCCCGCGGCCGGCATCTCCTCGATGCCGGTGACCGGACACGGCACCGCCACCCTCCTGCACGGTGTCACCGCTCCCGAATTAGGAAACTGATGCGCACCACCCACTCCCCCGCCGCGCCATCCGGCCGCATCCTGGGCCGGGTCCTGACCGCGGGCTTGAGTCTGCTCGTGCTGGGCGGTGCGGTCGCCGGGCTGCCGCTGCTGCTGGCCTGGGTCACCCCGGTCATCTGGGCCTCCAGCCACGACGACCTCGCGCACCTGCTCGACCGGCAGGACACCGGTGCGGCGTTCCTGCTGCTGCTCGTCGCGGTGGGCTGGATGGGGTGGGCGCAGTTCACGTTCTGCGCCGTACGCGAGCTGATCGCGCAGCTGCGCGGCCGCAGTTGGCGCCCGCCGCGCGGTCTGGGCTCCTCCCAGCGCGCCGCCGCCCTCCTGATCGGCAGCATCCTGGTCCTGCTGCCCACAAGTTCCGCCCTGGCCTCCGATGCCCAGGCCGCACCCGCCACCACCGCGGCCCGCCTGACCGGCCAGACCCAGGCTCCGCAGGCCGCCAGAACCGCCCAGGCCACGACGGCCGCTGCGAGCACGCCGACGTCCCGTACATACACGGTGCGGGAGGTACGGCCGGCCGAAAGCCTGTGGAGCATCGCCGAACGTGAGCTCGGAGACGGCGAGCGGTGGCGCGAGATCGCCGCGCTCAATGAGGGCCGCAGCATGGCCGACGGCCAGGTCTTCCACGCCAACAGCTTCCTGCAGCCCGGCTGGCGGCTGGAGATGCCCGAGACCGCAGCCGAGGGAGGCGTCCGCACGCAGCTGGGTGACGGCGCCCCGGCTGCCGCCGATGACAGCGCGCACGTCGTCACGGTCCACTCCGGCGACTACCTGTCGAAGATCGCTCAACAGGAGCTCGGCGACGGCAACGACTGGCCGCAGCTGTTCGCAGCCAGCCGGGGCAAGTCGCAGTCCGACGGCCTGCCCGCCATCACCAACCCGGACGTCATCTATGCCGGGCAGCAGGTCACCGTGCCCGGCCCCCAGCGCGGGCAAGACGATCCGCCCCACGACAGCAACCAGGACGGCGAGCCGGACAGCCAGGTACCCGCCCCGGGCCACACCACGGCTCCCGCGCCACAATCGTCGGCCCCCAGTGCACCGGCCAGCCATCCCGCCGAGCAGCCCGGGCCAGAACAGACTTCCCCCTCCGCCACCTCATCCAACGCCGCTTCCCCCTCGGCCGAGCCATCCGGATCCGCGGTCTCCCCCACCACGTCCGAGACACCGGCACCGGCTGCGGCCGGCAGTTCGCTGAACCTGCTCACCGTTCTTGGCGCCGGCGCGCTGCTGGCGGCCGCCATCACCGGCGCCCTCGCCCTGCGCCGGACGCTGCAGCGCCGCCGCCGTAAACCGGGCGAGACGATCGCCATCGCGCCGGATACCTCCCCCGCCGAGGCCCAGTTGGCAGCGGCCGCCGAACCGGGCGGCGCGGCCCGCCTGGACGTGGCCTGCGGACCCTGGCCCACCACGCAGGCCTCGGGGAGACTGCCGTCCTGCCGCCGCTGCGGGCCGCGCGGATCGGTGCCTGCACGATGGAGGTGCTGCCCGAGGACCTGGCCCGGGAGCCGCAGGCGCCTTTCGTCTCCGGGAAGGGCGGATGGTGGGCGCTGCCCGTCGATGCCTCCCTCCTGGACGAGGGGGCCGCCCGCGACGTCCCGGCGCCGTACCCGGGGCTGGTCACGATCGGCAGCACTGAAGGGGGTGACCTTCTGCTCCTCAACCTCGCTCGGATTTCCGCTGTGCTGCTGGACGGCGATCCGGTCCACATCACCGAGGTATGCGCCTCGCTCGCCCTGGAGCTTGGGATGAGCCCGTGGGCCGGCGAAGTCGAAGTCGTGACGGTGGGGTTCGGCGAGGACCTGCCGCAACTGCTGCCCACCACGCGGATCGCGCACATGCGCCACCCCTCGCACGCGCTGCGGGACTTGAGCGAACGGCTGCTGGAGGCCCATCAGATGCCCGAGACCAGCCATCAGCCCTACGTGTTGCTGTGCGCGGCGGGCCTGGACCCGGACACCGCTTGGGAGTTCGCCGACCTCATCGACAAGGCCGGGACGCTTCCCGTCACCCTCATCGCCCCGGCGAGCACGGCGGCCGCGCACTTCCCGGAAGCGGAGATCCTCAACGCCTCGGTCAGCGACCCGCAGCATCTCGACTCGGCCGGCACCGACATCACGGTGCAGCGCCTGGAGCACGCCGCGTACCTTCAGATCACCACCGCTCTGCAGGTGTCCGCGCAGCCGGCGCACCCGACCGAGGGCCCGTGGCAGGACATCCCGGACGAGCCAGACCTCGTGCAACAGCCCAGGCCAGCGGAATCTGCAGTGCCCGCGCCCGACACGGGCACGCTCCTCTCGCCGACATCGGCAGCGGACGTGAGCGGCACGGTCTTTCCTGCCCTGCTCGCCGCCACCACCGATCCGTCCGGACTGCTTCTCCTGCCCACCACCGTGCCATCGCCGCAAACCGGGGAGGAACACGGGCCGGGCGCCGACGCGCCAGTGGCTTCGGCCACAGAGGTGCCGGAGCAGCAGGCGGCTGACGGCGAGCATGCTTTCGAGGGCGGCCCGGCGCCGGAGGCGGGCGATTGCGAGACGCATGACCTGCATGCCCCGGAGATCCGTGTGCTGGGCCCGGTCGAGGTGGACGCCGTGGACAACACCGGCCACGGCCCGAGGATGGCGCAGCTCGCGGCACTGTTGTTCTTCCGGCCCGGGCGGAGCGCGGATGTCCTGTGCTCCGACATGGATCCCGTCAGCCCCTGGTCGACGAGCACCCTCAACGCACGGATGCAAGGCCTGCGCAGTTCCCTGGGCAGCGATCCCACCGGCAGCCCCTATGTGCCTCGCCGGAAGTCCGGCGAGGACCCCTACCGGCTGGCTCCCGGCGTGCGCTGCGACTGGACCCGCTTCCTGCAGATCGTCGAACGCGCTCTGCCGCTCGGCGCGGACGGCCTGACCGACTTGGAGAAGGCGCTCTCTCTGGTGCGGGGCAAGCCGTTCGCGGGCAAGCCCCTTCCCTGGGCCGAGCCGCATCAGCAGGAAATGATCACGCGCATCGTCGACGTGGTGCATACCGTGGCCACCTACCGCACCGCTGCGGGCGCGCACCACGACCTCAGCGCCGCCCGGCGCGCCATCGTCACCGGACTCGACGTCGACGACAGCGCTGAACTCCTCTACCGGGACTGGATGCGCATCGAGCACGCGGCCGGCAACCGGTCAGGCCTCCACACCGCCCTCACCCGCCTGCAACAGATCAACGCCGCCCTCGACTGCTCACCCGAGCCCGAGAGCGAGCAGCTCATCAACGACCTGCTCGGCATACCCCACTCCCCCCGGGCGCAGCACCGATGACCACGACCCCACCGGCACCGTCCCCCTCATGGCAAGCCCACGCGCCCACGCCGCCCCCTCCCCCGGGGCCCGATCCGGACGACTATCCAACGCAGGCGCATGCCCTCTCGCCGACGCAGCGCACTGCACCGGCCGTCCTCAGCCGTGCCCAACGAGGCCTCATCACCGTGGTCGTCGCCGGTGCGGTGGTCATCGCCGGTTCGTACGCGGCCGTCCGTGAGCTGGCCATCAAGAAGGGCTTCGGGAACTTCTCGTATGTGTTCCCGATCGGCATCGACGCGGGTATCTGTGTCCTGCTGGCCCTGGATCTGCTCCTCACCTGGATCAGGATCCCGTTCCCGCTGCTGCGTCAGACGGCGTGGCTGCTGACGATCGCGACGATCGCGTTCAAGGGCGCGGCGGCCTGGCCGGATCCGCTGGGTGTGGGGATGCACGCGGTGATCCCGATCCTGTTCGTGGTGTCGGTGGAGGCGGCCCGGCATGCGATCGGCCGGATCGCGGACATCACGGCGGACAAGCACATGGAGGGTGTCCGGCTGACGCGCTGGATGCTCTCGCCGATCCCGACGTTCCTGCTGTGGCGGCGGATGAAGCTGTGGGAGCTGCGTTCCTACGAGCAGGTCATCAAGCTGGAGCAGGAGCGCCTGGTCTACCAGGCCCGCCTGCACGCCCGCTTCGGCCGGGCATGGCGCCGCAAGGCCCCGGTGGAGTCCCTGATGCCGCTGCGCCTGGCCCGTTATGGCGTCCCCCTCGCCGAGACGGCCCCGTCGGGCCTGGCGGCGGCAGGCATCGAACCCTCGCCGCAGTCCGACCCAACTCCCCCGGCCAACCCAGCCGCGAACACTCCCGCCACTCACACAGCACAAGCCAGCGCAACACCACCTCAAAGCCCGCAGCACCCCGACCTCGATGCCAACCAGCACCCCGAGCAGCCAGAGCACACTCAACCATCCTGGCCGGACGGAAACCTGTGGTTCGACGACCCGCTGCAAGGGGGCGCCTACGAGGGCGGCTCCGACCCCACGGACGACCAGGAGCAGAACGTCCAGTGGTATGCGGAAGAGCAGCAAGCCGAGCAGCACGAGGAAACGACCGCCAAGCAAACCGGTCCGGAAGAGGCCGTCTTCGGCACCACTGGCCCAGCCCACGCAGCCGCCGAGGGAACACACCCCAGGCGCTCCCCAGACGCCGTGTCCCCTCCGCACCATGCACAGGCGCCACGTTCCGGTCACAACGCGGAGCCCAACCCACCTCTTCCGCACCGCACATCGACGCGTGAGGAAGAGGCGACACTCACTCAGCGCAGCCTCACGCCCGTCGACCGCTACTACCTGGCCTGGCACGACCTCCAACAACAGCGGGAGGCAGAACCAGACGCGAGCCAGCTGTCGGCGCACCTCGCCCGCCAAGGAATCCTGGACCACGAAGGCCAGCCCATCAAAGCCAAAACACTCGCCCGCTACCTCCTCCAGTTCCGGATCTACACCATCTGGGCCCGGCACCGAAACGTCGATGACCAACCAGCCCTCGACCGCGTCACCAAGGAACTCGCGCAGCTCGGCATCACCGCCCAATACAACAGACCCATCCACATGAACGACCTCGACAAACACCGGGATACCTTCGAACGCCGCTGGCAAACGCTGCACCATCAAGGGATGTCCTGACCCGGACAGACACCACGTCTCACGGCCGCCGACGACCGCACCGCCCCTCTGCACCTAGCAGCCTGCGGTGGCAGTACCTGACCCACCTGCCGGCCAAGGACGCTGGCAACGGGGACGCTGCACCGCAGCAGGGCAGTGAGCAACGACGCCCAGCAGCGGGGCCAGCACGTTGAATCTCTTTCTGAAGGGCCCAACCCGGGTTGTCTTCGGCGACAGTTACCCGGTGACGACGTCTGTCGACGGTCAGGTAATTCCCCACGATCTGCATGATCAGCGTCACGTAATTCCCCATCCCTGCGATCACGACTCCCCATGGGGACGGCGGATCGGTCGGTGTGCACTCGGCAGGCCATGACCGGGCTTTACGATGATCCGATGCGCCAGCCCGCCGCAGAGCCGTACTGGAACACCAACGTCGCCCGGCACCCGGGCATCCTCCGGTCTGTTCCCGAGGGGCGTGGCGATGCCCTGGACGTTGGCTGCGGGGACGGGCTGCTGGCACGGAAGCTTGCCGGGCGGGCGAAGCACGTCACCGGGATCGACAAGTCGCCGGAGATGATCGCCTGCGCACGCGAGCTGGCTGCCGGTCACCCGCAACTCACCTTCGTCGAGGGAGACTTCCTCACCGCGGATTCCCGGTGCGGAGTACGACTTCGTCTGCTCGGTGACCACGATCCATCACATGGACTTCGAGGCAGCCCTCGTTCGCATGCGTGAACTGCTGCGGCCTGGCGGCACGCTGGTGGTGGTCGGTCCGGCCCGCGAGGCGAGCATGATGGAATGGGCGGCGTTGATCGCGTCCGCCCCAATCGTGCGGATCACGAAGGTGCTGCGTCGCGCGCGTGGTCCGCAGGGCATGCCGGTCACCTACCCGCAGATGAGCTACGGGCAGGTGCGGGCTGCTGCCAGACGGCTACTGCCCGGCGTGCGCTACCGCCGACGTGTGCTGCGCCGGTACTCGCTGACCTGGGAGAAACCCGCCCGCTGATCCGGCATCGCTGGCGGTTTTCCCCATTCTGGGCGGTTCTCCAGGACCGCCCTGCGCGACGCGGGGCTCACCATCCCCGGCCACCTACTCGCCACCCTGACCGCCGAACAACTCACCAACCGCCAGATCGCCACCGTCCCCGACAGCCGATCGGACGGACCGGACAACGACACAACGATTCGCGACCAGAATCCCTGCACTTAACCGCTCATCGGCCGCAAGAGCCGAACAGCCACTCGCACTTGGTACGCTCTCAACGCGGCGCCACACAAGGTGAGTTCGGGAACGGAGAACATGAGCATGGCTGGCATCGAGGGGCAGGACACAGGACAGGCGGACGACGCACAAGCCTCCACCCGGACCTCGTTCCCGGGGCTTTTCTCGCGCCGCTCGTGGGCCGGCGTACTCGCTCTGTTGCTGTCGCTGGGGTTCACATTCATGAACGCCCCTTCCGCGTCCGCCCTGTTGAGCGGCGACATCATCAAGACGGATCTCCTGCGCAACTGGGCAACAGGACTCTGCCTCGACAGCAACAGCAACGGCGCCGTCTACACAAATCCCTGCCAGCAGGGCAACGCCTACCAGACCTGGAGTGTGGTGTACCACGCTCACATCGACTATGACATCGTCCGGTTCAGGAACCAGGCGACCGGACTCTGCCTGTTCTGGGGCAACCTGGACGGCGCGCGGTACCCCTACACCAGCAGCTGCACCCCGGGGGCGGCCGCGTGGAACCTCAATACGTGGCTGGGGGTCGGGACGAGCTGGGACCAAGTCCAGCTCGTGAACCGTACTGAGGGCATGTGTCTGGACAGCAACAGCGCCGGAAACGCCTACATGCTCGGCTGCAACGGCGGCGGATACCAGAAGTGGAAGGTCGGCTTCTGAGCCAGCCTTCACCCGAGTACGGGAGGCCGGTTGCGGCCTCCCGTACCGACAAGGCAGTTCGAGTTACCCGGTGACTGTACGCAGGCGCTCAGGCAGGAAGCCAGAGGATCACCATCACAGTCACGTCCCAGTGAGGCGTTGCCCGTCGGGGCCGACGTGCAACCGCACGCGGTCGGCCGACGGGCGCCCGTCCGACTGCAACAGTGTGAACGCGCTCGGCAATTCGGTCCCACAGGCACGCCGTGCCGCCCTGCCGGACCATCCCACCGTCCGCCGGCTTGGAAGACGACCGCCCACGCTTCGGCGTCCATGTCGATCACGACATGCTCCGTCCGGCCGTCCCGTTCGATGGTGAGCCGCTGCGCGGGGCGCCGCGAACTGCGCGATGAACCGGGCCGTCCAGTCGTCGAGCGCATCCGCGCCCAGTTCCGCGGGCACCGCGTCGCCCTCGCTGAGGTTCGCCAGGATGCCCAGCGGGGGCGGAAGGTGGGGACGGGCCAGCATGAACGGGACCTGCCCGCCGAGAAGGCCGCCAGACCGCCGGTCAAGTAACCGCCATCGGCGCCCGGGGCTGGGGAATTACGTGAACTCGGCCCTGGGGAAATACATGAACGTCCACACCGTCGAGCCCGACGTCCAGGGTACCGAGGTTGTTCAGGCGCGGTGGGCCTGGATGAGCTGGTCGACGACCGGGTCGCCGGCTTGACGGTGGAGAAGGTCGATCGCCTCGACGGTGAAGCCGTGGTCGGTGAGCACGTCCTCCCACAGCTGGGGAGAAAGCACCCACAGCTGCACGTCCTGCGGCTCAAGGCCCTTCAGTTGAACCTTCAGCTGTCGCGGTTCGACGCTGCTGGAGGGCGGCTGGTGATGAAGGTCGGTGTGCAGGACGGAGAAGACGAGCCGTCCGCCGGGGCACAGCCCGCGGTGCAGGGCGGGCAGGCTGTGGTGTGGGTGGAGGTAGCCGAGGCCGTGGACCGAATACACCAGGTCGTATGGCTCGCACCGGTGCAGGTGGTCGACGGCGTCCCCGAGCAGGAAGCGGACCCCGGGAACATCGGCGTACTGGAGGAGGGCACGCTGGTGCTGAGTGGGCGCGATGTCGATGGCGTCGACATGGGCGTGGTGGTCGCGGGCGAGGTGGGCGGCGTAGTGGCCGCCGCCGCAGCCGAAGTCGAGCAGCCGCTTGCCGCGGATGTCGCGGAGTACACCGGTGCCCGGCCCGGCGTCGCCCGGTGTGCCCCAGTGAATCTGGTCGGGATCCGGAGTCCGGAATCCCCTGTCCAGCTGGAACCGTCCGTAGATCGTCCACGCCTGACGATTCATGAACTCCGGGGAATTGCAGCCGGTGCACGATCCCGGATCGTCCGAGCTGGGGAGCTTCGGCATCAACCCACCTCCCGGGGTTGGAACATGCGGACCCTTGACGTCGCGCTAGTCAGTGAGGAGTTGAGCATGGTCTCGCTCCATTCCAGAGCGGTGGACAGGTCGCGATACGCCTCTTCCGGCAATGCTCCGGCGTCGAGTGCACAGGCCCGAACCAAGCCCTTGCAGTCTTGTACCTGGCTACCTGTGGCGAGCGCGAGGAACAGAGGGTGCGCCAGGACCTCGCGGGCCGCATACCCGTTGCGGGCTTCGGTGGTTCGTCGGACCAGGTCATCGACGAGGAGGCCGGTCGCAGGTTGATCGGCAGAGTCGACCGCGTCGAGGACTGTCAGGCCGAGCCGGATGTCGAAAACGGTCAGCCCCGGCTTGGCATCGTGGCTCAGGTAAGCGTTCACGAGGGTAGCGAGACAGGCGTTGGTATCCTGCCGTGCTTCTTGGCGGCACAGTGCGGTCAGGCAGTTGGTGACTTCCTGCTCCCACGGGTCACCCGGCGCTGTCCCGGTGATTAGGTCCGCAACCCGCTTGGTGTCACCAGCGGTGAGGGCCGCGACGACGGCGACTTGGCGTCCGTCCAGCATCCGTGTACCGATGCCCCGATGCTCTTCGATGTGAGCCAGGGCCTCACGCCAGCGGCCCGTGGTGGTGAGGGTGCGTGTGCCGTCGGCGAGCAGGACGCGCCACAGCCACGCCCGTACTTCCTGCCGGTCCTCGTTGGTGCGGGTGAGGTCGGCAAGCACGGTGATGCCTTCGAAGACAACGCTGTCTCCGGTACCGACGGCTTCGTACAGGTCCAGGAGCCGTCGACGGCCGTCGTCGGTGTTGCCGGCGCGGATCTGTAAGCGAGCAAGGTTGACCAGGGGTTCCAAACCCCGGATGGTGCTTGCTGCGGATAGGGGGCACGCCCGCAGGTAGGCGTTGGCGTGGCGGTGGCACATCGACCGGGCGAGGTCGGCAAGGCCGAGGTCGGAGGCGAGGAGCGCGGACTGGTTGAAGACGGTGGAGGCCAGTCCTTGTTCGCGCTGTTGTGCTGCCCTGCGGGCCAGGTCAACCAGTGCTTGTACGCGCTGGGGCAGCGGCAGGCAGGCGGGCCGGAATCGGGCAACGAGCGGGAAACGCCTTGCTATCGGGCCGTGCGGGTCCATGGGTCCCCCTGGGGGTGACGGTGTTGGTCGGGACCGGTGGAGCCCGTGGGCAACGCCTTCGGGCTCCACCCCCTTCACGTCCGGGCTGGCGTTACCGCCAGTCGACGATGATGCGGTTCAGCGGGGTGTCGAGGGAGAAGAGGCCGGGCTGCTGCTCGATCGCGGGTGCGTCGAGACGCTGGATGCCGAAGGAGGCTTCGCGCCCCCGGTAGTTGCGGTCCCAGATGCGGATCGCCTCGGCGACCTTCGCGGCCAGTTCGTCGCCGCCGGGCCCATGCCCGATGACGCCGAACTCCCAGAGCTTGCCGCCCTCGGGGGTCTTCTTCTTGGACAGGCGGCGGGCGAGGTAGGTGACGGCACCCTTGTCGACGACCGCGGTGGAGGACGGGTAGGGGTCTTCGGTTAGCAGCGTGCCCTTGGCGTCCTGCGGGAACAGCATCCGGATCAGACCACTGGGCAAGGAGCAGGAGACGAACAGCTCCATCCACTCCGGCGACTCCATGGCGCGGACCGTCATGCCGGTCCACTCCTCGGTGCGCGGCTGCTCCAGCACACCGGCTAGGGCGTCGGCGTCGATGGGCTGCCCGGCGGGGGCCTGCAGCCGTACGGCGCCGTCCCTGCTGAGCGGGATGACGCGGCGGTCGTCATCGGCGATGCCGCGTCGCAGCGGCATGAAGGTGTTCATCTTGCTGCCGATGCTCGTCCAGCGGCCGTCGCGCTGCTCGTAGGCGATGGAGCGGGACACACTGCCCTTAAGACGCTGGGGAACGACGAGCCGTCCGCCGGGCGCGAGTTGGTCGAGCCAGGCGTGGGGGACGCCGTGCGCGCCGACGGTGGCGATGATCCGGTCGTACGGGGCGCCCTGGGCATGGCCGACGGCTCCATCTCGGGTCATGGCCTCCACGTTGGAGAAGCCGGCCGCGTCGAGGTGTGCGCGGGCTCCTTCCACGAGGTCGTCGTCGACGTCGATCGTGGTTACGTGTCCGGCATTGCCGACCAGTTGGGCGAGCAGGGCGGCGTTGTAGCCGGTGCCGGCGCCGAGTTCGAGGATGCGTTCGCCGGGCTGGGCTTCCAGCTGGTCCAGCATGAGGGCGACGATTCCGGGCTGGGAGGCGCAGGAGATTGACGTGCCGGTGGTGTCGTATTTGATGTTGACCGGCACGTTGGCGTACGCGTCTTCGAGCGAGGCGTCGGGCACGAACAGGTGTCGGGGCACGGTGCGCAGAGCGGCCTCGACGGCGGGCGTGCGGGCGTACCCGGATGCGCGGATCTGGTCGACGAGGGCATTGCGGAGTCGTTCGGCCTTGGCCCCGGGGGTGGCGATCGTGTCGGTGTTCACCGCCTTGAAGCTAGTGGTTTCCTGCGTGCCTTTGGAGGGCGACGCGGTGTTGTCACTCGATCCCATTACTGCCTCTCGTGCGGTGTTGAACAGGGCGCTTTGGTAGTCCGGGCGGAGACCTGCGCGATTGGAGTGGAAGATCACGTGGTGGGCGATGACTGCTCGCAGTCCCCGTACCAGCCCGCCCCCGGTGGCAAGGTGGGCGAGCGTCGTACCGGCCTGCTCGAAGGCGGCCACCCACTCGGCGTGCCCGTCGAGCGGGCCGTCCGTTCGGCAGAGGCTGCGAGCGTCGACGGTCATCAACGTGCGCATGGCCGGTATCAGGGCGGCGGCCCGCTCCGGGGTGAGGGCTGCGGTCGCCGGTCGCAGCAAGGCGGCTTTCGCCCACACGTCGCCTTGCTCGAACCAGTCCAGATGGGCGGCCCGCATCAGGGAGCTGAAGAGGAGGACGGCGCTCTCCCGGCGCCCCCGTCGCCCGGGGCCGGGTTGATAGGTGAGCAGGTGCCGACTGTCCTCATGGAGCGGTGTGCATCGTGAAGTCGCAAGTCACGGGTCCGGTGTGAATGGCGAGTTGGGTACTCGTGCCGGTCGGTGGCCGATGGCCATGGTGTAGAGCATCGGGCAGGTCCGGTTCCCACGGGATGCCGGGTTCGGCTGCGCCCACGACCGGCTCCCGCCTACGATCCGTCAGCAGGTCGGCACGCCGTGAGAACGCGGGAGGGCGCGGGGGATGCAAGAGAGGCAGTGGATGACCGCCCGCCGGAGCGAACTGGACGCCCTCGCCGAGGAGTTGACCAAGCAGCTTCAGGAGGTCCAGGTCGAGCGGGACGAACTGGCGATCGCGGAGCGGGTGTTGAACCGCCTGGCCGAGCAGGTCCAGGCCGACGCCCAGGCTGTCGCTCCGGCAGCGGCGCAGGTGGCCGGGCGGGCAGTCCTGCTCATCCCGCACCGCAGCGACGCGGCCGACGAGGGCGCGCCACCCGGCGACTACCGCAAGATCCTGGCGATCGTGCGGGAGGCCGACGGTCCGGTGCAGGTCAGGGCGGTCGGCGAGCGGCTGGGTCTGAACGCTTCGGTGCGCGGCAAGCTGGAGCTGCTGCGAGCGAAGATGACTAAGCTCGCCGATCGCGGCTGGCTGCACAAACGCCCCGACGAGAAGTTCACCGCACGCTCGTAGCCACGCCGTCGGCGGGTGCCTTAAAGACCGTAACCGGCGGGTCCCCGGCGGCAGTTGAGTTTGGTGTGAAGAAAAACAACCCTCTCGCCGGGGGCCCTGACGGCCTCCTCGCCCATCACCCGCGCCTCCGGCAAGAAGTCGAGCATCACGCGGCGGTGGGTGAAGAACGACCGACTCAACCACGCCGACTACCTCTGGGCCTTCGCCGCTCCGAACGGATCACCCGGGGCCAAGGCCCACTACCGTCGGCGCCGCGACGAACACGGAGACTGGCACGCGGCCGCTCTGCGGAACCTGGTCAATCGAATGCTTGGACAGCTCTATCACTGTCTTAAGCGGCGCAAGTTGTTCGACGAACGCACCGCTTTCCCACCGAACTCGCCACCGCCGCTTGACGCGTTGGCAACGTGAGGTGTCTGGCGCGTACTCGGCAAGGTACGCACCGACCCGAAGTGGGCGACCGCCCTGGTGAGGGCTCTGCTGGTCCTGACGAACCGCGAAGTCTCCCGGTGACCGACGCCATCCTCTGCGTGATCGGGATCCCCTGGCGTCACCGCCTGCTCGACTACCCGCACAACGGCTCACGGCGTGGTAGGTTATAGGTCGACCACTAACGTAGGAGTGAAAATGACAGTCCAGGAAGACGGCGCCGCCCACCGCACCCCCGCCCAGCACGCCGTGGCCGAGCACCTGCGCCTTACCGCCTCCGGACGCACCGACGAATGGGTCGAGCTGTTCGCCCCGGACGCGGTGCTCGAGTTCCCGTACGCGCTGGCCGGCGTGCCCCGGCAGGTGAAGGGGCATGACGCACTGCTCGCGCACATGAGCAACTTCCCCGAGACCTTCGACGTCGAGTTCGTCGACCTGGCGTTCCACGAGACGGTCGACCCGAACCTGGCGATCGCCGAATTCCGCTCGACGGGCACGGCGCTGCCAACCGGCAAGCCGTACGAGCAGGAGTGCATCTCCGTCGTCCGGACCGACGAGGAAGGGCTCATCACCCACTACCTGGACTACTGGAACCCGCTGCTGGCGATCGAGGCACTCACGCCCGACGACGTGCCGTCCGACTCCGACCTCAGCGTGACGTTTGGAGGCTGAGGGGAGCCGTGTTTGACTGACGCCCATGCCTGCCGCCGGTACCAGCACGAAGAGCGATGAACGACGTCGGGCCATCGTGGCCGCCGCGGTCGAGTGCTTCGCGCAAAAGGGTTTCTACGGTACGACGACGCACGAGATCGCCGACTGGGTCGGCGTCTCTCAGCCGTATCTGTATCGCCTGTACCCGAACAAGGAAGCACTGTTCGCGGCAGTGGTCGACCACGTGTCCGTCGTGATGACCGACACGCTGGTCGCTCACTCGCCGGCGTCGGATGGGACCGGGCATGCGCCCGAGGCGGCACTGGATGCCGCACGCGGCGCCTACGCCGCGCTCGTCGCGGACCGGAACATCCTGCGTTTCCTTATGCACGCGAACTGTGCCGTCGGCGAGCCGCTGGTGGAGCAGGCCGTGCGCCGGTGCTACGCCAAGCAGGTTGACACCGTTCGGCGGTTGCTGGGCGACGATGAGGCCGTGCGGCGCTGGTTCGGCGCCGGAATGCTCGACAACGTGGTCGCCGTGCTGGGTCTGGCCGACATCGATGAGCCGTGGGCGCACGTCCTCACCGCTCGATGACCCGACACCGGCAGTTCGGCAACGACGGCCCCGATTCTTCCTCGTAGGCCAGCTCGGCCGGTAGGACTCGGCTTCTTCGCCCCGCCGGCGGGCAGGCTTCGTGCGGGTCAGCCTCCTCCCGGGCGGGCGTCGGGGCGACGGCCGCGGCGGCCTCCGCCGCGGCCCGGTCCTGCTCGGCCAGCCGGTTCAGGACCCGGCGATCACGAGTTCCTCCCTCTCGGCCGGGACCACCTGCAGCTGCTTGGCCAACTGCGCAGCGAGCGTGTCCAGTTCACTCCGCGAGCCGTGGTCTGCTCCAGCTCCCGCATCCCCACCCTCCCACGCTCTCCCGGCCCAGCCCGGCCCAGGATCGTAAGAGCGGCACCGCGGTCGGCGCAGCACAAACCGAGGACGGCTCCGAACGACATGTCAGACGATCTTCGCCGTGGACACCGGCCGACGACCAGCGCGAGTAGCTCTCCCGATCCTCGCACCAGATCCGTGACCAGCAACTTCACGATGCACACCACTCACTGGGAGGCACTGGCGTACCACGAATCCCACAGGTCGCCTGATCCCACATACGTCCCACAAAACGACTGGCAATACGTCAGGAACTGGGAAAAGAGCAGGTCAGACCGGGTGGGCCATAGAAGGCCCACCCGACGCAGCGAAGTCCATGCACTGGACGCGGCCAATCGCGAACAACTCCCTCGGCGGCCCGCGCCGACGCCGTACCGCCGAAGCTGCACCCGCGTGATGTGTAGAGACCGGACCGCGATCACTTCGGGCCGTGACCCTGGGCCAAATCAAACCAGCCCCGCTTGAGAACTTGCGTACCAGAGGCGGCAAGATCGGCACGGGTTCTGGGCCGATCTTGCCGCCTCGAATCATGGGCACTCTGGCCGGTCTGGCCACCGTGTACCTGACCTTCGGCGGTGTCCGATTACCTGGTGGCCGACTCCGATCCCGGAAATGCCGAGAAGGCCAAGACCGCCTGCGGTGCGGACGGAGGACGGGACTGCCGCGATGGATGCCGGTCGGCGGAGGCGGCGTATGGACGGATCAGGCCGGAAACCGTCAGGACAGCGAGGTCCAGAAGGAACACTGGTGCCTCGCGGCCATGTCGTCGACCAGCCGCGGGCCACCGGTATCGAAGGCTATCTGGCGAGGCTTCGCCGCGTTGTAGCGCGGGACCTCAGGCAGCCCGTCGGGGGCGGGGGCCCCGGTCCGGGCGAACTCGGCCCAGTAGGCGATCATGTCGTACGAGAGCCTTCGCTGCTGTGCTGTGAGGGGCGTCATGGCGTTCGCCCCCCAGAGATAGGGCAGTTCGGCCGAGTGCTGCGTCGCGAGTGAGAACGACGACGGCACCAGCTCGTACGGGCGCAGCGGGGCGGTCTCGTCGCGGAATTCGTAGACGTACGCCGGCACGGTCCGGGTCAGATCCGCCGCCATGGGCAGCTGGGCGGTGCACACCCGCGGCCCGTCCGTACGCACGTGCGCGAGGGCCGCGCCCGGTGACTCATAGGCCGACGCCGGGTAGCGGGCAAGGACCCGGCCGGCGTCCGCCCCGAACTCCTCCCGCACCGCGGCGGCGTAGACGGCTTCGGTGACCGGCTGGTCGACGAGGTCGTTCTGCTCGTAGACGAAGGCCCGGTCCTCGTGCGAGGTGCCACCCAACAGGACCGGCACCCGGTTGAAGTCCCCGGAGCGGAAGGCGTCCCGCGGCAGCACCGGCAGCACGCCCTTCTGGGTCACCCGGCCCCACGAGCCGCCCTCCTGCTGGGCGTCGACGATCTCGGCGGGCGTCCTGCCGCGCAGGCACGTCACCACCTGCGCGGCCTGCGGCGCGTCGCAGCCCAGCGCCTTCACGAACGTCGTGTTGGTGCGCTGGGCCGCCTCGCGGTTCGTCGCGCCGCAGGTACTGCTCTGGATGACCGCACGGCTGAACAGCCCGGCCGCCCTCGGGGACGCCAGCAGGGCACACACCCCCGAGCCCCCGGCGGACTGGCCGGCGATCATGACCCGGGAGGGGTCACCGCCGAAGCGGGCGATGTTGGCCTTGACCCAGCGCAGAGCCGCGACCTGGTCCAGCAGGCCGTAGTTGCCGGAGCTGTCCGCGCCGTCCACGGCGTCCAGTTGAGGCAGGGTGAGGAAGCCCAGGGCGCCGAGGCGGTAGTTGACGGTGACGACGACCACGTCGCCCTTGTCGACCATGGCGACAGGCTCGAAGTCGCGGCCCGCGCCGTTGACGGACCCGCCGCCGTGGAACCAGACGGCGACCGGGCGAGCGGCTCCGCCGCTCGCCTCCCGCGGCGTCCACACGTTCAGGGTGAGGCAGTCCTCATCAGTGCTGGCCGCCGCCGGGCGCCACGCCACGGCGGTCTGCACGCAGTCGGCGCCGGGCTCGGACGCACCGCGCACGCCCCGCCAGTCCTCGGCCGGCCGCGGGGGACGCCAGCGCAGGTCACCGACGGGGGCAGCCGCGTAGGGGATGTCATGAAAAGCCCGGTGTCCGTTGCCGGCCACGCCTTGGACCGCGCCGTTCCCGGTCTTGACCACCAGCGGTGCGGCCTTGTCGGCCGGCGCGTCGGCCGCCTGCGGCGACGCGGGGAGAAGTGTGCCGGAACCCAGTGCCAGCACGGCCGCCAGAGCGGCGGCGCAGGCGGGCGCGAGCCACCCCGCGCAACGTCCTCGCCGTATGCGTCCCGATGGCTTGGGTGTTCGCATCATCGTGTCCTCTCGCTGGGATGGGCAGCGCCCCACGGACGGGGCGCTGCCGGGAGGTAATGCCGTTGAGTCAGCTCAGCCAGAAGTCGCAGTGGTGGTCGGCCGCGTAGCTGGTGATGACGGCGCTGGCGCCACCGGCGCGCAGTTGCATCACGCGCTCGGTGTCGTCGAAGCGGGGCCAGGCCGGCTGTCCCTTGGCATTCGGGGCGCCGCTGCGCGCGAAGGCGCCCCAGTAGCGCATCATCTGGTCGGACAGCCTCTCCTGCTCCTTGGTCAGCGGACGCTCGCCCAAGGTGAAGTCGAAGAGGTAGGCGAGCTCCGCGCTGTGCGCGTTGGACATGTCCTCGCCGGGGATGCGGAAGCCGTACAGGGTCGGCGAGGTCGGGTCGTTGAACTCGTAGCGGTACACCCGGGACCACGAGGCCGCGACGGTACGGCTGGTGTGCAGACTGGAGCAGGCACGTGAGGCGTCGGTCTGGACCTGGGTGATCGCGTCCCACGGGCTCTTGAACGCACTGAGCGGGTACAGCCGCAGCACCTCGTCGGCGCGCTCCCCGTACAGCCTGCGTACCTCGGCCTGGTAACCCTCGGCGGTGATCCCGGTGTACGCGAAGGTGAGGCGGTTCTCCGAGCGGGTGTTGCCGGTGAGCAACGGCACCTTGTTCCAGGTGCCGTCGGCGAAGGCCTGGGCGAAGGACTTGGGCAGCAGGCCGCCACCGGCTTTGGATGCTCCGAGGTAGTCGGCCCGGTGGGCGACGAGCGTGCCCGGCCACGCCTTGCGCAGGCACGCGGTCACGGCGTCCGGGTCGGTGCAGCCGACGGCCTTCGCGAACCCCACGCCGCTCTGCTCGCCGGCCGCGAGCGTCGTCCGGCTCGCCAGACAGACCGAGCTCTGCACGATCGCCCGGTGGAACAAACCGCGCGCGGACGGCATGGCCAACAGGTCACAGACGCCACCGCCGCCCGCGGACTGCCCATAGATGGTGACGTTGCCGGGGTCGCCGCCGAAGGCCGCGATGTTGCGCCGGACCCATTCCAGGGAGGCGCGCTGGTCCATGCGCCCGTAGTTGCCCGAGCCCTCGGAGGTTTCGGCGCTGAGTGCCGGGTGGGCGAGGAATCCGAGCGCGCCCAGGCGGTAGTTGACCGAGACGACGATGGTGCCGGTCTTCGCGGCCATGGTGCTGCCGCCGTAGATCACGCCGGTGCCCTGGGTGTGGGCACCACCGTGGAACCAGACCATCACCGGCAGCCTCGCGTTCTTCGCCGTTCGGGCGGGCCGGTGGACATCGAGGTAGAGGCAGTCCTCGCTGACAGCCTGTTCCTCGCGGATGCCGGTGGGTTCGAACTGGATACAGACCGGGGACTGGCGTTCGGCGGCGCGCACCCCGCTCCAGTCGTCGGGGCGGGCCGGCGGTGCGAGCCGCAGGTCGCGCAGGGGCGGTTGGGCGTAGGGGATGCCGAGGAACTGGTCGGCTCGGGTGGCGGCCACGCCGCGCAGCGGGCCATTGTCGGTACGGACCACGGGGGCGGAGCGGCCGCGTGCGTCACTGTCGGCGGTGCTGGTCGCGGTGGTGGCGCCGAGGGCCGTGGCGGGGAGGATCAGGACCACGGTCCAGGCGGCGAGCCGTCCTCTCAGGGCATGTCTTCTGAGCACTCGTTCCTCCTCAGGGCCGGCCGCGCACGTGCGGGTGCACACGCGCGGCCGGCGAAGGCGGGGCTGGAGCGGGCGACCCGGGCCGGGGCCGCCGCGCGGAACGGGGGGTGCGGGGTGCCTCAGGGCGCGGGGCTGATGGTGTCCCACAGGGAGCAGTTGTGTTCCCCGTCGATCTGCGCGTGGCTCACCCGCTGGGCACTGGGCGCCCGGAACTGCAGGAGCGTGCCCTGGGCGGTGTACTTCGGCCAGGCGGGCGCCAGTTTGACGCCGGGGTCACCGTCCTTCGTGAAGCTGCCCCAGTAGCTGATCATCTGGTTGGACAGCGCGACCTGTTCGGCGCTGAACGGCAGCGCGGTGCCGAGGTAGTCCCACAGGTAGCCGAGGTCGTTCACGTGGGTGGCGCCGAACGGGTAGTCGGTGTCCAGGCGCCAGATGGAAGTGAAGGCGGGGCCGTCCTTCTCCGCGAACTCATAGGCGTACGAGGTGGTGTCCGCGGCCAGGCGCTCACGCAGCGTCTGGTCACGGCAGGCGCGCTGGTCGCTCTGGATCGCGCCCCAGGCCACTGTCGGGGACCAGTAGTCGTCGACCGGGTAGGCGGCGCGGATCCGGTCCGCGCCGGACGGGTAGTTCTGCTCGACCAGCGCGTCGACCTGCGCGGCGGTCAGCGGGTTGCCGCGGTAGTCGTACTGGCCGAAGACGCTTTGCTGCGACTCGTCGGAGGTGCCGCCGACGAGGACCGGCAGCTTGGTGAGCTTTCCTGCTTTCAGCAGGGCCAGCGGATCCTCGGGCAGCGCGGCCGTGCCGTAGACCGAGGCGTTCTGCGCGACCTTCTGCTGGGCGGCGAGGATCTGGGCCGGGCTCTTCGTGCGCAGGCACGACGACTGTCCGGTGCCGACGGGGCAGTTGAGTTCGGCGGCGAACCGGTCGCCGCTCTCCGCGGCCTCCGCGGTGGACCGGGCGGGCGAGTTGCAGCCGCCGCTCTGCAGGATCGCGCGGTCGAACAGGCCGCGTGCGCCCGGCGCGGCGAGCTGGGTGCAGGTGTTGCGGGCGCCCGCGGACTGCCCGGCGAGCGTGACGTTGTCCGGGTTCCCACCGAAGGCGCGGATGTTCTTCTGCACCCAGCGCAGGGCCGCCTGCTGGTCGAGGAGTCCGAAGTTGCCGGCGGCTCCGTCCTTGTTCTCGGCGTTCAGCCCATCGGTGTAGAGCCAACCCATGGCGCCGAGACGGTAGTTGATGGTGACGTACACGACGTCCTGGCGGGTGACGAACTTGTCGGGGTTGGTGTCCCGGCCGGCCCCGCCGGTGTTCCCGCCGCCGTGGTTCCACACGAAGACCGGGAGGTTCTTCTTCGTGCTGTTCGAGGGCCGGTAGACGTTGAGGTACAGACAGTCCTCGTTCAAAGTGGGCTTGTCGTAGCCCGGGTCCCAGCCCGCGCCCTGGGTGCACGATCCGCCGAACTCGGTGGCGTTGCGCACTCCGCTCCACTTCGCAGCCGGTCGCGGAGCCTTCCAGCGCAGTGCGCCCGTCGGCGGCTCGGCGTACGGGATCCCCTTGTACGAGGTCACCAGCGCGTCGGCCTGGCCGCGCAGCTTCCCGAGGTCGGTGCTGACGACCGGGTGCTTGCCCGGGTACCCGCTCGCGGGGGCGCTGTCCGGGGACGCGCTCCCGGACAGCGCCGTGGCCGTCAGAGCGGTCGTCGCTGCGACCGCGGCCGACACCCCCGCCACCAGAAGCGTTCTCAGCTTGGATCTCATGGTGGTTCGTGCCTCCTCTTACTGCGCGTTGCACCGGGCCCGGAGCGGGGCCGGTCTGTACGGCAACGGAACGTGGGCGTGCGGTGCCGCGCCGCCTTCGATGCAGCGCGTCGGCGCGTGCGCCGGGGAGTCGCGGTGGCTCAGGAGTCAGCGGTGCTGGACCCTGCGTAGAAGCGGTCCCCGTCGTAGCGGGCCTCGTACGTGACGGGGCCGGGCGGCAGCGCAGACGCGGGGACGATCAGCGTGGCCGTGCCGTGGTGGAGTGCGCGGGGCGCCCCGTAGGGGGTGCCGTTCACGAGGAACCGCACCCGGCCGGTGGGCTCGGCGGGCTGGTCCGTGGCCGGTGCGACGCGGGCCCGCAGTACGACGCCGACCGCGGTGGGGCGGGCATGCAGCTCGGTGGTCGTGGTGCGGAAGGCGACCCGGGTGAGGTAGTCGCGCAGCGCGCCGCGCCAGAAGTGCCAGTTGTGCCCTCCGTTGACCGCGTACGAGGTGAACGGCACGCCCGCCTGGGTCAGTCCGGCCATTTCGTCCTGGGCGAAGGGGGCGATGGGGTCCTGAGTGCCGACGGCTATGTGCAGCCCGATCAGCTCCTTGAGCGCGGGGTTGTCGTAGACCGGATCGCCCGGGGGCCGGATCCCGCTGTTGCAGCAGGACCAGATGCCGACGTAGCCGAGCCGCGCGGTGTGGTTGAACAGCAGCTCGTTGCCGCGTGCGCCCCCGGCGGAGAGTCCCGCGTATCCCTGGCCGCGCGGCTCTGCCGCCACGTTGTAGTGGGCTTCCATGTACGGGATCACGGAATCCAGCACGTCGGTGGCGTAGCCGGGTGTGCCGCCGGAGATTCCGCCCGCCCTGGTGTTCGCGATGACCAGGGGCTGGATTCTCTTCTCCCGGATCAGGTTGTCGACGATTTGGGCCATCGCACCCTGGGTCGACCAGTCGATCTCATTGCCGCCACCCCCGTGGTTGAGCACGAGCAGCGGGTAGCGGGTGGCGCGGTCCGGGTCGTAGCCGGGCGGGGTGTAGACGACCAGGTCGTGGCTGCCGGGCGGGCTGGTGGACAGCGGCGAGGGGTAGGTGACGTTGGTCAGCGTCCCGCGGTGGCCGCGCGGAGCCGGAGCCTGCCAGGAATAGTCCTCGGTGCCGAACCTCGGGTCCGAGGGCACGTAGACCTGGCTGGTCGGCTCGATCGAACCGCTCTTGTTCCAGGGCGGGTTGGCCGGATCGGCCATGGGCGTGCAGCCGGCCAGGGCGGGCGCGGTGGCGTCGCAGTTCCGGTAGAGCTGGTAGGTAAAGACCCCCGACGGCAGCGGCGTGGTAAACGACCACACACCACTCTTCTCGTTCTTCACCAGGTCCGCCACCGGCCAGTTCGCGCCGGTCGCGCTGGGGTGGGCGAGCGGAAAGTCGCCGGGCCGCCACTGGCTCGGCAGCCGTCCGGCGGAGGTCGTGGGGCTGGAGTCGGACGCGGCGGAGAAGAACCACTCGCCCTTGATCCGCATCCGGGTCGCCTCCGGGTCGCGTATCCGGAAGGTGACCTCATAGCCGGTGGGGGCGGTACCGGTGTGAACGACCTGCGGCGAGGCGAGGCTCGTCGGCCGGCGGTCGTCCTGCGGCAGGGCCGAGGCCGGCTGGGCCATCGCCACGGCGGCCGTGGCCAGAGCGGCCGCCGCGCGTCTGACGCCGGGTCGTACGCGCTTTGGCCTTCGACTTCGACGGTGGACAGTCAGGCCGGGGGTGCCGGGGAGACAGCGGCGAGGAGCACGAATGCCGAGGCAGAGCCGCCGCATTCGTCCGATCAGTGTTCGGTGGCGGCTCGGGCCCCCGTGGACGTCGTGCTGCGATGAGGTCATGGGCCAGCCCTCCCAAGGGCGGACTGCCACGCAGTACGACGGACTGCGGGCTCCGTCGCCCGCGCGGCATGTGGACCGGGTCCCGCAACCCGAACAGAACATGAACCAAGCGCGCATGATTCTGCGGTCAACCGTTGGAGAGTCTTAGGCAAGCGGAAGGAGGAGGGCAAGGCTCCTGCAGCGGTGGGGAGTTGTTACCAACGGGTTCGTTCAACACCCGAAGCCTCACGCGATGCGAGCCCCGCCCCAGGCGTCGCGACCGGGTACGACGGCACTGCGATACCGGGAGTGCCTCCCTCGATCACCCGGTTGGCCATGGACTTCTGCCGTCTCCGTCGATCGATGGGGGCTTTGACAGTGTCCGGAGTGTACCCAATTGACCGCCCCAACCTCCTTGCCGCCATAGCGGGATGAAACACTCACCATCGAGGCGTAACCATCAGAATGCGCAGGCATTGGTTGCAGAGGATGCAGGTAGAAAACCACCGCCGTCCGCAGTCACGCGCACGCCGCCACCCGGGACCACCTGGCGGTGCCCCTGACCGATCACCTCAGAGACGCGCTCGATGGCCATGGAGTGGCCCGCGCTGACCTCTTCACAGCACGGAGACGTCGGTTCGCCGTCGGTCCGGCTTGAAGGGCAGTGCGGTCACCGTCGCCCTGATCTCCCGCTGTGCGGTTCCCGGCCTGCCCCACAGCACCACCACTTCGGTACCGGGCACCGCATGGGCCTGGTCGATCACACACAAAGAGATGGTCGACCGCAGGTTCACGCTGAGCGTCCGACGACGGCTGGCACCGGCAGCCAACCGCGGTCGGCGGCGGCCAACTCCCGCGTCCCGGTGTCGATGACCGTCCAGTGCCGGGCCGCGAGCACGGCCGCGACGAGCAGGACGAGCAGCGTGGCCGCGGTGTGCCAGGAGGCCCGTCTTCCCGAGATGACGGGTGCGCCGGACGGTGTGGTCATCGGCGTCCGCTCTTTGACGCGGCGGGAGCGACATGGGCGAACGTGCCGTTGTCCATCCGGTGCGGATGCCAGCCTCGGGCGTAGGAGGGGGGCCGTCCCGTACGGGTCGTCAGCACGGCCGCCGGCTCCCGCCGCGCCGCCCGGGCGATGGCCGCCTTGGTGGTGTTGGCGTTGGGGCCGCTGGTCGCGACGGAGGAGCACCCAGCGTAGAAGGCGATCGGGACCGCCTCGTGCCCGGTGAGCAGGCACGGCGGGCGTACGCCGAGCCGGTGCAGTTCGTCGGCGACCCGGGCCCAGCCCTGGTGGGCGTCCGTGGTGCGCTCCACGGTGTGCCGCAACACCGCGTACTGCACCGCCAGATGCCCGGTGAGCCCCACCGCCACGAGGGTGACGGCCAGGGGGCGCCATCTCCGGCCCGTGGCGGTGAACAACCAGACGAGTGCGTCGGCGACCGGGATGGCCAGCAGCGCGTAGGCGGGCAGCAGGAAGCGGGGCGCGGCGTACCCGATCAGGAACAGGTACGGGAGCGCCGCCGTCACCGCGCAGGCCAGGGGCAGCAGTGTGGCCGCCGTGCGCCGGGCCCTCATCGCCGCCACGAGCCCGACGAGCGCGAGCACCGGCAGGGCGAACCACCAGGCGAGCAGCGGCTCGGCCGGCATCGACCCGGTGCAGGGGCGGCACAGCGTGCGCCCGGCCAGGCTGCGCAACTGGTCGTCGACGGCGTTGTCGAAGCCCAGGCCGCCCTGGATCCGGGAGCCCTCGGCCAGCCGGGCGCCCAGGCCGCCGTAACGGAGGTACGCCTCGATCACCCACTCGCCAGCCCCGGCCACCAGCCCCGCCACCAGAGCGAACAGCAGCCGCCATTGCCGCCACCGGCGCACGGCGACCAACGCCACGAGCAGCGGCAGACTCACCCAGACGGCGTCCGGGGGCCGCATCCACGCCATCAGCGCCGCGCTCGCCGCCAGCCCCCACACCGCACCGCGCCGGCTGCGATCGGACTGGGCGCGCAGGAAGCAGCCGACGCCCGCGAGCGCGCCGATCGCCACCCAGTAGTTGGGCATCGTCTGCGGACCGTAGAACACGGTCACCCACAGGCTCGCGAACAGGGCGCCCGCCAGTGCCAGCACCCGTACGGGAAACAGGCCCCGCCAAGCTCGGAGGGCAACGAGCAGAGCGAGCCCGGAGAGCAGTGCCAGACAGACCCGCAGCAGCGGCGTGGACGACGACCACGAGACGATCGGGGCGACCAGCAGGGAGATGCCGCGGGCACGCGGCGCGCTGAAGAACGCCGCCGGAGCATGCCCGCTGACCTGGCTGACGTACACCGCCTCGTCCCAGCCCAGCCCCATCCCGGGCCGCACCACGACCAGTTGGACCAGGGTGAACGCGCCCGCCACCGCCGCCGGCCACCACTCGCCGCTCCGGTCCCACCACGTGCCCGCGCTCAGCGGCGGCTTACGGCGGGCGGCACGGTCGAACGTCGTGTTCAGGGTCCTGGTCATCACTCGCCCTTCACACCCTACAAGATGTAGGGTTTCATTACACTACAGACTGTAGGACCAGTGGCGAATGCCAGGGACGAACATGGTCAAACTAACGCGCGGTCCGCAGGAGTGCAGGGCGGAGGTCGACGAGGTCCGGTCTCGCGACGGACAGATCCTGCTGCGCCTGTTCCTGGTCGGAGCGACGGCCGAGAAGGCCGTCCTCGTCCTCAAGGCCCGCGGCGGAAGCCACGCCGAGATGCGCCTGCCCGCCGACGACTACGGCGGCCGGTTCCAGGTACGGATCCCGCTGCAAGCTCTGGCCACCGCCTGCACCGCCCGGGAATGGGTCTGGGACCTGTACCTCGACTGCCACGGCGCGGACATGGGAGAGGAGCCGCTGCGGGTGGGCAGGCACTGGGACGACATCGCCGGCCGGCAGAAGTCCTTCGTGCATCCGGTGCAGCGCGCCGCCGGGGTGCGGGTGGAGCCGTACTTCACGGTCAAGGACAACCTGTCGATCGTGTGCGCGCGGGAGCAGGCCGGGTGAGGATCCGTTTCCTGCTGCTCAACGCCTACGGGATCGGCGATCGCGAGCAGGGGAAGACGCTGTTCGCCGACTCGGTGAGGGTCAGGCGGCAGTGACCGCAAGCAGGAGTGAGCAGCAGGGTGCCCGTGAGCTGGAGAGTGAAGTCCTCGCCGCTTAGTGGGCGGCGGACCGGGCGCTGACCGCGGCCGGGATCCAGGCCGAGCTCGGCTGCGATCTCGCGCACAGCACCGTGTACGTCATCCTCCGGCACCTCTGTGAACAGGGTCTGCTCACGTCCGCCTCCGACACCGGCGGCGCCTACCAGCCTCTGAAGGACGCCGCCGACACCCCGTCCCCGGATGCGCCAGCTCCCCCGCCCGTGCCCCGCCCTCGCCGACGCCCCCGGGGCATTCGCGCCACAAGCCCACCCGTCCGCCAGTCCCCGTCCGCGCCGGTACCCTCGGCCCGTCCCCAAGGTGATCCCTCACGGTGCCCGCACACCAGCCAGCCCTGATCCCCCAGCAGCGAACCCCGCTCCCGCACCCCGCCCCCGCACGGACTGGACGGCCGCACCCCCTCTCGCGGCTCCGGCCACGGGCAGCCGCGGCCACGGTCTGGTACCCGCGGCTGATCGCCCCGCTCAACATCGCGGCGGTCGTCTCGCTGCCGTTCCGTGAAGAGGTCCTCGAGCACAACGCGGGCGAAAAATTCTTCACCCCCTATCTGGCCACCGCCGGCCTGGTCTCGGCGGCGCTGGTCCCTGTTCCTCGCCGTGGTGATGCGGCGCCGCAAACGGGCCGCGTGGATCTTCAACATGCTGCTCGCGGGCCCCTTGTTCACCCTGTACGCCCTCGCGCTGCCCCAGGCCCCCTACCGTCAGCACGCCTTCAACTGGCTCTCCGCCCTGCTCACCGGCCTGTTCGTGGCCGCGCTGCTGCTCGGCCGCACGCAGTTCCAGGCCGTCGGGGACCGCTCCAACCCGAAGCCGGCCATGGCCGTGGGAGCCGCCGGCATCCTGGTCAGCGGCACCATCGGCACCCTCCTCGTCGGCGCCAGCAACCGGCTGCCCGGAGCCTCCCTGCACGACCTCATCGCCTACACCTTGCTGCACGGCATCAGCGTCGGCCCGTTCGCCGACCGCGTCGACGCCGTGCACGCGCCCCGCTGGGTGGACGTCACGATCAACATACTGATCGCCGCGACCTTCCTCCTCGTCCTGTACGCCTGCTTCCGCGCCCCGCGCGGTCGCGAACTGCTCGGCGAACGGGATGAGAAGCGGCTGCGCGAACTGCTGGCCAGGCACGGCGCACGCGATTCCCTCGGATACTTCGCGCTACGGCGCGACAAGTCCGTCGTCTTCTCCTCCAGCGGCAAGGCCGCCGTCACCTACCGGGTGATCGGCGGCGTCAGTCTTGCCTCCGGCGACCCGATCGGCGACCCCGAGGCATGGCCCGGCGCCATCGACGCGTGGTTGGACGAGGCCCGCCGCCACGCGTGGACGCCGA
The DNA here is from genome assembly GCF_058544905.1 of Streptomyces sp. JLBG701. Taxonomy (NCBI): domain Bacteria; kingdom Bacillati; phylum Actinomycetota; class Actinomycetes; order Kitasatosporales; family Streptomycetaceae; genus Streptomyces; species Streptomyces sp. JLBG701. The sequence goes on from NZ_CM178588.1 coordinate 82,181, forward strand.
CCGTTATGGGCGCGAGCGAGGAGGCCGGTGTCATCTGCGCCCGGCACGGCCTGGACGCCCTGGAGCTGGGCGACGAGGCCATCGTGGACCTGGCCGACTTCACCCTCGACGGGCGCGCCATGCGGGGCGTACGGCAGGCCCACAACCGCGTCGGCCGCGCCGGGTACACCGTGCACATCCGCCGCCACGCAGACATCCCCGACGACGACATGACCACCCTGATCGACAAGGCCGGCCACTGGCGGGACGGCGCGACCGAACGCGGCTTCTCCATGGCGCTGGGACGGCTCGGCGACCCAGGCGACGGCCGCTGCCTGATGCTGGAGTGCCGCGACAGCGAGGGTGAGCCCCGCGCCCTGCTGAGCTTCGTCTCCTGGGGCGAGCACGGGGCTGTCGCTGGACCTGCTGCGCCACGACCGCGCCTGCGAGAACGGCCTGATGGAGTTCATGGTCGTCGAACTCCTCCTGCACGCGGCCGAGTTCGGGGTACGGCGGGGTCTCGCTGAACTTCGCCATGTTCCGCGCCGTCTTCGAACGCGGCTCCCGTCTGGGCGCAGGCCCCGTCCTGCGGTTGTGGTGTTCGGTGCTGACCTTCTTTTCCCGCTGGTGGCAGATCGAATCCCTCTACCGCGCCAACGCCAAGTACCGCCCCGTGCGGGAACCCCGCTTCCTCCTCTTCGAGAAGACCAGCGACCTCCCCCGCATCGGCATCGCCGGCGCCCGAGCCGAGGGCTTCCTCACCCCACCGAGCCTGCCCGCGCTCTTCCGCCGTCGACGCGCTCCGCATCTCGCGGAGCAGGCCAACTGCTCTACCTCTGATCTTGGCCAGTGCTCCGGCGTTTACGCCGGGGGTGAAGGCCATCTCGAAATAGGTGTGACCCGCACCGAAGCGCGGGTCTGCACTGTTCAGCTCATCTCACGGGGCGTTTCTGCCGCTCGATGTACTGCTGTACGACGGTCAGAGGCGCCCCGCCGCAGCTTCCGGCGAAGTACGAGCCGGACCAAAAGTGCCCGCCCCACAGGTACCGGCGCACGTGCCCGTCGTACTCCTTGCGCAGCAAGCGGGCGGAGACGCCCTTGAGGGAGTTGACCAGCTTGGAGAGCTGGACTTTCGGCGGGTAGTGCACGAGCAGGTGTACGTGATCCTCTTCGCCGTTGAACTGCTTGAGGTCCGCTTCGAAGTCCGTGCAGACCTCTCGCATGATCTCTTCGCAGCGCGTCAGCATCTCGTCCGTGAATGCCTTGCGTCGGTACTTGGTGACAAACACCAAATGCACGTGCAGGTTGTAGACGACGTGACGGCCGGTGCGTACGTCAGGGTTCGGGTTCCAGCGTGGTGACATAAACCAAAAGTGTATAGTGATCGTCATGAACGAACTCGGTTTGGTGAAGCGGCAGTTCGGGCATCGCGCCCGACTGGCGCTGAGCCCTGCCGAGATCCGGCTCATCGATGACCAGGCGCATGCGGCCCGCACCATGTGGAACTGCCTGCACTCCTGGTGGCAGATGACGCCGAAGGGCGACACGAAGCTGTCTCTCGCTGATGAGGCGATCCGGCAGGCCCGCAAGGACCTCGATTACCTCGCCGTCCTCCCCGCTCAGGCCGCGCAGGCCATCTTGAAGACGTACCTGCGCGCCTGGGTGAACTGCTGGGAAGGCCGGGCTGACGAGCCGAACCATAAGGGCCGCTTCCGCTCGTCGATGTCCGTGGACATCCCGCAGGGCCGGGACCTGAACATCGTCCGCGTGCACCGCCGGTGGGGCATGGTCAACATTCCCAAGGTGGGCCGGGTCCGCTTCCGCTGGACCAAAGACCTCCCGGTCGGCAAGCGGGCTGACAAGGAGAACCGGATCACTGGCGCCCGCCTCGTGAAGGAAACGAACGGCTGGCACATCGCCTTCCGCGTCCAGACCCTCGAACGCGCCCCCGAGCCCCACCAGGGGCCGGAGGTCGGCATCGACGCCGGGGTGAACATCCCCCTGGCCCTGTCCAGCAAGGACCACCAGGACCACGGGCGGCCGCCTCGACTTCCGGACGGCACCGCCGACCGGGACAAGTGGCTGACCCCGAAGGAGAAGGCCAAGCTCCTCAAGCTGGAGCGGCGGGCCGCGCACCGCAAGACGTTCCGCAAGCGCGGGGAGAAGACCTCCAAGCGGTTGCAGCACACCTACGACCAGATCAAGCAGCTCCGAGCAAAAGCCACGCGACGAGCCTTGGACTGGCAGCACCAGACCACCACCTATCTCGCCCGCACGTACGGCGTGCTGGTGGTCGAACAGCTCAACATCCTCGGCATGACCAAGAGCCCGGCCCCCAAGCCCGACCCCCACAACGAGGACGCGTTCCTGCGCAACGGGGCCAAGGCGAAGGCCGGACTCAACCGCTCCATCGCCCAGGAAGCGTGGGGTCGCACCGTGACGATACTGACGTACAAGACCGCCCGATACGGCGGCCAGCTCGTCAAGGTCCCCGCCCCCCACACCTCCCAGCGATGCTCAGCCTGCGGACTCACCACCCCCGGCAGCCGAGAGAGCCAGGAACTGTTCTCCTGCAAGAACCCCGACTGCGGCTGGACGGCGAACGCCGACTGGAACGCGGCTCGGAACATCTTGCACCTGTACCGGATCGGCCACGTCATCGTGGAGGTCCCGGCCGCCGGAAGGCGCGGTCGCAGGGCGGGTAAAACCGTCAAGCCTGTCGCCGCAAGGTAGACGGGAATCCCCTTCCTGAGCTTGCGAAGGGAGGGGAGAGCTTCAAAGAAAGGGCTACGTCCGTGGGAACCTGACCAGGTGCCCGGACAGCAGCACGGCCCCGGTTCGTCGCCGCAATTCACCGACGAGCAGATCGTCAACTGGCTAATCGACGAATGCCGGGACACGGCCAGTCGTATCTCGGCCCTGACGACGTCGGGCGATCGCATACTCGCCGCCGGCAGCACGGTGGTCGCGGTCGCCGCGACCGTCGCCATCGGGGGAGACAAGAGCTACTTGCTCATGTGGCTCCCGCTGGCCGTCGCCATTGTCATCGCCTACGGCCTGTATCTGAACAACATGACCCGGGCTCTCATCGGGTACAAACGGGGCCTGGAGAAGGAGATCAACCCACGCGTCGGCGTGCCCGTAATCGCCTGGCAGTCTCACGTCTTCACCGGCTCAAAGCGCCATGTCACGAGCCTCTTGTTCCTGTGCGGAACCTTCTACGCGTCCAGTGTGGGCCTCGGGCTCGCCGAGGCGTTCCACACTCTGTCCCCAGGGACCTGGGGACACGAACGAGCCTGGCTCTACATCGCCCTGACCCTGACCGGCGCCCTCGCCGGGCTCGGCGCCGTCGCCTACAGCTACTGGATGCAACGCGGCCTGGGCCACGCCACGGCCCAGCGTGTCGCGGACATGTTCGCAGCCCACACCTCCCCCTGAGGCGCGCCGGTCGTCGGTGCCCCGCCCTCGTCTCTGCCGGGACCCGCGCGCCAGCCTCGCGAAACCCTACGCGCTGTAAGGTGACCGTATGGCAGGTACATCCCCCCACGGCAGAGCGGACCGGCGCAGCGCCGGTGAGCTGGAGAGCGAAGTCCTCGCCGCCCTGTGGGCGACGGAACAGGCGCTGACCCCGGCCGAGATCCAGGCCGAGATCGGCGGTGGTCTCGCTTACAACACCGTGCACACCATCCTCAAGCGGCTGTACGACAAGGGGCTCGTGCTCCGCGACGTCGACGGGCGCCGGGGCGCGTACCGCCCGGCGAAGAACGCCGCCGAGCTCACGGCGGAGGCCATGCACCAGGCCCTGGACCGCGGCCCGGACCCGATCGCCGCGCTCCAGCAGTTCGTCACCGGCCTCAGCCCGGAAGAAGAGCGTGCCCTGCGCGACCTCCTCGGCGGGAGCGGCCCATGAGGATCGACGTCTACATCCCGCTCGTCCTGTCCCTGCTCCTGGCCACGGTGGCCCCGCAGGTGGGCTGGCGGGTGGCGCCTGCCCTGGCCGCCCGCGTCCTGACCGTGGCCGCCGTCCTCACCGCGGCCGCCACCATCTGGGCCCTGATCCTGCTGGCCACCACCCTCATCAACGAGGCCCCGCCGGTCGCCGCCGAGGCCCGCGAGGACGGACGGCACCTGCCCGAACCGGTCCCCGAGATCATCGCCGTAGCCGCGATCCTCGCCCTCGCGGTCATCGCCCACCGCATCTACCGGGCCCTGCGCACCGAGTACGCCACCCGCCGCACCCTGCAACGGCTCTGCGAGGGCCACCCGCCCGACACCGAGCTCATCGTCGCCGCATCCCCCGTCCCCCAGGCCTTCGCCATCCCCGCCACCTCGACCGTACCCGGCCGGATCCTGGTCACCGCCGCCATGCTCGGCGCCCTGCGGCCTCCCGAGCGCCGCGTCCTGCTCGCCCACGAACGCGCCCACCTCACCCACCGCCACGCCCGGTACGTGTACGCCGTCACCCTCGCCGCCGCGGCCAACCCCCTCCTCACCCCGGTGCGTACGACCGTCACCTACCTCGTGGAACGGTGGGCCGACGAGCAGGCCGCCGAGGCGGTGGGAGACCGGAACACCACCGCCCTCGCCCTGGCCAAGGCGGCCCTGATCGCCGGGCGGCCGCGGCCCGCCTGCGCGCTGAGCTTCTCCGACCGCGCAGTCACCCGCCGCGTCGCCGCCCTCCAGACCACGCCGCCCCCGTACCTGTGGTCCATCGCCGCAGCCGTCCTCGCCCTGGGCGTTCTCCCGGCCCTAGGCGCCGCCGACGCCACCGGAGACCTCCTCGAACTCCTGGAACACGTCGTCTGGTAGGACCCGGACGGGCTGTCCGAGTACAGCTCGGTGGTCTCGAGCAGCACCATCGACCACGGGCTGCGGGGCATCGTCGCCCGCCGCCGCATCGGACAGCGAATGGGCCGGCGCTTCGCACCGACGCACAGCGAGCCTCGGCCACCCCACGCCGCACCCATACTGGCTCACACATCAGCCGACCGTGAAACCTCTGACCTACGTAAATCCATGCACAGACAGCCGAAGCGCTACATGGGCACCTTCCAAGGTCAAGAAAACAAAGAAACCGCAGGTTAGAGTCCCTGACTTGCAGTTTCCCTCGGAGCCGCCTCCGGGATCCGAACCCGAGGCCTACGCATTACGAGGGCAGGAGTGATCGTGTTGCCTGGTGACGACTGATGCTGCGTGATGCTGTTGTTCCTGATCAGACCACCTGCGTCGTGCTGAGCACACCGGTACCTGGTGCTGCACCGTCCAAAGGCGTCCGGCCCCTTCTTGGCCACGCCGGGCCAGTGACGAGCGCTCCAGACGGATCGCGAACGCCTTCATGGCCCAGCAACGGCTGGAGGCCTTCCGTGCGAATCCTCGCGTGGCTCACCGTTCCTGTTCCGCCAACTCCTTGAACTGCTTGAGGTCATTGCGTACGAGCCGTTCGATCGCTGCCGCCTGGGCGAATCCCTTCGGCCCGCCGAACGCCTCCCTGACGGTGCCCGGGTCGTACTCGAACCGGGCCTGGACCCGGGTGTGTTCCCGGTCGATGGGCAGCAACGAGAAGGTTCCCGCCAGGTCGGGACCGCTCGTGGTCCGCCACTCCATCACCCTTTCCTTGCCACGGTCGGTGATCTCGGCCTCGAACTCCTGGGCCCGGCCGCCCGCGTCGACGTCCAGGTGCGCCCGGTGCCCACCCTCCGAACGGGCCTCGCGTACGCCGTCCAGGAACCGCGGATAGTTCTCCACGCGGTGCAGACAGTTCCAGGCCCTGTCGATCGGAACGCCGATGTCGATCTGTTCTTCCAGAGTGCTCATATCGGCCACCTCACAGTTCGGTTCATGGCCCGAAGGGGCATGCCTCCAGGATGCTCCGGTCGCGGGAGGGAAGCGCCCCCAGGCAAGCGTGCCCTGTACTCTCACCGCTTCTCGAGGGAGGCGCCGATGCGGGTGCCGGTCTTGCCGGCCGACCCTGCGAGCGGCATCGCCCGGGGCGCTCCGCGACGCCGAGATCAGCATGACCGGGGCCGGTCTGCCGGGAGCCCCGGGCTGCCGTCGTCCCGGCAGACCGGCCAGGAGCACCGTGGCCCACGGCGGCACCGCTCGCCCACGGCCGACGGTTACCGCACGGGGACGGCGAGTTCGCCGCCGCGGTAGAAGCCTTCCCACTCTTCGACGACGTACGGGGCCATGGCCTGACGCCGCCGATCCTCCGCGTCGGAAGCCCGCCAGGAGTCGCACGCTTCCTTTGAGTCCCAGAACGAGACCCCGGTGATCTCCCGTCCGTCCTCGGACCAGTACGCGTAGGCGCGGCGCAGAGTGTGCGGGTACGGAGTCGGGCGCCACGCCCGCTCGAACTCCTCCAACGTGCCCGGCTTGATGCGGCGCGTCGTCACCCAGACGAAGTGCTCCTCCATCGCAGACTCCTCCGGAACGCCGGCTCGGCTTGACAGCACTCACCCAAACCACCGTAGGTCCGGGGCACCGCTTCCGCCTCCGGGGCGGGAACGGCGGGCGGGGATGTGGCGGAGCTGATGCGGGCTGGAGCGTGACCGTCACGGGAGTGGCAACCCTGGAACGGGACAACGAGCAAGTGCTCTACTGGCAGGGGGCGTGGTCGACGACGAAGCGGCTGGCCGAGCCGAGGCTTTTCGGGCCGACGTGGGTGCGGTCGCCGTCCCGGGCCACGAAGAGCAGCTCCACGCCCTGCGCGGCGACCACGACCTCCCGCTCGATGCCGCCGGTGCGCTCCATCCGGGTGCAGGTTCGGCCAAGCCGGTCGGCTGCCAGCTCAAGGAGCTGCCCGGCGGAGGTGGCGGAGAGGTGCTCCAGCCGGGCGCCGGGGTTTCGTTCGGGGTGGCCGCGGCCGAGCAGGCCCCCGAAGGCGCCATGCGCGGCGCCCGGGACCTCGTGGCCGGTCACATGCAACAGCACGACCTCGGCGCCCTCGGGGGCGTGAGTGCGGGCGGCGTCCACGCAGGCGGGCCAGGTGCCCTCGACGATCCAGACGATGACGGCCATCCGCTCACCCTCCAACTCCCGCTCGGGTCAGGTGCCGATCAGACGCAGCGACGCCCACAGCGCCACCACCGAGCAAGCGAGCGCGGCGGGCACCGTGTACAGGCCGAGCCGGGTGAACTCGCCCAGCTCCACCTCACTGTCGTAGTCGCGCACGATACGCCGCCACAGCAGCGTCGCCAGCGATCCGGCGTACGTGAGGTTGGGGCCGATGTTGACGCCGAGCAGCACCGCCAGGACCGCGCCGGGCCCGGCCGGGGCAGTGAGCGGCAGCACGCGGCTCTGCGCGTCGACAGAGCCCGTGAGCTGATTCTGGCCCACGCACGGGCGGTGACGGGCTGCGCCGGCCTGTAGGGCTTGACGGCCACCGATCGGATCCCCTCCCGGTGAGCGGCTGCCGCCTCAGCGCTTGGCGGACCGGGTGGCGATCTCCCGCAACAGGTCCATCACCGCTCGGGCGCGGGTGCTCTGGGTCACGCCGCCCACAGATGCGATCTTGACTTCGAGCGGGGGCCCGCCGTCCCGCAACTGCAGTTCCGCGACCTCACCGCCGCCGTACGTCTGACTGGTCGCGGGCCGCTGGTTGAGCACGGAGTATCCGAGTCCTCGGGCCACCAGCGAACGTACTGTCTCGTAGCTCTGGGTGCGGTAGCGGACATCGGGCGCGGTGCCGGTGGCGGCCACCAGCGAGTGGAAGTAGTCGCGGCTGCGGGGAAGGTCCAGCAGGACGAGCGGTTCCGTGGACAGTTCGGTCAGCTCCACACTGCCCCGACCGGCCAGCGGGTGGTCGGCCGCGACGATGACATAGGCCGGGGCACGGGCGATCGTCTCACTGTCCAGTTCCGGCTCGGCAGCCAGACCGAGGCCGTAGGTGAGGGCGAAGTCGATACGCCCTGCCGCCAGGGCGTGGACGAGCTGGTCCGTCTCCGCCTCCACCACGTCGATCTCGATGCCCGGATAGCGTCTGGTGCACTCGCTGAACAGGGGCGGCAGGTAGTAGGGGGCCAGCGTCACGAAACAGCCGACGGCCACCGGCCCGGAGATGACCTCGCCGTCTCCCCGGGCCTCTCGTTCGACCTCGCGTGCGCGGGCCAGCAGATCACGCGCCTGCTGCTGGAGCCTCTCCCCGGCGGGTGTCAGGGTCAGCCCCCGGCCCCGTCTGCGGATGAACAGCTGCACCCGCAGGTCCCGCTCCAGGTTGTAGATGGCCGTGGACACCGCGGACTGCGCGATGTGGAGCTCCAGCGACGCCTCCGTCATCGACCCGCGCTCGGCGGCGACCAGGAAGTAGCGGAGCTGAACGAGAGTGAAACCCAGCGGTGACGTCATGCGAGACCCTTGTGCCCGGTGAACCGTGTCCGTGCCCGACCCTATGTGCCGGCGGCCCCTGGACCCGCTCGAACGGTGTCACGGAGACGTCCTCCGGGCGCAGCAGCGCGGACCCGGCGGTCTCCTTCGGGGACAGGGCGGCGACCACGCCGCCCACGGCGAGTCGTCCGCTCGTGCCGTTCTCGGACGGGAAGAGGACGGTCGCGACGGTACCGGCGAGACAGGCCCACGCAGCCCGGTCGAACCGGTGCACGAACACGCCGACGGCTCCCGCCACAACGCTCCTGCGCAGTGCGACCACGTCGGTGGCCACCTCGGCCTCGGTGGCCGACGTGGCGCCGCTGTCACAGGTGGGCATACGCACCTCCCCGTAGGTACGGATGGAGAAGCCGGACCCGGGCTGGACGTCGCCCGGGTCCATCCCCGGCACGCGGCCGGGGCGCACAGCCGCGCCGCGGACCGTCACCGGCACACAGCCGCTCCCCCGCCCGGCACGCCTCGGTCCACACCGGTCCAGGCCAGCGCGGTCGCTCCGTCGAGCAGGGCCCGCTGCGCCGTTCCGCCCACGCAGTACGCGGCGAACTCGTGCTGGTGGTTGGTGGCGGGCAGGGAGCCGATGCCGATGTAGGGGTGGATGGCCGGCACCACCTGCGAGACATTGCCCATGTCGGTGGAGGCCCGGTTCATCCGCGCGGCCTGTCCGGGCGGCGCGAACTCCCGCCCCAGTGCGACGGCGTTCGCACGGTAGTGCCCGAGGGCGGTCTCATCCGTGCGGAACTCCGCGTACGGCCGGCTCTCCGGCTCGATCTCCAGGTCGCAGCCGGTGGCGAGGGCGCCCGCCTCGAAGGCCCGCATGACGCGCGGCTCCAGCTCGGCCAGTTCGGCGAGCGTTTCGGCCCTGACGTACCACCGTCCGCTCGACCGTTCCGGGATGGCGTTCGGGGCGTCCCCGGCGTGCGTCACCACGCCGTGCACCCTGGCCGAGGCCGGCAACTGCTGGCGCAGGAGCCCGATGGCGACCTGGGCCACGGTGAAAGCGTCGGCCGCGTTGACCCCGGCCTCCGGGTAGGCGGCGGCGTGCGCGGACTTCCCGGTGTAGGAGATCTTGGAATGGCTGACCGCGAAGGGACGGGCCTCGGCCACGTCAACCGGCGCCGGGTGCACCATCATCGCGAGGTCGACCCCGGCGAAGGCCCCGCGGCCGAGCATCTCGATCTTGCCGCCGCCGCCCTCCTCGGCCGGGGTGCCGTAGACCTCCACGGTGAGACCGGCTTCGTCGGCGACGGCGGCCAGGCCGAGCGCTGCGCCGACCGAACTCGCCGCGATGAGGTTGTGGCCGCACGCGTGCCCCAGACCCGGCAGCGCGTCGTACTCGGCGCACAACGCGATCCGGACGGGCCCGTTGCCGAACCGGGCGTAGAACGCCGTCTCCAGGCCCAGGTAGGAAGAGGTGACGTCGAATCCGGCGCGGTCCAGCAGTTCGGGGACGGCGGCGGCGGCCCGGTGTTCCTCCCAGGCCGTCTCCGGGTCGGCGTGCAACCGCTCGGAGAGACCGATCAGTTCCTCGGCATGACGGCCGACCGCCTGCCGGGCCGCCTTCTTCAGCGCGCCCGTCACCGGTCACCCGGCACGCCGTACGAGGGGGCGGAGGCGGGGTCGAGTCCGCGCCGTACGTAGTCGTCCCGCTGCGGCATCCAGATGTCGAGGAGTTCACCGAGCCGGTCCACTGGATCTTCGGCCCAGTCCACCCGCAGGTCGGTCACCCGCCAACCCACGTCCGCGACGACCGCCAGGCCCGCGGAGTACACCGGTCCCTCCTCGCCGCCGGCCGCGACCGCGGCCCGCAGGGCGGTGAGCAGACGCTCCTCGAGCTCACCGGTGGCCACGGACCATGCGTCGAGGAGAACGCCAGGGACGTGCTCACCGGACAGCATGTTGCCGGCCGCCACCGCGCCGACCGCGGTGGCCGAGGCGTGTGTACCCAGGGTCCGTGAGCCGCTGTAGGCGAACCCGGGTCCGGTACGGCCCAGCACGGTCAGCTGGCGGTATGCGATGGACGTCGCGTTCTGAGCCGCGCCCGTGACGTCGGCCAGGGCGCGCTCCGCGTCACCGTGTTCCGCCAGTTCCCGCAGCAGACGCGTACCGAGTGTGGGGTCGGTGATGTTCTGTGAGGCCGCCGCGCCGACCCCGGGCCGCAGATGGGCGACCCGGGCGGCGACCGCCGGGCTCGACGAACTGGCCGCGATGCCGAACCGTTCGCCGTCTCGGACCACGAGGGAGAACGTCATGCCCGGTCCTCCTCGGGGATCACGGCGACGGCGTCGATCTCGCACAGCCACTCGGGGCGAGCCAGGGCGGAGACCACCAGGCCGGTGGAGATCGGGTGGACGCCCTTGGTCCAGCGGCCCACGGTGCGGTACACCGCCTCTCGATAACGCGGGTCGATCAGATAGATCGTCACCTTGACCAGGTGCTCCATCCGGCTGCCCGACTCTTCGAGCAGCATTTTGATGTTCGCCATGGCCTGTTCTGCCTGCGCCTCGGCGTCGCCGATGCCCACGGACTCGCTGGTGTCGAGGTTCTGGCCGATCTGGCCTCGGACGTACACCGTGTTGCCGGCGACGACGGCCTGGCAGAAGTCGTTGTCGAGGTTCTGCTCGGGATAGGTCTCGCGCGTGTTGAACGGGCGGATCCGGGTGTGTCCGCCGGCGACGATCGGGGCCTTCACCTGGCGGCCCTCACTCGTGGAGGTCATCTTCCGCTCCTCAGTTCTTCCGGGTCGCCGGCGCGGCGCCGGGCCGGTCGGTGATGCCGTACGCGAGATAGCGCCGCTGGATCGCGATGTGGTCGGCGACGTACCTGGCGTCGTGCCACACGCCCCAGATGAAGCTCGATCCGCGGCGAGACAGCCAGGGCAGGCCCAGGAAGTAGACGCCGGGCTCGCGGGACACTCCCCGTCGCTGGTCCGGCCGTCCGTTCTCGTCGAACGCGTCGACGTCGAGCCAGCCGTAGTCGGCGGCGAAGCCCGTCGCCCAGATGATCGAGGTGACGCCGGCCTCGGCCAGGTCGAGTTCCCGTCGGGGATCGGTCACGCTGTCCGGGAGCGGTCCGAGGACGTGGGCCTCCGGCTCCTCGGGGAGGTCGAGCCCGTTGCGCTCGACGTACTCGTCGGCCGCGCGGAGCAGGGAGAGGTACTTGTCGTCGCCGAGCGCGATGTTCGTCGCGAGATCCGGCGCGAAGCGCAGTACTCCGTCGTTGCAGGACGCGGTCAGTCCGGCGAGCTCGATGCCGGTGTCGGCCAGGGCACGGAAGTCCACGGTGTGGCCGCCGCGGGCACCGCTGACCGCGATGGTGACATGTTCAGCGCCCTGGGGAGGCGTTTCGGCGTCCCAAAGTCCGAGCACACCGAGCCACCAGCAGAAGTCACGTCCGCGGTACTCGCGGGGAGGCCGATCGTGCGGACCGACGGAGAGGTGGACCTGGCGTCCGGACCGGCGCAGCTCGTCGGCGATCTGGACCCCCGAGGAGCCGGCCCCCACCACGAGGACGGCGCCCACCGGCAGTTGCTCCGGGTTGCGGTACCCGCTGGAGTGCATCTGCACCGGGACGGCGCCCTCCGGGACGATGGGCGGGAACACGGGTCGCTGGAACGGTCCGGTCGCGGCCACCACGAAGCGCGCGTCGATACAACCCTCCGACGTCTCGACCCGGAAGCCGGACCGACCGTCGTGCCTGCGCACCGAGGTCACCTCGATGCCGCACCGGATCGGGGCACCGATCTTCTCGGCGTACGCGGCGAAGTAGTCGGCGACCTGCTCCTTCGACGCGAAACCGTCGGGGTCGACGTCGGGAAACTCCAGAGCCGGGAACCGGTCGTGCCACGCAGGCCCGTTCGCGACGAGGGAATCCCACCGCTCCGAGCGCCACCGCTCGGCGACCCGGTGCCGCTCCAGGATGATGTGCGGCACGCCGTGGGCCCCGAGGTGCTCGCTCATCGCCACGCCTGCCTGGCCCGCCCCGACGACGACTACTTCAGTCTCTTCACTCGGCATGTCAGCCTCCGCTCAGGCGGTAGTCCCTCCCGGGTGTCGCGTTGACTGTGCTACCGCACGGCACATCCTCGAACGCGCCCGAAACTCTGTCCAATAGATGTTTCCGTTCCGGGTGATCTGATTTTCAGATTCAAGGGCAGGCGGTGCGGCCCGTGCACCGCGAAGTTCGCAGATCGCGGGGTCTGGTGTGAGGGATGGGCGGGGTACTCGTACTGGTTGTCGGCCGGTGTCCATGGTGAAGGTCGTCCGGCCTGTCGGCCGGAGGTGTTGTCGGTTTCGGTGCGCCGGCCGCTGTGCCGCTCTTGCGATCCGTCACCGAGCTGGTACGCCGGGAGAGCGTGGGGATGCAGAAGCTGGAACGGATCACGGCTCGCCGGAGTGAACTGGACACGCTCGCCGAGGAGTTGGCCAGACAGGTGACGGAGATCCGGGCCGGGCGGGAGGAGCTGGTGATCGCCGAGCGGCTCCTGAACCGGCCGGCGGAGAGGACCGGGCCGCTCAGGAGACCACCGCGACCGTCGTCCCGACTCCCGCCCGAGTGGCGGGCCGGGCGGTCCTGCTGATCCCGCTCCGAGGCGAGAATCCCGACGAGGCCGAGCTGCCCGGCGGCCACCGCAGGATCCTGGCGATCGTCCGAGCCGCCGACGGCCCGGTGCAGGTCAAGTCGGTCGGTGAACAGCTGGGCCTGGACACGCGAGTGCGCGGCAGGCTGCAGCCGTTGCGCGGGAAGATGACCAAGGCCGCCGACCGCGGCCGGCTGCGCAAACGGCCCGACGGACGGTTCACCGCCCGCCCGTAGCCGCCTTCGTCCGCCGCGCGGGTGGCCGTAACCGGCAGGCCCCCGACGGCAGTTCAGTTTGGTGTGAAGAAGAACAACGGTCTCGCCGGGGGCCCTGACGGCCTTGTCCACACCGCCCACCTGCCCCTGCCGAGCGCCAGACGCCCAGCTGTTCGGCGATGAGGCGATGGAGTGGCCGGGATCGGTCAGGAGGTCACAGGCAGCGCGGATGAGTTCCGCGGTGGCGACAGTGGGCCGTCCGCCGACGAGGCTACGGGCGGCGGCCAGGCCCTCGCGGGTCCTCCGGATGATGGGTTCACGGATGAACTCGGCGAAGGCGGCCGGTGACGCCACTCCTCGATCAGGCCCGGAGCGATTCACCACGAAGACCTGGGGCCGCTCTGTCCAACTAACGGTCAACATCCTGGCCAACTACGAATCAACGCCGCCCCGCGACGTGCACCCCGCAAACAGCGCCTGGCCAACTACGAGTCAAAGTCACAAAACACCCGCTCACCAATGTGACTGGATGTCCGTTGCCAACTGAACCTTGACCGATTGCCGCGGAACGTAGATTGGTGACTGTCGGCCACCAGACTAGCTCAGACGGGAAGTTCGGTGATGCTGAGGGAGAAGTCCAAGTTCCCCACCCCGTGGTTGGCGAGGCCCACCGTGACCACGCCCGCTCCTTCCAGCCAGTGCGCCATTTTCAGGCCGCCGACGTCCAGCGGGCGCAGCCCCAGGCTCTCGATGAACGCCTCCACACTTGCCTTGGCCTGCGCATTATCGCCAGCGATGAAGACGTCGGGCCGACCCTTCTCCAGGACATGACGGAAGACGGTGTTGAACGCCTTCACCACGCTGGCGCCGGCCGGGGCCGCCTTGGCGACTTCCTGCGCGATCGAGGTCTCCTCACGGTGGGCCAGCCCGTCGAACGTGGACTTGAAGGGATTGCTGATGTCGACGATGACCTTGCCCGCGAGAGCGTCTCCGTACTGGGCGACGACCGGCACGACGCCGTCGTACAACAGGGCCACGATGACGATGTCCCCGGCCGGGGCGGTGCCCCATTCTCCCGTCGTGGCGCCGCCGCCGAGAGCCTTGGTCAGGTCAGCGGCCTTGGACTGATCGCGGCCCATGACCTCGACGGTGTTGCCGCCCGCTATCGCCCGCGCTCCGATGGTGCGGGCCATGTTCCCGGTGCCGATGATGCTGATGCTGCTCATCAGATGTCCTGCCCTGGTTGTGGTTGTCCGGTTCAGATGGCGGTGGTGCCGCCGTCGGCGACCAGTTCCATGCCGTTGACGTAGCTGGAGTCGTCGGAGGCGAGGAAGAGGGCGGCGGTGGCGATCTCGTCGGGGCGGCCCATCTGGCCGCGGGGGATGAGGGACTCGAACTGGCGCTTGGTGGCCTCGTCGAAGAGTTCTTCCTGCTTGGCGGTGGCGACCTGGCCGGGGGTCAGGACGTTGACGCGGATGCGGCGGTCCTTGAGCTCGTTGAGCCAGATTCGGGCCCAGGCCTGCTGGACGGCCTTGCTGCCGGCGTAGACGCTCCAGCCGGGGAAGGCGCCGAGGGAGGCGTTGGAGCCGGTCATGAGGATGGAGCCGCCGTCGTTGAAGAGCGGGAGGGCCTTCTGGACGGTGAACAGGGTGCCGCGGGCGTTGAGCCCGAACCAGGTGTCGAACTGGGCCTCGGTGATCTCGCCGAGCGGGGCGGGCTCGCCCCCGCCGGCGCTGGCCCACAGCACGTCGAGGCTGCCCTTCTCCCGCTTGACGGTGTCGTACAGGCGGTCCAGGTCATCCAGGTCGGCGGCGTCGCCCTGGACCCCGGTGACGTTGCGGCCGATCAGCTTCACGGCCTCGTCCAGGGCGTCCTGGCGGCGGCCGGTGATGAAGACGTGCGCTCCCTCGTCGACGAAGAGCTTCGCGCCTGCCAGCGCCATGCCGGTGGTGCCGCCGGTGATGACCGCGACCTTGCCGTCGAGCTTTCCCATGGTCGTTCCCTTGAGTCGGTGGTGCCGTATGTACCTGGGGCGACGGTGTTATGTACACCGCCCTGTGTGCTTACGGTACGGGGCGGGCGGCCGGGACGCAAACTATGTACACCGGTCGTTACCCAGCTGCGGTACGGTGGAGCCATGACGGAGTTGGAGAAGGGCCCCACGGGCCGCCGCCGCGGCCGGGGCGCCCGCGAGCGCATCCTCAGCGCGTCCCAGCAGCTGTTCCGCGAGCAGGGCATCAACCGCACCGGCATGGACCAGCTCTGCGCGGCGGCCCAGGTGTCCAAGCGCACGGCCTACCAGCACTTCACCGGCAAGGACGAACTCGTCGCCGAGTACCTGCGCCGGTTCGACCCCTCCGTTCTGTCCGGCGTGTTCGACCGCACCGACCTCACGCCCCGCGAACGGCTCCTCGCCGCCTTCGACATCCCCCCCACCACCCCCCTGTGCCCCTACATCGCCGCCGCCGTCGAACTCCACGACCCCGAGCACCCCGCGTCCCAGTACGCACGCGACTACAAGAAAGCCGTCGCCGCGCGGCTCGCCGACACCGCCCGCGAAGCCGGCGCCGCCGACCCTGAACAGCTCGGCGAACAACTCGCGCTGCTCATCGACGGCGCCGCGGCCCGCACCCGGGTCCTCAACACCGACGCCTTCCCCACCGCCGCCGCCATCGCCGCCGTCCTCATCGACAACGCCATCCCCGCCACAGCCGGCGATGACCGGCGACGGGAGGAAGTGCCAAGTTGACTTGGCACTCCGCGCCCGGCTGGACGCGCTGCCGGTCGCACGGCTGCACCCGCTGGTACGCGACACCAGCCGCCCGGCACCTGGCCCAAGCCTGCTGGCTTTTACGGAACTGCCCGCCCGCCTGCTGAAGGCCGCAGCAGAAGCGGCCGGGGAGACCGGCGACCCGCGAAGGCTTCAGGAGTTCGAGGCCGTCATCCCGGCCCAGGGCGCTGGCGCACCGCCGGTTCGAACAGACGGCTGATCGCATAATCCGTACACGGTGGCGCATGAAGAACTCGTACGCAGCTGGGAGGTTTTGAGGTTGCGGGTGGCCCGCCAGTGTCACTGGCGGGCCACCCGCAACCTCAAAACCTCTACGAGCCAGAGACTTGCCACCCCTCTCATCCACTCCACCGCGGCGCTCTCCTCGCGGGGCAGCACGGCGTTGACTTCTGGACCGAGCCAGCTGAACCATTCACGCCGATCATCAGTGGGTGGTCCATCTGGCCACGCCAGCCCGAAACGAAGGCCAACAGACGGGCGGCCAACACGTCCGGCTGGAACCCGCCGTCGGGTTCTGGATCCCAGGGACCGACTCCCGACGCTACGAACGGCAGACCGCTGGTGAACGGCTCCGCTCCGACGACAGGGCGATCAGCCGACTTGAGCCGCGTCCGCAGCACGTACTTCCAGTCGGTCTCAGGTGCTTCCGGGCTCCCTCGGACAACTGCTGGCCGAAGAACGGAACCGTCCCAGAGTTCAGCCGCAACAGCGCCACTCCGTCAGGTCATTTCACTCTTCAGCGCAGGATGAACGGGGTCAGTTGAACTGCTCAAGCGTGCCTTGTGACGGCATCGCCTCCAAGCTGCCACATCTCGTAGTTCCCACATTCTGCCGTGATCTCGGCCGTCGACTGAGCCGCAGTGACGAAGTCATCCACCACCGGCGAGGTGTGCGATGCCGCCACCGCGAGGCACACCTGGTCGGGCACCAGATCCGGGATGGGCACATAGACGACGTCCGGATGCGAGTAGAACACGGACGCCGAACGGGCCAGGAAGGAGATGCCCCGGCCGGCCCCGACATGCTCGAGCGTCTCGTCCACCCCGCGCACCGGGTACCCGGCGTTGGGGAGCGGGCGCTTGGTGAGCTGCGTGCTCGGGTCACCGTGCCAGACCAGCGGTTCGCCGGCCAGGTCGGCCTCGGTGACCTCCTCCTTGCCGGCCAACCGGTGTCCGGCGGGCAGTACCGCTACCCGCGGCTCGGTGTACAGCGGGGTGACGCGCAGGCCGGCCTCGTCGATGGGCAGCCGCACATAGCCGACGTCGATGCGGCCGTCGAGCAGCATCGCAGCCTGGTCGTCCCCTTCGATCCGCTGCACGTCCACGACCACGTCCGGGTGCCGGTCCGCGAACGCACGGGCCGCCGGGGTGACGGCAACGCCGGCCCGGAAACCGACCATCAGCCGCCGCTTGCCGCCGGCGGCCGCGGACACCCGGCGGCGGACCGCGTGGGTTGAGGCGAGCAGCGGACCGGCGTCAGCTAGCAGTTGCCGGCCCGCATCTGTCAGCTCCACGCCGTGGCGATCCCTGGTGAACAGTGAGGCGCCGAGATCCTGCTCGAGCGCACGGATCTGCCGGCTGAGCACCGGCTGCGCGATGTGCAGCTCATCGGCGGCGCGGCCGAAGTGCAAATGGTCGGCCACAGCGACGAAATAACGCAGTTTGCGCAGGTCCAGATCCATGGCGCCTCCCAGTCGGTGATGCCTCCAGGGTATGACCACGGCTGAAAGAAGTATTGGACGCCCACTCAGGCCAATGGCAACCTGAATAGGTACCTAATAGTCCGAGCGAATTCGGCACAAGAATTCGACATCGGAGGGCCCAGGCCCAGAATGAGCACATCAGGAATTGAACGTCCCCCATCGCGTAATTCGACGGCGTCGACGACAAAACCGTTAACAACGACGGGGTGGGCATGGCGTCCTATCCAGCTCCAGAAAGCAGGAACTCCATGAGCAGCATCAGCATTATCGGCCTGGGGAACGTGGCCCGCGCACTGGCCGCCCGGGCGCTCGCCGGCGGCAACGCAGTCGAGATCACCGGCCGCGACCCGGCCAAGGCCAAGGAATTGGCCGCTGCGCTCGCTGGCGCCACTGTCGGGACGGCCGGCACCGCCCCGGCCGGGGACATCGTTGTCCTCGCCGTGCCGTACGCCGGCGCTGCGGCGGTGGTGAGGGAGCACGGGGACGCACTGCGCGGCAAGATCATCGTTGACATCACCAACCCCGTAGCCCCCGACCTGCAGGGCTTCGTCGTGCCCGACGACAGTTCCGGCGCACAGGAGATCGCCAAGGCGGCTCCCGACGATGCGCATGTCGTCAAGGCGTTCAACACTGTGTTCTCCCACGTTCTGGCGGCCGGCCCGGCCGAGGGCCGCCCTCTGGACGTGTTCATCGCCGGCGACGACGCGCAGGCGAAGGCACGCGTGTCGGCGTTCGTCGAGAGCTTGGGGCTGCGCCCCTGGGACACGGGGGAACTGTTCATGGCGCGGGCACTGGAGAACGTCGGCCTGCTGGAGTTGGGCCTCATGAACCACTCCGTCAAGCACACCAATTTCTCCCTCGGCATCACCCTTCTCAGCTGAGAACACCCCCTACCCCTATCTCTCGTGCCGCATTACGCCAGTTCACTTACGGCACGAAAAGACCCTGCACCTACCCTCACAAGGACAGTCAGATGCGCGTATTCGTCGCCGGGGGGACCGGCCATTCCGGTTCGTACATCATCCCCGAGCTCATCGCCGCCGGGCACGAGGTCACCGGCCTGGCCCGGTCGGACGCTTCCGCGGCGGCCCTGTCCGCGCTCGGCGCGAAGGTGCGTCGCGGCGACCTTCAGGATCTCGACGGGCTCAAGGAGGCAGCCGCGGGCTCCGATGGCATCATCCACGTGGCCCACAGGCAGGATCTGCTGCCCGCCGGCGGGATGGACGCCGTGGCCGCTGCGGAGCTCCCGATCATGCTCGCGTACGGCGAGGCACTGGCGGGAACCGGAAAGCCGCTGGTCACGGCGGGGAGCATTGGCTCACCCGGGCAGCACCTGGGCCGGCCGGCCACCGAGGAGGACCCGGCCCTCCCCGCCGGCGAGGAGCACAAAGGCACCCTGAGGATCCGCAACGTCGTGGAAAGGGCCGTAGTCGACCTCGCCGAGCAGGGGGTGCGGTCTTCGGTCGTGCGGATCGCCACCATCGCGCACAGCACGACCGATCGTGCCGGCTTCCTCCCCACGCTGATCGCGCTCGCGAAGGAAAGGGGGTTCGTCGGCTACCACGGCGACGGCGCGAACCTGTGGAACGCCGTGCACATCCGCGATGCCGCCACCTTGTTCCGCCTGGCGCTGGAGAAGGGGTCAGCTGGCAGATACTGGCACGCGGTTGGGGACGGGGCCATCCCGTTCCGCGAGATCGCCGAGGCCATCGCCAGCCGCCTGGGCCTGCCCGCCGTGAGCGTTCCCAACGATGCCCTGATGACGCCGGGGTACTTCGGGTTCCTCACGAATATCGTCACGCAGAGCTACCCAGCTTCCAACCTCATCACCCGCCGGACCCTCGGCTGGGAACCCGCCCAGCCCGGCCTGCTCGCCGATCTGGACACCGGCCACTATTTCCCGGCCGGCTGACAGCGGGAACCGGGATCGAAACGAGCCCGGCAACCGGCAAGTTCGGCTCTTATGAGAGGGCATTTGATTTATGAAGATCACCCCGTATGCCCTAGTAGGTGCCTCGCCAGGTGGGTGTCGTCTCGTCCGCTATGCGCTTGGTGAGGTTGTCGATCGAGGCGATGTGGATCATCGCTTCGGAGCTGGCGGGTAGGGTCTCGTAGTCTCGGGCCAAGCGCCGGCGAAGCATGATCCATCCCAGACTTCGCTCGACGACCCAGCGCCTTTTGACGACGTGAAAGCCGCGGATTTCGGGGTTTCTGTTCACGACCTCGACGTCGATTCCGAGGTTGGCTCCGTGCTCGATGACGGCGTTCTTGAAGCCGGTGTCGACCCAGCTCTTGGAGATGGTGGGGTAGGTCTTCTTGGCCCGGTCGAGCAGGTGTATTCCTACGGCGTTTTCCGACAGGCTTGCGGCGGTGACGGTCACGGCGAGGAGCAGGCCGAGTGTGTCTGTGATGATGCCCCGCTTCCTGCCGACGATCTTCTTTGCGGCGTCCGTTCCCTGGCTGGCCAGGGGTACGTTGGTGGAGGTCTTCACGCTCTGGGTGTCGATCACGGATGCGGTCGGTTCGGGTTTGCGGCCTTCCTTGACCCGGGCCAGGCCGGTGAGGTCGTAGTTGAGTTGGGCGAGGATTCCTTCGTCGCGCCAGGCGGCGTAGTAGGCGTAGACGGTGCCGTGGTTTGGGAAGTCGTGTGGGAGGTATTTCCAGGGGATTCCCGTTCGGTTGACGTACAGGATTGCGTTGAAGGCGTCGCGCAGCTCGACCTGGGCCGGCTGGCCGGTGGGTCTGCGGTCGAGTCGGGCTTTTCTCCAGGCGGATAAGGTCGGTTCGATCAACGCCCATCGGGCGTCGGACAGGTCGCTGGGGTACGGCTTCCGCTGACTCACGAGAGGGCTCTTATACGAACAACGCCGCTGACAGCGTTACTTCATCAGTACGGCGTTTCTATGACGTCCATAGACCAGACGGAATCTGGGCGCGAGAGGCGGAGGAAATGGGCGCTGGGACTCGGGCCCGGAAGGCCGCGAAGCTGCACATGGAGTGTAAATCACCGCAAAGAGCCCTAGCCGCAAGAGCGGCATAACGGTGTAGACCATATCCAAACGCCCACTCAGAGGGCGGTATGCGAGTTGGTGGGTGCTTTGTCGTCACCTGAACGTGTGGGGCTGCGGCATCCCGGCCGGTCTGCGGGCTCGGGCATGCTGGGCTGGCCACCGTGAGCGAGCGCAAGCCCTACAAGACGGACCTGTCCGACGAGCAGTGGGCGCTGGTCGAGCCGGTGATCGCTGCGTGGAAGGCCGCGCATCCCTCGGTCAGCGGCCATCAGGGTCGGTACGAGATGTGGGAGATCATCAACGCGCCCCTCTACCAGGGCCGCACCGGCTGCCAGTGGGACCTGCTTCCGCACGACCTGCCGCCGCGTGGTGCGGTGATGACGGCGGGACCGTAGGCACTGTTGGCAGGGGTGGCTGTCACCACTGTGCTGCTTCCTGGCGGGGCGTCATAGATCCGGGACTGGCGCGGACGACTCCCTGGTCTCCATTACTCCCTCAGCCCTAACGGGCGCCCCTACAGAAACACCACTGGGGGAGCCGCGATATGTGGCTCCCCCGGATCAGGCTGCGCTAGTAACCCAGCTTCCAATGCTGGTAGTCGTTGTTGCCGCAAGTCGTCATGTAGGCATTTCCGGCGTAGTTGCTGTCCAGGCATTCGCCATACCGGTGGGAAGTGGTGAGCTGGACATTGTCCCAGCCCTTCCCCCAGCCGGCCCAATCAAACGTCTGTCCGAACTCTGCCACGGTGCCGGTCCTGAGGATCAGAGGGCCATCGTTATATTCTCCCGAACCCCAGGAGTACAGGATGCGTCCGGTCGCTACGTTTTGGATTCTCACGAAATCCCATCCGAGGCTGCTGTACCGGTAACGAAGCGTCCACATTTGGTATTGGTTTCCCTGCTGGCAGGGAAGTGTGTACACATCACCGTTGGCGTTGCTGTCCAGGCAGCGCCCGGTCTGCCAGCTGCGCAGGAAGTTCGTGCCGATGAGGTCGTCGTAATTGAGGGCGGACGCGGAACCGGCATTCAAGAATATGAACCCCATGGACGTGGCCAGAGCTAGCAGCATCGTCCACGCACGGCGAGCGAAGCGCCCTGAAGTCCGGAGCTGCGCTGCCTGAGCCCCCTCAGCACGGCCCGGGGCGAGGCTTTTCGTGTGCGTCATGTCAACTTCCTTCACCTAGAGGAGCGTTGGCCCAGATTGCAGCCGACGATGACGGAGTTAACCACCCCTCGATTGCTCACTAGTTGCACACGTGTTGTCACAGTCCACGGGATGGCCCTGTCTCCCGTCGTCCTGCGATCGATCGGCGACGCCCCACCAGGGCGTCTCAACGAGACCGTGCTGCGAGCACCTACTGAGCTTGAACTCGGGTTGTCGTGGATGTGAGTGATAGCCCGGTTCCGGCGAGGCATCCGTCGATTTCGCCCTTTCGGGAAGGGTAAGTGGGCTGGTCGCGGCGTCGCCGGGCGGCTACGGCCGCGGCTGAGTGAACAAGCCCTGCTCGGTCTCGACCAGGATTCCGCGCTCGGTCAGCCGCTTGAGCTTCAGACGGGCGTTGTTGATGTTGTTGGGCGCGATCTCCATGTCCATCGCCTCGCACACCTGCCGCGCCCGCAGCGGCGTGTTGGCCGCGGCGAACACCGCCATGATCTGCTGGTAGGCCGGATGGTCCGGCAGCTTCCGGGCCGGCGGCGCGGGCGGGGGCGGATCGGGCAGCTCCAGCAGCGTCTTGCGGGTGATCCGGACCTCCTCGGCGGCCCGGCCGAGTTCGTCCAGCCGTACGGTCAGTTGCGCGATCTGCTCCCTCGTCGCCTCGGCCTGCGCAGCGATCTCCCCCTCCCGCTCCTCCAGCCGCGCCACAACCGCCCCGAGGGTCAGCTCCCCGCCGGTCATGCGCTGCGCCAGGCCGCAGCGGTGGCCCCGGTCAGCCGGCGCAGTATCACCGCGGTCATCGCCCAGTACACCCGCGACTCCGAACTGCGCGGCAGGTGCTCGTAGTCACGCACCAGCCTGCGGTGCAGCATCAAGATCCCGTAAGCGCGCTCCACGATCCACCGCTTGGGGATCGGCACGAACCCGGTCTGCGCCGGGTTGCGCTCGACGATCTCCACCTCAATGCCGACCTGCATCCCGTGCGCGACGACGGCGTTCTTGAAGCCCTGGTCGACCAGGGCCTTCTGCACGGTGTCGGTGTCGGCGGCGACCTTGTCCAGCAGCGCGATGCCGGCGGCGTTGTCGTGCACGGACGCGGCGAGCACCACCACCGCGATCACCAGGCCCAACACGTCAACGGCCAGGCCGCGCTTGCGGCCCGGTACTTTTTTTGCCGCATCACACCCCGTCGACTCCGCGGGCACCCCGGCCGCCGCGTGCACGCTCTGGGTGTCGAGCACCACCAGGCTCGGGTCCGCTTTCCGCCGCGCCTTCTCCCGCACCTGCCAGCGCAGCAGATCGTCGATGGTCTGGTCGGTGCCGTCGTCGCGCCACTTGGTGAAGTAGTACATCACCGCGCCACGCGGCGGCAGGTCGTGTGGAAGCAGGTCCCACTGGCAGCCGGTGCGGCCGTGGTAGAGGAGCGCGTTGACGATCTCCCGCATCTCGTACCGGCCCTGGTGGCCACTGACTGACTGGTGTGCGGCCTTCCACGCGGCGATCACCGGTTCGATCAGCGCCCACTGCTCGTCGGACAGGTCCGTCTTGTAGGGCTTGCGCTCGCTCACGGTGGCCAGCCCAGCATGCCCGAGCCCGCCGACCGGCCGGGACGCCGCAGTCACACACGTTCAGGTGACGACAAAGCACCCACCAACTCGCATACCGCCCTCTAACAGCCGCGATCTCCACACGACCTCAAGGCTCCAGGGCCAAGTCGCCCTGGAGTCACATCAGTTGATGCTTTCCGGGCTGATGATGCCCGCGCTTCAGGGCTGGTCGGGAGGTTCGGGTGCGGATAGCGGGGCGGTGCGGGATTCTATTTCCGTGGGAGGTTGGCCAGCGGGCGCGTGGGGTTGGTGGGTGCCCATCCCATCCGGCTGGTGAGCGGCTTGAGCTGGACCGCCCGACGCGAACACCCTGGCGAGCCGGTCGTGCAGAGACGCTGCGCAGGGGTGGGCATCGCGCCGCGGTGTGATCGTGTAGATACCGCGGGTCGGGGGATCCACAAGGCCAACCGTGGTGACATCGGCCCGCAGCGCGCTCGTCAGCACCCCGGGGATCAACGCGATGGCATGACCAGTGGCGACCAGGGCCAGCTTGCCGGGCAGATCGGCCGCGGTGAGGTCGATGCGGGCGCTGACTCCGGCGCGAGCGGCGTGCTGGCGCAGGAGCGCCGCAGAGCCGTCGTTGTCCTCGACCCAGGTGTCGTCGGCCAGCGCCTCAATGCGCACCGGCCCGCGCCCGGCAAGCGGATGACCGGCGGGCAGGACAACGACCATCTCGTCCAGCCCGAGGAACCGCCGGTCGACCCGCGGGTCGACGGCCAGTCCCGGCGGAGCGTCGGTGACGACGGCGATGTCGAGATCGCCGGCGACCACGCGGCTGTGCAGTTGTGCGCTCAGGCCGGGGAGCAGGCTCCACCGGATGGATCCGGCCTGCTTCAGCAGGCCCCGGACGGCTTCAGGGACGATCCCCGCGGCGAGAGACGGCGTGGCTCCGATGGCCAGGGGACGATCACACACTCCGTCACGAACGTCTCGTACCGCGCGAACGGCGCGGTCGGCCTCGTTGAGCGTGGCCAGGGCATGACGCCGGAACACCTCACCGGCCGGCGTCGGACGCACACCACGAGCATGGCGCTCCACCAGAGGCACGCCGAGCTGCCGCTCCAGCCCGGCGATCTGCCGGGAGACAGCCGACTGCGTGTGATTCAGCTCGGCTGCCGCCGCCGACAGCGATCCGACCCGGCACACGGTCACGAAGGCCCGCCACACAGTCAGATCCATGGCGGCAGTATGCCCAGATGGTATGCGAGTCCCGCAGGGCGGGCATGCGCAATCTGCGCTTGTCGCATCCGTTGAGGTGCACCACTGTGACGCGCATGACCACACCGCACACGATCGCCGTCCTCGGTCTGGGGCGCATGGGCGGCGCGATCGCGACACGCCTGGCCGCCCAGGACTGGGACGTCGTCGGCTGGACCCGCTCAGGGCGCACATCAGGCACCGTCAAGACGACCGGCGACCCGAACGAAGCCGTGGCCCAGGCAGACCTCGTCCTCCTGGCACTGTTCGATGGCCCGGCCTGCCAGCAAGTCCTCGACGACGTCCGTGACTCACTGCGAACGGACACGATCGTGCTCAACACCAGCACCGTCGCCCCCGCCGAAGCATCGAGGCTGGCCCGGCAACTCGGCCCGTCCTACGTCCACGCGCCCCTGCTCGGCTCGGTGCCGGCTGCAGCCGCGGGCACCCTGCAGATCCTCGCCGCCGCCGACCAGAACGCACTCGACCGAGTCCGACCGGTTCTGGAAACGCTGGGCACCGTCCGGCGCGCGGACGACGCCTCCACCGCCGCCACGCTCAAGCTGATCGCCAACAACAGCCTCGCCGGTGCCGTCCTCGCACTGCGTGACTCACTGCGGCAAGCCGACGCCCTCGGCCTGCCCCGTACCCAGACGCTGGACATCCTCGAACTCGGCCAGCTCGCCGGCCTCGTGGCCCGCAAGCGACACTTCCTCCTCGATGAGCCGACCGATGCCATGGCCGAATTCACGATCGGCGCGCTCGCCAAGGACATGGCACTGCTGGCTGCCGCGTCGGACACCCCTTTGCGCAGCGCGGCCGGCCTGGCCGACACCCCTGCCGCCCCCGAGGCCGACATCGCCGTCGCCGCCACGGTCCCCGCCGTGGAGAAGGCCGTGCTCAAACCGCTCCACGCCTACATCCGCGGACACGCCACCGGCGACCCCACCCACTTCCGCTGCGCGTTCCTGCCCACTGCCCACATCGAAGGGATCCGAGACGGCTCATTCGTTTCCTGGCGACTGGACGAGTACTGCACCCTCTTCCAGGGCCAGCCAGCCTCGGACGAACCGACTCGCACCCGCCGCATCGACGCCATCGATGTCCACGGCACCGTCGCGACCGCCACCATGACGCTGTCGCACGGCGCCGACACGTTCACCGACATCTTCCTGCTGGTCCGCGCCGACGAGGGCTGGCGCATCGCCAACAAGGCGTATCACCGCCACTCCTGAGAGCGGGAACCGATCCCTGTCCACGGGAAACGATCACTACGCACACGGGGAACGATCTCCAGGGCCCTTTGTCGCCGCACGTCAGCCCCACTCGTAAACACCCCAACTGCGGCTGAAACTCTCCGCTCATCGGCAGATCCCATGCCTGCGCGGGCGCCTCAAGACCTCTTCCGTCCCGACCGACCGATGTCTGGTGGGGAGCGGGACGAGCGTCTGGAGACAAGGCATCAGCGCCTGTAAAGGTGTCATCAGGACCTCAGGGGTATTGGCCAGGGAGAGTTGGTAGCGGGGACGTGGGCCTCGACGGGTGCGAGGCGCCAGGGCACCTCGATGGCCGATCAGGGGGTACGGCGTGCGGCCGGGAGTTCAGGCGGGCGCTGAGGGCGGATTGATCAGCGCCTGGACAATCTTTCCGTCGACCGTGGGGGCGTAGTCGAGTTCGGCTCCGAGCCGGCGCGCAGTCCACAGACCGCGGGGCTTCTCGCCCTCGGCCGGCTCCCACTTCACGACCTCGCCGAAGTCAGGGAAGTCACGGAGGGCGTCCTGAACCTCAATGACGAATGCACCGGTCGGGCGCGGAGACCGTCCCACCACCGTGCAGGTAGACAGCGGCCTGGGGAGCGCGGTGTCCATGTCGGACAGGCCTGCCACTGTCGCCCGGTTCAACCGCTGGTTCAACACCATGATCGCCTCGGCGCAACCGCCCGAGGAAACCCCCACATTCGTTGAGACATTGAAGCGAGAGAAGACATGATCCAAAAGCGCGCCGTCTTCACCGAGCTTGCCCCCGAGGGAGCATGGTTCAAGTCCTCTTACAGTTCCGGCGAGGGGGGTGCCTGCGTCGAGATCGCCGACTTGAACACCGAGGTTGGGATCCGAGACTCGAAGGACATGGCGGGGCCTGCGCTCGTCGTACCCGTCAGGGCTTGGTCCGCCTTCATCGGTCTGGCTCGCTCACACTCAGTCGATCTGTAGTCCGTTCACGAACAGAAGCGTCGATGCTCCTCCCCTGGTGTGTAGAGGAGGAACACCGACGCCACTCGCGCGTCGACCCACCCAGGTTCGGCGCGTGTTCGTTTGTGCGGTGCCAGGTCTAAAGATCCCCAACCGGCCCAGAAACGAATCCCTGTCATCTGGTGGTTCAGCCAGAACGGCATCATGAACGCAGCTTCTTCATGACGCCCAGGACAGTTGGGTGACAGGCGTACTCCGCCCTCGCCCTGCATGCGCCGCTCGTGGCCGTGCACGCCTATGAACCGCTCACGTTCGGATACACACCGTACGCCCCGGCGTCCACCCGTTCGTCGGCCGAGCAGCAGCGCGAGCGGGCCGCCGAGCTGCTCGCCTCACGGTCGAGGAAGACCAGCGGGTACGGCTGGACTTCGTCAACACCGCCACCATGTGGCCCCCGATGCACCTGCACGGCCACACCTACCAGATCGGCAGCAGCGGCCCGCGCAAGGACACCGCGATCGTCCCTGCCGAAGAAGACACTGTCGGTGTTCTTCGACACGGACAATCCGGGGCAGTGGATGCTGCACTGCCACAACGCCTACCACAGCGAAGCCGGAATCATGGCGCTGGTGGGCTACCAAGGCTGATCCAGCAGTGCCGCAGGGCCCAGGCCGCCCCGGGCACCTCGGACGGTCAGGAGTTGACCGGGGGCTGTCACGGAGCGGGGGAGCCTGGGTTGGCACCGCGCGCGGCACACCGACCCCTCGGCCAGTGCCCTCGGCAGAGACGGACGGACGTCACTGGAAGGCGGCGTGGATCTCCTGTTCGGTGGCGGCGTGGGAGACGACAAGGAGTTCGTCACCGGGCCGGAGCCGCATCTCGGGGGTGGGGACGGTGGGTTGGCCGTCGCGGATGACGGTGGCGATGACGGTGCCCGCGGGAAGGGAGATCTCGGCGAGGGTGTGTCCTGCGGCGCTGGACTGCGGGGTGATGGCGGTCTCGATGACGTCGACGCCGGCCTTGCTCAGGCGCAGCAGGGCGACGGTGTCCGTGGCGCCGGTCGCTTCCTCGATGAGGGAGATCAGCGGGGTGGCGGCGGGGACCGCGGTGTCGACGCCCCAGTTCTGGTCGAACAGCCAGGTGTTCTCGGCGTCGTTGACGCGTGCCGCGACACGGGGCACCTCGAACTGCCGCTTGGCGAGGAGGCTGATGACGAGGTTGTCCTCGTCGTCGCCGGTGGCCGCGATGACGAGGTCGGCGGTGAGCACCCCCGCGTGCTCCAGGATGCTGGGTTCACAGGCGTCGCCGGCCAGGAGGCGTACGGGAAGGCGGCCTTCGAGATCGGCGACACGGTCGTCGTCGATGTCGACGAGGGTGACGTCGTTGCGGGCTGCGGCGAGGACCTGGGCGATCTGGGTGCCCAGGCGCCCCGCGCCGGCGATGAGGGCCTTCATGTCCCCAGCTCCTTGTCCAGAAAGCCGCGCAGGCGGCCGAGTGCGGTGGCCGCGACGGCGAAGGTGACCAGGTCTCCGGGCTCGGCGCGGGTGCTGTGGGCGGGTACGAGCGAGCGGCCGCCGCGGGTGACCTCGACGGCGCGGATCTCGCCGTCCACGTCGAACTCGGCCAGCCGCCGCCCGCTGACGTAGGACGGCAGCTCGGAGCGGACCAGCAGGGTTTCGCCGTTGCCGAAGGTGAGTTCCGGGGTGAGGTGGCGGTGCAGGAGCATCTGGTGGATCTGGTGCACGGTCCAGCGGACGCTGGCGATGGTGGGGATGCCGAGCTCGCGGTAGATGTCGGCCCGACGCGGATCGTAGATGCGGGCGAGGACGATGGGGACCCGGTAGGTCTCCTTGGCCGTGCGGGCGCTGACGATGTTGCTGTTGTCGCCCGAGGTGGCGGCGACGAACGCGTCGGCGTGCTCGATCCCGGCGGCCTCCAGCACCGTACGGCTGTAGGCGTTGCCCTGGTGGAAGCCGCCGGGGAAGCCGGTCGGCAGCAGCCTGCGGGTCCTGGGTCGGCGATCGACGAGCTGTACGTCGTGGCCTTCGGCGACGAGCTGGACGGCGAGTGCGGATCCCACCCGGCCACAGCCCGCGATGATCACTCTCATTGCGCTCGTTCCTTCCGGGGGCCGGGTCGGCGGTGGCGCAGCCACCACTTGCGGGTTTCCTCGGCGGCCAGCAGCAGCGCGCCGAATCCGGCGAGGACCGCCCAGTCGGCGGCAGCCAGCGGGGCGGTGTTGAAGACGGCCTGCAGGGGCGGTGCGTAGCTGATGGCCGCCATCAGGGTGATGCCGAAACAACCGGCCGCCAGCAGCCAGGGGTTGGACAGCAGACCGATCCGGAACACGCTCTGCCGGTCGGTGCGCACGGCGAGCGCGTTGAAGAACTGGCTGACCACGATCCCGGCCTGGACCATGGTGATCGCCTCCCGGTAGACGGTGTCGTCCTCGGTGAAGTCGGCGTAGGGGATGCCGGAGGCGTGGATGTGCCAGAAGAACACGGTGCACACGCCGAGGGCCTGGATGCCGCCGAGGAACAGGATCCGGCCCATCACTGCGGTGGAGAACAGCCGTTCGCGCCGGGAGCGCGGCGGGCGGTCCATGACGTCGGGTTCCGGTGGCTCGGCGCCCAGCGCCAGGGCGGGCAGGACGTCGGAGCCGAGGTCGATCGCGAGGATCTGTACGGCGGTGATCGGGACCAGCGGGAACCCGGCGAAGGTGGCCGCGAGGATCGGGACGAGTTCGGCGATGTTGTGGCTGAAGAGGTAGATCAGGAACTTGCGGATGTTCTGGTAGACCGACCGGCCCAAGCGCACCGCGGTGGTGATGGAGGCGAAGGAGTCGTCCAGCAGCACCATGACGGCGGCTTCCCGGGCGACGTCGGTGCCGGAGGCGCCCATGGCGACCCCGATGTCCGCGTGTTTGAGGGCCGGTGCGTCGTTGGCGCCGTCGCCGGTGACGGCGACGACCTCGCCTCGCCGCTGCAGGGCGGTGACCACCCGCATCTTGTGTTCGGGGCTGACCCGGCACAGCAGCAGCTCGCCCGACCCGGCGAGCAGAGCGTCCAGGGCGTCGTCGTCGAGCGTGTCCAGCCGGGTGCCGGTGACGACGGTGGGCTCGGGCTGCCGGACGATGCCCACCCGGCGGGCCACGGCTTCCGCGGTCAGCGGGTGGTCGCCGGTGACCATGACGATGCGGATACCGGCGTGCTGGCAGGCCTCGACGGCATCACTGACCTCCGGCCGGGGCGGGTCGAACATGCCGACGAGGCCCAGGAGGGTGAGGCCCGATTCGGCCTCGTCCTGGGTGGGACGGCCGTCGGGGAGCGAGCGCGACGCCGCCGCCAGTACCCGTAGTCCCTGGGCGGCCAGTTCGTCGTTGGCGCCGGTCACCGCCGCGCGCAGCTCCTCGGTCAGCGGCTGCCGCTCGCCCTTCCACACGACGGCGGTGCAGCGGGCGAGCAGTTCCTGCGGCGCGCCCTTGACGCACGCGTGGTGGCCGCCGCGCGGGTCGTCGTGCACGGTGCTCATCAGCTTGCGGGTCGAGTCGAAGGGGAACTCCGTCACGCGAGGAGTGGCGGCCTCCTCGGCTGCCGGGTCGAGACCGGCCTTGGCGGCGGCGACGAGCAGGGCTCCCTCCGTGGTGTCGCCGAGGACGCGCCAGCCCTCGTGGTCCGAGGGCGGAACCATGCGGGCGTCGCTGCACAGGGCCGCCGTGCGGAGCAGTTCGCGCACCGGCTGCGGGTCGGTCACCTCGCCGGCCGGCGCGTACCCGACTCCGGAGACGGGGTGCCGGACGCCGCCCGCCCACACCTGTACGACGGTCATCTCGGCCTGGGTGAGGGTGCCGGTCTTGTCCGTGCACACGACGGTGGTGGAGCCCAGTGCCTCCACTGCCAACAGCTTCTTGACGAGAGCGTGCCGGCGGGCCATGCGGCGTACGCCGATCGCCAGGGACACCGACAGCGTCGCGGGCAGGCCCTCGGGCACCATGGCGACCATCACGCCGAGCGCGAAGACGAAGGTCTCGACGAGGGGTTCGCCGGCGGGCAGCCGTACGGCGAACAGCAGCGCCCCGATCGCCAGCGCCGCGCCCGCCACCCGGCGGGCCATCAAGGCCACCTGGCGCTGCAGGGGGGTCTTCTGGCGCGGCGCCGCGGCCGCGAGCCGGAAGATGCGTCCGAACTCGGTCGCCGCACCGGTCGCGAACACCACGGCCTTCGCGGTGCCGGCCACGACGTCGGTGCCCATGAACACGCAGTTGCGGGCCTCCAGCACCGGCCCGTCCGCCACCGGCTGGCGGGTACGGCCGACGGCGTCGCTCTCCCCCGTCAGCGCCGCGTTGTTCACCGAGACCTCGTGCGCCTCCACGAGACGGCAGTCCGCCGGCACCGCGTCCCCGCCCTCCAGGACCACGACGTCCCCGGGGACCAGATCACGCGCGGACAGCTCCTGCCGCTCCCCGCCGCGCAGCACCCGGCAGGTGTGCGGCACCATCGCCTGCAGCGACTCGGCGGTCCGCTCCGCGGAGTACTCCTGGACGAAGCCGATCACCGCGTTCAACAGCACCACACAGAGGATCGCCACGGCCAGCTGCAGGGTGCCCGTGTCCCGGGGTTCCTGGAGCCCGTACGCCAGGAAGGTGATCGCGGACGCGACGAGCAGGACCACCGCGAACAGGTCCGTGAACTGGCCGACAAGGTCCCGCCACCAGCCCCTGCGCCGAGGCCGCGGCAGCTCGTTGGGGCCGTACCGCGCCCGCCGCACGGCCACCTCCGCGGGCGCGATTCCCCGCGGTGTGGTGTCCAGCGCGGCGAAGACGTCTCGGGTCGCCAGGGTCTGCACCGCGGGACCGCTCGCCGTCACGGCGCGACCACGCGTAAGGCCGTGGGCTTGAGCGCCCCGGCCGGGCGGGCCCGGAGGGCATCGCATCGGGCGGCCATGTCCTCATCGTGGAGGCCACCGTTGTGGGCCGCAATCCCGGTACCTGGGATCGCATGCGGTGCCCGAGGCGGCGTGTGGACGGCGTTCATCACCCCAGAATCCGTGGAGCCCAGCCTCGCGGGCGCGGGCCGTACGGCCCCGACCGGGAGCCGTTCGGCCCCTGCGGGACGACGGCCCGCGCGTCGACGCCCGACGGCGAGTCTGCGCAGGCGGGTGAGGTGGGGACGCTCACAGGCTGGAGCAGGGGCGGTCCGGGCCTGTGTCACGGGTGGGGCGGCGGCGGTTCAGCCCCGGGCGCGGGTCCGGCGACCAGCCGCACCCGGACACTCGGGCCGGATAGCGCCCTCCAGGTACCGACCGGCCCTAGCCAACGGACGGTGAACGGACGGAGGTTGGTGGGCGAGGGATGTCAGCCGC
The DNA here is from genome assembly GCF_058544905.1 of Streptomyces sp. JLBG701. NCBI lineage: Bacteria > Bacillati > Actinomycetota > Actinomycetes > Kitasatosporales > Streptomycetaceae > Streptomyces > Streptomyces sp. JLBG701. The sequence goes on from NZ_CM178588.1 coordinate 114,346, forward strand.
CCTGCGCAGAGAGGGGACAACCGTGCTCACGACCAGGCAGGCCGCAGCGGAGTTCCTCCACGAGAGGCGTGTCGCCACTCGGGAGTGCGGTGGCGTTCCGAGGCGGGTGTGAGACATGGGACGCGATGACTCGGCACGCCGACTGCACCGGTTCGACCGATGGATGTACCGAGGCGGCCGCCCGGGCCGCCTGGCACGCGTGATGAACCGGCAGTCGGTGCTCATGGCTTCGGCGGGGCTCGCGCCGCGGCGCCTGGTCGCGATGGAGGTGCGCGGGCGCCGTACGGGCCGCCGTATCTCGCTGCCTCTGGTGGTCGCGGACCACGAGGGCGAGCGCTATCTGGTGGCGATGCTCGGCCGCGATGTGAACTGGGTGCGCAACGTCCGAGCGGCCGACGGGCGCGTGGTGCTGCGGCACGGCAGGCGTGAGGCCGTACGACTCGAAGAGGTCGAGGTCGGCGCCCGCGCGCCCGTCCTGCGCCGCTACCTCGCCCTCGCTCCGGGAGCCCGGCCGCATCTGCCGGTGGACCGGCGGGCCCCGCTGGAGGAGTTCGCCCGGATCGCCGACCGGGTCCCGGTCTTCCGCATCCGCCCCGACCGGCCGGAGCCGAGCGATCGGAGCAGGTCATGACCACCACGTCCGCCACTGCGGGAACCCCCGCCCCCGCTTCCGGACGGACCGTCGCGATCTCCGTCTCGGGCCTGGTGAAGACGTTCGGGCCGACCCGCGCCCTCGACGGGCTGGACCTGAGCGTCGCCACCGGGGAGGTGCACGGGTTCCTCGGTCCCAACGGCGCGGGCAAGACCACCACCATCCGGGTCCTGCTCGGACTGCTGCGGGCCGACTCCGGCCGGGCCGAGCTGCTGGGCGGCGATCCGTGGCGCGACGCGGTCGCCCTGCATCGGCGGCTGGCGTATGTGCCGGGCGACGTCAGCCTGTGGCCGAAGCTGACCGGCGGCGAGATCATCGACGTCTTCGGGCGGCTGCGCGGCGACCTCGACAAGGCCCGGCGGGACGAGCTGCTGGAGCGGTTCGAGCTGGACCCGACGAAGAAGGCCCGCACCTACTCCAAGGGCAACCGGCAGAAGGTCGGTCTGGTCGCCGCGCTGGCGTCCCGCGCGGAGCTGCTGATCCTCGACGAGCCGACCTCCGGGCTCGACCCGCTGATGGAGACAGTCTTCCAGGACTGCATCCGCGAGATGAAGGCCGAGGGCCGCACCGTGCTGCTGTCCAGCCACATCCTGGCCGAGGTGGAGGCCCTCTGCGACCGGGTCGACATCATCCGGGCCGGACGGACCGTGGAGAGCGGCACCCTGGCCGAGCTGCGCCACCTCACCCGCACCTCCATCGACGTCCACACCGCCCGCCCGGCGACCGGCCTCGGCGCGCTGCCCGGCGTGCACGACCTGCGCGCCGACGACCACCGGGCCCGCTTCGACGTCGACACCGACCACCTCGACGAGGCCGTACGCCACCTCAGCGTCTTCGGCATCCGCACCCTCACCAGCCAGCCGCCCACACTGGAGGAGCTGTTCCTGCGCCACTACGGCGACGAGCTGGCCGAGGAACGCAAGCTCTCGGACGGCCGCCTGGGCGGGACCGGGCAGAACGGTGGCCGGTCGTGAACGCCACGGCCGTCGAGCTGACCGGGACCGGCACGCTGACCCGGCTCCTGCTGCGCCGCGAGCGCGTCCGCATCGCGATCTGGGTCGTGGCGATCCCGCTGCTTGTGCTGCTGACGGCGGCCAGTGTCAAGGGCCTGTACCCCACCCAGCACGACCTCGACGTGGCGGCCCGGGGCAGCCAGGACAACGCTGCCGCCATCGCCTTCAACGGGCCGCCGCTCGCACTCGACACGATGGGCGGGGAGGTGGCGTTCCAGACGGGCACGATCGGGCTGGTCGTCGTCGCCCTGATGAACATCTTCATGATCGGGCGGCAGACCCGCGGCGAGGAGGAGGCCGGCCACACCGAACTCGTCCGCGCCCTGCCGACCGGCCGCCACGCGGGAGCCGCCGCGGCACTGCTCGTGGTGACCGCCATGAACACGGCCGTCGCCGCCGCCGTGACACTCGGGCTGCTCGCCCTGGACCTGCCGGTGACGGGCTCGGTCGCCCTCGGCATCTCCTTCCTCGCCCTCGGACTGGTCTTCGCCGCCCTCACCACCGTCGCGGCCCAGGTCAGCGAGAACACCCGGGTGGTCCACGGCAGCACCGGGGCCCTCCTCGGCGCCGCGTTCGTGCTGCGCGCCGTCGGGGACATCGGCGACGGGACCGCGTCCTGGTTCTCGCCCATCGGCTGGGTCCAGAAGACGCGGCCCTACGCCGGTGAACGCTGGTGGCCCCTGCTCGTCGCGGCCGCCTGCGCCGCCGCCTCGCTCGGTCTGGCGTCGGCCCTGGCGGACCGGCGCGATCTCGGCGCCGGCCTCGTGCCACCCCGCCCGGGCCCGTCGAGTGCGGCACCGGGCCTCGGCCGGCCGCTCGGGCTCGCCCTGCGCCTGCAGCGCGGCAGCCTGATCGGCTGGAGCTGCTCCGTGTTCCTCGCCGGGGCCGCCTACGGCTGGGTCGCCGACGACGTCGAGGACCTCATCGGCGACAACGACACCGTACGGGACGTCATCGCCAGCCTCGGCGGGGCCACCCTCACCGACGCCTACCTCACCCGCTCGCTGCTCACCGTCGCCCTCATCGGTGCGGGCTACGCCGTCCAGTCCGCGCTGCGTCCGCGCGGTGAGGAGACCGCCCTGCATGCCGAGCCGGTCCTGGCCACCCCCGTCTCCCGCCTCCACTGGACCGGCAGCCACCTGACCGTCGCCCTCGCCGGCAGCGTCCTGGTGCTCGGCGCCGCGGGCCTGGGCACCGGCCTCACCTATGCCCTGGTCAGCCACGACCCCGGCCAGATCCCCCGTCTGCTGGGCGCCGCGCTCCTCTACGCCCCGGCCCTGTGGGTCCTCGCCGGCCTCGCGATCGCCCTCTTCGGACTCGCCCCGCGCGCAGTGGCCGCCGTCTGGGCCGTCCTCGGTCTGTGCCTCGTCGCCGGCATCCTCGGCGACATCCTCGACCTCCCGAACTGGCTCCTCGACCTCTCCCCGTTCCAGCACCTCCCCCAACTCCCTGCCCACGACCCGACCGCCACCACACCGCTGATCCTGACGGCGATCGCAGCCGCCCTGACCGCAACCGGCCTGGCCGCCTTCCGCCGACGAGACATCGGCTAGCCGACCGAGGTGACTCCGCGGTACATACAGACCGGGCAGCCGGCTTTCGTCACGCCGGCACCACGGCCACCGGACATCCGGCATGCTCGACAAGCCTGCCAAGGGCGGAGCCGAGCCTGTTCCCGCGCCGGCCGGCCACCAGCAGCTCCGCCCGGTCCGAAGCCCGCACCAGGGCCTCGCCGACGCCGAAGAGCACGACGTCCTCCAGCACCCGCACCCGCGGGTACTTCTCCATCCACGGGCGCAGGATGTCGGACAGGAGCTGTACCTCGTCGTCCTCCCGGGCGGCCCGGTCCTTGCCCGGCGCGGTGAACGGTGGCAGGGCGGCGTCGGGCTCCGGCATCCTCCAGGCGTGCACCGCGCGCAGGCGGACATTCAGGCGGCTCGCCCGGTCGAAGGCGAAGTCGATGGCCGCGTCGTCCGGCCGGCGGGCGTCAACGCCGAGTGCGACCTTGTCCGTTCGCCATCCGGTGCCCGTGCAGGCGAGTCCGCCCGGCACCAGCACCACCGGCCGGGCGGAGCGCTCGGCCACCGCGCTGGCCACCGAACCGACCGCCAGCCCCGCGACTCCCCCGGCGCCGCGCATCCCGAGCACGAGCAGTTCGGCCGAGACGCCCAGAGCGAGCAGCTCCGGCGCCGGCTCACCGTCGATCCGGATCTCCTCCACCGCCAACTCCGCGGGATGGGAGGTCAGTTCGGGCACGGTCCGGCCCGGCAGCGTCTCGGGAGGGTCGGGCCACGACGCGGACAGATCCCTCCCGGACAGCCCCGACACATGCACCACCTGCAGCAGCAGCCGGCACCGCAGGGCCTCCCGCGCCGCCCAGTCCGCCGCCGCCCTGCTCCGAGCGGAGCCGTCGACTCCGACAACGATCGTCCGTCTCATGCCAGTTCGCCTCCTGCGTGGACACGGCATCCGGTACGTCCGTGTCCCACGGTCATCCGCGGCGCGGCCCTCCACGCAGGGGCCGTACGGGCAAAGCCTGGGACCGGTGGACCCTGCGCCGCGCGACGGCCCGGCACGACGATGAGAGCAGGACGGAGAGAGACCGACCACGCGAGAGAACCACGGAGGTGCCCCGCCATGTCACGACCGGTCGTCGCCGGAGTCGACGGATCCCCCGAGAGCCTGGCCGCCGCAGAGTGGGCCGCCCGGGAGGCGGTGCGCCGCGATCTCCCCCTGCACCTGGTGCACGCCTCCGGCTTGAGCCCGGATCAGCCGCCCTCCGCCTCGGCGAGCGCGGTGCGACGCCACGTGGGACGGGGCATCCTGCGCCAGGCCGAGGACCGCATCGCGCGCACCTGCCCCGAGGCTCGGCTCACCGACGACCAGGTCGAGGGCCCGGCTGCCGCGACCCTGGCGTACGCAGCGCAGCAGGCCGAGTTGCTCGTGCTCGGCTCGCGTGGTCTGAGTGGCTTCACCGGATTCCTCGTCGGGTCCGTGGCCCAGGCCGTCGTGGCCCGGGCGACCCGGCCGGTCGTCCTGGTCGAGGCCGGGGAGCGTTCCGAGGACGAGCATCTGCCGGACGAGGACGGCAATACGTCGCTCCTCACTCCGTACCGTGACGTCGTTCTCGGCATCGACGTGGGCGACGCGCGCGACGAGGTGATCGAGTTCGCGTTCGAGGCGGCCCGACTGCGCGGTGCGACACTGCACGCGGTCCACGCCTGGGACAACTCGTCGGCCGTCGTTCCCGGTTCCGGTGGGCCCGGCATCGGCGAAGGGTCCCGGCGCGAGGAGGAGTGGCGCGGCTTCCTCACCGCCGTGCTGCAGAACTGGCGCGGCAAGTACCCCGGCGTCCAGGTCACCGAGACGGTCGTCAAGGGCAGGGCCGGAACCCGGCTGGTGCGCGCCGCCTCGGGCGCCGGGCTGCTCGTCGTCGGCCGCCGCGTGCGCGAGACCCACCTCGGCCCGTACACCGGCCCGGTCACCCATTCCGTGATCCACCACGCGCGTTGCCCCGTCGCCGTCGTGGCGCACGACTGAGCCCCCGCGAAGACAAGACAGCGACGAACGGTGATGCCCGCCATGGACGCAACGCGCACCCGGGTCGACCACGCGGCCAACCACCTGGTCCGCGCGGCCGTCACCGCACCCTCGGTCCACAACACCCAGCCCTGGCTGTTCGTCAACCGGGGGACGGGCCTCGACCTGTACGCGGACCCCGCGCGCCGGCTCCCGCTCACCGACCCCGACGGGCGGGAGCAGGTCATCAGCTGCGGCGCGGCCCTGTTCAACCTGCGGATCGCGATGCAGCACCTGGGTTTCCGGCCCGTCGTGCGGGTGTTCCCCGATCCGGGGAACCCGGCCCATCTCGCCGGCGTCGGCTGGGGAGCGTACGGCCGACCGAGCACCGACGAGAACCTGATGTACCGCTCCCTGCGGCAACGGCACACGCACCGCGGCCCGTTCCAGCACTCCTCGCTCCCGCAGCCGCTGGTCGGGGAACTGCGCGAGCACGCACGGGCCGAGGGCGCCGAGCTGTACACGGTGGAATCCCGCCACGCACAGAGTGACCTCGCCGAGTTGGTCCGCGCCGCCGAAGCCATCAACCGCGCCGAGCCCGGACGCGTCGCGGAACTGGCCCACTGGACCCGGGACGGGCGTGCGGACGGCGTCCCCCTGGACGCCTGCGACGGCCACCCGGACCGGACCGGTCTCGCCGGGCGCGACTTCCTCCGTTTCACGCGCACCCCGCCCACCGCACCCGCGGTCTGGCCGCCCGGGACGGGACTGATCGTCCTCCTCACCACGCGGCACGACACCCGGGAGGACTGGCTGTGCGCCGGACAGGCCCTGCAGCGCGTCCTGCTGCACGCCACCACCCGCTGGGCCATGGCCGCCTTCCACACCCAGCCTCTCGAAGTGCCCCGACTGCGCACCCAGTTGCGCACGACGCTCGTCCGCAGGGACTTCCCCCAGATGCTCCTGCGCCTCGGCCACGCCACCCGAGGCCGGCCGACCCCACGACGACCGGCCGACGCGGTCCTCGCCACGGAGTGACAGCGGCCGCCCCACCGCCGTGTGGCACGGCCCGAGTCAGGACTTCGCGCAGGCGTCCCCGTTGAGCGGGAAGTCGTACGGCGGCCAAGAGGGCGGTGAAATGGTCGACCGGGTCTCGCCACAACCCCCTCCACCCGCCACCTCGTTGAGCCCGAACTCCTCCCCGCCGCGCCGCCACGTCCGCTGACGCCGGACAGGACTGTCGCCGTCACGACGCGGCTACGCGGACCGCCGTGACCTTGTACTCGGGGCAGGACGTGACGGTGTCCACGTGCTCGGACGTGAGGCGGTTCACGCCGCTCATGGGGAAGTGGAAGGAGCAGAAGACCTGGCCAGGGGCCGTCTGTTCACCGACGCGGGCGATGAGCTGGGCCCGGCCGTGCCGGCTCTCCAGCACGACCTGCTCGCCGTCGCGCACGTCGTACCGGCCGGCGTCATCGGGGTGGAGGTCGAGGAAGTCGACCGGATCGAGCGCGAGGTTGCCACCGCGCCGGGTCATGCTGCCGGAGTTGTAGTGCGCCCAGCGCCGCCCGGTGACCAGGACCAGCGGATAGTCGTCGTCCGGCTGCTCGCCGGGCGGGAGATAGGGGGCGGCGGCCAGGCGGGCCCGGCCGTCGAGAGTGGCGAACCGCTCCGTGTACAGCTTGGCCTCCCCCGGTTGTCCCGGGTCCGGGCAGGGCCAGGGGACGGCGCCCTCGAGGTCCAGCCGCTCATGGGTGAGTCCGGCGAAGACGGGCGCGAGTCGTCCGCACTCGGCCAGGGCGTCGGCCGGAGTCGGACAGCCCAGGTCGACACCCATCGCCGCGGCGAGGGCGTTCACGGTGTCGAAGTCGCTGCGTGCTTCGCCGGGCGGGGGCACGGCGGGGCGGACCCGCTGGAACCGGCGGTCGAAGTTGACGAAGGTGCCGTCCTTCTCCAGCCAGGACGCGACCGGCAGCACGACGTCGGCATGGCGGGCGGTCTCGGACAGGAACAGCTCGTTGCACACCACCAGCGGGCACGCTTCCAGGGCCTCGGCCACCCGGTTCGTGTCGGGATCGGTGGCGCACACGTCCTCGCCGATGACCCACAGCGCCCGCAGTTCCCCGGCCCGTACGGCGGCGAACATGTCCGGGATCCTCAGGCCGGGGCGTTCCGGAACCGGTACGCCCCATACCGCTTCGGCCCGGGCTCGTACGGCAGGGTCGGTCACCTTCCCGTAGCCGGGCAGGAGATCGGGCAGCGCCCCCATGTCGGACGCGCCCTGGACGTTGTTCTGGCCGCGCAGCGGGTTGACCCCGTAACCCCGGTCCGTGCCCACGGCGCCCCGCAGGATCGCCAGGTTGGCCAGCGACCGCACCCCGTCCGTGCCGTGGAGGTGTTCGGTGACGCCCAGGCCGTAGACGATCGCGGGCCGTCGGGCACGGCCGTACAGCCGGGCGGCGGCGACCAGGTCCGCCGCGGGCACCCCGGTGACGGCCGCGACCCGGTCGGGCGGGTAGTCGTCCAGCAGCGCGGTGAGTTCCGGCAGACCGGTGGCCCGCTCCCGCAGAAAGTCCTCGTCGGCCAGTCCGTCGGTGAGTAGGACGTGGGCGAGCCCGTGAAAGAGCGCGACGTTGGTGCCGGGCCGGGGCCGCAGGTGCACGTCGGCGTGCAGGGCCAGGCCCACGGCGCGGGGGTCGGCGACGACCAACCGGGCGCCGCGCAACACCCGTTGGAGCAGTCGCGCCCCGACCACCGGGTGGGCTTCGACGGGGTTGGCCCCGACCACCAGCAGGCAGTCGGACCGCTCCACGTCGTCGAAGGTGTCGGTGCCGCCGGAGAGCCCGAAGGAGGCGGTCAGGCCGGCGGCGGACGGGGAGTGGCACAGCCGGGAGCAGTTGTCGACGTTGTTCGTGCCGACGACGACCCGCATGAACTTCTGTACGAGGTAGTTCTCCTCGTTGGTGGCGCGGGCCGAGGAGATCGCCGCCACGGCGTCCGGGCCACCGGCCGCGACGGCGTCTCGCAGACCGCGAGCGACATGGCCGAGCGCCTCGTCCCAACTCACCGGTTCCAGGCGGCCGTCGCGTCGTATCAGTGGCCGGGTGAGCCGTTCGGGGGACGTGCGGAACCCGTGGGCGAAACGGCCCTTCACGCAGGCGTGCCCGTGGTTGACCGGGCCGTCCCGGGCCGGCAGCACCGCGGCGACCTCGCCGTCCTGTGTGACCACGTCGAGGGTGCAGCCAACGCCGCAGTAGCCGCAGGTGGTGCGTGTCGTGGCCGCCGCGGGGTGGGATGCGGAGGTGAGCCCCCGTGCCGGTCCCGGCTCGGTGATCGCCCCCGTGGGACAGGTGTCGACGCAGCCGCCGCAGGCCACGCAGTCCGACTCGGCCCAGGGCCCGCCGGTGCCGGGGGCCACAACCGTGTCGCCGCCCCGGCCGACCAGGGTGAGCGCGAAGGTGCCCTGCACCTCGGCGCACATCCGCACGCACCGGCCGCAGGCGATGCACAGGTCCCGGTCGAGGTGGACGTACGGGTGGGAGTCGTCCCCGCTCCGGCCTCCGGCACCCTGCGCCGCTTCAGGGCTGATCCCCAACGACTGGCAGACATGCGACAGTTCGCCGGTGTTGTCCGGGGCGAGGGCACGGGGCGGCAGGGCGGAGACGATGAGCTCCACCGCGTCCCGGCGCAGCCGCACAAGATCCTCGGTCACGGTCTCGACGCGGGCACCGGAGGACGCCGGGGTGACACAGGCCGCCGCGATCCGCCCGTCGGCCCGTACGAGGCACGTGCGGCAAGAGCCGGCGGGGCCGAGCCGGTCGTCGGAGCAGAGCGCGGGCAGCTCGATCCCGGCCGCGCGCACCGCCGTGAGCAGCGAAGCCCCCTCGGCCACGTCGACGCTCGCGCCGTCGACCTCGACTCCGGTCATGGGTCCCATCCCGCCAGTCGATCCCCGTATGCGCGAGCCAGGCTGCGTACGGCAGGTGGGATCCGCCGTCCGAAAGCACACAGGCTCGCCTCGGCCAGGACCCGCGCAAGCCGCTGCCACTCCTGTCCGGGAGGGGTGCCGGCGGATGCCATGTCCAGGCCTCGTCGCGAGCCGACCCGGCAGGGCGAGCAGGCGCCGCAGCTCTCGGCCGCGGCGAACCGCCAGATGTGCCGCAGCACTTCCTGCGGTGTCACGCGCTGGTCGAAGGCGACCAGTCCGGCGTGGCCGAGGGCGGCGCCCCGGGCCGCCAGCCCCGACTCGGACAGGGGTACGTCCAGCGAGTCGGCGGCGAGGAAGCCGCCCAGCGGTCCGCCGACCTGGAGAGCGACCAGCTCGGCGCCGTCCTTCAGGCCGCCGCCCAGCTCGGTGACGATCCGTCGCACCGGGGTGCCGAGCTCGACCTCGTAGCAACCCGGCCGGGCGAACCGCTCGGACAGGCAGACCAGCTTCGTTCCCGTCTCGGCGGGCGTTCCGCGCCGGGCGTACGCCTCGCCGCCGCGCCGGACGATCCAGGGGACGGCTGCGAGAGTCTCCACGTTGTTGACCACGGTCGGCGCGTCCCACAGGCCGCGCTCGGTCGGATACGGCGGGCGCGGGCGAGCGCATCCGCGACCGCCTTCCAGACTCGCGATCAGCGCGGTCTCCTCACCGGCGACGTAGGAGCCGGCGCCCTCGACGACCTGGACGTCCAGTGCGGTGGCGGTTCCGTGCACGGGCGGGCCGAGATGGCCGTCGGCGTACGCCTGCCCGACCGCATCCCGCATCCGGGCCAGAGCGGCCGGGTACTCCGAGCGCACCAGCACCACACCCTGGCGGGCACCGCAGGCGAAGCAGGCCAGGGCCAGGCCCTCCAGTACGCGCCCCGGGTCGGCCTCCATCAGCAGCCGGTCGGCGTACGAGCCCGGATCGCCTTCGTCGCCGTTGGCGACGACCACGGTGGCGGGCGCGCGGCCGGCCGCCTCCCATTTCGCGGCCACTCGGAACCCCGCGCCGCCCCTCCCCCGCAGTCCGGATGCCGCCACTTCTCTGTGGACCTCGTCCGGGGTGCTCTCTGTCACCGTCCTGGGCCACACCTGCCACGTCCGCTCGCCGGACACCACGCCGCCCAGCAGCACCGGGTCGCCGGTGTCGTCGGCCGCCGGGATCTCCGGCGCCCACGATGGTTCTCGCCCGGCGAGCTGACCGGCGAGGGTCGGACCCGTGCAGGGCGTGGCACCGTCGAGCGCCGCGGGCCCGGCGTAGCAATAGCCGAGACAGCGAACGTCCTGCACCGACACATCACCAGCCGGTGAGACCGTGCCCGGGATGACGCCCAGCTCGTGCTCCACATCGGCGAGGTGCCGCCCGGCCTGCGTGGCGAAGCACGCCGTCGCGGTGCACACCCGGACATGACGGTCGCCGTGCGGGGCGGCCAGGTCCGCGTAGTAGCCGGCCGGCCCCAGCCCGGAGGCAGCAGGCAGTCCGACACGGGTGGCGACAGGAGGCGCCCAGACCTCGGGGCCGTCCTCGGTTCCGGCCCTGGCCCTGGCCAGGGCCTCGATCAGCCTGTCTCCAGGCCGCCCACGCCTGTCGGCCAGGGCCCGGAACGCGTCGAAACGGTCGGCAGGCCCGACGGGAACCATGCCTTCATCGTGGAGTCGGCCAGACGAAGCCGCAATCGCGGAAGCGGCGCTGAAAGTCCGAAATGATCGCCACCGCCGTCACGCAGGAGAGCACCGGATGCGCGGAGGCCAGGCCGACCATCCGTCCGATCACGGGGATCGAGGACTTCACGTGCGCGACCGTTGTGCCGCATGTGCTGCGGAAGGAGTATCCGCAGGGACCGGGCGGATCCTGCCGAGGGCCGAACGGCCCCGCGAAAACCGAGTCTTCATCGGTCATGCGAAGCGGCCGACGACGAGGTCGGCACGGGTAGATAACTGTTGTCTCGCTCCTCGCTGCCGCCCCTGTGGCGTGCGTGTCAGAGGTCTCCGCCAAGTGTCGGTCGGGCTTCCCGTGGTTCGTCAACGCCCTTTGGGCGCAGTCCTGTTGAGGCCGGTCGGCCCCGTGAGTGAGTCGTTCGGCCCCTGCTGCGGCGCCACCCGCGGCCTGAACGTGGGAAGCCAGCCCGCGGGACGAGGGAGAGGGTGTCCGGCTCGCGGGCGGCGCCGGTTTGGGGACCGGCGTCTGCCGCCACGGCGGCTCCTCGGGAAGGGGGCGGGCCGGCCACCCGCCCCCTGTGCCGGGCCCGCGTCCGGCTGACGGGCGACGCGCTGTCGTCGCAAGGGATCTCCGTACGGCCCACGGGCCCGGCACCTGCACGCTTCGGGAACCATTCCGGAGGCCGGACATGGAAACGTCACCGCACCTCCCCACGCCGCAACGCCCGGTCCGCTTCGGCCGAGGGGGATCAGCATCGAAGGAGCCGGCTCCGGCCGATCGCCAGACCGGCCGGAGCCGCAGCGAGAGCGTCGGGTCCGGGCCAGGGACGGGGAGTCCGGGGATCATTTCGGGTCCCCGGGGGTCGGTGGGGCCTCCGGTGGACAGTGCGGCCGACACGGCCGATGCCGGGGACCTTCGGCTCTGGTCCCCGGGGCCCACGGCTGCTTCGCTGGGACCATGGCAACGACGGCCGACAAGTCCTCGCAACCGGGACGACCGGTGATCGAGCGCGCGAGCCCGTCGGACCGGGCGTTCCTGGCGATGGACAGCGGGGAGGTGCCCGAGCAGTTCGGGGTCCTCCTGATGCTCGACGGGGCCGACGAGCTGGACCTGGAGCGTGTCCGTCGGCTGATTGCCGAGCGCGTTCCGGCCGTGCCGCGGCTGCGCCAGCGGCTGGTGCGGGTGCCCTTCGGCTGTGGTGGCCCGGTGTGGGCCGACGCTCCCGGGTTCGATGTCCGCAACCACGTCCGCGCGGTGGACTGCGCCCGACCGGACGACGAAGGGGCGCTGCTGGACACCGCCCTGTCAGTGGTCGCGAGCCGGCTGCCGCGCACGGCACCCCTGTGGTCGGCCACGCTGGTCACCGGTCTCGGCGAGAGCAGACGTGCTCTGGTGCTCGTCCTGCACCATGCGCTCGCCGACGGGGTCGGCGGGCTCGCGGTACTGGCCAACCTCGTAGACGTCCCGGCCGACGCGGCCCAGGTGCCCTTCCCCCGGCCCTCACCCACCTCCGTCTCCCTCGCCCGCGACGCGCTGACGAGTCGGCTGGCCGCACTGGGCCATGTCGCGCAGTCGTGGCACCTGTTGCGCATGTCCGTGCACGCCGGGGGAGGCATTCGGCCGCCACGGGCCACACCCTGCTCACTGAACCGGCGGACCGGCCCGCGTCGTCGGCTGGGCGTGGTCCGCACCGACCTCGCGGCAGTCCGGGCGGCCGCGCACCGGCACGGCGCGACGGCCAACGACGCCGTCCTGGTCGCGGTGGCGGGCGCGCTGCACCGCGTGCTGTCGGGCAGAAGGGAGACCCTCGACACACTCGTGGTCTGCGTGCCGGTGTCCGGCCGTCCCCCGGAGAGCGGGCCCGACCTGGGCAACATGGTCAGCCCGATGCTCGTGTCCGTACCGGCCACCGGCGCCATGCCCGATCGTCTGCGTCAGGTCGCCGACCAGGTACGCGCACACCGGGCGGCCGCCACCGGGCCGCCACCGATCGCCGTGCTGGGAGGGCTGTTCCGCCCTCTGGCGGCGCTCGGCGGCTTCCGCTGGTACCTCAACCACCAGCACCGGTTCCACACCCTGATCACCCACGTGCGCGGTCCCGCCGAACAGGTCACGTTCGGAGGGTCTCCCGTCACCTCCGCCGTCCCGGTCGGCGTCGGCCCGGGCGGGAACATCCCCGTCTACTTCGAAGTGCTGTCCTACGCCGGCACACTCACCGTGACGACGACCGTCGACCCCGACCACTTCCCCGACCCCGAGGAGCCGGCCGACGCACTGCGCACCGAACTCGACCTGCTCATCCGGCATCCACAGGCCGCCGGCGAGGCACCGCCCGGCGGCGACGCGGGCCCGTACAGCCTTCCTCCGGCCGCAGACTGAGCGTCGGCCCTCGGACCGTCAAGCGGCTTCATCGCCACGCACGGCCCACCTCCTGATGCAGCGTCACCATAGAGACTCCCGAGGTGTGCAGGAGTGGGGCCGGCCGCCCCGTCCCCCACCGCAGGACGGGGCGGCCTGAGGGAATCGAGCCGGACCGGGGAGCGCCGCGCACCCGCGGGATCGGCGTAGGCGGAGACACACGAGGTCCCGTAGGCCCCCTGCCCACCGTCAGCGAGCCGTTCCAGAGCGTCGGCGCCGGGCCGGAGCACGGGCGCATCGGCTCTCTGCGGTCGCCCGTCTCAGTCGTGGGGGACGACGGCTACGGGACAGCGCGCGTGGTGGATGGCGGCGTGGGCCACCGAGCCCAGGCGTGGGGCCAGGGCAGGACGGTGCTTGCGTCGGCCGACGACCAACAGCCCGGCGCCCACGGCGGCCCGTACGACGGCCCTGGCGGGACTCTCAAGACCGACGCCGTCATCCACCACCACGCCCGGAAACTTCTCGCGCCAGGGACGGAGAACCTGGCTCAGACTCTTCTGCGCATCCCGCGTGATCTCCTCGGTGATGTCATGGTCCACGCCCCAGGGAACGTGCGCATGGACCGGCACGCTTCGGCCGTGGACGGCCCGCAGAGGCACGCCCCACGCCACGGCGGTACCGAAGGCGAATTCGAGCAGGTCGTCGCAGGGACCACGCATTCTCAGCGCCACCACTACGCCCGCTGCCGTACCCGCGGTGGGCGACAGCCCTTCCTGGCGCGTCTCGGCACGCACCAGGACCACCGGCCGCTCGGCCCGTGCCACAACAGGCATGCTGACGTCACCCACGAAGTACCTCTCGACAGGCTCCAGCCCCCGCGAGCCGAGCACGAGCATCTCGGATTCCGACGCCGCGTGCAGCAGCGCAGCCTGGGCGTCGGCGGCGACCAGGCTGCCGACGATGACGAGGGCCGGGTGGCGCGCCTGGAGCTCCGCTTTCGCGTTGTGCACGATCCGCCTCGCCCAGTAATTCTGATCCACCTCCGCGGGGACCTGGGTCGGTTCCGGCACCAGCAGGGGCCACGCATGCAACAGGCGCAGCGTGAGCTTGCGCCGCTCCGCCTCGTCGGCGGCCCAGCGGGCCGCGGCAAGACTCTCGGGTGAGCCGTCGAGGCCCACGGTGACAACTGGCTCCATGGCGACTTCCTCCGTCTCGTAAGAAGCTGGGAGGACGGTGAGCGTGAGCGGTACTCGACGAGCGAGCATCCGCGCCGACGTGCCGGGTACTGCGCCTCTCATACGAGGATGACTCCACATCCTCCTGCGGCGCATTTGGTCGCGTGTGTGACGGCGATCGCGTCGAAGGCCGCACCATGCGTGCTCGCCGACGGAGGCGGGGCGATGCACGACCTCGCCCAGCAGCTGGTGGATGCCGCTGAGGGCGACAACGCGGACATGGGCGCGTCCGCGACCGGGCAGGCCAATCGTCCCGCGGTTGGCCTGCCCCTGTGACCGGCTGAAGACGCGCCCGGTGCCGCACTGCTCACGTCCCGGCCGAGACGCTCCGCGAGTCGTCGGTCCGGTACGTGATGTGGTCGGAGACCGAGACCACGCCGTCGACGTTCCGGCACAGCCGATCGATGACGGGGATCAGGCTCTTCGCCTCGACGGATCCCCGGAGGGTCACCTGCCCCTCGCGCACGTCGGCCGTCACCTCCAGGGGGGCCAGGCCCAGTGTCTGCCGGAGCACGTCCTCGCTGATCTCGTCGCGGATGGCGTCGTCACGGCGCAGGAAGATCCGCAGTAGGTCACCCCGGCTGACGATGCCCTGGAGCCGGTCCGCCTCGTCCACCACGGGCAGCCGCTTGACGTTCTGGAGAGCCATGAGGCGAGCCGCCTCGACCACGGTCCAGTCCGCACGCGCGCACACTGCAGGAGCCGACATCAGCTCCTCGGCCCTGGTGCCCTCGGCCTTGGCCCGCTCCCACGCCTCCAGCTGCGGTAGCAGTGGGCGGCCGGACGGATCGGTCTGGCCGGAGGACTTGCGCAGCAGATCGACCTCGGACACCACACCCATCGGGCGGTCCAGGTCGTCCACCACGGGTACGGCGGTGACGTCGTTCTCCGCCAGCAGCTTGACGATCTCCTTGAACGGTGTGTCGGGCCTGGCCCGGACGACATTTCGTGTCATCAGTTCTGCGACCGTGCGGTGGTGCATGGCGCCTCTCCCTTCCGGGGTGACAGCCGGTGGTGGTCACCTGTCAAGCGTGTCAGGAGCCGGTCGCCCACGAGTAAGCCGGTCAGGACCCGATTTAGGGCCGGTCGGCCCGGAGACCGGGCTGTTAGGCCCCCCGGATGAGGGTTTTCGAGCCCATGCGGTGGAACGCCGCGCGTGTCACGTTGAGTACAGCAGCACTCCGCGGAAGGGAAGGACGGCGACCATGCGAGCTCAACTGGGCGATCAGCTCATTGTCGAAAGCCCGACCACAGGCACCACCAGGCGCGACGGCGAGATCGTCGGACTGCACCACGAGGACGGAACGCCACCCTACGACGTGCACTGGTCGGACACGGACGAGGTGACACTCGTCTTCCCCGGCCCCGACGCACATGTCCGCCATGCCGGACACAGGACCGGAAGCCCCGACGAGCCACCCCAAGCCAAGCACGGATGAGGCCGTGAGCAGGCGGGCGTAGTGTCCGGCAGCACCCCGCCCCCGGCCGGGGCACCCTCCTGACGCGCGGCCGCCGCGCGGAAGGCGATACCCGCCCGGCCGTGGAACGGCGATGACCGAGCACTCCGGTGCCCGGCCCTGGAGGTTGCCCCCGCTGCGGTGACACGATGACAAGACACGGAGGCTCCACAGGTCAGATTTCTCACCGCGATTCGACGTGTCAGGGGCCTCGGTCCCGTCGACGCCCCCTCGGAGTACGGAATGCACCGGCCCCCACCGCAAGCCCCCGGTGTCGCAAAGAGTCACCGACACACCCGTGATCACCGGCTGGCATGGCCACACCCCATCCGGTCCCGCTCCGGGACGTTCGGCACCTGACGACCGCGGCTCACGAGGCGCTCCATGGGGTCATGGCGAATCTACGTGGCATACCGTCAGCAGCCGCCGCACCGCAGAAGCAAGGGGCGAGGAACCGGTGGGTCGCCCTGGTGGTGCTCTGTGTGTCGCTGCTGATCGTGACTTTGGACAACACCATCCTGAACGTCGCGCTCCCGACCCTGGTGAAGGAACTCGGAGCGACGACGACCCAACTGCAGTGGATCGTCGACGCCTACGCGCTGGTCTTCGCCGGACTGATGCTGGTGACGGGCAGCAGCGCGGACCGGTTCGGGCGGCGGCGGGTCTTCACCGCCGGGCTGGCCGTGTTCGGGGCGGCTTCGGCGTGGGCGGCCTACTCCGGCTCGGTGGAGATGCTCATCGCGGCGCGGGCGGGCATGGGCGTCGGCGCGGCGATGATGATGCCCGCCACCCTGTCGATCATCACCGACGTCTTCCGCGATGCCGGTGAGCGGCAGCGTGCGATCGGAGTGTGGGCGGGCACCAGCGGTCTGGGGATCGCCATCGGGCCCGTGGCCGGCGGGTTGCTCCTTGAACACTTCTGGTGGGGATCGGTGTTCTGGGTCAACGTCCCCATCGCCTTGCTCGGCCTGGTCTGCGCCGCCGTCCTCGTGCCGGAGTCCCGCAACCCGGCGGCGCTGCGACCCGACCCGGTCGGATCGCTCCTGTCGGTCCTGGGGCTGGGCCTGCTGCTGTGGGCGGTCATCGAGGCGCCGGTGCGCGGCTGGTCCTCGGGCCCAGTGCTCGGCGCGGGCGGCACCGGACTGGTGGTGTTGGTGTGCTTCGCGCTCTGGGAGCGGGCCAGCACGCACCCCATGCTGAACCTGGGCTTCTTCCGCAACCGCCGGTTCTCGATCGCCACTTCCTCGGTGGCACTAGCCATGTTCGGGCTGTTCGGGGCCCTGTTCGTGCTCACCCAGTTCCTTCAGTTCAGTCTCGGCTACAGCGCCCTGGAGACCGGTGTGCGGGTCCTGCCGGTGGCCGGCCTGCTGGCGCTGGTCGCCCCGCTGTCCCCGATTCTGGTGCGGTGGGCGGGCACCAAGGCGGTGGTCGGGACGGGCCTGGTGGTCGTGGCGGCAGGGTTGTGGCAGCTGTCCACCGCACAGGCGTCTTCCTCGTACGAGGATCTGCTGGGCGGTCTCCTCATGCTCGGCCTGGGCGCCGGCCTCGTCGTCCCCGCCGCGCTCGACTCCCTCATGGGCACCCTGCCCCTGGGCGACACCGGGGTGGGCTCGGCCACCAACGGGGTCTCGGTCCAGCTGGGCGGGGCTCTCGGAGTCGCCGTGGTCGGCAGTCTGCTGACCACCCGTTACCAGGACCGCATGGGCCCACCGCTGGCGCCCTACCGGCTGCCGCACGACGTGTCGGACAGCGTGCTCGGCTCGCTCGGCGGCGCACTCGAACTGGCCGGGCGCGTGGGCGGAGCCTCCGGGCGGATGCTCGCGGATCTGGCCCGCTCCGCGTTCGTCAGCGGCATGAGCCTCGGCCTCACCGTCGCAGCCTGCGTCGCCGCGAGCGGGGCCCTGCTGGCCTTCGCCGCCCTGCCCGCCCGGCCGTCCAGGCCGCCCGTCGCATCCCGGGGTGCGGCCGACCCGCCTCCGCCAGGCCTCCCCCAGCCATAGCCCGGCACGACGACACATCTGCCGTCGGACACCTGCCGCTGACCGAGGTCCTGCGACAGAAGAGCCGTGCCCCCTCCGAGCACGGGCCTGACTGCCGTCACGCATCGGAGATGCCTCCCGGGAGGACGGACGATGACGTCTTCCGGGCGGGCCGTTCGGCCCTGGACCGACTGCGCGGGGAGGCGCAGTCTGAGGAGTGGAGACGAGCCGTCCCGGGTGCTCCCCGCAGTCCCGATCCGGTCCCTGCGGACCGGCCCGCCCGGCGCCCGGACCTCGCACCCTCCGCTCGGGAGTGATCACGATGGAAGCCAAGCAGTGGACCGTACAGATCTACATCACCGAGGAAGGCGACGACACCCACGCACGTGCCGTCCTGAACACCCGGGACACGTCGACGGTCACCGGCCGGGGCGTGGCCCGCCGCAACCCGATCGACCGCTCCATTCCGGAGATCGGCGACGAACTCGCCGCCAGCCGCGCCCTGGAGGACCTCGCCATCCGGCTCCACGACGTCGCCTCCGACGACATCGTCCAGTTGGCGGGTCCCGCCGAACCGTGACCGCGTGCGTACGACGGCGTACGTCGTAAGCCGCCTCGCAGTTCACCGATCCCCCGTCGCCGGGGCGTTGGCAGCCGACCGGAGGTTTCCGGTCGGCTGCCGGGGCGGGACGCGAGGAGGCTGATGACAAAGTTGTCCTCGTCCTCGCCGGTGGTCGCGACGACGAGTCCCGCGGCAATCGGCGCGCGCTGCCACCAACTGCCGTCACAGGTCGTCCTCAAGAGCACGGACGGCCCAGCGCCTGCGCACCGCGTCCTCGTGCTCGCTCTGTTCCAGGGCGAGGTCGACGCGGGCCAGCGCCTGCTCCAGCCGCGGGATCCAGTGACGCTGCAGGGCGCGCACGCGCTGACGGGTGCTGAGCACCTCGGCTCCGACTGCGCGTGCCGCGGCGCGTGTGACGGCGTAGTCGGCTGCGGTGCGCAGGGCTTCGGCGTATGCGGCCTCGGCATGGATCAGCGCGGTGTTCGCGGGCGACAAGGCCTCCGGCTCGCGTTCCGGCACCGTGCAGGACGCGGCCTCGGGATGTCGTACGCCCATCGTGGACACCCAGACGATCTCCACCTCGGCGGGACGCGTGGTGTGCAGCGTGTCCATGGTCTCTTCGCCGCCGAGGAGCAGTCCGCGCCGCAGCCAGGTCTCGGCCTCCCGCAGGCGCTCGTGCCAGCGGTCCTGCGCGGTGTGCTCGGCGCGCACCAACTCCTCGTGCCGAGCGCGCAGGATGCGCAGTTTCTGGTCGAGCAGGTCCGCGCCGCGCCGCGCGACCTCCAGGCTGTGGCGGAGTCTCAGCCGGCCGGCCCGTCCGGGCGGGATCCGCAGGTCCGCCATGGGATCACCCGCCCTCCGTCGCGCCGTGCGCGTCGAGGAACTCGGCAGGCAGCATGGCCAGTTGGCTGCGGGGCAGGGTGAGCAGCACCTGCCAGGCGCGCTCCAGGGTCTGCTCGAGCGTGCGCAGTTCGCCGCGCCGCTGGGCCACGAACCCGCGGGCGAACGCCTCGTCGAAGTCGAGGTAGCGGCGGTCGGTGGGGCTGAGGGCCGCCTGTCCGACGAGGTCGGCGAGCTCCTTGATCTGCCGGGCCCGGGCCAGGGCGGCGAGCAGTTGTGCGGCGATGTCGAGGTGGTCGTCGCGGGTACGGCCGGGGCCCGCGCCCTTGCGCATCAGCCGGGACAGCGAGGACAGCGCGTCCACCGGCGGATAAACGCCCTTGGCATGCATCTCGCGGGAGAGCACGATCTGCCCCTCGGTGATGTACCCGGTGAGGTCCGGTACGGGGTGCGTGATGTCGCCCGCCGGCATGGTGAGCAGCGGCACCACAGTGACCGACCCGGGCAGGCCCCGGATACGCCCGCACCGCTCGTACAGGGACGCCAGGTCGCTGTAGAGGTAGCCGGGATAGGCGCGGCGGGCCGGGATCTCACCGCGGGCCGCGGAGACCTCGCGCAGCGCCTCGGCGTAGCTCGTCATGTCCGTCATCACCACCAGCACGTGCCGTCCCTCGCCGAAGGCCAGCTGCTCGGCAACCGTCAGCGCGATGCGCGGGGTGAGAATGCGTTCGATCACGGGGTCGTCGGCGGTGTTGAGCAGCAGCACCAACTCGCCTGCGGCGGACCGCTCTTCCAGCGCGTCGTGGACGAAGTCGGCGTCCGCGTGGGTCACTCCCATGGCGGCGAAGACCACGCAGAACGGCTCTCCCCCAGCCGTCGACTGGGCCGCGATCTGCGCGGCCAGCTCCAGGTGAGGAAGACCCGCCGCCGAGAACACCGGCAGCTTCTGGCCTCGTACGAGGGTGGTGAGGGCGTCGACGGCGCTGACCCCGGTCAGCACCGGTTCGGCGGGCGGCTCGCGGCGCACCGGGTTGATGGGGCGGCCGCCCACCGCGGAGGCGGCGGCGCCGAAGACGGGCGGCCCTCCGTCGAGCGGCTCGCCTCGGCCGTTGCACACCCGGCCCAGCCAGCCGGGACCCACCGGGATGCGCAGCGGCGCTCCAGTGAAGGCGGCCCGGATCCGTGCCGGGTCGATGCCCGCGGTGTCCTCCAGCACCTGCACCACGGCCGTGCCGCGGTCGACCTCCAGCACAAGTCCGTGCCGCTGCTCCCCCGAGTCGAGGGTGAACAGCACGAACTCGTCCCAGCCGACCCCCTCCACCTTGTCGACGACCGCGAGGGGACCGCGCAGTTCGCGCACCGACGTGTACTCGATGCGGCCCCAGTCCTCTGTGCTGTTCACGACACCTCCCCGAGCCGGTCGAGCATCATCCTGCCCAGCGTCTCCACGGTCGCCGCGTCGTGCGGGCCCGCCTCCTCGCGGGCGCGCAGCACGGGCGAGAAGTCGACTTCCTCGATGCGCGCAGCCGGCACCCCGGAATCGGCCAGTTCGCGACACCGGTCGACGATGGCCAGTACCGCCTCGGCCAGTGCGGCCGTCTTCTCCACGCCGCTGTAGGCATCCCGCTCGGACAGGGCGCTCTGCTGCAGCACTCCTTCGCGCACGAGCCGACCGCCCAGGACACTGATCCGCTCCTGTGCGGGCAGTGCGGTGATACCGACCAGGTCGACCAGGTCGGCGAGCCGGTCGGCCTCGGCGAGAAGGCCCGCCACCCGTGCGCGGCGGGCGGGCCAGCCCGGGTCGTCCGTCACGGCGTGGCGGGCGCCGAGCGTCTCCGCGTCGCGGGAGAAAGACTGGGCCCAGGAGACGGCCGGGTAGTGGCGGGCGTACGCGAGTTCGCGATCCAGGGTCCACAGGCAGCGGACGAAGCGCTGGGTGTGGGATGTGACCGGCTCCGCCATGTCGCCGCCGGGCGGGGACACCGCGCCGATCACCGTCACGGAGCCGTTGCAGCCACCCAGGGTGGTCACCGCCCCGGCCCGTTCGTAGAACGCGGCGATCGCCGAGGCGAGGCCCGCCGGATAGCCCTCCTCGGCGGGCAGGGCACCGGTACGGGAGGCGAACTCGCGCAGTGCCTCGGCCCACCGGGAGGTGGAGTCGGCGATGACGACCACGTCCAGGCCCATGTCGCGGAAGTACTCGGCGACCGTAACCCCGGTGTAGATGCTGGCCTCTCGGGCCATCATGGGCATGTTGGAGGTGTTGGCGATGATCACGGTCCGGTCGGCGAGCCGCCCTCCGGTGCGCGGGTCCGTCAGCGCCGTGAACTCCTCGATGACGTCGGCCATTTCGTTGCCCCGCTCACCGCAGCCGACGTAGACGATGACGTCCGCGTCGCACCACTTGGCGATCTGCTGCAGCAGCACCGTTTTGCCGGTACCGAAGCCGCCGGGCACGGCGACCGTGCTGCCCACGGCCACCGGGAAGAGCAGGTCGATGGCCCGCTGGCCGGTGCCCAGCGCCCTGCCGGACTCCAGACGCTCCCGGACGGGGCGGGGCCGGCGGACGGGCCAGTCGGTCGTCATACGGACCGGGGTGCCCGCCACGGACGCGACGACCGCGTCCTCTGGGTGGCGGCCCGCGCGCGCGATGTGGTCCACCGGGCCGGAGCGGCCGGGCGGCACCAGCACCCGTAGCGGAACCGGTCCCGCGCCGTGGATCTCGCCGAGGACGTCCCCCTGCGCAACGGAGTCGCCCGCTGCGACCTGCGGCACCAACGCCCACTCCGGCCGCTGTCCGTCCGGTCGACCGACGCCTCCGGGCTCCAGCCACACGCCCGCTGCCGCCAGCGGGCGCAGCAACCCGTCGAAGATGCCGCCCAGAAGCCCCGGTCCCAGTGGCGCCGACAGCGGCCTGCCGAGCGGTCGCACCGGTGCACCGGGGGCCAGACCACCCGTGTATTCGTACGCCTGGACGGTAACGACCCGGTCGCGGATCGCGACGACCTCCCCGGGCAGCCCGGCGTCACCGAGTGCGACCAGATCGCTCATCGCGGTGCCGCCGACGTCCTCGGCCTCGACGAGCGGCCCGGTGACCCGCAGAATGCGGCCGTGGCCCTGAGGTTCGAACGTCATGGCGCCCACAACTCCTCCGCCTCCGTGCCGGTCCGCTCCAGTGCCCGGCGCGCGAACGCGGCCAGACTGCAGTCGAGCCTGCGGCCCGCCGCCTCGCCGACCACGCCTCCGCCGAGGGCCTCGGTGACCCGGGCGTCGGGGCCCAGCGCGTCGCGGACGTACGCGGTCAGCCGGGCGCGAAGACCCGGATAGGAATCTGTCCTGCGCAGGTCCCCGACGCCGTGCACGACCAGTCGGCCCAGCTCCTCCCAGCACTCTCGGCGGGTGGCGAGCTCGCGGGCCCGGGCGGCCCTGCGGCTGCGGGTGCGCACGGCGTCGCGGGCGGCCGCGGCGTCGGCCTCGCCCAACCTGCGGGCCTCGGAGAGAATCGCCGCGGCCTGGCCCTCGGCATCGGCGAGTACGACCGCGACATGGGCGTCGGCCTCGGCCAGCATGGCCTCGGCCTCGGCCCTGGCGGCCCGCAGCAGCTGTGCCCGCACCGGCTCGAGCGCGGCACCGGCTTCCGGGGGGAGTGAGGCCCTCATGGCGGCATCACCGCGATGAGCGGGCCCTGCCCGTCCACCGGTCCTTCGCCGAGTGCCTCGGCCGCGGTCGGTGTGACGATGACCAGTTCCACGTCCGGCGCGAGCCCGTGCCAGGCTGTGCGCACTGCCTCCGGTTCCTCCGCGGGGCACAGGACGACGCCGGCGGACGCCAGTCCGGCGATGCGCAACCGTTCCCCGATCGCCGCGATGTGAGCCATGGTCAGGTCTTTCCGAGCAGGATGATGGCGACGACCAGTCCATAGATGGCGATGCCCTCGGCGAGGCCGACGATGACCATGGCCCGGCCGAAGAGTTCGGGGCGCTCGCTCATCACCGCCAGCGCGGCGGCGCCGGTGTAGGCGACGGCGATCGCCGCGCCGATCGAGGCGCCGGCGACCGCGATGGCGGCGCCGATGAGCGCCGCGGAATTGGAGCCGGAACTCTGCGCGGCCGCGGTGGCCGTGTGGGCCTGTGCCGAACCACCGCTCAAGGCGACCAGCAGGAGTACCAGGGCTCCGGTGAACAGTGCCGCGTCCGCCGCGAGGATCGACCGCAGCACCCCCGGACTGCGGCGGCGCAGCAGTCGGCGGGTGACGGCGAACGCTGCGACGAGCACGGGCAGCGCGATCAGCCAGGCGATCATGTCATCGCCTCCGTTCCATGTTGTGCGGGGACTCCGTGTTGTGTGGGCACGTGCCAGGGCCGGAACGGCCGGCCCTCGGCGTCGAAGACCCGGGAGAACAGCTCGTAGAACTCCAGGCGCAGGGCCTGCACACCGGCGACCAATGCCTCCAGCGCGAAGGCGAGCGCATTGCCGAGGACGAAGACGAGGAGCGCGGCGACGAGCATCACGGGCCCGCCCCGGGCCAGGCCGGTCGTGCCCTGCCAGACGATCCCGCCGAGCGCGGCATGCGTCAGCCCGAACGCCGCCAGCCGCGCGAAGGAGATCGTGTTCGACCCGATCCGGACCACCACGTCGAAGAGCTGGATGCCGGTCTGCAGGCCGCCGGAGGCACCGCCTCCCGATGCCGCGAAGAGCCCGGTGCCGGCCAGCAGCAGTCCAGCCAGGGCGATCATGGAGCCGCTCACCGTGAGCACCGGCCCGTGCAGGAACGCTCCCCCGGCGACCAGGGCGAACCCCAGGAACACCGAGGCGCCGGCGATGCCGGACGGCGCGTACAGTGCCCCGGCGGGTCCGCTCTCCCGCCACCGGTTCACAATGCCCGCCGCGTAGGCGAGGGCAAGGAGAAGCGCGCCGAATCCGACCGCGCTCGCCAGAAGCCGCACGGGCTCGTCGAGCGGGTTCAGCCACAGCACCGGCAGCACGCCCGTGGGGCCGAAGAACTCCCCGTAAGCAAATCCGGCCAGGGTGCTCGCCAGCCCCGCTCCGGCGACGAAGGGCCATACGGGTCGCAGCGACGCGAGTCGGCGGGGGCGCCCGAGCCGCAGCAGCAGCGCGCCGAGGAGCAGCAGAGCGCCGTGGCCCGCGTCGCCGAACATCATCCCGAACATGACGACGTAGGCGATCCCGGCGGGCAGCGTGGGGTCGACGTCGGCGTACGGGACCGTCCCGTAGGTGCGTACCAGGGGCACGAGGGAGCGCCGTACCGGGCCTGTGGCGGCCAGCTGGGTCGGCGGATCGATGCCGCGCGGCGCGCGCAGCGGCACGACGGCACCTCCGGCGTCGGCCAGGCTGCTGCTGAGCCGGGGGAGCTGGGTCACAGGACACCAGCCGGCCAGGGCGGCCACCGCGCCATGCCGCACCGCGGCCTCGCGGTAGCTCTCGAACTGTGCCTCGCCGGCCAGGAGGTCGGCCCGGCCCGCCGCCTGGAGGGCGTCGAGATCGGGCGCTGTGCGGGAGAGCAGGGGCGTGGCGGGTTCGGCGCGCATCGTCTGAAGCCGCCGTGCCGCCGATCCCGTGCCCCGAGCCGTGTCGTCGGCACGGTCCAGTTCCACGCAGCCCGCGTCGGCGACACGCACAAGCACGTCCCGCAGCACGCCGCGGGGGGCGACGACGGCCACCCGCTGCATGCGGACCGGCGCCGTCGGCGTCAGGGAGTCACTCCAGGAGGTCATCGAAGTCCTCCCGTGCCCACCCCTCGTGTGCGGCGGCCACCAGGGCGGCACGCACCCGCCACGCGTCGACGGTCAGCACCGCGGTGGCGCCCACGACCGGCGAGACGTCGAAGCGCGCCTTGTTCAGCATCCGCAGTCCGTCCTTCTCGACCGCGGGCCACCAGCGGGCCTCGGCCCGCCACAGGTCCTCGGGCCGCTCGGTGTCCTCCAGCGCCCAGCGGGCCGCCGACGGCAGCCGGGCGCGGAAGTCGCCGTAGGACGAGGCCCGCACGGCGGACCGACCCAGGATCCGCTCGGCATACGCCGCAGCCCGTCCGGTCGGGCCACGGCCTAGCAAGAAAGTCTCGCGAGCCACCAGCAGCGCGGCGTCGCCCGCAGCCCACCGGGCCGACTGCGGTACGTCGGCCATGAGGCGGGCGTCCGCCGACAGCCGCATCCCGGTCACGACCGCTGGCGCCGATTCGCCCCCGGGGTCTCCCCACGCGGAGGCGGTCAATACGGCCCGTACCTCGCCCGGAGAGGCGGTGCGGGCCAGCCGGGGCCAGGCGGTCGCCAGCGCCCCCAGCCGGTACGGCGCGGGTCGCGGCTCGCCGGACAGGGCACGCAAATGGTCCCGGGTGTTCGCGATCTCGAAGCCGGCGGCGAGCTGGCGTACGGCGGCGACCCCCAGGCGGGGCTGCCATCCGGCGAGCACTCGCAGCTGCCACAGCAGGGCACCGAAGACCGCCCGCCCAGCCTCGGCGGACTCGGCCTCCGCATCGAGGGCGCGCCGGTACGAGGTGCCGGCCAACGCGCGCAGGGCATCGGGCAGGGTGGCCGCATCCGCCAGTTCCCGTGCCCGGTCGGGGCCGAGGCGTCCCACGGCCATCGACCTGGCCCGTGTCACCCCCGCGACCCAGCCCGCGCCCATCGCAACCCTCCTAGTCCGGTCCGCTCTGCTCGGTGCCACGGACCACGGTCAGTTCGCCCGCCACCCGCGCGACCATGCGCGCCGCGAAGGCAGGCGTGCGCTCACGCGCCCTCTCACGCAGCGCCTCCACCGTCCGCCGCGACGAGGCGTCCGTCCGTTCGGCCTCGGCGACGGCCTCTTCCCGGATCCGCGCCGCAGTCTCGCTTCTGACTTCCAGGGCCTGCGCCCGCGCCGCCCGCACCATGTCCTCGGCCTGCAGAACAGCGGCGCGACGTCGTGTTTCCGCCTCTCGGACTGCGGCGGAACGGATCCGGTCGGCCTCGGCCGCGGTGTCGTCCAGCTGCGTGAGCGGGGGTTCCAGCTCGGCCGTGAGCTCGGCCGACCGGTCGGCGGGGACACCTCCCGGTGCGGCCGGGCCGGGTGAACCGGCCAGCCGAAGACGGATACGGAACTCTCGGAACCCGAGCATGAGAACCTCCGGGCCCGACGGCGGCGCCCGCCGTGACCCACTCTCACGTTACGAAGGTCACGAAAGCCTCTCTAGGGCTGTTTGCCCTGTGGAAGGGGCCGGTCGGCCCTGTCCTGGCCGATGCGTCGGCGAGACGGTGAGAACACAGGGGTCGTGGTCTGCACGCACGGTGGGAGGTAGCCATGAACGACCGAGAGGCACGACAACACACTGCCGCGTCGGCGGAGGCACGGCATCGCGTGCCGACGTTCGCCCCGGCACCGGCCGAAGAGTTCCATCAGGACATGATGGTGCGCTACCTGCAGGCCATGGCCGCCCACTCGCACTCAGCGTCCGCCGCCGTCCAGGCACCACTCCCCGCCGCGAAGACCGGAGTCGGCACGTCCCGGCACCCTCATGAGAAGGCGGGCACGATCGCGGAGCTTCAGGTGCGCGACGTGATGCGGCGGTCCGTGGCCGGAATTCCCGGCGACACGCCGTTCCTGGACGTCGCCCGGATGCTGGCTCGCTGGCAGACAGGGGCCGTACCCGTGGTGGACGACGCCCAACAGGTGATCGGCGTGATCGCGGAGTCCGACCTCCTCGCCCGGGCGGCGTCCCTTGCCGCGGGCGATCGCCCCGGCGCATTCGCCCGGATACTGCGGCCACGTGCCACAGACGCGGGAGAGACGGCGGCCACCCTGATGTCCGCACCGGCGCTCACCGTCCACCCCTGGACCCCGGTGATCGATGCGGCGCGCACAGCCGCCCGTTCCCGGATCAGGCAGCTGTTCGTGACCGACCACAAGGGACACCTGGTGGGTGTCATCAGCCGTAGTGAGCTGCTGCAGGCCCTGGTCCGGGACGACGCGGCCATCCGGACGGAGGTCGTCACCGGCGTCATCGAAGGCGAGCTGGGCATCGATCCGGCACGTGTGCAGGTGCAGGTCCTGAACGGCGTGGTCACGCTGAAGGGCTCGCTGGACGCCGCACTGATCCCGCAGCTGAGGTCGGCGGTGGAACAGATCGCGGATGTGGTCGCGGTGGTGGACCACCTCATCGCCGTATGAGAAGGGCTACGCGCGCGGTGTGTTCAGGGCTGTCGTCGAACGTGACGCCGGTCATGCCGCGTTGCCGCCGGGTCGGAGAGGCAGGTCCCGGCGAGGAAACGCCCTCTCCACACCGTCAGAAGAACGAGTCTGCCGCCTCTCCCCCGCCGTATCCGCTACTCCACTACCGGGTGGTGGGCCCTGTCGGCCTTGAGTCCTCCGGTGACGGTGGTGAACCGGTAGCCCGGGGATGTCCGACTGCGAGGTGGACGTGCCGCCGAACGAAGGCGTGGTGGACATGTCCGGCGGGTCCTGAGGCGTGGTCTCACACACGGTGCCCGGCCCCTCGGAGGGGCAGGCCCGGCGCCCGCCGGCATCGACGGAGACGGGATCCGAGTCGCCGGAGTCCGTGCTCGGGCACGCCCTCGGGCGGGACCGGCGCGCGCTCGCGGAGAGCGAAGGGGCCGACCGGCCCGGGAAGGGGCCGGTCGGGGCCTGCGGCTGCGCCAACAACCGTTCCAGGCTGGGCTGTAGAGAGATTCCCGGGAGGGGGAGATCATGGCGACAGTCACCTTCGACAAGGCCACCCGCTGCTTCGCGGGCATGGACCGTCCGGCGGTCTGCGACCTCGATCTGGAGATCGCAGACGGCGAGTTCATGGTGCTGGTGGGTCCCTCCGGCTGCGGCAAGTCCACCAGCCTGCGCATGCTCGCCGGGCTCGAGGACGTCGACTCCGGCTCGATCCGCATCGGCGAGAGGGACGTGACCCATCTGCCGCCCAAGGACCGCGACATCGCGATGGTGTTCCAGAACTACGCCCTGTACCCGCACATGACCACGGCCGACAACATGGGCTTCGCCCTCAAGATCGCCCGCATGCCCAAACCCCGCATCCACGAACGGGTCCAGGAGGCCGCCGCCATCCTCGACCTGCGCGACTACCTCGACCGCAAGCCCAAGTCCCTCTCCGGCGGCCAGCGCCAGCGCGTCGCGATGGGACGGGCGCTCGTCCGCGAACCCCAGGTGTTCCTGATGGACGAGCCACTGTCCAACCTGGACGCCAAACTGCGCGTGCAGACCCGCACCCAGATCGCCGTACTCCAGCGCCGTCTGGGCACCACCACCGTGTACGTCACCCACGACCAGGTCGAGGCCATGACCATGGGCGACCGCCTGGCCGTCATGAAAGACGGAGTACTGCAGCAGGTGGGCACACCCAAGGAGGTGTTCGAGCGTCCGGCCAACACCTTCGTCGCCGGCTTCATCGGCTCCCCCGCGATGAACCTCTTCCGACTCCCGCTGACCGCGGACGGCGTCCGACTGGACGGACTGACCGTCCCGCTGCCCCGCGACATCCTGGGGTCCGCGGCCGCCGAGGACGCCACCGAGCTCACGCTCGGCATCCGGCCCGAGCAGTTCCAGGTGCTCTCCCCCGAGGACTTGGAGACCCCCGCACTGGACCTGGTGATCGACGCGGTCGAGGACACCGGCGCCGTCGCCTACCTCCACGCGACCGCGAAGCTCGGCCAGGACCTCACCCCGGTCGTCGTCCGGCTTCCCGGACGCCCCACCCAGAGCAAGGGATCCCAGCTCCGCGTCGCGGTACGCGATGATGCGGTGCACTGCTTCTCTGCCGGAACCGGCCTGCGGCTTTCCGAGGACACGGGGTCGGTCCGGGCGGACGTACGCGTCACCGAACAGACCGTCTCGGCGGACGCACCGAGCCCTCAGAACAGGGACTCGGATCACGCGACCGCACCGCTCGCGAAACGCACGTCGGCGTCCGAGGAGGCCCCGGCGGACTGAGCCCGCCCAATACGGCGGGGTCCGAGCCCTGCGACATCGGCCGGGCAGCCCTCGCCGCGCCTCTCCAAGGTTCAACCCCTCCTGGCACGGCCGATCCGCCGCAGGGCCGGACGGCCCCCGGGAGCGAACCGTCCGGCCCTCGCCTGGCGGCCGTCCGGCGACGACCCTGGAAGTGACCGAAGTGGGGGAATGCGCGCGGCGCAGCAGCCCCTGCGCGCCGCGCCGACACCGGAGGTGCGCGATGACCGGTCCCGTCGTCGTCGGACTCGACGGCTCCCCAGCCGGCATGACGGCCGCATGGTGGGCCGCCCGCGAAGCTGCGGACAGGCGACTGCCCCTCCTTCTCTTCCACTCCTGGACCACCCAGCCGCTCGATGTGCCTGCCGCCCAGGAGGCTCTGGGCAAGCAGCAGTACGGGGGACGGGCACTCCAACGGGCCGAGACCGAGCTCCGCCACCGGTACCCCGGTCTGACCCTGACCACGGAACTGGCCTCGTCCCCCGCCGCGGAGGCGCTGCTGGACCTCAGCGGGACTGCGGCACTGCTGGTGCTCGGCTCCCGCGGACACGGATCGACGGCGAGCTTCCTGCTCGGTTCCATCAGCCTGCACGTCCTGGGTCGCGCGCGGTGTCCGGCCGTGACCGTCCGGGCCGGCGACCCCGCCGTCGAGAACGGCTGGGAGCACCCTGCGGCGGCCGACCGCGATGAGATCGTGGTCGGCGTGAAGGAGCCGGGACCGGCCTCCGAATCCCTACTGGAATTCGCGTTCGCTTCCGCCACGTCGCGCGGAATGCACGTGCGTGCCGTACGGGCCCTCCCGCTGTCCAGTCTGGTGCCCTACCCGCACACGATGGCCGCCGGGCGCGCCGACAGCCGCTACCAGGCGGAGGAACGCATACGGCTCGCGGCCGCGCTGGCGCCCTGGCGCGAGAAGTTTCCCGACACCCCCGTCGTCGAACAGGTCTCGACCGGTCCAGCCGCGGCGGTGCTGTTGTACGCCGCGGCGCACAGCGGACTCGTGGTCGTGGGTCGCCGACGGCATCCGTCGCACCTGACCTGGAAGCTCGGGCCGGTCGCGCACGCGGCGCTGCACCACGCGCCGTGCCCGGTCGCCGTCGTCCCGCACGACTGATACGCCCGGGGCAGCCGAGCGAGGCTTCGATGGACCGCCACCATGAGCCGCGCCCACACCGAGATCGAACGACTCGCCCGGCGCATCGCCACCCACCTCACGCTCGTCGACGCCGACGGGGGCCGGGCACCGGAGCAGCTCGACGACCCGCGCGCCTGCCTCTACGGGCTGCGCACCGTACTACGCCTGCACTTCACCCAGGAGGAGGAGAACTACTTCTCCCTCGTCCCGTGAGCCGTCGTGCGCGCCGGTGCCGGACGGCGGGCTGGGTCACCTTGGCGTCCCGGAATGGCGACCTGCCCGCGATCCTGCGCATCCTCGCCCTCTTCGCGACGGCGCTCATCAGTCGCGCAGCCCTGGCCCTGCGCCGTCCCGGCCACCGGCTCGGATACGTGACGCCCCGTCAACTACACCGCCCATGCCGCAGGGCCGAACGGCCCGTGGAGTCACCCTGGTCGGCCTCGTGGCCAGTGCCTATCAGCCCTGGAAGTCCGCCTCCGACAAGGCTTTGATTGAAGTGTCTCAGGAGGCTGCCATGAACAGAGAAGCCCCGGGCGCCCACACCTTCCACCGCCACCGCACAGCACTCACCGCGGTGTTGACGCTCCCCTTGCTCACGGTCACCGCGTGCGGCACGAGCGACGGCTCGGGTACGCCGAGCGGCACCGACCAACCCTCACGGCCCCCGGCCGGCACAGCCACCTCGGGCGGTACCACCGGAACGCCCGCACCCTCCGCGCCGTCGCCGTCCACCGCCCCGGGCACGACACACCCCGCGCCCTCGACGAGTGGCGGCACAGGCACCGCGACCAAGCAGATCCGCGCAGCGGTCTACTTCCTGCACGGCGAGCAGGTCTCGCCCGCCCCGCGCACCGTGACCACCCCGGCCACCGCCGCCGGAGCAGTCCGCGCCCTGCTGGCCGGCCCCAGCGGCTACGAACGGTCTCACAGCCGCACCACGGCCATCCCGTCCGGCACCACGCTGCACTCCGTCGTGGTCCGCGACCACGTCGCGACCGTGGACCTCTCCGGCCGGTACGACGACGGCGGCGGCAGCCTGTCCATGCAGGCCCGCCTCGCCCAGGTCGTGTTCACCGCGACCCGCTTCCCCACCATCCACTCGGTCCGGTTCGAACTCGACGGCAAGCCGGTGAAGTCCTTCGGCGGCGAGGGCATCGTCCTCAACGGCCCCGTGGGACGAGCCGACTTCGAGGACCTGGCCCCGGCCGTCCTGGTGGAATCCCCGCTGATCGGCGACACCGTAAGCGCCCCCGTACGGGTCTGGGGCAGCGCCAACACGTTCGAGGCCGTGTTCCGGCTGAAGGTCACCGACACCACCGGGCACACCGCCGCCGACGTGCGCGTCAAGGCGACCTCCGGCACCGGCACCCGCGGCACCTTCGATGTGACGTTCCCCTACAAGGCCGCCCGCAGCGGACCGGGCCTGCTCACCGCGTACTACCTGTCCCCCAAGGACGGCAAGCCCGTCACCGTCGACACCGTGCCATTGACCGTGAACCGCTGACGGCGGCTGTACGGGACAGCACGAGGAGATCGCAATCAGGCCGTATGGACAGTTGCCTGGGCCGCTCGGCCCCTGGGTCCCCGGGCGTCTGCGCGGGACGCTGAACTCAAAGTCCGGAGGGGAGACGTGTGATGACCGACACCCAACAGGCCCCGGTGCACGCCCTGTTGACGGACGGCACGACCGTTCGGATACGGCGGGCGGGTCCTGGTGACCGCGGCGAAGTGCTGCGGCTGTACGAGGAGATGTCGCCGGAGAACCTCCGACTGCGGTTCTTCTCCATCAGCCGGGTTTCCGCCCGGCAGGCCGCCGACCGTGTGGCGCGGCCGGAGCGCCCCGGCTACCGGGCACTGGCCGCCGAGCACGACGGCCGCCTCGTGGGCCTCGCCGAGTACGAAGTCCCCTCCGAGAACACCGAGGCCGAGATCGCGCTGGCCACCGCTGACGACTGGCACCACCGCGGTGTGGCCACCCTCCTGCTCGAACACCTCGCGGATGCCGCCCGCTCGGCGGGCATCACCGCGTTCACCGCCCGCGCCCTCTCCGAGAACCACGAGGTGCTGACCGTCTTCACCGATCTCGGACTGCGCGTCACCCGTCGCTTCGAGGGTCCCGAGGTGTACTGCCTCGTCGAACTCTCCGAGGACGAGGCCTACTTGAGTGCCGTGGACGCCCGCGGCCGGCTCGCCGACATCGTCAGCCTGCGGCCGCTGCTGCGGCCCCGGTCCGTCGCGGTGATCGGCGCGGGCCGCAAGCCCGGCTCCGTCGGGCGCGCCATCCTGCGGAACATCTCCACGGGGTCCTTCACCGGGCGTCTGTTCGCCGTGCATCCGGAGGTCTCGCTGATCGCCGGAGTGCACGCCTATCCGTCCCTCGCCGCGCTGCCGCAGGTGCCCGAACTCGCGGTCGTCGCCGTTCCCGCGGCTCTCGTTGCGCAGGTGGCCGAGGAGTGCGGGGCCGCGGGCGTGAGCGCCCTGCTCGTCGTCACCGCCGGCCTCGACACCCACCAGGCCAGTGCCCTCAAGGGCGCCTGCCGCCGCCACGGGATGCGCCTGGCCGGCCCCAACTGCCTGGGCCTGGCCAACACCGAGGACGACACCCGCCTGGACGCGACCTTCACCGCCCGGCACCCGGGCGCCGGCACGGCCGGAGTCGCCGTGCAGTCCGGCGGGGTCGGCATCGCGCTGCTGGACGGACTGGCCCGGCTCGGCATCGGCGTCTCCAGCTTCGTCTCGCTCGGCGACAAGTACGACGTCAGCGGCAACGACATGCTGCAGTGGTGGGAGAGCGACGGACACACCGAACTGGCCCTGCTCCACCTGGAGTCCTTCGGCAACCCGCGCGCCTTCTCCCGCACCGCCCGCCGGGTGACCCGCACCATGCCGGTGCTCACCGTGGACGCCGGAAGGTCGCAGGCCGGGCGGCGCGCCGCGGCCTCGCACACCGCCGCCGCGGCCACCCCCACCATGACCCGGCAGGCCCTGTTCACCCAGGCCGGCATCACCGCCACCCGCACGATCGGCGAACTCCTCGACACCGCCGCCCTGTTGCACTCCCAGCCCCTGCCGACAGGGACGAAGGTCGCGATCCTCAGCAACGCGGGCGGCACCGGCGTACTGGCCGCCGACGCCTGTACGGACGCCGGGCTCCTCGTGCCGCCGCTGCCCGCCGCACTGGTCGACGAACTGCTCACACTCCTGCCCGACGGCGCCACCGCCACCAACCCCGTCGACGCCACCGCCGCCGTGAGCGAGAAACAGCTGCGCGCCTGCGTGAACCGCCTGGCCAAGCACGGTGCGGTCGACACCGTTCTGGTGACCCTCGTACCCACCGCGATCGCCGCCGCGACCGGCGACGACCTGGCCCGTGCCCTCACCCTCCCCCAGTCTCGGCTTCGCTCGACCGGGGGGACCCCCATCCCCGGCCCGCTACCCCGCCCCGTCGTCGCGGTCCTGCCCGCCCAGGCAGCCCGCGTCGAACTGCTCGAAACCCGCAACGACGCCACCGTGCCCGCCTACTCCGACGCCCAGGACGCCGCCCGCGCCCTGGCCCACGCGGCCGACCGCGCCCACTGGCTCCGCCGGCCTCCCGGATCCGTAGCGGAATTGACGGATGTGGAGACCGAGCGGGCCCAGGCACTCGTCGCCTCGTTCCTGGACGAGAACCCGGACGGCGGCTGGCTCGACCCGCGCACAACCGCCGCACTCCTCGGCTGCTACCAGATCCCGCAGATCCCCTGGGCCTGGGCCCGCAACGAGGACGAGGCGGTCGCCGCAGCGGAGCGACTGGCCGGCCCCGACGGGCGCGCCGTGATGAAGGCCCACTGGCCCGGACTGCTGCACAAGAGCGAACAGCACGCCGTCCACCTCGACCTGCAGAACGCCTCCCAGGTCAGGGCCGCCCACCGGGACCTGGTCACCCGCTTCGGCGACCGGCTGACCGGCGTGGTGATCCAGCCGCTGGCCGAGCGCGGCACCGAACTGTTCGCCGGACTCGTCCAGGACGACGTCTTCGGCCCGCTGGTCCTCTTCGGACTCGGCGGAACCGCGACCGAGCTCCTCGCCGACCACGCCGGACGTCTCGCCCCGCTCACCGACCGCGACGTCCACGACCTGATCACCTCCCCGCGCTGCGCCCCGCTGCTCTTCGGATACCGCGGCAGCCCCACAGCCGACCCCGAAGCCCTGGAACAGCTGCTGCACCGGCTGTCCCGGATGGCCTGCGATCTGCCGCAACTGGCCGACGCCGACCTCAACCCGGTGCTGGCCGGGCCTCACGGCGTCTGCGCACTCGACGCCCGCGTGCGGATCCTGCCACGCCACGCCCACGACCCCTATCTGCGCCGACTGCGCTGACCGGGTCCCGACCGCTCAGAAGGGATCAGCCATGCAACTCACGAAGATCGGCGCTCTCATGGTGGACGAGGTGGTCACCGCCGAGTACGGCACACCCTTCAAGGAAGTGGTGCGCACCCTCGGCGAACACCGCATCAGCGGGGTCCCGGTCATTGACGAGGACGACAAGGTCATCGGCGTGATCTCCGAGACCGACCTCATGCTCCACCAGTCCTGGAAACCCGCGCCGGACAGCACCCTCGACACCTGGACGGCCCGGCTGCGCCGGCTGAGCCACCATGTCCGGCAGACCGCGGCCAAGAGCCGGGCGCTGACGGCCGGCGGGGTGATGTCGGCGCCCGCCGTCACCGTGCACGCCGACGCCCCGGTCAACACGGCCGCCCGTCTCATGGCCGAGCACCGCATCGAGCGGCTGCCCGTGGTCGACGAGGAGGACCGGCTCGTCGGCATCGTCACCCGCCACGACCTGCTGAAGGTCTTCCTGCGCACCGACGACGAGATCCGCCGCGACGTGGAGCAGGAGGTCATCGTCAACACCCTGTGGATGGCGCCGCGGACTGTCACGGTCACAGTGAAGGACGGTGTAGTCACCCTCGCAGGGCATGTGGAGCGGCGCAGCGAGAAGCCGATCGCCCTCGGCATGACGAGCCGGATGGACGGCGTCGTCGGCGTCGTCGACCAGCTGTCGTACCGGATCGACGACACCCACTTCCAGCCCGCCGAACAGGCCCTGCACGGCGTGGCCGACGACTGGCTGCGCAAGCTGTGAGCCTGCTCCCGACTCGCTCGAACTCGTCGCAGCCGAAGTCCTCGGACTGATCACGTTCCTGGCGGCCTGCGGGCACCGTCCGGCGGCCCGGCGAACACGAGGTGGTCATCGAGGGCCACCGGCGTGCGCCTGCCCTTCCGGCTCGACCAGACGGCAGAACCGTACGTCCCCCCGCGACCGCCCCAGAAACGACCCGTTCGGCACCCGCTCGGAGCCACTCGGCCCACGCCTGGCCCGCCCTGTGTGAGCCACGGTGGGAGCAGGAGGCCATCCGGGGAGGTTGCCATGAACGAACTCGCCGTCGGCAACGGCATCGTGGTGGGCGTCGACGGGTCGGAGGCGTCCAGGGAGGCACTGCGCTGGGCGACCCGGCAGGCTCACGCCCTGCACACGGATGTCGTCGCCGTGCACGCCTGGGAGCCGACCGGGCCGCGGCTCGCCCCCTACGCCCCCGTCGCGGCGCGTCCGACGGCCGCCGAGCAGCAGGAGAGGGCCGCACATCTGCTCGCCTCGACGCTCCGCGAGGTCTTCGGGCCGCGGAGCGACAGCGCCGTACGCGCGGTCGTGGTGGAGGGGCCACCCGCGCGGGTGCTGCTGCAGCAGGCGCACGGCGCCCTGCTGCTCGCGCTGGGGCGCACGCCCCACGGTTCCTACGACCAGCCCGCGACGGGTCCAGTAACCCGCGCTTGCCTGCGGCAGGCGACGGTCCCCGTGGTCGCGGTGCCCGCCCCGCATCGGCCCGCGTCGCCGCCCGTCGCCGCCGGGGCGCTCCCCACGGCCAGAAGCGGCGGCGCACAACAGACAGCGAACGCCAGGGAACTCCGCACCAGGGGTGCGGCCACAGGGTGATCGCCGGGCGACCACGGCCAAAGCCCGCCCGAAGAGATCGCGGAACGTCGAGGTGACGTCATGGATGTTCTGGTGGGATATGCGACCGCTCACGGTTCGACGTGCGAAATCGCCGAGCGGGTGGCCGCCTGGCTGAGCGAGGCCGGGCTGAAGGCCGAGGCACGGCCCATGGAGACGGTGGACGACGCCGACGCCTACCGGGCATTCGTCCTGGGCAGCGCCGTGCACGGGCAGACCTGGCTGGATGCGGCCAAGAACTTCGTACGTGACAACCTCGACGTACTGGGCTCCCGTCCTGTGTGGATCTTCAGTGTCGGGATGCCGGGCGCGCTGCGCGGCCCGTGGAAGCGCCTGGCGCCCAAGGAAATCCCGCTGATCGTCGAGAGCCTGCCCGGTGACCTGCCGTTCCGGGATCACCAGTTGTTCTCCGGCGTCATCGCACGAGATCAGCTGCCCCGCACCGGACGCATCCTGTTCTACCTGGTGGGCGGCCGATTCGGCGACTACCGCGACTGGGACGCCATCAGCGGCTGGGCAGCGGGGATCGCCGAGGAGCTGACTCCCGGGTGACGGCGGGCCGTCACCCAGCGGCCTTTACGGCCCGGAGTTCAGCAGCGGACGGACATGGGGTGATCCGCGGTCGCCGGCCGGGACGGCTTCTGCGTCGGTGGCCTGCGTACGCGTCGGCGCAGCAGACGGACAGCGAGCGCGTCGAGCACCGCGGTGAGGACGAACATCACCCCCACGGCCGCGAACAGCAGGACGGCGAACAGCTCCCAGAACTGCGGTGTGAGACTCGTACCCACGGTCTCGCTCCCTTCGGACTCATGCCGTTCCCCGTTACCGCCAGCCAACTCCGTTGCGGGGCACGGCACATGAGCCCTCCGGGCCGGACTCAGGTCCCAAGTGGCCCTTGCCCGGTCCGGGCGACCAGGAAGTCCACCGTGTCGGCCAAGGTGGTGAGTTCGGGATAGTCGTCCTCGTCGATGCGTACGCCGGTGCGCTCCGACAGGAGCTCCACCAGGCTCAGGAAGTCGAGCGAGTCGAGCTCCAGCGCGTCGCGGAACTTGTCGTCGGGCCGGACGTGGGTGAAGTCGGCGTCCGGAACGATCTCGGTGATGGACTCCTTGACGAGGGTCAGTGCCTCCGTGCTGTTCAAGGGCTTCATCCGGTTCACAGCTCCTCGGGTTCCTGCAGCAGTCGGTCGACGGCCGTGAGGTAGCGGGCCCCGATCGCGCCGTCGGTGGCGCGGTGGTCGGCGGACAGGGTGGCGGTCACCACGGGGCGTACGCCCAGCAGGCCGCCGGTCGCCCAGGGCCGTTCGACGACCGCGCCGAAGCCGACCAGGGCCACCTGGGGCGGGTGGATGACGCCGAACACGGTCTCCACTCCCTGCTCGCCCAGGTTGGTGACGGTGAGGGTGGCGCCCGCGAGTTCGCTGCCGCGCAGCCGTCCCCTGCGGGCCCGCTGGACGAGGTCCTTCAGCGCGGCCATGAGCTCCTCGGGCTTGAGCGTGTCCGCGTCGTGGATCACCGGTGTGATCAGTCCTCCGTCGCGGAGCGACACGGCGACGCCCAGGTGCACTCCGGCGCCGGGCGTGAAGTCGCCGTCCTGCCAGAAGCCGTTGAGCTGCGGCACGTCATGGGCCGTGGTGGCCGTGGCCTTGAGCAGCAGCGCCGCGGGGACCAGGCGGTCCGCGGGCGGGCGGCTTCGGTTGCGGCGGTGCAGCCACTCGACGGCGGCCGTGAGGTCAATGGTGGTGGACAGGTAGTAGTGCGGGATCTCCCGCTTGGAGCGGCTCATGAGGTCGCCGATGGCCCGGCGCATGAGCGCCGTGCGCCCGCCCTCACGGCTCTCGTGCGACGGCGTCGGCCCGGGCTCCTCGGGACGCTCCCGGGGCGGTGGGGTCTCTTCGGGGGCGGCAGCGCCCCGCGCGCGCACGGCTTCGTGCACGTCCGCCGCTCGGACCGCCCCCATGCCGCCCGTGCCGTGCAGCCTGGCGAGACTGACGCCGAGTTCACGGGCGAGCCGTTGGGCGTACGGCGTGGCCCGCACCCGTTCCCCGGGGGCGGGCTCGGCGTGCTCGACGTCGGCGCGGGTGATCCGGCCGCCGCGTCCGGTGCCGTGCACGACCGTCAGGTCGACGCCCTTCTCCGCGGCGAGGTGCCGCACGAGCGGCCCGGCTCCGACGACCGGCCGGACCTCGGCGGCCGGTTCCGGGCGCGGTGCCACGGGAGCGGCCGCCACGAGGACGTGTTCCCGGACGGGCTCCTGCTCGTCCGTCGCCGACACCGGCTGCGCGAGGGGCGTCGGCTGAGCTTCCGCAGGGCTGGGCTCAGCAGCCGTTCGGGCCACCGGCTCGGGCACGGCCTCCGCGGGGGCGGCCTCCCGTACGACGGCCGTCGCCCCGCTGTCGATCACCGCGAGCGGCGTCCCCACCGGAACCCGCGTTCCGGGCTCGACCAGCAGCCGCCCCACGGTTCCCGACTCGAAGCACTCGACCTCGATGGCCGCCTTGTCGGTCTCCACTACCGCCACCACATCGCCCTTGCCGACCCTGTCCCCCGGGCCGACGAGCCACTCCTGCAGCAGGCCTTCGTCCATGTCGGCGCCGAGTGAGGGCATCGTGAACTCGCCCATCTCATCCCACCGCCCCTCGTGCGGCCACGACGATGTCCGCGACCTGTGGCAGTGCGGCCTCCTCCAGCCTGCGGGCGTACGGTATGGGCACTTCGGCGCTGCAGACCCGGGCAACGGGGGCGTCGAGGTCGTAGAAGTTGTGCTCGGTGATGCGGGCGGAGATCTCGGCGGCCAGGCTGCCGGTGCGCCAGCCCTCGTCGATGACGACGGCGCGGTGTGTGCGCGCGACCGAGTCGCCGATCGCCGCGTCGTCCAGCGGGCGCAGGGTGCGCAGGTCGATGACCTCCGCGTCGATGCCGCCGCTCGCCAGTTCGTCCGCGGCGGTCAGTGCCTTCGGCAGCGCGCCGCCGTAGGTGATCAGGGAGATGTCGGTGCCGGGCCTGCGGATCGCCGCGTGGTCGAGGTCGACGGGGCCCGCGTCGAGGGGGAGGTCGCCGGAGGCGTTGTACAGGCTGCCGTGCTCGAAGATCAGCACCGGGTCGGGGTCGGCGAGCGCCGGGGCCAGCATGTGGCGGGCGTCGGCGATGGTCGCCGGGGCCAGGACGCGCAGGCCCGGGATGTGGGCGTACCAGCCCTCCAGGCTGTGTGAGTGCTGGGCGGCGAGTTGCCGTCCGGCGCCGGTGGTCATCCGGATGACGATCGGGACCGCCAGTTGCCCACCCGACATGTGCAGCAGGGTGGCCGCGTTGTTGAGGATCTGG
This sequence comes from Streptomyces sp. JLBG701, assembly GCF_058544905.1. NCBI lineage: Bacteria > Bacillati > Actinomycetota > Actinomycetes > Kitasatosporales > Streptomycetaceae > Streptomyces > Streptomyces sp. JLBG701. Next base: position 154,009 of record NZ_CM178588.1, read on the forward strand.
TCGAGGGCCAGCAGGCTGAAGTTGACCGTCATGATCTCGACGATCGGCCGCATGCCGGCCAGGGCCGCGCCGATACCGGCGCCGACGAACGCCGACTCCGACAGCGGGGCGTCCCGGACTCGTTCGGGGCCGAACTCCTCCAGCAGGCCGAGGCTGACGCCGAAGCAGCCGCCGTAGCGGCCCACATCCTCGCCCATCAGGAAGACCCTCTCGTCGGCGCGCAGCGCGTCCCGCAGGGCCTCGCGCATCGCCTCCCGGTAGGTCGTCTTGCGCTCGGCGGGATCAGCGGTCACAGTTTCGGTCGCGGTCATGGTCAACTCGCCTCCTCACACCTGGCTGGTGACGTACTTCAGGAGGTCCTCGACCGGTTCCTCCGGCGCCTGCTCGGCGGTCTCGACGGCGCCGTCGATCTCGGCGGAGATCCGGTCCTCCAGTGCGGTGAGCGCCTTGTCGGTCAGCCCTTTGTGCTCGCGCAGCTGCCTGACGAGCCGCTCGATCGGGTCGCGTTCCTTCCACTGCTCGATCTCCGCCTTGTCGCGGTAGCGGTCAGGGTCGTACATCGAGTGAGCCCGGAAGCGGTAGGTGCGCATCTCCAGGAAGTGCGGCCCGGTGCCTGAGCGGATGCCTTCGGCCGCGCGCCGGGCCGCGTCCTCAACCGCGAGCACGTCCATCCCGTCGACGGCCCAGGAGACCATGCCGTACGAGGCGGCGCGCATCGCCAGGTCCGTCTGGGCCTGGTGGCGTTCCAGGGCCGTGCCCATGGCGTACAGGTTGTTCTCGCAGACGAGCAGCAGGGGGAGGTGCCACAGGGCGGCGAGATTGGCCGTCTCGTGGAACTCGCCCTCAGCGAAGGCGCCGTCGCCGAAGAAGCAACAGGTGACCCGGTCACGTCCGTTCATGCGGTCGGCGAGGGCGAGGCCGGCAGCGAGGGGCAGGCCGCCGGCGACGATGGCGTTGCCGCCGTAGAAGCGGCGGTTCGCGTCGAAGAGGTGCATGGAGCCGCCGCGGCCGTGGCTGCAGCCGGTGGCCTTCCCGAACATCTCCGCCATGATCGCGTCGGCGGGCACGCCGCGGGCCAGGGCGTGCCCGTGTTCGCGGTACGTCGAGACGACCGCGTCGACCTCGGTGAGCACCTCATTGACGCCGACGGCGACGGCCTCCTCGCCGATGTACAGGTGCATGAACCCGCGTATCCGCGCAGCGCTGTAGAGCTCCACGCAGCGTTCCTCGAACCGGCGGATGCGCAGCATCGAGCCGAGCAGGGCCAGCTGATGCTCCGTCTGCTGTTTCGACCGTGCCTTGGATTTGGTCTTGCGCGGGGTGCGGGCGGTGGAACTCATGCGGACCCCTCCGTTCCTTCCAGGGTGGAGATGTCGCCCTCGGGCAGGCCGAGTTCACGGGCCCGCAGCAGGCGGCGCATGACCTTGCCGCTGCGGGTGTGCGGCAGGTGCTGGTCGAAGGCGATCTCGCGCGGGGCGACGGCCGGGCCGAGGCGGCGCCGGGCGAAGGCCAGCAGCTCCTGCCGCGTGGCGGCGGTGGCCTCGAAGCCGGGCCGCAGCGACACGAACGCCTTCACGATGTTCCCGGCGACCGGGTCGGGCCGCCCGATCACTCCGGCCTCGGCGACCGCCACGTGCTCCATCAGGGCGCTCTCCACCTCGAACGGCCCGACGAGGTGCCCGGCCGACTTGATGACGTCGTCGGCACGCCCGACGAACCAGTACCAGCCGTCGGCGTCACGGCGCACGAGGTCGCCGGTGAGGTACCAGCCACCCGCGAACGCCGCCGCGGACCGCTCCTCGTCGTGGAGATAGCCGCGGAACATCGACGGCCAGCCGGGGCGCAGCGCCAACTCGCCCTCCACGTCCGGCTGTTCCAGCACGGCGACGTGGCCGTCGGTGACCTCGGCGCGCCCGTCCTCCCCACGCCCCAGCACCGCCGCCTCCACACCGGGCAGCGGGCGCCCCATCGAGCCGGGCCGGATCTCACAGCCCGCGAAGTTCGCGATCATGATGGCGCCGGTCTCGGTCTGCCACCAGTTGTCGTGCACCGGCAGCCCCAGGACGTCCCGCCCCCACACCACTGCCTCCGGGTTCAGCGGCTCGCCCACCGACGCGATGAAGCGCAGTGCGCTCAGGTCGAAGGAGGCTGGCAGGGCGTGCGACCCCGTGCGCGGCGTCGTGCGCATCAGCATCCGCAGGGCCGTCGGGGCCGTGTACCAGACGCTGACGCGCTGCTCGGCGAGGATTCGGTACCAGCGGCGGGCGTCGAAGTCGCCCTCGTCCACGACGACCGTCACACCGTGCATGAGCGGCGCGACAATCCCGTACGACATGCCGGTGACCCAGCCCGGATCGGCCGTGCACCAGAACACGTCCTGCGGATGCAGGTCGAGGGCGAACGCCGCGGTCGCGTAGTGCGCGACGGCCGCCTCGTGCACATGGACGGCGCCCTTGGGGGTGCCCGTGGTGCCGCTGGTGAAGTGCAGCAGGGCCAAGTCGTCGGGCGAGGTCGGCGGGATGGCGAAGGCGTCCGGCGCGTCGGCCATCAGCGCGTCGTAGGAGACCGTGCCGGGCAATTCATCGATGCCCTCACCGACGATCAGCACGTGCTCCAGCTCGGGGCACCGCTCGCGCTGCCCGGCGACCTTCCGGCGGTACAGGGCGGCCGTCGTGACCAGCACCCGGGCATTGCTCAGGCGCAGCCGCTGCGCCACGGGATCCGGGCCGAAGGCGGAGAACAGCGGGCACAGGACGCTGGTGTTCTTCAGGGTGCCGAGGACCACGGTGTACAGCTCGGGACACCGCCCCAGCAGCGTCACGACCCGGTCGCCCCGGCCGACGCCGAGCCCGCGCAGCACGTTCGCGAACCGGGCGGTGGACCTGGCGAGCTCCTGGTACGTCACCGTGGTCAGGGAGTCGTCGCGGCCCACGCAGCGCAGCGCGACCGCCGTCCCGTGATCGGACTCGGCGTGCCGGTCCACGGCCTCGTACCCGATGTTCAGTCCGCGCCCGCCGGGCAGACCGCACAGTCGGGCGCGCGCGCCCGACCAGGAGAAGTCCACGCACGCCTTCTCGTAGTCCTCCAGGTTGGGCGGAACCGGCGGCGGAGTGTCCTTGCGGATCGTCTCCCAGGGCATGACGCCTCCCTTCCCTGCGGGCCTGTATCCACCATCCGCCCAGGCCGTGCCGCCCGCACTGGGCCGAACGGCCTCCGGACCGGGCCGGACGGCGTCCCGCGTCGCGCGGCACGCGAGGCGGTGCGAGCGGGGACGGTCGGCCCCAGGAGAGTGCCGAGCGTCCTCGGCATGCCCCACGGCGTGCGTCTACGGAACCGGTCGCACCGTACGCGGGATCGACTCGGTGGCGTACTGGATGAGCGCATGCGCCGGTGGGTCGAGACCCCAGCGGGACGGGAGCGGCCGGGTGACCCCACACACGCTGGTCGGCTTCCGACCTGGGGGGCCGTGCCGGGGACAACTCCCGTGCGGCTGCTGACCATTGGGCGCCCGCGAAGGCACTGGCAGACCAGGACACACATGTGCACGGTCGGAAGTGCGAACCGGCCGCGCACATGTGGTGCGGCTGAGCGCGCCACCCACGCTCAGGTGTGCCGCACCGGAATGGTCCTGGTGCCCGTCTTCGCCTCCGGGACCGGGACCGTGATGGTCAGGACACCGTCCTTGTACTCCGCGCCGGCCTCGTCGCCCCTGGCGCCGGCCGGCAGCCGGACGGAGCGGGCGAAGCTGCCGTAGCGGAACTCCGAACGGTGCTTCTCCGTGGTCTCCTCACTGCGCTCGGCTCGCAGGGTCAGGACACCCTCCGAGACGGTGATCTCGACGTCCTTCGCCGGGTCGATGCCCGGGAGCTCGGCCTTCAGCACGTACGTGCCGTCCGCCAGGTGCTCCTCGACTCGGATGCCGTGCATTCCCGGGACCGCGTGCGCCCCGGGAATCCCGGACTCGACCCAGCCGAAGAGGTCGGGCAGCGTCGGCCAGCCCGGGAACCGCTCGATCATGCCGCTCATGTCTCCCTCCTTCTCTGTTCCTCCACTTCCAGCGTCATGCTGCGGGGCCGGGACGTGCGTGGGCCGACCGGCCCCATGCCGGACCCGGTCGGCCCTGTCAGCCGAGCATCCGCTTCCTCCACTGCGGGCCGACCCGAGCCCACTGCGCGTCCCACTCCGCCATGCGCCGTCGGTCCAGCCGTCCGCGCACGAGCCATCCGGCCCCCAGCACGGCACCCCCGGCACACAGCCCGGCCGACGCGCCGATCAGAACTGCCTGCAGCCGCGCCTCCGTCGCGCTGGCGGGCGTGCGGACCAGCCTGCCCGTGCGGTCGGTCCACACGGTGACCGAGGTGCCCTTCATGGTGCGGGGCTCGACCCTCGCCAGACCCGTGTGAGTCGAACCGTCGGCGGTGGTCCAGCGCACCTTCGCCCTCACCGTGTCGTCGCTGGTTCCGGACGTCGGCAGAGGCGAACTCTTCGGAGCGTCCTCGATCAGGACCGCCGAGACGGAGTAGAGCTGCGCTCGCCGTGCGGCAAGGCTGTGTTCCGCAGACCCCGTCGCCGCCCGACCCGCGAGCAGGCCGCCGAGGAGGGCGAGAATCCAGGCGCCGAGCACAATCCAGGCCTCCACGCGGTCGCTCCGGCGCCGTAGCGGATTGCGCCGCCACCGCCAGAACCGGATCTTGGTCACATTCCTGTGACGTAACTTCGCCATCGGTCGACACCCCTTCACGCCCACCGGCGACCGTCACCGACGTCCTCCACCTGGAACTTTTCTCGTCACCCCGGGCGTATGGGAGGGGCCGACCAGGCACGGCACGGACCGACCGGCGCACCTGCCAGGTCCGAACGGCCCCTGGGCCGGCCCTCCTCCCGGAGCGAAGCTGTCAGGAAGGACAGTCCCGCGGCGCCGGGTCGTGCGGTCGCGGCAGCAACGGCTCGGAAGGTGATGATCGTGTCCAGCAGGCGAACCGCCGCCGCGCTGGCGGCCCTGGTACTGGTCGGCACGCCGGTCGCAGGATGCGCGACAGGTGACAGCACCTCCAGCGGTACGTTCCGCAGCCCGGCCACCGCCGCTCCTGCCCCGCCGGGTCCGGGCTCGTCGGGTGACGGCTGGGACGACTGGGATTCGTGGGGGCCAGGCATGATGGGTGACGACTGGGGCTCCTGGGGGCCGGGCATGATGGGCGGGTACTACTGGCTCCCCGGCGACGGCATCCCGGTCAAGAGCCTGGACCAGGCCCGCCGGCACGCCGACGCCTTCGCCGAGCGGTTCGGGCTGCGCGTCGGCGAGGTCATGCAGTTCTCGCGGAACTTCTACGCCGAACTGCAGACCCCGGACGGAAAGCCGGCCACCGAGGTCCTCGTCGACCCGACGGACGGCGACACCGGAATCGAGTACGGCCCCGCGATGATGTGGAACACCGAGTACGGCATGCACCACCGCGGTCGGACCCAGACCCGGTTCACCCCCACCCAGGCCCAGGATCGCGCCCGCCAGTGGCTGTGGAGCCAGGGCGGTGACCTCACCGTCGGCGAGGCCGAGGCGTACCCCGGCTACTACACTCTGCACACCCTGCGCTCCGGGAAGATCAGCGGCATGCTGTCGGTCAACGCCTCCACCGGCGCCGTATGGGACCACACCTGGCACGGCCGCTACATCGCCACCAGCGAGCGATGACGGGCACGAGAAACACGGTTGCCTCTCACCGTCGCTGAGAGCGTCGCCGGCTGTACGAGCCCAGGGCCCTGCCCAGCGACATGCGGCCGCCACTGCGACCACCGCAGCCGGGACGAGATCGACCGGTGGAATGCCCGGGCACGCAGACTGCGGCGGCAAGGACTCCTCCGTATCAGCCGACCTCGATCGTGATCTCGGGCGGCATCCGCAGTGTGTTGCGCACGGTGCAGTGGTCGACCACTACACGCAGGGCCTCCTGCCGCGCGTTGCTCAACTGGACGGGCAGCAGGATCCGCATGCGAACGGTCGCGCCCCGGGCGGGCCGGTCGTCCGTCATGTCGAACGCGGGCCTGACCTGCAGCTGGCCGTACGGCAGGTGGTGCCGCTGCAGGAAGCGGCCCACGATGGGGGTCTCTCCCGGTCGAGCGAAGTCGAGACCGGGGGAACGCGACGCAGCCGGCGAGCGAGACGACGAACAGCTCGACGGGGGGGCCGTCGTTGTCGCCGCCGGCCTCGACGGGCTGGTCGACGGTGAGTTCGTGTTCATCACCGCACCTCCTTCGGGTGCTCTCGGCCGTGCTGCGAGGGCGAGTCGCTCAGGAGCTGGCCCGGGGGGCGGTGGTCAGCCAGGTCAGGGCACGACTGACGTCGGCGAGTGTGACGATGCCGACCAGCTGTCCGTCGTCGAGGACCAGGGCCCGGCGGTCCCTGCTCGCCTCCAGTCGGGGCAGCAGATCCACGACCAGGTCGTCCGGGGCGGCCGTCACTACGTCGGAGAGCGGACGCATCACGTCACCGACCGTCGTGGTGTCGCGGGCCTGGAGCGGGATCTGGTTGACGAGTACGACGGTGACCAGTCCGGCGGCCGTCCCGTCCGGGGCGAGCACGGGGAAGGCGGAGTGACGGTAGTGGCCGAAGGGGCCCTCGGCCAGGAACCGGTCAACGGTCACCGCAGTCGGCACGGTGACCGGATCTCGGGTCATCACGCGACTGACGGGGATATCGTCCAACACACCACGCACCTCCGACTGCCGTTCCTCGGCGGTCGCGGCGGCGATCAGGAACCAGCCGATCAGGGCCGGCCACAGCCCGGACAGATCCTCGGCGAACAGCACGGCCGCGAACCCGGTCACGACCATGAACCAGCCCAGCATACGGCCCGCGGCTGTCGCGCCGCGGGTGGCCCGGAGCCGGTCGCCGGTGCGATGCCAGATGAACGCCCGCAGCAGCCTCCCGCCGTCCAGCGGAGCGGCAGGTATCGCGTTGAAGACGGCGAGCACGATGTTGATCGCGGCCAGCCACGCGACGGCCTCGACCACGACCCCGGACGCGTGCAGCTCCTCCAGCCACAGCGCCAGGCCGGTGAACAGCCCGCCGGCCGCAGCGCTGGTGAGCGGCCCCACCGCGGCGATCCGCAACTCCGCGGCCGGGGTGGGGGCTTCGCTCTGCAGGCGGGCGACTCCGCCGAGCATCCACAGTGTGATGCCGTCGACCTTGACTCCGTTGCGCCGGGCGACGACCGCGTGCGCCAGTTCGTGCGCCAGCAGCGAGGCCAGGAACACCACGGCCGTCAGCAGCGCCAGCCCCCAGTACGCCCAGCCCGGATGGCCGGGATGGGCCTGGGGGAAGCGGCCGATCGCCAGCATGACGGACACCAGGCCGACGATGACCAGCACACTCCAGTGCAGGCCGACGCGGACACCGGCTATCCGCCCCAGAGGCAGTGTCTCCTTCACCGGACTCCCCGCCTTCCTCGGTACGGTTTTTCCCGAACCCACCCGGCGCACCGCACATGGTCGAACGCCTCGATCTCACGGCACACCCCGCACGTCGCACGCCGCGCGAGCTTCCGCTCGTAACCCGTCCCCCTGCCGGCCATGTGCTCCACCAAGCGTCCAAAGACATGGGCGTGCCATACACACGCCCCGCACCCGCAGCGGTCACACACCGCGACCGCCGGCGTCACCGTGTCGTCGAGTGCGCAGTCGTAGCAGTTCACGACGCACTTCCCCTCGCCGCGTTCCACACCTTCATCGTCGGACACGGAGCGGTGACCCGGGGCGGGCCACTCGGCCCCTGTCCCGGGGACGACCGGCCGTGATTCACCGTCGTTCGGTGGGCCGACGGCAAGGTGTCCTGGCAGGGCAAGGCAGGCAAGAGCAGCCGCGCACTTGCACGCGGACAACGGCCTCTACTTCTTCGGCTGTGCGACGAAGTCGCTGACGACGGCGGCGCCGGGTACCGAACAGCCCGTGAGGAGGCGAACAGTCAGCCGGTCGAGCTCAGTTGCCGGGCCATGGACACCCAGGCGTCGATGTCCTTCCAGCCCTGGTAGTCGCCGTACTTGCCAAGGACGAGGGCGTCGTAGGCACCGGCCTCACGGTGCGGCTGCAGGGCGTGCACCTCCGTGTCCAGGCCGTGTTCGGCGAGCTTGGCGGCGATGCGTTCCGCAACGGCGCGAGTGCAGCCGTGTGCGCTGGCGTATCCCACGAGGACAGAGTGGACCAGCCACTCACGACCACGCAGGAGTCCAAGGTCGGAAGCTGCGGGTGCGGTGCGGTTCGGTCAGTCCGGAGTGTCCAGGCATTTCGCGGCCAGCTCCTTCAGCCGGTCCTTCTTGGCCTCCAGTCGCCGCCCTTCGCCATGCCAGCGGTGCCGTGCCTGGGGCCGCCAGCGGGGCGGTTCGCGGCGTCGCCAGTCCGTCAGGGCGATCTGGGTGCAGGCGTCCTCGACCGCGAGCATCATCACGTTCGGCAGCCGGAGCACGGCCTCCACGCCCACGGTGCGCTGCGCGCACGGCAGGTCCACAACGGTCATCGGGCGCTTGCGCGACTTGCGCCAGGGAACCGTACTCATGGCGACCACCTCCAGGACGTCCTCCTCGGGACCCGCTTCGTCCACCGTGTCGAGGCACGGCCGGGGCGTGCGGTCATCATGCACACTCCGGCCGACGTGACGACAGGGGCCGAGAGGCCCTCCACGCGGCCGAGAGGCCCCTTGGTGACGACGGAGGTGATGGCCGAGGCGACGGCGGAACAGCTACTTGTCGGAGTTGATGCCGGAAACAGGCATGGTCACCAGGTCGGACTGGACCATCAGGTGGGTCCGGGTGCCGGAGTCCTGCCAGGTGAGGGCGACCCGGCTCCAGCACGGGCGTTTGGTCGGGGCCGCGTACGGGGATCGAAGGCCGGGCGCTCTCCGGGTTCGGGGCGCCGGGCGCGGTCGCCGAGCCCGGTGGTAGGGCTGCTGCCGTGCTGCGTGTCAGGAGCTCAAGGAGCAACGCGTTGATGTCGTCCGGGCGTTCCAGCGGGAGCAGGTGCGCGGCGCTGGGGACGACGGCGAGTTCGGCAGAGGGGATCCGCTCGGTGAGGGGGGCGCTGTGGATGGCGGCGGTGATCTGGTCATTGATACCGACGGCGACGAGGACAGGGCAGCGTCCCAGGGCAGGGAGGGCCGCGTACTGGTCGTGGGCCATCAGGGCCGGGTAGCAGGCGGCGATGGTGGTGACAGGGACACGCGCCATGGCGTGGATGGTGACCCGGACCGCGGTCGGCTCGACCGGTGACCGGTACAGCAGCGGGCGGGTGAGCCGGAAGGCCAGGAGCCCCGTGTGGCGGCTTACGGCGTCGACGGTCGCGGGCAGGCGAGCGAGCTGGGGCAGGCCGACTGCCAGGGCCCGGTGCAGCAGGCGGGCACCGGCGGGCGGCAGCCCCATCGGGGTACCGTTCAGCTGTCCGGCCGACGTGGACAGCAGAGCGATGCCGGTGATCCGGGTGGGCGTTCGGCCCTGAAGTGACGTACGCTCCGGCACCTTGCACGTCCGTTGCACACGCTGGTGTGCACCGATCGGCCCGTTCGAAGGCGGCATCGACGGTGCGGCGTTCGGGCCGGCACTTCGAACACGTGTGCCGGTGAGACCGTGCCACCGGCCTCGAACGAGCGGTCAAGGCTGCGTGGCTGTGGTCCTCTTCGGGAGGCGCGGGACGGGCCTGGTCGTCAACTCGGGCCCCCGGGTTCGAAGAAACGGTGCCGGTGGTGGCGACGCATCGCCACCGTGCCGGTGAGGAGTGCCAGGGCGGCCGCGAGCGGGGTGACTGCGGACCACCAAGTGATCACCGCGAACGGCACTGCCCCGAGCAGGAGGGCGGCGACCGCGATGGGAACGGAGCGGCCCGCGATCCACGGTGCCAACGCCACGGCGAGCCCGCCGACCAAGCCCGTCCACAGCACCAGGGACGAGTCGGCGGCCGACGCGACCAGCATCAGGCAGGCACCCAGCACGCCGGTGAGGATCGCCGGCCAGGCACGGCGGACGACTCGGGCCACGTCGGCGGGAGCCGCACGGATCTCGGCGACCGCGGCCGACAGCAGCAGTGCCCCGGGCAGCCACCACAGCCGCCCGACCGTGGAGAAGCACACCGTCCCCGCCACCAGCCCGGCACCCGCGAGAGCCGTGCGGCGCACGGCGGTTGGTGGCCGGGTCGCCCGTAGTCGGACCACGGCCGCCACCAGGGCCAGGCCCGACAGGGCGATGGTCAGCAGGCCCAACGGGACCGGATCCGCCTTGTGCCCCGCCCAGGCCCCCAACTCCCCGCCCGCGGCGGCCTGCACGATGCCCGCCGTCACGCCGAGCGCGCCGCCCAGCAGCCCCGACCGTGCCGCGTACCGGTCGGATCGCGTACTCACAGGACCACCTCCGACACCGGCCGACGCGGGCTCGGCCGCCCGGGGCGTACGGGACGGCCCAGCCGGAACGCGACCAACGCCTGACGGTCCGGGTCCATCACGAGGGCGGCCAGCCGCGGGCCGAACTCCGGCTTCCGGCCCAGGCTGAGGTCGCGGTCGATGCGTTCGGTGATCTGGTTCATGTGCTGCAGGGCCAGCCCACGCGCGGTCACGGCCAGGTGGATGCGCTGCAGCAGCCGCCCGCCCGCGAGCTGCTGCGCCGCATCACGCGGGTCGGGCACCAGCAGCACGCCGTAGGCGGCAGCCGTCCTGGTGTGCACGGTGCGGGTCTGGTTCACCCAGAACCTGTCGCCGGAAGTGCGGGAGGTCGTCGGCAGCAGTTTGGCGACGGCGGTGGTCAGGGCACCCAGGCCCTGACCGTCGAGGGTGAGGCCGTCCCGGTGCTGCTCTATGGCGTCCGCGTCGCCACGGAACCAGCGGAAGCCGTCCTTGGACTGCGCCTCGTCGGCCGTCACCGCCTGCGCGGCCTCGACCAGCAGCGCGCCCATCTCCTTCTTGGCCCGGGCGGTCGTCAGCCAGACCGGGCGGACCGGTCCGGAGGTGTCGTTGAGGGCGGTCAGTTCGTCCAGGAAGCCGTCCGGCAGGGGCCTGTCGGCGTACGGGCCGCGGTTGGTACGGCGGTCGCCGATCGCGTCGTAGAGGGCCGAGGTCCGTACCGGGCCGGTCGTGAGTTCGACCCGGGCGGCCAGCGAGGAGGCGGACGCGTCGGGCAACAGGACGGCCCGGGGCTTGTATCCGCGGGCCCGGGCGGCCAGCACGAGATTTTCCAACGCGCAGCCGAGTCCGACGCGCATCTCGCGGCCGTACGGGTCGGGGGCGGCCATCCGCCGCGCCGGGTCGGCGAACAGGTCGATCCCGGTGTCGCCGACGTGGAAGATCCACGGCTGGGTGTTGTGCGGGCTCGCGGCCGGCACGGCTGCCGCCACCATGCCGCGCGGGCCCGACTCGCCGCGCCACTGCCGCCAGGCGTCGAAGGCCTTCCCGCCGGTCGGGCCGAGGAGCTGGTTGTCGTACGCCCTGTAGGAGGCCGCACCGGTGCCGGCCACCGCGACGGTGAGCACGCCCATACCCGCTCCGCGCAGTACCCCGCGCCTGGACACGTCGTGCTCCTGCTCCCCGTCGGCGGGGTCGCGCCGGGCGGCATCGGCTTGGGCTCTGCCAGTCATGCGACCCTCCTGGCGCCGGCTCCGTCACCGCCGGACGGAATCGGCACCTCACCTTCACGCTCACAGCCACGAGCGCTCGGTGACAGGGCCGGAAGGGGCCACCGGGGGAGGCCACAGGTCCCGCTCACGGCCCATCCGGACCTGCCGCCCAGCCACGGGCGCGAGGCGCAAGCCCAGCCGTGTCCATATTCGACCAGGAGCCTGACAGGCAGAAACGTAACCGGGGGGGCGAATGCCTGACCGCCCGCGGCTGTCGCGAACCCGGTGTGAACGCGACCCGGCACAAAGCCGACGCGCGGATGCCGCCGGGGCGGCACTCAACCGCCAGTGCCTCCCGAACGACAGGACGAAACCCTTGGTAGCCCCACAGGTCGCCGTGGTCGGGCGCGGCTGGAACCTGATCTCTCCAGGGCCGTGCCGCCCACCGGGCCTTCAAGGTGGTCGCAGCGCCGGCCCGTCACTCCGCTCGGCGCAGCGGTGCGGGGGCTGCCGGGTGGGCAAGGTGCGCGGTCAGCCAGTCCCGGGCCAGTTCGGCGACCGTGGCCAGGGCGCCGGGCTCCTCGAAGAGGTGGGTGGCGCCGGGGACGACGGCAAGGCGGTGCTCGCAGCGCATCCAGTCGTCGGCGAGCCGGTTGAGGCCGAGCACCCGGGTGTCCAGGCTGCCCACGATGAGCAGGGTCGGGGCCCGCACGTGCGCCAGGGCGGCGGGGGTTGCCAGGTCGGGGCGGCCGCCGCGGGAGACGATCGCGCGGATGTCGGCGTCAGGGGCGGCCGCGGCCTCCAGCGCAGCGGCCGCGCCCGTACTCGCCCCGAAGTAGGCTACGGGCAGGGCGGTTTCGCGGCGCAACCAGAGGTGGGCGGCGTGCAGGCGCCGGGCGAGCAGGACGATGTCGAAGACGTTGTGCCGGTCGCGTTCCTCGTCCTCGGTGAGCAGGTCGAGCAGCAGGGTTCCCAGGCCGGCTCGGTTGAGGGTGGCGGCGACGTACCGGTTGCGCGGACTGTGTCGGCCACTGCCGCTGCCGTGCGCGAACGCCACCACGGCCGGGGCCGCATCGGGCAGGACGAGCCTGGCGGCCAGTCGTGCCCGATCGGCGTCCACTTCGATCTCCCGGTTCGCGGGCGGCGGGTCGGAGGCGGCCGGGAGGGAAGGCGCGGACGCGGGGTCGGAGGTCTGCGTAAGCAGAGTGGTCACCTCGGCGTCGGACGTCTGCGTGAAGTCGCGGTACTGGGCACCGACAGAGCCCATGTAGCGGAGCGCTTCCAGGCAGACGACCCGGTCAGCCACGCTTCGCAGGTGCGCGATCGTCCGCTCCGGTCCGACCGGTACGGCCAGGACGACCTGCGCCGCGCCCCGACCGCGCACCACCCGGCAAGCGGCCTCGGCCGTTGCGCCGGTGGCCAGCCCATCGTCCACCACCACTGCCGTACGCCCGGCGACAGGGACAGCAACCCGGCCCTGGCGGTAGCGGCGCACCCGCCGGTCGAGTGCGGCCCGTTCGATCCGCTCCACGGCCGCCTGCTCGGCGGGATTCAGCCGGGTCTCCCGGATCACGTCGGCGTTGAGGACGCACACTCCGTCCTCGCCGATCGCGCCGAAGCCCCACTCCGGCTGCCACGGCACACCCAGCTTGCGCACCACGAGCAGGTCCAGCGGCACGCCCAGCTCACGGGCCGCCTCGTACGCCACCGGTACTCCGCCCCGTGCCAGCCCCAGCACCACCACGTCCTGGCCACGCAGGAACTCGAGGCGCCGTGCCAGCTGTCGCCCGGCTGCCCTGCGGTCGTCGAAACGCATGAGCCGCCTCCCCACCCACTGTCGCGGTCCGGCGGCACTCAGCCATCGCACCCCGCGGCGGCGAGTTGTTCCTGTTCCCTATTGCATCGCGTTCCGCCGGGTGTCGGTAGGGACATCCGGCTCAGAGCCGGGACCATCGGACCCTGCCGCAGACCGATGGACGGCGGCAGACTCGTTGTCGGCGTTCGCGCTACGACGGTTCCACCTCTCCGGCCGTGCTCAGGGGGCACCATGACGTGGAGCGTTCCTCTTCCTCTCCGCCCGTCGGCGGCACTTCTGTCTCGTCTGTCTCGTCGTCGGTGGACGATGCCGCCGCGATCACGGACGGTGCGAGCCGCTGATACCGGCCCGGGTTCCTCGCCCGTCGCGGTCCGCCGCTACGCCGGGTGTCTGCTGATCGAGGTCAGGGAGGAGATCGGCCCTGCCGCCGAACCCCACCTGGGCCGTCTGCTGCACACCGCCATCCGCCCGGGCGGCACCGCCGTCCTGGTCGATCTGCGGCGCACCGGCAACCTGGGCGCAGGCGGCGTCAACGTGCTGCAACTGGCACGGACGCTGGCCGACCAGCACGGGATGCCGTTCGGCTTCGTACACGATGCTCCGTCCACACCGGTCCTGCCCGGGGACGTACGGCAGCCGACGGCGCGACCCGCCGCAATGTCCCCGGGCGGGCTCGGCGAGGGCCGACTGCCCCCAGCCACGGCCCCTTCGGCCCTCCCTCCCGCTCGCCGGTGGGGGGCGACACTGAGCGGGGAGGGACGGAGCCGACGCTGACGGCGTCGCAGGATCGAAGGCGCACGCCCGGGAGACGGCCTCGAAGACAGCCCGGGGACAGGGCGGACGGCGGCGACCGCGGCGCCGGCCAGGCACACGACATTCTGCTGCCCCAGGGCCTGTGTAGCCAGGCAGAGTACGCGGAGGCGAGAAACCATGGCCGTCACCATCGCTCTGGCCGGGATGCCCTGCTGGGCCGCGGCGTCGGCGAGGTGTTGGCCCACCGGACGCAGCACCCCCTGTTCACCCCCGCGGTGCACAAACTCGTCGCGTCCGCGGACCTGTTCCTGCTGAACCTCGAATGCTGCGTCTCCGACCGTGGCACCCCCGTCGACGTGCCGGGCAAGACCTTCTTCCTCCGCGCCTCACCCCGCGCCGCCGACGTGCTGGCCGACCTCGGCGGGGACGCGGTCTTCCTGGCCAACAACCACACCCTCGACTACGGCCCCACCGTCCTCCTGGACACCCGTGCCCACCTGGCACGGGCGGGTATCCACTCCGTCGGTGCCGGGGCCACGATCGAGGAGACCCGCACTCCGCCGACCCTGCAGTCCGGCGGGCTGCGTATCGGGATCGTGGCCGTCACCGACCAACCCCGCCGAGTTCGCCGCGGGCCCCGACCGGCCCGGCGTGGCCCACGCCGACCTGTGGCACGAGGCCGTGCCCGACTGGCTCACCGTGACCATATGTACGCTGGCACACGACACGAAGGTCGTACTGGTCGGCATGCACTGGGGCCCCACCATGACCGCCCGCCCCGTCCCCCACGTACTCCACGCCGCACCCGCCCTCACCGAAGCGGGGCCGACCTCGTCATCGGCCTCTCCGCGCACGTCTTCCACGGCTTCACCCGCCACGCCCTGTTCGACCTGTTCGACCTGTTCGACCTCATCAACGACTACGCCGGCCACTCAGCCCCGCGCAACGACCTGGGCCTGCTCTGGCTGATCACCCTGGACGAGCACGGCCCCGGCACACCGAGGCGATCCCGATCGCCCTGGACTACTGCCACACCCGCCTCGCCGACCGCGAGGAGTACGCCCGGATCGCCGACCGGCTCACCCGCGCCTGCGCCGAACTGGGCACCCACGTCACCGACGATGGCGACCGCCTGACCGTCGGCTGGCCCCGCCGGGCGGCACGGGCAAGCTGACCGTCCCCACCACTGCGGCCGGCCGCACATCGGCCGGACATCCGGCTAGAGGATGCGGGCCACGCCGGGAACGCGGGCGATGAGGAGCCGGCCGAGTTCGAACGATCCCGCGATCCCGCCGCTCGCTACGGTGAGTGCCTTCGACTCGGTCGGCAGCGGGGCTGGCCGCAGGGCCACGGCGAACCCGACCAGGACCAACTCCTGATCGATGAACGCCCCGTACGCACTGCGGCCGGCGACCGGGCCGATCCAGCGCAACGGCCGGTCGAGCCACCAGTGCTCCACGGCAAGCAGCCACACTGCACCGGCTACCACAAGAATGCTCTCAAGGGGTGAATCCCAGGGCCGACCAGTGCGGGCCGCCCGCCACGTCCTCGACCCCGGCCAGGGCCCCCAGGCCGGCCATGAACACCATCATCGCCACCACGGCCAGCAGCGTCGTAGTCCGGCACTGCCGGTACAGCCGGTCGGGAACCGCGGCGAGCCACCCCTGCCGGTAGCCGATGACGCCGAGTGTGAACGCCGTGATGCAGCCGGGCCACTCCCACAGTTGCAGGCCCGACACATCACTTTCGGCCCCGATCGGATACGGCAGGCGGACGAGGAACGATGCCGGAACCACCACCGCGGCGAACAGGAGCAGGCGGCCTGCTGTGATGTCGGGCATCCGGCGCGGCAGTGGGCCCGGCGTCCGGACGGCGACTCCGCCCGCGCAGGTCAGCGAGAAGACCAGCAGCACTCCCACGAACCGCAGCGGGCCCGTCCCCAGTTGGGGCGGCTTGCCGAGGAACTCCTGACTGTACGAGCCGGTCGCCTCCCCCAGCGGGTGTTCAGCGCATAGGACAGCGCAGGGTTCACCAGCAGGACGTACGCAGCGAACGGCACCCCCAGCCGCAGGCAGCCGGCCAGGACGTATGCCCCGACACCCCGACGCTCCAGTTAACTGGCGGTCACAGAAGGGGAGTTGGCGGCCGTGCATAAGTATCAACCGACGAGCGGCATCGGCTTGCCCGAGCGCGCCGCCCCCGTACGGCCCGCGCATACCTCCGGTTGAATAATGACCCCTCGAAGCCATGGTGCACACGGGTGGGCATCCGCGTTCTGTCGCACGTACGCCCAGGGCTCGTGGGCGATCCCGACCGGGCCCACCTGCCCCGGGAAGTCCCCGTCAGTCGACCTGGCGCACCACGCCGCGCAAGGCCCTCACTGGCCTCCATGTGGGGCCGGTAGCCTCTGCGGTGCCCGTTGCCGCGGCGTGATCCTTGAATCAGGCGCAGCGTCGAATCCGGCACCGTGGAGGGGCTCCCCCGTCCCCACCGGAACGGCGACCGCGCCAGGGGGACGGCCTCTCGAAGGCGCGGCCGCACGTGGGTCGTTGGCCGGTGCCCACGCGGTTGATACCCGTGCGGGCACGTCTCCCGCCCGGCCTTCGGCCCGCGCACTCCGAGGCCACGAGTGATCGTGCTATCTGATGACGGCTGATGTTGCGTGATGCTGTTGTGCCTGATCAGAACACATGCGCCGTGCTCGGTGCCGGTATCCCGTGCCGCACTGTCCACAGGCGTCCGGCCATCCCTTGGCCGCCCCGGGCCACCTACGCCGCGCCTCAACCCCTGCACACAGCAGTTGTCGAACCCCCACAGCGCACTCAGGTGGCGAGATTCCGCAGGTCTCACCGGTCACGAGCACACCCAACCCGTCGGCGTCCACGAACAGCATGAACATGCATCTGCCGGTAGGCGACGTGAGGGTCACGCCACTCACAGCGAGTCGTCAATACGGCTGTCGCCGACCCTTCTCCGCTCCCCCGGCGTACGTCCAGACCGCGGAGACATCAGTCCCCTGTCGCTGCCGGAACCGGCTTGCGTGCCATGCCGATTGTCCTTGCTCGGAGCGGCTACTCGCCCTCGCCTGGTGAGTCGATCGGCCCGTCCCCTTCGTACAGGTCGAGTGCCCGCCCGAGTCCGAGCTGGTTGAGGGCGCCGAGCGGCTGGCGCCCGACGTGCGTGGCCATCACCCACGTGCCGGGGGCCCGCGCCGCGCGCAGCGCCATGAAGAACACGGTGCCGCCGTCGCCATGGAGGTACGTCACGCCGCCGAGGTCGATCTCGAGGACGCCGGGCTGTGAGCGCAGGATCTCTTCCAGGTTCTTGCCGAGGCGTTCGGCATTGGCAGAGGTGATCTCTCCGGAGAGCCGTACGACGGCGTGATCGGGGTTGGAATCGGGTTGGTGTCCGCGGCGCCGGAACGGGTGGCGCAGGCGGCTTCCTGCCCCGAGCAGTCCCCGGTGCTCGGGGGACTTCCGGGCGGGGGATGAGTCTGGCATCCGAAGCTCCAGGGCAGGGGGCGGCCATTGCCGACCAGACTTCCCGGCGCACCTGGGCATCAGCGTAGGCACAGCTCGCACAGGCCCGCCGTCCGGAAGGGTTGTGGCTGGGCTGATCGGGGCTCGGGCAGAGAGCTGCCGCCGCATTTCAGCATTGCCGGAATCCGGCAATGACCGAGCCCTCGCTGTGCGCATCAGTGATCTGTCAAAGATGCGTCAAGGGCGGGTAAGGTTCCCCCTGGTGTGCCGGGAAGCCTGGTCGGCGAGTAGGGGATCAATCTCTCTTCCGATCGGGGGTGGCCGTCATGGTGCTGGTGGTGGTGTTCGGTGCCGCGCTGTTGGTGGCGGTGCTGTTGTCGGGCCTGGCGGCGCGGACGGTGCTCTCGACCTCCTTCCTCTTCCTCGTCGGCGGGGCGCTGGTCAGCGACGGATTCCTCGGTCTGATTCACATCACGCCGGACAGCGAGATCGTGTCCGTGACGGCCGATCTGGCGCTGTTCGCGGTGTTGTTCACGGACGGCATGCACGTCTCGCTGCCCAAGCTGCGCGCCCACTGGAAGAACCCGGCGCGCGCCCTGGGGCTGGGCATGCCGCTCGCGTTCGTGTTCATGGCGCTGGTCACCCACTACTTGGTGGGCCTGGACTGGACGACGTCGTTCCTGGTGGGCGCGGTGCTGGCGCCCACGGACCCGGTGTTCGCCTCGGCGATCGTCGGGCGGCTCGAAGTCCCCGCCAAGCTACGGCAGTTGCTCAATGTGGAGAGCGGCATCAACGACGGGCTCGCCCTGCCGGTCGTCCTCGTCCTGATCGCCGCCGCCGGCCCGACCGCGGACAGCGCGGAAGCCTCCGGCTCCACGATCGCTCTTGAGCTGTTTCTCGGCCTGGTGTTCGGCACCGCCCTGCCGCTGATCGTGAACGGGCTGGTGCGCTTCCGGCTGTTGGGCGCGGAGCCGAAGCTGCAGCCGCTGCTGCCGCTCGCGACGGGAATCATCCTGTACGCGACCTGCCACCTCACCCACGCCAACCCCTACCTCGCCGCCTTCTCCGCGGGCGCGACCCTGGCGCACGTCTCGCCAGAGGCGAAGGCGTCCTTCGAGCCTCTCGGTGAGGCGCTCGCGGAACTCGCGAAGTTCGCGGCGCTTCTCGTTTTCGGCGCGCTGCTGACCCCGCATCTGTTCGGTGACCTGTCGCTCGGCGGTTATGCAGCCGTGGTCTTGGCGATCGTGCTGATCCGCCCGGCCTCGCTGCTGATCTCGCTACTCGGCACGGGGATCTCCCGCAAGGAGAAGCTGGTGGCGGCATGGTTCGGCCCGAAGGGCTTCGCATCGGTGGTCTACGGCCTGCTGGTGCTGCAATCCGGCATCCCGCAGGCCGAGAAGGCATTCACGCTGATCGCGGTCTGCATCGCCTTCTCGATCATCGCCCACAGCTCCACGGACGTGCCGATCGCCCGCGCCTTCGACGTCGACGAGCTGGCCGGGATCCCGGCCGCGCCCGAGGACACCGACGGCCAGTCCGAGGAGATCGGCGCCCATGCGCGCCCGTGACCTGGCGGAGCCGTACCCCACGGTGCTGGTCGACGACGATGCCCAGGAGGCGGCCCGGCTGGTGATGCGCGAGCGGCTGCCGGCCTTGCTGGTCTTCGACCGGGGCCAGTACCCGCACGCGATCGTGCCGGCCGCCCGCATCATCAAGGCCCTCGTCCCCGAGTACGTGCAGGACGATCCGCTCCTGGCCGCCGTGATCAACGATCGGTTCGACGACGACGCCCGGGAGTCGATGAGCGGACGGTCGGTGGCCAAGTGGCTGCCACGCGGCCACCGTCCGACCGCAGCAGTAGTCGGGCCGGACGCCTCACCCATGCAGATCGCGGCGCTCATGGCACGCAAGGACACCCCGGCCGTCGCGGTGATCGAACGCAACGGCGACAAGGCCAGGCTGATCGGCGCGGTCACCGCGGCCGCCCTGCTGGAACACTTCCTCGGAGGATCGTGAACGACTGGCACAGCTGGGCAGCGATCGTCGTCTTCGTCGGCGCGTACGCCCTGATCATCAGCGAGAAGATCCACCGCGTCGCCGTGGCCCTCGGCGGCGCGGGCCTCATGCTGGCGATCGGGGCCACGGACGACGTCTCGGCGTTCTACTCCGAGGACTCCGGCATCGACTGGAACGTCATCTTCCTGCTCATGGGGATGATGATGATCGTCGGCGTGCTGAAGAAGACCGGCATGTTCGAGTACCTGGCGATCTGGTCCGTGAAGAAGGCGAAGGCCAAACCGTTCCGGGTGATGGCTATGCTGATCGTCATCACGGCGGTCGCCTCGGCGCTCCTCGACAACGTCACCACGGTGCTGCTCATCGCGCCCGTGACCCTGTTGGTCTGCGAGCGCCTCGCGCTGCCCGCCGCCCCGTTCCTGATCGCCGAGGTACTGGCCTCGAACATCGGCGGCACCGCGACCCTGGTCGGCGACCCACCCAACATCATCATCGCCAGCCGGGCCGGCCTGACCTTCAACGACTTCCTGGTCCACCTCGCCCCGCTGTCCGCGGTCCTGGTCGTCGTCCTCGTCGCCCTGTGCCGGGTGATGTTCCGCAAGACGTTCGTCTACGACGAGGACCGCGCCGCCGAGATCATGGCACTGGAGGAGCGCGAGGCCATCAAGGACCCGCGCCTGCTGGTCCAGGGCCTGATCGTGCTCGCTTTGGTGGTGGCCGGGTTCGTCCTGCACCCGGTGCTGCACTACGAACCGAGCATCGTGGCCCTGCTCGGCGCCGGGCTGCTCATCGCCGTCTCCACGGCCGACACGAGCGAGGTCCTGTCCGAGGTCGAGTGGCCCACCCTCGCCTTCTTCGCAGGCCTGTTCATCATGATCGGCGGTCTGATCGACACCGGCGTCATCAACGAGGTCTCCAAGGGCCTGGCCGACGCGATCGGCACGAACGAACTCGGCGGCTCCATGACCATGTTGGGCGCCTCCGCGGTGCTGTCCGGCGTGGTCGACAACATCCCGTACGTCGCCACGATGGCGCCTATCACCAGCGACCTGGTCCACAACATGGGCGGCGACAGCGACCACGTCATGTGGTGGGCCCTGGCCCTCGGCGCCGACCTCGGCGGCAACGCCACCGCCATCGGCGCCTCCGCGAACGTCGTCGTCCTCGGCATCGCCGAACGCAACCGACAGCCGATCTCCTTCTGGCAGTTCACCAAGTACGGGCTGATCGTCACCGCCGCCACCGTGGCCATCGCCCTCGGGTACGTGTGGCTGCGCTACTTCGCCCTCGCCTGATCTGACATCTCAGCAAGCCGATGGTCACACCTCGTTGTCCGGCCAGCCCAGCAGTCTGGCGCCGATCACGGCCGTCTGCAGGGTGTAACGGTGAACGGAGTCGGCCGGGTTGGCGCCGGTGAGCTTGTGGATGCGTTCCAGGCGGTAGGTCAGGGCGCGCACGCTCAGGTTGAGGCGGCGGGCCGCTTCGGCCGCGACGCATCCCGAGTCGAAGTACGCGTTCAGTGTGTCGACGAGCGGTTGCGGGCCGCCGCGCGCGGCCTGGAGCGGGCCCAGGGTGTTGTGTACGAGGTCGGCCATGGCCTGCCGGTCGCGGGTGAGCACGGGGTAGACGAGGAGGTCGGCGGCGCGCAGCACGGGCTGGTCGAGTTCCAGGCGGTCGGCCAGGTCGAGGGCGTTGAGGGCCTCCTCGTACGAGTGGACGACGCCCCCGGCGCCGGGATGGACGCGCCCGATCGCGACCCGGCCGCCGCCGGCGGTCGCGTACGCCTGCTTGGCGAAGAACGTCAGGACGTCATCGTGGTCACCGGGCGCGATACAGATCAGCCGCCCGTCCTTCGTGGTGAGCAGGATGCGGCGCTCCCCGAACCGGGCGACCAGTGCGCTCTCCACCTGCCGGGTGGCGGGGTGGGTGTCGTCGACCGGCTCGCTGCCCTGGGCCACGGCGACGGCGTGGGCCCGGGAGAGGAGCAGCCCGAAGCGTTCGGCGCGTTCGGCGAGGCGGCCCAGGTCGCTGCGGCCGTAGAGCAGGTCGTCGATGAACTCCCGGCGCACTGCCTCCTCCTGACGCACGGCGAGCTTCTGCGCCCGCTCGTGCCCTTCGGCGAACGCGTCCACCGCCTGCTCGACGGCGGCGAGGACACGGTCGGATCCCGTGGAGGAGAGGGTGGGCCAGATCTCGCGGGTCGCGGACAGGTGCCGGCGGACGAGGGCCCGCAGCCCATGCCCTGCTTCGGCGGCGCGTTCCCCTCGGGCCCGCAGGGACTCCAGCTCGTTGCGGCTGAGGCGGCGACCGGTCGCGCACACGTCGGCCAGCATCTGGGCATACCCCTCCAGATACTCGTCGGGTATCTCCCGCCCTGTCACGATGCCCTCCCGTGTCCCTGATGCGCTGCTGACGTCTTCCTGACGCACGATGGACAAGAGTGGCAGACCCGAGGCACGTGAGACGGTCCGGCATTAACGGCGCATCAACATTGCCAGGTTATGGCAATGCGGCGGCCTGGCCGCCGCTGCCACGATGCTCTTGGCAGGAACGGGGGGCCGGTCCGGTGCCGGGCTACGGAAATGGCCGGCACCGGGTTCCTCCCCTCGATCGCGGGCGAATGGGGTGTCCTGGTGCGGGAGATCGTCGACGCGGCTGTCGGCTTCCCCACGGTCCCGTTCACCTCCGCGCTCATCGTGATCACCGGCTTCTGGCTGCTGGTGCTGCTGGGCCGAGCCGAACGTGACAGCTTCGACTCCGATGTGGATGCCGACGCGCTGGGCATGGGTGACCTTCCGGTGGCCGCGGCGGCCTCACTCGTGATCGCTCTGGCCTGGATCTTCAGCCTTGCCGGCTCAGTGCTGCTGCACCGCTCCGAGGCCTCCGGACTTCCCTACGCCGTGCTGGCCGTGGCCGTCCTTGCCGTCTCTCTGACGCTCGCCTACGTCGTCGCCCGCGTGACCGTACGGGCATGGGGCCGGGTTCGCGGTATCGCCCGGAGCGTCGACGCGGCATCGCCCACACGACCGGGGCCCGGCCGCGCCGGTACGGGAGACAGCCGATCCGAACCATAGGCTGCGCGCCAAGGTGTGCGGGGATCTCTGATCGACGGTCCATACGCCAATCTCAGGCGCATCTCGACACCGCCTTCTTCCTCCACCTCCAGCCGGCGCGAACGCCTGTGTCGTGGCCGGGTCAGGGCTGCCGGACGCTGCCCATCTCCGCAGCGAAGGCCGCCGGGGCGCTGTCGGACCCGCGGATCATCTCGTGAAGTTCCCACCCTCCGGTGTCGTCCCTCGTGAACTCCGCGACGGTCGTGGCGGTTGATCCGGCGACCCGTGCGAAGTCGTCCGCCACCAACTCCGTGTAGCCCTCGACGATCAGCACCCCGGCGTTCGATATGTCGCCGAAGGTTCGGGGGCCGCGGTCTTGATGGATGGCCACACCCACCACGACCCGCGCGTAGGAGGACGCCAGCCGTTCCAACTCCAGGACCATCACCTCGACAAAGCCGAAGCCCTGGCCAGTCTCGCTGTGCCGGCTCATGTTGATGGTGCCGTCCGGCGACCGGCTCTCGGAGTGAACGACGTACGCCGGCCGGCCGTGGGGATCGTCCGCCGAGTAGGTCGCGGCGATGATGTCGAGATGGCGCGGTGGTTGGCCCCAGGGGCTGGGATCCCACCGGAGCTTCACTTCGACCTTCGCGAGTCCCCTGATGACACCGCTCACCGGACGTTGCCTCCCCCGAACCAGACCCGTATGGAACGTATATCCATACCGTTAAGTATCGCTCTCCGCCAGCCTGTTGATGCCGCTGACCCTTGGCAGGTTCCTGTCCTTGGCTGGTTGTCCAGGCACTGCGTGTTGCAGCCGTGGTCCCTTGCTTGGCGGCTCACTGCATGGAATCGGCAGTTTTGTCCCCTGGCTTCCTTCCGGAGACCGGCAGCAGACAAAAGCCGATGCCATGCCTGACGTGGCCCGTATGGGACGGCGCGGCAAAAGGCGCGCCTCTGGAGGCGGTACTCACCGCGCGGGTGCCGTCCGAGTGGTCCATGACCGTTACTGGGCGCACGAGTTGCGCAGCGCGGTGCACTGTGGGGTGCTGCTCTTCGGAATGCTGGTGCTGCTCGACTGGGCGCTGGTGCGACTGACCGTCGGGCGCGCCGGATGGTGGGCCGGGCTCGCCGTGCTGCTCCTGATCATCCTTACGCCTCCGCGGGTGAGTGCGGAGAACGACGGACTCGACGCACGCGGACTCATGACCTACCACCGAGTGCGCACCGACCGGCTGGCGGCCGTGCGGATGTCCGATCGGGTCGCGCAGCGTCTGATTCTGAGTGATACGTGGGGTGGGCGGCTGGTGCTGGACCCGCGTGTCCTTGCCGCCAACCCTCTGCTGTGGCACCAACTGGATCAGGGTGCACGCCGGTCCCTCGAGCGTGGAACGCTGAGGTGCGGCATGCCGGTGCTGGAACGGGTCGGGCGGCGCATCGACTGCGAGCAATGCCGCGGAATCCTCCAGGCCTCCGGCATGCAATAGCCCGTACCTCCCGACGGGCTCGGGCCGTGGTCACGTGGAGCTGACCGCCCCCGCAGCGCCAAGGAGTTCGTGCAGGAGGTGCGAGGCGGTGATCACGCCGAGCAGGTGCGTGCCGTCCTTCGACTTCTCCGCCACTGCCACCAGCGGGCTGCGCACCTGTGCCATCAGGGCGGCGACCTCCAGCGCGGTGTCGTCGGGGTCGGCGATCGGCGGTGGGGCCGCCTTGCTGGACAGGCAGTCCCCGACGCGGCGGCCGGCCAGCGCCTGGCAGATCCGGTCGGCATGCTTCTCGTCGACGACCGCGGCGAGCGTCGGGTCCTCGACCACATAGGCGGGAACCAACACCTTGATCATCTGAGAGGCGGGCAGGATCGCCTTCGGCTCGCCGCGCTCGTCGAGCACCAGCAGGCCGGGCAGCTTGTGCTCGGCCATCAGCCGGGCCGCGTCCATGGCGTCGCTGTCGACGCTCACCGTTTCGTATCCGACCGCGAGGTCACGAGCGCGCACGGTGGGCTCCTCATCTGCTTGAAACGTTCCTGTGTTCAGCGTCGTACGCATCAGGAGCGCAGGCCAGGTCATTGACACGAAACATACGCGGCGGCCCCGTGCCGAGAGCGGATCGTGGCACACGGAGCGCCAACCGTGATCACCGCGTGCGGGCCCCACTGTCCGGACGCCCGGCCGAGTTCCGGGGCTCGCCGCGGCGGACGGAACCGGGGGCGCGGCCGGCCGGGTGGTCGGCACGAGCCGAGGAGGTCAGCTGCCAGGGGACACTGGTCACCATCACGCCGGGAGTGAAGAGCAGGCGGCTCTTGAGCCACAGAGCGGACTGGTTGTGGAGCAGGTTCTCCCACCAGTGGCCGACGACGTACTCGGGGATGAAGACGGCGACGACGTCGCGCGGGCTCTCGCGGCGGATGGAGCGCACGTACTCCACGACCGGGCGGGTCACCTCACGGTAGGGCGAGTCGAGGATCTTCAGGGGGACCTGAATGCCGTACTCCTCCCAGCGTCCGCGCAGGTCCGCCGCCTCGTCGCGGTCGACCGAGACCGTCAGGGCCTCCAGATGGTCGGGGCGGAAGGCGCGCGCGTACGACAGGGCGCGAAGGGTCGGCTTGTGGATCGTGGAGACCAGAACGATCGCGAACACCCTGCTGGGCGGGACGAGTTCGTCGCGCGGATCGGTGACGGCGAGCTCCGCGGTCGTGGCGTCGTAGTGGCGGCGGACACCGCGCATCATCACGTAGAGCACGCTAGCGGCGAGTACCGCGAGCCAGGCGCCCTGGGTGAACTTGGTGGCCAGCACGACCAGCAGGACCAGACCAGTGAAGACGGCGCCGGTGCCGTTGATGACGCGGGCCGTCTTGTGGCGGCGGCGCAGCGCCGGGTCGTGTTCGGTGCGCAGTTCACGGTTCCAGTGCCGCACCATGCCCGTCTGGGAGAGCGTGAAGGAGGTGAAGACGCCCAGGATGTAGAGGTGGATGAGCTGGGTGACGTTGGCCTGGAAGCCCCACAGCAGCAGTCCGGCGACGACCGCCAGGGCCACGATGCCGTTGGAGAAGGCGAGCCGGTCGCCCCGGTTGTGCAACTGGCGGGGCAGATAGCGGTGTTGGGCGAGGATCGAGGACAGCAGCGGGAAGCCGTTGAAGGCGGTGTTCGCGGCCAGGATCAGGATGAGGGCGGTGGCGGCCTGGATGAAGTAGAAGCCGATGCTGTGCTCGCCGCCGAAGACGGACGCGGCGATCTGGGCGATGACGGTGCGCTGGGTGTAGCTCTCGCAGCTTCCGTCCAGTCCGGTCAGGCGGCAGGAGTCCTCGGTGATGCGGACCTTGGAGATGAGCGCCAGTGCGGTGACGCCGATGAACATGGTGATGGAGATGGCGCCCATGACGGCCATGGTGGTCGCCGCGTTCTTCGGCTTGGGCTTGCGGAAGGCGGGGACGCCGTTGGAGATCGACTCCACCCCGGTGAGCGCGGTACAGCCCTGGGAGAAGGCGCGCAGCACGAGCATCACCAGGGCGAGACCGGCCAGGTGCGAGTCGCCCGGCTCCGCCGTGATGCCGTACTTGGCGGACTCGGCGACCGGCGCGTCCCCGACCAGATACCGGAAGAGTCCCGTCGCGATCATGATCAGTACGCCGCCGACGAAGAGATACGTGGGCGTGGCGAAGGCGCGGCCCGACTCGCGCACGCCCCGCAGGTTCATGGCGGTCAGCAGAGCGACGAAGCCCACCGCCATCAGCACGCGGTAGTCGGCGAGTTCGGGCACGGCCGAGATGATGTTGTCGACGCCGGAGGCGACCGAGACGGCCACCGTCATGACGTAGTCGACCAGCAGCGAGGCGGCGACCACGAGCCCGGCGGACGACCCGAGGTTCGTCGACGCGACCTCGTAGGAGCCGCCGCCGCTCGGGTACGCGCTGACCACCTGCCGGTAGGAGAGCACCACCACGGCCAGCAGCAGCACGACCGTCGCCGCGATCCACGGCGTGAAGTGCAGATAGGCCATCCCGCCGAGCGAGAGCACCAGCAGGATCTCCTGCGTCGCGTACGCCACCGACGACAACGGGTCGGAGGCGAAGATCGGCAGGGCGAGCCGCTTGGGCAGCAGCGTCTCGTGCAGCTCTTCGCTGCGCATGGCCCGCCCGATCACCAGGCGCTTGAGCAGACCGGTCATGTTGAACACGTGCGCGAGCGTAAGCCGCGAGGGGGGTCATGAAGGGAGGGCTGACCCGCCAGTTGGGCGTTAAGGGGCCGTTAGGATTTCGCGAGATGCGTACAAATGGAGCAAAAGAGGCAGGTGGGGAAAGGGGACGAGGGAGCCGGGCAGCGTATCCGCGAGGACGGGCCGACGAGCCGCCGGGCTACTCCTCCAGACCGGAGACCTTGAAGATCGCCAACGCCGTTTCGCGGTCAACGCGTTCCGACAACCGGCCCAGCGCGGCCCGCCCCTGGCACAGGGACTCCCGGCTTGCCGAGATGCGCGCGTCGGTGTCGAGGCGATGCCACAGGAGAGGGTTCGCGGTCAGGACGCGTGGGTCGAACTCGGCCCGGCCGCCCAGCGCGTCCCGCAGGACCAGGCACTGGCCTGCGCTCCCCGTCGTACGTACGGACACCAGGCGATCCGTCCGTACCCGATGGGTGCGCCAAGGACCCCGTACAGCCAGCCACCCCTCACCGGCGGTCACCCGCGGCGGCATCAGGATGAGGAACAACAGCAGCGCGAGCCCGCTCCACAAGCCGACGCGTGCCACGGAGAACGTCCCGGCCGCCGCGTCCGTCAGAAGCAGGAGACCGAGGAACAAGCCGGCGCAGGCGATCGCGCTGCACAGCCCCGCGGCCCATTGACGGTCGCGCACCAGCCCCTCGGACGGGAGCGCACGCTCGCCGGAATCTCCATCGATCCCGTCGATCCCGTGCCCATCGATACGGCGTCCCATAACGCCGACGGTAGGCCTTTAAGAGCGCCCTTTCGCGTTTCTTGACGCGTCGCTAACGGGCCGGCGATTCGTCCCTGACGGCCCGCCCCGTGGCTCAGGGCGCCTGGGTCCGGATCGGACTGTGTCCCCTGGACGGCGCACACGATGCCGCGACCGGGTCGGCGGGGCTGGGCGTATGGGATGCGTCAAGGGTGTACGGACCGCCGTAAGGGAGCCGTTAAGGGCGGCCGAACGTGGCCGGGAGGCAGGTTTCCTGTAGCGGTCCGATCCATTGATTCCCAACCTCATCCAGGAGCTCACGATGGCCGACGTGGCCTTCGTCGTCGCCACGATCGCGGTGTTCGCGCTGGTGGCCCTCGTCGCCAAGGGGGTGACGAAGCTGTGACCGCCGAAAACATCGTGGGCCTGATCGTGGCCGTCGCCCTGCTGGGCTACCTCGTCCTCGCCCTCGTCTTCCCGGAGAGGTTCTGAGCCCAGACATGAGCCCCGTGCTTGCTGATGTGCTCATGGTGACCGCGCTGATCGGCGCGCTCGCTCTGGTGCACCGTCCCCTCGGCGACTACATGGCCGCCGTCTTCCAGTCGAAGAAGCACCTGCGTATGGAGCAGTGGATCTACCGCTCGGTGGGTGCCGACCCGGATGCGGAGATGCGCTGGCCCGCGTACCTGCGCGGCGTGCTCGTCTTCTCCGCCGTGAGCGTGCTGTTCCTGTACGTGATGCAGCGCGTGCAGGACAAGCTGCCGCTGTCCCTCGGCTTCAAGCCGATCAGCCCGGACCAGGCCTTCAACACGGCCGCATCCTTCGTCTCCAACACCAACTGGCAGTCGTACTCGGGTGAAGTGGCCATGAGCCACGTCACCCAGACCGCCGGTCTGGCCGTGCAGAACTTCGTCTCCGCCGCCGTCGGCATCGCCGTCGCCATCGCGCTCGTCCGCGGCTTCGCCCTCCCCCACTCTCGGCTTCGCTCGAGCGGGGGGACCCCCATCCGCACCGGAGACCTGGGCAACTTCTGGGCGGACCTGGTGCGTTGCATCGTCCGCATCCTGATCCCGGTCTCGGTGGTCGCGGCGATCCTGCTGATCGCCGCCGGCGCCATCCAGAACTTCGGCGACATCCACACCATCACCACCCTCAGCGGTGACAAGCAGGCCATCAGCCCCGGCGCGGTCGCCTCCCAGGAAGCCATCAAGGACCTGGGCACCAACGGCGGCGGCTTCTTCAACGCCAACAGCGCCCACCCCTTCGAGAACCCCAACGGCTTCACCAACCTGCTGGAGATCTTCCTGCTCCTGGTGATCCCGTTCTCGCTGCCACGCACCTTCGGCAAGATGGTCGGCAACGTCAAGCAGGGCTACGCGATCCTGGCCGCGATGGGCATCATCTGGTTCGCCGGTGTCGTCGCCGTGACGTGGATCGAGTACGCCCACCCGGGTACCGCCTCGCAGCTCGCGGGCGGTGCGATGGAGGGCAAGGAGCAGCGGTTCGGCGAGGGGCCGTCGTCGCTGTTCGCGGTCTCCACGACCATGACGTCGACAGGGTCGGTCAACTCCTTCCACGACTCGTTCAGCGGCCTGTCCGGCGGTGTGCTGCTGCTGGGCATGATGCTCGGCGAGATCGCGCCCGGCGGCACCGGCTCCGGCCTCTACGGCATGCTGATCATGGCGGTCATCGCGGTGTTCCTCGCCGGTCTGATGGTCGGCCGCACCCCCGAGTACCTGGGCAAGAAGATCGGCACCCGCGAGATCAAGTTCGCGGCCTGCTACATCCTCGTCACCCCGGCGCTGGTGCTGATCGGCACCGGGGTGGCCATGGCCCTGCCGGACGGCAAGGACGCCATGACCAACATCGGGGCGCACGGCTTCTCCGAAGTGCTGTACGCCTACACGTCAGCCTCGAACAACAACGGCTCGGCGTTCGCGGGCTTCGGCGCGAATACGGAGTTCTTCAACACGACGCTGGGCCTGGCCATGATCTTCGGGCGCTTCCTGCCGATGGTGTTCGTGCTGGCGCTCGCCGGCTCGCTCGCCGAGCAGAAGCCGGTGCCGGTCACCGCGGGCACCCTGCGCACCGAGAAGCCGCTGTTCACCGGCCTCCTCGTGGGCGCAATCATGATCATCACTGGTCTGACGTTCTTCCCCGCGCTCGCGCTGGGCCCCCTCGCCGAGGGGCTGGCGTCATGACCACCAACACCAAGAAGCAAGAGGACTCGATGTCCACAGCCACCTCGACCCGGGCGCCGCACAGCGACGTACCCACCGGACACAAGGCCGCCGAGGGGCGTGTCGGCGCGGGTCTGTTCGACCCCAAGCTGCTGCTGAGGTCGCTGCCCGACGCGTGCCGCAAGCTCGACCCGCGGGTGATGGTCAAGTCGCCCGTGATGTTCGTGGTGCTTGTCGGCTCGGTGCTGACGACGGTGTTCTCCTTCAAGGACCCGGGCGACTGGTTCGGCTGGGCGATCAGCGCCTGGCTGTGGCTGACGGTCATCTTCGCCAACCTGGCGGAGGCCGTCGCCGAGGGGCGCGGCAAGGCGCAGGCGGACACCCTGCGCAAGGCCAAAACCGACACGGTCGCGCGCCGGCTGACCAAGGACGGCAAGACCGAAGAGCGGGTCCCCGGCACCGAACTGACCATCGGTGACCTGGTGGTCTGCGAGGCGGGCGACATCATCCCCGGCGACGGTGACGTCGTCGAGGGGGTGGCCTCCGTCGACGAGTCGGCGATCACCGGTGAGTCGGCTCCGGTCATCCGCGAGTCCGGCGGCGACCGGAGCGCCGTCACCGGCGGCACGAAGGTCCTCTCCGACCGCATCGTCATCAAGATCACGACGAAGCCCGGCGAGACCTTCATCGACCGCATGATCAACCTCGTCGAGGGCGCGGCACGGCAGAAGACCCCGAACGAGATCGCCCTCAACATCCTGCTCGCGTCTCTGACCATCGTCTTCCTCCTCGCGGTGGCGACCCTGCCGCCATTCGCGAACTACGCGGGCACGCACCTCACGATGGTCGTCCTGGTGGCGCTCCTGGTCTGCCTCATCCCGACCACCATCGGCGCCCTGCTCTCCGCGATCGGCATCGCGGGCATGGACCGGCTGGTGCAGAGGAACGTACTGGCCATGTCCGGCAGGGCAGTTGAAGCCGCGGGCGACGTCTCGACGCTCCTGCTGGACAAGACCGGCACCATCACCCTCGGCAACCGCCAGGCCTCGGAGTTCGTGCCGGTGAGCGGGACGACGGAGGCCGAGGTGGCGGACGCCGCCCAGCTGTCGTCGCTGGCCGACGAGACACCCGAGGGCCGCTCCATCGTCGTACTGGCGAAGGAGAAGTACGGGCTGCGCGAGCGCCACCAGGGCGAGCTGGCGCACGCCGAGTGGATCGCCTTCACCGCCCAGACCCGGATGTCCGGGGTGGACGTCGACGGGCGCAAGATCCGCAAGGGCGCGGCCGGTTCGGTCATCACCTGGGTCAAGGAGCAGGGCGGCACGGTCTCCGAGGACGCCGAGGCGCTCTCCAACCGCATCTCCGAGGCCGGCGGCACGCCGCTGCTGGTGGCCGTCGAAGACACGGAAGGCGCCCGGGTGTTGGGCGTCATCCACCTCAAGGACGTCGTCAAGGACGGCATGCGCGAGCGGTTCGACGAGCTGCGCCGCATGGGCATCAAGACCGTCATGATCACGGGCGACAACCCGCTGACGGCCAAGGCGATCGCGGACGAGGCGGGCGTCGACGACTTCCTCGCGGAGGCCACTCCCGAGGACAAGATGGCGCTGATCAAGCGCGAGCAGGCCGGCGGAAAGCTCGTCGCGATGACCGGTGACGGTACGAACGACGCGCCGGCGCTGGCCCAGGCCGACGTGGGCGTGGCCATGAACACCGGTACCTCGGCCGCCAAGGAGGCCGGGAACATGGTGGACCTGGACTCCAACCCCACCAAGCTCATCGAGATCGTCGAGATCGGCAAGCAACTGCTGATCACCCGGGGCGCGTTGACCACGTTCTCCATCGCCAACGACGTCGCGAAGTACTTCGCGATCATCCCGGCGCTGTTCGCGGCGGTCTATCCGGGCCTGGACAAGCTCAACATCATGGACCTGTCCTCGCCGGACTCCGCGATCCTGTCCGCGGTCATCTTCAACGCGCTGATCATCATCGCGCTGGTCCCGCTCGCCCTGCGCGGAGTTCAGTACCGGCCGGTCAGCGCCGACAAGATGCTCCGCCGCAACCTCGGGATCTACGGCCTCGGCGGTCTGATCGCCCCCTTCATCGGCATCAAGCTCATCGACCTGCTCATCTCCCTCATCCCCGGGCTGTAATTTCTTGAAAGCGTGCTGAAGGCCATGAACAACTCCGTTACGAACAGCGCGCGGATGGTGTGGGCCGCCCTGCGCATGCTGCTGGTTCTCACCGTCGTGACCGGCGTCCTCTACCCGCTGGCGGTCACCGGTATCGGGCAGCTGGCCTTCCACGACAAGGCCAATGGCTCGATCGTGAAGGTCGACGGCAAGGAGGTCGGCTCGACGCTGATCGGCCAGAGCTGGAACATCAAGGGCACCGACAAGCCGGACCCGAAGTGGTTCCAGGGCCGCCCCTCCAACAGCGGCTACGATCCGCTGTCCACCGGCTCCAGCCAGCTCGGCGCCAGTGACCCGACGCTCGTCAAGAACGTCAAGGCGGCCAAGAAACAGGTCGCCGACTTCAACGGCGTACCGCAGTCCGAGGTCCCCAAGGACGCGGTCACCGGCTCCGCCTCGGCGATCGACCCGGACATCTCCAAGGAGTACGCGGACATCCAGGTCAAGCGGGTGGCCGAGCACAACGGTCTGACCGTCGCGCAGGTCCGGAAGCTGGTGAAGGACCACACCGCGGGCCGCACGGCCGGATTCCTCGGCGAGCCGACGGTCAACGTCCTCGAACTCAACATCGCGCTCAAGGAACTGGCCAAGAACTGATGGCCTTGGCAGCAGAGACGGCTGGGAGCGGGCGGGCCGGGAATCCCGGCCCCGTCGGCTCCCGCCGCCGTCCCGAAGGCCCTGACCCCACCGATGACAGGAAGGCCGCACACCGATGACCCGGGTGCTGGTGGTGGAGGACGATCCACAGCTCGTACGAGCCCTCGTGATCAATATGCAGGCTCGTCGCTACGGCGTAGACGCGGCGCCGGACGGTGCCACCGCGCTCCGGCTGGCCGCCGCGCGCCAGCCCGACGTGGTGGTGCTCGACCTGGGGCTGCCCGACATGGACGGCGTCGAGGTGATCAAGGCGTTGCGTGGCTGGACCCGGGTGCCTGTCCTGGTCCTGTCCGCCCGGCGGGCGTCCGAGGAGAAGGTCGCAGCCCTCGACGCGGGCGCCGACGACTACATCACCAAGCCGTTCAGCATGGACGAACTCATGGCGCGGCTGCGGGCCGCCGTGCGTCGTACGGAGGCGGCGCCGCTGGCGCCCGAGACGACCATGATCACCACGGACGGCTTCACCGTCGACCTGCTCGCCAAGAAGGCGACCCGTGACGGGCGCGACGTACGTCTCACCCCCACGGAGTGGCATCTGCTGGAGATCCTGGTCTGCAACCCGGGGCGCCTGGTCACGCAGAAGCATCTGCTCCAGGAGGTATGGGGCCCCTCGTACGGCACCAAGACCAACTATCTTCGGGTCTACATGGCGCAGCTGAGGCGCAAACTCGAAGCGGACCCCGCCCACCCGCGCTACCTGATCACCGAGCCGGGGATGGGCTACCGCTTCGAGGCATGACGCTCTCTCCATGCTCCTGACCGCACACGACCGCAGAGGCGAGAAAGATGGCACGCGGCAAGCTTCGGATCTATCTCGGCGCGGCACCGGGCGTCGGCAAGACCTACGCCATGCTGTCCGAGGCACACCGCCGCGTCGAGCGCGGCACGGACTGCGTGGTGGCCTTCGTGGAGCACCACGGCCGGCCGCGCACCGAGGTGATGCTGCACGGTCTGGAGCAGATACCGCGCAGGGAACTGGACTACCGGGACAGCGTCTTCACCGAGATGGACGTGGACGCCGTGCTCGCCCGGCGGCCCGCAGTGGCCCTCGTCGACGAGCTGCCGCACACGAACATCCCGGGTTCGCGCAACACCAAGCGGTGGCAGGACGTCGAGGAACTGCTCGCGGCCGGAATCGACGTGATCTCCACGGTGAACATCCAGCACCTGGAGTCGCTGGGCGACGTCGTCGAGTCGATAACGGGCGTACGGCAGCAGGAGACCGTCCCGGACGAGGTCGTGCGGCGGGCGGACCAGATCGAGCTGGTCGACATGTCCCCGCCCGCACTGCGCCGCCGCATGGCGCACGGCAACATCTACAAGTCCGACAAGGTCGACGCGGCCCTGTCGAACTACTTCCGGCCCGGCAACCTCACCGCGCTGCGCGAGCTGGCGCTGCTGTGGGTCGCCGACCGGGTCGACGCCTACCTGCAGGAGTACCGCACCGAGCACCGTGTCTCGACGATCTGGGGCTCCCGCGAGCGGATCGTGGTCGGGCTGACCGGTGGTCCGGAGGGGCGCACCCTGATCCGCCGTGCCGCGCGGCTGGCGGAGAAGGGCGCGGGCGGCGAAGTGCTGGCGGTGTACATCGCCCGCAGCGACGGCCTGACCTCCGCCTCGCCCAAGGAACTCGCCGTCCAGCGCACCCTCGTCGAGGACCTCGGCGGCACCTTCCATCACGTCGTGGGTGACGACATCCCGTCCGCGCTGCTCGACTTCGCGCGCGGCGTCAACGCCACCCAGATCGTCCTCGGCGTCTCCCGCCGCAAGGGATGGCAGTACGTCTTCGGCCCAGGCGTCGGCGCCACGGTCGCCCGGGACTCCGGCCCCGACCTCGACGTCCACCTGATCACGCACGACGAGGCGGGCAAGGGCCGCGGCCTGCCCGTGGCCCGGGGCGCACGGCTGGGGCGGTCCCGGATCATCTGGGGCTGGCTGGTCGGTATCGGCGGCCCGTCGCTGCTCACGCTGCTGCTGACCCATGTCGACGCGAACCTCGGTCTCACGAACGACATGCTGCTGTTCCTGACGCTGACGGTGGCCGCCGCCCTGCTGGGCGGACTCTTCCCGGCGCTGGCCTCGGCGGCCTTCGGCTCCCTGCTGCTGAACTGGTACTTCACGCCGCCCGTGCACACCTGGACGATCGCCGACCCGGAGAACATCCTCGCGCTCACGATCTTCGTACTCGTCGCGGCCTCGGTGGCCTCCGTGGTGGACCTCGCGGCCCGGCGCACCCACCAGGCGGCACGCCTGCGCGCCGAGTCCGAGATCCTCTCCTTCCTGGCGGGCAGCGTGCTGCGCGGCGAGACCAGCCTGGAGGCCCTGCTGGAGCGGGTCCGCGAGACCTTCGCCATGGAGTCGGTGGCGCTGCTGGAGCGCGAGAGCGACGTCGACCCGTGGGCCTGCGCGGGCAGCGTGGGCCCACGGCCGAGCGTGAAGCGCCCGGAGGACGCGGACGTGGACATGCCGGTCGGCGACCACATGGCGCTGGCCCTGTCCGGCCGGGTCCTGCCCGCGG
Source organism: Streptomyces sp. JLBG701 (assembly GCF_058544905.1). NCBI lineage: Bacteria > Bacillati > Actinomycetota > Actinomycetes > Kitasatosporales > Streptomycetaceae > Streptomyces > Streptomyces sp. JLBG701. The sequence goes on from NZ_CM178588.1 coordinate 189,159, forward strand.
AGGACCGTCGTGTGCTGGCCGCGTTCGCCGCCCAGGCCGTCGTCGTTCTGGACCGCCAACGCCTCCAGTCCCAGGCCGACCAGGCCCGCGCGCTCGCCGAGGGCAACCGCATCCGCACCGCCCTGCTGGCCGCCGTCAGCCACGACCTGCGCACCCCGCTCGCCGGCATCAAGGCATCCGTGTCCTCCCTGCGCTCGGACGATGTGGAATGGTCGCAGGAGGACCAGGCGGAGCTGCTGGAGGGCATCGAGGAGGGCGCCGACCGCCTCGACCACCTGGTCGGCAACCTCCTGGACATGTCCCGCCTGCAGACCGGCACGGTCAGCCCGCTCATCCGCGAGGTGGACCTGGACGAAGTGGTCCCCATGGCGCTGGTCGGCATCCCGGACCCCGAGTCGACCGTCGCCCTGGACATCCCCGAAACCCTGCCCATGGTGACCATCGACAAGGGCCTGCTGGAACGGGCGGTCGCCAACATCGTCGAGAACGCGGTGAAGTACAGCCCTGCCGACGAGCCGGTGTTCGTGTCGGCCAGCGCCATCGCCGACCGTGTGGAACTGCGCGTGGTCGACCGCGGCCCGGGCGTCCCGGACGGGGCCAAGGACCGCATCTTCGCGCCCTTCCAGCGGTATGGTGACGCCCCGCGCGGCGCGGGAGTAGGGCTCGGGCTCGCGGTCGCCCGCGGCTTCGCCGAGGCCATGGGCGGCACCCTCAACGCGGAGGACACTCCTGGCGGCGGACTGACGATGGTCCTCACCCTCCCGGCGGCATCGAGTGCCCCGCACTCCCGGACCGATCTTCCGGCAACGCCACCTCATAGACAGCCCCTCCCTCAGGCGGACCCGGGGTAGCACACTGGGATCGATGTCATCGAAGCCTGGATCGTGCTCGCGGCATGGGTGCTGGCCGTGTCCCGGGCGGTCTGTTGGCGGGCCTGGTGACCGCGGGTGCGGTCGAACGGAGTCTCGCCCGGCAGCGGGCTGAGCGGCAGGAGGTCTCGGCCGTAGTCGCCGAGGCCGCAGCGAGCGAGGTGCCCGCGAGGCCGGTGGGCAACCACCGGGTATGGGCCACGGTCCGCTGGATGGCACCAGACGGCTCGACTCACACGGACCAGACCAGAGAGCGGACCGGCACTCCGGCCGGAACCCGGATCACCGTCTGGACGGATGAACACGGCGGGCTGACCACCAAGCCGCTGCTACCGAGGCACTACTCCAAGCCGGCATGACGGGCGGGCTCGTCGCGGCGTGCGCGGGCGGAGCCGTAGTGGGTTGCGGCCGGATCTTCGTACGCGGATGCCTCGACCGGCGGCGTCTGCGGCAGTGGGCCACGGAGTGGGAACAGATCGACACGCTTTGGGGAGGCAAGACCGGCTGAGCAGTTCCTCTCCCCCTCAGCGTCGGCCAACATGTGCGCCGGTACTGCCTGGGGGCCTTTGGTGTCAGGAATGCATCAAGGGCGCCCCGCCGGTATGGCCACGTGGGGACCGCAGAGGGACGCTGGCTCCGTCGACCGCTACGCCGCAGCCTCCCGACACCGATGACCGACCGCATTCCAGCGAGGTGGACCATGAGGAGCTCGCTTCGTGACCGGACCGCGCTGGCCGCAGGTCTGCTCGCACCTCTCGTAGTCGCGCTCGCTCTTGCACCCTTCCGTACACATCTCTCGTCCGCGAACCTGGCCCTGATCCTGGTCGTGGTCATCGTGGCGGTCTCCGCCCTCGGTAGCAGGGTTGCAGGGGTGCTCGCCTCGCTGTCGTCGGCGGTGTGGTTCGCCCGCGGCGCAGCCGCAATCTGATACAGCTTCCTGACCCGCCTCTACCAGCGGTTCACCATCTCGGACAGCGACGACATCACGACGGCTGTCCTGCTGTTGGCCGTTGGCGTGGCCGACTCCCAACTGGCAGCTCACGCACGCACGTTGAAACTGGTCACCGTCACGGATGCGGCACATCTGACGCGGATCCACGACACGGCGCGCCTCGTCCAGACCGGAGGGTCGCCGGACATGGTGGTCGACCAGGTACGCCGACAGCTCGTCGAGGTGCTGGGGCTGTGCGGATGCCGTTTCGAGTACGGGACACTGCTCGGCCGTCCGCCGCGTCTGGAGCAGGACGGTTCGGTGACCGTCGGCCGGGCGCGTTGGGACCTCGACCGGGACGGCTGGCCACCGGACGAGATCGAGCTACGTGCCTCGGCAGGCGCCCACTACCTCGGCCGGTTCATGCTCCTGCCGAACTCACCGCACCGCCGTCATTGCAGGCACGCCTTGTGGCCGTGAGCCTCGCCGACCATGTCGGAGCCGCACTCGACACCGCGGGTCCGGTGCTCGACCACTGAGGCGGGCCCTCCATCTGCCTTCCCGCGACTCTGCGGGTGGAGGTGCCCCCGCAAGATGGGCCCGGTCGGCGACACGGCCGACCGGGCCCACCTGCGTGTGTACAGCGTTAGCCGGCGATCTCGATCCGGCTGTTGGCCGCAGCGGCGCCGTCGGGCGCGGTGGTCGCCGGAACGGGCGCTCCGCCCTTTCCGGCGGTGATGCTCTTCAACAGTTCGGCGAGGTCGACTCCCGTGGTGGAGCTGAGGAGTTCGACACCCTGGGCGACGTTGTCCGCGACGGTGCGCGACAGCTGGCTCGCGCCGTCCGTCGAGATCACCGTCATCTTGTCGATGGCGCTGAGCGGTTCGGACGCCTTGGCGACGACCTGCGGCAGCACCTCGACGAGCATCTGCAGTACCGCCGCGTCGCCGTACTGGGCGAACGCGTCGGCCTTCTTCCGCATCGCCTCGGCCTCGGCGGCACCCTTGGCACCGATCGCGGCGGCGTCGGCCTCGCCCTCGATGCGTACCGCGTCGGCGACCGCGGCGCGGTGCGCCTTCTCGCCCTCACCGGTCAGCCTCGACCGCTGGGCGTCCGCCTCGGCCTGCTTGACCAAGGCGATACGGCGGGCCTCTGCCTCCTGCTCGGCCTGGTAGCGGGCGGCGTCGGCGGGCTTGCGGACCTTGGTGTCCAACTCGCGGTCGGTCAGCGCGGCCTGGCGCTCGGCGACCTTCTCCTGCTCACTCAGAACCTCCTGCCGGCGGGCGGCCTCGGCCAGCGGACCGGCCGCCGCCGCACGCGCCGAGGCCTCATCCGTCTCGGCCTTGATCTCGGCCTGCTTCAGCGCGAACGTCCGCTGCGCGATGGCGATTTCCTCCTCGGCCTTCAGCCGTGCCTGCTCGGCGGCGCGCCGGGCGACGGCCTCGGCGATGTCGGCCTCCTGCTTGGCGCGGGCGGCCTCGGGCCGGCCGAGGTCTTCGAGGTAGGAACCCTCGGTGGTGATGTCCTGGATCTGGAAGGCGTCCAGGACCAGGCCCTGCCCGGACAGGCTGGCCTCGGCCTCCTCTGCGACCTGTCCGGCGAACGCGGCGCGGTCGCGGATGATGTCCTCGACGGACATGCGGCCGACGATGGCGCGCAGTGCGCCGGAGAGAACTTCCTGGGTGAAGCCGACGATGCCGTCCTGCTGCATCAGGAACCGCTGGGCGGCGGCGCGGATCGAGTCCTCGCTGCCGCCGACCTTGACGATGGCGACGCCTTCGAGATGGGCCTTCACGCCGCGCAGGGTAACCGCGCCGCGTACCGCCACAGGGATGTGCCGCGAGGACAGGTCGAGGGTGAACTTCTGCTGCACGAACGGCACGACGAACACGCCACCGCCGACCACGACCTTCTGCCCGCTGTTGTCGGTGAAGACACGGCCGGTCTCCGGGTCGGTGGCCTTCTTGCCGCGCCGTCCGGTGACGATGAACGCCTCGCTCGGGCCGGCGACCTTGTAGCGCGTGATGACGACCAGCGCGAGCAGGACGAGGAGTACGACGACTCCTATCACGGCGATGACAACTGAACTCATGGTTGGGTTCCCCTCAGCCCTCCCAGGGGACGGCAGATCGATACGGGTCATGTGGACAAGAAAAGGGCACCGTTGGACCGGCGGAATCGGCTGGCTCGGTGCCGGATGTGAGTGGTGGTGCGGCCGGTCAGCGTTCGACCAGGCGTACGGAGACCGCTGTGTGCGACAGCGTCTCCTCCACCCAGATCTCCGCGCCGCGCGCCACTGGGGCCGGGCTCTTGGCCGAGAGCTTCACCGGTTGCCCAGCCAGGTGGACCAGCACCTCGCCGTAGCCGTCGGCCGGGATGGCGGTCACTACGGAGCCCGAGGCGCCGATGAGGTCGTCGTCGCGTGGGGCGGTGCCCGACCGGTCGCTCATCAGCGCGCGGCTGAGGCGGTACGCGAGCCAGCCCGTGGCGACTACTCCGGCCGACACTCCGATCGCGGTGGCACCGACCGCCCCCAGTCCGGTGGTGCCCATGGCGATCGCACCGGAGAAGCCGAGCATGGACACGAATCCGGCGACGACCGGAAGCGAAAGCAGTCCGTCGAAGAGACCGTCCAGCACACCGACCCCGTCGAAGAGCCCCTCAAGGACTCCGTCGAAGACGAGTGAGAGGACAAGGAGCACGATCCCTGCGATGCCGAGACCGAGAAACCAGGCCATCCGCGCTCACCGCCTCCCCTTGCTGTTCTCCTGCCGGTGAACGCATGGTCACACCCGGGCACCGACAATGACATTGCCCTGTTCCGGCAATCTTTACGGTTCTTTGATGCCGAGCTGCCCACAGTTGAGCCCGTCACCGCGCACGGGTTCAGCCCACTGCGGCACGACCCCGTTCACCGAAGCCCTCGACGCCATGCGGATCTGCCGAAGGCCGACCACACGCAGATGGTCTCCCACCTCACCGGCGAGACTCCGGACGTGATCATCGAATGCCACCGGGCAGGCACCGGCGACAGCGGCCGTGCGGCATGGGCACCTGCCATGTGCACTCGGACCTGCCGGAGCGCGAGTCGGCGATCGCGCGAGAAGACGGCATTCGGGGCCGCCGGCAGGTCCGATGGCGCCAGTAGACAGGACGGCGGCGGCCGTGTGCCAGGGCCGAGTGGCCCATTCCTCGACCGTGCACCGAGGCCGAACGCCCCATCGCCCGCGACCACGCGCGTGCCACGAAACCACATGCCCCGTTCGGTGCGCGTTTACGGTCCCCGGTCCCGCGGTGGGGCCGTCATCCCGTGTCACGTCACACATTCTCGTCCAGTACGCCATCGGCCTCGACACGGGCGTCCAGATGCCCGTCACGACGACGCCGACCCCACCGGCCACCTCCCCATCCCGCAGGCACCGGACGGCAGTCTTCGGGGATGTGTGCACGGTGGTTGCCACAGTGATCGTCTTCCTCCCGCGTCGGGACCTGCCTCTCGGTCCTGAAACCAGGACTGGTGGCACTTGCAGGTAGGTGACGGCGTTCAGGTACGAGTTGGTCGACCCGGTCAATCGGTCTTCCGGCCCCATCGCGTGCCGACACGCTGCCACTCCGCGCCCCACTGCGAAACCCGGGCCGGACACCCGGCACAGGGAATCGTCCGCGCCGCCGAGCAGCACCGGGCGGATCTGACCTGGTCGGGCACAGCAGGCGCTCCTCGGTCTGGGGCCGCTTGCTGGGTTCCACCGCGGAGAAGACCAGCCGCCACGCCCCCTGCTCGGTGCTGATAGTCCCAGCAGGCTGCCCCGTCCGGCCCAGGGCGGGCGTCGGCGGGCTGGCCTGGAATGTCAGGAGGCGCACGCTGGAAGAGCACACCTCTGTTCGTGGTGTGCCGGTGATGGGGCTCACCGCAACCGCGGAGGCGTCCGCTGGCGGTCCCCGGTCCAGCCGTGCTGACCAGGAGGAGTCATGCTCGTATCCCGTGCGTTCGCCCCGCCTGTGCTGCTTCCCGGCACCGGTCCGTGCCAGGGAATCATGCGCCTCTTTACGCGCCTGCGTCGTCGCCCTGCTCCCGCCCGTCCGCCGCGCCCGACCCAGGTACGTGCGCTCCTCATGGTGCTGGACGAGGCGGTCACAGCGCAGGAGCCAGCCGACGCCGCCGTGGCCGCGTGCGGTGAGCCGGGCCCTGTCTCCGGGCGGGCTGCGCGCGAGTGCGGCGCCGCAAGCTCGGCCCTCGTCCATCTGCGGGCCCGGCTGCGGGAGCTGCCGCTTACCGATCCCGACCTCGTACAGGCGCAGGCGCACGCGGGGCGGCTGCTGGCGTACGACCAGTGGATGGTGCACCAGTCGGTGAACCTGGCCTTCGCCGTGCACCCGGACGCCCGTACCGAGGCCGCCCGGCTTCAACTGAACGGCCTGGGGCGGCCGGCGGACGATCTGCGACGGCTGCGCGACACCCTCAAGGCAACGCAGGCCGGGGAGACGAGCGCGCCATGAGGACAGCGGAGCTAACCCACCGCCTGCGCCCCGGGCTGATGAACGCGGACCCGGTCCAGGACGGCCACCGCTTCGGTGTGCTCCAGCACGTCCCGCACGCACAGCAGGAAGCACCGCAGCCGGTCCTCCTCGTCAACGAGTACAACCGCGCACGGGCCCTTGTCGGCCAAGTGGGCAGGGCGCTCCCGGTAGATCCTGCGGCCGGCGCCGAAACCGGTGAAGCCGTGGAAGACACTCGCCCCGGCCAGGCCCTCGTGACGGGCACGGTGCACGAGCTCGGCATAGGCGGGCCGATGGTGCCACAACACCGCCCGCAGGACGCATCGCCCACCTCCTCGTGCGCGCTGTCCGACCGTACTGCCGCGCCATCGGGGCGAACAGGGGCCAGGCAAAGCCGGGTTGACCAGGTCGGCCCGCGATGCGAGGACGTCGACGAGGCAAGGAGGCCGTCGTGGAGTTCGACGTGATCGTGGAGATCCTCCAGGGTTCCCGCAACAAGTACGAGGTGGACCACGGACTGCACCGCATCCGCCTGGACCGGATGCTGTTCACCTCCACCCAGTACCCGCCGACTACGGCTACATCGACCACATCCTCGGCCGCGACGGCGACCCGCTCAACGCCCTCGTCCTGACCGGCGACCCGACCTTCTCCAGCTGCACCATCGAGTGCCGGGCCGTCGGGATGTTCGTGAATGAGGACGAGAGGGGCCCGGACGAGAAGGTCCTGTGCGTGCTCGCCCACGACCCGCGCTGGGCGACCGTGCAGGACATCGGCGACGTCCCAGACTTCGACCGGCTGGAGATCACCCACTTCTTCGAGGTCTACAAGGACCTGGAGCCCGGCAAGTCCGTCGAGGGCTCCCACTGGGAGGGCCGCGCGCAGGCATACGCGGAGATCGACGCCTCCCGCCGACGCGCCACGGACAGCCCGCACTGCCCCCTTCGATCCAACGGCAGGAGAAACTCCCATGCTCCGCATCGCCCGCCTGCACGCCACCGAGATCCTCGACTCCCGCGCCCGCCCACCCTCGCCGTCACACTGGAAACCGCCGACGGACACCGGGTCCGCGCCGGCGTGCCCTCGGGTGCGTCCACCGGCACCCGGGAGGCCGTCGAACTGCGTGACGGCGACCAGAGCCGCTACGGCGGCCAGGGTGTCACCCAGGCCGTCGCCCATGTCAACGGCGAGATCGCCGACGCCCTCACGGGCCGCGCCTTCTCCACCTTCGCCGAGGTCGACGCGGCCCTGATCGACCTGGATGGCACGGACACCAAGTCCCGGCTCGGCGCCAACGCGATCATCGGCGTCTCGCTGGCCGCCACCCGCGCCCAGGCCGGGCAGGAGGTCTGGCGGTATCTGGCGGACATCGGCGAGGTCCAACCACTGCTGCCGGTACCGCACTTCAACGTCGTCAACGGCGGCGCGCACGCCGTCAACGACCTGGACTTCCAGGAGTTCATGATCGCCCCCATCGGCGCCCCCGACCTGCCCGAAGCGATACGCGCCGGCGCCGAGGTCTACGCGAAGCTCAAGGCCCGCCTCGCCCACGAGGGCCATCCGACCGGGCTGGGCGACGAGGGCGGCTTCGCCCCGGACATCGCCCATCCCGAGGACGTCCTCGCCCTGCTCGTCGAGGCGATCACGGATGCCGGGTACACACCCGGCCGGGGCGGCGTCGCCATCGCCCTCGACCCGGCGGCCAGCGAGTTCCGCGATGCCGCCGACGGCCGCTACCGCGTCTTGGGCGAGGCTCTGACCAGCGACCAACTCATCGACCGCTACGAGGAGATGTGCGACCGCTTCTCCCTCTGGTCCATCGAGGACGGTCTGGGCGAGGACGACTGGGACGGCTGGACCCGGCTGACCGAACGCCTCGGCAGCCGCATCCAGTTGGTCGGCGACGACCTGTTCGTCACCAACCCGGCCATCATTGCCGAGGCGATCGAGAAGAAGGTCGCCAACGCCTCCCTGATCAAGGTCAACCAGATCGGCACCGTCACCGAAACCCTGGAGGCCATCCGGGTCAGCCGCGAGGCCGGCTACGCCCAGATGGTCTCCCACCGCTCCGGCGAAACCGAGGACGCCTTCATCGCCGACCTCGTCGTCGGCGCCGCCTGCGGACAGATCAAGTCCGGCGCTCCGGCCCGCGGCGAACGCGTCGCCAAGTACAACCGGCTCATCGAGATCGCCGCGGCCGATGCCTCCCTGCCGTACGGGCTGAGCCGCTGACAGCCGCCCGGGGTAAAGCCGTGGCGTGGAGCGGCGATTGAGGAAACTTGCCACCTTGACCGCCGATCCGCGGAGTTGTTCACTCGCTTCTGGCAATGGATCCCGCCGGGACCGCTATGGTCCGAACCGCCTGCCTGGGCTGATGGTTCCTGACCTGGTCAGGAACGCATGCTTTCCCGGAGGTGCGAAGGTGGAATCGCCCTACAGGGCCTCGCCCCGGCACTCATCTGTACGCAGGGCCCGCAACGCCTGCTTCCGATCCCCCGGCACATGTGCCTGCCCTCACGGCTTCGTCAGTGCCTTCGGAGCCCCTCGGACAGGCTGGACCGCGCCGATGGCGGACTCCCGCGGCTCCAGCCTGCAGCCCCTTTTGACGCGGGTCCCACCGGGCGACCACCCGCGCGCCCGGACCGGCAAGGGCGCGGTTGGGGGCACACCGCCCGACGGGTAACGTGCCCCCAACTCAAGGCGCTCCTGGGATCAGCGCCGACTAGCCGGCATGACGGCCAACAGCACCAGAGCGAGGACCTGGATGGCGACCACGACCGTGATCAGCACGGGGATCGAGTAGTCGTACAGGCCGCCGGTCAGTGCGCCGCTGACCAGGCTCGCCACGCCGACAACGCCGGCAACAGCCCGTAGGCGGTCGCCCGCCGACCACTGGGCACCAGCTCCGCGACCGTGGCGCAGGGTGGACTCCTGGATCCCCATGGCCGCGCCCCACACCAGGGATCCGGCCACCGCGATCGCAACCGTGTTGGTGAACGCCAGCCTCGTGCTGGTTGCGGGCGATCCGCTCGGGGCCTACAAGAGCGCGACCTGCTCCGCGTCCCGGCGCAGGTCGGCCAGTTCCATGGCCAGGACCGCCTGGCCGGCGAAACCGGCCGGCGGTTCGGCCTCGCCGCACCGAGCAACGGTCGCCCCGCCCGTCGTGGCCTCGCCCGGCGGCGGAATCCGGCCTGCCCCGATCACCTCCGACGCGGACGCCGTTGGTGGGCTGCGCGAGGGAATCCCGCCCGCGCGGCACGCCAGGCGTGTTCGGTCAGGACCACGGTGGAGGCCGTTGACAAGCAGATCGCCCACTGAGCGAGGCTGAGGGGGACGGTGTCGAAGACGCCCTGGGCGAACGGCACTTGCACGGCGATGACCTGGAGGGTGAGGACGGCGGCCAGGCAGATCCACAGGACGCGGTTGTGCAGCTGGTGGCGGCCCAGGACGGGACCGTCCTCGCTGCGGGCCGTCAGGGCGTTGAAGAGCTGGAAGAGGACAAAGGTGGTGAAGGCCATGGTGGCTGCCGTCGCGGCATCAGTGAGGTGACGTGCGGCGGCGAAGACGGCCAGAGTGCCGACGGCCATGACGGCACCGGAGCGGGTGATGGCCGCCAGGCGGCGGACGTTCAGGATGCGCTCACCGGGCGGGCGGGGCGGGCGGCGCATCACGTTGGCCCGTGGGGGATCCACGGCGAGGGCCATGGCGGGCGGCCCGTCCATGATGATGTTGACCCACAGCAGCTGGACCGCGGACATGGGCGCGGGGAGTCCCGCCAGCACGGTCGCGAGCAGGGTGAGGATGGCGCCGATGTTGGTGGACAGCTGGAAGCGGACGAAGGTGACGATGTTGTCGTAGATGGAGCGGCCCTCGCGCACCGCGCGGACGATCGTGGAGAAGTCGTCGTCGGTGAGCACCATGTCGGCGGCCTCTTTGGCGACGTCGGTGCCGGTAATGCCCATGGCGACGCCGATGTGGGCGGCGCGCAGGGCGGCGGCGTCGTTGACGCCGTCTCCGGTCATCGCGACGATGTGGCCGCGCTCGGACAGGGCGTGGACGATGGTGACCTTGTGCTCGGGGGCGACACGGGCGAAGACGCCGATGTCCTCGATGCGGTCCGCGAGCTCCTGTTCGCTCATCCGGGTCAGTTCAGTGCCGGTGGCGACGTCGCCGGTGATGCCGAGTTCACGGGCGATGGCGGCGGCGGTGTCGGCATGGTCCCCGGTGACCATTTTGACAGTGACGCCGGCGGCCTGGGCGAGGGCGACGGCGTCGTGGGCCTGGGGGCGGGGCGGATCGGCGATCCCGGCGATCGCGGTCAGGGTCAGCCCCGTCACCTCTCGCGGGTTCGGCTCGTCGGTGGCGGCGGTGGCGGCTCCGAGGACGCGCAGGCCCTGTTCGGCCATCCGCCGGGCGGCGTCGGTGACCTCACGGCGGCGCTCCGCGGTGAGCGGGGCGAGGCCGTGTTCGGTCAGGACGTGGGTGCAGCGGTCCAGGAGGACGTCGACGCCTCCTTTGGCGTAAATACGGGTGCGGCCGTCGGCGTCTGTGTGGAAGGTGGCCATGTACTTGGCGGCCGGGTCGAAGGGCACCTCGCCGACGCGTGGTGCATGGGTGCGTAGGGCTTCCACGTCCAGGCCCGTCTTGGCGGCGAGCACGATCAGGGCCGCCTCGGTGGGATCGCCGATGACGCCGCCCGGGGTGAGGCGGGCATCGTTGCACAGCGCGAACGGCCGCGCCGCGTCGTGCAGTTCCGTGGTGTGCCTCCCGTCGGCGGAGTGCACGGTGCCGGCGATGTCGTAACCCTCACCGGTCACGTCGTGCCGGAGCCCCGCGGCCCACAGGGCGCGGGCGGTCATCTCGTTCAGGGTCAAGGTGCCGGTCTTGTCACTGCACACCACGGTCGCCGAGCCGAGTGCCTCGACGGAGGCCAGACGTTTGACGATGGCACCGCGCCGGGCCATGCGGTAGACGCCCAGGGCCAGGGTGAGCGCGAGTACGGCGGGCAGTCCCTCGGGGATGGCAGCGACTGCCAGGGCCACGGCGCGTAGCACGAGGTCGGCCAGGTCTTCGCCGCGGATCAGGGCCACGAGCGCGTAGGCGGCCACCGCGATGCCGCTGACCAGGGCCAGGCGTCGGCCCAGGCTGTCCATCTGGACCTGCAGCGGACTGGGCGGTTCACTGCCCGTACGCAGCGCCTCGGCGATCGCGCCGACCTCGGTGCCCATGCCGGTGGCGGTGACGATCATCTCCGCGCGCCCGCGGGTCAGCGCGGTGTTCATGAAGAGCATGCCGGTGCGCTCGGCGACGGGTACGGACTCGTCGCCGTCGGCCGTGCTGGGCGTGGTCGTCTTGGCGACGGGGTGGGACTCGCCGGTCAGCGCGGCCTCTGCGGCCTCGACCGAGGCGGCGATCACCAGGCGCCCGTCGGCCGGGACACGGTCGCCGGCTTCCAGAAGGACGATGTCGCCGGGCACGAGGGTGCCGGCTGGGATCACCTTCACCTGGCCGTCGCGGCGCACGCGCGCGGTGGAGACCAGCATCTGGCGCAGCGCTTCCAGGCTGTGCTCGGCGCGGCGTTCTTGCAGGTAGCCGATGGTGGCGTTGATGAGGAGGACGACGGCGATGACGAGGGCGTCCTTGATGTCGCCGATGATTCCGGCGACGACGGCAGCGGCGATCAGGATGCCGATCAGCCAGCTGCGGAACTGGTCCAGCAGCCGCAGCCACTGCGGTCGGCGGGCCGGTTCCGCCAGCTCGTTGGTCCCCCACTCGCCGGCCCGCTGCTCGGCGTCCGCAGTGGTCAGGCCCGTGGCCGGGGTCACGCCGAGCAGGTCCGCCACCTCGGCGGCATCCCGCTCGTAGGCATCCGCTACCAACTGCGGGGGTGTCTGCGCGGGCGGGGCGTGAGGCCCGGCCGTGGTGGGGGTCTGCTGAGGCACGGTCACTCCTTGCCGCGGACGACGGTGACGGGGCAGTGCGCGTGGTACAGCAGGGTCTGGCTGACCAAGCCGAGCAGCAGACCGGTGAAACCACCCCGCCCCCGAGCACCGACCACCACCAGCTGGGCCCCCGGCCGGCGTCGATCAGGGCCGGGCGGATCCGGGAACGCACCAAGCGTCGCTCCACCGCGACCTGCGGAAAGACCTCCTGCAAAGAGGCCACCGTTTCGTCCAGCAGGTGCTGCTCGGCCTCGCAGAGAACGTCGACAACGGCCACCACGGCGGTCGGCGGGTCGCAGGGGCCTTCGTAGACCCATTCGCACCACGTGTTCCACACGTGTACGGCCACCAGCGGCGCCTTGCGCCCTGCTGCCTCGGTGAACGCGAACTCCGCCGCCGACTCCCCCGCTCGGGGCGGAGCCATCCACGGCCAGCCGCCCCGGACCAGCCGAACCGGGGCGGCCACGCACCACCATCAGCGGACACTGGCCGTGGGCAGCCAGACGCACCGCCGCCGAGCCGAACAGCAGCCCGGCGAAAGCGAAAAGGCCCCGGCTGCCGAGCACCGCCGGCGCCGCCGAGCGTGACTCGATCTCCAGCACCTCAAGCGCCTCACCGGCCACCACGGACCGGGTGATCCCGATGCCCGGCGCAACCGCGTGGGCCCGTTCCTCGGTGCGGGCCTGTGCCCCTTGCACCATTTCGTCCAAGCCGTGGTCGGCCGGATGCCACGGGGCCACACCGGACAGCAGGTGCGCCGAGGGGCGGCCGAAGGCGTGCACGATACGCGGTGGCGCCCCACGAAGGTGTGCCTCACGGGGCGCGAGATCGACCCCGCCGAGGCTGGAGGCGGATCCGTCCACCCCTACGAGCACCGGATCACTCATAGCTCACTCCCGTCCCGGAACACCACCGGCGAGCGGCCGCTTTCAGCTTCCAGCATCGGTTCGGGCCGCTCCGTGCGGCCAGGGGCCATCAGGCCGCTTGAGGGACCGCTCGGCCCTGCCGCTACTCCCGAGCGGTCAGGACACTGTCATCACCCATCCCGATCAGGCCGCACACCGGCGGTGCCAATGCTCAAGTACCCGACGGCACCTGCCGAATATCTGTGCTCGGCGGGCGGACAGTACGGGGTTCGCACAGGTGCCGGATTCATGGCTGACGGGGAGATCCACATGGACGTCAACGAGGTGCTACCGCGTGGCGTGGGGCTGCGGTACGAGTTCGTCAACCACGAGGGCGACCGGATCGGAGTCGTCGCCCAGCGCTCGGGCGACTTCGAGGTCGTGGTGTACCCCAGTGACGACCCCGACGAGGCGCGGCCGGTCCTACGACTCACCAGCCAGGAGGCCGATACCCTCGCCGAGATCCGCGGCGCCCCGCGCATCGCGGAGCGGTTCGCCGATCCGACTCGCGAGGTGCCCGGCCTGAGCGCCGGGCAGGTCGAGGTGCGTCCCGAAAGCCCGTTCGCCGGCCGCTCCCTGGGCGGCGCCCGGGCCCGGACCCGCACCGACGCCTCGGGGCCCTGGTCACCACCTACGTGATACTCCTCGCTGTGTGCGGCCTCATCCTGACCCGCTTCACCCCACCCGCCCTCAGCCCCGCACGCGTCGCGCAGCCGTCAGTGATGCGCACTCTCTCCCCGCACCACCGCGACCGGGCAGTGCGCGTGATGCAGCAGGGCCTGACTGACCGACCCCAGCACCAGCCCCGCGAACCCGCCACGCCCCCGCGCACCGACCACCACCAGCTGAGCGGACCGGCTCGCTTCGATCAGCGCCTCCCGCGTCATGCCGTGCACCGCCTTGTGTTCCACTGCCACGTCCGGGTACCGCTCCTGGCGGCCGGCGAGTGCCTCGGCCAGCAGACGGTCCTCCTCCTCGGCCAGCGCGCCCGGCGGATTCGCGTACGGTGTCGACGCTTCCTGCGGGGGAGGCAGCGGCGCGTTCCACGTCGTCCAGGCATGCAGCGCCACCAGACCGGTCTCGCGCAGCGCCGCCTCGACGAAGGCGAAATCCACCGCCTGCTCACCGGCGGGCGAGCCGTCCACACCCAGCACGATCGGTCCGGCGGCACTCGGCTGCTCGCGCACCACCAGCACCGGACACCGGGCGTGCGCCACCAGATGCACCGCCGTCGACCCCACCAGCAGCCCGACGAACCCGCCCATCCCCCGGGATCCGACCACCACCAGCTCAGCGGCACGCGACTGCGCCTCCAAGACTGTCAGTGGCTCACCGGTCACCACTACATGACTGACATCGACCTCCGGTGCCGCCGCCCGAGCTCGCTCCACCGCCTCGGCCACCAGGTGTTCGACCATGTTCCGCATCCCGCCCTCGGGCGGGCCCAGAGGCGACGGGCCCAAGGGCACATGCGTCGCGGGCCAGACGAACGCATGCACCACCCGCAGCCCCGCCTCGCGCAGCCGAGCCTCCCGTGCCGCCGCATCCACTGCGGCGAGACTCGATGCCGACCCGTCCACGCCCACGACCACGAGCCTGCTCATCACCATGGCTCCCACTTCCAGACGTCATCGCCCTCCATTTCCAGGTTCGCCCCGGCCAGCCCTCGCTGCCATGGGGCCTTACGGCCGCTATAGGGGCCGACCGGCGCCCTCCCCGCCAAGGCGCCGTCGCGGGTGCAGCACGCCGTGCCGATTGCCCGGGCGAAGGCCTGGCCTCAGACATGGTCGTGGTGCTCTGGAGGTGACGGGCCGGGCCCGCGCAGGCGGGAGGAGGCGGACGGATTTGTGCGCCTCGTTGATGCTGTGGCAGCGGTAGCCAGGTTTCGTGATGGTGACTGCAGCGGGTCTTGGCCGTCGGCTGGTCATCTCCCCTCCCCCCTACAGCAAGGTCAACTCGGTCGACCACATCGCCATCGAGCAGACCTCGAATCACCCGGTTCATCGAGAACAACTGGCGTACCGGCCGCATCGTTGACGCCTCCTTCGACCTCAAGGCGCAGAACGTCGTCGGCAGCACCGCCTCCGGTCCTGCCGATCGCCGCCGGCGCCGGCATCGTGACAGTCGGCGCAGCGATCACCGCGTTCGCGCTGCGCCGCCCCAGGGAAGGCCGTGCAAGCGCCCGACCCACTCCAGCCAACGCCAGACGGTCCCGGCCACGTACAGACCGGGATCGTCTGGGTTCACTCATCGGCGATCCAGCGGTCGAACGCCTCCTGATGCCTCTCCGAGGCGGCGAGCAGGTTGCCGTAGACCTGGCGCGCGTCCGGGGCGGTGAGTCCGGACAGCGCCTTGGTCAGGGCGTCGATGTCGTCGGTCTCGACCGTGCGCCCGGCCTTCAGGGCCGCGTCCAGGCTGCCCTCGCCCTGCCCGAGCAGCTGGTCGTAGATGGCCTGGACGGCCGGATCGGCGAACTCACCGGCCGGTTGCCCGGCGGTCGGGTCGGTGACGTCGTAGCGGTCCAGCAGGGTGCGGACGGCGGAGAGGTGGTTGGTCTCGGCTGCGGCGATGCGCTCGAAGATCCGCACGTCGTAGCGTTCGGCGAATGCCGTGTAGAGGTCGTGTGCGAGCTTCTCCTCCTCGGCCATGCTCGCCAGCGTGGCCTTCTGAGCGGCCGTAAGGGTGCCTTGCGGAGCAAGGGCGGCACCGGTGCAGGTTCCGCCGTGCCGCATGCCGGCAGCGTCGTCGCCGTGGTGGCGCGCCTGGTGCCGGTCGTTCGTCAGCATGCTCTGGGACGTGGTCTGCCCGGCCACCTGTGCGGCACCGCCGGTGTCCGCGGTCACCGGGCCCACCGCCAGCACGCCGCCGACGGCGAGAGCGGCTGCGGCGGCAGCCGTCGCGATCTTGACATTGCGCTTCATGGCGAACCTCCTGGAATCCCCGGGAACGTCCTCCGTTCCCACACCGTCACCGTCGCGCCGGGCCCTGCAGTCGGCGTGCTGTGGGTGTGGAGACGGGATGGAGACATCGGCCGGGCGGGTCGGGGCTGTTCGGCCCTCGCCGGAACGTGCATGAGGCGCGTAGGTGTGGGACATGGCCGTCACGGTGCTCGTCGTCGAGGACGAGAAGGAGATCCGCGAGCTGCTGCGCCGCTACCTGGAGCGGGCGGGCTACGCGGTGGTGACGACCGCATCGGGCGCGGAGGCGGTACGGCTGCTGGGCGAGCGGGCGGTCGACCTGACGCTGCTCGATCTGGGGCTGCCGGACGTCGACGGTGACGAGGTGCTGCGCGAGGCCCGCGAGCGGGGCGCGGTGCCGGTCGTGGTGCTCACCGCCCGCAGCACCGTCGAGGACCGCATCCACGGGCTACGGCTGGGCGCCGACGACTATGTGACCAAGCCGTTCAGCCCCACCGAGGTGGTGCTCCGGGTGGGCGCGGTCCTGCAGCGGGCCCGGGGTTCGGCAACGGATGCGGCGCAGGTCTCGTCGTACGGCGGAGGGCGGCTGCGCGTCGACGAGACCCGGCACGAGGCGGTCCTGGACGGCACGGCGGTGGAACTGACGCCCACCGAATGGGGTCTGCTGACCGCGCTGGCGTCGGTGCCCGGTCGGGTGTACTCGCGTTATGAGTTGGTCAACCGGGTGCGCGGCTACGAGTTCGCCGGATACGAGCGGACGATCGACTCGCATGTGAAGAACCTGCGGCACAAGCTCGGGGACGTCGGCCCCGACGTCGTGGTGACCGTGCTGGGTGTGGGCTACCGGCTGGGGTGGGCCCGTGATCCGTGAGACTCCCGCACCGCACCATGGCGAGGCGACCCCACCCGCTCGACTGCCCGGCGGGCTCGGCCCGTTGGGGCGACGGCTCTTCGCCGCGTTCGCCGTGGTGGCACTGGCGTCCGTGGCCCTGCTGACGGCCGCGGCGCTCGTCGGTGCCGACCGCGGGATCAGCAGCGCCCATCAGGCGGACCGTCAGCGCACCGCCTCCCGGGTGGCCGCGGCCGCCGCCGACGCCTACCGGGCCGCGGGCGGCTGGTCGGCGGCCGACCTCTCTGCGGCCCAGGCGCTGGCCGGCAGCGCCGGGGCGGTGCTCACGGTGCGGAACGCGGACGGCGAGGTGACGTCGGGTGGCTCCGGGGCCGAGGACGACCACGACATGTCCGGCTCGGGTCGCGGGCGCCACGGGCAGGGAATCGGCTCGGGGCCCTCGACGAGCGCGCCCGTGGTGGTCGACGGCAGCACCGTCGGCTCCGTGGCCCTGGTCTTCTCGGCCGGCTCCGGTTCGGCGGGCCTGTCCGTCGCCTGGGGTTGGGTGGCCGCGGCCGCCGTCGGCGCGGTCGCCCTGGCACTGGCCGTGAGCTGGTTCGTCACCCGCCGCCTGACCGCTCCCGTGGTCCGGGTCGCGGCCACCGCCCGCGCGCTCGCCACCGGGGACCGCACCGCCCGGACCAACATCGACGCACCCGGCGAACTCGGCGAACTGGCCCGCGCCTTCGACGCCATGGCCGACGACGTCAGCCACGCCGAGCAGGCCCGCCACCGGATCGCCGCGGACGTCGCCCACGAACTGCGTACGCCCCTGGCCTCGTTGCAGGCGGGCCTGGAGGAGCTGCGGGACGGTTATGCCGACCCGTCGGCTCGGCGTCTGGCCTCCCTGCACGACCAGGCACTGCGGCTGGGCCGCATCATCGACGACCTCGGAGAACTGGCGGAAGCCGAGGCGGCCAGGCTGTCCCTGCACCTGGCCGAGGTGGATCTGACCGCCCTGGCCGGCGCCGCCGTGGCCGAGCGCGAGGCCGAGCTGCGCACGGCAGGGCTGACCGTGCGCAGCTCCCCCGGCCCCTCTCCCCTGCCGGTCCACGCGGACGCGGACCGGCTGCACCAGGCCCTCGGCAACCTGCTGAGCAACGCCGCCCGCCACTGCCGTCCCGGCGACACCGTCACCGTCACCACGTCCGCCACGCCCGCCGAAGCGCTGGTCGAGGTCGCCGACACCGGTCCGGGCATCCCCGCCGACGAGCTGCCGTACGTCTTCGAGCGGCTGTGGCGCGGGGCCCGCGCTCGCGCCGGAGGCGGCAGCGGCATCGGCCTCGCCGTCGTCAAAGAGCTGGTCACCGCCCATGGCGGAACGGTCTTCGCAGCCTCCGAACCGGGCGGCGGGACGCGGATGACCCTCCGGCTGCCCAGGGCCGAGCCACGGGGATCACGGCTCACTCCCGACCCTGACGCCGAGTCGCGATTTACCTGACCGGCAAATACCCCTAGGGGTATTTGACGCCCCTCCCTCAGCCGTCCTACCCTCGACCACAAGACACCCCTGGGGGTATTTGAGGAGGCAATCAAGTGGCTCGTGAGACAACGCAGGAGGCGTTCACCGCGGCCTGGGCCGACGGCGAGCTCGTGATCGACGTACGGGAGCCGGACGAGTACGCGGCCGGGCATGTGCCGGGCGCGCGTCTGATGCCGCTGCGCTCCGTGCCGGTCCGATGCGACGAACTCCCTACCAACCGGCCGGTGTATGTGATCTGCGCCAGCGGCAACCGCAGCAGGACCGCCGCCGACTGGATGAACTCCCGTGGCATCGACGCCTACTCCGTGACCGGCGGCACCGGCGCATGGGCCCGCACCGGGCACCCGATCACAACCGGACGCCACGAGCACGCGGCCTGAGCCACTCCGCCTTCCGCCTTCGCTGCGGCCACCGACCACCACCGGTCACCGACCGCTCAAGACCACCCGCAATCCGCGCATCGGCCAGCCTGGAAGGAGCTCCGCCTTGGCCACCACCCCCTCCCCCTCCGACGCACCGATCGTCGGCCGACACCGTGTCGCCGTCATCGGCGGCGGCAGCGCCGGCATCAGCGTCGCCGCCCGCCTGCGCCGCGCCGGCGTCACCGACATCACTCTGATCGAGCCCTCCGACACCCACTGGTACCAGCCGCTGTGGACCCTGGTCGGCGGCGGCCAGGCACCCCTACGCGCCTCTCGCCGCCCCGAGGGCTCGGTGGTACCGGACGGGGTGCGCTGGATCCGCCGCCGCGCCCTGGCCGTCGACCCCGCGGCCCGCACGGTGACCCTGTCCGGCGGCGACGAACTCACCTACGAGTACCTGGTCATGGCGCCCGGTCTCCAACTCGACTGGGATGGTGTGCCGGGTCTGGCCGTGGCCGTCGGACACGACAGGGTGAGCAGCAACTACGCGCCCGAGTACGCCCCGCGCACCTGGAAGCTGATCAAGCAGATGCGCTCCGGCACGGCCGTCTTCACCCACCCGGCCACCCCGTTGAAATGCGGCGGCGCCCCGCAGAAGATCGCTTACCTCGCCGCCCACTACTGGCGCAGGCGGAAGGTCCTGGACGACATCCGCGTCATCCTCGTGATCCCCGACCCGTCGATGTTCAAGGTGCCCGCCTGGTCGCAGGTCCTGGAGAAGGTGGTCGCGCGGTACGGCATCGAGGTGCGGCTGCGCTCCGAGATGACCGCTGTCGACGGCGACGGCCGCGAGGTCACCATCACCGACCACGCGAACGGCACGAAGGAAACCATCGCCTACGACTTCCTGCACGCCGTACCGCCGCAGAGCGCACCCGGCTGGGTCAAGGCGAGCCCGCTCGCCGACCCCGCGAGCGCCCAGGGCTTCATCGCCGCCGACAAGCACACCCTCCAACACCCGTCCTACGACAACGTCTTCGCCCTCGGTGACGTGGCGAGCCTGCCCACCTCCAAGACCGGCGCCGCGGTGCGCAAGCAGGCTCCGGTCGTGGCCGCCAACCTGCTCGACGTGATGGAGGGCCGGTCTCCGTCACGCCGATACGACGGCTACACCTCCTGTCCGCTGGTGACCGCCCGCGACCGGATGCTGCTCGCCGAGTTCGACTACGACTTGCGCCCCACACCCACGTTTCCGCTGCTCGACCCCTTCAAGGAGCGGCGCACGATGTGGCTGTTCAAGCGGTACGGGCTGCCACCGGTGTACTGGCACGGCATGCTCACCGGCCGCCTCTGACCGGTCGGCCCGGGCATCCCCCGACTCGGGCCGACCATCCCGCCCTCGAACAAGGGCGGACCAGACCCTCTTACATACCCCCAGGGGTATTAACCATCTCGCTCTCCCGACACGGAGGTCACCCCAAAATGTTCTTCGCCCAGTACTACCTCGACTGCCTCTCCCAGGCGTCGTACATGATCGCCGACGAGACCACCGGCAGGGCCGTCGTCGTCGACCCCCGCCGCGACGTGTCCGAATACCTCGCCGACGCCGCCGAGCACGGTTTCACCATCGAGGCCGTCATCAACACCCACTTCCACGCCGACTTCCTCGCCGGCCACCTGGAGCTCGCCGCCCGCACCGGCGCCTGGATCGGGTACGGGCAGCGCGCCGAGGCCGAGTACCCCATCCGCAAGCTGACCGACGGCGAACGCATCAGCCTCGGCGACGTCACGCTGCAGATCCTCGAAACCCCCGGCCACACCCCGGAGTCGATCAGCATCCTGGTCCACGAGCACGCGGACGACATCGTCCCCTACGGCGTGCTGACCGGTGACGCGCTCTTCATCGGTGACGTCGGCCGGCCCGACCTGCTGGCCTCGATCGGCGTGACCGCCGACGAACTCGGCCGGATGCTCTACGACACCATCCAGAACAAGCTGATGGCCCTGCCCGATGCCGTCCGCGTCTTCCCCGCGCACGGCGCCGGATCCGCCTGTGGCAAGAACCTCTCCACCCAGCGCCAGTCCACTATCGGCGAGCAGCGCGCCACCAACTACGCCTGCCGCCCGATGAGCGAGGAGAAGTTCGTGGAGCTGGTGACCGAGGGCCAGCCGTCCGCGCCCGCCTACTTCGTCTACGACGCCATCCTCAACCGCAAGGAACACGGCCTGTTCGACGCCGCCGCGCCCCGGCCGCTGTCGGTCGAGGAGTTCCTGGAGCGGCGCACGGCCGGTGCGGTCGTGGTCGACGCCCGCTCACCGCAGGACTTCGCCCCGGGGTACCTGCGCGGCTCGGTCAACGTGCCCGCGGACGGCCGCTTCGCCGAGCAGGCCGGCATGGTCGTCGCCCCCGAGCAGGACGTCGTCGTCATCGCGCCGCAGGACCGCGAGGAGGAGGTCGTCACCCGGCTCGCCCGGATCGGCTTCGACAAGGTCGGCGGCTACCTGCGCGAGCCCGAGGGCGCCTTCCCCGCGCTGGCCGGCGATATGGAACAGGCGAGCCGCCTGACGGCCGACGAACTGCGCCGCCTGCTCGACGGCGACGAACCCCCGCTGGTCCTGGACGTGCGCAACACCGCCGAGCGCGAAGAGGGCTTCGTCGAGGGCTCCCTGCACATCCCGCTGGCCGAACTCGCCCGCCGCATCGACGAGATCCCAGCTGACCGGCCCCTGGTCGTCCACTGCGCGGGCGGCCACCGCTCCTCCATCGCCGCCAGCCTGCTGCGCCACCAGGGCCGCACCGACGTCTCCGACCTGCTCGGCGGCTACGGCGCCTGGCTCGCCCTGCCCGCATCGGCCGACGTCTGATCCACCACACGCCGGGCGGCGGCCCCGAGGCATCGGCCGCCGCCCACCCCATCAAGAGCACGCTTCACAGACAGCAAGGAACCCCGATGACCACCCACGCCGACAAACCACGACTCGATCCCGCCGCTCTGCGCGACCTGACCCGCGACGGGGAGGGCCCGCGCCTGCTGGACGTGCGCACGCCCGGCGAGTTCCGCACCGCCCACATCCCCGGCTCCTACAACGTGCCCCTCGACACCCTGCGCGAGCACCGCGCCGAGCTGCTCCACCACCTCGACGAGGACGTCATACTCATCTGCCGCTCCGGCGCCCGCGCCGCCCAGGCCGAACAGACCCTGGCCGAAGCCGGACTGCCCAACCTGCGCGTCCTCGACGGCGGCATCATGGCGTGGGAGTCCGCCTCAGGCCCGCTCACCCGCGGCCCGGAACGCTGGGACCTGGAGCGCCAGGTGCGCCTGGTCGCCGGCGCCCTGGTCCTGGTGAGCGGCATCGCGGGCCTGTTCCTGCCCGGGCTGCACCTGATCGGCACGGCGGTCGGGGCCGGGCTGGCCGTCGCCGCGCTCACCAACACCTGCGCCATGGGCATGCTGTTGTCGAAGCTGCCCTACAACCGCGGCCCGCGCACCGACATCGACACCGTCGTCGCCGCCCTGCGGGATTCGTCGTGATCGCCGTCATCATCGCCGCGTCACTGCTCATCGGGGTCAGCCTCGGCGTCCTGGGCGGCGGCGGGTCCATCCTGACCGTGCCCATCCTGATCTACCTGGCCGGAATGGAGACCAAGGAGGCCATCGCCACCTCACTGTTCGTCGTCGGCGTCACCAGCGCCGCCGGGGTCGTCTCACACGCCCGTGCCGGACGCGTCCGCTGGCGTACGGGACTGCTGTTCGGTCTGGCCGGCATGACCGGCGCCTACGCGGGCGGCCGACTGGCCGAGTTCATCCCCGGCGGCGTCCTACTGCTCGCGTTCGCCCTCATGATGATCGCCACCGCCGTCGCCATGATCCGGGGACGCAGTCAGCAGCCGAAGAAGGTCCACCACGAACTCCCGGTCGTTCACGTCCTGTTGGAGGGCATCGTGGTGGGCCTGGTCACCGGATTGGTCGGTGCGGGTGGAGGCTTCCTGGTCGTGCCCGCCCTGGCCCTGCTGGGCGGACTACCCATGACCGTGGCCGTCGGCACCTCACTGCTGGTCATCTCCATGAAGTCCTTCGCGGGCCTGGCCGGTTACCTCGCCAGCGTGCACATCGACTGGGGGTTCGCCGCCCTCGTCACGGCGACCGCCGTCGTCGGCAGCCTGCTCGGCGGCCTCCTCGCCGGACGCATCCCACAGGACACACTTCGCAAGTCCTTCGGCTGGTTCGTCGCCGTCATGGGCGTGTTCGTCCTCGGCCAGCAGATCAGCTCCGACCTGCGTGACACCCTGCTGACCAGCCCCTGGACGTGGGCGTCCGTGGCCGCGGCGGCGGGGGTCGTGTTCAGCTGGCACATGTTGCGTGGCTCCGACCGACGAACCCAAGAGCGGGCAGGCGACGCCTCGGCGCCGTCGGACGACGGAAGGGGGCAGACTCTCTCGCGCCCCGCCCACGCTGAGACCGTGCGGAGCAATGGCACCACCGCGTCACCGCACGACACGTAGCAACGCAACCTCAAGCTCCAAGAACCCTGTCCCCTGGAGGTGTCCGGTGGACGACACAGAAGTCGTGAACGTCGTGTCCGCAGAAGCGGACTCCTGGGCCGAGGTGCTCAACCGGTTGCGGCGCCCAGGGACAACTGACCGCGGTCTCCCGGTCCTTGGACCGGGCCGGCTTCAAGATAGTGGCGGGCGGCATTCGCCAGTGCCTCACCGATCGACAGAAAGGCACACCCCGCCGCTGAGCGAGGCCGAGCTGGAAAAGCTGTTCCTGACCCTCGCCTGACCCCGGATCCCACACCCCAGGGGTGTAAAGGTGACCTCCCTCCCCGTCATCACCGACCGGGCCGTCCAGCCAGGCAGCCGCTGCCCCGACACCCGACCAGCCGGCCCACCGATACGAGCGGCAGAACAGCGCGCTTGCCAGGACGTCCAGACCCGGCTCATGTGCCGATTCCCAGACGTCCCGCCCGAGGCGCTGGCGAGCGCGGCGGCAGAGGCGTTCCCGTTCTGGCCCTCAAACGCGCCGCGCGGCAGTTGTCCGGCCGCTTCGACACCCGGTGCGACAGAGGCGGCAAGACATGAGGCCGACCCCGAAATGCGTTCTCGACCGATCCCGCCCCTGTAACGCCTGCATCGCCCCGGACCCCAGCAGCTGCCCCTACCCATATCTGCTAGCCGGGGACGACACGGAGGACCCGGACGACGGCAACAGTGACGACGACACCAGTACGGGCGAGGATTCCACTCACGCCGAGGGATGAGGTGCACACGATGGACGCAGAAGGCTGGGACGAACGGTACCGGGGCAGCGAACTGGTGTGGAAGGCAGAGCCCAACCGGTTCGTCGAGGAGGAGTTGGCCAACCTGAAGCCGACCGGGCGGGCCATCGACCTCGCCGCCGGAGAAGGGCGCAACGCGGTCTGGCTCGCGGAACGAGGCTGGGAAGCGGACGCCGTCGACTTCTCCGCCGTAGCGCTGAAGAAGGCCGAGCGGCTGGCCGCGGAACGGGGTGTGCGGCTGCGTACCGTCCGCGCCGATCTCACGCTCTGGGCGCCCCCGGAAGCAACGTACGACCTGGTACTCATCACGTATCTACACCTGCCGTGGCCGGACATGGCCGAGGTACTGCCCCGGGCCGCCACTTCTGTACGCGAGGGCGGAACCCTGCTGCTCGTAGGCCACGACGCGGACAATCCCGAACACGGTCACGGCGGCCCGCAGGACCCACGCGTGCTGTACACCGCCGAAAAGGTCGCCGACCTGTGGCAGCCGTACGCCGACATCCTGCGGGCCGAGACGGTCACCCGGGCGGTGACCGACGGCGACGGCGGCAGCCACACGGCCCTCGACGCCCTCGTACGCGCTGTACGGCGATGACACCGTCCCGCGAAGCGAGACCCGTCAGGCCGGCGTGCCGGGCCTCATCGCCAGATACCAGTCGGTGAGCTTGACGCTGCCGTCGGCCAGCCGGGCATCCAGTTCCGCCTGGGTGCGCGGGGCGCCCAGGACGACTTCCTCGCCGGGGTGCCAGTTGGCGGGGCAGGAGACGCCGTCGCGGTCGGAGGTCTGCAGGGCGTCGACGAGCGGCAGGATCTCGGGAATCATCCGTCCGGCGTTCGTCGGGTAGTACAGCACCGCCCGTACGGTCTGCTCCGGGTCGACGACGAAGACGGCGCGACGGCGGCGGTGCCCGAGGTGTTCGGGCGCGCGAGACGCGGGTGTCCAGGCCAGCGATCATCGGGAGCGGGATGCGCCCGCCCGACTCTTCTTCGATCGCGACGGTCCAGGCGAAGTGCCTGTGGACGGAGCCCACGGAGTTGGCGAGCAGGGCGATGTTGCGGCCGGCGAACTCGTCGGCGAGTTCGCCAAAGGCAACGAACTCAGTGATGCACTCCGGCGTGGAGTCCGCCGGGTGGCTGAAGAGCACCGGCCTTCGCCCCTTGCGCCAGCTGTTCGACCGCGACACTCGCATCGCGGGAAAGGGCCGCACGTGTACAAGCACGGGAACAATACGGCCCTGCGCAACGCTTCCACTTATACCCCGCTGGGTATTCAAGTCCCGGAAGACGCCCGCCGGGGACGTCACCGACCCGGCGGAGGAGTGTGAGAACGATGGCGACGACAGGACCTGACCGACTCCCTACGAGCGTGGACGGCTTCGTCGTGACCGCCTGCGGGCGCAGGATCGCCGTGCGACGCCTGCGGCTCGCAGCTGCGGATCGGCCCATCAACCGGGTCACCCTGGACGTGGGCCGGGACCAGGGGGGCGAGCCGGGAGTGTGGGCGTCGCTCACCACCGACGAGGCACGCGACCTGGCCCGCCTTCTTCTTCTGCAAGCGGGCCTCGCCGAGCACGGAACCGAGCCCGCCGGCCCATCCCGGAAGGGCTCCTCCTTCTGACTTCGCCACCGGTCCGGGTCACTGCAGGATCCGCAGATACTCCCGGTCGCCCAGGAGTTCCAGACGGCGCCAGAGCACCGGGTTGTCGGACGACTGGCTGGCATGACAGGCGATGGCACGGCTTTGCCGCTCGCGCGGCACCGGCTCGACGACACGGCACTCGGCCTGGTCCCGACCGGTGAAGGACGTGCCGAACTCCGCGTTCAGCCGGTCCGCCACCTGCTGCGGCAGGCTCCAGCCCAGGACTGCGACACCGGTCCGGCGAGCGGCGAGCAGTGCGGCGTCTGTGGCCTGCTGGTGGTCCCGATGCCCGGTGACACCTCCCGTGTCGAACACGAGCAGGTGGCTGGGGCGCTGCTCGCCGATCAGGCGAACCACCTCCGCGGCGAGCCTGGGCAACGGGATGTCGACGAGAGCGCCATCCGGGTGGTCGCCAAGCTCCACGTGCTCGACGCCCAGTTCCCGTGCGGCGCAGGCCAGTTCGTCCGCGCGGACGGTGTGCAGGTCGCCGGGCCTGCCGTGCAGGGTGGACGCCTCGCCGTGGGTGAAGCAGAGCACCGCCGCGGGCACGCCTCCGCCGGACAGCAGGGCCAGGAGGCCGCCCAGCCCGAACGACTCGTCGTCGGGATGGGCGACCACGGCCAACACCCGTCGTACCCCGTCCGGCAGGCCGCGTAGCGTGCCGGTCATCTCAGGTGTAGATGATCTGGCCGCCGGCCGCGTGCTCGTAGAACTCGCCGACCGTGATGATGCCCTGCACCTGCTCCACCAGGTCGTCCTTGTCCAGCTCGAACAGGTCGACCGACGCCTTGCAGGCGTAGATGCCCGCGCCGGTGTCGGCGATCATCTCGATGAACTCGGGGATCGGCGGGATGTCGAGCTTCTCCATCTTCCGTTCCATGTACCGGGTGATCAGGTCCGGCACACCGGGCATGCCGCCCAGCAGGGTCGGCAGGTGCAGGCCCGGGTTGCCCACGGTGGCCAGCTTGATGTGCTCCCAGTGCTTCTTCGTGATGGCGTCGAGGCCGAAGAAGGTGAAGAACAGGTCGGCCTCGATGCCTTCGGCGCGGGCGCCGTTGGCCATGATCAGGGCCGGGTAGATCCCTTCCAGGGATCCCTTGGAAACGATGATCGAGACCTTCTCGATCGTGGCGGTGTCGGCCATGGCAGAACGCTCCTCGATGGCGGAGATGTCAGATGCAGCCGCGGGGCTTGGGGATACCGGCGATCTTCGCGGCGGTCTTCGCCGGACCCTTCGGGAAGAGCTGGTACAGCTCCTTGACGCTGACGCCGGAGGTCTTGCCAAGGACGCGCACCGTCGGACCGGTTCCCTTGGCGGCGTACTGCTCGCGCATGAAGCGGATGACCGTCCAGTGCCGGTCGGTCAGCGTCTCGATGCCGGTCTCGCGGGCGAGTTGTTCGGCCATGGGCTCGTTCCACCGGTCGGGGTCGGTGAAGAAGCCCTCGTCGTCGACGGGGACGGTCGTGTCGCCGTAAGTGGCGGTGGGCATGGGATTGCTCCTCTGGTTCAGGCGTGGATGTGGTGCTTGCCGTGCTCGGGCATGGACGAGCCGATGCCGGGCAGCTCCCGGCCGGGCAGCAGGCTGTGCCAGTACAGCCACTCGAAGGCCAGCTTGCCGAGGTGGGCCGCGTGGGACTCCTTCAGCAGCGGCAGGCCGACAGGGCCCGGGAAGTGTCCGGGCAGCGGCTCGGTGTCGTAGTTGAAGTCGATCAGCAGGGCCTTGTGGAAGCCGGTCTCGACGAAGCAGTTGGCGTGCCCGTCGAAGGAGGCGTCCAGCGGCTGCCCGGCGAGGTGGCGGCCGATGTTGTGCACCAGCACCTCGCCCTCGAAGTGGGCCACCGAGCCGGCCTTCGACGCCGGCAGACCGGCCGCGTCACCGATGGCGAACACCTCGGGATGGTCGGGGTGTTGGAGGGTGTGCGGGTCGACGGGCACGAAGTCCAGCTCGTCACCGAGGCCCTCGGAGCGTCCGACGTACTCCGCTCCGCCGTGCAGCGGCACCACCACTGCCAGGTCGAACGGCACCTCCCGCCCGTCGTACGACACCAACCGGCCGCCGGCGCCGTCGACCTCACCGAGTGTGAACTCGGTGACCAGATCGATGCCCTTCTGCTCCAGCAGGCCGCCCAGCGCCTTCGCGGCGACCGGCTTGGTGAAGGCGGCGTCGAGCGGGGTGGCGTAGGCCAGTTGGACCTTGTCGCGGATGCCGCGCCGCTGGAAGTACCAGTCGGCGAGGAAGGCGAACTCCAGGGGCGCCACAGGGCACTTGAGCGGCAGGTCCGCCACGTCGATCACGACGCGGCCGCCGTCGAATCGCTCCAGCGCATCGTGCAGACTGACCGCGCCGGGAAGGTCGTAGAAGGTGAAAACGTTCTCGCCCCAGCCGGGACCGGTCAGTCCCTCGGTCTCCTCGGGCAGCAACCGGGCTCCGGTGGCGACCACAAGGACGTCGTAGGACAGTCGGATGCCGCCGGCGAGGTGCACCGTCCGCTCGTTCAGGTCGACTCGCTCGATCCGGGCCTGCTTGTAATCGACGGCGGTGTTCAGCTGCTGCGGGCGGGAGCGGACGAGGTGGTGCGGCTGGGCCAGCCCGAACGGCACGAACAGCAGTCCGGGCTGGTAGACGTGGTCACCGTCCTGGTCGACGACCGTGATCCGGAAATCCCGTTCGTCGTACATGCGCTGCAGGCGGTTGGCCGCCATGGTGCCGGCGGTTCCGCTGCCGAGAATCACGATGTGTTTGCCCATGTCCCCCACTGTCGTGCGGCAGATGAGGGCAGGGCATGGGCCACTGGTCCCTATCCGAGTACCCACCGGGGTATGTCTTCGCCCAGCCACTCCGCTCCCGACGGTCGGCTTGCCTGGCGTAAACCCACAGATAAAATACCCAGCAGGGTATATCGCCGCGGCAGGCTGCACGAGTGCCGAACAGCCCCTGCCGCACCCCGTCGGCCTCTCGATCCGACACGACGTCCGCGGTCGACTGGAATCCGGCAGCAGTTCGCACCAGCGAGAAGGGCCCGGCCATGAACGCCAGCACGCAGCAGACCCCCCGCACGAACCGGCCGCAGTCCACGGACGTGAACCGTTTCGAGGTCACCCACGTCGATCGCGACGCCTACACCGTGTACATCCGCGGCCACCGCCTCCAGGTCGACCAGCCGACCGAGGCGGGTGGCACGGACACCGCGCCCACCCCCACCGAACTCTTCGCCGCCTCCCTGGCCACCTGCGTCGCCTTCTACGCGGGCCGGTTCCTCCACCGGCACGGCCTCAGCCAGGCGGGGCTGCGGGTCCGTACGGAGTTCACCATGTCCACCGACCGCCCCGCCCGCGTCGCCTCGCTGCGCATCGTGGTCGTGCCGCCGCCTGGGCTCCCGGAGCAGCGCCGGGCGGCCCTGCTGGCCGTGGCCTCGCACTGCACGGTGCACAACACCCTCCAGCAGCCGCCCGACATCGAGATCGAGCTGGCGCCATGAGCACCTCCTGGGCGCCGGCCGTGTCGGCGCTGCTGGAGCGCATCCGGGGCGGGCTCATCGGGGACGACGAGGTGCTGGACGGCCCGTACGGCCCGAAGCGGATCGTCTACGCGGACTACACCGCCTCGGGCCGCTCACTGGACTTCATCGAGGACTTCGTCCGCGAGCAGGTGCTGCCGCGCTACGGCAACACGCACACGGAGAGCTCCAGCACCGGTCTGCAGACGACCCGGCTGCGCGAGGACGCCCGCCGGATCATCCACGACGCGGTGGGAGGCACCGAGGACGATCTGGTGATCTTCTGCGGCTCCGGTGCCACCGCCGCGGTCAACAAGCTGGTGGGGATCCTTGGTCTGCGCCGCCCCGGCCGGCTACCGGAGGCACGGCGTCCGGTCGTGTTCGTCGGCCCGTACGAGCACCACTCCAACGAACTGCCCTGGCGTGAGTCGATCGCCGACGTCGTGGTCATCGACGAGGATCCGGACGGCCACATCGACCTGGGCCGGCTCGAAGCGGAACTACGGCGGTACGCCGACCGGCCGCTGCGCATCGGCAGCTTCTCGGCCGCCTCCAACGTCACCGGCATCCTCACCGACGCCGACCGCGTATCCCGGCTGCTGCACGCGCACGGCGCTCTCTCCTTCTGGGACTACGCGGCGGCCGCCCCGTACGTCCCGATCCGGGTGGCGGAGAGCGGGCCCGGCGCGGGCGACCGGAAGGACGCGGTCTTCCTGTCACCGCACAAGTTCGCCGGCGGCCCGCAGACCCCGGGCGTGCTCGTCGTACGCCGTGAACTCGTGCGCAACCGGGTGCCCACCGCGCCCGGCGGCGGCACCGTCGCCTTCGTCGACCCGCTCGGCCACCGCTACCTCGACGACCCCGTCGCCCGCGAGGAGGGCGGCACCCCGGCGATCGTCGAGTCCATCCGCGCCGGGCTGGTCTTCGCTCTCAAACAGGCCGTCGGCACCGACACGATCCAGGCCGCCGAGGAGCGCCACTGGCGGCAGGCTCTTGCGAACTGGGACCGCAACCCCGGCATCGAGGTCCTCGGCAACCACCACGCCCGCCGCCTGTCCATCGTCTCCTTCCGCATCCGCCGCGGCGAACGCTCCTACCTGCACCACAACTACGTCGTCGCCCTGCTCAACGACCTGCTCGGCATCCAGGCCCGCGGCGGCTGCTCGTGCGCCGGACCGTACGGCCACCGCCTGCTCGCCATCGACGCGGCCACCTCCCACGCCCTGCTCGACGAGGTCGTCCACGGCTGCGACGGCATCAAACCCGGCTGGACGCGCGTCAACTTCAACTACTTCATCAGCGACACTGTCCGCGACTACCTCATCGACGCCGTCGACCTGATCGCCACGCACGGCCACCGGCTCCTGCCCGACTACCGCTTCGACCCGCACACCGGCCTGTGGCGCCACCACACCGGCCCGGCCGCTCCCCCGCTGCGGCTCGCCGACGTGCGCCTCACCGCCGACGGACGACTGACCGCATCGGCGGTCCGCCGTCGCCGGCTGGGCGAGGAGGCACTGGCCGGCCAACTCGACCGCGCCCGCGAGGTGCTCGCCGCTCGTTCCAGCCTCCTCGACGACGGCGCTACCGGGCTGCCGGCCGACTTCGAGCGGATGCGCTGGTTCCCGCTGCCGCCCGTCTGCCTGGAACAAAACCGGACCGGCACCGGTTGAGCTGAATACCCCACCGGGTATACGAGAGGAGGCCGGACACCATGCCGACCGTTGAACTGACCAAGGACAACTTCGAGGAAACCGTCACCGGTTCGGAAATCGTGCTGATCGACTTCTGGGCCGCCTGGTGCGGACCGTGCCGGATGTTCGGCCCCGTCTACGAGAAGGCGGCCGCGCGCCACCCCGACCTGGTCTTCGGCAAGGTCGACACCGAGGCACAGCCCGAACTCGCCGGGGCCTTCCAGATCTCGTCCATCCCCACACTCATGGCCATCCGCGACCGGACCGTCCTGTACTCGCAACCGGGCGCGCTGCCGCCGCAGGCGCTGGAGGAGCTCATCGGCAGGATCCGGGCCGTCGACATGGAGGACTTGCGCCGGCAAGCCGCAGACCCGGCGAGAGCGAACTGACGCCGGGGCACCCACGGAGTCTCCACAGGGTCCCGGACCGCACCGGTCAGCGGTTACGCAGAGCGGCGAGCGCGGCGTCGAGATCGGCCACCATGCCGCAGGTGTTCGTAAGGGCAGAGCAGACCATGCCGCCCGCGATACCCGCCGGGATCAGCAGGAGGGCCGGGTTCACGAGCAGACCCAGGAGGAGGCTGAGCAGGACCAGGCTTCCGGCGGTGAAGCGGACCTGGCGTTGCATGCTCCAGCCCGCCCTCGTGTCGCAGGCGGCCGGTGTGTGCAGGTCGTACCCCTCGGCGGCCCAGGTGCCGGTGCCGCCGGCAAGGGTGGCGGTGGTGACACCCCGCTCGGCCAGCAACTTGTAGGCGATCTCGGAGCGCACGCCGGAGGCGTACACCACAAGGAGGTCAGGTGTGATCCTTAATGGTCGACGCCGTCCCGAACCGGGACATACAATACCCCTAGGGGTATTTATGAGGAGTGATCGTGGAACTGGAACTTGAGGGTGCGGACCTGAAGTCCGTGCTGAACCGGCTGCGCCGCGCGCAGGGTCAGATCTCCGGTGTGATCCGGATGATCGAGGAGGGACGGGACTGCGAGGACGTCGTCACGCAGCTCGCCGCCGCTTCACGCGCTCTCGACCGTGCCGGTTTCGCGATCATCGCGACCGGCATGCAGCAGTGCATGACCGACCTCGAATCCGGCCGCAAGAACGGCGAGGACGCCCAGCAGATGCGCGCCCGCCTGGAGAAGCTGTTCCTGTCCCTGGCTTAGGAGTCCGCCGCGTTGTGAGCTGTCCCCCGCAGCACCTCAGAATCCAGGAGCCACGACTCCTGCCGCACGCAGGGTGTCGCGTGCCGCGATCGCCGCGCCCCGGGCACCCGCCATGTCGAGATCGGGGACGAGGGAGAAAATCTCGCCGCCGGCCTGCTCGGTGCGCAGCGCCGTGTGCATGCGCACGCGCGACAGCAGCCAGTCCCGGAACCGCGGAGCCGCCTCCACCACACCGCCGCCGAGGAAGTACGCGTGCGGGTCGGTGAAATCCGCGGCCACGGCGAACAGCAGGCCGAGCGCCTTTGCCTGCTGGTCGAAGACTGCCAGCGCCATGGGGTCCCCGCGCTCGGCGTACGAGCGGAGCAGCTTCGCCGCCTCGGGCAAAGGGTGCGCCGACAGCGGATGCCCCGGGAACCGGCACAGCCAGTACGGCAGCAGATTCCGCTCGATCGCGGTCAGCGAGACGATGCTCTCGACGTCCCCGGTCTTACCGCAGTTGCAGCGCGGCAGCGGCTGCCCTTCCTCGAGCAGCTCTTCGAGGGGAATGCGAATGTGCCCCAGCTCGCCGGCCATGCCGCACGCGCCACGGACCACCCGCCCGGATTCGACCACCCCACCGCCCAGGCCGGTGCCGACGATCGCGGAGACGGAGGAGCGGCGTACGGCCTCAGCGCCGAAGTGGGTGTGATGGGCGTACAGAGCCGCGGCGTTGGCGTCGTTGCTGTAGACGACGGGGACACCCAACAGGCCTTCGAGCGCGGAGCGGACGTCGAAGCCCGCCCAGTCGGGGTGAATGAAGTTCGTCGCCCCCTTCGCCGAGATGACACCATCGGCGCTGGCCGGCCCCGGGGTGTCGAGCCCGACGCCGACCACGGCCCGCCGGTCCACGCCGACGCGTTCGAGGACATCATCGAAAGCGGCGCCGAGCGCCCGCAACGCCGCGGACGGCCCTTCGCCGACCTGGCTCGGTGACTCGGCCATCGCCGGCACGAGGAAGTGCCCCTCCTCGTCGAGAACAGTGGCGTTGTTGGCGGTACCGCCGTTGTCGAGACCGACGATGTACCACGGGCTCGTATCCATCTCCGCTCCTCACGCCTGCTTGAACGACACAACAGGGAACAGGCGTTCGCCCCATGCCCTCTCCCCTCACTTTGCCGAACAGGCGGCCGGCGGACGAGGGGCCATACGGTCCCTCGTTCGGGGCATACCGCCAACTGCCGCCCGTCACTACGTTGTTGAGATGACCGCCTTCTGGCCCGGGTCCCTGGCGGGCAGGGAACGGACGAAGGTAGGTACATGACGGGGGGCGTCATGCTCGACTGGCTCGACCGATTCGTACGTCTCGCCGACGAGGTGCGCCCGGAGAAGGCGAGGCACCTGGTCCGGCTGGCTTTCATCAGCACGGTCGCCGCCGTCATCTGGGCGGTGGGCGTGGGACCCGTGGCCGAGGGGTTGACCGTATGGGCCCCGTTGCTCGCCTTCGGACTGGCCGCGGTCGTCGCCCTGCTGATCGCAGGGCTGCTCGTCCTCTCCGCCAGCGGCAAGATCATCGGCAGCGCCCAGCAGCAGCCGCTTCCGATGCCGGGTGGTCATCACATCGGCTGCCGCATCGGCCGCCGCCGACTGGAATGCGGGCTGCTCCATGTAACCGGGCCGACCACCGCCCTGCCGGAAGCCGACGGCATCGGCCCCGTACGTGAGCCGGACGAGATCCGCGTCCCCCCGCCACCACACGGCCGGTTCGGGCAGAGCGAAATGTACGAGGCCCTCGGCAACACCCTGCGCACGCTGATCGAGCAGGCCGACCAACGGAACCTCACGGTCGCCTCGATCGGCATCGCCGTACCGGGCGGGGTGATTCCCGAACGCGGCCGGTTCGACAAGGCGGTGGGCGGTGTCCCCATCGAAGCCGGCGAGGACGTGGCCGGCGCGGTCATCGCAACCCTGAAGCGGATCTGTCGTCCGGATCTGCTGCAGCGGGTCTTCAAGGTCGACGACGAGGAAGGTCTGCAAGCGATCATCCATCTCGACAACGACGCGCGCTGTGCCGCCCGCTGGCTGATCACCGAGCAGGGACCCAAGTGGACCGACTTCGTCTGTGTCTTCGCCGGCACCGGAGTGGGCTCCGGACTCGTCTTCGACCGGCACATCTCCTACGGCGCCACGTTCCGCGCGGGCGAAGTGGGGCACGTCGAACTCAACATGGGCGACAAACTCGAACTGGGCGGCATGACCCTGCAGCCCCGCCACTGCTCCTGCGGGAAGCACGGCTATCACTTCGAGTCGCTGGTCGGCATCGGCGGCCTCGGTCATCTGGCCGACGTTCTGGACAGCCGCAGCCTCACAGCAGTGCTGGACGCCTACCGTGCCGACACCCGGCACCAGGACGTGCTGCGCAGGCTGAGCGGTGACTCCGAGGAGATCGCGGGTGTGATCCTCCTCCACGTCCTGCGTGCGCTGAGCGACCCCACGCGCAGCGTGCTCACCGCCGATCCCGCACTCCAACACTTCCTCGAACGGCTGATGAAGCTCTACGGACAGCTCTTCGCCGTCGGCATCGCCGCGATCCTCGACGCCCTCGACCTCCCCTACGTCGCCCTGTGCGGCACCATCCCGGAATACCTCCAGGGCAACAACGCCTTCCGGCGCGCCTTCAACCAGCACCTGGCCGCCTCCGTCTTGGGAACCCCGCCCCAACACCTCTACGGCGACATGCGCGCCTGGGGATGGCGTGGTGCCGCCCTGCTCCCCCGCGACCCCGGCTACCTCAAACACCGCTTCCCCGGCCCGCCCGCACGATCCCCACGAGAGGACCGTCCACCCGCGTCCCGCATGCGAGCCCGGCGGTGAAACGGACCGACGACCCTCGCGAGGGTCACCGACTACGCCCAGATCAGGTTACGGCTGATGATTACGGCGATGGTATGTGACGCGCTGGTCACCCGTTCCTGGTAAAGCCCTGCTGTCTGATCACCGCGGCGACCTGGACTACATGCGTCGGCCGACCGCGCGCCGTCGCCCCGATCTTCCCAATCGCAGCCGAAGTAGCGGCCGTTGTACGCGCGTGATGGCTCGTACCTGTCCTGCCGTGAGGCTTTCGCCAGCGCCACCAGTTTGCCGCACAACGGCGAATCACAAGCGGGCCGGTCGCCCCCTGGAATGGCCCGAGTGACCCGTCCCGAGCCACCGCCCCGTACGCGACGATGAAAGTGCGGAACACGGCGAGAGGAGGCGCGTCGTCAACTGCCACGACGGCACAGTCGAGAACACAGCATCACCCGCGATCGTGATCTGTGACCGCTGTGGGCGCGGGGGGTGCGTGCGGCACGCTCACGTCTCCGGGCAACTGGCGCCACACGTGGTCGGCCCGGGCCCGAGTGACGGGCGCAAGCTCGCGCGTCGTGTCACCTGCGGGGTGTGCCGTGAGGCCGAGGCGTTCGACCACGTGCGACGCGCCTCGTGAGATCAGACGGAAGACCGTACCGAGGAAGGCGCCCGGCTCAGGCCGCCGTGACGGACTCCGGACTGGGCCGGACCCGGAAAACTGGAGCATCCGGTGGAGGAGACGCTGCCCCTGGGCCGGGCCGCTGGCATGCGGGTCGGCCTGCACTGGAGTGTGCTGGTCGTCGTGGTCCTGATGACCGTCATGCTCGCGGTCGGCCGCCTCTCCCGGCCCCGTCCCGACCACCCGGAGTGGGCCTATGGGGCGCTGACGCTGCAGGCCGCCGTGATACTGCTGGCCTCCCTGCTCGCCACCGTGTTGTTCCTGGCCTCCCTGCTGGCCCACGAACTCGCCCACGCCGTCGCGGCCCGGCGAGGCGGCGTCCGGGTCGAGGGGACCACGCTGTGGATGCTCGGCGGCATCGCCCGGCTGCGCAGCCAGCCGTCCACGCCCCGCGCGGAGCTGCGCATCGCCGTGGTGGGACCTCCGGCCAGCGCGGTGGCCGGCGGACTGTGTACGGGGTTCGCCCTGGGGCTGCACGCCCTGCACGCCTCCGGACTTGTGGTGCAGGCCGTCGCCTGGCCGGCCGCGCTCAACTTCGCGCTCGCCGTCGTCAACACCCTGCCCGTCGCCCCGCTGGACGGCGGACGGCTGCTGCACGCGTTCCTCTGGCACCGAACCGGCGACCGGGTCCGGGCAACCCGCAGCGTGTCGGACGCAGGCCGGGGGCTGGGCCGGCTCATGGTGGTGACCGGGTTCGTGGTGATGATCTTCGCTGGCGATCTGTCCGGGCTGTGGCCGGCGCTGATCGGCTGGTTCCTGATCACCGCCGCCACCGCCGAACAGCGGCAGGCGCAACTGCGCGGCGTCCTGGGCGAGATGCCCGTCAGCCATCTGATGATCCGCGCCCCGGTCACCGTTCCCGCCACCGCGACCCTCGCCTCGTTCCTGGCCGAAGGCCCCTTCGGCCGCTACCACCACTCCGCCTTCCCTGTGCTCGCCCCGGACGGCACAGTGGCTGGACTGGTCACGGTCAGGCTCATCAACCGGATCCCGATCCAGTCCCGTTCCACCACATCGATCGGCGACGTGATGCGCCCCCTGTCCGACGTGACCACGGCCGCCCCGGACGGCCTGGTCGTGGACCTGCTGCCCCGCCTGGAGGCGAGCAGGGACCGCAGGGCCCTTGTCCTCGACGACGGCCACCTCATCGGCATCGCCACCCTCGCCGACATCACCCGCGCCCTGGCCTGGCACACCACAGCCGCCCGGCACCGGACCTGAGCAGTCGCCGCGCTCTCCCCGCCCGAACCCGCCAACAGCTTTGCGTCCCAGGCCAGGCCACACCTGAGCACGAACCGGCATCTCTTGGCAGGCACCGACACCCGTATGCCACCAGCGGACTCGTCGGCGCCCTCGCGCGGGAAGCGCACAGTTCCGGACAACTTCCGCTCGCGGCACGGGCCTTGCATGACGGCCCGGAACACCGGGTACTCCTCCGGCACCACACCACCACCCAGGACCCTGGTGGTCACAGCAACAGCGCGGGCACCCGCGCGCCATGTGGGCGCCCGTCCACGCCCGGATCGCTGCACCCCCCACTGGTCTCGGACGTCGCGGCACCCTCACACCCCGGGGTTGTAGGCCAGCATCGCGAGGGGGAGTCATGGCCGAGGACGCCACCGCCTTCGGTTTCCGCGTGCGGAAGCCGGGCGGGACGCTGGTGATCGAACTGTGGGGCGAGCTGGACATCCTGGCCGCCCAGAACCTGTCCACCCGTCTGACCGCCGTGGCCAGGTCACGTCACCATGACATGGTCCTGGTCCTGGACCTGCGCCGGGTGACCTTCGTCGACGCAAGCGGCCTGGCGCTGCTGTGCGCTGTCCGCCGGCAGGCTCCGCCGCGTCACCAACGGCTGCTCCTGGTCAGCCACGACCCGCGCTTCTCACGGCTGCTGCGGCTGGCGGGGCTGGCCGACGCCTTCACCGTGACCGACCGCCTGGAGATCCCGGTCGGCAGGGCGCGGCGCCTGATCGGTCGCGGCGTGACCGCCCGAGCGGCACCTCGGCGCGCAGACTGCGCGCGATCCGGTCGGCCCAGGCATCGATTTGCGCCCAGTCGCGGTAGTCGCCGCACACGCCCCCGGTCCCCCTGAACAACAGATGGCCGAACATCGACGTGTGCTCGCGGTGAAAGGCGCCCGCGAACAGCCCGTACTCGATCGAGTGGATGAGCATGCGAACTCGGCGATCTGTCACGGCCCCCGCGCCCCGTTCTGGAACCAGCACCCCACCGTCCGCACCGGCTGCCCCGTACTGAACAGCCACACGGGGCCGGGCCGACAGGGCGCTCGGATGTCGCCGCGCGAAGGCGACGGCATCCGGCAGCCAGGCGGTGTCGTGGATCGCGCTGCCCAGCACGAACGCGTCGTACCCGCTCGCCCCGGGCGACGAGTTGAGCGACCGCGCCCGGGCGGCCAGCCCCTGCCAGGTGAGCCTGGCGGCGATCTGCTCGGCGACGCTCCGGGTGGATCCATGCCGACTCGCGTAGCTCACCAGGATGTTCATCCACTCACCCCCACCGGTGGAGTCGAACGGTCAGGCCGGCGACCAGGCCGGAACAGAGACGACGGCCGGCCACCGGCGCATGTCCCCGCCCGAGGCGGCCGGGGTCTGGAGCATCGGCCACTCTGGGACCGCCCGCCGACGCTGGACAGGGGCTCTGCGGGGCCTCGCACGCCTCCTCGTCCCCGCCCGCCTCGCGGATGTGCGCCGGCCTCCGTGCGGTTTCGAGCCGGACTTCGGGCCAACCGCCCGGCGACGTGGGAGCGGGAGGGGCCGTTCGGCCCCACATCGGAACCGAGAAGCCCTCGCGCCGCCGGACGCCTCCAAGCCAGGGTGAAGGGACCCGCCGGTCCCCGGTCCCCGGACCACTCCCCCCCCTGCTCTATCGGAGGTGTGTGTTCATGTCCCGCCCCGTCATCGCCGGGATCGACGGCAGCGCCGCCAGCTTCGCGGCCGCTGCCTGGGCCGCCCGCGAAGCCGTACTCCGCGACACCGCACTCCATCTGGTG
Organism: Streptomyces sp. JLBG701; assembly: GCF_058544905.1. Taxonomy (NCBI): domain Bacteria; kingdom Bacillati; phylum Actinomycetota; class Actinomycetes; order Kitasatosporales; family Streptomycetaceae; genus Streptomyces; species Streptomyces sp. JLBG701. Next base: position 227,744 of record NZ_CM178588.1, read on the forward strand.
GCCGCCTGGCACGTCCCGGACGACGCCGCGCCCGATGCACCTCAGGCGGACGCGAGCCGCCACTGGGCCGTCCACTCCCTCGACCTGGCCCTGGACCGACTCCGCAACCGCCACCCCTCCCTGGCCATCTGTGCCCACCTGCTGAACGCCCCGTCGTGCGAAGCCCTGCTGACCGCCGGCGGAGACGCGGAACTCCTGGTCCTCGGCTCCTGCGGGCTGGGCGGCATGTCCGCACTTCTGCTGGGCTCCACCGGCGCGCACATCGCCGCCCGGGCCGACTTCCCGGTCACCCTCGTCCGCCCGGCACCCCACCCCGGCGACCTGCCCGCCGGACCGGTCCTGCTCGCCCTCGACGCCGAGCACCACCCGCAGGACGTAGTCATCGGCTTCGCCTTCGAGGAGGCGGCGATGCGCGGGGTCCCGCTGCGCGCCCTTTACGCCTGGCTGCCGCCCGGCCTCCTCCCCACCTATCCGCTCGCGCCCCGGCAGCACGCCCACTCGCCCCGCGCCCGCCACGCCGAGACGCGGCTGACCGAAGTCCTGATGCCCTGGCGGCTCAAGTTCCCCGACGTACGGGTGGAGGAGGTCTGTCTGGAAGACGTCCCCGCCGGAGCCGTGACCGCAGCCACCCACCACGCCGGCCTCGCCGTGCTCGGCCACCGTGTAGCTCCCGCAGCCGGACCCCGCCTCGGCGCGGTCGCCCACGCCGCCGTACGCCACGCGACCTGCCCCGTGACCTTGATCCCACACCTCTGACACCACCACGGCCCGAAAGCGACCGGGAACGAGGAGAACCCTGCCCCGGTCGCCGGACACGCAGTCCCGCAACCCATGCGTACGGACAGCGACGCCACCAGACGGGACACCATCGCGAGGTCGACGGTCTGCCGGTGACGGAGCACGAAGCCCGCGTACGTCTGTCCCGAGACGTGGGTGACCTCGTCCCCTGAGGCCCGGCGCCCGGCCGGCGATGCCTGCTCCCGCCCGGACAGGCGTCGAAGTCGGGCCGGCGAGACCCTCGGTGCCATCGGCACGCAGCAGCCGACAGGCCAATGGCGTCGTCGTCTCAGCCCAGAAGGAGCCCGAACGGCCCTTCCGCGACCCGGCTGCGGGAAGAGACTCGATCGGGGTATGGATCGGCTCTCCCCAGCCCCCCTCCATCTGATCCGCAGTGACCACCCCGACAGCGGTTTTGATGACCGAGAAGCAGCGACCAGGCGGGGGAACCAGTGGAAAGGAGACGGCCATGAAGGTCGGAGTGCTGACTGGCGGCGGTGACTGTCCCGGCCTCAATGCCGTGATCCGCAGCGTCGTCCGCAAAGGCGTCCAGGAATACGCAGTCGACTTCGTCCGGCTGCGAGACGGCTGGCTCGGTGCGCTCCAGGGCGATGTCGTGCCGCTGGACATTCCCAGCGTGCGGGGCATCTCCCGCGCGGCGGGACCATCCTCGGTTCGTCCCGCACCAACCCGTTCCAACACGAGGACGGGCTGCGGCGCGTGCGGGACACCCTTGCCACGTACGGCATCGACGCGCTCATCGTGATCGGCGGCGAAGACCATCGACAACGCCGTGTCCGGCACCGACTACACCTTCGGTCTCGACACCGCCGTCGGCATCGCGACGGAGGCCATCGACCGCCTCCACACCACGGCCGAGTCACACATGCGAGCTCTGGTGGTGGAGGTGATGGGGCGGCACTCCGGATGGATCGCCCTGCACGCCGGAGTCGCGAGCGGCGCCAACGTGATCCTCATCCCGGGGCGGCCGTTCGACATTGATGAAGTGTGTGAGCAGGTGGAGAGCAGATTCAAGATCAACTATGCGCCGGTCGTCGTGGGCGCTGAAGGGGCCGTTCCCAAAGGGGGACAGATGGCTCTCCGGGACCAGACGCTCGACGAATTCGGTCATGTGCGACTGTCCGGAATCGGCGAGTGGCTGGCCCAGGTGATCTCGGAACGCACGGGCCAGGATGCCCGCACCACGGTCCTCGGCCATGTCCAGCGCCGCGGCACCCCGGGCGCCTACGACCGGTGGCTGGCCACCCGTTTCCGGCTGCACGCCGTCGACGCGCTCAAGGACGGTGCCTTCGGCGCGATGGTGGCCCTGCGCGGCACCCAGATCATCCGTCTGCCCCTCAGCGAGGCCACAGCGCAGACCAAGAAGGTCGATCCTTCGCTGTACGACGAGTTCGAGGTGTTTTACGGCTGAGCATCTCCACTACGGCGTGGGGCACCGGTCCCAGTCGGCCCTCGGAGGCCTGCGGGCCGGTGCGGCGGCCCACGACCAGCAGGTCCGCTCCCCGAGACGCGTTCACGAGCGCCTGCGCGGTGTGTGGCAGGAGCACGTCGCTGTTGACCGTTGCCTCCGGATACTTCTCCTGCCGAGTGCGCAGGGCGTCGGGCAGCCGCAGGACGTCCTAGTCCGCACAAGTGGCCCGGTCCTCCCCCGTCACGAACAGCGTCTGGGAAGACACGGCCTCAGCGGGAAAAGCCCACGCCTGTAGCACCCGCAGCCGCGCTCCGCGCGCCTCAGCGGCTGCGAAGGCGAAGTCCGCCACCTCCTCGACCGGACGGTGTGCGTCGAACCCACCACGACCTGGGCGGCACCGCCTGCCGCTCGTACCCCGTCTCCCAAGCCCCCTGCCGACGGTTCGGGCACCAGCACGACCGGGCAAGCGGCTGCCGCCGCCACACGAAGGGCCACCGAACCGACCATGAGTTAGTCGAAGCCGCCCGAGCCTCGTGCACCGACCACCAGGACCCGGCGCTGTGCGCCGCGGCAAGGAGTGCCACGTCCGGGGCGTCTGTGGCCTGCTCGCCCCGCACCTGGAGATCCGGACAGCGGGCGTCAAGGTCGGCGATCGCCCGCTGGAGCCTGCGCTCCCCCACATGATGCGACTTTTCCATGGCTGGGACCGGGACGGCATCGCCAGGAAGCGGTGGAGAGGCGTGCACGAGACGCAGCGCCGCTTCCCGCACAGCCCAGTCGGCTTCGACCAGGCTGCGTGCGGATCCGTCGATGCCTGCCAGCACCGGGTGACTCATCGCGTCCTCCTTCGCCCGCCGTGCGCCTCCTCAGGCTCGCCCCACGACCTCCTTGACCCCTCTTCCGCTGTTCCACGGCGGGCCTCGAAGGTCCCGGCCAGGGGGCCGCCCGGCCCGCTGCCCCGCTCCACCGCGGGAACGGACCACGGTCCCCGCGTCTTCACCGCGTTCCGTCCCCATGGGGGCCGTTCGACCTCCGTGAAGGGCCCAACGGGCTCTGCCGAGCCATCACGCCGCGCCGCATGTTGGACAGTGAACCGGCGAGGCGGCCATGCGAACCTCCGTGGCTCCCTCCTTCGGTATTCCGGGTGACAGGAGAGTCGAGCAGTGCTTCGACCTGGGCGCGGTCGGGGTTGGCGCCACGGTCTACTTCGGCTCGGAGCAGTCGGACCGCCAGTTGCAGGAGGTCAGCGAGGTCTTCGCACGGGCCCACGAACTGGGCATGTTCACGGTGCTGTGGTGCTACCTGCGCAACCCAGCGTTTAAGAAGGACGGCGTGGACTACTCTGCGTCGGCCGACCTCACCGGACAGGCCAACCACCTCGGGGTGACCATCGAGGCCGACATCGTCAAGCAGAAGCAGGCGGAGAACAACGGCGGCTATCGCGCGCTGGACTTCGGCAGGACCGACCAGCTCCTGTACGGCAGGCTCGCCACGGACCATCCGATCGACCTCACCCGCTGGCAGGTGGCCAACTGCTACATGGGCCGGGTCGGGCTGATCAACAGCGGCGGTGCATCGGCCGGCCAGGGGGACCTCGCGCAAGCGGTCCGAACCGCAGTGATCAACAAGCGGGCCGGCGGCACCGGTCTCATCACCGGCCGCAAAGCCTTCCAGCGGCCCACCGGCGAGGGCATCGAACTCCTCCACGCCGTCCAGGACGTCTACCTCGACGACGGCATCACCATCGCCTGACGGCGGCATGACCCGACGCCCTGGGGTCGGCGCTCAGGGCTCCGTGTCCCGGCCCTTGCCCTTACCGGCTCGGCGGGCGCAGCCCGGCGGCGGTGGCCGCCGGGCTCGGCTCCGTGGCCGCGCTTTCGGCCAGCGACCGGGCCTTCACTCCTGCTGCCGCGAATGGACACTCGGATCCGTGTCCCGCGTGCGTCTCACACGGGCGTTCGCTCGCTTCACGAGTGAAGACGTCCTGTCCGACGGCCGTGGCCCCCCAGGCGTTGGCCGTGATCGCTGAACACGACGAGGGCTCCGCGCGTGGCCGCAGCGCCGTGTCATGCGGGACGTTCTTGTACTCGTGTGGAGGAAGACGACCAAAAGACCCCCTTCGACGGTCCGCGAGGTCTTCGGACCGCGGATCGACAATGCCTTGCGTGCCGTGCTGGTGGAGGGTCCGCCCGTTCGGGTGCTGCTTGACCAGGCGCGCGGGACACTGCTGCTCGCCCTGGGGCGCAAGGCTCATGGGGTGTACGAACCGACCGCGATCGGGGCGGTGGGCCGCGAGCGCCTGCGGCATGCAACGGTTGGGGTGGTGACAGTGCCGCTCGCGGACAAGGCCGCGGCACCGCTCGGTGTCGTCCGGAGCGGCGCCGCATAGGGCCTGTCGGGCGCCCCGTCAACAACTGACCGTGGTGCGGTGATCCGTGCTGGTCGGCCGGGGCGGCGTCTGCGCGGTCGGCCGGTGTGCGCGGCGGCGCGCCACTCGCAGAGCCAGGGCGTCCAGTGCGGCGGTGAGCACGATCGTCACGCCCATGGCCGCCACCAGCAACACGACGAACCGCTCCCAGAACTCCGGTGTGAGACTCGTACCCACTGCCCTCACTCCCCTCCGACGTGTTCCGTTCATCTCACTGTCATCGAACTCCGATCCAGGTCACGACGCGTGAGCCGACCGGCCCGAACAGAGGGCTGGGACGGCCCTTGCGCCCCGGACGGACATCCCCTGGGCCGCTCGGCCCATGCATCGGGGTCGGTGGGCTCATTGCGATGCGCGGGATCATGGACGAGGCTCGGGGTACACGCGGTGCCGGAGTCGATGGCACACCGTCCGGAAGGGGCCTGGAGGTGACGATCATGAAACGGACCTACGAGACCAAACTCCCTCGGCCCCCGCGGCGGCCCGAGCCCCCCGACCTGCGCACGCCCTCCGGGCGGTCCCTCCCCTACTGACCCCCGTCAGCGGACGAGGACCCGTTCCCCGGAACGCGGCACGACCGCCGTCCAGCCCAGGGTCTTGTCGATGCGGTCCCGCAGCGCTTCGGCGGCTTCCGGCTCGCCGTGCACCAGGTAGGTGGCGTGCGGGGCCTCGGCGTCGCGCAGCCAGTCGATGATCTGCGCGGCGTCGGCGTGTGCGGAGAAGTGGGGCACGTTCGCGACCTGGGCGCGCACCGGCACGTACTCTCCGAACATCTTCAGCGCCTTGACACCGTCGACGAGGTCGCGGGCACGGGTGCCCTGTGCCGCGAAGCCCACCACCACGACGGTGTTGCGCGGGTCGGGCAGCAGCCGTCGCAGATGGTGCAGGACGCGGCCCCCGGTGGCCATGCCGGACGCCGACACGATGACGGCCGGTCCGCCGGCGCGGCTGATGTCGACGGATTCCTGGATGGAGCGTGCCGCGAGGAACGGCTCGGGGCTCAGGGCGGCCGTGCCCGCGGTCGACCGCAAGCGCGCGGAAGCCGAACTCACCACCCTGTACGAGCAGCAGCGGCACATCGCGCTCACCCTGCAGCGCAGCCTCATGGGCACCCCGCCGGCCATACCCGGTCTTGCCGTGGCGAGCTGCTATCGGCCCGCCACCCAGGGCGCCGGCGTGGGCGGCGACTGGTTCGACCTGATCCCGCTGGGTGCCGACCGGGTCGGCGTACTCATGGGGGACGTCATGGGCAGGGGCCTGGAGGCCGCCGCCTTGATGGGGCAGTTGCGCTCGGCCGCGCACGCGCTCGCCAAGACCGGTATGCAGCCCCGGCAGTTGATGCAGGCCCTGGACACCTGTGTGGCCGACCTGGACGTCTGCGACCAACTCGTCACCTGCTGCTACCTGGCCGTCGCCCCGGACACCGGGACCGTGACCACCTGCTCGGCCGGTCATCTGCCGACCCTCGTCGCCTCGCCCGGCGACGGCGTGCGCAACCTGGAGTCCCCGGTCAACGCGCCCTCGGCGTCGGTGACATCCTCTACCTGCAGTCCTGTACGGCCATCCCGCCCGGTGCCACGCTCGTCCTCTACATCGACGGCCTGGTCGAGACACCCGGCAGCGACATCGAGGGTCGCATCGACGAACTCACCGTCGTCCTCGACAAGTTCTTCGCGGACACCCCATGCCTGGAGGCCGCAGCAGACCATGTGCTGGCGAGCCTGCTGCCCGACGCGGACAGCCACGACGACGACGTGACACTCCTGTTGGCCCAGATCCCGGCCGCGCCGCTGGCATCCCTGACGACCGACCTGCCCGCCGTCGCGACCTCCGTGCCCGAGGGCCGTGCCTTCCTCCACAAGGCACTCATCGCCTGGGACTGTCCCGCGCCCACGGACGACGCGCTCCTGCTGCTGTCGGAGACCCTGACCAACGCCGTCCAGCATGCCGAGGGCCCCCTCGCCCTGCAGCTGCGCCGCACGGCCACCGACCTCACCGTCGAGGTCACCGACCGCAGCCCGCATCTGCCCCAGCCCCGGCTGGCGGCCGAGGACGAGGAGTCCGGCCGGGGCCTGATCCGCGTCCGTGCACTGGCCGACAACTGGGGCGTGCGCCCCACCGACGACGGCAAGGCGACCTGGTTCACGCTCAGGTTGTGACGGCCGGACGGGAGGTGCGTGAGGCACCCCTGGGCCACACCACCTCGACCGGGATGCCCCGGGCCCGGGCGAAGGCCACGAGGTGGGCGGTGGCGTCCGTGCCGTCGGTCGGTGAACCGTCCCAGACTGCCAGGACCTTCCGACTCGCCGCGACGAGTCGTTCGTCGGCGCCGATGCAGGCGCCCCGGTCGGCGGGGTCGAAGCCCAGCAGCCGTACCTGCTCGGCCAGCATCAGCAGTTCCGCCGCCCCTGACCGGTCGGGCTCCGGCAGGACGGCGGGCACCGATCGCTTCGTGGGCAGCAGAACCACCAGCTTCCGTCCCGCCGCGCTCACCGCCCGCCCGAATGCCACGGGCAGCCCCGCCCCGACGCGCACGAGGCCGACGGCGCCCTCGGAGAGACGCCCCAGGCAGTCCCGCAGCTCGGCCTCCACCAACTCCAGTGTGGGCACGGTCAGATCCGCATGCCCCACCACGACGATCATCGCCTCTCCCCACCGGACATTCCTGGTCCTCACCTTCACGATCTGTCGGCAGCAGTGAACCCGGCGGTGTCCGCCCGCCGGTAGGGCCGAGCGGCCCCCTGCTCGGGGCGTGTCGGCACGCTGCGCCGCCGGTACACCGGGTATGGCCGGGCGCCGGTTCTCCATGGCTCTCAGGGCGGCGGCGCTGGGCGCCGGCAGCGGGGCGACGTTCGCCTTCGTGGCCATGCCGACGCCGCCGATGCGGACCGGCTCGGTCACCGGCGTCGTCGGGGCCTGCGGGCGGCCTAGGCGGCCTCGTGCCGCCGCTGGTTATGGGCTCGTTCAACGGCGCCTGCGAGCCGTACGGGTTGGGACTGCTGTTGCTCGCAGCGGTGGCCTCTGTCGGTGCCGGTGCCCGAGCGGGGATACTGATATTGCAGGGGTCCGCCGGAGGTGTGCGGGCACCGATCCGGGGAGGTGTTGCCGCCCTGCCCTTCCCGAGAGGCCGCACGAGGCGTTCCCCATCCACCGGTCCACCCCACGGGCTCGGCTTCAGTCTCGCACCGCACACCACGGCCCGACGGAACCGAAGGGCCCGGAGACGGGTCCCGACCGGTCCCAGTGCCAGGGCCTCCCGCTACTCCGCCGCCGGCACCGGCACCCGCCACACCAGCGTGCTGCCCCCACCCTCTGGAGTGATCACCTGAAGCTCGCCACCCAGCTGCCGGGCCCGCTCGGCCATGTTGTCCAGGCCGCTGCGGCGCCCCTCGGGCGGAATGCCCACGCCGTTGTCGGAGACCGTCAGCCGCACCTCGCGACCGTCGGTCTTCAGCACCACATCGGCGCGGTCGGCACGAGCGTGCCGGGCAATGTTGGTCAGGCTCTCGGAGAGCACGGCCACCACATGGTCGGCGACCTCTCTCGGCACGTCCGTGTCCACCAGGCCCTCCATGCGCATGCTGGGCGCGAAGCCCAGCACGGGTGCCGCCTCGCCGGCCACCCGTACGGCCCGGGCCCGCAGTCCGGGCCCGGCGGTGCCCTCGTGCGAGCGCAGGCCGAAGATGGTCGACCGGATGATCTTGATGGTCTCGTCGAGGTCGTCCACCGCGCGCGCCACGCGCTCCGAGGCCTCCTGGTGCTCGATGAAGCGGCCCGCGCTCTGCAGCGTCATGCCGGTCGCGAACAACCGTTGGATCGCCAGGTCGTGCAGGTCCCGGGCGATGCGGTCGCGGTCCTTGAGCACCGCGACCTCCTCGGCGTCCCGGCGCCGCTCGGCCAGCTCCATCGCGATCGCGGCCTGAGCGGCGAAGCCCTGCAACGGCTCGGTCTCCTGCTCGGAGAACACCGTCCGGCCCTCCTCGCGCACGAGCAGCACGACACCTCGTACGCCCTCCCCCGTCCCGATGGGCACGGCCACAGCAGCCCCGAGCCCGGGGAAGCGCGTCGCGGCGGACGGCACCCTCCCCGCGCCCCCCATCTCGCTGCGCTCGTCTCGGGAGACGTCCGGGCTGATGACGGGTGCGGCGTCGGCGAAGGCCCGGCCGATGAGGCTGTCGTCCACGGGCAGGACGAGCCCGCGGTGTGCGTCGGCGCCCTTTCCGACGGCCAGTTCCACCCGCAGCGAGTCGGTGTCCTCCAGGGGCATGGCGACCACGGCGAGGGCCGCGCCGGTGATCTGCAGGGCCCGCTCGGCGATCAGGCCGAGGGCCTCGCCGCGCTCGCTGCCGGACATCAGGCTGTGTGTGATCTCCGCGGTGGCCCGCAGCCAGCGTTCCCGCAACCGGGACTCCTCGTACAGGCGGGCGTTGTCGATCGCGACGCCGGCCGCCACCGCCAGGGTGGACAGGACCGACTCGTCCTCGTCGTCGAACTGCGCTCCACCGCGCTTCTCGGTCAGGTAGAGGTTGCCGAACACCTGGTCGCGCACCCGGATGGGAACGCCGAGGAAGCTGTTCATCGGCGGGTGGTGGGGCGGGAAGCCGTACGAGGAAGGATGGTCGGAGATCCTGGCCAGCCGCAGGGACACAGGGTTGGTGATCAACTCGCCGAGGATGCCGTGGCCCTCGGGGTAGGGCCCGATGCGGGCGATCTGCTCCTCGGTGACCCCGACCGTGTGAAAGGCGGACAGCCGCTTGCCGTCCGCCCCGATCACGCCGAGGGCGGCGTACTCGGCGTCGACCAGCACCGCGGCGGCCTCCACGATGCTGCGCAGGGCCTGCTCCAGGTCGAGCTCCCGGCCGACCGAGAGCACCGCCTCCAGGAGGCTGTTCACCCGGTCGCGCGTGCCGCGGGCCGTGTCGAGGCGGGCCTGCAGTTCCTCCAGCAGCTCGTCCAGCTTCAGATGCGGCAGCCGTACGCGGGCCTGACCGGCCCGCTCCTGGCTTCCCACCGGTGATCCTCCACGTCCGCTCGACACACCCGCAGCCGACCGTTGCGGTCAGGTACAACGGTATCCGTCGCGGACGGAGGACGGTACGGGAGCGGTGGCAGGTGCCTCCGTCAATTGCGTGGAAGCCGGGCGGCGACATGCTCCGTGAGGTCGAGGAGCCGGTTGGTGTATCCCCACTCGTTGTCGTACCAGCCGAAGACCTTCACCAGGTCCCCGTGGGCCTGGGTCAGCGGGGCGTCGAAGACGCAGGAGGCGGGATCGCCGACGATGTCCCGGGAGACGATCGGGGCGTCGGACACCCGCAGGACACCCTTCAGCGGCCCGGCGGCGGCCTCCCCGAAGGCGGAGTTGATCTCGTCGACGGTCACCTCCCGGCCGAGTACGAGGGTCAGGTCGGTGAGGGAGCCGTCCTCGACGGGGACCCGGACCGCGAGACCGTCGAGGGTGCCGGCCGGCTCCGGCAGCACCGGGCCCACGGTGCGGGCCGCTCCGGTGCTGGTCGGGATGATGTTCACGGCGGCGGTACGCCCGCGGCGCGTGTCCTTGTGCGGGCCGTCCAGGACCACCTGGTCGTTGGTGTAGCCATGGATGGTGGTCATCAGGCCCTTGTCGATCCCGAATGCGTCGTCGAGGACCTTCACCATCGGCGCCACGCAGTTGGTGGTGCACGAGGCGTTCGAGATGACGTGGTCGCTGTCCGGGTCGTAGGTGCCCTCGTTGACGCCCATGACCACGGTGGCGTCGACTCCCTTGCCCGGCACGGACAGCAACACCTTGCAGGCCCCGCCCTTGAGGTGCAGCCCGGCGTCCTCGCGGCTGCGGAAGCGTCCGGTGGACTCGACGACGACGTCGACGCCGAGGCCGGCCCAGTCCAGGGTGGCCGGGTCGCGTTCGGCGGTCACGGCGATACGGTGGCCGTCGACGGTGATCGAGGTGTCGTCGTGCTCGACCGCGCGGCGCAGCCTGCCGTACGTCGAGTCGTACTCCAGCAGATGAGCGAGGGCCGCCGGGGAGGTCAGGTCATTGACCGCCACCACCTCGACCGACGTGCCGGCCGCTGTTTCCGCGCGCTCCAGCACACAGCGCAGGTAGTTGCGCCCGATGCGCCCGAAGCCGTTGATTCCCACGCGCACGGTCATGTCGCTCGTCCTCCCGATCGGTGTCCGGTGGTTCCGGTGCGCCGCCGGTCTCCGGCGCGCGCAACCCGTTCGGGAGGGGCCGTACGGGGGTGAGGTACGGGACGTCCGGCCCCACCGTCCGTCGCGGCGGGCCTCAGTGGCCCTGCCGGCAACCAGGCTCCCGTTCCCTGCTGGTCAGGCCCGGCAGAGCTTCCTGCCTCGCCGTTCACAGAATGTCCGATTCGTCATCGAGCAGGTCGTGCATGCCCCGCCGTACCACTTCGTGGTCGTCCAGCAGCTAGACCCAGATCGGGCTGTGCCGGGCTGTCGGGCCAGGTCCGGTCGGCCCTCGATCCGGATCCGCAGCGTCCGGCGACGGGCGGACACGCGGGACCCATGGCCCGGTCCCGGGGCCGGGTGGCCCTGGGACCGGAGCCGCTCCCCGGAGCAGGGTGGAGCCGCTGACGAACGATCAGAAGGAGTGGGGCACATGACTGCCAGGGACATCCGTGTTCCCGACACCGTCGGCGTACGCGTGCGCGCGGCGGGCGACGTGGACGAGGAAGCGCTCGCGTACATCCGGACCAAGGTCGAAGCGGCCCTCGACCGTCCGGGGCTTCCGGACGTCAGCGGCGAGGTGCGGGTCACCAGGGCCACGGCGCAGCACGTCGAGCAGCCGTGGTCCGCGGCGGCCGAGATTCGGGTGGGCGGCGTTCTCGTGATCGTGCACGCCCGTGAGGCGACCGCACACGAGCTCGCGGACCGCCTGCAGGACCGGCTGCGCGGCCAGGCCGACCGCGCCACGCACCGCGACGACGCGACCTGCAGGTCGGCCACACCGCCGCCGTGGCGCGGGGGCCGGGCGGAGGAGCAGGAGGGTCAGGACGGGCCCGGCGATCCGGCACCCGCCTCGTGAGAGAAACCCGCGCCGGGAAGCAGGAGACGGCAGGACCGGAAACGGCACCTGTTCCCGTGCGGCGACACCGCGGGGCCGACGCCCGAGGCCGGTTCCTCACAAGGCCCGGCACCTGGTAGGCACCGGCCGTCCACAACGTCTGGTCCCGCGGAGTCCGGACACCGCACCCCGCCCCGGCCACCGATCACCCGTGAAAGGGTCGCCCGGCCACGGGCAGGGGCCGAACGGCCCTAGCGCCATGACCTCCGCCGCAGTTCGAATGATCTGATCGAACGAAGCCGCGACGAAGATGCCTCGCCCCCTCACCGGCCGTCCATCGGGCCCCGCGCCACGTGACGGACCCGGGGGAGCCGGTCGGAGACATGAAGCAGTGAGAGACGAACAGACACGGAAGCCCGCCATGGCCCTCGACAACGGCCGGTCGACCGCCACTGGACCGCGCCGGAGCATCGACCTCGACAGCGCCGAGGCGCTGCGACTCCTGGGCAGCGTGTCCTTCGGGCGGGTCGTCTTCACCCAGCACGCACTGCCGACGATCCGCCCGGTCAACCATGTCCTGGACAACGGCGACATCGTCATCCGCACGCACGAGGGCGCCGCCCTGACCTCACGGACCCGGCAGGCCGGCGCGCCGGGCGTGGTCGTGGCGTACGAGGCCGACGCCATCGACCCGGACACGCACCTCGGCTGGAGCGTGGTGGTCACCGGTTACGCCCACCTGGTGACCGACGCCCGTGATCTGACCCGATACCAGGAGATTCTGCATCCCTGGGTGGGGCAGGCCATGGACTACGCGGTCCGCATCCACCCCGACCTCGTCACCGGAGTCCGGCTCACCCCCACCGAGGCCTGAGTCGGCCGTCGGCACCATCGCGAACGGCTCGTAGGCGTGCGACTGTTGCTCCCCTGCGTGCACAACACCCAGCGGGACCGCGCTCGTCACCATCGCTGCCGGAGCCGTCCGGTCCTGCGCCGGTGCGGGGAGCGGAATCCCGGACCAGGCCCTCTGCCGCTCATCCGATCGTCGGTACCAGCACCACAGGGCAGTGGGCGCGGTGCAGCAGGGTGTGCGCGACGGGTCCGAGCCGGCCCGCGCGGCGGTGGGCGCCGATGACGACGACGGCGGACTCGCGCGTGGCATCCAGCAGGGCGTGGGCCGGTCCGGTGCGGACCGTGCGGGACTCGACCCCGACGGCCGGGTCCGCGTCACAGCGCATGCCTTCCACCCAGCCTGCCCGTCGGCAAACCGAGTACGCGTACGCACCCGACGACCGGCCCGACCATGGCAGGTCAGCGCACTACAACACCTCGCCGGGGGCTGTGTGCTGAGCTCCTGGCGCACGTCCAGGCAGCGCAGCCGGACACCGGGCTGCCCGGGTCCCGTGTCGTACGGGCTGATGTCGCGGCCGCCCATCGTCCGCAACGGATCTCACCGAACCGGGCGGTGCCTCCGGTACGGCCGAAGGATCTGAACCAATACCGGGATCAGGCCGCGACGAGCTCCTGCTCGCGGTCCGGCGTCTTGACCTTGGGCTTCTTGTTCGGCAGCGAGAGCCGGAAGACCTTGTGCCACGCGGAGAACACCTGCTTGGGCAGCGGCCCGGCGACGTACTCCAGCTCGTACTTATCGAACAGCGCGCGCACCTTCACCGCGACCTCGGCGTACCGGTTGCTCGGCAGGTCCGGGAACAGGTGGTGCTCGATCTGGTGGGAGAGGTTGCCGGTCATGAAGTGCATGGCCTTGCTGCCGCTGATGTTCGCCGAGCCCATCATCTGGCGCAGGTACCACTGGCCGCGCGTCTCGTCCTTGATCGACCGGCGTTCGAAGACCTGTACGCCCTCGGGGAAGTGCCCGCACATGATCACCGAGTGGGACCAGATGTTGCGGACCAGGTTCGCGGTGAACGTGGCGGCGAGCGTGGGGAGGAACGACGGTCCCGACAGCAGCGGGTGGATCACGTAGTCCTTGAGCACCTGCTTGCGGATCTTGCGGCCCACGGCCTTGGCCCGCGCGCGGAACTCCGGGTTCTTGCGGCGGCGCTTGCTCAGGTTCTTGCCGAGCTCCAGGTCGTACGCTGCGATGCCGTACTCGAAGAAGCAGGCGTTGATGAAGTTCCACAGCGGCTGGCCGAGGTGGAACGGGTGCCACCTCTGGTCCTCGTCGACGCGCATGATGCCGTAGCCGAGGTCGTTGTCCTTGCCGATCACGTTGGTGTACGTGTGGTGCAGCTCGTTGTGGGAGTGCTTCCACTGCTCGGACGGCGAGACGTGATCCCACTCCCAGGTGGTGGAGTGGATCTTCGGGTCTCGCATCCAGTCCCATTGGCCGTGCAGGATGTTGTGGCCGATCTCCATGTTGTCCATGATCTTCGCCACGGACAGTCCGGCGGTGCCGATCAGCCACGCGGGCGGGAAGATCGAGAACAGCAGCACGCCCCTGCTGACCAGCTCGAGCTTGCGCTGCGCCGAGATGACCTTGCGGATGTAGGCGGCGTCTTTCTCGCCGCGGCCGGCGATCACCTCGTCGCGGATCGCGTCCAGCTCGCGGCCGAGTTCCTCGATCTGCTCCGCGGTCAGGTGGGCGGTGGGGTCGGTGGCGGTCAAGGTGCTCCTACCGTTCGATGTCGCAGGGGCCCGCCGCGGCGGACACGCAGGTCTGGATGAGGACGCCCGGCTCGGCCTCGGTGATCTCGCCGGTGCGCAGGTCGCGGACGGCGCCCGCCTTGAGCGGCGTGACGCAGCCGAAGCAGATGCCCATGCGGCACCCGGAGGGCATGAGCACGCCGGCCTCCTCGCCGACGTCCAGCAACGGCGTGGCGCCGTCCGCGTCGACGGTCTTGCCGGTGGCGCTGAACGTGACCTCGCCGCCGTCGCCGGCGACGACGATGCTGGGGCGGAAGCGTTCGGTGTGCAGGCGCTCTTGTACGCCGTGCTCACTCCAGTGCTCTTCGGCGGCGTCGAGCAGGCCCGCGGGCCCGCAGGCCCAGGTCTCGCGCTCGGCCCAGTCGGGCACGAGTTCGTCGAGACGGGCGATGTCGAGCATGCCGCCTGTGTCGGTGTGCACCTCGGTGAGCCGCAGTTTTTTGTCCGCGACCAGGTCGTGCAGTTCGTCGCGGAAGATCACGTCGTGCGGCTGTGGCGCGCTGTGGATCATGACGGCGTCGTCGAACTCGGTGTCGCGCAGCATGCCCATCACGGGCGTGATGCCGCTGCCGGCCGTCAGGTAGAGCACCTTGGCGGGCTTGGTCTGCGGCAGCACGAAGTCACCGGTCGGCTGGTCGAGCTGGATCAGCGTGCCCGGTTTCGCCCTGCGGACCAGGTGGTTGCTGACCTTGCCGTCCGGGATCGCCTTCACGGTGATCGTGACGCGGCCGTCTGGGCGGTTTGTCGGCGAGGTGAGGGAGTAGGCACGCCACAGGCGCACCCCGTCGACGTCGACCCCGATGCGCACGTACTGACCGGCCGTGTGGCCGCGCCAGCCCCGTCCCGGCCTGATCACGATGGTCGCGGCGTCACCCGTCTCGGGGTGCACGGCCTCGATGCGCCCACGCAGGTCAGCGCCCGCACGCAGCGGGCTGACCAGGTCGAGGTAGTCCGACGGCAGCAGCGGCGTCGTGACCATCTCCAGCAGTTTCCACGCCCTGCTGCGGAGGGCTGTACTCGTCATGACTCCAGCCTGCTGCGCCTGAAGGCGTAAAGTCCTGTCCGTAGGGCGTGAATCTGGTCGGCTGAATTGTTCGCAGGGAACAAAAACGTGAGCCATGCAATCCGGAGGGCCGGCGAACTGGCCCTGGATGAGACGACGGTCACCGCACTTCGGGCCGCGCTGAAGAGCACCGCCGACGAGGTCGTCCAGGCGATCATCGACGAGGTCCCTCCCTACGCAGGCGCCCTTACGGGCCCCATGGGCGCCACCATCCGCCGAGCCGTCCGGACCGCCCTGGGGCACTACCTGGACCTCGCGAGCGGGAACGCCACAGGCGGCGACGCCGGTGACGCGGCCTACGAGCTGGGCCGCGGCGAGGTGCGCGACGGCCGTTCGATGGACGCCCTGCTCAGCGCCTACCGTGTCGGCGCCCGCGTGGCCTGGCGATGCCTGGCAGCGGGTGCCGTACCCGCAGGTCTGCCCGCCGCCGAGGTCGCCAAGTTCGCCGAGCTGACCTTCGCCTACATCGACGAGCTCTCCGCCGCGAGCGCCGCGGGCCACGCCGACGAACTGGCCGCGCGGGGCAGGGACCAGGAGCGCCACCTGGAACACCTGGCCCGCGACCTCCTCGCCGGCGCGAGCCCGGACGTGCTGCTTGCCTCTGCTCAACGGGCCGCGTGGCAGCCTCCGGTTTCGCTGACCGCGGTCCTGCTGCCCGCCGCCCAGGCCCGGCCTGCCTACCGCGCGCTCGACCCGAGCACCCTCGTCCTGGACGATCTGCCGGACGCCACCGGTGTGCTGCTCGTCCCCGATGCCGACCGATCACATCTCTTGCGGCAGCTGACCGACCGCACCGCCGTGGTCGGCCCGGCCCGGCCATGGACTCGTGCGTCCGCCTCGTACGCACGAGCCGTACGCGCACGCTCCCTCTCCTCTGATATTCGCGACACCGAGGACCACCTGCCCGAGCTGGTGCTGAGCGCCGACGCGGACGCGTTCGCAGACCTGCGTGCCCGAGCCCTCGCACCGTTGCGGACCTTGCCTGTCGCGACCGCACGGCGGCTGGAGGAGACGTTGCGGGCGTGGCTGCTGCACCAGGGCAGGCGGGACGAGGTGGCGGCGGCGTTGTTCGTCCATCCCCAGACGGTCCGGTACCGGATGTCTCAGCTGCGGGAGCTGTTTCCGGATCTCGCATCGCCACAGCGGGTCCTCGAACTGACGCTGGCGGTCGGTCTTCGGGTCAGCTGACGCGTATTTCGACCGTCCACGCCCGCGTCCGCGAGCGTCCAGGAATCGTGCCTCGTTCTCGGTGCCATCAGCTGGCTCATGCGGCCCGGGGAAGAGCCGTATGAGCCAGCTGAGACCGGGGGTTGAGGTGAAGACCAGACAAGGCCCCGGGAAGCCCGTCGGGGGCGCTGTCTGGTCGACTGGATCCGATGGACGATGCGCACCGGCCCGCTCGTCGACGAGCTCATCGAGCATCCGGTCGGAGATCTGGGCAGCTATGCCCTGGAAAACGGCTTTCAGGTCGTCGCGGGGGGCACTGTCCTGGCACGAGCTGACCCACGGGCGCACGGCGGGCTGCAGCCGGGTGACCGGCGTGGCGGCCAGGCCGGGTCACCAGGGCCGGGGGTGCGGGCCGCTCGCGCCGGGGACCACCGTGGTTCTGCGACGGCCCCGTGCCTCCCTTCCGACAGGTCCACCGGACAACCGACCGGGCCGGCCTGGCACACCGCGCGAGGGATGATGGGGATGGAATGACGGAACGTGAGGGCAGGAGCTTCCATGACGAAGCGGGTTCACCGACCCCGTGAGGACGCGGAGTTCAAATTCATCCTCGGGATGAGCAAAGTTCCGGTCCTCGCATACTTCACCGGGACATGGCCCAAGGCAATCGAGCCCTGCCGGGTGATGGACCTCGTCGTGGGTGGCATCGCCGACGACTACACGGGCCGCCTGACGGCCGTCCGCGCCGACATCACGCGTTGTCCGGCCGCAACCGAGCGATACGGGATCACCGGAGCCCCGTCCTACGTCCTGCTGAAGGAGGGAGAGGCGGTGGCGCACGGCACGGGGCCTATGACCATCGCCGAGGTACGGAAGTTCCTGGACGGCCACCTGTGAGCGGCAACCGACGCTGCGGAACGTGGCCGCGACGCCCGCCACGTCTCATTTTTGGGAGCTGCGCCGCCTGAGACACCTTGGGGCTGAGACACCCCCACAGGTCACATAACCCCGTCCAGGATCAGGCCGGGCGGCCGGCTCATGGCGGCCATGGCCAGGTCCATCCAGAGCGCGGTGACGTCGCGGCCGGTACGGGACTGCAGCCGGACGCCGTTCTCGGTCCGCCACAGCACGGTCCGGTGACCATCGTTCTCCAGACTTTGATGTGTCTCATGAGACATGGGGATGCCTCACGACCTTGGCTAAGGTAATTGTCGTCGTTGGGGGAGGCTGACGGGCAGGATGGTGGGCCGGCCGACTTGCTTTGGGGTGACGTCCAACCCCTCTTCGACCCCGACTTGATGGGGTCGCTGCCGGACGTGCTTATTCCTGATACCTCGGTGTGTGCGACATCCCACGAGTCTGGAACCGCGACGGGCGTCCACGCGACAGCACCCCGATCACCGCCATCGAGATCACCGTGCACCCACCAGCTCTGCCCAGCGCGCAGGACCCGAGCCGGGCCCTCTCCGGCCGCTGGGGCCAGGTCTGCCAGCTCTTGGCCGCGAACTCCAACCACGCCATGCACACCCGGGACATCGCGCGGCATCTCGGGCTCCCCACCTCGGGGCGCCCTCTCAGCAGCCTCACCGCGCAACTCTGCTACTGGGCCCGCAGCGGGCGACTCATCCGAACCGCGCCGAACACCTACAACATCACTCTCCCTGATGCCTTGACACCACCAACAGGCCCTTAACTTCGTGGCATTGGTCGAGCATCTGCCGGTGGCAGTAGCCCTCGGGCTGCCCGCCCCGGCCCTCCAGCCAGGCAGGAACCGGCAGCGCGTCGCGCACCACCGCCCACTCCGCGTCCGTCATGTCCGACGGATACCTGCGCACCCTGTTCGGACGGTCGGCCGCGTTCCCGAACCGGTGCGCGAGGCAATCGCACGACGACACGCGGGAGTTGGACGGGACCAGGACCGTCACGCAAGACTGGGACAACAGGACCTCCCTGCACTCGAGTTGGCTTCGCAACCCTCGTGCTGCACCGGAGGTCCTGCCTTCATGCGCCCACCCAGCCAGGATCACCCGACCAGGGATCCCCTTCGATCAGAACCGCCCTCATGATCGATAGGGATACGGCTTCTGAAACGGCCAACTGCCTGGACAGTCTCCCGAAGTCGGCCCAGCCCGCGGCGAAGAAGGCTATCCAGGACATCTATAGCGCCGAGGACAAGGAGCACGCGGCCAAGGCCATCAAGGTGTTCGCCAAGCAGTACGGCGCGAAGTTCCCAAAGCCGTCAAGAAGATCGTCGATGACGAGGACGAGCTGCTGGCGTTCTACGAGTTCCCCGCCGAGCACTGGATCCACCTGCGGACCACGAAACCCATCGAGTCGACCTTCGCGACCGTCCGGCTGCGGACCAGGGTCACCAAGGGAGCCGGGTCCCGCGCCGCCGCCCTGGCGATGGTCTTCAAGCTCGTCGAGTCTGCCCAGGCCCGCTGGCGAGCCGTGAACGCACCCCACCTCGTCACCCTCGTCCGAGCCGGAGCCCGCTTCGAACGCGGCCACCTCGTCGAACGGCCCTGCGAAGACCCTGTCCCCACAGCCGCTTGATCCTCGCTGGAGCGAAACTATGAACGACATCGCCGGGAATGGCGTCGACTTCACCGCATCGATCAACAGCCAGGAATGGCACGTTGCGTGGTATCCGCCTCCTGACCCACCGTCGGGTACGCCACACGGCGCGGAGGCGGTGTGCGTCACCGGCGATCGGATTGTCGTGGTCAGCGAAGACGGACAGCGGTGGGGCCTGCCCGCCGGTCGCCCCGAGGGACATGAGCAGTGGGTCGACACGATGCGCCGCGAGGTCTGTGAGGAAGCCTGCGCCGAGGTGCTCGATTGCCGGCTCCTCGGGTTCAGCCGGGGCGTGTGCGTGCGGGGTCCGCAGGAAGGGCTGGTGCTGGTCCGGTCGATGTGGCGAGCAGAAGTGCGCCTGGCTCCGTGGGATCCACGCTTCGAGATGGCTCACCGCCGCCTCCTGCCGGCGGCGAAGACGTTCCAGTCCCTGACCATCCCCAACGGCCTTGGCCCCTTCTATCGCCGACTGTTCGTCGAAGCCGCCATCTCCCGCCCCGACATCCACGATCTTTGACCGCCAGATCACCCAGGCGACCAACGCATTAAAAGATCTTGATCCACAGGTCTTGACGATAGCTCTTGTCGACGAGTTGGGGAGGCACTGAGGTTCTTGCCAGGGCAGCATCGGGATGCTCGTGGTGAAAGGTGCTGGTCATGCCGCGGATGTCGAAGGTCGAGCTGTACGCGGCGATCCGGCGTGACCACGAACGCGCGGGCCACAAGGCCGACGAGATCCACGAGGTCTCGCTGTCGGTCTGAGCGTCTGACGGTCTGGCACCTGGTCCGCGGTGCCACGGTCCCCGCGTCCGCCCGTATTCTCTGATGGCCTACCTACCGGTCGCTGCCGCCGATAGAGTCCGCCGCGGAGGACTGACCGTGACACGAATACCCAGACCGGCTGTAGCGCTCATGTTGGCTGCCTCGGTTGTCGCGATGACGGCGCTCGCCGGGTGCGGGGAGCAGAAGTCCGCGCCGGCGGTAAAGAGCCCGTCGGCGAGCGGGCCCACACCCGCACCTCACCCGGTCATTCATCTCAGTGCGGACGGCAACACCCTGGTCCCCGGCGGCCCGCCCCTCCCCCTCCACCTCTCCGTCACGGGCCTCACCGCCGGGCAGGCCGAGCGACGCCATGTGGCGCTCTACATCGGGACCGTCCCCAACGAACTCCAGATCCGCGAGAACGGTTCCTGGCACGATGTGCCGTTCCAGTGGACCAACGAGCAGGACGACAACGGAGAGTTCGCCGCCATCGTGCCGCTGTCGTATCGCGGCAAGGCACGGACGGAGCTCGACTTCCGGCTGTTCACCGCTGACCAGCGCATCGACGACATAGATGGCAAGGTTCCTGCCGCGACCACCACGGTGGCCGCGGAGATGTCCAAGGATGCCCGTTATGCGGATATCCACCCGGCAGCATCCGCGACGCGCCTGCGCTTTTCCGTCGACCCCACGCATCTCACCGTCAAGGTCCCGCAGATACTCCGGGCGACCGAGGGCGGGACGCCGGTGGAGTGGTATGTGCGGGTGCGCAACGCCGCGGGCAAGCTCACTCGCTCCCACCTCCGCATCGCGATCTCCCTCGCCCCCGGAGAGATCGGCCGATCCATGCGACAAGTGCACTGGTCGATCAACCGCGAGGGCCGCTGGGCTGACCTGACAGGCCAAACACACGTGGAGACGGACGAGTTCGAGCTCAAGCCCGGGGAATCGCGGACCGTGCGGATCCGCCTCGCTCTGCCGGCCGACGCCAAGCCAAGCAGGTCCGACGACGTCGGCGCCGCACTGTGGGCGGCGGTCACGGCCCCTTGGTGGCCCTCCGACCCGGATCAGCCGTCGGGGGTCACGCACGACGCGGTGGCCACGAACATTCTCATCGAACGCTGACCTGAGAACGACATCCCCTCGTGGGCCGACCTGGCGCCTTACCAGACTGACCGGGGCGCGGGCCCGGAGGAGCGTGCTCCGGGCGTACGCGGCTGCGCCAGCGGCCCGGCCACCACCTCGAACAGTGCCTTCAGCGGAACCGGTCCCAGACGGCGCCGCAGGTCACGCAGCGCCTTTTCCGAGGGAGTCGCGACTGGCAGTCCGACCAGACCGGCGACCAGCTTGTCCCAGACCATCGCGTAGCCCAGATGAGGGAACAGGCCGAGCGCGAGCAGGAAATACACGCCCACCCGGGAGGGCAGGACCCGTAGCCGGCGCTGGACGGACCCGGTCTCCGCCAGCACGGCGTCGACCAGCTCGAAAGGAATGTACTTAGAACTCCTAACGAAATAGACCTGATGGTTGACCGGAGCGAGTAAAGCTCCAGCGGTCTACAGCAGTTCCCCCGAGGCTGGCACCACGACGAGCGGGCTCGATGTCAGTGCCGTGTGGCACCGTCGGTGCCGTGATCACCGTCATCAGTCGAATCAATCGGGGGGTGCCCAATGGCGGCCAGTGACGAGGCGGCCGAGGAGACTGTGGAAGCCAGTGGCCTCCCGGTCCCGGAGGCGTGCGATGAGAGGCAAGGCCAAGACAGGCTGCCTCGGGCCTACAAGTTGTGGCTCGTCGGCATCCTGGTGTCGCTCGTGGGCAATGCTGTCTTCTACTTTGCCCTCGGCTGGGCGGCCAGCGAGTACGGCGGGAGCATCGCGGGGCTGGCCCTGAGCGCGATCACGCTGCCCCGCGTCCTGCTCCTCCTCGTCGGAGGAGCGGTCAGCGACCGCGTCAGCGCACGACGCGTGCTGATCACCGGCGACGCGGCGATGCTGATTTTCTCGCTCACGCTCTCGGCCGTCGCCTACTCCCTGGGAGCCCCGCCCTTGTTGCTCATTGCAACTGGCATTGCGGTCGGTGTCGTCGACGCGTTCTATCTGCCGGCCTCGGGCTCCATGCCCCGCCGACTGGTAGCCAAGGCCCAGTTGCCTCGCGCGTTGTCCCTCAGACAGGTCGGCGGCCAGGTGATCAACATGGGAGGCGGTCCGCTGGCCGGTGTGCTGGTCGGCCTGGCCGGGTTCGCGGGTGCCGCTTTCGTCAACGCGGTCACCTTCGCCTTCACCCTGGTTGTCCTGACCGTCGTCCGCCCCCAGCACGACGTGCCTCCGACCCCGAAGACGGATGGTCTCCTCAAGGAAGCCTTGAGCGGGGTGAAAGTAGCCTTCTCCCATCCTGTGCTGCGCCCGGGACTCTGGCTCACCGGGGCAGCGGCCGGTTTCCTGCTGCCCGTGCTGTCCCTGCTGGTCCCCCTGCTCGCACGCGAGGAGGAGTGGGGCGCGGGAACTGCCGGGCTGGTGCTCGGAGCGCAGGGCGTGGGCATGGTGGCGGTCACCCTTGTCGTGGTGAAGCGCGGGCCGCTGGGGCGGCCTGGTCTGATGGCGGCGAGCGCGCTGGTCCTGGCGGGTGGGGGCGTCCTCGCGCTCGGTCTCTCCCCCAGCGCGACCGTAGCCGTCGCCGCCGGCCTGGTCATCGGCGTCGGTAACGGGACCTTCTCCGCGCACATCGCGCCGCTGGTTCTCGCATCATCACCCGACTCCCACTTGTCGCGGATCCAGGCGGTGCTGGTACTCGTGCAGAGCGTGGCCCTGTTGCTCATGAACAACGTGCTTGGCGCGCTTGTCGATCTTCAGGGCGCCACCGTCATCGTCGTCGCCTGTGCCGTCATGCTCGTCGGCGTGGGGCTCACAGGCCTGGCCTCAGGCCCGCTCCGAAACGACCGAACGGGACTGAGACGAAGCTGACTTCGACCGCCGGTGGGAAGTGCTACCGCAGCGATTTCAGGCGCCGCCAACAGATCAGAGCGCAGCCGAGGATGAGGAACGCCTCGTGGATGTCGTCGCGTATCTCCCAACGGATCCGAAGTCGGCGGAACCAGTGCAGGTGGGCGAACGCGCGCTCGACCACCCACCGTTGAGCCCCCAGGCCGGAACCGTGCGCGGTGCCGCGGCGGGCGATCAGCGGCTTCACGCCGAGGTCCCAGACCAGTCGGCAGTACTTGTCGTGGTCGTAACCGCGGTCGCCCAGCACGACGTCCGGGCGGCGCCGAGGCCGGCCGCACTCGCCGCGCACGGGCGGCACGGCACGGCCTGGAGCAGTGGGATGAGCTGGGTGACGTCGTTGCGGTTGCCGCCTGTCAAGGTGGCGGCGAGGGGGATGCCGGTGGCATCGGTGATCAGATGGCGCTTGCTGCCCGTCTTGCCCCGGTCGACAGGGCTTCGTCCCGTCTTGGGTCCCCCTTTAGCGCCCGGATGTGGGAGCCGTCGACGGCCGCCCGGGAGAAGTCCAGGGCGTTCGCGCCGCGGAGTTCAGCGAGCAGGACCTCGTGCAGCTGGGGCCATACGCCGGCCTCGGTCCACTCGGCCAGGCGGCGCCAGCACGTCATGCCCGAGCCGAAGCCGAGTTCCTGCGGCAGGTGTTCCCAGGAGATCCCGGTGTGCAGCACAAACAAGATGCCCTGGAACACCAGTCGGTCCGGATGCCGCTTGCGTCCCGGGTGCCGAGTTCGGCGCTCGACCGTGGGCAACAGCAGCTCAACCATCGCCCACAACTCGTCATCAACTTCCCACGGCTTCGGCCGAGCCACCCCGCACCCCCGGATCAACAGTCTCGGAGTGATCCAACCACCTCGAAGATCATTTCGTTAGGAGTTCTTAGTCAACTCGCCCAGATGGCCAGGAGCGAAGATGCCATGGGCGACGGTCAGGGTTCTCGTGAGAGTGCTGGTGGCAGACTGGCGGAGCAACAGGACCTCGGCGCTCGGATTGATCTTGACGGATCACTCCTGGCTATCAGAGGTCCCGTTGCGTCGTCCGGCTCAACCACCAATACCGCCAACCCACTTGACGTGGGCAGGTTCCCCTCTGACTTCGCGGCATTGGGCTCCTGCGCCAATGAGTTGAGACGTCGAACACCTCCCTCAACGGCACGGGAGCCTTGTGCGTTGCGGACACCGATCCCGTCACCCGATCAGTGGCCCCGCTGAAGGAGCTCACTGTCTCGGCTTTCATCGTCAGGCACCGGCCTATCGACGGTTGTCGCAGTGGCACTGGAGGGTTGCACCAAGTCGAGGACTGCATCACGGTACGCGTCAGCGAGCTTGACCAGCGGGTGTGCGTCGGCGCCCTCGGCGACTGCGTCCGCATCATGCTCATCATCTTCCTCGGCATCCATGTCGAGGATTGCGTACAGGTCGTTCAAGTGCAGCAACGCGTCCAGGCGCCTCGGCTTTCCGGCCGCCCGCCGGAGCATTACGGCCTCGTCTTCGGTGAGGTGGTCGCCGTACGCGGCGAGCCATCCCGGCTCGATGTCCACGGAGGTATCGCCAGTGGCCAGGTCAGCAAGCACCGCGAGGACGTGATGACGGATGCCGTGGAGTCGTGGAGTCGTGCGGGACTGAACGGCGGTACCACTCGTCAGGAGTGTCGCTGCGGTGCGGGATCAACAGGACCGCCCGCCCCGCCACCCGGGCGGGAGCCGGGCCAACGGCCGCGGCAGCCTGTGCCACGGCCCGGTCCTGCTCAGCCAGCCGGTTCAGGACCGCTCGGCGATCACCAGCTCCTCCCGCTCGGCCTGGACCTCCTGCAACTGCTTGGCCAACTCCTCGGCGAGCGCGTCGAGTTCAATCCGGCGAGCCGTGATCCGCTCCAGCTCCAGCATCCCCACGCCCTCCCGGCGTACCGGCCCGGTGACGGATCGTAAGAGCGGCACGGCAGTCGGCGCAGCAGAACCCGGCAACGGCTCCGGCCGACGAGCCGGACGATCTTCACCGTGGACACTGGCTGACGACCAGCGTGAGTATCCCGCCCGTCCCTCACACCAGACCCGCGACATGCAAACTTCATGTTGCACCGTGCTCAATGATCGGACGCTCCTTCCAGGAGGAACAATGCCCCTGCCGGTGGAGCCCGTCCGAGTGGTACCGCGGTACCACTCGGACGCCAAAGTGTCCCCCGTGGTCCCACAGTTTCGACCACCCGCCCTCGTAGCTTCGAACACAGATGTCGCGGTGCGTCCGCGGCCGGTTCGAGGTGAGGAAGGCCTACTCCATGATCGAAGCGCGTGAGTTGACGAAGCGGTACGGGGACAAAACGGTCGTCGACCACTTGAGCTTCACCGTGAAGCCGGGTGAGGTGACCGGCTTTCTGGGTCCCAACGGCGCGGGCAAGTCCACGACCATGCGCATGATCATCGGCCTGGACTCCCCCACCAAGGGCTCGGTCACCGTCAACGGTCGTTCCTACGCCGAGCAGCCCGCACCGCTGCACGAGATCGGCACCCTGCTGGAGGCCAAGTCCGTCCACCCCGGGCGTACCGCGTTCAACCACCTGATGGCGCTCGCGCACACCCACGGCATTTCGCGCCGCCGGGTGGACGAGGTCATCGAGCTGGCCGGGCTGGGCAGCGTGGCCGGCAAGCGCGTGGGCGCCTTCTCTCTCGGCATGGGCCAGCGGCTCGGCATCGCCGCGGCCCTCCTCGGCGACCCGGCGATCGTCATGCTCGACGAACCCGTCAACGGCCTCGACCCCGAGGGCGTGCTGTGGGTGCGCAACCTCCTGCGCGGGCTGGCCGACGAGGGCCGAGCTGTGATGCTCTCCTCGCACCTGATGGGCGAGACCGCGTTGATCGCCGATCACCTGGTGATCATCGGGCGCGGTCGGCTGCTCACGGACACCACGGTGGACGACTTCGTCCGGGAGGCCGGCGGCGGGGGCGTCAAGGTCTCCACCACCCAGGCCGGGAAGCTGCGTTCGCTGCTGGCCGGCCCGGATGTCACGATCAGCTCCTCCTCCGCCGAGGAACTGCTGGTCTCCGGACGTAGCGCCCGTGAGATCGGGGCGATCGCCGCTCAGCACGGGCTGGCGCTGTACGAACTCACCCCGCAGTCGGTCTCGCTGGAGGAGGCCTTCATGGAACTCACCCGCGACGCCGTCGAATACCACAGCGCTCCCAGCGCTCCCGCCGACACCGAACGAAAGGCCGCCTGATGACTACCGACACCCTTTCCGCGGCGCCCGCTCACACGACGGTTCGGAAGGTGACCGGCCGCCGGGTGCTGCGTTCGGAGTGGGCCAAGTTCTGGTCGCTGCGCTCCAGTTGGATCACCCTGGGCGTCGCCCTGGTCCTGCTGATCGTTTTCGGGGCGATCGCCTCCGCCACCTACAGTCCGGACGCCCCCGCGAGTGACGGGCCGCCCGGTCCGGGTTCCGGCGGCGACAGCGACGCGGTCAGCCTGGCGCTGACCGGCGTGACCTTCGCGTCGCTGGCCGTGGGCGTGCTCGGGGTGCTGCTGTCCGCGGGCGAGTACACCACCGGCATGATCCGGTCCACGCTCGCCGCGGTTCCGCGACGGCTGCCGGTCCTGTGGTCGAAGAGCGCCGTGATCGGGCCCATCGCGTGGGTCCTCACCACGATCGCCGCGCTGGCCGCGTTCCAGCTGGGCACTCTGGGCCTGGACGGTGAGAAGATCGCGCTCTCCCTGGGCGACGACGGCGTGCTGCGCAGCCTGGCCGGGGCCGGCGCCTACCTCGGCTTGGTGGCCGTGTTCGGCGTGGCTCTGGGAGTGCTGCTCCGCTCCTCCGCCGGGGCCATCGCGGCACTGGTCGGCATCCTGCTCATCCTCCCCGGACTGGCCTCGCTGCTGCCCGACTCGTGGTACGACACGATCAACCCCTACTTCCCCAGCAACGCGGGATCGGCCGTCTACACCCTGCACGAGTCCTCGGACGCCCTCTCGCCCGGGGCGGGGCTCGCGGTCTTCGCCGGCTGGGTGGCGCTGACACTCGCCGGAGCGGCATACCGACTGGCCCGTACCGACGCGTGACCAGCGCACCGACGACAATGGGGCCCATGAGTCCGGAACGGGCGGCAGCCGCCGCGGACACCATCCGGGGGACGGCCCTCCCGCCGTCCCCCGGGCTCGACGCCGCCTGGGCGCATCCCCTGCTGGGACGACTGCTGCGCGGGCAGAGCCACAAGCAGCGGCTGGACCGACGGCATCCATGGCTGCTCGACACCGCGGTGGTGCTGACCGTCGCCCTCGTCAGCCTGCCCGACCTGATCTCCAGCGACCGCAATGGCCCCTTCGGGGAAACGGCCTCCCGCGGCGATCTGCCGTCCGGCGTCCCCTTCGTCTTCGCTGCCGCACTCGTCATTCCGCTGTGGTGGCGACGCAGGGCCCCGGGCGTCACGTTCTTCGTGATCGCGCTGGTGTCCCTCGTCCAGTGGTCGGTGGGCATCTGGCAGCAGGCCGGAATCAGCACGCTCATCGCCCTGTACACCCTGGCACTGCACGGTTCGTTGCGGGTGCTGGGCTGGGCTGCAGCGCTGACCGTCGTCGAAGTGGCTCTGTCGGTCTGTGTCCTGCTACCTGTCGACCATCCGCTGCTCAGCCTCTTCTTCCTGCTGGGCACGGCGACTGCGGCCGTCGCCGTCGGCCTGACGCTCCGTATCCGCCGGATGTATCTGGCAGCGCTGGAGGACCGCGCCAGACGCCTCGAGATCGAGCACGACCAACGCGTCCAGCTCACGGCCGCGGCCGAGCGTTCCCGGGTAGCGCGCGAGATGCACGACATCGTCGGCCACAACCTCTCGGTCATGGTCGGTCTCGCGGACGGCGCCGCGACCCTGGCCGCCAACAGGAACGAGCAGTCCGCCGAGGCCCTGCGCATCCTGGGCGACACCGGTCGGCAGGCCATGGGCGAACTGCGCCGCGTTCTGGGCGTTCTGCGCGAGGAGCAGGACGACGTACGGCTGCTCAGTCCGCAGCCAGGGGTCCGTGATCTGGACCCCTTGCTGGCGCGGGTTCGCGCGGCGGGGCTGGCGGTGACCTACCGGTCCGTGGGCGAGCTCGACTCACTGGGCAGCGGCGTTCAGCTCACCGTGTACCGCATCGTCCAGGAAGCGCTGACCAACACCCTCAAGCACGCGGGTACGGGCTCCGCCGCCGAGGTCGCCGTGGCAGTCGACGCCGGCAAGGTGCGGATACAGGTCGCCGACACCGGCGTACCGCAAGGCGCACGCAGACCGGCGCAGTCGGAGCCGCGGACCGGCGACGCCGGGCACGGCCTGATCGGCATCCGCCAGCGGGCCGCCATGTACGGCGGTGCCGTCACCATCGGCCCTCGCGCGACGGGCCACGGCTGGATCGTGGACGTCGTACTCAACGTGCCCTCCACCCCCGCCCCGTCGGTCTCGGCGGAGCCTCTGCCATGACCACCGTGTTGATCGCCGACGACCAGCCGCTGCAGCGCATGGGCTTCCGCATGCTCCTGGAAGGCACCCCCGGCCTGAGCCCGGTCGGCGAGGCCGAGAACGGGGCCGAGGCCGTCCGCCTGGCCGCCCAACTGCGCCCCGACGTAGTCCTGATGGACATCCGTATGCCCGGCATGGACGGTCTCGAGGCGACGCGCCGGATCGTCGCCGCCGGCGGCCGTACCCGCGTGCTCATCGTGACCACGTTCGATCTCGACGAGTACGCGTACGAGGGTCTGCGGGCCGGCGCCAGTGGCTTCCTGCTCAAGGATGCCCGCCCCGAGGAACTCGTGGCGGGCATCCGCGCGGTCGCGACCGGCGACGCCGTCGTGGCTCCGCGCCTGACCCGGCGTCTGCTGGACGCCTACGCCCACCAGGTCCTCGCACCGGCGGGCGCCACGGCGCCGGTGGACCCCCGGCTGCAGACGCTCAGCGACCGCGAACGCGAGGTACTGGTCGCCATCGGCCAGGGCTGGACGAACACGGAGATCGCCGAACGGCTCGTCCTCACCGAGTCCACGGTCAAGAAGCACGTCGGCCGTGTCCTCGCCAAGATCGGGGCACGCGACCGCATCCAGGCCGTCATCCTGGCGTACGACGCCGGGTTGGTCAGGGCGAAGCCGTAGCCCACCTGTGTGGGCCCGTCGGCCCATGTCCACGTACGCGGGTGCCAGACCCCCGAGGAACTCTCCGGGCAACCGCATCAGGCGCCGGAGCGACCCGCCGCCGCGGTCGCGAGCAGTCCGTTGATCACGAGCGCCGCCAACGATTCCGCCGTGGCCGTGAGTTGTTCCGGTGAGACGGGCTCGCGCCTGCCCAGGCGCCGCGCCAGAGGCATCTCCAGCATGCCCGATACGGGACCGATGATGACGAAGAACAGCTCGTCCATCGGGATGGGCGCCATGCGTCCGGCGGCGACGAGCCGCTCGATGCTGGGCACCATGGTCTGCAAGGTCGGGGCGATGTAGCGCTCGTACACGTAGTCCAACCGCCCGGTGTCCCGGGAGAACTCGTCGACGAAAACCCGTCCGAGCTGCGGCCTGACCACCGAGGTCCGGTAGAGGCCGGTAATGATCTGCCTCAGCTGCTCGGCGTCGTCGGCCGCGGGCTCGACATGCGGCATGCGCCCCATCTGCGCCCTCATGGCGGAGTCCACCACCGCACGCCAGAACGCCGCCTTGGATCCGTACCGGTCGTTGATGAAGTTGTGGCTGACGCCCAGACGGCGGGCCAGTTCGCGGGCGGAGGCCCGGTCGTACCCCAGCTCCGCGAAGGCTTCGAGGCCTCTCAGCAGGATGCTCTCCTCCGCGGGCACCGCAGAAGTGCCCGCGCCCGGGCGTCCCGGCCGTCGCGCGGATTTGGCTCGCGTTCCCACCCTTGCCTCCATTGGTTACTGACGCCTGCGTGCCGTGCTCCACAGGCGTCCTGACTGGCGACTCGTCGGGCACTGTCCGGGGCGCGTCCAGCCTTCCCCCGGCGGTCCGGTCGTCCGGCGGCCGTCCAGCGACCCATCAACAGCATACTTGACACCTGTCAGATTGACGCTAATCTGACAGGTGTCAGAGTGGCTTCTGGCGCGAGGTGAGAAGCATGACCACCCGCGGTTCGCAGGGCTGACCCGCATGGGTCGACACAGGTCCCCCTCCCTTGGCTTCGCGCCCGGCGAGGAGGACGTACGCCCGCCCCAGCCGCACCGTTTCGGACGTGAGAGCCACACGACCGCGTCCACGTTCCCCCCCATCCAGCAGGAGAAGACAGGCATGGTCTCCGTACTCATCGTCAACGACCAGTCCCTGCAGCGCCTCGCCCTGCGGGTGCTCCTGACCGCCGAGTCCGACCTGACCGTCGTCGGCGAAGCGGCGAGCGCGGCCGAAGCGGTCCACATGAGCGCCGCCCTGGGTCCCGATGTTGTTCTGATAGCCGGCCGCTCTTCCGAGGACGGGATCGAGGCCACTCGACGCATCGCACAGCCCTCACGCCTGCCCCAGGCCCACCAATCCGCCGACGCCAGAGGGCTCGCTCCCCACGTACTGGTTCTGACCCCGACCAGCCAGGAGGCATACACCTATGCCGCCCTGCGCGCCGGAGCCGCCGGATTCCTCCTCCACAACGCCGCCCCGGAAGAACTGACCGCAGCCATCCGCGTCGTGGCCGCCGGAGACGCCGTGATCACCCCCGCCCTGACCCGCGCACTCATCGACACCGTCCGCCACCAGCCCCTTAGCCGCTCTTTCCAACATGACATCGACCCCCGCAGTCTCACCGGACGCGAACGGGACGTCCTCACCGCTGTCGCGTCAGGCTGGTCCAACGCCGAGATCGCCGAATGGCTCTGCATCGCCCCGACCACCGTCAAGTCGCACGTCAGCCACATCCTCGCCAAGATCGGCGCCCGCGCCCGCGTCCAGGCGGTGGCTTTCGCCTATGAGTCCGGTCTGGTTCGGCCGGCGGCCTGACACCGGGTGTGCCGCACGCGACAGTTCTGGTCAACGCCATGCGTTCCTTCTGCGGTACCGCCGGTCACCTCTGGAAAGCTGCAGGTTGCGGCGGGCGCGCCGACGTGCCCTGGTCGGTGAGGCGAGGGAGGAGGAGGCGGAAGGTGGCCCCCTGTCCGGGGACCGAGTCGACCGTGACGTGTCCCGCGTGGGCGGTGATGAGGGAGTGGACGATGGCGAGGCCGAGGCCGGCGCCGCCGGTGGTGCGAGCGCGGGAGGTGTCGGCGCGGTAGAAGCGTTCGAAGATGCGGCTGCCCTGCTCCGGGGTGAGGCCCGGGCCCTGGTCGGCGACCTCCAGGACGGCATGGCCGCCGACCGTGCCGACGCCGACGCGGATGGGTGTGCCGGAGGGTGTGTGGGTGACCGCGTTGCCGACCAGATTGGTGACGACCTGGCGCAGCCGGGCCTCGTCGGCGAGGCAGGGTGCGGAGGCGGGCGGTCCGCCGCCGCCCGGGCCGGTCAGGGTGACGACGCGGGCCGGGTCCAGGGCGCGTACGTCATGGAGAGCATCGGCGGCGAGGGTGCGCAGGTCGGCGGGGGCCAGGTCGAGGCTGGGCGGGGAGCCGATCGCGGGGGAACCGGTCGGCTGTCCCGTGGTCCTGAGCGCGTGTTCGTCGAGGCGGGCCAGCAGGAGCATGTCCTCGACGAGCCGAGTGAGGCGTTCGGACTCGCGGGCGATGCGCGACATCGTGGCGTCGATGCCCTCGCTTCCGTTGAGGGCACCCATACGGTGAAGATCGGTCAGGCCCTTGATACCGGCGAGCGGTGTGCGCAACTCGTGGCTGGCGTCGGCGACGAACCGGCTCATCCGCGCCTCGGACTCGGCGCGGGCGGCGAAGGCGGTCTCCAGCTGGCCCAGCATGCCGTTCAGCGCGGCGGCGAGACGCCCCAACTCCGTATTCGGACCGGCCAGTTCGGGAACGCGCCGGGAGAGATCGCCGGCCGCGATCTCGGCGGCGGTCTGCTCGACGCGGGACAGCGGACGCAGTCCGGACCGGACCGCGAACCACCCTGCTGCGGCCAACAGCGCGAGCAGGGCGAGTCCGGTGGCCTGGTAGCTCTGCCACATGCGGTCCACCGTGCCGTCCACCTGAGCCATCGACGTGGCCACGATCACACTGCCGGAGGCAGCCGACGTCGGCATCGTGGTCCCCGGCAGCTGGGCGCGGGGCTCCCTGGGCACGGCGATCACCCGCCAGCGTGCGTCGCCCTGCGTGCTTCCGACGGTGAACGGATGCCCGTCGCGTGCGGCGACTGTGGCCGCGTCCAGCCGGGGAAGCGCTGGGCCCCGCGCGTCCCCCGCCCGGTTCGGTCCCGCGAGGGAGTCGATACTGCTCTCGACGCCGCCGTCTCGGGTGACGTACGTGATGACGGGGTTGCCGAGGACGTCCGTACTGAAGTCGGCCAGCCCGTTCGGCGGCTTCCGTTGGGCTCCGTTCTCGGCCACCGTGGGCGGAAGCAGGACGAACACCTGGGCAGCGGCCCGGAGTTGGGCGTCGACGCGGTTCTCCATGTAGCCGCGCAGGGCGTTGCCGGTGACCAGGCTGAACGCCGTGAACCCGGTCGCCAGCAGCGCCACGGCCAGCAGCAGCACCCGGCTGCGCAGTGACGCCCGCGCCCACACGGTGCGGATGCGGGGCCCGGTCATGCCTTCGGTCCGCGCAGTACGTAGCCGACGCCGTGCACGGTGTGGATGAGTTTCGGTCCGCCGTTGTCGATCTTGCGGCGCAGGTAGCTGATGTAGGTGTCGACGATTCCGGTGTCGCCGTTGAAGTCGTAGTCCCATACGCGCTGGAGGATCTGCGGCTTGGAGACCGTGCGCCCGGCGTTGGTCATCAGGTAGTGCAGCAGCCGGAACTCGGTGGGTGACAGGCGTATCGGCTCACCCGCGCGGGTCGTGTGGACGCCGTCGGGATCGAGTTCCAGGTCGGCCACGCACAGCAGGGCGGTGGGGTCGCCGCTGGTGCGTCGCAGCACGGCACGGATGCGGGCGATCAGTTCCTGGAGGTCGAACGGCTTGGTGACGTAGTCGTCGCCGCCCAGGACCAGACCCTCGATCTTGTCCTGGGTGGCGTCGCGGGCGGTGAGGAACACGACGGGGATATGCCCGGCACGGGACACCGAGGCGGGGCGATGCTGTTCGCGCAGTCGGCGGATCACCTCGAAGCCGTGCAGGTCGGGGAGCATGACGTCCAGCAGGACCAGGTCGGGCGAGACCTCCTGCGCACGGTCCAGTGCCTCCTGGCCCGTGCCGGCCGCGGCGACGGTGAAACCGGCGTGCCGCAGGGCCGCGCACAGCAGTTCCCGCACGGTCGGCTCGTCGTCCACCACCAGCAGGTTCACGCCCGGGGTGGTCGGCACGCCGGGGTCGTGTCGGACCCCGGCGCCGCGCAGGGGAGGGTGTTCAACGGCTGTCAAAAGGTGCCTCCAGGCGGCCTGAATCCGCTCCCCGCCCCGCCTCGGCCGGGGAGACGACAGAAACGGCGGCCGGGATTCTGCGGGGCAGGATACGAAAGCGGCGTGTCTTCGCCGCGTAAAGCCCACGGTCACCGCGACTCGCGGACAACAGGCTTCCTCCGAGCCCGGCCAGCCCCCCGACGAGCAGCCCGAGTACGACCGTCCACAGCACGCTGCCGCTGAGCTCGGCCCGCGTTCCCCCCATCGCGCTGCCGAACATGCTGATGCCGAAGTGCCCGGACGCTCCCGCCATCCAGGCCGCCCCGCCCAGGACGACGGCCGTGACGATGCCGAACCGCTCGGCCATGCCGATGTGCCGGGCCAGCGGGCCCCGGTAGGAATGCAGCGGAGCCGTGTGGGCCGGTCCCGTCGCCCGGGCGGCGGCGTGGGCGCAGCCGAGCAGGACGATGCCGGTCACCGTGAGGGCCGCGAGCCACAGTGGCCATCCGCCTGCCGACAGGGACCTGAGGTGCTCAGTGCGGTCGGGCTGCGCGGTGGGCTGTTGTCCGCCGCCCATTCCGCCCAGCGCACCCATCAGGTCGGCGAGCGGGTTGCCGCCTTCGCTCTGCACCGGGTGCGCCCCGGCCGTCCAGGGGGCGCCGACGCCCAGCGTCAGGAACACCGCCAGGGCGTTCGGGACAAGCAACAGGGCGGCACCCGCTGCCGTCCCGGCCCGGCCGCCCACGGCCATCCCGACCACCACCAACGGCACCAGCGGTACGACCGCCAGGACGAGGATCGTACGGACGACGACCGAGAGGCTCTGAGCCCAGCCGGGCCGCAGCCGGTCCATCACACCACCCAGTGGCAGGCGCACCCGGCGGCTGATCACACATCCCACGGCGAGAGCGACAGCCACCCACAGCACCGCGCCCAAGGCGGCCGACCCCACGTGCGCTTGGTACGTCATCGCCGACTGGTCCGACGTACCACCACCACCGCCGCCGAAGAGACCGCCCAACGGGTCACCGTCGCTCCCACCGAAACCACCCCCGAACCCCCCGGCGTCCTGGCCGCCGCCGAGTCCGCTCATCGCCGACATGGGCATGGTGACCGTCCCCTGCGCGAGGCCGGCCACGACCATGAGGGCGAGCAAAGCCGCAGCCCCCGCGCCGGCCGCCCGCGCAGCCAGTTCACCGGCGTCGAAACGCCGCTGCCTCAGCCGCCGGGAGAACGCGAACCACAGGACGACGGTGCCGACCAGCGTCACTCCGAGCGGTACGACATCGGCCGTACCGCTCATCGACGGCCCCATGCCACCACCGCCGCCGAACAGACCGGCCAGCCCGGAGCCCGACCCCGTGTCTCCCGACACGCCCGAACCCGCGCTCACCGAGGCGCCGACGGCCATGGCTGTCAGTGCCATCGCCAGCGACCACAGCGATCCGGCGGACTCCGCATCGAGCAGGACCAGCGCCAGCATGGAGACGGCCATCATGGCGACCA
The DNA here is from genome assembly GCF_058544905.1 of Streptomyces sp. JLBG701. Lineage (NCBI taxonomy): Bacteria > Bacillati > Actinomycetota > Actinomycetes > Kitasatosporales > Streptomycetaceae > Streptomyces > Streptomyces sp. JLBG701. The sequence goes on from NZ_CM178588.1 coordinate 262,505, forward strand.
CCGCGCACAGCGCTGCCGCCGCCCCTTCCAGGGCGTTGCGCCACGGGCCGATCGGGCCCGGCCGCACGGGCATGGCGGGGCCGCGCGCTCCGGGCCGCGGACTGGAACCGCGCGCGGTGTGGTGACGGGACGTGATGCCAGACATGTGGGGAAGACTCCGCTCCGCTCGCGGTGAGGCCCGCGGCGCCGAATCGAGGGAGATAGACGCCGGGTGCCGTGGGCCCGCTCAGACTGGCGGCCTCAGGTGCCACGTTCCGGAGAGGTTCTGGGAGGTTTCTGAGAGCCGACGGGAGGGCGACGCAGGTCACGGGGCGCCAGCAGCCGAAGTGCCGGCCCGTTTCTCAGGAAGTCCCCAGAAGCGCACGGGCACCGGACGTCGGCCAAACAGGCAGCGGCTGCGGAACAGTTCCGGCCTCCTCCCCCACGGCCCCCCGGCCGGGCCGTACGCAGAAGCCGCGCCGCTCGAACGGGCGACGCGGCCACTGTCCGCCTTCTGAGGTCAGTAGCTCAGAGGGTCCGGGCGAGCCACGCGGCGGTACGGGAAATGATCTCGGCGAGGGTGGGCGGGCTGGAGCTCCCGCGCACTCCAGCCGCTGACCGGCGGGATGCTGACAACGGCACGGACCCGCCGGTCCGTTACGGCGGTGAACAGGGAGTTCGCGCCGCCGTATGGCTGCGGCAGATCGCGGCGCGGGCCTGCCAACTCGTCGCGACGGACGGGCGGACGGGCGGCGCCTGAGGCGGGAGGCGGGTGTCGTCGCCGTGGGCGCAGGGGAGCGGCGCCCGCCTCTGGAGCACCCCGGCCCGAGGAACCGCCCAGGCAGGGGGGAACGAGCTCAGCGGCAATTATCCGAACCTGTCGCGAGCAGTCCGTTGACCACCAGCGTCGCCAACCTTTCTGCCGTGGCCGTGAGCTGTTCCGGTGAGGCGGCGTCGGGCCTGCCGAGGCGCCGCGCCAGGGGCACCTCCACCATTCCCGATACGGGAGGGATGACGGCGAAGAACAACACGTCCATCGGGACCGGTGCCATGCGTCCGGAGGCCACGAGCCGCTCGATGCTGGGCACCATGAGCTGGAGGGTCGGAGCGATGTAGTGCTCGTACAGGTAGTCCAACCGCTCGGTGTCCCGGGCGAATTCGTTGACGAAGATCCGTCCGATCAGGGGCGTGTCCACCGCGGTCCGGTAGAAGCCGGTGATGATCTGCCGCAGCCGCTCGGCCTCGTCGACCGAGGGATCCCCCTGCGGCAGTCGCGCCAGCTGTGCCCCCAGCGCATGGTCCACCACCGCCCGCCAGAACGCCGCCTTGGACCCGTACCGGTCGTTGATGAAGTTGTGACTGACGCCCAGACGGCGGGCCAGTTCGCGTGCGGAGGCATGGTCGTACCCCAGCTCCGCGAAGGCCTCGAGCCCGCGCAGCAGGATGCTCTCCTCCTCGGGCACCGCGGGAGTGTTCGCGCCGGGACGCCCCGGCCGTCGAGCGGATTCGACTCTTGCTCCCACGATTGCCTCCGTATGTGCTGCTTGTTCGTGCCTGCGTGCCGCGTAGTCCGCAGGTGTTCTCTGGCGAGTCGTCGCGCTCCGCCCGAAGAGCGCCCCTTCCCCTGCGACGCGGACTGCCCTGGGCCCATCTTATGGACCCACGAACAGCTTACTTGACACTCGTCAGATTCAAGCTAATCTGACAGTCGTCAGACAGTTTCCGCAAGGAGGTCTGCATGATCAGCTGACCCGCAGGGCTGACCCCGCGCGGATCAGCGAATCTCCCTCCCGCATCACCGCGCGGCTGGACCAGGCACGGCATGTGCCTGGCCCGGCCGCACCCTCTCGGAAGTGAGAGCCACATGAGTGCCATCCATCCGCCCCCCGCGTCCCCGGAACGCGTGGTCGACCTGGACGCGGCGCGCCATCGGCGCGGCGCGAAGGACGACCACATGGTGGCCCTGCTCACCGCCGCGGATCCGCTCGCCGATGCCGTCATCGCCGAGCTGGACCTCTACGGCGCACCGGCACGGCAGGCCCTCGACGCCGGTCTGCGGAAAGGCCTGGCCGGTCTGTACGAGCGGCCACCCGAAGCCATCGCCGCGCTGTTGGAGCAGCTGGAGACCACCCCTTCCCGGGTAGACCCCTTGATGCTTCATCGGGGCGACGTCGTAAGCCTGTCCGTGCCCCCCATGTGGTTCGGGCTCTGCTCGATCACCAGCGCACTCGCTCACACCTACGCGTCCCCGGCCCTCGCACGGCTGCTGACCCGAACAGGCACACCGACGGGCATGGCCACGCGTCGGCTCGCAGAGACCGGGGTGTGGGCGCGGCAGACCATACGACCTGGAGGACTGCTGCGCGGAGCCCCGGGATACATGGCCACCGTTCACCTCCGGCTACTCCATGCCCGTATGCGGATCACCGCACTCGAGCGGGGCTGGGACACGAACGTCTGGGGGCTGCCCATCAGCCAGGCCGGCCTGGCCCGCACCTGGCTCGGCCTCACCCTCGTCCCCTTCCAGGCCCTGGCGGCCGTCGGCATCGAGTTCAGTCCCGAGGAGGAGCGCTACCTCTACCAGTACTGGTCGTACGTCGCCCATCTCCTGGGTCTCGATGAGAGCCTCTACAGGGACGTGGCCGGCCGCGGCGGCGCCCTTCGCCTGCACGACCTGCTGGACTCCACTACAGCCGCACCCGACGACAACTCGCGTGCGCTGTCCGCCGCCGTGGTCGACGCACAGGCCCGTGCGATGGCCGGCGCACCGGGCGCCGCGCTGTCCGAGAATCAGCTGCGCGCGCTCATCCACAGCGTGCTCCGGCGGACCTTCGGGCAGGAGTTGGGCGACCGCCTGGGCATCCCCGCTCCCGCTGCGACCGATCTCATGCCGCTGATCAGCACACTCAACCGCCAGGCCCGGTACTGGCAGACCTTCTCCCCCGCCTCGGCCCACGCAGCTCGCCGACAGGCGCTCGAGAGGGCCGAACCCGAGCCGATCACGGTCGTCCTTCCTCTCAACATCGCTTTTCAGCAGAACGCAGGAGCCGGTCGCTCACGTACCCCGGCGGCCTGATCCTCACCCCTGCCGCGATCAGCGGCCAACGGCAGCCGACTCCGAGAAGGCATGCCCCCCACAGCTTCCGCGTCGCCTCGAACCCACCAAGCAGTGAACGTCAGCCCACGACGCTGACGCGATCCCGCTGATCGAACCCGAGGCCACCCGCTCGGCCAGGTGCGCCGAGCGTGCCGTGCAACGCGAAGAACCGGCCGGCTCACCGGCCCGACCACGTGACGAGCTCCATCGACGCAGCCGTCCGGCATCGCACCACCGAACGCCCCATCCGCTTGTCCCGTTTTCAGGAGTTTCGTCATGCCCAAGACCTCCACCGATACGTCTCATGAGGCCACCGTGTCCTCACTCCCCTCCGCCGACGCGCCACCGCGTCACCGCTGGTGGATCCTCGTCGTCATCGGCCTGGCCCAGCTCATGGTCGTACTGGACGCCACGATCGTGAACATCGCCCTGCCCTCGGCCCAGAAGGACCTGGGCTTCTCCGACGGCGACCGGCAGTGGGTCGTCACCGCCTACGCACTCGCCTTCGGCAGCCTGCTCCTGCTCGGCGGCCGCATCGCCGACCTCTTCGGCCGCAAGATGACCTTCCTGGTCGGCCTCGTCGGCTTCGCCGGCGCCTCCGCCCTGGGCGGCGCCGCGGGGAGCTTCGAGGTGCTCATCGTCGCGCGTGCCGCGCAGGGCCTGTTCGGCGCCCTGCTCGCCCCAGCCGCCCTGTCCCTGCTGACCACGACCTTCACCGACGCCAAGGAACGCGCCAAGGCCTTCGGCGTCTACGGCGCCATTGCCGGCGCCGGCGGCGCCATCGGGCTCCTCCTCGGCGGCGTCCTCACCGAATACCTCGACTGGCGCTGGACGATGTACGTCAACCTCGCCTTCGCCACGGTCGCCTTCGTCGGCGGCGTCATCCTGCTGCAGCGCACCACCCGCGACAAGAACGCCACCATCGATATCCCCGGCGCCCTCCTCGTCTCCGCCGGACTGTTCTGCGTCGTCTACGGCTTCTCCAACGCCGAAAGCCACGACTGGAGCTCCGTGGAAACCTGGGGCTTCCTGCTCGCCGGCGCCGTCCTGCTCGCCGCGTTCACCTGGTGGCAGACCCGCTCCAGCCACCCCCTGCTGCCCCTGCGCGTCCTGCTCGACCGCAACCGCGGCGCCTCCTTCATCTCCATCCTGATCAGCGGCGCCGGCATGTTCGGAGTCTTCCTCTTCCTCACCTACTACCTGCAGCAGAGCCTGGGCTACACGCCCGTCAAGACCGGTCTCGCCTTCCTGCCCATGACCGCCGCACTCATGCTCACCGCCACCCTCGCCACCAACGTGCTCGTCCCCCGCATCGGCCCCAAGCCGATCGTGCCGCTGGGCATGGGCCTCGCCGCCGCGGCCATGGTCTGGCTCACCGGCCTCGACCTCAGCAGCGGCTACACCACGGAGGTCATGCCGCCGCTGATCGTGGCCGGTCTCGGCTTCGGCCTGGTGATGGCCCCCGCCATGAGCCTGGCCACCGCGGGCGTGGGTCCCAAGGACGCCGGTGTGGCCTCCGCCGCCGTCAACACCATGCAGCAGGTCGGCGGCTCCCTGGGCACCGCCCTGCTCAACACCCTCTTCTCCAGCGCCGTCACCGACTACCTGGACGGCAGGAACCCCAAGGACCCCGCCGTCCTCGCCCAGGCCGGCCTGGAAGGCTACTCCACCGCGTACTGGTGGTCGGCCGTCTTCTTCGCCGCCGGTCTGATCATCAGCGTGATCCTCTACCGGCGTGGCGTGCCGGCCACCGACCCCGACGCGGCACCCGTCGTGCACATGTGAAATCCCGGCCGTACCGCATCTATCTCAAACCGCCGCAGTCATGAGGCCCTGGCGGCCTCTCCCACCACGGAAGTCGACACCACTTCGGGGAAGGGGCGCACTCAAGCAGACACCGCCCCTCAAAACGATTGCGCACACCACTCGGCCTGACGCTCCGGCCGCAAGCCGGCCGGGCGTCCTCGCCTCCGTCCTCGTCCAACACTTCTTCGACCAGCATCTGCGCAGGGAATTTCTCAGCTGACCTGCCCACCGTGCACAACAGAAAGAGGGAACCGCCATGGCGACAAGTCTCGGCTTCACCCTTCAGATCCCCAGCGAGCGCGTGGAGGAACTGCGTGAGTTGCTCGCAGACCTCAACAAGCCTGAAAAAACCGCCGGTCTCGCCCGCCGCGCACGCCACGCGGGCTACCACCGAGAGCGTATGTTCCTGCAGACCGGTGAAGAGAGCTCGTTCCTCGTCGTATACCTCGACCTCAACGATGATGTGGATCCGCAGGATTTCCAGAAGAGCATCGTGACCTACCAGGACGACTTCACCGCCTGGTGGGGCCCGCGCTTCGGCTCCTTCGTCGGTGGCGGCCTGGCACCCGCCGCCGAACTCCTCTTCGCCTGGGACGACACGGAGTCCTGATACCGACGACCGCCGGCCGACGTCCGCAGCGCCTGCCTCCTGCTCGCAGGGGAGGTGCTCGCGCGGGGCGTCGGCATCCCGAGGGCGAAGGATCAGGCGGAACGTGCCGGAAACCAGGAAAGGTGGCGGATCCGCCGCCGCGAGAGCAGGTCCGCTCACCGCACACTGTCGAATTCTGACCATTCCCAGTCACAATCCAGCCTCGTCCTGACCAGCTTGGCTCCTAAGTTGGGAATGCAGCTTTGATCAGGCCTTCCCACCACAGCGAAACCGGCAAGGACGGCACGAGGAGGTGGCCTTGCCGACCGGGGACCGGCTGCTGACGCGGCTCGGCGACGCGCCCAGCGGTACCGCCTGCCCGTCCTGGAGATCGGAAGCGGTTTCAATGCACCCGGCGTGACCTCCCGACCGCCGAGCACGCCCTCCGCCGCACCCCTTCTCACGGCGCTCACCGCGAGACAAACGGCGCTCCCTGACGGGATACACCTCACCCCGCACACCGACACAACCGGAAGTGATGCCAGTAATGACAGATTTGCCCCAATCAACTGTGGTGGTCACCGGGGCCACAGGACGCCTGGGTGGGCGCGTCGCCCGCCGCTTGGTCGAGCGCGGCATGACGCAGCGGCTGCTGGTGCGTAACCCCGAGCAGGCGCCCGACCTGCCCGGCGCCACGGCGATCGGCGGCAGTTACAGCGATCACGAGGCCGTAGTCCGCGGCCTGAGCGGCGCGGAGACCGTGTTCATGGTGTCCGCCTCCGAGAGCGCCGACCGGCTCGACCAGCACAAGGCCTTCGTGGACGCCGCCGCGGAGGCGGGCGTCGAGCACCTGGTGTACGTGTCCTTCTTCGGTGCCGCGCCCGATGCCGCGTTCACTCTGGCTCGCGATCACTTCCACACCGAGGAGCACATCCGCGCCAGCGGTCTGGCGCACACCTTCCTGCGCGACAACTTCTACGCGGAGTTCGTCCCCGACCTGGTCGGCGAGGACGGCGTCATCCGCGGCCCGGCCGGGCAGGGACGTGCCGCCTTCGTCGCCCAGGACGACATCGCCGACGCCGCCACCGCGATCCTGACCCGCCCCGCCGACCACGCCGGAATCGCCTACGACCTCACCGGCCCCGTGTCCCTGTCGCTGGACGAGTCAGCGGCCATCCTGTCCGAGGTGCTCGGCCACACCGTCACCTACGAGCCCGAGACGGTCGAGGAGGCGTACGCCTCCCGCGCCTCCTACGGCGCCCCGCAGTGGCAACTCGACGCCTGGGTGTCCACCTACACGGCCATCGCGGCCGGCCAACTCGACGGCGTCAGCGACGCGGTGCCCCGCCTCACCGGCCACCCCGCGACACCCCTCATCGACGTCGTCCGCGCCCCCCAGGGCTGACCTCGCACCGCCCCGGCTCCCCAGCAGGCAGAAAGGCACGAGCGTGATCGAGACGCAAGCAGCCATAGCTCACCCCGGTACCGGGACCTTCGTCTGGGAGGACGTCCGGCTGGAGGAGCCCCGGCCGGACGAGGTCCTGGTACGGATCGTCGGCGTGGGCATCTGTCACACCGATCTGGCCGTCCGGGACGGCAAACTGCACACCCCGTTGCCCGCCGTCCTGGGCCACGAGGGGGCCGGCGTGGTGGAAGCCGTCGGCGAGAACGTCACCCGGGCTCGCGTCGGCGACAAGGTGCTGCTGTCCTTCAGCTCCTGCGGCCACTGCACCGCCTGCGACCACGGCCACCCCGGCTACTGCGACACGTTCATCCCCCGCAACTTCGCCGGCACCCGGCCCGACGGCAGTACACCGCTCCACACCGCCGACGGCACCGCGCTCGGCGGGCGCTTCTTCGGCCAGTCCTCCTTCGCCCGGCACGCCGTGGTCGACGAGCGCAGCGTCGTACCGGTGGAGGCGGCCGACGAGGACGAACTGGCCCTGCTTGCCCCCATCGGCTGCAGCGTCCAGACCGGTGCGGGCGCCGTGCTCAACGAACTGCACCCCGGCCCCGGGGACACCGTGGCCGTCTTCGGCGCGGGGGCGGTGGGCCTGTCGACGGTGATGGCAGCCGCGCTGTCGTCGGCCACGCACGTCGTCGCCATCGACATCGTGCCCTCTCGCCTCGACCTCGCCCGCGAACTGGGGGCCACCGACGTCATCAACGGCAAGCAGGAGGACGTTCCGGCTCGCCTGGAAAAGATCACCCGTGGTCGAGGCGTCACCCACGCCGTGGAGAGCAGCGGCGTACCCGCCCTCCTGCGCCAGGCCGCCGACTCACTCGCCGTGCGCGGCACCCTGGCCGTGGTCGGGGCCCCGCCGGTCGGCACCGACGGCACCTTCGACGTCAACTTCCTGCTCAACGGGCGTGCCATCCGCGGCGTCACCGAGGGCGACAGCGACCTGCTCGGCTTCGTCCCCGCCCTGGTCGGCCTGCACCGGGCTGGACGCCTGCCCTTCGACCGCATGATCCGCGTCTACTCGCCCGACCAGATCAACGAAGGCGCGGCCGACGCCGCGAGCGGGAAGGTGCTCAAGCCCGTACTGCGCATCACCGCCTGACGATCAGGACAACTCAGCCGCAGGCGGGCAGCAGCGTCCGCTCGGCCCACCTACCACCGGAGCAGCAACGTCCGGTATGCCCACCTGCCACCGGATAGGGGCATCCCCTTGCCCATACCTAGCCGTCGTACCAAGGCCACGCTGGGAGCGGTTGCGTCCGCGCTCGCAGTCATCGGGGCCACCACGGTCGCCGCGGCCCACCCGGACACCCCTACCGCTCAGCACCACAAGGCCGCCACCAAGAAGGAACTGCTGCTGGGAACCAGCCACTACCTGGAGGCCCTGCTGGCGAACGCCCCCTCCAAGCTGCCGCTCGCGAAGAACGCCCGAGCCACCGACCTCGGCGACACCGTGGCCGTCGGCAAGGGAGCGCTGTGGGGCAAGGCCGCCCGCTTCCAGCTGCGGGAGACCTTCGCCGACCCCAAGACCCAGTCGACGGTGTTCTTCGGCCGGCGGCCGACAAGGCGTCTCACACCTGGTGGTGGTACGAACTCCGGCTCGCCTTCCAGGGCGGGAAGATCTCCGAGATCGAGGAGATCGAATACCAGGCGCCCCAGACCGGCTTCGGCTCCGAGATCAAGGACGAGTACGCCCTCGATCCCCTCCTTCACGCCCCCCGTACCGCCCGAGGACCGGTCCAGTCCTCGGGAACTGATCAAGATCGCCGACCAGTACTGGGACAGCATCCAGAGCACCGACGCCGACCGGGGCTGGAAGACCCCCTTCAGCCCTTCCTGCCAGCGTCGCGAGATCGGCTCGTTCACCACCAACGGGCCCAACCAGCTGGCGGACAGCTGCGTGGGTGGGTTCTCCGACCCCGACTGGCGCTGGAAGGTGGACAACCGCCGCTACTACGTCACGGACCCGGCCCGCGGCATCGTCGTCGGCATCGGGATGTTCCACACCGTCAATCCCTCCACCCCGGGCGTCGAGGGCAAGTCTTTCGCCGTTGCGGAGATCTTCAAGATCGAGGACGGCACGCTCGTAGAACTCGTCGCCAACTGCAACCCGACCGGCGTACAGACGAAGAGCGGCTGGCCCGACCACCGGTGAAGCTGAACCGTCGCTTGTCAGCTTTTGACCATCATCTGTCGCGGGGAGCCCCCTAAACCGCCGCTTCCTCGACCTAGTTTCGACATGTATCCGTTACCCCACAACTCCAGGGAAAAGAATCATGAGCACCACCAAGAGCGCTGTCCTCAAGGCCGCCACCGAGCTGTTCGGCGACAAGGACCCCTCCGCCGTCGACCGCTGGGTCGCCGCCGACTACAAGCAGCACAGCGCCCTCGCGGCCGACGGTCCCGAGGCACTGCGCCAGTTGGTCAGCAGCCTCGGTGCCGACTTCCGCTACGAAGGTGCCCGGGTCATCGCCGACGGCGACCTGGTCGCCCTGCACGGCACCTACTACGGCTTCGGCCCGGATCCGCTCGTGGGCTTCGACATCTTCCGCGTCGACGCCGACAGCAAGCTGGCCGAGCACTGGGACGCCCTAACTCCGCAGGTCAAGGACACCGTGTCGGGCCGCTCCCAGACCGACGGGCCCGCCGAGATCACCGACGTCGACAAGACCGAGGCCAACCGTGTCCTGGTGACGGAGTTCGCTCAGAAGGTACTTGTCGGCGCCGACTACTCGGTCCTGACCGACTACATCTCCACCGAGACCTACCACCAGCACAACACCGAGGCCGCCGACGGCCTGGACGGCTTCGGCGCCGCCGCGGCCAAGTGGGCCGAGCAGGGCAAGAACCTCGTCTACAAGAAGATCCACAAGGTCATCGCGGAGGGCGACTTCGTCCTGACGCAGTCCGCGGGCGAGTTCGGTGTGCCGGTCGCCTACTACGACCTGTTCCGGGTGGCGGACGGCAAGATCGTCGAGCACTGGGACGTCATCGCACCGGTGCCCGCCGAACTTCCGCACGGCAACGGTCTGTTCTGACCCACCCGCACATCACCCAAGGCAACGAGCACACCGAGAGAGCAGAGGACATGAGCGGGCTGACCTATGCCGGGAAGACGTACAAGTTCAGCGTCGACAACGGCGTCGTCTTCCACAGCACCTACGCCGCCGACGGCACCGCGCTGCACTACGAAGCCGTCGCCGGCCCTACCACCGGTGCGAGCGAGGACGTCCACCTGCACGCCGCCGAAGTCGTACCCGGGGTCTTCCTGGTCGGCTGGACGGAGAAGTCCGGCATGACCGTCACCCACGCGATGAACCTCAACACCAACTCGGTCCACGCCTTCTGGACCTACGAGACCCCCGACGGCCGGGTCGGCGAACTGCACACCGGCACCCTCGAAGAGATCTGACCGTCCCAGGCCTTTTTGGACCAGGTCGCGGAGGGAGACAGGCACATACCCGGCCCCACTCCCGCCGCGCCTTCCCGCGGGCTGCGAGCACTACTCCGCCGGAATCACGCATGCCCGCTTGAATCCCGCACAACCCGGCGACCGCTCACGGCTGCTCCGTACGGAAAGAAGACGAGACGCCCTCATGCCCCTCGCCCATGAACTTCTCATCGGCGGAAAACGTGCCCGCCCTCTCCGGCCGCACTGCCAAGGACATCAACCCCTACACCGGCGAGCTCTACGCCACCGTCGCCGCGGCCGGCCCACAGGACGTGACCCGGGCCGTGGACGCCGCCGACACAGCCTTCGCCGAGTGGGCCGCGTTCACCCCCTTCGCGCGACGCGCGATCTTCCTCAAGGCCGCCGACCTGCTGGACTCGCGTGCGGAGCAGGTGGCCGAGCTCATGGCCCACGAGGCGGGCGGCACCCGACCGTGGGCCTACTTCAACGTGGGACTCGCCGCGAACATCCTGCGCGAGGCGGCCGCCGCGATCACCGCTCCGCGCGGTGAGGTGCTCAGCGCCCAGGAGGAAGGCGCCCTGGGGCTCGCCGTGGGGGAGCCGTTGGGCGTGGTGGCTGCGTTCGCGCCGTGGAACGCGCCCGTCATCCTCGGCGTGCGGGCGGTCGCGGCACCGCTGGCCGCAGGCAACACAGTCGTCGTCAAGCCGAGCGAGGACGCGCCGATCGCCTGCGGACTGCTCGTCGCCGAGGTGTTCCGTGAGGCCGGGCTGCCCGCCGGCGTGCTCAACGTGGTCACCAACGCCCGTGAGGACGCCGCCGAAATCGCGGAGGCGCTGATCGCGGATCCCCGGGTACGTGCGGTGAACTTCACCGGTTCCACGAACGTCGGCCGGATCATCGGCACACACGCCGCGCGGCATCTCAAGTCGGCCGTGCTCGAACTCGGCGGGAAGAACGCGGTGATCGTCCTCGACGACGCCGACGTGGACTACGCCGTCGACGCCGTCACCTTCAGCGTGTTCATGAACTCCGGGCAGATCTGCATGTCGGCGGACCGCGTCCTCATCCACGAGTCGCTCGCCGAGGAGTTCACGCAGAAGTTCTGCGCCAAGGTCGCCACGCTTCAGGCCGGCGACCCGACGCACCCTCACACGGTGGTGGGCCCGCTGGTCACCGCGTCCGCCGCGCAGCGCGTCGCCACACTGGTTCAGGACGCGGTCGCCAAGGGCGCCACCGTTCTCGCGGGCGGCGGCCGGCCGGAGGGCGCCGTGCACCCGGCAACCGTGCTCACCGACGTCCCCCAAGAACGCCGACCTGTACTACGCCGAGGCCTTCGGCCCGGTCTGTGTCGTCGAGACGTTCTCCGACGACGACAACGCGATAGACGTCGCCAACGACACCGAGAACGGCCTGACCTGCGGCGTCATCACCGAGAACGCCACCCACGGTCTGTCCGTCGCCCGCCGCGTCCGCACCGGCATCGTGCACGTCAACGACCAGTCCGTGGCCGACGAGCCGCACGCGCCCTTCGGCGGCGTCAAGGCCTCCGGCTACGGCCGGTTCGGCGGACGGTGGGGCATCGAGGCGTTCTCCAACACCCGCTGGGTGACCATCGCGACCCAGCAGGCGCACTACCCGTTCTGACCGTCCATGCCGGCGACCCGCGAGAGCGCCCACACCCCTACAACGGGTGTGGGCGCTCTTGCGGCCTCGTGCCTCAGACCTGGGGATTGCCGTTGGCGCTCTTCTCGGCGACCGGCTGCAGAGCGTCCCAGTGTTCGACGATCTTGCCCTGCTTGTCGAAGCGGAAGGTGTCCACCTCGACGGTGCCGCGGTCGTCGGCGTTCAGCTTCGACAGGCCCTGCACGACGACGAGGTCGCCCTGGGAGACGGTCCGCTTGAACTCCAGCGAGAGGTCCTGGTACTGCTGGACGTACGCCGTCGCACCGGCGATGAAGGCGTCGCGCCCGTTGCCGAAGTTCGGGTTGTGCTGGATGTAGGTGTCGGCGCTGATGTACTTCTCGGCCGCCTTCTGCGGATCGTGCTGGTTGAAGGCTCCGTCCAGGAGGGCGACGGCGGCCTTCTGGTTCCGCAGCTCCTGAGGGGACAGGTGGCCCGTCGAGCGCGTCGACGTTCCATCCTCGGGCGTGGCCAGCGCGTTCGGAGCGATCACGGCACCGGCGGCGAGCGCGACGGCGGCCGCGGGCAGAGCCATACGGAGTGAGCGGTTCATCGGCAAAGTGGCCTTTCCTTTTCCTGCATGCGGATTGACGATCACCGCTACCCAAGGCCTCACATGTAGGCCCTTCTCAGCGGCTTGAACTGCATCAATCCTGCGCAGGCCAGATGGACTCCGCGAGGCCTGAACCAGCAGGAGAGTGGTCAAAAAGCGACATCATCAGCGACTGCTAGTCGTTGGCAGCTGACGACGTGTGCTCCTCGGCGCGCCCGCGGACCGCGGTGCGGAAGTCGATCGGGGACTGGTCGACCCGGTGCATGAAGTACTTGCTGAACTGGGACGGATTGGCGAAGCCGAGTTGATCCGAGATCTGGGCCGCAGTCTGGTCGCTGTGCGCCAGCAGACGCTTGGCCTCCAGGACGACCCGGCGGTCGACGAACTCCTTGGCGCTGAGCCCGGCAGTGGCCAGAGTGGCCCGGGCGAGCGTGCGCGCGGAATAGCCGAGCATGTCGGCGTAGTCCCCCACGCGCCGGGTGCGGGTGAAGTGTCGTTCGACCGCGTCTCGGAACCGCAGGTACGTCTCGTCCGGGTCCGGCGCGGGGCTGCCGACGGGGACCGTGAGGTGGGCCAGACGCAGCACGAGGACCGCCAGGAGGTGGCGCAGGGCCGCCATGTGCACCTCCAGAGGCAGGTGGCCGAGCGCGTGGAACTCGCGGCTCAGGTGCTCTGCGGCAAGGTTCAGGGCGTCAGCGTCGTCGGCGATGGGGGTGCTGACGACGGGTGCGTGCGGGTCGTCGAGGCGGGCGGCCGTCGCGGTGGCCGCATCGAGGACGTCCTGCTGGAAGAGGATCAGCGTGCCCTCGGCTTTCGTGACATCGCCCCACTGGTGCACCTGGCCGGGGCGAACCCACAGCCAGGAGCCCGGCCGGAGGGCGTAGCCGGTGAAATCCACGGTGTGCCAGAGGTCGCCTGCCGTGAGGGTTAGCAGGTGATGGAAGTCGGGGCGTTGGGGGCGGGTGAGGGTGTGTTCCGGTGCGCGCCTGCACAGGTCGGCCAGCGGCATGACCTCGACACCAGCGGGAGTACCCGCGGGTGCGGCGAACGGGATCTCGGGAATCTCCCGCGAGGAAATCTGTCGGTTTTTGGCCATCATCAGTCGGAACTGTATCCGGCTCACCCGATGCTCTCCTCGTACGTTGGTGGAGTCGTTGCGCAAGCAAGGTGCCTCAGCGGCAGAAATCGGAAAGGACGGCGAGTGCCGATGACCAGGGGAGGGCAGGTCCGGCTGGCGTACGTCTTCGACGCGCACTGCGGTTGGTGCCACGGCTTCGCGCCGACCCTGCGCGCTTTCGTCGACACACACGCGGATGTCGTCGACCTGCGCGTCCTGCCGGGCGGGCTGTACACGGGAGCGCGTGCACTGCCCGTCTCGGCGTACCCGAGCCTGCTGAACGAGAGCATCCGCGTCGCGGAACTGACCGGCGCTGTCTTCGGCGCGGGATATCGGCGAACGCTCGCCGAGGGTGTCACGGTGGTGGATTCGACCGATGCCGCCACTGGGTTGGTGGCCCTGCTCACCCAGCCCGTGGCCGACCCGCTGCGCGCGGTCGAAGCCATGCAGGAAGCCTGGTTCGTCGACGGCCGGAGCCTGTCGAACGCGGAGACCTACCGAGAGGTCGCCACCGAACTCGATCTGGACCCTCAAGCCGTGGTCGACGCGTACGCGGCGCCAGCCACCCGCGTGAGGGTCCAGGCCGAACTGCGCGCCGCGCGCCGTCTGAACGTGGCGAGTTATCCCACGCTGCTCTTGCACACCGCGCATCGGGCCTACCACCGGCTGGGTGGCCCCCTGGCCTCCGTCGACGAGCTGAACACGGCCTTCGCCGACTACGTGGGTTGCACGGCCTCCGCCCCGTCGGCGGCGACCGCACCCTCGGAAGGAATGAGCGAGGACGACCACGACTGCTACCGAACGGCCTTGACCAACGCCCTTGCGGTACCTGCGAAGTGATTCCGGAGCGGGTGTGGCCAGATGCGCGTTTTCGAGGACTTCCTTCTTGCAGATACGTGGTGGCAGTGTCCTCGTCCCGGTGGCCCGCGAGCGGCGCTATGTGCCGAAGGACCGCTACCGGGCCCGCCACCTGGAGAAGGCGCGGGGCGGGGTCGGCCTGACGATGATCGGCGGCTCGGCGGCGGTGTCCCCCGACAGCCCGCCCGCGTTCGGCAACCTGCTCCTGTACCGCGACGACATCGTGCCGTGGCTGCGCCGGCTCGGCCGTCGGACTCAACGCCTCATCCAGCCCCGTGATCGCCCCTCTCTCCGCGGCCCGGCAGTAGCGACTCGACGGCTGGTCGCAGACACGCGACCAGATCATCGACGCTGGCCTGGTCGACGGCGGAGAACTTCAGCACGTAGCGCGTGATGGCGGCGCCCAGCGTCAACGCTCCGATCAACTGACCGCGCAACTCGGCCAGTTCGTCGTCGGACACGTCGGCAGCAGAGGCGCGCTGGACCATCTCCTCCAGGTTGAACAGCTTCAGCGCCTCCTCGGCGCTCTCGTCGTGAGTGAGCATCGACCGAAGCGTGGAAGCGGTGGCTTCCGGTCGCTCGTCCATGTGCTCGAACACCACGCGGATCAGCCGCTCGCTGAGCCCCTCGGCCGGCCCCGCCGACACCGCCGCCATGTCCAGGTCCAGCTCCGCCGCAGCCCGGAACAGCTGCTGCTTGTTGCCGAAGTGCTGCATCACCAACGACGGATCGCACCCCGCCCGCTCGGCCACGGCTCGAATCGTCGCCTTCTGGTAGCCACGCTCGGCGAACTCCTGGCGCGCGGCGTCCAGGATCGCCGCGCGTGTGCGGGCACGGCGCTGCGCCCTGGTGGCAGCCGAAGTGTCCGGCATCACATCCCCTTTCGCTAAACACATGTTGAGCGAGACGCTTGCGCCTGCCTACATTGACTCTACAGCCATTGAGCGAATCGGTGCTCGACAGCTGTCACTCACGTAGGAGAGCTCCCATGAAGACGACCACGCGCACCAGGCTGGGCATCGCCACCGCCGCCACCGCCGCCACGGCACTTCTCGGCGCGGCTGTCATACCGGCCGCCCAAGCAGCGGACCAGGACCGCTCCGCCGCGTCGATCAGCGTCGACACGGGGATTCCGTCGGCGGTCGACCCCGCCACCGATCTGGCAGGCCACACCCCCGGCCCCGAGGCCGGGTGGAACGACTCGATCTACTTCACCAGTGAGGTGAAGGCCGGCGGCCACGAGTTCGGACTGCTGGTGCACACGATGAACTTCCCCAACCTCGACAAGCGGACACTGGCCGTCTCCGTCACGGACGAGACCACCGGCTGGTACAAGAACTACGAGACCACCTACGACAAGGACGACTACACCTGGAGCACGAAGGGCCTCGACATCAAGACGCCCGACCTGACCTGGACGGGCAACGCACAGAGGATGTCGGTCAGGACCACGACCCCGTGGGGCTCCCTCGACGTCCAGCTCAAGGCCAAGGGCCCGGTCATGAAGTACGCCGGCACCGGCGCATTCCCCTTGCTCGGTGACCCGAACTACGAGTTCGCCCTCCCGTCCATGCAGACCACCGGCACCATGACCGTCCAGGGCAGGACCCACAAGGTCGCAGGGGAAAGCTGGCTGGACAGGCAGTGGGGCCCGATTACCTCGACCGATCCCGCCTTCCGGTGGACCTGGATGAACCTCAGCCTCCCGAACGGCGACAAGCTCGCCATCTGGGACACCGTCAACAGCAAGGAGGAGAACTCCTGGGCCACGGTCCTGCACCCGGACGGCTCCTACGAGCTGGCTGCGGTCAGGCCCCTCGCCGACGGCGCGAGCAGGTTCTGGACCAGCCCCACCAGTGGCAACTCCTACCCCACCCGCTGGCACGTCGAAATCCCCTCGCTCAAGACCCACCTCAACGTCCGCATCACCGGCACCGACGCCCAGGAACTCACCGGCGGCTTGGGCGCCCGCATCGAGAGCACGGCCTCCTTCACCGGCACCTACCAGGGCAAGCACGTCACCGGCAAGAACTACGTCGAGATGCCGGGCAACTGGAAGCGCTGAACCACCCGGCCGCACGGTGAGCGCCGCCTCCCCGCACCACGGGCACGGCTGCCCGGGGAGCCACCGGACCGGCATCCGTCGCTGGTCAACACTCCCGGGCCGCCGCGGCCGGGCGGAGCACACCGCCCGGCCGCCCCGGTGTTGTCATCGTTGGATGGAAGCCGGAGGCACGGCAAGGCCAATAGCGATTTTCCATCCTGAAGTCGCAGGTGACGGACCTGGCGCGAGTGGGAGGTTGCCCAGGCCCCGCCTCATCGGCGGTCGCGTGGACGCAAACCATGATGGTTGTGAGCCGCCGGTCAGTGTCCCCGAAGGTCCACGTGTTACGGATGGCTGTGTGCCGAACCTCCAGTGCGAGGGGCCACGCCGCCGGCGTTGACCGCCCTCCCCCGGTCGGCAGGGTCCGCGCCGCCTGCTCGTCGAGTTCGTTCTGGGTGGCCCGGGGCAGCGCGGTCGAGCACGGTACGTCCCAAACGGACCCGCCCTCGTACCGAGCCCTGGTCATGGTCTGCGCTTCGATCCGGCCGCGGTGTACTTCCTTGATCTACTTGCCTGTCGGAGACGAAGTAGACGGTGCCGTAGCCCGCGGCTCGGTGTGTACGTGAGAGCCGCCCCAGCTGGTCTCAGAGGTGACCGCCTTCGAATACCATCCGATCCGAGGAACCTCTGCGTCCGTCCGGTACTCGAGTCTTTCCAGGCAGCCATGGCCGGTGACGAGGACGGCGGCCCTTGTCCTTGGCAACAAACGCGAGTTCTTCCCACTGTTCTCCCTTCAGGAAGACCGGTCCGAACCACCCGTCACGGTCTGCCTGTGCGGCTCACCTCAGCCAGGAGCCGACCAGCGTCTTGTTCTCGTCGATCCACTCCTTGGCGGCTTCCTGCTCATGGCCCGTCCCCTTCTTCTGGAGCAGCAGTTCGAGGCTGCCCACTTGGGCCGAGGTGAGCTTGAAGTTCTTGAGTCGGCCGGCCAGTTCGGGGTGGTCGGCGGCGAAGCCCTTGGGAGCGATGGCCTGGACCTTGTCGAGGTCGCCGTATGCGCCCTCAGGGCCCTTGAGGACCTTCAGCGGCAACTTGGCGTAGGCCCAGTGCGGTCGCCACAGGGTGACACGATCGGCTTCTTCTTCTCGATCTCGGTCTGCAGCGCGGAGAGCAGGGCGGAGCTGCTGCTTTCGGTGAGCTGGTAGTCGTCCTTGAGATCGTAGGCGGGCATGACACTCTCACGCGTGAGCCGCATCAGGCCGGAGTCCGCCTCGATGCCGACGATCTGGCCGCCGAACTCGGAGCCATGCGTCTTGAGGTCGGCGATCGAGTTGACGTCCTTGACGTACGTGGGGACGGTCAGATTGAGGTCGGCTCGTGGGTGCTGGGCAGCCAGGCGTCGAGATAGAGATCGACTTGCTTATTCGCGACGCCGGTGAAGGTGCTGGCGAGGTCCAGTGACTGCACGTCGACCTTGTAACCGCGGTCTTCGAGGATCTCCTTCCACAGGTATGTGGCGTAGGTGCCCTCGTCCCAGCCCTCGACGACGGCGATCTTCACCGTTTTCGAGTCGCCGCTCCCCTGGCCGGAGCCGGAGTCCACGCTTGCGGTCTCTCCGCTGCACGCGGTGGTGACCAGAGTGAGTGCGGCGGCGACACAGCCGAGGAGGAGCGAGCCGCGGGAGCGGCGTGAGGTGCGGTTCATAAGCGGTTTTCCTGTTCTGAGGCAGTCTTCACGCCGAAGCGGCGACGGCGGGTTCGGGGACGGGAGCGGAGGTGGCGTCGACGGCCAGGGCGGGGCGGGTGCGGTTCTTGCGGCTCCGGCGTCGCCTCGGCGCGGCCAGGGCGCCGGTGACGCGGTCGAGGAAGATGGCGAGGAAGACGACGGGAGTGCGCCGGGATCAGCTGCCCTCTCGGCACCTCGCCGGTGAACATGCCGAACTGGCCCTCGGTTTCGTCGCCGCTGGCGAGCACCGTGAACAGATCGGTGAACAGCATGGCGTGCTCCCCTTCGCGCGGCCCGCACCCTTTTGAAGCGGACGCGGGCCAGGCGGCACACTCGATGACAGCCCGGTGCGGTCAGAGGCATTGAGCCGTTGGGCAACGCGTGCTGGATGACGTGGCCGCCCAGCACGCGCACTACCCGTTCTGATCGCCCGATGCTGGTTCTGCTCGCCAGACGGTGCCCCACTTTTCGACAGCACGGCGCCAGGATCCTCGTACGATGCGTTGTCAGGGGCAGATGAGCAGCGGCAGCGTGGTCGGCTGGAGCGCTTCGGCTTCACTCCAGTGCACCGCGTCCTGCCGTCTGGACTCCGGGCGCGGGCAAGAGCATGACTGGGGGAAGCGGATACGTCCTGGGGCCACGCATCGAGAGGAATATTACGCAATTATCCGTGTTAACACGAAGTCATGCGTCACGCTCTGCCCGGTGATCGCGTACGATCGCCGCATGCCTGCGCGGGAAGACGAAGAGAAGAGCCGGCCTGCCATGCCGCAAGACCTGGTGCTGGGCTTCTTCGGCCTGTACATGTTCGGCAGGGGGGAAGGAGAGCGGGAGGAGGCCCGGCCGGTTGCGACGCAGGTGCTCCTGTCCGTGCTGAGCAAGGTGGGGATCTCCGAGACAGCCACGCGCAGCACGCTGAACCGCATGGCTCACCGAGGCCTGCTCACCCGTCACAAGCAGGGCCGTACCAGCACCTTCCAACCGACCGAGGAAGCGAAGCCCCTGCTGCGCCGGGGCCGGGACCGGATGTTCTCACCCACGCCGTTCGAGCACGCCGAGGGTACGTGGACCGTGTTGAGCTGTCCCGTCCCGGAAAGCCTGCGCAACCTGCGCTATCACCTCCAGGGCCGGCTGTCCTGGGCCGGGTTCGGCCTAGTCCACCCCAACCTGTGGGTCGCACCCGGGCGGGTGGACGTCGAGGAACTGCTGAGCGATCTGCCCACACCGGGCGCATTCGATCTCGTACAGGCCTTCCACGGCACACCGGCCGGTCCCAGCCGGCCCGATCAACTGGTCCGCAAAGCATGGGACCTCGACGCCCTGCGCGCCGCCCATCTCGGGTTCCTCACACGCTGGCAGGACACCGAACCCGCCCCCACCGACGCCCTGACGCAGATCCTGCTGCTCCTCGACGACTGGGGCCGCCTCCTGCGCGCCGACCCCGGGTTGCCCGCCACCTACCTGGACGAGAACTGGCCTGCCCCCCGCTCCGCCCAGACCTTCCAGCGACTCCAGACACTCCTCGGTCCCGAAGCAGACCGACAACTCACAGCACTTCTGCACCCCGACCCCGGCCCGCCGACCGGTGAGCGATAGCAACTCCGAACCGGCCCGCCGCCGGGAAGCGCGCCGGCTCACCAGGCTCGGGGGACGGCGCCGGACCAGATGTCGGTGACGAGAGTACGCAGCGGCTCGAACTCCAGAGGCCGGGGGTTGGCGTAGGGGCTGTCGCGGAGTTGCTCGGTGACGCCGTCGATTCCGTTTTCCGGCATGCCGAGCTCACACAATGACGTGGGGAGGCCGAGCCTTTCCGTGAAGTGCAACAGAGTCGAGGCGGCGTCGGGAGCGCGGGTGTCGAGCGCGTCGGCGATGCGGCTGACGGCGGCCGGGGCCGCGGGGGCGTTGAAGGCGACGACGTGTGGCAGGACGACGGCATGGGTGAGGGCGTGCGGGAGGTCGAACATGCCGCCCAGGACGTGGCACAGCTTGTGGTGCAGAGCCATGCCCACGGTGGCGAGACAAGTTCCGGCCAGCCAGGCACCGTAGAGCGCGTCAGTACGGGCGCCGAGCTCGTCCGGCGCCGCGAGGATCTTCGGCAGTGCCCGTGACAGGGCTTGCAGCGATTGCCGGGCCAGGGCCGAGGTGAGTGGATTGCGGTCCGGGCTCCACAGTGCCTCGGCGGCGTGGGCCATCGCGTTCACGCCGCTGGCCGCCGACACCCGTGCCGGTAGTCCGAGGGTGAGTTCGACGTCGTAGATCACGGTTTCCGGCAGCACGTCAAGGGTGCGCTGGGTGGTCTTGCGTCCTTCGTGGGTCTCTCCGATGACCGGGGTGACCTCGGAGCCTGCGTAGGTGGTGGGCAGCACGATCTGCGGCAGCCCGGTGCGCAGGGCGATGGCTTTGCCCAGTCCGACAGCGGAGCCGCCGCCCACGGCCACCGTGCAGTCGGCCACCTGGTTGCGGACCGCCTCCACCGCCTTCTCGGTGACCTCCACCGGCGTGTGCATCGCGGCGCCGTCGAACAGACCGCGGTCGTACGGCCCGAGTCGGCTTCGTACGCTGTCGATCACGTCGTCCATGCCCGGTGTGGCGATCAACAGTGCTCGGCGGCAGCCCAACTTCTCGATCTCCTCGGGCAGTTGGGCTCGGGTGCCGGGGCCGAACACGACGCGGTACGGCAGTCCGTTGTAGACGAACTGTTCGTGGTCGGCTGGGGGGTTGTCGTTCATGGGGTTCCCGTCGGCGAGGCGGTCGTTTGGTCATGCAGCATCTGCCGGACGTCGAGGCGGCGGATCTTGCCCACGGAGGTGCGCGGCAACGCGTCGGCGGTCTGCAACCGCCGGGGGATCTTGTAGCGGGCGAGGCGGGAGGAGAGGAATTCCTGGAGCTCGGGGAGAGTGGGCGGGTTGGGGCCGGCGGGGACGATGACGACGGCCACGCATTCGCCCCATAGCGGGTCGTCGACGCCGGTCACCACGGCTTCGGCGACCCCGGGGTGGGCGGCTACCGCGTGTTCGACCTCAACGGGGTCGACGTTTTCCCCTCCGGTGATGATCACGTCCTTCTGGCGGCCGGTGATGACGACGGCCCCGTCGGCCTCGATCAGACCTCGGTCTCCGGAGTGCAGGCCGTCACTTCGGAAAACCTCGTCGGTGGCACGTGGCCGGTTCCAGTAGCCCCTGGCCAAGTGGGGTCCTCGGACGACGAGTTCACCGATTTCCCCCGTGTCGAGCGCGTCACCGTCCGGGCTGACGACGGTGAGGTCGGTCAGAAGGCCGGGCGGGCCGGAGGAAGTGGCCTTGGTGGCGGCCTGTGCCGGGGTGCGGAATGACACCGAGGGCCCGGCCTCGCTAAGTCCGTAGCTGGCGAGCAGGGGGACGCCCAGGCGCGACCAGGTGGTGACAGTGTCGGGTGAGAGTGCGGCCCCGCCGACGAGCATCCAGCGCAGGCTGGACAGGTCGGCTGTGCCGAAGGTCTCGTGGCGGCTCAGCAGACCGAGCATCGTGGGTACGGCGAACATGGTCGTCACGCGGTGTTCCCGCACGGCTTGAAGGCAGGCCACCGGGTCGAAGCCGCGGTGGAGGACGACCGTGCCGCCTCTGTGCAGTGTCGCGATGGCGAGGGTGTTGAGGCCGGCGACGTGGAACATGGGGGTATTGACCAGCGTCACGTCGTTGCTGCACACGTCGAGGCCGAGCAGCGTGTTGATCTGGTTCCAGAACAGGGCGCCGTGGGTGAGGACGACGCCTTTGGGCGTGCCGGTCGTGCCCGAGGTGTAAACGATCTGGGCCGGATCGTCGGGACCGACCGGGTGGGGGTCGGGTGCTGTGTCGGGCGTGGGGTGCGGGGTGTCGATGGAGTGCAGCCGTGCGGGCAGGACACCCTCGCTCTGGGCGGACAGGTCCACCGCCTGTTTGAGCACGCCGCG
Source organism: Streptomyces sp. JLBG701 (assembly GCF_058544905.1). Lineage (NCBI taxonomy): Bacteria > Bacillati > Actinomycetota > Actinomycetes > Kitasatosporales > Streptomycetaceae > Streptomyces > Streptomyces sp. JLBG701. The sequence continues at coordinate 284,755 of NZ_CM178588.1, forward strand.
CGTCGTGTCCTCGGCAAGGGCGACGGCCGGCGTGGCGTCCCGCAGCAGGCCGGCGATCTCAACAGCCGGGGCTGCCGGGTTGACGGGGACGAAGATCGCGCCGCACCGTGCGGTGGCGAAGAGCGCGATCAGGATCTCGGGCCGGTTGCCGGACATGCACAGCACGCGGTCGCCGGGGCGCACGCCCCAGTCCAGTAGTGCGGCGTGGAAGCCGTTGATCCGCCCGCGAAGTTCCCGGTACGTCATTGTCGTGCCCTCGAACCGGATCGCGGGCTGGTCGGGCTGGCGGGCCGCGCGCCGTTCGACGAGTTCTCCGTACCGGATTCCGGGGACTCTGGTGGGATCCACCGGCATGGGTGTTCCTCCTGGGTGGTCGCCTTGGTAAGCCGTCGTACGGGTCAGATCGGGTAGTGGCGGGCGCCTGCCTGGACGGTGATCCAGCGCAGTTCGGTGAACTCCTCGAGCGCGGCGCGGGACCCGAACCGTCCCCATCCGCTGGCTCCCACTCCCCCGAAGGGCATCTGGGGTTCGTCGTGGACGGTGGCTCCGTTGACGTGGCAGATTCCGGACCGGATCTGCTGCGCGATCTGCAGGGCGGTGGTCGCGTCCCGGCTGAATACGGCGGCGGACAGTCCGTACTCGGTGTCGTTGGCGACCGTGATGGCCTCCTCAGTGCCGTCGACCTCGACGATGGAAGCGACGGGTCCGAAGGATTCCTCCGAGTAGATGCGCATGGCCCGGGTGACTCCGCGCAGCACGGTCGGGGGGAAGTACAGACCCTCGCAGGGTCCGCCGGCCAGTCGCTGCGCCCCGGCGGCGACGGCGTCCTCGACGAGCGCGCCGACGCGTTCGGCCGCGGCCGCGTTGACGAGCGGCCCGATCTGAGTCCCTGGATCCTGCGGGGCGCCGACCACCAGGGCGGCGGCCCGCTCGGCCAGCCGGGTGGAGAACTCGTCCGCGATGCTCCGGTCGACGACGATCCGCTCTGTCGACATGCAGATCTGGCCCTGGTTCATGAACGAGCCGAAACAGGCCGCGTCTACCGCGGCGTCGAGGTCGGCGTCGGCGAGTACGAGCATGGGGGCCTTGCCGCCGAGTTCGAGTACGGCGCGGGTCACGTGGCGGGCGGCGTGCTCGGCGATGATCCGGCCGACGCGGGTCGAGCCGGTGAAGTTGACGCGGGTGACAGCCGGTTGCGCGATGAGGGTCTCGACGATCTCGGCGGCGTCCTCCGGCGCGTTGCTGATCAGGTTGATCGCACCTGCCGGGATGCCCGCGTCGTGCAGGGCCGCGACGATGGCCGCCTGTGTGCGGGGGGCTTGTTCCGAGGCCTTGAGGACGACGGTGTTGCCGTAAGCGAGGGGCATGGCGAGTGCGCGGACGCCGAGGATCAGCGGGGCGTTCCAGGGGGCGATGCCCACAACGACTCCGGCGGGCTGGCGTACGCCGAGCGCGGTCAGGCCGGGGACGTCGGAGGGGATGACCTCGCCGACCGCGGCATAGGCCTGGGCCGCGGCTTCGACCAGCATGCCGTGGGCGACGTGGACATTGAATCCGGCCCAGGGGGCGGTGGCCCCCATCTCGCGGGTCATCACGGCGCAGATCTCTTCGCTGCGTTCGAGGAGCAGTCCTGCGGCGGTGTGCAGGACCTCGCGGCGGCGTGCGGGTGCCCAACTGCCCCAGGTCTGCGCGGCGTCCTGGGCGGCCTCGACCGCCCGGATCGCGTCGCCGACCGAGGCTGCCGCGACCTCGGCCTCGTACTGCTGGCCGAGCGGTGAGGGCACGACCGTGGTCCGCCCGGTCTCTGCGTCCGTCCATTTCCCGGCGACGAGCAGGCGGGCGTCGTACGCGTTGGTCGTCTGTGCCGGGGAAGCGGTCGAGGTCATGTCGGCTCCTTACGGGGGCGTCTGTGGGCTGGGCTTGTGTTGGCCGCGTCGTGGTCAGAAAGCGGCGTTGGGCAGGTTGAGCAGGGTGTCGTCGGTGTGTCCGGCCGTGACGAGGTCGGCGGAGATGCGGGGCAGCACCGTCCGGGCGAAGAACCGGCCTGTGGCGACCTTGCCGGCGTAGAACAAGGCGTCGGCCTCGGTCAGGCCGTCGACGGCGAGTGCCTTCGCGGCGGTCTCGGCGCTGCGCAGGAGCAGCCAGCCGCAGAGCAGGTCGCCCGCGGCGAGCAGGAGCCGGGTGGTGTCCTGTGCCGCGCGCGCCCGCCCGTGCGGTTCCTCGTCCTCCCAACGCCGCTCAAGAAGGCCGATGAGGACGCGGAACGCCTGCAGGGCCTGGCCGAGTTGGTCGCGTTCGACGGCGAACTCGTCGCGCTCGGCGCCCTCGCCCGTACGCGGCGAAGCGGTCGCGGCGACCTCGGCGAGGAGGGCGTCCAGCGTCGCGCCCTCGTCGCGGAGGATCTTGCGGCTGAACAGATCCAGCCCCTGGATCCCGGTGGTGCCCTCGTAGAGGGTGTCGACCTTGGTGTCGCGGACGTACTGCTCCAGCGGATAGTCCCGCAGGTAGCCGGAGCCGCCCAGCACCTGCAGCGACTCCTGGCCAAGGAGCCGCCAGCCCGTTTCCGAGCAGTAGCCCTTGATGATGGGCAGGAGCAGCTGGTGCGTCGCGTCGGCGAGCTTGTCCGGTGCCCCGGCCCACTGGGAGATCACGAGGCGGTCCTGCACGGAACCGGCGTAGAGGATCAGCGCCCGCATGCCTTCGGCGTGGGCCTTCTGCGTCATCAAAGAGCGGCGGACGTCGGGATGTTCGATGATCGCGACGGGGTCCCGGGGCGCGTCGCCGGACAGCGATCGGCCCTGGATGCGCTCGGCCGCGTAGTCGCGGGCGTTGAGGTATCCGCTCGACAGGGTGGCCATGGATTTGACGCCGACCAGCATGCGGATCGCCTTGATGATCTCGAACATCTGCCGGATGCCGTCGTGCCGGTCGCCGAGCAGCCATCCGACGGCCGGCGCGTTACCACCGAAGGTGAGCTCACACGTCGGGTTGGGGGTGAGTCCCATCTTGTGTTCAAGGCCGGTCACCACGACTCCGTTGCGGTTGCCGAGGGCACCGCTGTCGAGGTCGACGTGGAACTTGGGGACCACGAACAGGGACAGCCCCTTGGAACCGGGCCCACCCGCTCCTGCGACTCCGATCGGCCGCGCCAGGACGACGTGCACGATGTTGTCGGTGATGTCGTGGTCTCCGTAGGTGATGAAGCGTTTGACGCCCTCCAGGTGCCAGCTGCCGTCGGGCTGCGGATGAGCAAACGTGCGCGCCGCGCCGACATCGGAGCCGGCGTCGGGCTCGGTCAGCACCATGGTGACCATCCAGTGCCCGTCCACGATGAGTTCGGCCAGGCGCTGCTGGTCGGGGGTGCCGAATTCGTGGAGGAGCCGCACGATCTGGGGAACGACGTATGCCCCCATCGGGATCGACGGATTGGCCCCCAGCATGACTTCCAGGATGGCCAGGCGCAGTGACGGTGGGACGTGCTGCCCGGTGATGTCGGCCGGCAGCTCGGGGTCCAGCCATCCGGACTTGAGGTAGGCGGCGAAGGCCTCCCGAAAGGGGGCCGGCATGGTGACGCTGTGGGATACGGGGTCGAAGTGCAAGGGTTCCCGGCTGCTGTCGGGAAAGGAGGGAGCCAGGACTTCGGTGGCGAAGCGTTCGGCCTCGGTCAGCATGGTCCTGGCGAGGTCCGGATCGAGGTCGTCGAAGGGCTCGGCGTCGAAGAGCGTGTCGCGGCCGAGGAGCTCGCGCAGGACGAACACGGTGTCGCGAACGTTGCTGCGGTAGTGGTTCACGCGGACTTCTCCACTCTCAGGCCAGGGACGCTGGTACGGCTTGTTCGGCGTCGTAGGAGTACAGCCAGTCGTTGTGCCCCAGGGGGTCCTCAGTGGCGAAAGCCCGGTCGCGTTCGCGCTGTTCGGGACCGTCGGGTAGGTGGTTGTCGGCGAGCCTGCCCCGGCTGGCATCCTGCACCCGCGTCGCCCGGGGCAGGCGTATGCGCTCGTAGGCCGCCAGCGCCGAGGGCAGATCCATGGTCCTGTGGGCCAGGCAGGCGGCCAGCACGGCGGCGTCCTCGATGGCCTGGCCGGCGCCCTGGGCGAAGAAGGGCAGCATGGGGTGGGCAGCGTCCCCGAGCAGGACCAGACGGCCGCGGACCCAGGTCGTCAGGGGAGCACGGTCGAGGACCGACCACCGTCCGACCCGCTCGGCGGCCGCGATCAACGACTTCAGCCGGGGATCCCATCCGGCGAACTCCGCGGCGAAATCCTCGACCCGCCCTTCGGCGGACCACGACTCCACGTCACCCGCCTGCACGGGACTGAACGCCACGATGTTCACCAGCCGCCCACCCGATACCGGGTAGTGGACGAAATGGCGGCCGTGCCCCAGCCACAAGGTCTGCACGGGCCGACGGGCCAGCTCCGGAACGGCGTCCACGTCGACCATTGCACGCCAGGCGCACACCCCCGATTGCTGCGGCTCTGCCGGGGCCGTGACATGTCCCCGAAGAATCGAATGAATCCCGTCGGCTGCGACGACGACGTCGGCGCGGACGGCCGAGCCGTCGGCGAACTCCGCGGTGGCGCCGTCGTCGTCCTGCGTGAACCCGACACAGCGCCGGCCGAGATGGATCAGGTCCGCGGGCAGCGCCGACCGCAGGATCTCGAGCAGGTCGGCACGGTGCAGTGTCCAGGTGTGCTCGCCGTAGAGCTGCCGGCACGTCTCGCCGAGTTCCTGGGAGAACAGCTCCCTGCCGTCGGCCCAGCGTCGGAACTCCCAGCCGCGGCGCAGCGCGACACCGACGTCGTCGAGTGTGGTCGGTGGGTCGAGCCGACGCAGCAGCCGTGCCGCGTTGGGGGCCACGACCAAGCCGGCTCCGACCTCCCGCAGCTCACACGCCTGCTCGAAAACCTCGACGGACAAACCGGCGCGGCGCATGAAGGCCGCCGCGGCGAGCCCGCCGATACCGCCGCCGATCACGGCGACCTGCACCCGCCGATCCACATCCCGTGTCATGCCACCGGCCTCCTGTGCTCCGTTGGCGCCCCATTGGCGTGGATCGAAGTGTCCGCATGTTCGGCCGCGGGAAGCACCATGCATCCCACTGGACGGCATACTCTGCATCAAGCAGCTTGTTATCAAGCTCCTTGATTTCCCAACGAGGGGTAGGAGATGGCCGGCAATCACGCCACGCCCGGGCGCACGGTGGCCAGCAAGGTGGTCCAGGTCCTCGCGGCGTTCGCCGGGGACAGCAGCGAGCTCTCCCTGGCCGAACTCCGCCGCCGAACCGGCCTTCCGGCATCCACGGCTCATCGCCTCGCCCAGGACCTGCTGCGCGAGGGCATTCTTGAGCGCTCACCACGCGGCGACTACCGGATCGGGCTGCGGCTCTGGGAGATCGCCGCGCGATCTGTGCGCGGCCCCGGGCTGCGCGAAGTGGCGATGCCGTTCCTGCAGAACCTGTACGAAGCCACCCAGCAGCACGTCCAACTCGCGGTCCTCGACGGCGACCAGGCACTGATCGTCGAGAAGATCTCCGGCCCGCGAGCCGCGCCCACCGTGGGGCGCGCCGGAGGGCGCCTGCCGCTGCACGCCAGTGGCGTGGGCAAAGCGATACTCGCCCACGCCGACCAGGAACTGCAGGAACGGGTTCTCGCAGGTCCGCTCGACCGGTACACCCCGCACACCGTGACCTCGCCGAGAGAGCTGCGCGCGGTGCTCGCCCAGATCAGACGGGATCGCACCGCGTACTGCCACCAGGAGCTCACGGTCGGTGCGGTCTCCTGCGCCGCACCGATCTCGACTCCGGAATCGTCGACCGTGGCGTCGGTCTCCGTAGTGGTCACCGCCGACCAGGATGTGGCACTGCTCGCGGCCGCGGTCCGCACGGCCGCATTCGGCATAGGCCGCGCGCTGCGCGGGGACCGGGACGGCAGGGATGACCCGAGGTGGAGCGCCCCCGGGCGTCCGGCGCGGCACGCGAACCACGTTCGCTTGCCGTCCAGCGGGACGGCACTGGCGGCGGGCCCTGCGGCGGCGGGAACGATGGTCGCCAAACGAAAGGACTCTCCATGACCAGCAACGCGATGGTTGCGGGCCCTTCGTCGGCGCCCCACACCGAGGCCGTCGTAGACAGCTTCGCCCGGACGCCCGACGCGCGTCTGCGCCACTGTCTCGACGTACTGACCCGTCACCTGCACGCCGCGATCCACGAACTCAAGCCGACGGTCGCCGAGTGGGAGACGGCGATCGACTTCCTCACCACCACCGGGCAGAAGTGCTCCGACGTGCGCCAGGAGTTCGTCCTGCTCTCCGACGTGCTCGGAGTCTCCGCACTGGTCGAGACCCTCAACGACAGTGAACTGCCGGATGCCACCGAAGCCACCGTCCTCGGCCCCTTCCACATGGTCGAGTCACCGCCACGCCGGCACGGGAACCTGATCTCCCAGGCCGATCCGAAGGACCAGTGCCTGGTCACCGGCCGGGTCCTCGACACCGACGGCAAACCCCTGCCGGGCGCCGCCGTCGACGTCTGGCAGGCCGACATGAACGGCTTCTACGACGTACAGCAGCCCGACGCCCAGCCCTCCGGCAACGGCCGCGGGCTGTTCACCACTGGATCCGGCGGCGACTTCCATTTCCGGACAGTCGTCCCGAGCCCGTACCCGATCCCCACCGACGGTCCCGTCGGGGCACTGCTGAAGGCCACCGACAGGCACCCGTATCGCCCCGCCCACATCCACTTCATCGCCGAAGCTCCCGGGTACGAGCCGGTCACGACGCACGTGTTCATCGAGGGCAGCCCCTACCTGGACTCCGACGCCGTCTTCGCGGTCAAGCAGAGCCTGATCAAGGAGGTGAAGCAGGGCGACGATCCGGGCATCGCCCAGCGCTACGGCCTGCCGGTCCCTTACCGCCACCTGCACATCGACCTCGTGCTCGCGCGAGTCGACGACCAGAACGCCTGAGCGCCGGCAGGCAGGACGCAGGCGCAGCGCCCCCACACAGGGGCGACTGAGCCGCTACTCGGAGCCGGCCGACTCGGACAGGCCCCGAAGCGCAGCAGCGCAAGCCAGCAGCCCCTCGCGCAGCCGGTCCACCGATTCCGGGTCCAGCACATTCAGCATCCGGGCCTCGATACGGTCGACCTCCGACTCACAGGCCGCGAGGCGGCGCTCCCCTTCCCGAGTGAGTGAAGCGCGCAGGATCCGCCCGTTCGTCGGGTCGGGCGCCCGCGTGATCAATGCTTCGGCTTCGAGCTGGGCGACGATCTGGTTCATGGCCTGCGGCGTGACGAAAGCGCGCCGCGCCAGCTGCGCCGACGAGAGGCCGCCCCGCCGGGCGAGGACGCTCAGGGCCGCGTACTGCGGCGTGGTCAGCCCGAATCCCCGCACGGTCTCATCCAGCACCGAACGAACCCCTCGCTCGACCTGCTTGACGAGGTAGGTGACCCGAGCAGGCGAACGCTCCGTTTCCGACTCCACAACCATTGACTTTACATCAAGTAGCTTGCTAATCCTTATATCAAGCTACTTGATAAACAGGAGGCGACAGAACATGTCCGAACCCACCTACGACTACGAGAACGTCCTCGTGGAGATCTCCGACGGAATCGCCTGGGTGGCACTCAACCGGCCGGACAAGCGCAACGCCATGAGCCCGTCCCTCAACGAGGACATGCGCAACGCGCTGATCGAACTGGAAGGCGACGACAAGGCCCAGGTCGTCGTCCTCACGGGAGTGGGCGAAGCGTTCTCGGCCGGGATGGACCTGCAGGAGTACTTCCGGGACGTCGACAAGGCACATCCGTCGGTGCAGATCCACGTCCGCCGGGTCAACGCCGAATGGCAGTGGAAGCACCTCATGGACTACTCGAAGCCGACGATCGCCATGGTCAACGGCTGGTGCTTCGGCGGCGCGCTCGTCCCGCTCGTGAGCTGCGACCTCGCGATCGCGGCGGACGACGCGGTCTTCGGCCTCTCCGAGATCAACTGGGGCATCCCGCCCGGCAGTGTCGTCAGCCGCGCGCTGGCGGAGACCGTGCCCAGCCGCGACGCCCTGTACTACATCATGACCGGCCGGACCTTCGACGGCACGACCGCAGAGAAGATGCGGCTGGTCAACACCGCCGTACCACGCGCCCAGTTGCGGGACGCGGTGGTCGAACTGGCCAATGACCTCAAGGATAAGAACCCGGTCGTCCTGCGCGCCGCGAAGATCGGTTTCCGCAAGTCCCGGCTGATGTCCTGGGAGCTGGCCGACGACTACCTCTACGCCAAGCTCGAGCAGTCGCAGTTCCTCGACCGCGAGCGCGGCCGCCAGGCCGGGCTGGAGCAGTTCCTCGACGAGAAGTCCTACCGGCCCGGTCTTGGCGCCTACGACCGGGAATCCAACCCGGTCGAATCCTGAACCGCAGACATCCCCGCACACAGCACGGACACCCCGGACAAAGAGGTCCTCATGATCCGAAGCGTGGTCACCGCGGCGATCGAGCAGGGCCGACCGGTCGTCGTCCAGGACGGCGAGCCGCCGCGCACGTCGCACAGCCGGCACATACCGGGTTTCGCCGTGTCGCTGGTCTGGGCGACAACGGCGGACACGGAGTCGACATGTACATCGACGCCCTCGGCCCCGGGGCGCCGCACAGCACCCTCCTCGGTGGACTACGGTCCCTGGCCCGCGGCGGGCGTGCGGTCAAGATCGGTGCGATCGCCGGTGAGGTACCCGTCTACGTCCACTCCATGATGGACCAGCAGCAGCCGCTCATCGGATCGCTGTGGTTCACCCCCAGCGAGGGCAGGCCATGTCCGAGTTGGCCGCCGTCCGCGCGCTGGACCTGTCGGTGCCCGAACACCGCCGGCACCCCCTCGACGCGGCCAACGAGGCGATCTCCCAGGTCGACAGCAGCGGAGCGGGCGGCTTCGCCAACTTCGTCGTGTGCCCGGCGAGTCAGTAGGCGAAGTGCTGTGCCATCCGATCGCAGTCGCATCAGAAAGGAGCAGTCGACCATGACCACGTCCAGTACACCCGTGCCCGTCACCAAACCGCCGTCCGCTGTGCGCGCCGCGCTGATCCCCGGCCTCCTCGGCGGGCTCATCGGGGCGGTGTTGAGCGGACTCGCCAACTACGCGTTCGTCGGCGTGCCGGACAGCCCGGCGGCCAACGCCGTCAATCACGCCCTGAGCGGCCTCATCAGCGGTTTCACCGCCGGATTCTTCGGCCTCCTGGCCCATCAGCGCAAAGCGTCCGCCGCGGCCCGGGCCGACGCGACCGACCAGTAGGCGTCGGCCACGGCCGCAGTACACGGGCGTGGCCGATCCCGCAGACCGGATGTGGCGCGGTCGGCCGGCCCGCCGGCGTCAATCCCCTGTCGGCGGAGCCCGTCCGAGTGGTACCGCGGTACCACTCGGACACCGAAGTGTCCCCCGTGGTCCCAGAGTTTCGACCGGCCACCCTCGTAGCTTCGAACGCAGGGTCGCGGTGCGTCCGCGGCCGGTTCGAGGCGAGGAAGGCCCACTTCACGACCGAAGCGCGCGAGCTGACGAAGCGGTACGGGGACAAGACGTGGTCGACCACCTGAGCTTCACCGTCAAGCCGGGTGAGGTGACCGGTTTGCACGCCGGGAGTGTCCGCGCCCGGGCGTCCCGGCCATCGAGCGAACCCAACTCTTGTTCCCACCTGGGCAGGCGGTCGGCATACGCCCGGTAGTCGATGATGGGCATGGTCACGAGGCCCGCGCCGCCGTCGAGCATCCGCCCGGTGCGGTACACATTGCGCACCGCGGTCAAGTCGGCGACAGTGCGCCGCGGTGTGAGCTTGGCGTCGTCGACACCGCCCACGTGCTCGTTCAGGTCGAGGAACTGCTCGATGGCGACCGCGGCGGCGACCAAGTCACGGCCCAGCAGGTTCTGTGCCGTCAGGCCGCCGTAGGGGCGTGGCCGACCACGAGCGGCTGGGCCGGCAGGCCGATGTGGTCGGCGATGTCGGTAATGCCGAATCCGGCCGTGGCCGCCGGGTGTACCCGGGTCGTCTCCGGAGTGCCGGCCACACCCGCTGCCGCAGCCGACCGCGACAGGAGCCGAACCAGCACACGGACTACCATCGCGGACCCGGCCGCCGCGAAGGCATGTCCTCGATCGCGATGACCTCGCCCTGAACCGGACGTCGGCGCCGTACTCCAGGGCCGCTTCAAGGATGAGGGTCGGGTCAATGCGGGGCGCAATATCCAGCGAGGAAGTTTCCGCTGGACGGTATGAGCGGCCGATGGGAACCTCCAGAACCGCGGGTGCCACCAACCCCCACCAGGACGACAGATCAATGCTGTCGGCTGCCGACGGGACCTCGACGTCCAGCGTCAGAATCGCGTCCTGACCGAGCACGCCACGACACGGACCCACCTGAACAGCAGTGGGTCCGTGTCGTGGGGCGGTGCGAGGCAAGTCGCCCGGTGATCTGCCAACACACCTCGCTGCGTCGTCACCGTCGTTCGGCAGGTTCCGTCTCCTGCAGGCGGCCGTCGCTGCAGCAACGGGCTTGGACGCGGCATCGGGGCGAGTCGGCGATGCGCGTACCGCGGTGCGGTGACGTGCCGTCAGCGGCGTCAGTCCGCCTGCGGGACGACGGGCAGGAGCAGGTGGGAGTCGTAGCCGCCGCCCGTACGGATGAGGTGGCCTCCCTTGTTGCGGGTGCGGATGTCGAGGTTGCCGCCGGGCAGGGGCGGAGCGGCGAGGTCGCCGACGGCGTGGCCGGCGATCTCGACGACCAGGGTCTCGCCTGCGCGGACGAGCATGGAGGTGGGCCACAGCTCGAGCTCGACGGGGACGCACTCGCCGGGTGCGAGCAACTGCTCCTCAGCGTGGGTCAGGAAGGGCACGGAGGGGGTGGAGCGCTCGGGGTCCAGGGCGCGGTGGGAAACCCGCAGGCGGCCGTTGGGGCCGGAGTAGGAGAGTCCCGCGGGCGGGTTGCCGTTCGGACCCATGGTCATGAGGGCGGTTCGCAGCTCCTCGCCCGGCACCTCCCAGTGGTACAGCCGCTTGCCCTCGCCGTCGACCTTGTACACGGCGGCGAAGAGGTCCATGTCCTCCGCGGCCTCCGCCTCCACCCACAGGTGCAGGTTGAGGTGGCCGGTGATCTCGGTGTCCTCGTCGATGGGCAGCGTGAAGGTGACGGAGGAGGTGAGGTCGTCACCCTGGTAGCGGGCGACGGATTCCTGTTCCGGCAGCTTCTCGGACAGGGTGTTGCCGGCCGCGTCGAGGTAGAGGGTGCGCCACTGCTGCCGCGCCAGGGGCCACTCGTTCTCCGGCCGGCCGACCACGTCGGTGCGGTCCGGGCCCGGGTCGAGCACCGAGAGGCGGACCCTGGGGGTGTCCTCCCAGCCGTTGTCGATGTCCTTGAGGTAGCGGTCGTAGAAGCGGCGCAGGTCGTCGATGTTGTCGGGGTCGGCGATGTCGACCCACTCCTGCTGGTTACTGACGCGCAGCCACTTGTCCGTCGAGGCGATCGACTGGAACGCCGCCATGGTGCCGCGCGTGTGCAGGCAGTTGGTCCAGCTGGCGACGACGTAGACGGGCACGTCGATCCGCTCGACCCGGGCGCGCTTGTCCTCCCAGAAGCGGTTGATCAGCGGGTACTCGTCGAGCATGGCCTTGACGTCCTCGAAGCGGTTCTGGCCGTAGAGGAACGCGAGGATGTCGCGGTTGTGGAAGTCCATGTCGGGGATGCCGCCGCGCACGCTGTTGTCGCGGTACATGTCGAACATGCCCTCCCAGGGGGCGATGGCCGCCAGGTGCGGGGGGCGTGCCGCGGCGCCGAACCACTGCATGATGGACAGCTGGGAGTTGCCGGCCATGGAGACCTTGCCGGTGCACCAGTCCTGCTCGGCGAGCCACTCGACGGTGTCGTACACGTCCCGCCCGCCGGCCTTGCCCCAGATCACCATGTCGCCGCCGGAGTGGCCGGTGCCGCGGACGTCGACGACGGCGATCGCGTAGCCGTGGTTGCACCAGTAGGCGGGGTCGAGCGCCTCGAACGCCTGCAGGCCCGACAGGTTGCCGGCCGGCACGCCGAAGTTGGTCGGGTACATGTGGTGATTCCACCAGCCCCCGGCCTTGCTGTACGGGGTCCAGATCAGGATCACCGGGACCTGTTCGTCGCCGGTGGGCCGGTAGATGTCGCCGTAGATCACCGTGCCGTCGCGCAGTGTGATGGCCTCGTCACGGTCAAGCCGGATGTCGCAGGGCAGCGGCATGGCGCCCTCGGCGTGCACCGACCCCTCGGGCAGCACCGTGGTGCCGGGCTGGAACGGGGTCAGAGGCGGATCCGCGGCCTCCAGCGGAGTCGCCGGCCGATAGCGCACCTCGACACCAAGGTTGTCCTGCTCGTGTACGTCCATCGTCACGTCCCTCTCGATCAGGTGACCGGCACATCCGGCGGATGCGCTCTGCGCCACGCACCCACCGAAACATGAGGCATATATTCGCGTCAACTCTAAATTCTGCATACCTTCAAGAGGTGCTCGCGTAGCATCGCCGCATGCGAGAGGTGGACAAGGAGAGCAGGTCGGCTATGCCCCAGGACCTGCTGCTGGGCTTCTTCGGTCTGATCCTTTACGTGTTCGGCGACGGCCGACGAGAGGAGGCGCAGCCGGTTCCCACGCATGTGTTCCTGTCGGTACTGAGCCGGCTGGGGATATCCGAAACGGCCACGCGCGCGACCCTGAACCGCATGGTTCGCCGCGGGCTTCTCACCAGTCAGAAGCAGGGACGTGCCAGCCTGTTCCACCCGACCGAGGCGGCGCAGGCGGTGCTGCGCCGGGGCCGGGACCGGGCGTTGTCGCCGACCCCGTTCGAGCACGCCGGGGACATGTGGACCGTCCTGAGCTGCCCCGTCCCGGAGACCCTGCGCAACGTGCGCTACAACCTCCAAGTCCGGCTGTCCTGGGCGGGCTTCGGCGTCGTCCACCCCAATGTCTGGATCGCCCCCGGACAGGTGGACGTAGAGGAACTGCTCGGCGACCTCCTCACACCGGAAGCCCTTAGTCCCGTACAGGCGTTCTACGGCGCCCCGGCCCCGCCCGCCAGTCCCGCGCGGCTGGTGCGCGAAGCCTGGGACCTGGAATCAGTGCGCGCCGGCCACCTCGAGTTCCTGGCGTGCTGGGAAGCCGCGGAGCCACCCCTCGCCGACGCTTTGGCACAGTTTCTTCTGGTCCTCGACGACTGGAGCCGCCTCGTGCGCGCCGATCCGGGGCTCCCCGCAATCTACCTGGAGGAGGACTGGCCGGCCCACCGCTCGACGCGGACGTTCCAGCGCCTCCGAAACCTCCTCGTCCCCCTTGCCGAACAACAGTTCCGTGATCTCCTGAACGCGAAGTCCCACGCGGTGACGGGCAGTCGGTAACCACCGCCACCGCCCCACGGCCGCCCCCGCTCTCCACCCGTGCCGCTCCCCGCAGGCAGGGCGTGGCGGACGGACCGAGTACGTGCCGCAGCGGGTCTGACGGCGCCGACATCCCGTCCGCCTGGGACGTCGGCGCCGTCAGGCCCGGCGCGGACCTCGGCGGCCATCCCGGCCGGCGCCACTGATGTGCCGCAGGGCCTCCAGGAGCGCATCGCCCTCCGGACTCGACAGCCCCTGAAGGGCGGTCTCGTCGACCTCGTCGGCCAATGGACGGAGCCGCGTCACGGTGGCGACACCTTCGCCAGTGAGCGAGAGCAGCTTGCGGCGGCGGTTGCCCGGGTCGACCTCGCGGGCGAGCAGACCTCGCTGCTCCAGGCGGTGCACCAGGGGGGCCAGGGTCGCGGGGTCGATTCCGGTGGTCTCGCCGAGCCGGGACTGATCGATCCCGGGACGCTCACGGACGACCTGCAGAACCGCGAACTGCGGCGGCGTGATGTCGCCCACGATTTCATGCCAGATGGCGGTGTAGCTCTGCAGGGCGCGGCGCAGCATGTGCAGCGTCGACCTCTGCAGGGTCTGCGGCGAACGGTGCTCGGCGATGGCGGTCTCCTGAGATCGGCACGGCGGGTGCGGGTGACGGGGGACATTGTCGTCGGGGTTGATTCTGACAGCCGTCAGAGTAATATCTTCGTACACGAACCATTCGTACACGATAGGAGAAGGTCATGCGACGGCTGGTCGTGGGAATGACGGGTGCCACGGGAGCCGTGCTCGGCATCCGACTGCTCCAGGAACTGCGTCAACAGCCCGATGTGGAGACCCACCTGGTGATGAGCCGCTGGGCCCGCGCCACCATCGAGCTGGAGACCGACTGGACGGCACGCGAGGTGGCCCGGCTCGCCGACGTCGTACACGGACCGGACGACCAGGCGGCGTCGATCTCCAGCGGATCGTTCCGCACCGACGGCATGGTCATCACCCCCTGCAGCGCCAAGACGCTCGCCGCGATCCGGGCCGGGTACGGCAGCGACCTGATCGCCCGCGCGGCCGACGTCCACCTGAAGGAACAGCGGCGGCTGGTCCTGGTGGTGCGGGAGACCCCGCTGTCGAGCATCCACCTGGAGAACATGCTGGCTCTGTCCAGGATGGGCGTCAGCCTGCTGCCTCCCATGCCGGCCTTCTACAACCGGCCCGCGAGCGTCGACGACGTGGTCGACCACATCGTCGCCCGGATGATGGACCAGTTCGGCCTCGACAGCGAGCGCGCGGTCCGCTGGTCGGGACCCGTCACCGCCCGCGCCGACCGGCCCCGACCGCTCACCGCCCTCGACGGCACCGCCCCCGGCCAGGCGGCTGGCTGAACCACTGCCGGACCCCGGCAGGGACGGCACAACCCGCCATGTCCCGCGCCCCACGCCCCGCGCCTCAGCATGCCTGGCCCGCCCCTTTGAAAGGAACTCCCATGCCCCACCCGAAGGATCTCCGCGCCTACCTCGAAGTCCTGGAGGAACTGGGCGACCTGCGCACCGTGGACCGGCTCGTCGACCCGGACCTGGAGATCGGCGCGATCATCCGCCACTCCTACGAAACCGTCGCCCCGGCCCCCCTGTTCACCAACATCAAGGGCACCGCCCCCGGCTACCGGCTGCTCGGCGCCCCCGCCGCCCTCAGCTCCACCCCCGGCCGCCCCCTGGCCCGTATCGCACTCTCCCTCGGCCTGGACGCCGACGCCGGCGCCCGCGAGATCGTCGACGCCCTCGCAGACGCTCGCACCCGCGAACCCATCGAACCCGTGCTGGTCGACAGCGGGCCCTGCAAGCAGAACATCCTGCTCGGCGAGGACGCCTCACTCGACCGGTTCCCCACCCCCCTGCTACACGAGGGCGACGGCGGCCCCTACGT
Source organism: Streptomyces sp. JLBG701 (assembly GCF_058544905.1). NCBI lineage: Bacteria > Bacillati > Actinomycetota > Actinomycetes > Kitasatosporales > Streptomycetaceae > Streptomyces > Streptomyces sp. JLBG701. The sequence goes on from NZ_CM178588.1 coordinate 300,049, forward strand.
CAACACCTGGGGCACCATCATCTGCCGCACCCCGGACGGCTCCTTCACCAACTGGGCCATCGCCCGCATCATGATGATCGACAGCAAGCACATGACCGGCCTGGTGGAGCACCCCCAGCACATCGCCTACGTGTGGCAGCAGTGGGCGGAACGCGGCGAGCCGATGCCGTTCGCCCTGGTCCAGGGCGGCGATCCGGCCCTGCCCTTCATCTCCGGCATGCCGCTGCCGGACGGCGTCGAAGAGGCCGGCTACCTCGGTGCGCTGCTCGGCGAGCCGATGGAACTGGTCCAGTGCGAGACCTTGGACCTGCAGGTCCCCGCGAGCGCAGAGATCGTCATCGAAGGGCACCTGTCCGTCGAGCGCACCGGTGCCGAGGGACCGATGGGCGAGTTCGCCGGCTACCGCCCGGACAGGACCTCCATGCAGCCCGTCTACACCATCGAGGCCATCACCCACCGCGACGATCCCATCTGGCCCACCGTAGTCGAGGGCGAACCGGTCGACGAGTACCACACGGCCTGCGGCGTCACCATCTCCGCCGAGCTGCTGGCTGTGCTGCGCGCGGCAGGCCTGCCCGTCACCTCCGCGTGGATGCCCTTCGAGGCCGCCACCCACAACCTGGTGGTCAGTGTGGCCGCGGACTGGCGCGACAAGCTCCCCGGCGTCTCCAGCGGCGAGTTCGCCCAGCGCATCACCGACGTCATCGACGCCCAGCGCATCGCGATCCACCTACCGCGCACCTTCGTCCTCGACGACGACGTCGACGCCTCGGACGTCCGCGAGCTGACGTGGGCGCTCGCGACCCGGGTGCACCCCACCGGACGGCGCATCGTGCGCGAGGGCATGGTCCTTCCGCTGCTGCACATGTACACGCCCGAGGAGCGGCGCGTCTCCAAGGGCCCGAAGGTCACCTACGATGCCCTGGTCCCCTCGGTGGAGGAGGGCCGTGAGGGCCGCAGCTCCTTCCGGTTCATCTTCCCGCAGGAGATCCAGCGACGCGTCCTGGAGCACTGGAGCGAATGATCCCGGCGGTCGCTCGCTCTCCTCGCGGGCCTGACCCGGCAGCGACTCGAGCACCCCAACTCCGGTCGACCCGGCGGAAGTCCGCCGAGTTCCGGCGAATCATCCCGCGCCCAGACCCGTCCGGTCGCCTCGCGTCCGCACAGTGAGCCTGGTCGCGTCGGCACCGAGCCGGCGCCTGCCGCTTTCGGCGGCGGCTCCACCGTCGTGCCAGCCCTCGCCGTAGACCGCGCCCGCTCGGAGGGAGCCGACCCGTCCCACTCGATCACCTGGCACTGCGCCCCGGCGACGGCGCCGGGGCGCATGGCGCACATGAGCTCATCGGCGGGCCTCAGCACTCAGACCTGCGGCCGCTACGACCGCGTGGATCTGGATCCGGGCATTGACGGCGACCGTCTGGTATTCGGAGACTCGATGGAGCGGATCACTGCTGAACTTGTGCGCGCACATCGTTATGCCATTCCGCCGTCAGGCCGATATGACCGTTCCGTCGGCGCCCGATGGTGGAATTGAGCTGGTCAGCCGTCCGCTCCAGTACCCATCAGCCTCTACAGCTGTTCGTCTGCGCGCGGGCCGAGTTGTGCCTCAAGCCGCTGGAATGTCCGGGTGGAGCGTTCCGCAGGCCAGTCCCTGTCCAGGCAGGCGGCGGGCAGTCCGGGGTCGGTGCGCAGCAGCCGCCCCCAGTCATTGTTGAGCAGTAGCAGCTGGGAGAGGGCTTCGGTGGACCGGGGGGTCCGTGGTTTCCCAGCGGGCCAGGAAGCCGAGGTGCGCGGTACGCAGGGCCTCCAAATCCCAGGCCGCGTACACCAGTTGCCCAGGGCTGCTGGGCGAGGTGGGGGTGCCGTGGAAGGCCTGCATCAGGCCGAGCGCCTCCCCGGGGAGGATGTCGCCCAGCAGTTCCTCGACGTCGATCCGGCCCGGTGCGACCCAGAGGTTGGCCTGGACTGTTCCGAAGCCCGCCCAGGAGAGCCGGTGTTGAACCTGGTAGCGCACGTTGCGCAGGCTCTCCGGAACAGGACGGTTCAGGACCGTCCAGATGGCCTCGGCGTGATCGAACGGCGCGAGCGAGAACATCCGGTCCCGGCCCCGACGCAGCAGCGCCGGGCGTCCTCGGTCGGTTCGAAGGAGCTGGTGCGGCCCTGCTTGTGCCTGGCGAGCAGGCCGCGGGCGGCCATGCGTTTCAGGGTCGTGTGCATGGCCGAGCCGGAGACGCCCAGCGCGCCCAGCACGGCCGCGAACGCCTGGATCGGAACCGGCTACCCCGTCTTGCCCCTGGGCTGCGCCCGGCCGAGTACGTGCAGACCGAGGAAGTCCAGCACGAGTTCTCGGAGCACAGGGGAGGGCGAGGTCTCGTCCTCGAATGATGCGCTCATGCAGAGATCGTACGGAGCCCGAGGTCAATATGGGTCACCATTTTGTGTTGACGAGAAAATATGCGCCATGTTTTGGTTGAGTGAGTGACCCCCGGACGCACCCGTCAGGTGGTCGGCCACGGAACCGAAGGTGATGCAGTCATGGACGTACGCAAGCACGACAACCTCGACTTCGAGGTGCACTACAGGCCGGCCACCCCACTGGACCGGTCCAATCCCCCGATCCCGGACCTCGCCCCGGGGACCCGGATCGTCCCGGCCGGCAGCGTCAACGCAGAGGGTGCGCGCCCCGTCCCGGTCAATATCGAGGTCCTGGAGGACGTGGCGATCCCGCTGCGCGACGGGGCGACGCTGTACGGAGACGTCTACCGGCCGGCCGGCGCTGGACCGGTCCCGGTGATCCTGGTCTACACCCCGTACAGCAAGCGCGGCGGGCTGTGGAACACCAACATGGCGGTCACCAACTTCGGAGCACCCGCCGACTCTGTCTCCGGACTTCAGTCCTTCGAGGCCCCCGACCCGGGCTACTGGTGTGAGCACGACTACGCGGTGGTCGTGGTCGACTCGCGCGGCACCGGCCACTCGGAAGGCGACTTCATCTTCCCGAGCACCGCGCTCGGCAGGGACGTGTACGACACGGTCGAGTGGATCGCCGCCCAGGAATGGGCGACGGGCAAGGTCGCGATGGCCGGCAACTCCCAGCTCGCCATGGCACAGTGGGCGGCGGCGGCCGCCCGGCCGCCGCATCTGACGGCGATCGCACCGTGGGAGGGCGGGACCGACGTCTACCGTGACGTCGTCGCGCGCGGCGGCATCCCCGACACGGTGTTCCACGACGAGGACATCCTCGGCTGCCTCCACGGAACGGGCCGCTTCGAGGACTTCACCGAGATGCTGCGCCACCACCCGACCTACGACGCGTACTGGGCCGACAAGCGGGCCGATCTGTCCGTCGTGGACATCCCGGTCTACCTGGTGGCGAGCTGGACCAATCCCCTCCACCCCCGCGGCACGCTCAACGCGTTCAACCAGCTGGGGACCGACGACAAGTGGCTTCGGCTGCACAACAACCATGAGTGGCTCGACCTCGTCGCTCCGGAGAGCGTCGAGGACCTCAGGCGCTTCTTCGACCGCTACCTCAAGGACGAGGACAACGGCTGGGAGGCCACTCCGCGCGTCCGGTACGCCGTGCTCGATCCGGGAGGCAAGGACGACACGCACCGGATCGCGGACTCCTGGCCTCCGGTGGCCGTCACACCGACGACGCTCTATCTCGACGCAGCCAGTGGCCGGCTCACGAAGGACGAGCCCGCCGCCGAGTCGTCCGTCTCCTACGCGGCGACCGATCCCACGGCGTCCGCGACGTTCCGGTACACCGTCGAAGAGGAGACGGAACTGCTCGGTCCGCTCAACGTCCGGTTCTGGATCGAGACCAGCGAAGGAAACGACCTCGACCTCTTCGCCGCCCTGTACAAGACCGACGCCGACGGAAAGCCGCTCTTCCACTTCGTGTTCCCCGCGCTGAAGGAGATGGTGCTGTCCCTCGAGCAGGACGGCAAGCTTCCGTCCGCGCTCGCCTACCCCGGTCCGCTCGGGCGGATCCGCGCCTCCCACCGGGCCCTCGACCAGCAGAGGTCGACGACGCTGGAGCCGTACCTCTCCCACCAGCAGGAGGACCTCGTCGAACCCGGGGTACCCGTCCAACTCGACCTGGGACTGTGGCCGACCGGGATGCTCATCCACCCCGGTGAGAACCTCGTCCTCGAAATCGCGGGGCACTTCGCGGGGCCGATAACGGCAGCGCGGACGGGCCAGGCCGGTTTCACGACCGAGCTGCCCACCCGAAACGCCGGCAACCACACGATCCGCACCGGCGGACGATTCGACTCCCGCGCGTTCCTGCCCATCGTGCCGTGACCCAACCAGCCTCCAGGCCTCAGAGGGGTGCTCATTCCCCGGGCGCACCGCCGCCTCACACGCGGATGCGGGCCATCCGCTGAGATCCAGGGGGTGCGGCCGGTCAGCGCCGAGCAACCCGGCCCTTGCCGGGCCACCGACGACATGCCCATGGCCGCCCCACCAACTGATGCCCGCCTCATCCCGTCACCCCGCGAACCGCATTTCGTCGGTAGCTCTCTCAGCCCCCGCCGAGGCAGCAGCACGCTGAACCCTCCTGCCCAGAGCGGCCGTTGGCTCACTCCTTCGAGTGCAGTCAACGGCCGCTTCCCGTTGCCTCATGAGACAGCTGAGTCGCGAAGAACACGCCCACGGCCACCTGGTCCCACGCACCGCACGCGGCGGCCTGGCCCTTCCCTGGACCGAGCGGCACGCAACTGAGACGGCACGATGAGCCGGACATCGTGGAAGGTCGCGATCGAGATCGGCGGCCACGTCGTCCGGGCCCGCACCGCCCCCAGCCGCCAACCCGACTCCGTCGGTCTGGGCGTCGTCGACCCAGCCACCGGAAGCCCGCTCATCGGCGACATCACTGTGCGCCGGTCACCGAGCGCGGTTGGTCGGCGGCCCGCGCACGGTCACCCTGGCGAGCACAGGGGGACGATCGACGGGTGGCGCCGACCGTCCTTCGGCATCCTGCGCTGTGCGGTTCCCTTCTGAACGCCGAGCGGTGCGGAGCATTCGAGCCGTCAAAGCGCGAGCGTTCCGCCCAGGGCGTCCGTAAGGAGGAAGCGGAGGGCTCCTTCAGTGACCGGGCGTGGGTTGGCGTAGGGCTGCGCCTGTGCCTGGGCGGTGATCGCGTCGAAGTCGTGCTCGGTGACGCCCAGTTTCGCGAGGGAGCGCGGGGCGCCGAGGCCGGCCGCTGCTCGCGCGAGGTGCTTGGGTACGTCATCCGAGCCCAGGGCGCGGCCGCGCCGTGACCCGGTCCTCCCCTGCAGCCGCGTCAGCCGATCAGGCCGCCGGCCACGGCGTACGCTCCGGCCGCTCGGGGCGCTTGACAGTCAGGGGGCTGGTGAACCGGATCAGGTTCCACACCGTGCCCACCTTGTCGTTGGTGCCCGAAGCGCGGGAGCCGCCGAACGGCTGCTGCCCGACCACCGCACCGGTCGGCCGGTCGTTGATGTGGAAGTTGCCGGCCGTGTACCTCAGAGCATCGCAGGTCTGGGTGATCGCCTCCTCGTCGACGGCGAAGACCGCGCCGGTGAGGCCGTAGGCGGTGGACTCGTCCACGAGGCGCAGGGTCTTCTCCCAGTCGGCGTCCTCGTACACGTACGCGGCCGTGACGGGGGCGAACAGTTCCTCGGTCATGAACGGCGAGTGCGGGTCGGTCACTTCGAGGAGGGTGGGGTCGACGAACCAGCCCACCGAGTCGTCGGTGGTGCCGCCCACGACGACCAGGTTCTCGGCCCGTGCCCTCGCCAGAGCCCCGGCGTGTTTGGCGTGCTGGCGGGCGCTGATAACGGCGCCGATGTGGGTCCCCGGCAGGGTCGGGTCGCCGACCACGAGGCGCCGGGTCAGCTCGACGAGCCGTTCCTTGAGGGCGGGCCACAGGCTGCGCGGGATGTACAGCCGCGACGGCGCGGAGCACTTCTGCCCCTGGTAGTCGAACGCGCCGTGCACGCAGGCCACCGCGAGGGCGTCCAGGTCGGCCGAGGGGTGGGCGACGATGAAGTCCTTGCCGCCGGTCTCCCCGGCCACGCGCGGGTAGTTGCGGTAGCCGTCGGCGTTCTCGCCCACGGTGCGCAGGATCTGCCGGAACGTGGCGGTGGAGCCCGTGAAGTGGACGCCGGCGAGGTCGCGGTGGGTGAGGGCGGCCGGGCCGAGCTCGGCGCCGCCGCCGTGGACGATGTTGACGACCCCGTCGGGCAGGCCGGCCTCGCGCAGCAACTGCAGGGACAGGTGCGCGGTCAGCGCGGCGCTCTCGGCGGGCTTCCACACCACCGTGTTGCCCAGGAGGGCGGGCGCGAACGCAAGGTTGTTCGTGGAGACGAAGTTGAACGGCGAGACCGCGAGGACGAAACCCTCCAGGGGCCGGTACTCGACGTGATTGCGGACGCCCTCCGGCGAGAAGGGCTGTACGTCGTACATCGCCCGCATGTTCGCGACGTTGGCCCGGATCAGCTCGACCGTCTCGGCGACCGCGTCGCCCTCGGCCTGCCCCTGGGTCTTGGACAGTTCGAGCATCGCCGCGGCGGTGAGCCGCTCGCGCCACGGCCCGCCGTTCTCCAGCATCTCGGCCGCCCGCAGGAACGGTGCCGCGCGCTCCTCCCGGCCGAGCCGGCCCCACCGGCGGGAGGCGTCGGTCGCCGCCGCGACGGCCTCGGCCACGTGCTCGGTGGAGGCGTGGTGGACCTGCCCGAGCCGGACGGCGTGCTCGTGCGGGGTGACGATGGGCAGGGTGCGGCCGGTACGGACCTCACGGCCTCCGATGAGGTTGGGCACGTCGTGGGCGGCGGTGCGGACCTCGGCGAGCGCCGCGGCGAGTTCGGTCATGGCAGGGCTCCGATGGCGGTGTCGATCCGGTGTGACTCGACCCTAGGAGCGTCCTTGCCTGCGGGCTTCGGAGGCGGTGTGGAATCTTCGACCGCCCTTCATACACTTGTCGAACCGGCCAGGTCCTCGCCTTACGAGCCCGGGCGCGGGCCGACGGCAGCGAAGGGGAACCTCTGATGGAGCCGGTCGACATGCAGGCCGTGGTGGACGATCTGGCGTCCACGGTCGGCCTGTCGGTACTCATCGAGGACATCGACCAGCATCCCGTCTGGTGGAGCACCCGCGGTGCGGTCGACGGCACCCGGATGAGGACGATCCTCGACCGCCGGGTGGAGCCGCCCGCCGCCGCCGTGGTGCAGCGGCTCAGGCTCACCCAGGCGACGAAGCCGGTGCACACGCCCGCGATCCCCGAGGCCGACATGTGGGCGCGATGGTGCATGCCGGTCCGCTACGAGGGCCGGGCGATCGGCTTCCTGTGGGTCCTCGACCCCGACGACGCCCTGACCGAGGCAGACCTTCCCGCGCTGGTGGACTGCGCGGAACTCGCCGCCGAAGCGATGGCGAAGACCCGCAGTTCGGCCGAGCAGCGGCACCGGCAGCGCGGCGAGCTGATCGACCGCCTGCTGCGCGGCCCGGACCAGGACGCCGCGCGTGAACTCACCCGGCTGGAGAATCTGCCGTCCGACGCGTGTGTGCAGGTCGAGGCCCCGCCGGCGGCGGGCGGCTGGCCGCTGCCCGGTGCCATGAGCGCCCATGTCGTGGGCGGCCGCGTGCGGAACGCGACGAGCGGCGGCGCGGTGCCGTTGGCCGACCTCGGTGAGGCGGTCCGCCGGGCGGCGGCCACCCGCCGTGCCCTCGCCGCCGGCGCGCGGCTGGACAGGGTGTCGTGGGACCAGCTGGGCGCCTGGCGGTTCATCGTGGAGGCCCCCGACTCCCTGACCGTCGCGCAGGTGCACCCGGGCGCCGAGACACTCCTCGAACAGTCGCGCGACGACCTGATGACGACGGCCCGCGTCGTCCTCGACCACGGCGGAGAGGTCGCCGCCGCGGCCGAGGAACTGCACGTCCACCGCACCACGCTCTACTACCGCCTGAACCGGATCAGCGAACTGACCGGCGTCGACCTGCGCTCCGGGGCCGGCCGGACCAGCCTGCAACTGGCCCTGTGGCTGGCCGCCTATCGCAGCGTCGAGGAATAGGGCGCCCGGGTTCGTCATCGACAGCGCCACGGGCCTCGCCACGGATTCGACAGATGTCGAACGCCCTGGAAATCTCTCCTCTCTGCCGTGGATGCGGCCGCCGGACGACCCGGCCTAGCGTCGGCTGGCATGAGAACCGACATCGTCGTCATCGGCGGAGGGGCGATCGGTGCGGCCGTCGCCTACTACACGAAACTCCTCGACCCGAGCGCCGAGATCACCGTCGTGGAACGCGACCCCCACTACGACCTGGCGTCGACTCCCCGCGCGTCCGGCGGGGTGCGGCGGCTGTTCCACCTCCCGGAGAACATCGAGCTGTCGAAGTACAGCATCGACTTCTTCGAGGAGTTCCCCGAAACCATGGCGGTCGACGGGGTCGAGGCCGACATCGGCTTCAAGAAGAACGGCTACCTGTTCATCGTCCCGCCCTCCGAACGCGCCCCCCTGCAAAGGAACTTCGACATTCAGCGGGCGGCGGGCTGCAACGTCGTCTGGCTCGAACCGGACGAGCTGAAGCAGAAGTTCCCGTCCATGTACGTCGACGATCTGGGGTGCGCCGTGTTCTCCCCGGACGACGGCTGGCTCGATCCGCACAGCGTGCTGATGGGCTTCCGCAACAAGGCCAAGTCGCTCGGCGCCCACTTCGTGGCGGACGAGGTGACCGGCCTGGTCCGCGAGGGCAGCCAGGTCACGACCGCCGTATTGAAGTCCGGGCGGCGGATCGACGCCGCCCAGTTCGTCAACGCCGCCGGTGCCTGGGCGAAGGACGTCTGCGCGATGCTCGGCATCAAGGTGCCCATCGAACCGCTACGGCGCTTCGAGCACTACTTCGAGTCCCAGGACCCGATCGAGCCGCTGCCCTACCTCAAGGACACCCAGCGCCTCGCCTTCCGCCCCGAGGGGGGCGGCTACTCCGGCGGCGTGCCGACGCTCGCGGAGCCGCGCGGCTACAACTTCGATGTCGACCGCGGCTACTTCGAGAACGCCGTGTGGCCCGCCCTGGCCCACCGCTTCCCACAGTTCGAGCGGACCCGCTGCACCAGCACGCTGCCGGGCCTGTACGACCAGAACGACTTCGACGGCAACGTCATCATCGGCCCCGGCGCCGACGGTCTCGCCAACTTCCACCTGGTCGCCGGCTTCTCCGGCCACGGCCTGATGCACGCGCCCGGCTGCGGCCGCGCGATGGCGGAGCTGCTGGTGAAGGGGTCGTACCAGACCATCGACCTCACCCGCTTCGGCTGGCAGCGCCTCACAGACGGCGCGCCCCTCCCCGAACAGGGAATCATCTAAGGAGCCATGGAGTCAGTGGACGTGAAGTTCGACTACATCGTCGTCGGCGCCGGCTCCTCCGGCTGTATCGTGGCCGCCCGCCTCACGGAGGACCCCTCGGTGAAGGTACTGCTGGTGGAGGCCGGTGGCTCCGATCGCCACCTCTTCATCACCATGCCGGGCGGCCTGCCGTTCGTGTACCAGAACAAGCGGATCGGCTGGGGCTACCAGTCCGGCCCCGAGCCGCACCTGCACGGCAAGTTGATCGACGAGAAGGCCGGCAAGGTCATCGGCGGCTCGTCGTCGATCAACGCCATGATCTTCAACCGCGGCAACCCCATGGACTACGACGGTTGGGCGGCCGACGGCCTCAAGGACTGGGACTACGCCCACTGTCTGCCGTACTTCCGCAGGATGGAGACGTTCGAGGACGGCCCGGACGAGTTCCGCGGCGGCGACGGCCCGCTGCACATCAGCCGGGCCAAGGCCGAGCACAAGCTGTACGACGCGTTCCTGCGCGCCGGTGAGCAGAGCGGCTTCGAGGTCACGCCGGACCACAACGGCTACCGGCAGGAGGGCATGCACATCGCCCAGTCCTTCATCCACGACGGCGTCCGCTGGAGCGCCCCGCGCGCCTACCTGGGCTCCGCGATGCGGCGCCCCAACCTCACCGTGCTGCCCAAGACCCTGGTGACGCGAGTCCTCGTGGAGAACGGCGCCACCACCGGTGTCGAGTTGGCGGGCCCAGACGGTCCGCGCCGCGCCACCTGCGAACGCGAGGTGATCCTGTGCGCGGGCGCCGTCAACACGCCCAAACTACTGCTGCTCTCCGGCATCGGGCCCGCCGACGACCTGCGTGAGGTCGGCGTCGACGTCGTGGCGGACGTGCCCGGCGTGGGCCGCAACCTCCAGAACCACCCCGGCGTGGACATCCAGTTCGGCACCGCGCACGAGGACTCGCTCACCGCCCAGCTCAACCTGTTCGGCCGGGCCAGACTGGGCGCCGAGTGGCTGCTGCTGCGCAGGGGCCTGGGCGCCACCAACTTCTTCGAGGCCGGCGCGTTCCTGTCCACCCGCGACGACCTCGACTTCCCCAACATGCAGTACGAATTCCTGCCGCTCACCCGGAAGCTGGTGAACGGCAAGCTCGTCCCGGTGCCCGGTTTCCAGGTCTGGATGGACCTCTCGCGCCCCGAGAGCCGCGGCTACGTCAAGCTGCGGTCGAAGAACCCGGCCGACGCGCCGCTCACCGTCTTCCACCACTACGTGGCCCGCCGGGACCTGAAGGACATGATCGACGGCGTACGGCTGATGCGGGACCGGGTGGTCGGCCAGTCCGCCATGCAGAAGTTCCGGCCGCAACAGCTCAACCCGGGCCCGGACGTGAGCGGCGACCGCGACCTCGAAGCGTGGATCCGCAGGGCCACCGGCACCTCGTACCACCCGTCCGGCACCTGCCGCATGGGCGTCGACGCCGAGGCCGTCGTGGACAGCGAGGGCAGGATGAACGCGGTATCCGGCCTCCGCATCGCCGACGCGTCGATCATGCCCAAGGTCGTCACCGGGAACCTGAACGCCCCTGTGATGATGATGGCCGAGAAGATCGCGGACCGGATATGCGGCAGGCAGCCGCTCGCGCCGTCCGGCGCGGTGTACTACCGAGCGGGACGATGAACCGTCCGCGACGGCAGTCACAAGCTCCCTAGGAGCACTGTGTCCTGCCGTCCTCGGGGACAGGGCCGATGAGTTCGCCGACCAGGGCGCCGAACCGTTCGTCGAGCTGGCCGGCGAGGCGGTCGCGCAGGTCCGTCAGCCGGCGGATCCGCGCATCGAGTTCGGCCAGTCGCCGCAGGGCCACCTGGGGGACGAGGCACGTGTCCGAGTCGGTGTCGACGCGGGGCGGGGGCACCGGCGGGCCGTCGGGCAGTGCGTCGAGGATGTCGACGAGGATTCGTACATCGCCGATGGTGAGGCCGGAGTCCAGCAGTTCGCGGACGGCGCGCAGACGGCGTACGTCCTCCTCTCCGTACTCACGCTGTCCTGACGACGTTCGCCGTGCCGTGAGCAGGCCGCGCTGCTCGTAGTAGCGCAGGGTACGAGGGGTGACGCCCAAGGCCGCGGCCGCGTCGCCGATGCGCATTCCATCCTCCAGGGGCAGGTGTCCAGCGGCTACAGCTCCACCACCACCGTGCCGATGTGGCGCCCTTCGAGGAGTTCCATGAGCGCGCGGGGCGCCTGGTCGATTCCCGACAGGCGGGTGTGCGGAATGGTGATCGTGCCCTCGCGGAGGGAACGGGCGAACACCTCCGGGTATTCCGCCAGTGCGTCCCGGTGGTGGGTGCCGTTGATGCCGCGGATCCGGACGCCCCGCAGGATGAGCGAGTAGGTGTCGATCTCGACGGATGCCGTGACCTCGCCCAGCACTTGTGCGGAGAGCGCTCCGACCAGGCCCACCCGGGCACCCGGGCGGGCGAGGGCCAGCGCGGCCTGGAGCTGCTCCCCGCCGACGTTGTCCACGACCGCGTCGATGCCCTCGGGGGCCGCTTTGCGCAGCTGCTCCTCGATCGGACCGGCTCCGCGGAGCACGACCGCGTCATACCCCAGTGTCTCGACCAGGTAGTCGGCCTTGTGTTGTGAGCTGGTGCTGCCGATGACGCGCGCGGCCCCGCGGAGGCGGGCGAACTGCCCGGCCAGGGTGCCGAGTCCGCCTGCCGCGCCGGAGACGAACACCGTGTCCCCCTCCCGCACCTCGGCTCCCCGGACGACGCCGATCCACGCGGACGGCCCCTGCGACAGATGCGCCACCAGGTCCGGCAGAGCCGCCAGGTCGACGGGCTGCACGGTGCTCATGTCCACGACCGCGTACTCGCGGAACCCCGACCAGTGCGACACCAGGTCACCGGGGCGCAGTTCCCCGCCGGGAGCCGTCACCACCTCGCCGAGGGCCGGAGCCGACAGTGGCCGGCCCACTTCGAACGACGGCAGCGGCATCCCGGCGTCCTCCTTCATCAGAGTGCGCAGTGAGGCGGCAACGCTCATCATCCGATTGCGCACCAGCACCTGTCCGGGTGCCGGCTCGGGGACGGGGACCTCCGTCACGGTGAAGTGGTCGGGGCTGAGGGCGCCTTCGGGACGGGAGGCGAGGCGGACCTCGCGGTGAGTGGCGGGGATGGGCGATGCGGACATCAACGGGCTCCTGACCGGTCGGAGGAGGACCGCACACCACGTGCGGCGCCCACCGACGTTAGGAGTTGACGCACACGTCAAGGTCAAGCCGGGGAGGGGCACTCTCAGCCGTCCCCGTGACTTCGCAACTGTCCTTTGATTGCCGCGAGTTGTCCGATTCGATTGCGATATTGACGGATAGAGAAGCCGCTCCGTAAGATCGCGAGCGGCATTGAGTGTCAGCGTCAAGCCCTGGCTCGCTGATCGGCAACCCTCCTCCGCGGTGGGGTGCTCCAGGTGAAAGCCCGGCGGGGTCACCGATCCCGCAAACGCGTGGCCCGGTGATCGGGCCTGAGACGGGGAGGACCAGCGTGCGGCACACCGGCGGCAGTCTGAGTGCCTCGATCGCGGCTGCGGTGACGTTCTCCGGATTCTCGCGGCGACGCCACATCGATCTGCAGCGCTTCACCAGTTGCCTGTGTAGCGGCTGACGACACCCCCTTGCCGGCCGGCGTTCGCTCCCGGCCCTGGTAGGCGCAGTCACCGTCACGCCGTCATCGGCGCAACCTTTCCCCTTTGAACGGTGTCGACCCGTCCCCGGTCGGCGCCTTCCACGCATCGCCGCGCCCTGCACCAGCACGTGTGCGGTGACTTTGACGTAGGAGAACCCCTTCCGTGATGTCACATCCGGATTTCCGACCCGCCCGATGGTCGGCACTCGCCGCCCTGGTGACCGGCAGCCTCCTGCTGAGCGCCTGCTCGTCGAGCAGCAGCGCAGGCTCGGGCAACGGCGACTCCCAGCCCCGGTCCGGTGGCACCCTGACCTTCGCGGTGGGTTCCGACGCCGGCTGCGTGGATCCGCAGCAGGTGGGCAGCAACGACACCATCTACTCGCTGCGTCAGATCGTGGACTCCCTGACCGACGAGGACCCCAAGACCGGCAGGATCGTGCCGTGGCTGGCCAAGAGCTGGGACATCAGCGCGGACACGACGACGTTCACCTTCCACCTGAGATCCGGTGTGACCTTCAGTGACGGATCGGCGCTGACCGCGCAGGTGGTCAAGGACAACGCCTGCTGAAGGCGGCCGAGGACAGTCCGCGCCGGGTCGCCGACATCGTCAACATCAGCTCGATCGCCGGCCGTGTCGCCTGGAACGGCTACGGCGTCCACAACCTCACCAAGTTCGGCGTGAACGGGTTCACCGAGTCCCTGCGTCAGGAGGTCACCCGGCGGCATGTCCGCGTCGGCGTCCTGGAGCCGGGCGGCGTGGACACCGAGCTGGGCTCGCACAACAAGCCCGAGATCCAGGGCGCGATGATCACCCCTTTCTACGAGACGACCGAGGTCCTGGCCCCCGACGACGTCGCTGACGGCGCCTACATGGTCACCCGTCCCCGCCACGCCTCCGTAGCTGCCCGTCCTGCGCGAGCACCGGCCAACAGACCGGCGCCCCCGCCAAGCTCGCTCGCGCTCTGCTCGCCATCGCCGACCAGGACAAGCCTCTGCAGCGCTTCGTCGCCGGCGCCGACGCCATCGAAGGCGTCAAGGCCAAGGCCAACGAACTCCTCGCCCAGGCCGAAGCCTCCCGCGAACTCGGCGGCAACCTCGCCCACGACGACACCACCGCCTGAGCACCGGCCCACAGCCGTACGACCGCCGGTATGCGTTCGGCACTGGTGGCATCATCAGGGCATGGCTGCGATCGAGGTCGTTCAGGGCGACATCACGCTTCAGGACACGGACGCCATCGTCACCGCCGCGAACGAGTCGCTGATGGGCGGGGGCGGCGTGGACGGCGCCATCCACCGGGCAGCTGGTCGACGGCTCGCGGTCGCGGGCGCCGCGATCGGTCCGTGTGAGCCTGGTGACGCTGTGGCGACGCCGGCCTTCGACCTCGACCCGCCGGTCAAGCACGTCATCCACACCGTCGGTCCGGTCTGGGAAGGCGGCGAGTACGGCGAGGCTGAGGTCCTTGCCTCCTGCTACCGGCGCTGCCTTGAAGTCGCGGACGAAGTGGGCGCCAAGTCCATCGCCTTTCCAGCGATCGCCACCGGCGTTTACGGGTTCCCGGCAATGCATGCAGCGCAAATCGCCGTCACAACCCTCCGGTTCTCCTCGGCACGCGTTGAACAGGTCAGGCTCGTGGCCTTTGACCAGCAGGCATACGACTTGCTGGTCGCCGCACTCGCCTCGTAGGTGAGAGCCAGTGCCCGGAGTGGCGGGCTGATCGTGCTGCGGCCAGGCTGACGGCAGACGTACCGGTATGCAGAACGGACAGACGCACAAGGGGACTGGTTCCACATGCGGATCGACCTGGCGGGACGTTCCGCCCTGGTGACGGGCTCGACGCAGGGCATCGGTGCGGCGATCGCTGCCGGGCTCGCGCGATCGGGTGCCCGTGTGGGGGTGAACGGCCGGGACGGGCAGCGGGTCGCGGAGGGCGTGGCGCGGCTGGTGGCGGAGGTGCCTGGTGGTTCCTTTGTGCCCGTGGCCGCCGACGTGGCGAACGAGGAGGGCGCGCAGCGCGTCCTGGAGGTGCTGCCGGAGGTGGACATCCTCGTCAACAACCTCGGCATCTTCGGCTCCGCCGACCCGCTGGAGATCAGCGACGAGGAGTGGCGGCGTTATTTCGAGGTGAACGTGCTGGCAGCGGTGCGGCTGTCCCGCATGTATCTGCCGGGCATGACGGAGCGCGGCTGGGGCCGGATCCTGAACATCGCCAGCGACTCGGCGATCGTCATCCCGGCCGAGATGATCCACTACGGCATGTCCAAGACCGCGCTCCTCGCCGTCGGCCGCGGCATCGCGAAGCAGGCGGCGGGCACGGGGGTGACGGTCAACTCGGTCATCGCCGGCCCCACCCATACCGGCGGCGTCGAGGACTTCGTCTACGAACTCGTCGACCGCGACCTGCCCTGGGACGAGGCCCAGCGCGAATTCATGCGGAAGCACCGGCCGCAGTCCCTCCTGCAGCGGCTGATCGAGCCCGAGGAGATCGCCCACATGGTCGTCTACCTCAGCTCCGACCAGGCTTCGGTTGCCGCGACGGGCGGCGCCCTGCGGGTCGACGGAGGATACGTCGACTCGATCCTGCCCTGACGACGCGGTGCCCGCCGCCCCGATCGAAGACAGCGGCACGGAGGAACGCCGGCCTCTGGGGAGGCCGGTCGCTCATGCGAGTCCGGTGGTCAGGGCCCTGTGTTTGTCCGCCACGTAGCTCGCCACGGTCTTTCTTTCACTTGCCGTCAGCAGGCGCTTCTCGACTGCCCGTTGCACGTCCCTGACGGCTTCGGACAGCCCCGTCTCGACCTGGCAGTCCGCGTCGGCGCGCGCCGTTCGGATCTCGTCATGGCCGAGCGCACGCAGGGCCTCCTCATCCGACGTGGCCTTCCGCAGGCGGGAGTCGATGGCCTTGCGAGGGGACTGGAGATCCTTCGCCGGATGCCCCGCTTTCGTCATGCACGAGGACCAGCGTCGGACAGCGGCACGGTAGCCGGAGTCCGCTTCGACCGCGCCGATCACACGATTCGCCAGTCCGACGGTGACGGGCTCCACCGTGTTCCAGTCCGCCCCGTACACCTCGGCGCGTGCCCGGGCGACACAGCCGTCGGTGGAGTACTCCAGGCTGACGCCGTCGGGCAGCCGCAGGCTCACCCGGTGCGCCGGTGTGCCGGTGAGGGCCTGCTGCCAGGCCGTCTTGCGGGGTTCGTCGGCCGGAACAGGGGTGGACCGCTGGTACAGGTACTCACCGACGATGCCGTAGCCGTCCTGGGTTGCCTTCTCCGGGGTGAGCAGCCCGTAGGGGTTGGTCTCCTCGCTGCGCGCGGACGCGGTCCGGGGCTGTGCCGTGTACGTCTGGTCGCGGGAGCGCATGCAGGCGGCGACGGCACGTTCCTCACGGTCGTGCAGGCGTACGGCATCGGCGTGGCTGAACGCGGTGGCACCCGACAGGGGTCGGACGTCGAGTGCCACGGGCCCGCGGCCGGGCTCCCCCTTGAGGGAGCAGCCGGCCGCGGTCAGCACAAGGAGCACCGTGAGGAGTGTCCGTCGCGCCGTGGTTGTGCTCACACGCACCAGTCGTTCGAGGCGACGTTGTGCCAGTACACGGTGTTCGCCAGGGAGCCGTTGTAGTAGCCGCGGGCGAGCACGTAGCTGGAGCCGGTGTAGCCCGTGCCCGAGTAGATGCGGACGTTGCAGCTGTTGCCGTTGTTGTACAGGGACTCGGCGTTGTTGAACTTGTTGTACTGCAGCAGGTTCGTGTTGTCGCCGTAGACCACGCCGGGGTCGCCCGCGCCATTGACGCCGAGGTAGGCGCACAGTCCTCCGGCGGGACAGTCCGACAACGCCGCGTTCGCGGGGGCAGCGGTGATGAGTGCGCCAGTGGTGGCCAGGGCCACGCTTCCCAGGGCGATGCCGGCCTTGGCCAGGATCCGCTTCATTCTCAGTGTTCTCCATCACTCGGGGGCCGCCCACGGGACGGAAGTTGCCCGTGGCGCGGCGGGTTGCCGTGAACACCGTGGAGGAGGGAGGTGGCTGAGAAGCTTGCGTGAATCTTGCCTCGCAGGTGGCCGGGTGGTTGGGTGACGCCCGGTGAAGAAGATGTGAAGCACGTGGGGTGGGGCGGGGGAGGCGGTGTGACGGGATTTCGGCTGCTGGGGCCCGTGGAGTTATGGGTGTCGGGCGGCCGGGTGGATCTCGGTCCCGCCAAGCGGCGTACGGTCCTGGCGGCGCTGTTGGTGGACGCGGGCCGCTGGGTGGCGTCCGAGACGCTGATCGACCGGGTCTGGGGCGAGGACCCGCCCGCGCGGGTGCGCGCCACGCTCTACGCCCACATCGCCCGTATCCGGCGTGTCCTCGCGGACACGGCCCCGCACCTCTCCCGCGGCGCCGACGGCCCGCACGCCGTGCCGTCGTTGCTGCGCGGCTCGGGAGGCTACCGGTTCGACATCGCGCCCGAACTGGTCGACGTGCACCGATTCCGGAGCCTGGTCGCGGATGCCCGTCAGGCCGACGGCTCCGACGCGGTGCGGGTGGCGACGCTGCGGGAGGCCATGGGCCTGTGGCAGGGCACGCCGCTGGCGGGACTGCCCGGTGACTGGGCGGCACGTACCCGAGAGAGCTGGCTGCACCAACGTATCGACGCCGTCCTGGCCTGGGCGGACGCCGAACTCCGCGTCGGCGGCCAGGTCGTGGTGGTCGACACGCTGTCCGTTCTCATCGCCGAGCACCCGCTGGTCGAGCCGCTCGCCGTGGCGCTGATGCGGGCGCTGCACGCCGCCGGGCGAGCCCCGGAGGCGCTCGCCTGCTACGCCGCCCTGCGCAAGCGGCTGGCCGACGAACTCGGCGCCGGCCCGGGAGCCGAGGCTCGGCGGGAACACCAGGCGATCCTGAGCGGGAAAGCCGCCGCACCGGCTGTCCATCGCACACCGCCCGCCACCAGCACCAGCACCAGCACCAGCACCAGCACCAGCACCGAGCGTGCCGGAGTCGTTCCCGCCCAACTCCCCATGGAGGCAGCGGGGTTCACCGGCCGCGAGGAGGAACTGGCCCGGCTGGAGAAGGTCCTGGGCGCGGCTGCGGAGCGGCCGACCGCGGTGGTGGTCTCGGCGGTGTCCGGGACGGCGGGCGTGGGCAAGACGGCTCTGGCGGTGCACTGGGCGCACCGGGCCCGGGACCGGTTCCCGGACGGTCAGTTGTATGTGAATCTGCGCGGCTACGATCCCGACCGGCCCATGACCGCCCCCGACGCGCTGGTCCGGTTCCTGACCGCGCTCGGGGTGTCCGGGCAGGACATCCCGCTGGAGGCGGACGAGCGCGCCGCGCGCTACCGCACCGAGGTCGCGGGCCGGCGCATGCTGATCGTGCTCGACAACGCCGCCACCGTCGAGCAGGTCCGTCCGCTGCTGCCCGGCACCGGCTCCTGTGCGGTGCTGGTGACCAGCCGCGACAGCCTGGCCGGGCTGGTCGCGCGGGAGGGCGCCCACCGTCTCGACCTCGACCTGCTGCCCGCCGACGCCGCCCGCACCCTGCTGCGCCGGCTCGTCGGCCCCCGCGCCGAGGCCGAACCCGACGCCGTCGACGCCCTCGCCGCGCAGTGCGCCCGGCTGCCCCTGGCGTTGCGGGTCGCCGCGGAGCTCGCCGCCGCCCGTCCCGACACGCTGCTGACCGATCTCGTCGCCGAACTCGCTGACCAGCAGCGGCGGTTGGATCTGCTCGACGCGGACGGCGACCCCCGGGCCGCCGTCGCCGTGGTGTTCTCCTGGTCGCTGCGCCATCTGCCGGCAAACGCGGTGCGTACCTTCCGGCTGCTCGGTCTGCATCCCGGCCCCGACCTCGACGCCCACGCCGCCGCCGCGCTGACCGGCAGCGGCCTGGCGGACACCCGTCGCGCCCTGGACGTCCTCGCCCGCGCCCATCTGGTCCAGCGCGTGGAGTCCGCCCGGTACGGCATGCACGACCTGTTACGCGCCTACGCCACTCGCCTGGCCACGGACGAGGACGGGCCGAAGGCCCGCGAGGCGGCGCTCGACCGGCTCTTCGACCACTACCTCGCCGCCGCGTCCGCCGCCATGAACTGCCTCCACCCGGCCGAGGCCCACTTACGGCCCGCCACTCCCGAGCCCACCGCCCCCGTTCCCGACCTGTCCGATCCCGACGCCGCGCGCGCCTGGCTGAACACCGAGCGAACGTGTCTGACGGCGGTGTCCGCCCACACCGCCACCCACGGCCGGCCCACCCACGCCATCCGGCTCTCCCTCACCCTGTACCGCCACCTCATCACCGGCCATCACACCGACGGCCTCACGATGCACGGCCACGCCCGGGACGCCGCCCGCCGGATCGCCGACCCGGTGAGCGAGGCCCGGGCGCTGCTCGGCCTCGGCACCACCTACTGGCAACTGGCCCGGCACGAACCGGCACGCCGGCATCTCCAGGAGGCGCTGACGCTGTTCCGGCAGGCCGGCGACCCGACCGGCCAGGCCCGCGCCCTGGTCAACCTCGGCCTCCTCGACGAACGGCTGGGCCGCTTCCTGCCGGCGGTCGAGTACCTCGAACAGGCTCTGGCGCTGTACCGGAGCGTCGACAACCGGTCGGGCGAGGCGACCGCCCTCAAGGACCTCGCCCACATCGAGGGGCAGTTGGGCCGCTACGGACTGGCCGCCGACCACCTCCGGCAGGCCCTGACCCTGCTCCGCCTGACCGGCAACCGATACCTGGAAGCCCATGCGCTCCACGACCTGGGCACGGTCGAGACGCGACTCGGCCTTCTCGACTCGGCCGCCCGCCACCAGGAGCAAGCCCTGACTCTGAACCGGGAGGTCGGCGACCGGTACGGCGAAGCCGGAGTGCTGCACAGCCTCGGCATCCTGCACACACGGCGCGAACAGCACGCGCAGGCCGCCGAATGCCATCGGCAGGCGCTCGCCCTCTACCGCCAGAACGGCGACCGGGACGGCGAGGCCAGGGCGCTCAACGGCCTCGGTGAGGCCGCCCGTGCCGCCGGCCGGCCCGGCGACGCCCTCACCCACCACACCGACGCCCTCGCCATCGCCGAGGACATCGGCAGCCCGGGCGAGGAAGCCCGCGCCCACGGCGGACTCGGCGACGCCCACCACGTTCTCGGCGACATCGCTCCCGCCGTTCGCCGCTACGAGCGTGCGCTCGCCCTCTACACCGAACTCGGCATGCCCGAGGCCGACGCCATCAGGACGAGGCTGGCGACGGCGACCGGTCCCTGTCCGTAACCTCGGCCATCCAGCCTGGAACGCCATGGCATATGGGCGGGCTCTCCTCTCAACGGGCCGGTTCTGCGGGCGAATTGGCGGACAGCAGCGGGCACGTCATGTGAGGCTTTGCCCATGACCTCCGAAGACCCGTTGGCCGACCGGCTCCAGCTCGACCGGCCGCACTCCGCCCGTGTGTGGAACTTCCTGCTGGGCGGCAAGGACAACTACGCCGCCGACCGGCAGGCCGGCGAGATGATTCTGAAAATGTTCCCGGACATCGCGCTGCTGGCACGCCTTCAACGGCGTTTCCTCGCACGGGCCGTGCGCCATCTCGTCACCGAGGCGGGCATCCGCCAGTTCCTGGACATCGGTACCGGCCTGCCCACCGTGGACAACACCCATGAGGTCGCCCAACGCGCGGCCCCCGAGAGCCGGATCGTGTACGTCGACAACGACCCGCTCGTGCTGGTGCACGCGCAGGCGCTGCTCACCAGCACCCCGGAGGGCGCGTGCGCGTATCTCGACGCCGATGTGCGTGACCCCGAGCGCATCCTGGAGGCGGCGGCGCGCACGCTGGACTTCGACCGGCCGATCGCGCTGACCATGCTCGGCATTCTGGGCCAGATCCCCGACTCCGACGAGCCCGCGGCGATCGTGACGCGCCTTCTCGACGCGCTTCCCGCGGGCAGCTATCTCGCGCTGAGCGACGGCACGGACACCAACGAGGCGCTCAACCAGGCGATCGCGGTCTACAACGCCAACTCGGCCAGCTCCTACCATCTGCGCGGCCCCGACCGGATCGCGGCCTTCTTCGAGGGTCTGGAACTGGTCGAACCCGGCATCGTCCCCACCTCCCAGTGGCACCCCGAGCCCATCGACGTGGGCCGTTCCCTGTCCGAGGTGGACGCGATATGTGGAATCGGCCGCAAGGCCTGAGGGTCTTGGGGGCCTGAGGATCCGAGGGGCTTGAGAGTCGGCGGAGGCGGCCGACGGTGTGCGCAACGCCGTCGGCCGTCCGCTCACCGCACCTGCCCCACCGGCCGACCCCAATCGACTTGGGTTCAACGCGCCTTGGCGGCCGTGGCCACGTGACTCCCTTTCGGCAGTCCGTAGTTGGCCCTGGTTCGTATTTGACCGTCAGGCCACGAAGAGAGCCCAGACGACCTTCCCGCCGCCCGTCCGCGGGTGCCAGCCCCACATTTCGCTCAGCGCCGAGACGACCTGCAGGCCGCGACCGGACTCCGCGAACTCATCGGCCCGCGGGGCCATGATGACCTCATCGGTGGCGTCGGTGACCGCGCAGACCACGCGGGACGAGTGAGCCCAGCAGGCGATCCAGAGCGACAGCTGCGGCGCCAGGTCCGTGGCGGAGGTCTGGCCGTGGCGCAGGGCGTTGCTCACGAGTTCTGACACGGTGACCGCCATGTCGTCGACGATGCCGTCCGGCACCAGCTCGCCTGCGGCCTTGCGGGTGAAGTGGCGTGCGGTGCGGGCGGATTCAGGTCTTGGCGACAACGCGAGCACCGAACACCGGGTGGGGCTGCGCCTGTCCGCGGGTGAGGGGTGAAGGGTGAATCCCTGCCCCGGGCCGGGTGGACCGATCTCGTCCACGGCCTGGCACAGCCACTCCCAGGTGACGTGGCGCGGAGTGTCGATCGATGGTGCGACTTGCTCCGCGGACATCGCGACCCCTGTATTCCCGTCGAACGGAACGACCGTGCTCCCCCGTACGAAGTATCGTGCTGGGTTCGACCGTTCGAATGCAAGCGCATCGGCAATTACCGCTGCAATTGCAGACGATCTTGCGACGGACACGCGCTGCCGCTATCGTCCTCATGCGCCACCAGAGAACGCAATTGAGGATGCAATTGCAGACGATCTCCGGTGGGCGGATCCGAGACTCGGGACGGCACTTGGGCGCGGCCCCCGGCGGGCCAGCCGCCTGCGACTTCATCTCAAAGAGGCTTCAGATGCAGCACGTGAGCAACGGCATGCCGGCGACCCTGCTGACGGGCGCGGTCTGGCGCAAGAGCCACCACAGCAACCCCGAGGGCAACTGCGTCGAGCTGGCAGCCCTCCCGGACGGCAGCATCGCCGTGCGCAACTCCCGTCATCCCGATGGTCCGGCGCTCGTCTACACCGGCGCCGAGATCTCCGCCTTCGTCCGCGGGGTGAAGGACGGCGACTTCGACGGCCTACTCCCCGGCCGCTGAGGTAGGGCACATCCCGCGGACGGCCGGAAGGCGGCAACTGCCGCCTTCCGGCCCCTCAACCGTCGGTGGTCGAGCTGTTCTCCGGTGCTAGTCTGCTGAGTTGAGTCCCGAGCACGTGCAGATTGCGCCGACACGGCGGCCGAGGGGATGAACATGACGGCAGCTCAACCCGCACACGGCCCCTCCGGTTCCGAGGTTCTCAGCATCCAGCGCGGCGGACCGACCGTCCAGCGCATCCTGCTCGGGACCCGTCTGCGCCGCCTGCGCGAGTCCCTCAACATCACCCGTGACGCGGCCGCTTCGTCGATCCGCGCCTCGGACGCCAAGCTCTGCCGGATGGAGCTGGGACGCGTCGGCTTCAAGGAGCGTGACGTCGCAGACCTGTTGACCCTCTACGGCGTCCACGACCCCGACACACGCCAGGAGTTGCTCGACTCGGTCCGGCAGGCCAACACACCCGGCTGGTGGCGCCAGTACGGCGACATCCTGCCCAGCTGGTTCGAACAGCACCTGGGCCTCGAAGAAGCCGCCTGCCTCATCCGCACCTATGAAGTCCAGTTCGTACCGGGCCTGTTACAGACCCCCGCCTACGCCGAAGCGGTCATCCGGCTCGGCTACCCCACCGCGTCCGACGAGGTGATACGCCGCCGGGTCGGACTGCGCATGACCCGGCAAGGGCTGCTGGACAAGCCCGACGCGCCACGGCTTTGGGTCGTGGTGGACGAAGCGGCGCTGCGCCGTCCGCTCGGCGGGGTCGAGGTGATGCGCGACCAGATCCAGCACCTCATCGAGGCGGCCGCCCGACCGAACATCACCCTGCAGGTACTGCCGTTCCACGTCGGCGGCCACGCGGCCGCGGGCGGCCCCATCACCGTGCTGCGCTTCCCGGTGTCGGACCTGCCCGACGTCATCTATCTCGAACAGCTCTCCAGCGCCCTGTACTTGGACAAGCCGGAGGACGTCGACAACTACCTCGCCGTCATGGACCGCCTCAGCTTGGTGGCGACCACGAGCGACGAGGCGGTGTCCTTCCTCGAACAGGTCCTCAAGGAGATGCCCGCCGCCCGGCCCTGAAGCGTCGCGGCGGGCATCACCCCCGACTCGTCAGCCGCCGAAGAGTGACGTGGTCGTGTACGCGCACTCCGTGTAGATGTAGCCGGACCTGAGCTTGGCCGTGTCCGACGCGGGGTACTTGGCGCTACCGCTGTCCGGCCTGTGGACGAAGTACGTGGTGCCCGGCGGCAGACTGATCGTCTTCTGCGGGTAGTTCGTGCCGCTGCTGCACGGCTCGAACCCCGAGATCGCTGTGATGCCGAAGCTGTACGTCGTGCAGCTGCCACAGCCCGCGAGCTTGAAGCTTCCGGTCACCGGACCGGTGTACAGGACCGTGATCTCCTCGGGGCTGTCGTTCTTGACGGTGACGGTGATGCTGCCGCCGGACGCGTTCGTGGGCAGGCGCTTGCCCGCGGCGGGGACGGTCTGTGCGACCTCCGCCGCGATCGCGACCTTCCGGGCCATACTCCGGTTCCCGTCATGGTCGTTGTCGGCGATGAAGTCCTTCATCGTCGCCAGGGCAGCGTCGAAGTCGCCGTCCTTGTACTGGTCGATCCCGCAGTTGTACGTGCCCGAGGCAGCGCTCCCGGTGGCCCGGCCGGCATCCTCGGTGAGGGCCGCGGCCACGCCTGCCCGCTCCCCCGGCAGGCTGGTGATCCGGGAGGCGAGACCCTCCAACCGCTCGACGGCCGCGCAGGGTTCAGCGCCGTGCACGTCCTTCGCGGCCTCGGCGACGGCCGCCCTCACGGCCGGTTCCACCTCCGCCGCCTGAGCCGACCGGGGAAACGTGGTCAGGAGATCGCCGAAGTACGTCGTCCAGTCCGTGTCAGTGCCGCCTGCCAGCGCGTCCGACGCACACTCGTACAGCGAGGTGGCCAGCCGGTCGTCGGGCCAGGTGGCCAGGTCCCCGAGTTGCCGCTTGTCGATGGTGCGCGGGACCGTACGCAGGTATTTCAGCGGCGCGATCGCGACGCAGTACTCCTGCTGGTCATAGGACGTCGCGACCGTCGTGTAGAAGGTCTTCAGCCGGTCGGGCACACGGTCGGCCGCACGCGAACCGGCATGGTCGGAGCTCAGGTTGTCGTACACGCCCAGCGCCCTGCGGTAGTCGCGCTGGGCGACGCTGAAAGCCTGCTCCTTGGCGCCCAGCACGAGTCGGTCGGCCCGTTCCAGCCGGTCGAGCAGCATCTGCTCCACAGCTTCGTCGCGGGCCCCGTCGTACAGCACCGCTCCCCCGGCCGGTACGACGAGGAGCAGCAGACCCAGCGGGAGTGCGAGGCTTGAGCGCGCCGGCCACGCCAGTCTGGTGCGCAGACCGATGAACGCACCGTGGACGGCTGCGAGGACAAGGAAGACCGCGTAGAGAGCGAGGGCCACGCCCGGGACGCCATCCGCATCGGCCGGCAGCGCCACCAGGAGCAGCAGGGCGGTCGCGGCCCAGCACACCACCATCAGGACCCGGCGGCCTACGAGCGCGTAGCCGAGTCCGAGCCCGCTGAGGTTGAGCACGCCCACCGCGACGGCTCTTGGTCCGTCGGGCGGCGCGGGTGGTGGGGCCGATGGCATCGGCGGGACGACAAACCCCTGCGCAGCACCGTATTGATCCCCGGACATGTCAGCTCCCCCCGCTCAACACCGCCCGCATCACCGGGAGTTGACAGTGTACGGTCGAACGGACCGTCACAACAGGTCATGCACAGGGCAAAACAACCAAGGCATGACGACTGGGGGAAGAACACCAGATCCGGCCGCCCTTTCGCGGGCGGCGTCCTGGAACCCGTCCCGCGAGCCCTTCCGGACCGCCCGCCCCCAACACCCCACCGTTCACGTCACTTTCATCCGTACGACGCTGTCGTCACGACCCTCCCACCGGGCGAGTCCCTAGCCTTGCGCCGCTCCGCCATCCGCGCTCGACGTCCCCTCCCGAAAGGTTGACGCCCCTGATGCGACGACATGGATCGCGCACACCAAGACGCACCGGCAGACGCACCGCGGCCGCCCTGATCAGCACGGCCCTCCTCGTCAGCGCCGCCGCCGTCCCGGCCCAGGCCGCCGACCAGGACGTACAACGGCTGTCCTCGCTCGTGGACCCGCTGATCGGATCCGCGAACGGTGGCAACACCTATCCCGGCGCCACCCTCCCGTTCGGGATGATGGCCTGGTCGCCGACGAGCACCACCGGCGATCAGACCAGCACGGGAGCGGCCAACGGCTACCAGTACAACGCCACCCGCATCCGGGGCCTGAGCCTCACCCACGTCAACGGCGCCGGCTGCAACCCCGGCGCGGCAGGGGACGTACCGATCATGCCGTTCGTCGGGGACGTCACGTCCTCGCCCTCCGCGGACACCAAGGACGCCGTCTATGCCTCGGACTTCACCCACGCCGACGAGAAGGCCACGCCCGGCCGCTACACGCTCGGCCTGGCCTCCGGCGCCGCCGCGGACCTCGCCGTCAGCGAGCGCGCGGGCGTCGCGGACTTCAGCTTCCCCAGCGACCGCCCCGCCAACCTGCTGTTCCGCGTCTCCAACTCCCTCAACGGGAGCGAGGACGCGCACATCGACATCGACGCCGCCCACCGCAAGGTGACCGGCTGGGTGCTGACCGGCGCCTTCTGCGGCCGCCGCGCCAACGGCGGGGTGAACAACCGCAAGAGCTACTACAAGCTGTACTTCAGCGCCTCCTTCGACCGCGCCTTCTCCACGACCGGCACCTGGAAGGACGCCACCCTCTCCCCCGGCGCCACCTCCGCGTCCGGCGGTGAGGGATACGCGACGGGATCCGAGCGCGCGGGGCGCGGCTCCGGCGGCTGGGTCGGCTTCGACACGCAGTCCGACAACGATGTCCGCATGCGGATCGGCATCTCCTACGTCAGCGTCGGCGGCGCCGAGAACAACCTGCGGGCGGAGATCCCGCCGCACGCCGACGTCGACCGCGTGGCCGAGGCGGGCGCCCGTGCGTGGGACCGCGAGCTGGACACCGTACGCGTGGAAGGCAGCACGCCGGCGCGGCGTACGGCCTTCTACACGGCGCTCTACCACTCCTTCATGCAGCCGAACCTGATCAGCGACAGCGACGGCCGGTACTGGGGAATGGACCAGGCCGTGCACCGACTGGCGCGGGGGCAACGCGCCCAGTACAGCAATTTCTCCGGCTGGGACCAGTACCGGGCGCACATCCAGTTGCTCGCCCTGCTCAAGCCCTCCGTGGCCGGGGACTTCGCGCAGTCGCTGTACAACTTCGCCCGGCAGAACGGCGGAGTCTGGGACCGCTGGGTGCACATCAGCGGCGCCACCCACGTCATGACCGGTGACCCGTCCGCGGCGACGCTGGCCACCTTCTACGCCATGGGGGTGCGCAACTTCGACTACGAGGGCGCCTTCGACTCCCTCGTCCAGCAGGCCACCGTGCCCCACCCCGACGGGCTGTCGGACGCCGGCTGCCCGGGCCAGTGCGAGGGCCAACGACCCAACCTCGCCCAGTACTTGGACTCGCACTACGCCGCGCAGGACGTGTGCCACTGCTGGGGCGGCGCCGCGGAGACGCTGGAGGACGCCGTGGCCGACTCCGCGCTGGCCCGCTGGGCGACGCTGCTGGGGCGGGATACGGAAGCCGAGGTCTTCCGGGAACGCGGGTTGTGGTGGCGCAACGTCTTCAACCCCGGCGCCACCACGGCCGGCGGCTACATCCAGGCCCGCAGGCTCGACGGCTCCTGGGTCACCCCCTTCGCTCCGGGCAGCGACACCGGCTTCGCGCAGGGCACCAGCGCCACCTACACGTGGATGGTGCCGCAGGACGTCCAGGGGCTGGCCGAGGCGATGGGGGGCCGCGAGACGGCGGCCGCCAGGCTGGACGCCTTCTTCCACACCGCGGACGGCTCCTGGTCGGTGCGCGGCGGCGACCCGCTGCGCTACGACCCCACCAACGAGCCCGGCATCCACGCGCCTTGGCTCTACAACGCCCTGGGACAGCCCTGGAAGACGCAGGCGACGGTCCGTCAGATCCTCGACACGGTGTACGGCACCGGTCCCTCGGGCCTGCCCGGCAACGACGATCTCGGGACCATGTCCGCCTGGTACGTCTTCTCCAGCCTGGGCCTGTATCCGCGGACACCCGGCAGCGCCGACCTGCTGCTGGGGGCTCCCGTGTTCACCAAGGCCGTGCTGGACCGGCCGCACGGCACCGACATCATCATCCAGGCGCCGGAGGCCGATGACACACACCGGTACGTCGACTCCGTACGGCTCGGCGGGCGTCCGCACGAAACATCCTGGACCGGCCCCGGTCTGACGCTCTCCGGCGGCACCCTCGCCTTCCGGCTGGCAGAACAGCCCAACACCGGATGGGCCACCGATCCGGCGAACCAGCCTGGGTGATCCCTCATCGGCCGGGCGGCACCGCTCACCATCGCGGGCCGCCCGGTCACACTCGTACGGCCGAGCCCCGCTCGCTCAACCGCGGCGCGCACAGGATCCGCTTCCTGCGCACCCGCTTGCCCTCGATCGCCGCGACGGTCAGCCGGGCCGCCTCCACGGCGATCTCGGCCAGCCCCCAGTCCACCGTGGTCAGCGGCGGCGTGAGGACCCGCGACACCGGGTGGTCGTCGAATCCGACCACGGACACGTCCCGGCCCACCTCCAGCGAGGCCTCGGCCGCCGCCCCGTACACCCCGTACGCCAGGGAGTCGGAGAAGCAGAACACGGCGGTCGCCGACCACCCGCCGTCCAGGACGCGCCGGGCCACTGCTGTCGCCTCGCCCAACTCCTGGGGGCACGGCACCAGTTCGACCCACAGTCCAAGCCGGTCGGCCGCCTCGCGGACGTACACGTCGGCGGGCCGGTCGGGTGTGCTCGGCCGGGTCGGGGTCAGTACGGTCACACGGCGGTGGCCAAGGGAGTGCAGATACTCCAGTACGGCGTCGATGCCGGCCCGGTTGTCGAAGATGACCTGTCCGGCGGTGTGGGCGCGGCTGAGCGAGTCGCCGACCGCGACGACCGGCAGTGTGTCGGCGATCGCGGCCCAGCCCTTCGCCGCGGGGTTCACGGCGGACACCAGCAGGGCGTCGACCCGCTGGTCGCGCAGTTGCTTGGCCAGCGCCAACTCCCGGTCGGGATCGCCGCCCGCGTCCAGGATCAGTGCGTAGTGGTCGCTGAGCAGCAGTTCCCGGCCGATGGCCGCCATCAGCTGTTGCTGCCAGAGGTCCTGCAGGTCGCCGGCGAGGACTCCGACCGTGCTGGTGCGGCCGCTGGCCAGGGCGCGGGCGATGGGGTCGGCCTCGTAGCCGAGTTCGGCCGCGGCCTTGCGCACTCGTTCCTCGGTCTCCTTGGAGACCTGTTTGCCGCGTAGGGCGTAGGAGACGGCTGCGGTGGAGAGGCCCGTGGCCTCGGCCACCTCGCGGAGGGTGGTGCGCTTGTTCGGCCTGGCCATGCCGGGAAGCCTACCGGGCGCTGTCCGTACGGTGGGCGCACCCTTGACACGACTTCTCGTTAAGCGCTTAAGTTAAGCGCATCACTGAAGCGATTAACCTCTACCCCATACCTCTCCTGTCGCCCCTTCGCGGGCTTCCCGAGGAACTCATCAGCGTGCTCACAGACGTCCACCAGCACATCTGGCCGCCCGCCTTCATCGAACTGCTGCGCGCCCGCACCGCGCCGCCGTACCTGGACGGCTGGACCCTGCACGTGGCAGGCGAACCGCCCTACAAGGTCGAGCCGGCCGATCACGACCTCTCCGCCCGCGCCCGCGTCGCTGCCACGGACGGCCTGAGCCTGGCCCTGGTCTCGCTCTCCAGCCCCCTGGGCATCGAGTACCTGCCGCCCACCGAGGCCGCCCCGCTCCTCACGGCGTTCCACGACGGCGCCCTCATGCTCCCGGCCCCCTTCGGCGTCTGGGCATCCCCCTGTCTGTCCGCGCCGGACCCCGAGTCCGTCGAAAAGGAACTGTCCCGCGGCTGCGTGGGCCTCCAACTCCCGGCCACCGCACTCCTGGACGCCGCGGGCTGGGACGAAAGCGCACCCCTGCTGGACGTCCTCACCCGCCTCGACAAACCCCTGTTCATCCACCCCGGCCCCGCACGGTCCGCCCCGGACACTCCACCCTGGTGGCCCGCACTGGTCCCCTACATCCACCAGATGCACGCGTCCTGGTTCGCGTTCCGCGCCTTCGGCCGCGCGCGCCATCCGCGCCTGCGTGTCTGCTTCGCCGCGCTCGCCGGCCTCGCCCCCTTGCACGGCGAACGGCTGGCCTCCCGGGGCGGAGGGCGCGGCAAGGTCGACTTCGACGTCTTCTACGACACCTCGTCCTACGGAACGCGCGCCGTGGACGCCGTCGTCCGGGCCGTCGGCATCGATGTGATCGTCAGCGGCAGCGACCGTCCGTACGCGTCACCCGCCATCCCCGACCTCGGCGCGGACGCCGCCGTCCACGCCCTGCGCACCACCAACCCGGCCCGCCTGCTGCACGGCCGCAGCTGAACCGTGCCGGCGCACACCCCCAGAAGGGAGCCACTCATGCCCTACGAGTCCCTGCCGGACCGTACCCTCGACAAGCGCGAACTCCAGGCACTCGTCGCGGATCTCGCCGCCCGCCCCGCTCTGTGGCGCGAGCAGATCGCCTTCTCGGACGAGGAGCGGCACTACGCCTCCCTGTACCGCGACGAGTACGTGGACGTCTGGCTGCTGTGCTGGACCCGGCAGAACGACACCGGCTGGCACGACCACGACATCTCCGCCGGCGCGGTCCATGTCGTGCAGGGCGCGCTCAACGAGTCAAACCCGCGCATCGGCGGCAGCCATCTGTCCGTCACGGTCGGCGCCGACGGTTCCTTCTGCTTCGGCCCCGAACACATACACCGCCTCACCGGCGCCACCGACGACACGGTCTCGATCCACGCGTACTCGCCGCCGCTCTGGCGCCTGGGCCAGTACGACATCGACGACGACGGTCTGATGCGCCGCATCTCCGTCTCGTACGCCGACGAACTACGCCCCCTGGACAAGCCGGCCGCCTGAAGCGGGGTCAATGCCGCGCGAACTGAACCCCGGTCGGCTGCACGACGTCCGGGCGCAACGCGGCCCCGTTGACCGTCAGTTGCTCTCCATAGATGTCAGTGATTCTGATCGCGCCGCCGCACCCACTGCCATTCTCGGAAAGGAAGTAGTTGTACTCGGCGCGGGCAAGCCGCTGCCAGCCGCTACTGGTGCGGACCTCCAGCCGCGCCACCGGGTTGCGGTGGCCGATCGCCTGGATGGCGCACCAGTAGCGGCTGGACCCGGTCTTGTACCGGATGGAGATGGTGTCGGACGTGCTGGGGCTCAGCAGCTTCCAGGTGATCGGTATCTTCCCGGCCGAGAGGTCGGCGAGTTTCGTGAAGGCCTGTGCGCTGAGGTCGAGTTGCCCGGCTGTGCAGGGTGCCGGGCATTCGTTGACGATCCGCACCGTGACGGAGGCGCCGTTGGCCGCGCGGACGAGCACATACGCACCGCACGCCTTCGACGACTCGTAGTCGGCGGTGTTCATCGCGGCGATCATGACGTCGTCGGTGGGACCGAACGAACAGGCTCCGTCGCCGGTGCCGATGTCGTAGGTGGTGGCGACTCCGCTGTAGGTGGTTCCGGGCCGGATCCGTCCCGCCAGCGATGCCGTGGTGGACGTCGACCGCGAGGTGCGCGTGGCCGACGGCTTCGGCGCCGCGGTCGTCGCAGCAGCCGCCGCGCTCGAAGTCGCCGCCTTGGCAGGGGTACTTGTCGCTGTGGGAGTCCTCGCCGTGGTCGGGGACTGCGATCTGGACGGGACGATCGCCCGGGTGCTTTCGCCGGGCTTGGCCGCCACCTGCCCCGCATCCACCTCGCGGTCAGGGAGAAAGGCCACCACCAGGCAGGCGAGAACGCCTGCGGCTGCCAGTGCCAAGGGGGTGCCCACCATCAGCCTGAGCCGGCGCCTGCGCAGACGCGCGGCCTGCCTCGTTGCCATCATGCCCATCCGTTCAGAGGATCGAATCAATGTCGCGCTGTTCAGTGGCCGCCGGGAGGGAAAAGGTTGCCGCCTCCTAGAGGGACTCCGTGCTCAGCAGATCGACGTAGTCGCGGGCCCAGTCCTCGATCGTCGCCCGATCCCACAGGTCGGCCGAGTACTCCACGAAGCCGGTCAGTTCGTCGCCGGCCGGAACCAGGCCGAGGATGAGGTCGGCGCGGGCCGCGGCGGGAGCGAGATCCTCCACGGCCGTGGTCAGACCGGGCAGATCAACATCGGTCTCCAGCGAGCTCTGGTAGGCGAACCCGACAGCCAGTTGATCCGGCACCGCGATGCCCGTGCGCTCGCGTATCACCGGAGCGACCTGACGCACCGGCATGACGTGGTCCAGGCACTCCGCCGCGCTCCGGGCGACGCGGTCCGTCAATGCGGCCATCGAACCCGACGCCGCGTCACGCACCCGCAACGCGAACCCCGTGGCCGTACAGGCCACCAGTGACTCGAACTCACGGCGCCCGCGGTTGGCGTAGGAGATGTTCAACGCGACGTCCGGCTGCCCGGATCTACGCGACAGCAGTCGGCCCCAGGCTGCGGCCGTGACCACGAAGGGCGTCGTGCCCTGCTGTCTGGCCAGCTGGTCCACGACGGTACGGACCTTCGCCGGCACGGTGAAGACGACCGTGCCGCCCCGCCCGCTCGCCGTCTTCGGCCGCGGCCGGTCCAGCGGCAGGTCGACCGTGAAGGGCACGCCGTCCAGTTCGCGCAGCCAGAACTCGATTTTTCGCGTGTCGGCGGCCGCGTCGGCGTGGTCCCGTTGCCATTGCGCGTAGGCGGCGGGCTGATACGGCGCGGGCTGCAGAGTGTGCGGGGTGCCTGTGACGGCCGAGCCGTAGAACGCTGCCAGTTCCTTCAGCAGCAGGGTGACGGCCCATCCGTCGCACACGCAGTGGTGCATGGCGAGCAGCAGCACCCAGGTGTTCTCGCTGGTGCGCAGCAGGCGCAGGGCCACCGGGATTCCGCCGGTGGGATCGAGCGGCGTCTCCGCCGCCTCGGTGCTGGCCTGCTCCATGGCCGTTTCCCGGTCCAGCGGCGGGCGCGCCGTGAGGTCTTCGACGGGCAGGTCCACTGGCTGGGGCCACAACACCTCCTGCTGCCAGCCGTCACCGTCCCTGGCCAGACGGGTCCGCAGGCCCTCGTGCCGCTCGACGAGCCGCGTCAGGGCGGTGCGCAGTGCTGCCGCGTCCAGGGATCCGGTGAGAGTGATCCGCAGGGCGACGTTGAGGACTTGCGGGAGAGGGTAGCGGGCGTGGACCGTGGCGAAGCGGGCCTGTTGTTCGGTGGCGGGCGCCCGGCGCTCGACCGTGCCCCGGCCGCCGCCGTCACCGGGTCGTCCGCTCTCCTCCCCTCCCGCGGCCTCGGACAGATACTCCGTCATCGCGGCCAACGTCGGTTCCTGATAGAAGCGCACCATCGGGTACTCGGTGGCGAACTCCTCGCGGACCCGGTTGAGCAGTCGCATCGCCGTGATCGAGTGACCACCCAGGTCGAAGAACGAGACACCGTCCCCCATCGCCTCGGCGCCCGCGCCGAAAGCGAACTCGGCCGCCCACAACTCCCGTACCCGCCGCCCGATATCCGTGCCCCCACCGGACGCCGACTCCACGCCCATGGCACGTGGTCGAGGGCGTGGGGCCGCGGTCACGAGGTCCGGCAACGGCAGCGCCGCGCGGTCCGGCTTGCCGTTGCCCGTCCGGGGCAGGACGGCCAGGATCCGCCAGGCACGCGGCACCAGGTACTCCGGCAGCAGGGCCGCCAGTCGTTCAGCCATCAGGTCGGCGAACGCCTGCTCGCCCCCACCGTCGGCGTCCGCCGGGCCGGCCGGAACCACGTAGGCGCACAAGTACGCCTCGCCCCGGTCGTTGCGGCGGGCCAGCACCACCGCTTCCCGCACGCCGTCCAGACCGCCCAGCACACGGGCGGCCTCCTCCGGCTCGACCCGGAACCCGCGGATCTTCACCTGATCGTCGATCCGGCCGCAGAACTCCAGCCTTCCGTCCGCCCTCCAGCGCACCAGGTCGCCCGTACGGTACATACGGGCGCCGGGGCCGCCGTCCGGGTCCGGCAGGAAACGCTCCCTGGTGAGTTCGGGGCGATGCAGGTAACCCAGGGCCACGCCAGGTCCACCGACGTACAACTCCCCCACCGTGCCGACCGGCACCGCCTTGCCCGCCCCGTCCCTCACGCGCGCGTGCACGTTGTCGACCGGCCGGCCGATCGCGATCCCCTCCCCGTCCCCGCCCGGACCCGCCTGACGGGCCGTCACGGTCTCCACCGTGCACAACACCGTCACCTCGGTGGGCCCGTACACGTTCACCGTCTCGTACGTCGCCTCGGGCCGAGGCCGGGTGCGCAGGACGTCGCCGCCCAGCAGCAGGTGCCGTAGCGGCGGCTGGTCACCGGGCGGCAGCCGCAGTACCTCCTCGCCCAGGGCGGTGGGCAGGATCGAGAAGGTGACGTCCTGCTCGGCGTACCAGCGGGCCAGCGCCGGCGGGTCCCTGCGCACCGTGTCCTCGGCGACGGTGACCGACGCGCCGACCGTCAGCGCCGGCCAGATCTCCAGGATCGAGGCGTCGAAGCTCTGGCTGCACACCATGGCGCTGCGGTCGGCGGGCGTGAAGCCGAACCGCCGGTGGTGCCACTCGCACAGGTCGACAACGGCCCGGTGGGGCAGTGCGACGCCCTTGGGTGTGCCGGTGCTGCCGGAGGTGTAGATGACACAGCACATGGAGTCGGGGCCGGAGTCCGCGGCGGGGCGCGGGGTGTGCGGTATGTCGTGCCCTGAAGCGGTGTCGGAGGTCACCACGGTCACCGTGACCGGCAGCGTCAGGGCAGTGGCCTCGGCCTTCGAGGACACCACGGTCCGTGCGCCGCACTCGGCGATGATCTGCTGGGCGCGGGTGCGACCCAGGGACGGATCGAGGGGCACATAGGCGCATCCGGCCTTGAGGACCGCCAGCATGGCCACGACGAGGTCGGCGGAGCGTGGCAGCCAGACGGCGACGGGGGCGCCCGCAAGGTCGCCCGTGTGCCGGTCCTGGAGGACGGCGGCCAGTCGCTCCGCGCGTTCGTTCAGGTCGCCGTAGCTCAGCACGGTCTGTGCGCTGATGACGGCCGTGCGGGCGGGGTGCGCGGTGGCTTGTCGGGCGACCAGTTCGTGGACCGTGGCAGCCGTGCGCACCCGGGACGGGCCTCGCTGCCATGGCTCCGGTACGGCCTCCCCGCCGGCGACGGTCGGTGCGGCGAGCCGGGACAGGGGTGTCCGCGGTGCGGCGACCGCGTCCGTGAGCAGGTCCAGGAGGGTGGTGAAGAACCGCTCGACGGTGTCCGGGTCGAACAGGTCGGTGCTGTATTCGAGATGGCAGCGGATGCCCTGCGGTCCGTCCGTGAAGTACACCGTCAGATCCGTCAACGCCTTGTCCGCGCCCGCGTCCAGCGGGGTGGCCTCGATGTCCGGCAGGTCGAAACGGAACGGTTCGGCGCGCTGGAACTCGGCCATCACCTGGAACACCGGGGTCCGGTCGGCCGCCCTCGGCGGGGCCAGCTCACGCACCACCGTCTCGAACGCGACGCCGGCATGGTCGTAGGCATCGAAGGCGACGCCGCGCACCCGCTCCAGCAGCGTGGCGAACGTGGGGTCCTCGGAGAGGTCGAAGCGCAGGGCCAGGGTGTTGACGAAGAACCCGAGCAGGTTCTCGGCCCGCTGTGGCCGGTCCGAGACCGGCGTGCCGATGATGATGTCCTCCTGACCGGTCATTCGGTGCAGCATCGCCGCGTATCCGGCCAGCAACGTCATGAACAGCGTGCAGCGGTGGGTGCGGCTCAGCTCCCGCAGTCGCTCGGACAGCTCCGCGTCGAGCGAGTAGAAAACGGCGCGGCCGTTGGAGGTCATGACCGCGGGGCGCGGGCGGTCGGCGGGCAGCTCCAGGACCGGCAGGTCGCCGTCGAGCGTACGCAGCCAGTACTCCAGGTCCTCGGCAGCCCCCGGGCCGTCCCCCGACGCCGCCCGCTGCCGGGCGTAGTCCGCGTAACTCCAGGTCGGCTCGGGCAGGCCGGGCGTCGTCCCGTCGCGTTCGGCACGGTAGAAGGCGGACAGGTCACGGGCCAGGACGGTGGCGGACGCCGCGTCGACCACGATGTGGTGGAAGCCCAGGACGAGAACGTGTTCTTCGTCGGCGAGCCTGATCAGCCGGGTGACGAACAGCGGGCCGTTCGCCAGATCGAAGCGACGCGCGCTCTGTGCCGCCAGGACCTCCCGGAGCACCCCTTCACCACCGCTGGTGCCGTCCACGGTCTCGAAGTCCGGTTCGGGCGAGGCCCGCACGACCTGCCGCACCTCTTCTGCGGTCTCGACGAAGACGGTACGCAGCCCCTCGTGGCGGGCGACGAGACGGCGCACGGCGGCGCGCAGAGCCGGCACGTCGAGGGGGCCGTCGAGGCGGATCGCCTTGATCTCGTTGTAGGCGGTGCGCCCCGGGAACAGGCGCTCCAGGAAGTAGATCCGCTGCTGACCCGGCGACAGCGGTGCGTCACCGGAGGCGGGTTCGGGAACTGCGGGCCCGGCGACCGACGGCAGCACGGGCGCAGGCGCGGTCGGTGCGGAAGGCGGCGGGGCGTCGGCCTTCTCACGGTAGCGGCGGCGCAGGGCGTCGAGGTGCGGGAGGCTCGCGCGCAGTTCGTCGGGCGCGACGCCGAAGTCGACCAGCGCCACGATCTCGTCGGCGCCCGCCGCGCTCACCTCGTCCACCACCGAGCAGACACTGTCGACCGAGCCGATCAGAGCCCGCTGGTCGCAGTAACGGCCGTACGCACGGGAGAACACCGTCTCCAGGTCGTCGTCACTGAGCGCGGCCAGGTCCACGCTGTGTCCGAGGCTGTTGGTGACGCCGCTGAACAGCGACAGCGACGCGCGCATGTAACGCGACAGCGGCCCGTAGGCCTCGGTGCGCGCCCTGTCGCCGTCCGCCGCGAGGTAGGTGTGCAGCAGGACGGCCACCCGCCCCGCGTCCGGGTCCAGGCCGCACTCGGCCCGCACCCGGCGGTATCGGGCGATGTTCTCCCGGAGCTGCTCGACGCTCTGGGTCATCAGGTTGGTGACGATGCCCAGGTCGTGACGCGCGGCCAGTTCGTACGAGGCCGGGTTGGAGACCACCGCCGTGTACAGGGGCGGCGCGTCCTGCACGGGCCGGGGGTACAGCCGTACCTCGCCCTCGCCGTCACCTGTTCTGCGCCGCAGCCCCTCCCCCCGCCACAACCTCCGTACCTGCTCCAGTTGTTCGTACATCGCCTCCTTGTGCCGGCCGAAGCGGTCGGGGAAGAAGACGAAGTCGTTGGCGTTCCAGCCGCCTGCGACGCCGATGCCGACCCGTCCGCCGGAGAGGTTGTCGACCATCGACCATTCCTCGGCGACCCGGATCGGGTCGTGGAGCGGCAGTACGACGGAGCCGGCGTTGAGCCGGATGCGCCGCGTCTCGCGGGACAGCGCGGCGGCCAGGACCGCCGGGTTGGGAAACAGGCCGCCGAAGGAGTGGAAGTGGCGCTCGGGCATCCACAGCGCGTGGAAGCCGTGCTGGTCGGCGAAGCGGGCCGTCTCCATCAGGAGTTCGTATTTCCCGTGCCGGTGCGCGTCGGTGTCCTGCGGGTAGTCGCCGAAGAAGTAGACGCTGAAGTCGGGGGTGCGCGCGCCGGTCCGGTCCACGGAGGCCGTGCGCGATCCGGCCACCGCGGCCGTGTTCACCGCTATGGAGGTCACTCGGGCGGGTGGCGCTGTCGCCGCCGTCGGTGTCGGTGGGCTCGGGACCGGGGGCCTGCTGCCTGGGAAGAAGCCGGCCGACCTCAGTTCGCGCAGCGCGTCCCGCACGGCGTCCGCGACGAACTCGATGTCGCCGTCCGAGTGAGCCGTGGACAGGAAGAAGTTGCGCCACTCCCACACGTGAACGCCACGCAGCATCAGGTGGTGGTAGAGCAGTTCCATGTCGGCGCGGTGCTCGAAGCGGAACTGGGAGCCGAAGTGGCTCATGCGCAGCGGGAATTCCTCGGCCTCGAAGAAGCCGTTGAGCGTCGCTGCCAGCTCGGCGGTGCGCGCGTTCAGCCGCTCCTGGAGGCGCGGGCTGTGCTCCTTGAGGTGCGTCAGCACAGCGCGCGCGGCGACCATCGACACCGGGTGCTGGATGTACGTACCGCCGAAGAAGGTGGTGTCGGCGGGCGGGTAGCTGTTGTCGCCGTACGTCCACCAGCCGCCGTCGACGCCGTCCATGATGTCGGCCCGGCCCGCGATCGCCCCGATGGGGAACCCGCCGCCGAGCAGCTTGCCGTACGTGGCCAGGTCCGGTGTCACGCCGTAGAGTTCCTGCGCTCCGCGCGGCGCGGGACGAAAGCCCGTCAGCATCTCGTCGAAGAGCAGCACGATCCCGTGACGCCGGGTCAGCTCCCGCAGTCTGCGCACGAACTCCACTGGCTGCAGCGAGGGATGCCTGCTCTGTACGGGCTCCACCACGACCGCGGCGATCTGTGCGGCATCCCGCTCGATCGCCTCCAGGGCGGCCTCACTGCCGTAGTCGAGTACGAGCAGATCGGCGACGGCGCTGCGCGGGATGCCCCGGGACAGCGGCACCGTGATCCGGTCCGCCCCGCTTCCCGACGGACGGCCGAGGACGCTGTCGGCATGGCCGTGATACGCGCCCAGGAAGGTGACTATCTTGTCGCGGCCGGTGGCGGCGCGGGCGAGGCGGATCGCCGCGGCGTTCGCCTCGGTACCGGAGTTCGCGAACGCCACCCGCTCCAGGCCGGTCAGTTCGGCCAGCAGCTCGGCCGCCTCACCGGTCTCGGTGGCGCGGGGGCCGAGCTGGACGCCCCGGGACAGGTGCTCGCGCACCGCCTCGGTGACGAACGCGGGCTCGTGGCCGAAGAGCAGCACGCCGAAGCCCATGGTGATGTCGACGTACTCGTTGCCGTCGACGTCCTCAAGGCGGGCCCCGCTCGCCCGGCGGCCCGCGATGGGGTAGAGCATCTCCTTGGTGGCGCCCCGGAAGCCGACGACCGCGCGACTGTCGGCCAGGACGCGGCGGTAGCGCTGGGCCGTGCGCTTGGACGTCGGGGTTTTGGCGGTGTAGCGGCGTACCAGGTCCTCCAGGTGGTCCTGCTGCGCACGTGGGGAGCCGTCCTTGACCATGCCCGAGGTGCGCTCGACCGTCACCCGGGGGCCGTGCACGCGCTGCGCCCCGGCGGGCTGTTGTGCGGCCGGGGGCTCGTCGTTCATCTGTTCGGCGATGCGCTGCGAGAGTTCGGTCATGGCGGCCAGGTCCTGGTCCAGGGCCGCGGAGATGCCGTTCAGCGTGGTCACTTCGTCGCCTTGCCGTTGAGGTGGAGCGACGCCGAGGTGGTCTGGAGCGCGAGCAACTGGGACAGCTGGGACATCATCTGGAGCTGTATCTGCGACATCTGGTGGAGCTTGCGGGCAAGATCCTCCAGTTCCTCGCGGGTGGCGTACTCAGGAGCGGCGGCGGCAGGCTCGGGCACTGCGGCAGTCGGGGTCTCCGGTACGGCGGGCTGCGTGAGGGCAGCGGGCTGCGGAGCAACGGGATCCGGCACGGCAACGGGCTGCGGGACCGGCTCCGGCGGCGCGGCCTCCGCTCCCGGCAGCCGGGCGGCGATGAACTCCGCGAGCTGCCGCGGGGTGCCCGACTCCTCGAACAGCTCCCGCATGCTCACCTTGACCTGGTACTCCTGCTCCAGCTCACGTAACACGCTGATCATCTGCAGCGAGTCGGCGCCGAGGTCGAAGAAGGGCGTCTCGCCGGTGATCGCCGAGGGATCGTCGTTGAGGTGCCGGGCCGTCGACTCGACGACGCTGTGGAGTATTCGCCCGATCTCTGCCTCACGCTGTGCCACTTCAGCTCCTCTTCTCAACTCTGTTCCGGTTCCCACGGCCGTCAGTTCCGGCCCCGTCCAGTAGTCCCTGTGCTGGAAGCGGTAGCCGGGCAGCGGGATCCTCCGGCCGCCGCAGCCCTCCAGGAGCACCCGCCAGTCCATGTCCGCCCCCGCGCAGTGCAGTTCGGCTGCGGCACCCCACAGGGCGCTCAGCCCGCTTCCGCGCCGCAGTGACGCCAACGCCCGCACATCCGGCAGTCCCTGGCGCGCAAGGGAGCTGAGGGTGGAGTGCGGCCCGATCTCCAGCAGCGCGTCGACGCGGTGTTCGCCGATGCCGCGCAACGCCTCGTCGAAACGGACCGGTTCACGCGTGTGCCGGACGAAGTAGTCGGCGTCCGGCGTCCAGCCGGGTGGGCGGGTGATGCCGTCGAGCCCGCTGACGAACGGGATCCGCACCGGTTCGAAGGCCACCTCGCCCAGCACCGCACGGAATTCGTCGAGCATCGGCTCCATCAGAGCGGTGTGGAAGGCGCGTTCCACCGGCAGCCGGGTGCACGGTGTGCCGCGCTCGTCCAGCAGGGCGCACAGTCGGTCCACGGCCGTGACGGGCCCACCGAGCACCTGCGCGCGCTCCCCGTTCGTCACGCACAGCTCCAGCCGGGCACCTCCGCGACCATGGCCAGGGCGGTGTCCCCGTCGAGCGCCACCGCGGCCATCGCACCGGGGGCGCAACGCTGCTGCATCAGCCGACCGCGTGCCGCGGTCAGGCGCAGCCCCTCGTCGAGGGTGAGGGCTCCGGCCGCGTACAGGGCCGCGTACTCGCCGACGCTGTGCCCCATCACCGCCTCCGGGGTGACACCGGCCTCCTGCCACAACCGCACGAGAGCGCACTGCAACGCGAACAGGGCGGGCTGCGCGGTGTCCGTCCGCCACAACGGCTCGTCCAGCGCACGGTCCGTGAGGAGTCCGGCGAGCAGCGAGTCGCCGGTGAGGTCGTGGTGGCGACGCTCGCAGGTGTCGAGCACGTCGCGTACGGCGGCGAAGCGCTCGTAGAGGGCATCGGCCATGCCGGGATACGGGCTGCCCTGCCCGGTGCACTGGAACACGACACGCGCCGAGCCGTCGCGAGGCGCCTGTGCGCTGGTCACCTCCGTCGGCTCGCTGCCCGCGAGCCAGGCGTCGAGGGCGTCGGCGAGAGCGGTCGGGGTGCTACCCCGCGCGGCGAGCCGGTGGTGGCCGTGGGAGCGGCCGAGGGCCGCGGTGGTGACGAGGTCCGCGAGGTGTGGCGCGGGGCGTCGGCGCAGCCGGTCGCGGAAGGCGCGGGCGTTGTCGGTCAGGGCGTCCTTGCTCGTCGCGGAGACCAGCAGCACGTCCGGCGGTGAGGCGGTCCCCGTCCGGGGTCCGGGTTCCGGAGCCTGTTCGAGGACGAGGTGGACGTTGGTGCCGCCGATGCCGAGGGAGGTGAGGCCGGCGCGGCGCGGTAAGTCGCTCGCGGGCCAGGGCCGGGCTGTCCGGGGGATGTGGAACGGGCTGTCGTCCAGGTCCAGGAGGGGGTTGGGCTCGCTGAAGTTCGCCATCGGCGGGATGACGCCGTGCTGGAGGACCAGCAGGGTCTTGACGAGTCCGGCCAGTCCGGAGGCGGCGTCGAGATGGCCGATGTTGGACTTGGTCGCGCCCAGGGCGCAGTAGCCGGTGCGGTCGGTGTCCTCGCGGTAGGCGGCGGTGGCTCCTTCGAACTCGATCGGGTCGCCCTTGAGCGTGCCGGTGCCGTGGGTCTCGAGGTAGCCGATGGTGTCCGCGCCGACGCCCGCACGTCGCAGAGCCCGGCGGATGGCGACGCGCTGGCCGTGCGGGCTGGGGGCGGCGAAGGCCTTCTTGTCGGCGCCGTCGTTGCTGATGCCCCAGGAGCGGATGACTCCGTGGATGGTGTCGCCGTCGTCGACGGCCCGCTCCAGCCGTTTCAGTACGACGGCCACCACGCCGGTACCACCGACGGTGCCGTCCGCGCCGGCGTCGAAGGGCCGCAGACGGCCGGACTTGGAGAGGATCGAGCCCTTCACGTAGCGGTAGCCGAGCACTTGGGGGACGTGGACGGCGGTGGCTGCGGCAAGGGCGATGTCGCAGTCGCCCATGAGCAGTGCCTGGGTGGCGAGTTGCACGCCGACCAGGGAGCTGGAGCAGCCGGTCTGGACGCTGACGGCGGGGCCGGTGAGGCCGAGCCGGTAGGCGATGCGGGTGGCCGTGAAGTCGTTGTAGTTGCCGACCGTGATCTGTATTCCGGTCGTCCAGTCGGTGACGGCCTGGCTGGGCAGGACATTGTTGAGGAGGTAGTTCTGCAGGGTGTACAGGTGGTAGCCCGCGCTGGCGAAGACGCCGGTGCGCAGGCCGTCCCGCTCATCCGGGTATCCGGCGTTCTCCAGGGCGTGTTGGGCGCATTCCAGCAACATGCGCTGCTGGGGGTCGGTGATGCGGGCCTCGCGGGTGCTCATCCCGAAGTGCTGGGCGTCGAATCCGGCGATGTCGTCCAGCAGGCCGGAGGCACCGACGAAGTCCGCCGCCCGATACTGCTCGGCGGGGACACCTCCGGCGGCCAGTTCATCTTGCGTGAAGCGGGTGATGCGGTCGGCGCCGTCGCGGATGATCCGCCAGAACGCGTCGGGGGTGTCGGCGCCCGGCAGGCGGAAGGCCATGCCGATGACGGCCATCCGCGGGTCGGGTTCGCTCGTGGTCATCAGCCGCGCCCCTCCGTCGCCGTGGGCAGATCCCGGTCGGCCTGTTCCTCACCGGGCCGGGCGGGCGGCGTGCCGGCCCGTCGGCCGTGCCGGAGAAGCAACGCGAGCAGGACAGCGCACAGGATGATGGCGAGGCCGTGCAGCGACGCGACCACTTGCAAGGGCGAGAAGGACTCCAGCAGCGCCCCGCTGACGAGCATTCCCAGGCCGAAGCCCGCGTTCTCGGCCGAGGCGGACAGCCCGAAGAGGCGGCCGCGCTGTTCGTCGGGGGCGGTCTGCAGCCGCGATACGTACACGATCTCGGTGAATCCGTCGGCGGCCCCGGCGATAAGGGCGACCGCGATGGCCGGCACGGTGGGCAGTCCGCTGAAGACCACGATGAACGCCGCCGACATCACGATGGCCCCCAGGGCGAACGCCCGCTCTCCCGGCGTCCGC
Organism: Streptomyces sp. JLBG701; assembly: GCF_058544905.1. Classification (NCBI taxonomy): domain Bacteria; kingdom Bacillati; phylum Actinomycetota; class Actinomycetes; order Kitasatosporales; family Streptomycetaceae; genus Streptomyces; species Streptomyces sp. JLBG701. Next base: position 342,590 of record NZ_CM178588.1, read on the forward strand.
CCGGCCCTCTTGGTGATCCGGCCGATCACCTGCTGGGCGACGATGTTGCCGATCGCCCACGTCGCCCAGAACTGGCTGATGAACGTGGCCGGGTGGTCGGGGTCGAGGCCGGCGGAGTAGACGGGCAGGGCGACGTTGTGGGACGAGGAGCCCAGCCCGTCCACCGCCCGTACGGCGATCATCGCCATCAGCAGCGGAGCGGTGCGCAGCAGTGTCCTCGCCGTCCACCGCGCGCCGTCGAAGGAGGACTTCGCCGAGCCCTTCGCCGAACCGCCGTCCACGGCTTCCGCCGGCGCGCTCGCCCTGGTCCGCAGCGGCAACAGGAACAGGACCGACGCGGAGACCACGAAGCTCACGGCATCCAACGCGAACGCCGCGGAGTAGCCGAGCTGGGACACCACCACGCCCGAGGTGGCGAAGCCCGCGATCATGGCAAGCGAACGGCCCGTGACCAGCAGGCCGTTGGCGCGGGTCCGCTGCTCGACACCGACGATGACCGGGATGCTGCTGCGCAGGGCGACCTGGCTGAGGGTCGAGCAGCCGCCGGTGACCAGAGCGAGGACGTAGAGCAGGCCGACCCGCGCCTGGTCGGGGACCACCAGCAGCGTCAGCAGCGCCACGGCCTGGCAGAGGTCGGCGCCGATCATCAGGCGCTTGCGGTCGAGGGCGGAGACCAAGCGGCCACTGACGACGCCGGACACGACGCTGGTCCCGAGGCGGACGGCCATGAAGAGTCCGGCGGCCAGCGCGCTGTCCGTGACGTCGTAGATGAAGACGTTCAACGCCACCATGTTCAGGTAACTGCCGTAAGCCGAGATTCCGTTGCCGACCACGAGCAGCCGGAAATTCCGCATGCACCGTCCTCTGGTTTGCCTGAACGATCGAATCGCCGGGTTCTCGGGCCGGGGCCTGCCGTTCGAAAAACGATGCGGCGGCGCAGAATCTCAGGACGTCTTTGGTGGCAATTCCCCTGTCATCCCCCGTTACTTCACCGCCCCGGACCATTCCACCCCGAACCGCCGAGCAGCTCTCGGTTCACTACCCAAGCAGACGTGACCGCACCGGTTCAAGGCTCCAGGAAGTCTCGGCGGAATCCGGCCGGAAATTGACGATTTCGCAGGTCTGCAATGGAGTTGTGCGGGTTACCCCGCTCACCCATTCCCGTTCGGGAATTCGCGAAGTGAGTGAGGCGGAGATGTTCGCTCGGGCGGAATCCACCGGTCCCCAACGGCATGTCGTTCCCGGCCCGACACCTGTTCGGCACACGCCGCGACACCTTCGAGGCAGACCTGCGTCCACTCCTGCGGGAGGTGTCTCTGTCGGGCTGGTTCTCTGAACGCCGGCCCAGCACCGAGGTCTTCGTCCGGCGGAAGGACCCCGAGGAAAATCGGTCGCACCCTGTGAGTTGAGCCGCTAGCTTCCGTCCGAGCGCAGCGAGGTACGCGACGCGGCGGCGAGGGGAGCCAGGCATGGGGATCGAGGGCGCGCGGACCGACCGTTTGGGATTGCTGCTCGAACAGTTCGACCGGGCCAGGGAGATGGCCCAGGTACGGCTGACAGGGCTCGGTGACGAGGAGTACCTGTGGGAGCCGGTGCCCGATTGCTGGTCGCTCCGGCGCCGGAGCGAGGCGACCACACCCAGGGCGTTCGGGCCGGGCGAGTGGGTGATGGACCTGGGCGCCGCGGACATCCCGGCGAACGAGTACGCCGAGGTCGCCCGGCAGGCCGCCGACGGCATGACCGTCGACAAGATCGCCGAGGACTGGAGCGTGAGCGTCGAGCGGGTCGAGCAGATCCTCGCCCACACCGGTGAGCCGGAGCCCGACGCGACGCCGATCACGACCATCGCATGGCGCCTGGGACACCTGCACTTCCAGTTCGCGGGCGCATGGGAGTGGGCCTTCGGCGAACGACGGCACGATCCGAAACTGATGGTCGACTTCAGCCCCTCCGCCGCCTTCACCCTCGAACGGTTCTGGCCAGTGATCGACCGCTGGCGCGACAGCGTCGCCGCCGCCACCGACGAACAGCTCGACACGGTCGGCTTCTCTCAGTACCCGTACGGCTCCGACCCCGACGACCCATTCATCGACGTGCTGTCGGGGGCCAACCTCGAATTCATCCACCACATGGCCGAGATCGCGCTGCTCCGCGACCTGTGGCGGGCCCGCAAGTCCTCGCCGACCCCACAAGGCCACTGACGGTCTGTGACTGGGCCGGCCCGCGTCATCGAGGGGACTTCACCACACGCCCCAGCGCGACGAGGCCGACACCTACAGCCAGAAGGGATGGGGAGCGCTGGTCCCCGCTGATCAGCATCAGGATCGCTCCCGCTCCCCAGAGTCCTGTTGCCGCACTCGCTGCTGGAGCCATTGGCCGGGCATACGACCGAGGAGCAGAGCGTGCACCCCGATGACGGCCCAGATGATGGCCAGGGCGACCAGCACCAAGCCCAACACAAGGAACGTGAACAATCCCTTCCCCCCTTGCTCCTGGCTGTCACGCCACCTTGCCATCCAACCCGATTGGCGGGCAGGTCTCCTTGCCGGGGGCGGAGGTGGCGTTCCGCGCCGGTGCTCCGCCGGCCGTGCGCACGGGCCCGGTCTCTCGGTCGGCCGACCTCAACTCACTGCGCGGAGACATCGGTTCGCCGCCGGTCCGGCTTGAAGGGCAGTGTGGTCACCGTCGCCCTGATGTCACGCTGCGAGGTACCCGGCCTGCCCCACAGCACCACCACTTCGGTCCCCGGCGCCGCGTGGATCTGGTCCATCACGCAGAGGGAGATGGTGGAGCGCAGGTTCACGCTCACGGTCCGGCCGGTGGACACGCCCGCGTGCTGTCCGCCGACGAGGACCTGGTCGAAGACGGGGCCACGGCTGCGCGGGAGTTCCATCGGGTCGGGCAGGTCGCCCTCGCCCAGCGGCGCGGTGAGGATGCCGGCGACGTCCTCGGCGTTCCACCACAGTCCCGTGAGTGTCCGCTCCGGCTCGCCCTTGGCGACGTCTGCGATTAGCGCGTCGCGGCCCAGGAAGTCGCGGCCGGGGACGCCTTTGCGGAAGCCCCAGCCCAGTTCGGCGGGCTTGCGGAAGTAGTCCGTGATGCCGTTCTCCGGTACGAAGCTGCCACCGGCGGTTCCCCTTCTGAACTGCGTGGGCGCGCCCGGGGTGAGGATGGAGGCAGGCAGGTAGTCGAGGCCGTTCGTGGCGATGCCCGCCTCGATGTGCTGGACCGGCTGGGACCGCAGTCCCAGCTGGCGGATCCCGAACTGCCCGCCGCTCTCGACGGTGGCCGACCAGATCTCGCCGGCGTGCCCTGTGGGGCCGTGGAGTTCGTAGCCCAGCTCGCCCGAGATCCCCGTACGCAGGACCCGCACGGGGACTCCGCCGATCCGGGACATCCGGCTCCGGCTGAAGGCGATGTCACGCAGGCTTTCGCCGGTCAGCTTCTCCAGGGTGTCCAGGGCGGCCGGGCCCTGGATGCCGAAGATGAAGCGGTCGGGACTGACGTCGTGGACCTCGGCGTCCCAACTCCCCTGGCTCAGCTGCCACATCAGCCAGTCCCCGCTGCCGGCCGTGTACAGGAATTCCTCCTCGTCCAGGCGGCACAGGATCCCCTCGGACGCCACCCAGCCGTTCGCGTCGAGCTGGACATGGTGCTTGATCTGGCCGTGCTCGAAGCGTGACAGGTCCCTCATGCCCAGCCAGGCGAGGAAGTCCAGCGCTTCTCGCCCCCGGACCACGACCTTGTGCAGGCTGGACCAGTCGCCGAGGTAGCAGGAGGTGACGTGCGCGGCACACTCCTCGATCCAGCTCGTGTATTCGAGAGGCAACAGGGTCTGGGCGAAGTGGCCGAAGGCGCCCAGGGTGTTGCTCTCGTCCTGGGCCGCCGCGGCCGGGCTGAAGAGCGCCGGACGCTGGGCGATGAAGGGGGCGTCCTTCAGCCGCTGGACCGCTTCGTACGTGCTGCGTTGCACCTCGGTCATGTCCACGGGTGGTCCTCCTGCTCATGGGCTCTTTCGACGGCTCCGGCGGCCCGGCCCGCCCGGTCCGGCCATGGGCAGGTACGCGGCACGGAACGACCCGCCGGTGGATGTCCGACGGGCGTGCGGGGCGAGACGGTGGACCGGTCGCAACCATCTGAATCATGCGGAGACTTCTTCGTGCGTCCAGTCACGAAGAAGCTGCTACTAGATCGGTTAAGCGGAGAACGTAGCAGACGATTCCGGCAGCGGGGACGGGCCGGATGGAGATCATTTCCCCAGGCTTGTGGGGCACCCGAGCGCGACATGAGCAGGTCGCGGCTGCTCAGGGCGGCAAGGCACATTCAGGCGGCGGCGCCTGGTGCTGACCTCGCAAGCATCGATTGCGCACGAGAAGCCCCTGGCGCCGCCGGAAACGGCGATTCGCGACAGGGCGCTGCGGTCACACCGACGCTCGGACCACGATCCGGCCAGGGACGGGGGCCAGTCCCTCCGGGTCGATACCGAGGGCACTTCGGGCGGCGAGCCGTCCCAGGACCTCGGCGTCGATGTGCACGGTGGTCAGCGCAGGCGTCGACAGGGAGCCGTACTCGGTCTCGTCGAAGCCGATCACGGCCACGTCCTCGGGCACACGCCGCCCGAGGTCGCGCAGGGCGGTCAGGCTGCGCAGGGCGATGTCGTCGTCGAAGGCGGCCAGGGCTGTGACGTCCGGGTGCGCTGCCAGAAACGTCTCGACGGCGGCCGCGCCGGCCTCCCGGGGACGCGCCACGACAACGCGCTCCAGGGGCGGAAGCCCCAGGCGCCGGGCGGCCTCCCGGGCGAATCCGAGGCGGGCCTCGGTCAGCGGGAAGTCATGGTCGGGCATGGCCATCGCGATCCTGCTGTGCCCGCGTTCGGCGAGGTGGCCGATCTGCAGGGCGGCGTTGGCGGCGAACCCGTTCTCCCAGTCCTCCTCGCTGGGCGCGTGTCCCTGCATGTAGACCTCGCCCAGCCTGAACACCGCCCGCGGCACGATGGCGTCGAGGATCTTCTGCGTGGCCTCGGGCGCCGAGTGGCCATGCCGGACGAGGAGGACGTGGTCGTGCTCGGCGAGTTCCTCGTCCAGGCCCCGGACGTAGCTGCGGGAGAAGTTGCCCTCCATGCCCCAGTCCACGTTGAGCACGACGATGCGCGAAGACCCCTCGCGCAACGCGCGGGCGATGCCGTGCGGGACGTAGCCCAGGTCGTTGGCGGCCTCCAGGACCCGCTCCCGGGTCGCCGCGGAGATCGTCTGCCGTGGGTCGTCGTTCAGCACGAAGCTCACCGTCGCCCGCGACACGCCGGACGCCTTGGCCACGTCGCTCAGCGTCACCCGGCCAGAACGGCCCATGCCGGCCCCACTCCCTCTCCGTCGGACTGCGTGCGCCCGCCCACGAGCGGTGCCACGAGCAGTGGCGTCCAGTCTCTAGAACGATTAAGCACTGGGGTTAGCCTACGCGGCTAGATCGATCCAGTCCGCTTGGTAGAGCCAGGCCCCGATATTGGGCACGTCGGTGGGTTGGGTGGTGCGGTACGTTCCTGTCGTGCTCACGACGCGCCTTGATCTCGCGCGGATCCGCGCGGCCCGCCGGGTTATCGACCCGGTCTATCTGGATACTCCGCTGTACCGGTGCGACGCGTTGGGACGCGAGCTCGGCTGCACGGTGAGCATCAAGCTGGAGACGGCGAACCCGGTGCGCAGCTTCAAGGCCCGCGGTACCGAACTTGTCGCGAGCCTGCTGACGGACCAGGGCCGTACAGCCGCCGTGTGCGCCAGCGCCGGCAACCTCGGCCAGGCACTCGGTTGGTCCGGTCGCCGCCGTGGCCTCGACGTGACGGTCGTGGCATCACACAGGGCGCCCGCTGCCAAGCTCGATCGGATCCGCGCGCTGGGTACGGAGTTGGAGCTGGTCGACGGTGACTTCGAGATGGCCCGCGAACGGGCCGTGCGTATCGCGCAACAGCGCGGCATCCGACTGGTCGAGGACAGCCTCGACATCGAGACCTGCGAGGGCGCGGCGACCATCGGCCTGGAACTGGCGGGCGGGGCGTCCTCCTTCGACACTGTCCTGATCGCCCTGGGCGGCGGCGCGATGGCCACCGGCGTGGGCTACGTCCTGAAGAACCTTGCGCCGGACGTCGAGGTGATCTGCGTGCAGCCTCTCGGTGCACCCGCGATGACCCGCTCCTGGCACCAGCGCCGGGTCGTCACCACCGACTCGACCGACACCATCGCCGACGGCGTCGCCGGCCGGTATCCCATCCCCGAAGTCCTGGACGACCTCCTCGCGGTGGCCGACGACGCCGTCCTGGTCCACGAGACGTCCATCGTCACGGGCATGCGGCTGCTCCTGGAGTGCGCGGGCCTGGTCGTCGAACCCTCGGCAGCCCTCGGCGTCGCGGCCGTCCTGGAAGACCGTAGCCGCTTCGCCGACCGCCACGTGGCCACCATCATCTGCGGCGGCAACGTCGACCTGGAGGCCTACCACCGCTGGGTTCGCACGTGAACGGGCGAGGCGGAGATGCAGGTTCTCGCGGCTCGCGTCTCTCAGTTCCGTGGCATTTCCTTGCGGACGCCTTCTGTAACCGTCCGCTTCGCTGTGCTGTGTTGTGACCGGCCGCGGGGCCGGCCGTAATCCGCTTGACCCGCCCACGAGTTGACGCTGCACTGTGGCGGGACACCACGAGTCGTGGTGCCGGCATCCCGGAGAGGCAAGGGCAGCGATGGAGATCCGTTCCACGACCGACCAGGACCTCGACGTCTTCGTCGACACAGTCCATGCCGCGTTCGGGCGCTTCCCGGAAACCCCGGCCGAGGGCGGCGGCGGGCTCTGGTGGTCGGCGCTGGAAATGGAGCGCGGCCTGCTCGCCATGACGGCGGACGGGCGGCCCGTCGGCACCGCCGCAGCGCACTCCTTCGAGCTCACCCTGCCCGGTGAGACCCTCGTCCCGGCCGCCGGGGTGACCGCCGTCGGCGTCCTGCCCTCGCACCGACGCCAGGGCGTGCTCAGAGCGATGATGCGGCATCAGCTCACCGAGCTGCGCGCCCGAGGGGAGTTCCTCTCCGTACTGCTGTGCACCGAGGCCCTGATCTACCGCAGGTTCGGCTACGGACCGGCGACCTACACGCAGCAGCTGACGGTGCCGCGCCACCAAGCCGCCCTCGCCCTCCCCCGGGCGCGCGGAACGGTCGACTCCCTGGCGACCAACTCGGACACCGGGACGATCGAGGTGCTGCGGCGTGCCGAGTGCGGCGAGATCCTGGAAGAGGTCTACGACCGTTACCGCCGCGCACAGCCCGGCGCGCTGTCCCGGCCGCACCGCTGGTGGGCCTTGCGCGCCGGGCAGCCCCCGATCTCGCCGACGCCGCGCTACATCGCCGTCCACCGTGACGCCGACGGCGTCCCGGACGGGTACGCCAGCTACTCGCTCGGCGAGTCCAACACCTTGACGGTCGACGAGACCATCGCCACCGACGACACCGTCTTCACGGCCCTGGCCCGGTTCGTGCTCGGACACGACCTGGTCAGTCAGGTCGTGTTCAAGCACTTCCCGCCCGGGCACCCGCTGCGCTGGCAGCTTGCGGACTTCCGTGCCGGTCAGGTGAGCGGCGACACCGACTGGCTCTGGGTGCGGCTGCTGGATGTCCCGCGTGCGCTGACCGCGCGCGGCTGGTTCATGGACGGCGAGCTCGTCCTCGACGTCGACGACCCGTTCCTCGGCGAGCACGGCCGCTACCTGCTGACCGTCCAGGACAACAAGGCCGACTGTGTCCCGACGGACCGGGAGCCCGATCTGTCCCTGGACGTGAGTGACCTGGGCTCGATCTACCTCGGCGGCACCACCCCGAGCACGCTCGTACGTGCCGGACACATCCGGGCCCACCGCCCGGGCGCGGCCACCCTCGCCGACGCCCTCTTCCACGCCGAGCGCTCCCCGCACTGCCTGCACTGGTTCTGACCGCACGGTGGGTGCCGGTCCAGGCTTGCGCCGCTTCCCCGATGCCGGGGACTCCGCATATCGCGGGCGTATCGAAAATCGCATACGCCCGCGAAACAGCCTTCCGTCTGAGATGGAGGCATGGACCACAACGCATCAGTGCCAGACCCGGCCCGTCGTACGCGCAGGATCGTGATCGTCAGTCTGGCGATCCTCGGTGCGGCGATCGCCGTATTCGGCCCGGTCAAGGCGGTACTGAGGATCTTGTCCATGCCGCTGCGCAGGCCGGATTGGCACGTTTGGGTCACTACGGTCAATGGCGTGGCACTCATCACGGTGATCGCACTGCCGTTGGCCGCGCTGACGGTGTGGGCTCTGGCACGCCGTCGGAGGGTCACCGGCGCCACGGCGGCGTGGGCGTGGCGCATGTCGCTGGCCGAGGTCGGCGTCGTCTACGGGACCGTGCCGTGGGTCTGGATGATCATGATGGCGGGCGGCCAGGCCGGCGCCGTCAGCCTGGTACCGCTGCGGGACCTGCTCACGATGGCGCCGGACCAAGTCGTCGGCAACCTGCTGGTGTTCGCGGCGCTGGGGTTCTTCGCCCCGATCCGGTTCGCGGCGCTTGCGTCGGTACCGCGGATCCTGGCGCTGGCGGCGGGCTGCTCGATCCTCGTCGAGACCTCGCAGTACGTCCTTCAGCTGAACCGGGTGTCCTCTGTGGACGACGTACTGCTCAACGCCGCCGGCGCCGGACTGGCCGCGCTGGCGTCGCACCCTTGGTGGCGCACTACGGCCGAAGCGTCGTCGGACCGACCTCGATCGGCTGCGGTACCGGGGCGCTGAACGGCGGCGGCCCGCAGCCCGTCGTAGGTCAGTCAAGGCTGGGGGCGACGTCCGAAGGAATTCGACATTCTCGAAATGATGACGTAGCTCCTGTGGGGATTTCCGTTCTTCACCTGTCGGTGTGCGGGGCTATCGCGGGTAGTTCCACGGTGATGCGGATCCCACCCGCAGAGCGCGGGGTGAGGGTGAGTGTTCCGTCGTGTGCGTGGGTGATGGTTTTGACGATTGCCAGGCCTAGGCCGATGCCTGCGTGGTCGGTGTGCAGGCGTTCGGTGCCGCGTTGGAATGGTTCGGTGAGTGTGGAGACCCGCTGTGGGGTGAGCTTCTCGCCGGTGTTTTCGACGGTGAGCACCACCGTCTCGGGGCGGACGCCGGTATTGACCCACACGGTGCCTTGTTCAGGCAGGTTGTGGACGATCGCGTTCTGCACGAGGTTCGTGGTCAGCTGGAGAAGGAGCGCGTGTGAGCCGATGGTGGGGGTGATGTCGCCGGAGGTTTCTACGGTGACACCAAGCTTTTCTGCCAGGGGCAGGAGTGTTTCGGTGGCCTCTTCCGCCAGGAGAGACAGGTCGACGTATTCTCGGGTGAAGGTCCGCTGGTTGGCGCGGCTGAGCAGGAGCAATGCTTCAGTGAGGTCGATCGCTCGGGTGTTGACGGCGTGGAGGCGGTCGATGATTTCGCCGGTGTCGTGTGTCGGATCGGTGCGGGCCACGTCGAGAAGTGTCTTTGAAATCGCCAGCGGGGTGCGCAACTCGTGAGAGGCGTTGGCTGCGAATCTCTGCTGTTCGGCGACGTGCGCTTCGAGCCGTGCGAGCATGCCGTCGAAGGCGTCGGCGAGTTCGCGGAACTCATCTTTGCGGCCCGGTATCCGGATTCGGTGAGAGAGCGATCCGTTCGAGGCCAGACGGGTCGCGTCGGTGATGCGGGTCAGCGGGGCGAGCATCCGGCCGGCGAGGATCCACCCGCCCACGAGGCCGAACAGCAGCAGGAATGCCATCACTGCGGCTGCCCTCGGGGCGAAAACGCGCAGAAGGCTGGACCGAACGGGAAAAACACCGTGAGTGGTGGTGTCAGAGGAGACGAGGAGCGCGCGCTCGGGGACGTAACGCAGGAGGAACACCCACACGGCCGTGAGCAGCAGGGCGCCGGCCACCATGAGGAACCCGGCGTAGCTGAGGGTGAGTTTGAGGCGAACGCTCACCCCGGGTGCTCTATCCACGCTCGCCTCCCTCGTGTCCGGCCTCTGGTCCCGTGTCGATGCGATATCCGACGCCTGGCACCGTGGCGATGATCCAGGGTTCGCCGAGCCGTTTGCGCAGCGCGGAGACCGTGATGCGCACGGCGTTGGTGAACGGGTTGGCGTTCTCATCCCACGCGCGTTCCAGGAGTTCTTCGGCGCTGACGACCCCGCCTTCGGCAGCGCCGAGGACTTCGAGCACGGCGAACTGCTTCCGGGTCAGCGCGACGTAGCGGCCGTCCCGGTGGACCTCTCTGCGGAACGGGTCCAGCCGCAGGCCCGCGATCTCCCGCACAGGTGGCCTGTGGTGGGCGCGCCTGCGGTCGAGTGCTCTGAGCCTGAGCACGAGTTCTTGGAGGTCGAAGGGCTTCGTGAGGTAGTCGTCGGCGCCGAGCTCGAAACCGGTGGCCTTGTCGTCGAGACGGTCGGCAGCGGTGAGCATGAGGATCGGCATGCCGCTGCCGGAGACGACGATGCGTTTGGCGATCTCGTCACCGGAAGGGCCTGGGATGTCGCGGTCGAGGACCGCGATGTCGTAGGCGTTGATGCTCAGCAGTTCCAGAGCGGTGTCGCCGTCACTGGCGATGTCGGCGGCGATCGCTTCCAGGCGTAGGCCATCGCGGACGGCTTCTGCCAGATAGGGTTCGTCCTCGACGATCAACACACGCATGCTCTCGATGCTACGAGCCGACGCATATCGTCGGCGTATCGAAAACCACATACGTGCTGGCAACACCGCCCTGCCTTCACTGGCGGAATGACTCGAATCCCACCATCAGCACGACTGACAACCCGCCGGATTCGGGGCTGACGGCACCCTCCCTGACGGCGTGACAGTCTTTGATGACGGGTATCCCGGTGTGGCCAACCTCGACCCGGATCTGCTCCAGGCCCCCTGCTCGAAGCGGCGACAGATGCCGCTGACGACGGCGTCAAGTTCTACGCCAACAGCGGCTGGCGTTCCCCGGAACTCCAGAATCAGCTTCTTCGTGAGGCGGTGTCGAAGTACGGATCGTGGTTGCCCGAGGATGCAGCAGTGAGCGAGAGTGCCTAGCCACCAGGGGGTTCGTTACCCGGGAACGCTGCACACGGGCGGACGCTCACAGTCACGTCCTGCTACTCCGATTCCGGCCCTGGGCGCCATGTGCCGTCGAGCGGGATGCCGGCGGCCGCCGCGATCCGGTTGCGTGATTCGAGCAGTCGGGTCCTCAGCGCCGACAGGTCCACACCCACCAGCACGCCGTCGCGTTTGACGACGCGGCCGACGACAAGAACGGTGTCCACCAGGCCGGGATGGCCGGCGCTGACGATGGTGGCGACCGGGTCGGTGACCGGGAACACGGTCAGGTCGTCGGCCCGTAGAAGGATGATGTCGGCGTCCTTGCCGGGCGTGATGCTGCCCGTTCGGGCGTCGAGCCCGCACGACTGGGCGGCATCGACGGTGGTGAACTCCAGCAGGTCCCGGGAGCGCAGGCCGCCGTCCAGGCCGCGCTGCACGGCGAAGGCGGTACGCATCGTGGAGAACATGTCGCCGCCGACCGACGGGACGTCGTCGATGGACAGCGTCGGGCGCAGGCCGGCGGCCAACGCCCGGCCGGTCATCGGCGATCCGAACCCCATCTTCAGCTCGACGTCCGGGCTGATCGACACCGAGCTGCCCGCGTCGGCGAGCATCCGCAGCTCTTCGTCGCTGATCCCGTTGGCGTGCACGAACGTGGTGGTGTCGCGCAGCAGACCGTGCTCGCGCAAATCGGCGACCGGGCGCTGCGTCCCGTCGGAGGCGATGTGCAGGCTGGTGCGCAGGCCGAGTTCGGCCGCCAGTTTCAGCTCCCGGGCGACGGTGTCCATGCTGGTGTCCTCGGGGCCGCGCAACCCCAGGGCCATGGTGACCAGGCCGTCCCTGGCCAGGTCGGAACGGACGCGGCGGATCTCGGCGTCGACGGGGTCAGGGGTGCCCCATCCGGCACCGAGGCAGAAGATCGACCGTCCCGGCGCGTCTCGCAGCGCGGCTACGGCGGCGTCCTCGTGCTCGTGGTTCTGCGCGACGTGGTACCAGTCCAGCATCGTGGTCACGCCGGAGTGCAGGGCCTCAAGGCGGCCGAGCAGGGTGCCCGCGTAGACGTCCTCGGGCTGGTAGTGGGGTTTGACCGTGCCGTGCATGGCCACCGCCCACTCGGGGAACGTCCAGTCCGCGCCGACGCCTCGGAACGCGGTCTGCCAGGAGTGGCGGTGGTTGTCGACGAAGCCGGGCATGACGATCCGGTCGGTCGCGTCGATCACCTCGGCGTCCGGCGCGTCGACGCGCTCGGCCACCTCGACGATCACGCCGTCCTCGATCAACACATCACCGCGGACGAGATCGCCGACAGCCGGGTCCATGCTGACCACGGTGCCACCAGTGAGCAGGGTCTTCGTCTTCATCGGAGGGACTCCTTCACGGACACTTTCGGATTGTTCAAGATCATGTTGTGGCGGCCGCCACGGTTCTGCTCGCGGCCATGCGGATCAGCGGCGGGCGCAGGTACTCGAGCCCACGAGAGAGTGCGGTCGGCGGGCACGCAACGGCGACGCAGCCGCGACTTAGTGCGAACAGGTCGGCTCGGGTCAGGTCGTTCAGGCTGTCGGAGCCTCGCAGAGCACCGCGTCGGCCGCGGCGAGCGCGTCGGCGACCAGGTCGGCCGTGTCCTCCGTGCCCGCGGCCAGCCGGACCAGGCCCAGCGGGACCGATTCCGCGATCTGTTCCTCGCTGAGCATCCCGCGCCACATGGACGCCGGATGCACGGCCAGCGATTCCACGCCGCCGAGGCTGGCCGACCGGCGGGGGTAGCGCAGCCGGCCGAGGAAGGCGTCGGCCATCTCGAAACCACCGGCGAACTCGATGCCGAGCACCCCGCCGAAACCGCTCATCTGGTCGACGGCCAGCTTGTGTTGCGGGTGGGTCGCCAGGCCGGGATAGTGCACCTTCGCCACTGCTGGATGCTCGTTCAGCGCCTCCGCGAGCGCCTGGCCGTTGGCGTTGTGCCGTGGCACCCGCAGCGGCAGGGTGCGTATGCCGCGCAGCAGCAGCCACGCGTCGATCGGGCCGAGCGTGGCACCGGTGAGCAGACCGACGTCCCAGATTCGGTCCAGGATCTTCGCCGGTCCGGCCAGCACTCCGGCGGAGACGTCCGAATGGCCGTTCAGGTACTTGGTCGCGCTGTGCCAGGCCAGATCGATGCCGAGGTCCGTCGGTCGCTGGTTCAGCGGAGTGGCGAAGGTGTTGTCCGCCATGGTCAGTACGTTGTGCGCGCGGGCCAGGTCCGCGACGGCGCGCAGGTCGGTGATCTGCAGCAGCGGATTGCTCGGGGATTCCACCAGGATCAGGCGGGTCCGCGGGGTCAGTGCCTTCGCGAACGCCTCCGGGTCGGTCTGGTCCACCAGGGTGGTCGACACCCCGAGGCGCGGCAGCAGGTTCAGCAGCACCGACGCCGTGCCCCCGTAGGTGGACTTCTGCCCGATGACGTGGTCACCGGCGGACACCAGGGCCAGCACGGCCGTGGTGAGCGCGGCCATCCCGGACGCGGTGACCATGGCCGCCTCGGTGCCCTCCAGTTCGGCGACGACGGCCGCGACCTGTGCGTGGTTCGGGTTGCCGAAGCGGGTGTAGAAGTCCTTGCCCCGGGGAGCGACGGCGCCCTGCGCGAACGTCTCCCCGTCCTCGGCCCAGAACGCCGCCGTCTGGTAGATGGGCGGTGCCACGGCCCGGCTGGGATGGACATCGCGATCGGCGTGAACGGTGATGGTGCTCTTGCCCGGCATGGCTGCCCTTCCCTGGACCGTCGGTGTGACTCCATGAAGCGTGGCCGACCGGTGCTCCGTTGTGAGCGGATCTCGGCAACTTTGGCAGCAAATTGCGCTCAGAGCTGGCGTACGATTGTGGTAGTCAGGCCTTGGGAGCAATAATCTGCCGCCATGGATGAGGTGGACCGGTCGATTCTGGCCGTGCTCGAACAGGACGGCCGCATCAGCAACAGCGAGCTCGCCGCGCGGGTCGGGCTGTCTCCGTCACCCTGCCTGCGGCGCGTGCGCCAGCTGGAGGAAGCCGGGGTCATCCGCGGTTACCGGGCGCTGATCGATCCCGCCGCGGTCGGCCGCAGCCTGCGGGTGTTCGCCGGTGTGCGGCTGATGCGGCACACCCGCGCGGACGTGGTCGCGTTCGAGGGCGCGGTCACCCGACTGCCCGAGGTGGTCGCCTGCCACCACATCACCGGCAACTTCGACTACCTGCTCCAGGTCGAGGTGGCCGACCTGCCCGCCTACGAGGACTTCCACGCCAACCAGTTGGCCAGCCTGCCCGGCGTGGCCACGGTGACCAGCTACGTCACCATGAAGACACTCTCCCCCGACACCACCTGACGGTCCCGTCCCGACCCCGGTGGGGCGGTCAGACAGTGATGGTGCCCTGGATGCAGACGGTGGCGGCGCCGCTGACCCAGACGGTGCCGTCCGTATCCGCGGTGATCTCGATGTTCGCGGCCCGTCCCAGTCTTGTGCCCTGGGAGACCCGGTAGGAGGAGGGTGCGGCCCCGGTGGAGGTGAGCCACTGACCGACGGAGGCGTTCATGCTGCCGCACGCGGGGTCCTCGGGCACCCCGGCGCCGGGGGCGAAGGTGCGCATCTCGAAGTGGTGCGGAGACCCGTGGGGGTAGAACCCGATCGCGCCCACCATCGCGTCCGGGATGAGGGAGAGGTCGGGTTCGAGGGCGAGGACCTCCTTGGCTGTGGGCAGTTGGACCACGGCCCAGCCGGGACCGTTGTCGACCCACTGGTGGGCCACGACTCGGTCGCGCGTGATGCCGAATGCGGCCACGATCCGGTGCAGATCATCGTCGTCGAGCGCTCCCTCACGCACACGAGGCGGGGCGGCGAAGGACAGAGTGTCCTCGCCACGGCGCACGGTCACCAGACCGGCGGCGCACTCCTGCACGATGCGGTCGGCGTGCTGGGGTGTGCCGCCGCCCTCCAGCCAGGCGCGCGCGGAGCCGAGGGTGGGGTGCCCGGCGAACGGCAGCTCACCCTGGGGAGTGAAGATCCGCAACCGGTAGTCCGCCTCCGGGACGGTGGGGGGCAGCACGAACGTGGTCTCGGACAGATTCGTCCAACGCGCCAGGCGCTGCATCTCCTCATCGGTCAGGTCCGTCCCGTCCAGGACGACCGCGACCGGGTTGCCGGAGAAGGGGCTCGTGGAAAACACGTCGACCTGCACGAACGAGCGTGTGCGCGGCATGGTCATCACGGCCTTTCGGTGGCGGGTGCAACAGATCCTGCGCGTCCGCCCGTCGGCGGAAGCAGGTCCCATCCCAACGGGCGTCCGCGTGGCGAGGACAGGTCCAGTCGCAACACAGTGGACTGATTGGCGGGGCCTGGGGGAGAGTCGTAGACCCGTAGTGGTCCGGACAAGGTGCGCAGGGTGAGGGCTTCGTCGTATCAGCTCCCGCTGCGGAGCGTGTCGAGGACGTGGGGCCAGGCAGCCTTCCCCAAGAGGGCGTCAGCTTCGGGGGTGCCTCCGTACCGGAAGCGTGGGGATGCCGGCGCCGGGGTCTCGCCGGGAAAGCGTGGGCGGTGGCCGGCATCGGCGCGGGCGATCAGACGCACCGGGGCCTCGACCGAGCGCCGGCGTTGGGCCAGTTGTTCGGCGAAGGGAAGAGACGGCCACATCGCGTCGTCGCCGCCTGCGACCAGCAGCAGATCGGCTCGCGCCCTGTCCACGGGGATCTCCGCCGCGGAGAGCAGATCAGCGAAGGTCCGCTCGCTGAGTTCGTACCACCCTCGGATGGCGACGGGCCCGCCGTCCGTCTCCGCGGGAGTCCAGGAATCGTCCAGCGGGACGAAAGGCAGCGCCTGCTCCCGCCAGGTCCAGGACGATCGATATGGGTGTCGTGCTCCGTCGCGCCCTGGGCCGACGTTGCACCAGATCCGGGACGTGGGCGACATCCCGACGACAATGTCCACGCGCGGATCGTGCACTGCTGTGAGCAGCGCCGCCTCAGCCCCTTTGGAAGTGCCCAGGATGCCGATACGTCGCGCCCCGTTCGACCGGAGGAAGTCGACGGCGGCCGTGAAGGTCTCCAGGGGGATCTCACAGATCCCCGGGGACTGCCCCGGCCCGCCGAACCAGCGGATCGACAAGGCCGTCATTCCCTGCCGGGCAAGGATGCGGGCCCTCTCCCGTTCGATGCGCCCGCTGGATCCCGCCAGGACCAGGACACCGACGTCACTGCCGCGGGCGGGAGCGACGAGTACGCCTTCCCAGGGTTCGGTCAGTTCGCGCTCAGCCACATCCACGTGATCCCTCCATCCGCCACCTCGACCTGTCGGCGCAGCGTATTCAGCATTGCCCACCGTTGCGGTGTCGACAGAGAATGCTGCTCCCGCTCAGGGGGCGCCTACGCCGCGACGGCCTCGCGTTCGGCACTCCATTGGGCGGCGCGCAGGGTGTTGACCATGAGCATGGCGATGGTCATGGGGCCCACGCCTCCGGGGACGGGGGTGATGCGGTCGGCGATGCCGTCGAGTTCGGCGGAGCGGACGTCGCCGGTCAGCCCGGAAGGGGTGCGGTGGATGCCGACGTCGATGACGACGGCTCCGAGGCTGACGTGTTCGGGACCGATGAGTCCGCGGACGCCGGTGGCGACCACGACGATGTCGGCAGGCCGGGTGACGGCCGCGAGGTCGGTGGTGAATTCGTGCGCGACGGACACGGTCGCGCCGCGCCGCAGCAGGAGTTGGGCGAGAGGCCGTCCCACCAGTTCGCCCCAGCCGACCACGGCGACCTGGGCGCCCTTGAGCGGAATGCCCTCGGCGTCGAGGAGTTCGATGACGCCGCTGGGTGTACAGGGACGCAGCCCGCGTTCCCCTCGGGCGAGGAGGCCGGCGCTGGCGGTGGTGAGGCCGTCGACATCCTTGGTGACGGGGATGCGGTCGATCAGGGCGGGCGCGTCCAGCTGCCGGGGCAGCGGGAGTTGGAGCAGGATGCCGGAGACGTGCGGGTCGGCGGCCAGCTCGTCGATCACCGAGGCCACGTCGCCCTGGGTGGCGTGCGGGGGCAGTTGGCGGTGGAAGTCGCGCATGCCGGCTTCCCTGATGGCGCGTCGTTTGGCGGTGACGTACACGGCGCTGGCCGGATCGTCGCCGACGAGGATGGTCGCGAGGCCGGGGACTCTGCCCGAACCCGTGGCTGCGGCGACCTCCTCGGCGACCTGTGCACGGATGCGCCGGGCGATCCTGGTGCCGTCGATCGTGGTTGTCATGCTGGCGAACCGCTTTCTTGTCGTGACGAACGATTCGCCCGGGTGTGAGGGGTGTGCCGCGTGCGCCACCCCAGTTCCTGCGGCTATACGGCGCCGTGACCGGGGCGGCCTCGGGTCGCCGTCGGCGCCGGACGGCTCGGTCACAGGGGTGGCGCACGACAAGACCGTTTCCTCCCCGCACCGGGCGGTTGTGCGTGCCGGAGAACAGTGCTCCGTCAGCCGAAGACGATGGTGTGGTTGCCGTCGCGGATGACCCGGTCCTCGGCGTGCCAGAGCACGGCACGGGAGAGCACGGCGCGTTCCACGTCGGCGCCACGGCGGGTGAGGTCGGTCGCGGTGTGGGCGTGGGTGACGCGGACGACGTCCTGTTCGATGATCGGGCCCTCGTCGAGGTCCTGGGTGACGTAGTGGGCGGTGGCGCCGACCAGTTTCACGCCCCGCTCCTTGGCCTTGGCGTAGGGGCCCGCGCCGATGAAGGCGGGCAGGAAGGAGTGGTGGATGTTGATGATCGGTACGCCGACGTTGTCGATGAAGTCGCCGGAGAGGATCTGCATGTAGCGGGCGAGGACGACGAAGTCGACGTTGCCCTTCAGCAGCCGCAGGTGTTCGGCCTCGGCGGCAGACTTGTCGGCGCCCTGGCAGGGGACGTGGAAGAAGGGGATGCCGAAGCCGCGTACCTCCTCGGCCACGTCGGGGTGGTTGGAGATCACCATGGCGACGGTGACGGGGAGTTGGCCCTGTCGGTGGCGCCACAGCAGGTCGAGCAGGCAGTGGTCGGACTTCGAGGCGAAGATCGCGACCCGTTTGGGCACCGACATGTCACGCAGGGTGTAGCTCAGGTCGAACTCGTCCACCAGGTGCTTGTCCAGGTCGCCCCGCAGCGCGGGCAGCGCGGCCTGGAGGGCGTCGAGGCCGAAGACGGTGCGCTGGAAGAAGGCGCCGCCCTGCGGGTTGTCGGAGTACTGGTCGAGGGAGACGATGTTCGCGCCGTGGTCGCTGAGGACCTTCGTCACGGCCGCGACGATGCCCGTGGCGTCGGCGCCCTGCACGATCAACGACGCCTGCGGGGCGGGGGGCTTGCCCGTGGCGGTGTGGGCCGGGGCGTCTTGCGTGAGGGTCATGCGAGGCTTTCCTTCCGGAAGCGGGCGGCCCAGTCGGAGGTGGCCTTGAGCCCGCCGAACGTATAGAAGTGGATCTTCAGGTCGCCGTGGCGGGCGGGGTCGTGGGCCGCGGCGAGGTCGCGCAGGAAGCGGTCGGGACCCGCGGTGCCCATCAGGTTGGTCAGGGAGAAGCCGTATTTCCTGACGACGGACGCGCTGGTCCCGACGCCGAAGCGGGCCGCGTACGACACGAGGCGGCGCACTCCGGCGGGGCCGGGCACCCCGATCCTGATCGGGAGCCCGATGCCCCGGCCGCGGGCCTCTTCCACCCAGGCGAGGACCGAGGCGACGTCGAACCCGAACTGCGTGATGACACCGCCCTCCAGAGGCTGGGCGGCGAGCGCCGTGTGCTTGTCCTCAAGCGCGGACCAGAGGGTGCCGCCGTCGATCGCGGGGTGGCCTTCCGGGTATCCGGTAATGCCGACATGCCGGACGCCGTACTCCCCCAGCAGCCCCGTCTCGATCAGGGACAGGGAGTCGGCGTAGGGGCCCTCGGGGTGTGCCGGGTCTCCCCCGACGAGGAACACGTTGTCGGAGGTGCCGTTCGCGTGCAGGCCGGCCAGAAACTCCTCGAAGTCCTCTCGCGATCCGAGGCGGCGGGCGGATATGTGCGGTACGGGCACGAAGCCGAGCCGTTTGACCGCGCGGGCCGCCTCCAGGCGCATCGGCAGGTCCTCGTTGCCGAGGAAGGTGACGTTGATACGGGTGCCCTGGGGAATGGTGTCGCGCGCTTCCTCCAGTTTGGGGACGTCCTTCCCGGTCATCTCCAGGGAGAAGTCCTCAAGGAGCGAGGTGCCGACCGCTGTTCGTGCCGTGCTCGCGGGATTCATCGTCTTTCCTCTCGCTTTCTCGTCTGCGGGGCCCAGCCCTCCGGGCCCCCGCAGCACCGCCGGGGCGCGGCGGGCCGGCGATGCGAGGGCGCGTCGCACGGCACGTGGGGCCACAGCGGTGTCGTGCAGGTGGTCTCGTCAGCGGTCGCGGCGATAGAACGTGCGCGCGTGCTCGTTGAACGGGGAGGGCTGGACGGTGGCCCGGATGCGCGGGAAGCCGAGGTCGGCCTCGGGGTCGGTGCCGGAACCGGGGTGCTCGCCCCAGACGACCGCCACCTCGGTGCCCGCGGCGGCGTACTCGGAGTCGATCAGGGTCTGCGCCAGGACGGTGCCCACCGGGTCGATCGACGCGCTCTGCATCGTGACGCCGACCAGACCGGCGGCGGTCTCCACCCGGTGGCGGGCGTAGGTGAGCACGAAGCCCGGGTCCTGGCCCTCGCCTACGACCGTCCGGACGTCGTCGGGGTCCAGGACGAGGGTGACCTTGGTGCGGCGGACCTCGCTCTTGGCCTTCGCCAGGGCGTCCCGGCCCACGAAGTCGTGGTTGAAGGAGATCATCTTTCCGTAGCCGAGTTCGTACGGGGAGACGTAGTAGTCCTCGATGTCCTCGGAGAAGTAGCTGCCGTTCAGCGGGCGCTTGCCCTCGATGCCGAACAGGGGCAGATACCCGCGGTATTCCGCCAGCTCGGGGTCGGTGTAGATGCCGGGCACCGGCGAGGGGATCCAGCCGCTCTCCACACTGGGCGTGGCGTAGGCCAGGGCGCCGACCCGGACGAGACCGAGCGGCTCGCCGACCTTCAGGAACGTCTCGTGGACATAGGCGGCGTGCTCCCAGGGGCCGATGAACTCGAAGCCGGCCTGGCCGGCCATGCCGTGGCGCAGGGCGCGCAGGGGGCAGCCGTCCAGGGTGACCGCCGTGGAGTGGAAGAACTTGGTCTCCGGCAGCGGCCCGCCGAAGGCACGCTCGACGAGTTCCGCGGCCAGCGGGCCCTGGATCTGGTAGCGGAACAGCTTGGGGTCACCGCCGCCGGGGCGGAAGGCGGAGGAGGGGTCGGTGACGAAGCCGACGTCGTAGCCGCCCTTCTCCGCGTGGTACTGCACCCAGTGCTGGGCGGCGGGGATACCGCTGAGCAAGTACTTGTTCTCGCCCTCGCGGGCGAGGATCCCGTCGGTGACGATGTGGCCGTGGCGGGTGACCGGCACGTACTGCTTGGCCTGTCCGATGGCGAACTTCTCGAAGTTGTTGACCCCGTGGTCGGCCAGCACCCGCGTCGCGTCCGGGCCCTCGATCCACATGTCGTACATGTGGTGCGAGAGGTTGAGCAGGGCCACGCCCTCGCGCCATGCGGCCTGTTCCTGACGCCAGCCCGCGTACTCGCGCTCGACGACCTCGGGGGTCCACGGCTCGGCGTCCGGCTGCCACAGCAGCTTCATCGCCGAGCCGGCCTTGTCGATGCCGTCCTGGAGGGAGGGGGTTGCCATAACGGCTCCTCTTTCGTCGCTTCCTGTCCCGTGGATACTAAATCGTTCTAGTACGCGCCGGCGGTGGACCAACAGGCTTGACCTGACAACGGGTTGGCGCCACTAAAACGATCTAGCGAAAGCTAGCAGAGCGGCCCCGCTCGGGCGAGGCGCTGGTTTCGCATTCATTACGTGCGGTCGACGCACTCGACAAAGGCCGCCGCCATGCGCACCGCGTCGAGGCTCGCCCGGACGTCGTGCACACGCACACAGAACGCGCCCCCGACCGCCGCGAGCGCGGAGACGGCGGCCGTCGCCACGTCACGCCCCGCGGGCGGTACCTCGCCGGCGCCGCCCGCCACGAGGGCGGCACCGATGAAGCGCTTTCTCGACGCGCCGACCATCAGCGGGAAACCCAGCGCCCGCAGCCTCGCCAGACCGGCCAGGAGCGTCCAGTCGTGCTCGGGGCGCTTGGAGAAACCGAGCCCCGGGTCGAGGGCGATGCGGGCCGGATCGACCCCTGCCTCCGTCAACCGCCGCAGGCGCGCGCCGAGTTCGGCCATGACGTCGGCCACGACATCGCGGTAGTCCGTGTGACGGTCCATCTCGCGACTGGGCGCTCGCCAGTGCATGGCGACGTAGGGAACGTCGGCCGCGGCGACGGTCCGTGCCATCGCCGGGTCGGCCTGGCCGCCGCTGACGTCGTTGACCAGGCGCGCGCCCGCCTCGACCGCGGCGCGGGCCACGCGCGCGTGCATGGTGTCGACGCTCACACACACTCCAGCACGGGCGAGTTCGCGCACCACCGGCACGGTCCGGCCCAGTTCCTCGTCAAGGCACACGGGCCGCGCTCCCGGCCGGGTGGACTCGCCGCCCACGTCCACGATGTCCGCGCCCTGGACGGCGAGCTCCAGCCCGCGGTCGATGGCGCGCCGCGTGTCCGCGTACAGGCCGCCGTCGGAGAAGGAGTCCGGCGTCACGTTCAGGATGCCCATCACCAGACAGCGGCCGTGTCTGGGCAGCCCCTCCGGTGACTCGCGGCGTCCCGGCCGCGAGGGCGCGACAGTTTCTGCGGTTGGCATCGGCGACAACCTCCTTGATCCCGCGTCCCGCCGCGGGAGGGAGATACTAAATCGATTTTGTGCGGGTTGCGAGAGGCAATGATAAATCGTTCTAGTCGCCTTGTACGACTCCCTGTGCGGCCAGCGAATCGCCAACTTAGCTTGCGTGACGCGCACTCCCCTCCCGTGCGTGGCGGCGGGCAGCATTCCCGCCGAGTGATCGCGGTCGCATCGCAGAGGAGCCGCCCATCATGTGCCGAGCCGCACAGAACGAACCCTCGGTCGAGGACCTGGAGCCGAGCCCGCCGCCGGAAGAGTCCTCGCGCGCGTCCCGCAGAGCGGTACTGGGCGCCGTGGCGGCCGCGGCGGTCGCCGCACCGCTCCTCGGGGCGGCGCAGGCCGCGGCCGCGACACCTGCGGGCCTCTCCGGCGCGGCCTTGTCGCTCGTCCTGCTCGGCACCAACGCCGGGCCGCCGCCCCTGGCCAACCGCTATGGCATCGCGTCCGCCGTGGTCATCAACGGCAAGACGTACGTCGTCGACTGCGGCCGCGGGGCGGTGACCCAGTACCTGCGCGCGGGGCTGTCGCTGCCGTCGCTGGCCGGCATCTTCCTCACCCACCTCCACGCCGACCACATCGTCGACTACTACTCCTTCCCACTGCTGGCGGCCGGGGCCTCCGGCGCTCAGGGGTTCCGGACGCCGGTGGCTGTCTACGGCCCCGGCCCCGCCGGCATCCCGTCCACCGTGACCGGAGCCCCCGGCCCCGTGCCGGGCACCGTCGAGATGACCAGGCTGGCCGGGCAGGCGTACGCCGCCTCCCCGACCTTCTTCATGACCGAACACGCCGGCATCGACCCGGCCACCCTGCTGGACGTCCACGACGTCCTGCCACCGGCCGCGACCGGCGCCTCCGTGACCAACACCGCGCCCGCCATGCGGCCCTTCACCGTCATGGAGAACGACGACGTCAAGGTCAGCGCCATCCTCGTCCCGCACGGCGCGGTGTACCCCGCCTACGCCTACCGCTTCGACACCGACCACGGCAGCGTCGTCTTCTCCGGCGACACCGCCCCCACCCCCAACATCATCGCGTTCGCCAAGGACACGGACGTCCTGGTCCACGAAGCCCTCTATCCCGACGGGCTGACGAGCCTGGGCCTGCCGCAGTCCCTCGTCGACCACATCCTCACCACCCACACCGACGTCGCGGAGCTCGGCAGGATCGCGGCCGAGGCCGGCGCCGGCACACTTGTCGCCACCCACCTCGGCCCGGGAGACCCGGCCACCGTCTCCGACGCCACCTGGCGCCGACTGCTGCGCGACAGCGCACACCGGTCCGACTACGGCGGCCGCGTGCTCCTGGGCATGGACCTGATGCATGTTCCGGTGCAGCGGGGCAACACCCGCCCGAGGTAGCGGGAAACACGCCACGCCGTGGCGCTAGAACGCAGTGCGATCCAGGTGTGGCCGTCGCGGGCGTGGTCCATGGCCAGTTGCACCGGCGGCAGCCTGAACGTCAGGTGTCGGCATTCGCGAGGGGAACTCATAGGTTCGGCCTATACGGGGCATCGATTTTTGGTCGTGGACCCCCTGACGGCGGCCCGGTTCACTGTGGCCCAAAGCTGGCGCGTGCCGATCGGGCTCGGCATCGCGCGATCAGGGAGGTTGCAATGACGCATACCCCGGACAAGGCACGAACCGAGCAGGCCGCGCGTATCGCGGCGAAGCCGTGGTACCGGCAGTTGTACGTCCAGGTGCTGGTGGCGATCGTGATCGGCATCGTGCTGGGCTGGAGGTGGCCGGATCTGGCCACCGACATGGAGCCGATCGGCACGACGTTCATCACCGCGATGAAGATGCTGATCGGGCCGATCGTGTTCCTGACCATCATCGGCGGCATAGCCGGCGTCGCCGACCTGAGGAAGGTCGGGCGGACCGGCGTCAAGGCGCTGACCTATTTCCAGATCGGCACCATCGTCGCCCTGCTCACCGGGCTCGTCGCGATCAATCTCTTCCGGCTCGGCGACGGCGTCCACGCCGACCCGGCCACGCTTCAGACGTCCGGCGACGCGAGCCAGTACATCGAGACCGGCGAGCACCAGCACTGGTGGGAATTCCTCACCAACATCGTGCCGAACAGCTTCTTCGGCCCGTTCGTCGAGGGAAACATCCTCCAGGTGATCTTCCTGGCGGTGGTCTTCGGCATCGCACTGAAGCTCGTGGGGAAGGCGGGTGAGCCGATCATCGCGAGCGTGGGCCGCCTGACCGAGGTCGTCTTCAAGGTGCTGTCCTTCGTCATGAAGGCCGCACCACTGGGCGCCTTCGGCGCGATGTCGTACGCCATCGGGAAGTTCGGCCTGTCCACGCTGACCAGCCTGGGCTCGCTGATCATCCTCTTCTACGTCACCTCGGCCCTGTTCGTCGTGGTGGTGCTCGGCGGAGTGCTCGCCCTGTATGTGCGGCTGAACATCTTCCAGCTCTTCCGCTACTTCAAGGAGGAGTTCTGGCTGATCCTCGGCACCTCGACCGCCGAGCCCGCGCTGCCGGGACTGATGCGCAAGCTCCAGTTCATGGGAGCGGAGCGGTCCACGGTCGGCCTGGTCGTGCCGACGGGCTACAGCTTCAACCTGGACGGCGCGGCGATCTACCTCTCGCTCGCCACGCTCTACATCGCCCAGGCCACCGACACGTCTCTGTCCATCGGTCAGCAACTCGGGCTCCTGGCCGTCATGTTGCTGACGTCCAAGGGTGCGGCGGGCGTTGCCGGCGGTGGATTCATCGCGCTCACCGCGACGCTGTCGACGGTCGGTTCCGTCCCGGCCGCGGGCATCATGCTGATCTTCGGCATCGACAAGTTCATGTCGGAGTGCCGGGCCCTGGTGAACTTCTTCGGCAATGCCGTCGCCACCCTGTTCGTCGCCAAGTGGGAGAACGGCCTGGACCTGGAGCGGGCTCGAGCGGTGCTGGCGGGCAAGGCCGGAGAGCCACCGCTGACCGCCGAGGCCGAGGAGAGGCAGAGCCGACCGGCCACCGTGACATCCGCTCCTCAGCCTCAGCCTGCCGAGGTGACGCCCTGATGGTGTCCGTGC
Organism: Streptomyces sp. JLBG701; assembly: GCF_058544905.1. NCBI lineage: Bacteria > Bacillati > Actinomycetota > Actinomycetes > Kitasatosporales > Streptomycetaceae > Streptomyces > Streptomyces sp. JLBG701. The sequence continues at coordinate 367,498 of NZ_CM178588.1, forward strand.
TCATCGCCCCGGACAAGTTCAAGGGCTCCCTCAGTGCCGACGACGTCGCCCTCGCTCTGGAGCGTGGACTGCTGGACGGTGCCCCGCACGCCCAGGTCAGCAGGCTCGCGCTGGCGGACGGCGGCGAGGGCAGTGTGGCGGCGGCCTGCTCGGGCCGGTTCAGCCCCGAGACGATCACGGTGACCGGACCGACGGGGCAGCCCTTGACGGCTCGCGTCGCGGTGCACGGCCGTACCGTCCTCATCGAGGCCGCGGCCGTCTGCGGACTCGGCGTGCTGCCGGGCGGCCGCCGGGCACCGCTCACGGCCACCAGCCGTGGCCTCGGCCAGGCCGTCCAGTACGCGCTCGCGGGCGAGGCGGACACGATCGTCCTCGCCCTCGGCGGCGTGGCCACCACCGACGGCGGCGCGGGGCTGCTGCAGTCCCTCGGCGCCGTACTGGCCCGCGAGGACGGCACGCCCGTCGGCCCCGGCGGCCGAGGGCTCGCCGGCCTCCACACCGTCGACCTCACGGAAGCCCGTGCGGCACTGGCGGGTGTCGACCTCGTCCTGGCCACCGACGTGGACAACCCGCTCCTCGGACCGACGGGCACGGCCGCCGACTACGGCCCCCAGAAGGGGGCGACCGAGAGCGACGTACGCGAACTCGACGACGCCCTCGCCCTGTTCGTACGGCGGTTGGAGGCCGCGGGCGTCGCGGATGCGGCCCGGCTCGCCCGGACACCGCGGGCCGGGTCGGCCGGCGGGCTCGGATATGCGGGGATGCTGCTGGGTGGGCGGGTGTGCTCGGGGGCCGACTACTTCCTGACCCTGCTCGGTGCCGACGAGCTGCTGGCCCGCAGCGATTTCGTCGTGACCGGCGAGGGGAGCCTCGACGAGCAGTCCCTGTCGGGGAAGCTGCCGGTCGCACTCGCCCGGCGAGCCCGGCGACAGGGCGTCGCGGTGCACGCCGTCGCCGGACGGTGCACGCTGCCCGCCGAGCGGACCGGCCCCTACTTCCGTTCCGTGCAGGCGCTGACGGACCTGACGGATCAGGACTGCGCGAGCGACAGCGCCCTGTCCGCGCGGCTGCTCGCCGGGTGCGGGCAGGCCCTCGCCGACCACTGGATCGCGTAGACAGGGGTGGAAACCAGCAGGTGAGCCGGGCCGGTCGTCGATGGGACGACGGATAGGTTGACCCTGTATCAACCTGGAACGCCCGGGGAGGCACCGTGGACGCCCGGCAGTTGGAGTACTTCCTCGCCATCGTCGAGCACGGCGGATTCAGCAAGGCGGCCGCCGCCCTGCACGTGGCCCAGCCGTCGCTGTCGCAGGCCATGGCGAACCTGGAGGCCGATCTCGGGGTGGCCCTCTTCCACCGGGTCGGCCGCGGTGTCGTGCTGAGCGAGGCCGGCACGGAGCTGCTGGAGCCGAGCCGGCGGGTGCTGCGGGACATGACGGCCGTACGCGACACCGCCGCCTCCCTCGCCGGGCTGCACGGCGGCACCGTCGAGGTGGCCACCATGCCCTCCCCGGGCATCGAACCACTCACCACGCTCATCCACCGGTTCACCGAGGCCCACCCGTCCGTCACGGTGAGCACGCAGGCCGCCTTCACCCCCGACGAGGTCGTGTCCCTGGTCCGCAGCGGCGCCTGCGAACTGGGCCTGCTGGGCAGCGCCGCCCCGGTCAATCCGTCCGGGCTGGACGTCCTGCACGTCGAGGACCAGCCGTTCGTGGTCGTCGCCGCGCCCGGCGGGGACATCGAAGACGGGGCCGCCGTACGGCCCGGGGATCTCGCCGGCCAGAAGCTCATCGCCTCCCGCACCGGCAGTCTGATGCGCAGCATCGTCGACGACATCACCGCGGGCGGCACCGGCACGCAGATCGTGACCGTCGTGGACCATCGCACGTCCATCCTGCCCCTGGTCCTCACCGGGGTCGGCGTCGCCGTCCTGCCCTCCTCCTGGACCCGGCTGGCCCGGCGTTGCGGCGCCGTGGTGGCCCCCATCGAGCCGACCGCCCACCTCCATGTGGCGATGGTCAGCCTGCCCGCGCACCTGACCCCGGCCGCCCGGGCCTTCCTCACGCTCACCAGGTCACTGGCACAGCGGCGGGCACGCGCGACCTGACGATGAACTGATCGGCTGCGCCTATGGGTCGTATCGAAAGCAGGTCTTGGACGGGACACGGCACGACTGGGTTGACTCGAAGTCGTCGAAGCAGCAGACGTCACCGGAGGCTCCTCGTGACCGCAACCCGCACTTTCCGTATCGCCGCCATCCCCGCCGACGGTGTCGGCGCCGAGGTCGTGGCCGCGGGCCGCGCCGTACTGGACGCGCTGGCCGCGGACTCCCAGGGGGCGTTCGCCTTCGAGTGGCAGGAGTTCCCCTGGGGCTGCGAGTACTACGAGCGCACCGGCAAGATGATGGACGACGACGGCCTTGAGCAGCTCAAGCCCTTCGACGCCATCTACTTCGGCGCCGTCGGCTGGCCGAACGTCCCCGACCACATCAGCCTGTGGGGCCTGCGCCTGAAGATCTGCCAGAACTTCGACCAGTGGGCCAACGTCCGCCCCGTGCACTTCCTGCCCGGCGTCCAGAGCCCGCTGCGCAAGGCCGACGACACCGAGCTGGACTGGGTCGTCGTCCGCGAGAACAGCGAGGGCGAGTACGCCGGGCTGGGCGGCCGCAACCTCTCCGGGCGCGGGCAGGGTGGTGAAGTCGCCGTCCAGTCGGCCCTGTTCACCGAGGTGGGCTGCGAGCGGATCATGCGGTTCGCCTTCGACCTGGCCCGTACGCGCGCCCGTCGCAAGGTCTCGTCGGTCACCAAGAGCAACGCGCAGCAGTACGGCATGGTCCTGTGGGACGACGTGTTCAAGCGCGTCGCCCTGGACTACCCGGACGTGGAGACCGAGAGCGTCCTGGTCGACGCGATGTCCGCGAAGTTCGTGCTGAAGCCGGAGGACCTCTCGGTCGTCGTCGCCTCCAACCTCAACGCCGACATCCTCTCCGACCTCGGCAGCGCCCTGGCTGGCAGCCTGGGCCTCGCTGCCAGCGCAAACCTCAACCCCGAGCGCCGCTTCCCCAGCATGTTCGAGCCGGTCCACGGTTCCGCGCCGGACATCGCGGGGCAGGGCCTGGCCAACCCGATCGGCGCGGTCGGCAGCGCGGCGCTGATGCTGGAGCACTTCGGACTGCCCGACCAGGCAGCCCGCCTCAACAAGGCCATCGAGACGACCACGGGCGCCGGCATCCTCACCCGCGACGTCGGCGGAACGGCGTCCACGGAGGAGGTCACCAAGGCCCTCATCGACGCGCTCAACGCCTGACAGCTGAGGCGGCCGGGCATCCCCTTGGGAGCCGCCGACGGGGATGCCCGGAGAGTAGAGCGAGCCGCGCGGCCGTAGACGCCGCCCGGCCAACGCGCCTGCCGGCTTCCGAAGGGCGGTGACGCCCCGGAACCGCCGACTCGCCCCGCCGCAACGAACAGCCGGTCGCCGGCCTCCCGCCCGTCCGGCCGGACGGACCACGGAAGAATTGGTCAGCACGTCGCCGGAGAGTTCCCGAAGATCAACGACGTGTACCAGGGCCGACCACACCGGCACGGCTGCTTCGTCGCCCTCGAGGACACCCGCGCCCAGGACCGCGGCTGCCCGCTCTCGCCACCGTTCCCGAACTGCTGCGCATTCGGCAGCCGTGGAGGGACACGACCTGACGGGCATGTCCAGATGCCTTGCCGTCGTCACGGAGTACGACGATCTGCGCGGTTCGGGCCAGGCGTTCGCCGCGGGCGCGCGAGCCGCCGACACCGACGTCAGCGAGTACCTCGAACCCTCCAGGTCGTCGCCGAGCACCTACACCGGCGCTGCTCCATGGACAAGGAGGAGCAACCGTCCTCCGTCGAGGCACAGTACGGCCGGCTGCGGGTCTGCGCAGCCGGCCGTGAACGCGAGCTCACACCGCGGCCCACCGAGCCGCCACAGATTGAAAACCAAGCCGCGTTCTCGGCTCAGGCTTCCGCGTCTTATGCGTCAACGTGGTAATGAGCGGTCAAGAGCGGCCAGGTCAGGGTGGCCATCTCGGCCGGCGTATTCGGGCAGCCACGCTGGAGCCAGTCGGTGGCTACTCCGATGAGCGCGCCGGCGGTGAAGGCGGCGGGCACGTCGTGGGGAATGGCGGTCGCCGTGGCGGCGTCCGGCGCGGAGTCGTCGGCCGCGGCCAGACGCACGGCGACGTAGGCAGCTGCGGTCGTGCGGCGACGTATGTGGTCGATGACGCGGGCGCTTCCCTGCGGTCCCAGCAGGCTGCGGTAGAGACCGGCGTGCTGGGCGAAGGTGGTGAAGAAGGCAACCAGTGACCGGTCAGGGTCCTGGGCCGGGTCCTCGGTGGGGTCGAGGGCGGGGAGCGACTCGATCAGGTTGTCGATCATCGAGGTGCAGGCGGCCTCGGCCAGCTCGTGCACGTCCCCATAGTGGTCGTAGAACGTCGAGCGGCTCACACCGGCCTCTTCGGCCACGTCCGCAACGCTGATCTGCCCCAGCTCCTTCTCCTCGACGAGTTGCATCAGTGCGCCCTGCAGCGCCGCGTGAGTGCGCCGCACACGCTTGTCGGCTGTCGGGTTGCTCTGTCTTGCCGTGACCATGGCCTCACTCTAACTCAACCTACATCTGTAGGTATTCCTACGAGTGTCTGATAACTTGCCACCCAAGAAACCTACAGCTGTAGGTTTTCCTGCGGATGTTCGACAGGTGGAGCCGGGTTCGTGCGCTCACCGTCAGAGAGGAAGCCGCCATGAAAGTCACCGTGGACGAGCCCAAGTGCGTGGCCTGCGGGCAGTGCGTGCTGATCGCGCCCGACGTCTTCGACCAGCGCGAGGAGGACGGCATCGTGGTGCTGCTGGCGGAGATACCCGGGCCGGACCTGTACGAGGCCGTCCGCGAAGCAGCCATGGCCTGCCCGGCCGCCGCCATCCAGCTGGTGGAGTCGTGAACCGGACGGTGCTGGTCGGCGCGTCTGCGGGCGGACTGGCCGCGGCGGAAGCGCTGCGCAGGGCGGGATACCGCGGCGTGATCACGCTCGTCGGAGACGAACCCGAACTCCCTTACGACCGCCCGCCGTTGTCCAAGCAGATCCTCTCGGGGGAGTGGGCGCCGGACCGGCTCGCCCTGCGCGGCCGGGCGCACCTCGACGCGCTGGACCTGGACCTGCGACTGGGAATGACCGCAATCGGGCTGGACACTGCCGCGCGCACGGTCATCCTGGCGGACGGCACCCGACTGCCGTACGCATCACTGGTCGTGGCGACCGGCGTACGGGCCCGCCGCCTGCCCGGCACCGAGGGCGTGACCGGCGTGCACACGCTGCGCACCCTGGCCGACGCGCTGGCGCTGAAGGCGCGGCTGCGCGCGGGGCGGCGGCTGGTGGTCGTCGGCGCGGGGTTCCTCGGTGCCGAGGTGGCCGCCGTCTCGCGGGGACTCGGGGTGGAGGTGACGCTGCTGGAAGCGGGCCCGGTCCCGATGGCGCAGGCCGTCGGTGAGGAGGCGGGACGGTTCCTGTCGCAGCTCCACCGCGACCACGGCGTCCGGTTGCACACGGGTGCCGCGGTGGCCGAGGTGCTCAGTGCGGATGGCGAGGTCGCCGGTGTCGCCCTGGCCGACGGAAGCGTACTCCCCGCCGACGACGTGCTGGTCGCCATCGGCTCGGTGCCCAACACCGAATGGCTGGCCGGCAGCGGACTCACCGTCACCGACGGACTGGCGTGCGACCGCTACTGCGCCGCCGCACCCGAGGTGTACGGGGTGGGGGACGTGGCGAGCTGGCACAACCCGCTGTTCGGCACGGCGATGCGCGTCGAGCACCGCACCAACGCCGCAGAGCAGGCCCTCGCTGTCGCCCACAACCTGACCAGGCCCGAGGCCCGGAAGCCGTTCGCACCGGTGCCGTACTTCTGGTCCGACCAGTACGACACCAAGGTCCAGGCATACGGATACCTGCGCGACCACGACGAAGCACTCGTCCTGGAGAGCGACGTGACGGAGCGGCAGCTCCTCGTCGCCTATCGCCGTGGAGACCGGCTCACCGGCGTTCTCGCCGCCGGCAAGTCCCCCAAGGTCCTGCGCGCCTGGCGGGCACTCATCGCTTCCGGCGCCACCTGGGAAGCGGCCGTCACCGACACGGCCGCCGCGTAGCCGCCCTCCCAGGCCGCCCAACAACTTGCGGAGTGATCCATGAGCACAACGACCCACCTCTACGACCTGTCGGGCCGCGCCGCCCTCGTCACGGGCGCCGCGAGCGGCATCGGCCGGGCCAGCGCACTCGCCCTCGCCGCCGCGGGAGCCTCAGTCACCTGCGCCGATCGGGACGAGGCGGGCGTCCAGCAGACCGCAGAGCTGATCGCCGAGGCCGGCGGCACCGCACGGCCCCGTGTCCTCGATGTCACCGATCGCGCCGACGTCGCCGCCGCCGTCGACGAGACGGTGGCCGCGTACGGCAGTCTCGACGTGCTGGCCTCGATCGCCGGGGTCCTGCACACCTCCACCGTCCTGGAGACCGACGACACCGACCTGGACCGAGTGCTGGACGTCAACTTCAAGGGCGTCCTCCACTGCGCCCGCGAGGCCGCCCGCCCGATGACGAAGCAGGGCTCCGGCTCCATCGTGACCATGGCGTCCGGCGCCATCGACGTCGGCACGGCGGGCCTGCTGTGCTACAGCGTCTCCAAGGCGGCCGTGGTCCAGCTCACCCGGGTCCTCGCCACCGAACTGGGCCCGTGCGGCATCCGCGCCAACGCCGTCGCACCCAGCTACATCCGCACCCCCATGACCGCCCCGCACCGCGAGGACGGCCGGGGCTACGCGGACGAGGAGCCGCTCGCGCAGGAAACGCCACTGCGCAGGGTCGGCTTCCCCGAGGACGTCGTGGGCAGCGTGCTCTTCCTGGCCTCCACGGCCTCGGCTTTCATGACCGGCCAGATCCTCCGCCCCAACGGCGGTCTGGTCATGCCCTGGTAGCCGCGGCCACCGGCCAGGCCCGCACCGTCGTCCACGACCCGCGCGACCACGACGAAGCGCTCACCTCAAGGAGTACTCCATGAACACGACTGCCGACACGACCCACACGGCCGGTGCCGCCGGCCTCCCCGCCTTCCCCGGAGTGCGGCCCGCCCGCTGCCCCTTCGACCCGCCGGAGGAGTACGCCGACTGGCGCGAGGGCGAGGGCCTGCGCCGGGCGCTGTGGCGCGGCAAGCCGGTGTGGGTGGTAAGCCGGTACGCCGACATCCGCGCGGCCCTGAGCGATCCGAAGATCAGCTCCGACGACCGCGTCCCCGGCTTCCCGGTCCCGTCCTCGTCCGGAGAGGAGGTGCCCCAGTCGTTCGTACGGATGGACGACCCGGAACACGCCCAGATCCGCCGGATGCTCACCGGGGAGTTCACGGTCAAGCGGGTGCAGCGGCTGCGCCCGCAGATCGAGGAGATCGTCGACCGCTTCCTGGACCGGATGATCAGCGAGGGGCAGTCGGCGGATCTGGTGCAGGCGTTCGCGCTGCCGGTCCCGTCCCTGGTGATCTCTCTGCTGCTCGGCGTGCCGTACGAGGAGCACGAGTTCTTCCAGGAGCACAGCGGCACCATGGTCGAGGCGGGTGCGACGGACCAGGACAGGGAGGCGGCCACGGCGGCCCTGTTCGGCTACCTGTACGAGCTGGTGGCGCGCAAGGAGCGCGAGCCGGGGGACGACATGATCAGCCGGCAGGTTCATGAGCGGGTCGCCGCCGGGGAGACCGACCACGCGACGGTGACGGTGAACGCTCTCGCCCTGCTGATCGCCGGCCACGAGACCACGGCCAACATGATCGCCCTGAGCACACTGACCCTGCTGCAGAACCCCGACCAGGCTGCCCGGATCCGCGACACCGACGACCCCCGTCTGGTCGCCAACGCCGTTGAGGAACTGCTGCGTTACCTGACTATCGCGCAGGACGCCGTCCTGCGCGTCGCCGCCGAGGACACCACAGTCGGCGGGCAGCTCGTCCGGGCCGGCGAGGCCCTGATCATGAACCTCCCCGCCGGTAACCGTGACACGGCCTTCTCCACCGAGCCCGACACCGTCGACCTCGACCGCAACAACCGCGGCCACCTGGCCTTCGGCTACGGCACCCACCAGTGCCTCGGACAGGCCCTGGCGCGCGCGGAACTGGAGATCGCGCTGCCGATGCTGCTGCGCCGGCTTCCCGACCTCCGGCTCGCGGTGCCGCTGGACCAGCTGGCATTCCGCAACGACATGAGCACCTACGGCGTCCACGAACTGCCGGTCGCCTGGTAACACCCAGGCACACGAGAGGGAAACCCCTTCCAGGACCAGGGGCCCCGCCCGTCGTGGTGCCCCTCCCTCCCCCAAGAAGTGCTCCGTGACTTCCGCGAGAAAGTGAGCCCCCATGGCCACGATGAAGTCCGTCCGGACCGGCGAACAGAACAAGATCGAGGTGGTGGACGTCGAACGCCCCGTCCCCGGCCCCAAGGACGCCCTGCTGCGCATGCGCGCCTGTGGGATCTGCGGCACCGACGTTACCTTCGTCCGCGCGGGCGGCATCCCCTTGGGCCCCGGCGGATCGCCCATCCCGCTGGTCCTCGGCCACGAACCGGCCGGCGAGGTCGTCGAGGTGGGCGCCGACGTCACGGACCTCAAGGTCGGCGACCGGGTGGTCGTCAATCCGCAGGGTGTGCCCTCCGGGATCATCGGCTGCGGCAGTCAGCTCGGTGGCTTGGACGAGTACCTGCTGATCGAGGACGCCGAGGTCGGCAGGAGCGTCGCGGTCTTCCCCGACGACGTGCCCTTCGACGTCGCCTCGCTCAACGAACCCATGGCGGTGGCCCGCCACTGCGTCAACCGCTCCGAGGCCGGGCCCACGGACAAGGTCGTCGTCTTCGGCGCCGGGCCCATCGGCCTCGGGGTGTCGATCTGGCTGAAGCTGCGGGGCGTAAAGCACGTGGTCGTCGCCGACATCATCCCCGGACGCCTGGAGACCGCGCTGGCCGTCGGCGCGGGCGCCGTCATCAACTCCGCCACCGAGGATGTCACCGCCCGGCTGACCGAACTGCACGGCCAGGCCGCCGACGCCATCGGCCAGCCCCGCGCCGGCACCGACATCTACATCGACGCCGCCGGAGTCGCGGCCGTCTTCGAGGCCACCGTCGCCTCCGCGAAATGGGGCGCCAAGCTGGTCATGGTCGCCGTACAGAAGAAGGCCGAGATCGACCTCGGCCTCATGATCACCAGCGAACTCGTCCTCATCGCGTCCCAGGCGTACCCCACGGAGATCTTCGAGGTCACCGACGAACTCGCCGAGTATCAGGAGCGCTTCGCGAAGCTCATCAGCCACCGCATCCCCTTCTCCCAGGTCGAGGAAGCCTTCGACCTCGACCTCGCACCCGGAGCGGCAGAAAAGATCGTCGTCACCTTCGACGCATAGCCGCGATCAGAGGCGGAACGCCTCGGCGCGCAGCGTCCTGTCGGTGACAGTGACGCCGCCGGCGAAGTGCGGGGGGACACGACCTGCGGCACTCCTGACGTACAGACTCATTCGTTTGCTGAACGGGCACAGTGCTCGTCCAAGAGAGGCGGCGACCATGGCCGGAAACCTGGCAGGGAAGACGATCGTGATAACCGGCGCCACGTCCGGCATCGGAGCGACCGCCGCGCAGGTCCTGATCGCGCAGGACGCGACCGTCGTTCCCGTCGGGCGGTCGGCGCAGCGGGCCGCCGCGCTGTCCGAGCAACTCGGGGTCGAGACACTCGTCGCCGACTACGCCCGCTTCACCGATGTGCGTCGGCTCGCCGCCGAGCTGCTGGACCGCTGCCCGGCCATCGATGTCCTGGTACACAACGCCGGTGGCGTCGTCAACAGGCGGCAACGCACCGAAGACGGTCACGAGATGACGTTGCAGACGAACTATCTGGCGCCTTACCTGCTCCAGGCGCTGCTGCACGACCGGCTGACCGCCTCTCGCGCCAACGTCGTCGTCACCAGCAGCGCCGCGCACCGTTCCGGCCGGATCCGGCTGGACGACCTGGAGTACGACAAGCGCCGCTACGTCGCGGGGCTGGCCTACGCCGCCGCCAAGCTCGCCGATCTGCTGTTCAGCCGAGAGCTGGCGAGCCGCGCGCACGAGACCGGCATCACCTCCGTCGCCTTCCATCCGGGCACGGTCACCTCGGACTTCAGCCGTGACGCCAAGGGCTTCAACAAGTTCGTCTACCACACCCGCGCCGGACGCCGGCTGTTCGGCGCCGTGGACAACGACGCGGGCGCCCAGCCACTGATCGCTCTCGCTGGTCTGTCCGACCCGCAGCGGGTCAACGGCCAGTACTTCGACCGGCTCAAGCCGGACGCCCCCACCTCGAAGCAGGCCCAGGACGCGGCCCTGGCGACCCGGCTGTGGGAGACGACCGCCGACATGCTCGGCCTGCCCGCCATGAGCTGACCCCGCCGCCGACCGTGCTCCGCCTCGGCCGTTGCCGACAACTCACTTGGGCCACCCCGACTGCGCGTCACCGATTACGTCCACCAGAACCCGACATCCTCACAAGGAAGGAATGCCTCCCATGACCGAAACCCTCGGAGTCATCGGCAGCGGCAACATCGGCGCCGCAGTGGCCCGCCTCGCCGTCGCCGCCGGCCTCAAGGTGGTGCTCAGTAACTCCCGAGGCTCCGAAACGCTCGCCGACCTGGTCGCCGAACTCGGCCCGCACGCCCGAGCCGCCACGCCCGACGAAGCCGCGCAAGCCGGCGACATCGTCCTCGCGGCCGTACCGCTCAACGCATATCGGCAGCTTCCCGCGATCGCCCTGGCCGGCCGGACAGTGATCGACGCCATGGTCTACTACCCGCACCGCGACGGCCGTATCGCGGAGTTGGACGCCGGGAAACTCACGTCCAGCGAGCTCGTGCAACGTCACCTCGCGGGCTCGTCGGTGGTCAAGACGTTGAACAACATCGACTTCCATCACCTGCTCACGCTCGCCCGGCCCACCGGGGCCGCCGATCGCAGCGCCCTGCCCGTCGCCGGTGACCGCGCCCAGGCGAAGACGGACGCGATCCGGCTGCTGGACACGCTCGGCTACGACGCGGTCGACATCGGCACCCTCGCCGACAGCTGGCGTGCCGGACCCAACACGCCGGTGCACGTCCAGCCGTATCTGCCGCCGTGGCCCGAGGACCTGCACACCCACGAGGAGCGTGGACGCTGGTTCTTCCAGACACCGGGAATCCCGGTGCCCGCCCACCGGGTGACCGAACTGATCGACTCAGCCGTCCCCGTACCGGCCGGCGGCCCCGACCCGAATTGAAGTCGTCGCTCGCCTACAGACAGGTAGGCAGGAGCCACTTACCAGACCAGCTCCGTCTGCAGGACGTCGAGGCCGAGCCCGTACGTGGGCCCCTTGGGCGCCTGCACCAGCTGGGTGGTGATCAGGGAGATGGCGTAGAAGGCGAACCCGGTGAAGGCTCACCCTGGACCGAGCCGTCGCCGCTCGTCGCAGCTGCGGGTGGCCGACCCGGCTGGAGCACCGGGGCCAGATCCAGCCGGACGGGCTCGTCGCGGTCGCAGTGCAGCGTGCCGTCGACGACCCGTGCGGCGGCGACCTGGAGTGAGGAGCGGCGGGTGGCGTAGGTGTCGTCCTCGGCGGCGGTGCCGACGCGGCCCGGGTGCGTGAAGTAGAAGACGTACGCCGTGTCCCCCTGGACGACCACGTCGGCGTGGAGGCCGATGGTGCCGTCGTCGGGACGGCTGCCCGGCTTGTCCAGGATCAGTCCATGGTGTTCCCAGGTGGTCAGGTCGTCGGAGCGCAGCACGCCCTGGCCCTGCCACTCGTCGACGAGCATCCAGTAGTACCCGCCGAGTGCGAAGACGTTGGGCCCCTCGTGCGGGCGATGGCCGACCGCCAGGCCGGTGGGCCGCCAGTGGTACAGGTCGGAGCTGTCGGCAGCGTAGGTGAGCGAGCCCCGGGTCTCGTCCTTGAACCACATCCGCCAGCCGCCGCCCGGCAGTTGGAACACACACGCGTCGATGATCCGGTCGGAGCCGAGGTCCAGCGCGCCGTGGTATGTCCAGTCCAGCAGGTCGAGGCTGGTGTAGTGGCGGATGCGGGCGGGACCGGTCCAGGAGTCGGGTACGCCGCGGAGGTAGCTGACGTACATGTGGTAAAGCCCGTCGTGCCAGATGATCTCCGGCGCCCAGAAAGTGTTTCTCCCCCACTCGGTGTCCAGGCCGGTGAGGGTGCCTCGGTAGGTCCAGGTGCGGCCGCCGTCGGCCGACGTGGCCACGCCGAGGTCAGTGCCGTGCACCCAGGTGACGCCGGGGCCGGGAGCGGTGGTGCGGCGGTTTGTGTAGACGAGCCACCATTCACCGCTCTGGCGGTTGAAGACGGCGACCGGGTCGGCGGCGCCGTCGTGCATCGGGTCGCGGAAGAGAGGCGCGCTGGTCACAGGGTTCACGGAAGTCTCCGTTGGGTGCGGACGGGGTTCAGCGGGAGGGAACGAGGGACCGGCGGCTTGCGGCCGGTTCAGCCGCCGGTCGACTCCCGGATCACCAGCGAGAAATCACCGACGTACTCCTCGTACCGGTCCGGGGACTCGGTCTGCTCGATGCGCCTTGTCAGCAGATCGACCGCGTGCTCGGCCATGGCATCGTGGTCCGGATCGACGGTCGACAGCGAGGGGATGAAGAACTCGCTCTCCGTGACGTTGTCGAAGCCGATCACCTTCACCTGCTCAGGCACCCGTATCCCCGCGTCGGCCAAGCCGCGCAGCACACCCATGGCCAGGGAGTCGGTCACACAGAACACGCCGTCGAAGTCGAGCCCGCTCGCCGCCATGTCGCGGCCGCGTTCCGCACCCTCACGCATGCCGAGCCTGCCGACCTGTTGTACCAGGGCGGGATCCGCAGGCAGGCCCGCCTCCTCCAGGGCCTGCCGGTAGCCCGTGAGCCGGAGGCTGGAGGTGTCGACCTCCTCCACGCCCCCGCACAGGATCGCGATACGGCGACAGCCCCGCTCGATCAGGTGCCGGGTGGCCGCCCGGGAGGCGTCGAAGTTGGGCATCGCTACGTGGTCCACGGGGCCGCCGAAGATCCGGTCACCGAGGATGACCACCGGGTGGTCCACCTTCAAGCGCTCGGTGTCGGTCTGTCCCAGGCCCGCGGCGCTGAGGATGAGCCCGTCGTACAGATGGTTGCGCGACAAGGACAGTGCGTCGAGTTCGTTCTCCCGCGACGCGGTCTGCTCGATGGCCACCCGGAGGTTGTGCCGCTCGGCCGCGGTGATGATGGTGGCGGCCAGCCGCCCGTAGTAGGCGCTGTTCACCTCGGGGACAGCGAGACCGATGGTTCCGGTACGGCCCTTGCGCAGGTTGCGGGCCGCGACGTTGACCCGGTAGTCGAGCCGGGCCATCGCCTCCAGAACCTTCTCCCGTGTCGCCTTGCGCACGTTCGGATGGTCGTTGATCACGTTCGACACGGTCATCGGCGAGACTCCGGCCGCCTTCGCCACGTCCTGAATCGTTGCCACACTCGCCCCTGGTCTGCGGTTCGGAACCCACTCGCATGCTATTCCCGCGTTCTCGGCCGCGCCGTGCTCCGCAGAAAGCCGGCACCCCTCCCCCGCTGCGGGGCGGCTCATCGCCGGTCACGTGCGGCGCGGGTGCGCAGCACGGTGAAGGAGTGGGGCGGGATGTCGCAGGCCGTCCCGGTCAGTCGGTCGTCGAGGGGGGCGGCCAGGGCGGGCCCGAACCGGCTGGTGGCGTCCGGGGTGACGGTGAGGGTGGTGCGCTCGAAAACGGCGTCGCCGTCCACCCCGGCCAGTCGGAGACGGACCGGGACAGGTTCCGGCGTGGTGTTCGCGATCTTGATGATCACGTCATCGGCGGAGCTGTCGCGGACGGCCGAGACGGCGAAGACCTCCGGGTCCGGTCGGACGTCCTCGACGTCGTGGACCAGTTCGCCGTCGCGGTAGCAGCGGATGCGCCGACCGTCCACCTCGACCCGCAGGTCGTACCAGCGGCCGGTCTCGACCCCCGCGGGCACGCGCTCACTGAGGTCGTCCGGTACGCCGTCGTCCACCCGCTGGAGCCACGTCGACCGGTTCTCCCAGCCGCCGAGCGTCCACTGGCACCAGTTACCGGGCGACGTCCCGGCGAAGCCCAGCACGAAGCCCTCGTCGCCGTCCGTCTTCCGGGCCCGCACCGAGAAGGCGTACGACGCTCCGTCCACCGCGTCCGGCAGCAGCAGCGTGGCATCCGTTCCGCTCGCCGTCTGCCGGACACGACTCTCGCCGTACGGCTCCCAACTGCCGGACTTGGCTTGCCAGTTGGCGAACCCCGGGGCTAGTGATCCGCCCAGGGCGCCGACGACGGTCACGTCGGTGAACTCGGCACGGGTGTCGGCACCGGTCCCGATGTGGACCGTGTGCCGCGGGCTCTCCGGAGCGCACGGCTCCTGGGGTGCTCCGGTGACCGTGACGGGCAGGGCGGTGTCGCCCGAGTTCACCGAATGCATCTGCTGGACGTGGTAGTTGAGGGTGGTCCAGACGTTGGTGTTGTCGAAGTAGATCAGGTCGGGCAGCCACTGGGTGTGGCCACGCTTGGCGAGCAGCGGGGCGTAGGAGGCCAGCCGCACGACGTCGCCGTTGCGCTCCATGGCGATCATGTAGGCCGCCTCGGCGACGGCGCTGCGGCCGTCGTTGCGCCAGCTGCCGTACTCGCCGATGTACAGGTGCGGGCCCTCGCGGTCCATGGTGTCGAAGCGGCGGGTGTTCTCCAGGAACCAGCGCGGGGACTTGTAGGAGTGCTCGTCGACGACGGGGACGCTCCTCTCGCGGGCGAACGCCCAGCCCTTCTCCCAGTCCTCGCCGGCGGGGGCCGGGCCGAGGGTGCCGATGACCGTGATCTCGGGGTGGTGCTCGCGCAGGGCGTCGTGGATACGGGAGAACCGGTCGCGGAAGGTGTCGGTGATGGTGTCCTCGTTGCCGACGCCGAGGTACTCCAGGCCGAACGGCTCGGGGTGTCCGGCCGCGGCTCGCTGGGCGCCCCAGGGCGAGTCGACGGGGCCGTTGGCCCACTCCACCAGGGCCAGCACCTCCGTGACGTAGGCGGGCATCTCCTCCTCGGCGATGCCGACTTGACCGGTCACCGCACTGTTCTGGCAACAGACCCCGGCCGGGACGACGGGCAGCGGCTTGGCGCCGATGTCCTCACAGAACTGGAAGTACTCGTAATAGCCCAGGCCCATCGACTGGTGGTAGCGCCAGATGTTGAACTGCTGCCGGCGCTGGTGCAGCGGCCCGATCGTCTCGGACCAGCGGTACATGTTGCCGAGCCCGTGCCCGTGGGCGAGGCAGCCGCCCGGGAAGCGGACGAACTTCGGCTTCAGATCCGCGATCGCCTGCGCCAGGTCGGCGCGCAGACCGTTCGGCCGGCCCTTGAACGTGGTCTGCGGGAAGAGAGAGGCCAGGTCCAGGTGGACGGTGCCGGTCCCGGTCGCGGTGAGGGTGAACCGGGCGTCCGGATCGGTGACCTCGCAGGCGATGACCGCCGCGTGCCGCTGCCAGGACCCCTCCACGGGTCCCAACTCCACCCGGCCGTGGACCCGGCTGCCGTCCCGGCTCTCGATCCGTGCCACCAGACGGTCCAGGGTGCCATGGGCCAGCCGGGCGAAGACGCCGACGTCGTACGCCTCGCCCGCCCGGACGGGTATGCCGTCGAAGCCCTCGTTGCGCAGGCCCGCCCCAAGACCCGCCGTACCGGTGGCGGCCGTGTGCAGGACCGCGTAGTGCGGGTTGGCCGGGTGCAGCGGATCGTCGGTGGAGACCGTGAGCCATCCGGCCGCGCCGTCCCGCTCCAACAGCTCCCACGCGGTGAGGGCATGCCAGTCGGGGTGGTCGGCGGGGCCGTACCCAAAGGACCGGTTCTGCACGAGTTCGGCGTAGAGCCCGCCGTCCGCCGCGTAGTTGAGGTCCTCGAAGAACACGCCGAACAGATCGGGTGAGATGGCGGTCCCCGGGGCCCGGGTGTCCACCTCCACGACCGTCTCGACAGGGCGGCCGGATGCACTCATGATCGTCAACTCTCCTTATCTCTTACATGGCGACGGCTACTTCGCGTACATCAGCTGGCCGAAGCCGAGCTGGTCGTAGCCGCCACTGGTGGAGCCGTAGTTGCCACCACCGCCCTCGATGCCGACGAGATCGTTGGACATCGCCGCGATGTACTTGTCGTCCAGGCCCTTGATCCGGTGGTAGTGGTAGTGGAGCATCGCCCACACCGGCCGGATGTTCCCGCGGCCCGCGGAGGAGATCGCGGTCTGCTCGTTGTACGCGCAGTTGGTGCCGCTGCCCCAGCTGTAGGTGGTGTACGGCACGTCCAGGCCGATGTTGTACTTGGCGACGTACTGGGCCGCCTTGAAGAACCGGTTGTCGTCGTAGCCGTACAGGTCGACGCCCTGGTTGTAGGCCATCTCGCAGATCGCGCCCATCTGGCCCATCCCCATGACGCAGTGGCCCTGATCGCGGCCGGACTCCTGCCACTGCCCGAGCGCGTAGCCGTCGTCGTCCGTGTAGAGGTACGGGACGGCGTTGCCGATGGCGCCGTTGCCCGCGCCGCTCTGGAAGTACGTGACGGCCTCGTCGAACTTGTCGCCGTCCTCGCACAGGATGCCGATGGCCATGACGGAGGCCACGTTGCACAGGTCCCAGTTGGCCCAGTAGTGGGTGATGCAGGTGAAGTTGTGGTCCCGCAGGAAGCCGTGGTTCCACGGGTAGAACACGGATCGCATCATCTGCTGGAAGGCGGCGAGGTCGAAGCCGTCGTAGTCGCGCAGCAGTTCACCCACGTTCGCGAACTGCCAGCCGTAGATGCCGGCCGCCAGGCAGGCGTCCGAGTTGCCGTTGAGCTCCGTCAGGGTGCTCGACCAGGCATTGCAGATGGCTGCCGCGCAGTCGGCGTGGGCCGTGTCGCCGGTGATCAGCCAGCGCAGGGTGTTCTGATAGGCGGCGGCGATGTCGTTGTAGAGGATCGGGTAGTTCTGGGTGTAGCTCCCTCCCCGGTAGACGATGGCCTGCGGGTTGGCCGTCCAGGTGGACGCGGAGTGGGCGTTGGCGGTCAGTACCTGCCAGTCCGAGTACCACGGGTCGAGGCCCGCGGCCACCCTGACCTTGGCGCGGTTGATGTCGCCGGGGTGGTGGATCCCGCCGGGGTGGTTCCAGACGGTCGGCGCGGCGCCGACGGACGGCGCGGTGGCGGCGCCGAGCGCCCCGGCGAGGGTGAGCCCGCCGGCGACGCGCAGCACGCCCCGTCGGCTCGGCCCGGTACGGGGGGACGACGGTGCGCCGGGGGTGGTGGGGGGAAGATCGTTGCGGCTCATCGGAGGTTAATCTCCAATCAAGTGCGGTCCGAACGGCTCTGGTCGGGGGTGATGCTGACTTGATCGAACTGCGTGGTGCCGAGGGCCGACGGGCTGCGGGAGCAGACCACGAGACCCACGTAGTAGGGGGCGTCGCCGAAGCCGGGGATCTCTCCCGAGGCGAGGGGGGTCCAGGTGACGCCGTCATCGGTGGAGGCGTACGCGGTGAAGGCGGTCCCGGCGCGCTTCAGCCGCAGCAGGCAAGGGGCGTTGACCGTGCCGTTGCCCGTGAAGGCGGACCTTCCGGCGACGGTGGTGCGCAGCATGAGTTGCGCCGCGGTCCCGCCGGTGACGATCGTCCCGGCCGCCTGGTCGAACGGCGACAGGGACTTGGCCATCAGCAGCCCGACCCGGTCGGCGGTGGCGCCGCTGCGGGAGACCAGGCGGGCGGTGACCTCGCAGTCGCCGCTGACCGGCTGCCGTACGAACTGGCCCGTCATTCCCTGGTTGTTGACGCTCAGGTCGGTCCCGGCACCTCGCACGGTGAACGTCCCGTCGGTGTACGAGGTGCTGCCCGGCGTGCGGATCGCCACGACGCCGAGGGTCCCGAACTCCCGGTCGTCGAGGACGGTGTCGCCGAGGTCGCCGTATGTCCAGGGGGCGGGCGGGGGTGTGCCGACCGTGAGGGTGAGGGTTCCAGTGCCGTCGCCCGCCGCGTTGCCCGCGGTGGTGGTGACGGTGAACTCGCCGGTCTCGTCGGGGATTCCGTGGATCAGGCCCGTGCGCCTGTCGACGCGGAGACCGCCCGGCAGTCCGCCCACGGTGAACCGCACCGGCTCGTGCGAGGCGCGGAGCAGATACCGGAACTCGGCACCCTGGTTGGTGAACAACGGTGTGGAGGAGGCGAGTTGGGGCACGGACGGGGTCGACATCTGCGCGGATGCGGACTCCGACCACGGGCCGCGTCCGCCACTGTTCGCCTTGGCGACGACGTAATGGTACGTCGTGCCGGGTGTGCCGGTGGCGTCCGCGTACCGGATGCGGGTGCCGAAGCCGACGGGGCCGACGCCGGTCGCGACGGTCGCGTACGGGCCGTCCGCGTCGGGTGCCCGCAGCACCCGGTAGCGAGCGGACGGATCCGGGTCGGTCCAGGCCAGCTCCACGGCATCGGCACCGGCGACCGCCCGCAGGTCGGTGACCCTCCGCGTCGGGCGGCGCACGGACCAGACCTCGCCGGACGAGGACGAGTCCACGCTGACGTTGTCGAAGGCGCCGGTGCCGGTCTCGGCGTACTCCTCGTCGACGCCGAGGCAGGAGGTGAGGACGAGACCGGCATAAGCCGTGTGCCCCAACACGACCTCGGTGGTGCCGACTTCGGTCCAGCGGATGCCGTCCGGGGAGATGGCGCCGGTACAGAGGCGGCCCTTACGGGTCACCCGCACCCAGTAGGGCGCCCGCAGTCGGTATCCGTCGCCGGCACCCTCGACGTACGGGGCCAGAAGCGGGGTCGCCGACTCGGGCAGGGCTCCGAGGTCGGAGATCGGGAAGGCGGCGCTGGTGGTGATGGCCTGCTGCTGGGCGGGCGGTACGGGCGTGCTGCCGGTGGCGGAGATCTCCGCGGCGGGCGACGGACGGACGCTCCACACCCCGCTCCACGTGTGCAGCGGCAGTCCCTGGATGAGCATGGCGGCGTGCGCCGCGTCCTCGTCGAGGGAGGCGCGGAGGGTGACGCCGATCTTGGAGTACTGCGAGCTGAGCGGCCACACGATCCGCGCGGTGACCGTGCCGTCGCCGGGCAGCGGCAGATGGACGAAGCGGTAGGTGTCGGCGGTTCCGGATGCCTCCAGCACGAACCGCTCACCGTCGAAGACGGCCGAGCCGGGGATCTTCACGTCCCCGATGTCCTGTGTCGACC
Source organism: Streptomyces sp. JLBG701 (assembly GCF_058544905.1). Taxonomy (NCBI): domain Bacteria; kingdom Bacillati; phylum Actinomycetota; class Actinomycetes; order Kitasatosporales; family Streptomycetaceae; genus Streptomyces; species Streptomyces sp. JLBG701. The sequence goes on from NZ_CM178588.1 coordinate 386,780, forward strand.
AGGGCTGCGGAAGACCGGCGGTGGCGGCGACGGGAGTCGAAGTAGCGCTGGTCCCCTGGGAGTTGGCGGCGGTGACGGTGTAGTAGTACGTCCGGCCCCGGTGCGTGTCGCCGTCCGTGTACGCCGGCTTGTCGAGGCTGGTGGCGATCTCCTCGTACGGGCCGCCGGGGCTGGTCGCCCGTTGGACGGTGTACGTGTTCGCCCACGCCGACGGGAGCCAGCTCACGGTGACGGCTTGGTCGCTGGCGGCTTGCTCGCCGCCCACTGCCGTGACGCCCGCGGGAGCCGTCGGCACGGCCGGTGAGGGAGCCGTGGTGCCGGCGTAGGTGAAAGTGCCCCAGCCGGGCAGGTCGTCGTTGCTGCCCTCGACGACCCGGGCACCGCCGGTGCCGCGAAAGACCGCGGCTTTCGTATAGGGGGTGTCGAGGCCGCGCACGCCCGCGTAGTGGGCGTAGTACATCTCGTAGACCGGGGGCAGGTTGCCGCGCGAGGTCGCCGACACGGCCGTCTTGATGTACTTGCCGGTGCGGTCGAGGTCCGGTGTGAAGGGGACGTCACCCCCGAGGTTGTAACGGGCGACGTATTCGGCGTTGGCGAGCAGGCGGTCGCCGTCGAAGCCCCACAGGTCGACGCCCTGGTTCCAAGCGACCTGCGCCGCGTCGCCCATCAGCCCGACCGCGAGCTGTTCGTGGCCCTGGTCTCGGCCGGACTCCTGGCCCTGGCCGTCCGCGGTGACGATGCGGTGGGCGATGCTGCCGTTGCCGGCGCCGACCGCGGCGAAGCCCAGGGCGTCCGTGAAGAGGGTGCGCTCCTCGCAGAACACGCCGATGGCCAGGATGGTCTGAAGGGCCGTCAGGTCCCAGTTGCCGTTGGCGTAGAGCATGTAACCGGACACGGCCGGATACCAGACGTCGAGGAAGGACTCCTCGCAGCGCGCGATATCGGCGTCCGCCCAGCCGTCGTAGCCGGTGTGGCGGAGCAGTTCGGCCGCGTTGGCGAACTTGAAGGCCTGCAGTCCGGCGCCGAGCGGCCCGTCCGCCCCGGTGATCACCGTCAGGGACGCCGACCAGGCGTTGAGGATGTCGCGGGCCTTGTCGGCGTGGGCGGGGTTCCCGGTGACGGCCCACATCAGGGCGTTCTGGTAGGCGGCGGCCGAGTCGGCGACGGCCTGGCTCTGGAAGTTGGTGGGGCCGCGGCCCCAGGAGGTGATCTGCCCGGTGTTCTGGACCGCGTACGTCGACTTCGAGCGGGCGTGGGCCGCGAAGGCGAGGTAACCGTCGTGGACCGGCGACTCCTTCGCCGCAACCGCGGCCTTCATCCGGGCGAGATCATCGGCGCTGTGCAGGAGCCCCGGGTGGGCGAAGGTTCTGGTACCGGTGACATTCTGTGCCGCGGCCCGTGCGGTGCCGGGTACGAGCAGTCCGCTCACACCCGACGCCGCCAGCAGGGCCACGGCGCCGCCGAGGAAGCCCCGGCGGCTCGTGGCGGGAGTGATCATGACGCGGCGGCCGCCTCGGCCTCGGCGGTGGTCAGGAACGTCATGTTGATCACGTGCTCGTTGGCGTACCACTGCACGGTGTCGGTGGTGTAGTACCACCTGGGCTTGCGCATCGTGTCGGCGATGACCACGCCGTTGACCACGAGGTTCTCGAAGGTGACGTTCTTGATGGCGTGGTCGGCGTCGTAGCCGAGGAAGAGTGACGGGTTGGCGTGGGTGCCGGTATAGGTGAGGTTCTTGATGTAGACGTCCTCGATGCCGCGGCCGACCGAGGTGTTGTACTTCGTGTTGTACATGACCCGCATGTTGAGGACCTGGCCCCACCGGAAGTCCTCGATCCGGACGTCCTCGACGCGCACGTTCTTGATCAGGTTGGAGTCGCCGGCGTTGAGGGAGATGCAGCCCTGGTAGTTCATCTGGGGCTCGCGGTGGTCGAGGATGTCGACGTTCTTGATGACGAGGTTCTCGATCATCTCCGGGTTGTCGCTGTTGCCGTGTGTGCCGACCTGGATCGCGTGGGCGACGTCGGCCCACAGGGTGCAGTTCTTGATGGTGATGTTGCGGGTGTCGCCGTAGAAGTCGTTGCGGTGCGTGTAGATGGAGAAGCCGTCGTCGGAGGTGCGCCCGAAGCAGCCGTCGAAGGTGATGTTCTTGGAGCAGTACATGGTGAAGCCGTCACCCCAGGCTCCCCACGTGAACACCCGGGCCTTCTTGACATGGACGTGCTCCGCTTCCCCGAGGAACACGCCGGCCCCGAACAGGATGATGTCCTCGACCCGGCAGTTCTTGCTGCGTTCGATGTGCACGCCGCCGACCGTGGAGGTCGGGGCCAGCAGCAGGCCGCGTCCCTTGACGGTCACCTGCTCGACGCCCTTGACGTCGATCTCCGCCTTCAGGACGGCGCCGCCGGCCAGGTAGACGGTCTTGCCGCTGGGGACGGTGAGGACGTTGCCCGTGACGGTGTGCAGGCCGGGGCCGTAGTAGAGGACGTCCGGGTCGTCGGCGGACGGGGCCTGCTTCTCGACGCGGTTGGTGATGACGTGCAGACAGTCGAAGATCTCGTCGTTGATCTGGACGACGACGTCCTTCGGCTCGTCGAGCGTGAATCGCAGGGTGTCGCCGAGGAGTTCGGGTGTGATGTCCAGGGCGTCCGGCCGCACTCTCGCCTTGGTCGTGCCGCCCTTGAGGTAGGTGACCTCCAGCTCGACCGGGCCGCAGAAGTCGAAGTACACCATCGACGAGCCCCAGACCTTGCCGGAGCCGGTGGTGGGGTTGATCTCCTTCGCACCCGGCGCGTAGCAGGCGAGCGTCTGCCACTCGCCATCGGGCGCGGTGCGCACCCGAACCTTGAAGCTGGCCTGCGTCGCCACGCCGGACGGAATCGGGTAGGTGACCACCTGGGGCGCGGGGGCGTCGGCCGTCTCGTCGGCCCGGGCGGACGTGGCCGTCAGGTTGGTGAGTCCGACGGCGAGAGCCGTGGCGCCGACTGCCTGGAGAGCGGTACGGCGGGACAGGGAGGAAGACATACGTGACTCCTTGCGGGTGCGGGTGAGAACTACGGGGAGGCCACTCGGGAGGGGCGTTGTGCACGCCCTGGTGAGTCCTGGTGGGAGGGACCCCGGCTGGGTGTCCCGGTGGTGAAGCCGCGTGGGGGGAGTCTGGAATATGGGGGCGGGGCCAGCGGGCCACCCCCGCTGATTCGGCTGAGGAAGCAGAGGATTGGGTTTGAGGGGCGACCGACTCCGCGGGGAATGCGGCCAACTCGGCTGAGAGAGCTGCCCATTCGGCTTGGCGACCGACACCGTTCAGAGAACGACCGGCTCGGCCGAGCGAGCGGCGACCGCATGTCCCGTCGGCCGCGGGCTGCCAACCCCGGCACTCCGCAAGGCCGACCTTGCCCCACACGGAGAGCCGCGAAGGGCAGGTCAGTCCAGCGGAGCCCGGACGGTGAGGAAGGAGTGCGGCGGCAAGGTGAGCGTCAGGCCCCGGTCGGTGACGGTCAGGGCGTCGAACGGACGCGGAGTCACCGCTGCCAGGTCCTGGGGGGTGTTGTGCGCCTGGAGCTTGTCGGCCGTCAGCAAACGGGCGACCGGTTCGCCGAGGGTGCCGCCGCGCAGGTCAAGCGTCAGCTCGACGGATTCCTCGGCGTCGAGGTTGGACAACGAGATCAGCACAACCCCGTCCTTGACGCTGGCGGAGGCGGACAGCGTGTCCAGTGCGGTGTCCCCGACCGTACGTCGGGCCTCGTCGCCGGTCAGGTGCACGGGGAGCGAGGTGGCGTCCTGGTGGCCCTTGTTCATCTCGAAGACGTGGTAGGTCGGGGTCAGTACGAGTGCGTCGCCGTCGGTGAGGATCATCGCCTGCAGGACGTTGACGGTCTGGGCGATGTTGGCCATGTGCAGGCGTGCTGCGTGCTTGTGGAAGATGTCGAAGTGGGTGGAGGCGACGAGGGCGTCGCGCAGGCTGTTCTGCTGGAACAGGAACCCGGGGTTGGTGCCGGGCTCGACGTCCCACCACGTGCCCCACTCGTCCAGGACCAGCCCGACCGTGCGGCCGGGGTCGTAGACGTCCATGACCGTGGAGTGGCCGGTGAGGATGCGGTCGATCCTGCGGGCCTGGAGCATCGTGCGGTAGTAGTCGTCGGTGTCGAAGTCGGTGGCGCTGCCCTTCGCCTCCCAGGGGCCGGCCATCGTGTAGTAGTGCACGGACAGGCCCTGGAAGAAGTTCTTCGGCGTGGCCTCGCAACCGAAGCAGCTGATCTGCTGCATCAGCGTCTCGGTCCACTTGTAGTCGTCGTCGGAGGCGCCCGAGGCGATGCGGTAGAGCTTGTTGTCGCCGTGGTCACGGCAGTAGGTGGCGTACTGGCGGGCCAGGTCGGCGGAGTACTGGGCGCGCATGTTGCCGCCGCAGCCCCAGGTCTCGTTGCCGATGCCCCAGAACCTCACGCGCCAGGGCTCGTCGCGGCCGTTGGCCCGGCGCAGCCTGGCCATGGGGCTGTCGCCGTCGCGGGTGAGGTACTCGACCCACTCGCTCATCTCCTGCACGGTGCCGGAACCGACGTTGCCGCTGATGTAGGGCTCGGTGCCGAGGAGTTCACACAGGGCCATGAACTCGTGGGTGCCGAAGTGGTTGTTCTCCTCTACGTCGCCCCAGTGGGTGTTGACCATCCGGGGGCGCTGCTCGCGTGGGCCGATGCCGTCCTTCCAGTGGTACTCGTCGGCGAAACAGCCGCCGGGCCAGCGCAGGTTGGGGATGTTCAGGGCCCGCAGGGCCTGCACGACGTCGAGCCGGATGCCTCCTTCGTTGGGTATCGGCGAGTCCTCCCCGACCCAGAAGCCGCCGTAGATGCAGCGGCCCAGGTGCTCGGCGAAGTGGCCGTAGAGATGGCGGCTGATCCTCGGGCCCTCGATGTCGAGGTTGATGACCGCGGTGGCGTTGGGCACGGACGATCTCCTGCGTGGATGGGTTGGTCATGAGGGGTGTGCGAGGGGCGCGGGGCGCTGGATTGCGGAACGCTGGGTTGCGGAGCGCACGCGGGAATGGTGCGGCGGACCTCATCCATGGACGGCCTCGGTCGAGACGTCATGAACGGTTAACAACCGGTTTCTTGTAGCGATACAAATGTAGCGATACAACGAAGCTGCCATCACGACGCCGGATGCGTCAAGAGTGTTGCGGCAAGGTTTTGTCGACGGACTTCGGCGTGCGAACCGACCGGCGACTACCGGGCGTTCCGACCCCTTGACACCGCCCTCGGGCCCGACTTAGCGTTCGCCAAAGTTTTTCACGACCGGTTTCCGCAGGCGAGCGTTTCGGGGCGCGACGCCACGGCCGAAGAACCGGTCCATCAACCCTCGACACTCACCCCTGCGTGCCGGCCGGCACCGCGTGGTGAGCGAGGCGTGCGGTGAAGCGCTGTGGGAGACCCCTGGCAGCCGAGTGCGGACCAGCGCTTCATCTCCCCTGCTCATGTACTTCCCCTTCCCATGCCCAGCCCTGCTCGCCTCACCAGTCTTTGCACACCTCCCCGTACGCACCCCGCACGAAAGGCTTCACCGCCATGCCCGTTTCATCCAGAGGCTCTCTCGACCGGCGCCGCTTCCTCGCCGCCTCCGCCGGTGCCGCATTCACCGCCGCCGCCCTGCCCGGCTGCGCCGCCTCCGTCGACTCCGACAGCGGCTCCGGGGGCAGCGGGAAAACCCTCACCGTCATGACGCTGGTGAACGAGTGGGACGCGAAGACCCAGAAGAGCATCGAGAAGCTGCTGGACGTGAAGCTCCGGATCGTCACCTATGACGTCACCAAGCTGAACGCCATGCTTGCCAGCAAGAACCCGCCGGACGTGGTCCGCGGCATCGGCGCGACGGACGCACCCTACTTCGCCGCACGCGGGCTCATGTCCGACCTGGACCCGTACCTCGCCAAGAGCAAGGTACTCAAGCCCTCCGACCTCGCCGCGGCCAACGACGTGTGGCGCTTCGACGGCGAGAAGCAGGGCTCGGGCCCCCGCTACGGCCTCGCCAAGGACTACTCGCAGGACTCCATGTTCTGGTACCGCACGGACCTGTTCGAGGCGGCCGGACTGGACCTCCCCAGCGCCACCGAGCCGTTGTCCATGGACGAGTGGCTCGACCTCGGCAAGCGGCTCACCAAGCGCAGGCTCGGCAAGGTGAAGGTCTACGGCCTCAACGCCACAAGCCTGGGACTCTTCTCCCAGCTCATGTCGTGGACCGCATCGGCCGGCGGGAGTCTGTTCGCCGACGACATGGCCTCGGTCGACTTCTCCTCGCCCGAAGCACTCAAGGCGCTGCAGTGGTACGTCGACTACACGAAGGCCGACATCGGCCCGAGCATCACCAACCCCAACCCGGACGGCTGGGACGGGCCGACCTACCAGGCGGGCCGGATGGCAATGAGCTGCAACGGCTTCTGGTTCGGCGGAGTGATCGGCGGTGACGCCAAGCTGGCCGCGGTCTCCCGGTTCGCGCCCGCGCCTCAGTTCGGCAGCCACCGCGTCAGCCCCTGCTTCAGCGGCACCGGCTTCTGGATGCCCAAGGAGGCCAAGAACAAGGACGCCGCCTGGAAGCTCTTCGAGTGGTACTTCGCCGGCCAGCCCGCCAAGGACCGGGCGTCCTCGGGTTGGGGCCTGCCCTCGCTGAACTCGCTTCGCTCGATGATCCCCAGGAGCAGCGCCTTCCAGAAGCAGGCCTACCAGGTCCAGGAACAGGACACGCCGTACTTCTCGGTTCTGCCGGTGAGCCCGTACGCGCAGGTGGACGCTCTGAACGGGATACTCAGCAAGGTGCTGCCGGACGCGATCAAGTCCGACACCAAGACCGGCAAGATCGCCGACGCGCTGAACTCTCGTATGAACGAGCAGCTCGCGCGGGGCAAGGAGCTGGTGGGGTGAGCACCGACCAACTCACCGGCCCGGACGCCGAGCCGGCCGCGCCCTCCCCGGCGCGGCCGGCCGGCGGCCGGCCGGCCGCGCGCCGGGCACCCCGACTCCACTCGTTGCGGGCGCGCCGGGCCGGGGCCTTCTACCTGTTCACCGGCCCCTGGGTGCTGGGCTTCCTGGGCCTGACGGCCTACCCGCTGGGCTACGCGCTGTGGCTGAGCTTCACCAACTCCGACGGCCTCTCCGCCAACGCCCGCTTCGTGGGTCTGGCCAACTACCGGGAGGTCTTCTCCGATCCGGACACCCTGGCGTCCCTGGGGCGCACCGGGCTCTTCGCCGCGATCACGGTGCCGCTGACGATCATCGCGGGACTGATCCTCGCGCTGCTGCTGAATCAGCCCATCCGGGCCCGCGGCCTGTTCCGCACCCTGCTCTACCTGCCCGCCGTCGTCCCGCCGGTCGGTGCCGCCCTCACCTTCAAGCTGATCTTCGACCGTGACTCCGGATCGGCCAACGGCCTGCTGGACCTCTTCGGCGTCAACGGGCTGGCCTGGCTGGCGGATCCGTACGCCCGCTACGTGCTGATCATGCTGACGGTATGGGGCGTGGGCAACGTCATGATCATCTCGCTGGCGGGACTGCAGGACATCCCCCGGGAGCTGCTCGACGCGGCACGGGTGGACGGGGCGAGCCAATGGCAGTCCCTCACCCGGATCATCCTGCCGCTCCTCTCCCCGGTGCTGTTCTTCCAACTTGTCACCCAGCTCATCATGACGCTGCAGACCTTCGTACCGCTGCTCATCTCGCTCGACCCCACCCCCAAGGGCGTGGGGGCCGTACCCGAGAGCAACTACCTGATCATGATCGACGTCTTCTCCCAGTACTTCGCCAACGGCCGCTACGGCTACGCCTCCGCGCTGCTGTGGGTGCTTTTCCTGTTCATCATGCTCGTCACCCTCCTCGTCTTCCGCATCGGCAAGGGTGCGGTCTTCTACTCCGTGGATCCCGAACAGGCGAAGGCCGGCACGCGGACGATCGGAGACAAGTGATGGTGCTGGCCCGACGCAAAGTCGTCTACATGCTCCTGATCGCGGCCCTGGTGCTCTTCCTGAGCCCCTTCGGCTGGCTCGTGATCACCGCGTTCAAGGCCCAGTCCGAACTGCGTGCCGTCCCCATCCACTGGTGGCCGCACCAACCGACCCTGGACAACTTCCAGCAGGCCCTGACCCTCTTCGATTACCTCGGCTACGCCCGCAACTCGCTGACGATCGCCGGCCTCTACTCGGTGTTGATCACCCTGGCCTCGGCCTGGGCCGGATACGGCTTCGCCCGGCTGAACGGCCCCGGCAAGAAGCTCGTGTTCGGCCTCATGCTGTCGACGATGATGACCCCACAGATCATCACCCTCATCCCGACCTACCTGCTGTTCGCCAAGGCCGACCTGGTCAACACCTATATCCCGTGGGTGCTGTGGGGACTGGCCGGCGCACCGTATCTGATCTTCCTCTTCCGGCAGTTCTTCACCAACATGCCCAAGGAACTGGAAGAGGCCGCGATCATCGACGGCTGCGGACAGATCCGCATCTTCTGGCGGATCTTCCTCCCCCAGTCCTGGCCCGTCATCGCCACCAGCCTGATCCTCAGCTTCAGCTGGAGCTGGGGCGACTACATCGCGCCCGCCCTGCTCCTGGACGACGACCGCACCACGCTCTCCGTCAAGATCGCCACCGGCTACGTCAACGAACACGGCACCGGGCTCTACACCCTCATCGCGGCGGGCTCCGTGATGTACATCGTGCCCGTACTGGCGCTCTTCCTGATCCTGCAGCGCGGCTTCATCACGAGCTCCGCCACGTCCGGACTCAAGTGACCGACCTGCCGCCTACTCACCTGTGGAGCCACCCCGTGACCAGCAAACCCGTCCTCTCCATCCCCGGCATCGCCTACGGCGCCGACTACAACCCCGAGCAGTGGCCCGAGGAAGTGTGGGCCGAGGACGTACGCCTGATGCGCGAGGCAGGGGTCAACTTCGTCAGCGTCGGAATCTTCTCCTGGGCCCTGCTGGAGCCGCGCGAGGGCGAGTACGACTTCTCAACGATGGACCGGATCCTCGACCTGCTGCACGAGAACGGCATCGCCGCCGACCTCGCGACCCCGACCGCGGCGCCGCCGGCCTGGTTCTTCAAGGCCCACCCTGAGGCACTGCCAGTCGACAAGGACGGCCGTCGGCTGTCGTACGGCAGCCGCCAGACGTTCTGTCCTTCGAGCCCCGCCTACCGCGAGGCCGCCCAGCGCATCGCCGGCGCGTTGGCCGAGCGGTACGCGGACCACCCGGCGGTGGTGATGTGGCACGTCCACAACGAGTACGGCTGCCACAACAGCGCCTGCTACTGCGACACCAGTGCCGAGGCGTTCCGCCGCTGGCTGCGTACCAAGTACCAGGACCTGACGGCGCTCAACCACGCCTGGGGCACCACCTTCTGGAGCCAGTGGTACTACGACTGGGACGAGATCCTGCCCCCGAGGGCGTCTCTTGCCGGCCCCAACCCGACCCAGCTGCTGGACTGGCGCCGCTTCTGCAGCGACGAGCTGCTGTCCCTGTACCGGGCCGAGCGGGACGTCCTGCGCGCGGCGGCCCCGTCCATCCCCGCCACCACCAACTTCATGGTCATGCAGGGCGCCGACAAGGCCGACTACTGGCGCTGGGCCCCGGAGCTGGACGTGGTGGCCAACGACCACTACCTGATGTACGACGACCCCGAGCCCGAGATCGACGTCGCGCTCCACGGCGACCTGATGCGATCGCTGGCGCGCGGTCCCTGGTTCCTGATGGAACACTCCACCGGAGCGCTGAACTGGCAGCACGTCAACAGGGCGAAGAAACCAGGGGAGTTGCGCCGCAACGCGCTGGCCCACGTGGCGCACGGCGCGGACGGGATCGCCTACTTCCAGTGGCGGCAGTCGAAGGCGGGCGCCGAGCAGTGGCACTCGGCGATGGTCCCGCACGCCGGCACCGACAGCCAGATCTGGCGGGACGTGGTCCGCCTCGGCGCCGACCTCAAGGCGCTCGCGGAGGTGCGCGGCAGCACCGGCACCGCCGAGGTGGCCATCGCCTGGGACTGGAACGCCCGCTGGGCCATGGAAACCCCTGCCCAGCCGAGCGCCGAGCTCCGCTACGAGGACCTGGTCCGCTCCTGGTACGAGCCGCTGTGGCGGGCGGGCGTCGCGGTGGACTTCGCACGCCCGGACGCCGACCTGTCGTCGTACCGCCTGGTCCTGGTCCCCAGCCTGTACCTCGTCGACGACGAGGGCGCCGCCAACCTCACCGGCTTCGCAGAGCGCGGCGGCACGCTCGCGGTGGGCTTCCACAGCGGGGCCGTCGACGAGAACTGCCATGTACGGCTCGGCGGTTACCCGGGGGCTTTCCGGGAGGCACTGGGCATCAGGGCGGACGAGTACTTCCCGCTCCCGGCGGGCCAGTCACTCAGCCTGAGTGGGGGCGGCACGGCGTCGCTGTGGTCGGAACGCCTGCGCCTGGAGGGCGCGGAGGCGGTGATGTCGTATACGGAAGGCCCACTGACGGACGTACCCGCCGTGACACGCCACACGTTCGGCCGGGGCACGGCCTGGTACCTGGCCACCCGTCCGGATGCCACGACCCTCACGTCCCTCCTGACCTGCATCCGCACCGAGGCAGGCGTGGAACCGGTCCGCGCGGCGCCGGAAGGAGTTGAGGTCGTACGCCGCCGATCTCCGTCCGCGGACTACCTGTTCCTGATCGACCACGCCGGCAACGGCGCGGAGGTAACCGTCGCCGAGGACGCGGTCGAACTTCTCACAGGTAAGCCGACGCCGGGCTCGGTGATGCTCGCACCGGGAGAGATCGCGGTGGTGCGCGAGCCACGACGAGGTTGACGAGACGGGTCCCAGCCGTTCACCGACTGGGACCCGATCAGAGTCCGGACGCGTCCACGTCTTGGTTGAGGATGCACCGCGCTGGTTCGTAGTCGTCCGAGGCCGGAGCGACCATGCACGCACACGCTCTCCCCGACCTCGTCGACTGGTTCACCGGCAGGGCGTGGACCCGGTGTTCATGCGTCCGGGACGCGGTCGGCGACGAGTCCGTGGGCGGAAGGTACTGCCGGCTCGGTGTCGGGGACGGGGTACCGGGGCAGGAAGAAGGCCATCGCGAGGGCGACAGCACAGGCGACGATCAGGCCCAGGAGAGGGCCGTTGTAGCCCGATGTCTGCTCCGCCGCCGTCTGCACGATGATGGGTATCACGCCCATCGCGAGGATGGTGATCCCGAGGGTCAGGCCCTGCAACTGCGCGAAGTCCCGTGGGCCGAAGTACCGGGCGATCAGGTAGGGGCCGATCGTCGATTCAGCGCCCCTGACCACGCCGAGCAGGCACATCGCGAGGAACAGCACCGGCACCGTGTCATAGACGCTGATCACGAGCACCAGAGCGACCAGGACACACGCGACGAACGGCACGATCACCCACGGCGACCTCGCGCGGTCGAGTATCACTCCGGCGAGGATCAGACCGACGACCGACGAGATGAACTGCGCCGACAACGACAGGGACACGGTCTCGGAGGAGTATCCGTGGTCGCCGAGCAGCGAGACGGCATTCTGCGACACGCTCAGCACCGCGCCGCCTGCGAGCATGAAGATCACCGTACTGAGCAACCACGCACGACTGCGGATGGCCTTGCGCAGAGGCACACCTGGCAACTCGGCAGGCACTGGCATGGCGTCCCGCCCGCCCTCCGGAAAGGCAGGAACGTTGCTCTCCTGCTGGGCCGAGTCCGGTTCGGACAGCAGGAACATCTGGGCCGGCGCGACGACCAGGAGAATAACCACGCCCAGCAGGACAAAGGTGGCCCGCCAGCCGACACTGCTGATCAGTTGCTCGGACAGGGGTGAGAACATGGAGCCCGCCAAGCTCGCCACCACACCGACCGAGGCGAACCCGATGCCCCTGTGGTGGGGGAACCACACCAGCACCACCTTGAAGACGACGACTACGCAGCCTATGTAGCCGAATACCATCGAGACGACCAGGATCGCGCCCAACGCGAGTCGACTCGCCCCCACGAGAGCCGCCGCGGCCGTGGTGAAGCCGTAGAACACAACGGCCGGAACAGCGACCTTTTTCACCCCCCATCGGTCCACCCAGCGGCCCCCGAACGGCAGCACGAAAGGCACGACCAGAAGCGGCAACGAGAACAGGGTCAGGGTCGCGGACTCTTTCCAGCCGAATTCCTTGGAAATAGGACCGACGAAGAATGTCGTGGTTGCGGCCAATACCCCGGCGGGGCTCAGCATCATCGCGACACCGCAGGCGATCATGGCTTTCCATGCCTGCTTCGGGTACATGCGCATTGACGAGAAGTACGTGGATATTGAGCGCGGACTCGGCGCGGTGGAAGCGGCGAAGCTAGACGGCTCCGGATTCGGTGGGTGATCGGACATCATTGTCCTCTCTTGCTTTTCGTCGTTCGCCGTCAGCCGGCGGTGGGCGGCTCGAACGCTGCGAGCAGGGGGAAGGGCGCGAGCCCGAGAATGTTCCGACCGTTGATCTCCGCCATGGGGTCGATCCGGAGCGCACCGTGTGTGGCCAGGACGCGCATATCGCGTACAAATCGCTGAATCGGATTCTTCAGAGCCACCGTGGACGACCCCAGCGCGAGCTGGAGCATGTCGACCACCTGACCGCACTGGTACATGGCGTGGACGAGATCCATGGTGATTTCGGGTTCCTCCGCGGGGCTGAAGTCCTGTCCCCGCAGCACTCGCCGGTCCACCTCGTCCGCATGCAGGTGAACCACGGCCGCGGCGGCGTTGATCATCGCCCTCGCCCTGCCCGCGGTGACCTGAGCCGACGGCATGTCCGCGACCGTCGGATAGGGCAGGTTGAACGGCTTGCGGACCTTGGCCTGCTCGACGAAACACTCCAAGGTGCCCTGCGCCATGCCCAGCGCCAGCGCGCCGAAGCTCGCCGTCGTGGTCACCATCACGGCCACCGCGCCGCCGAAGGTCCGCCCGCCATACCGCTTCCGCAGGCTGTCCATGATCTTCGGCAGGTCAGAAGTGTGCACGAAGCGGTGTTCGGGGACGAAGACTTCACCGTCCACGGTGACGCTGTTGCTGGAGGTGCCCTTGAGACCCATGACCTTCCAGTCGTCCAGGATCTGGAACTGGTCACGCGACAGAACGGCCATTCCGCGGCGGGGCCGACCGTTGCCGTCCTCGTACTCCACGCCAACCGCACCCCACGCGGCGTGCTTGCAGCCGCTGCCGAACGACCACTTGCCGCTGACCATGAAGCCACCGTCCACGCGGCGCCCCGACCCCACGCTCATGGAAAGCACGGACGCACCGAACATCAGCGGCCCCACCCAGGTGTCGCGCAGGGCGAAAATCTCGTCGACGGCCTGCTGCGGAAATCCGAGAGAGTTACGGATGGCACTCGACACGATGGCGGTCCACCCCGCCGCGCCGTCTCCCTTTCCGAGCGCGGTGACGACCTCGACGATGTCCCGCGCGCCCAGCGCGTAGCCGCCTACCTCCTCCGGAAGGGTGATCTTGAAAACGCCGGCGTTGTGCAGAGCCTCTAGCGTCTCCGGTGCCAGCGCTCCGAGCTCCTCGCCCTCCAGCGCGTTGCGCCGGAGCAAGGGAATCATCCCCGTGATCTCGTCACGGATCTTTTTCCCCGCCGGACTCAGGAACTCCGATTCACGCTCCTCCCCTCCCCCTGCCCAGGGTGCGGCGTCAACGGAAACGGGCGGAAAGTCGTTGGACATACTGCTCCTCGATGTTTAGCGGAATACTCTGCCTGGAGTTCGAGCAGACAGCCTTTACGGTGCGCCCTTTTTGAAAGCTCCCCAGTGCTCGGTGAGCTTTCCGTCCCGGACCCGGAATACTGTCGGGATGAACCAGTCGTAGGTCGAGGTGGGGTCAGACGGATCGGGCAGCGGCTTCTGCATGAGCAGACAGACCAGGTCTTGTTCGACGATCAGGCTGACTGGCGGAGCCGGCACGTCGGCCACCGGCGGCGTCGGCATCGCACGAAAGGATGCGGCCAGCGCGGCCCGGCCGTGGCCCGGGAAATTGGGATCGTGCTGGATGTAGTCGTCCGCGATGAAGCGCTCAAGTACAGCGTCGATTTCCTTGTCGATCCTGCCTGAGACGACCAGGCGTGCCAGCGCGGCCTCGAATTCTATGACCAGCCTCTTCTTCGCGGTGACCGCCGGATCGGGCGATGCCGCCAACGCTTCGAAGTAGTCCGAGCGGTCCGGCCAATTCGAGAAGAAATCCGGGTCGGTGATAGTTGCGACCCCAGCCGCAACGGTGAAATCAGTCATGGAACCACTCACTCCAGTGTTGATGGTCCGGCTCTTTGATCGGCAGCGACTCCGCCGGGCAGCCGATCGGCTCGGCCGGCCCGCCCGAGCCCAGGTGTCCATGCGACCGGGCAGGCGAGGCCGTCAAGCGGTGGGCGCAAGCGTCATTGCGACCACCTCACATACTGCACTGTACGGTCCAGTCCAGATATTCGTAAAGAGGAAGGACCGGATCCGCTGAAGGTCGTGCCATAGGGCGAGCGAACGTCAGCTCCTGAGCAGGTCCGGCGAGTCGGACGCCCCGGCGGCGGGGCGGACGTGACGAGACTGGCGTGTCAGGCAATCCGGGTGGCCGCGCAGAGGCAGCACCTGGCGGTCACCCGGCGACGGCGACCATCCGGTCGGTGATCTCCCGCGCCGCGGCCAACACATGGCCGACGATTTCGGCTTCCGCCTCACTCGTGACCCGCGAGGCCAGCGCGGCCACACTCACGGCCGCAACGACCTGTCCGGTGTCGTCACGGACTGGCGCGGCGATACCGACAATGTCGGGATCGAGCTCGGCGCGCGAGATCGCGTGCCCGGCCGATCGGATCTCCTCCAGACGTTCCATCAGCTCGTCGACATCGACGAGCGTCGAGGGTGTGAACCGATGCAGCGTCGCGGCCCGCAGCAGGTCGCGCACGTCGTCCGGAGGGCTCCAGGCCAGCAGCACATGCGCCGAGGCACCGGCGTTGATCGGCAACGCGCTGCCCCGTTCGTAGGAGATACGGACGGGGCGTTGTCCGGGTTCGGCGGTCTCGACACACACCACCAGCTCGCCCACCCGGCGGGTCAGGAGTACGGTCTCCGCGGTCCGCTCCGACAGCGCCACCATGGCGGGCAGCGCGAGCTCGGGCAGTCCGTAACTGCGTCGGGCCAGCCGGGCGATCTCCATCACCCGCAGACCGAGGCGGAAGCCGCCTCCCGGCGCCTCTTCCAGGAACCGGCTCAACACGAGGGACTGCAGATACCGGTAGGCGGTCGAACGCGCGACCCCCAGCCGCTCGGCGACCGCTGTCGCGGACACGACCAGCTCGGTCTCGTCGAACATCGTGAGGATGTCGAGCGCCCGGTCGGCGGTCGTGTTGCGCTCACGATAGGTGCGACTGCTGGACGCTGTTCCTGACATGCGGGACACCCTAGTGGACTGTGTCCAGGCCGGCGGCGCCGTTGGCCGACCTCACGCGGGATCGTCCTTGACCACGCGGTTACTCGTCTCGCCTATCCCCTCGATGTGGGTGACCAGTCTCTGCCCGGGACGCAGGAAGACCTTCGGGTCGCGCCCCGCCCCGACGCCGCCGGGGGTGCCGGTGGCGATCAGGTCACCGGGCTGCAACGTGATGATGGTGCTGACGTAGGACACGATGTGCGCCACGTCGAAGAGCAGGTCGGCGGTGTTCGACTCCTGCATGGCGTGACCGTCGACGCTGCATCCGATGTCCAGGCCCGACGCTCCGGGCGGAAGCTCGTCCGAAGTCACCAGCGCGGGCCCCACCGGGGTCGTGGCCTCGAAGGTCTTGCCCGAGAGGAACTCGCGGGTGCGGTGCTGCCAGTCCCGGACGGTGACGTCGTTGAGGATCGTGTAGCCGGCGACGGCATCCAGGGCATCCTTCTCTGCGACGTGCCGGGTGCGGCGGCCGATCACCGCGCACAGCTCGGCCTCCCAGTCGAGGTCGTCGCTCACCGCAGGCATGTGGATGTCGTCGTAGGCGCCGACGAGCGCTCCGTCGAACTTGGCGAACAGTGTGGGGTGAGCGGGCGTCTGACGGCCCATCTCCTTGATGTGCGTGGCGTAGTTCAGGCCGAGGCAGACGATCTTGTTGGGGTGGGGAACCACGGGGGCGTACCACGCCTCGGCTGCCGCGACACGTCGGCCGTCGGCCTTGGCCGCGCGCCGGGCCCAGTCCTCGCCCGAGGCCAGCAGGGCCGCGACGTCCGCGTGGGGCAGCAGCACCAGCTCGTCGCCTTCGTGGCGCACGGCGACGGTGCCTTCGTCGGCCGCACTTCGGATCGTGCTCAGTCTCACTTGTGGACTCCTTGCGTGTCGGTTTCCGGTGTGGAGGTGCCGGCCGGAGCCGGACCAGTGAGGGACGCCGAAGCGCCGAACCCTGCGCGTTCCTGGCGGGCTTCGGTCGGAGATGCCGAGCGGGGACGGTCCGGAGGCAGGAATCGGCCGAGAGCCCGAGTGACGTCATCGACCCGGCCCGGGGGGAAGGCGGCCGCTATCAGCCGGTCGGGGCGGACCAGCAGCAGATGGCCCAGGAACGGCGCGAGGTACGCGTCGAGCGCGCCGTCCGCATCGGCAACCGCGGCCCGTCCGTTGCGCGCACGCGGTCCGCGGTCGCCGAGCACCACGTCCACGCGCGGCGCCTCGGGCAGGCCGGTTGCCGCCACGGCCTTCCAGTCGTCGTCGGACAGGCCGATGCCCAGCAGGCACCAGCCCGAGCCGAGGACATCGTCGAGACGGGTGGCCGTATAGGCGGGGCCGTGCAGCACAACGGGCTGGTGCAGGAACGTGCCGGTCAGAGATCGTCCAGGGCCGTCGGTCGGTGCGACCGCTCCGGCTCGTACCCGTGTGTCGGGCCGATATCGCATCTCGGTGAGGTATCGACGCCCACGTCGGCTCCGCATGGCCGCACGAACGCACAGGTCCCTCCCTCGGGCCCGTCTGCGATCGGTCGTCATCACCACACGGCCCAGCCGGACAGACAGTTCGATCATGGCCTGGGCGTGCGGACGACGCTCGGTGTCATAGGTGTCGAGCAGCGCGTCCGTGGCCCGCCCGGCGAGCACCTCGGCCACCTTCCAGCAGAGGTTGGCAGCGTCCCGGACACCCGAGTTGAGCCCCTGGCCGGCGAAGGGAGGCATCATGTGCGCGGCGTCGCCGAGCAGGAAACAGCGATCGTCGCGCAGCCGGTCCGCCAGCAAGGCGTGGAAGGTGTAGACGACCGAGCGCTCCACCTGATGCGGGGCGATGTCGCGGTGCGAGCGCAGCAAGTCCCGTACCAAGGCGAAGGGCACCGCGTCTCCGGGGGCGCACTCGTCGGGCCGCAGCCGGAACTCGTAGCGACACCGCCCTTCCCGCCCGGGCACGATGACGAGGGGTCGGGCGGGGTCCCCGATGTGCATGCCGTAACGCTCGTCGTGCGGATCTTCGACGGTGTCGACGACAAGCCAGACGTCGTCCGGGAAGCTGCGTCCGCGCATAGGGATGGACAGTTGCTCGCGCACGGTGCTGCGGCCTCCGTCGCACCCCAGGACGTAGGCGGCCTCGATCCGCTGCGTCACTTCATCGCCGACACCGGATACCAGGGTCGCCCGCACTCGGTCGGGAAGCTGACTCAGCTCCACGAGGCGGGTCCCGAAACGAACGTCGACGTGCGGGAACCGGTCGAGGGCGGAGCGCAGGACGCGCTCGAGATCGGGCTGGGCGAAGGGGTTCTTGAACGGATGCCCGAAACGACGCTCCCCGGTGCCGCGGGCATGGACCAGCGGTCGTCCGCCGACTCCGTAGTACCTGGTGCCCGTTCCGGGCACGATGATCGGGTAGACGGCCTCGTCCAGGCCGGCCAGTTGCATCGTGCGCAGCGACTCGTCGTCCAGGCTGATCGCCTTGGCGTCGTCGCTCGTGGTCGTGTGCCGCTCGACGAGCAGGACGCGTACGCCAAGTGCGCCCAAGAGATTGGCCGCTGTCAGCCCGACCGGCCCCGCGCCGACGACGAGCACCTGGGGCTCGTCGCCGATGGGCACCGGGGGTGGTGTAGCCATGGATGGCCCTTTCGGCAGTGGTGAGCTGGGCGAGGGGTGGCGGGACTACTGCACCGGCTGGTAGACCGGGCCGCCGTCGGCCAGCAGTCGCTCTGCCTGGGCGAGGATCTGTTCGGGGTCCTGATCTAGGTCGATCGTCTTGCGGAAGGGCTGGCGCACGTCGCGCTCGATCCGCAGGTAGACCTCGTTGCGGTTGCCCTCCGGGTCGAAGAAGTAGATCCCGATCGCGTTGCCGTGGGTCACTTCCTGCTGGACCTCGATGCCCTCGGCGCGGAAACGCCGGTGGAAGTCGATGATCGTCTCCAGCGAGTCGACCCGCCACGACACCTGGTGGGTGAGCTTGGCTCCGGCCGGTGCCGTCCGACCCCGTTGGAGCACGAACTCGTGGTGCTCTTCGTCGGGGCGGGCCGAGTAGAAGACGATTCCCAGCTCCTCGTCCTCGTCGGTGACGGCCAGCCCCATGACCCGCTCGTAGAAGTCACGCATCTTCTCCAGGTCTTCGACCCAGAAGCCGGTGTGACCCAGACCCGTGATACCCACACTGTCTCCTTTTACAGGACTGTTGTACTGCTTGACGAGACATTAAGCAGCTTCGCCACCTCTTGACAACCCCGAATCCGAGCGAGTGTCCTATGACGTGAGCATCCAGTCCCGCTAAACAGGACGGCATCGATGCCGACCCAAGCCTGGCGCAAGCCGCGACGCCACAACTAAACTGCACGGTGCAGTTCAGATCTATGGATGGAGCATCATGGCCTTTCTCGAAGATCACAACTGGCAGGGGCAGATCTTTTCCGGTGGGTGGGTCGAAGGCTCCGGCGAGCCCTACGACTCCATCGAGCCGGCCACCGGCAAGGTGCTGGGCCGGGTAGGCGGGGCCACGCCCGCCGACCTGGACCGAGCCGTGGCACAGGCCGCGCGGGCCCAGCGCTCGTGGTCGGCCCTGTCGTACAGCGAGCGTGCCAAGGTGCTCCGGCGCGCCGGAGCACTGTTCGAGAAGCACCAGGCCGAGATCGCCGACTGGATCGTGCGGGAGTCCGGAGCCTTGCGCCCGTTCGCCGAGTTCCAGACGTCGAACGGCGCCGCCGAGGAGTGCTTCGAGGCCGCGGCCCTGGCGGCGGCTCCCTTCGGCGAGGTGCTCCGCTCGGTCGAGGACCGGCTGTCCTTCTCGCGACGCAGGCCCGTGGGCGTCGTAGGCGTGATCTCACCGTTCAACGCGCCGATGGTGCTGGCCATGCGCGCGGTGGCGCCGGCGCTGGCCCTGGGCAACTCGGTCGTCCTCAAGCCCGATCCGCGCACCGCGGTCTGCGGGGGTGTCACGATCGCCCGGGTCTTCGAGGAGGCGGGCCTTCCCGAGGGCGTGTTGCACGTGCTGCCCGGCGGCGCCGACGTCGGCGCGGCGCTGGTGGACGACCCCCGGGTGCCGGTCATCGCGTTCACCGGGTCGACCCGGGCCGGCAAGGCGATCGCCACGGCCGCGGCGCAACGCCTGAAGCGGGTGCATCTGGAGCTGGGCGGCAACTCGGCGCTGATCGTGCTGGAGGACGCCGACCTGGACAAGGCGGTGTCGGCGGGCGCGTTCGGCTCGTTCCACCACGCCGGGCAGATCTGCATGGCCTCCAGCCGGCACCTGGTGCACGCCTCCATCGCCGAGGAGTACACCGCACGGCTCGCCGAGCGCGCCGAAGCCGCACCCGCAGGAGACCCGGCGACCGACACGGTCGCCGTCGGCCCGATGATCGACGAGAGGCAGCTGCAGGCTGCCCACTCCGTGGTCACCGACAGCGTGGCCGCCGGAGCGCGGCTGGCCGCAGGCGGTACGTACGAGGGGCTGATCTACCGGCCCACGGTCCTTGCCGACGTACCGCTGACCGCGCGTGCGTACGCCGAGGAGATCTTCGGCCCCGTCGCCCCCGTCGTCGCCTTCCAGGATCTGGACGAGGCCGTTCGGCTCGCCACCGACACCGCGTACGGTCTCTCCCTCGGCATCCTGACCGGCGACCCGGTCAGGGGTCTGGCGCTGGCCGACCGCATCCCCACGGGGCTGGTCCACATCAACGACCAGACCGTCAACGACGAGGCCACCGTGCCCTTCGGAGGCGTCGGCGAGTCCGGCAACGGCTCCCGCCACGGAGGCGCCGCGGCCAACCTCGAAGCCTTCACCGAGCAGCAGTGGGTCACGGTCCGTGGTGAGATCCCCGGCTACCCCTTCTGATCCCGTCCAACGGCCGGGGCTCCTCCTTCCCCGGGGTCCCGACCGCTCCGTGCCGAGTCCGCCGTCCCGAACCCCATCCCGCCACCCGCATTGGACACATCCATGAGGACAACCACCCCCCGGCCCGGCCTGGTTCCGCCGGACCCGATGACGATCGCACCGCGCGCCGCGGCCACACCGCCGGCCCCGCGCCGGGCCGAGGACGCGGCCGGCTGGGCTCCCGGCAACAAGTTCCTCGGCGGGCCCTTCACACCCTGGAAGGAGGAAGACGCCGCCTACGACCTGGAGATCGACGGCCAGATCCCCGCGGATCTTGCGGGAGCGTTGTTCCGCATCTCCTCCAATCCCCGCTTCCAGCCGCGCGATCCGGAGCGCTACCACTGGTGGGAGGGGGATGGCATGGTGTGCGGGATCTACCTGCGCGACGGCCGGGCCGCCTACCGCACCCGCTGGGTGATGACCGACTCCATGAAGTTCGAGGTCGAACAGGGCCACGCCGTCTACAGCGGTTTCGCCAACGGCGGCAGCACAGCGCCGCTCCCCCACGGCGCTCCACCCGCCAAGAACGTCGCCAACACCAACGTCGGCATCTTCGACGACCACCTGCTGGTCTACTTCGAGGGCGGACTGCCGTACTCCATGCACCCGGAAACACTGGAGACGTACGGCACTTACGACTTCCACGGCGGCATCGACGTACTGTGCACGGCCCACTTCAAGACCGACCCGGCCACCGGCGACATGCTGTTCTTCGCCGCGACCGGCCCGACCATCACCTGGTACCGGGCGGACGTGAAGACCGGGAACGTCGTCGACAGCCACAGCTTCGACATCAAGGTGCCCGTGCTCATGCACGACTTCGCCGTCACCGAGAACCACGCGATCTTCTTCGTCACCCCGGCCCAGTTCCGGCTGGACCACATCATGCAGGGCAAGCCGGGTGTCGTCTGGGACGAGGACTCGCTTCCCCACGGTGTGCAGATCGTGCTCATGAACCGCGCCACCCATCAGGTCACCTGGCACGAGGTGGGCGGCCACTGGGCCAACACCCACTTCTACAACGCCTACGAGCGCGACGGGCAGGTCGTCGTCGACGGACACCGCATCACCCGGCTGGGCACCCCCGCCGACCAGCTGGACACCCCGGTCACCTCCCACTCCTGGTTTCCGCCGTCCCTCCCCCACCGCTGGCGCGTGGATCTGGCCACCGGCAGGGCCACTGAGGAGATGCTCAGCGGCCTCGCCGGCGAGTTCCCCCGCATCAACGACGCCTACACCGGGCTGGAGCACAGCTACGGCTACTTCGTCACCACCCGCTCGCTGGCCGCGGACACCATGAGTGACGGGCTGGCCAAGCACGACTTCCTGCACGGCACCACCAGCGTCGTGGAAGGCCCCGCAGGGCTGACCAACCCCGGCGAACCGGTCTTCGTCGCCCGCGAGAACGCCCGCTTCGAGGACGATGGCTATCTGCTGTCGCTGTGGTGGAACCGCCTCACGGGCCTGTCCGAACTCCTCATCCACGACGCCGCCGACCTGGTCCGCACGCCACTGGCCCGGGTCAAGCTGCCCAGCCGTGTCCCGTTCGGCTTCCACGGCAACTGGGCGGACCACGCGATCCTCGACCAGGCGGTCGCGGCGCTGGGTGAGGATGTCGACTGACACACTTCGTGCCTACGACGAGGGGGCCGACGGCGAAATCCGCCGTCGGCCCCCTCAACGATGTGCGGGCCCGGATCAGGGAGCAGCCGGAGCAACCACCTTGCTCGGCGCCTCCGCAGCGCTCTTGCGCAAGATCTGCAGTGGCTCGGTCCAGCGCAGCAGTTCGTCGAGCATGTCTGTGGCCGCCGTCTCCAGCGGCGGGGTGGGCTGGAAGCGGCCGTCCTGGATGAGCTGGAACACGAAGGGAATCGCGACGGCCTCCGGGATCGGCATCACCTTCAGCGTCGTCAGTATCTGCTTGAGCACCTGCACCGAGCGCAGGCCGGCCGCCACGCCGCCGTAACTGACGAAGGCGGCCGGCTTGTACAGCCACTCCCGGTGCAGGTACGAGATCGCGTTCAGCAGTGCGGCCGGGGGGCCGTAGTTGTACTCGGGCGTCACGAAGACGAAGGCGTCCGCCTCGTCCACCGTGGCGCTCCAGACGCGGGTGTGTTCGTGGGCGTACTGCCCCGTGCGCGGGTGCGCGGGCTCATCGAGGAGCGGAAGTCCGATCTCGGCCAGGTCGACGAGTTCGACGTCGAAGCCTCCGTGCTGCTCGGCGGTCTTCGCAGCCCACTGTGCGATCGGCAGCGCGAGACGGCCGGGACGGGTGCTGCCGACCACGACGTGCAGTTTGGGCATGGTGGAGCCTTTCCTATGGATGAGGAGCGGGAAACAGGCGAAATAAGGGGGGTCAGTCCTGCGAGCGTGGGGGCGGCACGGGGTGCCGGGGCGGAGCCGCCTTGCTGACGCCGCTCCAGTGCTCGGCGAGCAGCCCGCCTCGCACCCGGAAGGCGTCGTAGACGAAGTACGGATACGTCCCAGCGCTGACGTCGGGGTCTGGTTGGGGCATGAGCCCGGCGCACACGACGATGTCTCCCTCGGCGAGGAGCAGCACCGGCGGGTTGAGCGGCTCGGCCGGCGTCGGCAGGGGCCCGTTGGGGAACTGATTGCGCACGAACTTCTCCAGTCCCGCGCGGCCGGCGGGGTACAGGGAGGTGTGCTGCCGGTAGTCCTCCGTGACGAAGTCCTTTACCGCGCCGGGGTTCTGCGCATCGAAGATGCAGCGGTAGAAATCGCGCACCAGGAGTTTGTTCGCCTCGGTGTCGTTCTCGGGGTCTGTCCGCACCAGGACCGCACGTGATGGTGTGTCCGGTGCCGGCGGCTGCGGCAGGGCGACCTTGTTGACGGACGGCCATCGCTCGGTGATCCGCCCGTCGCGGACTCGGAAGGTGGTGAACGTGTAGTAGTCGAACGTGGCTCCGGAAATGTCGGGATCGGGCTGCGGCAGGTAGCGGCAGACGCAGACCAGATCGTCGTCGGCAATCGTGAAGACAGGTTGCGGCGGCGGGGCGGCGCCATCCGCTCCCGAGGTCCCGGTCTCACGCCGGAAGCAGGCCCTCAGGTATTGGGTGTAGGCCTGCACACCGTCCGGGACGTCCGCGCCGTGCTGCACCAGTTCAGGGGCGACGTATTCATGGACCGCGTCGGCATTCCGAGCGGCGATGACAGTGGTGAAGAAATCGGTCACCAGGCGCTTGCTGGCGGCGGTTACGGAATTGGGTGAATGAGACATGGGGGAGCTCGCTTTCGTCAAGGTCATCACCGAGGCATCCGGAGAGTCCACGTCAGGCAGGCACTGCCGACCGCTCACCGCTGTCCAGGCGCCGAAACCGACTGCCGTGGAAGACCAACGGGTCGGCCGCCGGTACCGTCCACAGGCGCCCCACCTCCAGCAGGGCGATCGCGTGGTCGCCGGCGGGCAGTTCGGCACGCAGAGTGCAGTCGAACCAAGTGACCGCCCCATCGACGAACACCGCGCCCTGCTCCCCCTCCTCCCAGCGCACCTCCGTGAAACGGTCCTCGTCCCTGCCCGCCAGCGCACGGCACACGCCGTCCTGCCCCTCGCCCAGCACGCTCAGCCCCAGCCGGGGCAGTGCCCTGAGCCTGGGCCAGGTACGCGACGACGTCTGCAGGCACACCGAGACCAGCGGGGGCGCCAGCGACACGGAGGTGAAGGAACTCACGGCCATGCCCACCGGATCGCCGCCGTCCATCCCGCAGATCGCGATCACCCCGCTGGGGAAGCAGCCGAACGCCTCCCGCAGTGTCTTCTCGTCCAGGGACGCCGCCGGCTGCGGTCGCCTCTCGATGCCACCTGCCTCCCCCCTCAGCAGGCGGTCATCGCGCTGACTGTTCACCATCGAAATCACTTCCTTCCTGTCGGCGGACGGACCGGACTCAGCCGACCTGCGGCAGTCCGCCGGCGAACATGGACAGGGGCTCCAGGCCCAGGACTTGGCGGCCGCTGATCTCCGCCATCGGGTCGAACCGGATGGCACCGTGCGTCGCCAGCACCCGCACGTCGCGCACGAAGCGCTGGATGGGGTTCTTCAGGCTCACGGTGGAGGAACCGAGGGTGAGCTGGAGCCGGTCGATGGCCTCCGCGCACAGCCGGACGGCGTAGACGAGGTCCATGGTGATCTCGGACTCCTCCGCCGCCGTGAACTCCTCCCCGGCCAGCGCCCGACGGTCCACTTCATCCGCGTGCCGGAGAATCACGGCGTCGGCGGCGTTGATCATCGCTCGGGCCGCGCCGGCGGCCACCTGCGCGGACGGCATGTCCGCCACCGTGGGGTAGGGCAGGTTGAACGGCTTGCGCGCCCGTGCCTGCTCGGCGAAACAGTCCAGCGTGCCCCGAGCCATCCCGAGAGCGATCGCGACGTTGCTCAGACAGGTGATGATCATCAGTGCCCGCGCGCCGTTGAGGAACCCCATGCCCGAGTAGCGTTCGCGGACGCGGTTCATGGTCGCGGGGAGATCTGCCATGTCGAGGCAGCGGTGCTCCGGGACGAACACCTCCCCCTCGACGGCGATGCCGTTGCTCGACGAGCCCTTCAATCCCATGACATGCCAGTCGTCCAGGATCGTGTACTGCTCGCGCCGCAAGAGCGCCATCGCACGCCGGGGTTGACCCTTCGCGTCCTCGTATCCGACGCCGACGACCGCCCAGGCGGCGTGCTTGCAGCCGCTGCCGAACGCCCACTTGCCGGAGACCAGGAAGCCCCCTTCCACCGCTCGCGCCGATCCCACGACGGGCGAGAACACCGAGGCGCCCACCGCCAACGGCCCGACCCAGGTGTCGACTTCCTTGAACACCTCCTCGACGGTCTGCTCAGGGAAACCGAGCAGATTGCGGATGCCGCCGGCCACGAACACGGTCCACGCCGCCGCACCGTCCCCCTCAGCCAGGGCGGCGGTCACCTCAACGGTGTCGCGCGCCCCGAGGGCGTCCCCACCGAGCTCCGGCGGAAGCATGATCTTGAAAACATCGGCCTCGTGCATGGCTTGCAGCGTTTCGGGCGTCAGCGCGCCGATCCCCTCTCCTTCCAGGGCGTTGCGCCGCAGCAGTGGCACAAGAGCGCGCGCCGCGTCCCGGATCACCCGGCCGCGGTCACCCGGCGATGCCTCGACCTGCCGCGACACCACGGAAGACAACGGGTGCTGGTCACTCATCGGGCTGCTCCTTGAGGGTTCAGTAGCTGGTGTACTCAGCCGAAATTAACTGCACTGCACCGTCCAGTACACTATTGACCGTACGGTAGGGTCACACAGAGGTCAACAGGCAGAGCGATACGGGCGCCTGCCGGGTCGGCAGAGCCCGAGAAGGAGTGAAATGGCGGTCAAGGGACGCCCCGGAAAGGCGACGGGGTCCCGGGGCAAGCGGGAGGCCGTACTCGACGCGGCCGTCGAGGTATTCCTCGCCCGAGGCTTCGACCAGACGTCGATGGACGTCGTGGCAGCCCAGGCAGGTGTCTCGAAGACCACTGTCTACGCCCATTTCGGCGACAAGGTGGAACTCTTCCGCGCCGTGATCGAGCGTGGCAGTTCATCCCTGGACTTCGACCTGGATCAAGCGATGCTGTCATCCGTCGACGACCCGCAGGAGCGACTGACGCACATCATCACCAAGCTCCTCGAGGCGACGACCGCCCCGCAGTACCTCGCCCTGATCCGAGTTCAGGCCACCGAGACGACCCGGCGTCCCGAACTGGCCGAGGCGATGCGCGCGCTCGGCGTACCGCACATCGTCGACGTCGTGGCCGCGACACTCCTGGAGGACGGCCAGCGGCACGGGTACACCTTGCCGGACGCCCACGCGTACGCCGCGCTGTTCGTCCGCTCGGCGGCAGCCGGCCTGCAGATGGACGCCCTCCTGAGCCCGGAGCCCTGTCGCGACTCCGCCCGGCTCGCCGCGCACGCCCGCTGGTCGACGACCCTCTTCCTGCGCGCCCTGCGTTCCCAGGACTCCGCCGCCTTGCCTGACGCGCCGCTCCGTGCGGCCGGCGACGTCTTTCCGTGGACCGCGCAGCCCGAGACGCACTGACGCATCCGGCCACGCCGGCCCTGGGCTCACTCTGCTCTTGGGCCACGCCCTCGCATACTCACTCCTCCTCGACTTCCGGGCGACCCAGCCGTCGCTGCGGCCGGATTCGCGAAAGAACCATGACGCAGAGGTATTGACGCGCGGGCTGTACTGAACCGTACAGTGCAGCATCTGGCGCACCCCGTGCCGCCGCGCCGCCGTCCAGGACCTGAGCCGAGCTCCAGACCGACGGCGGGCGCCCCCAGCCCACCCGAGGAGGGACGCTGATGTCCGTTACCCGGTCCGGCCCGAACCCCTTGCGGCCCGTCGATGACACCGCTTCCGCGAAGACAGCCTTGCGTGACTACCTCGCGACCGTCCGCCGCTACCCACGATCGGCCTGGAAGGCGGCTGCGGCGTGCACTCTGGCCATGGCCCTCAGCCCGGCCGCCCTCGTCACGACCACCACGTTCCTCGTCGAACCCGTCGCCCGGGACTTCGGCTGGTCACAGTCGCAGACCTTGACGATCTTCAATGTCCCGACCATGCTCGCGCCACTCGTCCTCCCCCTCGCCGGGCGCTGGGTCGACCGATGGGGCGCCCGCCGCATCGCCGTACCGGGCACCGCGCTGTACGCCCTCGCCACCGCGGTCGTCGCCGTCGTCGGAGCGAGTACCGCGCAACTCCTCCTGGCGCTGTTGGCGTTCACCCTCCTCGGCTACGTCGCCATTCTGGGCGTCGTCTACAAGGTCGTCTCCGAGTGGTTCCCCGAGCACCGCGGTTCGGGTTACTCCCTGTTCATCGGCGCCGCGTCCAGCCTGGGTGGCGCCGTCCTCGCGCCGCTGTGCCAGCTCTCCGTCGACGGTCTCGGCTGGCGGACGACGTATCTGCTGCTGGCGGCGAGCATCCTGCTGATCGTCTTTCCGGCCCAGCTCTTCCTGCTCTCCGAACCGGTACCGGCTCCGCGAGAGACCGACGGAGGAACCGATACGCAACAGCCTCCCGTGCGTGAGGAACTGCCCGGCGTGCCCTTCACCACCGCCCTGCGCACACGAGCGTGGCTGGTCCTGGCCGCCGTACTCGTCCTGGTCGCCGGCGTGGCGATGAGCGTGCGACTGAACGCCGTATCCCTCTTCGGCGACCGCGGCTACTCGGCCGCGGACGTGTCCCTGTCGGTATCGGTCCTGCTGGTGGCGTCGATCGCCGGACAACTCCTCGCCGGTGTGGTCCTCGACCGTTCGAAGGCCCCGCGTGCCTTCGCTCCCTTCGTGCTCTGCCTCGTGGTGGGCACCGCCGTGGTCTTCGCCGCCCGGGGAGGGCAGTGGGCGCTGTTCCTGTCCATGGGACTTCTCGGCGCGGTGATCGGCGCCGAATCCACCATCGGCCCCTATCTGGTGGGCCGTTACTTCGGACTGCGGGACTTCGGACAGATCCAGGGCATGACGCTCGGCCTGGTCACTCTGGTGGGCGTCGGCCTGATCCCGGTCCTGGCGCAGCGCACGGCCGAACAGACCGGCGGGTACGACGTGACGCTGTTCGCCCTGCTCGGCGTGGGTCTGCTCGGCCTTCTGCTGACGTTCGCGCTGCCGCGCTACCCACGTCCCGGCCAGACCGCGGACGCGTCCAAGGACGAGAGCCCTGCCGCTGTCCCGGCGGCGGACCAGGCAGAACAGCCCGTCATCGACGCGTGACACCGCTCTGCGCCGTCATTGCCCGAGGGCGTTCGACTCGGCATCCGTTCAGCGCTCACTCGTCCACCGACCAGGAGAAGACCGATGCGTCACAGACCCCGCCCACCCGCGCCCGGGGATGACCGCGACCGGCACGGTGGCCCGCCGGCTCTCCGGCAAGCGCGGCAACAGGCGTTCCGACTGGACCGGGCCTTCCTGACGTCCAACGCGATCGTCCTCGCCGTCACGATCGTCCTCGGCGCGACGGCCGGCGATCTGCTGGCCCGTCGGCTGCCCGCCACGCAGGTGACCGTGGGACTGCTGCTCTACCTCGCCCAAGCGGCCGTCCTGCTGGGAACGGCCCGCCGCTTCGATCGTCGCTGCGCACGTCTGCTGGACCCCTGGCAGTGGGCGTACGCGCAATACGACACAGGAGTGACCGACGCCGGCGGGTCAGCCAAGGGAGTCGCGCGATGACCCACGGAACCCTGCACGTGGCCGCGCCCGGGGACAGTCATGTCCTGCTCGGATTCATGCTGTTCATGATGCTGACGCTCTTCCTGACGGTCTTCTCCAGCCTCGACGAACACTCCGCGCGCGAGTTCTACACCGGCGACCGGACTTTGCCGGCGTGGAAAGGCGGACTGGCGCTGGCCGGCAGTTTCACGTCGACCTCTCTGCTGCTCACCGTCACCGGCGTGGTGGCGACCACGGGTTTCGACGGCATCACCCTGGCGACCAGCATGTTCCTGTCCCTCGGGATGCTCCTTCTCCTCGCGCGGCCCATCCGGCTGAGCGGCGCCTGCACTTTGGGCGACCTCTTCGCACTGCGGGCTTCCGGAACGGCCCCCCGGATCGCCGCCGCGGTGGCCACTCTCGCCGTGACGGCTCCGTTCCTGATCGTCCAGCTGATGGCCGCGGGCAGTGTCACCGCCTCTCTGCTCGGCTTCACAGGTATCGGCATCCAGAAGCTCTGCACCGTGCTGATCGGCTGTCTGGTCGTCACCTGCGGTGTGCTCAGCGGCGCCAAGGGGCTCACCTCGGTGCAGGTGCTGGCGGCGACGCTGGTCGGGGCGGCGATGCTCGTGCTCTGCGCCTCCGTCGTCTGGACCTTCCACGGAGACGTCGACGCCTTGATCGACGCCGCTGCCAAAGGCAGCACCCACCCGAGCGACTACCTGCGCAGTGGCGGCATGATCGGCATCGGGAGCACCACACGCCTCGACTTCGTGGGAGGTCAGCTCGCGCTGATTCTGGGCAGCGCCTGCATGCCGCATGTCCTCAACCGGGTCTATGCGATGAAGGACACCGCCACAGCACGACGTTCCATTCGGTACGCAGCGGGTGTCGTCGCCTTCTTGTGCGCCGCCGTGGTGCTGCTGGGGTTCGCCGCCGCGGCACGGATCGGCGCTCGGGAGATCTTCGGCGACCAGACGAACGGTGACGGCGCGCTGATGCTCCTGACACGCAGCCTGACAGGGAGTGCGGACAACGGCCTCGGCGGTTTGCTCTTCACCGCCGTCGCCTGTGCCCTGTTCCTGTGCATTCTGTCGGTCGTCGGCGGCACCACACTGGCCGCGGCCGGCGCCCTCGCCCGCGATGCCCACCACCACATTGCGCGGAACAGGCGCTCAGGCCCGTCGAACGAACTCATCACCGCCCGCGTCGCCGTGGCCCTCTTCGGCGCCCTGGGCATCGCTCTCGCGGTGATCGCCCAGGGCCACTCCGCCAGCTTCCTTGCCCAGCTCGCCACGACCGTGGCCGCGTCGACCGTGGCCCCGGCCCTCCTGTACACCTTCTACTGGAGCCGGTTCAACCGGACAGGGCTGCTGTGGACGGTCTACACCGGAACGTCGCTGACAGTTGGGCTGTACCTGTTCTCCCCCGCCGTGTCGGGTGGCCCGACGGCGCTCGTCCCGACAGCCGACTTCGCGTGGTTCGGCCAGAGCAACCCCGCCATGGTCTCCGTGCCCGCGGCCTTCCTGCTGGGGTGGGCAGGGAGCATGGCAGGACGGCGCCGTGCCAGACGGGCCCTGGCCGCCGGCGAGGATCCGTTCGCCGTCGACGTACTGCTCTTGACAGGACGGCTGCCCGCGTCCAGCCCTTCCACTCCCCTCCGTTGAGGAAGTCGACCCCGCACTCGCCACGTGCCGGAGTCCGTCCTTCTGCGCACAGCCGAGCGCCCGAAATACGGCTCCTCAGCGACGTTCCCGTCAGGCGTCGGCTGAGGGAAGGACCAGGCGGAAGGTGCAGCCTTGCCCGGGGGCGGTGTCGAGTTCGAGGCGACCGCCGTGATCCGCTGCCCCGGTTCCAGAAGTTGTTGGCCGAGGTGGCGGTGCCGACGTCACTCGACGGGAAAGCGTTCTGCGCGGCCAGACGGGGCTCAGTCGGCCGACAGGGTGCGCAGGAGTGCCGCGGCACGCTCGACGTATGGGATCGGAGAGTCGTCCGCGGTGCTTTGCGGAACGTCACGCGACCAGCGTTCAAGGCCGGTGCGCACGGCGGTCAGCGCGAGTGCGGCGATCAGGCTCGGCATCTCGTCCTCCGGCCGTTGCCCCATCCGTTGGGCGACCGCGGCGGCGATCGACCTCTGAAATCCGTCGATACGGCCCAACATCGCGGCCAGTACGGGGGGGGATGACTGTCCGCCAGCGCGAAGACCTCGCGCATGAGCGTCCGCTCGGGCGGATTGTCCGTCACTTCCCGCAAGAGCATCCGGGTCACGTCGGCAAGCACATCCCGGGGAGACGCGGCGCCGGCCGCGACGAACTCCACGGCCAAAGCCGGTGGCACCTCCGTCGGTCCCAGCAGCAGGCCGCCCTCCTTGTTCGGGAAGCAGTTGAAGAACGTGCGGGACGAGACCCCTGCCTCCGCACTGATCATATCGACGGTGTCAGCTCTTGCACACTCTGCATACTTTGCGGATTATTCACGATATTGGTCGGCTCGGTCCTCGGGGTCGCGGTCGGCCGACTGGTGTGGGACCGATGATCGCCGCTCCGGCCGTGGACTACGCCGTCATCCGGCCCGCCCCCGGCTGGTCCTGGATCGCCGTCGCCGCGGTCGAGGCCGCCACGATGTCCGTCATCGTCGCCGCCGCCGGTATCGGCATTCGCAGCCACAGACTCGGCCCGTTCACCCCATGGGTTGTCGGCACCATGATCGGTATCCAGATCATCGCCTTCGGTACCCTCTCCGGTGGAGTCGCCAACCCCGCCCGCGAGTTCGGCCCCGCCCTACTCTCAGGCGCCTCCTCGCTCCTGCCCGTCTATCTACTCGACCCTCCCACGGGAGGGTTCGCCGCGACCGCCATGATCCGGCGGATCAGCGCACGCCGTCGAAAGACGTAGCGGATCGCGTGCGCACCGCACAATGGTCGCTCATATGGCCCGGCTGTCGTGTGCGGTCGTCGATGGCGGGTCCTGCGCGGTCGGAAGTGTCCGTCCCAGGCGTGCCAGTGGGGACAGGACCATCACCACTGGGGACAGCAGCATGCCCGCTGCTGCCGCCACCAGGCTGGCGCGCAACCCCCACTCCCCCGCGAGGAATCCGCCGAGCAGCGAGCCGAGCGGGCTCATCCCCATGCCGACGAACGTGATCGTCGCGGCCGCACGGCCCTGCATCCCGTCCGGGGTGACGGCCTGTCGCACCGCCATGACCGTGACATTCACCAACTGGCCGGCGGTCCCGAACACGAAGTTGATCGCCAGGAGCGCGGAAACCGTCACCGCCGAGGAGCCATGCAGCGCGGGCACGCACAGAAGCACGCCGTCGCCGAGTGCCGCCGCGGCCACGAGCACCACGCCGTAGCCGAACCGGCTCGGCAGGCGGGCAGCCAGCATGGAGCCGAGGAGCGCGCCCGGTCCGATCGCCGCTAGTGCCAGTCCGACGACGGTGCCGGACAGGTGCAGTTGGCGCGGCAGGAACAGCAGGTAGACGGTCATCAGGGCCGCGAA
Organism: Streptomyces sp. JLBG701; assembly: GCF_058544905.1. Classification (NCBI taxonomy): domain Bacteria; kingdom Bacillati; phylum Actinomycetota; class Actinomycetes; order Kitasatosporales; family Streptomycetaceae; genus Streptomyces; species Streptomyces sp. JLBG701. Next base: position 418,745 of record NZ_CM178588.1, read on the forward strand.
GGAGAACTGGAAGGCGGCCGAGGCCAGGCACACGGTCCGCAGTGAAGTGTCGCTGGCGACGAAACGCACGCCCTCCTGGATCCGCCGCCGGATACCGGAGCCGAGGTGGCCTTCCGAGGTCTGCGGGATCGTTTCGCGGCGCCCGATCCGTCGTATCGACAGGAACGACAGCGCGAAGAACAGCGCGCTGGAGGCGGCGGCGATCGGTGCCGACAGCAGGGACACCAGCGCGCCGCCGAGCGCGGGGCCGGCGATCTGTGCGGCGGACCGGCTGCCCTCAAGCGCGCTGTTGCCCTGTACCAACTGGTCGCGTTTCACCAGCCGTACGAGAGACGTCTGGTAAGCCACGTCGAAGAACACGGACAGGGCCCCGACGGCGAAGGCGACCACGAGCAGCATCGGCAGACCGAGGAAGCCGAGGAGGCCGGCCGTGGCGGCGGCGCCCAGTACCAGGGTGCGGCCGGCGTCCGTCAGCACCATCACCGTGCGGGTTCGCCACCTGTCCATCCAGGCGCCGACGAAGAGCGAGAGCAACAGGGTCGGCGCCTGGCCCACCGCGCGGAGGACGCCCAACTGGTCGGCTCCGGCGTCGAGTGTCAGGACGGCGAAGAGCGGCAGGATCAACAGGCTTGTGTGTTCGCCGAGTTGGGAGGCTGTCTGGCTCAGCCAGAGCCGACGGAAATCGCCATTTCGCCAGAGGTTCGACGGGGCAGGTCGATCGGAATCGGAAACAGGGGAAGAAGAGGAAGCGGACGGCACGGGATCCCTCGGACTGCCGGCAACGAGGCCCGTCACCCGGCGCGCGAGAGGCGCACCCGCGGTTCGGGCAGGGGAAGGCTCGCCGTGCCACAACATCAAGGGCGGCACGCGATGACTGGCCGTTCAACGGCCTGGAACGTCAACGCGCGCTGGGACGACCGGGCATGACTCGACTCCTCGTGGATCGCTCGCTGCCCGCACAGTAGTGGAGCAACGTGGCGTGGAGCACCGATATATATGGCATCCCGCTCCGCCCCGACCTGCGGAATTGTCATGGACGGGACCGCATGGCATTGCGTATCGTGCGTCAGCGCGCGATCTTCCGCGGGCCGTTCCGTCTTCTCGCCCGTGGGGGGCCATCATCATGTCCGCGTCCAGTGAGCTCCGTCCGCGTCCCTTGCTTCCGGGCGGGCTGCCGCGTTCCGCGCGCGCCCTTCTGGTCTCCGTGTCGGCGCTGCTCGCGGCCGTCGCCCTCACCGATCTGTTCGCCGTGTTCGTCGGCGCGCGGATCTACACGCTCATCGACGACGACCAGGGCTTTCTCACCGCTCCGCAGGAGGAACTGGACGCCGCGTACTCGCTGTACGAGACGGCCGGCAGGCTTCAAGGCATGGTGTATCTGCCCTGCGCGATCCTCTTTGTCGTCTGGTTCTTCCGGATGCGCCGCAACACCGGGCTGCTGGCGCCGGACCGTTTCCGCAACGGTCCCGGCTGGGCCGTCGGCGCCTGGTTCATCCCCCTGGCGAACCTCTGGATGCCGTACCGCGTCGCCGTCGACATGTGGACGGCCGCCACACCGCTGCCGGGCGACGGCGAGCCGTACCGGATGTCGATCTGGCCGGTGAACCTGTGGTGGGGCCTGTTCGTCGCCGGCACGGTGTTCGACCGGTTCGCCGGAGGGCGCTACGAGGACGCCGAGAGCGTCGCGGAGATCCGGGCGGCCGTGACGCAGTACATGGCGGCCGACGCCCTGGAGATCGTCGCCGCGGCGGCCGCGGTGTACTTCGCGGTACGGCTGACCTCGATGCAGTGGCTGAAGGCGACCGAGGGGCCGTATGGGACGGCGGCGGCCCAGCAGCCCGCCTCTCAGTAGTCCGCGCCGGTCCGCGTCTCAACCCCGTCCGGTCACGAACTCCTCAAGCGCCGCGGTCAGTTCGGCCGGCTTCTCCACCGGGAGTTCGTGGCCGGCGTCGATGATGCGGACCAGCGCGTTCGGGTAGGCCTTCGCCATGCGCAGCATCTGCTTCACCGGGAGTTGGATGTCGTGGTAGCCGTGGATGATCAGGGTGGGGGTGGTGATTTCACCGACCCGGTCGAGGACGTCGAAGGCTCGCATGGCGCCGTAGAGGGTCATGACGACCTCGCGCGGGGTGTCCGCGGAGGCGCGGATGTAGGCGCGGATCTCGTCGCGCGGGTAGCCGGGTGCGAAGGCGCGTTGGATGTTCGCGGCGACGAACAGTTTGAAGGGGACGAGGGTCGACGCGCCCATCAGCAGGCCCCGGCCACGGCTGTAGGTCATGCGGCTGATGGAGTCCACCAGCACGAGGCGCTCCACCCGCTCGGGGTGGGCGAGGGTGAGGGTCTGGGCGATCATTCCGCCCATGGAGTGGCCGACCGGGATGAAGCGGTCGATCTTCAGGTGGTCGAGGAGGGCGAGGACGTCGTCGGCCAGTTCGGCGATCGTACGGACCCCCGCACCGCTGCTCTCGCCGTGCCCGCGCAGGTCGAGCCGTATGACGCGGCGCCGCTCGGCGAAGTGTGCCGTCTGGTGGTCCCAGCGGTGGCGGTTGGCCGTCCAGCCGTGGATGAACACCAGGGGCACGTCCTCGCTGTCGCGGGGGCCCTCGTCGTCGTACGTCAGTGCTGCGCCGGCGACTTCGAGCTGCGCCATGGTGGCCTCCTGCGATGCGATCCGTTACTGCCGGGTACGGTATCCGCCCTCGCAGGCCGCCGTCACCGCCGTTTGCCGAGGAAGTCGAGGATGTGTCCGTACACGTCGAGGGCGGCGCCCCTGCCGAGGAACGTGTCCAGGTGGCCGTAGCCGGGGATCTCGGTGTACGTCACGTCCAACTGGGGCTGGCGGTGGGCGAGAACGTCGTGGCAGAGCTTCTGGGAGTCGAGCCAGAGGCCGTTCTCGCTGCCGGCCAGGAGCAGGACGGGGGTGTCGATGCGGCCCGCCGCGTCCAGCGCGTTGGGCGGGAGGGCCTGGTAGCGGTGGTCGGTGTCGTGCCAGCGGACCACGCTGCGGGCCAGTTCGATGCGGCGCAGGTGCGGCAGGATCCACAGCGGGGCGGGGCCCAGCAGGTGGGCGAGGCGGTCGTGGGTCGCTTCCGTCAGGTGTTCGTGGACGAACAGTGAGGCGCCGGTGCCCCAGGCCGAGTTGTGCAGGATCTGGCAGGTGGGGTCCGGGCAGGTCGCCTTGCGGGCGGCGAGCGCGAACAGCGGGGTGTACTTCGACCACAGGCCGACCTTGCGGATGTCGACCGGGATGTGGTCGATCCGGGTCTTCAGGAGTTCCCCGGCCACCGTCATCATCAGTGACGTGCGGCCCGCGAGTTTCGGCGTGAGGAACACGCCCTGCGACACCACGCCCGCCAGGCCGGGGACGAGTCCCGCCGTCATGCTCAGTGACAGGGCGAGGGAGCCGATGCAGTGCGCGACGACGAACAGGGGGCGGTCGCCGATGCGTTGGCGGATGTGGGAGACGGCGGCGGGGATGTCGTGGAGGGCGACATCGTCGTACGTGTACCGCTGGCCCGTCTCGTTGTAGGGCAGGCGGCAGCTGCCCCGCCAGTCCAGGAGCCAGGGTTCGTAGCCGTCGTCGAGGAGGGTGTCGACGAGGTTGCGGGTCTCGGGGAGCAGGAACATGTCGGCGGATGCGGTGTGTCCGTGCAGGATCAGTACGGCGGGCCGGTCCGTGGCGCCGGTGTCGATGCGGGTCAGGCCGAGGCGGACGCCGTCTGTGGCGTGGAAGGGGATCTCCTCGACGGTGGCCGGGTCGAGGCGGTGGTGCAGGGGGCGCAGGGCCGTGGTGGTCCTGACCTTGCGCAGTGCCGGCCGGACCTGCCTGGGGGGCGTCGTCCTGAAGATCATCGGTGGTGCTCCGTCGGGGTCGGGGTGCGGCGCAGGTCAAGGAGGTCGGCGGCGGCCCGGGTGAACGGGCCGAGGAGGCCGCGGCCCATCTCCATGCCGAACCAGGCGAGCCAGGTCAGTTTGGCGGCCCGCTTCTCCTGGCCGGTCAGGTGCGGGGCGACCTTGATGCCGTCGATCTGGTCGCGGACGTAGGAGTCGGCGGGCACGATCACCTCGCCCGCGAGGCTCGCCGCTTCGCCCTCGCGGCCGATCTCCACGGTCAGGGCGCGGGTCTGGCGCCACAGGTCGCGGCGGGCCCGGGCGTACTTGTGGCCCTCCAGCCACCAGCGGCCTCCGTCCGCGTCGCGCAACGACAGCCGGTAGCGCAGGAGTTGGTGCTTGAGTCCGTGCTGGTGCGGGATGCCCTCCTCGGGGCGGATCCAGACGTCACCGCGTTCGACGGTCAGCGGCTGGGCGTGTACGGCGGTGCAGGTGACCTCTCCGGTGACGTCCACCCGGCGCTCCTTGACCAGCTGGTACATGCTCGCGATGGAGAGGGTCAGCGCCATCGAACAGGGGGTGTCGGCGGGGGCGTTGACCGGGCCGACGTGGCCTTCGGTCGTCTCGGCGAACCAGAGGTAGGGCTGGTCGTCCTTGTGCGGCAGCCGGGCCAGGCCGTCGCCGGCCAGCCGCTCGAATGTCCTGAGCTGCGCCTGCGCGTCGTAGCGGGCGGCGGGCCGCAGTCCGAGCGCGTCGACGAGCGCGGCCGTGCGGTCGGCCGTGGCCGCCGGACCCTTCAGGGTCGCCTCGCACAGTTTGAGGGCGGTGGGGCTCTGCAACACCCGGGCAAGGAAGGCCAGTTCGGGTATCGGGTCGGCTTCGAGGCGGGCCACGGCGTCGGTGCGCCACTCGTCCCAGTCCTGCACGCGCACGTGCATACCGCCGAACGCCATGTCGCGTACGACGTCGTCGAGGGTGTTGGGCACACCGGTCAGGTTGTAGTCGTAGCCCCACGCGTCCGGTTCGCAGACGACTGCGACCGCGACCCGGCTCACCCAGTCCACGGGCGCCGCGTTCAGGTAGCGGAAGGCGGGCACCGTGCGGAAGCGGCCGAAGGCGGAGATCAGGCCGCTGCTGAGGTCCTGCGGGTTGTACGCCCCGGTCTTGGAGTGGCCGCCGATGCCGCCGGGGCGCAGGGCCGAGACGATCAGGCCGTGGTCGCGGGCGCGGCGCAGGGCGACCTCGGCGGCCCACTTGGTCTGGTCGTAGCCCGCGATCAGGCGGTCGGCGTGGGCCAGCGGGTCGTCCTCGCCCATCGCGGTGATGCCGACCTCGTTGAACACCGCGATCGAGGAGATGTGGTGCAGCGGCTTGGGGCGGCCGGTGGCCGCGAGTTCGGCCAGGGTCAGCGCGCCGAGCACGTTGCCGGCGCGCAGGGACTGGTAGCCGCGCAGGAAGTCCACGGCCGCCGCCACGCCGACGATGCTGTCCACCTCGTGGGCGAGGGTGTGCCACAGCTCGTCGGACAGGCCCAGGTGCGGGCGCCGCATGTCGCCGGGGAGGACCGTCACGCGGCGGCGGATCTCCGACGACCAGGGCAGCTGGTAGCCGCGCAGTGCCTCGCCGAGCCGGGCCACGGCCGTCTCCTCGTCGGCGGCGCGGACCAGGCAGTAGACGTGGGCGTCGCTGTGCCGCAGCAGGTCGAGGAGCATGTGGCTGCCGAGGAAGCCGGTGGCGCCGGTGAGCAGGATCCGGCGGGGCGGGAGCGGTTCGGGCGCGGCGGTGAAGGGCAGCCGGTCGGCGAGGGCGAGGTCGGCCAGGATCTGGTCGAGGTCCTCGCGGCGGGCGGTGGAGTAGGGGGCCTTCCTGTCGTCGGGGAGGTGGACGGTCGTCACCGTCGGCGGGGTGCGGGGGGCCGGGATGGGGAGGGTGCTCGGGGTGGTGGCCGGGAGGGTGCCCGCGGCGGAGAGCGGCAGTGCGCCCGGGACCTGCGAGGTGATGGCCGACGAGGCGCCCGAGGACGGTGAGGCGGTGGCTGTCGAGGATGCGGACGGGGCGATCGCCGCACCCGCCGAGTACGCCGCGGCGGTGAGCGACGGGACCTCCGAGGCGACCGGTGCGACCTCGGCCCCGGCTGCCGCCAGCCAGCGTCGGGCGAGGCTGATCGGGCGGGCGTCGGCGAACACGTCGTCCAGGTCCAGCTCCACGCCCAGTTCGCCCTCCAGCTCCGCCACGAGTTCCACGGCGTGCACGGAGCTGCCCCCGGCGTCGAAGAAGTCGGCGTCGGGCGACAGGTGCCCGGCGGGCAGATAGCGGCCCGCCGCGGCGGCGATGGCGGCGGCCAGGCCGTCCACGTCCGGGAGCGGGGTGGAGGTGGCACCGGGCTGCTCGGCGCCGCCTGCCGCCATCACCTTCGCCAGCAGCTCGTCCACGCCGAGCCCGATGCCGCCCCGCTCGATCGACTCGGCCGCCGCCCGCTGTCCGGCGTGTGCCGCCGCGTCCTCGTTCACGTCACGCATGAGAGCCCTTCATGATGTGCACTGTCCTTTCCTTCAGCCCCGGCCCGAGGCCGAGGCTCGCCACCATCCTTGGCCGGCCCGGTCACTGCTTCTCCCAGGAGCGGAAGGCCCGCAGGTGTTCCGGCGTGACCACGACTTCGAGGCGTTCGTCGTCGTGGTGGCCGCCGCCGAGCGCGGCCAGCAGACGGCGGGCCGGAACGTTGCGCGCGGTGCGCTCCGCCGTCAACCGGACCTTTGTGCAGCCGAGTTGTTCGGCGCGGTCGGCCAGCCATGCGAGCAGGCGTTCCTCGACGCCCCGGCCGAGCGCCCGGCAGCTCATCATCCAGGCCAGCAGGTCGAGTTGGTCGCCGTCCGCGCGGAGGGCGAGCAGCCCGATCTGGCCGTAGTCGCCGTACCGGTCCCGGGCGACGGCCGTCCACACCTCGCCGCGCTCCCGCCAGCGGGCGAGGTCGCCGCCGTCGGCCGACCGGGCGCGCAGGGTGAACTGGTTGGTGCGGCACACCAGTTGCTCACCACGCTCGACGTCGGCCTCGACCAGGGCCCGGATGTCGACCTCCAGGCCCAGTTGGGCCAGGAACTCCTCGAATCCGGCCTCTTCGCGTACGGCGTCCCGCTCACGTTCCTGTTCGTAGAACCGTGCCCGCAGCGCGTCCTCGGCGGTCGCCGCGGCCGGGACCAAAGGCCACAACCGGCCCAGGAATGCCTCCAGTTCCGCTGCGGGAGGGCAGGTCACCGACAGCACCTGCGGCAGCGCCGAGCGCATCTTGGCGACTTCGGCCGGGTTGTCGTCCAGGAACAGGAAGCTGTCCACGCCGAGGTTGAGCGTGTCGGCCGCCTCGGACAGACGTGCCGGCTTCGGGCCCCAGGCGGCGGACAGGACGCTGAAGTGCTCGGCCTTCAGCAGGCTGTCCGGGCGGTCGAGGACGGCGCGGACCGTGTCCTCGTCGTTGTTGCTGACCAGTGCGAGCAGTGCGCCCGCCGCACGCCACTGAAGCAGCCTGCGTGCCAGCAGGGTGCGCGGGCCGGTCAGGTCCACCGCCTCGGGGCCGATCTCGCCGGCCACTCCGCCCCACAGGGTCTCGTCGCCGTCCACGGCGATCACCTTCGGCGTGGGGCGGCGCACCGCCCGCACGAGCTCGGCCAGGCGCAGTGCGACGACCGCCTGGAAGCGCGGGGTGAAGGGAAGGTGGGCGAGCCGCTCGGTCCGCTCGTCGAACGGTTCGTCGACAGCGTGGTGCCCGCTCCAGTCGTCGGGGGTGAGCACCGCGATGCCGGGTGAGTCGGCGAGTTCGGCGGCGATCTCGCGCTCCCAGCGCCCGAGACGGTCGTTGTCGCGAGCGGTGGGCAGGAAGCCGACGATCAGCGGCTTGCGGGTCCGTTCGACGAGGGCCCGCACCGCTGCCGGGTACTCGGTGCGCAGCTCGGCGAGCAGCGTGTCGTCCACCGGGCCGAAGCGTTCCAGGTCCGCCGCGCGCAGCAGGACCACGCCCATCGCCGTGGCGGGGTCGGCGAAGACGCCGGAGGGGTCCCTCAGGCTCGCGAGCACCTGGTGGTACGGGGCCTCGTCAACGGTCAAACCGCCGTCCTCCGCACCGTCGTTGACGGCTGCCTCGCACATCAACGGCAGGTTGCCGAGGGCGAAGGTGGCGGCGAGGGCGAGCGTGCGGCGCGCAGGGATGGCGGGCTCGTCGGCAGGCGAGGCGCTCGGAGTGTCATCGGTGGTGGAGGTGGCCGGGACCAGGTCCGTGGCCTGGGACGCGGTCGTGGCCGGGAGGGTCTCGGGGATCGTACGAACCACTGCCGTCGCGTCCTCCACCCCCTCGGCGAGCAGCCGCACGAACTCCTCCCCCAGTCCGCTGGCGGTATCCGCGTCCAGGATGTCGAGGTTGTGGTCGAGGCGGATACGGCCCGCGTCCGGCGTCATGGTGACCATGAGGTCGAGGTCGGAGTAGCCCGTGCCCGCAGGCAGGATCTCCAAGCCGGTCAGGCTGCGCGAGGAGCGGACGAAGTTGAAGTAGACCTCCACCAGGGGCGCGTTCGCCCGGTGCAGTCCTTGCCGGGCCAGGGTGGCCAGGACGTCGGAGAACATGGCGCCCTTGGCCAGGATCCGCTCCAGGCGGCCGTCGGTGCGGCGCAGCACGTCCTCGATCCGCTCACCGGCGCGGGCCTCGGCGGGGAACGGCACGGGTACGCCGTAGAAGCCCACGGCGTCGAACGCGTCGGCGTGGATGCGGGTGTCCACCGGGACGGCGAGGACGAAACGCTCGCGCTCCCGCATGCGGGCCAGCAGCACGGTCAGGGTGCCGAGGCAGAAGGCTGCAGGGGTGATGGCGAGGCGGCTCGCGGCCGTCGACACCTGTTCCATGAGCCCGTCCGGGATCGCCACGGTCACGCTGCCGGCCCGGTAGGTGCGGGTGGCCGGGCGCGGGCGGGCGAGTGTCAGGTCGAGGCGTTCACTGCCGTGGAAGGCTTCGCGCCAGTCGGTTGCCGCGACTCCCCCGCCCGTCTGCTGGGCCTGGATGAGGAGGTCGATGTCCCGGTTGGTGACCTCGGAGCCCAGTGCGGTGCCGGAGAGTTCGGCGTCGATCTCCCCCGCCACCAGCAGGAGGGACTGGAGGTCGCTCACCGCGTGGTGGGCGCCGAACACCAGGGTCTGGCCGCGTGTGCCGCCGTCGAGGAGTTCGAAGCGCCACAGCGACGGCCGCGTCAGGTCGAACGGCACTTCCAGCAGCTGCCGCAGCCGGTCGGCGGGGTCGATTTCGTCCTCGGCGGCCACCGCCGTCCAGGTCAGGATCGGTGTGGTCAACTCCCGGTCCACGCACAGCTGTCGGCCGCCTTCGGTGCCGGTGACGACGGCGGTGCGCAGGGCGGCGTGGCGGCCGGTGAGGCGGGTGACGATGTCGGTGAGCGTGTCGCGGGTGGTGGGTGTGGTGAGGCGTACGGCGAGGCCGACTCCGTGTGCCGCGTCGGGCATGTCCGGCTGGGCGCTGCGGAGAAGTCGTACGACGTCGCGGGTCGCGGGCCGCAGTTCGGTTTCCGGTACCTCGGGCAACTCGGGCCGCTGATCGACCGGTTGTTCCTGTGTCCCGGCCGCCCGTTCGGGCAGGGCGTTGCCCAGTGCGCGGGCCAGGGCGCGGATGTCGGCGGCCGCGAACACCTCGGCGGTGGGCAGTTCGACGCCGAGTTCGCGGGCGAAGGCGTTGCGCAGCCGCACCAACATCAGGGAGTCCAGGCCGAGTTCCTTCAGGGCCGTGGCCGCGGAGACGTCCACGACGCCACCGGAGACCTCGCCGACCCTGGCCCGTACGTAGGCTTCGAGCCATGCGGTTCGGTCGGCGTCCGTCGTCGCCTCGAACACCTTCTTGACGAGGCCGTCCGAGTCGCCGGTGCCGGTCGGGGCGGTGACCAGGTCGCCCAGGATGGGGCGGGTGCGTGCGGCGTCCGGGTCGAGCGACAGCATCTCCCAGTCCAGGGCGATCGGCGCGAGTTGGCGCCGGGCGGTGCCCAGGACCCGCTCGAAGAGTTCGCCGCCGTCCTGCGGGGAGAACGCCACAAGGCCGGACCGGCTGGTCTCGGCGGCGCGAGTACCGGACTCGGCCACCATGCCCACCCCGGCCCAGGCGCCCCAGTCCAGGCTGAGCGCCCGCCGGTCGGTCCGGGAGAGGTGGTGTGCCCAGGCGTCCAGGAAGGCGTTCGCGGCCGAGTAGGGGCTCTGTCCGGCCGAGCCGAGCAGGCCTGCCGCCGAGGCGAACAGGACCAGGTTGTCGGCCTCCGGGATCAACTCGGTGAGCAGGGCGGTGCCCAGCACCTTGGGGGCGAGCACGCGCAGCACACGGTCGTCGGTCAGATTCGCCACCGTGGCGTCGTCGAGGACACCGGCGGCGTGGACGACGGTGGTGATCGGTCCGGCTTCATCTCGTACGGCGTCCAGGGCGGACGTCAGGCCGTCACGGTCGGCGACGTCGGCGCGGGCGAGATGCACGCTCACACCGCGCTGCTCAAGTTCCTTGATCCAGGCTGCCGTTGCCGCATCGGGTGTGCCCCGGCCCATCAGGGCGAGGCGGCGGGCGCCGCGGCGGACCAGGCGTTCGGCGACGACGCGGCCGAGGCCGCCGAGACCGCCGGTGATCAGGTGGACGCCGTCCGCGGGCGTCTCGGTGTTCGCGTCGTCGTCGGCGCGGGTACGGGCCAGGCGCGGGACGAGTCGGCCCGATTCCCGCAGGGCGACGAGGCGTTCGTCGTCCGCGTGCCGCAGCTGCTGCCACAGGGCGTCGACACCGCCCACGGCCGGCAGATCCACGAGGGTGACCGCCAGCTCGGGATGCTCCTGCGCCACGGCAAGGCCGAAGCCCCAGGCGAGCGCCTGCTGCGGGTCCGTCACCTGCGTGCTGTCACCGGCGGCCTGGCTGCCGCGCACCACCGTGAACAGGCGGGGAGCTTGGCCCTGCGGGCGATCGGCGAGCGTCCGTACCAGGTGCAGGGTGCTCAGGCAGCACAGCCGCGCCGCCTCCCGGGCCGTGGCGGCGTCCTCGACGGCCGGGGCGTCGAGCGCGGACAGCTGGACCACCCGAGTGGGCGGCCCGTCCGGGAATGCCGCGTCGAACAGGCGGGTCAGGTGCTGCGGGTCGGCCGGGTCGAGGACGTACAGGCCAGGCCCCTCCGCACCGAACGTCTCGCCCCTGCGGGCGATCACGTGCCGGGTCTCCGAGCCGAGCCGCTCCCCCAGTTCGGCGGCCACGCCCGTCTCGTCCGCGAGGATCAGCCAGCTGCCCTCGGCGGGTGGTTCCTGCGCTGCCGGACGGGGCTGCCAGCGGGTCTCGAAGAGGGCGCCGTCCAGCGGGGACAGCGCGGCCAGCTCGAACTCCCGGGCCTCCAGGATGAGTTGCTCGTGCTCGTCCCACAGCCGCAGGTCGAGGATCGCGGTGTCGCCGTGGACGGAGCGCAGCTCACAGGTCACCCAGGCGGGCGCCGTACGCAGCCCGGTGAACCGGAGTTGTCCGAAGCCGGCGGGCACGAACGCCCGTCCCTGGGGGGCGTTGCCGGGCAGGGCGGCCGTGTGGAAGGCGGAGTCGAGGAGGGTGGGGTGCAGCAGATGTCCGGCGGCGGAGCGGTCGGCGAGCCGGGCGAGCGCGGCGGTGTCCGTGCGGTGGCCCGAGCGCAGGTTGCGGAACGCGGGGCCGTACTCGATGCCGAGGGAGCCGAGTTGGGCGTAGATCGCCGGCAGGTCGGCCTCCTGCGTGCACCGTTCGCGCAGCGTGGCGGGCAACTCGCCCGTGGTGGAGACGGGTTCGGCGGGAGCGGTGGTGACGCGTCCACTGACGTGCCGTTCCCAGCGCGGACGCCGCTCGCCGGTGGGTGCGGAGGCGATGGTGAAGGTGCGCCGGCCGTCCTCTTCGGGCAGCAGGACCAGTTGCAGCCGTACGGGGCGGTCCTCGTCCAGGCGCAGTGGCTGGAGGAACCGCACGTCGGCCAGGTGGACTTCGCCTCCCTCGGTCAGCGTGGACGCGGCCTGGAGGGCCATGTCCAGGAAGGCGGCGCCGGGCAGCCAGACTTCGCCGGTGACCCGGTGGTCGGTGAGGTAGGCGAAGCGGCTGTCGCGCAGGTCGATGTCGCTCTGGAAGAGGTGCCGGTCGGGTTCGTCGCTGGCCTCGACGTGCGTGCCCAGCACCGGGGAACCGCCGGCGGTTCCGCCGGACGGGGCGGGGGCGAGCCAGTGGCGTTCGCGAGCGAAGGCGTAGGTGGGCAGGGCGACTTGGCGGCCTTGCGGGAACAGGGCCGTCCAGTCGGGTGCGTGTCCGGCCGCATACAGCTCGCCCACCCTGCGCAGCAGGACGTCGCGTCCGTCCTGCTGCCTGCGCAGGGAGCCGACGGCGACCGCGTCGATCCCGGCCTCGGCCGCCACCGCCTCGATGGAGGCGGTGAGTGAGGGGTGCGGGCTCGGTTCGACGAAGTAGCGGAAGCCGTCGTCCAGCATGCGTCGGATCGTGTCCGCGAAACGGACGGGCTGCCTGAGATTGGCGAACCAGTACTCGGCGTCCAGCCGGTCCCCGGGCACGGGTTCGGAGGTGACCGCCGAGTACAGCGGGGTCGGCGCCTGGGCGCCCCGGACGCCGGAGAAGCCGCTCAGCAGCTCCCCGCGGAGCGGTTCCATCAGGGGGGTGTGCGAGGCGAACGGTGTCGACAGGCGGCGGGCGCGGATCTGGTGCTCGGCCAGGTGGCGGACCAGTTCGCCGAGCGCGTCGGTGTCACCGGAGACGGCTGTGGAGTGGGCGCTGTTGACCGCCGCGACGAACAGCCGGTCCGGGTAGGGGGCGAGCAGTTCCTCGACCTGCGTGCGCGGGAGATCCAGGGACAGCATGCCGCCGTGCCCGACCAGGGGTACGACCGCCTGGGCGCGCCCGGTCACGACGGTCACGGCGTCGTCCAGGGTGAGGGCGCCCGCGCTGTACGCGGCGGCGATCTCACCCAGGCTGTGTCCGACCACGGCATCCGCGGTGACCCCGAGGGCGCGCCAGGCGGTGGCCAGTGCGGCGTTGACCGCGAACAGCACCGGCTGAAGGTACTCGGTGCGGTCCAGCGGGGAGAACTCCTCCGGCGCCCGCAGCACGTTGAGGACCGACCAGCCGGCGTGCCGGTGGATCGCCTCGTCGATACGGGTCAGTTCCTCGCGGAACGCGTCCGAGCCGGCCATCAACTCGATGCCCATGCCCGCCCATTGACCTCCGTGCCCGGCGAAGACGAACGCCACCTTGCCCGTCTGCTCCTCGCGCAGCGGTGCGAGGGGAGCCCGTCCGGACGCCAACGCGCCCAGCCGGTCGAGGAGTTCACTCCGGTCGTCCGCGACGATCGCCGCGCGCCGCTCGAAGTGGCTGCGGTGGCGGGCCAGGGTGTGGGCGACATCCGGCAGAGCCACGCCGTCGGCGACGTGCCGGGCCAGCCGGGCTGCCTGTTTCCGCAGGGCGGCTTCGCCCCGCCCGGACAACACGAACAGCCGCTTCTCGGGCGGAAGTTCACCCGTCGGCTCCACCACGTCGGCGGTCGGCGCCTCCTCCACGATCACGTGGGCATTGGTCCCGCTGATCCCGAAGGCACTCACGCCGGCGCGTCGGACCCGCTCCCCCGTCGACGGCCAGGCCTGGTCCTCCTGGAGCAGCGCCAGACCACTGTCGTCCCAGTCGACGTGGCGGCTGGGTGTGTCGGCGTGCAGGGTGCGCGGCAGGGTCCGGTGGCGCAACGACTGCACCACCTTGATCAGACCGGCCACGCCCGAAGCCGCCTGCGTGTGACCGATGTTCGACTTGAGCGAGCCCAGGTACAGGGGCCGGCCCTGGGGGCGGGTGTCGCCGAAGACAGCCGCGAGGGCGTTCGCCTCGATCGGGTCGCCCAAGGTGGTGCCCGTGCCGTGTGCCTCGACGTGGTCGATGTCGCCGGGTTCGAGGCCGGACCGCTCCAGCGCCCGCCGGATCACCTGCTCCTGCGCCGGACCGTTCGGCGCGGACAGGCCCTGGCTGCGGCCGTCCTGGTTGACGGCCGTGCCGCGCAGCACGGCCAGTACCTCGTCCCCGTCGCGCCGCGCGTCGCTCAGCCGCTTCAGTACGAGCATGCCCGCGCCCTCGGCCCAGATGGCGCCGTCGGCGTCGTCGGAGAAGGAGCGGCAGCGGCCGCTCGGGGACAGGCCGCGCAGCCTGCTGAACTCCACGAAGGTCTGCGGGGTCACCATCAACGTCACACCGCCGGCCAGCGCCAGGTCGCACTCGCCCGACCGCAGCGCCTGCGCCGCCAGGTGCGTGGCGACCAGGGACGACGAGCACGCGGTGTCCACCGTCATGGCCGGGCCGTTGAGGCCCAGGGCGTAGGCGAGGCGGCCCGAGGCGACGCTGAGAGCCGACCCCGTTCCGACGTATCCGTCGAGCTGGTCGAGCCGGGAGCCCGCCAGGTAGTCGCTGCCGAACATGCCGACGTACACGCCGGTGCTGCTCCCCGCCAGGTCACCGGGCACGATCCCGGCGCGCTCCAGCGCCTCCCAGGCCGTCTCCAGCAGGAGCCGCTGCTGCGGGTCCATGGCCGCCGCCTCCTTCGGGGTGATCCCGAAGAAGCCCGCGTCGAACGACTCGATGTCGTCCAGGAAGCCGCCTTCGCGGACGTACGACTTGCCCATCGCCTCCGGGTCGGGGTCGTACAGCGACTCGACGTCCCAGCGCTTGTCCGGGAACGCACCGACCGCGTCACGGCCCTCGGTGAGCAGCCGCCACAGGTCGTCCGGGTCGTTCACGCCGCCCGGGAGCCGGCAGGCCATGGCCACCACGGCGAGGGGCTCGTCGGTCGCCGCCCGCGTGGTGCGGCCCAGCTGCGCGGCGGGGGTGGTCCTGTGACCGCCTGCGGCGAGCACGCCGGCAAGGAGGTAGTCGGTGAGGCGGGCCGGGGTGGGGTGGTCGAAGAGGAGGGTGGCGGGGAGTTTGGCGCCCAGGCGGGTGCCGATGCGGTTGCGGAGTTCGACGGCCGTGACGGAGTCCATGCCGAGTTCGCGCAGCGGCTGGTCGGGGCGGACGGACTCCGCCGAGCGCAGGCCGAGGGCGCGGGAGGCCTCCTCGCGGACCAGGGCCAGGACGCGTGCGGCACGTTCGGCCTCGGGCAGCCGGGCCAGTCGGTCGACCAAGGCGTCGCCGGCGTCCTGGCCGGGGCGGGGCGCGGGCAGCAGAGAACGCCACAGCGCGGCCGAAGTACCGCCGGTTGCCGCCGTGTTGTCGCGCAGGCGGGCCAGGTCCAGGGCCCAAGCGACCAGATGGGGTGCGCTGCGACGCAAGGAGAGTTCGACGAGTTCGCGACCCTGGTCGGGGGTGAGGGCACGGAGACCGAGGCGGGCCATCCGTTCCATGTCGGCGTGTTCGACGGCCAGGCCTTCGCCCGCCCAGGCGCCGAAGGAGACGGAGACGCCGGGCAGTCCCAAGGCGCGCCGGTGGTGGGCGAGTTGGTCGAGGAAGACGTTGGCCGCCGTGTAGTTGGCCTGGCCCGCGTTGCCGATGACGCCCGCTGCCGAGGAGACCAGCAGGAAGAGGTCGAGGGGTGTGTCGGCGGTGAGCCGGTGCAGGTGGGCGGCGCCGTCGACCTTGGGGCGCAGTGCCTCGGCGAGGCGCTCCGGTGTCAGTTCGGTGATCACCCCGTCGGCGAGGATGCCGGCGCAGTGCACGACGCCCCGCAGCGGCGACTCGTCGCCGATCCCGTCGAGCAGGGCGGCCACGGCCGTGGCGTCCGCGACGTCGCACGCGGCCACCTCGACCTCGGCGCCGAGCGCGGCCAGTTCGGCGGTGACCTCGGCGGTGCGCGGATCGGCGGTTCCCTGACGAGATGTCAGCAGCAGGCGGGGGACGCCGTGTTCGGCCAGGAGCCGGGCGATGTGCATGCCTACCGCGCCCAGGCCGCCGGTGATGAGAACCGTGCCGTCGGTCGGGACCAGGGTCGGGCGGCCGATCAGGTCGAGGACGACGGGGCGGCCGGTGGCGATCCCGCTCCGCCGTACGGCTTCGCGGGCGGCGGTGACGGGCAGCACCTGGGGACGCGTCAGTCCGGCTGCGGCCGCGCGCAGGGCCGCGTCGAGCTGTTCGCGGTCTTGTCCGGCGCCGCGTCCCAGGAGATCCGCGAGGGGCAGGGTGGCTCCGGTCGTGAACGGCACCTCGTCGGGAAGCACCACGACCAGAGCCGCGTCGGCGACGGCTTCAGAGCCGGGCGCCGTGTCGGCGAGGGCGACGACCCGCACGCCGGGGGCGAGTCCATCGCCATCGACGCCGACCTCGGTCAGCACACCCGCGCACACGGAACGCGGCACCTCGTCCCCGCTCACAAGGGGTGCCCTCGGGTGCAGCGACACCGCGTGCACCTGGATCCTCACCTCGCCGGGCGCCAACGCCCGGGGGGCCGCCGTACGCAAGGCGGGGTCCGCCGGGAGGCCGACCAGCTCGTAGTGGTCCTCGGCCGGAATCCGCAGTTCGTCGGCGGCGCGGGCCCGTACCAGGCGCGGGGCGAGCAAGGTGCCCGCGCGCAGGGCGAGTTCGGGTTCGTCGGTGAGCGACGCGGCGGACAGCAGGGCAGCTGCGGCATCGGAGCCGTCGAGGTCGAGCAGGGTCAGGCCGAGGTCGGGGTGTTCCGTGCGGGTGCTGCGGGCCAGGCCCCACAGCACCGACTGGGCCAGGCCGGGCACCGTGTCCCCGTCGCCGGTGCCGACCGCGCCACGGGTCACCCACACGGTCCGGGCGGGGGCCTCGCCCTCGGGCAGGGCGATCAGCGCCTGCAGCTCGGCCAGCGCCGCGGCCGCCAACTCCTGTGCCGCTGCGGCCAGTTCGGCCTCCGGCGCCGGACGCGGCCAGAAGCGTACAACGACGTCCGCGCCCGACTCGCGGATCTCGACCCCGGCCGCCTCCAGACCCCGCACCACATCCGCGACCTCGGCGTCCGCATCCTCACCGACGACGGCCCACCCGGTGCCCGGCGTCCCGGCGGGCACCTCGGACACGGCCGTCCAGGCGACCTCGTACAGATGTCGGCTGTTCTCCGATCCGCTGTTCAGGTCGGCCGCGTCCACGGCCCTCAGGCGGACGCCCTCCAGTCGGCCCGCCGGGAGTCCGTCGGTGTCCCACAGGGTCACTTCCAGCGTGAGGTCGGTGCCGGTGCCGCCGGATCGCCGTACAGACGCGGTGAGTTCACTCGCGCCGCCGGGCGGCAGCACGCAACGGGCGAACGCGACCGGCAGCAGCACCCGGCCGTCGGCCGCCTCGAACGCGGCCGCCACCTGCAGCGCGGCGTCCAGCAGCGCCGGGTGGACCGGGTACGGGTCGGCAGTGTCGCGGGCCTCGGTCGGCAGCGAGAGCCGGGCCAGCAGTTCTCCGGCGCCGGTCATGACGGCCGACCGCACGCCCTGGAACGCCGGGCCGTAGCCCAGGCCCAGGCCGCTCAGCCGCTCGTACGTCTGCGCGTTCCAGGCCTCCTCGGCGGCCTCCGGCCACACCGACGGCGGCCCCACCGTCACCGGCGCCGACTCGGCCGCCGACGCGGTGGCGTGCAGGGTCCAGCCCGTGGCCTCCTGGGCGCGCGGGCGGCTGTGCACGGTGACCTCCGGTACGGGACCGGCGGTGACGACCTCGACGGACACCTCGACCGTGCCGGAGTCGGGCAGCGTGAGGGGTGTGAGGAGGAGCAGGTCGGTGACGTCGCCGGGCTCGTCGGGGCGGGCCACGGCGAGTGCGGCTCGGCACAGTTCCAGCAGCGTCGTGCCCGACACCACGGTCCGCCCGAACACGGCATGGTCGGGCAGCCAGTCGGCGGTGGCCGGGGACCACTCGTTGCGGAAGGTCCAGCGGGTCTCGTCGGCCGACTGGAGCTGGATGCCAAGGAGCGGGTGCGCGGCGCGGTCGAACAGGGCGGGGGCGCCGGCGGCGGACTCGGGCTCGATCCAGTGGCGTTGCGGGTCCCAGGCGTACGTCGGCAGGTCGGCCGGTGCCATGTCGGGGACCAGTCGGCGCCAGTCGATCCGCCGTCCGTGGACGTGGAGTTGGGCGGCGGCCAACTCCAGACAGGCGGGGCCGTCCTCGTCGCGGCGCAGCGAGCCGACGGCGACCAGGTCGTCGCGGCCCAAGTCCTCGGCGACGGTACGTACGGCGGTGAGCAGGGACGGGTGGGGGCTCAGCTCGACGAAGTAGCGGTAGCCGTCAGCCACCATGCGTTCCACGGTGGGCGCGAAACGGACGGGTTCACGGAGGTTGGTGTACCAGTAGTCGGCTTCCAACTCCTCGGTGACCGGCTCGCCGTGGACGGTGGAGTACCAGGCGACGGACGTCGGGTAGGTGGTGACGCCGTCGAGTTCGTCGAGGATCGTCGTACGGACCGGCTCGACCTGGGCGCTGTGGGACGCGTAGTCGACATCGAGTCGGCGCACGAACACCTGCTGCGAGTCGAGGTCGGCGAGCAGCGCCTCCAGCGGCTCCACATCCCCCGCGATCACCGTGGAGCGGCCACTGTTCACGGCGGCGACCGAAACCCGGCCGTCGAGGTCGGCGAGGCGAGCCTCGACCTCGGTGTGCGGAAGGGCGACGACGGCCATGGCGCCGGTGCCGGAGAGCTGGGTCAGGGCCTGGCTGCGCAGGGCGACGACCGCGGCCGCGTCGTTCAGGCTGAGCGCGCCGGCGACGCAGGCCGCGGCGACCTCACCCTGGCTGTGGCCGATCACGGCGTCCGGGCGTATGCCACGGGCTCGCCACACGGCGGCCAGGGACACCATCACGGCGAAGAGGACCGGCTGGACGACGTCCACGCGGTCCAGCGACGGGGCGCCGTCGTCGCCGCGCAGGACGGAGGTCACCGACCAGGTCGTGTAGGGGCGCAGGGCGGCGTCGCAGCGGTCGAGTTCGTCGGCGAACACCGGGTCGCGGTCCAGCAGATCGCGGGCCATGCCGGTCCACTGGGCACCCTGACCGGGGAAGACGAACGCCAACTTACCCTGCGAAAGGGCCTGTTCGGGGCCTACGACCGCCTCGGCGTCGGGCTGCCGCTCGGCGAGGGCGTGCAGCGCGGCCAGGAGTTCGTCGTGGTCGCTCGCCCGGATGACCGCTCGGTGCTCGAAGTGGGTGCGGTGATGGGTGAGCGTCGCGGCCACGGCGGGCAGCGGCAGGTGCGGCTGTGCCGCGAGGGCTTCGCGGAGGCGGCTCGCCTGGCCCTGGAGGGCGGGGAGGGTGCGCGCGGAGAGCGGGAAGAGGGTCGGTCCGCTGGTGCGGGGTTCTTCGACGGTCTGTTGCACGACATCGTCCGGCGCTTCTTCCAGCACCACGTGCGCGTTCGTCCCGCTGATCCCGAACGCGCTCACCCCGGCCCGCCGCACCCGGTCGCCGCCGCGCGGCCATGCCTGGGCGCCGCTGTGCACGCGCAGGTTGCCGCCCGTCCAGTCGACGTGCTCGGTCGGGATCTGGGCGTGCAGCGAGGCGGGGAGCATTTCGTGGCCGAGGGCGAGCACGGTCTTGATGACGCCGGCGATGCCCGCCGCGGCCTGGGTGTGACCGATGTTGGACTTCAAGGAGCCCACGCCCAGCGGGCGTTCGGCCGGGCGGCCCGGTCCGAAGACGGCGGCCAGGGCGCGGCCCTCGATGGGATCGCCGAGCCAAGTGCCGGTGCCGTGCGCCTCGACGTAGTCAAGGTCGTCGGGGTGCAGAGCGGCGTCGTCAAGAGCGGCGCGCAGGACCCGCTCCTGTGCCGGGCCGTTCGGGGCGCTCAGGCCCTGGCTGCGGCCGTCCTGGTTGATCGCCGACCCCTTGACGACCGCGAGGATCCGATCGCCGTCCCGGCGTGCGTCGGCGAGCCGCTTGAGCAGGACGAGGCCGCAGCCCTCGGCCCACACCACGCCGTCCGCGTCGGTCGAGAACGGGCTGCACCGCCCGGACGGCGACAGCCCGCGCAACCTGCTGAACTCGACGTGCCCGCGCGGGGTCACCATCAGCGTCGCACCGCCCGCCAGCGCGAGGTCGCACTCGCCGCTCGCCAGCGCCCGTGCGGCCAAGTGCAGGGCGACCAGGGAGGAGGAGCAGGCGGTGTCGACGGTCACCGCCGGCCCCTGGAGGCCGAGGGTGTAGGCGATGCGCCCGGAGGCGACGCTGGACGCCGAACCGGTGCCGACGTGTCCGTCGAGTTGGCCGAGCCCGGCGGAGGCAAGGTATCCGCTGTCGTAGAGACCGATATAGACGCCGGTGGAGCTGCCGTTGAGCGTGTCGGGGACGATCCCGGCGCGTTCGATCGTCTCCCAGGTGGTCTGGAGGAGGAGCCGCTGCTGGGGGTCCATGGCGGCGGCCTCGCGCGGCGAGATACCGAAGAAGGGCGCGTCGAAGCGGTCGATGCCGTCGAGGAAGCCGCCGCGCAGCGTGTAGGCCTTGCCGGTGGCCTCCGGGTCGGGGTCGTAGAGCCCCTGGGTGTTCCAACGGCCCGCCGGTACTTCGGCGATGGCGTCCTCGCCCTCGGCCAGCAGCCGCCACAGCGCTTCGGGGTCGTCCGCGCCACCGGGGAAGCGGCAGGCCATCGAGATGATGGCGATGTCACCGTCCGGCCGCACGGAGGTCTCGACCTGCGCCGCCGCCACCGTGACAGCGGGGCTGTCGTCGAAGACCGCCTCGCCGATCGCCGCGATGGTGGGGTGGTTGAAGACGAAGGACGGATCCAGGGCGCGGCCGGTCCGCTCGGCCAGGCCCGCGGCCAGGGTCACCAACTGGCGTGAGCCCAGGCCGAATTCGGCGATCGGGCGGTCGGGGTCGACGGCCAGCGGGTCCAGGCCGGTCTCCTCGGCGACGGCCGACGTCAGCCAGGCCCGGACCCCCTCGGGGGTCGTGACGGATTTCCCGGAGAACTGCTTCGGAGACTCGTTCGCAGGCATCTAGACAGGTGTCCTCGTGAACTCGGGCTCAGGCGTGGGAAAGCGGCTGGTGCGCCCAGTGGGTGGAGCGACACGGCCGACGCGGGCCGGGGCCGGGCGGCGTAAGACGGCAGGACCGGTCCGCGACCGACCGGCGCGGCCGACGGCGGCACGCCAAGGCGCGCGCCGCCGGCCGGTGACGTCATCTCGTGGCAGGTGCGGCGACCACGGAGAGGGTGCCGTCGAGGTAGGCCGTGCGGGAGGCGCGGCGCTGGATCTTCCCGCTGGACGTCTTGGGGATGGTGCCGGGGTGGACCAGCACGACGTCGCGCACCGACAGTCCGTGGGACTCGCCGATCGCGCTGCGGATCAGGCCGATGATCTTCTCGGCCTCCTCGACGACGTCCGGGGCCGTCTCGGCGACGATGACGGGCTGCTCGCCCTCCACTCCCCCGTCGCCCCCGTCGACGGAGAACGCGGCGGTGCAGCCGGGCCGCAGCGCCGGGTGGGACATCTCGGCGGACAGCTCCAGGTCCTGCGGATAGTGGTTGCGGCCGTCGATGACCATCAGGTCCTTGAGGCGGCCGGTGACGAAGAGTTCGCCGTCGCGCAGGAATCCGAGGTCTCCGGTGCGCAGGAAGCGGCCCTCCCGGTCATTGAGAGTGGCCCGGAACGTCTCGCGGGTGGCGAGGGTGTTGCGCCAGTAGCCCTTGGCGACGCTCGCGCCGGCGACCCAGATCTCGCCGACCTCGCCCTCGGGCAGCTCCTCCTGCCGCTCGGGGTCGGCGATGACCACGGTCGTGCCGGGACCGACCTGGCCCGAGCCGACGGCGGCCGCGTCCGCCGCACCGGCGTGGGGTCCGCTCTCGGCGGCCTCGATCAGGGTGGGCGGTGCCTGGACCGAGCCGCCGGTGACGATCAGCGTGGCTTCGGCGAGGCCGTAGCAGGGGTAGAGGGCCTCGCGGCGGAAGCCGGCCGCGGCGAAGGTCTCGGTGAAGCGGCGCAGGGTGGCGGCCCGGACCGGTTCGGCGCCGTTGAAGGCGACCTTCCAACTGC
The DNA here is from genome assembly GCF_058544905.1 of Streptomyces sp. JLBG701. Taxonomy (NCBI): domain Bacteria; kingdom Bacillati; phylum Actinomycetota; class Actinomycetes; order Kitasatosporales; family Streptomycetaceae; genus Streptomyces; species Streptomyces sp. JLBG701. The sequence goes on from NZ_CM178588.1 coordinate 440,531, forward strand.
TCAGGTCGAGGCCGTCGAGGAGTTCCGGTGTGGCGTGCTTCAGGCCCAGTTCGTAGGCGAAGTTGGGGCCTCCGCTGGTGTGCGGGCGGTAGTGGCTGACGGCGGTCAGCCAGCGCTGTGGCCGCTGGAGGAAGTGCAGGGGCGAGAAGAGAGTGGCGGTGGTGCCGAGGTAGACCGAGTTGAGGACCGGGCCGATGAGGCCCATGTCGTGGTAGACGGGCAGCCAGCTGACGAAGAGTTCGTGGTCGTACTCCGCGATCGCATCCGGGGTGTGGCCCATCCGCTCGGTGATGACCCGCTCGTTGTCCAGCAGGTTCCCGTGGGTGACCATCACGCCGCGCGGGGCGGAGGTGGAGCCGGAGGTGTACTGGAGGAAGGCGACCGAGTCGGCGGTGAGGTCGGGTTCGCGCCAGGAGGCGGCCGCGTCGTCGGGGATGTCCTCGGTGGCGACACAGGTGATGTCGGCGAGTTCGGGCAGGTGCTCCGCCATCGCGCCCAGGGCGGCGATCACCTCGCGGCCGCCCAGGATCACCTTGGCGTCCGCGTCGGCTATCAGGCGCTTCATCCGGGTCAGCGCGCGGTGGTTCTGCGAGCGGCCCTGCGGGGGCACGCCCGGTACGGCGACGACCCCGGCGGACAGGCACCCCAGGTAGCCGCAGATGAACTCCAGGCCGGGCGGGTACAGCAGCATGGCGCGGGAGCCGGCCAGGCCGCGGTCCTGGAGCCAGGCGGCGACGGCTCGGGACCGGCCGGCCAGTCTCCCGTAGGTGATGTCCTGGACCTCGCCGTCGCACTCACCCGTGACGAGGTAGCGGTAGGCGGTCCGGTCGGGCTGGTGCGTGGCGTGCGTGGTCAGCAGATCGACCAGGGAACGAGCCATGTACGAGTCTCACCTGTTCGGGATCAGTGGGCGAGGAAGCTGAATCCGAAGGGCGCGTGATGCATGACGTCGTGAAGCCGTGGCCGTCTGGCTTCCTTGCCAGACCGTCCGCTCCGACCAACCCGCCCGAGGAGTCCGCGGCCATGCGCGCACCGGCTCCCCGTGCCCCCGTTCAGCTTGCTACCAACGAGTAGCAACCTAGCAAGTCTTTTCGACCGGGCCAGCATAACCCTTGGTATTTAACGGAATTGGGCTATCTGACGGCCAGTAACCGAAACATTTCGGCAACCAGACGCCCCTCAACACTCATACGTCTCAGCGGCGTCGAGCCGGAGGCGAAAGGTACGCGAGAGGCGACCGGGGCCCGGCGAGCGTGCATCATGGGGGCACTCCGGCCGGGTCGCGGCCGTGACGTCCTGGCGCCCGGGACGCCCGGCGGCTGATCGCGCAGGTGCGGGCCGGGGTCGTAGTGGCGCATTCTTGCTGTGTCGGGCGCGTGGCGGCGCACGGACTAGGTAGGGCCGATGACTGGGAGAGCCGAGGGTGAGACCCGGACGCCGGACGGGCTGGCCGGGCTGCTGGCCGACGCCTCGGCGGAGGCGATCCGTGCGGCCGGAGGCCATGCCGGAGGCGTCTATCTGCGCTCCGGCACGCCGGGGCTGCTGCGGCTGGCCGTGCTGGCGGGGCTGCCCGGGAGCCTGTTCCGTCCCTGGTGGCGGATGCATGTGAACCGCCCGTTCCCCGTCGCCGACGCCTACCGGCTCGGCGTCGAGGTGGTCCTCCCCAACGCCACGGAGACGATGCGCCGCTATCCGCAGTTCGCGGCGGGGCTGCCGTTCCATTTCGGATCCCTGTACATGCCTGTCGCGGTGCAGGGGTCGGAGCCGTTCGGCGTCCTGACAGTCCTGCGCCCCGCCGCCTCGGACGCCATCGAGCTGCTGCCCGAGCGCGACCGCATGGCGGGCCTGGCCGCCGATCTGAGCGCGGCCCTGCGCAAGCTGGCCCACGACGACGAGCGGGCCATCGCCTGGGACGGGGAACCCCTGTGCATACGGCCGCCCGCCGAACGCCCGCTCACGGGGCACAGCGCGCGTTTCACCTGGGATCCGGCGATGGACGCGCTGACCGCCGACCACGGCCTGTACGCCCTCCTGGGCGGGGACTCGGAGCGGTGCACCACGGGCGTGGAGGCGTTCGCGCGGGCCGTGGCGCCCGGTGACGAGCGGGAGGTCCTGGCAGCGCTGCGGGAGGCGGCCGGCGGGCGTCCGCCGCCCCTGCCGCTGTATGTGCGGGCCGCGGACGATGGCCTGCGGCTGATCGACCTCTGGAACGCGGGCGCCGTGCCCGGCCGGCTCTCCGGCGCGTTCGCGGTGCGCGGTGTCGTCCTCGATCCGGGACCGGGAGCGGCGGCCGACGGCGCCGCCGATCTGCTCCCGGAGGGCGTGTTCTGCCTGGACCGGCTGGGCCTGGTCGTCTACGCCAATCCGAGCGCCGCACGGCTCCTGGGCGTGCCGCGCACCCGGCTCCTGGGCCGTTCGCTGTGGGAGGGCGTGCCCTGGCTGAACCAGTCCGAGTGCGAGGACCATCTGCGCGGCGCCCTGCTGTCACCGGACCCGGTGCACTTCCACGTCAGACGGCCCGCCGCCGCGGCCCACGCGTCCGACGGGGACCGGCTCGCCATGTCCGTCCATCCGAGTCCGTCCCTGCTGACCTGCACGGTCCGCCCGGCGAACCGTGTCGCGGACGCCCCGGCAGGACCCGCCCCGGCACTCGGCGAGCAGCCGCCCGGCATCACCTCCATGTCCCCGCTGTACCGCCCGATCGTCCTGGCCATCGCGCTGACCGAGGCCGTCACCGCCCGCCAGGTGTCCGAGGTCGTCATGCGGGAGCTGCTGCCCGCGTTCGGCGGCGGCCGGCTCGCCCTCTATCTGCTCCAGGAGCGGCATCTCTACCTGTCCTGGGAAACCGGCTTCCCCAAGGGGTTCCTGGCCCCCTTCGAGGGGGTGGGCCTGGACGCCCGGCTGCCCGGCGTGGAGACGCTCACCAGTGGCCGCCCGCTCTTCTTCGACTCGATGGAGCAACTGGCGGCCGCCTACCCCGGCATCGCCCTGGACGCCACCGAGGGGGCCCGGGCCTTCCTGCCCCTGATCGCCTCCGGGCGTCCGGTCGGCTCCTGCATCCTGGGCTTCGACCGGCCCCGCGGCTTCAGCACCGAGGAACGGTCCGTGCTGACCGCGCTCGCCGGGCTGATCGCCCATGCCATGGAGAAGGCCCAGCGCTACGACACCGAGGCCGCCCTCGCCCGCGGACTCCAGCAGGCCCTCCTCCCCCGCCGGCTGTCGGCACATCCGCGGGTGGAGACCGCCGGGCGCTATCTGCCCGGGACGCAGGGCATGGACGTGGGCGGAGACTGGTACGACGTGGTCGAGGCCGGGGACGGGCTGGCCCTGGTCATCGGCGACGTCCAGGGGCACGGTGTGCAGGCGGCGGCCACCATGGGGCAACTCCGCAGCGCGGTACGGGCGTTCGCGCTCGGCGACCGTCCACCGGACGAGGTGATGGCGGGCACCAACCTGCTGCTCATCGACCTCGACCCCGGCCAGTTCGCCAGCTGCTGCTACATCAGGCTGGATCCCGCCACCGGTCTGGCCCGGGTCGCCCGGGCAGGGCATCCGCCGCCCCTCCTGCGCTACCCCGACGGGCACACCCGCGTCTGGGACATACCCGGCGGCGTCGTGCTCGGGGTGGATCCGCATGCCCACTATCCGGTGGCCGAGCTGGAGATCGAGCCCGGCGCCGTCCTGGCGCTCTACACCGACGGGCTGGTCGAGCGGCCCGGCATCGACATCGACGACGGCATCGCCGCCCTGCGCGTCGCCCTGGCGAAGGCCTGCGCCCCCGTCGCGGGCCGCGCCGGCCGCTCCCTCGGGAGTGTCGCCGACCGGCTCATCGCGAAGGCCCGGCATGCCGCGGACCGGCCCGACGACATCGCCCTGCTGCTCGCCGCACGCCGCCCGCCGAACGGGCAACAGGCCTGAACCCCCGGGCCCGCGAGCGCCCGCCCGTCACGGTGTGTGACGCCTCTCGCCTCCTGGGGCCCGGCAGTGTAGACATGGCACATGGTCCGACTCTGGGGTCGATCGGGGGCCCGGTCGACCCGCCCCTGCGACGGTCCGGGCGCGCAGCGCACACAGGATCCCACCCAACGGACCGTCGGACACGGAGCGCAACGAAGCGTGCGCGAACAGTACGAGCGCCGGCGGGCGGACGCGGGTGGACGACGGCCTCGGCCGATCGCGGGACTGCGGTCGGCGCTGGGCGGGCGCAGCGTCGCGGGACAGGTGTTCGTCCTGCAAGTGGTGATCGTGCTGCTGCTCGTCCTGGCCGCGGCGGTGGCCCAGGTGCTCCAAGTGCGGCACGACACCACGTTGGAGGCCCGCAACCGCTCGGTCGCCGTCGCCCAGGCCTTCGCCAACGCGCCGGGCACGGTAGAGGCGCTGCGCAGCGCCGACCCCTCGGCCGTGCTCCAGCCGCGCGCGGAGGCGGCCCGCAAGGCGTCCGAGGTGGACTTCATCGTCGTGATGAACACCGAGGGGATCCGCTACAGCCACCCCAAGCCGGACCGCATCGGCAAGAAGTTCGTCGGGAACATCGCCCCCGCGCTCGCCGGGGGCACCGTCACCGAGGAGATCACGGGCACCATCGGACCGCTGGTCCAGGCCGTCGTTCCCGTCAAGGCGCCCGACGGCACCGTCGTCGGCCTGGTGTCGGCCGGCATCACCACCGCGAAAGTGGGCGGCACCGCGGACCGGCAGCTGCCGCTCCTGCTGGTCGCCGCCGCGGCCGCGCTCGCCCTCGCCACGGCGAGCACCGCACTCGTGAGCAGACGGCTGCTGCGCCAGACGCACGGCCTGGGCCCGCACGAGATGACGCGGATGTACGAGCATCACGACGCCGTGCTGCACTCCGTCCGCGAGGGAGTGATCATCGTCGGCGACGAGGGAGACCTGCTGCTCGCCAACGACGAGGCACACCGGCTGCTCGGCCTGCCCGCCGACGCCGAGGGGCGGAAGGTCCTCGAACTGGGCCTGGACGCCGGCACGGCCGGCCTGCTGGCCTCCGGACGGGTCGCCACCGACGAGGTGCATCTCGTCGGCGACCGGCTCCTCGCCATCAACCAGCGCGCCACGGACGTACGCGGCGGCCCCTCCGGCAGCGTCGCCACACTCCGCGACTCGACCGAACTGCGCGCCCTGTCCGGCCGGGCCGAGGTGGCGCGCGAGCGCCTCAACATGCTCTACGACGCCGGTGTGGGCATCGGCACGAGCCTCGACGTGACCCGCACCGCCGAGGAACTCGCCGAGCTGGCCGTGCCGCGATTCGCGGACTTCGCGACCGTTGACCTGTTCGACGCCGTACTGGAGGGCGAGGAACCCCGGGCGGCGACCGAACTGCGCCGCACGGCCTTCGGCGGCATCCGGGACGACGCTCCCCTCTACCCGGTGGGCAAGCGGATCGCCATCGTCGCGTCCTCGCCCCAGGCGCGCAGCCTCGACACCGGGCAGGCCCTCGTCGAGCCCCGCCTCAGCGAGGCCCCCGGCTGGCGCGCGCAGGACCTCGAACGCTCGGCGCAGGTCGTGGAGTACGGCATCCACTCACTGATCACCGTCCCGCTGCGCGCGGGAGCCCTGGTCCTGGGCGTGGCCAGCTTCTGGCGCGCCGAGAAGCAGGAGCCCTTCGACGTGGAGGAACTGGCCCTCGCCGAGGAACTGGTCGCCCGGGCCGCGATCTCCATCGACAACGCGCGCCGCTACACACGCGAACACAGCATGGCCGAGACACTGCAGCGCAGTCTGCTGCCGCGCACCCTGCCCGAGCAGAGCGCCCTGGACCTCGCCTACCGCTACCTTCCCGCACAGTCCGGGGTGGGCGGCGACTGGTTCGACGTACTGCCGCTGTCCGGGGCCCGGGTCGCGCTCGTCGTGGGCGACGTCGTCGGCCACGGGCTGCACGCCGCGGCCACGATGGGACGGCTGCGTACGGCGGTGCACAACTTCTCCGCCCTTGATCTGCCGCCGAACGAACTCCTGGGGCTCCTGGACGAGTTGGTCGGCCGTATCGACCAGGACGAGGCCGCGGACGACAGCAGCGCGGCGATCACCGGAGCGACCTGCCTGTACGCGATCTACGACCCGGTGACCCGGAAATGCACCCTGGCCCGCGCCGGCCATCCGCCGCCGGCCCTGGTCCGGCCGGACGGCAGCGTCGAGTTCCCCGAGGTGCCCGCCGGGCTTCCGCTGGGGGTGGGCGGTCTGCCGTTCGAGACGGCCGAGCTGGAGCTGGCCGAGGGCAGCCGGCTCGTCCTCTACACCGACGGGCTCGTCGAGGACCGGGAGCGGGACATCGACGTCGGCCTGGAACTGCTGCGCACCACCCTGGCACGGGCCGGCGAGTCGCCCGAGGAGACCTGCCAGGTCGTCCTCGACTCCCCGCTGCTGGCCAAGCCCAGCGACGACGTCGCCCTGCTCGTCGCCCGCACCCGCACCCTCGGCGCCGACCGGGTGGCCGACTGGCAGGTGCCGGCCGATCCTGCGGCCGTCGCCGAGATGCGCGCCAATGTCACCCGGCAACTGGCGAAGTGGGGGCTGCACGAGCTGACGTTCACCACGGAGCTGATCCTCAGCGAACTGGTCACCAACGCCATCCGCTACGGCCGCGGGCCCATCCGGGTCCGGCTGCTGCTCGACCGGAACCTGATCTGCGAGGTGTACGACAGCAGCACCACCGCCCCGCACCTGCGCTATGCGGCCTCCACGGACGAGGGCGGGCGCGGCCTGTTCCTCGTCGCGCAGCTCACGGAACGGTGGGGCACCCGCTACACACCCGACGGCAAGATCATCTGGGCGGAGCAGCCGCTGCCGTGAGGAGCGCCGGGATCAGTCGGTGAACTCCCCGCCGTGGCGAGGCCTCAGCCGCGCGGTGATGACGGCCACGTCGTCATCCGCCCGATGGGCGCCAAGGTGCACCAGGAGTTCGTCGAGGACCCGGGTGACGTCCTGTTCGGGGGGCAGCCGCAGACGGGCCAGCCGGTCGAGCGAGACGTCGATGTCCTCGTCGCGCCGTTCGACCAGTCCGTCGGTGAACATCACCAGGGTGTCCTCGGGAGTGAGGTCGACGGTGGTCATGTCATAGTCGGCCAGACCCGTGCCGAGCGGGGGCCCCACGGGCAGGGCGATCAGTTCGCATGTGCCGTCGCCGTGGAAGACGGCGGGCGGCAGATGACCCGCGCCGGCGAAGGCGGCCGTCCCCCGCGCGGGGTCCAGGAGGGCCAGCAGGCACGTCGCGGGGCGGCGGTTGCTCTCCTGGGACATCGCCGCGTCCATCCGGCGCAGGATCCGGTGGGGAGGCAGGTCGGTGGAGGCGACGTAGCGCAGCATCGAGCGATAGGCGTTCATGTCGACCGCCGCGTCCAGGCCGTGCCCTATGACGTCGCCGATGACCAGAAGAGTGCGGCCGTAGTGCAGGCGCACGGTCTCGAACCAGTCGCCGCCCACCACCGCGTCGCTGCCGGCGGGCAGATAGCGGGTGGCCATGTCGACGTTGGGGTGGGGGCGGCTGGGTTCGGCGAGCAGGGCCTGTTGCAGGTGCAGCGCCGTAGCGCCCAGCCGGTGGTGCTCCACGGCGTGCCGCAGATGGGCGGCGGTCAACCGGGCGACGTAGTGCACCATCGCGGTCTCGTCGTCGCTGAACGTCCGGCCGGAGCGTACGGCGAGAACCGCGCCGTACGCCCTCCCCCACGCCAGCAACGGGACGGACAGGGCCGCCAGCAGCGTGCCCTGGGCGGAGGTGAAGGAGGCGGTGATCGGGTGGCCCGCGTCCAGCGCCCGCACCAGGACATCGCCCCGGGGCACGATCTCCAGGCTCTCCAGCAGCTCGCGGCGCCCCGCTGCCGCCGCGGGGCGCAGCGAGTCGTGGTCCGCGTGCCGTGAGTCCTCAGGCGTGAGGAGATCGACGGCCGCGGCGTCGCACAACTCCTCGACCAGGAAGCCGGCGCACTCCGCCGCCGTCCTGCGTTCGTCGAGCGTCGTACCGATCACGGCGACGGCACGCTGCGCCAGAGCGAAACGCTCCGCCGGCGCCACTGCGGACCCGCTGTCCGGATTGCCTTCCACCACCATCCCCTTCTGCCGGGTCCATCCCAGCACCCACGGGACTCATCCACGGGTAGCGACCCGTGGATGAGCCCCGTGAGGTCCGCCGATGCCCGCGGCGGCCGGTTCAGGAGGCGGGGCGTGCCACCTCGAAGTTGAGGCGTTCACGTACGACGGGGAATCCGACCTTGGAGAAGTGCGCGGCCATGGGGATGTTCCCCTGGTCCGTGCCCCCCGCGACGAACTCGGCGCCTCGCTCGACCAGGAAGTGCGTGCACTCCGTCAGCAGGTCGTAGGCATAGCCGTGTCCGCGGTGCTGCGGCAGGACGCCGATGAAGCCGATGCACGGGCCGGACGGGTTGTGGGCGGGGATGTGCATGCCCACGAGATCACCGTCGGGCGTGTGTGCGACCTGCCACCACTCGCGCGGGGACGGACACCACCGGAAGAAGTCGAGCTCCTCGCGGGCGGCCTGGTCGACTCCCCCTTCCTCGATGGCCTTGAGCGCGTGGGCGTCCAGGGTGACGGAGTGGATGCGGCGCAGCGCGTCGAAGAACACCGCGTCGTCCGGTTCGGCGCTGAACACGAGGCGACCTGGGCGCTCGGGCAGCCCGCACGCCGGTGTCCACCGGTACAGGAAGCGTTCGACGAGAAGGTCGTATCCGGCTTCTCGTACGGCGGTGAGGCGCGTCTCAGCCGCAGCGCGGAGGTCCGATTCGGCGCGCCATCCGGCAGGCAGGTTCAGCTCAAGACCCACGCGCCACGGGGCGGTGCGCAAGAGCTCGGCGCCCGCTTCCTCCTCCCCTTCGGCCACGTCGAACCAGTTGATGTTGAGCGGCTCGGTGTCGTCGGGGCCGCCCCACCAGGCGCCGCGGGCAACGACCGTGCCGTCGCGCAGCGCCACCCTCTTCCAGTCGGGGCGGTGCCGTGTCAGTCGGTGCGTTTCACGGGCGGAAAGGGGGTCGGGCATGTCGTCGAAGAGACGGGCGTCGCTCTCGTCGAGCGTGCGGATGACCAGATCGGTCATGGATTCCTCCGGGAGGCGTTACTGCGTGGAGCGCTCCCGGTCAGGTCGGACGAAGCACGCCGGGGCAGGGCAGAGGGAGCGCTGGGTGAGGGTGAACTTCACGGGACTCGCCTCCTTCCGCCGGTCCTGGGGCGTGGCGTCACACAGTAGGGGGCTGTCTCGGCGGCCGTCCATTGCTTTTCACCGTCAACTACCGTCGTCCGCTGCGGTCTTGTCGGACCCGGCGGCTACTGGCCGAGCTGCACGCGGGCGTGGAGAAAGCCACGCAGGCCCGGGCCCGCAAGGCGATCCGGGAACTTGTCCTCGTCGCCGACGACGGGGAAGCGCCTCAACTGGCGGCCCGATACGCCCTCATGGCCGACCTCTCCTCCGACTTCCTGCTGCGGTTGTGGGAGGGCGCCGCCGATCCGGACGCGTTCTGTGCCTCCCTGCTCGCCCCCGCCTTCCGCCAGGAGGGCCGGACCGATCTCCGGTTTCAGCGCCGCAGTTCGCTTGTTGGCCTGCGGCACCTCACCATGCTCCGCGCCCTCCACATCTTCCGAGAGCGTGACGCAAGCCCTGACCGGCCTGTCCACTCTCACCGGGCTCGGCTTCACGACGGTCTCCGCCCTGGAGACCTTCGACACGCTGCTCGGCCTGCCCGCCCTCCAACGGCTGCGGATGCCGGGAGACCCCCACAAGAGGAAGGGCGTGCACGACTCCGTCGTGACTGAACTCGCCGAACGCAGGGTGGCCGTCTCCCACGGGTGACCTCCCGGCCCGGAGGCAAGAAGCGCACACCCGCTCGGAGTTCGAACGAACCGGCTGCAAACGCCATCCCACGCCACCCCTTCCGCCGCGTAGAAATATCTACCAGCATGCATATGCCGGGTTGGAGTGCGAACCCCCTGCGCACCCCCCGCGCGACGGAGCTGTATATGACGAACGCGATGTGGACGCAAGGCGTGGAGTGGCTGGCCGCGGCCGCGCCGAATCCCCGGGTGTGCAAACGGGATTGGGATCAGGGCGACGGGATCGCGCTCCTGCGAGCGGGCCGGTTCTGGGACGTGCTCAGCGTTCCGGAGCAGTTGGGCCTGCTCACCCTGGACATTCTGTGGCAGCCGTCGCTGCCCGTGCCGGGCCCCACGCTCGTGGACACCGCCGCCCAACGGATCGGTTTCTTCCTGCCACCCGACCCGGCCGGCCGGTGGGTCGGGGCGGGCCTGCGGTACGCGAGCAGGGGAGACTGGGTCGCCGTGCCCCCGCCCTACCGGCCGGCGCGCTTCCTGGAATGGCTGATCCCGCCCGACGGAACCGGCGCGCTGCACCCACCGGTGACCCTGGAACTGGCGCTGCGGCAGGCCAACGGCATGCTGGCCGTCCTGGCACCGGTGCGCGACGAGTGAGGCCTCAGGAGTCGTCGGTGTCCTCGGTGGCCCCGTCCATGCACGCCGGAAGGTCCGCGAAGGACGCCCACTGCACGGCGGGGTCCGCGGGAACGGCACGCCCCTTCGCCCTCCACTCCGCGACGAGCTGGGCGTAGATCGGCGGACGGGCCAAGGGCCCGTTGGTCAGTTCGGCGTAGAGACAGGGCGTCGCGGCACGACCCGGCGGGCGCCACAGCACGAGCGAGGTTCGGTTCATGTCGGGGGCAACGCCGGTCGTGCGCCGGTGGTACGCGGGATTCCCGCCGCTCACCGGGGCGGGTGAGCCCGTCCCCCGATCGGCCTACGGACGCCATCGGCTGATCCGACGAGCATTCCGGCGCCCGCAGCCCTCCGCCGCTGGTGATGTCCCATTGGGACATCACCGGGGTGGCGTCGAAGGCATGAAGGCAACGGAGCCCACCACCGCCCCACCCGGTGGTGCCACGGAGGACCGGCGGCAGCGCAAGGCGCGGCAGACCCGCGACGCGCTGGCCGGTGCCGCGCTGGAGCTGATCCTGGAGCGCGGTCTGGCGGCGACCACGGTGGAGGCGATCGCGGACCGCGCGGACGTCACGCGCCGCACCTTCAGCCGGTACTTCACCGGCAAGGAGGACGCCGCCCTCGACTTCGTGCGCGGCGACGGCGACCGCATCAACGCGCTGCTGCGGGCCCGCCCCGCCGCCGAGGCGCCGCTGCTCGCCTATCGCAGGGCGGTGCGCGAGTGGCTGGCCGACCGGCGCAACCCGGCCTGGCACCCGCGCCCGCGGATGCGGTCCCTGCTGGCCCTGGTGGACAGCGAGCCCGCCCTGTTCGCCGCCTACGAACGCATCCGGGTCGACGCCCAGGAGGAGTCGATCCGCATCCTCGCCGACCGGCTCGGTCGCTCCGAGGAGGTCGCCGAACTGATCGTCTTCCTGCTGTCCGAGCGCGCGTCGTTCGTTCACGGCAGCTACCACTTGGTGGACGGCGCCTACACCGCGGTCTGAGACCCGCCCGGGATCACCGGCCGCGCGCTGCCGCGTGGTCGACGAAGGCGGGTCAGTGGTGGTGGCCGTGTCGGCCGAGGGTTTCCACGGGGGTCGCGCCGGGGCGGGTCCACTGGGGCGTGGGGCGGCTGGTCGGGCCCCAGGTGGGGTTGCCGTCCGCGTCCAGGCGCCAGGTCCAGCATGCGCTGAGCCCCTTGGGCCAGGCTTCGGGGTTGTCCTCCCACGTTTCGCCGCGGCCGTAGGGGGTCATGTCGAGCAGGCCGAGGGAGCCGTTGACCCGCTCGTTGCCGCGGCCGGTCGTGGAGTAGGTGAGGAATGCGCGGTCGCCGTCGCGCAGGAAGCAGGTGAGGTAGCCCATGCTGCCGCCGGCCGGGCCGTCCACGTCGCGCACCGAGTACCAGGGCTGGGTGTAGCCCATGAACGCGACGTAGGAGGCCACCTCGGACCAGGGGCCGGTGGTCAGGACGGCGTAGGAGACGCCGCGGGCGTTGAGGTAGACGGCCACGTCCTGCAGGTGCCAGGCGGTGGTGGTGCAGCCCTCGCACTGCCCCTGGTGCGGCGCGCCGTCGTACCACATGTGCTTGTAGACCACGAGTTCGTCGCGGCCCTGGAACAGGTCCAGGAAGGGGACCGGGCCGTCGGCTCCGACGACCTCGACACTCCCGTCGAACTCCACCATCGGCAGCCGGCGGCGGGCCGCGGCGATCGCGTCGCCCTCGTGGGTGTGGGCCTTCTCGCGGACCAGCAGCTCGTCACGGGCGGCCTGCCAGGTGGCCAGGTCGACGACGGGCGGGCGGCCGGGCAGTGCGGTGGTCGACTCGTCCGGTGCGGTCGTCATGGTGTCCTCCGAGGTGTCTTGTGCCGGGCAGCGTCGCACGGCGTCCTATGACGGTCACCACAACAGACTCGCGACCCGACCCAAACTCATCGCGACAGGAGGTGCCTCCGCGCCGGTCTGGCGTGCATCCTGTTCACCCGCCGGATCCCGGGTCGGCGGAAGCAGAGGACTCCGCGCTCCGCGCGGTGCGGCCGATCGCCGCCACCAGGGCGATCAGTGCCAGCACCGCCAGGAGGATGAGCACCAGCAGCAGGACCGTCAGGACCGTGGGGTGGTTCCACAGTGCGAACAACAGGGCCAGTAGCAGCAGGACGCCGATCGTGAGCCACCGCCGGTGGTCCGCCGTCCATGTACCCACGCGGCCGATGCGGATGTCGTGGGTGTCCGCCCATCGGGCCACGGAGTCGGCGGTGCGCTCGGAGGTGGCCCGTGTGGCGCGTGCCCCTCGGCCGGGTCCGACGAAGTAGGCGCCGAGGGCGACGACCACACCGAGCACGATCACGGTGCGCAGCGAGACCCGCAGGAAATGCAGGAGATGGTCGAAGACGGCTGCCGCTGCCGCTTCCGACTGCACCTGTGGGGGCAGATGGTCCAGGTAGTAGCGGCGGGCGACGACCAGGCCGATAGCGACGATCAGAGCGGCCAACGCGGCACCCAGTGCGGTCTTCACCAGCGCTCGTCTGCGCCGGTAGGCGAGAAGTACGCCTGCCGCCCCGAGGATCACCGTCAGAATCGGCATCCAGGTGCCGATGACGTCGAGGGCGTGCGCGCCGTTCTGCATGCGCTTGAGCTGGTCGGACTTGAAGAGCACCATCTGCTTGTCGACGTCCGGGATGTGAGACGCCGGTGTCACACCGGCATCGACGAGCTCTTGTCTGACCTTGTCGACGGCGGTGCCGACGTCGAGGGTCACGGTGCCGTCCTCGACGCCGACCGCCCCACGCCCCTTTCCGGTCAGGGCGTGCACGACAGCAGCGTGCGCGGCCCGGTTGGCCGAGGTCCACACCTTCTCGAACCTGTCGCTCTGGACGAACCGCGTCGCCACCTTGTCCGCGGCGCCGGTCACGGCCGCGTTCAGCTGGGGGGCCAGTCCCCGCACAGCCTGCGCAGCCGTCGGCGGCAGGCCCTGGGACTGCAGCCAGGCCGCGAGTTCGCTGGTGGCTCGCTTGCCGTCGACCCGTACGTCGACGGCCTGGACGATGCGGTTGCGCGCGGCGTCCTCGATCGCGGGGTCGGAGGCGAGCGGTTTGACCGTGGCGACGTAACGGTCCGTGTCGAGGGCGATGTCGTGCACCCACACGGTCAGTACCGATACGGGGACCAGGACGCAGGCGAGGACGATGAGAACCGCCGAGGCCACCTTCCGCCCGATCCTGCCCGGGCCGGCCATGTGCGACCTGCCGCCCGACGCTGATCCCTCGTGGGCAGGGTCACGTGATGGTTCCCTCGGGCTGGTCATCCGTCCTCCAGGACTCAGGCGTGGCCTGTCGTGGCTGCCGTTGGTATCCATTCCTTCCGATCGCCGCGGATGGGGCATCCCGGGATGCGCCATCCGGAGTGCACGGCGCAGGCCCCGTACGCCGTGTCGATGTCCCGTGCGGACGTATCGGGGTCCGATCATGTGCAGGTCGACAGGTTCGATCCCGATTGGTGCCCAATGTCGGAAAATGGATCAGGCAGGCGATGCTGCACTCCGTCCCGGGGCGAGCCACCGCGGCACTCGACCGCGACCGCGCCGTCCGCGCCCCCGGCCGACGCGTGGGCTGTCGGCATGGTGCACATGACCGGCGGCCTGTTCCTGATGGGCGCGGAGGACGACTGGGTGGTACCCGAGGACGGAGAGGGGCCTGTCCATCCGGTCCGGCTCGCGCCCTTCTGGATCGACCGATGCGCCGTGTCCAATGCCGAGTTCCAGGACTTCATCGACGCGACCGGGCACATCACGGATGCCGAACGCTACGGCTGGTCGTTCGTTTTCGCCGGGCTTCTGCCGGACGGCTTTCCCGACACCCGGGCCGTCGCCGAGGCCCCCTGGTGGCGGCAGGTGTACGGGGCGTGCTGGCGCAACCCCGAGGGTCCCGAGTCGGATGTACGCGACCGTTTCGAGCACCCGGTCGTCCACGTCTCGTGGAACGACGCCATGGCCTACGCCTCCTGGGCCGGGAAGCGGCTGCCGACCGAAGCGGAGTGGGAGTACGCCGCCCGCGGCGGCCTCGAACAGGCGGTGTTCCCCTGGGGCGACGAGCTGGAGCCCGGTGGCGGCCACGGGATGAACGTGTGGCAGGGCAGCTTCCCGGACCACAACACCCGCGCCGACGGATGGTACGGAACGGCACCCGTCACCACGTATCCGCCGAACGGCTACGGGCTGCACAACATGTGCGGCAACGTCTGGGAGTGGTGCGCGGACTGGTACTCGCCCGCCTACTACGCGCGCAGCCCGCAGGACCAGCCGCGCGGACCGTCGATCGGTGTGCAGCGGGTGATCCGTGGCGGGTCCTACCTGTGCCACGCCTCGTACTGCCGCCGCTACCGCGTCGCCGCCCGCAGCTCCAGCACCCCCGACAGCAGCACCGGCAACCAGGGCTTCCGCTGCGCCCGCGACGACACTCGGATGAGGTCACAGTGAGTGGCGGCAGCGCATGGACCGGCGCTGCCGTGGCCGCCGTCACGGCGGGGTACGCACTCGTCTCCCGGCGGCTTTCCACGACCGCCGTGTCCGGGCCGATGGTGCTCACCGGCTTCGGGGTGGCCATCGGCCCGATCGGGCTCGACCTGCTCAGCCTGGGGCACGACGCGGGACCCGTGCTCACCCTGGTCGAGGCGGCCCTGACGCTGGTCCTGCTGACCGATGCGATGGCCGTACGCCGACAGGATCTGCGCATCGGTGGCTTCCTCCCCGGCCGCCTGCTGGGGATCGGGCTGCCGTTGACCATCGGGGCCGGCTGGCTGCTGGCCTGGCCCCTGCTGCCGGGGCTGACCGCGTGGGAGCTGGCGCTGGTCGGGACGATCCTGGCGCCGACGGACGCGGCTCTGGGCAAGATCGCGGTCTCCAGCCCGCGTGTCCCTCCGCTCGTCCGCAGCGGTCTGAACGTCGAGAGCGGTCTCAACGACGGGATGGCGCTGCCCTTCTTCGTGCTGTTCCTGGCCGCCTTGTCCGGAACTCATGCCTCGCAGGAGGGAGTCGCCGGGGTCTTCTGGCGCGCGCTCGTGGTCAGTACGGCACTGGGTCTGGCCGTCGGAGTGATCGGCGGATGGCTGTTGTCCCGGTCGCGTGAGAGGGGGTGGATCGGTCGTGATTGGCGGCAGGTGTACGTTCTGGCCGTGGCCGCGGGCTCGTACGCACTGGCGGTCGCCGTCGACGGGAGCGGGTTCATCGCGGCGTGGGTGGCCGGCTTCGCCTTCGGCGTCTCCCAGCGGCGGAGCACGGCGGCGGAGCCGCCGGGCGACGGCGAGGACACCGCGGAGCTCGCCGAGCAACTCGCCGAGTTTCTCGCGTCCTTGAGCTTCCTGGTCTTCGGCGCCGTCCTGCTGGGTCCGGCGCTGGAGCACCTCGACTGGCGGATCGTCACCTACGCCGTGCTGAGCCTCACCGTGGTGCGGATGCTGCCCGTCGCCCTCTGTCTGGTCGGGAGCGGCCTGGCCCTTCCCACGGTTGCCTATGTCGGGTGGTTCGGGCCGCGCGGACTCGCCTCCGTCGTCTTCGGGCTGCTCGTGGTGGAGGAACACGTCCCCGGGGTCCAGCTCCTCGCGCGGGTGATCGCGGCCACCGTGGCGCTGAGCATTCTGCTGCACGGCGTGTCCGCGGCCGTTCTCGT
Organism: Streptomyces sp. JLBG701; assembly: GCF_058544905.1. Lineage (NCBI taxonomy): Bacteria > Bacillati > Actinomycetota > Actinomycetes > Kitasatosporales > Streptomycetaceae > Streptomyces > Streptomyces sp. JLBG701. The sequence goes on from NZ_CM178588.1 coordinate 456,637, forward strand.
CAACCGGTACGGCGCCTGGCACCAGAAGGCCGCCGCCCGGCGGCCGGATCTGCGTGAGGGGATGCCCGAAGGGAACTCCACCGTGCGGTAGGGCACGGACGAGCTACGGAGGAATGATGGGTGGCGACGTCGCCAGGCATCACAGTAGTACGACGCAACGGTGGGCCGCCCGACTGGCGATCACCGCGGTGGTCGCCGCGGTGGTTCTGCCGCTGCTGGTCGCAGGTTTCAAGAGCCTGGGGCTGGCCGCCATCGCCCTGGCCGGGCTTGCCGTCAGCACGGCCGGGCTGTGGTGGGCCCTCAGCCGCAGGGGGCTCATCAGGGGGCTCGCTGTGGCCCTGGCGGTGGCCGCACAGGCCGTGGTGATCGCGTTCTTCGTCGCCGTCGGCCTGTTCTGGCTCGTGATCGTCGTTCTCGCGTCGTGGGCCGTGGCCTGTTTCGAAAGCTGGGCCGCGCTCGCCGAGGACGGCGGAAAAACCGTTCCGGCCGAATACCGCACCCCTGCGCCCGAGCGTCCGTTCCTCATCATGAATCCGCGCTCGGGTGGCGGGAAGGTCAGAAGGTTCGGGCTCAAAGAGAAGGCTGAAGCACTCGGAGCCCAGGTCGTACTGCTCGACCCCGCGCACCCTCAGGACGTTGCCACGCTCGCACGGGACGCGGTGGCGAACGGCGCCGATCTCCTGGGCGTCGCGGGCGGTGACGGCACGCAGGCCCTCGTCGCGAGCGTGGCGGCGGAGCGCGGAGTCCCCTTCATGGTGATCTCGGCCGGAACACGGAATCACTTCGCCCTCGATCTCGGGCTGGACCGCGAGGACCCGTCCGCATGCCTGGACGCACTCACCGACGGTGTGGAACTCCGCGTCGACCTCGGGCGCATCGCGGAGCGCACCTTCGTCAACAACGTGTCGTTCGGCGCCTACGCGGAGGTGGTGCAGAATCCTGCCTACCGCGACGACAAGATCGGCACCATCCTGCGGATGCTGCCGGACGTCCTGACCCATCACATCGGCTCCCGCCTCACGGTTCAGGGCGCCGGAGTGAGCATCGACTCCCCCCAAGCCGTGCTCGTGAGCAACAACCCGTACGGCACGGACGACCCGGCGGGCCTCGGACACCGGGAGCGGCTGGACATGGGGGTCCTGGGAGTGCTGGGCATCAAGGTCGACAACGCGGCCCAGGCGGCCGAACTGCTCGGCGGCACACACTCGTCCGGGCTCACCGTGGCGACGGCGCGGGAAATCGTCATCGACGCCGAAACGCCCGAGGTGGAGGTCGGCGTCGACGGCGAGGCCCTCTCCTTCCCCACCCCTGTTCGGTGCGTGATCGATCCCCAGGCTCTGCGAGTACGTGTGCCCCGCAACCGTCCGGGCGTACCCCGGACGCGGGCACGCCTGGACTGGCGGCGACTGTGCGAGCTGGCGCTGTCACGCGGCTGAGTCAGCGGCGACGCCCTTACCACACCAGCGCGGCGATCACGGCGACTCCGGCGAGCTGGTTGGTCGCGCGCCGGTACATCTGCGCGCACACCGGGACTCAGACGAACGGCACCACGAAGCCGATGAGGACCAGTGCGACCGTGCCCGTCCACACCGCGGCCCTGCGCATCTTTCCGCGCGGCCGGTCCTGGGGCGTGACCAGACCGAGGAGGTACGCCTGTCTCCTGACGGTGCTCCACCAACTGGCCGTAGGCCCGCCATGCACGGCGCCGGGCCGCGCCTCCCGCGCTTGGGCGACGGTCGGATGAACGCCCTGGATCACGAGCAGATCGGCCGCGACCGCCTCGTCCTCGGGGTCGCGATCGGCAGCAGCGCCATGAACGGGCCACCCAGGAAGGAACCTTCCGCGACGGAGGAGCGAACTCCCCGGCGCACCACCTGGTTTCCCAGTTCACCGGTGTCCGCTTCGGGTTCCGGCCCGGACCGTACGCAGCAGCCTCCTGGCCGCGCCGGGAGTATGTCGCCCCGCTGACTAGCTGATTCACCCGGATGAAGCGCACATGACGCGAGCCCCTGAGGGCGCTGACGGGCTCTCTGTGCGAGGAATGGACTGTGAATCGTAAGCAGCTCGGGCAGTGGGCCAGAACAGCCCAGGGGATCCCCCGGCAGATGCCGGTGGTCCGGCGGATGTTCGGCCGGCTGATCAGCGTGAACTGGATGGAGGCCAGTGCGCGACTCGCGGCCCAGGCCTTCCTGGCCGCGCTGCCGCTGCTCATCGTCCTGGCCGCGTTCGCGCCGAAGGGCATCAAGGACGTGCTGGTCGACTCCGTTCAGGCCATGCTCGGTGAGGACGCGCCGGTCGAGGACATCGAGGACACGTTCGCCGCGCAGGGCGTCACGAAGGACACGTACGGAGGTCTCGGAATCGTCGTCACGCTCATGTCGGCGACCGCGCTGAGCCGGGCCCTGCAGCAGGTCTGCGAACGCTGCTGGGATCTGCCCAAGGGCGGTGCGCGGCTGACCGCCTGGCGGTGGCTGGTATGGCTGTTGGGATGGATTGCCGCGCTGCTGTTGCAGGCTCCGTTGCGCCACGGCTTCGGAGGCGGCACGTGGCTCGGTGTGCCGCTCTCTCTGGTGACCGCCGTACTGCTGTGGTGGTGGACGCAGCATCTGCTGCTCGGTGCGCGCATCGGGTGGCTGCCACTGCTGCCCGGAGCCGTTCTGGCGGGCGTCGGTATGGCGTCGTTCGTCTATGTGTCGGGGCTGTTCATGCCCGCGGCCATGGAGCGAAGCCTCTCCCAGTTCGGTTCCCTCGGCTACGTCTTCACCCTGCTCTCGTGGCTGATCGCCGGCTGCTGCGTGATCGTCACCGGCATCGCCCTCGGCCAGGTCACGGCCTCTTCAGGGCCGTTCCCGCGCTGGCTGGGCGCTCCTGAGGCCAAGCGGTAGGCCCGTCATCCCCTCAGGATGCGGTCCTTCTGGACGGCGAACTCCTCGTCCGAGAGCACGCCCTGCTCGTGGAGTTTGCCGAGGCGTTCCAGGTTGGTGATCTCTTCGTCCGTCAGTCCCGAAGAGGCCGGTTGACCCGGCGGCGCCTGCGCGGGGGCACCCGCGTCGGGCACGGTCTGCTGTGCGGCCTCACGCTCGGCCCGGTGCCGGGCGACACGGCCGGAGACCGCGCTGGCGGTGCCGGCGGCCACCGCGGTGCGGGCGGCCACGCCGACGAGACCGGGACGTTCGCGACGCGCCAAACGGCGACCCAGCATGGCACTCACCTGCCCTTTCCGATTCGCGTACGCCGCCTCAGACGGCGTCCTGGTAGGCCCGCTCCACCACCTCGGCGGGGATGCGTTCATGGGCGACGAGTCGACCGCCCGCGCGACGCACGGCGCCGGCCATCCCGGCCGCCCAGGTGTCCTCCCACAGGAGGATGGCCGCCGACGAGTCCGGCACGAGTTCCTCGGCGATCAGTTCGAGGTCCTCCTGGCTGAACAGTCCGCCGACCTCTCCGTCGATGTCGTCGAACACCGATGCCTCGGTGGGGTCGAGGGCATCGAGCTCGACGTAGGAGACGCCACCGTCCGCGTCTTTCTTGACGAAGGTCAGGTCGAGGATCCGTACCGTGCCGCTCGCCACGAGGGCTCTCAGCTCCGGTGCGATCTCGCCCCGGAAACGGTTGCCGGGGAAGGCGACGACGACGTACTCGACAGGTCCCACGTCCATGTCCATGTCCTTTCTCCGGCCAGGGTCAATGGCTGGTGAGCACCTTCTCCTTGGCGCGCTCGTACTCCTGAGTGGTGATGTCACCGTGGTTCTTGAGGTCGGCGAGCTTCGAGAGCTCATCGACCGGACTGGTGGCCGGGGCCTCGGTGGTGACGGCGGCGGCCCGCAGGTACTCGCGGACTTCCCGGTCCTTCTCGCGCGCCGCGCGGAGCTCGCGTTCGCCCATGCCCTTGCCCCGGGCGATGAGGTACACGAAGCAGCCGAGGAAGGGCAGGACGAGACAGAACACCGTCCATCCGGCCTTGCCCCAGCCGCTCATCGAGTCGTCCCGGAAGATGTCGCCGATGATGCGGAACAGCAGGATGAACCACATCACCCACAGGAAGACCCACATGACGGTCCAGAACGCGTTCAGCAGCGGGTAGTCCATGATCCCTCTCCTTCGTCACTGACGTCCCATGGCGACCCGGATCCGGTCCTCGGGCCTGATGAAGTGGTCCGCGTCGTTGGGCCCGGTGTCGACCTGCACCCAGTGGATGTCGCCGGTGAACGCGCCGTCGGGGCTCACGTAGTCGGGGGCGACCGGAGTTCCCGTGTCCACGCCCACGTCGGCCGTCTCGTCGGCCGAGAAGAGGAACGGCAGCGTGTGCTCGACACGTCCCTCACCCACGTTGTCGCCGTCGTAGTACAACGACACGGTGCCGCCCTTGCCGAGGCCGCCGCCGTCGTAGGCGAACTCCATGCGGACCTGGTGTTCTCCGGTGGGCAGCGGTCGGTCCGCCTCGACCTGGGCGATCTCCAGGGCGCAGAGGTTGTACGCGAACTTCGCCCGGCCGTGCCTGGTGTACAGGCTCCAGCCGCCGAAGCTGCCGCCCTGGGCGAGGATGACGCCCTCGACGGGGCCGTCGGTGGAGGCGACCTCGGCGGTGACGGCGAACGACTTGTTCTTGACGTTCACCAGACTGCTCTCGGTCAGCCTGCCCATGCCGGCGTACAGCAACTGGTGGTCGGACGCGATGAGTTCGGGCCGTCCCGCGATCTCGGCGTTGAACCGCTCGGCGGTCCGGTCGTCCATGGGCAGGACGTTGTGGCGGGTGGCCTCGATCAGCCAGAGCCGCTGCAACTCGTGCAGCTTGTCCGGCAGTTCGGCGGCCAGGTCATGGGCCTGGGTGGGGTCGGTGGAGCCGTCGTAGAGCTCCCAGACGTCGTCGTCGAACGCCACCTGTTCTCCTCCGACGACCCATGGCGTGCGGTGCTTGGTGACCGCGGACCAGCCCTTGTGGTAGATGCCGCGGTTGCCGAACATCTCGAAGTACTGCTGGTCGTGGCGCTCGGGCGCGTCGGCGTCGTCGAAGCTGTAGAGCATCGAGACGCCCTCCATCGGCGACTGCAGCACGCCGTTGACGGTGGTCGGCTCGGGGATCCCGGCCGCCTCCAGGACGGTCGGCGCGACGTCGATGAGGTGGCTGAACTGGCTGCGCACCTGGCCGCCGACCCGGAGCTCGGCGGGCCAGTGGACGATGGTGCCGTTGCGAGTGCCGCCCCAGTGCGAGGCGACCTGCTTGGTCCACTGGTACGGGGTGTCCATGGCGTGCGCCCAGCCGACCGCGTAGTGGTTGTACGCCTCCGGGGTGCCGAACTTGTCGATGCGGGAGGCCATGAACTCCGGGGTCTCGATCTGGGCCATGCCGTTGAAGGCGAGCAATTCGTTGAAGCTGCCCCGTAGTCCGCCTTCGGCGGAGGCGCCGTTGTCGCCGGTGATCACGTACATCAGCGTGTCGTCGAGGATCCCCAGCTCCTCCAGGGCCGCGACGAGCCGGCCGATGTGGTGGTCGGTGTGGGTGAGGAAGCCGGCGTAGACCTCCATCTGCCGTGCCAGCACGGGTCGCAACTCCGCCGGGATCTCCTCCCAGGCGGGGATCTCCGCGTGGCGCTTGGTCAGTTCGGCGTTGTGCGGTACGACTCCGAGTTCCTTCTGCCGGGCGAGGATCTGCTCGCGGATCGCGTCCCAGCCCATGTCGAAGCGGCCGCGGTAACGGTCGGACCACTCGGCGGGCACGTGGTGCGGGGCGTGCGTGGCGCCCGGTGAGAAGTAGCAGAAGAACGGCCGGTCCGGCATCAGCGTCTTCTGCTGGCGCACCCAGGCGATGGCCCGGTCGGTCAGGTCCTCCGTGAGGTGGTAGCCCTCGGCGGGGGTCTTCGGCGGGGCGATGGGCGAGGTGCCCTCGTACAGGGCGGGCTCGTACTGGTTGGTCTCGCCGCCGATGAAGCCGTAGAAGTACTCGAAGCCACCCCCGCCCGTGGGCCAGGCGTCGAAGGGGCCGGCCGGGCTCGTCTGCCAGACCGGGACCTCGTGGCACTTGCCGAACTGGGCCGTCGAGTAGCCGTTGAGCTTGAGGATCTCGGCGAGCGGGGCCTTGGTGTTGGGGCGCATCGAGTTGTAGCCGGGGGCCGAGGTGGCGATCTCGGTGACGCCGCCCATGCCCACGGAGTGGTGGTTACGGCCGGACAGCAGCGCCGCACGGCTCGGCGAGCACAGGGCGGTGGTGTGGAAGCGGGTGTAGCGCAGGCCGTTTCCCGCCAGGCGGTCGAAGACCGGGGTCTCGCAGGGGCCGCCGAAGGTGCTGGGGGCGCCGAAACCGACGTCGTCGAGCATGATCAGCATCACGTTCGGTGCCTGCTCGGGAGGCATCAGCGGCTGGATGGGCGGGTAGGAGGTGTCCGGATCCTTGGCGTCGTAGGTGATCGGCCCGATGCGCGTCACATCGGGGATCGGCAGGATCTGGCGGTGGATCTCGGACATGTGCCGTGCCTTCCTTCCAGGTCGCCCCGGTAGGGCCACGCTTCCGCTGCCCCCACAGTGCGCGGCGGTGCGCCCCGGCGCCTCACCCGCCCCGGGTGAGCGACGGCATCCGTTGCGGCTCCCCGGGAGACGGGCGATGATCAAAAGGTAGGCGGTTTTCCGGACCACGAACTGCGGTGTTGCGGTGAGTGCCATGCCCCATCCGACCTCGGGCGGCCCCGGGAGCACCCCTGCCGAACGCCTGACCCCGAGCGGTGACCCCCTGCTGGCGGCGCGGTTCAGTGTCCCGGTTCCGCCGACCACGTTCGTGCGCAGACCGCGGCTCGTCGAGCGGCTGACTCTGGGCAGTACGGTGCCCGTGACGCTCGTCAACGGGCCCGCGGGAGCCGGCAAGACGCTGCTGGTGGCCGACTGGATCGCCGGGGAGGGTGCGCCGAGCCAGGTGGCATGGCTGACGGTGGAGCCCGAGGACAACGGCCCGGGTGTCTTCTGGGCCTACGTACTGGAGGCCATGCGGCGCCACGGCTTCGGTCCGCCGGACACCGTCGGCAGCCCGGCCCGCCCCGGCGAGGTGGACCACTCCCTGCTCGCCAGGCTCGCAGCCCATCTCAGTGACCGGACGGAGCCGGTCGTCCTGGTGCTCGACGAATTCGACCGCGTGGCAGGTTCGACGGAGGTCGCCGACGAACTCGAGTTCGTGCTCCGCCACGTGGGCGGCGGACTGCGCCTGATCGTCATCAGCCGGACGGAGCCGCTGCTGCCCCTGCACCGCTACCGCGCCGCCGGTCAGGTCACCGACATCCGCGGCGCCGACCTGGCGTTCGGGCCCGAGGAGACGGCCGAATTGCTGAGCCGGCACGGCATGCGCCTCTCGGAGCACGGCGCGCGGGCGTTGACCGAGCGGACCGGGGGCTGGGCCGCCGGGCTCCGGCTCTGCATCCTGGCGGCGCAGCAGGCCGAGGACCCGGACATCTTCCTGAAGGACTTCGAAGCGGGCCGCAGCACGCTCGCCGATTTCCTGCTCGCCGAGGTGCTCGACGCGCAACAGGCCGAGACCCAGGACCTGATGCTGCGCGGCAGCGTTCTCGAACAGATCCACCCCGACCTGGCCAACGCGCTCACGGGCCGCGACGACGCGGAGCCGATCCTCGCCGGGCTGCAGCGCGCGAACGCGTTCGTCGAGTCCATCGGCCACTCGTGGTATCGGATCCACCCTCTGTTCGCCGAGATCCTCCGGGTGCATCTGCGGGTCCGCTACCCGGGGCTCGAACCCGAGCTGCACCGCCGGGCGGCGCGCTGGCTCACCGAGGCGGGTCTGTTCGCCGAGGCCCTGCCGCATGCCGCGGACGGAGGGGACTGGGAGCACACGGCGAACCAGTTCGTCGAGGAGCTGGCGATCGGACAGCTCCTCACAGGCCTGGACGCCGAACGCCTCGACCGGCTCTTCTTCCCGATGCCCCCGGACGCAGCGGGCCCCGCGGCGGATCTGGTGCGCACCGCTCGCGAGCTGACCCGCCACGACGTCGACCGCGGGCTCGGCCACCTGCGCCGAGCACAGGAGAACCTTCACAACGGCGGAAACCCCTCCGCGGCCCTGCGGCTCAGCTGCGCTCTGCTGCGCGTGCTCGCCGCGCGAATGATCGGCTCGGCCGATCTCGCCGAGGCCGCCGCGAAGGACGTGGCGGAAGCGGAGCGAGCCATCCCCGCCGAACGCCTGGAGCCGCACCCCGAGCTCCGCGCGCTCATGCTCACCGATCTGGGATCGGCCCAACTGTGGGCAGGACGCTTCGACGCCGCCCGGTCGACGCTGTCCGGCGCCGTGCGACTGAGTGACGGTCCGGACACCGCGTTCTCCCGGCACGAGTGTCTGAGCCGACTGGCCCTGATCGACTTCCTGGGCGGCTGGCCCGAGCGCGCCGAGCGACGCGGTCGGGAGGCGGTCGCCGAGGCCGAGCACGGCGGCCTGCCCCCCAACACCCGCACCGGGGTGGCCGAGCTCGTCCTGGCCGCCGTCGCCCTCGACCGCGACGAGCTGGCCGCCGCACACGCCCACCTCGAAGCGGCTTTCGCCTCGTCCGCGGCCCCGCACGACCCCATCGTGTCCTTCGGGCTGGCCCTCCTGCGGTCCCGCCTCCTGCTCGCCAGGGGCCATCCCCAAGCAGCGCTCCACATCCTCGACGAGCTGGAGAACCAGCAGGCCGTCGTCGAGCCCTCACCGTGGGTGCGCGACCGGACCGCCCTGGCCAGGGCCGGCGCACACCTGGCGGCGGGCCGTCCGGGAGCCGCCTTGGAGGTCCTTGAGGACAGCGGTACGCCTGGGCCGGAGAGCGTGGTGACCGCGGCACGTGCCCGGCTTGCCGTCGGCAGTGGGGAAGAGGCGCTCGGTCTGCTCGACTCGCTCCCGGACGGACGGAGCCAGGGCCCGGCCATCATGACCAGGGTGCTGCTCGTTCGGGCGCAGGCCGCCGACACGCTGGGCGACGGCGCCGCGGCACAGCGGCTGACCGCGAGAGCCTTGGCCATGGCCCGGCCCGGGCAGCTGAGGCGGCCGTTCCTGGAGGCCGGACCGTGGTTGCAGCGCCTGGTGCGCCGTCGGCCCGCGCTGGCTCGGGGGCACGACTGGCTGCCGCCTGCCCTGGTGGAACACGCTCGGGTGCATCACATCGACGAGCCGGGCCCCGGTCTCGTGACCGAGCCGCTCAGCGGGCGTGAGCACGAGGTGCTGGAACGGCTGGCACAGACGATGTCGACGGAAGAGATCGCCGCGGATCTCCATCTGTCGGTCAACACCGTCAAGACCCACTTGAAGAGCCTCTATCGCAAGCTTGCCGCGACCCGACGAAGCGAAGCCGTACGTCATGCTCGGGAGCTGCACCTCCTGTGAGGAGATCCGGTCACCTGAGGCGGGTGATGCCGCGCGCCGTCCGGCGGTCCCAGCATGGAACGTGGGGGGGCACAGCCGCAGTACGACTGCGAAAGAAGCGCGCTCATGCGATACGAGATCCGCGTCGACGGGGAGATGTCCCAGACGATGACAGGGGCGTTCCCGGAGTTGGAGAGCCTCGTCATGAGCGGGCAGACCGTACTGTTCGGCCAGGTCACCGACGAGGCACAGCTGTACGGCCTGCTGACACGCTTCCAGTCACTGGGGTTGCACGTGGTGGAGATGCGCCGTCTTCCCGAGTGATCGCTCAACCGGTGAGGACCCTGGCCTTGGCCCGCTCGTATTCGGCGTCCGTGATGTCGCCGTGGTCGTGCAGGCCGGCGAGCTTGGCCAGTTCGTCCGCCCTGTTCGCCTGGGGCGCCGGGGCTTCGGCGGCCGCTTGCTGCACGTAGGAGCGGAATTCCTGCTCCCGGGCCTGTGCCTGCTGCACATCGCGCTTGCCCATGCCCTTGCCCCTGGCGATCAGGTAGACGAGGACACCCAGATAGGGCAGCACACAGACGAAGAGCGTCCAGCCCGCCTTGCCCCAGCCACTGAGTTTGTCGTCGCGGAAGATGTCGCCGATGACCTTGAACAGGAGCATGAACCACAGGACCCACAGGAAGAACCACATCATGGTGAGGAACGCGTTGAGCAGGGGGTAGTCGGACATGTTGCCCTCCGGTTGCCGGTCCCGTCGTTCGATGGCTGCGGCGGGATGGTCCTGACGGCACTACCGTCCATCGGCACGGGGCGCTGCGGATCACCCGGTACGGGTGGCCGCACCCACGGCCTTTGGTCTCCCATGACGCGCGTGAATGCCGCCGGGCTCTTACGGTGATCGCGTGGAGGGTGAGCCGTGGCACACGCGAGGTCCCGTCACCACGCCCCCGCTTCAGGCGCCTGCTCGTGTTCCTGAGCCCGGCCGTGGCGGTGGCGACGATGGCCACGGCGGTCGTACTCGGCGTGGGACTGCCGCACTGGGAGGACTCCCTCCCCCAGGTCGGCCTGACCTACGACCCGGCGACCGCCTCGACGACCCTCGCGGCCATCGCGGGCGGAATGATCACCCTGTCCGGGTTCGTCATCACCGCGGTCACCCTGGTCATCCAGACCGTGCAGAACATGTCTCCCCGGCTGATCGGGGTCATCGGCCACTTCCGCCGGTCGCTGACAGTCGTGGGGCTCGTGACCGGTACCGCGGTGTACGCACTGGTCGTTCTGGCCCAGATCCGGCCCGACGAGACACCGCGGCTGTCCGTGACGCTGGCAGTCGTCCTCGTGGTCGTCGACACGGCTGTGCTGCTGCGGAGTCTCACCGGGCTCCGGCACCTCGTGACCGGAGGTGGGCTCGCTCGGGCGGTGGGCGATCTCATGGCCCGGTCGTTCGACGCCGCGCTCCCGCCGGGCGCGACAGCGGCGGCCTCCGGTGCGGCAGACGCCTGGCCGTCCGGTACGGGGGTTCCGTTGGTTCACACCGGGCGGCCGGGTGTCGTCCAGAGCGTCGACGAGCGCCGACTGCTGCGGATCGCGACAGGCTGGGACGCGCGTGTCTCGCTCGATGTCGCCACCGGAGACTACGTCGGTGCCGGCTCGGTCCTGGGGCATGTGCACGGGCCGGCGGGGTCATCTGAACCACGTCCCAGCGGGCTGCGCCACCTGGCTGCCTGCGTACGCGTGGATCGTGCCCGCTCCCTCGACCACGAATCGGCGTACGGTCTCAGGCTCCTGGTGGACATCGCGATCCGCGCGCTCTCACCGGCCGTCAACGACCCCACGACCGCCGTACAGGCACTGGACCAGATCGAAGAGGCCCTGATGCGCAGCGTCACGCGTCCGCTGGGCGGGGCCTTGGTGGCCGACGGCCGCGGAACACCTCGGCTGCGTCGGCCGGCCCCCGGATGGCCGGAGCTGGTGAGCCTGGCGCTGGACGAGATCCTTCACTACGGGGCGACGTCCTTGCAGGTCCTGCGGCGCGTACGAGTGCTGCTCGACACCGTGGCCACAGTGGCTCCGGACCACCGGCGAGCCCCGCTGGTCGAGCGACTCGCCCTGGTGGACCGCGTCGCCCACACCTTCCGGGATCCACTGCTCTCCGCGGTGGCGGAAGGAGCGGACCGGCAGGGACTCGGCGGGGTCAGGGCCCCGTCGAATCCCCGCTAGTCGTTCTGTTCCTGCCGCTGCACCACGCACAGGGCCCAGATGACGAACCCGTACAGGGCGATCAGCGTGAGGGACCAGACGGGGTAGTACGGGATGGAGAGGAAGTTGGCGATGATCAGCAGCGCCGCGATGGCCACTCCGGCGATCCTCGCCCAGGTGGCCGTGGCGAACAGGCCGAAGCTCACGACCACGGCGATCACGCCGAGCGACAGCTGGATCCAGCCCCAGCTGGTCAAGTCGAACTTGAAGACGTAGTTGGGGGTGGAGACGAAGACCTCGTCGTCGGCGATCGCCATGATGCCCCGGAAGAGGTCGAGGATACCGGCGATGAACAGCATCACCGCGCCGAACAGCGTCAGGCCGGTGGCGGCGGCTTGGACACCCGGCGAGCGGTAGTGGGTGGTGGCCATTGCAGGACCTCCCGTTCCTCGTGCGGCTGCGGCCGGCAGCCACTCGTGACCGAGCCTCCACCCGGCCGACCGGTCCGTCGTCACCCCAGAAGGGTGATCGAGGGTGCTGAGCAACGATGGCTCAGGCAGCCCTGGCGGTGATCCGGTCGGCCCGTACGGCCTCGGCGAAGGTCTCGTAGTCGCGTTCGTTCTGGTCGGCGTACGCCTCGGCGAACTCCGCCAGGGCCCGGTCGAAGGAGTCCCCGGCACCGAGGTAGGCGGCGATACCGATCGGATCGCCGGAGCGGGCGTGGGCACGGGCCAGCGAGGCACCGCACAGGCCGGCGTAGAGACACAGCATGTCGGGCGGCATGGTCTCGGGCCGGGCCGTGCCTTTCCAGTCGCGCAGTTGCCTGACGTAGAAGTCGCGCAGCCGGCCGTCCATGCCCGTGACGCGTTCCCAACCGAGGAAGATGTCGCTGTTGGCCTGCATCAGCCGCTGCCCGACGACGACCCGCTTCCCCTGGTTGTCGTACCTGCCGGGTCCGCAGTACGGGGCGAGGACCGATTCTCCGGCCTCCTTGGCCTGCAGCAGCAGTGGATCACCGTCGTCCCTGCCCACCATGAGGGCGATCCAGCAGCGGGTCCCCACCCTGCCGACGCCCACCACCTTGCGTGCCATGTCGACGAGTCGGAAGCGTTCCAGCAGGTCCCGGCGCTCGGAGGAGAGGCTGCGCCCGTAGCCGTTGATCAGGGTGCGCAGGGTCCCTTCGAGCTCCTCGTGCTCGGTGCCCGGGGCCAGGTCGGCGATGGGGGTGATCAGGGGCGGGTCAGGGGCGATCCGCCGCTCCCCGTCGACCACGTGGGTGAGCCGGTCGAACGCCTAGAGGCTGTCACGGGTACGGGCCTTGGCCATGGCTCGGGATGTCCGTCGGCGGACGTCCTTGTCCGGCAGCAGTGCGTGGAGCTGGTCGGCGTCGTCCTGGGCGTACCAGATGTCCAGCGTGCGCATCCCGGAGAAGAGCCGCATCCGCTCCCGGTACGCCTTCACCGCCTCCTTGACGGCGGCGGCGCGCTGTCCCTCGTCGAACCCGTTCGCGCGGCCCGCGACGGCGAGGCTGGCGGCCAGCCGCTTGATGTCCCACTCGAAAGGGCCCGGCAGAGTCTCGTCGAAGTCGTTGATGTCGAAGACCAGGTGACGTTCGGGAGAGGCGAACAGACCGTAGTTCAGCAGATGGGGGCGTCGCCGCACAGCTGGGTCGTGAGGCCCGTGTGAGGTGCCTGGCCGAGGTCGGCGGCCATGATCGCGGCGGCACCTCGGTAGAACCGGAAGGGCGACTCCAGCATCCGGCCGTACCGGATGGGCACCAGCTCGGGCACGCGCGTGACGGCTTGCCGTTCGAGGACGCCGACGGGATCCGGCCGCTGCTCGGCCGGGACGAACCGTGCGTGGCTCGACCGGGGCGTGGCCGAACGGGCCGCTCTGCCCTGCGCGGCTCGCTCGGCCACGGTGAGGTGGCTGCCGACCTGGTGTGTCGCGGTCATCGCGGCCTTCCCGTCGCGTGCGCCTGCGCATCGGGCAGGCGGCGCATCTCGTCGACGCGCAGTCCCAGCTTCTGGAAACGCAGGAGCAGCCCGTACAGATGTGCCTCGTCCGTCACCGAGCCGAAGAAAACCGTCTCCTGAGATCTGACTCTCCGTGTCAGCTCCGGGAACGACTCGGCCAGTGCCATGGAGACAAGACCATGGACACGGAACTCGTAGCGCATGCCGACACCGCCCTCTCTCACGCGCCGGGCCCTCTTCCTCCTCGCATGCTGCCCGCCGAACGGCCACGCCGGATCACCCTCTTGAGGTGACTGGACGACCTCTCGGCGGGCACGGACCTTCGGCTCGGCCGGCCCTCCCCCAAGCGGTTGACCTGCGCGGCGGGTCGAGGATCCACCGCCTCGGCCGCTGGGACGATGCGTCCATGGCACCCCGGGAACGCGGCCCTGAGACTTCGGCCACCACACGCATCGTTCTGCCGACACTCGCGTCCGGGCAGTTCCTGATGGCGCTGGACAGCTCTGTCATGAACGTCTCGATCGCGACGGTCGCCGACGACGTGGGCACGACGGTGACGGGAGTCCAGGGCGCGATCACCGCCTACACCCTCGTGATGGCGATGTTCATGATCCCCGGCGGCAAGGTCGGCACCCTGATCGGCCACAAGCGCGCGTTCATGATCGGCTGTGCCGTCTACGGGTGCGGATCCCTGACCACGGCGCTGGCCCCGAACCTGCCGGTGCTCCTGTTCGGCTGGTCGCTCCTGGAGGGGCTCGGGGCGGCGCTCATCCTGCCCGCGATCGTGGCACTCGTCGCCGGCAACTTCGGCGTCGAACGCCGACCCGCCGCCTACGGCCTGGTCGCGGCCGCGAGTGCCGTGGCGGTGGCCCTCGGGCCGATCATCGGGGGTGTCGCGACGACGTACTTCTCCTGGCGATGGGTCTTCGCCGGTGAAGTCGTGATCGTGTTCGCCATCCTGGCCGTCGCTCGCCGTATCGCCGACGCGCCGCACATCGCCCGCTCCCGTATCGATCTCGTCGGCGCGACCCTGTCCGCCCTCGGACTCGGGATCTTCGTCTACGGCGTGCTCCGCTCGGACGAATGGGGCTGGTTCCGACCCAAACCCGACGCGCCTTCCTGGCTCGGGATCTCGGCGGTCATCTGGCTGATGCTGGCCGGGCTGCTGCTGGTGTGGCTGTTCCTCCGCTGGGAGGCGGCCCTCGTGGAGCGGAACAGGGAACCGCTCGTGGACCCGGCACTCCTGCGGAACCGGCAGCTCACCGGCGGTCTCACGATGTTCTTCTTCCAGTACCTGGTGCAGATGGGCGTGTTCTTCGTCGTGCCCCTCTACCTGTCGGTGGCCCTCGGCCTGTCCGCGCTCAAGACCGGCGCGCGCATTCTGCCGCTCTCGCTGACCCTGCTGGCCGCCGCGATCCTCATCCCGCGTCTCCTTCCGGATGTCTCGCCTCGGCGGGTGGTGCGGCTCGGGGTCCTCGCGTTGTTCGCGGGAGCGGTGGTCCTGATGGCCGCGCTCGACGCCGACGCGGGGGCGGAGATCGTCACCGTCCCCCTCCTGTTGATCGGGCTCGGCATGGGCGCGCTGGCGTCCCAGCTCGGCTCGGTCACCGTGTCCGCGGTGCCGGACGAGCGGAGCGCCGAGGTCGGGGGCGTGCAGAACGCGGTCGCCAACCTCGGCTCCT
Source organism: Streptomyces sp. JLBG701 (assembly GCF_058544905.1). Classification (NCBI taxonomy): domain Bacteria; kingdom Bacillati; phylum Actinomycetota; class Actinomycetes; order Kitasatosporales; family Streptomycetaceae; genus Streptomyces; species Streptomyces sp. JLBG701. The sequence goes on from NZ_CM178588.1 coordinate 471,822, forward strand.
CGATCGGTACGGCACTTGCCGGGTCGGTCCTGATCGCCGCGCTGACGAGTTCCTTCCTCGCCAACGTCGAGCAGAACCCGGACATCCCGGACCGGGTCAAGAGCACGGCGAGCGTCGAACTCCAGAGTGGGGTGCCCTTCCTGTCGGATGCCCAGCTGGAGGCGGCCCTCGACGAGGCGGGCACCAGCACGCGCGTCACTCAGGCCGCACTCGACGCGAACGCCGACGCGAGGCTCGACGGCCTGCGTGCCGCGCTCGCGATCCTCGCCTTCACCTCGCTGCTCGCGATGTTCTTCACCCACCGGATCCCCACCACCCAGCCCCGCTCGACGTAGCCGGGCAGCAACTTGGCCCGGACCCCGGCGGGTCAACTCACCTGGCCCTTATGGCAATTCAGACAGTTGGAACAGAAGCCAACAGAGATCGGACTCTTTCGGAGCGAAGTCGCGTTCCACCGTGCGAGAGCGGTCGATGACAGTGTGTACTGTGCTGCGAGCCCCTCGCCCGCGGGCCTCGAACCCCGCCCTGCCCGCCTTCCCTTGGAATCGATTCGATGATCGAATTACCGGACCTGTTGGCCGGTGGCCTGGCCGTCGGAACGCTGTCCGCGCTCGCCCTCGGCGGCGGCCTGCTGCACGCCCGTCGCGGGCGGTCCGTGCAGCGGGCGCAGATCGCCGCGTTGCGCACCCAACTGGACGCCGCGCAAAGGGTGTTCACGGCGGAGGTCGAATATCTGGCGGCTCATCGGTTACCGGCCGCCGGCCGCCAACTTGCCCACCCGCACATCGCGGTGCCGGGTCCCTCGCAGCCGCAGATCGCCGGGTCCCCGCTGGGCATCGCGCTGGAGAAGGTGCTGGCGGAGCTGCACACCGAGCTGGCGGCACAGCGCACGCGGATCGACGCCGCCGCCCGGGCCGGGATGCGGGGTGCCACGCGGGAGATCCAGGCGGGCCTGTACCGGTTGCAGGACGCGCTGCGAGAGCTGCAACAGCGGTACGACGACCCGGAGTTGGCGCAGACTCTCTTCCAGCTGGACCACGAGAACGAGCAGTCGCTGCGTCGGGCGCAGGTCGCCGCGGTGGTGTGCGGGGCCTGGGTGGGGCTGGCCCGGGAGGAGTCCCACCTGGTCGACGCGGTGACCGGTGGCAAGGCCCGGCTCTCGGGCTACCACCGGGTCCAGGTCCACAACCATCTGGAGGCGGGCACCGCGCTGGTGTCGCACGCCGTCGAGCCCGTCGCGATCATCGTCGCCGAGCTCCTCGACAACGCCCTGCGCCACTCCGCGCCCGACACCGACGTCCTGGTCAACCTGGAGCATGTCGCCCACGGAGTGTGCGTCACCGTGGACGACGCCGGCCTCGGCATGACGCAGGACGAACGGGCCCAGGCCCAGCGGATGGTGGCCGGCAACGATCCGATCCTCCTCACCGAACTCGGCGACCCGCCGCGCATGGGGCTCGCCGCGATCGGCCAGCTGACCCGCCAGTTCGACCTGGGCGTGGACGTGTCCTCGCCCTCGCCCTACGGCGGTGTGCGCGCGGTCCTGCGGGTCGACAGCCACCTCCTCACCCGTATCGACCCCACCGCGCAGCCGCCGGCGGCCAGCGCCCCGCGCTCGACGCGCAGGCCCGCCCCGGCTGTGGACGAGACGGTCCAGACAGTCGCGGCGGACCGCACCGACACCTCTTCGCCCGCCCACGGGTACGGGACCGAACCGGCCGACAGCGCCTCCACCGCCGTATCAGGGCATCACGGTCCGCGCGACGCGGGCGCTCTGCCGCAGCGCCGTCGCCGCACGCCGGCCGCCGCCGCGGACACGCCGGCGCCCCCGCCCGCACCGCGCCGTCCCGAGGAGGCGGCCGCCGCGCTCGGCGCACTGCAGTCCGGTACCGCGGCGGCCCGGGCCACCGTGGAGGCGGGCGGCGACGACAACACCGATCAGTCCGTTCAGTCCGACTACGAAGGGGGAGCGGCCCGATGACCAGCCGTGAGGCAGGCGAGACGGCGTGGGTGCTGGAACCGATTCTGCAGGTGCCGCACGTCGTCGCCGCGGTCCTGCTGACCAGGGACGGGCTGGTGACGGGGTACACCGACGCACTGTCGCAGGCCTCCGCCGAGCGGGTGGCCGCGATCACCAGCACCGTGCAGGGCGCCTGCCGTACCGCCGCGGCCGCGTTCGCCGACCAGGAGCGGGCCGAGGTGCGGCAGGTCGTCATCGAGTCGGACCACGGGTACGTCCTGATCGTGCCGACGGACCACGGCACCTGTGTGGCCGCCTACGGGGACGGCGAGGTGCGGCTCGACCTGCTCGCGCACCGGGTCCACTCGCAGGTGGCGCGGCTGGGTGAGAAGGCGATGGCGGCCGTACCCAGAGGGGTCGACGGCGGCGCGTCGGCATGACCGGCCGCCGTGGCGGCCGTCCCCTGGTTCCCGCGTATCTGTCGACGGGTGGTGTGGCCCGGCCCAGCCGGCCCCAGTTGGAGCGGTTGTCGATGCTCACCAGCACCGACGAGGACACACCGCCGGATCTGCCGGCCGCCCAACTGGCCCTGCTGGACGTCCTGGGCGGCGGCTCGCTGACGGTACTGGAGGCGGCGGCCCTGCTGCGGCTGCCGGTCTCCGCGGTGCGGGTGCTGGCCGCCGACCTCGTCGACCGGCACCTGGTGCTGACCCGCGCGCCGATCCCGCCCGCCGAACGGTACGACCCCGACCTGCTGAAGAGAGTGGCCGATGGCCTGCGCGCCCTCAAGCACGACTAGCGGCATCCACCTGCCCGAGACCACCCGCGAGTTGGTGAAGATCCTGGTCGCGGGTCCCTTCGGGGTGGGCAAGACGACCCTGATCGACTCCGTGTCCGAGATCCGGCCCCTGCACACCGAGGAGCGGCTGACCGAGGCGTCCGCGCAGGTCGACGATCTCGACGGGGTGCGGGACAAGACGACCACCACGGTCGCCATCGACTTCGGGCGGATCAGCCTGCCGGCCGGGCTCGTGCTCTACCTGTTCGGCACGCCCGGACAGGAGCGGTTCCGGTCGCTGTGGGATGACATCGCCTACGGGGCGCTCGGCGCGCTCGTCCTGGTCGACAGCCGCCGGATCGACGCGTCGTTCGACGTGCTCGGCCTGGTGGAGGAGAGCGGGTTGCCGTACGCGGTCGCCTTCAACACCTTCCCCGACGGGCCGCGGCACTTCACCGACGAACAGCTGCGTGCCGCCCTGGACCTGGAGGCGGGCACACCGCTGGTGACGTGCGACGCCCGGGACGCCCACTCCTCCGTCGACGCGCTGCTCGCCCTGGTCCAGCATCTGATCGACCGCCACCCCTCGGAGCGCCGGTGACCACCTATCCTCCCGCCCAGCACGCCTTCGACCTGTCCGCGCCGGTACGGCTGTGGGAGGACGGCTTCGCCCTCGACCCGTACCGCTACTACGCCGCCCTGCGCGCCCAGGGCCCGATCGGCTGGGGCGAACTCGCGCCGGGCGTACCGGCGTACGTCGTCACGGACCGGCGGACCGCGCTGGAGCTGCTGCACGACACGGACACGTTCTCGCACGATCCGCGGCCCTGGGAGTCCACGGTCGCCGACGACTCCCCCGTGCTGGGCATGATGCGCTGGCGGCCCAACAGCCTGTTCGCGGACGGCGGGGCCCATGTCCGCTACCGCACCTCGCTCATCGACACCTTCGACCGGGTCGAGCCGCACGACCTCAGGGACCGGGTCCACCGGGCGGTGCACGTGCTGGTGAGCTGGATCGGGCCGAGCGGGGAGGCCGACCTGGTGCGCGACTTCGCGCGGCCGCTGATGGCGCTGGTGTTCAACAGCCTCTTCGGGCTGCCCGACAGCCAGAGCGAGCGGCTGAACGGGGCGCTGGGCAAGATGATGGAGGGTGGCGCCCAGGCCGCCGAGGGCGAGGCCGAGTTCGGTGGGTACGTCCTGGGACTGGTGGCGGCCAAGGCCGAGCGGCCGGGTGACGACCTGCCGAGCTGGCTGCTCGAGCACCCCGCCGGGCTGAGTCCGGAGGAGGTCGCCTGGCAGGTGTTCCTGACCCTCGGCGCGGGACACGAGCCGACGGCGAACCTGGTGTCCAACTCCCTGTCCCGGATCCTCGGCAACTCCGCTTACTACTCCACCCTGACGAGCGGGGCCCGTCCGGTGATGGACGCCGTGGTGGAGGTGCTGCACCACGAGACGCCGCTGGCGAACTACGGCATCCACTACGCCCGCCGCCCGGTGTCGTTCCACGGTGTGTGGATCAGGGCGGCGGTGCCGGTGGTCGTCTCCTTCGGGGCGCTGGCGCACTTCGCCGAACAGGAGGTCGTCGTCGGCCGCCATCCCAAGGACGCCTCGCATCTGTCCTGGTCGGCGGGCCCGCACGCCTGTCCGGTGAAGCAGCACACGCTGCTCATCGCGACCGAGGCGATCGAGCGGCTCACCCAGTGGCTGCCCGACCTGGAGCCCGTCCTGCCCCGCGAGCGGCTCAGCTGGCGGCCCGGCCCCTTCCACCGCTCGCTCACGTCCCTGCCCGTCCGGTTCAGCCCCCGCTCCCCCGACCAGCCAGGAGATCCGTCGTGACCGTGACCGATCGCACCGACCGCTTCGCCATCGACCCGTTCGGCGCCGACATCCCCGCCGAGAGCGCCCGGCTGCGCGCGCTCGGCCCGATCGTGCCCGTGGAGCTGCCCGGCGGCATCCCCGCCTGGGCGCCGACCGGTTACGACACGCTCAAGGACCTCATCCTCGATCCGCGGGTCAGCAAGGACCCCCGGCTGCACTGGCGGCTGTGGCCGGAGCTCGGCGAACATCCCTCCTGGGGCTGGGTGCTGGGCTGGGTGGGCGTGGTCAACATGCTCTCCACGTACGGGCCCGACCACACGCGGCTGCGGAAGCTGGTGGCGCCGAGCTTCACGCACCGCCGTACCGAGGCGATGCGGACGCGGGTGGAGGCGATCACCGCCGAGCTGCTGGACGCCGTGGAGGCCGCCGGCGCCGACGGCGGGACGGTCGACGTACGGCAGGGGTTCGCCCATCCCCTGCCGATGCGGATGATCTGCGAACTGTTCGGCGTGCCGGAGGAGTTGGTCGACGACACGGGCCGGCTCATCGCGGCCATCATGGACACCTCCGACCCCTCTCCCGAGCACGCGGCGTTCGTGCAGCAGCAGATCGGCACGGTGCTGCCCGCGCTCATCGCCCATCGCAGCGAGCACCCCGGCGACGATCTGACGACCGAACTGATCCGGGTCCGGGACGAGGACGGCGACCGGCTCAGTGACGAAGAGCTGCTGTACACGCTGCTGTTGGTCATCGGGGCCGGCTTCGAGACGACCGTCAACCTCATCGGCAACGCGATCGTCGCCCTGCTCCGGCATCCCAAGCAGCTGGCGGCCGTACGGTCCGGGGAGATCGGCTGGGACGCGGTCGTCGACGAGACCCTGCGTGTCCATCCGTCCATCGCGTCGCTGCCGTTGCGCTTCGCCGTCACGGACCTGACGATCGGCGACGTGACGATCCCGGCGGGCGACGCCATCATCACGACGTACGCCGCCGCGGGGCTCGATCCCGCACACTACGGGCCGGACGCGGACGCCTTCGACGCCGCGCGCGGCGGTGACGACCACCTGGCGTTCGGCATCGGCGTCCACCGCTGCATCGGCTCACCGCTCGCCCGCATGGAGGCCCTCACCGCGCTGCCCGCCCTCTTCGACCGCTTCCCCGACCTTCGACTGGCCGTCGACGGTGACGAGTTGCGGCAGGTGCCCTCCTTCATCGCCTTCGGCTGGCAGGAGATTCCGGTGCGGCTGCACGGATGAGGGGGACGGCCGCCGGGATCGGCGTCCGCCGCCGGATGCGGGTGCCTGCGCGGGCGCCGCTCCCCGGCGGCATAAGCTCGGCGGATGGCGAAGTACTTCGACGTTCACCCCGACAACCCGCAGCCGCGCACCATCGGCCAGATCGCCGACAGCGTCCGCGCGGATGCGCTCATCGCGTATCCGACGGACTCCTGTTACGCGCTCGGCTGCCGGCTGGGCAGCCGTGACGGCATCGAGCGGATCCGTACCATCCGTCACCTGGACGACCGGCACCACTTCACCCTCGTGTGCCAGGACTTCGCCCAGCTCGGCCAGTTCGTGCGCGTCGACAAGGACGTGTTCCGCGCGATCAAGGCGTCCACGCCCGGCAGTTACACCTTCATCCTGCCCGCGACGAAGGAGGTGCCGCGCATGCTCCAGCATCCCAGGAAGAAGACGGTCGGCGTACGCATCCCCGACCACGTCGTCACCCAGGCCCTGCTCGCGGAACTCGGGGAGCCGCTCCTGTCGAGCACGCTGCTCCTGCCCGACGAGGACGAGCCGATGACCCAGGGCTGGGAGATCAAGGACCGCCTCGACCATGTGGTGGACGCGGTGGTGGACTCCGGCGACTGCGGCACCGAGCCGACGACGGTCATCGACTTCTCGGAGGGCGAGGCCGAGATCGTACGACGGGGAGCGGGCGACACGACACGGTTCGAGTGAGCTCCGGGCACCGGGGCCGTGGGGGTCGCGCGCCCCACTTACATGGTGCGTGAAACCATATCCACGGTCCCGGTCCCGCCGGGGCCGCGAACCGCTCGCCGCCAACTGCTCAGAGAGGCACCCCGCATGACCTCCGTACAGGGAACAGCCGTGGACGTCGCCACCGAGGACGGCGTCGCCGACGCCTATCTGGCCCATCCCGGCGACGGACTCCCCCACCCGGGTGTCCTGCTCTACCAGGACGCCTTCGGGCTGCGCCCCCATCTGAGGTCGATGGCCGACCGGCTCGCGGAGGCGGGCTACACGGTCCTGGTCCCCAACGTGTTCTACCGCCACGGCCGCACGCCGGTGTTCGAGCTGCCCGAGTTCATCGACACCCAGGCCCGGCCGGACCTTTGGGGTGCGATCGGTCCGGTCATGCAGTCGCTGACCCCCGAGCTCGCGGCACGTGACGCCGGCGCCTATCTGGACTGGCTGGCGCAGAGCCCGCTGGTGGCCGACGGTCCGGTGGCACTGACCGGGTACTGCATGGGGGCCCGGCTCGCCCTGCTCACCGCCGGCACCTACCCGGACCGGGTCGCGGCCGCGGCCGGCTTCCACGGCGGCCGGCTGGCGACCGACGGCCCGGACAGCCCCCACCTGGTAGCCGGACACATCACCGCCGAGCTGTACTTCGGCCACGCGGACAACGACCCGTCGCTGCCCGTCGAGCAGATCGAGCGCTTCGAGGAGGCCCTGACCACGGCCGGCGTCCGCCACACCTGTGAGGTCTATCCCGGCGCGCACCACGGTTTCACCCAGGCCGACACCTCCGCGTACGACAGCGCGGCGGACGAGCGGCACTGGGCGGCGCTGCTCGACCTGCTGAAGCGCACCTTCTGAAGCGCGCCTGCCGGTCGACTCGCACCCGTCGATTCGCAGTTGTTATTGACATGCCCGCGTCGTGGCGGGATTCTGAGAGCGCTCTCACGGCAGGTATGGACCAATCCCCTCAAGTGAAGACCCACGGAGGTGGAGAGTGCTCGTACGTCCCCCACACCAGCTCTCGGTCACGGCCGCGGCCGCCGCCCTGCTCGGCTCGCTGCTCGCGTTCGGGGCACCGTCGTCCGCGGACGCCGCGGTGCCCGCCACGATCCCCCTGACGATCACGAACAACTCCGGCCGCAGCGAGGCGGTCTACGTCTACGACCTCGGCACCGACCTGGCTTCGGGACAGCAGGGCTGGGCCGATGCGAACGGCACCTTCCACGCGTGGCCCGCCGGCGGCAACCCGCCCACGCCCGCTCCCGACGCGTCCATCGCCGGGCCCGCGCCCGGCCAGTCGACGACGATCCAGATCCCCAAGTTCTCCGGCCGGATCTACTTCTCCTACGGACAGAAGCTGGACTTCCGGCTGACCACCGGCGGCCTCGTACAGCCGGCCGTCCAGAACCCGAGCGACCCCAACCGCGACATCCTCTTCAACTGGTCGGAGTACACGCTCAACGACTCCGGGATCTGGCTCAACAGCACCCAGGTCGACATGTTCTCCGCGCCCTACGCGGTGGGCGTCAAGCGGGCCGACGGGAGCACGGTCAACACCGGGCACCTCAAGTCGGGCGGCTACACCGGGGTCTTCAACGCGCTGCGCGGTCAGCCGGGCGGCTGGGCGAACCTGATCCAGACCCGGTCCGACGGCACCGTGCTACGGGCGCTGTCGCCCACGTACGGCCTGGAGACGGGAGCCCTGCCGGCGTCCGTGATGGACGACTACATCAACCGCGTATGGCAGAAGTACGCGACGACGACGCTGACGGTCACCCCGTTCACCGACCAGCCGGACACGAAGTACTTCGGCCGGGTGTCGGGCGACGTCATGAACTTCACCAACAGCTCGGGCGCGGTCGTCACCAGCTTCCAGAAGCCGGACGCGGCCAGCATCTTCGGCTGCTACAAGTACCTCGACGCACCCAACGACCTGGTGCGCGGCCCGATCTCCCGCACGCTGTGCGCGGGCTACAACCGCTCCACGCTCCTGGTCAACCCGAACCAGCCGGACACCACGACGGCGAACTTCTACCTGGACACGGTGACCAACCACTACGCGCGCGAGATCCACGCGCAGATGGCCGACGGCAAGGCCTACGCGTTCGCCTTCGACGACGTCGGCAACCAGGAGTCGCTCGTCCACGACGGCGGTCCGCAGCAGGCGTATCTCACGCTCGACCCGTTCAGCTGAGGCCCCCGTCGCAGCGCAACGCCGGGCTTCCGCACGCGAGTTGGTATCCGCGTGCGGAAGCCCGGCCCGGTGTTGCGGGTCAGCTCGTGGTCACCGCGGTGTCATCGATGACGAAGCTGGTCTGGAGCGAGGAGTCCTCGACGCCGGAGAACTTCAGGGCGACCGTGGTCCCCGCGAAGGCCGACAGGCTGAAGGACTTCGCGACATAGCCGGAGGCCGCGTTCAGGTTGGAGTAGGTGGCCAGGGTGGTGGACCCGGCGGTGACCGTCAGCTTGTCGTACTGGGTGCTGGTGGTGGTCTCCGCGGTGTCGATGTGGATGTAGAAGGTGAAGGTGGTCCCGGTGCAGCCGCTGGGGATGGTCACCGACTGGGACAGCGTGTCCGTGTGGGTGGATCCGTAGCCGTCCAGCCAGGCCTTGTAGGAACCGGTGCGGGCCGCCTGGCTGCTGGAGCTGGTGATGACGCCGCTGGTGGCGGTCCAGGTGGTGTTGCCCGACTCGAAGCCCTGGTTGCCCAGGAGTTGGGTCGAGGTGCAGCTGCCGCCGCCGCTGGCGCTCACCGTCCAGGTGAAGGACGCCGTACCGCTCGCGCCGGTGGAGTCGGTCACCGTGACGGTGGTGCTGTAGGTGCCGGCCGTCGTCGGGGTGCCGGTGATCGCGCCGGTCGAGCTGCTGATCGACAGGCCGGTGGGCAGGCCGCTCGCGGCGTAGGTCAGGGTGCCGCTGTTGGTGCTGCTCGCCGAGATCTGCAGGCTCACCGCGGTGCCGACGGTGGAGGACTGGCTGCCCGGGTTGGTGACCGTGACGCCGGTGGACGGCACGGTGATGTGGCTGCCGACGTTGATGCCGGCGAAGGCGTTGCCGACTCCGGCGTACTGGGTGGAGCTGGAGCCGTACAGTGCGGTGGCGGCGTTCAGGGCGGCGGTGCGGGCCTGGGCGTAGGTGGTGCTGGACGTCATGTACGTCGTCAGCGCCTTGTACCAGATCTGCAGGGCGGCGGCCCGGCCGATGCCCGCGACGGCGACGCCGTCGGAGGTGGGGCTGTTGTAGGTGACACCGTTGATGGTCTTGGTGCCGCTGCCCTCGGAGAGCAGGTAGAACATGTGGTTCGCGGGGCCCGAGGAGTAGTGGACGTCCAGGTTGCCGACGCCGGAGTACCAACTGTCGGCCGAGCCGCCGTCCTTGTCGGGCTCGTCCATGTAACGCAGCGGCGTGCCGTCGCCGTTGATGTCGACTTCCTCGCCGACGAGGTAGTCACCGACGTCGGAGGAGTTGGCGGCGTAGAACTCCACGCCCGTGCCGAAGATGTCGGAGGTCGCCTCGTTCAACCCGCCCGATTCACCGGTGTAGTTGAGTCCGGCAGTGTTGGAGGTGACGCCGTGGGTCATCTCGTGGCCGGCGATGTCGAGCGAGGTGAGGGCTTTGGTGCCGCCGTCTCCGTCGCCGTACGTCATGCAGAAGCAGTCGTCGTCCCAGAACGCGTTGACGTACGCGGTGCTGTAGTGGACGCGGGAGTAGGCGGCCACGCCGTCGTTCTTGATGCCGCTGCGGCCGAACGTGTTCTTGTAGAAGTCCCACGTCACCTGGGCGCCGTAGTGGGCGTCGACGCCGGCGGTCTGGGTGTTGGAGCCGGAGCCGGTCCCCCAGGTGTCGTCCGCGTCGGTCATCAGGGTGCCGGTGCCGGACGTGCCGTTGTTGAGGCTGTACGTCTTGTGGGTGCCCCGGGTGGTGTCGTTGAGCTGGTACGTCGAGCCGGACAGCGTGGTGCCGATGGTGACGGTGCCGCTGTACTGGCTGTTGCCGGTGCCGGTCTTGATGGCCTGGAACTCGGAGAGCTTCGCCCCGGTGACGGCGTCGGTGATGACGTGCAGCTGGCTGGGGGTGCCGTCGTCCTGGAAGCCGCCGATGACGGTCTCCCAGGCGAGCTTGGGCGTACCGGTGCCCGCCCAGATCACCTTGCGGGCGCTGTCGGTGGTGGGCTTCTCGGCCTTGGCGGCCCGGGCGGCCTTGAGGGCCTTGGTCTCGGCGGCGGCCTTGCCGAAGGTCGCGGTGGTCGAGGCGACCTTGATGGTGTGCTTGGTGTTGAAGGTGGTGCTGACCGTGCCGCTGGCCTGCGAGGCGGGCGGCGTGTGGACGACCAGGTCGCCGCCGAGCACGGGGAGGCCGGCGTAGGTGCGCTCGTAGCGGGTGTGGAGGGTGCCGTCGTTGTCCTTGACGACATCCTTGACGACCAGCTTCTCCTGGGCGCCCAGGCCCAGGGTGCGCGCGGTCGTCGTGGTCTTCTTCTCCGCGCTCTTGATGAGTGCGGCGTTCTGGGCCGGGCTGAGTTCGGCCTCCAGGCCGCCGGTGCGGAGGGGGCTGGGGTGGGGGGCGGCGGGCTTGGCGCTCGCCGGGACCGTCTGGACGCCGACGGCGAGGAGCGCGGCGGTGGAGATCAGGGCTCCTACCGCGGTCCGCTTACGGGGGATGCGTCTCACTCGTACTCCTACTGCGGCGGTCGCGGGAGGCGACCGGTGACAGACCGGGCAGCCGGGTGTGCTGTCCGGACGAGCTGAGCTGTGCGGGACCGTGCCCCTGTGATCCGTGACCTGATGTGTGGTCAGACCGTGGAGGGTTCGTGTCACAGGTGCGGGGAGAATGACAGGCTTGACCAGTCCATGTCATCGAAAACGAGGGCATTCAAGGGTTATCCCTCTACCGCGGGGCACCCCTTCGTCGGCCGTCACACGGTTCGCGCCACAGGGTGGAATCCGGCCACGCCGTAGAGCCTGGTCGAGCGGCTGGGCAAACACACAACACCAAATCGGGCGGTACGCGTGAGGCCGCCCGCACCGACCGAAGCTGGCCGGATTTCACTCCCCGTGGGATCAATGTGAACACGTGGTATTCCAGAGTTCATCGAATACCGGCGGTAACGCCTTGCTCAATGGGGATCGCGCCCCGTAGACCTTCCTCGACAACCAGCCATAACTCTGGGGGGAGTTGGCTTATGCAAGGCACGGTTGACGGGTTCCGCTACGGTGCGGTGACCCCGGTGGCGGCCTACATCATGGCCTGTCTGGGCGGGGCTCTGGGACTGCGCTGCGTCGTGCGGTCCGTGTACAACGACCAGTCGTTCAAGCCCGGTTGGCTCGCGCTGGGCGCCGCCTCGATCGGGTGCGGCATCTGGACCATGCACTTCATCGCGATGATCGGCTTCCAGGTCGAGGAGACCCGGGTCCGCTACGACGTGGGCCTCACGGTGCTGAGCCTCGCGGTCGCGATCCTCGTGGTCGCCGTCGGCGTGTTCGCGGTGGGATATCGCGGCGCCACCACCTTCACGCTGTCCGTCGCGGGCATCATCACCGGCCTCGGTGTCGCCGCCATGCACTACCTGGGCATGGCGGCGCTGCGGCTCAACGGCAGCATCCAGTACGACCCGTTCACCGTCGGGCTCTCGGTGGTGATCGCGATCGTCGCGGCGACGGCGGCGCTGTGGGCGGCCGTCTCGATCCGGAGCTTCGTCACGAGTCTCGGGGCGAGTCTGGTCATGGGTGTGGCAGTGTCCGGAATGCACTACACGGCGATGGAGGCCGTGAGCGTCCATGTGCACGGCACGTCCGGCGGGTCATGGGCCGGCGACTCGCCGACCTCGCTGCTGCTGCCCATGCTGCTGGGGCCGATCATCTTCCTGTTGCTGGCCGGAGTGGTCGTGATGTTCGACCCGCTGCTGGTCCTGGGCGACGGAGACTGGAACAAGACGCATCCCCGGCGGGCCGACACCACCCGTCCCGAGGTGCCGCCCGCTCGCACCCGCACCGGCCCACGCTTCGAGGCGGCTCCGCCCGCCCCCGTAGCGCCCCCGCGGGCGCCGTCCAGGGCTTCGACGCACGGCCGCGAGTGGTGAGGCGCCGGCCCGGGGCCAGGGCACCGAACCCCTGAGGCGCTGAGGGGCCGTCAAGTGCGAGCGCGGCCCCGGCCGTTCGCCCTGTGCCAGCTCGTTGTTACGGTGCACCCGTGTCTGAATCATCACGCGATACCGCCGAAGGCGCCGGCTGGGGCGCAGCCGAACGCGGCGCGTACAAGCAGCTCATGCCGCACAAGGTCGAGAAGATCTCGTGGCTCGATCCGAGGATGCTGTGGGCCGCGCGCAACGGTGTGCTCGCCTCCTGGTTCGGGGACCCCACGGGCCGTACCCGCAGCCGCTGGGTGGCGCAGCGGGAAGCCGCCGGCGCGCCCGCCGACAAGGTGATCCGGCGCGACGATCCGGACCGGTTCTCCTTCATGGTCATCGGCGACACCGGCGAGGGCGATGGTCCCCAATACGCCGTGGTGCCGGGCTTTCTGAAGGTCGGTCAGGACACCGACTTCGCCGTGCTCACGAGTGACGTGATCTATCCGGTCGGCGCGACGGACGACTACGGCACGAAGTTCTTCCGTCCCTACCGGGACTACCCGGCGCCCATCTACGCGATACCCGGCAACCACGACTGGTACGAGGACCTCGGCGGGTTCATGCGCGTGTTCTGCGACGACGCCCCGCCCCTGGACCCCACACCCGCGCCGCGCCCGCTCTCGGGAGCCTGGCTGCGGTCGCTGCTGTGGCACCGGCCGCGTCCCACGGACGAGCAACGCCTCAGCGAGGCAAGGAAGTTGCGGCCCGCGCCGGCCCAACAGGCCGTACAGCCGGGCCCGTACTGGGCCATCGACGCCGGACCGGTACGGATCATCGGCATCGACACCGGGCTCCTCGGCACGATCGACGCCGAACAGGGCGCATGGCTGCGCGAAATGTCCGCGGGCCCGCGCCCGAAGATCCTCGTCACCGGATCGCCGCTGTACGTGGACGGCAAGTACGACCCGTGCGCCATCGAGGGCGGCGGCACCGTCGACGACATCGTCCGCGACCCGGACCACCACTACGTCGCGGCGATAGGCGGCGACATCCACAACTACCAGCGCTACCCGGTGCCGGTCGACGGCCGCACCATCCAGTACGTGGTCGCGGGCGGCGGCGGTGCCTTCATGCACGCCACCCACACCATCCCGCCCGTCGCCATCGCCGACGTCACCGAGCAGGACTTCCGCTGCTACCCGCTGCGCGGCGACTCCCTCGCCTTCTACAGCAGGCTCTACGGCCGACGGCTGCGCCTGCGCCGCTTCTTCACCCTCACCGAGGCGGAGGCCAGGGCCGTCGTCGCCGAGCGCCTCGGCATCCCGCGCACCCGCGCCGAGGGCCCGCCCGTGCGCCTCACCCGGCGCGTCCGCCTGGTCGCGACCCTGCTGGGCGCCGGCCGCCGGCCCGGGCGCGGGTCCCGCTTCCGCCTTCCGGTGCGCAAGATCTACACGCAGCTCTTCTCGCCGGGTTCGGCGACCTACAGCCCGCCGTTCTTCAAGTGCTTCCTACGGCTGGACGTCACCCCGGAAGCGGTCCGGCTGCGCTGCTTCGCAGCCACCGGCAACCGCGCCCAGGAGGAAGAGCCGCCGGTCGAGGACGAGGTCACCATCCCGCTGACCTGAGCGGAAAGACGGGAACACCTCGTCCCGCGATCGGGTTGGCACTGCCATACCGCTTGATCGAAGAACGACGGAGGAGCCCGTGCCGCCGACCTCACGCCCCCTGCGCAAGCTGGGCTTTCTGACCATCGGCCTGTTCGACGAGGACGATCCGCGCCGGGGCCACGAGTCCACGCTGGAGATCATCGAGCTGGGCGAGCGGCTCGGCTTCGACAGCGCCTGGCTGCGCCACCGTCATCTGCAGTTCGGCATCTCCTCGCCCGTCGCCGTCCTGGCGGCGGCCTCGCAGCGCACGAGCCGCATCGACCTGGGCACCGCGGTCATCCCGCTGGGCTGGGAGAACCCGCTGCGGCTGGCAGAGGACCTGGCGACGGTCGATCTGCTGTCCGGGGGCCGCCTCAATCCGGGCATCAGCGTCGGTCCGCCGATGCACTTCGACCAGGTGAAGGACGCGCTGTATCCGGACACCGCCGATGTCGAGGACTTCAGTTACGAGCGGGTGCGGCGGCTGCTGGACTTCGTGCGCGGCAAGTCGGCCACCGACTTCAGCGGGGTCGAGGGGTTCGAGGTGTTCTCGGATCGGGTCCAACCCCATTCTCCGGGTCTTGGACGCCGTATGTGGTACGGCGGCGGCAGTGTGCGCTCGGCCCGGTGGGCCGGTGAGCAGGGGATGAACTTCCTGGTCAGCAGCGTCGTCAGGGCCGAAGACCCGGACGGCCCCTGGGACTTCGCCGAGATCCAGCTGTCCCACATCCGCGCTTTTCGGGCCGCCCACCCCGACGGCGAGGCCGCCCGTGTCTCCCAGGGGCTCGTCGTGATCCCCACCGACTCGGCGACGCCCGGGCAGCGCGCGAAGTACGAGGAGTTCGCGGCCAAGCGGCTGCCTCGAACGGCGTCCCCGCAGGGTCCGGGCCGGCTGATGTTCGCGCCGGACATCGTCGGCACCTCGGAGGAGATCGCCGAACGCCTCCACGCGCACGCCGCGTTCCGCGAGGTGGACGAGGTGGCGTTCGCGCTGCCGTTCACCTTCGAGCACGAGGACTACGTGCAGATCCTCACCGACATGGCGACGAGGCTCGGCCCGGCGCTGGGCTGGCGGCCCGCCGGCTGACCGGCGTCACCAGCGGCCCGGTTCGGTCCCCACGACCGGCTCCGAGGGCTTGCCGTCGACGCCTACGGGGACGTCGCCGGCGAGCATCACCCGGTGCATGGTCCGGGGGTGGCCGAGGTGGGCGTTGTCGCTGGGGGCGAGGTGGATGGTGGCCCGGTTGTCCCAGAAGGCCACGCTGCCGGGCTCCCAGCGGAAGCGGACCGTGTACTCGGGCCGGGTCGCCTGTTCCAGCAGCATGTCCAGGATCGCGGCGCTCTCCGGGCGCGAGACGTCGGCGATCTGCTCGACGTAGTAGCCGTTGACGTACAGCACCTTTTCGCCGGTCTCCGGGTGGACGCGCACCAGCGGGTGCACGGAGGCGACCTGACGGTCCAGCAGGTGGCGCAGGTAGGCGTCGTCTCCGGGGCGCGGCTGGTAGCCGACGCCGAGGCGGTGCTCGGCCCGCAGGCCGTCCACGAACTCCCGCACGGGCGCGGACAGTCCGGCGTACGCGGCCGCGAGGTTGGACCAGGTCGTGTCGCCGCCGTAGGGCGGGACGGTCTCGGCGCGCAGGATCGTCGCGGCGGGCGGGTCGATACGGGCGCCGTGGTCGCAGTGCCAGCCGCGCAGCAGGGTGTGGCGGCGGCGCTGCAGCCACTCGTCGTGCTCCATGCCGAATCTGCCGCCGAGTTCGAGCCGGTCGGCGGTGGTCTCGATCTCGGGGAAGTCGGCCGGGGAGGCGCTGCCGCGCTTGGGCAGTACGACGGGTTCCCCGAACCGGCGGGCGAAGGCCACGTGTCCGGTGTGGTCCAGTCGCTGGCCGCGGAAGAACACCACCTTCCAGCGCAGCACCGCCGCCCGGATCAGGGCGACCACGGCGTCGTCGAGGTCCTCGGCGAGGTCGACTCCCGTGATGTCGGCTCCGATGTGGCCGGCGGCGGGTCGCACCTCCACTCCGGCGACCCGCACCGCTTCGTCCGTCGTACCGCTGTCCGTCGTCATGCGCGCTCCGTCGGTCGTCCGCGCCGGTCGCGTTCCTCACCGGCTCCTTGGGAGATCGTGACAGCGATGCCCACACGTGGCGACAGGGCCCCGTACCGAGGTCGACGGTCCGCGGTCACCGAGCCCGTTGTGCTGCCTCGGTGAGTTCGGTAAGTACCTGTTCCAGCCAGCGCACGTGCGTTTCCAGGGCCCGGTCCTTGTAGTCGTGGACGTGGTCCAGGATCTGTGACATCCGGGCCTGGTCGATCCCGGGCAGCCAGGGCTCCTCGCGGATCTCCCGGTCCCGGAACCGGTCCAACTGGGCGCGGCGGGCGTCGAGTTCGGTCCGCACGAGCCGGATGTGCTCCTGGGGGTCCAGGAAGATCGCGAAGGTGCAGCGGATCAGGAACTCGGGGTCGCTGAAGTCGGGCGACGGCGTGTACGGCGCGGCCAGGCGCTCGTGCAGTTCGCGCTCGCCGGCGTCGGTGGCGACGTACACCTTGGCGTCGGGGCGGCCCTCGTTGTGCTGCACGGTGAAGCTGACCCAGCCGTCGACGCACATGCGGTTCAGCGTCCGGTACACCTGGCTCTGCTGGGTACGCAGGCGGACCATGCGGCCCATTTCGCTGTCCAGCCACCGCTTCAGGTCGTACCCCGTGCAGGGGCGCATGGCCACCATTCCGAGCAGTACGTGCTCGAGCTTCATGTCTCGGTTCCGCCGCCTCTCCCGTGAATGCGCGTGGATGCACATATGCCACTAGTCACCTATGGCACTTTGCACCTACTCTCATGGTGCCCGAGTCGTCCCCTCGGGCCACCCATTCCACCGGGAGACCCTATGTCCCGTGCCCGAAGACTCCTGCGCGCAGTGCGCTGGACTCTGATCCCCGTCACCGTCATCGCCCTGGCGGTCGCCTTCGCCCCCGCACAGGCGAGCACCGCCGGCCGGGCCGAATCCGCTGCGTCTCCCCTCGTCCGCACCACCAACGGCTTGGTGCGCGGGGCCGCCACGAGCGATGGACGGCAGTTCCTCGGCATCCCCTACGCCCAGTCGCCCACCGGCGCCCTGCGCTGGCAGGCCCCCCGCCGCCCGGCCGACTGGCGCGGGGTCCGGGACGCCACCCAGTACGGCGACTACTGCGCGCAGAACACCTACTGGGCCCCCGGCTACGCCACCCAGCACACCACCGAGGACTGCCTGGACGTCAACGTCTACACCCCGCCCGCCGCCTCCCGCGCGACCAAGCTGCCCGTACTGGTCTGGATCCACGGGGGCGCCAACATCGGCGGAGACGCCCGCGACATCGTCCCCGACACCTTCGCCCGCCGCACGAACGCCATCGTGGTGACGGTCGACTACCGGATCGGCGCCCTCGGCTTCCTGACCCTGCCCGGCACGACCGGCAACTTCGCACTCCTCGACCAGCAGCAGGCGCTGCGCTGGGTGCGCTCCAACATCGGGGCCTTCGGCGGAGACGCCGGCCAGGTCACGCTGGCCGGTCAGTCGGCCGGCGGCAGCGCGGTCTGCGCCCAGCTCGCCTCCCCGGCCGGCCGGGGCCTGTTCCGGGCGGCGATCATCGAAAGCGGCGCCTACTTCGACTGCGGGGGCAGCACCCGCGCCCAGGCCGAGACCACTGGGCTCACCTTCGCCAAGAAGCTCGGCTGCACCGACCCCGCCACCGCCACCGCCTGCCTGCGGGCCAAGCCCGCCAAGGCGATCCTCGACGCCCAGAACGGCACCGGCCCCGAGACCTGGAACCCCACCATCGGAGGCCGCGAACTGCCCGTGCAGCCCGCCGAGGCGTTCACCTCCGGCCGGGCCTCCCACGTCCCCGTCATGAACGGCGCCACGAGCGACGAGGGACTGGTCTTCGCGTACGACAGTTTCGACCGCTGGGGCAACCCGCTGACCGCCGATGCCTACCCCAAGGCCCTGGCCTCCGCCTTCGGTGACGCCACAGGGGCCAAGGCCCTGGCCCGCTATCCGCTCGGCGACTACCAGCGACCCGGCTATGCCTATGCCGCGGCCTATGGCGACTACCTCTTCGCCTGCCCCGCACTGCGCACGGACACCCGCCTGGCCCAGCGCGGCCGCGTCTACTCGTACGAGTTCGCCGACCGAACCTCACCCCTGTTCGCGTCCCTGCCCCAGAACGCCGACTTCGACTTCGGCGCCACGCACGCCGCCGAACTGAACTACCTGTTCAAGCCGTACGGCACCAGCGCCGGCTTCAACACCGAACAGCGCGCACTCGCCGACCAGATGACCGCCTACTGGGCATCCTTCATCCACGGCTCGGCCCCGAGCGCCCCCGGCCAACCCGTCATGCCGGACCAGAAGTCCACCCCGGGCACCGTGCTTCAGCTGCGCACCGCTTCACAGGGCGGCAACTCCGCCACATCCCAAACCGCGAAGGCACACCACTGCGACCTGTGGGACGCCGCGGCCACATCCTGACCCTCGCCCCTGCCCCACGACGGCTCGCCCTCGGCCTCTTGCCGAGGGCGAGCCTCATCCGTCTGCGGGAACCGGCCAACTACCAGGGCAGGGTGCCCTCGGCGTCGAAGTAGCCGCCGGTCGGGCCGTCGGGGCCCACCTGCGCCATGCGGACGATGATCTCGGCGCCCTCCTCGACGGTTTGCGTGCCCGTGCGGCCGTTGAGGTCCGTCGCGGTGTAGCCGGGCTCGACCGCGTTGATGCGGATGCCGGGGAACGCCTTCGCGTACTGCACGGTGAGGGCGTTGACCGTGACCTTCGACGCCGGGTAGGCAATCCCGGGGTATGCGTAGGCCGGTGTGCCTTCGGTGGTGATCCGGGTCATCGAGCCCAGGCCGCTGCTGACGTTGACGACGACCGGCGCGGCGGAGCGCTGGAGCAGCGGCAGAAAGGCGTGGGTGACGCGGACGACGCCGAACACGTTCGTCTCGAACACGTTCCGCATCATGTCGGCGGTCACCTCGGCGGCGCCGATCACGCTGTTCCCCTCGCCGCGCGCCTCGATGCCCGCGTTGTTGACCAGTACGTCCAGGCCGCCCTCGGCCTCGACGGTCTTCGCGGCCGCCTCGACGGACGCGTCGTCGCTGACGTCGATGAGGAGCAGCCGCGCGCCCAGCCGCTCGGCGGCGCGGCGTCCGCGTTCGGCGTCCCGGCTGCCGAGGTAGACGGTGTGGCCAGCGGCGATGAGACGGCCGGCGGTCTCGAAGCCGAGACCCTTGTTCGCTCCGGTGATGAGAGTTGTTGTCATGCCTTCAGGCTCCGGCCGGGCGGTGGGGACAGCCAGTGTCCGCGTCTTCCTGGGACTGCGGGTACCAGGAACGTCGGCAGTCGTCAGTGCACACTGGGGAGCATGGCGACGGAGGACTTCGGCAAGGCGGTGCGCCGCTGGCGCGACCGGGCGACACCGGAGTCCGCCGGGCTCCCCGCGGGCGGGCACCGGCGCGCGGCCGGACTGCGCCGCGAGGAGCTGGCCCTGCTGGCCGGGATCTCCGTCGACTACGTCACCCGCCTCGAACAGGGCCGTGCCTCCCACCCCTCGTCGCAGGTGGTCGAGGCCCTCGCCCGGGCCCTGCGGCTGTCGGGAGCGGAGCGCGCGCACCTGTTCCGGCTGGCCGGTCTGGTGCCGCCCGGCCCGGAGACGGTCCCCGGGTTCATTCCCCCGAGCGTCCACCGCATGCTGGACCGGCTGACCGGGACGCCCGTGGCGGTGTCCGACGCGTCCTGGACACTGCTCCTGGCCAACCCTCCGTACGCGGCCCTGATGGGCGATCCGTCCGGCTGGCACGGCAACCAGCGCAACGGTGTATGGCGGCACTTCCTCGGCCCCGGCTCCCGCACCCTGCACACCACGGAGTCCCTGCTCGCCTTCGAGACCACGGTCGTCGCCGACCTGCGCGCGGCCGCCGGCCGCTATCCGGCCGACCAGCGGCTGCGGCAGCTGGTCGCGGAACTACGGGCGCGCAGTGCCCGGTTCGCCGAACTGTGGGACTCGGGCGTGGCCGGCCAACACGAGACGGCGCGCAAGACCATCGACCATCCGCGGGTCGGCCCCGTCACCCTGGAGTGCGACGTCCTGACCGTGGCGGGCAGCGATCTGCGCATCCTGGTGTACACGGCCGAGCCCGGCACCGAGGACGCCGAGCGGCTCGCCCTGCTCACCGTCCTGGGCACGCAGGCACTGACCGGGTAGCCATACTGGCTGTACCGCACAGTCAAAGGGAAGGTCCGACCGTGATCAGCATCCCGGCGCACACGCTCAACGACGGTACGAAGATCCCCGCGATCGGGCTCGGCACCTGGCCGATGGACGACGCGCAGGCGGAAGAGGCGGTGCGGGAAGCCCTCGACATGGGCTACCGCCTTCTCGACACGGCGACGAACTACCGCAACGAGTCCGGCGTGGGCCGGGGCGTGGCCCGCAGCGAGGTTCCCCGCGAGGAGATCGTGGTGACGACGAAGCTGCCGGGCCGGCACCACGGCTACGAGGAGACGCTCGCGTCCTTCGAGGAGTCCCGCGAGCGCCTCGGCCTGGAGTACGTGGACCTCTATCTGATCCACTGGCCGCTCCCCCGGGTCGGCAAGTACGTCGACTCCTGGAAGGCCATGATCAAGCTCCGCGAGGACGGCCTCGTCCGCTCGATCGGCGTCTCCAACTTCACGCCCGAGCACATCGAGCGGCTGGAGAAGGAGACAGGCGTCCTGCCCTCCGTCAACCAGATCGAACTGCACCCGTACTTCCCCCAGGAGGAACTGCTGGCCTTCCACTCCGGGAAGGGCATTCTCACCGAGAGCTGGAGCCCCCTCGGCCGCGGCACCCCCATCCTCGACGATCCGGCGGTCATCACGGTCGCCGAGGCCCACGGGGTGACCCCCGGTCAGGTGGTCCTGCGCTGGCACACCCAACTGGGCGCCCTGCCCATCCCGAAGTCGGCGAGCCCCGAGCGCCAGCGCGAGAACCTCGACATCTTCGGCTTCGAACTGGGCCCCGCCCAGCTGAGGATCATCGCCGACCGCGTCCACCGGCGCGTGGGCGGGGATCCCGAGGTTCACGAGGAGTTCTGAGTCCTGATCTGATCAAGTTGGCCCCAACTGGCCTTGTACGCCTCTATGTTCGCGGCGGACACTTTCTCTCGCGCCAGGGGGCTCTCGTATGCGCACGTTCCTCCGCACCGCCGTCACAGGGGCCGTCGCGGCCACCACGATGCTGGCCTGTGGCACCGCTCAGGCGACACCGGCCGGGCCCGGGGTGACCGGCCGGGTGATCGCCCAGACCACCGTCGGCGGCACCGACTACGTCCTGCGGGAGGTCACCATCCCGCCCGGGCAGGCCACCGGCTGGCACTACCACGACGGGCCCGTGTACGGGTACGTGAAGGAAGGCACGCTCAGCCACTACCACGCCGACTGCGCGCAGGACGGCGTCTATCCGCAGGGCACCACTCTGCAGGAGCCGGGCGGGCCGAGCGATGTGCACCTCGGTCGCAATCTGGGGGACACGACGCTCGTCCTGGAAGTGCTGTACGTCCTGCCGCACGGATCACCGTTCTCCGAGGACGTGCCGAACCCGGGCTGCCCCTTCGAGTGATCTGAGGTGATCAGATCGGCGGCAGGGGCTGTTCGGCCCAGATCGTCTTGCCCCTGCCCGTCTGGCGGCTGCCCCAGCGCTGGGTGAGCTGGGCGACGAGGAGCAGTCCGCGGCCGCCCTCGTCGTAGGCGTGGGCCCGGCGCAGATGCGGTGAGGTGGAACTGCCGTCGGAGACCTCGCAGATGAGGGTGCGGTCGCGGATCAGCCGTAGCTGGATGGGCGGTTCGCCGTACCGGATCGCGTTGGTGACGAGTTCGCTGACGACGAGTTCGGTGACGAACGCGGCCTCCTCCAGTCCCCACGCGGCCAGTTGCGCCATGGCGGCCTGCCGGGCCACGCCCACATGGGCGGGGTCCGGCGGGACGTCCCAGGTGGCGATCTGGCCGGCGCCCAGCGCGCGGGTGCGGGCCAGCAACAGGGCTACGTCGTCGCCGGGTTGGTCCGGCAGCACCGCCTTCAGCACGGCGTCGCAGAGGGCGTCCAGCGTCTCGCCGGGCGCACTCAGCGCGCGGCACAGTTCCTCGGTGACGTGGTCGATGTCGCGCTCGCGGTCCTCGATCAGACCGTCGGTGTACAGGGCGACGACCGAGCCCTCGGGCAGTTCCAGTTCGGTCGCCTCGAAGGGCAGGCCGCCGACGCCGAGCGGGGGCCCGGCACTCGTGTCGACGAGCCGCACGGTGCCGTCGGGCAGCACCACGGCCGGTGGCGGATGGCCGGCGGCGGCCAGAGTGAGGCGGCGCGAGACGGGGTCGTAGACGGCGTAGAGACAGGTGGCACCGAGTTCCGCCACGTCGTCCTCGTTGCCCTCCGCCCCCAGGTGGGTGACGAGGTCGTCGAGGTGGGTGAGGAGTTCGTCGGGCGGCAGGTCCACGTCGGCGAGGGTCCGCACCGCTGTGCGCAGGCGTCCCATCGTCGCGGAGGACTGGATGCCGTGGCCGACCACGTCGCCGACGACGAGGGCGACGCGGCTGCCGGAGAGCGGGATCACGTCGAACCAGTCGCCGCCGATGCCCGCGACGGATCCGCAGGGCAGATAGCGGTGGGCGACCTCGACCGCGGCCTGTCCGGGCAGCCCGCGCGGCAGCAGGCTGTGCTGCAGGGCCAGCGCGGTGGTGCGTTCGCGGGCGAAGCGACGGGCGTTGTCGACGCAGACGGCGGCCCGGCTGGCCAGTTCCTCGGCCAGGACGGCGTCGTCGGCGGCGTAGGGGTCGGGGTGTGCGATCCGGACGGCGACCGCGACGCCCAGCGTGATGCCGCGGGCCCGCAGCGGCACCGTGAGCAGCGAGTGGACGCCCGCGCGGTGCGGGCTGCCCTCGGGGGCGCGGGCGTTGCGTTCGGCGACCCAGCGGTCGAAGGCCGGGTCGCCCGCCCGGCTGAGGAGGGCTCGTCCTTCCCGGATGGCGCGCGCGGGCGGGGAGGAGGCCGCGTAGACGTCCCGCTCGCCCAGGCGTACGGCCGCTTCCGGGGTGCCGGGGGTGACGGAGCCGTGGGCGACGCGGCGCAGCACGATCTCGGCGGTGTGCGACGCCGGTGGCTCATCGGCGCCCAGGACCCAGTCGAGGAGGTCCACGCTGACGAAGTCGGCGAACCTCGGGACGACGAGTTCCACCAGTTCCTCGGCGGTGCGTACGACGTCCAGGGTGGTGCCGATGGTGGTCGCGGCCTCGTTCAGCAGGGCCAGCCGCCGCCGGGCCGCGTGCTGTTCGGTGCTGTCGAAGGCGGCCAGGGCGACGCCGACGAGTGCGTCGGAAGGGTCGCGCACCGGCCACATCTCGATGCTCCAGGCCTGGTTGCGGGGCCCGGTCGGTGCGGGGGTGAGGCTCTCGTAGCGCAGGGGCTCACCGGTTTCGGCGACCTGCCGCAGATGTTCGTGGAAGCCGCGGTGCTGCTCGGCGTCCTCCACGGTGTCCGGGAAGTGCCGGCCGAACAGGTCCTCCTGCGTCGCCCCCATCACCTGGCAGGCCACGTCGTTGATCCGCAGATAGCGCTGGCGGGTGTCGAAGACCGACATCGACATGGACGCCTGCTGGAAGGCCTGCCCCGCGAGAGTGGGCTCCGGGCCGGGCGGCCGCTCGGCGGTGACCACGTATCCGCCCGGCGCGCCGTCCGGGCCGAGTACGGGGCAGGCGGTCACGGCGAGCTCGACCGGATGTCCGTCACGGTGGCGCAGCACTACGACGCCGCTCAGCGCGGTCACCGTGTCCGGCGGTGCCTCCTCGGCGAGCAGCTCCGCCGCCGTCCGCCCCACGGCCTCCTCGGCCGGGTAGCCCGTGAGCAGCCGGGCGCCCTCGCTCCACCCCGTCACTCTGCCCTGGGCGTCGATGATCGCCGCAGCGGCGACATGGTCCATATCGTCAAGGATGACCACTTTGGCGCACCGGATCAACAGTGGCGGATCAACAGGAGTGCATCAATGAGGGATGGATCAATAAGGGGTGGAGCGCCGGTTCGACGGGACAAGGGTGCCCCGCCGCTCAGCCCCGGTGGGCCTTGAGCGCGTCGAGGGCCCGGTCAGCGTGGGTGTTCATCCGCAGTTCGCTGCGGACGACGACGAGGACCGTCCGGTCCTGCGCTATGACGAAGGTGGCCCGCTTCGTGGGCACCAGCGAGAACCCCCGCTTCACACCGAACCGCTCCCGGATCGCTCCGTCCTCGTCCGACAGCAGCGGGATGCCGAGCGTGTGGCGTCCAGCGAACTCCTGCTGGCGGTCGACGGAGTCACCGCTGATACCCACGGGCTGCGCGCCGACGGCGGCGAACTCGGTGGCCAGGTCCCGGAAGTGGCACGCCTCGGCGGTGCAGCCCGCACTCAGGGCGGCCGGGTAGAAGAACAGCACCACGGGCCCCTCACCGAGCAGTTCGGTCAGGCTCCGGGTGGTCCCGGTCTCGTCGGGCAGCGAGAAGTCCTCGACCTTGTCCCCGACCTCGATACGTCCGCTCACGGCCGTCCCTCCACATTCCTCGCGACACCACGGGCCCACATGACAAGGGGCAGTTGCAGGGGCAGCCGCGCGAACGCCGCCGCCTTCACAGGGGCGGGGCGGCTGCGCCAGTCCACGGCCATCTTCACGTTGGCCGGAAAGACGCCGACGAAGAAGGCCGCCGTGGCCAGCGCGGCCACCCGCCGGGTCCGCGGCAGCGCCACACCCGCCGCCAGCACCAGCTCGGCCGCGCCACTCGCGTACGTCCACGTCCTGGGCGTACCGGGAAGAACGCGCGGCACGATCGCGTCGAACTGGCGTGGCGAGGCGAAGTGGGCGACACCCGACACGGCCAGGAGACCGGCGAGCAGCCGGGGTGAGCGTTCGGACCGTGGCACGGTTCCTCCTCCGATGGCCTGCCCCGCGACATTACTCGACGGTAAACGGGCACGGGGAGGCACCCTCCCCTTCTTCACACGGGGCGCCCATGGGTGAACACCGGGGGCGGCGTGCGCAGTTGGCCCGCCCATCGCACCGTCACCCATCCCTACAGTTTCGGTCTGACCTTTGATATGTTTCGCACGCTGCCGATGCCGTTGGGGGCCCTGGTATGGACTTCGAACTGACCGAGGACCAGGAAACGATCCGCAAGGCCGTCGCCGGACTCCTGCGCGACTTCGACGACCAGTACTGGATGGAGAAGGACCAGGCGCACGAGTTCCCCACGGAGTTCTACGACACCGTGGCGGGCGGCGGCTGGCTGGGCATCACCATTCCGGAGGAGTACGGCGGACACGGCCTCGGCATCACCGAGGCCACGCTGCTCCTGGAGGAGGTCGCGCGATCGGGCGGCGGCATGAACGCGGCCAGCGCGATCCACCTGTCGATCTTCGGTATGCATCCCGTCGTGGTGCACGGCTCCGAGGAGCTCAAGCGGCGGACACTCCCCCGCATCGCCACCGGCGATCTCCACGTCTGTTTCGGCGTCACCGAGCCGGGCGCCGGCCTGGACACGGCGAGCATCACGACGTTCGCGCGCCGCGAGGGCGACCACTACGTCGTCAGCGGACGCAAGGTGTGGATCTCCAAGGCGATGGAGTCAGAGAAGATCCTTCTCCTGACCCGCACGTCGAAGCCCGACGAAGTGGCCCGGCGGACCGACGGGATGACGCTCTTCCTCACCGACCTCGACCGCGACCGGGTCGACATCCGCCCGATCCCGAAGATGGGCCGCAACGCCGTCACCTCGAACGAACTGTTCATCGACGACCTGCGCATCCCGGCCGAGGACCGGGTCGGCGAGGAGGGCGAGGGGTTCCGCTACCTCCTCGACGGGCTCAACCCGGAGCGGATGCTGATCGCCGCCGAGGCGCTGGGCATCGGCAGGGCGGCCCTCGACAAGGCCGTGCGGTACGGCAAGGAACGCGTCGTGTTCGGACGGCCCATCGGCATGAACCAGGGCATCCAGTTCCCGCTCGCGGACTCACTCGCCCACCTCGACGCCGCCGAGCTCGTCCTGCGCAAGGCGACCTGGCTCTACGACCGCGGCCGGCCCTGCGGACGCGAGGCGAACACCGCCAAGTACCTGTGCGCGGATGCCGGGTTCACGGCCGCCGACCGCGCCCTGCAGACCCACGGCGGGATGGGCTACTCCGAGGAGTACGGCGTGGCCCGCTACTTCCGCGAGGCCCGCCTCATGCGCATCGCACCGATCAGCCAGGAAATGATCCTCAACTACCTGGGATCGCACACGCTGGGATTGCCGAGGAGCTACTGATGACCGACAGCACCGGCCTGTTCGACCTCACGGGCCGCTCGGCGCTGGTCACCGGCGCCGCGGGCGGTATCGGAGCAGCCGTCGCCCAGGCGCTCGCGCGCGCGGGAGCGGCGGTGCTCGTCACCGACATCGACGCGTCGGCCGCGGCAGCCGTCGCCGGGAAGATCTCCGCCGCCGGCCTGACCGCGGACAGCGCCGCACTCGACGTACGGGACCGGGCGGCCGCGGACACCGTGGCGGCACGGGCGGCCACGCTGGCCGACGGCACGCTGCACATCCTCGTGAACAACGCCGGGGTCATCGCGCCGGCCATGTTCGACAAGCTGGAGGAGGAGGCTTTCCGCCGGGTCGTCGACATCCATCTCATGGGGGCCTTCCACTGTGCCCAGGCCGCGCTCCCGTTCCTGCCGGACGACGGCACGGGGCGGATCATCAACGTCACCTCGTCCGCCGGCATCGTCGGCACGCTCGGCCAGGTGAACTACTCCGCCGCCAAGGCGGGGATCATCGGCCTGACGAAGTCCCTCGCCCGCGAGCTGGCGCGCAGGCGGGTGCTGGTCAACGCGCTGGCGCCGCTGGCCGCGACGCCCATGACGCAGACCATCCGGACGAACGAGAAGTTCGCGGCCCAGATGATCGCCCGCATTCCGCTCGGCCGGTGGGCCGAGCCCGAGGAGGTCGCGGGACCCTTCGTCTTCCTCGCCTCCGACGCCGCGTCCTTCGTCACCGGCCAGGTGCTGCCGGTGGACGGCGGCATGGTCATGTGACAGTTCGCACGACCACTGTGTTGAATGGTTCAGCCAAAGTGGTCGTCGACGAGAGGCCTGAACCGTGTACGGCACCGAGAGTCCCGCCCGAGGTCCCCGCTTCGACACGCTGACCGTCCCGAAGGCGTCGGACGTGCTGGCGGCGGAGGTGCGCGAGCGGATCCTCACCGGGGAGTTCACCGAGGGCATGGCGTTGCCGCCGGAGCGCCAGCTCGTCGAGCAGACGGGGCTGAGCCGCGCGACGGTGCGGGAGGCGCTGCGGGTCCTTGAGGTCGAGCGGCTTCTCGACATCAGGCCGGGCCGAGGGGGCGGCGCCTTCGTGCGGCGGCCGGGCCGCGAGTCCGTCGCCGACACCGTACGGCTGGTCATCCGGGGACAGCAGATCCGCCTCGAAGCGCTGCACGAGACGCGGGAGGCGATCGAGCCCGCGTGTGCCGCGCTGGCGGCGAGGCGCCGGACGGACGCGGACCTCGACGAACTGGAGGCCGCGCACGCGGATCTCGTGGCCGCGGGGGACGACTTCCAGCGCTTCCTGCGCGCCAACGTGCGTTGGCACAACGCCGTGGCCAAGGCCGGCGACAACGAGCTGCTGATCGGGTTCATGAGCGCGCTCTCGCAGTCGATCCACGCCGCCACGAACCTCGAACACTTCATGGACGCGGACAGCCGCGAGGTCACCGCCCGCGCGCACGCGAGGATCACCGAGGCGATCCGGGACCGGGACCCCGAGGCGGCGACCCGACGCATGACCCGGCACGTCTGCGGCTTCGCGCGCGCCGCCGCAGAGGTCGACCGCCGGGACCGGGTGGAGCTGGCGGACCCCGAGAGCTGATCCCGCTCCAACAAACGCGAGAATCTCATTCTCCAATTGGCGCAACACCATTGACAGTTTCGGTCTGACCTTTAATACCATCGCGGTATGAGTGAGGTTGAGCCCGTCCTGACCGTGACCGCCGACGGCGACGTCCGCATCGTCACGTTGAACCGGCCCGACCGGTTGAACGGCGTGAGCGAGGAGTTGCACCGCCGGCTGTCCGAAGTGTGGTGTGAGCTCGCGGACGACACGAAGGCGCGGGCGGTCGTCCTGACCGGTGCGGGGCGGGCGTTCAGCGCGGGTGGCGACTTCGACCATCTGCTGCGGCATCACACCGATCCGGAGCTGCGGGAGCGGTCCATCCGGCTCGACCGGACCATCCAGACGGAGATGATCCGCTTCCCCCTGCCCGTCGTGGCCGCGGTCAACGGCCCTGCAGTCGGTCTTGGTTGCAGCCTCGCCCTCGCCTGCGACCTGGTGCTGATGGCCGAGGACGCCTACTTCGCGGACCCCCATGTGTCCGTCGGCCTGGTGGCGGGGGACGGCGGAGTCACGCTGTGGCCGCTGCTGACCAGCCTGTTGCGGGTGAAGGAGTACCTGTTCACCGGCGACCGGATCCCCGCCGCGACCGCGGTCGAACTGGGCCTGGCCAACCGCACGGTTCCCGTCGCGGACCTCCGGCGCGAGGCGCTGGCGCTGGCCCACCGCCTCGCCGCGCAACCGGCCGAGGCGCTGCGCGCCACCAAGCTGGCCCTCGCCGCCGTGGTCGAGCAGGTGTCCCGGGGCGGCATGGAGGCGGCGCTCATGGCCGAGCGGGCCACCATGACCAGCCCGGACCACATCCGGATCATCAACGAGCTCGCTGCCCGCGCGGGCCGTCGGACGACCGCCGCCGGGGAGGACTGAGCGTGGAACGCGAGGAGTTCCTGCTGGTCCGCGACATGCTGCGGGCCTTCGCGAACCGCTTCCGGATGGGCTCGGCAGACGACGTGAAGCCGTCGACGCGGGCTGCCGCCCAAGAGGCCCTCGGCGAACTGGGCCTGGCGGAGCTGCGCCGCTCCTCGCCACCGGCGGCCACCGTCCAGGAGTGCGCCCTGCTGGCCGAGGAGCACGGCCGGCACCCGCTGACGACGTCCCTGATCGGAACCGTCCTGCTCGCCCCGGAGCTGCTCCGACTGCTCGGCGACGAAGGGGCGTCGAGCAGCGGTACGACGCCGACGATCGCGCTCGCCCGTGACCTGAGGCTTCCCGGCCCCCTGCCGACCGACCTCGTCGCCTGGGACTGCGAGGGGGCCGACGGCGCCCTCTGCGTCACATCGGACGGAACCGTGGCCCACGCCGCGTTGGGCCCCGCCGCACCGACCACGGACCTGCTGCGCGACGTCAGGGCGACCACAGACTCCGTGAGGATCCTCGGCCGTCTCGACGAGCCCGGCCAACAGCGCTGGCAGGCCTACGCACTTGTCATCGTGGCCAGCGAACTCGTCGGCGCGGCCCGCTCGTTCGTCGAGCTGAGCGTCACGTACGCCCGGGAACGCAGACAGTACGGGCGTGAGATCGGCTCCTTCCAGGCCGTACAGCATCTCCTCGCCGACGCGACGGTCGTGGTGGAGGCCTGCGCCAGCGCCACGCGCTATGCCGCCTGGTGCCTCGACCACGAGCCGCCGGGCAGGGCCCTGACCGCCGCGCGGGTCGCCAAGGCGGAGGTCAACTCGTCTGCTCTGGAGGCCGTTTACACCGGCATGCAGGTGTTCGGCGGGATCGCGCAGACCTGGGAGCACGTCGCGCATCTGTACCTCCGCAAGGTCCGCGTGGGCGCCCTGCTGCTGGCGACGACGAGCGACCTGTTGACGGCGCTGGCCGAGCCGGAGGTGACGCGATGACCGACCTGCCGCTGGACTTCGGCGACTCCGACGACCTGGAGGGCCTGCGCCGGGAGTTCCGGGCCTGGCTGGCCGAACACCCGCTCCCCGAGCGGCACTCGGACGAGCCGGTGCCGGTGTTCCTGCTCCGTTGGCACCGCCTGCTGCACTCCGGCGGCTGGGTCGGTCTCGACGTTCCGCGGCAGTACGGCGGCCGGGGCCTGACCTCGCTCCACCAGGTGACGGTCAGCGACGAGTTGGGCGCCTGCCAGGCCCCCGGCGTCCCCAGGATCGGCTATCTCGCCCACGCCCTCCTGGAGTTCGGCTCCGAGGAGCAGCGACTGAGGTTCCTCCCGCGCATGCTCGCCGGCGACGACGTGTGGTGCCAGGGCTTCTCCGAACCGGGCGCCGGCTCGGACCTGGCCGGCATGACCACCTTCGCCGAGCACCACGACGGCCGCTCCGGTTACTACACAGTCCGTGGACAGAAGCTCTGGACCAGTTACGCGCAGTACTCCGGCCTGTGCCTGCTGCTGGCCCGGACCGACCGGACCGCGCCGCCGCACAAGTCGATCTCCGCGTTCGCCCTGCCGCTCGACCGCCCCGGCGTGACCGTGCGGCCGTTGCGGGCCGCCAACGGCGACGACGAGTTCTGCGAGCTGTTCCTGGACGACGTCCGCGTCGAGGAGAGCGAACGCATCGGCCCCGAGGGTGTCGGCTGGTCGCTGGCGATGACGACGGTGTCGTACGAACGCAACGCCCTCGACACCGGCCACATCTCGAAGTACGGGCTGCTCGTCGAGCGACTGAGGCGGGTCGTGCGGGAGCGTGGCGAGGGGCTGGAGGACGGGCTGCGCTCGGAGATCGGGCGCTGCTTCGTCGACTACGAGGTGCTCGTGGCGCATGCCCGGCGGCGGACCGCCGAGCGACTGGGCGGGCAGGTCGCCGGGCCGGAGTCGTCCGTCGACAAGCTTCTGATGACGAGGACCGAACAGCGGCTCTACGAGACGGCGTTGAAGGTGTTCCCCGAGGAGCTGTCCGGGGCGGGCGGCGACCTCTTCGGCGACTACCTCTACTCCAGAGCCGCCTCCGTGTACGGCGGGACCTCGCAGATCCAGCGGAACATCATCGCGAAACGGATCCTGCACCTGCCTTCGACCGGCTGACCCTGGAGGCCAGTGATGCGCTACGACGAGACCCATCGGAGCATTCCGCACGCCATCCGGGTGGCGGCGGACCGCTTCGGCGACGCGACCGCCCTCATCGACGGGCCCCTGCGGTGGAGTTTCCGTGAGCTGGAACAGCGGATGATCGAAGCGGTCAGGGCCACGATCGCGCTGGGTGTCGAGCCGGGCGACCGGGTCGGACTGTG
The DNA here is from genome assembly GCF_058544905.1 of Streptomyces sp. JLBG701. Lineage (NCBI taxonomy): Bacteria > Bacillati > Actinomycetota > Actinomycetes > Kitasatosporales > Streptomycetaceae > Streptomyces > Streptomyces sp. JLBG701. Next base: position 503,218 of record NZ_CM178588.1, read on the forward strand.
CGCGCCCAACTCGGCGCAGTGGATCGTCGCGGCTCTGGGCATCCAGGGTGCGGGTGGTGTGGTCGTACCGCTCAACACAAGGTTCAAGGCAGGTGAGTTGTCGTACATCCTGCGCAAGTCGCAGGCGGCTGCCCTCTTCGCCTCGTCGTTCCTCGGCAACGACTACATCGGCGAGCTGCGCGCGGCGGATCCCGAACTGCCCGCGCTGCACAGGACGGTGTCCGTGCTCGGCCCGCAGGGGGCCGCCAGCCTCTCCTGGACGGAGTTCCTGGAGGGAAGCGGAAAGGTCCCCGAATCGGCGGCGAACGACTCGATCGCACGCCTCACCCCGGACGACGTGTCCGACGTGATGTTCACCTCCGGCACCACGGGCCACCCCAAGGGTGTCGTCCTGACACATGGTCAGACCCTGCGCGCCTACGGCTGGATGGCGGAGGAGTACACCTTCGACGCCTCCGACTGCTTCCTGGTGATTCCGCCGTTCTTCCACTGCTTCGGCTACAAGGCCGGATGGCTCGCCTCCTTCCTGCACGGGGTGACCGTGATTCCCATGCCGGTCTTCGACGCCGGGCAGGCGCTGGAGGTCATCAGCAGGGAAAGCGTGAGCATCGTTCTCGGGCCGCCGACCATCTTCTTCGATCTGCTGGGGCATCCGGACCGATCCGCCCACGACCTCACCTCGCTGCGGGTGTCCATGACGGGCGGCACCACCATCCCCGAATCGCTGATCCGCGCCATGAAGGCCGAGTTGTCCTTCGACATCGTCATGAGCGCGTACGGACTCACCGAGTCCACGGCGCTGGTGACCACGACGCGGATCGGCGACTCGGAGGAGACCGTCGCCCGCACCACCGGCCGTCCCATCCCCGACGTCGAGGTCCGCATCGTCGACGAGCACGGCAAGGACGTTCTCGCGGGGCAGGACGGCGAGATCCTGGTCCGCGGCTACAACGTCACCCGAGGCTACTGGGACGACCCCGAAGCCACCGCGGCTGCCGTCGATCCCGACGGCTGGCTGAGCACCGGGGACATCGGACGGGTCGACGCCGCCGGGAACCTGTCCATCGTCGACCGGAAGAAGGAGATGTACATCGTCGGCGGCTTCAACGCCTATCCCGCCGAGATAGAGAAGCTGCTTCTCACCCACGCGGACATCGAGCAGGTCGCGGTGATCGGCGTGCCCGACGAGCGGCTCGGCGAGGTCGGCTGTGCGTTCGTGGTCCCCCGGCCGGAGCGTGCGATCGGCGAGGCGGATCTCATCGCCTGGGCCCGTGACCGCATGGCCAACTTCAAGGTCCCCCGCCATGTTCGATTCGCGGAGCAGCTGCCCCGCAACGCGAGTCACAAAGTACTCAAGGACGAGCTGCGTGCCCGATTCACGACAGGCTGACATGGCTACGACCGCGCCCCTGGCCGGCGTCACGGTGGTGGCGCTGGAGCAGGCGATCTCGGCTCCGATGTGCACCCGCACCCTGGGGGACTTCGGAGCCCGGGTCATCAAGGTGGAGAACCCGAACGGCGGCGACTTCGCCCGCCACTACGACGACGTCGTGGGCGGCCTTGCGGCCCACTTCGTCTGGGTCAACCGTGGGAAGGAGTCCGTGGCACTGGACCTGAAGAGTGCGGCCGGCATGGACGTCCTGCACCGGCTTCTCGACCGGGCCGACGCCCTCGTCTCCAATCTCGCCCCCGGCGCGACCGCCAAGCTGGGCATCGCCCCGGACGACCTCAGGACCCGCCATCCGCGGCTCATCCCGGTCGAGATCGACGGGTACGGTCCCGGCGGCCCGCTCTCCCACAAGCGCGCCTACGACCTGCTCGCCCAGGCGGAGTCGGGAGCCTGTGCGGTGACGGGCCACCCGGGGGCACCGGCCAAGGCGGGGCCGCCGATGGCCGATGTGTGCAGCGGGCTGTACGCGGCACTGTCGGTCATGGCGTTGCTCTACGGGCAGGAGCGCGGGCGCGAGCTCTCGTCGGTCGCCGTCAGTCTCTTCGACACCATGACGGAGGTGATGGGGTATCCGCTCACCTACACCCGGCACTCGGGCGTCGACCAGCAGCCGCTGGGTCTGAGTTCGCCCGCCGTGGCGCCCTACGGGGGCTATGGCACGGCCGACGGGCACACCGTCGTCCTGGGTACGACGAACGACGGTGAATGGCAGCGTCTGGCACGGGAGTTGCTCGGCCGGCCCGATCTGGCGGACGACGAGCGGTTCCGGTCCAACTCCGGGCGGGTCGGGCATCGCGCCCTGCTGGACGGGGAGATCGGCGCCTGGTGCGGGCGGCACGATCTGGCGTACGTGCAGAAGCGGGCGGACGCCGCGGGCATCGGCAACGCCCGGTACAACACGCCGAGCGATGTCATCGCGCATCCGCATCTCGTCGAGCGCGATCGCTGGCGGACCATCGACACGCCGAACGGCCCGGTGCCGGCTCTGCTGCCGCCGCCGGTCATCGCCGGTTTCGATCCGCCGATGGGGGCGATTCCCGGCCTTGGCCAGCACACGGACTCCGTCCTGCGAGAACTCGGTTTCTCGCGGGAGGAGATCGCTTCGCTGCGTTCGCGCGGAGCGGTGGCATGAGCGAGAAGGCCGTGCTGCTGACGAGCGACGCGGGTGGCGTGCGGACGCTCACGCTGAACCGGCCGCGGCGCAAGAACGCCATCGACGCCGAGTTGTGGGCAGCGCTGCGTGCGGCTCTGGTGGAGGCGGGTGGGGATCGCGCGGTGCGTGCGGTGGTGCTGGCAGGTGCCGGGGGCTCGTTCTGCTCCGGGGCCGACATCTCGGGCGGCTTGAGCAGCGCGCATCCGCTGTACCGGATGCGTACGCTGAGTGAAGTGACCTTGCTGCTGCACGAGTTGCCGGTGCCGACGATCGCCAAGGTCACCGGCGTGGCCGTGGGCGCCGGGTGGAATCTCGCTCTCGGCTGCGATTTCGTGGTGGCCACGCCCGAGGCCAGGTTCTCGCAGATCTTCGCGCGGCGCGGGCTGTCCCTGGACTGCGGCGGCTCGTGGCTGTTGCCGAAGCTCGTGGGGCTGCAACAGGCCAAGCGGCTCGCGCTGCTGGCCGAGACGATCGACGCGGAGCAGGCCCGGTCGCTGAACCTCGTCACCTGGGTGGTGGACGCCGACAAGATCGACGCGTTCGTCGACGACCTCGGCGACCGGCTGGTGTCCGCCGCGCCGGTCGCGCTCGCCCAGAACAAGGCCCTCCTCAACGAGAACGCCGATCGCACACTGCGGGACGCGCTCGCGAGCGAGGCACGGGCGCAGGCGATGAACTTCGCGACGGCGGACGTCCCCGAGGCGTATGCCGCGTTCACGGAGAAGCGGACACCGCATTTCACCGGTCGGTGGGCGGTACCGCGAAACGGTTCGTGAAGCGGTTCCCCAAGGGGTTTCTGACCACTGATCAGATCCAGCAGGTCGACACAGGAGGTCCAAGTGCGCGAGGCAGTGGTCGTGGAAGCGGTCCGCACCGCCGTGGGGAAACGGAACGGTGGGCTGGCCGGGATGCACGCGGCCGACCTGTCCGCCGTCGTCCTCACCGCGCTCGTCGAGCGGGCAGGGGTGGACCCGGAGGTCGTCGACGACGTGGTGTGGGGCTGTGTGTCCCAGGTGGGTGACCAGTCGAGCAACATCGGGCGCTACAGCGTGCTCGCCGCGGGCTGGCCGGAGAGCGTCCCGGGGACCACGGTGAACCGGGCCTGCGGTTCGAGCCAGCAGGCGCTGGACTTCGCCGTGCAGGCGGTCATGTCGGGCCAGCAGGACGTCGTCGTGGCGGGCGGTGTCGAGGTGATGAGCCGGGTGCCGCTCGGGTCGGCGAAGGCGGGCGGAATGCCGTACGGCCCTCAAGTCCTCGCCCGCTACGAGGACTTCTCCTTCAACCAGGGCGTGTCCGCCGAGCGGATCGCGCAGAAGTGGGGTATCTCGCGGACGCGGCTCGACGAGTTCTCCGTGCTCTCGCATGAGCGGGCGGCGGCCGCGCAGGACGCCGGCGCGTTCGTGGGGCAGATCGCGCCCGTGCCCGTCGGCGGGGCGACGATGACGGCCGACGAGGGCATCCGGCGCGGCACCACGGTCGAGAAGCTCGCCTCGCTCAAGACACCCTTCCAGGACGACGGGGTGATCCACGCGGGCAACGCCTCCCAGATCTCCGACGGGGCGGCTGCCCTGCTGGTGACAACCCCCGAAAAGGCAAGGGAGTTGGGGCTGACGCCGATCGTGCGCTACCGGGCGGGCACGGTCGTCGGCTCCGACCCCGTGCTGATGCTCACCGGCCCGATCCCGGCGACCGAGAAGGTACTGCGGAAGGCGGGTGTACAGCTGTCGGAGGTCGGCGTCTTCGAGGTGAACGAGGCCTTCGCACCCATCCCGCTCGCCTGGCTCGCCGAGACCGGCGCCGATCCGGCCCGGCTCAATCCGCTGGGCGGTGCCATCGCGCTCGGCCATCCGCTGGGGGCGTCGGGCGCCGTGCTGATGACCCGCATGATCCACCACATGCGGGAGCACGGCATCCGCTACGGCCTCCAGACCATGTGCGAGGGCGGCGGCACCGCCAACGCCACACTCGTCGAACTCGCTTCCTGACAGGGGCTGTTGTGCGCCGACAACTCTTCACCGACGACCACGAGGCGTTCCGCCGGCTCGTCCGCGACTTCGTGACGAACGAGGTGGTCCCACACTTCGGCGAGTGGGAACAGGAAGGCCGACTGCCCCGTGAGCTGTTCGAACAGCTCGGCTCCCTGGGACTGTTGGGGATGGCCGTCCCCGAGGAGTACGGCGGGGCAGGCCTCGACGACTACCGCTACAACGTCGTCCTCCAGGAGGAGGCGGCCCGCGCCCTGGTCACCCTGGGCACCGTCCGCACCCAACTCGACGTCGTCCTCCCCTACTTCCTCTCCTACGCCGACCGGGAGCAGCGAGAGCGCTGGTTCCCCGGTCTCGCGTCGGGGAAGCTGCTCACCGCCATCGCCATGACCGAGCCGGGCACGGGCTCGGATCTCGCGGGGATCCGCACCACCGCCGTACGGGACGGGGACGAGTATGTCCTCAACGGGGCCAAGACGTTCATCACCGGGGGCCTGCTGGCCGACCTGGTGATCGTGGTGGCGCGGACGTCGACGGACCCGGCGGACCGGCGTGCCGGGCTCACCCTGCTGGTCGTCGAGGACGGGATGCCCGGGTTCACGCGCGGGCGGGTGCTGAACAAGCTGGGCATCAAGGTGCAGGACACGGTCGAACTGTCCTTCGCCGATGTGCGGGTCCCTCTCGCCAACCGGCTCGGCGAGGAGGGCGCCGCCTTCGGTCTGCTCGGCCGCAACCTGGCGCAGGAGCGGATGACCGTGGCGGTCGGCTCCGTGGCCCAGGCGCGGGCCGCCCTGGACACGACGATCGAGTACGTCAAGGAGCGCAAGGTGTTCGGGAAGCCGGTCGCCGGATTCCAGAACACGAAGTTCGAACTCGCCGCGGTGGCCACGGAGATCGAGGCCGCGCAGATGATGCTCGACCGTGCCGTCCTCGAACTCGTCGACGGCGAGCTGTCCGGCGCGGACGCCGCGAAGGTGAAGCTGTTCTGCACCGAGATGCAGGCGCGTGCCGTCGACCGGTGTCTTCAACTCTTCGGCGGATACGGGTACATGCTGGAGTACCCCATCTCCCGGCTGTACGCGGACGCACGCATCACCCGGATCTACGCCGGGACCAGTGAGGTCATGAAGGTCATCATCGCCAAATCCCTGGGACTGTGATGTCGGATTTCACCAGCAGGACGGGCGCCGCGTTCGTCGCGGGCGGCACGGGCGGTATCGGCGCGGCGATCGTCCGGACCCTGGCCGGGCGCGGCAGCGACGTGGCGTTCACGTACCGCGCCAACCAGCAGGCGGCGGACGCTCTCGCCAACGAGCTCAAGGACACCCAAGTCACCGCTGTTCGGCTGGACTTGACCGACGAGCAGGCCACGGCGGACGCGGTGCACGAGGTCGCGAAGGCGTACAGCGGTATCCACACGCTGGTGTACGCGGCGGGCCCGCACGTCCCGATGGTCCATCTGAGCAAGGTGTCGCCCAGCCAGTACCGCGCCCAACTGGAGGGCGACGCGGTGGCGTTCTTCAATCTCGTCCACCCGGCGCTCCCCTGGCTGCGGGAGACCCGGGGCAGCATCGTCGCCGTCACCACCGTCGCCACCCGCCGCTACCCCGTGCGCGACGGGTTGTCGTCGGGCGCGAAGGGGGCTGTCGAGGCAGTCGCCCGGGCCCTGGCCGCCGAGGAGGGACGGTATGGCGTACGCGTCAACTGCGTTGCTCCGGGGATGCTCAACGACGGTATCGCCGCCCGTCTGATCGAAACCGGCGAACTCGACGAGGCGGCGCTGGCCGTCACCCGCCGCAACATCCCGATGCGCCACTTCGGCGACGCGACGGACATCGCCGAGGCGGTCGCGTTCCTCGCCTCCGACCGGGCCGGATACATCACCGGTCAGGCGCTGGGGGTCGACGGCGGCTACAGCGTCTGAGCCCGCCGGCCGGGGGTGATCGGGCATCCGCCGACGAAGGCGGCCCGTACGACGTCCGCGGACAGGACGTCAAGTGCCTCCCGCAGGGGTACGTGGAGCAGGCACAGGTCGGCGGCCGAGCCGACCGTCAACCGCCGTGCGCGGGCGGGGTGTTCGGGCTCTCCGGTGAACAGGCGGAGAGCCGCCCCACGGTCGAGCGCTTCCGCGTCGCCGCGTTCGACGGCGGCCCGCATGACTGCCCAGGGGTCGGCGGTCCCGTACGGCGCGTCGGTGCCGGCTGCGATCGGGACCCCCGCCTCGGCCAGGGTCCGGCAGCGGTAGAGGTGCGCCCGGTCGTCGGCGTCCACGTCGGTGGCGTACTCGCGGCCGCGTTCCACCGGGAAGTGGGGCTGGGTCACGACCGTCACCCCCAGCTGCCGCAGCCAGGGGATCGTCTCGGCCGGGATCACCGACCCGTGCTCGATCCGGTCGCCCTCCACCGGGCCCGCCTCGTCCAGGGCGAGCAGCGTCACGAGCAACTGCACCCGCGTCACACAGTGGACGGCCACGGGCCGGGGCCGGGCCTCCGCCACCGTCCGGGCGAGCTGGTCCGGGGTCGGGAGGGTCGCGTCGTCGAGCATGAGCTTCTTCGGCGCGTCGACGCCCATCACCACGAGCCGCTGCGGCAGCACCGCCAGCATCTCGGCGAGGCCCGCCCGCGGATGGGGATCGGCGTTGGTGAATCCGGTGACGCCGCGCGCCGCGGCCTGACGTCCGACGCGCTCCAGGTCCAGGCGCGGGGGCGGTACGAAGCCGCGCAGCCGTTCGTCCTCCCGCCAGAACCGCCCGTCGCCGTCCAGGCCGGCCGCCCGCAGCGCGGCGCTGTTCCACACCCACAGCGCCCCGGTCCGGTGCTGCACCCGCACCGGCCGGTCGGGGGCGATGCCGTCCAGCACCCACCGGTCGAGGTCCCCGGCGACACTCTCGTGGTAGCCGACCGCCCGCACCCACTCCCCTGGCTCCCCGCTCCGCAACGCCGCCGTGAGCCCTGTCCGGTCGCGTACGTCCGCCGGGCCGACCCGCACCGAGGCGCTCTCGGCGGCCAGCGCGGCGAGATGGATGTGGTGATCGTGCAGGCCGGGCAGCAGGGCGCCGCCCCGGCCGTCGAGTTCCTCGTCCTGGCGACCGTCGAGCCGTTGCCCTGTCTCGGCGATCCGCCCGGCCTCGACGCGTACGTCGACCGGTCCGTCGCCGTCGACCTCCACGTTCCTGAACAGCACGGCGGGCGGCTTCACAGAGCCGCGTCGGCGAGCTCGGCGGCGCAGGCGGACATGGAGACGCAGAGCAGTTCTCCGCCGCCCTCTGCCAGGGAGTGGGCCGCGGCCTGGGCGGCGTAGAGGCCGGTGACGGGGTCGGCGAGAGCGTCGCCGAGGAACACGGGACAGCCGTCCCGGTCGAGGCCTGCCAGACCGCCGGCCACCGCCGCGTCGTCGCCGAAGGCGATCCGGTCGTCGTCGCGCCCATATCCGGTGATACCGATCCAGACCCGGCCGGGGCGGGCCGCGAGGAAGTCCTCGGCGTGGACGCCGAGTCGGCGCAGTGCGCGCGGCCGCGAGGCCTCGATGACGACATCGGCGCCGGCGATCACCTCGGCGAGGACGCCCGACGCGAAGTCCAGCACCAGGTTGTCGTGGCCCTCGTGCAGCCAGCGATAGAAGTCGGGGGATCCGGCCCGCGCCCCGTCGGGCCGGGTTGCGCTCTCCACCTTCACCACGTGTGCGCCGGCCAGGCCCAGCAGGCGGGCGCACAGTGGGCCCGCCCACAGGGCCGACAGGTCGACCACGCGGAGGCCGGCAAGGTCGCGTACGAGGGGTTCGCCGTGGCGCTCGCGGCGGACGGGAGCCCGGACTCCGCGCGCCGAGCCGAGGGCCGCCGCGGCGATGCCGAGCAGCTGTGCGTTCTGTGCGACCGTGGCCGCCTTGGCGTGCCGGGCCACCTCGGGCAGTTCGTGGGGGCCATGTGCGCCCGGCGCGCCCAGGAGTGCCAGGAGAGCGGGTACGGCGGCGAGGTCGTCGGGGCGGGCCAGGTTGACGGCGGTCCAGCCGTCCTGGGTGTCGAGGAGGTGGCAGGAGCCGCCGGCCGAGATCATGCCGGGGCGGTGGAGGCCTGCCAGTTCGGCGCGCAGGAAGAGGGCGGTGGGCAGGTCGACGGGTACGCCGGTCAGTTCGGTGAAGTCGGCGGTGATGTCGACGAGGGGAGCGACGTACGGGGCGATGGACGCCATCCAGCGGTCGAGAACTCGATTCTCCAACGGCCGAACCCCCTTCTCCTCGTGGGTGATCCCAAATTACACTCCGGTGGCCATGGACGTACCCTTCCTGCTGGTCGATCTCGACCGGGCGGCCCCGCCCGCACCCGCGGCCGCACAAGGTCGTGTGCTGGTGGGCGTGTCCGCCGAGCCGGTGGACGTGCCCGGGGGCTTCGACGTCCTGCTCACGGCCGCGGCCGACGCTCCCAGGCCCTGGGTGGCGTGCGCCGACCCGTATGCCACCGCGCGCCGGATCGAGGATGTCGTGACGCGGCAGCCCGCCGCGTCCGTCGCGTTGATCCAGGTGCTCCGCATGGGAGCGCGGCTCTCCCCGCCCGAACGTCTGGTTGTCGAATCCCTCGCCTATTCGACGCTCCAGGGCGGATCCGGTTTCCGGGCGTGGCTGTCCTCGGCGCCCCGGCGTGCGTCGCGCCCCTCCGCCGATCCCGTACGACTCCGGCGCGACGCCGACCGGCTCACGATCACTCTCGACCGGCCCCGGGTGCGCAACGCCTTCGACGCCGCAACACGGGACGCCCTGTGCGAGGCACTCCATGTCGCCGTGGCGGATCCGACCGTCACGGAGGTCGACCTGCGGGGCAACGGCCCCGCGTTCTGCAGTGGGGGCGACCTCGCCGAGTTCGGGACCTCTCGTGATCCGGCGCAGGCCCATCTGGTGCGGGTACGGCGCAGCCCGGCCGCGCTGCTGCAGCGGTGTGCTTCCCGGGTGACCGTCCATCTGCACGGCGCGTGCGTCGGTGCGGGGATCGAGATGGCGGCGTTCGCGGGACGTGTCCTTGCCGCGCCGGACACGGTGATCCGGCTTCCCGAGATCGGGATGGGCCTCATCCCGGGGGCGGGTGGCACGGCGAGCCTCCCGGTCCGGATCGGCCGGGAGCGCACGGCGTATCTCGCCCTGACCGGGGGCGAGTTGGCCGTCGACGAGGCGTTGGCGTGGGGCCTCGTCGACGAGGTCACGAGCCCGGTCGCCCCGTTTCCGGTGGCCGCGACCGGGCCGTGAGCGGCGGACTGTCACGGGGGCTCGGGCTGTCCGGTGCGTCGGGGTGTCCGGAGCGTCGGGCTATCGGCCCGTCCAGACCGGCGCTCTGCGTTCCGCGAAGGCCCGGGCGCCTTCCGCCGCGTCGGCGCTGCGGAACACCGCCTCGACCTCCGCCGGTTCGGCCCAGCGGCGTTCCCGTATGAGCTTCTTCGTCATGGCGACGCCGAGAGGACCGTTCTCGGCGATTCGGCCGGCCAGGGCCAGCGCCTCCTCCCGTACCTGTTCGGCGGGGACGGCACGGTTCACCAGCCCGATCTCCCGTGCCCTCTCCGCCGTCACCAGGTCGCCGGTCAACCCCATCTCCAGGGCGACCGCCAGCGGCACCCGGTCGGCGAGGGTCGTTCCTCCCCCGGCCGCGAACAGTCCCCGCTTCACCTCGGCGATCCCGAGCTGCGCGTGGTCGGCCGCGACGACCAGGTCGCAGGCCAGGGCCAGTTCGAAGCCGCCGGCGAGTGCGGAGCCGTTCAGGGCCGCGATCACCGGGATGCCGATGCCCTCGCGGAAGAACCACACCAGCCCGTCGAACCTGCCGCCCTTCGCGAACGCCTTCAGGTCCATCCCGGAGCAGAACACCGTGCCCGCTCCGGTGAGGACGACGGCCCGCACCGCGGGGTCGGCGTCCGCGGCCCGCAGCGCCCCCGACAGCTCGTCGATCAGCTCGGGGCTCAGCGCGTTGCGGGCCTCGGGCCGGTTCAGGGTCACCACCAGGACGTTGCCGGCCCGCTCGGTCAGGACCAGGTCGCTCATCGGCCCGCGCCCGCCGCCGCCCGCGCCTTGGAGCGGAACGCCGCCAGTTTCTCCGCCGGTTCGATCAGCTGGTGGCTGCGGGAGCGGGTGCTGACGTCGTGGCCCTCGGCCGCCTTGCGCAGCGCGCCCACGGTGGCCTGGTCGCGCGGGATGTGCGCGAAGGGGTCGAAGTTGTACCAGCGCATGGCGTTCTCATGGGTGATCTTCGCGGCGTCCGAGTCCGGTACGTCGCAGCTCGTGAACACCTCGTGGAGCTGCTCCGGGGCGTCCGGCCACAGGGAGTCGCTGTGTGGGTAGTCGCCCTCCCAGCAGATGTTGTCGATGCCGATGTCGTGGCGCAGCCGCACGCCCAGCTTGTCGGTGATGAAGCAGGTGAGGAAGTGCTCCCGGAAGACCTCGGAGGGAAGCTTGCCGCCGAAGTCCTGGAGCGTCCACGTCGAGTGCATCTCGAAGGTGCGGTCCAGCCGCTCCAGGAAGTAGGGGATCCAGCCGGTCCCGCCTTCCGAGAGGGCGATTTTCAGGTGGGGGAAGTCCTTGACCGGACGGGACCACAGAAGGTCCGCGGCGGCCGAGACGATGTTCATCGGCTGGAGCGTGATCATCACGTCGGGCGGTGAGTCGGCGGCCGGGATGGCGAGCTTGCCGGAGGAGCCGATGTGCACGGACATCACGGTGTCGGTGTCGGACAGCGCCCGCCACAGCGGGTTCCAGTACGGGTCGTGGAAGCTCGGGTAGCCGAGGACGGCGGGGTTCTCGGTGAACGTCAGCGAGTGGCAGCCCTTGTCGGCGACCCGGCGGACCTCGGCGGCGCACAGTTCGGCGTCCCAGATCGCGGGCAGGGCCATCGGGATGAACCGTCCGGGGTAGGCGCCGCACCACTCGTCGATGTGCCAGTCGTTGTACGCCCTCACCAGCGCCAGCGAGAAGTCCGCGTCGTCGGTGGCGAAGAGACGGGCCGAGAAGCCGGGGAAGGACGGGAAGTTCATCTGGGCGAGGATGCCGCCCGCGTTCATGTCCTTGATGCGTTCGTGCACGTCGTAACAGCCGGGCCGGATCTCGTCGAGGCCCTGGGGTTCGACGCCGTACTCCTCCTTGGGGCGGCCGGCCACGGCGTTGAGCGCCGAGTTGGTGATGGTCGTGCCCCGGAACTGCCAGACGTCGGTGCCGTCGTCGCGGTGGACGAGTTGTGGCGCGTCCTTGCGGTACTTCTCGGGGAGGTGGTTCACGAACATGTCGGGCGGTTCGATGATGTGGTCGTCGACGCTGATGAGGATGAGGTCGTCCCGTTGCATGCCGGTCCTTTCAGTCTGAGGCGGGCAGCGGCTTGGCCGCCTTGAGGGTCATCGGGGCTCCGTCGCAGCTCAGTTCCCCCGCCCCGGACGACGTACAGAGCAGTTCGAGCGCGCCGGTGGCGTCCACGTAGCGCTTGCCGATGAGGGTCACGGGGTCGGCGTCGCCGACAGCGGCCGGGCGGGGGCCGGTGGCGGGCACCAACGGGCTGCCTCCGCACGCGAGTTGGGGCTGCCGGTCGGTGGGGGCGCGGACGACGACCACGCGGGTGCCGCACACGGTGCTGGCGAGTTGGTCACCGGGGCGCGGCGTCGGTGCCGGTGGGGTCATGGCGGAGGTCCCTTTCGAGGAGGCTGTCGGCGTCCCGGTCGAGCAGCCGGTCGGCGAGGAGGCTGACGTCGTAGGACTGGCGCGCCATCCAGAACCGCAGGAAGCCGGTCAGGGAGTAGCGCAGGAAGAGGGCGGAGCCCACGACGCCGGCGGTGATCGCGGCGAGGCCGAGGGTGATGGCGTCGTTCTGGACGAGCGGGTCGCTGGTGTTGTGCGAGACGAAGTAGGCCGACGCTCCCAGGACCAGGCCCAGCACCATCAGGGCGGTTCCCAGGCGCAGCCAGAGAACGGCCTTTCCGGCTGCCGGGTCGGGGATCTTCAGCACGGCGAGTTCGCGGACGAAGCGGTCCGCGCGTGTCTCGTTGGACGTCAGGTCGGACGTCATGTGGGACTCCCCAGGTAGAGGGCGGACAGTTCGGCGCGCAACCCGCCGTCGGGGTGGCCCTGCCGTTGGACCCGGCCGCGGACGAGGACGGCGGCGTGGTCGGCGATGTCGAGTACGGCGGCCGCGAACTGCTCCACGACCAGGACGGCCACGCCCTGCCGGGCGATCTCTGCGACCTGCTCGTACAGCCGTCCGACGACCAACGGGGCCAGTCCCATGGAGAGTTCGTCCAGCAGCAGCACTGCCGGGTCGGTGGTGAGGCCCCGCGCGAGGGCGAGCATCTGCTGTTCGCCGCCGGAGAGTGTGCCTGCCGCCTGCCTGGCGCGCCGGGCGAGGACGGGGAAGCGGGCGTAGGCGACCTCTTCGATCTCCTCGCGGCCGCGGCCGGTGAAAGTCATCATCAGGAGGTTGTCGCGGACCGAGAGGTTGGGGAACACGCCCCGCCCCTCGGGGATCAGGCAGACCCCGGAGCGGGCCAGGTCGCGCGGGTCGGCACCGGTCATGTCCCGTCCGCCGAGCAGGAGTTGGCCCGACTGCACCGGATGGACGCCTGCGGCTACGCGCAAAGTGGTGGTCTTTCCGGCGCCGTTGGGCCCGAGCAGCGCCACCACCTGGCCGGCGGCGACGTCGAGGTCGACACCGTGCAGGACGGTGATCCGTTCGTGGGCGGCGCGGATGCCGCGCAGTTCGAGAAGTGCGCTCACGCGTCCCCCAGGTAGGCGGCCAGTACGGTCTCGTCATCGCGGATCACCGCGGGCGGTCCTACGGCGATGACCTTGCCGAGGTCGAGGACGTACACCTCGTCGCACACCGCCATGACCAGGCTCATGTCGTGCTCGACGAGGACGACGGCCGTGCCGCTGTCCGCCAGCGTGCGCAGCAGTTCGGCGAAGCGTTCCGTCTCCTCGGCGTCCTGTCCGGCGGCGGGCTCGTCCAGCAGGAGCACCTTGGGCCGCACGGCGAGCGCCCGGCCGACCTCGACCAGCCGGCCGACGCCGGTGGGCAGGGCGTCGGGCGAGGTGTCGGCGAGGTGGGTGAGGCCGAGCCGGTCGAGGATCTCGGTGACGACGCGGTCCGCCCTGCCGCGCTGGGGCCCGAGTTCCGCGGCGACGAGCAGGTTGTCGCGCACGCTGAGCCGCCCGAAGAGTTCCAGGCGCTGGAAGGTCCGGGCCAGTCCGCACCGGGCCCGTTCGGCGGGCCGTGCCCGGGTGACGTCCCGGCCGTCCAGGTACACCCGGCCGGTCGAGGGCCGGCGCAGTCCGCACGCGACGTCGAACAGGGTGCTCTTTCCTGCCCCGTTGGGCCCGATCAGGCCGGTGACCCGGCCGGGTTCGGCGGTCATGGCGACCCCGTCGAGAGCCCGGTTGCCGCCGAAGGCGACCGTCACTCCGCTAACCTCCAGCGACGCCACGGGCCAGCACCTCCTCGTCCTGGGCCTGCCAGGGCCGTCGCAGACCCCACCATTCGACCGGGATCTCCGGCTCGCCCGCGGGGGTCTGCCGGGCGGTGGCCCACATGCGCAGGGCGAGGGCGACGGCGAGCGAACCGCCGTAGAAGGTCCAGTCGTTGATGAAGTCGCCGAGCCTCAACAGCCAGGCCAGGGTGAGGGCAGCCAGCAGGACGGGCAGGGCGAGGCGGTCGCGGGCCAGGGGGTCCCACTGGCGGCGGAAGCGGGAGACGATGCCGTCGGGGTTGTGACCGAGCCCGATGCCTGCCAGGCCGGGCAACAGCTGGACGATGTTCTGGGTGCCGGGGGCCACGGCGACGAGGACGTTCATCGGGCCGACGAAGGCCGTGCCGGTGAACAGGCCGTTGCCGACCGCGCCGAGTCCGCCGACCACCGCGACGAGGAAGATCGGGAGTCCTGCCACGAGGCTGAACTGATCGGCGGTGAGGGAGTGTTGCTGCATTCCGTACAGCGCTCCGCCGAGCCCGGCGATGCCGGATGCCAGCGCGAAGACCAGCACCTTGGCGATCAGCAGGTTGCCGCCGAGGGTCGCGTAGGCGGCCTCGCTGTCGCGCAGGGCGATCAGCCGCCGCCCGAACCGGCTGCGGCGCAGCGCCGCCACGCCGATCGAGGCGAGGGCGAGACAGACGGCGGCGAGCACCATCAACTCCGGCCCGCTGTCGAGCCGTAGACCGAACAGGTTCGGTCCGGTGGCCTCCACCGATCCCTGGTCGAACAGCGCGACGCGCACGCCGAGCAACTCGAAGGACGGCAGGGTGAAGATCCAACGGTCGAGGATCACCGCGAACGCGGCGGTCCCCAGGGCGAGATACACGCCGGAGAGCCGCAAAGCCGGGAGCGCGACGAGCCCTCCGGCCACCGCGGAGACCACGACCGCCGCGCCGAGCGCCCATAGTTCGCCGTGTGCGCCGAGGTGCGCCCAGACGACCGCCCCGACCCCGGCCATGCTCAGCTGGCAGAGGGATATCTGACCGGCGTACCCGGCCAG
Organism: Streptomyces sp. JLBG701; assembly: GCF_058544905.1. Taxonomy (NCBI): domain Bacteria; kingdom Bacillati; phylum Actinomycetota; class Actinomycetes; order Kitasatosporales; family Streptomycetaceae; genus Streptomyces; species Streptomyces sp. JLBG701. The sequence goes on from NZ_CM178588.1 coordinate 518,285, forward strand.
TGGGACGTACGAGAGGGCCACTATCCCCAGCGAGAAGATCGGTCCGTAGGTGATGAGGCCGGCCTCGTCGAGCACCGTGGCCAGGACCACGCCGAAGGCCACGGTGACGGCGGCGAAGATGAGCGTGCCGCGCGCGGTGGGAACCGGGACCCGCGCCAGCCGCCGGTCGCGGCCGCGCAGTCGTCGGTGCGGGAAGACCAGGAGGGCCGCGAAGAGCAGCAGTGCGGGGGCGGCGAGACGGAGTCCGGGCAGGTACTCGTTCTGCGGGAGGTAGCCGGTCAGATAGCTCTCCATGCAGCCGACGACGACGGCGCCGAGGAAGGTGAGCGGCACACTGTGCAGCCGGCCGAAGACGGCCGCGGTGTAGGCGCTCACGATCAGCAGCGAGAGCTGGGCGGCGTCGAGGGTGACGGTCGGCGCGATGAGGATGCCGCCGATCGCGGCCAGTTGGGTGCCGAGGATCCAGGCGAGCTTGTTGGCCCGTACGGGATGGGCGCCGGTGAGCCCGACCAGCGCGCGGTCGTCGACGGTCGCCCGCATCTCGGTGCCCGTGCGGGTCCGGTGGAGCAGGATCCGCAGCCCGATCGCGACCGCCACGGCGACCGCCATGGTGAGGGCCTGGTGCCAGGTGACGACGGCCGGGCCGATGTGGAAGGGCTTGCGGTCGGCGAAGAACGTCGGCAGCGGGCGAGGGACGTTGGGGTCCCAGATCCACCGGGCGGCGGCGATGAGTCCACTGAGCAGCGCCACCGTCATGACCAGCCGTTCGGCCTCGCCCAAAGCCTGCACCGGCCGCAGGATCACCCGCTCGACCAGCAGGCCGAAGGCGGGTGCGAGCAGCAGCAGTACGACGGCCAGCGCGACCGGCACCGGCCAGCCCCAGCCGACGGTCAACTGCCAGTAGGTGAACGCCGACAGCATCCCGGCGGCGCCGTGCGCGAAGTTGAACACGCCGGTAGTGGTGTAGGTCAGCACCAATCCACTGCCGATGACCGCGTATATCGCGGCCGTGCTCAGCCCGACGATCCCGAAGGTGAGGAACTGGTCCATGAGGCCGGATCGCCCCCTCTCCACTGGTGGAAACTAGCTTCTCGCTTACAGAGAATCAACCATTCGGACAGAGGCTGTTGACGTTGCCCCGCACCGCGTGGAAATCTGCCACTCATCTGAGAGAATGCCATTCTCGCCCTCGTGAAGGGCACGGCGAAGGGCGGAGAGTCCTTGTCCACCAACGGCCTGCCGGACCGTCCGACGGACGATCTGATGGAACTCCAGCAACTGCTGGCGCGCTACGCGGTCTGCATCACCCGCGGCGACATCGACGGGGTGCTCGCGGTGTTCACGCCCGACGGCACCTACAGCGCCTTCGGGGACACCTATCCTCTCGCCGAGTTCCCGGCGTTGGTCGCGGCCGCCCCCAAGGGTCTGTTCCTGACGGGTACGCCGGTCGTGGACCTCTCCGGCGACACAGCCACCGGCACCCAGCCCCTGTGCTTCGTCGACCACGCCACCCACGACCTGCGTATCGGCTACTACGACGACACCTACGTACGGACCGCCGACGGCTGGCGGCTGCGCACACGGGCCATGACGTTCATCCGCCGCAGCGGGGCCCACGACTCGGGCCGCCCGCACGCCCATCGGCGTGCCGGGGCGTGAACGCCATGAACGTCGCGGAGTTCCGCTCGGCCCTGCGCGACTGGCTCGACGCGAACGACCTCTCCCCCGGCCCCGACCACTCCCTCGACGCACAGGTCGCCCAACTGGCCCGGGTACGGCGGGCGTTGTACGAGGCCGACTGGATGCGGTACGGCTGGCCGCCGGAGGTGGGCGGGCTCGGTGGGCCCGCCGTGCTGCGGGCGGTGCTCGGCGAGGAGGTGGCCACCCGCGGGCTCGCCGAGCCAGGCATCTACTCGATGGTCGAGGTCCTCGCCCCCACGATGATCTCCTACGCGCCCCCGGCGCTGGCCGCAGAGATGGTTCCGCTGCTGCTCGGCGGGCGCGAGCAGTGGTGCCAGGGGTTCTCCGAACCCGGCTCCGGCAGCGACCTCGCGTCCCTGACCACGCGGGCGGTGCAACGCGGCGAGGACTGGGTGGTCACCGGCCAGAAGGTCTGGACGAGCCTCGCCCAGTACGCGGCCCGGTGCGTCCTGCTCACCCGCACCTCCCCCGGCCACGACGGCATCACCGCCTTCTTCGTCGACATGGACACCCCCGGCATCACCGTCCGACCGCTGCGCACGATGCACGGCGTGGACGAGTTCGCCGAGGTGTTTCTCGACGACGTGGTGGTCCCCGGCGAGCGGATGCTGGGCCGCCCCGGTGACGGGTGGCGGCTGGCGATGGACCTGCTCCCGCACGAGCGGTCCACCTGCTTCTGGCACCGGATCGCCCACCTCTACACGCGACTTGACCGCCTCCTGGCCGAGACACCGGACCCCGACGACGGCGAACTCGGCGCCGCCTACCTGGCGTTGCACACCGCCCGCTGCCGCTCGCACGCGACCCAGCGCCGGTTGGCCGACGGGGAACGGCTGGGCCCGGAGACCTCGGTCGACAAGGTGCTGCTGGCGACCGCCGAGCAACGGCTGTTCGACACCGTACGAGATCTGCTGCCCGGCGTTCTGGAGCTCACGGACACGTCCTGGCGGTCGGAGTACCTCTACGCACGGGCCGCGACCGTCTACGGCGGCACTGCAGAGATCCAGCGCAACATCATCGCCCGCCGACTCCTCGACCTCGGCAGGGAGTAGCCATGGACGCCGCCGAACGGGACCTGCTGGCACAGACGCTCCGCAAGACGATGACCGCGTCGTCGGGCCACGCCCTCGACTCGGCTCTCACCGACCTCGGTTGGGCCGACCTCCTCGGCGAACTGCCGGACGTCGCCATCCCGCTCGCCTTCCGGCTGCTCGGCGAGACGGGCGCCCACGCGCCGATTCTGAACGACGTCATGCTGAGTGCCGCGGGACACCCGGTCGGGGGCACGCTGCCGCTGCCGTACGCGGGTGGGGCGTGGGTGGTGTGGCAGCGAACCGACGGACACGGTACGGCCCTGGACGAGGAGCTGCCACTGCGGCGCGTGCCGGCCGGGGACCCGGTACCGCTCGCCGCGGGGCGCCGGGCGCTGGGGTGGTGGCTGCTCGGCACCGGCCGGGCCATGCTGGCGCTGGCTCGGCAACACGCCCTGGACCGCACGCAGTTCGGCCGACCGCTCGCCTCCTTCCAGGCCGTACGGCATCGGCTGGCCGAGACCCTGGTCGCCCTGGACGGCGCCGAGGCGACCCTGGGGGCCGCCGAGGGCGGGCTCGCCTCGCTGCTGGCCAAGGCGGCGGCCGGACAGGCCGCGCTCACGGCCTCCCGCCACTGCGGGCAGGTCCTCGGCGGAATCGGCTTCACCGCCGAACACGAGCTGCACCGGCACGTGCGCCGCGCCCTCGTGCTGGACGGACTGCTGGGCAGCGCACGGGAGTTGACGCGGGAGGCGGGGGCGCTCGTACGGCAGGGTGGCTCGGCGCCGCGGATCGTTCAGTTGTGAACCGGAGCAAGTACGGGATGGAGCCCCCATGACGGATCTCTGGAGTGACCTGCTCGCCTGCCTCGATCTCAGCGCTCCCGACGACGGCGACGGCAGCCTCTACGAGGGACGCAACCAACAGCTCGGCTACCACCGCGTCTTCGGCGGGCAGTTGATCGCCCAGTTCGTGCGGGCTGCCTCTCTCACGTGCCCCGGCAAATCCGTCAAGTCCGTCCACGTCCAGTTCGCGCGGGCCGGCCGGCCGGAGGAACCCGTGCGGTACGAGGTGACGCGTCATCACGAGGGCAGCACCTTCACCACGTTGACGGTCATCGCCCGTCAGGGGTCGGGGGTCGCCGCCGTCGCCTCGGTCGCTCTCCACGTCCACGAGGACGGTCCCGACCATCAGATCGACCTTCTCATGCCTTCGGTTCCCGGCTCGGAGCACGACGTCGAGCTCGCTCTGCTGCCCTGGGACACCCGGGCCGTCGCCGACCTGGACTCGCCGAAGCCGGAGCCGCCCGAGTACGACCTCTGGATGCGCACCCCGGCCGTCGCCCCTGAACTGGCCCCGGCGCTCACGGCGTACGCGAGCGACCTGAGCCTGATCGGAACCGCCCTGCGCCCGGTCGACGGGGTCGGCCAGCGCGATGCGCGAACGGCGTTCACCTCCGCCGTCACCGCGCACACCGTGTGGTTCCACCGGCCCTTCCGCACGGACAGCTGGCTGTTGCTGCGCCAGCACAGTCCACTGCTGGCGCACGGGCGCTGCTTCGGCCGGGGCGACGTGCTCACCGAAGAGGGCTCCCTGGTCGCCTCGTTCGCCCAGGAAGCCCTTCTTCGCTTCCAGGAGGTCAGCCGTCCTTCAGCGTGACCGTGAAGGTGCGCCCGTACGCGTGGTGGGTGTCCACGTCGATCCGCGTACCGCCCGGCGCTCGTGTGACGCGGACCGCCTCGTCACCGGCGGTCTTTCGCAGGGACCGGCCGCGCAGCAGCACACTGACCGTGTCCCGGTTCATGGTGGGATCGGACACGGCGACCGTGGTCGTGTCCAACTGCCCCAACTGCCCCTGCTGCCTTTGCTGCCCTCGCTGGACGAGCACCGAGGCGGGGCCCTCTATGCGGAGCCCGGCCGTGCTGTGGTGACCGGGTGTGAAGGTGTTGATCCCGGTCAGAGCGAGCCCGGTGTGGGTGACGGCCTGTAAGTGCGGGGTGTTCGCGAGGACTTCGAGCGGGCCGCTGACGTGTGCGCGTAGGCGCTGTTCGTCCGCGTTCGGGACCAACGCGTAGGCCAGGGCGGCGGGTTGGGACCCGGCCGCGTGGTCGACGGTGAGGGCGAAGACGGTCCGGGTGACGGCGGTGTCGGGGTTCGCCGTCCGCACGACCCGGCGGCTTCGGGTCACTTGATCGAGGGAGACGCGGACCGGGCCGGGATGCAGGAGGAGATAGCCGACTGCGGTGCCCTGGGTGGCGTTGGCGTAGCGCAGCCAGGTCGGCTCGCCCGTGCCGGGGCCGGTCCAACGGCTGCCGTCGCGGCACATCCCGGTGATGGTTATTCGGTCGTCAGGTGCGGCTGTCCGGGCGTCCAGGGTCGTCGTGGAGGCGCGGCCGGCCATAGCGCCGACTCCCGCGGCGAGAACCACGATCTCGTCGTCGAACATGAACCACGACTTCGTCGCCGTCGCGTTGCGGTACACGACGAAGTCGTCCGGCAGCAGCGCGCGGTCCCGCACGCCGACGTCGTCGGACTGCACCATCGCGGCCACCCCGTACGTCCCGAGAACGGCGCCTCCGGAGTGGTCGGAGGTGCCGCACGGAAAGTAGACGTAGGCGTTCTGCGACTCGGAGGAGGAAGTGAAGTTGAGGGGGTGGCCCGGGTTGTCGTAGTACGGCTTGCCGTACAACTCGGGGACGGTGTGGCGCTGTTCGACGGGTGCGGTCACGCCGGCCAGGCCGTACGGCGAGACGGTGGTGTAGTGGTCGATGCCGTACGCCTGTGTCTGGTCCTGACCGGAGAGGTAGAGGTGGTGCGCGCCCTCGCCCTGGAACCACGGCATCAGGTTCTCGCCGTTCATGTACTCGTACTTGCTGATCCGCGAAGAGCTGCGGGCCAGCGCGAACGCGTACCCGGGTCTGCGGTGCACGGTCCTGTCCATGGCGTTGAAGGCGACGCTGCGGGCAACCGGGCCCAGGTCCACGGGAGTTGTCGAGTCGTCCGCGATGATGTCGGCGTAGCGCACGATGCTCACCGGGGAGACGAATCCGGCCGGGTCGAGCATGGCGCGCGAGGTGGCGCGCAGGTGCTTGACGTAGCTCCGCACCGCGGCGGCGTCCGCGACCTGCGCCAGCGAGGCGAGGTCGACGAGGGCCTCGACGACCACCGCGACATCGCTGTAGCCGGAGTCGGGACGTGACACCGCCCGCCCCTTGACGATCTCCATCATCCAGCCCTCGAAGATCAGCGGCGCGAACCCGTCGCGGACCCAGTCCAGCACGGTCGGCACCAGCTGCTCGCCGTTCGCGAAGCCGCTGCCCTCCAGGATCTTCAGCGTCTGCACGACGCGCGTCAGCAGACTCTTGCCGTACGAGCCGGTGTAGGCGACCGAGCCGTGCTGGATGAAGGAGCCATCGGCGTAATGTCCGTCGGTGACACCGTGGTTGAGACGGTACGGGTCGATCGTCGCGAACACGGTGAGCTGATCGGCGAGGGCCTTGACCACGCGCGCCTCGTCGCCCAGGAGGGCGCCCTGCAGGATCCGGTTCGTCGTGATGTCCGCGAGGTTGGCGCCGGTGTGGAAGCGCGAGTCGAGGTTCACGTCGCCGTCGACGCCGTTGCGCAGGTAGGCGTCCATCGAGTCGGCGTAGGTGCGAAGGAGCTCCGGGCGGTACGCGGCCACCTCGTCGGTGAGCAGCACCAGGGTCTTGCTGATGTGCTGGGAATAGCCGATCTCCCAGTGGAACCAGTTGCCGTAGTAGCCCTGGGCCTGGTCGCCGTAGTAGTGCTCGTGCAGCCATCCGAGACCGTCGATCACCCGGCGCTGCACGACCGTGTTCTCGAACAGGTCCGGGGCCGCACCACCCGGTGCGCGGGTGGCGAGCGCCAATTCGTACAAGCGCCGGAAGGCCGTGTTGAGGTTGGGATCGCTGCTGCCGAGCACCAGGCCGGCGAACAGCTCGCCGGGCCCGGCCTCGTCCATCGCTGTGAGGTTGGCCCGCGCGGCCCTCACGATGGCGGCCAGTTTCGCGGCGGTCTCGGGGCGGCTGTTGGATGCCTCGGTGCCGGCGAGGACAGCCAGTGTGTTGGCCAGCAGCCGGGCGCTTCCCTGGGCGACATCCGCGGCGGCCATCGCCCGTGACGGGAGCGCGGCCAGCAGGCCTGCGGCCGACAAGGCGGACAGCAGTCGTCTTCGGGTGAGCTCCATGAGGCCCTCCGCCCCTGAGAAGCGCGTTTCCGGCACGCGAAATCAAGGACTACCAAGACGAATGCGTCCTGCGCTACGGCAGGGAACGGGCGACTTACGGCGCCGGCACCTCGATCACCGTCGCGGAGCCCATTCCGCCGCCCGCGCACATCGCCGCGACGCCGATTCCCCCGCCGCGGCGGCGCAGTTCGTGCACCAGCGTGACGAGCATCCGTGCCCCGGTCGCGGCGACCGGGTGGCCCAGGGAGCAGCCGCTGCCGTTGACGTTCACCCGGTCCGGGTCGAGGCCGAGCAGCTTGACGGCGGCGACGGGCACCGCGGCGAAGGCCTCGTTGATCTCGTACAGGTCGACGTCGCTCGTCGAAAGCCCCGCGCGGGCCAGGGCCTTGGGGATCACCTTGACCGGTGTCAGCCCGGTCTCGACGGGATCGGCGCCGATCGACGCCCACGCGCGCACGGTCGCCAGTGCGGGCAGGCCGAGGCGGTCGCTGGCCACGACCAGGGCGGCCGCGCCGTCGTTCGCGCCGCCCGCGTTGCCGGCCGTGATGCTGAAGCCCTCGATCTCCGGGTGGAGCGGCTTGAGCGAGGCGAGCTTCTCCATGCTGGTGCTGCGGCGCGGGTGTTCGTCCACGGAGAAGAGGCCGTGCGGCGTCTCGATCGGCACGATCTCGGCGTCGAACCGGCCCTCGTCGATGGCGCGTACGGCGTTGCGGTGCGAGCGCAGGGCCCACGCGTCCATGTCCTCGCGGGACAGGCCGGCCCGGACGGCGGTGTTCCAGCCCACGGTGATGGACATGTCGAGGTTGGGGGCGTCCGCCCGGTCCGGGTGGGTGGGCGGACTCCAAGGCTCGACCCACTCGCCGGCGACCCGGAAGCGCGATTTCGGGCTGGTGGAAGCCGAGTTGACGCCGCCCGCGACGACGAGTTCGTCCATGCCCGCGCGGATGCTCGCGGCGGCACTCTGTACGGCGGACAGACCGGCGGCGCAGTGCCGGTTGTGGGCGAGGCCGGGGACCGAGGTGAGTCCGACGGTCAGGGCGGCGTGGCGGGCGACGACACCGCCGCCGTAGAGGCCCTCGCCGAGGATCACGTCGTCGACCGCGGCCGGGTCCAGGCCGTCCGTCGCCGCGGCGGCCGCGACGATGTGGTGGGCCAGGTCGTAGGCGGTGGTGTCGCGCAGCGTTCCCTTGACGGCGGTGCCGACGGGGGTGCGCAGGGCGGACACGAGGACTGCTTCAGGCATGAGTCGTCTCCAGGTCGGCCAGCAGGGTGCGGCGGAGCAGCTTTCCGGTGTCGGTCTTGGGCAGTTCGGTGCGGAAGACCACGGTGTCGGGGGTCTTGGAGGAACGGAGCCGGTCCTTGACCCAGGCCCGGATCTCCTCCGGATCGCCCTCACCGACCACGACGGCGACGATCCGCTGGCCCCACTCCGCATCGGATACACCGAGCACCGCCGCCTCGACGATCCCGGGGTGGTCGAGGAGTACGTCCTCGATCTCGGCGGGAGCGATGTTCTCGCCGCCGCGAATGATCGTGTCGTCCGCGCGGCCCTCGATGAACAGGTAGCCGTCGGCGTCGAGCCGCCCCCGGTCGCGGGTCGCGAACCAGCCGTCCGCGTCCAGTGCGCTGCGCCCGCCGTACTCGCCGGAGATCTGCTCACCGCGCACGAACACCAGGCCGGTCTCCCCGGCTTCGGCCCGCTCCCCGTCGCCCCGGCGAATCTCGATCTCCACTCCGGGCAACGCCTGTCCGACGGAGCCGAGCCGGTCCCTCACGGCCGGGTCGCTCGCTGCCAGTGCCGCGCGGTGGTCGTCCGGGCCGAGGACCGCGACCGAGGACGCGGTCTCCGTGAGTCCGTACGCGTTGACGAACCCCGTCCCCGGGAAAAGCCGCAGTGCCCGCTCCACGACGGGGCGTGGAGTGCGGGCGCCGCCGTAGGCGAGGCTGCGCAGGGTCGGTGTCGCGGCACCGTCGCCATCGGGGATCTCCGCCACGATGCGGGCCAGCATCGTCGGTACCACCAGCGCGTGGGTGACACCCTCGCGCCGTACGGTCGCCAGCCACTCCCCCGGGTCGAAGGCGGGCTGGTAGACCAGGCGACGCCCCGAGTAGAGGCTCGTGAGCAGGTTCATCAACCCGGCCACGTGGTACGGCGGGAGGGCGACCAGCGCCGCGTCGCTCTCCTCGGCGGAGGCGAATTCCTGCGTGTTGAGAACGTAGGCGAGGAGATGGCGGTGGCGGAGCAGGGCCGGTTTGGGCTCGGCGGTCGTGCCGCTCGTGTAGAGGATCACCGCGACGGCGTCCTGGTCCGGTGCCTGGGCGGACGCGGGCTTCTCGTCCGGCCTGGAGTCCGGCCCGAGGTCCGTCGTGTCGCCCGGCGCCGCGAGCAGTGCGTCGAAGTCGGCGGGGCGCAGGACGAGCGCGTCGGGGTGACGGGCCAGGAGGCGCGACAACTGGTGTTCGCCGAGGCGGTAGTTGAGCGGAACGAACGGGACTCCCGCCAGGGCCGCCGCGAACAGGGCGACCGGATAGGCGAGATGGTTGGCGCCCACGTACAGAACCGCTGGGTGCCGCCGAAACCGTAGGGCGGCGGCCTGCGCGCGGTCCAGCACCTCGGAGGCGGTCAGGGAGCGGCCCTCCGCCGTCACCACCGTCCGGTCGCCGGCCGAAGCCGCCATCTCGAGAATCATGGTGAGGTTCATGAGAATGCTATTCTCACTTCAAAAGAGCCTTCCTCGCAAGAGAGGGAAACCTACATGCAGATCAGTGGGAGCTCCGCGGTCGTGGTGGGCGGGGCGGGCGGCCTGGGCGAGGCCACCGTCCGTCGCCTGCACGCGGCGGGAGCGAAGGTGGTCGTCGCCGATCTCGCCGACGAGAAGGGCAAGGCGCTGGAGGAGGAGCTGGGCATCCGCTATGTCCGCACCGACGCCACGAGCGAGGAGGACGTCCTCGCGGCGCTGGCCGAGGCGGAGGCCGCAGGACCGCTGCGGATCTCGGTGGACACACACGGCGGCCCGGCGAGCGGCGGACGGCTCATCGGAAAGGACGGTTCGCCGCTCGACCTCGCCGGCTTCCGCAAGACGATCGACGTCTATCTGACCGGCGTCTTCAACGTGCTGCGCCTGGCCGCCGCCGCGATCGCCCGCCAGGAGCCGGTCGACGGCAGCAGGGGGATCATCGTCAACACCGCGTCGATCGCGGCGTACGAAGGCCAGATCGGTCAACTCCCTTACGCCGCCGCCAAGGGCGGGGTGGTCAGCATGACCCTGGTCGCCGCCCGCGACCTGTCCCCGCTCGGCATCCGGGTGGTCACCATCGCCCCGGGCACGTTCAATACACCGGCCTACGGCAAGGCGGTCGACCAGTTGGAGGCCTACTGGGGGCCGCAGGTCCCGCATCCCCGGCGGATGGGGCAATCGCCCGAATACGCGGCTCTCGTGCAGCACATCTGCGAGAACGGCTATCTCAACGGTGAGGTCATACGCCTCGACGGTGCCCTCAGGTTCCCGCCGAAGTGAGTGAAGTGGACATCGTGAGCGGTCCGTTGAAGGGGAAGGTGGCGTTCGTCGCCGGGGCCAGCCGGGGCATCGGCCGGACGGTGGCCCTCGCGCTCGCCGAGGCCGGTGCCGCGGTCGCGGTGGCCGCACGCTCCGAGCAGGAGGGCAGGCTGCCCGGCACGATCCACTCGGTCGCCGACCGGATCGTCGAGTCGGGCGGCCGTGCGCTCGCCGTGCCCTGCGACGTCACCGACGAGACGTCGGTCGAGGCGGCCGTCGCGGCGACGGTGGCGGAGTTCGGCGGAATCGACGTTCTCGTCGCCAATGCCGGGGTCCTGTGGCTCGGCCCGGTGGAGTCCACGCCGCTCAAGCGCTGGCAACTGTCCCTGGACGTCAATCTGACCGGCGTGTTCCTCGTGACCCGGGCGGTGATTCCGCACGTACGCGCGCGTGGCGGCGGTTCGCTGGTGGCGGTGACGACCGGCGGGGTCGCGATGACCGACCGGGGCGCCAACGCGTACTGGGTCTCCAAGGCGGCCGTCGAGCGCCTCTACGTCGGACTGGCCACCGATCTGAGGTCCGACAACATCGCGGTCAACTGCCTTGCCCCGTCCCGGGTCGTCCTCACCGAAGGTTGGCTCGCGGGTGGCGGCGGTCGCGAGATCCCGCCGGAGATGGTCGAACCGCCGGAGGCGATGGCCCGGGCTGCCGTGTTCCTGGCCACCCAGGACGCCTCCGGCATCACCGGCACCGCACAGCGCTCGGAGTCGCTGTACGGAACCTGAACTCCGGGCCCCGGCGCGGGCGTACGCTCTACGACCCGCGCCGGAGTACGTCCACGATGTCGGCGGACGTGTGCCCAGCTCCTGCATCCATCCCGGCGCCTCTTCCAAGTGCCCGATTGAGCAGCCGGTGCTCGCTAGCGAGCGGCTCGTTCTTGTACGGCTGCGCACACTCCCCCGTCGACGAGAACATCGATTCCGGTGAGGAAGCCGGCCTCCGACGACAGCAGGAAGGCGACGGCCGCGGCGACCTCCTCGGGCCTGCCCTCACGCCCGAGCGGGGTCTGCTGCACGAGCGCCGTCATCCTCGGCCGGCTCGCGGCTTCCTGGCGACCCTGGGGTGTGTCGATGACGCCGGGTGAGACCGAGCAGATCCGCGCGCCGAGCGGACCGAGCCGTACCGCCTCCCGTCGTATGAAGCGGTGCACGCCGTGCTTGGCCCAGGCATACGCCGTTCCGGGGTCCTCGACGGCGGGCCCGAGTGCGTCGTGGACGCGTTCGAGGAACCGCTCGTCGAGCGGGTTGTCAAGGACTGCCCCGGCCTCGGGGGCCGCCGACATACCGCCGAGCAACGGCGCCATCGACGCGAAGCAGACGATCGCCGTGCCATCCGTGATGAGCGGGCGCAGTGCCTCGGTGAGCCGCGCGGTCCCGACGAGATCGACCTCGAAGATGCGCCGCCAGTCGGCCATGGTGGGCGAGATGCCCGCAGCGTGGGCGACGGCCCGGAGGGTGCCCAATTCACCGACACGGGCGGCGAGTTCCGCGAGACCGTCGGTGTCGGTGATGTCCAGGACGAACGGCTCGACGTCGGCTCCGTGATCCGCTGCCGATAGCTCCTTGGCCGCCGCATTCGCCGTCTCCGCGTCCCGGTCCACCAGCAGCAACGTGTCCACGAGATCGGTCATCCGCCGCGCGCAGGCCAGCCCCATCCCGCGCCCCGCGCCGGTCGCGACACCCACGGTCGTCACGCGCTTCTCCCTCCGTCGGACCAGTACTTCTCCAGCCCCGGCTGCGCCACCCGGCCCACGAGCTCGACCAGATAGCCGGTCGGGCTGCGCAGGAACGCGAACGGGGCGCCCCCGGGAGCCATACGGGACGCCTCGGTCGTAAAGCCGTGGCCGACGAGTTCGGCCATGTCCGCGGCCACGTCGTCGGACCAATAGCCGACGTGATGGATACCGGAGCCGCCCACCGGTTCCCAGAGGGTTCCAGGGATACGGCGGATGATCTCCAGCCGGGGTGACGTCTTCGAGTACGCGCATCTCATGTCGAGGACGGTGTCTCCCGTGGGCAGAGTCACCGGTAGCGGTCCGCCGAGTTCGCCGCCCCACTCGTATCCGAACGCGGAGGTGAACTCGGCCAGGGTCGCCTCGAAGTCCTCGACCACGATGCCGAGATGGAACTGGTCCTCGGCCCTCATGACTCGACGACCTGCCGAGCGGCTCCCTCGGCGCCGTGCTCGCCCAGGCGCGGCGGCGGTCCGTACGCAGGCACATACCCCGCGACCCGGACGGGACTACGGACCAACCTGAACTCGCCTGCCGTCACGACGACTTCGGGCGTGGCGGCCAGCGCCTGCGGCAGAGTCCGCACGGCGGCGGCCGGCACGCCCAACCCGCGCAACCGCGACTCCCAGGACAGCGCGGTGTCAGCGGCCAGAGCCTGCGTCACGGCGGCCAGCACCTCGTCACGGTGCGTCGCCCGCTCGGCCATGGTCGGGAAGCCCTCGACTCCGGCCTCCGCGGCGAAGGACTTCCAGAAGCCGTCGTGGGTGATGAAGAGGGCCAAGTGCCCCTCGGCCGTGGGGAAGAGCTGGGCCGGCACATAGTACGAGTGCGCGCCGAGCGGCAGACGGCGCGGCTCGGTGCCCTCGTTGAGGTAGGCGGAAGCACGGTAGTTCAGCTGCGAGAGCATCACATCCCGCAGAGTGACCTCGACTTGGCCGCCGCGCCCGGACACGATCTGGGCGAGCAGGCCGAGTGCCGCCGTGAGCCCGGTGGAGTTGTCGGCCGCGGAGTATCCCGGCAGGGTCGGCGGTCCGTCGGGATCGCCGGTGAGGGCCGCGACGCCCGTGGCCGCCTGGACGACGTAGTCGAAGGCCGGTTCGTCGCCGCTGTCCAGGCCGAAGCCGGTGAGTGCGACGCACACGATCCGCTCGTTCCAGCGCCGCAGCACGTCATAGGTGAGCCCGAGGCGGTGGATGGCCGATGGCTTGAGGTTGACCAGCAACGCGTGGGCGTCGGCGACGAGTTCACCCAACCGGTCCTGGCCGGCCGCGCTCGTGAGGTCGAGACAGACGCTGCGTTTACCCCGGTTCAGGCTGGCGAAGTAGGCGTCGCTGACCTGACGCGATATGTCCCCGCCGGGCGGCTCGATCTTGGTGACCTGGGCGCCCAGGTCGGCGAGCATCATCGTGGCGTAGGGGCCCGCCAGCATGTGGCCGACCTCCAGGATGCGGATGCCGGCGAGTGGTCCGGGGGTCATCGCAGTTCCGCCGCGAGGGAGGCGAGCATGTCCCGGGTGCGGTACTTGGAGGCGATCAGTTCGTCGCGGCCGTTGCCGATGGGCAGCAGTCGTACGGACAGATCGGTGACCCCGGCGTCCGCGAACCGCCGGAACCGGTCGGCGATGGCCGCCTCGTCGCCTGCCGCGCACAGGTCGCCGACGTCGCGCGCGTCGCCGTAGTCCAGGAGTCGCTGGTAGTTGGGCGAGATCTCCGCCTCGCCGAGGATCCGGTTGGCGCGTTCGCGTGCCGCGTCGGTCTCCGACGGGCGGCACAGGCAGACGGGGATGCCCGCGACGACGCGCGGTGCCGGGCGTCCGGCGGCCTCGGCGGCCTTGGTGATGCGCGGTACGACGTGGTCGGCGACCGCGCGTTCGTCGGCCATCCACAGCACGGTCCCGTCGGCCCGCTCGCCCGCGAGGGCCAGCATGACGGGGCCGAGGGCGGCCAGCAGGACGGGCAACGGGCCCACGGGGGCGAGGTCGATGGGGTTGTGCACGGTGAAAGTGCCGTTCTCGACGTCGACTTGGCCCGATCCGCTCAGCGCGGGATCGAGTACGTCCAGGTAGTCGCGGGTGAGCGCGGCCGGACGTTCGTACGGCAGGCCGAGCATGTCCCGGACGATCCAGTGGTGGGACGGTCCGATACCCAGGGCGAGTCGTCCGCCGGCCGCGGCCTGCGCGGACAGCGCCTGCCGGGCCAGGGCGATCGGGTGCTGGGCCTGGATGGGGACCACCGCCGTGCCCAGTTCGATCCGCTCGGTGCGGGCGCCCATCAGCGCCACCGCCGTGAGCGCGTCGAAGTCAGTCGGGATCTGCGGCACCCAGGCGGTGTCCAGTCCCGCCTTCTCGGCCCAGGTCACGTCGTCGATCATTCGCGCGACCTTGCGCGCGGAGTCCCCGCGTTCGGGGCCGATCATCACGCCGATCCGCACAACACTGCCTCCCAGTCGTGGATATGACGTCGCGTCATGTTGTGGCTACGGCCGTCAGGGCACGGATCTGCGTCACGATGGCGTCGAGTGCCGTGCCCGTGGGGAAGACCGCTGCCGCTCCGGCGGCCGTGAGTCGGGGCACGTCGGCGGGCGGAATGGTGCCGCCGACCACGACCGCGATGTCGTCGCCGCCTGCCGCGCGCAGGCCCTCGATCACCCTTGTGGTGAGGGCGAGATGGGCGCCGGACAGGATGCTGAGGCCGACGACGGCGACGTCCTCCTGAAGGGCGGTCGCCACGATGGTGTCGACGCGCTGGCGGATGCCGGTGAACACCACCTCGAAGCCCGCGTCGCGCAGTGTGCGAGCGACGATCTTGGCTCCGCGGTCGTGGCCGTCGAGACCGGGCTTGGCGATCAGGACGCGGGCCGCCATCAGAACACCACCGGCTGCTGGAATTCGCCCCACACGGCCTTCAGCGCGGTGACCATCTCCCCGACCGTGCAGTAGGCGTTCGCGCAGTCGACGAGCCGGGGCATGAGGTTTTCGGTGCCTTCCGCGGCACGGGCCAGGTCGGCGAGGCGGGTGCGGACGGTCGCGGTGTCGCGGGATGCCTTCACCGAGGCGAGCCGCTTCAGCTGTCGTTCACGGCCCTCGGCGTCCAGTTCGTACGTCGCGAGGTCGGGCGGCGGCTCGTCGGAGACGAAGCGGTTGACCCCGACGACCGGCCGAATGCCCGCCTCGACGTCGCGGTGAAGCTGGTAGGCCTCGTCGGCGATGAGCGTCTGCAGATAGCCGTCCTCGATGACCCGGACCATCCCCCCGTGCCGCTCCAGGTCCTCCATGATCTCCACGATGCGGGCCTCGGTGGCGTCGGTGAGCGCCTCCACGAAGTACGAGCCGCCGAGCGGGTCGGCGACGCGGGCGACGCCCGTCTCGTGGGCGAGGATCTGCTGGGTGCGCAGCGCCAGCGTCGCCGACTCCTCGCTGGGCAGGGCGAACGGCTCGTCCCAGGCGGCCGTGAACATCGACTGCACGCCGCCGAGCACGGAGGCCAGCGCCTCGTACGCCACCCGGACGGTGTTGTTCTGCGCCTGGGGCGCGTAGAGGGAGGCGCCGCCCGCGACGCAGCCGAAGCGGAACATCGCCGCCTTGTCGCTGCCCGCCCCGTACCGCTCCCGTACGATCGTGGCCCAACGCCTGCGTCCCGCACGGTATTTGGCGACCTCTTCGAAGAAGTCGCCGTGGGTGTAGAAGAAGAAGGAGATCTGCGGGGCGAACTGATCGATCGTCATACGGCCGCGGGCCAGCACGGTGTCGCAGTAGGTGACGCCGTCGGCGAGGGTGAACGCCATTTCCTGTACGGCGTTGGCGCCTGCGTCGCGGAAGTGCGAGCCGGCGACGGAGATCGCGTTGAACCTGGGCACCTCGGCGGCGCAGAACTCGATGGTGTCGGCGATCAGGCGCAGGGACGGTTCGGCCGGCCAGATCCAGGTGCCGCGGGACGCGTACTCCTTGAGAATGTCGTTCTGGATCGTGCCGGTGAGTTTCTCGCGGGGCACGCCGCTGCGTTCGGCGGCGGCCACGTAGAAGGCCAGCAGGATCGCGGCCGTTCCGTTGATGGTGAAGCTGGTGCTGATCCGGTCGAGGGGGATGCCCTCGAAGAGGACCTCGGCGTCGGCGAGGGTGTCGACGGCGACCCCGACGCGGCCGACCTCCTCGCTCACCTCGGGGTCGTCGGAGTCGTAGCCGCACTGGGTGGGCAGGTCGAGCGCCACGGAGAGACCGGTGCCGCCCTGGCCGAGGAGATAGTGGTATCGGCGGTTGGACTCCTCGGCGGTGCCGAATCCGGAGTACTGCCGGATCGTCCACAGCCGGCCTCGGTAGCCGGAGGCGTAGTTGCCCCGTGTGAAGGGGAACTTTCCCGGCTCGGGCGGATCGGCGCTTCTGTCGTCCGGTCCGTAGACCGACTTGAGGGGGATGCCGGACGCGGTGTGCGTGAGGTCGTCCGGGGGTGTGTTCGCAGGTGTCATCGCAGCAGGTCCTTCATCACCTTGCCGGTGGCGTTCAGCGGCAGCTCGTCGAGGAACTCCACGGACCTGGGCACCTTGAACCCGGCCATCCGCGTACGGCTCCAGTCGGTCAACTCGTCGGCGGAGAGCGGGCCTTCCCGTACGACGAAGGCCTTCCCCACCTGGCCCAGGCGCTCGTCCGGCACGCCGATGACGGCGACCTGGGCGACCGCCGGATGCTCAAGGAGGAAGCCCTCGATCTCGGCGGGGTAGGCGTTGAAGCCGCCGACGATGAACATGTCCTTCTTGCGGCCGACGATCCGCAGATGGCCCCGGTCGTCGAGGGTTCCGAGGTCGCCGGTGTGCAGCCAGCCGTCCGCGTCGATGGTCTCGGCGGTGGCTTCCAGGTCGTTGAGGTAGCCGAGCATGACGCTGTAGCCGCGCACCAGCACCTCGCCGTCGTCGGCGACCCGGACCTCGACACCGTCGCAGGGGGTGCCGACCGTCGTGGCGATGTCCTCGAAGGAGTCGCCGGGCCGGGAGGCGGTGACCGTCCCCGCCTCGGTCAGGCCGTACCCCGTCATGATCGACCGGAAAGGCAGTTCGCTCACGACCCGGCGGATCAGCTCGACGGGGATGTCGGCGGCCCCGGTGACCGCCACCCGCAGCGAGGACAGGTCCCGCTTGTCCCGCGCCGCCAGCAGGGAGTGGTAGAGGGTGGGCGGGCCGGGCAGGACCGTCACCTTCTCCCGCTCCACCAGGTCGAGCACGTGGTCCACGTCGAAGACCGGCACGGGCAGGATGGTGGCGCCCCGGATCAGGGAGGCGATGCAGCCGGCCTTGTAGCCGAAGATGTGGAAGAACGGGTTGACGATCAGATAGCGGTCACCCTCGCGCAGCCCGGCAAGGTCGCACCACTCGGTGTAGAGGCGGAGCGTCTGCGCGTGGGTCATCAGAACGCCCTTGGGCCGCCCGGTCGTTCCCGAGGTGAACGCGATGTCGGCCACATGCTCGCCGCTCACCTCGCGCTCGAACGGCGAGCCGCTCGCCAGGAAGTCCGACTTCAGGTCGATGACCGGAACCCCCGGCGGAGCGGTGAACTCCAGGTCGAGGAAGCCCTGTTGCACCAGGACCGCCTTCGCCCCGCTGCGGCCGATGATGTCGTGCGCCTCGTCCGCCTTGAACCGGGTGTTGACGGGGACGAGCACTCCGCCGGCGGTCAGCAGGCCGAAGGCCGCGATGATCCACTCGGCGGAGTTGGGTGCCCAGACGGCGACCCGGTCGCCCTTGTCGATCCCGGCCGACGCGAAGGCGCCCGCCGCCACCCGTACCCGCTCCACGAGTTCGGTGAAGGTGAGCCGGAGCGGGCCGTCCACGACGGCTTCTGCGTCACCGAAGCGGTCGGCCGCGCTCAGCACCATCCGCGGAATGGTTTCCCAAGTCATGTGCTGATCAGCCGGGCGAGGTTGCCGCCCATGATCTTGGCCTGGTCGGTCTCGCTCATGCCCTTGATCGCGTCGATGTACGTCACGGGGTCGGCGAGGCCCTCGGGGTGGGGGTAGTCGGAGCCGAACAGCACCCGCTCGACACCGATGATCTTGGACAGTGCGGCCATGTCCTCCTCCCAGAACGGGCTGATGTGGATCCGGTTCCTGACCTCTTCGACCGGGTCGCCCAGGAAGCCCTTCGGCTGCTTCTTGTAGACGTCGGTGAGCTGGTCGAGGAGCGGCACCAGCCAGGAGGAGCCGTTCTCGATGACCGCGACCTTGAGTTCCGGGAAGCGGAAGAGCGCTCCGTGGCAGACCCAGGAGGCCACCGAGTCGGTGACCGGCCGCCATTCGCCCAGCATCCGGAAGACCTGTGCCTGGAAGGGCGTCATCTCCTGGCTCTTGCCCTCCCAGTCGCCGGCGTACCGGGAGTAGCCGCTGTCGGAGGAGTGCATCGCCACCAGCACGCCCGCCTCCTCCACCCGCTTCCAGAACGGGTCGAACTCCGGCAGCGCGAAGGACCGCGATCCGCCGTAGCCGGGGACCGGGGCCGGCCGGACGAGAATCGCCCTCGCGCCGCGCTCAAGACACCACTCCAACTCGGCGATGGCCTTGTCCAGGATCGGCAGGCTGATCACCGGCGTGGTGAAGATCCGGTCCTTGTAGTTGAACTGCCAGGTCTCGTGCAGCCACTGGTTGAGCGAGTGGACGACGACATGGATGAGCTCCGGATCGTCCCGCATCCGTTCCTCGACCAGGCTCGCCAGTGTCGGGAACATCAGGGTCTGCTGGATCCCCAGGTCGTCCATGAGCTCCAGGCGGGGCCCGGGCTCACGGAACGCGGGAATCGACCGCATCGGCTCGCCGAACAGCTCCCGGTGCGACTTGCCCTCCGGGTTGCCCTCCCGGAAGTAGTCCTCCCACGCCCCCGGCCGGGCGACGACCTCGAACGTGGGATTGGGGATGTAGTCGCTGATCTGACCGCGGATGGCGATCTTCGTACGGCCCTTCACCTGCACGTACTGGATGGCGCTCGCGTACTGCTTGGGCAGGTACCGGGTGAGCGCGTCCTCCGTCTCGTACAGGTGGTTGTCCGCGTCGAAGAGCGGATACGGCAGCGCACGCGATGGCATGAGATCCTCCTTCGCTGAATACGAGAATGCTATTCTCCAGATCCTCGCACGGCAATGTCCCGACGGAGAACGTACTTCTGGACCTTGCCGCTCGCCGTCCGCGGGAACTCGTCGACGGCGTGCAGTTCCTCCGGCCACTTCTGGCGGGCCAGGCCCGCACGTTCGAAGTGGGCCCGCAGCTCGTCGAGCGTGGGCAGCCGCCCACCGGGTTTCAGGCGCACGACCGCGGCCGCGTGTTCGCCGAGCCGGGCGTCGGGAGCGCCCACGACCGCGGCCTCGGCGACGGCCGGCAGGGCGAGGACCACCTCCTCGACCTCCAGCGCGCTGATGTTCTCGCCGCCGCGGATGATGACGTCGGACTTGCGGTCGGTGATGGTGAGATAGCCGTCCTCGTCGAGAACGCCGATGTCGCCCGTGCGGTACCAGCCGTCCTCGTCGAAGGCCGCCGCGGTCAGGGCTGGATCGGTGTAGCCGAGACAGAGGTCCGGGCCCCGGCTGAGGATCTCGCCGTCGGCGGCGAGGCGGATCTCCACGCCGGGAAGCGCGTTTCCGTCGGTCTGCAGGCGCTTGCGCTCGGGCGCGGTGTACAGGGAGCCGGTGATCGAGGGGTGCTCGGTGCTGCCGTAGGAGCGGAACACCGTGATGCCCAGGCGTGCCAGGCGGGTGGTGACGGCCACCGGGACCGAGGAGCCGCCGAGGCCCGCGTACTTCATGCCCGCCAGGTGTTCGGGTGTGTAGTCGGGATGATCGAGCAGGCTCGTCATGTAGTACGCGGCCCCGCCACCGACGGTCAGCCCGTCCCGCCGCATCAACTCCAGTGCCTGGCCCGGGTCCCAGGTGTCGGCGAGGTTGACCTCGGTGCCGTCCAGGACCGGGATCAGAAAGGCGTTGATCATGCCGATGAAGTGGCCGATGGGGGCCGCGGTGAGCTGTCGTCCCCGGTCCGGCGGGTAGAGCCCGGCCAGTTGGCGGGTTTCGAAGCCGAGCGTCTGGTGGCTGTGCACGACGCCCTTGGGGTCGCGGGTGGTGCCGGAGGTGAAGGCGATCAGGGCCGGTCCGGCCGGGTCGGTCGCGAGGACGCCGGACATCGGCTCGTCGGCGAGCAGGTCGTCGAAGTCGCGCCCCACGACGCCGACCACGGGCACGTCCGCGCAGAGGTCGGCCTGGTACCGCAGATGTCCGAAGTTCTCGGCCGTGACGAAGACACGCGGCCTGACCGTGTCGAGGATGTAGCCGACCTCCTTGCGCCCGTAGAAGTGGACGACCGGCACCACGACCGCGCCGAGCAGCGCGGACGCCCAGAAGAGCGCGGCGGCCTCCATCCAGTTGGGCAGTTGGCAGGCGACGACGTCACCGGGGCCGACGCCCCGTGAGCGCAGTCCGGCGGCCAGCCTGCGGGCGGTCCGTTCGACGTCGGCGAAGGTCCCCTCCCAGGGCCGGACGGCCGAGTGGACCCGGAACCTGGTCCGGGGAGCGGCGGCCAGCCCCTGCGCCAGCAGATCACCGATGGTCTCCCTGGTCCACCAGCCCTCCGCCTCGTAGCGCTTGGTCAGATCGGCGGGGATCGTACGCACCATGAGAACCCCCTCTCGTCATTGAGAATTGCACTCTCTCAAAGCGAGAAGGTAAATTCCATACATGGCACGAGACCATGGGTTCCATCCGGTGCGGATCACGCGGGTCGTCCAGGAGACGGCCGACGCGCGCACGTACGTGCTCGACGCCCCCTTCCGCTACCAGGCGGGCCAGTTCCTGACCATCAAGGCCTGCGGCACGCTGCGCAGTTACTCGATGTCGAGTTCGCCGGACACCGACACCGAGCTCATGACGACCGTGAAGCGGGTCCCCGGCGGACTGGTCTCGAACTGGATGCACGATCATCTGGGCCCCGGCGACCTCATCGAGACCACGCTGCCCGCCGGGGTCTTCTGTCTGCGGGAGACCACCGCTCCCCTGCTCGCGTTCTGCGGAGGCAGCGGCATCACGCCGATCCTGTCGCTCGTGAAGACCGCGCTGGCCACGACCACGCGGCGGGTCAGGGTGCTGGCGGCCAACCGGGACGCCGGCTCGGTCATCTTCGCCTCGGCGCTCGCCGAGTTGACCGCACGGTATCCGGACCACTTCGAGGTCCGCCATCATCTGGACATACAACACGGATTCGTGACACCGGCCCGGCTGCGCGACTTCGTCGGCGGTGACCTGGACGCCGACTTCTACCTCTGCGGACCCACTCCCTTCATGGAGTTGACCGAGCAGGCGCTTCTCGGCCTCGGTGCCGCCGAGCAGCAGATCTTCGTCGAGCGGTTCGCGTCGTCCGCCGGCGGCGAGACCGGGGCCGCGGAACCCGACAATGACCGGACACCGGACACCGGCGACCGCACGGTGACGATCGTGCTGGACGGCAAGAAGCACACGGTCCCGCAGCATCCCGGCGAGACCTTTCTGGAGAGCGCGCGCCGCGCCGGTGTCACCCCGCCCTTCTCCTGCGAGGCGGGCAACTGCGCCACCTGCATGGCGCGGATCACCGAGGGCGGCGCGAGGATGCGCGCCAATCACGCCCTGGACGACGACGAGATCGCCGACGGCTGGATCCTCACCTGCCAGGGCGTTCCGGAGACCGAGCACGTGACCGTCGTCTACGAGGACTGAGCCGACCGCCCACATCCCACCCGGGGAGCAGCATGGACGTAGATCTGGAACTGGACCGGGGCCTGGCCGTCATCACCATCGACCGGCCCCACGCACGCAACGCCATCGCGCCCTCGACCATGGACGAGTTGGACAAGGCCCTGGACGCCGCCGCGGGTGCCCGCGCGCTCGTCGTCACCGGGGCCGGTGACCGGGCGTTCGTCTCCGGTGGCGACCT
Source organism: Streptomyces sp. JLBG701 (assembly GCF_058544905.1). Taxonomy (NCBI): domain Bacteria; kingdom Bacillati; phylum Actinomycetota; class Actinomycetes; order Kitasatosporales; family Streptomycetaceae; genus Streptomyces; species Streptomyces sp. JLBG701. The sequence continues at coordinate 540,439 of NZ_CM178588.1, forward strand.
CAAGGAGCTCAGTGCCATCCGGACCGAGGAGGACGCCATGGCCATGGCGCTGCGCATGCGGGGAATCTGCGATCGGATAGCGGCCTTCCCCGGACCGGTGATCGCCGCTCTCAACGGGCATGCGCTCGGCGGTGGGGCGGAGGTGGCGGTGAGCGCCGACATCAGGGTGGCCGCCGAGCACATCAAGATCGGCTTCACCCAGGCGACCTTGGCGATCATGCCCGCGTGGGGCGGCGCCGAGCGGCTGGCCACGCTCGTGGGCAAGGGCCGGGCCCTGATGCTCGCCGGCGCCGGGACCATGCTCGACGCCGCCGAGGCGCAGCGGGTCGGACTGGTGGACCTGGTGCTGACGCGCACCGAGTTCGCCGAGGGCTGGCGCGCCCTGGCGAGGTCGCTCGCCACGAACCCGGCGCGGGAGATCAAGCGAGTGATGACCGGGGCCATACCGGAGGAGGAGGCGGCCCGCGCCTTCGCCCGCCTCTGGGTGGCCGACGAACACTGGCAGGCAGCGGAGAGGATGAAGTCCCGTGGGTGACCTACGAGTTGAGACGACAAGCGCCCGGGCCGACATGACCGACGTACGGGAGGACGCGAATCCCTCGTCGACGGGCCTGGGGCATGCACGCGTCGAGTCGACCCCGGTGGGGCCGGTCGTGCGGCCGCCGGAGCCCACCGATCTGGTCGTCCTGTATCTGCACGGGGACCGGCGTCTGTCGGGCTCCCCGGAGGCGGCGATCGACCTGGCCGAGCGGCTCGCGCTGCGGACGGGCGCGGTCGTCGTCTGCCCGCGCTACCGGGCCTCGTTCCCCGGCGCTCTCGACGACGTCCACGCCGTATACGGTTCCTGCCAGGCGCGTGGCCCCGTCGCGGTGGCGGGCGAGCGGCTGGGGGCCGGGCTCGCGGCCTCCCTGCTGGTCCGGTTGCGGGACATGGGGGCTGCGGCTCCGACGTGCGCGATGCTGAGTTCGGCGCTGCTCGATCTGACGCTGGACGCGCCGAGTCTGCTGCTCAACGCGGCCGCCGATCCCACCTTCGACGTCGACGAACTCCGGACGCGCGCCGCGCTCTACTGCGCCGGCACCGACCCCGCCAACCCGCTGCTGAGCCCGCTGCACGCCAACCTGCACGGGCTGCCGCCCATCCAGTTGCTGGCGGCGGGCACGGATCCGCTCCTGGACGACTCCCTCGCCTTCGCCGCCCGCGCGGCCCATTCCGGCGTCGCGGTGGATCTGCGGGTACGGCCGGACTCGGTGAGCCTGCATCCCGAAACCGTCCCGGCGATGGCCGACTTCATTCAGGCGTGGGCCCCAGCAGGACGGTCACCACGTCCCGCATGATCTCGGGATAGTCGGTGTGCTCCTCGTCCAGCAGCCACTGTTGCTGCATCCCTTCGAGCATCGCGACCAGGGCCGTGGCGACGGCTCGGGGGGTCAGGCCGCTCGGCAGGCGCTCACCGTAGAGCTCGGTGAGCGTCTCGACGGCGTGGTCCTGGATCCCCTGGTAGTAGTCGTGGCAGAACTGCTGGGCGGGGTCGCTCCCGGTGACCCCCTCGGCCACCAGCACGCTGTGGATCTGGGCGAGCCCGACGTTCTTGTGGTCGTAGGCGATGACCTCGGCGAGCAGGCTGGGCAGGTCCTTGTCCGCGTGGCCGTCGGCCAGATGCTCGCGGGTGAGGTCCTCCCTGAGCTGGACGAGCGCGAGGAGAAGCCGCTTCTTGCTCGGGAAGTAGTGCAGTACGCCCTGCCGGGTCAGACCCGCGCGCTCCGCCACCGCGTCGATCGAGGCCCGCCGGTAGCCGCGCTCGGCGAACACCGCCAGGGCCGCGTCCAGGATCGCCTCGCGCTGGGCCGTCGTCATGGAGAACCCCTTCCGCCACGGACACACCGATGTGACATTACGGTTTCCGTCACGCGCAGGGGACCCTTCCGGCCACGGCCTCTGGCCCGTGTCGCTATCGGCCCGGCGGTATCTCCATGCCGGAGACGATCACGGCGTTGGTTTCGGCCGCCGCGTGCCGCAGTGGCTTCGCCGCTGCGTACGCGGCCGATTCGTACCAGGCCCGTGCCGCTTCTACCGATTCAAATTCGAGAACGACGGTCCGGTCACCGTGCCACTCGCCTTCGAGCACCTGCGGTCGATCGTCGACCGCGAGCACCCTGGCACCGCTCCCGACGATCGACGGTGCGGCCGCGCGGCTGTAGGCGTCCATGCCCGCCGGGTCTTTCACGGACTCGGTGAGAATGACGTATCCCTTCGGCATCCGCTCCCTCTCAGCTCAGGGTGATGGCCCGTTCGGGGCAGCTGCCCGCAGCGGAGCGAACCGTTTCCTCGTGTTCGGCGGGGATCTCGGGGGTGAGGACGACCGCGTAGCCGTCGTCGATCAGGTCGAACACCTCGGGGCAGATCGACCAGCAGACGCCGTGGCCGCGGCATCGGTCCTCGTCGACGGTGGCCTTCATTCGGCGCTCTCCCCGGCGAGCGTGAACTCCAGGTTGAGGTGGGTCAGTCCACGCAGGATGTAGGTCGGCAGATAGCGGAAGGTGCGGGCGTCCGCGGGGCCGTGGACGCGCTCGGAGATCCTGATGTCGGCAGTGCGCTCGAGGATCCGCTCGATGCCCACCCGGGCCTCGGCGCGTGCGAGCGGCGCTCCGGGGCAGGTGTGGATGCCGCGGCCGAACGCGAGGTGGTGGCGGGCGTTGGCGCGGGTCGGGTCGAAGGTTCCCGGGTCCTCGAAGTGTCGCGGGTCGCGGTTGGCGGCGCCGTTGAGGACCATGAGCGTGGTCCCCGCGGGTACGTCGACTCCGCCCACCGTGGCCGGTACGCGGGACAACCTGAAGTCGCCCTTGATGGGGCTCTCCGTGCGCAGGGTCTCCTCGATGAAGTTGGGGATGCGGTCGCGCTCGGTGCGCAACAGGTGCTGCAGCTCGGGGTCTTCGGCGATCAGCAGGAGGGCGTTGCTCAGCAGCCTGACGGTGGTCTCCTGACCGGCGGCGAAGAGGTTGGTGGCGACCCTGGCGACATCGGCGACGTCCGGGGTCGAACCGTCGGGGAACTTCGCGGTGGCCAGGCCCGTGATCACGTCCTCGCGGGGTTCGCGGCGGCGCTCCTCGACATAGGCCGAGAACTGCCCGTAGAGGTACTCAAGCGGCGAGTACGCCACCTCTCCGTCCGTGCTCCCGACGCCGGCGCCGGCGTGCGGCCGGTGCTGGAGACCCTCGACGAACGAGTTCTTGTCCTCGTCGGGCACGCCGAGCAGATCGGCGATGACCGTCAGGGTGAAGGGCCCGGCGAACCCGCTGATGAACTCGCCCTCGCCGCCCACGAGATAGGCGTCGAGCTGGGCGTCGGCGAGGTGCCACATGGACGCCTCGTTCTCCTTGAGGCGCCTCGGGGTGATCAGCCGCATCAGCAGTCCGCGGTGGTCCGTGTGCATGGGCGGGTCGAGCGTCGGCAGCTGGTCGCTCATCGGGAGCTGGTCCCGGTGCCGCTCGATCAGCTCACTCACGTCGTCGCCTTCGAGCGGAACCGGGAACCCGGGGAAGGGACCGGTCACCGAGAGACAGGACGAGAACGTGTCGGAGTCGTTGAGAACCTGCACCGCCTCCTCGTACCCGGTCACCATCATCACGTCGTGGTGGCTCTCGCGGTGCACGGGGCACTTCCCGCGCAGGGCCTCGAAATATGAGTAGGGGTCCGCGACGACCTGTTCGTCGCGGAAGAAGTCGATCGCCTCGAAATCGATGTCCTTCACAGCCTGTACCGCTCCCTTCGGAGGAACACAACGAACGAGGGAAATAGCGTTCTTGACCTCAGCAAATCCGATTCTCACCCAGGGAAGGGCGCCGCGGGAGACGGCTGGCGCACCTGGTTCATCAGGGCGAGAGCCTCGTCGGCCGCGGCCAGCACCGTTCCCGTGGAGGCGTCCGCCGTCTCGGCGAGGTCGGCCAGCAGCCTGACGTCCTTGTGGAGCAGGGGTCCGGCGTGGGCCGCGAAGCGGTCGAGCGTGCCGCCGGCCGCCTTGACCCGCTCCAACGCGAAGCTCGATCCGCTGCCGTGGGTGAGGGCCGAAGCGAGGGCGGTGTGGTCGATGCCCAGGTCTCGCCCCAGGGCCAGGGTGTTCGCCGCGGTCGCGAGATTCGCGGTGAACAGAAGGTTGTTGAGGATCTTGGCGACCTGCCCGGAGCCGAGCGGGCCCATGTGCACCACGGGGTCGGCGAACGCCTCGAACACCCGGCGGCAGTAGGCGACCGTGCCGGCTTCACCGCCGGCCATCAACAGCAGGCGTCCCTCCGCCGCCGCTACGGCCCCACCGCTGACCGGTGCGTCGATCACCGAGACCCGGTGAACCCGGGCGCGTTCGGCGAGGCGGCGGCAGGTGTCGGGGTGGACGGTGCTGTGCACGGCGATGACCCCGCCCTGCCGCAGACCGGTCAGCACGCCCTGTTCGCCCGTGACGACCTGTTCGACATCGGCGTCGTCGACGACGCACACGCACACCAGATCGCTGGCGGCGGCCAGTTCGGAGGGGGACGCGGCCCGCTGCGCCGGGGTCCCGTCGAAGGGGGCGAGCGAGGCCGGGCGGCGGGCCCAGAGGGTGGTCGTGAAGCCCGCGTCGATGATGCGGCGGGCTATGGGCGCACCCTGACTGCCCAGACCTATGAATCCGACTCGCATCAACGGGCCTCCTGCTCGGCCGATTCGGGCACGGGCGACGCCTCGGCCGTCGTCGGCTGTGGGCGCCAGAACACGCCGAGCAGTCCCGCCGTCGCCGCCACGGCCACGCCGAGCGCGAGGCCGCCGCCGGCCCACCCGGTGACGTCGATGCCGCTCGCGTCGTCAACGGACAGCCGCCCGGGGCCCAGTGCGGCCAGCGCCAGTGCGGTCACCGCGAGCGTGAGGACGTACTCGTAGCCCTCCTTGAACACGAAGAAGCCGTTGGGGCGGTGGGCGAGAAGGCCCGCGACGAGCATCACGGAGATGACCGCAGCGCAGGCCAGCGGGGTGAACAGGCCGAGCACCAGCAGGACGCCCGCGCCGATCTCGGTGAGCACGCTCATCCAGGCCTGCAACTTCCCCTGGCGCAGGCCGAGTCCGCTGAACCAGCGGGCGGTGCCCTCGATCTTCCCGCCGCCGCGCCAGTGGTTGTAGCCGTGGGCGATCATGACGATGCCCAGCACCAGGCGCACCAGCAGCAGTGCAGCGTTGTCCGCGTTGTTCAACTCGCCCTCCCGGGCTGGTGTTGCGCGGAGGCAGAATCATCCTCTGCGCGGGTGAGAACGCACTCCTCTACAAACGAGAGTATCTTGAGGTGATACGCCATGGCCGTCAGTCCGATGCTCAAGTTGTGACCTCCGTCGGCCTGTTCGTCGACGACGACGCGGGGCGAGGCCGTGAACATCGACGCGATGTCGGCCAGTGCCGAGGGGCCGGACCGCCAGACCCGTTCGTGTTCGCCGAGGCTGTAGTGCACGGGGACGCGCACCTGGGCGGCGAGTCCCGGGAACACCTCCGGCCAACTCCTGGCCACGACACCCTCGTAGGCCGGTGACGGGGACGAGATACGGGCGCCGCCGACCACCTCCGCCGGATACAGGCGAGCGGGCTTCCACAGCAGGTCGCGCACCCCGTGGCCCGACCTTCTCGGCCAGGACTTGTCCCGCCGCCAGGCCCCCATGATGTCGACGGCGTCCGGGTGGTGGTGGCGCCCGGTGCCGGCCAACTCCACGCCCAGCAGGTCCCGCCCGCGCGCGTCGGCGGCCATGCGCAGGGCCAGTTCGCAGCCGATGGAGTGCGCAAGCACGAAGACGCCCGCCCCGCGCGGTCGCGAGGCGAGCAGCCGGTCCACCGCCGCGTAGGCGAGATCGACCCTCCGCTGGACGGTGGTGATCTGATCGGCGTACGCGTGTGAACTGCCGTATCCCGGACGGTCGATGGCCAGGACGGTGAAGCCGAGTGCCGCGCCGGTCCGCAGCAGGGACATGCGCGGCTGGTCGGGGTAGTCGAAGTACCCGCAGTGCGCGGCTCCGCCGTGCAGCGCCAGAACGACGGCACGCGGCTGCTGTGCTTCCCGCAAAAGCGCCGATACGGGGATGCCGTCGACGTCGACGACCCGCGCCACGCCGGTCATGCGTCCGACCTGAGCAGGAGCACCCCGCTGGGCGTCAGTCCGCCCGTGCTGGCCACGGCGACCCGTGCGCCCGGGACTTGCCGGGCCTCGGCCTCGCCGCGCAGCTGCGTGACCGCCTCGTGGATCAGCCCCAGTCCGTGGGTGCGGCCGTGGGAGAGCTGGCCGCCGTGGGTGTTGAGCGGCAGCGGGCCGTCCCGGGCGATGTTCTTGCCGCCGTCGAGGAAGTCCTTGGCCTCGCCGATGCCGCAGAAGCCCAACGCCTCCAGCCAGGAAAGGCAGTTGAAGGTGAAGCCGTCGTAGAGCTGGGCCACGTCGACGTCGCCGGGGCGCAGTGAGGTCCGGGTCCACAGGTGGGCGGCCTGTCCCATCACCTGGGGTTCGTGGGTGAGGGTGCTCTGGTCCCACTCCAGCCGTTCGAGGATCTGGGTGCCCACGGCCTCCACCAGGACGGGCGGCTTCGCGAGGTCGCGTGCGGTGTCCACGGCGGACACGACGACGGCGACGGCTCCGTCGCAGGGGACGTCACAGTCGTAGAGCCCGAAGGGGGTGGTGACCGGCCTGGCCTGGAGGTAGTCGTCCATCGTCATCGGGTCGCGGTAGATCGCTGTCGGATTGAGAGCGGCGTTCGCCCGCTGGTTGAGAGCGATCCAGCCGAGCGTCTCGCGGGTGGTTCCGTAGCGGTGGAAATGGCGTTGGGCGTTCTGCGCGAGGGTGTGCGCGGCGGAGGTCGCGCCGAACGGTTTCATCCAGCCGTCGAGGCGGTTCGACGCGCCCTGGCCGATCCTTCCCCGCTTGACCAGTTCGCCGTAGGAGGCCTCCCAGACCGTACGGAAGCACAGCACGTGCCGGGCCAGTCCCCCGGCGACCGCGAGCATCGCCGCGATGAGCGAGCCGCCGGGCCCGAACGTTTCTCCGCCGCCGTTGTACCAGGTGGGCCTCAGGCCCAGGGCGGACTCCAGTGCGGTGACGCCCCCTTCACCGAAGCCGCCGTACTGGCCGGCGCCCGGGTAGGACGCCAGGCCGTCGATGTCGTCGAGGGTCAGCCCGGCGTCGGCGACCGCCCGCTCGCAGGCCCGCACGGTCAGCGACAGCGGGGGGACCATGAGGCGGCGGCCGATCTCCGACATGCCGATGCCGCTGATGGCCACCTTGTCCTCGAACTTCGACGTCGTGGCCATCGGGCGTACGTGACGCGGCAGTTGGTCCAGGTCGTCGTACGGCAGTGCGGCCGGTGTCTCCGGCTGCTCGGCCGCCGGGCGGAACAGGGGCAGCCATACGTCGTCCAGCTGCTCGAAGACGACCTCCATCCGCATACCCAACCGGAGGTCTTCCGGGGCGCATTGGACGGCGTTGGTGGTGAGCCGGACCCGGGGGTCGTCCTCGATCGCGACCTGGGCCACGACGTACGGGGCGGGCAGACCGGGCAGGGCGAAGCGGTGGTTGACGGTGAAGCCGATCAGTGTGGCGAAACCGGAGACGGCCCGCACGCCCGTCTCGTGCCCCCGGCAGTACCGGCAGACCGGCTGCGGCGGATGGAGCAGGGCCCGGCAGGACCCGCACTCCTGGATGCGCAGCCGGCCGTCGGCGCCGGAGGTCCAGAAGAACTCGTTCTCCTCCGTGATCACCGGCAGGGGGCGCGATGAGAACGTCATGTGCCGATCCGTGCCTTCCCCTTCCGGACCGTGACCGGCTCGGCGAGACGTTGTTCGTCGCAGGCCTTCTGGAGGATGTCCAGGGTCTCGTCGAGCGAGGGGCCGAGCCGCTTGCCGGGGCTGAAGGTCGCCGGGAGGTGGCGCATTCCCTGGATGATGCCGATGGTTTCGTAGTGCACGGCGCCGTCGGGGTCGCAGTGGTAGTCGGGCATGCGGTCGAGTACGGCCGTCACCATCCGCTTGAAGACCGTGCGGGCGACGTTCGAGCCGATGCAGCGGTGGATGCCGAGGCCGAAGCTGCTGTGCCGGTTGCCCTTGCGTTCCAGGTCGACGCGGTCGGGGTCGTCGAAGACGGACGGGTCCCGGTTCGCCATCGCCCAGGACAGCCAGAGGCGTTCGCCCTCCTCGAAGCGCTGGCCGGCGATCTCGCAGTCGGCGGAGATCGTACGGCCGTCCCCCGGGGCGGGTGTGAAGTAGCGCAGGAACTCCTCGGTCGCCGAGTCCAGCAGCGCCCCCCGCTCGCGGCTGAGCCGGTCGCGCTCCCCGGGGTTCTGGGACAGCCACTCCAGCGCGTGCGCGGTGAGTGCCGTCGTGGTGTCGAAGCCGCCCCCGATGAGCAGGGCCAGCACCCCGAGCAACTCCATGTCGGGCGGGGTCTTTCCGTTGATCTCGGCGCGCACGAGCGCGTCGACCAGACCCGGCCTGGGCTTCTCACGGATCTCCTGGACCGCCGTCCACAGGGCGAGGCCCATGTTGCGGCCCAGCTCGGTGACCCGCTCCATGTCGGGCGAGTTGGGCGGGGTGTAGACCGAGGCGTGGGCGGGCTCGTTGTAGACCGTCCAGTCCTTGAGGGGGATGCCCATCATCGCCATGGTGAGGACGGCCGGGACGATGTTGGCGAGGTCGTCGACGAAGTCGATCCGCCCCTCCTCGATCTTCTCGTCCAGACAGGCGCGTACGACTTCGTCGACGAGCGGTATCCAACGGCTGACGGCCGCCGGGGAGAGATACGGGTTGAGTGTCTGGCGGTAGTGCCGTTGCTCGGGCGGGTCCATCTCCAGGAATCCGCCCTGGACTTCCGCCGCGCGGGGCGGCGAGGGGATGGTGATGCCCTTGTAGCCGCGCCTTTCTCCGTTGACGTCGTGGTCGTTGGAGAGGAACTCGGCGGACCGCGCCAGCTCGAAGACCTCGCGGTTGCCGCTGGCGACCCAGTGGCCGTCGTAGGTGTCCGTCCATGCGATGGGGCACTTGGCGTGCAGTTCGTGGGTGATCTCCTCGAACTGGTCGCGGTATTCGGGGGTGTGCCGGTCGAAGTGGACCCGGTGCTTCTTGCGGTCGTCGTCGCCGACCGTCTCGTCGGTGGTCATGGTGGGGGTTCCCCTGTCGTGGTGGCGGGCGTTCAGGAGAGGGAGATGGCCCGCTCGGGGCAGGACCTGACGGCCTCGACAACCTCCTCCTCCTGCTCGGGCGGCACATCGGCGTTGACGACCGAGGAGTGGCCGTCGATCTCGTCGAGTTCGAAGATCTCGGGGGCTCGCATGGCGCACAGGGTGTGGCCCTGGCACCGCTCCGGGTCGACTTGTACCTTCACGTTGTTTCCTCCTTTGCCATGAGCAGGGCTGCATCTGCCATCAGACAGGGCCCATTCCGCCTGGGGCAGGGCTACTTCAGGTCGGACATCGACTTGCCGACGTCGGCCAGGGTGAGCGGCTTGCCGTAGTCGCCCTGGTACTTGTAGACCGGCGCGTCGCAGCGGTAGGCACCGTCGGTGGGCTTGAAGTCGGCCGCGGTCCAGCCGGTCGGCGTGGCCTTGACGACGTTGAAGCACTTGACCGGCGCGGTCGGCGTGGACAGGTCCACCTGGGCCTGGAGTCCGCCGCCCACCCACTCGGTCTGCTTCTTGGCGTTGGCAAGGACACAGGTGCGGGTCAACTCGGCGCAGTCCGTGGCGGAGGTGGCGAACAGCAGCCAGGCGGAGAAGGCGTGCACCGCGGGCAGGGTGACCTGGGCGTCGGGGGCGTACTGCTTGAACAGGGCGAGGAGTTGCTCGGTCGCCGGGTTGTCGGCCGCCTGCTCCAGCGGGTAAGTGCCGCCGAGGTCCGCGAAGTTGGTCTGGCTGCTCAGCGAGGTGGCGGCGAGCTTGAGGAAGGCGGGGCCGTAGGCGTTGTTGTTGGCGTCGATCCAGTCGAGCTTGTAGTCGATGTTGGTGAGGGCCTGCTCCAGCTTGGACAGCTGGGTGAAGTCACCGAGGAAGATGAGGCCCTTGACCTTCTTCTGCTTGATGGACTGCGCGTACGGCGTCCAGTCGGAGACGCCTTGGGCCGGATACAGGTCCGAGTAGACGACCTTGGCGCCCTGCGCCTTGAGCGTTTCCGTGTCCTGGGCGGAGATGACCTTGGTGACGGGGACGTCACCGCTGATGATGCCGACGCTGTCGGCCGACGCCGGGAACGCCTCCTTCACCAGCCAGGAGTAGTAGCCCGCGTAGGGCGCGTACCCGGACGAGGCACCCTGGGTGAGGACCTGGAGGTCGGTCCCCAACTCCTGGGTGACCTGCGCGGGGAACTCCGGGAGCGTACAGGTCAGGCGGGTCTTGACGCCGAGGGCGTCCAGGGCCGAGCCGCCTCCGACGAGCATGAAGTCGTCGCGGCAGGCCTCGATCATCCGTGCGTTGACCTGCATCAGCGCGGAGTCGTGGGTGACGGGGACGATCTTGCGCCCGTTGATGCCGCCCGCGGCGTTGCACCAGGAGGTGAACACCTTGGCGGCGTTCACGAACTCGGGGTTCTTGGTGAAGCCGATGTCGCTGAAGACACCGACCTTGATCTCGCTGTCGGTGACGCCCTGGGTCTGCACGGTCTTCGGGGAGCCGGACGCGCAGACGTTCTTCAGGGTGCCGAAGTCCGCCTTCGCCGTGTCGGCGGCCTTGGCGTCGGTGGGGCTGCTGCTGTCGTCGGCTGTCCCCGAGCGGCCGGAACAGCCGGCCAGCACGAGCACGACGAACGCGGCGGTGAGCAGGCGTTTCATCGATCCTCCTTGATCGAGAATGGGTCCCGCCAACCGGGCCCCGCCCTACGTTGTTCAGGTGACCGCTCCCGCGGCCTTGAGCGCGATGATGCGGTCCCAGTCGAGGCCCAGTTCGGCGAGGATCTCCTCGGTCTGGGCGGCGAACTCGGGTGCGGGCCCGAGCTGTGGTGCCTGCACGTCGAACTGCACGGGGCTGGAGACCAGTTCGAGTTCTCCCGCCCGCAGGAGGTACTCGTTGGCCCGGATCTGTGGGTCGTCGCCGACCTGGAGCGAGGTCTGGACCGGGGCCCAGGGGCCGGCCAGGGTGGCGAAGCGTTCGGTCCACTCGGCGAGGGTGCGGCCGGCGATGACCTCCCGCAGGATCTTGACGGCGTGTTCGGTGTGGGCGGCGATCTGCTCGGCCGTCGCGAAGCGGGGGTCGTCGGCCAGTTCGGGGCGGTCGATGTGATGGCACAAGTCGGCCCAGAACTTGGCGGGTTGCATCATCACGAAGGCCAGGTGGTGGCCGTCGGCCGTGGCGTACAGCCCGGACAGCGGGTTGGTCGGCGAGCCGTGGGTGCCCACCGGGGGCGGTACCCACGGCCGGCCGAGGTGCAGGGACAGCGCAGTTGCGTGGCCCATCGCCCACAGGCCGCTGCCGAGCAGGGAGACGTCGACGACCGAGGGCTCGCCGGTGCGTTCGCGCTTGAGGAGGGCGGCCGCGATGCCGCCGGCGAGGTTGGTGCCGGAGATGGTGTCACCGTACGCGGGAGAGGGCGGGTTGATGATGCCGTCCGTGCCGGCCGGGGTGATGCTGGCGGCGGTGCCGGCGCGGGCCCAGAAGGCGGTCATGTCGTAACCGCCCTTGCCCGCCTCCGCTCCGCGCGGGCCGAACGCGCTTCCGCGTGCGTAGACGATGCGGGGGTTGACCTCGCGAATGTCGTTCACGTCGATGGCGAACCGCTCCCGGTGCCCCGGCAGGAAGCTGGTCAGGAACACGTCCGCGCGCCGCGCCAGTTCGTACAGCACCTCCCGGCCCTCGGGCTTGCCGATGTCGAGACCGAGGCTGCGCTTGCCGCGGTTGGCGTGCTCGACGTTGGGGTTGGGGTCGCCCTCGACGCGGAACGTGCCGGTCTGGCGCAGGCCGCGCTGCGGGTCGCCGGTGATGGCGTGCTCGACCTTGATGACGTCCGCTCCCCAGTCGGCGAGCACGGCTCCCGCCGACGGCACGAAGCCGTACATGGCGACTTCGAGGACCCGGATCCCTTCGAGCGGCCTCATGACCTGATCACCGCCGCGAACGCCTTGTGCTCCAGGAACTCCTCAAGACCGGCGACGCCGCTCTCCCGGCCGATGCCCGACTGCTTGTATCCGCCGAAGGGCACGTCGGCGGCGAAGTAGTTGCCGCCGTTGATGCTGAACGTGCCGGTGCGGATCCGGCGCGCCAGGGCGATCGCCCGCTCGTCGTCGCCGCTCTGGATGCCGCCGGACAGACCGAAGATCGAGTTGTTGGCGATGCGGACGGCGTCGTCATCGTCGTCGTACGCGATCACCGCGAGGACCGGTCCGAAGACCTCGTCCTGGGCGATCTCGCTGTCGGGGTCCACGCCGGTGAGGAGGGTCGGCGTGTAGAAGAAACCGGGGTCGACCTTCTTGCCGCCGGTGACCAGCGTCGCTCCGGCCTCGACGGCCCGCTGGACCATGGCGTCGACCTTGTCGCGCTGGCGTTCGCTGATGAGCGGTCCGGCGAAGGTCTTGGGGTTCGTGGGATCGCCGAGGGGGATGCGGGCGAGGCCGGCCGCGACCATGGCGACGATCTCGTCGTGATGCTGCCTCGGTACGAGCAGCCGGGTGGTGAGTGCGCAGCCCTGTCCCGAGTGGGAGCAGATGGTGCCGGCCGCGAACATGGCGGCGGTGGCGAAGTCGGCGTCGTCGAGGATGATCATGGCGGACTTGCCGCCGAGTTCCAGGAACACCTTCTTCACGGTGCGGCTCGCGGCCTCCATGATGCGGCGGCCGGTGGCGGTGGAGCCGGTGAAGGTGATCATGTCGACGTCGGGGTGGGTGGTGAGCGTCTCACCGACGTCGACGGCGGAGGAGGTCAGGATGTTGACCACGCCGGGCGGGATGTCCGTGTGCTCGGCGATCAGTTCGCCGAGGAACAGCGTGGTCAGTGGGGTGTCCGGGGCGCCCTTGAGGATCACCGTGCAGCCCGCGGCGAGCGCCGGGGAGAGCTTGGCCAGGGCGAGCTGGTTGGGGTAGTTGTAGGCGGTGATCGCGGTGACGACCCCGACGGCCTCCTTCTCCACCCAGCGGCGATGGCGCTGCCCGCGGCTCTCGGTCTCGCCGAGGTCCTCGGTCAGGGGGTACTTGCGCAGCAGGTCGGCGTAGTAGCGCACCAGCTTGACGGGGTCGTCGAGCTGGGGGCCGTAGGTGAGCATGCGGGGCGCGCCGACCTCGGCGATCGTCAGCTCGCGCAGCTCCTCCAGGTGGTCGGTGAGCGCCTGGTGGAGCTGGTCGAGGCAGCGGATGCGCAGTTGTACGTCAGTGGACCAGCCGGTGTTGTCGAAGGCGGTGCGGGCCGCGGCGACGGCGGCTTCGGCGTCGGCCGTCGTGGCGTCGGGGGCGTGGCCGTAGACCTCGCCGGTCGCGGGGTTGAGGGAGGGGAAGGTCCGCTCGGTCTCGACCAGTTGACCGTTGATGAGCAGGCGTTTCACAGCCGTACCACCTGTCCGCCGTCCACGCTGATGGTCTGCCCGGTCAGCCAGCCCGCGTCCTCGGAGAGCAGGAACAGCACGGTCGGCGTGAGGTCGCCCGGCGTGCCCATCCGCTTGAGGGCCAGGCCCTGGGTCATCCGCTCCTGGAACTCGACCGGTACGACGGTGCTGGTGGCCTCGGTGTCGGTGGGGCCGGGCGCGATGCCGTTGACCCGGATGCCCCGGCCGCCGAGTTCGGCGGCGAGGGAGGCGGTGAGGTGGTTGACGCCCATCTTGGCGAGTCCGTAGTAGCCGCTCGCCATGTAGGCGGCGGCGGAGGACTGGTTGACGATCGCGCTTCCCTCGGTCATGTGCGGGACGACGGCGCGCGTGCAGTACAGGGCGCCCATCAGGTTCACCTGGATGAAGCGGTTGAGGTAGTCGAGGGCGACGGTGGTGAGTCCCTCGCGCCGCATGCTGTGGTAGATCGCGGCGTTGTTGATCAGGTAGTCGATGCGGCCGAACGCGGCGACGGTGGCGGCGGCCAGCGCGTCGGCCGAGGCGGGGTCTCCGACGTCGACCCTGACGAAGAGCGCGGAGCCGAGGTCCTTGGCGACCCGCTGCCCCTGCTCCTCGTTGATGTCGGCGACCACGACCCGTGCTCCCTCGGCGGCCAGTGCCCGGGCGTAGTCCTCACCGATGCCCTGACCCGCTCCGGTGACGATCGCCACCTTGTCCTGGAACCGCATCCTGCCTCCTCGCTCGGATGGGCGGCTTGCCCCGCTGGAGCGGAAACTACATTCTCCCTATACGGGAATCAACCATCCGGAAGCGAGAATGTGATCCTGACGAACTACTGACAGACGCACGGGAGGCCGGCGAACACCCCCCGCCTGCGCAGCACTTCCGGAAGCACCGACAACGAGAATAGGCTTCTCGAATCCGGAAGGGAGATTTCCATGATCGAGACAAAGGGGGTCCCGGCATGAGGACAGCCCTCGTCACCGGCGGTGGCTCCGGCATCGGACGGGCCATCGCACAGCGCCTGGAGGCCGACGGTCTCCAGGTCGCCACCCTCGACCTCAACCCGTCCGAGGAGGGCTTCTCCCGCAAGGCCGACGTCTCGGACCGCGCCCAGGTCGACGAGGCACTGGCCGCCGTCCGGGAGCACCTCGGCCCGGTCACGGTTCTGGTCAACGCGGCCGGGATGGAGGGCTACAAGCGCTTCGGCAACCTCACCTTCGAGGCCTGGCAGCGGGTCATCGACGTCAATCTCAACGGCGTCTTCCACTGCGTCCAGGCCGTCCTGCCGGACATGGTCGACGCCGGCTGGGGCCGGATCGTCAACATCTCCTCCTCCAGCGCGCACTCGGGCCAGCCGTTCATGACGCACTATGTCGCCGCCAAGTCGGCGGTCAACGGGCTGACCAAGTCGCTGGCCCTGGAGCTGGGTCCGCACGGCATCACCGTCAACGCCGTTCCGCCCGGCTTCATCGACACCCCCATGCTGCGCCGCTCGGAGGAGCGAAACCTGCTCGGCGGGACCATCGAGGAGCACATCCAGCGCACACCGGTACGCCGCGTCGGGCGCCCGGAGGACATCGCCGCCACCTGCTCGTTCCTGGCCTCGGAGGAGGCCGGTTACATCACGGGCCAGATCCTGGGCGTGAACGGCGGGCGGAACACGTGAGCGGGCCCGACGAGGGCGGGGCGACAACCGCCGGGCCCGGCCCCGCCGTCCGCATCTCCCCGGTGCCGTACGCCGAGTGGGACCACGACGTCTTCTCGGTGATCTCCTCCACCCGCAAGCTGCCGGAGGCCAACGTCCTGGGGATCTTCCAGCGGCATCCGGCCCTGGCGCGGGCGTTCCTGACGTTCAACATGCACCTCAACACCTCGACCCTGCCGGTGCGCGTCCGCGAGCTGGCCGTGCTGCGCGTGGCCTGGCGGCGGGGCAGCAAGTACGAGTGGGCCAGCCATGTGCTGATCGGCCGGAAGGCCGGGGTGACCGAGGAGGAGATCGAGGAGGTCCGCACCGGCGCCGACACACTGCTCAACCGGGCGGTGGACGAACTGGACGCCGACTCGGGCCTGTCGGACGCGACCTACGCGGCGCTCGCCGCCGACCTGAACGAGCACCAGCTCATGGACCTGGTCTTCACGATCGGCGCCTACACGATGCTCACCATGGCCCTCAACACCTTCGGCGTGGAACTCGATCCGGTGATCTCGGAAGAGAACTTCAGTTTCCCAAAACGAGAATGGTATTCTCACGATCGAGAGGGGTGATCCCATGCCACACTTCGCCAAGCCGGCGGCCGGGAGCTGGACCGAGAACTACCCCGAGCTGGGCACCAGCCCGGTCAACTACGAGGACTCCATCGACCCCGCGTACTACGAGGCGGAGAAGGAAGCGATCTTCAAGAGGACCTGGCTGAACGTCGGCCGGGTCGAGCAGGTGCCCAGGGTCGGCAGCTACTTCACCAAGGAGCTCGCAGTCGCCGACACCTCACTGGTGATCGTGCGGGGCAAGGACAGGGAGATCCGCGCCTTCCACAACGTCTGCCGGCACCGCGGCAACAAGCTCGTGTGGAACGACTACCCCGGCGAGGAAGTCAAGGGCACGTGCCGCCAGTTCACCTGCAAGTACCACGCCTGGCGCTACAGCCTCGACGGTGACCTCACCTTCGTCCAGCAGGAGAAGGAGTTCTTCGACCTGGACAAGGCGGACTACGGCCTCAAGCTGGTCCGCTGCGACGTCTGGGAGGGGTTCATCTTCGTCAACCTGGATCCCGGTGCCCAGCCGCTCAAGGAGTACCTCGGCGAGTTCGCCAAGGGCCTGGAGGGCTACCCCTTCCACGAGATGACCGAGGTCTTCACGTACAAGGCCGAGATCGGCAGCAACTGGAAGCTGTTCATCGACGCGTTCGCGGAGTTCTACCACGCACCCGTCCTGCACATGAAGCAGGCCGTCAAGGACGAGGCGGACAAGCTCTTCAACGTCGGGTACGAGGCGCTGCACTACGAGATCCACTCCCCGCACTCGATGATCTCCTCCTGGGGAGGCATGTCGCCGCCCAAGGACCTGAGCATCGTCAAGCCCATCGAACGCGTGCTGCGCAGCGGCCTGTTCGGACCGTGGGAGGCGCCCGACATCGAGGGCCTCGACAACCTGCCGACGGGACTCAACCCGGGCCGGCACCGGGCGTGGGGCAACGATTCGTTCGAGTTCTTCCCCAACATGACCCTGCTGATCTGGAAGCCCGGCTGGTATCTGACATACCACTACTGGCCGACGGCGGTCGACAAGCACCTCTTCGAGGCCAACCTCTACTTCGTGCCCGCCAAGACGGCACGCGAGCGGCTGAAGCAGGAGCTCGCGGCGGTGACGTTCAAGGAGTACGCCCTCCAGGACGGCAACACGCTGGAGGCCACCCAGACGATGCTCAAGAGCCGGGTCGTCACCGACTTCCCGCTCTGCGACCAGGAGTTGCTGCTGCGCCATCTGCACAAGACGGTCGCCGACTACGTCAAGGAGCACACCGATGCTGCCCAGTGAGTTCGCCGTGCTCGAACCGTTCACCGAGTGGGTCCTGGAGACCGAGCGCGAGCGGTACGCCAAGCGCCTGGCCAGCTCCATGGAGGACATGCAGGCCTTCTACGACGCCGCGTTCCCGCTCCTGGACCAGGCCTCCGACCATCTCGACAAGTTCGCGCTGGACGAACTGCCCGAGCAGGAGCGCAACCTGCTGCTCATGATGTTCTCCCTGGTGAACGTGTCGTTCCCGGTCGAGGTCTGGAAGCAGGCGCGGGTCCCCGACAGCGGGGCCGCCCACATGGACCTCGTCGTCGAGCCCAAGGTCTGACGGGTCGTGCTCACGCTCAAGGCGGCGCGTGTACTGCACGTGGAAACGGGCGAGTTGGTGGAGCCGGGCCTGGTCACGGTCGAGGGCGACCGCATCGTGCGCCGCGCGGCCAGGGGCGAGGGCGAGATTCTCGATCTCGGTGATGTCACTCTCCTGCCCGGCCTCATGGACATGGAGGTCAACCTTCTGATGGGCGGCCGGGGAGAGACGCTCGCGCTCTCCCCCGTCCAGGACGATCCCCCGCTGCGTATGCTCCGCGCGGTGGGAAACGCCCGGCGGACCCTGCGCGCGGGGTTCACCACGGTCAGGAACCTCGGCCTGTTCGTGAAGACGGGCGGCTATCTGCTGGACGTGGCACTCGCCAAGGCCATCGACGCCGGCTGGATCGACGGCCCGCGGGTCATTCCGGCAGGACACGCCATCACACCGACAGGCGGCCATCTGGACCCCACGATGTTCGCGGCGTACGCCCCCGGGATCATGCCTCTCTCCCTGGAGGAGGGCATCGCCAACGGTGTCGACGAGGTGCGCAAGGCCGTCCGCTACCAGATCAAGCACGGGGCACGGCTCATCAAAGTCTGCGCGTCCGGGGGTGTCATGTCCCACACCGGCACCCCCGGTGCGCAGCACTACTCCGACGAGGAACTGCGGGCCATCGTCGACGAGGCACACCGACGCGGGCTGAAGGTGGCGGCCCACACCCATGGGGCCGATGCCGTCCGCTCGGCCGTGGAAGCGGGCATCGACTGCATCGAGCACGGCTTCCTGCTGGACGACGACACGATCACGCTGATGGCGGAGCGCGGCACCTACCTGGTGCCGACCACCGCTCTCATCGAGGGGATGGACATCTCGCAGGCCGCCCCCGCACTGCGCGAGAAGGCCGCCGAGATCTTCCCCCGGGCGAAGACCGTGGTGGCCAGGGCCGGCAAGGCGGGTGTCCGCATGGCCCTGGGCACCGACGCGCCGGCGATTCCGCACGGGCGCGGTGCCCAGGAGCTGATCGCCCTGGTCGACCGGGGGATGACTCCCCTGGAGGCGCTCCAGGCCGCGACCGTCAACGCGGCGGAGCTCATCGGCGTCGACGACCGCGGCCGGATCACCGAGGGACTGCTCGCCGATCTGGTCGCGGTGCCCGGCAATCCGCTGGAGGACGTCTCCGTCACCGCCGACGTCCGGTTCGTGATGAAGGGAGGGAAGGTCTTCCGCAGCGAGCGGCCATGACGCTCACTCGCTCTTGATGTGGGTCTTCATGTCCTCCAACTGCGTGAGAATCGGGTAGCCGCTGACGCTCAGCGCGTTCCCGTGACCCGTCTCGTGGATGTCGAACACCGACTGGATCGCGGCATAGAAGCCCTGTACGTCGAGGCTCTGGTTGACCGCCCGCTTGGCCTGCCGCAGTCCGAAGGAGGGCATCCGAGCGATCTGCCGGGCCAACTCCAGCGCTTCGGCGTCGAGTTGGTCCAGCGGGACGACCCGGTTGACCATCCCGACCTTCTCCGCCTCCTCGGCCGTGACGGCCCGGCCGGTGAAGAGAATCTCCTTCGCCTTGCGCGCTCCCAGCTCCCAGGTGTGGCCGTGGTACTCCACTCCCCCGATGCCCATGTGCACGACCGGGTCGGAGAACTCCGCGTTCTCGGCCGCGACGATCAGGTCGCACGGCCAGCACAGCATGAGCCCGCCCGCGATGCACTTGCCCTGCACGGCTGCGATCGACGGCTTCGGCACATTGCGCCAGCGCAGGGTGTACTCCAGATAGCGGCGCGCCTCGGCGCTGTAGATCCACTCCAGGGTGATCTCGCTGGGCGCCGGCCAGCGGTCCTTGAGATCGTGGCCGGCCGAGAAGTGCTTGCCGTTGCCCCGCAGGAGAATGACCTTGACGTCCTCGTCGGCCGCGGCCCGCTTCCAGGCCTCGTCCAAGGCGTCGAGCAGCACCGCGTTCTGCGCGTTGGCGACCTCCGGCCGGTTCAGCGAGATGACCGCGACGCGGTCCTCGACCTCGTACAGGATCTCGTCCATGCGTGCGTCCTCCGTATGAATCTGAGCGGCTCTGTGCGGCTTTATCGGGGCAGGCCGAGGATGCGCTCGGCGATGATGTTGCGCTGGATCTCGGAGGTGCCGCCGGCGATCGTCCCGCCGAAGCTACGGGCGTACCGCTCGAACCAACTGGCGGTGAACGTCTGCAGGTTCATGTGGGTGTACGGACCCGTCTGCGCCGGATGCAGCAGGGACTCCGCCCCGTGCTGTTCGAGGGCGTGCAGTTCGGCACTCTGCGCGGCCTCGGAGCCGAACAGCTTGAGCACCGAGATCTCCACCGGGTTCCGGTCGGGCCCCAGCAGCCGGTAGCCGAGCAACCGCAGTGCCTGTACGTCCATTTGGAGCGTCGCGTACCACTCCTCGTCGCAGGCCGCGTCCTGGATCAGGCCGTCCATCCGTTCGGCGTAGTGCACCCACAGCAGGGTCCGTTCGTGCCCGAGCGAGCCGTTGGCCACGCGCCAGCCCTCGTTGAGGGGGCCGACGAGGTTCTCCTTCGGGACGCGGACGTCGGTGAAGAACACCTCGTTGAAGTCGAGGTCGTCGGGCGCGGCGATCGACCCGAACGGCCGCCGGACCAGTCCCTCGGAGTCGGTGGGAACGAGCAGGACGCTGATCCCCTTGTGCTTGGGTGCCTCGGGGTCGGTGCGGACGAACGTGAGCAGGACGTCGGCGTCATGGGCGCCCGAGGTCCACACCTTCTGCCCGTTGACGACGAAGTGGTCACCTTCGAGAACCGCGCGCGTGCGCAGTCCGGCGAGGTCGGACCCGGCTCCGGGTTCGCTCATACCGAGCGACGCGGTGATCTCGGCCCGCAGCAGCGGCAGGGCCCACTTCCGCTTCTGTTCCTCGGTGCCGAAGGTCAGCAGCGAGGCCGCGATGATGTTGAGGCCCTGCGGGTTGAAGCTGTGGTAGATCCGCCGCCGGGACAACTCCTCCAGATGAGCGACGACTTGGGGCAGGGTCGCGTTGCGGCCGCCGTACTCGGGCGGCTGGGCTGGCAGCAGCCAGCCCTCGTCGAAGAGCTTGCGCTGCCAGCGCCGGGCCCAGTCCGGCATGTCCGAGCTGGACTTGGAGCGGACCGTGGCCTCTTCGGCGGTGGGCAGGTGGGCGTCGAGGAAGGCGTTGAAATCGGCGCGGAACTTCTCGACCTCGGGGTCGGGGGCCAGCCTCATACCAACAGCGCCTTCCTGTGCTCGGACGCCGTACCGAGGAGCAGGTCCCCGGCCTTGGCCCGCTTGAGATGGATCTGCAGTTCGTTCTCCCAGGTGTAGCCCATGGCCCCGAAGAGCTGGAATCCGTGTCGGAAGCACACCCGTTGGCAGTCCCCGGCGGCGGCCTTGGCCATCGCGGCGGCGCGGGCGCGGCGCGGGTCGTCCTCGGCGATGGTGAGCGCGGAGAAGTAGGCGAGCACCTTGGCGCGTTCGATGGCGACGTACATGTCGGCGGCCTTGTGCTTGACGGCCTGGAAGGAGCCGATGGGCACACCGAACTGGTGCCGCTGCTTCACATGAGCCACGACCAGGTCGAGGATGCGCCTACAACTGCCGACCGTGGTGACCGCCAGGCCCATCAGGGCCAGGTCCGGTACGCCGGCGGCCAGGTCCGGCACGTCCACCCGGGCGACATGCAGGGTCGGGTCGAACACGGACAGCCGCTCGGCCGCCAGCTCCTTGCCGTCCCGTACGACGACGCCGTCGGCGGTGAGCAGCGCGATCTCGTCCGCCCGGTCCGCGTCGAGGACGAACCGTCCCGATCCGTCGAAGACGCCGGTACCCGAGCCAAGCGGCAGCCGCCCGGCCAGGGGCGCGAACCAGGTGGCCGTGGCGAGGAACGGCGTCGGATCGGCGACGTACCCCAACTCCTCCAGGACGATGGCCAGTTCCACGGGCGGGGCTTCCAGCCAGCCCAACTCCAGGTACATGGCCCAGAGTTGTTCCTCGGGCTGCGAGCGTGACTTCGTGACCGTCTCGCGGACCATGCGTCGCAGGAGCCGCTGGTCCTCGTCGAACTCAAACTCCACTGACGACCTCCAGAAGGACCTTGCCCATGGCGTGGCGGCCCGACGTCAGAGCGGCCGCCACGTCGTCGAGGGGATACACGGCGTGGATACGAGGGTGGATCGCGCCCTCGGCGAAGAGCTGATGGAGTTCGGCGCGGGCGGCGGTGAGCCGCTCGCGGTCGTTGCGGGCCCAGCCGCCGAAGTCGAAGCCGTGGATCGTGACGCCTTTGAGCATCGCGAGATTGAGCGGGATGCTCGGCACCTCGCCGCTCGCGAACCCCACGCTGACGAATCGGCCGCCCCAGCGCAGTCGGCGCAGTGCCTGCTCGGAGTGCGGGCCGCCGACCGGGTCGATGACGACGTCGACTCCGCCCGCCTGCTGGAGACTTCGCTTCAGGCCGTCGTAGGGGATCGCGGTGTGTGCGCCCTGTTTGACGCAGACCGCGCGTTTGTCCTCGGTGGAGGCGACGGCGATGACCTCCGTGCCGAACAGTGCCCCTAGTTCGACGGCCGCGAGTCCGACGCCGCCGGCCGCCCCGAGCACCGCGACCCGCTCCCCCGCGCGGACACCGGCGACCAGCCGCAAGGCGTTGAAGGCCGTGGCGTGGCTGACACCGAACGCGGCCGCCCGCTGGATCGGGATGCCCTCGGGGATCCGGTGGACGCTGGTGGCCGGGACCGCGACGCGCTCGGCGAAGGCGCCGATGAACGCCGAGCCGAAGACGCGCTCGCCCCGCTCGAAACCGTGCCCCGGTTCCGCGACGACGCCCGCGAACTCGCTTCCCGGGGTGAAGGGGAGCTCGGCCTTCATCTGGTAGGCCCCGTCGATCACCAGCACGTCGGCGAAGTTCACCGCGGCGTAGTGGACGTCGACGAGCACCTCTCCCCGCGGGTCGGGTATCTCCTCGACGCTCACCGGGCCGCCGACTGCGTGGCAGCGTGCCGCTCTCATAGCCGGGTCGTCGTGGTCAGCTCGGCCGCCCTGACGGCCATGTCCAGGACCACGTCCCCGTAGTGGGCCATCTTCGGGTTGCCGGCATCGCCGTTCACGACCCGTGCGTATCCGCCTTCCAGGACGATGGCCATCTTGAAGCGGGCCAGGATGACGTAGTAGTCGATCTCGCTCACGTCCCGGCCGCTCACCTTGGAATAGTGCTCCAGCAGGTCGGCACGGTCCGGCATGCCGGTGTAGTCGACGTAGCCGCGCTGGGTGCGGTCCTCGTCGGCGTCCGGCCAGCCCATGATCACCCAGGCGAGGTCGAGGAGCGGGTCGCCGACCGTGGCCATCTCGAAGTCGACCAGTGCGGCGAGACGGGCGGGGCCGCCGTGGTGGAACATCACATTCGCGAACTGGTAGTCGCCGTGGATGATCCCGGGCTGCCAGTGGCTCGGCCGGTGGGTGCGCAGCCAGGCGGCGGCCGTCTGGAGGCCGGGTATCTCGCGGAACTCGAACTTGGCGAGGTGGGCGAGCCAGCGGTCCACCTGGCGGTCGTGGAAACCGTCCGGCCTCCCGAACCCCTCAAGGCCGCGCGCCCGCCAGTCCACGTTTCCCAGGCGCGCGATGCCCTCCACCAACTGGTAGGCCAGGCCCGCGCGTTGGGCGAGGTCGGTGCGGAACGGCTCGGGCCAGCCATCGGAGTTCATCGGCGACCAGCCGTCGACATGGTCCATCAGGTAGAAGCAGGAACCGAGCACCTCGGTGTCGTCGCAGACGGCGATGGCCTCGGGATGCGGCACGTCGGTCCCGCTCAGCGCCTTCAGCACGCGGTACTCGCGCAGCATCGTCTCGTTGCGGCCCGGCGGGACCTTCTGGGGCGGCTTGCGCAGCACCATCCGCCGCTCGCCGCGCCGGATTCCGAAGATGTCGTTGGACGTGCCGCCGGAGATGTACGACGCGTCGACGGGTTCGCCGGCGGCGATGCCCTGTCCGTCCAGCCAGCGGGCGAGCGCTTCAGTGTCGAGGGAGTTCACAGGCTCTCCAACTGCTTGCGGGCCCATTCGCGGCGGGTGGGCAGGTGCTGGGTGGGCCATAGGCCCGGTGCGGCCTCGTAGCCGCGCAGGACGTCGCGGGCGACCGTCACCTTGTGGACCTCCGTCGGTCCGTCGACGACCGCCATGACGGCGGCGCCGTTCCACATGTCCGCGAAGGGCATCTCGTTGGACACGCCCAGGGCGCCGTGCAGGTGCATCGAGCGGTAGGCGATGTCGTGCAGCACCTTGGGCGTGAGGAACTTGATGGCGGCGATGTCCTTACGGACCCGCTTGTAGTCCTGGTACTGGTCGATCTGCCAAGCCGTGTGGAGGACGAACAGGCGGAACTGGGTGAGCTGCGCGTAGGAGTCGGCCAGGTCCGCCTGGACGAGCTGCTTGTCGGCCAGCCGGCTGCCCTGGGTCTCCCTCGACAGAGCGCGCTCGGCCATCATGTCGATCGCCCGCCGGCACTGTCCGACGACCCGCATCGCGTGGTGGACTCGTCCACCGCCCAGCCGGGTCTGTGCGATCACGAACGCCTGGCCCTCGCCGCCGAGCAGCGCGTCACCGGGGACCCGGACACCGTCGTACTCGATGAGCGCGTGCATGCCCTCGTCCGGCGCCTCGCCCATCAGTCCGAGGTGGCGCTCCATGCGGATGCCGGGGGTGTCGCTGGGGACGAGGAACATCGACATGCCCTGGTACGGGCTGACGTCCGGGTCGGTCACCGCCATGACGATCACGAAGCGTGAGGTGCGGGCGTTGGAGGAGAAGAACTTGCGGCCCGAGATGACCCAGTCGTCGCCGTCGCGCACCGCGCGTGTGGTGAACATCTTCGGGTCGGCCCCGGCCTGCGGCTCGGTCATCGAGAAGCAGGAGAAGCACTCGCCCTCCAGCAGCGGCTTCAGATAGCGCTGTTTCTGCTCCTCGGTGCCGTAGCGCGCGATGATCTCGGCGTTCCCGGTGTCGGGTGCGGCCGTGCCGAAGATGACGGGGGCCCAACTCGACTCGCCCAGGATCTCGTTGATGAGCGCGAGCTTGACCTGTCCGAAGCCGCGTCCGCCGAGTTCGGGGCCGAGGTGCGGGGCCCAGAGTCCCTCGTCGCGGACCTGTTGCTTCAACTTCCTGACGACAGGGCCCAGTTCGTCGTCGAGCGGATGGAAGGCCCGGTCCGGATAGAGAAGGTCGAGCGGCTCGACGCGCTCGGCGCGAAACCGCCTGATCCACTCCAGCTTCTCCTCGAACTCCGGCTCGGTGGAAAAGTCCCATGCCATGTCGAGCGGTCCTCCCTCGGGGAGCGTGAATGGCTTCCGTCGCCGCCTGCGAGAATAACATTCTCACTTCTTGCAAGTAAGAGTCTCGAAAGTTGCAGTGCGCGGTTCGGTAGGGGAAACCCAGGGGTTCCCGCAAAAGTGGAGTATCGTTCTACACGTGACAGCAGTCCCCGAAGAGCAACCAGCCTGGCGCCAGCGCGCCGTCGAGCGATCCACTCGTGCCGCCAAGCTCCGCGCCGAACAGCGCGTGCAGCGCTTCCTGGACGCGGCACAGGAACTCATCGCCGAGAAGGGAACGACCGACTTCACCGTCCAGGAGGTCGTGGACCGCTCCAAACAGTCGCTGCGCAGCTTCTACCAGCACTTCGACGGCAAACACGAGCTGCTGCTCGCCCTGTTCGAGGACGCGCTGTCCAAGTCGGCGACCGAGATCCGGGAGAAGGCGTCCGCCACGTCGGATCCGCTGCAGGCCGTCCGGGTCGCCGTCGAGATGCTGTTCGCGCAGTCACTCCCCCGGCCGGGCATCGAGCGCCCGCTGTTCAGCGACTTCGCCCTGCAGCTCATGGTCAAGCACCCCGCTCAGGTGGCGGCCGCTCACCTTCCGCTGCTCACGGTCTTCACGGAACTGCTCGAACAGGCCGAGGACTCAGGTGCCCTCCCCGCGGGCAAGCCCCGCCGCCAGGCGGCGCTCATCATGCAGACCGTCATGTTCCTCGCCCACGCCAACAGCGTCCGCTCGGACAGCCACGCCCACGCCGTGACGGCCGACGAGGTCTGGCAGTTCTGCCTGGGCGGCATCGCGGGCGCGCAGCCGTAGTCGTCAGGCCCTGACCGACCGTCAACGCCTGACGGTCCCGCCGCCCCGTCGATCAGACGTTGCCCGCCGACGCGGCGATCTCCTGTATGGCCTCGTCATCGATGGCGTACGAGAGGAAGTCGTCGACCATCCGGTGGAAGAGGGTGGCCAGTTGCCGCAGTTCCTCGGGCGACCAGCCGCCCAGGGCCAGTTGCATACCGCGTGAACCGGCTTCCCGGATCCGGTCTATGGCCTTCTTGCCGTCCTCGGTGAGCTGGATGCGCTGGGCGCGGCGGTCGTCCGGGTCGGGGACCCTGGTGACGTAACCGGACTTCTGCAGCTGCTGCACCGTGCGGGTGACATGTGAGGCCTCGACGCCCAGCCGGTTGGCCAGCTCCCCCGGGCGCAGCGGCTCCGAGTCGGCGATCTGCCGCAGCAGCGCCACCGCGGCCCGGTCCAGCGGGACTCCGGCCAGGGCCATCAGACGGTCGTGCTGGCGGGCACGGGTGCTGAGGTAGGTGATCCGAGTGAGCGCACGCTCGATCTCGATGACTTCCGGGGAAGCGGGGGCGGCGGGGAGCGGTTCGGTGGCCATGCAGGCCACTTTACCATATTGTTGCCTAACTCAAGTAACTTACTGCATGCGTTTACGCCGCCTACTGCGAACGGACTCTATCCGGGCTCCTGCGTATGCACGACGCCCGGGTCGCGGCTCCTTCCCCGTCCGGGTCCCTCACAGCCGGGCGCCCCGACGCTCCTTGCGCAGCAGCCAGGCCAGGTAGGCGCCGCCCGCGACACCCGTCACCACACCGACCGGCAGCAGGGCCGAGCCCGTGACGCGCTGAGTGACCAGGTCGGCGGCGGACACCAGCAGCGCGCCCATCCACGCGGCCGGCAGGACACCCGGGCCGGACGCCCGGGTGACGCGGCGCGCCAGTTGCGGCGCGGCCATCGCCACGAACGGGATCGGACCGCAGGCGGCGACCGCCATCGCGGTCAGCCCCGTCCCCGCGGCCAGCAGCACCAGCCGGCTGCGCTCGGGCGGTACGCCGAGCGCGGAAGCCGTGTCGTCGCCCATCTCCAGCATGGTGAGCCGCCGCATGTACACGAGGACGACGGGGACCAGCGCCACCAACCCGAGTCCCGCGATGCGGACTTCGCTCCAGCCGCTGGCGTTGAGCGAGCCGATCATCCAGCTCGCGGCCTGTGCCGCCTTGCCGATGTCGGCGCGTACGTAGAGGAAGCTGGTCGCCGAGCCGAGGACCGCGGAGGCGCCGATGCCGACGAGGACGAGCCGGTAGCCGTGCACGCCGCGTTTCCACGCCAGCAGATACACGGCGACGGCGGTGGCGAAGCCGCCGCAGACCGCGCCGACGGCCGTCTGGGCGGCTCCCGCGTCGAGGATGATGATCGCGACGAGTGCGCCCGCCGAGGCGCCGTTGCCGAAGCCGATGATGTCCGGGCTGCCGAGCGGATTGCGGGTCAGCGACTGGAACACCGCGCCGGCCATTCCCATGCCGAAGCCCACCAGGACGGCCACCAAAGCACGCGGCAGCCGCAGGTCGAGAACGATGAACTCGGCGCCGGGAGGGCCGTTCCCGGCCAGCGTGCGCACGACTTCCAGCGGCGAGAGTTCGTACGATCCGGTGCCGACGGCGAACACGGTCGTGCACGCGGCCAGCACCACCAGGGCTGTGCAGACCAGCACGGCGCGGGCGTCGTAGCGCAGGGACCAGCGGCGGGTGCGCAGCAGTCCGCGCCGGACGTCGACCCGGACCGGCCTTGTCCCGCGCCGCTGTTCCTCGATCACGCTCACAGCTGGGCCACCTTCCGCTGCCGTACCAGATGGATGAAGAGAAGCCCGCCGAGGAACGCGGTCACCGTGCCCACCTCGATCTCCGACGGCGGGACGATGATCCGGCCGATGACGTCCGAGACGAGCAGCAGCGCGGGCGCGTAGAGCGCGCAGAAGGGGAGCATCCAGCGCGGGTCCGGGCCGCAGAACGCGCGGGCGGCGTGCGGGATCATCAGGCCGATGAACCCGATCGGCCCGCACAGCGCGGTCGCGCCGCCGCACAGCAGGGTGATGGCGACGACGGAGAGCAGCCTCGTGCGCCGGACCTGGGTGCCCAACGCCCTTGCGTGGTCCTCGCCGAGGGCCAGCGCGCCGAGCGGGCGGGCCAGTACGAGGGCCAGCAGGGCTCCGGCCGTGAGCAGGGGAAGCACGGTGAGCAGGAGGTCGGGGTCGCGTTTGGCGAGGGTGCCGACGGACCAGTACCGCATGGCGTCCAGGGTGCTGAGGTCCCACAGCTGGAGCCCGTTGACGTAGCCGAACAGGGCCGCGTTGACGGCGGTTCCGGCCAGCGCGAGCCGGACGGGGGTGGCGAGGCGGCCGCCGCCGAGGGCGTTCACGGCGACGGCGGCGACGGCCGCACCGGCCAGCGCGAACCACAGGTATCCGGTGAACGAGGTGATGCCGAGAACGCTGATCGCGGTGACGACGGCGGCGGACGCGCCCGCGTTCACGCCGAGCAGCCCCGGGTCCGCGAGGGGATTGCGGGTCAGGGTCTGCATGACGCCGCCCGCGAGGCCGAGCGCCGTGCCGACGGCGATCCCGATGAGGGTGCGCGACAGTCTCAGGTCGCGGACGATCGCGTCGTTCTCGGTTCCGGTGGGCGAGAACAGGCCTCTCCACACCTGGTCGAGGGGTATCTGCTTGGTGCCCACGGCCAGGGAGAGGGCGATGGCCACGGCCAGCAGCACCAGGCCGAGCAGCAGGCCCGTCGTGCGTACGGATGCCGGGGAGCGATGTCGTGGCGTGCCCCCGGTCTCGCTCTCGCCGGGCGGGGCCGGCGCCGTGGTGGCACTCACGAGAACCCCCGCCGTACGGCAGCGGGCTGAGCGGTGGGCAGGAGACGGGACGCGGTGGCGGGCCATCGCGTTCTTCCCGGCTGTCGACGCAACACAGTGGACATGTGCTTAGGCTAACCTAACTAGCGGTTGTTGACGATTTCGTCGACGAAGTCGATCACCCTGCCCAATTCGCGGTGCCGCGCCACCCGTTGTCAAGCCCCTACACGTGCCTGCCCCACGGAGACTCCCGATGACCGCCACGACCAGGAACACGGTTCGTGCCGACGCCGCATTCCCGGACGCCCGCGACAGCGCACGTCCGGTCCGCGTCACCGGACCGCGCATCGACCGCCTCCTGGACCGCCTGGACGCGGCGGACGACGCCCAACGCGCCGACCTGACGGCCGAGTTCTGGAGCCAGGTGGAGCGCCAGGGCACCCCACTGATCGAGGAACTGGAGGGCGAGCCCGGTCATCGGGCCGTCACCTTCCTGTGGCGCGGCCACCGGGCCACCCGGCAGGTGCTGCTGTTCGCCAACCGCATCGTCGACCGCGACCACCTCGCCGGTTCTCTCCTTGAGCGGGTGCCCGGCACCGACATCTGGCACCTGGGCCTGCGGCTGCGCTCCGACCACCGAGGCTCCTACCGCATGGCCGCCGACATCTCGCTCAAGGAGCCGCCCACCGACCCGGCCGGCCGGCAGCAGCGGCTGCGCTCGCTGACCGCACACGCGGCGCCCGACCCGCTCAACCGGGCCACCGTGCCGACCCGTTGGCAACCGGTCGCCAGTTCGGTGTTCGCCCTGCCCGACGCGCCCGCGCAGCCGTGGGCGGGGCGGCACGGCGGCGTGCCGGCCGGCCGGGTGGAGCGGCACCGGATGGCCGCCCGCGCGCTCGGTGGTGACCGCGACGTATGGGCGTATCTGCCGCCCGGGCACTGCGGAGAGCCGCTGCCCGTCGTGGTGCTGTGCGACGGCGACATGTGGTTCGGGCGGCTCGGCCTCGGGCACACGCTCGACGCACTGATCGCCGACGGGGTGCTGCCCCCGGTCGCCGTCCTGGCGCCGGACGCCGTGGACCGCAAGACCCGCTGGCGCGAACTCGGCGGACGCAACCCGTTCGTGGCCTTCCTCGCCGACGAACTCCTGCCCTGGGCGGCCGGCCGCTGGCCGCTCACCACCGACCCCGGCAGGACCGTCCTGGCGGGACAGAGCCTGGGCGCGGTGACCGCCCTGTACGGGGCGCAACTGCGGCCCGACCGGTTCGGCAAGGTGCTCGCCCAGTCGCCGTCCCTGTGGTGGCGGCCCGGGCTGCCACCCGGTGTGCCCAGGCCGCCGGTGCGCGGGGTGCCCTGGCTCGTCGCCCGGTGTACCAAGGCCGGCCGCCGCCCTCTGACGGTCCATCTGGACGTCGGACTGCACGAGGGCGCGATGGTCGACCAGACCCGCACCCTGTACGACGCCCTGAGCGCGGCGGGTCATCTGGTGACCCGCGAGGAGTTCAACGGCGGCCACGACTACGCCTGTTGGCACGGCGCCCTGGCCGACGGCCTGGTCCGGCTGCTCGGCTCCCCGCCCTCGGCCTCTCGCGCGGCGCCCCACTGACTCGGCACGTGTCCCTCGCATGCCGAACCCCCCAAGCCCCGGCCCGCTTCAACTCTCTTCGTACCAAGGAGCTTTCGCACATGTCCTCCACCCAAGCCTCCCGCAGGGCGGTCCTTTCCTCCGCCGTCACCGTCGTGATGGGAGCCCTGCTCCTGACCGGCTGCGGCGACGACGGGAAAGACAGCGTCAGCAGTGGCCAGGAGACGAGCACCCGCGCGATCACCGACGCGACGGGCCGCAAGGTGCGGGTTCCGGCCACGCCGAAAAAGGTCGTCGCGCTGAGCGAGCCCACGCTCGACGCCGCGCTGGCCCTCGGTGTCGCGCCCGTCGGCACCACCGCGGGGCGCGGTCAGCAGGGTGTGTCCACGTATCTCGCCGACAAGGCGTCCAAGGCCCAAATCGTCGCCACGGTCGCCGAGGCCGACCTGGAGAAGCTGGCCGCTCTCCAACCCGACCTGATCCTGCTCGACGAGACGACCGCGGCCAAGAGCCAGGTCAGCAAGTTGGAGGCGATCGCCCCGACGGTGGTCACCGCCAAGCTCAACGAGGACTGGAAGGTGGCCTTCACCGCCACCGCCGACGCCCTCAACCAGCAGACCCAGGCCGAGAAGATCCTCACCGACTTCGACGCCGACGTCGCCGCCACGAAGGAGAAGCTCGGCGACAACGCCGGCGCGGTAGTCAGCGTCGTCCGCTGGCAGAACGACGCTCCCTCCATCGTCGGCAAGGGCAAGGGCCACGTGGGAGCAACGCTCTCCGCGCTGGGCCTGAGCCGGCCCGCCGACCAGCAGGGCGAGAGCGCCGGGCACAGCGAGCCGGTCAGCCTGGAGAAGCTCTCCACCATCGACGGGGACTGGCTGTTCTTCGGCACCCTCGGCGACCAGGCGGACGGCGAGAAGGCGTACGCGGAGGCCGAGAAGGTGGCCAACTTCAGCAAGCTCAAGGCCCAGAAGGCGGGGCATGTCGTGGTGATCCAGGGCTCGGCGTGGAACAGCGCGGGCGGTCCGCTCGCCGCGCAAGTCGTGCTGGACGACGTGACGAAGGCGCTCGCCTCATGAGCGCCGAACTCACCGGACGGCTCGCCCTGGTGACGGGGGCGGGCCGGGGCATCGGAGCCGCGGTGGTCGAGGCGCTCGTCGAGCAGGGCGCCCAGGTGCTCGCCACGGACCTGGCGCCCGAGGGCGTCGAGGCGCTCGCCGCGAAGTACGGCGAGCAGGTCACCGCCCGCGCGCTGGACGTCACCGACGCCGCGGCCGTGGAGGATCTCGTCGCCGAGACCGAGCGCACGCTCGGCCCGCTGGACATCGCCGTCAACGTCGCCGGAATCCTGCGGAGTTCGGACGTAATCGACCTCACGGACGAGGACTGGGCAGCCACGTTCGCCGTCAACGCGAACGGCGTTTTCCACGTCTGCCGGTCCGCCGCCCGCCGGATGACCGAGCGCGGCCGCGGCAGCATCGTGACCGTCGCCTCCAACGCGGCCGGCATCCCCCGCGCGGGCATGGCCGCCTACGCCGCCTCGAAGGCCGCGGCCGTCATGTTCACCAAGACCCTGGGCCTGGAAGTCGCGGCGCTGGGCGTCCGCTGCAACACCGTCAACCCCGGCTCGACCCTCACCGACATGCAACGCGCCCTGTGGTCGCCCGGCGTCGACGAGGCGTCCGCGGCACACCGCGTCATCGAAGGCGATCTCGCGACGTACCGCACGGGCATCCCCCTCGGCCGGATCGCCGACCCCGCCGACATCGCCGACGCCGTCGTCTTCCTGGTCTCCGACCGCGCCCGCCACATCACCATGCACGACCTGTACGTCGACGGCGGCGCGACCCTGCGCGCCTGAACCGGCCACCCGCCCCTGCGAACGGCTCGTGCCGTCCCCCACTGGAGACAAACATGTCTGCCTACGTGAGCGAGACCCCCGCCCTCACCTCCCCCGGCTCGGCGACCGCCCTGCTGGAGGCCTACGACCCGACGACGGACCGCTTCCTCGCCACCCCCCACCGCACCCTGCTCGGCTGCGGCACCGCCGCCGAAATACCCCACGACACACGCCCGTTGACCCAGCGCGTACGCGAGGTCCTGGCGGCACGGCGGAGCGCGGGCGACCCGGCGCCGGTCGTCGTGGGCTCGCTCCCCTTCGCCCCTGACGCCCCGCCCGCCCTCGCCGTCCCGGAGGCGGTGCACTGGGCGGCGCCGCTGCGCGAGGACCCGCTCATCGCGCTGGACGTGCCCCACGCCGAGGGCCGCACCGACTGGCAGGTGAAGGAGGTTCCGGCGCCGGAGCGGTACGGCGATGCGGTCGCCGCCGCCGTCGCGCGGATGCGGGCCGGGGAGTTCGACAAGGTCGTTCTCGCCCGCACCCTGGAGCTCACCTCCCGGCACGAGCCCGACCTGCCCGCCATGCTGCGCCGGCTGGCCCGCCGCGACCCGGCCGGCTACACCTTCGCCGTGCCGAGCGGCCCCGGCCGTACCCTCGTCGGTGCCAGCCCCGAACTCCTCGTCTCCCGCACGGGCGGACGCCTCACGGCCAACCCCCTCGCGGGATCCGCGCCACGCAGCGGCGACCTGGCCGAGGACGTACGCCGGGCGGTCGCGCTCCTGGAGTCCCCGAAGGACCTGCACGAGCACGCCGTCGTCGTGGCCGCCGTACGCGAGGCGCTCGCGCCGTACTGCACGCGGCTTCAGGTTCCCGAGCGGCCCACTCTCGTGCGGACCGCCGCCATGTGGCATCTGTCGACCACGGTCACCGGGGAGCTCGCCGTCCCGGAGACCTGCGCGCTGACGCTGGCGTCCGCGCTGCACCCCACGCCCGCGGTGTGCGGCACGCCGACCGAGGTGGCGCGGGCCGTGATCGCCGAGTCGGAGCCCTTCGACCGCGGCCCCTATACCGGCATGGTCGGCTGGCAGAACGCGGACGGCGACGGCGAGTGGGTCGTGACGATCCGCTGTGCCGAGGCCGAGGGGCGTTCGCTGCGGCTGTTCGCGGGGGCCGGTGTAGTGGCCGCGTCGTCGCCGGAGGCCGAGACCGCGGAGACCGCCGCCAAGTTCCGCACCTTCCTGCACGCCGTGGGGGCATCGCTGTGAACCCTCTCGCCACCACCCCAGGAATCGACGCGCCGACCTGGCCCGCCGAGTTCGCCGAGCGCTATCGCGCGGCGGGCTACTGGCGTGGAGAAACGTTTGGCGGAGTGCTGCGTGAGCGTGCGGCCGCCCACCCGGACCGGATCGCGCTCGTCGACCCGGCGCCCGAGCGGCGCACCTGGACGTACCGGGAGCTCGACGAGCGCGCCGACCGGCTGGCCGCCGGGTTCGCCGCACACGGGATCTCCAAGGGCGACCGGGTCGTCGTACAGCTGCCGAACGTCGGCGAGTTCGTCGAGGTGGTCTTCGCCCTGTTCCGGATCGGCGCGCTGCCCGTGTACGCGTTGCCCGCGCACCGGGACACGGAGATCGGCTACTTCTGCTCCTTCGCCGAGGCCGTCGCGTACGTCATCCCCGACCGGCACGCCGGCTTCGACCACCGTGACCTCGCGGCCCAGGTGCGCAAGCAGACGCCGAGTCTGAAGCATGTCTTCGTCGTCGGCGACCCCGGTGAGCACACCGCGCTGTCCGAGGTTCCGATCGAACCGGCTGAGCCGATCGACGGTCCCGAGCCGCACGAGTTGGCGTTCCTCCAGTTGTCCGGCGGGACCACGGGCGTGCCGAAGCTCATTCCGCGCACCCACGACGACTACCTGTACTCGCTGTGGGGCTCCAACGAGATCTGCGGCGTCGACGCGGACACCCGCTTCCTCGTCGCGCTGCCGGCCGCGCACAACTTCCCGATGAGCTCGCCCGGTTGGCTGGGCGTGCTCTACGCCGGCGGCACGAGCGTCCTGTGCCCGAGGCCCGACCCGGCGACGGCGTTCCCGCTCGTCGAGCGGGAACGGATCACCATGACGGGCCTGGTCCCGCCGCTCGCGCTGGTGTGGACAGAGGCCGCATCGAACGCCGAACACGACCTGTCGAGCCTGGAGTTGATGCTTGTCGGTGGCGCCAAGTACAGCGCGGAGGCGGCGCGGCGTCTGGAGCCCGCCCTGGGCTGCCGGCTGATGCAGGTCTTCGGCATGGCCGAGGGGCTCGTCAACTACACGCGGCTCGACGACGACCACGAGACCGTGGTCACCACGCAGGGCCGGCCGATCTCCCGGGACGACGAGGTCCGCATCGTCGACGACGCCGGAAACGATGTTCCCGACGGCGAGTTCGGGCATCTGCTGACCCGCGGCCCGTACACGATCCGCGGCTACTGGCGTGCTCCCGAGCACAACGCCAGATCCTTCACCGAGGACGGCTTCTACCGCACGGGCGACATCGTCCGCCGCACGGCGAGCGGACATCTCGTCGTCGAGGGCCGGGCCAAGGACCAGATCAACCGGGGCGGCGAGAAGATCGCCCCGGAGGAGATCGAGAACATCATTCTCGCCCACCCGTCCGTGCACGACGTCTCCGTCGTCGCCGTCCCCGACGAGTACCTCGGCGAACGCTCCCTCGCCTACGTCGTCCTGCGCGCCGGCGCCGAGCCGCTGAAGCCGGTCGCGGTGAAGCGGTTCGTCCGCGAGCGCGGCATCGCCGCCTACAAGGTCCCCGACCTCGTCGAGTTCGTCGACGCCTTCCCCCAGACCGGCGTCGGCAAGGTCAGCAAGAAGCAGCTCCGCTCCACCGCCGAACAGCACTGACCCCAAACGCGCACCCCCACGCGCGGACCTCCCAACGCACTGACACCGAGCAGCACTGAAAGGTTTCCCCACTCCCATGGCACTTCCCGCCATCGCCCCCTATCCGCTCCCGGCCGGGGACGAGCTGCCCGCCAACCGGGTCTCCTGGACCGTGGATCCGGCGCGCGCCGTTCTTCTCGTGCACGACCTCCAGCACCACTTCCTCTCCGCGTTCCCGGACGGCGAACAGCCGCTGACCGGCATGCTCGACAACACCGCCCGCCTGCTCAACGACTGCCGCCGCCTCGGTGTCCCGGTCGTCTACTCGGCCCAGCGCGGCGGACAGACACCCGAGGAGCGGGGGCTCCAGCTCGACTTCTGGGGACCGGGCGTCGCCGACGATCCGAAGGTCCTCGCCGTACCCGAGAGCGTGGCTCCCGAGCCCGGGGACACGGTTCTCACGAAGTGGAAGTACAGCGCGTTCGTGCGCACCGAGCTGGAGGAGCTGCTGCGCGACGAGGAACGCGACCAGCTGGTCATCGTCGGCGTGTACGCGCACATCGGCGTGCTGATGAGCGCCTGTGACGCGTGGATGCGGGACATCCAGGCGTTCGTCGTCGCCGACGCCGTGGCCGACTTCTCCCGCGACGACCACGACATGGCCCTGCGCTGGGCCGCCGGCCGCTGCGCGGTCGTGACCACCACCGACGCGCTGTTCACCGGCGCGCCCTTCGAGGAGGCCTGAGCCGCATGGCCCTCACCCTGGACCAGATCCGCACCGACGTCGCCGACTGCCTCGGCGAGGACCCGGCGGACATACCCGTCGACGAGAACCTCGTCGACTTCGGCCTCGACTCGGTCCGCATCATGGCGCTCCTGGAGCGCTGGCGCCGCGACCACGACGTCAGGGCCGACTTCGCGGACCTCGCCGAGCAGCCCGCCATCGAGGCCTGGGCACCGCTGCTGGGGGTCGCGTGACCACCACGACGCTCGCACCGGACACCGTACTTCCGCTCACGGCCGCCCAGTCGGGCATGTGGTTCGCCCAGGCCCTGGACCCGCTCAGCCCCGCCCAGAACACCGCGGAGTGCCTGGAGATCGACGGCCCGCTCGACCCGGATGTCTTCGCGGCGGCTCTGCGGCAGGTCGTCGCCGAGACCGACTCGTTGCGCGTCCGCGTCGAGGACACCGCGGACGGCCCGCGCCAACACGTGTGCGCCGACGTCGAGTTGCCGCTGACCGTGCGGGACCTGCGCGGCACGGACGACGCCGAGGAGCAGGCCGCCGCGTGGATGTGCGCCGACCTCGCGGCGCCATGCGACCTGGCGGCCGGCCCGCTGTTCGCCCACGCCCTGTTCCGGGTCGGTGAGGAGAGCTGGCTGTGGTACCAGCGCATCCACCACCTCGTCATCGACGGCTACGGCTACTCACTCCTCGTCCGCCGCACCGCCGAGGTCTACACGGCGCTCGCGCGCGGCGAGAATCCCGTTCCGCGCACCTTCGGCGCCCTCGCCGACCTCATCGCCGACGACAGCGCCTACCGCGCCTCGGACGCCTTCGCGGCCGACCGCGCCCACTGGACTCAGGCGTTCGGGGACCGCCCGGAGGCCCCCCGGCTCGCGGGCCGCGGCGCGCTGCCCTCCCGCACCTTCGGCCGCCGTACGACGTATCTGTCGCCTGAGACGACACAGACCGTGCGGGAACTCGCCGCCCGGCTCCGCGCGACCTGGCCCGACGTCCTGATCGCCGCCCAGGCCCTCTACACCGCCCGCGCCACCGCCCGTCAGGACGTCGTGCTCGGCCTGCCCATGATGGGCCGCATGGGCTCGGTGGCCCTGCGCGTGCCAGGCATGGTCATGAACGTGCTGCCGCTGAGGCTGGCAGTCTCCCCCGACGCGACCTTCGCCGAGCTGGTGCGCCAGGTCGTGCTCGGCATCCGGGAGGTGCGCCGCCACCAGCGCTACCGCTACGAGGACATCCGGCGCGACCTGGGACTGCTGGGCGAGAACCGGGGCCTGGTGGGCCCGCTCGTCAACGTCATGCCCTTCGACTACGGCGTCGACTTCGCGGGCGCGCCCGCCCGGGCCCGGAACCTGTCGGCAGGCCCGGTCGACGACCTGACCGTCAACATCTACGACCGCGCCGACGGCCGCGGCCTGCGCATCGACCACGACGGCAACCCGGCCCTCTACACGGACGGTGAACTCGCCGCCCACCAGGACCGGTTCCTGAACCTGCTGCACCGGCTCGCCGACACCGACCCCCAACTGCCGCTCGCCGTCCACACCATCGCGACCGAGGCCGAACAGGCCCTGGTCCTCGACGAGTTCAACCGCACGGAACGCAGGCTGCCGCAGACCACCCTGATCGGCCCCATCGAGTCGAGGGCCGCGCACGCCCCGGGCGCGACCGCCGTGATCCACGGCGCCACCGAGCTGACCTACGCGGAGCTCAACGCCCGCGCCAACCGGCTGGCCCGGCATCTCCAGTCCCTCGGCGCCGGGCCGGGTGAGGTCGTGGCGGTGTCGGTGCCGCGCTCGGTGGAGCTGATCGTCGCGCTGCTCGCCGTGCTGAAGTCGGGGGCCGCTTATCTGCCGCTGGACCCGGACTATCCGGAGCAGCGCCTGACGTACATGCTCCAGGACGCGGCACCGGTGTGCGCCGTCACCGACCGCGCGGGCCGCCTCCCGGACGGCACCGGCACTCCGCTCGTCGTCCTGGACGGGCTCGACGTGTCCGCGTACCCGTGGGTGAACCCGGCGCGGGCGCTCACCCCGGACCATCCCGCGTACGTCATCTACACCTCCGGTTCCACCGGAAAGCCCAAGGGCGTCGTGGTGTCGCACGGGGCGATCGACAACCGGCTGCGCTGGATGCAGCACAAGTACGGGCTCACCGCCGAGGACCGGGTGCTGCAGAAGACGCCGTCGTCGTTCGACGTGTCCGTGTGGGAGTTCTTCTGGCCGCTGCGCCAGGGCGCGACGCTCGTGGTCGCCGACCCGGGCGGTCACAAGGATCCCGTCTACCTGGCCCGGTTGATCCGTGAACAGGCCGTCACCACCTGCCACTTCGTGCCGTCGATGCTCCAGGTCTTCCTGGCCGAGGCGCAGGCCGCCGAGTGCACCGGCCTGCGCCGGGTGTTCTGCAGCGGCGAGGCCCTGCCCCGCGAGACCTCGAACGTCTTCCTGCGGACGCTGCCGGATGTCGAGCTGCACAACCTGTACGGGCCGACCGAGGCCGCCGTCGACGTCACCTACCACGCCTGCGCCGAGGGGGACTCGGGGCCGGTGCCGATCGGCCGACCGGTGTGGAACACCCGCCTGTACGTGCTGGACGCGGCGCTCCAGCCCTGCCCGCCGCGCGTGCCGGGCGAACTGTACTTGGCGGGACGGCAGTTGGCGGACGGCTACCTGGGCCGTGGGGAGTTGACGGCATCCCGGTTCGTCGCCGACCCGTTCGGCCCGGCGGGCAGCCGCATGTACCGCACGGGCGATCTGGCGCGCTGGAGCGAGGACGGCGAGGTCGAGTACCTCGGACGCACCGACCACCAGGTGAAGCTGCGCGGGCAGCGCATCGAACTCGGCGAGATCGAGGCCGCGTTGGCGGCGCAGCCGGATGTCGACGGCGCCTGCGCACTGGTCCGCGAGGACCGGCTCGTCGGCTACGTCACCGGCACCGCCGACCCCGCCGCCGTACGGGCCGCGCTGTCGCGCGAGTTGCCGGAGCACATGGTGCCGGCGGCGGTCGTCGCGCTCGACGCGTTCCCACTGAGCCCCAACGGCAAGCTGGAGCGCCGCGAGTTGCCGGCCCTGGTCTTCGCCGGGGGCGCGGGTACACGGCTGCCGTCGGGTCCGCGCGAGGAGGCGCTGACGCGGCTGTTCGCCGAGGTGCTCGGCGTCGAACGGGTCGGCCCCGACGACGCGTTCTTCGACCTGGGCGGCACCTCGCTGCTCGCGGTGCGGCTGGTGTCGCGCGCCCGGGAGGAGCTGGGCGCCGAGTTGACGATCGGCTCGCTCTTCGAGGCGCCGACCCCCGCCGCGCTCGCCGCCCGCGTCGACGACGCCGGACCGGCCGCCGAGGACGCGCTGGACGTCGTACTGCCGCTGCGTGCCGAGGGAGACCGGCCGCCGCTGTTCGCGATCCACCCGGCGGGCGGGATCGGCTGGTGCTACGCCGGGCTGTCCGCCCGCCTGGGTCCGGGGCAGCCCGTGTACGCCGTGCAGGCACGCGGTCTGGTCCGCGACGAGCCGCTGCCGCGCACCTTGGAGGAGGAGGCGGTCGACTACGTCGAGCGGATCCGGGAGGTCCAGCCGCAGGGGCCGTACCGGCTGCTGGGCTGGTCTGTCGGCGGGGTCCTCGCGCACACCGTGGCCGTGCTGCTCCAGGAGGCCGGTCAGGAGGTCGAACTCCTGGCGCTGCTCGACGCGTTCCCGGCCGAGCAGTGGCGGGAACGGCCCGCACCCGAGGAGGGCGACGCGCTCACCGCCGTACTGCGGATGGCGGGCTTCGACCGCACGGACGAGCGCACCCGGGACGACGTCCTGGCCACGCTGCGCCGCGCGGGCAGCCCCCTCGCCGGGCTGACCGACCACACCCTGACGCAGATCGTCGACATCGTGCCCAACCACGCACGCATGATGCGCGAGCACCAACACCGAGCGTACGAGGGCGACTTGCTGTTCTTCACGGCCGCCGCCCCGCGCGCCGAGGACTGGCTGACCCGCGAGGCGTGGCGGCCGCATGTGAGCGGCGCGATCGTCAACCACGACCTCGACTGCACCCATCCGCAGTTGATGCGGGACCGCCACCTGGACGACATCACCACGGTTCTGGCCGCCCGTCTGAAGGAGCTCGACGCATGACCGCCGCATCCGGCCCCTTCGATGCCGGGTCCAGGAACCAGGACACCCATCTCGTGCTGGTGAACCCCCGTGGGCAGCAGTCGCTTTGGCCGGTCTGGTGTGCCGTGCCGGCCGGCTGGGACACGTCGTTCGGCCCGGCCCCGCACGAGGCGTGCGCCCAGCGGGTGGAGGCGACGCGGGGATGACCACGGCTTTGGCGGTACGACCGTGGTCGCACGCCCGGCCACGGCTGCGCCCGGAGGAGCTCGCGCAGGGCCCGCGGCTGTGGGTCGTACGGTCCCCGGCGGCGGGCACCCCGCTCGACGTGTCCGTGCTGGACGAGCGTGAGCGTCGCTGTGCGGCGGCGCTGCGGCGGCCGGCCGAGCGCGCGCTGTACGTCGCCGCGCACTGCGCGCTGCGTCAAGTGCTGGGCGAGTACCTGGGGTTGGCGGCCGAGTCGGTCGAACTCACGCGGCTGGCCTGCGTGGGCTGTGGTGGCCCGCACGGTCGCCCGGCCGTCGCGGGGCCCTCCGGTTCGGGCGTGCACTTCTCCTTGTCCCACACGGGCGGGCTGGCCCTGCTGGGTCTCGCCACCCGGCCGCTGGGCGTCGACGTCGAGCGCGTCCCCGAGCCGCGCCTGGTCGCCGACGCGGCCCGGTCCCTGCACCCCACCGAGCGAACGGAGTTGGCACGGACCTCGCCGACTTCGCGCCCCGGTGCCTTCGCCCGCTGCTGGACCCGCAAGGAGGCCTATCTCAAGGCGACCGGCGAGGGCCTCTCCGGCGAGGCCCTGCGGGGCGTGTATCTGGGGGCCTGCCGCCGTCCGACCGGACTGCCGGGGTGGCGGGTCGTCGACGTCGACGTCCCCGCGGGCTGGACCGCCGCCTGCGTGGTCCGGGACCAGGCCGCGGTCAGCGGCCCAGGAGTTCGACCAGTCCGTCGGCCAGCTCCGTACGCCAACAGAGGTAGTCGTGGCCGCCGTTGAACTCCCCGTACGAGGCGTCGTGACCGCCGACGGCCAGGGCGTCGCGCAGCCGGCGGGCCGCGGGCAGGGCCACCCATTCCTGCTCGCCGAAGGAGAGCCGGAAGCGCACCGGCAGTCGTGGCGTCTCGGCGACGCGGCGGGTGAGCCACTCCTCGTCCGGGCCGACGGGCCACCAGAACGAGCCCGACTGGACGAGGACGTTGCCGAAGCGGTGCGGAGCGGCGAGTGCGGCGTAGGCGGCGGTGAGCCCGCCGAGGCTCTGCCCGGCCACGACCGTGCGCGCGGGATCGTCCGTGAGGGGCAGTCGCCCGGCCGCCCACGGCAGCAGTTCCTCAGCGAGGAAGGCGACGAATTCGGGGCGGCAGGTCAGTTCCGCCCAGCGGGTGTCGGCGTCCACGGACTCCGGCAGGACCGCGGCGAGCGGCGGGATACGGCCGTCGGCGATGAGGTTGTCGAGCAGGTTCGAGAGGCCGAGCCGCGGCTGCCAGTGTTCGCCGTCGAGCAGAACCAGGACCGGCAGATCCGCCAACTCCCGTGCGCGGACGGGTGGTTGGTACAGCCAGACGCGGCGACTGTTGCCGAGGTGCGCGCTCGTCACCACATGCTCGGCGACCGCGCCCCGCTCGACGCCGGGCCTCGGCTCCCAGTCCACCGCACGCGGGGCGGCCGGGAGTTCGGCGTAGGGAACGGGCTCACCGCCCCAACGGCGGGGCAGCGCACGGGCGTTGAAGGGGTCGGGGCGGCGCTGGGTGCGCAGCCACTGCCAGTAGCCGGGCGTGCCCGGATCCGGACCGTCACCCTCGTCGACGTAGAGCTCGTACGTGCCACGCCAGTCGTGGCGCAGGCGGAGCGTCCAGTGCCATACGTCCGTGCCGGGCAGGCGCTCCATCAGGTTGCCCTCGGGGACGCGCGGGTCGCCGAGCTTGTTGGGCAGGACCTGGACGGCGCGGGTGGTCGGTGCGCCTTGCCACAGGAAGGTCACCGCCAGGTGGTCGGTGCTGCCCAGGGGGTCGGGACCGACCAGCGGTGTGCCGCCGTGCCGCACTCCGGCCCAGAACTCCGCCTCGTCGTCAGGGGCCGGCAGCGGGCGGGCCGGTTCCGTGAGCCGGGGTACCGCGTCGGGGCGTGCCAGTCGCGGCGGATGGTGCGGGGCGCCCTCGGGTGGCGCGGACACGGTCATGTGGACGGACTCCGGATGACTAGGCACTTCTTTCGATTAGGCAAGCCTAACTTCCCCTGGTCTTGCCCTTCTCTCTCGTCCCCTTTGCCTTTCTCAGTTGCCAGGAGCAGTCACCATGACCTCTGACAGACCGTCCTCCACACCGACGCCGCAGCGGCGTCCCAGCCGGGCCAAGCTCAGCCGCATGGTCGCGCTGACCACCGGGGTGACCCTGGGTCTCGGCGCTCTTTCCGCGCCCTTCGTCGCCGTGGTCGTCGGCTCCGGCGCCAC
Organism: Streptomyces sp. JLBG701; assembly: GCF_058544905.1. NCBI lineage: Bacteria > Bacillati > Actinomycetota > Actinomycetes > Kitasatosporales > Streptomycetaceae > Streptomyces > Streptomyces sp. JLBG701. Next base: position 582,292 of record NZ_CM178588.1, read on the forward strand.
GTACACCACCGACCGGGTGGCGCTCGCGGCCGACGCGGCGACGCCCACGGTCACGCTGGGCACGACCTCGGTGCAGGCCGGCGGCGAGGTGCCATTCGCCGTGACCGGGTTTCCGGCCGGGGGGACCCTGAGCGTCAAGTTCGACGACAAGACGCTGCTGAAGCAGTTCACGATCGGCGACGACGGCAGCGTCTCGGGGGCAGTGACGATCCCGGCCGACGCGACGGTCGGCGGCGAGCACTGGCTTCGGTTCCTGGCCCCGTCGACGAGCGTCAAGAGCGAGAACCTGACCGTGACGGGCGAGAGCGAGTCTCCGACTCCCACGCCGACTCCCACGCCGACGCCGACCCCCACCGCGACCGCGACGGCCACCGCCACGCCCACCCCCACGGCCGACCCCAAGGTGAAGCTCACCAACGGCAGCACGGTCGAGGCGGGCGACACGGTCTCCTTCGCCCTCTCCGGCTTCGTCGAGGGCCAGACAGTCACGGTCAAGCTCGACGACAGCGAGATCCTCAAGCAGTGGCCGGACGCCGTGGGTGCGGACGGCACCTTCTCGGGGACGGTGACCATCCCGTCCTCCACCTCTGCGGGGGCGCACTGGCTGCGGTTCCTGGCCCCCAACCCGGCGACCAGCCTCAAGGCCGACATCACCGTCACCTCGTCCGACAGCGGCAACACGGGTGGGAGCAGCGACGGCGGCACGAGCTCGGGCGGTAGCAGCGGCGGCAGTTCCGGTGGCAGCAGTACGGGCGGGAGCAGCTCCGGTGGTTCGAGCGGCGGGTCCGACAGCTCGTCCGGGGCGACCGCCACGATCACCGCGGGCTCCAGCGTCGCGGCCGGCGGCAAGGTGTCCTTCACCGTGACGGGCTTCCCGGCGGGTGAGCAGCTGACGGTGAAACTGGACGACGGCGAGATCATCGGGCAGTGGTCCGGCGGCATCGGCTCGGACGGTTCCTTCTCGGGCAGCGTCACGATCCCGTCGGACACCACGAAGGGCGCCCACTGGCTGCGCTTCCTCGCCCCGAACCCGGCGACCAGCCTCAAGGCCGACTTCACCGTGACCTCCGGGTCCACCTCCTCCTCCGGCTCGTCCGGCACGAGCTCGGCCACCTCGTCCGCCACCCCGGTACCGGCCGCGTCCGGCGACCCGGCGAGCGCCACCAACGACGCGGGCGCGAAGGCCGAGATCACCGCGAGCCAGGTGGAGCCCGGAGGCACGCTGCACTTCAAGGTGACGAAGTTCCCGGCGGGCGAGACGGTCACCATCAAGCTCGACGACGAAGCCATCCTCGGCCAGTGGCAGGCCGACGCGGACGGCACCTACGAGGGTGACGTCACCATCCCCGCCGGCACGTCCGTCGGCGCGCACTGGCTGCGTTTCCTGGCGCCCAACCCGCCGACCACGCTGAAGGTCGATTTCACCGTGACCGAGCCGGGCACCTCGGTGGGCGCGGCCACCACGGCTCCGGAGACGGCGGTGCCGAACACCGTGGCGGCGGCCGCCGTGGACAGCTCCGTCTCGGTCCCGACGATCGTCTGGTCGGCGGTGGCAGCGGCCGCCGGAGGCGCCGCCGGGGCGGCCGGCACGACGGTGTTCGTCCTGCGCCGCCGCGAACCGGGGTCGCAGACGGGCAGCTGACGCTCTCTCACCCACAGACCAGCACGTCCCTTCGCCCGAGCCGCACACACCGTGCGGCACAACCAACAAGGAGATGCATTCGTATGAGTGCGTTCACCCCCCATATCCGCCGTACCGCCGCGATCGCCGTGGCCCTCGCCGCCTGCGGCGTCCCGGCGCTGGCCGGCACCGCGACCGCCGACGCCCCCGCCGCGACGGCCTCGACCGTCACGTCGGCTCCTCTGCTGAGAGGCCTGTACCAGTCGGCGTACTCCGAGCGGAACGACGCTCTGTGGGTCACCGTCGCCGTGGGCCGCCCGCCGGTCACCAACTCCAGCCTGCTGAAGGTCGACCCGGACACCCTGGCAGTGGAGGGGACGTACACGCCGCCGGTCACCGACGCGACCACCGGGGCTCTGGAGGCGGTGTACGGCGTCGCCGTCGACGACGAGCACAACACCGTCTGGACGACGAACACCCGCAGCAACTCCGTGGCCGTCTACAGCCAGAAGACCGGCGAGCACCTGGCCACCCTGCCGAACGTGGCGCACGCCCGGGAGATCGTCGTCGACGAGAAGCACAACACGGTGTGGGCGAGCGGCTTCGGCGACGGCACCCTCGTCGGCTTCGACTCCAAGACCTTCGAGGAGAAGAAGCGCGTCACCGTCACGGGCTCCGGTCCGACGGGTCTTGCCGTGAACGAGCGGACCGGCACGCTGTACGCCGCCGACCTCACCAACGACCAGATCATCGAGGTCTCCCGCAAGTCAGACACCCCGCGGCTGATCCCCACCGGTGACGGCCCGATCTCGATCGCCCTGTCCAGGAACGGTCGTACGGCCTACACCGCCGACCAGACCGCCGGCACGGTCTCCGTCGTCGACCTGGGCGCGGGGACCGTCACCAAGGCCGTGGCCACGGGTGCGGGCGCGCTGTCCGTCGCGGCCGATCCGCGCTCGGGCAGTGTGCTGGTCGCCAGTCGTACGGCGGCCACGGTCTCGGTCGTCGACCCGCGTGCCGGGACGGTCGAGGAGACGCTGGCCACCGGCGCCAACCCGAATCACGTCGAGGTGGCGGACGGCATCGCGTACGTGGTCGACAAGTCCGGGTCCGGCCCGGCCGGTGAGGACCTGGTGAACCGGATCGACATCGGCGGCTGATCCACCGCGCTCCGGGTGGTCTGTCCTCATTGTCAGGGGAGGGCAGACCACCCGGTCTTCACACCTGGCGGGGCAGACGGACCACGCTGCCCTCGCCGTTGGCCGAGACGAGAAGGGATCCGTCGGGGCCCACGGCGAGACCGGCGAACCCGCGAGGTGAGCCGGGCATGCCGTGCACGAACAGCGCGGGTTCCGCGCGGCCGGTGACGCGCGGGGGCAGGCCGACCGCCAGGTCCTCGGCCTCGACCCTGCGCTCCCCCGTGGTGAGGGAGATCGCCAGCAGCCTGCGGTGCCCGGTCTCCACCGTGAAGAGTTCGTCCTCGCGGACGGCCAGGCCCTGCGGGGCCGCGAGCCCCTCCGCGACCGGCACGGTCTTCCCGTCGTCGATCCGGAGCACCGCCCCGAGCCGGTCGTCGCTCACATAGCAGCGCTGATCGGCGTCGAAGGCAACGTCAACGGGGTGTTCGAGACCTTCGGCGAGCACGGTGAGCATGTCGTTCTCATCGATGGACACGACCCGTCCGGCCCCGGTCTCGGCGACCACGAGCGAGCCGTTCGGTCCCACGGTGATGCCGAGGGGCTGGTTCAGTCCCGTGGCCCGTTCCCGCGTGGTCCGGTGCACGGGGTCGTAGGTGCGCACCTGGCCGAACTGCGAGGTGAGATGCAGCAGTCCGTTGTCGGCGGTGACTCCGTGGACGAAGTGGAGCAGTTCCTGTGTGGCCACTTCACCGGGCTCGCCCTCGTCGGTGGGCTCGGGGCGCGCCAGGCGGTAGTGGTCGGCCGCGTACACCGTGCCGCCGAGGTCGATGGTGACGCCGTAGGGGCCGTCGAGGCCACGGGGTACGACCTCGCGGGTGCGGCCGTCGGGGTGCAGTTCTGTGATGCCGCCGCTGGCGAAGCTGGAGACGAACATGCGGTTCTCGGTGTCGAAAGCCGCATTGTCGAGCCCCACGAGGCCGCTGGTGACGAGCGAGCGGGAGCCGCTGCCGTGGAGGTCGATACGGGTCACGATGCCGGCCACGCCGCGCGAGAGGACGTGCAGGACGCCGCCCTGGTCGAAACGGACCGCGACCGGTTCGTGCACGTCCTCGGCGACCAGTTCGGGCACGCCCCCGTCGGGCGGGATCCGCCAGACCTGGCCCGTCACCATGTGCGGGTAGTACAGGTAGCCGTCCGGGCCGAGTTGCATCGCGTTGCCGAGGAACAGCCCGTCGGTCAGCACCACCGGCTCACCGCCGTCCGGGAACAGCTCCAGCAGACGGCCGTTCATCTTCATCTCGTTGACGAAGAGCCGGTCGCCGACGCAGGTGATGCCGTTGGGCACCTGCACCTCGTCGGAGACGAGCGAGTACGCGCCCTCGGGGCTGCGGCGCCACACCCGGCCGGGGACCAGGTCGGCGATGTACATCGAACCGTCGGCGCCGAAGGCGAGGTCGTCCGGCGACTGCACCGGACTGTCCATCGCCACCACCACGTCGACGTCCCCCGTGGCCGGGTCGACCGCGCTGATCTCCCCGGCCAGGAACTGTGCGACGTACAGCCGCCCGTCGGGGCCGAACGCGACGCCGTTCGAACCCCACAGCCGATTGGGCCTGTTGAGCCGTCGCGCGTCGGGGCGGTCGCTCGTGGCAGGCCGATTCCCCGTGCCGTCGAACCGGCTTGACCGCATCGCGGCTCCCCCTTCTCTTCCTCGGTCGCTCATTCGGCCTCGACGAGAACGTCGCTGATGCCGCCCCACTGGCGCCAGTTCCGCAGGAGTTCGTGGAAGGCGACCGGTCCATCACCGTACGACTCGCTGCGCTCCCGGGGCCGGCCCTCGTTGTTGTAGTAGCCGGGCGTGCACTCGGCGTGGAACTTGTGCAGGTCGGCCGCCTTCTGGCGGATCGTGGCCACCCAGGCGTCCGCGGCTTCGACGCTCGGCTCGACCCGGAGGGCCTGGCGCTTGTGTGCCTCGGCGATCACCTCGGCGACGTGGGTGGCCTGTTCGTCGAGGACGTGGACGAAGTTGACGGAGCTGGCGTTCTGCAGCGGGCCGAGCTGGTAGAGGTTGGGGAAGCCGGGGCTGTAGAAGCCGTGCAGGGTCCGCGGACCGCCGCCGTTCATCCAGGTCTCCAACAGGGCCGCTCCGCCACGGCCGTACACCGGGAGCTGCCCGGAGAGGATCCCCGAGACACCGACGTCGAACCCGGTCGCGAAGATGATGCAGTCGACCTCGTACTCGACGCCGCCGACCACCACGGAGTCCTCGGTGATGCGCTCGACACCACCGTGGTCGGCCGTGTCCACCAGGGTGACGTTGGGCCGGTTGAAGGTGTCGAGGTAGTTGTCGCTGAAGGTGGGCCGCTTGCACATGTAGCGGTACCAGGGCTTGAGGGCCTCGGCGGTCGTCGGGTCCTCGATCACGGCGTCCACGCGGGCGCGCAGCTCGTTCATCTTCTGGAAGTCGGCTATCTCGTACAGCCGTTCCCGCTCCTCGGGCTCGATGTCCGAGAAGCCGTTGCTCGGGATGAGCTTCTGCTGGAGCCGGGCGCTGCTGGTCCAGCCGTCGTTGATCAGATCCTCCTCCACCGGGACGCCGGTGACGAGTCGGAGGAAGTTGTCCATGCGGCGCCGCTGCCACCCGGGCGTCAGCGAGGCGGCCCACTCTGGATCGGTGGGGCGCTGGCCGCGTACGTCCACCGAGGACGGCGTGCGCTGGAAGACGTACGTCTGCTGGGCGTCGCGCCCGACGTGCGGGACGACCTGGATGGCTGTGGCACCGGTGCCGATGACGGCCACCTGCTTGTCGGCGAGCCCCACCAGACCGCCGCCGGCGTCACCGCCCGTGTACGCGTAGTCCCAGCGGCTGGTGTGGAACGTGCGGCCGCGAAACGTCTCGATGCCGGGAATGCCGGGCAGTTTCGGCTGGCTGAGGGTGCCACTGGAGACCACGACGTGCCGCGCCCTCATCACGTCGCCGCGGTCGGTGCGGACGGTCCACTCCGACTCCTCGTCATCCCAGCGCAGTTCGGTCACCTGGGTCTGGAAGCAGGCGTCGCGGTAGAGGTCGAAGTGGCGGCCGATCGCCCGCGCGTGCTGCCGGATCTCCTCTCCCGGCGCGTACTTCCACTTCGGGACGTAGTCGATCTCTTCGAGCAGCGGCATGTAGACGTACGACTCGATGTCGCAGTGGATTCCGGGATAGCGGTTCCAGTACCAGGTGCCGCCGAAGTCCGCGCCCTTCTCGATGACGCGGATGGACTCCATGCCGGACTGCCGCAGCCGGGCCCCGGCGAGCAGGCCGCCGAATCCGCCTCCGACGACCACCACCTCGACCCGGTCGTCTAGGGGTTCGCGAAGGGATGCGGAGTCCTCCGCGTACGGGTCGTCGGCGTAGTAGCCGAACTCGCCCGCGATGCGCTGGTATTGGGCGCTGCCGTCGGGGCGGATCCGGCGCTCGCGCTCGGCCCGGTATTTCGCGCGCAGGGCTTCCGGGTCGAACCCGAATTCCTCCGGGTCCGCGGGCATGGCGGATGAAGAGGTGTGGGGGGTGGACAAGGCGTGTCCTCTCTACAGTCCGTGGAGCGGGGTTGGTGAACCGGCGTGGGGCCCGGCTGTTGGAGCGCTGCTCAGGCGGACGCGCCGCCCTGGACAACCTCCTTGATTGCGGCGCCCGTTGAGGGCGAGTGGCTCTGAACGGTCTCGCTCCAGTCCGCCTCGGCGACGATGGCCTGGCGCCACTGCCGGATCGCCTTGGGCGGCATGCCGACGGCGAGGGCGCCGGTCACCCGGTCACCGGTGCGGTAGGCGGCCACGAAGCGACGCTCCGCCAAGTCGCCGTCCACCACGCGGACTTCGTCGTGGCCGCGCAGATAGCCGTACGCCTGGACCTTCATGTCGTACTGGTCGGACCAGAAGTACGGCACGGGTGCGAACGGCTTGCGGGAGCCGGGTTCAAGGAGGTTGCGGGCGGCGGCCATGCCCTGTTCGGCGGCGTTGGTGCGGTGCTCGATCCGCATCGACACCCCGAACAGCGGGTTGTACCAGCGGGCGACGTCTCCGGCGGCGTACACGTGCTGCGCGGCTTCGCAGTACGCGTCGCACACCACCCCGTCGCCCACCGTCAGTCCGCTGCCCGCGAGCCACTCGGTGTTCGGCAGCGAGCCGATCGCCACCAGCACCTCGTCGGCCTCGACCACCTCACCGTCGGCGAGCCGCACCCCGTCCTCGGTCACCTCGATGACGGTGACTCCGGTACGCAGTTCGACGCCCCGCTCCAGATGGGCCCGGGACAACACCTGCCCGACCTCCTCGCCGACCGCGTGGGCGAGCGGCACCGGAGCCGGTTCGAGCAGGGTGACCTGGCAGCCGAGGCGCCAGGCCACGGCGGCGGCCTCCGCCCCGAGGAACCCGGCCCCGACCACGACCAGCCGCTGCCCGGGCCCCAGCCGGTCCCGCAGGGCCAGCGCGTCGTCCACGGTCCGCAGCACGTGCGCGCCCTCACCGGGCAGCCGGCGCGGGCGCACCCCGGTGGCCACGATCAGCCCGTCGTACGACACCTGTGAGCCGTCCGCCAGCCGCACCTCGCTGCCGGTCAGGTCCAGGCCGGTCGCGGCGTTGCCCAGGCGCAGGTCGAGGTCGAGGGCGCCGAGGTCGGCCGGGGTGCGCAGCGCCAGCCGGTCGGTGTCCCACTCCGCGGCCAGCAACTGCTTGGACAGCGGCGGCCGGTCGTAGGGGGCGTGCGGCTCGTCACCGACGAGGGTGAGCGTGCCGTCGTAGCCCTCCCGGCGGAGTGTCTCGACCGCCGCGAGTCCGGCGGCCGAGGCTCCGACGACGACGATCCGCCTCACTGCTCGACCAGTCGGATGGCCGCGGCCGGGCAGATCGCCACGGCTTCGCGCACGTCGTCGTAGAACTCCGCGGCGGGCTTCTCGTCCAGGACGAAGGCGATGCCGTCCTCCTCACGCTGGTCGAACACCTCGGGGGAGGCCATCACACACTGGCCCGACGCGACACACTTCGGCTCGTCCAGTTCCACACGCATGATCAGTTTCCTTGCTCTCGGCTCTTCTCGGGGTCTTCGTCTTCGGGTGGCGGTGGGTCAGATCACCAGGTGACAGGCAGTTCGTAGACGCCGTAGACGGAGGCGTCGTGCTTGAACGGCAGGTTCGACACCTCGGTCGCCGCCTTCAGGGTGGGGATCCGGCGGTACAGGGTGCTGTAGACGACCTGGAGTTCCATGCGGGCCAGCGGCTGGCCCAGGCACTGGTGCACACCGAAGCCGAAGGCGACGTGGCGGCGGGCGTCACGGGTGATGTCCAGCCGGTCCGGGTCGGGGAAGGCCTCGGGGTCGCGGTTGGCGATGTCGTTGGGGCAGATGATGCCCTCTCCGGCCTTGAGGACCTGGCCGCCGATCTCGATGTCCTCCAGCACCGCGCGACGCCGGCCGCCGTGCACGATGTTGAGGTAGCGCAGCAGCTCCTCCACGGCGGAGGCGACCAGTTTCGGGTCGTCCGAGTCGCGCAGCAGGGCGAGTTGGTCGGGGTTCTCCAGCAGGGCGAGCGTGCCGAGCGCGATCATGTTGGCGGTGGTCTCGTGCCCGGCGATGAGCAGCAGGACACCCATCTGGGCCGCGTCGAGCCGTGTCAGCTCGCCCGCCTCGACCTTCGCGGCGAGGCCGGACAGCAGGTCGTCGCCGGGGTGGGCGATCTTCTCGCCCATCAGGTTGTCGAGGTAGCCGATCAGCCTTCCGCTCGCGGCCATCCGCTCTTCCATGGTGGCGTCCCGCTTGATGAGGACCTTGCTGTTGTCCTGGAAGAAGTCGTGGTCGCCGTAGGGCACTCCGAGCAGTGTGCAGATCACCAGCGACGGCATGGGCAGCGCGAACGCCTCGACCAGGTCGGCCGGCTTGGGCCCGGCGAGCATGCCGTCGATCAGGTCGTCCACGATCTTCTGGACGGCGGGGCGCAGTGCCTCGACCTTCTTCACCGCGAAGGGCGCCGTCACCATGCGCCGCAGGCGGGCGTGCTCAGGGTCGTCCATCAGGATGAAACTGATGCTGTTCTTGCCGTTGTTCGGGGCCTGGAGCGGGTATCCGGGCGTGGTGATGTCGGCGCTGACCCTCGGGTCGAGGAGCAGGGACCGCTGTTCCTCGTAGCGGGTCACCAGCCAGTACGTGTTGCCGTCCCACAGGGTGACCTTGCTGAGCGGCCCTTCCTCCTGCGCGGACTTGAGGCCGGGCGGCGGGTCGAAGGGACATCCGGTGGCCCTGGCCATCGGGAACTGGGGCAATTGCGTGGCCGCGTCGGGCGCGGATCCGGTGAGGGTGTCGGCCATTGCTCTCCTCGGTGTGGGGGCTCCGGTAGGAGTGGAGCGCCGGGGCGATGCCGTGGGGGGGCTCGATAAACACATGCAAACAGAGCGGACTGACACCATCCGGTCAGTTTCCTGACCGAAGCCTGACGTGATCCAAATCACTTCACCGCACTGTTGCCATCCGGTGAACGGAGTGGGTCGAACCCTTCAACTGGGGTGCGTTTCCGGCCAGTTGACGCCTTCTGAGAACGAGCGGGAAGAGGCTCCCGCAGCAGCGAAACGGGCGGCGCCATGTCGCACCGGCACCGCCCGTGGACCGTCGCCGAGGTGTGTCGTCGGACACCTTCCGGCCACGGCTTGTTTGCTCTGTTGGCGCTTCAGGGCTCGGTGTCGAGCCGGCCGAGCCAGTAGCCGAAGCCCCTGCGGGTGTGGATCAGCGCCGCAGAATCCCGGTCCAGCTTGCGCCGCAGCCGGGAGACGAGCTGCTCGATGGCGTTGTCACCGCGGAAGTCGCCCCAGACGTAGCGGCTGATCTGTTCCTTGGAGAGCACCTTGTGCGCGTTGACCAGGAGGAGGCGCAGCAGCCGGTACTCCGCGGGCGTGAGGTCGAGCGCCCGGGATCCGCGCCGCGCCTCGCAGGTGACGTCGTCGAGGACCAGGTCGCGGTAGCGCAGTGCGGTGTCCGGCCGCGCGACGCTCCTGCCGCGGAGCAACACCTGCATCCTGGCCAGGACTTCGGCGACACGGAAGGGCTTGGTGACGTAGTCCCCCTCCCCCAGGCCGAGTTCCGGCAGGACTCCGCCCAGGGAGTCGTACGCGGTCAGGAAGAGGACCGGTGGCCGGTACGCGAGAGTCGACCGGCGCTCACCGCCGAAGCGGTCAAGGCCCGGCATGGTCGCGTCGAGGACCACCAGGTCGAACCGGTGCTCGCCGAGTCTCAGCAGAGCCTCGGAGCCGGTGCCCGCCATGCCGATCCGATAACCCGCCAGTTCCAGCGTGGTCGAGAGCAGTTCGGCGACCTCCTGGTCGTCGACGACGACCAGGACACTCTCCCCGGCTCCGCGCGCGAGAGCCGGTTTCTCACTGGTGCTGCCGTACATGGGTAAGCCCATTCGTCCGGAACTCATTTCTGGCGCTCGGGTGGTGGCGGTGATGCCGATCCAGCCGCCTGGCGCGCGACGCGTTGCGTCCGCGGCCGGCCGATCTCGTCACCGCCCCCCTGCACCCTCAGGCCTCGGTGGACGCCGGGTCCGCTTGGGGACCCGGCACCTCGTCGGCGGCGTGGGACACGAACATGTCGACCATCCGGTGGAACAGCAGGGCGAGTTGCCTCAGTTCCTCCGGCGGCCAGTCGGCGAGCACCATCTGCATGCCGCGCGCCCCGGCGTCACGGATGCGGGCGACGGCCTCCTCGCCGAGCGGGGTGAGGCCTATGCGCCGGGCGCGCCGGTCCTGGGGGTCCGGGATCCGGGTGACATGGCCGGACCTCTCCAACTGCTGTACCTGGCGGGTGACATGGGAGGCCTCCACGCCGAGCCGGTTGGCCAACTCCCCCGGGCGCAGCGGTCCGGAGTCCGACATCTGACGCAGCAGCGCCACGGCGGCCCGGTCGAGCGGCACACCGGCCATGGCCGTGAGTCGGTCGTGCTGCCGGGCCCGGGTGCTCAGGTACGTGACGTGCGTGAGAGCCCGCTCGATCTCGACGACTTCCGGTGACACGGGGACGGCTGCCAGCGGTGACGGTGACATGGAACCCACCCTACCCTTCTGATTGCCTAACTCAAGCAATTCCTGTCGATTGCTTGACTCAAGTAATCCACATATGCTTGCCTAACTCAAGCAAGACGCGATTGCTCGTCGCAGACATAACCGGACGGCCCCTCCCCGGAAGCGCAGGAGACCCCCATGCCAGACACCAACACCGCGGTGGCCCAGAAGGGCCGTAACTGATCCAACCAGCGCCTGCGGCACTCACCGCCGCGGGCTCCCGGTGACCGGGGCTTCTTGAGCGGAAGCGGCCCCGACGCGTCGCACCCGTGGGGACGGGGACCGGCGCGGGTCCCGGGCCCGGCAGCCGGGTCACTCCCCGACCGGCTGTCGGGCCCGCGGACAACAGTTCCCGCACCGCTCGATTGCCTGTACCGCCCACTTCCCGGCAAGCGCTCCATGTAGTTCGTCCGGCGCGGGCCGGTGGGGGCTGATCGCGCAGTTCCCCGCGCCCCTGCCGGGGCGCGCCAGCGCACTTAGGACAAGCCCCCCTCCTCAGCCCCCCTCCCCCGCACCCGAAAGAAGGAGCACGTCATGAACAGCACCGGTCTTGAGGGAAGCAGTGTCGTCGTCACCGGGGCGGGGTCCGGTATCGGTCGGGCCGCGGCGTTGGAGTTCGCCGAGGAGGGTGCGATGGTGCTGGTCGCCGACCGTGACAAGGACGCCGCCCGCCAAGTGGTCAAGACGATCGAGTACTCGGGCGGCACCGCCGTTCCGGTCATCGGCGATCTCAGCGAGCAGCCCGTCGTCGACGAGGTCGTCGCCACGGCCCTGGCCGCCTTCGGCACATTGGACGTGCTCGTGAACAACGCCGGGATCATGGACCGTATGTCGGCGCTCGCCGACACCGACGACGCCGAGTGGGAGCGCGTCATCCGGACCAACCTGACCTCGCCCTTCCTGCTGACCCGTGCCGCACTCCCCCACATGCTGGACGCCGGCGGCGGCGCCATCGTCTTCACCGCCTCCGAGGCCAGCCTGCGCGGCAGCGCGGCCGGCGCCGCCTACACCGCCGCCAAGCACGGCATCGTCGGTCTGGTGAAGTCCCTGGCGGTGATGTACCGCGGCCAGGGGATCCGGGCCAACGCCATCGCCGCCGGTGCCACCGCCACCAACATCCACGTCGACACCGAGGCCCGGGCCCACGGTCCGAATCTGATCGGCCCGTACATCGGGCTGTCCGGCAAGGTCGCCAACCCCGAGGAACAGGCGTCCGCGATCGTCTTCCTCGCCTCCGAGGCCGCCGTCAACATCAACGGCGCCATCCTGCCCGTCGACAACGGCTGGTCCGCCGTCTGACGGGTACCGCCCGCTCCCGGCTCCGGTCGGGTCATGTTCTCCCCTGGGCGTTACGGCTCGGGCGAGGACTGTCACACCTATCCGCAGTACTTCAAGTTCCGCAGCGCCTCCAGAAAGAGAGCCTCCCGATGGCCACGATGAAGTCCGTCCACACCGCGCACAACAAGATCGACGTCGTGGAGATCGAGCGTCCCACTCCCGGTCCCAAGGACGCGCTCATGCGCATCCGTGCTTGCGGTATCTGCGGCACCGACACGTTCTTCCTGCACATGGGCGGCATGCCCGGCGCCGACGGTTCCATGCGTTCCATCCCGCTGGGCCACGAGCCCGCCGGGGAGATCGTCGAGGTCGGCGCCGAGGTCGAGGGTCTGAAGGCCGGCGACCGGGTCGTCGTGAACCCGCAGGGCGTCTCCTCGGGCATCATCGGCTGCGGCGGCGCGCACGGCGCCATGAGCGAGTACCTCCTGCTCGACGACTGTGTCGTGGGCAAGACCGTGACGGTCTTCCCCGACACCGTGCCCTTCGACGTGGCCTCCCTGAACGAGCCGATGGCCGTCGCCCGGCACTGCGTCAACCGTTCCGAGGCCAAGCCCGGTGACAAGGTCGTCATCTTCGGCGCCGGTCCCATCGGTCTGGGCGCGGCGATCTGGCTCAAGCTGCGCGGTGTCGAGCACGTCGTCGTCGCCGACGTCATCCCCGAGCGCCTGGAGACCGCGCTCGCGGTCGGCGCCGACGCCGTCATCAACTCCAAGGAGGAGAACGTGACGGAGCGGCTCACCGAGCTGCACGGCCAGGGCGCCAACGCGCTGGGCCAGCCCCGCGCCGGCACGGACATCTACATCGACGCGGCCGGTGTGCCCGCCGTGTTCAACACCACCGTCGACTCCGCCAAGTGGGGCGCCAAGCTGGTCATGGTCGCCGTACAGAAGAAGTCCGACCAGATCGACCTGGGCGGTATGCTCCGCAGCGAGCTGACCCTCATCGCCTCGCAGGGCTACCCGACCGAGATCTTCGAGGTCACCCCCGAACTCGTCGAGCACCACGAGCGGTTCGCCAAGCTGATCAGCCACCGCATCCCGTTCGCCGAGGCCGACCAGGCCTTCGAGCTCGCGCTGACCCCGGGGGCGGCGGAGAAGGTCGTCGTGACCTTCGACTAGCAGCGGCCGGTCACTGTGGCCCGCCGCCACTCGAATCGACGGCGGGCCACGGCGACGACACCGACCAGCAACGAACGGGAGGCCGCCCGCCACACGGGCGTCGACATGCCTAACCTGATCTCCATGCGCAACACCCTGCGGCAGGCCGGCCGAGCCACGGTCCACCTCGTCCTGGCCGCCGCGATGGCCTTCGGGACGTACATATTCATCACCGTGCTGCTGATCACGGCGATCGGCACGCTCGCGGTGGCGGGCTGCTGGCTGCTGCCCGAGACGGTGCTGCTCATACGGCGGATCGCGGGCGCCAAGCGCAAGCAGACGGCCGCGTGGACGGGCCGGGCCATCCCCGAGGTGTACCAGCCCATCACCGGGACGCTGCGCGAGCGGCTGCGCGTCTCCGTGCGCGATCCCGGATCGCTCACGGACTTCCGCTGGATGGTCGCCTACTACGGCTACTGCTGGATGACCGTGCTGGTCGTGCCGCTGTGGCCGGTGGGCCTGGTCGTGGACGGCGTGTGGTGCGGGCTGCTGCGTCAGAAGGCGGTCGTGCTTCCGCTGATCGTCAAACTGGCCGACGTCGAGGCCGACTGGTCGACCTCCCTGCTCAAACCCTCCCCCAAGGCCCGGCTGGCCGAGCGGGTCGAGGAACTCAAGGAGACCCGGGCCGACGCGATCGCCGCACACGGCGCCGAACTGCGCCGCATCGAACGGGACCTGCACGACGGCGCGCAGGCCCGCCTGGTCTCCCTGTCCATGCGGATCGGGCTCGCCAAGCGTGCCTACGACCGTGACCCGGACGCCGCGCGCGCACTGCTCGACGACGCGCAGGACCAGGCCGAGGAGGCCCTCGCCGAGCTACGGCACGTCGTCCGCGGGATCCATCCGCCGATCCTCACCGACCGCGGGCTCGTCGGAGCGGTGCGGGCGCTCGCCGCGAGCAGCGGGCTGCAGGTGACCGTCGACCTGGACGAGCTGGAGCGCGGTCCCCGGGCCCCGGCCGCGGTGGAGACGGCCGCCTACTTCGTCATCGCCGAGTCGCTGACCAACGCCGCCAAGTACAGCGGGTCCGAGCGCGCCGAGGTCCGACTCGCCCGTACCAGGCACGGGTTGCGGGTCCTGGTGCGCGACGAGGGGCGCGGCGGCGCCGACGAGACCGGCGGGTCGGGGCTGCTCGGCATGCAGCGCCGGGTCGCCGCCCTGGACGGAACCATTCTTGTGACCAGCCCCGTCGGGGGCCCGACCGTGATCGAAGTGGAGCTGCCGTGCATGTGGTGAGTGTGACCATGACCGGGTGGGTGGTGTCGTGCGCGTCGTGATCGCCGAGGACAACGCCCTGCTGCGCCAGGGACTCGTCCTGCTGCTGACCTCCTCCGGCCACGAGGTGGTGGCCGTCGCCTCCACCGGGCCCGAGATCCTCCCCGCGCTCCTCGAACACCGCCCGGACGCCGCCGTGCTGGACGTGCGGATGCCGCCCGGCTTCCGCGACGAGGGCCTGCGTGCCGCCCGCGCGGCCCGGGAGCAGATCCCGGGACTGCCGGTGCTGGTGCTGTCCCAGTACGTCGAGGAGTCCTACGCCGCCGAGCTGCTGGGCGGCGGTGCGAGCGGGGTCGGTTACCTGCTCAAGGACCGGATCGGCCGGGTCGACGAGTTCCTCGACGCCCTTGACCGGGTGGCGGGCGGCGGCACGGCCCTGGACCCCGAGGTCGTCACCGAGCTGATGACCCGGCGCCGGGACTCGCCCCTGGACTCGCTGACCCCGCGCGAGCGCGAGGTGCTCAAGCTGATGGCCGAGGGCCACGACAACACGACCATCGCCAAGACGCTCGTGGTGACGGAACGCGCGGTCAGCAAGCACATCGGCAACGTGTTCCTGAAGCTCGGGCTGCCACCGAGCGACAGCGGGCACCGCCGGGTCCTGGCCGTACTGGCGTACCTCAACAACGCCTGACCGCGGGGCGGCACGTCGGTCTCGTGGATGACGGACGCGGCGGCCCGTACTGCGTTCTCAGTACGGGCGATTGTCGGCAGACGCACGACGACGGGAGGGCCCGGTACCGGAAGTCTGGGGAGACACCCGAGACCGGATGGGGAGACCTCCGTTCCATGGCCACTTCCCGACCGGAGACCCCGATGACCACCTACTGGGAGCGGTACACGGAGGATCACGCGCGCACCGTCGACACCATGACGGCCGCGCTGCTGTTCGCCGCGTTCCTCTTCGGCAGTGAGATCCGCATACCCGGCGACCATCAGCCGGCCGCGGTGGGGCCCACGATCACCCTCGCGGCCATCGCGTCCGCGGCCCTGTTCTGGCAGCGCACCCATCCCCGTACCGTCGTCGCCGTCACGACCGTGTGCTCGGCCGGCGGCAGCGCGCTTGGCCACATCCTCACTCCCCTGCTGCTGGGGCAGCTCATGTACGCGCTCTACCGGCTGGCCGTCCAGACCGACCGGCAGACGACCCGCGTCTACTTCCTCGGCTCGCTCGCGCTGCTGGTGGCCACGGCCGTGGCCGCGGACCCCGCCGACCATCCCTGGCCGCTGAAGACGCTCGGTCCCGCGGCCTGGCTGATGGGGCCGGTGGCCGCAGGCTCCGCGACCCGGATCCGGGGCGCCTATTTCGAGGCCGTGCAGGCCCGCGCCGAGTATGCCGAGCGGGGGCGCGAGGAGGAGGCGCGGCACCGGGTCGCCGAGGAGCGGATGCGCATCGCCCGGGAACTGCACGACGTCGTCGCCCACCATCTGGCCCTGGCCAACGCCCAGGCGGGCACGGCGGCACACCTGGCCCGTACACATCCCGACCAGGTGCAGAAGATCCTCAAGGACCTGGCCGGTACGACGTCGTCGGCGCTGCGCGAGATGAAGGCCACCGTCGGCCTGCTGCGCCAGACCGACGACCCCGCCGCGCCGCTGGCCCCGAGCCCGGGGCTCGGGCAACTCTCGGAGCTGACCGACGCGTTCGGCTCCGCCGGCCTCACCGTTGACGTCATCGTCGAGGGCGCCCCCCAGCCGCTGTCGCCGGGCGTGGATCTGACGGCGTTCCGCATCGTGCAGGAGGCGCTCACCAACGTCACCAAGCACGCGGGCGCCAAGGCCGCGTACGTACGGCTGCGCTACTCCGAGTTCCGGCTGACGATCACCGTCACCGACGACGGCACTTCCACCGCCCCCGCGGCTCCCGCTCCGGGGCGCGGCTTCGGGCTGATCGGCATGGGCGAGCGTGCCCGGTCCGTCGGCGGCGCGCTGCAGGCCGGTCACCTCGTCGAGGGCGGCTTCGAGGTCACCACCCAGCTCCCCCTGTCCACCACCGCCCCGGAACCGGAAGTACAGAACTCATGACCATCCGCGTACTGCTCGCCGACGACCAGGCCCTGCTCCGGGCCACCTTCCGGATCCTGATCGACTCCTGCGACGACATGGAGGTGGTCGCCGAGGCCACCGACGGTGCCGAGGCGGTCGACCTCACCCGCATCCACCGGCCCGACGTCGTCCTGATGGACATCCGCATGCCCGGAACCGACGGCCTCACCGCGACGACCGTCGTCTGCTCGGACCCGGTCCTGTCCGACACCCGGGTGCTGATCCTGACCACGTTCGAGATCGACGAGTATGTCGCCCAGGCCCTGCGCGCCGGAGCCAGCGGCTTCCTGGGCAAGGACGTCACGGCCGACGCGCTGCTCGACGGCATCCGAACCGTGGCCTCGGGCGAGTCCCTCCTCTCCGCCAACGCCACCCGGGTGCTCATCACCCGGTTCCTCGCCGCCCCCGCCGAGAGCGCCCGGCTGGCCGCCGACGACGACCTCGCCGCGCTCACCGCCCGCGAACGGGAGGTGATGACCTGGGTCGCCGAGGGCCATTCCAACGACGAGATCGCGGAGAAACTCTTCGTCAGCCCACTGACCGTGCGCACCCACGTCCATCGCGCGATGACGAAGCTGGGCGCCCGTGACCGCGCCCAACTCGTCGTCATCGCCTACCAGTCGGGGCTGGTGCAGGCGCCGCCGCTCAGGCATGAGTGATCAGCGGCGCCGCAGCGAGGGGTCGAGCAGCGCGGGCGGGGTGTCGAACTTCTCGTGTGCGGCGAGGTCGGTACCGGGGGCGACGATCTCGTCGATCGCGTCGAGTACGTCTGCGGAGAGCACGGTGTCCGCGGCGGCGAGCTGCGAACGCAGGTGGTCCAGTGTGCGGGGGCCGATGATCGCGCTGGTCACGGCGGGGTGGGCGGTCACGAATCCGAGCGCGAGCTGGATCAGTGTGAGGCCGGCCTCGTCGGCGACCTTGGCCAGCCGCTCGACGGCGTCGAGCCTGGCCCGGTTGGACGGGAGGGTGAGGTCGAAGCGTTGCGGCATGAACGCCGAGCGGCTGGTGGTGATGGACCGGCCCTCGCGTATCGCGCCCGACAGCCAGCCCGAGGACAGCGGGCTCCACACCAGCACGCCGAGCCCGTACTCCTCGGTCACGGGCAGGACATGGGCCTCGATCCCGCGCTGCAGGATGGAGTAGCTGGGCTGTTCGGTGACGTAACGGCTCAAACGATGCTCGCGGGCGGCCCACTGGGCCTGCACGATGCGGTACGCAGGGAAGGTCGAGGAACCGAAGTAGCGGATCTTTCCCGCGCGTTGCAGATCGGTCAGGGCCGACAGGGTCTCCTCGTCGCTGGTGTTCGGGTCCCACCGGTGGATCTGGTAGAGATCGACGTGGTCGACTCCGAGGCGGCGCAGGCTGTTGTCCAGCTCGGTGACCAGCCAGCGGCGCGAACTGCCCTGGTGGTTGGGCTCGTTGCCCATGGGCATGTTGGCCTTCGTTGCCAGCACGATGTCGTCGCGCCGGCCGGCGATGGCCTTGCCGACCATCTCCTCCGACTGGCCGTCGCTGTACATGTCGGCCGTGTCGATGAGGTTGATCCCGGCATCGAGGGCGGCGTCGACGATGGCGGTGGCCTCGTCCTGGGTGGTGTTCCCGATCTTCCCGAAGTTCATGGCGCCGAGCGCGAGAGAACTGACCTGCACACCGGTGCGGCCCAAGGTGCGGTACTGCATGAAGGTGTCTCCTCCGTGGCGGACGAAGCGTGGTGGCATGCGTGACTTGGTCGCCGGCCCCCGCTCTGACATCATCGAGCAACCGGAACCCTGTTCCAGAAACATACGGAACAATGTTCCGTTTATCAAGCGCGGTAGCGGAGAGGACTGCTCGGTGAACGACGGCGACGAGGGCACGGGGCAGCCGGCCCGGCCCAAGCGGGCGGACGCCCGGCGCAACGAGGAGACCCTGCTGGACGCGGCCGCCGAGGTCTTCGTCACCTCGGGCGTGGAGGCGCCGGTACGCGACATCGCGGCCAGGGCCGGGGTCGGGATGGGCACGATCTACCGCCACTTCCCGACGCGGGCGGATCTCATCATCGCCGTCTACCGGCACCAGGTGGAGGCCTGCGCCGAGGCGGGTCCGGCCCTGCTGGCGAGCGGCGCGACCCCGCACGCCGCACTGGGGCAATGGATCGACCTCTTCGTCGACTTCCTGGTCACCAAGCACGGCCTGGCCGCCGTACTGCACTCCGACGACGCCGGCTTCGACACGCTGCACGCCTACTTCCTCGACCGGCTCGTACCCGTGTGCAGCCAGTTGCTCGAAGCCGCGGTCGCCGCCGACGAGATCCGCTCAGACCTGGACGCCTACGCACTCATGCGCGGCGTCGGCAATCTCTGCATCGGCGCGGACAGCGACCCCCGCTACGACGCACGCCGGCTGGTCGAACTCCTCATCGCGGGGCTGCGCCTGCCGCGGTAGCCAACTATTGGGCCGATCTTCACCACTGGGTCTCCCGTGACCTCTTGGCCCGGAAGTGAAAACCCGGGAAGCTGAACTCCCTTGCCCCCCACAGCCGTTGGGCTGCGCCTCAAGAGGAGTACGCAGTGTCTTCCAAGACGTCCGGAATATCACGGAAGAGATGGCTCACCGGCCTGGCCGGCGCCGTGACCCTCGTCGTCGCCTTCCCCACCACCGCCTTCGCCGCCCCGCCGGCCGCGCTGCCCGCCAACGCCGAGGCGGCGGAGCAGACGTACCAGCCGGCCTACGACTACGACACGGACGGCTGCTACTCCACGCCGGCCATCGGTCCGGACGGGACCGTCAACGGCGGCCTCAACCCGACCGGCGCGCTCAACGGTTCATGCCGGGATGCCTCCGATCTCGACAACACCAACGGGTACTCGCGCTACAAGTGCAACAACGGCTGGTGCGCGTACATGTACACGCTGTACTTCGAGAAGGACCAGGCCGTGGCGGGCAGCAGCATCGGCGGCCACCGCCACGACTGGGAGAGCGTCGTGGTGTGGGTGCAGAACAACACGATCCAGTACGTCTCGACGTCCAACCACGGATCGTTCACCGTGCACGCGGCGTCCACGGTCCGCTTCGACGGCACGCACGCGAAGATCGTCTACCACAAGGACGGCATCAGCACGCACTGCTTCCGCCTGGCGAACACGAACGACGAGCCGCCGGAGAACCACAAGGGCACCTGGCAGTACCCGCCGCTGGTCGGCTGGAACGGCTACCCGGCGGGCCTGCGTGACAAGTTGAGCGCCTACGACTTCGGCAGCGCCAACTTCGGCCTCAAGGACGCCAGCTTCAACTCGCACCTGTCGTCGGCCAAGCCGTCCGGAATCGCGTTCGACCCGGGCGCCTGATTCCGCCACCGATCGGCTGCCCGCTCGTTCTCCAGGCTCCCGGAGTCACACCGGCTCCGGGGGTCCGGGAGGACGGAACGTGGCAGTCGACGAGTACACCGGCGGCGGGCGGATTTCACGGCGCGGCCTTCTGGCCGCGCTGGGAGCGGCCGGCTTCGGCGTCCCCCCGGCACGTGCGTGGGCGGCTGCGCCCGGGAACGGGTACAGCATGCCATCACTCGCCTTCACCACACCCGCCGTGCAGGAACGTATCGGTGGCCTGTACGCGATCGCGCTGCGGGACCTGGCCGACTCTCACACCATCGCCGCCGACCGGGCGGTGTACGACAAGGCGGGGCTGCTCGCCTACCCGCCCGGCACGCTCGTACGGGCCGGTGGCGGTTATCCCGCGCCACAGCGGTGGACGCGGGACGCGGCCGTCAACGCGTGGAGCGGGGCGAGCCTGCTGGCGCCGGCCGTCGGCCGCAACACCCTGTGGTCGGTGGTGGAGCCCGGTCCTGACGGGCTCGTCGTGCAGCAGGACAACCAGTGGTGGGACCAGATCGTGTGGGTGCCGGCCGCCTGGCACCACTACCTGGTGACCGGCGACCGGGAGTTCCTGGCCAAGGCGTACGAGACCGCCGCCCACACCCTCGCCGCGCGCACGTCCCGCGACTTCAACGCCTCGTACGGACTGTTCCGGGGGCCCGGGTTCATGAACGACGGCATCTCCGGCTACCCGAGGCCGCCCGAGGCGGAGGGCGTCCGCTCGTCCTTCGTCCTCGACCACCCGGGCACCGGCGAGTTGATGTGCCTGTCGACGAACTGTCTCTATTACGGCGCCCAGTTGGCGCTGGCAGCCATGGCGGACGCCCTGGGAGAGCCGGGGCGGGCCGCGGCTCTGCGCGGGGAGGCCGCGCGGCTGCGGGCGGCGGTCGACCGGCATCTGTGGCGTGCGGAGGCGGGCACCTACGGGTATCTCCTGCACGGCGACGGCCGGCTCGACCCCTCGCAGGAGGGCGCCGGTCTGGCACTCGCTCTCCTTCTCGGTGTCGCGGACGAGCGGCAGGCCCGTCTGGTCCTGGACCGCGCCCACTGGCAGCCGCACGGCATCGTCAACGTGTGGCCGCACTTCCCCCGCTTCGACGACGACAGGCCGGGCCGTCACAACGTCATGGTCTGGCCGATGGTGCACGGCTTGTACGGCCTGGCCGCCGCCGGGGCGGGCCGGACCGGGCAGTTCGGCCGCGCCGTCGATCTCCTGGCGGGCCTCGTCACCGGCAGCGGTTACGGTTTCTACGAGCTGTACGACTCCGTGACCGGAGCCGTCGACGGCGGCTGGCAGACCGGCGGCAGCGGCGGGCCGGAGCACTTCGTCTCCCAGCCCGACCAGACCTGGTCGGCGACGGCGTATCTGCGGCTGGTCCATGACGGCTTGTTCGGCCTGTCCTTCGCCGAGGACGGCCTGCGGCTGCGGCCGTGCCTGCCCGCGGAGTGGGGGCCGGTGAGCCTGCGGGGGCTGCGCTACCGGGCCATGACGCTCGACATCAGCCTGACCGGCGCAGGCAGCAGGGTGACGGCGTGCGCTGTCGACGGGCGCCGCGCCGAACCCGTCGTAGCGGCTGATGGAACCGGGCATCACACGGTGGAGTTGACGCTCGAAGGCGACCGTCAGGGGTAGCCGTCCCGCCGGTCTCTCGCGGTCATGTCAGGAAGAGTTCCGCCCCGTCGCGTCTGCTTCTGCGGGCCTGCAGGGCGAGTACGGCGAGGGCCGCGGCCAGCCAGCACGCACCGATCAGCGTTTCCCATCCGGCGAGGACGGCCGTGTGTGTGCCCGCGTCGCCCGCCAGTACCTCGCGGATCGCCAGGAGTCCGTGAGTGAGCGGCAACACCTCGCCGATTCCGGCCAGGACGGGGCCGACGGCGCTCGCCGGTACCTCGGGTCCGCAGATGATCAGCATCACCGTGAAAGCGGCGTTCGACACCACGTTGCGCAGGTCGGGGGCGGTCAGGACCAGGGAGCCCAGGAAGAGGCCGAGGCAGTAGCTCGTCATAGCGACGAGCACCAGCAGTGCGGCCAGCAGCGCCACTTTGGCCACGGTCAGGTGCAGGTCGGCCACCGGGCTGAGGATGAGGACGGCGCCGAGACCGCAGGCAACCCCGTCCGGCAGCCAGAACAGGCTCCGCCCCACCAGGACCAGAGCGGGACTGCTGGGCGAGGCGACGAGCAGGGGCAGGGTGCCGTTCTGGATTTCCCAGGTGGTGGACGCGGTCGCGAAGACGCCGTGCAGCGCGACGAGTGCGACCGCGTTGCCGATGAGCAGATAGCGGGCCTGGCCGGGGCCGAGCAGGTTGCCGATGGTGGTGAAGAACAGCACTTGGGCGAGCATGCGCACGAACCAGCCGAGCAGCCAGGTCTTCCAGGTGAAGACCGTGCCGTAGTCGGCGGCCCCGGCGCGCGCCGCCCAGCCCATCACCTGGATCCGGCGGGCCGAGTGCGACTGGGTCGTGGGGTGGCTCATCGCAGTCCCACCGTCCCGTTCTCCCGTACGAGTCGTACGACCCTGCCGAGCAGCAGCCGGCCGCCGAGCCCCGTGAACAGGCCGAGGCCGAGGATCGCGGCCGTCCGCCCGAGGACCGAGCCGACCGGGGCCGGGGTGAGCGCGTCGCGCAGCAGGTCGGAGCTCCAGGAGAGGTAGATGAGCCTGCCGATCGGGTGGGTCCAGTCCGGGAGGCGGTCGAGGGGGGTGAAGACTCCGCCGAGCAGCAGGACGGGATAGCTGAGCGAGTTCTGGAAGGTGCGGGCGGTCCGGGTCGCGACGAACAGGGCGGCCATCAGGGTGGCGGCGCCCGCGGTGGCGATCGCGGTGGCGAGCAGGCCCACGGCGAAGACGAACGGGTGTGGCACGTCGGGGACCGTGCCGAAGCCGAGGATCGCGACGGCGGCGACCTCCACCACCGTCAGCAGACTGATCGCGGTGGTCACCCAGACGCGGCTGAGGACCACGCGGGCGAAGTCGACCGGCGCGGCGATCTGCAGCTCCAGTGTGCCGAGCCAGCGGTCGTTGTCGACGACCTCTCCGGAGATCAGCATCGCCATGCTCCACACACCCATCAGTACGGGGGCGAGGAGTCCGTAGGCGAGGAGGTCGGGCCGGTCGTTGTGCCGGATCAGGAGCAGGAAGACGGCGGCGAGCAGCGGGGTGCGTACCAGGTCGATGAGGTAGTCGCGGTGGGTGAGCACCAGTCGGCCCTGGAAGCGGCCGGCCGCCAGGAGCAGGCTCACCGGTTCACCACGCTGCGTGTCTCGTTGCGGTGGACGAGCTGGAGGTAGACCTCTTCGAGGCCGGGCAGTTCGGTGCGGATCTCGGTGACGCCGTGTTCGACGACGAAGGCCAGGACGCGGCCCACGGCCTCCTTGCTGTCGACGGACACGAACGTCGTTCCGTCGTCGGCCGGTTCGACGCCCAGGACACCGGCGAGTGTGCGCACCCGGTCCAGGAGGGGCTCGTCGGCGCGGATGCGGACGCGTTCCTGTCGCGAGACCAGCCGGGCCAGGGTCTTGGGTGCCTCGGCGGCGACCACCCTGCCGTGGTTGATCATCGTGACGCGGTCGCAGAGGATCTCGGCCTCGGCGAGGTCGTGGGTGGCGAGAAGGATGGTGCGGCCCTCGCCGGCCAGGCGCAGGATCAGTTCCCGCAACTGGCGTGCGGCAAGGGGGTCCAGGCCGTTGGTCGGCTCGTCGAGGAGCAGGACGCGAGGGTCGCCGATGATGCCGCGGGCGAGGTGCAGGCGCTGCCGCATGCCCACGGAGAAGGTCTCCACCCGGTCGTCGGCGCGTTCGGCAAGGCCGAGTTCGTCGAGCAGCGCGTCAGTGCGGGCGCTGCCGTCCCTGACTGGCATGCCGTACAACGCGGCCCAGTAGCGCAGGTTCTGACGTGCCGTCAGCCTTGGATAGAGGCCGCGCTCACCGCCGAAGACGATGCCGAGCAGGGGGCGGATCCGCCGGTGTTCGGTGGCGAGGTCATAGCCGAGCACCCGCCCGCTGCCCGAGGTCGGCAGCAACACCGTGGAGAGGATCTTCATCAGGGTGCTCTTGCCGGCCCCGTTCGGGCCGAGCAGCCCGTGCACCTCGCCCTGCTCCACCTCGATCGAGACGTCGTCCAGCGCGGTGACCGCAGGGCCACGCCGCACGCGGTACTCCCGCCGCAACCGGTGTGTCTCGACGGCGAGTTCGCCCCGTCCCGTACGGACGCCGCCGCTGCCGCCACTGCTGTCGCTCATCAGGCTCCCGTTTCCCACGTCGACCGGCACGCTGTCGCCCGCTCGGCGGGCAGTGTCCTCACCCTTCGGTCTCCGCGGTCGCCGCGGTCGTCGGGGTGCCGCGGGCCGCCTCGTCGAGCCACTCCTGCCGGGCGGCGCCGGACACCAGCAGGAAGGAGCCCATCGGAGTGCGGGCGACCAGATGGCGGCCGACGTCGTCGAGCCGCAGCCGGTCGGCCGGCTCGTCGTCCAGGGGTACGCCGAACAGCGGCAGGCCCACGTCGAGCAGCCGCCGGGCACCGGTCCGGCGGTGGACGAGGTCGGAGGCGAGCTCGGCGAGCCGGCCCCCCTCGCCCTCGATCCCGGACTGGGCGAGGAAGGCGGGCCCTCGAACGGGGCTGATCCAGCGCATCGCAGTGCGTGCGGCTCGCAGCAGACGGATACGGGTGGCCGCTTCCCGGGTGCGGGGCAGCACTACCGCGGGCCGCCATCCGAGCCGGCGGATCCCGAGCATCGCCTCCCGCCACTCGGGCCACAGTCCGGTCCTGGCGAGGTCGGCGCGCAACTGCCGTACGCCGCTCTCGTCGAGGTGGCGCAGCAGCAGGGCCAGGTCGAGGAGGTCACGGGAGCGGAAGGGGCGTTCCCAGCGTTCCGCCACCAGCGCGACCGCGGAGGCGGCCAGCGGGGAGTGTGTCGGGCGGGTCAGTTGCCAGGCCGGTGCGTGGATGTCGGTCACGATCTCCGCGGTGGACAGTCCGACGGCGTACGGGTCCAGGGAGGGATCGGGGGCCGGGCTGCGGAACTCGGCGCCCAGGTGATACGGCACGTTGTCGCCGGGCCGGGCGGGGCCGAGGGTGAAGGCCGCCAACTCCCAGCCGTTCGCGGCGAGATGGCTGGCGCAGGCCCACAGGTCGGGGTGGCCGGGGCAGATGACGTCGATGTCGCCGGCCGCGCGGAGGACCGCCGGCGGGTAGAGGGCGGCGACCGTCATGCCTTTGAGGAGGAATACGTCGGGGGCCAACTCCCGTAACCGATGCCACAGTTGCTGGTAGTACTCGATGCGCTCCCGGTGCAGGCGCAGCTCATCGGCCTCCGCGTCGGTGAGGTGCTCGCCGGCCTCGGCCCACAGGCTCAGTAGGGTCGCGGCGAGCTTGTGGCGGGCGCCGCGGGCCGTACGAAGGACGGCTTCCCGGGGTGTCGCGGGCTCGGCCCCGAGCAGGGCGCGCACCGCGGCGATGGACACCTCGGCCTCGGTCGCCGTCCCGGTCGCCGCGTCAGTCAACGCCGGCTCCGCCCCGGTGGACGAGGGTGAACGCGATCAGGACCCCCGGAGAGCGGAGCGGTCCGGATCCGGATCCTGATCGCATCCGTGTCCGCGACTACTTGCCCGGCTTCGGGCGGACCGTAACCTTCTTGAAGGCGACGCTCATAGGACCCTCCTTGATGTGTTCGGCCGTGGAAAGTAGCCTCAGCGTATTGCCTCGCATGGTTCATGACAACGACACAACTTCTTTTGCATACAGCCGACTTGGCGTGATGGACGCGGCGATCACGGGGGCCGGGCGGACGCGCGGAATGCCGGAGGAGCATGACTGTCCACGAGTGGTTACGGGCCCCTCGAACCCACGATCCGGTACGGCGCCGCACGTATCCCGACGATGTCTACTTCCGCGAAATGGCGGAATCGCTGGACCGGCGGGATGCGCGGGAGACGGATCGGACACTGCTGTGTTCCACCTTCGTCATGTTCAAGCCGGACGCGATCGTGGGACGGCGTGTCGAGCCGGCGCTCGCCTTCCTGGCGGACCACGGGTTCGAGCCGCTCGGCGCCCTGACGGTCGACGTGGACGCCCGGGTCGCCCGGGAGCTGTGGCGCTATCAGATCAACGCCGCGCCGCTGGCGGTGATCCGGGCCGTGGACATGGTCCTCGAATCCGGGCCGCCCTGTCTCTTCGTAGCGCTCCGCGACACCAGGGGTCCGGAGCGCACGGGGACAACCGCCTCGGAACGGCTCGCCGAACTGAAGGGGTCCTCCAAGAACCTCTCGGTGGACGTCGATTCGCTGCGCGCGACGCTCGGCTGCACGCTGATGTGCCTCAACTTCGTGCACGCGCCCGATGATCCCGCCGACCTGATCCGGGAGTTGGGCGTCCTGCTGCCCGGACGCCGGGAGGAGGCGCTCACCATGCTGGCGGCGAAGGCATCACCGCAGCGTGCCGCCGAACCGGCCACCGTGGCACGCGAGTTGTACGCCGCTCACCCGGCCCACCCGTTGACCCGGCCCGCGTCGTCTCCACTCCCCCGGCGCCCGTCCGACTCCGGCGGACTGCTGGCCCGGGTGGCCGAGCTGGCCTCGGAAGAGGACGGCCTTCCGCTGTGGGACCGCATCGTGATCGCGGCGGAACTGGTGGAAGGCCTCCCCTCCGAGGGACGGCCCCTGATCGGCCCGCCGCCCGGAAAGCGCCTCACCCATCCCACGGCAACCCGGGTCCTCACCGACTGAGCGGTCGACGGAATTTGTCGGTCCGTCAACTACCTGAAATAAAAGGGAAGTTGGGGTCAGGTTGCCGGACCGCACGGTGTTGACACACCAACTCGGCCTGTGTTGACCTGTTCACGCAAAAATTGCAAGTTGTTTGGCGCGTTTCTCTGGCACCGTTCCCGGCAGGAGGATCCATGCAAACAGCTCCACTCTCCACCACGGAAACCACGACCGAGGCCACGTTCACGTCGACCCCGGCGCCGGTCATGCTGCTGCCCCGCCTGGTCGAGCGCATGATCGAGGACCGGCAGGCCGCGCACATCGTCAAGTTCCGCACCACCTGCACCGATTGCGTACCGAACTACTGAGCGCAGCGGCGCGTGTCGGCGGACGGGCGACAGCGTCCGCCGACCTCCGCGTGGTGCCTGAAGTCGTCGAACGGTGTCTGAATGCCGCGTCCCGGGGGCTGTGTGTCCTGGCGGTCGACGGCCTGTCGTGCGAAGTGGCCGCGTCCGCCTTCACCCACGCAAGCACCAGCCTGTTGCGCTCCACCTTCCCGAGCACGTCGACGACCGCCTGGCTGACCGCCGTCACCGGCACCGATCCCTCCGAGCACGGAGCCGTTGGCATGGTCTATCGCGCACCCGGCGCCGACTGCGTCACCCATCTCGTCACCGGCGACACGTACGGCTTCGGCACCTACCCGCCGCCCAAGAACGCGCTTCTGCACGGCGCACCGACCCTCTTCGACCGGGCGGTCACCTCGGGCCACCCCGCGCTGGCGCTCGGCGCCGAACTGGAGCGGCTGACCGGCGAGTGGGTGAGCGCCCTGCTGCACGGCGCCCGCGTCATGCCCTCACCGACCACCTCCACCGAGCTCACCATCGATCCCGTCGATGTCGTGGAGCGCACCGTGCGGGAGGTCGAGGCCGTGCTCGCGGACTCCTTCGACGCCCCGCCCCTGGTGTGGGCGTATGTGAACCTCGACGACCACATCCACCAAGCCGGTTACGACGACCGGCTGCACGAGGCGTTACGGCTGCTGGACACGGCCGCGAGCCGCTGGGCCGACGCCGGCTGGAGTGTCGTAGCGCATGCCGATCACGGTCAAGTGCCGGTCACTCCACGGGCCGACCTCGCCGAGGCGTGGGCGCGGATCGACGCTCCCGCGTACTGCCGGATGCCCGCCGGCGGTGCCGGCCGGGTCCGCTGGCTGTACCCGCTGCCCGGGCGCGAGGAGGCCGTCGCGGACCGACTGCGTGACGCGCTTGGCGAGCACGCGCTCGTACTGACGCCGGACGACCTGCACGAGCGCGGGCTGCTGTCCGCGACCCCCGTCGTCCGCGACCGCGTCGGCGCGGTGGTGGCCCTGGCCACCTCCCCCGCCTTCCCCGTGCCCGACCCCACCGTGGCCTGGGAGCACGGATCCGTCTCCGACGGCGAGACGCTCGTACCGCTGGCCGCCTGGAACGCCCCACTCGCCTCAGTCCTGCCCTGACCCTCGGATCGTCACGCCACGATAGGAGAGCCCCGTGAGCACGGTCGTGTTCCGCAACAAGACCGGTGGTTCGGAGACCCTGCACGCGACACCGGGACAGAACCTGATGGACGTGCTCCGCGTCCACGGCATCCCGGCGAACGCCGTTCTCGCCCACCGGAACGGGGCGGTGATACCCGAGGCGACGGTCGTCATCCAGCCCGACGACGTCATCGAGGTGCGCCAGGTGCGCCACTACGACCTCGACGTCCTGCGCCGCCCCAAGGAACACGTCTACGCCGCGCCGGACCCCGTCTACACCAAGTCCGTCCTGTTCGACCACGGCGGCAACCTGGAGCGGCGCACCGAGCAGTTCACCGCCGAGACCTTCGTGACGTACGTCGAGGAGACCTTCGTCCAGAGCATCACGGCCGGCGCCACCATGCGCCCCGGGGACAAGGTCGTCATCGGACTGTCCGGCGGCCGTGACAGTGTCGCCTACCTCAAGCTGCTGGAACGCACCCGAGGCCGTTGGCCCGAGGCCGACATGACCGCCGTGACCATCACCGGACTGCCCGACTGGGACGAGCCGGCCACCTTCCGGATCGCGCTGGACGCCTGCGCGGGCCTGGGCGTGGACCATGTCATCGTCACAGCCGACGATGTCGCCGAACTCTTCAAGCTGCGTGAGCCGTTCGTCGACATGATGAACAAGGTCGTCTCCGGCGAACACCGCAACATGAACATGGTGATCGGCCACCAGGTCCTGCGCCGGATGCTGGAGCAGCAGGCCGAGCGCACGGGCGCCTCGGTCGTGGCGTTCGGCTTCAACGCCGACGATCTGGTGGCCAGCATGGTCACCTGGTTCACCACGGGCTACCGGATGGGCGGTATCCCGGTGCGCGAACTGGGCGGCATGCGCTACGTCTTCCCGCTCTACCGCATCACCAAGAAGGAACTGACCCTCTACCTGGAGCTCGTCGCCCCGGACCTCAACCGGCAGGGCGCGCCCGGCCGTTTCACCACCGGCTCCGACGAACGCTCCCTCGCCTACGCGATGGCCGACCACCTCTACGACCTGTGGCCGGGCATCGACTACTACCTCTTCAACGCCTTCGAGAACGTCCAGCGCACCCTGCTGCCGCTGGTCGACGACCTGTGCCGGGTCTGCGGCGGACGGTACGTCCTCCAGGAGGGCGTGGCCAACCCGGCCGGGCTGTGCGATGTGTGCGGCTTCCTGCACCGGCAGGAGGCGCTGCGGGCGGACGCCGTATGAGCGATGCCCGGCCCGAGAACGGCACTCCCTGGTATTCGGAGTTCTTCGGGGAGGAGTTCTGGGCCGTGGCGGCGCACGAGTACACCGCCGAGCGCACCGCCTCCGAGGCCGACTATCTCGCCGCCGTCCTCGACGACTCGGCCCCGGGCCGCCGCGTGCTCGACCTCGGCTGCGGGACGGGCCGCCACGCGATCGCCCTGGCCGAGCGTGGTTTCGAGGTCACCGGTGTCGATGTCGGCGCGTGGGCGCTGGAGCGGGCCGAGGCGGCGGCCGCCGGCGCCGGTGTGCGGGTGGAGTGGACGCGCCTCGACCTCCTCCGCGAACTCCCTTGGCTGCTCGGCGAGTTCGACGCGATCGTCTGCGTCCAGTCCTTCGGCTGGGGCAGCGATCCCCAGCAGCTGCGCCTGCTCCAGGAGGCCCGCCGGGCACTCGTCCCTGGCGGGCTGCTGCTCCTGGACCACTCCAACGTGCTGGCCATCGCCGGCCACTTCGTGCCCGAGGCGACCTTCGAGACCGAGGGGCTGCGCGCCGACTTCCGCCGCAACTACCTGGTCGGCTCCGGCCGTAGCGCCGGTTCGATCGAGGTTCGGCGGGGGAACGCGGAGCCGGTGGTCATCCACGACGATGTGCGGATGTACCAACCCGCCGAGGTACGGGACCTGTTGACCCGCGCGGGCTTCGCCGTCGAGCGCGTCGACGCGGACTTCGTCGTGGGACGCGAGGCCGCCCCGGTGTCACGGTACGTCCAGTTCGTCGCGCGGAGTCCGGGAACCCGAGGCGCGGGAGCGATCGCGACCTGGGCACAGCCCGCGCAAAAGCGTCCCTGCGCGGTGGATCTGCGCTGGTCGCCGGACGAGATCGAGTTCGTACGGCCGTCGGTCGACGCGGCCTTTCGGAGCGTGTACGAGGACGGTGGCGTCGCCGAGTTGGCGCGCGAATACCACGTGACCGACCCCTACGCGGCACAGAGGGCCGCGCCCGTGCTGTCCGGGCACTTCGGTCTCGACCTCTCCCCCGACATGGTGACCGCCGGGACAGGGGCCACCGGGCTGCTGCACGCGTGCGCCGCGCTCGCGGTGCCCGGGCCGGTGCTGCACCTGGCCGGCGGCCACCCGGACCTGCCCCGCCTGGCCGCACGGCTCGGCGCCGAGGCGATCGTGACCCGGCCGGAGGACCTGGCGGCCGACCTCGACCGGCACGCGCCCTCGGTCCTCGTCCTGGACCGCCCCACCATCACCGGCGACCTGTACGGGCGGTCCCGGCTGGACGAGATCGCCGAGGCCTGCCGCGCGCGGGGCACGACCGTGGTGCTGGACGAGGCGTACGCCGTCTATGCCGGGCCGCGCGCGAGTTGCGTGCCGGCGGTCGCCGAGCACGACAACCTGGTCGTGGTGCGCAGCATGTCCAAGGGCTACTGCTGTGGCGGTCTGCGGGTCGGTTTCGCGGTCGCGCAACCTGAACTGACCCAGCGTCTGAGGGAGTTCGCCCCGCCCCTTGCCGCGAACAGCGCCGGTCTCGCCGTATCCCTGCGCCTTCTCGAACAAGGCGACGTCTTCGCCCGGCTCCGGGCCAGGATCGCCGAGGTGAAGCCGCAGGTGTCGGCAACGCTGCGGCGGGTGGGCCTGGAGGTGACCGAGGGGGCCGACTGCCTGCCTTGGGTGACGACGGGCGGGGAGGATGCGAGAGCGGTGTTGGACAAGCACGAGATGTGGGCCAAGGAGATCGCTGTCGACACTCCGCTCCTGAAGATCGCAGTTCCCCTCTCGGACGCCCGACTCTCCGCCTTCCGTGCCGCGTTCGCGCATGTCGACTAGCCTCACGGATCTCGTCGGCCGGATCCACCACGACATCGACGCCGACGAGGCGATGCGCTGGGTCGCCCAACTCGCCACCTGGGACCGCTACCAGGGATCGGCGGGGATCGCCGCGGCGGCCGACTTCGTGGCGGGCGAGGCCGAGCGCGTGGGCCTGACGACCGTCGAGGTACTGAACTTCCCCGCCGACGGCCGCACCGCGTGGTGGACCTTCACCGCGCCCGCCTCCTGGACTCCGCACGCCGCGCGCCTGTCGGTCGCCGGCGGGCCCCCACTGGTCGACTACGGCGCACAGCCTTACGCCCTCGCCGCCAACTCGGCGGCCACATACGGCGAAGCACCCCTTGCCCGCGTGCAGGACGACGCTTGGCCGCCGGGCGCGGTGGTCCTCGTCCCGTCGGCGGCCGAACTCGACGGGAAGCTCTTCGCCCGGATGCGAGACGAGCGAGCGAGCGGCTTCTGCGTGACGGCCCGTCCCGACCTCCGCGACCATGCCGGCCGGGTCGAACTCCCGGGTGGTAGCGGCCTGTTCGGCTTCAGCGTTCTCCCGGCCCAACTGGACGAACTGCACCGCGCACACAGCCGAGGCGAACGCGTTCGGGTGGTTGTCGACGTCGACACCACCCCGGCCCTGATGCCGGTGGTGGTCGCCCGCACACCGGGGGATCCCTCGCCCGGGCCCGACGCCTGTCTGCTCGCCGCGCATCTCTGCCACCCCGCGCCCGGCGCCAACGACAACGCCTCCGGGGTTGCGGCGGCCCTGGCGGCCGGGCGCGTGCTGGCGAGGCGCGCGCCGCGCCGACCGGTCCGGTTCGTCTGGGCGCCCGAGTTCGTGGGGCTGGCCGCCTATGTCCACCGGACGGTCGAGGAGGGCAGGCCGTTGCCGATGATGGCGGTCGATCTCGACATGGTGGGCGAGGACCAGCGGCTGTGCGGCGGTCCGCTGATCGTCGAGCACAGCCCGGAGTACCTCCCGCACTTCGCCAACGCCCTGGTCGAAGCCTGCGTGCGGGCGCTGCCGTCCGCCGCGCGCTCCTACAGCTCGGCCGTCGGATGCGATGTGTGGGCGTGGCGTACGACACCGTTCGTCGGCGCCTCCGACCACGCGGTCCTGGCCGACCGGGCGATCGGCTGTCCGGCCGTACAACTGGGGCACTGGCCCGACCGGTTCAACCACTCCGGTGCCGACACGCTCGACAAGGTCGACCCGGAGGAGCTGCGCAGGTCCGCCGCGATTGCCGCGTCCGCAGCCGCTGTCGTGGCGACGGCGGGCCCCCGCGACGCCGACCGACTCGCCCACCTCCTCACCCGCTGGACGGCCCACCGGATGACCGCCTGTCTGCCACCGACCGACGACCCGCTGACCGCCGCCCTGCTGACCCGGCGCTGGCAGTACGGCCGCGACGCTCTCCCGACCCTGCTACCGCTCGGCGCGAGCCCTGACGTCCTGGACCAACAGGCGCACCGGCTCGGCGACTTGCACCGCACGCTGTCCCAAGCCTGGACCGATGCCCCCGAAGCATCGGACGAACAGGGCCCGAGTCTGCACCGGACCTGGCCAGGGCCCTTCAACCTCCGGGCGCTGATGGGAGCCGCCGGCGAGACGGACCGGCAGTGGTTCCTGGGCCAACTGACCGAGAACCGGGGCAGGTTCTACGCCTCCGCGATGTCCCTCGCGCAGAGCATCGACGGCGTCTCCGACGCCGCGAGCGTGATTCGCACAGCCCAACTCGACTCCGGGCTCCGCTGGGAGCCGGGCTTCGGGGAGCGTTTCCTGGCGGCGATGGAGGGGGCGGGCTGGGTGAACGAAGGGAAGAGGGAGTGAGCATGCCGGACATCACCGTCGCCGACTCCATCGACGACGTCGACACCGCCCAGTGGCAGGAGGTGACCGAGGGGGCCGCCGCCCCCGTCCACTACTCACCGGCCTACCTGCGGGCTTTCCAGACCAGCCCGTTGAGCCCGTACGCCGCGGTGCGCTACCTGACCGTCCTCGAGGCGGGCCGGACCGTCGCCGTACTGCCGTGCTACCTCCAGAAGCAGGGCGACCCATACGGTTCCCTGCGCGGCGTCGGCATTCCCGAAGCGGACGGACCGGCGCTCCTCGGGCACAACTGGTACTGCTACGACACCCGGATCCCCGTCCGGGAGAGCGACCCGGGGCGGCGTGACCGCATCCTGGCAGCGGTGCTGGACGCCGTGGTGGAGCTGGGCGCCTCCGACGGCGCGCAGGCCGCGGGGCTCGTCAGCGTCGCGGAGGGCGACCCGGTCCTCGACGTGGCCCGGCGCAAGGGGTGGCGGGTGGCACCGATCGTGACCCGTTTCCAACTCCCGCTGACCGGCACGGCCGGGCCCGACTCCCGCGCCTATGACTCCTACGACTCCTATCTGGCGGCCTTGGGCGGCAAGACCCGGCGGACGATCCGGCAGTACCTGCGCCGTGCGGCGGACGCCGGGGTCACGATCACGATCGAGGCCCCCCGCCCGGACTTTCTGGGCACGGTGGGCGAGCTCATCCGCCACACCGCGGCCAAGCACAACAGCGCGCACATGTACCCCGAGAGCGTCTTCGGCGACTTCGTGATGGCGCTGGGCGACCATGCCAAGATCGTCCGTGTGGACCAGGGCGACCGGACGCTGGCCGCCGCGGTCACCCTCCTCGACAACGAGCGTGTGCACATGTGGGCGGGCGGCACGAGCCACGCCACCGTCGACGGGTTCAGCCCCAACTACCTGTTGTGGGCGGCGGAGATCCGTGCGGCCATCGAGTGGGGGAAGCAGTGGGTGGAGGGCGGCCGCAGCAACGCGCCCCTCAAGATCCGCCACGGGATGCGGCCACTGCCCCTGTATGCCTGCGTGGCCCCGCCCGGCGCCTGAACCCGGGCCCCGGAGCAGGTCAGTTGTCGTCCGCAAGGGCGTCGCCGAGTTCCGTGCGCTCGTACAGGACGTAGTAGCCGTGCCGCCGGGAGTCGAGCAGGCCCGCGTCGCGCAGGACCGAGAGGTGTGCCGACACGCTCGACGGGGCCATGGCGTGGCGGCGGGCCAACTCCGTTGTCGCGGTGGGGGTGTCGAGGCCGACGAGGATCGCGGCGCGCTGTCGGCCCAGGAGCCGGGCGAGCGCGTCCGGCGGGCGGCGGTCCGGCGCGGAATGGAGGCGGCCCATGGCGCGGGCGGGGTAGATGACGGTGGGCTGCCAGGGACTGGCGAATCCGCTCACGACATCCGGCCAGACGAACACGCTCGGCATGAGCAACACGCCTCGCCCGTCGGCCTGTTGGGCGTCCGCGAGGTCGCCGTACATGCGCAGGGTGAGGGTGTGTCCGGCCCAGTCGATGCCGGGGTGCAGTCCGGCGAGCAGAGCGTCGAGGCCGCCGTCCACGAGCTGCCGGGTGCGGTGGGCGATGTCGGCCTCCAGGACAGCCCGGTGGCGCGGCCAGTCCGGGGCGAGCAGGGCGTGCCAGGCGAGTTCGGTGAGGTCGGCGAGGCGGGCGACGGCCCGCGCGGGGTCGTCGAGCGCGGCGCGTCCCGCCGAGGACTCGGCGAGGCCCGGTGTGCAGGCGAGGGAGCGCTCCATCTCGGCGCGGGCCAGGGCTGGTTCGGTCGCGCGCATGCGAACCAGTTCGTCGTCGAAGGAGGGGTACGACTCCTTGGGCGGCGCGCCCAGGAAGTCCGGGGTGTAGCCGCCGGCGCGCGGGATGAACAGCCACAGCGGCGACAGGTCGAGCCCGGAGACGGTCCGCCGCATCCGGCGCAGCCAGCTCTGGTGGTAGCCGTGCCGGGCCGGGCGGCGCAGCATGCGCAGCGCCTCGTGGGTCTGGCACAGCGGGGAGACCGCGAACCGGCAGCGCGTCAGGTCGGCGGTGTCCAGGTGCAGGGTCAGCGGCAACGCGGCCTCCGTGAGCGATTCGGCCCGGACCGAAAGAGTAGAAGCAGCCTCTCCCGCCCAGCACGCTTGCCCCGTCCCGACCCCCACCCGAGAGGCACGTCCATGGGCAGCGTACGTCCGGCCGCCTGGCGCCGGGCCGCCGTCGTAGCGGCGCTGATGCTGGCGGCGTTCACCTTCAACACCACCGAGAACCTGCCTGTCGGCCTGCTCGCCCTCATGGCGGACGATCTGCGGGTGTCGCTGACGGCGGTGGGCGTGCTGGTGACCGGGTACGGCCTGACGGTGGCCGTCGTGTCGTTGCCCCTCGCGCACCTCACCCGGTCCGTCCCGCGCCGGTACCTCCTCGCCGGGCTGCTGGGTGTGCTGGCCGTGGCGAGCTGGGTGTCGGCGCTGACAGCGGTGTCGTACGGGCTGCTGCTGGCGGCGCGGGTGGCGACCGCGCTCGCCCAGGCGCTGTTCTGGGCGGTGATGGGGACGGTCGCGGTCGGTCTGTTCGCGCCCGAGCGGCGGGGCCGGGTCATGGGGCTGCTGTCGGTGGGCGGTTCGCTGGCCATCGTTCTCGGTGTGCCGGCCGGGACCTGGCTGGGCGGGCACAGCGGCTGGCGCGTGCCGTTCGCGGTGCTCGGCGTGCTCGCTCTCGTCTCGCTCCTGGCCATCGCCGTCCTCCTGCCGACGTCCCACCCGCAGGAGAGCCACTCCGCCTACGGCGCCGCCCCGGACCGGCGCCGGTTCCTCGTCGTCCTCGCCACCACCGCCCTCTCGGTGACGGGCGCCTTCGCGGGATTCACGTACATCGTCGCGTTCCTCGACGAGGTGAGCGGGTTCGGGGAAGGGGCGGTGAGCGGTGTGCTGTTCGCGTTCGGTGCGGCGGGGCTGGCCGGTGTCACCGTGACCGGCCCGCTCCTCGACCGGTTCCCGCGGGGCACGCTGATCGTGCCGGTGGCGACCCAGGCGGTGGCGCTGTTCGGCCTGTACGCAGGCGGGAGCAGCCAGGTGGTGACCGTCGGGATGCTCATGCTGTTGGGCGGCTCGGTCGCCCCCGTCTTCATGGCGACGCAGAGCCAGGTGCTGCGCGTGGCGCCCAAACGCACCGAGTCGGCGCTCGCCGCGAATTCGGCCGCCTTCAACGTGGGTGTCGCCGCCGGTGCCCTGCTCGGCGGCGCCCTGCTGCCCGTGGTGGATGTACGGGGCACGGTCCTGGTCGGCGGGCTGCTCACGGTGGCGGCTCTCGCGGTGCTGACCTGGCCCGTCTCCCGGGAGTCGGCGGCGCCGCTCGAAGCCGACAGCGCGGCCTGATCGTCCGACTGGCACGAGCGCACCGTCGCGAAGGTCTATCGTGTCGGCATGTCGGTTCCCGAATTGATCCGCATCGTCTCCCGCGACTCGCCCATGGCACTGGCCCAAGTGGAGCGTGTACGCGCCGAGTTGGGTGTGCTGCATCCCGGTGTGCGTACCGAGGTCGTGCCGGTGAAGACGACCGGGGACAAGTGGATGGGCGATCTTTCGCAGGTCGAGGGCAAGGGGGCGTTCACCAAGGAGGTGGACGCCGCGCTGCTGGCCGGGGAGGCCGACCTGGCGGTGCACTGCGTCAAGGACGTGCCGGCCGACCGGCCGCTCCCGGCGGGCACGGTGTTCGCCGCGTTCCTCAAGCGGGACGACATCCGCGACGCCCTCGTCCACCCGGGCGGGCTCACCCTGGACGAGCTTCCGGCGGGCACCCGGATCGGCACCTCCTCGGTGCGCCGGGTCGCGCAACTGGCCGCCACGCACCCGCACTTGGAGTGCGTGCCCTTTCGCGGGAACGCCAACCGGCGCCTTGAGAAGCTCGCTGCCGGTGAGGCGGACGCGCTGCTGCTCGCGGTCTCGGGCCTTGAGCGCATCGGCCAGCAGGACGTGATCAGCGAGATCCTCTCCCCCGAGGTCATGATGCCGCCGATCGGCGCGGGCGTCCTCGCCCTGCAGTGCCGCGAGGGCGACACCGAGACCATCGACGCCGTCAGCGCGCTCGGCCACCCGGAAACCCACCGCGAGGCCACGGCGGAACGCATGTTCCTGCACGTCCTGCAGGGGCACTGCAACAGCCCCATCGCCGGGTTCGCGCAGGTGGACCGGAGTGGCGAACTCTCCCTGCGCGCCTGCGTGTTCACACCGGACGGCAAGACCCGGCTCAACGCCCACGAGTGGGCGGGGCGACTGGACCCGGCAACGCTGGGCACCTCGGTCGCCGTGGCCCTGCTGCGTCAGGGCGCCCGCGAGATCATCGACGGCATCCCGCACTGAGCCTCGCTCAGGCGGTGCCCTCTCCGGCCTCGTCGCGCAGGAAGTTGCTCACCTGGTGGGCCAGGCCCTCACGCCCCGCACCGCAGGGCGCGCCCGCGCCGACGCAGCCCTCGTGGAGTCCGATGGCGCCCGCCCACAGCCGGCGGTCGGTCCACTCCTCATCGACCCGCAGCTGGATCTGGACGTCGATCTGGGTCAGGGAGGCTTCTGGTCCGGCGGCGTACAGGACGGCGGTGACGCGGCGCAGCGGGTAGACGTCGAAGCCCTCGATGAACTGCGTGTTGCGCCAGTCGACAAACGCGCTCTCGCCGTCGGGACCGATCCGCACGTCGATCTGACCGTCCTCCAGGTGGATCCCGAAGTGCCGCTCGCCACGGTTCTCGACGGTCACCCGGACCCTGAAGTACGTCTGTCCCTCGGCGGCGTCGTCGCGGCCGCGCGGCGGCTCGGCCGCCTCCAGTTGGTGGACGCGGACCCGCAGACCGGCATGCTCGTCGTACTCCTGCCAGTCCCCGACCACGTTCGGCTCGTACACAATGCACCTCTTCGACCTCAGAGAGCTGCTTCCTATCTGTGTGCTCAGCGCACTGTCAAATGAGCAGAATGCGCTGTGGCCAGGTGATTCACCCCCTTTGATCGCTGATCAAGCCGTGCGCAGGAAGAATTCGCTTTCCACCTCTCGGACGGTGGCCCCGCGCGTGCCGCACATCACGTTCCGTCACAAGATCAGCGGGCCAGGCGTCCCAGGAGGGACGAGGCGGCCGCGATGCCGAGCGCGGCGGCCAGGGCGAGGACCCCGAAGTCGGCCGCCAGGTGTGCCGGGGTGCCGAGGAGGAGGCCGCGCAGGGCGTCCACCTCATAGCTGAGCGGGTTGACCTTGCTGATGCCCTGGAGCCAGCCCGGCATCACGGACACGGGGTAGAGGGCGTTGGAGCCGAAGAACAGCGGCATCGTGATCGCCTGTCCGAAGCCCATCAGACGGTCCCGGCTGAGCACGATGCCGGCGATGGTCATCGACAGGCAGGAGAAGAAGGCCGACCCGAGGATCACCACCACCGCGACGCCGAGCAGCTTCAGCGGGTTCCAGGTCAGTGCCACGCCGAGCAGGGCGGCGATGACGATGACGACGACGGCCTGGATCAGGGACTTCACGCCGGCCGCGAACGCCTTGCCGGTGATGAGGGCCGAGCGCGGGGTCGGGGTGACGAGGAGCTTGTTGAGGATGCCCGCGTCCCGCTCCCAGATGATCTGGATGCCGTAGAAGATGGCGATGAACATCGCGGACTGGGCGATGATGCCGGGCGCCAGATAGTCGATGTAGGGGATGCCGCCGGTGGGGATCGCCTTGATCCGGGTGAACGTCTGGCCGAAGATCAGCAGCCACAGGGCCGGTTGGACGGCCCTGGTGTAGAGCTCGGTGCGGTCGTGGCGCAGTTTCTGGAGCTCGACCACGCACATCGCGCCGACCCGGGCGGGCAGCAGCCGCCAGCCCGCGCGGGGCGCAGGCGGTTTCAGCAGGAGGTCTATGCCGTTCTCGTGGGCATGGTCAGCCGACGCGGTTCGCGGTGCGGCGGGTGCTTCGGACATCGCGGAAATCTCCTGACTCGTCGAGGCCGCTGCCGACGATGTCGCGGAAGACGTCCTCCAGCGTGGGCAGCGTGTCCGTGCCGGCCGCGCCCGCGGCGCGCCGGCGTTCGCCGAGCCTCTCCCTGAGCTCGGCCGGGGTGCCGAGTGCGCGGATGCGGCCGTGGTGCATCAGGGCGACCCGGTCGCACTGCTGGTCGGCCTCGTCCATGTAGTGCGTGGTGACGAGCACGGTCATGCCGGTGGCCGCGCGCACGGCGTTGATGTGGTCCCACACGCTGGTCCGGGCGATCGGGTCGAGGCCGATCGTCGGTTCGTCGAGGATCAGCAGCCGGGGCGCGCTGACCAGGGCCTGGGCGAGTTCGAGGCGGCGGACCATGCCGCCGGAGTAGGTGTTGGCCAGCCGGTCGGCGGCTTCGGTGAGGTCGACCGCGGTCAGGGCCTGGCCGACGCGTGCCGCGCGTTCTCGGCGGGGGACGTCGAAGACCCGGGCGAAGAGAGCGACGTTCTCCCGGCCGGTGAGCCCGCCGTCGGCGGACAGCTGCTGGGGGACGTAGCCCAGCATGCGTCGTACGGCCATACGGTCCCCGGCGGTGTCGTGGCCGAAGACACGGACCATGCCCGCGGGGACCGGCAGGAGGGTGGTGATGCAGCGGATGGCGGTGGTCTTCCCGGCTCCGTTCGGGCCGAGCAGTCCGAAGACCTCGCCCTCCCCGACGGAAAGGTCGAGCCCGTCGACGGCTCTGGTCTCGCCGAAGGCGTAGGTGAGTCCGGTGCAGGAGACCGCTGCGGGCGGTCCCTCGGCAGCGTCACGGGTCATGACTCCTCGGCCTCCTCGTGCAGATTGACGGCCAGCTTGCGCAGGGCCGGGAGCGCGGCGCGCAGGGCGTCCCGGTCCGCCTCGTCGAGCCGTGACACCTGTCGGCGTACGAGGGCGGCGCGGCGCTGCTGCCAGTCGCGCAGCCGGGTCTCGGCCGCCTCGGTGAGCTGCAGACGTGCGGCCCGACGGTCGGCGGGGTCGGTCTCCCGGACCAGATGGCCCTCCCGCACGAGCTGGTTGACCAGCGTCGACACGGAGTTGCCCGCCAGGTACAGCTCCTTGGCGGCTTCCGAGATACCGATTCCGGGCCGGGCCTCCACCAGGCGCAGCAGCTCCACCTCGGCGCCGCGCAGCCGCGGGACGGTCATCCCGCTGCGCAGTCGGCGCCGGATCAGACGCTGGACCCCGACGAGGGCGTCGGCCAGCTCTTCCGGGAAGTTCTCCGAGTCCACACCGGAAGATTACCTCTGTATCAGAGCTAATGGCACCAACGGACGGTCAAGAGCGATCGTCCGGTCGCCCTCGACAGGCACGGAGAGGGGTTCCGGTTGGACACTGGACGGGAGAGCGGCGCCTGCCGGTCGACGAGATCAGGACGCGACTTTCATGAACCATGACACGACACGTTCCAGCGCCACCAAGGACGTCGTCTCCACCGACTCCGTCTTCGGAGCACCCTGCTGGGTGAGTCTGACCAGCCGCGATCTCCAGGCCACCCAGGAGTTCTACGGGGCCCTGCTGGGCTGGAGGTGGCGCTCGGCCAGGCTCGGCGACCGCTTCCGGATCGCGCTGGCGGACGGAGTGCCGGTCGCCGGTATCGCGGCCGTGGCGACCGAGTGGCAGGTCGCGGTCGCCTGGACCCCGTACTTCGCCGTGCCCGACGCGGACGTGGCCGTGGCCCGGGCGCGGGAGCGCGGCGGTACGGCGGCCGTCGGGCCGCTCTCCTTCCCACCCGGGCGGGCGGCGCTGCTGGCCGACCGGGACGGGGCGACGTTCGGGATCTGGGAGGGAGAGCTCGTCGGCAACTGGGAGACCTGGCGCCGGTCGGCGCCCGCCTTCATCCGGCTCCACACCCGGGACGCCTTCGACGCCGCCCTGTTCTACGGCGAGATCCTGGACTGGGCGACGGACCGTCCCGGTGCCTGCGAGGTCCAGTACGAAGGGGGCGAGGTCGTGCTGCGCAGCCGAGGGGACGCGGTCGCGCGCATCGAGTCGGGGGCGCTGGAGGCGGCGCCCGACCCCACGATCCGGCCGCACTGGCAGATCCACTTCGCGGTGTCCGACGCGGCGGCCTGCGCACGGGCCGCGGAGGCGGGCGGCGGCAGCGTCCTGCGGGAGGGCGAGCAGGAGGCCGTGCTGCGCGACCCCGACGGCGCCCAGTTCACGGTGACATCGCACCGCGAGAGCTGAGCGCTCCGCTGGATAGGCGGTTCGTTGTAGGCAGGTCGTTTGCTGTGGGTCGGTGGGGGCTGATCGCGCCCACGCGGCGGAGCCGCATATCGACACAGCCCCGCGCCCCTTACGGGGCGCTCATCGGCGGCCGCGACAGCAGTACGAGGCTGCGTGCCTCGACGGCCAGCTCCGTGCCGGCCTTGTGTTCCGACTCGTCCGGGGAGCCCTCCGGTGCGGCGGTGTCGATCAGCGTCGTCCAGCGTTCGCCGTACGTGCTGTCGGGCAGCTGGAAGTCCACCGGTTCCCAGTAGCTGTTGAGCAGGAGGAGGAAGGAGTCGTCCACCACGGGCCGGCCTCGCGGGTCGGGTTCGGCGATGGCGTCGCCGTTGAGGAAGACGCCGACACAGTGGGCGTCGGAGCGCTGCCAGTCCCGGTCGGTCATCTCCTGGGCATCAGGCAGCAGCCACACGAGGTCGGGCAGCGGCCGGCCGGTCTGCGTCCCGGTCTCGCCGCGGAAGAAACGGCGACGGCGCAGTACCGGGTGGGCGGCGCGCAGGCCGATGACGTACCGCGTGAAGTCCGCCAGTTCGCGCTGCTCCCCGGTCAACGCCCAGTCGATCCAGGAGACTTCGTTGTCCTGGCAGTAGGCGTTGTTGTTGCCGCGCTGGGTGCGCCCGATTTCGTCACCGTGGCAGAGCATGGGGATGCCCTGGGAGAGCAGCAGGGTGGCCAGGAAGTTGCGCTGCTGGCGGGCGCGCAGTTCCAGCACCGCGGGCTGGTCCGTCTCGCCCTCGGCCCCGCAGTTCCAGGAACGGTTGACGCTCTCACCGTCCTGGTTGCCCTCGCCGTTGGCGTCGTTGTGCTTGTCGTTGTACGAGACGAGGTCGCGCAGGGTGAATCCGTCGTGCGCGGTGACGAAGTTGACGCTGGCGCGCGGCCGGCGCCGACTGTGGGCGTACAGGTCCGAGGAGCCGGTCAGCCGGGAGGCGAACTCGCCGAGCGTGTGCTCGCCCGCGCGCCAGAAGTCCCGTACGGCGTCCCGGTACTTGCCGTTCCACTCCGACCACAGGGGCGGGAAGTTGCCCACCTGGTAGCCGCCCTCGCCCACGTCCCACGGTTCGGCGATGAGCTTGACGCGGCTGATCACCGGGTCCTGCTGGATCAGGTCGAAGAAGGCGGACAGCCGGTCCACCTCGTGGAACTGCCGGGCCAGAGTGGCCGCGAGGTCGAAACGGAACCCGTCGACGTGCATCTCGGTCACCCAGTAACGCAGCGAGTCCATGATCAGCTGGAGGACGTAGGGGTGGCGCATGAGCAGGCTGTTGCCGGTGCCGGTCGTGTCGTAGTAGTGCCGCCAGTCGCCGTCCACGAGGCGGTAGTAGGAGGCGTTGTCGATGCCGCGGAAGGAGAGGGTGGGGCCCTTCTCGTTGCCCTCGGCGGTGTGGTTGTAGACGACGTCCAGGATCACTTCGAGCCCGGCCGCGTGCAGCGCCTTCACCATGGCCTTGAACTCGGTGACCTGCTCGCCGCGGGTGCCGTGGGCTGCGTAGGAGTTGTGGGGCGCGAAGAAGCCGATCGTGTTGTAGCCCCAGTAGTTGGACAGGCCGCGGTCCTGCAGCACGCCGTCCTGGACGAACTGGTGCACCGGCATCAGTTCGACGGCGGTCACGCCCAGCGAGGTCAGGTGCTCGACGACCGCGGGGTGCGCGAGACCGGCGTAGGTACCGCGGAGTTCGGGCGGCACGTCCGGGTGGGTGCGGGTGAGGCCCCGTACGTGCGCCTCGTAGATCACCGTGTCGGCGTACGGCCGCCGGGGCGGGCTGTCCTCGCCCCAGTCGAAGGCCGGGTCGGTGACGACGCCGAGCATGGTGTGCCCGGCGCTGTCCGCGGAGGCGGGGCCGCCTGGGGCACGTTCGTAGAGGGAGGCGTGATTGTCCATCAGCCCGTCGACCGCTCTGGCGTACGGGTCAAGGAGCAGCTTCGCCGGATTGCAGCGGTGGCCCAGGGCCGGGTGCCACGGTCCGTGCACCCGATAGCCGTAGCGGCGGCCCGGGCCGACTCCGGGCAGGTAGCCGTGCCACACAAATCCGTCGACCTCGGTGAGCGGGACGCTGCTGTGGGTGCCGTCGTCGCCGACCAGGACGAGCTCGACGCGTTCGGCGACCTCGCTGAACAGCGCGAAGTTGGTGCCCTTCCCATCGAAGGCGGCGCCCAACGGGTAGGGGTGCCCGCGCCACGCGGGCACCCCTGCCTCGGCCTTGCGCTGTGACTTCGGGGTCACCGCGCGTCCTCCAGGACCTCGTCGGCCGCGCCCGGTTGGCCGGTCAGAACGGCGGCCGGGACCGCGCGGGGCAGCTGGCGCACCTCCCGCAGGCTCGGCGCCGGTGCGATCGGGACCAGCGGGACACGTGCGCCCGCGCGGGCCCGCTGCGAGAACCAGATGACCTTGCTTCCGGTGTCCGTGGCGCAGCATCCCCAGCCGTCGCTCATCGCGGCGATGCGCGCCAGACAGGCACGCAGGTCCGTGTCGGGGCGCAGGTCGCGGTTGTCGTCGCCGACGGCCGTGATGAGGTGCTGGCCGTTCCACCACATCTCGATGGAGGTGTGCTTGTCCGTCGCGTGCTCGTCTATGGCCCGCAGCAGCAATTCCGCGCCACGGCAGACGGGGTCGACGAGGGTTTCGAGGTCCCAGAGCCTGAGGTGAGCGGCCAGGATGCGCCTGACCTGTCCGACCCGGTCCGGGCTGACTTCCACGTCGAGGTGGTAGTAGCAAGGCACTGCGGTCTTCATCTTCGTTGGCTCCTCACGGCGAAGCTCTCGCTTCTCCTCGCCCCCAGCGGGCCTGGCCCCGAACACAAAGCGTGAGCACTGATCGCTTCTGAGTCAGCTCCAGAGTGAGAGCGCTACGCCATTCGTGCAACACGAGCGCACACCCGAGGTAGTTGAAGCTCCAACAAGACGCTGCGTCGTCGCACGTGCACCATGTGTGAAGGCCTCGAACCGTCTGTCGCGGCCTCGATCCAGAAGGTGAGACTGCGCCATGCTGCTCCCCGCCAAAGAAGAGGTGGCCCGGCATCTGCGGCGGTACCGGGCGTGGGAACGCGTCATGCTCGCGACCCCCGCCGACCGCGAAGTGCGGGCCACTTTCGAGGACTCGGGCTACACCTTGTGCGTGCTGATGGGGAAGCGCTGCGCTCGTGAGGCCGCGGACGCCGCCGAACGCTATCTGCGGACCAGCCTGACCACCTACCTCCGGGAACAGAACGGCCGGCCTCGTGCCGGCGGCGCCCGGCGACGGGGCCCGCCCGTCGAACGGCGTTCCCCCGCGGGGAGGTAAGTCGCCTTCCGGCGCAGCTTCGACCAACGGCCGGGCCACCAGGCCCGGCTTCGAGCACGGCGGAGGTGAAACCCATGAGCCCGACCCCGGCCATCGGCCGCATTCCCATACGACACGTCCAGCCCGCCGTGGAGTGCGGCAGACGCCCGGCGAAAGCAGTCGCCGGCGAGACGTTCCGGGTCACGGCCACCGTGTTCCGCGAGGGCCACGACGCGGT
This sequence comes from Streptomyces sp. JLBG701, assembly GCF_058544905.1. Lineage (NCBI taxonomy): Bacteria > Bacillati > Actinomycetota > Actinomycetes > Kitasatosporales > Streptomycetaceae > Streptomyces > Streptomyces sp. JLBG701. The sequence continues at coordinate 627,083 of NZ_CM178588.1, forward strand.
CGCCGCGAACGTCGTCCTACGGGATCCGCAGGGCCGCCCCGGCCCGTGGACCCCGATGCGCGAAATGGCCCCCGGCACCGACCGCTGGGGTGCCGAGGTCACCCCGGACGCGGTGGGCCGCTGGACGTACGCCGTGGAGGCCTGGGGCGACCCCGTGACCACGTGGCGACGGCACGCGCTGATCAAGATTCCGGCCGACATCGACACCGGGCTGGTGCTGGAGGAAGGCGCCGAGCTGTACGACCGGGTGGCGGCGGGCGTGCCGGAGGGCGCGGCACGTGCGGCGATCCTGGCCGCGGCGGAGACCCTGCGCGACGACTCGCTACCGGTCGCGACCCGCTTTGCTGCGGCGTTGACTCCGGATGTGGATGCGGTGTTGGCGCGGCATCCGTTGCGGGAGCTGGTGACCGCCTCCGAGCCGTTGCCGCTGCTGGTGGAGCGGGAGCGGGCGTTGTTCGGGTCCTGGTACGAGTTCTTCCCCCGCTCGGAGGGGACTGCGGAGGTGCCGCACGGCACGTTCCGCACCGCCGCCCGCAGGTTGCCGGCGATCGCCGCGATGGGCTTCGACGTCGTCTACCTGCCGCCCATCCATCCCATCGGGACGACCTTCCGCAAGGGCCCCAACAACACCCTGTCCGCCACCGCGCAGGACGTCGGGGTGCCGTGGGCGATCGGCTCGCCGGAGGGCGGGCACGACGCCATCCACCCGCGGCTGGGCACCATCGAGGACTTCGACCACTTCGTACGCCAGGCAGCCGGCCTCGGCCTGGAGGTGGCGCTGGACTTCGCGCTGCAGTGCTCCCCGGACCATCCGTGGGTGGACAAGCACCCGGAGTGGTTCCATCACCGCAGCGACGGGACGATCGCCTACGCGGAGAACCCGCCCAAGAAGTACCAGGACATCTACCCGATCGCCTTCGACCGGGACCTTGACGGACTGATCGCCGAGACCCTGCGCGTGCTGCGCCACTGGATGGCACACGGCGTGCGGATCTTCCGCGTCGACAACCCGCACACCAAGCCGGTCGCGTTCTGGGAGCGGGTCATCGCGGACATCAACCGCACCGACCCCGACGTCATCTTCCTCGCCGAGGCCTTCACCCGCCCGGCGATGATGCGCACCCTGGCGCAGGTTGGCTTCCAGCAGTCGTACACCTACTACACCTGGCGCAACACCAAGCAGGAGCTCACCGAATACCTCACCGAGCTGTCGGGCGAGACGGCCGCCTACATGCGTCCGAACTTCTTCGTCAACACCCCCGACATCCTGCACGAGTTCCTCCAGGACGGCGGCCGCCCGGCCTTCGAGCTGCGCGCGGTGCTGGCCGCGACGCTCTCGCCGGCCTGGGGTGTGTACTCGGGCTACGAGCTGTGCGAGAACACGCCACTGCGGGCGGGCAGCGAGGAGTACCTCGACTCGGAGAAGTACCAACTCCGCCCCCGCGACTGGGAGTCCGCCGAACGAGAAGGACGTAGCATCGCCCCTCTGATCACGAGGCTCAATGCGATTCGCAGGGACCATCCCGCGCTGCAGCGGCTCAGGAACATCCGCTTCCACCGGACCGACAACGACGCTCTCATCGCCTACAGCAAACGCACGGGGTCGGACACCGTCCTGGTGGTCGCCAACCTCGACCCTCACCACACCCAGGAGGCGACGGTCTCGTTGGACATGCCGCAACTCGGCCTGGACGTGCACGCATCCATGTCCGTGCACGACGAACTGACGGGTGAGACCTACCACTGGGGAGGCACCAACTATGTGCGCCTCGAACCCGGCCGGGCGCCCGCGCACGTGCTTCACGTCCGGCGATCGGCGCCGCAGAACGGAGGGTCACGCACGCCATGACTGTCAACGAGCCCGTCCCGGACACCTTCGAGGACACGCCTGCCAAGGACCGGAACCCGGATTGGTTCAAACGAGCCGTCTTCTACGAAGTCCTCGTGCGCTCCTTCCAGGACAGCAACGGCGACGGCGTCGGCGACCTCAAGGGCCTCACCGCCAAACTCGACTACCTGCAATGGCTCGGTGTCGACTGCCTCTGGCTGCCGCCCTTCTTCAAATCCCCCCTCCGGGACGGCGGTTACGACGTCTCCGACTACACCGCCGTACTGCCCGAGTTCGGTGACCTCGCCGACTTCGTCGAATTCGTCGACGCCGCCCACCAGCGCGGCATGCGCGTCATCATCGACTTCGTCATGAACCACACCAGCGACCAGCACCCGTGGTTCCAGGAGTCCCGCGCCAACCCCGAAGGCCCCTACGGCGACTACTACATGTGGGCCGACGACGACAAACAGTTCCAGGACGCGCGAATCATCTTCGTCGACACCGAGGCGTCCAACTGGACTTACGACCCGGTCCGCAAGCAGTACTTCTTCCACCGCTTCTTCTCCCACCAGCCCGACCTCAACTACGAGAGTCCGGCGGTCCAGGAGGAGATCCTGGCCGCCCTCCGCTTCTGGCTGGACCTGGGCATCGACGGCTTCCGCCTGGATGCCGTGCCCTACCTGTACGCGGCCGAGGGAACGAACTGCGAGAACCTTCCGGCGACCCACGAATTCCTCAGGCGCGTCCGGAGCGAGATCGACGCGATGTATCCGGACACGGTGTTGCTGGCCGAGGCGAACCAGTGGCCCGAGGACGTCGTCGACTACTTCGGCGACTACGCCTCCGGCGGCGACGAATGCCACATGGCCTTCCACTTCCCCGTCATGCCACGGATCTTCATGGCGGTACGCCGAGAATCCCGCTACCCGGTCTCGGAAATCCTCGCCAAGACCCCCGCCATCCCCTCCCACTGCCAGTGGGGCATCTTCCTGCGCAACCACGACGAGCTGACCCTCGAAATGGTCACCGACGAGGAACGCGACTACATGTGGGCCGAATACGCCAAGGACCCCCGCATGCGCGCCAACATCGGCATCCGCCGCCGCCTGGCCCCGCTCCTCGAAAACGACCGTCACACGATCGAGCTGTTCACGGCTCTGCTGCTGTCGCTGCCGGGCAGCCCGATTCTCTATTACGGCGACGAGATCGGCATGGGCGACAACATCTGGCTCGGCGACCGCGACGCCGTACGCACACCGATGCAGTGGACACCGGACCGGAACGCGGGCTTCTCCACGTGCGATCCGGGCCGCCTCTGCCTGCCGACCATCATGGACCCCGTCTATGGCCACCAGGTCACCAACGTCGAGGCCTCGATGTCATCCCCGTCCTCGCTGCTGCACTGGACGAGGCGGATGATCGAGATCCGCAAGCAGAATCCGGCCTTCGGACTCGGCTCGTACGCCGAGCTCCAGTCGTCCAACCCGGCGGTACTCGCCTTCCTTCGCGAGGCCCCCTCGAATGAGGAAGGAGGGGACGACCTCGTCCTGTGTGTGAGCAACTTCGCGCGTTTCGCCCAGCCCACCGAGCTGGACCTGCGCGAGTTCAGCGGCCGGCATCCGGTCGAGCTGTTCGGCGGGGTCCGCTTCCCCGCCATCGGTGAACTGCCGTACCTGCTGACGCTGGGGGGCCACGGCTTCTACTGGTTCCGGCTCACCCGAGTCGCATCCCGCATCGGCCGACGACTTTGAGCATGCGCCGACGAAAGGACGCGTCACCATGCCGAAGACCGCATCACTCCGCACGAGCGGTCCGGACCTCACCCGGCCCATGGCCTCGCTCGACGGGCTGCTGCGCGAGTGGCTGCCCCGTCAGCGCTGGTTCGCGGGCAAGGACAGGCCCGTCACGGAGCTCGGCCTGCTGTCGATGACAGAGCTGTACCCGGGCTGCCTTCACGTGCTGGTCCACGCCGGTCACGCGGGGGTCCCCACCCCCGGCGGCACTCCCCTGTCCGGCGACTGCTACCAACTCCTCCTCGGCGTACGGAAACACCTCTCGCCGCGCCTCGGCCGAGCACTCATCGGCCGCGCGACCGAGGGCCCGCTGGCCGGGCTCCTGATCTACGACGCCCTGCAGGACCCGCGATCGGCCGAGCTGCTTCTCGATCGGCTGCGAAGCCCCGGCACGGCGGGCCCCTTGCACTTCGAGTCGGACCCGTCCGCACGGGTGCCGGCCGGCCTGCCGCCGCGGCTGCTCGACGCCGAGCAGTCCAACTCCTCGCTGGTGTACGGCGACGCGTACATCCTCAAGGTGTTCCGCCGTATCCAGCCCGGTGTCAATCCCGACCTGGAGGTGCCGGGTGCGCTGGCCGGGCAAGGCTGCCGTCGCGTACCCGCCCCGGTGGCATGGTTCCGGACGACGCAACCGCGGGAGGCGACGCTCGGCGTGCTCCAGCCGTTCCTGCGTGACGCGTCCGACGGCTGGACGCTGGCGCTGCACGCGCTGGCCGTCGGTGACGACTTCGCCGCACAGGCGCGGGAGTTGGGGCAGGCCACGGCCGACGTACACCTCGCGCTCGCCACGGCCTTCCCCACCGGCGGCGGCGACGGAACCAGCGGTACGGCGGCGGCCATGGCCGAACGCCTCGACGCGGCCGCGCACTCCGTGCCCGCGCTCCGGCCCTTCGCCGCCGGGCTGCGCACCGCCTTCGACGCGCTGACCGGCTGCGACACCGGGCCGCCCGCCCAGCGCATCCACGGCGACCTGCACCTCGGGCAGGTGCTGCGGGCCGGACGCGAGTGGTTCGTCATCGACTTCGAGGGGGAGCCGTCCCGCCCGCTCACCGAGCGGCGCGGCGCCCAGTCCCCGGTGCGCGACATCGCCGGCATGCTGCGCTCCTTCGACTACGCGGCCCGGCAGCGCCGCCCCTGGCGTCCGGAATGGGCACGCCGCTGCCGGGAGGCCTACTGCGCGGGTTACGCCGCCCGGGCCGGCTGGGACCCGCGCAAGAAACACGCGCTGCTGCGCGCCTACGAGACCGACCGGGCGATCTACGAAGTCCTGTACGAGGCGCGACACCGCCCGGACTGGCTGCCGGTGCCGATGGCAGCCGTCGAGCGGCTCGCCGTAAGAGGAGGCTGAACCCGTGGCCCTGCGTGACACCTCCCTCCCCGAGCCGTCCGGCCCGCTCCCACCGAGGGCCGCTCCCCTGGTAGCGGCCGACCGTGAGCGCCTGCTCTCCGGCGCGCATCACGACCCGCACGCCCTGCTCGGCGCGCATCCGGTCCCGGGCGGAATCACCTTCCGGACGCTGCGCCCGCACGCCCGTGCCGTGAGTGTCGTGGTCGACGGTGAGCGCGGTCGGCTCGCCTCCGAGGGCGACGGCTTCTTCTCCGCCGTACTGCCGCTCGACGCGATCCCCGCGTACACGCTGCTGGTTTCGTACGACGACGGCGAGCAGGAGGTACACGATCCGTACCGTTTCCTGCCGGCGCTGGGTGAGGTGGATCTGCATCTGATCGGCGAGGGCCGGCACGAGCAGCTGTGGCGGGCGCTCGGCGCCGAACCGATGACCCACCAGGGCGTGGCCGGCACGCGCTTCACGGTGTGGGCGCCGAACGCTCAAGGGGTGCGGGTCGCCGGGGACTTCACCTTCTGGGACGGCACGGCGTTTCCGATGCGGTCGCTCGGTTCGTCCGGGGTGTGGGAGCTGTTCCTGCCGGGGATTGGTGAGGGCGCCCGGTACAAGTTCGAGATCACCTCACGGTACGGCGGCCGGTTCCTCAAGGCCGACCCGATGGCGCGGCGCACGGAGGAGCCGCCCGCGACGGCGTCCATCGTCACGGCCAGCCACTACGAGTGGAGCGACGGGGACGGGGAGTGGCTGGCGCGGCGCGGGGACACCCCGGTGCACGAGGCGCCCTTCTCTGTCTACGAGGTCCATCTGGCGTCCTGGCGTCAGGGATTGACGTACCGTCAACTCGCTGCGGAACTCCCCTCATATGTGAAGGACCTGGGCTTCACGCACGTGGAGTTGATGCCGGTCACGGAGCATCCCTTCGGCGGCTCGTGGGGCTACCAGGTCACCGGCTTCTACGCGCCCACCGCACGGCTCGGCACCCCGGACGACTTCAGATACCTCGTCGACGCCTTCCACCGGGCCGGTATCGGCGTGATCATGGACTGGGTTCCGGCGCACTTCCCGAAGGACGACTGGGCGCTGGCCCGTTTCGACGGGGATCCGCTGTACGAGCCCGGTGACTCGCGGCGTGCGGAGCATCCGGACTGGGGGACGTACGAGTTCGACTTCGGGCGCGTGGAGGTGCGCAACTTCCTTGTGGCGAACGCCGTTTACTGGTGCGAGGAGTTCCATATCGACGGGCTGCGGGTCGATGCCGTCGCCTCCATGCTTTACCTCGACTACTCGCGTGACTCGGGGCAGTGGACGCCGAACGTCCATGGTGGCCGGGAGGATCTGGACGCGGCCGCGTTCCTGCGGGAGATGAACGCGACGGTGTACCGGCGGGCGCCGGGTGTTGTGACGATCGCGGAGGAGTCCACGGCCTGGGACGGGGTGACTCGGCCGACTGACAGCGGTGGGCTGGGTTTTGGGCTGAAGTGGAACATGGGGTGGATGCACGACTCGCTCGGCTACGTCGCCCACGAACCCGTTCACCGCAAGTACCACCACAACGAGATGACGTTCTCCATGGTGTACGCCTACAGCGAGAACTACGTGCTGCCGATCTCGCACGACGAAGTCGTCCACGGCAAGCGGTCATTGGTGTCGAAGATGCCGGGTGACTGGTGGCAGCAGCGGGCCACCCACCGCGCGTATCTGGCCTTCATGTGGGCCCACCCCGGCAAACAACTCCTCTTCATGGGCCAGGAATTCGCCCAGGGCGCGGAGTGGTCGCAGACCCACGGCCCCGACTGGTGGCTCCTGGACCCCGCGTATGGCGCCGAAGCCGACCACCGGGGCGTGCGTGACCTGGTCCGCGACCTCAACACCGTCTACCGCGCGACCCCGGCGCTGTGGCAACGCGACACGGATCCGGCGGGCTTCCAGTGGATCGTCGGCGACGCGGCGGAGGACAACGTCTTCGCGTTCCTGCGCTTCGACGCGGACGGCACCCCACTCCTGTCAGTGTCGAACTTCTCGCCAGTCGTGCGCCACGACTACCGCCTAGGCGCCCCCGACGACATCCCGGCCTGGCACGAGACCTTGAACACCGACATAGCTGCGTACGGCGGCAGCGACGTCACCAACCCCGACCCCCTCAAACCGGAAGACGACCACATCGAACTCACGCTCCCGCCCCTGGCAACGGTGTGGCTCCGACCGGCTTAGTTTCTCGCCCCCGCCGCCCCTACCCGTCCCATCCCTGGGGGCTGCGCCCCCAGACCCCCCTTTCGGCCCTGAAGGGGCCTCGTCCTCAAACGCCGGAGGGGCTGAACAACTCAGCCCCTCCGGCGTTTGAGGAGCGGGGTCTGGGGCGGAGCCCCAGGGATGGGACGGGTAGGGGCGGCGGGGGCGACTTCTCAGTTCTCGGCACGATTCGCTCGTACCTGGGCTAGATTCGAGCACCGTCGATAACGGTACTCATCGGCAGAGTCACACCCCGTACAACTCAGGAGCAGCGCATGCGCGACTTCGCCCTCGCTCCACCGACCGCCCCGCCCCTGACCGGCGGACTCGCCGACAGTATCTTCGAGTTGGCGATCCGGAACCCCACCGTCCCCCTCATCGCGCGCCGCCCCGATGCCGCTTCCTCCACGTGGGAGCAGGTGACAGCGGTCGAGCTGCGGGACGAAGTCGCCGATCTGGCCAAGGGGTTGATCGCGTCCGGGATCAAGCCGGGTCACCGCGTCGCGATCATGGCCCGTACCCGCTACGAGTGGACGGTGCTGAGCTACGCGCTCTGGGCGGTGGGAGCCGAGGTCGTTCCGATCTATCCGTCGGCGTCACGCGACCAGGTGGAGTGGATCCTCAGGGACACCGGCTGCGTGGCCGTGGTGGTCGAGGACGAGCAGGGCATCATGACGATCGGCCCGGTGTGTGCCGGGCTGCCGCAGCTTAGGCATGTCTGGCAGTTGGACGCGGGAGCGCTCAACCAGCTGGTGGAACGGGGGCAGTTCATCCCGCTCACCACGGTCGACTCGCTGCGACGCATCGTGATGCCGGACTCCACGGCCGTGATCGCCTACACCTCGGGTACCTCGGGACATCCCCTGGGGTGTGCGCTGACCCATCGCAGTCTGGCGAGCCCCTGCGACACGCTGCTCGCGGGCTGGAGCCAGACGGCGGCGCCTGCGGGGCAGCAGCCGGTCATTCTCGCCTTCCTGCCCTTCTCCCATGTGTACGGCCTGATGATCCAGGGGCTGTGCATGCGCGGCGGGCTGCTGATGGGCCATGAACCGGACCTGAGCGAGGAGGCGCTGTCGTCGGCGCTGCGGACGCTTCGGCCCACGTACTTCTACGCCGTTCCGTCGGTCTTCGAGAAGATGTACAAGAACTTTCTCCGGGCAGCCCAACAGGCCGGCCGGGGCGCGCTGTTCGAACGCGCGGCCGACACCGCACGGGACTTCGCCGCCGGCCTCGAACGGCAGCGGCTGGGCAGGGGGTCGGGTCCCGGTTTCGATCTGCGACTGCAACACGCCCTGTACGAGCGGACGGTGTACCGAAGACTGCGGGCGGCGCTGGGCGGCCGGGTGGTCCGGGCGACGTCCGGCGGCTCGCCCCTCAACCGCGAACTGTCGTTGTTCTACGAGGGCATCGGCGTTTATGTGAACGACGGGTACGGGCTCACCGAGACCAGCGGCGGGATCACCATGCAGCCGCTGGGCCGGGAGAAGTCCGGAACCGTCGGAAAGGCTCTGCCGGGCGTGGACATCCAGGTCGCCGACGACGGGGAGATCCTGGTGCGCGGCGCGTCGGTGTTCCAGGGGTACGTCAACGAGCCCGCCGCGACCCAGGCCGCGCTGTACGGCGGCTGGCTGGCCACCGGGGACATCGGGCGGCTGGACGACGAGGGGTATCTCTCGATCACCGGCCGTAAGAAGGACATCATCGTCACCAGCAGCGGCAAGAGCGTGGCCCCGGCCGCCCTGGAGCAGCGGCTGCGGATGCATCCGCTGATCCATCAGGCGGTGGTCGTCGGCGACAACCGGCCGTGCGTGGGCGCCCTGATCACGTTGGATCCGGAGTTCCTGGCGCACTGGCGCGGGGCGCTGGACGCGCCGAGTGACACGCCGAGCCGGGAGGCGCGGGAGGAGAACGCGCTGCGGGAGGAGATCACGCGCGCCGTGGCGGCGGCCAACAGTGCCGTGTCGCGCTCGGAGTCCATCCGGGTGTTCCGGGTGCTCCAGGAGCCGTTCGCCCTGAGCAACGGGCTGCTGACACCGTCTATGAAGCTGCGCAGGGACGCGATCGTGCGGCACTACGCCTTCGAGATCGACGCGATGTACCAGGCACGTTCGCGATCCCCGCGGCAGAACGCGTTGGACGAGCTGACCGGCTGGGACGACTCGGACAACGTCTTCCGCTGAAGCCGGGCGGGGTCTAGGTCGGACGGTGGGCGACGACCCCGAACATCGTCACGGACATGTGCAGGGCACCCCGCTCGGCGGCGTCGCCCAGGTCGGCGTAGGCGCGGTCGCATTGGGCCTCGGTGAGCAGGCCACGGCGTACGGCGGAGTCGCCCAGCATGTGGATCAGCGGCCAGGAGACCGAGCTGTGGTCCTGGAGCAGCGCCTGCGAGCCCCGGTCGTCGACCACCAGGCCTGCGGCGCTCAGCTGGCCGACGAGCCGGCGTCCGGCGTAGGGGTTGGCCGCGCCGGTGAGCGCGCCCGAGGCCAGTGCCGCCATGATCTCGGGGTCGCCCGGGTGCAGGATGGTGGTGGCCCAGTCGGTGTCGAGGAGCGCGACCCGCCCGCCGGGGCGCAGCACGCGCGCCATCTCGGCGACCGCCTTCTCGGGTTCCGTCAGGTGCTGAAGCACCCGTTCGCACCACACGACGTCCACGGAGGCGTCGGGCACGGGCAGCGCCAGCGCGTCCCCTTCCCCGAACAGGGCGTGGCTGCCTGCCACGACCGCTCGCTCGACGGCGACCGTGCGCAGTCCGGGGTTGGGTTCGATACCGAGTGCCGCACCGTCGGGGCCGGCCGCGGCGGCCAGAGTCCGGGTCTCCGAGCCCGTCCCGGAACCGACGTCGATCGCGCGTTCACCGCGGCGGACGGCCAGCGCCTGGTGCGCCCATGCCCGCAGCCGTCGTACGCCAGCGTTGGCTTCCTGGGCGTCCAGGACGGCCACCAGGCCCGCCACGCTCTCGGCGGCGATGTTGTCGGTGTGGAAGCCCGAAGCGGGCTGTGTCTCCCCCATGCGCAGCACCCTACGACGCGCGCGGGTGATCCGCCCCCGACTCCAGATCTTCACCTTTCCCGTGCGCGCCGGCGCACTCGCCGGGGCATGCTGGTGCACACGCGTTCGTCTGCCTGCCGCGATCCAGGGCAGGCGGACGGCGTGGAGGCAGACCTCCTGGAGCCGCAGAAGGGATGAACATCGTGACACGACCCAGGATCCTGGTGGTCGGCGCCGGCTTCGCGGGAGTGGAGTGCGTACGCCGCCTGGAACGCAAGCTCTCCCCCGACGAGGCCGACGTCACCCTGGTGACGCCGTTCGCCTACCAGCTCTACCTTCCCCTGCTCCCCCAGGTCGCCTCCGGCGTCCTGACACCGCAGTCGATCGCGGTCTCGCTGCGCCGCAGCAAGAAGTACCGCACCCGGATCATTCCGGGCGGCGCCATCGGCGTGGACCTCAAGGCCAAGGTCTGTGTCATCCGCACGATCACCGACCAGATCGTCAATGAGCCGTACGACTACATCGTGCTGGCCCCCGGCAGCGTCACCCGCACCTTCGACATCCCCGGGCTCACCGACAACGCGTACGGCATGAAGACGCTCGCGGAGGCCGCCTACATCCGCGACCACGTCATCTCGCAGCTCGATCTCGCCGACGCCAGCCAGGACCCGGCGGAGCGCGCCTCCCGGCTGCAGTTCGTGGTGGTCGGCGGCGGCTACGCCGGTACCGAGACCGCGGCGTGTCTGCAGAAGCTCACCCATGCCGCCGTCAAGCGTTACCCCCGTATCGACCCGGGGCTCATCAAGTGGCATCTCATCGACATCGCGCCGAAGCTGATGCCGGAACTGGGCGACAAGCTGGGCAGCAGCGCGCAGCAGATCCTGACCCGGCGCGGTATCGACATCTCGCTGGGCGTCTCCATCGAGAAGGCGGGGCCCGAGGAGGTCACCTTCACCGACGGCCGGGTGATTCCGACCCGCACCCTGATCTGGACCGCCGGTGTGGCCGCCAGTCCGCTCATCGCCACGCTCGGCGCGGAGACCGTCCGGGGGCGGCTCGCGGTCACCGCCGAGATGAACCTGCCGGGCCAGGACGGTGTCTTCGCGCTCGGCGACGCCGCCGCGGTGCCCGACGAGGCCAAGGGACAGGAGGGTGCGGTCTGCCCGCCCACCGCGCAGCACGCCATGCGGCAGGGTCCGCTCGTCGCCGACAACGTCATCGCCACACTGCGGGGCCAGGCGATGAAACCGTACGTCCACAAGGACCTCGGTCTGGTCGTCGACCTCGGCGGCAAGGACGCCGTCTCCAAGCCGCTCGGCATCGAACTGCGCGGCCTGCCCGCCCAGTTCGCCGCTCGCGGCTACCACTGGGCGGCGCTGCGAACCAACGTCGCCAAGGTCCGCGTGGCGACGAACTGGACGCTCAACGCGATCGCCGGAGACGATTTCGTACGCACCGGCTTCCAGTCCCGCAAGCCCGCCAAGCTCAAGGACTTCGAGTACACGGACGCCTATATGACGCCGGAGCAGGTACGGGCCCATGTCGAGGGCCGCGACACCGACACCCCGGCCGAGTAACGCAGTTCACCGACCGCCGATCAGTTCGCCGCTGGTCGGCGGTCTTCAGAAGGATCATGACGTGACAAGGATCATGACGTGACGCGGGAGAGAGTGCGACGGCGTGAAGGCAGCGGGACGGTCGGTTCGGGCGCGGCTGCGGGATCGGGTCGACGCATCCGATCCCGGGCTGCTGCGGCTGGCGGCCGGCCTGCGGACCGTGTCCGCCATCGCGCTCACGTTGGCTGTGCTGGCCCTGCTGCGAGCCGACACGCCTCATCTGGTGGCGGGGGCCATGGCGGCCATGGTCTCCACCTTCGCGATCCGGGAGAAGCAGCGGGCGCAGCAGGCCGTCACGCTCGCGCTGGGTCTGCCGGTGGCGCTGGCCGCCGTGTCGCTGGCGGCGCTGCTCAGCTCGCATGTGGTGGCGGGCGATCTCGCCTTCGTCGCGCTGATCTTCTGCGCCGTCTACAGCCGGCGGTTCGGTGACCGCGGCACCGCGCTCGGGCTGATCGGCTTCCAGGTCTATTTCCTCTCCCTGTTCGTCGGCGCGAGCGTCTCCGCCCTTCCGGGACTGTACGGAGCGCTGGCCCTGGCCTTCGGGTGCAGTGCCGTGGCGCGTTTCGTGCTCGTGCCCGAGTCGCCCGCCGGCCTCCTGGAGCGGCTGCGCCATGCCTTCCGGGCCCGGCTCGCCCAACTGCTGGTGGCGCAGACCGAGTTGTTGGACGCCGGTCCCGACGATGTGGACAAGGTGCTCGACGACGTGCGCGTCGGGACCGCACGGCTGCACGAGACCGCGCTGATGATCCAGGGCCGGCTGGAGGACGGCACCTCGGACGAGGCCGTGGCGCGGCTGCTCCAGCGGCGTATCGCCGATGCCGAGATCGCCGCCGAGCGGCTGGGGCTCCAGCTGCTGACGGCCCGCAGCGCCGAGCGCACGGACACGCTCACCCTCCATCTGCCGGGCGCGCCGGTGCCGTCAGGGGGTCAGCTGCCCCTGCGGGACGACGCGAGCGCCGCCCTGCGCCGCGATCTGGAGGCGCTGCACATGGTCGTCCTGCGGCCCGCCTCCGAGGACGTCGGGACCGCCCTCGCCCAGGTGCGCAACCGGCTCCTGGGCTACCGCGACGAGGAGAACCTGCCGGACGCGCCTCCTGCCGTCCAGGACGTCTTCCGGGGCATCGGCGAGGCCGCGCGTGCGGTACTGGGGCTGCGGATCGCCCTGGACGGACCCGCGGACGAGTCCGACGACTCCCCCTCGACGGCCCGCTCACGCGAGGAACTGGAGGCGGAGGACGCCGCCATCGGTGGCGGCGAGGAGAGCCAGGAGGAGGATGCGGCGCCCAGCGGGCTGGAGCGGCCGACGACTCGGGCGGCTCTGCAGGTCGCGGTGGGCTCGGCGCTCGCCATCGTCGGCGGTGAGTTCCTGTCCAGTCAGCGCTGGTACTGGGCGGTGCTGACCTGCTGGATCGTGTTCATCAACACGGCCTCCACCGGCGAGATCCTCGTCAAGGGCTACCGGCGGCTGCTGGGCACCGTGTTCGGTGTCATCGCCGGAATCGTCCTGGCCGGGCTCGTCGGGCGGCACACCTGGACGGCGTTCGCGCTGATGCTGCTGTTCATCTTCGCGATGTTCTACACGGCACCGCTGTCGTACACCCTGATGTCCTTCTTCGTCACCGCGATGCTGGGGCTGCTCTACACCCTGCTGCACACCTACAGTGTCTCGGCGCTGGTCCTGCGGATCGAGGAGACGGCGCTCGGCGCGGCCTGCGGGATCATCGCGGCGGCGTTCGTGCTGCCGGTGCGGACCGACCGCCGTACGAACGACCTGCTCGGTACGGTGCTTGACCGGCTCGGCGAGGTCACCGACGCGGCCGTCGAGCAGCTCAGCGGCGGGCCCGCGGCCGAACTGCTCGACAAGGCACGGGACCTGGACCAGGCGCTGGCCGATCTGAGCGCCGCCATCCAGCCACTCACCCACCCGATCACGCCCCTTCGGTCCCGGCGGAACACCGCACGCTATGTCGTCGCGCTGCTGGAGACCTGCGCCTACCACGCGCGTTCCCTGGCGGCGATGGCCGAAATCCTGCCCACCCATCCGTCGATCGCGGCGGATCCGCGGCTGCGCCGGGCGGGCCGGCGCATCGCGCACAACATCGCGGCGATCACCGCGCACGTGGCGGGCGAGAAGGCCGTCGTCGAGGTCGAGACCGGGCCGAGCATCGCGTCCCTGCTGGAGCCGGACATCGGCGCCACTCCGCGCTACGGCCGCATCACCGACCGCGTGCTGCGGCATCTGCAACGCCTGGACGAGGCGGTGGTCGGCCTGGCCCGTCCGCTGGGCGTTCCCGTCGCCGCGCCCGCGTCGGCAGCCATCGAATCGCAGGGTGGGGGTACACGTAGAACATGACGGACATGGTGGACTCCGGCGAGCTGTTGCGGCGCATCCAGCGGGCCAAGGCCTGCGCGGAAAGAGAGGAGCGGGCATGGCGGGAGCGAAGTGACGCGCTGAGACCGGCCGACCCGGACGGGGCCCGCGATGCGACCGTGCGGGCGGTGGCCTACGAGGCGGTGCTCAGGGTGCTGGACGAGATCGTTACCCCCGGACGGCACGACTCAAGAGTGAAACCGGTCACGTGACCGGGTTTCTCGTGCACGAAACGCCCGTAGATGGTTTACCTTTAATTCATACGTGGACGCGGAGTCGACAGGAACCCTCCTCCGTGCGCCACCACATATACGGCCCTGGCTGGTCTCCCCCGTCCAGCCAGGGCTTTTTCTTGTCTCCGGGCACCGGAACCTTCGTCCTCCGAGGTGCTCAAGGCGTCGGCAGCGGCTGAAATGGACGCAGGGAAGCAAGGGAAGCACCGGACCCGATCGCCGGCGAGGAGCCCTGTGCCATGACCAAAGCGATAAAACTGCTGACCGCGCTGGAGCCGCAGCAGCGCCAGCGCCTGATGACACTCGCGCGGGAGGTCTCCTTCCCCGAGGACGCCCGGATCTTCGAGGCGGGCGGCACGGCCGACCGGTTCTGGGTCGTCCGCTCCGGCGCGGTCTCCCTGGACCAGCGGGTGACGTCCGTGCAGCGCGTGACGGTGGCCAGCCTCGGCTCGGGCGATCTGCTCGGCTGGTCCTGGCTTTTCCCGCCCTACCGCTGGGACTTCGGCGCGGAGGCCTTCAGCCCGGTGCGCGCCTACGAGTTCGACGCCGAGGCGGTGCGCAGGCTGTGCGACGAGGACGCACCGCTCGGGCTGTCGCTGGTGCGGATCGTCGCCGAGATCCTCGCGCACCGGCTGGAGACGACCAGAGGCAAGCTCATGGATCAGTACGCCCACCATCGGCGCGGCCCGCTGTAGGGGTTCAGATCCGGTAGCGGCGCAGGGCCGGGACGCCGGCGGCCAGGACCAGCATGAGGGCTACGACCAGGAGGCCGCCGCCGGTGATCGCCGTGCGCGCGCCGAAGGCCGAGCCGGCGGTGCCGTGCAGGACGTCGGCCAGGCGCGGGCCGCCCGCGACGACCACGGTGAAGACGCCCTGCATACGGCCGCGCATCTCGTCGGTGACGGCGGACAGCAGGATCGCCCCGCGGAAGACCATCGAGACCATGTCCGCCACCCCGGCCATGGCCAGGAACACCACCGCGACCCACAGGCTGCCGCTCAGTCCGAAGCCCGCGATCGCCGCGCCCCAGGCGGTGACGGCCCCGATGACCATCCAGCCGTGCCGGCGCGCCCGGGAGAACGTTCCGGAGAGCAGTCCGCCGATCACCGCCCCGATGGGGATCGCCGCGAACAGCAGGCCGAGGGCGAGTCCCTCGCCGTAGGACGCGTAGGTCTGCGCCGCCAGTTGCGGGAACAGGGCGCGGGGCATGCCGAAGACCATCGCGATGATGTCGGCGAGGAAGGACAGCAGCAGCACCTTGTGCAGGGCGATGTAGCGGAAGCCGGCCGCGATCTCCCGGACTCCGGCGCGTCGGGTGGCCGAGGCGGTCAGGGGCGGCAGCGCGGGCAGCCGTACGACCGCCCAGACCGTGAAGCACAGCGCGAGCGCGTCGATGAGATACAGCTCGGGCAGGCCGATGACGGGGATGAGGGCGCCGGCGAGCAGCGGGCCGGCCACCAGACCGGTCTGCATGACGGTCGAGCCGAGGGCGTTGGCCGCGGCGAGCTCGCCGGCCGGGACGAGGCGGGCGATGGAGGCGTTGCGGGCCGGGGCGTTGAGGCCGAAGAAGGCCTGCTGGGCCGCGAGCAGGACCATCAGCGTCGCCACCGAGTCGAGTCCGGTGGCGGCCTGGATCCAGAAGAGGAGCGAGGTGACGGCTATGCCGATGTTGGTGATCAGGAGCAGCTTGCGGCGGTCCATGGTGTCGGCGACGGCACCGCCCCACAGCGCGAACACGACCATGGGCACGAGGCCGGCGAGGCTCGCGTAGCCCACCCAGGCCGAGGAGCCGGTGATGTCGTAGATCTGTTTGGGCACGGCGACGGCGGTGAGCTGACTGCCCACGGCGGTGACGATGGTCGAGGACCACAGCCGACGGTAGGCCGGGCGGCGCAAGGGTCGCGTGTCCATGGCCCAGCGGCGCCAGCCGCGCCGAGGTGCCTCGGCGGGGGCCGCGGTCTTGGGGTCGGCGCTGTTGTCGGTGCTGCTCTCGCTCGTGTCCACGGGGTCCCTGGTTGCTCGCTACATCTTTCGGATCAGGGTTCACTATGGCAGCACCGGCCGAGCGTTCCGGATCCGCAATCACAGCTTCCGTTCCCGCTGTTGATCGCTCTCAGGCTCCGGCGACGAGCGTGGCGCCGAGGGCGATCATCATGGCGGCGACCAGACCGTCCAGGACCCGCCACGCGGCCGGCTTGGCCAGGAAGCGGCTGAGCAGCCGGGCACCGAAGCCGAGCGCGGTGAACCAGCACAGGCTCGCGAGCACCGCGCCGAGCCCGAAGATCCAGCGCAGCGGTCCGCGGTCGGCGGCCACGGAGCCGAGCAGGAACACGGTGTCGAGGTAGACGTGCGGGTTGAGCCAGGTCATCGCCAGGCAGGTGAGCACCGCTCGTTTCCGTGATCCCACCGCCTCCCCCTCCGCCCGCAGGGCCTCCCCCGTCCGGAAGACCCGACGGGCGGCGAGTACGCCGTAGCAGAGCAGGAACGCGCCGCCGATCCAGCCGACCACGGTCAGCGCGCCCGGCCACGCGACCACCACGGCACCGACGCCGCCGACACCGAGTGCGATGAGGAGGGCGTCCGAGAGGGCGCAGATGCCGACGACGGCCAGGACCGCGTCGCGGCGTATCCCCTGGCGCAGGACGAAGGCGTTCTGGGCGCCGATGGCGACGATGAGCGAGAGACCGGTGCCGAATCCGGCGGCCGCGGCGGTGAGGGAAGCGGGCATGTCTTCGACGCTACGGATGCGATCACTACGCGTACAGCTAAAGATTCTTACGTATCATTAACTGTCGTGATGATGACCGAGCTGCCGCTGGATCAGGTACGGACTCTGCTCGCCGCTGTCGACGAGGGCACGTTCGACGCCGCGGCGGCCGCCCTGCACGTGACGCCTTCGGCGGTCAGTCAGCGGGTGAAGGCCCTGGAGCAGCGCACGGGGCGGGTGCTGCTGCTGCGTACGAAGCCGGTGCGGCCCACCGAGTCGGGCGAGGTCGTGGTGCGGTTCGCCCGCCAACTGGCGCGACTGGAGCGTGACGCCCGCGCCGAGCTCGGTATGAGCGCGGCCGGGGAGCCGACCCGGGTGTCGGTCGCGGTGAACGCCGACTCGTTGGCGACCTGGTTCCTCCCGGCACTGACCCGCGTGCCGCAGGAGCCGCGGCTCTGCTTCGAGCTGCACCGTGAGGACGAGGCACACACGGCGGCGCTGCTGCGGGAGGGGCTGGTGATGGCGGCGGTTACCTCGTCGGCCGATGCCGTCACGGGCTGCTCCGTGCGCGCCCTGGGCCGGATGCGCTACGTCGCCGCCGCGAACCCGGACTTCGCCGCCACGCATCTCGACGGGCCCTTGGCGGACACGCTCGGGGACGCGCCCGTGGTGACCTTCGACCGGCGGGACGACTACCAGGACGGATTCGTCCGCGCACTCCGCCCGGGCCGTGAAGGCGCGGGCCCGGTGCGGCACTTGGTGCCGACCTCGGAGGGCTTCGTGGAGGCGGTCGCATCCGGTCTGGGCTGGGGCATGATCCCCGAGAAGCAGGCCGCCCCGCTGCTCCGGTCCGGCCGGCTCGTGCTGCTCGCCCCGGACCGAGCGGTCGATATCCCCCTGTACTGGCAGCAGTGGAAACTCGACTCGCCGGCGCTTGCCGCTGTGGCCGAGGCGGTGTCGGCGACGGCCGCCGAGGCACTGCGCCTCTAGGACCCGGATGCCTTGAGCGAACCGGCCGCGCTGTCCAGCAGCATCTCCAGGGCCGTCGGGTAGGCGCTGGTGACCATGCGGGTCGCCAGGAGCGGGGCCGCCTCGGCGATCCGGGGGTGGGTTTCGGCGGGCAGGCGGGCGTAGGTCGAGCGCCACATGTCCTCGTCGGCGGTCAGGGAGGCGCTCGGCAGGGCCAGGGAGGCGGCGTCGAGGGCGGCGAAGGCCAGGGTCTGGTCGATGAAGGCGTGGTAGACGCGCACCGTGTCCGGGAGCGGGAACCCGGCCGTGCGCAGGACGTCCAGGACGGCCTCGTCGGCGGCGAGTTCGTTCGCCCGGCCGGTGACCCGGTTCGTGGTGAGCAGGGCGGCCTGGGGGTGGGCGACGTACGCGGCATGGATGCGCAGGCCGATCGCCCGCAGGTCCGCGCGCCACTCCCCTGTCGGCCGCCAGCCGTCCAGCGCCTGGCCGATGAGGGCGTCGCCGATGGCGAGGGTCAGGTCGTCCATGCCGTGGAAGTAGCGGTAGAGCGTGCTCGGGTCGGCGTCCAGGGCGTGGCCGAGGCGGCGGGCGGTGAGACCCGCGCTGCCGTGTTCGCGCAGCATGCGCAGCGCGGTCTCGACGATCAGCCGCTCGGACAGCACGGTGCCGCTCTTGGTGGGACGGCGCCGGCGCCGCCGCTCCTCCGGCACGACCGCTTTCGGCACGCCTGCCTCCCTCTCCCCTTGCCTTGAGCCCTTATGCCAACACCATTGACCTTAAATGAGGGGACGGCGTTGTATCTGCGGCCAGGGGCCCCACTCACCGACCTTCGAACCTCCGCTCAAGAAGGAGTTCCTGCCATGCGTGTACTGCTCGTGGGTGCCGGCGGTGTCGGCACCGCGATCACCCGGATCGCGGCCAGGCGTGCGTTCTTCGACCAGATGGTGGTCGCCGACTACGACCTGTCGCGGGCCGAGGCCGCGGTCGCCGCCCTCGGCGGTGAAGGAGCCCGCTTCCGTGCCGAGCGCGTCGACGCGAACGACGAGACGGCGGTCGCGGCGCTGCTGGCGCGCCACGAGTGCGACGTCCTCCTCAACGCCACCGACCCCCGGTTCGTCATGCCCCTGTTCCGGGCCGCGCGCACCGCCCGCGCCACCTACCTCGACATGGCGATGTCGCTGTCCCGGCCGCACACCGAACGGCCGTACGAGCAGTGCGGGATCAAGCTCGGCGACGCCCAGTTCGATGAGGCGGCCGAGTGGGAGAAGGAGGGCGTGCTGGCGCTCGTCGGCATGGGGGTGGAGCCCGGTCTGTCGGACGTCTTCGCGCGGTACGCCGCCGATGAACTCTTCGACGAGATCGAGGAGATCGGCATCCGCGACGGCGCGAACCTGACCGTCGACGGTTACGACTTCGCCCCGTCCTTCAGCATCTGGACCACCATCGAGGAGTGCCTGAACCCGCCGGTCGTCTACGAGGCCGACCGCGGCTGGTTCACCACCGCGCCCTTCAGCGAGCCCGAGGTGTTCGACTTCCCCGAGGGCATCGGGCCGGTCGAGTGCGTGAACGTGGAGCACGAGGAGGTGCTGCTCGTCCCGCGCTGGCTCGACGCCCGCCGCGTCACCTTCAAGTACGGCCTGGGCGAGGAGTTCATCGACACGCTCAGGACGCTGCACCTGCTGGGCCTGGACCGGACCGAGCCGGTGACCGTGCCGAGCCCCGCCGGACCGGTCGCGGTGTCACCCCGGGACGTCGTCGCCGCGTGTCTGCCCGACCCGGCGACGCTGGGCGAGCGGATGCACGGCAAGACGTGCGCGGGCACCTGGGTGCGGGGCACCAAGGACGGCGCACCGCGCGAGGTGTACCTCTACCACGTGGTCGACAACCAGTGGTCCATGGCCGAGTACGGCAGCCAGGCGGTGGTGTGGCAGACCGCCGTCAACCCCGTCGTCGCCCTCGAACTCCTCGCCACGGGCGCGTGGTCCGGCGCGGGCGTCCTCGGCCCGGAGGCGTTCGAGGCCCGCCCCTTCCTGGACCTGCTCACCGCGTACGGCTCACCCTGGGGCATGCGGGAGCAGTGACCGCGGATCAGTCCTCCGCCGGTACCTGGGCGCCGGGCAGCCGGAGGGTGAACACGCTGCCCACGCCCGGCGCGCTGCGTACCTCGACGGTGCCGCCGTGCGCGGCGACGAGGTGGCGGACGATCGGCAGGCCGAGCCCGCTTCCGCCGGTGCGGCGGCTACGGGACTTCTCCGCGCGCCAGAAGCGGTCGAAGACGTGGGGCAGGTCCTCGGGGGCGATGCCGGTGCCGGTGTCGGTGACGTCGAAGACGACCTCTTCGCCATCGCGGCGCGCAGCCAGTGTGACGGTGCCGTCGGCGGGGGTGTGACGCAGCGCGTTGGAGACGAGGTTGCCCAGCGCCTGCCGCATCCGCACCGGGTCGGCGTCGAGCCATGGTGTGCCGTCCACGGTGGTGAGCAGGGAGACGCCCGCCCCGTCGGCCGCGACGCGATGGGCCGCGGTGACCTGGTCGAGCAGGTCGGCGGCGCGGACGGGTTCGCGGTGCAGCCGCAGGGTGCCGGCGTCGGCGTCGGCGAGGTCCTGGAGGTCGTCGATGACGCGCTGGAGGACGAGCGCCTCCTCGTGCAGGGCGGCCAGCAGGGCGGGGTCCGGGGCGACGACGCCGTCGCGGGTGACCTCCAGCCAGCCGCGGATGTTGGTGAGCGGACTGCGCAGTTCGTGGGCGATGTCGCTGACCATCGCCTTGCGCTGGATCTCCAGGCGTTCGCGGCGCTCGGTCAGGTCGTTGAACGCCAGGGCGAGGATCCCGGTCTCGTCCCGGGTGGTGACGGGGACGCGCACATGCAGTTCGGGCGGCTGCTGGGCCGCTTCGGTGAGCGCGCGCAGGGGCCGTACGAGCCGGGTGGCGACCAGGGCGGTCACGGCGACGGTGACGGCGAGCACAAGCCCCGCTGTGCCCACGACCTTGGTCTTGTTCGCCGAAGACATGTCGAACCGCACGGCAGGAGTGTCCCCGCGACCCAGGAACAGTTCCGCCACCGGAGCCACATAGGGGTCGAGCTGGGCACGGCGGGCGTCCTCAAGACAGGACTGCCACTCCTTGGTGTTCGGCTTGTCGAACCCGGGCGCGAAGGACGGGCTCCGAAAGGTCGGGAAGGAGAGGCCGTCGCCGAGGCCCAGGGGGATGGAGTCCAGGCCCGCCTTCTGCAGACAGCCGCGCGCGAGCGTCTGAAGCGCCGCCAGCGCCTTCTCCTCTGTGGGGGTCGACGTGTTGAGCAGACCGTCCGCGCACGGCTCCGGCACATAGCTGGGCTCGGCGTCCCCGTCCGCGCCGGCGACGACCGGACGGCCGCTCGGCGTGCGGATGAGGGTGGTCTCCTGGCCATAGCGGGCGAAGCAGGTCCGGCGTTTCCCGGCCAGGACGTCGAGCTTCGTGCGTTCCGCCTCCGTGAGCCGGTATGGGCCCACCACGCGCGGGTCGGTGCCGCTGAGCTGGGCGCCGCGTTCGCTGTAGGTGTCGGTGACCAGCGGGTTCACGGTGGCGGCGGCGGTCGGCGGCAGGGAGGTGCCGCGCGGCGCCGAGTCGGCGATGGCCGTGTGGTCGGGGGTGGTCAGGGCGATGCGCCGGCCCGTCTTCGCCGACAGTTTCCGTACGGTCGCCGCGACTCCCGTCCAGTCGGGATGCGTGGCGGCGTAGCCGCTGAGCTCGGCAAGGACGTCCATGTCGGCGGCGAGCGCCTGGCCCTGTTCCTCCCGGAGGGCGCGGGTGGTGGTCGCGACGGCCAGCCACGCGGTCGCGGCCACCGAGCACACAGCGATGAGGCCGGAGACGATCAGCAGCCGGACCAGGAGCCGTTTGCGCAGCGGTATCCGGGTGCTCACGCCTGGCCGCCGCTGAGCTTGTAGCCGACGCCGAAGACGGTCAGCAGGCGGGCCGGCCGGCGCGGGTCGGCCTCGATCTTCCTGCGCAGGTTCATGATGTGGACGTCGACGGCCCGTTCGGTGGAGGCCCGGTCGAAGCCGCGGGTGTGTTCCAGCAACTGCCGCCGGGAGAAGACCCGTTCGGGTTCGGCGGCCATGGCCAGCAGCACCTCGAACTCGGCCGGCGTGCACTCCACCAGTACGCCGTCGCACCGCACCTCGTGCCGCACCGGATCGACCGCGATCCCAGCGGCCCGTACGACGGGATCCTCACGCCGGTCGTCCCCGGCCCGCCCGCTGCGGCGCAACACGGTACGAATGCGCGCCATCAGCTCGCGCGGACTGTACGGCTTGGTCATGTAGTCGTCCGCGCCCAGCTCCAGGCCGAGCAGGATGTCGTCCTCGGCGGTGCGGGCGGTGAGCATCAGGACGGGGATGTCGTCGTCGCGGCGCAGCGCCCGGCACACCCCGAAGCCGTCGATCACCGGCAGCATCAGGTCCAGGACGACGAGGTCCGGCCGGTGCCGCCGGGCGGCGTCGAGAGCGGCCGGGCCGTCGTGGACCACGGTGGCCGTGTGGCCCTCCGACAGCAGGGAGCGTCGTATCAACTCGGCCTGCATCTCGTCGTCTTCCACGACCAGCACGTATGCGCACACTCGGCGGATCCTAGGCCGTTCAGCGGGCGAGGGACGTGGCGTCCCCCATGACGACGACAGGATGGCTGGCGGGGTCCAGCACGCGGAGCAGCTTCTTCATGTGCGCCTTCGCGATGCTGACGCAGGCGTGGGTGGGCCCGCCGTGGTCGACGTGGAACCAGATGCCGCCGCCCCGGTCCGCGCCGAGCGGGCGGGTCCAGTCCAGGGGTGAAGTGCCGGGCACCCGGTTGTAGTTGATGGCGATGACGTAGTCGAAGGAGCCGGCGAGGGACTCGCCCTCGAAACCGGTACCGCCTATGGTGAAACCGCTGCCCTGGTCGTACGGCAGCCGGGTCCCGGGGTCGCGCAGAAGCCCGCCCGCGTCCGTCAGGGCGTAGACGCCGATGGGCGAGTGCAGGTCACCGGCCCGGTGGTCGTCGGTCCAGCCCTCCAGCGCGTTGTGCGCGGGCCAGCTCTCCCCGGCCTGCCAGCCGTTCTCCGTGCGCTCGTAGAGGACGACGGTGGATTCCGGCGAGTTCTTGCCGCGGCCGGTCACCACGACGGCCTGGCGGGTGTTGGACGGTATCTCGGCCCACGTCTTGGGCCCCAGGCCGGGTATCTGCTGCGGTGCCGCTTCGACGGAGATCTCGGACGTGAAGGCGTCGGCGTGGTCGGCGTGGCGACGCCGGGCGCGTGGCCCGGCGTCGCCACCGCCCCGGCGGCACATCCGGTGAGCAAGAAGGATGCGGCCAGCAGCGCGACCCTGGGTCTACGAGTGATCATGGGTCGACCTTGACCGACACTTGTTTGGAACTCGTCAGGTTCCAGGGCAGGTTCGGCTTTAGGACTGGGGGCGGCTTCTACGGCTGGTTCGGCTTGCCCTGTTCGTACACCCAGGTCTGGAAGAGCTCGCCCAGGTCCTTGCCCGACTCCCGCTCCGCGAGACGGATCAGCTGCGCGGTCGTACCGTGTCCGTCGCGGTGTTCGGTGGCCCAGGCCCTCAGGATGCGGAAGAACGTGCGGTCCCCGACAGCCGTGCGGAGCTTGTGGAGGGCCATGGCGCCGCGGGCGTAGACGGGGGTGCCGAAGATGTTGGCGCCGCTGCCGGGGTCGCCGGGCGGGAACTCCCACAGGCCGCTGCTCGCCGGGCGGGCGTACAGCGCGTCGAAGGTCTTCTGCGCGCTGTCGCCGCCGTGCTGCTCGCTGTAGAGCCACTCGGCGTAGGTCGCGAAGCCCTCGTTGAGCCAGATGTCCTTCCAGCTGGTGAGGGAGACGGAGTCGCCGAACCACTGGTGGGCGCTCTCGTGGACGAGGGTGCCGAGGTCAGGGGCCGAGTCGTACACGGGCCGGGTCTGGGTCTCCAGCGCGTAGCCGACGTTCGGGGCCCGGTCTACGATCGCCCCGGCGGCGCGGTACGGGTAGGGGCCGAAGAGCTTGCTCTCCCACTCCAGGACGGACGGCAGTTGCTTGAGGACGGGGGCCGCCGCGTCGGCCTCGCGCGGGTCGACGGCGTTGTAGACCTGGATGCCGTCGCGGGTGGTGTAGCGCTCGACCTCGAACTTGCCGACGGTCGCCGTGGCCAGGTAGGCGGCCATGGGCTCGGACTGGCGCCAGCGGAACGTCGTGTGCCCGTGCACGGTCCGCTTGCCGAGGAGAACGCCGTTGGCGACCGCGGTGCGGCCTTCGGGGACGGTGATCGTGAAGTCGTACGACGACTTGTCCTTGGGGTGGTTGTTCGCGGGGAACCAGGTCATGGCGCCCTGCGGCTCACCGGCGACGAACGCTCCGTCGTCGGTGGGGATCCAGCCGTCCAGCGAGCCGTCGGGGTCGGTGACCGGGGCCGGGGTGCCGTTGTAGGTGACGGTGACGCGGAACCACTGCCCCTGGCGCAGGGCCCGGCGCGGGGTGACGACGAGTTCCTGGCCGTCGCGGCGGACGCCGGCCTTGTCGTGTCCGACGGTCAGGCCGGTGACCTTCAGCCCGTTCAGGTCCAGGTTGAAGCGGGTGAGCCGCTGGGTGGCGCGGGCGGTGAGGACGGCCTTGCCGTCGAGGTGCCCGTCGGCGGTGTCGTAGCGGAGCGTCAGGTCGTAGTGCGCGACGTGGTATCCGCCGTTGCCGGCGAGCGGGAAGTACGGGTCGCCTACGCCGGACGAGCCGGTCGACGGGGGTGCGGCGGCTCCGAGCAGCGCCACGAGGGCGACGGGAACGGTTCCGAGGACGAAGGTGCGTCTGACGGCCTGCGGCACGTGCCCTCCTACGGTGGGGGGTTGGGAGACCGCTTCACCCTAAAGGTGACCTCCGCGGAACTCGCCCTCCAACAGGTCAAGTCGCGCCGCGTCCGGCAGTACGCTCCCGGCACGTCCACCACCGGAGAAAGGCCCTGCCGTGAGCGTTCGCGTGCGCCGCGTCTACGAATCGCCCGAGCCCGAGGACGGTGTGCGCGTCCTGGTCGACCGGCTGTGGCCGCGCGGCCTGTCGAAGGACGCGGCCCGGGTCGACGAGTGGCCCAAGGCCCTCACCCCGTCGACCGAGCTGCGCCGCTGGTACCACGCGGGTGAGGCGTCGTACGAGGAGTTCGCCCGCCGTTACGAGGCGGAGCTGGCCGTGCCCGAGGCGTCCGAACTCCTGGACCACGTACGCGAGTTGACCCGCATGGGGCCCGTGACGCTGCTGACGGCCGCGAAGGCTCCCGAGGAGAGCCACGCGGCCGTACTCGCGCGCTTGCTGGACTGACGCTCAGCCCGTCTGCTTGGCCGCAGCCCGCCCCGCGTTGCGGCCCGAGAAGAGGCAGCCGCCGAGGAAGGTGCCCTCCAGGGCGTTGTAGCCGTGGACGCCGCCGCCGCCGAATCCGGCGACCTCGCCCGCCGCGTACAGACCGCCGATCGGCTGCCCGTCGGCCGCCAGCGCGCGGGAGTCGAGGTCGGTCTGGATGCCGCCGAGGGTCTTGCGGGTGAGGATGTGCAGCTTGACGCCGATCAGCGGTCCGGCCGCCGGGTCGAGGATGCGGTGCGGGGTCGCGACGCGGCCGAGGCGGTCGCCGATGTAGCGGCGGGCGTTGCGGATGCCCTGGACCTGGGAGTCCTTGCTGTAGGCGTTGGCGATCTGCAGATCGCGGGCCTCGATCTGGCGCCGCAGCCCGTCGGTGTCCAGGAGCGGTTTCTCGGTCAACTGGTTCATCTTCTCGACGAGTTGCTCCAGGGCGGGCGCGGACACGAAGTCCGCGCCGTTGCGCAGGAATGCCTCCACCGGTCCGGGCGCGCCCTTCCCGAGCACCCGGTCACGCAGGAACGCCCGGCGGTCCTTGGAGGTGATGTCGGGGTTCTGCTCGGAGCCCGACAGCGCGAACTCCTTCTCCACGATCTTCTGCGTGAGGATGAACCAGGAGTGGTCGTGTCCGGCGATGTCCTCGGTGGTGCGCAGGTGCTTCAGGGTGCCAAGGGTGTCGTAGCCGGGCAGGCACGGGTCCGGGAGGCGGCGGCCCAGGGCGTCGAACCACATCGACGACGGTCCCGGCAGGATGCGGATGCCGTGGCCGGGCCAGATCGGGTCCCAGTTCTGGACGCCCTCGGTGTAGTGCCACATGCGGTCCCGGTTGACCAGGCGTACGCCCGCCCGCGCGCTGATGTCGAGCATCCGCCCGTCGACGTACGCCGGCACGCCGGTGATCATCCGGGTGGGCGGGGTGCCGAGGCGTTCGGGCCAGTACTGGCGGACGATGTCGTGGTTGGCGCCGATGCCGCCGGTGGTGACGACGACGGCCTGGGCGGTGAGTTCGAAGTCGCCGATCCGCTCACGGCTGGAGGAGACGCCGCGCGGTGAGTTGTCCTCCGCCAGGACGGTGCCGCGCACGCCGCGCACCGAGCCCTCCTCGACGACCAGTTCGTCGACCTGGTGGCGGTGGTGGAAGGTGAGCAGTCCGTCGCGGGCCGCCTGCTTGGCGTAGCCCACGAACGGCTCCACGACTCCCGTTCCGGTGCCCCACGCGATGTGGAAGCGGGGTACGGAGTTGCCGTGTCCGTCGGCCCTGAGGTCGCCGCGCTCCGCCCAGCCGACCGTGGGCAGGAACTTGATGCCGTGTCCCTCCAGCCAGGGCCGCTTCTCCCCCGCCGCGAACTCGACGTAGGCGCGTGCCCAGCGGGCCGCCCAGGAGTCCTCGTCCTCCAGCCGGTCGAACCGGGCGCTGCCCTGCCAGTCGTTCCAGGCGAGGTCGAGGGAGTCCTTGATGCCCAGGCGCCGCTGCTCCGGGGAGCCGACGAGGAACAGCCCGCCGAAGGACCAGAACGCCTGCCCGCCGAGGTTGGCGGCGTTCTCCTGGTCGACCAGTGCGACCCTCCTGCCCCGGCTGGTGAGTTCGTGCGCCGCGACAAGGCCGGCGAGGCCCGCTCCGACGACGATGACGTCCGCATCCATGGCGACCGTTGCCCTTCTCATGGGAGTTTCACTGGAGTTGTCCGCTGCCGTCGGTCAACAGCGCGGTGAGCAGCTGCTTGAGCCAAGCACGCGCCTTCTCGACGTCCTTGTCCAGCAGCAGTTGGGTGGTGACTCCGTCGTACGCGGCGATCACCGCGTACGCGGCCGCGTCGATGTCGCCGAGCACGGCGGGCAGTTCGGTGTGCCCGCGCGCGCGGGCGAGCCGTTCGGCGATCGCCCCGCGCAGCCGCGCCCGGTGGTCGAGGAGGGTCTGCGCGACGGCCGGGTCACGGGCCGCGTGCACCAGGAAGTCCGTCTTGACCAGGAGCCAGTCCAGGTCGAGAAGCAGTACGTCGGTGACGCGGTCGACGGCGGCGGGCACGTCGAGGTCCGGCCCGTCGAGGGCGAACGCGTCGGCCACCTGGTCCGCGATCAACTCGGCCCGCTCCCGGTAGAGGGCGAAGAAGAGCTCGTCCAGGCTGGCGAAGTTCGAGTAGAAGGCGCCTCTGCTGTAGCCGGCGCTCTCGCAGACCTCCTCGATGGAGACCCGGCCGAATCCCTTGGCCGCGAACACGGCGAACGCGGCGTCCAGCAGATTGGCCCGGGTGCGGACACGGCGCTTGGTCACCCGCCCGGTCGTTCCCTCGGTCACCATGTCCGGCCCTCCGTTCGATACGTGAATGTATCCGATACACCGGTGTATCCAAAGGGTTGGAACGCACGAGAACATAATGGAACACATTTTCGAATCTCGGAGTACGCTGGATCCATGACCACGCACCTCCAGGGCTCCCTCTTCGACCAGACCGACCGGCTCGGTCTCGGCCCCCTCGACGGGCTGCACCGCACCGTGCTCGGCTCCGGCGCCTGGATCGACGTACTGCCCGGCTGGCTCGGCGGATCCGACGCCCTGTTCGAACAACTGGCCGCCGAGGTGGAGTGGAGGGCGGAGCGCCGGAAGATGTACGACCACGTCGTGGACGTACCGCGACTGCTGGCGTTCTACGACACCGACGAGGCGCTGCCGCACCCGGTGCTGGAGGAGGCGCGTGACACGCTCTCGGCGCATTACGCCGACGAGTTGGGCGAGCCGTTCACCACGGCCGGGCTGTGCTACTACCGCGACGGCCGGGACAGCGTGGCCTGGCACGGGGACCGGATCGGGCGGGGTGCGCGCGAGGACACCATGGTCGCGATCCTCTCCGTGGGCGCGCCCCGCGATCTGCTGTTGCGCCCGGTGCGCGGCGGCGACACGGTCCGGCGCCCGCTGGGACACGGCGACCTCATCGTGATGGGCGGCTCCTGCCAGCGGACCTGGGAGCACGCCATCCCCAAGACCACACGCGCCGCGGGACCGCGCATCAGCGTGCAGTTCC
Source organism: Streptomyces sp. JLBG701 (assembly GCF_058544905.1). Lineage (NCBI taxonomy): Bacteria > Bacillati > Actinomycetota > Actinomycetes > Kitasatosporales > Streptomycetaceae > Streptomyces > Streptomyces sp. JLBG701. The sequence goes on from NZ_CM178588.1 coordinate 655,532, forward strand.
GCCCGCACGGCGTGCACTGAGGCCTAGGCCCTGTCGTCACATTCCCGCCTGACGCCGCGCGGCCCGCCCTCCGGGCGGACGACGGGAATGTGACGACAGGACCTGGAGGCGGCCGCTTCGGACGCACGCGAGGGGCTGCCTCCGGCGGACGGTGCCGGAGGCAGCCTCGTGTCCGGCGGAAGCCTGTCGTCCCCGCCCCGACTCCCGGACAATGAGCGGGACTTGGGGGTGGCATGGTCACCGAATCCGAACGGACGACAACCGCTCCCCGCCGCTGGGAGCTGGACGCGCTGCGCGCCCTCGTCGTGCTCGGTCTGGTCTTCTTCCACTCCGGCCTGGTCTTCTCCCCGGACGTCGACTTCTACATCAAGAACGACGAGACGTCCGAAGCCGTCAACACCCTCGCCGGGCTCGGCGTGGTGTGGGCGATGCCCATGCTCTTCCTTGTGGCCGGCCTCGGCGCCCGGCACTCGATCCGCCGTCGCGGCCCCCGCGGCTTCGCCCGCGAACGGCTGCTGCGCCTGGGCGTTCCCCTGGTCTTCGCCACCTTCGCCCTCCTGCCGCTCCCGCAGTGGCTGCGCGAGCGGGCCGCCGACCCCGGCTACCACGAGTCGTACTGGCGGTTCTGGCCCCGCTTCCTGACCGTCCACCTCGACCTCACCGACTTCCCGTTCATCCTGGACGGCGAACACTTCGAGACCGGCCACCTGTGGTTCGTCGTCCTGCTCCTCGCCTTCTGCCTGCTCCTGGCCCCTGTGGCGACACCCCTCGCGGCCATCCCCGAGCGCACCTTCACCGCGGTCACACGCCACCCGACCCTGCTCCTCCTCCCCGCGATCCCACTCGCCTGCGTCAACACATTCCTGGGCATGGAGGAGGGCTTCGCCGTCTGGAACCGCTGGGCGTACCTGCTGTTCTTCCTCTACGGCTACGCACTCGCCGACGACGACCGGATCCGTGCCGCCACGCGCCGCCTGGCCGTCCCGGTCGGCGTGGCCGGGCTGGCGCTGTTCGCGGCCACCGCACCCGGGTTCGCCGCGGAGGGCGACCCGTTCACCGACTGGAACGCCCTCGCCCTGGTGACCCGGACGGTGTTCAGCGTGGCGGGCTGGTGCTGGGTGACGGCGATCCTCGGCCTGCTGGACCGACGGCGCGAGCGGTCTCGGCCTCAGCGGCCGGACCCGCCGGACAAGGAGGATCCGGGGAAAGCGGAGAGGCGCGGGCGGGTGTGGGCGTATGCCGCTCCCGCCGTGATGCCGATGTACGTGCTGCACCAGCCGGTCGTGGTCGCCATCGCCTACGCAGTGGTCGGCTGGTCCGCGCCGATGCTCGTCAAGTACGCGGTGATCGTTGCCGGTTCGCTGGCGGCGATCCTGGTCCTGTACGAGTTCCTGGTGCGCCGGACGAGGGTGACGCGGTTCCTGTTCGGGATGCGTCCCCACCCGGCGGTTCCGCCCACCGCCTGATCTGCTTTGCTGTGAGCGTCGGGCAGGTATCTCACCAGGCGGGACGATCATGCGGGCTGATGTGCGGCAAGTCACCGACGGCATCCATCTGGTGCACGGCAGCAACACGAACTGGGTGATCCTCGGCGAGGGGGACGCCGTCACGCTGGTGGACACCGGCTACCCCGGTGACCGGGAGCAGCTCCTCGCCTCCCTTGCCGCGGTGGGGAGTTCGCCCGAGGCGGTCGCGGCGGTGCTGATCACTCACGCGCACAATGATCATCTGGGCTCCGCCGAGTATCTGCGCTCCACGTACGGCACGCCGATTCTCCTGCACGAGGCCGAAGTGCCGCACGCGCGGCGGGAGTTCCTGCACCAGGTGACCGTCGGGCAGGTGCTGAGGAACGGGTGGCGCCCGGGCGTCGTGCCGTGGGCCGTGCACGCGCTGCGCTCCGGGGGCACCGCCCACATCCCGGTCGCCGAGCCCCGGTCCTTCCCGGGGACGGGCCCGCTCGACCTGCCGGGCCGGCCGGTTCCGGTGCACACGCCCGGGCACACCGCCGGCCACGTCGCCTTCCATCTGCCGGACGCCGGTGTGGTGATCTCGGGCGACGCCCTGGTGAGCGGCCACCCCACCTCGCGCGTGCGCGGGCCGCAGCTCCTGCCCGACATGTTCCACCACGAGCGGCCCCGCGCGGTGGCCTCGCTGGACGTCCTGGAGGGACTCGCGGGCGACGTCCTGCTGCCCGGGCACGGGCCGGTGCACCACGGTCCGGTACGTGAGGCGGCGCAGCGCGCACGCGAACAGGCACTCTAAGGTCGTCCCATGGCCTTGCAGATCAGCGCCACCAATCCGGAGCATCCCGCGCTCCTGCTCGAACTGCCGTGGGACGTGCCTCTGGAGGAGTGGCCGGAGAAATACCTCGTCCCGCTGCCCCGCGGCATCTCCCGGCACGTCGTCCGCTACGCCCGCGCGGGCTCCGAGGTGATCGCCGTCAAGGAGCTCGCGGAGCGCCCGGCGCTGCGCGAGTACGAGCTGCTGCGCGACCTGGACCGGCTCGGCATCCCCGCGGTGGACCCCCTGGCCGTGGTCACCGGCCGCGCCGACGGCAACGGCGCCCCACTGGAGCCGGTGCTGATCACCCGGCACCTGGGCGGCTCCATGCCGTACCGGTCGATGTTCGAGACGACCCTGCGCCCCGCCACCATGCACCGCCTGATGGACGCACTGGCGGTACTGCTGGTGCGGCTGCACCTCGCCGGTTTCGCCTGGGGCGACTGCTCGCTGTCCAACACCCTGTTCCGGCGTGACGCGGGCGCCTACGCCGCGTATCTGGTGGATGCGGAGACCGGGGACCTGCATCCGCAGCTCAGCAACGGGCAGCGGGACTACGACCTCGACCTCGCGCGCGTGAACATCAGCGGCGAGCTGCTCGACCTGGAGGCGTCCGGCGCGCTGCACCCCTCCGTGGACCCGATCGAGTTCGGCACCGAGATCTGCGCCCGCTACACCGGCCTGTGGGAGGAACTGACCCGCACCTCCGTGTACCCGGCGGGCAAGTACCACTTCATCGAGCGCCGAATACGCCGGCTCAACGAGCTCGGTTTCGACGTCGCCGAGATGCAGATCGAGCACTCCTCGAACGGCGACACGGTGACCTTCGTGCCCAAGGTCGTCGACGCCGGTCACCACCAGCGGCAACTGCTGCGCCTGACCGGCCTGGACGCGGAGGAGAACCAGGCCCGGCGGCTCCTCAACGACCTGGAGAGCTGGATGGCCACCCAGGACGACTACGCCCCGAGCGACCCCCTCGCCGCCCGCCCCGAGGTGCTCGCCCACCGCTGGGTGCGGGACGTGTTCCGGCCCACGGTCCGGGCGGTGCCGCTGGAGCTGCGCGGCTCCATGGACCCGGCCGAGATCTACCACGAGCTCCTCGAACACCGCTGGTACATGTCCGAGCGGGCGCAGCACGACATCGGCCTGGACGCCGTCGTGGACGACTACATCGCGAACATCCTGCCCAAGGTGCGGGAGACGTTGCAGCCCACCACGGAGTGACTCAGTCGTGCGGGACCACGGCCACCGGGCAGTCCGCGTGGTGCAGGACGCCGTGGGCGACGGAGCCGATCCGGGAACCCACGGCGCTACGACGGGCGCGCCGACCCACGACCATCAGCTGGGCCCGCACGGCCACCGACAGCAGCACCTGCCCCGCGCTGCCCATCTCCACGTGCTCGACCACCGGGACACCGGGGAACCGCTCCCGCCACGGCTGGACCGCCGCGGCCAGCGCCTTCTTCTCATAGGGCTCCAGTCCCCCGGCCTCGTCGAGGAGCTTCATCGAGCCCGGGCTGTAGGCGAACACCGGCGGCAGCGTCCAGGCCCGTACGGCCCGCACCGTGGCACCGCGCGCCGCCGCCGTCTCGAACGCGAACCCGAGCGCGGCATCGCTGTCCTCGGGGCTGCCCTCCTGCCCCACGACGATCTCGCGTCCGGCGGCCTCGGCCGACGCCTCGTCCCCGGCGCGCACGAGGACCACGGGACGCGCGGCCTGAGCGATCACCTGCTGGCCGACGGAGCCGAGCAGGAAGCCGATGACCCGGCCGTGGCCGCGCGAGCCCAGCACCAGCGACTCGGCGTCCTCGGCGCCGGCCACCAGGGAGTCGACGGCGTCGCCCTCGACGACGTCGGTGGACACGGTGAGGCCCGGATGCCGCTCGGTGACGGTCCGGACGGCCTCCGTCACCGCGTCCCGCACCCACTGCTCCTGGCTGTCCCGGCCTCCCGCGTCGATCGCCTCGTGCGACTCGAAGCTCCATGCGTGCACCACGCGCAGCGCCAGCCCCCGGCGGACCGCCTCGCGGGCCGCCCAGGCCAGCGCGGCGCGGCTCTCGTCGGTGCCGTCGAACCCTGCGGTGATCGGGCGCGTCATACGGCTGTCTCCCTGTGTCGCGGTCCCATCTTTGCGTCACCCCTAGTCTTCACTACGCTGTCCCCATGATCTTGGAGTGGGAGCAGGTAATCGTGGACTCGGCCGACCCCGCCGCCCTCGGGCGCTGGTGGGCCGAGGCGCTCGGCTGGGTGGTGGTCGACGACTCCCCGGAGGAGTACGAGATCCGGCCCGAGCCGGACCGGCTGCCCGGGCTGCTCTTCGTCCAGGTACCGGAGTCCAAGGTCGTCAAGAACCGTCTCCACCTCGACTTCCGTCCCGAGGACCAGGCCGCCGAGGTCGCCCGTCTCCTCGCACTCGGGGCCCGCCGCGCGGACATCGGTCAGGGCCAGCAGCCCTGGGTGACTCTCTGGGATCCGGAGGGCAACGAGTTCTGCGTGCTCGCCGCACGCCGCCCCTGAGACCGCTCCCCGTATACCGGAGCGAAGCGGGACGATCGAACATACGATGGGCGGGACCGGCGCGGTGACAACGGGGCCGCCGTGCCCTGAATCCGACCGCTCGGGGTGGGAGACGTATGGCACAGGCCGCCGAAACTGCGCGGACCGTCATCATGACCGTGGACGACGACCCGGGAGTCTCCCGTGCCGTCGCCCGCGACCTGCGGCGGCGCTACGGCGAGTCGTACCGGATCGTGCGCGCGGAGTCCGGTGAGTCCGCGCTGGAGGCACTGCGTGAGCTGAAGCTGCGCGGTGATCTCGTCGCCGTGATCCTGGCCGACTACCGCATGCCGCAGATGAACGGCATCGAGTTCCTCGAACAGGCCCTGGACGTGTACCCGGGCGCGCGGCGCGTGCTGCTGACCGCGTACGCGGACACCGACGCGGCGATCGACGCGATCAACGTCGTCGATCTCGACCACTATCTCCTCAAGCCCTGGGACCCGCCCGAGGAGAAGCTCTACCCCGTCCTGGACGACCTCCTGGAGGCGTGGCGCTGCAGCGAGTACCGGCCGGTGCCCGCCACCAAGGTGATCGGCCACCGCTGGTCGGCGCGCTCCTCGGACGTACGGGAGTTCCTGGCCCGCAACCAGGTGCCCTACCGCTGGTACTCCACCGACGAGCCCGAGGGGCAGCGGCTGCTGGCCGCCGCGGGAGTGGACGGGCAGCGGCTCCCGGTGGTGATCACCCCGGACGGTACCCCCCTGGTCGAGCCGGAGGCGCCCGACCTCGCCGCCCGGGTGGGGCTGGCCACGACGCCCACCGCGGACTTCTACGACCTCGTCGTCATCGGCGGCGGCCCGGCCGGCCTCGGGGCCGCGGTGTACGGGGCCTCGGAGGGGCTGCGGACCGTTCTCGTGGAGCGGTCGGCGACCGGCGGCCAGGCCGGGCAGAGTTCGCGCATCGAGAACTACCTGGGCTTCCCCGACGGTGTGTCGGGCGCGCAGCTCACCGACCGGGCGCGGCGGCAGGCGGCGAAGTTCGGCGCCGAGATCCTCACCGCGCGTGAGGTCTCGGGCCTGGAGATCAACGGCGCGGCGCGCACCGTGCGCTTCTCGGACGGGTCGGCGGTCGCCGCGCACTCCGTGATCCTGGCGACGGGCGTGTCGTACCGGCAGCTGGAGGCGCCGGGCTGCACCGACCTGACCGGGGCCGGGGTGTACTACGGCTCGGCGCTGACCGAGGCGGCCTCCTGCCAGGGGCAGGACATCTACATCGTCGGCGGCGCCAACTCGGCCGGGCAGGCGGCGATGTACCTGTCCAGGGGGGCCAAGTCGGTGACCCTGCTGGTGCGTGGCGCCGACCTGTCCGCGTCGATGTCGTACTACCTGATCCAGCAGATCAACGAGGCACCCAACATCTCGGTACGCGCGCGTACCGTCGTGGACACCGCGCACGGCTCCGACCACCTGGAGCAGATCACCGTGCGCGACATTGAGACAGGGGAGACCGAACTCGTCGACGCGCAGTGGATGTTCGTCTTCATCGGCGCGGCCCCGCTGACCGACTGGCTGGACGGAACGGTGCTGCGGGACGGGCACGGATTCATCCTGACCGGGCCCGACCTGACCCCCGACGGGCGACCGCCGGCGGCCTGGGAGCTGGACCGGCCGCCCTACCACCTGGAGACCAACATTCCCGGCGTGTTCGTGGCGGGCGACGCGCGCGCCGAGTCCGCGAAACGTGTCGCGTCCGCCGTCGGAGAGGGAGCCATGGCCGTGATGCTCGTACACCGGTATCTGGAGCAGTCATGAGCGGGCAGTTGGTGCCGTGCAACGCGCAGGAGATCGGCGAGCTGTTCCTGTTCGAGAAACTGTCTCCCGAGCAGCTCGGCAGGCTGTGCAGCGAGGGGCGGGTGGAGCTGTTCGAGCCCGGGCCCGTGTACACCGAGGGTGATGCCGCCACCTGCTTCTACGTGATGGTCGAGGGCACCGTGGTGCTGTCGCGCCGGGTCGGCGGGGACGACGTGGAGGTCGCCAGGACCTCGCAGCGCGGGGTGTACTCGGGCGCCATGCAGGCGTACATCGGGGACCGGGTGCGGCAGGTGTACCTCAACTCGATGCGGGTGACGGAGCCGACGCGGTTCTTCGTACTGCCGGCCGAGACGTTCGCGAACATCATGCGTGAGTGGTTCCCGATGGCGGTCCATCTGCTGGAGGGGCTCTTCTTCGGTCAGAAGAGCAGCCAGTTGGCCATCAGTCAGCGTGAACGGCTGCTGGCGCTGGGCTCGTTGTCCGCCGGCCTCACCCACGAGCTCAACAATCCCGCCGCCGCGGCCGTACGGGCCACCTCGACGTTGCGGGAACGGGTGGCGAAGATGCGGCACAAGCTGCGCATCATCTCCGAGGGCCCGTACTCGCGCGAGGCGCTGGCCAACCTCATCGACATCCAGGAGCGCACCGCCGAACGGGTCGCCAAGGCGCCCACGTTGAGCCCGCTGGAGGCCTCGGACCGCGAGGACGCGCTCACCGACTGGCTCGACGACCACGGCATCGCGGAGGGCTGGCAGATCGCGCCCACCTTCGTCCAGGCCGGGCTCGACATCGACTGGCTCGACCAGGTCGCGGCGGCCGTGGACGAGGAGATCCTGCCGAAGGCGATCGGCTGGCTCAACTACACCGTCGAGACCGAGCTGTTGATGTCCGAGATCGAGGATTCCACGACCCGTGTCTCGCACCTCGTCGGCGCCGCCAAGCAGTACTCACAGCTGGACCGGGCGCCCTATCAGGTCGCCGATGTGCACGAACTCCTCGACAGCACGCTGCTGATGCTCTCCGGGAAGATCGGCGACCGGATCAAGGTCGTCAAGGAGTACGACCGTACGCTCCCGAAGATCCCGTCCTACCCCGCGGAGCTCAACCAGGTGTGGACCAACCTGATCGACAACGCGGTCTCGGCCATCAACAGCGCTGGCGGGGAAGGGGCGTTGACCGTGCGGACGGCACTCGACCACGACCGGCTGCTGGTGGAGTTCGGCGACACGGGTGTCGGGGTACCCGCGGAGATCCGCAGCCGTATCTTCGACCCGTTCTTCACCACCAAGCCGGTGGGCGAGGGTACGGGGCTGGGGCTGGACATTTCCTGGCGGATCGTCGTCAACAAGCACCACGGGAGCCTGAACGTCGAGTCCGAGCCGGGCGACACCCGCTTCCAGGTTCTCCTGCCGCTGACCGCCGCGGACAACGACACGAGTGAGGAGCCTGCATGACCAGCGACAACGGGATCGATCCCAGCGTTCCGCCCAGCGGCACCGGGTGTGTTGAGTGTGACGCCGTCGGGGGCTGGTGGTTTCATCTGCGGCGGTGTGCGGAGTGCGGGCACATCGGGTGTTGTGACGACTCGCCCGCGAAGCATGCGAGCGCTCACTTCGAGGCCACCGGGCATCCTGTGATTCGTAGTTTCGAGCCGGGTGAGCGGTGGTTCTGGAACTTCGCTACGTCCGAGTTGTACGACGTCGGACCTGAGCTGGCTCCGCCGGCCAGTCATCCTGCGGATCAGCCTGTTCCCGGGCCTGCGGGGCGGGTTCCGGAGAACTGGGCTCAGACGTTGCGGTGATGAGCGCCTAGTAGGGCTTGGTCGGGTGCGTTCGGTGGTGGCGTGTCCGCTTGATCGGTTGCGTCGTTGATCGGGTGTGCTGGGTGGGGGGTTGGCCGCGGCCGGGTGTGATCTGGAGGACTTCGCGGCGGAGATGTTCGAGCCGTTCACGCGGGTGGATCAGCGCCGGTGGGGCGGGGTCTGTCTGCGGGGGCTGCTGCTGGAGGGACACCGCAAGTCGGTGGAGCCGATGGCCGCGCGGGTGGGCGTGGACGGCAACCGGCAGGTCCTGGCCCACTTCATCACGTCCAGCCCGTGGGACTCGGCGCATGTGCGGGCCCGTCTGGCATGGCGGATGCGGCCGGGCATCAAGCCGACGGCGCTGATCGTGGATGACACCGGTTTCCTCACGGACGGGGATGCATCGGCGTGTGTGACCAGGCAGTACACCGGCACCGCGGGCAAGGTCACCACCTGTCGGGCCGGAGTCTCGCTGCGCCTGGCCTCCAACGGCTCCTCGGCGGCGGTGAACTGGCGGCTGTTCCTGCCCGAAGGCTGGGATCCGGCGTCGCCGGAGGCCGATCCGGCCAAGGTGGCCCGCCGGGAGAAGTGCGGCATCCCCGCAGAGGTGGGGCATGTCGAGAAGTGGCAGCTTGCCCTCGACATGATCGACGAGATGCGCTCCTGGGGGATCGATGTGCCCCTGGCCATCGCCGACGGGGGTTGCGGAGATACCGCCGCCTTCCGGCTCGGCCTGGAAGACCGCGGCCTTGACTTTGTGGTGGGCATCTCGACCACAACCACTGCCCAGCCCGGGGACGCACGGCCGTGCACCCCGGCCTGCACCGGCCGGGGGCGACGGCCGGTGCAGGCCTACCCCGAACCGGCACAGACCGTGAAGAGCCTGGTCATGGCGGCCGGCAAACGCGCCGCCCGGCCGGTGCAGTGGCGGGAGGGCTCGCGGCCGGGCAGCGGCCGCAGCGGACTGAAGCGCATGCACTCCAACGACTGGCCCGGTCCCCAAAAGAGACGGCGCCGGCCTGAGCCTTTACGGGGTCATCCGCGAAGTGCAGTTCCTAAGCCATGGAAGCGCCGACGCCCTTCATCCATCATCTCGGTGTGTTCGCTTCGGATTTCGAGGCGAGTAAGAGGTTCTACACCGCTGCGCTGGAGCCACTCGGGATCATCATCGGATACCGGGCGGACGATGTCACCGAGTACTGGTATCCGCAACGGGACACCATCGCTGTCCCTGGAGCGCGCGGTGAACGAGACCGCCGCCACCAAAGGGGTGCACATCGCGTTCGTGGCAGGTAGCCGAGAGGCAGTGGATGCTTTCCACGCGGCAGCGGTAGCGGCCGGGGGCAGATCCCGGCACGCTCCGCGCTCATGGAGCGAGTACCGCGCTTATTGTTCGTTCGTCAGCGACCCCGACGGCAACAACATCGAAGCCGTTCACAAGGTGATCCCGTAGTTGTTGAGTGACCGGTGCGGTGGACGATGCGGTACCCGGTCGATCCGCTGCTTCCTATTCCGGTTGTCGGCCGGGGGCGGCCGCACTCTTGAGGTACAGGATTCGTTCAGCCTGGTTCCGTGTGAGCTCTGCGGCCCGCGCGAACTCGGTACGCGCCTCGTCCTGTCGGCCCATCAGGGTCAGCAACTCTCCGCGTACGGCCGGGAGTTGCGGATAGTCCCGAAGTGCCCGCTCCTCGGTCAGCTCGTCGACGAGCGTCAGTCCGCGATCCGGGCCGTCCGCCATGCCCACCGCGACGGCCCGGTTGAGCAGGATCACGGGAGTCGGCTGGAGGTAGGCCAGCACCTCGTACAAAGCGGCGATGCGCGGCCAGTCGGTCTCTTCCGCGGAGGGGCTCCGGGCATGGCAGGCGGCGATCTCGGCCTGCAGCGTGCAGGGGCCGCCGCCCAGAGACTCGGCACGGTCGAGGGCTTCGAGACCACGGCGAATGAGGAGCCGGTCCCACTGTCGGCGGTCCTGGTCCCGGAGGAGTACCGGCTGTCCGGCGGCGTCGGTGCGCGCCGACAGGCGGGAGGCGTGCAGCTCCATGAGAGCCACCAGACCGTGCACCTCTGCCTCGTTCGGGAGCAGGGACGCGAGGATGCGTCCGAGGCGTAGCGCCTCCTGGCATAGCTCGGGGCGTGTCCAGCTCTCACCACCTGTCGCGGAATAGCCCTCGTTGAAGATCAGGTAGATGACCCCCAGGACCGAGGAAAGCCGATCGGCCATGTCATCCGGCGTGGGCATCTCGAACCGGACGCCGGCGTCGGCCAGCGCGCGTTTGGCCCGCACGATGCGTTGTGCGGCGGTGGGCTCCGGGATCAGAAAGGCCCTCGCGATCTCTCCGGTGGTCAGTCCTCCCAGCAGCCGGAGGGTCAGCGCCGCCTGCGCCTCGGCGGACAGCACCGGATGCGCCGCGGTGAACATCAGGCGGAGCAGATCGTCGCCGATGTGGTCATCCAGTGCGGCGTCCAGGTCTGCCTGTGCGGATTCCTGCTGGATCTCGGCATCGCGGCCCAGCAGGTTGAGCTTGGTCCTGTACCGCTCCTGGCGCCGCAGCAGATCGATCGCGCGATGCTTCGCGGTCGCCATCAGCCACGGGCCGGGATCGTCGGGTATGCCGGTTCTCGGCCATTGTTCGAGCGCGACCACCAGGGCGTCCTGGGCCAACTCCTCGGCCAGGCCCACGTCGCGTACGAGCCTGGCGAGTCCCGCGATCAGCCGGGCCGACTCGATGCGCCAGACCGCTTCCACGGCCCGGCGGGTCGCGCGGAAGGAGTCTTCGGGATCGGTTGGACCGGCGGCTGCCATGCCGCCGATCCAACCATCCCCACGCTAGGCGGGCGAGGCGAAGTCCTCGGGTCCCATCACCTTCAGGATCTCAGCATCTCCTTCCCAGCCCGGCCACAGGTCCCGGTGCAGCTGCATGAACCGCGACGTCCACTCCACGACCTCCTCCTTGGTGCGTACTTCGTAGAGCGCGTAGCTGATGATCTCCTTCGCCTCGGCGAACGGGCCGTCGGTCACGGCCAGCTTCCCTTCCGACAGGCTGACGCGGGAGCCCGTCGCGCTCGGGGCCAGGCCGGCGGTGTCGAGCAGGCTGCCGGCGTTGGTCGCGTCCTCGCCTAGCTTCATGATCGCCGCCATCAGCTCGGGCGGGGGCGGGGTGGTTGGTCGGGCTGCCTTGAGCAGCGCCAGGTATCGCATGTTCGGACCTCTCTCGTGGGTGGGAGCTATGAGCTATGCGGCCGATGGGCGTGTGGCGGCGCCGTAGAAGTGAATCGAGATCAGCGACAGCCACGCCCATGCCAGCAGGATCGCCGCGGTGAACGTCAGGTTCGCCCAGACGCGTCCGCCACTGGCGGCCAGCGCCAGGAAGGCCGCCAGGAACACGACCGCCGTGGTACGCGAGGACATCGCCCATCCCCGCCGGTCAGCGTCTACAAAGCGACGTGCCAGTACGAAGCACGCCGCGACGAGGCCGATGAAGCCGATGCCTGCCGACACGAAATGCAGCATGCTGTGCCAACTGGTGGAGGTGCCCTCCTCGGGCGTACCCGGGGGAAAGCCCTGCGCCGGATCTGCGCGGAAGACCCCGGCTCCCACCATGCTCAACCCATAGACCGACAGCAGCCGGTGAGCCCAGCTGCTGCCTCTGCCCTGGGCGAGCACGCGACGCAGGCCATCGGCACCGGCGATGACCAGCAAGCCGGTCGCGATCAGGTTGGTCATCTGGATCCAGCCCAGGCTGCCGTTGGCGAGCAGGCTCCACGCGTGTCGTGTCAGGTCGAAGCCCTCCCGGGCCCCCGCCTGGGTCAGCGATATCACGACGTAGAACGGCCCGGCGATGACGCCGCAGGCCAGCAGGCTCTTCTCGGTCCGCGTGGCCGGGATGCGGACGGGGGTTGCGGCCTTCGCGGCCGTTGTCGCCGTATTCGTCTGGGACATCGTCCCTGTTCCCTTCGAACCCGAGGGCCGGCGTTCCAGCCCTTCCAACTGGAGCTCGAACGGGAAGAGGAGGATTCGACATCGCCCACCAAGATTTTTTCGAACCGCGTCGACGTACCCCAGTCGCTGCGCCCGCGGGCGCTCATCGAGCTTGAGGCCGACGGAACGCGGGCCTGCCCGGGAGGCCAGGTGAACGTCACCGAGCCTGCTGGTGCTCTTACCCGTCCGTGCCCGCACGGGGTGGCTCCAGAGCCGCCGGTCACGGCCGCGGGACAGCATGCGATCCCTTACTGGCAGTGGTAACCGTCCGGCACTACTAGTAGGGCTTGGTCGGGTTGGTGCGGGGTCGGGGATGTCGCGGTGGCAGGTGGGGCAGGCGCCGGTCCAGAGTGCGAGTAGGAACTGCACTTCGCGGATGACCCGGTAAAGGCTCAGGCCGGCGCCGTCTCTTTTGGGGACCGGGCCAGTCGTTGCAGGGTGCAGAAGGCGTGGGCGACCGAGACGAGGGTGACGTGGTGGTGCCAGCCGGGGCAGGTGCGGCCCTCGAAGTGGGCCAGGCCCAGGGCCTGTTTCGTCTCGCGGTAGTCGTTCTCGATGCGCCACCTGAGCTTCGCGTTGCGGACCAGGGCGGCCGGCGGGGTGTTCTCGGGCAGGTTGGACAGCCACAACTGCACGGGTTCGTCCTCGGCGGCTGGCCATTCGGCCAGTAGCCATCGCGCCGGGAGCTCGGCACCGGTGGCGGCTTTGCGGATCTCGCGTCCGGCGGGCCGGATCCGCAGGGCCACGAAGCGGGAGTGCATGCGCTTCAGTCCGCTGCGGCCGCTGCCCGGCCGCGAGCCCTCCCGCCACTGCACCGGCCGGGCGGCGCGGTTGCCGGCCGCCATGACCAGGCTCTTCACGGTCTGTGCCGGTTCGGGGTAGGCCTGCACCGGCCGTCGCCCCCGGCCGGTGCAGGCCGGGGTGCACGGCCGTGCGTCCCCGGGCTGGGCAGTGGTTGTGGTCGAGATGCCCACCACAAAGTCAAGGCCGCGGTCTTCCAGGCCGAGCCGGAAGGCGGCGGTATCTCCGCAACCCCCGTCGGCGATGGCCAGGGGCACATCGATCCCCCAGGAGCGCATCTCGTCGATCATGTCGAGGGCAAGCTGCCACTTCTCGACATGCCCCACCTCTGCGGGGATGCCGCACTTCTCCCGGCGGGCCACCTTGGCCGGATCGGCCTCCGGCGACGCCGGATCCCAGCCTTCGGGCAGGAACAGCCGCCAGTTCACCGCCGCCGAGGAGCCGTTGGAGGCCAGGCGCAGCGAGACTCCGGCCCGACAGGTGGTGACCTTGCCCGCGGTGCCGGTGTACTGCCTGGTCACACACGCCGATGCATCCCCGTCCGTGAGGAAACCGGTGTCATCCACGATCAGCGCCGTCGGCTTGATGCCCGGCCGCATCCGCCATGCCAGACGGGCCCGCACATGCGCCGAGTCCCACGGGCTGGACGTGATGAAGTGGGCCAGGACCTGCCGGTTGCCGTCCACGCCCACCCGCGCGGCCATCGGCTCCACCGACTTGCGGTGTCCCTCCAGCAGCAGCCCCCGCAGACAGACCCCGCCCCACCGGCGCTGATCCACCCGCGTGAACGGCTCGAACATCTCCGCCGCGAAGTCCTCCAGATCACACCCGGCCGCGGCCAACCCCCCACCCAGCACACCCGATCAACGACGCAACCGATCAAGCGGACACGCCACCACCGAACGCACCCGACCAAGCCCTACTAGGGACTCGGGGCGTTCTGTTTGACGGCGGGTGCGGGTTGTCTGTGGCTGGTCGCGCACACGCGGCGGAGCCGCATATTGACACAGCCCCGCGCCTCTGGAGGTCGGGACAGTGCTCCCCTGTCCAAGAAGTGCTGTCAGTGGCTCGTGCCAGGATGGGATTTGTGCCTCAGACCGCCTTCACCACGCCGCTCATCGGCCGCGACTCCGAAGTCGCCCATCTTGCCGATGTGCTGAGGCGTGCCCGGGGTGGTGAAGCACGAGCTGTGCTTGTCGCCGGGGACGCGGGGGTTGGGAAGACCCGCTTGTTGGACGAGGTTGCCGGGCTGGCCGTGGACGCCGGGATGACAGTGGTCAGCGGTCATTGTGTTGATCTCGGTGATGTCGGGCTGCCGTATCTGCCGTTCACCGAGATTCTGGGTGTGCTGGCCGGTGACGAGCGGTTCGGGGCGGCTCTCGCTGCGCATCCTGTGGTCGAGCGGTTGCTGGGGGCGGGGAACGGCGACGTGCGCGACGCGGGCGGGCGGTTGCGGCTCTTCGAGGGGATGGCGGGGCTGCTTGCCCACCTGACCGATGTCGCGCCCCTGTTGCTGGTTCTGGAGGATCTGCACTGGGCCGATCAGTCCTCCCGGGATTTGCTCCGGTTCCTGCTCAGTCGGGGCATTCTGCAGCGTGCTGCGGGCGGTGCGCCTACGCATCGGCTGGCGGTGTTCGCCTCGTACCGGGCGGACGATCTGCATCGCAGGCATCCGTTGCGGCCGCTGCTGGCCGAGCTGGTGCGGTTGCCCGCCGTCGAGCGGCTGGAGCTGCGGCCCATGGGCGACGCCGAGGTGGCCCGGCTGGTGCGGGGCCTGCGGGACGGGCCGGTGCCGGACACCACCGTCCGCCGGATCGTCGAGCGCGCCGAGGGGAACGCCTTCTACGCGGAGGAGTTGCTCGCGGCCACGGACACGGAGGCGGGCGGGGTGCCGAGCGGTCTGGCCGATGTTCTCCTCATCCGCTTCGAGCAGCTGTCCGACACCGCTCAGCAGGTGCTGCGTACGGCCGCCGTGGCGGGACGGCGCGTCGAGCACGACCTGCTGCGTGACGCCGTACATCTGCCGGAGGACGAGTTGGAGTCGGCGCTGCGGGAAGCCGTTTCGCGGCAGTTGCTGGTGTCCGGCGACGGTGACACGTACTCCTTCCGGCACGCCCTGGCGCGGGAAGCTGTGTACGCGGATCTGCTTCCGGGTGAACGAGGGCGGCTGCACGGCGCGTTCGCGCGGCTGCTCGCCGGGCGCGGGCACCCGGCGGAGAGCGCCGCGGAGCGCGCCCATCACTACCGGGAGAGCCATGACCTGGCCGAGGCGCTCGCCGCCTCGTTGGAGGCCGCCGACCATGCCAAGCGGGTGGGCGCGCCCGCCGAGGAGTTGCGTCATCTGGAGGCGGCCCTCGACCTGTGGTCGGCGGTGGAGGCCTCCGCGCGGCCCTCGGGCGAGGGGATCGACAGTGTGACGCTCACGCTGCGCGCGTCGGCGGCGGCCGCGCACGCCGGGGACTCCCATCGGGCGGTGTCCCTCACCCGGGCCGCGCTCGCGGCCATCGGCCAGGACACGGTCTCCGAACTCGCCGCGCGGGTCCGCTACACGCTCGCCGGCAACCTCATCGGCGTCGACAGCCTGACGGCCGCGTTCGCCTACAGCAGCGAGGCCCTGGCGATGATCCCGGCCGAACCCCCGTCGCGGACCTGGCTGTGGGCCGCGGCCACGCATGTGATGGCGGCGCGGCAGGTCGGGGACGACAAGACCGCGCTGCGGGTCGCCCGTCAGGCGCTGCACGCCGCCGAGCGGCTCGACGTGGCCGATGCGCGGGCCGACCTGCTGATCTCCGTGATCGGCCTCGAAGGGAGTGGCCGTCGCACCCCCGAGGGCCGCGAGCGGCTCAAGGAGGCCCGCGAGCTGGCCCGCCGCGCGGGGAACGCGCCCGTGGAGCTGCGCGCGCTGTTCAATCTCGCCGTCGGCTGCTTCGAGTCCGGCGAGTTGGAGGAGTGCCTGCCCTGGCTCACCGAGGGTCTGGAGCGCGCCGGCCGGGCCGGGCTGCTGTCCTCGCCGTATCCGCTGGAGATGCGCTACATACGGCTCCTGGTGCTCTACACGCTGGGCCGCTGGGACGAGTGCGCCCAGGCGGCGGCGACCGATGCCGAGGTGCTGCCCGCGGCGGCCGGGTATGCCGCCGGGCCCGCGCTGTACGTGGCTCTCGCGCGCGGCGACGCGACGGCGGAGGACCGCGCCCGCGCCTTGCTGGACGGGCCTTTCGACTGGATGGGCACGCTCGTCGCGGGCATCGTGCTGACCGACTCCGCCGCTCTGCGGGGTGACCCGGAGACGGCCGTGGAGCGGATGCGGGCCGCGCTCGCGTCCCTCGCCGACGACTCGGGCACCCGCCCCGACGTCACGGTCCGGCTGGCGGCCCTCGCGCTGTCCGCGGTGGCCGACCGGGCCGCCGAGCTGCGACTGACCGGTGATCAGGCGGGGGTTCGCCGCTGGGCGGACACCGCGACCGAGTTGGTGGAGCTGGCCCGGGAGACGGCCCGGCGCGGCGAGGACGGTACGCCGCAGGGGCCCGAAGGGCAGGCATGGCTGGCCCGTGCGGAAGCGGAGTGGGCGTGGGTGGTTGCGGGGCCTGATGCGGCGGCGTGGGAGAAGGCGGTCGCCGCGTTCGGCTTCGGCGACGTGTACGAGCGGGCGCGCTGCCGACTGCGGTACGCCGAGGCCCTGTTGGCGGCGGAGCGCCGGGATGAGGCGGCTGCGGAGGCGCGCTTGGCGCGGGAAACGGCCACCCGGCTCGGCATCTCGCCCCTGCTGGCGCGAGTGGACGCGCTCGTCCGGCGTGGCCGCCTCTCGGGCACCCTCGCCGTCCCTGACCGCGCCTCGGCGCTCACCGCCCGCGAGCAGGACGTGCTGAAGCTGCTGGCCCTGGGCCGCAGCAACCGCCAGATCGGCGAGGAGCTGTTCATCAGCGGCAAGACGGCGAGCGTCCATGTCTCCAACATCCTCGCCAAGTTGGGCGCGGCCGGCCGCACGGAGGCGGTGGCGATCGCCTACCGGGAGGGTCTGATCACACTGGAGGTTCCTTCATGACGAGTCTCACGCTGTCCCGGGTGAGGCTCGGTGCCGGCGGGCCGCTCGCCCACGTCCGGATCATGGACGGCAGGGTCGTGGGCATCGCGGCGGACGGCGACGGACGGCCGGGGTCCGGGGAGCGTGTCCTCGATCTGGAGGGGCGGACCCTGCTGCCCGGGTTGTGGGACGCCCATGTGCATGCGGCGCAGTGGGCGAGTGTCCGGCATCGGATGGACCTCTCCGGGCTCGACTCGGCGCGGGCCGTGGGCGAAGCGGTGGCCAAGCGCGCGGCCGGGATGGGCGCGGGCGAGGTGCTCATCGGGTACGGGTTCCGGGACGGCCTGTGGCCTGACGTGCCGCACAAGTCGGTGCTCGACTCGGTGTGTTCGGATCGGCCGGTCGCCCTGGTCAGCGCGGATCTGCACGCCGCGTGGCTGAACTCTGCGTGTCTCGCCCTGGTCGGCCGGGGCGACCATTCGACGGGGGTGCTGCGCGAGCACGAGGGTTTCGAGGCCGTCGCCGCGCTGCCCGAGGTGCCCGGCGACGTTCTCGACCGCTGGGTGGCGGACGCCTGCGAGGCCGCCGCCGCGCGCGGTGTCACGGGCGTCGTCGACTTCCATTTCGCCGACAACATCGCCGACTGGACTCGGCGCTGCGCGGATGCGCCACCCGCCGTGCGGGTCCAGGCCGCCGTGTATCCGGCGTATCTGGACGGCGTGATCGAGCGCGGGTTGCGGACGGGTGACGTGGTTCCCGGGACCGGGGGACACGTGCAGGTCGGCCCCCTCAAGTTGTTCACGGACGGGTCGCTCAACACCAGGACGGCGTACTGCTGCGACCCGTATCCGGGCCTGGAGGGCACCGCGGAGGCGTACGGCATCCAGGAGACGCCGTACGACGAGCTGGTCCGGCTGATGCGGCTGGCCTCCTCCCACGGCATCGAACCGGCCGTCCACGCCATCGGCGACCGGGCCAACACCCTTGCCCTGGACGCGTTCACGGCCGTGCGCTGCCGTGGCCGCATCGAGCACGCGCAGCTGCTGACGGCCAAGGACGTGCCGCGGTTCGCCGAGTTGGACGTCACGGCCGGGGTGCAGCCCGCCCACGCAACGGACGACCGTGATGTGGCGGACCGGCACTGGGCGGGGCGTACCGGGCGTGCCTTCGCCTACGCGGATCTGCTGGCCGCCGGTGCCCGGCTGGAGTTCGGTTCGGACGCCCCCGTCTCGCCCCTGGACCCGTGGCTGGGCATCGCGGCGGCCGTGAGCCGCACGCACGACGGGCGCCCGCCGTGGCATCCCGAACAGCGGGTGCCGGTGCGGGCGGCGCTCACCGCGTCGGCCCGCGGCCGCTCGCTGATCCGGGTCGGCGATCCGGCCGACCTCGTGGTCGTGGACGTCGATCCGCTCGACGCCGACCCTCGCACGCTCCGGGAGATGCCGGTGCACGCCACCATGCTGGGCGGGCGGTGGACGCACGGTCCGCGATGACGGCACCGCTCTCACCACATGAAACCGCCGTGACAACAGACTTAGGTGAGGCTAACCTAAGCGACATGCCCGGCGATTGGAAGGCCGTGACGTGGCCGTGTCGCATGGCTCGCCACCCCATCGCCATCCCCGCGGACCGACTCGCACGCCTGGGCACGTGAACGTGAGGGGACCAGGCAGTGAGCAGCGACGACGCATCCCGACCGGCCGACGGCACAACCCGAGGAGAACCGGGCGCCGAAGACGGCGAGGGCGGCGTCAGCGCGGCCACGGTCGTTGACGTACTGCGTGTGCGGGCGGAGTCGCACCCCGGCCGGCTCGCGCTCGTCGATCCCGCCGGATACCGACGGGCCTGGACCTACCGCCAGTTGAACGAGCGCGTCGAGCGGCTCGCGGCCGGACTGTTCGGGCGGGGCGTTCACCATGGCGACCGTGTCGTCGTCCAACTCCCCGGCGCCATCGAGCTGTTCGAGGTGCTGTTCGCGCTGCTGCGTATCGGAGCGGTACCCGTCGTGCTGCCCCCGGCGGCTCCCGAGCCTGCCCTGCGGGCCGTGTCCGGTTTCACGGAGGCCGTGGCCTGCGTCGTCCCCGACGCCCGGGACGGCGCCGACCGGCGCACGGCGGCCACGCACGCGCTCGCCCGGGTCCCCACCCCGCACGAGGTGTACGTCGTCGGTGACGCGTCCGGACACACCCGGCTCCACGACATCGTTCGCGCACCCCTGGCCGTGCCGCCGCCACTGCCCGAGGATCTCGCCCTGCTCCAGTACGTCGACGAGGTGGCCGGTGTTCCGCGGCTCGTCCCGCACAGCCACGCCGATCTGCTCCGCTCACTGCGGGACCGGGCGGCCCTCCAGGGCGCCGACAAGGACACTGTCCGTCTCGCCGTCCAACTTGGCCTGCCCCAGGCCGTGTTGGGCCTGGCCGACTGGCTGGCGGTCCTGTGCGCGGGAGGGCGGGTGGTCCTGTCCCCTGGGTCGGACCCGGACACCGCGTTCCCGGTCCTCGCGCGCGAAGGCGTCACGCATCTCGGTCTCCCGCCGCGACTCGCCGAGGCCTGGACGCATGCCGCGGCGCTCACCTTCTACGACTTGAGCGGTCTGCGCGTCCTGGTGGTCGGCGGCGGGGTCTTCGACGAGCGTGCCGCTCGGCGGGTGCGGCCCGCGCTCGGCTGCTCCCTGCGACAGCTGTTCGGGACTGCCGAGGGGCTGGTGTCCTGCACTGGGCCGGACGACGCACCGGAGACAGTGTTCACCACACAGGGGCGCCCGGTGACGGCCGACGACGAGATGCTTGTCGTGGACGACGACGGCCGCGAGGTCCCGCCCGGCACGAGCGGTCGGTTGCTCAGCCGCGGTCCGTCCACGATCCGCGGCTACTGGCGGGCACCGGACCTCGACTCCCGGTTTTTCACCGCCGACGGCTTCCACCGCACCGGGGCCATCGGCCGGGTGACCCACGACGGCCATCTGGTCCTCGAACAGGAAACCGTCGAGCGGCCCGCTCCCGTGCGGCGACCGGTCGGCTCCCCCGTGTCCCGGCGGACGGTCCGCCGCATCCCGGCCCGGCACGGACGGCCGGGCCGCATGAACACTCCCCGCTCCACCGGAAGGCACCCCGAGATGCCGCTTGGTCCGACTGTCCCGTACTTCATGCCCACCCCGGTGATGCTGCCCGCCGACCGGACGGACTGGGCGCTTGCGGCCGGCCGGGCCGCGCTGCTGATCCTCAACGTGCAGAACCACCTCGTGCGAGCGCTGGAGCGGCAGGCCTCGCCGGTCACCGAACTCCTCGCCAACGTCGACCGGTTGGCGCGCGGGGCCCGGGCGGCGGGAGTGCCGGTCATCTACGCGGTGCAGGCCGTCGAACGGCGGGCGGACGGTCCTCGGCCCGGGCCGGAGTTCGGGATCTGCGGCCCGCTGGACAGTGCCGAGGCGGCGATCGTGGAGCAGATCGAGCCGCAGATCGGTGACACCGTGCTCAGCACCCGGAAATACAGCGCGTTCGCCCGGACACGCCTAGACGGCCATCTGCGTGATCTCAAGCGCGACCAGGTGGTGATCGCCGGGTTCTCCGCGCGGACCGGTGTGCTGATGACCGCCGCCGACGCGTGGACGCAGGATCTGGAGCCGTTCGTCGTCGCCGACGCCGTCGCGGACGGGTCGGCCGGGGAGCATGAGATGGCGCTGGAGTGGGTGGCGGCCACCTCGGGAGCGGTGACGACCGCGGACCGGGTGGCGGCGGTGTTCGCGGCGGACTCGCCCGCGGCCGAGGCTGTCTGACCGGCCTACGGCATCAACTCGCCGTAGTTTTACGTTGGTTGGGGCCCACCCGGTGTCGGGCGGGCCCCGGTCATGACACCTCAGTCGGACGCGGCCCGTCGGGACGACAGTGATCGGCGGATCTCCTCCGCCCTGATCGCGGTGGTCGACAGGAGGGTCGAGGTGAGCCCGTGGGTGTGCTCGGTGCTCCCCTGGAGGTAGATGCCGGCACTGACGTCGGGGGCGGTCTCCACCCGGTGGTCCCGGGTGACACGGATCTCGTCGCCGTCGTCGCGCAGACAGATCTTGGTGGCCTCACCGAGCAACGCGGTGAGGTCTCTTGGCCGGTAGCCGGTCGCATGCACCAACAGGTCCGCCTCCAGGACCCGTTCCTCGCCGGTGGGCAGGTACTCCACCGCGATGTCGAGGGCTTGGGCTCCCGCGCCCGAGGCCCGTACATCGCGGATGCGGGACACGTTCAGGAAGCGCAGCCGCTCCCGGCCGTTGACCTTCTCCCGGTACGCGGTCGCGTACAAGGCCTCGATCAACTCCATGTCGACCACCGAGTAGTTGGTGGACCTGTGGTAGTCGACCAGGGACTGTTTGACCTCCGAAGGGGACTCGAAGTACAGGTCGACGGCGTCCGGGTCGAAGATCCGGTTGGCGAACGGGCTGTCGTCGGCCGGGGTGTAGCCGTACTTGGCGAAGACCGCGCAGACCTCGGCGTCCGGAAAGGAACGGTGTAGGTAGTCGACCGCCTCGGCGGCACTCTGTCCGGCACCGAGGACGACGGCTCTGCGCACCCGGGCGCCGGAGTCTACGAGTTCGGTGACGCGGGGTATCAACTGGCTGCTGTGCACGACGCGTTCGGACAGCTCGGTGCCGGGTGGCACATGGGGTTCGAGACCGACCGCCACGCTGATGTCGCGGGCCCGGTACGTCACCGTACGGCCCGGTTGCTCCGGCACGCGGCATACGACGTCGAAGTAGACGACGTTGCCCGTACCGTCCC
Organism: Streptomyces sp. JLBG701; assembly: GCF_058544905.1. Lineage (NCBI taxonomy): Bacteria > Bacillati > Actinomycetota > Actinomycetes > Kitasatosporales > Streptomycetaceae > Streptomyces > Streptomyces sp. JLBG701. Next base: position 677,490 of record NZ_CM178588.1, read on the forward strand.
GCACGGGACGGATGGCGGCGACCTCACGGTCGTACTCCACGAGGTGGCGCACCCGGGCGGCGGCCCACTCGAAGTACTCGTGGAACTCGACCCGTAACGGGAAGAGGGTCTTCTGGTTCAGGAAGTCGACCAGCCGGCCGCGCTCCTGGAGGAAGCACAGGAAGCTGAAGTCGCTTGTCGGGTTCCGCAGGGTGACCAGGTCCTTCAGGAAGGACACCTGCATCGTCGCGTCGTCGATGAGCATGCCCCGATGCCAGCCGAAACGCGGCTGGCGCTCAAGGAACAGGGCGTTCAGGCGTTGTCCTTCCGGAAGATCTGCGTTGTGTTCGTCAATCGCTATGGCGAGCGCGAGATTTGACGGTCCGAAGCCGATTCCGAGGACATCGAGGATGGTGTCCGATCCCTTGAGTGGTGAGTTCAACGTGGCATCGCCTCCCTCAGGCAGCCACATGTTAGATAAGGTTAGCCTTACCTTGCAATGGAGCCGCTGAAGGGGAGAACCGCAATGCGGGTCGTCATGTTCGGCTACCAGACCTGGGGCCACCGCACACTCCAGGCCCTGTTGGACTCCGACCACGAGGTCGTCCTCGTCGTCACCCACCCCAAGAGTGATCACGCCTACGAGAAGATCTGGGACGACTCCGTGGCCGAGCTCGCGGAGAAGAACGACGTCCCGGTACTGCTGCGCAACAAGCCCGACGATCCCGAACTCCTCGACGCCCTACGGGATTCCCGCCCGGACATCATCGTCGCCAACAACTGGCGGACCTGGCTGCCGCCCGAGCTCTTCGACCTGCCGCCGCACGGCACGCTCAACATCCACGACTCGCTGCTGCCTGGGTACGCAGGCTTCTCCCCGATCATCTGGGCGCTCATCAACGGCGAGGAGCGGGTGGGCGTCACCGCGCACCGCATGAACCCCGCACTCGACGCCGGGGACATCCTGGTGCAGCGCGCGGTACCGGTCGGGCCGGCCGACACCGCGACCGACCTGTTCCACCGGACCGTCGATCTCATCGCGCCGATCGTGCGCGAGTCGCTCGACCTCATCGCCTCGGGCGAGGACGCCGGCCACTGGCAGCCTCAGGACCGCTCCAGGGCGAGCTTCTTCCACAAGCGGTCGCTCGAGGACAGCCGCATCGACTGGAACTGGCCGGCCGAGCGGCTGGAACGCCTGGTGCGCGCCCAGTCGGACCCGTACCCCAACGCGTACACCTTCCATCGCGGAGAGCGCGTGCGGATCATCTCGGCCGCCGTCTCGGAGGCGTGCTACGGCGGCACGCCTGGCCGGATCTTCATCCGCGAGGGCGACGGCGTGGTCATCGTGGCGGGCCCGGACGCCCACACCGGCCGCGACCGCGGGCTCGTCGTGCGGCGCGTGCGCACCGACGACGGCACGGAGTACGCGGCCACCGACTACTTCCGCACCATGGGCGGCTACCTCACAGCCCGGCCCTGAGCACGATCGCCGCACACCAGTTCACCTGACGGTTCGTCAACATCCAAGCGAGGCAAGGCATTTCAGCCACAATCCATTGCTAAGGATAGCCTTGCCTTGCTTTACTGACGACCGCACTGCTCCTGCCCGTACTTGGCGAAAAAGGGATGCCCTGGCCATGACGAGATCGCTCCTCAAGACTCTTCTCACCGTCACTCTCGTCGCCGGGCTGGCAGCCTGCGGCTCCGTCGAGGACGACGACACCTCGGGCTCGGACAACGCCAATGCGGACGCCTCTGCCTCCGCCTCCGCGTTCCCGGTGACCGTCAAGCACAAGCTCGGCACCACCGAGATCACCAAGGCACCCGAGCGCGTGGTGGCGCTCGGCAACGGCGGCACGGACGACATCGACGCCCTGTACGCGCTGGGCATCACCCCGGTCGCCATCTCAAAGGACGAGAGCAGTTCCGACGGCGTCTACCCCTGGCTCAAGGACGAGATCGACACGTCCAGGACCAAGCTGCTGTCCACTCTGAGCGGTATAGACTACGAGGAGATCGCCGCCCTCCAGCCGGATCTGATCCTGGCCACCTCGGACTTCACCCTGGACAAGGACTACGCCAAGCTCGCCGCGGTGGCGCCGACCATCGGCTACGAGACCGCCTGGGGGGCCCAGACCTGGCAGGAGCACGTCCAGGTGGTGGGCAAGGCCGTCGGCAAGCAGGACGAGGCCGAGAAGGTCATCGCCGACACCCAGGCCGAGATCACCAAGGTGAAGGACGCCCATCCGGAGCTGGCCGGGAAGACGTACAGCATGTCCATCGGCAACACCCCGGCGAAGATCTACACGATCGCCTCGGAGGACGACTTCGCCGCCAAGCTGATGGCCGAGCTCGGCCTGAGCCTGACCCCGTCGGTCACGGGCATCAAGACGGTCAGCGGCAGCCCCACCGGTGAGCTGTCCTTCGAGCAACTGGACAAGCTGGACGCCGATCTGGTCATCACGGCGTTCACCACCCCGGAACTGAAGAAGGCGTTCGAGTCCAGTGCGCTGGTGAAGAACATGTCCGCGGTGAAGGAGGACCGTTACCAGGTGATCGACGTGCCGACGATCAGCCAGCTGAGGAGCCCGTCCGTGATCGGTATCCCCTGGGCGCTGGACAACCTGGAGCCGGGCTTCGCCAAGCTCAAGTAATAGCGACGCAACGACGAAGCGGCGGGGCGCGCGATGCGCCCCGCCGCTTCGTCGTCCCTCAGGACACTGTCGTGCTACGAGTCCTCGCTCAGCGCCGAGTCGACCTCCTCGGCCGACATCTCCTGGATCTCCAAGTGGATGGCGGCAACCTGCTCAAGCCGTCCGGGAGTTGTCTCCTCGGCGGTGAGCCGCTTGGCCATCGCGCCGGCCGTGAGGGAACCGAACAGGGCCCGTACCGACACCTCGGAGGTGTCCAGGGCCTCCCGTAGCCGGCCCACGATCACGGTGGCCAGGACCGAGTCGCCGCCGAGTGCGAAGAAGCCGTCGTCGAGACCGACGCGATCGACGGCGAGGACGTCCGCCCACACCTGGGTGACCACCTTCTCCAGCGCGGTGGCGGGGGCCAGGTGCTCCGCGGGGCCCTGGGCCTGCCACAGCTCCTGTACGGCGCGCCGGTCGAGCTTGCCGTTGGAGGTGAGCGGCAGTTCGTCGACGACCGCGATGCGCGACGGGACCATGTGCGGCGGCAGCACGGACCGCGCCCACTCGCGGAGTTCGTCCTCCGCCAAGCCCGGTTCGGCTGCCACGGCGGCCGCCAGCTGCACACCCTGGCCGCGGGTGAGTCCGGCGACGGCCCTCCGCACGCCGGGGTGTCCGGTGAGCGCCGACTCCACCTCGCCCAACTCGATCCGGAAGCCGCGCAGTTTCACCTGATGGTCGCGGCGGCCCAGGAACTCCAGGGTGCCGTCCGGCCAGTAGCGGGCGAGGTCGCCCGTGCGGTACCAGCGGGTGCCCTCCCACTCGGTGAACTTCTCAGCGGTGCGCACCGGATCGGCACGGTAGCCGGGGGCCACCCCGTCCCCGCCGATCCACAGCTCGCCGGGCACCCAGTCGGGGCAGTCCCGGCCACGGGCGTCGACGACCCGGCAGCGGACGTTGCGCAACGGCGTTCCGTAGGGCACCGCCCGCCAGTGTGCCGGAACTTGACCCTCCGTCACCTCGCAGACGGTGGAGTGGATCGCGGTCTCCGTCGTTCCGCCCAGCCCGGTGAACCGGCAGCCGGGCGCTCGCTCGGCGAGCCGCGCCGGGAGGTCGGTGCCGACCCAGTCCCCGCCCAGCAACACCACGCGCAGCCCGGCGAGTTCGCCGGGACCGGTGGCGAGCAGCAGCATGTCGAGCAGTGGCGGTACGCAGTTGACGACCGTCACCCGATGCGTGCGCACCAGTTCGGCCCACTGCCGGGCGTCCCTGCGGTCGCCCTCGTCGACCAGGACGAGTGCGCCGCCCGCGCTCAGCAGCCCGAACAGGTCGTAGACGGAGAGGTCGAAGTCGAGTGCGGACACGGCGAGGCAACGGTCCGAAGTACCGATGTCGTAGCGGTCGTTGAGGTCGTCGATGGTGTTCATGGCGGCCCGGTGCGGCACTTCGACACCCTTGGGCTCGCCGGTGGACCCGGAGGTGAACAGCACGTAGGCGGGCTGCTCCTCGTCCACGGTCAACGGCTCCGGCAGCGGCTCGGCGCGTACCGCCTCGGCGACCGGCAAGGCGTCGAGACCCTTCACGGGACGGCCGTCGGTCAGCGTGATCCGGAAGCCCGCGGTGGCGCGGATCCGGTCCCTGCGGGCGGGCGGCTGCTCCACCCCGATCGGTACATAGGTGGCTCCGGCGGCCAGCACCCCGAGTACGGCGGTGATCTGGTCTGCGCCCTTGGGCAGGCTGACCGCGACCGTGTCCCCGGGACGCACACCGCGGTTCACCAGGGCGGCGGCCGTGCGCAGCGCGCGGTCCGCCAAGTCGCCGTAGGAGAGCGCGCCTTGGTCGTCCCACAGCACGGCTGGGGCGTCGGGTCGTTCGGCCGCGCGCTCGAAGAAGGCCTGGTGCAGGAGCCGGTGGCTGCGGGGTCCAGCGGTGTCGTTGGCGTCGGCGCGTACGGCGGTCTGTTCAGCGGGCAGCAGCGCGGGCAGCGGTTGTTCCCAGGCGGCCTCGTCGGTGCCGAGCCTGGTGACGAGGCCGTGGAAGGCGGCGAACATGGCGTCGACCAGGCCGGCGGGGAAGGCGTCCTCCCGTACGTCCCAGTTGACCAGCATCCCGCCGTCCACCTCGGTGATCTGGGCGTCCAGCAGCACCTGCGGGCCCTGGGAGATGATCCACACCGGTTCCCCGAAGTGGCGTCGTACGCCCGCGTCGAAGAGCTCGCCGAGATTGAGCGCGCTGGTGAACACCACGGGGGCGAGGACCTGTTCGCCCTGGTGGCGGGAGAGGTCGCGGAGTACTTCGACGCCGGAGTAGTCGGCGTGTGCGGCATCCGTGTGCATTCGGTCCTGGAGGCGCAGGGCGTGGTCGGTGAACGAGTCGCTCCCCCGCACGTCGACGTCGAGCAGCACGGAGCTGGTGAAGTCGCCGACCAGTAGGTCCACATCGGGGTGGGAGCCCCTGCGGTCGAACATCGGCACGTTGAGCAGGAAGCGCGGCTGTCCGCTCCAGGCGGCCAGTACCTCGGCGAAGGCGGTCGCCACCGCCATGGCGGGTGTCAGACCGTGCTGGTGGGCGCGGGACGTCAGGCGGTGCTTCTCCTCCGGTGGGAGCCAGTGGTGGCGCCGGGTGACCCGGGTCGGGTCGGCGCGCTCGGCCTCGGGGACGAGCGGGAGTTCGGGTGCGGCGGACAGTTCGGGGATCCGCCCGCGCCACCACTCCTGCGACTGCTCCCGGCTCAGCCGCCGCACCTCGGTGCGCTCGGCGAGGTACGCCGGATAGGTCGTGCGGATCGGGGGCAGTGGCGTGTCGGGGTTCTCGTAGAGCGCGGCGAGGTCGGAGAGCAGCACGCGGTAGCTGAGCGCGTCGGCGGCCAGCATGTCGACGTCCGCGTGCAGCCGGCTGCGCCCGTCCGGGAGCAGTGAGAGGTGGACGGCGAAGACCTCACCGGCGGAGATGTCGAGCCGGGCGTGCGAGGAGGAGTGCCGGATCTCCTCCAGCTTGGCGGCAGCCGTCTCCGGGTCCAGTGCGCGCAGGTCGCTGACGGCGGTCGCGGGGCGGGTGAGCTCGGGCAGGATCTGCTGGTGGCCGTCGTCGGTGAAGCGGGCCCGCAGCATGCCGTGCCGCCGCACCAGGGCCCGTACGGCGTGGTCGAGCCGCTCGGGGTCCACGTCCGTGCCGTCGAACTCGACGTAGAGGTGGGCCGCGACGGAGCCGAGCGTGGTGTCGTCCCCGCGGCCGATCCAGTAGGCGTGCTGCATCACGGCCAGGGGGAAGGGCTCGGCCGGTTCGGCCACGGGCGCTGCCGACTCGGGGGCCGGGGGCTCGGGAGCCGCGGCCTTCCGATCTCCGGTGTGGGCTTCCAGCAGCGCACGCCAGGCGCGCAGGGTCGGCTCCTTGGCCAGTTGGGCGAAGCTGATCCGGACGCCCTGCCGGCGCCAGCCACTGGCGACCTTCATCAGGGTGATCGAGTCCAGGCCCCAGGTGATGAGGCTGTCGTCCTCGCTCGGCGGCGCGTCCGCCGGGCCGAGTGCGTCCGTGACCGAGCGGAGAAGCTCGTCCGCGGTCGGCGGGTGCTGCGTCACCGGTTCCTCCTGTCGAAGTCACTGCCCAAGTCGCTACCGAAATCGCTGCCGAGATCGGCATCGAGGTCGTCGTCGAAGTCGCTCTCGAAGTCGTCGATGTCCTCCTGGGTGAGGGTCACCAGGGAGAGGTCCGACGGAGTGAGGCCGCCTGCCGGAGCGTCCTCGACGTGGCGGACGAGGCCGTGCAGGGCCCGCTCCCACAGCGCGATCAGGTCGGCCGCCTCGGACCGCGTCAGGAACGCCTCGGGCCAGGCAACAGAGGCGTGCAGTCGTACGTCAACGCCCTCGCCGCCGTCCTCGACGGCCACGGCGTTGATCTCCAGACCGAAGGGCGCGGGCCGTGCGCTGTCCGGCGCGACGTTCAACATCGGGGCCTCGGGGGCCAGTTCCCAGGGCTCCGCGTGTCCGGCCGCCGACGCGGTGAACCGGCCGAGGTAGTTGAACGCGATCTGCGGCTGCGGCAGTTTCGCGAAGGCCTCGGCGGTGTCGGGGTTCAGATGGCGCAGGAGGCCGTATCCGAGGCCTCGCCCCGGCACCGCGCGCAGTTGCTCCTTGATCCGTTTCAGTGCCGTACCGGTGGCGGGGCCGCCGGACAGCGCCTCGTCGAGATCGAGCGGGCCGGGGTCGATGCCGACCGGGTGGAAGGTGGTGAACCAGCCGACCGTGGCCGACAGGTCGACTCCGTCGGCGATGTCCTCCTCCCGGCCATGTCCCTCCACACCCAGGAGCAGCGAGCGCCCCGTCAGGTCGCCCCGCGCCTCCCGCCAGGCGACGGCGGCGAGGGCGAGGGCGGTGAGCAGTACGTCGGGGACGCCGGCGTGGTAGGCGGCGGGTATCTCCGTGAGCAGCGGTCGGGTGATGTCGGGTGGGAGTACCAGGGTCTGCTCCCGCAGCGTTGCGGCGGTGTCGCGGGCGGGGTCGAGCGGGCGCTCCAGCAGAGGCCGGGATCCTTCCACCACCCTTGTCCACCAAGGGAGTTCACCGACCCGGGCGGACTTGCGTGCCTCCGTCGCCAGGAGTTGGCTCCAGCCTCGGAAGGAGGTTCCGGTGCGCTGCGGACGCGGGTCGGCACCAGCCCGTACCGCCTGCCAGGCCTCGGCCAGCTCGGAGCCGATGATCCGCCAGGACACCCCGTCGACGACCAGATGGTGGGCGACGAGGAGCAGCCGCCCGTGCTTCCCCTCCCCCGCGTCGAACCAGACGGCCTGGAGCATGCGCCCGGCACGGGGATCGAGCCGGGCCGCCGCGTCGGCGAGTCGGCAGTCGAGCGCCGCTTCGGCGAGTTGCCCGTCCAACGCCTCGTCGGCCGGGACGCGGCTGAGCACGTCGTGGGCGTCCACGGAGCCTTCCCCGGGCACGACCAGCCTGCCGCGCTCCGCCGGTTCCGTCACCAAGCGGGCCCGGAGCAGGTCGTGACGGTCCAGTACAGCTTGCAGGACGGCGACGGCCCGGTCGTACGTCAGGTCGGGCGGCGTCACCAGCAGGACGGCCTGGGCGAGGCCGCCGTAGGAGCCGTCGGGGCCGGCCAACCACCGCATGACCGGGGTGAGTTCGGCCTCGCCCACGGGTTCGTCGGCGGGGGCCCGCACGGTGACGGTGGGGGTGGTGTCGGCGGCTGAGGCAAGGCCGGCGGGGGTGGGCGTCTGGAAGACCTGGCGGGGGCTGATGGCGAGGCCGGCCTTGCGGGCCAGGGTCACCAGGCGGATGGAGACAATGCTGTCGCCGCCGAGTTCGAAGAAGTTGTCGTCGACGTCGACGCCTTGCCGCCCGAGGACGGAAGCGAACAACTCGCAGAGCCGACGCTCGCGTTCGTTGGCCGGCGCCCGGGTCGGGGCGACGGCGGCGATCTCGGGGGCGGGCAGGCTGCCACGGTCGACCTTGCCGGAGGGCATCAGCGGGAAGGCGTCCAGGGCGGTGAGCGTCACCGGCACCATGTGCTCGGGCAGCCGCTCCAGCAGCCAGCCGCGCAGCTCGGCGACCAGGCCGTCCCGTTCCGTGTCCTGGGCGGTGTTTTCGGCCGGCAGGAGGTAGCCGGCCAGCCGCTTCACTCCCGGGGAGTCCTCGCGGATCACGACCACTCCGCGCCGGACGCCGGGGTGTTGTTCGAGGACGGCCTCGATCTCCTCCAGCTCGACCCGCATCCCGCGGATCTTCACCTGGTTGTCGGCGCGGCCCAGGAACTCCAGGGTGCCGTCGCGCTGCCATCTGACCAGGTCCCCGGTGCGGTAGAGCCGGTCCCCGGGCGGGCCGAACGGGTCGGCCACCCAGTGGTCGGCGGTGCGGCGCGGGTCGTTGACGTAGCCGCGGCCGAGATAGATGCCGCCGGCGTACAGCTCGCCGGGTACGCCGACCGGGACCGGCTGGAGGCGGTCGTCGAGGACGTAGAGCCGGGTGTTGCCGTTGGGGCAGCCGATGGAGACGGCGCTGCGGATCGCCCCGGTGCGGTACACCACGTGGCTGACGCCGATGGTGGCCTCGGCCGGTCCGTACCCGTGGTACATCACCGCCTGGCTGCCCGCCCGGAAGCGGGCGAACAGCTCGGGGGTGAGCACCTCTCCCCCGCACCACACGTGCTTCAGCGACCGGGCGCGCCGGGCGAAGCCGTCCTGTTCCAGGAGCAGGTCGAGCATGGAGGAGACCAGGTAGGTGAAGGTCACCCGGTGCCGTTCGACGGTGTCCAGGAGATAGTCGACGTCCCGTTCGCCGTCGGGTTCGGCGACGACGACGCGGCCGCCGTTCACCAGGGGCAGGAAGATCTCGTTGATGGAGATGTCGAAGCTGAGCGGGGCCTTGAACAGGGCCGCGTCCTCGGTGCCGAATCCGAGCAACTCCCGCTGCCACAGCAGCCGATGGGCGATGGCCCGGTGCCGGATCATCGCGCCCTTGGGGGCGCCGGTGGAACCCGAGGTGTAGATGACGTAGGCGAGGCCCTCCGGGTCGACGGCAACGTGGGGATTCTCGGCGTCGGGCCCTTCCGGCAGGGGGACGTCCACATCGACCTCGACGACGGGCGGGCCGTCGGCGCCCAGCACGGTCGCGGTCTCGTCTCCCGCCCCTCCGAGCACCGCCGTGAGCGCCGCGCTCCGGCACACCTCGGTGATCCGACGGGCGGGCCAGGACGGCTCCAGCGGGACGAAGGCTCCGCCGGCCTTGAGGACGGCGAGCAGTCCGACCACCAGCTCCACCGACCGTTCGAGGTGGATGCCGACGCGGTGCTCCGGACCCACCCCGAGTGCGGTCAGCCGCCGGGCGAGGGCGTTGGCGCGGGCGTTGAGCTCGCCGTAGGTCAGGGTTCGCCCGTCTTCGGTGCCGTACTCGACGGCCGCCAACTCCGGGGTGATGGTGGCCTGTTCCTCGAAGAGTGCGGTCAGGGTGGTGGAGGGCATGGGGTGGGCGGTGTCGTTCCACTCGCCCAGCAGCAGCGAGCGTTCGCGCGGGGTGAGGATGTCGGCCGCGCCCACGGGGCGGTCCGGCTGCCGGGTGAGTTCGCCGACCAGCCGGACGAACCGTTCCACCAACTCCCGTGCGGTGTCGGGGTCGTAGAGATCGGCGCTGTGGACGAGGGAGCCGCTGACGCCACCGGCGTCCGCCCGCTCGAACAGGTGGAAGGCCAGATCGGTCTTCGCGGTGTAGAAGTCGACGCGCCGCCGACGGAGCGTGAGACCGGCGAAGTCCCGGCTCTCGTCGGGGGCTTGCTGATGGGCGAGCATCACCTGGAACAGCGGATGGCGGCCCATCGAGCGGGTCGGGCTCAGCGCGTCCACCAGTCGTTCGAACGGCAGCTCTTGGTGGGCGAAGGCGTCCACGTCGGCCTCGCGCAGCCGGGCGAGCAGCGCCCGGAACGTAGGGTCGCCCGAGATGTCGGTGCGCAGCACGAGCGTGTTGACGAAGAGACCGATCAGATCGTCGAGGGCCGGATCGTCTCGTCCGGCCACCGGGCTGCCCAGGGGGATGTCGTCGCCCCCGCCCAGCCTGCCGAGAAGGACGGCGAGTGCGGCCTGAAGCGCCATGAAGACCGTGCCGCCGACGTCTGCCGCGAGTTCGCGCAGGGCTCGGTGGGTCCGCGGGTCGAGCTCGAAGTCGACTACGCCCGCACGGTATCCGGCGATGGCCGGCCTCGGCCGGTCGACGGGCAGTTGCAGTTCCTCGGGGAGACCGGTCAACTGCTGGGCCCAGTAGGCGAGTTGCTCATCTGCTGTGTCGTCGGGGATTTGCTCCTGCCACAGGGTGTGGTCGGCGTACTGCACGGCGAGCGGTGGCCAGTCCGGGCTGGCGCCGTGCAGCCGCGCACGGTAGGCGGTCTCCAGATCGCGGAGCAGCGGCTCCTCGGACCAGCCGTCGGTGGCGATGTGGTGGATGAGCAGCAGCAGGACGTGTTCGTCGGGGGCGAGGACGCAGAGCGTGGCGCGTACCGGGATTTCGGTGTCCAGCGCGAAGGGGTGGGCGGCGGCTTCGCTCAGGCACGCGTCGAGTTCCCCGGCGCTGACGTCCACGAATTCGAACGGTACGGCCGCCTCCTCCGGCGCCAGTACGGCCTGCCGGGGCGTGCCGTCGTCGTCCGGATAGAGCGTGCGCAATGCCTCGTGCCGACCCACGACGTCGTTCAGTGCCGTTCGCAGCGCGGCGGGGTCGAGTTGGCCGGTGAGCCGTACGGCTGTGGGGATGTTGTAGGTGGGCGTCGGCCCCTCCAGCCGGTACAGGAACCACAGCCGGGCCTGGGCCGAGGACAGCGGCACCGGATCGGGACGCCGAACCGGGAGCAGGGCGGGCCGCCGCTCGGTCGGTACGTCCAGCAGGGGGGCGAGTGCGGCCACGGTGGGCGTGTCGAACACGGCCCTCAGTGGGACGGCCACGCCCAGCTCGACCCGGATCCGGGCAACCAGCCGGGTGGCGAGGAGAGAGTGACCGCCGAGGGCGAAGAACTCGTCGTGGATGCCGACGGAGGGCAGACCGAGCAGGTCGGCGAAGAGTCGGCACAGCGTCGACTCGGCGGGGGTGCGCGGTGCGGTGGCGGTGGTGAGGGAGGAGAGGTCGGGTGCGGGCAGGGCCTTGCGGTCGAGTTTGCCGTTGGGGGTCAGCGGCAGTTCGACCAGGATCACTACGGCGGAGGGCACCAGATGGTCCGGGAGTACGGTCCTGAGGTCGTCGCGGATGCGTAGCGGCTCCAGGTCGGCTCCGGCTCGCGGGACGACGTACGCCACCAGGCTCGGCTCCCCCGGTGTGTCCTCGCGGACCGTCACGGCGGCCTGGGAGACCCCGGGCAGTGCGGCGACGGCGGCCTCGGCCTCGGCGGGCTCGACCCGGAAGCCGCGGATCTTCACCTGGTCGTCCGACCTGCCGAGGAACTCCAGCACGCCGTCCGCGGTCCAGCGCACCAGGTCGCCGGTGCGGTAGAGGCGCGCGCCCGGCGGGCCGTAGGGGTCGGCGACGAAGCGTTCGGCGGTCAGGCCGGGGCGGTGCAGATAGCCGCGGGCCAGCTGGGTGCCGCCCAGGTAGAGCTCGCCGGGCACACCCGGCGGCACCGGGCGCAGCGCCCCGTCGAGGACCAGGGTGCGGGTGTTCCAGACGGGCCGGCCGATCGGCACGGAGCCGCTTGCGGACCGGGTCCCCTCCGCGCAGGGCCAGGCGGTGACGTCGACGGCCGCCTCGGTCGGGCCGTAGAGGTTGTGCAGTTCGGTGCCGTCCAGCAGCTCGGCGCAGCGTTCGGCGAGCTCCGAGGGCAGGGCCTCACCGCTGCACACCACCCGGCGCAGGACACCACGGGCCCGCTGGGCGGCGGGGTCGTCGAGGAAGACCCGCAGCATGGAGGGGACGAAGTGGGCGGTCGTCACCCGCTGTTCGCGGATGAGTTCCGCGAGGTATCCGGGGTCGCGGTGGCCGCCGGGGCGGGCGAGCACCAGTGCCGCTCCGGTGATGAGCGGCCAGAAGAACTCCCAGACGGAGACGTCGAAGCTGGCGGGGGTCTTCTGGAGTACACGGTCTTCGGCGCCGAGTCCGTACTCGGACTGCATCCACAGCAGCCGGTTGACGATCCCGGCGTGCGGGACGACGGCTCCCTTGGGGCGGCCCGTGGAGCCGGAGGTGTGGATGACGTAGGCGGGATGCTCGGGCCGCAGCGGCTGCAGCCGCTCCCCGTCGGCGAGTTCGCCCGGATCGAGGGCGGCGATGCACTCCTGTACGGCGGGGTCGTCGACCGGCAGCAGAGGTGTTCCGCGGGCCGGCAGCACGGGGGCAGTGGCCGTGGACGTCAGTACCAGGGCGGGCGCCGCGTCCTCGATCATGAACGCCAGCCGCTCGGCGGGGTATCCGGTGTCCAGGGGGACGTAGGCGGCGCCGGTCTTGAGGACCGCGAGCAGCGCCACCACCAGGTCGGGGCCGCGGTCCAGCGCCACGCCCACCAGCCGCTCGGGGCCTACGCCCTGGGAGATGAGGAGGCGGGCGAGTCGGTTGGCGCGGGCGTGCAGTTCAACGTAGTCGAGCTGGCCCTCGTCCCAGAGCAGTGCCGGTGCGTGTGGAGTGCGTCCCGGCTGCCGGTCGAGCAACTCGGCGAGGGTGGTGGCCGGGACGGGGTGGTGGGTGGCGTTCCACTCGTCCAGGACCCGGCGTTCCTCGGTCTCGGCCATCAACGGCAGGCGGGAGACGGGGCGTTCCGGGTCGGCGAGTCCGGCGGCGAGCAGGGTCTCCAGGTGGCCGAGGAGCCGGTCGACAGTGTCCGGGGTGAACAGGCCGCTGCGATAGGTCGCCTCGATCCGCAGTTGCCCTCCGGTGAGGAAGGCCTCCAGGGACAGGTCGAACTGGGTCGTGTCGTTGTGGACGGTCTCCCAGTCGGTCCGCACTCCTGGCAGTTGCGGCCCTTCGAGTCCCTGGGTGAGGAAGAGCAGCATGACGTCGAAGTACACGGCACGACCGGGGTGCCGCTCCGGACGCAGCGTCTCGACGAGCTTGTCGAAGGGCATGTCCTGGTGGGCGTAGCCGTCGGTGCACAACTGGCGTACGCGCTCCACGAGTTCGGCGAATCCCGGGTCGCCGTCGAGGTCGGCGCGCCGCACCAGTGTGTTGCCGAAGTTGCCGATCAGCTGCTCCAGACCGGGGAGGTCGCGGTTCATGCCGGCCGAGCCTATGGGGATGTCGGTGGCGCCGGTGGAGCGGTGGAGGAGTGCGGCCAGGCCCGCGAACAGGACCATGAAGGGGGTGGCGCCCGCGTTCCGGGCGACGGTGGTGAGCCGTTCGGTCACCTCCGGGCCGAAGGTGCGGAAGCGGCGGCCGCCCTGCTCGGTGGGCCGGGTGGTGCGTGGGGCGTCCACGGGCAGGGCGAGGGGTCGGGGCCCTGGGGTGAGGGCCGTGCGCCAGTGGTCCAGGTGCTCGGCCAGCCGCTCGTCGGTCCAGGTGTCGCGCTGCCAGAGCGCGAAGTCGGGGTACTGGGCGGGCAGCGGTTCCAGGCCGGAGGGTTCTCCGGTGGCCGACTCCCGGTAGAGGGCGCTCAGTTCGCGGGAGAGGGCGTTGAAGGTGCCGCCGTCCCACGCTATGTGATGCACCGTCAGAACGAGAGTGTGGTCCTGTGCCGCCCGCTGGATCAGCAAGGCCCGTAGCGGGTGGTGGGCGGTGAGGTCGAACGGGGTCGCGGAGGCGGTACGGGCCAGTTCCTCGGCGCGTCGCTCCCGCTCCTCCTCCGGCAGGCCGCGCAGATCGACCGTCCCGAACTCCACCTCCACTCCGGTGTCGACGACCTGCTCGGGGGTGCCGTCTGCGGTGGCCCGGTACCGGGTGCGCAGCACCTCGTGCCGGTCGACCAGGCCCTGGAAGGCGGTCCGCAGTGCGGCCGGGTCCAGTGGGCCGGTCAGCCTGATGGCCAGGCAGACGTTGTAGGCGGGGCTGTCCGGGTCGAGCTGCTGGAGGAGCCACATCCGGGACTGGGCGAAGGACAGCGGCAGGGGTCCCGCGTCCGCGGGCCGGGGCGGGATGCGCTCGGAGCGGGCCGGGCCGCCTGCGAGCCCGGCGCTCTCCAGCCTGCGGCGCAGCAGTTCGCGTTTGCGTGCGGCCAGGTCGCCGGCCGGTGCCGCGTGGGTCTCCGTCACTGGTCTCCGCCTTTCAGCAGCAGTCGGAGGGAGGTGGTGAACAGCTCGGCCAGCCGCCCGATCTCAGGTTCGGTGAAGAGCCGCTGCGGCCATTGCCACACCACCTTCAGCTCCGGCCCGTCTGTGATCACGGCGTCGACGACCAGGGGGTAAGGGGCGGGCATCCCGGGGTCGGCGCCGCTGCCCAGAGCCCCGGTCTCGGGTGCGCTGGTGAACACCGCCCCGCCGTCGCGCTCGCCCATGGTCATCCGGCCCAGGTAGTTGAACTCGATCTGCGGGTCGGGCAGTTCGGCGAGTTCGGCAGCTGTCTCCGGGGCGAGATGCCGCAGCAGTCCGTGACCGATCCCCTTGTCGGGCAGCCCGGCCAGCTGGTCGCGGATGCGGCGCACCTGATCCTTTCCGGGCCCCGACCCGGGATCGAGGCGGACCGGGAAGACGGTGGTGAACCAGCCGAGTGTGCTGGACAGATCCGCCCCGGCCAGCAGTTGCTCCTCCCGGCCGTGGCCCTCCAGCGCGATCAGCACGGAAGGGCCGTCAGGGAGCCCCCGTTCGGCCCGCCAGCCCGGTACCGCGAGCGCCAGCGCGGTCAGCAGGACCTCCTGGACCGAGCCGGAGGCCAGAAGTGCGGTGAGGTCGGGGCCGAGTGTGGTCCAGTGCCTGCGGAGCGTGGCCCTGGTGTCGCGGGCGGGGTCCAGCGGCGCGACGCCCAGAGTCGGCTCCGGTCGGTCCAACATCCCCTTCCACAGGGCCAGTTCATCCGTACGGCGAGCTGTCCGGGCCTCGGCCCGCAGTGCGTGCGCCCACTCCCTGAACGAGGTGCCGGGCGGCGACAGCCGGCTGCCCTCCCAGGCCGCGGCGAGGTCGGCGACCACCACACCCCAGGACGCCGCGTCGGTCACCAGGTGGTGCAGCACGACGAGAAGCCGCCCTTCGCGGCCCTCCCCCGCGTCGAACCACAGGAATCGCGCCACCGCCCCGGTCGCCGGGTCGAGCTCGGTCACCAGCTCGTCGAAGGCCTCGGGCACCAGCGCGCCCATCGCCGGGTGGTCCAACTCCGTGGCGTCCAACCGCCGCACACAGTCGGCGGCTCGCACGGCACCCACAGGAGCGACGAACAATCGCCACGCCCCGTCCTGGTCCGCCCCGAACGTGGCACGCAGCAGATCGTGGCGGTCAAGGACGGCCTGTACGGTGCGCCGCAGCCCATCGAGGTCCATGGCCGCCGGGGTGCGCAGGAAACGGGCCTGGCTCAGTCCGCGGAAGGGTCCCCCTTGTTCGGTGAGCCAGGTCAGCATCGGGGTGAGCGGCACGTCTCCGATGCCCGCGTCCGCATCGACCGGTGCCCGGTCGACGGCGTTGCCCGCCCGTCGGGCCAGTCCGGCCACGGTCGGCTGTTCGAACACGTCACGCGGTGAGATCGCCAGCCCCGCGCCACGGGCCTGGCTGACGAGCCGCATGGACACGATGCTGTCCCCGCCGAGCGCGAAGAAGCTGTCGTGCACGCCGACCGTGTCCAGTCCGAGCACGGTCGCGAAGAGCCCGGCGAGACGCTCCTCCACCGCGTCGCGCGGCGGTTCGGCGGCGGGTCCGGCGGAGCGGGACGGGGCCGGGAGCGCGGCGGTGTCCAGCTTGCCGTTGAGGGTGAGCGGGAATCCGTCGACCGCGACGAACGCCGACGGCACCATGTAGTCGGGCAGTACGGCGGCCACGGCCCGGCGCAGCGGCTCCAGGTCCGCCGTCTCTTCGGCGGGCGCGGTGGTGACGACGTAGGCGACGAGTCGGCGTACTCCGGGGGCGTCCTCCCGTACGACGACGGCGGCCCGCTCGACGAGTTCGTGGTCGAGCAACACCGCCTCGATCTCGCCGGGTTCGATCCGGTAGCCCCTGATCTTGACCTGGTCGTCGACCCGGCCGAGGCACTCCACGAGGCCGTCCTCGGTCCAGCGGGCGATGTCGCCGGTGCGGTACATCCGGGTGCCGGGGCGGCTGTCGAAGGGGTCGGCCACGAAGCGGCTCGCGGTGGCCTCCGCGAGGCCCAGGTAGCCCCGGGCCAGGCCCTCGCCCGCGATGTACAGCTCCCCCTCGACGCCGGTCGGGACCGGGTTCAGGTGTCCGTCCAGGATGTAGTGGCTGGCGCCGGCGACCGGTCGGCCGATTGCGGGGCGGTCGGCGAGGGAGAGGTCGCAGTCGGCGGAGTCGACGGTGCATTCTGTGGGGCCGTAGAGGTTGTGGACGACCAGGCCGTCCGTGGCTCGCAGAGTCCGCCAGAGATCGGGGGGTACGGCCTCGCCGCCGACACCCAGCACCTTCAACTCGCCCTGCCAGTCGCCGCCTTGGGCTACCAGTTCGCCCAGCAGGGAGGGGGACAGTTCGATGAACTCGATGCGGTGTTCGGTGAGGAATCCGCGTAGAGCGTCCGGGTCGCGGCGTACGTCCTCGGGGACCAGGTGCAGTTCGTGGCCGGCGAACATCCACAGCATGGGCTGCCAGGACGCGTCGAAGGCGGTTGGCCAGGCGTGGCCGATACGGAGCGGCCGGCCTAGCGTTGCCGCCGCCGGGGTGAACAGGGCTGCGTTGTGGGCGGCGTAGAGGTTGGTGATGGCTCGCTGCGGGACCACTACGGCCTTCGGTCGGCCCGTGGAGCCCGAGGTGTAGATGACGTAGGCGGGGTGTTCGGGGAGGAGGGGTTCCAGGCGGTCTGCGTCGGTGAGGGTGGAGGCGTCGGTCGCAGCCAGTTTCTGTTGAGTGGCCGGGGTGTCCAGGAGGACAACGGTCGTATCGACAGTGCGGGTTGTGTGTGGCTGGTCGCGCAGTTCCCCGCGCCCCTTAACCGGCGCTGTACTCGACGTCGTTAGCAAAGCCACCGGAGTTGAATCCGTCAGCATCCCCGTGATTCGGTCCTCCGGCCATGCCGGGTCCAAGGGCAGATAGGCGGCGCCCGCCTTTTGGATGGCCAGTAGCGCGGTGATGGTGTCCGGTGTCGGAGGTAGCGCCATGGCTACGATCCGCTCGGGGCCGGCGCCCAGTTCGATCAGTAGGCGGGCCAAGCGGTTGGCCCTGGTGTTCAGTTCGGCGAAAGTCAGTCGCTCGCCGTCGCCCACCACCGCCACCGCTTCCGGGGTCCGGGCCGCCTGCGCCTCAAGAACCTCGGGCATGGTGACGTGGGGAACCGGTAGCCGCTTCTCGATGCCTCCCGCCAGTAGGGCCGCACGCTCCTCGGGGGCGAGGGCGTCGAGTGCGGCCAGTGGGGTGTCGGGGGCTGCGAGGACCGCCAGGACGAGCCTCTCGAAGCGGGCGGCCAACCGTTCCACCGTCGTGCGGTCGTAGGAGTCGGGGCGGAACTCGAAGACGACGCCTAGGCGTTGCTCGGCGAGTACCGCGAGCGTCAGCGGGTAGTGCGTGGCGCCGGAGCCCTTGACGTCGACGATCCGCAGGCCGGCCGCCGCCTCGGCCTCCGCCACCGCCGCCCCGTCGATGGGGTAGTTCTCGAAGACGAGCAGGCTGTCGAAGAGGTCGCCGGCGCCGGCGAGGCGCTGGATCTCGGTGAGACCCATGTAGTGGTGGTCCATCAGCCGGGACTGCTCGTCCTGCACCCTGCGCAGGAAGGCGGCCGCGGGCTCCGCGGGCGGTACGGACACCCGCACGGGCACGGTGTTGATGAACAGGCCGATCATCGACTCGACGCCGGCGAGTTCGGCGGGGCGGCCCGCCACGGTCGCGCCGAAGACCACGTCGTCCCTGCCGGTCAGCCGGGCCAGCAGCAGGGCCCACAAGCCTTGTACGACCGTGTTGACGGTGACTCCGCGGCTTCTGGCCAACCCCTGGACTTCGGTGGTGAGTTGTTCGGACAGCCGCAGGGTGTGCAGTTCGGGTGCCACGGGTGCCAACCCTGCCGTCGTGGGCGCCAGCAGTGTCGGCGTGACCCCCGCCAGGGCCTGGCGCCAGGCCTGGGCGCCCGACTCCCGGTCCCGTGAGGCCAGCCAGGCGAGGAAGTCGCGGTACGGGCGTACAGCGGGCAGGGGCGCCGTGCGGCCGGGGGCGAGCTGGGCGGCGTACAGCTGGAGCAGTTCCCGCACCAGCAGCGGGATGGACCAGCCGTCCAACAGGAGGTGGTGGTTGGTGAGTATCAGCAGCCAGCGGTCGCCGCCGAGGCCGGCCAGGGTGAGGCGGAGCAGCGGGGGGTTCGTCAGGTCGAAGCGGGTCGTGGTGTCGGCCGCGCACAGTCGCGCCAACTCGGCTTGCTGTTCGGCCTCTTCGGTCGTGGAAAGGTCCGTCTCGGTCCAGTCGGCGGTGACCTGCTTGAGCACCACCTGCACCGGCTCGTCCAGGTCCTCGTGGAGGAAGGCGCTGCGCAGGTTGGCGTGCCGGGCGTAGAGCTCCTCGGCGGCGGTGCGGAGCAGGGCGGGGCGGAGTGGGCCCTCGATCTCGACCAGGGACTGCATGGTGTAGACGTCCTGGGCGCCCTCGTCGAACAGGGCGTGGAACAGCAGGCCCTGTTGCAGCGGGGACAGCGGAAGGACGTCCTCGACCAGGGAACCGCCGTCGTCGACCGTCCCGACGGGCTGCTCGTCGTTCATCGCGTCTTCCACCTCGCCTTGACGTTGTCGAGCTGCGACTGGCTGAGTGCGACCAGGGGTGCGGCGCTCGCCGTGAACTCCTCGGGCGGCGCCTCGGCCGGCAGGGAGCGGGCCAGGCCTGCGGGGGTGCGGTGGGTGAACACGTCCCGGGGGGAGAGCGCGAGGCCGGCTCGGCGGGCCCGGTCGGCGAGGCGGACCGAGACGATGCTGTCGCCGCCGAGTTCGAAGAAGTCGTCGTGGACGCCGACCCGTTCAAGGCCGAGGACCTCGGCGAACAGGCCGCACAGCACCTTCTCGGGTTCGGTGCGTGGCGGGTCGAAGGCGCTGGTCCCGGTGAAGTCGGGGGCGGGCAGCGCGCGGCGGTCGAGTTTGCCGCTGGGAGTCAGCGGCAGTGCGTCGAGGACGACCACGGCGGCCGGTACGAGGTGGCCCGGCAGCCGTTCCGCCAACTCGCGGCGGAGAGCAGTCGGTTCGAGTGTCACCCCGGGTGCCGGCACGACGTACGCCACCAGTCGTAGTGGCGTCGAACCATCCTTCCGGGCCACGACCGCCGCTCGGCCCACGCCGGGCAGCGCGCGGAGCCCCGCCTCGATCTCGCCGGGTTCGACGCGGAAGCCCCTGATCTTGACCTGGTCGTCGGCCCGGCCGAGGAATTCCACGGTGCCGTTGGCACGCAGCCGGGCCAGGTCGCCGGTGCGGTAGAGGCGGCTGCCGGGTGGGCCGAAGGGGTCGGCGAGGAACCGTTCGGCGGTGCGGCCCGGTTGGTGGAGATAGCCGCGGGCCAGACCGGCTCCGGCCAGGTACAACTCCCCCGCCGCGCCTGCCGGTACGGGTTGCAGGAAGGCGTCGAGCACATGGACGCGGGTGTTGGCGATCGGCCGGCCCAGGGGGACCGTGGCCTCGCCGTCGTAGACGTGGACGAGGCTGTCGCCGGCCGCCTCGGAGCAGCCGTAGAGGTTGATCAGGCGGGCCTGTGGCCAGCGTCCGGTGATGGCCCGGGCCAGTTCGGCGGAGAGTGGCTCGCCGCTGGACACCCAGGTGCGGACCGAGCCGAAGGCGTCCTGGGGGGCGGATTCGACGAGGGTGGTGTACAGGCTGGGGACCGCGGTCAGCAGGGTGGCGCGTCGGCGGTCCGTGAGTGCGGCGAGGGCCGTCGGGTCGCCGCCGGCCGCGTCGTCGTCGGCGAGTGCCACGGCCTCGCCCGCGACCAGCGCGCCGAGGAGTTCGGTCAGTCCGTCGATGAAGCTGAGCGGGCTCTTGGCCACCCGTACGCCGGGGGCTCCGGCGGAGAGTTCGCGGCCCCAGGCCAGCCGGTTGGCGAGGGCGCGCTGGGTGCCGAGTACGCCCTTGGGGCGGCCGGTGGAGCCGGAGGTGAAGATGACGTACGCGGGGTGCTCGGGCGACAGGGGCGGGCGTCGGTCCCGTACGACCGTTTCGGACGGGAGCGCGTCCGGGCGGATCACCAACTCCGGTGCGATGCCCAGTTGTTGTGCCGTGGGCCCGTCGCAGACCACCAGGCGGGGCCGGGCGTCGCCGAGCATCAGGGCGATCCGGTCGGGCGGGTAGGCCGGGTCGACCGGCATGCAGGCGGCCCCGGCCTTGAGGACCGCCAGCAGGGCGGTCACCAGGTCGGCGGAGCGCGGGAGGGCGACGGCGACGACTGACTCGGGTCCGGCGCCGCGTTCGGCGAGGGCGGTGGCCAAGCGGTCGGCGCGGAGGTCGAGTTCGGCGAAGGTGAGGGTGGCGTCGCCGTCGAGCACGGCGGGCGCCCCCGGGGTGCGGGCCGCCTGTTCCTCGAACAGGGCGCGCACGGTGGGGTGCGGGAGCGGGCGGGTCGTGTGCTCCGCGCGCTCGCGCAGTACGCGGTGCTCGTCCTCGGACAGCAGGTCGAGGCGGGCGACGGGGCGTGCGGGATCCTCCGTGAACACCCGGATCAGGCGGTGGAGTCGCTCGGCGATGCCTGCGACCGTCGCGGCGTCCAGGGCGGCCGGCTGGTGGCTGAGGGTCAGTGTCAGGCGGTCGCCGGGCAGTGCGGTCAGGGTGAGTGGGTAGTGGGTGGCGTCCAGGACGGACACTCCGGTCATCCGGGGACCGTCGGGGCCAAGGGCGCGGGCGATTCCGTCGTCGTCGATCGGATAGCTCTCGAAGACGAGCAGGGTGTCGAAGAGCACGGCGTGCCCGGCGGCGCGCTGGATGTCGGCGAGGCCCAGATACCGGTGGTCGAGGAGGGCGGACTGCTCGGTCTGCAACCGCACGAGCAGGTCCGCGAGCGGCTCGGCGGGCCGCAACTGCACTCGCACTGGCAGGGTGTTGATGAACAGGCCGACCATCGACTCGATGCCGGGCACGTCGGCGTCGCGGCCGGAGACGGTGGCGCCGAGGACGACGTCGGAGCGGCCGGTGAACCTCCCGAGCAGCACCGCCCACAGTCCCTGCAACGCCGAACTCACCGTCAGCCCACGGGCGCGCGCCGCGTCGGTCAGCGCGGCGGTTTCCTCCTCGGAGAGTTCCAGGACCAACCGCTCGGGCTGCTCGACCGCGTACTCCCCCGCCTCCGGCGCGATGAGTGACGGTTCGTCAAGTCCCTTCAGGGCGGCCTTCCATGCCTCCTGGGCGGCTTCCCGGTCCTGCCGGGCGAGCCAGGCGAGATAGTCGCGGTAGGGCCGCACGCGGGGCAGGACCCCCGGGGCGCCGTCCGAGGTGTACAGCTGGAAGAGCTCGCGCACCAGCACCGGGGCGGACCAGCCGTCCCAGAGGAGGTGATGGGAGCAGACCACCAACCGGTGGTCGTCCTCGCCGAACACGACCAGCCGGAAGCGGAGCAGCGGTGGGCGGGCCAGGTCGAACCGTTCGTCGCGGTCGTCGGCCAGCAGTCGGTCGTACGACTGCTCGCGCTCTTCCGGCGGCAGGGCGGAGAGGTCGGTGACGCGCCAGGGCGTCGGGACCGTGCTTCTGATCACCTGGACCGGGCGGCCCGAGCGCTGGGTGCGGAACCCGGCACGCAGATTGGCGTGCCGGGCGAGCAGGGCCGTGGCGGCGGTGCGCAGCCGCGCGGGGTCGAGCGGACCTTCGAGCCGGATGGCCAGCCGGCCGGTGTAGACGTCCCGGGCGTGTTCGTCGTAGAGGGCGTGGAAGACCATGCCCTCCTGCATGGGTGAGAGGGGGAGCACGTCCTCGACCCCGGGACGCTGCCCACCGGGGCGGCCCGCCATCAGGACTCCGCCTGCCGCATGGCCTCCGCCAGGCTGCGCGGGCGCATGTCCGTCCAGTGCGTCTCGATGTGCTCCAGACAGGCGGCCCTGCTGTCCGGGCCGTGCACGCTCTGCCAGCCGGCGGGTACGGGGGCGAAGTCCGGCCACAGGGAGTACTGGCCTTCGTCGTTGACCAGGACGCGGAAGACGCCGTTGTCGTCGTCGAACGGGTTGGACATGGGTCAGTTCCTCCCAGGCAGGGATCCCGAGTACTGGTCCGGCGCCCCGGGCACCGGCTCGGCCGGGTCGGCGCCGAGCGCGACGATGCGGTTGCTCTTGTCGACATGGACGACCCTGGGCCGGTGGGCGGCCCGTTCGGAGTCGTCGAGCACGGCGAAGGACATGATGATCACGAGGTGACCGGGGTGGACGAGATGGGCGGCGGCTCCGTTGATCCCGATGACTCCGCTGCCGCGTTCGCCGGGGATGGCGTACGTGGTGAGGCGGGCGCCGTTGTCGATGTCGACGACCTGGACGGCTTCGCCCTCGACGATGTCGGAGGCGTCCAGGAGGTCCTGATCGATGGTCAGGGAACCGACGTAGTGCAGATCGGCCTGGGTCACGGTGGCTCGATGGATCTTTCCGTTGAGCAAGGTGCGCTGCACCAATACCCCCAGAGTAGAGACTTAGGTGAGGCTAACCTAAATTAACTTTGCCGAGCGCGGAAGAACTCCAGAAGCACACGGTTCACCTCGTCGGGCCGCTCCAGGTAGCCGTAGTGGCCGCAGTCCTTGATCTCCTGGTAGACCGCTCCGGGGACGGCCGCCGCCACCTCTCGGCCCAGGTGCGGCGGCAGGGTGAGGTCGTCCGCGAACCCGATCACCAGACAGGGCACCTCGATGCCCTGGTAGGCGGCGAGCCGTCCCTCCGGTATTTCCAGGTCCAGTTGGGCCCGTGTGCCCGGTCCGGCGGCGGGCGGCGCGAACTCGAAGACCTCCAGCCAGTCCTGGATCCGCCCGTCGTCGTTCAGCGTGCGCGGCGACAGGTTCTGCAGCGCCCGCACCCAGGCCGCGTAGGCCGGAGGCAGGACCAACCCGCTGTCGTACAGCTCGCGTTCGGCCGCCGTCATGGCCGCGCGCAGGACGTCGGTACGGCCACGGGTGGCCATCAGCACGCCCTGGCGTACGAGTTCGGGCCGGGCCAGCATCAACTCCTGGGTGACGTAGGCCCCCATGGAGACGCCGACGACCCGGCACGGCGCGAGGTCCAGGTGTTCGACGAGCCCCGCGGCGTCGGCCACCAGGTCGTCGATCGTGAACCCCTCGGCGCACTCGTCGCTCGGCGGGATTCCCCGGCTGTCGAAGGTGACGACGCGGTGTCCGGCCACCGTCAGGGCGGGTACTTGGTGGAGGTGCCAAGCACGTCCACCGGCCCCCTGGCCCATGACCAGGAGCACCGGTTCGCCCGCGCCGTTGTCCTCGTAGTGGAGTCGGATCCCGTTGATCTGCGCGCTCGGCATGGCTCTCCAGGTGGGCGTCCCGTGCCCTGTCGCACGACGATGTGTCAGTCGGCCGCCGGTGAGGCCCCGGCGGGTGAGGCCCGGTCGTCCTCGGTGGGTCCCTCGGCTCCCGAGGGACCGTGCAGAGTGGCTTTGCGCAGCTCCGGCATGGCCAGGGCGACGGTCGCCACGCCGGCCAGGCAGACCAGGCCGCCGACCGCCGCGGCTCCCGCCGAGGAACCCAACGCCCTTGCCACCAGGCCCGCTTCGAGGTTGCCGACGGAGGGTCCCGCGGTGGCCTGGGCCAGCCACAGGCTGCCGACCCGCCCCTGGAGGCGGTCCGGGGTGTAGTGCTGGAGCAGTGCCCGGCGCAGGATCTCCGAGGCGGTGTCGCCGAGGCCGGCCAGCGCCAGGAAGGCCAGCGCGGTCCACAGGTTGGGGCTGAGGCCGAAGCAGCCGATCGCCACGCCCCACACCGCGACCGCGCCGATCAGGGCCCGTCCGGTGTGGTGCACCCGACCGGTCCAGCCGCTGGTCAGGGCGGCGCAGAACGAGCCGACGGCGGGCGCGGTGTAGAGCAGGCCGACGGTGGACGGGCCGCCGCCGAAGTGCTCGGTGCCCAGTTCGGGAAAGAGCGCGTAGGGCATGGCGAAGACCACGGCGCACACGTCGATCAGAAGCAGTCCGGCGACGACCCGGTTGCCGCGCAGGAAGCGCAGCCCCTCGGCCATCGCCTTCAGCGGATGCTGCGGCTGCGCCGACTTCTCCGGCGGCAGTTCGGGCAGCGGGGCAAGGAGTGCGAGGCCGACCACGTACACGGCGGCGTCGGCCGCGAAGCACGCCGCGACGCCGGGGCCTGCCGCGATGACCCCCGCGAGTGAGGGTCCCACCATGCCGCCCAGTTGGGCGGTGAGGGTGGTGAGCGCTCCGGCCGCGGCCAGTTGCCGCGGCTCCACGAGTGACGGGGTGGCCGCCATCATCGCCGGTCCGCCCAGGCCGCTGGTCCCGCCCGCCAGGACGGCCGCCACGAAGACGAACCACAGCTGCGGATCGGGCAGGGCCGCGTTGACCGCCAGCCCGGCGATCACCACAGCGGTGATCGCCCGGGTGACGAGCATGACCCGGCGCCGATCGACCCGGTCGGCGAGGATTCCCCCGGCGACCAGACCGACCAGCAGCGACAGGCCGAGTACCAGGCTCATCAAGCCGACCTGGACCGAGGAGCCGGTCAGGTCGTAGACCTGGATGCTCGCCGCCACCGAGGTGAGCTGGGTGCCGACCATCGAGATCGCCAGGGTGGCGAACATCAGCCGGAAGTCCCTGCTCGACCGCAGTGGTGCGACGTCGACGACCACTTCTCCCAGTCTCATGCGGTTCCCCGACCGCGCCCTGGCGGGGCGGGAAGCGGGACCGGCTCCAGGGGGACCACGTAAGGGGCGACGCTGCGCAGTTTCTCGCAGGTCTCCTCCAGCTCCCGGTCGGGGGTGGACCCGGGCAGGATGCCCGCGCCGGCCCGCAGCCAGGTGCGGCCGTCCTCCTCGAAGAGGGTGCGCAGGACCAGGGCCGCGTCGAGCGCACCGTCGCTGCCGACCATGAGGACGGCTCCGCCGTAGATGCCGCGTTTCTCCTTCTCCAGGCGGGTGATGCAGTCGTAGGCCGGGGTCTTGGGGATGCCGGAGGCGGTGACGGCCGGGAAGACCGCCCGTAGCGCGTCCCAGGCGGTGGCATCGTCGGCGAGTTCGCCGTGGACGCTGGAGCCGAGGTGCTGGACGCTGCCGCGCCGGCGGATGCTCAGCAGGTCGCGCACCGAGACCGTGCCGGGGCGGCACACGGTGGCCATCTCCTCCTCCGCGAGTTTGACGGACAGGACGTGTTCGGAGATCTCCTTGGGGTCGGCGAGGAGTTCGGCGCGCAGTCGTTCGTCCTCCTCCACGCCCAGGCCTTGGGCCCGGGTGCCGGCGAGCGGCTGGGTGACGACCGTCCGGTCCGCGCCGACCTCGGCGACGGTCTCCGGGCTGAAGCCGACGATGCGTCTGCCGCCGAGCTGGAGGAGGTAGGAGCGGGCCGGGGTGTTCCGCGACCTGCCGTGCACATAGGTGGCGACGAAGTCGACCGGGAAGGGCACGGGGACGGTCCGGGACAGGATCACCTTCTGGAGCTCGGTGGTCCTGATCTCCTCGATCGCCTCGGCCACCAACTCCCGGTATCCGCCGCCGACATCGGCCACGTCGATCGGGCGGGGTTCGGGTTCGGCGGTGCGGTCGGCGAGGGGTTCGGACAGCAGCCCGACGAGCGCGTCCAGGGTCCCCTGGTCGACGCTGCGGACCACGGCTCGGCCCTGACCGAGCCTCACTTCACTGTGCGGCACCACGAGATGCAGCAGTTCGTCGCCGCCGGCCCGGTCTGCGCGGCCGGCGTAGAGGTAGGAGAGTTCGAAGGCCATCCACCCGTAGGCGTTCCATCCTTCTACGGCCATCTCCGCCAGTTTCTCCTGGACTTGGCGGAGTGGATGCGACCCGAGCGGGGCCGTGGACTCCTGGGTGAGCCAGCGGTGGCGGATCCCGGAGGCGTCGGCCACGACCTCGCCGAGGGCTCCCCCGGCGAACCACCAGTCACCTTCTCGCTCGTAGACCACGTACTGGTCGAACAGGCCCGCCTCGGCCAGCCTCGCGGCGAACAGTAAGGGGTCTCCCGGCAGTTGCGTCTGGGTGCTCGAATAACGCAGCAATGACCTTCCTCCCCGAGCTTAGGTTAACCTAACCTAATTCCAGACCCTAGCCTCCGGATCAAAGGCTCGTCCAGGCTTGACCATGACTCTGCATTAGGCAAGCCTTCCCTAAACAGCAGGCGGGAGTTGAAGGATGCTCGACGGTTGGGTGCCCTGGCCGGAACTGTTGGCGGAGCGATACCGCACCGCGGGGTACTGGGCGGGCCGGCCACTGGACCGGCTGCTCAGGGATCAGGCCGAGCGCGGTCCTGAGCGCGTCGCGCTCGTCGACCCCGAGGGCCACCGGTGGACGTACGCCGAACTCGATCTGCGCGCCGACCGCATGGCGGCGGGGCTGCGGCGGCTCGGCATCGGCGACGGCGACCGGGTGGTCGTCCAACTCCCCAACACAGACGCCTTCGTGGTGCTGTTCTTCGCCCTGCTGCGGGCGGGCGCGGTGCCGGTGCTCACCCTCCCGGCGCACCGCGAGAGCGAGATCGTCCATGTCGCCGAGGTGGCCGAGGCCACGGCATACGCGATCCCCGACCTCCTGGACGGCTTCGACCACCGCGTCCTGGCCCGGGCCCTGCGCAAGGCGGTGCCCTCGGTCGAGCACGTCCTGGTGGCCGGCGACGCCGCGGAGTTCACGGCCCTCGCCGACGTCGACGCTGCCCCAGTGGCGCTGCCCGCGCCGGATCCCGGCGACGTGGCCGTGCTGCTGCTCTCCGGTGGCACGACCGGCAAGCCGAAGCTGATCCCCCGCACCCACGACGACTACACGTACAACGTCCGTGCCAGCGCCGAAGTTTGCGGCCTGGACGAGACCTCCGTCTATCTCGTGGCGCTGCCCACCGCGCACAACTTCGCCCTGGCCTGCCCGGGGCTGCTCGGCACGCTGATGGCCGGCGGCACCGTCGTCCTGGCGCCCACGCCGAGCCCTGACGACGCCTTCGAGCTGATCGAGCGGGAGGGGGTGACCGTCACCGCGGTGGTCCCGCCGATCGCCCTGCTGTGGCTGGACGCGGTGGAGTGGGAAGAGGCCGACCTGTCCTCGCTGCGGCTGCTCCAGGTCGGCGGCTCCAAGCTGGGCGCCGAGCCCGCGGCCCGGGTCGAGCCCGCGCTGGGCTGCACCCTCCAGCAGGTCTTCGGCATGGCCGAGGGGCTGCTCAACTACACCCGCCTCGACGACCCGCCCGAGCTGGTGACCGGCACCCAGGGACGGCCGCTGTCGCCCGCCGACGAGATCAGGGTGGTCGACGCCGACGGACACGACGTGTCGCCCGGCGAGACCGGGGAGCTCCTCACCCGCGGCCCCTACACCTTGCGCGGCTACTACCGGGCGGCCGAGCACAACGCCCGCGCCTTCACCCCGGACGGCTTCTACCGAACCGGGGACCTGGTCCGGGTCCTGCCCTCCGGTCATCTGGTGGTCGAGGGCCGCGAGAAGGACCAGATCAACCGGGGCGGGGACAAGATCTCCGCCGAGGAGCTGGAGAACCACATCCTGGCCCACCCCGGGGTGCACGACGCGGCCGTGGTCGGCATGCCCGACGAGACCATGGGCGAGCGCACCTGCGCCTACCTCGTGCCCCGCGGCCAGGCCCCGGCCCAGCGCGAACTCGTCGCCTTTCTCGCCGACCGGGGCGTCGCCGCGTACAAGTTGCCCGACCGGGTGGAGGTGATCGACGCCTTCCCCCGCACCTCGGTCGGCAAGATCGACAAGAAGGCGCTCGGTCACCGGATCGCCGAACAGCTCCGCGCGGAAGCAGGTGGCGGTGGCGGCTGAGGCGGACGGCGTACCCGCGAACTCCCTTCGGAAAGCGGTGACTTCGGCGACCGGGACGCCCGTGCCGACGGTGCGCCGCCGGACCTCGACCCGCACCCTCGCCGTGGTCGGCGCCCTGCTCCTGCTGGTGGTGGCGGTCCTGCTGAGCCTGGCGATCGGGTCGCGCTCGCTGCCGGTGTCGGTCGTCGTGAACGCACTGCTGCACGACGACGGTTCGACGGCGAGTTCCGTGATCTGGGACGTACGGGTTCCCCGCACCCTCGCCGGGATCGCGGCCGGAGCCGCGCTCGGTGTCGCGGGCGCCCTCATCCAGGCCCTGACCCGCAATCCGCTGGCCGATCCCGGGCTGCTCGGCATCAACGCGGGCGCCGCCGCCGGAGTGGTCCTGTGCATCACGACGCTGGGCATCACCAGCCTGCACGCCTCGGTGTGGTTCGCGCTGCTGGGCGCGGCGATCGCGGGCGTGCTGGTGTTCTCGCTGGCCTCGGGCGGGCGCGGCGGTGCCACCCCGGAGCGGCTGGCCCTGGGCGGGGCCGTGGTCGCCGCGGTGCTCACCGGGATCGGCCAGACCCTGATGCTGCTCGACGCCCAGGCCCTGGACCAGCTGCGGTTCTGGAGCGTGGGCTCCCTCGCGCGCGCCGACAGCGAGACGCTCACGGCCATCGCCCCGTTCGTCGGGGTGGGCCTGCTGATCGCGCTCTCCCTCGTCCGATCGCTCAACGCGGTGGCGCTGGGCGACGACACCGCCCGTGCCCTCGGTACCCACTTGGGCCGCACCCGCGTCCTCGGTCTGCTGGCGGTGACGCTGCTGTGCGGTGCGGCGACCGCGGCGGTCGGCCCGTTGGTGTTCGTCGGCCTCGCGGTGCCGCACATGGCCCGCATGATCGCCGGGGCGGACCAGCGCTGGACGCTGCCGCTGTCGATGCTGCTGGCACCGGCGCTGCTGCTCTACGCGGATGTGCTCGGCCGGATCGCCGTACGCCCCGACGAACTGGACGCGGGCGTGGTCACCGCGGTGGTCGGCGCACCGGTCTTCATCGCCCTGGTCCGCTATCGCCGGACGGTCGCCGCATGACCAGCGTGGAGCCGGAGACGGCACGGGCCGCACGGCCGCCCGTGCGACGCGCGCGCGTGATGCGGAGCCGCTCCCACGGGCTGTCGCTGCGTGTCGACGTCCGTGCGGTGTCGGTCTGCCTGCTGGTGCTGGCCGCCACCGTCGCGATGGGCGTCATCGCCCTGGGCACCGGGGCCTACTCGATCTCCCCCGCTGACGTCGTCCGCACGCTGCTCGGCAACGGCAGCCGGCAGACGAACTTCGTGGTCAACGACCTGCGCCTCCCCCGGCTGTTGA
Organism: Streptomyces sp. JLBG701; assembly: GCF_058544905.1. Lineage (NCBI taxonomy): Bacteria > Bacillati > Actinomycetota > Actinomycetes > Kitasatosporales > Streptomycetaceae > Streptomyces > Streptomyces sp. JLBG701. The sequence continues at coordinate 706,865 of NZ_CM178588.1, forward strand.
CCGGCATCCTGGTCGGCGCGGCGCTCGGACTGAGCGGCTCGCTGTTCCAGAGCCTGACCCGCAATCCGCTGGGCAGCCCCGACATCGTGGGCTTCACCTACGGCTCGGCGACCGGCGGCCTGCTGGTCATCCTGCTCGCCGGCGCGACCGGAGGGCAGGTGGCGGTCGGGGCGGTGACCGGCGGTCTGGCCACCGCCCTGCTGGTGTATGTGCTGGCCTGGCGGAAGGGTGTGCAGGGGTATCGGCTGGTGCTGGTCGGGATCGGGATCAGCGCGCTCCTCCAGGGGGTGAACGCCTATCTGCTGGCCAAGGCCAGGCTGGTGGAGGCCGCGCAGGCGATGGTGTGGCTCAACGGCAGCCTCAACGGCCGGGGTTGGCAGGACGTCCGCTCGGTCGCCGTCGGCCTGATCGTCGTCCTGCCACTGGTCGCGCTCGCCGCGAACAGGCTGAAGATCATGGAGATGGGCGACGACGTCGCGGGCGGGCTCGGAGTGCCCGTCCAGCGCACCCGGCTGATGCTGCTCGTCCTGGCCACGGCCGCCTGCGCCGTGGCCACCGCGTCGGCCGGACCCATCCCGTTCGTCGCCCTCATCGCACCCCAACTCGCCAGACGCCTCACCCGCGTTCCCGGACCCAACCTGGTCGCCTCGGCCTGCGCAGGCGCCCTGCTCCTGGTCGTCGCGGACTTCGGCGCCCAACACATCCACGAGAGCGCCCAGTTGCCGGTGGGCGTCGTGACCGCCGTGGTCGGCGGGCTCTATCTCGGGGTGCTGCTGAGGGGACAGCGTCGCGCGGGCCGGATCTGATCAGCCCTCCCCGACACCGGACGCACACCCGAGGCTCGTGAGATCGACGGCATCCGCCATCGCCTGCATCCCCTTGTCGTTGGGGTGGATATGGTCGCCTCCGTCGAGGAAAGGCAGCATCCGTTCATGGTCGTAGGGGCTGCGAAGGATGTGGTCGAAGTCGGTGACGGCGTCGAACTCCCCGCTGTCCCTGATGAACGCGTTGACCTCCTGGCGTACGGCTTCGGCGGCCGCGTCCCACTCGTACCAGCCCTTGAAAGGCCCGACGGTGGCGCCGACGACGCACTTGCCCGCCGCGTGCGCCCGCTCGACGATCTCGCGGTAGCCGGCGATCAGGTCCTGGGCGGTGACACCGGTGTGGGCCTTGATGTCGTTGACGCCCTCGAAGAGGAACACGGTACGGACGCCCGGCTGGGACAGGACGTCCCGCTCCAGCCGGTTGAGTGCGCTCTGCCCGGCGCCGTCCGCCAGAACCTTGTTGCCCGAGATCCCCTCGTTGGCCACACCCTGGACGGCCGTGCCCGACGGGCGCAGCCGACGGGCCAGGTAGTCCGGCCAGCGCCGGTTCAGGTCGGTCGAGGACTGCCACCCGTCCGTGATCGAGTCGCCGAGCGCGACCACGGCACCGGTGGACGTGCTCGTCCCTACGGAGACCGCGTCGAGGTAGAGCCAGGAGCCCATCGTCTCCGACCAGTTGGACGCGGCTTCCTCTCCGGCGTGGTCGCCCTGAGCCGCGTACGAGGTCTGCATGGCCATCCAGTGGCCCGTCGCCGGGCCCGCCGCGTCCGGGGTGTGGACGCTGATCACCAGGTCGGTGGCGGCGGGGAGCCTGCCGGGCAGCGGATCGCTCCACACGGTCGCGCCGGCGGGGACGGTGACGGATCGTGCGCGGTCGAAGGTGAGTTGTCTGTTGCTGCCGGTCGTCAGCGCGGCGCCTTCCTTCCGGACCCCCGCGTACGCGCTGTCGAAGGTCACTGGCCGGTCACCGAAGGCGTTCGACAGCCGGATCCGCAGGTCGCTGCCCCCGACGCTGGTGCGCACCACCAGGCGGTAGCTCCGGTCGGAGGCGGCGTCCCCCATGCGGTCCGCGCTCGCCGCCCAGGTGACTACGTCGTGCCGGTTGGTGGAGGCCGCCTGTGCTGATGGGCCCTGAACAGCGGTGGCCATCAGCAGGGCGGCGAACACGCCTCCCAACCAGTCGAGTCGAGCCCTCACCGGGCGAAGTCCTTGAGCGTGACGGACGCGCCGGACTTGAGCGTCACCGTCCGGGACGTGCCGCCGTACGCCACCGTGGTGGTGCGTCCGCCCACGCTGCGGATCCGGGCCTCGGTCGGTGTCCCGTCCCGCCACGTCAGGTCGACGACGAACCCGCCGCGCACACAAGCCCCCTTGAGGAAGCCGGACTTGGCCCAGGCGTCCGGGAGGGCGGGGAGGAGTTCCAGGTGCCCCGGACGCGAGTACAGGAGCATCTCGATCATCGCGGCGGGGGTGCCGAAGTTGGCGTCGATCTGGAAGATGCCGCGTCCCTCCTCCACCTGGTAGATGTCGAAGAGGTTGGGGGCGCTGCCGTTGCTGCCGTCGATCGACGGGCGGAGGTTGTTCACGACCAGTTGGTAGGCCTTGTCCGCGTCCTTCAGCCGGGCCCAGCACAGGCTGCGCCAGGCGTTCGCCCAGCCGAAGCTCTCCATGCCGCGCGCGGTGAGCAGAGCGGTGGCGCCGGCCACGATGTCTTCGGCGGTGGAGCCGTCGGGGCGGATGCGGTCGCCGGGGAAGAGGCCGATGAGCGGTGAGAGGTGGCGGTGGGTGGTCTCACCGAGGTTGTCGGGAGACATCCACTCCTCCAGCCAGCCCGTCGTGGGGCTCACCTGCGGCAGGTAGAGCCGCTTGCGCAGGCCCGCGATCGAGTCGGCGTAGCCGCTGTCCTTCTTCAACTCGGCCGCTGCGGCACAGTAGTTGCCGAACAGCGCCCACACCAGCTCCTGGGCGTACGTGATGCCCTTGGCGTCGAGCGGACCGTGCTCGGGCGACCAGTCGCTGTCGGCGATGAGCACCTCGCGCGAGGTGCCGGGGAGGGTCGTGGTGAGCAGCCGCGCCTCCCAGAACTCGCAGGCGCCCTTGAGGAGCGGGTAGATCTTCTCCAGGTGGGCGCGGGAGTACGTGTACTCGTAGTGCTCCCAGAGGGTGTTGCACAGCCAGGCGTTGCCCGCCGGGTGCCACCACCAACCGCCTCCGCCGAAGGGGTTGGTGGAGATGGCGACCGTCCAACCGGCGTTCATCCCGGTCGAGTTGCGGTAGCGGTTGCGCGGGTCGTTGAAGAGGGTGCGGGTGAGGGCGGTCCAGGAGGGGAGTTGGGCGACGCAGTAGTCGGTGAGCGCGTCGAAGCACGGGGACAGGCCCGTGCGGTCGGCCATCCAGTAGTTCATCTGGATGTTGACGTCCGTGTGGTAATCCGCCATCCAGTCAGGGTCGTTGCCGTCGAGCCACAGACCCTGGAGGCCGAGCGGCAGGCTGTCCCGGGACCCGGTGATCATCAGATAGCGGCCGAACTGGAGGTAGGCCGCTTCGAGTTCGGGGTCCGGCTCGCCGTCCCGGACGCGTGCCGTGATCCGCTCCCAGGTGTCGAGGGCACGCTGGTCGGCCGTCGACGTACCCAGTGAGACATCGAGCCGTCCGAACAGCGCACGGTAGTCGGCGACATGCGTGCGCCGGAGTACGTCCGCCGAGTGCGCCGCGGCGTCGCGGACCTTGGTGCGGGCCAGCCGCTCGGGGGCGAGGGATGGGTCACGGAAGTCAGCCGCCGCATCGGGTGCGTAGTTGGTGCCGCCGCTCACCACCACGGTGAGGTCCTTGCACCCCGCGAAGGTGATGTGCGCCCCGCTCACCCTGACCCTGCCGCCGCTGCCGTACGCCGTGACGGCGGCCCCGTACCGCAGTCCGTTGGGCAGGGCGGAGCCGAACGACGTGCCGGACACGGTCTCGCCGTGCGTTCCCTCCAGGGCGATCGTGCCCGTGTAGCGGCCACCGCCGCTCTGGGTGAAGTGCAGGACGATCACGTCGTCGGGGCGGCTGGCGAAGATCTGCCGCCGGTAGGTGACTCCGGAGCGGACGTACGACGTGGTCACCAGGCCCTGGGCGAGGTCGAGGGTGCGGCGGTAGCCGGAGACGGCGGACAGGTCGTGGTCGGGGATGTCGACGGTGAGGCGGCCGAGCAGGGTGAAGGAGCCGAAGTCTTCACGGCCGTACGGGAACTGGCCGTCTGCGTCGAGGGTGTCGTTGAGGCCGCCGGTCCACATCGTGGCGTCGGTGACGAGGAGGACCTCGCGGCCGGAGTCGTTGCTCGCGAGGGCACCGAGGCGGCCGTTGCCGACGGGCAGACCCTGTTCGATCATCGAGTGATCGTCGGCGGGGGCCTGCCACCACAGTTCATGGCGCGAAGTGCTGTCCGCGGCGCTGTCCGCGAGCTGCGCGTCGGACGGCCGCTGCGGGGCGGCGGAGGCGGTGAAGGCGGGCAGGGCGGCGAGGGCTCCGGTCGTCGCGGCGAGGGCGAGGAGGCTGCGTCTGGGCAGGCGGTCGGACGGGTTCAGGTCCATGGCGGGCTCCGGGATCGGTTCGAAGAGGGTCGGTCAGGAGGACTTCGGTACGTCGATCCGGTCGATGTCCGGCGCGTAGCCCGAACCGCTGTCGAAGGTGATCGTGTTGGTGCCCGCCTTGAGCGTCACGGGCACGCTGACCGTCGCGACGGTCCCCCAGTCGCCGGTGGACGGGAACTTGTGCCGGGTGGACCCGTTGCCGTTGGCAAGGACGTCGACCGAGCGGGAGTCGCCGCTGATGTAGGAGACCTTGACCTGGTAGGTACCGGCCTTGTCGACGACGACGTCGTTGACGGTGAGCTTGCCGCCGAGGTAGAGGTTGCCGATCTTCTTGCCGCCGGAGCAGGCGGAGCAGTCGGCGACGGAGGCGTTGCCGCTGAGGGTGTTCGCCGCCGACTCGGCCTCGTAGGCGGTGGCGGTGACGGGGCTGCCCTGCGGGGTGACCGTGAACAGGCGAGAGCCGTGGGCGGGCAGCGCCTGGGTGACCTTGTTCTTGTACGTGCCCAGGTTCTCGTGGTTCCAGAGGTCACGGACGGCGGCCTTGCCGGTGAAACCGAGGGCCGTCCAGTCGGCGCTGACGGCGGCGGGGGCGTCGGCGAGGTTGAACAGGGCGACGGTGTAGGTGCCGTCGGGGTTCTTCGCGGCCCAGACCTGCTGGGGGTCGGACGGGGTGACGGGCTGGGCGGGCGGCGTGGCGCCCTGGTTGACGGCGATGACCTCGCGGTTGGTGAGCAGGGAGAGGCCGTAGGAGTCGAGGCGGGTGAGGTCGTCGCCGGTGTAGAGCGGGGACTTGGCGATGGCCCAGAGAGTGGCGTAGCTCTGGCGCTCGGCCTTCGTCAGGCCGTCCATCTCGCCGTTGCCGACGTCGAGGGAGTCGAGGTCGTTCCAGCCGCCGGGGCCCGCGTGCCGCGTCCAGGCGGGGGCGTCGTCCCAGCGGTCGTCGACGGAGTTCTCCCAGCTGACCAGGGTGTTGCAGTAGCACTCGACGTCGGTGTCGATGCGCCAGCCCTGCGAGTACTTCTTCCAGTCGGCGGCGTGACCGAAGTCCAGGGACCAGGACAGTTCCAGGTGGATCGGGCGTCCGGTGGCCGCGATCGCCTGCTGCCAGGCGGCCACGTCGGCGACGTTGTCGTACTGGTCGCCGCTCTTGCCGGAACCGGGGCCGACGCCGTCGAGCTTGAGGAAGTCGTAGCCCCAGTCGGCGATCAACTGGGCCTGGGAGTCTATGTACTTCGCGGTGCAGGGACGGGAGAAGTCGAGCTTGTAGGCGCTGTCCCAGCCGTTGGTGGTGCGCAGGTCGCCGTAGACGATGTCGGCGGTGGTGCAGCCGTCGGCGTTCCAGATCGGCGTCTTTCCGTCGCCGTAGGCGCCCTTCTCCAGGCCTGCGGGCAGGTAGATGCCGGCCTTGAGGCCCTTGGCGTGGATGCGGTCGGCGACGGCCTTCATGCCGCTGGGGAAGCGGACCGGGTCGGCCTTCTGGCGCCCGTACTGGTCGAACCCGGACTTCCAGGTCTTGTCCATCCACCAGCCGGCATCGATGTTGACGTATTCGTAGCCATACTTCTTGAGCTTGGCGGCGAGGGCGTCGGTCTGCTTGAGGACGTTCGCCTCGGTGAGGTAGCTGTAGTCGCCGTCCGGGTTGAGGCCGGGGTACTTGGACGACTGCATGCTCCAACTCGACCAGCCCATATAGGGCTTCGCGGCTTGCGCGGGCGCTGCCGTGGCGGCGGTCTCGGCGTCGGCCGCCGGGGTGGCCGTCGCGAGGCCGGCGGTGAGGGCGAGCACGAACACGGCTCTCAGCGTGGCGCGTGCGGGCATGACGGAGTACGAGGATGACCGCATGGGTCGTACCTCCAGGGTGGGTTGCGGGTGGTGGGGGCTAGTTCGTGTCAGACCTGATGAAGGACTGAATGGCGGTGGCCGCGGCCCCGCGCGCCCACTCGTCGAAGGGGAGCGGGCGGGTCAGTACGTCGCAGCGGGCGGCGGAGCCGAAGGCCGCCGAGACGAAGGTGTCGCGGATCTGCTCGGCGAACAGGTCATAGGCGGCCAGGCCCTCGCCGGAGATGATCACGCGTTCGGGGCCGAACAGGTTGACCACGGTGGCGATGCCGCGGCCGATCGCCTCACCGGCCCGCGCGTACACCTCCCGTGCTCCGGCGACATCCCGGTGGGCCAGGTCCAGGGCCTCGGTGGTGTCGGCGACCTCGACGCCGGTGGCCTCCCGGACGCGGGCGAGGATCGCGGCGTCGCCCGCGATCGCCTCCACGCAGCCCCGGTTGCCGCAGTGGCAGAGCGGGCCGGCCGGGTCGACGGTCACATGGCCGATCTCACCGGCCACCCCGTGCGCGCCCGCGACGACCCGGCCGTGCACGACCAGACCGCAGCCGATGCCCGCTCCGACCGTCACCACGGCGAAGTCCGAGAGCCCCACGCCGGCCCCGAACCACTGCTCGGCGACGGTCAGGGCGCGCACGTCGTTGTCGACGGTGACCGGCAACCCCGTGGTCGTGGCGGCGAGTTCGGCCAGGGGCACGTCCCGCCACTCCAGAAAGGGCGAGTACCGGACGACGCCCGCCGCGCGGTCCACGTCACCGGAGACGGCGATGCCGACGCCGAGGACGGGTACGCCGAAACCGTCCGCCTCGGTGAGCAGTTCGCGCACCAGCTCCGCCAGCGCGGCCAGTACCACCCGGGTGTCGTGTGCGGTCAGGGGCACGTGCCGGGCGACGCGGATGCGGCAGCACAGGTCGGTGAGTACGCCGATGATCTCGTCGCCGGTCACCTTGATCCCGACGAACAGCGCCCGTCCGCCGTCGACCCGTACGGGGTTCGCGGGCCGCCCGAGTCCGGGGCGGGCCTCCTCGTCGACGTCCTCCACCAGGTATCCGGCCTCGATCAGGGGCCGGACCGCCTTGGTCACGGCGGCGGGGGACAGCCCGGCCCGCCGGGCCGCCTCAAGGCGAGTGAGCGGGCCGTGGGACAGGACCGTGGTGAAGATCTGCGAGGCGGCCGGCGTGTTCGCCGGGAACGTCTCGGGAGCCGAGGCACGAGAGGTCGAGCGCATGGCCCGGAACCTAAGTGCCTTATTTTCCGCTGTCAATGAAAGAAACAAGAATCGCCTGAGCCTTGACTATGAAGGGCTCGCAGCTTTCAAATGCCAGACAGACGAAAGGTGTTGTCACGTGAACGAAGGTCAATGGCCGGTGCCGGGTGCCTCGCCATGGGGCAGGACACCCGGTACACGCGTGCCGGTCCGGCGTCAGTTACGGGCGGCCGGGGTGTTGGCGGCGGTCACGTTGACGGCGGCCCAGGCCCGGTCCACCGTCTTGTACGCCATGCTGCCGGCCCCGTAGAGGTCCTTCGCCGCCTTCAGTGTCGCGACGCGCGCGTCGTGGAAGTCGGTCGTGGAGACCATGTACCGGGTCAGGGCGCGGTAGAAGATCGCCGTGGCCTTGGCGCGTCCGATGCCGGTCACCGCGGCGCCGTCGTAGGTCGGCGAGTCGTAGGTGAAGCCGCCGATCGTCTTGCGTCCGCTGCCCTCGGCGAGCAGGTAGTAGGCGTGCGAGGAGACTCCGGAGCCGGCGTGCACCTCGGCGTCGTACGCCTCGGGTGACCAGTAGTCGATCGTGCCCTCCAGCTTGTCGAGGGAGGGGTGGTCGAGGCGGCGCAGGAACGTCTGGTCCAGGCCGAGCTTCTCGCCGAGCAGGTAGTTGGGCGGGTTCTTGGCGTTGTTGGCGCTGAACTCGACGTTGGAGCCGAAGATGTCCGCGAGGGACTCGTTCAGCGAGCCGGGCTCGCCGTACTGGTTGCCCTCCGCGTCCACCCGCGTGGGCTCAAGCCGGGCGGTCGCGTCGACGACGCCGTGGGTGAGTTCGTGGCCGGTGACGTCGAGGACGACGAGCGGCTCCTTGAACATGTCGCCGTCACCGTCGCCGTAGAGCATGCAGTCGCAGGCCGGGTCCCAGAAGGCGTTGGCGACCTTGTCGCCGAAGTGGACCATGGCTCGGGCGCCCTTGCCGTTGTTCTCTATGCCTTTGCGGCCGAAGGTCTTCTTGTAGAAGTCCAGGGTCTTGGCGATGCCGTACTGGGCGTCGACGGCGGCGCTGGCGCGGCTGGATACGGCGCCGTTGCCCCACTTGTTGGTCGTGCTGGTGAACCTCTTGCCCCGCGCGAAGGTCTCCAGCTCCAGGCCCTTGGCGTCGCGTGTCTCCGTGCCCCAGCGGGTGCGGTCCTTGAGGACGTAGCTGGTGCGGCCCGTCCGGGTGGTCTTCAGCGCCACCGTGCCGGCGAAGAGGGACTTGCCGCTGCCGGTGGCGGTGACCGGGTAGCGCGTGGCGCCGGCCAGGGGCGTCAAGGCGAGGCCGGAGGCACCGGCGGCGGTGCCGGTGGCGGGGTCGAGCTGCTCGCCGCGCTCGCGCAGCGTCTCGACCAGCTTGGGCGACAGGAACTCGTCGCTGTCGGGCGTGTTGCTGCGCACCTTGCCGGTGACGGCGTCGATGACGACGGTCCGGGAGCCGCCGCCCTCGGCCGTGTCGCTGTCGCTCACCGACACCTGGTAGGCGAGGGCGGCACCGCCGCTACGGGCGTCCACGACGAGTTCGGCGCTGCCCGCGTCGCCCCGGGCGACGGCCGCGGCCTTCTTCTCAGCCTGCCGGGCGGTCAGCTCCATCTGGATGGAGACGGGCCGGACGGTGTGGTCGGCGGCCCGGGTGACACCGGTGTACGACAGCTGCCGGGAGAGGTGGACGACGAGGTCGCCGCCGAGTACGGGCATGCCCTGGTGTGCCCGCTCGAACCGGACATGCCGCGCGCCCTCCGGGTCGATCATCACTTCCTGGGCCCGCAGTTCGTCGCCCGCGGTGACACCGGTCGCCGAGGCGTGGGCGAAGGCGGCGGCACGGGCCGCGTCCACCACGGCGGAGGCCGAGCCGGCCGTCGTCGCCGCGCCGCCGGTCCCCGAGGACGGGTCCGCGAAGGCCGTTCCCGCCAGCCCCGTGGCGGCCGTCGTCACCGCGAGGGCGACGGCCAGGAGGCGTATATGGGGTCTACGCACTGATGAGGGTCCTTCGTTCAAAGGCGGCGGGGTCGCCAACCGCCCTGGCTCATGGCCGGATTGAGCACCATGGGGGCTGGTCGGGCCCCGGAACGAACCCTTACGGATCAGGCATGTACATGTAAAGCCCGATTGATTCCCAATATGGGCGAATGGTGGCTTTCTTCGCCCTGATGGGTGCCCAACTGTGCGTCGGCTGAGGAGATGTGACGGGACACGAGATGGTTGCCTCGCGTCCATGTGACCGATCTCGCACCAAAGACGCGCGGAGCACGCGCAGGCAGAAACGGGAGAAGAGCCGGATGATCTCAGCAGTGGTCGTCAGGGGTACGGCGTTGGGGACGGTTCTGCTGTCCTTCCTGGCGGGCCCGGCACATGCCGTGCCCCAGGAGCCGCCGAAACCCGACCTCGTGGGCCTGCGCGGAGTCCTGCGCACGGCACTGAAGCAGGGCGCGCCGGGTGCGATGGCGCGGATCGACGACCACGGGACGATCTACACGGCGGCCGCGGGCGTCGCCGACCGCAAGACGCGACGGGCCATGAGTGTCGCCGACCGCTTCCGCATCGGCAGCGTGACCAAGACCTTCTCCGCCGTCGTCCTGCTCCAGCTCGTCGACGAGGGCCGACTGAAGCTGGACTCCGCCGTGAACCGCTATCTGCCCGGGCTGCTGCCCGACGACCGGATCACCGTGCGGCACGTCCTGAGCCACCGCAGCGGCCTCTACGACTACACCAACGACATGTTCACGAAGACGGTTCCCGGCTTCGAGGCGGTCCGCGACAAGGTCTTCACCTACCGGCAGCTGGTGGACCGTTCACTGCGGCGGCCGCGCACCGGCAAGCCCGGTGTCGCCTACTCCTACTCCAACACCAACTTCGTCGTCGCCGGGATGCTCATCGAGAAGCTGACCGGCCGCTCCGTACAGGCCGAGTATCAGAGCCGCATCATCGAACCCCTGAAACTGCGCGACACGTTCTACCTGCACCCCGGCACGCAGATTCCGGGCCGCCACGCCCGCGGCTACCTCACCCCGGACAGTTCCGGCGCCGCCCTGGTCGACGCCACCCGGCAGACGGTGTCCTGGGCGCAGAGCGCCGGGGCGATCATCTCGACCACCCGCGACCTCGACACCTTCCTCTCCGCCCTGCTCGGCGGCCGGCTGACCTCGGCCGCGGGACTGGCGCGGATGCAGCGCTGGGTCCCGGTCAACAGCACTCAGGCGTACGGGCTCGGGCTGCGGCGGCGCGATCTGTCGTGCGGTGTCTCCGTGTACGGACACACGGGCGCCGTCCAGGGTTTCTACAGCTACGCGTTCACCTCTAAGGACGGCCGACGCAGTCTCGCCGCGCTGGCCAACACCTCCAACAACGGCGCGGTGCTCAACACGATGCTGGGCACTCTGGAGTCCGCGTTCTGCGGAAAGCGCGGGGCGACGGTGAAGGCGGGCGGGGACACCCCGGTCGAGCGGCACGAGGACATCGCGCCGGGGCTTCTTCTCGACTGACGGGACGGGTGTCCGAGGGCGGATGAGGCGGGGTTCACGGTGCCGTCCGGGAACCCGCGTGCCTGGTCGGCCGTTGTCCGGGCAACGCCCCGGCGGGGCGCGAACGACGACACAGGGCGGCACCATGAGCGAGTTGGTCCCCGGGGGCAATCTCCCCCTGCCGGACGGCGCGCTGACCATTCGGGTGCCCGGGCCCTTCGACGTGTCCGCGCTCGTCACGGACGACGGCGGCAAGGTCCGGGGCGACGCGGACTTCGTGTTCTACAACCAGCCGAGCGCGCCCGGCGCCCAGCTGCGGGGCGACACCCTGACCGTCGATCCGACGGCCCTGCGCCCTGGGGCCACTCGCGTCACGGTGGTCGTCAGCGCCGCCGAGCCCGGCACTCCCCTGGGCCGCCTGCCCGCACCCACGCTCCACGTCACCGATCCACGCGGCCGCGCCCTCGCCCGGTTCACCGCGCCCCGGCCGGAGCGGGAGACCGTGCTGCTGCTCGCGGAGATCTACCGACGGGCGGGCAGCTGGAAACTCAGGGCGATCGGCCAGGGCTACGACGACGGACTCGCGGGGATCGCCCGGGACTTCGGGGTGGACGTCACCGATGAAGGGACCGCGCCGGCGTCCCGGCCCACCCTGATTGCCCCACCTACGTCGTCTGCCCGATCCGCCCGGTCGTTCCCGCCCCCGCCACGGCAAGCGCCGGCGCCCTCGTCACCCGCCCCCGACACCGACGGCTTCCTCGGCCTGGTCAACTCCGCGCGCACCAGCGCCGGTTCCCCGCCGGTCACGCTCGACGCACGCCTCGCGTCGGCAGCGCGGGCCCACGCCTCCGCCATGGCCGCGGCGGGCCGCCTCGGTGTGGAGGGCGGGGACGGCGTTTCCGTCTACCAGCGAGTCACGGCCGCCGGTTACCCGTATCTGACCATCGGCGAGCACCTCGTCTCCGGCCCCCGCACACCGGAGGAGTTCGTCGACTACTGCCTGCGCACCGAGCAGCCCCGGCGCACCCTTCACGAGCGGGCCTTCACCCACGCCGGTGTGGCGTACGTCAGCGGCGGCGGGCGCTCCGGCGACATGTACTGGACGGCCCTGTGGGCCAGGCCCCTCACCGCGGGCGAGCTGGCCCGGACGGAGGCCGATGTCGTCGACCTCACCAACCGGGAGCGGGCCCGCGCGGGCCTGCGGCCCCTGTCCCCCGACCGTTTCCTCGCCACGGCCGCGCAGGCGCACAGCGCGGACATGGTGGCCCGCGACTTCTACTCCCACACCTCGCCGGAAGGCAGCCAGCCCTGGGACCGGGCCGCCGCGGCCGGCTCCACCCGGCGCACGATCGGCGAGAACATAGCCTGCGGTCAGCGCTCCCCCGCCGAGGTCGTGGAGGGCTGGATGAACAGTCCGGGCCATCGCGCCAACATCCTCAAGCCGGACTTCACCCACATAGGCATCGGCTTCGCCGGCGGCGGCCGGTCGGGGACGTACTGGACCCAGCTCTTCGGTGCCTGAGCCGAGAGCGCTGTCGGAGCGGCTCCGTATGCTGGCCCGCATGGTGATGTTGGAGAGGCTGCGCGCCGACCATGCTGAGGCCCTGCTGGCCTTCGAGCGGGAGAACCGGGACTACTTCGTGCGCACCATCCCCGATCGCGGCGACGCCTACTTCGCCGAGTTCGCCGCCCTGCACCGTGCACGGCTCGCCGAACAGGACACCGGCGCTTGCCACTTCCACGTCGTCGTCGACGACCGGGGGAACCTGATCGGCCGTGTGAACCTCGTGGACGTCGAGTCGGGCACCGCCGAACTCGGCTACCGGATCGGCGAACGCGCGGCCGGCCGGGGCGTCGCGACAGCCGCGGTCGGGGAGGTCTGCCGCCTGGCCGCCACGACGTACGGCCTCACCGCACTCCGCGCGGTCACCACCCTCGACAACCCGGCGTCGAGGACCGTCCTGGAACGCAACGGCTTCATCGCCGAGGACACGATCACCCTGACGGGCCGCCCCGGCATCCGGTACCGACGCCCGCTCACCCCAGGCTGAGCGGAAGCCTCGCCGCGAAGTCGCCCAGCGCGGCCTTCTCTTCGCCGGTCGGCGTGCGACGGCCGGTGCCGATCAGCAGTGCGTCCTGGTCCGAGAACGAGGCGGGAAAGCAGGTCCCGGCGATCTTCTCCAGCATCGCGCGGGCCGCCGCGAGGGTCTCGGCGGGCGGCTCGGCGGCCGTCGACAGATGGGCGATCAGGTCCAGGTGGTGCAGGGTCCATTCGAGGACGTACGCGGACAGGAAGTCGCCGACGGTCAGTACCTCGTCGCGGGTGCTGACGCGGGCGGCGGGATCGGCGAGTTGGGCGGCACGGCCCGCGGCGGAACCGATGTCGTCGAAGTGGAACTTGAGCCACCGGGGCTCGCCGTACGCGGCGGCCAGCCGGGGGATCAGCGCGTCGAGCGGGTCCTCGCCGGTCGGGGGTTCGACGACGGTCCAGTAGGTGACCGCGTCCACGGTCGGTTCGGTCTCGGCGGGGGTGACCAGGGTGATCAGGACGTCCTGGGCGCCGATGACCAGGTGGCACACCAGGTCCCGCACGAGCCAGCCGGTACAGCCCGAGGGCCGCTCGAAGTCCTCGTCGGGGGTCTGTGCGACCGCCGTGCGCAACGCCGTCCAGGAGCGTGAGAAGAGATCCACCGCGGCACGGTAGTCCCGCACCGCAGCGGCGGACAAGGAACCGGTTCGAGCACATATCGGAAACGCCCTAGGCGGAGCGCATCCCTCCGGGCCACCATGCCCGGATGAAGGGTGATCTTTTTTCAAGTCAGAACATGGTCCAGCCCGCCACCGCGCCGGGCATGTCCGTCGAGAACGCCAAGTGCGTCAAATACGCGGTGAACGGCGAGATGCTCGCCCGCCAGGGGGCGATGATCGCCTACCGGGGCAATCTCCAGTTCGAGCGCAAGGGCCAGGGCGTGGGCGGCATGCTCAAGCGCGCGGTCACCGGCGAGGGGCTGGCGCTCATGGCGGTGCGCGGACACGGGGAGGCCTGGTTCGCGCAGGAGGCGCAGAACGTCTTCATCGTCGAGGTGGAGCCCGGCGACGAGTTCACCGTCAACGGCCGCAACGTCCTGTGCTTCGACGCCACGTTGTCGTACCAGATCAAGACCGTGAAGGGCGCCGGCATGACCGGTGGCGGTCTCTTCAACAGCGTGTTCTCCGGCCACGGCAGCCTGGGGCTGGTGTGCGAGGGCAATCCGCTGGTCATTCCGGTCGCGCCGCAGTATCCGGTGTACGTCGACACGGACGCGATCGTCGGCTGGACCGCGGGCCTGCAGACCTCGCTGCACCGGTCGCAGTCCATCGGCTCGATGCTGCGCGGCGGTTCCGGAGAGGCCGTGCAGTTGATGCTCCAGGGGGAGGGATACGTCGTCGTCAGGCCCAGCGAGGCGACACCGCAGAAACCCCAGCAGCACTGAGACCGACGTCTTGATCCCCAACAACAAGTGAGCCCTGGCCCCCGGGCCGGGGCTCACTCCCCCACCCTCTCCGCGATCTCTCAAACCGATTTGACCGGCGCGCCACCCCGGGGTGAGGGTGCGAGGGGGCGCGGACCTCCACCACCCCCGCGCCGAAAGGGTGGTTGTCTTGATCGGCATCTCGGACATCGAGGTCGCGGCCGCGCGCATCGCGGGACACGTCGTGCGCACCCCGACCGTGCCGAGCCCGGGACTGTCGGAGCTGCTCGGTGTCCCGGTCACCGCGAAGCTGGAGCTGCTGCAGCGCACCGGTTCCTTCAAGGCACGCGGTGCGACGGCGAAACTGCTCTCGCTGAGCGAGGCCGAGCTGGCCGCCGGGGTCGTGGCGGTCAGCGGCGGCAACCACGGCATCGCGCTCGCGGTCATGGCGGCCGCCCTCGATGTGAAGGCGACCGTGGTCATGCCGCGTTCGGCGCCCGCGCGGTCGGTAGAGCTCGTGGAGGCGGCGGGCGCGTCCTTGCGGCTGACCGACGACATGCCGAGCGCCTTCGCCCTCGTGAACCGGCTGCGGGACGAGGGGCTGACCCTGGTCCACCCGTTCGACGACCCCGTGGTGATCGCCGGCCAGGGTACCGTCGGGCTGGAGTTCGCCGACGACGCCGGTGAACTCACCGACGTACTGGTCAGCATCGGTGGCGGCGGACTGATCGCCGGAGTCGCCGCGGCGCTGCACGCCCGGCGGCCCGGCATCCGGGTCTGGGGCGTGGAGACCGAGGGCGCCGAGGCGATGTCCCGGGCGTTGGCGGCCGGGGGCCCGGTGTCGGTCACGCCCTCCTCGATCGTGACCACGCTCAGCGCGCCGTCCGTCTCGCAATTGACGTACGACCATGTGTCCGCCCTGGTCACCGAGGTGCTCGTCGTCTCCGACCGGGAGGCCGTGCGGGGCTGTCTGGACCTCGCCGAGCACGCCAAGGTGTGGACCGAGCCGGCCGCCGGCTGCCTCCTTCCCGCCGCCGGGCGCGTCCTGGAGCGGGTAGGCGAGGGCGCCCGGCTCGGACTGGTCGTGTGCGGGGGCAACGCGACGACCGGTGACGTGAAGACCTGGTCGGAGCGGTTCGGTCTGTTCTGAGCCGGCCACCCGGAACGCCCTCGCTGACGATCCATCAGGACAACGGATCCTCCTGCCCGTTGGGACTCCGCAGCCCCTCCCGGCTGTGGTTGGACCAGTCGTCCGGACCGATCCGGTGGAACAGGCTCGCGGTGACGGCCGCCAGGCCGGTCCAGCCGGTCTGGTGGCTCGCGCCGAGGCCCGCGCCGTCGTCGCCGTGGAAGTACTCGTAGAACAGCGGCAGGTTCTGCCAGTGCGGGTCGGTCCGGAACCTGGTCTGTCCGCCGTGCACGGGCCGGCGGCCGGTCTCGTCGGCGAGGAAGGTGCGGGTGAGCCGGTCGGAGATCTCGTGGGCGACCTCGTAGAGGGTGAGGAGGCGGCCCGACCCCGTGGGGCACTCCACGGTGAAGTCGTCGCCGTGGTAGGCGTGCAGGTTCAGCAGGGCCCGGATCAGCAGCAGGTTCACCGGGAACCACACCGGACCGCGCCAGTTGGAGTTGCCTCCGAACATCCCCGAGTCCGACTCGGCGGGCAGATACGCCACCCGGTAGACCTCGTCGCCCACCGGGAACTCGTACGGATGGTCCTTGTGGTGCCGGGAGAGCGAGCGGATGCCGTACGGGCCGAGGAACTCGGACTCGTCGAGCATCCGCGACAGCAGCCGTCGTAGCCGGTCCTGGCCGAACAGCGCGAACAGATGGCGCCCGCCCTCGCCCCTTTCGAAGGGATGGCGGGAGGCGACGACTGCCTCGACCGCGGGATGGCGGTCGACGAACTCACGGGCTCCGGCGACCAGTTGGGGCAGCCGCCCGTCCGCCCAGTCGCCGATCACCGACGTGGCGGCGAGCGGGATCAGGCCGACCAGGGAGCGCACCTTCAGCCGCTGCGTGCGGCCGTCGGGCAGCCGCAGCACGTCGTAGAAGAAGCCGTCCTCCTCGTCCCAGAGGCTGTCGTTGTCCGGGCCGATGCGGTTCATGGCCACGGCGATCCAGGCGAAGTGCTCGAAGAGGGCCTGCGCCTGCTCGATGTAGACGGGGTTGTCGAGGGCCAGCTCTATGGCGATCTCCAGGAGGTTCTGGCAGTACAGCGCCATCCAGGCGGTTCCGTCGGCCTGGTCGAGCCGGCCGCCGGTCGGCAGGTCGGCGCTGCGGTCGAAGACACCGATGTTGTCGAGGCCGAGGAAGCCGCCCGCGAAGAGGTCGTTGTCGTCGGGGTCCTTGCGGTTGAGCCACCAGGTGAAGTTCTTCATCAGCTTGTGGAAGGCGTTCTCCAGGAAGGCCCGGTCACCGCGGCCGGTGCGCTGCTTCTCCAGTTCGTAGACGAAGAGGGTCGCCCACGCGTGCACCGGCGGGTTGACGTCCCCGAAGTTCCATTCGTACGCGGGGATCTGGCCGTTGGGGTGCAGATACAGGCGGCGCAGCAACAGGTCGAGCTGGCCCTTGGCGAAGGTCAGGTCGACGGCCGACAGGGCGATGGCGTGGAAGGCCAGGTCCCAGGCCGCGAACCACGGGTACTCCCAGGTGTCGGGCATCGACAGGATGTCGTCGCACACCATGTGGTACCAGCCGCTGTTGCGTACTTCGGGGTCGGCGGCGAGCGGGTCGAGGCCGTGTTCCGTCAGCCAGCGTTCGACGTCCAGCGAGTAGTACTGCTTGCTCCACAGCATCCCGGCCAGGGCCTGGCGGGCGACCAGCCGCTCGTCCTCACCCATGCCGGGTTCGGCGATCTCGTCGTAGAACTCGTCGGCCTCCGCCCGGCGTCGGGCGATCGTGTCGTCGAACTCCCGCCAGGGTTCGGCGAGTTCGGTGTCACTCAGTCGCAGGCGTACGCGGGCGCTGCCGCCTGCGGGGACGGTGAGCACGTGGTGGACGGCCGCCTTGGTGCCGGTCCGCTCCGGGTTGACGGCGCCGGTTTCGCCGCGGACGACGTGGCGGTCGATGCCGTCCTTGACGTACGGCGTCGGGTTGGGGGTGCCGAAGACGCGCAGGTCGTTGGTCTCGTTGTCGGTGAAGAGGACCGGGGTCTCCCCCTCGAAGTACAGCCAGCGCGAGCCGAGTTCCTCGTGCCGCGCCTGTACGGGCCCGCCGGGTGTCTCCTGGCTCAGGTTCGGTACGGCGCTCCCGCCGGCCCAGGACCAGGTGTGCCGGAACCACAGGGTCGGCAGCAGGTGCAGGGGCGCCTCGTCGGGGCCGCGATTGTGCGCGGTGATGTCCACGAGAATGTCCTCGGGGCCCGCCTTGGCGTATTCGACGTACACGTCGAAGTACCGGTCGTCGTCGAAGACCCCGGTGTCCACGAGCTCGTATTCCGGATGTTCACGGCCACGTTTACCGTTGGTTACCACCAGGTCGGAGTAGGGGTATTCGTTCTGCGGATACTTGTAGAGGCATTTCATGTACGCGTGTGTGGGTGTGTTGTCGAGGTAGAAGTAGCACTCCTTGACGTCCTCGCCGTGATTTCCCTCGGAATTGGTCAGGCCGAACATCCGTTCCTTGAGAATGGGGTCGCGGCCGTTCCACAGGGCGAGCGCGAAGCACAGTCGCTGCCGGTCGTCGCTGATGCCGGCGATGCCGTCCTCGCCCCAGCGGTAGGCCCGCGAGCGGGCTTGATCATGGGTGAAGTACGACCATGCGTCGCCGCCCTGGCTGTAGTCCTCGCGTACGGTTCCCCACTGACGCTCGCTCAGGTAGGGGCCCCAACGGCGCCAGGGCACCGAGGAGTCGTCGGCCTCGGCCAGCCTCCGCCGCTCGGCACTCTCGCCGGGTTCACTCATCACGCCTCCGATGCAGGGGTCCGAACCTCCTCAGCATCCCGCGCGAAGGCGCGCCCGCCCATCGGTCATACGGGGGCACTTGAGGCGGGGGCCGGCCCTCGCGGGCGACTGATTTCATCGCACATGTGCTCGCAGTGGCGGAATGGAAGGAGAAAAGCGGCCCCGAGTTCTGGATCCCTTGAACAAACCCCGTCGCGCCCGCCGTACTTCTGTGAAAGGTGAGACAGCGGTTTCGACGAGGGATGGCCATGATCAAGGCGCACGTCTCCACACACGAGTTGGTCGCGGGGCGGTACCGGCTCCTTGAGGTCGCCCACCGCGAGACGAACCGCGTCTGCTGGTACGGCGAGGACATCGCGGCCGAACGCCCCTGCCTCCTCACCCGGATCGGCCTGCCACCCGAACCGGTCGAGGATCCCGGGCCCGGGGTCAGCGCCCGTGTCATCCGCACGTCGGAGAGCATGGCGCAGCTGCGGCCCGGCCGGGTCGCCACGGTCGTCGACGCCATCGAGGAGGCCGGAGTCCTGTGGACCGTGACCGACTGGATCGGCGGCACTCCCCTGGGCGAACTCCTCGCGCAGGGAGGCGCGTTCGGGCACGCGCGGGCGGCGCGGATCGCCCTTGAGGTGCTCGACGTGCTGGAGGCCGCGCACGGTGAGGGCATCACGCACGGCGAACTCAGCCCCGGCCAGGTGTTCGTGCGGGAGGAGGGACCGGTCGTGGTGACCGGGTTCGGACTGGCTGGCGCGACCCTCGTCCCCAGGGTCGCAGCACCGTCGTACGCCTCCCCCGAGCAGGCCCGCGACGAGCGCATCGGCCCGGCGGCCGACTTGTGGGCGCTGGGCGCGATCCTCTACACGATGGTCGAGGGGCGCCCGCCGTTCCGGGACCGGGGCCGGCCCGAGGCGACCTTGAAGGGCGTGGACCGGCTGCCGTTGCGGGGCTCGCTGCGGGCCGGTCCGCTCGCCCAGGTGATCCTGGGTCTGCTCCGCAAGGACTCCCGCGAGCGGATGACCCGCCCGGTGCTGCGTCATGCCCTCGTCCGTGTCCTCAGCGAGGACCCCGAGGCGACCCTGGAGAACCTGCCACGTCCGCGCGGTGGCAACGCTGTCAGCGGGCGGTGGAGCAGACGGACCATGGTCGCCGGGACCACCCTGGCCGTCGTCACCGTCACGGTCGCCGCCCTCGCCGCGACCGACCGGCTGCCCGGCATCGACGGCGGCACCTCCGCGAGCGCGACGGACCCCCGACCGTCCGCCTCCGCATCTTCCACCGATGCCACGAACGGCAACGGCAACCGCACTGACGGCAACGCCTCCGCCCCGTCCGCCACCCCGACACCGACTCCGACGCCCACCCCCACACCTACGCCGACCCCCACCACGTCCCCTTCACCCTCGACCCCCGCCACGGGTCTCCCGGCCGGCTTCCGCCGGTACAACGCACCGCAGGGCTTCTCCATCGCCCTGCCCAAGGGCTGGCAGCCGCTGAGCACCACGCGCATGGCCGACCTGGCCTACCGCGTCGTCCTCGGAGCCGAGGACGATCCGCGCACGCTCACGGTCACCTACAGCGAACGCATCGGTCCGGACCCCGTGGCCGTCTGGCGCGACGACGTGGAGCCGGGACTGAGGCAGGCCGGCTACTTCGAGCGGATCGGGGACATCCAGGCCAGGACGTACCAGGGGTACGAGGCCGCCGACATGGAGTGGCTCTCCGAGGTCGACGGCACCCGCGTGCGCACCCTCGGCCGCGGCTTCCTCATCGGCGGCACCACCGGCTACTCACTGCGCTGGACCACCCCGGCCGAGGACTGGAACGACGCCACCAACAAGCAGGCCCTGGCCACCTTCCTGCGGACCTTCCGGATCGCGTCGGACTGATCAGCGGGGTGCACGCAGGGAGCGGAGGGAAGGAGCGTGCAGTGGGGTGGTGAGCCAGCGCGCCGTGAACGTCCGGTCGGCGAGCGAGCAGGTCACGACGAGACGGTGCGGGGTCTCCAGGAAGGCCACGTCCACGACGAGCGTCCCGGCGTCGGCCCATCCGCCGCTCACCGCGGTGGGCAGCGGCTCGTCCCGCACGTTCCAGCCGTCCGCGCCGAGCCGCAGCTCCAGCCGGTGGCCGTCCTCGACGAGCGTCACGCTCCAGCCGTCCGTCCCCGCCGCGACGGCGACTGCGGTCGGAGCGGGCTGGGCCTCGCAGACCCCGCCGTACGGGGTGAACTCGGTGCCCGACCACTCCTCGGCCCGCTCCGGCGGTGCCGGCTTGCCCGGGGCCGGCGGCAGCGCGAGCCGCGCCAGCCGCTCGCGCAGGGCGGCATCCTCTTCATCACGACCGGACAGCGGCTCGGGCCCGAAGGCCGCCAGCAGATGTGTCCAGATCAGGTTCAGCAGTTTCTGCATCTGTTCGGTCGCCGCGGTGGTCGCGATGACCGCGTCGTGCTCGGGGAGCACGATGCAGAACTGGCCGAACGCGCCGTCCCCGCGATACCCGTGCCGGCCCATCCAGAACTTGAAGCCGTAGCCCTGCTCCCAGTCCGGCACCTCGCCCTCGGAGGTACCGAACGTGGTCGGGATGTGCACGCGCGTGGCCTCGGCCACCCACGCCTGGGGCAGCAGCCGCTTCCCCTCCCAGACGCCGTCCTGGAGATACAGCTGGCCGAGGCGGGCGATCGCGTCGGTGGTGGCGTGCAGTCCGCTGAAACCCAGCTCGCGGCCGGACCGGTCGCGCAGCCACGCGGCCTCGCCGATGCCGAGCGGGTCGAGGAGCCGGGGCCGCAGATACTCCATCAGCCCTTGTCCGGTCACCCGCTGCACGATCGCGGCGAGGGTGTAGGTGGCCGGCTGGTTGTAGGCGAAGACGGTCCCCGGGTCCCGCTCCGGCGGCAGCAGGAGGAAGCCCCGTACGAGTTCCTCCGCGTCGAGTGCGCGTGCCCGGTGGACCGTCTCCTCCTCGTGGCCGCTGGCCATGGAGGCGACGTGCCGGACGAGCATCGAGCGGCTGCGCGGATCGGTGATGTCGGCCTCGAACTCCGGGAAGTACGAGATCACCGGATCGTCGAGACTCAGCAGCCCCTCGGCGACGGCGAGGCCGGCCGCTGTCGCCGTGAAGCTCTTGCTGACCGAGTAGAGGAGATGGAGGCGTTCGGCGGTGTAGGGCGCCCACCAGCCGGAGGCCACGAGCCGGCCGTGCCGCAGGATCATCAGGCTGTGCGGCTCGATGTCCGGGGCTGCGTCGAGGGCGTCGAGGAAGGCGAGGACGCCGGAGGCGTCGACACCCTGGGCGGCGGGGCTACTGGAGGGCAGCGGGCGAGCACTCATACCGGCATCCTCCCCCGTCGGCCGGGCTTGATCCAGAGGTACGGGCCGCGCGGGAGTCCGAGGTCCGTCAAAGTCGCGCCAATGCCCGCATATAGGCTGCCGGTCTGTACTTTCGCAGCCCGACCAGCACAGCTCAGGAGAGTCACCCGTGACCCTAGCGATCGCGCCGTCCGAGACGTCCATCGCACCCCCGTCCGACCTCATCTCGCTGGACGCGCGCGAGTTCGGGGCCTACGCCCGTACCGGAGGCTGGGCCTTCGGCCTCAAGGTGGCGCGCAGCGTGCGGCCCGGCGGGCAGAGCGCGGACGAGACGCCGAAGGTGTCCGCGAAGGAGTTCGCCGAGCTGGCCGGCTGCTCCCCCGAGCGGGTCATGCGCTACTACAAGGCCTGGGACAAGGCCGCCGACGACGGTATGGTCCCGCACTTCGAGGCGCTGTCCCCGGGCGAGGAGGTCGAGCTGCCCGACGCGGACGTCTGGCTCACTTACTACGTCTCCCGTTCCAGCGCGACCTCGGAGCGCGGCACCGCCATCACAGAGGCCGCCGAGGCCGAGGGCATCCGGCCGACGAAGGCCCTGGAAGTCGCCGAGAACCCGACCGCGCTGCGCGCCGCGATCCTCGCCGACCCCTCCACCGCGCGGGCGGCACGCCAGGCGCTCCTCGACCGTGTCCTGGAAGACCCGGAACTGCAGGCCGAGTTGGCCCGCGACGTCGTGCGCACCGACGACCTGAAGAAGGCCGTGGCGACCGAGAGCCGGTCGGCCGACCGCATCGGATACGTGCGCCAGATCGCCGAGTCGGGCCAGATCAAGACCCCGGCCGGACAGACCGTCGACGCGCCCGTCGACCTGCGCCAGGAGGCCGAACGGCACCTCTCGCTCCTCGACGAGCTGGAGGACGGCGAGGACACCGGCGGGTGGGCCACCGAGGCCTACGACACCATGAAGACCCTCGTCGTCGAGGCGGTGGAGGCCGATCCCGAACTGCGCGTCCAGGAACGGCGGACGAAGTTCTACAGCAGCCTGCAGAAGGCGACGAAGGTCTTCGAGGAGCTGACCTTCGACGACGCCGAGGACTTCTACGAAGACGACATGGTCCAGCGTCTTGAGGAGCTCCAGCAGGCCATCGGCAGCTGCATCACGGCGCTGCGTTCGGCGCGGGAGGCCTAGGTCGTCGTACGGCCGGGCGGGAGGGCGAGCTGAGTAGCTCTACTCATGTCCACGCGCTCCCGCTCCGCCACTCTGGGGCTCCCACGACAAGGAGAGTCCCGATGCCCGCAGCCGTATCCGCAGCTGTTCCCACCGCCCCGCGGTACCACCTGCCCGTCCTGCTCGCCGGTCTCGTCGTCGCGGGGTTGGCCGTCTCGGCCTGGAATCCGCTCGACCGCACGACCTGGTTCCTGGAGACGGTCTGGGTGATCGTCGGGCTGCCGGTGATCGCGCTGACCTGGCGGCGCTTCCCGCTGACGAACCTGCTGTGCTGTCTGCTGGCGGTGCACGCGATGGTGCTCGCCGTGGGCGGCCACTACACGTACGCGCAGGTGCCGCTGGGCGACTGGGTCAGGGACACGTTCGGCCTCGCCCGCAATCCCTACGACCGGTTCGGGCACCTGATGCAGGGCTTCGTACCCGCCATCCTGGTACGGGAGTTGCTCATCCGCACCTCTCCCCTGCGCGGCAGCCGCTGGCTGGCCCCGCTGACGGTGTGCGCGTGTCTCGCGTTCAGCGCGGTCTTCGAGATGTTCGAGTGGGCGGCGGCCGTGATCGGCGGGCAGGCGGCCGATGCCTTCCTGGCCACTCAGGGCGATGTGTGGGACACGCAGTGGGACATGTTCTGCGCCCTGATCGGCGCCACGGTCTCGGTGCTGGCGCTGAGCCGGGTCCACGACCGGCAGCTCGACGCGCCGCGAGTCAGTCGGTAGTGTGCCGGCGCCGCGCCCACAGGGGCAGCGCGAACCAGCACAGCAGGTACCAGGCGACGACTGCGGTGACCAGCCAGGGCACGTAGTCGTCGTCGGTGGCCACCCGGAGGATCAACAGGAGCGCGGCGGTCATGGTGGCGAGCAGCAGGACCAGGCCGACGAAGGTCAGTCTGGAGGCCCACCGGACCGCCTCGGGTTTCACCCGGTGCCCGGCGAGCAGGCGGTGCAGGGCGACGGGTCCGATCAGGGCCCCGGTGGCGGCGGCGCCCAGGACGACCGTGACGACGTAGATGACCTGGTCCGTGTGGGCCAGGTCGTCGTACTTGGGCGTGAACACGACGGTGAGCAGGAAGCCGAAGAGGATCTGCACCCCGGTCTGGGCGACCCGGACCTCCTGGATGAGATCGACCCACCGGCGATCGGCCCGCTCCTCCTCGGTCTCGTCGCGTCCCCGCCGCCTGTCCACGTCGTCCGGTGTACCCGACACGATTCCTCCCGGTGAGAGCGGCCCGAGTCCTTCTCTCACCAGGAGTTCCCCGAAATGCGGGAGTGTCCCGCCTACCAGCGGTTTTCGACCTGGTCCTTGATCCGTCGGTCGTAGAGGTCACGGATCGCGGTGAGCGTCTCGGCGGACAGGTCCGGCAGCTCGGCGGCGGCCGCGTTGGCGCGGGCCTGCTCGGGTGAGCGGGCGCCGGGGATCACGGTGGTCACACCGGGCTGCTGGATGATCCAGCGCAGCGCCAGCTGGGCCGGGGTGAATCCCTCGGGGGCGAGGGCGGAGAACTCGGCCGCCGCCTCGACGCCGGTCGCGTAGTCGACGCCGGAGAAGGTCTCGCCCTGGTCGAAGGACTCGCCGTGGCGGTTGAAGGTGCGGTGGTCGTTGGCGGCGAAGACCGTGTCCTTCGTGTACTTGCCCGACAGGAGGCCGGAGGCCAGCGGGACGCGGGCGATGATGCCGACGCCCGCCTTCTCGGCCGCCGGGAGCACCTGTCGCAGGGGCTTCATGCGGAACGCGTTGAGGATGATCTGCACGCTCGCCACGTTCGGCCGGGCGATCGCGGTCAGCGCCTCCTCGCAGGTCTCGACGCTGACGCCGTAGCGGGCGATACGGCCCTCGTCGACCAGGGTGTCCAGGGCGTCGAACACCTCGTCGGAGGAGTAGACGGGGGTGGGCGGGCAGTGCAGCTGCACCAGGTCGATGGTGTCGACGCCGAGGTTGCGGCGCGAACGGTCGTTCCAGGCGCGGAAGTTGTCGAGTACGTAGTTCTCCGGGATCTGGTCGACGCGCCGGCCCATCTTGGTGGCGACCAGCGGGTGCAGGTCGGGCCTGCCGCGCAGGAACGCGGCGATGGTCCGCTCGCTGAGCCCGTCGCCGTACACGTCGGCCGTGTCGAAGAAGGTGACCCCCGACTCGGCGGCCGCCTCCAGCACCGCCAGGGCTTCCTTGTCGTCCACGTCGCCCCAGTCGGCGCCCAGCTGCCACGTACCGAGACCCACGACGGATGCCCGCTGCCCCGTCCTACCGATTACACGCTCGTCCATGCCGCCAGTCTGTCATCCGCCACCGACACCCGCGGAACGGGCTGCTCCGACACCGCTCCCTGTGAATGTTTCACTCACAAGAGTGAATAAGTTCGACACTTGGCTGAAGCGTGTCAACCCGCTCCTAATTTGGGCCAGTGACTGATCATTCTGCGAGCAACTTGCCTGCGCAAGACCCTTCTTGGACCCGCCGGGGCTTCCTCCTCACCGCTGCCGCCCTGGCCGCCGTGCCCGGCCTGGTGGTGCAGGACCCCGCTGCCGCCGCGGCCGAGCTGCCGGACTTCCCCGCGGATGTCGCCCTGTACCGCTCGGCGTACCGGAACTGGGTCGGCGAGATCACCGCGTCCGGGCTGTGGGCCTGTGCGCCGGACGGCCCGGACCAGGTGGTCGACGTCGTCAACTGGGCCTGGCGAAACGGCTGGACCGTGCGCCCCCGGGGTTCGTCGCACGGCTGGTCGCCGCTCACGATCACGGAGGGCACGGAGTCGGAATCGCCCGTCCTGCTCCTCGACACCGCCACGCACTTCACCGGCCTGGCCCTGGAGTCGTCGTCCGCCGTACGCGCCGGCACCGGCGTCACCCTGGAGGAGCTGCTCACCTTCCTGGAGGAGCACGATCTCGGCGTCACAGCCGCGCCCGCGCCCGGTGACCTGACCCTCGGCGGCGCCCTGGCCATCGACGCGCACGGCACCGCCATACCGGCCGCGGGCGAGGAGCGCCTGCCGGGTCAGACGTACGGCTCGCTCAGCAATCGGGTGCTGTCGCTGACGGCGGTCGTGTGGGACGAGGACAGCGGTGTGTACGGCTTGCGGACGTACGGCCGCGACGAGGCGGACTGCGCCGCGCTGCTGACGCACCTGGGGCGTTCGCTGGTCACGGAGGTCGTGCTGCGGGTGGGCGCGAACAGCAATCTCCGCTGCGTGAGCCGGGTCGACATCCCGGCCGCCGAGCTCTTCGCCGCCCCCGGCGAGGACGGCCGTACCTTCGGGAGCTTCCTGGAGGAGGCAGGGCGGGTCGAGGCGATCTGGTTCGCGTACACCGAGTTCCCGTGGCTGAAGGTGTGGAGCGTCGCGCCGACGAAACCGCTGACCTCACGGCACGTGACATCGCCGTACAACTACCCCTTCTCCGACAACGTCCCGACCCTGGTGTCGGACCTGGCCGGGCGGATCGTGGCGGACGCGGCCTGGTATCTGGCCCCGGTGCTGGGCAATGCGCAGTACGACGCGTCCGCGCTCGGGCTCGTGACGACACTGTCCGCCGATATCTGGGGGCCCTCCAAGAACACCCTGCTGTACATCAAGCCCACGACCCTGCGGCTCACCGCCAACGGCTACGCGGTGCTCACCACCCGGGATCAAGTCCAGCGCGTCGTCGCCGACTTCACCGCCTTCTACCGGGAGCGGCTGGCCGCGTATGCCGCCCTCGGCCGGTTCCCGGTCAACGGGACGGTGGAGATCAGGGTGACGGGCCTCGACGACCCGGCGCACGCCGAACTGGACGGCGCGCAGGCCCCGTTGCTGTCCGCGCTGCGGCCGAGCGACGAGCATCCCGAGTGGGATACGGCGGTGTGGCTGGACGTCCTGACCTTGCCGGGCACCGCGTACGCGGAGGCGTTTCTGCGGGAGTTGGAGCTGTTCCTCCTCGACGCGTACGACGGCGGGTTCGCCCTCACCCGCGTCGAGTGGTCCAAGGGCTGGGCCTACACGGACGACGCCGTCTGGAGCGACGAGGAGGTGCTGGACACGGCCGTGCCGGGCTCCTTCGGCGACGCGGTGTGGGGGCGGGCGACCGGGACACTGGACCGGCTCGATCCGCACGGCGTGTTCGAAAACGCCTTCCTGGAGCGGCTGTTCAGGGGGTGAGGGGCGTGAGGAGTCCCTGGACGGTGGGTGCGTAGCGGTCCACGACGGCCTCGATGGCGGTCGCGCGCACATGCGTGCCACGCGCTATGCCGTACATGACGCCCAGCCCCAGCAGAGTGCCCACGGCGAGCTCGGCGCGCAGGCCCGCGTCGGGGCCGGTGAGGCGGTCGGCGAGGCGTTCGGTCACCTGGGCGCGGAAGTTGGCGCGCAGGACATCGCCGTGCGAACCCTGCAGGGGCGCGAACGCGATCCGTACGAGGGGGTCGGCGCCCCGCTCGCTCTGGCTGACCAGCACATGGCGGACCATGTGGCGGCCGAGTTCGTCGAGCGGGGCGTCCAGCAGCTCGGTGGCGTCGGCCTCGAAGGACATGACGCGGGCGAAGAGGGCGTCCTTGTTGCCGAAGTACTTGAGGATCAACGGCGGGCTCACTCCGGCCCGTTCGGCGACCGCCTTGAGCGTGATGTCGGCGTGGGCGTGGCGGGCCAGGAGATGGCGGGCGGCCTTGAGGATGGCCGCCTTGGTCGCCTCGGCGTCCCGGCGGGCCGGCGCGGACGTGGTGGGTGGAGTACTCACGGCACTCATGCTCCCTCCAGTGCCTGGTCCGGCGCGCGCCTGAGGCGGCCCCGGGCGCGCCGCGCGTCGCCGGAAGCCGGGTCGCCGGGTATGGCCAGCGCCGCCGCGCACGCCGCCAGGGCGACGCAGCCCGCCATCGCGAACGCCAGCAGGTAGCCGTGCAGGGTGGGCACCGGGGAGCCGGCGACCGAGCTGGTGTGCCGCACCAGCACCGCGGCGATGGCGGCGCTGCACACGGCCTGTCCGACCGTGCGCATGAGGACGTTGACGCCGTTGGCGGACGCGGTCTGGGTGACCGGCACGGCACGCAGGATCAGCATGGGCAACGCCGAGTAGGCGAAGGTGGTCCCGACGCCCACGACCGCGGCACCCAGGATGATCATCCACAGGTCGCGGCTGTCCGCGATACGCACCACGTAGCCGAGCGCGATGACCGCCGTGCCGATGGCGAGCGTGATCCGCGGACCGTACGCCGCCGAGATCCGTGCCGAGACCGGCGAGAGCACCAGCATGACGAATCCGCCGGGCAGCAGGACCAGGCCGGTGGCGACGATCGACAGCTCCAGTCCGTACCCCGTGGCCTCGGGCGCCTGCACCAGTTGTGCCGTCACCAGGGAGTTGGCGTAGAAGGCGAACCCCGTGAGCAGGGCGGCGACATGGGAGAGGCCGACCCGGGGCCGGGACACCAACCGCAGGTCCACCAACGGCCGTTCGGTGCGCAGCTGCTGCCACCACCACAGGCCGAGTACGACGACGGAGCCGGCGAAGAGAGCGAGGATCCGCGGGCTGCCCCACCCCCACTGCCCGCCCTGGGACACCCCGAGGAGCAGGCAGACCAGCCCGACGGCCAGGCTCAGCGCGCCCAGCACGTCGAACCGGCCCGGCTCGCGTACGGGCGACTCCCGCACCGCCCACCAGGCGGCCGTCACGCCCACAGCGCCCAGGCCGGCCGTGGCCCAGAACATGACGTGCCAGTCGGCGTACTGGACGATGAGCGCCGCGAGCGGCAGACCCAGCGCGGCGCCGATACCGATCGTGGAGCTCATCAGCGCCACCGCGCTGCCGGTCCGCTCCGGCGGGAGTTCGTCGCGCAGGATGCTGATGGACAGCGGTACGACGGCTGAGGCGGCGCCCTGCAGGGCGCGGGCCACGATGAGCACCCGGATGTCGGAGGACAGGGCGCACATGACCGAGCCGACGGTCATCAGGGCGAGAGCCGCCACCATGACGCGCTTCTTGCCGTACATGTCGCCGGCGCGGCCCAGTACCGGGGTGAGGACGGCTCCCGACAGCAGGGTCGCGGTCACCATCCAGGAGACCGCGCCTGGCGAGGCGCCCGTCAGCCCTGGCAGGTCGGGCAGCAGGGGGACCACCACGGTCTGGTTGACCGCGTAGAGGATCGCGCCGTAGGCCAGTACCGGGACCGCCAGCCGGTCCCGCAGGCTCGTCTGCATCAGCACTCCAGCGCTCGGCGCGGCAAAAGAATGGGTGAATGGCAATTCACCATACAAGTGAATTGCCATTCACCCAACAGCCGACGGCCTCACCTGGCTATTTGCGGTCGGTCCCAGCCACCGCTTGAGCCTGGCTGCATGTAGCGGGGCAGGTTCTCGTACCACTGGGCGCTGTAGCGGGCCGCGCTTTGAATGGAGAGCAGGGCTGACCTGCGTTCCTGTCCGTAGGCGGGCGTTGCCGTCGGCGGAGGGGCGGCCGATCAGGGGGTGGCCGTCCAGTAGCCGTAGCCGTAGCACCAGATCCAGCCGTGCTCGGTCTCCACGAAGGCGAAGGTGAAGGCGTCGAAGACCTTGGGGGTGGCGAGCCAGATGTAGGTGTTGCGGCCGGCCGTGATCTCCTTCAGCGGGCGGAGTTAAAGCCTGGTCAGGCCTCGGCCGTGCGGCACTCCGGGTGGCCCCAGCCCTGCGCGTTCTTGGCGATGGCCTCGCCGGCCGCGTACCCCCGGCCGCACAGGCAGCGCCCGGGGAACTTCGCCTTGATGGTGCGGGAGGAGGAGCCGCCGGAGGACTTCGACCCGGCTCCGGCCCGGCGGTACGAAGCGCCGGACTTGGCCGCACCGGACTTCGACCCGCCGGACTTCGGTGTGTCGGGCGACGGCGGCGGCACCGGGGAGCCCAGGTCGCTGCCCGCGGGTTCCTGGACGATCGCGGCCTGGCTGGCGGCGCGGTCGGCGAAGTCGTTCAGGGGGTCGCCGTCGACCTGGTGGGCGGGGACGTAGCGGAACTCGACCGAGCGGCCGTCGAGGAGTTCGTCGATGCGGACGACGAGTTCCTGGTTGGCGACCGGCTTGCCGGCGGACGTCTTCCAGCCCTTGCGCTTCCAGCCGGGCAGCCAGGTAGTGACGGCCTTCATGGCGTACTGCGAGTCCATCCGGATCTCCAGCGGTACGTCCGGGTCGACCGCCGTCAACAGGCGTTCCAGTGCGGTGAGTTCGGCGACGTTGTTGGTGGCCTTGCCGAGCGGCCCCGCCTCCCAGCGGGTCGGTGTCTCGGCATCGTCGGCAACAACCCAGGCCCAGCCCGCCGGTCCGGGGTTTCCCTTGGAAGCCCCGTCGCACGCGGCCACAACTCGTTCACGCATGCGCTCGATCATGCCATGGACGGGCTGGGCTCCGGATCGCGGAGGCCGGTCAGGAGACTTCGGTGCTCTTGGGCATCTCGCCGGCGGTCGTCGTCATGTCGATCACCGAGAAGTTCGCGCCCTGCGGGTCGCTCAGTGCCGCGAACCGGCCGAACGGGCTGTCCATCGGGCCGAACCGCAGGGTGCCGCCCAGTTTGGTGGCCTTGGCGACGGCGTCGTCGCAGTTGTCGACCCCGAAGTAGAGGTTGATGTACGACGGGACCTCCGGCGGGAACTCCTCCGTCATCTTCATACGGCCCAGGACCGTCTCGTCGCCGAGGTTGAACATACGGAAGTCGATCGCGTCGTCCTCCATCTGCCGTGCCGTGTACGAGAAGACGGCGGGCAGGAACGCGTCGGTCTTCTCGGGTTCGCGGGTGAAGACCTCGGCCCAGGCGTAGGCGCCGGGCACGCCAGTCGCCTCGAAGCCCTCGTGGGTGCCGGCCTGCCAGACGCCGAAGACGGCGCCGCCGGGTTCGCGGGCCAGGCACATGGTGCCGAACTCGCCGACCTGCATCGGCTCCATCAGCACCTCGCCGCCGTTCTCACGGATCCGGGCGGCGGTGGCGGCGGCGTCCGCTGAGGCGAGGTACAGGCACCACTGCGACTGGCCTTCCTGGCCGGGCATCGGCGGGACGACGGCGGCGACCGCCTTACCATCGGCGTAGGCCTGGGTGTAGTTGCCGTACTCCGACGACGCCTCGCCGAAGGTCCAGCCGAGGACGTCGCCGTAGAAGCTCTTGGCTCCCTCGACGTCACTGAACATCGCATCGGCCCAACAGGGGGTTCCTTCAGGTTGTACGGCCATGGCGCGGCCCTTTCGCATTGGCTGATCGTTGATTCGTCGGGGGTGTCCGAGATTCGTTGGGGGGTGTCCGAATTCTCACGCTAGTCACCCAGGGGCCGACCCGCGCGCCGAATGGGTGAGTCCGCTCCAGACTGGAGAGGAGACGGGGCGGACTTCGGCGGGACGGGGTGCGGTCATGGCGGACGGGACGATGTGGGCATGGTCGGTGGCCGAGCCGCGACCGGTCGAGGAGGGGGGCCTCCGGTTCGTCGAGAGGCCCGTTCCGGTACCCGGCGAGGACGAGCTGCTGGTGCGGGTGCGCGCCTGCGGGGTGTGCCGTACCGACCTGCATGTCACCGAGGGGGACCTGCCGGTGCACCGGCCCGGGGTGACACCGGGGCACGAGGTCGTGGGCGTGGTCGCGGGGTTCGGGGCGGCGGTGACGGGATGGGCGCTCGGCGACCGGGTGGGCGTTGCCTGGCTGCGGCGCACCGACGGCACCTGCGCCCACTGTCAGCGCGGCGCCGAGAATCTGTGCCCGCACTCCGAGTACACCGGCTGGGACGCCGACGGCGGTTACGCCGAGTACACGACGGTCCCGGCCGCGTTCGCCTACCGGCTCCCCGACGGTCTCGACGACGTGGCGGTGGCTCCCCTGCTGTGCGCCGGGATCATCGGCTACCGCGCACTGCGGCGGGCGTCGCTGCCGCCGGGCGGGCGGCTCGGGCTGTACGGGTTCGGGGGCAGCGCCCATCTGTGTGCGCAGGTGGCACTGGCCGAGGGGGCCACCGTGCACGTCCTGACGCGGGGTGCGGCGGCGCGGCGGCTGGCCCTGGAGCTGGGGGCCGCCTCGGCGCGCGACGCGTACGAGCCGCCGCCCGAACCGCTGGACGCCGCGATCCTGTTCGCGCCGGTCGGCGACCTGGTCCCGGTCGCGCTGCGCGCCCTCGACCGCGGCGGAATCCTGTCGATCGCCGGCATCCACCTCAGCGACATCCCGCCCCTGCACTACGAGAGCGAGCTGTTCTACGAGAAGGAGGTGCGCAGCGTCACCTCCAACACCCGCGAGGACGGCCGCGCGTTCCTGGCGCTGGCCGCCCGGCACGGCGTACGCGCCACCACGCACACCTATCCGCTGTCGCGGGCGGCCCAGGCGCTGAGCGACCTCAAGGCCGGCCGGTTCGACGGGGCCGCGGTACTGGTGAACGACGTGTCCGGGTGAGCTCGGACATCGCTTCAGGCAGGGTGGTGACGGGGCTCAGCAGGTCCAGCGTGCCGTGCGCGCGCAGCAGCCGCCGGGTGTGCGGGGCGCACAGCAGGGCGAATCCGTGGTCCGTTTCCAGGGCGCGGCGGCGCAGGCGCAGGACGAGATTCAGTCCGGTGGAGTCGATGAAGGAGACGCGGCTCAGATCGACGACGTAGGCCGGTGCACGCATCGCGACGACCGCGTCCAGCCACAGGCGCAGACGGGTCGCGGTCGCGAGGTCGATGTCGCCGCGCAGCCCCACGACCAGCAGCTCGTCCCCCGAACGCAGGAGGGTGTGGCCGTCGGGAGGTGGGCAGGATGCCGTGGTGATGGGCTCCAGGGTGTTCTCGTGCACGCCGTTCCGTCCCCCGTTTTCGTACCTGCCGCGCCCGCCGGGCACTCGTTCCGGCGCGGGCCCGTGCGGCGGCTTCGTCATCCCCGCACCGCACGCGCCCGCGCCGGAACTCCCCCTGAGCGGCTCCCCCTTGAACCGTGGGTGCTTACTGTTCTACCTTCGCCACATGGTCGGGGCATCAACGCCCGCTCATCAGCGACACAACGTGCGGGCGGCAGTTGGGCCAGGTGATGCGGCATGCGTCCACACCTCGCTCTGATCGAGGACGAACCCGACTTCGCACTGATGTGCCGTTCCTATCTGGAGCACGAGGGCTTCACCGTCACCTGGGCGATGGACGCCCGTGCCGGAAAGACCGTGCTGTACGAGGGCCGTGTCGATCTGGCCGTCCTCGATCTGGGGCTGCCGGACGGCAGCGGCCTTGAGTTGCTGCGGGCGCTGCGTTCCACAAGTCGTCTTCCGGTCATCGTCGTCACGGGGCGCGGCGCGGAGGCGGACCGGGTCGCGGGCCTGGAGATCGGCGCGGACGACTACCTGGTCAAGCCGTTCTCGCAGCGGGAGTTGGTGGCGCGGATCCGCGCGGTGCTGCGCCGCGCGCAGCCGCCCGAGCTGCCTGACGTCCTCCAGGTGGGCTCGCTGCGCATCGACACGGCCGCCCGCCAGGCCTCCGCGGTAGGCGTTCTGCTGGTGCTGCGCCCCAAGGAGTACGCGCTGCTTGAGATGCTGGCCGGGGCGCCCGGCCGGGTGTTCTCGGCGGAGCAGTTGCTGGAGCGGATCTGGGGTGCGTCCTGGCAGCAGCCCGCGACCGTGATCGAGCACGTCTACCGGCTGCGCGGCAAGCTCGCCGGCCTGCCCGCACCGGCTCCGCGCATCACCACGGTCCGCGGGTACGGCTACCGTCTCGACCCCTGAGAGCCCGTCATGCCCAGCACCGCCCCGGACTTCCGCAGCCTCTTCGACGCGACACTGTCCCCGCTGCTGATCCTGAGTCCCGACTTCACGATCGTCGAGGTCAACCGCGCGTATCTCGCGGCCACCCGCACGGAACGGAACATCGTCGGGCAGCGGATCTTCGAGGTGTTCCCCGACAACCCGGACGACCCGTCGGCCGACGGCGTCGCCAATCTGCGCCGCTCGCTGGAGACGGTGGTGGCGACGGGCCGTACGGACACGATGGCGCTTCAGCGGTACGACATCCCCACGGGCGAGGAGGGCAGCTTCGCCGAGCGCTACTGGAGCCCCGTCAACACCCCGGTCCTCGACGCCGGCGGGCAGGTCACCTATGTCATCCACCGCGTCGAGGACGTCACGGACTTCGTCCATCTGCGAAGGGTGGGGCGCGAGCAGGAGCGGGCCGCGGCCGAGGCACAGATGCGTGCGGAGGGCATGGAGATCGACCTGTTCGTGCGGGCGCGGGAGATCCGCGAGGTGAACGAGCAGCTGAGCCGGGCGAACGCGGAACTGGACGCAGCGGGGCGGCAGTTACGCGAGGAACAGCGGGCCAAGGACCGGTTCATCGCGACGCTCTCGCACGAGCTGCGCAATCCCCTCGCGGCCGCGACGGCGGCCACCGAACTGCTGGCCCTTGACCTGCCGGGCGGGCATCCCGCGCTGGCCGTCCTTGAGCGGCAGCTGGGCACGCTGGTGCGGATGAGCAACGACCTGCTGGACGGGACGCGGGCCGTGACCGGACGGCTGGAGCTGGTGCGCGGGCGCGTCGACATGCGGTCCGTCGTCGAGGGGGCCTGTGCCGACATCCGCGGGCTGTTCGGGCACGAGGAGCGCATCCTCGACATCCGGCTGCCGGCCGACCCGGTGCCCGTCGACGCCGACCGGCTGCGGCTCGCGCAGGTGTTGACGAACCTGCTGTCCAACGCGCTCAAGTACACGCCGCCGGGCGGGCGTACGGAGGTCCGGCTGGCGGTCGAGGAAGGGCAGGCGCGGCTGACCGTGCGGGACGACGGCATCGGTTTCGAACCGGCCCAGGCCGAGGAACTCTTCGGCGTGTTCATGCGGGCGGCCCCGGCCGGCCCGAACACTCCCGAGGGGCTCGGACTGGGTCTCGCCGTGGCGCGGACGGTCGTAGAACTGCACGGCGGGCGGATCACCGCGCTCAGCGACGGACCGGGGAAGGGTGCCACGTTCACGGTGCTGCTGCCCGTGGCCGACTCCGCGGCTCCGGAACCGCCGCGTCCCAGGGCCGCCCGGCCGGTACGGCGTCAGCTGGCCATCCTGATCGTGGAGGACAACACGGATCTGGCCGCGACCTACCGCACCCTGCTGGACCGGCAGGGCCACCATGTCACCGCCGTCCACACGGGCGCGGACGCGCTCACGGCGACGCGGGACGGGCTGTTCGACGTCGTCCTGTGCGATCTGGGCCTGCCGGACATCGACGGCTACACGGTCGCCAGGACCGTGCGCTCCCGACCGCACGGCGACCGGCCGCGACTGATCGCGGTCTCCGGGTTCAGCCAGGGCACCGACCGCTCGCTCTCCCGGGCGGCCGGTTTCGACGCCCATCTCGCCAAGCCGCTGCCGCTCACCGATCTGCTGGAGCTGCTGGCGCAGTTGGGCGCCGACCCGGTCTGACCGGTCACGCCGGTGAGCGGCGTCGCAGCTCGGTCTCGATGAGCCGGTTGAGGTGGCGGCGGGCGTCCTCGGTGCTCAACGGGGGTGCCTGGCGCAGCCGTTGCAGTGCGAGGCCGTCGGCGAGGGCGGCGAAGCGGACCGTGAAGCCGTCGAGGTCGTCACCAATGAACTCGCCGTCTGCGACGCCCCATTCGGCGAGGGCGCGGATCTGCCGGTGCCAGGCCTCGTAGCGCTCGGCCTGGCCGCGCACGAAGGCCTCGTCTGTCCCCTGGTCGCCCGCGTTCCAGTAGTCGAACCACATCCGCCAGTGCCGGTCGGTGTCCTCGGTGAACAGGGCGTCGACCAGCAGCCGGAGCGCCTCGGCCCCGCTGGAGGCATGCCCGGCGGTCTCACTGAGCTCGGCGTAGTAGCGCTCGATGTGCAGCACCATCGCCTCGGAGAGGATCTCCTGCACGCTGCCGAAGTGGTAGGTGACGGTGCCCACGGACACTCCGGCCGCGGCGGCCACGTCCCGCACCCCGACCGAGGCGTAGCCGCGCTCGGCGATCAGCGGGACGGCCGCCTCGACGATGAGCCGGCGGCGCACCTCGGTGGGCTGGCGGGTGCGGTCGGCGGCGGCGACGGCACGGCGCGGGCTCTTCGCGGGCTTGGCGGCCTGGGAGGGCTTGGCGGCCGTCATCCGGAGGTCCTCGGGGTGGTGCGGTGCCATGCGCGCTTGGCCACTGTCTCTCCGTTCGCCCGTGCCTCGATGCGGCTGTCCATGATGAAGTCCGCGGCCGTGGCGCGCAGCTCCGTGCGCGCCATGATCTCAGCGTCCCACTCGTCCCCGCGCCGCAGCCGGACGCGCCACTCGGACACCGCCTGCGTGGACAGCGGGTCGTCGCCGCGGATGCGATAGGTCTCCCGCGCACTCTCCTCGTAGCGCAGCCCGTCCGGATACGTCCGCGATCCCCCGTAGTTGGGATCGACCTCCAGGGTCCACTCCCCCTTCGCCACGTCGTGCGCGACGAGCCGCTCGGGCGCCGGGTCGGCGGGTCGGTCGTAGGTCACGGCGAGCGGCGGGGCCTGCTCGGGCTCCTCGAAGCGGATCGGCGGCCCGTCGACCAGCTCCCGCACGGGCAGGAGTACGGCACTGTCGGCCGGGACGACACGCAGCTCGCCCCGTTCGCCGTGCGGCCACACCCACGGCCAGTAGGCGTCGGAGACGGCGACGCGCATGCGGTGGCCGGGCGGGAAGGCGTACCCGTTGCTGTTGAGCTCGAACTCGACGTCCTCGTAGGTTCCCGGCGTCCACTCGACGGCCCGGTCCCTGCCGTGCCGGCTCAGCAGGTTGAGCACCCCGCGGGTGACCAGCGTGGACGAGCCGTCCGGGGCGACATCGCAGAGGCGGGCGATCACATGGGCGCGCGGGGTGGCGCTGTCGAGGCGGAGCCGGACGCGGGGGCGGCCGAGGATCTCGACGCGTTCGGCGAGGGGCTCCGTGTCGAAGCACACCGAGCGGCCGTCCTCCTCGCGCTGGTCGGGCGGCAGGTCGCTCGCGTTGCCGAAGGGGAAGAAGCGGCCGGCGTCGAGGCCGGTGTGCTGCGGGGAGCGGACGGGCACGGGCGTTTCACTCGCGCCGAGCGCCCGCTCGTCCC
Organism: Streptomyces sp. JLBG701; assembly: GCF_058544905.1. Taxonomy (NCBI): domain Bacteria; kingdom Bacillati; phylum Actinomycetota; class Actinomycetes; order Kitasatosporales; family Streptomycetaceae; genus Streptomyces; species Streptomyces sp. JLBG701. The sequence continues at coordinate 743,624 of NZ_CM178588.1, forward strand.
AAGTCACTTTCCCGGATGGCCAGTTCGCGTCACCCACCCAGCGCCCCGGCAGTTCGTCGTACGACGTTGCGGGCGGAACCCCGTCAGTGATCCAGGCCCGCAGCAGGGGCTCCCCCATGACGCCGGTGTCGATGCCCTTCAGGTGCTGGTCCCACCAGCGCAGGGTCTCCTGGAGGAAGCCGATCGCGGGTCCCGGGGGCAGGCCGCGGTCGGGGTACTGGTGCGACCAGGGGCCGACGATCCCCCGTACGCGATCCGCGGGCAGGTGCTCGACGAGCCGCAGCACGGTGTCCCGGTACGGGTCGTTCCAGCCGCCGACCGCGAGGACGGCCGCGTCGATGGCCGCGTAGTCCTCGCAGACGCTGCCGTGCTTCCAGTAGGCGTCCCGCTGCTGGTGCTCCAGCCAGGTGTGCAGGAAGGGTTCGAGCGCGTCGAGGCGTTCGCGCCACATCGGCAGCCAGCGGTCGGCGCCGACGTTCGCCGGGTCCGGCGGGCGGGAGGCGAAGGCCAGCATGGTGCCGGCCCAGGCGAGCATGTCGATGCCGAGGACGGCGCCGCCCATGTAGTGGACGTCGTTGTCGTAGCGGTCGTCGGTCGAGCAGACGGTGACGATCGCCTTGAGCGGTTCGGGGGCGAGAGCGGCGATCTGGAGGGAGTTGAAGCCGCCCCAGGAGATGCCGAACATGCCGACGTTGCCGGTACACCAGGGCTGTGCGGCAAGCCAGTTGACGACGTCGACGCCGTCCGCGAGCTCCTGCGCGTCGTACTCGTCGCCGGGAGTGCCCTCGCTGTCGCCGTGCCCGCGGATGTCGACGCGGACGGAGGCGTAGCCGTGTCCGGCGTACCAGGGGTGGCGCTGGGCGTCGCGCGGGGCGGTCCAGTCGCTCTTTCTGTACGGGAGGTATTCGAGCAGCGCGGGCACCGGGTCGGACTCGGCGTCGGCCGGCCGCCAGACGCGGGCGTGCAACCGGGTCGCGCCGTCCCGGGTGGGGATCCAGACGTCCTCGTGGATCACCTGGCGCTCGAACTGGTCGCGGTACTTCACGAAACTCCTTCCGTGACGGGGGTGTTGGCAGAGGTGCTCACGGGTGCGCTGTCCCAGCGGCGGACACGGTGGCCCTCCCCCAGGTCGGTCCAGACATCGCCCGGCTCGGCCGCGTCGGTCCAGTCCGGGGCGTCCTCCACCAACGGGCTCGCGTCCGGGTCGGGTTCGAGGGCGGCCGCCATCAGCTGGCGGGTGTAAGGGTGCCCGGGGGCGGCGAAGACGGCCTCCGTCGGGCCCTCCTCCACCACGACGCCATGGCGCAGGACGGCGACGCGGTCGGCGATGCCGCGTACGACGGCCAGGTCGTGGCTGATGAACAGACAGGCCAGGTCGCGTTCGCGGCGCAGGTCGTCGAGGAGGCGCAGGACGTCGGCCTGTACGGAGACGTCCAGAGCGGTGGTGATCTCGTCGGCGATCAGCACGTCCGGCTCGCCGGCCAGCGCGCGTGCGATGCCGATGCGCTGTCGCTGGCCGCCGGAGAGCTGGGCGGGCAGACGGTCGGCGAGGGCCGGGTCGAGGCGTACGCCGGAGATGAGGCGCCGGGCGCGCTCGGCCGCCTCGGTGCGGCCGTCGGCGGTGCCGAAGAAGCGCAGCGGGTGCCGGACCGCGTCCCCCACCGAACGGCGCGGGTTGAGCGAGGTGTCCGCGTTCTGGAAGACCAGCTGCACGCGGCGCCGCAGCGACAGCGGCCGCTTGTGCGCGGGTACGCCCAGGTCGCCCGCCTCGTGGGTCAGCGTCCCGCCGGACGGGGTGCGCAGGCCCGCCAGCGTCCAGGCGAGGGTGGACTTGCCGCTGCCCGACTCGCCGACGAGGGCGAGGACTTCACCGCGCCGCACGTCGAAGGAGACGCCGTGCACGGCACGGGCCTTGCCGTAGTCGATGGTGACGTCCTTCGCGGAGACGGCCACCGGGGCGTCGTCGGGCACCACGGTCTTCGGCCTGACCTCCCGCGTCCCCGTCTCGTCGACGACCGCGAGACCGGTGTCGTCGAGGCGCGGCACGCTCGCCAACAGCCTTTTGGTGTACGGGTCCTGGGGCTGACCGAACAGCTGCCGCGTGGGCGCCGCCTCCACCACCCGGCCCGACCGCAGCACGGTCACTTCGTCGGCCATGTGCGCGACGACGCCGAGGTCGTGGCTCACCAGCACGGCGGCCAGGCCGAGTTCGTCCCGCAGGGCGGCGATGAGGTCGAGGACGCTGCGCTGGGTGACGACGTCGAGGCCGGTGGTCGGTTCGTCGAGGACCAGCACTTTGGGGCGGGCCGCGATGGCCATGGCGATGGCGACGCGCTGCTGCTGGCCGCCGGACAGCTCGTGGGGGTAGCGCCGGGCCAGCTCGGCGGGGCGCGGTAGTCGGACCTGTTCGAGGAGGTCGACGACCGGGACATCGCCGCCCGCCTCGGCGATCTGCCGTCCGACGCGCATGGAGGGGGTCAGCGCCTGACCGGCGTTCTGGCCGACCATCGCGACCGTCCCGCCGCGCAGCCGCCTCAACTCCCGTGCGGGAAGGGCGAATACGTCAGAGTCGTCAACCTGGACCGTGCCCCCGGTGATGTGCGATCCGTGCCGCAGATGGCCCAACAGGGCCGCCGCGACAGTCGACTTCCCACTGCCCGACTCACCGACGAGGGCCAGCGTCCGCCCCTTGGCGACCTCCAGCGACACCTCGTGCACGACCGGCACGTCACGGCCACCCGAACGGTACGCCACGGACAGGGAGTTGACGGAGACGATCGGGTTCATGGCGTTCGGGGTCGTAGCGTTCGGGGTCATCAGGAGCCCTCCCTGATCCGGTCGACGCCCCATGCCTTGGACAGGCCGTCGGCCGCGAGGTTGAGCCCGACCACGAGTGTGGCCAGGGCGATGATGGGCGCGAGGCTCGCCATCGGGACGACGGTGATGGCGGTGCGGTTCTCGGCGACCATCAGCCCCCAGTCGGGGGTCGGCGGATTGGCGCCGAAGCCGAGGAAGGACAGCGAGGAGATCAGCAGCACGACCCAGGAGGCACGCATCGCGAACTCCACGCACACCACGTCCGTGATGTTCGGCAGGACCTCCCGGCGCAGGATCGACCAGGTGCCCTCGCCGCGTGCCCGGGCCGCGGTCACATAGTCGGCCGGGACGACCGCGAGGGCGGCGCCCCGCACGACCCGGACGACCTGAGGGACGTAGATGACGGCGATCGCGAGGACGATGACGGACGGGCCCGTGCCGAGTGCCGTCACGATGACGAGCAGGGCCAGGATCGACGGCACTGCCAGGACCGCGTCCAGCACCCGCCCGAGCACGTCGTCGAACCAGCCTCCGCGCAGCGCGGCCGCGCACCCGATCACCGTGCCCAGGGCGACGGTCAGCAGGGTGGCGGCGACGGAGACGCCGAGCGCGTACCGGCCGCCGTACAGGACACGGGCGAGGACGTCGCGGCCGTACTGGTCGGTGCCGGCCCAGTGGGACGAGGTCGGGCCGAGCAGGGCGTGCGAGGCGTCGTTGGCTATGGGGTCGTAGGAGGTGAGGAGCGGGGCGAGCAGGGCGATCGCGACGTGGACGGCGACGATCGCGAGGCCGATGACGGCGGTGCGCGAGGAGCGCAGGGTGCGCCAGGCGCGGGCCGGTCGCGCCTCGGCAGCGACGGCCGCCGGTGCGGTGTCGAGCGTGGTCATCGGGTCCTCCCTCGGGTACGGAGCCTGGGGTTGAGGGCCATCGCGCCGAGGTCGGCGGCGAGATTGCAGGCGACGTAGACGACCGCGCTGATCAGGGCGATGGACTGGATGACGGGCAGGTCCCGGTTCTGGACCGAGGAGAGCATCAGCTTGCCTATGCCGGGGTAGTTGAAGACGTTCTCGACGACGGCGACTCCGCCCGCGAGCCAGGCGATGTTGAGCGCGATGACGTGGAGGGTGGGCAGGAGGGCGCTCGGCAGGGCGTGCCGGGTGACGACCCGCCAGGTCGACAGGCCCTTGAGGCGGGCCGTCGTGACGTACTCGCTCGCCATCACGTCGATCACCGAGGTGCGGGCCATGCGGACGATGTACGCGGCCATGACCACGGCGAGCGCGAGGGCGGGGAGCCAGACGGCGGGCAGGAGTTGGCCGACGGTGGCGTCGGGGCCGTAGAGGACGACCGCGGGGAACCACGGCAGCGCCACCGAGAAGCACAGGACCAGTACGGTCGCCACCACGAACTCTGGGACGCTCATGCCGACGAGGCTGACGGTCGAGATCACGTGGTCGGGCCAGCGGTCGCGGTACAGGCCGGCGAGGATGCCGAGGACGATCGATCCGGTGACCGCGAAGAGGACGGTGATCAGGGCGATCAGCGCGGAGTTGCCGAGGTACATGGCGACTTCGCCGCCGACCGGCTTGGCGGAGACCAGCGAGGTGCCGAAGTCGCCGTGCAGGGCGCCCTTGATCCAGTCGAAATAGCGCTCCCAGGCGGGTTGATCGAGCCCGAGTTGCCCCCGCAGGGCGGCGACCGCGTCCGGTGTGGCGTCCTTGCCGAGGATCTGGGTGGCGACGTCGCCGGGGAGGGCCTGGACGGCGAGGAAGACCAGCACGGAGGAGAGGAGGAGGGTGCCGAGGGCGGCCGCGATGCGGCGGGCGAGGAAGGAGAGCATGTTCAGGCCCCCTTCAGACCGATGTTGAGGTAGTCGAACTCGAAGCCGTGCTCGGCGTATCCGCGCACCTTGCGCGAGATCCCGACGAGCCGGTCGGCGAACATCGGGGTCATCGCCCCGCCCCTCTCGATCACCAACGTCTGTGCCTGGCCATAGAGTTCGCGGCGCTCGGCGTCGTCCGTCTCGGCGCGCGCCCGGTCCAGGACGGCGTCGAAGTCCTTGTCGGACCAGGCGGTCTCGTTGTAGCTGGAGCCGCTGCGGAAGATCTGGGTGAAGAGCTGGTCGACGGGTCGGCCGGTGAACCAGTAGGTGGCCATCAGCGGCTTCTTCATCCAGATCTGCGTGTAGTACGAGTCCGCGGACGCCGTCTTGACGCGGACGCGGATGCCGGCCCGCTTGGCCGAGTCCTGGTAGGCGAGCGCCATGGGCGTGAACAGCGGGTCGTAGGAGGAGGTGTAGAGGTCGACGGCCAGGCCTTCCTGGCCCGCCTTCTTCAGCAGGTACTTCGCCTGCTCCGGGTCGTGCTTCGGATGCGTGGCGATGTGGTTCGGATCGCTGGGCGGCACCGGGTTGTCCCAGCCGGTGGTGCCCGCGCCCTGGAGGGCGACCTGGACGACGTGCTCCGGGTCGTAGGCGAGCTTCATCGCCTGCCGTACCCGTACGTCCGTGAAGGGCTTCTCGGTGGTGAGCATCGGCAGGACGTACCACTGGGCGTTCTTCACACGGGCGATCGTGGCCCGGTCGGAGGCGGCGACCACGCGCGCGGTCGCGAAGTCCAGGTTGGTCTGGGAGAGCAGGTCGACCTGGCCGGCGAGCAGGGCGTTGGAGCGGGCCGACATGTCGGCGACGGAGAAGAAGGCGACGGCGTCGAGGACCGGCCGGCCCGCCCAGTGGTCCCTGTACGCGGTGACGCGGCCGGGGCCCGCCGGTGCGAACGACGCCAGCCTGAAGGGGCCGGTGCCGATGCCGGTGCGGCCGATCGACTTCGCGCTGCCGTCGGGGACGACATAGCAGTTGTAGTGCGTGAGGAGGCTCGGGAACTCGGCGTTGGGGGTCTTGAGCGGGACGACGAGGGTGTGCGCGTCGGGCGTGCGCAGCTTGTCGGGGTCGATCAGCGGGGCGAGGACCGCAGCCTGGGGTGACGCGGTCGCCTTGTCGAGGATGTGGCGGAGCGTGTAGGCCGCGTCGGCGGAGGTGAAAGCGCGGCCGTCGTGGAAGGTGACGCCCTTGCGGAGCCGGAAGGTCCAGGTGCTCGCCTTGCTGTCCGGCTCCCACGACTCGGCGAGGTCGGGGGCGAGATCGCCGCTCGCGTCGACGCGGACGAGGCGGTTGTAGAGGGCTCCCAGGTACTCGTACGCGGACAGGGAGCTCGCCGGGTCCAGGGTCTCGGCGTCGGAGGCGGGCGGCCGGGCGATGCGCAGGGTGCCGCCGCGGTCGGGGGCGCCCTTCGCCGCGGCGGTCGGCAGGACGGGCGCGGCCGCGGCCCCCGTGCAGCCGGACAGCAGCCAGGACGCGCCGAGCGATGCCGCCGAGGCCAGGCCCGCGGCGAGCACCGACCGCCGTCCCGGCTTACGCCCCAGGCGACGTCCGGGGTGGTGGATGTCGGACATGTACCGACCGTCCTTCTCGCTATTCGTTCAGCAGAACGATTGAGTGAAGTGCGTGAACGATAACGAGGGGATGGTTTCGCGCCAACCCTTCGGAAGCGGAAATTAACCTCGGAAACCCAGTGGTTACGCGGCGTCGGCATCGCGGTGGGCGGCAAAGTCGTTGGACAGCGGGCCCGGCGGACGCTTGGGTTGGCGCTCATGTGTGCTCTGAAGATGCGTCCCGACGAGGTGGACATCGACGCCACGCTCGTCCGCCGGCTGATCGCTGAGCAGTTCCCCCAGTGGGCGGAACTGCCCGCCGAACGGCTGGAGTCGTCCGGGACCGAGAACGCCATGTTCCGGCTCGGCACGGACCTGGTCGTACGGCTCCCCCGGCATCCCGGTGCGGTCGGGGACGTCGAACACGAGCAGCGCTGGTTGCCCCGGCTCGGCCCACGGCTGCCCTTCGCCACGCCCGAGCCGGTCGGCCGGGGCGGCCCGGGTGCGGGGTTCGCCTGGCCCTGGTCCGTGTACCGCTGGCTGGGCGGCCGGAATCCGGTCGTCGGCGCCCTGGAGGAGCCCGAGCTCCTCGCCGGGGACCTCGGCGCTCTCGTCGGCGCCCTGCGCCGGATCGACCCCGCCGACGGGCCGACGGGCTATCGGGGTGTCCCGCTGGCGACCCGTGACGAGCCGATGCGTGAGGCGCTCGCCCAGCTGGAGGGGAGGGCGGACACCGCGGCGGTGACGGCTGTGTGGGAGGAGGCGCTGCGCGCCCCGGAGCACGCCGGGCCGCCCGTGTGGGCCCACGGCGACCTCATGCCCGGCAATCTGCTGGTCACCGGCGGGCGGCTCACCGCCGTGATCGACTTCGGCACCGCGGGGGTGGGCGATCCGGCCGCGGATCTGATCGTCGCGTGGAACCTGCTCCCCGCGGCCGTCCGCGGCACCTTCCGCGAGGCCATGGGCGCCGACGAGGCCGAGTGGGCGCGCGGCCGGGGCTGGGCGCTGTCGGTCGCGGTCATCGCGCTGCCGTACTACTGGCACACCAATCCGCCGGTCGCGGAGAACTCACGGCATGTGATCGCGGAGATCCTGGCGGAGTCGGGTGCGTGAGGGCCGGCGCCCGTCCCTGGGCGGAAGCGTGACGGTTGGTCGCGGTCCCCGCGCGGGAGCGTGAGGGCCGACCGGCGTCCCGGCGTCCCGGCGAGGGAGCGTGACGGCCGGCCGTATCCCCGGGCGGGACGCCGGCCGGTCGCCGTGCCCGGGGTCACCCGCCCGCGTAGGCCTTATCCAGTTCGGCGATGTCGAACTTGCTCATCGCCATGAACGCCTTGACCACGCGGGCGCCCTTCGCCGGGTCCGGGTCGGTGACCATGGCGTGGAGCCGGTCCGGGACGACCTGCCAGGACAGTCCGTACTGGTCCTTGAGCCAGCCGCAGGGGCCGGGTTCGCCGCCGTTCTCGGTGAGCTTGGCCCAGTAGTAGTCGATCTCCTCCTGGTTCTCGCAGTAGATCATGAAGGAGACCGCCTCGGTGAACTTGAACTGGGGACCGCCGTTGAGCGCGAGGAACTTGTGGCCGTTGGCCGTGAACTCGACGGTCAGCACGGTGCCGGCAGGCTGGGGCGCTCCCTCGGGGTAGCGCGCGACCTTCCCGATGCTGGAGTTCTTGAAGACCGAGACGTAGTAGTGGGCGGCTTCCTCGGCCTGGCCGTCGAACCAGAGACACGTGGTGAAACCGTCGGTTGCCATGAGTACCTCCTGTGCGTGCGGATCGCTGTCACCTGTGTCGACCGATCCTCGCCCCGGAACTCATCGGTCGCGTGGCCGATTGATCCAGGTGGCTGCTACACCGTCCGGAACCAGTGGCGCATCAGGCACGTAGCAGCCTCTGAGTTCGGGTCCGGTTCGGGCTATGGCCCGCTGTGGATCAGTGACGCCCACAGGTGTGGTCGGCCGGTGTGCTCGGTGCGCAGATGCTGGATGACGCGGTGGAGCACGACCGCAGCGTCATCGGCGGACGGCGTGTCCGGCATCAGGCGGTAGAAGTGTTCGGCCGCGCCGGCCGCGACGCGGTCGTCCAGTGGCCAGAGACTCGCGACGACGTGCCGGAACCCGGCCAGTTGGAACGCGGAGGCGAGGTGGATGGACTCGTCGGCGTGCCGCCAGCCGACATGTCCGGTGGAGCACGCGGACAGGTATGCCAGTTCGGCCTCGTGGAGGTTGCGGCGGCCGATCTCCGCGATGGGCAGCACGCCGTCGTGGAGGTGAAGCCCGCCCTCGGACGGCGCGTCGGGGTTGGTGCCGGCGTGGCAGGCGAAGTGTGCCCAACTCGCCTCGGGGAGCGCGCCGGTCACACGGGCGGCGGTGGCCTGCTCGTTGGTGAGCAGTGGCATGTCGGGATGGGCGGCGTGCAGGATCGCCGCCTCGGCGGCGGTGGCCGGCAGGTCCGAAAGTCCCGGGGTCCGGTCGAGGGCGACTGTGAGCCGGCGCAGGACCGTCGCGGCCGGGCGTCCGTGTGCGCGGGCCAGGGTGCGCAGGGTGGGCGTGTACGACGAGATCGCCCGGTCGAGCGCCCCTGACTGGCCGGGGTGCCCGGCCGCGTGCAGCGGCAGCAGTCCGAGCAGCCCGGTCGGCATCCACCACACGCGGGGAATTACTCCCTCGTCCGGACGGAGCCGGGAGTCAACGGCGTCGAGGACCGGCTCGACCGCCCTGTCCCACAGCAGGCCGAGCAGCTCCGTCAGCACCCGTTGCCGGCGCAGCTCGCCGGTGAAGGAGCCGGCGTCGTGCGTCGCTTCCATCAGCTCGGCGGCCCACGCCTCGACGTCGGCCAGCCGCAGTTCGGGCAGCGGCACCAGCAGCGGGGGCCCGTCGGCGGTGACGACGATGCCGTCGCACCGCTGCAGGCCGGCGTTGAGCAGCACGACCGCCCCGCCGGTGGTCGTAGGCCGCAGCTCGGTCCACATCGGCGGGAGCAGGAACCGGTCCAGGCCCGGCAGCCGGCGGATCTCCCCCAGTACGGCGTCGTGCTCGGCCCACAGCCGTTTGCGCCGGTCGACGTGGTCGACGTCCTGGCCGCCGGGCGACGCCATGGCCGGAGGATCCGGTGCGTTGAGGGCGTCGCGGACGCGGCTCAGACGGCGGGCCAGTGCGGGGTGCTCGGCTTCGAGGTCGGCGAGGGGTGTCCGCAGGGCCAGCCGGGCCGCCAGCAGGACCGCCCGGCCCAGCTCACCGGCCTGGACCGCGCCGCCCGGATCGTCGAGGGCGCAGTGCACGGCGATCGTCTCGCCGACCAGTCCGCGGTTCGCGCCGAGGCGGTGTTCGTGGTCCGCCGACGAGGTCTCCCGCGCCGCGACCAACGGCAGCAGCTCCACCGCCGTGTCGAACAGCAGCCGGGCGGTGTGCAGTTCGTCCAGTACGTAGGCGAGCCGGCCTACCGCCCAGCAGGCGCGGAGCCGGTCGAACGGGGGTGACGTCGTGGCCGCGAGCGCATCCTCCGCGAGCCGGGCGATCCGCGACCGGTCGATGGTGCCGTCGGTGTCCCACCGCGTTCTGTAACAGGTCCCCAGGAGGTTGATGCGCGCGGCCCGGTTGGGATGGTCACCGGGGGTGGCCGCCACCGCCAGTTCCGCGGCGTCGATGGCGCGGTCGAGGTCGGACGTGGCGCCGGTCCGCCGGAACCGCACCCGGTAGGCAGTGCCGAGGTTGGACAGATATCGCGCGCGGTCCGAATGGTCGGCGGGGACGGCGGCGGCCGTTTCCCGCGCCAGGTCGACCGCGCGGTCCAGGTCGGCCGGATCGCCCGAGTGGTCGTACCGCGTCAGATGGGCCCGCGTGAGGTTGAACAGGCGCAGTAGCCGGTCGGGATGGTCGACGGGGGTGGCTGCGAGCGCCAGGAGCATGAGGTCGACGGCGCGGTCGAAGTCGGACCCGGCGCCGTTCCGCCGGGACCGCGCCTGGTAGGCGACCGCGAGGTTGGACAGGCACGTTGCCCGGATCGGGTGGTCGGGGGGCACGGCGGCCACGGCCGTTTCGTGATGCGCGATGGCCCTGTCCAGATCGTGAAGGCTGCCGCTGTGCTGGAACCGCTGGTGGAGGGCGTTGCCGAGGTTGTTCAGGCGCATCGCGCGGTCCGGGTGGTCGTCCGGCGTGGCGGCCACCGCGCGTCTCCCGGCGTCGATGGCCGCATCCAGGTCGGACGTCTCCCCGGTGCGGGTGAGCCGGGACCAGTGGGCGACGCTGAGGTTGGACAGGTGCATTGCCCGGTTCGGGTGGTCGTCGGGTGTGGCGGCCACGGCCTGTTGGCGATGAGTGACGGCCCGGTCCAGATCGGCCACGTCCCCCAGCTGTTTGAACCGCCCCAGCAGGGACCCCGCCAGGTTGGACAGGGCCATCGCCCGGAAGGGGTGATCAGCGGGTGTGCCGGCGACCGCGCGTTCCATGCTCTCGACGGCCCGGTGCACGTCGACGGGGTCCCCCTTCCGGTCGAACCGCGCGTCGTACGCGGTGCCCAGGTTGGACAGACGGTGGGCGAGATCCGGGTGGTCGTTGGGCGTGGCGGCCACAGCCTGTTCGTGATGCGTGACGGCCCGGTCCAGATCGGCCACGTCCCCCAGCCGGTCGAACCGCGCCCGGTAAAGGATGCCGAGGTTGGACAGGAACATCGCGAACTGGCGGTGCCCCTGGGGCGCCGCGGCTACGGCACGACCGAGGTGGCCGATGGCCAAGTCCAGGTCGGCGAGGCTCCCCGTCCGCTCGAACCGCGCGTGGTACGCCATGCCGAGGTTGGACACGTAGGTGGCGCTGCCGGGAGCGTTGTTCGGGGCGACGGCCACCGCGTGTTCGTGGTGGCCGATGGCCCGGTCCAGGTCTGTCAGACTCCCGGTCCGCTCGAAGCGGTCGTGGTAGGCGACGGCGAGGTTGGACAGGACGGTCACTCGGTGCGGATTACCGGTGTAGGCGGCGGCCTGTTCCCCGAAGCCGATGGCGCGGTCCAGGTCCGCCGGACGGCCCGCCCGTCCGAACCGTGCCCAGTAGGCAGTGCCCAGGTTGGTCAGGATTGTCGGCCGGTGTGGGAAGTTGGCGGGGGCGACGGCCATGGCCTGCTCGCCGGTGTCGATGGCGCGGTGCAGGTCCGTGGTGTGCCCGGTCCGCTCGAACTGCAGCAGGTAGCCCGTGGCGAGGTTGGTGAGGGTGGTCGGCCGGTGTGGGGAGTCGGTGGGAGTGACGGCCATCGCCTGCTCACCGGTGTCGATGGCGCGGTCCAGGTCCGCGGTGTGCCCGGACTCCTGGAACCGCAGCAGGTAGCCAGTGGCGAGGTCGGTGAGGATTGTCGGCCAGTTAGGGGAGCCGGCTGAGGTGACGGCCATCGCCTGCTCGCTGGTGCCGATGGCGCGGTCCAGGTCGGCGGTGTGCCCGGTCCCTTGGAATCGCAGCAGGTAGCCGGTGGCGAGGTCGGTCAGGATTGTCGGCCGGTGTGGGGAGTCGGCGAGGGCGACGGCCATCGCTCGCTCACTGGTGCTGATGGCACGGTCCAGGACCGCGGTGTGCCCGGTCCCCTGGAACCGCAGCAGGTAGCCCGTGGCGAGAGTCGACAGGTGGAACGCGAGGTTCAGGTCGGTGCCGCTCGCGGCAACGGCCCGTTCCCCGAACTCGATGACCCCGTCCAGGTCGTTCGGCTGTCCGACCCGCTGGAACCGCATGAGAAGGGTGACGCTGAGGTTGCCCAGGATCAGCGCGGTGTTCCGGTCGCCGTCGTGGAGGGCGGCTACGGCCTGTCGCCCGATGCCGATCGACTGGTCGCCGTCGTCCTCCTGTCCCGTCAACGCGTACCGCGCCCGATGGGATTCGGCGAGGTTGTACAGGCGGGTGGCGCGGTGCGGATGGTGGTGCGGTGTGATGGCGACGATGCCCTGGAACAACGAGACGCAGCTGCCCAGAAGCGCCGCGTCACCGGACTGGGTAGCTCGGTTCAGCAGGTCGACCGCCTGCTGGTTCAGGAGCTCCGGATCAGGTCGGTGGTCGGTGGACATCGACCATGAGACTATCGGCCAACTGACGGAAAGGGGAGCCCTGGTGGACGCCGAACGATCGGCACTGACCACGCTGTGCCAGGAGTTCGACGCGCTGATCGGCGAGACCAGGCTTCACTCCACGGAACGTCAGGAACTGCTGGAACGGATCGTGGCCGAGGCGCGGACCCGGCGCCCGGTGCTCACCCTGCTGGGCCAGTTGCTGAACACCGACCGTGAGACCACCCTGCGGACGCTCGCGACGGGGCTGCCGGGAGCCGGGCCGGGCATCGCCCGTCAGGAAGCCTTCCGCTGCCCGGACGGCGCCTGTGACCGGACGGCGGTACCACTCCCGGCGGGGGCGATACCGCGCTGCGCCGTCATGGGCCGGCTCATGGTGCGGGGGTAGCTCAAGTGGGCGGTTTCTTCCAGCAGTTGGCCAAGACGCTGGCCGACCGGTGGATCAGCCTGCTCGTGCTGCCCGGTGCGTTCTTCCTCGGCGCGGTGTGGCTGTCCGTCAGCCTCGGCCACGCCGACGCGTGGAACATCACGCTGCTGACCCGGCAGACCGAGGACACCGCCACCAGGGTCCGGGACCTGCCCAGCGGGGCGCAGGCACTCCTCGTCGTAGCCGTACTGGCGGCCGCCGCCGGTGTGGGCTTCGTCGTGCAGTCGCTGGCCGGAGTCACCCGGCGCGTCTGGCTGGGGCAGTGGTCCCGCCCCCTCGCCCCGGTCGCGGCGGCGCGGACGGCGCGCCGGCGTGCACGGTGGCACCGGCTGGTCGAGGAACGCCGGGCGCTCGAAAACGCGAGCCCGGGCATCCGCACCCGCGAGCAGCAGGACCAGATCGACGCCGCGGCCGAACGCCTCACCCGCTTGGCCATGGCCGAGCCGGGCAGGCCGACCTGGATGGGCGACCGGATCCAAGCCGTGGAGTCGATCGCGTACCACCGCTACGGACTCGACCTGGCCTACGGCTGGTCCCGGCTCTGGCTGGTCCTCCCCGACTCCGCACGCACCGAACTCACCGCCTCGCACTCGGCGTTCGCCGCCGCGGTCGCCACCGGAACCTGGGCCGTGCCCTACCTCCTGCTCACCGTGGTGTGGTGGCCCTCCGTGCTGGTCGCCGCGGGCATCGGCCTGACCGGGTGGGCCCGCGCCCGCGCCGCCGTAGCCGAACTCACCACTTTGACCGAGGCCGTCCTCGACCTGCACGGCCGTACGCTGGCGGCCGCGCTGGGCGTCGGCGACCCCACGGAGGAGACCGGTCCGCTCACGATCAGCGAGGGCGAGCGCATCACCGACCTCGTACGAAAGGGCCGCTAGGCAGAGAACATGACCACACAGACCCATCACGTCGACGACGAACTCGTCCAGGCCGCGGCGCACGTCGCGCGCACTCGCTGCCGAGGGGACAACCACACCATGGCGGCAGCGGCCCGTGCCCGGGACGGCCGGATCGTCACCGCGGTGAACGCCTACCACTTCACGGGAGGGCCCTGCGCCGAGCTGGTCCTCCTCGGCGCGGCAGCCGCCCAGGGCGCCTACGAGCTGGACACGATCGTCGCCGTGGGCGACCGCGACCGGGGTGTTGTTCCCCCGTGCGGCCGGTGCCGCCAGGTCCTTCTCGACTACTTCCCCGCCCTCAAGGTCATCGTCGGCGCGGGCGACCGCATCCGAACCGTCCTCATCACCGACCTGCTGCCCGAAAGCTACGTATGGGCCGACCACCAGCTCGACGCCGAGTGAACCGCGCCCCGATGCGGAACTAGCATCGCGGCCATGACGTCCTCGCCCGCCGACAGCGGCAGCAGAATCGATCCGTTCCGCATCGACATCCCGCAGAGCGAACTCGACGATCTCCACTACCGGCTCGACCACACCCGCTGGCCGGACTCCCTGCCGGGGGTGGGCTGGGCGTACGGCGTTCCGGACGACTATCTGCGGGAGCTGGTCCGGTACTGGCGGCACGAGTACGACTGGCGGGTGGCAGAGGCCGAGCTCAACGAGTGGCCGCAGTTCACCACCACGATCGACGGGGCGAACGTCCACTTCGCCCACATCCGGTCGCCGGAGCCGAACGCCACGCCGCTGGTCATCACCCATGGCTGGCCGGGATCTATCGTCGAATTCCTGGACATCGTCGGGCCGTTGACCGACCCGGCAGCCCACGGGGGTGATCCCGCGGACGCGTTCCATGTCGTCGTACCGAGCATTCCGGGGTTCGGGCTCTCCGGGCCGACCACGGAGACCGGCTGGGAGGCCGGCCGGGTCGCCGACGCGTGGGCGGAGTTGATGACGCGGCTCGGCTACGAGCGGTTCGGTGTGCAGGGCGGCGACTGGGGCTCGGCCATCTCCCGCGAGCTGGGCCGGGCCCACCCGGACCGCGTCATCGGCGTGCACCTCAACCTGCTGCCCGGCGCGCAGGCCACCCGCGAGCCCACCCCCGAGGAGCTCGCCGAACTGAGCCCCGAGGAGCGGGAGAACACCCTCGCCTCGTGGCGCGGCTGGAGCGCCTGGTCGCTGGAGGGGACCGGATACGCCGCCCTTCAGTCCACCCGGCCGCAGACCCTGGCGTACGCGCTCACCGACTCGCCCGTCGGTCAACTCGCCTGGATCGTCGAGAAGTTCCAGGAGCGGACGGACTCCGAGGAGCTGCCCGAGGAGGCGGTCACCCGGGACCGGCTGCTGACCAACGTGATGCTGTACTGGCTGACCGGGACCGCCGGTTCGTCCGCCCGCGTCTACTACGAGCGCGCGCACGCCGTGGGCGACCGGGCCGGAGCCCCGCGTCAACCGTCGACGACGCCGACCGCGCTCGCGCTCTTCCCGGCGGAACTGCAGATCCCGTTGCGGCACAAGGCCGACCGCACGGAGAACATCGTCCGGTGGACGAAGCTCGACCGGGGCGGCCACTTCGCGGCGATGGAAGAGCCCGACCTCCTGGTGAGCGACGTGCGGGCGTTCTTCCGGCAGTTGCGCGAG
Source organism: Streptomyces sp. JLBG701 (assembly GCF_058544905.1). Classification (NCBI taxonomy): domain Bacteria; kingdom Bacillati; phylum Actinomycetota; class Actinomycetes; order Kitasatosporales; family Streptomycetaceae; genus Streptomyces; species Streptomyces sp. JLBG701. The sequence continues at coordinate 758,867 of NZ_CM178588.1, forward strand.
AAGGGCTGAGCGCCCGCTCTGCCCGTGGCGAATCTGCCACCGGCAGAGAATCCGCATCCCGGCATCGTCCGAGGTCAAGAGTGGAGTGGACGGCATCCCCGCCACCACGAGGAGAACCGATGACTCCACTCACCACGCTCGCTCCGCGGGCCGAGGAGGGCGACACCCCTCCGAGCCGCTTCGACGACCACCTCGCCGCCCAACTGCTCGCCCAGCGGATCGTCCTGCTCGGCACCCAGGTCGACGAGGTCTCCGCGAACCGGGTCTGCGCCCAGTTGCTGATCCTGTCGGCGGAGGACCCGCGCACCGACATCAGCCTGTACGTCAACAGCCCGGGCGGCTCGGTGCACGCGGGCCTGGCCATCTACGACACGATGCGGCTCATCCCCAACGACGTGTCGACGCTCGCCATGGGATTCGCCGCCAGCATGGGGCAGTTCCTGCTCAGCGTCGGCGCGCACGGCAAGCGGTACGCGCTGCCCAACGCGCGGATCATGATGCACCAGCCGTCGGCGGGCATCGGCGGCACCACCGCCGACATCGAGATCCAGGCGGAGAACCACGAGTTCACCAAGCGGACCATCGAGCGGATCACCGCGGAGCACACCGGCCAGAGCCCGGAGACCATCTCCCGCGACGGCGACCGCGACCGCTGGTTCACGGCCGAACAGGCCAGGGAGTACGGCATCGTGGACCGGGTCGTCGAGTCGTTCGCCGACGTGACCCCGGTCGTCACACGGCGACGGATGGGGCTCTGACATGGGTACGTACACGATTCCGAACGTCGTCGAGCGGACCCCGCAGGGCGAGCGGTCCTACGACGTGTTCAGCCGGCTGCTGTCCGAGCGGATCATCTTCCTCGGCACCGAGATCGATGACGGCGTCGCCAACGTCGTCATCGCGCAACTCCTCCATCTGGAGTCGTCGAGTCCGGAGAGCGAGATCGCGATCTACATCAACTCGCCCGGCGGCTCGTTCACTTCACTGATGGCGATCTACGACACGATGACGTACGTCCAGTCACCGATCTCGACGTTCTGCGTCGGCCAGGCGGCCTCCACGGCGGCCGTACTGCTGGCCGGCGGGGATTCCGGGCGGCGGTTCGTGCTGGAGCACGCGCGCGTGCTGCTCGGGCAGCCGGCGAGCGGCGGACATCAGGGCATGGTGTCCGACCTCGCCCTCCAGGCCCGGGAGATGGTGCGGATCCGCTCGCAGGTCGAGGAGGTGCTGGCGCGTCACACGCATCACGACATCGCGACGCTGCGCGCGGACATGGACCGCGACAAGGTGTTCACCGCGCAGGAGGCGGTGACGTACGGGCTCGCCGACGAGGTGGTCAGCCGGCGCCTCGTCAGGGTCTGAGGCACCGGCTCGTGGAGCGACCGGTCAGGCGGCGACCAGGCACAGCCCGTTGTACGGCGCGGTGGACGTGCCACGTCCGGTGCGGGTCCGCCGGTTCTCGATCCGGACGAGCTCGCCCTGCGCCAGCGAGAGGAGGTCGCTGAGGCCCAGGCCGAGGGCGTGGGCGGCGGCCGCGAGGACCTCGGAGGAGGCCTCCTTGCGGCCGCGCTCCACCTCGGAGAGGTAGGGCATGGAGATCCGGGCCGCGTCGGCGACATCCTTCAGGGTGCGCTCCTGGGCGAGACGCTCGCGGCGCAGGACGTCCCCGACCAGGTCGCGCCACAGTGGCTCCTTGGGGCGCTCACCGGGAAGCGCCTCCGGCCGCACACCGGGCCGTTCCGTGGGCCGTTCCGCGGGCTCCACTCCCGTCCTGGGGCGCAGCTGGATGACGCGGGCTTCGTCGGTCGCTCGGTTGGTCACCCCTTCAGCGTAGAAGCAGTGGACGCCCAGGGAAGGGATCAGCATTCTGCCCTGGGTGGAATCACGACCGCGGAGGATACGGGAATGGCGCTGCGAGACACGTTCGACGAGGACGCCGAGCGCTACGAACGGGCCCGGCCCCGCTATCCCCGGGCCCTGATCGAGGACCTGGTCGCGGTGACCGGCCTCGGCCCCGACAGCCGCGTCCTGGAGGTGGGTCCCGGCACCGGCCAACTCACCGTTCCACTGGCCGAGTTCGGCTGTCACCTCACGGCGGTGGAGCTGGGCCCCTCACTGGCTGAGGTGGCACGGCGCCGACTGCGGGAGTTCCCGCGGGCGGACGTGGTGGTGGCGGACTACGAGCGCTGGGAGTTGCCACCCCAGCCGTTCGACCTGGTGGTGAGCGCGACCGCGTACAACTGGATCGACCCGGCGGTGAAGTGGGTCAAGGCGGCGGCCGCGCTGCGCCCCGGCGGCTGCCTGGCCCTCGTCACCACGCACCATGTGGCGGGCGGCACCGAGGACTTCTTCGCCCGGGCGCAGCGCTGCTACGAACGCTGGGATCCGGCGACGCCGCCCGGGCTGCGCCTCGCGGACGAGGCCGAAACGGCAACCGACACGGGCGAGTTGGAGCGCTCCGGGTCCTTCGAGAACGTGGAGTCGAGACGCCACGCCCAGGACATCGCCTACTCCGCCGACACCTACCTCGACGTGCTCCTCACCTACTCGGGCCACCGCGCCCTGGACGAGCCCTCCCGCCAGGGCCTGCTGGACTGTCTCCGCGATCTGATCGAGGGGCGCTACGCCGGCCGCATCACCAAGCGGTACCTCCATGAGCTGATCACGGCTACGCGTGCGCAGGCCTGAGGATGCACCGACGCCCGCCCTACTGTCCGACCCGCCCGTCGATGCGTTCGCGCAGGAAGTCGGCGTGGCCGTTGTGCCGGGCGTACTCCTCGATCATGTGCACCAGCACCTCGCGGAGCGAGATGGGCTCGTCATGGATCACGCCCATGAACCAAGACTGTTCTGACTGCGTCCAGGTGACGTACCAGGCCGAGCAAGGACATGTCTGACAGTGGCACCGAACAGCGCGCCGTGGACTCGGCGCCCGGTCCCGCGCACTTCATCTCCAGTGTCAGCCGCCGGTCGCGCAGCTCGACCACCCGAAACTCCGCTCGGGCTGCGTGGTTTGTGACTCCGTGATGTCCGTCATAGCGGCGAGCATCGGTGCTCGTCAGCCGTGGCCGCCACCGATTTTGCGTCGCCACGCCGAACGGGGCGCATGCCTCGCGTCACTCCGGGTATCCGCAGCCGGGAAGAGAAAACGCCGCATCGTGACTCTTGTGGGAGAGGAAGTAGTGGACACCATCGCCGTCACAGAGGGACCACTGCAGGTAGTCGTGGACCCGCGGACCATGGCTCCGCGCGACGCGCGGGAGCTGTCCCCGCAGTTCTTCCAGCGCCTCGCGGAACTCGACGAAGGAACCCACGAGTTCCAGTACGCACGCAACACCCTCATCGAGATGAACATGTCGCTGGTGCGGTTCGCGGCCGGCCGATTCCGCCATCGCGGCGACGACATGGAGGACATAGTCCAGACCGGGATGATCGGCCTCATCAAGGCCATCGACCGGTTCGAGCTGTCGCGCGAGGTCGAGTTCACGTCGTTCGCGCTGCCGTACATCGTCGGCGAGATGAAGCGGTTCTTCCGTGACACGACGTGGGCGGTGCACGTGCCCCGGCGGTTGCAGGAGCTGCGCGTCGACCTCGCCAAGGCGAACGAGGAACTCTCCGCCCGGCTGGACCGCGACCCGACGGTCGCCGAACTCGCCACGCTGATGAACATCACCGAGGACGAGGTGATCGAGGGCCGGCTCGCTTCCAACGGGTACAACTCCGCGTCGCTGGACGCCGCGCTGCACGGAGACGGACCCGAGGACGGGGAGGCGGTGCTCGCCGACTTCATCGGCGTCGAGGAGGACGGGCTGCGGCTCGTCGAGGACTGCCAGTCCCTCGCCCCGCTGATGGCCGAACTCAGCGAACGCGACCGGCAGATCATCCACATGCGATTCGTCGAAGAGGCCACCCAGGCGGAGATCGGGGAACGGCTCGGCTGCTCGCAGATGCATGTGTCCCGGCTGATCAAGCGGATCATCGCGCGCCTGCGCAAGGGCATGCTGGGCGAGCTGGGCTGCGCCTGACGGAAGTCCGACGGAAGGGGGCGCGCCGACACTCTCGGCGCGCCCCCGGCAGTTCACCTCGCGGACGGCTCCCTGCGGCTCACCTCGTCTGCGGCTCGGCGACCTTCGCCCGGCCCGCGTTCCTCCGGCCCAGGTCCACCACCGCCCGTACACGCTTGCCGACCGGCACCCGCTCGCTGGCGACCTCCGCGGCCAGGGCGTGCACTATCTCCAGACCGTGCCTGCCGACGCGCTCGGGATCGCGCGGGAAGCTCCTGGGCAGGGCCGCGCTGCTGTCGTACACGGACACCGTCACCCAGGTGTCCGTGCCCTCCAGGTCCAGGATGTACGGCCCGTTGCTGTGCCGGTCCGCGTTGGTGACCAGCTCGCTCACCACGAGGAGCACCTCCCCGTCGACGCGCTCGTCGATCGCGGCGCACCACTCGGTCCTGAGCTGCTCCAGGAAGCGTGCGGCGAAGGACCGCGCCTCGGCGATGCACCCCGGTTCACCGGAGTAGTGCGCCGCTCGCCGGAGCGGTTCCACAGGCACGTCGAAGCCAGTCGAAATCACTGCCCCGTCCAGGTGTTCGATCACATGTTTCTCTCTCGGAGGCCGGCCCGGCCGGTCGCTGTTGCATCTGTGCTCGTACCCCGAGCCGCGCCGGGCAGTCCCCACGTCCCGTCTTCCGCGTCACACCGCAGGTGAGGAGAGCGACGGGGTCGCGCTCGACGGGGTCGCGAGCGAGGTGGACGCCGACTAGCTGACCGTGTCGGAGGATTCGGTGTCCGATGGGACCAGCTGGGCCAAGGACAGGTCGGAAGGCGGCTCGGACGTCTCGGGCTCCAGGGACGGCGGCTCCGAGGACGGGGTCTCCGAACCCGGCGACGAAGAGGACGGGGAGGAGGGAGCCGTCGACGTCGGCGGACACGGTGTCGTCGAGACACTGGGCGTCCCGGTCGCACCACTGGGCGACGAGGCACACGGCGACGGGGAGTCGGACGGCGGCGACGCCGGTGAGGTCGGCGGGGACAGGGTCACCGACGGGGAGGGGTTGACCGGCGGATCAGTCTTGTGGTCCTTGCCCCCGGTGTCCCCGTGGTGGCGGCCGAACCAGTCGTCGTGGTCGTGGTCGTAGATGACGAAGATGTTGATGACCGTCACCGAGGGCGCGACCACGACGACGTTCTGGGGCCGGTACGACGGCCATGAGTCGCCGGTCATCTTGGGCGTGCTCTGCTGGGCGACGGGCGGTGCCAGCGGGTTGCCACAGGCGCAGCGGACCCGGGGCACTCCGCGGTCGTCCACGAGGACGGCGGTGCCCGACTGGAGGACGGCCTGGTAGCTGGTGGCTGCGCCGTCGCGGTAGCCGTGGTTGGTGACGCGGGTGTCCATGCGCAGTTGTACGGGGGTGAGCGAGCGCAGATAGGCGGGCACGCCGGACGGCTGGACGCCGGCGACCGAGGCGAACGCCGCGTTCTTCGACGGGGCCGCCTGGAGGGCCTTGATCTGCTTCTCGACGTCACAGCTGGAGGTGTTGCGGGTGCCGCCGTAAAGGCCGGGCGCCGCGCCGTCCACGCCCCGCACGGCGTTGGCGGACTCCGACTCGGTGGCCGGGGAGGCGGAGACCGGCGGGGCGGAGCTGTCCGTCGCCGTCGACTCGGTGAAGGGGTCGGGGCCGCTCTTGCTCGCCGCCTGGAGGAAGACCTCGCCGTCGGCCTTGTTCGAGCCGCCGTCGGAGCCGGTGAAGACGACCGCCAGGACGACTGCGGCCACGACGGCTGTCGCCAGCACCGCGACGCGCGGCGCGGACTTCCACCAGGGCCGGTGGGGCTCCTCCGGAGTACCTCCTCCGCCGCCGCTGCCGCCCGGGGGCTGCGAGGGCGGGCCTGAGGGCGGCTGGGAGGGGCCCGACAGGGGGCCGGAGGGCGGCCCTGTGGGGCGGCCGGAAGACGGCGGTTCGACGCTCACGAGCTCTTCTTCCCGACGCGGGTTTCCCACGGCACTTGTCACACTCTGTACCGATTGTTTCCACAACGAACCCATTGTGTGCTCCGAACGTGTTGCGCTCGCAAGCCGACGCGGACGGCCCTCCCGGCGGGCACACCGCCCGGCAGCTGCTTAGCGTGGCAGCGTGAGCCCCCGACCCCCCTCTGACCAGCTAGTAGCCCGCCACGGCTGGTTCCAGGCCCTCGCCACGGTCCTGGCCGCTCTGATCGCGATGGGCGTGACCGCGGGGCTGGGCCTCTGGGCGGCCGACGCCACGGACCTCCCGGACGACGCCTTCCCCCGGGTCCTCGCGGCGACCGTGGTGACGGCGGTCGGCGGCCGGATCGAACTCGCGGGCAACGCCGGATCACTCGCCGAGACACAGGCCGGCCTGACAGTGGTCCCGCTGTCGGTGACGCTTGTCGGTGCCCTGGTGATCGCGGCGGGCTTTCTACGACCCCTGCGGCACCGTGCGGTCGCGAGTACCGGCGAACTCACCGGCTGGGCCGCGAGGATCGCCGCGCTCTGGCTGCTGGCGCTCATCGGCCTTGCGTACGGGGCTCGCCAGACCTTCGCCGTCTCGCTGGGGGACGGAACCCTCAGCGACCTGGGCGACGTGTTCGGCGCCGCCTCCCCCGAGGTCGGCTTCCAGGCCGACGTGCCGCGGACCCTGGTCATGGGTGTGCTGTGGCTGGCGGGAGTGCTGATCCTGGCCCTGCTGGTCTCGCCCCGGGCTCCGCTGCCGGCCCGGCTATTGCGCTTCCAGGAGTCGGTACGTCCGGCCGCGTACGCCATGGTCGTCCTGCTGCTCGCCTGCGTCGTCCTGGGCATCGCCATCGCCCTGGTCACCGCGGCGACGCGCGGCCACGCCCCGGAGACCTTCGCGGTGATCCTCCTGGGCATGCCCAACCTCGTCTGGCTCACCCTGACGATCGGCCTGGGCGCCACCTGGAACGGCCGCGTGGAAGGGCCGTTCGGGCTGCCCATGCCGCATGTCCTCGACGAGGTGCTGCGCACCCCGGACGTCTCCACACTCAGCCTGAGCTCGATCGCCGAGTACGACGGCCGGGTGTGGTGGCTGGTGGTGGTCGACGCGGTGCTGCTGCTGGCCGCCGCGTTCGTGATGGCGGCGCGCTCACCGGCCCGGATCCGCGCCTGGCAGCACGCCCTGCACATGGCGCTCGCCCTCACGCTGACGGTCCTGCTGATCTTCGTGATCGGCCGCGTCTCCGCCCACTACGGCCTCTCCCTCCTCGGCATCGGCGACCTGGGCGGCAACCTCTCCGGAGAGCTGTTCCTCAAACCCGAACTCTGGCCCGCCCTGGGCCTGGCCGCCCTGTGGGGCCTGGTGACGGGCTTCCTCGGCGCCCTGCTCGCACGGCCGGTGCATCGACGGGGCGAGGTCGAGAAGACGTGACTAAGGCTCCCGGAACACCGGTTCCGCCCAACGCGGTGGCGGTTTCGGTTTCTCCCTCGGAGTTTCTACGACCCTCAGGTCCACCTCGGTCGGTGGGTGGCCGCTCTCCGGGGTGCCGCGCGCGGCTGCGCGCAGGGCGGTCACGAAGGCGCGGCAGGAGTCGTAGCGGTCGTCGGGGCTCTTGGCCAGGGCCTTGACGAAGACCCCGTCGACCGGGGCGGCCAGGTCGGGGCGGGCCTCGGTGAGGGGCGGTGGTTCGTCGTACTGGTGGGCCCAGAGCAGGGCCATGTCGTCGTCGCGGCGGAAGGGCGGTCGGCCGGCGAGGGTCTCGTAGACGACGCAGGCCAGGCCGTAGACGTCGCAGCGGCCGTCGACCGGGCGGCCCGAGATCTGTTCGGGGGCCACGTAGTCGAGGGTGCCGACGAACTGGCCGACGGTCGTGAAGCCGGTCAGGGACAGGGACTTCTTCGTCAGGCCGAAGTCGGTGAGGTAGACGTGCTCGGGGTGGTCGCTGTCGGTGCCGCGTGCGACGAGGATGTTGCCGGGTTTGACGTCCCGGTGGACCAGGCCGTGTTCGTGGGCGGCGTCCAGCGCGGAGGCGACCTGTGCGGCGATGCGGACGGCGGCCGGGAGCGGCAACGGGCCGTTCCGGTCGAGGAGATGACGCAGGTCGCTGCCGGAGACGTACCGCATGGCGATGTACAGGACACCGTCGGTCTCGCCCGCCTCGAAGACGGGCACGATGTGCGGGTGGTCGATCGCGGCGGCCACCCGTGACTCATGGGTGAAGCGCTGTCGGAAGGTGTCGTTGCGGGCGAGTTCCGGGGCGAGCAGCTTGAGGGCGACGGTGCGGTCCAGGCGCAGGTCCTTGGCCTGGTAGACGACGGCCATGCCGCCGCGGCCGATCTCGCGCTCGACGCGGTAGCCCGCGACCTGCTTGCCGACCAGTTCGGAGGGCCGGCCCGAGAAAAGGCTGGACTCGCGCGCCATCACACGTCACCGTCGGGTGTCACGACGCGCGTGGGGGCGTGGCCGGGGTCCTCCGCCTCGGCCTGCGGTTCCCCGTCCGTCGCGTACGTGCTCAGCCGGGTGCCGTCGCCGTACACCCACCGCCCGTGCCGGGCGTCGTACAGCCACACGTGCTCCCCGTCGACGACCACCCCGATCCGCAGTCCCCGGGTCCGCCCGCGGAAGGACTCGCCGTCGAGGCCGCCGGCCGCGAGGTCCTCCACCGCGCCCCGGTAGCGCGAGAGGGTCTCTTCCGCGTCGGCGAGCAGGGGGCGGGGGTCGGCCGTGTGGGCGAGGGGGCCGCCGGCGGCGGGCGGGTCCTGGGGGACGGTGACCAGGAAGCGGCCGTCGACCCAGGCGGACCAGCCGTTGGCGCACCGGACGTGCCCCCAGTCGCCGCGCTGTTCGACGAGCTGGACCGGCAGCAGCGGGTCGAGGGGCACGGTGGGCCGGGCGGGGTCGGGGGCCTCCCAGGCGGGCATCCCGTGCTGGGGGACGACATGCGTGGGCCGGAAGCCGGGGGCGGGCATCGTCATCGGGGCCGCCTACTTCCGCATCACGGCGGGTTCGTGCCGGCGCAGCAGCCGGGACACGGCGTAACCGAAGAGGGCCGACAGCACGACCAGCATGGCCATGTTGAGCAGCCACACGCCCGCCGAGTGCTCGAACAGCGGATCGCCGGTCAGCTCGCCGGGCACGATCCGGGCCAGCCCGATGGTGCCGGCCATCCCGCCGAGCGCCCATCGGGAGGGCACCAGCCAGGACAGCTGCTCAAGGCCCGGCACGCCGTCGAGTTTGAGCAGGGCGCCGCAGAAGACGACCTGGACGATGGCGAGCAGCACGAGCAGCGGCATCGTCACCTCCTCCTTGCGCACCAGCGCGGAGACGAGCAGGCCGAGCATCATCGCCGTGAAGGCCAGCAGGGCGACGGCGACGATGATTTCGACGAGGGGTGGCAGCAACACGCCTTCGCCGCCGGGCGCATTGAGGTCGACACCGAGCAGGGCGACGAGGGTGAGCACCACCGCCTGCAGCACGGTGATCGTCCCGAGGACCACGACCTTCGACATCAGGTACGCCGATCTGGACAGGCCGACAGCCCGTTCGCGCTGGTAGATCACGCGTTCCTTGACGAGCTCGCGGACGGCGTTGGCCGCACCGGTCAGGACTCCGCCGACGCACAGGATCAGCAGCGCGTTCATCGCGGTCTCCTGGGTCAGCTTGCTGCCGGCCAGGGCCCTGGCCATCGCTCCCATCACGAACGGCAGCGCGATCATGATGGCGAGGAAGGTCCGGTCGGCGCTGAGCGCGGTGGCGTACCGGCGGATCAGGGTGCCGAGTTGCGCGCCGCGACTGCGGGGCCGGAGCGGCGGGGCCATGATGACCGGGCCCGAGCGGGGCAGATGGGGTTGTGCGGTCGAGTTGACGATGTACTGGCGGTGGAACGGCGAGTCGCGGTACTCCCCCGCCCAGTCCCTTGCCTGGTCCCGCTCGAAGGCCTCGAAGGCCTCCGGCCACTGCTCGTAGCCGAAGAAGGCGAGCGTGTCGTCGGGCGGTCCGTAGTAGGCGACCTTGCCGCCGGGTGCGAGTACCAGGAGGCGGTCGCAGACATCGAGGCTCAGGACGCTGTGGGTGACGACGATGACGGTCCGGCCGTCGTCGGCGAGGCCGCGCAGCATGTGCATCACCGAGCGGTCCATACCGGGGTCGAGTCCGGAGGTGGGTTCGTCGAGGAAGAGCAGCGACGGCTTGGTCAGCAGTTCCAGGGCCACACTGACCCGCTTGCGCTGCCCGCCGGAGAGGCTGTGCACGGGCTGCCGGGCGCGCTGCTCCAGGCCCAGTTCTCCCATGACCTCGTCGACCCGGGCCCGGCGCTCCGCCTTCGCGGTGTCCTGCGGGAAGCGCAGTTCGGCGGCGTAGGACAGGGCGGCGCGGACGGTGAGCTGGGCGTGCAGGATGTCGTCCTGCGGGACGAGGCCGATGCGCTGGCGCAGTTCGGCGTAGTCGCGGTAGAGGTCGCGGCCGTCGTAGAGGACGGTGCCGTGGTCGGCGGGGCGCTGTCCGGTCAGGGCGTTGAGCAGCGTGGACTTTCCGGCGCCGCTGGGGCCGACGACCGCGAGCAGGCACTTCTCCCCCACCGGGAAGGACACCTGGTCCAGGAGCGTCTTGCGGCCGCGGTCCACGGCGACGGTGAGGTCCTGGACGTCGAGGGAGACCTCGCCGGTGTCGACGTACTCCTGGAGCTGGTCGCCGACCAGGCAGAACGCCGAGTGTCCGATGCCGACGATGTCGCCGGGGCCGACCGGGGCGCGGGTGACGGGTCCACCATTGAGGAACGTGCCGTTGTGGCTGCCGAGGTCGACGATCTCGTACGTCCCGTCCGGCAGGGCGCGCAGTTCGGCGTGCCGGCGGGAGACCACCAGGTCGTCGACGACGAGGTCGTTGTCATCGGCACGGCCGATGCGGACGGCACGGGAGGGCAGCGGCCGTACCGTCGTGGGCTGCCGGAAGGTGCTGGTCAGGCGGGGCATGGAGACGGCCGAGGGGCGCTCGGGCGCCGGTGCGGAGCGAACGGCCAGGACGGCGCGGGGCCCATCCGACGGGTTGCCGAAGCGGATGACGCTGCCGGGGCCCACGCCCCACTCATGGACACGGCGGCCATCTGCGTAGGTGCCGTTGGTGCTGTGCTCGTCCTCCAGCGTCCAGTGGTCGGCGTCGGGCCGCAGCACCGCGTGGTGCCACGAGACCCGGGCATCGTCGATGACGATGTCGCTCAGAGGGTCGCGTCCGACGTGGTAGTCACGGCCCGGACTCATCACCGTGGAGCCCGTGTCGGTCTCCACGACGAGTTCGGGCGCCGTCGGCGCGATCGGCCGCTCCGCCATGCCAGAATTCTACCGATTCGCTCAGATGTGCGCCTGATCTCAGACCGGCGGGCTCGTGGCGGGCGGCGGGCATGCCACCTGTCAGGCCACGGGTACGACGAGCGCCCGGATGGTCCGCTGCATGCGCAGGGCGTCCACGGACTCCGCGAGGAGCTCGTACTCGGTGGTGTCGTCGTTGGTGGCGATCCGGATCAGCCGGCCGGCGGCCAACTCCTCGGCGACCATCTCCTGTTGATCCATGTCACCGCACCAGGCACGCAGTACGGCGGGTACGTCGGGCACGGTGCCGGAGACCGGCACGAGGGCGTTGGGCGGGAACTGCGGACTCTCGGGCTGCGGATCGAGCCGCTCCGCGATCCACGCGGCGCGGTCCCGTAACCACCACAGGGCCAGCGCCAGGGTCGGCGCCCGGTAGCTGCCGAGGGGGACGCCGATGCGCCGCCCGTCGCAGGTACCGTACGCCGTCACATGACACAGGAATTCGTCGTGCACGATCAACTCCCCCGTTGCATGGCTCGAATGCCGGCTGGGCCTCGCTTTCCGTGCGGCTCCTGTGCGGTGAAGTCCCTGACCTTTGAGTATCTTCACTCCTGAAACACTGTCACCATGACTTTTTGGCCAGTCTCTTGGCATATTCACCGCAGCCATTGGCCGAAATGCGACGGGCCGTCACGGAGCGTCATTGCGCGGGGGGTCGCAATTGATCACTGGGGAGCGAGATACGGGTTCCGACCTGCAAGGACGACGTCGAGGTGAATACGAGCGGAGGACGTCGTGGGTTCAACCGGAAAGCGGACGCGGAATTCACAATGGACCCTGCCCGGCACCGTCTGAACGGGCCGGGCAGGGTCCATTGGCGAAGTACTACGGCGTACCGCGGCTTTCTACGGCTTGATCACCGCGTCGATCCGGGCCAGTTCCTCCGCCTCGAAGTCCAGGTTGCCGATGGCGGCGACGCTGTCCTCCAACTGCTGGGGGCTGCTCGCGCCGACGAGGGCCGAGGTGACGCGCCCGCCGCGCAGGACCCAGGCCAGGGCCAGCTGGGCCAGGGACTGGCCGCGGGACTTGGCGATGTCGTCGAGGGCGCGCAGCCGGCCGACCAGGTCCTCGGTCACCGCGTCGGAGTTCAGGAAGGGGCTGTCGCTCGCCGCCCGGGAGTCCTCGGGGATGCCGTCGAGGTAGCGGCCGGTGAGCAGGCCCTGCTCCAGCGGGGAGTAGGCGATGGAGCCGACCTGGAGCTCGTCGAGGGCGTCCAAGAGGCCCTCGTCCTCGGGGCGGCGGTCGAGCATCGAGTAGCGCGGCTGGTGGATGAGGAGCGGGGTGCCCAGCTCGCCCAGGATGCGGACGGCCTCGCGGGTCTGCTCCGCCGAGTAGTTCGAGACACCGACGTACAGCGCCTTGCCCTGCTGGACCGCCGAATGCAGGGCGCCCATCGTCTCCTCCAGGGGAGTCTCCGGGTCGGGGCGGTGCGAGTAGAAGACGTCGACGTAGTCCAGGCCCATGCGGGTCAGGCTCTGGTCGAGCGAGGAGAGCAGGTACTTGCGGGAACCCCACTCGCCGTACGGGCCCGGCCACATCAGGTACCCGGCCTTGGTGGAGATCACCAGCTCGTCGCGGTAGCCCGCGAAGTCGGCCTTCAGGGCCTCGCCGAAGGCGCTCTCGGCGGCGCCCGGCGGCGGGCCGTAGTTGTTGGCGAGGTCGAAGTGGGTGACGCCGAGGTCGAAGGCGCGGCGCAGGATGGCACGCTGCGTCTCCACCGGCCGGTCGGGACCGAAGTTGTGCCACAGACCGAGCGACAGCGCGGGAAGCTTCAGACCGCTGCGTCCGGTGCGCCGGTAGGGCATGTCCGCGTAACGGTCGGGGTGTGCGGTGTACAACGCGACTCCAGAGGGGTTGGCACGGTTTCCTGAGAACCGGTGCCCACTCTTTCGCGACCTGGGGGCATCGGTCCAACAGAAGAATCCGATGGAATTCAGCGGATAGGCTTCTCAATCATGGAACTGCGCCATCTCCAGCACTTCGTCGCGGTCGCCGAGGACCAGCACTTCACCCGAGCCGCCGAGCGGCTCCTGGTGTCCCAGTCGGGCCTGTCCGCGTCCATCCGGGCGCTGGAGCGGGAGCTGCAGACCCCGCTGTTCGTGCGGACGACCAGGAGCGTGACCCTCACCCCGGCCGGCCGGGCGCTGCTGACCGAGGCGGAGCGGATCCTCGCACAGGTGCGGACGGCCCATGAGGCGGTCGCCGCGGTGCAGGGGGTGCTGCGCGGCATGCTCGCGCTCGGGTCCGAGCAGTGCATCGCCGGGGTGCATGTGGCGGGGCTGCTCGCCGCATTCCGGCGCCGGCATCCGGACGTGGAGATCTGTCTGCGGCAGGCGGGATCGGGCGCGCTCGCGGAGGAGGTCTCGGCCGGCCGCCTCGACCTGGCCTTCGCGGTGCGGACGGCACAGGAGGACATCGACCAGCTCCGCGTCGTACCGCTCACCAGCGAGCCGATGACCGTCCTGTGCCATCCCAGTCACCGGCTCGCGGCAGCCGGGGTGGCCCTGACGCCTCAGGAGTTGGGCCGTGAGGTCTTCGTCGACTTCCACCCGGACTGGGGGCCGCGCCGCACCACCGACGCGACCTTCGCGGCGGCGGGTGTGCGGCGGACGGTCGCGCTGGAGGTCAACGACGTGCACAGCCTCCTGGACCTGATCGACGAGAACCTCGGCATCGCCGTCGTACCGCGCCACTTCCGCCACAAGCGCGAGGGCCTCACCGCCCTCCCCCTCAAGGGCACCGGCGAGGCGGTGTACGAGACCGTCGCCCTGCTGCCTCCGCCGGAGGCCACCAGTCCGGCGGCCCGGGCGCTGATGACCCTGCTCGAAACAGGGGGCTTGGCAACACCCCCGGAGGGTGTCCACCCCTCCTGACCTCGGCGGCCGGCGGGCTTGTCGACGCAACCGGGCACCGGGTTGCGTCAAGGGAGTTGGATTCCGGACGCGTGACGGACGGCGATGCGCGATGGTGGACGTATGCATGCAAAGGACATTCTCATCGACGCGTACGGCCGCATCCAGGAAGAAGTCCATGCCGCCGTCGACGGCCTGTCACCGGACGAACTGCACGCCCGTCCCGCCGCCGACGCCAATTCGATCGCCTGGCTGGTCTGGCACCTCACCCGCGTCCAGGACGACCATGTCGCCGACGCCTCCGGACTCGACCAGGTCTGGCTGGCGCAGGACTGGGAGAAGCGCTTCGGGCTCGATCTGCCGCGCCTGGACACGGGGTACGGCCATACGTCCACGCAGGTCGCCAAGGTGCGGGTCGAGTCGGCCGGCCAGCTGACCGGGTACTACGACGCCGTGCACGAGCAGACCCTGGGGTTCGTGCGCGGGCTGACCGCCCAGGACTACGAGCGGATCGTGGACGAGCGCTGGGATCCGCCGGTCACCCTGGGGGTACGGCTGGTGAGCGTCCTGTCCGACGATCTGGAACACGTCGGACAGGCCGCCTACGTACGGGGACTGCTTCAGAGCACGGATTCGTAGCCCGGCAGGATCACGTCCCGGATCAGGGCGTTGCGCTCGTCGAACGGGATGAACGCGCTCTTCACGGCGTTCACCGTGACCGTGCGCAGGTCCTCGATACCCCAGCCGGCCTCCTCGACCAGCAGGGACATCTCGCGGGTCATGGTCGTCCCGGACACCAGACGGTTGTCGGTGTTGAGGGTGACGCGGAAGCCGAGGTCCTTCAGGGCCGTGATGGGGTGCTCGGCGATCGAGGTGGCGGCTCCGGTCTGGAGGTTCGAGGTCGGGCACATCTCCAGGGCGACCCGGCGGTCGCGGACCCAGTCGGCGAGGCGGCCGAGCTTGCCGTCCACGATGTCGTCGGTGATGCGGACGCCATGGCCGATGCGCTGGGCGCCGCACACCTGGAGGGCCTGGTGGATGCTGGGCAGGCCGTGGGCCTCGCCGGCGTGGATGGTGAACGGGACGCTCTCGCGGCGCAGGTACTCGAAGGCGGCCAGGTGGTCGGCGGGCGGGAAGCCGTCCTCGGCGCCGGCTATGTCGAAGCCGACGACACCGGCGTCCCGGAAGGCCACCGCGAGGTCGGCGGCCTCACGGACGCGGTCGAACATCCGCATGCCGCACAGCAGGGTGCCGACGCGGACCGGGGTGCCGGCGGCGGCCGCCTTCGCCATCCCGGCCGCGAGGCCCTCCTGGACGGTCTCGACAACCTCGGCGAGGGCCAGTCCGCCGGCGGTGTTCAGCTCGGGGGCGTAGCGCACCTCGGCGTAGACGACACCGTCCTCGGCGAGGTCGAGGACGTACTCCTCGGCGGTGCGCAGCAGGCCCTCGCGGGTCTGCATGACGGCGAGGGTGTGCTCGAAGGTGGCGATGTAGCGGACCAGGTCGCCGGAGTTCGCGGCGTCGTAGTACCAGGCGGCCAGCTCGTCCGGGTCGGTGGTGGGCAGCGTGTGACCGACCTCGGCCGCGAGCTCCACCACGGTGGCGGGGCGCAGGCCGCCGTCGAGGTGGTCGTGCAGCACGGCCTTGGGGAGGCTGCGGAGGATGGCGGCGTCTATGCGCGTAGAGGTCATGTGCGGTCGTTCCTCGGCGATGTCTCGGTGAGCGGGGTCAGGCTGCGGGCTGGAGCAGGTCCCAGCGGTTGCCGTACAGGTCCTGGAAGACGGCGACCGAGCCGTAGGGCTCATGGCGCGGCTCCTCCAGGAAGGTCACGCCCGCGGCGGTCATGCGGGCGTGGTCACGGGCGAAGTCGTCGGTGTGCAGGAAGAAGCCGACGCGCCCGCCGGTCTGGTCGCCGACCCGGCCGCGCTGGGCCTCGTCCTTGGCGCGGGCGAGCAGCAGGCCGGTGCTGTGCGCCTCGGTGCCGGGCTCGACGACGACCCAGCGGGAGCCGTCGGGGCGGGGCGTGTCCTCGACCAGCCGGAATCCGAGGGCCTCGGTGTAGAAGCGGATCGCCTCGTCGTAGTCGTCGACGACGAGGGTGACCAGGGCGACGCGTCTCATCGGAGCCTTTCGGGAGCCTTTCGGGGCAGGCGGTTGACGAGAGAGGTTATACGTAAAACTTGGCGCACGCCAGTCGCTCCTCCCCGAGGTGGCATGAAGATCCGCCCAGCCTCCCAACACCCGTGCCGTGGAGCGGCGTTAACGCTAGATTGCCTGCCTGAGCACCGAGAACGGGGAGGACGCACGCATGAGCACTGCCGGCGTACCGGAAGGCATCGAGCTGGCGGACGCGGTTCAGGCCGTACGCGATCAGCTCCTCCTCGCATCGAGCCGATCCGCGGGACAGGACGTGCGCTTCGAGGTGGGGGACATCCACATGGAGTTCATGGTCGAGTTGCGCGCGGAGGACAAGGGCGGCGCGAGGGTCCGGGCCTGGGTCGTTGATGCCGGCGTCGACGCGACGCGGGCCGACACCCGTACGCACAAGGTCGCCTTCACGCTGACGCCCAAGGACGCGCGAACCGGGGCTCCTTGGCAGGTTGGCAACCCTGAACCGGGCGGCACCGGCCGGTTCGGAAACAGCGGCGCGCACTGACGGTACGACCATGAACAGAGCCGTGTCTCCGGCGGACCGTGTCGTCCTGGTCAGCGGCCTGACCCAGGGCACCGGTGTGCTTCTCACCCCGAGCCTCGTGCTGACCGCGGCACACGTACTGCGCGGCCCGCGCCGGGCACGCGTCACGCATCCGGACGCCGGTGCGGAACCGAAGCGGTATCCACCCCGGCTCGTTCTCCTCCCCCCGGGGTCTCCCGGCGTCGCCTCGGTGATGCACCCGAGCGGCTCCGCGTCGGTTCCCTGCGACGTGCGCTGGATCGACCCGGAACGCGATCTCGCGCTTCTCGAGGCACACACGCAGGTGGTGACCCCGGCGTTCCTCAAGCCGCTCGGCAGGCTGCGCTGGGGCCGCGTCGACACCGCGCAGCCCGTTCCCGACTGCCAGGTCATCGGCTTCCCCGACGTGCAGCGCGACGCCGTGACCGGTGAGATCGAATGCGACCAGTACGAGGTCACCATGCTTCCAGTGGCCAGTCGGCTGCGCCCGGACATCCTGGTCTGCGAGTTCTCCCGCGCGCCCGCCACCGAGCGCGCCGACGGCTCGTCCCCGCTGGCCGGGCTCTCCGGAGCTCCGGTGTTCGCCGGGGGTGTCCTGACTGGCATCGTGACCAGCGTCCCCCGGGGACGCGGTCACATGCGCATCGAGGCGGAATCGGTCGACGACGGTGTCGCCAAGGCCTTCACCCTGCCGGAGGCCGAGCGGCCACTGTCTCTGGAACGGGTCACCGAGTTCCACCGGCATGACGAGCTGTTCGAACGCGAGTACCGGGAGGCGATCAAGACCCGGTTCCGCAGTATCGCGATCATCGGGGTCGACGAACTGGGGACTCACGAGTCGCGCTGGGACCTGGACACGGCCTACCTGCACCTGGAGGCGGAGGACTCCCGCGCCTTCCGCCAGTCCGAAGGCACCCCGCCCAGGGCGCGACGGGTCGACGAGCAGTTGCTGGCGGCCGGTCCCCGGGTGCTGCTGCGGGGAGAGGCCGGCGCGGGGAAGACCACGCTGGTCGGATGGCTGGCCTCCCACACCGCCTCCCACTCGCTGGAGGGCAGCCTGACGGCGCTCAACGGCCTGGTCCCGTTCGTCATCCCGCTGCGCAGGCTGCGCGCCCAGGGCGACACGTTTCCCAGGCCGGGCGACCTCCACCGCATAGCCGGTCTGATGACCGGTGACCCGCCGGTGAACTGGGCCCGCAGGGTGCTGGACTCGGGCCGTGGACTCCTGCTGGTCGACGGTCTCGACGAGGTGCCGCAGGAGGATCGTACGGATGCCCGGCACTGGCTGGGTGAGCTCCTGGCCTCCTTCACCCCCGCGCTCTGCCTCGTCACGGTGCGGCCGTTGGCGGTGAAGGAGGACTGGCTGGCGCACGAGGGTTTCAAGGAGCTCCACCTCCTGCCCATGCGGGACACGGACATCGAGGCCTTCGTGCACGCCTGGCACGACACGGCACGTCTGGACGTGTCCGCCGCGGATGACGAGGACCACCACCTGTCCGAACTGGAGGCCTCCCTCAAAGCCCGCTTCACCTCAAGTCCGGCCCTGCGCAATCTCGCGCGCACTCCCCTGCTCTGCGCCGT
This sequence comes from Streptomyces sp. JLBG701, assembly GCF_058544905.1. NCBI lineage: Bacteria > Bacillati > Actinomycetota > Actinomycetes > Kitasatosporales > Streptomycetaceae > Streptomyces > Streptomyces sp. JLBG701. Next base: position 777,314 of record NZ_CM178588.1, read on the forward strand.
GATCTGCGCTCTCCACCGGCGCAGCGGCGGAGACCTGCCCGTCAGCCGGCCCGAGCTCTACACGGCCGCGCTGAAGATGCTCCTGGGCAAGCGCGACGCGCGGCGAAGGATCACCGGGCCGGAAGGGATCGAACTGAGCCCGGAGGCACACCAGGCGCTCCTGCAGCGCATCGCCGTGTGGCTGGTGCGCAACGGCCAGTTGCAGCTCTCCCACGAGCAGGCCATCGGTCAGTTGACGCCCGCCCTGCAGGGAATGCCGAAGGTGCTGAAGCAGGGTCCGGCGGAGGCCATCTTGCGGCACATGCTCAATCGCAGTGGAGTCCTGGAAGAACGCACCGCTGACAGCATCCAGTTCATTCACCGCACATTCCAGGACTACCTGGCCGCCGCCGAGTTCCGCGACAGCGACTGCCTGGCGGAGATGCTGCAGCACGCCTCGCAGGAGGAGTGGCATGACGTCGTCCTGCTGTCCGTCGGTCACTGCACGGCCGCCGAAGTGCGCGGCGTGATCGAGCATCTCGTGGAGCAGGGGGATGCCCGGTCGGGACGCAAGCGGTGGAAACTCCGAGTTCTCGCAGCGAGTTGCGCGGCCGAGGCGGTGTTCCTGCCGCCGGAGACACGCCAGGCGGTGGAGGAGCGCGTCAAAGCCTTCATGCCGCCCGAAAACGCCCGCCAGGCAACCGAGGTGGCCGGACTCGGGCCGTACGCCCTTCCGATGCTGCCTGGCCCCATCGGTTTGCCGGAGGAGGTGCAACTCCTCGTCACCACGACGCTACGGAAGATCGGCACTCCCGAGTGCCTGCCGCTCGTCCTCGACTTCGCGTCGCAACCGAGCCCGCTGGTACGCCAGTTCGTCGTCTCGGCCTGGCGGGACTTCCCTGTCGAGCGGTACGCCCGTGAGGTGCTGGCCCGTATGCGGCTGGACGATCTAGAGGTGCTCGTCGACCGCGATCACATGATCAGGAGCCTGCACCATCTCGGTCCGCTGAGGAAGGTCGTCGTCAGTGGTCCCTTCGACGCGGCTCTGCTGGACAACGACCTGCCGCAGGACACGATCGAGAACCTCACCGTGAGGGACAATTCCCGCTTGTCCGACCTGTCCTTTCTGACCAGGCGTCCGGGAATCAAGCACCTGTTCATCGGGAACGGGACCTGTGTCCATGATGTCGCCACCCTTGCCGGCGCGCCCCTGGTCACGTTGGAACTCGGTGCCGCCCTGCTCGAACGAGGGCACCTGGACGTCATCCCCACACTTGAGCAGCTCCGCGAGCTGCGTCTCTGGGGGCTGCGTGACAGCCAACTCCCCCCAGCGCACCCCACGGTCATGCGGCTCTCGGTGTCCGGCGACAAGCTGCGCCTCGACTCCCTCCACCGCTGGGCAGGCCTGCGCGGACTCGCCCTCTGGAACGAGACACCTGTCGACGAGCTCTTCGACCAGATCAGGGGCCTGCCGAAGCTGAAGGCGCTCCGGATCCCGGTGCGTGACCCCGCGCTGGAATTCGCCGGCCTCCCGTTCCAGCCAGGCATTCACTCCCTCACCTTGATGAAGGTCAAGGACGATCCCGAACTGGTCGGGCTTGGCCTTGCCTTCCCCTTCCTGAGGAGGCTCACCCTGGAGTTGGACGCCGTCGACCCGACGGTCGACCTCTCCCCGCTGCAAGGACTGCCGGGGTTGTCCGTCACGATCGTCGCGCGGAGCCGTCCGCGTCTTACGGGCGCGGAACCGTTCGGCGACCGTCTCCACATCAAGGCCCCGTAGCCACCAGCCGCCTCAACTCGTCCTCGGTGAGACGGATCGCGCCCGCGGCCACGTTCTCGACGAGATGGTCGGGGTTGCCCGTCCCGGGAATGGCGAGAACGTGCGGGCCCTGCGCGAGCGACCAGGCGAGCCGGATCTGGGCGGGACTGGCGTCGTGGGCGCCCGCGATGGCCAGTACCTCGTCGTCGTGTGCGGTGGTGGCCCCCTGTGCCCCTCCCTCGCCCGCGATGGCAAAGAACGGAACGAAGGCGATGCCCTGTTCCCCGCAGATCCGCAGCATCTCGGCGGTCTCGGGGTTGCGGGAGTCCAGCCCGAACCTGTTCTGCACACTCACCACAGGGGCGATCTCCTGCGCCTCGGCGAGATGCCGGGGCTCGACGTCGGAGATGCCGAGGTGCCGGATCAGGCCCTCCTTGCGGAGCTCGGCGAGCGCGCCGAAGTGCTCGGCGATGGAGTCCTGGCGCATCCGGCGGAGGTAGACGAGATCGAGATGGTCCCGGCCGAGCTGGCGCAGGTTCTCCTCGACATGGCCGCGCAGGTCCTCGGGGCGTGCCGAAGTGCCCCACTCCCCCGAGTAGTTCCGGAAAGGCCCGACCTTCGTGGCGATGACGAGGTCGTCGGAGTAGGGGGCGAGCGCGCTGTTGATGAGCTCGTTGGCGGAGCGCAGGGACGAGAAGTAGAAGGCGGCCGTGTCGATGTGATTCACACCGAGTTCGATCGCCTTGCGGAGTACGGCGATCGACCGGTCGCGGTCGCTCGGTGTGCCGAGGTGGAAGGCGGCGCTGCCCGTCAACCGCATCGCGCCGAAGCCGATGCGGTTGACGGACAGGTCGCCGAGTTTCCAGGTGCCGGAGGCCTGTGCGGTGATCGTTTCCGAGGTCATCAGCGGAGTCTCGCACAGGGACCGTCAGGCGGAACGGGCGCTTTACGGATATGTGTACGTGTTGAGCGAGTTGACCGCCGACGCCGGGTCCCCGAGGTCGTAGCGGTCCACGGCGAGGAAGTTGGGCTTCTTGCGGGCGGCCGGCTGGCAGAACCGCTTGGCCCGGTCGGTCAGTTTGGTGTTGTCGGTCTGCGCGGTCGAGGCGATCGCCGCGTCGCGGAAGTGGTTCATGACGAAGAGCGGCCGGAAGGCGGTCTCGGTGCGGGTCAGCGGGATGTTGGCGTTGGCGTCGTACCAGCGGCTGTAGCAGGCCCAGTTGGAGGAGCCGAGGCCCGAGCCCATGGACCAGTAGTTCTCGACGGTCCACTCCCGCTGGTACATCACCCCGAAGCTGTCCCGGGTCAGGCCCGCGGACTCGTCGGAGGAACGGCTGTGGTCGGTGAAGATGAGCAGCCGGTCGTTGGCGGCGATCAGGTCGGCCACCTTGGGCCAGCCGCTTTGCCGGACACCTGTCTGGTCGGGGCGGTAGAGCACGTCGGACAGGCCGCTGACCCGGGCGAGTTCACTGCGCAGGACGCCCGGGTCGACGTAGTCCTCCAGGAAGACGGTGACGACCTGGTCGGGATGCGCCTTCAGGAAGTCGACCATGCGCTGGATGTCGACCCACAGGGCGACCGGACTGCTGACCAGGGTGCAGCTGTTGTGGCAGAGGATCGCCCCGTCCGAGGTCTGGTGGATGTCCATCATGAATCCCCGGACACCGTCGGCGAGTTGCTGGTTGATGCCCCGGGACTGGTTCGGCACCAGGTTGACGAAGGGCGGTGCGAAGCCGCCGTCGACTCCATTGGCGTAGGCGTTGTGCGAGGTGAGGAACGTGACCTGGTCCAGGGTGCGTTGGTCCGCCGACGGCATGGTGCCCGTCGTGGGCGTGACCGGGGTGAGGTACCAGGCGGCGAGGGTGCCGGAGGAGCCGACGGCCAGCTGGGCGGGGTAGTTGGAGCCGGACGGCTTGGCAGCCACCGTCAAGTAGCGCTCCGTTCCCGGGGACTTGAGGGTGTACTGGTCGGGGCCGGTCGGGGTGATCTCCCAGGCCGCGTCCGCGCTCGTGCAGGCCACGGTTCTCGCCTGGTCGCCGGAGCGGCCGAGGCAGCTGCCGGCCGTGTCGGTGCTCTCCAGGACGTACGAGGATCCGCTCGCCCGGAGAGTCCACTGCTGGCGGTCCTCGTTGCCCTTGGGGTTGTGCTGCTCGACCGCTCCGCTGTTGTCGGCCGCGTTGAGCCCGGTCGTGGCGCTCTGGACGTAGTAGGCGCCCGCGGCCGGGACCGCCGTGGCGGCTCCGGCCGGGGGTGCCACGACCGTCGCGGCGAGCGCGGCGGTCGTGGCGAGCAGGGCGTGGGGGGTGCGCATGACGATGCCCTTCATCCGTGCGGGATCAATAGTCAGGTGCATGACACCATGCCCTGCGATCGGGCGTCAGCAGTAGAGGTTGCCGCCCGGTGAAGTCCCGAGGATGGAGGTGAACCGGTTGTAGGCGTCGACGCGGCTCTGCACCTGTGCGGGGTTCTTGCCGTCGCATTCCAGGGAGCCGTTGATGCTGCGGATGGTCTGGCCGAAGCCGGCTTGGTTGACCATGGCGTTGTGGGGGGTCATGGTGCCGGGGCCGGTCTGGGTGTTCCAGTACCACAGGCCGGTCTTCCAGGCGACGGACGCGTCGTTCTGTACCAGCCAGGGGTTGTTGAGGAGGTCGAGGCCGAGTGCGTCGCCTGCGGCCTTGTAGTTGAAGTTCCAGGACAGCTGGATGGGTCCGCGGCCGTAGTAGGCGGCCTGGCCGGCCGGGCAGCCGTAGGACTGGCTCCAGTCGCAGTACGTCGGGTAGTTGGCGGTGTTCTGCTCGACGATGTGGACCAGCCCGCCGGTCTCGTGGTTGACGTTGGCGAGGAAAGCGGCGGCCTCCTGCTTCTTCACGGTGTCGCTGCCGGTGTTCGCGAAGGCCGGGTAGGCGCTCAGCGCGGCGGTCAGGCCGCTGTAGGTGTAGAACGAATTCCGGCTCGGGAACATCTGGTTGAACTGCGCCTCGGAGACGACGAATCCGGACGGAGTGCCGGAGCCGTCACAGGCGTACGGCTCCCAGTACCAGGTGCTGATCGTCGGGTCGTAGCCCGGGTTGTCGTGCTCGGCGACGTACGCCTTGCCGTCGGTGTAGCGGACGATGTCGCCGGTGACATACGACTTGCCCGCCACCCAGCTGGGATAGCTGGAGCAGGCGGCTGCGGACGCGCCCGAGGCCGGAAGGAGCACGGGGGCCATGCCTCCGAGGACGAGTGCGGTCAGAACAGCGGATATGCGGCGCCTCGACACAGGGTCAACTCCTCTGCGGAGCACGGCCGACCCCACCAAGGGCAGGGCGGAGCACAGCCTTGTGCGCACGAGCCGGTCGGACCGGCCACGGCGTGGGGGCGGCCGTGGTGGGGGGTGTGGAGGCTCACTCAACCGCGTTGGTCTGTACCAGTCAAGGGTGTAGACCAGTCAACAGGGACGGCGACTCGGCCGCCCCCTCGGCCGAGTTGGAGTCCGTTCAGCTCAGCGGCTTCGCCAGCACCGCCTTGCGGTGGCTGAACGTCTCGATGGAGTAGCGGCCGTGGTAGCTGCCCATGCCGCTCTCCCCCACGCCACCGAACGGCAGGTCGGAGACGGTGAGATGGGCGAGCGGCAGGCCGTAGCCGAGGCCGCCGGAGGAGGTTTCGGCGGCGATCCGGGAGCGGGTGTCCTCGGACTCGGTGAACACGTACAGGGCGAGGGGCTTGTCCCGGTCGTTGATGAAGTCGATCGCCGCGTCCAGGTCGGCGACGGTGACGACGGGCAGGATCGGGCCGAAGATCTCCTCCCGCATCACCGGCGACTTGGGGTCGACGTCGGCGAGGACGGTCGGCGCGATGTACTTCGTCGTACGGTCACTGCCGCCGCCGACGACGACACGGCCCGAGTCGAGCAGGCCGGCGAGCCGGTCGAAGTGGCGTTCGTTGACGATGCGGCCGTATTCGGTCGAGTCGGCGGGGTCGGTGCCGTAGAGCGCCTCGACGGCACGCGCGAGTAGGGGCTCGAGCGCGGCGGCGGTCTCCGGGTCGGTCAGGACGTAGTCGGGGGCCACACAGGTCTGGCCGGCGTTGAGGAACTTGCCGCGGGCCAGCCGGTCGGCTACGACGTTCAGGTCGGCGTCGTGGTCGACGAACGCCGGGGACTTGCCGCCGAGTTCGAGGGCGACCGGGGTGAGGTGCTCGGCGGCGGCGCGCATGACGATGCGGCCGACGGCGCCGTTGCCGGTGTAGAAGATGTGGTCGAAGCGCTCGGCCAGCAGGGCCGTGGTCTCCGGGATGCCGCCCTCGACGACGGCGACCGCGTCGGTGTCGAGGTAGGCAGGCAGGAGACGGGCCAGCACGGCGGAGGTGGTGGGGGCCATCTCGCTGGGCTTGGCGACCACCGCGTTGCCGGCGGCCAGCGCGCCGATCACGGGGGTGAGCAGGAGCTGGACCGGATAGTTCCAGGGGGCGATGACGAGGACGACGCCCAGCGGGTCGTACTGCGTCCAGGCCGTGGCGTCGGCGCCGAGGTGGGCCGGGACGGGGGCGGGCTCGGGGCGCAGCCAGTCGGTGAGGTGGTCCAGGGTGTGGTCGATCTCGCGGATCGTGAAGTCGATCTCTGTGCGGTAGGCCTCCGTGCTGCTCTTGCCCAGGTCGGCGTGGAGGGCGGCGGCGATGTCGTCGCCGTTCTCCGTGAGCATCTCGCGCAGGCGGCCAAGCTGCGCGGTGCGCCACTCGACGGGCTTGGTGCGGCCGGTGCGGAAGGCGGCGCGCAGCCGGGCCACGATGTCGGCGGGCTGCTCGGGGGTGGAGTGGTTCACGGTGCCTCGCTGGTGGTGCGCGGGCCTTTCGGCCGCGTGCGGTCGGGTCGGGCGGTCAGCTCGATGCATATACCAACCATCACCCCGGAGGGAGAATTCCGGACACGCGGAAACTACTTTTCGTGATCAGAACGTCACGGGTGGATACCCGGACACCTCAGGAGGCGGACTCCGTCGCAGCCCCTTCGAAGGCGCCCACCAGCCGTTCCAGCAGGGCGCGCAGCAGTTCGTCGTCTCCGTCGCTCAGCACCGGCCACTGGGCGCGGACCTCACGGCTGACCTTGCGCCAGTAGGTCTCGCCGCGCGGTGTGAGGTAGGTGAGGATGCGACGCCGGTCCAGGGGGTCGACGCGCCGGTAGACGAGGTTCTGGTCGACGAGGTGGTCGACCAGTTTGGTGAGGGTCGGCGGCGGCAGGAAGACCGCTCCGGCGACGGCGGTCATGTAGTGGCCCTCGCCGTCGGAGAGCAGGGAGAGCACCCGCCAGGCGTCGAGCGAGCAGCCGTCCGCGTCGAGGGCGGCCTGGAGCCGCCGTGCCGCAAGGCGTTCGGCCTGGGTCAACAGCTGCATCAGATCCTGGGGCTGACGCGGAGGTGGAGTGGGCATCCTTCTCCTTGGTGCCGGAGTGCCCAACATCGTACAAGTCCCGCTCCGCCTGTGGTTCGCGCACGCCTGCCGCCGCCGGGACGACCGCACCACGAGACGGACTGGAGTTCACCGGTCGGACCCGGAATCATGACCTCATGTTCCAGCTCGACCCCCACCCGCTCGACTGGTTCACCGTCGATGACTCCGTGTTCAGCGTGGCGCTCGTCTTCCCCATGCAGGGCGCCGCGGGAATCTTCGGGCCCACCTGCGAGTTGTGCGCGCGGCTCGCCGCCGAGGAGGTCAACCACGCGGGCGGGGTGCTGGGCAAGGAACTGCGACTGCTGCCGGTCGACGGCGGCGCCGAGCCGGGTGAGATCGCCGACCGGGTAGGGGCGTTGGTGGATCTGGGCGTCGTCCAGGGCGTCACCGGCTGGCACATCTCCTCGGTCCGGCAGGCACTGGCCCCGCGGATCGCGCACCGCGTCCCGTACGTCTACACGGCGTTGTACGAGGGCGGGGAGCACACCACGGGTGTCTTCCTGACCAGCGAGACGCCGGACGACCAACTGCGGCCCGCGATGCGTCTGTTGGCGGCCGAGCACACGGTGCGGCGCTGGTTCGTGATCGGCAACGACTATGTGTGGCCCCGCCGCACCGCGCTGGCGGCACGCACGTACGCGCGCGAGTCCGGGGGCGGCATCTGCGGGCAGGCCTACCTCCCGCTCGGCACGCATGAGTTCGACCAGGTGCTGCGCCGGATCGAGCAGTCGGAGGCGGACGCGGTGCTGATGCTCCTCGTGGGCAGTGACGCCGTCCGCTTCAACCGCGCGTTCGCCGCGTCCGGGCTCGACCAGCGCTGCCTCAGACTGAGCACGCTGATGGACGAGAACATGCTGATGGCCAGCGGACCCACGGCCACCGAGGGCCTCTACAGCACCGCCGGATTCTTCTCCTCTCTCGCCAACCAGGACACCCTCGACTTCCACGGCCAGTACGCCGGAAGGTTCGGCGTCGAGGCGCCGGCCCCGGGCAGCCTGGGCGAATCGTGTTACGAGGGCGTCCTGTTGCTGGCCGCGCTCATCGCCCGGGCCAGGACTCTGGACGTGACCGCGATCGGCGCGAGTGCCGACTCCGTGTCGTACGAGGGGCCACGGGGACTCCTGCGGCTGCGGGGCAGCCATGTGAAGCAGCGGATCTACCTCGCCCGCGCGGACGGCGTCGACTTCGACGTGCTCACCCAGCTGGACGCCGACCCGGCCCGCCCTTGACATGCGCCTCACCACGCCGAGATACTTCCCTCAGGAAGTAACTAGAATGCCTCGGGCGAACTGTGAATGCATCTCAAGCATTCCGCCCCGGGCATTTTTTGTTTTCCCCTTCTTTCCCGTCGGGAGCCGGAAGATACAGGCGGGTAAGTGCCGCGAAACAGCTTGGAAACAGGGCGACTTGAAGCTGTGACCGCACTTCAGGCCCCTGAAGGGCTGGCCTTTCCTTTTCAGGTGTCCCATAGGGGACAAGGGGGTTCTTTTGTCCAGCGTTCCCAGCATTTTCCGCCGCCGGCTGATGGCCGGTACCGCGGCGCTCGCCGCCGCCGTCGTGCTCTCCGCGTGCGGCGCCAAGACCAGTGAGGCCGGCTCCTCCGACGAGGCCGCGAAGGCCGACGTCAGCGGTGACACGGTCAAGGTCGGTCTCCTCAACTCGCTGTCCGGCACGATGGCGATCAGCGAGGTGACCGTACGCAACTCGCTGGAACTGGCGATCTCCGAGATCAACGCCTCCGGCGGCGTCCTCGGCAAGCAGATCAAGCCGATCAGCGAGGACGGCGCCTCCGACTGGCCGACCTTCGCCGAGAAGGCGCAGAAGCTGATCAGCGAGGACCGGGTGGCGGCCACCTTCGGCTGCTGGACCTCCGCCAGCCGCAAGGCCGTCAAGCCGGTCTTCGAGAAGAACAAGTCCCTGCTGTTCTACCCCGTGCAGTACGAGGGGCTTGAGGAGTCCCCGTACATCTTCTACACGGGCGCGACCACCAACCAGCAGATCGTCCCGGCGCTCGACTACCTCAAGAGCAAGGGCCTCAAGAAGCTCTACCTGGTCGGCAGCGACTACGTCTTCCCGCGTACCGCCAACAAGGAGATCAAGGCGTACGCCGAGGCCAACGGCATGACGATCGCCGGTGAGGACTACGCGCCGCTGGGCTCCACGGAGTTCAGCACGATCGCCAACAAGGTGAAGGCGTCGAAGGCGGACGCGGTCTTCAACACCCTCAACGGCGACTCCAACGTTGCCTTCTTCAAGGAGTACAAGTCCGCGGGCCTGACCGCCAAGTCCATGCCGGTCGTCTCGGTGTCGATCGCCGAGGAGGAGGTCAAGTCGATCGGCGCCCAGTACCTGGCGGGCCAGTTGACGGCCTGGAACTACTACCAGACCACCACGGGCGCGGCGAACACCAAGTTCGTGAAGGCGTACAAGGCCGAGTACGGCCAGGACAAGCCGACCAGTGACCCGATGGAGGCCGCGTACACCTCGGTCTACCTGTGGAAGGCGATGGTCGAGAAGGCGAAGTCCTTCGACCCGGAGAAGGTGAAGGCCGCCTCCGACGGCATCACCTTCGACGCGCCCGAGGGCAAGGTCACCGTGGACGGCGCCAGCCAGCACATCTACAAGACGGCCCGGATCGGCGAGATCGGCACCGACGGTCTGATCAAGGAGGTGTGGAACTCCGGCGAGCCCATCAAGCCGGACCCGTACCTCAAGGGCTACTCGTGGGCCTCCGGCCTCTCCTGACCGCCCCTCCGCGGGGGCCTCGCACGCCGAGGCCCCCGCGTCCCGCCTCCCCGGAGCCGCCGTATGACCGTGATCCTCGGTCAGACCTTCACCGGCATCAGCATCGGTGCCGTCCTGCTGCTCATCGCGCTCGGCCTGTCGCTCACCTTCGGCCAGATGAACGTCATCAACATGGCCCACGGCGAGTTCATCATGGCGGGCGCCTACACCACATACGTCCTTCAAAAATCCATATCCAGCGCGGGAATTTCACTGCTGGTCGCGCTTCCCGTCGCTTTTCTCGTCTCGGGGGCGCTCGGCGCACTGCTGGAATGGCTGCTGATTCGCCGTCTGTATCTCCGGCCACTCGACACGCTTCTCGTCACGTGGGGCGTCTCACTGATGCTCCAGCAACTCGCCCGTGACATTTTCGGGGCGCCGAATGTGCAGACCCGTGCGCCGGACGTGCTCACCGGGAACATCACGATCATCGGCGGCGACGATCCGCTCACCTTCGCCAACAGCCGCCTGTTCATTCTGGGGTTGGCGATCGCGGCCGTGGTCGCTCTCTCTCTGACGCTGCGGCTGACGCCGCTGGGCCGCCGTATCCGGGCCGTGGTGCAGAACCGCGACCTCGCCGAGGTGTCCGGGATCTCCACGTCCCGCGTCGACCGCACCGCCTTCTTCATCGGGTCCGGGCTCGCGGGCGTGGCCGGGGTCGCGCTCACGCTGGTCGGTCCGATCGGGCCCACGATGGGCACCAACGTCATCATCGACGCCTTCCTGGTGATCGTGGTCGGCGGCATCGGGCAGCTCAAGGGCAGCGTGATCGTCGCCTTCGTGCTGGGCGTGCTGCAGTCGGTCCTCGAGTACTCGACCACGGTCAGTGTCGCCAAGGTGCTGGTCCTCGTGGCCATCGTCGCGTTCCTCCAGTGGCGGCCCCAGGGGCTGTACACGCTGCGTACGAGGAGTCTCGTATGAGCCCGCAGAAAGTGACTCTCCCCAACGTGCCTCTGCTGAAAGGCCGTTCGGCCCGGGCCGTGGCGGGATTCGCGGCGGCTGCCGTAGTGCTGTTCGCCCTCGCTCCGCTCGCCCTGTCCGACTTCCGGCTCGGGCTGCTCGCCAAGTACCTGTGCACGGCCATGGTCGCGGTCGGCATCTGTCTGGCCTGGGGCCGCGGCGGGCTGCTGACGCTCGGCCAGGGCGTGTTCTTCGGGCTCGGCGGCTACGCGATGGCGATGCATCTGAAGATCGCCGACGCCGGGCCGGGCAACCTGCCCGACTTCATGGCGCTGTACGGCACCGCCACCGAACTCCCCTGGTGGTGGAAGCCGTTCGCGAATCCCCTGTTCGCGCTCGCGGCGACCGTGCTGCTGCCGATGGCCGTCGCCGCGATCCTGGGCTCGTTCATCTTCCGGCGCAGGGTCAAGGGCGCCTACTTCGCGATCCTCAGCCAGGCCCTCGCCGCCGCCTTCGCCATCTGGCTGATCGGCCAGCAGGACACGACCGGCGGCACCAACGGACTCACCGACATCCAGGGCTTCTTCGGCTACGACCTCAACGACCCGCTCAACCAGCGGACGGTGTACTTCATCATCGCCGCGTGTCTGCTCGCCCTGATCGCGATCGCCCGCCAGCTGATCCACAGCCGGTACGGCGAACTCCTCGTCGCCGTAAGGGACTCGGAGGAGCGGGTGCGCTTCCTCGGGTACAACCCGGCGAACGTGAAGCTCGTCGCGTACGTCGTGGCGGCGGGCATGGCGGGCCTCGCGGGCGCGCTGTTCGTGCCGGCCGTCGGCATCATCTCGCCGGCGATGATCGGCATCGTGCCGTCCATCGAGTTCGTGATCGGCGCAGCGGTGGGCGGCCGGGCCAGCCTGGTCGGCGCGGTGCTCGGCGCGATCGGCGTGGCCTGGGCCAAGACCGCGTTGTCGGAGGAGTTCCCGGCGGCCTGGACCTACTTCCAGGGCCTGCTGTTCATCGTGGCGCTCGCCTTCCTGCCCGGCGGACTCGCCTCGCTGGCCGGGATCGTACGCCGGTGGCGGGCCGCCAGGCAGCCGGCCGGGGAACCCGCGACCGCACTTCCCGTGGGAGAAGCAGCATGACCGAGCTGGCAGGGCTTGAGATACGGCAACTGCGCGTGTCCTTCGACGGGTTCACCGCCGTGGACGGTGTGGACCTCGACGTGCGGCCGGGCGATCTGCGGTTCCTCATCGGGCCGAACGGCGCGGGCAAGACGACCCTCGTCGACGCCGTCACCGGCCTGGTGAAGGCGGCGGGCTCGGTCCGCTTCGGCGAGGACGAGCTGCTCGGGCGGAGCGTCCACAAGATCGCCCGGTCGGGCATCGGGCGTACGTTCCAAACCGCCACCGTCTTCGAGGAGTTGACGGTCCTGCAGAACCTGGACATCGCGGCCGGCGCGGGCCGCAGCGCGTGGACGATGCTGCGGCGCCGCAAGGACGTGCCGGAGTCCGTCGCCAAGGCGCTGGAGACGGTCGGGCTCACCGAACTCGCCGACTCCCCCGCCGGGATCCTCGCGCACGGCCAGAAGCAGTGGCTGGAGATCGGCATGCTGCTCGTGCAGGACGTGCGTCTGCTGCTGCTCGACGAGCCGGTCGCCGGGATGAGCCACGACGAACGGCAGTCCACCGGCGAGCTGTTGGAGCGCATCAGCGAGGAGCGGACCGTCGTCGTCATCGAGCACGACATGGACTTCATGCGCTCCTTCGCGCGCAGCGTGAGTGTGCTGCACGCGGGCAAGGTGCTCAGCGAGGGCACGGTGGCCGAGGTGCAGGCCGATCCCAAGGTGCAGGAGGTGTACCTCGGGCACGCCGCCCGGGAGACCGCTTCCGACGTGGCCGTACAGGAGGCGTGATGCTTGAGATCAACGACGTCCGCGTCGGCTACCACCGCAGTACCGTCCTGCACGGCGTCTCCGTCGAGGTCCCCAGGGACGGGGTCGCCGCCGTGCTCGGGCACAACGGCGCCGGCAAGAGCACCCTGCTGCGCGCGGCGGTCGGGCTGCTCACGCCCTCCAGCGGCACCATCCGCCTGGACGGCGAGGACATCACCCGCCGCAAGCCGCACGAGCGGGTCGCGCGCGGGATGGCGTACGTCCCGCAGGGCCAGCAGGCGTTCCCGCACCTGACGACCGCGGAGAACCTCCAGCTGGTGGCCGACGGACGCAAGCGCGGGAAGGAGGCGATCGCGGAGGCGCTGGACCTGTTCCCGGCGCTGCGGACCCTGTCCGGCCGCCGGGCGGGCCTGTTGTCGGGCGGTCAGCGCCAGCAACTCGCCATCGCCCGCGCCCTGGTGACGGAGCCTCGGATCCTCCTCCTCGACGAGCCGACCGAGGGCATCCAGCCCTCCGTGGTCGCCGAGATCGAGGAGACGATCCTGGCTCTGGCCGCCCGGGGCGGACTCTCCGTGCTCCTGGTCGAACAGCACGTCGGCTTCGCGATGCGGGCCGCCCAGCGGTACTACGTCCTGGAGGCCGGGCGGGTCACGTCGTCCGGCGAGGGCGGCAAGGAGTCGGAGCTCGCGGTCCGGGAGGCGCTGAGCGTGTGAGGCTCGGCGTCATCGGTGTTCGAGTTCCCGCCGCCGGCGGGTCAGGAAGGCCCGTTCCGCCAGGTTCTCCGTGAGGGTGATGGCCGCCTCGTACGCCCGTACCGCCTCGGTGTCGCGGCCGAGGCGGCGCAGCAGATCGGCGCGGACGGCGTGGAAGACGTGGTAGCCGTCGAGGTCGAGGGCGTCCACGAGGTCGAGGGCCGGTCCTGGGCCCTCGACCTCGGCAACCGCGACCGCCCTGTTCAGGGCGACGACCGGGCTCGGAGCTACGGCGCTCAGCTGGTCGTAGAGCTGAAGGATCTGACCCCAGTCGGTGGCGTCCGCGGTCGGCGCGTCGCTGTGGACGGCGTTGATCGCGGCCTGGATCTGGTACGGCCCCGGTCGGCCCCGGCGCAGACAGCGGCGGACGAGCCCCTGTCCCTCGACGACCAGGTCGCGGTCCCAGCGGGCGCGGTCCTGCTCGGGCAGCGGCACCAGTTCCCCGTTCTCGTCCTCCCGGGCGGCCCGGCGCGACTCCACGAGGAGCATCAGCGCGAGCAGGCCGGTGACCTCCGGTTCGTCCGGCATGAGCTCGGTGAGCAGCCGGCCGAGGCGTACGGCTTCGGCGCACAGCCCGGGCTCGCCCGTGTAGCCCTCGTTGAAGATCAGATAGATGACGGCGAGGACACCGCCCAGCCGGTCGGGGAGGTCGGCATCGCGCGGCACCCGGTACGGGATGCGGGCGTCCCTGATCTTCGCCTTGGCGCGCACCAGGCGCTGGGCCATGGTGGGCTCCGGCACCAGGAAGGCGCGGGCGATCGCAGCCGTGGTGAGCCCGCCGAGCAGGCGCAGGGTGAGCGCGACCCGGGCCTCGGGAGCGAGCGCCGGATGGCAGCAGGTGAAGACGAGGCGGAGCCGGTCGTCGCGCACGGGTCCCTCCTCGGGCGGCGTGTCGGGTGCGTGGAGCAGGGCGGCCTCGGCGTGGCGGGCCGAGCGGGACGACTCGCGGCGCAACCGGTCGATGGCGCGGTTACGGGCGGTCGTGATGATCCAGCCGGCGGGACTGGGCGGCACACCCTCCTCCGGCCAGCGCTGGACGGCCGTGGTGAACGCGTCCTGGACCGCTTCCTCGGCGAGGTCGATGTCGCCGAGGAAGCGGATGAGGACGGAGACCGCGCGACCGTACTCCGCACGGAAGACGGCCTCCACGTCCGGGGCGGGTCCATCCGGGGCGTCTGCCGCCATCAGTCCTCGGCCGCGTGCAGGAAGGGGCGCACCTCGATCGGCAGGGTGGTCGCCAGCGCCGCCTTGCGGCCCCATTCCAGGGCGGCGTCCAGGTCGGGGGCCTTGATCAGACAGATCCCGCCGAGGTGTTCCTTGCCCTCGGCGTACGGGCCGTCGGTGATCAGTACGTCGCCGTCGCGGGGGCGCAGCACGGTGGACACCTCCGGGCCGTGCAGCCCGCCCGCGAACACCCACGAGCCCGCTGCCCGCAGCTCCTCGTGGAAGACGTCGAGGTTCTTGCCGATCTCGGCCAGCACCTCGGGCGCGGGCGGCTCTCCCACCGGCTGCTCCACGCTGAGCAGGTAGTACTTCATGACGTCCTCCTTGGCGTCGTCGTGTTCTCTCACCTCCTACACGAACAGCGCACGCCCGGATCGACACCGCGCACGACGACATCGGGAGAATTCTTTCCATGACCATCGCACCGCACCCCCTCCTCGCCCGTGCCCGCCAGCTGGCCGACGGCCTGCTCGCGCCGCACGCCGAGCGTGTCGACCAGGAGAGCGTGCCCGCGAGCCACATCGACGCGGTCAAACGGTCGGGACTGCTCGGAGTGAGCGCGCCGAAGGAGAACGGCGGGGCGGGAGCACCCGGTGCGGTGGCGCGGGAGACCGCGGAGATCCTGGCCGGGGCGTGCTGTGCGACGTGGTTCGTGCAGACGCAGCACCACACACCGGTCCTGACCCTGGCGAAGAGTGAACTCCCCGTGCGGGAACGGCTGTTGGGCCCGCTGTCCCGTGGCGAGCTGCTGTCCGGGGTCGCGTACGCGCACCTGCGCGCCCACCCGCGCATCCCGGTCCGGGTCACGCGCGAGCGCGGCGGCCTGCGCTTCGACGGGATGGTCCCCTGGTACACCGGCTGGGGACTCAACGACGTCATGCTGCTCGCCGGGACGACCGACGCGGACGAGGTGGTTTTCGCCTTCACGGAGGCCCGCGAGCAGCCCGGCCTCAAAGCCTCGCCGCCCATGCGGCTCGCGGCGCTCACCGCCGCGCGCACGGTGTCGCTGGAGCTGGACGGACTGTGGCTGCCCGAGGAGACGGTAGCCCTGCGGGCGCCGTACAAGACATGGGCCGCGACCGACCGCGCGAAGTCCGTGAACACCTCACCGGCGGTCTTCGGGATCGCCGAGGCGGCGCTCGCCCTGCTGGACGACGACACCGCCGGCCCCCTGCGCGCCCGCCTCGAAGAGGTCAGGCGACAGGCCTACGCCTTGGCCGACCATCCGGTTCCGCACGAGTACATCGAGGAACGACTGGCGCTCAGGACGCGCGCGTACGACGTGATGCGGACGGTGACGACCGCGGCCGTCGTGGCCGGGGGCGGGCGGTCCCTGGACCTGAGCAGCCGGGCCCAACGGCTCGCCCGCGAGGGTATGTTCCTGCTGGTCCAGGGCCAGACGGCCGAGGTACGGCGGGCCTACCTCCGCTCGCTGACCTCGGGCTAGTTCGCGAAGGGAACCTGTGCCGCGGGGGTGTTCCGCGAGCCGGCCGGATGCCGCCACAGGCCCTGCGCGGCGAGTCGGGGCAGGACTCCCTCGCCGAACCAGTACGCCTCCTCCAGGTGCGGGTAGCCGGAGAGCACGAACTCGTCGATGCCGAGGGCGTGGTACTCCTTGATCCGCTCGGCGACCTCGTCGTGGCTGCCGACCAGGGCGGTGCCGGCGCCGCCGCGCACCAGGCCGATGCCCGCCCACAGGTTGGGGTGGATCTCCAGGCCGTCGCGGCTGCCGCCGCCGTGCAGGGCGAGCATCCGCTGCTGTCCCTCGGACTCGCTGCGGGCGAGTCCGGCCTGTACGGACTTCACGGTCGCCGGGTCGAAGCCCGCAAGGAGGCGTTCGGCCTCCGCCCACGCCTGCTCGGACGTGTCGCGGGTGATGACGTGCAGCCGGATCCCGAAGCGGAGGGTGCGGCCCTGTGCGGCGGCCAGTCCCCTGATCCAGGCGATCTTCTCGGCGACCTGGGCGGGCGGCTCGCCCCACGTGAGGTAGACGTCCACGTACTTGGCGGCGACCTCTCCGGCGATGGGCGAGGATCCGCCGAAGTACACCTCGGGGACGGGATCGGGTACCCGGGCCAGCTTGGCGTCCTCGACATGGAGGTGCTCTCCGGCCAGGTCGACGGTCTTGCCCTCCCACAACTCCCGTACGACCTCAAGGAATTCTCCGGTACGACGGTAACGGGCGTCCTTGTCCAGGAAGTCGCCGTAGGCACGCTGCTCGTGGCTCTCGCCGCCCGTGACGACATTGAGGAGCAGCCTTCCGCCGCTCTGCCGCTGGAAGGTGGACGCCATCTGCGCGGCGAGCGTGGGTGAGACGAAGCCGGGTCGGAAGGCGACCAGGAACTTCAGGCGTTCGGTGTGCCGGCTGACCATCGCGGTGGTCAGCCACGCGTCCTCGCACCAGGCGCCGGTGGGCGTGAGCGCGCCGACGAAGCCGAGATCCTCGGCGGCGCGGGCGACCTGGCTCAGATAGGCGACCGTCGGCGGCCGGTCCCGTCCGGCGACGGTGACCGGGGTGCCGTGGCCGCCGCCGACGACATGGCGGCTGTCGCCGTTGGTGGGGAGGAACCAGTGGAAGGTGAGGGACACGTGGGTCTCCGATCTGGACAGTTCCTTAGAGGAGGCCGTGGCGGGGTGGCTTCGTCCCGTTCAGCACATGGCGGCCGATGTGCTGGATCTTCCAGCGGGCCGGGTCGTGCAGGGTGTGGGTGCGGGCGTCGCGCCAATGGCGGTGCAGGTTGAGGGAGTTGAGGGCGGAGCGGGTGCCTGCCACCTCGAAGAGGGCGCCCGCGACCTCGACGGCGGTGTGCGCGGAGTGCACCTTGGCGGCGGCGACCGCGAGGGACGCCTCGGCCGCCGAGTCTTCGGTCAGGTCGGCGCGCGCGGCGTCGACCGCGCGGGCCGCCTCGCGCAGCAGCGCCTCGGACGCCCTTACCTGGATGGCGAGTTCACCGAACCGCTGAATCAACAGCGGATCCTCGGCGGCGGTCTCGCCCCCACTCTCGAACCAGGGGCGGCTCTTCGTCCGCACGAACTCGGCGGCCTCGGCCAGCGCTCCCCGGGCGATGCCGGTGTCGATGGCGGCGTGCAGCAACTGGGCGACGGCTCCGTGGAGTTGCGGCCCCTGGAAGGTGAGGTGGTGCGGCAGGACGCGGTCGGCGGGGACCGGGACTCCGTCCAGGCGGACGGTTCCACTGGCCGTCGTACGCTGGCCCATGCCGTCCCAGTCGTCCACGACCGTGAGGCCGGGGGCGTCGCGCGGCACGTAGGCCACATGCAGGTTGCCGTCCTCGGCACGGGCCAGTACGGGGATCCAGTCGGCGAAGAGGGCCCCGGTGGAGTAGTGCTTGACACCCGTCAGGACGTACGAGCCGTCGGGCTCCGGTTCCAGACGGGTGCGGATGTCCTGGACGTGCCGGGTGCCGGCCTCCGACTGGGCGTTACCGAAGCGGCGGCCGGCGAGCAGTTCGGCGAAGAAGAACTTCCGCTGTTCCGGGGTGCCCTGACGGCGGATCACATTGACGTAGACGAAGTGGCTCTGCGGGATCTGGGCGAGGCTGGCGTCGGCCGAGGCGAGCAGCCGGAAGACCTCGGCGAGCGTCTCCTGGCGGACGTCGGCGCCGCCATGCTCGGCGGGGACGGTGACAGCGAGGAGCCCGGAGGCGGACAGGCGGTCCAACTCGGCGCGCGGGAGCCTGCGTTCGGCGTCTCGCTCGGCGGCTCCCGAGCGGAACTCGGCGGCCAGGGCGGCGGCGACGGCGAGGGCCTCGGCGTCGTCCGCGATCACTTGGGCGGTCATCGTGCTCAGCTCGCGGCGGCCAGGTGCCGGGTGCGGCCCAGGGCGGTCGAGAACTGGTCGACCACCTGGGCGAGCGCCTCACCGGCGGCGGGCGCGACGGTGATCGTACCGTCCTCGTGGGCGGTGATGTCCTTGTCCAGGGTGAACCAGCCCTGGACTATGTGGGCCGCGCCCATGGAGCTGAGCACCGGTCGCAGGGCGTAGTCGATGGCCAGGACATGGGCGTTGCTGCCGCCGGTGGCGAGGGGCAGCACGGTCTTTCCGGTGAGGGCGTACTGCGGGAGCAGGTCCAGGAGGGCCTTGAGGACGCCGGAGTAGGAGGCCTTGTAGACGGGGGTACCGACCACGACCCCGTCGGCCCGGGCGAACAGCTCGGTCGCCTCGGCGATGCTCGGGTGCCGGAAGTCCGCGCCCAGCAGCGCCTCGGCGGGGATGGCGCGGACGTCGAGCGGGATCACCGTGTGGCCCTGCGCGATCAGCCGCTTGTCCAGGTGGCGCAGCAGACGGTTGGTGCGGGAGGAGGCGGAGGGGCTGCCGGAAACGGACAGGACGGTGGCCATGGGTCCTCTTTCGGGAGGCCGGGGCGCCACGCAAGTGCGGAGTGGGCGCCCTGGGAGAACGGTCAGGAGTACCGGGCGGGTTCGGGGAGTCGGGACTCCGGCTCGCGTACGAGGGGCAGGACGCGGCGGCCGAAGTACTCAACCTCCTCGTGGTAGTGGAGGAAGCCGAGGAGCAGGAGGTCGACGCCGATCCGCCGGTAGGCGACGATGCGCTCGGCGATCTGCTCGACGACTCCGTCGAAGTCCTTGCCGTTGGAGAAGTACCAGTCGAAGACCCAGCCGGCCATCCGCCGGGCGGCGGTGGAGTTGCCGCCCTGGCTGAGCGCGTAGGCGAATTTCACGGGCTCTGCCGACATACGGAAACTCCTGTTGCGGAGGGATTTCGGGCACGCCGAATTCCACCCGCCCGAAAGACGGTGGAGAACTCAGGCGGTGCGGGAGGGAGAGCGGCGGATCACAGGACGGGGATCAGGCCGCGCAGCAACAGGAGGCGCTGGAGACGCGCGCGAGGTCGACATGGCGTCGCCGCGTGAGGTCCAGTCGCATCATCATGCCTTCGATCGTGGCAGCCGTCTCGGAAGGCAGTCAAGGAAAACCCGACCGGTCTCGTATCGCGGACCACCGAATTTCACGAACGTGTGACAGGGAAACCCTTGAACAGGCGGGGAGTTCGCTCGCATTCTGCGGGCGTGCGGATTGAACAACTGGAATACATCGCGGCGGTCACCCGGCTCGGTTCACTGCGCCGGGCCGCCGAGGAACTGCGGCTTTCCCAGCCCGCGTTGAGCGAAACCGTGCGGAATCTGGAACGGGAGCTGGGCGTCGATCTCCTGGAACGCAAGCGCTCCGGCGCGACGATGAGCGCGGAGGGCCGCGAGCTGCTGCCGCACATCATCAACGTGCTGGACGCGGTGGACCGGTTGCGGGGCGCGGCGGGCGAACAGCACCGCATCAGCCGCATGGTGCGCGTCGGCACCGTGAACGCGGCGACCGTGCCGCTCCTGCTTCCCGTGGTGCGCGACTTCCGCGCCGAGCACCCGCTCACCCAGGTCGAGGTGGTCGGCGCACAGCAGGCGGAGATCCACCGGGCCCTGTCCGAGGGCGGTTTCGACCTCGGTCTGGTCAACCACCTGGACGGCGACGACATCTCGGCCGACTTCGAGTCGACCGAGCTGCTGCGCGGCCGGCCGGTGGTGTGTGTGCGCCCCGACAGCCCGCTGGCGTCCCAGGCCGTGGTCGCGGTGTCCGACCTGCTCACCGAGCCGCTGATCGCCATGCGTTCCGGCTATGTGATGCACCGCTACATCCACCGGCTCCTGGACGGCCGCGGCCCGGCATTCGCGTACTCCACGGACGGCGCCGAGATGGGCAAACTGATGGTCGCGGAGGGGCTGGGAGCGACGGTCCTGCCGGACTTCAGTGTGATCGGGGACCCGCTGGAGCGACGCGGCGCGCTCACCTACCGGCCGATCGCCGACGACACGACCCGGGTGCTGCTGATGCTCCAGCGCCGCAGGGCGGAGTCGGTGCCGCAGGCGGCGCGGGACCTGCACGAGGCGTTCGTCCACCGAGCCCGGGAGCTGGGCGGCGCGCTGACGGATCCGCGCCCGCCAGAGCCGTCGTAGGCGTCAGTCGTCTTCGGAGGTGCGCTCCACCACCAGGAACGCGTCGGCCTTCAGGTCCATCACCACGGTCGCGGGCCGGCCCTCGGCACGGCGGCGGGCCGCGTACTCCTCCGCGGGCCACGATCCGCGCGGAGCTCCGGCGGGGAACCGCTCCAACACCTTCGCGCCCATAGCGCAGGCACCTCCACCTCGATCGTCGACCGCAACGGACCGCTCACTCTCGGTCCGTCTGCCCGCGATCCGCTGGGACATGCGCGCGGGTCTGCGCCACTCCGGTCTCTGCCTGCCCTCTGACCTCTACACATAAAGGAGAAATAAGAGCAGAATGGAGGTACGCGGCGCTTACCGCATACCGCACCAGACGCGGTCAGGCCTGCTAGTCAAAGGAGACGAGTCATGGCCAACGTCTCGCCCACCAGAGGTGACATAACCAGCCACCCTGATGTTTCCGAAATGCGGGCACGCTACGCCCGTATGCTCGGCGGTCGCGATGTGGCGCTCGTGGACGGACCGGTGTTCCTGCTCGGTCTGTACTGCGCCGTATCCCCGTGGATACTCCACTACACGACAAGCCAGCCCGACCTCGTGCCGCACAACCTGATCGTCGGCATCGCGATCGGTCTGCTGGCTCTCGGCTTCACCACGACTCCGGAGCGGATGTACGGGCTCAGCTGGGCCACGTGCGCCCTGGGTGTCTGGATGATCGTCTCGCCGTGGATCGTCGGCGAGAGCCCGGACGCGGGCGTCGTGCTCAACAACATCATCATCGGCGCCCTGGCTGTGGTCCTGGGGCTGATGTGCGCCCTTACGGCGGCGAAGAGCGCCCCCAAGGCCTAGACCTCACTCCGAAAGGAAGCGCCCCGGCCGGTCCGCGCAGCGCGGACCGGCCCTCTTCCGCCCGTTCGACGTCACGGCACCAGCCACGGCTCCTGGGGCAGCGGACTGCCGGTCTCCAGCAGGGACTTGAGGTTGGAGAGCACGGCGGGCCAGCCGGACGACACGTCGGAGAGCTCGCCCGCGTCGGCGAGGTCCTCGTGGGTGACGGTGAGACGCACGATGTCCTGGTGCGGCCGGATGTCGAAGGAGACTCGGGAGTACGTGCCCTCCTTGCCCTCGTTCTCGGGCGCGCCCCACGTCGTGACCAGGCGGGTAGGAGGCTCGCTCTCCACGACGGTGCCGATCACGTCGGCGATGCCGGAGCCGTCCGTACGGACATGTTCCCAGCGGGAGCCGGTCCGCCAGTCGGATTCGTTGCGGTGGCCCCAGTAGGCGGCGGTCAGGTCGGCGTCGGTGAGCGCTTCCCAGACCTTCTCGGGCGTGCTGCGGATGTAGGTGACGTACACGTAGGTGGGCTTGTCGGTCATGGTTTCCTCGGCTCGTCGCTTCAGGGCGCCGAGCGCGCGCAGTCGCGGGCGCTCGAACTTGTCGATCCACCGCTCCTGGATCTCGTGGAGCGGGACCGGGTTGAGGTAGTGCAGCTTCTCCCGCCCCCGCCGCACTGTGCTGACCAGGTTCGCGGCCTCCAGGACGGCGAGATGCTGCGTCACCGACTGACGTTTCATGTCGATGCGCTCGCACAGCTCTCCGAGGGTCTGGCCGTTGTGCTCGTGCAGCCGGTCCAGCAACCGTCTGCGCGTGTCGTCGGCCAGCGCCTTGAAGACCTGGTCCATCCCCGAGTCGTCATCTGATCGCACACTCAACGTTATGCAGGCAATTGCCTGCATGTCAATGCCGGGGTCAGCCGAGGCGCGCGCCGAGTTCGTCGCGGTGGGCCGCCACCCACGCGTACGCCTCGCGCACCGCGTCCACGACGCCCCGCTCCCGCAGCCCTGCCATGCCCGGCTCGCCCCGCGCCGCACCCGCCTCGATGCCCCTCCAGCACCGGTCCTGCCACCACAGGATCGTGTCGAGGAGCCGGTCGGTCGTGTCGAGGCCGTACGCGTCGCAGATCAGCCGGATCCGACGCGCGGCTTCCGGCACGTCGGACACGTTCGGGCCGAGGTCCAGGTACTGCCAGCACACATGGGCGACATCGTGGACCCGCTCCCCCGGAGCGGCGAGATCCCAGTCGATGAAAGCCAGCGGGCGCCACCGCGCGCCGTCGACGGCGTAGACGGTGTTCTTCGGGGCCAGGTCGTTATGACAGACCACGTCCTCGTCGCCCGCCAACGCCGAACCGTGCGTCAGGTCGTGGAACTCCCGGACGAGGCGGGCGACTTGGACCAGGCTCGCGTCGGTGCGCGCCGCGAATCGCTCCCCGGCGCTCACGGCCGCCCGTCCTTCGAGATAGCCGTACATCTCGCGGCCCTGTTCGTCCGAGCCCAGGAAGCGCGGAGCCGCGCGCCAACCGTGCCGCTCGAAGAGCGCGAGCACCTCGTGTACGTAACCCGACCGGCCCGACGCCGTACGTCGCACCGTGTCCCCCGCCCGGACCACGGCATTGACCGCTCCGCCACCCAGCACCGACTCGTCCATCCGACGTCCTCTCCGTAGCACCGACCGCGCGGGCCCGACATCCCCTGGCACCGATGAAACCCGGTCGCCCGGCGCCGGTGCCCTCCGGCACGCTGGTTCGATGACACAGGCCGAGGTACTGCTCATCGGGGGACGCGCGGGAGTCGGTAAGACGACGGTGGGATGGGAGGTTTCGGCGCGGCTGCGCGGTGCCGAGGTGGCCCATGCCGTGATCGACGGCGACTTCATGGGGCAGGTGCATCCGGCGCCCGAGGGCGATCCGCGACGGGCTGTCATCGGCGAGCGGAACCTGGCCGCCGTCTGGCGGAATTACGCGGAGCTCGGATACCGGCGGCTCGTCTACACCAACACCGTATGCGTGTTGGAGGAGGCGGGGGCCATGTTCCGGCGGGTGATGGGGGACGACGTACGGATGGTGCGTGTATTGCTGACCGCCACCGACGAGACGGCCGAACTACGGCTGACCGGGCGGGAACTCGGGTCCGAGCTGGCGCACGAGCTGGCTGGCAGTGCGCGCAAGGCGCGGCTCCTGGACGAGCGGGCGTCCGACGGCACCCTGCGGGTGGCGACCGACGGGCGCACAGTCGTCGACATCACGGACGAGGTGGTCGCCGCCACCGGGTGGGTGGTGGATCGCCGGTGGCCGCGTCCAGGCGCCACCGGCGAAACCGTCGTACGGCTCAGCTGACGTTGAGCGCGGTGTCGTCGATGACGAACGACGTCTGGAGGGTGGAGCCTTCGACGCCGGTGAACTTGATGGTGGCGGTGGTGCCGGCCAGCGAGGAGACGCTGAAGCTCTTGAGAGCGTATCCGCTTGCGGCGTTGAGGTTGGAGTAGGTGGCCAGGGTGGTGGATCCGGCGGTGACCGTCAGCTTGTCGTACGCGGTGCTGGTGGTGGTCTCCGCCGTGTCGATGTGCAGATAGAAGCTGAGCGTGGCCGTGGTGCAGCCGGACGGGATGGTCACCGACTGGGAGAGCGTGTCCGTGTGGGCCGATCCGTAGCCGTCGAGCCAGGCGTAGTAGGAGCCGGTGCGGGCGGACTCGCTGCTGGAGTTGGTGATGACGCCGCTGGTGGCGGTCCAGGTGCTGCTGCCCGACTCGAAGCCGTTGTTGCCGAGGAGCTGGGCCGCGGTGCACGTGCCGCCGTCGTCTCCACCGTCGTCACCGCCCCCGCTGTCGGTGGCACCGGAGAGCCATTCGGTGGCGTTGAGGGCGAGTTCGGCGTTGGTGGCGCCGGTGTCGTTCCAGCCGTCGTACAGGGTGTTGCCGGACTGGCCCGTGTCGTCGTCGATCGGGGAGCTGTCACCCCAGAAGGCGACCCGGCCGCTGCCGAAGGTGCTGGTGGCGAAGAAGGCCCCGGTGTTGCCGGAGTAACCGGTGCGGTAGAGCAGGCCCTTGACGTTGGAGTTGTCGGCGGGCTTGAGGGTGGCCGTCGTACCGCTGGCGATGAGGCTCTTGGTGACCGTGCCGAAGGAGCCGTGGAGGACGGCGTTCGTGCTGTCGCTGATCGCCGACGGGTAGTCGGAGCTGATGCTCAGCGAGTCGACGGAGAAACCGAACGGGTCGGTCGAGTCGACGCTGTTGTTGGTCATCAGGTCGTTGAGGATCTCGACCGCGTCCTCGCCGTCGTTGTTACGGTCGGCGCCGGTGTGGTCGGACACCATGAACAGCCCGCCGCCGTTCTGCACGAACGTCATGATGGCGGTCTTCTCGGCGGTCGTGAACAGCGTGTTGGGCTCGGGCAGCACGAACGTGTCGAAGTTCGACAGGTCGGTGGCGGCCGAGGTGCCGTACGTGATCGAGCTGCCCGAAGGCAGTGTCTTGAGGCTGTAGTTGCCGGTCTGCTGCAGGGCGACGCCCCACGAGGAGATGGCGCCGGTCCAGTCGCTCTCGGAGGACGGCGAGGAGTCCTCACCGAGCGGGTCTGGCTGGCTGGTGGAGATGATCCAGTCGGCGTTGCCGGCCGTCTCGGCGTGGGCGTTGTCGAACAGGATGCGATAGGGGGTGGCCGCGTGGGCCGGCGTGGCACTGGTGGAGACCTGGAGGGCGGCTCCTGTGACGAGCAGCCCCAACCCGGCCAGAGCACTGGTCAGTCTGCGGCGGGATCTTCCGGATCCAAGCATCCGACGAACCTCCGTGTGGGGTGGAAGAGAGGCGGTGCGGGGCGCCAAGTCTGCGCGCGTAGAACGGTGATCGACTGTTCTACACGCGTGGAACGATTGAAAGGTACATGGCATGTCGGGGCGGTGAACAGAGAATCGCCCACGAAAGCGGGGCGGACTGCCTGCGGCTCCAGCGGGAACACGCAACTCATCGGGGGTTACGACAAAGAGGGGCGGAGATGGAGATCTCAGGCATCATCAGCGCCATCATTATCGGCATCATCATCGGTGTGCTGGGGCGGCTCGTCGTACCGGGCCGTCAGCGCATCGGCATCCTGTGGACGATCGGCGTCGGCATCGTGGCCGCGCTGCTCGGCTCGGCGATCGCGGCCGGGTTCGACGTGCAGGACACCAAGGGCGTGGACTGGGTCGAGTGGCTCATCCAGATCGGCCTCGCCGCACTGGGCGTCGCCGCGCTGGACCGGACGAGGTCAAGGCCGAGGACGCGCCGCTGACGGCACGCCTGGGCGACGGCGCAGGGCCGGCCCGACTAATTCCGTTGCGTACGGCGGCGAGCCGCGGCTAGGTTCTGCGGGCTCGCCGCCCCACTCGACCGTGACGGAGCCCCGTTGACCCTGCGCATCACGCCGCTGACCGATCCCGAACCCGGCGCCTCCGGCCGCCGTCTGGCCTGGCTGGCCTCCGGCGCCGACGGAGTGCCGGTCGGTTCCGCCTTCCTGCGGCTGTTTCTGAGGGCGGGTCAGGAGCACCTGGCCGAACTGGAGATCGCGGTCCACGGCGCCGAGCGGCGTCAGGGGGTCGGCACCCGGCTGCTGGAGGCGGCCGTCGCGGCGGCACGGGCGGACGGTCGTCGCTCACTCCTCGCCCAGGCCGAACAGGGCTCCCCCGCCGACCAGTTCCTGGCGGCGCGAGGCTTCACACAGGTGCTCTCCCTCACGTACGCCAGGCTGTCCCTGGCCGACGCCGACCTCGCGGCGATCGGGGAACTGACCGAACGGCCCCACCCGGCCTACCGGTTGACGGACTGGGACGGCACGGTGCCCGACGAGCTCGCCCAGTCGTACGCGGCCTCGCGGCGCGCCATGGACGACATGCCCATGGAGGACACCGACTACGGCACGGTCGTCTGGGATGTGGAACGGGTGGTCGCGGCGGCCGAGGCGGTCGCGGGGCGCGGGGACCTGCTGCACACCGTCGCCGCGGTGGACACGGTGGACGGCACCGTGGTCGGTTTCTCCGAACTCGTCGTGCCCGGCGACGGGTTGGGCGATGCCCAGCACTACGGCACGGCGGTGCTCCCCGAACACCGTGGACACGGCCTCGCCCGCTGGATGAAGGCGGCCTCCATCCTGCGGGCCCGGCAGCGCCACCCGCTGCTCGCCGGTCTCCTCACCGACACCGCGGACGGCAACGCGCCGATGCGCGCGGTGAACGACGCGCTCGGGTACCTGCCCACGCACCGGGCGGTCGAGTACCAACTCGGCCTCTGAGCCCGTTCCTCCGCGCACCGCGCAGGACTACGGTGACGGAATACGGGAGTGTCCGGGTCAGGCCCGCCGATGTTGCTCCCCACGTCATCGGCGGGCCAGCCGCCTCTACCGTGCGCCCCAACCCGAGCGGGAGTGACCAGGCGCCGCGGGAGGCTGTCCCCCGTGGGGTGGTCCGTGCACCCCATGCCATCAGAGTCGCAGCGGCACCGAGCGGGCGCGCGGGGCCAACCGGCCCTCGGCGAGGGCCCGTTCGGCCCCCGCTGGGCATATGCGGACCGCGACTGCGTTCAACGCCCCCTCTTCATCGCGGCCAGACCGTCACGGGCCGACGCATGGGCGGGACGCCAGCCCAGTTCCCGTTCCGCCTTCGCCGCGGACACCCGCATCGACGACTCCATGACCGTGTGGACGTACGACATCGGCTTCACCAGCCACAGCGGTACGGACATCGGCCTCGGCACCCCGAACTCCTCGGCCACGCACAGCACATGGGACCGGAAGCCGAGCGGGGCGCGGTCCACGATGTTGTACGCCTCGCCCGGGCGCCCGCGTTCGACGGCGGCGACGACCGCGCTCGCCGCGTCGGTCAGTTCGATCCACGGCAGGACCCGGCCGCGGTCGTTCGGAAGGGGCAACTGACGCTTGCGCAGCATGGACAGGATGGCGTCGGTGCCGCCGGGGCCGTAGAACAGGCCGAAGCGGAGTGCGATGCCGTCCAACCCGGCCGCCTCGAAGGTCAGTTGCTCCTTGACGCGCATGGCACCGACGTGCCGTTCCAGTTCGGGCGAGGTGCCGTGCGGGCCGAAGGTGTCGTTCTCGGTGATCTCCTGGTCGCCGTGGTCGCCGTAGCCGTAACCGAAGATCATCGACTCGGACACGAAACGGCGGGCGCCGGTCGCCTGCGCGGCCTCGATGAGGTGTGCGGTGCCGTCGGTGCGCAGCGCGTTCGTGGCGTGCATGTCGCGGTGGCGCAGGGGCGGCTTGCGCAGGCCGGTGGCCGCGTGGATCACGGTGTCGAAGTGGTGTCCGTCGACGGCCCGCAGCAGCGCGTCGCGGTCCATGAGGTCGGCCCGGACTCCGCTCGTCGCCGACCGGCCGAGGCCGGTGACCTTGTGTCCGGCGTCGGTCAGGGCCCGGGTGATGTGCCGGCCGAAGACACCGCTCGCGCCCGCCAGGAGGATGCTCTGATTGCTCTGGTTCGTCGTCATGACCATGCGACGGATCGGGCGGGCGCGGATGTGACATCCGCGGCGCTACGGGACGTACACGTACGGCGTCGTCGTGGTCAGGGGCGCGAAGCCGAGGCGTTCCAGGACGGGGCGGCTCTGGCTCATGGCGTCGACCTGGAGGTACCGGTAGCCGCGGTCCACGGCGGCGCGGGCGCGGTGGGCGACCAGGGCGCGGTAGATGCCTCGTCCGCGCCAGGCCTCCACGGTGCCGCCGCCCCAGAGGCCGGCGAAACGGGAGCCGGGCACGAGTTCCATGCGGGCCGCGCTCACCGGCACGTCGCCGTCGAGGGCGACCACCGCGACGACCGTGTCCGGTTCGGCGGTGAGCCGGGCGAGCAGCTGGTGCCGCAGCCGTGTGCTGTCCGTGCCGAAGGCCTTCTCGTGCACGTCCGCCACGAGGTCGACGCCCGCCCGGTCGGTGACGGGCAGGACGCGGATGCCCTCGGGCGGGTCGGTGTCCAGGTCGAGAGCGTTGACCTCGGCGATCATCAGCGTCTCTTCTGGCTCGGGGGTGAAGCCGGCCGCCGCGAGCCGGTGTCCGAGGTCCATCGGCAGGTCGTGACCGTAGAGCTTCCACTCGAATTCGAGGCCGAGCCCGGTGAAGTACGCGACCTGCGCGGCGATCGCCTCGTCGGCGCCGGCCTCGTCCAGGTCGGACCAGACGACACCGTTCCAGCCCTGCTCGGAGGCGACTTGGCGCACCACCCTGCCGACCCGCTCGATCCGGGCTCCGGGGCCGTCGGGCTGCGCCCCCTCACGGATGTCGCGATCGAAGAGAGCGAGTACCCCGGCATGATCCATGGGATCACTCCATCATCCGGGGCCAATCGTGGCAATGGGTTAAGACCACTACGACGGAATCGCGTCGTCCGGTTGCACCGCCGCCAGATACGCGCGCAGCCGGTCGCGGTTGCGGGCCAGGCAGTCGATGCGGGCCTGGATGCGGTCGACCTCGCCGCGCAGCAGGGCGGCCGTCTCCGGGGTCAGGCACTCGGGGTGGAGGTGGATCTCCTCGGGGCCGGACAGATACGGCAGGATGGCTCGGATCATCTCGGTGGTGAGCCCCGAGTCCAGCAGTCCGCGGATCTGCTGGACGTCCCGGACCGCCTGCTCGCCGTAGGAGCGGTAGCCGTTTTCGGCCCGTTCGGGGTGCAGCAGGTCCTGTTCCTCGTAGTAGCGCAGCAGCCGCGTGGGGACGCCGGTGCGCCGCGAGAGCTCGCCGATCTTCATGACTGCCTCCGGCGGTCGCCCTTGCCTTTCACACTGATGTGAAGGTTTCAGCATGGTCGCATGTCCTCCGCATCCTTGGCCAAGGGCACCGCCGTGCCGGCCGCGCTGCCGTGGTCCGGGCTGCTCGCCCTGTCCACCGCCGCCTTCACCGCCGTCGTGACCGAACTGCTCCCCGCCGGCCTGCTCCCCCGGATGGCACCGGCGCTGGGCGTCTCCGAGGCGCGGGCCGGTTTCCTCGTCACCGGTTACGCGCTCGCCTCCTTCGCGGCCGCGATCCCGCTCACCGCCCTGCTGCGCGGACTTCCGCGCCGGCCCGTGCTCGTCGGCGCGCTGCTCGGCTTCGCGTGCGCCAACGCGGTGGTCGCGCTGTCGTCGTCGTACGCCCTCGTCTTCACGGCCCGGCTCCTGGCCGGGGCCATGGGCGGCACGCTGTGGGCGATGCTCGTGGGGTACGCGGCACGGATGGTGCCCGTCGAGCGGCGCGGCCGGGCGATCGCGGTCGTGCTGGCCGGGATCACGCTCGCGCTGTCCCTGGGCGTGCCGGCCGGCACCGCGCTGGCCGGGGTGTTCGGCTGGCGCGCGGCCTTCGGCCTGCTGGCCGGGCTCGCGCTGCTGCTGGCGGGCTGGGTGCGGTGGCGGGTGCCCGGTTTCCCGGGTGAGGCGCCGGACGCGCGCGTGCCGCTCGTGCGGGTGGCCGTGCTGCCGGGGATTCCCGCCGTCCTGACCGTCACGCTGTTCCTGCTCCTTGGCCATCAGGTGATGTACACGTACGTCGCGCCGTTCGCGGAGCACGCCGGGTTCGGCCGTACGGGGCTGGTGCTGCTGGTGTTCGGGATGGCGACCGTCGTCGGCATCTGGATCACGGGGGTGCTGGTCGACCGGTGGCTGCGGCCGACCCTGCTCGCTGCTCTGGCGCTGATCGCGGCCGTGATGCTCGTACTCGGCCACCGCTCCGGCGCTCCCGGCGTGCTCCTGGCCTGCGTCGCGCTGTGGGGTGCCGCCTTCGGTGGTGCGCCGACGCTGATCCAGACCGCGTTGGTCGACGCCTCGGGGCCCGCGAACGCCGATGTGGCCACGTCCTTGCAGACCACGGTGTACAACGCGGGCATCGCGGCGGGCTCGCTCACCGGGGGCGTCGCCCTGGCGGGCGGGGGCGCGGGGGTACTGCCCTGGACGGCACTTCCCCTGATCCTGGTCGCGCTCGCCGCGGTTGTGCTCGGGCGGCGGT
Source organism: Streptomyces sp. JLBG701 (assembly GCF_058544905.1). NCBI lineage: Bacteria > Bacillati > Actinomycetota > Actinomycetes > Kitasatosporales > Streptomycetaceae > Streptomyces > Streptomyces sp. JLBG701. Next base: position 807,792 of record NZ_CM178588.1, read on the forward strand.
ACGCGTTTCCGGCCGGGCGTCGACGGACGTAGCCTGCGCATCGGAGACCACCTCGCGAGAAGGGCTGCACGTCGTGGCCGTGCAGGTCACCGAACTGCCGTACCTGTGCCGTTGCGTGGAGCTGGCGGCCGAGGCTCCGGAGTCCGGGGACGAGCCGTTCGGTTCTGGTGGGCAGCGACGGAACGGTGCCCGAACTGACGTGGGAGGTGCGCGAGTTGCGTCGTCCGCGACCCGCGCGGAGGCCCCACCGGTCACGGATCCGGTGGGGCCTTCCGTGCTCCGTCCTGCGGCTCGGAGGGCGGTGTCAGCGCTCCGCGCCGGGGCGGAAGCGGCGGTACAGGGCGGCTCCGCCCAGGACCAGCGCCGCGCTTCCGGCGACGGCCGGCAGGGTCGCGTCCGTGCCCGTGTGGGCGAGGGAGGCCGGCGGCTGCGGCCCGGCGTGCGGGACCGACCTCGGTTCCGGGTGGGCCTTGGGCGGGGCGGGCGGCCTCGGGGCCGGCTTCGTGGGGTGGTGGGGGCGGTCGCCGGGGGTGTTCGTGGACTGGTTGCCGACAGCCGCGTTGCCGGCGCCGACCACGCTCACGGTGTTGCCGCTCACGTTCACCGGGAGGTGGACGGGGAGGTGCACCCCGTTGCCGGAGATCACACCGGGTGAATCCTTTCCGCTGCCCTGAGCAGCAGCCCCACCAGGCGTGCCATCCGGGGCCTGCCCCGTGTCCTCATTGGCGCATTCGTTGCCCGCGGCGGGATTGAGGAGCCCCACCACGTTCACGGTGTTCCCGCACACGTTCACGGGGACGTGCACCGGGAGCTGGACGGTGTTGCCGGAGATCAGCCCCCGCGAGCCTGCCGCGGCGCCGTCCGCCGCGGCGCCCCCCTCAGCCGCAAATGCGGCGGTCACCGGCATCGTCACAGCCATCGCGCCGCATGCGGCGGCGACGGCGATCACACCGTTTCGGGTAACCCTTCTCATAGGTTCCCTGCCTTCCAGACATGGTCACGGGCACTCGCCCGCACCGGTTAAAACGCAGGCGAACCATCCGAGTTATGGCTTATCGGCCTTTCACTCCATCGAGCGTCACGGTTATCGAACTGGCGCCAAATCACTTGTATGCGCAATGAACGCGCGCAGGGTAGGACACCCGGCACCGTTCCGCTCGCCCGGAGGCGAGGTCGCAGGGGCCCGCCTATCGTGATCGAGGGCACTGGTCCCCGTCCGCAGCGCGACGTCCCTGGAGGCATCGATGCCGGCCCTGCTGTCAACGCGGCCCGCGGCCGTCCGGCGCTGCGCGTACGTCTCAGCCGTCACGCTGGCCCTGCTGGCAGCGGGGCTGCCCGCGGCGGGCGGCGAGCCCGACCTGAGCCGGTTCTACCGGCAGAAGGTCAAGTGGTCGGCCTGCGAGGGCCTGTACCTGCCCAAGGATCTCCAGTGCGGCAAGGTGACCGTGCCCCTCGACTACGCGAGGCCCGGCGGCGCAACGCTCGACGTGGCGCTGGCCCGCTACCGGGCGACGGGGAAGTCACGTGGCTCGGTACTGCTGAACTTCGGCGGTCCCGGCGGCGCGGGCATCAGCCAACTCGGCTTCGGCGGCAAGGAGTTCATGGGGCTGACCAACGGCTACGACGTGGTCACCTTCGATCCCCGCGGTGTCGGCAGGTCCTCGCCGGTCAGTTGCGGCGACGGTGCCGACGAGGCCTACGCCGCCACGGAGGAGAGTGCGGACGAGGTCGATCCGCAGGCCGTGCTCAAGCAGTTGCGGGAGGCGGCCGCCGCCTGCGCCAAGCACTCCGGCCCGGTTCTCCCCCACATAGGCACCGTCAACGCCTCACGGGACATGGACGTGATGCGCCAGGCCCTCGGCGACAAGAAGCTCAACTACCTGGGCTTCTCCTACGGAACCCGGCTCGGCGCGGTGTACGCGGCCCAATTCCCCAAGAAGGTCGGCCGGTTGGCCTTCGACGGCGTCGACACCCTCACCGAACCGCTGTCCGAGCAGGGGATCGTGGGCGCCGAGGGACAGCAGACCGCGCTGGACGACTTCATCGACTGGTGCGCCGAGGACATCGCCTGTCCGTTCGGGCAGGATCCGCGCACGGCCCGGGAGGAGGTCGTACGGCTGGTGGACTCGCTCGACGAGGACCCGGTGCCCACGGACCTCGGTGACGAGTTCGCCGGGCAGGATCTCGTGGGCGCCATCGGCCAGGGCCTCTACAGCAAGCAGACGTGGCCCCTGCTCGAACGCGCCCTCGCCTCGCTGGTGGAGGACGGGGACACGCGCGGGATCATGGCGTTCTCGTCCGGCGGGGCCGCCCGGCCGCAAGGGGACGGTGACGGCGGGCTCGTCGACGAGGAGGACGTCCCCTTCGACAACCTCCCGGCGGCGCTGATGGCGATCAACTGCGCGGACGACCCCGACCGGCCCACCGCCGACCAGGTCACCGAGGACCTCGACCGGCTGCGCGCCGATTACGAGGAGGCGTCGCCGGTCTTCGGCGAGTACCGGCTCACCCAGGTGCTCATGTGCTATGGCCGCCCCAAGGGCACCGACTTCATCCGCGACGAGGTGAAGGACGTACACACGTCGAAGATGCTCCTGGTCGGCACACGCGGCGATCCCGCGACGCCGTACCGCTGGACCGTGGAGACCGCGAAGCGGCTCGGCCCCTCGGCCGTCGTGCTCGACAACAAAGGTGAGGGCCACACCGGTTACGGCTCCTCGAAGTGCGTGCACCGCAAGGTCGACGACTTCCTGCTGTACGGCTCCCTGCCTGCGGACGGCAGCTCCTGTGCGGCGGACGACGACTGAACACCAAGGCGACTGAACACTAAAGTGACCGCATGAAGGTCACCGCCCGGGAGCTCAACCGTGCCACGCTGGCCCGGCAGTTGCTGTTGCGGCGGGAGACGCTCGGCGTTCCCGACGCGGTACGGCAGGTGGTCGCGCTCCAGGCCCAGCAGGCTGCCTCGCCCTACCTCGCGCTGTGGAACCGCCTCGCGGGCTTCGACCCGGCCGACCTCGACGCCGCCTTCACCGGCCGTACGGTCGTCAAGTCGACGCTGATGCGCATCACGTTGCACGCCGTGCACGCCGACGACCACCGGCCCTTCCACGAGGCGGTGCAGCCGTCGTTGCGCGCGGCCCGGCTCGGGGACCGGTTCACGGCGTCCGGGCTGACCGCCGAGGACGCCGACGCCGTGATCCCGGAACTGCTGGCGTTCGCCGACCAGCCCCGGACGACGGCCGACTACGAGGCCTGGCTCGAACAGCGGTTCGGTGCGCCGCCGAAACCCGGTGCCTGGTGGGGGCTGCGGCACTATGCGCCGCTGCTGCACGCTCCCACCACGCCCCCGTGGTCGTTCGGCGAGCGCCCCTCCTACGTCGCTCCCGCCGCCCGGCCGGTCCTTGCGGGCCCGGAGGTGTCCGACGCGGCTCTGCGGACGCTGGTCCTGCGCTATCTCGAAGGGTTCGGGCCGGCCTCGGTGGCGGACGTGGCGCAGTTCGCGCTGGTCCAGCGGGCCAGGGCCAGGAAGGCGCTGCAGGCGCTCCAGGCGCTGGCCGACGGCCTCGACCGGCTGGCGGGGCCGGGCGGCGAGGAGCTGTTCGACGTCCCCGGGGCACCGCGCCCCGACGAGGACGTACCGGCACCGGCGCGGCTGCTGGGCATGTGGGACAGCGTCCTGCTGGCCTACTTCGACCGCACGCGGGTCATACCGTCGGAGTACCGCACGCTCGTCGCCCGAAGGAACGGTGACGTACTGCCGACCGTGCTGGTCGACGGCTATGTGGCCGGCGTGTGGCGGCCGACCGAGGGAGGCATCGAGGTGACCGCCTTCCACCCGCTCACGGCCACGGTGTGGGAGACGCTCGCCGCGGAGGCCCGGGCGCTGACGACGTTCCTCGCCGACCGCGAACCGGAGGTCTACAGCCGCTACGGCCACTGGTGGAGCAAACTGCCCGTCGCGGAGACCCGGTTGCTCCGCCCCGACAGCTGAGACGACAGGCCCTACGCGCCGCGCCACACGTTGTCGAACGCCGCTTCCTCGATGGCGCGCCGGCGCCGGACGGCCTCCAGCTCCATCACCGCGTCGTGGACGGCGGCGACCACGGTGACCGCGTCCTCGGCCGTGTCCGGGAGGTTCGCGGCCGCCTTGTCCCGCAGTCCGGCGGCCGCCGCGAGCGCGGCGAGAACGGGTTCCTCCGACACCCAGCGAGCCTCCGCGCCCCGTCGGGCGGCGGAATCGGCCAGGATGGTGCGGCCCGTCCGGAAGGGCGTCCAGCGGCCCCGTTGCCGGATGACCTGGCCCTCCTCCTCCAGCGCGGACGCGTAGGCCAAGGACAGGTCACGGCCCCTGCGCCACAGCCACTCCTCGACCGACTCGTACGGCGGCTGCCGCGTCAGCAACGCCGCGGCCTCGTCCAACAGGCGGTCGGAGATGGGCGGTTGCGGCTTCGGCACGATGCGGTCGCCCGCCAGCGTGAGGGCCTCGGCGTCGACGAGGTCGATCAGCTCGGCTCCCGCGAGGGCGAGGGACAGATCACCGGGCTCCACGGGGCCTCCGGGCACCCCGGCGAGGGCGACGATCATCAAGTCCCGCGGTGTGCTCACGAGCTGCTCCGTATCAGAGGCATTGACGGCCGAATCGATCGCTGGGCCTGGGACAGTCTGCCCCACGTCGGCGTTTCCATGGTGACGGCACCGAAATGCCCCGAGTGCCCGATAGGCCGATCGGACCTATCGTGCTCGTATGGAGCACGCACTGAGTCCCGCGACCCTCACCGAACTGCGGCGCCCGCGCACCTATCCCGCGGTGTCCGTGCTGACGCCCACACATCGCCGTGACCCCGACAAGGCCCAGGATCCGGTCCGGCTGCGCAATGTCGTGGCCGAGGCCAAGAAGCAGCTGGAGGCCGACCCCTCGGTCACCCGCGAGCGGCGCGTCGATCTCTTCCAGCAGCTCGACCGCGCTCTCGCGGAGGTGGACCTGGCGCACACGGAGGACGGTCTGGTGATCTTCGCGGCGCCCGGTGAGCACCAGGTGTGGTCACTGGCCCGCACGGTGCCCGAGCGCGTGGTGCTCTCGGACACCTTCCTGACCCGCAACCTCGTCTCCGCGCAGGCCGCCGAGCAGCCGTTCTGGGTGCTCTCCGTCGCCCCCGACCGCGTCACCCTGTGGAGCGGCGGCGTCGACCGTGTCACCGAGGAGCGCACCGGCGGCTTCCCGCTGACCCGTGACGTCGAGAACTTCGACGCCGAGCGCATGGAGCGCATCGGCGATCTGCCCAGCACCTACCGGGACGAGGGCACCCGCCACTTCCTGCGCGAGGCGGACACCGTGCTGAGCAGGGTGCTGCGCGAGCAGCCGCGGCCGCTGTACGTCACCGGCGAGCAGGCGGCGCTGTCCCTGCTGGACGAGGTCGGCAGCGTCACCAAGGACGCCGTGCACGTCGCGCACGGCGGCCTCGCGAACGGCACTCCCGACGCCGTGTGGCAGGCCGTACGACCACTGGTCGACGCGGAGGCCCGCAAGAACACCGACGCCGTGGCCCGGGAACTCGAATCGGCCCGCGGGCGCAAGGAGTTCGCGGCCGGTGTCGACGAGCTCTGGCAGAACGCGCGCGAGGGCCGCGTCCGTCTCCTGGCCGTCGAGGAGAACTACCGCGTGACGGTCCGCGACAGCGACGGCGACCATCTGATCCCGGCCACGAGCGGCGATCTCGACGCCCGCGAGGACATCGTGGACGAGATCGTCGAACAGTGCCTGGAGACGGGCGCCGACGTCCGCTTCGTCCCGGACGGCACACTGGGCGCCGCGGCGGGCATCGCAGGTGTGCTGCGGTACTGAGAGCATCCGGGTTTGGCCCGTTCCCTCGCGGTTACGCTACGGCGGGACAGTCGACCGCGAGGGAGTGCGCACGTGGATGACCTGCTGGGCGTGGCCGTGCTGGGTGCGGGGCACATGGGCGCCGACCACATACGCCGACTCGGCCAGGTGGTGAGCGGCGCCAGGGTCGCCGCGGTGGCCGACCCGGATCCCGAGCGGGCCAAGGAAGCGGTCGCCGGCCTTGACGGGGTCTCGGTGCACACGGACACGGTGAGCGCACTCGACGCGCCCGGGGTGGCGGCCGTACTGATCGCCTCGCCAGGTCCCGCGCACGAGGAGGCGCTGCTCGAGGCGTTCGCGCGAGGGCTGCCGGTGCTGTGCGAGAAGCCCATGGTGCCGGACTCCGCGGGAGCGTTCCGCGTGGTGGAGGCGGAGGCGCGGCTCGGGCGGCGGCTGGCGCAGATCGGGTTCATGCGGCGCTACGACGTCGAGTACCGGCGCCTCAAGTCGCTGCTGGACGAGGGGCGGTTGGGGCGTCCGCTGATGTTGCACTGCGTCCACCGCAACGTCTCCTCCCCGCCCGGCTTCACCTCCGCGGAGCTGATCGACAGCTCCGTCTCGCACGAGATCGACGCGGCCCGCTGGCTGCTCGGCCAGGAGCTGACCGCGGTGACCGTGCTCCGCCCCCGGCCGTCGGCGAACGCCCCCGAGGGCCTGCTCGACCCGCAGTTCGTGCTGTTCGAGACCGAGCGGGGCGCCCTCGTGGACGTGGAGGTCTTCGTCAACTCCGGCTTCGGCTACCAGGTGCGCTGCGAGGCCGTCTGCGAGGCGGGCAGCGCCCGGATCGGCGACGAGCACGGCATGGTCGTCACCACACGGGGCAGCGCGGGCGCGGACGTGCCGCAGGACTACCTCGTGCGGTTCACGGACGCCTACGACCGCGAGCTCCAGGCCTGGGTCGACGCCACCCGGCAGGGACGGGTCACCGGCCCCAGCGCCTGGGACGGCTACGCGGCCTCCGTTGTCGCCGAGGCCGGGGTCCGGGCGCTGGAGAGCGGCGGCCGCATGGCCGTCGAACTCGCCCCGCGCCCGGAGCTCTACGCCGCGTAGGGTCACTCCCGCGTTCTGGAGCGCCTGGGCGTAGTTCTGCCAGGTCAGGCCGGACTCGTCACCGCCGTCGTAGCTGGAGCCGTCGACCTTGCCGCTCCACAGGTAGGTGCGGTTGGGGCCGGTCGCGCTGAGCGTGGAGCAGAAGTAGGCGTCGCAGATCGTGTAGTTGTCGGCGAGCGCGTAGTGGAACGGGATGTCGGAGCGGTCCAGGTAGCCGAGCGAGCGGACGTTGCCCACGCCGGACACCCAGTTGTCGAGGCGGCCCTTGTTCCACGCGGAGTGCTGCGAGGCCCAGGAGTGCGGCAGGTCACCGTTGCACTGGGCGAGGGTCTCGCCGTCCGTGCCGCCCGCGTCCGGGGTGGCGCTGAGCTTCCACGGGTACTGACAGCCCGTGCCGTTCGACTGGTTGAAGACCGACCGGCCGCCACTGAGTGTGATGCCGCTGCGGTCGCCGAAGCCGCGGACGCCCTTCAGACGCCCGTGCGCGAACCGGCGATCGTCGCCATGCCCGCCGTCAGGGAAGCGCCGAGCCCCACGAAGTCTCTTCGGCTGATCGGTGTCATTCGCCCCGTCCTCGTCACGGGCGTGCCCCTGCGGCACACCGCGCGCAAGGCTGCACGGGGCGTTCGTCAAGGTCCATACCTGCGTGGTGAGCCGGAGATGAACAAAAGTCAAAGCGGCCGCCCGGCGGGCGCGTTGCCCTCAGACACTGCCGAACAGCGAGCTAAGACCGCGGTCGACGGCCGAGCCGAGGTCCTCCTCCCCGGCCGGCACCACGGCGTACGTGCGCAGCAGAAAGCTACGCAGGGACGGGGTGTCGAACTGGAGCAGGGCGAGACCGTACGGCGAGTGGAACTCGACGACCGTCCGGGCCCGGCCGCACGGCCACAGGTGCACGTCCCCGCTCCCGGCGGGCTGAGCAAGGCCCTCCTCCAGCAGGGCGCGGGCGAAGGTCCAGGTGACTCCGGTGCCGTCGAGGGAGACCTCGGGCGGGAACTCGATGTGCACGGCCAGCGGGTCGAGAGAGCTGTAGCGGAGCGTGGCGGACACCGGGAGCTGCCGCTCGTCGGCGGTGATCAGTCGGGCGCGGGCGGGCTGGTCGAGGGTCATGTCCATGGTCGGGTCTCCACTGCGGGTGAGAGGTCTGCCGCGTTTGCCGGCGCCTGTACGACCGCGCAGGTGCCGCTCTCATTACGCGGAACCCGGAAACTGTCGATGTGACCTGCGTCACACCCAAATGGTGCATTGGTCATTTAGAGTTGCAAATTCGCGCGAAATCACCGGAGAGAATCGGGAGACCAAGTCTGGCGGCGGCTGTCCGCGGGACACGAGGTCGGCAATGTCCCCGGTGCTGGTACGCGCACTGGGCCAGCTCCCGCAACGCTGGGTGACGGCGCCGTGGCCGGCGGAGGCGGAGGGCCGGCCCCTGGAGGACATCGGCGCCCGCATCGGCGCCGAGCAGGGCGCCACGGCCGTACTCCCGCACCGTGCCCGCGAGGGCATGCGGCAGGCGTTCCTGCGCACCCACCCCGGAGCGCCGGACGACCCTGCCCGCGCGACGCACTGGGACCGCATGCCCGCCTACTCTGCTGGTCTTCGTGCTGGGCGGCGCGGGCAAGTGCCTGCTGCCGCGATCACCGCGATCGGGGTGACCGTGACGGGCGCCGCCGTGGCGGCCGGGATCATGCTCAGCGCCGGGGGTTCACCCTCGGTGCCGCAGCAACGGGCGGTCACGGCGGAGAGCTCGACGACGCTGCGGGCGCCCAGCAGCGCTTCGGTGAAGGTGTCCGAGCCGTCGGTGGCGGGATCGGCTCCGGCCAGTGATGTTCCGACTCCCGAGGCGACGGTTACCTCGTCGACGAGCGCGAAGCCCCAGTCGGCCACCCCGAGCACCGCCCCGGTAAGCCCGGCTCCGGTCACGATGGAGCCGACTCCTGCACCGACCCCGACGCCCATGCCCACCGCGAACGACCCGGAGTGCGAGCCCTGGCACGGGCCCATCTACATCTGCACGGCCCCCTAGAACACAAGCCCGTCGAACACGTGCCGGAATCACCGGCCAAAACCCTCGACGATCCGTCAAGCCACGTACTCTGAGTACGACTTGACCTGGCCTCCCACGTACATCATTGGTGCCGCCAGAGCACTCCGTGAAGACGGTGGCATATGCCAGGTGCACCACCGTATCGTGTGTTGCCAAATCCCTTACAGGGCGTCGCGGGCTGTGCGACAGTCGTAGCGGTCCTTCCGTCAGCCTTGGTCGAACCGTCCCCGCATCGGAGTGCGTCATGCCGTCCCATCTCTCTGCGGACCGCCCACCCGCCCAGCCGCCAGGACGCGGCTCGGTCGACGCGCTCATATCGCAGACGCGCCGGCTCAAGGGCGACGTGGACGCCGTGCGGCGGGACGCGCAGAGTGACGACGGTTCGGACCCGCAGGGACGGTGGCAGCGCGCGCTGTGCGACCTGGCGCTGCACCAACTGAGCGATCTCGACGAGCACTTGGCCCAGCTCCGGGACGGCCCGCCGCCCGCGCCTGCGGCCACCGAGACCGAGCCCGCAGCCCTTTCCGTGCCGACCGCTCCCCGGCGCGGCTCGCTGCTCAGCCGGGTCGGCAGCGCCGAGTGGAATCTCCTGACGGACGAGGCGAGTTGGTCCGGGGAGCTCTTCCAGATCCTCGGCCGCGACCCCGCCGCTCCCCCGCTCACCCTCGACGAGCTGCCGTCCCTGGTGCTCGACGAGGACCGGCCGAGGCTGACGGCGATGGTCACGGACTGTCTCGTGGACGCCAAGCCCATCGACGGCGAGGTCCGCATCGTCCGGCCCGACGGCGCCGTACGGTCGGTGCACATGATGGGCGAGCCCGTGCTCGACGCCGACGGCAGCACCGCCTCGATGTGGGCGGTGCTGCGCGACGTCAGCGAACTGCGCCTCAGCCAGCGGACGGTGAGCGAGACCCGTGACTCGCTGCAGCGTCACCGGCATCTCGCGCAGACCGAGCACCGGCTCGCGGTCGAGCTGCAGGAAGCCGTGCTGCCGCCGTGGCGCGGTTCCCTGCGGCTCCCGCACGGGGGACCTCAGACGCTGGACCTGGCGTCGCACTACCTGCCGTCGTCGACGAGCGCGCTGATCGGAGGCGACTGGTACGACGCCCTCGAACTGTCCGACGGCGACACCCTGTTGAGCGTCGGTGACCTGACCGGGCACGGCGTGAGCGTGACCTCGGGCATGGCGATGCTGCTGGGCGCCGTGCGCGGCATGGCGATGGCCGGTGCGCAGCCCGGCCAACTGATGGGGATGCTGAACCAGTTACTGGACTCCACGGTCCAGCCGGCCCTGGGCAGCGCGGTCTGCTGCCGCTACCGGCCCCAGACCCGCACACTCCAGTGGGCGCAGGCAGGACGCCCCGCCCCGCTGCTGTTCCGCGACGGGACGGGGCGCATGCTGAGCGCACCGGACGGCGTCCTCCTCGGCGCCACCTCGGGTGCCGCCTACGGACAGGCCGAAGAGGCACTTGAGGTCGGCGACCTCCTTCTGCTGCACACGGACGGACTGGTGCCCAGGGGCAGCCGGGGGCCAGCCGTGCAGCGCCTCCTCGACCTGGCCCCCCGCTTCGGCGAGGCTCGGTCCGCACAGGACTGCGTACGGACGGTCGTGGAGGAGTTCGGCGAGACCGAGCGCGAGGGCGACGCCTGCGTGCTCATCGCCAGAGTGACGCACTGAAGCCGAAGTGGCTCATCAGTGACTTATCGAGAGTGAAACAGCAGCGGCACAAGCCCCCTATGCCCGTGCGCTGTTGCCACCACTGCCCTTCGGCTGCCCTTTCGGCAGCGCCAGTTTGATCTCCTCACGCAGTTCGTGGATCTTCGGGTAGTTGGAGTACTCGCCGGTGAGCCGGTACATCTCGCGCAGCCGGTCCCAGGTGCGATGGGAGGAGTTCGAGCCCATCGACACGAGCGCCAACCGCGCGTACCGGTCCGCCTGTTCGGGATCGTCCGCGATGAAGCAGGCGGAGGCCATGGACAGGAAGTCGAAGATCTTCGACCGCTGCCGTCCGTCGACCCGCAGGGCCAGCGCCTTCTCCGCGAAGTGCTGGGCGTGCACGGCCGCGCCCGGCTCGTGCTCGGCCAGCGTGCGGTAGGCCAGGGCCTGCATGCCGTAGAGATCCTCCTCCCGGAACATCTGCATCCAGCTCGGCGGCGGCACGTCGCCCCGGTCGGAGACGAAGAGGTCCTCCGCCTGTCCCAGGGTGCGGCGCATCGCCTGGCCCTTGCCCATCGACGCCTGTGCCCAGGCCTCGATGGTGTAGAGCATCGCCCGGGTGCGCGGCAGCACCTCTTCGCCCGAGCCGGACTTGGCGAGTTTCATCAGGTCGAGTGCGTCGTCGGGCCGGCCCAGGTGCACCATCTGGCGAGCCGCTCGGGAGAGCGCCTCCCCGGCGCGGGGCCGGTCGCCGCCCTCACGGGCCGCGTGGGCGGCGATGACGAAGTACTTCTGGGCCGTGGGTTCGAGGCCGACGTCGTGCGACATCCAGCCCGCGAGTACGGCGAGGTTGGCGGCGACGCCCCACAGGCGCCGCTGGAGATGGTCGGGGTGTCGGTAGGCGAGCATGCCGCCCACCTCGTTGAGCTGCCCCACGACTGCCTTGCGTTGCAGCCCGCCGCCGCGGGCCGCGTCCCAGGCTCGGAACACCTCTACCGAGCGTTCCAGTTCCTCGATCTCCTGTGACCCGATAGGGGCGGCCTCATAGCGGTCGAACCCAGCGGGGTCGGCGTGCAGAGGATCGTCGAACTGAGGGGAGTCGGCCACGAGGACCGGATCGGAGTGCAGCCAGTCGTGCATGGCGCTGCTGAGTGCTGATCCCGCGGCGAGCGCGGCACCCGCGCCCACCAAGCCGCGTCGGTTGAGCATGAGGTCCATTCCCGTGAATTCGGTGAGGACCGCAGCAGTCCGCTCGGGCGCCCACGGCACACCGTCGGGATGTTCAACATTCCCGCCGCTCTGCCGTTTCCCCGCACGCCCGTGCCGGACCAGACCGAGGTCCTCAATGGTCACGACACGGCCGAGACGCTCGGTGAACAGGGCAGCCAGCACCCGCGGAACCGGATCGCGCGGGATCTCTCCCGTGTCGATCCAACGCCGTACCCGTGAGGTGTCGGTCGACAGCTGGGGGTGGCCCATGGCCGCCGCCTGCCGGTTGACCAGCCTCGCGAGTTCACCCTTGGACCAGCCGGCCAGGCCGAACAGATCCGAGAGACGGGTGTTGGGTTGTTGTCCGCTCACGTCAAGCCCCCAGGTTCTCGGCTGAGTTGACAGTAACCCTCTGTCAGTTGCAGCGGGACTATTCGCCAGGCTTCGCCAGGGTGCGCCAGATGGTGTGCTACTGGCCAACGGGTGTCAGGTAGGAACGCGCCACCCCGACCCGGTCGCCGAGGGACATTCCCCAGGGTGCACCCGGGTGACCGGGACGGGTAGCGCACTGTCTTCGCAGGCACACGAAGGGATCTGTTTCGCCCATGTACACAGCATCGTCCTCCGTGTCCGCCCCGCCCCGGCCGCTGCACCCCCGCCCGGGCGGCGGCCCCTACCTCGACCCCGCGCGTCCCACGGCCCCCGTGCTCGGCACGGGCAGGACGCGGCGTGTGCCGGGGCTCGGCACCCAACCGCTCAGCGGGAGACTCGACTTGTCCGGCCCCCAGGGCGCCCAGCTGCGCACGGCGATCGCGTCGGTGCACCGGATCTGTCCGGAGTTCTCTCCGGTGCAGGTGCTGCGCCGCAGCGGACGGTCCGTGCTCTTGGTCGGTACGACAGGACGCAGCACGGCCGTCGCCAAGTGTCTACTGGACCACTCACCCGCGTGGGCCGAGCGGATCCGCCACGAAATAGCTGCGTACCGCTCGTTCGTCCGGCACCGCCCGCCCGTGCGGGTGCCCCGGCTGATCGCGGCGGACCCGGACAACTGCACGCTGGTGATCGAGCGGATGCCGGGCCGGGTGGCGGCGCTCCAGCGGCACCCGGCGGAGGCCCCGCCGCGGGCGGACATCAGAGCGGCACTCGGTGCGGTCTGCCGGCTGAACGCCTGGCGGCCGCCGGCGGGCACCTTCGACGCCCCGCTCGACTACGCGGCCCGTATCGCCCGCTATCACGAGCTGGGGCTGCTCACCGACCGTGACATGGGCGACCTGCAGAAGCTGGTGCACGGCATCGCGCACTCGGCCGGCCGCCAGGGCATGGGCCAGTTCTGCCACGGCGACGCTCTTCTGTCGAACATCCTCCTCTCACCGGCCGGTCCAGTGCTGGTGGATTGGGAGCACGCGGGCTGGTACCTCCCCGGATACGACCTGGCCACGCTGTGGTCGGTCCTCGGGGACGCACCCGTGGCCCGGCGGCAGATCAGCCAGATCGCCCAGTCGGCGGGACCTGCCTCACGGGACGCCTTCCTGGTGAACCTGATGCTCGTCCTGACCCGCGAGATCCGTACCTACGAGATGGCCGTGCAGCGTTCGATGCACGACACGACCCCGGCGGCATCGGGGGTGGCCCACCCGAGTGCTGCGCCGTCCGGCGAGGAACAGCGGCTGCTGCTGAGGCGGCTGCACGACGACTGCCAGTTGGCCCGACGGGCCGTACGAGCGGCGGTCGGCACTCGCTGACGGGGATGGTGGTCCGCGGTGCGCCTGGTCAACGGCGCACCGCGGACCTTCGTATGTCCGGATCTCCCGGTCTCACGAGTCGGCGCATTGGTGTAGTCCACTGACGCCCCGCAGGCCGGGAGCCTCCGCCACGAAACTCCTTCCGCCCCCTCTTGACGTGGGAAATCACCAGCCTCTGGGCATCATTGACGGATCGTCGGCAAGCCGGTACCACTGACGCACGCCCGGCCCCGTACGGCTCATCACGCTCGACCGTCCCAGGAGGCTGCTTTGCGAGGATCCGCCACCGTCCAGACTCGGGCCGCCGGGCACAGGCCTACGCGCAGAGCGGCCGGTGCCGTGGCCTGTGCGGCGCTTGTGCTGCCGTTGCTCGGCGCGGCGCCGTCCGAGAGCGCGGCCGGGTCGTCGGGAGGGCGTCTCCAGCGGGCGTTCGCGTCGGCGGCCGCCGAGTACCACGTCCCGCAGAGCGTGCTCCTGGGCGTCTCCTACCTCCAGTCCCGCTGGGACGCACACGCCGGGGCGCCGAGCGTGACCGGCGGCTACGGGCCGATGCACCTCACCGACGCCCGCACCGCGCTCGCCGGGGCACCGCACCACAGCGAGGGCACCGAGGACGCCCGCGGCGACAGCGCCCGCGCCGCCCTGCACCCCGACGCGGAGGTGCCGCAGAGCACCGAACTCCCGGCCCGGCTCAAGACGTTGACGAAAGCGGCCGAGCTGACCGGCCTCCCGGCCGCGGACCTGCGTACGGACTCGGCCGCCAACGTGGCCGGCGGTGCCGCCCTCCTCGCCGCCGCTCAGAAGGACCTGGGCGAGCCGCTGAGCGAGGACCCGGCCGACTGGTACGGCGCGGTGGCGGGGTTCTCGGGCGCGGACGACAGCGCGACGGCGGCGGCGTACGCGAACGACGTGTACGACGTGATCCGCACCGGCGAGGAGCGCACCACGGACGCCGGGCAACTGGTCGCCCTGGCCGCCCGCCCGGACCTCTCCCCCGACACCGCGCAGCTCTCAAGGACGGGCCTTCGGACCGTCTCGGCGGCCGGTACGGAGTGTCCCACGACGGTGTCCTGCGAGTGGATCCCGGCGCCGTACGAGGAGTTCGGGGACAACGACTACGGCAACCACGACCTCGGGGACCGGCCGGTCTCCCAGAGCATCAAGTACATCGTCATCCATGACACGGAGGGCGCCTGGGACGGGGTCCTCAACCTGGTCCAGGATCCCACCTATGTGTCCTGGAACTACACCCTGCGCTCGACGGACGGGCATGTCGCCCAGCATGTGAAGGCCAAGGACGTGGCCTGGCACGCGGGCAACTGGTACGTCAACGCGAAGTCGATCGGCCTGGAGCACGAGGGCTTCCTGGCCAACCCGGACGCCTGGTACACGGAGGCGATGTACCGCTCGTCGGCCCGGCTGGTGAACTACCTCGCCAAGAAGTACGGCATCCCGCTGGACCGGCAGCACATCCTGGGCCACGACAACGTGCCGGGCCCGACCACGTCGACCATCGCCGGCATGCACACCGACCCCGGACCGTACTGGGACTGGCGCCACTACTTCGAGCTGCTCGGCCGCCCCTTCGAGGCCACCGCCACCAAGGCCGGCGGGCTGGTGACGATCCGGCCCGACTACGCGACGAACCAGCCGGAGTACACCGGCTGCGTCACCAAGGGCGAGCCGTGCGCGGCGCACGGTTCGAGCGAGGTGCGGCTGTACTCCGGGCCCGGCGAGTCCTACCCCCTGATCAAGGACATCGGCCTGGGCACGACGCCGGGCACCGGGGTGAACGACATCTCCTCGCGGGTCTCCACCGGCCAGCAGTACGCGGTCGCCGAGCGCGACGGCGACTGGACGGCGATCTGGTACCTGGGCCAGGAGGCCTGGTTCAAGAACCCGGCGAAGGACCCGACCGCGGTGAACGCGACGGGCCTCGTGCTGACGCCCAAGGCGGGCCTGGACAGCATCCCGGTGTACGGGCGCGCGTACCCCGAGGCCTCCGCCTACCCGACGGGAGTGCCAGCGCAGTCGGTGTCACCCTTGCCGTACAAGCTGCTCCAGGACCAGAAGTACGTGGTCGGCGACAAAGTGCCGGGCGAGTACTACTACGCGGTCACCTTCACCACCGACTCGCACAAGGTCGTGGTCGGCAAGGACCTCTACTACGAGATCCAGTTCGGCCACCGGGTGGCGTTCGTCCGGGCGGCGGACGTCGAGCTCAGCCCTGCTGGAACAGCTCCGCGGGCAGGGGCTTCAGGAGGGCGTACAGGTCGTCGGTGATCGGGCGGTCCCAGGCGGCGATGGTCACCAGGACGTTGTCGCTGCGGTCGAACTGCACGCAGGAGATCCGGCTCTCGGAGAGCTTGAGGCGGCGCACGATCAGGAGGTTGTCGCCCTGCATCACCGGCATGTCCTCGGTGCCCACGACCGTCACCTCCTCGTCGTTCTCCAGGGCCAGCAGCAGTTGCGCCACCTCGAAGGGGATCTCGTCCTCGGCGACCTCACGGGCCGGAGAGCCCTCGGGCAGATTGCCGATGACCATCGCGGGACCGCGCCCGCCGAAGAGGTCGTAGCGCAGGAACACGCCCTGACAGGTGCCGTCGGGGGCGGGCAGCAGGCCCGCGCCCAGATTGCCGGGCCAGTCGCCCGGATCCATGGCCAGTACGTCGAAGTCTGGCCCGGCGGGCGTGGCACTGCGGCGGCGGAGGAACGACATGCCGCCAATGGTACGTGCCCCGGGCCGCTCCGTGACGTGCGGGCGGGCGTCTCCTCACCGGGTGGGAGGCTGTCCCGGTGACCGTTCGGCCAGCGCCGCTCCGAGCCCCGTGTCGTCCGTGCCGAGCTTGCGGCAGGCCGCCGACAGCAGGCGTACGACGGTCTGCTCGTCGGTGTGCAGTTCCGCGGCGATGTCGGCGGTGGCGCGGCCACGCACGGTAAGGGTCGCCGCGGTGCGCTCGCGGGCGGTGAGGGTGTCGGTCTCGGTGCTGTGCAGCCGGCGCGGGCGCAGTCCGGCGGCGGCCAGTTCGTCGCGGGCCGCCTCGACGAGGCCGTCGGCGCCGCACTGCACGGCCGCGTCGAGGCCCCGGTAGAGGTGTTCGGCGGCTTCCCTGGGGCGGGCGGTGCGGCGCAGCTCGGTACCCAGGGCGACCAGGGCGCAGGCCAGCTCGTAGGCGGCCGGGGAGCGTTCCAGGTGGGCGACCGACTCCTCCAGGTGCTTGACGCGGGCCGCGCCGGAGGAGACCTCGGCGGTGATCCGCAGGGCCTGGCCGACGGCGGACGGGGTGCCGAACTGACGGGCCCTGGCGAGGGCTTCGTGGGCGGTGGCGACCGCGCGTTCGGGGGCGTCGTGACTCTCGGCGCGGGCGAGGTGGAGCTGCCAGGGGCACCAGGCCGGGTTGCGGATGCCGCGTGGGTCCAGGCGACGGCCCGCTGCCGCGAGCTCGGCGGCGGCGTCCTTGGCGAGGCCGCGGGCCAGCAGCAGCTCGCCGTGCACGGTCTGGGCGTCGGGGAAGACGACGGCGGCGGGGAAGGGCGCCTCGAACGCGTAGTCCTCGCCGATCCGCGCGGCCTCGGCGACCCGGCCGCGGGCCAGCAGCACCTCGATGAGGATGCCGACGGCGTACCAGTGGGCCGGGGTGCCGGGGCCGACGCGTTCGGCGAGGCGCAGACCCGCGCGGACGAAGTCCTCGGCCTCGGCGAGCCTGCCGCGGCGGTAGCGGACGTAGGCGAGGAGGGTGTAGCCGAAGGAGAGGTGGGCGCCGCGCCAGCCCTGCTGTTCGAAGTCCGCGATCCCGGTGGCGAACAGCTCCTCGGTGCGGCCGGGGCGGTCGGCGTACATGAAGGCGAGCGCGACCAGGACGGGCACCTCGAAGCCACGGTCGGGCTCGGCCCAGCCGAGGCCGCCGGCGAGGGCACGTTCGGCATGGTGGAGGGCCACATGTGCGGGTTCGCCACGCAGGACGGCGTCCCAGGTGCGCAGGCCGATGACGTACCGCTCGGTGAGGTCGCGGCCCTGCAGGCGGTCGGCGAGCTTGGCGAGGCGGCGGGAGCGCGCTGGGTGGTCGGATTCATCGGCGCGGAAGGCGTCCCACATGAACTGTTCGGCGACCATGCGCAGCTTCACCCGGGCGTCGTCGCTCACGCGGATCTCGCGGGCGAGGGTCTCGGAGGCCTCGACGAGGCGGTCGCTGTGGGCGAGGACCTGGGAGAGGCGGTAGACGATGTTGTGCCGCAGCTCGGGGTCGGCGATGGGTTCTTCGAGGGCGGCGCGCAGGTGGTTGACGGTGGTCGCCGGTTCGGTGAGCAGGGACGCGGAGCCCAGCTCGTACAGGACGGCGGCCCGGTCCTCGAAGGGCGGCGGTTCGCGCAGGGCGCGGGCGAGGTAGCGGCAGGCGGCGTCGGGGGCGCCGGCGCGCAGGGTTTCGCCGGCGGCGGCGCGCAACTGCTGTACGACCCAGGCGTCGCCGTCGGGGTGGGTCTCCATGAGGTGGCGGGCGGCGGCGGAGGGGCCCTGGCCGGCATTGATCACGCACCAGGCGGCCTGGCCGTGCAGGGCGACCCGGGCGCCCGGCCGGATGGCCCGGTAGACGGCGGTGGCGATGAGCGGATGGACGAATTCCAGGGTTTCCTCGCCGGTGAGGATGCGGGCGCCGCGCAGGGCGTCGGCGGCGTCGGCGGCCTCCTCGTGGCCGAGTCCGGCGACGGCGGCGGCCAGCGCGGGATGGATCTCGGTGCCGAGGACGGCGCAGGCCCAGGCGAAGCGCACGGTCGAGGTGCCGAGGCGTTCGAGGCGGGCGACGAGGCCGCTGCCCTTGACGGCGGCGGCGAGGTCGCGCAGCAGGTGCGCCCCGGACTGGGTCGGGCTGACGCCCCGGTCCCGCACCTTCGCCGCTAGTTCGACCGCCTCGAACGGGTTTCCTGCGGTGACGGCCCAGCACTCGCGGCAGAATGCGTCGTCGGCGTGTGTGCCGAGCGCCTCCCGGACGAGGCGGGTGACGGCGACGGCACTGAGCGGCTCCAGATCGAGCGGGCGCCCGCCCGCGCGTCCGGGCAGTCCTCTGAACGACTCGGCGTGGTCGGGGAGTTCGTCGGGCCGATAGGCGACGACGACCAGCAGCGGGAGTTGGTCGGCCCGAGGTGCGAACGCGGCGAGCCAGCTCAGGGATTCGGAGTCGGCCCAGTGGGCGTCGTCGAGGACGAGGACCATGGGGGCGCGCTGCACGGCGAGGTGGGTGAGCACCCAGTCGAGCCCGTCGCGCAGGCCCTGCTGGTCGGGCGGGGCGCCTTCGGTCGGGGCGCACAGGCCGAGGGCGGGCCCGACGATGTCGTACCAACTGCCCAGCGATGAACGGAGATCGGCTTCGGCGGACCCGGCGAGCTGCGGCTGGAGGAGCTGGCGGGCGACGTGGAAGGCGACGCGCTGTTCCTGGTCGCCACCGCGGGCGGACAGTACGGTGCAGCCCTTGGCGGTGGCACGGCGGCGGACCTCGGCGAGGAGGGTGGTCTTGCCGATGCCCGCGCGCCCTGCGAAGGCGAGCAGGGCGCCGCGGGGCCGGTCGGGCGGTCCCACACCGTCCGCGCGCAGCCCGGTGAGCTCTCCCAACGCCTCGTCGACGGCGGCGAGTTCACTCTCGCGCTCGAAGAGAGTCCTCCGGTTCCTGACAACGCGCTGCACCATGCCCCACCCCCTGTCACGGTGGCGAACCGGCGCGGGGAGCGGGCGCGGCACCATGACTTCAGGCACCTCAGCGTACGCCCGACGGGGGTCACCGGAGGGGGACTTGCCGGTACCGGCCGACGCGATCCCGACAGCCTCCATCAGCGGCCTTCGCACCCCGCGAGGAGCGCGAAAGCCGCGTCACCTCCGGGTCACGTCAGGTCGAACTCCCCTTCCCGAGCCCCCGACACGAACGCACCCCATTCAGCGGGTGTGAAGATCAAGGAAGGGCTTTCCGGTCGGCCGCTGTTGCGCATCGCGATGAACCCCTCGACAAAGGCGATCTGGACATCCCCCAGGCCGCGGCTGCTCGAGTGCCAGTCGGCGGTGCTGAGGTCCAGCTCAGGCTTGTCCCAGCCCGCAAGCGGGTGCTGCTGGATGGTGCTCTCGGCCACGTCCGTGCTCCTCCCGATTCGTCGTCCGCGGCCAGCCTAGCGATCGGTTCCTGGCGCCAACAGGCCACGTGAGGGGGACGTTTCAGGAGGTCGGGGGTTGGGACCCCACGAGCCACATGGAGAAGAACTGGGAGCCGCCGCCGTATGCGTGTCCGAGTACCCTGCGGGCCCCTGCCACCTGGTGTTCTCCGGCCTGTCCACGGACCTGGAGCGCCGCCTCCGCGAAGCGGATCATGCCTGAGGCGCCGATGGGATTGGTGGACAGGACGCCCCCGGACATGTTCACGGGCAGGTCCCCGTCCAACTCGGTCACCCCGGACTCGGTGAGCTTCCAGCCCTCGCCCTCGTCGGCGAACCCGAGGTTCTCCAGCCACATGGGCTCGTACCACGAGAACGGCACATACATCTCCACGGCGTCGATGTCCCGTCGCGGATCCGCGATCCCGGCCTGCCGGTACACGTCGGCCGCGCAGTCCTTGCCGGCCTGCGGTGACACGGCGTCCTTGCCGGCGAAGAGCGTCGGCTCGCTGCGCATGGCGCCCCCGTGCATCCAGGCCGGCGGCCGCGGCGCACGGGCCGCCCCGGCACGGTCGGTCAGGACCATCGCGCAGGCGCCGTCCGAGGAGGGACAGGTCTCCGAGTAGCGGATCGGGTCCCACAGCATGGGCGAGGCCTGGACCTTCTCCAGCGTGATGTCGTGCTCGTGCAGATGCGCGTACGGGTTCTTGAGCGCGTTGCGCCGGTCCTTGTACGCCACCAGGGAGCCGACGGTGTCGGGCGCGCCGCTGCGCCGCATGTACGCACGCACGTGCGGCGCGAAGAAGCCGCCCGCCCCGGCGAGCAGGGGCTGCTGGAAGGGGATCGGCAGGGACAGGCCCCACATGGCGTTCGACTCGGACTGCTTCTCGAAGGCGAGGGTCAGCACGGTGTCGTGCACACGGGCCGCGACGAGGTTGGCGGCGACGAGCGCCGTGGATCCGCCGACCGACCCGGCCGTGTGCACCCGCAGCATGGGCTTGCCCACAGCGCCCAGCGCGTCGGCCAGGTACAGCTCCGGCATCATGACGCCCTCGAAGAAGTCGGGCGCCTTGCCGATGACGACGGCGTCGATGTCGGCCCACGTCAACTCGGCGTCGTCGAGCGCCCGCCCGGCGGCCTCCCGCACCAGCCCGGCGATCGACACGTCCCGGCGCGCGGCGACGTGCTTGGTCTGACCGATCCCTACGACGGCCACGGGCTCCTTGCTCATCGCGGATCCCCTTCGAGTACGGCGACCAGGTTCTGTTGCAGACAGGGGCCGGACGTGGCGTGCGCGAGGGCCCGGTCCGACTTTCCGCGATGGATGCGTACGGCCGCCTCGCCGATGCGGATGAGTCCGGCGGCCATGACCGGGTTGGCGGCGAGGGCTCCGCCTGACGGGTTGACACGCACACCGGAGCCGAGCTTCAGCGCCTTGCGCAGCACGACCTCCTGCGAGGTGAAGGGTGCGTGCAACTCGGCGGTGTCCACGGGCCGTTCGAAGGCACCGGCGTTCTCCGCGGCCAGCCGCGTGGACGGCGAGTCGGTGAGATCGCGGACGCCGAGGCTGTGGGCCTCGATGCGGTGGTCGATGCCGCGGATCCAGGCGGGCCGCTCGCACAGTTCCCGGGCCCGCTCCCCCGCCGCGAGGATCACCGCGGCGGCGCCGTCGCCGATGGGCGGACAGTCGCCGGTGCGCAGGGGCCGTACGACGTAGTCCCCTTGGGGCACCGAGCCCGGCACCGAACCCTTCAGCTGCGCATGGGAGTTGGACGCGGCGGCCGAGCGGCTGCGGGCCGCGACGGTGGCGAGTGCGGGCTCGTCGGTGTCGCCCGCGTCGATGAGGGCCTGGGCCTGGAGGGCGGCGAGGGCGACGGAGTCGGGCCACAGGGGTGCGACGTAGTACGGGTCGAGCTGGCGGGTCAGTACGTCGCGTACGGAGCCGGGTGAGGACTTGCCGTAGGAGTAGACGAGCGCGGTGTCCGCGTCCCCGGTGAGCAGTTTCGTCCACGCCTCGTACAGCGCCCACGCGCCGTCCATCTCGACGTGCGACTCGGAGATCGGCGGCCAGGCGCCCACCCCGTCGAGGGCGAGCGTGAAGGAGAAGGCGCGGCCGGCGAGGTAGTCGGAGGAACCGGAGCAGGTGAAGCCGATGTCGCCGGTCTTGAGGCCGGTCTGCGCCAGGACCTCGTGCAGGACCGGCATGAGCATCTCCACCTCGGAGTGCTCGTCGCTGGTGCGCCGGTGGTCGGTCTGCGCGAAGGCCACGACGGCGATGTCCCTCGCGCCATCCCTGTTGGACGGCATCTACAACAGCTCCTTGTACGTCTCGTAGTCCCCGTCGGGTTCGCCGGTCGGGCGGTAGTGGTCGGGGAAGCGGGCCCCTTCCGTCCACACCGGTTCGACGCGCAGGCCCATGCGCACCTGGTCGTAGGGGATGCCGCCGATGCGGCCGTGCAGCGCGAGGTCGGCGCCGTCGAGGGCGATGTGGGCGTAGACGTAGGGCACCTCGATGTCGAGGTTCTTCGCCTTGATGTTGACGATGCAGAACGTGGTGACTGTGCCGCGCGGACCCACTTCGACCTGTTCGGATGTGGCGACACCACATGTGGGGCACGCACCCCTCGGCGGGACGTACACCTTGCGGCAGGACGGACAGCGCTCGCCGACGGTGCGGCGGCCGGAGAGGGCCTCGATGTAGGCGGACTGGGCTCGGCCGGGCGAGTAGGTGTAGTCGAGGCGGGCGGGGGCGACGATGCCGGTGACCATGTCCTCGAACTCGCCGTTGTGGCTTGCCAGTTCGCCCTCGCGCGGATCGCCGTCGTACGGCTCGAAACAGGCGATGTCGGTGATGGCACCGGAACGTTCCCCGGCCCAGCGGATCCGCACGCGCATACCGGTGTGCACGGCGTCGGGGCCGGGGGCGTCGAGGGCGTGCAGGAGGGCGGTGTCGGCGCCGTCGAGGCGGACCAGGATCCAGGCGAAGGGGGTGCCGAGGGGCTGGCCGCGGCGGGGTTCGTGGTTCCAGGCCCAGGTGGTGACGGTGCCGGTGGGGGCGACCTCGACCAGGTCGCGTATCTCCTCGGCGGTGACGGGGTCGTACTCGACGGGCGGGACGAGGGTGCGTCCGTCACCGGTCTTCACCCCGAGGACGACACGTTCGCGCAGGCCAGTGAGAAACGCGCTCTGAACGGGGCCAAGGGAGCGGGTGAAGGGGAACTCGACGACGAGGGGGGCTTTGAGGACTTCGGGCATCGGGGCTTGCCTCCTTCGGAGGAAGGTCAGTGAACAGCGCCACAAAGGGGCGCGGGGAACTGCGCGACCAGCCACTGACGGCCCGCAGTCGCCAAACCGCCGCACCCGGCAGAGCGCTACGCGCGCTTGTAGACGGGCGGCCGCTTCTCCGCAAAGGCGCGGGCACCCTCCTTCGCGTCGGCCGTATCGAAGATCGGCCAGCCCCGCTTGAGCTCGGCGGCCAGCCCATCCGTCTCGGTCAGCTCGGCGGTCTCGTACACGGAGGCCTTGACGGCCTCGACGGCCAACGGGCCGCAGGCGTTGATCTGTTCGGCGATCTCCAAGGCCTTGGCGAGGGCGGTACCGTCGGGGACGACATGTCCGATCAGGCCGATGCCCGCGGCCTCGCGGGCACTGTACGGGCGCCCCGTGAGCAGCATCTCCAGGGCGTGCGTCCGTGGAATCTGCCGTTGCAGCCGGACCGTGGAGCCGCCGATGGGGAAGAGCCCGCGCTTCACCTCGAAGAGCCCGAAGGTCGCGGACTCGCCGGCGACGCGGATGTCGGTGCCCTGGAGGATCTCCGTGCCGCCCGCCACGCAGTGCCCCTCGACGGCGGCGATCACCGGTTTACGGGGGCGGTGATGGCGGAGCATGGCCTTCCAGTGCAGATCAGGGTCGGCCTTGAGCCGGTCCCGGTAGTGCTGTCCCTCCATCCCCTTGCCGGCCAGGGCCTTGAGGTCCATGCCCGCGCAGAACGCGCCGCCGGCGCCGGTCAGCACGATCGAGCGGATCGCGTCGTCCTCGTCGGCCTCGACCCAGCCGTCGTACAGACCGACGAGCATCGGCAGCGACAACGCGTTCTTCGCCTCGGGCCTGTTGAGCGTGAGCACCAGTGTGGCGCCTTCGCGCCGGGCGGTGAGGTGTTCCGTCCCGCTCATTGCCGTCCTCCCGTCTCAGGAACGAGAACAGGTTGCAGGAGCGGCCAGGCCAGTACAAGAGTTTTCTGACACTCAGTCAGATTTATTGTGCGCGGCCCCTTCACAGTCACGGCCACCTTTGCTCAGATGACCGACGAACCGATCGATGCCATGGACGTCAGGGCTGCCCGGGGTCAGGAGGAGCGGTGGAGTACAACATTGCCGACCTGTTCGAGTCGGTCGTCGACGTGGTCCCCGACCGCGAGGCGCTCGTGTACATCGACCACCCCGGTACGGGCGCCGAGCGCCGGCTGACGTACGCGGAGCTGGACGCGGCCGCGAACCGCATCGGCCACCATCTGATCGACAGCGGGATACGTCCCGGTGAGCACGTCGGGCTGCACCTCTACAACGGGATCGAGTACCTGCAGACAGCGCTCGGCTGTCTGAAGGCGCGTGTCGTTCCGGTCAACGTCAACTACCGCTACGTAGAAGACGAGTTGGTGTATCTCTACCGGGACGCCGATCTGGTGGCCCTCGTCTTCGACGCGGAGTTCACCGAGCGGGTGGCGGGGGCGCTGCCGCAGACTCGGAAGCTGCGGCATCTGGTGCGGGTGGGGGCGCCGGCGTCGGACGCGCCCGCGCTGACGGCGGTGGACTTCACGGACGCCGAGGCCGCGGGGTCGCCCGAGCGCGGGTTCCCGGTGCGGTCGGGGGACGACCAGTTCATCATCTACACCGGCGGGACGACCGGGATGCCCAAGGGTGTGATGTGGCGTCAGGAAGACTTGTTCTTCTCGGGGTTGGGCGGCGGCGCGCCGACCGGTGAGCCGGTCAAGACGCCCGAGGAACTCGCTGAGCGCGTCGCGGCCGGTGGCGCGGGGATCACCTTCTTCCCCACTCCCCCGCTGATGCACGGCACGTCCACCCTGACGGCGTTCATCGGCTTCAACTTCGGCCAACGAATCGTGATCCACCGCAAGTTCGTGCCCGAGGAGGTGCTGCGGACCGTCGAGAAGGAGAAGGTCACCAGCATGTCGCTGGTCGGCGACGCGATGCTGCGGCCGCTCATCGACGCGCTCAACGGACCCCTCAAGGGTACGGACTGCTCGTCGATGTTCAGCGTCTCGTCATCCGGGGCGATCATGTCGGAGACGGTGCGCGCACAGTTCCAGGCGCTGATCCCGAACGTGACGCTGCTCAACAACTTCGGCTCGTCGGAATCCGGCTTCAACGGCACGGCGACGGCCGACTCCGGCCCCGAGCGGGGTTTCCGTATCCGCGTCAACTCCCGTACACAGGTGGTCGATCCGGCCACGCACGAACCGGTCGCCGTCGGCGAGGTGGGCCGGATAGCCCAGTGCGGCCATGTGCCGCTCGGCTACTACAACGACCCGGGGAAAACCGCCGAGACCTTCTTCGAGAAGGACGGCGAGCGCTGGGTCCTCCTGGGCGACATGGCGACCGTCGACGAGGAGGGCGTCGTCACCGTCCTCGGCCGCGGGTCCCAGTGCATCAACACCGGGGGCGAGAAGGTGTATCCGGAGGAGGTCGAGCAGGCGCTCAAGTCCCATCCGGACGTGTACGACGCCCTGGTGGCCGGGGTGCCGGACGCGAAGTGGGGCAACCATGTGGCGGCTGTGGTGCAGTTGCGCGAGGGCGCCCAGCGGCCGTCCCTGGAGGACATCCAGACGCACTGCCGCTCCCGGCTCGCGGGGTACAAGGTCCCGCGCCAGCTGGTGCTTTCGGAGTCCATCCAGCGGTCGCCGAGCGGCAAGGCCGACTACCGGTGGGCCCGGGCGATGGCGGTGGCCGCGGACCGGTAGGACACGGGTGCGCGTGCGGGTGCCCGCGGGGTGGGCCGGGCTGGGCGTACGCTGTGCGCTCGGCTGGAGCACTGCTGGACCGGGCGTTGAACGGGGAGTGAAGTCCGGCCGTACGGAGGTTGGCGGCCCGGTCTCCTGAGCCTGGTCCGCCGTGCCATCGCCAGGTTTCGCACGGAAGGACCTTCGGGTGCCGCACGTCACACCCCCTCGTCAACTGCCGGACACCGACACCGACACAGCGGTCGGGGACATCGGGGACGAGGGCGCGCCCCTCGGCGCCGAAGCCGAGGACGAGGAGGCCGGTCGACGCGCCGCTCCGACACGCGGCGGCTGGTTCGGCTGGCGGCACAAGTACCCGCGCACGGCACGCGGCGTGACCATCACGACCACGGTCCTGGCCGGGGCCCTCGTCCTGTTCGCTCTCCTCGTGCCCAACCGCCTCGACCGGCTCTCGCCTCTCGCGTTCCTCCGCCTCCCCGTGGAGGCGATCCTCCTCGCGAGTCTGCTCCTCGTGCTGCCGCCGAAGCCTCGGCGGATCACGGCCGTCGGCTCGGGGCTGTTCCTGGGGCTGTTCATCTCCCTGAAGTTCCTCGACATGGGCTTCTACCAGACCCTGGCCCGGCCGTTCGACCTGGTCTTCGACTGGATTCTGCTGGACGACGCGGCGGACTTCGTCAGGGAGTCGTTCGGCCGCTCGGGTCAGGTCCTCGCGGTGACCGGGGTGATCGTCCTGCTCGTCGCCGTGCTCGCGCTGAGCACGCTCGCCATGGTGCGGCTGACGAACGTCATGGCCCGGCACCGCCCCATGGCCGTCCGCACCACACTCGTCCTCGGCATCGTGTGGATCGTCTGCTTCACCGTGGGCGTGCAGTTCGGCGGGGTCCCGGTCGCCACCAAGGGCAACACCGTGTACGTCGCCAACCGGGTGCAGCAGGTGCGCGACGGCCTGTTCGACGCCCAGGTCTTCGAGAAACAGGCCGCCGTCGACGCCTTCGCCGACACACCGCCCGACCAGCTGCTGACCGGACTGCGCGGCAAGGACGTCCTGTTCACCTTCGTCGAGAGCTACGGCCGTGTCGCGATCGACGATCCGGCGATGGCGCCGCAGATCGACGCGGCGCTCCAGGAGGGCACGAGCACGCTCAAGGCGGCCGGATTCGCGTCGCGCAGTGGCTGGCTCAGGTCGCCCGTGACGGGGGCCGGCAGCTGGCTGGCCCACTCGACGTTCCTGTCCGGCCTGTGGGTCAAGAACCAGCAGCGGTACCGGAGCCTGACCACCGGCGACCGCGCGACCCTGACCAGCTACTTCCAGAAGACCGGCGCCTGGCGCACGGTCGGCATCGTCCCGGGCGTGCGGAAGGCCTGGCCCGAGGGCAAGTACTTCGGCCTCGACCACATCTACGACTCCGAGCACCTCGGCTACCAGGGCCCGTACTTCAGCTGGACGCCGGTGCCCGACCAGTTCAGCCTGGAGGCGTTCGAGCGGCTGGAGCACGGCAAGAAGAACCGCGATCCGATCATGGCCGAGATCATCCTGGCCTCCAGCCACAACCCCTGGTCCCCCATCGCCCGCATGGTCGACTGGGACCAGCTGGGCGACGGCTCGATCTTCGAGCAGATCAAGAAGGAGGGCACGGACCCCAAGGAGGTCTGGAAGAGCCCCAAGAGTGTGCGCACCGAGTACCGCAAGGCCATCGAGTACTCCCTGCACAGCCTCACCGAGTGGGTCCAGCGCTACGGCGACGACAACACGGTCCTCGTCTTCCTCGGCGACCACCAGCCGGTCCCCACGGTCACGGGCGGAACCACCAACAAGGACGTTCCGATCACGATCGTCGCCCGCGACCCGAAGGTGCTGGACAGGATCTCCGATTGGGGCTGGGCGGACGGCCTGAAGCCGGCCGCGGACGGACCGGTCTGGTCGATGGACAAGTTCCGGGACCGCTTCATGACGGCCTACGCGCACTGACGCCTGGGCCAGTACGCCGGTACCCCGGTCACCCGGCCAGGAAGGGTTCCACCTCCGCCAGGAACTCCTCAGGCCGGGTCTCGTGCACCAGGTGCCCCGCGTCCACGGTCACCAGCCGGGCGTCGGGGATGAGGCCGGCGAGCGTCGCGATCTGATCCTGCGGGATCAGACTGCTCGGGCCCCCACCGACGAGCAGCGTGGGCATGGTGATCCGCCCCATGTGGTCCCACCACACAGGATCGGGGGCGTTGCGCTGCAGATCGGTGGCCAGCACCATCGCCCAGTCGCACGGCAGCTCCCCGTCGGGCCGTTCGGCGGGCGGCCGGGGCGGGTCGAGCGGGATCGGCGCGGGCACGTCCTCCAGGACGAGACGCCGTACGAGACCGGGTTCCCGCTGCGCGAGCAGATAGGCGACAGCGCCACCGAGCGAGTGCCCCACGACGTCGACGCGCTCGATGCCACGCGCGGCCAGAAAGGCTCGTACGTCCTCGCTCATCACCTCGTAGGAGTACACGTCCGGGCCCGCCCCGCCCTCGGCACCGGGCCAGTCGCTGACCCCGTGACCGCGCAGGTCAGGGGCGTACACCCGGCGCGCACGGGGCCCGGCCGCGAGCCGTTCGGCGACCCGCGCCCAGTCCGCGCCGTCGGCGCCCCGGCAGTGGAGCAGGAGCACGGGCGGCGCGTCCTCGGGACCCCAGACACGGTACGCGAGGGTGATGCCGTTCGCCTTGACGGTGCGCGGTTCGGTGTCCATACGGGCGAACGTAGCCGGAGGGCCCCGGAGCGGGCCTCCGCTCTGCCGACGGCAGAGGGGCGCACGTCACGCAACGCACGGACAGGCTGTCCGGCCGAGAAGTCGAGAAAGTGTCGACCGGGGTCTTGCCTGCGGCCGGGCGGCCTGGATTACTGATCCAGAGCAGGACGACCGAATGATCGGTCGGTAAGATTGCTGTGGTTCGTGAAGGAGGGTTCCCATGGCGGTGGCGGGTGACGCGGAGAGGCTGTTCGACGCGGGCGAGCGGCTTGAACCGGAGGCCCTGCGGGCGCTGCAGCTGGAGCGGCTGCGGACCTCGCTACGGCGCGCGTACGACAACGTGCCGTTCTACCGGGAGTCCTTCGACAAGGCCGGAGTCCGCCCGGACGACTGCGTCTCCCTCGCCTCCCTGGCCCGTTTCCCGTTCACCACCAAGTCGGACCTGCGCGAGAACTATCCGTACGGGATGTTCGCCGTCCCCCAGGACCGTATCCGCCGTATCCATGCGTCGAGCGGCACCACCGGACGCCCCACGGTCGTCGGCTACACGGAGAACGACCTTTCCATGTGGGCCGACATGGTGGCCCGCTCGCTCCGGGCGGCGGGCGCCCGGCCCGGGGACAAGGTGCATGTGGCCTACGGCTATGGGCTGTTCACCGGTGGCCTGGGCGCACACTACGGTGCCGAACGGCTGGGCTGTACGGTCATCCCCGCGTCCGGCGGCATGACCGCCCGCCAGGTCCAGCTGATCCAGGACCTCAGGCCCGAGATCATCATGGTGACACCGTCGTACATGCTCACGCTCCTCGACGAGTTCGAGCGCCAGGGTGTTGATCCGCGCGCCACCTCGCTGCGCGTGGGCGTCTTCGGTGCCGAGCCCTGGACCGGGCAGATGCGCCGCGAGATCGAGGAGCGGTTCGCCATCGACGCGGTCGACATATACGGGCTGTCCGAGGTGATCGGTCCTGGTGTGGCGCAGGAGTGTGTGGAGACCAAGGACGGACTCCATGTGTGGGAGGACCACTTCTTCCCGGAGGTCGTCGACCCGGTCACCGGCGAGGTGCTGCCGGAGGGCGAGGAGGGGGAGCTCGTCTTCACCTCGCTCACCAAGGAGGCCATGCCGGTGATCCGGTACCGGACACGGGACCTGACGCGTCTGCTGCCCGGTACAGCCCGCGTCTTCCGACGGATGGAGAAGGTCACGGGCCGCAGTGACGACATGGTGATCCTGCGCGGGGTCAATCTCTTCCCCACCCAGATCGAGGAGATCGTCCTGCGGACGCCGGGCGTCGCCCCGCACTTCCAACTGCGCCTCACCCGCGACGGCCGCCTCGACGCGCTGACCGTACGGGCGGAGGCCCGCGCCGGCGCCTCTCCCGAGGCCCGGGACGCGGCGGGCCGTGCGATCGCCGCCGGCGTGAAGGACGGTATCGGTGTGACGGTCAGCGTTGAGATCGTCGACCCCGAGACGCTGGAGCGGTCGGTGGGCAAGATCAGGCGCATTGTGGACCTGCGTCCGCGTTAGGCCCTCACGGATGCGGGTCAGGTCACGCCGTACTCGCCCCGAACCGGTCCCTCAGCTCCCGCTTCAGGATCTTTCCGCTCGCGTTGCGCGGCAGCTCGTCCACGAACAGGACCCGCTTCGGGGCCTTGAAGTGGGCGAGCTTCTCGCGGGCGTGGGCGAGGAGTTCGGCCTCGGTGACCTCGCCGCGCGGGACGACGACCGCGGTGACGGCCTCGATCCAGTGCTCGTGGGGCAGGCCGATCACCGCGACCTCGGCGACGGCCTCGTGGGTGTACAGCGCGTCCTCCACCTGCCGTGAAGCGACCAGTACGCCACCGGAGTTGATGACGTCCTTCACCCGGTCGACGATGGTGAGGTAGCCCTGCTTGTCCCGCACGGCGAGGTCACCGGAGTGGAACCAGCCGTCACGGAAGGCCTCGGCCGTCTCCTCGGGCTTGTCCCAGTAGCCCTCGCACAACTGCGGGGAACGGTAGACGATTTCGCCGGGCGTACCGTCGGGCACGTCCTTGCCGTCCTCGTCGACCACCCGCGCGTCGACGAACAGCACGGGCCGGCCGCAGGAGTCCATCCGCCCCTTGTGCTCACCGGGGCTCAGGACCGTGGCCAGGGGGCCGATCTCGCTCTGCCCGAAGCAGTTGTAGAAGGCCAGTTTCGGGAGCCGCTCGCGCAGCCTCTCCAGGACGGGTACCGGCATGATCGACGCCCCGTAGTACGCCTTGCGCAGCCCACCGAGGTCGCGGGTCGCGAAGTCTGCACGGTTCGACAGGCCGATCCACACGGTGGGCGGGGCGAAGAGGCTGTCCACGCGGTCGGCCTCGATGAGGTCGAAGAGCCGGTCGCCGTCGGGCCCGTCGAGAATGATGTTCGTGGCCCCGACCGCGAGGTACGGCAGCAGGAACACGTGCATCTGCGCCGAGTGGTACAGCGGCAGCGAGTGCGCGGGCCGGTCGCCCGCGCTCAGGTCGAGGGCGGTGATCGCGCTCAAGTACTCGTGGACCAGGGCCCGGTGGGTCATCATCGCGCCCTTGGGCAGGGCGGTCGTACCCGAGGTGTAGAGCAGTTGCACGAGGTCTTCGCCGCGCGCCTCGGGACCGTCGTACGGCGACGCCGAGGCCAGCTGCGCGAGGAGTGACTCGTCGGCGTCACGCAAGGGCAACGACCGTACGTCATCCGGGAGTTGGCCCGCGAGATCCGGGTCCGCCAGGACCAGCGCACTGCCCGACTGGCCGACGATGTACGCCAGGTCGTCGCCGGTCAGGTTCTGGTTGACCGGCACATGCACCAGGCCCGCGCGGGCGCAGGCGAGGAAGCCGATCAGATAGGCGTCGGAGTTGTGGCCGTAGGAGCCGACCCGGTCGCCGGGCGTGAGCCCCTGGCCGAGCAGGAAGGTCGCCGCGCGGGAGACGGCGTCGTCGAGTCGCTCGTACGTCCATGAGCGGTCGCGGTAGTCCACCGCCACGCGCGCCGGGGTGCGTCGGGCGCTGCGCCGCAGCAACCCGTCAACCGTACTGCCGTGTCCGGGCGTCATGAGACATGATCCTCCGTTCGCCACCGAACCAGGTCAAGTCGCCTGCCGTTGTTACGCTCAACAGCTCCTTCCCCCAATGAAGTTGGGAGGCACCATGCGCACCCGCCTGAGACAGCTCGCCGTCACGGCTGTCGTACTCTGCACCGCCACCGCCGCGCTGCCCGCCGCCGCGGTCCCACAGCAGGGCCCCGAGGAACACCCGTCACAGGGCGGCCTGTCGGCCGTCATCCGCTATACCGAGTACGGTATTCCGCACATCGTCGCCAAGGACTACACGAACCTCGGCTTCGGCACGGGGTGGGCGCAGGCCGCCGATCAAGTCTGCACACTCGCCGACGGGTTCCTGACCGTGCGCGGCGAGCGTTCGCGGTTCTTCGGGCCCGACGCGGCACCCGACCTCTCGCTCTCGTCTGCCGCCAAGAACCTCTCCAGCGACCTGTACTTCCGCGGGGTGCGCGAGGCCGGCACGGTGGAGGAACTGCTCGCCGAACCGGCGCCACGCGGACCGAGCCGTGAGGTCAAGGACCTGATGCGGGGCTTCGCGTCCGGCTACAACGCGTGGCTGAAGCAGAACCGGATCAGCGATCCGGCGTGCACGGGCGCCGACTGGGTGCGGCCGATCACCTCGGTGGACGTGGCGGCGCGCGGCTTCGCGCTGGCCGTGCTCGGCGGTCAGGGACGGGGCGTCGACGGCATCACCGCCGCACAACCACCGGCGGGAGCCGCGGGCGCCACGTCGTCCGCAGCGGCCTCGACCAGTGCCCCGGACGCGCAGGCGCTCACCCAGGCCGCCCGCGACCTCCTCACCACCGACTCCGCCGACATGGGCTCCAACGCGGTCGCCTTCAGCGGTTCCACGACGGCGAACGGCCGCGGGCTGCTGCTGGGCAACCCGCACTACCCGTGGCATGGCGGACGCCGATTCTGGCAGTCCCAGCAGACCATCCCCGGCAGGCTCAACGTCTCCGGCGGCTCACTGCTCGGCACGCCCACCGTCTCCATAGGTCACAACGCACATGTGGCCTGGAGCCACACCGTGGCGACGGGCATCACCCTCAACCTCCACCAGCTGACCCTCGATCCCTCCGACCCGACCGTGTACCTCGTGGACGGCACGCCGGAGCGGATGACGAAGCGGAGCGTCACCGTCGACGTGCTGGACGGCACTCCGGTGACGCGGACCCAGTGGTGGACCCGGTACGGGCCCGTGGTCACCTCGCTCGGCTCCGCGCTGCCCCTGCCGTGGACGGCCACGACGGCGTACGCGCTGGGCGACCCCAACGCCACCAATCTGCGCGCCTCCGACACCTCGCTCGGCTTCAGCAAGGCCCGCGACACCGACGACGTCCTCGACTCCCTGAAGCGCACGCAGGGGCTGCCATGGGTGAACACCATCGCCGCGGACTCCGGCGGGCACACCCTGTTCACCCAGTCGCAGGTACTCCCCCGCATCACCAACGAGTTGGCCCAGAGCTGCTCCACCCCTCTCGGCAGGGTCACCTACCCCTCGACCGGGCTCGCGATCATTGACGGGTCGCGCGGCGACTGCGCCCTCGGCAGCGACCCCGACGCCGTGCAGCCGGGCATCTTCGGGCCCGCGCGGATGCCGGTCCTCAAGGACGCGCCGTATGCGGAGAACTCCAACGACAGCGCCTGGCTGGCCAACGCCGGGCAACCGCTGACGGGTTACGAGCGGATCTTCGGCACCATCGGCACCACGCGCTCGATGCGGACACGGGGCGCGATCGAGGACGTGGCGGCGCTCGCCGCACAGGGTGGACTCACGGTCCGGGATCTGCAACGGCAGCAGTTCGCGCATCGCGTCCCGGCGGCCGACCTGACCGCGGACGACGCGGCGAAGGCGTGCGCCGCGTTGCCGGGTGGCACCGCGACAGGCAGCGACGGCACGGTCGTTGACGTCGGCGGTGCCTGCGCTGTCCTGAGTACGTGGGACCACTCGATGAACACCGACAGCCGCGGTGCGCTGCTCTTCGACCGCTTCTGGCGGAAGCTGACCGCGCTTGTGCCGGCGGCGCAGCTCTGGAAGGTGCCGTTCTCGGCGGCGGATCCGGTCCGCACACCGAACACGCTCAACACGGATGCCCCCGGGTTCGCCAAGGCTCTCGCGGACGCGGTCGCCGAACTGCGGTCGGCGGGCATTCCGCTCGACTCACGCCTCGGGGAGCACCAGTTCGTCGTACGGAACGGGCAGCGCATCGCCGTCCCCGGCGGCACGGAGTCGCTGGGCGTGTGGAGCAAGGTCGAGCCCGTGTGGGACCCGGCCAACGGCGGCTACACGGAGGTGACCACCGGCTCCAGCTACATCCAGGCCGTGGGCTGGGACGGCGGCCACTGCCCGGTGGCCCGCACGCTGCTGACGTACTCCCAGTCCTCGAACCCGAACTCACCGCACTACAGCGACCAGACCCGGTTGTTCTCCGGTGAGAAGTGGGTGGCGTCCCGCTTCTGCGAGAAGGACATCCTGTCCTCCCCCGCCCTGAAGGTCGTCCGGGTCACCGACCGGCGCTGACACAGAAGTTGACACAGATGTGGTCCCGTCCTCCACGGGGCGGGACCACATGGCGCCGGACCACACATCACGTCAAGCATGCATGTGGCCGCTCACAGGGGGCGCGCGCGGCCCTTCCAGTAAGGATCCCGCAGCCGTCGCTTGTACAGCTTGCCGTTGGGATCGCGCGGCATCTCGGCGATGAAGTCGACGCTCTTGGGCCGCTTGTAGCCGGCGAGTTGCTCGGTGCAGTGGTCGAGGAGGGCGGCGGCCAGCTCGGGGCCGGGTTGGTGGCCGGGGGCCGGTTCGACGACGGCCTTGACCTCCTCGCCCCAGTCGTCGTGCGGGATACCGAAGGCGGCGGCGTCGGCGACGGCGGGGTGGGCGAGGAGGACGGACTCGATCTCGGCCGGGTAGATGTTGACCCCGCCCGAGATGATCATGTCGATCTTGCGGTCACGGAGGAAGAGGTAGCCGTCCTCGTCGAGGCAGCCGAGGTCGCCGACGGTGAAGAAGTCGCCGATGCGGTTCTTCTTCGTCTTGGCCTCGTCCTTGTGGTAGGCGAAGCCTCCGGTGCTCATCTTCATGTAGACGGTGCCGAGTTCACCGGGCGGGAGGCGGTTGCCGTCGTCGTCGAATACGGCGAGTTCGCTGATGGGCCAGGCCTTGCCGACGGTTCCGGGCTTCTTCAGCCAGTCCTCGGCGGTCGCGAAGGCCCCACCGCCCTCGCTGGCCGCGTAGTACTCCTCCACACAGTGGCCCCACCAGTCGATCATGGCCCGTTTCACATGGTCGGGGCAGGGGGCGGCACCGTGGATGGCATGCCGCATGGAGGAGACGTCGTACGACTGCCTTACGTGCTCCGGCAACGCCAACAGGCGGTGGAACTGGGTCGGGACCATATGTGTGTGGGTGCACTTGTGGGTGTCGATGAGCCGGAGCATCTCCTCCGGCACCCACTTGTCCATCAGGACCAGCCGGTGGCCGATGTGCAGGGACGCGCCCGCGAACTGCAGTACGGCCGTGTGGTAGAGCGGCGAGCACACCAGGTGCACGTTGTCGTCGAACGGCTTGACGCCGAAGATGCCGAGGAAGCCGCCGAGGTAGGCCTCCTCGGGGAGCTTGCCGGGCAGCGGGCGCCGGATGCCGCGCGGACGGCCGGTGGTGCCCGAGGTGTAGTTCATCACCCAGCCGAGCGTGCGGTCGGCGGGCGCCGAATCGGGTTGTCCGTCGAGGAGTTCGACGTACGGCCGGAAGCCCTCGACCGCTCCGACCGCGTACCGGTGAGTGGCCGGGAGGCCGGCCTCGTCGGCGGCGTGGCGTGCGGGGCCGGCGAAGCGCTCGTGGGCGATGAGCACCTTGGCGCCGGAGTCGGCGACGATCCAGGCGATCTCGGGTCCGACGAAGTGGTGGTTGACGGGGACGAGATAGAAGCCGGCCTGGCTGGCGGCCAGGTAGGCGGTGAAGAACTCGACGCCGTTGGGCAGGACGACCGCGAAGGCGTCGCCGTGTTCGAGCCCGGCCGCGCGCAGACCGTGGACGAGCCGGTTGGCGGCGGCGTGCAGGCGTCCCGCGGTCCACGGCTCGCCGTCGGGTGCGATGAGGACCGTGCGGTCGGGGTCCTGGGTGGCCTGGGCCCAGAATCCGGTGGGGGGTGTGCTCGCGTCCGGCGTGCTCATGACTGGGCGCTCCTTCCGGCGATGCGGTTGACGCGGTCGACGGCCTCCTCGAAGCCGCGGGTGAGCTCGTCGAAGACGGCCTGGACGCTGCGTTCGCTGTTCATCCGGCCGACGATCTGGCCGACCGGCGTGCCGAGCAGTGGGTCGATCTCGTACTTCTGGATGCGGGACACGGCCTCGGCGACGAGCAGCCCCTGGAGGGGCATGGGGAGGGTGCCGGGTCCGTCGGGGTCGTCCCAGGCGTCGGTCCACTCGGTGCGCAGCTGGCGTGCGGGCTTGCCGGTCAGGGCGCGGGAGCGGACGGTGTCGCCGGAGCCGGCGGCGAGCAGCTTCCGGGTCAGGGCGCGTGAGTGGAGGTCGGCTTCTGTGGTGGTCAGCCACATGGAGCCCAGCCACACACCCTGGGCCCCGAGACTGAGCGCGGCGGCCACCTGTCGCCCGCTCCCGATGCCGCCGGCCGCCAGCACGGGCAGCGGGTCGACGGCGTCGACGACCTCGGGCGTGAGCACCATGGACGCGATCTCACCGGTGTGGCCACCCGCCTCGTAGCCCTGTGCCACGACGATGTCGATGCCCCCCTCCACATGCTTGCGGGCGTGCCGGGCGCTGCCCGCGAGTGCGGCGACGAGCACGCCCTGGTCGTGGGCACGCGCCACGACGTCGGCGGGCGGGGAGCCGAGGGCGTTGGCGAGCAGCTTGATCGGATAGTCGAAGGCGACGTCGAGCTGATTGCGGGCGACCTGCTCCATCCACCCGGTGATGCGCCACCCGGACGCCTCACCCTCGGCGAGTTCGGGCACCCCGTACTTGGCGAGGGTCTCCGTCACGAACTTCCGGTGCCCCTCGGGGATCATCGCCTCGACATCGGCCTCGGTCAGTGTTTGATTTTTTGGGCCCTCGACCTTCTTGGCGGGCATGACGACGTCCAGGCCGTACGGCATCCCTTCGACATGCGCCTCCATCCAGTCGAGGTCGCGTTTGAGGTCGTCGGGGGCCGTGTAGCGGACCGCGCCGAGCACTCCGAAACCGCCGGCCCGGCTGATGGCCGCGGCGACGGCGGGGAACGGCGTGAAGCCGAAAACGGCGTGCTCGACTCCCAGTTTCTTGCTCAGCTCCGTCTGCATGGCCGCAGAATGCCGCAGTCACCCGGACGACGGAAGCCTTTTTCTGATGCTCCGTCAGATTTCTGGACTGCGTCCGCCGACTCGCACGGCCTCAGCCGTGGGGTCAGCCGTCGAGGCTCTCCAGTACCGCCATCGCCGCGTTGTGCCCGGGGACGCCGCTCACCCCGCCCCCGCGCACCGCGCCGGCCCCGCACAGCAGGACGTTCGCGTGCCGGGTCTCCACGCCCCAACGGCCCGTGCCTTCCTGGGCGTACGGCCAGGTGAGCTCGCGGTGGAAGATGTTGCCGCCGGGCAGCCGGAGGTCGCGCTCCAGGTCGAGCGGGGTCTTCGCTTCGATGCACGGCCGCCCGTCCCCGTCGGTCGCCAGGCAGTCGGTGAGGGGCTCGGCCAGGTGGGAGTCGAGCTGGGCGAGGGTCAGCTTCAGCAGCTCGTCCCGTACGGCGTCGTTGTCCCGCTCGAACAGGCGGGCCGGCGTGTGCAGACCGAAGAGGGTCAGCGTCTGGTAGCCCTCGTCCACCAGCTCGGGCCCGAGGATGGTCGGGTCGGTGAGCGAGTGGCAGTAGATCTCGGAGGGCGGCGCGGCGGGGAGCTCACCGGCCGCGGCCTGGGCGTGGGCGGCGGCCAACTGGTCGTAGCCCTCGGCGATGTGGAAGGTCCCGGAGAACGCCTCGCGCGGGTCGACGGAGGTGTCGCGCAGCTTCGGCAGCCGCTTGAGCAGCATGTTCACCTTGAGCTGGGCGCCCTCGGCGGGGGTGGGCGGTTCGTCGCCGGTGAGGGCGGCGAGTTGCTGCGGTGAGGCGCCGACCAGGACGTGGCGGGCGCCGACGACGCCCTCCCCGTCGGCCGTCCGGTAGGTGATCTCGGCGGTTCGGCCGTCCGTGTCGATCCGTACCGCCTCGTGCCCGGTGGCGAGGACGGCGCCCGCGGTGCGCGCGGCGGTGGCGAGCGCGTCGGTCAGGGCGCCCATGCCGCCGACGGGCACGTCCCAGTTTCCGGTGCCGCCGCCGATCACGTGGTAGAGGAAGCAGCGGTTCTGGGCCAGCGAGGTGTCGTGGGCGTCGGCGAACGTGCCGATGAGCGCGTCGGTGAGGACCACGCCCCGCACCAGGTCGTCGGTGAAGCGCTCCTCCACGGCGACACCAATCGGGTCCTCGAAGAGGGTCCGCCAGGCCTCGTCGTCGTCGACCCGCCGGCGCAGCTCGTCGCGGGTGGGCAGCGGCTCGGTGAGCGTGGGGAAGACGCGCTGGGCGACCTGGCCGGTCATGCCGTAGAAGCGCTGCCAGGCCTCGTACTCGCGGTCGCCGCCCGTCAGCCGGGCGAACGCCTCGCGGGTGCGGCGCTCGCCGCCGCCGACGAGCAGTCCGGTCGGTCGGCCGTTCCGCTCCACGGGCGTGTACGACGAGACGGTGCGCCCGCGGACGCGGAAGTCCAGGCCGAGGTCCCGCACGATCTTCTTGGGCAGCAGGCTGACCAGGTACGAGTAGCGCGACAGTCGTGCGTCGACGCCTGCGAAGGGGCGGGTGGAGACGGCGGCGCCTCCGGTGTGGTCCAGGCGTTCCAGCACCAGGACGGACCGTCCGGCCCGGGCCAGGTAGGCGGCGGCGACCAGGCCGTTGTGGCCTCCGCCGACGATGACGGCGTCGTACGTACGGTGTCCCTCGTGTGCAGGCATGGTTCTTCGTAACACGTGATGATCCAGGTCGCCCAGAGGTGAGCGCGTGGGTCACTGCCCGCCGGAGGCCCGCTGCTGTCGTAGTACGGCGACTCTGCGGTACAGCTCGACGGCCTCGGGGCCGCGGCCGAGCTGTTCCAGGCAGTGGGCCTCGTCGTTGCGGCTGGCGAGGGTGTCGGGGTGGTCGGCGCCCAGGACACGCTCGCGGGCGGCGGCCACGCGGCGGTACTCGGTCAGCGCGTCCGCCCAGCGGCCCAGCCAGCCGAGGCTGACGGCGACCTCGCGGCGGCTGACCAGGGTGTCGGTGTGGTCCGCGCCCAGGACCCGCTCGCGGATCGCGCACACGTCGCGGGATTCGGCGAGGGCCTCCTCCCAGCGGCCGAGGCGGCCGAGGTTGACGCCGAGGCCATGGCGGGCGCGCAGGGTCTCGGGGTGGGCGGGGCCGTGGACGCGGGTACGGTCGTCGATCAGGTCGCGGTACAGCTTGAGGGCGTCCGCGCTGCGGCCGAGGCGGCCGAGGCTGATGCCGACCTCGTAGCGGGCGGCGAGGGTATCGGGGTGGTCGGGCCCAAGGGCCTGGGCGCGGGCCTCGGCGACCTCGTGGTAGGTCTGCAGCGCCTCCGGCCAGCGGCCCAACTGGCCGAGCGCGTAGGCGACTTCGTAGCGGGTGACGAGGGTGTCGGGGTGGCCGGGGCCGAGCACCCGGGCGCGGGCGACGGCCACGTCGTACGCCATGCGGTACGAGTCCTCCAAGCGTCCCAGGCGGCTGAGGTTGAAGGCGAGGTTGTGGCGGCAGCGGAGCGTGTCGGGGTGGTCGGGGCCCATGGTGCGCTCCCGCGCCGCGAGGACCGACGTGTACACCTGGTGCGCGTCGAAGTGGCGGCCCAACTGCCCGAGTACGTAGGCCATTTCCTGGCGGGCGGCGAGCGTGTCGGCGTGGTCGGCGCCCAGGACGCGGTCCCGGGCGCGGGCTACGTGAGTGTATTCGCGCAGGGCGTCGGAGGCGCGGCCGGTGCGGCTGAGGGTGAAGGCGACCTCGTAGCGGCTGGCGAGGGTGTCGGGGTGGTCCGGGCCCAGGAGGTGCTCGCGTTCGGCGGCGACCGCGCGGTGCACCTCGCCCGCCTCCGCCCAGCGGCCGAGCCGCCCCAGGCTCAGGCCCGCGTTGTGGCGGCCGGCCAGCGCGGTGACCGCCTCGTGGGAGGGGGTGGGCGGTTCGTCCGGTACGGGTTCCTCGACCCGGCCGGTGACGGGGCGGGCGATCCACTCGCCGGTGAGCCCGGCGCCCGCGTCCGGCGGAGTGATGCGCATCCCGGCCGCGCCGGTCGCCTTGTGGCCGGTGGTCATCCCCCGGGTCCAGGACGGCAGGCGCGGCTCACGGGGCGCCGGCTCCGGCTGGCGGGGTTGCGGTGGTTGCAGTTGGGGCTGGGGTGTCACCACGGTCGGCACGTACGTCGGTGTCGTACGGCCCAGATTGATCCGGCGCGCCAACTCGCGTGCGTCGTGCGGCCGTTGCTCGGGCAGCTTGGCGAGCAGGTCCAGGATGACCTTCTCCAGATACGCGGGCAGCTCTGCGCGATGGGTGCGCGGCGGTTCGGGCGGGGTGTCCCGGTGCCCGACGAGGATCGCCCACGCGTCTTCGAGGTCGAACGGCGGTGCCCCGGTGGCGATTTCGTACAGCACGCAGCCCAGCGAGTACAGGTCGCTGCGCTGGTCGACCTGGTCGCCGCCGATCTGTTCCGGCGACATGTAGTGCGGGGTGCCCATCGCGATGCCGGTGCCGGTCAGGCGGGAGGTGAAGCCGATGTCGTGGCCGAGGCGGGCTATGCCGAAGTCGCAGATCTTCACCGTGCCGTCGGTGAGCCGCATGATGTTCGCGGGTTTCAGGTCCCGGTGCACGATGCCCTGTTGGTGGGTGTAGGCGAGCGCGCCGGCGACCTGGTCGGCGATCTCGACGACGTCTCCGACCGGCAGCGGGTGGTGTTTGTTGTCCTCCAGGAGCTGGCTGAGGTTGCGGCCCTCCAGCAACTCCATGACCAGGTAGAGCACTCCGTCGGACTCGCCGAAGTCGTGGACGACGGTCACCCCGCGGTGCGAGAGCGCGGCGGCCACGCGTGCCTCGCGGCGGAACCGCTCGCGCAGGACGCGGGTGAAGGCCTGGTCGTGGCTCGGGCCGAGCGGCTTGAGGCACTTCACGGCGACATGGCGGCCCAGCGACTCGTCGCGCGCCCGCCACACCTCGCCCATGCCACCGCGCCCGATCAGATCGAGCAGCCGGTACCGGCCCTGGATCAGCCTGGTCTCCGCCATCTGGTGCAGTCGCCCCCGTCGCTCCTCGCCCCGCCACCCCCTTGCCGGTCCCAGTATGGCGACCTATGGTCCGACTTTGTACGGCGCCGGGCGGGAGCCGGGGCCAAGCCGTGACATGGCACGGATGATGTGTTTGGGCGGGAGTTGCCACCGTACACGTGCGGGAACGCAGCGCAGCAGGGTACCCGTGGCGCGCAGTCGCCGGGTGACCACGGCAGGTGCCGGGGCCGGTCTGCCGTACAGCTCGTGGGCGTACGGCGGCAGAGAGGCGTACGCCAGCTGCGCCACGCGCCGCCACAACACCTCGCGCGCCGGGACGAGCAGCGGATGCGTCGGCGGGTGGAGCAGGAAGTCGTCCACCATGCGTGCCTCGACTCCGGCGGCCAGCTCGGGGAGGACCTTCGCGAAGTACGTGTCCAACTCGGCCCGGTTCGCGGGTACGACGTCGGGGTGGAGGCCCACCAAGCCGGCACTGACCCGCTGTTCGCCGATGTAACGGTCGGCCTGCGCGTCGGTGAGGTGGAATCCGGAGCGTCGACCGACGTGCACATAGGAGTCGATCTCCGCGCAGTGCACCCACAGCAGCAGCTCGGGTTCGTCGACGGCGTACCGCTCTCCGGTGTCGGGGTCGGTCGCCCCGAGCATGCTGTGGATCTTCCGGACGCGGGCGCCGGCCTTCTCGGCCGCCTCGGTCGTGCCGTAGGTGATCGTGCCGACGAAGTCGGCGGTCCGCATCAGCCGGCCCCACGCGTCCTGGCGGAAGTCGGAGTTCTGCAGGACGCCGCGTACGGCACGCGGGTGCAGCGCCTGGAGGTAGAGCGCGCGGACTCCGGCGACCCACATCATCGGGTCGCCGTGCATCTGCCAGGTCACGGAACCCGGGCCGAACAGCCCCGGGTCTCCCGCCCACACGGCATTCATACCGGCAGGTGTGACCACAGCCGCTAGGTGTCTCCAGAGCATCACGTTGACCTGCGCTTTTGCCAACCAGCTTCAGCAGTACGGGGAGCGGTCTGCCGAGGATTCCTGGCACAATGGTACAGATTCACACATCTTTCTGCTGGGCCCGGCAGAGCGCCTTCTTCGGTCTCACCAGGGTGGCATCGTCATGGACGAGTAAACGTCGACACCGTAGGCCGTGCCGGCCTACGGTCCCGGTGTCACGAGTCCTGTCTCGTAGGCCACCACCACCGCCTGGGCCCGGCTGTTCAGGTCCAGTTTGTTCATGGTGCGGTTGAGGTGGGTCTTGACCGTCGCTTCGCTGATGCAGAGCCGGTCGGCGATGTCCAGGTTGGACAGGCCGCGCGCGGTGAGCTTGAGGACCTCGACCTCGCGTAAGGTCAACGCATCCAGGTCGCACGGGGGTGGGGCGCCGGGATCGGAGCGGGCCTGGTGGGCGAAGGCTTCGACCAGGCGCCTGGTCACGGTGGGTGCGAACAGGGCGTCGCCGCCGCCGACCGCGGCTACCGC
The DNA here is from genome assembly GCF_058544905.1 of Streptomyces sp. JLBG701. Taxonomy (NCBI): domain Bacteria; kingdom Bacillati; phylum Actinomycetota; class Actinomycetes; order Kitasatosporales; family Streptomycetaceae; genus Streptomyces; species Streptomyces sp. JLBG701. Next base: position 850,024 of record NZ_CM178588.1, read on the forward strand.
CGCCAACAGTCGCTCGGGCCCTGAGTCCTTGAGCAGGAACCCCGACGCTCCGGCCCGCAGCGCCCCATACACGTATTCGTCGAGGTCGAAGGTGGTCAGCACCAGCACCCGGGGCGCGGGAGCGGCCGCCTCGGCGAGGATGCGCTCGGTGGCCTCGATGCCGTTCATGCCGGGCATGCGGATGTCCATCAGGATCACGTCGGGCCGCGTCTTGGCGGCCAGTCGCACCGCTTCCTCGCCGTCTCCGGCCTCACCGACGGTCTCGAAGCCGGGCGCGGCGTCGAGCAGCCTGACGAGCCCGGCGCGGATGAGGAACTGGTCGTCGACGACGAGGACTCTGGTCATCTGGTGCGTTCGTCCCTCCACCGTGCGCCAGTTGCCGATGTCGGCAGGGTCAGGCGGACCGCGAAACCCCCTTCGGCGCGTGGGCCGACGCTGATGGTCCCGCCGTAGAGCTTGGCCCGCTCCCGCATGCCGATCAAGCCGTGTCCGCCGCCCGGCGAGACTATGGCCGGAATCTTCCCCTCTCCGTCGTCGGTGACGCTGACGGTCAGTTCGTGCTTGGCGTAATGGAGTTGCACCTGCGTGGCGGCGTGGTGGGTGTGTTTGAGGACATTGGTGAGGGCTTCTTGGAGGACGCGGTATGCGCACAGCTCGACGCCGGGCGGAAGAGGGCGCGCGGTGCCCTGGATGTTCAGCTCGACGGGGACGCCGCCGGCCCGGACCCGCTGCACCAGGTCGTCGAGGCGGGCGAGGGTGGGCATGGGGGCGGCAGACTCGGCGCCGCCCAGGTCGTGTTCCCGCAAGACCTTCAGCATGCGCCGCAACTCCTCAAGCGCCTCCGTGCTGGTGTCCTCGATGGTGGTGAGCGCGTCCCGGGCCGTTTCGGCATCGGAGTCGAGGACGAACCGGGCCAGGCCCGCCTGGACGGAGATCACCGACATGTGGTGGGCGACGACATCGTGCAGTTCGCGGGCTATGCGCCCGCGTTCGGCGGCGACCTCACGGCGGGCCCGTTCGGCCTGCTCGGCCCTCAGCTGCCGGCCGAGGGCGTGGGATCGCCGGGCCAGGGTGCCGGACCACACCAGCACCGAGCAGTACAGCAGCGCCTGGCCCACGACCAGCCCCGTGGACAGGCTGTCGCTGATCACACCGGCGTACACCCACTTGGCCGTCATCACGGCCGCGCAGCCGACGGCGATCCGTGCCGGGTGCACCGACGCCACCGTGTACAGGGCGAGCATCGAGCCGAACGCGGACGCCACCGGCCAGAACCCCAGACTGATGTAGGCGATGCCGGCCACCTGCACGACTGCGAAGACCACCAGCGTCGCCCTGCGCCGCAGGGCGACGGGCAGATGCGCCAGGACGAGGAGCACATAAGCGCTCGCGTCGAGTTCGGGCCAGCCCTGCGCCACTGACGACTGTCCCAGCCGGACAGCCGTCGCGGTCATGGCAAGCGCGATCAGCGTGTCGACAGTGAGCGGCCGGGGCGTACGCATGCGCATCGCCGCAGCGTATGCCCAAGCCGCGCGCGGCAGCGTCAACCTTCCGTGGTACCGCGGAAGTTGCAGGTACCTCCACGGCTACCGCACACAGTGGAGCGGGAGTTCCACCCACTGCCCGACGCGGAGGGTGCGCCGCCGCCCTTACGGTCATGGCACAGTGGCGCCGCCCGACCAGCGGAGCCATACAGCTCGCGGGCTGCTCGGAGGAACCCAACGGGGGCGCTACCCGGCTCGCGGCCGGAAGGAGCCAGCATGACCATCGGCGTTTCCGGCGCCCACACGCACGACTGCCAGGCACTGATCCCACTGGTGAAGGGCATACCGCCGATCCGCTCCCGCCGAGGATCGCGACGCAGGCCGTACAAACTCCACGCCGACAAGGGCTACGACTACAACCACCTGCGGCGATGGATTTCCGGCCGAGGCATCCGGCACCGCATCGCCCGCAAGGGCATCGAGACCTCGCAACGACTCGGCCGCCACGCACCATGGCCTGGCTCGCCGGATGCCGACGTCTGCACCGCCGCCACGAACGCAAAGCCGACCATTTCCTCGCCTTCACCAGTAGCGCCTGCACCCTGATCTGCTACCGCAGACTCGCCAAAGGAGATGACGTCTTAGGCCGCACTGCTTATCCCACCCCACCGTGACATCTCTTCAACAGGAGGAGGCATAAATGCGCATTCCGCTTCTCAAGCGCACTTTCGCCATGGCGGTCGCCATGGTTGCCGGAACGGCGGTCTTCACCGCGCCCCCCGCCTACGCCAGTTCCTACAAGGGATGCGTGTACCCCCGCGTCTGCTTCTACCTCACCGACGCCGACTGGCAAGCGAGCACGCCCACCGCCGCGTACCAGGACATCACCGACGTCTTCCAGAACCTGGGCTCGAAGAGCAGGGGCGCCAACTACGTGATGAACACCCGGAACGACGACCGGGCGATTCTCAGGTACCTCTACAACGGCGACACCGGCTACGAATGCCTCGAGCCGAACACAGGGCGCCAATACCCCTCCAACTACACGGTGACCGGCATCATGATCCAGACCGCCTCCAGCTGCAGCTGACAACGTCACACGCTCCGTGGCCGCCCGCCCGCCGGGGAGGCGGGGGGCCAGGTTCTGCCTGAACCGGCATGGTCGATCCGCGTCACCACGTAGGACACGGTCTTCATCAAGCCAGTTGTGTGGCTGACATTGTGCGCAGGAGCGTGAACTGTCACCGTCGTGCGCGGAATGACAGCCCGATCATGACTTTCGAGGACCTCGACTCTGTTGCCACGTACGGCCGTTGGTGCGCAGTCGTGCCGACCTGGCCAAAATGCCAACTTCTCCGCGGTCTCGGGTCGGCCGACCAGTCCGACCGTGATCCGCAGATCCAGCGAAGGAGACGTTTCACAGTCATGAGAAAGAGTTCATTTCGTGTTCACACCGACAAAGCGTCCATCCAGCATCGGGTCACCATGAGCGCGAGACCGGGTTGGAGGGTCAGAACCGGCGTTTTCGCCGCTACAGCGGCGCTCCTCTCGGCGGCCACGCTGCTCGGTGCCAGTCCGGCGTCGGCGGCGCCTGCGGCGATCAAGCTGACCTCCTCATCCTGTCCCAACGTGATCCAGCAGGGCCAGGTGAGCGGCTGCGTCACGGAGTTGCAGAACCTGCTCAACGCCCACGGCGCCGGTCTGGTGGTGGACGGCAATTTCGGGGCGAACACGCTCTACGCGGTGCGCGAGTACCAGTCCTCCACCGCGATCGCCGTGGACGGACAGGTAGGCCCCCAGACCAAGGCCAAGCTGTACGCAACCGGCGGTTCGGCCCCGGCACCGATCAAGCTCACGTCCTCGTCGTGCCCGGCGAACATCGTCCAGGGCAACAAGGGAGGCTGCGTCACCGAACTGCAGCGGTTGCTCCGCCACTTCGGCTACTCGATCGACGTGGACGGCGATTTCGGACCGGCGACGGACAGCGCGGTCCGAAACTTCCAGTCCGCGCACGGCCTTTCGGTCGACGGCCAGGTCGGCACGAACACCAAGCGGGAGCTCTACGACACCGACGAGTCGCCGTCCACCGCCCTGGACCTGCGATCGGCGTCCTGCCCGTCGAACATCGTGGAGGGGCAGAGCGGCGGTTGTGTCGCGACGCTGCAGGCCCTGCTCAACGGCAAGGGGCAACACCTCGACGTGGACGGTGAGTTCGGTCCCCTGACCCTGGCGGCTGTGAAGTCGTTCCAGTCGGCGGCGGGCCTTTCCGTCGACGGCGAAGTCGGCCCGAACACCAAGGCCGCCCTGTACTCGAACATCAGCACGGGAGGCGGCAGCGGCGCACCGGCGCCGATCAACCTGAACTCCAGCTCGTGCCCGAGCAATATCGTGCAGGGCCAGCGCAGCGGCTGTGTCACCGAACTGCAGAGCCTGCTCAACCACCACGGAGCCGATCTTGCCGTTGACGGCGACTTCGGACCGTTGACCGACAGCGCGGTGCGGGACTTCCAGGCCGAGAAGGGTCTGTCGGTCGACGGCCAGGTGGGTCCGAACACCAAGGCCGCTCTGTACGGCACGGTCACCCCGCCGTCCTCGCCCCCGCCCGGTGGCGGATACAGCAAGATCCTCGATGTGGCCGCGGCCGAGGTCGGCACGGTCGAGGGAAGCGCTCGGGCGAACAGCTACGGATCGGCCGTGGGCGTGTCGCTGTCCACCAGCGACTACGCCTGGTGCGCGACCTTCGTGAGCTGGGTGGCCAAACAGACCGGGGCCTCCTCCTACCGCAGCACCTGGGTCGAGCACTGGGTCAACCAGGCGCGGGCCGGCAATTACCACCTCTCGGTGACGACGGACCCGCAGCCGGGCGACATCGTGGCCTTCGACTGGGATGGGGGCAACGATTACGACGGCGGCCAGGCGCACATAGGCATCGTGAGAACGGTGAGCGGCGGCTCCAGCTTCACCACCGTCGAAGGCAACACCGGCAACCCCAATGGCGGGTCGGACGGTGTCTACGTCAAGACCCGCGGTACGAACAGCGGATACGACGTGACGTTCATCCGAGTCCGCTGACCGGCTGACCGGGTGCTCAGGTGCTCGGATGAGAGTTTTCGTCCGGGCGTTTCATCCCGCGGCCGGAGTCCGTACCTGCGATGCCGGGTGCCGCCGCGAGATCTGGCCTCGTCGGCAGGCGGCCGACCGTGCTCCATCAGTCACCACAGGATGGACCATGGCCGGCCGGCCCTCGGTGCATCCGGACCGGTCGTCGCTCACGCCGAGCCGGCCCCGGTGCCGGCTAACGCCGTACCCGCGGCATCCCCAGACCGATCCACGAGATGATCTCCCGCTGGATCTCGTTGTTCCCGCCGCCGAAGGTGAAGATCACCGCAGAGCGGTAGCCGCGCTCCAGCTCGCCCTGCAGCACCGCGCCCGCCGAGCCCTCCTTCAGGGCGCCCGCGGCGGCGACGATCTCCATGAGCCAGGCGTACGCGTCCCGGCGGGCCTCGGAGCCGTAGACCTTGACCGCGGAGGCGTCCTGGGGGGTGAGGGTGCCGGTCTGGACGGCGTTCACCATCTGCCAGTTGAGGAGTTTCATCGCGTCGAGTTTGGTGTGGGTGCGGGCGAGGAGGCGGCGGACCCAGGGGAGGTCGACGACGCGGCGGCCGTCGGCGAGTTTGGTCTCCATGGCCCAGCGCTGGACGTCGTGCAGGGCGCGGATGGCCATGGTGCCGTGGGCGGCGAGGGTGACGCGCTCGTGGTTGAGCTGGTTGGTGATCAGGCGCCAGCCCTGGTTCTCCGCGCCGACGCGGCGGGCGACCGGGACGCGGATGTTCTCGTAGTAGCTCGCGGTGGTGTCGTGGGAGGCGAGGGTGGTGATGAGGGTGCAGGAGTAGCCGGGGTCGGTGGTCGGCACGAGGAGCATGGTGATGCCCTTGTGCGGCGGGGCCTCGGGGTCGGTGCGCACGGCCAGCCACACCCAGTCCGCGGTGTCGCCGTTGGTCGTCCAGATCTTCTGTCCGTTGACGACGTACTCGTCACCGTCCCTCACAGCACGCGTCTTGAGCGCCGCCAGGTCGGTGCCCGCGTCGGGCTCGCTGTATCCGATCGCGAAGTCGATCTCGCCGGAGAGGATCTTCGGCAGGAAGTACGCCTTCTGCTCGTCCGTGCCGAACCGCATGATCGTCGGGCCGACGGTGTTGAGCGCCATGAGCGGCAGCGGTACGCCTGCCTGGGCGGCCTCGTCGAAGAAGATGAACTGCTCCATCGGGGTCAGGCCGCGCCCGCCGTACTCCTCGGGCCAGCCGACGCCGAGCCAGCCGTCCGTGCCGAGCCTGCGGATGGTGTCGCGGTAGAAGCGTTTCTGGGCGGCCGGGTCCGCGAACCGGGCGTGGGCGTGATCCGGCACCAACTTGGCGAAGTAGGCGCGCAGTTCGGTACGCAGCCGCTGCTGCTCGGGCGTGTATTCGAGATGCACGGCGCCTCCAGGCTCATCGGTCGGATTAGCGAAACGTAGTTTCCTCATGGCAGAGTGTTACGCGCATGCCCGGCGCCCAGGCGACGTCGGGCGCCCTCCTCGGCGAGGTCGTCAGACCTGGCCGACCAGCGTCCGGAGGGACGTGCCACGCGGGCTGCCGGCTCCGGCCGTTCAGCACCAGGGCACGAAGACGATCGGCTCACATCCCTGAGCGACACCCAGGATCACTAGGCCGATCAGAGACGCTCCCCAAGGCCGGTCCCGACGGCGCACACAGTAGAACGTGTTTCAGAAATTGGGAACACGCGGAGCGGGACGGCACACGGGAAAGGCCCCCGGCAAGCCGGGGGCCTTTCCGTCGTTCGATCGCTCAGTGTGCGACGGGACTTGCCGGTGCGGCGGCCTTCCTCTGCCCGGCGGATGCCGGTCGCGGAACCAGCAGCCGTTCGGCCAACAGCCCGAAGACCAGCCCGAACGCGGTCCACAGCGTCGCCTGGATGGCGAGCGCGGCCAGTCGGTACTGCCACAGCAGGGTGGGCGGGAAGCCCTCCGGGACCTCGTTGAACGACGGCAGGAAGGCGTACGCCAGGCCGACGAGGAGGACGAATGTGGCGCCCGCCGCGAGGGTGGCGTTCCAGTTCCCCAGGCGCGGCGCGAGGCGCTTGCCCAGGATCACCGTGCCGATTGCCAGCAGCACGCTGAGGACGATCATCAGGAAGTACAGCACTGTGCGCTGGTTGAGGGTGTCGGGGTCACCGACGGCCGGCGGGTTGGCCGGGTACTTCAGGAACGGGACGACATAGACGGCGACCAGACCCGCCGCCGCGAGGAGCAGCGCGCTCGCCCGCGGCCCGAAGCGGCCGATCCGGCCCAGCGCGAAGCAGTACGCGAGGGCGGCGATGCCGCCGAACGCGACTCCGTAGACCAGGACCCCGGTGCTCAGGCCCGCGGTGGACTGCATGGTGCGGCTGACGAGTTCGGTACCCCCGTGCTCGTGGGAATGGGCCTCCTCGAACGCGATCGCCTCGTCCACGCGCGGCTCGCCCAGGAAGTAGGCGACGACCAGCGCGAGCAGTCCCGCGGCGAGACCCGCGAGCATGCCGCGGACCAGGAGGCTTCTGACAGTTGCTGAGTTCATGTGCTCGTGCTCTTCCCTGTCGGTGTCAGTGGCAGGGGAAACCGAGCATGTGGCGGGCGTCGTGCACCCACTCGTGCACGCCCTCGCCGGACACCAGGGAGGTGGCGCCCTGTTCGGCGCCGACGAAGTAGAGCAGGACCAGCATCAGGATGCCGAAGAAGACCGCCCAGGGGACGATCGCGCCGATCGGCAGCGTTGCGGGTACGGCTGTGGGGGCAGCGGTGGGCTGGACGGCGGACTGCGCCATGGCAGGACCTCCTGGGGAACTCGCGTCCCGTCTCGGTGGTGCACAGGACGACGGGTGCGGGTCTGACTTGCCCGGGCCCGCACCAGGGAGAGGTGCGGTAGAGGCTTACAGTGGCGCGACCGTGCCGGATTCTCACCGGCTTCCGCCGAACCGTCGTCAATATCGACCGAGAACGTACCGCGAAGTGGGGGTACGGCCAAGAGCGCACGGAGGGCGCGGGTGTGCTCCTGTGCGCTTGCGTACGCCGTGAAACGGCGGGATTGGTAGGGATGTTGAGCGCGGGAGTGGACGTATGACGAGCCGAGTGATGTTGATCTCACCGGCGATCACGGCGACGCTGCGGGAGGCCCGCTTCGACGACGGCTGTTCGCTGGACGCCTCCGGGCTGCGGCTCGCCCGGGCGGCCGCGGGCACCCTTCCGACAGCTGAGCGGGTGTGGTGCTCCCCCACCGTGCGCTGCCGCGAGACGGCCGGCGCGCTGGGCCTCGACGCCGTGGACGTACCGGAGTTGGCGGGGATGGACGCGGGACGCTGGCGCGGCGCGACCCTGGCGGAGGTGGGCGCGCGGGAGCCCGAGGCGTTGGCCGGGTGGCTGACGGATCCCGGATGCGCGCCGCACGGCGGGGAGTCGGTGCGGGCGCTGTGCGAACGGGTCGCGGGCTGGCTGGAATCGGCCGCCCTGGTGACGGGCCGCACCGTCGCCGTGGTCGAGCCCGAGGTCGTACGGGCCGTGGTGGTACGGGTGCTCGGGGCGCCGGAGTCGGCGTTCTGGCGCACGGACGTACCGCCGCTGACGTCGGTGGAGGTCAGTGGCAGGTCGGGGCGGTGGAACCTGCGGATCGGGCAGGCGCTGGGCGACACGCGATGAGTCAGTTGAGCGTCGCGATGAAGTCGGTGCAGGCCCGTGCGCACGCACGGCACGCGGCCGCGCCCTGCTCCGCGCCGGGCTGCCTGTCGAAGACGAGCGCGCACTCCAGGCAGACGGTGCGGCACCACTCCAGCTGGACCCGGATGCCGACTTCGTCCTGACCGCCCTGCTCGGACAGCACACGGCAGGTCGCGTCGCACACCTCGGCGCACATGATGCCCTGGCGCCGCACCAGTTCCTGTGCCGCGGTCCCGTCCGGATCCACGAGGCTCGCGCTCAGCGCGCAGGCCCGCGCGCAGTCGGAGCACGCCTGCGCACACGCGAACCGGTCCTCCAGGAACCGGAAAAGCTCCTGCTCGGAAGGCAGCATGTCAGTCACACCGGGCGAGTAGCCGGACGCGCGTGCGTCAAACCCCTGAGGACAGACACCGATCGCGTCCGGGCCTGGCTCAGCCCAGGTCGAGGCGGCCGACGCGGTCCACGTTCGCCCGGTCCTCGGCATCCTGGCTGGCCTCGCCGGCGAACCAGGCGTCCAGGATCTCCTTGAGCAGCGGCTCGGACGTCAGACGCAGACTGAGGGCGAGCACGTTGGCGTCGTTCCAGCGGCGCGCTCCGTCCGCCGTGTAGGCGTCCGTGCACAGGGCCGCTCGTACACCCGGCACCTTGTTCGCGGCGATCGACGCGCCCGTGCCCGTCCAGCAGCACACGACCGCCTGCTCGGACGTCCCCGAGACGACGTCACGGGCCGCGGCCTCCGAGCACACCGCCCACTGCGGGTCGTCCCCGGGGCGCAACGCCCCGTGCGTCACCACGTCGTGGCCACGGTCGCGCAGCTCTGCGACGAGGGCGCGGGCCACGGGTTCGTCCATGTCGGAGGAGACGGAGATCCGCATGTCACGGAGCCTACAGCGGCCGGGCCCCCACGCCCGGGCCGGTGTCGGCGGTGCGGTTGAGGGCGTTCAGGTGGGCCTGGATGTACGGCTTGGCCACGGTGTCGAGTTCGCCGTCCACGAAGGCGGGCTGGACGTTGACCTCGAAGACGACCCCGCCGTTCTCGACGGCCAGGTCGACGCCGGCGAAGGGCAGTCCGACCGAGTCGGTGGCGGCGACGGCGAGTTCCGCGAGGCGTGGGGAGAGGTCGGCGGGGGCGATGTGGAGGGGGGTCGCGCCTCGGCAGGTGTTGCACGGGGTGTCGGGCTCGGGCTGGATGTGCTCGCGGGCGTGGATCACGCTGCCGTCCAGGACGAACACCCGGAACTGGTGGCGGTCGCCGTCGGCGGTGACGTTGCCCGCGTCCCGGGTCAGGAGCCACGCGGTGCGGCGCCCCGCGTAGAAGACGGTGGCGCGTTCCAGCTGGGCGAGGGTGGTGATGTGGAAGGTGTCGTTGCCGCCCGTGCCGATCACCGGCCGGGCCCAGGTGTCGCCGCCGAGTTTGTCGAAGGCGGCCGCCGCCTCGCTCCTCCCGGGCCGGGACAGGACGACGGTCTCCATCTGGGCGATCCCGTCGCGCAGGAAGCGCTCGACCATGCGGTGCTTCTCCGTCGCCGTCCGCCAGGCGGCCACGCCGGTGCCGAGGGTGACGATGTCATGGCGTTCCAGGAGGCGTTGGAAGGCGGCGAGTGAGCGCCGGCGGTGCGGCGGGATCTCGTAGAGCACGACGACATCCGGCACCAAGTCCACTCCCTGTTGCGGGACTTGGAGACGTAAGCGGCCTCCGTCGGGGACACCGCGGCCACTTCCGCCGATCGCGAAGTGCCGGGCGTCTATGCGTACCGGGGGCGTGCCGGTGAGCAGCTCCACCGCCTGGGCAAGGTACTCCCAGCAGCCCTCGGGCGAGGTGGGGTCGGTGATCAGGGCGATGCACGGTCGGGACACAGCGGCCTCCAGCGGTTCGCGACACGCGCCGGTGCCACGCGCTCTCGGTGCCGCGGCCCGGGCGGTCTCACGGGGTGTCTGTCGCGCGAGCGGTCGTCGGCGCCCATCGCTCGGGAAGCCGCACCGGTCTGCGAGCTGCCACGCCGGAACCGGACGGTGGCCGGGCCTGGAAAGCCGTTGACCACGGATGGGGCTTTTTCCCGCCCTGTCGACCTAAGTGCCGCAGGGCCGTGGCGCCACACTGTAGGCGCGCCACGGACCCCTCACCAGGGCGCACGAACCGGCCCCTCCTGCTCCCGCCTCTGCGCCGTCCGCCCCCGCCCGTGCGCCTGCCCGGCGGCCCGACGGAATGTCACATGTTGATCATGTGACCGGCCAGTCCGTGCACCGCCTCCTTCACCGCCTCGCCCAGGGTCGGGTGGGCGTGCACGTTGCGGGCGACCTCGTGGACGGTCAGGTCCCACTGCTGGGCCAGGGTCAGCTCGGGCAGCAGTTCGGTGACGTCGGGGCCGATGAGGTGGCCGCCGAGGAGCTCGCCGTACTTCGCGTCGCTGATCAGCTTCACGAAGCCGGTGGTGTCGCCGAGGCCGTGGGACTTGCCGTTCGCGGTGAACGGGAACTTCGCCACCCTGACGTCGTGGCCGCGCTCGCGGGCCTGGGCCTCGGTGTAGCCGAAGCTGGCGATCTGGGGCTGGCAGTACGTGGCGCGCGGGATCATCACGTAGTCAAGCTCCATCGTCTCCGCGTCCGCGATGGTCTCGGCGGCGATCACGCCCATCGCCTCGGCGGCGTGCGCGAGCATCAGCTTCGCGGTGACGTCGCCGATGGCGTAGATGTGCGGGACAGAGGTGCGGCAGCGTCCGTCCACGTCGATCGCGCCGCGCTCGGTGACCCGCACGCCGGTGTTCTCCAGGCCGTAGCCGGTGACGTTCGGCGCGAAGCCGATGGCCTGGAGCACCTTGTCGGCCTCCAGGACCTGCTGGGCGCCGTCCTTGCCGGCGACCGTGACGCGGACCTGCGGGCCGGACTCGTCGATCGACTCGACCCGGGTGGAGGTGAGCACGTCGATCCCCAACTTCCGGTACTGCTTGGCCAGTTCGGCCGAGACCTCCGCGTCCTCCAGTGGGGCGACGCGGTCGAGGAACTCCACGATCGTGACCTTCACGCCGTAGTTGTGCAGCACGTAGGCGAACTCGATGCCGATGGCGCCGGCGCCCGCGATGACGATGGACTGCGGGAGGTCCTCGGCGAGGATCTGCTCCTCGTACGTCACCACGCGCGAGGTGCGGCGAGTACCGGGCAGCAGCTTGGGAGTCGCTCCGGTGGCGATGACGCAGTGATCGAAGCCGATCGTGCGGGTGTCGCCGTCGTAGCCGGCCACCTGGAGCGTGTGCGGGTCCAGGAACGTGCCACGGCCGTCGATCTCAGCGATCTTGTTCTTCTTCATCAAGTAGTGAACGCCCTTGACCCGGCCGTCCGCGACCCGGCGGCTACGGCGGAACGCCTCGCCGTAGTCGAAGGAGACCTCCCCGTCGACCTTGATGCCGAAGGTCTTCGCCTCGCGCGTGAAGATGTGCGCCAGCTCGGCGTTGCGCAGCAGGGCCTTGGTCGGGATGCAGCCCACGTTGAGACACACGCCGCCCCAGTACTTCTCCTCGACCACCGCGACGCGCTTGCCCAGCTGGGCGGCCCGGATCGCGGCCACGTATCCGCCGGGGCCCGCACCGAGTACCACCACGTCGAAGCGCTCGTCCTGCTCGACCATCGGGAGTTCCTCTCTCACAGGGTGACCCGAACGGTCAGCCGGCCGTGCGGGCCAGCGTCTTCTTCAGGTCCTCTACGGTGTCCAGGATGACGTGCTCGTCGGCGATCGAGGGCGTACGCGCGACGGCGACCGCCGCTTCGCCGACCTGTTCGGCGGTGAGCCAGTTCGGGTCGCCGCCCGGGCGGCTGCGGTTGATGACGGGGCCGAGGATGAGGTCGTTGACACGCCGCTGCCCCTTCAGTTCGGCGCTGAGGGCTTCGCGCATCATGAGCTGGGCGGCGCCCTGGATGCTGACGATTCCGGCGGCCGGGTACGGCTTCTGCGCGGAGAAACCGGCGATGGCGGTGTAGCTGCCGTCCTCCGCCAGACGGGGCAGGAAGGAGCGGGCGAGCGCCATGCGCGGGCCTGTCCGGCGGATCAGGACGGAGGAAAGTAACGGTGCCTCATCAACACAGGCGAGCGGCCCGCTTCAGCGAGCTGAACTCCGCGCTCCCGGCGCTGTCCAAGCGCGTACTGAGCGACCGCCTCTCGGAGCTCCAGGAGGTCGGGCTCGTCGCGCGCGAGGTCTCCCCCGGTCCCCCGATCGACGTCACCTACCGCCTCACCGAGCGCGGCATGGGACTCGGCCCCGCCATGGACGCCCACGCGTCTGGGCCGGCGCCCCCGTCGACGAACTGGGGCGGCCGCTTCCGCACACGGAGGCCGACGAGCGCAAGGCGGAGCCGAGCAACACCTGATCCGGGACGGCTCACCGCGGCGGGCCGAGGAGGATCTGCCCGTACTTCTCTGCGGCTTCGGCCAGCCTGTCGGGCGTGATGGCGAAGTCCTTGGGCCGGGGGGTCCTGACATCACGGCCGGCCTGCTGGAACATCCCCTCTTGATGTCCTTGAACTCCTCGGTGATCAGGACGAGTTCGCCGGTGTCGAGGTCATGATCGCCCTTGACCTCACGCTTGGCCTTGTGCGCGGCGATGGCCTGCTCGAACAAATCACCGTCCACGCCCATCACCGTACGGCCGAACATCTGGACCAGCCTGCGGTACGAGTCCCAGGCGAACCGCTCCTGCCCGGACGCCTTGGCGAGCCCGGTGACGGACGCGTCGTTGAGACCGATGTCGAGGATGGTCTCCATCATGCCGGGCATGGAGAAGCGGGCACCGGAGCGTACGGACACCAGCAGCGGGTCGTCGGCCGCGCCGAGCGTGCGGCCCATCGACCGCTCCAGCCCCGCCAGGGCGCGGGCCGCCTCGACGCCGAGCTCGGGCGGCTCCTGGCCTGTCTCCAGGTAGACCTTGCAGGCCTCGGTGGTGACGGTGAATCCCGGTGGGACGGGCAGGCCCAGCCGCGTCATCTCGGCGAGACCGGCTCCCTTGCCGCCGAGGAGGGCGGCCATGTCCCGGCTGCCCTCGGCGAACTCTTACACGTACTTGACGGGCGTGCTCATCTCGGATCGGGCCTCTCACTCGTGGGGGACGACGGCGACGGGGCAGCCGACGTGGTGGACGGCGGCGTGGGTGACGGGCCCGGTGCGCGCGAGCGCGGGTCGCTCGGCGATCCGGCGGCCTACGACAAGCAGGCTCGCCCCGAAGGCGGCCCGGACCAGTACGTTGGAGGCCTTTCCCTCAACCACCGACTCGGCGACCTCGACCTCGGGGTACTTGTCACGCCACACCTGCAGCACGGCTGAGAGGAAGCCCAGCCACTCCTGCGCCTGCTGCGGCTCTGCCACCAGCCCGATGTCCCCGCTGCCGAGGCCGAGCGGTGACGGCTGCTGCCAGGCGTGCACGACGCGCAGCCGGGCGCGGCGGATCCTGGCCGCCTCGAAGGCGAACTCGATCACCTCGTCGCATGCGTCGCCCAGATCGATGCCGAGCACCACGTCCCGGTATCCGGTACGGGTGGAAGCGCTCCCGTCTTCCGCCGGAAGGTGCTCGTCCGCCGCCTCTTCCCCCGCCCGTACGAGGACGACTGGCCGGGTGGCCTTCGCCACCACGCCGAGCGCGACCGAACCCACCAGGAATCCCGTGAACCCGCTCAGCCCGCGGGAACCCAGCACCAGTACCTCGGCCCGTTCGGCCTCCTTCAGCAGGGCCGCGGTCGCCGGACCCTCGACCTGCTCGTCGTAGAGGCGGATGTCGGGGCATCCCTGACGGATGCGCTCCTCGGCCTGACGCAACGAACGGTGTGCCAGATGCCGCTGGACTGCGTTCGCGGTCACATCGTCCTGTTGACGCGGATGCCAGTTCCAGGCGTGCAGCAACCACAGAGGGCGCTCACGACGCATGGCCTCGCGGGCCGCCCATTCCGCGGCGGCCAGGCTCTCGGCGGATCCGTCCACTCCGACGATGACGGGGGGAAGCATCGTGCCACCTCCAGGGCTCGGTCTGCTCCTGGCACCAGCGTCCCGCCGCGGGCACCAGGCAGGTATGGGCCCCCAGGGCTTGGCCAGGGGCCGTTCGGCCCATGCCGGGAGGGCCCGAAGGCGGCACGGTAGGAGGTATGAGGACGCGCATTGTCGTGATCGGCGTCGGGAACGAGTCCGGCGGGACGACGGCGCGGGGTGGGCGGTCGTCGCCCGGCTGAGAGAGCGAGGCGCGGACCAGTCCCTTCCGGCCGACATCGTGCTCGCCATCTGTGACGGCGAACCCGGACGACTCATCGGCCTGTGGGAGCACGCCCGTCTCGCACGGTCTGGGGCTCGGCGAGGCCGTCGAGCCGGCCCGCGTCCTGGGCCGGCTGCCGGCACGTCTCGTCGTCTATGCCGTGGAGGGCGCCGACGGCTCCTTCGGCAGCGGCCTCCACGCCAAGGTCCCAGAACCCGCGGCGCACGTCGCTGGTGGCTCCGTCCTCCTTCGGTCGGCATCGCGGGCAGAATGGACGCGTGCCCCCATTCGACCCGGTCCGTTTCCGGCTGCCCCGTGGCGTCCGCGCCGACGCTGCACTGGCCTTCGGGACGTTCGTGTTGGTGGCGCTCGCGGAGGGGCAGCTGCTGGGCAGCGGAGAGGGCCCGATGCCCGCGCTCATCGCGTCTTGGCTGCTGATCGTCGCGGTGTGCGGAGCACTGCTGTTCCGGCGCCGGTATCCGGTGGCCGTGGGCTGGTTCTCAGCACTGGCCACTGGCGGCTACTACCTGCTGAGTGACACCGATGGTCCGCTGGTCGTGGTACCGATCGTGGCGTTGTACGCCATCGCGGCCCAGGGCCGGATGCGGGCCGCGGTCGCCATCGCGGCGGCGATGGCGATCGGCATGTTCGCGGGCACCTTCGTGGGCAGCAGCGATGTCACCGGCACGGCGGTGTTCATGCTGGCCGGCTGGCTGGTCGCCGTGGTGGCCCTCGGCAGCGTGCGGCGCAGCAGGATGGCCTACGCCGAGGAGGAGGCGCGGCTGCGTGCCACCGAGGAACGGCTGCGCATTACTCGGGAGTTGCACGATGTGATCGGGCACAACATCTCGTTGATCAACGTGCAGGCGGGTGCGGCACTGCACCGGCTGAAGAAGGATCCTGCCCAGGCCGAAGAGGCGCTCGGCGCGATCAAGGCGAGCAGTCGGGCGACCCTGCGGGAACTCCGGGCCACCCTCGGCGTGCTCCGCCGCGTCGACGAGGAGGCGCCCACGGCACCCGCGCCGGGGCTGGCCCGGGCGGATGAGCTCGTGGCTTCCGCGAAGCTGGCGGGGCTCCCGGTGCGCATCGAGCGGACCGGGACTGAACGCTCGCTGGGCGCCCCGGTCGACCTGGCCGCGTACCGGATCGTGCAGGAGTCGCTGACCAACGCCGCCAAGCACAGCGGCGCCCGCCGGGTCACGATCCGACTCGCCTACGGGGACGGGGAGTTGACCCTGACCGTCGAGGACGACGGCAAGGGCTCGACGGCCCGCCCGGCGGGGTCCGGTGGCGGCAGCGGGATCAGCGGCATGACCGAGCGGGCGCGGGCCCTGGGTGGCGAGCTGACGGCGGGCTCGCGGCCGGAGGGCGGATTCGCGGTGCGGGCCCGGCTACCGTACGGGACCACAGGAGAGCCGATGGAGCGGAGCGACCGATGATCAGGGTCCTGCTGGCGGATGACCAGCGGCTCGTCCGGGCCGGGTTCCGGTCGATCCTGGAGGACGAGGGCGACATCGAGGTGGTGGGGGAAGCCGCGGACGGGCAGGCCGCGGTCTCGGCCTGCCACGAGCTGGGGCCGGATGTGGTCCTGATGGACATCCGGATGCCGGGGATGGACGGTCTGGATGCCTCCCGGGCGATCGCCGGGGATGAGCGGCTGGCGTCCGTGAAGGTGGTCATCCTGACGACCTTCGATCTGGACGACTACGTGTACGGGGCGCTGCGCGCCGGGGCGACGGGCTTTCTGGTGAAGGACACTGAGCCGGAGGAACTGCTGCAGGCGGTACGGGTCGCCGCCCGGGGCGATGCCCTGATCAGCCCGTCGGTCACCCGGCGGCTCATTGCCGAGTTCGCGGGCCGGGTGAAGGGCCCGGAGCCGGATCCCCGGCTCGACGTGCTCACCGAACGGGAGCGTGAGGTCATGCGGTTGGTGGCCGCAGGGCTCACGAACGACGAGATCGCGGCGCGGCTGGTGCTCTCCCCGTCGACGGCGAAGACGCATGTCAGCCGGATCATGTCGAAGCTGGGGGCGCGGGACAGGTCGCAGGTCGTGGTGCTGGCGTACGAGTCCGGAATGGTCAGCCCGGGCTGGCTGGCGGAGTAGCCCCGTCGGCGGGACGGACGGCGCGACCCGGCACCGCTGGGGTACGACGCGGCGGCGGCCTGCATCCGCTGGGGTACGCCCGGTGTCAGCCGCAGGCTGACGATTCGGCACCCCTCGCACAGGCACGCTCAAGGGCATGAACGCACCCCTCTTCCCCGGACGGGCCACGGCCGCCGGGGCCCTGGCCTTCTCGGTCGGCAGCGTGTTCGCCGCCCTGGGGATCGGCACGCCCACGTTGTGCGGCGCCGTGGTGGGCGCGCTTCTTCAGCCAGGCCACTCACGCTCGAATCCGAGGTAGTCACCCATGTCTTCCACCCGCGGCGAAGCCGCGCCCATTGCCCCGCCCGCACCACCGGATCGGCCGGATCGGCCGCGCGGCGGCCGGTTCGGCGCCCTGGCCGGTTGGGCGCAGCGTCACCGCTGGGCCGCCCTGCTGATCTGGGTCGCCGTCCTGGCCGCAGTCACGCTGGGGTCGCAGGCCGCAGGCTCCGCGTACAGGAACGACTTCGCCCTGCCGGGCACCGACTCCCAAGCGGCCACCGACCTGTTCACGCAGCATGGTTCCGCCCAGGCCGGCGACAGCGTCGACATCGTGCTCAAGGACAGCCAGGGCATCGACAGCCGCGAGGCCGCCGTGGAGAAGATGCTGGCCGAGGTGAGAGGACTGCCGGGCGTCGCCGATGTACGCAGCCCGTACGCCGATGCCTCCGCGGTGTCGAAGGACGGCACGATCGGCTACGCCACCGTGACGCTCGACGGCAAGGCCGAGGCCGTGCCCAAGGAGGACGTCGCCGCGATCATCGACACCGCCAAGGGGGCCCAGGCGGACGGGCTCCAGGTCGAGCTCGGCGGCGAT
Organism: Streptomyces sp. JLBG701; assembly: GCF_058544905.1. Taxonomy (NCBI): domain Bacteria; kingdom Bacillati; phylum Actinomycetota; class Actinomycetes; order Kitasatosporales; family Streptomycetaceae; genus Streptomyces; species Streptomyces sp. JLBG701. The sequence goes on from NZ_CM178588.1 coordinate 867,437, forward strand.
GCCGTGCGCGGCGCCGAGGAGAAGGGCAGCCCGACCGCGGAACTCGCCGGCATCGTGGCCGCCGTGGTCATCCTCGGGCTGCTCTTCGGCTCCCTGGTGGCGGCCGCCGTGCCGCTACTCACCGCCCTCTTCGCGGTCGGCTCCGCCCTCGGCCTGATCGTTCTCGCCTCGCACGTCTTCACCATCGCCGACTTCACTCCGCCCATCACGATGCTCGTCGGGCTCGGCGTCGGCGTCGACTACGCCCTGCTGATCTTCTACCGCTACCGGCACGAACTCACCGACGGCGCCGGCCCGGACCAAGCCGGCCGCAGGGCCCTGGACGCCGCCGGCCGCACGGTCTTCTTCGCCGGCTGCACCGTGATCATCGCCCTGCTCGGCCTGGTCGCGCTCGGTCTCGGCTCACTGCAGGGTGTGGCTCTCGCCCTGGCACTGACCGTGCTGGCCACCATGGCCGCCTCGCTGGTACTGCTGCCCGCGCTGCTGGCGGTCTTCGGTAAACGCATCCAGCGCCATGTGCTCAAGGACGCGGCCAGGACCGCGGCCAAGGGCAGGACCGAGGGCCGCCGCTGGCGGTCCCTGGCCTCAGCCGTACAGCGCCGTCCGCTGCCGTCCCTGATGGTCGCCGTCCTAGCCCTGCTGACCCTGTCCGCACCGGCACTTGGCATGCGCCTCGGCTTCGCCGATGCCGGCAACGACCCGAAGTCCACGACCTCCAGGCAGGCGTACGACCTGCTCGCCGAGGGCTTCGGCCCGGGTTTCAACGGTCCGCTGATCGTCCTGGCGCAAGGAGACGAAGGAGCCGGCAAGGCCGTCCAGGCGGAGCTGGCCAAGGCCGAAGGCGTGGCCGCGGCCAGCCCCGCGATGCCCTCCGAGGACGGCGCCCTGTCCACCGTGATCGTCTACCCGAAGACAGCACCGCAGGACGAGGGCACCACCGACCTCGTGCACCACCTGCGCGACGACGTGGTCCCGGACCTGGAGAGCGACACCGGCGCCAGGATCCTGGTCGGCGGTGCCACCGCCGCCTCCCAGGACTTCGCGGACACCGTCTCGAAGCGGCTGCCGCTCTTCGTCGCCGTCGTCGTCGGACTGTCGTCACTGCTGCTGATGCTGGTCTTCCGGTCGATCCTGATCCCCGTCAAGGCAGCCCTGTTGAACCTGATCTCGATCCCCGCCGCGCTCGGCGCGATGACCCTCGTGTTCCAACACGGCTTGTTCGGGGTGCAGCCGGGCCCGGTCGAGGCCTTCCTCCCCGTGCTGATCTTCGCGATCGTGTTCGGGCTCTCCATGGACTACGAGGTGTTCCTGGTCTCGCGCATGCACGAGGAGTGGGAGCGTACGAAGGACCACTCCCTCGCCGTACGGGAAGGACTGGCCTCCACCGGCAAGGTGATCACGGCGGCCGGGGCCATCATGATCGTGGTGTTCGGCGCCTTCATGCTGAGTGCCGACCGGATGCTCCAGCAGTTCGGCCTGGGCCTTGCGGTGGCGATCCTGATGGACGCATTGGTCATCCGCTGCCTGATCGTCCCGGCCATCATGCAACTGCTGGGCAAGTGGGCCTGGTGGCTGCCCGCCCCGCTCGCCCGGCGGCTGCCCAAGGTGGCACTCGAACGCCCCGCGGACAGCTGACGACCGCCCCGGAACCGAGGAGCCACGCCCGTGACAACTGGGCGGGCTGAGGGGCGGGCCCGCCACCAGGTGCCGACCCGCCCCGGATCGCCTACTGCCCCGCAGGGCCGTTCAGTTCCTGTCCGTGCCGCTGGTGAGCGCCGTGGCGATGTCTGCCGCCCACTCCTCGATCCGGGCGAAGTCCCGGAAGTCACCCCCCTTTCCGTTGCGCAGGATCATCCGGGCGACCCACCCCTTCGCGCCCTCCTCCAGGCAGCCGCCGAAAGTGACATGTCCCCGGGCGTCGAGCCGGTCCATGGCCTTCTGCACGCCGGGCACGGGCGGTATGTCCCGCTCCGAGGCCGAGGCGTCGAGCGGGCCGCTGCTGAACAGCCACAGCGGCCGGCCGGCCAGATCCTTGCCGTGCCGGCGGAGGAACCGGCGGGCGTCCTTGTGCCAGCGTCCGGCGTACAACCCGCCACCGAGCACTACGGCGTCGTACGGCGTCACGCGCGAGACGCTGCCGGCCGGCGACGCTTCGGCGGTGAAGCCCTCCTTGCGCAGTACCTCGGCCACGGCCTCGGCGATCTGCGCGGTCGATCCGTTCGTCGTCCCGTAGGCGACCAACACGTTGCCGGTCATCGCGGTCCGCCTCCTCTCATCTCACAGCCTGCGCAGCCAGTCGTCGGTGACACCGTGCAGGGCCGCCTCGTCCGGCTTGAGGTGCGAGTCGTCCAGCCGGAAGGTGAGCTTGTCGACGACGGCGACGACACCGTCGATCTGTCGGGTCATGGAGACGGCGATCTCCGTCTCGCTCTTGCGTTCCATGTGGCCGGAGAGCGTGACCACGCCCTCCACCACGGAGACGTCGATGCTGAGCGGGGCCACCCACAGGGCCCGTACCAGCACCTCGTCGATGACCTCACCCCGTATCTCGGCATCGGGCCGCAGGAAGACCTGGAGCAGGTCGCGGCGGGTGACGATGCCGACCAGCCGGTGCTCCTCGTCGAGGACGGGAAGCCGTTCGATGTGGTGCTGGGCCATGGTGCGGGCGGCCTCGACGATGGTGGCGTCGGCATGCACCGTGACCCGCGGCTCGGTCATCAACTGGCCGGCGGTGCGGGCCCTGGCCTTGGCCGCCTGCCTCCTCGCGCTGGGCGTCAGCCGGGCGAACCGGAAGCGCTTCCTCGGCTCGTACGGGTCGGGCGTCTCGGCCTGCCGGACCAGCAGGTCCGTCTCGGAGATGACGCCGATGACCTTGTCGTCCTCGTCGACCACGGGCAGTCCGCTGATGCGGTGCTCGCCCAGCAGCCGGGCCACCTCCTTGAACGGCGTTCCGTACGTGGCACGGACGACCTCCGTGGTCATCACGGAGCCGACCTTGTTGTGCTTCATGGTTGTCCCTCCTCAGCGGAGTCGGCGCAGATACGGATCCTGGGGCCTGCAGGGCAGCAGGCGTACGCGCGCATCGAGCACGGTGACTCCGCCCGGTGTCGCGAGAACGGGGTTGAAGTCGGCCTCGGCCAGCTGCGGCAGGTCGCTCGCCATGCGGGACAGCCGCAGCAGCAGCTGTTCGAGGCCTTCGAGGTCGACGGGCCGGCTGCCGTGCGCGCCGAACAGGAGCGGGGCGCAGCGCGGGGCCGTGATCAGGTCGTGCACGTCGTGGTCGGTCAGCGGGGCAAGGCGGGCCGCGTGGTCGGCGAGCACCTCGGTCGCGGTGCCGCCGAGCCCGAACAGGACGAGCGGTCCGAAGACCTGGTCCTGGACGACGCCGGCGAACAGCTCGGTGCCGCGGTCGGCGAGCGGCTGGATCACCACACCGGTCAGCAGGCCGGCGAACCGGGTCTCCAAGTCACGGTACGCGGCACGGACTTGGGCATCCCCGCGCAGGTCGAGATGGACGGCATGCTCGGCGGTCTTGTGCAGCAGGCCCGGCCAGTGGGCCTTCATGACCACCCGGCCGTCGAAGCCGCGCAGCCGGTCGGCGGCGAGGACGGCGTCGTCCTCGGTCTCGGCCCAGGCCCACGGAAGCTGGGAGATGCCGTAGCAGTCGAGGAGTTCGGCGCAGGTGCGCGGGTCGAGCCAAGCCCCGTCGGGGTGAGCCGCGAGGAAAGTGTCGACGACGGAGCGGGCGCGCGCCGTGTCGGCTCCGTGCAGCGCGGGCACCGTTCCCGCGGGCCGGGCGAGCCAGGCCGCGCGGTGGGCCGCGTGGGCCAACGCCCGGGCTGCCGCCTGGGGTTCGGCGTAGGACGGGAGGGTGCCGCCCTGGGCGGTGGGCAACAGCTCCACGGGCAGGCCCTGTTCCAGCCGTACCACGGCGACCGGCTTGGGACGCCGACCGGGGGCGCCGGTGAGTGCCCGGACGAGGTCGTCGCCGGTCGCCGCGGCGACCGCCGTGGGAACCAGGGCCACAAGGACGGCGTCGACACCGGCGTGCCGCATGATCCGGTCCACACAGTCCGTGAGTTGCGCCTCGGAGACCGCGGCCGTCGCATCGACGGGGTTGCCTGCGGCCGCCCCGGCGGGCAGTACGGCGAGCAGGTCATCGACGAGCTCAGGCGTGAGTGCCGGCAGCGACAGCCCGGCCTCGGCGCAGGCGTCGGCCGCGAGGACGCCCGCGCCGCCCGCGTTGGTCACGATCGCGATCCGGGGTCCCGCGGGCAGGGGCTGGGAGTGCAACAGGGCTGCGGCTTCCAGCAGTTCACCCACCGACCGCGTAGCGGTGATGCCCGCCTGCGTGAACAGCGCGCCGCGCGTCATGGTGCGGGTGGCGGCCGCCGCGGTGTGCGAGGCCGCGGCACGCCGGCCGGCCTCGGTGCGGCCGGCGTCGACCGTCAGCACCGGCATACGACGGGTCACCCGCCGGGCGGTACGGGAGAACGCGCGCGGGCTGCCGAACGACTCCAGGTGCAGCAGCGCGAGGTCGGTACGGCCGTCGCTCTCCCACCACTGGAGCATGTCGTTACCGCTGACGTCATACTTGTCACCCAGCGACACGAACGAGGAGACGCCGATACCGAGCCGGGACATGCCATCAAGCAGCGCGATGCCCACCCCGCCGGACTGCACGGCGACACCCGCGCTGCCGGGGCAGGGATGGCCGGCGGCAAAGGTGGCGTCGAGACGCAACTCCGGATCGGTATGGGCGATGCCGAGGCAGTTGGGGCCCACCAGCCGCATACCGTACGAGCGGCAGGCCGCCAGCAGGGCCTGGGCCTGGTCGGCGTCCAGGCCGGCGGTGACGACGAGCAGGGCCCGCACGCCCGCCTTGCCGCACTCCTCCGCCGTCTCCGGGATCGCGGCGGCGGGTACGGCGAGAACCGCGAGGTCGGGAGTCCTGGGCAGGGCGCTGACCGACGGGTAGGACGGCACGCCGAGGATCGAGTGCGCGGCGGGGTTCACCGCGAACAGCCGCCCGGTGTAGCCACCCGCGTGCAACTGGTGCAGGACCGCCCGGCCCACCGAACCCGGCTTGCGCCCGGCGCCCACGACAGCGACCGCCTCCGGCCGCAGCAACGGCTCCAGGCTGGCCACGTCGGCGGCCCGGCCGCGTTCCTCCACCGCCGTCAGGTAGGTGTCGTCCTCACCGAGCTCGATGGTGCAGCGCACCTCGGGCCCCTCGAAACGGCGGGCCGTACGCAGTCCCAGGTCGGCGAAGAGGCGGAGGACCTCGTGATTCTCACTGAGCGCGTCGGCCGTGAACGTCGTGATGCCGTCCGTGCGCGCGGCCGAGACGAGGTGCTCGACCAGGAGGGTTCCCACACCCCGGTGGTGCAGCCCGTCCGCGACGGCAATGGAGATGTCGGCCGTGTCGCCGTCGCCGCCGGTGTCGTACTCGGCGAGGCCGATCACCTGGCCCTGCGTCTCGGCGAGCAGCGCCCGGTAGCCGGGGTGCACAGGGCGGCAGGCCCGGTCGGCGGCCATTTCCGCGGAGCGTCGGCTCGCCGCGAAGAACCTCAGCCGGAGGTTCTCCGGCGACATCTCCTCGTACAGCCCCTGCAGTTGGTCATGGTCCCCCGGCGCCACGGGGCGGATGCACACGGTGGTGCCGTCCGCGAGCAGGGCGTGGACGGTGGGTCCGCGGAGCACGTCGTCAGTCATCGCAGGTCTCCTCCAAGCCTCTCGACACCTTCAGCATCCAGCGGATCGGGGAGCGGCCCCATGGGCTGTCCGGGCGCGGCATCAGGGCCGGTCGGCCCTAAGACCCGCGCTGTTTCCGGTCCGGTCGGCGGGCGTGAGGGCCGACCGCGCGTCGGTGCCGGAAACGACGAACTGCTCTCAAGCCGCGGGAGCGCCCGCCGCGCGATCTGCAGTCGGCACCGTGTGAGGCGTTCATCAGCGCCCGCACGGCCTCCAAGGGCACTCCCTGTGGTGCCGGGTGGCCCGACTCCGGGGCCGGGTGGCCCATGGTCCGGGGCGTGGGGAGGACACACCCTGGAACGGAAGGTCCACCCGTCTGTGCTGGAGGCACGTCATGAACGCTCCCGCCAGGGCCGGCATGCTACGGGCACTGCCCGCCGAACACCGGCAGCAACTGATGCGGATCGCCCGGGAGGTGTCCTTCCCGCAGGGAACACGCCTCTTCGCGGAGGGTGGTCACGCCGACCGGTTCTGGATCATCCGTACCGGCACGGTCGACCTGGACATGCGCGTGCCCGGCCGCCGGCCGGCCGTGATCGAGTCCCTCGGGCACAACGAACTCGTGGGCTGGTCCTGGCTGTTCCCGCCGCACGTGTGGCATCTCGGCGCCGAGGCTGCGACACCGGTGCGCGCCTACGAGTTCGACGCGGTGACCGTCCGCGCGATGTGCCAGGCCGACCGGACACTCGGCGTGAGTGTCGCCGAGTGGGTGGGTGGCATCGTCGCCCATCGGCTGCACGCGACCCGCACCCGCCTCCTGGACCTGTACGCCCCGTACGGCAGCGGAGGCCTGCGATGAGTTCGCCCGCACAGCCGAGCAACCGACACGACGCAGGAGGCACCGTGCACGCGACACCACACATCGTGAGCGACGTGATGACCAGGGACGTGGCCGTCGTCGGCCGCGAGGCCGCCTTCAAGGAGATCGTGCGGACCATGCAGGACCGGAAGGTGAGCGCCTTGCCAGTGGTGGAGGACGGCGACCGCGTCGTCGGCGTCGTCTCCGAGGCCGACCTGCTGCCCAAGGAGGAGTTCCGCGACAGCGACCCCGACCGATACACCCAGCTGCGGCGCCTGTCCGACCTCGCCAAGGCCGGCTCGGTGACAGCCAGGGAGCTCATGACCTCCCCCGCCCTCACCGTCCCGGCGGACGCGACGCTGGCGCAGGCCGCACGCACCATGGCACAGGCCAGGGTCAAGCGCCTGCCCGTCGTCGACGACCAGGGCAGGCTCGAGGGTGTCGTCAGCCGTGTCGACCTGCTCAAGGTGTTCCTGCGGGCCGACGAGGACATCGCCGAGGAAGTACGCCGCGAGGTGGTGGCGTACCTGTTCCCCACATCGGCGTCGGACGTCCGGGTGGCGGTGCGGGAGGGCGTCGTGACACTCAGCGGCCGGGTCGGGGACGCGTCCCTGGTCCCGGTGGCCGCTCGCCTGGTACGGGCTGTCGAGGGTGTCGTGGACGTGGAGTTCGAGCTGGACGAGTCCGGCCGTCCCTCGCAGTGACCGGCCGCGGAACCCGATCCGCGTCTTCCTGCTGATCGGCCACTGGGTCGTCCGACGCGACCTGGCCGACCTGCTCGACGCCGAACCGGACATCTCCGGGGTCGGCGCGTCGGTCCCCGCACTCCGCGTGCGGGGACCCTCTGTGTCCGTGTCTGTGTGTCAGCCCACGAACTCCGTGACGGCCGCCTTGAGTTCGGACAGTGCCTTCTTCGCGTCGGTGAAGAACATGCCGGTCTTCGGGTCGGTGTAGAGCTCGTTGTCGATCCCGGCGTAGCCGTGGCCCATCGAGCGCTTGATGACGACGACGCTCTTGGCCTTGTCGACGTCGAGGATCGGCATGCCGGAGATCGCGTTGCCGGGCCGGCGGGCGATCGGGTTGGTGACGTCGTTCGCGCCGATCACGAGTGCCACGTCCGCCTGCGGAAACTCGGGGTTGACGTCGTCCATCTCCTTCAGCTGCGCGGTGCCCGGGGCCTTCGTCCCGGCCTGCGCCTCGGACCACACGGCCCCCTCGACGAAGTGCATCCGCTCGGCCCGCCGTACGGCCGGGTGCGCCGGTACGCGACCAGCTCTTGGGAGCTCCTGGGCAGGGGTGGCAGGCATCCGCCGTCGCGACGCACCCCGGTCGCGGCGCAACGCCGCCACGACTCGGCCACCAGGCTGCGCACGGTCAGCTCTACCGGAGCCGGGCAGCCACGTACTCGGTGAGGTCGAGGAGCCGGTTGGTGTACCCCCACTCGTTGTCGTACCAGCCGAAGACCTTGACCAGGTCGCCGTGCGCCTGGGTCAGCGGCGCGTCCAGCACGCAGGAGGCCGGGTCGCCGACGATGTCCCGGGAGACGATCGGGGCGTCGGACACCCGCAGCACACCCTTCAGCGGCCCGTCGGCGGCCTCCCGGAACGCGGCGTTGACCTCGTCCGCGGTCACGGACCGCTCCAGGACGACGCTCAGGTCGGTCAGCGAGCCGTCCTCGACCGGGACACGTACGGCGATCCCGTCCAGGGTCCCGGCCAGCTCCGGCAGGACCAGGCCGACCGCGCGGGCGGCCCCGGTGCTGGTGGGGATGATGTTGACGGCGGCGCTACGGCCGCGACGGAGGTCCTTGTGCGGGCCGTCGAGGACGACCTGGTCGTTGGTGTAGCCGTGGATGGTGGTCATCAGCCCCTTGACCAGACCGAAGTTCTCGTCGAGGACCTTCACCATGGGGGCCACGCAGTTGGTGGTGCAGGAGGCGTTGGAGACCACGTGGTCGTTCGCCGGGTCGTACGTGCCCTCGTTGACGCCCATCACGACGGTGGCGTCGACGTCCTTGCCCGGCACGGAGAGCAGCACCTTGCGTGCGCCCGCCTTCAGGTGTGCTCCGGCCTGCTCCCGGGTGCGGAAGCGGCCGGTGGACTCGATGACGATGTCGACGCCGAGATCGGCCCAGGCCAGGGCGGCCGGGTCGCGTTCGGCGGTCACGGCGATCCGGTGCCCGTCCACGGTGATCGAGTCCTCGTCGTGCTCGACGGGGCGGCCGATGCGGCCGTACGTCGAGTCGTAAGCCAGCAGATGGGCCAGTGCCGCCGGCGAGGTGATGTCGTTGACGGCGACGACCTCCACCGGTGTGCCGGTGCCGGTCTCCGCGCGCTCCAGCACGAGCCGCAGGTAGTTGCGCCCGATGCGTCCGAAGCCGTTGATGCCCACGCGCACGCTCATGTCCGTCGTCCTCCCGATCGATTCGCGGCTGTATGCGCTGCCAGCCTGCTGGCCGGGGATGCGATCGGGCTTGGGCCGTACGGGGGCGAGCCGGGGGACGTTCGGCCCCACGGCTCGCCGAGTGGTGTCAGTGGCCTTCTTGCTTCAGCCTGTCCTGGGCCTGGGTGGCGATGACGGCGGCCTGGATGCGGCGCTCCACACCGAGCTTGGCCAGCAGGCGGGAGATGTGGTTCTTCACGGTCTTCTCCGCGAGGAAGAGCCGCTCCCCGATCTGACGGTTCGTCAACCCCTCGCCGATCAGGGCGAGAATCTCCCGTTCCCGGCCGGTCAGGCCCGGCAGGGCGTCCGGCTCCTCCTCTTCCTTCTGCTGACCGTCGCGCAGGCGGGCCATCAGCCGCGTGGTGGCGCTCGGGTCGAGCAGCGACTGGCCCGCGGCGACCGTACGGACGGCCGACACCAGGTCCGAGCCCCGGATCTGCTTCAGCACGTACCCGGAGGCCCCTGCCATGATCGAGTCCAGCAGGGCGTCCTCGTCGTCGAACGAGGTCAGCATCAGACAGGCCAGTTCCGGCATGCGCGAGCGCAGCTCCCGGCACACGGTCACGCCGTCGCCGTCGGGCAGGCGCACGTCGAGGACCGCAACGTGGGGGTGCAGCGCGGGTACACGGATCAGTGCCTGTTCGACATTGGCCGCCTCGCCGACCACGGTGATGTCCGGCTCGTCGTTGAGTAGGTCGTGCACCCCGCGGCGTACGACCTCGTGGTCGTCCAGCAGAAAGACCCGGATCGGGCTCTCGGGTCCGGGTTGCCGGCTGTCCGCCATCTGTTGCTCCTCGAAGTGCGTTCCGCGCCGATGTCCAGAATCCGGCGTCAAAACCGGGATCCTTCCTGTTCGCGGGTCCCAATGCCAGGGCCGGTCGGCCCTGTTTCCCGTGCGCCCAGCCTTTCCCGGTACCCGCATTCGCCGACTGGACGCTGATGCCCGGCCGCTCACCCGACCGGTGGTGGGGCGTTTCGGCCCCCGTTCGCAGGACGCTCGGCCCCTGCCCCGACCGGTGTCCGAGAGGGAGGCTGAAGGAGCATCGGGGGTCGGCTCCCCGGGAAGGTCCGAAGGGACGGCAACGGCCGTTGCGGCCGCTGAGGCCCGTGCGTACCGGCCCCGATGCCTCGTCCCGCAGGCCGCCGTGCTCCGCAGGACTCCCAGCAGCACTCCGTCGCACTCCGCTTGTGGACTGCGGACGAGGAAGGAAGTGAGCGTGATGACCCGCATCGTCGGCGAGGTGATGACCCGCGAGGTCGTCGAAGCCCGCCGGGAGACACCGTTCAAGGACGTGGCTCGACTGCTGGACGAACACCGGATCAGCGGGCTGCCCGTGGTGGACCACGACGACAAGGTCCTGGGGGTCGTCTCGGAGACCGATCTGATCCGCTCCCAGGCAGCCCGCTCCGCCGACGACCGGACACGCCGGTTCCGGATGCCCGCACTGCGCCGTAGGGCCCGTCGCGCGGCCGCCGTCGCCCACGCCACCACCGCCGAGGACCTGATGTCCACGCCCGCGATCACCGTTCACCCGGAACAGCGGGTCGCGGACGCCGCGCGCGTCATGGAGCGCCACGGCGTCGAACGCCTCCCGGTCGTGGACGAGGAGGACCGCCTGATCGGCATCGCCACCCGGCGCGACCTGCTGCGTGTCTTCCTGCGCACGGACGAGGAGATCCGCGGGGAGATCCTCGACGACGTGCTGACCCGCGCCATGTCTCTGCCTCCCCACACCGTGATCGTCTCGGTGCGGGACGGCATGGTCACCTTGGAAGGGCGACTGGAACACCGCAGCGACATCCCGCCGGTGATCCGGTCGGCGTACCGGGTGGACGGAGTGGTCGGCGTGGTGAACAGCCTGACGTTCCGCATCGATGACACCCGCCCGCCCGAGCAGCACCCGTCACGCAGGATCGAGCACCACTGGCTGCCCGAGCGCTGACCTTCGGGCAACACGGAGACGGCTGTCACGGATGGGCCCCCGGCCCGTCCGGGCTGGGGCCGGTCAGGCCCTCGCAGGGACCAACGGGACCTCCTTGACGGATCCCGGCGCGAGGAACGCTGCTGGTGGGAGCGGTACCGATCCCCCGCAGTGCCGCTCCCACCCCGCACCACCGACCATGCGGCTTCAGCTCCCTCCCACGGACGCACGCTCCCATGACCCGCCACGACGACCGCACCCGGACAGCAGCCGCCGCCGACGCACCGTCGGACACCGCCATCGCCGTTGACCGGTTGGTGACGCACGCCAGTCGTGACCACCGTGCTGGTGGCGGCGTTCCCGCCGGAGTGCTCGGGCGACGTCTCCCCGCGCGCCGCCGCCCGCTCTGTCACACGGCCCGCAGGCCGTGCGCCCGGAACTGCTCGCGCACCCGCTCGATGAGGTCCGGGTCCGGTACGGGAGTGTCACGCAGCGCGAAGGGGATGCCGAGGGAGTCGTACTTGTGGGCTCCGAGCTTGTGGAACGGCAGGACGTCCACGCGGTCGACGTTGGGCAGACCGGCGAGGAACGCGCCCAGGCCGTCGACGGAGGCCTCGTCATCGGTCCAGCCGGGCACCAGGACGTAGCGGATCCACACGGGGATCCCGAGTCGGTCCAGGCGGGTGGCGAAGTTGAGGGTGGGGGCGAGTTCGCCGCCGGTCAGCTCCCGATAGGTGGTGATGTCGAAGGACTTGATGTCCAGGAGGACCAGGTCGGTGTCGGCGAGGAGTCGGTCGGTGGCGCGGGCGCCGAGGAAGCCGGAGGTGTCCAGGGCGGTGTGCAGTCCGGCCTCCTTGCAGCGGCGCAGCACGGCGGCGGTGAAGGCGGGCTGGAGCAGCGGTTCCCCGCCGGTGATGGTGACCCCTCCCCCGGCGGTGGTGACGAAGGCCCGGTACGTGTCGATCTCCGCCATCGCCTCGCCGGCCGTGACCTCCCGACCGTCGCGCATGTGCCAGGTGTCGGGGTTGGCGCAGTACAGGCAGCGCAGCGGACAACCGCTGAGGAAGAGAACGAACCGCGTCCCGGGACCGTCCACGCCGGTGGACAGGTCCCAGGAGTGGATCCGGCCCGTCACCGGCGCGACCGTGGTGCTCACAGCGATCCGTGGAAGGTACGGCTGATCACGTCGAGCTGCTGCTCACGGGTCAGCCGGACGAAGTTGACGGCGTAACCGGACACCCGGATGGTCAGCTCCGGGTACTTGTCGGGGTGGTCCATGGCGTCCTCCAGCGTCGCCCGGTCCAGGACGTTGACGTTCATGTGGAAGCCGCCGGAGGCCATGTAGGCGTCGAGGATGCCGACCAGGTGGCCCGGCCGCTCCTCCGGGTGGTGCCCCAGCCCCTCGGGAGTGATCGTCGTGGTCAGCGAGATGCCGTCACGGGCCTGCTCGTAGGGCAGTTTCGCGACCGACAGCGCGCTGGCGGCGACCCCGTGCCGGTCACGGCCGTTCATCGGGTTGGCGCCGGGCGCGAAGGGCTCCCCGGCGCGCCGGCCGTCGGGGGTGTTGCCGGTGTGCTTGCCGTAGACGACGTTCGAAGTGATCGTCAGCACCGACTGGGTGTGTTCGGCGTCCCGGTAGGCGGGGTGGCGGCGGACCTTGGACATGAAGGACTTCACCAGGCCGGCCGCGATGGAATCGACACGGTCGTCGTTGTTGCCGAACGCCGGGAACTCGCCCTCGGTCTCGTAGTCCACAGCCAGGCCGGTGTCGTCCCGGACCACCTTCACCCGGGCGTACTTGACGGCCGAGAGGCTGTCCGCGGCCACCGACAGTCCGGCGATGCCGCAGGCCATGTAGCGGTACACCGGGTGGTTGTGCAGCGCCATCTCGATGCGCTCGTAGGCGTACTTGTCGTGCATGTAGTGGATGACGTTGAGGGTGTTCACATACGTCTGCGCCAGCCAGTCCAGCATCCGGTCGTACGCGGCCGACAGCTCCCCGTACTCCAGGTACTCGCCGGACAGGGCGCGAGCCTGGGGCGCGACCTGTTCACCGGTCATCTCGTCCCGGCCGCCGTTGACCGCATACAGCAGCGCCTTGGCCAGGTTCACCCGCGCCCCGAAGAACTGCATCTGCCGGCCCACCGTCATCGCCGACACACAGCACGCGATCGCGGTGTCATCGCCGGTCCGCGGCCGCAACAGGTCATCGGACTCGTACTGCACGGCGCTGGTGTCGATGGACACCCGGGCACAGAACTCCTTGAAGGCAGACGGCAGTCGAGGCGACCACAGCACGGTCAGGTTGGGCTCCGGGGCCGGGCCGAGGTTGTAGAGCGTCTGCAGGAACCGGAACGACGTGCGGGTGACCAGCGTGCGCCCGTCACCGCCGATACCGCCGATGGACTCCGTCACCCAGGTCGGATCACCGGAGAACAGCGCGTCGTACTCCGGGGTGCGCAGGAACCGCACGATCCGCAGCTTGATCACAAAGTCGTCGATGAGCTCCTGCGCCCGCCTCTCGTCGATGACACCCTCCGCCAGATCCCGCTGGAGATAGACATCCAGGAACGTGGAGGTGCGCCCCAGCGACATCGCGGCACCGTTCTGCTCCTTCACCGCCGCCAGGAAACCGAGGTAGAGCCACTGCACCGCCTCATGGGCGGTGGCGGCGGGCCGGCTGACATCGCAGCCATACGAGGCGGCCATCCGGCCCAGTTCACCCAACGCCCGTATCTGCTCGGCCAGTTCCTCACGGTCCCGGATGACATCCGGGCTCGAAAGCCGCCCATCCAGCACAGCACGCTCGGCCCGCTTGGCCTCCACCAGCCGGTCGGTACCGTACAGCGCGACCCGCCGGTAGTCCCCGATGATCCGGCCACGACCGTAGGCATCCGGCAGACCGGTAATGATCCCGGCCCTGCGCGCGGCCCGCATCTCAGGGGTGTACGCGTCGAAGACACCGTCGTTGTGGGTCTTGCGATACGTCCCGAAGACACGCGTGACGAAGGGATCCGCCTGGTAGCCGTACGCCTCCAGACTGTTCTCCACCATCCGCAGCCCGCCACCCGGCATGATCGCCCGCCGCAGCGGGGCATCGGTCTGCAAGCCCACGATCAACTCCCGGTCACGGTCGATGAAACCCGGCCGGTGCGAGGTAATGGTGGACGGGGTGCCCGGGTCGACATCAAAGACTCCCTTACGCCGCTCCTCGGGGAAGTGAACACTGACCTTGCCCCAGACCGCCAGGGTCCGCTCCGTCGGACCGACCAGGAACCCCGAATCCCCTTCATACGGCGTGTAGTTGGCCTGGATGAAGTCACGTACGTCGACACGGTCACGCCAGAGTGTCCCGGCGAAACCACGCCATGCCTCGGCCCCTCGGCTGCCAGCTGTCACCGTTGCGGTCATCGCCGGATGTCCCTTCACTACTCCACGCGTGCGCTTGTCGTTTCAGATGCTCGTCCACCCCACTGATCGCGGGCAGTGCCGGACAGGGCCCATGAACGGCGCCATCCGTCCCTCGGGCCATGGGGCCGTTCGGCCCAGCACCCCTGTCCTGGCCGCCTTGAGGCCGCCGGCGGCCGCGCGCCCTCGTCGTCGGCGAGCGCAGCGGGAGCACCGTCGGGGATCGTGGTCATACGGACGCGAGGTCTTGGCCGAGACGCCGTCACGGGTGTGCATCGCGGTCGGCGCAATCCTCGGCACCACCGCGCAGTTCCACGCTCGGCGACACCCCCGTCCCCGCCGGGTCTCCCGTCACACGATGTCGAGTACGTCGGCGACAGAGCGGCGGGGCGTGGCCGGGCCGCGGGGGCCGTAGCCGAGGCGCAGCACCATCTGCACCTGGCCAGTGCCGGCCACCGGGTCGCGGGCCAGTCGGCGCAGGTCGGCGCTTTCCAGCGGGTGGGAGGTCAGGGAGGTGGCCAGGTCGGCCAGGGTGGCCTCAAGCAGCACGCGTTCCAGCGCCTGGCCCGCGCGCAGCCAGTCGGCGGGTCCGTCGCCGGGGGTGCTCAACAGGGCAAGGTGGGGTGTGTGCTCGAAGCCGGTCGTACCGCGGTCGGCCACCGGCCGACGTCCCGCGAAGTCCCGCAAGGGGGCTTTGCCGTCCCGTTTGCGCGGCCCGAACGCGTACTCGGGAACGCCGTCGACTGCGATGTCCGCCTCTGGCCCGAGCCGGGTCCATCGTTCCAGGTCCGCCCTGGCTTCGGGGTCCTGGGCATCACGGCTCTCCGCGTCATGGGCCAGGTCGAGCACGGTCTCGGCATGCCAGGAGCCGGGGAAGAGCAGCACGGCGCCCTCTCGGGCCGCGGCCTCCCGAAGGGTGGCCTGTACGTCCGCGGGGATGTCCTTCTCCGCGAAGGGGTGGCGGCTGGTGTGCCGCTGCCGGATCGCGGGGTGCAACCGCGCCGGGTCATCGCCCTCCGCCGACCCGGCGGGGTCGGCCAGACGGACGGCAGCCAGCAGCAGCGGGTCCCCCGGCTCGGGCAACAGCCGGATCTGCGGGGCCAGGCCCGTGTGTGCGGCAGCGACACGCAGGTTGAACAACGCCGCCCCGCATCCGATGTGCAGCGCACGGTTGTCGGGGTCGGACCGGGGCATGGCCCGCTCGGGATCGCCACGCAGCATGATCAGACGCTCGTCGGCGACGAAGCGGAAACGCCACGGCTGCGCGTTGTGCATGGACGGGGCCGCAGTGGCCTCGGCGACCAGCGCGATCACCGTACTCTCGTCGAGCTTTCGCAGCGCCATCGCATTCTCCTCACGCCCCGAGCCCACCGCGGTGTGCAATCACCCGGGTACCCGGACGACGGAACGGATGCACGTTCCAGGACGGCTGAGTGGTGGTCGCTTCGGCCGGCTCCCGGTCGGCCCACAGCCGACGAGTCGATGGCCGGGTGGGCCACCCGCCCGGGCCCTATGTCCCGTAAACCCCGGACACATGTCAGAGCCCAACATGACGGCACCTGACATGCAAGGTCCCTATTGTCCCGTATCCGGGTCCGTTCGGCCCGTACGGCCTCGACGGCTTCCCCTTCTCCGGGCGACAGCGTCGCCAGCGCAACCGGGAAAGCGCCTCCAGCGATCCCCTCACCAGCGGCGGCACGAACCCGCCGAGGCCGCCCGCAGCCTCCGTACGCGCACCGCGCGCCGGGGTCCCCGGCCACTCTCCGCATGCGAGGACTCTGCCGATGTGAGTCGATCAGTCCTCACCGACTGGTCCGACGGTCCCCGGTTCCGGACCGTGTCGCGTACCGCGCAACAGGGCCGACCGGCCCTAACACGGCGTGTCGGTGAAGCGGAGGATGGACTGATGTTCCCCGACGACGGCTTTCGCGTACTCGACCGCCAGGTTGGAGCGTGGTGGTCACCGGCCGGGCCACGGTGGTGACCGATCCCGCCGAGCACGAGCGGCTGTCGCGCACCGGCCCGCGTTCCTGGATGCCCATGCGGGACGGCGTGTTCGTGCGGATCGAGTCGGAGATGGTCACCGGGCGCGAGCTCGGGGGACCCCGCGGCAGCAACTGACGCAGGACCGGCGACGGACAGGCGGCCTGGACCCCGCCCGAATGCCCGGCCACTGCGCTCCCCGACTGCCGGATCCACCTGCCCGCGAGGCTGCCCGACAGTCCGCACGCCACCGGGCCGACCGTGATGCCGCTGACCATGCTGCCCGCCCCGAGGCGACCTCAACGACCTGAGACGACATCCGCACCCGGGCCGGGCCGGGCCGGACGGCTGGGCCCGAGATCGTTCGGGCATCATGGAGAAGCACAGGGCAGCGAGGGAGGGCGACAGGGATGGACCGCGGCAGCCACGATCCGCAGGATCAGTCGGCCTCCGCTTCCTCGGCGCCTCCGTTGCGGCTGGACGTGCTGCTGGAGGAGTTGCAGGTGCAGGTGCAGCGCGTGCACGGCACGCAGAACCGGGTGCACACACTCCTGGACGCGGTGCTGACGATCGGCAGCGACCTTGACCTCAACGTGGTGCTGCAGCGGATCGTCGAGTCCGCGGTCCAGCTCGTCGACTGCCGCTACGGCGCCCTGGGGGTCCTCGGCGAAGAGGGCGGCATCAAGCAGTTCGTCACGGTCGGGGTGGACGACGAGATCATCGCGCGCATCGGTCACTACCCGCGCGGCGAGGGCATTCTCGGCCTGCTCATCCGCGAGCCCCGCGCGCTGCGGCTCGCGGATCTGGGCGAGCACCAAGCCTCCGTCGGCTTCCCGCCCGGGCATCCCCCGATGACCACGTTCCTCGGTACCCCGGTCCAGGTCCGCGACCGCGTCTTCGGCAACCTGTACCTGACGGAGAAAGCCGGCGGGAAGCAGTTCGACGCCGAGGACGAGGCGGTGCTGCGCACCCTCGGTGCGGCGGCCGGCGTGGCGATCGACAATGCCCGGCTCTACGACGACGCCCGCCGCCGCGAGCGCTGGCTGACGGCGAGCAGCGAGCTGACCCGCACCCTGCTGTCGGGCGCCGACCCCGCCGAGGCACTCAAGTCCTTCACGGCCACGGTCCGTGCGTTGGCCGACGCCGACCTGGTCACACTGGCCGTTCCGGTGGCCGGCACCGGGAATCTGGTGATCGAGGTCGCTGACGGGGACGGCGCCGACCGGGTACGGGGTCTGGCCCTGCAGGACAGCACCAGCCTGGCCGTCAAGGTGTTCGGCTCCGGCGAGACGATCGTCAGCGACTCCCTCAGCCAGGACCCACGCGCGGAATCCGGGAGCGCCGCCGTGCTGGACCTCGGCCCGGCGTTCCTGATCCCCCTGGGCACCCACGAGCATGTTCATGGTGTCCTCCAGGTCGCGAACCGGCAGGGCGGCCCGGCCTTCCCCGACGCCACCGTCGGCATGATCGTCGGGTTCGCCGACCATGCCGCGCTCGCCCTGGAGATCGCCGAGCACCGCCGCGACGCCGAACAGCTGCTCGTCCTCAACGACCGCGACCGCATCGCCCGCGACCTGCACGACCTCGCCATCCAGCGCCTGTTCGCCAGCGGACTCAGCCTGCAGTCCGTCCTCAACCGCCTGACCGACCGCCCCGACGTCGCCGAGCGCGTCCAGCGGGTGGTGGACGACCTCGACGACACGATCAAGGTCGTACGGTCGACCATCTACGCCCTGCGTGAGCACGACCGCTTCGACACCGCCGGCCTGCGCGCCCGGCTCGTGGCCGAGGTGAGCCAGGCGGCACAGACTCTCGGCTTCACTCCCTCCCTGCGGATGAGTGGTCTGCTGGACACCGACGTATCGGACGACCACGCCGACCATCTCCTCGCGGTGCTCCGCGAGGCCCTGTCCAACGCCGCCCGGCACGCCCACGCCACCGCCGTGGAGGTCACGGCCGAGGCCGCCGACGGCGCCCTTCGGCTGCGCGTGGCCGACAACGGCCGCGGTGTCGACCCCTCCGCCACCCGCCGCAGCGGCCTGGCCAACATCCGCACCCGCGCCGAGGAACTCGGCGGCACCTTCGCCCTGACCCCCCATCAGCACACCGGCACCATCCTGGAATGGACGGTGCCGCTGGATGCCGACAGTTGACGCCGGGCCCTCCCTGCGCCGCTCCCCACGGCCATGCCGGCTCCCGTGGCCTACTGACGGTCACGTGTAGATGATCTGGCCGCCCGCCGCGCGCTCGTAGAACTCGCCGACGGTGATGATGCCCTGGACCTGCTCGACGAGGTCGTCCTTGTCACTCCTTCCCCGTGCCGATCACGGCGACGGGGCAGTACGCCTCACGGAGGACCGCTTCGGCCGATCCGGTACGGGCCGCCCGAGCGAGGCCCCGTTTCCGCGCGCCGACCACGACGAGCTGCGCCTCGGCGCTCGCATGGACCAGGGCACTGCCGATACGGCTTCCGGCCGGCCGGTGGTGTACGCGGACGTCCGGATACGTCTTCTGCAGAACGGCCAACGTCTCGGCGGGTACGCGCTGCCCGTCAGTACGCGGCCGGTTCCCGTCGTAGGACGCATGGTGGGATCCCTTGTGGGGCCACCGGGTCCAAACGTTCCGCGTCTGCAGTACCACCAGGTCCACACCGCGCAGCGAGGCCTCGTGGAAGGCGAACGCGAGGGAATCCCGGACCGTCGCCGACCCGTCGATCCCCACCACCACCGAACCTGTCGGGTCCGGCCTGCCCCGCACCACGAGGACCGGGCAGGAGGCGACCGGACACCCGGCGCCCGAACCTCGTAACCGACCGACGAGTCCCGTCGGTCCGCGCTTGCCGACCACGGTGAGCGACGCGGTGCTCGACTCGATCCCCAGCACCGTCTCCGGCTCACCGACGAGGACCTCGCTCGTGACCTCCACACCCGGCGCGACGCCATGAGCCCTGCGCTCGGCTTCGGCCAGCGCGCCCTTCACGGACGCGCCCAGCCCGGCACCGTCCGGGTCCCATGGCGGCACGTGGTCGGACGACCAGCCGATGGCGTGTGCCAGCAGCAGTCCCGCCCCGCGCCGCTCCGCCTCCCGCGCCGCCACCTCCACAATGGTCAGGCTCGACGACGTGCCGTCCACACCCACGACAACCGGACTGCTCATCGATCTTCTCCCCTCCCGTTACGGTCCCGAGGCCGGGATCCGGACTCCACACGGGACGGAGTGACGGCAGCCTCGCGCGGCCGGGCACTCTAGCCGGGCGGCAACGGCCGGACGGCCTTCGGCTCGCTTGTTCGGGACCCAGCCTCTTCCCGGTGGCCGCACATCACACAGGGCCGGACGGTCCCCAGGAGCGAACCGTCCGGCCCTCGCTCCGACGGCCGTCCGGCGACGACCCTGGAAGTGACGGAGTTGGGACCCCCGCGCGACGCCGGGACCCGTGCCCGTCGCTCCGGCATCGGAGGTGCACCATGGCCAGGCCTGTGGTCGTCGGTCTCGACGGCTCCCCCGAAGGCATGACGGCCGCGTGGTGGGCCGCCCGCGAAGCCGTGGACAGGCAGCTGCCCCTCCATCTGCTGCACTCCTGGACCGCCCAGCCGCTCAGCGTGCCCATCGCCCAGGAAGCCCACAGCAAGCGGCTGTACGGGTGGGAGGTGCTGCAGCGGGCCGAGGCCGAGCTTCTCCACCGTCACCCCGATCTGGCCCTGACCACGGAACTCGTGTCCGCCCCCGCGGCGCAGGCCCTCGTGGAGCGTGCCCAGAACGCGAGCATGCTCGTGCTCGGCTCCCGCGGACACGGCACCGTCGCGAGCTTCCTGCTCGGCTCCATCAGCCTGCACGTCCTGGGGCGTGCCCAGTGCCCGACCGTCACCGTCCGGGCCGGCGACCCCACCGTCGGGGCGGGCTGGGGACACCCGTCGGCGGTGGACCGCGACAAGGTCGTGGTCGGCGTGAAGACGCCGGGGGAGGCCACCGATCCTCTGCTGGAGTTCGCGTTCACCACTGCCGACCTGCGCGGCATCGGCGTGCGCGCGGTACGGGCCCTCCCCGTCTCCACCCTGGTGCCCCAGCCGCACACGATCGCCGGGTACGCCCACAGCCGCTACGAGGCGGAGGAACGCATACGACTGTCGGCCGCGCTCGCGCCGTGGCGTGAGAAGTTCCCCGAAGTCGCGGTCGTGGAACAGGTCACGACCGGTTCGGCCGCGCAGATAGTGCCGGCCGCTGCGGCCACGCACGGCCGACTCGTTGTCGTGGGACGGCGGCGGCATCCGTCCCGCCACACCTGGAAGCTCGGCCCCGTCGCGCACGCGGCACTCCACCACGCGCCGTGCCCCGTCGCCGTCGTCCCGCACGACTGAGGCCCGGCAGGGTATCCGAGCGAGGGCTGCCATAGACCTCGCCACTCCACGAAAGCCACGGCGCCGCCTCTTCGCGGCGCTCTTCCTGCCGCCCAGACTCGAACCTGCTCTCCTGGCCGTCACGGCCGCGGCCCTGACGGCCGGTGGCGTCTTCAGGCTCGTCGGTGCTCCCGGCCTTGCCGACCTGTGCTGGGGTCTGGGCACCGTCGTGGCCGTCGCACCCGCCGTGGGCTGGGTGCTGGCGGCGTTGCGGCGCGGTCACGCGGGTGTGGACCTGATCGCCGTTCTGGCACTCGGCGGCACCCTGGCCGTAGGCGAATACCTGGCCGGCGCCCTGATCGCGCTGATGCTCGCCACCGGCCGCACCCTGGAGGCCGCGGCTCAGCGGCGTGCCTCCCGTGACCTTCGCGCACTTCTGGAACACGCGCCCCGCTCGGCGCGACGCCGCACCGGCACCGAGGTGCGCACGGTGCCACTCGCCGAGGTCGCTGTCGGCGATCTGCTCGTCGTGGGCTCCGGCGAGGTCGTCCCCGTCGACGGACGTGTGGCCGGTGCCACGGCCGTTCTCGACGAATCGGTGCTCACCGGGGAGCCCCTGACCGTGGAAACGCGCGCCGGGCCAGACCGTGCGCAGCGGAGTGGTCAACGCGGGTGGCTTCTTCGAACTGCACGCCTCGGCGACCGAACAGGACAGCAGCTACGCCGAGATCGTCCGGCTGGCCCAGCAGGCCGGAGCGGAATCCGCCCCCGTCGTCCGCCTGGCCGACCGCTACGCGGCCTGGTTCCTGCCGCTGTCCCTGGCGGCGGCCGGGCTGGCCTGGCTGGTCAGCGGCTCCGCCGTGCGGGCGGTGGCGGTCCTGGTGGTCGCCACGCCGTGCCCGCTGCTGCTCGCGGCACCCGTGGCGATCGTCTCCGGACTCTCGCGGCCTCCCGCTTCGGTGTGGTGATCCGCAACGGCGGTGCCCTGGAGAGCCTCGGCCGGGCCCGGACCCTGTTCCTCGACAAGACCGGCACCCTCACCCGTGGCCGCCCACGTGTCCTCGACGTGACGGCAGCCCCCGGCTGGACACCGGCCGACGTCCTGCGGCTGGCCGCCTCGCTCGACCAGTTCTCGCCGCATGTCCTGGCCCAGTCTGTCGTCGACGCGGCGCGCGGACGTGGGCTCGGCCTGTCCGTGCCCGAGGAGGTGTCCGAGGAGTCCGGCAGGGGGGCGACCGGCACCGTCGAAGGGCGCCGGATGACCATCGGACGCCTCGACACCCGTGCCGGAAGGCCGGCCCGGGTGCGCTCGGTGGACAACGCGCGCTCCTGGACGGGGCGGCCGTCGCCTGGCTCACCGTCGACGGCCGCCCCGTCGACGCCGTCCTGCTGCGCGACCCGCTGCGCCACGACGCACCCCGGACGCTGCGCCGCCTGCGCGCGGCGGGCATCGACCGGCTCGTCATGCTCACCGGCGACCGCCCCGCCCCCGCCCGCGAGATCGCCGCCGTCCTGGGCCTGGACGACGTGCGCGCCGAGCTCACCCCGGCCGACAAGGTCGAGGTTGTACGCGCCGAACGCGCCCAGGCGGTCACCGTGATGGTGGGCGACGGCGTCAACGACGCCCCCGCGCTCGCCGCCGCGGACGTCGGTGTGGCGATGGGTGCGCGCGGCTCCACCGCCTCCTCCGAGGCCGCCGACATCGTCCTGACCACCGACCGGGTGGATCGCCTGGCCGACGCCGTCGGTATCGCCGTACGCTCGCGGCGCATCGCCGTACAGAGCGCGCTCGGCGGCATGCTGATGTCGCTCGCCGCGGTGGCCGCGGCCGCCTTCGGTCTGCTCCCGCCGGCCGCCGGCGCCCTGCTCCAGGAGGCAATCGACGCGGCGGTCATCCTCAACGCCCTGCGCGCGCTGCGCGACGACCGGGCGGCGCAGCCGGTGCTGCAGCCCGCCACGGAAGCCCTCATCCATCGCTTCGCGGCCGAACACGACGACCTGCAGGACGTCCTCGAAGCCGTCCGTGGTGCCGCCGACCGCCTCTCGGAACCCGGCCCGGAAGCCCTCGCGGCGGTGGCCGAGGCACATCGGCTGCTCACCGAGCGGCTGCTGCCGCACGAGTACGCCGAGGAGCACCAGCTCTACCCGGCGCTCGCGCCCACCCTCGGCGGACCCGAGGCGACCGCCACCATGAGCCGCGCCCATGCCGAGATCGACCGGCTCTCCCGACGCATCGCCACCCACCTCACGCTCGTCGACAGTGACGGGGTTCCGGCACCGGAGCAGCTCGACGACCTGCGTGCCTGTCTCTACGGGCTGCACACCGTCCTGCGTCTGCACTTCACGCAGGAGGAGGAGAACTACTTCTCCCTCGCACCGTGAACCGTCGTCGAGCCGTCGTACATGTCAGGCCGGAAGGCGGACCGGGCCGGGTGGCCCTCTCCTCGGCCCGTCCGGTCCCTGTGCCGGACCGGGCGCCGGTACGAGCCTCGAAGCGGAGACCCTCGCGACGACCGACGAGGTGATGTCATGAACGACCCCGCGGGACACCCGGACGCCGGGCGGGCCGTGCTCGACTGCGCACATCTCGTCCGCCGGTTCGGCGACCGTACCGCCGTCGACGACGTGAGTCTGAGCATCGCGCCGGGCGAGACGTACGGCCTGCTCGGGCCGAACGGCGCGGGCAAGACCACCACGATCAGGATGGCGTGCGGCCTGTTGCGACCCGACGCCGGGACCGTGCGCGTGGCGGGACTGCCGGTGACCACGGCTGCCGGGTCGGCCAAACAACTCATCGGTTTCGTGCCGCAGGACGTGGCGCTCTACCCGGACCTCAGCGTTCGCGAGAACCTCCGCTTCTTCGGACGGTTGTACCGGCTGTCGCGCCGTCGTCTGGAGCGCCGGGTGGACGAGGTACTGGACCTCATCGACCTGCGCGGCAGGGCGGGCGACCGCGTCGACTCGCTGTCCGGCGGCATGCGCCGGCGCCTCAACATCGGGGCGGGACTGGTGCACGCGCCGACCCTGCTGGTGCTCGACGAGCCGACGGTCGGCGTCGACCCGCAGAGCCGGCACGCGATCCTGGAGAGCGTCACCCGGTTCGGCGAGGAGGGCATGGCCGTCCTCTACACCACCCACTACATGGAGGAGGCCGAGCGGCTGTGCGACCGCGTCGGCATCATCGACCGGGGCCGACTCGTCGCCGAGGGCAGCCCCCGGGAGCTGGTGGCGCTGGTGGCCGAGCGGGACCGGGTGCTGCTGACGGCCGGCGGCGACCTGACGGCGTACGCGGACGCCTGTCGCCGGCTCACGCGCGTCGAGGGTGCGGCCCGCACCGGTGAACGGGGCGACGTGGTCGAGGTGGTGGTCAAGGACGCCCGCAGTCTGCTGCCGGACCTGCTCGACCTGGCCCACGAGCAGGACGTCGACGTCCGGAGCGTCGAGATCCACGAACCCGACCTGGAGGCGGTCTTCCTCCATCTGACCGGCACCGCCCTGAGGGAGTGAGGCGCCGTGCGTGTCGTACTCGCCATCGCGGCCAAGGACCTGCGGCAGCGCCTGCGCGACCGGTCGGCCTGGGTGATCGTGTTCCTCGCGCCGGTGCTGATCTCCGGCCTGATGGCGCTGGCGTTCACTGACAACACCGAGCTGCGCGCCGACATCGGGATCGTGGACCTGGACCGGGGCACGGCCGCCGCCGGTCTCGTCCAGGTGCTGAAGAGCCCGCAGCTCGAAGAGACGGTTCATGTGCGGTCGTACGACGACGAGGCCGCGGCCCGGCAAGCGGTGAACGCCGGGAGCGCCCATGCCGCGATCGTCGTGCCGAAGGGGTTCACCGCGGCCCTGCGCGGCGGCGACCCGTCACCGGTGACGGTCCTGGACAGCGTCGACTACGGACTGGCGGCGCAGCTGGCGCGCGCGGTCACCGAGTCGTACGTCGCCCAGGTCAACGCCGACCGTCTGTCCGTCGCCACCGCCGTGATCGCGGGCGCCCCGCAGCGGGACATCCCCGAACTCGCCGCCAAGGCAGCCCTGTTGCGGCTGCCGGAACAGGTCCAGCCGCAGGGGCTCGCCGACGACCCGCTGAAGGCCATCAGCTACTTCGGGCCGAGCATGGGCATGTTCTTCGTGTTGTTCACCGTCGGGTTCGGGGCCCGCGGCTACTTCATCGAGCAGCAACAGGGCACCCTCGACCGGATCGCGGCGGCTCCGGTCGGGCGGGGCGCGATGCTGCTCGGCAAGTCGCTGTCCACGTTCGTCTACAGCCTGGCCGGGCTCGCCACGGTCACGGTCACTTCCTGGCTCGCCTTCGGTGCCCGCTGGGCGGACCCGGTCGGCGTCGCCGTGCTCAGCGTGGGCATGGCGGTGGCGGTGGTGTGCCTGACCGCGCTGGTCATCTCGCTCGCCCGGACGGAGCGGCAGGCCGAGGGGCTCGCGTCGATCGTGGTGTTCGCGCTCGCCCTGTTGGGCGGCAACTTCGTGTTCGCGTCCGGCACCGATCTGATGCGCCGTCTGACCCTGTTCACGCCCAACGGATGGGCGCTGCGCGGGTTCACCGACCTGGCCACCGGCATGCGCGGCTGGGAGGCGGTCGGCGCGCCGCTGCTCGGTATCGCCGCCTTCTCCGCGGCCGTGGCGGCGGTGACGGTTCTGCTTCTGCGGCTGAGGAGGACGACATGACCGCGCTCGCCGTGACCCGGGCCACCGTCGCACGGGTCTTCCGCGACCGTACGGCACTGTTCTTCATGGTGCTGCTGCCGGTCGCCATCATCGTCGTCATCGGTGTGACGGTCAGCGGCTTCGACCAGTTCCGGATCGGTCTCGTCCCGGCCGCGCAATCGGGCCCCGTGGCGCAGGAGTTGACGGCGGATCTGGAGGAGGCGCCCGGTCTGCGCAGCCGTACGTACGACACCGTGGCGGACGCCCGCACCGCCCTGCGCCGGGCGGAACTGGACGCGGTGGTCCTGGTGCCGTCGGGGCTCGACGAGGCGATGCGGGACGGCCGCTCTGTCACGGTGCGGGTCCTGGTTGAGCCCTCGGGCAGCGCCGGCCACTCGGCCGTGTCCTCGGTGTCGGCCGTCGTCGCCGAGCATGCGGCACGCCTGCAGGCCGCCCGCTTCTCGGCCGACGAGACCGGCGGGGACTTCGACGAGAGCCTCGCCTTGGCGCACCGCGCCGAACAAGCCACCTCCCCCATCGTCGTACGCGCGGAGACGGTGAATGGAGAGAGCGACTATCTCCCGCTGGGTTACAGCTACAGCACCCCCACCATGCTGGTGCTGTTCGTGTTCATCAACGCCCTGGCCGGCGGCGCGGCCATCGTGCAGACCCGCAGGATGGGCGTGTACGCCCGCGCGCTCGCGGCACCCGTCTCCGCCCGCACCCTGGTGCTGGGCGAGACCGTCGCCTATCTCGTGCTGGCCCTGTTGCAGTCGCTGCTGATCGTCGGCATCGGCGCGCTCGCCTTCGACGTCGCCTGGGGTGATCCGCTCGCCGCCGGGGTCCTCGTGACCGTGTGGGCGCTGGTCGGCACGGGCGCCGGGGTCCTGGCCGGGGCGTTGTTCCGCACGCCGGAACAAGTGCACGCCGTGGGCCCGACGCTGGGCATCTCGCTCGGCATGCTCGGCGGCTGCATGTGGCCCCTGGCCCTCGTGCCCGACTGGCTGCGCCAGGCAGGACATGCGGTCCCGCACGCCTGGGCCGTCGACGCCTGGACCACCCTGCTGTCCCGGGACGGCGACCTGAGCGCGATCCTGCGCGACCTCGTCGTCCTCACGGTCTTCGCGACGGTGCTCATCACGTGCGCGTCCCTGGCTCTGCGTCGTCGTCTCACCACGTCACCAGGGATGTGACGACGCATCACATGCGAGGTATGACGCACGGTGTCCGTCGTACCCGCGTGACCGTCACTCCGGAAGCACGAGCCTGCATGTCTCCCCCGGCTGCACGGACACCGCGCGATCCGGCAGCCGCACGTCGATCGGGGACCGGTCGGAGGTGGGTACGGCGATCTCCAACTGGGCGCGCTCCAGGCGCAGTCGTACGCCCCAGTGGCCCTGGTAGCGCAGCGCGAAGCCGTAGGAGGACAGCTCCGGAAGCGGCACGGGGTCGAGCCACAGAGCACCTTGGCGGGTCTCCAGGCCGGTGAGTCCGCGCTGGACGAGGTCGAGGGTGCCTGCCATCGCGCCCAGGTGGATGCCCTCGCCGGTGGTGCCACCCTGCACATCGGCGATGTCGCCCTGGAGGGCTTCCTGGCAGAACTTCCACGCCTCCGCTCGCCGCGCCCGGGCCAGCACCCAGCCGTGGACCAGTCCGCTGAGGGTGGAGCCGTGGCTGGTGCGCGCCAGGTAGTAGTCGACCGTACGGTGCCACGTTTCCTCGTCCAGCCGATAGCCCAACCGGCCGAACAGGCCTTGGAGTTCGGCCGGCGAGAAGAGGTAGCCGAGCATCAGGACGTCGGCCTGTTTGGAGGCCTGGTAGCGGTTGACCGTGTCACCCTCCGCCTCCAGGATCCGGTCCAGGCGCCGGATGTCGCCGTACCGGCTGCGGTAAGCCTCCCAGTCGAGCTCGGCGAGATCGCCGTAGCCCTCGAACTGGCTGATGACGCCCTCGTGGAAGGGCACGAGCAGGGTCCGGGAGACGTCCTCCCACTGCTCCAGTTCGCCGCCGTCGAGCCCGGTGCGCTCGACGAGTTCGCGCCGGCGGGGCTCGGGCAGGGCGTCCAGCAGCTCCAGCGTGCGGGACAGCACCCAGGAGGCTGTGACGTTGGTGTACGCGTTGTCGTCGAGGCCGGGCTGCTCGGCACCGGGATAAGACTCGTGGTACTCGTCGGGGCCGACGACCCCGCGAAGGCGATGCCGCCCCAGGCCCTCGTCGTAGACGGCCGAGTCCGCCCAGAATCGGGCGATCTGCAGCAACATCTCGGCACCCTTGGTGTGCAGGAACTCGGCGTCCCCGCTCGCCTCGCAGTACTGCCACACGTTGTACGCGATCGCGGAACCGACGTGCCACTGGAGGTGTGAGTGGTCCGGGAGCCAGCGCCCCGACCGCGGGTTGAGGTGGAGCTGCTGGGTCTCCTCGCGTCCGTCGCTGCCGCTCTGCCAGGGGTACAACGCCCCTCTGCGACCGATGGTGCGGGCAGCGGAGCAGGCCCTCTCCAAACGCCGGTGGCGATAGCGCAGGAGAGCCCGGGACACCTCGGGGAAGTGCAGATTGAGGTAGGGCAGGACGAACAGCTCGTCCCAGAACACGTGCCCTCGATAAGCCTCACCGTGCAGGCCCCTGGCCGGGACGCCGACGTCGAGGTCGGCGGTGTGCGGGGAGAGGGTCTGCAGGACGTGGAAGAGGTGCAGGCGCAGGATGTCTCCCGCCTCGCCGGGCACCTCCAGCGCGGCCCGTCGCCACAGTTGGTCCCAGGCCGTGAGATGCGAGTCCAGCAGCTCGTCGAAACCGGGGGCACGGCCCACCCGGTCGATCGCGGCGGCCAGGGGGTCGCTGATCGCCGGGTCACGGGAGGTGTGCAGCGCGACGGTCTTGTCGACGGTCGCGGTGCGGCCGGAGGTCAGGTGCAGGCGCACCGACTGGGTGGCGCGCAGGGCTTCGTGACGGTCCGACACCGGCGCGTCGGCGGTGAGCCGGGCGGCCATGCCGACGCGGATGTCGGAGGCGCGGGTACGGCAGCGCAGCCACACGGTGTCCGGCGCGGCGTCTCCGGTGTGCACGTGGGTCAGATGGCGGCCGTCCAGGTCCCGGTACCGTGCCACGCCGGCATTGGTGACCCCGCCGTCGAGGGCCGCCTCCACCTCCAGCTCGCCGTCGAAACCCTCGGACGTGAACTCGGTGCGCAGCGCTGCGAGATGAGGGTCGGCCATGTGCACGATGCGCTGCTGGCGCACCGCCAGCACACGGCCCTGCCCAAGACCGTACCGCGTCCGGCGCTCCAGCATCCCCGAGGACAGGTGCAGGGTCAGCCGGTGGTCCAGCACCGGCGCCGTGTCCGGCGTCAGCCACGGCTGCCCGGGGAGCCGGAAGCGCAGCGGCAGCCAGTTCGGCACGTTGACCATGTCCTCGTTCTCCACCCGGCGTCCCGCCACCTCGGAGGTCAGACGGTTGTAGCAGCCGGCGGCGTACGTGCCCGGGTAGTGCACGTCGTCCGCCGCGCTCTCGGGCAGCGCCCCGCGGGTGGCGAAGTAGCCGTTGCCCAGCGTGCACAGCGACTCCCTGAGCCGCTCCTGCTCGGCTGCGTAGCCTTCGTACTCCCAGGTCGAGGAGGTCACGCCGGTGCTCCTTGGGTGAGCAGTTCGTCGAGATCCCGTACGACGATGTCGGCGCCGTGATCCAGCAGTCGCTCCCGGGTCTTTGGACCGGCCGCGCGATCCACGCCGACGACCAGGAGGAAACCGCCTCGGCGGCCTGCCTCCACGCCCGCCAGGGCATCCTCCACGACGGCGGTTCGGCCTGCGGGGACGCCGAGGCGGCGCGCCGCCTCCAGGAACAGGTCGGGCGCGGGTTTGCCCGGCAGGCCCAGTCGGGCCGCCTCGCCGCCGTCCACCAGGGCGTCGAAGAGGTCGAGCACGCCGGCCCTGGTCAGGAGTTCTCCGGCGTGGCGGGAGGCTGAGGCCGCTGCCACCGGGAGCCCGGCCCGGCGCAGGGCGTGCAGGAGGCGCACCGTGCCCGGATAGGCGTCGATGCCGTGCTCGCGCAGCCGCTCGGTGAACAGCCGCTCCTTGTCCGCGGCCACGGCGAGGACCC
The DNA here is from genome assembly GCF_058544905.1 of Streptomyces sp. JLBG701. Lineage (NCBI taxonomy): Bacteria > Bacillati > Actinomycetota > Actinomycetes > Kitasatosporales > Streptomycetaceae > Streptomyces > Streptomyces sp. JLBG701. The sequence continues at coordinate 896,830 of NZ_CM178588.1, forward strand.
GCCCGGCGGACGGCTCGGCTCCGCGCGAGGCGAGGAAGGCCGCGGCGCCGTCGACGCGGGACTTGCCGTCGACGTACCGCAGATAGTCGTCACGGACGTCGAACGGTCGGCGCTGTGACGGGTCAGCCGGCGGATGGTCGCGCAGGAAGGCGTCGAAGGCGGTCTTCCACGCGGCGGCGTGCACCCGCGCCGAGTCGGTGATGACTCCGTCGGTGTCGAACACGACGGCCTCGGCGTCCCGCAGCTCGGATGCGAGCACGCTGCGGGACGCCGGGGAACGGCCGGCCCGGGAGTTCATGGATCAGCTCCTCGGTGAACAGGTCGGGGGATGGCGTGGCTGGTCAGGTCCGGTGGGGCACGACCGCAACCGGGCACTCCGTGTGGTGCAGCAGGGTGTGCGCCACACGGCCCAGTTGAAGGCCGTAGTGACCGTGCCGGCGCTGGGCCCCGATGATCAGCAGGTCCGCGGCGCCGGAACGGTTCAGGAGTACCTTGCGAGCCGGTCCTTCAACCGTGCTGCGGCGTACCTGGACACCCGGATGGTCCGCCACGGCGTCGCCGAGCAGTTCGTCGAGCTGGGCGGACGCCTGATCCTCGTGCTGATGCGCCGGGTCCCCGGCCAGCAGCGGATGGTCGGCGGTCTCGTGCGCGGGGCAGCGCCAGGCGCGTACGACGTCGAGGACGCACTGGCGTGCCTCGGCCTCGCGGAACGCGAACCGCACCGCCTCACCACTCGTGGCCGGCTCGCCGGCGCCCAGCAGGATCCGTTCGTGGGTGCCGGCCAGGCCGGCCTTGTCACCCCGGACCACGATCACCGGGCAGTGCGCACGGGCCGCCACGGCCAGGCCGACCGAGCCGAGCAACAGGCCCTTCAGCTCGCCGCGTCCGCGTGAACCCGTCACCAGAGCCGAGGCGTTGTTGCCTGCGAGCAGGAGGGCGGACGCCGCGTCCTCGGAGACGATCTCGGTGGAGACCTTCACCTCCGGGTTGCGCCGTCGGGCGCGCTCCGCCGCAGTTCCGACGATGTTCTCCGCCATGACCTGCTCCGACGGGCGCTCCAAGCTGCCGGACAGCAGCACACCTTCGTAGCGTTCCCACAAAGAGGCGTACACCAGCCGCAGCGGCACGCCGCGCCGGGCAGCCTCGTCCACCGCCCAGTCGACCGCCACCAGGCTCGGTTCCGATCCGTCGACGCCCACGGCCAAGGGAAGTTCCACGATCGCCACCGCCTTCCGTCGGACTGCTGCGGATCCCGCAGCAGAGGGGTCCACGCTCAGCGTCACACTCCCGGCAGGGCGGCAGGAGGGGCGATTCGGCCCTCGCGGGGGAGGTTCGGCCCTGCCGGCTGCCCACTCAGCCCATGGGCCGCCCTGGAGGCCGAGCCGGACGCTGGAGTCGAGGCCCGGAGGGGAGACGTGCAATGACCGACACCCGGCAAGCGCCGGTGCATGCCCTGTTGACGGACGGCACGACCGTTCGGATACGGCGGGCGGGTCCCGGTGACCGCGGCGAAGTGCTGCGGCTGTACGAGGAGATGTCGCCGGAAAACCAGCGGCTGCGGTTCTTCGCCGCCAGTGAGGCCTCCGCCCGCCAGTCCGCCGACCGCGCCGCCGACGCCCGACGCCCCGACTACTGCGCCCTCGTTGCCGAGCAGGACGGCCGTCTGGTGGGCCTGGCAGAGTACGACGCCCTGCCCAAGTCCCCCCAGGCCGAGGTCGGGATGGCCGTCGCCGACGACTGGCACCACCGCGGTGTGGCCACCCTGCTCCTGGAACACCTCGCGGATGCCGCCCGCGGTGCGGGCATCACCGCGTTCAGCGCCCGCGCCCTGGCCGAAAACCACGAGGTGCTGAAGGTCTTCACCGATCTCGGGCTGCGTGTGACTCGGCAGTTCGACGGTCCCGAGGTGTACTGCCTCGTCGAACTCTCCGAGGACGAGGCCTACTTGAGCGCCGTGGACGCCCGCGGCCGGCTCGCCGACATCGTCAGCCTGCGGCCGCTGCTGCGGCCCCGGTCCGTCGCGGTGATCGGCGCGGGCCGCAAGCCCGGCTCCCTCGGGCGCGCCATCCTGCGGAACATCTCCACGGGGTCCTTCACCGGGCGTCTGTTCGCCGTGCATCCGGAGGTCTCGCTGATCGCCGGAGTGCACGCCTATCCGTCCCTCGCCGCGCTGCCGCAGGTGCCCGAACTCGCGGTCGTCGCCGTTCCCGCGGCTCTCGTTGCGCAGGTGGCCGAGGAGTGCGGGGCCGCGGGCGTGAGCGCCCTGCTCGTCGTCACCGCCGGCCTCGACACCCACCAGGCCAGTGCCCTCAAGGGCGCCTGCCGCCGCCACGGGATGCGCCTGGCCGGCCCCAACTGCCTGGGCCTGGCCAACACCGAGGACGACACCCGCCTGGACGCGACCTTCACCGCCCGGCACCCGGGCGCCGGCACGGCCGGAGTCGCCGTGCAGTCCGGCGGGGTCGGCATCGCGCTGCTGGACGGACTGGCCCGGCTCGGCATCGGCGTCTCCAGCTTCGTCTCGCTCGGCGACAAGTACGACGTCAGCGGCAACGACATGCTGCAGTGGTGGGAGAGCGACGGACACACCGAACTGGCCCTGCTCCACCTGGAGTCCTTCGGCAACCCGCGCGCCTTCTCCCGCACCGCCCGCCGGGTGACCCGCACCATGCCGGTGCTCACCGTGGACGCCGGAAGGTCGCAGGCCGGGCGGCGCGCCGCGGCCTCGCACACCGCCGCCGCGGCCACCCCCACCATGACCCGGCAGGCCCTGTTCACCCAGGCCGGCATCACGGCCACCCGCACGATCGGCGAACTGCTCGACACCGCGGCTCTGTTGCTTTCCCAGCCCCTGCCGACGGGGACGAAGGTCGCGGTCGTCAGCAACGCGGGCGGCACGGGCGTACTGGCCGCCGACGCCTGCGCCGACGCCGGGCTCGTCGTGCCGCCGCTGCCCGCCGCACTGGTCGACGAACTGCTCACGCTCCTGCCCGACGGCGCCACCGCCACCAACCCCGTCGACGCCACCGCCGCCGTGGGCGAGGAACAGCTGCGCGCCTGCGTGGACCGCCTGGCCAAGCACGGTGCGGTCGACACCGTTCTGGTGGCCCTCGTGCCCACCGCGGTCGCCGTCGCGACCGGCGACGACCTGGTCCGTGCCCTCACCCACGATCCCGGCCCGCTACCCCGCCCCGTCGTCGCGGTCCTGCCCGCCCAGGCGGCCCGCGTCGAACTGCTCCAGTCCTTGGGCGACGGCAGTGTCCCCGCCTACTCCGACGCCCAGGACGCCGCCCGCGCCCTGGCCCACGCGGCCGACCGCGCCCACTGGCTCGCCCAACCTCCCGGGTCCGCAGCGGAATTGACGGATGTGGAGACCGAGCGGGCCCGGGCACTCGTCGCCTCGTTCCTGGACGGGAACCCGGACGGCGGCTGGCTGGACCCGCGCACAACCGCCGCACTCCTCGGCTGCTACCAGATTCCGCAGATCCCCTGGGCCTGGGCCCGCAACGAGGACGAGGCGGTCCTTGCGGCCGAGAGGCTGGCGGGCCCCGACGGGCGCGTCGTGATGAAGGCCCACTGGCCCGGACTGTTGCACAAGAGCGAACAGCACGCCGTCCATCTCGACCTGCAGAACGCCTCCCAGGTCAGGGCCGCCCACCGGGATCTGGTCACCCGCTTCGGCGACCGGCTGACCGGCGTGGTGATCCAGCCGCTGGCCGAGCGCGGCACCGAGCTGTTCGCCGGACTCGTCCAGGACGACGTCTTCGGCCCGCTGGTCCTCTTCGGACTCGGCGGAACCGCGACCGAGCTCCTCGCCGACCACGCCGGACGTCTCGCCCCGCTCACCGACCGCGACGTCCACGACCTGATCACGTCCCCGCGGTGCGCCCCGCTGCTCTTCGGATACCGCGGCAGCCCCACAGCCGACCTCGAAAGCCTGGAGCAGCTGCTGCACCGGCTGTCGCGGATGGCCTGCGATCTGCCGCAACTGGCGGAGGCGGACCTCAATCCGGTGCTGGCCGGGCGTCACGGCGTCTGCGCACTCGACGTCCGCGTGCGGATCATGCCACGCCATGCCCAAGACCCCTATCTGCGCCGCCTGCGCTGACCGGGTCCCGACCGCTCAGAAGGGATCAGCCATGCAACTCACGAAGATCGGCGCCCTCGGAGGACGCCATGACTCGACTCGCCGCCGGTAACTGCATCGTGGTGGGCGTCGACGGATCCGAGGCGTCCATGGCCGCGCTGCTCTGGGCGACCCGGCAGGCCCGGGCGTTGGAGGCGGACATCGTCGCCGTGCACGCCTGGGAGCCGGCCGAGCCCCGGCTCGCGCCCTATGCCCCTGCCTCCGCGCGTCCGACTGCCGCCGAGCAACGGGACCGGGCCGCGCAACTGCTCGCCTCGACGCTGCGTGAGGTGTTCGGACCGAGGATCGACAACGCCGTACGCGCCGTCCTGGTGGAGGGCCCGCCCGAGCGAGTGCTGGTGCACCAGGCGCGCGGCGCGCTGCTGCTCGCCCTGGGGCGCACGGCCCATGGACAGTGCGGGCAGCCCGCGATCGGCGCGGTCGGCCGCGCATGCCTGCGGAACGCCACGGTCCCCGTGCTGGCGGTGCCCGCCGCGGCCCGGCCTGTATCGCCACTCGGGGTTGCCGAGGCACCCCCTCTCATCCGGAGCGGCGCCGCATAGCAGGCGCGAATTGGGCCTGCGGCCCTCGGACAGGGCCAACGTGATCATTCGGCATCCGCTCGCGCGGCCACCCGAAGAGGTCGAAGCGCAGCGGCATGGCGTTCTCGACGAGGCGGCGGAGGTCCGCCATGAACCGGGCGGCGGGTGCGACGTCGATCAGGTTGTGGTCGAGGGTGACGGTGATGTCCAGCAGGTCGCGGGCCTCGATCCGACCGTCCACGACGCGGGGCCGACGGGTCATTCCGCCGACGACCACCTGCAAGGGCATCAGGGTGAGCAGGGCGTTCCCGAACCGCCGCCGGCGCCGGCGCCGGCGCCGAACATGACGACCGCCGTGACCGTGACGGTTCCCGCCCGCTGCCTCAGCCGTACGGACCTGGCGAGCAGGAGACACGGGCGTGCGGTGGTATTCCTCGATCAGAGTCCAGCGCTCGCCGTCCAAGGACGGCACACGGATCGGCGGATCGCTGACCGTCCCGAAATTGAGCCGGCCGCCCTCCGCAGCGATGCCCCCTCAGCAGTGGGCGGACATGCGATCGTCCGCAGTCGCCCGCCGGGGCGGTGTCGGCGATGACGTCGCCGGCGACCTGCCTGCCCGCCGGCGCAGCACGCGAACGGCGAGTGCGTCGAGCGCCGCGGTCAGGACGAACGTCACGCCCATGGCCGCGACCAGCAGGACCGCGAACCTCTCCCAGAACTCCGGTGTGAGACTGGTACCCATTGCCCTCGCTCCCTTCTGGTCGGCGTCTTTCCCTTCACTTCCATCCAACCCGGGTACAGAGCCCGGCGCATGAGCCGACCGGCCCGGACGCAGGTCTCAAGCGACCCTTGTGCCAGGCGCCTTCCGGCAGGCACGCGGGACGTTCGGCCCGTTCCCTGGGCCGACACCCTCCGGGCGGCCTCTCCCCTGCTGATCGCCGCCCCGGCGGACGCGAGACCCGCCGTCACCGATCGAGCACACGTTCTCCGGAGCTCGGCACGACGGCGTTCCAGCCCAGATTTCGGTCGATGCGCTCGCGCAGCGCCTCGGCCGCGTCGGGCTCACCGTGCACCAGATAGGTGGTGTGCGGGGCAGGAGCATCCCGCAGCCAATTGATGATCCGCGCGGCGTCGGCGGCCGAGCCCCTCCCGCCCCGTCATGGCGAGCGGGCGCCCGGACAGGCGTGTGCGGACTCCAGGACGACGGCGATGCCGGCGATTCGCGTGGAGACAGTCATGGTGCTGTTCGACCCCGGAACACCGTGCACAGGGGCCGATGGGCCCTCCTGACGGGTCTGGGCGGCCCGTGGTGTCCGGCCGGTTCCTGGCCCACGCTGGGATGAGCAGCCCCACGGAATACCGGAGGGGAACGATGACAGACAGCCTCACGACCGCCGTCCTGGACCGGAACGGGCTCGACGCCCTGGTCAAGCACCTGGCCGGTCAGGGACGTACCGTCGTCGGCCCGACCGTACGGGACGGCGCCGTGGTCCTGGCCGAGCTCGCCCTCGGCCGACCAACTGCCCTTCGGCTGGGCCACCGAGGTCGAGGCCGGCCGCTACCGGCTCGTCCCTCGCGAGGACGGCGCAGCCTTCGCGCACACTGCGGGCCCGTAGTCCTGGAAGACGTTCCTCCATCCGCAGCGCGAGAAGTTGTGGAGCGCCGACCGTACGGCCGACGGGCACCTGTCGGTCGTCGAGGAGCGTCCGGAGCCGGCGTCGTACGCCTTCCTGGGTGTGCGCCCCTGCGATCTGCGCGCCATCGCGTTCCAGGACAAGGTCCTGACCGGCGGCCGCTTCCAGGACAGCGGCTATGCGGCACGCCGCACCGGGGCCTTCCTGATCGCCGCCGAGTGCACCGAACCGGGAGCCACCTCCTTCTGCGTCCGGTCACCGTTTCCTGGTCCGCGTCGGCAGCGAGGCCGGGGAAGAGGTCCTCTCCCATGTCCCGCACCGCCCTGCCGACACGGGCACGCAGACGGCAGCCCGCGAGGCGGTGGACGGCGCCCGGGACCGGATGGGCCGGTCCATGCCGCCCGTCGGCCTGCGCACGCTGATGGGCGAGAGCCTGGCGGCCGACCGCTGGGACGACGTCGCCGCCCGCTGTCTGACCTGCGGCAACTGCGCCATGGTCTGCCCCACCTGCTTCTGCACCAGCACCGAGGACATCACCGACCTCACCGGCGACCACGCCGAGCGGTGGCAGCGCTGGGAGTCGTGCTTCGACCTGGGCTTCTCGTGTCTGCACGGCGGCCCGGTGCGCTCCTCGCCGCGAAGCCGCTACCGGCAGTGGCTCACCCACAAGCTCCCCACCTGGTACGACCAGTTCGGCAGCTCCGGCTGCGTGGGCTGCGGGCGCTGCGTGACGTGGTGCCCGGTCGGCATCGACATCACCGAAGAAGCCTCGGCGCTGCACGACGAGCTGAAGGCCAGGCTGCGCCACCAGGATCACCAGGAGCGACCGGAACAAAGGGAGACGAAGCGATGAAATCTGCCCCGACCATGGCCGCGGCCCTCCCGGCAGAGCATCGCGAGCGACTCATCCAGATCGCCCGTGAGGCCTCCTTCGAGACGGGCACCCGCCTCTTCGAGGAGGGCGGGCGGGCCGACCGGTTCTGGGTCGTGCGGACCGGCGTCGTCGCCCTCGACCTCCACGTACCCGGTCGCCGCGCCCCCGTCGTCGAGTCACTGGGCCATGGCGAACTGATCGGCTGGTCCTGGCACTTCCCGCCCTACGTGTGGCAACTGGGCGCAGAGGCCCTGCATCCGGTGCGCGCCTGGGAGTACGACGCGGTGGCAGTCCGTGAGATGTGCGCGCAGGACCCCGAGTTCGGCCGCTCCGTCGCCACCTGGGTCGGCCAGGTGGTCGCCCACCGGCTGCACGCGACCCGCATCCGACTGCTCGACCTGTACGCCCCCTACGGCAGCGGCGGGCCGTCATGACCGACGTCCCGCTGCCGTACCGGGTGACCCGGGTGCGTCGTAAGACCGCCGACACGGTCACGCTCGCCCTGACTCCGGCGGGCGCGGCGGGCTCTCGCGCACTTCTCTCCCGGGCAGTTCGCCATGGTGTACGCCTTCGGAGTGGGCGAGATCCCCGTCTCCGTCTCCGGCATCGACCACCACGAGATCGTGCACACGATCCGCTCCGTCGGCGCGGTGTCGGCGGCGCTGTGCGCCCTGAGTCCGGGAGCCACGGTCGGGCTCCGTGACCCCTTCGGCACCGGCTGGAAACCCGAGAATGCTGCCGCACAGGACCTGGTGGTCATCGCGGGCGGCATCGGTCTGGCGCCGCTGCGGCCTCTGGTGCGCGCCGCACTCGCCGCCCCGCAGGCTTACGGGCGGCTGAACCTCTTGGTCGGCGCCCGCACTCCCGACGACCTCCTGTACGCATCCCAGCTCCGGGCCTGGACGACCGCCCACGGCCCACTGCACTGCGCGGTCACCGTCGACCGCCCCACCACCGACTGGCGCGGCCACGTCGGCGTCGTCGCCACCCTGCTGAACAACGCCCGGTTCGAGCCCGGGAACGCCACGGCGTACGTCTGCGGCCCCGAGGTGTTGATCCGCTCGACCGCCCGCGACCTGCTCCAGCGCGGCGTTCCGGCCCATCGGATCCGCGTCTCGATGGAGCGCAACATGCACTGTGCCACCGGGCACTGCGGCCACTGCCAGCTGGGCGGTGCAGGGATTCGGCCCGGTCCCAGCCGATCACCGGGCCGTCCCGGCACACGGCGAGAGTGGGTGCGGTCATGTCACAACTCCCGTACCTCGCCGGGAAGGTGCGCATCACCCATTTCCTGGAGGCGTCCAGCGCCGTGGAGCCCGGCCCGTACGACCTCACGCTCGTCGAGGGGTCGGTCACCACGCCCGCCGACGCGGGTCGTATCCGAGAGATCCGCGCGCAGTCCCGGTTCCTGGAAAGCGCGGCCCTGCTGCCCGGCCGCCGGGAACTGGTGATGAGCACCGACAGCTTCGTCGTCAGTCCGCTGTTCTTCCCAGGTGGCGACATCGGCTCGCTCGCCGTCCACGGCACGGTCAACGATCTCGCGATGCGCGGCGCGTGGCCGCTCGCCCTGTCCGTGTCCCTCATCGTCGAAGAAGGGCTGCCACTGGAGGAACTCCGCGCTGTCCTCGGCTCGTTGGGAAAGGCCGCACAGTCCGCCGGAGTCCCTGTGATCACGGGGGACACCAAGGTCGTGGGGCGCGGCGCGGCCGACAAGCTCTTCATCAACACCACAGGCGTCGGGCAGCGGCATGGCTCCCTGTATCCGTCCGCCGCACTCGCCCGCCCCGGCGACGCCGTCCTGCTGTCCGGGCCGATCGGACTGCACGGAACCACGGTGCTGTCCACCCGCGAAGGGCTCGGCTTCGAATGCGACATCGCCTCGGACAGCCGCCCCCTGCACCGCCTGGTCCACGCCCTGACACCGCTCGGCGCACACGTCCACTCGCTGCGCGACCCGACCCGCGGTGGACTCGCCGCGGCGCTCAACGAGATAGCCCGCGACTCGTCCGTCGCCGTCGAGATCGACGAAAGCGTCCTCCCGGTGCCTGCGCCGGTCGCCTCCGCCTGTGACCTGCTCGGCCTCGATCCCCTGATCGTCGCCAACGAGGGATGCATGGTCGCCTTTGTCAGCGGCACCGCGGCCGACGAGGCCCTGGCCGCCATGCGCTCCGTCCCCGAGGGCAGAGCGCGGTCCGCATCGGAGAAGTGCTGCCGCAGGGACCGGGCGGACGGGTGACACTGCGCACACTGGTCGGCGCCCGGCGCGTGGTGGACATGCCGCTGGGCGAGCAGCTCCCGCGCATCTGCTGACCACGGCCCTTCAGAGGCTTCGACACACAGGTGTGCGCGGCCGGACGAACGGACCGGCCGCGCACACGGGGTGCGGCTCTGCGCCCGTGGGCGCTCAGACCTGCCGCACCGGGATGGTCCTGGTGCCCGCCTTCGTCTCCGGGACCGGGACCGTGATGGTCAGGACACCGTCCTTGTACTCCGCCGTCGCGTCGTCGCCCTTGGCCCCGGCCGGCAGCCGGACGGAGCGGGTGAAGGTGCCGTAGCGGAACTCGGTGCGGTGCTTCTCCGTGGTCTCCTCCGTACGCTCGGCGCGCAGGGTCAGGAGCCCTTCCGTGATGGTGATCTCGACGTCCTTGGCGGGGTCGATGCCCGGGAGCTCGGCCCGCAGCACGTACACCCCCTCCGCCAGACGCTCTTCGAGGCGGATACCGTGCGTCCCCGGAGCCGTGTGCGTCCCGGGGATTCCGGTCTCCACCCAGCCGAACAGGTCGGGCAATGTGGGCCAGCCGGGCAGCCGCTCGATCATGCCGCTCATGTCTCCCTCCTTCTTCCTCCTTCTCTGCTTCTCCACTTCCAGCGTCATCCCCCAGGGCCGGAACGTGCGTGGGCCTACCGGTCCCCTGCGCGCCCCGGTCGGCCCCTGTCAGCCGTTCATCCGCTTCCTCCACTGCGGGCCGACCCGCTCCCACTCGGCGTCCCACTCCGCCAGACACCGCCGGTCCAGCCCCCGGCGGACCAGCCGTCCGCACACCAACACCGCGGCTCCGGCGCTCAGCGCGACCAGAACGCCGGACAGCGCCGACTGCAGCCGCGCCTCCGTCACGGTGGGAGGCTTGGAAACCAGCGCGCCCGCCCGGTCGGTCCACACGGTGACCCGAGTACCGGCCGTGGTCCCTGTCTCGGCCTTCGCCCGGCCCGTATGCTTCAATCCGTCGGCAGTGCTCCAGCGCACCTTCACCCACACCTTGTCGCTGCTGGTTCCGGATATCACCGCCGGCGATTCCTCGGTGGCGTCCTCGGTCAGCACGGCCGAGACGGGACGTGCCTGCGCACGTCGTGAAGCGAACGTGTCGTCCATCGCCACGGCCGCCGCCTGACCCGCGAGCAGCCCGCCGAGCAGGGCGAGGATCCAGGTCGCGAGGACGATCCAGGCCTCCACCATGTCGCTGCGGCGCCGGAGGGGGCTGCGCCGCCACCGCCAGAACCGGACCTTCGTCGGCTTCGCACAACGTGCCGCCGTCATCCGTCTACACCTCCTTCGTCACCATCGAGGGCCGTTCAACAGCGGGCAGGGGCACGGTCGTCGCGCGCACCGGTGCGTCACGGGGTGCCGCCGACTCCCGAGGCCCGGGCCGTTTCCTCCCCACCCGGAGAGTCCGCGTCGAGGTCCGGTCGGCGGTCCGGTCCCAGGAGCGCGCAATCGACGTCCACCACGCCCTCGACGGCCCGCACCAGGCGTGCGGCCACCCGCACGAGCGTGGTGTCCCGAATGCGGCCGGTGAGGGTGACCAGGCCGTCGCTCACCTCCACGCGGATCGGCTCGATCGGCGTGGGGAAGAGGTAGGCGACGACCTCGCGGCGGACCTCCTCCGCGATCTCCTCGTCGTTGCGCAGGAACACCTTGAGCAGGTCGGAGCGGCTGACGATGCCCTTCAGCCGACCTTCGTCGTCGACGACCGGCAGCCGTTTCACCTTGTTGCGCGCCATGATCCGCGCGGCCTGCGCGAGGGACGCGTCCGCCGGGACGGTGATCGCCGGTGCGGTCATCAGCTCCTCCGCGGTCACCGCGCCGGCCTTCACCAGGCCGGACAGGCGTCGCAGCTGGCTGTACCGGTCCGGGTCGTTGTCGCGGAACTCCTCCTTGGCCAGCAGATCGGCCTCGGAGACGACCCCGACGACCAGGCGCTCGCCTTCCAGCACGGGCAGGGCGCTGACCTTCCACTGCTGCATGGTCTTCACGATGTCCTTGAACGTCGCACCGCGGCCCAGGGCGACGACAGTGCCAGTCATGACATCGCTGACGATGTGCGGGGTGCCGTGCATGGTGTCCTCCGATTGTGCTCAGGTACGGACCGAAGTGACGAGGACGTTCACCCGGGGATTCCGCTGCCGTGGGGGCATCCAGAGTGATCGGCGCGCCCGCCCCCGTCGAACAGGTAGCCGCCGGCACACGACGCCCTGCCTCCAGACTCGGTCACGGGTTCGCGGAAAGCATGGGCCGAGTGGGCCCTGGCAAGGGTCCGGTGGGCTCTCCGGGCCGTTCGGCCCCGTGGAAGGGACGCGCAGCCCCTGCCCTGCCGGTCTTCCCGCGGCGATCCTGATGGTGCAGGGGTCCGCCGGAAAGTGTGCGGGCACCGATCCGGGGAGGTGTTGGCCGTGCTTCGCCCTGTTGTCGTGGGACTGGACGGTTCGCGTGAGAGCCTCGCCGCCGCCGACTGGGCGGCCCGGGAGGCGCTGAGGCGTGGCTTGCCGTTGCGCCTGGTGCACGCGTGGGCGGGCGGTATGGCGCCCGCCGAGACGGAGCTGCCCGAGCTGGAGGCGCCGCGCAACTGGGCGCGGCGGATCCTGCGCGGTGGCATGGACCAGATCAACGAACGTTATCCGCAGGTCTATCTGAGCGCGGACCAGATCTCCCGACCCGCGGCCGACGCCCTGGTCGCGGCGGGCGACGAGTCCGAGCTGCTGGTCCTGGGCAGCCGGGCGTTCAGCGGCTTCGGCGGGTTCATGGCCGGTTCGGTGGCGCTGGCGACGGTGGCCCATGTGGCGCGTCCCGTCATGCTCGTGCGGGCCGATCAGAGCATCGAGAACGAGCACGAGCCGGACGCGGAGGGGCAGCCCTCGGCTCACACGCCGTACCGCGCTGTCGTGGTCGGTGTGGATCCGGCGTCTCCGTGCGAGGAGGTGCTGGCGTTCGCCTTCGAGAGCGCGACGCTGCGTTCCGCTCCACTGCGGGTTGTGTACACGTGGCAGCTGCCGTACATGCCCAAGGCGGCGGAGGCGAAGGCACGGAAGGCAGTCGGGGAGGCCGCCGGGCGGGCGCTGGAAACCGTGCTCGGGCCGTGGCGGGAGAAGTACTCCGCGGTGGAGGTCACCGAGCTCGTGGAGGAGGGGCGTCCGGCGCAGCGGCTGCTGGAGGCCACGCAGGATGCCGGTCTGCTGGTCGTGGGCCGCAGGATCCGGCCGGCCAAGATCGGCATGCACACCGGGCCGGTCGCGCACGCGGTGATGCACCACGTCCGTTGCCCGGTCGCGATCGTGCCGCACGCATGAGCCACCGCCCGGGTGAGTCGTCCTTCCCGGTCCGCCCGACAGGGGGCCGGACCGGGAGGGGCCGGGTTCCCTTCGGCCCTCCATTGGGGACGTTCGGCCCCTGAGGATCCCGCCGCCCCGCGCGGTACGACTGGGCCAGGTCCCGTTCGGGAGGAGGGTGCCGTGTTCCAGATACGCATCCACGGCCGCGGAGGCCAGGGCGCCGTCACAGCCGCCGAGTTGCTGTCGGTGGCGGCCTTCCTGGAGGGCCGCCACGCGCAGGCGTTCCCGAGCTTCGGCTCGGAGCGGACCGGGGCGCCGGTCATGGCGTTCTGCCGGATCGGCGACCGGCCGATCCGGGTCCGCGAGCCCGTCACGCACCCCGACGCCCTGGTGATCCAGGACGCGACGCTGCTGCACCAGGTGAACGTCTTCGAAGGGCTCCGCCCCGGCGGCTGGGTCCTGATCAACTCCCCGCGCGGCGCAGACGACTTGGGCCTTCAGACGCTCACCGGCCCCGTCGTCACGGTCCCCGCCACCGCCATCGCCCTTCGCCACTTCGGCCGCCCGGTCCCGAACGCCGTCCTGCTCGGCGGGCTCGCCGCACTCACCGGCTGCGTGACCATCGACTCGCTGACAGCGGCCATCGAGGAACGGTTCCCCGGCGGTCTGGGCCAGGCCAATGTCGACGCCGCCCGGGAGGCGTACGAGCACGTCGAGGTCGCGCGGAAGGAGCTCTTCCATGTTGAAGCAGACTGAGGGCTCACGTGCGGTCGCCGAGGCCGTCGCGTACTGCCGCCCCGAAGTGATCGCCGCCTACCCGATCTCGCCGCAGACGCACATCGTCGAGGAGCTCAGCAGGCTGGTGAAGTCCGGCGCGCTGAAGCCCTGCGAGTACGTCAACGTCGAGTCGGAGTTCGCCGCGATGTCGATGTGCATCGGCGCCTCGGCGGCGGGCGCCCGCACCTACACGGCGACCGCGAGCCAGGGCCTGCTGTACATGGTGGAGGCCCTCTACAACGCCTCCGGGCTCGGCCTGCCGATCGTGATGACGGTGGCCAACCGGGCGATCGGGGCCCCCATCAACATCTGGAACGACCACAGCGACAGCATGTCCCAGCGCGACTCCGGCTGGATCCAGCTGTACGCCCGCGACAACCAGGAGGCCGCCGACCTGCACCCGCAGGCCTTCCGGCTGGCCGAGGAGCTGTCGCTGCCGGTGATGGTGTGCATGGACGGCTTCGTGCTCACGCATGCCTGGGAGCGGATCGAGGTCCCGGAGCAGGCGCAGGTGGACGGGTTCCTGCCGCCGTACGAGCCCCGCCAGGTTCTCGACCCCGCCGAGCCGGTCTCGATCGGCGCGATGGTCGGACCGGAGGCCTTCACGGAGGTGCGCTACCTGGCCCACGCCAAGCAGATGCAGGCGCTGGAGGCGATCCCGGACATCGCCCGGGAGTTCCGGCAGGCGTTCGGGCGGGACTCCGGGGGCTTGATCCATCCGTACGCCTGCGAGTACGCCGACACGATCGTCGTGGCCCTCGGCTCGGTGCTGGGCACGGTCTGCGACGTCGTCGACGAGATGCGCGAGGCCGGGGTGCGGATCGGGGCGCTGGGGATCACTTCCTTCCGGCCGTTCCCGCTGGAGGCGGTACGGACGGCGCTCGACGGTGCCCGCCGCGTGGTCGTCCTCGAACGCGCCCTCGCGGTCGGCGTCGGCGGGATCGTCTCGGCGAACGTGCGCACCGCTCTGTCCGGGATCCGGCTCGACGGTCACACCGTGGTCGCCGGGCTCGGCGGGCGCCCGATCACCAAGGCCTCGCTGCACCGGCTGTTCGCCGACGCGGTCGCCGGACGGCTCGGACATCTGACATTCCTGGACCTGGACACCGAACTGGTGGAACGGGAGTTGGCGCGGATGGCGGCGACCCGGAGGTCCGGCCCGTCCGCGGAGAACATCCTGCGTGATCTGGGGAGCAACCGATGAGCGCCGCGCAGCAGGTGAAGTTCTATCAGGTCGGCAGCCACGCCGCCGGAAACCGGCTGCTGGGCCCGGAGTTGCAGTCAGACCAGGCCGATCCGGCCCGGTCCAACGCGCTCACCTCAGGACACCGCGCCTGCCAGGGCTGCGGCGAGGCGCTCGGCGCACGCTACGTCCTGGACGCGGCGCAGCGGGCGGCCGGCGGCAAGGTGATCGCGGTCAACGCGACCGGCTGCCTGGAGGTGTTCTCCACGCCGTACCCGGAGACCTCCTGGCAACTCCCCTGGCTGCACTCCCTGTTCGGCAACGCGCCGGCCGTCGCCGCCGGGGTCGCCGCCGCCTTGCGCGCCAAGGGCCGCACGGACATCCGCGTGGTCGGACAGGGCGGGGACGGCGGCACCGTCGACATCGGGCTCGGCTGTCTGTCGGGCATGTTCGAGCGCAACGACGACGTCCTGTACGTCTGTTACGACAACGAGGCGTACATGAACACCGGCGTGCAACGCTCCGGTGCCACTCCCCCGACCGCCCGCACGGCCACCACCCAGGCTGTCGGCGAGGATCCCGGCGCCCCCTTCGGGCAGGGCAAGAACCTGCCGCTGATCGCGATGGCGCACGAGATCCCGTACGTCGCCACGGCGACCATCGCCGGGCTGCGCGACCTGGAGGCCAAGGTGCACCGGGCGATGGGGATGCGCGGCGCCCGCTATCTGCATGTGCTGGTGCCCTGCCCGCTGGGCTGGGGCACGGCGCCTTGCGACACGGTGCGCATCGCGCGGCTCGCCGAACAGAGCGGGCTGTTCCCGGTGTTCGAGGCGGTGGACGGCGAGGTGACCGACGTGACGCCGATCCGCCGGAGGGTGCCGGTCGAGGAGTATCTGCGCCCGCAGAAGCGGTATGCACACCTCTTCGAGCCGGAACCGCGCACCGATGTCATCGCCCGCCTCCAGCGGGCCGCCGACCGCAACATCGCCCGGTTCGGGCTGCTCGCGCACGAGGAGGCGTCGCCGTGAAGGAGAAACCGTTCGCGATCACCCTGGACGTGGGCTCCAGCCTGGCCAACCGGACCGGAGCCTGGCGCACCGAACGTCCCGAGTACGTCCACCGGTTGCCGCCGTGCAACCAGGCGTGCCCGGCCGGCGAGAACATCCAGCAGTGGCTCTTCCACGCCGAGGGCGGCGACTACGAGTCCGCCTGGCGGCAATTGATGCGCGACAACCCGCTGCCCGCCGTCATGGGCCGGGTCTGCTACCACCCCTGCGAGACGGCCTGCAACCGCGTGCAGGTCGACAACGCGGTCGGGATCAACGCCGTCGAGCGCTTTCTCGGCGACCAGGCGATCAAGCGCGGCTGGACCGTGCCGCCCCAAAAAACGCGTCCGGAAAGCGAGTCCTGGTGGTCGGCTCCGGTCCGGCCGGACTGTCGGCGGCCTACCACCTCCGGCTGCTGGGCCACGAGGTGACGATCCGTGAGGCACAGGACCGCCCGGGCGGCATGATGCGCTACGGCATCCCGCGCTACCGGCTGCCGCGCGAAGTCTTGGACGCGGAGATCGACCGCATCCGCAGGCTCGGGGTGACGTTCGAACTCAACGCCCGCGTGGACGACGTGCTCGCCGCACAGCGGGACGGCGGCTTCGACGCCGTGTTCCTGGCCGTGGGCGCGGGCATGGGCCGGCGGACGTACATCCCGGCCGGCGACAGCGCCCGCATCCTCGACGCGGTGGCGCTGCTCGGGAGTATGGAGGGTGAGGATCCGCCCCTGCTGGGCCGCCGGGTCGCTGTCTACGGCGGCGGCAATACAGCCATGGACGCCGCCCGTACGGCACGAAGGCTCGGCGCGAGCGACGCCGTCGTCGTCTACCGGCGCACCAGGGACCGTATGCCCGCACACGACGAGGAGGTCGGGGAGGCCCTGGAGGAGGGCGTGCGGATGAAGTGGCTCTCCACCATCAAGCACGCCGACAGCGGCCGCCTCACCATTGAGCGGATGCGGCTGGACGACACCGGATTCCCGCAGCCCACCGGCGAGTTCGAGGAACTGGAAGCCGACGCGGTGGTGCTCGCGCTCGGCCAGGACTCCGACCTGTCGCTCCTCGCGGGCGTGCCGGACCTGTCCATGGACCACGGCATGGTGCAGGTGGCCGACGGCCTGATGACGGGGCATCGGGGCATCTTCGCGGGCGGCGACATGGTTCCCGCCGAGCGCACGGTCACCGTGGCCGTGGGGCACGGCAAGAAGGCGGCACGGTACATCGACGCGTATCTGCGCGGCACGGCCCACCGGCCCGAACCCAAGCACGCGCCCGCGGACTTCGAGCGGCTCAACACCTGGTACTACTCCGATGCCCCCGCCTCCGTGCGGCCCAGGCTCGCCCTGGCCCGGCGCGTCACGACGTTCGACGAAGTGGTACAGGGACTCGACGAGTCCACCGCCCTCTTCGAAGCCCGGCGCTGCATGTCCTGCGGCAACTGCTTCGAGTGCGACAACTGCTACGGCGTCTGCCCCGACAACGCGATCACCAAGCTGGGCCCAGGCAAGGGCTTCGCGATCGACTTCGACTACTGCAAGGGCTGCGGGCTGTGCGCGGCCGAGTGCCCGTCCGGGGCGATCGACATGGTGCCCGAGGAGGACTCCGACACATGAGTCGCTCACAGAAGTCGGGGCACCGCCGCGTCACCGCGACAGTGCCCCGACTTCTGTGAGGCGTGGAGATCAGATCAGCCACCGGTTACGGCTGACGAACGGCAGCCGCGCCCATGCCTTGCCCAGACCCCAGGTGGCACCGGCGCCCGCGACCGCCAGAGCGATCAGCACGACGGCGTAGACGACGTGGTACTCGGCGAACGGGTTGGTCGACATGCTCGCCGACCCGTCGGACAGGTGCTTGGCCGGCGGCCACTCCGCGATCCACATCAGCGCCATCATCGCCGTGCCTGCCACGGCGGCGAGCCGCAGTCCGATGCCGGCGATGAGGGCGAGACCGATGCCGAGCAGACCGAGCATGAACAGCCAGTCCGCCCAGGCGGTCCCGGCCCAGTCGTGGAAGGTGGACTCCATCGGTCCGGCCGCGACCCCGCTCAGGAAGCCCTTGGTGGGCGAGCCACCGTCGATCCAGCCGTTGCCCGACTGGGTCGCGTAGCCGAAGCCGAAGGTCTTGTCGAGGAACGCCCACAGGAAGACGAACCCGGTCAGCAACCGCAGCGAGGCGAAGACGTACGCGCGGGTCGCCGTCGCCGCCACGGTGGTCGTGTCGGCGGACGCGGGAGCGGTTCCGGTCCTGCGCAGGGACGGGAAGCGGAATCCCAGGTGGCGGTGCGGGTTGTCGTGGACTGCCATGATGCTCATCCCTTCCAGGGGTGACGCGAGGGATATTGACGACTCTCGTTCCGGTATCAATGTCCCGCCGCGGCCATGGAGTTCAGAGGGGCCACATGCCCCGGGCCCTGGGGCCCAAGGTCCCCGTTTCCGGGTCCGTTCAGCCGTCCCAGGTCCAGTCCGCGACCTCGGGCAGATCCGTGCCTTGTAGCCCCGCACGTGGAGATTCGCGTGGCCGATCCTGCGGTAGGCAAGACGGTGGATCAGCCATGGGTAGCCGTGGTATGCGAAGATCACCGGCTTGTCCGGCGTGCAGCCGGGCCAGGTCGACGACGTTGACGACCCGCACGGCCAGCTCCGGCAGATGGCTGCGCAGCAGCTGCGCGGCGGCCAGCACCTCCTGGGTGGGGACGTCGCCTGCCGCGGCCGGCACGACGTCCGGCTCCCGCTCGCCGTTCTCCGTGCCGGCCCATTCCCAGATTCCGGCGCCGCGCGCACATTGCACCTTGGCCTGGTCCATGGACAGCCAGTCGAAGCAGGGCTGCTTGCCGGCCACGATCACGTTGACGTGGTCGCGGCTGCGGAGGGCGTGATCCGCCACCGAGAGCAGGGTGTTGGCGTCCGGCGGCAGGTAGACACGGACGGCCTCGGGGCTCTTGTTGAGGATGTGGTCGACGAAGCCGGGGTCCTGGTGGGAGAAGCCGTTGTGGTCCTGGCGCCAGACATGCGAGGTCAGCAGGTAGTTGAGGGAGGCGATGGGGGCACCCCAGGGCAGCCGCCGCGTGACCCGCAGCCACTTGATGTGCTGGTTGACCATCGAGTCGACGATGTGCACGAACGCCTCGTAGCAGGAGAAGAGTCCGTGTCCGGGTGTTCGTCGACTGGGAGCATCTGGGCCTGCCAGGCCTTGCCGCTCGCGTCGAAGACGGCCTGGAGGCGGTTGGAGGCGGTCTCGTCCGGGCCGACCAGACGGAAGTCACGGCTGCCGCTGGTGTCGTGCACGACGTGGCCGAGCAGATCACCGAGGACTCGGGTGGGCTCGTGCAGCGTCGCGCCGGGCTTGTCGACCGGAACGGCGTACCGGTCCAGCTCCGGAAGCGGGAGCTCGCGCAGCAGCAGGCCGCCATTGGCGTGCGGGGTGGCGCCCAGGCGGCGGGCGCCCTCGGGGATGCAGGCCAGCACCTGGTCGCGGGGGCGACCGCGCTCGTCGAAGAGCTCTTCGGGCTTGTACGAGCGCAGCCACTGCTCCAGCCGGCGCAGGTGGCTGCCAGCGGAACCTGGTGGGCGCGCCACGTGCCCTCCACCGGCAGGCCGTCGGCCTCGGCGGGCCCGGTCCAGCCCTTCGGGGTGCGCAGCACGATCACCGGCCAGTGAGCTCGTTCGGCGACGTCGTCTTCACGGGCCGAGGTCTGGATGGCCGCGATCCGTTCCGGGGCGTCGTCCATCGCGCCAGCCATGGCCCGGTGCACGGTCATCGGGTCGTCGCCGGTGACGTGGATCGGAGAGTGGCCGTATCCGCCTCGCCGTCACCGATCACACAGTCGACCAGCAGGTCCGGGTTGTCCAGGGCGGCGCCGTACGCGTGGGAGAGGCAGTAGCCGAGTTCGCCTCCCTCGTGGATGGAGCCCGGTGTCTCGGGGGCTACGTGGCTCGGCACCCCGCCCGGGAACGAGAACTGACGGAACAGCCGGGCCATACCCTCCGCGTCCCGGCTCACGTCCGGATACGTCTCGCTGTAGCTGCCCTCCCGCCAGGAGTTGGCGAGGACAGCGGGGCCACCGTGGCCGGGACCCCAGATGCACAGGGCGTTCCGGCCGCGGGCCTTGACCACCCGGTTGAGGTGGGTGTGCACCAGGTTCAGGCCGGGGGACGTACCCCAGTGGCCGAGCAGCCGCGGCTTCACGTGCTCCGGGCGCAGCGGCTCGGCCAGCAACGGGTTGGCCATCAGTTAGATCTGGCCGACCGCCAGGTAGTTCGCTGCACGCCAATGTGCGTCCAGGGCCTGCAGTTCCTCGTCCGTGAGTTCGTGAGCGGGCGCCAGTGGTGTGTCGGCCGACATGTCGGGTCCCTTCGGGGGGCGGAGTCGGAGGTGCATGGGGTTAGCACCTCCTCACCCTGCGCCCGCCCCTGGGGCCCGACAGGGCCGACCGGGCCATTCCCTTCGGTCGTACCGGCTGTCAGCTGATCGGCACGATGGTCACGGGACAGTGGGAGCGGTGCAGCAGGGTGTGCGCGACCGGGCCCAGGCGTGGGCCGAGCCGGTCGGCACGGCGGTGGGCGCCGATGATCACGATGCCGGCCTCGCGGGTGGCCTCCAACAGGGCGTGCGCGGCGCCGGTACGGACCGTGTGTGCCTCGACGCCGACCTCAGGGTGCTCCTCCCGCAACTCGGCCATCGTGAAGCGCGGCACCGCCTCCTCGGCGCCGTCGCGCCGGGCGAGTTCTCGCTGTCCCGGGCTCGTCGCGGGTACCAGCGACGGCAGCTCGGGCGCGACGTGCCGGTGGCTCCACGCATGCAGCACGCGCAGCCGGACCCCGCGCCGCGCCGCCTCGTGGAAGGCGTAGGCGGCCGCCGCCGCGTCGGCGTCGCTCCCCAGGCCGAGCAGCACCTCGCGTCCGTCGTCGCACCGGTGGTCGCCCCGCACGACCAGCAGCGGGCTGTGGATGTGCGCGGCCAGGCGCAGGCTCACCGAGCCGAACAACAGGCCGGTGAACGCGCCGAGTCCACGGTTGCCGACCACGGTGAGGGCGGCGCCTTCGCTCTCTCGTGCCAGCGCGCGCACCGCGCCGTCCATTGCCACCACGGGCGCGACCGTCAGCTCGGGATGGTGAGCGCGTACCCGTGCGACAGCCGACGCCAGGACCGGGCCGGCCTCGTCCCGGTCGGACACGGCATGGACGATACGCAGGGCAGCACCACGACGTACCGCCTCTTCCGCGGCCCAGTCCAGTGCTCGTACGGCGATCACTGAGCCGTCCGCTCCGACGACCACATGCTGGGGGCTCATTTCCCTCTTCCCTTCTGTGCTTCTGGACTTGAGTGTGTTGTCGGTTCACAGCGCTCATGGGTCGGATGGCGGCAGGGTCAAGCGGAGAGGTCCACTCCGTACATCGTGCGACCGCCGACGAGCTCACATCCGGTGACCAGTTCGGACTCGACGCGCACGAAGACCTCCTCCGGCGAGGGCGCCCAGGAATGCGGTCCCACCCGGTGCAGCCTCGCGTGCTCGGCCGGATCGGTCACCACGGCGGCTCGACCGGTGACGACCACGCTCCAGCCGGAGTGCGTAGCCGCATCGACGTCGTCCACCTCGAAGGCGACCACCGCCCCGTCGACCGCGCGGACCAGCTCCGAGGCCGCCGACGTCCGCAGCACCACAGTGTTGTCGTCCAAGGCGAAGTTGACGGGCAGAACAGCCGGCAGGGCCTTGCGCGTGTGGACGATGCGGCCGATGGGCGCCTTCGACAGCAGGCGCAGGCACTCCTGCCGGTCCAGTTCACGGAAACCGTCGTTGGGATACATGGCCAACCGCCTTTCGCCTGGTGCAGCGGTGCACGTCCCATCGTCTGGCGGGCAGTGGGCGCCGGAGAGGGGCCATCGGTCCCGTCCCCGCCGGAGAGCGGCCCTGGAGACAGGACGGCGGCTCCCGCGCCCGCCGACCACGGACGGCTCCCCTCGCCGGTCCGTGCTCGGCCCAGCGCCTCCCATCCGTCCGCCCGGTCGGTCGCCGGGACCGGTACGGACATGGGCGCCTCCAGGACGAGCGCGGCCCGTCCGCCCGAGGTCAGGCAGGGGATCAGCGCCTGAACCGCCGACTCGGGGTCGACCCCCTGCCCGGCGGGACGCAGCGCCGGTGCATCCAGTGCGGCCCAGGCGAACCTGCCCAGCGTCACTGAGCCGACGTCGACACCGATCACGCGCGCTTCCATGCGCCAGGTCCAGCACAGTCGGCCAAGTCCGGGCATCGCTCACCCGTCGGCCGCGGGGCCCTCCCCGATCTCGCGGCCCGTGATCTCGACTGCGTCGATGCAGACCCACATCTCGCGTCGGCCGCCCGCCCAGGGGGCGCTGTACGCCCGGTCCCTGAGTCGGCGTGCGGCGCCCGGATCCATCACGCCCCGGGCCCGGCCGCGCATCAGCACGCTCCAGCCCCGGCTCAGCGGCTCGTCGATGTGGTCGACCTCGAACGCGACCCGCTTGCCGAGAACTTGAGACGGTATGGCCCCGGGGGCGGTCCTGAACGCCACCGCGCCGTCGACGACGCTGTAGTTGACGGGCAGGACCGTCAGCCCCTCGGCGGTGAGCACCGCGAGTCTGCCCACACCATGGGTCCCGAGCCGCCTCCAGCATTCCTCACCACTGAGCGCGACCAACTCCGGTCGGCGAGTGGCCTGTCCCAGGCCTGGCGGTGAGTCGACGTCACCGCCGGTGAGTGCGGTCACGGTGGTCTCCAGAGCGCCCGCGAGCCGGAGGAGGACGTTCCTGCCCGGTGCGGCGATGGGAGATTCCTCCAGGTACTTGAGGTAGCCCGGAGCCATACCCGCCCGGGCGGCCGTTTTCCGCCGGGTCAGGCCGAGTTCCGCGCGGCGCCGGACGAGCCGACGCCCGAGGTCGCCTCGCGCCGATCCCGTCCGTGCGTTCGCCGCGCCGGAGGATTCCTGGTCGAGCACGGCCCTCACCTCCTTGTCTTCAGGCCGACGGAACGGCCAGCGTGTCGTGCCGCTGCCCGCCGAGCACCACCTTGAGCGCGCCGGTGTCGGCGGCCCGGGCGAAGACGTCGTAGCCCTCCTCCATGTGGTCCAGCGGCCGCGGCGAGGTGCGCTGCTGCACGCTCCCTCGAGTCCAGCTTCGACCAAGTGGTCGGCACCCGCATGGGCCGGTCGGTCCCCTCACGCGTCCGGACGGGACCGTTCGGTCCGGGCTCCGGAGGGGACCGCACATCCATGCGGAACCACATCAACGGGCCGACCGGCCCTACAGCTCGACCCGGCGCTCCGCTTCCCTGTGTCCGTGGCCGAAAACCACACCAGACCCGCGCCCCGCCCCACGGAACGCGTTGTCGGCAGCACGACCGTGGTGGAACTGCGCGGGGAGATCGACCTCCTCACGGCGCCGCCTCTCTCGGCACGCCTCGACACCCTGACCGCCGGCCCATGCCCCGACCTGGTGCTGGACCTGCGCCACGTGTCCTTCATCGACTGCAGCGGACTGAGCGTGCTGTGCCGGGCCAGGACCCGGGTCCTGGCCCGGCACGGACGACTACGGCTGGTCGCCGACAGCACCCGCTTCCTGCGCATCCTCCGGGGCACGCTCCTGGCCGACGTCTTCGAGATCCACTCCGAACTTCCCGCGGCCCAGCCCGGCAACTCCGGCGAGGGCATCGCCGCCGCTGCGGTCGCCTGACCGGTCCGAGGGCGTGATCACCGGCTGGGCGGCTCCGTCTCGAACACCGCGTCAGGGGCGCGCCGCGGGGTCGCAGAGCCCTCCGGGCCGTAGCCGAGGCGGATCAGCATCTGTGCGTGCCCGGTGTGTTCGGGGTCCGGGCTCAGCGTGCGGCGCAGGTCGGGCCACTCCATCGCCTGGTGGAGCAGGGACGCCCGTAGACCGTGCACCGTCGCCACCAGCAAGACGTGTTCGAGGGCCTGTCCGGCACGCAGCCAGTCGGTGCGGCGGTCGTGTGCGGTCGTCAGCAGGGCGATGACCGGACCGGGCTCGAAGTCCTGTGCGGGCAGCCTCTCGGGGTGCCGCTGCGCGGTGAAGTCGCGCATGGGGATGCGCTCGCGTGCGTCCTGCGGGCCGAGCCCGCCCTGCGGGATGCCGGTGTCAGCGGGGTCGCCCGGGTCGACGTGCACCCAGCGACGGCTCTCCATGCCACGGCCGGAATCGGCGCGGTTGCGGTGCTCGGCCTCCGCGGTCAGGCGGAGGAGACGTGCCGTCTCCTCCGCAGTGGGAAAGGTCAGCAAAGCACCTTCCATGTGGGCCGCTTCGGCGAGTTCGACGCGTGCGTTCTGCGGCAGCGGCCTGCCGGAGAAGGGGAAGCGGCTGCTGTGCCGGCGCCAGATCGCCGGGTAGAGGTCCGCACGGTGGCCCGTGGGGTGTGAGGTGTGGGATCCCGTGAGCCGTACGGTGGCGAGCAAGGCCGTGTCCTCGGGCCGTGGCAGCAGCCGTACGACAGGTGACCAGCCGAAGTGGGCGATCGCGACACGGAGGTTGAAGACGGACGCGCCCACCGACAGGTGCAGGGCACGGGCGACCGGATCCGCGTGGCGCAGACTCCGTTCCGGGGCGGCGCGCACTTGGAAGGCGACGGTGCCGGGGTCCAGCCGGTAGCGCCACGGCTGGGTGTTGAAGATCGATGGCGCGGCCACGGCTGCCGAGATACAGGTTTCCAGGGTCGAGGCATCGAGAGGTGCGGTGTGCATGGTGACCTCCTCCGATTCGGACGTCGGACGGGGACCGGTGTTCTTCGAGGGTGGAAGCGCTGCGGGGGCGGGGCGAGGGGCCGATGGTCCCGCGCCGGTGGCCGGACAGGGCACTGTCGCGTGGTCCTCGCGGCCGGGACGAGTGGCGTGGCGCGGCGGCCTGCGCTGTCGTGTCGTGCGGTCCTGCGGCCATGGGGCTGAACGACCCGTCACCGTCTCGGACTTGGACCCGACCGGCCCCAAGATGTCGCCTGATCGGCCCATGCCACGACGTGCTTCCGGCTGTCACCTTCCTGACAGTGACAATGACGAGGAGGTGCGGACCGATGCGTGGCGGCAGGCGTACGAAGAAGACGCTGTGGCGGTGGCGGAGCAACCCGCTGCGCCGACGCGACGATGTTCTCGAGGCATGGCTCGTACTGGCCGTCTGGGCGCTCATCGCGGTGGGTGGCACACTCGCCGGCGTGCTGACGGCCCACGCCGCAGACAACGTCTTCGCGCAGCAACGCGCCGAGCGCACCCCCGTGCGAGCAGCGCTCCTCGTGGACACCCCACGGGCCGCAGCGCGCAGCGACCGGGCGCTGGCAAAGGTCCGCTGGACTGCCCCGGACGGTTCTGTCCACACCGGCGAGACCCTGGTGAACGCCGGGCAGAAGGCCGGGGCCGGCATCTCGGCCTGGACGAACGCCCAGGGCGACCTGACCACCGCGCCGCCGAGCCGGACCGACGCAGATATCGAAGCAGGTCTGCTGGGTGCCACCGCCGCTCTCGCCGTGACCGGCCTGGTGGTCGGCGCCGGAGGCGGCACACGGTGGTGGCTGGACCGGCGGCGCATCGATCAGTGGGGCAGGGAGTGGGACCTGGTCGGACCGCAATGGGGGCACAAGACAAGCTGACTGACCGGGCCGGCCGTCCTCGGTGGAGGATGGCCGGCCCGGTCGGTTGCGGCCCTGTCAGACGCTGGCTGTCGGCAACCACGTCCTGTGCGTCCAAGCCCGTGGCTTGCCCTTCCCGGCCTCGGCCCCTCGCCGTCAGGTCGGCGCCACGGCCACGGGGCACTTCGTGTGCTCCAGGAGCGCGTGCACAGCCGGGGAGAGCGCGTCCGCGCGACGACGGCCGGCCACCAGCAGTTCGGTTCGAGCAGAAGCCCTGACCAAGGCGTCGGCGACGCCGAGGAGCATCACATCCTCCAGCACCCGCACGGACGGACACCTCTCCCGCCAGGGGCGCACCGTGTCGGCCAGCACCTGCTCCTCGTGATCCTCCCAGCGGCCCCGGTCCTCCTCCGGCACGGGGTACGGCATCCACGCGGCTTCGGGCAGCGGCAGCTTCCAGGCATGCACCACACGCAACCGCGCGACCCGGCAGCGCGCGGCATCGAACGAGAAGTCCATGGCCGCCTCGTCCAACCGCCCCGTATCGACACCGACTGCGACCGCATCCAGGCGCCTGCCCGGGACCTCGTACGCGAACCGGCGCGGCACCAGGACCACCGGCCGCCGGGACTGCGCGGCCACGGACAGGGCCACTGTCCCGGGCCCGATCCCTTCGGGTCCTCCGGCCCTGCGCATGCCCAGCACGACGAGTTCCGTGGCCCCACCCGGATCCGACAGCACTGCGGCCGGCTCACCGTCGAGGGTCACGCCGGCGACCGCCAAGTCCGGATTCCGAACCATCAGTTCCGCGGCTGCCTGCCTCTGCACACCACCGAGGGGCCGTCCGGGGCTGCCTGGCAGTGCCGTTGGGCCCTGGGTGAGAGCCGGATGCCGGATGTCATGTCCTCTTCCCGTCCACGACCGTGGAGGCGAACCACTCGCTCCCGCCCGGCGTACCGCCGCGGAGCGAGCCCTGGCAGGGAGTGGACAGCGTGAAGTTCTTCAACGTGCCGGGAGCCCGTACCGAAGGAGCGGCATCCGCGAGCGGAGGCGTACGACCACGTCGGAGTCCCCCGTGGCTGACGCGGGAGACCTTGTGGACGGCCGTGAAATGGATCGTCCCCTGCGCCCTGGGTCTGACCGTGTATCTGCTGCCGCAGCCAGACGGGATCAAGTCCGGAGGATGGGCAGTACTGGCGATCTTCACCGGCACGGTGCTCGGGCTGATCCTCCAGCCTCTGCCGCTCGGCGCGGTCGCCCCTGGGTCGGCCTGACGGTCACGCTGATCACCGGGACGCTGGAGCCGGATGTCGCGCTGGGCGGCTTCTCCGAGCCGACGATCTGGCTGATCGTGGCGGCGTTCTTCATCTCCTTGGGCTTCACCAAGACCGGCCTCGGCCGCCGGATCGCGCTGCTGTTCGTCCGGGCCCTGGGCCGCAGCAGCCTGGGACTGGCGTACGGAATCACCCTGACCGGCCTGGTACTGGCACCGGCCACACCCAGCAACACCGCACGCTCCGGCGGCGTCATCCACCCCGTCATCCGCTCACTCAGCGCCAACGCCGGCTCGCACCCGGCGACGAGAGCCGTCGCAAGCTGGGGGCGTATCTGAGCGTGACCGCGATGCAGGTCAACACGGTCACCAGCGCGATGTTCCTGACCGCCATGGCCGCCAACCCGCTCGCGCAGAAACCCGCCGCCGACCACGGAGTGCACCTGACCTGGACCTCCTGGGCCATTGCGGCGCTCGTACCCGGCCTGGTGGCGCTCCTGGTCCTCCCGGCACTGCTGTACCGCGTCTTCCCGCCCTCTCTCCGCGACACCCCCGAGGCGCCGACGCAGGCACGCGAGCAGCTGGACGAGCTGGGCCGGATGTCACGTCAGGAATGGACGATGGCCACCGTGTTCGTCCTGCTCCTCCTGCTCTGGTCGGTCGGTGGCCAGGTGTACGACCTGTCGGCCACCGTCTCCGCCTTCACCGACGTGGCACTGCTGCTCGTGACCGGCGTACTGACGTGGGGCGACCTGGTCGCGGAGAAGGCGGCCTGGACGACTCTGGTGTGGTTCTCCGTGCTGGTGATGACGGCCGGCCAGCTCCAAGAGCTCGGTGTGATCGGCTGGTTCAGTGACGCGATCACCGACGTCACGGACGGCGTGGGCTGGCAGACCGCGTTCGTGATCCTCACGCTGGTCTACCTCTTCTCCCACTACCTCTTCGCCTCCAACACCGCGCACGTGGCCGCGATGTACGCCGCGTTCCTCGCCGCTGCCATCGCGGCCGGGGCGCCGCCGGTGATGGCCGCCCTGGTGCTCGGCTTCATCAGCTCCCTGTACGGCGGTCTGACCCAATACGCCTCCGGCCCGGCCCCCGTCCTGTTCGGCGGCGGCTATGTCACCCTCGCCGAGCGGTGGCGCACCGGCCTGGTCGCCGCAGGCGCCAACATCGTGATCTGGATGGGCGTCGGTGCCGTTTGGCTGAAGGTCCTCGGGCACTGGTGAGGCGACTCCCCCACGTGCCTTGACGATGCGGAGGGGCGGGGCGGGGCCGGGGCAGCCGCGCGCGACGGGGACGACACGGCGCCAGCCCGCACCGTCCTGTGCGATGTACCAGCCGTGCCTGCGGGCCAGGGACTCTGCGGTCTTGCGGGAGCACACCTGGCCGACGAACTTCGTGGGGCACCGGAAGGCGGGATCGTCGGCCCGTACGACGGTGTGGGTGACCAGCGCGGCGATCTGCCATCCGGGCAGGGTGTCGTGCAGCGTGCGTACCAGCAGGGAGCCGATCATGCCCTGGGTCTGGGCACCGAGCAGGTCCAGCGGATATGGACTGCTGAGCGCCGGATCGGCGGTGCTCTCCATGGCGAGCAGGCCGATCTGGGGACCGTTGCCATGGGTGACCACGACCTCGTGTTCCAGTGTGAGGGCGGTGATCGCGGTCGTCACCCGGTCGATGTTCGCTTCTTGAGCGGCTGCGTCGGGGTGTTCACCCCGGTGCAGCAGGGCGTTGCCGCCGAGGGCGACGACGATGCGCATGGCTCAGTTCTCCTCGCGGTCGTACGGAACGGCCTGATCCATGACCAACCCTTCTGCGCCGACACTGCCACCGTCGGCGGCCACAGGTCCCACGCAGGGCCCGTTGGTCCCGAGTGCGCCGCTCGGCGGCTTCCCCCTCGCATCGGAAGCCTCCGCCGTACGGCCCTGTGACCGATGAGGCTGTTGGGCCGATGCGCCCGAATCGATGGGGCCGTTGGTCCCCACTTGGCCCGGCGAGGCGAAACAGCGCCGAAACACGGACCGCTGCCTGATACACAGAAGACCGCCGCCCATACGACGCGGCACCTTTCCCCCTTTTCCGCCCTGCCCGGGAGGCTTCATGCTGTCCGCAGAATCCGCCGCCTTGGTCCGTGCCACCCTCCCCGCCGTGGCCGGAGCACTGGACGAGATCACGACGCGCTTCTACGGCGCGATGTTCCGAGACCGGCCGGAACTGCTCGACGGCATGTTCAACCGAGGCAACCAGGCCAGCGGCGCCCAGCGCCGCGCCCTGGCCGGCTCGATCGCCGCCTTCGCGACCGCGCTGCTCGACGATCCGGACACGCGCCCGGACATGCTCCTGACCCGGATCGCGCACAAGCACGCAGCCGTCGGGGTAACAGACGACCAGTACACGATCGTGCACAAGTACCTGTTCGGTGCGATAGCCGAAGTACTCGGCGACGCGGTCACCCCGGAGGTCGCGGCCGCCTGGGACGAGGTGTACTGGCTGATGGCCGGCGCCCTGATCGGCCAGGAGGCCCGCCTCTATCAGGACGCGGGTGTGCGGCCCGGCCGCATCTGGCGACAGTGGGCGGTCGTGGAACGCCGTACGGAGACCGCGGACGTGGTGTCCTTCCTGCTCCGCCCGGCCGACGGCGAGCCGGCCCCACGGGCACGGGCGGGCCAGTACGTGAGCGTGCGCGTCCGCATGGCCGACGGCGTACACCAGTTGCGGCAGTACAGCCTGTCCTCGGACCCTGGCGGGGACCTGCGGCGGATCACCGTGAAGCGGGTCGATGGGGCCGCGGGCGAGCCGGACGGCGAAGTCTCGGGTCTGCTGCACGCGCAGATCCGAGCAGGCGACGAACTCACACTCTCCGCGCCCTTCGGCGATGTCTTCCTCGACGACCCGGCCGACGCCGCCACCCCGGTCGTCCTGGTCTCGGCGGGCATCGGCTGCACCCCCATGACCGGCATACTGGCCCACCTCACCGCTCTCGGCTCCACCCGCCCGGTGCTGGTCCTGCACGCCGACCGTTCCCCCGCCGACCATGCCCTGCGCACCGAGACACGGGAGCTCGCCGGCCAACTTCCGGACGCTCGCGCCGTGTTCTGGTACGAGCGGCCCAGCCCGGAGGAACCCGGCGTCCGCACCGGCCTGATGGACCTCGACGGGATCGAACTGCCCGACGACGCCACGGTGTTCCTGTGCGGCCCACTGCCGTTCATGCGAGCGGTACGCGGACAGCTGTTGCATGCCGGAGTCCCGGCGCGACGAATCCGCTACGAGGTCTTCGGGCCCGACCTGTGGCTGCCCGGCACGGCGGCATGAAACGCGCCGCCCCTACTGTGCTCTGAGGAAGGAATCCCTATGACCAGCGACAACACTCAAGGGGCGCCCGCGATTCGGCTGCGCAGCGAAGGAGCCGTGGACGAGGACACCCTCGCGTACGCGTACGAAGATCGACGCCGCCGTCAGTCGGCCGGGGCTGCCCGCGGTCACGGGAGAGGTGCGGATCATGCGAGCGGCCGCCCATCACGCGGACCGCCCCTGGTCGGCCACGGCCGACCTGCACGTGGGCGGTCGGCAGGTCGTGGTCCTCGCGGAGGAGGCCACGGGCACGGAGGTCGTCGACCAGCTCCAGGACCGGCTGCGCCGGCAGACCGACAAGGCCGTCCACTCCTGGGACACAGGCCACCGGACGGCTGTCCCTCCGTGGCGTGGCGGACAGCAGTCCGCGTGAGTCAGCGGTGGCACGGCCCGGTCGGTGACGATCCACCGACCCGCACAGGAAACCGTGGGGTGTGCGGTTCCCGATCGACGGGCGAGAACGAGGAGTTGCGTGATGGCACAGGCGTATCTGGTGGGTAGCGGCATCGCGGCGCTCGCCGCGGCCACATTCCTGATCCGCGACGGCGGCTTCGACGGAGCGGACATCCACCTCTTCGAGGAGCAGCGCGGCATCGGGGGCAGCCTCGACGCGGGCGGCACGGCGGACGCCGGCTACACCATGCGGGGTGGGCGGATGTTCGAGGCCGAGTTCCGCTGCACGTACGACCTGCTGTCCGCCATTCCCACCCTGGACGACCCGTCGGTGTCCGTGACACAGGAGATCCTGGACGGACACGAGGACTTCGCCTGGGACGACATCGCCCGCCTCGTCGACGGCGACGGAAAGATCGTCGACACGCGGTCGATGGGGTTCTCCGAGCGCGACCGGATCGACCTGGTGCGTTGCCTGGCGAACCCGGAGGGACACCTGGACGGCAAGCGGATCACGGACTGCTTCGGCGAACACTTCTTCACCACCAATTTCTGGTTCATGTGGTGCACGACGTTCGCCTTCCAGCCCTGGCACAGCGCCATGGAGTTCCGCCGCTATCTGAGGCGTTTCATCCACCTCTTCCCCGAGTTCGCCACCATGTCGGGCATCCACCGCACTCGCTACAACCAGTACGACTCGATCGTGCGGCCCCTGACGGCCTGGCTCCGCGAGCGCGGCGTCACCGTCCACACCGGTTGCCGTGTCACCGACCTGGGATTCACCCCGGGCATCCGGAGCGGCACGGTCGACACCATCCATCTGACCAGAGGTGGCCATGAGGAGAAGATCCCGGTCGCCCCCGCGGACCTGGTCCTGGTCACCAACGGCTCCATGACCGACGCCTCCAGCCTCGGCTCGCACTCCTCCGCGCCCCCGCCCGCTCCGCATCGCTCGGACGCCTGGCTGCTCTGGCACCGACTGGCCCGGGGCCGGGAGAACTTCGGCGACCCGGCCGTCTTCGACAAACATGTGAAGGAATCCCGCTGGGAGTCGTTCACGGTCACCTCCAGGGACCCGGTCCTCCTTGACGCGCTGGAGAAGTTCAGCGGACGCGAGACCGGCCGGGGTGGCCTGATGACCTTCACCGACTCCAACTGGCTGCTGACCATCGTCGCCAACCGCCAGCCCGTGTACAGGGACCAGCCCGAGGGCGTCTCGGTCTGGTGGGGCTATGGGCTGTTCCCCGGACGCGCGGGCAATCACACACCCAAGCCGATGACGATGTGCTCCGGCCTGGAGATCCTCGAAGAGGTCCTGCACCACCTGCACCTCGACGAACCGACGGCGGCCCGCGTCCTTGAGACCTCCACCGTCGTGCCCTGCGTGATGCCGTACATCACCAGCCAGTTCCTGGCCCGCCGCCGCGACGACCGGCCCGAGGTCGTGCCCGAGGGGTCGGTGAACCTTGCCTTCATCGGCCAGTTCGCGGAGGTGCCCGACGACGTCGTCTTCACCGTCGAGTACTCCGTACGCACCGCCTGGACCGCGGTGTCTCAGCTCCTCGAACTCGACAAACAGCCGCCTCCGGTCTACAAGGGCCACCACGACCCGCACGTACTGGTGGCCGCCCTGGAGACCATGCACCGCCGGCCGACGGGGGCCTCGGACCTCTGCGAACAGTGATCCGGTTCACCGGCCTGGTCATCGCGGCACGGTCTGGGTGACCCGCCACAGTCGCCGTGGCAGACCGCCCTCCTCGAAGGCGTGGATCTCCTGAAGGATCCAGCCCTCGGCAAGGTGGTCGACCAGGGCACGGGGGAAGAAGTGGACGGCGAAGCCGCCGTGCTCCCAGATGTCGTCGCCGTGCCCCGTACCGGCCCGGTAGTGCGCGTCGCCGGTGTGCCGGACCGTGTAGACGAAATCGCCGCCCGGTCGCAGCACCCGGCGGACTTCGGCGACCAGGGCGTGGATCTCCTGGGTGGAGAGCGCCATGCACAGCAGCATGTGGGCGAACGCGGCGTCCACCGAGGCATCCGGGACCAGGAGCGGCCGACGGACATCCTGCACCTGAGTGGTGACCCGATCGGCGACGCCTTGAGCCTGGGCGACCTCGCGCAACTGCTCCAGGCCGACCGGGCTGAAATCGGTGGCAAGCACGGTGAAGCCTTGGCGGGCGAAGAACAGGGCATCGCGGCCGTGCCCGGCGCCCAGCTCCAGAACGTCACGGGCGCCGGCGGCCCGGAACACCCCGGCGGCGTGGACGGCCGGCTCGGACGGCTCCTCGCCGTACATGCCGGGGTGCTCGCCGTAGGTCTGCTGCCAGTGCTCTCGCTGCGTTTCGGCCAGCTCCCGCTCGTGCTCCGACATGCCGCCGCCCTTCTCACCCACCGCCCGCGCCGGCGGTGGAATCCGTATCTGCCCAGCAGGCGAGGTTGCCCTCCATCCCCATGATCGCTCGTACGGCGGGCGGAAAGCACTGGTCAGCAGTCGGATACGTGCGCCCCGTCGCTGCCCTGCCTGCTGATCGGCCGCGATGAGGCGAAGCGGCTGGCAGCCATGCCGAAGGCCATCGCGAACCCGACCCGGCTGCAGCTGTTCGTCTCATCGAACGTGCCCCAAGGGCGAGGCGTGCATGTGCGACCTGACCGAATGCCTCGGCCTGCGCCGCATGGCTCATCGCGGCCACCATCCGGCACCTACGGGTGCCGGAAGTCCTCAGATCAGGCACTGAAATCGTCGCGCGGAACCTTTTCCCCGGCGGCCGTGCGTTCGCTGACGTCGCGGACGGTGGCGGAGACGAGGAGGCCGTCGCTGATCTCGACGGGGAACCTGCTGCCGTCCCGCGACATGTGCGGCCGAGCGGTCATTCCCTCGTCCCGCGCTCGTCCCGGACGTCACCGAGGTGTGGGCAGCGGTTGCGAAGGGGCGTCGGCCTGCTGGAGCTCGGCGAGGATCTGGTTCTGTCCGGTGAGGAGTTCGGTGAGGATACGGCGTGCGGCACGCAGCAGTTCGGCGACGTCACCGCCGGCGAGCGCGTAGCGGACGGTGGAGCCCTCCCGCATGGACACGACGATGCCGGAGCGGCGTAGGACGGCTAGTTGCTGCGACAGGCTGGACGGCTCGATCTCGATGTCGGCGAGCAGGTCCCGTACCGACACCGGCCCGTGCTGGAGGAGCTCCAGCACCCTGATGCGCACGGGATGCCCGAGCATACGGAAGAAGTCTGCCTTGACCTGGTAGAGAGGGGCCTGCATGGACGCTCGCTCCTTGCCGGGTGGGTGGGAATGCGGCTGCCGGGGTGTGGCGGCACCCGAGGGCGCCGCCACACCGCAGGCCGCCCTCGGAAGTCGATCCTTCACGCCCCGGGCCTTGCACGACCGCACGTTGTGACCATGCTGATGTGGTGACTTGAAGAAGTCTTCACATCCGGGGCAGGCGTAGTCCCCGCGTTCTCGGCCGAGCTAGATCTCGATCGCCCCCTCGACACGCTTGAGTTGATGACGGGCCATGGCCAGGTTCGAGCGGGCCTTGTCGAGTACGAGGTACAGGAACAGGCCGTTGCCGTTGCGGCCGGTGATCAGGCGGATCAGGTGGTACTGGCTGTCCAGCGTGATCAGGATGTCCTCGATCTGGCCCTTGAGGCCCAACTGCTCCATGGTGCGCACCTTGGCCCGGATGACATCCGTGTTGCCGGCCGCAGCGACAGTCAGGTCCAGGCTCTTGCTGCCGCCCAGCGTGCCCAGCGCCATCCCGCTGGTGTAGTCGACGACCGCGGCCCCCAACGACCCCTCGATGCCGGCCATCATCTCCTTCAGCGACACTTCCACACTCGCCACAGCGCCTCCCTTTGTGTTCCATTGACTGCGGCGGTCCGGAGTTGCGGACCACCTCGACGTCCGGACCGTACGCACGCGGCCCTCACCCGCGGAGAATCTCTTTGAGACTGACTCTTGACGATCGAACAACGGCCCGACGGGACCTGTTGATGAGCCAGAACTGGCCCGACTGGTACGGAAGTTGACGCCCGGTCCAGCGCGAGCAGCAAACCGGGATCAGCCGGCCGGCTTCGCCCCGGGCGGGTCGCGGTCCAGCACTTCCCAGCGGTCGGTGAGCGCGTCGACGAGGGTCAGGCCTCGGCCGCCGTCGTCCAGCGGGCTCGCCGGCCGTACGGCGTCGGGGCCGGGCGGGAGGCGTTCGGCGCGGGTCTCGGTGATCTCGATACGGAGGGAGCGGGTCGGCAGGGAGAGCCGCAGCTCGAAGTCCCGGCCGGGCACGCGGCCGTGGGTCACCGCGTTCGCCGCCGGCTCAGCCACAACCGCCGCGGCCTGTCGGAGGCGTCCGTGCCGTGCGGGTCACGCGGGAACTCCTCCATCACGTGCTGGAGATCGCCGAACAGCGGAACGTAGAGATCCAGGTCATGCCCCTCGCCCGGGAGTCAACCGCTGGTTCGCATGCTGCGAAGGCCAATGTGGCGGGATGCTTGTAGCCGAGGCGAAAGAGATCAGCGACTCTACTGCGCAATTCCCTGCGGGGGTGAAGGGCGGGCGAGGAAAGATCGTCCGTGCGGTCGTTGTCCTGTCGTGCGGCCGTGGGGGTGGTGTGGATGTCGATGCGGCCGAAGGCCCTGGCGGAGATCCCGGAGCAGACCGCGGCGGTGGCCCGGGCGGCGTTCCCGAAGGGGAGTCTGGCGATACGGGTGCGGGACCGGCTCGCGGAGGTCTTCGCGGACGAGCCGTTCGCCGAGGGTCTGACCAACCGGCAGGCGGCGGCGATGACCGTGCCGACGATCGACTGGAAGTACGCACTGGGAGCCGAGCTGGATGCCCTCTGCCCGGGCCCGCGCCGAGCAGAGAACGGACACCTGGAAAACCAAGTACGCCCTGCGAGCTGGCGTCGAAGGCACCATCAACCAGGCCCTCGACATCACCGGCATACGCCGGGCCCGCTACCGCGGGCTACTGAAGGTCCGCCTTCAAGATACCTTCTCCGCCACCGCCCTCAACGTGATCAGACTCGACGCCCACTGGACCGGAAACGACCAACACCAGCCCGGGACCAGCCGCCTTGAACGCCTCGCATACCGGCTACGTCCACCTGGGCGGATCCCACAGGTGAGGCCGCCACGACCGCCTTTCTCGTCGCCGCCGGCGTCGCGCCACAGGTGGCTGCGCTCCGTGTGCGGGCCGTTCTGCATGAGTCGGTGGAGCGTCACCGACGGCGTTGACGACGCTCCGGCGGGTGTGCCGGTTTCTTCCCCGACACTGAGACCCGAGCAAGTGCGCCGGCTCTCAGACATCGGCGAAGCGATCAACGCGGCTCTGCAACGAGCGGACACCGCAGCCACCGATCCCGAGACACTGCCGTGGCTTCGCCGGTGGCCGCCGCCCCGATGTGGCCGACGGCTTCCCCGAGCGATCAGAAAGGGTAGTGCGGTTGCTCGGCGGAGAGGGTGACCCAGCGGATGTTGGAGAAGGCCTCGATGCCCCAGCGGCCGCCGAAGCGGCCGTATCCGGAGGCCGCGAAGCCGCCGAAGGGGGCCTGGGGTTCGTCCGCCACCGACTGATCGTTCACGTGCACGATGCCGGTGCGGATGCGGCGTGCCACCTTCAGGCCGTGGGTGGCGTTCTCGGTGAGGATGCCGCAGCTGAGGCCATGCTCGGTGTCGTTGGCCAGCGCCACGGCCTCGTCGTCGTCCCGGAAGGCAGTGATGGCGACGACGGGTCCGAAGGCTTCGGTGTGGTGCAGCGACGCGTCCTCGGGGACGTCGGTGAGGACGGTCGCCGGGTGCAGGGCTCCGTCCGGCGGACCGCCACCGGTGAGCACGCGCGCGCCCTTCCGTACCGCGTCCGTGACCAGGGCGGCGACCCGCCGGGCGGCGGCCTCGTCGACCAGCGGGCCGACGACGGTGGTGGGCTGGCCCGGGTCACCGCTCGGCAGTTCGGCGACCTTCGCGATGAACCGCCGGGTGAACTCGCCGACGATCGACGTGTGCACCAGAATGCGGTCGGCGCACATGCAGATCTGCCCGGCGTTCATGAAGGAAGCGAAAGCGGCGGCGTTCACGGCGTGGTCGAGGTCGGCGTCCGCCAGCACGATCACGGAGTTCTTGCCGCCGAGTTCGAGTACGGCCGGCTTGAGGTGCTGGGCGGCGAGGGTGCCGATGATCCGCCCGACGCCGGTCGAGCCGGTGAAGTTGACGGCACGTACGCGCGGGTCCGCGATCAGTGTCTGCGCGATCGCGGCGGCGTCCGCCTTGCCGTTGGTGATGACGTTGAGGACCCCGCCGGGCAGTCCGGCGTCGCGCAGCACGTCGGCGACGAACAGGCCACACGCGAGGGGCGCGTCCTCGCTGGCCTTGACCACGACGGTGTTGCCGGCCGCGAGCGCGGCGGCGACCGTGCGGGTGCCGAGGATGATCGGGGCGTTCCACGGCGCGAACGCCGCGACGACGCCGAGGGGTTCGCGAACGGCGAGGCTGAGCCCGCCCGGTTCCTGGGTGACCAGTACGTCCCCGCGCGGGGCGGTGATCGCGGCGGCGGCCTCGCGCAGCATGTTCGCGGCCAGGGCGACGTTGAACAGCGCCCATCCCCGGGTGCCGCCGGTTTCCCCGGCCATCAGCTCCACGGCCTGCTCGCCGCGCTGCTCCAGGAGGTCCGCCGCGTCCAGGAAGATCTTCCGTCGGGCGAACGGTGCGAGTGCGGCCCACCCGGCGAAGGCGGCGTCCGCCGCGTCCACCGCTGCCTGCACGTCCTCGGGTCCGGCGGCGGCGACCGTGGCGTACGGCTCACCGGTCCACGGGCTGAGGTCGGGCGTGGTCCGCCCCGAGGCGGCGGGAGTCTCCTTGCCGCCGATGAGGAGGTTCCGGTGAAGTGGAACGGGGTCCATGGGGTCATCTGCCTTTGTTCTCGGTCCGGTTGCTCGCGGGTCGGGTCAGGCGCCGATCATGTTGAAGCCGCCGTCAGCGTTGAGGTAGACGCCGGTCATGTGGGCGGCGTCGTCGGTGGCGAGGAAGAGGGCGGTGCCGGCGAGTTCGGCCGGGCCCGGGATACGGCCCAGCGGTGTCTTGGCGACCATGTCCTCGCGGCGACCGGACTTCCAGTCCGCACGGTTCAGGAGCGTGTCGGTCTCGATGAAGCCGGGCGCGAAGGTGTTGACCCGTACGACGGGCGCGAACGCCTGGGCGTAGGATTTGGTGATGCCGAGGATGCCGTACTTGGCGGCGGCGTACTGCGGGGCCCGCGCGCTGCCGCGGACGATCACGGTGGAGCCGATGTTGACGATGGCGCCGTGGCCCTGGTCCAGCATGCGGGAGCCGAATTCGTGGACGCAGAGCATGGTTCCCTTGATGTCCACGGCGAGCACGTGGTCGATGGACTCCTCGGTGAGGTCCCGCCAGGACATCTGATCGCCCGCGACATCCCCGACGTTGTTGACCAGCACGTCCAACCCGCCGAAGCGCTCGAAGACTTCACCCGCCATCCGGATCACCTCGGCGTGGACGGCGATGTCGGCCTGCACGGTGAACGCCTCACCGCCGACGTCTTTGATGCGGGCGACGGTCTTGTCGGCTCCGGCGGCGGAGCTGCGGTAGTGGACGGCGACCCGGGCGCCCTCCTGAGCGGCGCGGACGGCGATCTCGGCGCCGTAGCCGGTGCCGGCGCCGGTGACCAGGACGGTGCGGCCCTCGAATCGGTGGGGGATGCTCTGGTGTGCCATGCGGCGTCCTTTCAGGGGTGTACGGCGGTGAAGTGCTGGCGGATTTCGCCGATTCCCTGGATTCGGCTGACGAGTTCGTCGCCCTCGGTGAGGTAGCGGGGCGGGTTCATCCGGTTGCCGACTCCGGCCGGGGTGCCCGTGAAGATCAGGTCTCCGGGGAGGAGGGGCACCACGGCGGAGAGGCGGGCTATGAGCTCGGGGACCGGGAAGATCATGGACTTGGTGCGGTCCTGCTGGACGGTCTCGCCGTTGAGCAGTCCGGTGATCGCCAGGTCGTCGGGGTCGTCGAACTCGTCGGGGGTGACGAGGAACGGGCCTGTCGGCCCGAAGCCGGGGAAGGACTTGCCGAGGCTGAACTGGGCTGGTTTGCCCTGGAGTTGGGAGACGCGTTCCGACAGGTCCTGTCCGACGGTGAGCCCGGCGACGGTGTCCCAGGCCCGGCCGACCGGCACGCGGTGGGCGGGCCGGCCGATCACCGCGACGAGTTCGACCTCCCAGTCGACCTTGCCCACGGGCAGCCCGACCGTGGTGCGGGGGCCGGTGACGCACGTCGGGAACTTGGTGAACACCAACGGCTCGTATGGCGGGGTGTATCCGGCTTCGGCGACGTGCGGGGGGTAGTTGAGGGCGACGGCGAAGACCTGCCGTGGCCGGGGAACCGGGGCCTGGAGGGCATCCGAGTCCACCTCGATGTCGTACGCCTCGTCGGACAGGCCGGCGGCCCACTCGCGGACCCGCTGCCACTGCTCCAGCAGAGTCATCGGGTCGGTGGACAGCCGGCCCTTCGAGGCCCAGCCGACGTCCGCGGCCCGATCGCCGCGGACCAGGGCGGCACGGCCGCCGAGGACGGCGAGCCTCACCAGTCCACCTTCTGCGGTACGGGGGTCCCGTGGCCCTGCTCCCAGCTGACGATCGGGGTGCGCAGCACGCCCAGGCGCTCGACCTCGGCCTCGACGAGGTCGCCGGGCTTGAGGTACATGTCGGGGTCGCCGCTGAAGCCGGCGACGCCCTGGACGGTGCCGGTGGTGATCAGGTCGCCGGCGCTGTAGCCCTGCGGGGAGTGGTAGGCGACGATGTGCGGGATGGAGACCGACATGCGGTTGGTGTTGGACTTCTGCCGGACCACGCCGTTGACGCGCAGTTCCATGTCGAGGTTCTGCGGGTCGGGGATCTCGTCGGCGGTGACGATGTAGGGGCCGACGGGGCAGAAGGTGTCGATGGCCTTGCAGAAGGAGAAGACGCCGGACTCCATCTCGCGGCGCTGGATGTCGCGGGCGGTGATGTCGTTGAAGACGACGTAGCCGGCGATGTGGTCCGGGGCGTCGTCCACGCCGAAGAACTTGCCGGGCCTGCCGATGACGACGGCGATCTCCAGCTCGTAGTCCAGCTCGCTGGTGAGGTGTTCGGGGTAGATGACCGGCTCGTCGGGGCCGACGATCGCGTCGACGTTCTGGAAGAAGACGATGCCCTTGTGCATGGGGTGGGACCAGTCGACGTTCTTCGACTCGTCCTCGTGCTCACGGAAGTTGCCGGAGGTGTGGAAGAGCTTCTTCGGCACGATCGGCGCCCGCAGCCTCACGTCGTCGAGAGCGAGGCGCTCCCCCGTCTCCGTGACCCGGCCGTCGCGCTCGAAGTACTCGCGTGTCGAGCCGACCTCCAGGGGGAGGACGAGCCGTTCTTCCAGCTCCAGTCTGCCGACGCGTCCGTCGTCGAAGGTGATCAGCTTCATGGTGTACCGCTTTCAGGTTCGAGGTGCTGGTGAGTGTCGGTCAGGTGGTCTTCCGCGGAGGACACCCCTTCTCCCGCGAAGACGCGCAACTGGAGGGCGAGCAGGGAGTAGTAGCCGACCAGGGTGGTGAGTTCGAACAGACTTCGTTCTCCCCACGCCGCCACCGTGTCGTAGTACTCCTGGTCGCTCAGCCCACCGGCGCTGGTCAACGCGACGACCGCTCGCAGGGCGGCCTGCTCGGCCGGGTCCGGGAGGTCGGGCAGTCCGCCGGCGCGCAGTGTGTCCAGCTCTGGTTCGGTGAGGCCGCACATCCGGCCCACCGCCTCGTGGGCCTCCCGCTCGAAGGCACTCCCCCACTCGGCGGCGACCACCAGGATGGCCATCTCCCGCACACGGTCGGTCAGGACCGACTCGTAGCGCACCGCCGCCCCGACCGCTTGGACGGCGAGCCCGAGGGGCGGGCTGAGCAGCATGGCGTTGAACGGGCCACGGAGTCGCCCCTCTTCGTCGGTGAGGGCGAACACCTGCGGTCCGGCCGCTCGCGGGCCCCCGGTGACGACCCGGTAGACCTCGGTCTGCTGCTCGTCCAGCTCACCGGGCAGCAGTCCGGCAAGGCGTGCGGTCATCCTCGACTCCTTTCAGCGGGACAGGGGGTCAGACGAGCGTGCGGCCGCCGTCCACGTAGAGCACCTGACCGGTCACGAAGGACGCGCGGGCCGAGGTGAGGAACAGCACCGCGCCGACCACGTCCTGCGGTGTGCCCAGGCGCCCGGCGGGGACCAGGCTGGTCATCTCCTCGCGCATTCCGGGCTTGTCCAGGTACGCGCGGGTCAGCTCGGTCTCCGTGTAGCCCGGGGCCACGGCGTTCACGGTGACGCCGTCGGCGGCCCATTCGCGGGCCATCACCTTCACGAGTTGGTCCAGGCCGCCCTTCGAGGCCGCGTACGGGGCGTGGTGGCGGTGCGCGAGCCGGGAGGAGACGGAGGAGAAGAACACCATGCTGCCGTGGCCGGCCTCGCGCATCAGCCGGCCCGCGGCGCGCCCGGTCCAGAAGGCGCTGGACAGATTCAAGGTCACGATGCGATCCCACACACCGTCCGGTGTGTCCACCACGGGGCGGCGGTCGTTCGTCCCCACGGCGTGCACCAGCACGTCCAGACCACCCAGTTCGCGGGCCGCCGCCGTGACCGCACGCTCACACTCGTCGGACGAGGTCAGGTCCGCGGTGAGGGTCCGCAGGTCAGCGGCCGCGAGGGCCGGATCGTCGCGCAGGGCCTTGAGCCGGGTCTCGTCCGCGTCGACGACCACCAGACGCGCTCCGGTCTCCGCCAGAGCCCGGGCGCACGCGGTGCCCAGTCCTCCGGCACCGATGACGAGCGCGCCGCGCTCCTCGAACCCCAGCCATCTGCTCATGTGAGTTCTCTTCCGGCTCCGGCCGCCACCCGCAGGTAGTCAGTCGCGGAGCCTCGAAGGCCTGCGATGAGCAGGCCGTCCACCAGAGCGTTTCCGCCCTCACTGAGACCGCTGTCGTGGATGGACAGAGCACGCCGGGGTTTGATCTCGCGGACGTAGTCGATGACTTCGCCGGTCTTCGACCACGGCCCGTGCACCGGGACCAGGAGCGTGTCCACCGAGCGTGTGGGAACGGTGAACGCGTCGCCCGGGTGGAAGACCGCCCCGTCCACCAGGAAGCCGACGTTGGTGACCCGCGGCAGGTCGGGGTGGGTCGGCGCATGCAGTTCTCCGTGCGCCTCGACGCCGATGCCCTCGATGTCGAAGGCGTCCCCGTCACCGACCACGGTGACCCGCCCGCCGAGCCCGTCGAGCCGGGCCGCCACGGAGCGGTCTGCCCAGATCCGCAGGGCGGGGTTCGCCTCGGCCGCCGCGCGCAGCACGGGTTCGGCGAAATGGTCCACGTGTTCGTGCGTCACGAGCACCGCATCGGCGCCCTGGAGCGCTCGAGGGTCGGAGTGGACGCCGGGATCGATGACGATGGCGACGCCGTCCCGCTCCAGCCGGATGCAGGCGTGGCCGCACCTGGTGAGCCGCATCGACCCGCTCACTTCCGCAGCTCGCTGTCGGGCACCCAGGTGCCGTGGAAGCCGTACCGGAGCCGGAAGGGAATCTTCACGGTGGCGATGGGGCCGGCGGCGATGTCGAGGGCGTCGAGAATGACCAGGTCGTGCCGGTTCTGGTCGCGTCGGCCGATCAGGGCGAGCAGATAGCCCTCGCCCTCGCCGGCGTCCGCCGACTTCGGTACGAACACCGGCTCCTCGGGCGCGGCATGCTCGCCGGGGGCCCAGAAGGTCGTCGCGCCGGTGTGATCGTCGCGGTGGATGAGGGAGTTGAAGGGCGGGCCCATGGGGCCGACGTCGCACTTCGGCACGTCGGGGTGCATCCCGCCGACCCATGCGTGCCGGTTCTTCTCCATCAGGATCCGGGGGTCGACCCGGGGCATGTCGCCGGGCGAGTCGAGGAGCTGCTCGCTGCGGTAGGTGTCGATGGTGTCGTCCCAGTGGGCGGCGCCCTGGGTGAGGTCGAAGGTCCAGCGGTGCAGGAACGGGGGCTTCTCGGGCAGCGGACCGACGGTCGTGATCGGGAACTGGGAGAACCAGCCGGACTTGGTGGTGAAGTGGTCGGCGACCAGGGTGTCGCCGTCCGTCCAGGCGTTCAACGAGTGCGTTTCCATGAGCTGTTCGCTGCGGTACCACTTGATGCCGCTCACGCCCTGCTCGCGGGGGATGACCGCGACGTAGGTCTCCTGGTTCGGGTCCCAGACGAAGTACTGGGCCTCCCTCTTCAGTTGCTCCGGGTCGGCGACCATGGGCGAGATGGTGAAGACGAAGTGGTCCCGGGTGACCAGCCAGTCGTGCACCATCGAGGAGTACGGGACCTCGAAGGTCTGGGAGCGGGTGACCTTGCCGGAGGCGGAGATCTCGTGGATGTGGATCTGCTTGTCCGGCAGGCCGCTGGCGTTGTACGCGAAGGCGATCAGTTCGCCGGTGCGCGGGTCGTGCTTCGGGTGGGCGGTGAAGGTTCGCCCGGGGATCTGGCCCGAGAAGTCGTAGATGCCCTTCGTCTCCAGCGTCACCGGGTCCAGTTCGTACGGGAGGGCCGCCTCCTTGAGCGCGAGCAGCTTGCCGGCGTGCCAGACGATCGAGGTGTTGGCGTTGCCGTCGTCGATGCCGAGGACGGACGGATCGTCCGTGTACGGGTTGCGGTAGGCCCCGAACAGGGCCTGGCGCGCCCGGCGTTCGAGCTCGAACCGCTTGGTGCGGACGTACTTGGTCTTCAGATCGGCGTGGCCGTTCTCGAACCGCACCATATGGATCATGCCGTCGCCGTTGATGTAGACGTCGTTCGCGAACCGCGGCGGGTACTGGGTGTCCGCGGCGGCGCGGTAGAAGGCGCCGGACAGCTCGGCGGGTATGCGGCCCTCGATCTCGAGGTCGTAGACGTCCGCCTCGATCCGCGACGGGGCGAAGAACCCCCGGAACTTGGGCGTGTCCGGGAACCCCATGGTCTCCGGAGGCGGCTGGGTACCGACGGGCTGCTGCCCGGGCGTCCCGCCTGACTGCGTCGTTGCAGTGGCCATGGCTCTCTCCCCTTTGGCAAGGTTGGATCAAGCGAAGAATGTGATCGATGCCCATCGGCGGCAGCACGCTGCCGCGAGATCGGGCCCCGAAAAACGTGATGGAACCGAGCTGAACAGCTCGTTCTGGCCATGATGTCCCCGGCGTATCTTTGGCGTCCAACACTGAAACACGCACGAAATGATCGGAGACTGCGATGGATCTGCGACAGATGGAGTACGCGGTGGCCATCGCCGACGAGCTCAACTTCACCCGGGCCGCGGCGCGCTGCCGCATCGGGCAGTCCGGGCTCAGTCACCAGATCACCCAGCTGGAGCGTGAAGTCGGAGCCCAGCTGTTCGAACGCACGAGTCGCAGCGTCCGGCTGACCCAGGCCGGACAGACCTTCGTCGCCTGTGCACGGCGGGTACTCAGGACGGTGCAGGAGATGCACGCCGAGATCGCCTCCCTCGACGGGCCCGTACGGGGGCGGCTGCGCATCGGCTCGGTCACGCTCACGGCCGGCGACATCGACCAGCTCGGCCTGCTGAGGGACTATCAGGAGGCTTATCCCGCAGTCGAGGTCACCCTTTCCGACGCCGACGGGGTGGAGGCCGCCGCACAGCTCCTGACCGGTGAACTGGAGGTCGCCGTCGTCGCCCTGCACGCGCACCAGCTGCCCCCGGGCATCGCGTACCACCTGCTCCGC
This sequence comes from Streptomyces sp. JLBG701, assembly GCF_058544905.1. Lineage (NCBI taxonomy): Bacteria > Bacillati > Actinomycetota > Actinomycetes > Kitasatosporales > Streptomycetaceae > Streptomyces > Streptomyces sp. JLBG701. The sequence continues at coordinate 940,888 of NZ_CM178588.1, forward strand.
CTGGTTCCCCTCGTGGCTGTCGTGGGCCGTCAGCACCGCCTGCGCGGGACCGGTGTCACCGATCTGGGCAGGCTGGCCGATGAACGCTTCCTGGAATGCGGTCCGGACACCGGACTGCGTGTGCAGGTGGACGCCGCGTTCGACCGCGCGCGAGCACGCCGCCGGGGCGTCTGCGCGTTGCGCAGCGCGGGAGATCTCGCCTCGCTGGCGTTCGAGGGGATCGGGGTGACCGTCGTGCCCCGACCGGTGGCCGAGGCCATCGTCCCCGTCGACCACGCCGACTGCGTCCTGCGCCTCGACGACCCGCAGGCACTCCAGCCACTGGCCCTCGCCCACCGCGACCCGGCCCCGACCTCACCCGCGGCCCAGGCGTTCCTGCGCCTCGCACTCACCCGCCTGCCGGAGGGAACGCCTGGCCTGAAGGAGGCGACGACCGCGGCTGTGTCCGGGTAGCGGTGCCGGGGCCTTGCCGACGGTTTCCGGTGGCTCGGGCGTCCCGCTCACGGGGGTGGAGCCGCGCTCCAGCCCTACGGAATCCAAGACAGACATGATCCGCATCGTCGATCTCGATCGGCCCGAGGCTAGGCAGGCCCGGCCCGGTAGCCCATAGTCGTCTCAACCCGGCGCCGGAGCCGCACCACTCCCCGCTGCCGGGCCCGCGCAGGCCCCCGGCAAGCCGGACCTCCGCGACGCCACGGCAGTATCGGCGCCCACGCTCCGGCCCTGCCCCGCGCCCGGGGCGGCCTCACCAGGGGCCCGTGCCCTCTTCCCTCCCCACTACGCCAGGTGGAGTTCCCGCATGCCCGCACCCATGCCCGCATTCCCGTCCCCGCCACCCGCAGCCGTCGTGGACGGTCCGCCGGAACAGACCATGTCCGGTCCCGGCCACCGACTGCGCATCACCCTGCTCATGGCCGGCAGTTGTCTGCCCATCCTGGGCGCCGTCCTCATCGCCCCCGTCCTGCCGCAGATACACGACCACTTCGCCGACACGCCGGGCGTCGACGCGCTGGTCCCGATGGCCCTGACGATCCCCGCCCTCTCCCTGGCGGTGCTGGCCCCCTTCGCCGGCGTCATCGTCGACCGGCTCGGCCGCAAACGCCTGCTCGTCGTCGCCACCGTGCTCTACGCGGTCCTCGGCACCGCCCCGCTGTGGCTGGACTCCCTCGGCGCCATCGTCGCCAGCCGTGCCCTCGTCGGCGTCGTCGAAGCCGCCATCATGACCTGCTGCACCACGCTGATCGGCGACTACTACTCCGGCAGGCAACGCGACCGCTACCTCGCCATGCAGACGATGTGCGCCGCGATCTCCGCGACGGCCTTCTTCGCGCTGGGCGGCGCGGCTGGATCGGCGGGCTGGCGCACACCGTTCTGGGCCTACGCCGCGAGCCTGCTGCTCGCCCCCGCCATGGCCGCCTTCCTGCCCAAGCTCCGACCCGCCGACCCGGTCACCGGCCCCTCCCCCACCACGTCCCCGGAGCCTGCGAAGCGTTCCTTCCCCTGGCGGCCGCTGGCCGGGACGTGCGCTCTGACCGTCTTCGGCGCCGTCCTCTTCTACACCGTCCAGGTGGAGATGGCCTTCCTCCTCGACGACATGGGCGTGGCCGAGCCAGGCATGATCGGGCTGGCCATCGCCGCCGCCAGCATCGCGACCGTGATCGGCGCCGCTGTCTTCACCAAGTCCGGCCGCAGCCCCGCCGCCTGGCTGCCCACCGTCTTCGCCCTGTGCGCCCTCGGCTTCGCTGTGATCTGGCTCGCACCCAACCCTGTCGTACTGACCATCGGTGCCGTGATCAACGGCGTAGGCGGCGGCATCATGCTGCCGAGCCTGCTCACCCTCGCCATGTCCAAGCTCGACTACGCCGACCGCGGCCGCGGCACCGGACTGTGGACGGGGTCCTTCTTCATCGGCCAGTTCATCTGCCCGCTCGTGGTCCTCGCGCTCACCTCCGCCGTCGGCAGCCTGGCGGGCGCCATGGGTGTGTTCGCCGTCGCCGGAGCGATCGGCGCCATCGGGCTCGGCCTCTCCGCCCGTCGGCGCCGGGCGGTGACCGTCCCGGAACCGATCGCCGCCTCTCGCGCTGGAGAAACATGCTGAACCTGATCGCCGCCATCCGCCGCAAGCCCGGCATGACGCACCAGGCGTTCCTGCACTACCTGCAGCATGTGCACGGATCACTGGCCGCCGCGAACCCTCTCCACGTCCGACGCTACGTCCAGAACCACGTGTTCGACGCGTCCTTCGGCAGCGAGGAGGACCCGGCACACCTGACCGACTTCGGCCGCGACTCCGTCACCGAACTGCACTTCGAGAACATGGAGGCACTGGCCGCCACGATGGCCGACCCCTACACACGCGAGGTCATCGGCCCCGACGGCGTCCACTTCAACGACATGCCCAGCGCCCTGGCCCTGCTGGCCCGCCCATCGGTACTCATGCCCCCGCCGGCATTCGAGGAGGAGGGCCAGGTGAAGGTGCTCCACTTCCTCCGCGCGTCAGAAGGGCTGGACCTGGACGGCTTCGTCGAAAGGTGGCAGGCCGCCCACGAAAAGGCGCTGGCCGAGGACGAGCCGCAGGCTGGGGCGTTGCGCGGTTACGTCCAGCACCGGCAGGTCCCGAGAGCCGAGAAAGCGCTGCGTCACTTCGGCGGTCGGGACAAGCATGTGTACGAAGGGGTCGCAGCCCTGTACTACACCTCCGCGGACGAGGCGCTGACCCACTTCCCCTCCTACGAGCGGTCACTGCGGGAGCACTCCACCCAGGCCGACGGCTTCTACGACCCTTCCCGCTCGTTCGTCCTCTACAGCCGCGAGGTGACCGTTTTCGGAGGCGCCTGAGCGCCGTCGGCGTCTGCCCCAACCAGCGTCTGCACTGCGAGGGCCGGGTGTTCGTCCAGGGCAGGTGCACAGTGATCCTGCGCTGACCGTCCGGCACCGCCCTCCGCGTCAGTCGATCGCGGAGGGATGCCGGGCCAGCGACGTCACGGTGACGTCTGGTCGCCTCCCTGAACTCGGCGTCCAGGTCGGGCGGCAGGTTGACGGTCATCTGGACGGCGAACAGCACGGCGGCCTCCGGTCGGCGGTCGGGATCAGACGCTGGGGTCGAGGACGAAGTCGTACGTGGCCTCGTGCACGCCCCTGCCGTCCGGCCGTGGGTCGAGGACGAGTTCGGGCTTCACGGCGGAGGCCACGTCGTCCTGGATGTGGGCGCCGTCCTTGAAGTAGAGCTGCGTGGTGAGCGGTTGGTGCCCGGGGGCCGAGACCTTCAGGTGCAGGTGGGCCGGGCGCCAGGCGTGCCAGCCGGCGGCGGCGATGAGCCGGCCGCAGGAACCGTCGGTGGGGATCTGGTAGGGGGCGGGCTGGATGGTGGTCACCGCGAACTGGCCCTCGTCGTCGGTGACGACGCTGCCGCGCAGGTTCCACTCCGGGATGCCCGGCGCGAACTGCGCGTACAGCCCGTCGTCGGCCTGGCACATCTCCAGCAGGGCGCCGGCCAGCGGCTCGCCGGCCACGCCGGTGACCTGTCCCTGGAAGAGGAGCGGGGTGCCCGCCTCGCCGTCCCGCATCGGCAGGCTGCCGGCACTGGGCAGGACGGGAGCGCCGGGTACGTAGTACGGCCCCTCGATGGTGCCCTTGCTGCCCTCGCGGGCCGCGGTGGCGACCTCCTCGACGACGTGCTCGATCCACACGTCGAGGAAGAGCGGCCACTCTCCGTCCTGGCCCACGGAGATCAGCCAGGACTTGAGGGCGTTGTACTCCTCGTACGTCACGCGATGGCGACGGATGACGTCGTGCACGGCGGTGATCACCTCGGTGACCAGGGTGTTGACGCGCGCGGTGTCGGTGAGCGGCCCGGACGCGCCGGTCTTGTCGGCGAGAAAGCGTTCCGTGGCCGAGGCCCCTGATCCGGCGGCCGTGGCTTTGAGGGTGGTGTCGGACATGCGGTGCGGCTCCTTCGTAACGCGACGCCCAGCCCGGGCCGGTCACCGACGGCGAGTGTTCCGCCGGTGATCACCAGTGGTTCGGTGAGCAGGTCGTCGCTCATGTCGAGGAAGTTGGAGAGTTCGCCGGCCCGGCGGGAGGAGGAGGCGTGTGCGGCGCCGAAGGCGACGGTGCACACCGTGCCCAGCTGGCTGTCGATCTGGTTGCCCATCACGACCTCGGCGCCCAGCCCCTCGCACTGGAACAGCACGCGCTGGGAGTCGGTGAAGCCGGTGCGGGCCGTCTTGACGCTGATCGCGGTGGCGGCGCCGTCGAGCAGGGAGCGGGTCACCTCGGCGGGCGTGGTCGCGGACTCGTCCGCGACGAAGGGAATGCGGCTCTGGCCCACGAGCCAGCGCCGGCCGAGGACGTCGTCGGCCGGACACAGCTCCTCGGCGAGCGTCATACCGAGCTCGTCCAGTTCGCGCAGTGCGGCCGCGGCTTCCGAGGCGGTCCAGCCGCGGTTGCCGTCGACGTACAACTCGGTCTCGTCGCCGAGGGTTTCCCGCAGGGCCCGGCAGACGTCGAGGTCGAGTCGGGCGGGGCGGCGGCCGACCTTCACCTTGAACACCGTGATGCCGTACGTGTCCCGGATCCGCACGGCCTCGTCGGCCATCCGCCGCGGCGCGTCGAAGCCGAGCATGTGACTGACGCGCATCCGGTCGGTCCAGCCGCCGAGCAGCTCGGTGACGGGCCGGTCCAGGGCTTGCCCCACGATGTCCCAGAGCGCCATGTCGAGGGCCGACTTGGCGGCCGGATTGCCGACGGTGCGGTGCAGTAGGGCGTGGATCCGCTCGCGGGCGAGAAGGGGCGGGGCGGCGCGTCGGCCACCCCGGTCGGTCCTTCGTCGGTGTGCACGCGGACCAGGACGTGCTCGGCGGCGTGCACCTCGCCGCTCGCGAACTTCAAGGGCTTGGTGTAGGGGATCGCGTACGGGACGGTCTCGATCGCGGTGATCTTCACCGTACGGCCTCCTCGACTCGGCGGGCGATGCCGAGCAGGCGGCCCACGCGCGCGGGATGGCCGACGAGTTGGAGACCCAGCGGCATGCCATGTGGGTCCCGGTGGCCGGGGACGGTCACGACGGGCAGGCCGAGCAGCTGCCACGGACGGCTGAGGACCGGGGAGCCGGTGGCGTCCAGTCCGTGCGGGGCGGGGCCGGGGGCTGCCGGGCCGAGGATCACGTCGGCGCGGTCGAGGAGTTCGAGGACCCGGGTGCGGGCTTCGTGCCTGACGGCGAGCGCTGCCCGGTACACGTCCGCCGGGGTGTCGCGCCCGAGTGTCAGGAGGTCGTTGAGGTGGCGGCTCAGGTATTGGGGGTGTTCTGCCTCGGCCGCGAGGGAGCGGGCGGCCTCGTACGCCATGACCGTGGCGTGCGTCTCGGCGAGTTCGGGCGTACGGACCCGTCCTGCGAGTTCGTCCGTCGCCGCGCCGTCGGCGGCCAGGGCCCGGACGGTGCTGTGCAGCGCGTCGAGCATGGCCGGGTGGACGTCGGCCAGCTCGGTGCCGGGCCACACCAGCACCCGTACATCGGTGTCCGGGGCCTCGGTCCGCGTGCCGTCGACGGCCTCCACGGCCGCGGCCAGAGCGTCCACGTGCTCGGTGAGCAGTCCCGGTGAGTCCAGGGTCGGGCTGAGTCCGGTGATTCCGGTCGTCGGCCAGGCGCCGACCGGGGCGACATAGCCGGCGACGCCGCAGAAGGAGGCGGGCCGGGTCAGTGAACCCGCCGTCTGAGAACCCAGGGCGAGGGGCACCACGCCGGCCGCGACGACGGCGGCCGAGCCGCTGGAGGAACCGCCCGGTGTGTGGGCCCGGTTGTGCGGGTTGCGGGTGGGGCCGGGCTGGAAGTACGCGAACTCGGTCGTCACCGTCTTGCCGAGGGGCACGGCACCCGCCCCGCGCAGCCGGTCCACGAGCCAGGCGTCGTGCTCGGCGATCCGTCCGCGGCGCAGCGGGGAGCCGCACTCGGTGGGCAGCCCGGCCACGTCGATGATGTCCTTCACACCGAACGGCATGCCGTGCAGAGGCCCGTCCGGTGCTCGCAGCTCCGCGGCACGGGCGCCCTCGGCGTCCGCACGGACCCACGCGCGGATGTCCGGTTCAGTCCGCTCCAGGCGCCGTAGCGCTTCCTCGACAGCGGTCATGACCGGGTGCCCTCCGCGAGCAGGGGGGTGGCGTCGATCCGGTGGAAGGCACGGTTGAAGTAGACGAGGCTCTGGCCGCCGGGGCGGGTGCGGATCTGCTCGATGTCGACGAAGAGCACGCTGTGGGAGCCCATGGGGACCGTGTGCTTGATCGTGCCGACCGCTGTGACCAGGGCGTCCTTGAGGACGGGTACGTCCTGGGTGCGGTCCCAGACGTCCCAGGTGAAGCGTTCGGCCATGGGCACCTTCGTGGCACCCGCGAAGTGCAGGGCGAGCTCCTGCTGGTCGCCGCCGAGCACGTTGACGCACACCCGTCCGTTGGCGCGGAAGACATCGTGCATGGCGCTGCTCCGGTTGACGCAGACCAGCAGGGTGGGCGGGGCGTCGGTGACGGAGCAGACCGCGCTGACGGTGATGCCGCAGCGACCGTTCGGGCCGTCGGTGGTCAGGATGTTCACGGCTGCGGGGAGATGCGCCATCGCCTCGCGGAAGTCCGTCTGATCGGGGGTCACGGCGGTGCCGCTCCTCTCGTGGATCGGTGGGGACGGGTTCACCACAGCTCGACCACCAGCCGCGCCGACCTCGCCCGTGACACACAGGCGGCGATCTGGTCCCCGGCCGCCTTCTCCTTCGCGGTCAGGCAGTGGTCGCGGTGGTCGGGTTCGCCCTCGACCACGCGCAGGACACAGGTCCCGCAGATGCCCTCGCGGCAGGAGGTCTCCAGCGGGACGCCGTTCTCCTCCAGCACCTCGGCGATGCTCCTGCCGGGCGGCACGGTGTAGATCTCACCGGTGTCGAGTTCGACCTCGAAGGCCCCGCCCGCATCCGAGGGCCCATCGGCCTGGAACAGCTCCGAGTGGATCCGTTCCTCCGGCACGCCGGTCGCGGCGACCTCGCGGACGTACGTCATGAAGCCCTGCGGTCCGCAGGTGTAGACGTGGGCCTCCGCCGGAAGCCCGGTCAGTTCCGCGGCGAGTGCGGCACCGGCCGCCTCTCGGCCGAGCCCGAAGTGGCGGACCACGCGCTCGGCGAAGGCGGACTCCTCCAGCAGTCCGGCGAAGGCCGCCTCCGCGCGGCTCCTCGCCACGTAGTGCAGGATGAACTCCGCTCCCCTGCCGTGCAGTTCGTACGCCATCGCCAGCAGCGGCGTGATCCCGATGCCGGCCGCGACCAGGTGGTGCTCGGCCGCGTCGGAGGCCAGGCCGAAGAGCTGCCGGGGTGTGCCGATGGTCAGCTCGGTGCCCGGCTCGGTCTTGTCGTGCAGGGCCTGGGAACCACCGCGCGAGTCCTCCTCACGCTTGACGGCGATGGTGTAGGAACCGGAGTCGTCGGGTGTGCCGCACAGCGAGTAGGGGCGGGTGATCCCGGTGGGGCCGGTGACGTCGACGTGCGCGCCGGCCGGGTAGGGGGCGAGGGGTTCGCCGTCCGTGCGGATGAGCCGGAGAACCTTGATCGTGTCGGTTTCGTGGTGGGTGTCGGTGACGGTGACAGGGAACATCCGTCTGCCTTCGGGGTCGGATCGGGAGCTGACGGCGCTGTCAGCGCATGTACAGGCCGCCGTTGGCGTCCCAGCAGGCTCCGGTGACCGCGTCCGCGTGCTCGGAGGCGAGCAGCACGGCCATGTCGGCGATGAACATGGGGCGCCCCAACCGCCGTACCGGGGCGGCCTGTTCGATCGCGGCGAGGGCGTCGGGCGCGACCATCTCGCGGACGATGGGCAGGTCCTGGGGCCCCGGCGAGATGGCGTTCACCGTCACCCCGTGCGGGCCGAGTTCGCGGGCGAACACCTTCGTCAGGGTGGCCACTCCCCCCTTCGCCGCCGCGTAGTGCGCGCCCGTCGCCGTGCCGCCGTTCTGGCCGGCGAGGGAGGCGATGTTGACGATGCGTCCGTAGCCGCGCTCGGTGAAGTAGGCGCCGAAGACCTGGCAGCCGAAGAAGGTGCCGTTGAGGTTGGTCGACACGACGGTCTCGAAGCTCTCGGGGCTGATCTCCATCAGTGCTTCGGCCTTGGACCGGCCCGCGTTGTTGACCAGCACGTGGACGGCACCCCAGTGGGCGGTCAGCCGGTCGCGGGCCCGGGTGAAGGCGTCCTTGTCGCGTACGTCCAGGGCGAGCCCGATGGCGTAGCGGCCCTCCGGGTCCAGCTCCGCGGCCGCCTTCACCGCGGCCTCCTCGTCCAGGTCGGTCAACGCGACGCAGTAGCCGCGGTCGTAGAGCCGCCCGGCGATGCAGGCGCCCAGGCCGCGGGCCGCGCCCGTCACCAGGGCGACGCGCCGGGTGCCGTCGTCCTCGTGGGGGCTCACAGCAGGAACCCCGACGCGGTGACGGCGTCCTCGGAGTTGACCAGCCGCACGATCTTGCGGGAGATGCGCGGGCCGTCCGCCGCTGCGAACACGAGACGGTGGGTGACGTCGGCGGCCAGGACGAAGGTCTCCTCGCGCTTGTAGCCGACGAGGATCTGCGCCGAGCAGACCTCGATCGCGTCGTCCTCGCGGCCGGTCACCACGAATCGGGACACCGAGCGGACCGTGCGGGCCGCCGCCGCGGCCGAGATGGAGAACCCACCGGTGAGGCGCTCGACGCGCATGCGGCGCATCCGGTCGTCGTCGTAGACGAGGTTGAGGCGGGAGGCGAAGTCGGTCGCGTCGCGGTCGATGGGGACGACGTACTCGCCGCCCTCGGCCCAGAGGCCGTCCCATTCCTCGTAGCGTCGGGCGTCGAGGAGATGGGCCTCGCGCCAGATGAGCGAGACGGCGGCGAGGGCATGGGGGTCGTCCAGGGGGAGCTCGACCACCGTGCCGAGAGCTTCAGTTGCCATCGGTCATCATCCTCTTCCACATCGCGTACGCCTCCCGCATCCCGGTCTCGTCGGTCGCGTGGGAGGTGGGCTGCCCGAGGTCGTCGGGCTTCTCGCGGCCGAGGCCGCGGTTGACCAGGATCGGCATGTCGACCCCGCCGGTCACACCGCGCTGGACGCGGTTCCACGCCTCGGCGTCGTCGGGGCTGCCGAAGCCGAAGGGGCCCTGGAAGTGCTCGTGGATGCGCAGCCGTTCCCGGTTGACGATCTCCGGGCCGCCGTCGAGGCCGAGCGCCACGTGCCGGATCTCCGTCTCCGCGACCGAGATCGGGCGCAGGACGCGGAAGAAGGACATCGACATGGCGACGTTGGGAAACAGGTTGAGGTTGAACCCCGCGCCGTGGAGTGAGCGGACGATGCGCCGCACCTTCTCCGGGGGCATGTCCTCGGACAGTTCCTCGACTATGTGGCTGAAGCGGTCCTGGAGCTTCTCGGTGCCGTCGTCGACGTCGAGATCGGCGTGTTCGGCGACGGAGATGGAGACGCTGTGGCCGTTGCCGAGGGCGTGGGTGACCGCACTCTCGTCGGTCATGATCGACAGCATGCTCGCGGTCTCGGCGTCCACCGAGGACATCCAGGAGCGGTGCACGATCGGGAAGTGGTACCAGTCGGTGGTGTTCTCCAGCTGAATCTTCCAGTTGCCGTTGAAGCGGAACCGGTGCTCGCCCTGCACCTTGATCGGGTAGCCCGCGCCCTGCTTCATGAAGCGGTCGATCCACAGGCGGGCCCCGCCGAGGAAGTCCTCCAGCGGCTCGATCCCGTCGTCGAAGCTCGCGAAGACCATGCCGGCGTACGTGCCCACCTTGAGGCGTTGCAGCGGCAGGTCCTTCTTCTCGACGACGTCCTCGTAGCCCTCGGGGTACGGGATGCCGCGCAGGGTGCCGTCCAGGGCGTACGACCAGGCGTGGTAGGGGCAGGTGAAGCCGTTGCCGTTGCCCTTGGGGGTCTCGCAGACGCTGGCGCCGCGGTGGCGGCAGCGGTTGAGCAGGACGTTGATGCCGCCGCGGCGGTCGCGGCTGACGATGACGGGCCGGCGGCCGACCCAGGCCGTCTTGAAGTCGCCGGCCTTGGCGATCTCGCTCTCGTGGGCCACCCACACCCAGGTGCGGTGGAAGACGCGGTCCATCTCCCGTTCGAAGAGCTCCGGGTCGGTGTAGAGGGTGCCGGCGACGCGGTCGGACTCGACGAGGGAGGCGATGTTCGCGTGGGTGGTCATCGGGCGGCCTCCGGCTGCGGCAGCGGGCGGCCCATGCGCGCCTCGATCTTCATGTAGCGCCATAGGCCGTGCTCGCCGACCTGGACCGTGCGGAACAGGTTGCAGGCGGCGGCGACGGTGGGCTGGTCGACGACGTCGGCGAGGACGTAGCAGGTCCAGGGCCAGGAGCCGGACGGGCCGACCAGGTGCTGGTCGTCGTCGATCGTGCCGAGGACGGTGACGCCGGGCAGCTCGTACAGCTGGGCGAGCATGCTCGTGAAACCGTCCCAGACCGTCTTGCCCTGGCCGGTGGGCAGGTCGAAGAAGTTCTGGTTGACGCCGATGCAGAACAGCACCCTCAGCGGTGCGTCGGACATGGGGTTCTCCTCGGGATTTCAGAGGTAGCCGGGAAAGGGCTGCACGCCCGTCAGGACCGCGCCGGCGCCGTCGTACATGCCCTCCTGGAGGAAGGCGTGCTGCGGCACGACCGACGCGTCGCGCAGGTAGCGCTGCATGGGGCTGCCGTCGGCGATGGCGGGGATGCCGGCGAGTTGGTAGGCGGCCCGCACGACGTCGAAGGAGGTCTTGGCGAGGTGGGCGGAGGCCAGCCGCAGCAGGCTCGCCTGCTCGGCGGTCGCGGGGGCGCCGGTCTCGACCGTCGCCCACACCTCTTCGGTGATCTCGTAGAAGAAGGCGCGGACGGACCGGAGTTGGGCCTCGGCCTGCCCCACCGCGATGCGGTAGGTGGCACGCTCGGCGGGCTTGGGTGAGCCGGTGTAGCCGGAGCGTCCGCCCTGGGCGATGACGTGGTCGAGCGCGGCGCGGGCCACGCCCAGACCGACGACGGCCAGCACCTGGGCGGCGTAGGGGACGGTGGGATAGCGGTAGAGCGGTTCGTCGACGGTGGGCCTGCCGCCGCGGACGAATGTCCACTCCTCGGCGACGACGGCTCCGTCGGCCACCAGGTCGTGGCTGCCGGTGCCGCGCAGGCCGATGACGTCCCAGTTCTCGGCGATCTCCACCTGCTCGGGCCGCAGTACGGCGGTCAGCGGGCGCCCGGTCCTGTCCTCGCCGGCCTTGATGCCGACGCCCAGCACATCCGCGCCCTTGCAGCCGCTGGCGAACTTCCAGCGTCCGGAGATCCGGTATCCGCCGTCGACGCGCTCGGCGGGCTGCACCGGGAACAGCCCGCCGGCGAAGGCCACGTCGGGGCCGTCCGCGTACAGCTGGGCCTGCGTCTCCTCGGGAAGCGCGGCCAGGTAGACGCCGGAGCAGCCGAAGCTCGCGACCCAGCCGGCCGAGCCGTCGACCACCGAGATCCGCTCGATGAGGCGGAGGAACTCGGCGGCCGGCAGGGCATCGCCGCCGAATCGCTTCGGAACGCCGGCCCGGTAGATTCCCGCGCGCTTGAAATCGGCGATCACATCCCGCGGCACATGCCGCTTCTCCTCGAATTCGGCCCGCCGGTCCGCCACGACCGCCAGCAACTGATCGAATTGCGTCATCGGGGAATCTCCTCGCATTGCCGGGCGGTTCTCCCGCCCGCCGTGTCATCACGCTATGCGCGGCAACCAGGCGTCCGCCATTGGGACTTGACCGCGTCGCCTAGGGGATTTCCCCTATCCGGGCAGCCGTATGAGGTCCTTTTGGACTTCTCCCGACCGCGCGACCACGACCACGTTCTCCGGTCGGGCCAATACGGCGATGTCACGCAGCGGATTGCCGTCCACGACCACGAAGTCGGCCGTTTTTCCCGCTTCGAGGGATCCCAGCCGGTCGTCGACGCCGAGGAGGCGGGCGGAATTCAGGGTGCCCGCCGTGATCGCTTCGAGTGGTGCCATGCCGAGCTCCACCAGGTAGGAGAGTTCGAGCAGATTCCCGCCGTGGGGGACGACTCCGGCGTCCGTGCCCAGGGCGATGGGGACGCCCCGGTCGATCGCGTGCGCGATGTTCTCCTTGCTGATTCCGGACCAGCGGCTCTTCTTGCGGAAGTGGTGTCCGGCCATCGCCGCGGGATCGAGCGGGGCGAACACGGTGGAGAGGGTGGGGACGAGGAACGTGCCCTGTTCCAGGGCCAGATCGCACAGCTCGTCGGTCAGGCCGTAGCCGTGCTCGATGCTGGTGACACCGGCCCGCAGGGCGGTGCGGATGCCGGCGGTGCCCTGGGCGTGCGCGGCGACCGGCTTCCCGCGGTGCCGCGCCGCCTCGTCGACGACGGCTCTCAGCTCGTCGTACGTCAGTCCCTCGTCGTCGGGGTCGTCGTGCGGGCTGCCCATGCCGCCGGTGGCGCAGACCTTGACGACGTCCGCTCCCGCGCGCAGCATCCGCCGGGCGGCGATCCGTGTCTCGTCGACGGTGTCGGCGATCTCGCCCAGGTGCGGGGCGGCGTCGATGCCACCGGGTAGCGAGCAGTCGGCGTGGCCGCCGGTGTGGCCGATCACCTTGACGGCGACCTGGAGCCGGGGGCCGTCGATCAGGTGCCGGTCGAGCGCGGTGCGGTAGCCGGCGGGTATGCCGCCGAGGTCGCGCACGGTCGTCACACCGGCGTCCAGCGTGGCGCGCAGTCGTTCCGCGATCTCGAAGGTCTCCACCGTCGGGTCGGCGGCGAGGCCCGCGATCAGCGGACGCCCGGGGGTCATGCACAGGTGGACGTGGCAGTCGAAGAAGCCGGGGAGCAGGGTGCGGCCGGCCAGGTCGACAGTCATCGCGGTGGGCGTCGGGGGCGCGGCGGCGGCCGGCCCCGCGTACGCGACCAGTCCGTCGTCGTCCACGACGAGGACCGCGTCGGGCACGGGGGCGGCTCCGGTGCCGTCGATGAGGACGGCGTGTTCGTACCGGGTGGTCATGGGAGCTCCGTTCGAAGCAGATGGATGCCACGGCGGCTGTCGCCGGGACCGTCACGGATCTGCCATCCCCGTGTGCCGGTCCGCGAGCGGCAGGTCGAAGCGGAAGACCGCGCCGCGCGGCCGGTTCGGGCGAACGTCGATGCGGCCGCCGTGGCGGGTGACGATGCGGTGGCTGAGGGCGAGGCCGATGCCGCTGCCGTTCTCCTTGGAGGTGAAGACGCCGTCGAAGATCCGGTCGTCGGGGGGAGGCCCGTGGCCCTGGTCACGGACGGTGAGTTCCGCGCGGCCGTCCGCGCGGCGCCGGGTGGTGATCCGCACCCGGCGTTCCGCGTCCGGCAGGCGCGCCGTCTCGTCCACCGCGTTGAAGGCGAGGTTCATCACGACCTGCCCGATGAGCACGTTCTCGCAGCGCACCGGCAGCAGTTCGGCGGTCAGGTCGAACTCGACGGTCACCGCGTGCTCCTGGGCGCGCAGTTCGATGAAGTAGGCACAGTCGCGGACGATCTCGTTGAGGTCGGCCAGTTGCGCGGACTGCTCCAGGCGGCCGACGTACTGCCGCAGGCTGCCGAGGATGCGCCGGGCACGCTCGATCTGCCGTACGGCGTTGTCCAGTCCCCAGGCCACGGACTCGTCGGCGGAGCCGTTGCCGAGCCGGCCGCGCGCTCCCTCGACGAAGTTGTACGCCGCCGCCAGCGGTTGGCTCACCTCGTGGGCGATGGCCATCGCCATGTCGCCCATCGCGTTGTAGCGGGCCAGGTGGTCGAGGTGCTGGGTGTCGCGGCGGTGCTGCTCCTCGGCGCGGACCCGGTCGGTGATGTCGTAGAAGAGGAGCATCCGGCCGCGCAGGTCGCTCTCGATCTCGATGTGCTGGCAGGTCGCGGCGTACCAGCGGGGCTCGCCGCCCGGCGCGGCGAAGCGGTAGCGGCCCTCGCGCTCGGGTACGGGCCCGTCGCAGCAGTAGCCGGTGAAGTCCGCCCCGTTCAGGTCGCCGCCGAGCTGCCGGGCCGCCGACTCGCTCGCGAAGAGCACGCGATCGGTGTCGTCGAGGACGACGATCCCCTCCGCCAGGCCGCTCAGGAACGTGCGCAGTCTGCTCTCGGTGCGGAACAGGTCGCGCCGGACGGCCTTCTCCTCGGCGATGTCCCGGAACTGCACCATGACCGCCGTCCGGGAGCCCAGTTCGACGCGGATCGCGATCGCCTCGGTGAGGATCTCCTCTCCACTCCGGGACCGGTAGCACCACTCGGTGGCGCTGGTGCCGTGCTCGACGGCGTGCCGGAGCCAGCGGTGGCCGAGCTCCCGGCTGTACTGGCGGGCGTTCTTGCTCATGTCCGGCGCCTTCAGCGGTCGCAGCTCGTCGACGGACCAGCCGAGCAGGTCGCAGGCGGCGCTGTTGGCCCAGAGGATCTCGAAGGTGCGGGCGTCGTGGAGCAGGACGCAGTACTTCAGCGCCTCGGTCAGCGCACGGAAGTCGGACGGCGCGAGATCGTCCGCGGCGTCCATGGCGTGGCCAGCCGTCACCGCGCGTCCAGCCGCAGGACGTCCCGGACCAGGGCGGCAATGCTCTCCGCGCCGGTCTTCTCCCGGATGCGCGCCCGGTGGACGTCGACCGTCTTGGCGCTGATGCCGAGCCGGCCGGCGATCTGCTTGTTCGCGGCGCCCTCGACGGACAGCGCGAGCACCTCCCGCTCGCGATCGGTCAGGCTTCCCAGCTTCGCGCGCAGCTCGCTCTGTTCGGCCCGGCGTGCGAAGCGTTCGCGGGCCGTGCGCTGGGCGGCCTGCACGACGTCGAGCAGGTGCTGGGGGTCGTACGGCTTCTCCAGGAAGTCGACGGCGCCGTTCTGCAGGGCGCGCACGGACATCCGGATGTCGCCGTGCGCGGAGACGAAGACGACCGGCAGCGGCGCCCCGGTCTCGTTCAGCAGTTCCTGGACGCCGAAGCCGCTGAGCTCGGGCATGCGGACGTCGAGGACGAGACAGGCGGGCCGGTCGCGGTCGTAGGAGTGCAGGAAGGCCCCGGCGTCGCTGAAGCGCTGCGAGGGGATGCCGACCGAGTCGAGGAGCCAGGCGAGCGATTCGCTCAGCTCCTCGTCGTCGTCGACGATGTACACGACGCACATCTCAGTCGCCCCAGGACGCCCGCGCGGTCCAGTACTCGCTGCCGTCGGCGCTGACCCCGTGCTGCCAGTCGCCGGTGCGGCGCAGGGCTGGTTCGACGCGGGCGGTCGCCGCGTCGGCGCCCTCGGGGCCGTCCTGCTCGACCTGCCAGTGGACCCAGTTGACCTCCCGGCCCGTCGCGTCGTGCACGAACAGGTCGACGTGGTGCCAGCCGTAGTCGTGGGTGTCGGCGTAGCAGGTCAGGAGCATGGTGCGGTCGTTCATCACTCCCCCAACAGCGGTGCGGTGAAGAGTCGTTCGGTACGGAAGGAGGACATACGGGGCCGGTCCGGGTCGAGCCGGAAGGTCACGTCGAGCCGGGCGGCCATGATCTCGGCGGCCCCCGACTCGTACCGGGAGAGCTGCTGCATCCGCCAGCTCCCCCGCGCCGTACCGTTCTCGACGGTGACGTCGACGGTGCCGGGGAAGAGGAGGTGCACGTTCGTACGGAAGTGGGGGTTGGGCGGCAGATACTCCGCCAGCATCGCGACGATCGCCTCCCGGCCCTCGGCGCGGCCGAACTTCCGGGCGTACGCGCTTCCGCCGCCCTCCCAGACCGCGTCCGCGGTGAAGAGGTCGCCCAACTCGCCCTCCGCGTCGGCGGGTACGTCGCAGAGGGCGAGGTAGTGGGTGAGGGTGCCCACGACGTCGGCGGTCACCCCGCTCATGACGCCGCCAGCTTGAGCCGTTCGGCGCGCCGCGCGGCCTGCCGCTCGGGGTCGGGCACCGGTGCGGCGAGCAACAGCCGCTTCGTGTAGGGGTGTTCGGGCCGTTCCGTGACCTGCGCGGCGTCTCCCGTCTCCACGATGTCGCCGCGGTAGAGCACGGCCACCCGGTGGCTGATGTGCCGGACGACGGACAGGTCGTGGGTGACGAAGAGGTACGCCACCCCGGTCGCCTCCTGGATCTCGATGAACAGGTCGAGCACCCGGGCCTGGGTCGTCAGGTCGAGGGCGCTGACCGGTTCGTCGCAGACGATCAGCCTGGGTTCGCGGCACAGGGCGCGGGCGATGGCGATGCGCTGGCGCTGGCCGCCGGAGAACTCCCGGGGCAGCCGGCCGGCCGCGTCCTGCGGAAGGTGGACGTGGTCGAGCAGTTTCTGCACCCGGGCCTCGGCGTCGGCACGGGCGACGCCGGTGACGAGCAGCGGCTCGGTGAGGATGTCCATCACCGTCATGGCCGGGTTCAGGGAGGTGAACGGGTCCTGGAAGACGACCTGGATGTCCTTGCTGAGGGCGCGCCGCTCCCGCTTGCCGAGCCCGGAGACGGGCCACCCCGCGTACCGGATCTCACCGCCGGTGACGGGTGCGAGACCGAGGACGGCCCGGCCCAGTGTCGTCTTGCCCGAGCCGGACTCGCCGACCAGGCCGAGCGTCTCGCCGGGCGCGATGGACAGGGAGACGCCGTGCAGGACACGGAAGGGCTTCTTGCCGCGGCCCTTGCCCGGATACTCCACGACGACGTCGTCGAGTTCGAGGAGCGGAGCGGCCGCGGTGATCGGCGCGGTCATGATGTCGCCTCCTTGAGGGGCGTGCCGGCCACGCGCGGTTCGCCGCGTGCGGGCCCGCCTTCGAGCGTCGAGTCGAGGAGCATCCGCGTGTACGGGTGCTCGGGCGCCGCGAAGATCCGGCGGGCCGGGGCGGTCTCCACGATGCGCCCCTGCTGCATGACCGCGACCCGGTCGCAGATGTCGGCCACCACACCGAAGTCGTGGGTGACGAGGATCATCCCCATGTCGCGCTCCTGTTGGAGCGAGCGCATCAGGTCCAGCACCTCCGCCTGCACGGTGACGTCGAGCGCGGTCGTCGGCTCGTCGGCGATCAGCAGCCGCGGATCGCAGGACACGGCGCCCGCGATCAGGACGCGCTGGGCCATGCCGCCGGAGATCTGGTGCGGATACGACCTGAACACGCGCTCCGGATCCGGGATGCCGACCCGCGCGAGGAGCTGGAGCGCCTTGGTGCGCGCCTCGGCCCGGGACAGCCCCAGGTGTTTGCGCATCGGCTCCACGAGCTGGGCGCCGATACGGAAGCAGGGGTCGAGGTTGGACATCGGCTCCTGGGGGATGTAGCCGATGCCGCGCCCGCGCAGGGCGTTGAGGGCGGCGAGGTCCAGGCTCAGCAACTCCTTGCCGTCGAAGACCAGTTGGTCGGCCGTCACCTCGGCCTCGTTCGGCAGCAGGCCGAGGACGGAGAACGCGGTCTGGCTCTTGCCGGAGCCGGACTCGCCCACCAGGCCCAGGACTTCGCCGCAGGCCACGGTGACGCTCACCCCGTCGACGACCGTCTTCTCGCCGTAGGTGACGCGCAGTCCCTCCACGGTGAGGAGCCGGTCCGGGGCGGCGGGCCGGGAAGCCGTCGTGGCCTTGCGCGGCACCGGTTTGCGCCGTTTGGCCACCTGGGGCGCGGCCGTCCCCAGCGCGTCGCGCACCGCGTTGCCAAGCAGGCTGGAGGTGAGGATGGTCAGGCCCATCGCGGCGCCCGGCCACAGCAGCAGGAGGGGCGCGTTGTAGATGTTGGTGAAGGCGTCGTTCAGCATCGCGCCCCAGCTGGCCTGGGAGGCCTTCCCCAGGCCGAGGAAGGCGAGACCCGCCTGGATGCCGATCGCCACGGCGAATACCTGCGTGGCCTGGATGACGGACGGCGCGATCACCACGGGCAGGATGTGCCGGCGCATGATGCGGGCGTCGCCGAGTCCGGAGACGCGGGCGGCGTCGACGTACAGCTCCTCGCGGACCGCGAGCACCGAGGCGCGGATGAGGCGGAAGACCATCGGGGCCATGATCACCCCAAGGACGACCATGGCGACGTTGAGGTCCTGCGAGACGGCCGCCATGACCACGAGCATCACGATGATCGCCGGGATCGCCATGATGACGTTGACGATCCAGCCGGCCACCGCGTCGAACCAGCCCCGGTAGAAGCCGCTGACCAGGCCGAGCGGACCGCCGACCGCGAAGGCGACGAGGACGGCGAGGGTGCCGCCGACCAGGCTGGTGCGGCCGCCGTACAGCAGCCTGGACAGGACGTCCCGGCCGACGCCGTCGCCGCCGAGGGGGTGGCTGCCCGACAGGGGCGCGAGGGTGTCCGCGAGGACGCTGCGGTCAGGGGCGTGGTCGGTGAGCAGGGGGGCCGCGAGGCTCGCGACGATCACCAGGGCCAGGACGACCAGGCAGCCGACGGCCAGCGGGTCGCGCAGCGTGCGGCGCAGGAGGCTGTCCCGTCGGACCGCCACGGGAGCCTCGGTCATGACACACGCACCTTCGGGTTGAGCCAGCCGTACGCGATGTCCAGCAGCAGGTTGACGGCGACGACGATGGCGACGGTGACGACGACCGTGCCGAGCAGCACGGGCGCGTCCCCGCGTACGGCGGCCGAGTTGGCGAGGGTGCCGATGCCGGGCAGGCCGAACACCTTCTCCACGACGACCGCGCCGCCGATCAGGCCGATGAACTGGAGCGCCAGCACGGTCAGGGCGGGCGGGGCGGCGTTGCGCAGGGCGTGCTTGAAGACGACGCTGCGGGTGGACAGTCCGCGGCTGCGCAGGGTGCGGACGAAATCGGCGCGCAGGATGTCGATCAGGGCGCCGCGCACCTGCATCGCGGTGGCCGCGGTCGCGGCGACGGCCAGGGACAGGGCGGGCAGGGTGATCGAGCGCAGCCAGCTGGTGCCGGAGGTGCCGAGGTCCACGTACCCGGTGGCGGGCAGCCACTCCAGCTTGACGGCCAGGGTGACGGCGAGGACCAGGGCGATCAGGAAGCTGGGCACGGCGGTGCCGAGCACCGCCGTGAACTGCACGAGACGGTCCACCCAGCCGCCGCGCAGCGCCGCCGCGGTGCCCAGCAGCACGCTGAGCACCGCCGCGACGAGCATTCCGGCGAGCACGACGGAGAGGGTCACCGGCAGCGTGTCCGTCAGGGACTGGTTCACCGAGTCACCGGTGAACCACGAACTGCCCAGGTCGCCCTGCACGGCCTGACTGGCCCAGTGCCAGTAGCGCTCCACCAGGGGCTGGTCCAGGCCGAGTTCGTGGCTCTTGGCGGCCACCGCGGACCGCGAGGCCGTCTCGCCCAGGACGTTGCGGGCGACATCGGTGCCCGTGAGGCTGAGCAGCAGGAACGTCGCGGTGGCCACGACGACCACCAGAACGGCACCGGCGGCGATGCGCCGGAACAAGAAGACGAGCACGGTCAGTTCCTCCTTCCGCGTGCCGGAAAGGGCCGGCGGCTATGTCGCCGGCGCGTAGTTGTAGATCGGCGGGTACTGGGAGCCGGGCTGCGGCGTGACCTTGACGTCCTTGGCGGTGGCGTACGCGTTGGCGATGACGCTCCAGGGGGCGTTCCAGGCCTGGTCGACGACGTAGGTGTTGAGCTCCTCGAAGAGCGTCTCGCGCTCGGCCCCGGTCGCCTCGCCGATGCGCGTGATGAGGTCGTCGGCCTTCGGGTCGTCGTACTTGAACGGGTTCCAGGTCGACTTCTTCGTCAGCTCCAGCTGCACCTTGTCCCAGGCCGTGGCCGCGCCCAGCTTGAAGTACGACATCGCGTACTTGCCGGACAGGATCGCGCTGAAGATCTGGTCGCTGGGCACGTTGTCCAGCTTCACCTTGATGCCGATGTCCTTGAGGGACTGGGTGAGCGCGGCCTGCTCCTGCGGGAAGATCGCGGACAGGTCGGGGACGGTGACCGGGAAGCCGTTCGGGTAACCGGCCTCCGCCAGCAGCTTCTTCGCCTTCGCCGGGTCGTAGGAGTACGTGTCGTTCAGCGCGGCCTTGTAGCCGTCCTCGCCCTTGGCGAACACCTGCGTGGTGGGGGTGCCCAGGCCGGTCTTGGCCGACTTGATGATGGCCTGCTTGTCGAAGGCGTAGTTCAGCGCCTGACGGACCTTCAGCTTGCCGAGGGCGGGTACCTTCTTGCCGGCGCGGTCCCAGATGTAGAGGCCCTCGACGTCACCGGGCTGGTACGTGACGACGTTCAGGCCCCGGCCCTTGACGGTCTTGACCCGGTTGAGGTTGAGGGTGGCGCCGTCGAGCTGGCCGGACAGCAGGGCGTTGGTGCGTGCGGTGGGGTCGGCCAGGTACTTGATGACGATCTTGTCGTAGGGGAAGGCCTTGGCGTTCCAGTAGCCGGGGTTGCGCGTGTAGGTGTACGTCTGCCCGGAGGTGGTGGCCGAGGCGTCCAGCTTGTACGGGCCGGAGCCGACGGGGGCCTTGGGGTCCTCCAGGGACTTGGGGCTGGCCATCATGCCGGAGACCTGGCCCAGTGCGGGCAGCAGGGCCGCGGTGGGGTGGCTGAGCTTGACGGCCACGGTGTGGGTGTCGACGACGTCGACGCCGGTGATGTCCTGGATCTCGCCGGCGGCGCTGGCCGTGCCGCTCTTGGTGTGGAGCAGGTTCCGGCGCACCGCGTCCGCGTCGAGGGCGGTGCCGTCGGTGAACCTCACGCCCTCGCGCAGCTTCAGCGTCAGGGTCGTCTGGGGCTTGTCGTACGACCAGGAGGTGGCCAGGTTGGGGGTGGGTTCCCCTTTGGTGTTCAGCCGGATCAGGGTGTCGTACACCGGCTGGTAGTACTGGGACTCGGGTCCCATGCTCGCCTTGGCCAGGTCCCACGGCGTCGCCGTGACCGACTCGGCGAGGGTGAGGGTCTTGTCGCCGCCGGCGGCCTGGCTTCCGCCACCGCAGGCCGCGACCGTCGCTGTCAGAAGTCCGGCTCCGACGAACGCCACTGTTTTGCGCATGTTCTCTCCACCTGTCTCATTCCTTCGGCTCCCGTTTGTCCCCCGGGTCGTCCTGCTGCCGGCCGGGTACGGCCGGTACCGCTCCTGCTCCGCGTAAGCAGGTCATCGCCGCGCCTGCCGTGCGGCCCACTCCCCGCAGACCCGCACGCTCTCCTCCGGGGTCGACCGGGCGCCCCGGTCGACCTCGACGATCAGCCAGCCGTCGAAGTCGTCGGGCAGCGCGCCGACGAAGCCCTCGATGTCGGCGTTTCCGTAGCCCGGTTCCGACCACAGTCCCGCCAGGACCGTCTTGCGGTAGTCCCAGCCCGCTTCCCTGGCCCGTGCGGCGAGGCCCCGGTCCAGGTCCTTGACGTGGACGCTCGCGACGCGGTCCGCGTAGTCGCGCACGAGCTGTACGGCGTCCGCACCCGCCCAGGCCAGGTGGCCCAGGTCCGGTCCGAAGGCGAGGACGGAGGCGTCGACGGTGTCGAGGACGAACCGGGTCTCCTGCTCGGTCTCCGCCCAGGTGCCGACGTGTGGATGGAAGGCGGGGGTGATGCCCTGGGCCCGGATGATGCCGGCGGTCTCGGCCAGCAGGTCCCGTACGCGCTCCAGACGGCCCGGGTCGGCGAGGTGGCCGACCGCGGGACGGGTCACGCGCTCGGCGTCCTTCGCCATCCCCATGGCGAGGAAGACGGTGGGCACGCCGAGCTCCGCGTGCTG
This sequence comes from Streptomyces sp. JLBG701, assembly GCF_058544905.1. NCBI lineage: Bacteria > Bacillati > Actinomycetota > Actinomycetes > Kitasatosporales > Streptomycetaceae > Streptomyces > Streptomyces sp. JLBG701. The sequence goes on from NZ_CM178588.1 coordinate 962,502, forward strand.
CTCGGCGACCCGTGCCGCCGTGTCCCGATAGTTCTGCCGCTCGGCCGCGTCGTCGGTGAGGCGGACGGGGATGTAGCCGGGCGCGGGGCTGATGCCGTACTCGGCGAGCCGGGCCACGTACTGCTTCGGTGTCATGTCGCCGGGCACGGAGCTGTGCAGGGCCTTGATCCCCGCGTCGCCGATGACGGTCAGCTGCTCGTCGAGCGGCGGGGCGAGCGTGGGGTCGATCCAGCCGTCGGCGCTCGCGACCCACTGCAGGGGGTTGATGGCCAGGCGGTCCTGCCTGATCTCCATGGTGTGCGGTCCTCTCAGTGGGCGATGGGGGTGAAGGGGGCGACGTGTGCGGCCGCGGGGCGCGGCTCGGGGCGTGCGCAGCTGCTCTCCAGGGCGACGAATCGGTTCTCCCGCTGGGAGGTCTCGAAGCTCGTCAGCACGTCCAGGGTGTGGAAGGCGAACTGCGGGTTCGTGCGGTGCGGCCCGCCCTCGATCGCCCCGGCGAGGTCCCGTACGCCGAGGCCCCGGCGGTGCTGCTCGGGGGTGTCCACGGCGCCGAAGAGCTCGGTGACCGGGGTGAGCACCTGCCACTCCGCGTCCCCGTGGCGCTTGAGGCGTACGTCGCCGTCGAAGAAGTTGGGGTTGGGCAGCGCGAGGGTGCCCTCGGTGCCGTAGATCTCGATGCGCGGGAGCTCGGTGTCCCAGACGTCGAAGCTCATCAGGGTGGTGGCGAGGGCGCCGGAGGCGAACGTGAGGGTGGCCGAGGCGTGGGTGGAGACCTGGACCGTGATCTCGTCGACCACGCGACCGGGGCTGGTGACCTTGCGGGTGGGGGCGCCGACGCGGGTGGCGGCGGCCACCTGGGCGACCGGGCCGAGGCAGTTGACGAGCGCGGCCAGGTAGTAGGGGCCCATGTCGAGGACGGGGCCGCCGCCGGGGCCGTAGAAGGCGCGCGGGTCCGGGTGCCAGGTCTCGGAGCGGCTGGAGCGTACGAAGGCGGTGGCGCCGACGGCGTCGCCGATCAGGCCGGCGTCGAGCGCGTGCCGGGCGGTCTGCACGGCGCTGCCGAGGAAGGTGTCAGGGGCCGACCCCAGCAGCGCCGTGCTGCTCGCGGCGGCGTCGAGGACCTCGCGGGCCTCGGCGACCGTGGCCGCGAGCGGCTTCTCCACGTAGACGTGCTTGCCCGCCTCCAGCGCGGCGATGACGGTCTTGGCGTGGAACTGCGGCGGAGTGATGTTGACGACGATCTCGACGGAGTCGTCCGCGAGGAGTTCGTCGCCGTCGCCCCAGGCCGCTATGCCGTACTCTCCCGCGGCCTGCCGGGCGCGGGCCGTGTCGACGTCGGCCACACGGACCACCTCGAGCTCCGGGAAGGTGCGCAGGCCCTCGACATAGCGGCCGAAGATGTTGCCGGCGCCCAGGATCCCGATGCGGTGCCGTGCTTGCTGCTGAGCCATGAATCTCCCGCAATCCATAGGGGGTTGAGGTGGTGTCAGGTGATGACGAGGGGGCGCAGGGTCCGGTGCGCGATCTCCAGGCCGGTCTTGACCTTCTCCTCGGTGCCGCTCCACACGGGGTCCTCGTGCTCGACGGAGAGGGTGCCGGTGAAGCCGTTCTCGTACAGGGCGTCCACGACGGCGTTCCAGTCGACCTGGCCGCGGCCCGGGACGCGGTAGCGCCACCAGCCGGTGTCCCAGGGGTCGTCGCGCCGGACCGCCTTGCCGAAGAAGCCGTAGTGGTCGACGGCGCCGGGCAGGATCTGGAGGTCCTTGGCCTGGGCGTGGACGATGCGGTCGGCGTGGGGCGTGATGGTCGTGACCGGGTCGATGCCGATCCAGGTCAGGTGCGAGGGGTCCCAGTTGAGGTACAGGCCGAGGGAGAACATCCACTCCCACAGCTCGGGCGAGTAGGCGAGGTTGCCCGGGTAGCCGTCGGGATGCCAGCCCTCCATCACGCAGTTCTCGATGATGATCTTCACGCCGCGCTCGCCCGCGTAGTCGACCAGCTCGGGGAAGACCTTGTCGGCCTCCTCCAGGTTCGCGGCGACCGGGCGGTTCCAGTCCCGGCCCACGAACGTGCCGACGTACGGGATGTCCAGGGCCGCCGCCGTGTCCACGACCGCCTTGAGATGGGCGTGGATCGCGGCCCGGCGCTCCGGGTCGGGGTGGAGGTTGTTCTCGTAGTAGGCGAGGGCGGAGATGTCGAGGCCGTGACGCTCCATCAGGGCCCGTGTCCCGTCGGCCGCACGGTCGTCGAAGCCGGCCACCGGGAGGTGGGCCGCCTCGAAGTCCCGGCCGCCGGTATCCGGCCAGGCGGCGACCTCCAGGGCCTCGTAGCCGGCCTCGCTCGCCCAGGCGGCGATCTCGGCGAGAGAGAGCCGGGGCAGACAGGCGGTGAGCATGCCGAGTTTCATACGGAGGCCTCCAGGGCTGCGGGGGCGGAAGCGATGTCGGTCCAGGTGAGCGAGGCGGCGGAGGCCAGCACGGCTTCGACGATGCGGGCCGAGCGGACGCCGTCCTCACCGGTGGGCAGGCCCTCGGGCGTCGCTCCGCTGATCGCCGCGTAGGCGTCGGCGACGAAGGCGGCGAAGCAGTCGCCGTAGCCCTGCGCGTGACCGGCGGGCAGTTGGGAGAGGCGGCGCTGCTCGGCCGAGCCGTGGCCGGGGTCGCGTACGAGGACGCGCGCTCCGTCGGGGGCGCCGAGCCACGCGGTCTCGGGGTTCTCCTGGTCGAAGACCGCGCTGCCCGCGGAGCCGTCGAGCTCGAACCACAGCCGGTTCTTGCGGCCGGCCGACACCTGGGACACCGTCAGCGTGCCGAGGACACCCTCGTCGGTGCGCAGCAGCACGGTCGCCACGTCCTCCGTGCGCACCGGGACCCGCGGGCCCCCGGCACCGTTGGAGAAACTCACGCCGGTGCCGGCGGGGCGGGTGGCGACCGTGGTGCCGAGCCTCGCGGACAGCTCGGTGAAGCGGACTCCGGCGACCCATTCGACCAGGTCGCACCAGTGCGAGCCGATGTCCGCGAACGCCCTCGACGGTCCGCCGTCCACCGGGTCGACCCGCCAGGACATGGCATCGGCCGAGAGCATCCAGTCCTGCAGATAGCTGCCGTGGATGAGCTGCCACGCCCCGAACTCGCCGCGCAGCCGACGGTCGCGGATCTCCCGGACGAGCGGGTGGTAGCGGTAGACGAAGGGGACAGCGAGCAGCAGTCCCGACTCACGTGCCAGCCGGGTCAGGCGCTCGGCGTCGGCGGCGGACGTGGCGAGCGGCTTCTCGCAGATCACGTGCTTCCCGGCGCGCAGGGCCGCCTCCGCCTGCCACACGTGCAGTGCGTTCGGGGTGCACACGTGAACGACCGTGACGCTGTCGTCGGCGAGCGCCGCCGAGAGGTCGGGGTAGCGGGCGGGCACCGCCCACTCGTCGGCGACCTTCGCGCTGCGCTCGGGGGTCGAAGCGACCACTCCGGCCACACAGCCGCCAGCGGCGCGGATGGCCCGGGCGTGGACGGTGCCGATCATTCCGGCCCCGACCACCACTGCGCGAATCAAGCCGTTCACCTCTGCACCTCCGTCGTCGTCGAGCGACCGACCGCGGTCTGAACGCCGCGTTGCGCAACACCATCGTTTAGTTCGCCAACACAGCACAAGAGGACTAATTTAATTTTCTTTCAGGCCTAAAAGGCGCTCTATCTCGGGAAACTTATCCGCTTGAAAACGACATCCTCGCCGCGGCGAGGACTCTATTGACGGGCGCAACAGGCACCATTAAGTTCACTCAAATGCATAAAGATGACGGCGACGCCGACGAGGAGATCGAGCCCACGTCCGTGTCTCTGGCGCTGCGCCGAGTCCTGGGGCTCGTGGTCTCGGGTGCGGCGACCAACCGCGCCGAGATCGCGCGGCGCAGTGGCCTGGCCCGGTCGACCGTGGGCCAGCAGGTCGACCATCTCGTCGGCACCGGGATTCTGGAGGAGGTCGAGTCCAGACGGTCGGTGCGGGGCCGACCCCCGCGTGTGCTGACGATCAGCCCGGAGGCCGGGACCGTGGTCGTCGTGGACATCGACACCGCGGAGTCGCAGGTGGCCCTCGCCGATCTGACCCGTCGGGTGATCGCGCAGGAGACGGTGCACGTCCGGATCGACGCGGGACCGCGAGTGGTGCTGGACGCGGTGGCCGAACAGCTGCGGCGCCTGCTGGACAGGCACCGTCGTGCTCCCGGCCGGGTGCGCGAGATGGTCGTCGGCCTGCCCGGTCCGGTGGACTTCCAGCAGGGATGCGCGGTGCAGCCTACGGGCATGCCCGGCTGGGACGGCTTTCCCGTCGCCGAGTACCTACGGGAGCGGTTCGACGCGCCCGTCGTGGTGGACAACGACGTCAACCTGATGGCGCTGGGAGAGGCCGTGCAGGCCCGGCTGGAGGCTCCGCTGCTGTGCATCAAGATCGCGAGCGGCATCGGGGCCGGTCTCGTCACCACGACCAGTGAGGTGTATCGCGGCGCCGACGGGGCCGCCGGCGACATCGGCCACATCCGGGCGGTGAGCGGCGGCAACGTCCTGTGCGCCTGCGGCAATGTCGGCTGCGTGGGAGCGCTCGCCTCCCATCGGGCGGTACTGCGTGGCCTCGGCATCGCCGAGTCGACCGCCCAGGATCCGCTGCACGGCACCCACGAACTCGCCCGGCGTATCGCCGCCGGCGACCCGACCGCCCTGCACGCCGTCCGTCAGGCCGCCACGGAGATCGGCGAGGTCGTCGCCATGCTGGTCCACATGTTCAACCCGCGCACCGTGGTGCTGGCCGGTCCGCTGAGCGAACTGCGCGACGACCTCGTCTCCGCCGTACGCGCCGCCGTGTACCAGCGGGCCCTCCCGCTGGCCACCCGCAAACTCACCATCACCGCGACCCAGCTCAAAGGCGGCTCCGGCCTGCACGGCGGCATCGCCCTGGCCACCCAGGACGTCTTCAGCCCTGCGGGCATCGCACGGCTGCTGGGCGAGGGGCGTTGAGTCGAGGAGCCGGGGAGTCCCTTCCCGACAGCCCCGCCCTGGCGTACTCTCCGTGAGCCGACCGAGGCACCTCGGCGTCCGTCCGCCAGGGTCGCCGACGGCGCTGTCGGCCTCCAGTTGGAACCCAGCCCCATGGCCTGGAGGAAACGGCAACGCGTTCGACCGCGCCACGGGTCCCCCCGCAGGCCGGGCGCTGAAGTGCAGCTGGGGACAGGCCCACACGGCGGCCTGCTCAGGGGCCACCGCGGCCGCGGCCGCGACCGGCGGATAGCGCAGGGGGGTCCTGCTGGTCGCTGGTGGACTGCACCTGGACGACCGCGAGTTGCGCGTACTCCATACGCAGCCCGCCCGAGGAGCAGTTCTCCGGACCGCCGCCGGTGCTGGGCCAAATCGGCCGGTGACGGCCGGGAGTTGGGCGCCCGCGCGGGCGGCGGCGCCGACTTGCCGCGATCGATCGGATTCGGAACCGTCAGTGTCCCCCGGTTCTCGTCGCCCTGTTGGGCCACCGCCGCTGCCGCTACCGCCTCGGGCTTGCTCCCTGCTCAAGCGCGAACAAGCCTCACAGCTTCGCGAAGGTGATCACGGACACGCGTTGGACGGTGACCTTCGACTTCCGGGTCAGCTTGCCCGTCTTGGGATCCACGGAGTACGAGATGACGTCGTCGGAGTCCGTGTTGCAGGTGAACAGATACTTGCCGGAGGGCTCGATGTCGAACTCCCTGTTTCCCTTGCCGCCGGTCTCCATGGTGTCCACCAGCTTCAGACGCCCCGTGCCCACGTCGACCGAGAAGATGGCGATGGTGTCCTTGCCGTTGAGGAACCGGTTCGCGGCGTAGACGAACTTCCCGTTCGGGTGGATACGGACGTCCGTGGGCGAGACCTTCTTTCCGGCTCCCGCCGGAAGGTCGGATCCCGGGCCTTCGGCGGGCGGCGCGGCGGTGTCGCCTCCCGGGACCGTGGCGATCGTCTGGATGAGCTTCGGCACGCCCGTGCCGGAGTCGAAGTGGAATACGGAGACGCTCGCCTGACTCTCGTTGGTCATGAAGAGGTACGGCGCGCTCGGGTGCGCGACGATGTGTCGCGGCGACCTACCCGGCGGCAGCGGATACGACTTGCCCGACGTGAACTGGCGGGACTTGCGGTCGAAGCCGTAGACGTAGAGGTGGTCGTAGCCGTTGTCCGTCGCGATGACCCAGCGCTCCGTACGGTCGAAGACGGCGCCGTGGCAGGCGGGACCGATCTGGACGCCCCCCTCCGCTCCCAAGGCCGACGAGAGCGAGCGAGAGGCGAGCTTCTCGTCGCCCGGCGCGGGCCCCTCCTCGAAGATGCCTGCGTCGGTGGCCTCTTCGAGCGAGCCGTCCTTGTTCACGGGGAAGAGCGCCACGGTGGCGCTGTCCGTCGGGCGCTCGATCACGGGTACGCCGTTCTTCCTCTTCACCAGCGCCACCCTGAAGGTGGCGCCGTGGTTGCCGACGACGACCCGCGAGTTGGTCTTGTCGATCCTGACCGAGGCCGGCATGGAGCCCATCGAGGGGAGGGTGTTCAGATGCTTCAGGGAGCCGTCTTCGCGGTTGATGGCGAAGGCGGACACCCCGCCTCCGGTTCCGGGGATCTGGTCGAGTGCCGGCGTGCGGCTGACGCAGTAGACGAAGCGCCCGTCCTCGGAGGCGCAGATGCCGTCGCTGTTCAGGTCGTCGGATTCCGACCCGGTCGAGCCGACCAGCTTCAGCGAGCCGTCGGACATGTCCACCCGGAAGACGTCGATGCCGCCGCCCTCTGTCGACCCGAGCCCCGACACCTCCCCCTTCGACCCCGATCCGGCGACGGAGCACTGCCTGCCCACGTAGGCGTAGAGCTGGCCCCCGTCCGATTCGGTCGTCTCCGAGGTCGCTTCGGCCGCCCACGTGCCCAGGCCGGCCGCCGTCGCGGCAGCTCCCGATGTCCCGAGAAAAATTCGCCGCGACATTTTCTTGCTCATATCCTTGCGCCCTTCCATTGATCCACTGATTTACGTTCGCGCCCTGTTGCGGCAGTGCGCTATGCCGGGCCTTCCCGGGGCGGGCCCGGAATGTCACCGCCGCCGGCGGCGCCGCTGAACACCGTCGTCTGCTCGTCGTTCGCGCTGGCGATGAACTGAAACGCCGTGATCAGCCCGTTCCGCACCTGCAGTTCATCGATCCCGCGGATGCGCTCGATACCGAGCGACGAAACGAACTGGCTCCGGAGCTCGATGACGCCGTACGCCCACTCGTCGGCCTCCACCACGCCGAGAATCTTGATCGAGCCGGCGGACTGGATGACCGCCGTGTCGATGTAGGTGCGGAGCACGTCCTTCATGCTGTCGCCGGGCTTTCCCCAGATGGTGCGGGTCATTTCCGCGGCCGTGACCTCGCCGTCGAAGAGTTCCATCACCGCGTCGATGTCTCCGCTGTTGACACCGGCCACGTATGCCTCGAACACCTCGACCGGAGTTCTTGAAAGGCCCATGACTGCCTTTCCTTTCTTCTCGTGTCGCCCTCTTAGGCGACCTGCTTTGCCAGCCAGTCGGCCACGATGTCGAGCACTGCCTCGTTGTTGAGCTCGAGCATCATCAGGTGTCCGTTGCCGTGGATGCCGAGTTCGCCCAGCGACAGGTGCTCCGCCCGGCCGCAGCCCGCCTGGCGCAGGTAGGCGACGGTGCCGGCGTCGGCCGGCAGGGCGAAGGAGCGCTCACCGGAGACGACGGCGATCGGCACGTCGGCGAGGTTCGGGAGCCGCCGCGGCGGGTCGGCCTGCAGCGTCAGCGGGGCCCCGCCGTCCTCGCTCTCCACCTTGACCAGCGTGAGCTCCTCGGCGGTGGTCACCGGCGGGTCGTAGGTGAGCGGGGAGGCGGTGAGCCCCCAGGCCATGGGGTTGGGACCGCTCGGGCCCATGGGCTCCAGGCCCACGACAGCTTTCACCCGGCCGGGCCGCTCATCGGCCATGAGCCAGCCGACGGGGCCGCCGGCCGAGCTGGTGATCACGATGGCGGGGCCGATGCGGTCGAGCAGCTCCGCGCCACGTCGGCGCATCAGCTCGTGGTGCGGCCCGAAGTCGTACGGGGTCTGCCGCTGCGCGGCGAGGAGCTGGGCCAGCGCCGGGTCGTCGAGATCTCCGGCGCCGGGCCACTGGTCGTGGAGCGGGTCCTCGCGCCCGGCGAACAGAGCCCCGAGCATCTCGGCCGAGGGGCTGAGTCCGCCCCCGGGGCCGGTGGGGGCGGTGGCGGTCTCGTCCAGGTGGCGGGGGGAGCGGCCGTGGCCAGGGCGGTCGACCAGGTAGACCGCGTACCCGCGCCGCAGCAGCAGGGTTCGCCAGCCGGGGCGCCCGTCCGGGGTGCTGATCCAGTCCGTCGCCTGTCCACCGCCCCCGTGGACGAGCACGACCGGGTACGGCTGGGTCTGCTCGGCCGGGACCTGGTACTCGACGTACAGCTGGGTGCCGTCGGCGATGTGCCGGCCCTGGCGCTCCTCGTAGGTCACTCCGCCCCAGAAGCAGCCCTGGTCGGCGAGGTGCACTGCGGTGCCGGTCATGCCTGCGTCCCGTTCCGCGGGGAGGGTTGGGGCCGCGTGCCCTTCGGCTCGTTGCGTTCCCGCAGCACCGGGATGACCTCCTCGGCGAGCAGTCGCGACTCGGCTTCCGAGAAGGTCTCGACGAGGAGGCGGCGGGTCCCCGTCTCGTCGATGACCTGCTGGAGGCTGTCGATGATCTGGCCGACCGTGCCGAAGACGGCCAGCGCGGGCTTGTCCTTGTTCTTGCCGTCGAAGGCGAACTCTCCGTCCAGCTTGGGGAGTTCGCGATTTCCACCGGCCAAGTAGGCGGAGATGAAGCGCTTGAAGGAGGTGGTGAACCGGCCCATGGACTCCGCGGCCTCGGCCTCGGTCCTGCCGATGCAGACGAACTTCTCGACGATCAGGTTCGCGCCGGACCTGTCGTGCCCGTGTGCGGCCGCGGTCTCCAGGTAGGTGTCCAGGCCCTTTCGGTGGTCCGCGTTGCTGCCGAGGTTGCGCATGATGTTCCAGCCGTGGCGCCCGGCCAGTTGCATCGTCTCGTGGCCGGCCCCGGCCAGCCACACCGGCGGGGGGTCCTGCAAGGGGCGGGTCGCGAGGGTCCTGGGAGTCTCGACCGTGAAGAACTCGCCGTCGTAGGTGACGTCCTTCTCGGTCAGCAGCAGCCACACCAGTTCGACGGCCTCCAGCCATGCCCTGCCCGCCTCGTCGCGGGCCAGCTCACGGCCGGCCGTGACGAAGCGCTCGCCGGGCGCGCCCTTGCCGAGGCCGAGCTCGAAGCGGCCCCCGCTGAGCAGGTCCAGGGTCCCTGCCTCCTCGGCCACCCGTACGGGGTCGTGGAGCGGCAGCACCGTGACCGCGGTCCCCAGCCGTATCCGGCTGGTGCGTGCCGCCGCGGCGGCCAGCAGCAGGTGCGGGGAGGGGCAGGTCATCCCCGGGTGGTGGTGCTCGGTGACGGTCAGGCCGTCGTAGCCGAGCTCCTCGGCCAGCGCCGCGAACTCCACGAAGTCCTCGATCTGGCGCTGCTGCCACTTCGGGTCGTTCACGGCGGGGTCGGCCTCGGGCGAGTGGAGACCGGGGCCGTAGGTGTGGATGAACTTGAGCTTCTCGGGCTCGTGGCTGATCGCGCTCATGCTGCGGCTGTGACCTTTCCCTGAGAGTGGCGAAGTCGCCGAAGGGGCGCCCCGCCTGCGGCTCTTGGGGGCGTGGTGGCCCGGGGGTGGTTCTCCGGTGCCTCGCTGATGCCACGCTAGGGCGGCTTCGGCGGAACACCGATCCGGTGAATGACAAGTCCATCCGGTTGGCGACACGAAGTGCGTCACCGCCTGGGCGGCGGTGCATCCAGGTGCGCCCGGGTGCCTACGGGGGTCACGTCGCCTACGCGAGCCGCGCCCGGCCGGTGTCCGCCGTGGTGCGCAGCGTCTGCGACGGCGTCTCGCCGTACTGCTTGCGGTAGGCCCCGGCGAACCGCGACACATGGCCGAAGCCCCAGCGGTAGGCGATGTCGGCCACGGTGGCTCCCGCCCCCGCGGCCAGGTCCGCGCGGGCCCGGGCGAGCCGGGTGCGCTCCACGTACTGCCGGGGTGAAACCCCCAAGTAGGCCTGGAAGTCCCGCTGGAGCGAGCGCGGGGCGACGCCGGCCGCCTCCGCAAGGCGTGCGAGGGAGAGGTCCGCGGCCGGCTCGTCGTCGATGAGGTCGATGACCCGCCGCACCCGCACGGGGATCGAGTGGGTGGCGTCGCGTCGGGCGACCGCCTCGCTGTAGTCGTGCGGCTGGGCGCGCAGGAGGCCGGACAGGAGGAACTCCGTCCACAGGTCGGCCGCATCTCCCTGGGCGCTCAGCCCGCCGGGTTCACTGAGGTCCCGGACCAGTACGCCGACGGTGCGGGCCCACGACGCCAGAGCCGGGTCGGTCAGGTCCATGCCCACCCGGAAGCGCACCGGACCCGGTACGGGCCGGCCCAGCATTCTCTCCAGGTGCCGCTCCAGGGCAGTCCTCTCGATCCGCAGATGAAGCTGCGAGTAGCCGTCCCCGAGTTCCAACTCCGCGCGTGTGCGGGGCGAGATGACCCCGGCCGACCGCCCGCCGAGGTCCGCCTGCTCGCCACCGCACTCCAGCCAGCCCGCGCCCTCGACGGGGAGGACCACGTCGTAGTGCGGCACCTTCTCGGTGTGCCTGACGCGCAGTATGTCGCCGTCATGCCGCAGGTGGACGAGCGAGACCGGGCCCATCCGGACCGCCGAGACCTCGGCCGTCACCTCCGTCGCCCGGTGCACCGAAGAGACCCGGTGCGGGGCCAGCCAGTGAGCGACGCACGCGCGGACCTCCTCGGGCCTGGAGGAGCGGAGCACCGCGAGCCGTCGTCCCAGCGGGGGCACCAGCGCCTCGTGTACGTCCACTGCTTCACCTCTTGGTCGCTCGGCAGGATGGGGGGCGGTCGGCTCCGGAGACAGCCGCGCGGGAGAGGCCGCGCTCACCGGCCGCCGTGCTGCAGCACGGGCAGCAGGACGGTGTCGACGAAGCGGGCGAGGAACCCGGCGTCGATCGTGACGCCCTCGACAGGAGCGGCCGTCACCAGGCCGAGCAGCAGCTGGGGCAGGAAGTCGGCAGCGGCGGGCCGGGCCGCCAGCTCACCGCGCTCGACAGCACGGTCGACGAACCGGTCCAGGTGTGCGGCGACGGGTGCGCGGAGCGACGTCCGCATCGCTGTGGCCATGTCCTCGTCGGTCAGGACGGCGTGGTGCACGGCCGCGAGAAGGAGGGCGTCCGCCCTGCCGCCCAGCTGTGCCTCGGTGAACGCCAGCAGGTCTCCACGGAGGGAGCCCGTGTCGATGGCCAGGTCCGGGATCGGCCGGGAGGCGTGGAGCGCGGCCACGATCAGCCCCGCCTTGGACTGCCACTGGCGGTAGAGGGTGGCCTTGCTGCAGCCGGCCCGGGCGGCCACCAGCTCCATCGACACTCCCGCGTAGCCGACCTCGCGCAGCACGTCGAGCGCCGCATGCAGCAGCTCGGCCTCCCGCTCAGGGGTCATCCGCGGGCGCCGGATGACGCGGGCGCCGGCGGTGTGGGGGTCAGCGGTGCGGGCGGAATCAGCCATGCTTCTCTCCGGAAAAACGGTAGCGTTTCAATTGGAGCCTGGCATGGACCTCGGAGAAACGCAACCGTTTCTTCCGTCCACCGGGTGGACCTCCGGTAGCCCGTGGACCCCTGCTTCCCGCAGATGACGCTGAGCGACAAGCCGTGGCGCACGGCGGATGCCTCCGGCGCCAAGTGGACAGGCCGCGCCCCGGACCCGCTTTAGCCTGCGTGCCAGGCACCCGCCTGCCGCGCCCGAGGCGGGACGTCCGACAGCGCATGCCCCTGCTCCCCAACCGGTCCGCCGGCCTCCGATGCCCGCGGGCGCCCACGGTCCCCGCCGTGTCCGCATCCGTTTCGGTGCCCACGCACGAGACGTCCGGCATTCGGCCGGGGCTTCCACCGGCAACACCGCTCGCTCGGCGCTGCCCACGACCAGGGAGGAACCGATGGTTCTCGAAGCCATTCCGCTGAACGACCCCAGACGACTACGGGAGGCCTTCGGCTGCTTCCCGTCCGGCGTCACCGCGGTCTGCAGCCTCGTCGACGGCCGTCCCGAGGGCATGGCCGCGAGTTCCTTCACCTCGATCTCGCTCGATCCACCGCTCGTCTCCCTCTGCGTACAGAACACCTCCAGGACGTGGCCGAGGCTGAGGGCCGGGGCGCGGCTGGGGGTGAGCGTCCTCGGGGAGGCTCACGACCTGGTCTGCCGGAGCCTCTCGCAGAGGTCCGGGGACCGGTTCGCGGAGGTGGACTGGCAGCTCTCCGACGGCTGCGCCGTGTTCATCGAGGGCTCGACGGCCTGGCTGGACTGTTCCGTCCAGGACGAGGTGCCGGCCGGGGACCACCTCATCGTGGTGCTCGCCGTACACACCGCGTACGCGGACCCCGGCACCGCCCCGCTCGTCTTCCACGGCGGCCGCTTCCGCCGCCTCACCGCGCCGCAGACGGCGGCGCACCGACGGCATGGCGTGTCCCCGTAGTCACCGCACGTCACCACGCAGCCAACGGCCGGCACCGACTGCTGACAGCACGGACCTACGCGCACAGCAGCCGCGCCTGAACCCACGGAGAGAGAGCCTTGAGTACCACCGCCCACGACGCCGGCCCGCCGAAGGCGCGACAAGCCGCGACCGGGGAGCACACCCGCCGCACGCTGATCCTCGCGGTCATCGCGATATCGCAGCTGATGCTGACCCTCGACACGACGGTCGTGAACATCTCGCTGCCGTCCGCCCAACAGGACCTGGGATTCTCCACCGACAACAGGCAGTGGATCGTCACCGCGTACTCGCTGGCCTTCGGCGGTCTGCTGCTGGTCGGCGGTCGCATCGGCGACCTCGTCGGCCGCAAGGCCACTCTCCTCATCGGCCTCGCAGGCTTCGCCTGCGCATCCGCGCTCGGCGGCGCCGCACCGAACTTCGAGACCCTGGTCGTCGGACGGGCGCTCCAGGGCGTCTTCGGTGCACTGCTGGCGCCCAGCGTGCTGGCCCTGCTCACCACGACGTTCACCGATGCCAAAGAGCGGGCGAGGGCGTTCGGGATCTTCGGTGCGGTGGCCGGTGCGGGTGCGGGCGTCGGCCTGATCCTGGGCGGCGCACTCACCGAGTATCTCGACTGGCGCTGGTGCATGTACATCAATCTCGTCTTCGCCGCGGTCGCCCTCGTCGGAGCCGCGGTGCTGCTGCCGCGCCAGGGCCGCACCAAGAACGTGAAGATCGACTTCCCCGGCGCGGTCACCGTGACGACCGGCCTGTTCGCCCTGGTCTACGGGTGCGCCAACGCCGAGACGCTCGGCTGGGGCGCGGCGGGCACCTGGGGCTCCCTGGCAGCAGGTGCGGTGCTGATCGCGGTGTTCGCCCGGTTGCAGGCCCGCGGGGCACACCCGCTGCTGCCCCTGCGGATCCTGCTGGACCGCAACCGCGGAGCCGCCCTCGTCACGATCTTCACCTCCTCCATCGGGATGTTCGGCCTCAATCTGTTCCTCACGTACTACCTGCAGCAGACGCTCGGTTACTCACCCGTCCGGACCGGCCTGGCGTTCCTGCCGATGACCTGCTCGATCATGCTGACCTCCACGACCTTCGCCAGTTTCCTGGTACCGCGGTGCAGCCCGAAGCTGATCGTGCCGTGCGGCATGGCCCTGTCCGCCGCCGCCCTCGTCTGGCTGACCGGCCTGCGGGCCGACTCCGGCTACGCAACCGGCATCCTGCCGCCGCTGGTCCTCTTCGGCATCGGCACGGGACTGACCATCAGTACGGCGATGAGCGCGGCCACCACCGGTGTCGACCCCGGCGACTCCGGTGTCGGCTCCGCCGCCGTCACCACCATGCAGCAGGTCGGCGGGTCCATCGGCACCGCCCTTCTCAGCACCCTGGCCGCGGGCGCCGCCACCGGCTACCTCGCGAGCCACAGGGCCACCGAGGAGGCGCTCACCCAGTCCGCGCTGCACAGCTACTCCACCGCGTTCGGCTGGTCGGCCGCCTTCTACGCCGCCGGACTGGTCGTCTGCGGCCTCCTCTTCCGGCGCGGCGCACCGGACCGGGCCCCAAGTTGAAGCCGCAGCAGCGTGGCTCCCAACCGGAGTTGGGAACCACGCGCACGGACGGGTCGTGGCAGGTTGGCCGACTTGGCGCCGGTGGTGGTGAGCAAGGCCATGTCGACGTGCCTTGGCCCACGGCGGGAAGACCCAGGCTCAGTCGGCCGTTGGCGGTGTCTTCGGTGCGCGCAGCAGGGCGCCGACCGCAGCGGCGAGCACGACGACGCTCACCGCGATCAAAGAGGCGGACAGGCCGTCCATGAACGCGGACTTGACGCCGTCGGCGAGAGCCGTGCCCCGGGCACCGAGCTGGTCGGCGACATATAGGCCGGCGGCTGCCGAGTGGCGTACGGACTCGGCCGCGTCGGCGGGAAGTTGGGCGACCGAGTCGGGGAGGCAGGAGCGGTAGTGGCTGCCGTAGATGGAACCCATGAGGGCGATGCCGACCGCTGAACCGACCTCGCGGGTGGTGTCGTTCATGGCGGAGGCTACGCCCTGCTGGCCGCGGCCGAGGGAGCCGGTGATGGCCGCCGTGCCGACGGCGCCGCTCAGACCGATACCGAAGCCCGCCAGAACCAGGCCGCCGAGGAAGGGCAGGTGGCCGGAGTCGACGTCGAGGAACGAGATCAGGAACAGGCCGGCGGCGAGCAGCAGCAGGCCGACGGACATGACGGCCTCGGATTCAGCGGAGACGACCGGGAACGCGCGATCCTGGCCACCGCGGAACGCCTCCTCGGCGAGCGGCCCATGTCGGAGATCTCGGTGGACCAGCTCGCCAAGGGCGCGGGCATCTCCCGGCCGACCTTCTACTTCTACTTCTCGTCCAAGGAGCAGGTGCTCCTGGCGCTGTTCGACCGGGTCATCGAGCAGGCCCGCTCGAACCGCGGGGACGCCCTCCTCCGGCTCGCCGACGGCGAGGAGCGGGGCTGGCGCGACGCCATCGGCCCGTTCTGCGAGACCTTCGCCGCCCACCGCGCGATCGCGTCGGCGGCGTGGGCCGCTCAGTACACCAGCGCCGCCGTCAAGGACCTGTGGTCCCAGGTGATGGAGCAGTTCGTGGCCGAGGTGACGGCGGCGATAGAGTCCGAACGCCGCCGCGGGGCCGCTCCCGAGGGCATCCCCGCCCTCGACCTCGCGACGTCGCTGAACTGGATGGTGGAGCGCGCCCTGTTCAGCACCTTCAGCGGTCAGACGCCGGCGGTTGCCGAGGAGCGCCTGCTGGACACCCTCGTCTCCATCTTCGTGGGCGCGATCTACCGGCGTTCCGGCGACTGAGAGCCGCATGTCGCCGACGGGCGTCCGGCGGGCCGGGCGTCATTCTGGGATCGGGAGGACCGGCAACAACTGAGGTGCCGTGGTCTCCGTGTCACCACTCGTGTCTCCGCCCGTCGCCGTGCCGTCGTCCGACTGGTCGGTGTCGGCGTCCTGGGTGACGACGACCACGGTGCTTCCCGCCTCCACCTCGCTCCCCGCCGCCGGGGTGCTCGACGTCACCACCGCGTCCGACGCCTGGGAGTACCCGGTGGCGACGGTGACCTGGAGGCCGAGCGCACCCAGTTCGTCCTGTACCTCGGAAAGGGTCTTGCCGACGATGTCGGTGGGGATCTGCACGGTCTGCACGGACTTGGCGACCTGGACGTCGACCGCCGTACCCGGGTCGACCTCGTCACCGGAGGTGACGCTCTGTCCCACCACGGTCCCCGACTCGGCTTCGCTCTCGACCTCGGTCGTGTCGCCCAGCTTCAGGCCCGGAGCGGCCAGCAGCTTCTGGGCCTCGCTCACGGTCGCGCCGCTGAGGTCCGGGACCGTGGCCTTCTCCGCCTCCTTGGCCACCGTGAGTGTGATCTCGGTGCCCTTCTCCGCCTTCTCGCCGCCGTCCGGGTTCTGCTTGAGGACGGTTCCGGGATCCTCGGTGTCGGACACGACGTGCCGCAGCTTCACCTTGAATCCCTTGTCCTCCAGGATCCGGGACGCGTCGTCCTCGTCCTTGTCCGTCACGTCCGGCACCTCGACCTTGGGCGCCCCGGTGGAGACGGTGACCGAGACCGCCTCGCCCTTGGCGAGCTCCCCTTCCACGGGGCTCTGCTCGCAGATGTGGCCGCTCGGCTGGTCGGCGCACGGCTCCCGCTTCTCGACGGTGACGGTGAGGTCGACGTTCTCCGCGCTGCGCCGGGCCTCCGCCAGGGTCTGGCCCACGAGGTCGGGCACATCGACCTTGCCGTCGTCGGCCGAACCACGCCCGAACATGAACCAGCCCATGGCCAGTGCCAGGACCACGACGGCCACGCCCGCCGTGATCAGCACGACGGTTCCCCTGCGCCGGCCGCTGCCCTCGTCCGGGACGGCGTCGTCGTACGGGAAGTCACCCTCCGCCGGCGGAGGTTCGGCACCCGACACGAGCAGGCCCGTACCGAGGTACGCCTCGACGTCGGCGAGCATCTGCTCGGCGGACTGGTAGCGGTACGCGGGGTCCTTCTCCAGGGCACGCAGGACGATCGCGTCCACCTGGGGGCCGACCTCGGGGTTGTAGAGGCTCGGCGGGAGCGGGGCCTCCTGGATGTGCTGGTACATCACCGCCATCGGCGTCTCGCCGGTGAACGGCGTGCGGAAGGTCAGCAGTTCGTACAGCAGGCAACCGATGGAGTACAGGTCGGACCGCGCGTCGGTCTCGCGCCCCATCGCCTGTTCCGGCGAGAGGTACTGGGCGGTCCCGATCACGACCGACGTCTGCGTCATGCCGACGTCCCGAGCGTCCCGGGCGATGCCGAAGTCCATGACCTTGACGTCTCCGGCCCAGGTCAGCATGACGTTGGCCGGTTTGATGTCCCGGTGCACGATGCCGGGCTGATGGGAGTGGGCGAGGGCCCGCAGAACCCCGGCCGTCACCTCCAGGGCCCGCTCGGGTGTCATCGGCGGCCCGGAGTGCAGGGCGTCGCGCAGGGTGGTCCCGTCGACGTACTCCATCACGAGGTACGGCAGCTGGGCCCCGCCGTACGCCACGTCCTCGCCCGTGTCGTACACCGCGGCGATGGCGGGATGGTTGAGCGACGCGGTGGACTGCGCCTCCCGCCGGAACCGTTCCTGAAGCGCCGGTTCGTAGGCGAGGTCGCCGCGCAGGGTCTTCACGGCCACGCTGCGGTCGAGCCGGAGATCGTGCGCGAGATGCACCTCGGCCATACCGCCGGAGCCGAGCAGGTGGCGCAGCTCGTACCGGCCGCCGAGGAGGGCCACCGGGTGACCCTGATGGGAAAGGGTCAGATCGTCTGGTCCGCCGAGGTTCACTGCGCTTCTCCACAGAGGGTAGGAAGTCCGGGCCGGGGCATGACGCGACAGCCGCGCCGTCCACGAAGCCAGGAGCACAGGAAAGATAATTGCACGCGAGCGGGCAATTATCTTGCGGGCAGGAGACCGAAGCATGAGAGGCTCGTCACGGTCCACGCCCCGGCCGACTCTCTGGGCTCCGTCTGGGCGGCACCACGGGCAGCAGAGGACTCCGCCCCAGCATGGTGCGCCGGGGCGGACAAGGTCTCTCAGGTGTCAGGTACGACGGCGACGACGGCTCAGTCGTCGGCCGCGGACTCCACGGTCACAGCCGACGCGACAGCCTCGACCACGACAGTCGCCCGCCCCTCCGGCACCCCGGCCGCAATGAGCGCGGTGAGGGCGACCCGGGTTCCGCCGTCGTCCTCCAGCCCCCCGGTGTTGACCGCCTCCAACAGCGCGACCGTCATCGCTTCCAGCCCGGCGCTCAACACAGCGGCCGGCAGATGCGAGTGGAAGACGCCGTCCCGCTGCCCGCGCTCCAGTACGGCCGTCGTCTCCGTGCGGGCCGGTGCCAGCACCTCGGCCACCCGCTCCGCACCGAGATCGCGCCTGGCCAGCACCAGGAGCAGGCGGTACCGGTCCCCCACGGGCCACATCGAGAACACGAGGCGGGCGAGGGCCCACTCGGCCGACTCCGCCTTCGCGCGCTCGGCACCGGCCGCCACGGCGGACCGGAGCGTCTCGGAGGCTTCCTCGGCGAGGGCTTCCAGCAGCGCCGCCCGCCCGGGAAAGTGACCGAACAGGGTGCGCCGTACGACACCCGCGGCTCGCGCCAGCTCCTCCAGCGTGACGTCCGGGTTCCGCCCCAGCTCCTGACGGGCCGTGGCCAGGATGCGCGCCCGATTCGCCCGCGAGTTGCGACGCAACGGTTCACGGACGACGGGCTTGGACACGGAATCCTCGATGGATCGACGCGCAGCGGAATGGATACGGCGGGGCGACGACAGCCGCATTCTTGCACGAAGGGCTATCACCCATCCGGACCCGACCCGCACATGGCATCGAGGACGCGCGCCTGCTCTTTCTGACCAGCACCACAACCCACCTGATGCCCCCTCAGAACGAGCGTCGCGAGCGTCATTTCAGCGTCAAGATATCGCCCGTAACGCCCACACCACACATAAAGCACACGCACAAAACCGCAGGTCAGGAGCACTTCGAGGTCGGTTCAAGGATGGCAACGCACTCCATGTGACGCGTCACGACTCCTTCCCCATGTGCTACCCGATGGTCGCGCGCTTCTCTGGGTCAATGGGCTCGTCGGCGTCGCGTCTGTTGATGTGGACAGCTTTCGCCACACTCAAAACGCGGATCGCGTGCGGATCGGATGACGCGACGGAGAGTCGGGAAAGGAACCGCACGAGGATCGACCCGCAGCGGTCACCGTCGAGCCCTGGCCTCGCCGGGCGAGGTCACCCAATGACCGCGTGCACACGCGTGACCTTCGCTGCCGCAAGGTCGATACTGCCGACAGCAGTACTCCGGTTGCCATTTGCCCGACGCATCTCGAGCACCTGACGCGCTGTCATCAAAGTCAGCATCGCCCCCGCCACAACCCGCTCCCGACCGCCATGGACCGCCAAGATCAAAAACTAGCCAAACCCGCTTCCACCTGCAAATACACAGCTCAGAGGCTCATCTGCCAGTCCCACCAGGAGGTACCCATGAGGATGCTGATCAACGTCCCGGAGTCCGTGGTCACGGACGCGCTGCGGGGTATGGCGGCCGCCCATCCCGAGCTGACCGTGGATGTCGAGAACCGGGTGATCGTACGGCGGGACGCTCCCGTCGAGGGGAAGGTCGCCCTCGTCTCCGGCGGGGGCTCGGGGCATGAGCCGCTGCACGGTGGTTTCGTGGGGCCCGGGATGCTGTCGGCGGCCTGTCCCGGTGAGGTGTTCACCTCCCCTGTGCCGGACCAGATGGTGCGTGCTGCGGCGGCCGTGGACAGCGGTGCGGGTGTGCTGTTCGTCGTGAAGAACTACACGGGAGACGTCCTCAACTTCGACATGGCAGCCGAGCTGGCCGAGGACGAGGGCATCCGGGTCGCGAAGGTCCTGGTCGACGACGACGTGGCGGTGACCGACAGTCTCTACACGGCCGGGCGGCGCGGCACGGGCGGGACGCTGTTCGTGGAGAAGATCGCGGGCGCGGCGGCGGACGAGGGGCAGTCGCTGGAGCGGGTCGAGGCGATCGGGCGGCAGGTCAACGAGAACTCCCGCAGTTTCGGCGTAGCGCTGAGCGCCTGCAGTACTCCGGCCAAGGGCAGCCCCACCTTCGATCTGCCTGCCGGGGAGCTGGAGTTGGGCATCGGCATCCACGGGGAGCCGGGCCGGGAGCGGCGCGCCATGATGACGTCCGGCGAGATCGCCGACTTCGCGGTCAACG
The DNA here is from genome assembly GCF_058544905.1 of Streptomyces sp. JLBG701. Taxonomy (NCBI): domain Bacteria; kingdom Bacillati; phylum Actinomycetota; class Actinomycetes; order Kitasatosporales; family Streptomycetaceae; genus Streptomyces; species Streptomyces sp. JLBG701. The sequence continues at coordinate 982,350 of NZ_CM178588.1, forward strand.
CGATCCTGGAGGACATGCCGGTACGCAACCCGGTCCTGGTGCTGGTCAACGGCATGGGTGCGACACCGCTGCTGGAGCTATACGGCTTCAACGCCGAGGTGCAGCGGGTGCTGAGCCTGCGTGGGGTGGCCGTGGCCCGGACGCTGGTGGGCAACTACGTCACCTCGTTGGACATGGCGGGCGCCTCGGTGACCCTGTGCCAGATCGACGAGGAGCTGCTGCGCCTGTGGGACGCGCCGGTGCGGACGGCGGGCCTGCGCTGGGGCATGTGAGACGGCGGCGGAAGCGATCGGCTCACCCGGTACGCCAGCTCGCCCACCACGCCGACTCGCCCAGTACGCCGACTCACCCACCCCGCCAATTCACCGACCGTGCAAGGAGATCCAGTGCTCGACGCCCACTTCTTCCGCCGTTGGATGGCGGCGACCGCCGCGTCCGTCGACCGTGAGGCGGAACTGCTCACCGCCCTCGACTCGCCCATCGGGGACGCCGACCACGGCGCCAATCTGCAGCGCGGCTTCAACGCCGTCGCCGCCACGCTGGAGAAGGAGGCCCCGGACAAGCCCGGCGCCGTCCTGACCCTCGCCGGGCGCACGCTCATCTCGACGGTGGGCGGCGCGTCGGGCCCGCTGTACGGCACCTTGCTGCGTCGTACGGGCAAGGCGCTCGGAGACGCGGCCGAGGTCACGGAGGAGCAGTTGACGGACGCGCTGCGCACCGGGGTCGACGCGGTCATGGCGCTCGGCGGGGCGGCGCCCGGCGACAAGACCATGATCGACGCGCTGGTGCCGGCGACGGACGCCCTCGTCGACGGTTTCGCCGCCGCGCGTGCCGCCGCCGAGGGGGGCGCCCTGGCGACGACTCCGTTGCAGGCGCGCAAGGGCCGGGCGAGCTATCTCGGCGAGCGGAGCATCGGGCACCAGGACCCCGGTGCCACCTCCTCGGCGCTGCTGATCGCGGCCCTTCAGGAAGCCGCGGAGGCCGCCGGTGAGTGACGAGAAGCTGGTGGGGATCGTGCTGGTGTCGCACAGCGCGGAGGTGGCCGCGTCGGTGGCCGCGCTGGCGAAGGGGCTCGCGGGCGGCGGCACCGCGGTACCGGTCGCTCCGGCGGGCGGCACCGAGGGCGGCGGACTCGGGACGAGCTCCGAGCTGATCGCCGCCGCGGCCGCCGCCGTGGACCGCGGCGCCGGGGTCGCCGTCCTCACCGACCTGGGCAGCGCGGTGCTCACCGTGAAGGCGCTCCTCGCGGAGGGCGACGAACTCCCCGACCGCACCCGCCTGGTGGACGCCCCCTTCGTCGAGGGAGCGGTGGCCGCGGTCGTCACGGCGGCGACGGGGGCCGACCTCGCGGCGGTGGAGGCGGCGGCCATGGAGGCGTACACGTACCGGAAGGTCTGAGGGTTCCTCTCCATGGGACCGCCCCTCAGCTGAGGCCCTCCGTCGCGACGGCGAGGGCCTCGCGCATGGTCGCCGCCAGTTCGGCCTCCGCCGTGGCGGGGTCGGGCTCCTGGTCGGCGGTTCGCCAGGCGTAGTGCTCCACGGCCGCCCGCAGGGCCGCGTTCAGGACCGCGGCCTGGATCGCCGGCCGCAGGTCGCCGTGGGGCAGACCGGCCCGGTCGGCGAGGGCACGGGCGAACGCCGGTTCCGCCTCGTCGTAGGACTGGAGCCAGATCGCGCGCAGGCCCGGTTCGGTGCGGGTCAGCCGGACCAGCGCGGCCGCGCTGGTGTACTCCGGGCCGGGCCCGGCCACCAGGCGGCTACGGCTTGTGAACATCCCTTCGAACGCCTCCTCCAGCGGCTGCCCCGGACCCCAGTTCCGCAGGCCGGCGGCGATCACGTCGATGCCGGCTGTGAAGAGAGGCCGTACGCAGCTCTCCTTGCTCGGGAAGTAGCGCCACACGGTCCGGGCGGAGACGCCGACCGCCTGTCCGATCTGCTCGCCGGTGGTCGCCGCCACTCCCTGGTCGGCGAAGAGTTCCACGGCGGCACGGGCGATCTCCAGCCGGATCTCGGCCTTCCGCTCCTCCGTCAGGGGCGGTCGGCCGGTGCGTCCGCGCGTCTCGGTCATCCGGCCCTCCAGTGGCGGTGGCTGCGTCACGTAGGAATTCTCCACCAGACGTTTATGTCACTTGAAGACATTAAGTCGTACGCTGGAAGTGGAACGGGTTCTTCAGCCCCACGCACAGAGCACTTAGGAGCACCACATGGCCACTGGACTGGACGGCCGCAGCGTCATCGTCACCGGAGCGAGCTCGGGCATCGGGCGCGCCGCCGCCCTGCTCTTCGCGGCGGAGGGGGCCAAGGTCCTGGTCGCCGACCTCAACGCCGAGGGTGCCGAGACCGTCGTCAAGGAGATCGAGGCAGCGGGCGGCGCGGCCGTCGCCGTCACGGGCGACCTCAGCGAGCAGACCGTGGTCGACCAGGTGACCGCGACCGCCGTGGAGCGCTTCGGCGGCGTGGACGTGCTGGTGAACAACGCCGGGATCATGGACCGCATGTCGGCGCTGGGCGAGGTGAGCGACGTCGAGTGGGAGCGGGTCATCCGGGTCAACCTGACCGCACCGTTCCTGCTCACCCGGGCCGTGCTGCCGCACATGCTGGAGGCCGGCAAGGGCGTCATCGTGAACACCGCGTCCGAGGCGAGCCTGCGCGGCAGCGCCGCGGGCGCGGCGTACACCGCTTCCAAGCACGGAGTGGCGGGCCTGACCAAGTCCCTGGCCGTGATGTACCGCAACCAGGGCATCCGGGCGAACGCCATCGCCCCGGGCGGCACGAAGACCGGTATCGAGGTGAAGGTCGAGGACGGCGCGCACGGCCCGAAGGCGCTCGGCCCGTACTTCGGCGCCGTCGGCCGTCTGGCCGAGCCGGAGGAGCAGGCCGCCGCCATCCTGTTCCTGGCCTCGGACGCGGCGAGCAACATCAACGGCGTGATCCTGCCCGTCGACAACGGCTGGTCCGCGGTCTGAGATCCCGTCGGCGGCCCGTGCCGGGCGGGCGGATCAGTCGGCGCCGCGGACGAACAGCCGCGCCAGCCGCTCCCCCGTCGCGACGGCGGCCGCGTGGTCCTCGATGGGCTTCACCTTCGAGCCCTTGAAGACGACATAGGTGACCCCGGAGTCCGTCCCGCCCCCGCGCGGGTCGGGGCGGATGCCGAGGGCCCGGGCGGTGGCGTACGACGCCTCGCCGATGACGTCGTCCGGGCCCGTGTCGCCGACGACCGCGTACTGCACCCGGTCCCGGTACACGACGGCGGCGACCGCGGCGCCCCCGACTCCGTGCGCGCGGTAGTTCCAGATGCGGCTCGGGGCGGGCACGACGACATAGGGAAGGCGCTCGGGGTTCAGCTGGCGGCCGTCGGACTGCTGGTAGGCCGTGGTGTCGGAGTAGAGCGGGTCGGTGCGCCGGTTGCAGCGGGGCCCGGCATGGCCGTCGCAGTCGATGTCCATGTCGGCCTTCCAGAAGACGGCGTCGCGCGTGCCGCAGACCGGGATGTTCGCGGGCGCCCCGTCGTCGCTGCGGTACCGGCCGCGCGAGACGGGGGTGCAGTCACGCAGCTTGGCCAGCAGGTCGGCGGCGCTGACCCTGCCCTCGCTGCGCACGGCCACCGGCTCCCCGGGGGCGCCAGGTGCGGGGGCGGCGGCGGACGGCATCGTCGGGGCGAGCAGGGCGGCGCCTGCGGCGGCAAGCGTCAGCGGCTGGACACGCACGATAAGCGACCCTTTCCTGGGCGACACTGACGGACACTCGCCCAATCTGGTGCCGGTCCGCAGGTGGGGCCACCATTAGGGGGCCGGACGGTGCACAGCCCTGAACTTCCGACAGGGGCCGGGAGCCTGAGCCCGTGTCGGCTCCGGCCTCCCGGCCGCCCGCGCCGGCGCGGGAACAGCGACGACAGCGGTCCGCGCCACTGGCATGAACTCGCCTGCGATCGCGGAGAGTTCAGCCGTGAGGCTTCAGCATACGTAATCCCGCCGCGCCGTCACCAATGGCGTCGACCTCCGCCTTCCCTCTTGATGTGGCCCCGCCAGTGACGCCATATTGGTTCGGACCAATGCCGATGTGCCGTTCCTGCCGTCCGGGGAGACAGTGTCGTGCGACGTGTGCCCGTCCTCTGCGCGCTGCTGCTGGTCGCGTCCTGCGGCTGGGGCGCGGCGGAAGGGGACGAGGGCAGCCGACTGCCGGCCGCGCCGACGGGCGTCACCGCGGAGGCGGGCAGCTCGACCAGCGTGCACGTCATGTGGAACGCGGTGTCCACGAACACCGGAATCGCCTACGAGGTGTATCGCGGCACCACAGAGGGCGGCACCACAAAGGTCGGGGAAGTCCCCGGTTCCGAGCACATGGTGGATGTCACCAGACTGAAGCCCTCGACCATGTATGTCTTCACCGTGCGGGTCCGGGACGCCGACGGGCAGGTCGGGCCGCGCAGCCCGGAGGTACGGGCGACGACGCCCGAGGCCGTCGCGGCGGACACCTCGGCCCCGACGCGTCCCCGGAACACCCATGGTCGGGCGGCCGGAAGCCGGGCCGTCCAGCTGTCCTGGGACGTGTCGACGGACGACCGGGACGTGATGTCGTACGACATCTACCAGGGCTCCAGCAAGGTCCACAGTGTGGGCGGGAACCAGACGGCGACCGTGGTCGGCGGGCTGCGGCCCGGTACCCGCTACTCCTTCACGGTCCGGGCGCGCGACGCGGCGGACAACCTCTCGCCCGCCGGCGACACGGTCCGCCTCACCACCGCGCCGGGTTCCGACGACGGGCGGGACACCGCGCCCACCGACTTTCGCGCGGCGACGCACCGCGCGGACGGGGCGTACTACGTCGACCTCTCCTGGGTCCCGCCCCGCACGGACGGCGTCGTCGTGGAGTACCAGGTCCATCTGGACGGCAGCCCGGCCACCTCACTCGTCTGGGGCGACAGGGCACCGAGCGACCGGGCGACGTACAGCTTCTATGTGGGACGGGACGGCGGTGTCACGCACCGGGTGCGGATCAGGGCCAGGGTGCCGGACGGCACCTGGGGCGGCTTCTCCGCGGAGCGGACGGTGACGACGGGTTCAACCGGATCGGCCGACTCGTTGACCGTGACGGGGCCTCGGCCCTGAGCCGGACGAAGGAATCCGTCACCTGCCCGGCTCCCGTCCGCGTGCGGGTCGGGCCGGGGGCACGTTGGCTTCCCGTGAGGCAGCACGGGCGATCCCCGACCCTCGGCGGCGCAAGGGATGTACCGCCGACCGTGCCGCCGGAGGGCAGTCCACATGCGCACCAGTCAGCTTCTCCTCCGCTCCGGCCTGACCGTGGCGGCCGCCGCCGCGCTACCGCTCCCCCTGGCCGCATCGGCCGTCGCCGCCTCGGGGATCTCCGTGAGCACCACCGGGTCCACGGTCTCGGTCACGACCAGCGCCTGCACCCAGGTCAACGGCAGCTGGGGCACCGCCTCGCTGCTCAACAGCAGCCAGGCGAACTTCTCCCAGGGCCGCCAGGTGGCGCTGTCGGGCACCAGCGCCCTTCAGTCCGCCGCCTGGTCCAGCGTCAGTCCGGGCACGTACACCGTGGTCGTCATGTGCTCGAACACCCAGACGGCGGGCACCCAGGCCGTCATCGTCTCCACGGCCTCCACCCCCACCATCTCCGCGACGGCCTCGCCCTCGCGCGGTGTGATGGGCGGTCTCGGCGGCGCCACCCGGGACTTCGGTCCGCTCACGCTCGCGGGAGGCGGCACCCTGGTGGCGGCCGGAGTCGTCGCCACGGCGTGGTTCCTGCGCCGCCGCTCGAAGCCCTACCGGCTCTGATCGGAGGCGCGGGCCGGGTCGGCGCCCGGCAGTTCGGCGAACTCGTCGAGCGCGTGGGCGAGCCAGCCCGTCCAGAAGGTCTCCAGGTCGATGCCCGCGCGCAGCACGAGGTGCCGGAGCCGGTCCTGGGTGCTGTCGCTGCCGGGCGGGAAGTCGCGCCGCTCGATCTCCTCGTACTCGGCCAACTGCCGCCGGTGGAGGTCGAGATGGCGGCGCAGGTCGGCCTCGATCCCCTCGGTGCCGACCACGGCGGCGGCGCGCAGCCGCAGCAGCAGGACGTCCCGCAGCGGCTTGGGGTCCTGGGACGCGGCCGTCCAGCGGGCCAGTTCGGCGCGGCCCGCGGGCAGGACCTCGTAGCTCTTCTTCTGCCCGCGGGCCGGCTGCTCGGCCGGGAGGGTGCGGATGAACCCCTCGCCCTCCAGTTTTCCCAGCTCGCGATAGATCTGCTGATGCGTCGCCGACCAGAAGTAGCCGATCGACCTGTCGAACCGACGGGTCAGATCCAGCCCGGACGACGGCTTTTCGAGCAGGGCGGTGAGGATCGCGTGCGGGAGTGACATGCGGTCATCCTAGGGACGCCCTACGACACCTCCCGCACGTCGCCTACAGCGCCACCGCCAGCTCGGTGCCCTGCTTGATGGCTCGCTTGGCGTCCAGTTCGGCGGCCACGTCGGCGCCGCCGATGAGGTGGACGCTGCGGCCGGCGGCGGCCAGTTCGTCGTAGAGGCCGCGGCGCGGTTCCTGGCCGGTGCACAGGACGATCGTGTCGACCTCCAGGACGGTGCTGGTGCCGTCGACGGTGACATGCAGTCCGGCGTCGTCGATGCGGTCGTAGCTCACGCCCGGGACCATGGTGACGCCGCGGTGCTTGAGTTCGGTGCGGTGGATCCAGCCGGTGGTCTTGCCCAGGCCGGCGCCGACCTTGGACGTCTTGCGCTGAAGCAGGTGGACGCTGCGCGGCGGGGCGGGGCGTTCGGGGGCCGCGAGTCCGCCGGGTGCGCGGTAGTCGGTGTCGACGCCCCAGTGGCGGAAGTATGTCGCCGGGTCCTCGCTCGCCTTGTCGCCGCCATCGGTGAGGTACTCGGCGACGTCGAAGCCGATGCCGCCGGCGCCGAGGATCGCGACGCGGTCGCCGACGGGGGCGCCGTCGCGCAGGACGTCGAGGTAGCCGAGGACGCTCGGGTGGTCGGCGCCGGGGATCTCGGGGGTGCGCGGGGTGACGCCGGTGGCGACGACGACCTCGTCGTAGGCGGAGAGGTCCTCGGCGGCGACCCAGGTGTTCAGTCGTACGTCCACGCCGTGGTCGTCGAGTCGGGTGCGGAAGTAGCGCAGCGTCTCGTCGAACTCCTGCTTGCCCGGGACCTGGCGGGCGACGTTGAGCTGGCCGCCGACCTCGCTCGCGGCGTCGTACAGGGTGACCTCGTGGCCGCGTTCGGCCGCGCTCACGGCGCAGGCGAGTCCGGCGGGACCGGCGCCCACCACGGCCACCCGTTTGCGCAGCCGGGTCGGGGTCAGGACGAGCTCGGTCTCGTGGCAGGCGCGCGGGTTGACCAGGCAGGAGGTGATCTGCCCGCTGAAGGTGTGGTCGAGGCAGGCCTGGTTGCAGCCGATGCAGGTGTTGATGGCGTCGGGGCGGCCGGCCGCGGCCTTGGCCACGAAGTCGGGGTCGGCGAGCATCGGGCGGGCCATGGACACCATGTCGGCGCAGCCGTCGGCGAGCAACTCCTCGGCGACTTCGGGGGTGTTGATGCGGTTGGTGGTGACGAGTGGGATGGCGACCTCGCCCATGAGCCGTTTGGTGACCCAGGTGTAGGCGCCGCGCGGCACGGAGGTCGCGATGGTCGGGATGCGGGCCTCGTGCCAGCCGATGCCGGTGTTCATGATCGTCGCCCCGGCGGCCTCGACGGCCTTGGCGAGCGTGATCACCTCGTCGAGTGTGGAGCCGCCGGGGACCAGGTCCAGCATGGACAGCCGGTAGACGATGATGAAGTCCTCGCCGACCGCCTCGCGCACCCGCCGAACGATCTCGACCGGGAAGCGCATGCGGTTCTCGTACGACCCACCCCAGCGGTCCGTTCGCTGGTTGGTCTGCACGGCGATGAACTCGTTGATGAGGTAGCCCTCGGAGCCCATGATCTCGACGCCGTCGTAGCCGGCCTGCCGGGCGAGGCGGGCGGCACGCGCGTAGTCGTCGATGGTCCGCTCGACCTCGTCGTCGGTGAGTTCGCGGGGCGGGAAGGGGCTGATGGGCGCCTGGAGGGGGCTCGGTGCGACCAGGTCCTGGTGGTAGGCGTACCGGCCGAAGTGCAGGATCTGCATCGCGATCCGGCCGCCCTCGCGGTGCACGGCCTCGGTGATCTGCCTGTGCTGCTCGGCCTCCGCGTCCGTGGTGAGCTTCGCGCCTCCTTCGTACGGCCGCCCCGCCTCGTTGGGTGCGATGCCCCCGGTGACGATCAGTCCCACTCCCCCACGCGCGCGTGCGGCGTAGAACTCCGCCATGCGCTCGAAGCCGCGCTCCGCCTCCTCCAGGCCTATGTGCATGGAGCCCATGAGGACGCGGTTGGGCAGGGTGGTGAAGCCCAGGTCGAGCGGGTTCAGCAGGTGCGGGTAACGGCTCATGAGCCCCTCCGTGCGCGGTGTCGTGCCTCTGTTGTAGAGGACGGCACCGCCTTTATGCAACTAGTTGCACAATCGCAGGGGCGTCGTGGAGGCGCAGCTCACACGCGCGTGTGCCGCTTCGTCACCGGCTCTCCAGGCGTACGTGAAGTTCCCGTTCCTGGTCGCCGGAGACCGTGACGAGGTCGTGCACGGTGAACAGCGAGTCCAGGGTGGCGCGGAACCGGTCGATCGCCCAGTAGCCGCCGTGCACGTCGGCCGTGACGGACGCGGAGAGGGGGGTCGGGCGGGCACCCTCGTGCGCGTCGGCGACGTCGAACGTGCCCAGCCACACCATCGGGCGGGTACCGGAGGCGTCCTGGGTCAGGTCGCCCACGTGCCGGTCGTCGGAGGCGAAGCAGGCGCACAGCGTGTCGAACACGATCCGGGCGTCTTCCTTGTTGCACCCGCTGATCTCCACCGAGACGGATTCCGGATGCGGTCGCTCACTGGCCATCGTGATCGCTCCTCTCGCGGCCGGGCTGCGGGACGGCCCCCGGACCATCGCGCCCTACTCCCAGAAAAGCACCACATTCCGGGAGAGCACCATTCACAGGGATTTATTACTCGTTCCTTATCGGCTTCCACGGACAATCACAGGGAGGTGCGGTAACGCGGGGCCGGGCTCCGTGGTCGAGGGGAGCGAGCGATGACGCACGAACCGGACGAGGCACACACCGCGGGCCAGGACTGGGAGGTGCTCTCGGGTCCGGGCGGCCCGGAGCCGGAGCGAACTGCGGGAGGCTCGCTGCGCTCACGCTGGGAGCGGCAGTCCGTACGGGCGCGGGCGGTGACCGCGGGTGTCACGGTGGCCGTCCTGGCCCTCGGCGGCACCGTCGCCTACGCCACGACCTCGGGAAACTCCACGACCGACGGCGTACCCGCGGCCTCGGCGTCCTCCCCCACGCCCCCGTCGTCCGACGCGCCCGGCGACAGGCACGGCCCCGGCAAGTGGTTCGGCATGGGCGGCGGCGGTGTGCACGGCGAGGCGACCGTCAAGGACGACGACGGCGACTGGGTCGTGCGGACCTGGCAGTGGGGAACCGTCGAGAACGTCGACGGCGACAAGGTCACGGTCAAGAGCGACGACGGGGCCGAGTGGACCTGGACCGTCGGCTCGGACGCCAAGGTGTACCGGGAGGGCACCTCGGGCTCCGGGGCCGACACCCTGAAGAAGGGCGACACGGCCTATCTGGTCGGCACCCGCTCCGAGGACGGAACGCGGACCGTCTCCCACGCCGTGTCGGGAAGCCGCGACGACGACAAGTCCGACAACTGGCGTGACTGGCTGCCCGGTCGCGGCCCCTGGGGCGAGCACCCTCGCATGGGCGACGGCGGGGAGGACACGTGACGCCGGACCCCAGGGTCTGACGGTCTCTAGGGTCTGACGCCGATCACGACCTGCGCGTACAGCTCCTCCGATACGGCCAGACGCGCGCGCAGTCCCGCACTGGTGAACGTCTCGACGGCCACAGGGGCCTGGCGTTCGCTCGTCTCGACCAGGAGGCAGCCACCGGGGGCGAGCCAGGCCGGGGCCTGGGCCGCGACCCGGCGTAGGACGTCGAGGCCGTCGGCGCCGCCGTCGAGGGCGACCAGCGGCTCGTGGTCACGGGCCTCCGCGGGGAGCAGACCGACCTCCCCGGTGGGGACGTACGGGACGTTGGCCGCGAGGATGCCCACACGGCCGCGCAGGCCTGTCGGAAGCGCCTCGAACAGGTCGCCCTCGTGGACCAGGCCGCCCGCGGCACCGACGTTGCGGCGGGCGCACCGCACCGCCGCCGGGTCGATGTCGGCGGCGTGCAGTTCGACGCCGTCCAGGGAGACGGCCAGGGCCACACCGACCGCGCCCGTGCCGCAGCACAGGTCCACGACGACGGATGCCTCCGGGGCCTGGGCGAGGGCCTGTTCGACCAGGAACTCGGTCCGGCGGCGCGGCACGAAGACGCCCGGCTCCACGGCGATGCGCAGACCACTGAACTCGGCCCAGCCGAGGACGTGTTCGAGAGGGAGGCCGGCGGCGCGCCGGTCGACCATGGCGGCGAGTTCGTCCGGCGTACGGGCGGCGGCGAGGATCAACTCCGCCTCGTCCTCGGCGAAGACGCAGCCGGCGGCGCGCAGGGCGGAGACGACGACGGAACGGGCGGAGGGCGATGCGGGCGAGGAGGAAGGAGAACGTGGAGGCATGAAAGCCGAGGGCCTTTCGGGAGCCGAAGGGCGCTCTCGCGGTCACCTACCGGTGGTGATCCGTGCTGTCTTGGGAGGAGAGCACCCGAGCTGACACAGCGGTAATGGGTCTCACCTCCTCGGCCTCGTTCGGCTGGGACAGTCCGCAGCCGGACGGCACATTACCCGAACTACCCGAACAGCCGGGTTCCGCTCGCCTCGCGGACGTCAAGTTGTACTCTGCAACCAGAGCCCGAGGGAGGTACCGGTGGACGCCGTGGAAACCATCCAGCGCGAGATGACGGCCTTCGCCCGCCGCTCCAGGGCCTCCGCCGGACGCATGCACCCCGAGCTGTCCCTGGTCTCGTACACCCTGCTCGGGCACCTGGAGGAGAGCGGCGCCCGCCGCGCCACCGACCTGGCCGCGCACTACGCCCTGGACAAGTCGACGGTCAGCCGGCAGGTGGCCGCGCTGGAGCGCGCCGGGCTCATCGAGCGGCGCCAGGACCAAGAGGACCAGCGCGTCCAGATGCTGGATCTGACGGAGGCCGGCCGGAGCATCCTCGCCCAGGTCACCGAGCGGCGCCGGGCGGCGTTTCGGGAGCGGCTGGAAGGCTGGTCCGAGGAGGACCTGGAGCGGTTCGCGGGGTATCTCGTGCGATACAACGGTTGGGCGGGGTCCTCCGGTTCCGCGTCCGTCTCCGAAGACGGCTGAACCGTCCCGGGCCAGGGCGGGGGCGGGTCCGGTGGGCCGCCTCGTCGGCAGACGGCCCATCTCTCCTTCTCGTCAGGACACGGACACGGCCCGTTCGTCCGCGAGGCGTTCGGGCGCGCGGGCCGCCAGGAACGCGGTGGTGCGGCGCAGCCGGAAACCCAGGGACTCGTACAGGCGTACGGCGTTGGTGTTGCCGGCGCCGGTGTGCAGGAAGGGCGTCTCGCCGCGTTCGCGGATGCCGTGGGCGACGGCGAGGATCAGCCGGGTCGCGAGGCCCTCGCCCCGGGCGGCGGGGTCGGTGCAGACCGCGCTGATCTCGGTCCAGCCCGGCGGACGCAGCCGCTCCCCCGCCATGGCGACCAGGGCACCGTCCCGCCGGATTCCCAGGTAGGTGCCGAGCTCGATCGTCCGGGGCAGAAACGGGCCCGGCTTGGTCCGGGCGACGAGGGCGAGCATCTCGGGCACGTCGGCGGGGCCGAGGCGGACCGTCTCCGGGTCCGGTACGGCGGCCAGCCCGTCGTCCACGAACTGCACGCCCTCGACCTGGAACGTGATCTCCCAGTCGTCCGGGATCCGTCCCACGTAGCCGGTCAGCAGGACCTCGGCCCCGGGGCCCGCGAACGCCGCGAGATCTGCCCAGTCGTCGGGCTCGGGCTCGTCGGGCAGGGCGAGCCACGGGGAGACGTCGACCGGGTAGCGCAGCACCCGGCCGTGCCGTTCGGCGAAGTGGGCGTGCGGGCCGGTCAGCGCGGCGAGGGCGGGGTTGTCGAGGACGTGGTGTCGTATCGGCCCGGTCGTGCTCATGCGGCGACCTCGATCACGACCTTGCCGGTGGCGTGACCCTCCTCGACGGTGCGCAGCGCCTCGCCGGCCCGGTCGAGCGGGAAGGTGCTGGTGACGTGCGGGTCCAACTCGCCGCTCACCACGAGGGCCGCCACCGCGTCCAGGACGCCGGAGGTGCCGGCGCGGGCTACACGGGCGCCGCCCAGTTCTGCCACGACCTGGGGCGGAGACCCGGCCGTGATCAGCTTCGTCCGGTCGGTGAGCAGGGTCGCCGCCTCGGCGAGCACCTTCTCGCCGACGAGATCGTAGACGCCGTCGACGCCGACCGGCGCGGCCGCCCGCACCCGGTCCGCGAAGCCCGGGCCCGACGGGACGTGGACCGCGCCGAGCGACTCGACGAGGTCCTTCTTGCCGTCGCTCGCGAGTCCTACGACATTCAGCCCGAAGGCCTTCGCGATCTGCACCGCCGCCACGCCGACCCCGCCGCCCGCGCCGGTGATCAGCACGGTCGCGCCGGAGGGCAGGTCGAGCTGGCGGACGCCGTCGTAGGCGGTCGCCGCGGCGACGGGCAGGGCTGCCGCGTCCGTGAAGGACAGGCCGACGGGCTTGTGCGCGGTCAGGGCGGCGGGCGTCAGCGCGTACTCGGCGAACGCGCCGGCCGGTGTGTTGCCGAAGACCTCGTCGCCGACGGCGAAGCCCTCGACTCCGGCGCCGATCTCCTCGACGATCCCGGATGCCTCGCTGCCCAGGACGGCGGGGAACGTTCTCCGGGTGTCCCCGAGGCGCCGGAATCCCGAGCGCAGCTTCCAGTCGACGGGGTTCACGCCCGCCGCACGGACGGCGACGAGCACCTGGCCCGGGCCGGGCACAGGCCGGTCCAGTTCGACGAACGCCTCGGTCTCCGGGCCCCCGTCGCGTGTGAAGACGTACGCCTTGGGCATGTGCTTGCACTCTCCTTCGCTGTCGCCGCGGTACCGGCTGTAACGGCCACCGGATCCTGCACTGGATGGGAAGAGGGATGGCCGGGGCGCTATTCCCGGGTACGCGGAGACTTCATACGGCCTTAATGATCGTGCTGCCGTCAGGGGCCAGGGCATAGCTGACAGGCGCGTACGGTTGAATGCTCAGGAATTTGGAGGCAGGACCCGTATGCACGTCACCCGAGGCTTCACCGGACGCCCGCGCGTCGAGAACGCCGGGCTGCCGCCCGGTCAGTACGACGCGGGCGAGGACTGGCCCGTCCTCTCCGCGGAGGTCACGCCCGAGTTGGCGCCCGCCGACTGGAGCTTCCGCATCGACGGTCTGGTGGCGGAGCCCCGCACCTGGAGCTGGGAGCAGGCGCACGAGCTGCCGGCGTCGGCGTACGAGGGCGACATCCACTGCGTGACGAGCTGGTCGAAGTTCGGGGTGCGGTTCGGGGGCGTGTCCCTGGACACGTTCCTCGATGTGGTGCGCCCCCATGTGTCCGCCACACATGTCGTCGCCTACTCGCACACCGGGTACACCACCAATCTCCCGCTGGCGGACCTGACCGGCGGGCGGGCGTGGATCGCGTGGGAGTACGACGGGCAGCCGCTCGCTCCGGAGCACGGCGGGCCGGCGCGGCTGCTGGTGCCGCATCTGTACTTCTGGAAGAGCGCCAAGTGGATCGCGGGCCTCACGCTCCTCGACCACGACGAGCCGGGTTTCTGGGAGCAGAACGGCTATCACGCGCGGGGCAACCCCTGGGAGGAACAGCGGTACTCCGGTGACTGAGACGTTCGCATCGCAGGTGCCCTCCTCCACTCCGTTTGTGCCTCCGACGCGCTTCGCCGTGCCCGGGCGCATCGCCGTGAGCAACCGTGCCGCCGCGGTGTGGCAGACCGCCACGCTCACCGAGATCCGCCGGGAGACACCGCTCGCCTCGACGTTCCGGTTCGCGGTGCCTGCTTGGGCGGGCCATCTGCCAGGACAGCACCTCATGCTGCGGCTGACCGCCGGGGACGGCTATGTGGCCCAGCGCCACTACTCGATCGCGTCGGCGCCCGAGGACTCCGGGCACATCGAGCTGACCCTGGACCATGTCGAGGGCGGCGAGGTCTCGGGCTGGTTCCACACCAGGGCCGAGCCCGGTGACGAGGTCGAGGTGCGCGGTCCCCTGAGCGGCTTCTTCGCCTGGCCTGGCGACCGGCCCGCGCTGCTGATCGGCGCCGGTTCCGGGGTCGTACCGCTGATGGCGATGGTGCGGCATCACCGAGCGCGGGGCCTGTCCGTGCCGCTGCGGCTGCTGGTGTCGGCGCGGAGTCCCGAGGAGCTCATCTACGCACGGGAGTTGGGTGTGGAGACCACACCGGTCTTCACGCGCAACGCGCCGGAGGGTGTGCCCGTGGGACGTATGGCGGCCGCACATGTGGCGCCGCTCCTCGCTGATCCGCCTGCCGGTGGGTGGGAGGCCTATGTGTGCGGCTCCAACGCCTTCGCGGAGCACGCCTCGCGGCTTCTCGTCGAGGCCGGTCAGCCCGTGGAGCGGATCCGCATCGAGCGGTTCGGCTGAGGCTCTCGCGCCCCGGTCGAGGGAACGCTCCGTCTCCAGGCCCGCGCCAGCCGTGGGATCAGGCATAGGGAAAGTCCACCAGTGGGCCGGGTGGCAGGTCCGGGTCCGGGGTGCCGGGCGGCGCTGTGGGATGGACGAGGACGACGGCGTCCCGGGAGTCCAGCTCCGCCCACAGCGGCTCGAACGCCGGGTCGCCGAGGTAGCGGCCGTGGGCGTTGGACAGGACCATCACGCCGTCGGCGGCCAGTTCGTCCAAGGCGTGCACGGCCTCGGCGAGCGCACCGTCCACGTCGGGCAGGGGAAGGACGGCGAAGTGACCGAAACGGTCCGGCCGGTCCTTGACCAGTTCGGCGGTGTACTCGTTGACGCGCCTGGCCACCTCGCGTGCCCCGCCGGGGTCGTCGGGGGCGGCGAGCGGCGCCGCGTACGACAGCATGCCGGTGGCGATCGACCGGCGGTCCATCATCGCGATCGCGCCGGGCTCGTCCCACACGGGCGGGGGCCAGCCCAGCGCCGCGGCCCGGCCGCCCATCGCACGCCGGCGGTCCGGCGGGATCAGATGCTGGTGGACGTCGATGCGCGCGTGGTCCGTCATGCCGGTCCGGGCCTCCTCGGATACGGGGTACGAGGCCGCGGCGGGCAGCCGATATCCATGAGAAGGGACGGCGTGAGCGGCCGCCAGGGACATCACCCGGACGGCTGGATCGTCGCTGCGGCCATGACGACAGGGGTGGATCGAAGTGGACACGGCGCCGGGCGTGACGTACGGGGTGCGAGGGAGCGCCGACCGGGCCCAACGGGTCCTGCGCGAGGGCCGGTTGGCCCCTTAGCGCGCCGGTCCGCGCAGGGCACTCTGCAAGCATCCACCACGGCGTACGGCGCCAGGAGACCCCGCGGCGCTCCGGAAGGGAGACCCGGTATGACCGCAACATTGAGCACCCGCATGGCCCAGGCCCTTGAGGCCGAGCACCGCGGACGCCTGATGCGGCTGGCCCGGGAGGTGTCGTTTCCGCAGGGCGCCCGGATCTTCGAGGAGGGTGGGAGCGCCAACCACTTCTGGATCGTGCGTTCCGGCGCGGTCGCCCTCGACATGCGTGTGCCGGGCCGCCGCGCCCCGGTGATCGAGACCCTCGGGCACGGTGAACTCATCGGCTGGTCCTGGCTGTTCCCGCCGTACGTGTGGCAACTCGGTGCGCAGGCCGTACTTCCGGTGCGGGCCTACGAGCTGGATGCCATGACCGTACGGCTGTTGTGCCAGTCCGACCCCGCACTGGGAACGGCGGTGAGCCGGTGGGTCGGCACCGTCCTCGCCCACCGGCTGCATGCCGCGCGCACCCGGCTGCTCGACCTGTACGCCCCCTACGGCAGCGGTGCCACGCTGGAAGGGACCGTTCGGCCCTGGTGACTTCACGGCCGGGTGGGTCACGATCGAGAGCCGGGGTCGCCAACGACCGGGGAGTCGTGCCATGCCCGAACCAGAACAGGTGCCCAGGACCGCGCCAGTGCGGGTCTTCCTTCTCGACGACCACGAGGTGGTCCGGCGGGGTCTGCACGACCTGATCGACGCCGAGCCGGACATGGAGGTGGTCGGCGAGGCGGCCACCAGTGAACAGGCGCTGGTGCGCGGGCCGGCGCTCAGGCCGGACGTGGCGATCCTCGACGTACGGCTGCCGGACAGTGACGGCATCACCGTCTGCCGTGAACTGCGGTCCCGGCTGCCGGAGTTGGCGTGTCTGATGCTGACGTCGTTCGATGACGACGACGCGCTGCTCGACGCGATCATGGCGGGGGCCTCGGGATACGTCCTGAAGCAGATCAAGGGTTCCGACCTGGTCTCGGCGGTGCGCACGGTCGCCTCGGGACAGTCGATGCTCGACCCGGCGACGACCGCGCGCCTGATGAGCACCCTGCGCGGTCCGGGCGAAGCCGCGGAGGGGCAGGGGGACCCGCGGCTTGCCGGGCTGTCGGAGCGCGAGCTGGAGATCCTGGGGCTCATCGGCGACGGACTCACCAACCGGCAGATCGGGCAGCGGCTGTATCTGTCCGAGAAGACGGTGAAGAACGGGATCTCACGGCTGCTGGCCAAGCTGGGCGTGGAGCGGCGCGTGCAGGCCGCGGTGCTCGCCGCGCAACTGCCGCCGAACCGGCGGGAGGGCACCTCCGGCTGACTGCTTCAAGGAAGGTGGGCGCCGTCGCGGCGTAGGCCTCAGCGCGGGCCGAGCGGTACCCGCCACTCCAGGCGGGTGCCGCCCTCCTCCCGCATCGCCACCGACAGCTTCCCGCCCAGCCGTTCGGCGCGTTCCTCGATGTTGCGCAGTCCGCTGCGGCGGCCGCCCTCCTTGAAGCCGACGCCGTTGTCACCGACGGAGAGGGTCAGGCGTCCCTCCCGGACGACGAGCGTGACCTCGGCGGCGGTGGCCTGGGCGTGCCGGGCCACGTTGGTGAGGGCCTCGCCCACGACGGCTACGGCGTCCTCGGCGACGTTCGCCGGTACCTCGACGTCGATCAGCCCCTCCATGCGCAGTGCCGGCGTGAAGCCGAGCACCCCGGCGGCCTCCTCCAGGGCGCCCACGACCCTGATGCGCAGGCCGGCCACGGGTGTCTCGTGGGCGCGCAGGCCGAAGATGGTGGAGCGGATGATCTTGATGGTGGTGTCCAGGTCGTCGACGGCCCGGCCGAGGCGGTCGGCGGCCTGAGGGTGCTGGACGAAGCGCTGAGCGCTCTGCAGGGTCATGCCGGTGGCGAACAGCCGTTGGATGGCCAGGTCGTGCAGGTCACGGGCGATACGGTCGCGGTCTTCGAGGAGGCTCATCTGCTCGGTGTCGCGGCGCCGTTCGGCGAGTTCCATGGCGAGGGCCGCCTGTCCGGCGAAGCCGAGGAGCGGTGTGGTCTCGACCTCCGTGAAGGGCGGCCGGCCGGCTCCGCGGGCGAGCATGAGGACACCGCGCAGTCCCTCCAGGGTCCCCATGGGCACGGCCAGCGCCGGTCCGAGGCCGGCCCAGCGGTCGGGCCCGTAGGTGATCCGGGGATCCCTGGTCACGTCGTTGGTGGTCACGAGGCCGCCCGCGGACAGTGCGGCGCCGGCGAGGGTGCCCTCCGGGGGCAGGATCAGACCGCGGTGCGTCTCGGCGTGCCGGCCCAGGGCGAGCGCGCCGCGCAGTTGGCCGGTGTCCTCCATGACCAGGTCGACGACGCCCAGTTCGGCGCCGGTGATCTCGCGGGCGCGCTCCAGCATCACTTCGAGGACCTGCGCCTCGGGCGCCCCGGACAGCAGCCGGCTGATGACCTCGGCGCCGGCCTCCAGCCAGCGTTCCCGGAGCCTGGACTCGGCGTACAGGCGGGCGTTGTCGATGGCGACGCCGGCCGCGACGGCGAGGGTGGACAGGACGGCCTCGTCCTCGGGGTCGAACTCTCCCCCGCCACGCTTCTGGGTCAGGTAGAGGTTGCCGAACACGCGGTCCCGCACCCGGATCGGGGCGCCGAGGAAGCTGTGCATCGGCGGGTGGTGCGGCGGGAACCCGGACGACGCCGGGTGCTCGGAGAGTTCCGCCAGCCGGAGCGGTTCGGGGTGGTTGATGAGTTCGCCGAGCAGACCGTGTCCGGAAGGCAGGTCGCCGATCAGCGCCCGCACCTCGTCGTCGAGTCCCACCGGAATGAACTGGTCGAGCCGCTGCTGCCGGCTGATGACGCCGAGCGCCCCGTACTCGGCGTCGACGAGCACGATGGCGGCTTCGACGATCCGGCGCAGCACCTGACTGAGTTCGAGTTCCCGGCCGACCGACAGCACCGCCTCCAGCAGGCCCTGGAGCCGGTCGCGCGTGCCGCGCACGGTCTCGATCCGCCCCTGGAGCTCCTCCAGCAGTTCGTCGAGCCGCAGCTTGGGCAGCTGGGACCGCCCGTCCCCGCCCTCGACCCGCTTGTCCCCGCCGCCTTGGGCCCGTCCCTCCCCGCCCTGGGCGCGCCCTTCCTCGCTTCCGGCCCGCATGTCCCCGCTCATGCGCCCTCCACCCCCCGGCGTGCGCCGACGAGACGCCGACGTCGGTCTCACACGGTATCCGTTCAACGACGGCCCGTCGTGGGAGAGTTGGATCCCTTACGCCAGAGTCTCCCTACACGACGATTTCCTGCATCCGGCGCGCGATCCGGCCGTGCGTGCGCAGCGCGTCCGCCAGCGCGGGCAGGACGGGTTCGCTCCGGTCGACGAGGACCCGGCCGCCGACGACCGTGGTCCAGGCGCGGGCGGGCCCGCAGCGCAGCCAGGCCTCGACGGGGTCGCTGAGCGCGCCGGCCAGCGCGACCTCGTGGAGGTCCCAGACGACCAGGTCGGCGCAGGCCCCGGGCCGCAGATGCCCCAGCTCGTCGGCGCGGCCGAGGCAGCGGGCCGAGCCGCGGGTCGCGATGTCGAGGGCGTCGCGCGCGGTCATCGCGCCGGGCCCGCCCCGGTAGCGCCCCAGCAGCAGCGCGCCCCGGGTCTCCATCCACAGCGAGGCGTGGTCGGTCGAGGCGGAGCCGTCGCAGCCGATGCCGACGGGCAGGCCCAGCTCCCGCATCTCGCGCACGCGCGCGGTGCCGCCGCCGATGAGCATGTTGGAGCTGGGGCAGTGCGCCACGCCGACGCCGGCGGCCGCGAGGCGGCGCAGTTCGTCGTCGCTCGGGTAGATGCAGTGCGCGACCCAGGTGCGGTCGCTCATCCAGCCGGTGTCCTCGAAGTACTCGACGGGCCGACAGCCGTACGTCTCAAGGCAGTACGTGTCCTCGTCGCGGTCCTCGGCGAGGTGGGTGTGCAGGCGTACGTCGTACCGCTCGGCGAGTTCCGCGGTCGCCGTCATCAGCTCCTTGGTCACCGAGAACGGCGAGCAGGGCGCGAGAGCGACGCGGACGAGCGCACCCGGGGCGGGGTCGTGGTGGGCCTTGATCAGGCGCTCGCTGTCGGCGAGGACCTCGTCGGTGCTCTGCGTGACGCTCCTGGGCGGCAGGCCCCCGTCCTCCACGGAGCGGGTCATGGAGCCGCGGGTGGCGTGGAAGCGGAAGCCGATGTCGCGGGCGGCGCGGATCTCGGCGTCGACGAGGTTCGGGCGCGGGTGGACGTAGAGGTGGTCGGAGGAGGTGGTGCAGCCGCCCATCAGCAGCTCGGTCATGCCGACGTACGCCGACACGTAGGCGGCTTCCTCGTCCAGCGCGGCCCACAGCGGGTACAGCGTGGTCAGCCAGTCGAACAACGACCCGTTGACGGCGGGCGCGTAGGAGCGGGTGAGGTTCTGGTAGATGTGGTGATGCGTGTTGATCAGCCCGGGGGTGACGAGCCGCCCGGCCGCCGAGACGGTCGTAGCGGCCTCGGGTTCGGAGCCGACGGCGCCGACGGCGGTGACGCGTCCGCCCGCGACGGCGATCCAGCCGCCCGGGATCTCGCGTTCCCCGTCCACGACGAGCAGTTCGGCGTCCTTGACCAGCAGTTCCACGGCAGACGACATGGCGTCATCGTAAGTGTCCGACGGGTCGGAGGCCTGGCGGGTCCTCGGACGGCGCACGTACGGTGTGATCATCCGCACGGCCACTTCACAAAGGCGGTCATCGATGGCCCTGTTCGACCTTTCCCTCGCCGAGTTGCGCGAGTACCGCAGTGAGTCCGTGGAGCCCGAGGACTTCGACTCCTTCTGGTCCAAGACCCTGCAGGAGGCCCGCGAGCACGAGCTGGACGCCCGTTTCGAGCCGGTGGACACGGGGCTGTCCACGGTGCGGGTGTACGACGTGACGTTCGCCGGGTTCGGCGGCCACCCGGTGAAGGGCTGGCTGCGGCTGCCGGCCGACGCCGAGGGACCGCTGCCGGTGGTCGTGGAGTTCATCGGCTACGGCGGCGGGCGCGGCCTGCCGCACGAGAACCTGCTGTGGGCGTCGACGGGCCGGGCGCACTTCGTGATGGACACGCGCGGCCAGGGCAGCGCCTGGGGCGGCGGTGGCGGGACGCCCGACCCGGTGGGCGGCGCGCCCGCGTACCCCGGTTTCATGACCCGTGGCATCGACGCACCGGAGAACTACTACTACCGGCGGGTGTTCACGGACGCGGTCCGTGCCGTGGAGGCGGCCCGCTCGCACCCGCTGGCCGACCCGGCGCGCACGGTGGCCCTCGGTGCCAGCCAGGGCGGCGGTATCGCGATCGCGGTGGGCGGTCTGGTCCCGGACCTGGCCGCGGTCGCCCCGGACGTGCCGTTCCTGTGCGACTACCCCCGCGCGACGCGCCTCACGGACCGCAACCCGTACCGCGAGATCGGCAACTACCTCAACACCCACCGCGGCCGCACCGAGGAAACCCTGCGCACGCTCTCCTACTTCGACGCCGTCCACTTCGCGCCCCGCGCCGGCGCCCCCGCGCTCTTCTCCGCGGCCCTGGAGGACCAGACCTGCCCGCCCTCGACGGTCTACGCGGCCTTCAACGCCTGGGCGCACGAGGACAGGACGATCGAGGTGTACGACTTCAACGACCACGAGGGCGGCGGCCCTTACCAGGAGGCGGCCAAGCTGCGCTGGCTGCGGTCGTACGCCTGATCCCTTCCGCCCAGTCCGACCAGTCGGTACGTTCGGAGGGTCCGGGTCGCAGTGTCGCGGCCCGGGGTTCCGGTGGACGACGGAGGACCCATGTCCGAGCACCAGCCACACATCGACGGTCACTGTGACGCCCGCTTCACCGCTGTGCGTACGGCGTTCGAGGAGAACTTCCGGGACCGGGGCGAGCTGGGCGCCGCCGTGGCCGTCGTGGTGGGGGGCGAGACCGTCGTGGATCTGTGGGGCGGGTGGGCCGACGCGGCGCGCACGCGCGCGTGGGAGCGGGACACGCTGGTCAACGTGTGGTCGACGTCGAAGGGACCGGTGTCGCTCTGCGCACACATCCTCGCCGACCGTGGGCTGCTCGACCTCGACGCGCCGGTGGCCGAGTACTGGCCCGAGTTCGCGGCAGCCGGCAAGGAGAGCATCCTCGTTCGGCACCTGCTGTCGCACCGCGCGGGCCTGTCGGGGCTGCGTGAGCCGCACTCGCCGGCGCAGCTCTACGACTGGGAATTGACGACCGGCCGGCTCGCCGCGATGGAGCCCTGGTGGGAGCCGGGGACCCGGTCCGGGTATCACGCGCTGACCTTCGGCTTCCTGGTCGGGGAGGTGGTACGGCGGGTGTCGGGGCTGCTGCCGGGGGCCTTTCTGGAGCGGGAGGTGACCGGGCCGCTCGGGATCGACTTCACCATCGGGCTGCCGGAGAAGGAGGCCGACCGAGCGGCCGAGCTGGTGCATCCGCCGGCCGCGAGGACCAGCGAACAGGCAGCGATCTACGCCCAGTTGACGCCCACCGCGCTCGCCGCCCTGGCGAATCCGCTGGTGGGCGCGGCCGAGGCCAACACGCCCGAGTGGCGGGCAGCGGAGCTCCCGGCCGCCAACGGCCACGGCACTGCGCGGGCGGTCGCCGCGCTGTACGGCGTCTTCGTCGGCCAGGGCTTCTACGATGGCCACCGCGTCCTCTCCCCCGAGGCGGCCGAGCGGGTGCGCGAGGGGCAGGGCAGCTGCCGCGACCTGGTGCTCGGCGCCGGTTTCGAGAGCGAGACGGAGATCGGCCTCGGCCTGTGGCTGAGCGGCCCGAACGGCTCGTACGGGCCCAACCCCCGGGCCTTCGGACACGACGGCTTCGGTGGCTCCTGCGGCCTCGCCGACCCCGAGGCCGGGGTGTCGCTGGGCTACGTGATGAATCGCATGGGCCCCCATATCGCCAACGACCCACGGAAGATGGCGCTGGTCGACGCCCTGTACAGCGCACTCTGAGGCTATGTCGCGGTCCGCGGGCGCCGGAAGTACAGCTGTACGACGGAGCCCGACGGCCCGAATTCCGAGGCGACGAGATCGCTCAACTGCCGTACCAGCCACATGCCGTGGCCGCTCGCGGCGTGCGGCTCGGGAGGCAGATGGCCGGGGAAGGCAGGGGGCGGCTCCGTCGTGTGGGCGCCGCCGTCGGAGATCTCGCAGATCACGTACTCGGGGTCGGTGCGCAGTCGTAGCACGCCCTGTCCACCGCCGTGGCGCACGCAGTTGACGACGGCCTCGTGGACCGCGGCCACCATGTCGTACGTCCGCTGCTCGGGGACGCCCAGGTCGCGGGCCCATGCGGCGAGGGCACCCCGCACATAGGCCGAGCCGCCCCGGGCGAAGCGGAGGCCGTCCTCTGCGGCGGGCAGCAGTGCCGGGCGCTCGCGGTCGCATTCGGCCGCGAAGTCCGCCGGGTCGGCGTAGCGTCCACTGGGGGCCGACATGCGGGCGCCCAGGGCGAGTTCGGGGTGGGTGCGCAGGGCGGTGCGCACGACCGTGGCGGGGAGCGTGCGGGTGTCGTACGGGCACAGGATCCAGTGGCCGGTGTCGGCGAAGGCGACGTTGAGGACGGATTCGTAGCGCATCCACTCCCGGGTCTCGAAGGGGGTGCGGCCCGTCCAGACGGGTTCGCCGATGATCCGGACCCGGCGGCCGGAGAGCTGCTCGGCGCAGTGGGCGTGGTATTGGCCCAGGGTGCGTGAGGGGTGGCCGTACCAGTCGGCCGCGTCCCTGAACTCGATGTCCTGGGCGCGGTCGCCGAGTTCGTCGGCCAACAGGGGGATGTTGTGGCCGTGGACGACCGCAAGGACGACGTCGCCGGCGTCCAGGCCGTCCCGGGCGAAGTCGGCGGTGCCTTCGAGGAATTCCTCGTCCGAGCCGTAACACAGGGCCTGGTGGACGAAGCCGGTGCGGCTCACGGCCCCTCACCTCCGTCGTCGATGGATAGACCGGGGACGCGGTCCCAGCCGGTCACCCGCATCACCCGCTGGAGGTGCGGGGCGACGCCGGACAGCACGAGGGTGCCGCCCGACGCGGACAGGCCGAGCGCCGAGAAGACCAGCAGGCGCAGGGCGCCCACGTCGATGAAGCGCAGGTCGCGCAGGTCGAGTCGGGTGCGGGCGCCGTTCGCGGTGCGGGTGTGGGCGCGGGCCCGCTCGGCGTGCAGGGCGCGGGCGACGGCCGTGACGTTCGTGTCGTCGACCTCCCCGGCCAAGGCGAGGCCGGGGGGTAGGAAGGTGCGGGTGATGGACAGCAGGCCGTCGTGCCACACGTGGTCGGCGCCCACCCTGCCGTGGTGCAGCCCGTCGAGCGGGGCCAGTTCGGCCTCGTCGAAGACCCGACGGTCGTACAGGCAGATCCCGAGCACCGGCAGCGCGGCGAACACGGGGTCGAGGAGCAACTCGCTGTCGTGCAGCGTCTTGAGGCCCTTGGCGACCTGCGCCCGCAGCACCTCCGAGCAGACCCGCAGCCCGAGGAATCCGTCGCCGACCGCGCGGCCGGCCTCGCGGCGGATCACCTCGTCCAGGTCCCACAGCCCCTCGGCGGTGGCCAGATGCGGGTCGACGCGGAGCCGGCCGAGCGCGATCTCCTCGTCGACCCGGCAGCCGTACGCCTCCAGGAAGGACAGGACCACACCCGCCGGCATCTCCGCCGGCGGCAGGACAAGCCCGCGGTGGCCGCTGGCCAGGCCGTCGAGCAGGAACGCGGCGAGAACCGTCTCGCGCTCCTCGTCGGTGTCGTAGCCGAGAAGCAGATGGTCACCGTGGCGCATCTGTCCCACGGTTCTCAGGGCGGGTACGACGGCCATGCCCGCACCTCCCTGGGTGTGCCGGGCCTTTTCCAAGTTACGCCGGAAGCGGCCTCACCGTGAGGGGGTTAGGGTGACCGCCATCGGTTCCGGTGAGGGGGGACGATGGCGGCCTCGGTGCACGGTGGCAGGACCGGCAATCTCCCTGCCGAGGCCAACACCTTTGTCGGCCGACGGCCCGAACTCGCCGAGATATCAAGCCTGTTGGTGACCACGCGACTGGTGACACTGACGGGGCCCGGGGGTGTGGGGAAGTCCCGGCTGGCGCTGCGTGCCGCGCATGCGGTCCGGGGCTCGTTCCCGGGCGGGGCGTGGCTGGTGGAGCTGTCGGAGCTCAGGGACGCGGGGCTGCTGACGAACGCGGTGGCGCAGGCGACCCGGTTGACCGAGCAGACCCTGCGTCCACTGCTCGACGCGGTCTGTGAGCACCTCGCGGGGGCGCCGCTGCTGCTCGTCCTCGACACCTGCGAGCACGTCCTGGACGAGTGCGCGCATGTCGTACAGGAACTCCTGGCGCGCGCACCGGAGTTGTGCGTACTCGCCACGAGCCGGCAGCCGTTGGGCGTGCCCGGCGAGCAGTTGCTGACGGTGGCGCCGCTGCCGCTGGGCGAGCACGCCGACGCGGTGGCACTGTTCGCGGCCCGGGCCGCGGCGGCGGTGCCGTCGTTCGCGCTGACCGACGCCAACCGGGCCCATGTGGCGGCGATCTGCTCCCGTCTCGACGGGATTCCGCTGGCCCTGGAGTTGGCGGCCGTACGGCTGCGCGGGTTCCCCCTCGACCGGCTCCTGGAGGGGCTGGACTCACGCTTCGACCTGCTCGTCTCGCCTGCCCGGCCGCGCCTGGCCCGGCATCAGACGCTGCGCACCGCGATCGGCTGGAGCCACGAGCTGTGCACTCCGCTGGAGCGGCTGCTGTGGGCGCGGCTGTCGGTGTTCGCGGGCGGCTGGGATGTCGAGGCCGCCGAATTCGTGTGCCACGGCGGGCCGTTGGACGCGGAGGAGGTCCTCGCGCTGCTCGCCTCACTCACCGAGAAGTCCATCGTGACCCGGGAGGGCGAGGGCGCCGCGGTGCGCTACCGCATGCTCGACACGGTCCGTTCGTTCGGCGCCGAGTGGCTGGACGGGCTCGGTGACCGGGATACGGTCACGCGCCGGCACCAGGACTATTTCCGCTGGATCGCCCGTCAGGGCGAGGCGGAGTGGCTCGGACCGGGTCAGCGGATGTGGGCCGAGCGGCTGACCGCGGAGCACGCGAACCTGCGCCTGGCCATGGAGGAGTGCCTGACGGCGTCCGAGCCGGAGACGGCGCTCGAACTCGCGGGCACCCTTTGGTACTTCTGGTTCGCGTGCGGCTTCGCGGAGGAGGGCCGCGGCTATTTGGAGCGGGCACTGAGCCAGGCCCCCGAGGGCGGCGGACCCGAGCACACCCTCGCGGTCTGGGCGCACCGGCTGGTCACGGTCGTGCCGGACGACCTGGATGCCGCCGAGTCGGTGAGCGCGGCCTATGTGTGGCTCGCCGAGGAGCGTCAACTTCCGGTGCCCGCCCTTCCGTTGACCGGGGCAAGCCTCGCCGTGCGGGGCGAGTCGGCGCGCTCGGCCGTGCTCTACGGGAGCGTGGCGCAGGCGCCCGGGGGCGATGGGGGCGCCGAGTTCTTCCAACTGCTCACGCTCGCACTCCAGGCGTATCTCCTGGCCGGACAGGCGGCGTTCGAGCGCTGCGCGGCGGTCGCCGAGCGGCTGCGCGCGGACTGCGCCAAGCGCGGCGAGCTGTGGATGCGGGCCTGGGGCGACTTCTTCGTCTCGCTCGCCGGGATCGGCCTGGGCCACGCGGAGGAGGGGCTGCGCTCGGCCCGGGAGGCGCTGGCCGCCAAGTGGCGGGTGCACGACGGGCTCGGCGCCGCCGCGGTCGCCGACCTCCTGGTGGCCGCGCAGGCCGCGCGTGGTGAGACGGAGCTCGCGGCACGCCTCCTCGGCGTCAGCAGACGCCTGTGGCAGACCGCGGGCCTGCCCCAGCTCGGCAGTTCCGACACGACCGTCTTCCGCCGCGAGTACGAACGCCGACTACGAGCCGCCCTCGGCGACGCCAGGTTCGCCGAAGTGTTCCGCGAGGGGCTGGAGTTGGGGCCGGACGCGGCGATCGCCCTGGCACTGGGGGGCGCAGGACTGGACGGGGATCTGTGACCGGCGCCCTGCCGCTCGTACTCGTTGGACTCATCAGACGCACTGAGCACACCCATGCGGTCGGCGCGCCACAGATACAGCCAAGTGACGGATCTGCGCACCGAAGACACATAACGTCGACGTATGACCACCCATGACGCACAGCAGATCGAGCGGGCGAACGCCACCGATCGCACTCCGGTCGTCTTCGTCCACGGACTATGGCTCCTCCCCAGCAGCTGGGACCGCTGGGCGGCCCACTTCGAGCAGGCCGGATTCGCGCCGGTCTCCCTGTCCTGGCCCGATGACCCGGAGACGGTCAAGGAGGCCAACGAGCACCCGGAAGTCCTGGCCGGCAAGACGGTCGGGCAGGTCGCCGACCATCTCGCGGGGCTGATCGGCGGGCTGACGCGCAAGCCGGTGATCGTCGGTCACTCGTTCGGCGGGCTGCTCACGCAGATCCTCGCCGGGCGCGGGCTGTCCCTCGCGTCCGTCGCGATCGACCCCGCGCCGTTTAGGGGCGTCCTGCCGCTGCCCATCTCGTCGCTGCGCTCCGCGGCGCCGGTCCTCAGCAACCCGGCCAACCGCAGTCGTGCCGTCCCGCTCACCTTCGACCAGTTCCGCTACGGCTTCGCCAACGCGGTCAGCGAGGAGGAGGCCAAGGAGCTGTACGAGACGTTCGCGGTGCCCGCGCCGGGCGCGCCGCTGTTCCAGGCGGCCACGGCGAACCTCAACCCGTGGACCGAGGTGAAGGTCGACACGGAGAACCCGGACCGCGGCCCGCTGCTGATCATCTCGGGCGAGAAGGACCACACGGTGCCGTGGGCGATCGCCAACGCCTCGTTCAAGAGGCAGCAGCACAACCCGGGGATCACCGAGATCACCGAGATCAAGGACCGCGGCCATGCGCTGACCATCGACCACGGCTGGCAGGAGGTCGCGGACACCGCGCTGTCGTTCGTACGGCGCTTCGTCTGATCCCTGTGTCCTACGGGAGCCGGCGCGCCACGACCATGCGCACACGCGGGCTGCCGTCGCGTCGGCGACCGAACTCGGGCAGGGCGTGGAGATCGACCGCGAACCCGGTCCGCTCCAGCTCCCGCCGGACGTCCGTCAGCCGGAAGGCCCTGTAATACATGACGAACGGCGGCCGCCAGACGGCGTTGCGCACCCTCATCACGGCATCGAAGCCGAGCAGCATCCAGTAGCCGCGCGAGCTCGGCCGGGGCGGGGCGACGACGGGGAACGCGAAGCAGCCGTCCGGACGCAGCACGGAGTGGACCTGGGTGAACAGTCCCGGCAGTTCACGAGGCAGGAAGTGACCGAACGCCCCGAAGCTCACCACGAGGTCGAAGGCCGGGCCGAACGGCAGCGCGCGGGCATCGCCGCGCACCCAGGCGATACGCGGCCCCCGGGACCGGACACGCTCCCGGGCGACGGACAGCATGCCCGCACTGAAGTCGATTCCGGTGACGCTGCGCCGGCAGACCCGGGCCAGCACGCCGACTCCCGCGCCGGTGCCGCAGCACAGGTCGAGTCCGTCGTCGAAGGGGCCGATCCGCCGCAGTGCCGAGGCGACGGCTCGGAGCACCGAGTCCGGTGTCCGGAAGGGGGTGTGGTCGAACTTCGGCGCGAGCAGGTCGTAGCCGCGCTCGACGGAGGAGAGTGCCTGGACGGTGAGTTCACGCAGGCTTGGACCTTCGGGGCTGAACATCCGCGTCAGCCTAGGGCAACCCGCTGCTTCAGGATCGCGAGAACGCGATCGCACCAGCGCAGGTTCTCCTCCTCGAAGGTGATCCCCGCCATCAGCGTAAGATACGGCCCGATGCGGTCGGCGTCACGGAGGTACTCCTCCTCGGTCCGGCCCGCGAGGAGCCGCTCGCGCAGCCTCTCGTAGCGGTCGAGCTTGCCCCGCGCCCACGATCCGCGCTCCTCGACCAGCTCGCGGATCGCCGCGGGGTCCGTACCGTCCATGGCCTGGATCTTGATCAGGAACTCGTCGCGGATCGCGGTGGGGCGCCTGGGCGGCTCGGCGGCGAAGGCGTTCAGGTCGTGCCGGCCGGCCTCGGTGAGCGTGAACATCCGTTTGTTGGGCCTGCGTTCCTGCTGTACCACCCGTGCCTGGATCAGCCCGTCCTGCGCGAGGCGCTCCAGCTCGCGATAGAGCTGCTGCGGGGTCGCGGGCCAGAAGTTCGCCAGCGACACATCGAACACCTTGGACAGCTCGTAGCCCGAGGCCTCCCCTTCCAGGAGGGCCGCGAGGACCGCGTACTTGAGAGACACATGGACACGCTAACAGCGGTTGATTAGTCTCATCCACACCTACTCAAATAATTGACTATGAGGTGAGCCGATGCGTGCGTTCCGCGAGGCGGTCGAGGCACAGGACATGGACGCCGTCGAGGCGCTGCTGGCCGAGGACGTGGTCTTCAGCAGTCCGGTCGTGTTCAAGCCGTACCCCGGGAAAGCGATCACGGCGGCGATCCTGCACGGGGTCGCGCGGGTCTTCGAGGACTTCCGGTATCTGCGGGAGATCGGCGACGCGGACGGCCCCGACCACGCGCTGGTGTTCACCGCGCGGGTCGGGGACCGGGAGCTGACCGGCTGCGACTTCATCCATGTCAACGAGGAGGGCCTGATCGACGACCTGATGGTCATGGTCCGTCCGCTGTCGGGGGCGCAGGCCCTCCAGGCGGCCATGGGGGCGCAGTTCGACCGGATCGCGAAGGAGGCGGAGGCGCGGCTCGCGTGAGCGTCGCGCCTCCGCCGTCGGTCACGCGACGGTCAGCGTGATCGCGCCGGTGTAGGTCTGGCCGGGCGTGACGGTCGTCGCCGTGCCGTCGACCGTCATGGTCACCGACTTGCCGCGCGGCGCCTTGACGGCCGCGTCCGAGGCAAGGGTGAGGCTCGTCAGGTACGAGGTGCCGGTGACCGTCCACGTGGAGCCGCTGTTCAGCTGGACGATCGCGCCGTTGTTGACGGCGGCCTGCACGGTGTTGGTCACGATGCCCAGATCGTAGAAGTTGGACGCGTCGATGGTGGACACGCCGTGCTTGGCCGTGGTCGCCGAGATGACGCCCTCGACGGTGGCGTCCTCGAAGGTGAGGACCATGTTCTTGCCCTTGCGCATGCCGTTGTAGAAGTCGCCCTTGAGGGCGATGGAGGTGAAGGTGGCGGCCCCGTCGGCGGTGTGGACGGCGGTGACGTCGAAGGTGGAGTCCTTCGTCGGGTCGCCGGTGGGCTCGGTGTAGACGCCGGTGTTCAGCATCTTGCCGTCGACCATCACCGGGCCCGGGTCGTCCAGCTCGAT
Source organism: Streptomyces sp. JLBG701 (assembly GCF_058544905.1). Taxonomy (NCBI): domain Bacteria; kingdom Bacillati; phylum Actinomycetota; class Actinomycetes; order Kitasatosporales; family Streptomycetaceae; genus Streptomyces; species Streptomyces sp. JLBG701. The sequence continues at coordinate 1,012,113 of NZ_CM178588.1, forward strand.
CATCTGGAGGATGATCCCGTCGCGCGGGTTGAGCCGGGTGCCGCCCGTGCCGTCGACGGAGATCGTGGTCTGCTGGCCCTTGTTGAGGAAGGTCGCCCGCTCCGAGTTGATGACGGTGCCGCCGTCGAGGGTGAGCGTGCCGGTGCCGAAGAACATGTAGCCGAAGTGACCGGAGTTCACGACAGTCCTGCGAGCCGGTAGGGCGGCCAACTCTGCGCTGCTCAGGCCGAGTTCGAGTTCGGTGTTGAGCGCGGCCACGGCATCCCGGGTGCTGGCGCCGTAGTGCACGACGGCGGCCGGACCCGCGATGATGGTCGCGTAGCTGCCCACGTCGAACTGCGACCCGAGGACGCGGACGGTCGCGTCGCCGATGGCGTAGGTGCCGTAGCCGTACTCCCCGGTGTTCCCGATGTGGCTGTTGACCGTCGTCAGCTTGAGGCCGCTGCCGCCCTCGACCGACAGCGCACCCCAAGTCTCCGAGAAGACCGTGGAGTTGAGGTAGGTGGCCTTGCTGCCCTTGCCGATGAGGTTGGTGGCGCGGACGTTACCGTCGAGGCCGAGCATCCAGGGCACCGACTCCATGTACGGGGTCTCGACGGTGGCCTGGTAGTCGGAGGGCAGAACTCCGTTGCGGGTGCGGACCGTCGAGTTCTTGACGACGACGTTCGCGCCGTCGTTGGAGATGACTCCGGTGCGTACTACGCCCTTGGTCGAGATCCGCGCGCCGTCCAGGACCAGCGTCGTCGCCGAGCCGTCGCCGACGACCGCGGCGCCGTAGCCGGCGAAGTCGCAACGGCCGTTGCCGGTGAGGGAGATGACGGGGCTCAGGAGCGAGTAGGCGCTGTCCTGCACGAAGACGCCGTCGAAGCACTCGCCGGTGGAGGTGATCGAGACGTTCTTGGCGAAGGCGTCGGTGACCTTGCCGCCCTGTACGGCGGTGAGGACGGACTTCTCCCGGACGACACCGTCGGCGTCGACGTACAGGGCCTGCCGGAAGGGGAACGTGAGCGTCTCGTACGTCACTTCGTTGGCCTCGGCCACGGTGAGGACCACGTCACCCCGATAGGTACCGGCCTGGACGAGGGTCGCGGTGCCGCCGGTTTCAGTCAGCAGTTGGCCCGTCTCGACGCCGTCCACGGTCAGGGAGAGACTGTAGCCGTCGGGCGCGGCGATCGTGCCGCCCTCGGCGATCGACAGCACGCTCACCCGCGTCGTCTCGGAGATCTCATACGTCTCACCGGCGCCGACGGAGATCTTCGTGCCCGTGGCCTGTGTGGTCCCTCTCGCCGGTGCGGCGGTCGCGACGGCTGCCGGCAGCAGCACGGCTCCGGCCGTGGCGGAACCGGCGATCAGGATGGAGCGTCGGGTCATCAGCGTCATTGCATGCCTTCCCAGGGGTGGAGTGCGCCGTCGCGCAGTGTGACCGGCCGTCCGTCGGACACGGGTCTACGACGGCTGTGCGGAGGCACCTGAGGTGCGCACGACGGAGTGAATCAGCCCCGCACAACAGGGAATAGGCACCTCACACACGCATACGGGAGTCCGATGCCTCGGATCACGCCGCCCGTTTCATGGCGCTCACACAGAGTGGCCATAGGCGTCGTCGCCGGGCATGCACGACGGCGAGGCGGGCGGCTGTCGAGCCGCCCGCCTCGCCGTTCGCCGTACGGGGTTGCTACGCCGGGGCGATCATCCCCGCCGACAGATCGATGTCCGCGCCGCACAGGCCGGGCATCGCGAGCATGGCCACGAGGGCCTGGGCGACCTCGTCCTCCTCGACGAGCCGGCCCAGTGCGGCCCGGGATGCGAAGTCGTGTTCGGCCTCCTCCACGGTGCAGCCGGTCAGTTCGGCGGTGAGACGGAAGTTGCGGTCCATGCGCGGTCCCCGAACCGGCCCCGGGGAAAGGGAGTTGACCGCGACACCCCGCGGGCCGACCTCTCCTGCCAGCGTCCGCGTCAGACCGAGCAGCGCCATCTTGGAGGCGGTGTACGGGGTGCGGTTGAGCAGCGGACGCTTCCCGCTCACCGAGGCGACGTTGACGACGTCTCCGCGGCCGACCTCGATCATCGGCGGCAGGAAGGCCCGGCACACCAGGTAGACGCCGCGGACGTTGGCGGCGAACACGTCGTCCCACTCGTCCGGTTCGATGTCGACGAGGGGCTTCACGGGGCCCGCGACGCCGGCGTTGTTGACGAGCAACGAAAGGTCCTCGTCGGCGAGTTCGGCGGCCAGCGAGCGCACCGACTCCGGGTCGGAGACGTCACAGACGGCGATACGGGCCTGTCCGCCCTCCTTGCCGACGCGGGCCGCCGCGTCCGCGAGGGCCTGCTCGTTGCGGCCGACCAGGATCACCCGGGCCCCGGCGCCCGCCAGGGCGAGCGCGAAGGCTCGCCCCAGCGGTCCGCCCCCGCCCGTGATCAGCGCCGTACGCCCGCGCAGCGTCATGCGGTGTTCCACGGCAGCTCGTCGCCCGCCGCCTTCGCGGCCCGTACGTCACCGGAACGCGCGTGTCCCTCGAACAGCTCGACGCGCGAGGCGCGCCCGCACAGCCGGCCGAGCAGGGCCTGCGAGTCGGTGTCGGTGACCTCCTGGTAGGTGACCGTCTTGAGGTACTTCCCCACCCACAGGCCGCCGGTGTAGCGCGCGGCACCACGTGTGGGCAGCACATGGTTGGTGCCGATGACCTTGTCGCCGAACGACACACAGGTGCCCTCGCCGAGGAACAGGGCGCCGTACTGGGTCATCTTGTCCAGGGCCAGTCGGGGCTCGGCCGTCAGCACCTCGACATGTTCGAAGGCGAACTCGTCGGCGAGGGAGTACAGCTCCTCGAGGGAGTCGACGACGTGGACCTGGCCGTGGTCGCGCCAGGCGGGCCCGGCGAAGTCCCGGGTGGGCATGCCGGGCAGGATCCGCTCGACCTCGGCGATGGTCTTCTCGGCGACCTCGTGGGAGGTGGTGATGAGGACGGCCGGGGAGTCGGGGCCGTGCTCGGCCTGGGAGAGCAGGTCGACGGCGCAGACGAAGGGGTCGGCGTCGTCGTCGGCGAGGACGAGGATCTCGGTCGGCCCGGCGAACAGGTCGATGCCGATCTCCCCGAAGAGCTGCCGTTTGGCCTCCGCGACATACGCGTTGCCGGGCCCGGCGATCAGGTTGACCGGCTCCATGGTGTCGGTGCCCACGGCCATCGCGGCGACAGCCTGCACCCCGCCGAGGAGCCAGATCTCGTCGGCCCCGGCCAGGTGCATCGCGGCAACGGTGGCGGCCGGGATCTCACCACGGATCGGGGGCGTGCAGGCGACGACCCTCGGCACGCCCGCGACCTTGGCGGTCACGATGGTCATGTGGGCCGAGGCGGTGAGCGGGTAACGGCCGCCCGGGATGTAGGCACCGGCCGCCTGCACGGGGATGTGCTTCTGCCCGAGCCTCACCCCCGGCAGGGTCTCCACCTCGAACTCGCCCATCGAATCCAGCTGACGGCGGGCGAAGTTCCGTACCTGGTCCTGGACGAACCGGATGTCGTCGATGACCTGCCGCGGCACCGACGCGACGATCCGCTCGACCTCCTCCGCGGAGAGCCGGAAGGAGTCGGGGCTCCAGTTGTCGAACTTCTCGGAGTACTCGCGCACGGCGGCGTCGCCGCGCTCGCGGATGTCCGCGATGACGTCGGTGACGGTGGCGCGCACCTGGTCGAGGGAGGCGGTGACCTCGGCCTTGGGTACGGCGTGCTTCAGGGTCGTTGCCACAACTGCGGCCTTTCTACAGGTAGTTGGATCACACCGGAGGAGCGACGAACAGCACGTCGGGGTCGTTGAACTGCTCCTTGGCGACCGACTCGCTCATCGGGTCGGCCGTTCCCCACTGGTCCTGGGTGATCGGGTCGTCCACGTCGTGGCGGCCGGGATGCCACAGGTCCTCTTCGAGGACGGCGAGTTCGGTGGTGTACTCCACGGTGTTGCCGTGCGGGTCGTGGAAGTACGAGAAGGTGTTGTCGCCGGCCAGGTGGCGGCCCGGACCCCAGGTGAGCCGGGTCCCGGCACGCAGCGCACGCCCCGTGCCCCGCATGTACTCCTCGACGCCGCGCATCTCGAACGAGGCGTGGTGCAGGGACACATGGGGCCCTCGGGCGATGGCGAAGGAGTGGTGCAGGGGGCTGCACCGCAGGAAGTACATGAGGTCGCCCATGTGCGTGGAGTACAGGGTGTCGGTGAGCCGGAAGCCGAGGTGCTCGACGTAGAAGTCCCGCAGGCCCTCCGGGTCCTGGGAGTTGACCACGCAGTGGGAGAGCCGGACGGGGATCGCCTCGCGCTCCTCGATCTTTCGGTGCGTCCGGGTCTCGACGTCCGCGGAGACCTCGACGACCCGCCCGTCCGGGTCGAAGAAGCGGAAGCCGTAGCCTCCGCCCGGGGTGTCCAACGCCCCGGGTTCACTGACCAGTTGCACTCCGGCTCGGCCGAGCCGCCCATGCAGCTCGTCCACGGCGGCCGGTGACACGGCCCCGAAGGCGACCAGGTCCATCCGCTTCCGCTCGTCCTCGCGGATCCGGACGATGTACTGCTCGGGGCTGCCCTCGGCGGCGAAGAAGGCGATACCGCTGTCGTTCGCGACCTCCGTCAGGCCCCAGGTGGTGCCGTAGAAGGCGCGCTGCTTGGCGAAGTCCGGTACGGCCAGGTCGACATGGCGCAGATGGGTGATGGGCTGGAAGCTCATACGTGGCTCCTGACGGTGTTGCGCTGGTGCCCCAGGCCCGTGATCTCCGACTCCACGACGTCCCCCGGCTTGAGGAAGACGCCCCAGTGCGCGCCGTTGCCGGCCGGGGAGCCGGTGAGCAGCAGGTCGCCGGGGCGCAGCGTGGTGGTCGTGGAGACGTACGCGATGAGCCTCGGGATGTCGAAGATCATGTCCTTGGTGGACTCGTCCTGCCGGACAACTCCGTTGTGGCGCAAGGTGATTCGCAGATCGGAGGGGTCACCGGCAAAGGCGGCCGGCACCAGGAAGGGTCCGGTCGGCAGGAAGGTGTCGGCGTTCTTGGCGGTGAACCAGTCGGTGCCGATGGCCTTCAGATCGGGCCGGTAGAGGCGGTCCCGGGTGGTGAGGTCGTTGCAGATGGTGTACGCGGCGACGTACGACATCGCGTCCTCTTCGGGGATGTTCTTGCCCGACCTGCCGATGACGAGGGCGAGTTCGAGTTCCCAGTCGTGCTGCTCGCCGAGCGCGGGGAGCACGATGTCGTCGTAGGGGCCGCAGATCGCGCGCGGGGTGCCGAGGAAGACGTACGGGACGCCGCTGCGGATCCGCTCGTCCATCATCTTCTCGGCGTCGGCGCGGGCCTCCTCGGGGGTCGCTCCGTGCACGCTCTCCCGCTCGGCGGCGACCAGATCGACCACGTGCTTGCGGTAGTTGGCGCCGCTCTGCAGCACCTGGCCCGGCTCGATGGGCGTCAGGACACGCAGGGCGGCCAGGTCGAACCAGGTGCCGTCGGCGGAGACGACGAGTTCGGCGAGGCGGGGCAGCCAGTCGTCCCAGTCCTCGACGAGCGCGCGCACGGACGGCACGAGCTCGGACAGGTCGCGCACCCGCGCCCCGGTGACCAGGCCGGGGAAACTGCCGGCCGCGTCCTGTCTGGCGAAGGTGCCGAGCGCGAACGGTCCGGCATGGGTGGGCAGTGGATCGGGCACGGGCGCTCTCCTCGTACGGCTGCGGGCTTGCCCTCGACGCTAGGCAGCCGGGGCACGCGGCGGAAATGGCCGTTCGCGATGCCTGCCATCAGCGGGCCGATGGGCGCGCCGTATCGATATGCGGCTCCGCCGCGCGGGGGGCTCCATCACCGTGCGGGATGCATGACGTCCCCCTTGTCGATGCCTCGATCCGTTGACCCTGCATCCACCGCCCGAGCAGGCTCGGAGCACCCCACCAACCGAGGAGATGAACGTGGTCGTCGAGCACGCCGAGTTGACCGTCGAAGCCGGCCGGGAAACGGAGTTCCAGGAGGCCTTCGGCAAGGGCCGCGAGGTGCTCGCCGAGGCCGACGGCTTCCGCTGGGCCGAGCTGCTGCGCTGCGCGGAGCGGCCCCAGGTGTTCCTGCTGCTGGTCGGCTGGGAGTCGGTCGAAGCGCACACGGTCGGTTTCCGCGAGTCGGAGCGCTTCCAGCGGTGGCGGGCCCTGGTCGGCCCGTTCTTCGCCGCCGCACCGGCCGTCGAGCATTACCACGAGCTCGGCGCGCGCTTCGCCGGCTGACGGCTGCCCCCACTCCTCTTCTACGTTCGCAAGGATCACCATGCCCGTACAAAAGGTGCTCGTCGTCGGCGGCGGCATCACCGGAAGCGTGCTGTGCCTCGCGCTCGCCCAGCGCGGCGCCGAGGTGGAGCTCGTCGAGATCTCGCCCCAGTGGTTCGGTGTGGGCCACGGCATCACCATCCAGGGCAACGCGCTGAAGGCGTTGCGCTCGGTGGGCGTGCTGGACCGGGCGCTGGCCCGGGCGGTGCCGTTCGACATCATGCGGCTGCGCCGGGCCGACGGGGAGCTGATCACCGAGCTGGCCACTCCGCACACCGGCGGCGCGGACCTGCCGTCCACGGCGGGCGCGCTGCGCTCGGACCTCCAGAACGCCCTGTGCGACGCCGTGTACGCGCACGGGGTGCGGGTCCGCCTCGGCCTGAGCGTCGACCGCCTCGACCAGTCCCCCGACCACGTCGACGTGACCTTCACCGACGGCTCCACCGGCCGCTACGACCTCGTGGTGGGCGCCGACGGCATCAACTCCCGCTTCCGCTCCCTCATCGGCATCGACACCCGGCCCCGCCCGGTCGGCATGTCGATCTTCCGGGTCGTCGCCGACCGCCCCGCCGAGATGGACTGCGCCGAGGTGTACTACGGCGGCCCCCGCTTCAAGGCCGGCTACAGCCCGATCTCGCCGGACCAGTGCTACGCCTACCTCCTCGACGAGAACCTGGACTCCTCCCTGATCGGCCCCAGAGCCCCGCTGTCGCTGCTGCGCGAGCGCGGTGCCGGATACGGCGGCACCTGGGGCAAGATCCTCGCCTCGCTGCCCGAGGACACGGCGGTCGACTACCGCTGGATCGAGGCGATCCTCGTCGACGAGCCCTGGCACCGCGGCCGTACGACGATCATCGGCGACGCGGCACACGCGTGCCCCCCACTGATCGCCCAGGGCGCCGCGATGTGCGTGGAGGACGCGGTGCTGCTGGCGGAGCTGGTCACCGGGGACGAGCCGCTGGAGAAGGCCCTCGACCACTTCATGGCCCGGCGGTTGCCGCGGGTGCGGATGGTTCTGGAGAACTCGCTCCAGCTGGCCGAGTGGGAGATCCACCCGGGCACGCCCGGCGCCGACCCCGCGCGGATCATGTCCGAGACGTTGGACTCCCTGACGGCGGCCGCATGAGCACGCACCCGGAAGCTCCCACCGTGGACTTCCACGGCCATCTCGCCGTCCCCGCCGCCGACGCCCTGGTCGCGGGCACGCCCGGCCTCGCCGCCGAGCTGGCGGCCGAACAGAGCGCCCACTCCCCCGCATCCCTGGCCGTCAACCGGGCCCAACTCCAGCGCCTGGCACCGAAGTTGACGGGAATGACGGCCCGCCTCGCCGACCTGGACGCGATGGGCGTCGACATCCAGGTGGTCGGCCCAATGCCGATGCACCACTACTGGGCGGACCCGGATCTCGCACTGCGCCTCGCCCGTACCGTCAACGAGGCGGTGGCCGCGCACTGCGCCGAGGCGCCCGAGCGGCTGTACGGCCTCGGCACGGTCCCGCTCCAGCACCCGGATCTCGCCGTCGCCCTCCTGGACAAGGCGGTCACCGAGTACGGCCTGTACGGGATCAGCGTGTCCACGACCGTCGACGGCCGGGAGCTGGCCGATCCGGCGCACGACGCCGTGTGGCAGAAGGCGGAGGAACTGGGCGCGGTCGTCTTCGTGCACCCGTGGGGCTGCTCGCTGGGCGAGCGGCTTGCGACCCACTACCTGGGCAACACGGTCGGCCAGCCGGTCGAGACGACGATCGCGCTGTCGCACCTGATCTTCACCGGCGTCCTGGACCGCTTCCCGCGCCTGAAGCTGGTGGCCGCGCACGGCGGCGGCTACCTGCCCACCTACGTCGGCCGCTCCGACCACGCCTGGCACGCCCGCGAGGACGCACGCGGCTGCGCCGAGCCGCCCAGCGCGTATCTGCGGCGGATGTGGTTCGACGCCCTCGTCTACACCCCGCGCGCCCTGCGCCACCTGGTCGAGGAGGTGGGCGCCGACCGGGTCGTCCTCGGCACGGACTACCCCTTCGACATGGGCGTCGACGACCCCGTCACCCGCCTGGACGCAGCCGGGCTCGCCCCGGCCGACCGGGCCGCCGTCGCCGGGGGCAACGCCCTGGACCTGCTGCTGAAAGGACGTACCCGATGACGACCGTGGGGCCCATCGAGGAAGAACTCGCCAAGGCCCGTTCCGCGTACCGCAATTGGGGACGCTGGGGCGAGGACGACGTGCTCGGCACGCTCAACCACATCGACGACGCGATACGGGCGCACGCGGTCGGTCTGGTCCGGCGCGGGCGGGCCTTCTCCCTCGCGCAGGAGTTCAACGAGGACGGTCCGCAGCGCGGTTTCCGCGGCCGGATCAACCCCGTCCACTACATGAAGGACACCGGCTCGGACGCGGCCGCCGAGACACAGGGTTTCCCGCACGGCTTCGGCGGAGCCGACGACCACATCGTGATGCCGTTGCAGGCCTCCACCCAGTGGGACGGCCTGGGCCACATCTACGACAACAAGCAGGCCTGGAACGGCCGTCCGTGCACCATCGTCAACGGCAACGGCGACTCGGTCACCGGCATCGAGCACATGAAGGAGGCCTTCACGGGCCGCGGTGTTCTCCTCGACGTGGGCCGGGCGGTCGGCGACGAACACGGTGAACTCCCCGACGGCTTCCCCATCCTGGAGGAGCACCTGCGGGCCACGATCGAGGCACAGGGCGCCACGTCGAGCGTCCGGCGCGGCGACCTCGTACTCGTCCGCACCGGCCAACTCGGCCGCGTACGACGGCTTGGCGAGTGGGGCGGTTACGCCGCCGGCGACGCCCCCGGCCTCTCCTTCACCACCCTCGGCTGGCTCCACCGCACGGAGATCGCGGCGATCGCCTCCGACACCTGGGGACTTGAGGTGCGCCCCTACGAGTTCGCCGAGCCGGCGATGTCCCCGCTGCACCAGATCGCGATCCCCAACATGGGCCTCCCGCTGGGCGAGATGTGGGACCTGGAGACGCTGGCCGAGGACTGCGCTGCCGACGGCGTCTACGAGTTCCTGCTGGTCGCCGCCCCGTTGCCGGTGACCGGCGCGGTGGGCGCCCCCGTCAACCCGATCGCGATCAAGTGAGTACGCACGTGGCTGCTATCAATCGGGGGACGACCCCCGAATCCCCGCAGAACAACCTTTTCTCCGGCACCCTCCACTTCCCCGGCGACGAGGACTTCGAGGAGGCCTGCTTCGGCCGCGTCTTCAACGCCCGCCGCCCGTCGGACCGTACCCCTGCAGCCGTACTGAAGGCGGAGACCGAGCAGGACGTCGTCGAGGGCGTACGACTCGCCCTGGAGCGTGGCTGGCAGGTCGCCGTCCGCTCCGGCGGACACAGCTGGGCCGCCTGGTCGGTGCGGGAGGAGGCGCTGCTGATCGATCTCGGGGACTTCCGGGAGATGTCGTACGACGCGCGGACCGAGTTGGTGACGGCGACCCCCAGCGTCAAGGGTGGCGACGAACTCAACCCGTATCTCGGCGAGTTCGGCCGCTTCTTCAACGGCGGGCACTGTCCCTCCGTCGGTATCGGCGGCTTCCTCCTCCAGGGCGGGCAGGGCTGGAACGCGCGCGGCTGGGGCTGGGCGGCGGAGAACATCGTCGCCATCGACCTCGTCACCGCCGAGGGCGAGCTGGTGCGGGCGGACGACACGCACCACAGCGACCTGTTCTGGGCGGCGCGCGGAGCGGGCCCCGGCTTCTTCGGTGTCGTCACCCGCTTCCACCTGCGCACCCGCCCGCTGCCGAAGCATCTGGCGCACACCGTGCACGCGTACCCCCTGGCCCTCTTCGACGAGGTCATGACCTGGCTGCACGGCATGCACCACACGGTGTCGGACCTGGTGGAGATCGTCGCCCTGACGCAGACGCCGCCGCTGCCCGACTTCGACGGGCCGGTGCTGCTGGTCACGGGCGTGGCGCTGACCGACACCCCCGAGGAGGCGGCCGAGGCGCTGGCCCCGCTGCACGCCAACCCGTACGCGGACCGGGCGCTCTTCCGCGTCGAGGCCGAACCGACCACGTTCGCCGAGCAGTTGCGGGGCCAGCGGACCGCCAACCCGGAGGGCCACCGCTATCTCGTCGACAACGCCTGGCTGACCGGCACGGCGGCGGAGGTCGTCCCGGCGATCCGCAAGGCGTTCACCCAGCACCCCACCCGGCAGACCTTCACCATCTGGTTCTCCATGGCCCCGTTGCGCGAACTCCCCGACATGGCCTTCTCGTTGCAGTCGGAGATCTACTGCGCCACCTACGTCGTCCACGACGAACCCGAGCGCGACGCCGAGTTGCGCGCCTGGCTGGACGCGGCGATGGCGGACATGCAGCCGGTCACCGCTGGCCAGTACCTCGGGGACTCCGACTTCACCGTCCGGCAGCTGAAGTTCATGGGCGACGAGCAGTGGCGGCGGCTCCAGGAGATCCGCGCCGCCCGCGACCCCAAGGGCCTGTTCGCCGGATTTCTGAGCGCGGGCACCGTCACCAACACCAACCACTGGGAGCAGTGAGCCATGCGTTTCGCGACATACGAGTACGAGGGCGTGGAGCGCGCCGCGGCGATCAGGGACGGCGTCGTTCACCCACTGCCCGAAGGGGTCACCCTGCTGACCCTGATCGAGCAGGAGGTGCTGCACGCGGCAGGCGCCGAAGCCCTCACGCACAGCAGTGACCTGACGGTGGATCAGGTACGGCTGCTGCCACCGCTGAAGCCCCCGTCGATCCGGGACTTCGTCGGTTTCGAGGCGCACATCGAGGGCGTGTCGAAGTCGCTGGACGGGCTGGAGCACGTACCGGAGGAGTGGTACCGGGCGCCCAACTTCTACTTCACCAACCCGCACGCGGGTTACGGCGCGTACGACGACGTGCCGATCCCCGCGGGCTGCTCGGTCCTCGACTTCGAGCTGGAGGTGGGTGCGGTCATCGGGCGTGCGGGACGCGACCTCACGCCGGAGGAAGCTCGTGAGCACATCGTCGGCTACACGGTCTTCAACGACTGGTCGGCGCGCGACCTGCAGAAGCCCGAGAAGAACCTGGGCCTCGGCTTCTCCAAGGGCAAGGACTTCGCCAACACACTCGGCCCGTATCTGGTGACGGCCGACGAGGTCGAGGACCGCAGGGACGCCGACGGCTTCCTCGACCTGGAGATGACCGTCATCCTCAACGGCGAACTGATCGGCCGCGACACCCTCGCCAACATCTCCTGGACCTTCGAGGAGATGATCGCCTACGCGTCCCGCGACGCCTGGGTGCGCCCCGGCGACATCCTCGGCTCGGGCACCTGCGGCTGGGGCGCGCTCGCCGAGTTCTGGGGCCGGGTCGGGGAGCGCACCCCGCCGCCCCTCAAGCCCGGCGACGAGGTGCTGCTCACCGTGGAACGCCTCGGCAGCCTCTCCAACCGCATCGTCACCGGACGCGCGGACGCCTACCTTCCGCGGGCTCGGAAACGGGGCCGCACCCCACGCCCGTAGCATGTTCGACTGTGCCGGGCCTGTGCGCGAGCTGTCGGCGCACAGGCCCTTTGACCTGCTCGTATTCGCCAGTCGCATGGCTGTCATCACATCTTCCTGAGAGAACGCCCGCCCCTCTTCCTCGGCCGCCGTCCGCCAGCTAGCCTCCGTTCACCGATGCTTCAATGACGTGGCCGGAAGGGGACATCCGTGGGTCTCGGAGCGATCGATCTCAATCTTCTGGTGGCGTTGGAAGCGCTTCTTGAGGAAAAGAACGTCACGCACGCCGGAATCCGGCTCTCCACCAGCCAGTCCGCGATGAGCGGCTCGCTGGCCCGGCTGCGGCGGCACTTCAACGACGAGCTGCTGGTGCGCGTGGGCCGCGAGTATGAGCTGACCCCGCTCGCCGAGCGGCTGCTGCCGGTCGTCCAGGCCTCGCTGTACAAGGCCGAGGAGGCGATGTCGCTGACCCGGCACTTCGACCCCGAGCGCAGCCGGCAGCGCTTCTCGATCGTGATGTCGGACTACGTGATGACGGTGTTCGTGGAGCCGCTGCTGCGGGTCATCGCCGCCGAGGCGCCCGGCGTACGGATCGACTTCCACCCCCTGGTCCACGGCCAGCCGGAGAACGAGACGCATCTGCGCTGCCACGACCTGATGGTGGTGCCGCTCGGCTACCGGCTGCCGGGGATCAGCGAGGCCGTGATGCACGACCGGTTCGTGTGCATCGTCGACCCCGACAATCCGCGTCTGGTCGACGGGCGGCTCACCCTGCGCGACCTGGCCGAGCTGCCGCACGCCGCGTCCGCGTTCGGCAAGAGCGCGACGCCCGCGGACCGCCAGCTGGAGACCTTGGGCATCGTGCCGAAGGTGCAGGTCAGCGCGCCGGGCTTCAGCGTGCTGCCGTTCCTGGTGGGCGGCACGGACCTGGTGGCGCTGATACCCGAGCGGCTGGCCCGGCGCTACGAGGGCTTCGCGCGCTGTACGGCCGTACCGACGCCGTTCCCCGAGGTGCCGCTGGTGGAGGCCATGTACTGGCACCACAACCGGCACTCGGATCCGGCGCACCGCTGGCTGCGGGAGACGGTGCGGAAGGTCGGGGCCTCGCTCGACGAGCCGCTGGAGGCTACGGTCGAGGAGATCGCCTCCGTCGATGCCAGCCATGACGAAGGCGCGTTTCCGGAGCTGTCCGCGGCTTCCTAGCGTGGACGGGAGGAATCCCGCACCCCTTGGAGGAACCGTGAGCCGCACGCGCCTGGCCGGCCGTACCGTCGTCGTCACCGGAGCCGCGCAGGGCCAGGGAGCCGCGGAGGTGACGGCTGCCGCCCGCGAGGGTGCGACGGTGGTCGCGACCGACGTCCTGGACGAGGCCGGCGAGAAGCTGGCCGCGTCCCTGCGCGCCGACGGCCTGGACGTGCGCTTTCGTCATCTGGACGTGTCGTCGCCGGACGAGTGGGCGGCGCTGGCGGCCTCCCTCGACGTCGTGCACGGCCTGGTCAACAACGCCGGGATCCCCATGCGGGCCCGCCTCGGCGAGGTCGAACTCGCCGACTGGAACCGGGCGTTCGCCGTGAACACCACGGGCGCGATGCTCGGCATCCAGGCCCTCACCCCGCTGATGCCCGCCGGGTCGTCCATCGTGAACGTCGGCTCGGTCGCCGGCCTCACCGCCCATCACGCGGTCGCCTACACGACCAGCAAGTGGGCGCTGCGGGGCCTGTCGAAGGTGGCCGCGCTGGAGCTGGCCCCGCGCGGCATCCGCACGAACGTCATCCACCCCGGCTACATCGAGACCCCCCTCATGGCCACCGCCAACCCGGTATTCGTCGAGGCCCACCTCTCACTGACCCCACAGGGCCGCGCGGGCACGGTCGACGAGGTGGCACCGCTGGTCGTCTACCTCCTCTCCGACGAGGCGTCGTACGTCAACGGCGCGGAGATCACGGTGGACGGCGGCTTTGCGGCGCACGGCGGTGTGAAGGCGATCACTAACGCGCTCGACGCGCAGTGACGGAGCATCCCTAGGCCGATCGACACTCCGCGAGCCGCTTTTCGAGGAACCGCCGCTCCGCGTCGTTCTCGACCAGCTCCAGTGCCCGTTCGTACGCCTCGGCCGCCTCCGCCGTACGTCCGCTGCGGCGCAGCAGGTCGGCGCGGGTGGCGGGGAGCAGGTGGTAGCCGGCCAGTTCGCCGGCCCGCTCCAGGTCCGCGACCAGGGTCAGTCCCGCCTCCGGGCTCTGTGCCGCGCCGACGGCGACCGCGCGGTTGAGCCGGACCACGGCGGAGGGCACGAACCGCTCCAACTCGCCGTACAGGGCGGCGATGTCGGCCCAGTCGGTCTCCTCGGCGGTGGCCGCGGTGGTGTGGCAGGCCGAGATGGCGGCCTGGATCTGGTACGGCCCGGGGCGGCCCCGGCGCAGTGCGGTCTCCAGCAGGGTGGTGCCCTCGTCGATCTCGGCCCGGTCCCAGGCCGTGCGGTCCTGGTCCTCCAGCGTCACCAGCTCGCCCGCCGAATCCACCCGGGTCTCCCGGCGGGCGTCGTGCAGCAGCAGGAGCGCGAGCAGGCCGAGGGCTTCCGGCTCGTCGGGCATGAGCCGGGCCAGGACGCGGGCCAGCCGGATCGCCTCGGCGCACAGGTTCGTGCGGACCAGGTCGGTGCCGGTGGTGGCCGCGTAGCCCTCGTTGAAGAGGAGGTAGAGGACACCGAGCACGCCCGTCGTGCGTTCGGGCAGGAGATGCGCGGGCGGAACCCGGTACGGGATGCCGGCGTTGCGGATCTTCCGTTTGGCCCGCACGAGCCGCTGCGCCATGGTCGCCTCGGGGATAAGGAAGGCACGGGCGATCTCGGACGTGGTCAGCCCCGCGAGGGTGCGCAGGGTCAGCGCGACCCGGGCCTCGATGGGCAGTGCGGGGTGGCAGCAGGTGAAGATCAGCCGCAGCCGGTCGTCCGAGACGCCGCTGTCGGCGCCTTCGTAGTCGCGTTCGGGGTCGTACGGCCCCTCGTCCCGTGCCAGCAACGCCGCCTCCCGGAGTTTGGCCGCCCCCACCGCCTCCCGGCGCAGGACGTCCAGGGCGCGGTTGCGGGCGGTCGTGGTGAGCCAGGCGCCGGGACGGCGCGGCACTCCGTCGCGCCGCCACCGGTCGAGGGCCTGGGCGAAGGCGTCCTGCGCGCATTCCTCGGCGAGGTCCCAGTCGCCGGTCACCCGGATCAGGGTGGCGACAACCTGGCCCCACTCCTCGCGGAAGGCGGCGGCGACAGCCTCCTCCACAGTGGTTTCCTTCACAGTGGTTTCCGTCATTCCCAGACCGGCCGCACCTCGACCGAGCCGCCGCCGAGTGCGGCGGGGTGCCTGGAGGCGAGCGCGATGGCCTCGTCGAGGTCGGCGACCTCGATGATGTCGACGCCGGCGACGTACTCCTTGGACTCGACGAACGGTCCGTCGCTGAGCAGGACCTCGTCGCCCTGGACGCGCACGGTCGTGGCGTCGGAGGCCGGGCGCAGCCGCGCGCCGCCCTTCACGATGTCGCCGCCGCGCACCAGGTCGATGTACTCGGCGAAGCGGGGGCTCTCGGCGATCTCCTCGGGGCTGAGTTCCTCGCCGCCCACGGGGGTGCAGATGAACAGGACGTATTTCATGACGCCTCCTTACTCGCTGTCTGCTTACTCGCTGTCGGCGTCGAGGGGCGCCGACGCGTGCTCGTGCGCGATCAGCCAGCGGTCGCTGATCAGGCGGTAGCCGGTGGTCACATGCCGGGTCTCGTCGAACCCCGTCCCGTCGGTGCGGGTGCCGCGGATCCGGACGAGGGCGTGGGCGAACGCGACGCTCTCGTCCACGCGGAGCCGGAACTCCAGAGCCTCGCGGGCGACCGGCCCGGTCAGGGTCGCGTAGCCCGCCTCCTGGGCCTTGCGGAGGGCGTCGCGGCCGAGCGGCCGCGGTCCGCTCTCGGGGAGGAACACCTCGGTGTCGGGCGTGTAGCAGGCCAGGGCCCGCTCGACGTCCCGCGCGCGGGCCGCTTCGGTGAGTTCCGCGTCGAGGCGGCGGATCTCACCCTCCGGGTCCTCGTCCTCCCAGAAGGGGCGCACCTCCATGGCGCCGATGTCGGCGACGGGATGGCTCGCGGCCGCCTCGATCGCCTCCTCCAGACTGTCGCACTCCACGATGTCGAAGCCGGCGACGTACTCCTTCGTCTCCGCGAACGGTCCGTCGGTCCGCAGCACCTCGCCGCCGCGCACCCGTACGGTGACGGCGTCGGCGGGGTCCGCGAGGCGGTGGCCGTGCAGGCGGGTGCCGCTGTCGCCGAGCTTCTCGACCCAGGGTTCGACGGGTCGCATGCCGGAGGCGTCGGCGGTGTCGTCGCCGCAGACGAGCAGCATGTACTTCATGGTTCCTCCCGGTGGTCATGAGCTTCCTACACCCCACCGACGAACGGCATCCCGGCGAATCGACACACAGATGCCCCCGAGTACGAGAAAAGGCCGGGGCTGCCGGCCCCGGCCTTTTCTCCTCGCGGTACGCGTTACGCCGTAGCGGCCTGCACCGCCGTCTCGTCGGTCACGTCGGCGGTCGAGCGTGCGGTGTTCTTCCGCACCAGCAGCAGGGTGACCACCGCACCGACCAGGGAGGCGCAGCCGCAGATCACCACACCCACGGCCATGCCGTGGCCGAGCGCGGCCTGGGCGGCCGCCCGGGCGCTGTCGCTGCCCGCGTTGACGACGGCCAGAGGTCCGGCCGCCGCCTCCATTCCGGCGTCGGCGCCGCTGAGCTTGCCGACCAGCGCGGAGGACGCGACGCTCATCGCGATCGTGCTGATCACGGCTGGGCCGAGTCCCTGGCCGAACTCGCGGACCAGGCTCGTGGCGCCGCTGGCCATGCCGGTCATGTTGATCGGTACGGCGTTCACGGCCGCCGAGGTCAGCGAGGACACGACGCAGATGAAGCCGATGCCGAGCAGCATCACCGGGCCGATGAAGGCCGCGAGGGAGGTGGTGGTGATGGGCAGCGCGGCGATCCAGAACTGGCCGGCGGCCATCGGCAGCAGGCCGCCCATCAGCAGCCAGCGGGCGTCCACCCGGGTGAGCATCTTGCTCAGCACGGGCGCCAGAAGGAGCGGGATCAGCTGCAGGATCACGAACGGCATGCCGGCCCGCAGCGCGCTCAGGTGCATCACCGCGCCGAGCCGGATGGAGACGCAGTAGGCGGTGCCGATGAAGCCGAACATCCCGGCCAGGGCGACGACGGCCGCCGCCGCGAACGACGGGATCTTCAGCAGGTCCAGGTTGAACATCGGGGACGCGGCGCGCTTCTCCGCGACGATGAACCCGACGAGGGCCACGGCGGCCAGGGCCAGCGAGCCGACGATCGCCGGGCTGCTCCAGCCGCGCTCACCGCCCTCGATGATGCCCCACAGCAGCGCGGTCAGACCGACGGCGATGGTGATCTGGCCGGGCCAGTCCAGCGTGCGGCCCTCGGGAGCCTTGGAGTCGGTGACCAGCTTCCAGCAGGCGACGGCGACGACGAGACCGAGAACGACCGGCGGCACGAACGCCCAGCGGAAGTCGGCGACGGTGGCGAGGATCCCGGAGGACAGCGGTCCCACGGCCGAGGCGAGGGAGATGCTCAGGGCCCAGGTGGAGACCGCCTTGGCCCGGTCCTTCTGGTCGGGTGTGGCGGCCGCGATGACCGCGAGGGAGCTCGGGAAGAGGGCGGCGGCGCCGATACCGGCCAGAGCCTGGCCGACCCACATCATGGTGATGTTCTGCGAGGTGGCGTTGAGGAGCTCACCGAGCGCCAGGACGAGCCCGCCGAGCACCAACAGGCGCTTGCGGCCGAAGAGGTCGCCCACCACACCGAAATTCAGTTCAAGAATGGCGGTGGGGAGAATGAAGGCGGAGGTCACCCAGGCGACCTGGGAACCGGATGCCCCGAATGCGGCTTGAATTTCCCCGTTGATGGGCGAGGGAACGGTAATGCACAGCTGCGCGGCGGCAACTGCCAGACAGCAGGCTATGAGTGTGCCCGTGTCGAGTCTTTTCGCGACCTTCGTCATTCCGTACTCCATCTCAGCGGGAAACTGTGGTGCTGCGCTCTATGAGTTCGATGAGATTTCCCTCGGGGTCACCGACCCAGGCCATGCGCACGCCGGGCTCGGGGGACGGCCCGGGTTTCATGACCTCGCCCGCGCCGTGGGCTACCAAGGCCTCGTAGACGGGGTCGAGTTCGGGGGTGGTGACCGCGAAGTGCCCGTAGCCCTCGGTGAGGGCCGCGGTCAGCGGGTCGGGCGCGCGCAGGCCCGGGGCGGAGCCGGGCCGGGCGAGGAGCTCGATGCGCCAGCCGTGCGGATGCTCCAGGACGATGCCGCGCAGACCGGGCCCTTCGAGGTGGAACTCGAAGACGGTCCGCAGCCCGAACGCGTCGGTGTACCAGGCGGTTTGGGCGGCCAGCTCGCGTACGTTGACGCCCACGTGGTCCAGTCGTGTGGTCATGCCGCTTCAGCCCGCCATGGCGCTGTCGCCGCCGTCGACCATGAGGTTTGCGCCGTTGACGAACGCCGCCTCCTCGGAGCAGAGGAAGGCCGCGGCGCGCGCGATGTCCTCCGGCTCCCCCACCCGCCCGACCGGGATCCGCGCCTCCAGCTGGGCCCTGGGCCCGTCCGGGTCGTCCAGGAAGGGCGCGGTTGCCGAAGTGCGGGTCATACCGGGGGCGATGGTGTTGACCCGGATGTGGTGCGGGGCGCCGGCCGCGCACAGGTGCTTGCTCATCGCGAGGACCCCGCCCTTGGCGGCTCCGTGCGGCACCATCGGCATGAACGGCGCTCCGCGTACGGCGGCCACGGAGGCGACGTTGAGGACGGCGCCGCCGCCGCGGGCGATCAGGTGGGGCCAGGCGGCCTGCGTGCAGAAGTACGGGATGTCGAGCTCGTTCTTGATGGTGAAGTACCAGTCCTCGGCGGGCATGGTCTCGAACGGGCCGTTCCGCAGCGCGGAGGCGTTGTTGTAGAGGATGTCGATCCCGCCGAAGGCCGCGATACCGGCGTCGATCCACTCCCGGGCACCGGCTTCGGTGGAGAGATCGACGGGGGCCAGTGACCGCATGACACCGCCGGCCTTCTCGACGATTTCCACGGTTTCCGCGGCGCTGTCCTCGTCGATGTCACAGCCGAATACGTTCGCGCCTTCCGCAGCGAATACCTGGGCCGCCGCCCGCCCAATTCCGGCCCCCGTTCCACTGATGAAAGCGATTTTCCCGGCCAGTCGACCCATGATTGCCAAGTCCCTTGTCCCATGCCGCCCTGATGCGGTGCTCGCAGCGTAGGTACGGCCTTTGGCGAGAACAAGAAATGCGTCAGCGGAGGGCCATCGGGGGTTCGTATGGCTGGTATGAGGCGGGGAGGCTGCGATAGTGGCGCCATGACCGACGCGCACGAGCGGATGATGCGATCCAACCAGGCGAACTGGGACGCCCGGACCCCCGTCCACCTCGCCAGCCGGTTCTACGGTCTCGACGACGGCCCCGACCCCGCCCGCTGGTTCGCCGGCTTCGAGTGGGACGACCTCGGCGTCCTGGCCGGCCAGGACGTGCTCCACCTCCAGTGCCACCTCGGCACGGAGACGCTGGCCTTCGCGCAGCGGGGTGCGCGGGCCGTGGGACTCGACTTCTCCGAGGCGTCGGTGGCGGCCGCGCGTGACATCGCCGCAAAGGCGGGTGTCGACGTCGGCTATGTGCGGGCGAACGTGTACGACGCCGTCGAGGCCGTGGGCGGGCGGCAGTTCGACGTCGTGTACACCGGCAAGGGCGCGCTGTGCTATCTGCCCGATCTGGAGCGCTGGGCGGGCGTCGTCGCCCAACTCCTGCGCCCGGGCGGCCGGTTGTACATCGTCGAATTCCACCCGCTGCTCAACTCGCTGGGCCCCAAGCCCGCGCCGGACGAGGGGCCTGAGCTCCTGCTGCGCCACGACTACCTGGGCAGTGCCGGCGCCGTCCACCGCGACGCGACGTACACCTACACCGACGGGCCGGCCGTCGAGGGCGCGACCGACAGTTTCGAGTGGATGCACGGAATGGATGAGGTCGTCAACGCGTTGATCGGAGCGGGACTCACCATCCGGCGACTGCGCGAGAGCGACGAACTGCCCTGGCCACGCTGGCCGCGCATGGAGCGCTCACCGTCCGGCTGGTGGCGGCTGACCGAGCCGCGGATCCCGCTTCTCTACGGCCTGCTGGCAAGCCGCTGAGTCGTAGCTCACAGCCGCGGCCCCGCACGGGGTGGTACAGTGCGGCTAGCACTTGTGTACGCCCCCTTCCGGGCGCCGGTGCCAGTTCCTCTTCAGACAGCTGATCGGCCATCGTCGTTCCAGGACCGGCACATCAGCTTCCCTGCATCACCTCGCCATCGGCGTTGTTCTGCCGTACCCGAGGTGTTGTTCCCCGCCGCCCGTCGGCGCGCCGGCTCGCCGGCTCGCGCCCCTTCGCGGCTTCTCCCCCCTTCCTTCCGCATGCCACATGCCTCCGTCCTCGAAAGGACGCACACATCATGACCACCACACTCGAACACCCCCCAGTCAAGCAGCAGCCCCCCACCCAGGCAGCCACCGGCGTCCTCGACATCGACGGCAACGGGAAGGGGCACCTGCGTGCCGAGAGCCTCCTGCCCTCGCCGTCCGACCTCCAGGTCTCCCCCGCGCTGATCCGCCGTCACGGCCTGCGCAAGGGCGACCTCGTCGAAGGCGTCCGCGGGGCACAGCGCTCCCTCACCGAGGTCGCCCGCGTCAACGGGCGCACGCCAGACGCACTGCGCGGCCGCCGTCACTTCCGTGACCTCACCCCGCTCCACCCGCGCGAGCGGCTCCGTCTCGAACACCCGGCGTCCGGCCTGACCGGACGCGTCGCCGACCTGATCGCCCCCGTCGGCAAGGGCCAGCGCGGGCTGATCGTGGCCCCGCCCAAGACCGGCAAGACCGTGCTGCTCCAGCAGATCGCGGCCGCCGTCGCCGGCAACCACCCCGAGGCCCGCCTCATGGTGGTGCTGCTCGACGAGCGCCCCGAGGAGGTCACCGACATGCGGCGCTCCGTGCGCGGCGAGGTGTACGCCTCGACGTTCGACAAGACGCCCAAGCAGCACATCGCGCTCGCCGACCTCGTCATCGAGCGGGCCAAGCGGCTCGTCGAGGCGGGCGAGGACGTCGTGATCCTCCTCGACTCCCTGACCCGGCTGTGCCGGGCGCACAACAACGCGGCCGCCGCCGGTGGCCGCACCCTCAGCGGCGGTGTCGACGCGACCGCCCTGATCGGCCCCAAGCGCTTCTTCGGCGCGGCCCGCCTGGCCGAGGAGGGCGGCTCCCTCACCATCCTCGCCACGGCCTTGGTGGAGACCGGCTCCCGAGCCGACGGCTTCTTCTTCGAAGAGCTCAAGGGCACCGGCAACATGGAACTCCGCCTCAACCGCGACCTGGCCGCCCACCGAGTCTTCCCGGCCGTGGACATCACCCCGTCCGGCACCCGCCGCGAGGAACTCCTCCTGACCCCGGCCGAGTTGACGACGGTACAAGGCCTACGACGGGTCCTCCAGCCCAGGGACGCCCAGGCAGCCCTGGAAACGCTCCTGGACCGCCTGCGCACCACCCCGGACAACGAGACGTTCCTACGCAAGATCCAACCGACACTCCCCACGATAAACTGAGCAGGACTGCACCCACCCAGGGGCGCGGGGCTGTATCGATGTGCGGCTCCGCCGCGTGGGCGCGACCAGCCCCCACCGGACCCGCAGCCAAAAACGGCCCACCCAGCGGAGCGCTAGCGCATCCGGGTGCTCGCTCGCACCCACCGGCCCGGGCACCACGCCGTACGTAGGCTCCATTCCTACGTTGACGGTATGACCATCGGTTTCTCTTCCCGCGCCGCCAGCCTGACCTGCGCTCTCTGCACGGCCGGCACACTCGCGCTGACGCCCGCCGCGGCGGACCCCGGTACACCCGCCAGACCGGGGGTGACGGCACCGCAGCCGAGCCGGCTCTTCCAACCCGGCACCCAGGTCCGGCCGCGCCCAGACGCACCCGAGGTCCCGGACATCTCGGCCCTGTCATGGGTGGTGGCCGACGCCCGCACCGGCGAGGTGCTCGCCGCGCACGACGCGCACCGCAAGCTGCCACCGGCCAGCACCCTCAAGACCCTGTTCGCCCTCACCGTGCTCCCGGCCCTCCCCGGAGGGCTCCGGCACCGCGTCGGCGAGGACGAGCTGTCGGACGTCGGTGCGGGCAGCAGCCTGGTCGGCGTCGCCGAGGGCCGCACCTACCGCGTCGCCGACCTGTGGCGCGGGGTCTTCCTCAACTCCGGCAACGACGCCGTGCACGTTCTCGCCCGGCTCAGCGGGGGCTGGCGCAGCGCGGCGGCCAGGATGCAGGCCAAGGCGCGTTCCCTGGGCGCGATGGACACGCACGTACTGTCGCCCGACGGCTACGACACGCCCGGCCAGGTGTCGTCGGCGTACGACCTCGCGGTCTTCGGCCGGGCCGGGCTGCGCAACGCCGACTTCGCGCGGTACTGCTCCACCGCCGAGGCCGAATTCCCGGACGGTGGCGGGTGGTCGTACGAGATCCAGAACACCAACCGGCTGCTGACCGGCGAGGACGGCGTGGAGCCGTATCCCGGGCTCATCGGTGTCAAGAACGGCTACACCAGCAATGCCGGGAACACACTCGTCGCCGCCGCGCGCCGGGGCGGGCGCACCCTTGTCGTCACGGTGCTGAACCCCCAGGAGGGCGACGGTTTCGCCGTCTACGAGGAGGCGCGTTCGCTGCTCGACTGGGGGTTCGGGGCTGCCGGGCGGGTGGATCCGGTGGGCTCGCTGGACGCCTTGCGTGCCAGGCCAAGGCCCGGACCGGCCGCGCTGCCGGCCGTCCCGCCGGTCACGGCGGAGGACGGCCCCGGCTGGGCGGCGGTGGGTGCGATCGCGGGCGCCGCCGGGCTCGGCGCGGCTGCGGTGGCGCTGGCGCTGAGGCGCAGGGGCGGGCGGCCCGCGGCGGGTTGACCGACCGGCAGCCGCAGCAGCAGTCCGAGCGTGATCCACGTGTACGTGTTGCTGCCGAGGAACCCGTCGATACCGGACGAGTCGTGGAACCACAGCCACACCACGCTGGTGCACAGCACCGCGTACAGGGCGCCCGCGACGCGCGGGCGCCCCGCGCGGATCAACACGGCGAAGGACGGCAGCAGCCACACGAGATGGTGCACCCACGTGATCGGGCTGACGAGACACGCGGTCAGCCCCGTCAGGGCGAAGGCGCCGGCCCAGTCCCCGGCGCCGACGGCCCCACGGACCCGCCACGCCCAGAAGCCCAGGACCAGCAGGACCACCACGCCCCAGACGGCCCGGCTCGGCTCGTCCGGTGCGGCGAGCCGCGCCAGGACGCCTTGCAGGGACTGGTTGGAGACGTAGGACAGGCGGCCGATGCGGGTCGTGTCCCACAGTGCCTCGGTCCAGTAGAAGCGCGAGGCGTCCGGTGCCACCCACATCGCGACTCCGGTCGCCGCCGCGGCGACGGCCGTGGCGACCCCGGCGGCACGCCACCGCCGGCCGATCAGCAGCAGGCCGATGAAGAGCGCGGGCGTGAGCTTGATGGCGGCGGCCAGACCGATGCCGACCCCGGCCCAGCGGCCCCGCCCGGTGGTGAGCAGCCACGCGTCGGCGAGCACCAGGGCCAGCAGCAGCAGGTTGACCTGGCCGAAGCTGAAGGTGTCGCGGAGCGGTTCGAACAGGGCCAGGGCACAGACGCCGAGGGCACAGCCGTACCAGCCGTACCGGCGCCACTGCCGCCCGGTCAGGATCCGCAGGACCACCGCCAGGGCCGCCAGGTTGAGGAGCAGCGCGAGTGCGATCGCGGTGTGCAGTCCGACCAGCGCCATCGGCATCATGCCGACGGCGGCGAACGGCGGGTAGGTGAAGCCGTACGTCGTGCCGGGCACGTGGTAGTCGTAGATCCGTCCGCCGTCGTGGACCCAGCTGTTGACGGTCCCGTAGTAGACGCGCAGGTCGAACCAGTCGCGCAGCAGCGGCACGGTCGCGGTGAAGACGGTGACGGCGGCCGCGAGGGCCAGCACGAGAAACAGCCGTCCGCGGTCGGTGCGGGGCTGTGTGATTCTCGGCTTTCTCATGCCGTACGTCCAAGGGCCGGGGCCTGCGCGGCCTGGTGGGCCTGCCACAGGACGACGACCGCGAGTGCGCCGCCGGAGACGGCGAGGATCAGTTCTTCGGTGCCGGCGGGCATGCCGCTCGGCAGGGCGAGGAGCGCGACCACGCCCGTCACCGCCGCCAGCCGGTGCCGTACCGAGGTGCTGGGCGCCGCCGCGGCGATGAGGAACAGGGCCCACAGGGCGTACCAGGGCCGGATCGCCGGGCCGAGGACGACCACCACGGCCAGGCTGAGGCCGAGTGCGTAGACCGGGCTGAAGCGCGGTCGGCGCAGCCATATGGCGAGCACGGCGACGGCGGTGGCCACGAGGCCGAGCGTGTGCCAGGCCGGGATGGCGAGGGGTGCCAGGTCGCTGCCGAGCTTCGTGAGCACTGCTGCGGTCGCCCGGCCGAGGAGGCTGGTCAGCGCCCAGTTCTGCGGCGACACCGGTGTCCTCAGGGCGCTTATCCAGCCGTAGCCCGTTCCGGTCAGGGTGGTGGTGACGACGGTCGTGGCGCCGGCCGCGACCACTGTGGTGAGCACAGCCCGCACCGGGCTGCGTCCCCGGCGGATCTGGAGGGCCACGACCGCGGCGAGGCCCAGCACGGCGGGCGCCTTCACCAGCGCGGCGAGCGTGACGAGTACGGCGCCCAGCACCGGCCACCGGCCGAGCGCCGCGACCAGGCCCACGCCGAGCAGCCCCAGCATGATGGCGTCGTTGTGGGCGCCCGCAACCAGGTGCAGCAGCACCAGCGGGTTGAGCGCGCCCAGCCAGAGCGCGGCGGCCGGGTCGGCGCCGCTGTGCCGGGCGAGCCGGGGCAGCGCGGCCGCCATCAGCGCGACGCCGATCAGCGCGATCAGCCGCATGCCGAACAGGCCTGCCGGGATCTCGCCCCGGGTCAGCCCGGACAGTGCGGAGGCTGCCGCGAGGAACACCGGGCCGTACGGGGTCGTGGTGTTCTGCCACACCGGGGCGACCTCGTCGGCGAGCGGGCCGCCCAGCATGGCGGGGCCGTGGGTGTACACATCCATGTGCGCGTCGACCATGGCGCCCTGCGCGAGATAGCTGTACACGTCCCGGCTGAACAATGGCGGCGCGATGAGCAGCGGGGCCGCCCAGACGACGAGGACGAGCATCAGCGAGCGCGGGGTGGGCGGTTCGGAGCTGCGCACCATCCGGCCGAGCAGGGCCCAGGCGGCGATCAGCAGGACCACGCCGAAGTAGACGCCGACCAGGCCGAGCGCCGCGCGCCCCGACGAGGGCGCGATGAGTTCGCGTACTGGCAGGGCGCCTGCCGTCTCACCTCCCAGGGCGAGGAAGGCGGTACCGGCCAGGCCCAGTACCTGGCAGCGGCGGAGATCGACGGGGAAAGCCATGGCCAACACTCAGGAAGCGTGTCAATCGTGGGTGGCCGGAAAGCGTCGTCAGGTTCTCCGGGTGGGGTCCTACGTGTTACCGGTGGGTGATCGCAGGGGTTGTTCGACGGCTGCGAGCCGGTGGGGGCTGGTCGCGCAGTTCCCCGCGCCCCTTAGCGGTACTGCTGCCCCCTCCGTCAGCAAGTGACCTTCTCTCTCAGAACACTGATACGCCTGTCAGTGTTGTGAAGCGGTCCAGGGCCGCCACTCCCGTCACTGAGTTACCTCGTTCGTCCAAGCCCGGGCCCCATACGCACAGCGTGCAGCGGCCCGGTACCACCGCGATGATGCCGCCGCCCACTCCGCTCTTGCCGGGGAGGCCGACCCTGTAGGCGAATTCGCCTGCCGCGTCGTATGTGCCGCAGGTCAGCATGACCGCGTTGACCTGTTTGGCCTGGCTCATGGTGAGGAGGCGGGTGCCGTCGGCGCGGATGCCGTGGCGGGCCAGGAAGCCGGCGGCGAGGGCCAGGTCCGCGCAGGATGCCTCGATCGAGCACTGGCGGAAGTACTGGTCGAGGAGGGCCGGTACCGGGTTGTCGATGTTGCCGTAGGACTTCATGAAGTGGGCGAGGGCCGCGTTGCGATCGCCGTGCGCGGCTTCGGAGTCGGCGACGTCCTTGCGGAAGTCGAGGGTCGGGTTGCCGCTCTCCGCACGCAGGAAGGCCAGAAGTGCGCCGGCCGCGTCGCCGGTACGGGTCTGGAGGCGGTCGGTGACGACCAGCGCGCCCGCGTTGATGAACGGGTTGCGCGGGATGCCGCTCTCGTACTCCAGCTGCACCAGGGAGTTGAAGGGGTTGCCGGAGGGCTCGCGGCCCACGTGCTCCCACAGTTCGTCGCCCTCGCGGGCCAGGTCGAGCGCGAGGGTGAAGACCTTGGTGATGGACTGTGTCGAGAACGGCTGCCGCCAGTCCCCCACGCCGTACACCGTGCCGTCCAGTTCCGCGACGGCCATGCCGAAGCGGCGCGGGTCGCAGGCCGCGAGCGCCGGGATGTAGTCGGCGGGGCGGCCGCGGCCGGGGGTCCGCTCGATCTCCTCGGCGATGCGCTCCAGGACCGGGTGGAATGCCATGACGGAGGTCATGATCACTATTGTGCCTCCCGCCCGCTCCCGGAGCGCGTCGGTGGATCAGACGGTCCCGGCTCCGCTGCCCGCGAGGATCTCCGGCCGCAGCAGGGCGGCGAGCTTCTCGGCGGGCAACAGGCCCTTCTCCAGGACGAGTTCGGCGACTCCCCGGCCGGTGGCAAGGGCCTCCTTGGCGATGTCGGTGGCGGCTGTGTAGCCGATGTGCGGGTTGAGCGCCGTGACCAGGCCGATGGAGTTCTCCACGGTCGCGCGCAGCACCTCGGTGTTGGCGGTGATCCCGTCGACGCAGCGTTCGGCGAGCGTCAGACAGGCGGCGCGCAGGTGCGTGATGGACTCGGAGAGGGAGTGCAGGATGATCGGCTCGAAGGCGTTGAGCTGGAGCTGTCCGGCCTCGGCGGCCATGGTGATGGTGACGTCGTTGCCGATCACCTCGAAGGCGACCTGGTTGACGACCTCGGGGATCACCGGGTTCACCTTGCCGGGCATGATGCTGGAACCGGCCTGCACGGGCGGCAGGTTGATCTCGCCGAGGCCCGCGCGCGGCCCGGAGGAGAGCAGACGGAGATCGTTGCAGCTCTTGGAGAGCTTGACCGCGACCCGCTTGAGCACGCCCGACATCTGGACGAACGCCCCGCAGTCCTGGGTGGCTTCGACCAGGTTGGCGGCCGTGACCAGAGGCAGTCCGGTGATCTCGGCGAGGTGACGGCGGGCCGACTCGGCGTATCCGGCGGGGGCGTTGAGGCCTGTACCGATGGCCGTGGCACCCAGGTTGATCTCATGGATCAACTGGACGGCCTCGTCAAGGCGGTTGCGATCCTCGTCAATCATGACGGCATACGCGGAGAACTCTTGACCGAGCGTCATGGGCACCGCGTCCTGCAACTGTGTACGGCCCATCTTGAGCACGTCACGGAACTCGACCGCCTTGCGGGCGAAGGAGTCCTGCAGTACGGACATCGACTTGAGCAGTCCATGTACGGCGAAGACCGTCGCTATCTTGACCGCCGTGGGATACACGTCATTGGTTGACTGACCGAGGTTGACATCCTCGTTGGGGTGCAGGTGCCGATAGTCGCCCTTGGCGTGCCCCAACAGCTCCAACGCCCGGTTGGCGACCACCTCGTTGGCGTTCATGTTGGTCGAGGTGCCGGCACCGCCCTGGATCACGTCGACAACAAACTGTTCGTGCAGCTTGCCGTCCCGAATCTCCCGGCAGGCCTCGACAATCGCGGCCGCTTTCCTGGACTCCAGCAGCCCGAGCTCCTCGTTGGCGAGAGCGGCGGCCTCCTTGACGGCGGCCAGGGCGTCGATCAGATGCGGGTAGGCGGAGATCGGCGTTCCGGTGATGGGAAAGTTCTCGGTGGCACGCAGGGTGTGGACACCCCAGTAGGCGTCGGCGGGAACGTCCCGGTCTCCGAGCAGATCGTGTTCGCGGCGGGTGACGACGGTCATGAGGGTGCAGGGCCTCTTTCTGTTTTCTGAGGGTTGAGGGGAGAAGGGCGCCATCCTGGCTGGCGCTCAGGCCAACGCCCCAAGGGGCGCGGGGAACTGCGCGACCAGCCACAACCGACCCGCAGATCAAGGACGACCTGTCCGGCGAAGCGCTACGCGCAGGCCGGCAAAGCGACGGGGTCGAGCGCACGCACCGGCCGAACACGACCCACCGGCTCCCCACCCCCGAGCAACGGCTCCCCCGCGAACTCGGTGAGCAGGGCCGGGTCAACCCCCGCCCGCCCAAGCGCCGCCGCGGCAACCGGCACACGCGCCCGATTGGCCCCGTCGGCGATCTTCACCGCAACGGCCCGCCCATCCGGCAGCGCAGCCACCTGAACCCCCTCGAACCCATCCTTGGCAAGCAGCCCCGGCACGGCCCGCATCAACGCGGCGACATCCCGCCCCGCCCCGGAAGCCATGTCCGGGTAAGACCGCATCGCATCGGCGACCTGCGCTTCCGGCGTACCAGGCGCCGCGGTGGTGATGCGAGCGGCGGCACGGGCGAGTCCGTGCAGGGAGATGGAGAACAGAGGCGCGCCGCACCCGTCGACGGTGACCTGGGCGATGCGCTGCCCGGTGAGGTCCTCGACGATCTCCGCGATCGCCTGCTGGAGAGGGTGACCGGGATCGAGGTAGTCGTCCAGGGACCAGCCGTTCAGCCGGCAGGTGTAGAGCATGGCCGCGTGCTTGCCGGAGCAGTTCTGGGCCAGGCGTGAGGGCTGACGCCCCTCCCGGACCCAGGCGTCCCGCACAGCCGGACCGAACGGCAGGTCGGGCACGTTACGCAGGTCGTCCTCGCTGAGCCCGGCCATTTCGAGGATGCGCCGAGTCCCGGCAAGGTGGCGTTCCTCGCCGGAGTGACTCGCCGCGGCGAGGGAGAGCAGGTCACCGTCGAGCGGCAGCCCCGCCCGCAGCATGGCGACGGCCTGGACGGGCTTGAGCGCGGAGCGCGGATAGAACGCGGCCTCGATGTCGCCGAGTTGGAAGCCGACGTCGCCTGCCTGGTCGAGGACGACGACGGAACCGTAGTGGATGCCCTCGACGACGCCGCCGCGTATGAGGTGGGCGACGGGCGTGTGGAGGGGTTCGCGGATCATGGGTGGTGCCGCGAGGGAACTGCTGTACATGACTGCCTGCATCACTGGTGGGTTGGAGTGGGCCGGCGCGCTGTTCACGCGTCGGCGCCGGCGGACTTGCGGGCGACCTGACGGCGTACGCCGTACCAGCCCGCGACGAGCGCTCCGGCGATCAGCGGGAGACACAGCACGGTGGTGCGTCCGGCGCCGCCGTCGGCGTACATGAGGACCAGGACCGAGGCGAGGAAGGCCAGGGTCACGAGTTCGGTCCAGGGGGAGCCCGGGAGGCGGTAGCTCGGCCGGGACAGTTCACCGTTCTCGGTCTTCCGCCAGAACACCAGGTGACAGATCATGATCATGCCCCAGGTGGCGAGGATGCCGATCGCGGCGAAGTTGAGCACGATCTCGAACGCGTCGGCGGGGACGACGAAGTTGAGGCCGACGCCGACGACGCAGATGCCGCTGGTGAGCAGGATGCCGCCGTACGGGACCTGGGTGCGGCTCATGTTGCCGGTGAACTTCGGGGCCGAGCCCGACATCGCCATGGAGCGCAGGATGCGGCCGGTGGAGTACAGGCCGGAGTTGAGCGAGGACATGGCCGCCGTGAGGACGACGAGGTTCATGACGCCGCCGGCCGCGGGGATGCCGATGTTGGAGAGGACGGTCACGAAGGGGCTCTCGCCGGACGTGTACTTGTTCCACGGCAGCAGCATCGACAGCAGGACGACCGAGCCGACGTAGAAGAGGCCGACGCGCCACATGATCGAGTTGATCGCCTTCGGCATGATCTTCTCGGGGTTCTCGGTCTCACCGGCCGCGACGCCCACCAGCTCCACGGAGGCGTAGGCGAAGACGACGCCCTGGATGATCAGGAGCATGGGCAGCAGGCCGCCCGGGAAGACGCCGCCGTTGTCGGTGATCAGGGACGGGCCCGGAGTGGTGTCGCCCACCGGGTGCTGGGTGACCAGCAGGAAGATGCCGATCAACATGAACGCCACGAGCGCGCTCACCTTGATGATGGCGAACCAGAACTCCAGCTCGCCGAACATCTTCACCGAGATGAGGTTCACGGTGAGGACGACGGCGAGCGCGATGAGCGCGATCACCCACTGCGGGATGTCGGAGAACATGCCCCAGTAGTGGGTGTAGACGGCCACCGCGGTGATGTCGGCGATACCGGTGGTGGCCCAGTTCAGGAAGTACATCCAGCCCGCGACATACGCGCCCTTCTCCCCCAGGAACTCCCGGGCGTACGACACGAAGGCGCCGGAGGACGGGCGGTACAGGACGAGTTCGCCGAGGGCGCGCACGACCAGGAACGCGAAGATGCCGCAGACCGCGTAGGCGATGAACAACGAAGGCCCGGCGTCGGCCAGGCGGCCGCCGGCGCCGAGGAACAGGCCGGTGCCGATGGCGCCGCCGATGGCGATCATGTTGACGTGCCGGTGCTTCAGCGACTTGCTGTAGCCCGCGTCTCCGGCGTCGACATGGCCGGAACGTTTCTGCACGTCGTCGCGCAGGATCTGCTCGCTCACGCCTCGGGTCCGCCTTCCGTGGGGGGGTCCGTGCGCGCGGAGCGCACGATGTCGGTGAGGGTCGTCTCGACCCGGTCGAGGTGGTGGGACATGGCCTCGACGGCGTCCTGCTCGCTGCCGTCGATCAGCGCCTCGACGATCGCCCGGTGCTCGCGGTTGGACTGCTCGCGCCGGCCGCCCAGCTCGTTGAGGAACGCCGACTGGCGGGCCAGGGCGTCGCGGATCTCCTCGATGACCCGGCGGAACACCGGGTTCTGGGCGGCCTCGGCCACGGCGAGGTGGAAGAGCGTGTCCATCGCGACCCATGCGGTGGTGTCGGTCTCCGACTCCATCCGGTCCAGAAGGTGGGCCAGGTGGTCGAGGTTCTCCGGGGTGCGGCGGGCGGCCGCGTATCCGGCGACCGGGATCTCGACGTGGCGGCGCACTTCCAGGAGGTCGCTGGCCGCGTAGTCGCCGAAGGTGGGGTCCTCGACGGCGTTGGCGACGACGAAGGTGCCCTTGCCGGTCTTGGAGACGGTCAGCCCCATCGTCTGCAGGGCACGCAGGGCCTCGCGCAGCACCGGGCGGCTGATCTCCAGGGTGCGGCAGAGCTCCGCCTCGGAGGGGAGTTTGTCGCCGATGGCGTAGTCGCCGCGCTCGATGGCTCCGCGCAGGTGGGTGAGCACCGCTTCCATGGCGCTGACGCGCCGAGGTGCCGAACCACCTGTCTGGCTGTCTGACAGGTTCACGGGAGTGATCCTGCGCGCGGCAGGAGGGTGCTGTCAAGGTGCGCGAAAGGTGACTTTCACGGGGTGTGGAGCGTGAATACCGCGCCACACCCCGTCGCGATCAGCTGTTGAGGGTGCCCGTGGCGAGCAGTCCGAACAGCAGCACGCCGACGACGATCCGGTAGATGACGAAGGCGTTGAAGGAGTGCTTGGCGACGAACTTCAGCAGCCAGGCGATGGAGGCGTAGGCGACGACGAAGGAGACGAGCGTGCCGACGGCCAGCGGCGCGACGCCCGCCCCCGTGCCCAGGGCGTCCTTCAGCTCGTAGATGCCCGCGCCGGTGAGGGCCGGGATGCCGAGGAAGAACGAGAGCCGGGTGGCGGCGACGCGGTCCAGGTCGAGGATCAGCGCGGTGGACATGGTGGCGCCGGATCGCGAGAAGCCGGGGAAGAGCAGGGCGAGGATCTGGGAGCTGCCGACCAGCATCGCGTCCTTGAACGAGGTGTCGTCCTCACCGCGCTTGTGCCGGCCGATCTGGTCCGCCGCCCACATCACACCGCTGCCGACGATCAGCGAGCCCGCGACCACCCAGAGGGAGGCCAGCGGCCCCTCGATGAGCGGTTTGGCGGCGAGGCCCACGGCGACGATGGGGATCGTCGCGTAGATCACCCACCAGGCGAACTTGTAGTCGTGGTGGTAGCGCTCCTCCTTGTTCCGCAGACCACGGCCCCACGCGGAGACGATCCGCACGATGTCCTTGAAGAAGTACACGAGGACGGCGGCGATCGCGCCGACCTGGATGACGGCCGAGAACCCGACGACGGCGTTGTCGTCGACGGGGATTCCCATCAGCCCCTCGGTGATCTTCAGATGCCCGGTGGACGAGACGGGCAGGAACTCGGTCACCCCCTCGACGGCTCCGAGGACGACGGCCTGACCGACGGAGATGGCGCTCATGGGATCCAGTTCTGGGGTGTTGGTCGACAGTGCGGTGAGACGTTGCGGTGACCAGTTCTACCGCGCCCGGGTGCGGTCCCGTGGGCTAGGACCACACCGTCTGGGCGATCCACACTCCCGCGAACGCCATACCGAGCCCCGCCACCACGCTCCCGACGACGTTGGCGGCGGCATGGAGCCCCGCCCCGGTCTCGGTCAGCTTCAGGGTCTCGTACGAGAAGGTCGAGTACGTCGTCAGGGCCCCGCACAGCCCCGTGCCGAGCAGCAACTGCAGGTGGGAACTGGCGGCGCCGGCGGTCGCCGCGCCGGTCAGGAGTCCCAGGATCAGGCAGCCGGTCACGTTCACCGCGAAGGTGCCCCAGGGGAAGACGGAGTCGTGCCTGGACTGCACCGCTCGGTCGGTCAGATAGCGGAGCGGGGCGCCGACCATGCCGCCGACGACGACCAGCAGCCAGTTCACTACGACTTCTTACCTTTCTTGTCCGTTTTGCCGGGATGTGTGCCATCCGTTGCGCCGTCGCGGCCGATGTACCGGATGACCTCGCAGTCGTCGAGAATCACCAGTCCCTCGGTGACGAGTTCGTCGAGCTGGGGCAGGAAGGCCCTGACCCGGTCCTCCGTGTCGACGATCACGATCGCCACCGGGAGGTCCTCACTCAGGGACAGCAGTCGTGAGGTGTGGATCAGGGAGGAGGCGCCGAAGCCCTCGATGCCGCGGAAGACGCTCGCGCCCGCGAGGCCGGCCGTGTGAGCCCGGTGCACGATCTCCGAGTACAGCGGCTTGTGGTGCCAGGTGTCGTGTTCGCCGACGAAGACGGTCACGCGCAGGGCGCTGCCGGTCAGCCTCGTCATCGTTGCCTCCCCTTCAGGACACGGCGGGTCGCCGTCATCGCGAGCCACACCGCCGCGAGCGCCGTGAGGAGGGTCGCGGCGAGGTAGGCGAGGGCGGTGCGGGGGTGGCCCGCGTCGATCAGTTTCTGGATGTCGACAGCGTAGGTCGAGAACGTGGTGAAGCCGCCGAGCACGCCGGTGCCGAAGAACGGGCGGACCAGCCGGTGGGCGGCCAGGACCTCGGTGACGAGCACCATGAACACGCCTATGACGGCGCAACCGACGACGTTGACCCAGAAGGTCGTCCAGGGGAATCCACCCGACTGCGCGGGCCACCAGAGCGAGGCCGCGTAGCGGGCCGTGGCTCCGATACCGCCGCCGAGGGCGACCACCGCGACGACCTGGCCTTGGCCGCGCAGGACGGACCGCCGTGGGGCGCGGGGGCCGGCGCCGAGGCTCTCGGCCTCCGGGGCTCTCATGGTCGTAACTCTCCTGCTCGCCGGGGCCCGGCATGCGGGCCCTTGCCGTCACCAGCAGGGACGGTAACCCCATATGCGCACCGGGGTCACTTCGGGCAGGGGCGAGGGCCCGGCCGCCCCTCAGCGGCCGGGCCCTCGCGTCAGGGGGTCAGCGGTGGCTGAACCATGCCATCGCCGGAAGGGCCTTGTCGTCGTAGCCGAACAGCGCCTGGTTCTCCCAGCCGTTGCCGGAGGTGGAGTCGGTCGGATCCCAGCCGTTGCCGGTGACCGCGGTCCAGGTGGCCTCCCAGTAGAAGACGCCGAGACCGCGGCCGTTCGGGACGGCCTCGACGATGCTCGCGATGTCCTTCATCCACCGCGTCTGGCCGGCCGTGCTCGCCGCGTAGCCGGAGACCAGCTCACCGGTCGTGTCGATGATGTTCGTCCACGAGTCTTCGCTGTCCAGGCGGAACGGGTACGCCGTCTCGGCGACGTAGACCGGCTTGCCGTAGCGGGAGGCCGCGTCGTCCAGAGTGGTCTGGAAGTCGTAGAGCGAACCGTGCCAGTAGCCGTAGTACGACAGACCGATCACGTCGAACTTCACTCCGTTGGAGACCGCACTGTCGAACCACCAGCGAGTGCCCGACAGGTCGCCGCCCTTGGCGAGGTGCAGTGCGACGGTGGTGGACGAGCTGACCGCCTTGACCGCGTCGTAGCCGGAGTTGAGGAGCCCGGCGAGCTGCGACCAGTTGTCGGTGGAGCCCTCGGACCACAGCATGCCGCCGTTGATCTCGTTGCCGACCTGGACCATGTCGGCCGTGGTGCCCTGCGCCTTCAGCGCGTTGAGGACGTCGTACGTGTGGTTGTACACGTCCGTCTTCAACTGACTGTAGGAGTGTCCGGACCAGGCGGCCGGCTTGGTCTGGGCGCCCGGGTCGGCCCAGGTGTCCGAGTAGTGGAAGTCGACCAGCAGCTTCATGCCCTGCGCCTTGACGCGCTTGGCCATGGCGAGGACGCGCGTCTTGTTGTTGTAGCCGTCGGCCGGGTTGACCCAGACCTTGAGGCGCGCGTAGTTCATGCCGGCGGACTTCAGGACGGTGAGCGCGTCGCTCGTGGTGCCGGAGCTGGTCTTGTAGACACCGCCGAGGGCCTCGCTCTTGGCGAGGGAGGAGACGTCGGCGCCGTGGATGCTCGTCCCGCCCGTGCCTGAGGCGAAGGTCAGGTCGTCAACATTGATCCAGTTGCCCGCGTTGGCATTGGAGTTGATGCTGATGGTGCACTGGTTGTTCGTCACCGCGATGGGCACGACGATGCGGATCCACCCGCTGGCGGAGACCGGCAGGTCGGTGCGCTGCTCCGAACTCCCGCAGTTCTTCAGGGCTATGTAGGCGGAGTTCTGCCCGCCCCCCGAGCGGACCCAGGCGGTGAGCTTGTAGTTCCCGTTGGTGAGCCCCGACAGGTACTGGTAGGTCTCCACCGTGTAGGCGGAGGACGAGTAGTGGGTCAGGCGGTAACTCCCGCTGTGGCCACCGGCTTCGACGTAACTGGCGCCGGTGGACCCGTACTCGGACCAGCCGGTCGGCGTGGCGACTCCCGCGCCGTCCGACTCGAAGCCGGCGTTGGTGAGGGTGCTGGCCGCCTGCGCCGTCTGTGCGGGCAGGGCGGTGAGGGCGAGTCCGGCCGCGAGCGGCAGCAGCAGGGCCCTGAGTGTGCGTCTGGGATGGAACATCTTCGTCCGTCGTCCCTTCGACGTGATGGGGATGGGGATGTCCCTCACGATGGCGCTGGAGGGAGAGCCCCTCCGCCCGCGGCTCTCGTGGCACTCACGGACGGAGGGGAGTTGGCGGCTCAGCCGTCGAGTCGTACGACCCGGACGGCTCCGGCGGGTACCGCGAGGCGGCCCGCGGCTCGTTCGCCCGTCAGCAGTTCGGTGCCGTGCGCTTCCAGCGGCACCTTGGCGTCCGACGGACTGTGGTTGATCGCGAACAGATAGGTGCCCGACTCGCCGGTGCGGCGCACGACTTCGACGTCGTGGGGCAGGTCGGCGCGGGGTGCGACGCG
The DNA here is from genome assembly GCF_058544905.1 of Streptomyces sp. JLBG701. NCBI lineage: Bacteria > Bacillati > Actinomycetota > Actinomycetes > Kitasatosporales > Streptomycetaceae > Streptomyces > Streptomyces sp. JLBG701. Next base: position 1,047,640 of record NZ_CM178588.1, read on the forward strand.
GGCGTCCTCGGCGGCCCAGCCGAGCAGGGCGTCCAGGCCGTGTGCGTCGAGTCGGGTCGACACGTACCAGGCGGTGCCCTCGCCGAGGCGGTGCCGGGTGACGGCCGGGTGGCCGGCGGTGAGGCCGTCGGCGTACGTCCACACGGTCTCGGCGTCGCCCGGCACCACGAACTCGGTCCACACGTCACCGGTGAGCTCGGAGCCGTCGGGGCCGGCGATACGCACGGTGTCGCCCTTCAGGAGCGGTGAGAACTCCTCGACGGTCAGGCCTAGTACGTCGCGCAGCGGGCCCGGGTAGGCGCCCTCGTGCACGGCGTCGTGCTCGTCGACGATGCCGGAGAAGTACGAGACGACGAGGGTGCCGCCGTTCTCGACGTACTCCTTGAGGTTGTTCCCGGCGGCCTCCGTCATCAGGTAGAGCGCGGGCACGACGACAAGGGGATAGGCCGACAAGTCGGCTTCCGGGTGGGCGAAGTCGACCGTGAGGTGGCGGTCGTAGAGGGCCTCGTAGAAGGCGTCGGCGCGCTCGCGCGGGTCGTGGTCCTCGCTGGGGCGCCACTGGAGGTTCTGCGCCCACCAGGAGTGCCAGTCCCACAGGACGGCCACGTCGGCCTGGGTGCGCGTGGAGCGGATCTGGCTCAACGAGTCGAGGGACGCGCCGAGTTCGACGACCTCGCGCCACACCCGGGTCTCGGTGCCGCCGTGCGGCAGCATCGCCGAGTGGAACTTCTCGGCGCCGCGCCGCGACTGCCGCCACTGGAAGAACATGGCGCCGTCGGAGCCGCGGGCCACGTGCGCGAGGGAGTTGCGGGCCATCTCGCCGGGGGCCTTGGCTGGGTTGCGGGGCTGCCAGTTGACGCCCGAGGTGGAGTGTTCGAGCAGCAGCCAGGGGGCGCCGCCGCCGACGGAACGGGTGATGTCGGCGGCCATCGCGAGGTTCACGTGGGTGCGGCGGCCGTCGGTGATCAGGTAGTGGTCGTTGGTGACGATGTCGACCTCGCGGCCCCAGGCCCAGTAGTCGACGGAGTCGCACTGGCTGAGTGCGGCCATGAAGTTCGTGGTGACCGGGATGCCGGGTGACAGGCGGTGCAGGATGTCCCGCTCCATCACGAAGTTCTCGCGCATGGTGGCGTCGGCGAACCGCTTGTAGTCCAGCGCCTGCGCCGGGTTGCCGACGGTCGGGGTGGCTCGCGGCGGGTTGATCTGGCCGAGGTCCGCGTACCGCTGGCCCCAAAACGCGGTGCCCCAGGCCTCGTTGACCGCGTCGACCGTGTCGTACGTCGACTCCAGCCAGCGGCGGAAGTGGGCGGCGCAGGACTCGCAGTAGCAGGCCGAGACGGGGACGCCGTACTCGTTGTGCACGTGCCACATCGCGAGGGCCGGGTGATCGCCGTAGCGCTCGGCGAGCCGGGTGGTGATGTTCGCGGCGGCCGCGCGGTAGTCGGCGTTGCTGTGACAGATGGCGGCGCGCGAGCCGAACTCGTATCGCACGCCCTCGGCGGTCATGGGCAGCGCGTCGGGGTGGGCCCGGTAGAACCAGGCGGGCGGCGCCACGGTCGGGGTGCCCAGATCCGCGCGTATGCCGTTCTCGTGCAGGAGGTCGAGCAGACGGTCGAGCCAGCCGAAGTCGTACGCCCCGGGTGTGGGTTCCAGCAGGGCCCAGGAGAAGATGCCGACGCTCACCATGCTCACGCCGGCTTCCCGCATGAGCCGTACGTCCTCGTGCCAGACCTTTTCCGGCCACTGCTCGGGGTTGTAGTCCCCACCGAAGGCGAGCCTGGTGAGGCCCCTGGGGGTGGTCTCCGGCATGGATCTCTCCCGTTTTATCGATCATTTGGGAACGTGCACACACAGCGCTGTCGGCGCGAGCCCAACATAACCGCACAGCAACAACCATTGACAAGTGTCCTGGATGTTTCTCTACTGTGAACGCTCACAGAAGCACCGCGAGTGAGCCGAAGGGGCGCCCCGGAGGCGAACCGCGCAATAACAGGGCAGGTTCTCGCAGCAGGCGAGGACCCTGGTCAGGGGAGAACGATCCATGCCCATCACGACGCACCGACGCCTCGTGTCAACAGCTGTCGCGGTCGCGCTCGGCGCCACCGCTCTCGCCGCCTGCGGCTCGTCCGACGACAACAGCGACGCCGAGTCGGGGCCGGTCTCGCTGACGTACTGGACCTGGACGCCCGGCATGGACAAGGTCGTCGACCTGTGGAACAAGGGGCAGGGCAAGAAGGACCAGATCACGGTCACGGTGAAGAAGCAGGCGTCCGGCGACACGCTGGTCACCAAGATCCTCACCGCGCACAAGGCCGGCAAGGCGCCCGACCTGGTGCAGGCCGAGTACCAGGCGCTGCCGACGCTGGTCAGCAATGACGCGCTGGCGGACATAGCCAAGGACGCGGGCGACGCGAAGAGCAAGTTCGCCGACGGCGTCTGGCAGCAGACCACGCTGGGCACGGACGCTGTCTACGCGATCCCGCAGGACATCGGGCCGATGATGTTCTACTACCGCGCGGACCTGTTCAAGAAGTACGGCCTGACGGTTCCGACGACCTGGGAGGAGTTCGCCGAGACCGCGCGCACGCTGAAGAAGAAGTCGCCGGACACGGACCTGACGACGTTCTCCGCCAACGACTCCGGTCTCTTCGCGGGCCTCGCCCAGCAGGCCGGCGCCAAGTGGTGGACGACCGAGGGCGAGAAGTGGAAGGTCGGCATCGACGACGCGGCGACGCAGAAGGTCGCCGATTTCTGGGGTGGCCTCGTCAAGGAGGGCGCGATCGACAACCAGCCGATGTACACGCCGTCCTGGAACAAGGCGCTGAACACCGGCAAGCAGATCGCCTGGGTCTCCGCGGTGTGGGCGCCTGGCACGCTCACCACGGCCGCGCCCGACACCAAGGGCAAGTGGGAAATGGCCCCGCTCCCCCAGTGGTCGTCCGGTGAGAGCGTGACCGGCAGCTGGGGCGGCTCCTCCACCGCCGTCACCACGGACTCCAAGCACCAGGCGGCCGCCGCGAAGTTCGCCGCGTGGCTGAACACCGACGACGCGGCCCTGACGGCGCTGGCGAAGGAGGGCGGCATCTACCCGGCCGCCACCAACGCCCAGACCAGCGGCGCCTTCACCACCCCGCCGGACTACTTCTCGAACCAGACGGACTTCTACACCAAGGCCGCCGAGATCGCGAAGACCACGGCCCCCTCCGCCTGGGGCCCGAACGTGAACGTCGCCTACACGGCCTTCAACGACGCCTTCGGCGCCGCCGCCAAGGACAAGTCGGACTTCGGTGCCGCTCTGAAGACCATGCAGGACGCCACCGTCGCCGACCTCAAGAAGCAGGGCTTCGGGGTCGCGGAGTGACCAAGGCACGCCGGAAGTCGTACGGGGTCAAGGGGGCCCCGTACGCTTTCCTCCTCCCCGCGACGATCCTCTTCGCCCTCTTCTTCGCGCTGCCCATCGGGTACGCGCTCTGGCTGAGCCTGCACAAGGTCCAGGTCAAGGGCCTGGGCCTCGGGGCCGGCGCCCGCAAGGAAGTCTGGGCGGGCCTGGAGAACTACACCGACGCGCTCACCGACTCCGAGCTGCTCGACGGCGCGCTGCGCGTCCTGGGCTACGGCGCCATCGTGATCCCGGTGATGCTCGGCCTCGCGCTGATCTTCGCGCTGATGCTCGACACGGACAAGGTGCGCCTCGCCCCCTTCACGCGGCTGGCGATCTTCCTGCCGTACGCCATTCCCGGCGTCGTCGCCGCGATGCTCTGGGGCTTCCTGTACCTCCCGGACGTCAGCCCCTTCTACTTCGTCCTCGACAAGCTGGGGATGCCGCAGCCGGACCTGCTGGACGGCGGACCGCTGTACATCGCCCTCTCCAACATCGCGGTCTGGGGCGGCACCGGCTTCAACATGATCGTCATCTACACCTCGCTGCAGGCCATTCCGGCCGAGGTGTACGAGGCGGCGAAGCTGGACGGTGCCACGCCGCTGCAGGTCGCGCTGCGGATCAAGATCCCGATGGTGGCGCCCTCGCTGGTGCTCACCTTCTTCTTCTCGATCATCGCGACGCTCCAGGTGTTCAGCGAACCGACCACCCTCAAGCCCCTCACCAACTCCGTCTCCACGACCTGGAGTCCGCTGATGAAGGTGTACCAGGACGCCTTCAAGAACGGTGACATCTACTCCGCCGCGGCGGAGGCCGCACTCATCGCCGTCGTCACCCTCGTCATGTCCTTCGGCTTCCTGCGTGCCGCGAACTCCCGTAACAAGCAGGAGGAAGCACGATGAGTTCTCTTGCCGTACGAAAGGCCGCACCGGCCGCCGGTACGACCCCCGGGACCGCCCAGGGGCCGCCGCTGCGCCGCCGGATCGCCTTCGTCCCGACGCTGACGCTGTTGCTCGGCGCGCTCTACTGTCTGCTGCCCGTCGCCTGGGTGGTGATCGCGGCCACCAAGTCGGGCAGTGAACTGTTCTCCACCTTCACCTTCCTGCCGGGCACCGGTTTCACCGAGAACCTGAAGGATCTCAACGCCTACCGCGACGGCATCTACTGGAAGTGGATGGGCAACTCCGCCCTGTACGCCGGTCTCGGCGCCTTCCTGTCGACGGCCGTCTCGGCGGTCAGCGGCTACGCGCTCGCGATGTACCGCTTCCGTGGCCGCGAGACGGTGTTCAGCATCCTGATGGCCGGTGTGCTGATGCCGCCGGTGATCCTGGCCATCCCGCAGTACCTGCTGCTGGCGAAGGCGGACCTCACGGACTCGTACGCGTCCGTGCTCCTGCCCCTCGTCCTCTCCCCGTACGGCGTCTATCTCGCCAGGATCTACGCCGCCGCGGCCGTGCCCGCTGACGTGGTCGAGGCCGGGAGGATGGACGGTGCGAGCGAGTGGCGGATCTTCACCCGGATCGCGCTCCCGATGATGGTGCCCGGCCTGGTGACGGTGTTCCTCTTCCAGTTCGTGGCCGTGTGGAACAACTTCCTGCTCCCGTACATCATGCTCAGCGACGACGAGAGGTTCCCGATCACGCTCGGTCTGTTCACGCTTCTCGAACAGGGCGCCAACACCCCGGCGCTGTACACGCTGGTGATCACCGGCGCGCTGCTGGCGGTCATTCCGCTCATCGCGCTCTTCCTGGTCATCCAGCGGTTCTGGAGCCTCGATCTCCTCTCCGGAGCCGTAAAGTCATGACCATGAGCAATACGGGGGGCCGGCGCAAACCGCCGACGATCCATGACGTGGCGCGCGAGGCGGGAGTCTCACGAGGCACCGTGTCGCGTGTTCTCAACGGCGGGCACTACGTCAGCCCCGCCGCGCAGGAGGCGGTGAACGCCGCGATCCGCAAAACGGGGTACGTGGTCAACCGCCACGCCCGTTCGCTCATCACCGGCCGCTCCGACTCGATCGGCTTTCTGCTGACGGAGCCTCAGGAGCGGTTCTTCGAGGACCCCAACTTCAATGTCCTGCTGCGGGGTTGCACCCAGGCACTGGCGGCGCACGACATCCCGCTGCTGCTGATGCTGGCGGGCACGGAGGATGAACGGCGGCGCATAACGCGGTACATCACCGCCGGTCACGTCGACGGGGTACTGCTGGTCTCCAGCCACTCCGGGGACCCGGTAGCGGAGCAGCTGTGCGAGGCGGGCGTCCCGCTGGTCGCGTGCGGCAAGCCGATCGGCCTCGGCTCCAAGGTGAGCTACGTGGCGGCGGCCGACCGCGACGGGGCCCGGGACATGGTCCGCCATCTCCTGTCGCTGGGCCGCCGCCGCATCGGCGTGGTGACCGGTCCGCTCGACACCCCGGGCGGTGTGGAACGCCTCGCCGGCTACCGCGAGGTCCTGGCCGAGGAGGGCATCGAGTACGACGACCGCCTCGTCGTCTCCGGCGACTACAGCCGGGCCAGCGGCGAAGCCGGCGCGGAGCGGCTGCTGGCCCAGTGCCCGGACCTGGACGCCGTGTTCGTCGCGTCCGACCTGATGGCACAGGGTGTGCTCACCGCACTGGAGCGGGCGGGACGCAGTGTCCCCAAGGACGTGTCGGTGGGCGGCTTCGACGATTCCTCGGCCGCGTTGGCCGCCCGCCCCCAGCTGACGACCATCCGGCAGCCCTACGACCGGATCAGCGCCGAGATGGTCCGGGTACTGCTCGCGCAGATCGGCGGCGAGGATCCGGCGGCGGTGATCCTGCCCACGGAGCTGGTGAAGCGGGAGTCGACGTGACCGGTGGGGTGCGTAGGGAGCAACCGGTCAGGATCGGAGAAGCCAGACCCGCTAGCCCGTCCTAGCGTGGAACCACCGACGAAATCCATCGGGCCACACTTCTCCAGGGAGCACCCCATGACCGCCGGCCTCAACACGATCATCTACCCCGTCAAGGACATCGCCCGGGCGAAGGCCCTGTTCAGCGCCCTGCTGGAGACGGAGCCGTACGCGGACGAGCCCTACTACGTCGGTTTCAAGGACGCCGGTCAGGACGTGGGCCTCGACCCGAACGGACACAGCAAGGGCATGACCGGCCCGGTGCCGTACTGGACCGTCCCCGACATCCGGACCCGGCTGGCGGCCCTGCTGGAGGCCGGGGCGGAGCTGCTCACGGACGTCACGGACGTCGGCGGCGGCAAGCTCATCGCCTCGGTGAGGGACGCGGACGGCAACCTCATCGGGCTGACCCAGGACGCCTGAGCCCAGGAGCTCCCGCGGGCACCGGCCTCGCATTCATGCACGCGCATTAACATGGGGTGTATGGCAGCGAACACGGCCGGTGCCCGGCTGGAAGAACAGTGGCGGGACATCCTTTCGGTGCACGCGCGCACGATGTGCGAGATCGACCGCGTGCTGCACCCCCACGGCCTGGGCGCGAGCGATTTCGAGGTGCTCGACATGCTCGCGACCGAGTCGCCCCAGGAGGGCGACCAGTGCCGGGTGCAGAACCTTGTCGGGCGTCTTCATCTCAGTCAGAGCGCCCTCTCCCGTCTCATCGGGCGGCTGGAGAAGGACGGGCTGGTCGTGCGGTCCGTCTGCGCGGAGGATCGGCGCGGTGTGTGGGTGGCGCTGACCCGTAAGGGGCGCGATCTGCACGGTGAGGTTCTGCCGCTGCAACGGGCGGTGCTGGGCCGCATGCTTGGCGCTCAGCTGTAAGTTGCGTGAGGCGTTGTCGGTTCGCTGCGGCGCCGTCGTGGCTGGTCGCGCAGTTCCCCGCGCCCCTTTCGGGGCGCTGCCGAACCGTCGCCGACATATGGAGCCGCCCCCCACCTCAGCGCAGTAGGTCCTGTACCGCCTGGAAGGCGGCCTCCGCCGTTGCCGGGTCGGCGCCTGGGCGGGACAGCGCACTCATCGGGATCGGGGTGACCGACGGTAGGCCCTCGTACGGGGTGAGGCCGTCGGGGGCGGGGCCTACCGAGGCGAGGAGGGCGACTCCCTGGCCGGTGCGGGCGATGTCGAGGACGCCCGCGAGATAGCCGGCGTCGCCGACGACCGTGGCGGGTACGCCGTGCGCGGCGAGCGTCGCGATGGCGCGGCGGCGGATCGCGCACGGGTCCTCGATGGCGACCAGCGGGACGGGGGCGGGTGCGGGCGGCGGGCGCCAGCCGGGCGTCGCGTGCCAGGTGAGGGGGAGGCCGCCGACGGGAGTGCCCTCGGTGGCGGCGGCCTCGGTGACGTACACCGCGACGTCGACGCTGCCGCGCTCGACGGCCTCGACGAGGCGGGCCGAGCGGTCGATGCGGAAGCGGACCCGGCAGCCGGGTCGCACCTCCTGGACGGCGGCGGTCAGCCGGGGCAGGAACTGGTCGGCGGCGTGCTCGGTGGAGCCGATGGTGACGGTGTCGCCGTCCGCGTCGAGCAGGACGCGCACCGCCTCGTCGTGCACGGCGAGGATCCGGCGGGCCTGTTCGAGCAGCAGCCGTCCCTCGGGGGTGAAGCGGGTGCCCCGGCCCTCCCGTTCGACGACGGGCCGGCCGAGTGTCTTCTCCAGTCGGCGGACGTGCTGGCTGACCGCGGACTGGCTCAGCGCCAGCGTCCGGGCGGCCCGGTGGAAGCCGCCGCAGTCGGCTATCGCGGTCAGGCTGCGCAGGGCCACGATGTCGAGGACAGGTTGGGGCATGCCCGTGACGGTAGCTGCTCCGGGCATCGATCGCGATACCTGATCGGTTTCGATGCGGAATCATCGTTGGACGCGGCCGGTCCGGGCCGGTCATGATGAGCGCATGTTGCACACGACCGCTTCTGCTGCCTTTCTGACGCAGCGCCGAGTCATCGACTTCGGCGTGGCGTGCAGCGCGCGCTGTCGCTGATCACTTCCGCCCACGGGCGTTCCCCCTTTCTCGGCCTGAGCTGACCACGTCTCTCTCCTTCTGACACGTGCCGGCGGGTCTCGCGTGCCCTTTTCCCTTGCCTCGCACGTTTCCCCTTCCCTCACAAGGGAGTTGCCCCCTCATGCCCTCCTCGCTGTCCTCCTGGGACGAACCCGAAGGTCTCGCCGCGCGCGGCACGCTCATCGTGCTGGCCGGGCGGGGCGAACACGGCGGTGTGTACGAGCGGTTCGGCCGCCGTCTCGCCTACGACGCCTACCGCGTCCGTGCCCTCGGCGACCCGTCCGCCGATCCGTCCGTCCTCGACGCGGCGGCGAAGCTGCTGGCCGACGAGTCGCTGCCCGGCCCGAAGGTGCTGGTCGGTTCGGACACAGGGGCCCGGTACGCGGCTCGACTCGCTGCCGACCGGACCGCCGGAGTCGACGCGCTGATCCTGGTCGGTCTGCCCACCGGCCCCTGGGTGTCGGGGAGTTGGGAGGCCGAGGTCGAGGCCCGCACCGCCTGCCCGACACATCAGGGCCGCCTCAAGAACGACTCCGGTTTCCGGCGCGGGGCACTCGACGAGACCCCGGACGGCCTTCCCGAACTCCGCCTGGACCTGATCCACGTCCCGGTACTGGCCCTGCACGGCAAGGACGACGCCGTGAGCCCGCTCGACCAGGCGCTCACCGTGTACGCGGGACACCCGGGCGTGCGCACGGTCACCTTCAACGGGGGCCGGCACGACGTCCTCAACGACGCGCTGCACCGCACCGCCGCCGCGACGGTCGTCCTGTTCCTTGAGCGACTGCGGCTGTCCGACGAGCTGCCCGCGATCGCGGAGGGGCTCGCATGAGCGCCCCGGTGACGACGACTGTCGAGGAGCTGCGTGGTCAGCTGGACTCCGGCCGGCCGCCCGTCGTCCTCGACGTCCGCTGGGCGCTCGGGGATCCGCACGGCCGTGACCACTACGCCGACGGCCACATCCCGCGTGCGGTTTATGTCGACCTGGACACCGAGCTGGCCGCGCCGCCGAGCCCGGAGGGCGGCCGCCACCCCCTGCCGACCCTTGCCAACTTGCAGGCGGCGGCGCGCCGTTGGGGCGTCGGCGGCGATCGGCCCGTGGTCGTGTACGACGACCTCGGGAACACGGCCGCGGCCCGCGCCTGGTGGCTGCTGCGGTTTGCGGGTGTGCCTCATGTGACGCTGCTCGACGGGGCGTTGGGGGCGTGGCGTGCGGCCGGGTTGCCGCTGGAGTCCGGGACTCCCGCCGCGCCGGAACCGGGTGACGTCGTCCTGCGTGCGGGTGGGCTGCCGGTCACCGATGCCGATGGCGCCGCCGAACTCGCCGTATCCGGGCTGCTGTTGGATGCCCGGGCCGCCGAGCGGTATCGCGGGGAGGTGGAGCCCGTCGACCCTCGCGCGGGCCACATCCCGGGCGCCGTGTCCGCCCCCACCGGGGAGAATCTCGCGGCCGACGGGACCTTCCTGCCGCCCGAGGTGCTGCGGAAGCGGTTCGAGGAACGGGGTGCGGGTGAGGCCTCGCGCATCGGTGTCTACTGCGGCTCCGGTGTCACGGCCGCCCACCAGATCGCCGCGCTGGAGATCGCCGGCTTCGAGGCCGTTCTCTTCCCCGGCTCCTGGTCCGCCTGGTCCGCCGACCCCGACCGCCCGGCCGCGAAGGGAAACCACCCATGACGACGAAACCGCTCGACGCGGCGGTGCTGCCGCAGCAGGCAATACCCACGGACAAAGCCCCCGCGCCATCCACCCGCGTCACCATCCGCGGCACGGCCAGGTCCGCCCGCCGCTTCACCGTCCCCCGCTCCGTACGCCGCGCCTCCGGACCCGTCGGCCTCGTGCTCCTCTGGTTCCTCACCTCCGCCACCGGCGTCCTCCCGGAGACCGTGCTGGCCTCCCCCGTGGACGTCCTGCGGCAGGCCGTCGAGCTCACGAAGAACGGTGAACTCCCCAGCGCCATCGCCGCGTCGGGCCGCCGTGCCGCCACCGGCTTCCTCATCGGAGCGACCGTCGCCCTGAGCCTCTCCCTGCTGGCCGGACTGTTCCGGCTAGGCGAGGACGTCATCGACTCCTCCATGGGCATGTTCCGGGCGATCCCCTGGGTGGGCCTGATCCCGCTGTTCATCGTGTGGTTCGGCATCGAGGAGACCCCGAAGGTCGCGCTGGTCGCGCTCGGCGTGACGTACCCGCTGTACTTCAACATCTACGGCGGTATCCGCTCCACCGACGCCCAACTCGTCGAGGCCGCCCGGATGATGGGGCTCGGCCGGCTCGGGCTCATCCGGTACGTCATCCTGCCGAGCGCGCTGCCCGGGGCACTCGTGGGACTCCGGTACGCGCTGTCCACCGCGTGGCTCGCGCTGGTCTTCGCCGAGCAGATCAACGCGGACGCGGGCCTCGGCTATCTGATGAGCAACGCCCAGCAGTACTTCCGCACGGACGTCATCGTGCTCTGCCTCGTCGTGTACGCGCTGCTGGGTCTGGCCTGCGACTTCGCGGTGCGGATCCTGTCGCGACGGCTGCTGACCTGGCGGGCCAACTTCGAGGGCGAGGCGTGAGCCACATGGCCAACAGCGTGGAAATCAGGGGGCTTTCGAAGGCCTTCGACGGCAACACCGTCCTGCACGACCTCGATCTCGACCTGCGTGAGGGCGAGTTCGTGGCTCTCCTCGGACACAGTGGCTGCGGCAAGTCGACGCTGCTGCGGATCCTCGCCGGGCTCGACGACGAGATCGGCGGTGAGGTGACCGTGCCGGCGCGCCGCAGTGCCGCCTTCCAGTCGCCGCGGCTGCTGCCCTGGCTGAAGGTGTGGCGCAATGTCGTCCTCGGGCTGCCCGGCCGCCCCGACCGAGCCCTCGCCGAGCAGGCACTCGACGAGGTCGGCATCGCGGACCGCGCGACCGTCTGGCCCAAAACCCTCAGCGGCGGGCAGGCGCAGCGCGTCTCACTCGCCCGCGCTCTGGTCCGCGAGCCCGAACTGCTGCTCCTGGACGAGCCCTTCGGCGCCCTCGACGCGCTGACCCGCGGCAAGGTGCAGCAACTGGTCGCCGAGCTGTGGCAGCGGCACGGCTGCGCGATCCTCCTGGTCACCCATGACGTGGAGGAGGCGCTTCTCCTCGCCGACCGCGTCCTGGTGATGGACGAGGGCCGCATCGCGCACGAGGTCGTCGTCGACCTGCCCCGCCCTCGCGATCTGACGGCCCCCGAGTTCGTCACCCTCCGCGCCCGCCTACTCGGCTGGCTCGGCGTCACCCCCGCCCACTCCCCTACGACCACCGCAAAGACCCTGGAAGGGACCCCCTCGTGATCCGCAGAATCGCCACCGCCGCACTGAGCCTCACCACCCTGCTGGCGCTGACCGCCTGCGGCGCCGACTCCTCGGCGGACACCTCCACGAAGAGCTCCGATGTCACCCTGACCATCGGCGACCAGGCCAAGACCCTCCAGACGATCGTGGCCGCCTCCGACGCGCTCAAGAGCGCCAAGTACAAGGTGAAGTGGGCCGAGTTCGAGGGCGCCGCCCCGCTCTACCAGGCCGTGCAGGCGGGCGCCGCCGACACCACGTACTCCGCCGATCTGCCCGCGCTCCAGGCGCTGAGCGGCGGGGTGAAGTTCAAGAACGTGGCCGCGCTGAAGAACGACGGCAAGCACACCGGGATCATCGTCCGCAAGGACTCCGGCATCGACAGCGTCAAGGATCTCAAGGGCCAGAAGGTCGTGGTGTCCTCGGCGAAGGGCAGCATCGCGGAGTATCTGCTCGCCAACGTCCTGCAGCAGAACGGTCTCGACTACTCGGACGTGAAGGTCCAGTACCTGCTGCCGACCGACGCGCAGGCCGCCTTCTCCTCCGGGAAGATCAAGATCTGGGCGACCTTCGGCGTCTACCAGGCCGTCGGCCTTGAGCAGGGCGGCAAGCTCCTCGTCGACGGCGCCGACGGCCGCATCAGCGGCTACGGCTTCATCGGCGCCTCCGACCTAGCGCTCGCGGACAGTGGGAAGAAGGCCGCGCTCGCCGACTTCCTGACGCGCCTCGGTACGGCCCTGGAGTGGACCAGCACCCACCAGGACGCCTACGCCAAGGCCATCGTGGAGCACAACGGCGCCGACGCCTCCGTGGCGAAGACACTCGCCTCGGCCGCGTACAGCAAGGTCCTGCCGATCACCTCGGACGTGAGCACGACCGTCCAGGGCGTGGCCGACCTCATGAACGGCATCGGCGTCCTCGATCCGAACGTGGATGTCGCGAAGTCCTCCGACACCTCTCTCCTCAAGTAGCCGCGCCCGTCAAGGAGTTCCGCATGCCTGTCGAGTTCATCAGCGCCACCCACACCGACGCCGGCACCAACGGCCCCGCCGCGAGCAGCCGGACCGGCTTCGACCCCGACTACGTCCGCAAGTACGCCCGCGCCCTCGACGACGGGGGCTTCGACCACACCCTGGTCGCCTATCACTCGGCGTCCCCCGACGCCCTCCAGCTCGCCCAGTTCGTCGCCACCCACACCGAGCGGATCCGCCCGATCCTGGCGCACCGGCCCGGCGTGATCTTCCCGACGCACGCGGCCCGCGCCCTGGCCACCCTCGACCGGATCAGCGGCGGCCGTCTGTCGCTGCACATCATCTCCGGGGGCAGCGACGAGGAGCAGCGCCGGGAGGGCGACTACCTCAACAAGGCGGAGCGGTACGAGCGTTCGGACGAATACATCCGGATCCTGAGGCAGGTGTGGACGGCCGACGGTCCCGTCTCGCACGAGGGCAAGTACTTCCGGTTCGAGGGCTACCACTCCGATGTGAAGCCCGTGAACGGGCTGATCCCGGTGTCGGTCGGCGGTTCGTCCCAGGACGCGTACCGGGTGGGCGGCCAGCAGGGCGACATCTTCGGGCTGTGGGGCGAGCCGCTCAAGGAGACGGCCGAGCAGATCGCCGCCGTCAACGCGGTCGCCGATGCCGCCGGGCGCCCGCACCCCCGTATCTGGGTGTCGTTCCGCCCGATCATCGCACCCACCGACGAACTGGCCTGGGAGAAGGCGCACCGCACGCTGGGTGTGCTCAAGGAGCAGACGGCCGGGACAGAGCTGCTGCGCCACTACCGCACCTCCGGCCGCCCGGCCAACGTCGGTTCGCAGCGGCTGCTCGACATCGCCGAGCGCGGCGAGGTCCACGACCGCTGCCTGTGGACCGCCCCCGCGGTGGCCACCAACGCCGCCGGCGCGTCGACGGCCCTGGTCGGCTCGCCCGAGACGGTGGCGAAGGCCCTCCTCGACTACGTCGACATCGGCTGCGACCTGCTGTCGATCCGCGGCTACGACCCGCTCAACGACGCGATCGACTACGCCCGTTACGTCCTGCCCCTGGTCCGCCAGGAGCTCGCCCACCGCGCCACGACCCAAGCAGCCTGATGGAGATCCCGTGTTGTTCCGCCGTTCCCTCCGCACGTCCGCCGCCGCCCTCGCCCTGCTTCTGCCCTTCGCGGCGGCGTGCGGGACCGAGGCGCAGGCCGAGTCCCCGTCCTCCGTCACGCTCAGAGTCGGCGCCACCGGCTGGAAGGTCGAGGAGGCGGTCCTGAAGTACGCCGGCCTCGACGACACCCCGTACAAGGTGAAGTGGAGCCAGTTCCAGGGCGGAGACCAGCAGTTGCAGGCGATCCGCGCCGGAGCCCTCGACCTCGCCTCCTCCAGCGAGATCCCGCCGATCTTCGCCGCCGCCGACGGCTCACCCAACTTCAAGGTCGTCGCCGTACAGCGAGGCGCGACTCTCAACCAGGAGGTCGTCGTCCCCAAGGGCTCGACGGTGACCGACATCGCCGGCCTGAAGGGCAAGAAGGTCGGCTACGTCCAGAACACCACCGCCCACTACTTCCTCTACGAGCTGCTCAAGCAGGCGGGCCTGAAGTGGTCCGACGTCGACGCCAAGCCGCTCCTGCCCAACGACGGGCTCGCCGCCCTCAACGGCGGCTCCATCGACGCCTTCGCCTCATACGGCACGTCGATCATCACCGCCCACCAGCAGGGCGCCACGACGGTCGGCTCGGGCAAGGACATCCTGTCCGGCAACTTCCTCTGGTCGGCGCGGGACAGCGTCCTGAAGAGCCCGGAGCAGAAGGCGGCCGCGGCCGATCTGATCGCACGGATCACCAAGGCGTACGCCTACGTCCGTGACGGCCACGAGGACGGCTTCGCCAAGATCACCTCCGACGCCACCCACCAGCCGCTCGCCCAGGCGAAGAAGGACCTGCTCGCCGCCCAGGCCCAGCGCCCGACCCAGGCCCGGACCGTCGGCGAGGACACCATCGCCTCGCAGCAGAAGGTCGCCGACGTCTTCACCGAACTCGGGGCGCTGAAGTCCCACCTGGACGTGAAGTCCTTCTGGACCACCGCCCTCAACTCCGACCTGAAGAAGGCCCTGTGACCGGGCGCATCGCCGAACTCGCCGCCGGCTACGACCGTTCGGCCGCCTTTCCCGCCGAGTCCCTCCGGATCGCCCATGGGGCGGGCCTGCTCACCGCGACGATCGGTGGGCGGTACGGCGGCCGGGGCGCGGGCGTCGAGGAGATCGCGCGTATCCTCCACACGCTCGGCCAGGCCGACCCCTCCGTCGCCCTGATCGCGGCGATGACGCTGAACACACACGCCCGGCAGGCGGCCGAGCCGCACTGGCCCGAGGAGCTGTACGCGCGCGTGGTCAAGGAGTCGTTCGCGCGCCCCGTGCTGATCAACCACGCGCGCGTGGAGCCCGATCTGGGCTCCCCTGCGCGGGGCGGGCTGCCCGCCACGCTCGCCCGGCGCACGGCCGACGGCTGGGCGATCAGCGGACGGAAGCGATTCGTGACGGGAGCGGAGGGGCTCGACTGGTTCCTGGTGTGGGCCACGACCGACGAACCGGAGCCACGGGTGGGCACCTTTCTGGTGCCCGGCGACTCGCCCGGCATCGAAATCGTAGGCCGCTGGGACCAGTTGGGCCTGCGGGCCAGCGGCAGTCACGATGTGGCGTTCCGGGACGTGGAGGTCCCCTTCGAGCACGTGATCGGGCTCGCGCCGCACGGTCCGGGGGCGGAGCAGGACAACCGGGCGGGCGCGTCCCTCCATCTCCCGCTCGCCGCCCTGTACTTGGGGGTGGCCCGGGCGGCCCAGTCCACCTTCCACACGTTCGCCCACGCGCGCGTGCCCGCCAACCTCGGTCATGCGGTGGCCCGTACGGAGCGCTTCCGGCGGACGGCCGGGGAGATCGAGGTGCTGCTCGCCGGCGCCGAGCAGCTGGTGTTCGGCGGCGCCGCGCGGGTCGACGCCGCCGACGCCTCGTACCAGCCCGAACAGGCCCTCGGTGCCCGGGTGCTGGCCGATCGGCACGGTGTACGGGCCGTGGAGTTGGCCGTACGGCTGCTCGGCAATCCGGGCCTGGCCCGTGGCAACCCCCTGGAACGGCATTTCCGGGACATCCAGTGCGCACCCGTGCACGCGCCCCAGGAGGACATCGCCCTGCTCGCGATCGGAACGAAGGCGCTGAACCTGTGACCGCACCCGCCACGACCACGACCACGGCCGCCCAGCTCCTGGGACTGCTCGCCCGCGACCTCGCGCCGGACCGCCTGGCCACCGACCCGGCCGCGCTGGCCGCGCACTCCACCGACCGCTCCGGCACCCGCCCGGCCGGCGAACCCCTCGCCGTCGTCCACGCCCGCCGCACCGAGGACGTCACCGTCACACTCCGGCACGCGCACGACCTGCGCGTGCCGGTGGTACCCCGGGGCGCGGGCACCGGTCTGTCGGGCGGAGCCACGGCGAGTGAGGGCGCGCTGGTCCTGGATCTGTCCCGGATGGACCGCGTCCTCGAACTGTCGGTCGACGACCAGCTCGCCGTCGTGGAACCCGGCGTGATCACCGCCGAGCTGGACCGTGCGGCGGCGGCGCACGGGCTGCGGTACGCGCCCGATCCGGCGAGTGCGGCCCTGTCGACCATCGGCGGGAACATCGCCACCAACGCGGGCGGGCTGCGCTGCGCCAAGTACGGCGTGACGCGGGACAGCGTGCTCGGTCTGGAGGCCGTCCTCGCCGACGGGACCGTGGTCCGCACCGGCCGCCGTACGGTCAAGGGCGTCACCGGCTACGACCTGACCGCCCTGCTCACCGGCTCCGAGGGCACCCTCGCGGTGATCACCTCGGCGACCCTGCGGCTGCGGCCGCTGCCGGTGGCGACGACCACGATCGCCGCGTACTTCCCGTCCTTCGAGGCGGCGGCCGAGGCCTCGTACGCGATCGGCCGGGCCGGTGTCGTGCCGGCGCTCGCCGAGCTGGTCGACGGGCCGGTCCTCGATGCGGTCGACCCGGCGCTGCGGGAGCGGGGGGCCGCCCTGCTGATCGTCCAGTGTGACGGTGCGGGTGCGGCGGCCGAGGCGGAGACCGTATCGCGGCTGCTCACTCCCCTGGCCACGACGGTGGAGACGACCGGGGACCCCGCCGAGGCCGAGTCGCTGCTCGCCGCCCGCCGGCTCGCCCTGCCTGCGCTGGAGAAGCTGGGCCGGCCGCTGATCGAGGACATCGCGGTTCCCCGTTCCCGGCTCGCCGAGGCGGTGCGGGAGATCCGCGCCGTCTCCGAGCGTCACGGGGTGCCGGTCTTCACCATCGCGCACGCGGCGGACGGCAATCTGCATCCGATCATCGTGGTGGACCCGTCCCTGGACCGGCTGCCGGAGGCGGCCTGGGAGGCTGCGGGCGAGATCTTCGCGCTGGCGCTGCGGCTCGGCGGGACACTGACCGGCGAGCACGGGGTCGGGGTGCTGAAGCGGCAGTGGGTGGCGGACGAGCTGGGTCCCGCGGCGCACGCGTTGCAACGGCGAATCAAGCAGGCGTTCGACCCCCGGGGGATCCTCAACCCCGGAAAGGGCCTGTGAGGCGGGCGCTCAGCGGTACGGCCGGGCCAGCAGGGTGCGTACGCCCTCCGAGGTGAGGGTCAGGCCGTGTGGGGCGGCCGCGTCGATGGTCAGCGAGAGGTCGTCGGCCGGCCACTGGGAGGCGAGCGCGCCCAGCGACACCACTCGGTAGCGGGAGACGAACGGCAGGAGCTCGGCCAGCTCCAGTTCCGAGGTGAACACGGGCACTGCCGGGTCGCCGCCCGGCTGTTCCAGGACGGGCAGCGCCACCGCCACCGGATCGCCGGCGTCCTCGTCACTCACGTCGTCCGGCACCGGGACCAGCACGTCGCAGGTCGCGAGCGTGTCCAGCGCCGCCGTGTCCTCGGTGTTCACGGCCAGCGCGTCGAGCGCCCGCTGGGCGGGTGTGACGGTGTTGTCGTACGCGGGTGTCTCCATGACAAGTCCCCTGGTAGGTGCGGTCGTGCGGCCCGCCCGGGCGAAGATCCGTGCCCGGCGCGGTGTCCCTCGCGTACCCGAGCGGGCCAGGAGCATGCGCGAGACGCTCAGGGAATCAGGTGTATGTGGTCGGAGGGCAGGCCCAGCCGGTCGCAGCCGACCCGGCGGGCGAGGGGCTCGGCCATGCCGGGGCCGACGTGGGTCCAGTACGTGGCCGCGTCCCGGAAATAGCGCTGCATCCGTTCGCCGTCGCGCGCGTGCCGGGATCCCGCCGTACGGAACAGGATGTCCTGGAACACGTCCCAGGCCATACGCCCGGCGTTCAGGAACGTGAGCGCGAGGCGGTTGTCCTCGGCGGCGGTGAAGGGGGCCTCGCCGGACGCGTTCCGGCGGCAGGTCTCCATCCAGTCCGCGGCCGTCTGCTGCAGCGCCGCGTGCGCCGTGTGGATCACCCCGAGCGCCTCGCCCAGGTTCCGCTGAAAGTCGTGGAGTTCGGACCGGGTGCGGTCCGGTTCCAGGACGAGCGGGCGGGCGGCGATGGCACGGGCGTACTCGTCGGCGGCGGCGTACGCGATGCCGATCATGATGGCGGCGAGCTCCCCGTGGTAGAAGCTCGGGGCGCGCCCGGCGTACATCGGATTGCCGTGCAGCTCGCTGCCGACCGTGCCGCCCTCGACGGGCAGGTCGAGGAGGCTCGCCTCGCGGGTGAAGTACGCCGGGATGCGCGCCTGTTCCATGTGGATGCTGTTGGAGCCGCTGCCGCGCAGGCCGAGCACGCCGTGCCAGTCGTCGAGCACCGTCCACACCGATCGCGGGGCGACGAACAGCACCAGCGGCCCCGGCGGATCCCCGGGTTTGCCGGGGGCGCGCAGGGTCTGGCCGATGTAGTGGGTGGAGTAGGGGGCGCCCGAGGAGTACGGCCACGTTCCGTCGAGCACGACATGCCCGTCGCCGTCGGGACGGGCGACGCCGACGGGCATGACGGTGGACGCGGCGCGGAAGTCGCCGTCGGTGCCGAAGATCTCGTCCTGCGCCTTCTCCTCGTAGAGCCCGGCGACCTGGAGGACGTGGGCGGCGGTGAGCGACAGGGCCCAGCCGGTGGAGGGGCAGCCGCGCGCGATCTCGGTGACCACGCGGTAGAAGACGGGCAGGCCGAACTCGTATCCGCCGTAGCGGCGCGGCTGGAGGATCCGGTAGAAGCCGGCCCGCAGGAAGTCGTCGTGCGTGTCCTTGGGGTAGTGCGTCAACTGTTCGGTCTCCGGCTGGCGTTCGAGCAGCACGGGCCTGAGGGTCACGGCCCGTTCGATGATGTCTCGTTCGGTCAGACCGGGTTCGGGAGCGGCGATCACGGTGCCTCCTGACGGGTGGGGCCATCCGTACGTGACGCGATACGAGTGATTGAACACGCCCGGTGCCGTGCGGGTACCGACCGGATACCGCCAACCGGGCGAATCCGAGTGAATCGGGGGTGGTGCGGAGGCACGGCCGGGTCGCACGTGCCTCGCACGCCGTCCGAAGTCATCACTCACCGTCTTCGATCACGGGTAGCTGTATGCGCGGAGTGTGACGGATCACCAGCACACCGTCACGGACGCGACAGGAGAGAAGGAACCCATGTCGGTCGAGACCGATACGGCGCCCGCGGCGGGCGCCGCGGAACGGGAACAGCAGAGCCTCGGTACCGCTGCCGCGCGGAACCTGACGACGACGACCAAGTCCGAACCCCAGATGCGGGGCATCAGTTCGCGCTGGCTGACGCGCATGCTGCCCTGGGTGAACGTGCCGGGCGGCACCTATCGCGTCAACCGCCGGCTGTCCTACGCGGTGGGCGACGGACGCCTCTCCTTCGTGAAGACCGGGTCCGAGGTCAGGGTCGTCCCCGCGGAGCTGGGCGAACTCCCCTTACTGCGCGGCCTTTCGGACGGCGACGCGCTCGGCGCGCTGGCGGAGCGGTTCGTGCAGCAGGAGTACGCGCCCGGCCAGTTGATCGTGGAGGCCGGCCATCCGGCCGACCATGTCTATCTCGTCGCGCACGGCAAGGTCGAGCAGATCGGCGAAGGCCCCTACGGCGACGAGGCGGTCGTCGGCCTGCTGGCCGACGGCGATGCCTTCGGCGGCCAGGTGCTCGCCGGGCCGGACGGCGTCTGGGACGTCACGGCCCGTGCGGCGACGGCCACCACCGTGCTCGCGCTGCCGCACGCGGCGTACCGGGCGGTGGCGGACCGGCACGCCGAACTGCGCGCGCACGTGGAGCGGACCGGTCGCGAAGAGCAGCGGCCCCGCAACCGTTCGGGCGAGGCCGACATCGCGCTCAGCTCCGGACATGTGGGCGAGCCGGACCTGCCGGCCACCTTCGTGGACTACGAACTCCAGCCGCGCGAATACGAGTTGAGCGTGGCGCAGACAGTGCTGCGGGTGCACACCCGCGTCGCCGACCTCTACAACCAGCCGATGAACCAGACCCAGCAGCAACTCCGCCTGACCGTCGAGGCGTTGCGCGAGCGCCAGGAGAACGAGCTGGTCAACAACCCGGAGTTCGGGCTGCTGCACAACGCCGACTACGACCAGCGGATCTCCACCCACTCCGGGCCGCCGACCCCCGACGACCTGGACGAGCTGCTGAGCATGCGCCGCGACACCCGTTTCCTGTTCGCGCATCCAAAGGCGATCTCCGCGTTCGGCCGGGAGTGCAACAAGCGGGGCATCTACTTCGGCAGCATCGACCTGGGCGGTCATCACCTGCCCGCGTGGCGCGGAGTGCCGCTGCTGCCGTGCGGCAAGATCCCGGTCACCGAAGCCCGTACGTCGTCGATCCTCGCGCTGCGCACCGGCGAGGACGAGCAGGGGGTGATCGGGCTGTTCCAGACGGGGATCCCGGACGAGGTCGAGCCGGGCCTGAACGTGCGCTTCATGGGCGTCAACGAACAGGCGGTCATCTCCTACCTGGTGAGCACCTACTTCTCGGCGGCGGTACTGGTGCCGGACGCGCTGGGGATCCTGGAGAACGTCGAGGTCTCCCGCGTGAGCGGGAGCTGACGCCGGTGTCACTGATCTCCAGAGCCCTCGCGCCCCCGGCGAACCGTGATCTGGCGGAGCTGGTGACGGCCCTGCTGTCGGCGCGGGTCACGGCCGAGCCGCGACTGCTTCCGGCCCCGCCCGAGGTCGTCCGTCCGGTGAAGCCGGTCCTGCCCAACGGCCCTACCGGGCTGGGCACTTCGGCAGCCCGGGTGTTCGCGCCACCACAACCACTCCAGGAGGTCCCGCCCGCGCGACCGGGGTCGCGGCTGCACTGTCCGCCCGCCCTCCGCGACGATCCCGCTCTCGGAGACACCGTCAACGAGCGGCTGGTCGAGTGGGCAGAGGAGGTCGGGATCTATCCCGGCCAACTCGACAAGGTCCGCAAGGCCGGCTTCGGGCGGCTCATCATGCTCGCGCACCCCGAGTCGGACGACCCCGACCGGCTGCTGGCGGCGGCGAAGTGCGCGCTCGCCGAGTGGTCCGTCGACGACCACTACATGGACGGCGACGTGGAGGTGGCCCGGCACGACGTGCTCGGGCAGCGCCTGGCCATCGCCCACTCCGTGATCGACCAGGCCCATCTCCCCCTGCAGTACGCGCCCCAGCTGGAGGAGGTCGTCCGCGCCGACCCGGTCATGCGGGCCCTGCGCGACAGCCTCGGCAACCTGGCCCGGCACGCCACCACGACCCAGGTGCGCCGGCTCCGCAACGAACTGTCGATCATGTTCGTGGCCTACAACCAGGAGGGCGTCTGGCATACCGCCGAACACTGGCCGCCCGTCTGGGAGTTCCTGATGCACCGGCATGAGAACAGCTTCGTGCCCTGCATGGTGCTCGTCGACGCGGTCGCCGGATACGAGCTGCCCCAGGGCGAGTTCTCCGACCCTCGGGTGCGGCGGGCGTTCACGATGGCCGGCTCGGCGAGCGTGATCGTCAACGACCTCTACTCCATGGGCAAGGAGGACCCGACGGACTTCAGCCTGCCGAGGCTGATCGCCGCCGAGGACGACTGCTCCCTTGAGGAGGCGGTCGACCGCACCGTCGACCTCCACAACGAACTCATGCACACCTTCGAGGCAGAAGCCGCCGCGCTCGCCCTGACCGGCTCACCAGAACTGCGCCGCTTCCTGGCCGGCACCTGGGCCTGGCTCGGCGGCAGCCGCGAGTGGCACGCCGGCAGCGCCCGCTACGCCACGACCGACTGACACCTCCAAGCCCGAAGTCCCCTTGATCGAAGTCCCTTTGTCTGCAAGGAGATTCCATGACCATGTCCCTCACCGACACGACGGCCTCGAACACCGTGCACCGCGTCCTGCGCACCGCCTACCAGAAGTCCGTCGCCGCCTACTGGAACGCCGAACGGAACGCGGTCAACCTCAAGCTCGGCGAGGTCGACGGCCTCTACCACCACCACTACGGCCTCGGCGACTACGATCCGTCAGTTCTTGAGGGCCCCGCCGACACCCGCGAGCAGCGCATGATCGAGGAGATGCACCGCCTGGAGACCGCGCAGGCCGACGTCCTCCTCGACCACCTAGGCGACATCCGCCCGGAGGACCACCTTCTCGACGGCGGTTCCGGCCGCGGCGGCACCAGCATCATGGCCAACGCCCGCTTCGGCTGCACCGTCGACGGTGTCAGCATCTCCGAGCAGCAGGTCGCCTTCGCCAACGACCAGGCGCTCCGTCGCAACGTCTCCGACCAGGTGCGCTTCCACTTCCGCAACATGCTCGACACCGGCTTTGCCACCGGTTCACGGCGCGCGATCTGGACCAACGAGACGACGATGTACGTCGATCTCTTCGAGCTGTACGGGGAGTTCGCGCGGCTGCTGGAGTACGGCGGCCGGTACGTGTGCATCACCGGCTGCTCGAACGACGTACAGGGCCTTCGTTCCAAGGCCGTCAGCAGGATCGACGAGCACTACACGTGCAACATCCATCCGCGCAGCGAGTACTTCAAGGCCCTGTCCGCGCACAACCTCGTCCCCATCGACGTCGTCGACCTGACGCCGGCGACGATCCCGTACTGGGAGCTGCGGGCCAGGTCCGAGGTGGCGACGGGCATCGAGGAGGCGTTCCTGACGGCGTACAAGGAGGAGAGCTTCCACTATCTGCTGATCGCGGCGGACCGCATCTGACGACGTCTTCGGGCCCGGGGTCCACTCCCCCGGGCCCGAAGACGCGTGCCGTGCCCTACTTCAGGTACGTTCCGTCGCTGCCGATCTTCCCGGGGCCGTTCAGCACGTACACCCGCAGGTTGCCCTTCCCGGGCGCCGCCACGGAGAGCGTGCCGCCGGTCACCGTCTTCACGTCACCGGTGACAGCGTCCCTGTACGTTCCGTTCGGGATGCCCGTGAAGGTGGCGTCACCGGTGACCGTGACGAGGGCGAAGCTGTCCGTACTCCCGCTGGTGTAGCGGCGTTTGAAGGCCATCGAGCCGCTGATGCCGTCGGTGGAGTACTGCCCCATCTGCAGGGCGGGGATCGCTCGGCGGATCTGGTTCAGCCGCTGGAGGTGCTTGACCAGCGGCTGGGCCAGGGTCGTCGCGACCTCACCGGTCGCCGAGTCCGCCGTACCGAACTCGGTGGCTGTGACGGTGCCTTCGAGGTGGTCGCCGTAGTACGCCCGTCCCGTGGACGCCAGCGGGCAGGTCGGCCCGCAGTCGATCTGCTTGCCCTTCTGGAACTCGATCTCGGAGCCGTAGTACAGCGTCGGGATGCCGCGGAAGGTCCACATCAGGGCCATGTTCTCGGCCCAGGCGTCGGTGCCGCCGCTGTAGCGGGTGCTCGACTTGTTGGGGCCGTAGTCGTGGCTGTCGACGTAGACGACGTTGTACGTGGCGTCGTTGACGCTGTCGTCGGAGTCCTTGCCGTTGCTGTAGGCGTTCTGCGCGTCACCGAAGTTCATGTGCATACGCATGTCGATGATGTTCATGCCGCTGAACTGACTGTGATCCGGGGTGTGGTAGCTGTTGCCGCTGAGGAAGGCGTTGGTGGAGGTCGGCTGGTTGGCGGTGCCGAGGTTGTTCTCGTAGGTGAACTGCTCGATGGCAGCCGTCTCGTCGTCGGCGCTGTACTCCTTGCGTTCCTTCCAGGTGAAGAACTGCGCCGAGTGGTTCACGGACCCGCGGTTCCACTTGTCGTTGACGAAGGCGCCCACCTCGCCGAAGACGAAGAAGTTCGCGGCGGCGTCCGTACCGAACTTCTGGGTCACGCGGTCGTAGATGGCGGGCAGGAAGCGGCGGTTCCAGGTGACGCGCGGGATGTGTACGGCCGTGTCGACGCGGAATCCGTCGACGCCCATGTCGATGTACTTGTCGTAGGCGCCGATCAGGTAGTTCTGGACCGTGGTGTTCTCGGTGTTGAAGTCGGCGAGATCCTCATGCAGCCAGCAGGACCGCGAGTCCTCGCCCTCCCAGTTGCCGATCCAGCACTGGTGGTAGTAGGCCTTCGGGAACATGCCCGAAGTGGGGCTCGGCCACTGGCAGTTGTAGAGGGTATAGCCCTCGGAGCTCTTGCCGCCGGTGGGCGTGCCCCAGTTGACGCAGGTGTTGCCGGTCGGCTCGGCGGTGGACCACAGGTCGCCGTTGTAGTACGACTTCCCGGACTTGGACTCGACGGTGAGGCCGTCGTACTCGAAACCCTCGTTCTTCTCGTCGTAGTACCAACTCCACTGGGAGTCGCGGACGCCGTACACGGTGGGTGTGAACAGGCCCTTGGCGCCCCAGCGGGAGCTGTGGTTGTAGACGACGTCCTGGTAGATCTTCATGCCCTTGGCGTGGGCCGCGTTGATGAGGTCCTGGTAGGAGGCGCCGTCCGATTCCAGGCGTGGGTCGACCTTGTAGAAGTCGTAACCGTGATAGCCGTGGTAGTCGTAGTCCGAGCGGTTGAGGACGACCGGGGTGATCCAGACGGCGGAGAAGCCGAGCGCCTTGATGTAGTCGAGCTTCTCGACCAGGCCCTTGAAGTCGCCCCGGAACATGGGGTCGTTGTTGGCGGCGTTGCCGGACTTGGTGTGCTGGCTGCCGCCGCGGTTGTTGGAGCTGTCGCCGTCGTAGAAGCGGGCGGTGAGGACGAAGTAGATGGGATCCTTGCGGGGATCGGTGACCAGCGGGGTGCCGGCCGCGGCCTCGGGGGTCTTCTCGCCGGTCGTCGCCGTGGCCTCGGCGGAGGCGGGCGAGGTGTTGCCTGCGGCGTCGACGGACTTCACTGTGTAGGTGTAGGTGGTGTTCTCCTCAAGTCCGGTGTCGGACTGGACCGTTGAGGCGATATCGGTGACGACCGTGCCCTTGGTTCCGCCGGTGCGCGTGAGCTGGTACTTCGTCACGCCCGTGTTGTCGGTCGCGCCCTCCCAACTCACCACGACCGACGTGTTGGTGGCACTCGCCGTGACCTTGGTCGGCGCGGTGGGTGCCTCGATGTCCGGTTCCTCGGCCGCGCACGGGTCGGTGGCGTCAGTGGTGACCGTCCTGTCCTTCACGGTCGTGGTGCCGGTGGGGATCGTGTAGTCGGCGCTGTTGTTGTTGTCCCACACGCCGTTGCCGTTGTTGAAGGCCGCTTTCAGCGAGGTGGCGGTGCCGATGTCGAGGGTCTTCTTCCACCAGCCGGTGCAGGCGGCCTCCATGCCGACGCCCGGGACCGTGGTCCAGGAGCCGCCCGTGGGCGCGTAGTGGATGTTGGCGGTGGTCCAGCCGGAGGTGGCGGTCGAGTAGTAGACCGTGGCCTCGTTCCCGGAGCCGGTGTCCGTGTCGGTGCACGGGTCGCTGTGGGCGATCACACCGTCCTTGACCGTGATGGTGCCGGTACCGAGGGCGTAGTTGCTGCCGCCGTTGTTGTCCCAGGTGCCGCTGCCGTTGTTGAAGGTGGCCTGCAGTCCGGTGGCCGCGCCCAGGTCGACGGTCTTCTTCACCCAGTCCGTGCAGGCCGTCTCCATCACGACACCGGGGACGGTCGTCCACGATCCGCCGTCGGGGGCGTAGTGCAGATACGTGGACGACCAGTTCTTGGTCTTCGTGTAGTAGAAGACGGTCGCCGTGTTGGAGGCGTCGGCCACCGTGTCCATGGGGGCCGAAGTGCCGGTGTCCGGGGCGCCGGAGAGCAGTCCGAGCAGTCCGGTCGCCGCCGCGAACGCCGCGAGCGGACGCCGGGACAGGCGTGGGGGTGTACGTCTCATCGCGACTCCAATACGGGTCCCGCAAAGGCCCTTTGGAGGCTCCTTGCAAGAAGAACCGGCAAGTTCCTGAAATTTCTTGCGACTTCGCGGAAGCTACAGGGACATGACAGGCACGTAAAGGGGTGGCGCAACGAGACTCTCTGAAGGTCGTCAGCCGAATGCGACGATTAGCCGTCGCTCCTCGCTCCGAGCAGTTCGGCGACCGTGACCACGCGGATCAGGGGCCGGTACAGGTCCATGATGTGCAGCGCCTTGGCGTGCGAGTCGTCGTCCGCGCCCGCGCAGGCGTCGGCGACGACCAGCACCTCGACTCCGGCGTCGGCGGCGGCGAGGGCCGTGGACAGGACGCAGCAGTCGGTGCTGACGCCGGCCAGGACCAGGCGGGAGTCCGGGGCGACGCGTGCGGCGAGTTGCGGGTTCCACTTGCCGAAGGTGGTCGCCTCCACCAAGTGCCGTGCCACCGGGGCGAATTCATCGACGAGCTGCCACAGCGGAGCGTCCGGCGGCCGGAGCGCGAAGGGCCACTGCTCGTAGTAGGCGCGCCAGGCGCCGGTGGGTTTCTCCGGGGCCAGGAAGCGGGTGAAGGTGACGCGTTCGGCGAAGGCCGGCAGCAGTCGTCGTACACCTGCCGCCGCCTCGGCGAAACGCGGGGTGGCCCAGGGGCTGTCGGGCTCGGCGAAGACGCGCTGCATGTCGATGACGGCGAGTTGGCCGGTGGTCCTGGTCATGCGCTCGGTGCCGTCTCGGTCGACTCCGGGCTCGGGGCCTGCTGTTCCTGTGCCCGCACCCTGCCGCGGCTCAGCGCGAGGGTGCCGAGGAAGCCGAGGGCGAGCGCGACCAGGACGCCGAGGTTGGCGTAGGCCCAGGCGCCGGACTTGCCGCCGAGGCCCACCGGGTCGAGCAGATAGCCCTGCCATTCCAGCCAGCTCGCGGCCGAGTTGGTGACCAGGCCCCAGCCGACGGCGGTGACGGCGAGGGTGAGGAGCAGGGGTGCGAGCGCCACGTCACCGTAGCGGCCCCGGGGGCGGAAGAGGTCGCCCTCGTCGTAGTCTCGGCGGCGCAGGGCCAGGTCGGCGAGCATGATGCCGCACCAGGCGGCGATGGGCACGCCCAGTGTGGTCAGGAAGCCCATGAACTGGCCGAGGAAGTCGTCGGCGAAGAAGACGATGTAGATCGAGCCCGCGATCATCAGGACGCCGTCGACGAGCGCGGCTACGTAACGGGGGACCCGCAGGCCCGCGGAGAGCAGGGCCAGGCCGGAGGAGTAGATGTCGAGGACCGCGCCGCCGACCAGTCCCAGCACGGCGACGACCGCGAACGGGACCAGGAACCAGGTGGGCAGGATCGTGGTCAGCGCGCCGATCGGGTCGACGGCGATGGCCGCGTTCAGCTTGCTGGAGGAGCCGGCCAGCAACAGCCCGAAGACCAGCAGGATCAGCGGGGCCACCGAGGCGCCGAAGGTGGTCCAGCCGATCACGCCTCGGCTGGAGGAACCGCGCGGCAGATAGCGGGAGTAGTCGGCGGCCGCGTTGACCCAGCCGAGGCCGAAGCCGGTCATCATGAAGACCAGGGCGCCGATGAACTCCTGGGCGGAGCCGGCGGGTACGGCGCTGACCACGCTCCAGTGGATCTCGTCGGCGACGAGGGCGACGTAGACGACGGTGAGCACGCCCGTGACCACGGTGATCACGGTCTGCAGCCGCATGATCAGGTCGAAACCCATGACCCCGCCGATGACGGTCAGCGCGCCCACCACGATCAGGGCGACCACCTTGGTCTCGGTGCCGCCGCCCCAGCCGAGCCGGTCGAAGACGGTCGCGGTGGCCATGGTGGCGAGGGAGCACAGCACCGTCTCCCAGCCGACGGTCAGCATCCAGGAGATCACCGACGGGAGCCGGTTGCCCCGCACGCCGTACGCGGCACGGCTGAGCACCATGGTCGGCGCGGAGCCGCGCTTGCCGGCGACCGCGACGAAACCACAGAGCAGGAAGGAGAAGACGATGCCGATCACGCCGGAGATCAGCGCCTGCCAGAAGGAGATCCCGAAGCCGAGCGCGAAGGCGCCGTAACTGAGCCCGAGGACCGAGACGTTGGCTCCGAACCAGGGCCAGAACAGGGTCCTCGGCGTGCCCTTGCGCTCGGTGTCGCCGATCACGTCGAGCCCGTGCGTCTCCACCTGGAGTTGCCTGGCTCTGTTGTCGAGGGAGTCCGGGGCGTCCGTCATCGTCGTCCTCCCTGTCCGGACATGTCGAGGGGACGCTAAGTGGGTGGGGCCTGGGCGTCAAGCAGCCCGGTGCCCCACGTCACTTGGCCCTCAGCGGGTGCGGGCAGCGCCGTCCGGCCACACCACGTCGACGGGGACGCCCGCCGCTCGGGCTTCGAGGACCGTGTCGGCCGTGCCGCCTCCCCTGCCGGTGGGGGGAGTGCCGTCCCAGATGGCCACGAGGCGGTCGGCGCGTTCGACTAGCACGCTGTTGGCGGCCTCGTAGGCCTGCCGGCCGGCGGTTTCGAGCGGGAGGACGAGGACGTCTTCGGCGGCCTGGACCAGGTGGTCGAACACAGCGGCGTGGTCGGGCCGCACCCTGTTGCGGCGGTAGTCCCGGGAGGGTATGACGACGGCGAGACGTCCGCCCGCGGCGAGGACGGCCTCGGCGAACAGGGAGTCGGCGCCTCTGGCGAGGCAGGAGACACCGACGAGCTCGCCGTCGGCGGCGTACCGCTTGAGCAGTTCGTCCAGCGCCGCGCGGACCAGAACAGCACTCTCCGCCGTGAGGTCGATGTGTCCGGTCACCGCGATGGTCGTCATGGAGTGCCCCTTTCACCTCTCACCGGTCGGCAGGCTCCTGGAGCGTGTAGCCGTGGCGGAGGATCAGTTTCACGGTCTCCAGCGCGAGCACGCGGTCCACCTCCCGTTCCTCTTGGCTCAGTTCGGAGTAGGGAACCAGCAAGGGGTGGGTCTTCCACAGGCTTCCACGGCTTCTCCTGCTCCGGGGGCCGCCGGGCGGCGACGGGTCACGGGGCTGACTGCACCAGCCCGGCGATGTGGGCGGTGACCGTGTCGAGGATGTCGGTCCAGGCCTCGTCGTCACCGAGCACGAGGTAGTTGAGGGTCAGCCCGTCGGTCATCGCGGCCAGATAGCGGGCCAGTGTGCCGACGGGCACGCGGAGTTGGAAGTCCATGGCCTTGCGCAGCTCTTCGATGAGGTCGGCGTACGTGTCGCTGTACAGCTCGTACTGTCGTCGCGCCAGATGCTCGAACCCCGGCTGGCGCAGGGCGTACTGCGTCAACTCATAGGTGAGCATGTGCTCGTCGGGATAGGCGCGGACGTGGTCCCAGTACGCCTGGAGCCCGGCCCGGACGGTCTCCTCGAAGGTCCCCTTGGGCCGTATCGCCTCCGTCACCACGGTCACACAGTGGTCGGTGATGGTCGTGATGACGGACTCGACCAGGGCCTGCTTTGAGTCGAAGCAGTAGTGGAAGACGCTGAGGGACACGTCCGCCTCGGCGGCGATGGACCGGGTCGTCGTCTTCGAGACGCCGTCCCGGGCCATCGCCCTGATCGCCGCTTCCGTCAGCTGCCGGCGCCGTTCGGCCGACGGCATGCGTGCCATGCGTGTCCCCAGAGTGTCGTACGTCAGGCGCTGTGGACGCCCACCTCGTAGAGCGAGTATCCCCAGTCGGTGCCGCGGTCGAGGCCGTGTACGCGGACGTAACGGGCCGGTGTACCCGTGAACTTGGCCGTGTCGAGCCCGCCGTCACCGGTCGTGGTGGACCAGGCGGTCTGCCAGGTCGTGCCGTCGGTGGAGAGTTCTATGCGGTACGACTTCCCGTAGGCGCGCTCCCAGTCGAGGGTGACCCGGGAGACCAGGTTCGTGGAGCCCAGGTCGACCTGCCACCACTGGTCGTCGCTCCAGTCGGCGGCCCAGCGGGTGCCGTCGTCGCCGTCCACGGCCTGGCCCGGCTGGTAGCTGGTGAACGGGTTGGACTCGGACGAACTGGCCGTGGCCGCCTTGCCCTTGGCGAGGTTGACCGATGCCTGGTGCTGCTCGGTCGACCCCCAGGTGCCGAGGTAGGACTCGGCGCCGCGGAAGAGGTCGTCCACGGTGTCCTGGCCGCCGACCTTCCGGATGTCCTCGATCCAGT
This sequence comes from Streptomyces sp. JLBG701, assembly GCF_058544905.1. NCBI lineage: Bacteria > Bacillati > Actinomycetota > Actinomycetes > Kitasatosporales > Streptomycetaceae > Streptomyces > Streptomyces sp. JLBG701. The sequence goes on from NZ_CM178588.1 coordinate 1,077,578, forward strand.
CGGGGATCAGGCCGACATGGGCGGCGCCGTCGGTGTTGTAGTCGAAGGTGCGCGAGCCGGTGGTCTGCTTGTCGATGACGGAGCCGCCGTCGACGCTGGTGAAGGGGTACGTTACGGGGTTGGTGGTGTCGGCGCCGCGCGGGGCGGGGTGGTCGCCGATGCCGTTGAAGTCGGTGCCGTAGCCGTAGCCCACGCCGTACTTGTCGCGCAGCGCCTCGGTGCGCTCGGCCTCGGTGACGAAGTCCTCGGAGCCGTGCATGTACTGGGCGACGAAACCGCCGAGGGAGTAGACCCGCTCGGTCCAGTTCAGGTCCATCCAGCTGTGCGAGGAGAGCACGCCGGGGTAGTTCGCGGCCTCGAAGATGTCGAGCGCCTGGCCGGTGGCCTTGACGCTCATGTGGTCGATCTCCAGCATCATCTTGCGCTGCATCATGCCGCGCACGGCGTACTCGCCGAGTTCGGTGAGCCCGCGCGTGTTGCACTGCGCGTCCTCGTCGTACGCCGGGACCTCGGTGCCCGCCGGCAGATCCGCCTCGGCCTCGGACGCGGCCGTGCCGATGGGGTTGTCGTGCTGCGGGCCCTTGCACGTCTCGGTCTGCCAGAAGGTGCCGGTCGACAGGAACTGTCCGACGTTGATGGCCGTTCCGAGCCCGCCCTCGTCGAAGCGGACGCCGCAGAGCGCGTTGTCGAACTTGTGGCACAGGAACATGGAGCGCACGCCGAGCGCGTACAACTCGTCGAGCCCCTTGTCGATGTCGGCCTTGCTGCACTGCGCGATGTCCAGGATCTGCTTGCAGCCGAACGGCTCGGACGTCTCGACACCCAGGATGACCGCCAGCTTGCCCTGCTCGATGACCTCACGGGCCTGCTCGCTGTCGGTGACGATCCGGAACCAGCCCTTGCCGGTGCCGCCGTACATCGCGTCGATGTAGGCCTGGAGGTCGTACGTCAGCTTCGCCTGCAGCCGGATCGACGTCATCTCGTCGCAACTGCGGTCCTTGAACGGGTAGATCGAGCAGATCATGCCGTTGGTGACGAGGTCGTTGACGAGCACCCGCTGCCCGCCGCGCCAGGCGCGCTCCACCCAGGCGTAGTAGTTCGCCTGATGGGTCATCGAGTCGTACGCCGGCCAGTCCGCGAACGTCGGCCAGCCGACGGGGTCGTGCTTGCCGTCGCCGCCGTGGGTGATGTAGTCGAAGATCGCGAGAGTGCCGTCGGGGTAGTGCTCGGGACAGTCCTTGAGCGCGTCGGCGATCCCGGCAGCGGAGAACACCTTGCCGCAGATCAGCCGTCCGCCGAAGGCCTCGTTGGAGAACAGGTGGTTGTGCGCGTCGACGAAACCGCTGACCTCGCCCGCGGAGTTGGTGCCCGTGAACGGCTCACCGGTGACATTGATCTGGGAGTCCTGCGCGGGCCGCGAGGTCGGCACCCACCAGTCCGTGCCGGCCGCCGAACTCGGCGTGGGGCCAAGGACCATGGCCACCAGCAGGAGGAGCAGCGACACCACGGTGACGTCTTTGCGTCTGCGGAACCAGCGTCGAGCCACGGTCACCACGTCCCTCGGTCGGCGGGATGGCGCGGTCGACGCACTACTGGCTTGTCATGACCGGCGCAACATATGCGATGAGGATCGCCACTGTCGCATTCCGAGTCAAGAGTCCGGGTCAATTGACCTGATGGACATGGAGGGTTCACACCCCCGAGGCGTTGCAGGGCCAGGCCCTCCGCCCCACCCAAGCGGCCACAGTGCTTAGATCCTGGCCACAGAGGTGAAGCAATGAGGACACTCATCACCGACCCGTGACGACGCCGGACGAAGGACGCAGGGCAACGGCCAGAGCCTGTACGGGCCATGTACCACGGAGCCGCACGACAGGTTCCGGTCAGCAGCAATTACGTATACTCTTATCTCGGGCTTGCGGGGCCGCAACATCTTGTCGCGAAGGAGCGAAGATGAGCACACTGCCCGGTGGTGACGTCGCCTCAGGTTCGACGCACAGGACGAACCCCTTACCGATCACGTGGAGCGGGTCATTAGCTCCGTGAGAACAGTTCACCCTTATCGCCGGTCGTGAGGTTTGCTCGCAGCGAGCGCCGGCTCTCTCTTCACGTTCTCAGACGGCAGCGTCGCCGCGGCTCCAGCCTGCCGTTCTGCCACGCTGATCGCAGCGAGTGCCGGGCACTCGCCGACACTTCGGGAAGCAGACATGATTGAGTCGGTCGGACGAGTCTTCTCCTCACCCCGGTCACGGGCATCGGTCGCACTGATTTCGACCGCGATCCTGCTGGCAGGCTGCGGAGAGGGTGACGGTGGCGCCACCACCGCGGGCAGCACGGAAATACCGACCGCGCTGGCGAGCGCGTTCCCGGGCGAGAAAGCCACCGGGCAGCCGGTCAGGATCGGCCTGATCACCAACGAGGGCGGTGCCAACACCAGTCAGCCCGAGAACAGGGAGGCCGCCGACGCGGCCCGGAAGTACGCCAATGACAACCTCGGCGGGATCGCGGGCAGGCCGATCACCTTCGTGATCTGCAAGACCAAGGAGGAGCCGGCGGCCGCACGGGACTGCGCGAACCAGATGGTCGAGCAGAAGGTCGACGCGGTCGTGCTGACGAGCAGCGGTCTGGGCGACTCCATGGTGCCGATCGTGACCCAGGCCGGCATTCCCTGGGCGACCGCCGTGGGCGCCAGCAACGCGGAGGCCACCAGCGCCAACTCCTTCTCCTGGACGGGCGGTTTCCCGGCGAACATGACGGCGATGGCCGCGTACTCGAAGGAGAAGGGGTACAAGAAGGTCGCCGCGTTCGTGATCGACGTACCGGCCGCGGTGAGCGGTATGGAGGCCATCGGCAAGCCGTTCTTCGCCAAGGCCGGCGTCGACCTGCAGCTCGTGACGATAGCGGCGGGCACACCGGACGCGTCGCCTCAGGTGAGTGCCGCGCTGGCGAAGAAGCCCGATGCCGTCGCCGTGATCGGCGAGTCGACCGTGTGCACCTCCGTGCTCCAGGCGCTGGGCACGCTCAGCGCCGACACCCCTCGGGAGCTCGTGCAGTCGTGCGTGGCCCCCGAAGTCATCGAAGCCGTGGGCGCGGGCATGGACGGCGCGCAGGTGTTCAGCGGCTTCGACCCGGCCAGTGACCACGTCGAGGCCCAGCTCTACCGACAGGTGATGAAGCAGTACAGCCCCGACACCCCCACCCAGGGATACGCGGCCGTCGGGTACCAGGGCGTGCTCGGCCTGGTACGTGCGCTGCACGGCCTGACCGGCGACGTCACGCCGAAGACGATCTCCGCGGCCCTGAGCTCGGCCAAGAACATCGTGTTGCCCGCGGGCCACGGCTCCACGTTCACCTGTGACTCCTCGGCGGTGCCGGGGATGAAGGCGGCCTGTTCGGCGAAGGTGATCACCGGCACGATGACCGGCGGCAAGCTGGACAAGGTGCGGGTCATCGATCCCAGTCCGTTGTTCGCCCAGTAGGTCGGAGCAGCCGGAAGGAACGGTCTCGCCGATGAGCCAGTACGTCGTGTTTCTGTTGCTGGGACTGGGGAGTGGGGCGGTGTTCGGCGCGCTCGCGCTGGCGCTGGTCCTGACCTACCGCAGTTCCGGGGTGGTCAACTTCGCCACCGGGGCGACCGCGCTGTACAGCGCCTACACCTACGCGTTCCTGCGCCGGGGTGAGCTGCTGGTGCCGATACCGGGCCTGCCGACCACGGTCGGGCTCGGCGGACCGCTCGGGCTCGTCCCGGCCATGGTGATCGCGCTGGTGCTCGCCGCGGTGTTGGGGGTGGTGCTGTACGGGCTGGTCTTCCGGCAGCTGCGGTCCGCGCCACCGGTGGCGAAAGCCGTCGCCTCCATCGGGGTGATGCTGGTGATCCAGGCCGTGATCGCCGCGCGGGTGGGCACCGCGCAGGTGTCGGTCAAGGCCATCCTGCCCAACGACCCGGTGGAATGGGGTGGATCGCGTCTCCCCGGCGACCGGCTGTGGTTCGCGGCGGTCATCGTCGTACTGACCGTCGCGCTGGCGCTGGTGTTCCGGCTGACCCGGTTCGGCCTCACGGCCAGGGCGGCGGCGGAATCGGAGAAGGGCGCACTGGTCAGCGGGTTGTCGCCGGAGCGGATCGCGGTGGCGAACTGGGCGCTCAGCTCGGCCATCGCCGGCCTGTCCGGCATTCTCATCGCGCCGATCGTGCCCCTGGTGCCGATTTCGTACACCCTGTTCATCGTGCCGGCCCTCGCCGCGGCGCTGGTCGGCAACTTCACCGCGCTGGTCCCCGCCGTGGGAGCCGGTCTGGTCATCGGGATGCTCCAGTCGGAGCTGCAGTTCCTGCAGGGGAAGTGGTCGTGGCTGCCCCAGACCGGCGTGGCGCAACTGGTGCCGCTGGCCGTGATCCTGGCCTACCTCGTGGTCCGCGGGCGGCCGCTGCCCACCCGGGGCTCCTTGATCCAGCAGGCGTTGGGCCGCGCACCGCGCCCCGACCGCATCCTGGTCCCGGCTGTCGTGAGCACGGGGCTGGCGGTCGTCGTTCTCTTCGCCACCCACGGAAGCATCCGCGCCGCGGTGATCACTTCGCTGACCCTGGCGGTGATCTCGCTGTCGCTGGTGGTCGTCACCGGGTTCGCGGGACAGATCTCGCTGGCCCAGCTGACCCTGGCCGGGGTCGGGGCGTTCGGCCTCAGCAAGCTGAGTGCGGGGTGGGGGGTCCCCTTCCCGTTCGCCCCGCTTCTGGCTGCCTTGGCGGCGATGGTGATCGGCGTCGTTATCGGGCTGCCCGCCCTGCGGATCCGCGGTCTGCCGGCGGCGGTGGTCACGGTCGCGCTGGCGGTGGCTCTCGAAGCCTTCTGGTTCCGCAACACCGAGCTCAACGGCGGCCTGGACGGCTCGAAGGTCCCCTCGCCGCACCTGTTCGGGATCGATCTGGGCATCGGTGCCGGCGAGGGCTATCCGCGGATCCCGTTCGCGTTGCTGTGTCTGGTGGTGCTGTTGCTGGTCGGCCTGGGGGTGGCGTGGCTGCGCCGCAGCCGGCTCGGTGCGGCGATGCTCGCCGTGCGCGCCAACGAGCGGTCGGCCGCAGCCGCCGGGATCGACGTCGCCCGTACGAAGATCGTCGCCTTCGCGATCGGAGCGTTCATCGCCGGGCTCGGAGGTGCTCTGCTGGGCTACCAACAGACCGTCGCCGACGCCGAGATGTTCACCGCGATCGGTGGACTGGGCTTGTTCGCCACCGCGTATCTGGCGGGCATCACCTCCCTGTCCGGCGGCCTCGTGGCCGGGGTGATGGGCGCCGGAGGCCTGCTGCCCGTACTGCTGGACCGGGCCTTGTCCATGGGTGAGTGGTACGGCGTGATCATGGGCATCGGCCTGGTGCTCACCGTGATCATGAACCCGGAGGGCATCGTCGGGCCGGCGCACGACCTGATGGCCAGGCTACGACGCGGGCGCGGGCCCACCGTCGACGCCGTGGACGACCAGGACGCCGAGGTGCTGACCGGGACGGCACCGTCCACCCGTCCGCCGGTTCCCGATCCGGGCGAGGTGGTGCTCTCGGTGCGCGACATCGGGGTCCGTTACGGCGGTGTGGTGGCGGTCGATTCGGTGTCCTTCGAGGTGCGCTCGGGCGAGATCGTCGGCGTGATCGGCCCGAACGGTGCGGGAAAGACCACGCTGCTCGACGCGATCAGCGGGTACAACCGCAGCACCGGAGAAGTCGAGTTCGACGCGCGGCCGATCTCGTCGCTGAAGCCGCATCAGCGGGGTCGGGCGGGCCTCGGGCGCACCTTCCAGGGCATCGAGCTCTACGAGGACCTCAGCGTGGAGGAGAACGTACTGGTCGGGGAGGCGGCGGCCCGGCACGGCGGCGATCACGTCGGCACCATGCAGGGGCTGGAGCTGCGGAATCGGTTGTTCGAGACGCTGCACCTGAGCCGGTTCCGGGCTCAGCCGGCGCGTGAACTGTCCCAGGGCAGGCGGCAGTTGGTGTCGATCGCGCGCGCCCTGGCAGGCCGTCCCCGGATGCTGCTGCTCGACGAGCCCGCGGCCGGCCTGGACAGCTCCGAGAGCCGCTGGCTGGGTGACCGCCTGCGTGCCGTGCGGGCCGACGGCGTGACGGTACTGCTGATCGACCACGACATGGGGCTGGTGCTCGACGTGTGCGACCGGATCGTCGTGCTGGACATCGGAAAGGTGATCGCGGACGGGACCCCTGCCGAGATCAAGGCCGATCCACGGGTCGCCACCGCCTACCTCGGTGCGACCCAAGTCGATGCGAACCAGGTCGACGCGAGCCGGGTGCATGGGGAGGTCGTCCAGTGACCGGGCAGGAACTGCTGACATGTGAGGGCGTGGACGCGGGCTACACCAAGGGACGGCCGGTGGTGCGCGCGTTCGACCTGAAGCTGCTCCCCGGCGAGGTCACCGCCCTGCTGGGGCCCAACGGCGCGGGGAAAACCACCCTGTTGATGACGCTGGCGGGCCTGCTGCCGCGCCTGGACGGGTCGGTCACCCTGGACGGCCACCGGATTCGTGGCGGCCGGGCCCGGGAAGTCGCCCGGCGGGGGCTGGTCCTCGTACCCGACGACCGATCGCTGTTCACCCAGCTGACCGTACGGGACAACCTGACGCTCGCCCGACGGCGTCAAGGCAGCACCGTGGAGCAAGTGCTCGACTACTTCCCGGCGTTGGGAAAACGTCTGAAGGTCGCGGCCGGAATGCTCTCCGGCGGGGAGCAGCAGATGCTGGCCCTGGGCCGGGCCATGATCCAGGACCCACGGGTGCTGCTCATCGACGAGCTCAGCATGGGGCTGGCCCCGGTGATCGTCGAGGAACTGCTGCCGATCGTCCGGCGGATCGCCGAGGACACCGGCACGGCGGTCGTGCTGGTTGAGCAGCATGTCCGCCTGGCCCTGGAGGTGGCGGACCGGGCGGTGGTCCTGGTGCACGGCGAAACGGTGCTGAGCGGATCCGCCGCAAGGCTCGCCGAGGATCCCGGGCTGCTGGAACGGGCCTACCTTGGCGAGCAGACACCGGAGCCCGTTCCGTGACCGTGCGCCGCCGGTGATCGCGTTCGACGTCGGCCGATGGGAGGGGCAGTGACCCGCTACTTCCCCGGCCTGGTGGTGATGGTGGTGTAGGTCGTCTCGGCGTCCGCGATGGCCGACACCACCTTCAGCCCTCCGGAACATCGGCCGAGATCCAGTCGGCCACCTGCCGCACGTACTCCCGGTATTCGGACCGCGCGGCGGACACGATCGCGGCGATCTCCTCGGGTTCGGTGTCCAGGTACAGCTGCACGAGGACGTTGTGCGGGCCGTCCGGCGACGCGAGGGCCGCAGCCAGCTCCGCGTCGATCATGCCGGCCTTCTCCGCCGCGCCGAACGAGGCGGCGGGTGTCTGCGGATCTTCACCCAACACGGCTGCGGAGACGCGGCTGTTGATCGCGAAGGCCAGGTCGATCAGGAGCGCCAGGATCCGCTCGACGACGAGCCCGGTCCCCGGATCGCGCTCCAGGCGCGCGCGGCCCACTGGTCCGAGGGAGTCGAGTTGCCCGAGCGCCCTGCGCATCGTGATGAGCCGGTGCTCGATCGATCCCCGGTCCAGGCCAGGCCGCAGTGGCGCCGCCCCTTCACCCGATGTGGTCATCGCCGCATCGTGCCACACCAGGGGTGATGTGTGACCCGCGCGAAAGTGCCGGGCCTCAGTGCGGGCGGGCTCGACGACCGACGAGCGGGAGCCGCGCCGTCGCCGATGATTCCGTCTGGTGGGACATGTGATGGACGACCGCGGACGTCGGGTGGAAAGTCGATTCCCGTGCTGGTCTGCAGTGGTGACACACAGCAGTGACGCGCGGCACCATCCGCTGGGGCAGCCGGGACTACCAGGGCAAAGGGGTGCGGAATGCGGGCGTTGAGTGACCTTTTCCGCAATTTCATGCAGCTCGGATACGTGACGGACGACATCGACGCCGCAGCGTCGTTCCTCGAGTCGAGGTTGGGGACCGTGGAGTGCGTCAAGCACTTCAAGTCGTCGCTGGGCGGAGGCCGGCCCCGGGCCGGTGTCGACGACCCGAGGACAGCCTTCGTGGTGGTTGACGGTGAGCCGGCTGACGAGTGGGTCATCGATGTCGCCCTGGTCAACGCCGGTCCGACCAATCTGGAGATCATCCGCCCGGTCGGCGGCATGGTCGACCTCTACCGGGACGCCATCAGGCCAGGGGAACCGGCGACGCTGCATCATCTGGGCTTCCGCGTCGACGACTTCGACGAGGCGTCCGCGATCGTCGACGCGAGCGGCAGGACGTGGAAGCAGTTCGGGGACAGCGGTGCCATCCGTTTCGGATATCTCGACATGACGGCCGAGTTGGGCCACTTCGTCGAAATCATGGAGCTCGACGAGGTCGCCGCACAGGGGTTCGCGCAGCTCGAGGCGGCGTCGAACGCGGGCCGGGGCTGAGTCGCTGATTCTTTCGGCACGGCGCTCTTCGTGGTGAGTCGGGCCGTGTGCATCCGATGCTCCGCACATCGTGAGAGGAACCGTCATGAGCAGCGAAGGCACAGCTGATTCCTACGATGTCATCGTCGTCGGCTCGGGCGCGGGGCTCGTCGGCGCGTACGCCGCGGCCTCTCGCGGGCTGCGCACGCTGGTCATCGAGAAGACCGAGTACGTCGGTGGGACCACCGCGTACTCCGGTGCCGGAATCTGGCTCCCCGGCAACGCGGCGGAGCGGCGAGCAGGCATCGAGGACGGTCCCGACGTCGCGCGTCCCTACCTCGACGCGATCGTCGGCGACGACTCTCCGGCATCGCTGCGGGAGGCGTTCCTTCAGGCGGGGCCTCCCATGATCGACGAGCTGGAGAGGAATCCGCGGTTCGGCCGATTCTTCTGGCAGGGGGTGCCCGACTACTTCGCCGGACGGCCGGGGAGCCTCCCGCAGGGACGCACCGTCTTCCCCCAGGACTTCGACCGGTCCGAACTCGGTGTTCTGGAGCCCCTGGTGCGCAGGCCTCTGTGGACGGAGCGCTGGGGAGTCGAGGTCGAGTCCGTGATGATCGGCGGGCAGGCCCTCATCGGCCGCGCGCTGCTCGCGTTCGTGGAGACCGGCAACGGCACCGTGCTGACGAACACCGGGCTGGAGCGCCTCGTCGTCGAGGACGGCACGGTCGTCGGGGTCGAGGCCCTCAGCGAGGGCAAGAGGGTGACGTTCCGCGCGAGCCGGGGCGTACTCCTGGCCGCGGGCGGTTACGAGCGGAACAGCACGCTCCGTGAGCGGTTCCAGCCCGGAATCACCGACGAGTGGACCCAGGGCTGCCCGGGCAACACCGGCGACGCCCTCACCGCGGGCATCGAGATCGGCGCGGCGACCGACCTGCTCGACGAATCATGGTTCGCGCCGGGCCTCGTCGTCCCCGACACGCGTCCGGTGTTCTACACGTCGGTCTGGAGCGGCATCTGGGTCAACGCCGCCGGACAGCGCTACATGAACGAACGCCTCCCGTACGACCGGGCTGGCCACGAGATGCTCCGGGCGCACAGGTCCTCGGACGTGTCGCACCTTCCCACGCACTGGGTGTTCGACCAGCGCCAGATCGACAACGAGAGGGCTTTCGCGGCGCTTCCTGTCGCGCCGCAGGTCCCAGGATGGTTCGACGTCGACAGGTTCATCGACGCGGGTGTCCTGAAGCGGGCCGAGACGCTTGAGGAACTCGCGCGACTGATCGGCCTGCCCGCGGGTGCGCTCACCCAGAGCGTCGAGGAGTTCAACGGTTACGCCCGCAGCGGCAAGGACGAGAACTTCGGTCGTGGCGAGGATCCCTGGGACCTCATGATCACGCACTTGGCGGGAGCCCACACCGACGGGCCCAACCCCTGCCTGGGCGTGATCGACAAACCGCCGTTCTACGCGGCCACGATCGTGCTGTCCGACCTGGGGACCAAGGGGGGCCTCAGGACGGACGACCAGGCGCGCGTCCTGAGGCCCGACGGCTCGGTGATCACGGGCCTGTACGCGTCGGGGAACACGATGGCTCCGATGTCCGGCCGGATCTACCCCGGCGCGGGAGGCCCCGTGGGCTCGTCGATGGCGTTCTCCTACATCGCCGCCCTCGACATGGCCGACGAGAGTCGCTAGGCCAGAGCTCCTCAACGCCCTCTCGAAAAGCGGCACTTCGAGAGGGCGTCGGCGGTCAGGCCGACTCGGTCGAGTGACCGGGAAAGAGAGACAGCGCGGGGTCCAGGGCGACCGCCGCGTTGTTGACCGCGGTCGCGACCTCCCCGAAGCCGACGGACATCAGGCGGACCTTGCCGGGGTACGCGGTGACATCACCGGCAGCGTAGATCCGGTCGACGGTGGTGCGCATCCGGGTGTCGACGACGATCGTGCGCCGGTCCAGTCGGACGCCCCAGTCGGCCAGTGGCCCGAGGTTGCTGATGAAGCCGAGCGCGGCCACCACCGCCTCCACCTTCAGCACCCGGGCCTTGTCCTCTCCGTCGACCCGGAGGTGCGCCTGGCGCAGCCGGTCGTCGCCGGCCAGGGTCTCCACCTGGGCGTTGGTGACGATGTCGACGCCGCGTTCATGCAGCTCGCGCACGCTCGCCGCGTGTGCCCGAAACGTGCCGCGACGGTGTACGAGGGTCACCGAGCGGGCGATCGGGTGCAGGGCGAGCGCCCAGTCGACCGCACTGTCCCCGCCTCCGACGACGAGGACGTCACGGTCGGAGTGCTCCGCCGGGTCCGGGACGAAGTAGCTCAGCCCCCGGCCGAGGAACTCCTCCCCGGCCGGGAGGGATCGCGGGGTGAACGTGCCGATCCCGGCGGTCAGCACGACAGCGCCGGTATCGACCGTGGTGCCGTCGGAGAGGGTGACCTGCGGGCGTCCGTCGGGCGAGTGCCTGAGCTCAACCGCCTGACGGCCGAGCAGGTAGGTCGGGTCGAACGCGTCGGCCTGGTCCTTGAGGGCGGTCACGACGTCGCGGCCGCGGGCGCCGGGAACAGCCGCGATGTCCCGGATCTGCTTCTCGGGGTAGAGCGCGGTGATCTGGCCACCGCACTGCGGCAACGCGTCGACCAGGACGGTGCGCAGCCCGCGGAAGCCCGCGCAGTAGGCGCCGTAGAGGCCGATCGGGCCGGCACCGACGATGAGGATGTCTGTGGTCACGGTCTCGGCCACGGGCCGACCTCCTGGGAGTGGTGGGGAGCGGCGGAGGCGCTCCCCACCGGCGGAATCGGTGGCAAACAGGCCGACGACCGGGACGCCGCCACACGGCTCGCGCGGCATCAGCAGCGGATGGCCGGTTGAGTGTATGGCGCGCCCGCGCCGGGCCGTCGGCTCCGGTCCCGTCTGATGGAACGGCCGGTGGACGGCCTGGGACGCCGCGTGGAGAGTCGTGTTCAGCGCCACTGCGATGACGGACGAAGGGCGATGACCTGTGGATGTCCGCACGTCGTGAAGCGCTCGGAGCTTTCTGTGGACGAGGAGGGCGAGGCTCGTGAGCGATGAGGTACGGGTGTGGATCGATCAGAAACTGTGCACCGGTGACGGTCTGTGCACCCAGTACGCGCCCGAGGTCTTCGAGTTCGGCGGCGATGGGCTGGCCTACGTCAAGGCCGACGCCGACGGGGAGCTGCTGATGTCGGAAGGGTCGCAGGCCGACGTGGAGGAGCGGCTGCGCTTGGACGTCATCGACGCCGCCGACGAGTGCCCGGGCAACTGCATCCACGTGGTGCGGCGCGCCGACGGGACCGAGGTCGCCGGCCCCGACGCGGGCTGACATCACCTTGTGCGCGCCCGGAGCCGTGCGCGTACGACGAGTCGAGGAGTGATTTTTGGTGTCTGTGGAAATCGAGCCCCGGTTGGCCCGTCCCGTTCCTTGGTTCGAGGGCGATGTCCCCGCCGAGAAAGTCCCGGAGAAGTACCGGCTTTCCCGTGCGTTCGTGCCCAAGGGCCGGTACCTGGACTCCGAGTTCCTCAAGTTGGAGCTGGAGAAGGTGTTCACGCGGGCGTGGCTCATGGCCTGCCGCGTCGAGGAATTGCCGGGTGTCGGATGTTTCGTCGAGTACGAGATCGGCGGTCATTCGATCCTGATCGTGCGGGAGGCCAAGGACTCGATCCGCGCCTATTTCAACGCGTGCCGGCATCGCGGTACCCGCCTCGCGCGGGGACGGGGTCGCGTCGGCTCGCTCATCTGCCCGTTCCACGGGTGGCGTTGGAACCTGGACGGCTCGATCAGGCTGGTGCTCGACCGTGAGGAGTTCGTGCCCCGCTCGGACGACGACCTGGGCCTGGTCCAGGTACGGGTGGAGCAGTGGGGCGGGTTCGTGTTCATCAACATGGACCCCGACGCAAAGCCGCTCCTGGAGTACCTCGACCCGATCCCGAGGATCTTCGCACCGTTCCAGTTCGAGCACATGCGGTACCGGTGGTTCAAGAGCGTGCTGCTGCCGTGCAACTGGAAGACCGCGCTGGACGGATTCCTTGAGGCGTACCACGTGGCGGGGACCCATCCGCAGCTCTACCGCTTCGACAAGTCGAACACGAACATCGCCTCGATGAAGGAACTCGAGTCACGGATCTGGGCGCCCACGACCGTGTACGAGCGGCATGCGCACTACTCGAGCGTCGGCCAGAAGAAGGACATGAATCCCGACAACGCCGCCAAGGACCCGACCAACCGGGGCACGGGAGGCGTGACCGACGAGCGGCTCAGCGTCGCGCTGAGCGTGCAGTACATCGCCGACGACATGCGCGGCCTGGAGAACGAGCGGAGCTGGCGTGCCGCCGAGGCGCTCAAGACCGCGGACGTGCCGGAGGGGATGACCGCCGGTCAGTACTTCCTCCAGCTGTACCGGGAACTGTCGCTCGCCGAGGGCTACGACTGGCCGGTCATCACCCCCGAGCAGTGGGCGGAGGCCGGTACGGCGTGGAACGTGTTCCCGAACACGATCCTGCTGCCCAATCAGGGGTCGGTGTTCGGCTACCGGGCGCGCCCCAACGGCCTGGACCCGGACAGCTGCCTCTTCGAGATCTTCAGCCTGGACCAGGTTCCCGTCGCCGACTACGACAAGAAGAGGGACTTCCAGCCCGAGTTCTTCGAGGACTTCCGCGAAGCCGACCTCGGCGAGATCTTCACCCAGGATCTGATGAACGCCAAGGAAGTCACGGTCGGCATGCACTCTCCGAGCTTCGACGGCCACCGGCTCAGCGAAGAGCAGGAGATGACCATCTACAACCACCACCGTGTCGCCGACCGGTTCCTCTGGACGGACTGATCCGGGGTCCCGGCCCTCAGGGGCCGGGACACGAACCCGGCGGTGACTACAGTCGGACCCAGCCGACGTCGTGCCAGTACGTCTCGAGTTCGGTCACCGGCTTCGGCCAGGTCTCGATGTAGGTGACGCCCGCGGGTCCGGCCGTCATCGTGTACGGCGTGCCGGCACGGCTGAGGAAGAAGTCCCCCGGCCCCACCCGCACGGTCTGCGGCTCGCCCGCCTCGTAGTGCTCGATGTGGTACTCGCCCGCGAAGACGAAGAGCATCTCGTCCACGTTGTGGTGGTGACGGGGCACCGTGAAGTTCGGGCGCACGCGCAGCGGGTTGCGATTGAAGCGCGGCATGTCGATCGGCTTGGTGGTCACCCACATCGCCCCGTCGAATGTCGCCCGGAAGTCCACCGGTGCGTCGCGCAGCGAACCACCGTCGTTCCAGAAGTAGTTCGGATGCCTCTGCTGATCCAGGTCCATCGGGACCCAGTCCGCGTCCTCCACCAGATCACCGAAAGTAAGAGTCACGCCGCGACCGTACGCGCGGCCGTCCGTCATGTCGTCGGCCCGTTCCGCTCATCGGGATGTACTTGCCCTCCGACCACCGCGCCCGTTCCGGCCACCGGGATGTACCGATGACACGCCCCGCCTCGTTCCACAGAATCGGGGCATGGGAATCGAGTTCTTCAGTCTGCTGTCCGACGAGGGCTGGATCGAATTGCCGGTCGATCAAGCCGCTCCCACGTACTTGTGGCATGGAGGTGGTCTCCTCGCTGACGCCCCGGTCGACATGCAGAAGACCTTCGAGGGCAACATGTGGCTCTCGACCAAGGTCGATGGTTCGTTCAATCTGAACGGGCTCCGGTGCGCCCCGAACTTCTCGGTGCCCCGCCACCACCACAACCTCGACGAGTTGATCATCGTGTTCGGCGGCCGGTTCCACGTCGCCTGGGGCAAGGACGGGGAGGAGGGGAGCCGGACCGTCGGTCCGGGCGAATTCTGGATCAGCACAGCCGGAACCCCCTACATCATGACGGCCGGCCCCGAGGGCGTCACCTACATCGAGACCTGGCCCGAACCGATGGAGAAGCTCCTGACGTACTGGCACGACGCGGGCTGGGTCCATCGCTGACCAGCAGTCTGTCGGCAGTCGAGCTTTGCCCGGGAGACGCCGCAGTCGAGGAGAAGCGGCCGCTACATCCAGCCGCTCGCGCTCCCGACCCTGAAGCTCGCGTTCCAGATCGTGGCAGCCGTGCTGCGCACGGCCTCGGACGCCATACGCCAACGCATCCGGCCGGCCGGGCTGGTGACCGAAACCGCCCCGATAGCGCGCCCCGCGCTACGGATCGGGGCGGCGACGCAGGCGAGTTCCTCGTACGCCTCGCTACGGTCGAACGCCACGCCGACCTTACGAATCTGGTCGAGCTCGGTCCACAGGGCGAAGGGTTCCGTGATCGTGTTCGCCGTCCTTCTCGGCATCTGCGCGGAGACCACCGCGCGCATGGCTTCGCCGTCGAACGCTGTCATCGCCTTGCCCAGCGCGGTGCAGTAGGCGGGCTGGCGTCCGCCGCGTCGGGTCGGCAACCGGATCGGGCCCACCACGATACGTTCGAGATACACGACCTCGGTCCGGTCGAGGATGCCGAGTTGCACGGACATTCCGGTCTTGGCCGCGAGGGCTTGCAGGTGCGGGAACGCGGCTTCCTGGAGCCGGTTTCCCTCGACAGCCAGGCCCCCCAGTTCGAACAGCCGCATACCGACGCGGTATCCGCCCGGATCACGTTCCAACCACCCGACCTGGCACAGTTGGTCGGCCAGGCGATGCACGGTCGACTTCGGCAGCCCCGTGCACTCACCGAGGTCACCGAGACCGAGCACCTGCTGACCGCCGTTGAAGGCCTCCATGATCGAGGCGACCCTTCCGAGGACGGTACGTTCCGGACAGCGCCGGTCGCCGGCTTCTTCGTCATGGCGGTCATGGCGGTCATGGCGGTTCGGCATCGCCGCGATGCATTCGCCCAGAGGGTCGAT
Source organism: Streptomyces sp. JLBG701 (assembly GCF_058544905.1). NCBI lineage: Bacteria > Bacillati > Actinomycetota > Actinomycetes > Kitasatosporales > Streptomycetaceae > Streptomyces > Streptomyces sp. JLBG701. The sequence continues at coordinate 1,092,859 of NZ_CM178588.1, forward strand.
GATCGATTCCACAGGCATGGCCGACGCACCCAGTGCCGAGCTCGTAAACACGACCGCCACCCTCCTATTCAGGGCACTAAACTCCTCCCCGAATCACATCTCTACGGAGAATTATGCCCGATATTTTCGCATCTGACCTATAATCAGTAGCCTCTAATCAGAGTCACACCCGCGAATCCGCCTGTCAACCGTTCGTAACACCTCGGCGAGATCGAACCCCGCTCACGCCTCTTCGCAGTGAGCCGACCCGAGTGCGAGCGAACCCACGAACAAGGAGTGAAGGATCATGACAAGCGGTGAGGGCGCACTTGAGGAGAAGCCGCTCGGCAGCAAACGGTCCGACGACCCGGCGCTCGGGCTGGACACCGCCGAGCCGGAGCGGATCCCGCAGGTCGAATCATGGACCCGGTCGACGGGACCGGGCGGCGAGCCCGGAGACGGGTACGGCGAAATGATCGCCCGCCTGCGCACCTTCTTGGACCATGTCGCCGCCGCGCGGCCGGACACCGGGACGGTGGCCGCACTGGCGCATGACCTCGGCGCCTGGTGCGAGCGGCTCTCGGACGCGGCGGTTCCCGAGCGCGAGCAGGTCTTCGGGCACCGGGACGACGTGCTGGGCCGTGGCCAGACGATGGCACCGGCTTTCCGGGTCCACGAGGCCGATCGCTTCAGTGTCCGTGGCACGGTCCGCTTCGGCCGCTACTTCCTGGGCGGGAACGGAGCGGTCCATGGTGGCGCCATCCCGCTTCTCTTCGACGAGGTCCTGGGTCGGCTGTCGGGCTCGGCCGGCCGCAGCCGGGCCCGCACCGCCTACCTGCACACCGACTTCCGGTCGGTCACCCCGATCGGAGTAGAACTCGACGTACACGGCTGGTTCGTGAGCGAGGAAGGCCGAAAGCGCGTGCTCAGGGCCGAGATTCGTCACGGTGACGTGCTCTGCGCCGAAGCGGAGGGGCTCTTCGTAGTCCTGAATCCCGGTCAGCCCTGACTTCTGGGGCACTGCTCGAAACCACCGCGCGTCCGCCGTCCAACACCAAAAGATAATGATCAACTCTTAGAAAGTATTGACGGTCGGATCCGTCAGCGAAATAGTGCGATGCGAAGACCTCCTGCGGATCAACTGTGAGGAGCAGGTATGGCGATCATGCCCATCGAGTGGGGCAAGGTACGGGAGTACGCCAACGCGACAGCGGCGGCTCGCCCCGCCTACCTCGACAACTCGAACGCTCCGATTCCGCCGACCTTCCTGGCAACGGTGATCTATTGGAGCCGCATCGGGGAGACAGTGCGCGCGCCCGAAGTGGCGGAGGCGTGCGCAACGGTCGGGATCGAGCCCGATGTGCGGAATCTGCTCTCACTGGAGCAGGAGTACTTCTTCCATGGCCCCATACCGCGGGCAGGCGAAACGCTGCACAACTCCGAACGCCTGTATGACGTTCGGATCAAGCGGGGCCGCCAGGGACCGATGGTGCTGGTCCGTTTCCTGGTCTCCTTCCACGACGACCAGGGACTCCTGCGCGCCGAGTGCCGGTACACGTCCGCCTACGTGCGCAAGGAGGCGTCGTGATCGAGCTCGCACAGGGTGCCCGTCTTCCGGAGCGCACGTTCGGGCCGGTCACGATGACCGACATCGTGCGCTACCAGGGCGCGAGCGGTGACATGAACCCGATGCACCACGACGACGACCTCGCCCGGTCCGTCGGGTATCCCGCGGCCTTCAGTGCGGGGATGCTCGGTGCCGGCTGGCTCGCCGCTTACTGCACCGACCACTTCGGGGAGGAGAGCGTACGGCGCTTTCGCACGCGCTTCACGCAGGTGGTGTACCGCGGGGACCGGCTGATCGCATCGGCCGAGGTCGTGCGGCTGTTCGAGCACGACAACGAGCGACGCCTGGAGCTCGTGATCCAGCTGCGCAAGGACGACGGTGTGCTCGTGGTCGACGGCTCCGCCGAGTTCGCGCTGACGTGACGAACGCCAGGCGATCGGGCCGGCGTCGGTTCCGGAGAAAGGGGACGTCATGGTCTCTGGCCGTGAGGTGAGGACCGGGACGAGCGAACGTCCCGATCTGCCCGTCGCGTTGGTGATCGGCGGGGGCGGCATAGGAATGTCGGCGGCACGGCGTCTGGGCCAGTCCCACCGGCTCGTGCTGGCCAGCCTGTCGGCCGCCAGGAACCCGGCTCGGGAGGCCGCGCTGCGCGAGGACGGGATCGACGCGGTGGTGACGCGGTGCGACATCACGGAACCCGCCTCGGTTGCGGAACTCGGCGAACTGGTCGCGGCACGGGGACGGCTGCGGACAGTCGCACACGTCGCGGCACTGTCCCCGTCGATGGACGACTGGCGCACCCTGCTCAGGGTGAACCTCGTCGGGGCGAGGCTGGTCGAGCGAATGAGTCTCGGCCTGGCCGCGCCGGGCACGGCCGCGGTCTTCGTGTCCTCCTCCGCCGGGCACCTTGCCGAACCGCCGAGTCCGGAGATCACCGCCGTGCTCGACGACCCGCTGGTACCGGACTTCGTCGAGCGACTGGAGTCACTGGTCGCGGAGCAGACGCCTCTCCAGGCCTACCGGCTCACCAAGTTCGCGATGCTCCGCATGTGCAGGAGGCGTGCGGCGGCATGGGGAGAGAAGGGCGCCCGCATCGTCTCGATGTCGCCGGGCCCGATCGACACCCCGATGGGTGCCCTGGAGTCCGCCGGGCCCAACCGCGAATTGAAGCTGAGCATGCTGCGCCGGTCGCCCCTCGGCCGCGAGGGCACGATGGTCGAGACCGCCGACGCCATCGAGTTCCTCGCCTCCGACCGAGCGTCGTACATCACCGGGACGGATCTGCTGGTCGACGGCGGCATTCTCGCGACGACCCGGTTCAACTGACGGCATATGGGTTCCCGTCCAAGGGAGATGAGAATGACGGACCAGAACGACGACCTCGGCGAAGGCCCGCTCCACGGCATCGTCGTCGTCGATCTCTCGACGACACTGCCCGGCGCTCAGGCCACGCAGTTCCTCGCGGACGCGGGAGCGGACGTCATTCTGGTCGAGCCGCCCGGGGGAAGCCCGTTGCGCGGGAATCCGGGCTGGCCCGGCTTGCTGCGCGGGAAGCGGAGCATCGCCCTCGACCTGCACGACGACGCCGATCGCGCGACGTTGGAAGGCCTTCTCACCAGGGCCGACGTCGCCGTCACCACGATGCGCCCGGCCGCCGCGGAGCGACTCGGCTTCACTGCCGAGCAGTTGGCGGCTCGGTACCCACGACTGGTCGCGGCTCTCATCACCGGATGGGGAACCCGCGGACCATGGTCCGACCGCAAGGGCTACGAGGCGCTGATCATGGCCAAGAGCGGCGTTCTCCACTCCAAGCACCAACTCACCGCAGGACCGGATCCCGCCTACGTCACCACTCCTTACGCGTCGTTCGCGGCAGCGCAGGCAGCGGTCCAGGGCATCCTTGCCGCGCTGCTCGAACGGGAGGAGAGCGGCCTGGGCCAGGTGGTGGAGTCCGATCTGGTGACCGGGGTCGGAGCGTACGACCCGTACAACTGGTTCCACGAGCTGGTGCTCAGCCGCTTTCCGGAGGCGTTCCAGCCGACGGGTGCGGCCTACGACGACCAGGGGCGGCCGCAGACCAAGCTGCAGTACGCGATGCTCATCGCCGCGACGGCGGACGGCACTTGGCTGCAGTTCGCGCAGACGGCGCCGCGGCTCATGCAGGCCTGGCTGGACGAGCTCGGCCTGAGCTCCGAGCTCGCCGATCCGAAGTGGGAAGGCTTTCCGATGCTTCCGACGCCCGAGCTCCGGTTCGAGTGGTGGAACAAGATGATCTCGAAGGTCGGGAAGCGGACGCTGCGGGAGTGGGAAGAGACGTTCGCCGGCAATCCGGATGTCTTCGGCGAGCAGTTCCGTTCACCGGACGAGGCGCTCGACCATCCCCAGCTGGTGCACGAGGGCCGCGTGGCCGTGGTCGACGATCCGGACCTCGGCCCGGTACGCCAGCCGTCGACCCTGGTCCACGCGGCCGGACGTCCGCTCACCAGGATCCGGCGCGCCCCTCGCCTCGGCGAGCACACCCGGGAGCTGCGACAACTGGCGGCCGGCGAGCCGCCGGTGAAGGATCCGAGCGGAAGTCCCCTGAACGCCGGGGAACCGCACGGCCACTCGGGGCTCCCCCTCGCCGGTGTGACGGTCCTCGAACTCGGCCTGATGTACGCGGGACCGTACGGCGCCACTCTCCTCGCCGACCTCGGTGCGCGGGTCATCAAGGTCGAGCCTCTCGAAGGCGACCTGATCCGCGGCATCATGGCGTTCCCCGAGGCGGGTGGCGCGAAGGCGCTCCAGGGGAAGGAGAGCATCGCCGTGGACCTCCGGGCCCCCGAAGGGCTGGAGATCCTGCGCGAGTTGGTCAAGCAGGTCGACGTGGTGCTCCAGTGCTACCGGGCGGGCGCCGCCGCCCGGATCGGCGCCGACGAGACCTCGCTGAAGTCGCTCAACCCGGATCTGGTCTACGTGAACGCCCCCGGTTACGGGATCGACGGCCCGTACGGATCCAAGCCCGCCTACGCACCGTCCATCGGCGCGGCATCGGGAGTCTCCGTGACCGACGCGCAGGTGGTCGGCCGCCCCGCGGAGAATCGCGACCAGCTGCTGGATCAGGCCCGCAAACTGTACGCCGGCGGAACGGTCCCGGCGGTCCAGGCCGACGGGATGGCCGCCCTCGGCGTGGGCTCGACCCTGCTCCTCGGGATCTACGCGAAGCGTCGCGGGATCGAACTGACCGACATCGTCGCCACGATGCTCGGCACGGGCACCCAGGCACTGATCGCCCACAACACCAGCTATGAGGGACGTCCCGCGCATCCTCGTGTCGACGCCGACTTCCGAGGTCTCAGTGCTCTCTACCGGATGTATGCCGCATCCGACGGCTGGCTGTTCCTCGCCGCGCCGGCGCAACGGGACTGGGCCGCGCTGACCACTGGTCTCGGCGACCCCGGCGACCTGGCCGACGAGCGGTTCGCCACGGGCCGGGCGCGTGCCGCCAACAACGACGCGCTCGCGGACGTACTCACCAAGATCTTCGCCACCCGGACGAAGGCCGAGTGGGAGGCCGAGCTCACGGCGAAGGACGTCGGCTGCGTCGCGGTCACCCAGACACCGGCGGAACGGCACATGCAGAGCGACGAGTTCTACGACGCGGGCTACGCCGTCGACGCGTACAGCCCGATCTTCGACGAGCACCGTCGCCTCGCCCCGCTCAACCGCTTCTCCCGGTCGACGACCAAGGCGGAGGGGGGCTGCACCCTGGGCCGGCACACCGACGCCCTGTTGCGCGCGATCGGATACGACGAAGCCCGCATCGCCGGTCTCCGCGACGCGGGAGTCGTGCGTTGACGTCACGTGACGGTCCGACGCGAGGGGTGATGGGGCTCGACGTGCCGACGGGACTGACGCCCGGCGGACCGGGGACCTCGGCTCCCGCTCGTCGTCCGGGTTCGATACGGCGCACCAGCACGATCGACGCCACCTGGCCCGACGGGATGGGAGGCGAGACGATCCTCGACGGCCGTGCGCGTGATCTGGTGACGTCGGCGGACGGAACCGCCTCGGTCGTCGCCGAAGCTCGGATGCGGGTCGTCCTCGATCCCCGGCGGCTGATCGCGGAGATCTCCACGGCACCCGAACGCCCCCTGCTCGACGGCCTCGTCGGTCACTCCGGAATGAGCGGGCATCGCGCGCGGCTGGCCGAGGTGGCGGCAGCGGACGTCTCCGCCGCGACGCCGCTCCATCTGCTGCTCGACGACCTTCCCGGTGCCACGCTGGTGTCCGGATCGGCGTTCCGACCGTGGTACGGCATGGAGCGCTACCTGGCGGGCAAGGAGGAGGTCCGACGCAGAGTCATGACCGGCGTGTGCACCGGATATCAGGAGGGATCGAGCGCGCTGGCGCCCGACGGCACACTTCGGTGGGAGCAACACCGGGGGCGTGCCGTGGGCATCGACGATGTCGACGACGACCGGGCCTGGCACGAGGTCGTCGACCACCACGAGGTCTCCATGCGCCGGGCCCGGCGCCTGGACCTGTGGACGAGTGGTTCCACGGTCCAGGTCGACGCTTTCTTCCAGGACTCCTCGACCCTCCCGGAGGGAGGCCGACAGTCGATCCACGAATACGCCCTGACCGCGGAAGCCGATGCGGCCGGCTTCGTCCTGCAGTCGGTCGAGCCGGTCCCCCGGGTGCTTCCCTACCGCGAGTGCCCGCTCGCCGTTCCGAACACGACTCACCTCATCGGTCGCCCGCTCGGAGAACTTCGTCCGATGGTCCTCAGCGTGCTGGCCGGCGTCGCCGGCTGCACCCACCTCAACGACATGCTGCGTGCTCTCGCCGACGCACCGGCCCTGGCCTCGGCGCTCGGAGCCTTCGCCGGCCGGGGACGGTGACGGACGGTAGGAGGCCGACGCACGCCGTAGGATTCACGGCATGGGGACGGCCAACGACGACAGCGGCGCCGAGGCGGGCAGCCATATCGACCGCCGGCGTAGCAAGGCCCGGAAACGTCCCAGCGAGACGTATCTGCGCAGGCGGGCAGAGCTTGAGTTCGCGGCGACAACGGTGATGCGTCGCAAGGGGTTTCACGACATGACACTGCGCGACGTCGCCGAGGAGCTCGGGGCGGATCGCGCCAGCATCTACTACTACGTCGCGGGCAAGGAAGAGCTGCTCGCGGACATGGTGCACCGCGCTCTCATCGAGAGCGACGAGGACCTCACGAAGGTGTCGCAGTCCGAGCAGTCACCGGCTGACAAGCTGCGGGCCGGAATCAGTGTGCTGATGAGGCACTACGACCGCCACTTCCCCTACCTCTACATCTGGGTGCACGAGGACCTGTCCCGGTTCGAGGGCATCAAGCAGAGCGATCTGGATCCGATCATTGATCTGTCCCAGCGCCAGTTCGAGTTCATCGAGGGTTTCGTCCAGGAAGCGGTCGCTTCCGGCGAGTTCACGACCAGGCTTCCCGTAGGGATCGTCGCGCAGTCGATCGTCGGTCTTGTCGCGTGGACCTTCCGCTGGTACGAACCCGGTCGCACGCTCTCGGCCCAGGATCTCGCCGATGGCCTGGCGGACATCGCGCTCTCCGGACTGGTCACCCGGTCGGCGTGATCGACGGCGGCCGCCAAGGCGGGGACACGGGAACCACATCGACAGTGCCTCGGCTCTCCTCGAACGTGACCCCCACCTGGTCGAGGACGGGCCGCAACTGGTCCGCGGCCCACGCCTTCCGCTCGAAGAGCACCTCGGTCGGAAAGTTCCCTTTCGCAGGCTGATAGTCGCGCAACAACGCCCGCGCCACCGAGGAGAGGTGCAGTTCGGTGACCCCGTCGGCCATACCCTCATGCAGGGCGAGAGCCATGTACTGGCCGAACCGCATCACGTTGGACACGCCGATGGAACCGTGCAGGTGAACGGCGCGGACGGTGACGTCCTGCGCGATCTTGGCCATGGCCGCCTTCACGGCGGAGATCATCTTGCGGCCTTCGCGACCGTGTTCGGCGCGCTGGTCGAACATCCACGCGGTATACAGAACGAGGAGCCGAAATTGCTGATACTCAATGAAGCTCCGTGCGAGGTCATGCTGAACGGCCTGCTTCTGCGCGATCACCTCGCCGTACGACTCTCGGCTGAGAGCGCGCTCCCCCATGAGATCGAGCATGTGCTTGACGTGGCCCACGGTGCGCTGGGCATGGTGCAGTCGCCCACCGCCAAGCCGTGACTGCGCGACCTTGAAGCCCTCCCCCACCGGGCCGAGGCGCGCGGTGTCCGGTACGCGCACTGCGTTGAAGCGGAGCCAAGGGTGCCCACCGCTACCGGGGTTGTCCCCCCAGAGTCCGATGTTGCGCACCACCTCGAACCCGGGCGCGTCGGTGGGAACGATGAACATGGTCGCGCGACCGTGCGGCGGCGCCCCCGGATCCGTCACGCACATGACGATCATGAAGGCGGCGTGGTTGGCATTGGAGGCAAACCACTTCTCGCCCGTGATGACCCAGTCGTCACCGTCACGAACGGCCCGCGTCCGGAAGTTGGTCGGATCAGAGCCACCCTGCGGTTCGGTCATCGCGTAACAGGAGAAGACTTCGTTGGCCAGCAGGGGCTCCAGATAGGTCTTCTTCTGCTCGTCGGTGCCGAACATGGCGAGGATCTCGGAGTTGCCGCTGTCGGGCCCCTGGCACCCGAAGACGACCGGCCCGAACGCCGAGCCCCCGAAGTGCTCGTTGATGTAGGTGAGTTTGACGGCCCCGAACCCCTGCCCGCCCAGATGCGGCGGGAGGTGAGCCGCCCACAGCCCCTGCGCCTTCACCTCGTCCTGCAGATGCCTGACGACCTTGCGCAGGGCCCGGTTGTCGACGTCGTAGGCAGCGTCGATGTCGTAGTCGTAGACGTACTCCAGTGGGCGGATGCGGTTCTCCACGAAGTCCGACATCCAGTCCAGCTTCTGCTGGAACTCCGCATCGATCGAGAAGTCGACCATGTCTTCCTTCCGTCGTTGCCAACCCACTTTGAATGAGGATACTCTTCTCGTCAACGCCGCGTTGATAGAATCCGTTACGTCCATCACGTCGGAGGTTCCCGGGGTCATGACCGTCGATGAGCTCGACCATGAGCACCTCGCCGCCTGGCTGGTCGAGCGGTCCCTTGTGGACCGGCCCGAGGCACTGGTCGTCGATCCGATCAATGGCGGCAACCAGAACATCGTGGCGAGGCTGGGGGGCGGGGCGCAGCGGATGATCCTGCGGCGCCCGCCGCGAGTCGTCCCGGACGGCCGCAATGGCGCGATGGAACGCGAGTTCCGGCTGCTGACCGCGCTCGAGGGCACCGATGTCCCGCACGCCACACCGTTGGCCATCTGCACCGACCACGACGTTCTCGGCGCCACGTTCTACGTGATGTCCGAGGTCGAGGGCTGGTCCCCGGCGGCCTCGATGTCCTGGCCGGAACCCTTCGCGGCCGAGCACGGCGTCGCCCCTCGCCGACAGCTCGCATACGAACTCGTCCGTGGTCTCGCGACCCTCTCGGCGGTCGACTGGCAGGCACGCGGGCTCACGGGTTTCGGTAAACCGGACGGCTTCCACGAGCGGCAGGTCGATCGCTGGACCGCGCACTGGGACAGGTTCCGCTTCCGCGACATCCCCGGCCTTGCCGAAGCGGGCGGGTGGCTGCGCGAAAACATCCCCTCCCAGTGGGCACCCGGCATCATGCACGGCGACTACTCGTTCCTCAACGTCATGTTCCGGCACGGCCCCGAGCCGGCACTCGCCGCCATCGTCGACTGGGAGATGGCGACCGTGGGTGATCCCGTCCTCGATCTCGCCTGGCTGATGAGGCAGTGGCCGGCACGCGTCGAGGACGTCCACAGCAGGTACGTCGACTACACGGGGATGCCGCTCAGAGACGAGATGGTCGACATATACCGCGAGTTGACCGGGAACCCGCTCGACCATTACCGGTACTACGAAGTGCTCGCGAATTTCAAACTCGCCATCGTCCTCGAAGGCGGCTACGCCCGCTTCCTGAAGGGTGAGGTCACCAATCCGAAGGTCGCGCACTACAACGACTCGATCCTCGAGGCGGGACGAGTCGCAGCGGAACTGGTCGCCGAAGCGTGAGCGAGACGGTGCTCATCGCGGACGTCGGTTCGGTCCGCATCCTCACGATGAATCGACCCAAGGCGCGCAACGCGCTCGGTGGCGAGTTGATAAGCGCCCTGTACACAGGGCTGGTCGACTCGGACGCCGATCCCGAAGTGCGAGCGGTGGTGCTGACCGGCGTCGACCCCGCGTTCTGCGCCGGCGTGGATCTCAAGCAGGCCGCTCGCGAAAGGGAGGCCTACTTCCGCCGGCATCGCGAGGAACCATGCGTCCAGCAGGTGGCGCGGATGACGACTCCGATCATCGGCGCGATCAACGGCGCGACGTTCACAGGCGGATTGGAGATCGCGCTCGGGTGTGACTTCCTGGTCGCCTCCGAGCGTGCGGTCTTCGCGGACACGCATGCCCGTGTCGGAGTGCTGCCCGGCGGCGGGATGACCGCACGCCTGCCGGGTGTCGTCGGGCAGGCGTGGGCGCGACGCATGTCGTTCACCGGAGAGGTGATCGGCGCGGCCGAAGCCCTGCGCATCGGGCTGGTCACCGAAGTCGTCGCGCACGAGGCGCTTCTCGACCGTGCGATCGAGCTCGCCACTGCCGTCGGCGAGGTGCCGCACGAGACGATGCGCACGCTGAAGCGCATGTACCGAGAGGGCGGCGAGCCCACGATCGGGGCGGCGCTCGCGGTCGAGCGGACGATCTCCGAGACCCATCGGCCGGACCTCGGCCTGCTGGAGGACCGGCGCCGCGCGGTGACGGCCCGGAACCGGGATCAACTGTAGGGCCGGGGCTGCCCCTGCTCGTTCGGCCCACATCGGAAAGGACGAAGACACCGTGCAGGTGGACGGAAGGCTCAACGGTGGGCTCGCGGACGCGCGCGCCGGCGCATCGGCCCTGGAGCATCTCGGTTACGACTCCGTGCTGGTCCCGGAGGTGGCACACGACGGTCTCCTCCCGGTCGCGTTGGCGGCTGACGGCACAAGCCGGATCACCCTGGGAACGTCCATCCTCGTGGCGTTCGCCCGCAGTCCGATGAGTACCGCGATGGCGGCCTGGGATCTGCAACGATTCTCCGGAGGCCGGCTGCAACTCGGCCTGGGCTCCCAGGTGCGCCCTCACATCGAGCGCAGGTTCGCGATGCCCTGGTCCCGGCCGGCCGAGCGGATGAGCGAGTACGTCAGCGCACTGCGCGCCATATGGCAGGCATGGCAGGACGGGACTCCGCTGGACTTCCGCGGTGACTTCACCCAGCACACCCTCATGCCGCCGAGGTTCGATCCGGGGCCCCTCGACGTGCCACCGCCCGCTGTGTTCGTCGCGGCGGTCGGGCCACGAATGACCGAGGCCACCGCCCAGGTCGCCGACGGTCTCATCCTGCACAGCTTCACCACCGCGCGGTACGTGCAGGAGGTGACACAACCCGCCGTCGACCGCGGCCTCGCCGCCGCGGGCCGAGACAGGAACAGCTTCGAGGTACGGGCCAGCCCGTTCGTGGTGACCGATCCGGACGGACCCGCACGAGACCGGGCGATCGCCGCAGTCCGCGACCAGATCGCCTTCTACGCTTCCACCCCGTCGTACCGCCCGGTGCTCGAACTGCACGGCTGGGGCGACCTGCAGACCGAGCTGTCAGCACTGTCGAGGCAGGGTCGATGGGCCGAGATGGGTGCACTCATCGACGACGAAGTGTTCGGCGCCTTCGCGGTCGCCGCCGAGCCGGAGGGGCTCGCCGAGGCGATGCGTCAGCACATCGGCGGCTACGCCGACCGGATCGGGCTCACCCTCCCGCAGGATTCCGACCCCGACTGGCACGCGGACATCGTCCGCTCGCTGCAGGAAACAGCCGCGGCTCCTCGCAAGCGCGGAGCATCGACATGCTGACCTGGTCTTCGGGGGACGACTGCCGCCACGCTGTCGTCCGCGGGCGTCACCCCTGGCGGTTCTTCGCGCGCGCCTCTTCCTCCATGAGGTCGGACGTGGCCGCCGAGACGGGGGCGGTCAGCATGCCCACCCACCCGTCGATGTAGTTGTTGAGCTGCGCCTCACTGATCCTGTGCCGGCTCCGCGCATGATCGCCCAGGAGGTTGAGCACGCTGTTGTAGAGCTGCACCTCGCGGCCGCGCCGTACTCGATCGGGCAAGTCGCCGAGCAGACCGGGCACCAACTCCTGGAGCACGTCGGTGGCGTCGTCGATCTGTCTCGGCCAGTACTCCGCGTCCGCGCTCGCGGGAGCAAGCCTGGCCAGGAACGGCACGAACATCTCGCCGGCCTCGATGCTCTCGATCAGCGGACGGACGATCAGCCACACCGCCGCCAGGGGGTCATCGGACACGCCGTCGGCCCGGGCTTCCTCGATCAACGCGGCCCGGCGCGCGTCGATGGCCCGGTAGCGGAAGGCGATCAGATCCCGGACCAGGCCCGCCTTCGAACCGAAGTGGTACGTGATCACCGACGAGTTGGACTGGCCTGCCTCGACCTGGATCTCCCGCAAGGTCACACCCTCGACCCCCCGCACGGCGAACAGCCGCTCGGCGGTCGTCATCAACAGCTCCCGGGTCGCCTCCCCCGTCGTATGCCGACGCCTGCCGCCTGCGGCCTTCGCGTCCACTTCCATGGTCCTCGTCCTCGTTCACGTCGGGGGGAGCCGGCCGACGCCCATGTTCGTGGACATCACGCAGCCGGTGCAACGCCAAAACTAATGGAGAAGCCTTAGAAAGTATGGACAGTCGGCCCGGTCGGTGGAACAGTTCGATGCGAAGACCTGGCAACGCAGGCCATTTGCCTCCCTACTTCCGGAGGACCACACGATGCCGAAGATCTGGACCAACTCCGGCGACTCGCACTTCCTCGAACCGAGCGATCTCTGGGAGTCGCGGTTGCCCAAGCGGCTCGCCGACCTGACGCCGAAGTCCGAGAAGGACCCGGACGGGGAGTACGAGACGGTGCATGTCGACGGTCAGTCGTTCCGTCGGAAGCTGCCGACCTCGGTGGCCAGGGAGTTCCTGGAGGAGAGCCGGAAGGCACGGGGCATCCGCGATGCGCGGGTGCGTCTCGACGACCTGGACCAGGAAGGTGTCTGGGGTGAGGTCATCTTCCCCTCGCTGGGGATGTGGGCCTCGACTTTCCGGACACCCGAGCTGCTCAAGGCATGCATGCGGGCCGGCAACGAGTGGGCGCTGGAGGAGATCGCGGCGGTCTCGGACCGCTACGTCGTCACCGCCCAGGTGTCGACGTTGGTGGTTCAGGACGCGATCTCCGAGCTCGAGTGGGCTGCCGAGCAGGGCTTCCGGGCCGTGTTCCTGCCCACCACTCCGCACCCCAGCGCCCCGGACTGGCATCGAACGGACTGGGAGCCGTTCTGGGATGCCGCCGAGCGTGCACGGATGGTTCTTGCCTTCCACATCGGCACCGATCCGGTGGACATGACGAGCGGTGGCGCGGGGGTGGTCTACCGCGGCCCCGGCGGGGCGGTCATGAACTACGCCGAAACGACGTTCTCCGGCCAGCGTGCCGCCATGAAGCTGGTGGCCTCCGGCGCGCTCGACCGGCACCCCGATCTGAAGGTGCTGATCTCCGAGGGCGGTGCCACCTGGATCCCGTTCCTGGGCGACCGCATGCTGGAGGGCTACCGCCAGCACCACATGGCGGTGCGTCCCAAACTCGAACGGGACCCGAAGGAAACCCTGATGACCCAGGTGTACGCCTCCTTCCAGCACGACGAGACGGCGGTCGCGGCGTTCGAGGCGATGGGCTACCGGAACGTGATGTTCGGTTCCGACTACCCGCACATGGAAGGCACCTTCGGGCACACGCAGGACACCCTGAAGGCGCTGTTCGACGGCGTTTCGGAGCAGACCCGGCTGCGGATCACGCAGGGCGCGTTCTTCGAACTCTTCCCGCATGTCCCACCGGTCCCCACGAGCGGGGTCTGACCTGATGCCGCAGGATTCGGGACTGCGCGACGTCGCGATCGTCGGCGTCGGCGCCACGCCCTACTACCGGCGGGGTGAGTCCGCCGGCAAGAGCATCACGCAACTCGCCGGCGAAGCCATCCTCGCCGCCTGCGCGGACGCCGGGCTCTCGGTCAAGGAGATCGACGGCTTCGCCTACTACTCGGGCGCCGGTGCCGGGTACGGCGACAAGATGGAGTCCGCCGACTTCATGGAGACCCTCGGTATCCCCGAGGTCCGTTTCTCGGCGTCGCTCACCAACGGTGGCGGCGGCTCCGCGGGGGCGATCGGCCTCGCACGCGCGGCCGTTGTCGCCGGCGACGCGTCTGTCGTCGTCACGGTCATGGCACTGCAGCAGCAGAAGCAACGCCTCGGCACGGTGATAGCGGCCAAGCCGGTAAGCCCCATCGGCTCCTTCCTCCAACCGTCCGGACTGGCGGGTCCGGGCCACCTGATGTCGGTGCTGGCGCGACGTCACATGCATCAGTACGGCACCACCAGGGACGCGTTCGCCGAGATCGCCATCTCCACCCGGCACAACGCGCTGAACCGGCCCAAGGCGATCCAGAAGACTCCCTTGACCCGCGAGGAGTACTTCAGCGGGCGAATGATCGCCGAGCCGCTGTGCGTGTACGACTTCTGCCTGGAGACGGAGGGAGCGGTGGCGGTGATCACGGCCTCGGTCGATCGCGCCCGCGATCTGCGGCAGCGGCCGGTCCCCGTGGTGGCCGTCGCGCACGGCGGCACCCGCGACTGGGGCCGCGCGTTCTCGTGGTACGGCATGCCGGACGAGACCTTCACCTCGTCCGGTCACAAGCCGATCGCCGGACGCCTCTACAAGCAGGCGGGCATCACGCCGCAGGACATCGATGTGGCGCTGATCTACGACCACTTCACACCGATGGTGCTGATGCAGCTGGAGGACTACGGCTTCTGCGACAAGGGCGACGGTGGCCCGTTCGTCGAGAGCGGCGCGATTCGCTACTCCCCCCGACGGAAGCCGGGGAGCATCGCGGTGAACCCTCACGGCGGACAGCTCTCCGAGGCGTACGTCATCGGTATGACCCACATCGTCGAGGGCGTCGAGCAGATGCGCGGCACCGCGATCAACCAGGTCGCCGACGCCGAGTTCGCGCTGTGCACCGGCGGGCCGGCCAGTCTGCCGGTCAGCGGCCTGATCCTGGGGCGTGACCGATGAGCGCGGCGCGCGTCGCGACAGCTCTGCCGTCAGACGTCGTCAGGATCGCCACGGACGCCATGACCGAGCCGTTCTGGCAGGCCGCGAAGCAACGGCGGCTGGTGGCGCCGAAGTGCGGCGACTGTGGAACCTTCCGACTGCCTCCCACCCCGTTCTGCCCGGAGTGCCAGTCCACCTCGGTGGACTGGCCCCAACTGTCCGGCCGCGCGACGGTCTACAGCTTCGCCGTGGTGCACGGCTATCCCGGGCTGCCGGATCTGACCCTGGTCCCGGCCGTGGTCGACCTGCCGGACGCGCCCGGGGCGAGGCTGATCACGAACGTGATCGGCGTCGAACCGGAGAACGTACGGATCGGGATGGCGCTGACCGTCGACTTCCATCCCATCACCGATGGCTGGCTCCTCCCCGTGTTCCGCGTGGCCGCCGACGCCGACGCCGAGAAGGAGTGAGGCATGGCCGACGACTACGAGAGTGCGCTGGAGGAGAAGCCACTCGAGTTCCTGACGAGCGTGGCGAACAGCGGAGGTTCCTGTGACGGCCAGGCGGTCGTTCCCGACGGCGACCGTTATCGGTGCTGGTGTTCCTGCGGCGAGTGGAACGTAGAGGCACAAAGTCAGATGGAAGGGTTGCGCCTTGCCCGGCTCCACACATCGAAGGCGGGGATGCCGTGATGGGTGTGATCCTCTTCGTCCGGCACGGCCAGGCGTCGGTGGGCGCGGCGGACTACGACGTGCTCTCCGGTACCGGCGAAGTCCAGTCCGAGATGCTCGGTACGGAATTCCGTCGGCGCGGTGTCTCCGCGACCCGGATTCTGACCGGCCGTCTCAAACGCCAACAGGACACCGCCCGTCGCACACGCCTCGCGTCGCAGTGGTCGACATCCGTGGAAGTCGACGAAGCATGGAACGAGTTCGACCACGAAGACGTTCGCGCGGCGCATCGCAAGCCGGACATTCCTGATTCCGAACCGCTCGATCAGGCAATTCCCCGATGGGCCTCGGGAATTCACGATCATGAGTACGCGGAGCCCTTTCCCGCCTTCACGAACCGGGTGGACAGCGCACTGGGGAAAGTGGCCGCCGAGTTGGCCTCGGGGGAAACCGCTGTCGTCTTCACCAGCGCCGGAGTGATCGGCTGGATCGCCGCCTCGCTGCTGGGAGGAGGGCAGCGACAGTGGCTCGCACTCAATCGAGTAGCGGTGAACAGCGGAGTCACGCGAGTTGTCGTCGGAAGCCGAGGCAGCACGCTCGTCACCTTCAACGAGTACTCCCACCTGCCCCCTCAACTCGTCACCTACAGATAGGGATTGCCATGGAGCCAGGCAGGAAGGTCGCCTTCATCACCGGTGTCGCCCGCGGTCAGGGCCGGGCCCACGCGGTGAAACTCGCCTCGCAGGGCATGGACATCATCGGTCTCGACATCTGCGAGAACATCGAGTCGATGGACTACCCGAACGCGACCGAGGACGACCTGCGGGCGACCGTCAAGGCCGTCGAAGCGGTCGGCGGGGCGATCGTCGCCGAGAAGGGCGACGTGCGCAGTTATGACGATCTGCGCCGGGTACTGGACCACGGCGTCGAACGCTTCGGCCGGGTCGATGTCCTGCTCGCGAACGCCGGCATCATCCGGCTCTCCCCCGACGGCGACCGCGACCGCACCTGGGTCGACATCATCGACGTGAACCTGACGGGCGTATGGCGCACCATCGAGGTGGTGCTGCCGGCGATCCGTGACGGAGGGCGCGGCGGATCGGTCGTCATCACGAGTTCCGCGGCCGGGATCAAGGGTGTCGCGAACGACAAGGCAGGGGGCCAGGCCTACACAGCGGCGAAGAGGGGCCTGGTCGGCCTCATGCAGGTACTCGCCAACGAGTACGCCGACGAGAGGATTCGGGTCAACACCATTCACCCCACCGGCGTGGTGTCGGGCATGACGCAGAACCCGGTCATGGAGGAACTCCAGGCGCAGGCCGCCAGAGGCGAGAAGACCCCGATCAGCCAGATGCGCAACGCCCTCCCGATCGACATTCTCCAAGCCGAGGACATCGCCAACGCCGTCGCGTGGCTGGTATCCGATCAAGCCGCCTACATCACCGGTGTCCAACTGCCGCTCGACGCCGGATTCGCCGTCCGCTGACAGCGCGAACACCGGTTGCTGTTCGGCCTCCGCACCTCGGCAACAACATCACCGCTGGTCAAGAGTTCTCCGAGAGGCACCCATGACCGTAACCGCTCCACAAGTCCGGCTTCACTACGGTGACAAGATCCTCGATTCCGGGTCCGGCGGTGTCTTCGAACACCGCAATCCGTACACGGGCGAGGTGCAGGCGGCCATCCCGTTGGCCGGTGCCACCGAGATCAACGAGGCCGTCGAACTGGCCGCCGCACAGGCGGAGGCCTGGCGCCGCTGGACGCCGGAGGCGCGGCGCGACGTCCTGACACGTTTCGCCGATCTGCTGGACGAACACCGTCAGGAGTTCGTCGACCTCCAGGCGCTCGACGGCGGCACTCCGACCCACTTCGGCCTGCGGATCGTCGACAACTCGATCAGCTGGACGCGCTACTACGCCGGGTGGTGCGACAAGCTGTCCGGCGAGCTGATCTCGACGCTCGACACGCGCGGGTACTTCTCCTACACGGCGCCGCAGCCGTACGGCGTCGTCGGAGTCATCGTCACCTGGAACGGCCCCGTCGTCTCGCTGGGGATGAAGGTCATACCGGCGCTCGCCGCGGGGAACTGCGTGGTGGTCAAACCGTCGGAGTTCACGCCCTTCTCACCGCACCTGTACGGGCAGTTGCTGCGGGAGGCCGGTGTGCCGGACGGCGTGTGCAGCATTCTCAGCGGTGGTCCGGAGGCAGGAGAGGCCCTGGTGCGCCACCCGAAGGTGGAGAAGGTGAGCTTCACCGGAGGACCCGTCGCGGCGCGCAGGATCATGCATGCCTGCGCCGAACAACTCAAGCCCGCGGTACTCGAGTTGGGCGGGAAGACGGGCAGCATCGTGTTTCCGGACGCCGGCGACCTGGAGGCGGTGGCAGGCCGTGCCGTGCGGGACAGCATCGGGGTGCTGGCCGGCCAGGGCTGTGTGGTGCCGACCCGGCTGATCGTGCACGAGGACATCTACGACGAAGTGGTCGAACGTGTCACCGCGGTCGCCGCGACCTACAAGATGGGTGATCCGTTCGATCCCGGGGTCAAGGTGGGGCCGCTCATCAACGCGGCCGCCGTCGAGCGGGTCTGCGGGATGCTCGACCGCGCCAGGCGGGACAAGGCGGGCCGGATCACCGTCGGCGGAAACAGGGCCGGTGGTGACCTCGCCGACAAGAACTTCGTCGAGCCCACGGTCATCGTCGACGTCGATCCCGACCACGAGATCGCCCAGACGGAGGTCTTCGGACCCGTGCTGCTGGTCTTCAAGTTCGCGACCGAGGACGAGGCGGTCGCCCTCGCCAACAGCACGCCGTACGGGCTCGGCGCCAACATCCAGTCGACGAGCCTCACCCGCGTCCACCGGGTGGCCGAGCGTCTGAAGGCCGGTGGTGTCTACGTCAACGGTGCGCGCCAGAACCTCCCGTACACGCCCTTCGGCGGTCTCGGAATCAGCGGTTACGGCAAGGAGGGCGGACGGGCCGGCATCGACGAGTTCCTGCGCTACAAGACCGTGTCGATCATCGAGCCGGAGTGACGATCCCGGGACGTGCGCGATCCGGGTGGGATCCTCTCGGAGAACACCCGCTTGCAGTTTGGCGCGGGCGAGTGCGTCGAGCTGGGATCGGAGTTCCTGCTGGGCGGTCGAGCAGCGGGCGTTAGCTCTGCGGTTTGAGCGTGTCTCGTAGGAGTGAAGTTCCTTCGCTCGTACGAGTGTTATCTCTCGCTCTGTCTCGTGTCTCACTCCAGGTTCGTTCCGTGATCCTGCACTACTGGGCTTGATCCGCTCGTCGTTCAGGCGGTGGGGGCCATGGGGCACCGCAGGGACCTGGAGAGGCTCCGTCCCGAGCTGGAACGGTGGGTAAGTGAGTGCGGCCTTCAGCAGCCCTGGTGCCGCGATGCGGCCCTGGTGTCCCGGCACGATGACGGCACACCGGTGCCCTGGGCCCTGCCGATGGCCCGGCACCAACTGGACGCCACGGTCCATGCCGTCACCTCGGCTGCCTACTTCCTCACCTCGGCGCTTTCCGGGATGCGTTCCTCGGAGCTGGCGGAACTGACGAGCGGCTGAGGCCAGCAGGAACGGCGGCCCGGCGGCGGCACCCGCTACCGCTTGGTCTCCCGCCGCATCAAGGGCCAGGCATTCGGCGGGACCGAGGACGCGTGGGTGGTCACCGAAGACGTGCACCGGGCCATCGCCACAGCCGAAGCCCTCGTCGGCGGTAAGCGGCTGTTCGCCAAGGCATCCAACAACAGCAACAGCCGCTATACCGCCCTGCGTGCACGGGTGAACGGCGAGTACGGACAGCGGCTCGGCCTGGAGCCCCTCCCCGACGGCCCGGTCAACCCCAGAGCTCTGCGGGGCACGCTCGCGATGGCCATCGCCCAGCGTCCGCACGGCCTGATGGCCGTGAAACTGCACCTCAAGCATGTCAGTGTGGCCACGGCCGAGGGCTATGCTGCCCGCCCCGGCGGACACCAGGCTGCCTTCGCCGCCGAGGTAGCCGCCGAGGAAGAAGCCGAACATCTACGGCTGACCGTCGCCACCTACGAGGACTACCAGCGCGGGATCCTGCCCAGCGGCCAGGGTGCCCGCGACCTCATCGGCGCCTTCAAGACCGTCGACCAGATCCTGGCACGGCACGACGCCGGGCCGGTCACCGTCATCGACGACCGGCGCGTCGAGCGTGTCCTCAAGGCGAAGGCGAAGACCCTGCACCTCGGTGTCGGTAACTACTGCTGGTTCTCCGATCCAGGGAAGGCTTTGTGCCTGAAGCTCGCCGGCACCCCGGACGCCGGTGAACCCCTTATGGGGATGTGTGACTCGGCGCGCTGCCCGCAGGCCACCCATCACTCCCAGCACCGGCAGATCTGGGCCGACCATGCCGAGAACACCCAGGCCGTCTTCTTGGGCAACCTCAGACTCTCCAAGCCTGAACGGGCACGAGCCCAGGCCGCGTTCCACCGCGCCACCCGCATCGTCGCCGAGATCGACACCTCCGGACACACTGAGGAGGAACCTGAGAGATGACGCAGGAACGCCAGAACGAAGCCGGGGCCAGGATCCGGGCAGCAATGCAACAGCTCCTTGTCGGACCCGCCCCAGACGGCCTGAAGTGCGACGTCAAGAGCCTGTGCACCCTCGCGGGAGTGCCACGAGCGACCCTCTACCGCGCCTACCCGCATCTGAAAGCCGAGTTCGATCGCCGGCGGACCGCTGCCCAGGTTGCCGGACATCGTCCCGACCCACGCCTCGCCCAGATCGAGCGGCTCAAGGCCGAGGTCGCCAGCCTGCGCGAACGTCTTGCCAGGAGGAACACCGAAGTCGGTGATCTCCAAAACTTCCGAGCACAGGCACTCTCCCGCCTCGCCACCCAGCACGACGAGATCACCGCCTTGCGGCGGGAACTGGCGTCCACCACGGAGACCAGGGTCCGCGTGCTGCCAAGCAGATAGACCTGTCAGCGTCCGGCGACGCAAATCGAATGCCGTCGAGCACCGAGCGCGTGGAGGATGGTCGCTGCGACTGAGAAGTTGATCTGGGACGAGTGGGCTCAGCGGGTATACCCGACCTGGCTGGCACGAGACATCCGATACGCGCAGGTCGCGCTCCTGGAGATCCGAACGCGGGCAGGGCAAACGCCGCCGGACCCGCTGGTCTGGATCCCGTTGGAGACCTTCCTGATGTTCAGCGCCAAGGTCTCGAAGATACTCAAGCCCGTCTTGACGCCTTCGCGGCCCTGGACGAACAGAACAACGACGAGCCGATGACAGACGCCTCCGAGTCGGGATCCGGCCTCGGGGAGCAAGGGAACAGTGGTTGGCGTTAAGCATTGACCGACGTCATGGACGCCGTTGACGGCGGGCGTTCCCGCCGGTTACCCGTGCTTGTCCGGTTCGGCGTCGGCGAAGGCGCGGTATCCGCCGAGATCTCGGGCTGGGCGAGGACGTCGCCGCGGTGTACGACTCGGACCGGACCCGGGGCCATCATCGGATGCTGATCCGCCGGCGTAGCGAGGTCGTGTCGGACCTTCAGCAAGACCGCCGTCGTCATCACCGCGAAGTCCGCCGGGCGCAAGGTCTTCGGCCTCGCCACCGCAGGCGTCCGTCTCGCTTGACCTCTTGCGCGTCAGTCCGGCAGCCAGTGCAGCTCGTGCGCCAGGGTTTTGGCGACGGCACGGATGCGGCGGTGTAGCGGCGACTGCTCGCGTGGGAGGACCAGGTGGATCGTCAGGCTGGGCGCGCCCCGCAGCGGTCGCCAGGTGAGACCGGCCGGTTGTGCCGTGACCGCGGCTTCTCCGGCCGGGGCGAGGGTGACCCCGTCGCGCAGGTCGCGCTGAGACATGTCGAAAGAGACTGCGGGCGTGTGGAATCGGGGGTGTGGTCGGGTGTCTCGGAACAGTGCGGACAGCTGATCGTGGATCACGGGGTTGGCCGCACGGTCCGGGAGTCGCAGCGGATACGCGGCCGCGTCGGCGATCTCGATCTCCGGGTGTTCGGCCAGCGGATGGTGCTGCGCCAGCTGGACCCCGACGCGCTGACGCCGCAGCAGGAACCGGCGCACGCCACGGCCCGGCTGTTCACCGCGGGTGATCCCGGCATCGATGCGGCCGTCGGCGACCGCGGGGGAGATCTCCGGTGTCGCCATCGGGACCGCGCCGACCTCGAGTCCGCTGTTGCCGCGAATCAGCCTGTCCACCAGGGCCGGTGCCGTCTCGGCCCCGGCGCTGAGGCTGTATCCGATGCGCAGCGTGCCCAGTTCACCGGCCGCCGCGCTCCGGGCGGTGTCCCATGCCCGGTCCAGCGCCGCCAGCGCGGGCGGCGCGGACTCCGCCAAAGCCGCACCGGCCGTGGTCAATACGACGCTACGCGTGTTGCGGACCAGCAGGGCCGTACCGAGTTCCGCCTCCAATCGGCGCATCCGGGCGCTGAGTGCGGGCTGTGCGATACCGATCCGTGCGGCCGCGCGGGTGAAGTTCAACTCCTGCGCCAGCACCAGGAAGTACCGCAGGCTCACCGTATCCGGCGCCATGTGCCCTCCCTGCCGATTGATAACGATCCGTTCTGAGTCTATCCCGTACCGGTCTTTCCCTCGACCGCACATCAAGCCCTAACCTGCGCATATGACGATTCAACTGACCGCAGTACCCGTCGCCGGGATCGATCGATCTGAGTGTCAATTCGAAGTCGGACGTGTCCGGCCGAATACAGGAGGTTTCCATGGCTAAGGGCTACTGGGTCAGTGTCTACCCCGCCATTTCCGACCCTGAGAGGCTGACTGCCTACGACAAGCTGGCCCGTCCGGCTGTCCAGGCTGGGGGCGGGCGCCTCCTGTCCCGTGGCGGTCGAGTCGTCGCCCACGAGGCCGGAATCACGCAACGCGTCGTTCTGATCGAGTTCGACAGCTTTGAACAGGCCGTCGCGGCATACGAGAGCGAGGCATACCAGAAGGCGCTGGTGGCCCTCCCCGACGGCGTCGAGCGCGACTTCCGCATCATCGAAGGCATCGACTGACCGGCGGGCCCAGCCATCGTTGAGCATCCGTCACCTGATACGCACACGGTGCTGAACGACGACTCACGAGACGAGTTCGAAGCCATGCCCCGCGTCCCAGTTCGTCGTCGACGTCCTCGACGGCCTGATCCCTGTCGGGCGGATCGAAGAAGCGACGCGACGTCCGGGCCAGCTGGACTGTCTCGCTGACCTCGTCGACGAAACTCACCCTCGCCCGAAGCGAACCGCGAACCGCTTCTCACACGACAGATCGGTCCAGCGAACACAAGGCTTCGATGACCAGGGGCGCATCCTGCAATAACCGATTCGGATCGGCTTGGTCGCTGCGGCGGCCGACGCCGCCTCGACCGGCGGGCCGGGCTTCCACGGCCGACCGGGCCGCGGTCCTCGGGTACCGGCACCTCCAGCTCCTCGCGGAGGGCGGGGACGAGGATAAAGCGCGGCATGTGGTACTTCGTCGCGGTCTTCCCGCCGCGGGTGCGGCACGGGCTCCCCCGGACAGCCTGTCAGAACCGTCTCGCATCTGGTCATTCATTGGTGAGAGGCGCGGAGCATCATCCTGTTGGCCGGGAGGCGTCCCGCCGGGGGATCATCCGGCGGGGCGCCTCCCGGCCAAGGTCGGTCTCGCCGTCAACGGCTGTTCGCGGATGCCTCGTTCGAGAGGGTAACCGCACCTGGATCGGTAGAACGTTGCGGCGCCGCGGAGCCTTCCGCGGGCTCGGACCTCGCCAGCCACAGGCCGGTGAACACGGCGGTGGCCAAAGTGACGGTGCCGGCAGCGAGGAAGGCGCTGTCGAGGCCAGTCTCGAAGGAGGCGCCGCCGGATTGCCGGGTGCGGACGATGGCTCCGAGTACCGCCACGCCGAGCACCGCGCCGATCTGCCGGGTGGTGCTGCTGATGCCTGATGCGAGGCCGCCTTCCTGCGGGCCGACTGCCTGGATGGCGGCTCCCGTCAGTGGGGACATGGCCAGGGCGAAGCCGATGCCGACGACTGTCAGCCGCCACCACACGTTCCCGTAGCCGGTGTCGGCGTGCACCATCCCGAGCGCCAGCAGACCCAGGCCGGCCAGGGCCAGGCCGGTGGTCACCACGATGCGGAAGCCGTACCGGGCGGCGAGCCGGCCCGCGTACGGGCTGACGATCACCATGGCGAGGGATACCGGCAGGGTCTGCAGGCCGGCGCGCAGGATCGAGCTGCCCTGGACGTACACGAAGAACTGGGAGAAGAAGAACGACGAACCCATGAGCGCGAACCCCACCACGACCATGGCGGTGTTGGACACGGTGAACAGGGGCTGCCGGAACAGCCGCAGCGGCAGCATCGGAGCGGAGCGACGCGCTTCGACGGCGACGAAAGCGGCGAGGAGGATCACCACGGCGGTGAAGCCGCCCAGGATCACCGGCGACGTCCAGCCGCGGGCACCACCCTCGATCAGCCCGTAGGCCAGCGCCCCCACCCCCAGAACGGACAGCGCCGTCCCCGGGACATCGATCGCGGGGGCGCTCGGATTGCGGGCCTCTTCAAGAGTGCGCAGACCGACCAGCAGAAGGACCACGCCGATGGGCAGATTGACCAGGAAGATGGCGGGCCAGCCGAAGGCATCCGTCAGCACGCCGCCGGCCACGGGGCCTGCGGCCAGACCGATTCCGCTGAATCCGGCCCACAGCCCGATCGCCTTGATCCGTTCTTGCGGCACGGGATGGGCGGCGGCGAGCAGGGCGAGCGAGGCAGGGCTCAGTGCCGCGGCCCCGATGCCCTGCAGCACCCGGCCGGCGACCAGCCAGCCGACCGAGGGCGCGAGGCTGCACAGGACCGACGCGGTGGTGAACACCGCCACGCCGGCCAGGTACACCCGCTTGCGGCCGAACCGGTCGGCGAAGACACCGCCGGACAGCAGCAGCATGGCGACCAGCAGTACGTACGCGTCGACGATCCATTGCAGACCGGTCAGGTGAGTGTGCAGCCGGTGCTGCATATCGGGCAGCGCTGCTCCAACAATCGTGTTGTCGAGCAGGACCATGAACTGGCCCAGGCAGGTCACCGTGAGCAGCACGGCCCGGTTCGGTCGACTGCCTACGGCCGCGGGCGATGCAGCCATGGGATTCCTCTCCATCGTTGGTTTGCGCCTCTCCGCGGCCGACGTGGTCAGCCGCTGGGCGCTCTAAAGCAGTCGGTGGCTGCGTTAGGCGACTGTAAGGAGGATCGCCTCGCAAACGCAAGTGATAACTGCGTTAAGGTGGGGGCGTGAACGAGCGACAGCGAGCCCGGCGGCCCGGCGGGCGCAGCGCCCGCGTCGGCGCGGCGGTGCACCAGGCCGTCGCCGACCTGATCAGCGAGCGCGGCTACGGCAACTTCACCGTCGGCGAGGTCGCAGCCCGCGCGGGCGTGGCCGACAGCAGCATCTACCGCCGGTGGGGCAGCCTGGAGACCCTGCTCACCGACGTGGCGCTCACCCGCCTCAACGCGCGGTCGCCGATGCCCGACACCGGGAGCCTGGTCGGCGACCTGCGCACTTACGCGGCCAACGTGGCCCGCGAGATCACCGGACCGGACGGTCTCATGGTGGTGCGCCTGGCCGTCGCCCTGTCGAGCAACGGTCAGCAGGGCCTACGGGCACGTGACGACCTCCGCGACGAACGCACCCGGCAACTGCAGTCCATGCTCGATCGCGCCCGCGAACGCGGCGAGCACGCACCCGACGCGTTCGACGTGCTGGACCACATCCTGGCCCCGATGTATATCCGCGTCTTGTTCGGCATGGGCCCGCTCACCCCGGACTACGTCGACGGGCTGGTCGACCGATTGCTGTGACCTCAACCCGGTCCCCGGGATCGCCGTCTCGATGCCGGCGGGCTCGCGCATCGCGAAGAAGCCTAAGATCAAGGCGTTCCTGTCCAAGTCCTCCACGCTCTGGTTCCTGTTCCTCTTCAATGGCGGTGTCGCCGTGGTCAGTTACCTGACCACGGACGGTGTGAAGGGGATCGCGAACCGCCGGAAGCCGTCCACGGCCCGACACCGGGCCTGGAACCGGGGTAGGTATACGCCGACGGTCACCACGTAGGAGCAGACGGAGGACACACCGATGAACCTGGGCAGCCATCTCACTCAGCGCCTGCTGCGCCTTCCGCCGCCCCTGACAAGGGACTTGGTCGTCGAGCGCGATCTGCGGGTGCCGGTGCGTGACGGGGCCGTCCTGCTGGCCGACCGCTGGGCCCCGAGGACCGGGGGCGAGGGCTTGCCGACCGTTCTCCTCCGTATTCCCTATGGCCGGGCGGGCATGGCTGCGGGGCCGATGGTCCGGCCGTTGGCCGAGCGCGGTTTCCAGGTGCTGATCCAGAGCACGCGTGGGACGTTCGGCTCGGGCGGAGACTTCGACCCGTTTCGGCGCGAGCGCGAGGACGGGCTGGACACGCTGGAGTGGGTGATCAAGCAGCCCTGGTTCGGCGAGTCGATGGTGCTGTACGGGATGAGCTACCTCGGCTTCGTCCAGTGGGCGGTGGCCGACCAACTGCCGCCGCAGGTCAAGGCGATGATCCCGGCGGTGTCGGAGTCGGCCCTCACCCTGGAGTTCCTCCGCACGGACGGATTCTCCCTGGAGACGCCGTTCGGCTGGGGCGTCATGGTCGCCGGCCAGGAACGCCGGTGGGCGATGCCGCGCCAGTTGCTGGAGGCGAAGCGGGTGCAACGCGCCCTGCGCACGCTGCCGCTCGGCCAGGCCGATGTCGCTGCCATGGGCCGTCGGTCCGACTACATCCAGGACGTCCTCACCCACGACGCCGGCACGCCGCGATGGGCGGAGGCCGACCACAGCCACCGGGTGGCCGACATCGCCATACCGGTGAGTTCGGTCGGCGGCTGGTACGACATCTTCCTTCCGGGCCAACTCCGCGACCACGAGGCCCTGCAGGCGGCCGGGCGTCCGGCCCGGCTCACGGTCGGCCCGTGGTCGCACACCTCCAGGGGCGTGGGGGTCACGGCGGCCGCCGAGGCCCTCGACTTCGGGCTGGCGCACGCCCGCGGCGAGCAGCCGCCCGAGCGCGCCCCGGTCCGGTTGTTCGTCATGGGCGCGGAGACCTGGCGCGACTTCCCGTCCTGGCCGCCGCCGGGATACTCACCGCAGCGCTTCCATCTCCACCCGGGCGGCCCCCTGGCCACGGATACGCCAGGCGAGTCCGCGCCGGACGGCTACCGCTACGACCCGGCGGACCCGACTCCAGCCGTCGGTGGGGTGCGCCTGGCCCTCGGCGTCAAGGGGGGCCGCGTCGACAACACCGGGCTCGAAGCCCGGCCGGACGTGCTCACGTACACCACCGCCACGCTCGACACGGACACCGAGGTGATCGGCGAGGTCTCCGCCGAGATCTGGTTCAAGTCCAGCCTCCCGTACGCCGATGTGTTCGTCCGGCTGTGCGACGTGGACGACAAGGGCCGCTCGACCAACGTGTGCGACGGCCTGGTCAGCCTGACCGGCGCCGACAAGCCTTCCTGTGCGACGGTGCGGCTGTGGCCTACGGCGTACCGCTTCCGGCGCGGTCACCGCATCCGGGTCCAGGTGTCCAGCGGGGCCTTCCCGCGCTACAACCGCAATCCGGGCACCGGCGAGCCGAGGGCGACCGCCGCAACCCTCCGCGCCGCGGATCAGGAGGTGTTCCACGATCCCGAGCACCCGTCCGCGGTGATCCTGCCGGTCCGGGTGGCCCGGTAGTCGGCTACGCGGACTGCCGAACGATCACTCGCGCCGGTTCGGGGGTGGTGTCGGCCGCCGGCAGGCCCAGTGCGCTGCGTGCGGCGATGCGGCCGATGGCCTCCGCGTCGATGTGCACGGTGGTCAGAGCAGGTGAGAACAGTGCTCCGTGCGGGGTGTCGTCGAACCCGATGACGGCGAGATCCTCCGGTGCCCGCAGTCCGATGTGCCGCATCGCGGCGAGCGTCACGAGTGCGAGGTCGTCGTTGTAGGCGAGGACCGCCGTCACCTCCGGGTGCTCGGCGCGGAAGGTCCGTAGCCGTTCCTCGGCGGCATCGAGGCCGGCAGGAAGGACCAGCGTCGGATGGTCGGCCAGGCCCGCGGCCTGCGTGGCCTGCCGGATGAGCCGCTCTCGCAGACCGGCCAGAGCCTGGAGTTCAGGGGTGTCCGGCATGACGGTGGCGATGTGCCGGTGACCTCGGTCGACGAGGTACTGGACCGGGACGTCGGCCTGAGCGGAGAACGCGTCGAGGGACGTTGCGGCGTCGGTGACGATCGCGTCCGCACGGCCGGCGTCGCTCAGGTCGATCACGGCCCGGGCGGAGACGGCCTGGGCGACATCGGAGAGCGCCTGCGAGGAGAGGTGGCCGTGGAGCACCAGGAGTACGTGGTGGTGCGAGGCGAGTTCGGCGTCGAGGCCCCGGATGTAGCTGCCGAGGCTGCTGCCGGTGGGGATTCCCTCGATGTTGAGCAGGACGATGCGGGACGCCCCTTTGCGCAACGCCTGCGCCGATCCGTTGGGGACGTACCCGAGCGTGCGAGCGGCTTCCCGCACCCGTTCCCGTGTCTCCTGGGAGACGTGCCCGGCCGCGCCGTTGAGCACGAAACTCACCGTGGTCTGTGAGACGCCACTGGCCCGGGCGACGTCTTTGGCTGTCGCGCGCGGGGACTGCGTGGACTTGCTCACTCACTCGCTCCTCGGGACGGGGACCGTCGGCGGGCCTCCTGCGTGCGCCCTGGTCAGTGGGTTGTGCGTTTTCGGCGCGCTGGATAGATTACCCGCGAACACATGGTAATACGATTTACCACGGGAGTGGCGCCCATGAAGCTCGACCTGGTCGACCCGGAGCTGCGCCGCAGCGTCGCACGGATGCCGCGCCTGCCGATCCGGCGGAAGTGGGGGCGGCAGGTCGTGCGTGCCCTGGTCCGCCGGCGCGGGCCGGGCGCTCCGGTCGACGGCGTCGACGTCACCGAAACCGACCAGGGGCAGGGCATACGCCTGTACACGCCTGCCGGTGGCGGTTCGGGGGCGGCGCTGCTGTGGGTGCACGGCGGTGGGTACGTCATCGGCGATGTCGTCCAGGACGACGCCTTCTGCTCCGCGACGGCCCACGCGCTCGGCATCGTCGTCGTCTCGGCGAACTACCGCCTCGCCCCCGAGCACCCCTTCCCGGCCCCTCTCGACGACACCTTCGCCGCGTGGCAGTGGTTGCTGGAGTCGGCCGGGGACCTCGGGGTCGACCAGGAGCGCATCGTCGTCGGAGGTTCCAGCGCCGGCGCGGGTCTGGCGGCCTGCCTGGCGCAGCGGCTGCACGATGCCGGCGGGGTCCGGCCGGCCGGGCAGTGGCTGTTCGCTCCGATGCTCGACGACCGCACCACCGCACGCCGCGAGCTCGACCAGGTGCGGCACCGGGTGTGGAACAACGCCGCGAACCGGACCGGTTGGGGCGCCTACCTCGGCGCCGAGCCCGGCGGCCCGCACGCCCCCGACCACGCGGTCGCGGCCCGGCGCGGTGACCTGAGCGGTCTGCCACCGGCCTGGATCAGCGTGGGCGACATCGACCTGTTCGCCGACGAGTGCCGCACCTACGCCGATCGTCTGCGCGACGCGGGCGTGGACTGCGCCTTCGACCTCGTCCCCGGCGCTCCCCACGGCTTCGAGGCCTGGGCTCCCGACACGCGCATCGCCCGGGAACTCGTGGAGCGCGGCCGTGTCTGGCTGGGGGCACGGCTGACCGGATCTGCCCCCACCCCGCACTCCACGGAGACCACATGATGCGCACATCCTTCAACGACGGCTGGCAGACCCGCCCCAAGGTCAATCCCTTCGCCGAACTGTCCGGCGCGAGGGTTCCCTTCCGTCCGGTGACGCTCCCGCACGACGCGATGATCGAGCGGGAGCGTACGGCCCCGGGCGGCGAGGTCACGATGGAGGGCGGCGCCGGCGCGTACTTCCCGGGCGGGACGTACGAGTACCGCAAGACGTTCTCGGTTCCCGAGGAGCACCGGGGCAAGCGGATCCTCTTCGAGTTCGAGGGCGTCTACCGCGATGCCGTCGTGTTCGTCAACGGTGACTACGCCGGCCAACGGCCCTTCGGATACTCGCACTTCTTCATCGACGCCGACCGGTTCCTGCGCTTCGGCGAGGACAACGAGATCCGCGTCGAGGCCCGCGCCCATCGCGACTCGCGCTGGTATACCGGCGCGGGCATCTACCGCGACACGTGGCTGCTGGTCGGCGAGGTGGTCCGGATCGCGCCCGACGGGGTCCGCGTCACCACCCCGGACATCAACGACGAGCGGGCGGTCGTCGAGGTCGCGACGAGGGTCGAGAACGACTCGATCACGGCCCGTACGGTCGACGTCGTCACTGAGATCCGTGATGCCGGCGGGAGCGTCGTCGCGATCGACGTCTCGAAGGCCACGGTGCTGCCGGGCGAACCTGCGACCGTACGTCAACGCCTGTACGTCCGTTCCCCGTTGCTGTGGAGCCCGGACGCGCCCACCCTGTACGCCGCCACTGTGAGTCTGAAGGACCTGGACACCGAGACCGTCACCTTCGGCATCCGTTCGCTGAGTCTGGACCCCGAACTCGGGCTGCGGATCAACGGCGAGACGGTCAAGCTGCGCGGCGCCTGCGTCCACCACGACAACGGCGTACTGGGCGCGGCGACGTTCGCCCGCGCCGAGGAACGACGGGTCCAACTCCTCAAGGACGCCGGGTTCAACGCGATCCGCATGTCCCACAACCCCATGAGCAAGGCGATGTTGGACGCCTGCGACCGCCTCGGCATGCTGGTGGTGGACGAGGCCTTCGACGTGTGGACGTCCGGCAAGAGCGAGTTCGACTACAGCCTGAACTTCCCGGAATGGTGGGAGCGCGACATCGAGGCGATGGTCGCCAAGGACGTCAACCACCCCAGCGTCATCATGTACTCGATCGGCAACGAGATCCCCGAGACCGGCTCGCCCTTCGGCGCCGCGTGGGGGCGCGAACTCGCCGAGAAGGTCCGCTCATTGGACAGCACTCGCTACGTCACCAACGCGGTGAACGGCATGCTCGCCGTGATGTCCGAACTCGCCAAGATGCGGCAGCAGTCGCAGGAGAAGCCGGCCGATGCGGGTGAGGGTGAGGAGAAGGGCATCAACACCCTCATGGTCGACGCGGGCGACATGATGAACGCGATCAGCGCCTCCGGCCTCGTGTCGGAGAAGACGGCCGAGTCCTTCGCCGTTCTCGACGTCGCCGGCATGAACTACGCCGAGGCCCGCTACGCCCTGGACAAGGACCTGTTCCCCAACCGCATCATCCTCGGCACCGAGACCTTCCCCACCCGCATCGACGGCAACTGGCGCCTGGTGAAGCAACACGGCCACGTCATCGGCGACTTCACCTGGACCGGCTGGGACTACCTGGGCGAGGTCGGCATCGGACGCCCGCAGTACCTCACCCCGGACGCCCCGCGCCCCGCGCACACCGCTCCGTACCCCTACCTGGTCGCGGGCTGCGGCGACCTCGACATCACCGGGCACCGCCGCCCCGCCTCCTACTACCGCGAGATCGTCTTCGGTCTGCGGTCCGAGCCGTACATCGCGGTCCGCCGCCCCGAACACCACGGCAAGACCTACGCCGGGACGCCGTGGGCCTGGAGCGACTCGATCTCCAGCTGGACCTGGCCGGGATTCGAGGGCGAGCCGGTCGCCGTCGAGGTCTACGGCGACGCCGACGAGGTCGAACTCCTCGTCAACGGAGGCTCGTTGGGACGGCAGCCGGTGGGCGAGGACCACCGCTTCCGCACCGAGTTCGACACGACGTACGAGCCCGGCGAACTCCTCGCCATCGCCTACCGGGACGGCGCCGAAACCGGCCGTACCACCCTGCGCTCCGCGACCGGCGAGGTGCGGCTGCGCGCAGAGGCCGACCGCCCGGTCATCACCGCGAACCGCGGCGACCTCGCGTACGTCACCGTCACCCTGACGGACCCGGACGGCACCCTCCACACCGCGGCCGACCGCGCGGTGCACCTCGAAGTCTCGGGCGCGGGAGTCCTGTTGGGCTTCGGCAGCGGCGATCCGGCCTCCGAGGAACGCTTCGACGCCACCGAACGCCGTACCTACGAGGGCCGCGCCTTGGCCGTCCTCCGCCCCACCGGCCCCGGCAAGATCCACCTCCTCGCCTCCGCTCCCGGATGTGACCCGGTCGAAGTCCTGGTCACCGTCGAGTAGCAACGGCGGGGGGTCGCCGTGGTCGTAACATCCGGACAGCTCACCCGAAATCGCTCCGCAAAGGAATCTCGGCAAGCTCCCGCCATGGGAGGTGAGTACGCGGCGTCCGCCGACAAGTGGGAGCAGATCCACCGGGTGGTTACGCAGTACTGAGATGCGTGTTCAGCACGGCCTGTACAGCGTCGGGCTGCTCCACGGCGAGATGGCCGGCGGCGACCGTCTCCAGCTTTGCGCGGGGAATCCCGTCCGCCAGTTCCTGGGCGTGGGGCAAGGGCGTTGCCAGGTCGTGGGAGCCCCCGACGACGAGCGTGGGAGCCGTGATCCGGGCCAGGTCGGGCCGCAGGTCGTAGGCGGCGAGGGCGTCGCAGCAGGCCGCGTAGCCGACCGGATCGGCGTCGGCGAGGTTGCGCAGCAGGGCGCGACCAAGGGGCTGTTCGGCCGTATGCGGTTCGGCGAACCAGCGGCCGGGGCTGCTCACCAGCAGTGGCTCGGTCCCCTTGAGCCGTACGAGGGCGGCGCGTTCCCGCCAGGGTTCCGGCGGGCCGAAGTGGGCGGACGAGCAGATCAGCGCCAACGAGGCCACGCGGTCGGGGTGTTGGACCGCGAGGTGGGCCCCGATGGCGCCGCCCAGCGAGATGCCCGCGTAGTGGAAGCGATCCCGGCCGTGGTGGTCGACGAGGTCGAGGACCAGAGACGCGAGGCCCTCGACCGTCGTGCCGTCCGGTTCTGGAGCGGGGAGCAGACCGCTCGGTGAACCGCCGTGTCCGGGAAGGTCGAAGCTCAGTACCCGGTGGTCGCGGGAGAGGGCGGCCAGCTGTGCCTGCCAGACGGTCGTCGACGTGCCCAGGGACGGGCCGAGGACCAGCAGCGGTGCGTCGGCCGGTCCGACGGCCTGGTGATGCAGCAGGTGCGGGGAAGTCACTGCGGCTCCTGGGGCGTGTGCGGCTGCGTGGCTCAGCGTTCGAGGACGAGGGCGAGGCCCTGGCCGACGCCGATGCAGAGGGTGGCGACACCGACTCCGGTGCCGCGGCGGGCGAGTTGGTGGGCGACCGTGCCGGCCAGGCGGGCCCCGGAGGCACCGAGCGGGTGGCCCAGCGCGATCGCGCCGCCCCGGGGGTTGAGGATCGCCGGGTCGAACTCGGGCCACTCGGCAACGCAACCGAGCACCTGCGCGGCGAAGGCCTCGTTGAGTTCGAGAGTTGACAGGTCGTCAAATCCCTTGCCCGCCTTGGCGAGGGCGCGGTTGACCGCCTCGACGGGGGCGAGCCCGAAGTACTGCGGCTCGATCGCGGAGACCCCGGAGGCGGACACGCGGGCGAGGGGTTCGCGGCCGGTGGCCTTCAGACCCTCCTCGTCGACGAGGAGCAGGGCCGCGGCGCCGTCGTTCAAGGGGGACGCGTTGCCCGCGGTGACCGTGCCGTGCTCGGTGCGGAAGGACGGCTTGAGCCTGGCCATCGCCGCCGGCGAGGCGTCGACGCGTACGCATTCGTCGGCGGCGAAGACGACCGGCTCGCCCTTGCGCTGCGGGATCGACACCGGGGCGATCTCCCCGTCGAACAGGCCCTCCGCCTGGGCCCGAGTCGCCTTGCGGTGGCTGGCGAGCGCGTACTCGTCCTGCTGCTCACGCGTGATCTTGTGCTTGTCGGCGATGAGTTCGGCGGACTCGCCCAGCGGGATCGTCCACTGCGGGTCCATCCTCGGGTTGACCATCCGCCAGCCCAGCGTCGTCGAGTACAGCTCGGCGTGCCCGGCCGGGAAGGGCCGGTCCGACTTGGGCAGTACATACGGCGCCCGGGTCATCGACTCCACCCCGCCCGCTACGGCGATGGAGGCGTCGCCGACCGCGATGGCGCGGGCCGCCTGGATCACCGCCTCCAGGCCGGAGGCGCACAGCCGGTTGACGGTCACGCCCGGTACGGAGGTGGGCAGCCCGGCCAACAGGGCCGCCATACGGCCGACATTGCGGTTCTCCTCGCCCGCGCCGTTCGCGTTGCCGAAGTACACGTCCTCGATCCGGGACGGGTCCAAGTCGGGGGTACGGGCGAGGAGTTCGCGGATGGCGTGGGCGGCGAGATCGTCCGGGCGGACGGCCGCGAGCGAGCCGTTGTACCTGCCGAACGGCGTGCGGACGGCGTCGACGATGTAGACGTCCTTCATGAGATCTCCTCCGGCATGCGGACCTTGGCGGCGGTCCTGGCGAGTATCTCCTCGACGGCGACACCCGGCGCGGTCTCGATCAGCACCAGGCCCTCGTCCGTCACGTCCAGTACGCCGAGGTCCGTGATGATCCGGTCGACGCATGCCTTGCCGGTCAGCGGAAGCGCGCAGTCCTCCAGGATCTTCGGGCTGCCGTCCTTCGCGGTGTGCGTCATCACGACGATGACCGTGCGGGCGCCGTGGACCAGGTCCATGGCCCCGCCGATCCCGGTGATCATCTTGCCGGGGATGGCCCAGTTGGCGAGATCGCCCCCGGCGGACACCTGCATCGCGCCGAGCACCGCGACGTCGATGTGCCCGCCGCGGATCATCCCGAAGGAGAGCGCGGAGTCGAAGAAGGAGGCGCCCGGCAGGACCGTGACGGTCTCCTTGCCCGCGTTGATCAGGTCGGGGTCGACCTGCTCCTCGGTGGGGTAGGGGCCGGTGCCCAGGATGCCGTTCTCCGACTCCAGGATCACCTCGACGCCCGGCGGGAGATGGTTCGGGATCAGGGTGGGCAGGCCGATGCCCAGGTTCACGTACTGGCCGTCCCGCAGCTCCCGGGCGGCCCGGGCGGCCATCTCCTCGCGTGTCCAGGCCATCAGCCGCTCACCGTCCGCTGCTCGATCCGCTTGTCCGCCGCCTGCTCGGGCGTCAGCGCGACCACCCGCTGCACGAAGATCCCCGGCAGATGCACCGCGTCCGGGTCGATCTCACCCGGCTCCACCAACTCCTCCACCTCGGCGATGGTCACCTTGCCCGCCATCGCGGCGAGGGGATTGAAGTTGCGGGAGGACTTGTTGAAGACCAGGTTCCCGTGCCGGTCGCCCTTCGCGGCCCGGACGAGGGCGAAGTCGGTGCGGATCCCGTGCTCCAGCACATATTCCGTGCCGTCGAACTCCCGCACCTCCTTCGGCGGCGAGGCCAGCGCGACACCGCCCTCACCGTCGTAGCGCCACGGCAGGCCGCCCTCCGCGACCTGCGTGCCCACCCCGGCCGGGGTGAAGAACGCCGGGATCCCGGCCCCGCCCGCGCGCAGCCGCTCGGCCAGCGTGCCCTGCGGGATCAGCTCGACCTCCAGTTCCCCGGCCAGGTACTGCCGGGCGAACTCCTTGTTCGCCCCGATGTAGGAGCCGGTGACGCGGGCGATCCGCCCGGCGGCGAGCAGGACCGCGAGGCCGGACTCCATCGCCCCGCAGTTGTTGGAGACGACCGACAGCCCGCTGACGCCGCGCTCGTACAGGGCCCGGATCAGCACGTTCGGCACACCGCTCAGCCCGAACCCGCCCACCGCGAGCGTCGCGCCGTCCGGCACCTCGGCCACCGCCTCCGGGGCCGTGGCGACCACCTTGTCCATCAGGCGGCCGCCAGATCCGAGGGGTGCTGTGCCAGGGGTGTGACCTCGATGCTCAGGTAGGGGAAGAGCGGGAGGTTCCACAGGAGGCGGTGCAGCGCCTCGTTGTCGGCGACGTCGAAGACGCTGATGTTGGCGTACTGGCCGACACACCGCCAGATGTGGACCCACTCCCCCGACTTCTGCAGTTCGTGGCAGTACGCCTTCTCACGTGCCACGAGGTCCGCGCGTACCTCGGGGTCGAGGTCACGCGGAATCGCGACGTCCATCCGTACCGAGAACAGCACCGTGCATCACGCCTTGTCGAGGACGAAGTCATAGGTGACCTGGTTGCCGTCGAGCTTGCCGTCCGCGACCGGGGTGGGGGCCAGGATCAGTTCGGGCTTCACGGCCTGGGCGATGTCGTCCTCGACGTGGCTGCCGCCCTGGAAGTAGAGCTGGGTGGTGATGAGTTGGTGGCCGGACGCCGACACCTTCAGGTGCAGGTGCGCGGGGCGCCAGGCGTGCCAGCCCGCGGCGGCGATGAGGCGGCCGCAGGAGCCGTCGGTCGGGATCTGGTACGGCGCCGGCTCGATGGTGTTGATCCAGAAGTGGCCGGTGTCGTCGGCGACGACATGGCCGCGCAGGTTCCACTCGGGCAGGCCGGGGGCGAACTGGGAGTAGTAGCCGTCGTTGTCGGCGTGCCAGATCTCCACCGCGGCACCGGACAGCGGTGTGCCGTCCACGCTCGTCACCTGGCCCTGGAAGAGCAGCGGTGTGCCCTCCTCGCCGTCCCGCATCGGCAGGGTCGCCTCGGCGGGCAGGCGCGGGGAGTCGGGGACGTAGTACGGGCCTTCGATGGTGCCCTTGCTGCCTTCGCGGTTCTCGTTCGCTACCTCCTCCACGACGTGCTCGATCCACACGTCGAGGAAGAGCGGCCACTCGCCGTCCTGGCCGACCTGGATCAGCCATGCCTTCAGGGCGTCGTACTCGGCGTAGGTGACCTTGTGGCGGCGGACGATGTCGTGGACGGCGGTGATGAGTTCGGTGGCGAGGGTGTCGACGCGCTGGGTGTCGGCGTCGGCGGCACCGGACTGCTGCCTGCTGCGGAACCGCTCGGTGGCTGCGGCGCCGGAGGCTGCGGCGGTGGCCTGCTCGGTGATGATGTCGGTCATGGTCTTCCCGTCCCTAGAAAGATTTTTGAGGGTTCGTCAGTAATGTGATCAGCGATGTGTCAGAGGTCCCGCCGGTAGCGGGCCAGCTTGTCGGGGTCGATGTCGATGCCGAGTCCGGCGCCCTCGCGGATGCGCAGGGTGCCGTCCTCGATGGTCAGCGGCTCGGTGAGGAGGTCGTCGGTCATGTCGAGGAAGTTGGACAGCTCGCCGGCCTGCCGGGTGGTCGTGCGGTGCGCGGCACCGAAGGCGACCGAGCACAACGTGCCGACTTGGCCGTCGATCTGATTGCCCATCACCACCTCGACGCCCAGTCCCTCGCACTCGTGCAGCACGCGCTGCGAGGCGGTGAAACCGGTACGCGCGGTCTTGATGCTGATGGCGGTGGCGGAGCCGCCGAGGAGTTCGCGGGTCACCTCGGCGGCCCGGGTGGCGCTCTCGTCGGCGATGAAGGGAATGGGGCTCTGGGCGACCAGCCAGCGTCTGCCCAACACGTCGTCGGCGGGGCAGAGTTCCTCGGCGAAGGTCAGGCCGAGGTCGGCCATCTCGCGCAGGGCGCGGGCCGACTCGGACACCGTCCAGCCACGATTCCCGTCGATGTAGAGGTCGACCTTCGGGCCGAGAGCCTCGCGCAGGGCTCGGCAGGCGGCGACATCGTCGCCGTAGGGCTGGCGGCCGACCTTCACCTTGAAGGTGGTGATGCCGTAGGTGTCCCGGATCCGCTCCGCCTCCGCGACCATCTCGTCGGCGGGCGCGAAGCCGACCATGTGGCTCACCCGCATACGGTCGGTGTAGCCGCCGAGGAGCCCGGAGACCGACATGCCGGCGGCCTGGCCGAGGATGTCCCAAAGGGCCATGTCGACAGCTGACTTGGCGGTCGGATTGCCGACGGTGCGGTCGAGTCGTTCGTGGACCGCCTCCCGTTCCAGAGCCGTCAGGCCCAATATCTGCGGGGCGAAGAGCTTGTCGATCACCGCGACGATCGACTCCTGGGTCTCGCCGTACGTGTACGGGCGGGGCGGTGCCTCGGCGGTCCCGATCAGGCCCTCGTCGGTGTGCACTCGTACCAGGACGTGGTCGGCGGCACGGACCTCACCGCTCGCGAATTTCAGCGGCTTCCGGTACGGAATGGCAAAAGGGATTGCCTCCACTTTGACGATCTTCATGCCGCTCCCTCGGAGACCTCTAGAAATACGTCGTTCTGCTCCAGCACCTTCAGGAGATTCCGCAGCAGCGGTGACTCGTCGCCCTCGCGCCAGGCCAGGTCCAGGCGGACCGACAGCGCGTCCTCGATGTCCTTGCAGAGCACTCCCTCGCGGGGTGCGGAGCGGATCGAGTCCGGGAGCACGGCGATCCCGAGTCCGGCGGCGACCAGCGCCAGGGCGGCCG
This sequence comes from Streptomyces sp. JLBG701, assembly GCF_058544905.1. Classification (NCBI taxonomy): domain Bacteria; kingdom Bacillati; phylum Actinomycetota; class Actinomycetes; order Kitasatosporales; family Streptomycetaceae; genus Streptomyces; species Streptomyces sp. JLBG701. The sequence continues at coordinate 1,130,581 of NZ_CM178588.1, forward strand.
AGGTCTCGGTCACCTCGTAGGCGTGGTGCGGGTAGAAACCGGAGGCGAGACAGCTGCGGACGACCGCGTCGTTGACGACGGAGCCGAGCGTGGCGCCGTACATGATGAAGTTCTCGTGCCGCAGTTGCTCGACGCGTACGGAGTCCGCCTCGCCGAGCCAGTGCTCCTCGGGGACGGCCACGACCAGGGGCTCGTCGGCGATGGGGCGGTGGACGATCCCCTCCTGCCGCACCGGCGGGCGCAGGACGCCGACGTCGAGTCGGCGCTCGATCAGCCCCGCTTCCTGGGCGGGCGTGAGCATCTCGGTGTGCACCTCCAGCATCACTTGCGGCATCTCCCGTTTCACCAGCCGTGCGAGCAGGGGCAGTTGTCGGTACGAGGCGGATCCCGTCAGGCCGACCCTGAGCACCCCCTCCGCCCCCGACGCGAAGCGTCCGACCCTGGCCACCGCCTCGTCGACGGCCTTGAGGATGCGCTCCACGTCGGTGCGGAACACCTCGCCGGCGCCGGTCAGGGCGACCTGCCGGGTGGTGCGGGTGAACAGCTCCACGCCCAGTTCCGCCTCCAGGCGGCGAATCGCCTGGGAGAGCGGGGGCTGAGCCATGTGCAGGTGTTCCGCGGCCTTTCCGAAATGACGCGTCTCGGCGACGGCCGCGAAATACCGAAGGTGTCTGAGTTCCAGGTTCCTGACTTCCATCGGGCCGCCCCTTTTCCTGTTCCGGCGCCCTCGAATGCGCCTCAGCGTAGAGAGCGAATCCCGTACACCACAAATACTTGATTGCAGCCTATTGAGACGCCGGAGATATCAATACCCCCCTGGGTCAACCCTGGGGAAATGCCTAGGGCCGACCTTTCACCGCGATGTCATGGTGCTGAAAAGCAGCCGCAACACGCGGCGGTCGGCCAACTGGCTTGATCGATTCGGAGGGACGGACCATGGCCCAAGCCCACAGTCGTGCGCGGACCATCCTCGAAGACGCCCTCGTGGAGGACGCGGAGGACGGCGTGTACCGCGTCCGCCGGGGTGTCTTCACGGACGAGGAGCTCTTCGAGCTGGAGATGAAGCACATCTTCGAGGGGAACTGGATCTATCTCGCGCACGAGAGCCAGATCCCGGAGATCGGGGACTACTTCACCACCTACATCGGCCGGCAGCCCGTGGTCATCTCCCGTGACAAACAAGGCGAGTTGCACTGCCTGATCAACGCGTGCAGCCACCGCGGGGCCATGCTCTGCCGCCGCAAGACCGACAACCGCACCACCTTCACGTGCCCGTTCCACGGGTGGACGTTCAACAACAGCGGGAAGCTGCTGAAGGTCAAGGACCCGCGGGAGGCCGGTTATCCCGAGCAGTTCAACACGGACGGCTCGCACGACCTGAAGAAGGTCGCCCGCTTCGAGAGCTACCGCGGCTTCCTCTTCGGCAGTCTCAATCCGGACGTCAAGCCCCTCACCGAGCACCTGGGCGACTCGGCGGTCGTCATCGACATGATCGTCGACCAGTCCCCGGAGGGCCTGGAGGTGCTGCGCGGCTCGTCGACGTACCACTACGACGGCAACTGGAAGCTCCAGGCGGAGAACGGCGCGGACGGCTACCACGTCTCCGCCACCCACTGGAACTACGCCGCCACCCAGGCCCGCAGGACCACCGGGGAGTCGACCAACGACACCAAGACCATGGACGCCGGCGGCTGGTCCAAGCAGAAGGGCGGCTTCTACTCCTTCGAGCACGGCCACCTGCTGCTGTGGACGAAGTGGCTGGACCCCGCCAACCGGCCCCTCGCGGAGAAGCGCGACGAGCTGGTGGAGCGGTTCGGCGAGGACAAGGCCGACTGGATGATCGGCGTCTCCCGCAATCTCTGCCTCTACCCCAACGTCTACCTGATGGACCAGTTCAGCTCGCAGATACGGCACTTCAGGCCGATCTCCGTGGACAGGACCGAGGTCACCATCTACTGCATCGCCCCCAAGGGCGAGTCGGCCGAGGCGCGGGCCACCCGCATCCGGCAGTACGAGGACTTCTTCAACGCCACCGGTATGGCCACCCCGGACGATCTGGAGGAGTTCCGCTCCTGCCAGAAGACCTACCTGGCCGAGTCCATGCCGTGGAACGACCTCAGCCGGGGCGCCGTGCACCAGATCGACGGCTCGGACGAGGACGCCAAGCGCATCGGCATCAACCCGATCGCCAGCGGGGTGCGCACCGAGGACGAGGGCCTCTACCCCATCCAGCACGGCTACTGGCTGCAGACCCTGCGTGCGGCCCTGGAGGTGGCGAAGTGACGACCACGGCGATCCAGAAAGTCACGCTGGAGGGCATCCGGCAGTTCCTCTACCGCGAGGCGCGCCACCTCGACGACCGCGAGTTCGAGCAGTGGCTGGAGTGCTACCACCCCGACGCCGAGTTCTGGATGCCCGCCTGGGCAGACGACGACGCACTCACCGCCGACCCCCAGCGCGAGATCTCCCTGATCTACTACCCGAACCGCGGCGGTCTGGAGGACCGGGTCTTCCGTATCCGCACCGACCGCTCGTCCGCGACGAGCCTGCCCGAGCCACGCACCGGCCACAACATCACCAACGTCGAAATCACCGGCCAGGACGGCGACTTGGTGGACGTGCGCTTCAACTGGTTCACGCTCTATTACCGCTACCAGACCGTCGACACGTACTTCGGCACGTCCTTCTACCGGATCGACCTCGCCGGCCCCGACCCGCTGATCACCCGGAAGAAGGTCGTCCTCAAGAACGACTACGTGCACCACGTCGTCGACATCTACCACGTCTGAAACGAGCACCTTCATGACATTCCAGGTCGCCCTGGGCTTCGAGGACGGCATCACCCGCTTCGTCGAGTGCCGGCCGGGAGAGACGGTCGCCGACGCCTCGTACAAGGCCCGTATCAACATCCCGCTCGACTGCCGCGACGGCGCCTGCGGGACGTGCAAGTCGGTCTGCGAGTCCGGCAGTTACGACGGCGGTGACTACATCGACGAGGCGCTGACCGAGGACGAGGCCGCCCAGGGCTACTGCCTGCCCTGCCAGATGACCCCGCACAGCGACCTCGTGCTGCGTATTCCGTCGACCTCAGCGGCCGCGAAGACCGCCGCCGCGTCCCACACGGCCACCCTGGTGGACATCCAGCGGCACTCCCCCACCACCGTCGGCTTCACCCTCGACGTCGGCGACCGGGCGGCGCTGGGCTTCCTGCCCGGCCAGTACGTCAACATCGCGGTCCCGGGAACGGACCAGAGCCGGTCGTACTCCTTCAGCTCCGGCCCGAACCAGCACCTCGTCTCGTTCCTGGTGCGCCTCACGGAGGGCGGCGCGATGTCCTCGTACCTCGCCGACCGCGCACAGGTGGGCGACCGTATCGACTTCACCGGGCCGATGGGCAGCTTCTATCTGCGCGAACGCACCCGGCCCGCCCTGTTCCTGGCCGGCGGCACCGGCCTCGCACCCCTGCTGTCGATGCTGGAACGCCTGGCCCAGAGCCCGGACGGGCAGCAGTCGGTCCACCTGCTCTACGGCGTCACCACCGACCAGGACCTCGTCCATCTGGACACCCTGGAGGACTACGCCGGGGTCATCCCGTCCTTCACCTTCGACCACTGCGTGGCCGACGCGTCCAGCAGCGCCCGGAACAAGGGGTTCGTGACGAACCTGATCGACTCCGGCACACTCCACGACGGCGACGCGGACGTCTACCTCTGCGGGCCGCCCGCGATGGTCGAGGGCGTGCGCGGCCACATCGCCTCGCTCGGTGTGACTCCGGCGAGCTTCCACTACGAGAAGTTCGCCCCGGCCGCCGTACGCGAGACGGCGGAGGCGGCATGAGCGTGACCACCATCCACACGGACCGGTTCGCCGACAGGACGGTCGTGGTCACCGGCGCGGCCCAGGGCATCGGTCTCGCCGTCGCCCGCCGCCTGGCCGCCGAGTCCGCCCGGCTGACTCTCGTGGACCGCTCCGAGCTGGTGCACGAGGTGGCCGTAGGACTGGGCGCGCACTCGGTCACCGCCGACCTGGAGGCGTACGCCGGGGCGGAGGAGGCGATCGCCGCGGCGCTGGAGCACCACGGCCGGATCGACGTCCTGGTCAACAACGTGGGCGGAGCCATCAACTTCAAGCCGTTCACCGAGTTCTCCGCCCGGGAGATCGAGGCGGAGATCACGCGCTCGCTGCTGACGACGTTGTGGTCCTGCCGTGCCGTGCTGCCGACGATGACGGAGCGGGGGCACGGCGTGATCGTCAACGTGTCCTCGGCGGCGACCCGCGGTATCCACCGCATTCCTTACTCCGCGGCCAAGGGCGGCGTCAACGCGCTCACCGCGTCACTCGCTTACGAGTGTGCCGACGCCGGCGTCCGCGTGGTCGCCACCGCCCCGGGCGGGACCGAGGCACCCCCGCGCCGGATCTCCCGGGGCACACCGACGCCGGGGACCGCGCGGGAGAAGGACTGGTTCCAGGCCCACATCGACCAGACGCTCTCCTCCAGTCTGCTGAAGCGGTACGGCACGCTCGACGAGCAGGCCGCCGCGATCTGCTTCCTCGCCTCCGACGAGGCGTCCTACATCACCGGCACGGTGCTCCCCGTCGCCGGCGGCGACCTCGGCTGAGACCGCCTGCTCCCCGTCCCCACCTCCCCACGTCCCATGCCCCCCACCTCCCCAGTACCGCATGCCGCTGCCCGGGGTCCCCCCATGCCCGGACAGCGGAGGCAGACCCATCCGCTCTCACGAAAAAGGGGTCACCACGATGAACACCCAGCAGCCCAGAACCGCCGACCCACGACAGCGCGCCACGCTGCGCTGGATCGTCGCCATCACCACGGTCGCCCTCCTCTTCGACGGCTACGACCTCGTCGTCTACGGCACCGTCGTCCCCATCCTCCTGCGGGACCCGAGCCAGATCGGCCAGCTCAGCGCGGGCCAGGCGGGCGCCCTCGGCTCCTACGCACTGGTCGGCGTCATGGTCGGCGCGCTGCTCGCCGGAGCCGTCGGCGACCATCTCGGGCGGCGACGCGTCACGCTGGTCGGCATCGTCTGGTTCTCCGTCGCCATGGGGCTGAGCTCCTTCGCCACCGACATCACCGTCTTCGGGTTCCTGCGCTTCCTCACCGGCATCGGGGTGGGCGCCCTGGTGGCCACCGCCGGTGCCGTGATCGCCGAGTTCGCTCCGCCCCACCGCCGTAACGTCTACAACGCGATCGTCTACAGCGGGGTCCCCGCCGGCGGTGTCCTCGCGGCCCTGCTGGCGCTCGCCTCCGGCGGCGACGACTGGCGCAAGCTGTTCCTCTTCGGCGCCGCACCCCTCGTACTCCTGCTGCCCGTCGCGCTGCTGCGCCTGCCCGAGTCACCGAAGTGGCTGCTGGCCCGCGGACACGAGGCCCGGGCCCGCGAGGTCGCCGCCCGCACGGGGATCGCCCTGCCCGACGGTGCCTCGGCCGAGGCACCGGAGAAGACCAAGGTCGGCTTCGCGGCCCTCGCCACCCGACGCTACGCGCCGGCCACCCTGCTCCTGGGCCTGATGAGCTGCTCGGGCCTGCTGCTCACCTACGCCCTGAACACCTGGCTGCCGGAGATCATGGGGCAGAGCGGCTTCGGCAAGTCGTACGCCCTTCTCTTCCTGCTCACCCTGAACGGCGGCGCCATCATCGGCGGCCTGATCGCTTCGCGGTCCGCCGACCGGCTCGGCCCGCAGCGAGTGATCGCCACTACCTTCGTGCTGGCCGCCGCCTCCCTGTGTCTGCTCCCGCTCGGGCTGTCGCTCGGCGTCCTGCTGGCCCTGGTGGCGACCGCCGGCGTGGGCACCATCGGCACCCAGGTCCTCATCTACGGCTTCGTCTCCAACTACTACGACACCCCGGCCCGCGCCGCGGGCGTCGCCTGGTGCGCGGGATTCGGCCGACTCGGCGGCATCGGCGGCCCCCTCGTCGGCGGGGCGCTCATGGGCGCCGGCCTCTCCCCGCGCCACGCCTTCTACGTCTTCGCCGCGGTCGCCCTCGTCGGAGCCCTGGTCACCTGCTTCGTCCCGCGCCGGGCGGCCGAGCGCACCGAGGCCCGCGCCGCTTCCGTGACCGAGCCGCTCGCGGGCGGCGGTGCTAGCGTCCTGGCACATGAATGACCGCCCTGAGCAGCAGCAACGCCTGATCGGGCGGGTCGGCGAGAGCACCGCGCTGACCCGCTCGCTCGACGCGGCCTGCGCGGGCCGGCCCTCACTGCTCCTGGTCGAGGGACCGGCGGGCATCGGCAAGACAGCCGTCGTCGAACACACCCTCAGGGCCCACCGGCCACCCGACGACATGCCCGCTCCCGGCGTCCTGCGCGTGGCCGGGGTGTCCTGGGAGTCCGCTCTGGCCCTGGGGATCGCGGAACAGCTCGTACAGGCCGGTGAGCCCGGCTCCGCCGTGCCGGACTCCGCCTCCCCGCAGGCGGTCCTGGACACCGGCCGGCTCCTGCACCGCCAGTGGGCGGCCCGGCAGGAGCAGGGGCCTTTCGTGGTGATCGTCGAGGACGCCCACTGGGCCGATGTGGAGAGCCTGCGCGCGATCCGCTCCGCGGTGCGCAGGATGTCGCAGGAGAAGGTCCTCGTCGTCCTGGTCGCCCGCGATTCACCGGACGAGCTGCACGAGACGCGAGGGCCCGGCGAGGACCTGCTGCCGGACCCTGCCCCCTCGGTGCTGCGGACCCTGGAGTTCCTGGACGGCTGTCGCGACGACGCCGTACGGCTGCGGCCGCTGTCCCCCGAGGAGGTCGGGACGCTGGCCCGCGAGATCGAGGGCGTCGACCTCGACCTGTCCGCGGCCCGCCACCTGTGCCGCCACACCCTGGGCAATCCCCGCTACGTCACCCAACTGCTGCGCGAGCTGCCCCGCGAGACCTGGCGGGACTGGCGCCCCGATCTGCCCGCGCCCGCCCGCTACGCCTCGGCCGTACGGCACCGTCTGACCCGGTGCGGCGACACGGCCCGGGCCCTGGTGGAGGCGTGCTCCGTCCTGGCGGACGACGTGTCGCTCGCCGAGGCCGCCGCCCTCGCGGACCTCGACGACCCCCTGCCCGCGGTGGACGAGGCACGGGCGGCGGGGCTACTGACCGCGACCGTCGATCCCGGGCGCACACTGCTGGCGTTCACCCACCCGCTGATCCGGGCGTCCGTCCTCACCGGCATCGACCTGACCCGCCGCGCCGCCCTGCACCGCCGGGCGGCGGTGACCGTCGAGGGCCCCGGCCGGCGGCTGACGCACCGGGTGGCCGCGGCCACCACCGTGGACGGGGAACTCGCCGAGGAACTCGACCGGTACGCGGTCGAACGCGCGGCCGCCGGTGAATGGGCCACGGTGGCCGACATCCTGGTCCGCGCCGGCCGGCTCAGTCCCGCTCGCGCCCTTCGCCAGGACCGGCTGCTGCGTGCCGTCGACGCCATGATCGGTGCCGGGGACGTTCCGCAGGCCGCCGGATTCGCCGCCGAGCTGGAGAGCTTCCCGGCCGGCGCCCTGCGCGACGTGGTGCTCGCCTATCTGTCGATCATGCGCGGACGCCCGTCGGAGGCCGAGGTGTTCCTGACCCGGGCGCAGGATCGCTGCGACCCGGAGCACGATCCCGAGGTGATGGCGAAGCTCTGCCAGCGCCGCGTCCTGCACGCGCTGGGGCGCTGGGATCCGGCCGATCTCGTCGCCTGGGCCCGCCGAGCCGTCGAACTGGCGGATCCCGGCGACCCGTCGGCCGTCGAGTCGGAGGCCATCCTGGGTCTCGGACTCGCCGCCATGGGCCGACCGACGGAAGCCCTGACCGCGTACGATTCGGCCGCCGCCAAACTGCCCGGCGGCGCCCAGCCCCAGCGCTTCCAGCTCGGCCGCGGCTGGGTGGACCTCGCCCTGGACGACCCCGAGGCCGCCCGCCGCAGACTGGAGGCCGCCGTCCCCACCGGCTACCGGATGGGCTCCACGCGCATCTCCCTGTGGGCCCAGGGCTGGCTGGCCCGCACCCAGTTCGCCCTGGGGGCATGGCAGGAGGCCGTCGAGACCGTGCAGCGTGCGGCGGCCCGGCTCGCCGAGGTGCACATCGAACTCGTCCGTCCGCTGGTCCACTGGACCGGTGCCCAGGTGCACGCCCTGCGCGGCGACTGGGACCTGGCCGACCACCATCTGGGCGAGGCCGCGGCCGACGTGCACCACTACGAGGTCATGCTGGTCCCGGCCTGTCTGGCCCGCGCCCAGGTCGCGGAGGCACGCGGCGACTACGGGCGGGCCATCGAGGCGCTGTCCCCGCTGGTCCACCTGCCCGCGCGGCAGGCCATCGACGAGCCGGGGTTCTGGCCCTGGCCGGACGTCTACGCCAACGCCCTGGTGATGACAGGCCAGTTGGACGAGGCGGACGCGTTCCTCACCCCGTACGAGGAACTCGCCGCGCTCCGTTCCCACCGCTCCACCCTGGCCCGGCTCGGTCTGGCCCGTGGGCGGCTCACGGCCGCGCGCGGCGACATCGACACCTCCCGCAAGGAGTTCGAGCAGTCCCTCGCCCACCTGGACAACCTGCCGCTGCCCTACGACCGGGCCCGGGTCAACTTCGCCTACGGCCAGACGCTGCGCCGCGCGGGCAAGCGCCGCGAGGCCGACACCGTGCTCCAGAACGCCCGCGACGCCTATGTCACCCTCGGCGCCCGCACCTACGTCGAACGGTGCGACCGGGAACTCAAGGCGGGCGGCCTGCACGCCGCCCGCGTCGCTCCCGGCCTCTCCCGGCTCACGCCCCAGGAACAGGCCGTGGCCCGGCTCGTCGCCGCCGGGGCGACGAACCAGCAGACGGCCCTGGACCTGTTCATCTCCGTCAAGACCGTCCAGTACCACCTGACGCACATCTACGCGAAGCTCGGCATCCGCTCCCGCAGCGAACTGGCCGCCCGCTTCAGGGAGACCCCGCCGCAGGACGACTGACGGCAGCGCCCTGAGGTGAATCCTGGTGCGGGAGCGCTCAGTTCAGGGAGCGGTAGAAGTCCAGGTGGCGTTGCGCGGCGGTGTCCCAGGTGTGGTGGGCCGCCAGTTCGCGGCCGGCGGCCTGCCGGGCCGGGTCCTGCTGCGTGAGGGCTCGGCCGAGTTCGTCGGCCAGGTCTTCCGGGGTGGCGCCGAAGCGGGCGGCGCCACCGAACACCTCCCGCAGCACCGGCAGATCACGGACGATCAGCGGGACACCCGCGGCCAGCGCCTCCATCGCGGCGAGCCCGAAGCCCTCCTTGACCGACGGGAACGCGAAGGCGTCGGCAGCGGCGACCAGCGACGGCAGCTCCTCCTCGGCGACCTGGCCCAGGACGAGCGGTTCGACGCCGAGTTCGGCCGCCCGGGTCTCCCAGCGGGCGCGGTAGTCGCGGTAGTCGAAGAGGGTCTCGCCTCCCGCGATGACCAGCCGCACGTCGGGGTGGGCGGTGCGCAGCAGGGCGTACGCCTCCAGCAGGTCCAGTGATCCCTTGCGCGGTTCGATGCCGCCGACGGTGAGGACGTAGCGGCCCAGACGGGAGCGCCAACTCGCCCGCGAGGCCGGGTCGGTGGTCGCGAAGCGCTCGTAGGCCACGCCGTTGGGGATCACCTCGGCCTTGATGCCCCAGCCGACGGCGAGTTCGGCGGCGACCGACCGTGAGACGCACAGGTGCGCGTAGGGCTCGACGAGGGCCCGTTCGTGGCAGGCGGCCAGCTCGGGGGTGGTGAACTGGTCGAGGTGGTGGACGGTGCGGACGCAGGGGCCCGCCGCGTTGGCGCTGATGCAGTCCTGGGCGTGGACGATGTCGTACGGGGCGGGGTCGAAGGCGTCGCGGAGGGTGGCGATCGAGCGGAGGATGCGCTCGCCGACGCTCTCGCCCTGCGGTCCGTCGGGGAACGGCACGATCCGCGTGTTCACCGCCGGGTCGACCTCCCGGAAGAAGCCCAAGTCGCCGCCGCGGCCCAGCGTCCACACCGTCACGTCCTGCCCGGCGGCGGCGAGGGCCTCGGCGAGGGCGAGGGTGTGGACGACGCCGCCGCGGGGCTTGGTGGAGTAGCTGAGCAGGGCGATCTTCACGACTCGGTCTCCCGGTAGGCGGCGGGGCGGCGCTCGTCCAGGTGGCGGAGGATGCGGCGGGCGCGGTCGATCTCGGCGGCGACGTCTATCTCCGCGACCGCCAAGCCCGCCTTGGCCCAGGTGCGGGCGAGGATGTCGCCGCCGGGGCCGACGACCTTGGACTGGCCCAGGAAGCGCATGCCGCCCATCGCGCCGGTCTGGTTGGAGGAGGCGAGGACGACCTGGTTCTCGGCGGCGCGGGCCTGGTCGTAGAGGTCGAAGAGCTTGGCCTGGCGGTCCTGGGCCATGCGGGGGGCGCGGTTGGTGATGCTGGTGGGCCAGGCGGACAGACAGGCGAGGATCTCGGCGCCGTCCAGGGCCAGTGAACGCGCCGACTCCGGGAACGTCTTGTCGTAGTCGATGAGCATCCCGATCCGGCCGACCGGCGTGTCGAAGGCGTCGAAGCGGTCGCCCGGCACGTACGCGGCCGTCTCCCCGGCCGGGAGGTGGACCTTGCGGTGGCGGCCCAGAACGCCGTCGCCGCTGACGCACACCGCCGCGTTGTAGCGTTCGTCGCCGCCGTCCTCGCAGTAGCCGACGCACACCACCATCTCGGCGGCCAGGCGGGCGACTTGGAGGATCAGCGGGTCGTCCGGCTTGAGGGCCGGGGGCAGCGCCTCGGGGTCGGGGTGGCGCAGGTCGGCGAGGTAGCCGCCGAGCGCGGCGTCGGGCAGGACGAGCAGTCCGGCGCCGGACGCCCGTGCGTCGTCGACGAGTTTGGCGATGCGGGCCAGGTCGAACTCCAGGTCGCGGCCGAAGTGGGCGGCGGCGGCCGCGATCCGGATGCTGCTCATGCGGTGACTGCTCCTGCGTGCGTGTAGGTTTCCGGGCGCCGGTCGCGCAGGTGTCCCATCGAGCGGCGGGCGGTCTCCAGGGCCTGGGCGACGTCGAGTTCGGCGATCGCCAGGCCGGCTTCGACACCGGTGTCGGCGAGGATCTCGCCGCCGGGGTCGACGACCTTGGCGCTGCCGACGAAGCGTAGCGACCCGAAGGTACCCGCCTGGTTCGCGGAGAGCCACACGATCTGGTTCTCCAGGGCGCGGGCCCGGTCGAACAGGTCGAAGCGGCGCTTCCAGCGGTCGTTGACGAGATCGGTCACGGCGTTCGTCCGTGCGCCCGGCCAGGCCGAGACGACCACGCCGATCTCGGCGCCGTCGAGGGCCAGTGCGCGGGCCGACTCCGGGAACGCCTTGTCGTAGCAGATCATCATGCCGATCCGGCCGACCGGGGTGTCGAAGGCGTGGAAGCGGTCGCCGGAGGCGTAGCTGGCGTCCTCGCTGAGTGGCTGGTGGACCTTGCGGTGGTTGCCGAGAACGCCATCACCGTTGACGCAGACGACGCTGTTGTAGCGCGCCTCTCCGGCGGCCTCGCAGTATCCGGCGACGACCGTCAACTCGCCTGCCAGGGCGGCGAGTCGGCGGATCTCGGGGCCGTCGAGGGCGAGTGCGGGCGGGCCCTCGTCCAGTTCGCTGTCGTCGTCGAGGCTGAGCAGGTAGCCCCCCAGGCAGGCCTCCGGCAGGGCGAGGAGCTGTACGCCCTGTTCCCTGGCCTCCTTGATCAGCCGCTCGGCGGTGGCGAAGTCCTCTTCGAGGTCGCGGCCGAACTCGGCGGCGACAGCCGCCATACGCAGGGTGCTCATGCGGTCCCCATCCCGGTCACCGTGGCGGCGACCGCTTCTGTGATCTCTCCGTCGGGCCAGCGCAGCCCGACGCCTTGTCCCTCGGTCAGCTCTCCGCACACGGCGCCCGTCGCGGGCCCGGCGGGCAGGGGCGGCGCGCCCGGCGCGTCGGCGGTGAGCATCGCGAAGCCGGGGAAACACGTGAACCAGTCGCCCGCCGTCGCGGTCCTCGGCCGGGGCACGGCGGCCACGTCGAGGACGGCCCCGCAGCCGCTCGCCTCGGCGAGCATGCCGAGGGTGCCGGCGATCCCCGCCATCGAGACGTCCTTGGCGGCGGCGGGTCGCGCGGCGGCCACCGCGCCGGTCATGGCGCGCAGTTCGTCCGTACGACGATGGGTGGACGAATCCCACTGGCGGCCCCGGTAGCCCGCGCGCCAGCTCCCGCCGAGGTCCGCCGTCAGCCGTACGGCATGTCCCAGACGCCCGCCGCCGCCCGGGACCGGGTGGTCCGTGCGGCCGAGGGCGGTCACCGACAGGGCGGCGGGTACGCCCAGTTGGGTGTGGCCACCGAGGACCGGCACCCCGTACGCCCGTGCCGCCCGCCCCAGTCCGGCGAGGATCCGCGCGGCGTGTGCGGCGTCCTTCGCGCCCACGGCGTCGAGCAGCCCGACCGGTGAAGCGCCCATCGCGGCAAGGTCGTTGACGTTCACGAGGACCGCACACCAGCCCGCCCACTCGGGATCCCGCTCGACCATCGACGGCACGATCGCGTCACAGGCGGCGATCACATCCGTACCGGGCACCGGCGCCCCGTCGTCGCCCACGAAGCCGCCGCCGAGCACACCCGGGGTGCCGGGAACGGCCGTGGGAAGGGCCGCGAGGAGCGGCCCGAGGGGCGACTTGGTGGCCGCGACGAGAGCCGCGATCCGCCCGATGGGCCACCGCATGAGCACATGCGGCGCGTCCGCGACCGTCGTTCCACGCACCGAGTGCCAGCCGAGCCGCCTGAAGAGGACTTCGTTGCGGGCCTGGACGGTCGCGTCGAAGCGCAGCACGCCCTCGGCCTCCGCCCGCGCGCAGGCCGCCCGGACGAGTGCGGCCCCGATGCCCTGCGGGCCACGGGCGCCGGGTGCGACGACGAGCCGGCCACCGGCCCACCAGCCGATGTCGGGGCCGTCGGTGACAGGACCGAGTCGTACTCCGCCGACGACGGTCCCCGCGTCGTCCCTGGCGACCAGCACGAGCGTACGGGCGTCGGCGTCTCGCTCGTCGAGGTCGTGGCCGGTGAAGAGGCCCTGTTCGTGGACGAAGGCGTCCCGGCGCAGTCGGTGATAGGCGGCCAACTCGGCTTTGTCGGCGGCCTGTTCGATGTGGAACGCGGGCCGGCGGGCGAGCGTGCTGCGGTCGCCGAGCAGCGCGAGGATGTCGACCGGCCCGTCCGCCATGGGCGGTGCCGTGGAGCCGTCGAGGTACACGGAGATCACCCGCCCGCCGTCTTCAGCACGCTGCACGCCCCGCAGGCCGCGCAGCCGGCCTTCTGGTCGGCACCGCTCATCCCGGCGGCGCGCAGCTTGGCCGCGACGCCCTCGGTGACGTACGTGAGGAGTTGGGCACTGGGGGCCGCGACCCCGTCACGGGCCGCGAGCGTGCCGCCCATCGGGCGGAAGGGGACGACGAAGGGGTACACGCCCCGGGCGATCAACTCCCCCGCCCCCGCGATGAGTTCGTCGGGATCCTCGCCGAGGCCGACGAGCAGGTACGTGGAGACCCGGTTGGGCCCGAAGACACGTACCGCCTCGTCCCACGCGGCCTCGTACTCGGCCATCGGGACACTCGACTTGCCGGGCATCCAGCGCCGCCGCACCTCGTCGTCGAGAGACTCGACGTGGATGCCGATGGCGGTGGCCCCCGCGTCGTACAACTCCCGTATCCACACCAGGTCTCCGGGCGGTTCGCACTGCACCTGGATCGGCAGTCCGGGCACGGCTTCGAGAACGGCGCGGACGGAGCGTACGAGATTGCGGGCGCCCCGGTCGGGTCCGGTCGTCGTGCCGGTGGTCATCACCATCTGCTTGACGCCGTCGAGTCGTACGGCGGCTTCGGCGACCTCGGCGAGCTGCGCCGGTGTCTTGGCGGCCACCGTCGCGCCGGAGCGCAACGACTCCTCGATGGTGCAGAAGCGGCAGCGGTCGGACTCGGCGTAGCGGATGCAGGTCTGGACGACGGTGGTGGCGAGGACGTCGGCGCCGTGCAGGCGGGCGAGCTGCTCGTAACGGGTGCCGTCGGCGGTCGTCAGGTCGTAGAACTTCGGTCGGTGTACGGCGGTCAGGCTCAACCCTGTGTCGTCCTCGCCGAGCCACACCTTGCCGTCGCGTACGGAGTAGGGGCTGTCGGGGTTGGTGGGCAGCGCGGCATTGGCACCGTCGACCAGGACGTGTCCGTCGTCGCTCGGCCCCGCACCGTCGGGCCGCCGCACGGGAGCCGCCAACTGGACTCCGTGCAGGGCGAGTTCGGCGCGGGTCATGATCCGCACATCCACCGCCGTACTGGTCGTACCGGTGCCAACGCTCACGGTGTCCCCCTTACAGCTGGTAGGTGGAGTTGATGATGGCGCCCTTGCGCGCGTAGTGGATCAGCGCGTCCTGGACGTCCAGGGGGTGGGTCGGGATGACGCCCTCGATGAGGTCCTCCTCGCGGGCACCGTGCAGCGACAGCCCGAAGCGGCAGCAGAAGACCTTGCCGCCCTCGGCGAGGAACGTCTTGAGCTGGTTGTTGATGTTGTGCTCGCCGGGGAAGGCGGAGTTGCCGACGGTCGGGAATCCGCGTGTGGCAAGGCAGTTGAGGGAGCCGGGGCCGTAGAAGTAGATGGCGGTCTCGAAGCCCTTGCGCAGGGCGCGGGTGGCCTGGAGGACGGCGACGAAGGACACGGACGACTCGTGGGCGATGCCGTGGACGAGGGTGAAGTAGGTCTCGCCGTCCTCGGCCTTGTAGTCGGGGAAGACCTTGGTGGAGCCGTAGATGCTGGTGCCCTCGGGGAGGGAGGGGTGGGGGATCTCGTTGAGGGACTTCTGCTCGATCTCGGAGAGTTCGACGGTTTCGGACATGGCTGTCTCCTTGTGCGAGGGGCTGGTTGAGGCTGGAGTTGGGGAGGTCAGTCGTAGAGCGTGGCGAAGGTGTCCCGGAAGACGAGATCGCCGAGTTCGCCGCCACCGGTCGCTTCGGCGAGGCGGGCGTACTCGCCCGTGAAGTCGCCCCACGGCTGGTCGCTGGCGAAGAGCACGCGGTCGTGGCCGATGCCGCGGCGCTCGATCTCCTGGGCCAGCCAGCGGGGAGTGAAGCCGATGGCCCAGGAGAGGTCGGTGTAGACGCGCTTGCCGGATTCGATCCAGTCGAAGAATCGCGAGCCGACGAGCTTGATGTGGCCGCTCATTCCGCCGCCGAAGTGCACGAGATGGACCGGCACTCGGTCGGCGTACCAGTCGACGAGGTGGCCGACCTCGTCGATGTCGGAGGCGGCGCCCGGGGAGGTGTGGACGTGGACCACCAGGTTGTTGCGCTCGGCTTCACGGAAGATCCGGTCCAGCATCGGACGGCAGGCCGGATCGGTGGGGCGTCCGCCCAGCAGGAAGCTGAGCTTGAGCGCCTTCACGCCCCGTTCGCCGGCGAGGGCGAGGGCCTGGGTGGTGCGGTGCTCGTCCTCGGGGCGCGGGGAGACCCACAGGCCGGCCCGGATCCGGTCGTCGCTCTGGGCCGCCTCGATCGCCAACTCGTTGAAGGAGAAGGCGATGGCCGGGTCGGGGACGCCGTAGTTCGGGATGACCAGGGCGCGTTCGGTGCCTTCCGCGTCCAGGTCGGCGACGAGCTGCTTGACCGTGGCACGGGCCGTGGTGTCGGGGTGGACGGGCGGGCCGCCGTAGAAGGGGTAGGCGGGCAGGACGCCGATGTGGCGGTGTGCGTCGTAGACCATTTTCTCGTTCCTCAGCCGATCGGGAGCGCGGAGGCGAGTTCGCTGGGGGCGCCGGTGAGCGTGCCGCAGACGTCGGCCATGCGGCGGGAGGCGTCGATGTGGTTCGCGAGGAACTCGGCGTCCCTGCCCACCGCTTCGAAGCGTCCGGAGCCCCATGAGTGCTGCCAGGGCAGGCCCAGGAAGTACAGGCCGGGGGTGCTGGTGGCGCCCCGCCAGTGCATGGGGTAGCCGCGGCCGTCGAAGGCGGGTATCTCGACCCACCGGTGGTCGCGGGTGAAGCCGGTCGACCAGACGACGGAGGTGATGCCGGAGGCCGCCAGGTCCAGGGAGTCCGTCTGCGCCGCCTGCGCCGCCTGCTCTGAGGGATCCCACACCGGTACGTACCGGGGCTCGTCGGGGGCCGCGATGCCCTGTGCGGTGATGTGCGCGTCGATGCTGTCCTTGATGCCCTCGGCGACGGCGTCCGCGCGGTCGAGGTTGACCTTGAGGTCGTCGGCGAACTCCAGCCGCCTGCCGTCGATGCCGGTCAGTCGGCCGTACAGCCGCATCCCGTCCCGGGCGAAGGCGCGCAGGTCGATGTCACGGCCGCCGTCCCGCCCGGTCACGTAGTGGTTGACCCGCATCCGGACGGCACCCGCGTCGTCGAAGTCGTCGATGCTCTTGCCGTAGTAGCCCATGTCGTCGAGCCAGGCCACGCAGTCCCGGCCGCGGTAGAAGCGGGCCACGCGGGGCGCGCTGCCGACGGCCAGATGGACCTGGCGTCCGGCGAGGTGGAGATCCTCGGCGATCTGGCAGCCGGACTGTCCGGTCCCGACCACCAGGACAGCGCCGTCGGGGAGTTGGTCCGCGTTGCGGTAGCGGGAGGAGTGGATCTGCTCGATGCCTTCGGGCAGCCGCTCGGCCAGTCGCGGTACGGAGGGGGTGTGGTAGGGGCCGGTGGCCACGACCACCTGGTCGGCCGTGAACTCCCCTTCACTGGTGGTCAGTTCGAAGACTCCGCCCGCGCCCCGGCGCAGTCCGGTGACGTCGACGCCTTCCACCAACGGGGGCTGGAAGTGGGCGACGTACCCCTCCAGGTACCGGATGATCTCGTCGCGGACCATGAAGCCGTCGGGGTCGTCCCCCTGGTAGGGGTAACCGGGCAGTTTGCACTGCCAGTTGGGGGTCACCAGGCAGAACGAGTCCCAGCGGCGCTCGCGCCACTCGTGGCCGACCCGGTTCCGTTCGACGACGATGTGCTCGATGCCGCGCTCGCGCAGACAGTGACTGACCGACAGACCGGCCTGACCACCGCCGACGACCGCCACCGGGTAGTGGGCCCCGGCCAGCCGCCGCGCGCTCACCGCACGCTCCCGTCGGCGTTGCTCAGTGCCTCGACGGCGACCTTCGCCCCGTCGAGGGAGGCGTACGTCGCCGCGGTCTCCTCGATCTGCGCCAGCTGGTCGGATGCCCCGGTACAGGCGAACCCGTACTTCTCGCGCACCCGGTCGCTCGCGATACCGAGCGCTGTCCGGCTCCGCTCCACGAAGTCGCCGAGCTCGTACACGCCACCGGTGGTGAGGTAGTCCTCGATCACCGTGGAAGGTGAATAGCAGCGCTGGGTCTCTCCGTCGGGCCAGCGCACATGGAAATACAGCTCAGGCATGAAATCCTCCATGCGGGGCGCCGAGGTCTTGGCACCTCGCCGCTGCTTGTGAGGACCACTTCAGCCAGCACGAATTACCGAACGACGTCATCCGGAATAAAGCGGAGTTACGTAGTCCTCACGCCAAGTGGCGTTTCGAGCACACAGAGTTGCCTCTGTGGCAAATTGAATGCGCCGAATGCCGCGCTGCCACGGATGAAGCACCTTGCCGCGTTCCCCGAGAACTCCTCAGGGCTGTTCGATCTGCCGGGCCAATTCGTGCAGATGGACCGCGAGCTGAAGCCTCAGGGCGTTGTCGGGCTGCTGCCAGTCGGACCCGAGCAGGCCGCCGACGCGCTCGATCCGTTTGAGGAGCGTGTTGGTGTGGATGTGCAGGGCGCGGGCGGTGGCGGCGAGGTTGCGGGAGTTGGCGAAGTACGCGGTGAGGGTGTCCAGGAGGTCGGTTCCGCGTTCGGCGTCGTGCGCGACGAGCCTGCCGAGGGAGTGGCCCAGGAACGCGTCGAGATCCTGATCCCGGTCCGGGTCGAACAAGATCGTGTACAGCGCGAGCCGCTCCGTGGTGGCACCGCCGTCCCGCACCCCGATCCCGCGCAGCAGCCGGCAGCAGCGGCTCGCCACGGTGACACTGGCGGCCAGTGGTTCCGCACCGGGCCGCACGGGTGCGGCACAGACGAGAGCGGGGGCGTCGAGCACGCTCCTGAGGCGCTGGTGAACGCTGTTCGCGACCTGATCGGCGTCCCGGGCACGGACCAGCGCGACGGGCACGCCGAGGTGCTCACCCGCGAGGCCGTCGTACTCCTCCGCGAGACCGTGCAGCAGGCGGGTGGTGTCGCCGAGCCGGTCCTCCGCCGCGTCCACCACCAGGACGGTGTCGAGCCGCTCGGGCTCGATGTGTCGCGCGCGGGCACGCAAGGCGAGCTCGGTGGAGAACGGGCGTGGGGCGGTGAGGAGTTGGGTGAGGAGTTCACCCCGTACGCGTTCCTCGGCCCGTACGACCGCGTCCTGGGTCAGGGTCAGCAGGGCCGTGGTCTGCGCGGCGCGCTCCAGGGTGCGCGCCTCGACCGGGTTCGGGTCGCTGTGGCGTGACAGGACCAGGGCACCCATGTGGGTCGCACCGACGACGACCGCGGCCACGGTGTGGCGCAGGGTGTCGCCGCGTTCGACGGTGACGCAGCGGCCGGACCTGCGACTCTCCTCGATGCCCTGGACGATGACCGCGGCCATGCGCGGGGCTGCGGTGAGGACGGCCCGCTCGCGCACCTGCGTCTCGTCCTCGTCGGCGGGCTGCCCGCGCGCGACCAGCACGCGCTGGGCGTGATCCAGGACGAGGACTGCGCCGCCCAGGGTGTCCACTACGAGGTCCGCGACCGCGCCCACGTCACCGCCGGCCAGCACCAGGCGGGTGAGCGCCTCGTGGACGGCTTCGGCCTCCTCGATCGTCGCGTACGCCGTTTCCAGGGCTTGCAGCGCGCGCCGGCTCTCGTCGTACAGCCGGGCGTTCTCCAGCGCCACCGCGGCATGGTCCCCGAAGGCGGTCAGCAGGGCCACGTCGTCCCGGACGAACGGCCGCTCCTGCCGGTTCGCCGCGATCAGCGTGCCGAGGAACCGGCCGCCCGCGACCAGCGGCACCCCGAGCATCGACACGATGCCCTCCGCCTCGATGGCGCTGTCGACACGCGGATCGTGGACGATCTCGGTCGAGGCCAGGTAGTCGCTCTCCCAGTAGGGGGCCCGCGTGGTGGCCACGCGCCCGGCGATGCCGACGTGGGCCGGCGCGTGCACCCGCTCACCGAATCCGGGCGTCAGCGTGCCGGCCGTGGAGCGCACCCGCAGATACGTTCCGTTCTCCTCCAGTACCGCCAGATAGGCGAGGTCGGTACCGATCAGGTCGTGGGCGTGCTCGACGATGCTGGCCAGCACTTCGTCCAGGCCGCGCAGGACGGTCAAGGAGCGTGCCGTGGCGTACAGGCTGGACAGTTCGCGCTCCCGACGGCGCTGCCGTTCGAGCAGCTCGTCTTCGGTGCTGTCCATGCGATGTCCTTGGGTCCAGCCACGGCAGGGTGTGTGAATCATACGCCCGGCAGGTGACAGGAGTGGAGGATTCCCACCTCTGCCGGGCTACCGGATCGCCGTAGCGTCTCCCCCATCGCTCGGGAAGGATCGCCCATGATCACAACTCCTCGCCCGGCCACTCCCACCTGGGACCACATCGCCCTCCCCGACCCCACGGTCCGGGAGCGGGTGAGCCCGGAGGAATGGGCGGTACGAGTCGATCTGGCCGCCTGCCACCGGCTGATCGCCCGGTACGGCTGGACCGACATGATCTACAACCACATCTCCGCCCGGGTGCCCGGCACCCATGACCGGTTCCTGATCAACGCGTTCGGTCTGCTCTACGAGGAGGTCCGCGCGTCGAACCTGGTCACGGTGGACCTCGCGGGCAACGTCCTGGACGGCCCCGAGTCCGGCGCCAATCCGGCCGGCTTCATCATCCACTCCGCCATCCACCAGGCCCGCCCCGAGGTGGCGTGTGTGCTGCACACCCACAGCAAGGCCGGTTCCGCGGTGGCGGCCCAGCCCCGCGGCCTGCTCGACATCAGCCAGCACGCCATGCGGTTCCACGGCCGGCTGGCCTACCACGACTTCGGCGGCATCGTGCTGGACGAGGCGATGCAGGACAAGCTGCTCGGCGACCTCGGCGACAAGCGGGCCCTGATCCTGCGCAACCACGGCCTGCTCACCACCGGCGAGGACGTCCGCTCGGCGTTCGAGGACCTCTACTACCTCGAACTGGCCTGCCAGATCCAGGTCGCCGCCCAGGCCGGCGGCGCGGTCATCGAGTGCGACGAGGAGATCGCCGAGCACACCGCCCGGCAGTTCGACACGTCCAACGAGGCCTTCATCCACGGCCGCGACTGGGCCGCCCTGCGCCGCCTGCTCGACCGCACCGACCCCTCGTACGCGGAGTGAGCCGTCCGATGGGGAGCGAACAGCTCACGGTGCGGTCGGTCCGGGCGCGCGCCGTCGACGTCCCCCTCGCCCGGCCGGTACGGACGGCGGTCGGCGACGTGCCCACGGCGCCGCTCGTCCTGATCGACGTCGACACCCACGAGGGGATCAGCGGCCGGTCGTACCTCTTCGGTTACACGGACCGGACGCTGGGCGCCCTGGTTCGCCTCGTCACGGACATCGGGCCGGAACTCACCGGGAAGTCGGTCGCTCCGGCGGAGCGCATGCGCGACTTCGACCGGCGCTTCAAACTCCTGGGGTGGCAGGGCCTGGTGGGGATGGCGGTCGGCGGCCTCGACATGGCCCTGTGGGACGCCCTCGGCCAGGCGGCGGGGCTCCCTGTCGTGACGCTGCTCGGCGGCGAGCCCAAACCCCTTCGGGCGTACGACAGTTACGGCGTCGTCGATCCGGCCGTGGACGGTCCGGTCCTGGAGAAGTCGGTGGCCCGAGGATTCCGCGGCATCAAGATCAAGCTCGCCGGCCGGACCGCGGAGGACGACGTGGCGGTCGTACGGGAGGTCCGGGCGATCATCGGCCCCGACGTGGCGCTGATGGTCGACTACAACCAGTCGCTCACTCCCACCGAGGCCCTGAAGCGGATCAACCGCCTCGCCGCGTACGACCTCACGTGGGTGGAGGAGCCGGTGCCCGCCGACGACCTGCACGGCCACGCCGCTGTCCGGCGCGCCTCGCCGGTGCCCGTGCAGACGGGTGAGAACTGGTGGTTCCCGCGCGGCATGGCGAACGCGGTCGCCGCCCGGGCCAGTGATCTCTGCATGCTGGACATCATGAAGATCGGCGGGGTGACCGGCTGGATCCATGCCATGGGCCAGGCGGACGCGGCCTCGCTCCCGCTGTCCAGCCACCTCTTCATGGAGGCGAGCGCGCACGCCCTGGTCGTGACCCCGACAGCCCACTGGCTGGAGCACCTCGACTTCGCCGGACCCCTGCTGGCCGAGCCCCTGCGGCCGGTCGACGGCACGATCACCGCCCTAGGACCCGGGCTCGGCATCACCTGGGACGAGGAAGCCGTCACGCGCTTCAGCTACTGAAGCTGTTGAAGCTGCCGAGCGGCGAATTGCACACCCGATCGAATGGAGTACGAGACATGTCTTCCGTAGTGCGCGTAGCGGCCGTGCAGGCCGAACCCAAGTGGCTGGATCTCGACGCCGGAGTGGCCCACGCCGTGGACCTCATCGCCCAGGCCGCCGCCGGCGGGGCACAACTGGTGGCGTTCCCCGAGGTGTTCCTGCCCGGCTACCCGTGGTGGATCTGGCTGGACTCCCCGCTGTCGGGCATGCAGTACGTCCCCCGGTACGCGGAGAACTCCATGACCCGCGACGGAGAACACCTGGCCCGTATCGCGGCGGCCGCCGCCGAGCACGGCATCTTCGTCGTCCTCGGCTTCGCCGAACGCACCATCACCGGCAGCCTCTACATGGCCCAGGCGACCATCGACGACACCGGCCGCATCCTCGCCGTACGCCGCAAACTCAAGCCGACCCACGCCGAACGAACCGTCTTCGGCGAGGGCGACGGCAGCGACATCCAGGTCCACGAGACCAGACTCGGCCGGCTGGGCGCGCTCAACTGTGCCGAGAACATGCAGCCGTTGACCAAGTACACGATGTTCAGCAAGGGCGAGCAGATCCACGTCGCCTCCTGGCCCAGCTTCTCCGTCTACCGAGGCAAGGCGACGGCCCTCGGGCCCGAAGTGAACACCGCCGTCAGCCTGGTGTACGCCGTCGAGGGCCAGACCTTCGTCCTCGCACCCTGCGCCACGGTCGGCCAGGCCGCACAGGACCTGTTCTGCGACACCGAGGAGAAGAAGGAACTCCTGCTCCAAGGCGGCGGATTCACCCGCATCTACGGCCCCGAAGGCAGCGAACTCGCCAAGCCCCTGCCCGAGACCGAGGAGGGCATCCTCTACGCCGACCTCGACTTCGCCCTCCTCGCCATCGCCAAGAACGCCTACGACCCGGCCGGGCACTACTCCCGCCCCGACGTCTTCCGCCTCACCTTCGACCCCAGCCCGAAGGAGCGCGTCCAGTACGTCGACCGGCCCGCCGACGCGACTGTCGCCGAGCAGAAGGAGTCCGGCGCGGACATCACCCTGCCGGAATGAACGAGCCTGCCCCGCATCCCCGCACGTCCCACGAAAGGAACAACACCGTGAGCGCCAACGACCCCTTCGCCCGTCTCCCCGAGGCGGCGACCTTCACCGTCACCAGCACCACGCTGACCGACGGCGCTCCTCTCCCCACCGAGCAGTACTCCGGCCTCTTCGGTGTGCCGGGCGGCAAGGACGTCTCCCCCCAGCTGTCGTGGAGCGGCGCCCCCGAGGGCACCAAGAGCTACGCCGTGACGATGTACGACCCGGACGCCCCGACCGGCTCCGGCTTCTGGCACTGGGCCGTGGCCGACCTCCCCGTCACCGTCACCGAGCTGCCCGAGGGCGTCGGCGACGACACCGGCTCGGGCCTGCCCGAGGGTGC
The DNA here is from genome assembly GCF_058544905.1 of Streptomyces sp. JLBG701. NCBI lineage: Bacteria > Bacillati > Actinomycetota > Actinomycetes > Kitasatosporales > Streptomycetaceae > Streptomyces > Streptomyces sp. JLBG701. The sequence continues at coordinate 1,153,403 of NZ_CM178588.1, forward strand.
CTTCCAGGTGCCCAACGACGCCCGCATCGGACGCTTCATCGGCGCGGCCCCGCCGGCCGGGCACGGCCCGCACCGCTACGTCTTCGTGGTGCACGCCCTCGATGTCGAGACCATCGGCATCCCGGCCGACAGCACCCCGGCCTTCCTCGGCTTCACCATGGCCCGCCACATTCTCGGCCGCGCGGTGCTGACCGCCACCGCCGAGACCTCCGCCTGACGGAGAATCTCACCGAAGAGTTCCGCCGAGGAATGAGGAGTGTCCGTGCCCGAGCCGCAGGCTGTACTGAGCCCACTCACCGGTTCCGCCGTCTTCCTGGTCGTGACCGTCGATCCCGGTGGGGAACCGGCCGTACGGGAGCTGCTGTCCGACGTCGCCGGTCTGGTGCGGTCCGTCGGTTTCCGGATCCCGGAAGGTGAGCTGACCTGCGTCACGGGCATCGGCTCCGGCGCCTGGGAGCGGCTGTTCGCCGGGCCCCGGCCGGCCGAGCTGCATCCCTTCCGGGAGGTGGCCGGCGCCCGGCACACCGCGCCCGCCACGCCGGGGGACCTGCTGTTCCACATCAGGGCCCGGCGAGCGGACCTGTGCTTCGAGCTGGCCACGCAGCTGATGGACCGGCTGCGCGGCGCGGTCACCGTCCAGGACGAGGTGTCCGGTTTCAAGTACTTCGACGAACGCGATCTCCTCGGCTTCGTCGACGGCACCGAGAACCCCACCGGACCCGCCGCGAACACCGCCGTCGTGATCGGTGCCGCCGATCCGGAGCAGGACCCGGACTTCACCGGCGGCAGCTACGTGATCGTGCAGAAGTACCTGCACGACCTGCCGGCGTGGAACGCCCTGCCGGTCGAGGCACAGGAGCGGGCGGTCGGCCGACGCAAACTCTCCGACATCGAACTGCCCGACGACCTCAAGCCCGCCGACTCGCACGTCGCGCTCACCACGATCACCGACCCCGACGGCACCGAACGTCAGATCCTGCGCGACAACATGCCCTTCGGCGCACCCGGGCGCGGCGAGTTCGGCACGTACTTCATCGGCTACTCCAGTACCCCGTCGGTCATCGAGCGCATGCTGGAGAACATGTTCATCGGCGACCCGCCGGGCAGCCACGACCGACTGCTCGACTTCTCCACAGCGGTGACCGGCACCCTGTTCCACGTACCCACCGCCGACTTTCTCGACGACCTGCCCGCCGCCCCGGAAGCGGCTTCAGCGTCCAGTCATGGGGGCCACACGCACACGTAGCCCACTAACTATGTTGCCCCACCACATGTGCACCTGAAGTGCGGGTTTCTACGGTGTCCGGACACAACTAGGACCTGCGGATTTGCCTCCCGGGCAGCCTGAAAGTCAGCACCAGACCGGCACCGAACCGCGCCGACTCACGGCTTCACGGTCGACGTAGTCGCGAGCAGTCGACGGCCCGTCCGGCGCACAGAACCACGCGGTATACGTCCGGGCTGCGCGGCGGGACATCGCCTGAGCCGTGGATCCCGGGCGAGACGGGCCCGGAACGCCTCCCACGGCGACGCCGTCATGAGCCGTCGGCGGCACCGGTTCGCGGCTGTCGGTAGGGCCGCACCGCGCGGCGCGCAATGGCGAATCGGTGCGTCTCCGAAGGGCCGTCGTAGATCCGGAACGGCCGCACCTCCCTGAGCAGACGGGCCAGCGGGGCGTCGGCTGCCGAGATGCCGAGCGCTCCGCAGATCTGCACCGCCCGGTCCACCACCCGGTTCACCGCCTCCGCCACGAAAGTCTTCGACACGGAGGTGAGTTGCACGGCGGCGGCGGAGCCGGTGTCCAACTCCCAGGCGGTACGCAGGATCAGCGCGCGGCTCGCCTCGATGTCGATCTCGGAGTCGGCGAGCATCTGCTGGACCATGCCGAGGTCACCCAGCACCGAGCCGAACGCGGTCCGGCTGCCCGCCCGCTCCAGTGCCACCTCCTGGGCGCGGCGCGCGGCTCCCAGCCAGCGCATGCAGTGGGTCAGCCGGGCGGGACCGAGCCGGACCTGGGCGCCGTCGAAACCGCGGTCCACCGCGCCGAGCACCTGCTCCTCCCCCACCACGCACCCCTCGAAGACGATCTCGCTGTGCCCCGCGAAGAGCGACTCGTCCAGCGTCTCGATGGTCCGGACGATGCGCATGCCGGGGGTGTCGGCGTCGACCAGGAACATGGTGGCGCCACCCGGGTCGCCGGGACTGCCGGAGGTGCGGGCCATGACGATGGCGAAGCCGGCCCCGTCGGCCCCGGTGATGAACCACTTGCGGCCGTCGATGCGCCAGCCACCGGGGACCCGGGTCGCGGTGGTCCGCAAGGAGCGGGGATCGGCACCCGCCCCGGGCGCCGGTTCGGTCATGGCGAAGCAGGACCGTGTCTCGCCTGCGGCGAGCGGCCGCAGGTACTTCTGCTTCTGCTCTTCGGTGGCCACCTTCTCCAGCAGGTGCATGTTGCCCTCGTCCGGGGCCGCGCAGTTCAGCGCCAGCGGTCCGAGCAGCGAGTAGCCCGCGGCTTCGAACACCACAGCCTGTCCGCGCAGGTCGAGCCCGTGGCCGCCCCACCACGTCGGCACATGCGGAGCGAACACACCCGCCTCACGCGCACCTTTCTGCAGGGCTTGCCGCAGGGCCTCTGGAGCGTCGTGCACAGACCCACGGCACTCGCGCTCGGCCGGGATCACCACCTCGCGTACGAACTCGGCGGTGGACGCGGCGAGTTGGGCAACAGGCGGATCTACATCGAACTGGATGGGCACGGGACCTCCCGCCGACAGGCGTACGGACATCGGCGCCCGTCGCGTCCTAGAAACTGTACAGCGTCTTCAGTATCTTGCCGGGAGGCACCCGGTGACGGGAAGACGACAGGAGAAAGCCATGAGCCTCCCCGCGAGCGCCGAGCCGGTCCGGATCGTGCGCCACCCCGACGGTGTCGTCGAGGTGAGACTGGACGATCCCGGGCGGGGCAACGCCCTGGACCTCAGGACCGCGGAGGCACTGCGGGACACGACCGCCGAGGTGGCGGCGGACCCGGGCGGCGCGGTCCTGCTGCGGGCGGCGGGCGGCAGCTTCTGCGTAGGCGGTGACCTGCGCGCCTTCGCCGGTCGCGGCGCCGAGACCGGCGCTTATGTGCACGCCGTGGCGACCGCTGCACACGCCGCGATACAGGCTCTGCACGACCTGCCGGTGCCCCTCGTGACGGCCGTGCGCGGCGCGGCCGCGGGCGGCGGGATCGGCCTCGCCCTCGTGGGCGACATCGTCCTGGCGGCGCGGTCCGCGCGCTTCCGACTGGCGTACACGGCGATCGGGCTCACCCCGGACTGCGGGGCCTCATGGTTCCTGCCGCGCCTGGCAGGTCCCCGCCTGGCGGCGGACCTGATCCTCACCAACCGGGTCCTGACCGGCGACGACGCCGAACGGTTGAGCCTGGTCTCCCGGTCCGTGGACGACAGGCAACTGGACGACGCGGCCCGCCGGACCGCCGCAGGTCTGGCCGCCGGCGCCGGTGACGCGCTGCGCGCCGCGAAGGGTCTGCTGCGCGCCGGTGCCGGGGAAGAACTGCGCCGTCACCTCGCCGAAGAGGCGCGACTGATCGCCTTGCTGGCGGACGGCGGGGAGGCACAGGACCGCATGGTGTCGTTCCTCGCCGCCCGGGGCCGCTCGAAGGCGGGCGACAGCGGGACCGGGGCCAGGGAACCCGAAAGTGTTTCTTGAATCCCTCTTCACTAACACCCCGCCCGGAGCGTAACCTCCGGGCAACACAGAACCGAGGAACCGGTCACCACTGAACCAGGGAAAAGGTGTGGCGATGCAATCTGCTGCCGTGGACCTTCCGGACGCTCCCGACGAGAGCCTCACCGAAGCCGTCGTCGACCTCGTTCTGCGTGGCATGTGGCGCGGCCGGCCCGAGTCCGAGCACCGCCCCCTGGTCGACGCGGGGCTGGCGATGGTGAAGGGACCGGTGGTGCTGCCGACCGAGCGGGCCAAGGCCACCGCCTCGCGGATCCTGCGGGTTGCCGCGGGCTCCGAGCAGGAGGAGCGGATCACCGCGGCGTACGAGGCCTTCCTGCCGGTCAACCGGAAGATCCGCGACGTGTGCACGGCCTGGCAGCGCCGCCCCGACGGAACCGCCAACGACCACTCCGACAGCGGCTACGACGCCGAGGTGCGCGAGTCGCTGGAAGACGTGCACGAGGCCATCCAGCCCGTGCTGCGCAGGCTGGAGCGGGTGCTGGCGGGCAGCGGACGCTACCTCACGGCCCTGGAGGAAGCCCTCGACCACTTCGACGGGGGCGCGCTCGAAAGGCTGGCCTCACCGCTGTGCGACTCGTACCACACCGTGTGGATGCGGTTGCACCAAGAGCTGCTGCTGGTTCTCGGCATCAGCCGGGCCCAGGACGAGGCCCGCGAAGAAGAGCTGGTCACAAGGAGCCGAGGTTGAGCGTCACCGACCGCGAGGCGGGCCCGCTCGCACAGTCCGAGGCTCCCCGCACACCGTCCGAGACCCCCGGCCGGAGCCTGGTGCCCTACGGGCAGGGTCGGATCCGGGGCCTCGACGCCGCTGAACTGGGCGCGCACGGCGCGGCGATGGACCGGCTGGTGGCCCTCGGGCTGCCGGTCGTGCCGGGCCTCACCGTGCCCGCCGACGCCTCCGCGTCCCTGTGCGAACCCGACACCGCGAGATCCGCCGTCGAACTGGTCGAACAACTCTCGGGACGGCGGATCGGCGACCCGACCCGGCCGCTGCTGCTGCGCCTGTCGGCCAGCGCTCCGACCGAGATCGCCGGACTGCCGCCCGACCTGGCGTGTCTCGGCGTGACGCCCGGCAATGCGGGCGACCTGTGCGCCGTCATCGGTCGGGCGGAGGCACTGCACGAGGTGTGGGCCGCCACCGTGCGGATGATCGCCGAGTACGCCCTCGACGTCCCGGGTGCGGTGCTCGACGACGCCCTCCTCGACACGCCCGAGCCGCGGGAACAGGTCGAAGCACTGCTGGCGCTGGTGGCGCAGCACGGTTCCAGGCCCTTCCCCGACGACCCGGCGCAGCAGCTCGCGCTGGCCGCCCGCGCCCTTCTCGGCCGATGGGACTCGCCGCGCGCGAGAAGGTCCCGCCGGGCCCAGCGACTCCCCGCCGATCTCGCCGTCGCCCTGCACGTGCAGGCACTGCGCATCGGCCCGGCGGACCACTCGGGCCACGGCACGGCGGTCAGCCGCCACCCCGAGACCGGACGCCTCTCTCCCCAGGGCTCCTTCTTCCGTGGAGTGCGCCGCAGCGCCCCGCCGCCCCACACCGGTGAACCGCTGGAGCGGCTCGCGGGGGGAACCGCCCTGCTGGAGCACTCCCTGCTCACCCTGGAGCGTCATCTGCACGCGCCGGTGTCGGTCGACTTCGAGGTACGCGACGACGAGATCTCCCTGCTCGCCGCCTCGGCGCAACTGCGCCCGCCGCTTCGGGCGTCGGTGTGTCTGGCCGCTGACCTGGCCCGGGACGGGGCGCTCGGCCGCGAAGAGGCCGTACGGCGCATCACCCCCACGCAGGTGCAGGAACTGCTGCACCCCCAACTCCGGCTGACCGGCGGGGAGGAGCTCCTGGTGAGGGGGCTGCCCGCATCCCCGGGGGCGGCGACCGGAGCGGTCGCGCTGTCCAGCGAGCGTGTCCTCGAACTGGCCGCGGACGGCACTCGGGTCGTGCTCGTGGCTGCCGAGACGAACCCGGCGGACGTGCCCGGAATGCTGGCCTCCGTCGCCGTGCTGACCGGCAGCGGCGGCATCGCCTCGCACGCCGCCGTGGTGGCGCGGGGCGCCGGCAAGCCCGCGGTGTGCGGCGCCGAGGGGCTGCGCGTGGACCGGGCCGCCGGGACGGTGCGGATCGGGGACCGGGTGCTGCGCGAGGGCGACCCCGTCTCTTTGGACGGCCGCACCGGCGCCGTCTACGCGGGGACGCTGAGCGTCAGTGTCGCCGGACCGCTGCCCGAACTGTCCACCCTGCTGGAGTGGGCGGACGGCATGCGCCGGCTGGGTGTGCGGGTCAACGCCGACACGGCCGCGGAGGTGAGCACCGCCGTCGCCCTGGGCGCGGAGGGTGTCGGGCTGTGCCGTACGGAACACCAGTTCCTCGGCGAGCGGCTGCCGCTGATCCGCCGGGTGATCCTGGCCGCCGACCCGACGGCCCGCGACGAGGCGCTGCTGGCGCTGGAGCACGCCCAGCACGAGGACTTCACGGCACTGCTGGCGGCGGTCGGAAACCGCCCGGTGACCGTGCGCCTGTTGGATGCCCCGCTGCACGAGTTCCTGCCCGCCCCCGGGCAGGCCCTGGACGCGGCCGAGGAGCAGCGGGCCGCCGCGCTGCGCGAGGCGAACCCGATGCTCGGGCTTCGCGGAGTGCGGCTGGCGCTGCTGCACGAGCGGCTCTACCCGGCGCAGGCCGAGGCGCTCTTCACCGCCTGGGCCGATGTCGCCGCCACCGGAGTCCGCCCGGAGCTGGAGGTGATGATCCCGCTCGTCAGCATGCCGGAGGAACTGGCCGCCGCGGCCGCGTACGTGCGCGGTGCCGCCGACGCGGTCGCCGCCCGGACCGGAGTGGAGGTCCCGTACCGGCTGGGCACGATGATCGAGACCCCGCGGGCCGCGCTGCTGGCCGGCGAACTGGCCGAGCACGCCGAGTTCTTCTCCTTCGGCACCAACGACCTCACTCAGCTCACCTACGGATTCTCGCGGGACGACGTCGAGCGCCAGGTGCTCGCCAACTACCAGGAGCGCGGGTTTCTGACCGCCAGCCCGTTCGCCCGGCTCGACCGGCACGGGGTGGGCGCCCTGATCGAGCTGGCGGCGCAGCGGGCGCGGAGCGTACGGCCCGCCATCAAGCTGGGCGTGTGCGGAGAGCACGGCGGTGACGCGGAGTCGATCGCGTTCTGCGACGACCTGGGCCTCGACTATGTCTCGTGTTCCGCGCACCGCGTGCCGGTGGCCCGGATGGCGGCCGCGCACAGTGCCCTGCGGGAGCGGTGCGACGAGAGCGGGAGCACACGATGACGAGCACCGTGACGGACGGCGCCGCCCTGTCGGAGACCGAACTGGACGACCTGCGCGAGACCGTTCGGTCGGTGTGCGCGGACGCCGGCGGGACCGCCGCGGTACGCCGGATGTCCGAGCACTCCCCCGGCGTGGACGCCGAGTTGTGGGACACCCTCGGCCGGCAGGTCGGACTCGCGGCCCTCGGTCTGCCCGAGCCGGCCGGCGGCATGGGCGGGCTCGCCGAAATCGCCGTGGTCTGCGAGGAGTTGGGCAGGACGCTGGCGCCGGTACCGCTGCTGTCCTCCACCGTCCTGGCCGGCCAGGTGCTGGCCGGCTGCGGCACCGCCGACAGGGCACTGGCCGAACTGGCCGAGGGCACGGTGCACGCCCTGGCGGTGGCGGCCCCCGACGGAGCGTGGCGTTCCGACGCCGTGCCGGTGGCCGTCTCCTGGCAGGGCAGCGTGCCGCTGCTCGACGGCACCGCGCCGTTCGTCCTCGACGGCGCCGACGCCGAAACGCTGGTGGTGGCCGCGGCCGGTGCCGACGGGGTGGACCTCTTCCTCGCCGACCCGCGCGAGCCGGGGGTCACGGTGCGCCGGGTGCCGACCCTTGACCTCAGCCGGGGTCAGGCGGTGGTCACCTTCTCCGGTGCCCGGGCCCGGGCACTGACCGCCGGAGGCGAGGGGGCGGACGTCGTCTCCCGCGCCCTGGACGTGGCCCTGGTGGCTCTGGCGGCCGAGCAACTGGGCGGAGCGCAGGCCGCGTTGGACATGACGGTGGCCCATGTGCGCGACCGTACCCAGTTCGGCAGGGCGATCGGCGGCTTCCAGGCGGTCAAGCACACCTGTGCCGACATGCTGCTCCAGGTCGAGGCCGCGCGGTCGGCCGTGGTTCGCGCGGTGCGGGCGGCCGCCTCGCCCGAGGCGCTGGCCGAGGCGGGGGCGGTGGCACAGGCGTGGTGCGGCGAGGCGTTCGTGTCCGTCGCCGCCGAGTGCGTGCAGCTGCACGGCGGCATGGGCTTCACCTGGGAGCACGACGCACACCTGTACTTCCGGCGCGCCCAGTCCGACGCCGTCCTGCTGGGCGGCGCCGCACACCATCGGGAACGGCTGGCCGGGCTGCTGGGCTGGTGACGTGGAAGGCGGAACGGCATGACCACCAGAGTCATCGACGAGGTGTTGTTCGACGACGGGGATCCACCGCGTCTCGCGGGCGCGCGCTGCTCCGCGTGCACGACCGTGGTCTTCCCCCGGCAGGACTCGTGCCCCAAGTGTTCGGACGGCGCCATGTCCGCGCATGTGCTGCCCGTGAGCGGGCGCGTGTGGTCGTGGACGCTCCAGGCCTTTGCGCCGAAGCCGCCGTACCGCCCGCCGTCCGGCGGTCACCGGCCCTACCACGTGGGCTACGTGGACCTCGGTGAGGTGCTGGTCGAGGCGCTGCTGGCGGTTCCCCGCGCGGAGATACGGATCGGTCTGCCGGTCCGGCTCACCACGGTGCCCGCGTACCAAGACGAGGACGGAACCGAGGTCGTGACCTTCGCGTTCCGTCCGGACCCGAACGGGGAGCGATGAGCCGGACGGACGAGGTGTACGTGGTCGGGTGCGGGATGCATCCCTTCGGCCGCGACGAGAGCGTCACCGGCATGGACATGGCCGAGCGTGCGATACGCGAGGCGCTGGCCGACGCCGGTGTCGCCTGGGAGGACATCGGCTACGCGGCCGGCGGCTCCGACGTGTCCGGCAAGCCCGACACGCTGGTGGGCCGCCTGGGCCTGACCGGTGTGCCCTTCGTCAATGTGCAGAACGGCTGCGCGACCGGCGCCTCCACCGTGCTCGCGGTGGCCAACGCGCTGCGCGCGGGCGAGGCCTCGCTCGGACTGGCGGTGGGGTTCGACAAGCACGAGCGGGGCGCGTTCCACGTCTCCGCGGCCCGCTACGGTCTGGGCGACTGGTACGCCGAGACCGGCATGATGCTCACCACACAGTTCTTCGCCCTCAAGACCCAGCGATACCTGTACGAGCACGGGATCTCGGAGCGGGCGCTGGCGATGGTCGCCGCGCGGGCCTTCCGCAACGGCTCGCACCACCCCCTGGCCTGGCGGCGCAAGCCGCTGACGGAACCGGAGATCCTGGACTCCGCCGAGGTCAGTCCCCCGCTCACCCAGTACATGTTCTGTTCGCCCGGTCAGGGCGCGGCCGCGCTGGTGCTGGCGCGCGGCGACCGCGCCTTCGACCTGTGCGAACAACCGGTCAGGCTGGCGTCGTTGGCCTTCCGGACGCGGCGGTTCGGTTCGTTCGAGGTGTTCTCGCCCTGGCTGCCGCCGGGACCCCACCACAGCCCCAGCGTCGACGCCGCGGAGGCGGCCTTCCGCGCGGCAGGGGTGCGGCCCGCGGACGTGCAGGTCGCCCAGTTGCAGGACACCGACAGCGGCTCGGAGCTGATCCACCTGGCGGAGACCGGGCTGTGCGGTCACGGCGAGCAGGAGGAACTGCTGTCCGCCGGGGAGACCGATCCGACGGGCCGGATACCGGTCAACACCGACGGCGGCTGCCTGGCCGGCGGAGAGCCCGTCGGCGCCTCCGGGCTGCGGCAGTTCCATGAAGTCGTACGGCAGTTGCAGGGCCGGGCGCCCGGTGTGCAGGTGCCGGGTGCCCCCCGGGTGGGCTTCACCCATGTGTACGGGGCGCCCGGGATCAGCGCGTGCTCGGTTCTGACGGTGTGAGAGGCGGCGGGCGAAGCATGCGGCACGGCGGGAGAACGGCGCTGGTGACCGGCGGGGCACGCGGCATCGGCCTGGAGATGTGCCGACAGCTCGCCGACCAGGGGCTGCGGGTTCTGGTCGGGGCGCGAGGACGGGAGGCCGCCGAGGAGGCGTGCCGCGTCATCGGCCCGGCGGCGCTGCCGCTGGCCCTGGACGTGACGTCCGCGAAGAGCGTCACGCAAGCGGTCCGGGAGGCGACGGGGCTGACCGGTGGGATCGACGTGCTGGTGAACAACGCGGGCGTGTCCCTGGACCGGGAACTGCGGCCCCCGTATGTCGATGAGGACATCCTGCGGGCGACCCTGGACACGAACCTCACCGGCGCCTGGCGGGTGGCCGAGGCCATCGTCCCAGGCATGGTGGAAGCCGGCTACGGGCGGGTCGTGAACGTCACCAGCTCCTACGGTTCGCTGGCGCTGATGGACTCCGGTCGGCACCCCGCCTACCGGATCTCCAAGACGGCGCTCAACGCCCTGACCCGTATGCTCGCCGCCGAGCTGTCCGGCACGGGCGTCCTGGTCAACGCCGCCGACCCCGGCTGGACCCGCAGCGGCATGGGCGGGCCGTCCGCTCCGCGCGGTCCGGCGGAGGGGGCGGACACGCCGGTCTGGCTGGCGACCCTTCCCGAAGGCGACGAGACGACGGGCGGGCTGTTCGCCGACCGCAGGCCGCTGCCGTGGTGAACCCGCGTCAGGTCCGGGACGGGGCCGGCTTCTCCTCGGCGCCGACGATGCGCAGCGCCAGCGCCCTGACCGCTTCCAGCACGGACCGGGAGGGCAGCTGGGACAGCGGTCCGCCCTCCGCCCGCAGCGCCGTGACGAGCATGGTCGTGCTGATCAGTGTGCGGACCGCGAGGGCCTGCCCCGCATGCCGGGCCTTCGCCGCCCGGGGGCTGCGAGTGGTGCCCTCGGGCAGATAGTCGTAGCCACGCTGGATGTGCCGCTGCTCGAACTCGTCCCGCAGCACCTTGACGCTGCCGTTGGCGGAGGCTACCTGGACCTGGTACAGACGGGCCTCGTCCGGGTTCTGCTCCACCCAGTCCCACACCGCGTCGATGACGCGGACCAGGCCCTCCGCATCACCCGGCTCGGTCTCCGGACGTGCCGCCTCCACGACCGCGTTCAGCTGGTCGAAGACCCGTCGCATCGCGAGTTCGAGCAACTCCTCTTTGCCGTCGAAGTGGTAGTAGACGGCGGTGGGCACCACCTGTGCCTCGTCGGCGATGTCCTGGATGCTGGTCTCCGCGAATCCGTTGCGGCCGAACACCCGCACGGCGGCGGAGATGATGTGCTGCCGCCGCGAGGGCCGGTGGGCGGGCTGCTTGCCGTTCTTCGTGGTGGCCATCATGCTCCCTGCCGACTGCCGTGAACCCGCGTCCGTGGGCCCTGCGTACTGACCATTGTATCCAGTTACTACTCCCGCCCGACGGCATAATTCCTGCTACACAAGCACCTCCGGAGCACCGGGCTCCCGGCATACTTGACACCATGACGACATCCGGAACCCGCGCCGCTCATCGTCCGTCGCGCAAGCAGTGGGTGATCGACGCAGCCACGGAGCTGTTCGCCACCCAGCCGCCGGACGAGGTGACGGTGGCCGACATCGCCGCGCGTGCGGAGATGACCTCGGCAGCGGTGTACTACCACTTCTCCTCCAAGGACCAGGTCCTGGCGGAGGGTATGCGGGTGTTCGCCGCCGCGCTGCGCGAGCAGTTGCAGGCACTCACTCAGGCCCACGAACCCGACTCGGACATCGGCGCGGCGATCACCTCGCTGCTGGCCTGGCTGGGCGAACACCGGTCCGCCGCCACCGTCTTCTTCGTGTCGTCGGCCGGCATGAGCCAGGACGCGGAGGCACTGCGCCAGGAGAGCCGTACCGAACTGCTGGAAGAACTGGTGCGGCTGATCCGCAAGGCCCGCGGTCAGGTCTCCGACGCCGAGGCGGCGGTGATCGGCCTGGGCCTGCTGGCGCTGCTGGAGACCGCGGCGATCTCGCAGGTCCGGGGTGACGACGTCTACCGGTCGCTGGGGCACCGCTCCTTCGTCCGCGAGGTCGGCAACCTCGCGGAGCGGATCGCCGAGCCGGCCACATAGGCCTCGGATCACACCAGCAGGCGGAGGGGTTTGCTCAGCAGCTCACCTACGGTGCGCAGATATTCGGCCGCGGGTGCCCCGTCGACGGCACGGTGGTCGAAGGTGAGGCTGAGGGTGAGCACCCGAGTCCGCAGCGGCCGGTCGTCCACCCACTCGACGCCGTCCCTGAGCCGGCCCACGCCGAGGATCGCGACGTTGCCGGGGTTGATCACGGGGGTGAAGAAGTCGACGCCGTATCCGCCGAGTGAGGTGACCGTGAAGGTGGCCCCTTCCAACTGCGCGGGGGAGATCCGCCCTTCGCGTGCGGCCTGGGCCAGGGACCTCGACCGGCCGGCGATCTCGGGCAGCGGCAGCGCCACCGCGTCCTCGATCACGGGGACCATCAGGCCGCCCGGAACGGCCACCGCGAAGCCCAGGTGGACCTCGTCGAGCAGATGGATACCGTCCTCCCGCACCGTCGCGTTGAGCAGCGGGTGCTCGCGCAGCGCCAGGGCCGCGGCCTTCAGCAGGAAGTCGTTGATGCTGGGGACCGGCAGATCGCTGTCGGCCCACTCCTCCTTGAGCCGGTCCCGCAGGGACACCACGGCGTCCATCCGCACCTCGTAGCCGTGCGTCAGCTGCGCCATCTCCTGGAGGCTGGAGTGCATCCTGCGGGCGATGGTGCCGCGCATCCCGGTGAGTGGGATGACTTCACTGGGACGAGCGGGAGTGGCTTCGGGCGCCGGAGTGACGCCATCCAGATCCGCCCTGCGGATCCGGCCGCCGGGCCCGGTGCCGTTCACCTCGGAGAGATCGATGCCCCGCTCCTTCGCCAGCTTGCGGACCAGCGGTGAGGCGGGGGTGTCTCCCGACGGGACGAGGGTGACGAGGTCGCCGGGGAGGGCCGCGAGGAAGTCCTCCACGTCCTCGGAGACGATCCGTCCGCCGGGACCGGTGCCCCGTACGGAGGTGAGGTCGACGTCGGCGGCCGCGGCGACCCTCCGGGCGTTCGGCGAGGACAGAAGCCGGTCACCGATGCCGTTCTCACCGGTGCCGTTCACGGAGGGCGCCGCGCCGGCCTCGGGGGCGGGCGCAGCGGTCCCGGACCCGGACCCGGCGGGCATCGGCGTACCCACCGGGTCCGGTGGCTGTTCGCCCTCGGCCAGCAGCCAGCCGATGAGGGCCCCGGCCGGGACGGTGGCCCCGGCCGCGACCACCGGGTGGAACAGTCCCCCGGCCTCCGCCTCGACGTCCACGTCGACCTTGTCGGTAGCCAGCCGCAGCAGGGCGTCGCCCTCCGCGACGGCGGCGCCGGTGGGCACGAGCCATTCGTCGATCGTGCCTTCCTGCATCGTCAGGCCGATCTTCGGCAGCAGAACCTCGACCGCCACGTCGGTCACGACCTTTCGAGGAGACGCCGGCAGCCCTGGGCGATCCGGGTGCGATCGGGGACGTAGGCCTTCTCCAGGACCGGGGAGAAGGGGACGGGTGAGAAGGGGGCGCCGATGCGCAGAACCGGCGCGTCCAGGTGATCGAAGGCGGCGTCCTGGATCTGGGCGGCGATCTCCGCGCCGAGCCCGCCGAAGGTGACGGCCTCGTGCACCACGAGCACCCGGTTGGTGCGGCGGACCGAGGCGAACATCGTCTCGGTGTCCAGGGGCTGCACGGTGCGCGGGTCGATCACCTCGATCTCGACGCCCTCGGCCGCGAGTTCGTCGGCCGCCGCGAGGGCCTCCCCCACCATGCGGCCCAGGGCGATCACGGTGACATCGCTGCCCTGGCGCGCGATCTGCGCCTGACCCAGCGGGATGCCGTAGATCTCCTCGGGCACCTCGCTGGTGCTGCCGAGCAGGACCTTGTTGAGCATGACGACGACCGGGTTGTCGTCCCGGATGGCCGAGACGGTCAGGCCCTTGGCGGTGTACGCGTCGCACGGCATGACGACCTTGAGGCCGGGCACGTGGGCCAGCCAGGCCTCCAGGCTCTGGCTGTGCTGGGCCGCGGCGCCGAGGCCGGCTCCGGAGGCGGTGGTGATGGTGAGCGGCACGGACAGCGCGCCGCCGAACATGTACTTCATCTTCGCTGCCTGGTTGACGATCTGGTCGAGGCAGACGCCGATGAAGTCCATGAACATGAGGTCGACGACCGGGCGCAGGCCGCGGGCGGCGGCGCCCACGCCGAGGCCGACGAGGGCGGCTTCGGAGATCGGGGTGTCGATCATGCGGCGGGGGCCGAATTCGTCGAGCAGGTTGTCGAACATGCGGAAGACGCCGCCGTATCCGGCCACGTCCTCGCCGGCGACGAAGACGCTCTCGTCCTCGCGCATGGCCTGGGCGAGTCCCTCGTTGAAGGCCTTGACGTAGGTCAGTTTGCGGGCCGCGGCGTTCGGGGCGACGGCCGGTGCTTCGGTGGTGGTGGTCATGGCGGTCATCCCGAGTAGACGTTGAGCAGCAGGTCGGCGGGGTCGGGCAGCGGGCTGGTCTCGGCGTAGGCGATGGCCTCGGCGATCTCGTCGCGGGTGCGCTGCCATACGTCGTCCAGCTCCGCGCGGGTCGCGGCGCCGTCGGCGACGGCCCAGGTCTCCAGCAGGTCGATGGGGTCGCGGGCCTTCCACTCGGCGACCTCCTCGTCCGAGCGGTAGGGGTGCCGGAGGCCCTTGACGCCCTGATGGTCGAAGTAGCGGTAGGTCTTGGCCTCGATCATCATCGGGCCCTCGCCGGCCCGGGCCCGTTCGACGGCGTCGGCGGCGGCGCGATGGACGGCGAGCGCGTCCATGCCGTCGACGATCACGCTGGGCATGCCGTAGGCGGCGGCCCGGTCGGCGACGTCGGTGAGCAGCATGTGCCCGGACTGTGGCGTGAATTCGGCGTAGCCGTTGTTCTCGCACACGAAGACGACGGGCAGGCCGAGGATCGCGGCCATGTTGGCGCCCTCGTGGAAGGCGCCGATGTTGGTGGCGCCGTCGCCGAAGAAGGTCACGGCGACGCTGTCCTCGCCCTTGTAGCGGGCGGCGAAGGCGGCACCCACGGCGATCGGGACGCCCGCCCCGACGATGCCGTTGGCACCGAGCATGCCGCGGGTGAGGTCGTTGATGTGCATGCTGCCGCCGCGGCCGAGGCAGGCGCCGGTGACGCGCCCGTACAGCTCGGCGTACATCTCGCGGAGGCCGACGCCCTTGGCCACGGCGTGCCCGTGGCCCCGGTGGGTGGAGGTGATCTGGTCGTCGTCGCGCAGGGCCGCCATCACGCCGGCGGCCACGGCTTCCTGGCCGACATACAGGTGCAGGAAGCCGGGCAGCTTGCCGGCCTCCATGAGTTTGCCCGCCTCGGTCTCGAACAGCCGGATGCGCACCATGCGCTCGTGCAGATCCCTGATGACCTGCGCGGATACCTGGTGTGCGGCCGCATCGGCCGACTTCTTCTGAGCCATCGTCCGCCCCTTCGCCCGAGGGAGGTGTGCCACGGAAGTGGACTTTCTAGTGTCGCTCTACAGTAACCAGCGTCACGCACCTTACTGAAGAGATTCTCTAATTACTACGCCCCGGACCCGACTCCTCGCCGCGGTCGTCCACCAGCTCCACCGCATTGCCCTCCGGATCCGTCCAGAAGGTGATCCGCCGACCGTGCGCGCGGACGACGACCGGGTCCGACAAGGGCTTGGCGCCTGCAGCCCTCAGCGCGGCCACCACGGGGTCCACGTCGTCAACACGGAAGGTGAGATACGACAGCCCCGCACGTCCGGCCAGCGGATGCGCCACGAGGGCCGGCACCGCGGGCGACGAGGGAAGAATCAGCTTGACGCATCCCCCGGAGGGCACCTGCAGCCAGACGACGACCAGCTCGCCGCCCAGTCCGGCCGGGCCGCCGACGGCCACCGGTACGCGCGAGCGGTGCACGGCGCGACAGCCGATCACGTCGCGGTAGAAGCGCTCCATCGGCCCCAAGTCCCGTACCACCAGGCCCACCTCGAACGGTCGGACCATGACCATCGCACCCACCCCTACGGGAGACCGAGCCGCAACTTCACCACTTTCTATTGACAGAGCACACTAAGTCCTGTTGCAGTTTCGGACACAGCCCAGCTGTCGCATTCCGAAGCCGGTCACCGGCTCGCGGCTGGGAGGATTGTGAGGACATCGTGGTCCAGACCAGTTCGCCGGAGATCCGGGAGACAGACGCCGACCGCAACCCGCCCTCGGCCCCCGAATACTCCTCGTGGATCAGCCAGGACCGGTCCACCGACGCCGCATCCCTGACGATGCGGCGGGAGGCCGCCGAACTCGTCGAGCGCGTGATGGCGCACTACCGCGCCAACACGACGCACGAGGCGGACGGGCAGTGGACGGAACCCGTCGCCAACTACCTCGACGCCGACCGCTGGCAACGCGAGACGGACGCCGTCCACCGGAGCGTCCCGCTGCCGCTCGCCATGTCCTGCGAGCTGCCCGGTCCGAACACCTATAAGGCGATCGACGTGCTCGGCATCCCCGTGCTGATCACCCGGGACCGCCAGGGCGCCGTACACGCGATGATCAACGCGTGCCGGCACCGGGGGGCCAAGCTCCTCGAACCCGGCTGCGGGGTGTCGAGGCGGCTCACCTGCCCGTACCACTCGTGGTCGTACGACCTGTCCGGCGAACTGCGGGGTGTCTACGCCGAGAAGACCTTCGGTGACGTTCCGCGTGAGGGCCGCAGCCTGGTCGGGCTTCCGGCCGGGGAGCGGGCGGGGATCGTCTTCGTCTCGCTGGACCCGGCGGCCGAGCCCGACCTGGACGCCTGGCTGGGCGATCTGCAGCCGCTCCTCGAGGGTATGCGGCTGGCGGAGTGCCACCACTACGCCACCAGCGAGCTGACCAGTCCCAACTGGAAGGTCACCCTCGACGGATATCTGGAGACGTACCACTTCGCCTCGCTGCACCCGAAGACGGTGTTCGAGACGAACCTCTCCAACATGATGGCCCACGACACCTGGGGCCCCCACCAGCGCATCGCACCGGCCCTGCGCCCCATCGCGCAGGCGGTCGAACTGCCCCCGGACCAGCGCGATCCGGGCGACTGCGTCGGGCCCATCTACTGGCTCTTCCCGGGCCTCGCGATCGCCGGCGGCTGGCGCCAGAAGATCGCCGTCTCCCTGGTGCTCCCCCGGACGGCCACCGAGTCGGTGACCCAGCAGATCATCCTGCTGCGGGAGCCGGCGGTGACCGAGGAGGAGCGCCAGGCCGCCGACCGGTTCGGCGAGTGGTTCCACGAGGTGGTCCGCGACGAGGACTACGCGACCACCTACGGAGTCCAGCAGGGTCTGAAGGCCCTCGACGGGACCGACTTCGTCTTCGGACGCAACGAGCCCGGACTCCAGCACTTGCACCGCACCATCCACCAACACCTGGAAGACGGCGCCCAAGCCGCCAGAGCCACCAGGTGACGAACCAACAACACTCGCGGGAGAACAGCATGGTGGCTACGGGCAGCCTCGACGGACGTGTCGCAGTGATCACGGGCAGCACGCGCAGCATCGGCCGCGCCATCGCCGAGGCCTTCGTGGCCGACGGCGCCACGGTCGTCATCAGCGGCCGATCCGAGATCAAGGGCAAGCAGGCCCTGGAGGAGATGGGCGCCGGGGACCGGGCCGTCTTCCACCCCTGCGACGCCAACAGCCAGGAGGACATCGAGGGCCTCGCCGACTTCGCCGCCGAACGCTTCGGCCGGCTCGACATCTGGGTCAACAACGTCGGCGGCAGCTCCGGCTTCGCCCCCATCCACCAACTCAGCGACGAGGCATGGCACGACGCCCTCAAGCTGAACGTCAACGGCTACTTCTACGGCACCCGCCGAGCGCTGCCGAAGATGCTGGAGCACGGCTGGGGCCGCATCATCAACATCTCCTCCGTCGAGGGCAAGCAGGCCAACAAGCCGGGGATCAGCCACTACATCACCAACAAGCACGCGATCCACGGCCTGACCAAGGCGACCGCCTTCGAGTACGGCACCCAGGGCATCACCTGCAACGCCATCTGCCCCGGCGCCGTCGACACCGACCTGATGCGCGCCGCGGGGCCAGCCGCGGCCGAGGCCGAGGGCATCAGCTACGAGGAGTGGCTGAGCCGCTTCGCCGAGCACGCCGCCACCAAGAAGATCACCACGGTGGAGCAGATCGCGGCGGTCGCCTCGCTGCTCGCGAGCGAGGCCGGCACAGGAATCACCGGCGCACTGATCAGTGTCGACGGCGGAACGGCGCAGTGGTAGGCGCGGGTACGGACAGCGGGAGACCTCGGCCATGAAGAGCTGGATCACGGACTGGCAGCGCAGTGAGCGGCTGCCGCACTACACCCGCGCCAACGCGGGCGAGACCCTGCCGGAACCCGCCAGCCCGCTGGGCTGGACCCTGGTGTGGGGGCAGGGCCTGCAGGGCTGGCGTCGCGGCTTCGTCGGGTTCGGCATCTACCGCGAGGAGGAGGTGGCCGGCCCCCGACCGCCGTTCGTCGGCATGTTCGGCGGCCACTTCTACCTCAACCTCTCCCACATGCGGCTGTTCGGCATCCGCATGGGCCAGACGGCGGACCAGATCGACGCGGCCTTCGTCGGACAGCGCTCCGACACGCCGGTGTACCTGGCGCACCCGGACGACCAGGACGAGGAGCTGACCGCCAAGGCGGGCGGGACGCTTCAGCGGATGCTCGGCCAGAGCGGCTTCCCGGAGGCCGACGCCGACCGGCAGCGCTTGCGCGCACTGCGCCGCTCCCGGCCCGACCTGAAGCGGCTGTCCGAGGCCGAACTGGTGGCGTACGCACGGTCGTTGCTGGACGAGGTGGAGACGACCTTCCAGCGGCACGTCGAGTCCTCGCTGCCCGCGTCCGTCGGACCGGCGATCCTCGGCCCGCTGTGCGCGAGCGTGGATCGCCCCGGCGCCATGCTCGACCTCATCGGCGGTCTCGGCGACGTCGACTCCGCCTCCCCCTCGACCGGACTGTGGACACTGGCTCGCCAGGTGGCGGCCTCGGCCGAGCTGAGCGCGCTGTTCGACCAGGGTCCGGCCGCCGTGGAGCAGGCCCTCGACGGGGCGAGCGGCGACGTGAAGACGTTCCGCGACGCCTTCGAAGAGTTCCTGGCCGAATCCGGCGACCGCGGCCCCAACGAGTGGGACATCCACGCGCTGTCCTGGGAGGCGGCGCCCGTCCAGGCACTGGCCCTGGTCGACCGGATCCGCCACAGTCCCGACGACGACTCCCCCGCCGCCCGCCGGACACGGCTGACCGAACGGCGCGAGCAGACAGCACAGGAGATCCGGGCCGCACTGCCCGAGGAGACACAGCCCATGTTCGACGCCGGCATGCACGCCTCCCAGGTGTGGATCCCGGCCCGCGAACGCACCAAGGCCAACTGCGTCACCGTCATCAACGAGATCCGCATGGCCGTACGGGAGCTCGGTCGCCGCGGCGTCGAGGCGGGGCTCTTCGCCCGGCCCGAGGACGTGATGATGCTGCTGGACACCGAGCTCGACGGCTATGTCGCCGCCCCGGGGTCCTTCGGCCCCGTCATCGCGCGGCGGCTCGAGGAGTACGCCGCCCTGCACGACCTGGAACCGCCGTTCTTCGTCGCGGAGGACGCGCAGACCGACATCGGCACCTGGCCCCGGCGCGCCGAGGAGCGGACGCAGGCGGCCGTCGAGGGTGATGTCCTCGGCGGTGTCGGCGGCAGCCACGGCACCTACACGGGCCGCGTGCGGGTGGTCACCGACCCGGCCTCGTGCGAGGCGCTGGAGCCCGGGGAGGTGCTGGTCGCACCGATCACGGACGCGGCCTGGACCCCGCTGTTCCTGGTCGCCGGAGCGGCCGTGGTGGACGTGGGCGCGCTCAACAGCCACGCCGTGGTGGTCTGCCGCGAACTGGGCATCCCGGCCGTCATCTCCGTCGAGGTCGGGACACAGCGCCTGCGGGACGGAATGGTGATCACGGTCGACGGCGACAAGGGCACCGTCACCGTGGACAGCGTCCCGGCGCCGCTCGGCATCTGAAGCACCGCGGGCCCGTCGCTCCCCTGCACCGGGGCGACGGGCCCGCGGGCACGACCGCGAAAGGAATCCCGTGGCTGAGGAAATCATCGTCGCCGGCTGGATGGACTACGAGCCCGCCGACCGCGCCGGCATGCTGAGGGCCCTCGTCGAGCTGGGCCGGCATACCCGCGAGCAGGAACCCGGCTGTCTGGACTACGCCATGACCGCCGATCCCGCCGACGAGCGGCGTATCCGGGTGTACGAGCACTGGACCTCCCGGCAGGCCCTGGACGAGCACTTCTCCACCGCGCACATCAAGGACTTCCGGGCGGCCGTGGCGGGGCTGACCCGAGTCGGGGTCTCCCTGACGGCCCACACCGTCGCCGCGTCACAGCCCATGCGCTGAAACGGCGCCCCCCGCCGGGGGGCGCCGTTTCAGCCTGCCGGAAGGGGCCGTTTCAGCCGGAATCGCCCAGGCAGACCAGCATCTTGCCCACGTTTCCGCCGCCGAGCAGGGACAGCAACGCTCCCGCGGCGTTCTCCAGCCCGTCCACGACCGTCTCCCGCGCGGTGATCCGGCCCTCGGCGAGCCAGCCCGCGACCCGCTGCTCGAACTCCGGCCGCAGATCGTCGTGGTCGCGGACGATGAAACCGCACAGCGTCAGCCGCTTGAGGACCGCCTGGATCAACTGGTTGATGTCCACGGCCCGTCGGGCGCCGCCGAACTGCGACATCATGCCGCACAGGGCGACCCGGCCACCGGTCCGCAGCGCGTGCAGGGCGGCGGCGAGCTGCTCTCCGCCGACGTTGTCGAAGTACACGTCGATGCCGTCGGGTGCCATCCGGGCCAGGGCGTCGCGCACCGGCTCGGCACGGTAGTCCGCGGCGGCGTCGTAGCCGAACTCCTTGACCAGCAGGGCGCACTTCTCCGGCCCGCCTGCGGTGCCGACGACTCGGTCCGCGCCCAGCAGGCGCGCGAACTGGCCGGCGGCGGTACCGACGGCCCCGGCCGCCGCCGACACGAAGACGGTGTCGCCGGGGCGCAGCGCCGCGATCCGGGTCAGGCCCACGTACGCGGTGAATCCGGTCTGGCCGAGCAGCCCCAACCAGGTGGGCAGCGGGGCGAGTTGCGGGTCGATGCGATCCGCTCCGTCGGTGTCCGCCCCGTCCAGCACGGCCCGCTCCCGCCAGCCGAGTTGGTGGCGGACATAGACACCGGGCGGCACGCCGGGACAGCGGCTCTCCTCCACGACACCCAGGGCCCGGCCGTCGAGCGGTGATCCGGGGGTGAAGTTGTGCGTGTAGTGCTTCTCGGTGCTCTCCAGCCGCCCGCGCATGGACGGGTCGACGCTCATGTAGAGGTTGCGGACGAGGAGTTGGCCCTCACCGAGGGGTGGCAGGGGGCGTTCCTCGACGGTGAAGTCACCGGGGGCCGGCTCCTTTTCGGGGCGGCGTACCAGACAGACCACGCGGGTGGTGCGCGGAGACACGGCGTCACGCCTCCGGCCGAGGCGGGGTGCGCCGCTGTGCGAGGCGGCCGACCCAGCCGGCCATCTGAAGGTCGGCGTGGCGCAGTTCGCCCGACTGCCACCGGGCCTGGAAGTCGAAGACGCCCTGTGCCCCGGTCCTGGGGTCGGTCACCTCGACGAGTCCGTCCTCGGTGAGCCGGTACACATGCCCGGTCAGGGGGTGGATCACTTGCTTGGACATGGGGGTCTCACTCCTGCACTCGGCGGCGCACGCCGCGCTTGGTCACGGTCACCGGGCCCTCGACCCGCAGCCGGCAGGCGAGCCGGGTCAGGCCGTCCACCGGCCTGCGCAGGGCCTCGATGCCCTCGCGCTCCAACGGGCCCACGGGGGAACAGTTCTCGGCGCCGTCCTCCACCTGGACGAAGCAGGTACGGCAGGTGCCCTTGCCGCCGCAGACGGTGGGCCAGCGGTAACCGAGCCGCCGGGCGGCGGTGAACAGGTCCTCGCCGTCGAGGACTTCGAGCTCGACGCCCAGGGGTCTGACCGCCACGCGGTGGGTCACTGGTCCATCCACTGGTCGAGCGTCCGGTTGAAGTGGCGGATGCGGCTCTCCTGGTAGTTGGCCAGGGTGATGCCCGGCTTGCGCATCGCCTTGAGGCCCTGCTGGACGTAGGGGAGGTTTTCGCAGTCCTGGTCGAAGACGGGGCCGAGCACGCCGAGTTCGGGGATGTCGGCGAAGAGCATGTCCTCCGGCACCCAGCGGATCTTCACCGGGGGCGGCATCTCGCCGGGCTGCTTCGGGGAGGACATGAAGATGATCTCCGCGGTGCAGGAGTCCGGGTCGAGGCCGTTGGGCCGGAACCGGTAGATGATGTTGGACTTGGCCCCGCCCCAGGGGTTGAAGTTGGGGAACAACAAGTAGTTGATGGCGTCCAGCAGTTCGGTGTCGGCGGTCTGCGAGAAGTCCTGGCGCGAGGTGGCCGCCAGTTGCGCACGCATCCGCTCGGCGAGGACCTGGCGGGCGGTGCCGCCCGGCGGGATCGCCGGCATTTCGTCGCCCTCCTGTATCACCAGGTCGCGGCCCTGGGCCGCGGCGTAGAACGCGCGCGAGTCGTAGAACGTCTCGAGGACGTCCTCCTCCGTGACGGACTCCGCCACGTGCGGGCTGGGCGCCCCCTGGATGTTGATCATCCGGTTCCAGTTCGGCTGGTCCGCCATGACGTCGTACTGGGAGTTGGCGTCGGCGAGCCACGGCAGCATCTGCGGGTGGGTGGCGATCACGTGGAAGGACTCGATGAAGGCGTCCTGCGCGATCTTCCAGTTGCAGGGCAGCACCTTGGCGATGTGCAGCGACTTGTAGCGCTTCTCCAGTGGCCAGATGTAGTAGTCGTCGAAGGTGCCGCGGTAGGAGTCGAAGGACTCCGCGTACGGGTCCATGTTGATGAAGACGAAGCCGCGCCAGGTGGCCACCTGGGCCTCGGGGAGGGCGAACTTCTCCGGGGTGACGTGCGGGAAGTCCCAGGCACAGGGCGGGGTCTGCATCGTGCCGTCGAGGTTCCAGGCGAAGCCGTGGAACGAGCAGCGGAACTCGCTGACGTTGCCGCCGCCGGTGCGCAGTTTGCGTCCGCGGTGCAGGCAGACGTTGACGAACGCGCGGATCTCCTCGGGGGCCGTGCGCACGACGATGAGCGAGTCGTCGCCGATCTCGTAGACCTCGTGGTCGCCGACCTCGGGAATCTCGCTCTCCAGGCAGGCGAACTGCCAGACGCGGCGCCACACCTGCCGCATCTCGCGGTCGGCCCATTCGCGGGAGGTGAAGCGGGCGGTGTCGATGTCCTCGCTGCCCAGGTGGTCGTTCCGCTCGTACCTCAGGGCGGGGGGAACAGGGCGGCTGTCCTGGTCGAGGTAGTCCTGGACGCTGGGCCCGGGGCACCGCGCCGTGCCCAGCTCCGATGTTTCGTCCATCATCTCTCCTCCGGCAGAAACTTTAGAGCGAGTGTAGTTACCGGTTGCGGTCGGGAGCAACACTCGCGACGGTGAACGAGCCGGCATCTGCCGAGGTCATCGCGGAATCAGCTTTAAATCCTGGATTTTCTTGCGGAGACCCTCTCCCCAAGCACGCCGGGGCATGTCACACTCCGACCCACTTGAGGCTGTAGTGCCTCATAAGTTTCTCCGTTCCGGAACGGTCTTGCCCGTCCCGGCCCCAGCGCCCCGGGGCTCTCACCCCGGCGCCCCGCGCCGTACCCCACGTCGGCGATCGACGCAGCCCTGCATTCCCCAGCACCTCTTGCGTGCGCCACACCACGGGAGTACTCAACGATGAGTTCCAGACCCGGTCGCGCGGTCCGCCGCGCCCTCACCGCGATCGTCCCCGTCACTGCCCTGCTCACCCTGACGGCGTGCGGCAGCGGCACGACCCCGGCCGCAGACTCCTCGCAGGCGGCGGCGCCCGGATCGCCCGGCCTGACGGCGGCCCGTGCGGCTCTGAAGACGTATGCGCAGCGCCCGGCCGCGATCTCCGTCACCCAGCCGGTCGGCAAGCAGATCCCCAAGGGCAAGAAGATCGACTTCATCCTGTGCGGCGTCCAGTCCTGCAAGGACCTCGCCGACTTCTTCACCGGCGCCGCGGGACAACTCGGCTGGAAGGTGAAGCAGATCGCCACCCAGGGCACGCCGGAGTCCGTCCAGGCGGCCTACGAACAGGCCGTACGCGACAAGCCGGACGCCGTCGTCGCCTCCGGTTTCCCACGTGCCGTCTACGCCAAGCAGCTGGCACAGCTGAAGGCGGCCGGTATCCCCGTCATCCAGTCGAACGCCGACGACGTGGTGGGCGACGGCATCTCCCTGTTGAAGAACGGGCCGGACGACGTGGGCGTCCAGGGCGAGATGCTCGCTTCATGGGTGGTGTCGAACAGCGACGCAAAGGCGAACACCGTCTACTTCGACCTTCCGGCCTACACGATCCTCAAGCCGGTCAAGGACGCCTTCGCGGCCAAGTACAAGGAGTGGTGCGCCGGTTGCGCGCTGGACAACGTCGACGTGCCGATCACCTCGGTGGGCAAGGACATGCCGGACCGCGTAGTGTCGTACCTCCGGTCGCACCCGAAGGTGACCCATGTCGTGTTCTCCCTGGGCCTGCTCAACGTGGGTGTGCCGGCCGCGCTGAAGACCGCCGGCGTCACCGGCAAGCACATCGTCGTCAACGTCGGTGACGCACAGAACTACCAGTACATCCAGAGCGGTCTCACCGACGGCGCGATGGCGCTGAACTCCCATGAGACGGCCTGGCTCCAGGCCGACGCGCTGGCCCGGCACTTCACCGGCCAGTCCATGGCCGTGGACCAGAAGGCGGCGCTGCCCAACATGCTCGTCACCAAGGACAACCTGCCTTCCGCCGACGGTGACTTCCCGATCGTCGAGAGCTACCAGAAGCAGTTCAAGGCGCTCTGGGGCCTGAGTTGACCGGGCCGGTACTGCGGGTGGCCGCCCTGTCGAAGAGATTCGGCGGCACCCAGGCACTGAGGGACGTGGATCTCGAGGTCGCGCCCGGCGAGATCCACGCCCTCATCGGGCCCAACGGTTCTGGCAAGTCCACCCTCATCAAGATCCTCGCCGGCTTCCACCACGCGGAGCCGGGTGCGGTGGCCGAACTCGACGGCGAGCCCTTCGACCTCGGCCATGTCACGGCCTCCCGCCACGACCGGCTCCGCTTCGTCCACCAGGAGCTGGGACTGGTGGGCGAGTTGAGCGCCATCGACAACCTGGCGCTCAGTCACGGCTTCGCCCGCACGGCCTTCGGCAACATCCGCTGGCCGGAGATGGAGAGACGCACAACCGCCCTCGTCGAACGGTTCGGTCTCGGCATCGACGTACGCCGTCCCCTGGTGGCGGCGACTCCCGTGCAGCGCGCGGTGGTGGCCATCGCCGCCGCGCTGCAGGGCTGGGACGGCGGCCGCGGTGTCCTGGTGCTCGACGAGCCCACCGCCGTGCTGCCGCCCGGCGAGGTGGCCCGCCTCTTCGACATCGTGCGGGAGGTCCGCGACGCCGGCGCCGGCGTCCTGTACGTCTCGCACCGGATGGACGAGATCTTCGCGCTCGCCGACCGGGTCACCGTCATCCGCGGCGGACGCCGGATCGCCACACGCCGGGTCGCCGAGCTCACTCCGCGCTCGCTGGCGGAACTGATGGCGGGCGAGGAGACGGAGACCGACCACCGCCCGGCGCCCTCCGCCGGTCCCGCCGACCCGGTGCTGGAGGTCCGTGACCTGTGGGCCGGGCCCCTGCGGGGAGTCGACCTCGACCTGGCCAGGGGCGAGCGTCTGGGCATCACCGGCCTGGTCGGCTCCGGCCACGAGATCGTGCCGTACGTCGTGTGCGGGGCCCATGCCGGGCCGGTGAGCGGCAGGCTGCGGCTGCCGGAACGCTCCGAGCGGTGGACCGAGGCGCGTGACGCCGGCGCACTGGGCCTTCCCCTGGTCCCGGCGGACCGGGCGGGCGAGGGAGTGATCGGCGACTTCTCGGTCGGCGAGAACCTCACCCTCCCGCTCCTGCACCGACTGCGCGCCCGGGCGGGGCGACTGCACCGGCGCCGCGAGTCCGCCCTGGCGGAGGACTGGATCAGGCGGGTAGGGGTGCGCACGGCCGGACCCGGGGCGCGGATCACCACCCTGAGCGGCGGCAACCAGCAGAAGGTCGTCATGGCGCGCTGTCTGGCACAGCGCCCGCCGGTGCTGGCGCTGTGCGAGCCCACGGCGGGCGTAGACGTCGCCACCCGCCTGCAGCTATACGACCTGATAGAGCGTCAGGCCGACGAGGGCATGGGCGTCATCGTGTGCTCCTCCGACACGCAGGACCTGCTCGCTCTGTGCACCCGTGTCCTGGTGGTGCGCGACGGCCGGATCGCACGGGAGATCAGTGGCCGGGACGTCACCGAGTCCGCGCTCGTGCACGCCATGGAAGGAACCGAGTGACATGAGCCTTGGAAGGGACCCTCTGACATGACATCCACACCGACCCGGGCGGCGCAGCTGCCGCCGTCCGCACCGCAGAGGTCCGCGGTGTTCGTCCCCGGGGCACTGGGCCGGCGGGCGGTGACCGCCCTGTCGTTCCGGAACATCGGCGCCGTATACGTGTGGCTGGTCATCGTCGTGCTCTTCTCTGTGTGGGCGCCGGACACGTTCCCGACCATCATCACGGTCAAGCAGGTACTGAACGGCAACGCCGTGGCCGGCCTGGTGGCACTCAGCGTCGTACCGCCACTGGCCGCACGCGTCTTCGACCTCTCGGTCGCCTACACCATGTCGCTCACCAGCGTGCTGACCGCCCGCTTCCTGGTCTCCGCCGGACTCGGTCCCGGCGCGGCGATCACCCTGGCGATGGCCGCCGCGCTGCTGATCGGAGTCGTCAACGGAATCGTGGTGGTGGTACTGCGCGTCGACTCGTTCATCGCCACCCTGGCCACCGGAGCGCTGATCCAGTCGCTGATCACCATGGTCACCAACGACAGCTCCATCACCGGTGTGCAGCTGCTCGCCAAGCCGTTCGCGAGCATTGCCCAGCTGGACGCGGGCGGCATCACCCTGCCGGTGCTGTATCTGCTGCTCGCCGCGCTCGCCATCTGGTTCCTGCTGGAACACACCGCCACCGGGCGCCGGTTGTACGCGACCGGCTTCAACGCCGACGCGGCCCGGCTGCAGGGCGTGCGCACCGACCGGCTGCGCTTTCTGACCCTGGTGGCCTCCGCGCTGCTCTCCGGCTTCGCCGGCATCGTCTTCGCGTCCTCGGTCGGATCCGGCTCGCCGACCGCGGGCACCCCGTATCTGCTGTCGGCGTACGCCGCCGCCTTCGTCGGGGCGACCCAGTTGCGGGCGGGCCGCTTCAACGCCTGGGGCACGGTGCTCGCGGTCCTCCTGCTCGGCACGGGCATCACCGGACTCGGGCTCGCCACCAGCGCGCAGTGGGCCGCAAGCCTGTTCACCGGCTCGGTCCTCATCGTGGCGCTGGTCCTCACGGGTGGCCGGATCGCCCTGCCTGCCGTGCTGCGCCGCCGGAAGGGAATCCCTTCGCTTGCCGGCGCCGGGACTCCCCCGGAGAGCGGCGCCCTGCCTGCCACCAGCAAGGAGATCTGACCATGAAGGCTGTGCAGTACCGGAGGGTGGGACACGCCCCCGAGGTCGTCGAGGTTCCCGTGCCCGAACCGGGCCCGGGCCAGGTGCTGTTGAAGGTGACGGCGGCAGGGCTGTGCCACTCCGACCTGGCGGTCATGGGCTGGCCCGAGGAGCAGTTCCCCTACCCGCTGCCGATGACGCTCGGCCACGAGGGTGTCGGCACGGTCGCGGCCCTGGGCAGCGGTGTCACGGCAGTGGCGGAAGGCGACGACGTGGCGGTGTACGGCCCGTGGGGCTGCGAGCACTGCCACAACTGCGCCCAGGGCAAGGAGAACTGCTGCCCGCGCGCCGCCGGGCTCGGGATCCTGCCGCCGGGACTCGGCTCCCCCGGTGCGCTCGCCGAGTACATGCTGGTGGACTCGCCCCGCCACCTGGTGCCGCTGAACGGACTGGACCCGGTGCAGGCCGCCCCGCTCACCGACGCGGGGCTGACGCCCTATCACGCGATCAGGAAGTCACTGCCCAAGCTGGTCCCGGGCAGCACAGCGGTGGTGATCGGGGTCGGCGGCCTGGGTCACCTCGCCGTACAGCTGCTCCGCGCCCTGACACCGGCCAGGGTGGTCGCCCTCGACGTGAGCAAGGAGAAACTCGAGCTGGCACGCACCGTCGGCGCCCACGAGACGCTCCTCTCCGACGGCGCGGCGGCCCCACGGGTGCGGGAGCTCACCGGCGGGACGGGAGCGGACGTGGTGCTGGACTTCGTGGGAGCCGAGGCGACGCTCGCGGTGGCCGCGGCGTCGGTAGCGGTGGAGGGCGACGTGACGATCGTCGGCATCGGTGGGGGCACCCTGGCGGTCGGCTTCGGCGGTGGGCTGCCGTTCGAGGTCTCCGCCTCGTTCCCCTACTGGGGCAGCCGCCCGGAACTCATGGAGGTCGTCGAGCTGGCGCGACAGGGGCTGGTCTCCTCCCACGTCGAGACCTTCACACTCGACGAGGCGCCGACGGCCTACGAGCGTCTGCACGCCGGCGACATCAACGGCCGCGCGGTGGTACTGCCGCACGGTTGAGCCGCGCCCCGTGCAGGGCCGGCGCCCGAGCCTCGCTCAGGTGCCGGCCCGCTCCTCTGCCGGGTTTCGCCCACTCACCGTCCGCCCCACACACCGCCGCAGCACCGTCATGAACTCCCGCGTTTCCCACGGCCCGCGATCCACCCGGCCGGTGTCGTCCACGCCCAGGTCCTGTACGTCGTAACGGCCCCTGCAGTGCCCGAGGGTGAAGTAGCAGACCTCGCCGAGACCGTGCCGCTTGAGATACAGCACCGGTCGGGGCGCGGCGTCGAGGGCCGCCGTGTCACCCTCGGCGAAACCGCGGCACGGCCCCGTGTACTCGGCATGCAGCAGCACCTCCAACTCCCCGTGCAGCTCGCACACGTAGAGCTCGTCGGTCACCGTGAACGGGCCGACCCCGGCGACCAGCGGATGCTCGGGCTGCGTCACCCGCACCTCATACGGCTCGATCGGCGGATGGGCCAGGAACTGGCTGCCGAGCACCGGCGCCAGTTCCCACAGGAGCCGCGGGGTCGTGAACACCCGCGGTCCGTCACTCGCCGACGGCTCGATCACCGAGTTGGTGCCGTGCAGGGCGAGCCAGCGCCCGCCCCGCTCGACGAACCGTGCCAGCGCGGCCCGCTGTGCCGGGCGGGGCCGGACGTCACAGGTGTAGGTGACCAGCAGGTCGGCCTTGTCGAGCGCGGCCACGCAGTCGTAGTCCTGATACACGGTGGTGCGCACTCGTGGATGCTCACCGAGCAGCTCCAGCAGCCGGAGCCGCGCGTAGTCGAAGTCGTGCCAGCGGCCGCCGCAGACCAACACGGCGTCCAGGCAGCCGGCCGGGCCCGCCACGGCTCAGTACTGGACGCGGGTGAGCAGCCCGCCGTCCACCACGAGGTTGACCCCGACGCAGAAGGAGCCGGTCCGCCCGAGCAGGAACGCCACCGCCGCGGCCACGTCCTGCGCGGTGCCGTAACGGCCGATCGGGAGCTTGGCGAGCACCTCCTCGTACACCTCCGGGCGGCTGGTGCGGATGGTCTCCCAGGCGCCGCCGGGGAAGTCGATCGGGCCGGGCGAGACGGTGTTGACGCGGATGCCCTTCGGCGCGAGGGCGTGCGCGAGGGCCGAGGCGTGCTGGACCACGGCTGCCTTGAGCGCGGAGTACGAGTTCGCTCCGGCCGGGCGCGCGGTGTCGGAGGCGTTGGTGGTGCCGATGGCGACGACGGCGGCCCGGTCGGAGGCCTCCAGGTGAGGCAGGGCCGCCTCGACGAGTCCCGCGAACGGGATCAGGTCGCCGCGCAGACTGGCCTCCCAGGACTCGGGGCCCTTCACATTGCCCGCCGAGACGTTGGACACCAGCAGGTCCAGGCCCCCGAGTTCACCGGCCGCGCGCTGCACGAAGCCCACGAGCGCGGCCGGGTCGGTGACGTCGACCGGTTCCGCGAACACCGTGGCCCCCTCGCCGCGCAGTTCGGCGGCGGTCTTGGCCAGTCCTTCTTCGCCCCGGGCGCACAGCGCCAGGGCACAGCCCTCGGCCGCCAGGGTGGTGGCGATCGCCCGGCCGATGCCCCGGCTCGCGCCGGTCACCAGCGCCTTCGCGCCTGTCAGTCCCAGATCCATCGATGTCACTCCTTTGTGATTGGCGAACGCGACTGCCGAATGCGATTGCCGAATGTGACTGCCGAATGCTGCTGTTGAAGAGGACCCTGCGCCTCAGTTGCCGGGAAGCTGCGAGAACGGCATGCGGTCCACCCGCGGCTCCGGCGGCAGCTTCAGCACCCGTTCGCCGATCAGGTTGCGCTGGATCTGGTCGGTGCCTCCGGCCAGCCGGTAGCCGGGGGCGCCGAGCAGGTGCTGCGCCCAGGCGAAGGTGCCCGCCTCCCCGGTGTCGGCGCTGATCCGCGCGCCCATCAGCTCGGCGGCGACCTGTCCTGTGCGGGTGAGCAGGTCGGAGGCCATGAGTTTGGTCAGCGACGCCTCCGGGCCCGGCCGGCCGCCGGCGGCGCTCGTCCTGGCGACGCGGTCCACGGTGGCCGCGCGCAGGGCGGCGCGTACGTACAGGTCGGCGAGGCGCTGGCGGACCAGCGGGTCCTCGGTGCGGCCGAGGGAGCGGGCGAGTGCGAGGACGTCCGCAAAAGTGCCGCCCTTGCGGCGGTTGCCGCCGCCGGAGGCGGTCCGCTCGAAGGCGAGCGTGGTGGTGGCGACCTCCCAGCCCTGGCCCGGTCGCCCGATCCGCAGCCGGTCCGGAACACGGACGCCGCTGAGGAAGACCTCGTTGAAGGAGGCGCCGCCGCTCATCTGACGGACGGGGCGCACCTCCACGCCGGTGGCGTCCATCGGGACCAGGAAGGCGGTGATGCCGGCCTGTTTGACCACGTCCGGGTCGGTGCGGGCGAGCAGCAGCCCGTAGTCGGCGAACTGGGCGCCCGAGGTCCACACCTTCTGACCGTCGATCACCCACTCGTCGCCTTCTTGGCGGGCACGGGTGCGCAGGGCCGCGAGGTCGGATCCGGCACCGGGTTCGCTGAAGAGCTGACAGGCCAGCAGGTCGGTGCGCAGGAACGCGCGCGCGTACGTGTCACGCTGCTCGGCCATCCCGAACAGGGAGACCGCCATGCCGACAAGGCGCACCGTGACGCTGATCAGCTCGGTGGACGGCGGCACCTCGAAGGCGGACTCCTCCTCGGCGAAGGCCGCCACGTGGGCGGCGGTCAGGCCCGCGCCGCCCTTGTCCTCGGGGAGGGTCAGTGCCTGGTACCCGGCGTCGAAGCGGGCGCGCTGGTAGACGCGGCAGCGCTCCAGGAGCAGGCGTTCCTCGTCCTCCGGGAGGTTGTGGAACACGGCGAGGTCGGCCGCCCCTGTGGCGGACTGCGGCGCCCGCGCCGGTTCGAGCACGCCGGCCAGCCACTGCCGGACCTGTGTGCGCCATGCGTCCGGATCGGGCTGGGACATGGCTCCTCCTCGAATACTTACCAGACGGAAGTTTGAGTAACGGTGATCGGAAATACACCGCCACCACCTCTGAAACTTGGGGAAATGACTCCACCTGGAACCAGAGTGTTCCGTACTTTCTTGATAAACGCTACAGTCTCCGCATCTCCTCTCCCTTCGAATCGGGAGAGGCCCAGGAGCCGCCGGAGGAGCCATGTCGCTGCTGCCACTCGACCGTCGCGCCCAGGAGACACCCGACGAGCCCGCCCTGGCGGACGACCTGGGCGTGCTGTCCTGGTCGGGCCTCGCCGACCAGGTGGCGCGGGCGACGGCACGGCTGCTGGAGCTCGCGCCCGGCCCCGACGACCGGGTCGCAGCCCTCGGCGACAACGCGATCCCGACGCTGGTGGCCCATCTGGCGGGCCTGCGTGCCGGAGTGGGGACCGTGGCCACATCCCGGAATCTCACGTCGGGCGAACTCGTCGACCAGATCATCGACGCGGGCGTGACCGGAATCATCGCCGGACCGGTCGGCGCGGGTGCCGCCCTCGACGCGGCCCGGGAACTGGGCCTTCCGGTCGTGATGCACGGAACCCCGGCAGTGGGGCACGCCTTCGCCTGGGACGCATGGCTCGCGGCCGCGCCCGCCGGGCACACGGCCCCGACGGACCGGCCCGCCCGGCCTCCGCTCGTCTACACCTCGGGAACCACCGGACGGGCGCGCGGCACCGAGGTGCGCTGGGTGAGCGGCCCGGTCGCCGACAGCTCCGCCTACCTCGCCGCGATGGCCTCCCGGCCGGGATTCCCGCCGGGACCGCACCTGGTGTGCGGCCCGCTGCAGCACAACGCGCCGCTGACCTCGCTGCGTCACCTGGCGGCCGGTCAGCCGGTCATCGTCCTCGACAGATACGACGCGGAGACGTTCCTCAGCCGGGTGCAGAGGTGGCGGGTCTCCTCGACGGTGATGGTGCCCACCCACTTCCAACGGCTCCTCGCCCTCCCGGAAGAGGTCCGCGCCCGCTACGACGTCTCCAGCCTGCGGCAGGTCTCGCACACCGGCTCCGCGTGCCCGCCGGACGTGAAGCGAGCCATGATCGAGTGGTTCGGCCCGGTGCTGACCGAGTCGTACGGCGCCAGCGAAGCGGGAACCGTCGCCCGCATCAGCAGCGCCGAGTGGCTGGCGCACCCGGGCTCGGTCGGGCGGGTCCGGCCCCCGTTCGAGGTCCTGGTCACCGACGACGACGGTCGGCAACTGCCGCCCGGCGAACAAGGACTGCTGGCCTTCCGGGCACCGAAGGACCAGGGCGTCCGCTACCACGCGGACCCGGACAAGACCAGGTCCGCCTACCTCTCCCCCGGCGTCTTCACGCTCGGCGACATCGGCTACGTCGACGCGAACGGCTACATCTTCATCACCGACCGGGCCGCGGACGTCGTGGTCTCCGGCGGCGTGAACCTGTACCCGGCCGAGAGCGAGGCGGTCCTGCGGCAGCACCCGGCGATCGCCGAGGTCGCGGTCATCGGCGTGCCCGATGCGGACTTCGGCGAGTCGCTGCGGGCGCTGGTCGTGGCCGCGGCCGACGAGCCGCCGACCGAGGACCTGGACCGGTTCTGCCGCGACCGCCTCGCCGCCTACAAGTGCCCGAAGTCGTACGAGTTCGTCCCCGAGCTGCTGCGCAACGCGATGGGCAAGCTCGACAAGCGTGCGATGCGGCGCCCCTATTGGAGCTCGGAACGGACCATCGCCGGCTGAGCCGACCCGCCCGTCCCTCACGCGTACGAAGGATCACCCATGACCGAACTCCTCCTCGTCCGGCACGGCCTCCCCCTGGCGGGTGTGTTCGACCCGGGGCTGTCGCCGGAGGGCAGCGCCCAGGCGGAGCGTCTCGCCGCCTGGCTCGTGCACGAGGACGTCGACGCCCTGTACACCAGCCCGTTCCTGCGTGCCCGCGAGACGGTGGCTCCCCTGGAACGGCTCACCGGCATGACGGCCACCGTCCTCGACGACCTGCGCGAGTGGGACACCGACGTCTCCCACCCCTACATGCCACCGGAGCAGATCGGCGCGGAGGACCCCCGCGGGGCGGCACTCGCCGAGGGACGCTACGAGGACTTCGTGCCCGATCTGGACTGGGATGCCTTCCGTGCGCGTGCCGTACGCGCCATGGACACCATCTTCGACGCCCATCCCGGCGGGCGGGTCGCGGTCGTGTGCCACGGCGGGATCACCAACACCTACCTGGCGACGGTGCTCGGCCTGCCGACGATGTTCTGGTTCCATCCCGGCTACACGTCCGTCAGCCGGGTGCGGCGCATGCCCGGCGGCCGGATCGTTCTGCACTCGGTGAACGAAACGGCCCACATGATCGCCCGACGTGCCGTCGACGCGGCCGCCTGACCCCGTCCCACTCCCCAGGAGGTCCCGGCCATGCCCGGATCCGTCATCGTCGCCGGAGCAAGGACGCCCATCGGCAGACTCATGGGCGCCCTGAGCACGGTGTCCGCCGTCGACCTCGGCGCCCACGCCATCGGCGCGGCGCTGGCCGCCGTGCACCTGGACCCGGCAGCCGTGGAAGCCGTCGTCATGGGCCATGTCGTGCAGGCCGGGGCCGGCCCCAACCCGGCACGGCAGGCCGCGATCCGCGCCGGCATTCCGTTCTCCGTCCCCGCGAGCACCGTCAACAAGCTCTGCCTGTCCGGTCTGCACGCCATCGCCCTGGCCGACCTCATGATCGCCTCCGGCCGTCACGACGTGGTCGTGGCCGGTGGCATGGAGTCCATGTCGGGCGCCCCGCACCTGCTGCGCGGATCACGCACCGGCTGGAAGTACGGCTCGACCACGGTGGAGGACGCCCTCGACCGTGACGCCCTCGTCTGCGCCTTCGACGGCGTCTCCATGGGAGCGGCCACCGAGCGCTATCAGCAGCCGTACGCCCTGACGCGCGAGGAGCAGGACGAGTACAGCGCGCTGTCCCATCAACGGGCCGCCCAGGCGCAGGAGTCGGGTGCGCTGTCCGAGGAGATCGTCCCGGTCACCGTGGGCGGGCACCGGGGCGAGACGGTGGTCGACACCGACGAAGGCGTACGGCCGGGGAGCACCGCAGAGGGACTGGGGCGGCTCAAGCCGGCCTTCTCGGGGGCGGGCACGATCACCGCGGGCAACTCGTCACAGCTTTCCGACGGCGCCGCGGCCGTCGTCGTGATGAGCGCGCAGCGCGCCCGCCGGGAGGGCCTGACCCCGCTCGCCGAGATCGGCGCCTACGGCACGGTCGCGGGCCCCGACCCCTCGCTGCTCGTCCAGCCGGCCGGCGCGGTCCGCGACGCCCTGTCCCGGGACGGCCGGCTGAAGTGCGCCGATCTGGACCTGTTCGAGATCAACGAGGCGTTCGCCTCAGTGGCTCTGGCTTCCGTACGGGAGTTGGACATCCCTCTGGACAAGGTGAACGTCAACGGCGGCGCGATCGCGCTCGGACACCCGGTCGGCATGACCGGAGCCCGGCTGGTGCTGACCCTCGCGGCCGAACTGCGACGGCGCGGAGGCGGCTGCGGAGCAGCGGCCCTGTGCGGGGGCGGCGGCCAGGGCGACGCGCTGCTGCTTCATGTGCCGACGCAGGCCTGACCCCCGGAGCTGACTCACCATGAACGACCAACTGCCCGCCTGGACGACCCTCACCGTGGCGACCCGCACCCCCGCCGCCGACGGCGTCGTCTCCCTCACCCTGCGCCGCCCCGACGGCGGTGTACTTCCCGCCTGGGCTCCGGGCGCCCACATCGACGTACTCCTGGACGGCGACGACGGTGAAGAGGGCGGCCTGATCCGTCAGTACTCCCTGTGCGGCCACTCGGCCGACCGTGCGGCCTGGCAGATCGCCGTGCTGCGCGAGCCGTGGGGCCGGGGCGGTTCCGCGTACGTCCACGACCATCTGCGCGAAGGCACCACCGTGCGGGTCCGCGGGCCGAGGAACAACTTCCCGTTGCGGCCCGCCGCACGCCATCTGTTCATCGCCGGCGGCGTCGGCATCACGCCCATCCTTCCCATGGTGGAGGCCGCCGAGGCCGCGGGAGCCGACTGGCTTCTGCTGTACGGCGGCCGCACCCGCACTTCCATGGCGTTCCTCGACCGCCTCGCCCCGCACGGGGACCGCGTGCTCATCCGTCCGCAGGACGAGTACGGCCTGCTGGACCTCGCCGCCCACCTCGGCGCACCCGAGGAGGGCACCCTGGTGCACGCCTGCGGTCCCGAACCCCTGCTGCTGGCGGTGCAGGAGCAGTGCGCGGGCTGGCCCCCCGGCACGCTGGGCGTCGAGCGGTTCGCCCCGACGCAGCCGAACGGGTCCGGCCCGGCCGAGGCCTTCGAGCTGGAGCTCGCTCGTTCCGGGCTCACCCTCACCGTGCCGTCGGACCGCTCGGTACTCGAAACCGTCGAGGAGGCAGGCGTCGCGGTGGACTTCTCGTGCCGGGAAGGCACGTGCGGCACCTGTGAGACGGACGTACTGGACGGCAAACCCGACCATCGCGACTCGCTGCTGAGCGAGGACGAGCGGGCCGCCGGCGACACCATGCTCATCTGTGTCTCCCGCTCGTGCGGGCCTCGCCTGGTCCTCGACCTGTGACGGCGATCACCCCCAGCAATTTACTAGGACGTCCTAGTATCTCTGGCGTCAGCAATACCCCCCGCTCCGTCCGGGAAGGCCCTCATGAGCGATCTGCACCGGCCCGTGCACCCTGTTCGCCTGGTCACCGCTTCAGCTCTGTTCGACGGGCACGACGCGTCGATCAACATCATGCGGCGGATCTTCCAGTCCCAGGGTGCCGAGGTGATCCACCTGGGCCACAACCGCTCGGTGCGGGAGGTCGTGGACGCGGCGCTGGAGGAGGACGCGCACGGCGTGGCCGTCTCGTCCTATCAGGGCGGGCACGTCGAGTACTTCGAGTACCTGGTCGAGTCGCTGCGTGCGCAGGGCGCCGACCACATCCGCGTGGTGGGCGGCGGAGGGGGCGTCATCGTTTCCGACGAGATAGCCCGTCTGCGCAACAGCGGGGTGACCATCTTCTCCCCGGAGGACGGCCAGCGGATGGGCCTGGCCGGGATGGTCAACTCGGTGGTGCGGGACTGCGACTTCGACCTCTGGGACGGCAAGCCGGCCGACGCGGCCGCCGTACTGGCCGGTGACCGGTTCGCGATCGCCCGCGCCGTCACCGGTGCGGAACTCGGCAAACTGCCCCCCGAGTTCCTCGCACAGCTGCGTGCCACGGCTGCCGCCGGCTCGGTTCCGGTGCTCGGCATCACCGGCACCGGTGGTTCGGGGAAGTCGTCGCTGACCGACGAGTTGGTGCGCCGGTTCCGTGTCGACCAGCAGGACAAGCTGCGGATCGCGGTGATCGCGGTCGACCCGACCCGGCGCCGCGGCGGTGGCGCCCTGCTCGGTGACCGCATCCGGATGAACTCCCTGGACGGCAGCCGGGTCTTCTTCCGCAGCCTGGCCACCCGCGGCAGCCGCGAGCTGCCCGAGCACCTGTCCGACGTGATCGACGTCGTCAAGGCCGCCGGCTTCGACCTGGTGATCGTGGAGACGCCGGGCATCGGCCAGGGCGACGCGGCGATCGTGCCGTTCGTCGACACCTCGATGTACGTGATGACGCCGGAGTTCGGCGCCGCCTCGCAGCTGGAGAAGATCGACATGCTCGACTTCGCCGACGTGGTGGCGATCAACAAGTTCGAGCGGCGCGGCGCCAAGGACGCGCTGCGCGACGTGGGCCGCCAACTGGTCCGCAACCGCGAGGCGTTCGGGATGCGGCCCGAGGACATGCCGGTGTACGGCACCTCGGCGGCGACGTTCAACGACGACGGCGTCACCGCGCTGCACCAGCACCTGAAGACCGCCCTGGCCGAGAAGGGACTGCCGCTGTCCGAAGGCACGCTGGCACCGATCGCCATTCGCCACTCCTCCGGCATCCGACAGGTGGTTCCCGCGGACCGGGTGCGCTACCTCGCCGAGATCACCGACACCGTCCGCGCCTACCACGGCGAGACCGCCCAACTGGCCGAGGCGGCACGGCGGGTGCAGCGCCTGGACGCGGTCCGGGGCGAGCTCGTCGAGGCCGGCTCCGACGCCGAGAACGTGCAGTCGCTGCTCGACAAGGCCTGCAGGCAGCTGCCGCACGACATCAGCGAGCAGATCGAGAACTGGCCCGCCGTGGTGGCGTCGTACTCCGGCGACGAGCAGGTCGTGAAGGTCCGTGACAAGGAGATCCGCACCAAGCTGACCCGCGAGTCGCTCTCCGGCAACAAGATCCCCCGCGTCGCCCTGCCTCGCTTCACCGACCACGGGGAGCTGGTGCGGTTCTGGCGCGGGGAGAACCTGCCCGGCCGCTTCCCCTTCACCGCCGGGGTGTTCCCCTTCAAGCGTGACGGTGAGGACCCGGCGCGGATGTTCGCCGGCGAGGGCGACCCGTTCCGCACCAACCGCCGCTTCAAGCTGCTCTCCGAGGGCCAGCCCGCCACCCGCCTGTCCACCGCCTTCGACTCCGTCACCCTCTACGGCCGCGACCCCGACGAACGCCCCGACATCTACGGCAAGGTCGGCACCTCCGGAGTCTCAGTGGCCACGCTGGAGGACATGAAGGCGCTCTACGACGGCTTCGACTTGGTCGCGCCGACGACGTCGGTGTCGATGACGATCAACGGGCCCGCGCCGACCATCCTGGCCTTCTTCCTCAACACCGCCGTCGACCAGCGACTCGACCGCTTCCGGGCCACCGAGGGCCGCGAACCGTCGCCCGAGGAGACGGCCGAGCTGCGGGCGGACGCGCTGGCGAACGTGCGCGGCACAGTCCAGGCCGACATCCTCAAGGAGGATCAGGGCCAGAACACCTGCCTGTTCTCGACCGAGTTCTCCTTGCGGATGATGGCCGACATCCAGGAGTGGTTCATCGAACAGAAGGTCCGCAACTTCTACTCGGTGTCCATCTCCGGCTACCACATCGCCGAAGCCGGCGCGAACCCCATCAGCCAGCTCGCCTTCACCCTGGCCAACGGCTTCACCTATGTCGAGGCCTACCTCGCCCGGGGCATGCACATCGACGACTTCGCCCCGAACCTGTCGTTCTTCTTCTCCAACGGCATGGACCCCGAGTACTCCGTCCTCGGCCGCGTGGCCCGCCGTATCTGGGCGGTCGCGATGAAGGAGAAGTACGGCGCGGGCGAGCGCAGCCAGAAGCTGAAGTACCACGTCCAGACCTCGGGCCGCTCGCTGCACGCCCAGGAGATGGACTTCAACGACATCCGCACCACCCTGCAGGCGCTCATCGCGATCTACGACAACTGCAACAGCCTGCACACCAACGCCTACGACGAGGCCGTCACCACCCCCACTGAGGAGTCCGTCCGCCGTGCCCTGGCCATCCAGTTGATCATCAACCGGGAATGGGGCCTGGCCATGAACGAGAACCCCCTCCAGGGCTCGTTCATCATCGACGAACTCACCGACCTGGTAGAGGAAGCCGTCCTGGAGGAGTTCGAGCGGATCAGCGAGCGCGGCGGCGTGCTCGGCGCGATGGAGACCGGCTACCAGCGCGGCCGTATCCAGGACGAGTCGATGCTCTACGAACAGCGCAAGCACGACGGCACCCTGCCCCTCATCGGCGTCAACACCTTCCGCAACCCCCACGCCGACATCGCCGAGCCCGGCGTCATCGAACTCGCCCGCGCCACCGAGGAGGAGAAGCACTCCCAACTGGCGCGCGTACAGGACTTCCAGGCCCGACACCAGGAGCCGGCCCACGCCGCCCTGGCTGCCCTCAAGGACGCGGCGGTGGGCGGCGACAACGTCTTCGCCGTCCTCATGGACGCCGCCCGCGTCTGCTCGCTGCAGCAGATCACCGACGCCTTCTTCGAGGTCGGCGGCCAATACCGCCGCAACGTCTGACCACCACTGACCGGATAGGACATCGCATGGACTCCGTCACCCGTCTCGGCGTCGTCGGCTGCGGCCTCATGGGCTCCGGCATCGCCGAAGTCGCCGCCCTGGGCGGCCTCGACGTCCGTGTCGCCGAAGCCACCCCCGACGCCGTCGAGGCAGGCCGCCGTCGAGTCACCGCCTCCCTCGACCGAGGCGTGCAGCGCGGCAAGATCACCGAGGAACAGCGCGACCAGGCCCGCGCCCGGCTCTCGTTCACCCACGACCTCAGTGACCTGTCCGACCGTCAATTCGTCGTCGAGGCCGTCGCCGAGAACCGCGAGATCAAGACCGACGTCCTGCGCTCCCTGGACAAGGCGGTCGAAGACCCCGCGGCGATCCTGGCCACCAACACCTCCTCCATCCCCGTCGCCGATCTCGCCGTCGCCACCGAGCGGCCCGGCCAGGTCATCGGCATGCACTTCTTCAACCCCGTCCCAGTACAGAGGTTGGTCGAGCTCGTTCCCGCCCTCACCACCAGCCCGGACACCGTTCAGCGCACCCGCGACCTGGCCACGCAACTCGGCAAGCAGCCCATCCAGGCACCCGACCGCTCCGGCTTCGTCGTCAACGCCCTCCTCGTGCCCTACCTGCTCAGCGCGGTCCGGATGGTGGAGTCCGGCGGCGCCCGGCCCCAGGACATCGACCAAGGCATGGAACTCGGCTGCGCCCACCCCATGGGCCCGCTCCGCCTGCTCGACCTGATCGGCCTTGACACCGCCCAAGCCGTCGCCGAGTCGATGTACGAGGAGTTCAAGGAACCGCTGTACGCCCCGCCGGCACTACTGCGCCGCATGGTCGCCGCAGGCCACCTCGGCCGTAAGAACGGCCGAGGCTTCTACGCGTACGACGCCTGAACAAAGGCCGGCCGCCCACAAAGCCCAGGCCTGCCCAGTACCGTCGTGACGCTACGTGATGGGAACAAAACTCCTCACTCGGACTTCGAAGTGAAGGCATAGAGGGCGCACGCATACTCCACCCCCGAACTATGTAGTCCCACCACATGTCCGCCTGACCTGCCTCTTCCTACGGTGTGCCGACACGTACCCGTCCCCATCGCACACGAGGAAGTGGCGCACATGGCCTCCGCAGCATCCGCTCCACCGACGCCCGGCACCCCCGCCAGTCTCAAGCGCATCGTCGCCGCCAGCCTCATCGGCACCACCATCGAGTGGTACGACTTCTTCCTCTACGGCTCCGCGGCCGCCCTCGTCTTCAACAAGCTGTTCTTCCCCGACTCCGACCCGCTCGTCGGCACGCTCCTGTCCTTCCTGACCTACGCGGTCGGTTTCGCGGCCCGCCCGCTGGGTGCCCTTGTCTTCGGGCACTACGGCGACCGGCTCGGGCGCAAGAAGCTGCTGGTGCTGAGCCTGCTGCTGATGGGCGGTGCGACGTTCGCGATCGGACTGCTGCCGACGCATGCGACCGTGGGCGCCGCCGCGCCGGTCCTGCTCACCGTGCTGCGTCTGGTCCAGGGTTTCGCGCTCGGCGGCGAGTGGGGCGGGGCCGTGCTGCTGGTGTCCGAGCACGGGGACACGCGGCGCCGGGGATTCTGGGCCTCGTGGCCGCAGACCGGGGCGCCCGCGGGTCAGCTCCTGGCCACCGGCGTGCTGTCGCTGCTGACCGCCGTCCTGTCGGACAGCGCCTTCACCACCTGGGGCTGGCGAATCCCGTTCCTGCTCTCCGGTGTGCTGGTGGTCGTCGGTTTGTGGATTCGTCTTTCTGTCGATGAATCGCCCGTGTTCAAGGAGGCGTTGGCGCAGGCGGAGGCCCGGAAGGCGAACCGGACGGAGCAGACCGAGAAGCTGCCCCTCGTCTCGGTGTTCCGGCACCACTGGCGCGACGTGCTGATCGCGATGGGCGCCCGCATGGCCGAGAACATCAGCTACTACGTCATCACGGCCTTCATCCTCGTCTACGCCACCACGTCGGCCGGCGTCTCCAAGCAGACGGCGCTCAACGCCGTACTCATCGCCTCCGCCGTGCACTTCGCCGTCATCCCGCTCTGGGGCGCGCTGTCGGACCGGATCGGACGACGTCCCGTCTATCTGCTGGGTGCGGCGGGCATCGGCCTGTGGATGTTTCCGTTCTTCTCGCTCATCGACACGGGCGGTTTCGGCAACCTGATCCTCGCCGTGACCGTGGGGCTGGTGCTGCACGGCGCGATGTACGCGCCCCAGGCCGCGTTCTTCTCCGAGATGTTCGCGACCCGGATGCGCTACTCCGGCGCCTCCATCGGCGCCCAGTTCGCCTCGGTCGCGGCGGGAGCGCCCGCGCCGTTGATCGCCACCGCTCTGCTCGCCGACTACGACAGTTCCACCCCGATCGCGCTGTATGTCATCGCCGCGGTGGTGGTGACGCTGATCGCGGTGGGCGCGGCCAAGGAGACCCGGCACCGCGACCTCGCCGAGATCGAGGCCTCAACCGGTGAGGAACGGCCCGCGACGGTGCCGGCGGCCGACGCGCGTACCGCCTGATCCGGCGATCCCGCCCGCCCTGGGGCCGGCCCCCGTACGTCCGTGCGTACGGGGGTCAGTGGCGGGTCGGCGTCGCCAACCGGTGCAGCCGCAGGGCGAGTTGGATCTCCAGGGCACGGGCGGGGCTCTGCCAGTCGTCGCCGAGCAGGCGGCCCACACGCTCCAGCCGCTGGGCGACGGTGTTCACATGGACGTGCAGCTCGTCCTTCGTACGGGCCGGGCTCATACCGCAGGCGAAGTACGCGTCGAGGGTGTGCAGCAGGTCGGTGCCGCGCCGCTCGTCGTAGGCGACGACCTGGCCGATGGTGCGGTCGACGAAGCCGGAGATGTCCCGGTCGCCGGCGAGGAGCAGCCCGAGGAAGCCGAAGTCCTCGGCGGCGGCGCCGTCCCCGGAGCGGCCGAGGAGCCGGAGCGCTTCGAGGCAGCGCCGGCCCTCCTGATAGGCGGTGGCCACGGTGTCCGGTTGTGCGGCGAGGTTCTCGACCGGGGCCGAGGCGCCGACGGTGACCGGCTCGTGGACGGCTGTGCCCAGGTGCTTGGCGGTGCGACACGCCAGGTCCGTGGCGGTGTCGCCGGCGATGAGCGGCAGCAGCAGGACGGTGCCGCCGTCACGGGCGGCGGCCAGGCCGTGCCGGGTCGCGGCGAGGTGGGACGCGGCGGACCAGAGGCGCCGGCGGGTGTCCGCCTCCTGGTCGGCGTCGGCCGCCGTCGCGTCGAGGCGGGCGGCGAGGACGACATGGGTGGCGTCGAGGTCGGCGTGCAGCCGGGAGGCGCGCTCGCGCAGCAGGCGTGGGTCGCGGTCGCGGGCGTCGAGCAGGTCGTCCAGCAGCTCACCCCGGACGCGCTGTTCGGCTTCCGCGGCGGAACGCCGGGCGAGCAGGAGCAGCGAGGTGACCATGGCGGCGCGCTCCAGCGTGCGCTGGTCGACGGGGTCGAGGCCCGGGTGGCCGCGCAGCACCAGCGCGCCGAGCAGCTCACCGCCGGCGGCCACGGCGGCGATCCAGTCGTCCTCGTGGCGCACGACATGGCCCTCCGCGCGGGATGCCTCAAGCGCCACCGCGGGTGCCGCCTCGGTGAACTCCACTGTCCCGTCGAGGATTTGGGAGACCGCGCCGGCCACGTCGTGGACCCCGCCGCCGCGCAGGACGAGCTCGGCGAGCCGGTCGTGGACGTCGGAGGCCCGCTCGATGACTCCGCTGCGGTCCTGAATGATCTCGTTGGCCCGCTCCAGTTCGGCAAGGGCCGAGCGGGTCTCGGTGAGCAGGTTCGCGGTGTCGATGGCGGCCGCGGCGAGCGCCGCGAAGGAGCCGAGCAGCGCGATCTGCTCCCGCTCGAAGACGCGCGCCCGCCGGTCCGCCGCGAAGAGCACCCCGATGACGTGGTGCCCCAGCATCAGGGGCACCCCGAGGATGGCCACCAGGCCCTCGTCCCGCACGCCCGCGTCGATGGTGAGGGTGTGCTGGAAGCGGTCGTCCTTGAAGTAGTCGTCGGTCACATAGGGACGTGCGGTCTGGGCGACGAGACCGCCGAGCCCTTCTCCCATCCCGAGCCGCAGCTGCTGGAAGCGGGCCGCGACCGAACCCTCGGTCACCCGCATGTAGGTGTCGCCCCTGGCCGGGTCGTTCAGGCTGAGATAGGCCACGTCCGTACCGAGCAGGGAGCGGGCGCGCTGGACGATCGCCTGGAGTACGGCGTCCAGGTCCCGCAGGCCCGCCAGGTCGTGGGCGGTCTCGAAGAGCGCGGACAGCTCGGCCTCGCGCCGCCGCCGTCCCTCCAGCTCGGAGCGCACCCGCAGCGAGAGCAGCTTGGCGTGTTCGAGCGCGGCGATCCGCTCGGCCGGAAGTCCCTCGGCACGGGCGAGCAGCAGCGGCTGCTCGTAGGCGTCGGCGGACGCTCCCCGGGCCAGCAGCTCCAGGAACGGCGCCTCGGCGCTGCCGGGCCGCGCTCCGGCCTCGGTGGCGGAGTGCTCGGCGGACTGCACGTGATCGCGGGACATGCCCACAGGATTCCTCATCACCGGACGGTCCCGTCAGCCCTGTGGACAACTCCACGACTCACCGGCCCGCGGCCCGTTCAGTGCGCGGTCCAGCCCCCGTCGAGGACGAGTGACGTGCCGGTCACGAAGGACGCCTGCGGGCCGCACAG
The DNA here is from genome assembly GCF_058544905.1 of Streptomyces sp. JLBG701. Taxonomy (NCBI): domain Bacteria; kingdom Bacillati; phylum Actinomycetota; class Actinomycetes; order Kitasatosporales; family Streptomycetaceae; genus Streptomyces; species Streptomyces sp. JLBG701. The sequence continues at coordinate 1,197,376 of NZ_CM178588.1, forward strand.
ATACGCCACGGCCTCGGCGACCTCCTCCGGTTCGATGAGCCGCTTGACGGCACTGTCCTGGAGCAGCACCTCGGCCGGCACGCGCTCCTCGGGGATGCCGTGCGCCCGGGCCTGGTCGGCGATCTGCCGTTCGACCAGTGGGGTGCGCACATAGGCGGGGTTCACACAGTTCGAGGTGACGCCATGGGGTGCACCTTCGAGGGCGGCGGTCTTGGACAGCCCCTCCAAGCCGTGTTTGGCGGCCACATAGGCCGACTTGAACGCCGAGGCGCGCAGACCGTGGACGGAGGACACATTGACGATGCGGCCCCACCCCTGCCCGTACATATGGGGCAGGGCTCCGCGGATGAGCCGGAACGGCGCCTCCAGCATCACCGTGAGCACGGTGTGGAAGACGTCGGGCGGGAACTCCTCGATGGGGCGCACCAGTTGCAGCCCTGCGTTGTTGACCAGGACGTCGGTGCCCGCGGCGGCCGACTCCGCCGCGTCCAGGTCGGTGAGGTCGAGGACGTGCGGTTCGACGGTGCCCGCGAGGCCCCGGGACCGCTCGGCGAGCGCCTCCAACCCCGCCGCGTCCCGGTCGACCGCTCTTACCTTGGCCCCGGCGGCCGCCAGCCGCAGCGCGCAGGCGCGGCCGATGCCGCCTGCGGCGCCGGTGACGAGGGCGGTACGGCCACCGAGGTCGAGCGACGAGGGTGTGGGAGAACCGGGGAGGGCACTGGGCACGGTCATGCCTCGACCCTAGGCAGCACCACCGAGCCACCACATGTGGTCACAGCCCATACTTCAGCCGAGACTCGTGGTGTCGAACCATGTGGGTGCATCGGACAGTGCCTGCTTGATCCTGAAGATCCCGAACTCGTTCAGTTCCGGCAGGGCGTCCACCGAGAACCAGCCCACCTCCAGCGACTCGTCGTCGTTGACCCGGGCCTCACCGCCGACGGCCCGGCACCGGAACGTGGTGTCCATGTACTGGCACCTGTCGCCGTTCTCATAGGTGACGGGGGTCAGGGCCTGGACGAGGACGACCCGCTCGACGACACAGCGCACCGCGGTCTCCTCGTACACCTCGCGCACCGCGCAGGCCGCCGGCTGCTCCCCCGGGTCCGGGATGCCGCCGATCACAGACCACTTGCGGGTGTCGGAGCGGCGGCCCAGCAGCACTCTGCCCTCGTCGTCGAAGACGATGGCGGTGACTCCGGGAAGCCACAGCAGCTGCTGGCCCGCGGAAGCCCGGATGGCGCGAATGAAGTCAGGAGTAGCCATGGACCGACCCTAACGGGCCGGTCCATGGCTACTTGGCTCAGTTCCGGGGGCGTACGACGGGCGTACGGCTACGCGTCACCGGCGCGCCGCCCGCGCACACCCGCGCCGATCGCCCAGCCCAGACCGCCGAAGGCGACGAGGACCAGAGCGATCTCGGGCAGGATGCCGAGCCGCGTGGCGGGCGTCTCCGAGGAGCGCAGGGGCACCTTCTGGACCAGCGAGTCGGCCACGAACATGCCGGTCTTCTGGGTGATCTTCCCGTCCGGCATGATGATCGCGCTGACCCCGCTGGTCACCGGCACGGTCACGGTCCGGCTGTGCTCGACGGCACGGACGCGCGACATGGCGAGCTGCTGGTAGGTCATCTCGCTGCGGTCGAAGGTCGCGTTGTTGCTCGGCACGGAGATCAGCTGGGCGCCGTCGGTGACGGTGTCGCGCACGGCCCAGTCGAAGGCCGCCTCGTAGCAGGTCGCCATGCCGACCTTGGTGCCGTCGATGGTGAACACGCCCGCCTTGCTGCCCCGACTGAAGTCCTGGCGGACCATGCTCGTCCAGTTCTTGTTGATGGCCCCGAGGATCGAGCGCATCGGAAGGTACTCGCCGAACGGCTGGATCTGCCGCTTGTCGTAGGTGTCGATAGGCCCCTTCACCGGGTCCCACAGGATCTGCTCGTTGAGGAGTTTGCCGTCTCGCTCGACGACACCGCCGACCGAGATGGGCACGCCGATCGCCTTGGCCGCCTCCTCGATGACGACGCGGGCGTCGGCGTTGGCGAACGGGTCGATGTCGGAGGAGTTCTCCGGCCACAGCACGAAGTCGGGCTTGGCGACCTTGCCCGCCTTGACCTCGGCGGCCAGACGTTCCGTCTCGCGCGCGTGGTAGTCGAGCACCGCGCGCCGCTGGGCGTTGAACTCCAGGCCGGAGCGCGGCACGTTGCCCTGGATGACGGCGACGGTCGCGGTGCCGTCCTCTGCCTCGTCGCTCACCAGGGACCGGGCGGCCACGGCTCCGACGACCGGAACGGCCACGCTCAGCAGGGCCACGGCGGCAGCCCCTCGCCGCACGGCGCGAGTGCGCCGACCCTCGACGACCAGGCGTACGACCTCGTAGAGGCCGAAGCCGCACAGGACGACCCCGAAGCCCAGCACCGGGGTGCCGCCCACCGCGGCCAGCGGCAGGAAGACGCCGTCCGCCTGCCCGAACGCGATCTTGCCCCAGGGGAAGCCGTTGAACGGTGCACTCGCGCGTGCCGCCTCCCCTGCGATCCACAGCGCGGCCGCCCACAACGGCGAGCCGGGCAGTTTCGACGCCGCCGCGATGCCCGCGCCGACCAGCGCGACGAAGACCGCCTCCACCACGACCAGAGCGATCCAGGGGCCGGCGCCGACCTCGACGCCGGTCCACACCAGCAACGGCAGCAGGAAGCCGAGGCCGAAGAGGTAGCCGAGGCCCAGGCCCGCCTTCCAACTGCGGCCGCGCAGCACCCAGCCGAAGACGGCGAAGGCGGGCAGCGCCAGCCACCAGAGGGTGCGTGGCGGGAAACTGACGTAGAGCAGCACTCCGGAGAGCGTTGCGGCGACGGCCGGAACGAGGCGCACGAGCCGTGCGCCGCGCGCCGCGGGCGCGGTCTGCGGCCGCAGCTGGTCCGAATCGTCCACGGAGGTTGCGGTGACGGTCACTCCCGGAGTGTACGGCGGACGACCTTGACGCCGACAGCGCGGTCCACATGGCAGCACCTGTCGCCCGGACATGCAACCGGCGCTTCGTTCCGGCGCAACTCGTCCACAAATCGGTCATCAGCCGTTACGGTGTGCCGGAGCCTCTGTCGTGCGGGTGGCAGGGGTCGGTCACAGGTCGGGGGCGACCGGGTTCGGGGGGACTGGGTGGGGTCCACGGGGATGACGTCTGCGGCCGGTCCGGCGGCGGAGGGTGAAAGACGAAACGTTTCGGACGCCGCGGGCGTCGTCGTGCTCGGAGCTTGCGCCGCCTGGGCCCTGATCACGGCCGCCGTGCACGGAGGCCGCCCCGAGGGCATGCTCCTCGCGGTACTCGCCGTAGCCGCCGGTTACGCCGCGGGCCGGATCTGCGGGGTGCTTCTGCCGGTCGCGGCCCCCTGCGCGGCGGCGCTGGCCGGTCTCGGGCTCACGCTGGCCGTTCCGCACCTCGCCCCCGGGCCGCAGATCGTAGCCCCGCTCGGGCACGCCGGTGCCACCGCCGCCCTGCTGACCCTGTCCGCCGGTGCCGCGTGCTGTGCCGCGTGGGCCTCCCCCGTGGCCACCCTGCGGATCGCCCTGCGCCTGCTGGCCGTGGGGATCGTGGTCACCGCGGGTCTCCTCGGCTCGGCCATCGGCTTCGTCACCTGTACCACTGTGGTGGTGTGCTCGCTGGCCGCCGGTCACCTGCGCCGCCGCGGCCCGGGCATCGCGGGGCTCGCGGCGATCACGGCGCTGGCGACCGGGGCGACGTGGGCGGTCGCCGGGCACGTGCTGCCGGACGGACTCGTCGCGTCACTGGAGGGTCAGCTGACCCGGCACCGGATCGAGCTGTGGCACGAGGCCCTGCATCTGGCGCGCGGGGACGCGGCCCTGGGCGTGGGCCCCGGGCGATTCGGTGAGCTGAGCACGACGGCGACCCAGTCTCTGCTGCCCGACGGCAAGCCGCACTCCGCGCCGCTCCAGCAGGCGGCCGAACAGGGAGTGGTGGGCGTGGCTCTGCTGGCCACGGCGTTCTGCTGGATGCTGTTCGCCCTGTGGCGCAGCCCGCGCTCCACTCCGATCGCGCTCTCCGCGGGCGCAGCCCTCACAGCAGTGGCGGTCATCGCCTCGGTCGGCAACGCACTGAGCTTCACCGCGGTGTCGGTCGGTGCGGGCCTGCTGGCGGGACTGGCCACTGCCCGCCCCTTCGCCGACGAGTCACAGGCGCACGACAGGGACGTACTCCCCCGTGGTGACCGGCTGACTCCGTGACCTCAGCGCGCCGCGCCGGTCCCGGTCGGCCTCAGGCGGTCCCTGATGGCCTGTACGGCGGCCTCGGCGTCGTCGACGGTGATGGTGAAGGTGTGACCGTCCCCCAGCCGCAGCACGATGCCCTCGCCTCGGCGTACGACGACCGCGGTGCCCATCTCGGGCCGCCAGCGGTAGCCCCAGCCGCCCCAGTGGCGCGGGGTGACGACGGGGGCGAAGTCGGCTCCGACGACCTGGGTGAGAGGGATGCGGCGGCGTGGCACGCCGATGTGGCCGCAGCGCACTTCGAGGGACTTCTCGTCGACCTTCAGGGCGACGTGCACGAACGCGAGGGTGCCGAAAAGGATCAGCAGTCCGGCGGCGATGCAGCCGACGACGGACATCACGAGCGGGCCGATGCCGGACGTCCAGTTGGAGTCGACGGCCAACTCGATGCCGAGCGCCACGCACGCGGCGCCGGCGAGCGCCGGGAGCCACTGGAACCGGTTGGTGGCGCGTCCGGTCCAGACCTCGGAGTGCGGGGTTTCGCCGCGGGGGTGGTCCCTCATGCCTACGAGATTACTCAGCTTTCGCTGCGCGGGTACCGGGTTGCGGAGGGTGACTGCTCCGGTTGTGCGAGAGGTGGACCGAGGGCGTCCGTTTTGTCACCCTGGGTCAACGGGCGGGGCTGGCCACCTGGAGGAGCTGGCCTTCCGCGTAGGCCAGCGCGGCCGGGGGCAGCGGGCCCTCGCGACCGCTCAGCAGCACCGTGAGGGAGCTGTCCGGTGCGGCCTGGGGGTTGGCGTCCTCGCCGATCCGGCGCAGGGCCTGGGCCGCCACGGCCGAGGCCGAGCCGTGCAGGACGAGCGGCGGGCGGCCGGGGCGCTGCACGGCGTCGCGGATACGCTCGGCGACCAGCTCGTAATGGGTGCAGCCCAGGACGACGGTCGTTACATCGTCGGGCGTCAGGGCTGCGGCAGCGGCGACGGCGGCGTCGATCGCCGCCTCGTCCGCGTGCTCCACGGCCTCGGCGAGACCGTGGCAGGGCACTTCGGTGGCCGGCACACCGTCGGCGAACTCCTCGATGAGCCCGCGCTGGTAGGGGCTGCCGGTGGTGGCGGGCGTGGCCCAGATCGCGAAGGGACCTCCGCCTGCCGCGGCCGGCTTGATCGCCGGGACCGTGCCGATGACCGGAATGCCGGGTTCGAGGAGGGCGCGCAGGGTGGGCAGCGCGTGCACGGTGGCGGTGTTGCAGCCGACGATCAGGGCCTCGGGCCGGTGTGCGGCGGCGGCCTCGGCGACGGCGACGGCGCGCCGTGTGAGGTCCTCGGGAGTCCGCGGACCCCAGGGCATGCCGTCGGGGTCGAGGGAGAGTACGAGATCCGCGTCGGGTCGCAGACGCCGTACCGCGGCGGTGGCCGCCAGCAACCCGATTCCGGAGTCCATGAGCGCGATCTTCACCCGGCCACGATAGACGATGTGCCCTGTCCGGCCGGGCCGGTGGGGCAGACTACGCCTGTGAGCGCCATCGTGTGGACCGCTGCCGTTTCACTCGCCGCCTGGCTGTGGCTGCTGCTCGGCCAGGGCTTCTTCTGGCGTACGGACGTCAGACTGCCGGCCCGCAGGGATCCGGACGTGTGGCCGTCCGTCTGCGTCGTCGTACCGGCCCGCGACGAGGCCGCCGTCCTGCCCGCGAGCCTGCCGTCGCTGCTCGCGCAGAACTATCCGGGGCGGGCGGAGGTCTTCCTGGTCGACGACGGCAGTTCGGACGGCACCGGCGACCTGGCCCGCGAACTGTCCCTCCGCCACGGCGGGCTGCCGCTCACCGTGGACTCCCCCGGCGAACCGCCCTCGGGCTGGACGGGCAAGTTGTGGGCGGTGCGGCACGGCATCGGCCTGGCACGCGCGCGTGAGCCCGAATACCTGCTGCTGACGGACGCGGACGTCGCCCATGCGCCGGACAGCCTTCGGGAGTTGGTGTCGGCGGCGCGCACCGAGGGCCTCGACGTCGTGTCGCAGATGGCAAGACTGCGGGTGGAGAGCGTCTGGGAGCGGCTCGTCGTACCGGCCTTCGTCTACTTCTTCGCGCAGTTGTACCCGTTCCGCCGGATCGCCAAGAAGGGGGCGCGCACGGCGGCCGCGGCGGGCGGCTGCGTCCTGCTGCGCGCGGAGACCGCCGAACGGGCCAGGATCCCGGACGCGATCCGCCATGCCGTCATCGACGACGTGGCGCTCGCGCGCGCGGTCAAGGGCGGCGGGGGCCACATCTGGCTGGGGCTGGCCGAGCGGGCGGACAGTGTGCGCCCGTATCCACGGCTGCACGATCTGTGGCGGATGGTCTCGCGCAGCGCGTACGCACAACTGCGGCACAACCCGCTGCTGCTGATCGGCACGGTCGCCGGACTCGCGTTGGTCTACCTGGCGCCACCCGTGGCCCTGGTCGTGGGTATGACGGCCGGCTCCATGGCGGCAGCGATCCTCGGGGCGCTCGCCTGGGCGCTGATGACGGCGACATACATCCCGATGCTCCGCTACTACCGGCAGCCGCTGTGGCTCGCTCCCCTGCTGCCCTTCACGGCGTTCCTCTACCTGCTCATGACGGTCGACTCCGCGGTGCAGCACTACAGGGGACGCGGCGCGGCCTGGAAGGGTCGCACGTACGCCCGCCCGGACGCCGTCCCCGACGAGAGCTGAGCCCACTCCTGAGAGGGCTCACTTCCGGCCGGGGGTCCAGTTCATGCCCCAGCCGTAGGCGTAGTCGACGGTCCGCTGCGGACTCACACCGCGCTCCGGCACCAGATAACGGGCCTCGCGCTGGACCACCAGGTCGCCACCCGTGTTGGTGATCAGCGCGAGCGCGCACACCGTCGAGGGGACCGTGCACTCGTCGAGCGAGAAGTCGATCGCCGCACCGTGCTGCGGCGTGAGGGTGACCGTGGCGTGCAGGTCGGCGAAGGAACGCGCGCCTTCATAGATGGTCACGAAGACGAGGACGCGCCGGAAGGCCTGCTTGTGATCGAGGTTGACCGTGAGGTTCTCACCGCTCGCGAGGGCTCCGGTCCGGTCGTCGCCGTCGAGATGGATGTACGGCGGCCGGTCCAGGGCCCCGAACGCGTTGCCGAGTGACTGTACGACCCCCTTGCTGCCGTCGCTGAGTTCGTACAGGGCGCACAGGTCGAGGTCGAGGTCCGCGTGCATGGCGACCGCCCGGCCCAGCTTGCTGGCCCACCCCGAGAACTGCTTGTGCACCTGCCAGTTGAGGTTCACCCGCAGGGCACCCGACGTGCCGCCCTGCTTGGTCAGGGAGACCGAGGGAGCCTCCTTGGTCAGCGTGACCTTGGTCAGGCGGACCGGTGCCGCGGGCGGGGGCGGGGGCGTCGTGACCGGTGGAGCGGCCGGCGCCGCGCGCTGCGGTTCGTCCACGCTGATCCCGAAGTCCGTGGCCAGGCCCGCGAGTCCGCTGTCGTAGCCCTGTCCCACGGCACGGAACTTCCAGGCCCCCTGCCGGCGGTAGAACTCGCCGAGCACGAAGGCCGTTTCGACGGTCGCGCCGGTGCTGTCGAAGCGGGCGACCACACTGCTGTCGCCCTCGTTCCGGACCTCGATGTAGAGATCGGCGATCTGCCCGAACGTGCCGCCGTCGGCCGAGGCGACGACGACCACGGTCTCGACGGCTGGCTCCACGCGCGCGAGGTCGACGAGGAGGGTGTCGGTCACCCGGTCGCCCGCGTTGCGCTTGCCTTCGTGCCGGACGGCACCCGAGGTGTGCACGGGCTGGTTGTAGAAGACGAAGTCCCCGTCGGAGCGGACCTTTCCACCCACCAGCAGCAGCGAAGAGGCGTCCGCGTCCGGTGCGCCGGGTCCGGAGCGCCAGCCCAGTTCGACGCGAAGGGCCGTGGTCGGCACCGGAACATTCGATCCTTTAGCCATTGACATGTCCGCCCCCATGAGGGTTGTCAGCGCGCCAGGCCGGGCCCCGGCAGTCCATTGCCTTCTCTACACGCCCAACCTATTCCCCGCGACAGCGAACACCCACGACGTGCACAGGTCGGCCGGTGGTCAACCGACGGTAACCCGCCGGGAACTCGGCTTTTACACGATCCCAGCGTGGATTGATGCCCATTTTTGCCAAGTTCGCTCGCATTGGGGATCCCACGTCACTGCCGACACGGAAAACAACCCTCTTATCGGTCTCCCCAACCAGCACATCGTGGGCTTAACTTATGTGCCATGACCTCCCCCCGCTCCACTTATGGCGGCGGCTACTACTCCGCCTCCTTCCCGGACACTCCGATCTACGACTCGCTCGTGGCCGAGCGGGGCACCCCGCAGATCGCTCCGATCCGGGTTCCCGCCGCCTACGACACGGGCAGTCACCTGCCCGCGCTCCCGTCGGCACTGCCCGCCCTTCCGGCGGGTCCCTCCCAGTCCTACGGCTATCCGCAGGCGCAGCAGCCTTCCCCGCTGCAGCAGGCGCCCGCCGCGTACATCCCGCAGCAGGCCGCGCCGCGGGGCTACCCCGGACCGCAGCAACAGCCGCCGCGGCCGATTGCCGGCGGCACCGGCTACGAGGCGATGCGCCCCGCGGCTCCCCGGCCCACCCCGGCTCCGTACCAGGACCCGTACAACAACCAGCAGTACCGAGGCTACTGATTCGAAACCCGTGATGTCTGTGCCAGCTGGCACGATGGCGTCATGGGGAAAGCGGAACTGCAGTCGATCCACGTCCACCCGGTCAAGGCGTTCCGGGGCTTCTCGCCCCGGCAGGCCGTCGTGGAGCCCTGGGGGCTGGGCGGGGATCGACGCTGGGTACTGATCGACGACGGGGGAAAGGTCGTCACACAACGCCAGCAACCGCGCCTCGCGCTCGCCGCCGCCGAGTTCGCCCCCGGTGGCGGCGTTCGTCTGTCCGCACCCGGCCGGACCGCGTTGACCGTGCCCGTGCCCGATCCGGCCGGCACGGTGCTGGTGGAGGTCTTCCGCGACAAGGTCGAAGGGGTCCTCGCCGACGACTCCGCGCACGCCTGGTGCAGCGACTATCTCGGCGCCGACGTGCGCCTCGTACACATGGACGATCCCGCCAGCCGCAGACCCGTCGACCCGGACTTCGCGCTCCCGGGCGAGATGGTGAGCTTCGCCGACGGCTACCCGCTCCTGGTCACCACCGTCGCCTCTCTCGAGGCCCTCAACGCCCTGATCGCGCAAGGCGATCACGCCGACCAGGGCCCGCTGCCCATGAACCGTTTCCGGCCTAACGTGGTCGTGGCGGGCACCGATGCCTGGGCCGAGGACGGCTGGTCGCGCATCGCCGTCGGCGAGGTCGTCCTCCGGGTCGCCAAGATGTGCGGCCGGTGCGTCGTGACCACGACCGACCAGAGGACCGCCGAGCGCGGCAGGGAGCCGCTGCACACGCTGGCACGGCACCGCCGCTTCGGCAGCCGGCTGGTCTTCGGACAGAACCTGGTGCCCCTCTCAGGCGGCACGATCCGGGTCGGCGATCCGGTCACGATCCTCGAATAGATGCCGTGCCCAATTGGTCCGCGGTGCGGGAACCCGGGCACTGGGCCTGCGCGTTGGCATTTTGTGAGGAGTGCATGAGAGGGCCCGGTCAGAGGTGATTTCGCTCTCTCTTTGACCGGGGTGGCGCGTGAACGGCTCCGCCGGGGGTTATCACGGAGCGGGAAGGGGGTGCGGGACGGTGCGAGCAATCGGCGGTCTCTGGCGCTGGCGGCACAATCCGCTGCGCCGCGGGACCGATCTGGCCGAGGCCTGGGTCGCGCTCGCGGCCCTGCTGATGGTCCTCCTCGTCGCGCCCGTGATCGGCGCCGTCGTCGGCGGCGTCGCCCAGGACGCGCTGCAGCAGTCGGTCCGGGACCAGCGCAAGGCCCGGCACCTGGTGACGGCCACCGTGGTCCGCAAGGTGGGTCGCTCGCCGCTGGACGCCGACCCGGAGACCTCGACCGGCCGGGACGTCCGCAGCCGGGTGCTCGCCGACTGGACCGCGCCGGACGGCACCGCGCAGCACGGCACGGTGATGGCGAGCCTCGAAACGCCGCACCGCGGCGACCACTTCACACTGTGGACGGACCTGCACGGCCGAATAACGGCCCGCCCGCTGGACTCCGCGACGGCGACCACGCACGCCGTCCTCGCCGGGTTCGGCGCGGCCCTGCTGACCGCGGGCCTCGTCGAGGGCGGCAGGCGGCTCCTCGTCTGGCGCATGGTCCGTCGCAGGTACGCCCGTTGGGACCAGGCCTGGGACAGCGCGGGCCCGGACTGGGGCAGGACGGGCACCGGCAGCTGACAGCCTTCCGGCTCTGGTCAACCCACCGCCCGCACGCACGCTACGGTGGACCGGCCGAACAGTTCGGCATCAACCCGCAGGCGAACGAGCCATCAGTACGACCGAGGTGGGGGCACAGCAGCGCCATGGCACAGGGCACGGTCCAGGTGACGCACACCGGCACGTCGAGGTGGCGGCGCCGCACGGGTGAGTACGCATCGCTCGCCGCCGCCCTGGAGGCCGCGGCCGACGGCGACGTCCTCACCGTCGCCCCCGGCACCTACCGGGAGAACCTCGTCGTGCAGCGGTCGGTGACCCTGCGCGGCCCCGAGGGTTCTCCGGGTTCGGTGCGGATCGCGCCCCTGGACGGGGTGCCGCTGACCGTGCGTGCCTCGGCGGTGGTCCAGGACCTCCATGTGGAGGGCCAGGACGCGGCCGCGCCCGCGGTGCTCGTCGAGGAGGGCGCGCCGGAGCTGCTGGACCTCCGTGTCGTCACCCGGTCGGCGGCCGGGATCGAGGTACGCGGCGGCGCACGCCCGACCGTGCGGCGCTGCACCGTCGACAATCCGGCGGGTATCGGTATCGCCGTACTCGACGGCGGGGGCGGGGTGTTCGAGGAGTGCGAGGTCGTCGCGGCGGGCCAGTCGGGCGTCGCGGTGCGCGGCGGCGGTCATCCGCGTCTGGAGCGCTGCCGGATCCATCACACCTCGGGCGTGGGCCTGGCGGCGACGGGCGAGAACTCCGCCCTGGAGGCGGTGGGTTGTGAGGTCTACGAGGTCAGGGGCAGCGGCGTTCAGATCACCGGCCGGGCCACCGCGCATCTCACAGACTGCGATGTGCACCGCACCACCGCGGACGGCGTCACGCTCGACACGGACGCCGTGCTGACCCTGGCCGACTGCCGGATCCACGACATCCCGGAGAACGCGGTCGACCTGCGCTCGCGTTCCGTGCTGACGCTGACGCGGACGACGGTGCGTCAGTTCGGCCGCAACGGCCTGTCGGTGTGGGATCCGGGCACGCGCGTGGACGCCAACCAGTGCGAGATCTTCGACAGCACCGGCGACTATCCGGCGGTGTGGGTCAGCGACGGCGCGACCGCGGTGCTCGACTCCTGCCGGGTGCACGACGTGCCGGACGCCCTGTTCGTCCTGGACCGTGGCTCGCGCGCGGACGTGGTCGACAGCGACATCTCGCAGGTGCGGAACACGGCCGTGTCGGTGAGCGACGGCGCCACAGCGCAGCTCGACGACTGCCGCATCCGGGACGCGGCGACCGGCGCCTGGTTCCGTGACCACGGCAGCGGCGGCACCCTCAACGGCTGCACCATCGACGGCACCCAGACCGGCGTGATCGTCACCAAGGGCGCCGACCCCACCATCGAGCGCTGCACGGTCGACTCCCCCGCGGAAGCGGGCTTCTATGTGTCGGCCGGCGGCCGGGGCAGCTTCCTGGGCTGCCGGGTCACGGGCAGCGGCGGCTACGGCTTCCATGTGATCGACGGATGTCGTGCGACGCTGAAGAAGTGCCGTACGGAGCGGTGCGCGCGCGGTGGCTACGAGTTCGCCGAGGGCGGCCCGGACACGCCTTCCGGTGCGGGCCCCGTCGTGGAGGACTGCACCAGCGACGAGAGCGCGGGCCTGCGGCCGCCCGCCGCACGGGAGACGGCCGTACAGACGTCAAGCCCGTCAGCGGGGCTGCTGAGCGCCATCCCGGGCCAGCGCACCACCGAGCAGGAGCCGCTGGTCGCGGCCACGGAGCCGGAGAAGTCGGCCCGGACCTCGAAGGCCGTACTCGGTGAACTCGACGCGCTGGTGGGCCTGGAGAGCGTCAAACGCGAGGTGCGGGCCCTCACCGACATGATCGAGGTGGGCCGGCGCCGACAGCTGGCGGGCCTCAAGGCGGCTTCCGCCCGGCGCCATCTGGTCTTCACCGGCTCCCCCGGCACCGGCAAGACGACGGTCGCCCGCCTCTACGGCGAGATCCTCGCCTCGCTCGGGGTCCTGGAGAAGGGTCACCTGGTCGAGGTGTCCCGTGTCGACCTGGTCGGTGAGCACATCGGCTCGACGGCGATCCGTACCCAGGAGGCCTTCGACCGGGCGCGCGGCGGCGTGCTGTTCATCGACGAGGCGTACGCGCTCTCGCCGGAGGACTCCGGCCGTGACTTCGGCCGCGAGGCCATCGACACGCTCGTGAAGCTGATGGAGGATCACCGGGAGGCGGTGGTGGTGATCGTCGCCGGCTACACGGCCGAGATGGAGCGCTTCCTCTCCGTCAACCCCGGTGTGGCGTCCCGGTTCTCACGCACCATCACCTTCAGCGACTACGACTCCGAGGAACTGCTGCGGATCGTGGAGCAGCAGGCCGAGGAGCACGAGTACCGGCTGGGTCAGGGCGCGGCGGAGGCCCTCCTGAAGTACTTCACCGCGATCCCCAAGGGACCCGCGTTCGGCAATGGCCGCACCGCCCGTCAGACCTTCGAGGCGATGGTGGAGCGGCACGCGGGCCGGGTCGCCCAGCTCGCCGAGCCGAGCACGGACGACCTGACGCTGCTCTACGCCGAGGACCTGCCCGAGTTGCCCTGAGCCTCCCCGCCCGGGTGCGCGTCCGGAGCGTCCTTGTGGCGCGGGCCGGGCAGGTCCGGCCGCAGCCGGGCCAGCAGCCGCTCCCGTTCCTCGGCGAACGCCGGGTCCGCCTGGTAGTCGGAGTGGCCGAGGACGGGCGCGGGCAGCGGGTGCTTCTCGGTGCGGCCGTACGCCAGTGGGTCCTTGAGGGGTTCGCGGTCCACCTCGGGGCCGCAGTCGCCGGGCAGCCGTACGGGGCCGCCGATGGGGTCGGTGAGCCGGTACAGGTTGCGCCAGCAGTCGACCTCGTGGTGCAGGGCGGTGAGCGCGGCCGGTCCGAAGTGGGCCGGGAACCAGCGGCCGTACAGGCGCTCCAGCGGGGAGCCGTAGGTCAGCAGGGCGACCCGCTTGCGCACCGCCGGTTCGAGCTGCCAGGCCGCGGCGGCCGCCAGGACGCTGCCCTGGGAGTGACCGGAGATGACCAGCCGGCCGCCGGTGGCGCGGGTCCAGGTCGCCATCCGCCAGGTCAGGTCGGGTACCGCGCGCTCGGCGTAGCAGGGCGGGGCGAAGGGGTGGGCGGCGCGTGGCCAGAAGGTGCCGACGTCCCAGAGGATGCCGATGGTGCGGCGTGCGGAGGCGTCCTTGTAGGCGCGCCTGCCCCAGGTGACGAACAGGATGAAGCCGAGGCCGATGAGCCAGGAGCCCAGAGCCTGTGCGGTCTGGGCGGCGCCGTGGACGAAGGCGGGTGTCTGCTGTGCGGCTGCGGCGGGCGCCTTGTCCGTCGCCTGGGCGCCGATGAGCGCCGCGGCGCCGAGGAGCAGGGTGGTGGAGGAGATGACGGCGACGAGGAGGGGGCCGCGGTCGGTGAGTGCGGCCATCGCGCGCGTGTTCGCGATCCGGCCGGTGCGCGCCTTGTCCTTGGACTCCCCGGGGTAGTCGACGTCCACCTCGGCCAGCTCGGCCCGGCGCAGCCGCCAGGTGCGCCGTCCCAGCCAGCCGCAGAGCACGAGCAGGACGACGAGCACCGGCGGGATCACGGACGCCTGCCAGGTCAGCAGTACGGGCGGTCCGGCGATGGAGGTCCCCGTGCCGTCCAGCCAGTCGGCGACCCGCTGGGAGACACCGCCGGACATCACCCCGCCTAGGGCGCAAGCCAGCATCGCGACGGCGGGGCCGCCCAGTCCGCGCATGGCGGCGCGCGGGTCGGGATGGGTGCGGTGGAGAACATGGGCGACCACCGCGAGGGCGATGACGATGAGACCCTGCACCAGGGCGAGGGTGCCGAAGGTCGTGTCGCCCGGCAGCCGGCCCTCCGATCGCCATTCCGGGCGCGACCACCCCGTGTACACCATGGTCAGCGCGAGCAGCACGAGCGCGCCGAGCGGCAGCCGCCGTACGAGGTGTTCGTCGAGTTCCTTGTCGAGGCGGTTCTCGCTGCGGCCCCGGCGGCAGACCACCCACAGCACGGCGACCGCTCCGGCGACGAAGGCCACCTGGAGGAGGTCGCCCAGTGTTTCCAGGAGGGCCGGGCCGCCCGGCGCGCGGTCGTGGCGGGCGGTGGGGCCGGCGATCGCCGCGGCGATCGTGAGCAGGCCCGCGGCGGTGTGGGCGGCACGCAGCCGGGCGACGAGGCGACGTCCGTACCAGAAGCCGGGACGGCCGAGGGAGGTGCGGTCGGTGTCCTCGTCGGATTCCGGGGCGCGGGAGATCGGCTGCGCCGACTCGTAGGCGCTCCAGGTGCGCCGGGAGAGGTACCAGAGCAGGCCGGTGAGGGCGGCGGGCACCAGGGCGGCGAGGGCGAGCCGGCGGCCGGGCGGGTTCCACCAGCCGCTGCCCGCTTCGGCAGGTGACAGGAAGCCCAGCCAGGTGTGCCGGTCGGCGCACGCGCGTGTGCCCGCGCACTGCCAGGCCGTCAGGTCGAGGGCGACCTCGCAGGCGGCCGCGACGAGCAGCACCGTCAGGGTCAGTCCCACGAGCCGGACCAGGAGTCCGTACAGCCGGACCGCCCGCGCCCTGCCCCGTGCGGTCGGGCGCATCCAGTGGGCGAGGTTGACCACCATGAAGGGCAGCAACAACAGCCACAGGGCGCGTGTCCCGTTGCCGGAGGTCAGATTGGACCAGACGTACGCCTCGGGCACGGGCCCGCCACGACGGTCGTCGCGTCCGGTTCCCGCGTCCTGCGTGTCCTCCGCGTCGACGTCGTCGGCGCGCCGGAAGACCGCCGCCGTGTCGTCACCGGTGATCCGCACCGTCCGCGGATCGTTGAGCATCTTCTCGGGTGTGGCACCGCCTACTCCGTGAACCAGGAGTTCCAGGGCGGTCTCTGTTCCCTCTCGCCTCCGGGCGAAGCCGTTCGTCCCGCTGGTCGAGGCATGTTCCTGCGCACGTTCCACTGTTTCGCACTTCCCCCGTGACCTGCTGTCCGCGTCTGTCCACGCGGCCTCAAGGATCTCCGTTCCGGGCGTGTCGTACACCTCTCGTCACGGAATCTCCCCGATCCGCGTGAAAAGGGAGCGGTCAGTGACGCCTGGGTGACATGCGCGCGTCACACAGGCAGTGGCGCGACCGGTGCCCGCCCATGAAAGGATGGGTCGTCCGCGCACCGAGGCAGGGGGTAATGTCCTGGTCGGACTGGGTGTGCTGGGCGTGTGGGACGGCTGAGGCGAAAGGACCGGAGCGTACGTGAGCGAGAATCAGAACCTCCTCGCGGAGCAGCGGCGCGCCCTGATCCTGGACGAGGTCCGGCGCCGCGGCGGCGTCCGGGTCAACGAGCTGACGCGCAAGCTCGGGGTGTCGGACATGACGGTCCGCCGCGACCTCGACGCGCTCGCCCGCCAGGGCATGCTGGAGAAGGTGCACGGCGGCGCGGTCCCGGTGGTCGAGGCGAGCACGCACGAGCCGGGTTTCGAGGCCAAGTCCGGGCTGGAACTGACGGCCAAGGAGGACATCGCGCGGGCCGCGGCGGAACTCGTCGCGCCGGGCAGCGCGATCGCACTGTCGGGCGGTACGACGACGTACGCGCTGGCGCAGCATCTGGTCGAGGTGCCCGACCTCACGGTCGTCACCAACTCGGTGCGGGTGGCGGACGTCTTCCACGCGGCGCAGCGCAGCTCGGGGCAGCGGCAGGGCGCGGCCACGGTCGTGCTGACGGGCGGGGTGCGCACGCCCTCCGACTCGCTGGTGGGGCCGGTGGCCGACCAGGCGATCGCGGCTCTCCACTTCGACGTGCTGTTCCTCGGTGTGCACGGGATATCGATCGAGGCGGGCCTGTCGACGCCGAACCTCGCGGAGGCCGAGACCAACCGGCGGCTCGTGCAGTCCGCGCGGCGGGTCGTGGTGGTCGCCGACCACACCAAGTGGGGGACGGTGGGCCTGAGTTCGTTCGCGGCGCTGGAGGAGGTCGACACGCTGGTGACCGACGCCGGGCTGCCGTCCGACGCCCGGTCGGAGATCGCCGAGCATCTGCGGCGACTGGTCGTGGCGGGCGAGTCCGAGGAGAGCGGCGACAACTGACGGTACGTCAGCTATCGTCGTCGCTGCCCGGTCAACACCCGCCTCCACACAGGGGGTTTCGTCCATGGCTCGCCGTCTGCGCCCGGTGGGAATCGACTTCGTCGACACCGCCCCCGTACGCCTTGTCTTCGCTCGGGAGATCTCGGCACCACCCGAGGCCGTGTTCCGCGCGCTCGCCGAGGACGTGCCCGGCTGGGCCGCGTGGTTCTCGGCGGTGCGGATCGCGCGGCCGACGAACGACGGCGCGGGGCGCGAGGTCCGGCTCAGGGGCGGTACGTACTTCTGGGAGACGGTTCTCGCGGCGAAAGGGCCCGAGGTGTACGCCTATCGCGTCGACGAGACCAACGCGCCGGGCGCCCGTGCGCTGGTCGAGGAGTGGCGGCTCGCGCCGGCCGGGACGGGCACGCGCGTGCAGTGGACCTTCGCCGCCGACGGGCCGGCGGCGTTCCGGCTCGCCCTGAGGGTGGGCCGCGCGGGACTCGGCCGCGCGTTCAAGGACGCGGTGACGGCGCTGGACCTGCGGCTCGCCGCGCGGTGAGTCAGTCGGCCCACACACCTGTCTCCAGCAGCGAGTCGATCGCCGCTGTGTACGGCGTGATGTCCAGGCCCTGTTCGGCCAGCCAGGCGTCCGAGTAGTACTTGTCGAGGTAGCGGTCCCCCGGGTCGCACAGCAGGGTGACCACACTGCCCGTACGTCCCTCGGCCACCATCTCGGCGACGATCTTCAGGGCGCTCCACAGTCCGGTGCCCGTGGAGCCGCCCGCCTTGCGGCCGATGGCCTGTTCCAGCGCCCGTACGGCCGCCACGCTGGCGGCGTCCGGGACCTTCATCATGCGGTCGATGGCGCCCGGCACGAAGCTCGGTTCCATGCGCGGCCTACCGATGCCTTCGATACGGGAGCCGCAGTCGGTGGTGACGTCCGGATCGCCGGTGGTCCAGCCCTCGAAGAAACACGAGTTCTCCGGATCGGCGACACAGATGCGGGTGTCGTGCTGCATGTAGTGGACGTAGCGCGCGATGGTCGCCGAGGTGCCGCCGGTGCCGGCCGTGGCGACGATCCACGCGGGCTCCGGGAACCGCTCCAACTCCAGCTGACGGAAGATGGATTCGGCGATGTTGTTGTTGCCGCGCCAGTCCGTGGCCCGTTCCGCGTAAGTGAACTGGTCCATGTAGTGGCCGCCGGTCTCCACCGCGAGGGCGGCGGACTCCTCGTACATCTTGCGCGAGTCGTCCACGAAGTGGCACTGGCCGCCATGGAATTCGATCAGGCGGATCTTCTCGGCGCTCGTCGTGCGCGGCATGACCGCGATGAAGGGGATGCCGATCAGCTGGGCGAAGTACGCCTCGGAGACGGCCGTCGAGCCGCTGGACGCCTCGATCACCGGGCGTCCGGGCCTGATCCAGCCATTGCACAGGCCGTAGAGGAAGAGCGAGCGGGCCAGACGGTGTTTGAGGCTGCCGGTCGGGTGGGTCGACTCGTCCTTCAAGTACAGGTCGATGCCCCATCGCTCGGGCAGCGGGAAGCGGAGCAGGTGGGTGTCGGCCGAGCGGCCGGCGTCGGCCTGGACCTTACGGACGGCTTCTTTCAGCCAGTCGCGGTAGCCGCGGTCGGTGTGGTCGACGTCGAGGGTGTCGAGGGTTGCGCCGGTCCGGGTCTGCTGAGGGGTGCTCACGGCGGGGCTCCTTAGGCTTCGCGACGACGGCGCCTCGCGCGGCCGACGCATCGATCATAAACACCTTCCGCACGCTTCTCACCTGCATAAACACAGCTTTGAGCACCCCAAAGGCACCCCTGGGGCAAAGGTGCGCGCACTGGTGGGGGCGCATTCGGGCGAGTGCTCCGGGCGTTCGCGCCGCGCGCGCCGTGCGTACTGGTGCTCGACGTCGAGGGCGGGCAGACTGCACCGGACGGGGACGTAAGGCCTCGAACGGGGGCGCACACTGGATCACGACACAGGCCGGATCACGCCCGACGCAGGCGCGGGATCCGGCGGACCGACGCGCACAAGGGGGCGGGGCACCATGGCGGAGCCGGAGTTCACGGCCACGGGCGTGCGGATCGGGAAGCGGCTGCGCTCGCTCACCCGGGCCGGACAGGTCCGGATCAGCGACGGCAGGCTGGAGTTGCTCACCAGTTACGGCAGTGAGATCGACAGTGCGCCGGTGCAGGCGGTGCGGGCGTCGAAGCCCTGGTTCGGCGCCGAGGACACGGCCCTCGCCGACCTCAACGGCAAGCGGTACCTGCTGACTCTGGGTGAGCACGATCCGGCTCCCGGAGAACCGGGGCCGCCGGCCGCGCGACGGTTCATAGAGGCCGTGCGCAGGGCGTCGGGGCGCGGCGGCTGAGACACCGCGAGTTGCGGGACCGCACCCCCTGCGTCACGCTGTTCTCACGTCACTCTGGGTTTACCGGCGATAACGCTGCGAACCAGCCCCGCCGGCCACGACAGCAGGCGGCCGTATTCCCTCAGGCACCTGCTGGATCCAAAACTCCGTGTTCTTCCGGACCTCTAAGTCGGGGAGTCGCAGCCGTGATCAGCCACCCAAGCAGGCATTGCACGGTGGAGCTCCAAGCCCTGCCGTCGCGGATCGGCCAGGTCCGCAGAATCGTATCGGCGCAGTTGCGCTACTGGCATCTGGATCCCTTGATAGACCGGGCCGCGCTCGGTGTGACGGAGCTGTTGACCAACGTCCACCGGCATGCCCAGCCCGACAAGATGTGCACCGTGGAGATGGAGCTGCTGCTCGACCGGCTCACGGTCTCGGTGTACGACCACGATCCCCGGCTCCCGGTGGTCGAGGACGCGGACTCGCTCGCCACCTGCGGGCGGGGACTCGCCATGGTCGCCGCGGTCAGCGAGAGCTGGGGCGTGCGGCCCGACGGCGAGTCGGGCAAGGCCGTGTGGTTCACGCTCCCGGCGCCCTCGGCGACGGCGGCCGTGCCGCCACGACCTCCTCGTCGTACGGCTGCTGAGCAGCCGACGCACAGGTTCGTGGAGACCGAACACCCCGCGGACAGTCGCAGGGCCGGAATCCCTGTTCGGTCCGCCGTTGCCGGCTGACCGAACAGGGACCGGGTCACCTCGGTACGTCACTCCGTGGCGATCGCCCGTAGTACGTCCAGGCGTGCCGCGCGCCGGGCCGGGCGCAGGCCCGCCAGGGCTCCGGCCGCGAGTCCGACCAGGGCCACCACCGTCAGTTGCACGGGCGGCATCGCGAAGGCGAAGGCGCTCGCGCTCGCGCCGTCGGAGGCCTTGACCAGGACCCAGCCGAGGAAAGCCCCGAGGGCGAGCCCGCCCGCCGTGCCGAAGGCGGCGACCAGGACGGACTCCCAGCGGACCATGGCCCGCAGTTGGGACCGGGTCTGGCCGACGGCCCTGAGCAGGCCCAGTTCGCGGGTGCGCTCGTGGATCGCCAGGGTCAGGGTGTTGGCGATGCCGAGGAGTGCGATGAGCACCGCGAGGGCGAGCAGCGCGTAGACGAGGGTCAGCATCATGTCGATGCCGCCCGCCGAGGACTGCGCGTACTCGTCGCGGGTCTGCACCTCGGGATTGCCGTACTGCGCCGCGATCTTCTCCACTGCCGCCTTGCCGGTGTCCGTGCTCACCCCGTCCTTGAAGGAGACGGCGACGAGGGTGTCGGAGTCCTGGGTGCGGTGCGGGGCCCAGGCGTCTCGGGTGATGACGTAGTCGCCGGCGAGTTCGGAGCGGCCGTAGACGGCTCGGACCGTGAAGGTCTCCTTGTCGCCGTCGGTGAAGGCGAGTTGGGCCGTGTCGCCGGTCTTGAGGCCCAGCTTGTCAGCCTCGCCCTCCGTGATGGCCATGCCGTCGGCACCGAGGGCATTCAGGGAGCCGTCGACCTGGCCGAGGTAGAAGGTGCGGGCGAGTGCGGTGGGGTCGGTGACCGTCAACGCCCTTCCCTTGCCGTCGACTTCGGCGACGCCGCGGCCCAGTCCTACGGCCGTGTCCACCTCGGGCAGTTCCTGGATCGCCCCGGCCAGCCGGGGGCTCAGTCCGCTGCCGCCCGCGCCGAACGACGGGGTGCTCACGGCCACGTCACCGGCGAAGGACCGCGACACCGTCTGGTCCATGGTGGCCTTCAGTGAGGCCCCGAAGACCGTGAACAGGGAGACGACGGCCACGCCGATCATCAGGGCGCTGGCGGTGGCGGCGGTCCGCTTCGGGCTGCGCAGGGCGTTGCGCCGGGCAAGCCCGCCGGTGACGCCGCGCAGCTTGTCGAGGGGGCTGCCGAGAACGCGAACGGCAGTGGTGGAGGCGACCGGGCCGAGGACGACGAAGGCGACCAGGGCGAGTGTCGCACCAAGTCCCGCCAGCCACAGGGACGGTGAGACGAGGACGCCGGTGAGGGTCACCGCGACGGCGAGCGCGGCGAGTCCGGCTCCGGTGACGGCACGGGCGCGGGAGGCGCCCGACTGGTCGACGGCCGTCTCGCGGAGCGCGGCCATCGGAGCGGTGCGGCCGGCGCGTACGGCGGGCAGCAGCGCGGAGCCGAGGCAGACGACGATGCCGACGGCGAGCGGCAGCGCCATGGACAGGACGCTGATCACCAAGTCGCCCTCGGGGAACGGGAATCCGATGGCCGGGAACAGTGCCTGCAGCCCGGCCGCTATACCGATGCCGCCGGCGAGTCCCGCGGCCGACGCGGTGACGGCGACGACGCTCGCCTCGACGAGGGTCGATGCGGTGACCTGGCGGCGCGAGGCGCCGAGGGCGCGCAACAGGGCGTTCTCGCGGGTGCGTTGGGCCACGACGATCGCGAAGGTGTTGTGGATGGAGAAGGTCGCGACCAGCAGGGCGATGCCGGAGAACACCAGCAGCAGGGTGGTGAAGATGGTCAGGAACTGGCTGGAGATCATGTCGGTGTTCTCCTGCGCGGACTCCTGACCGGTGATCGCCTCAACACCCTTGGGCAGTACGGGAGTCAGCCGGTCGACCAGCTCCTGCTGACCGACGCCGGGACCGGCCCGCACCTGGATGCTCGCGGCCTCGCCGGGCTTCGCGGTGAGGTACCGCTCGGCGTCGGCCTGCGTCATCCCGGTGAAGGTCACCTGCGCCATGCCGTCCTCGCCACCGAAGGTCGCGAGGCCGACGATCGTCACCTTGACGGGGTCGGGGGTGCGCAGGACGGTGGTGTCGCCGATCTTCAGGTGACCCTTGTCGGCGGTCGCCCGGTTGACGACGACCTCGCCGGACTTGGCGGGGGCACGGCCTTCGGCGAGCCGGTACGGGTTGAGCTCGGGGTCGGTGATCCAGTTGCCGGCGAGGGTGGGCGGGCCCTGGCCACCGATGGGCTCGCCGTCGCTGCCGATGAGCTGGCCCGCGCCCTGGATGTTGGGGGCGGCGGCCGCGACACCGGGGATGTCCTCGACGGTCCGCACGAGGTCAGTGTCGACCGGCTGGCGAACACCCTCGGATTCGCCGGGAGTTGTGATGGCATCGGCGCTGCGGACCACGGCGTCCGTGCCGCTGGTCGCGTTGCCGAACATCGTGTCGAAGCTGGCGCGCAGCGTGTCGCCCATGACGAGCGTCCCGGCGAGGAAGGCGACGCCGAGGAACACCGCGAGGAACGTACCGGCGAAGCGGCGCTTGTGGGCGCGCAGGGAGGACACGCTCAGGCGTACGGAGGCGTTCATGACGGCACCTCGAAGGCTTTCAAGCGGTCCAGGACCTTGTCCGCGGTCGGGGACTCCATCCGGTCGACGAGGCGACCGTCCGCGAGGAAGACGACCTCGTCCGCGTGGGCGGCGGCGACCGGGTCGTGGGTGACCATGACGACCGTGCGGTCCATCTGGCGCACCGCGCGGCCGAGCAGGCCCAGGACCTCCTGGCCGGAGCGGGAGTCGAGGTTGCCGGTCGGCTCGTCGGCGAAGACGACGTCCGGCTGTCCGGCGAACGCCCGTGCCACGGCGACGCGTTGCTGCTGGCCGCCGGAGAGCTCGGAGGGCCGGTGGTGGAGCCGGTCGCGCAGGCCGACTACGTCGACGAGCGCGTCGATCCACTCCCCCTCGCCCTTGTTGCCCGCGAGGTCCAGGGGCAGGGTGATGTTCTCGGCGACGGTCAGTGTGGGCACCAGGTTGAAGGCCTGGAAGACGAAGCCCACACGGTCGCGGCGCAGCAGCGTGAGGCGCCGGTCGTCGAGGCTGCCCAGGTCGGTGTCGCCGATGAACGCGGCGCCCGAGGTGAGGGTGTCCAGGCCGGCCGCGCAGTGCATCAGGGTGGACTTGCCGGAGCCCGAGGGCCCCATGATCGCGGTGAACCGGCCGGCCGGAAAGCCGACGCTCACATCGTCCAGGGCGTGTACGGCGGTGTCGCCACCGCCGTACACCTTCACCGCGTCGACGACACAGGCGGCCATCCGTGTGGTGGTCGTGGTGGCGGTCATGCCGCACCGCCCTTGCCCGTCGGGCCGAACTGCTCGTCCAGGACGGACAGCCGGCGCCAGTACTCGTCCTCGTCGATCTCGCCGGAGGCGAAGCGCCGGCCGAGCACCGCGATCGGCGCGTCGCCGGTCGGGCGGGGGTCGGCCATAGCGCGCCACGCTCCGCGACGTCCGCGCCAGACGGTGCGGCGCAGCACGGTCACGACGCCGATCACGACGGCCGCCCAGATCAGCGGGAAGAGAAGGATCCACGGGCCGGGCCCGCCGTCCCAGATCGCGAGGGTCTCCATCTCGATTCATCTCCTAGGTGGGTCTTCCGGGTCTGGTCTTCCGGGTCTTCCGGTGATGTTTCGAGGCTCCCGCCGGGAGGGGGTCCGGGTCGTCGTACGGCCAGCGGCAGTGGGCGTACCTCCGGGGGAGTACGCGGGCACTTCGCGGCTGCTCCTGGGGCCTGCGACAAGCCCTCGATTTCTGTACCTACCGGTATGTACAGTGAGATCATGAGCACCCCGGAGCGACTGATCGAGTCCACCCGTGAGCTGCTGTGGGAGCGCGGCTACGTGGGGACCAGCCCCAAGGCGATCCTGGAGCGCGCCGGCGCCGGCCAGGGCAGCATGTACCACCACTTCAAGGGCAAGCCGGATCTCGCCCTCGCGGCGATCCGACGCACCGCCGAGGAGTTGCGCGCTACCGCCGAGGGAGTACTGGGCGGGCCGGGAACGCCGTACGACCGGATCGAGGCGTATCTGCGGCGCGAGCGCGAGGTGCTGCGCGGCTGCCCGGTCGGGCGGCTCACGATGGATCCCGACGTCATCGCCAGCGACGAGCTGCGCGCACCCGTCGACGAGACGCTCGACTGGCTCTGCGAGCGGATCGCCGGGATCGTCGAAGAGGGCAAGGAGCAGGGGCAGTTCGCGCCCTCGCTGGACGGCGAGGAGATCGCGGCGACGGTCGTCGCGACGGTCCAGGGAGGCTATGTCATGGCACGCGCGTCCGGCTCGCCTGCCGCCTTCGACGCCGGTGTCCGGGGACTGCTGTCGCTTCTCTCGCCCCGGTAGGGGTTCCTCTCCGCA
Organism: Streptomyces sp. JLBG701; assembly: GCF_058544905.1. Taxonomy (NCBI): domain Bacteria; kingdom Bacillati; phylum Actinomycetota; class Actinomycetes; order Kitasatosporales; family Streptomycetaceae; genus Streptomyces; species Streptomyces sp. JLBG701. The sequence goes on from NZ_CM178588.1 coordinate 1,221,416, forward strand.
AGATGAGTTCGCCACCCGCCTGAGGAGGCCTCCCATGCACGCCATGCAGTACGAGCTCACCTTGCCCGCCGACAACGACATGGGCGCCATCCGCGCGCGCGTGACTCGCGTCGGGTCCGAGGTCATGGCGGACGCGGTGGGTGAGGTCGGGCGGCTGTCGGGTCAGGACGGGGCGGTGCTCGCTGCCGTCGTCGTGGACACGCGGAACTGGGAGCTCGTCCACTTCTCGCTCTGGGAGCACGACGCGCCCAAGGCGGAGGGTGAGGTGTGCCAGGTGCTGCACCTGTCGTCGCCGGGAAGGGATCGCCTGCCGCGGGGCCGGCAGTGGTGAGCACGGTCCGTACGGTGCTCGGGGATGTGCGGCCGCAGAACCTGGGCGTGTGCGACGCGCACGACCACCTCTTCTTCGGCAGCCCTCAACTCCCCGGCCAGGAGCTGCGCAGCGTCTCCGCGGCGCGGGCCGAGCTGGTCGCGTTCCGCGCGCAGGGCGGTGGCAGCGTCGTGCAGTGGACGCCCTACGGGCTGGGGCGGCGGGCCGCCGACCTGCCTCCGCTGTCCCGGGAGACGGGGGTGCACGTCGTGGCCGCGACGGGACTGCACCAGGCCGTCCACTACGACGAGGAGATCCTCACCGAGCTGCGCGGCAAGCTCGCCGACGTCTTCGTCTCCGAACTCACCGAAGGTATCGGCACGTCAGGGGTGCGCGCCGGGCTGGTCAAGGTCGCGGGCGGCTTCCACGCCCTCGACGGCCACGCTCGCTGGACGATGGCCGCTGCCGCCGAGGCACATCACGCGACGGGTGCGCCCGTCGCCGTGCACCTGGAGCTCGGCACGGGCGCACTCGACGTACTGGACCTGCTGTGCGGGGAGTTGGGGGTGCCGCCGGAGCGGGTGATCCTCGGGCATCTCAACCGCTCCCCCGACCTGGTGGTGCAGCGCCTGGCCGCAGAGGTGGGCTGCTATCTGGCCTTTGACGGACCCTCACGCGCCAACCACGCCACGGACTGGCGGATGCCGGACGCCCTACGGGCTCTCGCGGACGCCGGGTTCGGCGACCGGCTGCTCCTCGGCGGCGACACCACGACCGCCGGGGCCCGCTCGGTCAACGGCGGCCCCGGGATGCCGTACCTGCTGCGCCGGGTCCGCCCACGGCTGGCGCTCACTCTGGGCGAGGACCTGGTGGAACACGTCTTCACCCACAATCCCGCCCGCGCGTTCGCTGTGGACTGGTCCTGAACTGCCCCGCGTCATACGCCGGCTTCTAAGCCACCGAGATGTCCACGGACGGGCGGAGCTTCGCCGCCGCCGACAGGGCCTCGTGGACGGGGTGGGTGTCGAAGGCCGTCAACAGGGCCGTATCCGCCGGGAGTTCGGCGTCCGGGTAGGCAATCTGCTCGTATGCCGTCTGGAAGCGTGGGCCCCAGCGGCGGGCGCCGAGGCGGGCTGTGCGGGAGCAGTTGTCGACCATGTAGGCCACGTCGCGCGCGTGCATGTAGGGCAGGAGGGAGTCGACCGCCTCGATGACGGACTCGTTGACGATCTCCGACCACGGGTGGCCGCGCTCGGCGAACTCGTCGACCTGGGCCATCATCGTCGCCACGAACACACCGGCGGTGAACGGGTCGACAGGCAGCTCGCGTTCGGCCCTCCGGGCACGCACCCGCTCCCCCGCCGCCCACATCGGCGAACCCCCGATCACACTCATCGGGCGGGCGCCGAGCCGCCGTTCGGCGAGGATCACGCTGCGCAGTTCGGTGCCGTCGGCGACCTCGTCGTAGATCTCGGCGACGATCTCGCGCGCGGGGGCGTACGTCGCCGAGTACGCGCGGTCGAAGACCTCCCGGCCCGCGGTGTCCAGGCCCTCGCGCACCGCGCGGAGCCCGGCGTGGGAGATCGTGCGGGCGATGGGCCCGGTGACGTTCTCGCAGGACCTCGCGTACGCGGTCACCTCGTCGTCTCCGGCGAGGCGGCAGCGGACGTACAGGCTCTCGACGATGCCGTGGACGGCGCCGAGCAGGATGGCGCGTTCGCCGACGATGTCGGAGAGGTACTCGCTCTCCAGCGTGGTGCGGAAGGTGTACGGCGAGCCGAGTGCGACCGACCACCCGAGAGCGCGGTCCGTGGCCCGGCCGTCGGGGTCGGCGTGTACGGCGTAACTGCTGTTGATCCCGGCGCCGTTGATCTGCGCGCCTTGTTCGTAGAGGCGGCGCACCGAGTCGCCCATGCCCTTGGGGCACACCGCGACCACTCCATGTCCGGGCGGGAACTCCCCGCCCGTTTCCCGGAGATGGCCGAGCAGGAAGCCGTGCGAGAGGCCGATGGTGGCGCCGGGCTTGAGGGCCGCGAAGATCTCCCGGTGGTGGGCGGCGAGCGCGGCGTCCGCGATGAGCAGGATCACGAGGTCGCTGTCGGCGGTGACGGCGAGCCAGTCGCCGAGGGTGCCGTCCTCCTCCGTGAAGCCGTGGGCGCGGGCGTCGGCGGCCGACGCCGATCCGGGGCGCAGCCCGACGGTGACCTGGATGTCCGTGCCGGCGAGGGAGTCCCTCAGGTTGCGGGCCTGGGCGCGGCCCTGCGGGCCCCAGCCGATGACGCCGATGCGGCTGACGCCCTCGAAGGCCTGCGGCAGCAGCGGGAAGAGGTGCCGGCCGCCCCGCAGGATGGTCTCCGTGCCGCCGGGCACGTCCATCGTTTCGAGGGGGAAGACGCGGGAGGTGTGCGTGGTCGAGGTCATGGTCGAGTTGTAGGCTCGGCGTGAGTGTTGCGGCAAGCGCAACTTGCGCATCGCACTGTTGCACAGAATGAAAGGACCAGGTCACGGTATGCTGAATGATCACCGCGAGCTGCGTCTCTTCCTGCATCTGGCTCAGTCGCTGAACTTCGGGCGGACCAGTCTCGACTGCCATGTCAGCGCGGCGACGTTGACGCGGACCGTGCAGCGGCTGGAGGCCGGCCTCGGGCACCGGCTGTTCGACCGTGGCCCGCGCGGGGTGTCGCTGACGGCGGAAGGGCATCGCTTCCGTGAATACGCCGTCCAGGCCATGGAGTTGTGGCGCGCGTACCGCGAGGAGCATCCCGACCCGGCCGAACTCACCGGCCGGGTAACCGTGTTCGCGACGGTGACGGCCTGCCAGGCCCTCCTGCCCGATCTGTTGGCCCCGTTCCGTGCCGCGCACCCGCAGGTACGGCTGGATCTGCGCACCGGCGACGCGGCGGCGGCGCTGGCCAGGCTGGACGAGGGCGAGGTGGACGTGGCGGTCGCGGGGATCCCGGCCAGGTTGCCGGAGCCGCTGGTGAGCCGGACGGTGGCGGTCACCGAGCTGGTCTTCGTCACGGCGCGGGACCGCCCGGATCACAGGCTCGACGGCCCCTTCGTCCTCCCGCACCGCGGGCTGGTCCGCGAGGCCGCCGACCGCTGGTTCCGCGCGTGCGGCACGACACCCCACGTCGTCTGCGAACCGGACGGCCACGAAGGGCTGTTGACGCTGGTCGCCCTGGGCTGCGGCACGGGCGTGGTCCCCCGCCTCGTACTGGAGCACAGCGCGGTGCGCGACCGGCTGTCCGTGCTGCCCGCCGATCCGCCACCGGAGCCGTTCCCGATCGGGTTGTGCGTACGACGGGCCGATCTGCGGCGGCCGTTGGTGGCGGCCCTGTGGAGCCTCACGAACTAGGTGAGCGCGGCCAGCGGATCATCGAGTACCGGCTGCCACGCCAACTCGGCCGCTCCGACCAGGCTGTTGTGGTCCAGGGTGCACGCCAGGATGGGGACGCCTCCGCTCTGGCCCCAGAGGCTGCGGTCGGCGACGACGGCGCGCAGGCGGTCGGGGTCGGCGTCGAGGAGGGTGCGGTGGAGGCCGCCGAGGATGATCCGGTCCGGGTTGAGGATGTTCACCAGGCCGGCCAGGCCCAGGCCCAGGCGGTCGATCAGGGCCTCCACAGCCGTGCGCACGGACAGTTCGTCGTGGTGGTTGCGGATCAGGTCGTTGGCCTGCTGCAGCAGCGACACCTCGGGGCCCGGGTCGCGTCCGGCGGCCGTGAGGAAGGCCAGGGGGTCGGCCTCGACGTCGAGGCAGCCCCGGCTGCCGCAGTAACAGGGACGGCCCTCGGGGTTGACGGTGAGGTGGCCGACCTCCAGCGCGAGACCCGAGCTGCCCGTGTGCAGCCGCCCGTCGAGCACCAGCGCGCCGCCGACGCCCCGGTGCCCGGTGGCCACGCACAGCAGGTCCCGGGCGCCGCGGCCGGCGCCGTGCCGGTGTTCGGCGAGGGCGGCGAGGTTGACGTCGTTGCCCGCGAACGCGGGTCCGGTGATGCCGGCCGCGCGCACGCACTCGTCGAAGATCCGCCGCACCGGGGCGCCCGCGGGCCAGGCGAGGTGCAGCGGGTTCAGTGCGAGACCGTCCGGCTCGGCGACCGCGGACGGCACGGCGAGCCCGGCGCCCACACAGCGCCGTCCCGTGGACCGGAGCAGCTCCGCGCCGGCCTCGACGACGGACCCGAGCACCTTCGCCGGGTCGGCGTCGACGGCTTCGCAGCCGGGTGCGGTGGCGACGATCCGCCCGCCCAGGCCGACCAGCGCGGCCCGGAACCCGTCGGCGTGCACCTGTGCGGCGAGGACGACGGGCCCTGCCTCCGCAACCTCCAGCCGATGCGAGGGCCGGCCCTGCGAACCGGCGGCCGCGGCGGGCCGGGCGTCGACCCGGATCAGCCCGAGCGCCTCCAGCTCGGCGGCGACCGCGCCGGCCGTCGCCCGGGTCACCCCGAGTTCGGCGGTGAGCACGGCCCGGGTCGGCGCGCGCCCGGTGTGCACGAGCTCCAACGCGGGCCCGAGCGCACCGCGCCCCCGGTCCAACCGCGTCCTTGAGGTGGTCCCTTCCCCCGCAGGCCGGGGGTCCGCCTTGCCGCTCATGAGGGGGAGTCTCCCATGATCCGGTCAGCCCGCGAGCGGCGGCGCAACCGGGAAGCCGCTCACCCTCAGTGTGACGTTCAGCCTGCCGGTCAGGCCCAACTCGGGCGGCGCCGTGCCCGGGTGCACGCGCGGCACCCCGTGGTACGCGAGCCGGGAGGGCCCGCCGAACACGAAGAGATCGCCGCTGCGCAGCTCGACGTCCGTGTACGGCCGGGCCCGGCTCTCCGTGTTGCCGAAGCGGAAGACGCAGGTGTCGCCCAGGCTCAGCGACACCACCGGCGCGTCCGACCGCTCGTCGCTGTCGCGGTGCATGCCCATGCGGGCATCGCCGTCGTAAAAGTTGATCAGTGCGATGTCGTACGTCGCACCCGTGGCCGCCTCCGGACCGAGCGCGTCGGTCACGGCACGCCGGCCCAGTCCGCCGAGCCACTCCGGGAACGGTTTCACAGGGCTTCCGTCGCCGTCGACGACCGTGCGGGCGTAGGCGTACGGGTACCAGTGCCAGCCCAGGCACACCTGGCGGGCGGTCATCGTCCCACCGCCGGGTGTACGGACCGTGCGCAGGCCGGCGGGCGGTCGCGCCCACGCCCGGCAGGCGTCGAGGAGCTCGCGCTGCCCGGCCGGGTCCAGCCAGTCCGGCAGGTGCACGGCGCCCGGCGCGACCTGGGCACGGGGCCTGGGAAACAGCTCGGCGTCCATGCTCCCCATCCTGCCCGACCTGGCCTGAGCTGCGGCCCTGAGCTGCGGCTCCGCTAGCCTGGGCGCACGATGAACGACCGTATGAAGACTCCGTGGGGCGAGTTCGCGCTGGCCCGCTTCCCCGAGGACCCGCGCGATCAGCTGCGTGCCTGGGACGCCTCCGACGACTATCTCCTCAGGCATCTCGCGGACGAGGGGGTCCCGCTGTCCGGCACGGTCGTGGTCGTCGGGGACCGCTGGGGCGCGCTGGTCACGGCCCTCCGGGCGCACCGGCCGACGCAGATCACCGACTCGTTCCTCACCCAGGAGGCGACCCGGGCGAACCTCGCGCGGGCCGGCGTCGAGCCCGGTGCCGTAAGCCTGCTCACCACCCAGGATCCGCCCCCGGACCGGGTGGACGTCCTGCTGGTGCGGGTGCCGAAGAGCCTCGCGCTCCTTGAGGACCAGCTGCTGCGGCTGGCGCCCGCCGTGCACGAGGGCACGATCGTCGTCGGCACCGGGATGGTGAAGGAGATCCACACCTCGACGCTGAGGCTGTTCGAGCGGATCCTCGGCCCGACCCGGACCTCCCTCGCCGAGAAGAAGGCCCGGCTCATCTTCTGCACCCCGCAGCCGTCGCAGCCCCGGCCGGCCAACCCCTGGCCGTACGGCTACACGCTCCCGGACGGTATCGGCGCGGTCTCCGAGCGCACCGTCGTCAACCACGCCGGCGTCTTCTGCGCCGACCGCCTCGACATCGGCACCCGTTTCTTCCTCCGGCATCTGCCGGGCAGCCGGGGCGCCGAGCGCGTCGTGGACCTGGGCTGCGGCAACGGCATCATCGGTACGGCGGTGGCGCTGGCCAATCCCGAGGCCGAGGTGCTGTTCGTCGACGAGTCGTTCCAGGCCGTGGCCTCGGCGGAGGCGACGTACAAAGCGAACGGCGTTCCCGGGCACGCCGAGTTCCGCGTCGGGGACGGGCTGACGGGAGTGGCGCCGGACAGTGTCGATCTCGTGCTCACCAACCCGCCGTTCCATTCGCACCAGGCGACGACGGACGCGACGGCGTGGCGGATGTTCAGCGGGGCGCGGCGCGCGCTGCGGCCGGGCGGCGAGCTCTGGGTGGTCGGCAACCGGCATCTCGGGTATCACACCAAGCTGCGGCGACTGTTCGGAAACAGTGAACTGGTCGCGGGTGACCCGAAGTTCGTGGTGCTGAGGGCCGTCAAGAACTAGGGCCACGCGGGCTACCGTGGGGGTGTGTCCGACGCGTCCGTGAGGGACTTCTACGACGAGCTGGCCCCCGACTACCACCTGATCTTCCCGGACTGGAACGCGAGCATGGCGCGCCAGGCGGCGGTGCTGGACGAGGTGCTCCGGCGGCGGCTCGGGGCGGCAGCGCACCGGGTCCTGGACTGTTCGTGCGGGATCGGTACCCAGGCGATCGGGCTGGCGGGGGCCGGGCATCGGGTCGTCGGCAGTGACCTGAGTCCCGTGGCCGTGGCGCGCGCGGTCGCCGAGGCCGCCTCCCGTGGCCTGCGTCTTCCGGCGGCCGCCGCGGACATGCGCCGGCTGCCGTTCCCGGCGTCCACCTTCGACGTCGTCCTGTGCGCCGACAACGCGCTCACGCATCTGCTGTCGGCGCCCGATGTCGAGGCTGCGCTCCTGAACATGCGGCGGGTGCTGCGGCAAGGCGGACTGCTGGTGCTCACCGTCCGGGACTACGACGAGGCCCGCCGGACCAGGCCCGCGGCGATGCCTCCCCAGGTCTCGCACCTCTCCGGCGGCAAGGCGATCACCTTTCAGCTGTGGCACTGGCACGAGGACGGCGAACGCTACGACCTGGAGCATTTCCAGCTCGTCCCCGAGGGCGACGCCTGGAGTGTCCGGGTGCGCCGGACCGTCCACTGGGCCCTGACCCGGCGGCAGTTGACGGAGTTCGTGACCGCGGCCGGTTTCACCGACGTCACCTGGCACGGCCCCGCCGCCACGGGGTACTACCAGCCGGTGCTCACCGCAGCAGCACCCGGATGATCCGCGCCACCGCCCGTGCCATCGCCTCCCGCCCCACGCTGAGGTACTTGCGCGAGTCGACCGCCTCGGGGTGGGCTGCGAGGAACTCCCTGATGGCGCTGGTCATGGCGAGGTTGAGGGCGGTGCCGACGTTCACCTTGGCGATGCCGCCCGCGACGGCCGCGGTCAGTTCGTCGTCGGGTACTCCCGAAGAGCCGTGCAGGACGAGGGGTACGTCCACTGCCGCGGCGAGCCGTTTGAGCAGGTCGTGGTCGAGGGTGGCCGTCCGTGTGGTCATGGCATGCGAGCTGCCGACGGCCACGGCGAGGGCGTCCACGCCGGTGTCGGCGACGAAGGCGCGGGCCTGGGCGGGGTCGGTGCGGGCGCCGGGTGAGTGGGGGTCGAGCGGCGGCTCGCCGTTTTTGCCGCCGACCTCCCCCAACTCGGCCTCGATCCACAGCCCTTGGGCATGTGACCAGTCGGCGGCGGCCCTGGTCGCGGCGAGGTTCTCCGTGTAGGGCAGGCGGGCGGCGTCGTACATCACGGAGCTGAATCCGGCACCGGCGGCCTGACGCAGCAGCGCGTCGCTCTGCACATGGTCGAGGTGCAACGCGACGGGCACGGCGGCGCGTTCGGCGGCGGCGACGGCGGCGCGGGCGAGCGGGAGCAGTCGTCCGTAGCGGAACTTGACGGCGTTCTCGCTGACTTGGAGGACGACGGGCGTGTCGACCGATTCGGCGCCGGCTATGACGGCTTCGACGTGCTCCAGGGTGATGACGTTGAAGGCGGCGACGGCGGAGTGGGCCGCGGCGGCCCGGGTGACCAGCTCGCCGGTTGCTGCGAGGGGCACGACGGCTCCTTCCGGATCAGGGGGCGAGGATCACCGAACGGGTCAGATGGCGCGGCCGGTCCGGGTCGAGGCCGCGCGCGGCGGCAACCGCTACGGCGAGCCGCTGAGCGCGGACCAGTTCGGCGAGCGGGTCGAGACCACCCTCGACCCACAACCCGCCCGTCGCCCGCACCTGCTCTGCGAGCCCCTCCGGCGCCTCCCCCAACATCCACGTCGCGGTACCCCCGGTGGTGATGCTGATGGGCCCGTGCCGGTACTCCATCGCCGGGTACGCCTCGGTCCACGACAGGGAGGCCTCGCGCATCTTCAGTCCGGCCTCGTTGGCCAGGCCCACGGTCCAGCCCCGGCCGAGGAAGGTGAACTGCGTGCAGTCGACGAGCCCTTGGGGCAACGGGGCCGCGAGCGCGGTGCGCGCGTCGGCGACGACGGCATCGGTGTGCAGTCCCAGGTGGGCGCGGAGCAGCGTGAGCGCGGTGGTCGCGAACCGCGTCTGTACGACGGACCGTTCGTCCGCGAAGTCGAGCACGACGAGGTCGTCGGCAGCCGCCACGACGGGCGTGTTCGGGTCGGCGGTGATGGCGGTCGTGCGCGTGCGCCCGCTCAACTGCCCCAGCAATTCCAGTACTTCGGTGGTGGTGCCAGAACGGGTGAGGGCGACGACACGGTCGTAGGAGCGGCCGTGCGGGAACTCGGACGCGGCGAAGGCGTCGGTCTCGCCCCGGCCCGCCCCCTCGCGCAGTGCGGCGACGGCCTGCGCCATGAAGTACGACGTCCCGCACCCCACGATCGCGACCCGCTCCCCCGGCGCCGGCAGCACACCCGCGTGCCCCGGCGCCTCCGAGGCGGCCCGCGTCCAGCACTCGGGCTGGCTGTTCAGCTCGTCCTCGACATGGGTCATGCCGCGCCCCCCCTGGTTGACGTTTCTTGCAAGATATAGCGAGCTTTCGAGCACAATCAAGCATTCGGAGAGGGATAGGGTGCGCTAATCTCGCCAGGAGATCGAGGAACGATCAGGGAGACGGAGGGCGCGGATGTCGCGCGACGCCCGCTGGAAGGCGCTGCTGGAGCTGCTCGTCGAGCGCGGCCGGCTGGACGTCGAGGAGGCGGCGGCCGATCTCGCGGTGTCGGCCGCGACGATCCGGCGTGACTTCGACCAGCTCGCCGAGCAGCAGATGCTGGTGCGCACGAGGGGCGGCGCGGTCGTGCACGGGGTGTCGTACGAGCTGCCGCTGCGCTACAAGACGGCCCGGCACGCCTCCGAGAAGCAGCGCATCGCCAAGGCGGTGGCGGATCTCGTCGCACCCGGGGAAGCGGTCGGCCTGACCGGCGGTACGACCACCACGGAGGTGGCCCGTGCCCTGGCCGTGCGCGCTGACCTCACGTCCGGTTCACCCGCACTGACCGTCGTCACCAACGCGCTCAACATCGCCAACGAGCTTGCCGTACGGCCCCAGTTCAAGATCGTGGTCACCGGCGGGGTCGCGCGCCCGTCCTCGTACGAACTCGTCGGACCGCTCGCGGACGGTGTGCTCAGCCAGATCACGATCGACGTGGCGGTGCTCGGGGTGGTCGCCTTCGACGTCACCCATGGCGCGGCGGCGCACGACGAGGCGGAGGCCGCGATCAACCGGCTGCTGTGCGAGCGTGCCGAGCGCGTGGTCGTGGCCGCCGATTCCAGCAAGCTGGGCCGGCGGGCGTTCGCCCGGATCTGCGCGGCCGAGTCGGTGGACACGCTGGTCACGGACACGGCGGTCGACCAGGAGATGGTGCGGCGGTTCGAGGAGGCGGGGGTCGGGGTCGTCACCGTCTGACGAGACCCTCGGCCAACGCGCGCCTGACCGGCCCCTCGGCCGGCGCACGGCAGCCGGGACCCTCGGCCGGCGCACGGCAGCCGGGACCCTCAGTCGGCGCGCGGTGGGACGTAGTCCTCTTTGAGCAGGCGCAGATGCGTCCAGGACTCCACCGAGCGCACGCCCGGTACGCCCCGCAGCGTTTCCAGCAGCCGCAGTTCGCCTTCGGCCGAGTGGCTCGCGGCCGTGCCGATGGCGTCGCAGCGGCCGATGGTCTGGGCGAGGTACTCCACCTCGTCCAACTCCCCGACCACGGCGAGGGCTTGGGCCGAGCGCTCCCCGTCGAGGGAGAGCTGGAAGCCGCTCAGCCGGGTCGCGCCGAGCGCGTCGGGCCGGACGTGGGCGCCGATGTGCACGGCACCCGATTCGAGCAGGCGCAGCACCCGGGTGCGGGTCGCGCTGGTGGACAGGCCGACGGCGGCGCCGAGTTCGGCGAAGGGCGTACGGCCGTCCCGCTGGAGCCGCTCCATCAGGGCCCGGTCCAGCGCGTCGACCGCGGTCGACTGGAAGGTGCCGGGCGGGAAGTGGGCGTGCTGGACGATCGCCGTGTAGACGGCGGTCCGGGTGTCGCGCACGCCGGGCAGCGCGGCGATCCGGCGTACCGCGGCGGCCAGGGCGTCCTGGTCGGCGCTGCGCAGTTCGGCGACGAGCGGGAAGCGCCCGGCGACCGCCGAGACGTAGACCGCGTCGTCCATCGCGCCGACCTGCTCGGCGACCGGCAGGACGGGCCCGCCGACGTCGACGGCGACATGGGCGTACGCGGTCAGGCCGAAGACGGACGGGTGGACGATGCCGACGATGCTGACGACGCCCGCGTCGAGCAGCCGCTGGAGGCGGGCGCGGGCGGCGGGGCGTGACATGCCGAGCGCCAGGGAGAGCGCCTCGTAGGTGACGCGGCCGTCGCGGCGGACCTCTGCGAGCAGGGCCTGATCGGTGGCGTCCAGCACGGTCTGCGTCATTCCGTCCTCGGGCCGTGTTTCCTGCGCGTAAGTATCTGCGGCCGAATTATTTCGGTACCGCAACTTCGGAAGTTCCAGTCCTAGTCTACTTCCACTTCAACCGCGCTATCCCGGTTCCGAAGCCAATCCGTCGGAGGTCCCATGTCCCGCCCTCCCGTCACGTCCTCCCCCTCCTCCCCTTCCTCCACGGTCTCGCGCCGCCAGTTCATGTCCCGGGCCCTGTGGGCTGCGGGCGGCGCTCTCGCCGCACCCGCCCTGCTCTCCGCGTGCGGCTCGGACAAGGGCGGCGGCGCGTTGACCGGTTCCGCCTCCGCGCCGGCCGACGTCGACGCCGAATGGCCGCGGATCAGATCGCGTCAGGTGGTCCTCGCCGGGTTCGGCGGTGAGACGTACGAGATACGCCAGAAGCAGTGCTTCGATCCGTACTCCGACGTCTCCGGCGCGCGCGTGGTCCAGGCGGCCTGGGACTACGGCAAGTTCCTTTCGATGCTGGACAGTTCGAGCCCGGCCTGGGACCTGATCGACTTCGACGGGTACTCGGTGGCCGGGCTGATCGCCGGCGGCACGGCACCCGGCAAGCTGGCGGACTGGGTGCGCCGCTGCGACCTCGTCCCGAAGGCCTACCAGGACTACTGCGCCGGCGGTTACGCCTGGAGCCAGGTGATGGGCTGGTCCACCGAACTCGATGCCACGCCCACGAGTTGGGCCGACTTCTTCGACACCAAGAAGTTCCCCGGCAAGCGCGCCTTCCCCAAGTCCCTCTACATGGGCGCCTTCGAGCTGGCCCTGCTCGCGGACGGCGTCGCGAAGGACAAGGTCTACCCCCTCGACTTCGACCGCGCGATCGCCAAGCTCGACGAGCTGAAGTCGGACATGATCTTCTACGACACCTACGCCCAAGGCCAGCAGTACATGGCACAGGGCAGCGCCTCGATGATCGCCACCTCCAGTGCCCGCCTGATCCAGCTCAAGAACGACCGCAAGCCGGTCGACTTCACCTTCCAGGACGCGATGCTCTACCCCTGGAGCTCGTTCACGATGCCGCAGAACCCGCAGCACGCTGACGCGGCCAACGCGCTGCTCGACTACATGTCGACACCCGAGCAGCAAGCGCTCATGTCGAAGAAGATCTATCTCGGACCGACCGTCTCCAAGGCCCTGGACCTGCTGTCCGACAAGCAGTTGGCGCTCACTCCGAGCGCACCGGACAACGTGGCCAAGCAGCTCAGCGTGGATGTCGACTATCTGGGCAAGACCGATGCGACGTACGTGGAGAAGTTCACGGCGTGGGTGGGCGCATGACGGCCGTCCTCACCAAGTCGCCGGTCCGGGCCAGGAGTTCGGGAGGCGCCCGCTGGCTGTTCCTGCCGCCGCTGGCCCTGCTGCTGTTCGGGCTCGCAGGGCCGCTGGTCGCCGTGGTCGTGGCCGGCAGCGCGGACCACGGTCCGGTGGGCATGTTCGCCGAGCCCTTCCGCAACGACCTGTTCCTGCGCGCGGCTTGGCGCACCCTGTGGCTGGCGGCGCTCGTCACGGTCTGCACGGGTGTCCTCGGCATCCTGTACGCCCTCTCCCTGGGCCTGGCCCGCAAGACGGTGAGCCGGGTGCTGTTCGGCGTGCTGTTCCTGACGTTCTGGATCTCGCTGCTGGTGCGGACGTACGGCTGGGTCCTGGTGCTGCAACCGCAGGGCGCCCTCGACGCGCTCGCCGAGGCCCTCGGGCTCTCCCAGGACGGGCTCGGCCTCTACCAGACGCTGCCCGGGCTGGTCCCGGCGATGGTCCACATCATGCTGCCGTACATGGTGCTGCCGGTGTACGCGGCGCTGCGCTCCCTGGACCCGGCGCAGCTGCGCGCGGCCCGGAGTCTGGGCGCGGGCGAGTGGCTGGTGCTGCGGACGGTGGTGCTTCCGGCGCTGGGTCCGGGGGCGGTGGCCGGGGCCGTCATCGTGTTCGTGATGTCGCTCGGTTTCTATGTCACTCCGGCCTTCCTGGGCGGTCCGTCCAGCCAGGTGACGGCGATCGTGATCGGCACCGAGTTCGGGCGGATGCAGAGCCTGGGCGGGGCGGCGGCCATGGGTGTCGTGCTGCTGGTCGCGACGCTGGGCCTGTATCTGGTCGCCGACCGGTTCTTCCGCATCAGCGAGCAGTGGGAGCGCGTCTGATGGACGAGGTGACGACGGAACTCCGGGGCTCCTTGCGGCGGTTGGCACCCTGGGTGGCGGCGATCGGCGTGCTCACCGCGCTCTTTCTGCTGGCCCCGCTGCTGGCGATCGTGCCGATCGCGTTCAGCGCGGACCGCTATCTGACCTTCCCGCCCTCCGGTTTCTCCCTGCGCTGGCTGACGGACGTGTTCACCGACGCCGACTGGCAGGCGGCCTTCGGACAGTCCCTCTACACGGCCGGTACGGCGACGGTCCTCGCGGTGCTCGCGGGCACCGGCGCGGCCCTCGCGCTGCGCCGCGTCCGCCGGGGCGCCCGTCTGCTGAGGACCGTCCTGCTCGCCCCGATGGTGGTACCGCCGCTGGTGCTGGCGCTCGGCCTGTTCCTGGCCGTCGACGACCTGGGCGGCAGCGCGGGCATCCGCACCTTGATCCTGGGCCAGGCCACCCTCGCCGTACCGCTGGTGTACCTGTCGGTGTCGGCGGGGCTGAGCAAGGTCGACCCCGCGCTGTCCCACGCCGCCCGGAGCCTGGGGCACGGCTGGCCGTCGGTGCTGTGGCGGGTCGAACTCCCGCTGGTGGCACGGAGTATCGCGGGCAGCGCGGCGCTCGCCTTCGGGCTCTGCTTCGACGAGTCCGTCCTCTCCTACTACCTGGCCCCGCCCGGCGAGGAGACCCTGCCGACCCTGCTGTGGCTGGACGCGGCGCAGCAGGCCTCGCCCGCGATCGCCGCGGTCAGCACGCTGGTGATGGGCATGGCGGTGGCGCTGCTGGGGCTCACCGTGCTGCTGGGCCGCCCCCGTACTCTCCCTGGCCGTCCGAGGAGGAACCGATGAGTGTGTCCGTGGAGATCGACGCCCTGAACGTGAGCCTGGGCGGCGCCCCGATCCTGCGGGACGTGAGCCTCACGGTGCCCGCCGGTTCATTCGTCACCCTTCTGGGCCCCAGCGGCAGCGGCAAGACGACCACCCTGAACGTGCTGGCCGGGTTCACCGAGGCGACCTCCGGCAGCGTCCTGCTGGGTGGTCTGCCCCTGACCGGCATACCGCCGGAGAAGCGCGGCGTCGGCGTGGTGTTCCAGAACTACGCCCTCTTCCCGCACCGCACGGTCGCCCAGAACGTCGAATTTCCGCTACTGGCAAGGAAGTTGCCCAAGCAGGAGCGGCGTGAGCGGGTGGCGCAGGCCCTGGACCTCGTACGACTGCCCGAGACCGGCGACCGGCGGGTGCAGTCGCTCAGCGGCGGCCAGCAGCAGCGCGTCGCGCTGGCCCGGGCCCTCGTGTACGAGCCCGCGCTGCTGCTCCTCGACGAGCCGCTGGCAGCCCTCGACAAGCAGTTGCGGGAGGCGATGCAGTACGAACTCGGGCGCATCCAGCGGGAGACGGGCACCACGACCGTCGCCGTCACCCACGACCAGACCGAGGCGCTGTCCATGTCCGACCTGGTCGCCATCATGAACGGCGGCCGCATCGAGCAGATCGGCACACCGGAGGAGGTGTACCACCGCCCGGCCACGCCGTTCGTGGCGCAGTTCCTGGGCGAGGCGAACCTGCTGCCGGTGGACGGCGGACGCGTCGAGGCACTCGGGGTGCCCGTCGAGGGCGCGCCGGACGGGTCCACGGTGATCCGGCCGGAGGACCTCGCCCTCACCGAGGACCCGGATGCCGTGCCCGGCACGGTCGAGGGGGTCGTGTTCCAAGGGCCGCGTACGCGCGTCACGGTGACCGTGGCCGGGTGCGCGAAGCCGCTGGTGGTGACCGTGCCGGCCGGCGGCACCGTGCCCGCGGTCGGCGAACCGGTCGGCCTGCGGTACCGGGGACCCGGGGCACGCACCCTCAGCGAACCGGCGGCACCCGCCGACGAGCCGGTCCCCGCGGGCCACGTGGAGGTGGCCCCGTGAGAACCCTCTCCGTGTTCCAGTCACTGTGGGCGATGGAGGGCCTGCCCTGGCGGTCCGCACGCCCGTGGAGTCTCGAAGAGCGGGTCGAGCGGATCGCCGAGGCCGGATTCGTGGGCGTGGGGCTCGACTTGTACGCCCGTGAGGCACCGACCGCCGACGCCGTGGCGCCGCTGCTGCGGGCGTCGGGCCTGCGCTCCTTGGTGACCGCCTTCGTCAACGAGCGCAGTCCGCTCGCGTCGAGCCTGGAGTACGCGACGACCGTCGGTGCCGAACTCGTCGTGGTGTGCGGCCAGTTGTTCCCGGACGACCCCGCCGACGCGGCGGAGCTGGTGCGCGGCTGGCGCAAGGAGACGGAGGCGGCCGGCTTCGGCTTCCAGCTGGAGACACACCGCTACACCCTCACCAACGACCTCGCGTTCACCGACCGGTTGGTGCGGGAGATGCCGGACGTACCGCTCTCGCTGGACCTGTCGCACTACGTCGTAGGCAACGAGCTGCCGGACATTCCTGAGCCTCGCGTGGACGCCATGATCGGTCGGCTGCTGGAGCGCGGGGCGTCGCTGCAGGGCAGGGTCGCCACCCGTGAACAGGTCCAGGTTCCGCTGGAGTTCGCGCAGCACAGGGCGCAGGTGGAGCGGTTCCGGGGCTGGTGGGAGCGGGCCATACGGTCCTGGCGCACACGGTCGGCGGAGGACGCCGACCTGGTCTTCCTGTGCGAGCTCGGGACGACGCCGTACGCCATCACAGGCGCCGACGGCGAGGAGCTGTCGGACCGTTGGAGGGAGGCGCTGCTGCTCAAGTCGTGGGCCGAGGAGCTGTTCGTGAAGACGGAGAAGACGGAGGAAGCACGATGACCGTCAGGCAGGCGACGGGCCCCCTGGACGGACACCCGGCCGGTACCAGCTTCCTCCCCGCCAGCGCCTACACGGACCAGGACGTCTTCGACGCCGAACGCCGGCTGATCTTCGAACGCCGTTGGGTGTGGGCCGGGTTCAGCCACTGGGTGGACAAGCCGGGCAGCTCGCGGCCGATCAGTGTGGCCGGCCGCCCGCTGCTGCTGATCCGCGATCGCGAGGGAACCCTGCGGGTCTTCCACAACGTCTGCCGGCACCGCGGGATCGTGCTCTCCGAACAGCCCAGCACCCGGGGCCGGTTGCGCTGTCCGTACCACTTCTGGACGTTCAACCTGGACGGCTCGCTGTGCGGCACCCCCTACTGGGACCGCACGAAGGGCTCCGGCCCCGATCCCGAAGTACGTGAGCAGTTGGGTCTGTTGCCCGTCGCGCACAGCGAGTGGGCCGGCATGGTCTTCGTCCACCTCGGCGAACCCACCGACACGGTCGAGGAGTTGCTCGGTCCACTGGCGGCGCGCTGGGCGTCGTACGACCTGAATGCGGTGCATCTCGCGGAGGAGCGGGCGTACGACATCGACGCCAACTGGAAGCTGGTCGTGGAGAACTTCCTCGACTTCTATCATCTGCCGTTCGTGCATCCGCAGGTCGGACCGGCGGCGACCCTGCTGGACATCGAGGACCGGGTGCTGTCGCCGGAGATCGTCGGCGGCTACTACCCGCGCGGCGCCGCCGCCAAGGCCTCCGGGCAGACCGCGGCGGGCGGCTCCGGCACTGCCGCACTCCCCCTTCTCGGTGAGGTGCCCGTCGAGTTGCGTGACCAGCAGGACATCTTCTGCGTGTTCCCCAACGCCCTGCTGTTCATCGAGGCCGACTTCTTCCAGGTGATCGCCCTGGAGCCGGTCGCGCCGGACCGTACGGCCGAGCACATGGCGGTGTTCGTGGCGGCCGGGGCCGCGACGGCGACGTACGACACCGCGCGCAAGAACCTGTGCGAGGTGCTGTTCGAGGTCAACGACCAGGATCTGCCGGTGCTCCGCTCGCTCCAGCAGGGCCGGCATTCCCCCGGCGCCGACCGCAACCACCTGGTGGCGCACTGGGACCAGATCACGGCACGCTTCCAGAAACTGATCGCCGACACCCTCGCCGAGAAGGAGCAGTGACGTGGAAGAAGTGGAACTGCGGCGCCAACTGGCCGCCGTCTACCGGCTGGTGGCGCACTTCCGGATGTCTGACCTGATCTTCACGCACATCTCGCTGCGGCTGCCGGGCCCCGAGCACCACTTCCTGATCAACCCCTACGGCCTGCTCTTCGAGGAGATCACCGCCTCCTCCCTGGTGAAGATCGACCTCGCCGGACAGCCCGTCGAACCGACCCCGTACCGGGTCAACCCGGCGGGCTTCGTCATCCACAGCGCGATCCACGCAGCCCGCCCTGACGCCCAGTGCGTGCTGCACACCCACACGAAGGCCGGCTGCGCGGTGGCCGCGCAGAGCGGCGGGCTGCTGCCGGTGAGCCAGATGGCGATGGAGTTCTACGACCGGGTCGCCTACCACGACTACGAGGGCGTCGCCCTCAACCTCGCCGAGCAGAAGCGCCTGGCGGAGGACCTCGGGGACCGCCCGGTGATGATCCTGCGCAACCACGGCCTGCTCACCGTAGGCGCGAGTGCGGCCCAGGCCTTCCTGCGCATGTACTACCTGGAGAAGGCCTGCGAGATCCAGACCACCGCCCAGGCCGGCGGCCCGCTGGTGCTGCCGTCGCCGGAGGTCGCCGAGTACACGGCACGCCAGCTCGCGGGCGAGGACGTCGCCGACCTCACGGACGACGACGCCTACGATCTGGCCTGGGCGGCACTGCTGCGCCTGCTGGACCGGGTCGCTCCCGACTACAAGGACTGAGATCGACACCTCTCTGTCCCATTGCGCCTAGTCTGGGGGTACGGAGCGCGTGCTGGGCCAGGGAGGCTGTCATGGCGGAGACATCCAGTGACCAGGACGCCCCCGGGGCCTCGCGGTATCTGCCGATCGCCGAGCACGGGCTGATCGGTGACCTGCGCAGCGTGGCCCTGGTGGGTACCGACGGAACCATCGACTGGTACTGCTGCCCGGCCTTCGACGCCCCGAGCGTCTTCGGCGCGATCCTCGACGCGGAGCGCGGCGGCTCCTTCGAGCTCGCCGCGGTCGTCCCGGCGAAGACCAAACAGTTCTACTTCCCCGACACCAACGTCCTGATCACCCGCTTCTACACCGAGGACGGCGTCGGAGAGGTACAGGACTTCATGCCCGTCAACGGCGGGCCGGTCGAGACGGAGCGCCACCGGCTGATCCGGCGTGTCGTGTGCGTGCGCGGCTCCATCCCGTTCCGCACGCGCGTGGCGCCACGCTTCGACTACGGCGCACAGCCGCACACCCTCCGCATGGCGGGCGAGGTCGCGGTCTTCGAGTCCGCCGACCTGACGCTCGCGCTGACCTCCACCGTGCCCCTGGAAGCCGACGGCCTCGACGCGCGCGCCGACTTCAAGCTCGGCGAGGGCGAGTCGGCGGTGTTCGCGCTGGACCAGCTCGGCGGCGACGTCGAGCCGCGCCGCTGCGCGCGCATCGAGGCAGAGGAGCAGTTCGCGACCACGGTGGCGTACTGGCGGCGCTGGCTGTCCGCCTCCAAGTACCGAGGCCGGTGGCGGGAGATGGTCCACCGCTCCGCCCTCACCCTGAAGCTGCTCACCTACGCGCCGACCGGCGCGATCGTGGCCGCGCCGACGACGAGCCTGCCCGAACAGCTCGGCGGCGAACGCAACTGGGACTACCGGTACGTGTGGGTCCGTGACGCCGCCTTCTGCGTCTACGCCCTGTTGCGCCTCGGCTTCACCGGCGAGGCCGAGGCGTTCATGAAGTTCGTGACCCGGCACGTCAGCCCGGGCGACGGCGGACACTCCGGCCCACTGCAGATCATGTATGGCATCGACGGCCGCACCGACCTCCCCGAGCGCGAACTGGACCACCTCGAAGGACACCGCGCGTCCGCCCCGGTGAGGATCGGCAACGCCGCCGCCGACCAGCTCCAACTCGACATCTACGGCGCCCTCATCGACTCGATCTACCTCTACGACAAGTGGGCGCAGCCCGTCTCCAGCGACCAGTGGGACGACGTGTGCGCGCTGGTGGAGTGGGTCTGCGAGCACTGGGACCAGCCCGACGAGGGCATCTGGGAGACCCGCGGCGGCCGCAAGAACTTCCTCTACTCGCGGCTGATGTGCTGGGTGGCCATCGAACGGGCCATCCGCATGGCCAACCGGCGCGGCCTGCCCGCCGACCTGCCCCGCTGGCGGCAGTGCCGCGACACGATCTACCGCCGGATCATGAGCCGCGGCTGGTCGAAGACGCGCCGCGCCTTCGTCCAGCACGAGGACGGCGACGTGCTCGACGCGTCCGTGCTGATGATGCCGCTGACCAAGTTCATCGCCCCCACCGACCCCAAGTGGCTCTCCACCCTCGACGCCCTCACCGAGGAACTGGTATCGGACTCGCTGGTCTACCGCTACGACCCACTGGCCAGCCCGGACGGACTGCGCGGCGACGAGGGCACGTTCTCGATCTGCTCCTTCTGGTACGTCGAGGCCCTGGTCCACGCCGGACGGCTCGACGAGGCCCGCCTGGCCTTCGAGAAGATGCTCACCTACGCCAACCATCTCGGCCTGTACGCCGAGGAGATCAGCCACACCGGCGAGCAACAGGGCAACTTCCCGCAGGCCTTCACCCACCTCGCGCTGATCAGCGCGGCCTTCAACCTGGACCGCGCGCTGGGCTGACGGGCCCGCGTTCCCCGACCGTTCACAGCGGCATCACGTCGATGCCTTCGCGGACGCTCAAGTCCCCACTACCGTCTTGGGGTTGCTCGCACGTTGCCCACCCCAACACGAGTGAGGTTGCGATGTCCGCAAGACATTTCCTCGCCGGCCTGGCCCTGGTGCCGGTGTTCGCCCTGCCGGTGGCCGCCCACGCGACGACGGGCCACGGACCCGGCGTGCCGCCCCGGAAGACCCACTTCGACCTGCAGGCCCACCGCGGCGGCATCGGCATGACCACCGAGGAGTCCCTGGAGGGATTCGGCAAGGCGATGAGCCTGGGGGTCTCCACCCTGGAGCTGGACACCCAGATCACCAAGGACGAGAAGGTCGTCGTCACCCACGACCGCCAGGTCAGCGCGCAGAAATGCCGTGACACGGCGCCGGTCACCGCGGGCGACCCGATGTTCCCGTACGTCGGGAAGTACATCAAGGACCTGACCCTGGCCCAGATCAAGACCATGGACTGCGGCTACCAGCAGCTGCCCGGCTTCCCCGAGCAGGAAGTGATCCACGGTTTCCGGATGGCCGAGCTCAAGGACGTCCTGAACCTGGTCAAGAGCTACCGGGCCAAGCAGGTCACCCTCAACATCGAGACGAAGGTCGAGGCGGGCGCGCCCGAACAGACCGCGCCGCGTGAGCTGTTCGTGCGCCGGGTCTACGAGGAGATCCACGCGTCGGGCATCGAGCGCCAGGTCACCATCCAGTCCTTCGACTGGGGCGCGCTCAAGGCGATGCACCGGCTCGCGCCCCGCTGGCCCCTGGTGGCGCTCACCAACTACGACTTCCTCCAGGTCGGCCGGCCGGGTGCCTCTCCCTGGCTCGGCGGGATCGACGCCGACGACTACGACGGCGACTTCGTGAAGGCCGCCGCCACCATCCCCGGCGTACGGACCCTCTCCCCCAACTACGGCTTCCCGCAGAGCGGCAAGGTCGGTGACCCGGGCTTCCGCTTCTACCCCGACGCGGCCATGATCTCCGAGGCCCATGCCCGGGGCCTGAAGGTCGTGCCGTGGACCTGCGACGATCCGGCCACGGTGGAGGCCCTGATGGACATGGGCGTGGACGGCATCATCACCAACTACCCCAACCGTGTACGCCAGATCATGGCCGACCGGGGGATGCGTCTGCCCAAGGCCTACCAGCCGCGCTGATTCCCGGACGGGTCGCCTCCACCCCTTGTCGGCACGTCTGTCGCTCTCACGCACCGCCGACATCCGGCCGGGTGCCGGGCCGTGACTCCGCCAGGGTCAGGGTGGGGAACGCGGTGGTCGCCCGCTCCTTCGTCAGGGCTCTGATGATGGTGCGGGCCAGGAGGGGGTCGGCCGGGAGTACGTGGGAGGCGAACCAGCGGGCGGCCGTCGGGTCGGGGGACGGGTCGACGAACTCCGCGCCCGCGTAGTCGTCGAGGGGTGGGTCGTAGACGTAGCCGGAGACGACGCCGTGCCGGACCAGCCGTTCTACGAGGGTGTCGCGGTCGTGGACCAGGAGCGGTACCCGGAAGAGGGGCGGGGGGCCGTCGTGGGCCGTGCGGTCGCGCAGTGCCTGGGACGCCCAGTCGGTGCCCGAGAGCAGCGTGACGCCGGCCCTGCGCCGGGCCAGGTCCTGGTCGAGGCGGGCCGTCCGGAGCAGCAACTGGCCGCGTACCAGGGGGCCGTGGCGGTTGCGGAAGCCGTGCAGGTCGACTCGGACCCATGGTTCGTAGGCGGGCAGGCTCGGTGCCTGGTGGGCGCAGCCGGAGAGGCGGGGCGCGTGCAGGGCCATGCGGAAGTCGTCGCGTTCCAGCAGGCCCAGGCGCTGCATCGTGCGCCACACGGGCCGGACCAGGTGGAGGCCGCGCACGGTGGATCGTGCCAGGGGGCGCAGGGTGGTGGCCAGGTCGTCGGCCAGGCGGCGCGGCACCAGGAGGTCGTCGCGCAGCCGCTCCAACTCCCGCCGGGTGCGGGCGTCCTCGACGGCGAGGAAGCCGCCGGCCATCCCCGCCACGTGCTTCGAGAGGCTGAACGCCGCCGCTTTCCCGAAGGTCCCGATCGGCTGTCCGTCCACATGCGTGCCGATCGCGTGTGCCGCGTCCTCGAACAGGGGGATCCCCAACTCCGCGCACCGACGGCGCAGTTCGACGACGCGGTCGGGCATCCCGTACAGGTTCGAGGTCAGGACGGCGTCCACGCTCCGCCAGGTCGCCTCTGGTACGGCGGCCGGGTCGATGTTGCCGTCCCCCAGGGACA
The DNA here is from genome assembly GCF_058544905.1 of Streptomyces sp. JLBG701. Lineage (NCBI taxonomy): Bacteria > Bacillati > Actinomycetota > Actinomycetes > Kitasatosporales > Streptomycetaceae > Streptomyces > Streptomyces sp. JLBG701. Next base: position 1,243,649 of record NZ_CM178588.1, read on the forward strand.
CGGGGGCCTGGACCGGGCGCAGGCCGGCCGCGAGGACCACGAAGAGGATCACGTCGTCGGTCACCGGCGACATCAGGACCCGTGCGCCCGGCCGGCACCAGCGCCTCAGGGCCAGGTACAGGGCCAGCCGCGCCGAGGGGGTGTAGACGCACTCGCGACCGAGTCGCCGTGCCATCATCGCGGCGAGCCGCGATCCGTACGGCATGGTCACTACTTCCTTCCGGAGTCCGCCCGGCGCGACGTGGTCAGCGTGCCGACCGTCTTCAGCAGCCGGTCGGCCGGCCGCCGCAGCCCGGGATGGGCCAGGACCGTGTTGCGCAGGCCCCGCACCGGTCTGCGCCACAGCCGGTGCACCGCCGCCACCGGATGGGGGCGGGTCGCGAACCCCTCACCCACGCGCAGTTCACGGGTCTTGAGCCAGTCCTTGTACTCCTTGTCGCCGCGCCCCAGATCCAGCAGGCTCACGCCGCCCCGACTCGCCGCCTCGGCCGTCCTCAGGTGCATCATCAGCCCGGGCGAGTACCGCTGGAACTCGGGGTCGTACGCCGTGAACCAGGCCGCGAGCACGGAGCGCGACCTCGGTCCGAAGTGGGCGGCCACCGGCCGGTCACCCGCGTACAGCACGGACAGTACGCCGGTGAAGTGCTCCTCACGGACCTGGAAGAGATCGTCCACCAGGTCGACGATCCACGGCCGCGCGAACCGGTCCATCCGTCCCGTTCTGCGGTACTGGGCGGACTTCCACTGCATGAGCCGGTGCAGCATCCGCGGGTCGCGCTCGTCGAAGACGAACCGCACCTCGCCGATGTCGCGCCCCAGGCGGCGTTCCTTCTTCAGCGTCGTCTTGGCCTGCCCGGGATACGCGCCGCGCAGCCATTCCGCATAGCCGCTGTCGCCGGGCTTGAGGTCGATCACGGGTGAGGCGAAGGTCCCGGTGACGTATCTGCCGAACGGTTTCTGTTCCTCGACGAGATGGTCGAACTCCAGGATGGAAAGCCCGCAGGCCCGCAGCAGTTCCTGGGCGTCCCACGTCACCCCGGGAAGGTGTACGAGGGCCTGGCAGTCGGAAAGTCCGAGGCCGACGGCTCTGCCGACGCCCAACGAGTTGCGCTCGTAGGGGAAGAAGCCCACGGGCTCCCCGCCCTCACGCAGCACCGCCACCCGCACCCCGCCCCGGTGCCTGCCGACGCCGAGCGCGAACTCCGGTGCCAGGAAAGGGTTCGCGTACTCGGGCGACTCGTCCATCGCCCGGTGCCAGGCGGCCCGCACCGACGCGCTCAGCTCGTCGGATCTGTGGACGGTGATGTCCGCCTCTGCCGAGGCATCCGGTCTCCTGCTCATGGATCGCACGATCGACAGCTCCCCCCATGACGCGGCGCCCGCGTCCAGCCACTCTTTCGAGCATCCCCGCCGATCCACGCCGGTAGCCGTTCGTTTCCGGACGATGACCGATATCCGAGTTTTCGGCGGGGCTCAAACGTCGCGAAACAGTACGCACGCTGTCAAGAGGGCTGCCGCGGTGGAGGAAGCCGGATTCCATTGACAGTGCGGGCGTTTCGGGTCACGGTGAGGGCTCGTCGTGCCCGGAGGGCGGTCGTCCATGGCTGCGTCGTCAGCGTCTCGTTCCGAAGCCGATTTAGTCGAACGCGTGCGGGCGCTGGGGCCGTTGGTCCGTGAGCACGCACTGCGGGCCGAGCGGGAGCGGCGGGTGACACCCGAGGTCGTCGCGGCGCTGACGGACGCGGGGATCTTCCGGATGAACATCCCCCGGCGGTACGGCGGTTACCAGACCCCGCTGCACACCCAGGTCGACGCGATCGCCGAGGTCGCCGCCGCCTGTGGTTCGGCCGCGTTCATGGCGTTGATCCAGGCGGGCTGCGCGTTCATCGCGGCGCTCTTCCCCGACGAGGCGCAGGACGAGATCTTCACCGGCCCCGACATACGGGTGGGCGGCACGCTCATTCCGGACGCTACGGCGGTGGCGACGGACGCCGGTTACGTGGTCAACGGCACCTCCGGATTCGCCACCGGCTGCCAGTACGCCGACTGGCACCTTCTGACGGCCCGTGTTGACTCCGGTGACGGGCCGCCCGAGGTGCTGTGGACCGCCGTCCCGATGGCCGACCTGGAGATCCTCGACGACTGGCACGTCTCGGGGCTGGCCGGCAGCGGCAGTGCGAGCGTCGTCGCCCGCGACGTCCTGGTGCCCGCCCACCGTGTGCTTCCCATCGGGCCTCTGCTGGGCGGCGCCTTCCCCTCGAAGGCCAGTGCCGAGGACCCCTTCTACCGGATGCCGGTCCTGCTGCTGTTCTGTGCCTGGACGGCGCCGAACGCGCTCGGCCTGGCGCGATCCGCCCTGACAGAGTTCACCGAACGGATCCACCGGCGGGGCATCACCTACACCTTCTACCAGCGCCAGAGCGAGGCGGCGATCACCCATCTGCAGGCGGCCGAGGCGGCGCTGAAGATCTCCTGCGCCGAGCTGCTGACCGCCGAGTTCGTGGCCCGGATCGAGGACGGCGCCGACAGCGGCCGACCGTACTCGCAGGAGGAGCGGGCCCGGATCCGGGCCCAGAGCGGCTATGTGACGCGGCTGTGCAAAGAGGCCGTCGACCTGATCGGCTCCGCGTCCGGCGCGTCCTCGCTCCACCTGGACGTACCCGTCCAGCGGGCCGTCCGCGATCTGCACGCCCTGAGCCTCCACTCGTTCGTGAACCCGGCCACCAACCTGGAGCTGTACGGCCGGGTCCTGTCCGGGCTCGACGCCAACACACCCTTCCTGTAGGGCACTTACATCAGGACGCGCTCGGGGCGGGGGTGGGGCCCATCCCGGTCATGTGGACGATGGTGCCGCCGACCTTGGGCTGGAACTGCCGGAGCACCTTCGACTGGCCGCTGATCACCCAGCGGGATCCGACCAGATAGTTGCCCTGGTACATGCTGATGGTGTCCAGCCAGGCCTGCTTGTACTTCTCCTCGGGGAAGGTGGTGATGAGGTAGTCGCCGCCCTTGGTGTGGCAGACGCCCTCACGGAGTTCCTCCGCCTCCACCCGGATCCTGGCCTCACAACTCGTCAGATTCGCGATGACCTCGACCTTCGCCGGTGCGATGACTCCCGCCTCGACGGCCGACGACTGTGAAGCCTTGCTGTCCGATTCGGTGTCGTCCTCACCCCCACTGCAGGCCGCCGCCAGCGGGAGGAGGGCCAGGCTTCCGGCGAGTGCGGCGCCACGCACCAGTCGGGCGGCGGACCGGGGGCCACCCGTGCGCGATCGCGGTTGCTGCTGGGGCAAGTCGCTGCTCCGTATCCAGGCTGTTCCCGCCCGCGCGGACGGACAGGCGTACGGCAAGGGTTACGGGTGGACGCCGCCGGGTGTTCACCGCCTGCCGGGGCCGAACGTTCGAGGCTCGCCAGGCGTCATAGGAGGGACCGTCTGCGAAGAAGGGCCCTCCCATGGCTGCCGTGCGTTCCCTGTCCCGGCCGGTGTTGCTCGCCGTCGTACTGACGACCACCGGTCTGACCGCCACCGCCTGCGGTGGAGAGGACGCGTCGGTGAAGGCCGAAACAGCGCCTTCCACCCTGCGTGAGGGCCCCGCCTGGGAGGAGCCCTCCTCGTACGCGTACACGCTCATGTCGAGCCAGGGGGAGCGGGCGCTGATCGGCACGTTCCGGGTGACCGTGCGGGACGGCGCGGTGGTCAAGGCGGTCGGGCTCGACGCGAGCGGCCGACAGGTGGTGAAGCGGACCCCGGACGCCGTCCCCACTCTCGGCGCGCTGCTCAGGCAACTCGAACAGGCCCGCGCCGACGACGCGGACACGGCCGAGGCCGAGTACGCGCCCGACGGACACCCGGTCCGCATCGAGCTGGACTGGGAGAAGAACGCCATCGACGACGAAGCGCTGTACGTCGTCAGCGCCTACGAGCCGGCGGACAGCTAGCGCGGCTGGACGATGTTGACCATCCAGGGGATGCCGAAGCGGTCGGTACACATGCCGAACACGTCGCCCCACATCTGCTTCTCCATGGGCACGGCCACGGAGCCGTCGGCGGACAGTTTCTCCCAGTAGCCGCGCAGCTCGGCGTCGTCCTCGCCGCTCAGGCTCACGGAGAAGTTGTTGCCCGGGGTGTGCGGCATCCCGGGCGGGGCGTCGGCGCCCATCAGGGTGAAGCCGCTGGGGGTCTCCAGCATGCCGTGCATGATCTTGTCGGCCTCCGGCGCGTCCTTCTGTCCGAACTCGCCATAGGTGTTGAGGTTCAGGGTGCCGCCGAAGACCTCCTTGTAGAACTCCATCGCCTGCCGGGCGTCACCGTCGAAGCTGATGTACGGGTTGAGGCGCGAGGCCATGTTTCCTCCCGGGATGGGACTGAAATCCGGTCACATGGAACGTAGCGCGGGCCACTGACAACGGCCCGCCCACGAGGACCACCAGGAGGAAACAGCCGCCCGCGCTCACCCCGCTCGGGTTCTCGCTCCTGGTCGATCTCGGAGGTGTGCGGCATCACATCGGGTGCGTCGCCGCCCGTGGCCTGGACGGCGAGCTTCTGTTTGTAGGCGTCGTAGCTGGAGAACGACGCCTGCACCCGCACGTTGGGATGGCGCTTCTCGAACAGGGCGACCGCCTGCTCGGTGCGCTACGCGTGGTCGGGATTGGCCCACCACGCGTAGCGCAACACGGCCTGGCCGCCGCCGACCGATTCCCCGGATCCCCTCGCAGATCGCAGCCAATCGCCACGACGTATGCGAACTCGCGAAGTGGTACGGAAAGCAACCCACGTGGTGCCGAACCAACTCACAACCAGCTCACTAGTCCCCGTACGGCAACGTCGTGCCGGGCAGCGTGTACTCGTCCCGGCGCCCGCACATCCCGAACCCACCGAGCCGAGTGGGAGCGGCCTGATACGCGGTCGCCTCGGCGAGGTGGGGAGGCTCGCCCTTCTCCAGCGCGTCGAGCTGGACACCGGTGCGCTCGGCGGCAGCCACCGCGCCGGCCCGCCACAGTTCGCGCCACACCGGCACCTTGTCGCGCACGAGACGGGCGGCGGCGCGTTGGAACTCCGCGTACGGGGCGCTGTCCCCGGCGACCAGGGCCTCACGCAGGACGAGATAGCCCTCCACCGCCAGGTCGCGGCGGCGCCGTGCGGCTGCCGCCGTCTCCGGTCCGGTACCGGGCGGCAGCGCTGCCGCGGCCGCGTACCTCTCGGGGTCGGCGAGTACCTCGGGCGGGAAGGTGAAGACGGCGTCCCCGGCCTCGGGCAGACCGCTGTTCTGCATCAGCACGGTGATGCGCAGATCGCCGCCCTGCACCATGCGGTGCACGGTGCCCGGGGTGAACCAGGCGACGGAGCCGGGCTCCAGCGGGATGTCCCGGTAGCCGTCGGGGCTCAGCGTCTGCACCGCACCCCGGCCGCCGGTGACGACGTATGCCTCCGTGCACACCAGGTGCAGATGCGGGCTGCCGCCGCACACCCCGTCGGCGGCCTCCCAGTCGTAGGCGCTGAGGTGGGACAGGCCGATGGCGCCGGGCAGCGGGTGCGGAAGGGCGGGCTTGGGCTCGGTCACCACGACAGGCCTTCCAGGTAGGTGCCGACGCGGTCGCGGTCCCAGGCACCGTCGGCGACGACGACCCGGTAGCGGTAGCCGAACGACTCGCCGGGCGGCAGCTCGAACTCCTCGAAGAACGCCCAGGAGAACGCGACCGTCGGGATCGGCTCGGAGCGCACGAACCAGTGGGAGTCGTGGATCGCGGACTTGGGGTCGAGGTTCTCGGGGGCGTGCGCGAAGACGAGTGTGGAGTGGGCGTCGACGTCGTCGTGCTCGGTGGTGTAGGCGAGCCACGGGCCCTGGATGCCCATCAGCTTGCCCGCGTCCGCGCCCGCTCCCCCGTCGAGCTCTGGGCCGAAGGCGGTGCCGCCGGTGAAGTCGCGGGGGCCGCGCCACTGGAGTCCGGTGTATCCGGCCAGCTCGCGGCCCGCGGTGGTCGGCGAGCCGAAGACCAGGGGTTCGCCGCGGGTGTTGGTGAGCCGGATCGACCAGTCCAGGGCCCAGGCGCCGGCTTCCTCGTCGACCGAGTGGACGGTGAGCCCGCGCTCTTCCCGCGCCCATTCCGTGCCGTGGTTCGCGACCCAGGTGAGGGCCTCGGTGAGGGCGAGCCGCTCCTCGTCGACCGTGAATTCGGTGAACCCGTCGTGCCGCATCGAGCCGACGCGATCGGGCAGGGCGAGGTAACCCTCGCCGTGCACATAGCAGTTGCCGCCCCAGAAGTTCTGGCCGGACAGATGACTCGCCGTCATCTGCAGACCCTTGTGCCAGCGATGGTCGCTGGGGCGGTAGCCGGTCACGGTGCGTCCGGCGAGCGTGCGCACCGGGTGGGCGTACGGCTTGCGGGACTCGAACGCCTCGGGGTCGGGGCGGTACACGTAGCGGAGGATCTCGGTGCCGTCGGCCGCCGCGACCGCGATGTGCTCGCCGTGCGTGTGGCTGACTCGGATGCTCATGCGCGCTCCTTGGGGGCCCAGTGGGGGTGGTCTCCGTGCATGGCCGGGTAGAAGGGGTCGCCGGGTCCGATCTCGCCGGCGTGCACCGGCAACCCGGTGCACGCCGCCTTGTAGAGGGCGGCGGCGAATTCGAGGGTGGCGCGGGCGTCGGGACCGCTGCCGGGCGGCCTGACACCGTTGTCGTACGCGTCGAGCAGAGCACCGAGTTGCGCCGTGTGCGAGCTGGGCACGTCCGCCGCGGGCGTGTGCCAGGCGGCCGCGCGTTCGGAGGCGACGTGCGGGGCCGGGGTGTAGACCCAGTCCTCGTTGCGGTGCCCGTACAGGTGGGTGAGCTCGACCGTCGCGTCGGCGCAGTCGACGCGGATGCGGCTGACCTCGGCCGGGGACAGCACGCTGTTGACGACGGTGGCGAGGGCGCCGCTGCGGAAGCGGACGAGGGCCGTCGAGACGTCCTCGCTCTCGGTGTCGTGGACCAGACGTGCCGCCATGGCCCGCAACTCGGCCCACTCGCCGAGCAGGTGCAGCAGCAGGTCGTACTGGTGGATGCCGTGGCCCATCGTCGGTCCGCCGCCCTCGGTGGCCCACCGCCCGCGCCACGGCACCGCGTAGTAGGCGGCGTCGCGGTGCCAGGTGGTCTGGCAGTGCGCGACCAGCGGGGCACCCAGTTCCCCGCTCGCGATCAGCTCACGGGCGTGGACGGCGCCGGAGCCGTAGCGGTGCTGGAAGACCACGGACGCGTACGCCCCCGACGACTTCTCGGTCGCCGCGATGTCGTCGTACTCGGCGAGCGACAGGCACAGCGGCTTCTCGCACAGCACCCAGGCATCCGCCTTCAGCGCGGCCACCGTCTGCTCCCGGTGCAGGGACGGTGGTGTGCCGATGAGGACCAGGTCGGGTCGTATGGCTTCGAGCATTTCGCCCATCGATGTGTACGCCGCGACCTCGCCGCCCGCGAGCTCCCGGAAGGCGTCGAGCCGGTCCTGGTCCACGTCGACGGCGGCGACGAGCTCCACCCGGTCGGAGTGGGCTCTGAGCGCCGGCAGGTGACTGCCGCCGACTATGGCACCGGTACCGATCACGGCGACGCGGCGGCGGGCGGGGAGCGGGGACATGGGGGTCCTCCTCTGCCGGTGGGGGGCCGGGCGAGCAGAAAGCGCTTGCACCGGCGACCCTAGGCGCGGACCGAATGTCAGGACAACCCCTGTGCAGCGATCACCGCGTTGTCGTCGGTGAGGAAGGCGTCAGGCGTTCCAGGTGGCGGCGGGCGAGTTGGACCAGGACTCGGGTCGCGGGTGACAGATGGGCTTCGCTGCGGGTGATGAACGCGAAGGTCTCGTACAGCGGGGGGTCCAGCGACGTCCAGTGCAGGAGATCGCACCCGCCCAGGGAACGGGCGAGGGGAAGCGAGACGACGGTGTCGCCGACACCGCGGGCGGCGAGGGCGAGGGCCGAGGCCGGTGACTCGACCTCCACGACGGGGGTGAGCTGGGTGCCCGCCTTCTGGGCGCGTTCCAGGAGCTGGCGGCGGGTGGGGTCGGCGTTGCCCCACCGTGCCTCCGGGAGGATCAGCGGTGCTTCGGCCAGGCGCTGGGAGGTCATGGGCGAAGTGGTGCGGGAGGCGTCGGCGCTGAGGTAGACGGCCTCGCTCGTCCAGACCACGTCGCTCACATCGAGCCCACGGTCGTCGACGGGCAGGGCGACGAGCCCGGCCTCCAGACGCCCTTCGCGGACGGCGTCGGCCACTTCGGAGGAGTTCAGCCCCACCATCCGGACCCGCACTCCGGGGTGCCGGGAGCGGAAGTCGGCGACCAGCTCGGTGAGCAGCAGGTGCTGGGCGCTGCTGAAGGTGCCGAAGGCCACGGTGCCGCCGGTGAGTTCGCGCACGCCGCGTACGCACGCGGCCGCCTCGTTCGCGGCCTCGATGGCACGCTGCGCGCGGGGCAGGAGCAGCTGGGCGGCCTCGGTCAGGACCAGACGCCGGTTGGTGCGGATGAACAGGGGGACGCCGAGTTCGTTCTCCAGCCGTCTGATCTGCTCGGAGAGGCTGGGCTGGGCGATGTACAGGGCCTCGGCCGCGGCGGAGAACGAGCCGTGCTCGACGGCGGCGAGGAAATAGGTCAGCTGCTGCAGGGTCATGGAGCCAGCCATAGGTTCAGCCTTGGGCAGCCAAGGAAAACGAGGCTTCACCGATGGGTGAAAGGCTCCTCATAATCGCGGCATGGAGCGTGACGGTCAACAGCGAGGGAGCTCACCATGACGTCGCCGCGTTACTGCGTCATCGGAGCGGGTGCCGCAGGCCTGGCCGCACTGCAGGTCCTCACCGACCACGGCTTCGCCGTCGACTGCTTCGAGCGCACCGACCGGGTCGGCGGCCACTGGCACACCGACTACGACTCACTGCACCTGATCACCTCACGCGACGTCTCCGGTTTCGACGGCTTCCCCATGCCGGCCGACTACCCCGTCTACCCGAGCCGCGACCAGATGCGGTCGTACCTGGAGAGCTTCGCCACGCACCACGGGCTGCACGAGCGGATCACCTTCGGCACCGAGGTCGAGCAGGTGAGGCCGGTCGGCCCCGCGGGACGCGACGGCTGGATCGTCGAGACCTCCGGCGGCGAGAGCAGGGAGTACGACGCCGTCCTGGTCGCCAACGGCCATCTCACCGACCCCTACATACCGTGCTACGACGGGGAGTTCACCGGCAAGCAGGTGCACTCCGCCGGCTACCGCAACGCCGGCGACATCGAGGGCCACCGCGTCCTGGTGGTGGGCGCCGGCAATTCCGGGTGCGACCTCGTGGTGGACGCGGCCAACGCCCGTCTGGACGCGAACGTCTCCGTACGGCACGGCCAGGTGTTCCAGCCCAAGGCGCTGTTCGGCAAGCCGCGCGCGGAGCTGCACTGGCTGGCCAGGCTTCCCGCCTTCGCGCAGGAGCGCCTGACCCGCGTGCTCATCGACGTCGCCGTCGGACCGCCCACCGCCTACCGGGGGCTGCCCGAGCCGGCCACCCGCAACCTCAACAAGCAGCGCCCGGTCGTCAACAACCTGCTGCTGTACTGGATCCAGCACGGCCGGATCACCGTCCGCCCCGGCATCGAGCGCTTCGACGGCCCTGCCGTGCACTTCACCGACGGCTCGGTCGAGGAGTTCGACACGATCGTGTGGGCCACCGGGTTCAAGACCTCGTTCCCGTTCCTCGACCCCGCGCTGCTGACCTGGCAGGACGGCACCCCGTTGCGGGTCGCCGGGCTGACCGTCCCCGTCGGTCTTGAGCGGCTCTTCTTCATCGGGCTGGCCGCCCCGCGCGGTCCTCAACTCCCGGTCTACTCCGCCCAGTCGAAACTCGTCGCCCGCTTCCTGGAGCTCCATCAACGCGGCGATGTCGCGCTGTCCGGCTTCTTCAGCGGCCGGCAGACCCCGGACGCGCGGATCGACATCGTACGGAAGGTGTGGCTGAAGCAGATGGATGCCGCCCACAAGGCACTCACCCCGCTCGCGCGCAGTGCCGCAGGAGGTTCTCGTTGAATACCTCGTTGAATACAGGGACGCGGCTGTCGGGAAAGACCGTTCTCGTCACCGGCGCGGCACGTGGCCAGGGGGCCTCGCACGCCGAACGGCTGGCCGCCGAGGGAGCGCGGGTCCTGGCGTGCGACGTACTGGATGACTTGGGCGAGGCCGAAGCGGTCCGGTTGCGCAAGGCGGGCCTCGATGTGGAGTACCTGCGACTCGACGTGAGTTCGCCGGGCGACTGGGCGCGGGCCGTCGATGTCGCCCGGGACCGGTTCGGCCGGCTGGACGTGCTGGTGAACAACGCCGGGATCATCCACGTGAATCCGCTCCTCGACGAGCGCGTGGAGGACTGGAACGCGACGCTCGCCGTCAACACCACCGGCCCGCTGCTCGGCATCCAGGCCGCCGTGCCGCTGATGCGCGAGAACGGGGGCGGGTCCGTCGTCAACGTCTCGTCGGTGTTCGGGATCGTCGGGGCGGTCGGGTACGTCGCGTACTGCGCCAGCAAGGCGGCCCTGGTGGCGGTAACCAAGACCGCCGCGCTCGAACTCGCCGCCGACGGCATCCGCGTCAACGCGATCTGCCCCGGCGGGGTCAGCACGCCCATGAACGAGAACGAGAAGGAAGGCGGCGTGGTGCCGCAGACCCCCATGGGGCGCCGGGCCCACGTCCGGGAGATCTCCGGGGCGGTCGCGTACCTCGCCTCCGACGACTCCACCTTCACGACCGGAACGGAGATGGTCATCGATGGCGGCTTCCTCGCCCACTGAGCACACGTCAACTCACGCATCCCACACGGCACTTGTCACGGGCGCTGGCAGCGGAATGGGTCTGGCCGTCGCGGAACGGTTCCTCGCCGAGGGCTGGGGCGTTCTCGGTGTCGACCGCGACGCCGACGCGCTGGCCAAGGCGGCGGAGGCTCTCGGTGCCGCCTTCCGGGCCGTCGCGGTGGACATCACCGACCGCGGGGCGCTGTCCTCCGCCCTCGACGGCGCCACGGGTGGCTTGCGCGCCGTCGTCAACGCCGCCGGGATCTACCCGCCCACCACGCTGGACGACTTCGACGAGGCCGTCTACCGCCGTATCTTCGACGTGAACGTCCTCGGCACGCTCAACACCATCGCCGAGGCGGTGCCGGCGCTGCGTGCCTCCGGTGGCGGCGCCATCGTGAACTTCGCCTCCATAGACGCCCTGGCCGTCTCTCGCGGGCAGCTCCTCTACAGCGCTTCCAAGGCCGCCGTCGTCACGCTGACCCGGTCGCTCGGTGTGGAGCTGGCCCCCGACGACATCACCGTCAACGCGGTTGCCCCCGGGTGGGTCGACACGCCCGGGACGCGGGCCGGCGGTCGTATCGAGCAGGCCGTCGCCACGATTCCGCTGGGCCGCGCGGCTCGGCCGGAGGAGATCGCCGACTGGGTGTGGAAGCTGTGCGATGGCTCTTACGTGACTGGCGAGACGCTGGTCATCAGCGGGGGGCTCACCGTCCGCTAAGCGCTCTGGATAGGCGGTTCGTTGGCCGCGGGCCGGTGGGGGCTGGTCGCGCCGTTCCCCACGCCCCTTACGGGGCGCTGTAGTGCACCGGGGTTCATCGGTCTCGCCTCCGGCAGCCCCGTCTCCGGCGGGTCCGCCGCGACCGTCGCGCCCAGTGCCACGCCGGCCGCCACGAGCAGGCTTCCCGCCAGTTGGCCGGGGCCGAAGGATCCCGTGCCCACCAGGGGTGCCGTCAGTGCGGCCGAGACCGGGATCAGGCCGGACAGCAGTGCCATGCCGACCGCCCCGATGCGATGGATCGCCCCGAACCACAGCACGATTCCCAGGACCGTCACCGCGACGATCTGCCAGGCCAGCGCCGCCGTCTCGACGCCGTCGGGCATCCGCACCCATCCCCGGCCGTCGACGGCGAGGCCCAGTACCGCCGCCTCCACCGAGGCGATCGCGCAGGCGCAGGTCGTCAGCAACAGGGGTCCGAGCACTCTCAGTACCGGTACGACGAACAGGGCCATGACCACTTCGCCGGCCATCGCCGCCAGAGACCAGATCAGGCCCGCCGCGTCGGTCCGTCCGAGCCCCTGGACCACCGCCGCCCCCGTCGCCACCACCAGCGCCCCCAAGGCCACGCGGCCGGAGGGGCGCCGCGACTCCATCAGCGGCGCGACGATCGCCACCACGACCGGCGTGCACCCCACCACGACGCCCGGGACGGCGGGCTCCGCGCTGCGCTCGGCGCAGAGCACCGCCACGTTGAAGCCGACCATGCCGCCCGCGGCGACCAGGGTGAGCCGCACCCACAGCCGTCGTGTGAGCCGGCGGACCGGTGCCCAGTTGAGCCGCACGCAGAAGACGGCCAGCAGCAGGAACCCCAAGGCGTACCGAACCGACTGCCCGCCCAGGAACGGATAGTGCGCCATCTTGCTGCTCGCCACGAAGGACACGCCGACGAGGACGGCGGAGACGGCACCCATCAACACACCAAGTCGATGCGTGCGCGTCATCCCGCCCCTCCCCCGTCGTCATGCCTCGATCGCGCCACCATCTCGCCTCGGTCAGCCGCCGAGATAGGCCTTCACGATCTCCTCGTCCTCGGCCAACTCGTCTGCGGGGCCGTGGAGTTTGAGGGAGCCGGACTCCAGGACGTAGGCGCGGTCGGCGACTTCGAGCGCGGCCAGCGCGTTCTGTTCCACGAGCAGTACCGTGGTGCCCTGTTCGCGGATCCGGACGATCGTCTCGAAGATGACGTCGACGAGCACCGGGGCGAGACCCATGGAGGGCTCGTCGAGCAGGAGCAGTTGCGGTTTCGCCATCATCGCCCGCCCGACGGCGAGCATCTGCTGCTCACCGCCGGACATGGTGCCCGCCTTCTGGTGGAGGCGTTCCCGCAGCCGGGGGAAGAGTTCGAGGATCATCTCCCGGTCCTCGGCGATCCCTCCCTTGTCCTTGCGCAGGAAGGCGCCCATGTCGAGGTTCTCGTCGACGGTCATCTTGGGGAAGATGCGCCGCCCCTCGGGCGAGTGGGCGATGCCCCGTCGGACGACCTCGTGGTCGGGTATGCCGTTGAGCTTCTTGCCCTGGAAGGTCATGGTGCCGCTGCGGACGGGCAGCAGCCCTGAGATCGCCCGCAGGGTGGTGGACTTGCCCGCGCCGTTCGAGCCGATCAGGGTGACGATCTCGCCGGGGTAGACGGTCAGCGACAGGCCCTTCACCGCGGCGATGTTGCCGTAGTAGACCTGGATCTCGTCGAGTTCGAGCATCGGTTCGCGCGTCTCGATCACGCCGTTGGCCCCGCTCATATGGTCTTGTCCCTTCCGGACTTGCCGAGGTACGCCTCGATGACCCGGGTGTCGGACCTGATGTCGTCCGGGCCGCCCTCGGCGATCTTCTCTCCCCGGTCGAGCACGGTGATCCGGTCGGAGACCTGCATGACGACGCTCATGTCGTGCTCGATGAGCAACACCGAGAGGTCCTGTTCGTCCCGCACCCGGTGGACGAACTCGGTGAACCGGCCGGACTCCTGGGGGTTCATGCCGGCGGTCGGTTCGTCGAGGAGCAGGACGGTCGGGTCGAGGGCGAGGGCCCGTGCGACCTCCAGGCGGCGCTGGTCGCCGTAGGAGAGGTTGCGCGCGTACTCGCCCGCCACCTTCCCGATGCCGACGAACTCCAGCAACTCCCGGGCGGTTTCCTGGGCTTCCCGTTCCTCGCGGCGCTGTCGGCGGGTGCGCACGATGGTGTGGAAGGGCCCGGATCGCAGCTTGGAGTGCATGGCGACCTTGACGTTCTCCTCGGCCGTCATCAGGCCGAAGAGCCGGATGTTCTGGAACGTACGGGCCATGCCGAGGGCGGCGATCTGGTGCGGGACGAGGTTGGTGATGTCCTTGTCGCCCAGGACGACGCGTCCGCTGGTCGCCCGGTACAGGCCGGTGAGGACGTTGAAGAACGTCGTCTTACCGGCGCCGTTGGGCCCGATCAGGCTGACCACCGACTGCTCGGGGATGGTGAAGCTGACGTCGTTGACGGCGACCAGGCCGCCGAACTTCACGGTGATGTGGTCGGCGTGCAGTTTCACGCCCGTCAGGGCGTCCTGCGGTGCCGTCTGAGGGGTTGTCGTCATGCCTTCTCCCCCGATCCGTCGGCCGCGACGGTCTTCAAAGTGTCGTCCAACTCGGGAGCCGGCGCCTCCATGTCGGCGTGCAGCGACTCCATGTCGGTCCGGCTCGGTTCGTGCAGCACCAGCCGGGTCCGCGATTCGGGCAGGATGCCCTCGCGGCGGAACAGCATCATCAGGACAAGGATGCCGCCGAACAGCAGGTAGTTGTACGACGGGAAGTTGACGTTCGTCCCGAACTGCTCGTTGAAGGACGTCCCGAACTGCGGCAGGCCGGTCGAGTTGACCCAGGCGAGGACGAGGGCGCCGAGCATGACGCCCCAGACGTTGCCCATGCCGCCGAGGACGACCATCGCCAGCAGGGTGATGGAGATCGAGAAGTTGAACCGGTCCGGCAGGACGCCTCCGATGTGCGTGGCGAAGGCGACGCCCGCCAGGCCTCCCGCGACCGCGCCGACGGCGTAGGCCGAGAGCTTGGTGCGCATGAGCGGGACGCCCATCATGCTCGCGGCGAGCTCGTCCTCGCGGATGGCCAGCCAGGCGCGGCCGAGCCTGCCCTCGCGCAGCCGCAGCGAGATGAAGACGACGACGGCGGCGATGAGCACGAAGATGAGGTACTTCCACACCAGGTCGAACGGCCCGAGCTTGGTGGAGCCGATGGCGATCGGGTCGACCGGGGTGATGCCCTTGGTGCCGTTCGTCAGGTTGAAGCCGCCGATGTCGTCGCCGTTGGTGAAGACCTGCGGGATGATCTCGCCGGCGCCGAGCGTGACCAGGGCCAGGTAGTCGCTCTTCAGACGCAGAGTGGGCGCACCGATGATCACGCCCCACACCGCGCAGAACACCGCTCCGATGACGAGCACCAGCCAGAAGCTGATGTGGATTCCGGGGAGGGTGTCCAGCGCCCCGCTGAGGAAGTGGAAGTCGACCTGGTAGAAGAAGCCGGACATCAGCCAGCCCGCGGTGTAGCCGCCCAGTGCCCAGAAGGCGACGAAGCCCAGGTCCAGCAGGCCGGCGTAGCCGACCACGATGTTCAGGCCGAGCGCGCAGATCATCCAGACGAGCGCCTCGTTGATCGAGGTGAGCGGCAGCCAGTTCCGGAAGAACGTCTGGGCGTCGGGGCTCAGGTTCGGGATCATGTAGTAGTAGGCCAGGAACACCAGGACCGCTGCCGCGGTGTACCCGAGCGCCCAGCGCATGCGGTGGGGCATCGCCAGGCCCGGCATCCGCCGTGACCGGCCAGAAACGTCGGAAACCATGGCTACACCTTCTCCGTGGTCGGCTTGCCGAGCAGGCCTTCGGGCTTGAAGACCATCAGCAGGATGAGGATCGCGAAGACCACGCTCTGGGACCATTTCTGACCGAACCCGTACGGCAGGCCGTCGTTGAAGCCCTGGATGAGGCCGATGAGGATGCCGCCCAGCACGGCGCCGCTGATGTTACCGATGCCGCCGAGGACCGCGGAGACGAAGGCGATGAGCCCCAGCTGGAATCCCAGGTTGTACGCCGTGGTCCCCACGACCTGCTGGTATATGACGCCCGCGGTACCGGCCAGTGCCCCGCCGATCAGGAAGGTGAAGGAGATGGTCCGGTTGACGTTGACACCCATCAGCCGGGCGGCGTCCTGGTCCTGAGCGACGGCCCGCATCGCCTTGCCCTGCCTGGTGCTGGTGATGACCCAGCGCAGGAGCAGCAGGACCGGAACGGTCACCGCGATGACCGCGAGCAGGCTGTAGTCGACCTGGAAGTCGCCGATCCCGAAGGACCCTTCGGGAAGCACGCTCGGCCACTGCTTGGGGGTCGAGCCGTTCCACTTCAGGCCGATGAACTGCAGGATGAAGCTCATGCCGACCGCCGTGATCAGCGGGGCGAGTTTGGGAGCGCGTCGCAGGCGGCGGTAGGCGACGAATTCGAGCGTCACATTGATGCCGCCGCAGAAGATCATGGTGCCGACGATCGTGACGAGCAGGAGCACGATGCCGAGCACGTTGGAGTGTTCCTGGCCCATGACGGTGGTGAGCAGGAATCCACTGAAGAGGGCGCCGAGCATGAACAGGTCGCCATGGGCGAAGTTGATCAGCTCGATGATGCCGTAGACGAGGGTGTAGCCGAGCGCGATGAGCGCGTAGAGCATGCCGAGGTTGAGCCCGACCATGCCCGCCTCGAAGAACTGCGACGGGGAGTTGATCAGGTTTGCGGCGAGCCAGACGACCACGCCGAGGAGAATGACTTGGGTGGCGATGCGCTGGATGACCGCCTTGCGGTCGATCGCGGCCGGCACCACGGTGCTGGTGGCAGTTGCTGCCATGAAGGCCTCGCGAGGGTCGGGGAGCGGTGCGGGGGGAAGCGGACCGGAAGCCGGTCCGGGGCGGGCGCCACCTTGGTCGGGTGACGCCCGCCCCTGGCGTCAACTCAGCTGACGGGCCACGGCTTCAGGAACTTCTCTTCCTTGTTCACGAGCTGCAGCACCGAGATGTCGAGGACGCTCACATCGCCGGTCTTGGGGGAGATGTCCAGCTTCTTGCCCACGATCGACTTGTCGGCGGCGATGCTGATCCCGCTGCCCGAGAAGACCTGCTCGGTGACGCTCTTGCGGGTGCCGTCGGACTTCTCGATCGCCTGCAGGATCACCTGCAGCGCCTCCACGCCGTAGAGGGCGTAGCTGCTCGCCGGGTCGGAGCCGTACTTCTTCTTGTAGGCGTCCAGCAGATCCGCACCCGGGCCGCCCTCCTCGCGGAGCGTCGTGGCGGTCAGGCCGGCGAACGTGATGTAGGCGCCCTGGGCCTGTGTCAGTCCGTCGAATTCCGGGTAACCGCTGAAGCCGTCGGGGGCGATGAGCTTCACCTTGGAATTGTCACCGAGGACCTTGACCTTGTCCTTGACGAGCTGGCCGCCGTTGTTGTCGAAGATTCCGGCGAGGTAGACGCAGTCCGGGTTCGACGCTTTGATACTGGTGAACAACGCTGTGTAGTTGGGCTGTTTGGCGTCCCATGCCTGGTTGCCCAGGACATCTATTCCCTGCTTCTTCGCCTCGGTCTCGAATGCCTTGCCGACACCCTGGCCATAGGTCTGGTTGTCATTGAGGATGTAGCACTTCTTGACGCCGAGGTCCTTGGATGCGAACTGGGCCCCCGCCGCACCCTGGTAGTCGTCGGTCGCGATGACGCGGGCGTAATTGCGCTTGCCCGACGGGAAGAACTTCTCGGGCTCGCCCGGGTCCCATGCCTTTGTCAGACCGGGGTTGGTGTTCGCGTGGGACACCATCAGCATGGGGCCGCTCGGGTCCTGGTTCAGCACCGGGGCCTCGATCTTCGCACAGCCGGAGTTGTAGGTGCCCATGACCGCGACCTCTTCGGTGTTGGCCACGTGGTCCTGCGCGTTCTTGGCACAGGTCGCGTCGTCCCAGCCGCCCTTGGCGGCGGTCGAGTCGTCGTAGACCTTGAGCTTCACCTTGTAGTCGCCGGCCTTGCTCCCTATCTGGTCCAGGTAGAGCTGCATCGCGTTGACCGTGGACTCGGACGCGTCCTTGGACGCTCCCTGGAGCGGCAGGTCCACTCCGATGACAAGCGTGTCACCGCCGGACGAGCTGTCGTCCGCGCCGCCCGAGGCATTGCCCCCACACGCACTCACCGCGAGTCCGGCCACCGCAACCGTCGCGAAAAACTTGACTGATCTGGTTCTGGACATCCCACTCCTCATCGCCTCAGGTAGGGGGAAATTTGGAGTGCGCTTGTTACAGGTAAGGACATTCCAATGTTCGGTTTATGTTTCGCGATGGAATCGTGATCCGTAGCGCTGAGTAAGCGGAAAGCACGTCAAAGTAGCGGCCCGGCACATGGATCGGGCCGCCGACTTCGAGAAATCACCCCAGCTCCGGCAGGAGTGAATTCAGGTTATACAACTGTCCTTGGCGACCTCACCACGGCAGCGGCGCCGTGTGCGAGATGTCGAAAAACCCGCCACCGCCGTACACCAGCGGGGCGAGATCGTCGTAGCGGGCGGAGACCACGCGCCCGGTGAAGACGGTGTGGCTGCCCGCCTCCAGCCGCTCACCGATCTCCACCTCCAGCTGTGCGCACGCCCCGTCGATCAACGGCGTACCGAAGCCTCCCGGGGTCCACGACAGCCCGGCGAACTTGTCGTCCGCCTTGGAGGCGAAGGTCCTCGCGATGTCCAACTGGTCGGCGGCGAGGATGCTGATGCCCAGATGGCTCGCCCGGTGCAGCACCGGGTGGGTCGCGGAGCCGCGCTGGACACAGACCAGCACCATCGGCGGGTCAAGGGAGATGCTGGAGAAGGCGTTGACGGCGAGGCCCTTCGGGGTTCCGGCGTCGTCGGCGGTCACCACCGTCACACCGGTGACGAACTTGCGGTGCACCCCACGGACGAGGTCGGCGTCCACGGCTGCCCGCTGCGTGGTCATGATGACCCCGAGGGCCTCCAGCAGCTGGCGCGGATCCCAGGTCACCCACTCCTCCGCCACCGCCGCCCCGTCGAAGCGGGCGAAGGTCGCACCCGACAGTTCGACCGCCTTCCCGGTCGGCGGGACGCCGAGGAAGGCGCCGGTGTGGTGGCCGGTGCAGCGCCAGCGGATGGCCAGCCGGTCGCCGTCCCCGTCCTCGACGATCTCCTCGATCTCCGTCCGCAGATCGGGAAAGGCCAGACGGACGGCGCGCACCGAGTCCTTGAACTCCTCCCGGTTCTGCGGCGCGGCGGCGGGCCCGCGACGCCTCACGTAGGTGTCGCTGAGCAGTTCGTCGAGCGCCTCGACCCGCCCGTGGTCCCAGGCGGCCTGCCAGGCGGAGCGGATGTGCGTCGTGCGGTCGAGAGTTTCCGTCATCGGCTGCTCCCTACACTCGCGTCTTGTATGGCACGCGCTTCTTGTATGGCAGTGGACGGTAGAGAAAGCGCCCAGCAGTGTCAATTCGCAGGGCCCGCACGCCCGTGCCGTTACCTGGTGTGTCATCAACTGCGCAGGTCATCTCTGTTTCGTCGACATTAACGCTTGACGCCCCAGGAACCAGCCTCCTAGCCTCGGCTGCCATGGCACAGTCCGAGCAGGAAGGACGTCGGATGCGATTCTCGATATTCCACAACCTCGGAGCGCCCGGCCGGCTCGGCGAGTACGCCCAAGTCATGGACGAGGCACGGGAGTTCGCGATCGCCGCGGAACAGGCCGGCTTCTGGTCCACCTGGTACACCGAGCACCACTTCGGCCACGAGGCGATCGAGATCACCCCGAACCCGGTCCTGATGGGCGTCGACATCGCGGCCCGCACGGAACGGATCCGCATCGGCCAGGCCGCGAACATCGCGACCTTCTGGCACCCGCTGCGCCTCGCCGAGGACATCGCGATGCTCGACCAACTCTCCGGCGGCAGGGTCGAGGTGGGCCTCGGCCGAGGCCTGTACGGACGCGAGGCGCTCAACCTCAACGCACTGGCCGACCCGCGCGACCAGGAGCAGAACCGCGCGCTGTACGAGGAGACGGTCGCGATCCTCCGCAAGGCGTGGAGCGGCGAGTTCTTCTCCCACCGGGGCCCGTTCTACGAGTTTCCGGCCCCCGGCGTGAAGTGGAACCACCCGCTCTCACCCGCCACCGACGACTACACGTCGGCCGGAGTGATCACGAAGATGCAGGTCACGCCGTCCCCGTTGCAGCGTCCGCACCCTCCGCTGTGGCAGGTCATCGACAGCCCGCGCTCGATCGCGGCCGCGGCGGCGGACGGGGTCCAGGGCATGTTCTGGCTGCCGCCGGTGTCCGCCCTCAAGGATCGCTTCGAGCTGTACCGCAGCACGGCGAGCGAGGCCTCGGGGCGTCCGTACGCGCTCGGTGAGGGCATCGGCCTCGTCCGGGACGTCTATGTCGCCGACACCATGGAGCAGGCCCGCGCCGAGTTCGAGGAAGCCCTGATGACGACCTACCGCTGGATCATGCACTGGCGGGGGCTCGGCAATCTGATGGAGGCCGGCGAGGAACTGAGCGCCGCGCACGAGCTGTCGTACGACTTCCTGCACTCCCGCAATCTGCTGGTCGGCACGCCGGAGTACGTCACCGGGAAGGTCGCCGAGCTGCGCGACGAGATCGGTCTCGAACACCTGCTGCTGTGGACCACCCATCCGGGCCTCGCCCACCGCAAGGCGATGCGCAGCCTGGAGCTGTTCGCGGAGAAGGTCATGCCGGAGTTCACCGCGTGAGGGGCCTGCGGAAGGTCGTGACCGTCGTCGACGAGGTGCTGCTGGAGCTCGGCCGCCCGGTCGCGACTCCGGTACGTCGGGTCACGGCGGCCGCGGTGATCCGCAACCCCTGGGCCGGGCGCGGCTTCGTCGCCGATCTGCAGCCCGAAGTCGAGGCCGTCGCACCGGAGTTGGCGCGGCTGCTGACCGGGCGGCTGCTCGCGGAGCTGGGCGGCGTGGAGCGGGTCGAGGCCTTCGGCAAGGCGGCCGTCGTCGGGCTTGACGGGGAGATCGAGCACGCGGGCGCGCTGATCCACACCCCGTTCTTCGGCAACGTCTTCCGCGAGCTCGTCGAGGGCACGTCGATCATCGTCTTCAGCGACGACCGGCTGCCGGCCGGCCAGCCGCTGACCGTACCCCTGTGGCACAAGACCGCGGCGGCGACCCGCTCGCACTACCAGACCGCACATGTCCGCGTTCCCGACGCACCGCGACCGGACGAGATCGTCGTGGTCGCCGCCGCCGCTTCGGGCCCCCGGCCCAACGCCCGTATCGGGGACCGCCGTACCGACCCCGTCGTCCGCCCGGCCGATCTGGAGAAGCTGGAGAACGCCCAATGAACGTCCGCAAGATCATCACCTACGTCGAGGACGTCCACACCGAGGGTGGCCGCCCGGTCGACCCGCCGGCCCGTACGGCGGTGGTCCTCGC
Source organism: Streptomyces sp. JLBG701 (assembly GCF_058544905.1). NCBI lineage: Bacteria > Bacillati > Actinomycetota > Actinomycetes > Kitasatosporales > Streptomycetaceae > Streptomyces > Streptomyces sp. JLBG701. The sequence continues at coordinate 1,264,646 of NZ_CM178588.1, forward strand.
GATCATCGAGAACCCCTGGGCCGGCCAGGGCTATGTACCGGACCTGCTGCCCGGCATCGACGAAGTCGCCCCGAAACTGGGTGAGTTGCTCGCCCCGCGCGTGGTCGAGGCACTCGGCGCGCCCGTCGAGGCGTACGGGAAGGCCGCGATCGTGGGCCTGGACGGGGAGATCGAGCACGGGTCCGGACTGATCCACACCCTCAAGTTCGGCGACTTCTTCCGCAAGGCGGCGAACGCCACCACCCTGCTTCCGGCGGTGGAGAAGCGGGCGGCCGCGGGCACCGTCTTCGACATCCCGCTCAAGCACGTCACCGACGCCACGATCCGCTCGCACCACCAGAGCATCGAGGTCCGCGTACCGGACGGACCGGGTGCGGACGAGATCGTGATCGGGCTCGCCGCGGCCGCCCAGGGCAGGCCGCAGGCCCGGCTGGCCCCGCTGTCGAGCGAGCGGTGAGCAGCACGGCACGGCGGCTGCCGCAGCCCCTCGCCCACGAAGTCCACGGCGAGGGCCCCGATCTCGTGCTGCTGCACGGTGTCGGACTCGACCGGCGGATGTGGGAGCGGTGCCTTCCGGCGTTGGCGGCGCACCACCGCGTTCTGCTGGTCGATCTGCGCGGGCACGGTGCTTCGCCGACGGCGACCGCGGGGGTGACCGTGGATGAGCTGGCGGGGGATGTGGCCGCGTCGCTCGCGGGGCCCACGCATGTGGTCGGCTTCTCGCTCGGCGCCCTGGTGGCACAGCAACTCGCCGTCTTCTCCCCGGAGTTGGCGGCCTCGCTCACCCTCGTGAGCTCGGTGGCCGACCGCAGTGCCGAGGAGCGTTCGGCGGTCGCGGGTCGAAGACGGCTGGCCGCCGAGGACTTCGGGGCATCGGCGCGGGCGGCCGTCGAGCGGTGGTTCGCCCCCGAGTGGCGGGACCGGGAACCGGCCCTGGCCGCGGCCGTGTTGAGCACGCTGCTGGCCACCGACCGCGCCTCGTACCTCGCCTGCTACGACGTCTTCGCGACCGCCGACGCCGCACTCTGGCCCCGGCTCCCCCGCATCACCGCCCCCACCGTCGCCATCACCGGCGCCGAAGACCCGGGCTCGACCCCGGAGATGTCCCGGCGACTGGCCGCGCGGATCCCCGGTGCCCGCGCGACGGTCGTGCCCGGGGCACGCCATCTGCTGCCGCTGGAGCGCCCGGACGACCTCACCCACGCGATCCTCACGCACACCGGACAGGAGTGTCTGCGCGCATGACCGCACCGAGCCGACTCCCCCGCCATCAGCACTACATCGCCGGCGAGTGGACCCCGCCCGTCTCCGGCGGGTACTTCGAGAGCCTCAACCCGACCACCGCCCTGCCGTGGTACGAGGCCGCCGACGGAACTGCCGCCGACGTGGACCGCGCCGTGACCGCCGCCCGCACCGCCTTCGAGGACGCTCGCTGGCGGGACCTGAGCCAGACCCGGCGCGGACGCCTGCTGCGCAACCTCGCCGACCTGATCGGCGAGCACGCCGAGGAGTTGGCCCGCACCGAGACCCTCGACAACGGCAAGCTGCTGCGCGAGATGCGGGCCCAACTGGCCGGGCTGCCCGAGTACTTCCACTACTACGCCGGGCTGGCCGACAAGATCCACGGTGAGGTGATCCCCGGCGCGAGCCGCGAACTGCTCAACTACACCCTGCGCGAGCCGGTCGGCGTCGTCGGTGCCATCACCCCGTGGAACTCCCCGCTCCTGCTCACCGCGACCAAGCTCGCCCCGGCGCTCGCGGCCGGCAACACGGTGGTGGTGAAGCCGTCCGAGCACACCTCGGCCTCCCTGCTGGCGCTCGCCCCGCTGTTCGAGGAGGCCGGATTCCCCCCGGGAGTCGTCAACGTGGTCACGGGCTTCGGCGCCACGGCGGGCGCCCCGCTGGCCGAGCACCCGGGCGTGGCCAAGGTGACCTTCACCGGCTCGACCGAGACCGGCCGCCGTATCGCCCGTACCTGCGCCGACCGCCTCATCAGCTGCACCCTCGAACTCGGCGGCAAGTCACCCAACATCGTCTTCCCCGACGCCGACCTCGGCTCGGCGGCCATGGGCATCATCGCCGGAGTCTTCGCGGCGGCCGGCCAGACCTGTGTGGCGGGCAGTCGGGTCCTGGTCCATCGCGAGGTGTACGACGAGATCCTGGACCGCGTCACCGCGCGTGCGGCGACGATCCGGATCGGCGATCCGCTGGAGGACGCCACCGAGCTGGGGCCGCTGGCCATCGCGGCGCAGTTGGAGAAGGTCGAGTCGTACGTGGAACTGGGGCTTGCCGAGGGCGGCAGGCTCGCCTGCGGCGGGCTGCGGCCGAAGACGGATCTGGGCGGGTACTTCTACTCCCCCACCGTCTTCACCGGCACCGACAACTCGATGCGGATCTGCCAGGAGGAGATCTTCGGTCCGGTCGCGACCATGATGCCGTTCTCCTCCGAGGAGGAGGCGGTCGCGCTCGCCAACGACAGTTCGTACGGCCTCGCGGCGGGCATCTGGACCCGGGACCTGAACCGGACCCACCGGATGGCGTCGCGCCTTGAGGCGGGCACGGTGTGGATCAACACCTACCGCTCGATGTCTCCGATGTCGCCCCGGGCCGGGTTCAAGAACAGCGGCCTTGGCACCGAGCAGGGCACGGAGGTGATCCGGGAGTACACGCGGCTGAAGAGCGTGTGGGTCAACACCGGCGAGGAGCCGGCCGCGGACCCGTTCATCCTCAAGTCGTGAAGCGGGTACTGTCACGTGCCATGCAAGAGCCCAGAGAGCCGAGGTCGAAGCGGTTGAGCCAGACCAGCATGCAGGCCCGGGTCGCCGAGGAACTGCGCCAGATGATCATCAGCGGTGAGCTGGCGCCCCGTTCCAGCCTCTCCGAGATGGCTCTGTCCGAGACCTTCGGGGTGAGTCGCACCCCGATCCGCGAGGCTCTCAAGCAACTGCAGATCGAGGGGCTGGTGGAGATCCGGCCACGCGTCGGGACCTTCGTCGCGGTGCCGTCCCGCCGGGAGCTCACCGAACTGTTCCAGATGAAGGAGCTGTTGGAGGGTGCCGCTGCCCGGCTGCTGGCGTTCCGGGGCAACGTGCCCGAGGTGGAGCTGCTGCGGGCCAACATGGGCGCGGCTGACAAGGCCGTTCAGGACGGTGACGCCGAGCGGTACGCGGAGCTGGTCCACGAGTTCCACGACCTGATCGTCACCGGCGCCGACAACGGCAAGCTGGAGGCCCACTACCGCACCCTCATGAACCAGCTCGCCTACACCCGTCTGGTGCGCACGTCCCTGTCCCTCCCCGGCCGCCTCGCGGAGTCCGACAACGAGCACCGACGGGTGTTCGACCTGATCCTCGCCAAGGACGGCGACGGCGCGGAGCGCGTCATGCGCGAGCACGTACGCCTCAGTCACCAGGCGCTGATGGCGGGGATCGACGAGGCGCAGGGCCAGTCCCAACAGGCTTAGGAGCGGCCCCATTCCGGTCGCCGGATGCCGTGGAGATTGCGGTAGGCGGCCCGGGGCGGTGGGGTCCAGCCGTCGAGCAGAGCGCTGTCCGGTCTATGGACCTCGATGCCGAGGGGGCGGCAGACGTCCAACGGGTCGCTCGCGTCGGGACCCCACAGGGGGACGGACAGGTCGCCGCCGGGGCACGTGGACAGGGCGCACAGGAGGTCGGTCTCGGCGAAGAACTCGAAGTGGTCGCCCTCGCGCGCGGGGCAGTCCTTCATGAAGTACTGGTCGGCGCCGTTGAGTCCGGTGCACTGGAAGACGTTGAGCACGTCGTGCACATCGAACTCGGTGAGGCCGTACGGCATGACGGCCCGGACGAGGTTCGAGTGGCAGTGGAAGTCGAAGTCCTCGCCGGTGAGCATCCGGTTGACGTACGGGTCGCAGCGGGTCCCGAGCAGGTCGTGCACGCGTCCGCCGTCGGCGTCGGTGCCGTAGTCGGCGAGGCTGTCGGCGGTGACCGTGAACAGCGGCCGCAGGAAGGGCAGGTTGGACCACACCCGGTCGTAGGTGGAGATGTGCGCGCGCTGGAGTTGGCGGGTGCGGGCGGCCCACATGCGCTCGCGGGGATCGTTGAGGCTCCACACGTTGAGGTCGCCGACCTGCGGCCCCTCGACCGTGACGATGCGGCACAGGTGGCCCTGCGGCACGGTCCAGGCGCGGCCGGAGCGGATCGGTATCTCGAAGGAGTCCACCAACTCGTGGCGCACGCCCGCGAAACGGTCGTAGAAGGCACGGTCGACGTCGAGGACTCCGCCCTCGGTCGCTTGGTAGGCGGCTGCGGGCCCGGCAGGCTGACGGTTCATCAACTGTGTCCTTTTGTTCGGGAGTCGGCGCGTACGGCGTCCAGCACCTGGCGTTCGGACTCGTCGAGGTAGAGCCGCAGGGCGTCCTTGGCGTCCTGGCGGCGACCGCCGCGTACGAGGTCGCAGATCTCACGGTCGCGGGCCACCCACGGCGCCTGGAATCCGGCCTCGTCCGTCATGACGGCGAAGGCCAGCCGCAGTTGGGCGACGATGACGCGGAAGAACGCGTCCATGCGGTGGCTGCCCAGCAGGGCGACGAGGGCCTGGTGGAAGCGGAGCGAGGACGTGCCGACCTTGTTCCAGGCCTCGACGGCGACCGCGGTCTCCGCCCTGGCGACCGCTGTCTCCAACGCGTCGAGGAGCGGCTCCGCGGCCAGCGGGCTCTCGTCGATCGCGGCGAGCTCGATGGCGCGGCGGGCGACGAAAATGTCCCGTACGTCCGTCGCCGAGAGCGTCGTCACCGACGTGCCATGGTGCAGCCGCTGCACCACCAGGCCCTCGTCGTGCAGGCTGCGCAGGGCTTCCCGCAGGGTGTTCCGGGACACCCCGAATTCGGCGGCCAGCGCGACGTCCCGCAGGGGCGTTCCGGGTGGCAGCCGCCCCTCGACGATCCGCTCGCGCAGGGTGTCGGCCACGCCGGCGAAGCGGCCGACACCTGAATCCTTGCCCGTGATGGTCTGCGACATGTCGGCAGCGTAGCGCAAAAGTGTTGAACAAAAATTACGGCGTTACACGGCCGAAACGGCTTCTGTGCAGGCTGAGCGCCTAAGGATTGTTCAACAGTCAGGAGTGCTGCATGCCAGACCCCATCCGCCCGGTCTCCGGCACGGAAGTGCCCCGCTTCGCCGGATCCGGATCGTTCGCCCGGGTGCCGGAGATCGACCGGGTCGGCGACTACGACGTCGCCGTGCTCGGGGTGCCGTTCGACACCGGGACGTCCTACCGCCCCGGCGCCCGGTTCGGCCCCATGGCCGTCCGCCAGGCGTCCCGGCATCTGCGTCCTGGCCACCACGTCGAACTGGACACGGCTCCCTTCGACCGGATCCAGGTCGTCGACGCCGGCGACGTCCCGGTCACGCCGTTCTCGATCGACACGGCCCTCGGCCAGATCGAGGGGCATGCGCGGGACGTGGGGCGCGGCGGGCGCCGCGTGCTGGCGATCGGCGGGGACCACACCGTCGCACTGCCGATGCTGCGCTCGGTGGTGCGCGAGCACGGGCCGGTCGCCCTGGTCCACTTCGACGCGCACCTGGACACCTGGAACACCTACTTCGACGCCCCGACGACGCACGGGACCGTCTTCCGGCGTGCCTTCGAGGAGGGGCTGCTGGTCGAGGACCACTCCATCCATGTCGGCATCCGCGGCCCGCTGTACGAGCGGGCGGACATGGACGAGGACAAAAGGCTCGGCTTTCGCACCATCCGGGCGAGCGACCTCGACGTACTCGGCACCTCGGGTGCGATCCAGGCGGTCACGGAGCGGGTCGCCGATCTGCCTGTGTACCTGTCCGTCGACATCGACGTACTGGACCCGGCCTTCGCGCCCGGCACGGGCACCCCGGAGTCGGGCGGGCTGACGAGCCGCGAGCTGCTGCGCGTCCTGCGGGGCCTTACGGGCGTGCACCTGGTCGGCGCGGACGTGGTGGAGGTGGCTCCGGCCTACGACCACGCCGAGATCACGTCGATCGCCGCGGCCACCGTCCTGTTCGACCTGATCTGCCTCATGTCCCGGAGGTAGGATCCCCGGCCCGGACGCGGGCCAGTACGTCACGGATCATGTCGGCGCTGATCGTGAAGTGATGCCGAGCGATCTCCTCCGCGCGCTCCGGCTCGCCCGCCGCGATGGCCTCGTACAGGGCCTTGTGGTCCTCGCCTCCCTCGTGGAAGTGGGACCGCTCGCCCTTTCCCCACGGCTCGACCGGGAAGCCCAGGCTGATCCGGGCCAGCAGGTCCCGGCTGAGCATGGTGATCTGCGGGTTGCGGGTGGCCGTACGGATGCTCTGGTGGAACGCGCTGTCCGCAGCCTGTTCGTCGCGCGGGGTCTTTGCGGTCAGGTAGGCGGTCAGCGCCTCGCGCATCGGCTCCAGGTCCGCGGGCCGCCGACGCCGGGCGGCCGTCGCGGCCACCATGCCCTCCACAAGGCCGCGCAGGTCGAAGAGCTGCTCGAACTGTTCCCAGCGGGGCAGCAGCGTACGGCGGACCGCGGCCGCGGTGGACTCGCTCCAGTTGTCCCGCACGAAGGCTCCCCCGTTGCGGCCCCGGCGGATCTCGACGACACCCACGGCCTGGAGACGCCCGATGGCTTCGCGCACGGTCGGCCGGCTCACCCCCAGGAGCTGGGTGAGCTCGCGTTCGGCCGGCAGCCGCTCCCCCGGAAGGAAGTCCCCGACGGCGATCGCCGTGAGGAGCCGGTCGGACACCTCGTCGACCGCCGAGGCCACCCGCACCGGGCGCAGCTCCGGCGAGGGCGCGCCGCCGAGGAGAGCGCGGTCGAGCATCCGGGAGAACTCGCCCTCCGGATAGGTCGACGAGTCCAACGGGTCAGGTGCGGATGTCAGTTGTCCTCCTCAGAACGGTCGCGGAGCCGGGCACGTAAACACGCCGTTACTTCTGCCCCTCGCACAATTAAAAGGTCTTGTGGGCTGACCATTTCCCCGATCAGTATGTCAGCCATCCCGTCACATCCACCTCGTTTGAGACATGGACTGGCTGATTATGGCCGGTCCAGGAGGCTCTTCCGTGGCGATCCCCGAACCGAATCACACCGGAACAGTCGACTTCAACGGCTATTCCACCTGGTACCGGATCACGGGCGAACCGGGCAGGACACCCCTGGTGGTCCTGCACGGCGGCCCCGGCGCCGGTCACAACTACACGCTGAGCATCGCGGGCATCGCCCGGCAGGGCCGCCCCGTGGTGCACTACGACCAACTCGGCACCGGACTGTCCACCCATCTGCCCGACAAGGGCGCCGACTTCTGGACAGTCCAGCTCTTCCTCGACGAACTCGACACCCTCCTCAAGGCGTTGGGCATCGCCGACGCCTACCACGTCCTCGGCCAGTCCTGGGGCGGCATGCTCGCCGCCGAGCACGCCGTACGCCGCCCACCCGGGCTGCGCGGTCTGGTCATCGCCAACTCCCCCGCGTCCATGGAGCTGTGGCTCGCGGGCGCGGCCGAACTGCGGGCCGCCCTGCCGCCTGATGTCCAGCAGACCTTGTTCCTCCACGAGGCGGCCGGAACCACGGACCACCCCGATTACCGGGCCGCCGAGAAGGTCTTCTACGACCGTCACGTCTGCCGGGTCGTCCCCAACCCGCCCGAGGTGGACGCCACTTGGGCCAATGTCGAGGCCGATCCGACGGTGTACCACACCATGAACGGCCCCAACGAGTTCCATGTGACCGGCACCATGAAGGACTGGTCGGTCATCGACCGCCTGCACCTGATCGAGGTGCCCACCCTGCTGGTGTCCGGACGGTACGACGAGGCGACTCCCGAGACCGTCCGCCCCTTCGCCGACCATGTTCCGGACGCGCGCTGGCACATGTTCGAGCACTCCAGCCACATGCCGCACGTCGAGGAGGAGGAGCTCTACCTCCGGGTCGTCGGCGAGTTCCTCGACTCCACCGACTGAGACTCCGCAGCCCGATCCCCCGACGGGAGTTCCCTGCCATGCCCCTTGCCATGTCCCGCAGCACGAGACGGGGCGCGTTCGCCGCGGCCACCGTCGCCCTGGCCCTGACCGCAGCCGCCTGTTCGTCCTCCAACGACGGTTCCTCCTCCGACCCGACCACCTCGTCCTCCGGCTCGGGCTCGTCCGCCTTCCAGCCGCAGCACAAGGGCGGCACCCTGAAGCTCCTGGCCCACGCGGCCGCCGGCAGCCTCGACCCGCAGGTCAACTACACGCTCCAGTACTGGCAGTTGTACCAGTCGATGTACGACGGGCTGCTCGCCTTCAAGAAGGTGAACGGGCAGCAGTCGTTCACCGTCGTCCCGGACCTCGCCACGGCGATGCCGAAGGTGACCAACGACGGCAAGACGTACACCTTCACGCTCCGCAAGGGCGTCACCTTCTCCAACGGCAAGGCGCTGACCACCGACGACGTGGTGGCGTCCTTCCAGCGCATCTTCAAGGTCTCCAGCCCCACCGCGGGCACCTTCTACAACGGCATCGTCGGAGCGGACGCCTGTATCAAGAAGCCGGCTTCCTGCACCCTCGAGGGAGGCGTGACCGGCGACGCGAAGGCGGGCACGGTCACCATCAACCTCACGGCGGCGGACACGGAGTTCCCGTACAAGCTGGCCGTCCCGCACGCCAGCGTGCTGCCGAAGGACTCGCCGACGAAGGACGCGGGCACCAAGCCGCTGCCGACGACCGGCCCGTACATGGCCGCGTCGTACGACCCGAACCGCGCGCTGAAGCTGGTGCGCAACCCGCACTTCAAGGAGTGGTCGCGGCAGGCGCAGCCCGAGGGCTACCCCGACGCCATCGACTACACCTTCGGTCAGACCGTCGAGTCCGAGGTCACCGCCGTCGAGAACGGCCAGGCGGACTGGATGTACGACCCGCCGCCCGCCGACCGGCTCAACGAGATCGGCACCAAGTACGCCTCCCAGGCGCATGTGAACCCGCTGACGGCGTTCTGGTACGCGACGCTGAACGTCAACATGGCGCCCTTCAACAACAAGTTGGCGCGGCAGGCCATCAACTACGCCGTCGACCGGTCCGCCGTGGTGCGGCTGTACGGCGGCACCAACCTCGCCTCTCCCGCGTGCACGATCCTGCCGCCGGGCTTCCCGGGACACGTCGACGCGTGCGACTACACCAAGGGCGGCGGCAAGACCTGGACTGCCGCGGACCTGGCCAAGGCCAAGGAGCTGGTGAAGAAGTCCGGCACGGCGGGGCAGGAGGTCGGCATCGTCGTCCAGGACGACGACGTCAACAAGTCGATCGGGCAGTACCTGCAGAGCCTGCTCACCCAGCTCGGCTACAAGGCGACCCTCAAGCCGCTGTCGGGGAACATCCAGTTCACCTACATCCAGAACACCAAGAACAAGGTGCAGCTGGCGCTGACGTCCTGGTACCAGGACTATCCGGCGGCCTCGGACTTCCTCAACGTGCTGCTGTCCTGCGCCAGTTACCACCCGGGCAGCGACTCCAGCATCAACATCTCCGGGTTCTGCGACAAGGGCATCGACGCGAAGATGCAGGCCGCGCTGACGACCGCGCAGACCGACCCGACGAGCGCCGACAAGCAGTGGGGCGCCATCGACCAGGAGATCATGGCCGAGTCCCCGGTCGTCCCGCTGATCAACCCCAAGCTCATCGACTTCACGTCGACGCGGGTCGGCAACTACCAGTTCAGCAAGCAGTTCTACATGCTCCTCGGGCAGTTGTGGGTCAAATGAGCCTCGCTGAGCCCGTGTTGACCGCGGAGGCCCGGCGCTCGCCGGGCCCCTGGCGGACGGCCGCCGCCGACCTGTCGCGCAACAGGTCGGCGCTGGCCGCGTCCGCCGTACTCCTCCTGGTCGTGCTGGCGACCCTGTGTGCTCCGCTCTACGCGGACCACATCGCCCACACCGACCCGTTCCAGTCCCATGTCTCCGGCACCACGGTCGTGGACGGCGAGACCGTGCCGGTGCTCACCCCGAGCAGCACCGGCCTCGGCCTCGGCGTCACACCCATCGGCCCCACCTGGGACCCCGCCCACTACTTCCTCGGCGCCGACAACCAGGGCCGCGACGTCATGGCACGGCTGCTGTACGGCGGCCGTACCAGCCTGTTCATCGGCTTCACCGCGGCCCTGCTCACCTGCCTCCTTGGCACGGCCATCGGAATCGTCGCCGGATACGCGGGCGGCGCCGTGGACTCGGTCATCTCCCGCATCCTGGACGTCATTTGGGCGTTCCCGGTGTATCTGCTGGCCATCTGTCTGTCGGTCGTACTCCTCACCGACGGGCTGCACCTCGGACCGCTCACCGTCGACGCGGGGAGCCTGTGGCTGCCCATCGCGATCATCGCGGCGATCTATGTGCCGTACATCGCGCGGCCGTTGCGCGGTCAGGTACTGGTGCTGCGCAACAAGGAGTTCATCCAGGCGGCCGTCGGCTCCGGCGCGCCCACCCTGCGCATCCTGCGCCGGGAAGTGCTGCCGAACGTCCTGCCCACGGCCATCGTCTTCGTCCCGCTGATGACCGCCCTCGCCATGCTCACCGAATCGGCCCTGTCCTTCCTGTCCGTCGGCGTGCAGCCGCCCGACGCCAGCTGGGGCACGATCATCGAGGACGGCCTGGGACTGCTCTACACCCGGCCCACCGTGACGATCGCCCCGGGGCTGCTGATCGCGTTGACCACGGCGGCCCTCAACATCCTGGGCGACGGGGTACGGGACGCGCTCGACCCGAGCGCCCGGCTGCGCGGAGGGGTGTGACTTCCATGCTCCAATTCGCCGCCAAGCGCTTCGCGTCCGCCCTGCTGGTGATGTTCGCGATCAGTGTGCTGGTGTTCCTGATCTTCTTCGCCACCCCGGGAGTCGATCCCGCGGCGCGCATCGCGGGCCGCAACGCGGATCCGGCGACGCTCGCCCAGGTACGGCACTCCTTCGGCCTCGACCGTCCGATGCCCGTCCGCTATCTGCTGATGATGCGTCATCTGCTGATCGACCGTGATCTGGAGTCGTTCGTCAACCGTGGTTCCCGGGTGATCCCGCAGATCGTGCAGGCGACTCCGGTGACCCTGTCGCTCGTGGTCGGCGCGGCGGTGATCTGGATGACCGCCGGCATCCTCATGGGCACGGCCGCGGCGACCCTGCGCGGCAAGGCCGCCGACCCGCTGATCATGCTGGTCGGCGTGGTCGGCGTCTCGCTCCCCGCATACTGGCTGGGCGAGGTCGTCAACCTCATCACCCAGAAGCAGTTGCACGGCTCGGTGTTCTCGTGGGTGCCGCCACCGGGATACGTCGGCCTGGGCCAGGACGCGGGCCAGTGGGCGCTGCACATGCTCTTCCCGTGGCTGACCCTGGCGCTGCTGTACGCCGGGATCTACGCCCGCCTGCTGCGCGGCGAGGTCATCAACGCGCTGAGCGAGGACTACGTACGTACAGCGCGCGCCAAGGGCCTGTCCGAGCGGCGCATCCTGATCCGGCACGCGCTGCGCTGCTCGCTCATCCCGATCGTCTCGTTGTTCGGCCTGGACTTCGGCGCGCTCGTGGGCGGCGCCGCCCTGCTCACCGAGGTGGTCTTCGGCCTCCCCGGCATCGGCAAGCTCACCTTTGACGCGCTGCAGAACCTGGACCTGCCCGTGATCATGGGAACGGTCCTGTACGCGGCGTTCTTCGTGGTCCTGGCCAACGCACTGGTGGACATCCTGTACGCGCGACTCGATCCGAGGGCCCGCCATGCCTGAGCCTCTGCTGGACGTAAGAGATCTGCGGGTCTCCTTCCGCACCCGCACGGGCCCGGTCACGGCGGTCGACGGCCTTTCCTTCTCCGTCGCGCCCGGCGAAGTCCTGGGCGTGGTGGGCGAGTCGGGCTCCGGCAAGAGCGTCTCGATGCTGGCCGTATTGCGGCTGCTGGCCAACCCCAACGTGACGGTGTCGGGCGAAGTCCTCTTCCGTGGCCGTGACCTGCTCGCCCTTCCCGACAAGGAGATGCGCGCGATACGGGGCCGGGAGATCGCCATGGTCTTCCAGGATCCGATGACCGCGCTGACCCCCGTGTACACCGTGGGCTGGCAGATCGCCGAGCAGATCCGGGCGCACGCGCGCGTACCCCGCAAGGAGGCGCACGCGCGCGCGGTGCAGCTGCTGTCGGACGTCGGCATCCCCGACGCGGCGTCCCGCGCCGACGCCTATCCGCACGAGTTCTCCGGCGGTATGCGCCAGCGTGCGGTCATCGCGATGGCGCTCTCCTGCGACCCGGCGCTGCTGATCGCCGACGAACCGACCACGGCTCTCGACGTGACCGTCCAGGCCCAGATCCTCGACCTGATGCGGGACCTCAACGCGAACGGCTCGGCCGTGGTGCTGATCACCCACGACATGGGCGTGGTCTCCGAGACCGCCGACCGGGTCCTGGTCATGTACGGCGGCCGGGTCGCCGAAGAAGGCCCGCGCCGGGCGGTGTTCCACGATCCGCGGCACCCCTACACCTGGGGGCTGCTGGACTCGGTGCCCCGCGTGGGCGGCGCCCGGATGCGGCGGCTGCCCACCATCGCGGGCGTACCTGTCTCGCCGGGCAACCTGCCCGAGGGGTGCGCATTCTCGCCACGCTGCCGCTTGCGTCACGACCGCTGCGAGGAGCGGCCCGTGCTCGCGGGCGACACCCACCTCGACGCCTGCTGGCTGCCGCCCGACGACCGCGCGTCACTGCGGCTGACGGCACGGGCGGCGGCGAGCGACGTCAGGGACGACGCGACAGACATGGACACGGAGGCGGCGTCGTGACAGCACAGGACATCGTGGCAGTGGACGAGAACGCACCTCCGGGTGGCGACGTCCTGCTGCGCGCCACGGACGTCACCAAGCACTACCCGATCTCCCGGCGCCGCAAAGTTCTGCGCGCCGTGGACGGAGTGTCCCTGGAGGTACGGGCCGGGGAAACCCTCGGCATCGTCGGCGAGTCGGGGTGCGGCAAGTCCACGCTCGGCCGCTGTCTGGTCCGGCTCACCGAACTCACGGGCGGACGGGTCGAGTTCGACGGTCAGGACATCACCACCCTGTCCGCGCGCCGGCTGCGCCCCGTACGCCCCGGCATGCAGCTGGTCTTCCAGGACCCGCAGGCCTCGCTCAACCCCCGCCGCCGCGCCGGGGACATCGTGGCCGAGCCGCTGCTGGTCCACCGCTACGGTGACGCGGCCGCGGTGCGCCGCCGGGTCGCCGAGCTCTTCGACGTCGTAGGACTGGCGACGGCTCATCTGGACCGGTATCCGCGCGAGTTCTCCGGCGGTCAGCGCCAACGCATCGGTATCGCACGGGCGTTGGCCACCAACCCGAAGCTGATCGTCGCCGACGAACCGGTGTCCGCCCTCGACGTGTCGATCCAGGCCCAGGTGCTGAACCTCTTCGCGGACCTCCAGGAGGAGTTCGCGCTCACCTATGTCTTCATCGCGCACGACCTCGGTGTGGTCCGTCATGTGTCGGACCGGATCGCCGTCATGTACCTGGGCGAGATCGTCGAACTCGCCGAGACGGAAGCACTCTACGAGGCACCCGCTCACCCCTATACACAGGCGCTGTTGTCCGCGGTCCCGGACATCGACGACGGCACCGGCGCAGAGACACCGCGCCGAGAACGCATCGTCCTCACCGGCGAGGTTCCCAACCCGGTGGACAAGCCGACGGGCTGCACGTTCCACACCCGCTGCCCCTACGCCCGCGAGCGCTGCACCGTGGAACGTCCGCGGCTCACCCTCACGCCCACCGGCCGCCACACCGCCTGCCACTACCCGTTGGTCGACTGATTGTCGTCAACTCCGCCCGGCATGCGGCCCGTTCACGGACTCTTGCGGCCGACTCCCGCGAACACCCAGTACTCCGACGGGTTCTCCGGGATCAGGTCGTCGGGATCCGGGCGCCACAGGGGTACGTAGACCAGGCCGGGGTCCACGAGGTCGAAGCCGGCGAAGAGGTCGAGGATCTCGTCGTGGGAGCGGGCGGTGACCGGTGAGGTGGCCCTGGCCCGGTACAGCTTGCCCACGGCGTCGGCCGTGTCGGGACGGTCCTGGTTCGTGGCGTGGGTCATGGCCAGCCAACTGCCCTCGGGCAGGGCGTCGCGAAAAGCGGCCACGATGCCGGCCGGGTTCTCCTCGGGCGAGACGAAGTGCAGGATCGCGTTCACCAGTACGGCGACGGGCTCATCGAAGTCGATCAACTTCCGTACCTGCGGGGAGCCCAGGATGTCGGCCGGCCGCCGGATGTCGGCGTCGACGATGTCCGCGTCCGGGTTGTCGGAGAGCAGGGACGCGCTGTGGGCCACGGCCACGGGGTCGTTGTCCACGTAGACCACGCTCGCTCCGGGGGCGGCCGCCTGCGCCACCTCGTGGACGTTGCCCTGCGTGGGGATGCCCGAGCCGAGGTCGATGAACTGCCGCACCCCCGACTCGACCAGGAAGCGCACGGCCCGGCCGAGGAAGGCCCGGTTGGCCCGCGCCAGGGTGCGGACCTGTGGGTCGATGGCCGTGAACGCCGCGAGGGCCTCCCGGTCTATGGCGAAATTGTGCTGTCCGCCCAGCATCGCGTCGTACATCCGGGCGACACTCGCCTTGTCCGGATCGCTCCCCGGCCGAATACCTTCGCTGTCCGACACCACAACTCCCCAGCTCATCAGGGATCTTGACGCATCATCATATAGTTGCCGACTTACGCGCGGCGAGCCGTTGCCCCGCCGCGCGGCCGGAACCCCCCACCCGGAAAGGCACGACCCCTGCGGAACGAACCGCGCGGCCGCACCGACGACACCTCCGCCGCCCTGCCCCGGCCCCGTCGGTCGGTCTTCTCGCCCGCGGCCGATGTCCTCGGCTCGGAACTCGACCTGCGACTGACCGGCAGCCATGTCGTGCACGCGCTGACACCCGGATTCTGCGACGTGGCGTCGGTCTACCTGCTGGAGCGCTGGCTGCGCGAGGAGAACGCGTACGCCACCGCGGATCCGCCCCAGATAGAGGCACGCCGACTCGCCCTTCGCGTCGGCACCGACGCACCCGAGGACTGGGAGGGCATACTGCCGGTCGGCGAGGTGATCGTCTTCCCTCGCGAGACGCCGTACGCCCGCGCTCTGGCCTCCGGGCACGCGCAGTTGCGCGACGCGGTCGACCCCCACACATCCGAGCGTCTGGTCGCCTCCGGGGGCGGCGACCCACGCGTCGAGGATCTGCTGCGCATGACGTCCTTTCTCGTCGTTCCGCTTCAACTGCGGGGCACCATGGTCGGCTTCGTCGCCTGCACCCGCGGCCCCGACCGGGCGCCCTTCCGGCCCGGAGACGTCGTGGCGGTGGAGTCGCTGGCCGCGCGGGCCGCCGTAGCCCTGGACAACGCGCGCCTCTATGAGCGCGAGCGTCGCACCGCCCTGGCCATCCGCAACAGTCTGTTGCCGGGCGCGGCCCGTGAGGTCGAGGGGTGCCGCGTCGCCCATGGCTGCCTGCCCGCCGGGGAGGGCAACATCATCGGCGGTGACTGGTTCGACGTCATGAAGCGGCCGGGTGACCGGGTCAGTCTCGTCGTCGGGGACGCCATGGGGCACGGTCCGGAGTCGGCCGTCGCTATGATCCAGCTGCGCACCGCCGTCCGTACATTGGCCGGGCTCGACATCCCGCCCGCCGATCTCGTACGACGCCTCGACGCACTGGCCTGCGACACCCCGGGAGCCTCGTTCGCGACCTGCATTTACGCCGAGTGGGACCCCCGGCAGCGCACCTGCACCCTGGTCGGAGCCGGCCACCCTCCCCCACTGCTGCGCGGCCCCGACGGCAGGACCGCGCCGGTCACGCTCACCAGCCCCGGCCTGCCCCTCGGACTCGGCACGGGCGGCTACGAGGCCACCGTACTGACCCTGCCCGAACCGGCCCTGCTCGTGCTCTACAGCGACGGCCTCGTCGAGTCCCGCGACGCCGACATCGACCAGGAGATCACCCGGCTCGCGCGCTCCCTGGACGCGGCGGCAATCGAGCCCCCGGACCCCGGCGACCAGGACCCGCTGCGCGCCATGTGCCAACGGCTGCTGCGCGCCCCGTCCCCCGCGGCCGGAGCGGACGACCGCACGCTGTTGCTCGCCGAGCTGACCCCCGCGAAGGACTGAACTCCCTTCCCGGGCACGCTCAAACCGTCAGGTTCGCCCACACAGCGTTGCCGCCGGTGCGTGTCGACCGGTCGACTCCCCAGACGTCCGCGATCGCCTCCACCAGAAGCAGCCCGCGTCCGCCCTCGTCGTCGAGGCCCGGCTCGCACCGGGGCAGATCGCAGCCTGTGCGGTCGTGGTCGTGCACCTCAAGCCGGAGGCACGCGTCCGTGACGAGCCCTACGCCGCACAGGAACCGCGCGCCGAGTGTGTGCCGTACGGCATTGGTGGCCAGCTCGGACAGGAGCAGAACGGCGTCCGCGCACAGCTCGGCCGGCAGTCGCCATGCCGTCAGGCGGGCGTTCATCGAACGGCGGGCTACTCCGACACTGGTGCGGTGTGCGGGCAGTTCGAGCCAGTGTGTGCGCTCCGGGGCGATGACGTCTAAGAACTGTGGGGAGGAAGTCGTGTGGGGGGACACGGGGATTGCCTTCCGTGGGGGCGGGCAGGCCTGCGGCAGGGCGGAGTTCCATGAGATCGTCGAAACGATTCACACAAGTAACTATGCTCGCAGGCAAGTTCAAGCTGCAACCGACTGCCTGATAATTTCAGCACACCCGTTCCGTCCGGTGACCTCCCAAGTCACCGTGGGACTGGTGCTGGTGACAGACACTCAGGAGGTAGGGCGTTGAGCGAAAGCCGTCCGGGCGCGGGCAGCGGCACCAACGCGCCCACCGTTCTCCGCATGATCCTCGGCCGCCGTTTGCAGGAACGGCGGCAGAGTGCGGGCGCGTCACTGGAGGACGCGGCCAAGGCCCTGCGTGTGACGGCTCTCACCATCCGCCGCCTGGAGAAGGCGGACGTAGGTCTCAAGCCCCTCTACGTCGAGAAGCTGCTGGAGACCTACGGGGCCGAGCGGCAGGAGATCGACGAGTTCGTCTCCCTCGCCGAGCGGGCCAACGAGCCCGGCTGGTGGCACATGTACCGCGATGTGCTGCCGAGCTGGTTCAGCGGGTACGTGAGCCTGGAGACCGGGGCCAAGACGCTGCGCACCTACGAACCCCACTACGTGACGGGCCTGTTGCAGACCCCCCGGTACGCGCGCGCGGTCCTGCGCGGAGGCTTACCCAACGGCAGCGAGGAAGACCTGGAGCGGCGGGTGGACCTGCGGCTGCGCCGCCAGGGCCTGCTGGAGAGGCCCGACGCCCCCACGCTGTGGGTGGTACTCGAAGAGGCCGTACTGCACCGGGCGGTGGGCGGCCCGGAGGTCATGCGGGAGCAGATCGACCGGCTCCTGGAGGCCTCGGAGCTGGAGCACGTCAGCGTCGACGTCGTGCCGTTCACCGCGGGCGCCCATGTCGGCGCCTGCGCTCCCTTCACCTACTTCCGGTTCGAGGAGCCCGAACTGCCCGACATCGTCTACAGCGAGATCCTCTCCGGTGCCATGTACCTGGACCAGCGCGCCGATGTCGCGGCCCATCTGGAGGCGCACAACCGCATGTCGCTGCTGACCTCGGACGCGGACAGCAGGGCGCTTCTGAGCCGCATGCGAAAGGAGTACGCATGACCACCACCGACGGCATGGTCCGTGACGTCTACAACGGAATGCCGGCCTCGGACCTCGGCGAACTGGGCTGGGAATCTCCGTGGAGCGGTCCCAACGGGGGCCAGTGCGTGCAGACGAAGCAGCTCGACGACGGACGCGTGGCCCTGCGGCAGTCGACGGACCCCGGCGGCCCGGCACTGATCTGCAGCCCTGAGGAGATCACCGCGTTCGTCACGGGAGTCAAACGGGGCCTCGCCGATCACCTGACGGCCGGCTGACCCACGAGTACGCGCGGGCAGGACCCGGGCCGCCCCGGCCGCGACCTGCCCGACACGCCCCCCACGCACACACCGAAAGGGACAGCATGACCAACTCGCACGCCGCGCGGGACATCGACACCAGCAGGCCCCACTCTGCCCGGATGTACGACTACTACCTCGGCGGCAAGGACCACTTCGAGGTCGACCAGCAGGCCGCGGGGAAGGTCGCCGAGGTGTTCCCGGCCATCTTCGTGTGCGCCGCGGAGAACCGCGCGTTCATGCACCGGGCCACTCGTGTCCTGGCCCGGGAGCACGGGATCCGGCAGTGGCTGGACATAGGCACCGGCATCCCCACCGAACCGAACCTGCACCAGGTGGCCCAGGCGGTGGTGCCCGAGGCGCGGGTCGTCTACGCGGACAACGACCCCCTCGTCCTCAAGTACGCCGAACGGCTCATGCGCTCCACCGCCGAGGGCGCGACGACGTACATCCAGGCCGACTTCACCGACCCCGAGGCCATCCTGGGCGCACCCGAACTGCACGAGGCGCTGGACCTGACGCAGCCGGTGGCGTTGTCCCTGAACGCGCTGCTGCACTTCGTGCCGGACGACCTCGACCCGTACGGCATAGTCGCCCGCCTCCTGGAGGCACTCCCCTCGGGCAGCGCGCTGGCCATCAGCCACTGCACGCCCGACTTCGACCCGGTCACCTGGCAGACGCTCTGCGACATCTACATCGCGGCCGGGACGGCCGTCCAGGTCCGTTCCAAGGAGGAGGTCGGCCGCTTCTTCGAGGGTCTCGACCTGCTGGAGCCCGGCATCGAGGTGGGCCATCGCTGGCGGCCCGAGCCGCGGGAGCAGAGGGCGAGCGAGCCCACGGACGTCGAGGTCAGCCTCTGGACCGGGGTGGGGATCAAGCCGTAGCGGTGAACCGGCTACCGCCAACCCGTGCTCTCACCGCACGGGTTGGCAGCCGAATCCCGGCTCAGTCCTGTACGGGCTTGCCGCGTCCCCAGCCCCAGGCGAGCCGGTCGGCGCCGGACTGGTTGGTGGTGGCCAGCCACGGACGGTTCGGGTCGCCGACGAGGGCCTGCAGGGAGTACGTGTCGTCGGTGCGCAGACCCGGCCAGTACACCGAGCCCATCTTCAGCTCGCGGAAGGTGTCGGTGACGGCCTGGAGGAAGTTGACGTAGTTGTCGTCCGGGGTCGGCACGTTGTAGTTCAGGCCCGTGGTCATCGGCGAGCCGAACTCGTCCGCGACGGTCCGGTTCGCGCAGTCGCCGATGCGCACCTTGAGGTCGGCGACCCACTCGTCGTAGGTGGCGTACGACTTCCAGAACCCGTAGTGGTGCAGCGACAGGTAGGTGCCCTTGAGGCGCGGGTCGGCGCAGACGGTGGTGACGTGGTCGTTGTAGCCGGCGCCGCTGACGAACACGCGGCCCCGCGCCACCGACGGGTAGGTCTGCAGCCACTTCGCGGCGATGTCGGCCCACTCCGTGTCGGTGTAGCCGTGCGGCTCGTTCATCGGCTCGAAGTAGACCCGCGGGTCGTTCTTGTAGGCCTTGACCACGTTGTTCCACATGGGCCAGTAGGTGGCCTCGTCGTCGATGTAGCCGTCCTTGCGCTCCCCCGTCCCCTCCCAGTAGGACACGATGACCTTGAAGCCCTTGTCGGACGCCGCGTCGATGACACCGCGATACGACTTCCAGTAACTGCCGTTGACCGTGTAGGGGTTGATGGGCAGCCGTACGGTGTTCGCCCCGAGGTTGGCCCGGAACGCCGAGATGATCCGGCTCGCCTTGCCGTAGGTCTGGGCGTAGGTGTCGGTGGTCGACAGGCCCGACAGCTGGAGGAGGTCGTCGGCGAAGTTGTCGCGCGGGTCGGCCCAGTTGACGCCCTTGAACTGGGCCGTGTCGGTGGCCGGGGCGGCGGAGGCGGGGCTGCCGGCGAGAGTCGTACCGGTGACCGCGGCGATCGCGACCGCGACGAAGGCGGCACGCAGCCGAGGGGTGAAGCCGGTTGTGGAAGGGGACTTGCGCATCAACTTGCCCTTTCGGATCACGGCATGTTTACGTAAACATGCCCGGCGGCACGGCGACCGTCAAGGTTTCTCACACGTAACATCCGGTGCATCGCGCAACAGGTTCGGGACCCGGCCGAAGGAGGCACGCATGGTGGAACGGGGCGGCTCGGGCGTGCCCGGCGGGCGCCGCAAACAGCGGGTCTCCATGGCGGATGTCGCCAAGCTGGCGGGCGTGTCGTCCCAGACGGTCTCGCGGGTCTCCAACGGTCATCCCGGGGTGATCGACTCGACCCGGGAGCAGGTGCTCGCGGCGATGCGGGAGCTGGACTACCGGCCCAACAGCGCGGCCCGCGCCCTGCGTTACGGCCAGTTCAACACCATCGGCGTGATCCTCTTCAGCCTGTCCTCCACGGGCAACAGCCGCACCGTGGAGGCGATCGCCACGCACGCCGCGGCCGAGGGGTACGCGATCACCCTGATCCCCATCGATGTCCCCACCCAGGACAACGTGTTGGGCGCGTTCACACGCATGGGCGAGCTCGCCGTCGACGCCGTCGTCGTCATCATGGAGATCCATCTCCTCGACACCGGCACCGTCCAACGGCCGCCCGGCGTGCACGTCGTCGTCGTGGACTCCGACGCCGGCGACCGCTACAGCGTGGTCGACACCGACCAGGCCGACGGCGCCAGGAAGGCCGTCCAACATCTGCTGGACCTGGGCCATCGCACCGTATGGCATCTCACGGGCCCCGAAGAGTCCTTCGCCGGGCAGCGCCGAACCCAGGCCTGGCGCACGGTCCTTGAGGAGGCGGGACGCCCGGTGCCGCCTCCCCTGCGCGGCGACTGGTCGGCCGAGTCGGGCTACGCGGCCGGCCTCGCACTCGCCGAACAGCCCGACTGCACCGCGGTGTTCGCCTCCAACGACCAAATGGCCCTGGGCCTGTTGCGCGCCTTCCACGAACGCGGTCTGAGCGTCCCCTCGGACGTCAGCGTCGTCGGCTTCGACGACATCCCCGACGCCGCCTACTTCGTCCCACCCCTCACCACCGTCCACCAGGACTTCGCCGAGGTCGGCCGCCGCTGCGTCCAGGGCGCCCTGCGGCAGATCCGCACCGGCGGCGACTCCCCGCCCGGCACCGATCTCGTCCCGACCCGCCTGGTGATCCGGCACAGCACGGCCGCACCGCGAAGCTGAACCGGGTGTTGGCAGCCAACACCCATCCCTTCGAACCGACATGCAGGACACGAACTAAGGTCTCGTCGGGTGACAAGTAGCAACGCGACGCGCTCCCCTCTCATCGACGGCACCCGGCCGACGACCGAGCCCGGCGACTGGAAGGCACGGCTACGCCTGTTCGGATACGCCGAGCGCCCACGGACCGATATCCGCGAACGCCTGGTTCCGCCTTTCCCGGACAAGGCTCTGGGCTGGCTGGGGCCGATACTGGTCGCCGTCCTGGCCGGAGCGATTCGTTTCTGGCACCTCGGGCAACCCCGGAACCTCATCTTCGACGAGACCTACTACGCCAAGGACGCCTGGGCCTTGCTGCGGCTCGGCTACGAGGGCACCTGGCCGGACCGTAAGATCGCCGACCCGCAGATCCTGGCGCACCCTCAGGTGATCCCGCTCTCGGACACCGGGGCCTTCGTCGCCCACCCGCCGACGGGCAAGTGGGTGATCGCCCTCGGGGAGTGGATGTTCGGGCTGACCCCGTTCGGCTGGCGCTTCATGACGGCCCTTCTGGGCACGCTGTCGGTGCTGATGTTGTGCCGAATAGGCCGCCGCCTGTTCCGCTCGACGGCGCTGGGCTGTCTGGCCGGCGCGCTGATGGCGGTGGACGGGTTGCACTACGTGATGAGCCGCTCCGCTCTGCTGGACCTTGTCGTCATGTTCTTCGTGCTGGCGGCGTTCGGCTGCCTGTTGATCGACCGGGACTGGGCACGAGCCCGGCTGGCGGCGGCTCTGCCGGTGGGTGGGGACGGCCACGTGGGCCCGGACCAGGACACCGGGGACCGCGCCGGGACGGGAGTGCGACCCTGGCGGATCGCGGCCGGCTTCTTCCTGGGGCTGGCGGCCTCCAGCAAGTGGAACGGCCTGTATGTCATGGCCTTCTTCATGATCCTGACCCTGCTGTGGGAGGTCGGCGCCCGCCGCGTCGCGGGGGCACGCCACCCCTACCGGGCGGTGCTGCGCAGGGACCTCGGCTGGTCGGTGCTGTCTGTCGTTCCGGTCGCCCTGATGACCTATCTGGTGACGTGGACCGGCTGGTTCCTCTCCGACAATGGCTACGGGCGGCACTGGGCGGACGGCCGCGGCGGCACCTGGTCGTGGATTCCGGCCGCGCTGCGCAGCCTGTGGCACTACGAGTACTTGGTCTACCAGTTCAACGTGGGGCTGCACACTCCGCACAAGTACGAGTCGAACCCGTGGAGTTGGCTCGTCCTCGGCCGTCCCGTGTCGTTCTTCTACGAGTCGCCGCAACCCGGACAGGAGGGCTGCCGCGCGACGTCCAACTGCCCACAGGAGATCCTCGCCCTGGGCACCCCGCTGTTGTGGTGGTCGGCATGCTGCGCACTCGTGTACCTGCTCTTCCGGTGGGCGCTGCGCCGCGACTGGCGTGCGGGAGCCGTCCTGTGTGCGGTGGGGGCCGGTTATCTGCCGTGGTTCCTGTACCAGGACCGAACGATCTTCTCCTTCTACGCCGTCGTCTTCGTGCCGTACCTGTGCCTGGCCGTGGCGATGATGCTGGGCGCGCTGCTGGGTCCGCCGGAGGCGGATCGAACACGCCGCGCCCGGGGTGCGGTGGCCGCAGGCGTGCTCGTGCTGCTCATCGCCTGGAACTTCATCTACTTCTTCCCGATCTACACCGGGCAGACGATCTCCTACTCGTCGTGGTACGCCCGGATGTGGCTCAGCACTTGGATCTGAGCTCCGCTCCCCGCCACGCGTACAGCGCGAGTGCGACCAGGGTCATGGCGTACGGGATCGTCGTCCTCGAAGCCGGGCTCCCACTTGGTGCGGTCGGCGCCGAGTTGATGCGGGTCTTGCCCGAGGCTCCCGACGTCCCGGAATCCCCGTCGGATCCTCCACAGGCGGCGAGTAAGAGCATGCCCGCCACCGTCGCGGCTGCGGCGCGTATCCCGTTCCTCATCTTCCGTCTCCTGATCATGGACATCGGCCGATATGAGGTGCGTGGCTGCGCTGACAGTAAGAAGTGCGAAACGGCTTGGCTACGGCGCCTGGTTCCTGTTTGGCATCCCGGGGTGAAATTCAGACATCGGTGGACAGGGGGCAAGGGCGCTCATCGGTCGTACGCGAGGCGCGCCTGGTTCGGTACCGGGCCGAAGGCGCCGGCCTGGAAGTCGGTGAACGCCTGGGTGATCTCCGCCTTGGTGTTCATCACGAACGGGCCGCCGAGGGCCACGGGTTCGCGCAGCGGTGTGCCGCTGTAGACCATGACGCGGGCGGGCGCCTCCGGGTCTACGGCGGCCAGGTGCAGCGTGGTGGCCGCGGCGCCGGCGACGGGGTCGGACCAGCCGGTCTGGCCGGCGTGCAGTTCCCGGCCCCCGATCAGCAGTCGGCCGTTCATGACATACGCGAACAGGCGGTGTTCGGCGGGGACTTGAAGGTCATAGGAGGCATCGGGGTCGAGCGTCGCGACCACGCCCTGGACCGGGTGGTGGGTCTCGGCCGCGCCCATGACGCCGCCGACGGTGCCGGCGTGGACGTCGATGGTGACGCCGGGCGTGCGCACTCGGGGCATGGCGGCGCTGGTGAGGTCCTGGTAGCGCGAGGGCGTCAGCTTCTTCTCGGCGGGCAGGTTGAGCCACATCTGCAGGACGTGCGCGTGTTCGTCGCGGTAGGCCAGCTCGCGGTGGACGATGCCGCGGCCTGCGGTCATCCACTGCACCTCGCCGGGCTCCAGGGCCCCCGTGTGGCCGAGGTTGTCGCCGTGTTCGAGGACGCCGTCGACGACAGTGGTGACGGTCTCCAGTCCGCGGTGCGGATGCCACTCGAATCCTGGAGTGGAGAACCAGTCCTCGACCAGGACGAGAAACGGGTCGGTCAGCGCCGGGTCGGTGGGTACGAAGACGAGGGCCTTGTCGTCGACCTGCGCGTCGGGGCCCAGCTGTTGCTTGTCGGTGATGCGGGTCAGGGTCCGCTGACCCGCCAACTGCTCGGTCATGGCTGCTCCGTGAGGGGATGAGGACGGGTTCGGGCGACCCGCAGGGTGATCGGCGACTCGTGCGGCGTCATCTCCGCAAACCTCCCATGGGCGATGCTCGCAGCCATAGGGGGGCGGTGGCGAGTGGGATGTCCACGCGGTGCCAGCTGGGACCGGTGATCGGGGATCCGCCGCCGTAGGGCAGCCACTCGCCCGGCGGGAACCAGACCTGCCGTCGGCCTCCCGGTGCGTACAGCGGGGCGACCAACAGGTCGGGGCCCAGCAGGTACTGGAGGTCGGCGGCGTGGGCGTCCGGGCGGTCGGGGTGGTCCAGGGGCATGGGGCGGGCCAGTGGCTCGCCGGCGCGAACCGCGTCGGCCGCGGCCGAGTAGACGTACGGCAGCAGGCTCATGCGCAGGCGGGCCGCGTGCAGGACGGCCGCGTACGCCTCCTCGCCGAAGTCCCAGGGCAGCCGGGACGTCATGCCGTGGAACCGGCTGAGGGGTGACAGCAGGCCGAACTGGGCCCAGCGTACGAAGAGTTCGGCGTCCGGTGTGCCGTGGAAGCCGCCGATGTCGTGACTCCAGAAGGGGATGCCGGAGAGCGAGAGCGAGAGGCCTGCCCGGAGGGTGGAGGCGAGGTCGGGCCAGCTCGCGTTGGGGTCGCCTGTCCATTTGGCGCCGTGTCTCTGACCGCCGGTCCAGGTCGAGCGGCCCCAGGTCAGGCCGTGAACCGCCGCTGTCTCTCGGGTGATCTCGGCGACCAGGTCGTTGTAGAGGAGCGGGTAGAGGTTGTGCAGGCGGTCGCCGGTCATGCCGTTGTGGGCGAGCGTGTCGGCGGGGACCCCCTCGCCGAAGTCGGTCTTCAGGACCGCCGCCCCGGTGGCCAGGGCCTGGCGGACGCGAGCCCGGAACCAGTCCGCGGCGCCGGGGTGGGTGAGGTCCAGCACGGCCGAGTCCGGATGCGCGCCGCCCCAGACCTGGCCGATCCAGGTGGTGCCGGAAGTGGTGTGCAGGAACCAGCCGTTGCGATCCGCCTCGGTGAAGTAGGGGCTGTCGACGCTGACATACGGGTTCATCCAGAGCGAGACGTGGAAGCCCTGTCCGGCCAGATCCGCCATCAGCCCGCGGGGATCCGGGAACGCCTCGGTGTCCCAGCTCATGTCCGACCACGAGCCGTGCCGCTGCCAGTACGCGTCGATGTGCAGGACGTCGCAGGGGAAGCCGAGTTCACGGATCCGGCGGGCGCGTTCGCGTACTTCGGCCGCGCTGTCCTGGCGGAAGCCGCCGGAGATCCAAGGGCCGAACGCCCACTTCGGGGGCAGCAGGGCGGGGCCGGTCAGATCGCGGTACGCGGTCAGGCACTCGGCGGGGGTGCCGGTGATCAGGTAGTAGTCGAGGACCTCGTCCGGGACGGTCATCGACCAGGCGCCGGTGTTGCTGTGAGCGAGGTCGAAGGAGGTCGCGGTCGTGGTGTCCACGAGGACGGCGTAGCCCCGGCTGGAGAGCAGGAACGGGACTGCCTTGTAGGAGCGGGTGCCGGTCGAGCCCTGGGCGTCCTCGATCCAGCAGTCGACCCGTTGTCCGCGCAGGTCCGGGCCGGTGAACCGTTCACCGAGGCCGTAGAAGTGCTCGTCGGGCTCGGTGATCCAGCTGTCGTGGTGGGCAAGGCTGCCGTCCGTCAGTTCGGTGACGCCGAGCGGCAGCACGATCGTGCGGTCGCTGGGGTCGCTCACGTCGGTGGCCTGGCGGAGGATCTTGCCCTGACGGTCCGTCAACTCCATTGAGAATGGGGTGAGTTGAATATCGACGCGAACGACGTCGAGGTGCAGGGTGAGCGTGTTCCGCGATCGCTCGGCGGTGCAGCCGCTGTCCGTCGGCGCGGTGACCACAGAGACCCGGGGTGCGGTCGGCACGTCGGCCATTCGGAGCGTGATCCGCAGGGTGCTGCCCGTCGCGGGGCGCAGCCGGAGCGTGCCGGTACGTCCGGCCGCGGTGCGTACGTCCAGGGTCGCGCCGTCTTTGTCGGCGTGGGCGACGGAAGCGCTGACCACCGGGTCGAGTGCGTTGGGCCCGGCGGGGGTCAGGGGCGGAGGCGGCGCCACCCAGGGGGTGTGGTCACGGGGGTGCAGTGAGGACATGGCGATCATCAGCCCCTTACGCTGCCCGCGGTGAGCCCGCCGACGATGAAGCGCTGGAAGACGGCGAAGACGCAGACCACCGGGATGCTGATGAGAGTGGCGGTGGCCATCAGGGCGCCCCACGACGTTCCGTGTTGGCCTACGAAGGCGTTGAGCAGGACGGTGACGGGCTGGACGTCCGGGCCGTGGGCGAGCGTGAGGCCGAACAGGAACTCGCCCCAGGCGATCAGGAAGGACAGTCCGGCCGCCGCGACCACTCCGGGCACCATGAGCGGCAGGACGACGCGCAGCAGCACGCCGGGCAGTCCGCAGCCGTCGACCAGTGCGGCCTCCTCCAGCTCCGGCGAGACGCTGCGCATCACGGGACGCAGCACGATCACCATGAAGGGCAGGGTGAGTGTCGTGTCGGCGGCGATCAGTCCCAGGTACGTGTCGGTGAGGCCGGCCCGGCGTTCGAGGATGAACAGCGGTGCCGCCAGCACGATGGCGGGCGGGAGTTGGGCGACCAGGAGTGCGAGCACCATGGCGCCCGAACCCCGCATCCGGACCCGGGCGAGCGCGTAGGCGAGGGGGACGCCCAGCAGCAGGGTGAGCGCCACCACTCCGCAGGAGATGACCAGGCTGTTGAGCAGGGCCCTGGTCAGCCCCTCATAGCCCAGTGCCGTCGAGTAGTTCTCGCCGGTGACGGGAGTGGGCACCCATTGCGGGGTCGGGGTCAGGATCCGGTCCGGCGGGGTGACGCTGGTCTTCGCCATCCAGTACACCGGCAGCAGGAAGGCAGCGGTGATCACGGTGGCGATCGCGGTGAGCAGCCAGGGGCGGCGTGGTGGTTTCATACGGCGCCTCCCGCCGAAGCCTCTTCCTCGCGCCGCAGCCGTCGTACGTAGAACACACCCGCGAGCAGCGGTACGACGAGCAGCAGCAGGCCGGCGGCAGCACCCTGGCCGAACCGGAAGAACGTGAAGAAGACCTCGTAGACGTAGAGGGAGAGCACGCGGGTGGCGTCGACGGGGCCGCCGCCCGTCATCACGAAGATGATGTCGAAGACCTTGAACGTGTAGACGAGGCCGAGGAGGAGGACGGTCACCGAGACCGGCCGCATCAGCGGGAGGGTGATGTGGCGGAAGCGCTGCCAGGCGCCCGCGCCGTCGATGGCGGCGGCCTCGTGGAGCTGGGGGTCGATGGTGTGCAGTCCGACCAGGAGCAGCAGCATGTTGAAGGGCACGCCGACCCAGATGTTGGCGAAGATGACCCCGGCCATGGAGGTGGACGGGTCGGTGAGCCAGTAGTGGGACAGCGAGCCCAGGCCCACCGCCTCGAACAGGGCGTTGTAGGCGCCGGACTCCGCGTCCAGCATCCAGCGGAAGAGGGTGCCGCTGACCACCGGGGGGAGGAGCCAGGCCACCAACAGGAGCGAGCGCAACAGGCCGTTGAAGGGGAAGGGGCGGGCGAAGAGCAGGGCCAGGGCGAAGCCGATGACGAACTGGAACAGCAGCGAGCCCAGGGTGAAGACCAGCGAGAGGCGTACCGAGTGCCAGAAGGCCGGGTCGTCGAGCACGACCCGATAGTTCTCCGCTCCGTTGAACTGCTCGGCCCCGCCCAGCAGTTGGCCCAGGTCGACATCGTGGACGGACGTCCACACGTTGTAGAAGAGCGGGTAGGCCAGGAAGAGGGCGAGGAAGGCCATGCCGGGCAGGCAGAACAGGTAGCCCGCGCGTCGGCGGCGTGCGGACGGGGAGAGAGATCTCCTCTGCTGGGAGAGATATTGCGTCATTGCTCGCCCAGAGCTTTGTCGATCTTGGCGGCCGCGGTTTTCGCCGCCGCGGAGGCGGAGGCCGACCCGGTGAGCACGGCCTGCTCCGCCTCGGCGACGGCCTGCGAGGCCTCGGCGTAGTGCGCGCCGTACTGGCGTGGACGGGCGAGGGGCAGTTGACTGAGGAAGAGCCGCAGGGCCGGGTCGGACGCCCATGTGCCCTGGTCGGCGAGGTCCTTGCGGGCGGGGAGTTCACCGAACGACACCAGGTAGGGGACCAGTACCGACGGGCGCTGCGTGTACTCCAGGACCTCCCACGCCTTGTCCAGGTGCTCGCTGTCCGCCATCAGGACCCAGTTCTCCCCGCCCAGACAGGTGGCGGCCTCCTGGTCGCGGGGCAGGGCCACGACGTTCCACTCGAAGTCCGCCTTCTTCAGCGTGGGGATCTGCCAGGGGCCGTTGATCTGCATCGCCGCGCGCTGGTTGAGGAAGCGTGTGTTGACGTCCTGCTGGGTCCAGCCCACGCACTGCTCGGACAGGGAGCCCTTGGCGATCAGGTCGTCGAGGAAGGACAGTGCGGTGGCACCGTACGTGGTGAAGGTGTCCAGGTCGCCGCCCGCCTGCCACAGGAACGGCAGGAACTGGAAGACGCCCTCCTCGGTCTTGATCGCGCTCAGCGCCAGGCCGTAGCGGTCCCCGCTGGTCAGCCGCTGGGCGGCGGAGGCCAGTTCCTCCCAGGTGGTGGGGGGTTCCACTCCGGCGGACTTGAGCATGGCGGTGTTGTAGTAGAGGGCGAGGCAGTTGCTGTTGTTGGGGATGCCGAGGGTCTTCCCGCCGACCTGGCAGCCGTCCCACGGGCCTTTGTAGTACTGGTCGGCCTGGCCCCATTTCTCGGCTCTGTCGGTGAGGTCGGCCAGCAGGTTGCTGCCGCCCAGGGTGTTCATGGCGACGTTGTCGACGATGGCGATGTCGGGCAGGTCGCCGGAGATCGCGCCCAGGGTGATCTGCCGGTCGAGTTCCGCGAACGGGAAGGACCGCCGCTCGATCTTCACGTCCGGGACGCCGGCCTCGATGTCCCTGATGAGGCGATTCATTCCGGGCTGGAAGTTGTCCAGGCTGAAGTAGTCCCACCAGGTGAGGGTGACCGGGCCCGACTTGTCCGAGCCGCAGGAGGTCAGGGCTCCGCCGAGGCCGAGGGCGGCGGCGGTCGCTGCCGCGCCGGAGGTACGCAGGAAGGCACGGCGGTCGACGGGGTACGACATGTGGTGCTCCCAAGGGGTCGGTGATGTTGGTGCAGAAACCGACGTATCAGAAATCCAGGTCGAAATCGGGGAACTCCGGCTCGGGTTCCGAACCCGGCACCGGCCGGCAGCGACCGGTACTCGCGCGCAGGGTGATCAGAGGTTTCAGCAGGACGTGTCGGGGAGGCGAGTCGGGTGAGCGCAGCCGCCGCATCATCAGCTCCACGGCGACCCGGCTCATCTCCTTGGCGGGTATCTCCGCGGCGGTGAGCGGCGGGGTCACCCGCTCGGCCCAGGGGCCGGCCGACACGCCGACGACCGAGAAGTCGCGCGGCACGCTGCGGCCGTGCCGGGTGAGCCCTCGGTAGATGCCCTCCAGGGCCGCCTCGTTCTGGGTGACCAGGGAGGTGGTCGCCGGGTCGTCCCGCAGGATCCGCTCCACGACCTCCTCCCCCGAGGCGAGGTCGTCGCCGCAGAGGTAGGCGTGCGGGATGAGCAGCAGCTTCTTCATCGCCTCGGTGTAGCCCTCGTCCCCGAGGCGGGCGAAACCGTACCCGCTGTCGAACAGCTGCTCCGACCGGTTGACGAAGGCGATTCTGCTGTGGCCCAGATCGGCGAGGTGCTGGACGCAGCCGCGAGCCAGACCGGCGAAGTCCAGATCGACCCAGCCGGACACGTCGGCCCGGTCGTTGCGGCCGATGGCGACGAAGGGGAAGCCCGCCTCGGCAAGACGCTCGACGCGATCGTCCTCCCGGCGGATCTCCATGACGATCACGCCGTCGACCCGCCGGTCGCCGACCATCCGCAGGAACGAGGGGTCTTCGTGTGTGTCGCCGGGCGAGAGCAGCAGGTCGTAGCCGTACGTGGTGGCGGCTTCGGCGACGCCGCCGATGAAGGCGAGCTGCATGGTGGTGTAGTCGCGGGACCGACCGGCCGGAGGGTAGAGGAGCCCGAGTGTGTGCGTCCCGCCACCGGAACCCTCGCCGCCGGAGCCCTCGCTTCTTGTGCGCTCTGCCATGGTCAGCCGGCCGGGAGGGTCTGTTCGGCCCAGATGGTCTTGCCCACGGTGGTCTGGCGGGTGCCCCAGCCCTGGGTCAGCTGGGCGACCATGTGCAGCCCCCGCCCACCCTCGTCGTAGGTGCGGGCGCGGCGCAGGTGCGGGGCGGTGTTGCTGGCGTCGGACACCTCGCAGATCAGAGTCCGGTCCCGGATCAGCCGCAGACCGATCGGTACGGCCCCGTAGCGGATGGCGTTGGTGACCAGCTCGCTCACCACCAGTTCGGTGACGAACGCGGCGTCCTCCAGCCCCCAGACCGCGAGCTGGCGGGAGGCCTGGGCCCGGGCGTCGGCCACGATCGCGGGGTCGGACGGCAGCGCCCAGGCGGCGACCTGGTCCGCGTGCAGGGCACGGGTGCGCGCGAGGAGCAGGGCCACGTCATCGGCGGGGCTGTCGGGCAGCAGGGCCTTGAGAATGGCGTCGCAGGTGGCCTCCAGCGAGGGAGCAGGGCCGGCCAGAGCCTCGCAGAGCCGTTCGAGCCCCAGTCCGATGTCGCGGTCGCGGGCCTCGACCAGGCCGTCGGTGCAGAAGGCGAGCAGACTGCCCTCGGGCAGCTCGAGCTCGGTGGACTCGAACGGCAGCCCTCCGACGCCCAGCAGCGGACCGGGGGTGAGACGGACCACGCTCACCGTGCCGTCGGGGAGCAGTACGACGGGCGGGACGTGGCCGGCGCTGGCGAGGGTGCAGACGCGGGAGACCGGGTCGTAGACGGCGTACAGACAGGTCGCGCCGATCTCGCCGGTGACGAGGTACGGCTCGTCCGGGGCGATCTCGTTCTTGTCCGAGGAGAGGTGGATGACCAGATCGTCGAGGTGGGTGAGGAGTTCGTCCGGGGGCAGGTCCACGTCGGCGAGCGTGCGTACCGCCGTGCGCAGCCGCCCCATGGTGGCGGAGGCGTGGATGCCGTGCCCGACGACGTCTCCGACGACCAGGGCCACGCGGGTGCCGGACAGCGGCACGACGTCGAACCAGTCGCCGCCCACTCCCGCACCCGTGCCGGCCGGCAGATAGCGGTACGCCACCTCGACGGCCGCCTGTTTGGGGAGGTCGCGGGGCAGCAGGCTGCGCTGGAGCGTGAGGGCGTTGGTGCGCTCGTGGGTGTAGCGGCGCGCGTTGTCCACGCCGACGGCCGCCCGGCCGGCGAGTTCCTCGGCGAGGACCATGTCGTCCTGTTCGAAGGGCGGGGAGCCTTCGGCACGGCCGAAGACCGCGACCCCGAGGGTGATGCCCCGGGCGCGCAAGGGGGTGGCCATGACGGAGTGGAATCCGTACTCCTCGACGCGAGCGGTGCGCGTCTCGTCACTGGCGATCCAGCGGGTGAAGTCGGGGTCGTCCGCGCCGCTGAGCACCGATTGCCCGCTGGTCAGACAGCGGGCGGGCGGCGAGAACGGAGGGTAGGTGTCGATCCCGCCGAGGTCGATGGCGGCCTCGGGCACGCCTTCGCCCTCGGCGGCGGACTGGTGCGCGACTCTGCGGAGCACCACGGCCGCGTCGACCGGTCCGGGGACCGGCTCCTGCCCGCGCAACACGGAGTCGAGCAGGTCCACGCTGACGAAGTCGGCGAGCCTCGGGACGGCGAGGTCGGCGAGCTCCTGGGCTGTGCGCGTCACGTTCAGGGTGGTGCCGATCCGGGTGCCCGCTTCTTGCAGGAGGGCCAGCCGCTGACGGGCCGAGTGCTGGTCGCTGCTGTCGAATGCGGCGGTGCCCACACCGACGACCTCGCCGGTGGCGGGATCCCGGACGGGCCACAGTTCTATGACCCAGGCGCGGCCACGGGCGGAGGCGGGAGTCGGAGTGGGGGCGGAGGGCGGCTCCTGGGCGAAGCGCTCGTAGCGCATCGGTGTCGCTTCTACGGCGACTCGGCGGACACAGCGGAGGAAGTCCTGGTCGGCAAGGGCGGCCTCGTGCCGCCCCCCTCCGACCTCGGCGACCGTGTTCCCATGCCACGATCCGGACGCCGTGGTGTGGGTGGAGAGGGCGATGGAAGCCTGGGCGAACGCCCACTCCACCATCCTCCGATCGTGCTCCGACTCGGCAGGACCGCTGGTGATGGTCACGACGAACCCCTGGGACGTGTCGTCACCGCCCAGCGACGGATGGGCGTGCAGGGCCGCTTCGACGCGGTGGCCGTCCCGGTGCCGCAGTGCCGCGGTGCCACTCCATTCCTGGGAGCCGGTGAGGGAGAGCCCGGCCGCCTCGGGAGCCTCGCGGTCGAGGAGCAGATCGGCTGCGGGGCGTCCTACGACCTCTGGGGCGCGGTGGCCCAGCAGCCGCCGGGCGCCCTCGCTCCATCCTGTGACGATGCCGTCCAGGCTGACGGTGACTGCTGCGACATCGACGGACCACCCGCAGTGACCGCTCCTCTGATCATAAGTGGCCATTCTTGCTCTATTCGTGCGGTGAGGTCCTCACAGACCCAGCGTGCGCGCCACACAAGAATCGGACAAGTCAGATCGACGGACGCCTTGGGGCGACCGGAACAAGCCGTCCCGTGGGACGGAAGTGAGGGAAACCCTGAACGTACGCCACAGCTGGGCTAGCCTCGTTTTCCCTTGGGGCCGAACTGACGTACGGCGAAAATCACTTCGGGGGATCCGTGTCAGAACAGCGGCCGGTACCACCGGACTTGGCGTCGAGCGAGGCCGCCGGGCTGCGGCAGACCGGTGCCTCACCCCTGCGCTCCGGCGACCCGGATCACATCGGCCCCTATGTGCCGCTGGCCCTGCTCGGCAGCGGCGGTATGGGACGGGTCTATCTCGCACGCCCCGCGGACGGCAGCCCCGGTCTGGCCGCGGTGAAGGTGATCAGGCCGGAGTACGCGGACGACCCCGACTTCCGGCGCCGGTTCGAGCGTGAGGCGTCGATGCTCGCCCGGGTCAGCATGGAGCACACACCGAGATTGTGCGGTACGGGCTTCCAGGACGAGTTGCTGTGGATGGCCACCGAATACCTCCCCGGGCTCGATCTGGCGCACGCCGTACGGGAGCATGGCGCCCTGGAGACGGCCGCGGTCTGGTGGCTGGTGGCGGAGCTGGGGCAGGCGCTTGCCGACCTTGCCGCCACGGGGATCGTGCACCGGGATCTGAAGCCGTCCAATGTGCTGTTGTCCGTCAGGGGCGCGCATGTGATCGACTTCGGCATTTCCAGGGCCACGGACGCCAGCACGATCACCGGCACGGGCATCCGGGTGGGAACTCCGGCCTACATGTCGCCGGAGCACCTGAGGACCGGCAGATCCGACACGCCGTCGGACGTGTTCTCGATGGCCGGGACACTGGTGTACGCGGCGGCGGGGCGTGCCCCGTTCGGCGACGGCACGGGGATCGACGTGATGCACCGGGTGGCGTTCGAGGAGCCGGATCCGGAGCTGATCGGTGAGATCTCGGCAACGGACGCGGCGCTCGGCTCACTACTGACCGCCTGTCTGGCCAAGGAGCCCGAGCGGCGGCCCACGGCGCGGGATCTGATCGACACGGCCGGGGCACACACCGCAACGACCGTCTGGCCCGAGCCGCTGGGCGGCAAACTGCTGGCCCGGCAGCGGGCGTACGAGGTGCTCTACCGCCTCCCGGTCGAGCGGCGGGCTGGATTTCGGTCTCCGGACGACCGGCCGATGGCGATGCCGCCGGCACCGGCCGAGAAGTCGGAGCGACCTGGTCCGCCCGTTCTCGAACCCCCGGAGGAGGCAGTTGACCCTTCCTCCGTTGACCCTTCCTCCGTCACGCCATCGGCTCGGCCCCGCGAGCAAGGAGTCCGCACCCGGGCACGGAAGAAGACGGTACTGGCCATCGCCGCGGGCATCACCCTCTGCGCGGTGGCCGCGGGGGTCTTTGTGATCACTCGTCAGGACGCCCCTCCAACCGCTTCCTCCCCGGGGGCCGGAGCGACGACCGGCGGCGCAGTGCCCGGCGATAGCGCCTCCCGGCCGATGCCCGGGGCCTCGGGCGCAAGGTCCACGTCCGGCAAGAGCGTCGACGGCGGCGCGAACCCCAACAGCACAGCCTCGCGTCCCGAGGCCGCCGGCTCCGCCACCCCAGCCGGGCGCAGCACTCCCTCTGCTCCTGGTGTCGAGCCCAGCGCCACAGCCGACACAACTCCGTCGCCCAGTAATCCAGCCACCGAGCCCGCGACCCCGCCCTGGATCTCGGACTGCACGTACTACCAGGGCAACGGACGCACGCGTCGGGGAGACAGTGGCAACCGTGTACTGCAGGTGCAGTGCATGCTGACGAAGCGCGGATACGACCTCGGGAGCACGGACGCGGAGGGCGACTTCGGTGCCGGAACCGAGTCGGCGGTGCGGGAGTTCCAGAGCGACAAGCTGCTGGACGCCGACGGCATTGTGCGGCGCGAGACCTGGCTCGCCCTGCGCAGCACCGAGTGAGTGTGACCCTTGCCCCAGCCATCGCTCCCCCCTAGCCTGATTTTGTGCCGCTAATAAACAAACCCCGAACGCACAACGCCGTGCCGGGCCCCGGCCTCACCCGACTCCGTATCGCCCTCACCGTCTTCTTCGCCCTCGACGGCTTCGTCTTCGCCGGCTGGGTCGTCAGAATCCCCGCGATCAAGGAACAGACCGGCGCCTCCGCCAGCGGCCTGGGACTGGCCCTCCTCGGCGTCTCCGCCGGAGCCGTCATCACGATGACGCTCACCGGCCGCCTGTGCCGCCGCTACGGCAACCACCGCGTCACCGTCGTCTGCGCCGTCCTGCTCTCCCTCAGCGTGGCCCTGCCCCCGCTCACCCACTCCACCCTCGCCCTCGGCGCCGTACTGCTGGTCTTCGGGGCCGCCTACGGCGGGATCAACGTCGCCTTCAACAGCGCAGCCGTCGATCTCGTGGCCGCGCTGCGGCGGCCCATCATGCCCAGCTTCCACGCGGCGTTCAGCCTGGGTGGCATGGTCGGCGCGGGGCTCGGCGGGCTGGTCGCGGGGACACTGTCGCCGACCCCGCACCTTTTCGGGCTGACCGTGATCGGCCTGCTCGTGACCGTGGTCGCGGGGCGCGCCCTACTGCGCCTGGAGCCGCCGGCGGCGCCGGAGAGCATGCGAACCGAGGGTGCCGCACCACGCCGTATGGACGGTCGCACCCGCGGACTCGTCACCGTCTTCGGCCTCATCGCGCTGTGCACCGCGTTCGGCGAAGGGGCCATGGCGGACTGGGGCGCCCTGCATCTCGAACAGGATCTGGACGCCTCGCCGGGGCTCGCGGCGGCGGGGTACTCCTGTTTCGCCCTGTCCATGACCGTCGGCCGGCTGACCGGGACGACGCTGCTCGAACGCCTGGGCCGGACCCGCACCGTGGTCGCCGGCGGCAGTACCGCCGCGGCCGGAATGCTCCTCGGCTCGCTCGCCCCGTCCCTGTGGGCGGCCCTGATCGGCTTCGCCGTCACCGGGATCGGACTCGCCAACCTCTTCCCCGTCGCCGTCGAACGCGCCGGTACGCTCGCGGGCCCGAGCGGCGTCGCCGTCGCGTCGACCCTGGGCTACGGCGGCATGCTGCTCGGCCCGCCCGCGATCGGTTTCATGGCGGAGTGGTTCTCACTGCCCACCGCCCTCCTGAGCGTGGCGGTACTGGCCGGTGTCGCCGCGGCCATCGGGCTCGGCACGCGTCGCGTGACGGTGGCGGGCTGACAACGACATCGGCCCGCGCACACCGGCCCACTCGACGCCCCACGCGGTCTTCCCTTCGACCGCACTCCATCCGGCACACTCACCCTCATGGAGACTGACGAGTTCGTTCTCGTTCTCGACCGGGAGGGCCGGTTGCTCGCCGGGGCCGCCGAGGAGGCGGGAACCGATGCCAAGGTGCCGACCTGCCCCGACTGGCAGGTGCGGGACCTGTTGCGGCACACGGGCATGGTGCATCGGTGGGCGGCGGCGTTCGTCGCCGAGGGGCACACCTCCTACCACCCCGACGGAGGGCTCCCGGATCTCGACGGCACCGAACTCCTGGCCTGGTTCCGTCAAGGCCACGCGCGTCTCGTCGACACCCTCGCCTCCGCCTCCCCCGACGTGCGGTGCTGGCACTTCCTGCCCGCACCCTCGCCGCTCGCCTTCTGGGCCCGGCGGCAGGCGCACGAGACGACCGTGCACCGCGTCGACGCCGAGTCGGCCAGGGGCGGCACCCCCAGCCAGATCGGCGGCGACTTCGCGGCGGACGGCATCGACGAGCTGCTCCGCGGCTTCCACGCGCGCAGCAGGAGCAGGGTCCGCAGTGAGCAGCCCCGTGTGCTGCGGGTGCGGGCGACGGACATCGACGACGCGGTGTGGACCGTACGGCTGTCGCCCGAGGCGCCTGTCACGGAGCGGGACGGGGTGGAAGTCGCCGACTGCGAAGTGGCCGGGTCCGCCGACCAGTTGTACCTGTCGCTCTGGAACCGGGCAGCCTTCCCGAGCGTGACCGGTGACCGCTCGGTGGCCGCTCTGTGGCGGGACAAGTCGGGCGTCGTGTGGAGTTGAGCCGACCCCGGGTCAGCCGCCCGCCAACATCCGGGTCAGCACCGCGCGTTGCACCGGCCGCACCTCGCCATACAGCGCGCGCCCCTTCGCCGTGAGGGTCACGCGAACGCCCCGCCGGTCCTCCGCGCACATACCGCGCTCGACGAGCCCGTCCTTCTCCAGCCGGGCGACCAGCCGCGACAGCGCGCTCTGGCTCAGATGGACCCGCTCGGAGATCTCCTGGACACGGAAGGCGCAGGAACCGTCCGGCGCGGATCCGTCGGCCAGGACGTCGAGCACCTCGAAGTCGCTGGCGCACAGGCCGTGTTGGTGCAGCGCGCGGTCCAGTTCGCACTGAGTGCGCGCGTGCAGCGCGAGGATGTCCCGCCACTGATCCACGAGCGCCTGCTCGGCCTTCTTCGCCGCCATGGCCGCACCGTAGCAGAGAGCCGGGTTTGTTGCATCGGAATTAAATGCGTTTGCATTGGATGCATACGCATGTAGTGTCTGCGGCATGACCTCTCCGCTCACCACCCCAACCGCCCCGTCTTCGGCGGTTCGTTGGACGCCCCGGCTGTGGGGCACCCTGCTGGTGCTGTGCGCCGCGATGTTCCTGGACGCACTCGACGTGTCGATGGTCGGCGTCGCCCTGCCGTCCATCGGCGACGAACTCGACCTGTCGACGTCGACGCTCCAATGGATCGTCAGCGGCTACATCCTGGGATACGGCGGACTCCTGCTCCTCGGCGGAAGGACCGCCGACCTGCTCGGGCGCCGTCAGGTGTTCCTGGTCGCCCTGGGAGTCTTCGCGCTCGCCTCGCTGCTCGGCGGGCTCGTCGACTCGGGCCCGCTGCTCATCGCCAGCCGCTTCATCAAGGGCCTGAGCGCGGCCTTCACCGCGCCGGCCGGCCTGTCGATCATCACCACGACCTTCCCCGAGGGCCCGCTGCGCAACCGCGCGCTCTCGATCTACACCACCTGCGCCGCCACCGGCTTCTCGATGGGCCTGGTGCTCTCCGGCCTGCTCACCGAGGCCAGTTGGCGCCTGACCATGCTGCTGCCCGCGCCCATCGCCCTCATCGCCCTGCTCGCGGGCCTGAAGCTGCTGCCGCGCAGCGAACGCGAGAAGGACCACAACGGCTACGACGTCCCCGGCGCCGTCCTCGGCACCGCGTCCATGCTGCTGCTCGTCTTCACCGTCGTCCAAGCCCCGGAGGTCGGCTGGGGATCCGCCCGGACCCTGCTGTCCTTCCTGGCCGTTGCCGCCCTCCTGACCGTCTTCGTAGGCGTGGAACGTCGCTCGGCCGGTCCGCTGATCCGGCTCGGCGTGCTGCGCTCCGGCAACCAGATCCGCGCCCAGCTCGGCGCGATGGCCTTCTTCGGGTCGTACGTCGGTTTCCAGTTCCTGGTCACGCTGTACATGCAGTCGCTGCTCGGCTGGTCGGCACTGCACACGGCCCTCGCCTTCCTGCCCGCGGGTGCAGTGGTCGCCGTGTCCTCGACGAAGGTGGGCTCGATCGTCGACCGGTTCGGCACACAGCGGCTGATCGCGGTGGGCTTCGCGCTGATGGTCGTCGGATACGCGCTGTTCCTGCGCGTCAGCCTGGATCCCGGGTACGCGGCGGTCATCCTGCCGTCCATGCTGTTGATCGGGGCGGCCTGCGCGCTGGTCTTCCCCTCGCTCAACATCCAGGCCACCAACGGCGTCGAGGACCACGAGCAGGGCATGGTCTCGGGGCTCCTCAACACCTCGGTCCAGGTCGGCGGCGCGATCTTCCTCGCGATCGTCACAGCGGTGGTCACCGCACACGCCCCCGAACAGGCCACCCTGCAGGGCGTGTTGGACAGTTACCGGCCAGGCCTCATGGTGGTCACGGGCATCGCCGTCGGCGGGCTGCTGATCACGCTGCCGGGTCTGCGCAACCGTCGTAGGCAACAGTCCATCGTGGTCGCCAAGTCCACTACGGAGGAGGTGGACGCGGAGCGCGTGGCGGTCCGCGATTAGGGGGACGCATCCGACACGTGCGCCCGGCGGGGCCTGCTTGCTCCGCCGGGCGCACGCCTGTGAGACTCGTCGGATGGAGAGTTACGGAGGACGGCGTTCGCAGGCCGCGCGGGACGCGGTGACCGTCGAGATCGGGTACGCGTTGTTCAGCGCGGGGTTCGCGGCCGCGGTCGCCTTCGGGGCCGTCGCCGGTCCGGCGCTGCTGTTCGATCTTCCGGAGACCGTGGCGACCCTCCTGCTGCGTACGGGGCTCGTGCTCGCGCCCGTCCTCTTCTTCGCGCGGGTGGTGAGCGTGCTGGTTCGTTTCTCTCAGGGTGTCCGGCCGGGTGCCGATCAGCCCAGCCAGCCCGGTCGTACCAACCCCGACTCGTAGGCCAGCACGACCAGTTGGGCTCGGTCCCGTGCGCCCAGTTTGACCATCGTGCGGCTGACGTGGGTCTTCGCGGTGAGGGGGCTGACGACCAGGCGGCGGGCGATCTCGTCGTTGGACAGGCCGATGCCGACCAGGGCCATCACCTCCCGTTCCCGCTCGGTGAGTTCGGTGAGGGCGTCGGCGGTCGCGGGTTCCTTGGAACGGGCCGCGAACTCGGCGATCAGCCGGCGGGTCACACCCGGCGAGAGCAGCGCGTCGCCCTCGACCACCGCCCTTACCGCACGCAGGAGTTCCTCCGGTTCCGTGTCCTTCACCAGGAAGCCGGAGGCGCCCGAGCGGATCGCCTCGAAGACGTACTCGTCCAGTTCGAAGGTGGTGAGCATGACCACCTTCACGTCCTTCAGGTCCACGTCGTCGGTGATACGACGCGTCGCTGCCAGGCCGTCGAGCAGGGGCATGCGGATGTCCATCAGGACGACGTCCGGGCGCAGCTCGCGCACCCGGCGCAACGCCTCCTCGCCGTCGGAGGCCTCTCCTGCCACCTCGATGTCCTGCTGGGCGTCGAGCAGCGCCTTGAATCCGGCCCGGACCAGTGACTGGTCGTCGGCGAGCAGTACACGGATCACCGGTCCTCCTTGACCTCTGACTCGATCTCTGGCTCGACCTCGGGCCTGGCCTCGGTTGGCAGAACAGCCAGCACCCGGAACCCGCCACCGGAACGCGGGCCCGCCTCGATCGTGCCACCCAGCGCGGCGGCCCGCTCCCGCATTCCGGCCAGCCCGTTGCCGCTGCCGCCCGCGTCCGCACCGGTCGCGGGCCCGTCGTCGTCGATCAACAGCCGCAGCGCGCCGCCCGCGAGCCCGACGTGCACACGCGCGTGCCGCGAGCCCGAGTGCCGTACGACATTGGTGAGGGCCTCCTGGACGATACGGAAGGCGGCGAGGTCGGTACCGGGCGGGAGCCGCGGCGGCTCGCCCTCGACGTCGACCGTGAGGCCGGCGCTCGCCGCCTGTTCCACCAGCTCGGGCAGCCGGTCGAGGCCGGGCGCCGGAGCGCGCGGCGCGGCGCCGGGCGCGCGCAGGGTGTCGAGCACCTGGCGGACCTCGCCGAGCGCCTCCTTGCTCGCGGCCTTGATGGTGGTGAGCGCCGTGCGCGCCTGCTCGGGGTCGGAGTCGAGGAGCGCCAGGCCGACACCCGCCTGCACGTTGATGACGGAGATGCTGTGGGCGAGGACGTCGTGCAGTTCGCGGGCGATCCGCAGCCGTTCCTCGTCGGCGCGGCGCCGAGCGGCCTGGGCGCGCTCGGCGCGCTCCCGCGCCCACTGCTCACGCCGTACGCGGACCACCTCGGCCACCGCCACGATGGCGACCACCCAGGCGGCGACGACACCCTCCTGCCCCCAGGCCGCCGCGTCGTCGCCGGAGGGCGGCAGCCAGCGGTACAGCCAGTGCGCGATCAGCACCTGCCCGACCCAGAGCATCCCGACCGCCGCCCAGGCGGCCCGACGGTGCCCGGCGACGATGGCACTGAAGCAGCCCAGGGCGACCGCGGCGAAGATGGGCCCGTACGGATATCCGGCGCCGAAGTAGACCATGGCGGTGGTCGCCGTACCGAAGGCGACGAACACCGGATGCCGCTGCCGCCAGAGCAGCAGGAGACAGGACGCGAGCAGCAGCGCACGCGCGAAGGGGTCCAGCGCCGCGCGCTCGCCCTCCTGCACCTGCGCCGCGAAGTGGGACCCGGCCATCACGAACACGGTGAGCACCAGGGTGGAACGCCAGGGCCAGCGCGCGGCCCGTTCCTCCTGCTTCAGCCACGGCGGCCCGTGCCGCCACCACTGGGGCGGTCCGCCCCCGCCCACACGCTGCTCGTCCATGTCCGCCACGCTAGACGCCGGTCGCCACCCCGGGCGTCCGCCGGGCGAGGTGATCACACGTACTCCCCTCGAAGTACGTCCGCCCGTGTCCCGGCCCCCGTCGTCCCCGATGGGGATCTACTCGGGCGGATACACCAGGCCCACCCCTTGGGCGAGTTGGGTCACGGCGTGGCGGAAGAATCGCTCGCGGTCCTCCACGACCCGGTTGAACTGTCCGAACAGCTCGAAACCGACCAGCCCGTACAGCTGCGCCCAGGCCGCGACCAGGGACGCCACGGTTTCCGGGGGGAGGTCAGGGGCGAGGTCGACGGACATGCGCTGCGCCTCGGGGCGCAGCTCGGCGGGCAGCGGCGCCCTGGCGAGGCCGTGCTTTTGGTGCGCGTCGCGCGCGATGCCGATCAGGAGGTTTCCGACGCGGGCCGCCGCCGGGATCGTGGTTTCGGGTGCGGTGTAGCCGGGCACCGGTGAGCCGTAGATCAGCGCGTACTCGTGCGGATGCCCCAGTGCCCAGCCGCGCACCGCCTCGCACACCGCGATCCAGCGCCGCGCGGGGGTGGCGGCGCCGACCTCGGTATGGGCGGTCTCCGCGGTCTCACCGAGGGAGTTGTAGGCGTCGATGATGAGCGCGGTCAGCAGGTCGTCGCGGCTGGGGAAGTAGCGGTACAGCGCGGAGGAGACCATGCCGAGCTCACGGGCGACGGCCCGCAGCGAGAGCTTGGCGGCGCCTTCGGCCGCGAGCTGTCTGCGCGCCTCGTCCTTGATGGCCGCGGTGACCTCGATCCTGGCTCGGGCGCGGGCGCCCCGTGCGGTGCTGCTGCTCACACGAAGGAGTGTTCCATGTTTTCGAGAGCACTGCACTCATACGAGAGCGGTGCACAGAAAAGAGAGCAGTGCTCTTGCTTTGGATCACCGATCTCCCACAGACTGTTCTCAAGCGAGAGCAGTGCTCTCCGAATCTGCTCGCCGAAGCCGCACACCCAAGCCGCACTCCGCATCAGGCTCCGCCACCCCGGGAGGGAATCATGTCGTCGACCCACTACATGAAGCCGAAGGCCTTCGACAGGACCATGAACAGCGTGATCGGCTGGCTCGCACGGCACGGCGTCAGCCTCGCCGGTACCGCCGAACTCTGGGTCCGCGGCCGCAAGAGCGGTGAGTGGCGCCAGGTGCCCGTGAATCCCCTCCCCTACGAGGGCGGGCCATATCTCGTGTCGGCGCGCGGCCATTCCGAGTGGGTGCGGAACGTACGGGCGGCCGGGGGCGGACAGCTCAAGGTGGGCCGCCGGGTGCAGCAGTTCACGGCGGTCGAGCTGTCCGACGAGGAGAAGCCGGTCGTGCTGCGGACCTACCTCAAGAAGTGGGGCTGGGAGGTGGGGCGCTTCTTCGGCGACGTGAACGCGAACTCCACCGACGAGGAACTGCTCGCCGCCGCCCCGAAGCACCCCGTGTTCCGGATCACCGTCGAGGCCGCCTGACGGGCGCCGGCCGCCGGCCCCGTGACGTCTACCGGTCGAGCGCGGTCAGGGCGCGCTGGGCCATCGGGTGGGAGCGGACGAGCTCGCCCAGGGACGTGGAGCCGCGGGTGATCTCCGCGAAGGCATTCCAGGCGGGCCGCAGACCGGTGAGGGCCGCATGGAAGAGGCCGGGGCGGCGCTCGAACACGGTCAGCAGGCTCTTGCCGACACTCATCTCCACGCCGAGCCCCGCCTTGATCGCGAACGCGTAGTTCAGGGCCTGGCGCCGGGCGTCGACGGCGTCGTGCGCCTCCGCGATGCGGACCGCCCACTCCCCCGCGAGCCGGCCCGACCGCAGCGCGAACGAGATGCCCTCGCGTGTCCACGGCTCCAGCAGCCCCGCGGCGTCCCCGCACACCAGCACCCGCCCGCGAGACAGCGGCGAGTCGTCGGCCCGGCAGCGGGTCAAGTGCCCGGAGGAGACGCTCGGTTCGAAGCCGGCGAGGCCGAGCCGCCCGATGAAGTCCTCCAAGTAGCGCTTGGTGGCGGCGCCTTCGCCGCGCGCGGAGATCACGCCGACCGTCAGGGTGTCCCCCTTCGGGAAGACCCACCCGTAACTCCCCGGGATCGGCCCCCAGTCGATGAGCACCCGCCCCGCCC
This sequence comes from Streptomyces sp. JLBG701, assembly GCF_058544905.1. Taxonomy (NCBI): domain Bacteria; kingdom Bacillati; phylum Actinomycetota; class Actinomycetes; order Kitasatosporales; family Streptomycetaceae; genus Streptomyces; species Streptomyces sp. JLBG701. The sequence continues at coordinate 1,307,722 of NZ_CM178588.1, forward strand.
AGTCCTCGGCGACCGTCTCCGGCACCGGGATCTCCGCCTCCAGGCCCAGATCCACCTGGTCGAGCTTCACCCCGACGTGTGCCCCTATGCGGCTGGCGCTGCCGTCGGCGCCGACCACGGACCGCGCGAGCAGCGTCTCGCCGCCCTGGAGGACCACGGCGACCGTGCGCCGGTCCGGCACCGCCGACCCGTGCTGCTCGACCCGCGACACGGTGACGCCCGTACGCAGCTCGGCGCCCGCCTTCTGCGCGTGCTCGACGAGCTGCTGGTCGAACTCGGGCCGGTTGATCAGCCCGAACAGCATCTGCTTGGAGCGGCGGGTGCGCGTGAAGCGACCGTTGTTCGAGAAGGTCACCGCGTGCACCCTGTCCTGCAGCGGCAGCTCGAAGCCGGGCGGCAGGGCGTCGCGCGAGGGGCCGATGATGCCGCCGCCGCACGTCTTGTACCGGGGCAGCTCGGCCTTCTCCAGCAACAGGACGCTGCGCCCCGCGACCGCCGCCGCGTATGCGGCCGAGGCCCCCGCGGGTCCCGCGCCCACCACGACGACGTCCCACACCCGCTGCACGTCGTCCGCCGAAGAGTTCTCGCTGCTCACGATGGTCTACTGCTCCTGATCAAGCCGCTGCCGCACCTGTCTCCCGCATCTTACGGCGGAGGTCGCCACAGTCCGCTGTGGGAGGATCACAGGACTTCATACGTACAACGTCGCACCCACAAGGAGCGTGCCCATGTCGTCGAATCCGGTCGCCGAGACCGTCGCCTCCCTGATGCCCCGGGCGAAGGCGGAGCTCACCGAACTGGTGGCCTTCAAGTCGGTGGCGGACTTCGACCAGTTCCCGAAGAGCGAGAGCGAGGGCGCCGCGAACTGGGTCGCCGACGCGCTGCGCGCCGAAGGCTTCCAGGGCGTGGCCCTGCTCGACACCCCGGACGGCACGCAGTCGGTGTACGGCTATCTGCCCGGGCCCGAGGGCGCGAAGACGGTCCTCCTGTACGCCCACTACGACGTGCAGCCGCCGCTGGACGAGGCCGCCTGGACGACCCCTCCGTTCGAGCTGACCGAGCGCGACGGCCGCTGGTACGGGCGCGGGGCCGCCGACTGCAAGGGTGGCGTCATCATGCACCTGCTCGCGCTGCGCGCCCTCAAGGCGAACGGCGGCGTCCCGGTGCACATCAAGGTGATCGCCGAGGGTTCGGAGGAGATGGGCACGGGCGGTCTGGAGCGGTACGCCGAGGCGCACCCCGAGCTCCTGAAGGCCGACACGATCGTCATCGGCGACGCGGGCAACTTCCGGGTCGGGCTGCCGACGGTCACCTCCACGCTGCGCGGCATGACCCTCCTGCGCATCCGGATCGACACCCTCGAAGGCAACCTGCACTCGGGCCAGTTCGGCGGCGCGGCGCCCGACGCGCTGGGCGCGCTGATCCGCGTACTGGACTCGCTGCGGGCCGAGGACGGTTCGACGACGGTCGACGGGCTGACGGACGAGTCGTCGTGGGAGGGGCTCCAGTACGACGAGGGGCAGTTCCGTCAGGACGCCAAGGTGCTGGACGGTGTGGAGCTGATCGGTTCGGGCACGGTCGCCGACCGCATCTGGGCGCGCCCGGCCGTCACGGTCCTCGGCATCGACTGCCCGCCGGTCGTCGGCGCCACCCCGTCGGTGCAGGCGAGCGCCCGCGCGGCGGTCAGCCTGCGCGTGCCGCCGGGCGTCGACGCCGTCCACGCGACCAAGCTGCTCCAGGCCCACCTGGAGGCGCACACGCCGTGGGGCGCCAAGGTGCGCATCGAGCAGGTCGGTCAGGGGCAGGCGTTCAGCGCCGACACGACCAGCCCGGCGTACGCGGCGATGGCGGACGCGATGGCGGTCGCCTACCCCGGTCAGGAGATGCAGTACGCCGGCCAGGGCGGCTCCATCCCGCTGTGCAACACCCTCGCGGCGCTCTACCCGCGCGCGGAGATCCTGCTGATCGGCCTGAGCGAGCCGGAGGCCCAGATCCACGCCGTGAACGAGAGTGTGTCCCCCGAGGAGTTGGAGCGGCTGTCAGTGACGGAGGCGCTGTTCCTGCGCAACTACGCGGGCAGTTGAGCCGCTTCTCCGCCCTGATGGCCGACTTCGTCGGACGGCTCCGGCACGAGAGCCGGAGCACGCCCTGTCCGTACGACGAACTCCGGGCGGCGTACAGCAGTTGGACCGCCTCCGCGTAGTTGCAGGCGACGGCGCGTTCGGTCAGCCGACCGGGACGCCCGCCTCCAGATACAGCGCCGCCCCGCGTTCTCGTGCCCGCAGCGCCCAGCGCAGGCGCTCGTAGCGGACGGGTGGGAGCAGGTCGGCGGCCTCCTCCTCGGTCACGAAGCGCCAGTCGCGCAACTCCGGGCCGGGCAGCCGGAGTCGGTCGGCGTCGGCGGGGTCGAGGCGGCCGCCGTCGAAGAGGAGGCGCAGACCGCCGTAGCGGGGCGCCTCGGGCGGCTCCCAGTCCACGACGAGCAGCCTGGGTACGTCCTCCAGCCGTATCCCGGTCTCCTCGGCGACCTCGCGCATGCCGGCGCGCGCGGGTGCCTCGCCGGGTTCGACGACGCCGCCGGGGAACTCCCAGCCGGCCTTGTAGGTGGGGTCGACGAGCAGTACCCGGTCCTGCTCGTCGAAGAGGAGCACACCGGCGGCGAGCGTCTCGGCGGTGGGTTCCGGCGTCTGCACGATGTCGCAGGCGCGCACGGCACCACTGCCGACGGCCTCGGCGATGCGGGCGGCCGTCTCGTACGGGGTGAGGGCGCCGTTGTCGATCGGGTGGGCGTCCGCCGTGAGCCAGGACGCGAGTGCGGCGCGGTACGGCTCGATGTGGTCGTAGGACCACTGCCGTATTCGTATGTCGCCGTCGGGAAGGTCGGGCGGAACCTCGCGCCCCGCTATCCGCTTGCGCAGGATCGTTTCAGCCGGAGCGAGGAGGACATGCCGGACGGCGATCCGGCGAGCGGCGAGACCGCCGAAGATCTCGTCACGGTACTCCTGGCGCAGCAGGGTCATCGGGACCACGAGGGTCCCGCCCAACTCGGCGAGCATCGCGGCCGCCGTGTCGATCACGAGACGACGCCAGATCGGCAGGTCCTGGAAGTCGCCCGCCTCCGCGAGGCGTTTGGGTGGAAGCAGATGCGCGAGTGCCCCGCCGATGACCTCGGGGTCGAAGAGCGTGCTGTTCGGGATCAGATCGATCAGTTCCCGTGCGGTGGTGGTCTTCCCCACACCGAACGCTCCGTTGATCCAGACGATCACGGACAGTTCCCCCTCTTCTATTGGCCCCCTGTGGCTTGCCCGCTCCACCCTGCCACGGAAACCAGCCCCAGTTGAGAGCGCATACAAGAGGCGCCGGCGCCCCTTCTCAGGGACACCGGCGCCTGGACCGACCCGCCTCGCGCAGGTCAGTCGTTCTGCCCCAGGGCGTTCTCGTCGGCGGCCAGGCTGTCGCTGGCGACGGTGTGGTCGACGGTGCTGAGGGTGTCACCCACGTTGAGGTCCCCGAGTTCTTCCCCGAGCGCGTGCGACGGAGTGACGGCCGCGACGACGAAACCGGCGGCGAGGGAGGCGATGGCGAGCATGCTGCGCTTCTTCATGACCGGTTCAACTACGGAAGCGGGCTGGGGTCACGCGGGAGTCACGGATCTCGCCGGGACATCCGATGTCTGATCGCACCTGCGGCAAGTCGAGCCCCGTCGACATCACCTCTCACCTTCCATCAGAATCCAACACCTCCTACCGTAAACGCGCACCACTGACGCGCACATGACATCATCCCACCTTTCGCGAGTTCGGAGGAACGTAACAATGCGTCACCTTCACACCCGCACAACCCGCCGAAGAGTGGTCGGATCTCTCGCCGCAGCCCTGTTGTGCGGCGCCGGTCTCGCCGCACCCGTCGCGGCAGCCCCCGTCACGGACACCGTGACCCCCACGCTCGCCGACGGCCTCGCCCTCACTCCGCCCATGGGTTTCAACAACTGGAACTCCACGCACTGCCGCGCCGAGTTCAACGAGTCCATGGTCAAGGGAATCGCGGACCTCTTCGTCGAAAAGGGCCTCAAGGACGCCGGATACGAGTACGTCAACCTCGACGACTGCTGGGCCCTGCCCACCCGGGACGCGGACGGAGAACTCGTGCCCGACCCGGTCCGTTTCCCCAATGGAATCAAGGCAGTCGCGGACTACGTGCACGCCAAGGGACTCAAGCTCGGCATCTACACCAGCGCCGGCACGAAGACGTGCAACAGCGCCGGTTTCCCGGGTGGGCTGGACCATGAGTACAGCGACGCCCAGCAGTTCGCGGACTGGGGCGTTGACTATCTCAAGTACGACAACTGCAACAATCAGGGCGTGGACGCCAAGTTGCGGTACACGACCATGCGCGACGCACTGAAAGCGACCGGTCGGCCCATCGTCCACAGCATCTGCGAATGGGGCGAGAACAGGCCCTGGGAGTGGGCCGCGGACGTGGGACACCTGTGGCGCACGACCGGTGACATCAGCGACAACTGGGGCTCGATGCTGTCGATCCTCAAGCAGAACCTGCCGCTCGCCCAATACGCCGGCCCCGGCCACTGGAACGACCCCGACATGCTGGAGGTCGGCAACGGCGGCATGACGGATACCGAATACCGCTCGCACTTCTCGATGTGGTCCGTCATGGCCGCACCGCTGCTCATCGGCTCCGACCTGCGCGAGGCGACCGACGGGACCTTCGACATCCTCGGCAACCACGAGGTCATCGCCGTCGACCAGGATCCCCTCGGCAAACAGGGCACGGTCGTGTCCTCAGCGGGCGGCCGCTGGGTCGTCGCCAAGGAGATGAGCGACGGCAGCCGCACGGTCGCCCTGTTCAACGAGTCCGGCAGCGCGCAGCGGATCGCGACGACGGCCGCGGCCGTAGGGCTGCCCACCGCGGACGCGTACACGATGCGCGACCTGTGGCAGTACAGGAGCTACAACACCGCGGGCACCATCTCGGCGACCGTCCCGGCCCACGGCACGGTCCTGGTACGGGTCTCCGCCGACCCCCGGTGGGCGACGAACCCGCCCGCCGTCGAACTCGCCCTCGACGGCACCCCGTTGACCGAGGCGGGCAAGCCGACCGCGCTCACGACGACGGTCACCGACCTGGGCCGCACACCCGCCAAGCACGTGTCCGTGGCGTTCACCGGCCCCGAGGGCTGGGCCGTCAGGGCGACTTCACCGACCACGACACCCGTCCTGCGGACCGGCAGAGCCCTGCGCACGAAGTGGACGGTCACCGCTCCGGTGGGGACGCCGACAGGGTCGTACGACCTCACCCTCACGGCGAACTACCGCTCGCCGACCGGCTTACGGGTCGAGAGCGTGCTGCCGCTGACGGTGTCGGTGGTGGTGGCGCCGCCCTCCGGGATCTCCTGGTTCGGTGATCTGCCGTGGCTGTCGGCCACCAACGGATGGGGGCCGGTCGAGCGCAACACCAGCAACGGGGAGAGCGACGCCGGAGACGGGAATCCGATCACCCTCGGCGGTGTGGTGTACGCCAAGGGGCTCGGCGTCCATGCGGACAGTGCCGTCGAGTACTACACCGGCGGGGCGTGCGAGACGGTCACCGCCGAGGTCGGCGTCGACGACGAGAAGGGTGCCAATGGGACCGTCGCCTTCGCGATCTGGGCGGACGGCACCGAGGTCGCCTCGACCGGCGTGCTCACCAACGCGATGCCGGCCCAGCCGGTGACGGCCGACGTGACCGGCGCTCAGGTCGTCCGCCTCCTCGTCACCGACGGCGGGGACGGCATCGACTCGGACCACGCGGACTGGGCGGACGCACAGCTCAGTTGCTGAACCACTGAGCCGGTGCACCGCCAATCCGCTGAATCACTGAGCCCGTCTGTCGAGTTCAGCAACCGAGTGAACGTTCCTGCAAACGGCCTGCTCAGACCCCGGCCGCGGTCGTGCCCGTCCGCCTGGCGAGCACGGCCGCGGCCGCCCCCACCAGCCCCGCGTCCGTGCCCATCTGGGCCGGGACCACCGTCAGACGCTGGACGAAGGACAGGGTCGCGTAGTCGCTCAGGGCCTTGCGCAGGGGCGTGAACAGCACCTCGCCCGCCTTGCCCACTCCCCCGCCGATCACGGCGATGTCGATCTCGACGAGGGTCGCGGTGGCCGCGATGCCGGCGGCCAGCGCCTGGGCCGCGCGCCCGAAGGAGGCCACGGCGACCGGGTCGCCCTCGCGGGCCGCGGCGGCCACCGCGGCGGCGGACGTGTCGCCGTCCGGGCCCGGCTCCCAGCCGTTCTCCAGCGCGCGCCGGGCGATGTTCGGACCGCTCGCGATCCGCTCCACGCACCCGCGCGAACCGCACGGACACAGGTCGCCGTCCAGGTCGACACTGATGTGCCCGATGTGGCCCGCGTTGCCGGTGGGGCCGGGGTGGAGCTGCCCGTTGAGGACGAGACCGCCGCCGACGCCGGTCGAGACCACCATGCAGAGCGCGTTGTCGTGCCCGCGGGCGGCGCCCTGCCAGTGTTCGGCGGCCGTGATCGCCACTCCGTCGCCGATCAGCTCGACGGGCAGACCCCCGGCCGCGGCCTTGACCCGCTCGACGAGCGGATAGCCGCGCCAGCCGGGCACGTTCACCGGGCTGACCGTGCCCGCCGAGGCGTCCACCGGGCCCGCGCTGCCGATTCCGATGGCGTTCGCGCGCCCCCACAACGGCGCCGCGGTCAGCTCGCCGAGCACCTCCTCCACGGCCCCCATGACGGTGTCGCCGTCCTCCTTCGCCGGCGTCGCGCGCTGGGTGCGCACCAGGATCCGGCCGTGGCCGTCCACCAGAGCTCCGGCGATCTTCGTTCCGCCGATGTCGAGTGCGGCCACCAGGTCGGTGTGCATCAGTGTCAGATCTCCCAGTCAACCAAGACAAAAGGGCTGCCCGGTCTGACGGTGGGGGCGCAGGCCGGAGATTGCGGTGGACAGTCTCTCGCGCATATGACAACGTTGTCCAGGCTCTATGCTCGACGCCACATCCTCATACATACCCATGGCTCGACGCATCCCCATGGACAATCCCATGGTTCCCTGTGGATCATCTGACGGATTCTCCCGGACAATCCCCGGACAAAGGGAGCGCCGTACCGCCGTGGACGACAGGACAGGACAGCGCATCGTGGCCGAGACCGCCCGCCGAGCAGACCGCCACCCCGGAAACCGCTACGGCAACCGTCCGACCATGAAGGACGTGGCGGCACGTGCCGGCGTCGGCCTCAAGACCGTCTCGCGCGTGGTCAATGGGGAGCCTGGCGTCACGCCGGACACCGAGCGCCGCGTCCAGGAGGCCATCGAGGCGCTGGGCTTCCGCCGCAACGACAGCGCGCGGGTGCTGCGCAAGGGCCGCACCGCGAGCATCGGCCTGGTCCTTGAGGATCTCGCGGACCCGTTCTACGGCCCTCTCAGCCGCGCGGTCGAGGAAGTGGCCCGCGCCCACGGCTCCCTGCTCATCAACGGCTCCAGCGCCGAGGACCCGGACCGCGAGCAGGAGTTGACGCTGGCGCTGTGCGCGCGCCGGGTGGACGGGCTGGTCGTCATTCCGGCCGGCGACGACCACCGCTATCTGGAGCCCGAGATACGGGCGGGCGTCGCGACGGTGTTCGTGGACCGTCCGGCCGGGAAGATCGACGCCGATGCCGTGCTGTCCGACAGTTACGGCGGCGCCCGGGACGGCGTCGCGCACCTGATCGCCCACGGACACCGCAGGATCGGCTTCGTCGGCGACATGCCCCGCATCCACACGGCCGTCGAGCGGCTGCGCGGCTACCGGGCCGCCATGGAGGAGGCGGGCATACCCGTGGAGGACTCCTGGATGTCCCTGGGCGTCACCGATCCCCAGCGGGTGCGCCGGGCGACCGAGGACATGCTCTCGGGCCCCTCCCCGGTCACCGCGATCTTCACCGGCAACAACCGGGTGACCGTCACCGTGATCCGGGTCCTCGCCGAACAGCCGCGCCGCGTCGCCCTCGTCGGCTTCGACGACATCGAGCTCGCCGACCTCCTCCAGCCCGGCATCACCGTCGTCGCCCAGGACGCGGCGGCCCTCGGACGTACGGCCGCCGATCGTCTCTTCCAGCAGTTGGAGGGCACGTTGGTCGTCCCGGAGCGCATCGAGCTGCCCACCAGGCTCATCACCCGCGGCTCGGGCGAGCTGCCGCCGGCGGACTGAGTCGCGCATGGAGGACCGCACCCTTGAGGCGCTGGGCCTGGCCGAGGCGCCGCGCGACCATCCGCTGAGCTATCCGGGCGCCTGGCCCGAGGAGTCCGGACTCCTCGCCGGCGACCGGCTGTTGGCCCTCGACCGCGCCGCCCTCGCCAACCGCACCCCGGTCCTGGCCGTCGGCTCCAACGCCTGCCCCGGCCAACTGCGCGACAAAATGGCCGAGTCCGGGATCACCTCACCGATCCCCTTGATGAAGGCGGTGGTCACGGGCATCGACGTCGGTGTCTCCGCGCATGTGAGCCGCATGGGCTATGTGTCCGCGTCGCCCTTCCACGCGCCGGGCACCGTACGGGAGTTGTTCGTGACCTGGCTCGACGCCGAGCAGCTCACGGCGATCGACGCGAGCGAGGTCCCGTACGACCGGGCCTGGCTGCCCGGCTCCGACGTCCGCGTCGAGACGGACGAGGGCCGGCCGCTTCCGGGCGCGTATGTGTACGTCAACCGCCGCGGGGTCCTGCACGACGGCACCGGCACGCCCCGCAGGCACCCGGGCGAGCGGCGGCTGCTCACCGAACTCCTGGGCGGATCGGCGCGCTTGAGAGAGCTGTTCGGTGACACACCGGAAGAGTTCTGCGCGCGGGTCCGTGCCGACGGGCGGCTGTGCGAGGCGGGCACGCGGCTGTTCGCCGAGGAGAAGCTGGTGACTGCGTCAGGGCTTGAGCGGTATGTACGGGCTCAGCAGACCGGGAGTCCGGGAACCGGTTCGTCGTTGTCGCCGCCCGTGATGTAGACGTCGCTGACCCAGACGTCCGTGTTGCCGCTGTCGTCGTCGGTCTTCGCCCACCAGACGTTGGTCCACTCGCCGTATGTCTCGCGCCGGCCCAGATTCGACTGGCAGTAGAAGTAGTTGGTGCCCTGGTTGAGGACGCCCGCCTCGGTGCCGGAGGCGGTGTACGACTTGGCGGTGGTCCAGACCTCGCAGTTGTACTTGCCGGAGCCCACGGACCAGCACGCCGGAGCCTCGGTGGTCTCGGTGCCCCCGTCGGTCGCACCGCCGTTGCCGGAACCGGCGCCCGAGGTGTCATCGCCGTCGGCGGTCTTCGACGGGGAGGGCGTCGGGGCCGCGCCGGTCGTGGACCCGCCCTCGTAGTCTGTGCTTTCCGTCGGCGAGGGCGTCTTCTCGTCGCCCTGGCCGGTGGGCTTGGCTTCGTCCGAGGAGTCGGCGTCGGTGCGGCCGGAAGCCCGGGAGGAGGCGGTGGTGCGGTCTGCGGATGCCGTCGGCCCGGCGCCGGCCTCGGCGTCGCCCGTGTTGTTCAGCAGGGCGACCGTCGCTCCGGCCACCGCGAGCACGACGGTGACCGCTACGGCGGCGAGCAGGACGCGACTCTTGCGGCGAGGCGGGTCGGAAGCGGCCAAGGTCCCTGTGGGAGCCCCTGGTTGGGGTGCGGGGGAAGCCATGGGCCCCGGTATGTCCGAGCCCTGCGCCGGCGGGACCGGCGCCCCGAAGCCCTGGGCCATCGGCTCCATCGGCTGTGGTGGTCCGAATCCCGGCGGCACCGCCGGGACGGATGGCTCCGTCGGCTCCCGCGAGGGTTCCTCGGGAGCGGGCGGCGCCGCCGCCGCGCGCAGGGTGGTGGTCGCCGCGTCCGGGGCGGGCGAGTCCGCCACCCCCCGCAGCAGTTCGCGCGCCCGGTCCGCGTCCGGGCGGGCCTCGGGCCGCTTGTCCAGCAGCTCCCGCAGGACGGGCCCGAGGGGACCGGCCCGGTGGGGCTCCGGCAGCGGCTCGGCCACGATCGCGGTGAGCGTCGAGAAGGTCGACGTACGGCGGAACGGCGAGACGCCCTCGACCGCGGCGTACAGCGTGGCGCCCAGGGCCCAGACGTCGGAGGCCGGGCCGGGGTCGTGGCCCTGGGCGCGCTCGGGGGCCAAGTAGTCCAGGGAGCCGACGAGTTCGCCGCTGCGGGTGAGGTGGGTGGCGGAGCCGTCGCCCGGGTCGTCCATCGTGGCGATGCCGAAGTCGGTGAGGACGACGCGGCCCGAGCGCTCCAGCAGGATGTTGCCGGGCTTCACGTCGCGGTGCAGGACTCCGGCGGCGTGGGCGGCGGCCAGCGCGTCCATCACCTTCGCGCCGATCCCGGCCGCCTCGCCCGGGTCGAGGGTGCCGCGCTCGCGCAGCACGTCGTCCAGGGACGGTCCGTCGACGAGCTCCATGACGATCAGCGGACGCCCGTCGACCTCCGCGATGTCGTGCACGGCGACGACTCCGGGGTGGCGCACCCGGGCCGCCGCGCGGGCCTCGCGCTGCATGCGCAGCCGTAGGCCGGCCAGTTCGGGTGCGTCGGAGTCCGTGTAGGTGCGCAGTTCCTTGACGGCGACCTCACGGCCGAGGACCTCGTCGACGGCCCGCCAGACGACGCCCATGCCGCCGCGCCCCAGCTGCGCCATGACGCGATACCGCCCGGCCAGCAGCCGCCCGGTCCCGTCCGCCTGTCCGCTCTCCCCCGAAGACACCTCTGCCCCGTTCCTGTGACGTGCCAATGCGTTCCCCACACAGTACGGGGCAGGGGTGACAACGCCTCAAGGGAAACTGGGCCCTGTCAGGGCTGTGACAGGGCCGCTACTTGACCGAGACCGTCAGGTCGGCCCGCCTGGGCGTCGCGAAGCCCTCCAGATCGGCGCGGGTGAGCCCGGTGGCCTTGGCGACCTCGGCGAGGTCGAGGGCGCCGCAGTCCAGGCCGCGCAGCAGATAGCCGCTGAGGGCCTTGGCGGTGGCGGGCTCGTCCATGACGTCGCCGCCCGCGCGGTTGGCGTACCGGGCGAGCCGGGCCGCCGCCTGCTCGAAGCCCTCGCGGTAGAAGGCGAAGACGGCCGCGTACCGGGTCGGGATGTGGCCGGGGTGCATGTCCCAGCCCTGGTAGTAGGCGCGCGCCAGCGCACGCCGCGTGAGCCCGTAGTGCAGCCGCCAGGCGTCGTGGACCTTCTCGGTGCTGCCGACCGGCAGGACGTTGGTGGAGCCGTCCGAGACGCGTACGCCCGTGCCCGCCGCCGCGACCTGCATGATCGCCTTGGCGTGGTCGGCGGCCGGATGATCGCTGGCCTGGTAGGCGGCGGAGACACCGAGGCAGGCGCTGTAGTCGAAGGTGCCGTAGTGCAGTCCGGTGGCGCGGCCCTCGGCGGCCTGGATCATGCGGGCGACGGTCGCGGTGCCGTCGGTGGCGAGGATGGACTGGCTGGTCTCGATCTGGATCTCGAAGCCGATCCGGCCGGGCGTGAGGCCGCGCGCCTTCTCGAAGGCCTCCAGCAGGCGGACCATGGCGGTGACCTGCTCGGCGTAGGTGACCTTGGGCAGGGTGAGGACCAGCCCGTCGGGCAGCCCGCCGGCCTCCATCAGGCCGGTCAGGAAGATGTCGAGGGTGCGGATGCCCCGGTCGCGGACGGGCGCCTCCATGCACTTCATACGGATGCCCATGTACGGGGCTGCCGTGCCGTTCTCGTACGCCTCGGCGATCAGCCGGGCCGCGCGGGCGGCGGTCTGGTCCTCCTCGGCGTCGGGGCGGGGGCCGTAGCCGTCCTCGAAGTCGACGCGGAGGTCCTCGATGGGCTCGCGCTCCAGCTTGGCGCGTACGCGGTCGTACACCGGCCCGGCCAGCTCGTCGGTCAGGCCGAGGACGCCGGCGAAGGAGGCGGCGTCCGGGGCGTGTTCGTCAAGGGCGGCGAGGGCCTGGTCGCCCCAGGAGCGGATGGTGTCGGCGGCGAAGACGTCACCAGGGACGTACACGGTGTGGACGGGCTGGCGGGTGCCCGGGTCTCCGGGGTAGCGGCGCTCCAGCTCCGCGTCGACCGGCGCGAGGGAGGCGCTGATCTCTTCGCTGACGGCGCCCGCGAGGCTCGTCGCCACCTGCTCCTGCTGGCCCTGCCCCATGCCACACCCTCCAGTTTTCCGCTCTACGGAATCAACAATCCGTAGAACGAAGTTATCCGGGAACCTTCCGGATGGTCAACACCACTTCCGAACGGGGCCACTCCGGGCTTTCGGCATGTTCACGCCCATCTCAACCGGGGGTATCACACTCCCGTACGCACGACTCGTATGCACGACTCGCCGGCCGCCCCACCGAAGGAGCCCCCGTGCCGAACGACAACCGAGTCACGCGCCGTCTGGGCTTACAGGCCGCGTTGGCCGCACTGGTCACCGTGCCCCTCTCCAGTACAACACTGTCCGAGTCGTCCGCCTCGACGAAGAAAAGCCCCGGCCCGCTACGGGTCATGTCCTTCAACCTGCGCTTCGCGAGCACCACCGAGCCCAACAGCTGGACCGCCCGCAGACCGGTGATGCGTGAGCTGCTGCACCGCACCCGTCCCCACATCATGGGCACCCAGGAGGGCCTCTACCAGCAGCTGCGCGACATCGACGCGGACCTCGGGCCGAACTACGACTGGATCGGCACTGGTCGCGAGGGAGGCAGCCGCGACGAGTCCACGGCGATCTACTACGACCTCCAGCGCCTGGTCCCGCTCGAGCACTACACCTTCTGGCTCTCCGACACCCCGGAAGTCATCCGCTCGAACACCTGGGGCGCCCGCTTCCCCCGCATCGTCACCTGGGTGCGCTTCCGTGATCTCGCCGACGACGGACGGGAGTTCTACGTCCTCAACACCCACTTCGACCACGTGAGCCAGTACGCGCGCGAGCGCAGCGCCACGCTGATGACCCGGCGGATCGCACAACTCGACGGCACCCTGCCCGTCGTGGTCACCGGCGACTTCAACGTCGCCGCGCACAAGAACCCGGCCTACGACACCTTGGTGGGCTCGGGACTCGTCGACACCTGGGACGTGGCGGCACGGCACAGCGCGCTGTACGCGACCTTCCACGGCTACGAGCCGCTGACCCCGAGGGGCGACCGCATCGACTGGATCCTCGCCACGCCGGGCGTCAAAGTCCACCGGGCCTCGATCAACACCTTCGCGATGAACGGGCAGTTCCCCAGCGACCACCTGCCCGTGCAGGCCTCGCTGACCCTGGGATGAGCCGAGGCCCCCGTAACCGCACGAACGGTTACGGGGGCCTCGTACAGCCGGATCGAGCCGATCAGCCCTTGCGGGCGTTGATCTCCTCGGTGAGGGCGGGGACGACGTCGAAGAGGTCGCCGACGACGCCGTAGTCGACGAGGTCGAAGATCGGGGCCTCGGCGTCCTTGTTGATCGCCACGATCGTCTTCGAGGTCTGCATGCCGGCGCGGTGCTGGATCGCGCCGGAGATGCCGGAGGCGATGTACAGCTGCGGGGACACGCTCTTGCCGGTCTGGCCGACCTGGTTGGTGTGCGGGTACCAGCCGGCGTCGACGGCGGCGCGGGAAGCACCCACGGCCGCGCCGAGGGAGTCGGCGAGCGCCTCGATGATCGCGAAGTTCTCCGCGCCGTTCACACCGCGGCCGCCGGAGACCACGATCGCGGCCTCGGTCAGCTCCGGGCGGCCGGTCGACTCGCGCGGGGTACGGCCGGTGACCTTGGTGCCGGTGGCCTTGTCGGAGAAGGTGACCGCGAGAGCCTCGACGGCACCGGCGGCCGGAGCGGCCTCGACGGCGGCCGAGTTCGGCTTGACCGTGATGACCGGGGTGCCCTTGGACACGCGGGTCTTGGTGGTGAAGGACGCGGCGAACACCGACTGAGTGGCCACCGGGCCCTCGTCGCCGGCCTCAAGGTCGACGGCGTCGGTGATGATGCCGGAGCCGATGCGCAGCGCCAGACGGGCGGCGATCTCCTTGCCCTCGGCGGAGGACGGCACCAGGACGGCGGCCGGGGTGACGACGTCGTAGGCGGCCTGCAGCGCGTCCACCTTCGGGACGACCAGGTAGTCGGCGTACTCGGCGGCCTCGTGGGTCAGTACCTTGACGGCGCCGTGCTCGGCGAGGGCGGCGGCGGTGTCGGCGGCGCCGTTGCCGAGGGCGACCGCGACCGGCTCGCCGATGCGGCGGGCGAGCGTCAGCAGCTCAAGGGTGGGCTTGCGGACGGCACCGTCCACGTGGTCGACGTAGACGAGAACTTCAGCCATGGGAATGCTCTCCTGCTTATTGCGAAGTCTGAGGGGGCGTTGAGCAGTTGGGCCTAGATGAACTTCTGGCCCGCGAGGAACTCAGCGAGCTGCTTGCCGCCCTCGCCCTCGTCCTTGACGATCGTGCCGGCGGTGCGCGCCGGGCGCTCGGTGGCGGAGTCGACCGCGGTCCAGGCGCCTTCGAGACCGACCTCTTCCGCCTCGATGTCGAGGTCGGACAGGTCCCAGGACTGAACCGGCTTCTTCTTGGCGGCCATGATGCCCTTGAAGGACGGGTAACGCGCCTCGCCCGACTGGTCGGTGACGGACACGACGGCCGGCAGGGAGGCCTCCAGCTGCTCGCTCGCGGCGTCGCCGTCGCGGCGGCCCTTGACGACCCCGTCCTCGACGGAGACCTCGGAGAGCAGGGTGACCTGCGGGACGCCCAGACGCTCGGCCAGCAGCGCGGGCACGATGCCGGCGGTGCCGTCGGTGGAGGCCATGCCGGAGATGACCAGGTCGTAGCCGGCCTTCTCGATCGCCTTGGCCAGCACCAGGGAGGTGCCGATGGCGTCGGTGCCGTGCAGGTCGTCGTCCTCGACGTGGATGGCCTTGTCGGCGCCCATGGACAGCGCCTTGCGCAGCGCGTCCTTGGCGTCCTCGGGGCCGACCGTGAGAACGGTGATCTCCGCGTCGTCCGCCTCGTCGGCGATCTGCAGCGCCTGCTCGACCGCGTACTCGTCCAGTTCGGAGAGCAGACCGTCCACGTCGTCACGGTCGACGGTCAGGTCATCGGCGAAGTGCCGGTCGCCAGTGGCGTCGGGCACGTACTTCACAGTGACAACGATCCTCAAGCTCACGCCGGCTCTCCTACTGCATCGTCATTTTCAGCTGCCTACTTGCAGGCAGCATAGGCGCCTCTCACGGCCGTTCCCGGTGGGGGCGGCCCGCGCTCCGAGCGAAATATTACTCGCCAGTACGCAGTACTACGCTCCCTCAGGGGGTTCCCGCTAAGCAAGCGCTTTGAACTGTGACCTTCGCAACGCAGCGTAATCGGAACTCGACGGTCCCGCACCAGGAGCACGGCGTGGATTCAGTCACGCAGCCCGTTGAAGCGCCCCTGGTGGTACAGGAGCGGGCGGCCCGCGCCGGTCTGGTCGCCGAGGACGACCTCGGCCAGCACGATCCGGTGGTCGCCCGCGGGCACGCGCGCGACGACCCTGCACAGGAGCCAGGCGAGCACGCCGTCGAGGACCGGCACGCCCTCGGGACCCTCGCGCCAGGCGGTGGACGCCCCGAACCGGTCGGCACCGCTGCGGGCGAAGGTGGCGGCCAACTGCTCCTGGTGCTCGCCGAGTATGTGCACGCCGACATGGTCGGTCCCGGATATCGCCGGCCAACTGGAGGCACCGGTGCCGATACCGAAGGACAGCAGCGGGGGCTCGGCGGAGACGGAGGCCAGGGAGGTGGCGGTGAAGCCGACCGGACCCGCGTCACCGCGCGCGGTGATCACGGCCACTCCCGCCGCGTGCCGCCGGAAGACGGAACGGAGCAGATCGGGAGAGGCGAGCCGAGGAGTACCGAGGTCGGGTGTGGCCGTCATGAAGTTGTCCTTCTGCGGGAGGGGGCGTCGGGGGTCCGTGGCTGCTCAGCAGCCCGGACAGCGCGCGCTCGCGGTGCGGGCCAGGTCGACGTGCACCCGCCCGAAGAGAAGGAGTTCCGAAGGCATACGGTCAGGCTGACGATACGTGGTGCGCACAGTCAAGTACGTTCCGGCATATGGAAGATGGCCCACACCGGCCGCCGCGGCGCTCAGACCGCCTCCCCCAGCGCGGCGATCACGTCGGCCTTGCGGGGCTGGCCGGTGGCGCGCCGCACGATGTGCCCGTCGGCGTCGAGGACCAGCACCGTCGGCGTCTTGAGGATGTCGAGGCGGCGTACGAGGTCGAGATGGTCCTCGGCGTCGATCTCGACGTGGGTCACGCCCGGGACCATGTCCGCCACCTCGCCGAGGACTCGGCGGGTCGCCCGGCAGGGCGCACAGAAGGCGCTGGAGAACTGCACGAGGGTGGCCCGCTCACCCAACTCCCCGCCCAACTCGGCGGCCCCCAGCCGCTTTCCGTCGTCGCGCCCGCGCACGCGCACTCTCCCGCTCCGCCGCCGATGCAGCACTCCATAGGCGCTCGCCGCCGCCAGCACCACCACGCACACCACAAGTCCGGTCATCACCTGCTGCAAGCGTTCACGAGACTGCAAAGATTCCCGAGGCCACGAACCCTTTCCCTTGCGGAATGCTGGATTCATGGACATCGATGCGAGGGGTCCGCGCTTCGGGGCGGCCGTGACGACCGTGGTACTGGCGGTCGTGCTGATCACCGGGAGCGCGTGGCTGCTGGCGTGGCAGACCCTGGCGTTCGCACTGGGCGCGGCGGGCGGGGTCGGCCGATCGCCGTACGGCTGGCTCTTCCGGAAGGCGGTACGTCCCCGGATCGGGCCGCCGACGGAGTTCGAGTCGCCCGAGCCGCCGCGGTTCGCACAGGCGGTGGGGCTCCTCTTCGCGGGCGCGGGTCTCGTCGGCTTCACGCTGGGCCCGGACTGGCTGGGTCTGGCGGCGACCGGGGCCGCGCTCGCCGCGGCGTTCCTCAATGCCTCGTTCGGTTACTGCCTGGGGTGCGAGATGTACCTGCTGGTACGGCGGGTGGCGGTTCGCACGGAGTAAAGGGAGGTTAAAACCCCGAGGTGGATCACCCGGCTCACGTGACGAGGATCTCGCAGTTCACAGGCACGAGGACTGGCCAGTCGCCCGTTATTGGGGCACGATCTGCGAGATGCCGTAAACCTACGGCTGCGTAACTTTCCCGCCGGGAGAACCCTTCCCAGGCAGAGAGAAGGGCCGCCACCTCCATGGCAGAGCTTGTCTACCGTCCCGTCGTCGGTCTCGCCCTCACGTTGTTCAAGGCGTGGGACCTCAAGATCGACTGCAAGGGTTCGGAGAACATCCCGCGCTCGGGCGGCGCCGTGCTGGTGAGCAACCACATCAGCTACCTGGACTTCATCTTCGACGGACTGGCTGCGCTCCCGCAGAAACGTCTCGTTCGGTTCATGGCGAAGGAGTCCGTCTTCCGCCACAAGATCTCCGGGCCGCTGATGCGCGGGATGAAGCACATCCCCGTGGACCGCAAAAAGGGCGACAAGGCGTACGAGCACGCGCTGGAGTCCCTGCGGTCCGGTGAGATCATCGGGGTCTTCCCGGAGGCGACGATCTCGCAGTCCTTCACGCTCAAGACCTTCAAGTCGGGCGCCGCACGCCTGGCCCAGGAGGCCGGCGTCCCGCTCATCCCGATGGCGGTGTGGGGCACACAGCGACTGTGGACCAAGGGCCACCCGCGCAACTTCAAGCGCAGCCACACCCCGATCACGATCCGGGTGGGCGAGCCGGTCGAGGCCCCGCACGACCAGTACGCGGGCGCGATTACGCGGCGCTTGCGGGACCGTGTGCAGGAGTTGCTGGAAGCCGCTCAGCGTGCGTACCCCGTGCGGCCCAAGGGTCCCGACGACACGTGGTGGATGCCGGCGCATTTGGGTGGCACCGCGCCTACGCCGGAAGAGGTTCGAGAGGCCGACGCCCGGTAGTTCGCTCGGGCAGTTGTGGGTTTTTGTCTGCGGGTCGGTGGGGGCCGGTCGCGCCCCGCGGCGGAGCCGCATATCGATACAGCCCCGCACCCCTTCGGGGCGCGACTCCGCACCCGGCGCCACCTAGCGGGCCATCTCCTCCTTCAGCGCCGCCACGAACGCGTCGACGTCCTCCTCTGTCGTGTCGAAGGCGCACATCCAGCGGACGTCGCCTGCCGCCTCGTTCCAGAAGTAGAAGCGGAAGCGCTTCTGGAGGCGTTCGCTGACGTCGTGCGGGAGGCGGGCGAAGACCGCGTTGGCCTGGACCGGGTAGAGGATCTCCACGCCGTGGACCGCTCGTACGCCTTCCGCCAGGCGCTGGGCCATCTCGTTGGAGTGGCGGGCGTTGCGCAGCCACAGGTCCTTGGCCAGCAGAGCTTCCAACTGCACTGACACGAAGCGCATCTTGGAGGCGAGCTGCATGGACAGCTTGCGCAGGTGCTTCATGTGGCTGACGGCGTCCTGGTTGATGACGACGACCGCCTCGCCGAACAGCGCGCCGTTCTTCGTCCCGCCGAGGGAGAGGATGTCGACGCCCACGGCGTTGGTGAAGGTCCGCATCGGGACGTCGAGGGAGGCCGCCGCGTTGGCTATGCGGGAGCCGTCCAGGTGGACCTTCATGCCGCGTGTGTGGGCGTGATCGCAGATAGCGCGGATCTCGTCCGGCGTGTAGAGCGTGCCGAGTTCCGTGCTCTGGGTGATCGAGACGACCTGCGGCATCGCGCGGTGCTCGTCGTCCCAGCCGTACGCCTGCCGGTCGATCAGGTCGGGCGTCAGCTTGCCGTCGGGCGTAGGCACAGTGAGCAGCTTGAGGCCGCCCATGCGCTCGGGGGCGCCACCCTCGTCGACGTTGATGTGCGCGCTCTCGGCGCAGATCACCGCGCCCCAGCGGTCGGTGACCGCCTGGAGTGCGACGACGTTGGCGCCGGTGCCGTTGAAGACCGGGAAGGCCTCCGCCGTGGCGCCGAAGTGGCTGCGGATGACGCCCTGGAGGTGCTCGGTGTAGACGTCCTCGCCGTACGCGACCTGATGGCCGTCGTTGGCCAGGGCCAGGGCCGCGAGCACCTCGGGGTGGGCCCCGGCGTAGTTGTCGCTGGCGAAGCCGCGGATCTGCGGGTCGTGGTGGCGGCGGGCGTCGGTCTTGGCAGGGTTCACGGCTGCTCGGTCAGCCACAGACGTTTTCCGTTCACTTCGGCGGCGGGCTTGTTCCAGACTCCGGCGACGGCATCGGCCAGGTCCTTGACGTCGGTGAAGCCAGCGAACCTCGCGTTGGGGCGTTCGGCGCGCATCGCGTCGTGCACCAGCGCCTTCACCACCAGGATCGCAGCCGCGGACGTCGGCCCCTGCTCGCCCCCCGCCTTGCGGAAGAAGTCGGCCATGGCCAGCGTCCACGCCTCGGCGGCGGCCTTGGCGGCGGCGTACGCGGCGTTGCCCGCGGTGGGCCTGCTCGCGCCGGCCGCGCTGATCAGGACGTACCGACCGCGATCGCTGCGCTGGAGCGCCTCGTGGAAGGCGAGGGAGGTGTGCTGCACGGTGCGGATGAGCAGCATCTCCAGGAAGTCCCAGTCGTCGAGGACCGTCTTGGTGAAGGTCTCGCTGCCGCGCCAGCCGCCGACGAGATGGACGAGGCCGTCGACCTTGCCGAAGTCCTTCTCGATACGGATGGCCCAGTCGCGGGTGGACTGCAGGTCGAGCAGGTCGACGGTGTCGCCGACGACGGTGGCGCCGCCGTGCGCGTAGCTGGCCGCGTCCACGGCCTCCGCCAGGCGCTCCGGGTCGTTGTCCGAACCGACGACGGTCGCGCCCGCCTCGGCGAGCCTGAGCAGTGTCGCCCGGCCGGCCGGTCCGCCGGCACCCGCGACCGCGATCACCGCACCGCTGAGAGCCCCGTTCCCCATGTTCATCGCCTCCTGAGCAGTGGTACTGGTGGTGCGGTCGCTCACGCGGCGATCCGCTCGGCGCTCTCCGCCGTGATGCCCTTGGTGGAGGCGATCACGTTCTTCAGCTTTTTGGAGAGGGCCTCATAGAACATGCTCAGCGGAAACTCGTCCGGAAGCACCTCATCGACGAGCTTGCGCGGGGGCTGGGTCAGGTCCAGGGCGTCCGGGCCCTTGGCCCAGCGGGAGCCCGGGTGCGGGGCGAGGTAGGTGGAGACCAGCTCGTAGGCCTTGAACCAGTGGACCAGCTTGGGGCGGTCGATGCCGGCGCGGTAGAGGTCCTCGATCTCGGCGCACAGCTGGTTGGTGACCTGGGGGGCGCGCTGCCAGTCGATGTGCAGCTTGTTGTCGGTCCAGCGGACGACGTCGTGCTTGTGGAGGTAGGCGAAGAGGAGCTGGCCGCCGAGACCGTCGTAGTTGCGGACGCGCTCGCCGGTGACCGGGAAGCGGAACATGCGGTCGAACAGGACGGCGAACTGCACGTCACGGGCCTGCGGGACGCCTTCCGCCTCCAGCTTCACGGCCTCCTTGAAGGCGGTGAGGTCGCAGCGCAGCTCCTCCAGGCCGTACATCCAGAACGGCTGGCGCTGCTTGATCATGAACGGGTCGAAGGGCAGGTCGCCGTGGCTGTGGGTGCGGTCGTGGACCATGTCCCACAGGACGAAGGCCTCCTCGCAGCGCTTCTGGTCGTGGACCATGGCGGCGACGTCCGAGGGCAGGTCGAGGCCGAGGATGCCGACGGCGGCCTCGGTGACCCGGCGGAAGCGGGCGGCCTCGCGGTCGCAGAAGATGCCGCCCCAGCTGAAGCGCTCGGGGGCCTCGCGGACGGCGATGGTCTCCGGGAAGAGGACGGCGGAGTTGGTGTCGTACCCGGCCGTGAAGTCCTCGAACTTGATGCCGCAGAACAGCGGGTTGTCGTAGCGGGTGCGCTCCAGTTCGGCCAGCCAGTCGGGCCAGACCATGCGCAGGACGACCGCTTCGAGGTTGCGGTCCGGATTGCCGTTCTGCGTGTACATCGGGAAGACGACCAGGTGCTGCAGGCCGTCCGCGCGCGTGGCCGCGGGCTGGAAGGCCAGCAGCGAGTCGAGGAAGTCGGGCACCGGGAAGCCGCCGTCGGACCAGCGGCGCAGGTCCCTCACCAGGGCCGCGTGATAGGCGGCGTCGTGCGGGAGCAGCGGGGACAGCTCCTCGACCGCCCCCACGACACGGCGTACGACGAGTTCGGCGTCGGCGCGGTCCGGGGCCCCCTCGGCGTCGAAGTCGATCGAGCCGTCCTGGGACTGCCATGGCCGGATCCGTTCCACGGCATCCTTGAGCACGGGCCACGCCGGATGCTCCACCACCCTCGACGCGGGAGCGAACTGCTCCTGCATACCCACCTGCACAAGAATTTCCGTCATTTCCCATCCTCCACGGGAGAACCTCGCGTATGGACACCGTATGCGTATGAGGTTTCTTCCAGCAAGGGGAGACTCGGGAGATTATCCTGTGCAACTTCATCGTCACCGCTCTTTTTCCTGCTTGACACCGAAACGGCGACGACTTCCGCTATGGGCCACAGTGACCGGAGCGCGCGTCGCCCCGCCGGTCAATCCGCGCAGGACTCGCCCACGCCAGGGTGACCGCCCGTGAGGGTCCGTTCCAGGTCGGTCCCGTCCGTCGCCCCGATCCCCTGTGTACGTACGGGTACATCGCCGGACGGGGCGGTTAGGCTGCGGCAACTGCCGCGCGGACGTCCGCTCCGGTCCGCGCGCGTGCCGAGCCGCCGTCGACGGAAGCGAGTCGAATCTTGAACTTCCTTACCATCGGTCATCGCGGAGTGATGGGCGTCGAGCCCGAGAACACCCTGCGTTCCTTCGTCGCCGCCCAGCAGGCCGGCCTCGACGTCATCGAACTCGATCTGCACCTGAGCAAGGACGGCGCCCTCGTCGTCATGCACGACGCCGACGTGGACCGTACGACCGACGGCACCGGCCCGATCGCCGAGAAGACCCTCGCCGAACTGCGCGCCCTGGACGCGGGCCGCGGGGAGCGCGTCCCCGTCTTCGAGGAGGTCCTGGACGCCGTCAGGTCGCCGCTCCAGGCCGAGATCAAGGACCTGGCGGCGGCGCGGGCGCTGGCCGAGGTCATGCACAAGCGGGATCTGGTCGGCCGGGTCGAGGTGTCGTCGTTCCACGACGAGGCGATCGCCGAGATCGCCCGCCTGGTGCCGGGTGTACGGACCGCGCTGATCGCCAGCCGGTTCGGCACGGACGTCGTCGACCGCGCCGTCGAGGCCGGCGCCGCGACCGTCTGCCTCAACATCCGCCGGCTGACCCTGGAGATCGCCGAGCAGGCCCGCAAGGCGGACCTCAAGGTCATCGGCTGGGTGGTGAACACGCAGGACCAGCTGCGCCTCGTACGCGCCCTGGAACTGGACGGCGCGACCACCGACTATCCGGAGATCAAACGCACCGGCCGCTTCACGGCGTAACGATTGTGCGGGCTCCTCACTCCGGGCGCGTCATGAGGTCGCGAGCTCCTTGACCAGCAGCTCGAACTGAAGGTCGTCGCGCTGCGGAATGCCGAAGCGCTCGTCGCCGTACGGGAACGGGGTCATCCGGCCCGTACGGCGGTAGCCGCGGCGCTCGTACCAGGCGATGAGGTCGTCGCGTACGGAGATCACGGTCATGTGCATCTCCTGGGCACCCCAGGTCTCGCGGGCCGCGCGCTCCGCCTCCGCGATGATCACCTTGCCGAGGCCGGCGCCCTGCTCTGCGGGGCTGACCGCGAACATCCCGAAGTAGGCGTGTGTGCCGCGGTGTTCGAGCTGGCAGCAGGCGACGACCCGGCCGTCCCGCTCCACGGTCAGCAGCCTGCTGTCGGGCGACTTGATCACCTGCAGCACACCCTCAGGATCGGTCCGCTGACCCTCCAGGATGTCCGCCTCGGTGGTCCAGCCACCCCGGCTGGCGTCCCCTCGGTACGCCGACTCGATCAGGGCGACCAGGGTGTCCACGTCGGCGTCCGTGGCGTCGCGGAAGATGAGTCCGGTGGCGGCGGTCTCCATGGGCGAAACTCCGATCTGTACACGGCTCGGGCTCGGACGAGGGTAGCGCTGCCGCATTAGGCTCCGGCGGCATGGTTCACGTACTGAGCAGCCGGATCCTGCTGCGGCCGACCGATCCCCACCGGTCCCGCGTGTTCTACGGCGAGTGGCTGGGGCTGGCCGTCTACCGCGAGTTCGGGGAAGGGCCGGATCGGGGGACGGTGTACTTCCTCGGGGGCGGGTTCCTGGAGGTGTCGGGGCGGTCCGAGAGCCCGCCGTCTCCGTCCGTGCGGCTGTGGCTCCAGGTCGAGGACGTGGGCGCGGCGCACGAGGAGCTGCGGGCGCGGGGAGTGGAGATCGTGCGGCCGCCGGTGAAGGAGCCCTGGGGGCTGATCGAGATGTGGATCGCGGATCCGGACGGGACGCGAATCGTGCTCGTCGAGGTGCCTGCCGAACATCCGATTCGGTATCGGCCCGGGATCTGAGCTTGTTCTTTATGGTCTGACCTGGTCGCGTTCGGTGATGGTCTCGGGCCGCTTCGCCGTTTTGCCCAGGTAGTGGCGAGTGGCGGTGTGCCGGTTCTTCGAGCCGGGAGGTCGGCCGGGGCCGGGCCGGTTGGGTTTCGGTGCACGGGCCGGGCAGGGCAAGTTCGGGCGGAGGTTCCTGAACCCGCGGCGGACCCGGGCGGGGGTGAGTCGGCCGGGCTCGGCCGGCTTCTCCCAGGGGGGCGGAGGTCGGCGGCCAGCGGGCGGGCGAGGCGGAGTTGGGTGTGGGCGGCGATGACCAGCCAGGTCCATCGGTCCGCCGCCTCGGGTGTGCGGAGCTTCGGGCGGGGCCAGCCCAGCGTCTGCTTGATCATCCGGAAGATCGAATCTGCGGAGGAACGCCTGCCAGCGCAGGTCGACGTCCACGCCCGACAGGCCGGTGGCCGACGTCCACAGCCAGACGGGGATGGATGCGGTCCCAGGCCATCGCGCGAGCAGTGCCGTATCGGTCGGTGACCTGCACGGTTGCGGTATCCGGATCGCCCCAGGTCTCCGATTTGGCGAAGCGGAACTCCCTGCCGTGCTTCGGCGGGCGTCCGCCCTGCGGCGGTGAGATCCGAGGATTTCCACCGGCAGCCCTTCCAGCAGACAGGCCATGCGCGGGGCGTCGTAGCCGGCGTCGAAGACGATCAGGATGTCGCGGTCGCCCGGCTGCCACTGCCCCATGTCGATGAGGTCGGTGACCACGCGGCGGACCTGGGCCGCGGTGACCTCGGCGACATCGTCGGCCGGCCCCAGCCGCAGCGCGTCCAGGATCTGGCACCACGAGGTCCGGCCCGACTCCAGCGTGGCGACGAACGAGTAGGGCCAGCCGGGCACGAACTGGTCCGACGAGCGTCCGCTGCGGCCGTAGACGTGACCAGGCGCCCGTCGGCGGCCTCGGGTTGCGGCAGCCCGGCCAGCACCTGCCGCAACCGGGGCACATCCACGTTCCCGCAGTTGAGCGCGTCGTACATCGCGCCGTGCCCGCGTCGGTGCTCGGCCGTCAGGGTGAGGTCCACCGGTGTGGTCACCGGCCCGTCGGTGCACAGCAGGGCGTCAGCAGCTCGAACGCACAGGATCAGACGGAGGCCGTGTTCACGTCCCCGGAATCCCCGTACGAGCGATCACGTTCGGCACATCGTTCGAGGTCAGACCAGAAGGAACAAGCGGAGGCGCATACGGAACGAGGGCCCGGGCTCCCTGCCGGGGCCCTCGTCCGCGCATGTGTCCTGGGTGCCGTTACGCGTAGAACGGCCCCGGCGTACTCCAGGTCGTGTTGCCGAAGACGTTCGCGTCGTCGATGGTGACGCTGACGTTCGTGACCTTGAGGCCGTACTGGGTGGGTGTCGTGCCGTCGGGGCAATTCACCTGCACGGGCGCGAAGTTGACGTAGAAATGCGGCCCGTACTCGCCGGAGTAGTTCCGGTGCGCGTAGAGGATGTAGTTGCTGTCGGGCTCGTAGTACGTCGCCGACAGGGGCTGCTGCTGGGTACGGACCACGAAACTGGTGCTGTGGTCGAACGTGCCGTCCGCGCGCAGACAGCCGAACGTGCGGGCCGTGTCGGCGTACGCCTGGAAGTAACCGCCGGTGCTGCTCAGGCCCGCGATGTAGCCGGGCTGGTTGCGTACGTTGTGCAGTGTGACGCTCAGCTTGAAGCCGCCGCAGCCTGCCGTCGGGTCGTAGTCGTGGTAGATGAGCTGGCACTTGCGGTCGCCGAAGTAGGCGGTGGGATCCGGGTTGTAGGGCTGGGGCACCACGGCGCCGTAGAACTTGACGGTCGCCGAGATACCGCCGTCGGTGGCCGCCGGGATCTCGACCGTGGTGGTGGCCTGGGCGGTTCCTGTACCGACCAGGACGAGCAGGGCCCCCGCCAGTAACGCCGTGGACAGCCGCCCCAGCGCTCTGCGCATGCTCCGCATGTGTGACTTCCCCCCTGTGCACGTGGTGCACGCTCACATGAACAGTGACCTGGGCACGCTATCCACCCCTCCGCTCCCACAACCGGGAAACGTCCCAGCCCTCACAACCGGAACGGATGGTCAAGGCCGGTGAGGACGTCGTCCCTGAGTCCCGAGTCGCCGGTAAGTGCAGCTCATGCGCGGTGATCAGCCGCTTGAACCGCGGGTACGCAGTCCGCTCGATCGAGGTCAGACCACAAAGAACAAGCTGAGCGGGACTGGTGAAGTACGGTGCGGCAAACAACCCGCATACCAGCGGAGCGCCTCGGCTGGCGCGCGGAGACGGATCCGCGGCAGGAGGCGGGCGGCTACACGGTCGCGCACCTCGGGGACGTGGCGGTCGCCGTGCTGACGCCGCTGTACCAGGAGTTGCAGCCAGTCACTTGGAACGTGTCGTTCTCCGTGCCGGACACGGACGCCGCCGCCCGGGACGTGACCGCGGCCGGCGGGACGGTGCTGCTCGGGCCGGGGGCATCGACGGCGCGGACTTCGGCGGCATGATGACGATGGACGCCAAGTTCCCGCCCGAGGTGCCGCCGCACTGGTTGCCGTACTTCGCTGTGGAGGACGTGGACGCGAGCGCGGGCACGGCGACACAGACCGGCGGCACAGCCCTCATGGAGCCCACCTCCCTGGCCGGCGGACGTCGGATCGCGGTGCCGCGGGACCCGCAGGGGGCGATGTTCGGTGTCTACCGGGCGGGGGACGAGGGCTGACTGTCGCAGAAGGTCGCGTTCAGGAAGAGCCCAGCGGTGTCACCGTCACCTGGTCGAGGACCGGGGCCCAGGCGGAGCGTTGGCCGTACTGGTTCCGGGTGCGGCCGTCGAAGTCGGGGAGTTCGTCGGCGGTGAAGGTCAGGGTGTTGGTGCCCTGTCGCAGGGTGACGGGGACGGAGAGGTTCCAGAAGTTGTTGAAGTGGAAGGTGGTGGGGAACAGCACGCGGTGGGGGGCGGCTCCGTTGACGGAGATGTCCACGTGGCGGCAGACCGGGTCGGGGTTGTAGTGGGTGGCGGGGGCCTGTTCGCCGTTGGAGTAGCGGATCGTGAGCGCGTGGCGTCCGTCGCGCGCTGCCGTCACGGTCAGAGTCAGCGTGTTCGCGGGTCCGTTGCCGATGCCGTCGACCGCCTTGCCTCCGGTGGCGAAGGTGTGGGCGCCGGTGACCTTCGCGCTGCCGGTCAGGGTGCCTTCCTCGGCGGCGTACACGGTGGTCGGCAGCAGTCCGCGCGCGGGGCCCACACGCAGTCGGTCGACGATGAGGCGTTCCGAAGTCCCGGTGACCGTGAGCTTGTTGATGCCTCCGGCGAGGAAGACCGCGGCGGCGGATCCGTCGACCCGCCCGGCCTCCTCGCCGTTGACCGTCAACAGGCCTTCGCCGGGCCCTAGTCGGTCGACGATGACGGTCGCCTCGCCGTCGTCGGCCGCGTGCACCCAGAAGGTGACGGTGCCGCCTCTCGGGAGCACCGCGGTGCCCGGTCCCGACGCTCCGCGGTGGGCGTGGCTGACGCGCGCCCCGCCGCCCAGGGCCGCGTATTCGGCGTCGTACAGGGCGGGCGCGGTGACCTGGTCGTCGCGCAGGGCCAGGTCGAGCCGGTCGACGACCGCGTCGCCGCGAGTGACGCCGAGGTCGGGGTCCCGGGTGGCCAGGGTGAGGGTGTGCCGGCCGGCGGTCAGCTCGACCCGGGTGTCGGTGCGGCCCCACACCGCCCACTTGTAGCCGAGCGGCAGCCGCAGCTCCTGCGGGGCCTCGCCGTCGACGCGAAGGAAGACGTTGGTGGGGCCCTGCTCCCGCACCCGCTCGGCCAGGTTGTGGGAGTTGGCGAGGACGGTGACGTCGTACGTCCCCTGCCGCGGGGCCTCGACGTCGAAGGCGACGACGACGTCCGAACCGGTGCGCAGGCCGCCCACGTGGTAGCCGCCGGAGGTCGCGAACTTCCCCACGTCGGAAGGGGATCCCTCGGGCCCGAGCCTCGTGCACCCCTCTCCGGTGAGGGTCGCGTCCTCGGCCTCGTAGGTGCGCCGCCAGCTCACCGACGGTTCCACCGGCGCGGCCCCGTGTCCGCCGGGCGAGAGGATCACCTGGTAGGCGGACATCTCGTCGGCGTCGGGCAGGGACACCGTCACTCTGCCGTCCACGACCGGCAGTTCACCGTCCCGGAGCCGCAACGGCTGGGCGGACGCGCCGACTTGGCCCGTCCACGGGATCTCCTGGAGCCGCGCGTGGACGGTCGTACCGAAGACCTCCGGGTCGACGCGGCTGAGGACGACGTCCACGGCCCCGCCCGTCCCGCCGAACAGCACCCGCGCCTGGCGCTTCTCCCGGTCGACGGTGGCGACGCCCTGGAGGGTGTACTGCGCGTCGGGGTGAGGGGCCGTCACCCGGACGGTGTTCCCGGTCAGTTGACCGTAGGCGTTGAACAGCCACCACTGGCCGTTGCCCTTGCTTGCCTCCACGGCCGAGTCGTTGAGGTTGCCGTCGATGTTCCAGTAAGCCAGGTCGGCGTCGACCTTCGACTCCTCGATCGCGGCGATCCACTGGACGATCTGGCCGGGGACGGAGACGTGGTAGTTGTGCGCGTACTCGTTGATGTTGACCGGCAGCGGGCCGATCCCCAACTCCCGCTCCATGTCACGGTACTTGGCGACGTTGGTGCGGATCTCGTCCGGCGACGACAGCTCGTGCCAGGTGATCACGTCGGGGAGTACGTCCTCGGCCTTGGCGAACTCCAGGAAGTCCATGACCTCGGGGTACAGAACGCAGGTGTTGGGGCCCGCGACGCGCGCGGCGGGGTCGAGGCCCTTGATGAGGCGGTACACGTCTTTCCAGGCCGCGAAGTAGTGCCGTGGATCAGTGCGCCAGGAGACCTGGTCGTAGCTCCACTCCTCCGTGCCGAACATGTTGCCCTCGGGCTCGTTGAACGGCACATACACCACATGGGACTTGTAGGCGCCCAACGCCTGGACCTGTTCGACGTGCCTGCGGATCCTCGCCCGAAAACCGGCGAGCCGCTCCTCGCCGGTGTCGCCGGGCCACTCGTAGGGGAAGCCGCGGTAGATGTCGGGGAGGTAGACGTAGACGTCCTTGCCGCCCGCCTCGACGAAGGACGGCAGGATCTCCAGGGCGTCGGCGCCGGGGTGCTGGGTGCCGTCCTGGGCCTTGGTCGAGACCGTGCGGACGTACATGCCCTCGACGAGGTTGCGGCTGGGCACGCCGTCGCCGTACAGGCCGTAGAGCGTGCCGCTCGCGCCTCCGTGGAAGGGTCCCGTCTCGTCGCCGAGGTCGACGGTGAGCGTCTCGGGGGTGGCGGAGGCTGCGGGTGCCACGGCATCAGTCCCTTGTTCGGCATGTCGTACGCCAGTCGATCAATCGACCGACCTGCACGAACGTAAGGAGGACGGGCAGCTCACGTCAACGGTCCGGAATCGGCCGGTCGGCCGGTCAAACACGAACCGCACCCAGGCGTCCTTCCAGCTGACCGAGCAAGTCGCCGAGCAGACCGGCGAGTTCACGCTGCTCCGTCGGGTCCAGGCCCGACAGCGCCACGGTCTCGTAGGCCAGTTGGTCGGGCAGGATGCCGTCGACGAGTTCGCGTCCGGCGTCCGTGAGGCGGACGTGCGCGACGCGGCGGTCCCGGGTGTCGCCGCGGCGCTCGACCAGGCCCCGCTCGGTGAGCTGCTTGAGGCGCTTGGTGACGGCGGCGCCCGAGGAGAAGGTCTCGCGGGCCAGTTCACTGGGGGTCAGTTCATGGCCCGTGCGGCGCAGCGCGCCGAGCAGGTCGAACTCGGGGCGGCTGAGACCGGCGCGGCGCAGCGGGGCGTCCTCGGCCTGCTGGAGGAGGGCGGCGCAGCGGTTGATGCGGCCGATGATCTCCATCGGCCCGGTGTCCAGGTCCGGGTGAACGCTCTGCCACTGCCGGACGACCCCGGCGACCCTGTCCCCTCTCCCCGATGCGGTCGCGCCGCCTTCCGCTGCCGGCCGTCCGTTCGTCCCCGTCATGGCCGTACGTCCTCCGTCGTCCTGTTCTCGCCGCTCCAGGAGCACCACCCCTGGCGCCGCACCGTCGCCGCGAGCGTACGGTGTCCGGACTGCTCGGCCCGCACGACCCGCTCCTGCGGCAGCGCACGCTGCCACCATTCGCCGGACGCCGCGTCGACGGTGGCCCGCAGCTCGACCAGCCCGGCGGCGAGGCCGCGGCGGGCCGCTTCCAGGGCTGCGGGCGCTGGATCCGGTTCCGCGAGGAGCCGGGCGGTGTGCTCACGGGTGCGTTCTACGACGGTCAGCGCGTCCTCGATGCGGTCGCCCGCCCGCCGGTTGGTGACGGCGACGGCCGCCACGAAGCCGACCAGGGCGCCGACGAGGGTGTCCACGACCCGGTCGGTGATCAGCTCGCCGGGCTGCTGGACCGCGGCGAACTCGGTGATGAGCAGGGCCATCGGGGTGACGCAGACGCTGCCGAGCCAGTAGTTGCGGCTGATCAGTGCCTCGGCGCCGAAGTTGAACGCGAGGCAGGACAGGACGAGGGCGGCCGGGTGAAGGTGCGTGAGCGGGGCGATCGCGGCGAAGACGAGCACGCCGACGAGGTTGCCGACGACGCGCTGGACGCCCCGGCTCCAGGTGAGGGTGACGTTGGCCTGATAGAGGGAGGCAGCGGTGACCAGGGCCCAGTAGGGGCGGCCGATGCCGAGGGCGAGGGAGGCGTAACCGGCGAGTGCGCAGCCGAGGGCGGTGCGCATGGCGATGGGAGTTAGCGGGCCGAGCCTGGTCCACAACGGGCTGGGCAGGCCGGCGAGTTCGGCGTCCACGCCGAGGAGTTCGTCGGCAGACGCCGCCAGGCCGTCGGGCGCCGGGACCGGGCCGGTGCCGCGCAGGCCGCGGGCCCAGGTGCGCAGCCGGCGCGGGTCGGTGTCGGCGGGGGCGGCGAGGGCGGCCTCGGCGCGGACGACGAGCCGCTCGAGGGCGCGGCGAGGTTCCGTGCGCGCGCCGGTGGACAGCAGGGACTGCCAGGCGGCCTGGATTGCGGCGGCCGCGGCGGCGCGGGCCCGGGCGTGGCCGTCGCCGGTGCCGCGGGTCTCGGCGTAGGTGGCGGCGGCGTTGAGGGCCTGGGCGGTGGCCCGGCGCTCGGGGCCGTGCGGGCGGACGAGCCCGGGCGCCATGCCGACGAGCCAGGCCCAGACCCCGGCCGCGACGCCCAGTGCGAGGTGTCCGGGGATCTGGGCGAGGGTCTGGGGTGCGAAGAGGGAGGCGGAGCTGATGAAGGTGAGGACCACGTTGCCGGGCGGGCCGATACGAGTCGCGTCGCACAGCGCCTTCTGTACGGCGGCGAGCAGCGCGCCGACGGTGACGAGGACCACGGAGTTCGTGGTGAGCGACGCCGTGACCAGCGCGACGGCGAGACCGCCGATCATGCCGAGCACTACCCAGGCGAGGACGCGGGCCCGGGCGGCGTAGGGGCGGTTGTGGGCGTAGAGGGCGCACAGGGACCCGGTCATGGTGTACATCGCCAGATCGAGGCGGCCCAGTGCCAGCAGGGTCAGGTTGGGCGGGGCGACCGCGGCGACCACGCTGAGGGCGGGCTTGAACCAGATGTCGGAGGGCCGACCGAGGCGCAGCACGCCGGTGAGCGGGAGGCGCCTGAGGAGCGGGGTTCCGGGGGTGGGGGTCACACTGCTCATGGGAACAAGCTTAGCAGGTATTTTACTCGTGAAACATATATCCTCATCTGCCGCGCTCCGTGAGTGCTCCCCCGCATACCCCCTTGCGCTCGGTTGCGCCCCGCATTGCCTGGGCATCCCTTGACCGTCGACCGCCCGCCTATCCCGGAACGTCGAGTGGGGGAGGTACGTGTGCACGGACCGGCTTCGCCCGGCTGGCTTCTCGTCGCGCTGTGCGCGGCGACCGGGGCCTACTGTCTGCTGCGGATGCGCAGCAACGTCGAGGAGCAGCGGCGCGCCGCGGGCGGTGAGGCTCTGATGGGCTTCGGTATGGCCGCGATGGCCGTGCCCGCCGCCGTCTTCAGTCCTCCGTCGTGGGCCTGGCCGGTCTATGCGGCGGTGTTCGGTGCGGCCGCGCTGCGCGCCCTGTGGGCGGCGCGGACGAGCCCGCACCATCTGCACCACCTGGTGGGAGCCTCGGCCATGGTCTACATGGCGGTGGCGATGGCCGCCTCCCCCGTACACCACCACGGCCCGGGCACCTCCGGAATCCCGCTGCTGACCGGCGCGTTGCTGCTCTACTTCACCGGATACGTCCTGCTGTCCGGCGTCCGCCTCGTGCCCGTCGCCGCCGTGGCGGGCGGTGCCGGGGCCGTCGGGTGGGGCGACCGGCCGGAGCTGTCACGCGCGTGCCGGCTGACGATGGGGATCGCCATGGTCGCGATGCTGCTGACCCTCTGAACCCCGCCGACGCACAAGGCCGGCATGGCTTTACGGAATCGTGGTCTGCGTCACTTTGCCGTCACAGACCGTACCTATGAACGCCGCGCCGCTCATAGGGTGCTCTCATGATGGTCCCCGCGGCACTGTTGCTGCTCGGCGCCCTGACCGCCGTGGTCGCGCCCCGGCTGCTCGCCCGGGCGGACTGGCCGGACCGGGAACCGGTGGTCGCCCTGTGGGTGTGGCAGTGCGTGGTGGTGGCCGTTCTCCTGTGCTGTGCGCTGTCGATGGCGCTCAGCGCGGCGGATGCCTGGCAGGCGGTGCGCGGCCATCTCTTCGCGACGGCGCCGCGTGCGGTCGTGGAGGCGTACGCGCTCGGTACGGCGGGCCCCTGGGCGGCGACGACCGCGGTGACGCTCGCGTGCGGAGGGGTGTGGACCGGGGCGATGCTGGTCCGCGAGATCGTAGGAGCCCGGGCCCGGCGTCGCCAGGAACGGGCCGAACTCCTCGTGCGCGCCCCGCTGTTGCCGGGCGAGCAGCCGGGCACCGACTCGTTCGTCGTCCTGGAGGGTGAGCGGCCCGACGCGTGGTGGCTGACCGGCGCGGCGCCCCGGCTGGTCGTCACCACCGCCGCGTTGCGCCGGCTGAAGGGGCGGCAGCTGGACGCCGTACTGGCGCACGAGCAGGGTCATGCGCGAGCCCGGCACGACTGGTTGCTGCACTGCTCGTCCGCGCTGGCGGGCGGGTTTCCCCAGGTGCCGGTCTTCGCCGCGTTCCGTGAGGAGATGCACCGACTGGTCGAGCTCGCCGCCGACGACATGGCCTCCCGCCGCTTCGGCCGCCTCACGACCGCCCTCGCGCTGGTCGAACTCAACGAGGATCGCGGCGTGTTCGGCCCTTGTCCCACCCCGCAGACGCATGTCCCGCACCGGGTGAACCGGCTGCTCACTCCCCCGGACCGGCTCACGACGGCCCGGCGACTGCGGCTCACGGCGGCCGCCGCGCTGGTGGCGGTGGTCCCGCTGGTGGTGGCGTTCATGCCGGGGCTGCGGGCGCTGGGATAGCCGCGCCGACGGCGACCGCGTCGCTCCGGGGTTGGCCTCCTGCCCCAGGGGTCGGCGAGGATCGACTCATGCACCACCAGCACATCGTCTCCCCGCCCCGCCCGCCGAACCACCGCACGGCAGCCCGCGCCGCACTCGCTCTGGCAGCGTGTTCCGCGCTGCTGCTCGCCCTGGTCGCGGCAGAGTGGCAGCCGCTGATCGGCATCGACGAGGGCATCTCCCGCACGACACACCGCTGGGCCGTCGACGATCCCGGTATCACCCAGATGTTCCGCGTCCTCACGGACTGGGTGTGGGATCCGCTGACGATGCGCATCGTGTGCGGGGCGGCGGCGCTATGGCTGGTGTGGCGCCACTCCGCGTGGCGGACGGCTTTGTGGCTGGCGGCCACATGTGCGCTGGGCACACTGCTCCAACAGGGCCTCAAGGCCGCGGTCGGCCGCGCCCGCCCTGTCTGGCCGGACCCCGTCGACTCCGCCG
Source organism: Streptomyces sp. JLBG701 (assembly GCF_058544905.1). Lineage (NCBI taxonomy): Bacteria > Bacillati > Actinomycetota > Actinomycetes > Kitasatosporales > Streptomycetaceae > Streptomyces > Streptomyces sp. JLBG701. The sequence continues at coordinate 1,340,992 of NZ_CM178588.1, forward strand.
AGTACGCGGCCTACCCCTCGGGCCACGCCCTGACCGCCACGGTGGTCTGCGGCCTCCTCCTGTACCTCCTCCACCGCTACGACCCCGGCCGCACCCTGTGGCGTACGGCCGTGACCGTGGCCGTGATCTCTGTCGTGGGCGTCGGCCTGACCCGCGTCTGGCTGGGCGTCCACTGGCCTTCGGATGTGCTCGGGGGCTGGCTGCTGGGAGCGCTCGTGGTGGCACTGGCGGTGATGTCGTACCAGCGGCTCGAACATGGGCCCGAGCCGCACTGACCACACGAGGATCGCCTCCACTTGCGGACGATCTTATTCAGCCCCACCTGCCCCGGACTCGTACCTACGATCAAGCACGACTCCGGGAGACACCCGGCGGAGCCATCGGGGAGGGGCAACTTGTCCAGCATTTCGAGACGTTCGCTGCTGGGATACACGGGGACGACCGCAGCGGGCGCGGTTCTGAGCACCGCCGGGTCGGCGGAGGCAGTGGCAGCCGAGTCGTCCTCGGCCGACTTCCCGCCCGGCACCAAGTTCACCGGGAGCTACAGCATCGGCCCGATCGACGCGGCCATGTCGCTCACCTTCAGCCTCCAGGTCGACAACACCCCCGCCGAGAACACCATCACTCCGATCGAGATCGCGAACCTCCTCAACGAACTCGCGGCCGAACGCGGTTGGCCGACCGTCACCTTCTACGGCACCCCGGCGCCCGCCCCGCTGACCTGACGCACACCGCCGCGGCCACGCGCTGGACAGAACCGCAGGTAAAGTCCAGCTCATGGCTGCCGTCCTGTTCGACTTCTCCGGAACCCTCTTCCGTGTCGAGTCCACCGAGTCCTGGCTGCGTGCCGTGCTGGACGACGCCGGGATCGTGCTTCCGGAAGCGGAGTTGAGCGAGGCCGCGCAGGCGTTGGAGGCCGTGGGGGCGCTGCCCGGTGGGGCGTCCCCGGGGTGGCTGCCCGAGACGGTCGCCGGCGTGTGGGAGATCCGCGATCAGAGCGCCGAGCTGCATCGGGCCGCCTACACCGAGCTCTGCCGTCAAGTGCCGCTCCCCGACCCGGCGTTGCACGACGCGCTGTACGACCGGCACATGACGCCCGGCGCCTGGGCCCCGTACCCCGATGCCGCCGAGGTGTTGCGCACCTTGCGTGAGCGGGGAATCGGCGTCGGGGTGGTCAGCAACATCGGCTGGGATGTGCGCCCGGTGTTCCGCGAGCACGGCCTCGACCCCTATGTGGGCGCGTACGTCCTGTCGTACGAGCACGGCATCCAGAAGCCGGACCCGCGGCTGTTCGCGACGGCCTGCGAGGCGCTCGACGTCGATCCGAAGGACGTGCTGATGGTCGGCGACGACCGGCGGGCCGACGGCGGCGCACTGGCTCTGGGGTGCGGGGTGCACTTTGTGGACCATCTGCCGGTGGCCGAGCGGCCGGACGGGCTGCGGCCGGTGTTGGATCTGATGGGCTGACCTGGGCATCAGCAGGGGATCAAGAGCACCAAACGGTCGCCTCGGGCTACCACCAGGAGAAAAAGCGCCCGCCCTGGATGATCCCCCGCGTCACCCAGGGCGGACGGCAGCCCCGGCCCCGACCCCCTCGCGGACAGCCGGTCCGGATGCGTTGACTATAGTTGGCTGCCAACCAGTCAACGCAGGAGTACAGCATGTCCCCGCGCAGCGCCTCGGTCAATGAAGAGTTGCGACGGCGTTCCCGGGAACGGCTTCTGCAGGCGGCCGTCGAACTCGTCGGCGAGCATGGATATGACGCGACGACTCTCGGCGCCATCGCGGACAGGGCGGGTTCCGCGCGCGGGCTCGTGTCGTACTACTTCCCCAGCAAACGCCAGCTCGTCCAGTCCGCCGTGCACCGGATGATGCACCGCACGCTGGAGGAGGCGCTGGAGCGGGAGCCGTGCACCGAGGACGGCGAGGAGCGGATGGCGCGGGCCATCGACGCGATCCTCGGTCTCGCCCGGGACTGGCCCGTGCTGATGCGCCATCACATGGCCGGGATCCTCCAGTCCGAGGGCTTCGTGCAGTGCCCTGAGCAGCAGCGTCTCGCCCAGCTGCTGCGGGACACGGTCGCCCGGCACGGCTCGCCGAATGTCGACGCCGACTACCCGATGCTGCGCGCCCTGCTGATGGGCGCGGTCTTCGCGGCGCTGGTGCCGGGCGTTCCGATGCCCGTGCCGGTGCTGCGAGCCGAGTTGTTCAAGCGCTACGGACTGGACCGGGACCTAGGTGCCCCGCCGGACGCCGAGGCGCCCGGCGGGACCCGGGACATGGATCTGTCACGCTTCTTCGCGACCGAGGAGCGGCCGGCCGAAGAGCGCGTGCCGCTCCAACGGCCCGCGCCGACCGAGCGGCCGAAACCGGTCGGTCAGCCGGAATCAGCCGATCGGCCGAAACCGGTCGACCAGTCGGATTCGGTCGATCAGTCGAAGTAGTCAGGCTGTGTCTGGACGTTGAGCTCACGCAGATGGATCCGCTTCGCCGGATCCGTGCGCCGGTCGCTGAGCTTCAGTACGTCGAAGCCCTTGGCGATGTCGTTGGAGTAGATGTAGCCGTTGTAGTAGTACGCCGACCACGATCCGCCGCCCGTGAGCCGGTCGAGGGTCAGCGGACCCCGCTCGAAGTAGGCGATTTCCTTCGGGTTCGCGGAGTCGGTGAAGTCCCATACGGAGACACCGCCCTGGTACCAGGCCTGGACCATGAGGTCCTTGCCCTTGACGGGGATGAGCGAGCCGTTGTGCGCCACGCAGTTCTCGGTGTCCGCCTGGTAGCGGGGGATCTTGTAGTAGCTCTTGAAGACGAGCTTGCGGTCGTCGCCCCTGCCGACGATGTCGTAGATGCCGTCGGCTCCGCGGTTCGGGCCGGTCGCCGCGTTGCAGGTGGCCGCGCTTCCGCCGCCCAACTCGTCGGTGAACACCACCTTGTTGGCCTTCTGGTTGAAGGTCGCCGAGTGCCAGAACGCGAAGTTGACGTTGTCCTGGACCTGGTCGATGACCTTCGGGTGCTCCGGGTCCTTGATGGAGAACAGGATGCCGTCACCCATGCAGGCACCGGCGGCCAGGTCCTTGGACGGCAGGACGGTGATGTCATGGCAGCCGGTCGTCTTGGACACCCCCGGGTTGGTGGGCGCGCCCGGGTTGCCGCCGCCGTCCGGTCCCTCACCGGGGAAGAGGACGGGGAAGCTCACCACGGCCGCCTGCTCCGGGGCGTTGCGCGGCACCTTGATGACCGAGATGCCGTCGTGCGGGGGCTGGCAGTCGGGGTAGGTGGCGTTCGGCGAGTACGAGGAGACGTAGATGTAGACGTTCTTGCGCTCGGGCACCAGCGTGTGGGTGTGCGAGCCGCAGGCGGTCTCGACGGCGGCGACGTACTTCGGGTTGGCCTTGTCGCTGATGTCGAAGATCTTCATGCCCTCCCACGAGGACTTCTCGGTCACGGGCTGGGTCGTGCTGCTGCACGAGTTGTCGTTGCGCGAGGAGTCGGTGGACAGGAAGAGCAGGTTGCCGGAGACGGAGACGTCGTTCTGCGCTCCGGGGCACAGCACCTGGGCGACGGTCGTGGGCGCCTTGGGGTTGCTGATGTCGAAGACGCGGAAGCCGTCGTAGTTGCCGGCGAAGGCATAGTGGCCCTGGAAGGCCAGGTCCGAATTGGTGCCGGCCAGCGTCTCCTTGGGGATGTTGACGAGGTGTTCGATGTTCGCGGAGTGGACGACCTCGTCCTGGCCGGGTATCTCGCCGGCCTCGATCGCCTCCCTCGCCTGGGCCTGCGCGCTCGTGGACACTTCCTCCTGGACGGCCGGACTGTCCCCGGGGTCGGGGGTCGCGGCCGCCGGGCCGGCGGTGAGCAGCGCGGCCAGCAGTCCGGCGGCGGCCGCCGCAACTCCCAGGCGTCTGTGCCTCGTTCGAGGATCGCTCGACAGGGTCACTGGTTCCTCCCTCGTTCCGTTCGCGTTGGAACGGTGCACGGATCTCCGCAGTATCGTCTTCATCATGCACATATCAACAGGGGGCAACGAACTCGTCATGAAGGTTTTCGATCGGTGAAGCGCGGAAGGGTGCAAGTTAAGTCACCGGGACTCACGAGGCGACCCTCAACCCGCCTTCCCCAGGAGGTCGTTGTGCTCTTCAGCCGCGTGTACGGCGCGCCCCTGGCCACGGCCTCGCTGGCCGCCCTGGCCGCGCTCGCGCTCGGAGCCTGCGACTCCGGGTCGTCCGGCGCGGACGCCAAGTCCGGTGCGCAGAGCGGGCCTTCGGTCATCGCACCGGGCAAGCCCGGTGAGGGGAACAGGACCCTTTCCGCCCAGGACGCCGCCGAGGAGCGCGACGACGACTCCCCCAACTCGGCGGACCTCTCCTATGCCCGGATGATGATCGAGCACCACACCCAGGCCCTGGAGATGACCGAACTCGCCCCGCAGCGAGCCGAGTCGACGAAGCTGAAGCGGCTGGCGGAGCGCATCGCCGCCGCGCAGGGACCGGAGATCACGGCGCTGAAGAGCTGGCTGGAGACGTACGGCGGCGACGAGGAGAGCGACGGGCACGAGCACGCAGCGATGCCCGGAATGGCCACCGAGGCACAGCTGAAGAAGCTGCGCGCGGCGAAGGGAAAGGCGTTCGACGAGCTCTTCCTGGACCTGATGATCACGCACCACGAAGGGGCGATCACCATGTCCACGGACGTGAAGGCCGAGGGCAACAACGTCCGGATGGAGGAGATGGCCGACGACGTGGTCGCTCAGCAGACGACCGAGATCACGCGGATGCGGGAGATGCGGTAACGGGTCGGTTCGGCAACGGGCCTCTTCAGCGCCGTGCGTGACGAGGTGTCAGATAGCCCGCGTCCCGCGCCTGGGCGATCATCCTGAGCGACCTGCGCCGGCTGTGCCCGGTCGCGCACATCACCGCGAGCACGGGGTCCACGCCCTCCTCCTGGGCCGCCCGGTACTCCTGCGCGACGAGCCACCGCCCCTCGATGCCACGAGGCCAGGCCGGGCGGGCGCGCCTCGCCGCGACGGGTTCACCCATCTGGCCCTCGGGGTCGGGAGCCGTCCCGCACGCCTCGGACAGCGGCCCCTCGATCCAGTCGGCGAGCATCGACAGGTCGTCCAGGGACAGGGCGGGCTGGGCCCGGACGTCCTCCAGGGACAGACACCCCTCGGTCATCACGGCCAGCAGATCGACCCGGGCACCGTCGGTGAAGGCCAGCCGCACGTTGAACCACGAGGTCGTGCCCTCGTGCTCCCGCACTTCCCATGCGGGCCACACGGACACCGCGCCGTCCGTCGGACAACGATCGGAAAGATTAAGAAAGGATGCTTCTAGCACACACGCAACGTAACCGCATGATCACACTCCATACGAAGGGACACGCACGCCCGTGCGTCGCGCAGCACCCTGTCAGCGGAGCACCGGTGGTGCGATCCTGGAGGCGTCAGCGATCTCCCCTGGTCCCATGGATTCGGATAAGGAGTTCCGCGTGCTGCGTGTCGCCGTCGTCGGCTCCGGACCCAGCGGGGTCTACACCGCCCAGAGCCTGGTCCAGCAGGACCCGGAGGTACTCGTCGACGTCCTGGACCGGCTTCCGTGCCCGTACGGCCTCGTGCGGTACGGCGTGGCGCCGGACCACGAGAAGATCAAGTCGCTGCAGAACAATCTGCGGACGGTGCTCGAACACGAGCGGGTGCGGTTCCTCGGCGGTGTCCAGATCGGCCCCGGCGGGCTGCCCGCCGACCGGCTGCGGGACCTGTACCACGCGGTCGTGTACTGCGTGGGCGCCGCCACCGACCGCCATCTGGGGATTCCCGGCGAGGATCTGCCGGGCAGCTGGTCGGCGACCCAGTTCGTGTCCTGGTACAGCGCCCATCCGGACTCCGTCGACGACGGTTTCGTGCTCGGCGCCAGGTCGGCCGTGGTCATCGGCGTGGGGAACGTCGCGGTGGACGTGACCCGGATGCTGGCCCGCGGCCCGGCGGAGCTGAGCCCGACCGACCTGCCGCAGGCGGCGCTCACAGCACTGACCGCGAGCCGGGTGTCCGAGATCCAGATGGTGGGCCGGCGTGGCCCCTCCCAAGCCCGTTTCACCACCAAGGAGCTGCGCGAGCTGGCCACCCTGCCGGACACCGAAGTGACCGTGGATCCGGCTGAGTTGGCGCTGGATCCGGACTACGCCGACCCGTCCGAGCTGCCCGCCGTGCAGCGCCGCAACGTGGAGGTGCTGCGGGGCTGGGCACAGGCGCCGCCGACGGAGGCCGCGCACCGGATCCGGCTGCGCTTCTTCCTGCGGCCCGTCGAGATGCTCGCGGACGCCGGGCGCGTGAGCGCGGTGCGCTTCGAGCGGACCGCGCCGGACGGACACGGCGGCGTGACGGGCACGGGGCGGTTCGAGGAGATCGAGGCTCAGCTGGTGCTGCGTTCGGTGGGCTATCGCGGGGTACCGCTGGTGGGGCTGCCGTTCGACACGGAGCAGGCGGTCGTGCCGCACCTGGCCGGACGCGTGCTGCGCGAGGGCGCCACGGCGCCGGGCGAGTACGTGGCCGGGTGGATCAAGCGCGGCCCGACCGGCGTCATCGGCACCAACCGTCCGTGCGCGAAGGAGACGGTGACATCCCTGCTCCAGGACGCCCCCGCGCTCGTACGCAAGCACCTGCCCGAGGATCCCCTCTCCGCGCTGCGGGCCGCCGGGATCGAGCCCGTCGCGTGGGCGGGCTGGGAGGCCATCGAGCGGGCCGAGGCGGAGCTCGGAGCCTCGCTCGGGCGCGGCGTGGTCAAGCTGCCGGACTGGGACTCGCTGCTCACAGCGGCACATGGGGCGCACGCATAACCGATGGGCAGTACACACAGCGGCAACAACTCAGAAATCAACAAACTGTTTAGGCCGCTTACGGTCTCGTGTTGTCCGGATGTCCCCCCTCCCGTACCCGCCGCTCAGGAGTGTCCATGTCCACGACCGCGCCCCCGCATCCCGTCGACGAGGTCCCACCCGTACGCCAGTTGGCCGCCTTCGGGCTCCAGCATGTGCTCGCCATGTACGCGGGCGCGGTGGCGGTCCCGCTGATCGTGGGCGGCGCGATGAAGCTGTCGCCCGCCGACCTGGCATATCTGATCACCGCCGACCTGCTGGTCTGCGGCATCGCGACGCTCATCCAGTGTGTCGGCTTCTGGCGTTTCGGTGTGCGGCTGCCGATCATGCAGGGCTGTACGTTCGCGGCCGTGTCGCCGATGGTGCTGATCGGTACGACGGGCGGCGGACTGCCCGCGATCTACGGCTCGGTGATCGTCGCGGGACTCGCGATCGTGCTCCTCGCCCCGGTGTTCGGGAGGCTGCTGCGCTTCTTCCCGCCGCTCGTCACCGGCACGGTGATCCTGATCATCGGTATCTCGCTGCTGCCGGTCGCGGGCAACTGGGCCGCAGGCGGCGTGGGTTCGGCGGACTTCGGCGCGCCCAAGAACCTCGCTCTCGCGGGCTTCGTGCTCGCCGTGGTGCTCGGTGTGCAGCGGTTCGCGCCGGCCTTCCTGAGCCGGATCGCGGTACTGATCGGCATCGCCGTCGGCCTCGCTGTGGCCGTCCCCTTCGGCTTCACGGACTTCGGCGGGGTCGGGGACGCCGACTGGGTCGGGATCAGCACGCCCTTCCACTTCGGCGCGCCCACCTTCGAGGCGTCGGCGATCATCTCGATGCTGGTGGTGGCGCTGGTGACGATGACCGAGACGACGGGTGACCTCATCGCGGTCGGCGAGATGACCGACCGGAAGATCGAGCCGCGCTCCCTGGCCGACGGCCTGCGCGCGGACGGCCTCTCCACCGTCCTCGGCGGCGTCTTCAACACCTTCCCGTACACGGCGTACGCGCAGAACGTGGGCCTGGTCGGCATGACCCGGGTGCGCAGCCGCTGGGTCGTCGCGGCCGCGGGCGGCATCCTCGTCCTGCTCGGCCTGCTGCCCAAGCTGGGCGCGGTGGTCGCGGCGATACCGGCGCCGGTGCTGGGCGGCGCGGGTCTCGTGATGTTCGGGACGGTCGCCGCGAGCGGCCTCAAGACGCTGGCCCAGGTCGACTTCAAGGACAACCACAACCTGACCGTGGTGGCCGTTTCGGTGGCCGTGGGCGTACTGCCGGTCGGCGTGCCGACGGTGTACGAGAAGTTCCCCGACTGGTTCCAGACGGTCATGAACAGCGGCATCAGCGCGGGCTGCCTGACGGCGATCGTACTGAACCTGCTCTTCAACCACCTTCCGGTGAAGGCCGGTTCGCCCGTCCCCGAGGTGGCTTTGGAGAAGTCCCGGGAAGAGGCGGTGTAGGGCCTGTCTCTCCGATCATGACCGGAGCCAGATCAGGAGTGCGGCGGCGGTGACCGTGCCGAGGTAGACGTATCCGCGCTTGTCGTAGCGAGTGGCGACGGCTCTGAACTGCTTCAGTTTGTTGATCGCTCGCTCAACGGTGTTGCGCTGCTTGTATCTCTCCTGTCGAAGTTGGAAGGTCGTCCGCCGCGTGAACCTCGGCGCAGACGGTTGGCCTGCTGGTCCTTCTTCTCCGGGATCACGTGAGGGATGCCGCGTCTGCGCAGGTAGGCGCGGTTGCTGCGGTTGCTGTACGCCTTGTCCGCGCCGACACTGTCCGGGGTGCGGCGCGGACGGCCGGGGACGCTTCGCGGGACGCGGATCTTCTCCATCACCGCCTCGAACTGGGTGCAGTCCGCCCGCTGCCCCGGCGTGACGACGAGCGACAGTGGGCGGCACTTGCCCTCCCCGCTCAGGTGCAGCTTGCAGGTCAGCCCGCCACGGGACCGGCCGAGGCTCTCGCCTGCCGCACCGCCTCCTCCCGCAGGAGCCGCCGGTTCACGTTCACGGGCACGTGAAGCGGCTCTCCTCGGGCTCCCCTTTGAGGCGGCGAGCGGTGCGCGCGGTGGGGACTTCGGGGCTCCGGCGGCGTGCTGGTGGGCACGCACGATGGTGGAGTCGACGTTGATGTTCCAGTCGATGCCGCCTGCGGCGTCGGCGAGGGCCTGGATGCGCTGGAGGAGCATCTCCCAGGTGCCGTCGGCCGACCACACCATGTGCCGCTTGTGGATGGTCTTCCACGGGCCGAAGCGTTCGGGCAGTTCACGCCACTGTGCCCCGGTGCTGAGCCGGTGAATGATCCCGTTGATCACCTGCCGGTGGTCCCGCCACCGGCCGCACCGGTTGTTGCTCTTCGGTAGCAGCGGCTCCAGCACCGCCCACTCGTCGTCGGTCAGATCCTTCCTGCTGAGCATGACCGCAACAGCGACCCATCTGATCGAAGAGCCAGTTCCTAGTGGGCGGCGGTCATGGATCCCATGAGCAGGACCGCGCGACGCCGAGTGACTGCCCGGCCCAGGCTCGCCATCACGCGGTTGAGCCGGCCGGAGATGACGCTCGGCGGTGGCGTGCGGCGGTCGAGTGCCCGCAGTGCTGTGGCCACGACCTCCTGGGGGGTCTGGCGTTGGGTACCGCCGTCCGCGGTGTCCGTGCCGATGACGTCGAAGAACTCGGTGCTGGTCGCGCCGGGAGACAGTGCAAGCACGCGCAGACCGGTGCCGAGGGACTCCTGCCACAGGGCTTCGGTGAAGCTCAGCACGAACGCCTTGGCTGCCGCGTAGACGGCCATGTTCGGGACAGGCTGGTACGCCGCCATGCTCGCGACATTGATCAGCACCCCGGTGCCGGAGGTCCGCAGCGGCTCGATGAATGCTCGGCTGATGTCAACCACACCTGCGACGTCGACGTAGATCTCCTCCCGCAGGCGCTGCGGGTCCTCGGTGTGGAACGGGCCGAAAGTGCCGAAGCCTGCGTTGTTCACAACGCTCGTCACGGTAAGGCCGCGCCGTGCCACTTCCTCGGCGAGGGTCTGCCCTGCAGCGGGCTGGCTGAGGTCGAGAGGGATGGCGGTGGCCTGGACGCCGTGAGCCGCGGTGAGTTCGGCGGCCAGTTTCTCGAGCCGTTCCCGGCGCCGGGCCACAAGGACGACGTGTGAGCCACGTGCGGCGATCTGGCGGGCGAACTCTGCTCCGATACCAGCGCTGGCACCGGTGATGAGGGTGATCTGGCCGCGGTAGTCGACGGCGCTCATGGGCTGCTCCCGGGAGACGGCGGTTGTACTCAGCGTGTGGCACCATACGCCTAACTTGTCACACGGTGCCAATAGGGTACTGGGTGCACAACGCGGTAGGCTTGTGGCTCATGAACGATCGCGAAGGCAGCCCGTCCGGGCTGCGGCAGCGCACCCGGCGGGCAGTGCAGGCCGAGATCGCCGCCACCGCGATGCGGCTCTTCCTCGAGCACGGTTTCGAAGCCACCACCATGGAACAGATCGCCGGCGAGATCGGCATCTCGCGGCGGTCGCTGTTTCGCTACTTCGGCACGAAGGAAGACATCGTGCTCGGCGACCACGCCGAAAGCGGCCGGACACTGCAGGCCGCGCTGAAAGCCCGTCCGGCAGACGAGCCCCCGTGGGAGGCGCTCCGGGCGGCCCTCAAGGCGCTCGTCGAGTCTCTTCCCTATACGCCGGAGGCCTTCCTCAAGATCACCAGCATGCTCCACGCGTCGCCCTCTCTCCGGGGGCGTCAGCTGGAGAAACGGCACCAGTGGACGGAGCTACTACTGCCGGACATCGCCAGACGACTGGGCGCCACGGCGGACCCCATGAACGAGTTGCGGGCCCGCGCGCTCGTCGCCTGCGCCCTGGCGTGCTCCGAAGCCGCAACGGAAACCTGGGTCCGCAGCAACGGCACAGTCGACATGGAGCAGGCTTTTGATGAGGCGGTTGCCGCGGTACGCGCATAGGACGCCGCAGTTGTCACCGAGAGCCAGTGCCGCCGCGCCGCACCCTGCCTAGAGCTGGGGGCGGCAAGGCGTACAACAACACGCCCTTCTACGCAGAAGGCGCACCGGCATGTTCATCCCGAGAGGATGACCGCCAGACTCATCCCGACAAAACTACAGACGCGTCTACTTCGGCACCTCGGCCGCACTCGTCACCTGACTCCGAGCATGATCGAAGAGACAGGCCCTAGATCACGCGAGCGCTCGTCGCTTCGGGCGGCGGGGTGGCCGGAGTCATACGTCTCCTACGGCCACCCCGCCGCCCATTGCGTCAACCGGCGCCGCACGCCGTCCCGTTGAGCGTGAAGGCACCCGGTGCCGCGCTGTTCCCGGTGTGGCTCGCCTGATACCCGATGCTGACGCTCGCGTTCGGGGCGATCGTCGCGTTGTACGAGGCGTTCGTCGCCGTCACCGCGCCTGAACTCGGTGTGTACGTGGCGTTCCAGCCGTTGGTGATGGTCTGGCCGGTCGGCAGGGTGAAGGCGAGTTGCCAGCCGTTCACCGTCGTCGTACCGGTGTTGGTGATCGTCACGTTGGCGGTCAGGCCCGTGTTCCAGGCGTTGGTGGTGACACTCACCTGGCAGGGGCCGGCCGGGGGCTGGGGTGCGGGACCCTCGTCGTCGAGGCCGAAGAAGGCGATCGCGAGCGGGCCCATGACGCCGTAGCTGTACAGGTTGTGGCCCACGCCCTGGAGGCTGATCGCCTCGACGGGGGCCTGGTCACCGGTGGCGCCGTAGCGGGTGCGGGTCCAGCCGGACTGGGGTGAGTCGGTCGCCGCCGGTGTCTGGCTGACGCCGAGGACGTTCGTCCACTGCTCGATCTCCTCCCCGAAGTTCGGATAGCGCAGCACGTCGTCCTCGGTGCCGTGCCACAGCTGCATCCGAGGGCGCGGGCCCGTGTAGCCGGGGTAGGCGGCGTGGACGAGGTCGCCCCACTCCTGCGGGGTGTGGGCCACAGTGCCCTGGGCGCAGGCGCTGTTCCACTCGGAGCCGTCGGTGGTGGCGAAGCAGCCGAACGGCACGCCCGCGAAGGCGGCTCCGGCGGCGAAGACGTCGGGGTAGTCGCCCAGCAGGACGTTCGTCATCATCGCGCCGGAGGAGATGCCGGTGACGAAGACGCGGCCGGTGTCGGCGTCGTAGGTGCTCACCGTCCAGTCGACCATCGACTTGATGCCGACGGGGTCGCTGCCGCCGCCGCGGCTCAGCGCCTGGGGCGAGGAGACGTCGAAGCACTTGCTGGCCCGGGTGACCGACGGGTACACGACGACGAACCCGTAGCGGTCGGCGAGCGAGGCGTACTCGGTGCCGGAGTACATCGCCGGGCCGGATCCCGTGCAGTAGTGCACGGCGACCAGGACCGCCGGGTTCGCGGTGACGCTCTCCGGCACATACACGTACATCTGGAGGTTGCTGGGGTTGGCGCCGAAGCCGGTGACCTCGGTGAGCGTGGCCGTGGGCACCGCGTCCGCCCGGGCGGACGCGGCCGGCGCGGCGAGGAGTGTCGTCGCGAGTAACGGCACCAGCGCCGCGAAGAGCGCGACGAGCACGGAACGCAAGGGCTTTCTCGATGAGTTCGTGGAGTTGAGGGTGTTGCCGACGCTGGGGGGCACGTCCTTGTCCCTTCAGTCGGATCGCGGCTCGCGAGGGAATTGCTGAGGGAATCTCCCGCATCGTGGCATGGACATGGCCACCATGGAAGCGCTCCCACGCCATGAGCAGGACAACTCTTCCTGCCTTTCGCGACCGGTCGGACGTGTTCTGCGCAAAGCGTTGACTAGAAAGCGCTTGCCCCCTACGTTCCGTTCAGCAGTGTGACCCGCCCGTACATGGTAGGGCGGATGGACACAACATGGTGAACAACGTTCATGTACATGGAGAGAACGCTCCCCCTGAAGGGACACACCCGCATGCGTACTCGCCCCCCACGTACACACGCGCAAAGATCCGCCCTCGCGGCGGCCGGCGCGGCCGCGCTCGCGGCGGTGGCCGTCCTCGCCCTCCCGCAGTCGGCGGGGGCGGCCGACACCTCGCCGGTCGGGTTCGGCGCCGGGACGACCGGCGGCGGCAGCGCCACGGCGGTCACCGTCAGCACGCTGTCCGCCTTCCAGTCGGCGGTCACCGGCAGCGCGGCCAAGGTGGTCAAGGTCAACGGCCTGATCACGCTTAGCGGTCAGGTCGACATCGGCTCCAACACCACGGTCCTGGGCGTCGGTTCGTCGTCCGGGTTCACGGGCGGCGGGCTGCGGCTGAAGGAAGTGACGAACGTCGTCATCCGCAACCTGAACATCAGCAAGCCGCTCGCACCGTCCGACGGCGTCACCGTGCAGGAGTCGACGAAGGTCTGGATCGACCACAACTCCTTCTCGGCCGACCGCGATCACGACAAGGACTACTACGACGGTCTGCTCGACATCAATCACGGCTCCGACTACGTGACGGTGTCCTGGAACACCTTCAAGGACCACTTCAAGGGCTCGCTCGTCGGTCACAGCGACAACAACGCGGGTGAGGACACCGGTCACTTGAGGGTGACGTACCACCACAACCAGTTCAGCAACGTCTACTCGCGCATCCCCAGCCTGCGCTTCGGCACCGGGCACTTCTACAACAACTACGTGGACGGCGCGGAGACCGCCTGCCACTCGCGCATGGGCGCCCAGATGCTCGTGGAGAACAACGTCTTCCGCAACACGGGAGTCGCTGTCACCACGAACCGCAGCAGTGACGTCGACGGATACGCCAATCTGCGCGGCAACGATCTCGGCGGGGCCGCGACCGAGATCTCCCGGGTCGGCACGTTCACCGCGCCGCCCTACAGCTACACCGCGGAGTCCGCCTCGACGGTCGTCGCCTCGGTGACGTCCGGTGCGGGCGCCGGAAAGCTCTGAGAACCCGCCAACCCCCCAACCGCTTGAAAACAGAAGGAATCGGGACATGACTTCTGCAGCACATCCGCGTGCCCGTCGGCGCGCGTTGACCGGCACGCTGGCCACCCTCAGCCTGTCGGTTGGCATGATCATGATAAACAGCGCGGCCCCGGCGAACGCCGCCACCTGGCCCACCGCGACCGGCAGTCAGGCGGTCTCCTCCACCATCTCGCTGTCCGGCACCAAGGACTACGGGATGATCCGCCTCTACGGCACCGGTGACCTCGGCAGCGGCAGCCAGGACGAGGACCAGGGGCCGATCCTGTCACTGGCCGCCGGCACGGTCCTGAAGAACGTCATCATCGGCGCCCCCGCCGCCGACGGCATCCACTGCGCGGGCAGTTGCACGCTCCAGAACGTCTGGTGGGAGGACGTCGGCGAGGACGCGGCGACGTTCCGCGGCTCCTCGTCGTCCAACGTCTACACCGTCTCCGGCGGCGGCGCACGGTCGGCCAGCGACAAGGTGTTCCAGTTCAACGGCGCCGGAACGCTGAACATCTCCAACTTCGCCGTGCAGACCTTTGGCACCTTCGTCCGGTCCTGCGGCAACTGCTCGACGCAGTACAAGCGGACGATCAACCTCAACACGATCGAGGCGACCTACTCGGGCAGCAAGCTCGTCGGCATCAACACCAACTACGGCGACAGCGCGACCCTCAAGGCCATCACGATCGTCGGCGACAGCAGCAAGAAGATCGTCCCCTGCCAGAAGTACATCGGCAACAACACGGGGGCGGAGCCGACCACGAACGGCTCCGGCCCGGACGGCACGTACTGCAAGTACGCGACGTCCGACATCACCTACAAGTAGCCCCGTCGGTAGGTGAAGGCGGCCGTACGAAGCGTCCCCGCACGGCGCTTCGCACGGCCGCCGTGTCATGCGTGGTCAGACGTTCAACTCCCGCCGGTAGTCCGCGTACGCGGTGCGCAGGGCGGCTCCGGGCCAGTCGGCGGGCAGGAGTTCGGGGGGCAGGACGGGGTCCGCGAGCAGATGTCGTACGACGGCCGCGAAGACGGTGAAGCGGTCCGCGGGGCGATCCGCCCGGGCGGCCCGGGCGAGCAGCGTCCGGCCTGTGACGGACCAGGTGTCGAGCGGCCAGAGGCTCCCGGCCAGTTCGTCGGCGGGGCGGTCGGGGCGGGCCGTGCAGCGCTCGGCCACCCGGTCGAGGTCCTCCGGCAGCAAGCGGCGCAGGTTGGCGGGGCGCAGCCAGACGCCCTCACGGAGTTCGGCGAGCCGCAGCGTGGTCAACCGGGAGCGCAGATCGGCCCGTTCAGCTGGGCCGCGTCCCGTCGCCGTGATCACGACCATCTCCCAGTCGCCGCTCCACGCGCGCGTGCGCGGCTCCACGGCGTCGTCCTGGCGCCGCTGGCGCTCCAGCAGCCGGTCACTGAGACGGTAGACGGTGTCCGTGCGCCGCAGGTCACCGGCCGCCACCATGCGACTGAGCGCCGCCCGCACGGTGGAGCCGCCGACGCCGAAGGGCTCCACACCGCGCACGAGTTCCCTGACCGGCAGCTCGGGCGGATGCGTGCCGAGCAGCAGGCTCAGGACGACCGAGCGGGCGGACAGCGGGCGCAGTTCGAGCTCACCCGGCTGCGCCGTCACGTTCGTCCCCATGGTCACGTACTGTATGTCGTGTTGCACGATTGCTGCGACCGCAGAGATAGTGCAACACTCCTTGCATGGTCTCGATACCGGCGCACACGCAACAGCACGAGGGACACGCGACGCACGACGTCACCAACCAGCCCCCTCCCCTGGCCCCGTACGACGCCTCCGACGACGCGGCCTTGCTGGAAGGCCTGCACCGTGAAGGTGCCGGATGGGCCGAGAAGGACATCCGGCGGCTCGGCCGGCTGGCCGGCGGCGAGGAGGCCCAGGAGTGGGCCGAACAGGCCAACCGCCATGAGCCGGAGCTGCGTACGCACGACCGGTACGGGCATCGCCTCGACGAGGTCGAGTTCCATCCGAGCTGGCACCACCTGATGCGGGTCGCGGTCGGCGAGGGACTGGCAGGCGCGCCCTGGGCGGAGGACCGGCCCGGTGCTCATGTCGCCCGTACCGGCGGCGGGTTGGTGTGGGGGCACACCGACGCAGGTCACGGCTGTCCCACCTCGATGACGTACGCGGCGATCCCGGCGCTGCGCAAGGAGCCGGAGCTGGCGAAGGTCTACGAACCCCTGCTGACCGGCCGCGAGTACGACCCCGTCCTGCGGGTGCCGACCGAGAAGCGCGGGCTGCTCGCGGGCATGGGGATGACCGAGAAGCAGGGCGGCTCCGACGTCCGGACGAACACCACGGCGGCCACGCCGACCGCCGAGCCGGGTGTGTACACGCTGCGCGGGCACAAGTGGTTCACGTCGGCCCCGATGTGCGACGTCTTCCTGGTCCTGGCCCAGGCTCCGGGCGGCCTGTCGTGCTTCTTCGTGCCGCGCGTCCTGCCCGACGGGACGCGCAACACGTTCCGCATCCAGCGGCTCAAGGACAAGCTGGGCAACCGGTCAAACGCCTCCTCCGAGCCCGAGTTCGACGGGACGGTCGCCTGGCTGGTCGGGCCGGAGGGACAGGGCGTCAAAACGATCATCGAGATGGTCAACTGCACGCGTCTGGACTGCGTGATGATGTCGGCGACGCTGATGCGCAAGACGCTGGTCGAGGCGGGCCATCATGTGCGGTACCGCAGCGCGTTCGGAGCGAGGTTGCTCGACCAGCCCCTGATGCGCAACGTTCTGGCCGATCTCGCCCTGGAGTCGGAGGCCGCCACGACCCTGACCCTGCGGCTGGCCGGCGCGGCCGACCGGGCGCTGCGCGGGGACGCGCACGAGCAGGCGTTCCGCCGGATCGCCACGGCCGTCGGCAAGTACTGGGTGACCAAGCGCGGACCAGCCTTCACCGCGGAGGCGCTGGAGTGCCTCGGCGGCAACGGCTACGTGGAGGAGTCGGGCATGCCCCGCCACTACCGCGAGGCCCCCCTGCTCTCCATCTGGGAGGGCTCTGGGAACGTCAACGCCCTTGATGTGCTAAGGGCGTTGGTCCGCGACTCCGGTACCGCCGACGCCCTGTTCGCCGAACTCGCCCTGGCGCAGGGCGCCGACGCCCGGCTGGACGCCGCGGTGGCCCGTCTCAGGCGGGAGTTGGGCGACGGCACGCAGGCGGGCGCCCGCCGGCTGGTGGAGCTGATCGCCCTCGCTCTGCAGGCCTCGCTGCTGGTCCGGCACGCCCCGGCCGCGGTCGCCGACGCCTTCTGCGCGACCCGGCTCGGCGGCGACTGGGGCCACGCGTTCGGCACGCTGCCCGGCTCGGCAGACCTCGACGCGATCCTGGAGCGCGCGCTGCCGGGCGACTGAGAGGGAGCTCTCGGTCGGATTCCGGTTCGTTGTCGGTGGCGTGGTGCAGACTCGCGATCAGTTGGTACTTCGCCTGGGGAGGACAACGTGTTCACGGGGATCGACGACGTCGACTGGGCTTCGATGCGACATGCGTACGGCACCGCGGAGGACGTGCCCGGATTACTCAGGGGGCTTGCCTCCGCGGACCCCGCCGAGCGGGAGGTGGCGCTGGACGGGATGTACGGCGCCGTGCACCACCAGGGAGACGTGTACGACTCGACGCTCGCCTGCGTTCCGTTTCTGTTCGCGCTCGTCGCCGAGGAGGAGGTGCCGGACCGGGGCGGCATCGTGGAGCTGCTGGTCAGCATCGGCGGCGAGGACGTCGATCACCACGACACGGCCGACGAGGCGGACGACATCTGCGCGAGCGCCCACGCCGCGGTGCGGGCGGGTGCCGAGGTCTTCGCCGTACTGGCCGGGGACCGGGACGCCGGGGTAAGACGGGCGGCAGGCGTGGCGCTCGTGCGGTTCCTCGACGAACCGGTGCGCGTGCTGGGCCTGTTGCGGGAGCGGATCACCGTGGAGCGGGACGACCGGGTCCTGCTCACCCTGATCGAGAGCCTCGGACTCTTCGCGGGACGCCACCCCGGGCAGGCCGCCGAGGCCGTCGACCTCCTCACCTCCTACAGCGCGCCGCCGCACGGTCCCGGACTGCGGCTCGCCGCGCTGGGCCAGTTGGCGGGCCGCGCTCCCGACCGGGTCTCCGCCGACCTGGTGCCCACTGTCGTGCGGCTGTTGCGGGACCGGTCCGAGGAGCGGCCCCGGGTGCCGGACGAGCCCGACCGGCCCGACACGGACACGCTCGTCGGCCGGCTGCGGCGGCTGCGCCCCTCGGACGAGGAGGGCTCGCAGTTGCTGCGGACGCTGCACACCGCGCTGGGCGGCCGGGTGGGCGACCGGATCGCTCTGCTCAACGGGCAGTTGAGCAGCCCCGACCCGACCGACCGGTGCAATGCCGTGTGGATGTCCGCGGGGCTGCTGCGGGAGTGGCGCGCCGACTACTCGGCGACGGTCGCGCTGATCGGCGCACAACTGGGCGCGGAGGAGGACCGGTTGGTGGACGCCTCGGTGTCCGTCCTCGGGGAGCTCTTCCAGCTGGCCCTGCCGGCCGCCGACCGGCTCGCCGCGCTGGTGACCGACCGACCCGACCTGTGGGTTCGCCGGTGGGAGCGCGGGGCGCCGACTCTGGGCGGCCCGCTCAAGGCCCTTGCCCGGAGCGGGGATCCGCGGGCGGTGCCGGTGCTGGAAGAGGTCCTGGCGGGGCCGGTCGTGCCCGACGACCTGGGACGCGTCATCCCCCACCTCGGCCGGGCCGCGGGGCCGCTGGCGCCCGCGTTGCGGCGCAGGCTCGGGCTCGTCCCCGTCGGCTCGGCCGAGACGTACGACCGTGCCATGCCGCTGCTGGTGGCGCTGACCGCTCTGAAGGACGGGGAGGCTCTGCCGGAGGTGCTGCGGCTGTTGCACGGCATGCCGGACGGGCTGCGGCTGCGGGAATCGGTCGTGGACGGGGCGGCCCGGGCCCTCGGCGCGTTCGGCCCCGCCGCTCGTGCGGCGATACCGGTGCTGCGGGAGCTGCTGGACACCTCGTGCGCGGCCGTGGCCGCGGAAGCCCTGTGGTCGGTGGAAGGCGACGCGTCGGCCGTGCTGCCCGTCCTTGGCCGGGAGCTGACCGGTGAGCGCCCCCAAGGCAGCCGGACGGCCGCCGAGGCGCTGGCGCGGCTGGGACCGGCGGCCCGTCCCGCGGTACCCGCGCTGCGCCGCCTGACCGAGTCCGACCAGCTGTGGGAGCGGGTGCCCGCCGCCTGCGCCCTGTGGCGGGTCGCCGCAGAGACGGACGTGGCCGTTCCTGTGCTGCGGGCGGCCTGGTCGGACAACGCGTACACGCGCCGCCCCATCGCCGCGTTCCTTGCCGCCCTGGGATCGGCCGGCGCGCCTCTGCACGACCTGGTACGGGCGGAGCTGGCCGCTCCCCGCCGTCATGGGAGGAGGGCGGGCGGGCACGGGAGCCACGACATCTTCGAGGACGAGCAGTTGTTGAGCGCGTGCCGGGAGGTGGTGGCGGACAGGTAGGCGAACTTGTTCGTGGCGGGGCGGCACGAACGTGTTCGTGGCGGGGGCGGCTGTGGATCCAGGGTCACGCGTGTGCAGCCGCACCACGGCCGGAGACGCCTGACACACCTCCCCCGTCAGTCGGCCCGTCGTGCACCCCACTGCGGCCCGAACCGTGCCCACTCCGCGTCCCACCGGTCCAGTCGCCGGCGCTCCAGCCGGCCGCACAGGCCCCGGCCGGCGACGAAGGGCACGAGCGCGGTGCCGACTCCCGCCAGGGCGCCGACCAGCGCGGCGCGCAACCGGGCCTGGGCGACGGTGGCGGGCTTGGTCACCAGATGGCCCCCCGGGTCCGTCCACACGGTGACCGGGGAACCGACGGTGCTGCCGGGCCGTACCCGCGCCTGGCCGGAGTGCGGGGAGCCGTCCGTCGCCGTCCAGCGCACCTTCGCCCAGACGCGTTCGACGCCGGTGCCCATGGTCGAGGTGCCGGGTGCCTGTTCGGTGAGCAGGGCCACGACGGGACGCCACTCGACGCGCTCCCGGGCCAGCCCCTGCTCGACGGACCGGGTCGCCGTCAGACCGGCCACCACCCCGACGAGCACGGTGAACACCCAGACACCCAGCAGGACCCAGGCCTCCACCGCGTCGGCCCGGCGCTTGAGCGGATTGCGCCGCCAGCGCCACAGCCACACCTTCGGACCACGTAACGCCAACCGGCCACGGAACGCCATCGAAGGCATCCTCCTCATGAGCGCAAGAACATGCAGAACCGCCTTCCCATACGGGAGACGTCTCCTCGATGCTCACGTCGAATCCCCGACCCGACGGTCCCACGGGCCCCGCCGCTCGCGCAGGCGCCTTCACGAACGGGTGACCGCACGCCCGCGCTCCAGGTCGGCATCACCGCTTTGACCTGCGATGACTCCCAGTCCAGAGGTGACTGTCAGTGGCTGGGTGCAGACTGGCCGGTGGCTGGGACAAAGAAGTCGAAGCACAGCGGAGGTGATCGGCATGACCGAGGTACTGCTGGCGGTGGGCACGCGCAAAGGCCTGTTCATCGGGCGCCGGCGAGGCGGCACCTGGGAGTTCGACGAGAGTCCCTACTTCAACGCCCAGGCCGTGTACTCGGTCGCCGTGGACACCAGGGCGAGCACCCCGCGACTGGTCGCCGGCGGCGACAGTGCGCACTGGGGGCCGTCGGTGTTCCACTCCGACGACCTGGGACGGACCTGGGCCGAACCGGCCCGGCCGGCCGTCAAGTTCCCCAAGGACACGGGGGCTTCGCTGGAGCGGGTGTGGCAACTGCACCCGGCGGCGGCCGAGCCCGACGTGGTGTACGCGGGCACGGAACCGGCCGCGCTGTACCGCTCCGAGGACCGCGGCGAGACCTTCGAGCTGGTGCGTCCCCTGTGGGAGCACCCCACGCGTTCGAAGTGGGTGCCGGGCGGCGGCGGTGAGGGTCTGCACACCGTGCTCACCGACAAGCGCGACCCGCGCGCCGTGACCGTCGCCGTCTCAACGGCCGGGGTCTTCCGCACCCTCGACGGCGGCGCGAGCTGGGCGCCGTCCAACTCCGGGGTCTCCGCGGTGTTCCTGCCGGATCCCAACCCCGAGTTCGGGCAGTGCGTGCACAAGGTCGCCCAGGACGCGGCGACTTCGGACCGGCTGTATCTCCAGAACCACTGGGGGGTGTACCGCAGCGACGACGCGGGCGCGCACTGGACGGACATCGGCGAGGGCCTGCCGTCGACGTTCGGTTTCGCGGCGGCCGCCCACCCGCATCGCGGTGACACGGCGTATGTGTTCCCGATCAACGCGGACGCGGACCGGGTGCCCGCCGACCGGCGCTGTCGCGTCTTCCGTACAGCGGACGCGGGCAAGACCTGGGAGCCGCTGTCCGCGGGATTGCCGCGGGAGGACCACTACGGCACGGTGCTGCGCGACGCACTGTGCACGGACGACGCGGACCCGGCCGGGGTCTACTTCGGCAATCGCAACGGCGAGGTGTTCGCGTCGGCCGACGACGGCGACAGCTGGCAGCAACTGGCGTCCCATCTCCCGGATGTGCTGTGCGTACGCGCCGCGGTCGTCGGCTGAGGCTCCAGGGAACTCCGAGGTGGTCCCCTCTTCACGTGAAGCAGGCAAGCACCGAGGCGGTGAAGGCGAGAGAGGCGAGGGCCAGGAAGAGCGGCGCGTAGCCACCCATCGGGCCGGCGAGCAGGGCACTGGTGAAAGGGGCAAGGGCCGCGGCAGTGGTGACGGGGGCGCCGAGAATGCCGGACGTCCGGCCGTAGTCCGCGGCTCCCCATCGGTCGGTCACGGCTGTGGCCTGGAGGAGGGTGAGGTTGCCGCGAACCATGCCGGCAGCCATGGAGAGTGCGACGAGGAGTGCGTACGGCCCCGGGGTCAGAGCCAGGGCGACGGTGGCGGCACCGCCGAGCGCTGTCAGTGCTGTGGTCCGCCGGGTCGGGTTCGTGTGGGCGGCAAAGCGTGCGTAGAGAGTGCGTCCGAGGGTTTGTCCTGCTCCGCCCAGGCCGAGAGCCCATGCCGCTTGTGAGGTGGTGTAGCCGCGTTCGAGCAGGAGCGGCACGAGTGCGATCACCGCGGCGTACGCGGCGAGCGCGGACAGCGTGAGAACGCCGGCCAGGATCCAGAACCTTCGCGTGCGTTCAGCGGGTACCTCGCTCATCGATGAAGGCCGGATCTCGGGTCGGTGTGCCCGCGGCCACGGAGCGTTGAGAGCGATCGCGTGGGCAGGGACGGTGATGGCTGCCAGGAGAACGGCCAGGGCGGCGTAAGTGGCTCGCCACGACAGCTGATCGGAGAGAGCAGCCGTGATGGGCGCCAACACGGTGGAGGCGAGACCGCCGGCCAGAGTGACGCAGGTGAGGGCACGTACGTGGTGGGGGGCCCACCAGCGGGTGAGGGCGATGAAAGCGGGCTGGTACAGGATGGCGGCCATCGCGGTCCCGGCGAGAAGCCAGCCGACGGTGAAACAAAGCAGGTTCGGGGCGGCGGCGATGACGAGCAGGGCGAGTGTGGCCAGAACCGAGCCCGCAGTCATCACAAGACGCGGTCCGCGACGATCGATGACGCGCCCGACCAGGATGCCGGTGAGCGCGGACGCGATCAGGGCGAGGGAAAAAGCGGCTGTGGTGGCGCCTGGGGGCCAGCCCGTGTCGCGGGTGATCTGCGGATTCAGGACGGGGAAGGCGTAGTAGACGATTCCCCAGCTGGTTGTCTCGGTCACGCAGAGAGCTGGCAGAGCCCGGCGCGGACGGTGACCTGAGTCGGTGTCCGGCCGGGCTGCGACGGGCTGCACAGTGTCAATCGCCGGTGCTGAAACCGGCGGGGGCTCCGATGCCGATCTGCAGGGTCTGGGGCGTTCCGCAGCAGCTCGCGTCGGAGTTCTCGGCGGGCTCGTCGTACAGGCCGGATCCGCCGCAGACGCCGGTTTCGGGGAGTGTCAGCTCGACGCGCTCGGCGGCCTCGTGGTCGCCTGCGAGGGCGGCTGCGATGGAGCGGACCTGCTCGTAGCCGGTCATGGCGAGGAACGTGGGTGCGCGGCCGTAGGACTTCATGCCGACGAGGTAGAAGTCCTGCTCGGGGTGGGACAGCTCCTTGGCACCGTGGGGGTAGACCGTGCCGCAGGAGTGGACGTTGGGGTCGATGAGGGGGGCGAGTTCGGTGGGTGCCTGGAGGCGTTCGTCGAGGCGGAGGCGGACCTCGCTGAGGTAGGAGAGGTCCGGACGGAGGCCGGTCAGGACGATGACTTCGTCGACGGCGTCGGAGCGGATGCCGTCCTCGGAGACGAGGGTGAGGGTGCCATCGGCGTTGGCGGAGATTTCGGCCAGTCGAAACCCTGTGAGGGCGTCTGCGTGCCCAGCCTCGACGGCCGCCTTGGCAGCGAGGCCGAGGGCTCCGCGGGCGGGGAGCTGGTCCGCCTCTCCCCCGCCGTAGGTGGAGGCGTTGATGCCTCGGCGCAGGATCCAGAGGGCGTGGGTGCCGGGTGCCGTCCTGGCGAGTTCGGCAAGGGAAGCGAGGGTGGTGAAGGCGGAGGCGCCGCTGCCGATGACTGCGGTGCGCTTGCCGGCGTAGCGGTTGCGGTCCGAGTCATGAGCGAGGTTCGGCACCCGGTAGGCGACTCGGGCGGCGAGGGAGCGCTCCCCGAGGGCGGGCAGGCCGTTGGCGCCGGCCGGGTTGGGGGTGGACCAGGTGCCGGAGGCGTCGATGACGGCGCGGGCCAGGATGCGGGTCTCGGTGCCGTCACGGTGGGTGGCGTGGAGGGTGAAGGGCTGTTGGTCGCGGTCGGCGTCGACGATGCGGTCGCGTCCCTGGCGGGCGACGCCGGTGACGGTGGTGCCGTAGCGGATGCGGGTGCCGAGGGTCTCGGCGAGAGGCTGTAGGTAGTGATCGGCCCAGTCCTCGCCTGTGGGGTAGGTGGTGCCGTCGGGTCGGATCCAGGAGGTGCTCGCCAGGAGTTTTTCCGCGGCGGGGTCGATGATCTCGTCCCAGGTGGAGAAGAGCCGGACGTGGCCCCAGTCGCGGACGGAGGTGGCGGCCGTGGGGCCGCTCTCGACGACGACGGGTTCGAGGCCGTGCTCGACGAGGTGCGCCGCGGCTGCGAGGCCGACCGGGCCTGCTCCGATGATGACGACGGGAAGTTCGCCGTGTGCTGTGTCTAATTCGCGGAACGCAGACACGCCCCTCCAGGCGGCACCCCCCCTGCTGCGCACCCCTCACCTCCGCGGCACTGTCGGAGGTCGACGCCGAGCAGATGGCCTCGATGTTCAAGGCGCTCGCCGATCCCGTGCGGCTGCGCCTGTTCTCGCGGGTGGCTTCACACCCGGAAGGCGAAGCGTGCGTGTGCGACATCTCCGACGTAGGGGTGTCGCAGCCGACCGTCTCCCATCACCTCAAGAAGCTGCGGGAAGCGGGGCTACTGACGTCCGAGCGCCGCGGAACCTGGATCTACTACCGGATCGCACCGCAGCCGGTGGCGGCCATGTCGGCACTACTGGCACTACAGGAGCGGAGCGCCACCACATCTCCCTGACGGTCATTGCCCACTGTATCGACACATGCGAAAATAGAGGCATGTCGAACCTGAGTACGGTTCCGTCCGAGGTGACCGCTGACAGCGCGGCCGTGCCCTGCTGCTCTCCGATCATCGCCGCCGAGCTGTCGGCCTCGGACGCGGAGAAGCTGGCGGCCCTGTTCAAGGCCCTTTCCGATCCGGTTCGGCTGCGGCTGCTGTCCCGGGTGGCCTCGCACCCCGCCGGCGAGGCATGCGTCTGCGACATCGCGGACGTCGGCGTCGCGAGACCGGGCTGCTGACCTCGCAGCGCCGTCGTACCTGGGTCTACTACCGCATCGACCCCAAGGTCCTCGCAGCGCTCGCCGCTGTGCTGAGTTCGTGCACCACGGTCCCGTGCCGGCGCCCGGGATGGGGTTCGCCTCGTCGCTGAGCACACCATGGTCCTGCCGACGCAAACACATGGCGCTCGACGCCGCGTTGCCCTCGGTTCCACGATTGCGCTGAGCACATTCTTTGCCTCGTTATGCCCCCAGAGAGTCCCCTTGCCTCACCGGACAGGGTGACCCGGCGCGAGAAGGTCAGGATCGGCCGAGGCGGGCGCGATGGGTGGCGTCGATTTCGGCGACGAGGTCTTCCACCCGGACCTTGATGGCGTCGCGGACGCCTCGGACGATGTCCAGGTCGGCGCCCGCGGGATCGGGGAGATCCCAGTCGCGGTAGGTCTTGCCCGGGAAGACGGGGCAGGTGTCGCCGCAACCCATGGTGATGACGTAGTCGCTGGCCTGCACGGTATCGACGTCCAGGCGCGCGGGAGTCCGGCCGGTCAGGTCGATGCCGGCTTCGCGCATGGCCTGCACGGCTTGAGGGTTGACGTCTTTGGCGGGCAGAGTCCCTGCGGAGCGGACCTCGACCCGGTCGCCCGCGAGGTGGTTCAGGAATCCGGCGGCCATCTGAGAACGGCCGGCGTTGTGGACACAGACGAAGAGGACAGAGGCACGGGGGTGAACCATGATCGTTCCTTGCGGTGCGGGTGGCGCATGACTCGGCGAGCGGTTCGCGCCGAGACGGCAGTGCTGCGGGGGCGAGTCCGGCGTTCAATGGCCACAGCGCCCCACAATATGAGATTATCAGCGCATGCTGACATCAGTCGACACTGACCTCTTGCGCGTGCTCAGCGACCCGCTGCGACTGAAGATCGTGACACTGCTGGCACGCGAGTCACTGTGCACGACCCACCTCGTCACGGAGACCGGTGCCCGGCAGACCAATCTCTCCAATCACATGAAGGTGTTGCGCGAGGCGGGCGTCGTGGAGACCGAGCCGTGCGGGCGCTGGATGTACTACCGGCTCAAGCCTGAGGTGCTGTCCGCACTGTCGAATCAGTTCGCCCAACTCGCCGCCGAAGCACGGCAGACGGCCGACGAGGGCCGCAAGCGCCCATGCTGACGCGCCTACCGCGCCCTTGACGACCTCCGTCATTCGACGGGTCGCTCGGCCTCGGCTCGACCGGACATGAAGATGAGCGCCACCAACCCCAGCCCCACCACGACACCGACCAGCTGCATGCCGATGAACCCGGCGAGCGAGCCGGGCGCAATGCCTGCGAAGGAGTCGGTGAAGGCACGACCGATCGTCACCGCCGGATTGGCGAAGGACGTCGACGAGGTGAACCAGTAGGCGGCACCGATGTAAGAGGCGACCGCGACCGGCGCGAAGCGCAGGCGGTCGGTGCGGGCCAGACCGAAGATCAGCAAGATCAGACCGGCCGTGGCGACGACCTCGCCCAGCAGCAGGTGACCGGCGGACCGCTCATGGGTCGACCACTTCACCAACGGGTCACCGAACATCGCGTTCGCCAGCACGGCGCCCGCGATCGCCCCTGCGATCTGCGCGGGGACGTACACCGCCACTTCCCGCGCGGTGACTCCGGCGCCACCCCGCCGCGCCGTCCACCACTCGGCCAGCGTCACCGCCGGGTTGAAGTGGGCGCCGGAGACCGGTCCCAGCAGGACGATCAGGACGCCGAGGCCGAAGACCGTGGCCAGCGAGTTGGCCAGCAGTTGCACACCGACGTCCCGCGTCAGCTCGGTGGCCTGGATGCCTGAACCGACCACGATCGCCACCAGCGCAGCCGTCCCGACCAGCTCAGCGGCCACCTTGGCGGTCAGCGGCGTACGGGGTGGGTTGGAACCCGGTGCGGGCTGGGGCGCGTCGGTGGATATGACGGGCTCCGCGGCGGACTCATGGATGGCGGCCAACGAACACTCCTTGGAGAGCCGGAACCCGGGTTAGATCAGCGTCGACTGACGTCATTATGGGCTGATACTCTCACATCAGCTGAGACTGACACCACCCTGCGCTGATCCATGGGACCTGCGCCCAACGCTCGTTGGGCCCATGACCCGTTGAAGGGGCGCCACGACTGCGCCCCCACCCCCGTTCTGCCTGATGAAGGAACAACCGATGTCCTCGACTCCGCTCGCCTCCGTGCTGTTCGTCTGTGTCCACAACGCCGGGCGTTCGCAGATGGCCGCCGGATTCCTGAACCACCTCGCGGGCGACCGGGTCGAGGTCCGCTCCGCAGGCTCGATCCCGGGCGACCAGGTCGACCCGGCCGTGGTCGAGGCAATGAAGGAGGTCGACGTCGACATCTCCGACCAGAAGCCGAAGATCCTCACAACCGAGGCCGTTCAGGCATCCGACTACGTCATCACCATGGGCTGCGGCGACGCCTGCCCCGTCTTCCCGGGTAAGAAGTACCTCGACTGGCCCCTCGACGACCCGGCCGGCAAGGGCATCGAGTCAGTCCGCCCCATCCGCGACGAGATCAAGACGCGCATCGAAACCCTGATTGCCGAGATCGGCGCGAAGCAGGAGGGGTGAACACGGCGCCCCAATCCTCATGGATTCCGTGACGCCCCCCTACGGCAGGCGCCACTCCACCGGCTGTCCTCCCTGCCCGACCAGCAGGTCGTTGGCCCGGCTGAACGGGCGCGAGCCGAAGAATCCACGGTCCGCGGACATCGGCGAGGGGTGAGCGGACTCGATCGCCGGGAGATTTCCGAGCAACGGCCGCAGATTGCGGGCGTCACGCCCCCACAGAATGGACACCAAGGGCTTTCCGCGCGCGGCCAGCGCCCGGATGGCCTGCTCGGTGACCTCCTCCCACCCCTTGCCCCGGTGCGCGGCAGGACTGCGAGGTGCCGTCGTCAGCGCCCTGTTCAGCAACAGCACGCCTTGTTGCGTCCACGGCGTCAGATCGCCGTTGGACGGCCTGGGCAGCCCCAAGTCCGTATTCAGTTCACGGAAGATATTCTCCAGGCTGCCCGGCAACGAACGCACCTCTGGCGCCACCGCGAAGCTCAACCCGATGGCCATCCCCGGCGTGGGATAGGGATCCTGACCGACGATCAGGACACGGACGTCATCGAACGGCTGCTGAAAGGCCCGCAGGACATTGGCTCCGGACGGAAGATAGGTCCGGCCGGCCGCTATCTCGGCCCGGAGGAAGTCCCCCATCGCAGCGATGCGTTCGGCCGCAGGTTCAAGAGCCTTCGCCCAGCCTGCTTCTACAAGTTCATGCAAGGGTCGTGGTGCCACAGCGCGTCACCCTACTGGCACACACCGGGGGACCGCACAAACAGAGAGGCCCTCGCACACAGACGGCGCCCTCGGCACTATTCTTCCTCCGCATCGAGGTCGCCGAGAAGAAAGGGGAGCCCGTTGAGCGCTCCCTCCGACGGGTCGGGGATCCTCGCCGTCGACTCGGGCGGCTCCGGCCTGCGGGTCGTCGTCGGCGCCGCGGACCGTGGACCGCTGGCCCAGCGGGAGTCCGCGGAGCCGGTCCGTACCGGTGCGCGGGGGATCGACCCGGGGCACTTCATGGAACAACTGGTGCCCCTGGTCCGCGTGTTGGCCGCCGAGACGGGCGTGACGCGGCCGGCCACGGCGGTCATCGGCGCCACCGGGCTCGCCACCCTGGGCGACGCGCTGCGCGCCGAACTGCCGGACGCCCTGGCCCGCGCATTCGGCGTGCGCACGGTCGCGCTCGTCGCGGACGCCGTCACCGCCTACACCGGCGCCCTTGGCCCGCACCCCGGTGCCGTGATCGCGGCCGGTACGGGGATGATCGCGATCGGCACGGATCTGACGCGGTGGCGTCGCGCGGACGGCTGGGGCCATCTGCTGGGCGACTGCGGCGGCGGGGCCTGGATCGGCCGGGCAGGACTGGAAGCGGCCCTGCGCGCCTACGACGGCCGGCCGGGCGGCTCGGCACCGCTGCTGGCCCGCGCCGAGGAGCGGTTCGGGCCGATGCCGGGGCTGCCCGGCGCCCTCTACCCGCGCCCCGACCGCCCCGCCGTGCTCGCCTCCTTCGCGCCCCAGGTCGCCGCCTGCGCGGACAGCGACCCGGTGGCCGAGGACATCCTGCGTACGGCGGCCCGGCACATGGCCGAGTCCGCGGCCGCCGTCTGCCCCGGCACGGGAGAGCCCCGGATCGCCCTCACCGGCGGCCTGTTCAGGATGGGCGCCCCTCTCCTCGTACCGCTGGAGGAGGAGCTGGCGAAGCGACTCCCCCATGCGCGACAGGTGCCGGCCGACGGTGATCCGCTGGAGGGCTCGGTACGCATAGCGATCGCGCTGGCGGGCGGGGCGCTCACCCTGCCGGGTGACGAGAAGATGCTGCACGTGGTGACCACAAGAGTGGTCACCACAAGAGGGGACTGATCCCTCTCCCTCGGTCCGCCGGATGTCCGGAATGCGAGGTGATCACTTCTGATCCCCGCGTAACTCATCAGACAAAAGCGGACGGATACCGCTCACCTGCACCCTCCCCGAACAGGGGAGCCCAGGAAGCCAGTAACATGCGTCGCCATGAGCTCCCCCACTGGGCCCGCGTCCGGCCTGCCAGTACGAATGCCGCGACCTCGCCAGCCCGGGCGGCACCGCCGACCCGAGCCGCTGGCGGCTCCCGAGGGCGCGCCCGCGCTCGTCCTCGCGGTGCCGGGCACGCCCAGCGCCGCCACGCGCAGCCTCGCCGAAGAGGTCGTGAGCATCGCCCGCTCCGAGCTCCCCGGTCTGGACGCGCGCATCGGTTACCTCGACGGGGACGACGCCGAGTTCCCCACGCTCACGTCCGTGCTCGCGCACGCCGCCGAGGAGCGCACCGCCCGCTACGAGCAGGCCAAGGCCGCCGGAGCGGACGTCAAGCAGCCCGACGGCCCTGTCGCCGTCGTCGTACCGCTGCTGGCCGGCCCGGACAACGCGCTGCTGCGCCAGGTCCGCCAGGCGGTCATGGACAGCCGGGTCGCCGCCGAACTCACCGATGTCCTCGGCCCGCACCCGCTGCTCGCCGAAGGGCTGCACGTGCGGCTGTCCGAGGCGGGTCTGGCCCGTGCCGACCGTGCCCGGCTGTTCACCGTGGCCACGGCCGCGGACGGCATCATCCTGGCCTCGGTGGGCGGCGAGGAGGCCGTGCAGGCGGCCGGGATCACCGGCATGCTGCTCGCCGCGCGCCTCGCCGTGCCGGTGATGGCGGCGGCTCTTGACCAGGACGGCTCGATCTCGGCCATCGCCGAGCAGCTGCGCGCCTCGGGCTCGCAGCAGCTGGCGCTCGCGCCCTATCTGATCGGCCCCGAGATCGACCCGGAGCTGCTCGACGCGGCCGCCAAGGAGGCGGGCTGCTCCGCCGCCGAGGCGCTGGGCCCGTACCCGGCGATCGGCAAGCTGGCGCTGTCCAAGTACACGACGTCCCTGGGCATCGCCCCGCCGCAGCCGCAGGGCGCGCCGGCCCGCTGACGCACACCACACCGCCGTACGGCTTCCTCCGTACGGCGAAGGGCCCGCTCCTCTCGTAGGAGCGGGCCCTTCGCCATTCCGAGCGGGTCGGCCGGGCTCAGCCCAGGACCACGCAGGACGCCGCCGGCACCTCGATCGAGCCGCCGCGCCGCGGCAGTCCGCTCTCCGGGTCGAGGGCGAACCAGGTCACGTCTCCGGAGCGCTCGTTGGCGACATACAGAAACCCATCTGCCGCGGCGATCGCGCGCGGCCAGTGGCCCCCGCAGGGCACCGTCCCCACCAGCCGTAGCCCCTCCCCCTCGACGGCGAGCACGGACAGGACGTCCTCGCCGCGGGTCGCGGTCCACACGAAGCGGCCGTCCGCGGAGGTGACGATGCCCGAGGGGTAGGCGTCGCCGTCCGCGGGGCCCGGCAGTACCCGTGTCTCCGTCAGGGGTCGTAGGGAGCCGCTCTCGGCGTCCCAGCGGCAGACGGTGACGGTGGGGGTGAGTTCGTTGAGCACGTAGGCGTACGAGCCGTCCGGGTGGAAGGCCAGGTGGCGCGGTCCGGAGCCGGGGCGCAGCGCGAACTCGCGGTGCAGCTCCAGGCTCCCGTCCTGCAGCGTGCACACGCGTACGGAGTCCGTGCCGAGGTCCACGCTGACCGCCCATCGGCCGCTCGGGTCGGGCTGCACCTGGTGGGCGTGCGGGCTCTGCTGACGCTTGGCGTGCGGGCCCGAGCCGGTGTGCCGGAGCACGCCGGACGCGGCGTCGGCGAGGGTGCCGTCGGCGCGGACGGGCACGGCGGTGACGCTGCCGGAGCCGTAGTTGGCGGTCAGGACGTGGCCGTCGAACACGCTCAGGTGCGTGGGCCCCGCGCCGTCGACCGGCACCGGTCGTGCGCTCAGCTCGGGCTTGTCGCCCGCGACGCGGTACGCGGCCACCGCGCCCTCGGCCGTCTCGCTGACCGCGTAGAGGGTGTCCCCGGCGTGCGACAGCGCGAGGTACGAGGGATCGGGGACGCCGTCCACGCTGCTCAGGGCGGTCAGCGCGCCGGTGCCCGGGTTCACGGCCGCGGTGACGACCCCGGGGCCGCCCGCCGCCGTGAACGACCCGATGAACGCCCGCCGTTGCAGCCTGCCACCGTCTGCCACCGTTGTCCCCTCTCGGTCTGTGCTGTCCGGGGTGACGGTAGCAGTCGATCACTCAGTGGTCTGGACCAGCATGTCGCCGCGCGCCCGGGCGTGGGCCTCCGGGTGGTGGACGTAGGCGGGATGCCGCTCCACCGCCTCGTAGGTGCGGTGGAAGACGGGCGTGGCGCTGCCCGAGATCGGTGGCACGATCCATGACCAGTCGGCGCCGACTGGGCGGCCCTTGCGTTCCTCGCGGCCGAGGTGGTCGATGAAGCGCCGGGACTCGGTGTGATGGTCGGTGACGGTGACTCCCGCACGGTCGAAGGAGTGCAGCACCGAGCGGTTCAGCTCGACGAGGGCGCGGTCCTTCCACAGGGAGCGGTCGCTGCGGGTGTCGAGGCCGAGGTGGCCGGCGATACGGGGCAGGAGGTCGTACCGGTCGGCGTCCGCGAGGTTGCGGGCGCCGATCTCGGTGCCCATGTACCAGCCGTTGAAGGGGGCGGCCGGGTAGCAGACGCCGCCGATCTCCAGGCACATGTTCGCCAGCGCGGGTACGGCGTGCCAGCGCAGGCCCAGGGCACGCCACCAGGTGTGTTCGGGGTGGGTGAGCTCCACTTCGAGCACCGCGTCGTCCGGTACGTCGAACCAGCGGGGCCGGTCGTCGCCGGCGCCCTGGACCACCAGGGGCAGGACGTCGAAGGGCGTTCCGGACCCGCCGGGCCAGCCGAGGCGGAGGGCGAGCGCGGTGAGGCCGGCGTTGCGCGGGTCGCCGGTGATGTCGCCGTCGGGGCGGGGGTAGCCGGCGTACCGGATGAGCTGTTCGTTCCAGATCCGCGGTCCGGGGCGGCCCGGCTCGTCGGGTGCGAAGACCGTGATGAGCGCGCGGATCCGGCCGTCGCGGGTGGCTTCCCGCAGGTGTCCGGCCGACGCCTCGGCGACGTCATCCGCCGTGCGCACCTCGCGCTGGTCGCGCACACGCAGGGAACGCCAGTACAGGCGCCCTATGCACCGGTTGGCGTTGCGCCAGGCGACACGGGCGCCGAAGACGAGCTCCTCGGTGGTGTGGCGGTACGTGCCCGTGCGCGCAATCTCCGCGTGAGCGGCGGCGATACGGCGGGCGGGGTCGCCGAGGCGCTCCTCGGTGTGGCGCAGGGTGAGGAACTCGGTGGCGGCGCGGAGGAGGGCGTAAGGCGGTGGGGCGGGGCGAGTGTCGTACGACGGTGGGGCGGGACGCGCCGGGGCGGGCTGGCCTCCGGTCAGCAGGCGGCCCTGGAGTCCGGTCACCCGGGCGGCGACGGAGTCGGGGTCGCGGCCGCCCGACTCGCGGCGGGTCAGCCAGCCGCCCGGATCCTCCGCCCTGGGCGCCGGACAGCCGCCCTCGGTCAGGGGCTTCCCGGGTCCGTTCGCGGGCCGGGAATTCCGTGGGAAGTTCCGCATGGCACACCCCCAGGCGGCTCGCCCGCGGCCCGCTCCCGCACGGGCCGCGGGTTCCGTGTGTCGGATAGCGCCGGGATTACCCGCCCGGTGGCCTGATCCACCCTGTAGATGGCCGGTAAATGTGCCTTGCGTTCCGTGTCAGGCGCCGACGAGCGGTGAACCCGAGGGCGTGCGCAGGGGTTTGGCGAGTTCGGCCAGGGCCCGCTCCAGGCCGTGGAGGTGTGCCAGCGCGGGTTCCGCCACCGGTGGCTGACCTGCGACGACGTCGACCGCGTCGGCCCGGCCCGCGGTGAGCGCCTCGACGGCGGCCTCGACGCGCCAGCAGGCGGCGGCCAGGCGGGCGTCGTGGGAGGCCTCCGGGTCGGCGGCGACGGCGACGAGGCCCCGGATCTCGCGGGCGCAGTCGTCGAGGAGGGCCAGCACGCGGCGGGCGCGGCGCTTGCGGCCGAGCATCGGGTTCAGCGGGTGCACCAGCGGGGCGACCGAGAGCCGTACCCGGCCGAGCAGTTGCTCCAGTTCGGCCACGCGCGGAGCCGGATCGGCGTGCGGGGCGCCGGCCAGGCGGGCGGCGGTCTCGGCGGTGCACGCGTGGACGCAGCGCAGGGCGCGCTGGATCCAGGCGTCGGTGGTGGTGTGGGTGGTGACGGGCAGCACGAGGATCACGGCCAGTACGGCGCCCAGCGCGCCGACGCCCGTCTCGGCGAACCGCAGGGCGAGCAGGCCTGGATCCAGGACACCCAGGAGGCCGTAGAGCAGCTCGGCCATGAGCGTCACCCAGAGCATCATCCAGGTGTACGAGACGGCGGCCGTGTAGAAGATGCCGAAGACGCAGACCGCGACGAGTGCGGCCGTGGGGATCGGGGAGCCGTTCACCGGGACGGCGACCAGCAGTCCGAGGCCGATGCCGATGACCGTGCCGAGGACCCGGCGGAAGCCGCGGACCAGGGTCTCGCCGCGCGAGGCGGTGTTGACGAAGATCCACCAGGTGGCGCCGACGGCCCAGTACCAGCGCTCCCCGGACAGCAACTGGCCCGCGACGAGCGCGAAGCCGGCTCCGGTGGTCGCCTGGATCGCCTGACGCGTGGTCACGCGGGCCAGGCCGGTGCCGGCGGGCGGGGCGGGCACGGCGGCCGGGGGCAGGTGGCGCTCGTAGCACCACAGGCCGAAGCGGACCGTCGCGGCGGTGAGGAGGGACAGCGCTACGGCGGCGTACAGCTCGGGCAGCTGCCCGGGGGTCGTGTGCAGGAACTGCGCCACGAAGAAGGTCATGAACGCGAAGACGCCGAGGCTGTGCCCGCGCGGGCCCCAGCGGCGCGCGTAGACGCCGGCGCCGACCACGGCGAGGAAGGCGAGGTCCCGGGCGAGGGGGTGGTCGTGCAGCTCGGCCGCGGCGGCGAGCACGGGCAGGCCGACGGCCGGCAGCAGCGCGGTGGTGACCGCCTGTCCGCGGACCGTGGCGTCCGTGACGGTGAACAGGGCGAGGAGCGCGGCAAGTCCGCCAGTGACGGCACCGGCCAAGGAGTGCCCGGCAAGGCCGCAGACGACGACCGCCGAGCCGATCCCCAGGACGGCCCGCGCGGCGAAGCGCAGCCGCGTCCGCCCCGGATCGGGCGCCACGAAGGCCCTCTTCAGCACCGCATCCCGCCCCTCGGGTACACCGGCAGGCACACCGGCATGAAAAAGGCGCCGCGGAGGTCCGCAGCGCCATCGACGAGGTCATTGCAGCATCATCGTGGCGACTGGCTCAAGTGGCGTCCAATATGCTGTGCCATTGGTACAGGGATATCGGTTCGGGAGCGTCCGTTGGCGGGCCAACGGACCACACGCGAGGAGGTCGGACCCCATGGCCGTGGACGAGCTCGACACCCGCATCCTGCGGCTGCTGCTGGAGCAGCCGCGTACGAGCGTGCGTGAGTACGCCCGCCTCCTCGGCGTCGCGCGCGGCACCCTCCAGGCCCGCCTCGACCGCCTCGAACGGGACGGCGTGATCACCGGCACGGGTCCCTCGCTGTCCCCCGCCGCCCTCGGCCACCCGGTGCTGGCCTTCGTGCACATCGAGGTCACCCAGGGGCGGCTCGACGATGTCGGCGACGCTCTGGCCGCCGTACCGGAGATCGTCGAGGCGTTCTCCATCGCGGGCGGCGGGGATCTGCTGACGCGTGTCGTGGCGCGGGACAACGCCCACCTGGAGGACGTGATCCAGAAGGTGATCAGTCTCCCCGGGGTCGTCCGCACCAGGACCGAGGTGGCCCTGCGCGAGCGGGTCCCGCACCGGTTGCTGCCCTTGGTCGAGTCGATCGGCCGCTCGGCAGGGCGCTGACGCTTGGCATCCTTGGCCCCATGAGCAATCTCGGCGCACTCTCGGTCATCTTCGATCTCGACGGAACCCTCGTGGACAGCGAGCCGAACTACTTCGAGGCGGGTCGGCTGACCCTCGCCGAGCACGGCGTCCCCGACTTCACCTGGGCGGACCACGAGCGGTACGTCGGCATCAGCACCCAGGAGACGGTCGCGCTCTGGAAGGAGCGGTACGGGCTGCCGGCCCCGGTGGACGAACTCCTCGCCACCAAGAACCGGCGCTATCTGGAGCTGGCCCGCACCTCCACGCGCGCGTACCCCGAGATGCGGAAGTTCGTGGAGCTGCTGGCGACCGAGGGCGTGCCGATGGCCGTGGCCTCGGGGTCGTCGCTGGAGGCCATCGACGCGATCCTGGCGGGTACGGGGTTGGACACTCATCTGCGGACCGTCGTGTCGGCCGACGAGGTCGCCCACGGCAAGCCCGCACCCGACGTGTTCCTGGAGGCGGCCCGCAGGCTCGGAGTCGCCCCGGCGGACTGCGTGGTCATGGAGGACGCGGCCCCCGGCGCCATCGCCGCGCGCACCGCCGGGATGCGGTGCATCGCGATCCCGTATGTCGCGGCGCAGGCCGACACTCCGGAGTTCGCCGGCGCCGATCTGCTGGTGCGCGGCGGTCAGGGGGAGTTCACGGCGCGGGGCGCGTACGACTGGCTGGTGCGGACGGTTCCGGCGACGCCGGCGTAGAAACAACAGCCGTCTGACACCCGTTCAGTCTCCCGCCGCAGCCTCTAGCATCTTTTGCGAGGCAATGCAACAAATGCGAAGATTGAGATGGTGAGTGAACCACTAGGAGAACCAAGTGACATCAGGGCAAGGTGACGCGCCCGAGGAGGAGTTCGTCGAGGCTTTGGTCGAGTTGTGGGCCGAGGCCTCGGTGCACGACCTGGTCCCGTGGTGCTCCCGTCATGGCATCGACGTGGTGCCCATGGCCGCCGGGGCACTCGTCACCGGGTCGAGCCGGAAGTTCGCCGAGGCCTTCGGCGTCGCGCAGTTCGAGAGCCGTTCACGTCCCCGGACGCTGCCCGTGCCGCAGGCGCTCGCGAACATCGCGAAGTCCGTCACCGTGCTGCCGATTCCCACGCCTGGAGCCCGCGACCGGAGTTCGTGACCGGCTGCCGTGCCGCGTGTGTCCGGGCCTCCGCTTCTGGAGGACTGATGACGAACCCCACAACGCCCCAGTACGGCCAGGACGTTCCGGAAACCGTGTACGGCTATGTCTCCGCCCGCTCGCAGGGCGGGGTACCGATGACCCAGACGACCGGCTTCGCCTCGGCCAGGCCGTTCCGCGCCGAGGGCGCCACCCGGGAACGCGCCAAGGAGTACGCACGGACAGCGGGGCTGACCGTGACCGCCGAGAGCAGGCTGGGCTTCACCGTCGCCGGTACGCCGGCCGCGTACGAACAGCTCACCACCGGACGGATCGCCAGCTACGAGGTGGACCAGCTGGGGCCGATGAACCGGGAGCGTACCGTCACGCACCTCGACATCGTCGGTGCCCGGCAGCCGGACGCCCTCGGCATCGGCGCCGCCCCCGGCGAGGACGCCATCGAGGCCGTGGCACTGGAGCGTCCGCGCACGCCCATGCGCCTTCACCCGGCCGCCGCCAAGCCGCCGGAGGTCTCCGTCTTCCACCTCACGCTCCCGGACGACGTGGCCAGGCTGCTGAACGCGACCCCTGCGCACGAGGCGGGGCACGAGGGGCGTGGTGTGCAGGTCGCCATGGTGGACACAGGACAGGCCGAGCACGCCTACTTCACCTCCCACGACTACGACATCGCCCCGACCGTCGCGCTCGTCCCCGGCACCAGCCCTGCGGAGGACCCGATCGGGCACGGCACCGGTGAGTCGGCGAACATCTTCGCCGTGGCACCCGGCGCGCAGTTGCGCCCGTACCGCGCGAGCAACCAGCGGGGCGACCTCACGGCCGCCACGGCGGGTTTCCTGCGCGCCAAGGCGGACAGCCCGCAGGTCCTCACCAACTCGTGGGGCGGGGACGGGGACTTCCCCCCGTTCGGGCCGCCGAGTCAGGCAGACGTGATCTTCGCGCTGGAGGTCCTGGACGCCGTGGAGCAGGGCATCGTCGTCGTCTTCTCCGCGGGCAACGGCCAGTTCGCCATCGAACCGCAGGTGCCCGGCGTGATCGCCGCGGGCGGGGCGTTCGCGGATCAGGCCGGCCGGCTGCGGGCGTCGGACTACGCGAGCGGGTACCTCAGCCCCTGGATCGACGATGTCCGCGTGCCGACGGTGTGCGGTCTGGTCGGCCTGCTGCCCCGTGCCCAGTACCTGATGCTGCCGGTGCCGCCCGGCTGTGAGATCGACGTCGCCGAGAGTGAGCCGGACCCGACCGACCCGACCGGCATCCCGGGCGACCACACGGGCCGGAAGGACGGCTGGGCACTGTTCTCGGGCACGTCGGCCGCGGCCCCGCAGATAGCGGGAGCGGTGGCCGTGCTCCTCGGGGCCCGGCCGGGCCTGACCCCCGCCCAGGTGGCCGAGGCGCTCGTCAGGACCGCCAACGACGTCACGAAGGGCAGGAATCACCCGAGGTTCGACAACCCCGCCGGCCCCGGCCCGGACCTGGCCACCGGGCCCGGACTGGTCAACGTGAGTGCCGCGCTGGACTTCGTCCTCACGCAGAACCCATAGCCTCGCCCGGCCGGATGTTCTGGTTGAGGCGGAAGACGTTGTCCGGGTCGCGGTCGGCCTTGATGCGGGCCAGGCGGGCGTAGTTGCCTCGGTAGCTGGCGCGGACGCGTTCCTGGCCCTCGTCCATCATCATGTTCACGTAGGCGCCGCCCGCCGAGAACGGGTGGAGGGCGTCGAAGTAGTCGACGGTCCAGCGCTTGAGGAGGTCGGCGTTGGCCGGGTCGGGGTCGACGCCGGCATAGACGGACGCCCAGCGCGCGTCGCGGTAGGCCCAGGGGGTTTCCTCGGGGCCGACGTCGTGGGCGGCTCCGTCGATCGGGTAGAGGTGCATCGTCGACTGCATCGTGGGTACTTCGGCGCCGAACTTGGCGTGGAGTTCGACGGCCTCGTCCGGGATGTCGTTGACGAAGTCGGCGCGCCAGTACCACTGGTGGCCGGGCGGGTACAGCGCGTCGAACATGGCCTGCATGTCCGGGTGCGGCATCGGGCCGGGCGCGTGCAGCATCGGCTGCGGCAGGGCGTCGAGCAGCGGTGCCATGGCGCGTGCGGCGGCTTCGGTGTCGTCGCCCACGTAGCACCACACGACGCCCGCGGTCTTGCGCAGCTGGAGCTCCTCGGGGAACGGCGGGGCCGGCGGGACGGTGCCGTGGAGGAAGAATCCGTTGAGCTCGCGGGGTGCGTTCGGCAGGAAGTCCCGGTAGGCGGCGAGGACTTC
This sequence comes from Streptomyces sp. JLBG701, assembly GCF_058544905.1. NCBI lineage: Bacteria > Bacillati > Actinomycetota > Actinomycetes > Kitasatosporales > Streptomycetaceae > Streptomyces > Streptomyces sp. JLBG701. Next base: position 1,379,305 of record NZ_CM178588.1, read on the forward strand.
GGCGCTGTTCTCGATGGGCCAGAAGGTCGGTCCGGCGACGACCGTGCTCACCTCGTGCAGCCGGAACAGGAACGACGTCACGACGCCGAAGTTGCCGCCGCCTCCGCGGATCGCCCAGAACAGGTCGCTGTTCTCGTCGCCGCTCGCGCGTACCCGCCGCCCGTCTGCCAGGACGACGTCGGCCTCCAGCAGGTTGTCGATGGTCAGCCCGCACTTGCGGGTCAGATGGCCGAGCCCGCCGCCGGTCGCGATGCCGCCGACGCCGGTCGTGGAGATGATGCCGCTGGGGGTGGCGAGCCCGTGCGCGTTGGTGGCGCGGTCCACCTCGCCCCATACGCAGCCGCCGCCGACCCGTACCGTGCGGGCCCCGGGGTCGACGTGGACGTCCTTGAGCGGCGACAGGTCGACGACGACGCCGTCGTCCACGGTGCCGAGGCCCGCTCCGTGGTGGCCGCCGCCACGGACTGCGAGGGGGAGGCCGTGCGAGCGGACGAAGCCGATCACACGGGCGACCGCGTCGGAGTCGGCGCAGCGCGCGATGAGCGCGGGGCGCCTGTCGATCATGGCGTTGTAGACGGTGCGGGCGTCCTGGTAGCCGGGGTCGTCGGGGCCGATCAACTCGCCGGTGAAGTCGGTGAGTTCGCGGCGCGCCGCCTGGGCAGGAGTGCTGGACATCGCTGATCCCCCGTGTCTGTGTCTCTCACGGCCGTCGTGAGCCGTGTCGGGCAGGTCGATCAGCAGTTCTAGTCCCGCTGCCCGGCGCGGGCATCCGTGCGCGTCACCCAGCTCGGGCCGGTGGGGTACCTACGTTTCGGGGCCCGCCACGAGCCCCAGCTCGGCAGCACGTGCGGCTGCCTGGCGCCGGGTGGGTGCGTCGAGCTTGTCGAGGACGGCGCGTACGTGGTTGTCGACCGTCCGGACGGAGACGACGAGCCGGTCGGCGATCTCCGGGTTGGTCAGGCCCTCCACCAGCAGGTGTACGACCTGGAGTTGGCGTTCGGTGAGGCCGGCGGGGTTGGTGCGGGTCGCGGCGAGCGGGCCGCGGGGGATGTGGCGCACGCCGAGGCCGCGCAGCTCGGCGCGGATCAGCCGGGCCGCCGGTTCCGCGCCCAGTGTGTCGAACGCGGCGAGCGCGGCGAGTTTGTCGGCCGGGTCCGGGCTGTCCGCGAGCGCGGCGGCGTGCTCGTACGGACAGCCGGCCGCCTGCCAGAGGGCCGCCGCCCGCTTCCAGTCCCCGGCGGCCTGTACGGCGTACGGATGGTCCGAGCCGTCGGCCGGGATCGGGTGGCCCGTCTTGGCGAGCCAGTGGCCGAGTTCGGCGCGGTAGGTGTCGCTGCCCAGGCGGCCGGCCTGGGCGTAGACCGGTGCGACGGCCTCGATGACGGCGCTGTGGTCGCCGCGCAGCCAGGCCGCCTCGGCGCGGGCGGACGCCACCGGCACGGTGCGTTGCAGCTCCCCGGTGCGTTCGGCGATCTCCCGGGCTTCTACGAGGAGTTCGTCGGCGCCGGGCAGGCCGCGCCGGATGCGGACGCGGGCGACCACGGTGAGCGCGGGGCAGCGGGCCGGGACGAAGTCGTGCATCCCGAACTCGGCGTGTTTCTCGGCCTCGTCCCAGTCCCCGGCCGCCAGTCGCCGGATGGCCAGCTCGATGTGGAGATAGTTGAGGAAGCCGACGTGTTCGGCGCGGTCGGCGAGTTCCATCGCCGGGGGCAGGAAGTCGTCGGCCTCGGCGTACCGGGCCTTTTCGAGCAGGTTCCAGATGATGTTGGCGTAGGAGCGGCACGCGTGCTCGACCTCGCCCGCGGCGAGGGCGACTTCGAGGCTCTCCTCCAGCTGATCGCGCCCTCGTGGGTCTCCGCTCTTCCAGCGTGCGCTGCCCACGTTGTTGAGGGCGTGCGCGAGGATCGCCGGGTCGTCGGCCTTGCGGGCCAGCTCGATGGCGCGCTCGCCGTACGCGACGGCCTCGGCGTAGCGGTCGGACAGCATCCGCAGCTGGGCGGTGTTGCTGAGGGCGAGCGCCAACAGCCGGTCGTCGCCCGCGTGTTCCAGCACGGCGATGGCCTCCCGGGCGGCGGCCCGTGCCTCGTCGGCGTATCCGGCCCACCAGTGGATCCGGGACAGCCAGCGCAGGTCGGCGCCGAGGGCGAGGGTGTCACCGAGGGCGCGGCGAAGGGCGACGGCGTCCCTCTGGGCGGTGACGGCGGCGGCGGAGTCGGCGATGGTGTAGCTCTCCACCGCGTAGCGTTCGAGCAGGTCGGCGAGTTCGGCGGGGGCGTAGCGGTGTCGTTCGCGCAGGACGAGGCGCAGGTGGGCGGCGGCCTCGCGGTGTGCGCCGGTGCCTGCGGCGTCTCGGGCGGCGTCGGGTCCGTAGCGGGCTACGGCGTCACGGTCGCCGGCCCGGGCGGCGTGGTGGACTATGCGGGCGGGGTCGGAGCCGTGACGTGCGACCAGTGCGGCGAGGACGTTGCGGTCGAGTTCTATCCGGCGTGCGGCGGGGAGGGAGTCGGCGATGGCTCGGCGGATCAACTCGTGGCGGAACGTGACCCGTTCCGGTGTGACGGTCAGCAGCCCGCGTTGCTCGGCCTCCGCGAGTAGCTCTGCTGGATAGGCAGTTCTTTGGCCGCGGGTCTGTGGGGGCTTGTCGCGCAGTTCCCCGCGCCCCTTACCCGGCGCTGCACCGCCCGTGACTTCATCCGTCCCGTCTACTACGGCGACGTCCTCCGCGAAGAGCGCGTCGACGAGGGAGCGTTCTACAGCGGAGGGTACGACGGCTAGCTGCTCCAGGGCGTCCACAGTCGCGCCGTCCAGTCCCCGCAGCCGGGCCAGCACCGCGTCGACCACCGTCGGAGGCACTCCCCCGGTGCCGCCCGCCGCGACGACCTCGGTGACGAAGAAGGGGTTGCCGGACGTCACCTCGTACACCTGTGCCGGATCGAGGCGGCTGGCCGCGCTGAGCGTGCGTACCGCGGCCCGGGACAGTCGGGCGAGGGGCAGGCGGTGGACGCGGTCCGCGCGGGACACCTGGCCCAGCAGGTGGCGCAGGGGGTGCTCGCGGCTCAACTCGTCGTCGCGGTAGGTGAGGACGAGTACGGCGGGGAGCCGCTCCATCCGGCGTACCAGGAAGCGCAGGGCGTCCAGCGATGCCTCGTCGGCCCAGTGGACGTCCTCGACGACGAGCACGGCCGGATGAGGTACTCCGGCCAACTCCCCTTGCAGTGCCTCGTACACCCGATGTCGGTCGACGCCCTCCATCACCGCCTGCGCCAACTCTGCGCCGACGCTGCCGATGAGGTCGCGGAACGGGCCGAGCGGGCGCCGGGTGGCGAGGTCGTCGCACTGGCCGACCAGAACGCGGGCCTGCAGGGGCAGCCGGTCCGGCATCGCCTTCACCAGGCTCGACTTGCCGATCCCGGCCTCGCCGAAGACGAGCGCCACGGATCCGGCCCCGTCCGCCGCCTCCCGTACGGCCGCGACCAGTCGTGTCAGCTCGGGCTCACGCTCAAGGATCCCCCGGTCCACGGGGCAGATTCTGCCACTCGACACGTGGGAACGAGGGGCTCCGGCCGTCGGGGCAGCGGCCGCAATCACGGGAATTCGGGCCGCACTTCGAGGGATGGCAGCCCGATCCGAACTCGTCAGTACCGTTGACGCCCTCCTGTCCCCTGCTTATCTTCTGGGCGGTTTCTCGAACGACGTCCGATATACCGAACCCCCACACCCGCAGAAACGAGGAGCACATGGCACCGCCCCTCTCCCGACGCAACCTCCTCCAGACCGCCGTGCTCGCCGCGGCCGCTCCCGGCATCTCCTTCGCGGCGGGCGGCGGCCGGGCGACCGCCGCCACCGTGCCCCCGCCCGCCGCATGGGCGGCCCGGCCGTTCGAGCTCAAGGACGTGAAGCTCGGCACCGGGACCTTCGCCACGAAGCGCCAGTTGATGCTCGACTACGGCCGCGGCTACGACGTCGACCGGCTGCTCCAGGTCTTCCGCGCCAACGCCGGCCTCGACACCCTCGGCGCGGTGGCCCCCGGCGGCTGGGAGGGGCTCGACGGAGAGGCCAACGGCAACCTGCGCGGCCACTACACCGGGCACTTCCTCACGATGCTGTCCCAGGCCTACGGCAGCACCGGGGACACGGCGTACGCGGACCGGATCCACTACATGATCGGGGCGCTCGCCGAGGTCCGCGAGGCCCTGCGGCGCGACCCGGCGGTGCTCTCCGTCGCCGGGAGGTTCGGGACCGGCGTCCAGAACGGCCGCGGCTCCTACCAGTACGTCGACCTGCCGGCGTCCGTACTCGGCGGCGCCTCCGCGATCACCCTGTCGGCCTGGGTGAAGCCCACCCACGACGGCAGTTGGGCCCGGGTCTTCGACTACGGCAACGACACCACCCGGTACCTGTACCTGGCCGCCCGCAACGCGAGCGGGGTGCCACGCTTCGCCATCACCACCAACGGACCCGGCGGCGAACAGGGGTTGAACGGCACCACCGCACTCCCCCTCGACCAGTGGAGCCACCTCGCGGTGACGATCACGGGCTCCACCGGCACGCTCTACGTCAACGGCACCGCCGTCGCCCAGAACACGGCGATGACGCTCACCCCGGCCACGCTGGGCACCCTCACCAACAACTGGCTCGGCCGCTCCAACTACTCCACCGACCCCGTGTTCGCGGGCGCCTACGACGAGTTCAACGTCTGGGCACGGGCCCTGACCGCCGCCGAGATCACCGCCCTGCAGAACAACCGCGCCGCCGACTCCTCGGCCGGACGGGGCGATCTGGCGTCGTACGCCTTCGACGAGACGAGCGGCTCCACCTTCGCCGACACCTCCGGCCGGGGCCTCACCGCCACTCTGCGCCGCACCTGGGGCGCGCCCAGCCACCCCGGGTTCCTGGCCGCGTACCCGGAGACGCAGTTCATCCAGCTGGAGTCGATGACCAGCGGCGACTACACGCGGGTGTGGGCGCCGTACTACACCGCGCACAAGATCCTGCGCGGTCTGCTGGACGCCCACATCCACACCGACGACGCGCGGGCGCTCGACCTCGCGTCCGGGATGTGCGACTGGATGTACTCGCGGCTGTCCGTGCTGCCCGACGCCACACTGCAGCGCATGTGGGGGATCTTCTCCAGCGGCGAGTTCGGCGGCATCGTCGAGGCGATCTGCGATGTGCACGCCTTCACGGGCAAGGCCGAACACCTCGCGCTGGCCCGCCTGTTCGACCTCGACTCGCTCATCGACGCGTGTGCCGCGAACACCGACACGCTCAACGGGCTGCACGCCAACCAGCACATCCCGATCTTCACGGGCTACCTGCGGCTGTACGACGCGACGGGCGAGGAGCGCTACCTGACGGCCGCGAGGAACTTCTGGGGCATGGTCGTACCGCATCGCATGTACGGCATCGGCGGCACCAGCAACGCCGAGTTCTGGCGGGCCCGGGACGCGATCGCGGGCACGATCAGCGACACGAACGCCGAGTCGTGCTGCGCGTACAACCTGCTGAAGCTGAGCCGGACCCTGTTCTTCCACGAGCAGGACGCCAAGTACATGGACTACTACGAGCGCGCCCTCTACAACCAGGTGCTTGGATCCAAGCGGGACGTCGGACCCGTGGATGCCGAGAAGCCGCTCGTCACGTATTTCATCGGTCTGACGCCCGGGCATGTGCGCGACTACACCCCGAAGCAGGGGACGACGTGCTGCGAGGGCACGGGCATGGAGAGCGCCACCAAGTACCAGGACTCGGTGTACTTCACGGCCGCCGACAACAGTGCCCTGTACGTCAACCTGTACAGCCCGTCCACGCTGACCTGGGCCGCGAAGGGGGTCACCGTCACCCAGGCCACCGATTATCCGAGGGAGCAGGGCACGACGCTCACCTTCGGGGGCTCCACCGCGTCCTTCGCGCTGCGGTTGCGCGTGCCGTCCTGGGCGACCGGGGGCTTCCGGGTCACGGTCAACGGGAGTGTGGTGAGCGGGACTCCGGTGCCCGGGAGCTACTTCGGTGTGTCACGGACGTGGCGGAGCGGGGATGTGGTGCGGATCGGCGTGCCCTTCCGACTCCGGGTGGAGAAGGCCCTCGACGATCCTTTGTTGCAGACCCTGTTCTACGGGCCCGTCAACCTCGTCGGGCGCAACTCCGCAACGAGCTACCTGCCGTTCGGGCTGTATCGCAACGCCGGGCTCTCCGGGGACCTGCTGCCCACGCTCACCCCGGTGAGCGGCAGGCCGCTGCACTTCACGCTCGACGGCACCGAGTTCGCCCCGTTCTCCGAGGGCACCGAGGACGCGACCCACGCGTACTTCCGGCGGTCCGAGCCGAAGGTGTACTTCGGGAACACCGACTCCGGTGTCGCCAATCCGGCCAAGGCGGACGGCACGACCTTCCTCGACGAGGTCTGGGCCGGCGCGCCCTTCGCCAACAAGGCCGCCCTGGTCGCGCGCGTGCAGTCCACGGTGAACGCCTGGGTGTCCGCGGGGCTGTTCACCTCCGCCAGCGGGCAGACGGTGGTGAACACGGCACGGAACGCCACCTACGCGGCCTGAGGTCTGAGGTCTGGTCTACGACCGGCGGCGGGGCTTGCCGCGCTTCGCGCTCTTCGCGCCGCCGCCGGAACCGCTCCGCGGGCTCTTGCCCGTCGCCTTTCCGGCGGCGGGCTTGCGGCGTGCGGCGCCGCCCGTCTCGGGGCGCTTGGCCTTCGGCTGCGCGGCGGGCTCGGGCTGGGTGCGGCCCCGGGTGCTGTTGACCGTGCGGCCGCGGACGATGCCGATGAAGTCCTCGACCAGTTCGGTGGTCGCCTCCTCGGGCCAGGACAGGACCACGCTCGACTGGGGGGCGTCCACGACCGGCCGGTAGGTGAGGTCCTTGCGGTGGTGCAGCCGGGCCAGCGACTGGGGGACGACCAGGACGCCCACGCCCGCCGCCACGAGTTCGATGGCGTCCGCCGTGGTGGCCGGGCGCTCGAAGGCGGCCTCTCCGGGCAGCCGCTCCCAGTCGAGGAGGTCGTCGAGGGGGTGGAAGACCACCTCGTCGGCGAGATCCTCGACCGACACCTCCTCCGCCGCCGTCACGACGTGGTCCTTGGGGACCACGACGACCGACGTCTCGGTGTAGAGGGGGATCGCGCTGAAGAACGTACGGTCGACCGGCAGCCGTACGAAACCCGCGTCGGCCGCGCCGCCACGCAACACATCGGATGCCTCGGCTGCCGTCACCGGGACGAGGATCAGGGGGACGTCGGGCAGGCGCTCGTTCCAGATCCGCACCCACTTGGCGGGCGTCACCCCGGGGACGTACGCGAGCCGGAAAGAGGGGGATGCTTCCGAGCCTGTCACTCCGCCAGGTTACCCGGCGTGGTCGGAGGTCTCTCGCGCGGTCGATACTCTTGACATCATGAAGTCGCACCAGACCACCCAGACGATGAAGCCCGCGACCGCGGCGAAGAAGCTGGGTGTGTACCTAGAGGCCACCCCCGCCGAGTTCCGGGAGGGTGTCGTCTCGCGTGCCGAGCTGAACGAGCTCCAGGCGAATCCGCCCGAGTGGCTCCAGGAGCTGCGGCGCAACGGTCCGCACCCCCGCCCCGTGGTCGCCGCCAGGCTGGGCGTCTCCATCGCGGGTCTCGCGCGCGGCGGGGTCACCGAGGCCCTCACCACCGAGCAGATCGACGCGCTGCGGGACGAGCAGCCCCAGTGGCTGGAGCGGGAGCGTGCCACGCAGGCCGAGGTGCGCAAGGAAGCGGCGCGCATCAAGGAGAAGCAGGAGAAGAACGCCGAGCACGGCGAGTAGCCGACCGGACGCTCCCCCTGGCTTCAGGTGAGTTCCAGGACTCCTCTGCGGACGGCCTCCGACACGGCCGCCGCCCTGTTGTCGACCTTGAGTTTGCGGTAGACGCGCACGAGGTGGGTTTTGACCGTGGCCTCGCTGAGGAACAGTGCCTCGGCGATGGCCCGGTTACTGAGACCGTCCGCCATCAGCCGGACGACCTCGATCTCACGGCCGCTCAACTCGTGGTCCGGGCTGACGACTTGGCCGACGAGCTCACCGACGATCTCGGGCGCGAGTCCCACCGAGCCGGCGGCCGCGGTGCGCACCGCGCGGAACAGTTCCTCAGGCGCACCGGCCTTGGGCACATAGCCGCGGGCGCCCGCCTCCAGGGCGCGGACGACATCGGCCCGGCCCGCGTAGCTGGTCAGCATCACCACCGCCACGCCCGGCGCCTGGGCGGCCAGCCGCCGGGTGGCCTCGATGCCGTCGATGCCAGCCCCTGAACTCCCGAAACGGAGATCCATCAGCGTCACGTCCGGCAGCAGCCGGACGGTCAGCCGGACGGCTTCCTCGCCGCTCCCGGCTTCGGCGATCACGTCGAGGTCCGGTTCGCCGTCCAGGAGGGCGCGCAGTCCGGCTCGCACGACCGCGTGATCGTCCGCGATCAGTACGCGGAGCGGCGCGGCGGTCATCCCGCGGTCGCCGTGGGGACGGGGACGACCGGGTGCGGCCGGGCGGGTGTGTACACCGTGGCCCGGATTCTGGTTCCGCGGCCCGGCGCGCTGCTGATGTCGAGGTCGCCGCCGTGTTCGCGCAGGCGGGCGCGGGCGGCGGGCAGGCCGAAGCCGCGGCCGGGCTGGGCGGCGGTCACGAAGAGTTCCACCGGGTCGAAGCCGATGCCGTCGTCGCTCACCTCCAGGTCGACCCGGTCCGGGTGTCTGCGGAGGGTGACCAGGACGTTCACCGCGTGGGCGTGTTCGCGGACGTTCGCCAGCGAGCTCTGCGCGACCCGGAACAGGGCGGTGGCGGCGTGTTCGTCGAGGGCGGGACGGTGCTCGCCGACGGGGAGGAACCGTACGCGGGCCGCGGTCCCGTCCGCGAGAGAGCGGGCGCACAGCACGCGCAGCGCGCCGTCGAGGCCGCTCTCGGCGACGGCGGGCGGGGTGAGGTCGCGGATGATCCGCCGGGTCTCGGCGAGGTTGGCGTCGAGTCCGTCGGCCACCGCTCGGACGCGGGTGCGCGCGACCTCCGGACGCTCCTCCCAGTCGCGTTCGGCGGCCTGGAGCAGCATCAGGCCGCCGGCGAGTTCCTGGGCCAGCGTGTCGTGCAGATCGCGGGCGATCCGGGCCCGCTCCCCCAGTACGCCCGCCTGCCGCTGCTGTCGGGCGAGGCTGTCGCGTGTGTCGCGCAGCTCGACGACCAGACGTCGGCGCACCTCGGCATCCCGCTGCTGGGCCCGGTAGAGGGCGACGGTTCCCCACACGGCGGCCACCGGGACCAGGACGGCGTCCAGTCCGTAGCGGCCGTCGGACTGGATCAGGGCCGCGCCGAGTACGACGGTGATGGCGGCCAGCGCGAGGGTCGCGGCCCGGCGGCCGAGCACCCGCTGTGCCGCGCAGGCCAGCGGGATGGCGCCCCAGCCGTAGGCGGGGGCCAGCGCGGCCGGGGCGAGGAACACGAGGACGCCCCACAGCAGGAGCAGCAGCGGGATCCAGGAGCGCCGGCCGAGCGGACCGATCCGGCCCCACAGGGCCAGGCCGCCCAGGTACGTCAGGGCCAGCAGCCCGCTGACGGTCACGATGTACCAGCACAGCGGGTAGTTGAGCCGCACGAGCTGTACGAGGGCGGCGCCGACGACGACGAAGAACACGCCGTGCGAGACGTGGTCCAGGGTGAGTCTGCTGCCGCGCGCGGTCGGCTGGACGCGGTCGGGCACGGCGGTTCCCCTTGGGCGGACTGGTCGGGCAGGGTCCCCGAGTCTATCGACCGCCTGTATGACCCATGTGAAGAGCGGGGAGAGCTCAGGCTCCCGGGTGCAGTCCGAGCCAGCCGGGGCTCGGGTCGCCCTTCACCTCGCCGAAGTACAGGGCGAAGGTCTGCTTCCAGCGCTCGATCGCGGCACGGTCGGCCATGAAGCGGGGGAAGCCGTCGAGGTTCGCGTTCGGGTACTCCCAGACGGGCTTGAGGCCGGCGGCGGGGGTGATGTCGGTCCGTACCGACCAGCCGTTGAAGGTGGCCTGCTGTGTCGTGGTCGACAGCTGCCAGTTGAGGTACAGCTTGGCGGCCGTGGAGTTCTTGGCCTGCTTGAGGATCGCGGCCCGCTGACCCCACGCCATGAAGGGGTGGCTGCTGTCGGGGACGACCCACCTCATGGGAGAGCCGGCCGGTGCGATCGGCGAGCCCGAGCCGCCGATGCCGACCGCCTTCTGCCCGCCGGCGACCGCTTCCCCGGGGGTGTTGCTGCCCCGGGCGAAGCGGACGTCCTGGGCGGCAAGGGCGGCCACCCAGTCCCAGCCGTACCGCTGCGCGTACAGCGAGTAGAGGTAGAGGACGGCGTCGTCGTCGTGCGGGTACGACGACGCGATGTTCCCCTTCCACTTCGGGTCGATCAGGTCGAGCGGCGTCTTCGGGGCGTCCGCACCGGCCGCGGCGACGCCGTACATGAAGCTGAAGCCGATCGCGGCGACGGAGACCCAGGCGCCCTGCGGGTCCTTGAAGGCGTCGTAGACCTTCGAGAAGCCGGCCGGCTTGTAGTGCAGCAGACGGCCCTGCTCCTTCCAGCGGGTGAAGTCCTGGAGGGTCTGGAACTGTACGACGTCGGGGACGAGGGTGTCGGTCGCGAACTGGTTGTCGACGCGGACGTCGTGGTACTTGCTGTAGTCGACGATCAGCGTCAGGTCGATCTCGGGGAAGCGGCTGCGGAAGGCGGCCTTGGTGCCGTCCTGCTGGGTCGCGGTGTCCCCGCCGGCGTAGATGACGAGCTTGCCGCCCTCGGCCAGCGCGGCCTGGTACAGCTCGTCGAGGGTCCTGGTCTCCTCGGCGCCGGAGGCGTACCGGGAAGCGGTGCGGGACGTGGTGGGAGAGGCCGCGGAGGCGGGCGTCGCGGCGACGCCGAGGCCCAGGGCGGCACCGGCACCGGTGGCGAGGACACGTCGTCTGCTCAGGAAACTGGACACGCTGGGTGGACCTCTCTGATGGGGGGTGAGGACGAACTCGACCCGGCGCCCTGGTCGGTTCACTGGCGATCCTGGCCCTGTCGGGACGCCTTCCGCGTCGCCCGTACGGAGCGGAAACCGCGCCCTGGATGTAATCCGCGTTCAACCGAACGGTTGAACGACGCCCGCGCGTGGCCGGCGACTTAAGTGAACGCTTAAGCAGCCGTTGACACCACGCACGGCCGGACGGTGAATGGCCCCGGACAGAGCGTCCAAGTCAGGGGGGTCCCGGCATGCAGGTTCCCGCTCCGTTCGAGTACCAGCGCGTGGCCAGCGTCGAGGAGGCGATCACTCTGCTCGACCGGCTGGGCGAGACGGCCCGGCTGGTGGCGGGCGGACACAGTCTGCTCCCGATGATGAAGCTGCGGCTCGCCAACTTCGAGTACCTGATCGACATCAACGACCTGCACGACGACCTGGGTTACGTCCGCGCCGAGCCCGGGCGGATCCGGATCGGTGCGATGACCCGCCATCGCGAGCTGCTGGAGTCCGACGAACTCGCGGCCGCCTTCCCGATCTTCAGGGACGCCGAGCGCGTCATCGCCGATCCCGTCGTCCGCAACCGTGGCACGCTCGGCGGCTCGCTGTGCCAGGCCGACCCGTCCGAGGACCTGTCGGCCGTGTGCACCACGCTCGACGCGAGCTGCGTGATCCAGGGCAGGGACGGCGAACGCGTGGTGTCCATGGAGGACTTCCACCAGGGCCCGTACGAAACCGCCGTCGGCGACGCGGAGATGCTGACGGAAGTCCGCTTCCCGGTTCGCCCGAACGGTTCGAGCGCCTACGAGAAGGTCGAGCGGCGCGCCGGCGACTGGGCGGTGGTGTCGGCCGGCGCCGCGGTCTGGCTGGACGACGACGGGCTCATCGCCGACGCCCGGGTGGGCCTCGCCGCCGTCGGCCCCAACACGGCGGGGATCCCCGGCATCGCGGACGCGCTGCGTGGCCGGCGGCCCGTCGAGGAGCTCTACGCGCGGGCCGGTGACATCGCGGCCGAGGCGTGCTCGCCCGTCACCGACCGTCGGGGCAGCGCCGAGTACAAGCGCCATCTGGCAAGGGAGTTGACCGTGCGGGTGCTGCGCCGGGCCGTGGCCCGGATCAACGGACAGGGGGCATGAGGCATGCAGGTCACCATGACCGTCAACGGTGAAGAGGTCACCCGGGAGATCGAGGGCCGGCTGCTGCTCGTCCACTTCCTGCGCGACCACCTCGCGCTCACCGGCACGCACTGGGGGTGCGACACCAGCAACTGCGGTACCTGCGTGGTGTGGATGGACGGCGAGCCGGTCAAGTCCTGCACGGTGCTGGCCGCGATGGCGGGCGGACACGACGTGCGCACCGTCGAGGGACTGGAGCAGGACGGTGAACTCGACGCCGTGCAGAAGGGGTTCGTCGAGTGCCACGGTCTGCAGTGCGGGTTCTGCACCCCCGGCATGATGATGACCGCCCGTGCCCTTCTGGACCGCAATCCCGACCCCTCCGAGCAGGAGATCCGCGAGGCGATCTCCGGCCAGATCTGCCGCTGCACCGGCTACGCCACCATCGTCCGCTCCGTGCGATGGGCGGCGGCCGAGGAGGCCGGGACCCGGACTTCCCTCGACACCCCGGCGACTTCGACTTCGGGGAGCGCGTCATGACCACCGTCTCCGAGAACGGCCACCTCACCGCGTTCGTCGACAACGACCAGAAGCCCTGCGGCCACGGCCGGATGCTCCGCAAGGAGGACCCGCGTTTCGTACGCGGCAAGGGCCGCTACGTCGACGACCTCCAGCTCCCCGGCATGCTCCATCTGGCGGTGCTGCGCTCGCCGTTCGCACACGCGCGGGTCGTGTCCGTCGACACCACCCTGGCCGAGGCGCACCCGAAGGTCCGGCTCGTCGTGACCGGCGCCATGCTCGCCGAGAAGGGCCTGGCGTGGATGCCGACCCTCTCCAACGACGTGCAGGCCGTACTCGCCACCGACAAGGTCCGCTTCCAGGGCCAGGAGGTCGCGTTCGTCGTCGCCGAGGACCGCTACTCCGCCCGGGACGCCCTGGAGTTGATCGACGTCGAGTACGAGCCGCTGGACCCGGTGATCGACGTACGCACCGCGCTGTCCCCGGCCGCGCCCGTCATCCGCGACGACTTGGAGGGCAAGGCCGACAACCACTGCTTCGACTGGGAGACGGGCGACGCCGACGAGACGGCCGCCGCCTTCGCCCGCGCGGACGTCGTGGTCACCGAGGACATCGTCTATCCGCGCGTGCATCCGGCGCCGATGGAGACGTGCGGTGCGGTCGCCGACTACGACGCCGTCGACGGCAAGCTGACCCTGTGGTCCACCACCCAGGCCCCGCACGCCCACCGCACGCTCTACGCGATCGTCGCGGGGCTGCCCGAGCACAAGATCCGGGTCGTCTCCCCCGACATCGGCGGCGGCTTCGGCAACAAGGTGCCGATCTACCCGGGTTACGTGTGCGCGATCGTCGGCTCCCTGCTCACCGGCAAGCCGGTGAAGTGGATGGAGGACCGCGCGGAGAACCTCATCAGCACCGGTTTCGCCCGCGACTACGTCATGCGTGGCGAGATCGCGGCGACCCGGGACGGCAGGATCCTCGCCATCCGCACCAACGTCCTCGCCGACCACGGCGCGTTCAACGGCACGGCGGCACCGGTGAAGTACCCGGCCGGCTTCTTCGGCGTCTTCACCGGCAGCTACGACATCGAGGCCGCCTACTGCAAGATGACCGCCGTCTACACCAACAAGGCGCCGGGCGGGGTCGCCTACGCCTGCTCGTTCCGCATCACCGAGGCCGTGTACCTGGTCGAGCGGATCGTGGACTGTCTGGCGTACGAACTCGGCATGGACCCGGTCGAGTTGCGCATGAAGAACTTCATCCGGCCCGAGCAGTTCCCGTACCGCAGCAAGACCGGCTGGGTGTACGACTCCGGGAACTACGCGCCCACCATGGAACTGGCGCAGCAGCTCGCCGGATACGACGAACTCCGCGCCGAGCAGGCCGAGAAGCGGGCCCGTGGTGAGGTCATGGGCATCGGGGTGTCGTTCTTCACGGAGGCGGTCGGCGCGGGGCCCCGCAAGGACATGGACATCCTGGGGCTCGGCATGGCCGACGGGTGTGAGCTGCGGGTGCATCCGACGGGCAAGGCGGTCGTGCGGCTGTCGGTGCAGACGCAGGGGCAGGGGCACGAGACGACGTTCGCGCAGATCGTCGCCGAGGAGCTGGGCATCCCGCCGCAGGACATCGAGGTGGTGCACGGCGACACCGACCAGACGCCGTTCGGGCTCGGCACCTACGGCAGCCGGTCCACCCCCGTCTCCGGTGCCGCCGCCGCGCTGGTCGCCCGCAAGGTGCGGGACAAGGCGAAGCTGATCGCCTCCTCCATGCTGGAGGTGCAGGTCACCGACCTGGAGTGGGAGAAAGGCTCCTTCCATGTCGCCGGTGACCCCAAGGCGGCGGTCACCATCCAGGACATCGCGATGCGCGCGCACGGCGCCGGTGATCTGCCCGAGGGCGTCGAGGGCGGCCTGGAGGCGCAGATCTGCTACAACCCGGAGAACCTCACCTATCCGCACGGCGCCTACATCTGCGTCGTCGACATCGATCCGGGCACGGCCAAGGTGACCGTACGGCGGTTCGTGGCGGTCGACGACTGCGGGACCCGGATCAACCCGATGATCATCGAGGGGCAGGTGCACGGCGGGCTCACCGACGGCGTCGGGATGGCGCTGATGGAGATGATCTCCTTCGACGAGGACGGCAACTGCCTCAGCGGCTCGCTGATGGACTACCTCATCCCGACCTCGCTCGAAGTCCCCGACTGGGAGACCGGGTTCACGGTCACGCCCTCCCCGCACCACCCCATCGGCGCCAAGGGCGTCGGCGAGTCCGCGACGGTCGGCTCGCCGCCCGCGATCGTCAACGCGGTGGTGGACGCGCTGAAGCCGTACGGCATCCGGCACGCCGACATGCCGCTCACGCCCTCGCGGGTGTGGGAGGCGATGCAGGGGCGACCGACACCACCCATCTGAGGGGTTGTCATGAAAACGGTGAGTGCCCGTGCCCTCGAACTGACCGAGCGCCGTGTGCCGTTCGTGCACGCGCGCGTGGTGCGCGCCCAGCCGCCCGCGTCCGCACGCCCCGGCGACGAGGCCATCGTCTACGGCGACGGTACGATCGACGGCTTCGTCGGCGGCGTGTGCGCCGAGGGCTCGGTGCGTACGGCCGCGCTGGGCGCCCTGCGTGGTGACGGGCCGGTGCTGCTGCGGGTGCTGCCCGAGGGTTCGGCCGGGTTTCCGGAGGCGCCCGGCGCGCGGGTCGTCGTCAACCCCTGTCTGTCCGGAGGCGCGTTGGAGATCTTCCTGGAGCCCGTGCTGCCGCCGCCGCTGATCGAGGTCGTCGGGCACACGCCGATCGCCGACGCGTTCGTGGCGCTCGCCGACGTGCTCGGCTACGCCACTGCACGCTCCCTGCCGGACGGCCCGCCCGCCGAGCACACAGCGGCGGTGATCGTGGCCGGGCAGGGGCGCGGGGACGCCGAGTCCCTGCGGGCCGCCCTCGACGCCGGCGTTGCGCACATCGCGCTGGTCGCCAGTCGCCGCCGCGGTGCCGCCCTCTTCGCCGAACTCGGCCTGGACGAGGCGGAACGGGCCCGCGTCCACTCCCCCGCGGGGCTGGACATCGGCGCGCGCTCGGCGCCCGAGATCGCGCTGTCGATTCTTGCGGAGGTGGTGGGGGCGGTGCGGTCCACGGCGCCGACCCCCTTGCCGGTGGCGCCCGCGCAGGCCGTGGACCCGGTGTGCGGGATGACCGTGACCGTGCGCGCCGACACCCCTCATCTCACCGCCGGGGGCGAGGAGTTCTGGTTCTGCGGACCCGGCTGCCGGGACCGCCACGCCGCGGGTCTGGTGGGTTAGCGGGTGAGCCTGCTGTTCACGGACGCCGACGACGTGCGCCAACGCCTCGACCGGGTGGGGCACTTGGTCGACGAGGGCATGGCGACCGCCCTCTTCCTCGCCACCGTCCTCGACCGGCCTCTCCTGCTGGAGGGCGAGCCCGGCGTGGGCAAGACCAGCGCGGCGAAGGCACTCGCCGAGGCGCTGGACACCCCGCTGATCCGGCTCCAGTGCTACGAGGGGCTGACGGCGGGCGAGGCCCTGTACGAGTGGAACTACCAGCGCCAGCTGCTCGCCATCCGACTCACCGAGACGGGCGGCCGGGAACTCGCCGACGCCGACCTGTTCACCGAGGAGTTCCTGCTCGACCGGCCGCTGCTGCGGGCGGTGCGGCACCGGGGCCCGCTGCCGCCGGTGCTGTTGATCGACGAGATCGACCGCGCCGACGACGAGTTCGAGGCGCTCCTCTTCGAGTTCCTCGGCGAATCCGCCATCACCATCCCCGAGTTGGGCACCTTCGCCGCCGTGCGCCCGCCGGTCGTGGTCCTCACCTCCAACCGCAGCCGCGAACTGCACGACGCGCTGCGCCGCCGCTGCCTGTACCACTGGATCGACTTCCCGACCCCCGAACGCGCGGCGGAGATCCTGCGCCGCTCGGTGCCGGCCGCGAACGAGCCGCTGATCGCGTCCGCGACCGAGTTCGTCGGCCGGGTGCGCGGGCTCGACCTCGACAAGGCACCCGGCATGGCGGAGGCCATCGACTGGGTGTCCGCCCTGGCCGCGCTGCGTGTCGCGCGGCTGGCGCGCTCCGACATCGTGGGCACGCTCAGCGCGGTCGCCAAGAGCCCCGACGACCGCACCGCCATCACCGAGGCCCTCGAAGAGCTCGGCTACCCCGGACAAGCGAGGAACCCATGAAAATCGACAACGAGTTCGGAGTCGACGTGCCCGTCGAGCGGGCGTGGCAGGCACTCACGGATCTGGAGAGCCTCGCCCCGTGCATGCCGGGCGCCCAGCTCACCGGGGTGGACGGTGATGTCTACCGGGGCAAGGTGAGGGTCAAGGTCGGGCCGGTGATCAGCCAGTTCGCGGGCACGGCCCGCTTCGTGGAGAAGGACGAGGCGACCCACCACGCCGTGATCAGCGCGGCGGGCAAGGACATGCGCGGGGCGGGCAACGCGTCCGCGACGGTCGACGCCCGGCTGCGTGCCGAGGGGGCGCGCACCGTCGTGACGGTCAGCACCGACCTCAACATCAGTGGAAAGCTGGCCCAGTTCGGCAGCGGGATGATCAAGGAGATCTCGGAGAAACTGTTCGCGCAGTTCGTCGAGAACGTGGAGACGCAGCTGCTGACGCCGGACGAGACGGAGGTACCGGAGGCAGAACCCCCGCGACAAGTGGCCGAAGCACCGCTGGACTTGATGCGGGTGGCCGGGGGCAGCGTGTACAAGCGGCTGATTCCGGCGGTCGTCGCGGCCGTCGTCGTCGCCGTCCTGATCTATCTGCTGGTGCGGTGACAGGAGCCGGTCCACTGCTCCCCGCCGTCGACCGGGCCGCCTTCGCCGTCGCGCTCGCCGCCCGGCTCAGGGAGCGGGGTGTCCCCGTGGGCCTCACCGCCGCCCAGGACTTCGTGAACGCCCTCTCCATCACCCCGCCCACCTCACGGACGGCGCTGTACTGGACGGCCCGCGTCACGCTCGTACGCGATCACGCGGACCTGGCGGTGTACGACGAGGTGTTCGGCGCCGTCTTCGGTGAGGCGGTGCTGGCCCTCGACCCGCACGCTCGCCGGGACGGACGTACGCCAGGAAATCGCGAAGGGGCATCTCCGTCCGCCAACTCCCTTGATTCCACTGGAGGTTCTGGCCTGCCTTGGGTCACCCTGGCCCCCACCGTCACCGGGGCCGAGCAGCTCGACGAGCGGATCCTGACGGCCGTACCGGAGCGGCTGCCGAGTGAGGTGGCGGGGGCGGTGGACACGCCGTTCGAGCAACTCGGTGTGCGGGAGGCCGAGTTGCTCGGGCGGTGGCTCGAACGGGCCTTGCGGGAGTGGCCCGTGCGCCGGTCGCGTCGGTTCGCTGCACGGCCCGGGGGCCCTCGGGTGGCGATCCGGGAGACCGTGGCCCGAGCCCGCCGTACGGGCTGGGAGCCGGTGCGGCTGGTGCACGCGGGGCCGGTGGACCGGCCGCGTCGGGTCGTCGTGCTGTGCGACGTCAGCCGGTCGATGCAGGCGCAGGCGGTCGCGTATCTGCATCTGATGCGGGCGCTCGCGCGGACGACGGACGCCGAGGTCTTCGCGTTCGCGACCTCACTGACCCGGCTCACCACGGTCCTCGCCCACCGTTCGGCCGAGGCGGCCGTCGACGAGGCGACGGAGCGGGTCGCCGACCGGTTCGGCGGGACGCGGATCGCGCACTGCCTGAGCACGTTGCTTGCCTCGCACCATGGTGGCACCCTGCGCGGGACCGTCGTACTCATCGGCTCCGACGGGTGGGACGCGGACCCACCGGACCGGCTTGCCGTGGCCATGGCGCGGCTGCGGCGCCGTGCGCACACGGTGATCTGGCTCAATCCTCGGGCGGGCGCGCCGGGCTTCGAGCCGCGTACGGCGTCGCTGGCCGCCGCGCTGCCGTACGTGGACCTGCTGTTGCCGGCGGATACCTTCGGGGCGCTACTGCGGGTGCCCACCGAAATCGCGCGGTGCGGGAAGCGCCCCTAAGGGCCGCGGGGAACTGCGCGACCAGCCACGACGAAGCCGCAGACGAACGACGGCACAACGCGGCACTTCCGGCACAGAGCTTAACTCCAGAGAGTGACGTGAATGGCCGGACGGAAGCGGCCCGCCGTGACTCCCGTGCCGCGCAGCATCGCCTGGGTGGCCCGGGGGTTCGTGACGAAGTGGCGGAGTTCGGCGGCTACCGGGGGTGCCTCGCGGTCGGGGAGGGTGAGGAGGTTCCAGGAGCCGCGTGCGGGGAGGGACGGGCCGTTGAGTTGCAGCAGGTCGCCGGCCGCCAGGTCCTTGGTGATGGCGAACGCCACGGCCAGGGCGATTCCCTTGCCGTGCTTGGCCTCGTCGACGGAGGCGGCGTGGCTCTGGAAGATGCGCTGGTTGTGCTCGGGGACGCCCAGGCGGCGCAGCACGGACGGCACCATGCCGACCCGGCCGACCCCGGACGGGCCGAGCAGCCAGGTCTGTTCGCGCAGTTCGTTGGCGCCGGTGCCGGCAGCCCCGGACGCCAGCGGGTGGTCGGGGCCTACGACGGCGACTACCTGGTAGTTGAGGAAGTGGGTGCAGGTCATGGTGTCTTCGAGGACTGCGGGCCGGGGTCCGACAGCCACGTCGACCGCGCGGTTGACCAGTAACGAACCGAACTGCTGCGGACTGTGCACGCTCAGCTCGACGTCCAGGTCGTCGGCACGCCCCGCGAACAATTCGATGAGCCCGGGCGCCGCGTACTCGGCGAACAGGCTGGACGCGGCGACGCGCAGCAGCCGCCGACCGGAACCGGCCTGCCGCACCTCGATGACGGTCCGGTCCTGCAGCCCGAGCATCTCCGTGGCACGGCTCGCCAGTCGCAGCCCGCCGGGCGTGAACGCGAGTCCACTGGCCGTCCGCGTGAAGAGCTTGTCGCCGAGTTCCTTGCGCAGGTGGGCGATGTGCGTGGAGATCGCGGCCTCGGTCACGGCCAGGTCGGCCGCGGCGGCCCGCACGGAGCCGAGGCGGACGGTCGCCGAGAAGGCCCGCAGCTGTGCCGGGGTCACCCAGAACCTCCTGCTCGCCACGGGTGTCCATTCACCTGTGAGCTGACGTCAAATTAGCGCACCAGTTCGCCGAGAGCCACGGCTGTGTCGAAACGGGGTCGGTCAGGACGCGTCGGGGTCGTCCGGCGCCGAGGCGAGGCGCTCCTGGAGGCGAGCGTGCCGGAACTCGTAGACGGCGCCTGCCTGGCGGAGGACGCCTCGCTCGTGTGCCTCGGCGAGGAAGGCCATCAGGCGCCACGGGAGTCGGCCGGACGGGCACAACCACAGGCGTGCGGTGAGGAGTCGGCCCCACGCGGAGAGGAGGAAGGCGATGAGGCCGGTGGGGAGGAAGACGAGCGCTGCCGTGGGCGTATCTTCCGGGAACGGAATCGTGCTGAGCAAGCCGATGTAGAGGCCTACGACTGTCGTCAGGAACCCCCGGACCACCCCTGTGTCCCTGTCCGAGCTCAGACTCGCGAGAGGGCTCGTCGTGCGGGTGACATCGACCGGCGCGCCGAGCCAGCGGTGCAGGCCCGCGGCGAACCCGGCGACGATCCCGAGGCCGATACCGCCGAGGAGCCCGAACGACAGGGCGGAGCCGAGGAGTTCCGACGGCGTCTGCCGCGCCAGCCACTGCCATTCACGCTTCCCGACGATGTCTTCCACGTAGTAGTTCGTCGCGACGCGACCGTCAGGAAGCTTCATGGCGAAGGACTCGGGTTCCTTGGCGTCAACCGAGATCTCGACCACTGTTCTCAGCCGGCGGCACCCCGTTTCATACGCGCACGGGTCCTCGCCCGACGTTGACAGGGTGAAGACCAGACCCTGGTCGGAGTCCTCGAAGACTCCGATGTAGACCGGCCGGGCCCGTTCGACGTAGGTGTCTCCGTCAGCACGCAGACCGTAGCGAGTACCGTCCTCGGCCACGACGTACCGAGAACCGTCCGCCGCCCGGTGAACAGAACCATGGAACGGGAACTCGGCCTGCGCCGCGGCCCGCGCGGCGGCCGTCCCGCCCTCGGGCAGAGCGAAGGCGAGACCGAGCACGGTTCCGGCGAGCAGCCCAACGCCGAGTCCCTGGACGAGGGCCCGGCCGACGCCTCGCACCCGGCCGATCCGGCGCCGTTCTCCGCGGTCGACGACGGTCCCGCCCTCGCCGCGTACGAGGTAGCCGCCGACTACGGCACCGACGGCCAGGATGCCCCATAGGAGAGCCCCTTCAGCAGGCACGAGGAGGCTGGTGACGAACCACGCCAGCCCAGCGACGCCGAGCCCTCCCATTGTCTTCCACAGCCAGCGGCCGTAGCGGCGGCTGCGCGGTGTCGGGAACGGCATCGTCGACGGTGTGGGGGAGGTCGTGATGCCAATGATGGTCAGTGCGGTCGCCACCGCCACCCCATACAGAGCGCCGACGGTGATCCAGCCCAGTGTCTCGTCCATGCCGGAGAATGGGAACCGCAGGTACGGGTCTTCGGGCAACGGCCGGAAACCCCCGACAACCACACCGAGCGGAACGACACACGCGAGCGACAGCAACACCTTCCGCCCCAGCCCCACTCCCTCCCGGGACAAGGCCACATGCCCCGCGCACAACCCGAGCAGTACGGCCGCTGCCACCACCACCGGTCCGGCGCTTCCCCCGATCAGCCACAAGAGCAGACAGATCAGCTCCGCCACCACCCCGATCAACAGCAACGGCCCCACCGCCCGCAACACCCCCGGCAACGCCCGATGCAGCTCCCACCAAGCCAGATCACGCACCCCCCGCCCCTCCAGATGCCGGGCCAGGAAGCGCAGCCAATGCACGGCGTCGGCGCTCTCCCACCGCTTCGACGTACGGAACGACGCGGGTACGAACGCATCCAACAAATGCTGTTCCAGCGCGGCCGGTACGGCCAGTTCGGGCCGCCGGAGCAGTTCGGCGGGGTCGGTGCCCGTGTCCCCGTAGACGGCTCGGGCCATCGCCACCATCAGCGGCAGGCTCAGCACCTCACGCAAGCAACGGGACGCCGGCGTGTCCGGGTCGCACCGGACGTGTTCGAGGACGGGGTCCCAGGCGGTGGCGCGTTCACCGGAGGGGCCGCGCAGGGGCCGGGCCGTGCGGACCAGGAACTCGGCCGCCGCATCGAAGTCGAGCGGCTGGAGTTCGACGACCGCGGCCGCGGTGAGCGCGTCGGCGGACTCGACGACCTCGGCGTACACCGTGCTGCGGCAGGTCAGCAGGAGCGGTGACCCCTGGTCGAGTTCGGTGTTGAGCCGCCACAGGGCCTTCGCGCGCAATGGCGGCGCCATTTCGTCGAGGCCGTCGATGACGGGGAGAATCCGGCCTGTCGCGACGAGCTCCATGGCCGGCACGCTTCCCGACGCTCCCTCGGCGCCGAGGGTGGGGTATCCGGCGACGAGCCGCTCCGCCAGCCATTGGCGCAGGTCCTGGCGGTCGGGCTGCCAGGTGGACGCCTGGAACACGACGGGGACGGGCTGGCCGGGGGCTCGGCGGTCGAGGAGATCGAGGGTGAAGCGCAGGGCGAGGACCGTCTTGCCGCTGCCCGGGGCGCCGAGGACGACCAGGCGCCGGGCCGGCAGATAGCCGAAGAGCTGGGTGATCTCGGTGAGCCGGCCGACCAGATCGGGGCGTTCGGCGTCCTGGGACGGCCAGCCGATGGCCTCGTCGACGTCGGACAGCCAGGCCGGCGCCGGGGCCCAGTGCACCTCCAGCGGATGCGGATCCTGCAGTCGCCGCAGCCGCCACTCCGAGCGCCACTGCTCGCGGACGGCGTCGGCGAGCGCGTCGGCGGTGCGGTCCAGCTGTGCGCCGGGCGAGGCCACCGTGACCGGGCGCCGTGTGTTGTAGAGCAGGCCCGCGAGGGACACGAGGAATCCGAGGACCGACAGCAGCGGCTGCACGCCGTCCAGATTTCGGTCACGCAGCGCCACCGCCGCCACCGCGCCCGTGGCGATCACCGCGCCCACCCACAACCCGCGTCGCCAGTACCTCATCAGCCCCGCGCCCCCGTCCCCCCACGCCCCGCCGGTGCGCGAAATTGTCCCAGGAGGAGCACTCCGTAGGAACGGGATTGCGTACGGTCTCAGCGCGCTCTCCCGGCTCCGGAGGCGCATGCGAACAATGCGGATTCCACCGTATCGACACCAATATTTTTCACTCTCTGTATATTGAGCACATGAGTGGGCGAATGGCCCTTCTCCGCACGATCGACGACGACGTGGCGGTCACCGAGGCGCTCCGTCTCGGCCTGGAGCACGCCGTGTCGGAGCTCGGCGGAGTCGGCGGCATGGTCCATGTGGGCGGACCCGAGGGGCTGCGCGGACTGCATCTGCTGGCGAGCAGCGGACTGCCTCGGACACTGACCGAACCGTGGGAGCTCATCCCGGACGACGGAAGCCTGCCCCCGGTCCGTGCGGTGCGCGAGGGGGCGCGCGTCTGGGAGCCCGGTGTCGCCACCGTGCCGCTGCCCGGCCCCGACGGCCCCCTGGGCGCGCTGACCGTCACCACCCACGCCCACCGAGCCCCCGAGCCCGACCAGTGGGCCTTCCTGGACACCGTCGCCGCCTGGGTCGTCGTACGACTGGAGCGTCCGCTGCTGCCGAAGGAGCCGCCGCCCCTGGACGAGCGGCCCGGACCGCTGCTGCGGCAGGCGCTCGCGGCCATCCGCGTCGGCTCCTGGGAATGGACCATGGCGACCAACGAGGTCGATCTGGACGAGGCGGGGATGAGCCTGCTCGGTCTCGATCCGGAGCGGTTCGACCGGCGGGCGGAGACGTGGCTGGAGATCGTCCACCCCGACGACCGGCCACTTGTCGCGGCCGAGGTCGACAAAGCGCTGCGCGACCGGAGTGTGTACAGCACCGAGTACCGGGTGAACCGCCCGGACGGCACGATCGGCTGGGTCCAGGTGCGCGGGCGGGTGAAGCTCGCGGACACCGGCGAGCCCGTCGGCATGGTCGGCACGGTGTGGGACACCACCGAGTCCCGCAGCGCCCGCGACACGATCAGCCGGGCCCTGCGGCACATGAGCGACGGTTTCCTCACCCTCGACCAGCAGTGCCGGATCACCTTCCTCAACGAAGTGGCGGAGCGGGTGCTGGGCGCCGGTCAGGAGCTGATCGGCCACCCCGCGTGGGACCTCGACGCGCTGCGGGTCCCCGGGCTGCGGGCCCAGTGCGAGGAGACCGTCGCCCGGTCCGCACCCAGCGGTCTCGACATCCTGGCGCCCGGCATCCGGCGCTGGTACCACCTGCGGCTGGTCCCGCTCCCCGACGGCCTGGCCTTCTTCTTCACCGACATCCACGACAAGCGCACCCGGGACGCCGAGCGCGAGGCCGCCACCCGCGCGCAGGCCGACCGGGCCGCCCGTATCGGCGAGTTGACGGCCGCGCTCGCCAAGGCGATCAGTTCGCAGGACGTGGTGAACGCGGTCGCCCAGCACGTCCTGCCGCCGTTCGGCGCGGCCGGGCTGATGATGCAGGTCATCGAGGACGAGCGGACGCATGTCGTCGGCAGCGTCGGTTACTCCGAGGAGTTCCTGGAGCGCATCGACAACCTGCCCGTCTCGGGCCGGAACGCGGTCGCGGACGCGTTGCGCACCCGCACCCCACAGTTCTTCTCCTCCCCGCTGGAGTACATCTCGCGCTACCCGGCGCTGGCCGAACAGGTCGGGGCGAGCGGCAAACAGGCCTGGGCGTTCCTGCCCCTGATCGCCTCGGACCACTCGGTCGGGCTGTGCGTGATCTCCTTCGAGCAGCCGCGCCGGATCACCGGCGAAGAGCGCACGCTGCTGGTCGCGATCAGCGGCCTTGTCGCCCACGCCCTGGAACGGGCCCGGCTGTTCGACGCCGAGCACACCCGCGCCCAGGAACTCCAGCGCGGTCTGCTCCCCCGGGCGCTGCCGCCGCTGCCCGCCTGCGCGTCCGCGGCCCGCTATCTGCCTGCTCGGCAGGGCATGGACGTGGGCGGCGACTGGTACGACATCATCCCGCTCTCCGCCGCCCGGGTCGCCCTCGTCATCGGTGACGTGATGGGCCACGGCCTGCCGCAGGCGGCCACCATGGGGCGGCTGCGCACCGCCGTGCACACCCTCGCCGACCTGGAACTGCCACCCGACGAGATCCTCGCCCACCTCAACGACGTCGTATCCGAGCTCGGCGACGACTCGTACGCCACGTGCCTCTACGGGGTGTACGACCCCACCACCGGCGTCTGCTCCTTCGCCTGCGCCGGGCATCCGCCGCCCGCGGTGGTCCGGCCCGACGGCACGGTCGACTTTCCGAAGGTGGCCTCCGATCCCCCGCTGGGCGCCGCCGAACCGCCCTTCGAGAGCGTCGAACTCGTCCTGCCGCAGGACTCCCTCCTCGTCCTCTACACCGACGGGCTGATCGAGTCCGTCAGCCGTGACATCGACGCGGGCATGGCCCATCTCGCCCGACTCCTGGGCGAGGCCCCGGGAGACGACCTCGACGTCCTCTGCGAGCGGCTCATCGCCGGCCTCCTCCCCGCCCAGCAGCAGTCCGCCGACGACGCGGCCCTGCTGGTCGTCCGCGTGCACCGGCTCCCGGCCGAGTCGATCGCCGTATGGCCACTGACCGCGGAGCCACAGGCGGCGGGCGAGGCCCGCAAACACGTGCGCGCACAGCTGTCCGCGTGGTGCCTGGACGACCTGGCCATGACGACGGAACTGCTGGTCAGCGAGTTGGTGGGCAATGTCGTACGCCATGCCAAGGGCCCGGTTCTGCTACGACTGCTGCGCAGCCGCACCCTGATCTGCGAGGTCTCCGACGGCAGCCTCACCACGCCGCGGATCCGCCGGGCGTCCGAGATGGACGAGGGCGGCCGGGGTCTGCAACTGGTCGCGGCCCTGTCCCAGCGGTGGGGGACGCGCTACACGGCGACGGGCAAGTGCATCTGGACGGAACAGGCCCTTACCGGGCCGGAGTCGCCGGACGCACTGCTGGACTTCTTCGACCGGGTGGAGTGACGCCCGCTCCGGGAACGAACCGGTCGACGCCGCAATGCCGCTGGTCAGATCAGGTGAAGTCGACGGCGGTTCGGCAGTGCCCTGAAAGGGCGCGGGGCTGTACCGATTTGCGGCTCCGCCGCGTGGGCGCGACCAGCCACGACGGACCCGCAGATGACGCACCGGATTTCCAGCGGAGCGCTTAGTACCGCTGGGCCTTCGCGATCTCGGCGGTCAGCGTGGGTTCCGTGGGCTTGCGACTGATGGCGAGGGGCTGGGCGAGCTCCCCGGGGTCCAGGTCCTCCGCGCCGACATAGCGGGTCTCCGCGACCTTGCCGTCGGGGTCGCGGAAGTCGACCTGGACGGCGTAGGAGGCGGTGTCGTCGGTGCCGTTCCTGATGTTCACGACCACGGCGAGCAGACCGCCCGTGTCGGATCTCGGCTTACCGGTGAGCGAGACGTCGGCCGTGGCGTTGCCCTTGCCCTGGACGTCCTTCAGCTCCTGCTGAGCGGCCACGTTGGCGCGCTCGACCTCCGCGGAGACCGACGCCTCGAACTCCGAGGCACGGGCGGAGACGGACGCGGCGGCGGCCGACGCCGAGGCACGGGCGGCCGCCTCGGCGGACGCGGCCTTCGACGCGAGGGAGGAGGGCACATTGCCGGAGAAGGAGCCGGTGTCGGCGGCCGTGGGGGTGCGGCTGAACGTCGCCGCGCTGTCGGCGCTGTCGCTGTCGGTGCTGCACGAGGCGAGCGCGGCGGTACACGCGGCGGCTGCGACGAGGGCGGTGAGAGCGGTCACGGCACGGCTGCGCCGCGACTGCCTGGTCTGCTCCGACGCGTCAGCGCTCATGACATGGGGTCCTTTACCGATTTGCTGTGCTATGTCCAGGAACATGCTGCCTGGCATAGCGGTACGCGGCCACTGCACGCTCGGTCGGGAGGTACCGCCATCGGAGTGGCCCGAGCCGTGGGCGCCGTCGGCCGTTGCCGTCACCCGGCCGGTCGTAGGCGGACTCCTGGTCCAGTACCGACTGTTGAAGTGCTCTCCTCCCTGCGCAAAGCTCAGGAAGGAGATTCCCGCCTACCTTGCGGTGGCGGACTTGACGCCACGAGTGCGCCTTGCGACTGCCCTCCCGGCAGCCGGGATGAGCGCGTGGCCCATCCGGTACAGGTGCAAGATGTTCCGGGCTGCGTTGTGGTCGGCGTTGCCTTCCCATCCGCAGTCGGGGTTCTTGCATACGAACGTGGCCTGGGTTTCCCGACTGCCGGGGGTGATGAATCCGCAGGTGGAGCAGCGCCGGGAGGTGTTCGGGGCGGGAACCTTGTGCAAGGTGCCGCCATAACGGGCGGTCTTGTACGTCAGCATCGTCTCGGTGCGACCCCATGCCTCTTGGCTGATGGAGCGGTTCAGGCCGGACTTCTGCGCGACGTTTTTACCCGGTTCCTCAAGGGTGCCCTTGGCGGACTTGACCATGTTCGTGATGTTGCCTAGGCGACGATGCGCGCCGGCCTCAGGAAGGCGACGGTCTTCGCCAACTGCCTCAGCTCCGAGGTACGGATGTCACAAGGGGGCCGGGATCGTGCGGGCCACTGCCCCCTCATGCTGGCGCCGCCACACCCATGCCGCAAACGGGGCAAATGACCTGACCCGGGTACGCCTCGGCGCCCCGTCAGCCGTCGAGCAGGCTCAGGCGTCCGCGGCGGGTTCCCCGGCCACCGTCTTCGCGATGTCGTCCACCACGACACTCGCCCGCTTCTCCGGCACCCCGGCCGCGATCAGCGTGGCGATGGTGATCCGGGTCCCGTCGTCCTCCAGCGCCCCCGTGTTGACGGACTCCAGCAGGGACACGGTCAGGGCTTCAAGCCCGGCGCTGAGGACGGCGGCCGGCAGGTGGGTGTGGAAGACGCCGTCCCGCTGGCCCCGTTCCAGGACGGCCGTGGCCGAGTCGCGGGCCGGCGCCAGGATCTCGGCCACCCGCTCCACGCCCAGGTCGCGTCGGGCCAGCGCCAGCAGCATGCGGTAGCGGTCGCCCACGGGCCAGACCGAGAACACGAAGCGCGCGAAGGCACGCTCGGCCGACTCCTCAGGCCTTCCCGTGCCCACCGCCACCGCGTCCCGCACCGCTTCGGACGCCTCGTCGGCGAGAGCCTCCAACAGGGCGGCGCGGCCCGGGAAATGACCGAACAGGGTGCGCCGTACGACACCGGCGGCGCGCGCGAGTTCCTCCAGCGTGACGTCGGGGTTCCGGCCGAGCTCCTGGCGGGCCGTGGCCAGGATGCGGGCCCGATTGGACCGGGCGTTGCGGCGAACCGGCTCACGGGCCACGGACTTGGTCACGGGTACAACCTCGGTGGATAGATGGAGCGGGTGCCCATTTTGGCACGGCGGCTCAGGAGGAGGTTGTTACGTCACCGCAACCCACTATTGGATCCAAATATTTAAGGTATGGATCCTTATAGGTCGCGGGAAGGGCCCGGATCGGACCATGACACGACACGGCGTGCGGCGGATCGTGCCGCTGTTGCTCGGCTGGGAGGAACTCCCCAAGTCGGTCTCGGTGTACGGCGCCCCGTATGAGGAGCGCCTGCGCGAACCCGTACCCGCTGTACTGCTGGAGTGCGACGGCGGCTGGCTGCTGCTCGACACCGGCTTCAACACGGCCCTGATCCGGGACCCCGCGCTGCGTCGCCGCTTCTACGGCTCCCCCAACTACCGTCCCGTCCTGCCCGGCCCCGGCGAACCGCTGGAGGAGGCGCTGGACGCGGCCGGCATCGCGATGGACGCGATCCACGCGGTGGCCGTCAGCCATCTGCACGCCGACCACGCGGGCGGTCTGAAGCACTTCGCGGGGCGGGTGCCGGTGCACGTGCAACGGGCGGAGCTGGCCTACGGGTTGTCGGGGCGGCCCGAGGTGGAGCGTCACTCGATCTTCCGGGTCGACTTCGACGATCCCCGTATCGACTGGCGGCAGGCCGACGGTGATGTGGAGATCGCCCCCGGCGTGACGGCCGTACTGACGGCCGGGCACACACCGGGACACCAGAGCTTCGTGGTGGACCTCGCGGACGGCGGCGGGCTCGTGTTCGCCTTCGATGCCGCCGACCTCACCGAGAACATCGAGCACGAGCTGCCGATCGGCGCCTCGATCGGGGTCGATCCGGAGCAGACGGTGGAGCCGATCCGCCGGCTCAAGCGCATCGCCGCCGAGCGCGGCTACGAGCTCGTCCCCGGCCATGACCCCGTCGTCTGGCCGGAGTTGATGCGGCGCCGGTTCACACGCCTTTAACTCCCGGGACACGAGGAGGATTTCGTGACCCCTGAAGCTCTTTTTGGATCCAATCCAGCACACATTAGATCCAGTTTCCAAGGATCGGTGCCCAAGGAGGCCCACATGCCGGACCGTTCACATGGATCGCTCTCGCCCGGCTCCACCACGCCGGAGGTCTCGCGCCGGACCATGCTCAGGGGTGCCGGACTCCTCGGAGTGGGTGTCGGCTTCGGGCTGCCCGCCCTGCTGAGCGCGTGCGGTGCGGCGGCCGACGACGCCGAGGGCAGCGGCAAGGGCGGGACGCTGACCCTGGCCATCGACGCGACGAGCGCCGTCAACGACCCGGCTTTCTACACCTCGTTGGGCGACTGGATGGCCGTCGACTGCATCTGCCGCGGTCTGAGCTTCATCTCCTTCGAGACCAACGAGCCCACGCCCGACCTGGCCAAGAGCTGGAAGATCTCCGACGACCTGCTGACGTACACCTTCACCCTGCGCGAGGGCGTCAAGTTCCACGATGGCACCACCCTGACCTCAGCCGACGTACTGGCCAGCCTGGGCAGGCAGTTCGACCCCGAGGACAAGACCCTGCCCAAGGGCGGTACCCGGCCGCTGGCGAGTCTCGGCACCAACGTCGCCTCGCTGACCGCCGAGGACGACCTCACCGTGAAGATGGTCCTCAAGCAGCCCGACCGGACGGTGCTCGGCCGGCTGTCCGACATCGGCGGCCGCATCATCTCCAAGGCCGCTCTGGAGAAGTACGGCGCCGACATCGGCAAGCACCTCGTCGGCACCGGCCCCTTCGCCTTCTCCTCCGCCACCTCCGGCCAGGCGATCACCCTGGAGGCCTTCGACGGCTTCCGGCTCGGCAGACCGCCCATCGACCGCCTTGTGCTGCGCCAGGTCCAGGACCCGTCGGCCATCGTCAGCTCGCTGCTCAGCGGCGATGTGTCGGCGACCCAGTTCACGCCGTACTCGGCGGCCGACCAGCTGCGTGGGGACGACTCGGTCACCGTCTACGACACCCCGCACAACGCCGACGCGATCATGATGATCGACGCCCGGCGCATCCCCGAGATCAAGGTGCGCAAGGCGATCAACCTCGCCGTCGACCGCAAGGCCATCCTCAGCCAGGCGTTCTTCGGCATGGGCAGCGAGCCGAAGGGTTACGCCCTCCCTCCCGCCCAGAACGGCTACGACACCGCCCTCGCCGACCTGAGCACCCAGAACGTCGCCCAGGCGAAGCGGCTCGTCTCCGAAGCCGGTGCCGAGGGCCGCACGATCCGGATCATGGCGGCGAGCGACTCGTGGCATCCGAAGGCCGCCCAGATCGTCGCCCAGAACCTCACCGACGTCGGGTTCAAGGTCGAGACCACCTCCGTCGACCCGGCCACCTACTTCGGCCGCCTCCTCGACCCGGACGACGAGTACCACGACCTGATGATCTGGGAACGCAACACCTACGTCCCCGACGCCAACGACATGGTCGGCGCCATGGCCAGCCCCACCGGCATCTACGGCTCCAAGATCACCGGCATGGACACCCTCGACGGCGTCGACTCCCTCGCCGACGACCTGTTCGCGGCCAAGAACCTCCCCGACGGCAAGAAGCGCACCGCCGCCTACACGAAGATCCAGCGGCGCTGGGCGGAGGAGTACATGGTGCTGTCGATGCTGGCCTGCTTCACCAACCTCGTCGTCAGCGGCTCGCAGGTGAAGGACATGAACACCAGCGCCCTTGCCAACCACCGGTGTTACATGGAGAAAGCCAGTGTCTGACGCGGCCTTGGCCACCGTCACGCGCAGGCCGTCCGTCGTGGCCGCCCTGCGCAGGCGTCGGCTTGCGCGGTCCTGGCCGGCCGTCCTGTCCTGGCTGGTCCTGGCCGCCGTACTCCTCGTCGCCGCCGTCGGCCCACTCCTCGTCCAGGCCGACCCACTGCGCCAAACCCCGTCCGCGCTCCTGCCGTTCGGCTCCGCGGGACATCCGCTCGGCACCGACGACCTGGGCCGCGACGAGCTGGCCCGCCTGGTGCACGGGGCGCGTCCGCTGCTGCTGGTGTCGTTCGCGGCGACGGCTCTGGCCGCCGTGGCCGGCACGGCGATCGGGCTCGTCGCCGGATACGCGGGCGGTGTCGTCGAGCAGGCCCTGATGCGTCTGGTGGACCTCGCGCTCGCCTTCCCCTCCATCCTCCTCGTCATCCTGCTGGTGGCGGCGGCCGGACCGGGCACGGTCAGTCTGATCGTCGGCATCGGCGTCTCGCTCGCGCCCGGACTCGCCCGGCTGGCCCGCGCGTTGACGGCACGCGAGGCGGCACGCGACTACGTCGTCGCCTGCCGCCTCGGCGGCACCGGCACCCCGCGCATCCTCCTGCGGGAACTGCTGCCGAACATCGCGGGCCCGATGCTCGCCCAGGTCATCATGACGCTGTCCGTCGCGGCGGGCTTCGCCGCCGGACTGTCGTACATCGGCCTCGGCATCCAACCGCCGCAGCCCGACTGGGGATACATGGTCCAGGCGGGACAGGAGTTCCTGTACTCCGCGCCCCGGCTGGTCGTCCTCCCGGCAACACTCACCCTCCTGTTCGTCGTCGCCTGCAACTTCGTGGGCGACGACCTGCGCGACGCCCTCGATCCCCGGGGGACGGCATGAGTGCGTCCGCGCCTTCTCTCGTTCGCGTGTACCTGCCCAAGTGGGCTACCGGAACCGCCCTGTTGGTCGTACGACGACTGGCGGTCATCCCCGTCGTCCTGTTCGCGTTGGCCAGCCTGGTGTTCCTCGCGATACGTCTGCTGCCGGGCTCACCCGCGACCTCGCTCTCAGCTGGCCGGGGCGACATGTCCGCGGTCGAGGTGTCGGCGAACGAGGAGCGGGTCACCAAGGCGCTCGGCCTCGACCAGCCACTGCTCACGCAATACGGCCACTTCCTCGACGACTTGGTGCATCTGCGCCTGGGCACCTCCTTCTTCGGGTCCAACAGCGTCCTCGGGCTGCTCGGGGACGCCCTCCCCGCGACGATCGAGCTGACGCTCGCGGCGATGACGATCGCGGTCGTGCTCGGGGTCGTCACCGGGGTGATCGCCGCGCTGCGCAGGGGCAGCTGGGTCGACACCTCGACGCGGGTCGTGGCCACGGTGAGCTTCTCGCTGCCCTGGTTCGCGCTCGGTGTGCTCGGCATCGTCGTGTTCGGCGTGTGGCTGCGCTGGCTGCCGGTCCTGGGCCGGCTGCCCAGCTCGCTCGCCTACCACCCGACGACCAACTTCGTGCTGCTGGACGCGATCCTCCAGGACCGCCCCGAGCTGGTGTGGCCCTGGATCCAGCATCTGATCCTGCCGGCCGTGACGCTGGCGCTGTCGATGGCCGGCTTCATCACCCGCATCGTGCGCGCCTCGGTCCTGGAGGTGCTGGGCGACGACTTCGTGCGCACGGCCCGGATGAAGGGGCTCAGCGAGGGCGTGGTCGTCCGCCGCCATGTGCTGCGCAACGCCTGGCTGCCCATCGTGACGGTCCTCGGGCTCCAGTTCGGCTCGCTGCTCGGCGGATCGGTGATCACCGAGACGGTCTTCTCGTACGCCGGTGTCGGCCGCCTCCTCGTACAGGGCGTCCTGCAACGCGACTACCCCGTCGTACAGGGCGCCGCCCTCGCCATCGCCCTTCTCTTCACCCTGGTCAACCACGCGGTGGACCTGCTCTACACGGTCCTCGATCCGCGCATACGGAAAGGATGAGCCGCATGGACATCGTGCTGGTCCACGGCGCCGGCGGACGGCCGACGACCTGGTCGGCGGTGGAGCCCCTGCTCGCCGCCCTCGGCCACCGGCTGTTCACCGTCACCAATCCGATGACCTCGCTGGCGGACGACGTCGCCCACACCTCCGCCGTGCTGGAGAAGACCTGGGGCCCAGTGCTGCTGGCCGGGCACTCCTACGGCGGCGCGGTCATCAGCAACGTCGGCCGCGATCCACGGGTCAAGGGCCTGGTGTACATCTGCGCGTTCGGCCCCGACGAGGGCGAGACCGTCAACGAGATCGTCGAGCGGTACGAGGAGGCCGAGATCTCCAAGTACATGCGGCGCGGCCCGAACGGCGAGTGGAAGTCGGAGACGAGTCCCGAGTTCTGGGCCGAGATCGGCCCCGACCTCTCCCCCGAGCAGCGGGCCATCGTCGAGGCGGAGGGGCGCAAGGCGGAGAACGCAATCTTCAGGCAGCCGACCGGCGTCCCCGCCTGGCGCACGCTGCCCAGCTGGTACCTGGTCGCCGACGACGACCGCACCCTGCGCCCAGAGATACAGCGGGACATGGCCGAGCGGATGAAGGCGACGGTCGAGCACGTACCGGGCAGCCACTACACGACGCTGGTCTGGCCGCAGCGCGTCGCCGACCTGATCCACACGGCCGCGCTGGCCGTCGGCACCGCCTCATGACGGCCGCACTCGAACACCCCCCGGTCCAGGCCGTGTCCGAGCCCGTACTCGAAATCCGCGACCTGCGCGTGCAGTTCGACGTCCCCGCGGGCCGCCTCCCGGCCGTGGACGGCGTCGACCTGACCCTCCGACAGGGTGAAGTCCTGGCCCTGGTAGGCGAGTCGGGGTCCGGCAAGTCCGCCCTGTCGATGAGCCTGGTCGGCCTGAACCGGGGCCCGCGCACCCACATCACCGGCGAGGTGACCTTCGGCGACCGCGACCTCGTCACCGCCTCGGAACGTGAACTGCGCGCGGTCCGGGGCAAGGAGATCGCGGTCGTCTTCCAGGACGCGCTGGCCGCACTCAACCCACTCCACCGGGCGGGCGCCCAGGTCACCGAGATGATCCGCGCCCACCGCGACGTACCGCGCGAGCAGGCGAGGGCCCGCGCGGTGGAACTGCTGGGCGAGGTGGGCATCGCGGGCCCGGACCGCGCCGCACGCTCCTACCCGCACCAGCTTTCCGGCGGCATGCGCCAACGCGTGATGATCGCCATGGGCCTCGCGAACGACCCGGCCGTACTGATCGCCGACGAACCCACCACAGCCCTGGATGTCACCATCCAGGCCCAGGTCCTGTCGGTCCTCAAGCAGGTACAGCGCGACCACGGCACCTCGGTGCTGCTGATCACCCACGACCTGGGCGTCGTGGCCGAGGTCGCCGACCGGGTGGCCGTCATGTACGCGGGCCGGATCGTGGAGCAGGGCCAGCGGGACGAGGTGCTGTTCAGCCCTCAACACCCTTACACGATGGGCTTGTTGGGCTCCGTTCCGCCGCTCGACGGTCCGGTTCTACGACGGCTGCCCGCGATCGCCGGGAGCCCGCTGACCGGGGTGGAGCGGCCGTCCGGCTGCGCCTTCGCGCCCCGGTGCCCGTTCGTGCACGACGCCTGTGCCGAGCGTCCGGAACTGCGGCGGCGGCACGGTGGAGACGGGCATGTGGATGCCTGCGTACTGCCCGGCGCGGAGCGCGCCGAGGCCCGCACCCGGGGAGGCGCCGAATGAGCGCCCCGCTCGTCTCGGCACGCCGGCTGCGGGTCGAGTACCCGGGAAGGGCCGGGGGCCGGGTCAGGGCGCTGCGGGACATCGACCTCGACATCCTCCAGGGCGAGACCCTCGGCCTGGTCGGCGAGTCGGGGTGCGGCAAGTCGACGCTCGGCCGGGCGCTGCTGCGGGTGATCGAACCCTCGGCGGGCCGGATCGAGTTCGCGGGCTCCGACCTCACCCGGCTGCGGGGGCGGCGACTGCGGCGTACCCGGGCCGAGTTGCAGATGGTCTTCCAGGACCCGTTCGGTTCGCTCAATCCGCGCCGGCGGGTCGCCGACATCGTCGCCGAGCCGCTGCTGCGGGCGCGCGGCGCGAGTCGTGCCGAGGCCGCGCGGACCGTCGCCGAGCTCCTCGACCTGGTCGGTCTGGGCGCGGAGGCCGGGGCGCGCAGACCGCACGAGTTCTCCGGCGGGCAGCGTCAACGCATCGGCATCGCACGGGCGTTGGCCTCCTCGCCACAGTTCGTGGTCGCCGACGAGGCGGTCTCGGCGCTGGACGTGTCGATCCAGGCGCAGGTGCTGAACCTGCTGTCGGACCTGGTCCGCGACCGGGGTCTGACGATGCTGTTCATCTCGCACGACCTGGGCGTCGTACGGCACATCGCCGACCGGATCGCCGTCATGTACCTGGGTCAGATCATCGAGATCGCCTCCCGGGACGACTTCTTCACCGGCCCCGCGCACCCCTACAGCCGGGCCCTGCTGTCGTCCGTACCGGCGCTGCGGCGGCCCGGCGGTGACCCGGCGCGCGAACGGGAGGTGCTGGAGGGCGAGTTGCCCGACCCGGCGAATCCACCAGAGGGCTGTCTGTTCCGGACGCGGTGCCCCATCGCCACCGCCGAGTGCCGTACGCCCATGCCCGAGCTGCGGGAGATCGCGCCGGGGAGAAGCGTCCGCTGTCACCTGCCCCTGATCTCCGGCGACTTCGGATCAGGCGACTCCGGCGAGTCCGCGAGTCCAGCGATTAAGGACGTGACGCTTTGATCATCGACGCCTACAACACCACGCAGGACGTCCGCGGCCGCTCGGACTACCTCACCGGAGCGCGCAAGGGCCAGGCCCCGCCGCCGTACACACCCTTCGATCCCCGGCGCATCCTCGACCGGATGGACGCCGCCGGGGTGGACATGGCGATGGTGTGCTCACTCGCGCAGCGCATCGAGAACGATTTCATCGCCTCCCTGGTCGCCGCGCATCCGGACCGCTTCTTCGGCTTCGGGCAGGTGCTGCCGCAGGCCGACGACGCGATCGAGGAGATCGACCGGATGGCCGACGCGGGCCTCGTCGGTCTGAAGCTGCATCCGAGCCTGCACGGCTACCACGTGGCCGACCACGGCCTGTTGGACCCGGTGTTCGAGGCGTGTGCGCGGCGCGGGCTGCTGGTGATCATCAACGCGCTCGACGACGCTTTTTGCGCGCCGTTCGCGATCGAGGAGATCGCCCGGGATCATCCGGAAGTGCCCACGATCATCGCCCACATGGGTGCCGTCTGGAACGTACCGGAAGCGATCATCGTGGCCGAGCGTCAGCCGCACGTGTACCTGGAGACCTCCGCGACCCTGCTGAGCGATGTGCGACGGGCGTACGCGCGCTTGGGCCCGGAGAAGATCCTGATGGGCAGCGAGTGGCCCGGTTCCGACTTCGACCTGGAGCGCATGAAGATCGCGAAGGCGATCGAGGACGAGAAGGACCGGGCGCTGGTCGAGGGCGGGAACATGGCCCGGCTGCTGGGTCTGCCGGCATGAGCGCGGCCGCAGTCACCTCCGTCTCCGTCCCGCCTTCGATGAGCGCCGAGGACGCCGAACTCCTAGCCACCGCACAGGAGTTGCTGGCCCGCGTGTGGCAGCACGGGCGGCATGAAGTGGCGACCGCGCTGCGTACCTCGGACGGCCGTATCCACACCGGCGTGCACATGGAGGGTTCCTGTCGGCGCAGTTCGGTCTGCGCCGAGGGCGTGGCCATGGGGGCCGCGCGGGGCGCTGCGCCGGCCGGGGCTCCGCTGGGCATCGCGGCCGTGGTGTCCGTGCAGATCAAACCGGCAGGGCAGTTCCGGATCATCGCGCCGTGCGGGGTGTGCCGGGAGCTGATCAGCGACTACTGCCCGGACGCCACCGTGTGGGTCACCACGGTCGACGGGGACGAGCCGGTCCCGCTGCGCGCCCTTGACCTGCTGCCCGAGAAGAGTCGGCGCCAGTGGTGAACACACGACCGCGACGACCTTGAGGAGAGATATGTCCGCCATCATCACCGGGCCGTCCGGACGCACCGTCCCCACGGAACTGGACGTCCCCGACCTTGCCGGCCAACTCGGCGGCACCGGCGCCCCCGTGCTTTGGGAGGAGCTGACCTGGCCGGAAGCCGGGACCACCGCCGCAGCACAGGACGCCGTCATCATCCCCGTGGGCGCCACCGAGCAGCACGGCCCGCATCTGCCCCTCGCGGTGGACACCCGGATCTGCGAGGCCGTCGCCCTCGGGGTGTCCGCCCTGACGGGGGTCCCTGTCCTGCCGACCCTGAGCTTCGGGGTGTCCGCGTCCCACGGTGACTTCGCCGGGACGGTGGCGCTGCGCCCCGAGACCTTGATCGCCGTCGTCGAGGACGTCATCGACTCGCTGTACGCCTCCGGGGTGCGGCAGTTCGTCCTGTTGAACGGGCACATCTGGAACAACGGGGCCCTCGACGTCTCGGCCGAGAAGCTGAGGGTTCGTCACCGGGACGCGCGGGTGCGGGCGTTGGGGTACGTGACGATGTACCCCGGCCCCGAGGTCGACGGACATGTCACCTACGGCCGGGCGCTGATGCACGCCAACTTCTTCGAGACGTCGGTCATGTTGCACCTGGCTCCGGAGCTGGTGCGGATGGACCGGGCGACCTCCCATGTCGACGTCGACTCCTTCTGGGACTACCGCATGGACCAGGTCAGCGAGACCGGCGTGTGGGGCCGGGACGTGACCGACGCCGATGCCAAGCACGGGGCCGCGGAGTTCGACCGCTGCGTCCTGACCACCGCCCGGGCCGTGTCCGCTGCGGTCCGCGAGCCGTGGCCCGATCCGGCCCACCGGCCCGGCGGAGGTACATGAGCCGTACGTGATCCGCACTTGAGCCGTACCTGACCCGGACGTGCCCCCTGCGTGACCCCTTGCCCCGAAGGAGCACACCTTGGACCCCAGCATCACCCTCCCCCCACTGCCGGACTGCGAGCCCATGCTCATCGGCGGCGACTGGACCACGGGGACCTCGCCGCAGTGGATCCCGGTGCTCGACCCCGCCACCCGCGAGCAGCTCACCACCATCGCGCAGGCGGGCCCCGAAGAGGTGGCTGCGGCAGTCGCCGCCGCGTCCGCCGCGCACCGCGACCGGCGCTGGCGCGGGCTGCCTCCCCGGCAGCGCCGTGACGTGCTGCTGCGCCTCGCCGACCTGGTGGAGCGGGACGCCGAGCAGCTGGCGGTCCTGGACACCCTGGACAACGGCAAGGCCATCGAGCGCGCCCGCGGTGACGTGGACCTCGGCCTCCAGGCCATCCGGCACTTCGCCGGCGCCCCGGCCCGACTGACCGGCACCGTGCACGCGGCCGGGCCCGACCGGCACGTCTACAGCGTGCGCGAACCGGTCGGCGTGGTCGCGGCCGTACTGCCGTGGAACTTCCCCTTCATGATCGCCGCCTGGAAGATCGCCCCAGCTCTGGCCGCGGGCTGCACGGTCGTGGTCAAGCCGGCCGAGCAGACCCCGCTCACCGCGCTGCGGCTGGCCGCGCTCTGCCTGGAGGCGGGCGTCCCCGAGGGGGTCGTCAACGTGCTGACGGGTGATGGCCGTACGGGGGCGGAGCTGGTCGCCCACCCGGATGTCGCCAAGGTGTCCTTCACCGGGTCCACGGAGGTGGGGCGGCTGATCATGGCCGCCGCCGCGCCGACGGTGAAGCGGCTCACCCTCGAACTGGGCGGCAAGTCGCCCAACATCGTGTTCGCCGACGCCGACCTGGAGGCCGCCGTACCGGCCGCCGTGCGTGCGGTGTTCGGACACTCCGGGCAGATGTGCACCGCCGGGAGCCGGCTCCTGGTCGAGCGGACGGTCGTGAAGGAGTTCCTCGACCTGCTGGTGCCCGCGGTGGAGGCCCTGCGGATCGGTCCGGGTCTGTCGGGCGGGATCAACATCGGTCCTCTGGTGTCGCAGGAGCAGTACGACCGTGTCACCGGCTATGTCGAGCTGGGCCGTGCGGAGGGTGCTGAGGTGGCCGTGGGCGGCGAACCGGTGCCCGGGGCGGGCTGGTTCGTGCGGCCGACCGTGTTCACGGGCGTCACACCCGACATGCGGATCGCCCGGGAGGAGATCTTCGGGCCGGTCGCCGCGGTCATGCCCTTCGACACCGAGGAGGAGGCGATCGCGCTGGCCAACGACAGCGACTACGGGCTCGCCGCGGGCGTGTGGACCGGCAGTCTCGGGCGCGCCCACCGCATCGCCGCCGCGCTGGAGGCGGGCACCGTGTGGGTCAACACGTACAACGAGTTCGATCCCGCCGTGGCCTTCGGCGGGATGAAGCAGTCCGGCCTCGGCAGGGACCTCGGCGACGCCGCCGTCGACGGGTTCACCGAGCTCAAGAGCATCACGATCGCCCTGTGAGCGCCCCCGTGACGACCGGGACAACCACCGCGTCCTCGTCCCCGGCCGCCCGCACGCTGGATGTCCCTACCGAGCGCGCCCGGACCCCGGGCTCCGCCACCGGCCACCACTTCAACGCGGCCGGCGCGGCCCTCCTCGCCAACGGCACCGTCGAGGCGGTCATCGACCACCTGCGCGCCGAGAGCCTGTCCGGCGGATACGAGGCCGCCAAACACGCCGCCCCCGCCCTGGACGCCGTCTACGCGCGTACCGCCCGCCTTCTCGGCGTCGGCCCGGAGGAGGTCGCCCTTGTCGAGAGCGCGACGGCGGGCTGGCAACGCGCGGTGTCGGCACTGCGGTTGCGACCCGGCGACCGGGTCCTCGCCGCCCGCTCCAGCTACGTCAGCTGCGCCCTGCACCTGCTGGCGGCCGAGCGTGACCTCGGCGTCCGGGTCGAGCTGCTGCCCAACGGCCCTGACGGCGCGGTGGAGTTGGCGGCACTGGAGGCGGCGCTGCGCGCGGGTCCCGCCGCACTGGTCACCGCGGCCCATGTGCCGACCTCCTCGGGCCTGGTCGAACCCGCCGCCGGCATCGGTGCGTTGGCGAGGGCGCACGGCGTCCCCTTTCTGCTGGATGCCACGCAGTCGCTCGGGCAACTGCCCGTCGACATGGGGGCCATCGGTTGCGATCTCCTCATCGGGACCGGCCGCAAATTCCTGCGCGCCCCGCGCGGCACCGGCCTGCTCGCGGTCCGCCGCCCACTCCTGGAGAAGCTCGCCCCCGAGGCCCCCGACGTGCGGGGTGCCCGCTGGACTGCCGAGCGGAGCTGGGAACTGGTCCCCGACGCCAAGCGGTTCGAGCTGTGGGAGGCCGCGCACGCCCTGCGTCTCGGCCTGGGTGCCGCGCTGGCTGACCTCGACTCGCTGGGCGTCGACGTCGTCGCCGGGTACCTGGCGAGGCTCGCCACGGGTCTGCGGGAGCGGCTCGCGGAACTGCCAGGCGTGCACATCACCGACCCACCGGCCGCCGGCGGCGCCATCGTCACCTTCGTGGTCGACGGACTGGACGCCTCCGACGTACAGCGCGAACTGGCCGAGCGCCGGGTCCACCTGATCGCGGTACCGGCCGGGCACGGGCGCTGGGACATGGACCCCCGGGGGCTGACCAAGGTGGTCCGGGCCTCGGTGCACGTCTACAACGACCAGTCCGACCTGGACGCCCTGGTGGAGGCGGTGCGGGAGATCGTACGGCTGCATGGGGCGCACGCACGGGCCGAGCGGCGAGACGTACGGGCCGGGCAGAGGCCTGATGCGGAGGTGCGGGCGCCTCATGTCGCGGCCGCCCCCGCACCCCGTGCGGCGCCCCGGTGTCGTGACGCGATCGTCGTCGGTCTCGGCGTCCACGGCAGCGCCGCCCTGCACCGGCTGGCCGCACGCGGACTCGACGTGCTGGGCCTGGAGCAGTACGCGTCGGGCCACGAGCTCGGTTCCTCGCACGGGGCGACCCGGATGATCCGGCGCGCCTATCCGCACCCCGACTGGGACGGTCTGGTGGACACCGCATACCGGGCCTGGGCCGAGCTGGAGGAGGCCGCGAAGACCCAACTCCTCGACATCACCGGGGGGTTGTACGCGGCTCCGGTCGACCGGCCCGATCCGCTGCGCGGCCCCGGCTGCCGGCAGGTCGGCCCTGACGAGGCAGCGCGGATCTTCCCGGGGCTGCGACTGCCCGCCGGCTTCGGCGCGGTGCACGACCCGGCGGCCGGAATCATCGACGCACCGGAGACGCTACGGGCCCAACTCACGCTGGCCGAGCGGTCGGGCGCGGCGATGCTGGACCGTACGCCGGTCCTCGGCTGGGAGCCGGACGGCGACCAGGTCGTCGTACGCACCAAGGGCGGCGAACTGCGCACGCGCCGACTGGTGCTGTGTACGGGTCCTTGGACAGCAGCCCAAGTTCCTTCGCTGGCACCGCATCTGACGGTCACTCGGATCGTGAACGCCTACTTCGCGGCCGACCCCGAGGGCCCGCTGGGCCGGTCCGGTCTGGGCAGCTTCTCGGTGGATCTGCCGCAGGGCCTGCTGTACGGGTTCCCGGCCGCCGACGGCCGCGGCCTCAAGGCGGGGCTGGACAGCGGACCGGCCTGGGACCCGGACGCCCCCCGTCCCCCGGCGACCGCGGACGAACTCGCCCTGCTCGCCGAGGCGGTGGCGCAGGTGCTGCCCGGAGCCGGACCCGTGACCGAGAGCCTGACGTGCCTCTACACGATGACGGCGGACCGTCGTTTCCTCGTCGGCGAAGTACCGGGCGTGCCCCAGGTGTTGGTGGCGTCGGCCTGCTCGGGGCACGGGTTCAAGTTCGGTCCCGCCATCGGGGAGGCGCTGGCCGATCTGGTGTGCGGGACCGCCCGACCGGACCTTGATTTCCTCTCCCCCGCACGGCTGTTGACGGGCGGGGCCCGATGAAGGGCCCCACGGTCGCCTCAGCCGTCTCAGCCATGGAACACGGTCTGGGAGCGGCGCTCGTAC
Source organism: Streptomyces sp. JLBG701 (assembly GCF_058544905.1). Classification (NCBI taxonomy): domain Bacteria; kingdom Bacillati; phylum Actinomycetota; class Actinomycetes; order Kitasatosporales; family Streptomycetaceae; genus Streptomyces; species Streptomyces sp. JLBG701. Next base: position 1,420,789 of record NZ_CM178588.1, read on the forward strand.
CAGGCCGTCAGATGCTCGCCCGAGCTGATGACGTGGTCGCGCATCGCGTCGTCGGCACGGTCGGGGTCGCGGGCGGTCAGGGCTTCGACGATCGCCTCGTGCTGGCGGATGTTCTCCTGCCGGTGGCGTTCGTCGCCGGCGAGGGCGAGCGAGGAGACGTTGCGCGGGAAGCTCTCGTTGATGCGGTCGATCATCCGGCGCAGCCAGGGATTGTCGGCCGCCACGCAGACGACGGTGTGGAAGCAGTCGTTGGCGGCGGTGGTGGCGGGGCTGCCACCGGCCTCACGCTCCGCGGCCTCGCGCAGGACGGCGTTGTGCTCGCGCAGTTCGGCGAGCTGGCGCTCGGTGATGCGGGTGGCGGCACGCCGGGCGGCCAGGCCCTCCAGCTCGGCGCGCACCTCGTACGCCTGGCGCACCTCCCAGGGCGCGGGCACCCGGACCACCGCGCCGCGGTGGGGCTGCATCTCGATCAGGCCGCCGTTCTGCAGCTGACGCAGCGCCTCGCGCACGGGAGTGCGGCTGACCCCGAACTCGGCGGCCAGTGCCGCCTGGCGGAGCGGTTTGCCGATCGCCAGTTCACCGTTCATGATCCGCGCGCGGATGCGGGCCGCGATGTCGTCGACGAGGGGGCCCTCGTCTGTCTGGGGCGTCATCGGAGTCGGTCAAGCCCTTCTCGGGGTCGGTCGGAGAGTGCGCGGTGGTGGAGAAGTTTCCCACGCACCCGAGGGCATCCACAGCCATCGATTATTGGATCCACTTCCATGATATCCGCATCCAATAGGAGGACCGCATGAACATGAACCTGGATTTCGCCAAGGCCATCGACGTGTCCGTCCCCATCCACCCCGGAATGCTGCACTGGGGCCGCCGTCCCGAGATGGAGATCGTGGAGTCCCGCACCGCCGGTGACCCGTCCAACGTGAGCCGCTGGCGGATCGGCGCCCACACCGGCACCCACATCGACGCGCCCGCGCACTTCATCGACGGCGGAAAGACTGTTGACCAGCTAGATCTGTCCGCGCTCAACGGCGTCGCGAGGGTCCTCGACCTGACCCATGTGAAGGAGCAGATCACCGCCGCCGACCTGGACGCGGCCGGCCTCGGCGACGAGGAACGGGTGCTGCTGCGCACCAGTAACTCCGAGGGCGTGCTGCGCAGCCCGTGGAAGGCCAGGGAATGGGTCGGCCTGGCCCCGGACGGCGCGGAACGCCTCATCGAGGCCGGAGTGCGTACCGCCGGCATCGACTACCTCAGCATCGAGGCCGTCGCCTACACCACCCACTGGGAGACCCACCAACTGCTGTGTGCCGCCGAGGTGTTGATCCTCGAAGTGGTCGATCTGCTGCACACCCCGGCGGGCGTCTACGACATGCTCTCGCTCCCCTTGCCGTTGCAGGGCGCCGAGGCCGCCCCGTCGCGGACGGTGCTGCTGCCACGGGACGACGCGTGAGCGGCGACGCCCGGCTGATCCTCGCCGCACCACACCCCGCGGCGCTGACTGCCGCCCGCCGAGCGGCGGAGCGCGGCGGCAACGCGGTGGACGCCGCGCTGGCCGCGGCCGCCGCCCTCACCGTCGTCTACCCCCACCAGTGCTCCCTGGGCGGCGACTTGATCGCCCTCGTCCACTCCCCCGGCGGGACCGTGCGCGCGATCGTGTCCGCCGGGGCCGCCGCACAGGACGTGGACGTCGAGGCCCTGCGCGCCGCGGACCGGCGGATGCCCGCGCAGGGGCCACAGACGGTGACCGTGCCCGGCGTGGTGGCCGGCTGGGCGGCACTCGCCGAGTCGTACGGCACTCCGGGCGCCCTCGCCTCCGCATTGCGGGACGCCTCCGAGCTGGCGGAGGACGGCGCCACCGTGTCGCCGGGCCTGGCACGGGCGATAGACGAGCGGGCCACTCAGATCGCCACGGACCCCGGACTCACCGCCCTGCTCACCGGCCCCGACGGGGCCCCGCTCACCGAGGGCGCCCCGCTTCCCCAGCCGCAACTGGCCGCCGTACTACGGGATTTGGCCGACGATCCGTGGTCCTTCTACCGGGGAGCGGTGGCCAAGGCCCTCGCCGACGGCCTGCGCCGGGCAGGCAGCCCGCTGACCGCGACCGACCTGGCCGGCCACCGGGCGGAGACCGTCGAGCCGTTGGTACTGGACACGGCCGACACCCGCTGGTGGGCGGTTCCCCCGCCGAGCCAGGGCGCGACGCTGCTGGCGGTACTGGACGGTGAAGTCCCGTGCGCTGAAGCGCCCCGAAAGGGGCGCGGGGAACTGCGCGACCAGCCCCCACCGGCCCGCAGTGAACAAGCCACCTATCCAGCGGAACGCTTGGTTGCCCTCTGCCAAGACGCCTCCGCAGCCCGCGACCGCCTGCTCGGCGATCCGCGCGGCTCGCAGCCGGACCTCGACGGGCTGCTGCGGCCCGCGCCGCTCGCGGGCGCGCAGCCGCCGAAGCCACCCTCCCGCCCGGCCGGCGACACCGTGGCCATCACGGCCGTCGACTCCTCCGGCCTCGCGATCTCCCTGATCCAGAGCGTCTACCAGACCTTCGGCTCCGGCATCTGCGACCCGGGCACCGGCATCGTGCTGCACAACCGCGGCTCGGCGTTCAGCCTGGAGCCCGGCCACCCGGCGCTCATCGGCCCCGGCCTGCGGCCCCCGCACACGCTGTGCCCGGTGCTCGGCCGCTCCGCCGACCTGCTGCTGGCCGCCGGCTGCCAGGGCGGCCGGGCCCAGCCGCAGATCCTCGCCCAGACCGTGCCCGCCCTGATGGACCCCGCCGCCGATCCGACCACCGTGCTGGACCGCCCGCGCTGGGTGGTCGGCGCCCGCGACATCGGCCACGAGACACAGACCCTGCTGGCCGAGCCCGGGGCGATCCCCGCCACCGCGTCCGCGCTCCCGTCGGAGCTCCCGGTCGTCGTCGCGCCGGGCCGCACCGATCTGGCCGGCCACACGCAGGCCGTACGACTGTCCGCCGACGGCCGCCTTGACGGTGCCGCCGATCCACGCGCCGACGGCGGCACCGTGCTGTACGGCGCCCCGGCGGACCCCGCACCGGAAGGAACCCACGTATGAGCACCCTCGCCCCCGAACCCGTACCGGCGGCCGACGCTCCACACCCGCTGGACCCGCTGTCCGTGTCCGAACTGGCCGCCGCCGTCACGGTGTTGAAGGCGGACACCCGGGTCACCGAGGACGCGCGCTTCTGGGGCGTGGCCCTCGACGAGGACCACGCCCGCCGTGCCGTCCCGGGTGAGCCGAGGCGGGCCCGCGCAGTCGTGATCTGCCCCTCCGCGCACCTCGCCTACGAGGTCGCCCTCGAACTCGGCGACAAGCCACAGAGCACCGCCTGGCGGGAGTTGGACGTACGCAGCCCGGGCTGCTCCTCCGAGGAGGCCCGTCAGGCCGCCGCCACGTGCCGAGCCGACCCCCGTTTCAGAGAAGCCCTCGCCCTGCGCGGCATCCACGACGTGTCGCTGGTCATGGTGGACCCGGAGTCGATCGGCGGCTTCGAACCGCCCGAGTACCCGGGGCGTCGGCTGACCTGGGGCAGCGTCTGGCACCGCGTCTCCGAGGACGACAACGGTTATGCGCGCCCGGTGCAGGGCGTGGTGCCGATCATCGACATGGAGTCGATGGAGGTCCTGCACATCGAGGACCACGGGGTCGTCCCGTTGTCGGAGGAGTCCGGGACGTTCGGCGCGGGCGTCGTGCCGGAGCGAACAGGCCTGAAGCCACTGGAGGTTGTCCAGCCCGACGGCCCCAGCTTCACCGTCACCGGTCAACGGCTCGACTGGCAGGGCTGGTCGGTGCGGGTCGGCTTCAGTCACCGCGAAGGCCTGGTGCTGCACGACCTGACCTTCGACGCGGCCGGGAAGGGACCGCGGCAGGTGATCCGGCGTGCGGCGGTCAACGAGATGTACGTGCCCTACTTCGACACCGCCTCCACCCAGTACCGCAAGAACTTCTTCGACTGGGGCGAGTACGGAGCGGGCCCGCTCACCAACTCCCTTGCCCTGGGCTGCGATTGCCTGGGCGTCATCCAGTACTTCGACGCGGCGGTGCTCGGCGGCGACGGCGTCCCCCGCCTCATCCCCAACGCCGTCTGTGTGCACGAGGAGGACGACGGCATCCTCTGGAAGCACCACGACGGCCGCACCGGCCGCACCGAGGTCCGCCGCTCCCGCCGTCTGATCATCTCGGCGTTCGCCACGGTCGCCAACTACGACTACGGCTTCTACTGGTCGCTGTACCAGGACGGTTCGGTGATGCTGGAGATCAAGATGACCGGCATCCTCTCCGCGACCGGCGTGACGGAGGACGAGGAGACCCCTTACGCGCGCCGAGTCGCCCCGAACGTCGCGGTCACCAACCATCAGCACTTCTTCGCCGTACGCCTGGACATGGCGGTGGACGGCACCGGCAACCGTCTGGTCGAGGTCACGGCGGAGCCCGAGGCGGACCCGGAGCTGAACCCGTACGGCAACGCCGCCCGGACCGTGCTGCGTCCGATCCTCAGCGAGGCGGAGGGCGGCCGGAGCACGGACCCCTCCCGCGCCCTGCACTGGCGGGTGGAGAGCACCGAGGCCCGCAACCGGATGGGCGAACCGACCGCGTACCGCGTGCACTTGGAGAACACGGCGGTCCTGCCGGTGCGCGAGGACAGCGTGTGCGCCCGCCGAGCCCCGTTCGTGGGGCGGCAGTTGTGGGCGACGGCCTACGACCCGGACCGGCGGTTCGTCGCCGGCGAGTACCCCAACCAGGCCGAGCCGGGCGCCGACGGCGTGCACAAGTGGCAGGAGGAGAACCGCTCGTTGGACGGCACCGACCTGGTGCTGTGGGCCACGATCGGCTCCCACCACTTCCCGCGCCCCGAGGAGTGGCCGGTGATGCCGGTGGCCAAGGCACGGCTACGGCTGGAGCCGGACGGCTTCTTCGACCGCAACCCGGCCTTGGACGTGCCCGCGCCGGCCTCCTGCCACACGCCGAAGCAGCCGTCGTCCGCGACGCCGGACCACTGCTGCGGCTGACCCCACTCCCCCTCACGGCGACACGTCGGAAAGGCATCTGATGCGCGAGGAAGAGAACCAACGGCTCACCCGAACCGGCCCGGGCACCCCGGCAGGGAACTGGATGCGCCGTTACTGGCAGCCCATCGCCCTGAGCGAGGAACTCGACGGCGTACGGCCCCTGGTGGCGCCCAGGGTGATGGGTCAGGACCTCGTCCTGTTCCGGGACGACCGCGGCGAACTCGGCCTGGTCGACCGCGGATGTCCGCACCGTGGCGCCGACCTGGCGCTCGGCCGACTGGAGGACGGCGGCCTGCGCTGCTGCTTCCACGGCTGGCTGTTCGGCCGCGACGGCGCCTGCCTGGACACGCCCGCCGAGCCGGTCGGCAGCCCCCTCAAGTCCCGTGTACGCCTGGGTAGTTACCCGGTCCGCGAGATCAACGGGATCATCTGGGGCTACCTCGGCCCCGGCGAACCGCCCGAACTCCCCGCCCTGGACTGCTTCCGGGCACCCGGCGACCACGCCTTCGCGTGGAAGGGCCTCCTTGAGTGCAACTGGCTCCAGGCCCTGGAGGTCGGCATCGACCCCGCCCACGCCTCCTACCTCCACCGCTTCTTCCAGGACGAGGACCCCGAGGACAGCTACGGCAAGCAGTTCCGGGCCGCCTCCCGGGGCACGGACCTGCCGATGACGAAGATCCTGCGCGAGTACGGGCGCCCCGAGATCGACGCCGTGCGCACCCCGTACGGCATCCGCATCACCGCCCTGCGCACCCTGGACGGCACCGACACCCAGGGCCGCACGATGGACGGCAGCCGCACCCATGTCCGTGTTACGCACCAGGTGTTCCCGCACGCCTTCCACATCCCGCTCGACGCGGAGACGTCCATCACCCAGTGGCACGTGCCGATCGACGACAACTCCTCTTACTGGTACGCCCTGTTCACCAGCGTCGGCGGCCCGGTGGACGGCGCGGAGATGCGCCGGCAGCGGGTCGGGGCGGTCACCCTGCCCGACTACCGGCCGCGCTTCGGCCGTGCGAACAACTACGGCTACGACCCCGAGGAACAGCGGACGACGACGTACACCGGTCTCGGCACCGACATCAACGTGCACGACCAGTGGGCGGTGGAGGGCCAGGGCGCGGTCCAGGACCGCACGCGCGAGCATCTGGGCCGATCCGACAAGGCGATCGTGATGTACCGACGGATGCTCGGCGAGGCCGTCTCCGCCGTCGAGCGCGGTGAGAACCCGCCGCTGGTGCTGCCGTCCGAGGAGGCCGCGCGGATCCAGGGGCCGGTCGCACTCGACGGCATCGGACCCACCGAAGGCTGGCAGGAGCACTGGGCTGCCGCCACCGCCAAGCAGCGCGCCGACAGCAGTTGGGCGCAGCCGGTCGGAACGGACGGCTGAGCGGCGTGGGATTCATCGAGCGCCACGGCCTGTGGAACCCCGAACAGGCCGCCGCGGCCCAGGAGATACGCGAGCGCGCCGACAGCGGCGGCATGAAGGTCGTACGGCTGGTCTTCGCCGACCAGCACGGGCTGTTGCGCGGCAAGACCGTCACCGTGGGGGAACTGCCCAACGTGCTGCGCGAGGGCACCGGCATCGCCTCGTCGTTGCTCGCCAAGGACACCTCGGGGCGGACCGTGTTCCCCCTCTTCACCAAGGAGACGCCGCTCGGGCTGCCCGAACTGCGGGGCGCCGCCGACATGGTGATGGTCCCGGACCCGCTGACGTTCCGGATGCTGCCCTGGTCGCCGGGCACGGGCTGGCTGCTGTGCGATCTGCGCTTCACCACGGGCGCGCCGGTGCCGTTGTGCACGCGCGGGCTGCTGCGCTCGGTGCTGGAGCAGGCGGGCGGGCTGACCTACCGCACGGGTCTGGAGGTGGAGTTCCACCTTTTCCGGCTCGCCGATCCGCGCCTGGGCCCCGGTGATCTGGGCCAGCCGGGTGCCGCTCCCGAGGTCGGCATGCTCAACCACGGCTACCAGTACCTCAGCGAGCTGCGGTACGACGAGCTGGACCCGATCCTCGACGTCCTGCGCGCGAACATCGAGGGGCTGGGTCTGCCGTTGCGCAGTCTGGAGGTCGAATTCGGGCCGAGCCAGGTGGAGTTGACCCTCCAGCCCGCCGACGGGCTCGGCACGGCCGACGCGATGGTGCTGCTGCGCGGCGCCGTCAAGCAGGTCGCCGCCCGCCACGGCCACCACGCCACCTTCATGTGCCGCCCCCATCTGCCCGGGGTGTTCTCCAGCGGCTGGCATCTGCACCAGAGCGTGCTGCGGGACGGCGTCGGCATCTTCGCCCCGAAGAGCCCGGAGGGTGCGGAGGGTGCGGAGGCCCAGGATGGTGCCGCGTCCGGGCGGCCGCCCCTGTCGCCGTACGGGACCGCCTTCCTCGGCGGGCTGCTGCGGCACGCCCGGGCCACCAGCGCGTTCTCCACGCCGACTCTCAACGGTTTCAAGCGATTTCGGTCGCTGTCGCTGGCCCCCGACCGTGCGGTGTGGGGCCGTGACAACCGAGGGGCGATGGTGCGGGTCCTGGGTGACGGTCCGTCATCGACGCGGCTGGAGAACCGGATCGGCGAGCCGGCGGCCAATCCCTATCTCTATCTCGCCTCTCAACTCGCCGCCGGGCTGGACGGCGTGGCGGGCGGTTTCGATCCTGGTCCGGCGGCGGACGAGCCGTACGCCACTCACGCCGAGCCGCTGCCGCGCTCGCTCGGCGAGGCGCTGACCGCGCTGGAGGCGGACGAGGGTCTGGCGGCCCGGCTCGGCAAGGACTTCGTGTCCTACTACGCCGGTATCAAGCGCGCGGAGATCGCCCGCTTCGAGCAGGAGGTCACCGACTGGGAACAACGGGAGTACTTCCGTGTCTTCTGAGTCTTCTGGCGCCGCACCGTCCATGGGACGTCTGCTGGTCCGGCAGGCCCGGTGGGTCGCCCGCGACGTGGTGGAACTGCGGCTGACCCGGCCCGGCGGCGGCGCGCTGCCCCCGTGGGAGCCCGGGGCGCATGTCGAACTCACCCTGCCGTCCGGGCTGCGACGCGCGTACTCCCTGTGCGGGGATCCCGCGGACACGGGTGCGTGGACGGTCGCCGTGCACCGGGTGCCCGAGGGGCGCGGCGGCTCGCGGGAGATCCACGACACCGCGCTGGTGGGACGGGAGCTGGAGGTGTCAGGCCCGGTCAACCGGTTCCCGTTGCTCCCTGCGGAGGGCTATCTGCTGCTGGCCGGCGGCATCGGCGTCACCCCGCTGCTCCCGATGGCCCGCGAGCTCACCGCGCGCGGCCTGCCCTGGCGGCTGGTCCTGGGCGCCCGCGACCGGTCCCGCCTGGCGTACGCGGACGACCTCGTGGAACTGGGCGGGGACCGCGTGCTGCTCGTGCCGCAGGACGAGGCGGGTCTGCCGGACCTGGCCGCCGAGATCGCCGCCGCGCCGCCCGGTCACGCGGTGTACGCCTGCGGACCTGCGCCGATGCTCGACGCGGTGACGTCCCTGTGCCGCGCGGCGGACCCGGTGCGGACGACGTACACGGAGCGCTTCGCCGCGGGCGACACGGATGCTCAAGTGGTGGGAGCGAAAGGGGAGTTCGATGTTGTACTGTGCCGTTCCGGACTTCGGCTGACAGTCCCGGCGGACCGCTCCGTGCTGGACGTCGTCCGGGAGAAGCTGCCGGATGTGCCGTACTCGTGCGAGGAGGGTTACTGCGGCAGCTGCGAGACAGCTGTCGTGGCGGGGTTGCCGGAGCACCGCGACACCGTGATCGACTCGTCCGACCGTGCTGCCGCCACCACAATGATGATCTGCGTGAGCCGCTCCGTCTCCGGCGTGCTGGAGCTCGACCTCTAGCCCGCACATTTCACTCACAGTCACCGTTCGCCCGATTGTGAAATACTTCAACATGTCTCATGAAAGGTGACTTCTGTGATCAATGGCGACGCAGAGTCCGACTACGAGAGCATACGGATCGACCGCAGAGGTCAGGCCGCGGCCTTTGACGCCATCGGCGACCAGTACGACGAGGCCTTCCCGCACAAGGAGGGCCAGGTCGCGGCCGGCGAGTGGCTGAAGGGATCCCTGCGGGCGGGATCCCGTGTGCTCGACCTCGGCTGCGGCACCGGGGTGCCGACCGCGCGCCAGTTGGCGGACGCCGGATTCGAGGTCGTGGGCATCGACCTGTCCGGCACGATGGTGACACTCGCGCGGGAGTACGTCCCGGGTGCGACGTTCCACCAGCTGGACATCGCCGACCTGCGGCCCGGCGGTCCGCGCGACCTCGGGCGCTTCGGCGCCGTCACCGCCTTCTTCTCCCTGTTGATGCTGCCGCGCGTGGAGATCCCGCTCGCGCTGCGGACGATCCGTCAACTGCTGGTCCCCGGTGGCCTCTTCGTCCTGTCCATGGTGGAGGCCGATGTGGACGACTTCTCGATCCCGTTCCTCGGGCACACGATCCGGGTCTCCGGCTATCTGCGGGAGGACCTCCACAAGGTCGTCGAGGCCGCGGGCTTCGAGATCGCCGAGGAGAACTCGTACACCTATGCCCCGGAGGTCACCGACGTCCCACCGGAGGAACAGGTCTTCCTCTGCTGCCGGCGGCGGGACTGAGACCGGCCCACCGGACGGGACGAATCTCGTGACGGAGCACGACACCTCCCAGACAGGCCCCGCCGGGGCCCGGATCGGCACCGGGCGGCCCGCCCCCGCCGTGCAGGCGCCCCCGCCCGACGACTCCTGGGACGCGGTGACGGACCGTGCCCTGCCGCAGACGGACCGGCTTCGGTATCTCGACGAGGCGACCCGGCGGATCGCCCGCGGGATGGACCTGGACGAGACCCTCCGGGAACTGCGCCGGTCGGCGGTACCCGCGTTCGCGGATGTGATCGTCATCCACCTGCACGATCCGTTGCCGGTCGGAGACGAGAAGGAGACCGCCTCGGTCGTCCTCCAACTGCACAGCATCGACCCGGCGCCCGCGGCTCCGGACGCCGAGCACCCGTACTCGACCGTGGCCCAGCTCGTCCAGGTGTCCGCCGGCGGCCGGCTCGGGGAGCTGCTGCTTGCCGGCCGGCCCGCGTTCGGTGACGCGCCGGGGATCGCGGCCGCAGTGGCCGAGCTGCTCGGGCCCGGCGTGATCCGCCCGCACGCGCTTCCGCCGGGCCGGCGGCTGATCGTCGCCCCGCTGCACGGGCGCCGGCACGTCATGGGCGCCGTCGTACTCCTGCGCCGGCCAGGCCGCCCCGCCTTCACCTCCGACGATCTGCTCGTCGCCTCACAGCTCGCGACGCACACCGCGCTCGGCGTCCAGAAGGCCGTGATGTACGGGCACGAGGCCGCCGTGGCGGACACGCTCCAGCACACCATGCTCCCGTCGTCGCTGCCCGAGCCCACCGGCGTCCGGCTGGCCAGCCGCTATCTGCCCGCATCCAGGACCGCCCAGGTCGGGGGCGACTGGTACGACGCGATCCCGCTGCCCGGCAACCGGGTCGCGCTCGTCGTCGGCGACGTGATGGGCCACTCCATGACGTCCGCCGCGATCATGGGCCAGCTGCGCACCATCGTGCAGACCCTCGCCGGGCTCGACCTGCCCCCGGACGAGGTCCTGCACCACCTCGACGAGCAGGCCCAGCGGCTGGGCAGCGACCACATCGCGACCTGCCTCTACGCGATCTACGACCCGATATCGCACCGGCTCCTCATGGCGAACGCCGGCCACCCGCCCGCCGTGCTCCTGCGCCCGAACGGCCGGGCGGAGGTGCTGCGCGTCCCGCCGGGCGCGCCCATCGGGGTCGGCGGTGTCGCCTTCGAGTCCGTGGAGCTGCCCGCGCCCACCGGAGGAACGCTGCTGCTGTATACCGACGGCCTCGTCGAGTCCCGGGAGACAGACATCGACACGGGCGTCGAGGCACTGTGCGCCCGCTTCCAGACCACCGGCCGCGGGCCCGCCGCCGCCTCTCTCGAACTTCAGTGCGATCACATCCTGGGCACCCTGGGCCGGGGCGCCAGGGACGACGACATCGCGCTGCTCATGGCCCGGTTCGAGGGCTTCCCGCCGGACAGCGTCGGCTACTGGCACCTGGCCCCCCAGCCGCTGACCGCGGGACAGGCCCGCCGCCTCGCCCGCAGGACCCTCCGCCGATGGGGCCTGGACTCCCTCCTCGACGCGACGGAGCTCATGGTCAGCGAGGTCGTGACCAACGCCGTGCGCTACGCCTCCAAACCCATCTCGCTGCGGCTGCTGCGCACCGACGTCCTGCGCTGCGAGGTCACCGACGACTCACCCCAGGTCCCGAGGATGCAGCACGCCGAACCGGGCGACGAGGGCGGCCGCGGCCTGTTCCTCGTGAACCAGCTCGCCCGGCGCTGGGGGGCGACGAGGCTGAGCACGGGCAAGGTCGTCTGGTTCGAGCAGCAGATCCCGACGGGGCCCGACCTCAGTGCCCCCGGAACGCCTCCTCAAGCCACCACGCCCCACGATCGTTGACCACCTTGGCGTCGACGAGCAGAGGCGCGGAACGGGGCCCGACAACCCAGTCCTGTACGGCTTTCAGGTCGGCCGGTGTGCGGACGGTCACGGCCTCGAAGCCGTAGCCGCGCGCCACTGCGGCGATGTCCGTCGGCGGGAACTCGACCGTGTCGAGCGGGTGTCCGTCGGGCCCGAAGTGGTGCACCTCCGCCCCGTAGGCGTCGTCGTTGTACACGACGACCACCATCGGCAGCCCGAGCCGGCGTACGGTGTCGAGGTCCGCGGCGCTCATCAGCGCGCCGCCGTCTCCGAGTGCCGCCACGGGCAGCCGGTCCGGCCGCGCCAGCGCCGCGCCGATCGTGGTCGCGAGCCCCAGGCCGATCGACTGGAACGCCTGGGTGAAGCAGAAGCCGTGGTGGTCCGGCACCGACAGATAGGCGCTCGGGTAGCCCATGAAGTTCCCCGAGTCCACGCCGATGACGCGTTCGGCCGGGAGGATGTCGTCGAGGGCGATGCTCAATGTCCGCGGGTCGATGCGCTGTCGGCCGCTCCTGTCCTCGTACGGCACATCCCGCCAGCGCACGCGTGCGGCGATGGACTCGGCGATGTCGGCGGTCCGGTAGCCCTGTTGCCGCTCGCCGCCCCTCGCGAGCAGGCTCCTCGCGGTGAGTTCGACGTCTCCGGTCACGCCGAGGTCGACTTCGCGGTGCGCGCCGAGCGCGGACGCGTCGTCGTCGACCTGTACGACTCTCGCCTCGGGGCCGATCAGCCGGCCATGCCGCATGGTCCACATGTTCAGGGCGCAGCCCCAGCCCACGATCAGGTCCGCGCCCTGGATCAACTCGGCTGCCAGGGGCGACGCGAAGCCTCCGGACACGTCGAGCGACCAGGGGTTGCCATGGAACAGGCCGCGGGCCACCGCCGAGGTCGCGAGCAGCGCGCCATGGCGTTCGGCGAGCGCCGCGAGGGCGTCCCGGGAGCCGGGGCCGCGTGCTCCCCGGCCGGCCACGAAGACCGGTCGGCGGGCCTGGGCGAGCAGGTGTGCCAGTGCCGTCATGTCGGCCAACTCCGGTTCGACAGCTGCCCGTTGCGGTGGCACGGCGGCCTGCGTCAGGGCTCCGTCGGGCACGTCCAGGGACTGCACCGGCAGCGGAACGTTGAGCAGCACGGTGCGCCGCTCGTGCAGGGCACGCCGTACCGCTGCGCAGGCCTCCTCGACCGCGTCCTCCGGGGAGGTGATCCGCGCGGTGACGGCCCCCACTGCCTGCGCCAACGCGTCCTGGTCGATGTGGAAGTTGGACTTCGGCTCGGTGACCTCGGCCGCCAGCACCAGGAGTGGGGTGCGGCTCTTGGCCGCCTCGGCGATCCCGGTGACGGCGTTCGTCAGGCCGGGACCCTGGTGCACGCTCAGCGCGGCCACCGTGCCACTCGTCCGGGCGTACGCGTCGGCCATCGTCGCCGCGCCGCCCTCGTGGCGTGCGGCGACGAACCGTGAACCCGCCGCGACCATGGCGTTGGTGAGATGGAAGTTGCCCGAGCCGACCACGCCGAAGACGTGGTCGATACCGGCGACCGACAGCGCCCTGCCGACCGCTTCCGCGACCTTCATCGGTGCTCCACCAGGGCGAGCACCCGCGCGGGAGCCCCGGACCCCGTGACGATGGGCAGCGGTCCCGCGATGACGACGGCGCCGGTCGGCGGGAGCGCGGCCAGGTTCTGCAGTTGGGTCAGCCCGTACTTGTCGCTGCCCATCAGATAGGAGTGGCACGGGAAGGCCGGGTCGAAGGAGTGCGCGCGTCCGGCGTCCGTGCCGACGGTCTCGACACCGAGGCCGATCACCGGCGACTCCTGTGCCACCCAGCGGGCGCACTCCGGCGAAAGTCCTGGGGTGTGCGGGCCGTTGTCGTCCGCGTTGAGGAACGCCTCCTGGGTGTGCGAGCGTGCGCTCCAGCCGGTGCGCAGCAACAGCCAGCCGCCGTCGGGGAGTTGACCGTGCTCGGCCTCCCAGGCCTTCACATGGTCCACCTCGACGAGGAAGTCCGGGTCCGCCTGCGCCTCGGCGGTGAAGTCCAGTACGGCCGCCGGCGCGATCAGCTGCCGCGCCGGCACCGAGGCGACGTCGTCGAGGTCCTTCCCGGTGACCCAGTGGTTCGGTGCGTCGAAGTGGGTGCCGGTGTGTTCGCCGCTGCGGAAGTTGTTCCAGTACCAGGCCGGGCCCCGGTCGTCGTACCTGCTGATCTCCTCCAGCTCGAAAACGGCGGTCTGGCCGAAGTCGGGCGGCAGCTGGATCACCGGGGTGGACGACGACAACGGCGAGGTGAGGTCGACGACTTCGATCGACCCGCCTCGCAACGCCGAGACCAGCGAAGCGAGGACGGACGGCTCGGACATGGATGCCTCCTGCGACTGCGATGCCGGGACTCTGGGACTCTGGGATTCACAGCATCGCAGTCGGGCGGCGCTTTGATCAGGCTTCAGCGGCGGAGTCGGTCGAAGCCGAACGGGGCGAGGGCGTCGGGGCGTTGACCGGTGAGGACGTACGCGGCCAGGCGCTGACCCGTGGCGGGGCCCAGCGTGACGCCGAGCATGCCGTGCCCCGTGGCCGCGAACGCGTTGTCGTGCCCCGGGAGTCGGTCGATCAGTGGCAGTCCGTCGGGGAGGAAGGGCCGCCCGCCGACCCAGGGGTCGCGGATCCGGCTCACCAGGTCGTCCGGGTCGTCGAACCAGTCGCCGAGGTAGTGGCGGCTGGCCAGCGCCACCGCGACGATGCGGCGCCAGTCGAGCCGGTTGTTGTTCCCGCTCAGCTCCATGGTGCCGCCGATCCGCGTGGTGGCGCCGATCGGTGAGGCGACGGCCCTGCGCTCGCCGAAGTACAGCGTGTGCCGGGGCGCCGGGTCCAGGTCGACCGAGAAGCTGTAGCCCTTGCCGGCCTGGAGCGGCAGCCGGTGTCCCAGTGCGCGCAGGAGGGCGGGCGAGCGCATGCCGGCCGCGATGACGACGGCCGAGCACGGAATCTCGCCCTGGCTGGTGGTGAGCGCGCTGACCCGCCCCCCTGTGGACCGGAAACCGGTGACCTCCGCGTTCTCGTGGACCTTCACCCCCGCCGCGGCGAGTGCCTCGCCGAGGCCCCGGGCGAAGGCCTCGGGATCGACCACGCCCTCCCCCTCGACGAGGTAGGCCGCGCGCACCCGGGGCGACAGCACGTCGTCCAACAGATGCGCCTCGGTACCCGTGGTGACGTCGTCGGGCAGCGGATAGCGTCCGTCCGCCATCTCCCGCTGGATCGCGAGGTGGTGACGGGCCTCGGCCGGTGACAGGAAGGCGTGCACCATGCCGGGCCGGGTCAGCGTCGTGGTCACCCCCGCCTCGCTCAGCCCGTCGAAGAGGTCGAAGGTGGGGCGGTTGAGCTCGGCGATCGCCGCGTAGCCGCGCCGGAACGCGGCCGGTGTGCTGCTGCGCCAGAAGCGCCACAGCCACCGCACGAACGCCGGATCCGGCAGCGGTCGTAGATAGAGCGGCGAGTCCGGCCGCCCCAGCGAGCGCAGGGCATAGCGCACAACTCCCGGAGCAGGGACGGGCGTCGAGTGGCTGAGACAGACCCAGCCCGCGTTGCCCCGGGAGACCCCCGAGCCCAGACCGCCCCGCTCGACGACCACCACCGCCGCTCCGGCCGCGGCCAGGTAGTGGGCGGTGCACAGCCCCACGACGCCCCCTCCCACCACGACCACGGGGCTGTCCGGCACGCCGGTCATGATGTGGAGCCGTACGACGCGGCGAAGTCCGTCACCTGGGGCTTGATCTCCAACCCCAGTTTCTTGGCGACGTAGTTGAGGATGTCGCCGTCCAGTCCGACGATCTTGTCGCCCTGGACGCTGGTGTACGGGGCATACGGCTGCACGGAGGCGATTGGGCGTATGCGCATCATGGGCGTGGCCCTTCCATGGGTGGATGGGGTCAAAGGTTAGGGACTGAACCATTGCGCGTCACCGTTCACTCCGTACGAATCTGAGGCTGATCTCGCGAGATCCGCTGTACGTTGCGTCCAGTCGTCGGCCCATTCCCCCGACGGGAGGAGTGTTCGTGCTGAGCCCGTCACTCGCGCAGGAGATCGCCGGAGACACCTCCGCCGTCATCGGTTTCAACGTGCTGATCACCGATGCGGACGGCCTGGTCATCGGCAGCGGCGAGAGCAGCCGGGTCGGCAGCTTCCACGAGGCGTCGGTCGAGGTGATCCGCACCCAGGAGCCCGCGACGCACAGCGCGTCGCAGGCCCAGCAACTGCGCGGGGTGCGCCCCGGTATCACCCTTCCGATCGTCACGGACGGGCGGGCGGTGGGGACGGTCTGCATCACCGGGACGCCCGCCCAGGTACGCCGCTTCGGGCTGCTGGTGAAGCGTCAGACGGAGATCCTGCTCAGGGAGTCGGTGATGCTGCGCTCCCGGCTGCTCGCCGAGCGTGCGGCGGAGACACTGCTCGCCGACATCGCCTCCTACGACCCTCAGGTCGTGGAGGGCGACTTCCTCGTGTTCCGGGCCGCCGAACTCGGTTTCGACCTACGGCTGCAGCGGGTCGCGGTGGCCTTCGAGGTGAACGTCCCCGACGCGGGCGCCCGACGCCAGGGCGCCCGCACCCGGGACATGGCGCTGGTCCGCTCGGAACTGCTCCGCACGGTCCGTGAGGTCTTCGCCGATCCGCAGGACATCGTCGCCTCCACGGCTCCCGGCTGGATCGGCGTCCTGCGCCGGCTCCCGGCCCGTGCCGAGGTGGCTTCGCTGGTCGCCGACTGCCGGCGGATCACCGACGTCATCGCCGCGCAGGACGGGCTGGTCGCGCGGGCCGGGATCGGCGAACCGGCCGTCTCTGTCGGCGGTCTGCACGACTCCTACCAGGACGCCCGCGACGCGCTCCGTCTCGGCGCCCGCGTGGCTGGAGACTCCCCCGTCCATCTGATCGCCGATCTGCGCGTCCACCAGGTCCTGGCGACGGTGAGCCAGCCCACCCGCCACCGCCTGATCGAACTGACCGCCGCGAAGCTGCGGGCCCAGCCGGACTGGCCGGTACTGCGCGACACGATCACCGCGTGGTGCGAGAGCGGGTTCAACCTCGTCCGGGCCTCCGCGGCCCTGCACATCCACCGCAACACGGTTGTCTACCGGATGAACAAGATCGAGCAGCTCACCGGCCGCCCCCTGCGCGAGCACCGGACGACCATGGCCCTGTATCTCGCCTGCCTGGCCGACGAGTTGGGCGAGGCCACCAGCGAAGGGGCCTAACCGTCCCACAGCACATGCAGCGTGGGGGGCTTGCGGAAGACCAGGCCGTGGGGGTCGGTGGGGTGGTCCGGGTCGAGGCGCAGGGCGGGGAGGCGTTCGAGCAGTCGCTGGAGGGCGATGCGGGTCTCCAGGCGGGCGAGGTGCGCGGCGAGGCAGTAGTGCGGGCCGTGGGCGAAGGCCAGTTGGAGTCGGGCGTTCTCGCGGCGGACGTCGAACCGATCGGGGTCGGGGAAGACGTCCGGGTCGCGGTTGGCGCCGGTCAGGGACACGGTGACCAGGTCGCCCCGGCGGATCGCGGCCGGGCCGAGGGTGGTGTCGCGGGTCGCGTAACGGTCCACCACCGCCGCCCCGGGTTCGAGGCGAAGTGACTCCTCGATCGCGCCGTCCAGCAGGTCGAAGTCGTCCCGGACGAGGGCGAGTTGGTCGGGGTGTCGCAGCAGGTGCAGCAACGCGTTGGTGATCATCGCCTCGGTGGTCTCGATGCCCCCGAACATGAGCACCGCGGCGTTGGACGCCACCTCGGGCAGCTCAAGCCGCCCGGCGGCGGAGACCAGCAGCGAGGTGGCGTCCCGGTCGGCGACGGTTTCCTCCACGGCGGACTTCAGCTGCGCGTATGCCGCGGTTCCGGCGGGCCCCGTCTCATGGCCGACGGTGAGGTCCGAGACCGACTGCACGATGGCGTCGTACCAGGCGAGCACGGTGGCCGCGGTGGTGCCGACCAGCCCGAGCGCCTCGGTCACGACGGCGACCGCGAGCGGGCCGGCGAAGGCGCGCCGCAGTTCGCCGGCGCCCCCCGGCAGCAGTGCGGTGATGAGCCGGTCGGTCTCCCGCTCGATGCCCGGGGCGAAACCGCCGTGCACCTCCCGGGGGCGGAAGGGGGCGGTGAACGGCTCGCGGTGCCGGCCGTGTTGGTCACCGTCGAGGGAGAGCATGCTCGGCCCGACGACCTGCGCGGTGGAGAAGCGGGGGTCGTCGACGGTGAAGGTCTCGGCGTCCCTCATCACGCTCAGCGCGAGGTCGCGCCGCGTCACCAGCCAGCCGTCCAGCGCGGGCAACCAGGACACGGGCTCGCGCTCACGCAGCAGCGCCAGTCTCGGATGCGGGTCCCGGGCGAGTTCGGCGAGCGTGGTCGCGGCGCCGAGAGGGAAGAAGTCGACGACGGTCATCGCGTGCTCTGGTGGGTCATGTGGAACACCGATCATGGTCGGGCTGTCGATTGGTCTTGCCAGGAAGGCTGTTGGACAGGACTGCTGTTGAACTGACGGCTGTCGAACTCGCCGCCACAGGCTCTCAGTCCACGAACAGCCCCCGCGCCGCGGCCCGCGCGTCGAACTCCTCCAGGTGGGCCTGCGCGTCCGGCAGAGCGTCGCACATCGCCTCCAGAAGGACCTGCCCCAGTAGCTGGGGCGCGCTCACCGTGTCGAACACCAGGCCCGTACCCACGGCGGCCGGAAGGAGCAGATCGCTGTGGGCGGCCACCGGGGCGAACGTGCCGTCGGCGATCGTCACCACCGTCAGTCCCGTGTCCCGCGCGTGGTCGAGCGCGCCGAGGACCTCGCGGGGGTGGCGCGGCAGCGCGAAGCACAGGAGCGCGCTCGCGCCCGCCTGCCGGGCCGCGTCGATCCGGTCGGCGAGCAGCGAGCCGCCCTCGTCGAGGAGACGCACATCGGGGTGCACCTTGGCGGCGAAGTAGGCGAAGCCCCGGGCCGCCGCGGCGGAGGCTCGCAGCCCGAGCACCGGCAGGGGCCGGGACGCGGCGAGGGTCCGGCCCGCGCGTTCGACGGGCCCGGGGTCCGCGAGCAGGGACGCCAGCTGTCGCAGGTTGTCGATCTCGGCCCGTACCGCCTGCTGGTAGGGGTTGTCCGACCGCCCGTCCGCCCCGGTGCCGACGGGTGCGACGTCCCGCAGGTGTCTGCGGAGCGCCGGGTACCCGTCGAAGCCGAGGGCGACCGCGAAGCGGGTCACCGACGGCTGGCTCACGCCTGCCAGTTGGGCCAGCTCCACGCTCGACAGGAAGGGCACGGCCGCCGCCTGCCGGACCAGACAGTGCGCGATGCGGCGCTGCGTCGGGGTGAGCCGGCGCCCCTCGAAGAGCTGGTGTATCTGTACGGAGGCGCCGGTCCGACCCTGCCGGTCGGTACCGGCACCATCAGTCATCGCGTTCAGCTCGCGAGACCGGCCGTCGTCAGCCACTCCTTGGCGACGGTGGCTGCGTCCTCCTTGTCGTTGACGAGCTTCTTCATCATCTCCAGCAGGTCCTCGGTGGTGAGCTTGGCCGAGACGCCGTTGAGCGCCGCCTTGGCCGTGTCGTCGACCGCGGACTTGTAGACCAGGGGCGTGACGTTCTGCGAGGAGAAGAGGTTCTTCGGGTCCTCGAGGACCACCAGCTTGTCCTCGACGATGGCGGGATCGGTGGTGTAGAGGTTGGCGGCCTGCACGTCGTTCGACTTCAGCAGCTTCAGCAGGGTGCTCTGGGCACCCGCGTCGAGCGGCTGGAACTTCCCGAACTCGACGCCGTAGATCGTCTTCAGTCCGACCAGGCCCTGGGTGCGGGTCTTGAACTCGGAGCCGGCCCCGATCGTCATGTCCCCCGCGATCGGCCTGAGGTCGGCGAGGGTCTTGAGGCTGTACTTGGCCGCGGTCTCGGACGTGACCGTGACCGAGTCCTTGTCCTCGGCCGCGGCGGAGTCGAGTATCTCCACCGACGACGGGAGCTTCTCCTTCAGCTCGGCATTGATGTCCTCGGTGCTGGTCGCGGTGCTCTTCGGGTCGACGGCAACCGCCAGCAGTGCGCCGTTGTACTCCGGGAAGACTCCGATGCCGCCCTTGACGACCTGGTCGTAGTAGACCTCACGGGCCCCGATGTCGAACTTGCGCGTGACCTTCAGGCCCTTGGCCTCCAGGGCCTCGGCGTAGATCTCGGCGAGCAGCTGGTTCTCGGGGAAGTTCGCCGAGCCGACGACGATGGACTTGCCGTCGCTGTCGCTGCTGCTGCCCGTCAGCGGGTTGCTGTCGCTGTCGTCGCCGCTGCCGCAGGCGGTCAGGGCGAATGCGGCGATGAGGCCGAAAGCGGCGCCGCGGTGGATGCTTCTCATGGGTGTTTCCTTTCCAAGGGCCCGGGAGCCGAAAAAGTTCAGGATCTGGCAGCCGTGACCCGCAGGCCCGGCGAGACGATGACGCGCCGCAGCGCGGTGAACACGATCTGGACGACGAGCGCCAGGACGACGACGACCGTGGAGCCTCCGATGACCAGCTCGTAGTCGTTACGGGAGAGCCCGTCGACGATGAAGCGGCCGAGGCCGCCGAGTCCGGGGTAGGCGGCGACGGTCGCGGTGGCGACGACCTGGATCGCGGCGATCCGCAGGCCGAGGAGGATCAGCGGCAGCGCCATCGGCACCTCCACGCGCAGCAGGACCTGCCACTCGGTCATGCCGACCCCCCGCGCGGCGTCCCGGGTGGCGGGGTCGACGCCCCGGACTCCCTCGAAGGTGTTGATGAGGATCGGCGGGACCGCGAGCGCGATCAGGGCGACCAGCACGGGTGTGGTGCTGAGCCCGGCGAGCGTGACGACGAGGACCACCAGACCGAAGGTGGGGACCGCCCGGGCGAGGTTGGCGACGCTGGCCACGGCGAACGCGCCCCGGCCGGTGTGCCCCACCAGCAGCCCGAATCCCAGTCCGATCACGGCGGCGAACAGGAGCGACAGGCCGCTGTAGCTGAGGTGTTCCAGCAACCGGTGCGGGATTCCGTCGTCGCCGTGCCACTGCTGCGAGGAGGTCAACCAGTCGCCGATGAGCCTGAGTTGGTTCACGAGATCGTTCATGACGACGTCACCTTGCTCCGGGACCACGGGGTGAGCAGCCGCTGCGCGAGCACCAGCAGCGCGTCGGTGGTGAGCGCGAGCAGCATGATCAGCACGATCGCGGTGACGATCGGGGTCGGGAAGTCGAGCTGGAGCCCGCGGATGATGTAGTAACCGAGTCCGCCCTGGCCGATCAGCTGACCCACAGCGACGAGGCTGATGGAGGATACGGCGGCGACGCGTACGCCGGCGATGACGACGGGTACGGCGATGGGCAGTTCGACCTGGACGACCCTGCGTACCGGTCCGAATCCCATCGCGGTGGCCGCCTGCCGGACCGGTTCGGGGACCGAGGCGAGCCCGTCCACGACGTTGGGTACCAGTACCGACAGCGTGTAGAGCGTCAGCGGGATCAGTACCGTGCGTTCGGTCAGTCCCGTGTACCTGACGAAGATCATGAACAGGGCCAGTGACGGGATCGAGTACAGGATGTTGGCCACGGTCAGCACCGGCGGGTACAGCCAGCGCCAGCGATGGCACAGGATCCCGAGGGGCACCGAGATGATCAGCCCGAACAGCACCGGCAGCAGACCGAGTCTCAGGTGGACGCCGGTGTAGTCCGCCAGCTCACCGGCGTGCTCGCCTATCCAGTCCCAGCGGACCAGCGGCTCTCCGTCACTCATTTCTCGCCACCGCCCGCGTCGGACACCTCGGCCGCCTCGGCCGCTGCCATCACGGCGGACAGCTCGTAGGCGTCCGCGACGCCGATGACGGCGCCGTCCGCGTCCACACCCACCGCGAGCCGGGAGGGCGACAGCAGCGCCGAGTCGAGGGCGGCCCGTGCCGAGTCGCCGGCGAGGCTGAAGGTGTGGCCGAGCGGTACCAGCGACGCGTCCGCGAGCGTGCCGCCGTCCGGCAGTTCGGCCACCGCGGCCCAGCCGAGCGGGCGTCGGCTCTCGTCGACGACGAGCACCCAGGGCTCGTCCGCCGCCCGTGCGCTCCCAACGGAGGAGGTCGCCGACAGCACGAGTCCGTCGCGCAGCGGCACGTCGGCCGCCTTGACGAAGGACAGCCGGCGGATGCCCCGGTCCTGTCCGACGAAGCCGGCCACGAATTCGTCGGCGGGGTGGGCGAGCAGCCGCTCGGGGGTGTCGAACTGTGCGAGCTTGCCGCCGGTCCTGAACACCGCGATGTTGTCGCCGAGTTTGATCGCCTCGTCGATGTCATGGGTGACGAACACGATCGTCTTGTGCAGCTCCTTCTGCAGCCGGATGAACTCCGCCTGCAACTCCGCCCGGACGATCGGGTCGACCGCGCTGAACGGCTCGTCCATGAGCAGCACGGGCGGGTCGGCGCCCAACGCCCGTGCCACACCGACGCGTTGCTGCTGTCCGCCGGAGAGCTGGTTGGGATAGCGCTTGGCCATCTCGGCCGGCAGCCCGACCAGTTCCAGGAGCTCCGCCGCCCGCGCCCGCGCCTTCTTCTTGCTCCAGCCGAGGAGCAGCGGAACGGTCGCGATGTTGTCGAGGATGGTCCGGTGCGGGAACAGCCCCGCGTGCTGGATCACGTACCCGATGCCACGGCGCAGCTCGGGGGCGTGCACCTCCCGGATGTCCCGGCCGCGCAGGCTCACGGTCCCGCTCGTCGGCTCGACCATGCGGTTGATCATGCGCAGGGTCGTGGTCTTGCCACAGCCGGAGGGACCGACCAGAACGGTGATGCCGCCCTCGGCCAGCTCCAGGGACAGCTCGTCCACGGCTGTGGTGCCGTTTGGATAGTTTTTGCTCACCGCGTCGAATCTGATCAAGACTGCCCCTTACCCGACTGCATATGGTCATGCAGAGTTGTCGGTGACTGAATGGCAGTCAATGGGATTCTGTAAACGGCGCGTTACGTTCGTACAAAATGAGGCCGGAGGCGCCCGGAAATAGGGAGAAATACGTTGAAACCGGTCTGGTTCACCTTTCTGAACGGCTCGGACATCGAACAACTCGACCTGACCGACGGCGAGATACTCGACGCCGTCGAGGACGGGCTGCGCGCCCAGGGCCTCGGCGAGACGGTCATCGAACCGCGTGTCCACCTCATGCCCGATCCCGCGTTCAACGGTCACTTCAACGTCCTGCGCGGCTATGTCGCCCCGCTCGCCCTGGCCGGCGTCAAGATCGTGGGCGACTACGTCGGCAACTACAAGGCCGGTCTGCCCTCCGAGATGGCGCTGCTCAACCTCTTCGACCCGCGCACCGGCATGCCGGTGGCCGTGGTCGACGCCACCGCCCTCACCGAGATGCGCACGGGTGCCCTCACCGCGCTGGGGGCACGACATCTGGCCCGCCCGGATGCCAAGGTGCTCGGGCACATAGGCGCCCGCGCCACCTCGTACTGGAACGTCCGCCTCCTGGACCGGATCTTCGACCTCACCGAGATTCGCGTCCACTCGCGCCGCCCCGAGAGCCGCAAGGCCTTCGCCGAGCGCCTGGAGCGGGATCTCGGCAAGCCGGTCGTGGTGACCGAGGACTGGCGAAGCTGCGTGGAAGGCGCGGACATCGTGGTCGAGGCGTCCCGGCTTGAGCGGCCGGAGCCGCTGCTGAAGACCGAGTGGATCTCCCCCGGTGCCCTGGTGGTGCCCTACGGCACGAACAGCGCCGTCGAGCTCACCCTCACCGACATCATGGACAAGATCGTCGTCGACGACTGGGGCCAGGCCCACGCCGGACCGTTCGGCGCCCTGCGCGCCCACGTCGACTCCGGCAGGCTCAACAAGACCAATCTGCACGGCGAGTTGGGCGAGATCGTGGCAGGCCGCAAACCCGGCCGCGAAAGCCCCGACGAGACGAACCTGTTCTGGCACCGCGGCCTCTCCCTCTCCGACATCGCATTGGGCGCGGCCATGCTCCGCAAGGCCGAAGAACGCGGTCTCGGCCAGCGATTGAGGTTCGCATGACCGGGGTCGTCGTCGACGGACGGACCCTGTCCTACGACGATGTCGTCGCCGTCGCCCACCACGGCGCCCAAGTCACCCTGGCCGACGGGGTGTTGGCGCGACTGGCGCGCGAACGGGCCGTCGTGGACGACGTGGTCGACCGCCAGGTGCCGACGTACGGCCTGACGACCGGGCTCGGCACCCGCTCGTCGTACGCGCTCCCCCGTGCGGAACTGGAGGAGTTCAGTGTCCGGACGGTCAGGGGACGGGCCAACGCGGTCGGCGATCCGCTGCCGATCCCCGTCGTGCGCGCCGCAGTTCTCGCCCGGGTCAACGGCATCGCGGGCGGCGGCAGCGGAGTGCGGCCGGAGATCCCGCTACTGCTCGTGGCGATGCTCAACGCGCGGGTGCATCCGGTGATCCCCGAGGTGGGATCGATCGGCGCCTCCGATCTGTGCCAGCTGGCCCATGTCGGTCTCGTCGTCATGGGCGAGGGCAGCGCCGAGTACGCGGGCGAGGTCCTCGACGGGAGCACGGCTCTACGGCGGGCCGGGCTCGCGCCGGCCGAACTGGGCCCCAAGGACGGGCATGTGCTGTGCAGCGCGAGCCCGTTGGCGGCCGGACAGGGCGCTCTGGCCCTGCACGAGGCGGCCGCCGTCCTCGCACTGGCCCAGGCTGTCACGGCGCTCACCTACGAGGGCTTCCGGGCGAACACGAGCCCGCTCGACGCCCGCGTCCTCGGCCTGCGACCGGCTCCCGGCCAGTCCCGCGCGGCGGGCGAGCTGCTCGCTCTGCTGGACGGCGGTGAGCTGGTCGATCCCCGGAACGCTCGGCGGGTCCAGGACCCCGTCAGTCTGCGCTGCGCCGCCCAGGTGCACGGTGCCGCGTACGCGGCCCTGGACTTCGCCGACGCCGCGCTGGAACCGGAGTTGAACGGTTGTGGCGACAACCCGGTGGTGCTGGCCGACACCGGCGAGATCCTCTCGTCCGGCAACTTCCACACCCCGGCCCTGGCCCTCGCCCTCGACACCCTCTCACTGGCCCTGACCCAGACCGCGGCGGTCTCCGCCGAGCGCATGCGACGGCTGCTCGACCCGGCCGTCAGCGGACTGGCCGCGAACCTCTCGCCGTACGGCCCGGAACGCTCGGGCTTCGCACCGCTGACCAAGACGGCGCAGGCACTGGTCGCCGAGATCCGCCTGCTGTCCACACCGGTGTCCACCGATCCCCGCCACGGCGCCGACGCCGTCGAGGACGACTCGACCAACGCGGCGCTCGGCGCGCGGCGGCTGACGACGATGCTCACCCGCCTGCGGCAGCTCCTCGCCGTGGAGGCCGTGGTCGCCGCCCAGGCGGTGGACCTGGCCGCACCTGCCACGGTGGGGCGCGGACCGGGGCTGCTGCACCGGGCGATCCGGAAGGTGGTGCCCCGCCTGGACGACGACCGGCCGCACGGGGTGGACGTGGAGACGGTGAGCCGCGAGATCCTGGGGTCCGACGACGTGCGGAACGCACTTCGCGCCTTGGTGGGAGGAGCGTCATGACCAACGTCGACGTACACCAGCATCTGTGGACCCCCTCGCTGGTGGAGGCCCTGCGATCCCGCCGCGAACCGCCGTTCCTGGACGGCTGGACCCTCTTCCTGCACGGCGAACCGCCCTACGAGATCCCACCCGCCGACCACGACATCGCCCTGCGCCGCGAAGTCGCCGCCGCCGACGGCCTCGGCCGGGCGCTCGTCTCGCTGTCCGCCCCGATCGGCGTGGAGTGGCTGCCCGCGGCCGAGGGACGGCCCATGCTCGACGCCTACCACGAGGGGGCGGCCGCGCTTCCCGAGCCGTTCGGGGCCTGGGCCGCCGCATGCGTCCGGGACATCGACGCGAGCGCGACGGCCAAGGACCTCGACCGGGGGTTCGCCGGCCTCCAGCTCCCGGCGAACGCCCTTGCCGACGCGGCCGGTTACGCCCGGTGCGCCCCGCTGCTCGATCTCCTGTCGGAGCGCGACCTCCCACTGTTGGTCCACCCCGGGCCGGCGCCCGACGAGTCGGAGGGCCCCGGCTGGTGGCCCGCGATGGTCCCCTACGTCCAGCAGATGCACGCCGCCTGGTTCGCCTTCCGGGCCTTCGGCCGACCGCGCCATCCCCGGCTGCGGGTGTGCTTCGCGCTCCTGGCCGGGCTCGCCCCGCTCCACGGGGAGCGCTTCGCCGCGCGGGGCGGAGGACCGGCCGCGAACGACCCGAACGTGTTCGTCGAGACGTCCTCCTACGGGCCGCATGCCGTCGACTCGATCGTCCGCGTCCTCGGCACCGGCGCCGTCGTCCAGGGCTCGGACCGGCCGTACGCCAAGCCGCCGCAGGAGCCCGGTTTCGGCCTTGGCGGAGCCGCGGCATACGCCTTCCGTATCGCCAATCCGCGACGGCTGCTCACCGGAGGAGAGTGAGCATTCAGAGGGCGGGACCGGCCGCGCCCAGATCGAGTCCCGCCGCCCGGGCCTTCCGGGTGGCCTCGTCGTACCCGGCGTCCGCGTAGCGGGCCACGCCCAGTGCGGGGTCGGTCCAGAACACCCGGCGGATCTTGCGTTCCGCCAGTTCGCTGCCGTCCGCGACCACGGTGACGCCGGTGTGGATGCTCCGGCCCACCCCTACGCCGCCCCCGTTGCCGACGGACACCCAGGTCGCGCCCTGGGCGGCGTTGAGCATCGCGGCCAGGACGGGCCAGTCGGCGATCGCGTCGCTGCCGTCGAGCATCCCCTCGGTCTCCCGGGACGGCGAGGCGACGGCGGCCGGGTCCATGTGATCCCGGCCGAGCGCCAGCGGGCCGATCTCGCCGCTCCGGACGAGTTCGTTGAGGCGCAGGCCCACCTCGTGCCGCTCACCGAGCCCGAGCCAGCAGATCCGGGCGGGCAGCCCCTGTGGTGCGACCCGGGCGCGGGCGAGCGTGAACCACCGCTCCAGGGACGGCGATTGGACCACTTCGAGTACGGCGTCCTCACTGCGCCGCAGGTCCTGAGGGTCGCCGCTGAGACAGACCCAGCGGTACGGCCCGACGCCGCGCGCGAAGATCGGACGTACGAACTCCGCTACAAATCCCGGGAGTTCGGCGGCCAGCGGAGCTCCGGCCGCGACCGCCTGGGCGCGCAGGTTGTTGCCGTACTCGAAGACGACGGATCCGCGCTCGCGCAGCGCCAGCAGGGCGTCGGCGTGAGCGCGCAACGAGGCCTGCACGGCGGCCCGGTAGGCGGGGTCGGGGGTGCGTGCCAGGTCCGGCGCGTACCCGACGGGCACATACCCGTGGTCGAGGTCGTGCGCGGCCGTCTGGTCGGTCGCCACGTCGATGGCGACTCCGTCGGCGACCAGCCGGGGCAGGATCTCGGCGATGTTGCCGACGACCGCGATGGCGGCGGGGTCGGACGAACCGGTGAGGTCGGCGACCGCCGAGGCGTAGTCGGGCGCGATGCGGTCGACCCAGCCCGCGTCCAGCCGGCGCTTCGCTCGCTCGGGGTCGACCTCGACGATCAGGCCGCGACCGCCCAGGTTCGCGATGGCCAGCCCTTGCGCGCCGCCCATTCCACCGAGCCCGGCGGTGACCACCCGGCGGCCCACGAGGGTGCCGCCGAAGTGGCGGCGGGCGAGGGCGGAGAGGGTCTCGTGGGTGAAGCCGAGGACGCCCTGCGTGCCGATGTAGAACCAGGACGCGGCCGTCATCTGCCCGTACATGGTGAGTCCGGCGTCCTCCAGGCGACGGAACTCGGTCTCGTCCGACCAGGCCGGCACCACCATCGCGGTCGATATCAGCACGCGCGGCGCGTCCGGGTGCGTCGGCAGCACCGCCACGGGCTTGCCCGACTGCACCATCAACGTCTCGTCGGGGCCGAGCCGTTCGAGGGCGGCGACGATCGCGTCGTACGCCTCCCAGGAACGCGCGGCCCGGCCGCGCCCGCCGTAGACGACGAGCCGGGCGGAGTCCTCGGCGACAGCGGGGTCGAGGGTGTTGAGGAGGCAGCGCAGCACGCCCTCCTGCTCCCAGCCGCGGCAGCGGAGTTGGGCACCGGTGGGTGCCGGGACACCCAGCCTTCCGTGCCCTCCGTGCCTTCCGTCAAAGTGACCGTTGATTGGATCCATGGATCCAATCTAGTATCCGGGCATGTGCCCGCCACCACCCTCCGCACCGACTCCCCCTGAGACGCTCGCCGTCGCGGGCCTCGCCGACCAGATCGCCTACCGGCTGCGCGCCGACATCCTCGACGGGAAGCTGCCGTTCGGCGCCCGCCTCCAACACGAGGAACTGGCCGCGCGGTTCGGCGTCAGCCGGACGCCCATCCGCGAGGCACTGCGTCAGTTGCAGGCCCTCAACCTCGTGGAACTGGCGCCCAACCGTGGCGCGACCGTGCGCACTCCGTCCCGGGCGGAACTCGTCGAGGTCTACGAACTCCGCGCCGAGATGGAGGGTTTCGCGTGCGCCCTCGCGTGCGAGCGAATCACGTCCGAGGAGTTGGACAAGCTGGACCGGGCACAGGAACGCCTCACGGAGGCCATCAGCGCGCCCGGGCGCGTCGACGACGCGGAACTCGACGCGATCATGGAGGACGCCAACACCGCGTTCCACGACGTGATCCACCGGGCAGCCGGCAACCGGCGCCTCACCGACTCCGTCCAAGGGCTCCGGCACGTCTTCCCCCGCGACTCGGTCTGGCGGGTCATCGCCCATGACGAGACGGCCCTGACGGCCATGAACGTGCACGAGCACCTGGCCATCGCCGCCGCGCTGCGCGCCCGTACACCGGACGCAGCGCGCGCTTTGATGCGCGACCACGTCCGTGGCGCCGGCGAGATCCTGCTCGCCCACCTCGACGAGCAGCGATTCTGGGGATGAGCGAGATGAGTGCGGCCTTCGGCCGTGTGCTGGTCATCGGTGGCGGCGCCATGGCCACCGGTATCGCCGCCCGGCTGTTGGCCGCGGACATCGAGACGGTCGTGCTCGTACGTCGCCGGGAGGCGGCCGCCGCGACCCGGGACGAGATCACCCGGCGGGTCGAGCGGCTCGTCGAGAGGTCGCCCCGATCCGTACGTCCGGCGACGGTGCTGGTCGATGACGCGCCCGGCGGGTTCGCGCTGGCCGTGGAGTCGATAGCCGAGGACCTGGACG
The DNA here is from genome assembly GCF_058544905.1 of Streptomyces sp. JLBG701. Classification (NCBI taxonomy): domain Bacteria; kingdom Bacillati; phylum Actinomycetota; class Actinomycetes; order Kitasatosporales; family Streptomycetaceae; genus Streptomyces; species Streptomyces sp. JLBG701. Next base: position 1,449,409 of record NZ_CM178588.1, read on the forward strand.
CGAAGCGCGCCGTGCTGGCCCGGGCCGAAAAGCTGGTCGCCGACGACGGGATCGTGGCGACCAACACCTCCTCGCTCCGGCTGGCCGACCTCGCCGAAGGCCTGGCCCGCCCCGAACTCTTCGCCGGCTGGCACTGGTTCAACCCGGCCGAACTCGTACCGCTCGTCGAGGTGACGGGCGGACCGCGCACGGCGCCGTACACCCTGGAACGGCTCGCCGCGCTCTCCCGGGCGATCGGCAAGGAACCGATCACGCTCCGCCGCGACCACGCGGGCTTCGTGGCCAACCGGCTCCAGTACGCGTTGCTGCGCGAGGCATACGCGCTCGTCGAGGAGGGCGTCTGCGATGTGCGGGACGTCGACCGTGCCGTCGTGGCCGGGCTCGGGGCGCGTTGGGCGGCGATCGGGCCGTTCGCGTCGATGGACGCGGCGGGGCTCGACGTCCACGAGGCCGTCGCCGAGCAGCTGTTCCCGCAGCTCTCCCGCTCGACCGAGGTACCGACCCTGCTGCGGGAGGCGCGCCGCGGCGGTGCGACCGGTATGAAGGGCGGCCGGGGGCTGCTGGGCGACTATCCGCTCGGAGCGGCGCGCGAGATCGCGGCGCACCGGGACGCGGTGCTCACGCTGCTGGCCGACGCCGGGCGGGAGGCCAAGCAATGACGTCCCTCGCGGAACCCCTGGCAACCGAAAGAGAACCGGTCGAGGGCGCGCTCGTCCTGGGCGATCGCCCGCTGCGCCCGGCCGACGTGGTGGCGGTGGCGGGAGGCCGTCGCGTTGTCGCCGGCGATGCGGCCCGTGCCCGAATGCGCGCCTCACGCACCGCACTTGAGGGTGTGCTGGCCCGCGGTGACACCGTGTACGGACTCAGCACCGGCGTCGGTGCGATCAAGACCGAGGCGATCGACGCGGGCCAACAGGCCGCGTTCCAGCCCCTGTTGCTACGCGCGCACCGCGTGGGCCACGGGCAGTTGGCGCCCGCGGAATTCGTCCGCGCGGCCATGGTCGTACGGGCCGCAGGCTTCGCCGTCGGCGTGGCGGGCGTACGGGAAGAGGTCGCCGACGCGTTCTGCCGGGCCCTCGACACCGGTGTGACGCCCCGCGTCCATCTGATCGGCTCGATCGGACAGGCAGACCTGAGTCAGCTGGCCGAGATCGGCCTCGCGCTCATCGGACACGGCGACGACGGCGCGGCGCTGGTCGCGGGCGGCTACACCCCGGTCGAGCTCGGCCCGCGTGAGGCACACGCCATCGTCAACAGCAACGCGTTCTCGGTGGGCATCGCCTGTCTCGCCCTGGAGCGCGCCGACCGAGCCGTCCGCGCCCTCGACGTGTCGGCCGCGCTGTCGCTGGAGGCCCTGACGGCGAACGTCGACGCCATCCACCCGGCGGTCGCCGGAGTGCGCCCGTACACGGGGGCCCACGAGACGATCGGCCGCCTACGTGCGCTGCTGTCCGGCGGTGCGCTGCTGACGGGTGCCCGGCCGGCCCGTGCCATCCAGGATCCCCTGGCCTTCAAGGTGGTGCCGCAGACGCACGGCGCCACCCGCCAGGCGCTCGGGCACTGCGCGGACGCCCTGGAGACCGAGCTCGCCTCCTCCGGCGACAGTCCGATCATGCTCCTCGACGAGGACCGCGCGATCTCGACCGGCAACCACGACATCGCCCCGGTCGCCATCGCCCTCGACTACGCGCGGCTCGGCCTCGCACAGGCGGTCACCATCGCGGGCGAGCGTGTGCAGAAGCTGCTGGACTCGGCCTTCACCGGCCTCCCGACCGGACTCCGGGCCGACCCCACCGCGCCCGACGACGGCCTGGCGATCCTCGCCAACGGCGCGGCGAGCCTGTCCGGCGAAGCCCGCCTGCTCGCACAACCCGTCACTCTGGAGCAGCCCACCAGTGGCATCGCGGCCGGCATCGAGGACCGCATCACGATGGCCCCCACCGCGGCCCGCCGCCTGCATGAAATGACCGACCTGGCACTGCGGTTGGCCGCTGTCGAGCTCGTGTGCGGAGCCCAGGCGGTCGACCTCCGCGGACACGCCGGAGACCTGGGCGAAGGAACCGGACGCGCCTACGCGGCGACGCGGCGTTCGGTCCCTTTCGTCGGCGCGGGCGAGGCCCCGGGCGGCGACCTCGACGGGCTGCACGACTGGCTCGCGGGCGACGAACTCCCCTAACAGCTCCGCCTCATGACGATCCATCACACATCCAGCGACGCACCCGCCCCAAGGGGATGACCATGAACGCGAACCCCGTCGACACCGCCGCCCTCGCCGAACTCGGCGCGTCCGACCGCCCGTTCCTGCCGGAGGAGTGTGCCGACCGGGCCCGCCGCGCGGCCGAGTTCGTCGACACGGCCGCGCTCGACCGCTCCGGCCCCGGCTCGTATCTGCTGCTGTGGCGCGACGAGCACTCCGAGGCGTGGCTGAACACCTGGTGGGAGTCGCGCGACACCGGTTACCACGACCACCAGGGTTCCTGTGTCGGCGTACACGTCATCGAAGGCACCGCCTGGCAGGAGGGGTTGCCGGTGGGCGGCCCGCGCCGCGCCCGCCGGTACGGGCCCGGCGAGTCGTTCTCGTTCCCCGGGTCCGGCGTCCACCGGATGGACCACGACGCGGGCGCCATCACCATCCACGTCTACTCTCCGCCGCTGCGGGCCATCGGCCACTACGAGATCATCGACGGCGAACTCCACCGCACAGCGGGCCCGGCGGACGAAGGCTCCCCCGCGAGCCCTCGTCTGCTGGACGCCCTCAACGCGATCGGCAACTGAACCCACCGGTGTGTCAGTTCGCCGCGTTCATCAGGTCGAGCGCGCTCTGCTGGCGCGCGGCGTCGGTGGAGTCCAGCGGTCCGGCCCAGTGCAGCCCGTACGCGTCGAGGGCGTTGCGGTCGTACGCGTACGCGGCATCGGCCTGCCGCCTGATGTACGACGTGTAAGGGCCGTCGGACAGCCGGGCGTTGAAGGCGCTCAGCCCCCGGATGTACGCGCCCTTGAAGGACGGCCCGTCGCCGCCGCAGCCGTTCGTCTCACAGGGCTCGCGCAGGATTCCGCCCGAGTTGAGGGCCGTTGACGAGGTCGAGGCATCCGCGATCTGGCGGCCGGTGGTGAGCAGGTCGGAGTCCCCGGTCGCCCGGTACAGCTCCGACAGACCGCCGAGCAACACGCCCTGGTTGTACGACCAGGTGGTGTCGCCGTTGTTGCCGCAGGTCGAGAGGTTGATGCCGTCGTTGACCAGATGGGAGCCGTTGATCATGCCGGTGCCCTTGAACCACGCCCACTCGGCGTTGGCCCGGCCGAGATAGACGGTGTCACTCGCGATGCGGTTGTGCAGGGCGGCGTTCAGCTCCAGATAGAGGGAATTGGCGATGGCGTTCTTGTAGGTCTTGGCGGTGCTCCACCACACGCCACCACCACACGTGGAGTCCCAGTACCGTGCCATGTAATCGGCGTCGGCACGCGCGGTGTTGAGGTATCTGCTGTCGCCGGTGAGGTCGTACGCGGCGACCCAGGCCAGCCCCCACCACCCCGTGTCGTCGATGTAGTCGTTGGTGAAGTTGCCGCCCTGGGCGGAGAGATTGCGGTCGTAGGTGTTGGCGATGGCGTACTTGTAGCTGCCCATCCCGGTGACGCGGATGTTGTCGATGACGGCGGTCAGGGCGTTGGCCGAGTTCCACCAACCGGTGGTGTCGAACAGGCCGGTGGAGCTGTTGTACGACTGCATCAGCGCGGTGGCCGCGGCCGTGGGGCGGCTGTACGCGTTCCAGGTCGTCCGGGCCCACGCCGTGCAGGCGATCTCCGCCCGGTCACCGGCCTTGCCGCAGGCGCGCAGGGCGCCGACGCCGAGGTTGTTCCAGTCGTCGACGTTGTACATGAGGGTGCGCCAACCACCTTGCCCGGAGGGGATGGTGGTGTCGCCGAGCTTGCTGCCCGAGGCCCAGGTGCGGCCGCCGTCGAAGGAGCGGTCGAGCCAAACCTCGTCGCCCGGGCTGCCGTTGGTGATGGAGGCCCAGCCCATCGCGTCGGTGTCGTCGAAGTGCAGCACGATGTTGCGGGAGTAGATGGTGGCGGTCACGGGCTGGCGGTCCTGCGGGGACAGGGCCGGGTCGCGGGCGTCGCAGTACTTGTTGCACACGGTCGCCGCGGAGGCGGCGGCGACCGCTGTGCCGCCGCCGGCCGGGACGAGGAGGGCGAGGGCGGCGATCAGCCCGGCCGCGGTTCTCCGGAAACGTCGCGCTGTCGGTGTCATGCCGACTCCATGGGTGTGGGGGATGGGGAAGGTCAGCCGAGGCGCCAATGCTGGTCGAGTCCGCCGACGCAGTCCCAGATCTGGATCTCGGTGCCGGGGGCGGTCCGGTCGTCGTACTTGAGGAGACAGTCATGTCGGTGCACATGTCCAGACCTCTTGGAAACGTATCCATCGCGAAGGTGCCACCCCTCGGACTCACACGTCAATGGTCCGGACCATAACGGTCATCGCAGCCAACTACTGGTGCTGTTACGACCGTTGACGCGCCGAAAGCATGATGGCAACGTTTCCACCACCTCTCACCCGCACCCGAATGGAGACGTTCCCATGCGCAGGTACCCCTCCCGCAGGGCGCTGGTCGGCTCCGGCCTGACGGCCATGGCAGCGGCATCCATGGGAAACGCGGCCGCCGCGGACGGCAGCGAGACGGAGCGCCGCTCCCGCGCGCTGTCCCGCGCCAGAGCCGCCTACACCGCCCTGGAGAGACACTTCGGCACGACAGACGGATCCGGGCTGGTCCGCGAGCAGTACCCGGCGGCCCCGGACGACAGGCCGTACTCCTACGAATGGCCCTTCTCCCAGGTCCACATCGCCGCTCTCGACCTCGCCGCGGTGGACCCGGCGTACGAGCCGGAGCTGACCACCCGCGCGAAGGCCCAGGAGCACTACTGGAACGCCGGCGGCGGCACGACCGACCTCCCCGGATACGACTCCTACCCCCGCACCCCGTACGGCTCGGGCGGCGACATGTTCTACGACGACAACGAGTGGGTCGGCCTGGCAAAGGTCCAGCGCCACCTCCAGACCGGAGAACCCGCAGCACTGACCCGAGCCAAGGAGATCTTCGAACTCGTCACGTCCGGCTGGGACACCGACCCCTCCCACGCCGCACCCGGCGGCGTCTTCTGGACCCAGGCGACCTGGAGCCACGACCGCAACACCGTCTCCAACATGCCGGGCGCCCAACTCGCCCTGCGCCTCCACCAGATCACCGGCGAGAGCGGCTATCTCGACTGGGCAAGACGGTTCTACGACTGGACGAACACCCATCTGCAAAGCCCCGGCGGGCTGTACTGGGACCATCTCGACCTCCAGGGCACCATCGAGAAGACCGTCTGGTCGTACAACCAGGGCGTCCCGATCGGCGTCAACGTCCTGCTGCACCGGGCGACCCGCGACCGTGTCTATCTGCGCCGAGCCGAGCGCATCGCGGAGGCCGCGTACGCCTACTACGTCACGCAGGGGCGGCTGTTCAGCCAGCCGGTACCCTTCAACTCGATCTTCTTCAAGAACTTGTTGCTCCTGGAATCGGTGACCGGCGACGGCAGGTACCACCGCGCGATGGCCGACTACGCCGACCAGGTGTGGTCCACGATGCGCGATCCCGCGACCGGCCTGGTGCACTTCAACTCCTCCGGTGGCACGGAGGTGATCCAGCAGGCGGCCTTCGCACAGCTCTACGCCGTACTCGCGTGGCCTCGCGACCTCTGGCCGACGCTCTACTGAGACGGCGGCGCGAGCTCCCCCGTACCCCGGGCGATGAGCCGCACCGGCAGCACGGTCCTGCGGGACGGGGTGTCCTCGCCGTTGATGCGGTCGATGAGCAGACCGGCGGCGTGGCGACCGAGTTCCTCGGTGTCGGAGGTCACCACCGTGACCGGGGTCGGCAGCATGTCGGCGAGCTTGAAGTCGTCGAAGCCCACCACGGCTACGGGCGCCCCCAGTTGCTGACTCGCCCGCAGGACGCCCTCGGTGAGGAAGCCCGTGGTCGAGAAGATCGCCGTCGGCGGCTGAGCCGACGTCAGCAGGGCGTGGGTGGCGGCGGAGGCGTCGTCCGTGGTGCCGCGCGGCAGGGTGACGACCAGGTCCTTGTCGGCGGGGATGCCGTTGCGCCGCAGGGCCTTTCGGTAGCCGCGCAGCCTGCGGCCGGTGGTGTAGTACGAGGGCGCGACCAGGATCGCGATCCGGCGGTGGCCGTGGTCGATGAGGTGCTGGGTCGCCGCCGCTCCCCCGCCCTCGTTGTCGACCAGGACGACGTCGGCCTCGGCGCCGGTGGCGGGCCGGTCGACGAAGACGATGGGCACGTGGTCGTGGGCGTTGACCTCGTTGAGAAAGGCATGGTCGCCCTGGTCGGGCACGATGATGAGCCCCGCGACCCGTCGCCCGATGAGCTCGCCCACCGCGCGGCGCTCGACTTCCGGGTCCTCGTCGGCGGTGCTGAGGAGCACCGCGTAACCGGCCTGGTTCGCCACTTCGACGGCCGCCTTGGCGAGCGACGCGTAGAAGGGGTTGGTGAGGTCGCCGAGCAGCAGCCCGATGGTCATGGAGTTCTGCCCGGGGCGGAGCGAGCGCGCGATCTCGTTGCGCTGGTACCCGATGGCGTTGATGGCGGCGTTGACCCGGTCGGCGGTCTCCTGGCGGACCGTTCCGATGCCGTTGACGACACGCGACACGGTGACGAGGGCGACTCCGGCCCGCTCCGCGACATCGCGCATCGTCGGCCTGGTGTTCTGGCGCTGCGGGGAACGACTGCTCACGTGGGGCGGAGACCAACTTTCATCGCCGGGGCGGCCGGGTGATACGCCCTCAGGATACGTTTCCGGTTCCGGACGCGTGCCCCGGCCTGCAAGGGGTGACCGGGGCTGTGCGTCCGCGGCTCGGGCGTTGGATCCTGTCCTAACCGTTGCTCTTGATCACGTCGTTGATCTTGTCGGTCATGGTCTGCAGATCGGACAGCGGCTTCTTGCCCTGGAGGATGTCCGGCCAGTATGCCGTGATCACGTCGTTGGACTGGCTGGCCCACTGGGTGGTGAAGCGCACGCCCATGGTCAGCGGGGCGTCCAGGTCCGCTTTGACGGTGGACGCCACGGTCGTCAGCCCCGCCTTGCCCAGGGCGTCGAAGTACGCGTCCTGAGCGCCGGTGTAGGCCGGCACGGCCACGGGCGAGTCCGGGAGCACCTTGGTCCACACGGTGGAGTTGAGGTAGGAGAGGACCTTGAAGGTGGCGTCCGCGTTCTGGGTGTACGACGGGGTGCAGATGCCCACCGCGTCGTAGAGGGTGGCCGCCTTGTCGACCTGGGGCAGGGGCGCGAAGCCGTACTTGATCTTCGGCTTGTCGGTGAGGAATCCGGCGGCCAGCCACTGACCGCTCCACAGCATCGGGATCTCCCCCGCCGCGAACAGGGACTGCTGGCTGGAGATGTCGTAGCCGGGAGGCGCCACGGCACCGCTCTTGATGCCCGCCACGAGTTTGCCGACGCCCTCGGTGTAGGTCGCGTCGGCGGTCACCTTCGTGGGCTGGTGGACGCTGTCGGTGAAGGGCGCGCCGCCGGCGGACAGGGAGTAGAGGCTGAGGCTGAAGGGCGCGTCCAGGCTGGTCATGGCGTCGGCGACCAGGCCGTACTTGGCGCCCTTCTTGTGCAGCTTGTCGGCGGCCGCGTACATCTCGTCCCAGGTCCAGCCGGCGGCCGGCAGGGGGACTCCGGCGGCCTTGAAGGCGTCGATGTCGTACCAGATGCCGTAGGTGTTCATCAGGGAGGGGACTCCACCGGTCTTTCCGTCGGCGGTCGTCCAGTTCTTCATGGCGGTGGGGACGAAGCTGCCGGTGGTGAAGTCACCGGAGCCGGACAGTCTTTCGGACCAGTCCGTGAGCAAGCCCTGTCCCGTGTACTGGAGTTCGGTGTCGTTGCCGCACCAGAACAGGTCGGGCAGCTTCTTGGCCTGGGTGAGGGAGGCGAGCTTGTCCCCGTAGTTGCCGTTGGGGGTGTCGATGCGCTTGACCGTGATGTCGGGGTCCTTGAAGCCGGCCAGGGCCTGGTCGATGAGCTTGTTGGTCGCGTTCGACTCCCAGGTCATCACGGTGACCGTGGTCTTCCCGCCGGACTCACTCCCCGAGGAGCCGCCGCAGGCGGACGTGGCCAGCAGTCCGCCTGCCGCGAGCAGCGCTCCGGCGGCGTGCAGTGTTCGTTTCAACGTGGCCTCCTGCGTGCGTGGTTGAGTCGGCCGACCGCGGTGCGCGGTCAGCCCTGTGCCGGCCGGCCGCGGGCGCGGTCAGCGCTGGTTGACGGTGCCCAGTGCGCTCAGACCTTGGATGAAGTAGCGCTGGGCCACGAAGAACACGGCCAGCGGCGGGAGCATGTAGAGCAGGTTCGCGGCCATGTAGAGGTTCCAGTCCGGGGTCTGGCCGGCGAACTGGGAGACGAAGGAGGCCATGCCGACGCTCAGCGGCCACTTCTCGGACGAGTACAGGTAGATGAGCGGGTTGAGGTAGTCGTTCCACGAGAACTGGAAGGCCAGGATGGCCATGGTGATCCAGGCCGGCCGGGTGATGGGCAGCATGACGCTGAAGAAGATCCGGACGTGTCCGGCGCCGTCCACCTTGGCGGCCTCGTCGATGGAGTAGGGCACCGACAGGAAGTACTGGCGGGCGAGAAAGATGAAGAGCGGATTGCCGCCCAGGAAGGCCGGGACGATCAGCGGCAGCCAGGTGTCGTACCAGCCGATGTCCTTGAAGAGCTGGAACAGCGGGATGATGCCGACCACCGGGGGCAGCATCATGGAGCCGACGAAGACGTAGAACCAGAGCCTGCGACCCGGGAAGCGGAGCCGGGCCAGGGCGTATCCGGTCATCATCGAGGTCAGGACGCCGCCGATCACCGAAAGACCGGTGATGACAAGGGAGTTCAGCAGCAGGCGGGGGAAGTGGATCGCCTTCGGTCCGTCGATGAAGTTCTCGAAGTGGAACTCGTCGGGCAGCAGCCGGGGCGGGACCTGGAAGACCGCCGAGTGGCCCTTCAGGGCGATGGTGAGCATCCACAGGATAGGCAGGACCATCACCGAGGAGATCAAGAGCGCGACGGCGTACCAGGACGCGGTCCGTACGGTCTTCCGGGGCGGCAAGGGTGAGTTGGTGATGGGCGTCGGTTGCGGGGACGGCGCCGGCTCCGACGCCGTCGTGACGTCAGGAGACGTGGTCACTGTAGGTCCAAATCGACGAGAAGCGGGCGGTGGCGGCGATCACGACGACGATGACGAGGAAGAGGACCCAGACCTGGGCGGAGGCGTAGCCGAAGTCGGCGACCCGGCCGAGGGTGGGGAAGCCGTTGTTGTAGATCGACAGCATCAGGACCCTGGTGCTGAATCCGGGTCCGCCGAGGCCGTCCGGCGAGAGGATCTTCGGCTGGTTGAAGGTCTGCAGGGCGGTCACCAGTTGCAGCACGACCTGCAGCACCATGATCGGGCTGATCAGCGGCAGGGTGATCCGGAAGAACATGGTCCGGGGGCCTGCGCCGTCGATGCGGGCGGCGTCGTAGAGCTCGGTGGGTACCGCCTGGAGGGCGGCGAGGAAGATGATCATTGTGGAGCCGACGCTCCACAGCATGACGATCACGATCGACGGCATCGCCGAGCCCGAACCGGACAGCCACTCACTGGTCGGGAGGTGAAACCACGTCAACACCTGGTTGGCCAGGCCGACTTGGGGGTTGAAGACGAACTTCCAGAGTGTGATCGTGGCGACCACGGGCAGCACCACCGGAAGGTAGACCAGGGTGCGCAGGACGCGGACTCCCCGGATGCGCCGGTTGCAGAACACCGCCAGCGCAAGGCCGATGACCAGTGACAGCGGCACGTACAGGACGACCAGCAGCAAGGTGGCACGCACCGACGGCCAGAAGGACAGGTCGGTGGTGAACATTCTGCGGAAGTTGTCGAGGCCGACGAAGGTCGGGGCGGTCAGGCCGTTGTAGCGCGTCAGCGCGAAGTAGGCAGAGCGGATCAGCGGGTAGACGACGAAGACCGTGAAGCCGATGAGAGCCGGCGCCATGAACGCGTACGCAGCCCGGGTGTCCGACGTGAGTTTCCCTCGCCGGCGCGGCGACGGACACGGCGGCGGGTGCGGGGGTCGGTGCGGCTGCTGGTCCGGAGTGGCTCTCACACGGACTCACCTTCTCCTCCGAGGAGTTGACGATGACCAAGGCCGGGCGGACCCGACCGTCTGGTGGTCTCCAGCTCCATCAAGGTAACGTTTCCATTCCCTGTTGATCACACGGTGGCGCACGCCACAGAGGGAGTCAAGAGGCGCGATGGTAACGTTTCCCGGATCAACATCCGGAACAGTGTGGGCGGTTCCGGAGTCGCTGAGGACGCTCGGCAGACGGCTGGCCGCCGAACTGCGGGGCAGCCCTGCAGTGGACATCGTCGAGAGTTGCCTGACCAACACCTGGACGACATCGATGAGTTGGGGCATCGCACCGTCGGACGCCTCGAAGGTCTCGAAGATCCCGGAGGTCTTCGTCAAGACCGGAGACATCCCGGCGATGTGGCTGCGGGACAGCACGGCCCAGGTCCGCCCCTACCTCGCCGTGGCCACGGACCCGGAGGTCGGCGACGTCCTGGTCGGCGTATCGCGCCGCCAGATCCGTTGCGTCCTCCTCGACCCGTACGCCAACGCCTTCAACGACGGCCCCACCGGCGCGCACGGCGAGCCCGATGACCGGCCCGCGCCGAGCGCGTGGGTGTGGGAGCGCAAGTACGAACTCGACTCCCTGTGCGCGCCGTTGCAGTTGGCGTACGCGATCCGGGGGGCGACCGGTCGCGTGGACCACCTCGACGACGCCTTCCACCGAGCCGCCTGGACGATCGTGCGGATGTGGCGGGCGGAGCAGTCCCACACGCACTCGCCCTACTGGTTCGTCCGGCCGTCCGGCCCCTTCGCCGGTGACAGCCTTCCCCAGGGCGGTCGAGGGGCGAGCGTCCGGCGGAACGGTATGACGTGGTCGGGCTTCCGCCCGAGCGACGATCCCTGCCGGCACGGCTACCTCGTCCCGGCCAACGCGCTGGCGTCGGCGACCCTGCACGGGCTGGCCGAACTGGCCTCGTCCACCCTCCGCGACGCCGAACTCGCCCGCGAGTCCAGGAGGTTGGCCGACGAGATCGACGCCGGAATCCTGGCGCACGCGGTGGTCGAGATCGACGGAGAGTCCGTCCTGGCCTACGAGGTGGACGGCCTCGGGTCGGTGCTGCTCGGCGACGACGCCAACCTGCCCAGTCTGCTGAGCCTCCCCCTGAGCGGCTGGTGCACACCGCGGGACCCGCTCTACCGGGCCACCCGGCGTCTCGTGCTCTCCGAGGCCAACCCGTCGTTCTTCAGGGGCCGTTACGCGTCGGGCGTCGGCAGCACGCACACTCCGGACGGTCACGTCTGGCCGCTGGCGATCGCCACCGCCGGCCTGACCTGCGACGAGAACGCCGCCGCACAGGCCCTGGAGACCCTGGCGACCACGACCGCCGGCACCGGCCTGATGCACGAGAGCTTCCACGTCGACAACCCCGGCCGCTTCACCCGGGACTGGTTCGGCTGGGCCAACGCCATGTTCAGCGAACTCGCCCTCGGCCTGTGCGGGGACGGCGTACGGCACCTGTTTCCCGCACACCCACGGACGCTGCCCGCCGCACCGGACACGGACAGCGGGCCTGCGTGACCGGCGCCGAGACTCTCGTCCACGACTGGGCCGAACCCTGGGGAGCGAGGCCCCTGCCGTGTGCCGTTCGCGGATCCGTACGCGGCGGCGTCGTTCAAGGCGTTCTGGAAGGCCGTCGTGGTGTGGGCGCCGGTGGTCGGCTGGGCCGAGTAGGGCGCGCTCTGCACATTGAAGATCCCGGTCCCACTGGACCCCGGACGGTGGGTCTCGGCCGGGACGGTCGGGATGACCAGGTTGGGCCGGCCGTCGAGATTGACGATCAGGTACTCGTCGCTGTGCACGGTGAAGGTCAGGGTCGAGCCGCTGACGGACCCGGCGATGCCCAGCTTCTGCGGGCTGATGCCGTACGAGCCGATGTTCGTGTTGTTCACCTTGGTCACCGCGATGGCGGCGGTACCACTCCCCCTTGGCGGCCACCCCTGCGTGACAGCTTTCTCCCCTCGCGCCCTGACCCGCCGGTCATCCGCCTCCTCCAGCCGCCCTCTTCGGCCGAAGGCTGCCTACCCCCGCCGGGTACGGCCGGGGACACTGAGGCGTTGGCCGGCTTGTCCGGGCCTCGCCGGGCACTCCATCGCTGCGTCTCGCCACAGCCGCGCGTCGGCACGTGTCCCCGAAGGGATGTCGGGGCACAGACCCCCTTCGTAGCCGCCCACCGCACCACCGCACCACGGCACCACGGCACGGAAGCGCAGCACGCCCGAGGACCATTCGGGCGTGCTGCGAACTCGACCTACCGTCCTTGGGAGACCTGAGTGATGAGAGCACGCCGTACCACCATCAGACATTCACGGCTGATTGCCTCGGTGTTGAGCCTGCTTGTCGTGACCGCTCTCGCCGTGTCCGACACCGGCGCGGCCGCAGCGCCTACGGCCGGCGCCGCACCATCCACCGCCTCAGTTACCGGCGTGGCCTCGGCCGTCGAATCCCTGGGAATCGCCGGGACGACCTGGACCGTCGACGAGCGCACCGGGAAGCTGCGGGTTCTCGCCGACTCCACGGTGGCGGACGCGGACCTGGCCAGACTCCGCCGGGCCACCGGGCGTTTCGCCCGTGCCACAACCCTCGAACGGCTCGACGGCCGACTGCGCACCCTCCTGTCGGGCGGCGACGGCATCTACACAGCCGGTTGGCGCTGCTCGGCAGGGGTCAATGTGCAAAGCGGCTCCACCTACTACTTCGTCACCGCCGGCCATTGCACCGAAGGCACGTCCACCTGGTACACCAGCACCGCCATGACCACGACGATCGGCCCCACCACCGGCACCAGCTTCCCCACCAACGACTTCGGTGTCGTCCAGTACGCCAACTCGGCCGTCCCACACCCCGGCACCATCGGAACCGTCGACGTCACCGGGACCGCGACCGCCTATGTCGGCCAGAGCGTCTGCCGTCGGGGAGCGATCACCGCCGTCCACTGCGGTGTTGTCACCGCGCTGAACGCGACCGTCAACTACGGGAGCGGGGACGTCGTCTACGGTCTGATCCAGACCAACATCTGCGCCGAGCCGGGCGACAGCGGCGGCCCGCTCTACGCCGGCGACAAGGTCATCGGAATCCTCTCCGGGGGCTCCGGGAACTGCACCACGGGAGGGACCACCTACTACCAGCCGATCCAGGAAGTACTGAGCAGCTACGGGCTGTCCGTGTACTGACGAGGCGTTGGAACGGCCGCACATCAGACCTGCAGTAAGTCGTCGCACCCCCTCCTCAGCCAAGGAACGACAACCGAACCTGTCTGTTCAAGTTGTCCCGGTTGGTGTCCACCAACCTCCGTTAGGACAACCCCAGATTAACTGGGTTACGAACGCGCATTCAGCGCCGGTGCCGCGGCCTTCCCCTCACGGACTGACCGCGGCGGCTGGAGCTGCAGTGAGCTGCACTGCGAGTAGGGCAGCGTCTGTCCGTCGCACTGGCAGCCCGACGTCCTTTCCGGGCACCCGATCAGGAGTCGTAGCGCTTGGTCACCTCGATCGTCGTCCCCGCGAGCGCCGTTCCCACCGGCGTCTCGGCCCACTGAGCAAGCAGCAGCGGCTTCTCTTCCACAGACCTCAGCAAGTGCACGATCTTGTCGGCGTCCGGTGCAGCGGGAAGGGCACAACTGATCAGGGTGTTGCCAGTCGCACTGCTGTGTTCTCCGTACGCTTCGTCGGGATCGTCTGGCTCCCAACGCCCGATCTCGATCTCCCAGGAACCGTCTTCATCGCCAGGTTCCGGCGCTTGGACTGTCATGTAGAAACCGTCAGATTCGTATGGCTCCGCAAAGATCGGTTGCGTCCAGGGAAGTGGTGTACGGGTTCGACCTGATCCGGGGGTTTGCTCCGGCGTTGGGATGAGGCCCGCATAGATGAACGGCCACCGGCTGATCTTCGAGGTGTCGAAGCTCGAAGGAGATCAGCACGATGACCGCACCCGACAGTCTGCCTCTGCACGTCCTCGCTGAGGACAACCTCGCCACGGCGAGTCCCGATCTGCTGCGCGCGATGGTCAAGACGTTCGCCGATGCGCTCATGTCCGCCGAGGCGGACGCCCTCTGCAACGCCGAATACGGGCAGGTCAGCGACGAGAGAGTCAACCACCGCAACGGATATCGTCCGCGGGAGTGGGACACCCGGGCGGGCACCGTCGAACTCGCCATTCCCAAGCTCAGGTCCGGGAGTTACTTCCCGCACTGGCTGCTGGAGCGACGCCGGCGGGCCGAGCAGGCCCTCATCTCGGTGGTCGCCACCGCCTACCTGCTCGGGGTCTCCACCCGTCGAGTCGAGAAGCTCGCCGAGAGCCTGGGCGTCACCCAGCTGTCGAAGTCGCAGGTCAGCGCGATGGCCAAGCACCTGGACGAACAGGTCGCCGAGTTTCGCAACCGGCCCCTGGACGCCGGCCCCTACGCGTTCGTCTGGGCCGATGCCCTGACCCAGAAGGTCCGCGAGGGCGGCCGCATCATCAACGTCCACGCGCTGATCGCGGTCGGCGTCAACGCCGACGGGCACCGCGAGATCCTCGGCCTGGACGTGGCCACCGCCGAGGACGGCGCAGGCTGGCTGGCCTTCCTGCGCTCGCTGATCGCCCGCGGCCTGTCCGGCGTCCAACTGGTCATCTCCGACGCCCACATGGGCCTGGTCAACGCGATCGGCGCCACCCTGCCCGGCGCGAGCTGGCAGCGCTGCCGTACCCACTACGCCCGCGCACTGCTGAGCCAGGTCCCCAAGTCGGCCCAGCCCTGGGTGGCCACCCTGCTGCGGACCGTCTTCGAACAGCCCGACACCGACGCCGTCCAGGCCCAGATGCGCCACGTCCTCGATGCCTTGGAGGCCAAATTCCCCAAGGCCGCAGCCCACTTGGACGCTGCTCAGGGCGACGTGCTGGCGTTCACGGCGTTCCCGCGGGAGATCTGGCGGCAGATCTGGTCGAACAACCCGCAGGAACGGCTCAACAAGGAGATCCGCCGCCGCACCGACGTGGTGGGCATCTTCCCCGACCGCACCGCCCTGATCCGTCTGGCCGGCGCGGTGCTGGCCGAGCAGAACGACGAGTGGACCGAAGCCCGCCGATACATGGGACTCGACCTGCTGGCCAAGGCCCGCCTCCACTCGATCGAGTCAGAGACCGACGAGAGCGTCCTCCCAACCGAACTCACCGCATAGCCTCAAAGGAGAGATCACCGAGTGGCCGTCGATACACCACTCCAGCGGACGTGACCCAAAGATCTCGCGGCTGGGGTCATCCAGCGAGGCCCACATGCCGGTGCACCGGGAGTGTGCTGTGACCAGCACCCGGAGCTCGGCGACAACCTTCTCCCGCTCCTCCGTGGTGAACCCTGCCTCACGGCGATCGAGCTGTTCGCGCGTCTCGTCGCTCAGTGTGTCCATTCCGTCGTCATACTTCACGAAGGGATGGTCGAATTCCCAGTGACGCGCGTTCTCGGTCTCAGGTCCCGAGGAAGTCCCCGAGAAATCATCGAGTGCCGCACACAACTCGGCTTCTTCTAGCTCTAGTTCGAAGCTGATCGCCCGACTGACCGTATCGGGCACAGTCGCCAAGGCATTCTCCAGATCGGCCAGCGCCTGGTGAAGCCGCAGACAGACGTACTCGTGCCACAGACTGTGGGCGCCGCAGAGAAGATCGGCACGGGCAGCAGCGTCTGTCAGTGCCACAAGGTGCTTGCGCGGGTAGTAGTCCGCACGCTGTTCCCGGCAGTCGTGGACACTGACGGGGACGGTGGCGAAGGCGGAGATCCGATTGAGAGCGTCGACGATCGGAACCGCAAGGCGCGAGTCGCCAAGACTCGTCACCGTCGGCTGGAAAATCACCGGAGACGACGAGCAAGCCATCGCCCATCTGCCCGAGGCAGCCTGGGAGACCTCCGTGCACCAGGACGGCAGCCTCCAAGAGGGCTACTTCGTCGCCGAGTTGACTGGGCTGAACACCCGTGAGGGCTGGCCGGTGGGTATGCGGCTGATCGTGCGCCGCGTCAAGCCGTCACGGCGACACCTGAAGAAGCTGACCGACTTCGAGAAGGAGACCGGCTGGCGCTACTGCATCACCGCGACCAACATCCGCCACATGCGGGGCATCGTCGGCTCCAGCCACAGCCAGTTCCTCGACGTGCCGCACCGCTCCCACGCCGGGGTGGAGGACCGAGTGCGCGCCAACAAGGCGATGGGCCTGGCCAACCTCTCGTCGGCCTCCTGGAAAGTCAACCGCGGCTGGATGCTCGCCGCGAACCTCGCCGCCGATCTCGACGCCTGGCTGCGGCTGCTGACCCTGCACGACATCAATGACCTGGCCGACGCCGAGCCGGACACCATGCGTTTCCGCCTCTACCACCTGCCCGCCCGACTCGCCGACCACGCCCGCTGCCGCTGGCTACGGATCGAAACGACCTGGCCCTGGGCAAAGGCGTTCACCACCTGCTGGCACCGGCTGACCGCCCTACCCGCCATCACCTGACGACCGGATCACCAGCCCGACGAGACAAGAAAAGGAGCAGATCCGCACGATCTCCGGGTGCCGTGGAACCCCGGCGCAGCCGCAGCGACACGCGAAGGCCCCACTCGCGACCACGCGGAACAAACAGGGCGAACGGACGGCTCGATCAAGCGCTCACGGCTGCTGAAGAATCGAGGTTAGACGAACTTCCTTCAGACGGCCACCGATTGTTGCGGACCCTGCGCACGGTCACTCGTACGTGTTCCCTGTCCCGGAGTCGCCGCATAATGTTCGGCCCAGCCGGACGGTCGGCCAGGTAATCAGCGCTTGCAGAGGACCGTCGGCAAAATCGGAGACGGAGAGGAGACTGGCCCGGTGACCTTGTGTGTATTGTTCAGCGAGGGTGCCATCTCGCCCCGCGAGCTGCTCATCGCGCTGGAAAATCACGGTCCCATCGTCTTTGCCATCGGCAATGACACGTATGCGCGTTCTTACATGCCGCTGATCGCAACGGCAGGCACCGTGGTGGAGTTGACCGGCGATGCGACGGTCGACGCGACGCGGTTGAAAGCAGCCGGAGTCACCGGCATCGTCACCTACAGCGAGGGTGGCATTCCCATTTGCGCCCTACTCACCGAGCGGCTCGGCCTTCCCGGTCATGACGTGGCCACCGCCACAGCGCTCACCGACAAACACACCCAGCGCGCCCTGCTGTCGGCCGCAGGAGCGGGCGGCGTGGACAGTCGGCTGATCACGGGCACCGAGGACTGGGACGCAGCAGTCCACGAGATCGGGCTGCCCCTGGTGGTCAAACCCCGGTGCGGCGAGCGCAGCAGAAACGCGCGGCCGGTGCGCGACGCGGACGAGGGACGCGCACTCGTCGCGCGACTGCTGGACCGGGCCGCCACTGGCCGTGAGAAGGATCTGGTCGCCGAGCAGTACCTGGTCGGGCTGCCCACGCATCCGTACGGGGACTACGTGTCCGTCGAGTCAGTCTCTTCCGATGAGATCATCCGGCACATCGGCGTGACCGGCAAGTTCCCCCTGTCGCCGCCGTTCCGCGAGATGGGCCACTTCTGTCCCGCGCCGTTCGCCCCGGATCTACTCGACCAGATCGAGGAGTTGGTCGGAACCGCGCTGCGCGCTCTCGGGGTCCGGCACGGCATCACGCACACCGAGGTGAAGCTGACCGCACAAGGACCTCGGATCATAGAGGTGAACGGCCGGCTCGGTGGATTCATGGCCCCCCTTTACCGGCGTTCCCAGGGCCTTGATCTCATACAGGTCGCCGCTGGTCTCGCACTGGGGCGGCTGGGAATTCCGGAAGGCAAGCCTGACGGCCTGACGCACTTTCAGTACACGACGCGGGCCCCCCTAGATGCACGCCGCCTTGTTTCCGTATCCGGCCGTGACGTTCTTCTGGGTCACCCGATGATCGACGCTTATCAGCTGTACGTGATACCCGGTGCTCCGCTGGACCCGGACATGACCTATCTGGACTGCGTCTCGGGCTCGGCTGGCTCACCCGCGGAGATGATGCGCGACATCGACGAGTGCCTCGCCCTGCTGACCTACGAGTTCGAGATGCCCGACGGGCCCCTGAACATCAACGGGGCCGCCCTCCGTACCGCCACTTCACCCGCGAGAGAAGCACATGAATCGTGATCACCGTGCCGTTCGGCACCGGGTGATCAGGTCTGTGGTGGAAATTCCCTGCGTGTAGGCGACCAGCCGCAGTTTACCGACGGCTGATACCTCGCCAAAGATTTCCTCGACGACCTCGGGCATGATGTCGTCGCCGTGTACCACCAACGCTATTTCGTGTCGCTCCAGGAAATCCTTAGTGACCCGATACGGCGCGTCCGGCAGCACCTCATCGACATAGCGGCACGCTTCGATCACCGCGATACGTTCGGCCAGACTCATGATGGGACGACGCTTGTACGAGGCCACCACCTCGTCGGAGAGCACGCCGACCATGAGGTAGTCACCAAATTCACGAGCCTCTTTGAGAAGCGACACATGCCCCGAGTGAAAGAGGTCTCCCACCATGTCCACGTAGACACGTTTCTGGTTGCTCATACCGGCACGGTCTGTCATGGTCGATGCCACCTCGCAGCTCCACGGAACTCAGTCATCGCCGTAAGTATTGTCCGTAGACTCACTCAAGACGAGGACGAAGCTTGAACATCGCGGATTCACGCGCAGACGACATAACAGCCACTTCCGCAGTCAGTTCCCACAACGAGTGGGACCCTCTTGAGGAAGTAATCGTGGGCACCATCGAGGGGGTGACGATTCCGCCCTTGACGCACGAGATGAAGGTCATGGTGCGCCGTGACTACTGGGACTTCTATCGGGAGCACGCCGGAGAGCCTTACCCCGAGCATTTGGTGCAAGGCGCTTCGAAGGCCCTCGACAACCTCCAGAAGGTCCTGGAGGACGAAGGAGTCAAGGTCACCCGGCCCGAGCCCGTCGATTACGCCACCAAGAAGTTCCGCACGCCGTACTTCGAGTCGACCGGCTTCTTCAACGCCGACGTCCGCGACGTGCTCCTGGTCGTGGGGGACGAGATCATCGAGGCGCCGATGGCACTGGCTCCGCGCTACTTCGAGCACCTCAAGTACCACTCGCTGATCCAGCAGTACTTCGAGCGCGGGGCCCGGTGGACTGCGGCCCCGAAGTGCTCGATGGGCCGGCACATGTACGACTACGACTACCCGGACGAACACCTCGCGTTCTTCCGCGGCGACCCCAACATCCCGGACAACGTGGGCCCGCTGGTCGGCCAGTACATGACCAACGAGGCGGAACCCTGTTTCGACGCCGCGGACTTCGTACGCTTCGGCCGCGACATCATCGTGCAGCGCAGCCAGGTCACCAACGAGCTCGGCATCAGGTGGCTGGAGCGGCACCTCGGCAGCGAGTACCGGATCCACCGGGCACGCTTCCGCTCCTCGGGTCCGGTCCACATCGACACGACCTGGGTGCCGCTCGGTGAGGGCAGGGTGCTCACCTGCCCGGCGCGGCCGTGTCTGTCGCCAGAACTCCTCGACATGTTCAAGCGGGCCGGCTGGGAGATCATCGAGGCTCCGGAGGGGGTGGCGCCCGCGGAGTTCCAGCTCTCCAGCCGGTGGCTGTCGATGAACCTCCTGATTCTCGACGAGGAACGGGTTGTCGTCGACAAGCACGAGGAACCGACCATCAAGATGCTCAAGAACCTCGGCATGAAGCCGGTTCTCGTGGACTTCAAGGATCACTACGTCTTCGGCGGCGGTCTGCACTGCGCCACCCTCGACGTCCGTCGGCGCGGTGTCCTCAAGAGCTACTTCGACTAGACGCAAGGAAGTCCCGGCATGACGAGAGGGCGTCCGCCTCGGCGGACGCCCTCTCGTCATGGCAGCCGGAACCGCCGCGCCGTCAGCTGGCAGCTGCGGCGCCTATGTCACCGGGACGGTACTCGCGCACCAACTCGTTGTAGGCCGCGTCGCCCTCGGGGGTGTCCGGCTCCGCCAGCCGGACCCGGTCCCAGTCGGACTCCGGCGCGGTCTGATAGAGGCCGTAACACTTGGCGATCCCGATCACTTCACTGCGCCTGAGCTGCGGCTGGTCGAGGATGCTCACGTCGTTGTCCGTGATGTCGCAGAACGTTTCGGGGTCGAGGTAACCGTTCTGCTCCGCGATCTTCCGCAGCTCGGTGCCGTGCAGGGGCGAAAAGATGAAGCAGCCCACGGTATCGATGTCGTCCGGCAGCCGACGGGTGAACTCCACCGTCTCGAAGACCAGTTCACGGGTCTCCTCGGGCATGCCGATGATGCAGTTGCCAGTGGTCGAGAAGCTACGGCCCGAGCAGATCTCGAAGGCTCGGCGCAACTGGTCGTTCGTCTGGAACCGCTTGAGCATCTTCCTCCGGTACTCAGGGTTCCCGTGCTCGATACCGATGCTGGTGCGGAGCATGTTCATCCGCTCGAGACCGTCGGCCGCGTGCTCCGTCATGGTCTCGGACCGGGTATTCATCCAGAACGGGATGCGATAGTCCTCGTAGCGCTCGACCAGTTCGTCGAAGTCTCGCGTTGGAAGTGCCAGGAAGGTGTCTGCGAGCCAGTAGACGAGTTCGATGTCGTGGAGCCTGTGCTGGTGTTCCAGTTCCGCCATGGTGCGGTCGAGCGACTTGCGCCGGTAGAATTTGCTGCCTTGTTCGGCGGTAGCAATGCGGTTCTGCCCGGGGGAATTGCAGTAGGTGCACTGGAACGGGCACCCGCGCTGGCTCTCGATGCCGATGGTCCGCCAGAGTCGGCCTTCCATCGGCCGGTATATCGCCTGTTCCTCGAACAGGCTGTAATCGGCGAACGGCAGGTGGTCGAGGTCCACCCGGGGGCCCAGCGGATTGCGGTACAGCTGGCCGTCCTCCCGGACCCAGAGGTTGGGGATGTCGGTCAGCGACCGGCCGTCGCACATCCGCTCGCACAGCTCGATCAGTGCGATCTCGCCCTCTCCGCGGCACACGAAATCGCCCACGTTGTCACGGAGGATGAAATTGGGTGCGAAGGTCGCGAAAGGGCCACCCCAGATGGTGGGGATCTTACGGTCCTTCTCGGGAAGCGCCTGGATCATGGCACGGCCGATGGAGTAAGTGTTCTCCACCACCGAGACGGCGATCAGGTCCGGCTGGTACTCCGCCACCTTGGCCCGGAAGTCGTCCAGCATGCTGGTCTGCTGGAAATGCACGTCACGTTCGAGCCAGTCGAACTGCTTCACGAAGGTCCGGTAGTGGACGTAGTTCGATGTCAGATCCTCCGCGTAGAAGGTGCTGTCGAAAAGATCGACCTGGAACCCTCGTTCGCGCAGCAGTGCGGTGAAGAGCCCCATAGAATAGGGCATCATCGCCGCCTGCTGAATGTTCGGATAGACCAGCAGGACGCGGAAATCCGATGGTTTCTTCCGTGCGGACCGCCTCGCACCTCGAGTTTGTACTGTGACTTCGACTTTCTGAGCCATCCACGCTCCCACCAGATGTCGGCAACATCGACAATAAGACCTGCACGCTGACATATACGCTTCAACCAGGTCAACCGTGAAAGATCGTCTTGAGGAAGCGACCCGGGTGTGCAACCCCGGAAATTCCGCGGTTGCACACCCGGTCCGTGGCCACGCCGGCAGAACCTACCGGCTCGGGCTGCCCCACCGCCGCCGCAGCAGGCCGGCCTCGACACACTGCTGAAGCAGATTCCACACGGCCCGAGGGCTCAACTGCCCCTCGGCAGCGGCAAGTGCCTCGGAAAGTCCGAACCAGTCCGGGGCGTCCGCGAGCATCCAGCCGCAGAGTCCGGCGGCCGCGGGGGGCAGTTCGACATCGATTCCCTGACCGCCGTAGTCGACCACGACGGGCGGTTCGGCGATCAGCAGCCGGGCCGCCGCATCGGGTTCGACCTGGAAGGCCGCCTGGTGGTGGGAGGCGAGATTGCCGAGCAGGTCTTCCTCGAGCAGTTTCTGGGGATCGTCCAGTGCCTCCCTGGCACGCTCGGCCGCCCAGGCCATCGTCTCCCGTGCTTCGGCGGATGGCCCGGCCGGTCCGAAGGCGTCGAACGGAGTGGTCCGCATGCGCGGATCGCACGTGAGCCGGCGTTCCAGGGCGGCCAGCACGACATGCGACCACGTGGGCAGTGAGAAGTGGTAGCCGAGGGACAGTGAGGCTTCGTCATCGGCCAGCGTCGTGTGATAGACGCCGCGGGGCGTGATTAGTGCGGAGCCACGCCGCATCTCAATCACCTCCAGATCGGTCACCAGTTCCGACTGTGTGCCCATGCGTGGCAGGGAGGGCGGGAAGTCCAGCCGCGCGGCGAGCTCCTCGTTGTAGAGGGGGTATTCGAGGAACGGATGCCGGCCCACGCGCCAGCGCTTGTGTCCGCGCAGGTGGACCACCACGCTGTCGAATCGGTCATAGTGCAGGCCCAGTCCGGAGCCGGCTCCCGCAGGTGTGTACACCATGCTCAACACGAACGGCCATGTGCTGCTCCAGGGGTCCAACAGCCCCCGTGTCGCTACTGGTTGATGCGGCAGGCCGAGCGACTCCAGGATGCCGGCACCCCGTTGGCGTGCCTCGGGCAGGTGCTCCAGCATCCGCCAGCAGACGATGGTGTGGCCGGAGTGGTAGAGCGGCACCGCGTCGCTGATCGACGTCGGTGGAAAGGTGTACAGGTCTTGCACGTTCTCCGTCGCTCCCGCGGTTCCCCCGGCGCGGTTCTTGTCGGCGAAGCCGTACACCGACACCTTCATGTCAGGGGCGAACTCAGCCAGTGCCTCGGGCGTGGGAAAACGCTCGGCTATGCGCTCCTCGAGGTCTTTCGGATCACCATGCTCGACGAGGTGGCGGCCTTCGGCCCAGTGCGTCCGCGGCGCGTTACTCTCACTCGCACGCGGAAACAGCTGCCGCAACGCGTCGACTGCGGATTCATCGGCGGTCATTCCTGTCTCTCCCATCTCGGTGGATTTTCTG
Organism: Streptomyces sp. JLBG701; assembly: GCF_058544905.1. Taxonomy (NCBI): domain Bacteria; kingdom Bacillati; phylum Actinomycetota; class Actinomycetes; order Kitasatosporales; family Streptomycetaceae; genus Streptomyces; species Streptomyces sp. JLBG701. The sequence continues at coordinate 1,472,561 of NZ_CM178588.1, forward strand.
CTCGTATCCTCATACAGCCAGCTAGCGTTGCCGAAGTATTGACCGCCCTGTAACATACGGTAATCAACTGGGAGGTGGAGTGTCCTCGCTGCATTTTCCGGAGAAGCATGTCGTCAACGGGCCCGGAGTCGGCCCTGACGACGCGGTGAGCAAAACCGCTCGACTGCGGCGCATGCTGCGCTCCAACGAACTGGAGTTCATTCTCGAAGCACACAACGGCATCAGCGCGGTCATCGCGGAAGAGGCCGGCTTCAACGGGATCTGGGCCTCCGGACTCGCATTGTCCGCACAGTTCGGGGTGCGTGACAACAACGAGACGAGTTGGACCCAGGTTGTCGACATGGTCGAATTCATGGCCGACGCGACATCGGTACCGATTCTGCTCGACGGTGATACCGGATACGGCAACTTCAACAACGCCCGTCGACTGGTGCGTAAACTTGAGCAGCGCGGCGTCGCCGGTGTCTGCATCGAGGACAAGTCGTTCCCGAAGACCAATAGTTTCATCAACGGCGAGCGACAGTCGCTCGCGGACATCAATGAGTTTTGTGGCAAGATCGCCGCGGCGAAGGACTCGCAGCTTGACGACGATTTCTGCGTCGTCGCGCGCGTCGAGGCGTACATCGCGGGGCGGGACACCCGTGAAGCGATCACTCGCGCCGAGGCGTACCGCAAAGCCGGTGCCGACGCCATCCTCATTCACAGCGCCCTGTCCAAGCCCGACCAGATCCTTGAGTTCGCGAAGGAATGGGGCGGGCGTGCCCCGCTCGTGATCGTGCCGACCAAGTACTACAGCACCCCGACACACATCTTCCGTGATGCCGGGGTCAGCTTGGTGATCTGGGCGAACCACCTCATACGCAGCGCCGTCGACGCGATGCAGGGTACCGCCCGGCAGATCTTCGAGGAACAGTCGCTGGTGGAGGTCGAGGATCGCGTCGCGAGCGTTAAGGAGATCTTCCGCCTCCAGTGCGCGGAGGAACTGGCCGCCGCGGAGCACCGCTACGCGAAGGGCACACGGCCGAACACCGCAGCCGTCGTGCTCGCCGCGAGCCGCGGCGACGAACTGACGCATCTCACCCATGACCGCCCCAAGACCATGCTCTCGGTCAATGGGAAGCCGCTGCTCGCACGCCTCGTCGAACTGTGCCGGAAACAGGGGATCGACGGCATCTCGGTGGTGGTGGGTTACCGGGCCGACAGCGTCGACATCAAGGACATCGAACTGGTCCTGAACGATGGCCACGCCACGAGCGGTGAACTCGCCTCGCTTGCCTGCGCACGGCACGCCTTCCGCGACGACACGGTGATCCTCTACGGCGATCTACTCTTCCGCTCCTACATCCTGCGCGAACTGATGGAGTCGCACAGCGAGTTAACGGTGGTCGTGGATTCGCAGGAGAGTGACATGGGCCTCGCCCGCGACGACGTGTACTGTTCATCCCCCGACGACCGTTCGCTCTGGGGGCAGCGCGTTCTGCTGAGCCGCATCGCCGGCGCCGGACTCCGCAACGGCGCGCGGCCCGACGGCCGTTGGATCGGCATGGTGCGAGCCCAGGGCGACGGCCGCGCCTGGATCGAGCAGGGTCTCGACACGCTCGGCATGCGCCCCGACTTCGACCGGCTCACGCTGAGCGACCTCCTCAACCATATCGTCGCCGAGGGACACCCGGTGCGCGTCATGTACATCCATGGGCACTGGCTCGATGTGAACTCACTCGCCGATCTGGAGCAGGCGGGCCGGTTCACCGCCGGCCAGTCGTGAAGGAGCGCTCATGATCCAGGCATGCGACTTCGTTCACGACGCCCTCGGCCGGGGCTACGACTGGTACGCCGGGGTGCCCTGCTCGTTCCTCACCCCGTTCATCAACTACGTCATCGGCGACGGCGACATCGGCTACGTGTCGGCGGCGAACGAGGGCGATGCGGTCGCCATCGCCGCCGGCGCTTGGATCGGCGGGCATCGCGGCATCGCGATGATGCAGAACTCCGGTCTCGGCAATGCCCTCAATCCGCTGACCTCGCTGCTGCACACCTTCCGCATCCCGGTGCTCCTGATCTGCACGCATCGCGGCGCGCCGGGAGTCGACGATGAGCCGCAGCACGACCTGATGGGACGCATCACCGGCCCGTTGCTGGACACGGTGCACATTCCCTGGACACGATTTCCCAGCGATCCGGCGGCGATTTCGGCCGTACTGGACGAGGCCGATCGCCGGGCCGCGGAGCGCCAGGCGTGCGCTCTGGTCCTGGAGAAGGGCAGCTGCGCACCGCATCCGCCGGCACCGGCAGCGACCGCACCCCCGCCGATGCCCGTGCCCGTCGAAGGCCGCGGCCATGTACTGACCGCGGCGGAGCGCGGCTCACGGCAGGCGGCGTTGGAGGCGATCGTCGCCACCAGCGACCAGGCCCGCACCGTCGTCGTGGCCACTACCGGCTACACCGGCCGTGAACTGTACGCGATCGCGGACCGGTCGAATCACCTGTACATGGTCGGCTCCATGGGGTGCGCCTCGTCGCTGGGGCTCGGCTTGGCGCTGGCCCGGCCGGACCTGCGCGTGGTCGTGGCCGACGGCGACGGAGCCGCTCTGATGCGCATGGGAAATCTCGCGACGATCGGTGCGTACCGGCCGAGGAACCTGCTGCATGTGGTGCTCGACAACGAAGCGCACGACTCGACGGGCGCGCAGGCGACCGTCAGTTCCCGGATCGATCTCGCCGGCGTCGCCGCGGCCTGCGGCTACCGCCGGGTGCTGCGCACGGACTCGGCCACGGAGTTGCGGACGTTCCTGCGCACCGCGGACCACGACGGTCCGTACTTCGCGCATATGAAGATCCGTACTGGCACCCGTGACACGCTCCCCCGGCCGGCCCTGCAGCCGCCCGACGTACTCGACCGACTGATGGACCGCATTGGACGTCCCCTGTGAAGACGATACTGCTCAATCCCGGCCCGGTGACGCTCTCGCGGCGCGTACGCGAAGCGATGTCCCGGCCCGATCTCTGTCATCGCGAGCCCGAGTTCGGCGCGCTCCAGGACGGCCTGCGCCGCAAGCTGCTCGATGTCTACGCCCTCGACCCGACGGACTGGGCAGCGGTCCTGCTCACCGGCTCCGGCACGGCCGCGGTCGAGGCCATGCTCACCAGCCTGGTACCGGCGGACGGCCGCCTGCTGATCGTCGAGAACGGCGTGTACGGCGAGCGCATGTCACAAATCGCCCGCACCCACGGCATCGCCCATGAGCGGGTCACCGCTCCGTGGTCCGACGCCATCGATCTGTCCGCCGTGGAACGAGCTCTCGGCGACGGCGCCTTCACCCACGTCGCCGTGGTCCATCACGAGACCACGACCGGGCGGCTCAATGACATCGCCCGGCTGTCGAAGCTCGCGGCGGCTCACGGTGCGCGGCTGCTGCTCGACGGTGTCAGTAGCTTCGGTGCCGAGACGCTGGACTTCGACGGCTGGCATCTCGACGGCTGCGCGGCCACAGCGAACAAGTGCCTGCACGGCGTACCAGGGAGCACCTTCGTCCTGGTCCGTCGCGCGGCGCCGGCCACCGCCCCGAGCCGCACGGTCTATCTGGATCTGCGCGCCTACCTTGCTCAGCAGGACCGGCGAGCCACGCCCTTCACCCAGTCGGTGCAGACGTTCTACGCGCTCGACGAAGCGCTGGACGAGTTCTTCGAGGAAGGCGGCTGGAGCGGCCGACAGGCGTTGTTCCGATACCGCATGACGCGCATCCGTGAGGTCCTGCTGGCCCTCGGCGTCGAACCGCTGCTACCGGACGCCGAGTCCTCCTGTGTGCTGCAGTCCTTCAGACTACCGCCGGGACACGACTACGAAGTGGTGCACGACCGGCTCAAGCAGGACGGCTTCATCGTCTACGCCGGCCAGGGTGGGCTGTCGGGACGTGTCTTCCGGATCTCCGCGATGGGCGACATCACCGAGGAAGACCTGACGCGCCTGCTCGACGCGTTCTCCACCCTCTTCCCGGCCGTCCGCCGACGGAGCTGAGGTTCCGGGCCCGACGGCACACGGAGGTGTGCCGCCTCCCCCTCACGTGTGAACGGCGTCCTCGACCGGTACCGGGCGCGCGCGGCGGGCCCAGTGAGCGGCGGCCGAAAGGCCGAGCGCGAGGCCCGCGTACAGGACGCCGAGCAGAACCCACCCGAGTCGGCCGAGTCCGAGAATCATGACGGTGACCAGGATCGGCCCGAGCGAGTCGTAGATGCGCGTACCCATCGCGAACGCTCCGAGGTACTCGCCCTGGCGGTCCTCAGGAGCGAGTTCATAGGACAACCCCCAGCCACCCGCCGACTGGAGCATCTCCGCGAGAGTGAGGAACACGCATCCGATACCGAGGACGACGACCGCACCGAGCGCGGGCAACGCTCCGGTACTCGCGAGCACCAGGCAGGCGACCAGCAGCAAAGCGCCCGACTTCACCACTCCCCGGGCGGCTCCCTTAATTGTGTCCATGCCACGGCTCGCGCGCACCTGAAGCGTCACCACGAGGAAGGTGTTGACCAGAAACGTGCCGGCAACGGTCCAGGTCGGCGCGTGCGTGTGGCGCACGATCCACAACGGCAGCGCCACGGTGAGGATGGCGGCGTAGGTCATCAGCAGCCCGTTCAACACGCAGACCGTGAGGTACCGCAGGTCGCGCAGCACCGATCGCGGGCGGGCGGCCCGCGACCGCGCAGACGATGCCGACCGGGCCGCAGGCATCGTCAGCAGGATTACGGCCGCGATGGCGAACGACGCGGCGTCAGCCAACATCAGCGAGACGTACGCGGCGCGGGTACCCACGCCCAGCGCTATCCCGGCGGCCAGGGCACCGATGGCGATGCCACCGTTGACGACGGCCTGGTTGTAGGCTCGGGCGCGAACTCGCTGGTCCTGCCCTGCGATCTGGGACAGATAGGCACCCCGGATCGGCGACCCTCCCACTTCCGCGAGCGCGGCGATGACAGCGAGTGTCAGGAACTCCGGGAAGGTGCTCACGAACGGGTAGGCCGCGAACACGACCGCCTGGACGGCCGTGAGAAGCACCCAGATGCGCCGGTACCCAAAGCGGTCGCCCAGCTTGCCGAGCGGTACTGCGGCGATCATCGCCGCCAGGCCCGCCAGCGATAGTCCCGAGGCCACCGCGCCCGCCCCGAGCCCGACGATGCGGGTAAAGAACAGCACGCTGACCGTCAGAAACATACCGGTCCCCGTCGCATCGACGAGAGAAACGAGTGCGTACCTGCGTAAAGGCCCGGCGGGTGGAAGTACGGCACGGAGCCATTTCGCGGCGATCACAGAATCAGGCATTGAATTACCGTACCAGCCTCCCCATTCTGCTATCCCAGCCAATTACGATGAGGCCATCATTTCAGACGCTTGACAAGCGTGTCGAGCGAAGCCACCGTATTCGCCATGGTCACCTTCACCGCTGAGCACAACGCGTTTCGTCAGCTGGTCCGGGACTTTACCGAGAAGGAAATCGGGCCGTACGGGGATGAATGGGAAGTGAATGGGATATTCCCCGCGCACGAGCTGTTCTCCAAGATGGGCCGGCTCGGTCTGCTCGGCGTGGAGTACGACGAGCGGTACGGCGGCCAGGGCGCGGACCACCTCTACACGGTGATCCTGCACGAGGAACTCGGCCGCGCTGCCCCCGGTGGCGTGGCGTTGGGCATCGGCGTCCAGACGGACATGGCGACCCCGGCGCTGCACCATTTCGGCAGCGCGGATCTCAAGCGGAAGTACCTGGTCCCGGCGACCACCGGCGAAGCGGTCTGCTCGGTCGCGGTGACCGAGCCCGATACCGGCTCCGACGTGGCCGCCCTGCGCACCCGCGCGACGCGCGACGCTGACGACTGGGTGATCAACGGCTCGAAGCTGTACATCACCAACGGCACGCAGGCCGACTGGATCTGTCTGCTCGCCCGCACGTCCGACGAGCCCGGCTATGGCAGCTTCTCGCAGATCGTCGTCCCGACGGACACACCCGGCTTCCAGGTCCACCGCAAGCTCGACAAGCTCGGCATGCGCTCTTCCGACACCGCCGAGCTGACCTTCACTGACGTGCGGGTTCCGGTCAGCAACACGATCGGCGAGATAGGCCTCGGCTTCTACCAGCAGATGAGCCAGTTCCAGAACGAGCGCCTGGTCTGCTGTTACGCCGCGGTCGGCGGCATGGAGACGGCCCTGACCCGGACCGTGGACTATCTGAAGACCCGCCAGGCCTTCGGCAAGCCCCTGATCGACAAGCAGTACATCAGCTTCACGCTGGCCGAGCTGAGTGCGCGGCTGGACATGCTGCGGCACTACACCTACGCGGCCGCGGAGGCGTACATCCGCAGTGAGGACGCGAGCCGGTTCGCGACCATCGGGAAACTGGAGGCAGGCCGCCTGGCCCGCGAGATCTCGGCGGTCTGTTTGCAGTTCCACGGCGGCATGGGCTACATGGAAGAGTCGTGGACCGCCCGGTACTTCCGGGACAGCCCCGCATGGTCGATCGGCGGCGGCACCGACGAGGTCATGCTGTACGCCCTGTCCCACCTGGACGGCTACCACGCGAATTAGCGCTGCCGTCCGCATTCCCTTCCCAGTACAGATGTGGGCTGTTCCAGGAGTCATTTTCGCAGCGGGAGAAACGCCACAGTGAGCCTCACATACGAACCAACCATTCATGGCGCATTCGCCGCCCACGCCAGGCGGCGGCCCCAGGCGACCGCCATCATCTCCGCAGGGCGACGCATCAGCTATGCGGCCCTGGACGCCGCCGCGGACACCTACGCGGCGGAACTGGCCGAGCGCGGAGTCGGTCCCGGTACCGTCATTCCACTGCTTCTCCCGCGTTCCGCCCAGCTCATCGCAGTGCAATTGGGAATTCTCCGGTGCGGGGCGGCCTACGCCGGACTCGACCTGCGCTGGCCAGCCGAACGAACAGCGGCGGTCATCGACTTGCTCTCTGCGACGCTGATCATCACCGCCGACGGGTCCGCGCATGATCTGGGGCCACAGCCCATCCTTCCGGTGCCCGCCGAAGACGTCGCCGACGTCGCCGCGAGGTCCCGCGGCTTCCGGGCCCGCACGCTCGACGGGGTGTCCCCGGCGACTGTCTTCTTCACGTCCGGGACGACAGGTCGGCCCAAGATCGTGGTCACCCCGCACCAGGCGGTCACCCGGATGTTCCGACCCGGCGGACTCGCCGGATTCGGTCCCGGTCACGCCACGCCACAGGCCGCACCACTGCCCTGGGACATGTACGCGTTCGAAGTGTGGGGCCAACTCGTCAGCGGTGGCACGACGGTGCCGGTGGCGGAGGACCACCTCATGCCGCGGACGTTACGCGAACTCGTCCCGGCCGCCGGGGTGGACACTCTGTGGCTCACCACATCGCTGTTCAACCTCTTCGTCGATGAGGACATCGACTGTTTCAGCGGCCTGCGCCAGGTGCTGACCGGCGGGGAGAAGCTCTCCCCCGCGCACGTCCGCGCGTTCCTCGGGCGGCATCCGGGCATTCCGTTGCTCAACGGCTACGGGCCGGCGGAGAATTGCATGCTGACCACCACCCACCTGTTGCGTCCCGAGGATTGTGACCTGCCCGGAGGCATACCGGTGGGCACCCCGGTACCGGGTACCAGGGTGCTGGTCCTCACCCCGGACGACCGGCCGTGCCCGCAAGGCGAGCCGGGTGAGATATACGTCGCGGGCGAGGGCCTCGCGTGCGGTTACGCCGGCGACCCGGAACTCACCGCCGCCAAGTTCCCGACCGTCGAAGTGGACGGCGCTCCGGTTCGCCTCTACCGGACCGGTGACCTCGGTGTCACCGACGCATCGGGGGTGCTTCATTTCCTCGGACGAGCGGACCGGCAGGTGAAGATCAGCGGGCACCGGGTGGAACTGGAGGAGATCGAGGTCGCGGTGCGCCGCGTGCCCGGTGTCCGCGCCTGCGTCGCGGTTCCCGTGGCCGGCGCGCACGGCGAGGTGGGACGGATCTCGCTGTTCTACACGGACGACTCGGCCGTGCCGCCCGACGCCGACGACCCCCTGGCCGTCCGTGCGCGACTGCTGCGCCAGCTGCCCGGTTACATGGTGCCGGGGACCGTGCAGCGCGTCGACCGGTTCCCCGTCACCGCGAATGGCAAGATCGACTCCGCCGCACTGCTCCGGCTCACGAGGCGGGTCCGACGGGCGTCCCGGCTCGCGTCGGAAGGCGGTCGTCTATGACCAGTCGAACTGTCAGGAGTTGCTGGCTGCCCTTCGGCACCGCGCCGGACGCCGCGGTCCGGCTGCTCTGCCTGCCGCACGCGGGGGCGGGTGCCGCGGTCTACCGTTCTTGGGGCGCCGGGGCCCTCGGCGGAGTAGCGGTGTGCCCGGTGCAGCCCCCCGGCCGTGAGAAGCGGCGCCGCGAACCCGCCCTGACCTCCGCGACCGAACTGGCGCGCCTGCTCGCCCCCGAGATCATCGCGGATGTGCGGCCGCCGTACGCGTTCCTCGGTCACAGTACGGGCGCCCTGGTCGCCTTCGAACTGTGCCGGCAGATCCGCCGGCTCGGCGGCACCGCGCCGGTTCACCTCTTCGTCTCCGGCCGCCCCGCACCTCAGCTTCCGATGCGCCGCACCCGGCTGAGCGGTCTTTCGGTCACCGAACTGGCCGAGGTCCTGCGCCGTCTCGGGGGCACTCCGCGTGAAGTCCTGGAGAACCAGGCCCTCCTGGCCTCGATCCATCCCCTTCTCCTGGCCGATTTCAAGGTCAACGAGGAGTACGCCTACCAGCCGGAGGACCCTCTCGGCATTCCCCTCACCGTCTTCGCGGCGACCCGGGACGCGGGGACGAGCCTCGACGAGGCAGCGGCGTGGGAGGCGCAGACGGACGGCGAGTTCCGGGTACTCACGCTGGACGGCGGCCACTTCGCGGTGTTCGACAAGGCCCCCGAGATCCACGGACACATCGCCACGTCCCTGCCGACGCCGTCATGACGCGCGCGGCGGACGGAACCTCACCGCGGCTGTCCCATGTCGGCGCCCAGATGTCACGAATGTCCGGGCTCCGCGCGCTGATGGAGGACATCGCAGCCTCGACCACGGGCGACCGGGCCGGCGAGTGGCTCAACCTCGGCATCGGCAATCCGGCGGTCCTTCCTGCCGTGGCCGGGATGTGGCGCCAACTCACCCGGGACGCACACGAGGAGAGCTTCGCCGACGCGGGCCAGTACGGCCCGTCCCGGGGAGCGCCGACCCTGGTCCGTGCCATCGCCGACTACTTCCGCAGTCGTTTCGGGTGGAGGATAGGCAGCGAGAACATCGTCATCAGCCCCGGCAGCCAGATGCTCTGCTTCGTCGCGGCCGCGGTGTACGCAGGCCCCGGCAGCACGGGAACGCGCAGGGTTCTTCTGCCGATGACACCGGATTACACCGGTTACCAGGGACTGTGCATGGTGCCCGGCGGGGTCGCCGGAACACGGTCCCTCCCCGTGCCGGAAGAAGGCCGGCTCTTCAGGTACGAGCTCGACCTGGACGCGGTCGCCCGCCATCCGGACCCCGGCATGCTACTGCTGTCCAGCCCGGGCAACCCGACAGGCCGCGCCCTGAGTCCGGTGGAGCAGGACGGCCTCATCAACATCGCCGAACGGCTCGACGTGCCCCTGTTCGTCGACCACGCCTACGGCCACCCCTTCCCGCAGATCGGTCTGACCCAGGCTCCTCCTGTGCTCCATCCGAACGTCGTCAACTGCTTCAGCATGTCCAAACTGGGGCTACCGGGCGAGCGCATCGGTTTTGCCATCGGCCCCGAGCGTTTCATCACCCCGATCGTCTCCTGCCTGTCCAACTCGGTCCTGCACGCGCCCAGACTGGCCCAGTCCGCGGTCGCGGCCGGCCTGCGGTCGGGCGCGATCGACGACGCGGTCTCGACGACGGTCAGGCCGTTCTACCTCGAACGCCGACTGCTCGTGGAGAAGCTCCTGAGCAGCGCCATGCCACCGGGCGTCAATTGGCGGCTGCACGCGAACGAGGGCGGCATGTTCGCCTGGGTATGGATCGACGAAGACTGGTTCGATGATGTCGCACTCTACGACAGGCTCAAGGAGCAGCACGTCTTCATCGCTCCGGGCCGGAGCTTCTTCACCGGCAGCCCGCGTCCCGCCGAGCACGGCACCCAGTGCTTCCGTATCACGCTCTCCGTGGACGAGGACGTACTGAAGGAAGGCATCAGGCGCATCGGCCGCGTCATCGGCCAGGCCGGCCCGCAGCACACCCCCTGAGAAGACCTTTGAGAAGACTGAGAAGACTCGGATGAGAGGGAGGAATCGTCGTGTTGACCGAGAGCCGCGAAGACCACGTGGGCGCTGAGTTCGAGCCGCCGCAGGGGCCGCTCGAAAGCACGGTGGCACGCATTCAGGCTGAGGTCCTCGGCATCGACCGGATAGGCCGATCCGACAGCTTCTACGACTTCGGTGGCACGTCCCTCCAGGCCATCCGGATCTGCACGAGGATCGAGCGGGAGACCGGCCGACAGGCTCAGCCTGAATGGCTGTTCGAGTTCGATGTCCTGTCGGAATTCGTCAGCCTCCTGCCGGCGCCGGGCGGGGAGGCAGCGCCATGAGCCGTGACCGTTGCGGCGACGACCATCCCCTGTCGTTCGTGCAAGAGGCGCTCTGGCTCTCGGAGCAGTTCGCCGTCGGGACGCCCCCCTACGTCGAAAGCTGGGCGCAACGGCTCAGAGGCAGCCTGGACGCAAATGCGCTGATCCGGGCGCTGAAGCGGATCAGGGACCGCCATCCCGCGCTGCGGTCGCAGTTCGTCCTGGAGGACAATCGCCTTGTGCAGCGAGTGCGGCACGATGCCGGCCTCGTCGTGGAGCGGGTGGACGCGCAGGGCGAGGATTCCGACGCCGCGCTGCGAAGGGCGGCGCAGCGGCCGATCGACATCCGGGAGACCACCCTCCGGGTGGTCTTGCTGAAGCTGGCGCACGACGATCACGTTCTTCTCGTGCAGTGCCACCACATCGTCGTCGACGATCACTCGTTCGACCTGCTGTCCAGGGAGATCGAGGCACTGTACACGGCGGCCGTCGGCGGACAGGCCGTCGAACCGCCCGCCCCCGGGATCACCGTCGGCCGGTACGCGGCGGATCAACGGGCCCGCGGGATACCCGAGTCGTCCTTGGCGTACTGGACCCGTTACCTCGACGACGCCGAACCCCTGCCCGCGTTCCCGCCGGCCGGGCGAGCGCTCCGGTCCCGGCACGACAATCGGTGCGGCCGGGTCACCGAGGTGGTGAGCGCCGATGTCGCTCGCCGCGTCCAAAAGCGCGCCCGGGCGATGCGAACGACGCCCACCGTCATGATGCTCACCTCGCTCGGCATGACGCTGGCCGCCTCGGCGGGCGTCGAGGACGTCGTCATGGGCCACCCGGTGTCACAGCGGGGTCCGGCCGACCTCGACCGGGTGTTCGGCTGCTTCACCGACACCATGCCGCTGCGGCTGCGCGCGCTGCCCGAGTCGACGTTCAGCGAGCTGTGCGGCTCCGTGAAACGAGACGTGATCTCCGCGCTGCGCCACCGAGACGTTCCCTGGGCCCATGTCGCGAGGCATCTGCCGCACACACCGGGCATGTTGCCCGGTGAAGGGCTCATCAGAGTGGTGATGGTGGTCGAGGAGCCCACACCGCTGACGCTTCCCGGCCTCGCGTGCGAGCGCGTCCATGTCGTGCCGGCGGGGGTGAAGTTCGACTGGTTCGTCGACGTGGTGGCAGAAGCAGGCGGCTACGCCTGCCACGTCGACTACGCTGTGGACTGTTTCACCTCCGACGAGGCCACACGGGCGCTGCGGCAGTGGACGCACACCCTCGCCGAGGTGTCGGACGACCCGGACCTCACCGTCGCGGCCCTCGGCCGGGCCTTCGCCGCCGAACCCGCATGACCCGGAACAGGCGCGGGCTGGAGGTCATTCGCCGGCGCCTCCCGCATGTTGCAGCGCGGTCCCGGCCAGGCCGAAGCCCCTGTGGGGAGTCCTGCCGAGAGCCGCGAACACCGTAGGAAAGACATCGGCGTGGCTGGCCGGTCCCCGAGTGATGCCGGGTCCCGCCGCGGCCAGCCACGCGGTGCTCTCCGCCTTCGAGCGGCCACCGTGCCCGCCCTCGTCCCGATGGCCATGGTCAGTGACGACGATGACCGTCCACTCCTCGCCGCTGCGTTCCCCTATCGCCGCGGTGATATCGCCGATCCGGGCGTCCGCTCTCTCGATGGCCTCGCGGTATTCAGGCCCGATGCCATGGCGATGGGCCACCGAGTCGGGCTCGCCGAAGCAGACGAAAGCGGCATCGACCTTGTCGTTCCGCAGGACGCCGACGGCGTCGCGCGCAACGGATTCGTCGGCTTCGTGGTATCCGAGCGTGTCGCCGTTCATCATCATGAGCCGGGAGGCCGGCCGGAATATTCTCGTGGCCAGCGGCTGCCAGGCGGCGGCCACATAGGTGCGCAGGCTTTTGTCCATCCAGGTGAGTGCGTAAAGAAAGTCGGGGAAAGAGGCCAGCCGATTGCCGGCAAGGCTGTTGTCGTACACCCCGTGGAAGGTCGGCCAAACGCCCGTCGCGACGGTCGCCCAGAGTGGCCCGGAATTCACCGGCGCCTGATCACTCACGCTGAATTCACTCAGGAACCCGGCTTTCACGACGGTGTCGAGATGGGGGGTGCTGGCCTCCTGCAGCGTGTCATAGCGCACACCATCCACGCCGATGACGATCACTTTGCGATCCGGCATGCGGGACACCTCCGGTTGATCTTCATCGAATATTTCCCATGTCAAAGCACGTGCCGGGACTCCGCAAGATGCTGACGATCTGTTCAGTCATCTCGACAGGAACCCGCTGGTCGACGACCGAAGGCTGGTACATGACGTTCGCGACATAGCCGGGCTTCTGGTTCACCCACATGATTTTCAGCTTGCGGTAATAAGGGTCGGCGGCGGTTACCGGTATTTCCTCCACCCGCACTCCCGGAAGTATCAGATCCTCGTTCCCGTTACTGTCGACGCCCATGTCGACCTTGACGAACTCCGGCCCTTCGAGCGCCTCGAGCACAGGGTCGATGCTTGCGTCCCGATGGCGTTCCGCGGCGCGCCAGTCCTCGCGGACGGCGACGACAAGGTCGTCGAAGGACCGGACGCCGAGCGAATTGAGCCGGGTGATCCGGATGTCCGAGAAGAAGCCGACCGCGTTCTGGACGGCCGGGGTGCTCCTGTTGGCGATCTGGGTCCCGAGCAGCACATCACGCTGCCGCGTGACGTGGGAGACCGCGACGCCGGTGGCGCAGAGGAGCACGGTGAACGGCGACACCCTCAGGGCACGGGCGAGTTCCAGCGTCCGGGCCAAGCAGTCCGCGGGCAGGGCCAGCTCATGATTTCTTCTGGCCGGCTGCGGGGACGTCGCCCGGACAGGTGACGGGGCGGGCCAGCGGACGATGCCGGTGTACCCGGAGACGATCGAGGCCCAGAAAGGCACGGCAGAGTGCCGCACCTCAGGCCAAGAATTCCTCTGCAGCTCGGCGAACTCGCCATAGCTCATCCCGAGCGGTGGAAGCACGGCCGGCCGACCGGCCAGCCGTGCGGCATACAGTTCGGCGAGATCCCGGACGATTATCACGTACGACAGACCGTCATAGACCAGGTGGCTGATGGTGATCGAAAGAAACACGCACCCGGCGATGCGGTGCAACTCGGCCCGAAAGAGCGGCCTGCCGTCCACGATGTCATCCATGGTGTGACGCCGCTGCAGGAGCACGTGCGCCAGCGAATCGATGTCGTCGGCCTGAGACGCGCTCGTACGGAAAGGTTCCTGTGGTTCCGCGTGGACCTGCTGTACATGACCTGGTCCACGGCTGCCTATGGTCGTACGGAGAGCCGCATGGCGCCTGACGAGATCATCGACCGCGAGGGAAAGACACGCCGTGTCGATTTCTCCCTCCAGCCGGTAGAGCCGCACCTCGTTGCAGCAGGCCGCACAGTACGGAATGCGCTGGTAGCGCTCCAGCTCCACCTCTTGCTGAAACGACAACGGATGACATTCGACATCCCGGAGATTCACCGCTGCCCCCCCGGGCCTGGCGGGTCTTCCGACGCGTCGCGAGGCAGCAAGTCCCTCACGCGGGCGGCAAGCTCTCCAGGGGTCGGTTCGGCGAACACGGTGTCGAGTTCCAGCCGGACGCCAAGGCGTTCCTCGATCTGTGAGACGACGACCAGCGCGGAGAGCGAATCACCGCCGGCATCGTAGAAGTCGGTGTCAGCCGAGTCCGGCGCCTCACCGAGAGCCGTCTCCCAGGCGGCCATGACCTGCCCCGCGATCATGTCGTCGGAGGCGTTCGCTCCGCTCCCGGCCCGCGCGTCGCTCACGCCCGGATCAGTGAGGGACACACGTGCTGTCGGCTCCCCGTAGTGGGGGTGCCAGTAACGCCGCGTCTTGAACCGATAACCCGGCAGCGGCACTCGTCCGAATCCGCCGCCGCTGAACAAGGGGCCGAACCGCACGTCCACACCCGTTTGCCAGATCGCGGCGAGCGCGGCCACCACGGCGCCGGTCGCGTCATCGGGGCACGACACCTCGTGGCCGTCGATCCGGACCGGTCCGGCTTCTGTCATCGAGACCCAGATGCCGCCCCCTGGTTCGCCCGCTCCCGCCCGCTCACTTTGCCAACCGCCATCGGCGAGACGGTTGAGTGCCTGTGAGACCGCGATCTCTCCGGTGAACGCCGCTGCCGCGGCGGTGCCGAGTCCGGATGCCACGATGCGCGTCGGCTCGATGCCATGCGCCGCCCACATGCGGGCGAGCGCGTACTCGAACGCGCACTGGGCAACGGCACGATCACGCTCGTCCCACTGTTCCGCGGACAGGGCGGGCACCGCGTCTTCGCATCGACCCCATGCGTCGTGGAAATCGGGGTGCCGGCGGGCGAGTTCTCGCACCAGTTCCGGGGTTGCCCCGGCGTCGGCCGGGAAGCTGAAGGTGATCTCATCGACGGCGCAACGGTGCGCCGGCTCGGCGGTGCGGAGCAACCGCGCCGCCTCGCCCACGTCGCGTGCGGTCACCACACAGCGGTAGTCGAACGCCTCGCGTCCCTCAGCGAGGGTGAACGCCGCGTCCGGCAGGTCGATGCCGCAGGACAGCGCCTCGGCCAGATCCCGCAGGTGCAGCCGGAGCGATTCGGGGTTCTTGGCGCTGACAAGCAACGGCCAGTACCCGTGACGCGGCGGCGGAGCGGGGCGTTCGGGTGCCTCTTCCAGCACCAGGTGAACGTTCGTGCCGCCCACGCCGAAGGCACTGACACCGGCACGCCGTGGCCGATCGTCCGGCCACGGCTCGCACGCGGTGGGGATATGGAAGGCGCTCTCTTCGATACCCAGAGCCGGATTGGGCTTCTCCACGTGGGCGCTGGGGAAGATGACGCCCTCTTCCAGGCTGAGTACGGTCTTGATCAACCCGACAACCCCTGCTGCCGCGTCCAGATGCCCGATGCTGCTCTTCACCGCGCCCAGGGCACACGAGCCGCGTGGTGTCTCCCTGTCGAACACGTCCCTCAGGGCGGCCACCTCCACCACATCCCCGAGGGCCGTCCCGGTGCCATGGGCCTCGACGTACCCGATGTCGCTCGGCCTCACGTCCGCGATGGTGTGCGCCATCGTGATGGCATCGACCTGACCCGAGACGCTGGGCGCGGTGTAGCCGACCTTGTCGTTCCCGTCGTTGTTCAGGCCGTAGCCGGAGATGACGGCCCGGATCGCGTCTCCGTCATGGATCGCGTCGGACAGCCGTTTGAGCACCACCACTCCGGCGCCGTCGCCGGGTACGGTGCCCGCCGCCTTCGAGTCGAACGTGCGGCAGAACCCGTCCGGTGACAGGATCGAACCTTCCTGGAAGACATAGCCCTCCTCCGGGAAATCGATCGCTGTCCCCCCGGCCAGCGCGATGTCGCACTGGCCCATCAGCAAGGCCTGCGCCGCCTGCGTGACGGCGACAAGAGAGCTGGAACAGGCGGTCGACACGGTCATGCTCGGCCCGCGCAGGTTCAGCTTGAACGACACGCGCGTACTGAGATGATCAGCGGTTCCGTTGATCACATGCTTCAACTCGTTCGAGGTCACCGGGGCATACGAATTCTTGCTGCACGCACCGAATACGCCGGCGCGCGATCGGAGCCGTGGTACCGCATAGCCCGCGTCCTCCAGCGCGTGCCACGCCGTCATGAGGAACAGGCGGTGCTGCGGGTCCATGGCCGTCGCATCCGACGTGGAGAAGCCGAAGAACTCATTGTCGAACATGTCCGAATCACGGATCATGCCGCGCGCGGGGACGTAGCGCGGGTCATCAAGTCGCCGCGCCGCAACTCCCCGGGCGAGCAACTCTTCTCGCGACAGGCGCGTGACAGAATCAGTTCCTTTTTGCAGATTCTGCGCAAAGCGCCGATAGTCCTCCGCACCGGGAACGCGGCACGCCAATCCAATGACTGCTATTTTGCGAGACTCGGGCATATCTTCACAACCTCCATCTGTTCGCGCTTTTTCATCAGACCTGACCCTGCTTCGCGAACGAACCGGCAGGCATGGCGATGGCCGCGAGTCGGCGTCGGTCGATTTTCCCATTCGCCGTGAGAGGCAGCCGGTCCACAATGGCCCAGAGCGGAGGAACCATATATGAGGGCAGATGGTCCCGCACCCGGTCTCTCAACTCGGCAGGCCTCACCGTCGTCCCCGGCGCCAGCCGTACCGCGGCAATGAGTCTTTTGTCGGCGCTGTCGCCGTCCGTGACCGTCACCACCGACTCCTCGACTTCCGGCTGAGCGGTCAGAAACTCACTGATCGCCCCCGGCTCGATACGGAAGCCGCGAACCTTGACCTGGTCGTCCACCCTGCCCAGAAAGCGGAGTCGGCCGGCCCCGTCGATACGCACCAGGTCACCTGTGCGGTACAGTCGCTCGCCCACATCGGGCGAGAAGAAGCCAAACGATCGATCGGTTTCCGCCTTGTCATTGAGGTAGCCTGCCGCAAGTCCTTCCCCGGCGGCATACAGTTCTCCGACAGCCCCGGGCATCAGTAGCCTCGCACGATCGTCCAGGACATATATCCGAGTTCCGGGAACGGGTAGGCCGATAGGAATCTGCCCGTCGATGTCCGCAGGGTCGTGAAGCGAATGGACCGTCGTGAAGGTCGCGTTCTCGGTCGGGCCGTATCCGTTCGTGATCACAAGGCCTGGGTTCTCCGCCAGAGCACGTTTGATGTGCTCGTGAGGCACGACGTCTCCACCCGTCAGGAGCTGTCGCAAGCTGCCCAACGATGTCGCCGCGAAGTCCTGCACGAGCCTGAAGAGGCCCGCCGTGAGCCAGGCCACGGTGATCCGGCGTTCCTCGAGAAAAGCGCCTATCTCGCCGGGGGTGATCAGGTCCGGTGGACAGACTTCAAGCGTCGCTCCCGTCAACAGGCTGCCCCAGATCTCGACGGTGGAGGCATCGAAGGCGAGTGACGACAGACGCAGACAGCGCTCCCCCGGGCCCAGCGCCAGATAGTCGGCATCGTGCACCAACCGGATCACCGCACGGTGCGGAATCGCCACACCTTTCGGCTCCCCCGTCGAGCCCGAGGTGAAGGCGATGTACGCCAGTCGGTCGGGGTCGGGCCGGACGGGCGCCACGCCCGCCCCGTCGGCCTCCCATCCCCAGGCCCATGAACTGACCCGGGGAACGCCGTGCGACTTGAGCCGACCGGCCCCGTCGCCGGCCACGATCGCGGCGGCGGGGGCTGCCTTGGTGATGATCTTCCCGGTATGGGAAGGGGGTTGCGTGAGATCGACTCCGATATAGGTGGCTCCCGCCCAGAGGGTGCCCAGCACCGCCACTGTCTCCGCCACCGAGCGCGGAACGGCGATCAGCACGGTGTCGCCCTCGTGGACGCCGACGGTACGCAGCAGGCGCGCCTGCTCGGCCGCGGCGGCGGCCAGCTCGGAGTACGTCAGCGTCGATTCCGCGTCGCGCACGGCCGGCACAGCGGGCCATCGCTCCGCCGCCATACGGAAGAGTTCATCCACAGATGAATGCGGGAAGACGCGAGGCGTGTCATTGACGGCTTCGAGCATCTTTCGCGCCTGGGCGGATATACACCGGACATCCGCCAGCGTCATGCCTGGACAGTCCTCGGCCGTCGCCTTCGCAAGCTGCTCCACCGCCGCCGAATAATTCGCGACAAATCTCTCCGCCTCGTCCCTGTTCCATAGGTCCGTCGCGTAATCGAGATGCCCCTCGAACGATCGGCCGGCGCCGGTCGGTTGCAGAGAAACAACGCACTGCGTCGCAGGTTCGGCATCATAGAAGATCCGGACGAGCGGCTCGCGTGGAAAATCGTCCCTGCCCAGGCTGCGTCTCAGCGATTCGTCAACGCTGCGCACGAACACCTGTGGCGCGAGGTCGTCATCGACATCGATACGGATCGAAACCGGGTCTTTGGCGTTGGCGACGCCGACCTGCACAGTGCTCGCACCGGTCAATCGGCTCAGTGTGAGGCCGAATGCGGCGAGAAGGACGGGAAGTGCGGTGTCAGCAGGCAGCCTGGCGGGGAGCCGACCACTGCGCATTACTGGCGCTCTCCGTGACCCTCGCCCGTCAGTTGGCCGAGCAACTCGGCCTGGTTTCGAACGGTGGGAGCCCGAAGGACGTCAATGGCCCTGATCGTGAGTCCGGAGGATTGCGTCAGCTTACCGATGAGAGAGATGAGCACAAACGAATCCCCGCCGGCGTCAAAAAAACCGGTGTCGTCGTTGAACGTGTCGTAGCCCAGCGTATCCCGCCAAGCGGAACGGACGAGACCGATGAGATCAGCTTTACCGTTTTCCATGATCTACGCCTCTCCAATTGACCGGAAGCCGTAGTATCGCGCTCGAGTCGGGGTTTGTCTAAAGTCCAGCCTGCGCCATTGGCGCGGGCATCAGCCAGCCGGTTGACTGATGCCCGCGCCAGAATTCAGGCGCGGGCATCGCTGCCTCAGCCGGCTCGGTGATGGAGGCCTGTCGCCGCGGACCCGAACGCTTCAGAGTCACCCCCGTAGTCCTCCAGGAGGCGCTGCCACGAACTCAGATACTGCTGGATCAGCCAGGCAACCACGTCGGCGCAGTGCGGCGGGATCGCGGACACCGTCTCGGGCCACTTGCGCAGCACCGTCTCGTGGGCCCAGAGCCAGCGCAGCAACTCGCGCCCCCGGTCCGTCGAGCGCACGGCCGGATCGCGGGCCAGCCGGTCGAGGTACCTGCGGACGTCGGCTCCCGAAGAAGCGGCAGGCGGCGCGCCGCGCCGCGCCGGGCCCGGGGTCTCGCGCTCCACCGGGACCGCGGGACTTCCCTTGACCTCCCGTTGGTCGGCTGCCTTCCGCCTGCCCGGCGGCGCTGCCTCAAGGCCCTGGTCGAGACGCTGGCGTACGTCCCGCGCTGTCCCCAACGAGATCCCGGCTTCCCGGGCCACCTCGCGCAGCGTCGCCTCGGGGCGCTCGGCGATCACCTTGGCCGCACGCAGCCGCCCCTCAGACGCGGCGAGCGGGCGGGCTCTCCCGTCCGCCCCCTTCCGGACGTTCGACTGCGGAATATCCGGGCTTGAACGCCGGATCGCCGCCACCGTCTTGTCGGACAGTCCGGCGCACCGGGCGATCTCCCGGTTCGACAGGTCCGGGTGGCTCCGGATGATGCGCCGGGCCGCGGATTTCCGATCGGCCATGGCCAGCGGAAGGCCATGCGCGGTGTTCGCCTCCACCGCACGCAGAAAGGCATCCGTCTCGGAACCGTCGAAGAACTCCACTTCTATCTTCGGCTCGCCATTGAGCTTGGCCGCACGCAAACGGTGCATCCCGTCGATTACTCGCATAGTCTGCCGGTGCACTAAAATCGGAGGTGTTTCCGTCTCCATAAGAACGCGAACATGGTCGAGGTCTTCCCCGTCCAGCCGCGGAGAGTCCGCGTCCTTCAGTTCGTCGATCCGGACGACCTCGCGTATGGGACGTTGCTCCACAATTACTCCCCGTCTTCCGCAATTCGGTGCTTGATCAGTCGTTTCCAGTCGGAGCCGATCTACGCCGACACAGCGTCGCGTGACATACGAAGAGCATCGGCGAGCGCCGCAGCGGCCTGATCCATGTCGTGAGCGCCGCGCCAGCCGGAGTGCCCGACGTTCAGCGTGGTCACACCGTCGGGTGCTCGGCCGTGCCCAACCACGACCCTGGACAGGGTGAACAGGTTCGCCTGCAGCCGACTCAGTCGGACGTCCCCCGGAAGGACGAAGGCCGTACAGGCCGCGCTGCAAAGATCGGCGACAGGTGTCAGATCGGCCTCCTCCGCGCAGCGCCGTCGGAACCGCTCCGCGGAGGCCCGCCGTTGGGCGATGTAGGAGTCGAGGCCGGTGTCCTGGATCAGCGATACGGACAGCTGAAGCCCGAGCAGCGCCGCCGCCGGCGGTGGCGTGGGCGGCCGGTCGCCGAGATGGGCGCGCAGATCCAGGTAGCCGCCGAGCCGTGCGGGCGCCGCCTCCTCCAGCGCGGCGAGTACCCGTGGGCTGAGTGCGATCAGGCTGAGGCCCGGCGGCGCCATGACACCGCTGGCGGAAGACGACATGGCGACGTCGACACCCCACTCGTCCATCCGCAGGTCGTCGGCGCAGAAGCTCAGGGTGGCATCGGCGATGACCGTCGACGGCACGCCGCGCAGGACGTGCAGCACCGCCGGGAGATCGGTCAGGGTGCCGTCTGCGGGATCGGCCATGGCCAGGAGAACGAATCGTGGAGGTGGCCCCTGGGCGAGTTGCTCGGCAAGCGTTGTGCTGTTCAGGCCCGCGCCGAACACGGCTTCCGAGACCGTGATGTGCATGCCGAGCCGCTCGACGACCGGCCGCCACCGACGGACGGCGGAGCGCCCGCCGGCGATGAGGAACCGGTCGCCCGGGCGACCAAGCGCGCCGGCCACCGCCTCCAGCGCGAGTTCTTCGGGACAGGCTAGCGGCAGCACCCGGCCGGCGGTGCGGAAGAGTGCGGGAAGGGCCCTGTCGAGTTCCTGACGAGCCGCACTCACGAATGGAGTCCCGGCGGCGACGGGCTGTCCGCCGAGCACTGCGCGCACCTCTCCGGGGAGGTGCGGCGTGCCAGGGACCCACCAGTCCGCTTCGAGCAGCCGAGGGGTGGCGGCTCCTGTACGCTTCGGCGTCGGCGTGGCTTCTGCCGACTGTGTCCATTTCCGGCGGTCAACGGCCCTGATCAGCAAGAAGTGCGGGACGAAGATCAGCGAGCCCGACAGCGTGAGCACGATCAAGAGCGTGCGGAGAACGCCTGCGGAGGTGTCGAAGGCGATGAGCGCCGCCATTATCGGCAGCTCGATGGGAGACAACAGCCACAGGACCCGCACGACCCCCCGGAACGTCCGGCGCAGGCGTGGGTGCTCCGGGATGTTCGCCGCGTCGGGCCGTATCTGCCGGACGACGGCGATATAGACGGCCTGTGCCACGGTGAGCGCCGAGACCAGGGCGACATTCCCCGCCTGCGGATCCGCGAGCAGGAGCGCCGCGCCCGCCCCCGCGATCAGCGACATGTTGCCGATCCAGTGTGCGAGCTGCTCCAGGAGTGTGCCGGAGACCGAGGGCCGGTTCCTGGAGCGTGCGAGGTCACCGTCGACACAGTCGAACAGGATGGCGACGAGAACTAAGGAACCGGCGAGGACTTGGCGTCCGGCGGCGAGGGCGACAGAGGCGGCAATCAGCAGGATCGCCCAGGCGACGGTCACCGCGTTCGAACTGAGCCGCGAGTCTCGGAGCTTCGGCACCAGCCATCCACTGGCCAGTTTGAACGGTGTATAGAGCGGCGGATACGACGGACCGGTTTTCTTTCGAGCGTCGCCGGCCACTAGTTTATTCTGGTGCGCCGTCAAAAGTAATGTCAGGGGAGAGTTCGGCGGCGATACTCTCCGCCTGCCACGGCTCCAACTCGGGCGAGAGGCTCGCGAACTCCGGCGCGCCGCCCTTCACATCAGGATCCAGTTCGAGCGGCGATTCTTCCAAGCCCTCCATCGGGCTATATTTTCCTTCACCTTTGCCCATTTTGATCTCCTTTGACGAACAGAGAAGAACGACTCGCGGATCGATTATCAGTGAGGTTTCTGGGGCTGTCAACCTCGATACTCCGGCGCCCGTTTTGTTTCCGAGAGGGCGAGTGCAGTGCCAATTTCTTGCAATTTCCTGGGACGTGAAGGTGCCGTATCTCAACCCATTTCGGACGTTACCTCCAGGACGTAGACACGGGCCAGGTCCTCGACACGTTTAGGCACAAGCGTCGCCTCGGCCGTCGCCAGAAACACCAGGCCGGTAGTCGAAGCCGAGTGCAGCCGGGTGCCGATGGTGTCGCCGGTCCGGGTGGACATCCGCACCTCCACCACATCCGGCACCCGGGCCAATTCGTCGGCGGTGGAGATACGGACCACACGGCCAGGCCGCACCGGCAGGTCACAGTTGGCGATGATCTCGTCCCGCAGCGGAACGACCGGGCCGCTCACCCCTGCGGGGCGGCCGAGCGCGGTGTCCATGAACACCCGCCAGAGGTCGATGCCGTACTTCATCTCCACCGCGTCGACGATTCCGCCGCCCGCCGGGCGGCAGGAGATCTCACCGATCACGAACCCGTCCCCGGTGCCGAACAGCTCCATATGCGTCACCCCGGTGTCCAGCCCGAGGGCGTTCACCGTGGCCTGGTGCAGTTCGCGGATCGTGCCGACCGCAGGGTCGTCCTCGGGCAGCAGATACGAGCCAGTGAAGGCGTCCGTCCGGCCCAGCAGGGGCATGAAGTACCGCTGCACGGCCGCAAATTCAGCATGCCCGTCCGAGACCACCCCGTCACAGTGGTACTCACCCTCCATCGCGACGAACCGCTCGACCAGCAGCGGGCACGCTGCACGGCGCAGACCGTCCGCGGCGGGCGTGGCGAGCAGCTTGGTCAGCTGCTGGGCCGAGGACACCAGGAAGGTGTTCATCGAGCCGGTACCGAGGGCCGGCTTCAGTACCACCGGCCACCCCAGCTCGGCCGCCGCGGCGGGTGCCTGGTCCGGCGATCCGATCACCCGGTGCCCGGCGACGGGCAGGCCCGCCGCGGTGAGAGCGGATTTCATCACCGCCTTGTTGGAAAATCGGTTCGCCGTCTCGAAGCCGATCCCGCCCAGCCCCAGGAACGACCGCAGATAGCCGCCAGCGGGAAGGCTCCGCTCGGACGGAGCCACCACGTGATCGACCGGCTGACGCCCCAGCAGGTCCAGGGCCACCCGGCGGACGGCCGTCAGGTCGGCGATGTCATCGACGAAGTGCAGCCGCACGTCCGGGCTGTACATCCGTGCGTACGAGCTTTCGGTGATGACATCGATCTCGGCATCGGGTGCCACCGCGCGGAGCCGGTCCACCGCCTCCGACTTGCCGGAGTTCACCATCAACACATGAGCGGGCATGACCGTTCCTTTTCGTTCGAGCCGATGGCGCAACTCCGCCTGTCTGTCCCGGTGCCGGTCCGCCCGGTCATGCCAGCACCGCCCGAGCACGGTCGAGATACCACAGGACATAGGCGTAGACGGCGAGCCAGGCCTGCGCGGTGACGAGCGCCCGCTCGTACTTCAGCCAGCCCGCGAGAGCGTCTGCCGCGCCGATATACAGCCTGGCGCGCAGGACGGACGGTTCGTCCACCGGGCCGAGTCCGGCCAGCAGCCGCTCCTCGAACCGCTTCAGGTTGCCGTCCACGGTGAACGGGGTCGTCAGCCCGGAGAGGTCGAGCGTGCCGTTCGGCGCCGCGGGCAGTTCGGCCAGCAGCGCTTCGGACGTACCGTCGGCGATGGCCTGCAGCAGGCCGCTCATGGGCAGCGCGCTGTGCAGCAGGGTCGCGAAGTCGTAACTGGGATCGCCGAACCCGATGTCCGGCCGGTCCCGGCCGTCCCACACCGTGCGGGGATCGACGAAGACCGGAGAGCCGTCCCCGCGGCGCAGCATGTTCTTCAGGTGCACGTCCCCGTGCACCAGGCACCCGGAGTCGGGCAGCAGCGAGGCGGCAGTTTCGTCCAGCCAGCGCGTCATCGCCGCGTACCCCGCCGGCCTGGCACCGGTCGGGAGGACGACGTCCGCACCGAGTACCGCTGCCAGGTCCCAGCCAGGGAAGAAGGTCCGGAAGGTCGTGACGAACCCCTCGTGTTCCACGATCGCGTGGAAGCGCTCCCGGAGGAGGTAGTCCGCGACGGTGGGCCGCTGCGGTCTCGCTGTCGAGTCGTAGAGGACGCTCAGCGACCGGAGGTGGGGTTCGAGTGCCAGCAGCGCGTCCCCGGCGAGTACGAATTTCGCCTTGTCGTCGAAGACGACGCTGTCGAGGGTGAGCGGATCGACCTGCTCCATCAGGGACGTCGCCTGCGCGCCCTCGCGGTGCACACCGTGCAGCACCGGGAACAAGGGAGGGTGGCCCTGCGCGGTGAGCCGGGCGTTGACGTCGGCGACGAACGCGGTCTCCGCCTCGATGACCGCGCACGGCCCGACCTTGGCCACGAGCGGGACGCCTGCCTCGAAGGCCACGATGCCCAGCGAGTCCGCACCGTTGGCGTAAGTGGCCGTCACACCGCTCGGTACAGCGGCCTGACCGGCCCCGGCGGCCTCGGCCCAGTCGTGCAGCCGATCGGCTGTGAGCATGTCGATGACCGCGCGGGTGTGCGCCACGCTGTCAGCGATGCCGGTGACGAGGAGACCGTCACGTGATCCGCCCAGCACCATGGTCCAGCGCAGCAGGAAGCGGCCTTCCTCGACATCGGTGTGCGGCACCTGCGCCGCGTCGTCCTCGGTGAACCGGGCGATGGACCGGCTGAGCGCGCCCAGATGGGCGTGCCTGTCGGGCGGCTCGGTGCTCGCCGCGACCACGGTGATACCCAGCTTGGACAGCTGCCCTGCCGCGGTGGACAGCAACAGCATCTGGTTGGTGCAGCCGGAGAGCTGCGGGAACCGCTCGCCGACTCCGTGGCCGGGATAGGCGAACACGACGGCGACCTGGTCCGCGGGCAGAGGCGTACCGTGCCGTTCGAAGACCGCGCGCACCAAAGCACGCTCCTGGTCGGTCGTGGTACGCACGGTGCCGTGCAGGTCGGGAGTCGTTGCGGCCGGGATACTCACGGGTTCGGCGCTCCTAACGGGATTCGACGGACGTGCTCTTGGCGATGGACTCGACGATCTCGGCGGCGCGCACGGGCATCAGCGATAGCAGCACTTCGCTGAATCCGTGCGTGGCCTCCGCGAAACCCTGGAGGTAGATCCGCGGTCCGAAGTCCTCGGCGCTCTCGATGGCGTAGTCGCGCCGGATCGCGTAACGCTCCGGGGTCTCCATCCGCAGGTATCCAGCGAGTCCGGCCAGTGCGGGGATCGGCATCGGATAGCGGTAACCGGTGGCGAGGATCACGGCGTCGGCGTCGACCTGGCTGGTCTCGCCGCTGTCGAGGTGGAAGTACGTGGCCGTCGCACGGCCGGCGTCCGAGCGGGCCCCGACCAGTTCGGTGAGCCGATGGAGAGTGAGCGCACCGCGCCCGGAGGACAGGTCCTCGTAGTACTCGCGGTAGATCTGCGGAATGAGGTCGTAGCTCACACCGGTATGGGCGGCGAGGCTGTAGTCGTCGATGATTCTCTGGCGGAACTCGCCGCTCTGCCGGTAGAACCAGTCCGGGAACTCGGGCAGGAAGAGTTCGTTGACGAAATGGGTGTCGTCCTCGGGGCGCAGGGCGAAACCGCGAATGTTCGTGGTAATCCGCGCGTTCGGATAAGAACGGCGCAGGTGCATGAACACATCGGCGGACGTCTGGCCGGAGCCGACGACATTGAAGTGGTACGGCGCGGACAGGTCGTCGAACGCGGTCTTCAGCCGCTCCCGGGTCTCGGAGGCGTGGAAGACCCGTTCCTCGAGTTCAACACCCTCGGGGACGTTCGGAACGCCGCCGGGCGCTATCACCAGATTGTGGGTGAGCACCGTGCTCGTCTCCCCGCCGGCCAGGTCCCGGACGAGTACCCGCAGCAGATCCGTGCCCTGCTCGCCCGGCACGGCGGTCACCTCGACGACCTCGGTGCCCCATCGGACGATGTCGTCGAACTGCTCGGCGGCCCAGGCGTAATAGTCGTTGAACTCTACGCGCGTCGGGTAGAAGGTGCGCAGGTTGATGAACTTCGCCAGCCGGTCCCGGCCCTGCTCGGCCAGGTAGTTCAGGAACGAGTAGCGGCTGCGCGGGTTGCACATCGTGATCAGGTCCTTGGTGAAGGACACCTGCATTTCCGCACCGTCGAACATCAGCCCGGAGTGCCAGGCGAAGCCGGGTTTGCGGTCGAAGAAGACCGAGCGCAGCGGGCGGCCAACCTCCTCCAGGGCTATCGCAACGGACAGGTTCGAGGGACCGAAACCGATTCCGACGAAATCATGGATGTCCGGTTCGTTGATGTGCACGTCAGGTTCTCTCCCTTTGTGAATGGAAGGCAGGACGGGCTGAACGGCGGAGCGTGCCGAGCGGTCAGTCGCGTCGGCACAGAGCGCGCAGTCGGTGTTCGAGCTGTTCCTCGTCGGCGCCCTCGACCAGGAACCCGGCCTTTGCGTCCACCGCGTCGACCGGGCCGGTCTGTTGTTCCGGGCCCTGGGGGGCGGAGAACTCGACGAGCCAGTCCGGTCGTTCGACGGGGACCTTGGGCTGCGGGCCACCGGTCCAGAGCAGCCAGCCGGTCGGGGCGGCCGTGCGCGCCAGTTCCCCGGGCCGCGTCCACAGCCCGGCGGACAACAGACACGCGGCCCGGGACAAGTCGACGCCGTAGGTGTGGCGAACGGCGTTCTTGATCAGCGCTCCGCCGGTGCGGCAGGCGACCTCACCCGCGAAGAGCGCGCCCGAGGAGTCTTCGAGGAACTCCAGGTGCAGCACGTGCACTCCGTGGCCCGCGGGCAGGTTGGCGACGAAACGCTCGGCGGTGTCGATGAGCAGCTTCGTACGGAGCGACCCGGGATCGAGCATGACCGAGCCGAGGTTGTCAGTGCGGAACCGGTGCGGCGGGCTGAGGTATCGCGACGGCGAGACGAGCGGCGCCGTGCCTCCGTCGACAAGGACGTCCACGTGAAGAACGGCGCCCGCGATGTACTGCTCGGCCATCAGGCCACCGCTGTGCAGCGCGGTGAGCAGGCCGGGGTCCTCGAGGCACGCCCGCCGGACCGACGGCCCGTCGGCCAGCACCCGCACTCCGACGGAGCCGGCGCCGTCGCGGGGCTTGACGACGATGGTGCCGAGATCCTCCTGGGCCGCGTGCAGGTCCTCGCAGCAGCGCACCTCGCGGAAGGGCACGGCGGGCACCGGAAGCCCGTCGAACAGGCGCTTCATCGCGATCTTGTCACGGAACCGCGATGCCGTCGCCGAGCCGAGTCCGGAGATCCCTAAGAGGGTGCGGGCCTCGGCTGCCCGCAGTACGTCGTCCTCCGAATTCGCGAAGATCCGGTCCGGCCTGTCCGCGGCACAGAGGCGGAACAGGTCGCCGGTCGCGGCGGGTGAGGCGTAGTCCTCCACGACCACGCGGCGCACCCCTTCGGCCAGGTCCCCGGCCGCACGATCGGCGTTGGCCGAGGTGAACAGGGTGATACGAACGTGGGGGTCGGCCGCCCGGAGCCAGTGGTCGTACCGCGCAGTCGAGCCGGGCCGTTGCATGATCAGGACGTGCACGTACGTCACCCTTCCGTTTGCGCCGTGACGAGGCGGTGATCGAGCCGGGCGACCGGCAGGGGCAGGAGCAGGACCGCGCCGAGCAGCAGTGCGCCGAGCACGGCCCAGCCGGCCCCGCCCCAGCCGAGTACGACGACGGTGATCAGTGGCGGTCCGAGCACGTCCTGCGCGCTGTTGGCCAGTGCGAAGATCGAGAGGTACTCGGCCTTGCGGTGCTCCGGCGCGTATCTGTAGGACAGCTCCCAGGCGCCGATCGACTGCCACAGTTCACCGAGAGTCAGCAGCACGGTCGCAGCCACCAGCGCGGCCCCGGCGAAGACCGGGCCGAGCGGGACCGCCGCTGCGGCGAACACCACACATGAGGTGATCATCGCGCACCCGGCGAGCCGCATCGCGCGTAGACCACCGCCGTCCTGTTCGGCGCCCTTGGCGAGCGGGACCTGGAGGAGCACCGCCATCACGGTGTTCAGCACCACCAGCGCCGACACCAGCGCGGCGGGTGCGTCCGTCCTGCGCACCGTCCACAGGGGCAGAGCAACTGCCAGCACGGTCATGTGCACGGCGAGTACGCTGTTCACCGCGGTGAGCGCCAGATACCTCCGGTCACTGAACCCGCGCAGAAAGTTCAGTCCGCCTCGGCGCACGGGCGGTGGTGCCGATTCCACCCTTAGCCGTGCGAGCAGCAGGGCGGCGACCACGAACGACGCGGCGTCCGCCAGGATGATCGTTCGGTACGCCGAAGCCGATCCGATGGTCAGCAGCGGAGCGGTGAGCAAGGCGCCGAGAGAGAACCCGACGTTACGCACCGAACGCATCGTCGCCATGGCACGCGTGCGGTCCTGGCCCGGCACCGCCACCGACACCACCGCCTGGCTCGCGGGCGAGACCACGCGCTCGACGAGCCCGAGGAGCGCCGACACGACGACGAAGGCGACCGGCCCGTGCACGAAGGCGAGAGCCGCGAACCACACTGCCCGCCACAGCTGATACACCATCAACATCCGACGGGCGCCCCACCGGTCGGTGAGGACGCCGAACGGCACCGTCGCCAGGAACGCCGTCAGCCCCGTGACAGCCAGTCCGAGACCTACCTGTGCCTCACTCAGACCGACCACGCGGATGAAGAAGATCGTGGACCCGGCCAGGTAGAAGCCTGTCCCGACGGAGTCGAACAGCGTGATGACGGCGAATGCCCGACCGGCCGCGGACTGCGGAACGTAGGCCCGTAAAAGCCGTTCGATCAGCAAGTGCGGACCTCAATCAGCCCGGCCGCACAGGCCGCGTTCCGCGCGGCGTGCACGGCCGTCGTGCCGGTGGCGAGCAGATGTCCGATGCGATCCCAGGAACTGGTCGGTTCCCTGACCACTGTGCCGGGATCCGCGGTCAGCTCGACCTCGCGTACGCCTTCAGCGGCTCGGCTCTCCGCCAGCCCCGTGACCGTACGCACCACGCCCGGCCGTGCGGACAGGAACCGGATCGCCGCGCCCGCGACGGCCGGGCCGCGGGCGGGTGCGCCGCGCCCCTCCAGGACGCCGAGCAGGTCGGCCACCATCCGGCCGCCGTAGGCGAGGTCGATGAGCACGTCGATGCTGTCGCCCGGTAGCCGCCCCGCGCACTCGACGAGATGTGGTCGTACCCCGTCGACGAGAATCCATTCGGCGTGCAGCACGCCGGACCCGAACCCTGTCGAGCCGACCAACAACCGCATCAGCCGGGTAAGTTCGCCGATGACCGCGGAAGGCAGCGACGCCGGGACGACATGCCCCAACTCCACCGGCGACGGACCCGGCTGCAACAGCTTCTCGGTGACGTTGACGAACAGCAGCTCACCGCTGTCGACCAAGCACTCCACGCTGACCTCGGGCCCGAACAGCCGCTCCTCGACGAGGAAGCGGCCGGCTCCCCTGTCACGAGCGCGCATCCTCGGCTCATCCGCCGTTGTGGCGTCCTTCCATGCCGCCGCCGCGTCGTCCTCGGCGTCGAGCAGCCGGACACCCAGGCTGGCCTGCCGGTCGACCGGTTTCACCACACAACGGCCACCGCGTTCGGCCCGGAACGCGACGACGTCCTTCACGCTTTCGGCCGGCTGCCAATAAGGCTGCGGCAGTCCGGCGGAATCGGCGTGGGCTCGCAGGGCGGACTTGTCCCGCAGAATCGCCGCGGCCGATGTGCCCGCGCCGGGCAGTCCCCACGCGTCGGCCAGAGCCGCAGCGGCAACCACGCCGTACTCGGTCGCCGGGATGACGGCGCGGACGTGTTCGGGTTTCGGAACCGCACGCAGCACCCTGGCAGGGTCCTGTTCGTCCTGGACCGGCGCGTGGACAACGGCTTTGACGCACGCATACCTCGCGGCCCGTCGGTGCGCGTCACGCGCTGTGGCGACGTGTTCATCCTCCACGACGAGCACGGAGGCCGCTGGTAACAGGCCGTCAAGGTCCGAGATCAGCCCCTTGCTGAACCCGCAAAGGACATGCGTGACGTCCACGAGTTGCATCCCCCAATGAAGCAGTGAAAGTCGAACGACGAACCCCGGCGGAGCCTGTGGTGCACCCTCGCTTCCCCCTGAGTTCACTTTGTGAACATGCCAAGGCAGTCTAGCGATCACACCGGTTCTGTCTAGCAGTTTATGGCGGACGCCCCCGATCCGGCTCACCGCCCGCTGCGAAACGTTCCTTGTCAGGTGCGCTGTCGATGGGTAGCGTTCCTGCACGATTGCGCCGGCCGGGGAATGGCTGCACAGGAGGTGTCCCGTGCGACATGAAATTCGCTCCTCGTTAGCGGATGAGTCGGAGTATTTTGACGAACTGGACAAAGAGCTCGGACCGGCGGGTTCCTGGGGACGACTGCTGGCGCTTGAAGGCGACAGGAGATGGCGGATCGAATACCACACATTCAGCGGTGATGCGGATCACCCCGTGGCGGTTGTGCCGGTATATCGCAGACGGGTGAAAAAGTGGCCAAATTCCTTCTATACGCCACATCTGGTGGACGCCGACAGCGCCCCGGCCACCGATGAGTGTCTTCTCGTCGGCGGTCGCGACGGCGTGTCGTCCTCACTGCATGTGCGCCCCGATGCACGCAGCCCTGAGGTATACCGAGAGATCCTGCACGCGATTCGGGTCAGCTACCCGGAAAGTTACCGCTATCTGTACTTCCCCTGCTTCCCCCGGGCCCAACTGGACCTGGTGAGCGATGCCCTCCCGACGAAGCTGCTGCGTGCCCCGATAGGCCAGGACGCGAGGCTGGACCGGCTCTTCGGCGACTGGGAAAAGAGCCTGTTGTCGAAACAGCGGTCAACGCTGCGCAGGGACGTCGTCGATTCCGAGCGTCTGGGCGTGCGAACGGCCGTCTTTTCCTGGTCCGAGGCTCGTGAGCAGGCCGCTCCGTTGATCGTGGAGCATCATCGCCGGAAGGCAATGGTCGACCACCCGGACCTCGTTGATTTCAGGATCCGGCAGTGGGAGGCCCAACCCGGGGTGCGGATACTCGTCTACAAGGCGTGGAGTCCGGGCGTCACAGGAGTTCTTGTGGCAGCTGTCTGGAAAGACTGGATGGATCTGCTGGAGATAGGTCTCTCCCCTGGCAGTGCTGAAGAACGGCGATGCGTCTACGCACAGCTGATCGCACATCTCCCCGCGTCGACGGCCAAAGCGATGAATCTGACGAAAATGCGCGCCGGTCTCAGCGCCAAGCAGGCGAAATCCGCCCGTGGCGCGTACTTCTCCGAAGTGGAATCCGGCCTTTCGCTCATTCCGCGTTGAGCGGACTCGCCCCGCCACGGCCACCGTGCGCCGGGTCCTGCAGCGCATCGATGGTGACGCACTGGATACAGCCATCGGCAGCTGGCTCGCCCGGCGCGAACGCGCCGCCGCCAAGGAGGTGCACCTGCGCCGCTGGGGCCTATGCTTCCAGCGCCCGGACAAGCGGGTTGCCGAGCAGGACGCCGAAGTGGTGCGTAAGGGCGCCAGGAGACCTGGCCTGACCTGAACGGACCGTGTCAGCTTGGGATAACTCAAAGTGCAGAATCATACGAGCGCCAGCCCCGTGTTCAAGAGGCGGCCTGTCATCCCAGGCCGAGCGGGACAGCGCCAGGTAGCCGGACAACTTTCCAGCTGCGGAGGTCACGTCTACGGCTGGCGTTCCGGTGCGGTCCCACGTGCTGTCACCCCCCCCCCGCATGCCGGGCAGCCGTGTTACCTGCTGTGCTGCTGCGAGTTCCTCGCGCGCTTGGTCGAGTTCGAGTGACAGTTCGGCTGTGGCGCGCACGAGGGCGCGGACCCGTTCTCGCTCTGCGGCGAGTTCGTCCTTGGTCTTCGCCAGGGCGTCCCTCAACGCGGCGTTTTCGTCGGCCATGTGCTGGGCGACCTGCGGGGTGAAGTTCTGTTTCTTGGCCCGCGCCTTGAACTCGTCCACGAGGTCCTTGTGGTCGCCGTAGACGACATCGCGTCGTAGCCCGCACTCGGTGATCAGCTCGGTCCCTGTGAGTTTGCCGGCCGTCGAGCGAAGGGGTGAGCCGGCCAGGAGGCGTGTCGCTGCGGCGCGTATCGCATCGCGCTCCGCATCTCGGTCTCGGTTCCTGCGGGTCATGCCGCCTGACCGCCCTTCGTGTGTGCGGCTGCTGGCCGCGACGTCTCGTGTTGTTCGATGACCGCGAGGATCTGGTCGGCCTGCGCGGCGGCGCGGTCCCGGCGCGGGCGCGGGGTCATCGGATCGCGTGCCTCCGTCATCAGGACGGTCAGGCGCGTGCGGTGGTCGGCGATGTCCCGGTCGGTGTAGGCGAGGTTGACGCAGATGCTGCGGCAGAGCGATTCATCGGGTCCGTCGTCGGCGGGCAGCCCGAGCAGGAGTTTCTCCTTGCGGCATGCTGCGGTTTCCGCGCGATGCACGCAGGTCATGGCTTCGCCGTGGTGGATGTCGGTGTCCGTCTGCGCCAGGAGGCGGCTTGCGCTGGCCTGTGCCCGCACGGTGCGGCCGAGGAACGCCGTGGCGCCGGCGGTGCGGCGGCGGTATTCTGCGGCGGCCGGGCCGCTGACGTGCTCGTGTTCTTCCTCCAGGCGGGTCCAGTCGTCCTCGGACTGTTCCAGGACCGTCTCGAAGCGTTCCACAGCGACATCGTCGAGCCACGAGTCGTCGTCGTTCGCGGCGTAGTTCAAAGTTACTTTCGTCTTGAGATGGCCGTACTGCAACGCGGCGGCGATCAGGCCGCGAGGGCGGCGCACGATGAAGTACGCGAGCGTACGCCGGAACCGGGAGGCGTGCAGGTGCTTGACCGGGTCGGGCGGTATCGCAGCGGTGCCGCTGACCGACGTGAAGGCGGAGTTCACCCAGTCCTGCAACCGCTTCAGCTCCGTGTTGGTCTTCTTGGTGTCCCAGGTCCGCGCGCCCGCCCGGCTCTTGCGCCCGCTGCTGCCCGGCAGACGGGTGGGGAACAACAGGTCCGTCTCGTGCAGCGACTCCAACAAGGCGATGGCCTGGTGCACCGGGCTGACGACGGCCCAGGGACGGGCCGGCGGCCGCTGCGTCTCCGCCGCGTTGCGGTCGTACCCCTTGCCTCGGTGCCCGAGCAGCAGCAGTTCCCCGGACTCGGCGTCTTCCGCCCGGCAGCCGCGACGCAGATTGGCCACCTCACCAGGGCGCATACCAGACAGGTATGACACTGTGACGAAGCATGCCGCGGTCACGACCCAGACGAAGGCGGGGAGTTCGGGTGCGGTGAGCGGTCGTTCCCGCCAGGGACGGCCGTCGATCCGTCCCGTGATGCGGCCGATGAAGAAGTCCTCAGCTACCAGCAGCCCGGCGGCTTCGGCCAGCGACCGGGAGGTTCCGGACAGGGAGTTGGACAGCGCGGGCAGCCCGATGAGGCAGGCCAGATACTTGAAGTCGATGGTGCAGGGGTGCTCCGGGTCGCCGGGCAGCTCCCTGCCCTCTTCACGCGCGGCCTGGAGGAAGAGCTTCATCCGCTCGGTCTGCGGCAGCCCGTCGTACCGGCGGTGGCTGAGGTGGTCGCCTGTGTACAGCTGCCGGAATTCCCGCCACGCGTCGCGGACGTCCGGCCCGATGTCCTCCACGATGCGCAGAGCCCAGTCCAGCAGCGCGGTCATGGTGGCGGCTTCGATCCTCGGAGTCTTGTTGCCCCGGCCGGTCTTGATGTCCTCGGCCAGTTCCCCAGGGGAGCGGCCCTGCCACGGCACCGTGACGGACATACGGTGTTCCGGCGGCAGTTGCGGCGCGTATGCCCAGATGGCGCGCACGGCGCTCAGGAGCTGACGGCGCGTGTTTGTACTGGCCTGTATCGCCCGCACGTGGTCGAGGTACCGGTCGAGATCGTGATCGGTCACGTCCCGAAGCCGGGCGATGCCGCGCTGCTGGAGCCAGGTCGCGAAGACGCGGAGACGCTTGAACCACAGGAGCACCGTGGCGACGCTGGCCCGGTCCAGTCCCGTGATCCTGCTCAGGGCCGGTGGATAGGTGCAGTCGAGCACCGCGAGGGTGAACACCTTGAAGTCGTCCACCAGAACGGAAGGGAACGTCGGCCAGTACAGCATGATGGGCTGGGTGTGCTGGTCCGGCTGCGCCTCGGCCAGGGACCAGGTCCAGTCCGCAAACCGTGACAGCGATGCCGGATCGATGCCGTGCCACAGCGGGCGTGCGCGAAGGACGACGATGTCCGCGAGCCGGTGCGGCAGTGACGGCGCGACCGCCTCGTCACCCAAGGGCATGGTCATCGCAGGTCCATCCGTCCGCTCATCAGCTCATTGATCATCTTTGTCTGCGGCTCGGTGAGCTGCGGTTCCAGGTCGTGTTGCCGCATCTGAATGAGCGTCAGCGGCGTCTGATGCTGGCGCAGGAGGCGCGATTGCTCGGCCACGGTGGGGTACGGGCCGTGGCGCGGCTGGCCGGGGTGAGCGAGACGACGGTCCGCAACGGCGTGTTCGAGCTGGAGTCAGGCGAGGATCCGTTGCAGGACGGGTGCGTTCGGCGTCCCGGGGGTGGCCGCAAGCCCGCTGAGGAAAAGGATCCCTTCCTGGTTCCGGCGTTGTTGCAGCTGGTGGAGCCGGACGAGCGGGGCGATCCGATGTCGCCGCTGCGCTGGACCACGAAGTCCTTGCGCAACCTCGCCGTGGAGCTGACCGGGCAAGGGCATCGGGTCTCCGCTCCTACCGTCGGCCGGCTGCTGAAGGGGCAGGGTTTCAGTCTGCAGGTCAGCGCCAAGACGCTGGAGGGCAAGCAACACCCCGATCGGGACGCGCAGTTCCGCTATATCAACGAACAGGTCAAGGAGTGCCAGTCCGGCGGTCAGCCGGTGATCAGCATCGATGCCAAGAAGAAGGAGCAGCTGGGACAGCTGCCGACCCCCGGGCGGCAATGGCGCCCCGCCGGGGATCCGGTGCAGGTGGAGGACCACAGCTTCTACTTCATCGGTCCCGACGTCGAGGTGGCGATACCCTTCGGCATCTACGATCTGGCCCGCGACAGCGGCCGGGTGAACGTCGGCACCGATCACGACACCTCGGTGTTCGCCGTCGAGTCGATCCGCCGCTGGTGGCGGGCCCGTGGCCGGGTTGACTACCCGGATGCCGGCCGGTTGCTGATCACCGCGGACTGCGGAGGGTCCAACAGCTACCGCTACCGGCTATGGAAGGCCGAACTCGCCGCGTTCGCCGCCCAGACGGGCCTCACGGTGAGCGTCTGTCACTTTCCGCCGGGCACCCAATGCCGTTGTTTGCGTGGTCAACCAGTGTTCGCTGATCGGGTGCCCGGTCGCTGCTGCGGTCGTTGGTCAGGTCATGCATCCGTGGGTGGGGTTGTCTGATGATGTACGGCTGGGGGTGCTCACCGAGTGGGTGACGCCCGAGTTGGTGGATGAGGTGCTGGGCGAGTGTGGCCGGGGCGGGGTGAAGCCGGGTGCCTTGTCGCCGAGGTTCATGGTCTACTTCACGCTCGCACTGGCGCTGTTCGCGCAGGACTCCTACGACGATGTCGCGGAGAACCTGGTCGGGGCGCTGGAGGGTATGCATGAGACGGTCCCGAACCGGGCCTCGTTCACCCGGGCCCGCCAGAGGCTGGGGCAGGAGGTCCTGGAAGCGCTGTTCGCCCGGGTCCGCGGGGCTGTGGGGCCGGCGGATCTGAGCGGGTCGTTCTGGCGCGGGATGCGGCTGGCCGCGGTGGACGGGTTCGTGCTGGACGCGCCGGACAGCCCGGCCAACCGGGCGTTCTTCGGTGGGCCGACCGACGCCCGTGGGGCTGCGGCTGGGTTTCCGCAGGTCCGGGTGTGACACTGACGGAGACCGGCACGCACGCCTCGATCGACGCCCGCGTCGGCGGCTTCAATGGCGGTGAGCGGGAGCTGGCGGTACAGATGGCCGGTTCGGCGGCAGGCATGCTGGTCATCATGGACCGGGGCTTCCCGGGAGTGGAGCTGTGGAAGGCGTTCACATCCGCCGGGGCGCATCTGCTGCTCCGGGCCCGGTCGACGGTCGCGTCTCGACCGGTCGAGGTGCTGCCGGACGGGAGCTACCTGGGGCGGATGAGCCTGGCCGGTCAACGGGCCTCGCACCCGGGCGGGGTGACGGTGCGGGTAATCGAGTATCAGGTCGACAGCGGCGAGATGATCAGACTGCTTACCGATCTGATCGATGTCGAGGCCTACCCCGCCGAGGAGCTGGCGGCCCTGTACCACGAGCGTTGGGAGGCCGAGTCGGCATACCGCCAGCTCAAGACGTTCCAGCGCGGCCCCGCACAGGTGCTGCGCTCGACGGCCCCGGCCCTGGTGCGCCAGGAAGTCTGGGCGCATCTCGTGGTCCACCACTGCCTGAACCGGATCATCATGAGGGTTGCCGGCGGCGAGCGGATCGATCCGGATCGGATCTCTTTCGTGAAGATCCTCAAGCACGTCCGGCGCAGTGTGGTCAAGCAGGCCAAGGATGCAGCATTGGCCATCGGCTCGTTCCTGGCGATGCTGGAGGCGAAGGTCCGCCGCAAGCTCGACAGCGGTTCCCGCCGCAGCCGTTGTGCACCGCGGGTCCTCAAGCGTCCGGACTCGAAGTACTCGCCGTCGGTCAAGAAACGGCAGCACGGCCCCACCTGCCGGGTCCCGGCCAAGGTCATCACCTTGAACCCGGTGATGTTTCACTAACTCAAACAACGGCATTGGCCGGGCACCTCAAAATGGAACAAGGTCGAGGTGCGCCACGAGGCGCCACTGTTACCGGGCAGGGGTGAAAGAACCCTGCCGCCGGGCTGTCGCAGCAGTCCGGTGAAGCTGAGGGCAGCCGATCCGTGGAGACGCGCGGGGAGGTAGGAGCAGCCCTGACAACGACGGAGCGCGTCGGTACTTCCAGACGGCGCGTGTCCGGCAAGCAAGACGAGACGCCGTACGAGAGGAACCAGTGTCTGACGTCCCGTAAGTGTTCCACCGGCTCCAATCTGGAGGATATGGGCCGGGTGCAGCGCACGCCGCCTGTCGGGCGGCGACTTCGAAGCCGGTCTTTCGATGCTGGTGAGAAGGCCACGCTGAATGCCTGCGGCGTAGGCGTGGCGATGCTGTCGGGGTAGAGCTGGGCGGCTCGCTCGTCGACCGGAGAGTGGTGAACGTGGGAAGCGTGCTGGAGGTGCCCTTCCCGGCTGGCATCCAGTCAGCCGGTGGGCAGGCCCGTCGTCGGCTGACGGCTCCAGCACGTGGCGGAGGCCCCGTAGTAGTCCGAGCGCACGAGAGGTGCGTACATGGCGAAGGGGGCCAGCAAGTCAGTGGCCGAAGTACTGGAAGACCAGGAGGTTTTCGCCGGTGAATACCGACGAACTTGAGTCTGCCACCTATGTGGCGGAGCGACGGGTACTGGAGATCCAGACCAAGCTGCACCGTTGGGCCCGTGATGATCCTCATCGCAGGTTCGATGACCTGTTCAACCTTGTCGCCGATCCCGCGTTCCTGCTGGTCGCGTGGGATCGGGTGCGGGGCAACAGGGGTGCGAAGACCGCCGGGGTGGATGGCCGCACTGCGGCGTCCATCGTGGAGCGGACGGGAGTCGAGGAGTTCCTCGGCGGACTGCGGGACAGCATCAAGGACCGTAGTTTCCGTCCGCTGCCGGTGCGGGAGCGGATGATCCCCAAGCCGGGCGGTAAGTTGCGCCGGCTGGGGATCGCCACGATCGCGGACCGGGTGGTGCAGGCATCCTTGAAGCTGGTGCTGGAGCCGATCTTTGAGACGGATTTCCTCCCGTGTTCCTACGGGTTCCGTCCGAGCCGCCGGGCTCATGACGCGGTGGCCGAGGTGCGCTTCTTCACGTCCAAGTCGTATGAGTGGATCGTGGAGGGCGACATCAAAGCCTGCTTCGACGAGATTGCACACTCCGCTCTGATGGATCGGGTGCGCAAGCGCGTCGGAGACAACCGCGTCCTGGCCGTGGTGAAGGCGTTCTTGAAGTCGGGCATCCTCGGCGAGGATCGCCTGCTTCGGGAGACCACCGCCGGTACCCCACAGGGTTCGATTCTCTCGCCGTTGATGAGCAACGTGGCGCTGTCGGTCCTGGACGAGTACATCGCCCAGGCGCCGGGAGGTCCGGGGTCCATGCCCTGGGCGCGGGACAAGCGGCGTCGTCAAGGTTTGCCCAACTACCGGCTTTCCAGGTACGCGGACGACTGGTGCTTGATGGTTTCCGGCACCAAGGACGACGCCGAAGCTCTGCGCGAGGAGATCGCGGAGGTGTTGTCCACGATGGGTTTGCGCCTGTCCGTGGAGAAGACACTGATCACCCATATCGACGAGGGGCTGGACTTCCTCGGGTGGCACATCCAGCGCCACCGCAAACGGGGCTCCAGCCGCAGCTACGTCTACACCTACCCCTCGCGCAAGGCCCTCAAGGCCGCGATGGGCAAGGTTAAGACGATCCGCCGCGGAACAGCCACCGGCCTGCCACTGGACGAACTGCTCATCCAGATCAACAAGATGCTGTTCGGCTGGTGCATGTACTTCCGCCCCGGGGTGTCCAGCGCGACCTTCCAGTACCTCAGCTCGTACACATGGAGCCAGGTCATGAAGTGGCTGCGCCGCAAGCACCACCGGATCAACAGGAAGGACCTCCGCCGCCGCTACTGCGGTGGAGGTTGGTGGCCATCAGGAGAGGAACGGACACTGTTCGATCCCGGCAAAGTGCGCACCACGCGCTACCGATACCGGGGAACGGTCATCCCTTCACCCTGGCCGACCACCGGATGAAGACACCTGTCCATAGTCGAACGGGACTTGTGGAGCGCCCGGTGCCGTGAGAGCGGCACGCCGGGTGCGGGAAGCGGCTCTGGGGAAACGGCTCGATCGAAAGACGAGACCGCGCCCCGGGCCGACTTCACCACCGGCTGTTCTCCCACATCTCCATGAACTGGCGTGGCAGGCCCATGACCAGCCACGAAGTCGTGGTCAACAGCATCGCCGCGACCCGCACCCGCACCGGCCTGCGCGTTCACGCCGAGCTGGACACCGGGACCTACCCGGTGGGAATCTCCGTCAGCCGCGAGCACCTGCGCTCACTATCGATCACGCCCCATGACCAGCACGGATCCTGGAACTACACGATCGCCCCAGTCGGCACCACCGGCGACTGCGCGATCAACACCAGCGACCGCGACCACACCAGGTCACAGGTCCTGGCGATGCTCGCCGACCCGCGCCTGAGCGGCATGACCTCAGCCGAACTGGACGCACTGTGCGCCCAGTTGGCTCCCGCGCAGGCCGCCCGGGCCGAACAGCGCAAGTTCCAGCAGCGCGGCGGCCGGCGCCTGCAGGCCCCCGGAGCACACGGCAAACCCCTGCTCTCGCACGCCGACCGCATCCTGATCACCGTGATCTACCTGCGCCGCGTCTGCTCCCAGAAGGTCCTGGTCGACCTGCTCGCCATCAACCCGGTCACGATCGGCCAGGCCATCGGCGAGACCCGCACCCTCATCGACGCGCAGAAGATCACCATCTCGCAGACCGCGCACTACTTCTCCTCCGCCCAGGAACTGCACGCCTGGGCGCAGGGCGGCGCCACCACCAGCAAAATGGATCTCGCCCAGACTCTGTCTGACCCCGCACTCACCGACATGTCCCGTCCGGACTTCCAGGCGCTGATCGACCGGATCACCGTGCCCTACCAGGCCGCGCTCGAACAGCGCCGGCATCACCAGCGCGGCGGTGATCGACGCCCGGGAACCCGTGGCGGCGTCTTCCGTCAAAAGATCACCGACGCTGACCGGATCCTGGCGACGGTCCTTTCCCAGCGAGATCTATGCAACCAGCAGACCCTGGCTGACTTGTTCGGAGTCAGCCGCGGCACCATCCGCAACGCCATCGACGACGTCCGTCCCCTCCTCGAACAAGACCCGCACGTCCCGACGCCCGCCGAACGACGCTTCGCCACCGCCACCGACGTACTCGCATCCGTCACAGAAGACAGCGAAACACCATGTTGAATCCTTACGGCTTCAGTGAACCCGGCACCTTTGCCAGGCCGCGCCGAGGAAAACGGTGCGGATCGCGGCCACCAGACCGCTGTGGCTGTCGGAGATGACCAGCTGGACGTTGTCCAGGCCGCGGGCCCCCTGCGAGCGCAGGAACTTCGTCCAAAACGGCTTCGACTCACTGTCGCCGACCTCCCCCACTCTCGGCTTCGCTCGAGCGGGGGGACCCCCATGCCCCAGGATCTCGCGGTGCCCGGTGGCGGAGATCCCGGTCGCGATGACCACGGCCTGCGAGGCGATCCGGTGGTTGACCCTGGCCTTGCAGTAGGTGGCGTCCAGGAAGACGTAGGGCAAGACGGTGTGATCCAGCGGCCGTTCCTTGAACGCGGTCAGTTCCTCGTCCAGCTCGCCGCAGATACGGGAGACCTCGGACTTGGAGATCCCACTGTCCGCACCGAGTGCTTTGACCAGGTCATCGACCGAGCGGGTCGAGACCCCGTGCACGTATGCCTCCATCACCACGGCGAACAGCGCCCGGTCGATGCGCCGGCGCCGCTCCAGCAGCGATGGGAAGAACGACCCGCTCCGCACCTTGGGGATCTTCAGGTGCAGGTCGCCGGCCTGCGTGGTCAGCAGCCTCTCCCGGTGGCCGTTGCGCCAGGTCGTGCGCGTCTCGGTGTGCTCACGCGGCCCGGCACCGATCACATCGGTGGCCTCGGCCTCGATCAGCTCCTGCAGGATGCGCTCGCACACCACCCTGATTGCTTCAACTCCATCGGCCCGACGTAGTGACTCCAGCTGCCGCATCAGCTCAGACTGGGACAAGGCCATCGCGTGCTCCTCCGGTTGAACTGCCCGTTCACCAGGGAGACTTGCGCGATGGCCTGCCCTTGTTCAGGGAGCATGCACCACCAGCGGATGCACGCCCCGGGCAGACACCCGCGCGTTCCGGGACCCTGCCCGGCTACACCAATTCATGGGACGCGATCCAGCCGATGATGTGGCCCCCGACAGACGCAGCGGTGGTCAGCACGTCCTCGCGTTGCCGCTCCGGCGACGACGTGGCGAGCTTCATCCGCGACGGTCGCCGAACGCCGAGCAGGCACTTTCCGCATCCGTCGTAGGGGCGTTCGATCATGTTCAGGTCCGTACCGCGCAAGACTTCTCCGTTTCGAACACGCAAGGTACGGAGATTTCGCGGCCACCCCCAGGACGATCTTGCTCAGCCCAGGAAGCTCAGTCGAACCTGACGGTTGACATTAGAGATGTTGGTGTCCACCAGACACACCGACTGCCAAGTCCCCAGTTCCAGCCGCCCACCCAGCACCGGCAACGTCGCGTGCGGCGGGACAAAGGCCGGGAGGACGTGGTCGCGGCCGTGGCCCGGGCTGCCGTGGCGGTGCTGCCAGCGGTCGTCGGCGGGGAGGAGAGTGTGCAGGGCGGCCAGGAGGTCGTCGTCGCTGCCGGAGCCGGTCTCGATGATCGCGACTCCGGCCGTGGCGTGGGGCACGAAGACGTTCAGGAGACCGTCGCGGCCCGCGGCCGCCTCCCGCAGGAAGGCCTCGCAGTCGCGGGTGAGGTCGAAGACCGTCTCCCGAGATCCGGTGGCGACGTTCAGTACGCGAGTGGTGAAGGCATCGGACATGCCCCCATCCTGGCTCACACGCACGGGGTCCCGCCTCGGGAAGATCCATGACCCGTGCACGGTTGGTAGAAGCGTGAACAACACGGACGTGACCGAGGTCGAGGTAGTCGTCATAGGCGCCGGGCAGGCGGGACTGGCCGGCGCCTATCACCTGCGGCGTACCGGTTTCGAGCCGGAGCGCGACTTCGTGGTCCTCGACCACTCCCCCGGTCCGGGCGGCGCCTGGCAGTTCCGGTGGCCGTCGCTGACGTACGGCAAGGTGCACGGGATGCACGCGCTGCCCGGCATGGAACTGACGGACGCCGACCCCGCGCGGCCGTCCTCGCAGGTCATCGCCGAGTACTTCGACACATACGAGCGCACCTTCGGCCTGCGGGTCCGGCGGCCGGTGGATGTCCGAGCCGTGCGGGAGGGCTCCGGCGGCCGGCTGCTCGTCGAGACCTCGGCTGGTACGTGGTCGACGCGGGCGCTCATCAATGCGACCGGCACCTGGGACCGGCCCTTCTGGCCGCGCTATCCCGGTCAGGAGACCTTCCGGGGGCGACAGTTGCACACCGCCCAGTACCCGGGGCCCGAGGCGTTCGCCGGGCAGCGGGTGGTCGTCGTGGGCGGGGGCGCGTCCGGCACGCAGCATCTGCTGGAGATCGCTCCGTACGCCTCCGCCACCACGTGGGTCACGCGGCGGCCGCCGGTCTTCCGCGAGGGCCCTTTCAGCGAGGACGTCGGCCGGGCGGCCGTGGCGCTCGTGGAGGAGCGGGTACGGCAGGGGCTGCCGCCGAAGAGCGTCGTCTCGGTCACCGGGCTGCCCCTGAACGACGCGATCAGGCAAGGGCTTGAGGACGGCGTCCTCGACCGCCGGCCCATGTTCGACCGGATCACTCCCGACGGCGTGGAGTGGAACGACGGGCGACGCGTGACCAGCGCCGTCGCCGACGTCATCCTCTGGGCGACCGGATTCCGGGCCGCCATCGACCACCTCGCCCCGCTGCGACTGCGCGAGCCGGGCGGCGGCATCCGCGTCGAGGGGACGCGAGCCGTCGCCGATCCGCGGATCCATCTGGTCGGCTACGGGCCCTCGGCGAGCACGATCGGCGCCAACCGAGCCGGCCGGGCGGCCGTACGGGACATCAGGCGGCTGTTGGCCGAAGAGCCGGTCGCCGCCTGACGTCCCGTCGGGGTTACTTCGCCGACTGCGCGCTCTTCTGCTGGGCGTTGAACTCGGCGACGTTCCGCAGGTGCGCCTGGTAGTCGGCCGTGAAGCGCGTGTCGCCCGGCTTGACCGTGACGAAGTACAGCCAGTCGCCCGGGGTGGGGCTGATGGCGGCGCGCATCGCCTCCTCGCCGGGGTTGTCGATCGGCGTCGGCGGAAGTCCCATGCGCTGGTAGGAGTTGTAGGGGCTCTCGATCCGAGTGTCGTCCGGCGTCGTCTTCAGCGTGGTGCGGTTGAGCGCATAGTTGATGGTGGAGTCCATCTGGAGCGGCATGCCGCGCTCCAGCCGGTTGAAGATGACCCGGGCCACCTTGCCCATGTCGGCCTTGGTGGCCGCCTCGGCCTGGATGATGCTCGCGATGGTGACCGCCTGGTACACGTTCATCGCGTTGCGCTGGGCGCCGGCCGCGATCGGGGCGCCGTTGAACTTCTGGTTCGCGGTGTCGACCATGAAGGACAGCAGCGACTCAGGGGTCGGCTTCTTGTCGAGCGGATAGGTCGCCGGGAAGAGATAGCCCTCGGGGTTGCCCTCGGCGTCGTTCGGCAGTTTCAGGCCGGCTTTGGCGATCGACTTCTTGGTGGTCCCGACCGGCAGGGTGAGGGCCTTGTCCACGGCTTCGTAGACCTGGCCGGCGCGCCAGCCCTCGGGGATGACCAGGGAGGTGGGCTTGGTCTCCCCCTCGCTCTCCAGGCTCAGCAGCGGCACCGCCACGGCGGTGCCGGCCACGACGGCCCCGGTCGCGATGAGGACGAGACGGCCCCGGCGCGTCAGTCGAATCGTGCTCCGTGGCGGAGTGTTCATCTGCATGCGGGCACGGTAACCCGCAAACACTCACAAACCCGGCATATCGTCATCTTGTCGGTTCCAGTTGGGCGTCCCTCTGGACCAGCGCCGCATACCTCCCGTCCTGCTCCAACAGCTCCTCGTGCGTACCGCGTTCG
Source organism: Streptomyces sp. JLBG701 (assembly GCF_058544905.1). Lineage (NCBI taxonomy): Bacteria > Bacillati > Actinomycetota > Actinomycetes > Kitasatosporales > Streptomycetaceae > Streptomyces > Streptomyces sp. JLBG701. The sequence continues at coordinate 1,516,535 of NZ_CM178588.1, forward strand.
ACAGCGCGCCCGGAGTCGAGGACCACGATCTGGTCCGCACTCCGAATGGTGGACAGCCGGTGCGCGATAGTGAGCGTGGTCCGGTTGGCAGACAGCGCGTCGATGGCCTCCTGGACGGCGTGTTCGGTGCGGGTGTCCAGGGCGCTGGTCGCCTCGTCGAGGATCAGGACCGGCGGGTCGCGCAGGATCGTACGCGCGATGGCCAGGCGCTGTTTCTCGCCGCCTGAGAAGCGGTGGCCGCGCTCGCCGACGACCGTGTCGTACCCGTCGGGCAGCGACGAGATGTGTTCGTGGATCTGGGCCGCCTTCGCCGCCGCGTGCAGTTCCTCGTCGGTGGCGTCCGGCTTGGCGAAGCGCAGGTTGTCGGCGACCGAGGCGTGGAAGAGGTACGTCTCCTGGGAGACGACGCCGACCGCGCGGGCGAGCGTGTCGAAGTCCAGGTCGCGCACATCGACCCCGTCGAGGGTGACGCGGCCGCCCGTCACGTCGTAGAGCCGGGGCACCAGATAGCCCAGCGTGGACTTTCCGGCGCCGGTCGGGCCGACGATCGCCAGGCTGTTGCCGGCCGGGACGGTGACGTCGATGCCGTCGAGGATGGGACGGTGCTTGTCGTCGCTGTCGTACCGGAACTCGACGTCCTCGAAGCGGACCTCGCCCTTGATCTGGTCGAGGTGGACCGGGTTCTCGCGCTCGGTGATGTCGATGGGCAGGTCGAGGTACTCGAAGATGCGCTGGAAGAGCGCGAGCGAGCTCTGGATCTGGACGCCGGTGCCGAGCAGGCTGACGGTGGGCCGGAACAGGCCCTGCTGGAGCGAGACGAAGGCGACGAGCGTGCCGATCGAGATGGCCGTGCCGCTCATGTTCAGCGCTATGCCGGCGCTCCAGTAAATGACGGCTGGCATCGCGGCCATGACGATCGTGATGACGGCCATGCGCCAGCGGCCGGCCATGTTCGACCTGACCTCCAGGTCGACCAAGCCCTCGGACTCGTCCGCGAAGGACCGCGTGAGCGAGTCGGAGCGGCCCATCGTGCGGCCGAGCAGGATGCCGCTGACCGAGAGCGACTCGGTGACGGTCGCGGCCATCGCGGCCATCTGCTTCTGGCGCTGGGTGGTGATCTTCTTGCGTTCGTTGCCGACCCGGCGGCTGATCCACACGAACACCGGCAGCAGGAGCAGCGACACGGCGGTCAGGCGCCAGTCGAGGGCGACCATCGCGACGATAGTGGCGACCACGCTGGTGAGGTTCGAGACCAGGGAGGTGGCGGTTGAGGTGACGGTGGCCTGCATACCGCCGATGTCGTTGGCGATACGGGACTGGACCTCGCCGGTACGCGTGCGCGTGAAGAACGCGAGCGACATCCGCTGGAGGCGGCCGTAGACGGCGGTGCGCAGGTCGTGCATGACGCGCTGGCCGACCGTCGTGGAGATGAGGGTCTGCAGGACGCCGAAGATGCTGGTGAGGACCGCGCTGAGGATCATGCCGAGCGCGAGCAGGCTCAGCAGGCCCGTGCGCTGCTGCGGGATCGCGGTGTCGAGGGTCGCCTTCAGCAGGAAGGGCGTGGCGACCGAGACGAGGGAGGCGGCGCCGACGAGCAGGCCGACGACGGCGAGGCGGCCGCGATAGGGACGGAAGAGTCTGAGGATGCGCCGCACCTGCCGAGGCTGTTCCTGCGCGTCGGCGGACGGCGTCCATGCGGGCTGGCGGTCGGGTTTCATGGGCTCCTACGGGAGAAGAGTCGACCGTGTCTGTACGGGTCGACGATGACTGATGGAGCATAGCTCATTGTTACCTATACTCACAATGAACAAGGTCCTGTTATTGTTCCCGTATGACCACCCCCGATTCCGACGGCCTGCTCGCCGAGCAGTTGCTGCGGCTCACCCGCCGCGTGCACCGCATCCAGAAGCGCCATCTGGAGCAGCGCGCCGTGGGCGTCACACCGGCTCAGTCCCGGCTGTTGCGCACCCTCGCGCACTACGACTCGCCTCCACGCATGGCCGACCTCGCCGAGCGCCTAGAGGTGGTGCCCCGGGCCGTGACGACCCTGGTCGACGGCCTGGAGGCAAGCGGCAAGGTGCGCCGGGTCCCGGACCCGACCAACCGCAGGGTGATCCGTATCGAGCTCACGGAAGACGGACACAAGGCGCTGAGCGAGCTGCGGGGCGCGCGCAGGTCGGCGGCGGAGGAGATCCTCGCCCCGCTGACGAATCTGGAACGCGAGGTGCTCGGCGGCCTGCTGGACTCGCTGGTGGACGGCATGCCCGAGCAGGGGCGGAACTGCTGAGGCGGCCCGACCAGGCGGGCATGAGCATTGCGAAAGGCCGCGGCCGCCGCTCCGTATTGCTGGAGCGGCGGCCGCGGCCTTTCTGACCGGACGACGGGGTCAACTGACCTCGGAAGCAGGCTCCTTGGCCGACTGGGCGGGGACCTCGACCTCCGGGGTCTCGTCCGCGGCGTCCGTCCCCTCGGGGGCCTCCGGCTCCACCGGCTCTTCCGCTACGACCGCGATCTCGCCGTCGAGAACCCTCTTGGCCTTGTCGATGTCCAGGGCACCCTCCCAGCGGGAGACCGCGAAGACGGCGACGCAGTTGCCGAGCAGGTTGGTGACGACGCGCATCGAGTCCATGATGCGGTCGACGCCGAGCAGCAGGGCGACGGCGCCGGCCGGGATGGCGCCCAGCGAGGAGGCGGTCGCGGACAGGGCGAGGAAGGCCGAACCGGGGATGCCGGCCATGCCCTTGCTGGTGAGCATGAGCACCAGGACCACGGTGATCTGCTGGCCCAGGCTGAGATCCACGCCCACGGCCTGGGCGATGAACAGCGTGCCGATGGACAGGTAGAGCGAGGCGCCGTCCAGGTTGAAGGAGTACCCGGTGGGCAGCACCAGGCCCACGGCGTCGTCGCGGGCACCGGCCTTGCGCAGCTTCTGCATGACGCGCGGCATGACGGACTCGGTGGAGGCGGTGCCGAGCGCGAGGAGCATCTCCTCGCGGATGTAGCGCAGGAACTTCCAGAGGCTGAGCCCGGTGACCGTCTTGAGGGCGACGGCGAGCAGGGCGATGAAGAGCGCGGCGGCCGCGTAGCACAGGATGATCAGCTTGGCGTAGGTCTCGATCACGCCGAGCCCGTACTGGCCGATCAGGACGGCCATCGCGCCGAACACCGCGATCGGGGCCAGCCGCATGATGAAGCCGACGATCGCGAAGATGATCTCCTGAGCCTGCTCGATGGCCGGCAGGACCTTCGGCACCTTGGTGTGACCGAGGTGGAGCAGCGCTGCGCCCACCAGGCAGGCCAGGATCAGCACCTGGAGCAGGGAGTTCTCGGCGAAGGCACCGATGAAACTGGTGGGAATCGCGTTGACGATGAACTCGGTCGTCGAGGGCAGTGAGCCGCCGCCGGTCTTCGCGTCGACCGCCGAGGTGTCGAGCGTGGACGGGTCGACGTTCATCCCCGAGCCGGGCTGGACAACGTTGGCGGCGATCAGGCCGATGAGCAGGGCGGCCGTGGAGGCGACCTCGAACCAGATCAGGGCCTTGAGCCCGATCCGGCCGAACGCCTTCAGGTCACCGGCCTTCGCGATACCGACGACGACCACACAGAACACGAGCGGCGAGATGATCGTCTTGATGAGCCGGGTGAAACCGTCGCCGAGCGGCTGAAGGTCCGTGGCCACGTCGGGCCACAGCTTCCCGACGACGATTCCGAGCACCAGCGCGCAGGCGACCTGCGCGAAGAGAGAGGTACGCAATATGCGTGCGACGCGTCGCGGCAGGGCCGGTACGGACTGCGGCACGAGCACTCCTTGAGGGGGGACGTTGGTACACAGAGGCCCGAACGGTGACTTCTGCGATACGGAAAGCGGCTTCCGTGGCGATCACTCTGAAGCCGTTCTTGATCCCGTAGGAGACTTCCGTGTCACGGGCATGTAAATCCCGCCCCTGGTGACGCATCGCACACAACTCGCCTCAGCAGCCGTCGCGGTCCTCGGTGAGCACCCCCTGAACCGTGGTCAGGGAGCGGTCGTAGCAGCCGTCAGATCCGTGGAGCCGGTAACGCTCACTGGTCGTGCCGACCGCGTGCCGCTGGTCGCGCGGCACGCCCACGGTCCAGGTGGCGTCGCCGGTGTAGGTGTCGTCGAGCCGCGACCATGCGAGGCGCAGGCCGGCGCTCGACGCGACGACAGCGGCACGGTCACCGAGGGTCAGCACAGTGCGCAGCCGGTCGTCCGCGCCGAGCGTCGTCGTGCCCTCCATCGTGTACGTCCGGTGGGTGCGGGTCGTCCGGGCCGGTCCGCGTCCGTCGACGGTGACCGACTCGTCGTCCGTCCAGGTGGCGTCGAGCCCGTCGACGTTCTCGCCGTCGGTCCAGCGGTGGACCGAGGTGTTGGCCAGCGAGCGGCTGACGGTGGTCGTCACCCGGCCGTGCGAGGTGTCGACGTATCCGGAGACGGTCAGCCGGTGTCCGCCCTCGGTGTCCACGCGATGCTCCGAACCCGGCGTGTACGTCGACGAGTTGGCGAGCTCCCCCGCCTTGTGGACCGTCAGCTTCCCGGTGACGTGCGCGCTCTTCGCGTCCTGCCAGACGAGCACGTTCACGGGGGCGCTCCAGCCGCTCTGCCCCTCGGGCACGCCGACGACGGAGACCTCGACCTTGTGCGCGCGGCCGTCGTTGAGGATCCCGGCGAAGGGCGTCAGGTCGTATTCGATCGGCTTGACGTCGAAGGCGCGCGGGCCCGGGATGACGTACCAGAGGAAGGGGTTGGACCAGCCGCCGGTCCACACGTTCGGGAACGGCGCGGCGATTCCGGCGAGTTGGCCGTCGACGGTGACCTGGACCTCGCGGTACGGGCCGCCCTCCGCCTGGCAGGAGTACGGGGCCGAGTCGGGCACCGCCAGATACCAGAACTCCTCGCAGCCGCCGCCCGATCCGGTGGCGTACACCTCGGCGACGATGCGCTCGCTGTTGCGCGGGGTGGTGAGGGTCGTCCCGTCGGTTCCGTTGTCGAGGGTGAGCACGCGGTCGGGTGTCGTGGCCGGCTTGCCCGCGTAGAACGTCAGCGTGACCTTGACGTCGATGATGCCCGTGTAGGTGTCGTCGACGACGTTCCCGATGAGCATCTCGACGTCCTGGCCGCGGCGGAACGTGTCGCTGTAGCGCGTGACGTCCTTCTCCACGGACCACTCGATGCCGTCGGGCGAGGGCTCCGGCGTCGACGTACGGAAGATCTCCACCCCGCCGACATGCAGATAGCCGAGCCGGTCGTACTGCCGCCCCTTGACCTTGCCGTCGAGCCGCAGCACCACCTTGCTCCAGCGGTCACCGCAGCCGTCCGGCGGCGTGTACGTGCCCGTGTACGGCGTGAAGTCCCGGAACTGCGCCTCGGCGAGGGTGACTTGGCAGGACTTTCCGGCGGGCTTGCTGACGGGCGGGGCGGCGGTCACCGGGTCGTGCCAATCACTGCCGAACTCGGCCGGGACATCGGCGGACGCGGACTGGGCGGGGCTCGCCCCGAGGAGGGTGCCCGCCAGGAGGGTCGCTCCGGCGAGCATGGACATGATGATCCGTCTCTTCATGGCCGGTGTTCTACGGGGAGTTGGGCGTCGTCCGCAATGAGTACCCGGAGTCCGGCGAATGCGTGAGGCTCCCGTAGGGAGCTTCGACTACGCCTTCAGGCCCTCTCAGTCCCCTCGGGCACCGCCACTGCGCATCAGTCCGGTTCTGCGCGCTGCAACGGAAAACCGTTTGCCCCCGACCACTCTGTGACGCGAACCTTTCACGGTTTGTTGCCGCACTCCGCGGTTCCTTCCTTCCTCCCTGAGACGAGCCACTGGGCGTCATGCAGATTCAAGACCTTCCGTATCCCGACCCGGGTGTGCCGGACGCGCGCTCCGGTCCCCGGTTCCTGTGGTGGCTCGGGCGGAATCAGCTGGGCGGACAGCTCAAGGCGCTGGCCTGGGGACTGCTGCACTTCGTGTCCGTCTCCGCCCTGCCGTTCTGTGTCGGCCTCGCCGTCCAGGCCGTCGTCGACCGCTCGGGCACGCGGCTCGCCCTGACCGGCGGGCTCATGGCGCTGTGCGGCGCGGGCATCGCGGTGGGCGACACCTTCCTTCACCGGGCCGCCGTCACCAACTGGATCACCGCGGCCGCCCGGGTGCAGCAGCTGCTGGCCCGCAAGGCCGCCCAGCTGGGCTCCGCGCTGACCCGGCGGGTCGCGGCCGGCGAGGTCGTGGCCGTGTCCACGGGCGACGTCGAGAAGATCGGCTGGTTCGTGGAGGCCCTGTCACGGTTCCTGGCGGCCGCGCTGACCGTCGTCATCGTGTGTGTCGGCCTGGTCGTGTACCAGCCCGCGCTCGGCGTCGTCGTCGCCGTGGGTGTGCCGTTGCTGGCGCTCGCGGTGCTGCCGCTGCTGCCCCGGGCGACGCGGCGCGCCGACTTCCAGCGCGAGAAGGCGGGCCGGGCCACCGAACTGGCCTCGGACACCGTCGCGGGCCTGCGGGTGCTGCGCGGCATCGGCGGCGAGGAACTGTTCCTCGACCGCTACCGCCGTGCCTCCCAGGACGTGCGCCACGCCGCCGTACGCAGTGCTCGCATGTGGTCCCTGATCGCCGCGATCCAGGTGCTGTTGCCGGGTCTGCTGCTGATCGCGGTCGTCTGGCACGGCGTACACCTGGCCCGCGAGGGCGGGGTCACCGTCGGCGAACTGGTCACCGTCTACAGCGCGGTCATGATCCTCACCTATCCGCTGCGGCACTTCGAGGAGATCGCCATGGCGTACTCCTTCTCCCGGCCGTCCGCCAGACGCGCGGCGCGCGTGCTGGCTCTGGAGCGGCCGACGGACACCGAGGGGGCTCGCGCTGCGGCCGTGCCGTCCGGGGATCTGTACGACCCCGCGACGGGTCTGCTCGCGCCCGCCGGCCGGTTCACCGCCGTGGTGTGCGGCGACCCGGACGCGGCGGGGCGGCTGGCCGAGCGGCTTGGCGGACATCCCTCCGAGGAGGGCCTCTCGGTGCTCCTGGACGGTGTGCCGCTCGACGAGCTACCGCTGGACTCCGCGCGCACGGCCGTCCTCGTCCAGGACAAGGACCCGGTGCTGCTGTCGGGTTCGCTGCGCGAACTCCTTGACGTGCCCGCGTCCGGTGACGTCAGCGCCGAGGAGGCGCTGGCGGCCGCGCAGTGCGGGGACGTCCTGGAGGCGCTCGTCCAGGGCTCGGTCGACGCCGAGGACCCGATGGACGCCCGCATCACCGAACGCGGACGCTCCCTGTCGGGCGGCCAGCGCCAGCGTCTCGCGCTGGCCCGGTCGCTGATCACCGACCCGGAGGTGCTCGTCCTGGACGAACCGACCTCCGCCGTCGACTCGCACACGGAGGCACGGATCGCCGACGGCATCCGCGATCTGCGCTCGGGACGCACGACGGTGGTCTTCACCTCCTCGCCGCTGCTGCTGGACCACGCGGACCGGGTCGTGCTGGTCCACGAGGGCGAGGTCGCGGCGGTCGGTGTGCACCGCGAGCTGGTGCACACCGACCCCCGGTACCGGGCCGTGGTCACCCGCGAGACCGACGAAGAGGCCGCCATGAAGGGCGCGTTCGAGGAACGGGACGGCGAACGGGCCGCGCTCGGCGACGTGCTGGACGAACTGGAAGAACTGGAAGAGATCGAGGAGACGGCATGATCGGCCTGGCGCCACCGGCCTACGACCCGGCGGCCCCGACGACGGCGAACACGCTGCCCGTCGGCGCCCCCGAGACCGTACGCGCCTACGTGGCCGAACTGTTCCGCCGGCACCGCCGTGCCTTCACCCTGCTGGTCACGGTCAACACGGTCGCCGTACTCGCCTCGATGACGGGCCCGTACCTTCTGGGCGGCCTCGTGGAGCGGGTGTCGGACAACGCCCGTGAGCTCCATCTGGGGCTCGTCGTCACGCTGTTCGTAATCGCGCTGGTCGTCCAGGCCGTGTTCGTGCGGGAGGTGCGGCTGCGGGGCGCGATGCTCGGCGAGCGGATGCTGGCCGACCTTCGCGAGGACTTCCTCGTGCGCTCGGTCGGTCTGCCCCCGGGTGTGCTGGAGCGCGCGGGGACGGGCGACCTGCTGTCCCGGATCACGACGGACATCGACCGGCTCGCCAACGCGATGCGCGAGGCCGTGCCGCAGCTGGCGATCGGCGTGGTGTGGGCGGCACTGCTGCTCGGCGGGCTGGTGATCACGGCGCCGCCGCTCGCGGCCGCCGTGCTGATCGCCCTGCCGGTCCTGGTGATCGGCTGCCGCTGGTACTTCAAGCGGGCTCCGGCCGCCTACCGGTCGGAGGCCGCCGGTTACGCCGCCGTGGCCGCCGCCCTCGCCGAGACCGTGGATGCCGGACGCACCGTCGAGGCCCACCGCCTCGGCGGACGGCGCATCGAGCTGTCGGAGCGCCGGGTCCAGGAGTGGACGGCCTGGGAGCGCTACACACTCTGGCTGCGGTCGGTGCTCTTCCCGGTCGTCAGCGCCACCCATGTGACGGTGATCGGCTCGGTCCTGATGGTCGGCGGAGTCTTCGTCCTCCACGGCTGGATCGATGTCGGCCAGCTGACGACGGGCGCGCTCATCGCGCAGATGCTCGTGGACCCGGTCGGGCTGATCCTGCGCTGGTACGACGAGCTCCAGGTCGCGCAGGTGTCGCTGGCCCGCCTGGTCGGGGTCCGGGACATCGAGCCTGCGGCCGGTGACGACTCGCTGGCGCCCGACGGACGGGACGTGCACGCGGACCGGGTGCACTTCGGCTACCGCGAGGGCGTGGACGTGCTGCGCGAGGTCTCCCTGGAGGTCGCGCCCGGCACCAGGCTGGCCCTGGTGGGCCCCTCGGGTGCGGGCAAGTCCACGCTGGGCAGGCTGCTCGCCGGTATCTACGCGCCCCGGGCCGGCCTGATCACCCTGGGCGGCGCCGAACTGTCCCGGATGCCCGCCGAGGCCGTCCGCTCCCATGTGGCCCTGGTCAACCAGGAGCACCATGTGTTCGTCGGCTCCCTGCGCGACAACCTGCTGCTCGCCCGGGCCGACGCCGACGACGCCGAGCTGTGGGCGGCCATGGGCGCGGTCGACGCGGACGGGTGGGCGCGTGCTCTGGACGAGGGCCTGGACACCGAGGTCGGCTCCGGCGGGCTGGCGCTCACCCCGGCCCAGGCCCAGCAGATCGCGCTCGCCCGTCTGGTGCTGGCCGACCCGCACACGCTGGTCCTGGACGAGGCGACCTCGCTGCTCGACCCGCGCGCGGCCCGGCACCTCGAGCGGTCCCTGGCCCGGGTCCTCGACGGCCGCACCGTCGTCGCGATCGCCCACCGGCTGCACACCGCCCACGACGCCGACGTCATCGCCGTCGTCGAGAACGGCCGCATCAGCGAGCTGGGCAGTCATGACGAGCTGGTCACGGCCGACGGTGCCTACGCGGCGCTGTGGAGGTCGTGGCACGGGTGACCTCCGGGGGTTCGGGCACGTGCCCGGGCCCCCGTCCCTGGCCGGAGTGGCCCACCCCCACAGCGGTGGTGGCACGGGTCCCCACCCGTCCGTGCCCCGTGCCGTTGCGCGGTCCCGAAGGGGGGTGGAAGGCTGGAGAGCGGCACCGGCATCGGGGAGCGGTCCTCGGGAACCACGCGGTTCGCGAGAAGTGCGGCCGGTGTCCCGTGGACCGGGTGTCCGCCGCGGATCGCGGTGGGGCCAGGACCGTCCCACCACCTGGAGGTACCCGTGGACAGCGCCGACGGATGGGGAGACGACGTCTACCAGCCCGACGGATCCGAGGTTCAGGACGACGCGGGCCTGCTCGACTCCGAGGACACCCTCGACGCCGACGGTGTCGGCGATCCACTGGACCGCGGCTGGTCCCCGCCGGAACGACCATGGGCCGTGGAGCACAGCGGTGTGACCGCCGCCGAGCGCAGCCGGGGCGAGACCCTGGACCAGCGCCTCGCCGAGGAGCTTCCCGACCTGCCGGTACCGGACGGGGACGACATCGGCGACTGCCAGGGCACCGACGGCGAGGTTCTGGACAACGAAGTGGGCGCCGCCCGCTCCGGCCGTCTGGTGGCGCCCGACGAAGGGGCGCATTCCGACGAGGAGAGCGCGCTGATCGCCACCGACGTGGGCATCGACGGTGCGGCCGCCTCCGCGGAGGAGGCGGCGATGCACATCGTCGACGAGGACTCCCTGTCCGGCTGACCTCACCCTCCCAACTCCGTCATCCCCGCCACCGCCGCGAGCGCCGCCCGAGGAGCAGCCATGCAGCAGGACAAGCAGCCCGACTACCACCCCGTCGTCTTCCGCGACCGGGCCGCCGGATACGCCTTCCTGACCCGGTCCACCGCGACCAGCGAACAGACCATCCAGTGGGACGACGGCGAGACGTACCCGGTCGTCGACGTGGAGATCTCCTCGGAGAGCCACCCCTTCTACACCGGCAAGGCCCGGACGGTGGACTCGGAGGGGCGCGTCGCCGCCTTCGAGCGACGGTACGGCGGCGGGGCGGGGTCGGCCCCCGGCGGGGCGTGAGCGTCCGCGAGGGCCTGCTGCCGGGCTGAGCCCGTCCCTCAGATGAAGTTGAGCGCGGCCGCGCAGCCCACCCCGCCGAGCAGCATGAACACCGGCATCAGCACCTTGAGCTCGACCCAGCTGCCCGCCCGGAACCGCATGACCTTCGGCGGGCCGATCGGGTACCAGCGCTTGCGTCCCAGCGGTATCGGCCACAGGACCGGGCAGCCGGAGACCGTGAGCGCGTCCCCGAGGTCGTGCACCAGGGCGCCGAGGACGATCGGCAGCCCAAGCCACAGGTACTCCTGGCCCGGCTGCGTGAACAGCCAGTCCGCGCCGTTGCCCGGCTGGTCCAGGATCCCGGCGAGGATCCACGCGCTGGTCGCGGCCAGCAGCCAGACCAGGATGTCGCTGCTGGAACCGCGGGCCGCCCGCCACAGCAGGCCCTCGATGGCCAGCACCATGTGCACGAAGAGGATCGCCAGCACGGCCCAGCGGCCGCCCATGATCGCGAGGGCAGCGGTGCCCGCCCCGATCATGACCGCCCACAGCCAGGTGTGGGTGAGTGTGCGGTGCCCGCCGGAGCGGCGCGGGTCGCCCTGCTTCTTCGTCGCCTTGTAGACGGCATAGGAGAGCTTGTCGACGATCTCGCACAGGCCCCGGGAGAGCGGTCCGAAGGCCCGCGAGATGGTCGCCGCCTTGTGGTCGAGGTCCGGGGCGAGCGCGGCGCCCGCGCAGATGAGGGCGCCGACCAGGAGAACCGGCCAGGGCATCGTGTGCCCCGTCGCGGCGGCCGCGGCTCCGACGCCGAGCCAGGCCGCCGCTCCCGACAGTGAGTGTGCTGGTCCCATCATGACCGTTATCCGCCCCATTCCTCGTATGCCGTCGGCCAGTTGCCCGTGTGCCCTGACGCCTCGTCGGCGACACAGCGTAGCGTTCGTGATCTTTGGCGAAGCATCCGATTCCCCCATCGACGAGGACGGCAGGCAAGATGGGTGCGTGACCCTCATCGACCAGTTGCCCCCGACCGCAGATCCTGACGCTCTCTACGAAGCCTTCGAGTCGTGGGCGCAGGAGCGCGGTCTCACGCTCTACCCCCATCAGGAGGAGGCGCTGATCGAGGTGGTCTCCGGTGCGAACGTGATCGTGTCGACGCCTACGGGCTCCGGCAAGAGCATGATCGCGGCGGGTGCGCACTTCGCGGCTCTGGCCCGGGACGAGGTCACCTTCTACACCGCGCCCATCAAGGCGCTCGTCTCGGAGAAGTTCTTCGAGCTGTGCAAGATGTTCGGCACCGAGAACGTCGGCATGCTCACCGGCGACGCCTCGGTCAACGCCGACGCCCCCGTCATCTGCTGCACCGCCGAGGTCCTCGCGTCCATCGCGCTGCGCGACGGCAAGCACGCCGACGTCGGCCAGGTCGTGATGGACGAGTTCCACTTCTACGCGGAGGCCGACCGCGGCTGGGCCTGGCAGATCCCGATCCTCGAACTGCCGCAGGCGCAGTTCATCCTGATGTCGGCCACGCTCGGCGACGTCGCGATGTTCGAGAAGGACCTCACCCGGCGCACCGGCCGCCCGACATCGGTGGTCCGCTCGGCGACCCGACCCGTGCCCCTCTCCTACGAGTACAAGCTGACGCCGCTCACGGAGACGCTGACCGAGCTGCTGGAGACGAAGCAGGCGCCCGTCTACATCGTGCACTTCACTCAGGCGCAGGCCGTGGAGCGGGCGCAGGCGCTGATGAGCATCAACATGTGTTCGCGCGAGGAGAAGGACCAGATCGCCGATCTGATCGGCAACTTCCGCTTCACCACCAAGTTCGGCCAGAACCTCTCCCGTTACGTGCGGCACGGCATCGGTGTGCATCACGCCGGCATGCTGCCCAAGTACCGGCGGCTGGTGGAGAAGCTCGCGCAGGCCGGCCTGCTGAAGGTCATCTGCGGCACGGACACGCTCGGCGTCGGCGTCAACGTCCCCATCCGGACCGTGCTGTTCACGGCGCTCACCAAGTACGACGGCAACCGCGTCCGCACCCTGCGCGCCCGGGAGTTCCACCAGATCGCGGGCCGTGCCGGGCGGGCCGGCTTCGACACGGCGGGCTTCGTCGTCGCGCAGGCGCCGGAGCACGTCATCGACAACGAGAAGGCGCTCGCCAAGGCCGGCGACGACCCGAAGAAGCGCCGCAAGGTGGTCCGCAAGAAGGCGCCCGAGGGCTTCGTCGGGTGGACGGACAGCACCTTCGAGAGGCTCATCGCCTCCGAGCCGGAGCCGCTGACGTCCCGCTTCCGGGTGACGCACACGATGCTGCTGTCCGTGATCGCGCGGCCGGGGAACGCCTTCGACGCGATGCGGCATCTCCTGGAGGACAACCACGAGCCCCGCAAACAGCAGCTGCGGCACATCCGGCGGGCCATCGCCATCTACCGCTCGCTGCTGGACGGCGGCATCGTCGAGAAGCTCGACACACCGGACGCCGAGGGCCGCATCGTGCGCCTCACGGTCGACCTCCAGCAGGACTTCGCGCTGAACCAGCCGCTGTCCACGTTCGCCCTGGCCGCGTTCGAGCTGCTGGACCCGGAGTCGCCCTCCTACGCCCTGGACATGGTGTCCGTCGTGGAGTCCACGCTGGACGACCCGCGGCAGATCCTCGCCGCCCAGCAGAACAAGGCGCGCGGTGAGGCCGTGGCCCTGATGAAGGCAGACGGCGTCGAGTACGAGGAGCGCATGGAGCGCCTCCAGGACGTCTCGTACCCCAAGCCGCTGGAAGAGCTCCTCTTCCACGCGTACAACACCTACCGCAAGAGCCACCCCTGGGTCGGCGACCATCCGCTGTCGCCGAAGTCCGTCATCCGCGACATGTACGAACGGGCCATGTCCTTCACGGAGTTGGTCTCGCACTACGAGCTGGCCCGTACCGAGGGCATCGTGCTGCGCTACCTGGCCGGCGCCTACAAGGCCCTCGACCACACCGTCCCCGACGACCTGAAGTCGGAGGACCTCGAAGACCTCATCGCCTGGCTCGGCGAGATGGTGCGCCAGGTCGACTCCAGCCTGCTGGACGAGTGGGAGCAGCTCGCCAACCCGGAGGTGATGACCGCCGAGGAGGCCCAGGAGAAGGCCGACCAGGTCAAGCCGGTCACCTCGAACGCGCGCGCCTTCCGGGTCCTCGTCCGCAACGCCATGTTCCGTCGAGTCGAGCTCGCCGCGCTCGACCACGTCGAGGAACTCGGCGAGCTGGACGGCGAGTCCGGCTGGGACGCGGACGCCTGGGGCGAGGCGATGGACAAGTACTGGGACGAGTACGAGGACCTCGGCACCGGCCCGGACGCCCGCGGCCCCAAGCTGCTCATGATCGAGGAGGAGCCGGAGAACGGCCTGTGGCGCGTCCGTCAGGCCTTCGCCGACCCGAACGGCGACCATGACTGGGGCATCAGCGCGGAGATCGACCTCGCGGCCTCCGACGCGGAGGGCCGTGCCATCGTCCGCGTCACCGACGTAGGCCAGCTGTGAGCACAGGAGAATCGCACCCATGACGAATCCGGCCGAGAGGCTCGTCGACCTGCTCGACCTGGAGCAGATCGAGGTCAACATCTTCCGTGGCCGCAGCCCCGACGAGTCCCTGCAGCGGGTCTTCGGCGGCCAGGTGGCCGGCCAGGCACTGGTCGCGGCGGGGCGCACCACGGACGGCGACCGCCCCGTGCACTCACTGCACGCGTACTTCCTGCGCCCGGGCCGGCCGGGCGTGCCGATCGTGTACCAGGTCGAGCGGGTGCGGGACGGGCGATCGTTCACCACGCGCCGGGTCACCGCCGTGCAGCAGGGCCGCACGATCTTCAATCTCACCGCCTCCTTTCACAAGCCTGAGGAAGGTCCCTTCGAGCACCAGCTGCCGCCGTCTCGCGAGGTCCCGGACCCCGAGTCCCTGCCGACGGTGTCGGAGGAGGTCCGGGTCCATCTGGGCGCGCTGCCGGAGCAGTTGGAACGGATGGCACGCCGTCAGCCCTTCGACATCCGGTACGCGGACGGGCTGCGCTGGAGTGCCGAGGAGATCAAGGACGCCGAGCCGCGCAGCGCCGTGTGGATGCGCGCGGTCGGTCCGCTGGGTGACGATCCGCTCGTGCACACCTGCGCGCTGACCTACGCCAGCGACATGACCCTCCTGGACGCCGTCCGGATCCCCGTCGAACCTCTGTGGGGACCGCGGAACTTCGACATGGCGTCGCTGGACCACGCCATGTGGTTCCACCGGCCGTTCCGCGCGGACGAGTGGTTCCTGTACGACCAGGAATCGCCGATCGCCACGGGCGGCCGCGGTCTGGCGCGCGGGCGCATCTACGACCTGGAGGGACGTCTCCTCGTGTCCGTCGTCCAGGAGGGTCTGTTCCGGGCGCTGTAGGTCACGCCCCTGAGCGGCGCAACCAGCCCAGCAGGCCTCGTGATCGCCCGGGCTCCGCGGTCAGGGGCGGGGCGTCGTCCGGAACTGTCACGGGTTCGGGCTCCCTCGCCTTCGGTCGTGGTGCCGGGCGGTACCGGCGGGCCTCTTCCAGCGCCTGTGTCAGGTCCGCCCGCAGCCAGCTGATCTCGTCCGGGTCGTCCGCCGTCATGATCCTCTCGGCGAGGTGCGCCGCGGGTGAACCGGGTGCGCCGTGGGCGGGCGGCCCGGGCCGGAACCGGTTCAGATGGGCCCGCTCATAGGGGTCCTTCACGAGCTCCGCGATCTGGACGAGGTCGAGCAGCGCGGCCAGGGCACCGGCGCGCTCCCAGGGCGTGTCGACCTGTCGCAGCAGGAAGCCCAGATGCCGTCCCCGCCAGTTGCGGGGCCGCAGATCGAGGCCCGCCTGCAGTTGGTCGCGCAGCCCCTCGGGCGTCCGTCCGCTCATGAGCGGGGTGTTGTCCTCGCCGGCGGCGAACTGCCGCAGTTCGTCGGCGAGATACAGCCAGACCACGGCCCGGTAGCGGTTGAGGTAGAACCTGACCGGGACCACGACGCCCAGTCGGGCGAGGCGCGTGAACCTGGACGGCGGGATCTCCATGAGGGCAGCGCCCTCTGTGGTGCCCACGGCCCGGACGCTGTCAAGGAGCGTTTCCGGGAAGCCCTTCTCCGAGCGCAGCCGCTCGATCTCGTCCTGGGCGACGCGCCGGCCTCCGCCTCCTTCGTCCGGCACCGTCCGGATGCGTCCGAGGTGCACGGCGAGGTCGAACTCGCTTCGTTTGAGGCCCAGTTCCCGGGCGGCTCGGCTCGGCGCGTGGGAAGGGTGGTGCGGTTTGGTGATGGTGTCGCCGGACATGGTCGATCTCCCCCGTGGAGTCAGCGGCTCGCGCCGTGTGCGCTCGCCGTGAAAAAACCGTAGCCGGTTCGGCGAATCTTGGTGAGGGCCTGTGGATAACTCCACGGGGGATGACGAACTCGCAGGTCAGAGCTCTGCTGAGGGGGCTCGCTCGGGCTGTCGGGCGTCCACGGCGAGGTGCTCGCCGACGCGATTGACGAGCAGTGTCATCTCGTAGGCGATCTGGCCGATGTCGGCCTCCGCGGCGCTGAGCACGCACAGACAGCTGCCGGTGCCCGCGGCCGTGACGAAGAGGACCGCGTCGTCGAACTCGACCATGGTCTGGCGCACTCTGCCCGCCCCGAAGTGGCGTCCCGAGCCCTTGGCCAGGCTGTGCAATCCGGAGGAGACGGCGGCGAGGTGCTCGGCGTCCTCGCGTCGAAGGCCCGTACTCGCTCCCGCCACCAGGCCGTCGTTCGACAGGACCAACGCGTGCCGTACGTGTTCCACGCGCTCGGTCAGATCGTCCAGCAGCCAGCCAAGTCCCTGGTTCTCCGCCATGTTTCGGCCTCCCCGTGTGCCGTCACCCCCTTGCCGGAGGATCTCTCGCCAGCCTTCCCCACCACCGGCCCCCGGGCAAGGAGGATGGGGGCATGGCACAGAAGATGACCGAGGACGAGTGGCGAGCGTTCGTCTCGTCCGGCACGAGAACCGCGAAGCTGTCGACCGTGCGGGCGGACGGGAGTCCGCACGTGACACCGATCTGGTTCCTGCTCGACGGGGACGACGTGGTGTTCAACACCGCGAAGGACAGCGTGAAAGGGCGCAATCTGGCCCGCGACGGGCGGGTCGCCCTCTGCGTGGACGACGACCGGCCACCGTACGACTTCGTGGTGCTCCAGGGACGCGCCAGCATCGCGGAGGACCTCGACGAACTCCGGCTTTGGGCCACCCGCATCGGGGCGCGGTACATGGGTGAGGAGCGTGCCGAGGAGTTCGGTGCCCGCAACGGCGTCCCCGGTGAACTCCTCGTCCGGGTGACGATCGAGAAGGTCCTGGCGCAGAAGGCCGTGGCGCACTGAGGTCGTCCGTTCAGCCGACGGAGTCGAGCAGCCGGGCGGTGTGCATCCGCCCGGCGTACTCGACGAGGCGGATCAGCACCTCCTTCCCCGAGTCGCGGTCACGGGCGTCACAGAGCACCACGGGCGTTCCCCGGTCGAGGTCGAGGGCGCGCGAGACCTCGTGGGCGCCGTATGTCCGGGCGCCCGAGAAGCAGTTGACGGCCACCACGAACGGGATGTGGCGGTGCTCGAAGTAGTCCACGGCGGGGAAGCAGTCCTCCAGCCGCCGGGTGTCCGCGAGGACCACGGCGCCGAGGGCTCCCTGCGACAGTTCGTCCCACAGGAACCAGAAGCGGTCCTGGCCGGGCGTGCCGAAGAGATAGAGAGACAGGCCGGACCTGATGGTGATGCGCCCGAAGTCCATGGCCACGGTCGTGGTGACCTTCTGGTCCACGCCGTCGGTGTCGTCCACCAACTGACCTGCCTCGCTGAGCAGTTCCTCGGTGCGCAGGGGCCTGATCTCACTGACCGCGCCCACCAGGGTGGTCTTGCCCACGCCGAATCCGCCGGCGACCAGTATCTTCAACGCCAGGGCGGTCATGTCGTCGCCACCCGTGGCGTCGGAGTGCTCGGAGACCATCGATCACTTCTCTCGGGAGTACCGGCAACAGTCGACGTATGAAGTCAGCATCATGACAACCGCGGCTCCCCTTCGAGGGATTGGACCGCTATTTGACCGATGTGACCGGCTCTCGCCCATTCGGTGCACGAAAAGGTGTTCAAGTCGGCACCGCACACGTCGGAGTCCTTCTGAGTGTTTGTGGCCCTTCATCTACAGCGCTCGCAGTCCCTCGATCACCTCGCGCAGAATCCGTTCGTCAGGTAGCTGCGCGGGCGGCACGGGACGGCTGACGGTGACACAGCCGAGCTCCAGCAGGTCACCGAGGAGCACTCGGACCACACCGACGGGCAGATCGGCGCCGGCACCGAGTTCGGCGACCGACTGCGTCTCCGTGCGGCACAGGTCGATGAGGGCCCGGTGTTCCGGCCCAAGCGCGGTGTCGTCGTCTACGCCGGGCGCGCCCGCGTCCAGGGTGACGAGAGCGATCAGGTCGAAGTGCACCCCGCTGGGGCCGGACTTGGTGCGGCCGCCTGTCATGGCGTACGGGCGGACGAGGGGCCCGGCCTCGTTGTCGTACCACTGGCTGCCCAGCTCCCGCTGGCCGGCCGTCGTGTCCTCGGTCATCTGCGCGGACCGCCCTCTCGGGATCATCCGGCGGCGGGCGGCCGCGCGGCGACACGCGTCGGCGTGTAGAGGTGCTCGCCCACACGCTTGACCAGCCGGGCCATCTCATACGCCACCAGGCCTATGTCGGCGGTCACGGCGGTGAGGACCGCCAGGCAGGAGCCGTCGCCCGCGGCAGCGACGAACAGGAAGCCGTCGTCCATCTCCACCATGGTCTGTCGCACGCCGCCGGCGCCGAAGTGGCGGCCCGCGCCCTTGGCCAGGCTGTGGAATCCTGAGGCTACGGCGGCGAGGTGTTCCGCGTCCTCGCGCCTGAGGTCGGTCGACGCGCCTACGGCGAGCCCGTCGTTGGACAGCACCACGGCGTGCCGCACTTCGCTCACGCGCAGCACCAAGTCGTCCAGCAGCCAGTCCAGTTCGCCTGACCGCTGAGCGGCCCTCATGCCCGGGTCCTGGATCATGCGGGGTCTCCTTCGCTGCTGTCGCTGCCCGCTGCGGGGTCGGGGGTGGCACCGCGGCCGGGCTGTCTGCCGCCGCCACGCGTCCAGCCCTCGCGGTAGGCGGCCATGCGGTCCCGTACGAGTTCGGGAGTGCGTTGTTCGTCGGTCCGCGGGTCGGTCGTCGGGGCCGGATCCTCGTCGCGCCGCTCGCGCAGTTGGGGGGCGAGATTCGCCTGCCGTACGCGGCGTGGGAGGTCGTCGCTTCCCTCGGTTGCCTCGGGTTCCGCGTCCGCGGAGTCGTCCGGGGGGCGGTGCAGCCGCAAGGTGGTGACTCCGGGGGGCGGGGTTTCGGTCGCGGGCTCCGCCGCGGCGGGTGGGGGTGCGGGGGCGGGGGCGACCAGTGCGGGGCGGTCCGCCGACGCCGATGCCTGGACGGATTCCTGGTGCCGGGCCGGGGCGGGTACGGGCGCGTACTCGCGTTCCAGGGGCCGGTCCGCGCTCGCGGCGGCTTTGGGGGAACGTTCCGCCGCGCCCCCGTGCAGCAGCGCGGTGGGCAGCAGGACGACCGCGGTGGTGCCGCCGTAGGGCGAGGTCCGCAGGTGCACCTTGATGCCGTGCCGGGCCGCGAGCCTGCTCACCACGAAGAGGCCGAGCCGGTCGCTGTCGAACAGGTCGAGGGCCTCGGACTGCTCGATGCGGCGGTTGGCCTCGGCGAGGGTCTCCTTGCCCATGCCGAGGCCCCGGTCCTCGACCTCGATGACATAACCGTTGCCGACGGGTTCGCCGGTGATGCGCACGCGCGTGTGCGGAGGCGAGAACTGGGCGGCGTTCTCGACGATCTCGGCCAGCAGGTGCGTGAGGTCCGCGACGGCCCCGCCGATGACGGACGACTCGGGGAGTTGTCGTACCTCCACGCGTGCGTAGTCCTCGACTTCGGAGACGGCCGCGCGGACGACGTTCGTCAGGGAGACCGGCATGCGCCACGCGCGGCCGGGTGCCGCGCCGGAGAGGATGATCAGGCTCTCCGCGTGGCGCCGCATGCGGGTGGTGAGGTGGTCGAGCCGGAAGAGGTCGCTCAGTTCGTTCGGGTCGTCGGAGCGGCGTTCCATGCTGTCGAGCAGGCTGAGTTGGCGGTGGACGAGGACCTGGCTGCGACGGGCGAGGTTGACGAAGACCCCCGAGATGCCGCTGGCGAGTTCGGCGCGTTCCATGGCGGCCCGCAGGGCGGCGCGGTGCACGGTGCCGAGGGCCTCGGCGACCTGTCCGGCCTCGTCTTCCGCTGGTGGCCCGGTCGGCGCTTCGGCCCGGATGTCGATCTCCTCGCCCGCGCGCAGTTTCCGCATGGCCTCGGGGAGGTTGCGGCGGGCGATCTCCAGGGCGCTGTTGCGCAGGCTGACCAGCTCGATGACGAGGCCGCGCCCGATGCGTACGGAGATGACGAGGGAGGCGGCGACGGCGGCGAGGCCGAGCAGGACCGCGGCGCCGGCCGGGGTGAGCAGGCCACGGGTGAACGGGTCGGCCTGGTCGGCGACTTCGCTGCCCGCGTCCTCCTCGATGGTCCGCATTCCGCCCTGCACGCGCGCGTGTGCCTTGTCCCAGGTCGATTCAGGTGCCGCACCGATCGCCCGCCCGCCCGGGGTCGCGGCGAGGACCTTGTCCTCCAGCGCGCCCACAGAGGCGTAGGCGCTGCCCTCGGCGAGGTTCCGCCAGGCGGCGCGTTCGGGGCCGCGCAGGTCCGCGACGGCGGATTCGGTGAGCGTACGGCGCGTGTCGACGGCGCCGGTGAAAAGCCTCAGCCGTTGGCCGTCGAGGCGACCGGCGATGTGGGCACTGGCGAGGACGGTGTCCTCCTGGGCCAGTGCCTCGCCCGCGCGGGAGAACTCCAGCAGCACGCGCGCGTCGGAGCCGAGTTCCGCGTCCTGGATGCCGGTGAGCGCGCCACCCACGCCGAAGGCCGTGGAGATGGTCTTCGTGTACTGCCCGTACGTCTCGCCCCAGCCGACGCGGCGGTCGAGCACAGCGGTCCGCAGTGAGCGCAGTTCTTCGGCTCCGGTGACGAACGCTTCGAGGCGCTGGGCCACTCCCGCGGGCAGTTCCTCGCTGTCGGCGACGGTGTTGCGGGCGCCGAGTCGCAGCGCGCCGACGGCCCGGTCCGTGCGCGCCGAGAGCGACTTGAGGTCGTCGCCGCGTCCGGCGGCCGGGGCGGTCGCATAGCGCACCGCCGCCTCGCGCTCGGCCTGGAGTGCGGCGACGGCGGCCGCGACCGGGGCCCGCACCTTGGTGTCCACGCGCTGCAACTGCCGCAGCCGGGAGACGTCCTGGGCGGTGGTGACGGTGGCGGACGCCCACAGGGCGAGCAGCGAGACGACCGGCACCATCAGCAGGCAGACGATCTTGGCTCGGACGGTTCGGGGTCGTAGCCGCCAGCGTCCCGCGCGCGCGGGCGCGTGGTCCGCCGGCGAGCCGTCGAGATCCTCCGTGACTTCGTCGGCGGGCGGTCCGGCGTGCGCGCGGCGGCCGCGCACGGGGGGCGTGGGCGGCGTCTCGGCGCCGGGTGCGGTGGTCCTACGGGGTGTACGCATGGCCTCCTCGCTCGGGAGTGGTTTCGGGCACGCCGTTCAGACCGTCACAGTCCCGAGGCCGCCGGCTGGCGGGCGGCGCGGTCGACCGACCGCTGGGCCGAGGCGGATGCCTCGCGCTCCCCGGTCGTGGGCGACAGGGCGACAAAGGCGGAGGTCAGGAAGAGGTAGGACCCGAGGCCGACGGCGAGGGGGAAGATGAACTGCATCGCCGTGGCCCCGGGCAGGACCTCGCCGGAGGGCGTGACGTGCACGCTCACCGCGAACATCGCGGTGTAGTGCATGCTGCTGACCGCCGCCCCCATGACGAGGGAGGCGACGGTGACCGCGATGGGCGACTTGATGTTGAGCGCCGCCCACAGGGCCGCTGTCGCGGCGACGACGGCGATCAGGACGGAGAGCGCGACGAGCGCGGGGTCGTAGGTCACGCCGCCGTGCACGCGCACCGCCGCCATGCCCAGGTAGTGCATGCTCGCGACACCCAGGCCGGTGGTGAGGCCGCCGAGGAAGAGTGCGCGGACGCGGTCGCGGCTGTATCCGACGGCGAAGACGCCGGCGCAGACCACGATCATGGCCACGAGGAGACTGAGGATGGTCAGTGGTACGTCGTAGCGGATGTCGCTGCCGCTGACGCTGAAGCCGAGCATGGCCACGAAATGCATGGTCCAGATGCCGGTGCCGATCGCGGAGGCCGCGGTGATGAGCCAGTTGCGGCGCGACCGCCCGGTGGCGGCGAGCGCGCGGACGGTGCAGCGCAGCCCCAGCGCGGCGCCTATGCAGGCCATCACGTACGACAGCGCGGGGGTCAGCCAGCCGAAGGTGGCGTGGTCCAGGTGTCCCATGGCTCAGGGACGCTAGTCGGGGCGCGTGCGCACAAAGGGGGCGCATTTCGAAAGGTGCCGCAATATGACGCAGCGGTGCACCGGAACGATCGCGTCCCGCTCGAACATGCGCACACAAGCGTCTTCCATGCCGGTGCGGGATCATGCGGAGCATGAGCGACGACCACACGCACGTCCAGGATTTCTTCGGCGCCCGCGCGGCCGACTGGGACAGCCGGTTCCCCGACGACGGCCCCGCCTACGCCTCCGCGGTGGCCGACCTCGGACTCGGCGAGGGGGACCGCGTGCTCGACGCGGGCTGCGGCACCGGACGCGCCCTGCCGCCGCTGCGTGCGGCCGTGGGGCCCTCGGGAGTGGTCGTGGGCGCCGATCTGACCCCGGCCATGCTGGAGGCCGCCGTACGGGCCGGTCGGGACCGTGACGGACGGCTGTTGCTCGCCGACGTCGCCGCGTTGCCCCTGCGGTCGGAGTCGCTCGACGCGGTATTCGCGGCGGGCCTCATCGCCCACCTGCCACAACCCGCCGAGAATCTGCGGGAGTTGGCGCGCGTGGTACGCCCCGGCGGCAGGCTGGCGCTGTTCCACCCGATCGGCCGGGCAGCGCTCGCGGCCCGCCAGGGCCGCCAAATCACACCGGAAGACCTGCGCGCGGAGCCCAACCTGCGTCCACTCCTGGCCGGTTCGGGATGGCGCATGACGTCGTACGTCGACGAGCCCGCCCGCTTTCTGGCCCTGGCCGTGCGGGAAGGCTGAGCCACGACGAACGGACAGAGGGCGTAGCGCATGTAGTCATCGGTGATGTCGTAGCCGTCTGTTCGAGCCGCTCGAAGCGCTTCACCGAGCTGTCCCCCTTCTGTCGCCGGAACTCCAACTCTACGTTGAGTAGCGGAAGATGAACGATCAGCGAGGGTAACCACACGGGGGGAAGGTGGTCCGCATGCTCGACAGGATCCGCAAGTCCTTTGCCAGATTCGTCAACTCCATGCGCATCGACATGGGCGACGGCCGGGACACACGTACGCACAACCTCTTCGAGGCCGCTGCCACCTATGTCTCGGCCTGTGCGGAGGACGACCAGGAACAGATCGACGAGGCAGCCGCCTGGGTGTCGCCGGAGGCGCTGTCGTTCGGGGTGAGTGAGCTGGCGTGCCGTGCCGTCATCGCCCTCGCGCGGGAGCGGGACGAGTCTCCGCGTACCGTGGCTCGGGACCTCCTGGGACTGCCGGCGGCCTGACTCCGGGGCCAACGGGCGGTCGATTCGCCCCGTCCAGCCGGAAAACTGCAGCTCCGGGTGGTCTGGGGAGTCGTGACAATCGCATTCCGCTCGCATTAGGGTGCGCGCCGATGGACGAACCGATGGGGAGGCTGGAATGGCCGGGACGGACGAGGACGCCGTCGCCGCCGAGGACGACGCGCTCTATGTGCTCACGGCGGTGCTGCTGACGCCGGCGAAGTTCCCGAGTGTGCTGGGCGACGACTATCCGGAGGCCTGCGCGGCGCTCGGCCTCCCGCCGCTCGCCGACGGGTACGGCCTGGTGCTGGGCCAGGACGGCGAGGGTGCGCGCTGGACGGTCGTCATCGACGACGTCTCCCTGGTCGCGGTCGCCATCGCGTCCTGGGACTGCGGCATGGAGTACGACCTGTCGCCCAGCGAACGTACTGTCGTCGCCGCCCTCCCGGGATGGCCTCTTCTGGTCGCCGTGGCGGCTCCGGGAGTGCCCGCACCGCACGATCCGGATCCCGAACTCGGTGAGGGCCCTCCGCTGTCGCCGCCGGACACCTCCGTCTGGGGGCCCGCCCAGCGGCGTCTGGGCGCCGATGAGATCGCTCTGCAGTGGGCGACGTGGCGGGAGCAGATCGACGACGCCGACTTCCCGAGTCCGAACGGCGGGTCCGAGGCGGACGAAAGCCCGTCGGACACGGCCGAGAAGGCGGATGACGGGGCGGTCGGAGCGGACGGGGCCGAAAAGGCGGACGCCGAGGCCGGCGACAGCGGGAGCGGGGGCCACAGCGGGATCCGGCGTGTCCTCTCGGAGGCACGCGCCTACGTGGACACGCCGCCGCCCCTCGGTCGCGTCCGGTCGTCCTTCGCCCCAGGCGACGCACGGACCCTGCGCGCCGACGGCCCGGGCTGGTCGATGGTGGCCAGGACCGACGACATCGCGTTCGTGCTGCTGGACGACGAACCCGGCGAGGTCCTGCCGGTGGGCCGGGGCCCGGAGCTGCCGGGTCTACTGCAGGCGCTCGACAAGATGGCCGTACGTCCGAGTTGAGCTCGCGTGGGCCGCGGCGCTCGCCCGCGGCGCGGCCCAGTCAGCGGTTCCGGCGGCAGTGGCGTCTCAGCGGCCCAGCTCCTTTCGCGTGGCGCGGCGCAGCCTGCGCCGCTGCGAGGGGTCCAGCGCGAGGTACGCGGCGACCGGAATTCCCACCACGATCAGGAACGAGACCCACCAGGGCAGCCAGATCAGCAGGAGTAGCCCGACCGCCACCCCGCCTACGGCGATCTTCGCGTTCTTCGACATGTGCGTCGCCTCCTTCGCGGCCTCTGTGCCGCTCTCTGTCATGAAAACGGGTCCGCGCTTCCCGCAGTTCCGTACCGCGACCCTGAGACATCCCTGAGGCGCGCCCCCTACTGGTCCCGCCTCCAGTGACTCAGGTCATCACTCGGTCACGCAAGGCGCGCCCTCGAAGTGCTGTAACATCGGCGACCCGACCCCCAGTAGTCAAGTTTGAGGAATGCGGCTTCGCTGTGCTGAGGATTCCCACGGCAACACCGTCCGAGATCTCGGAACTGGCCCGCTGCTGTGCCGTGTTCGTGCCCGGCGATCCGGCCCGCACGGGCAGCGTCGCGTTCTGGAGGCCCGACGGCGACGCTCCTCCGGCCGTCGCGTCCGGGTCCGTCGAGCAGTTGAGCGTCGTACTGCCCACCGACGGCGGGGTGCGTCTGGTGAGCACGCCTGCCGTACTGCTACCGGTGCGCGCGGCGCTTCCGGTCCTCACACGCGCGCGTGCCGTCGAGCAGGGCCACCGGGCGGCCGTGTTCTGGGGCACGGCCGCAGTGCTGGCGCTGCAGTTCGTGGCGCGCGGGCTGCTGCTGCCCGGGCTGTCCGCGAGCGACCACGACGCCTGGCGCACCGGGCCCCTGCGCGCGGAGGACGTCGAACGCGTCCGTCGCCTCGCCGCCGCGATGCCACCCGAGGCGCACGCGGTACCGCTGCACGACACCGAGCCGCTGCGGCTGCCCGACCCGGAGCGGCTGCTGCGCGCCTTCCTCGACGCGGTCGCCGACACGCTGCCCCGCTCCCCCGCCGCGGCGCTCGTCACGGGCGGGCCGGCCTACGCCGCGCGAGAACCGCAGTACGTCCCCGAGCAGCTCGCGTGGGCCGCCGATGTCGCCGCGGGCCATGACGCGGGCGTACGGATCTCGCTGCGGATCGAGGTGGCGGGTCTCTCGACCGCCGCGCGGGACGACACCGCGTTGGGGTTCCGGGCCGTTCTCCAGGTGCACAGTGTGAGTGATCCGGCGCTCGTGGCGGATGCAGCCAGGGTGTGGGCCGGGGCCGGCGGCGAGGGCTTCGGCCCGCGCGCGCGGATGGACGTCCTCCGCGCGCTCGGGCGTGCGACCCGGGCCTGGGCTCCGCTCACGCCGCTGCTGACGGCGGCCGTCCCGGACGCGGTCGACCTCGCCGACGACGAGGTCACCGAGCTTCTCGGCGAAGGCACCCGTGCTCTCGCCGGAGCCGGTGTCGATGTGCACTGGCCCAAGGGACTGGCCCGCGGGCTGACCGTCCGCGCGGTCGTCGGGCCGCCGGACGACGAGAGCGAGCCCGGCAAGGTCGTCTCGGGCACGCCGTCGTTCCTGTCCGCCGACTCGCTGCTCGCCTTCAACTGGTCGTTCGCGCTGGGCGACCAGCAGCTCACGCGCGCGGAGCTGGACCGGCTCGCCGAGGCCGGCCGTCCCATGGTGCGGCTGCGCGACCAGTGGGTTCTGATCGACCCGCAGGAGGTGCGCCGCGCCGGAGCGCATCAGGACCGCAAGGTCACGCCCATCGACGCGCTGAGCGCCGCTCTGACTGGCTCCGCGGAGGTCGAGGGCCGCCGGGTCGGCGTACTGCCCACTGGGTGGCTGAAAGCCCTGCGGGAGCGGCTGGCGGACCCGGAGGCCCAGGAGCCCGTCCCTCAACCCGCGGCCCTCGCTGCCACACTGCGGGACTATCAGCGGCGGGGGCTCAACTGGCTGGCCCGGATGACGTCCCTGGGTCTTGGCTGCTGTCTCGCCGACGACATGGGGCTCGGCAAGACGATCACGCTGATCGCCCTGCATCTGCACCGGCAGACCGAGGAGCCGTCCGCCGGGCCCACCCTCGTGGTCTGTCCGACGTCCCTGATGGGCAACTGGCAGCGTGAGATCGAGAGGTTCGCTCCCGGCACTCCCGTGCGCCGCTTCCACGGGGCACGGCGCAGCCTCGACGCCTTGTCCGACGGGGAGTTCGTGCTCACCACGTACGGCACGATGCGGCTGGACGCGCCGCGGCTCGCCGAGTTGCCGTGGGGCATGGTCGTGGCGGACGAGGCCCAGCACGTGAAGAACCCGTACTCGGCGACGGCACGGGCGCTGCGTTCCGTCGGGGCACGCGCGCGTGTGGCGCTCACCGGTACTCCGGTGGAGAACAACCTGTCCGAGCTGTGGGCGATCCTCGACTGGACGACCCCGGGGCTGCTCGGCCGCCTCGGCACCTTCCGTACGCGGTACGCGCAGGCCGTCGAGTCCGGGCAGGACCCGGCCGCGGCGGAGCGGCTCGCCCGGCTCGTACGCCCGTTCCTGCTCCGGCGCCGCAAGTCGGACCCGGGGATCGCTCCCGAGTTGCCGCCGAAGACGGAGACGGACCGCGCGGTGTTGCTCACCAAGGAGCAGGTGGGCCTGTACGAGGCCGTGGTGCGCGAGACGCTCGCGGAGATCTCCGGCGCCGACAGCATGGCTCGGCGAGGACTGATCGTGAAGCTGCTGACCGGCCTCAAGCAGATCTGCAACCATCCGGCGCAGTTCCTCAAGGAGGAGAGGCCGACGATCGCCGGACGTTCCGGGAAGCTGGAGCTCCTGGACGAACTGCTCGACACCATCCTCTCCGAGGGGGCGAGCGTTCTGGTCTTCACGCAGTACGTGCGGATGGCGCGCCTGATCGAACGGCATCTGGCGGCGCGAGGCGTGCCTTCGCAGTTCCTGCACGGCGGGACGGCCGTCGCCGAGCGCGAGGCAATGGTGGAACGCTTCCAGGACGGTGAGGTCCCGGTCTTCCTGCTGTCGTTGAAGGCCGCCGGCACGGGTCTGAACCTCACTCGGGCCGAGCACGTCGTGCACTACGACCGCTGGTGGAACCCCGCCGTCGAGGCGCAGGCCACCGACCGCGCGTACCGCATCGGCCAGACCCGGCCCGTGCAGGTGCACCGGCTGATCGCCGAGGGAACGATCGAGGACCGCATCGCCGACATGCTGAATCGCAAGCGGGAGTTGGCCGAGGCGGTGCTCGGCGCGGGCGAGGCGGCGCTCACGGAGCTGACGGACGCGGAACTGGCCGATCTGGTGGAGCTGCGAGGGGGCACCCGATGAACGCCGTGCACGACGGCGCCGGTGACACGGAGCGCACGTTCGCCGCGTTGCCGCCCGTGCGCGGGCAGGGCTTCGCGCAGACGTGGTGGGGCCAGGCCTGGTTGAGGGCACTGGAGGACGCGGCTCTGGACTCGGAGCAGGTGAAGACGGGGCGCAGGCTCGCGCGCGCGGGAGCCGTGGGCGCGGTGTCGGTGCGACCGGGCCGCATCACGGCCGTCGTCCAAGACCGCGACGGCACGGGGTACCGGGCCGACGTCCTGCTGGAGAAGCTGTCCGGTGAGCAGTGGGACCGTCTTCTGGACATGGCCGTCGAGCGGGCCGGACACCTCGCAGCACTGCTCGACCGCGAGATGCCCCCGCATCTGGTCGAGGACGCGGCGGCCGCCGGCATCGAACTGCTGCCGGGCATGGGTGATCTGGAGCCGGAGTGCGCCTGCGGCCCCTGGGACCACTGCGGGCACACGGCGGCCCTCTGCTACCAAGTGGCACGGCTGCTGGACCAGGATCCGTTCATCCTGCTCCTGATGCGGGGACGCGGTAAACGCGCTCTGCTGGACGATCTCCAGGGCCGTGGCGCCGGCCCCGTCGAAGAGCCCTCCGAGCCCGAGGGAGTGGACGCGGCGGAGGCGTACGCGACCGGGAGCATCCTGCCGGCGCTGCCCGAACTGCCCGAGCTCCCCGAGGAACCAGGCCTGCCACCGTCCTTCGACACCGACGCGCCGCCCGCTCCCGGTGTCGACCCGTCCGCCCTGGAATTCCTGGCCGCCAGGACGGCCGTAGAAGCGCACCGTCTGTTGGCGGAGGCTCTTCGCCTTGGGCCGGAACAGCCTCTTCCCGAAGTGGAGTTGGCGGTCGATCAGGATGCCGTGCGGCTTGCCGCGGGCGCGCCGGAGGCGGCGGTTGGGGACCGGCTCGCCGATGGGTCGGGGCGCAGTCGGGAGGAGTTGGCGTCGGCCGTGCGGGCCTGGCGGGAGGGTGGCGCGGACGCGCTGGCCGTGCTGGAGGAGGAGTGGATGGTCGAGGGTGAGGCGCTCGCACGCGCGCGTGCCGCGTTGGAGTCGGCCTGGGAGGCGGACGAACAGCCGATGCTGCGGGCGAAGGGCAATCGGTGGACGGTCGTCGGTGCGTCGGCTCAGCTGCGCCTGGGGCGCGACGGCCGTTGGTGGCCGTATCGGAAGGAGCGCGGGCGCTGGGTGCCGGCGGGAGGAGCGGTCCGGGAACCGGCCGCGGCCCTGGTCTCGGCCGAACTCGGCCCTGTCGAGGGCAGGTCGTAGCCAGAGCGTGTCCGGGCAGGCGAAGCGTGCCCTGCGAGGCATGGGTTCCGGTTGTGGACGTCGGCTCGCCGAACGGTCGACTCCCCGTGTTCATCCGACGGTCGTCGGACGTTCCGCGCGGGACCCAACTCTGGCCGCTGTCGAAGAACTTGCCCTTCAGGAGGCCCGATGTCCCCGTATGCCACCGGCCGGCGCCCAGTCCACCGTTCCGCGGCGGTGGGCGTACCGCTCGCCGTGGTGGTCGCCCTCCTGGCGGCCGGAACGGCCGTGGGAGCCCCGTCCGCGGACGGGACCGCCCAGGTCACGCACGCCGCGACGCTCGGCGACATCCCGCTCGCGACGTTCAGCAACACGCTGCTGCCCGGCACCGTCGACGACGACCGGGGTGTGGACCTCGGCGGCATCGGCAGTGACATCTACCCGGCGGGCCGCAAGGGCGAGTTCTGGACAGTCACCGACCGTGGGCCCAACGGCCAGATCAAGGTGGACGGCAAGAAGCGGCGCACGTTCCCCGTGCCGGGCTTCGACCCGGCGATCGTGAAGATCCGGGTGTCCGGCGACACCGTCAAGGTGCTGGATTCGATTCCCCTCACCACGTCCTCCGGCAAGCCGGTCACCGGGCTGCCGAACCAGGAGGGACGCGATGAGGCGCCGTACTCCTACAACGCGCAGACGCCGCTGTCGTACAACCCGAACGGCGTGGACACCGAGGGCATCGTGCGGGCCGAGGACGGGAGTTTCTGGCTCGTCGACGAGTACGGGCCCTCCCTGATCCACGTCTCCGCGCGCGGGAAGGTCCTCACGCGCTATGTGCCCGAAGGGCTGAACGTCACGGACACGGACTACCCGGTGGTGGAGGCGCTGCCGTCCGTCCTGCTGCACCGGAAGATCAACCGCGGCTTCGAAGGACTCGCCCTGCTGCCCGGCGGTGACCTGGTGGTGGCCCTGCAGAGCCCGCTGTCCCTCCCGGACGGCGACGCGGGTGACGCCTCGCTCAATACGCGCCTGCTGCGCTTCTCGCCGAAGAAGAAGGCCGTCACCGCCGAGTACGCCTACCGGTTCGACCCGGTCGACGTGGTGGACCCGAGCGAGGACGACCCATCCGAGCTGAAGATCTCCTCCGTGGTGGCCTTGGGAGGCGACCGGCTGCTCGTCGAGGAGCGCACGGACAAGGCCGCGCGGCTGCAGGTCGTCAGGCTCACACGGAGTGCGAACATTCTGCGTGGCCCCTACGACGACGACACCACGTCGCCCTCCTTGGAGGAGCTCTCCGACCCGGCGGCCGCGGGCGTCCCGGTCCTGGCCAAGCGCCTCGTCGTCGACCTGGGCACGGTCTCCGGCGTGCCGGGGAAGATCGAGGGCGTCGCGCGCGCGGACCACGACACCCTGGCCCTGATCAACGACAACGACTTCGGGATGTCGGACGGCACGGGCGCGTTCGACAGTGCGGGCAGGCTCGTCGACAGCGGCATCGAGACGACGGTGACGTACGTGCGGCTGCCGCGCGGAATCTGATCCACCGGGCGGCAGCCGCCGGCCTGACGGCGGCCACCCGTTCTCGGAACGCGGCAGGGGATTCAGTCATCCGCCCCGAACGGAATCAGCGATTCGAAGTCGCTGGGGAACTCGCTCGGCAGCTCACTGGGAAACTCCGACGGCAGTGACGGCACCACGGTGGGCAACTTGCTGGGCAGTCTGGTCGGCAGTTCGGTCGGGAGGCTCAGCGAAGGACTCGGAGTGGTGCTCGCGCTCTCGCTGGGCGACTTCTTGTCGGGTGAGTCGTCGTTTCCGGAGGAGGCCATCAGCACGACGACGGCGACGGCTGCGACGACCGCGATGACGGCGAGCACGATGAAAAGGGGATTCCGGCGCCTCCCGGGGCCGCCGGAGCCACCTCCTCCGTAGGAGGGCGGGTCGTTGCTCCCGGGAGGGGGACCGTAGCCCCCTCCGGTTCCGTACTCCCCGTTGACGGGGCCGAAACGTTCGGTAGGTGGTCCGAAGCCGCCGCCCGGAGGCGGCGTGTCACCCGGTGGCCCGGGCGGCTGAGGCGGTACGGGCGGCATGGACATACCGTCCAGCGTCGCGGCCTGCCTGTCATGACGCGACCCCCGCGCGGAAGTTGATACGGACTCATGGCGTGGATCGCATGATTCCGGAGCATTCCGCACGGGGGCCGGTCACGGACGGACGTCGCAGCGGGCTGCTTCAACGTCGGGCCGCGGCACGCGCGCGTGCGTTCAGCCGCGCGCGCCCAGCAGGTGGTCCATGGCCAGCTGGTCGAGGTGCTCGAAGGCCATGCCGCGCGCGGCGGCCGTCTCGGCGTCGAAGTCCTCGAAGGCGGTGCGGTCGGCGAGCAGGGCCTTCAGGCCGTCCGCGGCGGTGGGCTGCGCCAGTTCGTCCAGGCGGGAGGCGCGCAGGGCCTCCTGGACCTCGGGGTCGGCCCGGAAGGCGGCCGAACGCTCCTTCAGGATGAGGTAGTTGCGCATGCAGCCCGCGGCCGACGCCCACACTCCGTCGAGGTCCTCGGTCCGCGGCGGCTTGAAGTCGAAGTGCTTCGGGCCCGCGTAGCCGGCGCTCTCCAGGAGGTCGACCAGCCAGAAGGCGGCGCGCAGGTCGCCGGCGCCGAAGCGCAGGTCCTGGTCGTACTTGATGCCGGACTGACCGTTGAGGTCGATGTGGAAGAGCTTGCCCGCCCACAGGGCCTGCGCGATGCCGTGCGGGAAGTTCAGCCCGGCCATCTGCTCGTGGCCGACCTCGGGGTTGACGCCGTACAGCTCCGGGCGCTCCAGACGCTCGATGAAGGCCAGGGCGTGGCCGACCGTCGGCAGCAGGATGTCGCCGCGCGGCTCGTTCGGCTTGGGTTCGATCGCGAACTTCAGGTTGTAGCCCTGGTCGGTGACGTACTCGCCAAGGAGGTCGAAGGCCTCCTTCATGCGGTCCAGGGCGACGCGCACGTCCTTGGCGGCGCCGGACTCGGCGCCTTCGCGTCCGCCCCAGGCGACATAGATCTCGGCGCCCAGCTCGGCCGCCAGGTCGATGTTGCGGATCGTCTTGCGCAGCGCGTAGCGGCGCACGTCACGGTCGTTGGCGGTGAACGCGCCGTCCTTGAAGACCGGATGCGTGAAGAGGTTGGTGGTGGCCATCGGCACCTTCATGCCGGTCGCGTCGAGGGCCTGGCGGAAGCGCTTGATGTGCGACTCGCGCTCGGTGTCCGAGGACCCGAAGGGGATCAGGTCGTCGTCGTGGAAGGTGACTCCATGGGCACCGAGTTCGGACAGTCGCTGCACCGACTCGACCGGGTCGAGGGCCCTGCGCGTGGCGTCGCCGAAGGGGTCCCTTCCCTGCCAGCCGACGGTCCACAGGCCGAAGGTGAACCTGTCATCGGGGGTGGGCTGGTAGTTCATGCCGCGGCTCCTTGCTTGCTCCGACTATTTCGTCATGGCAGTTTACAAATTAGTATGCGAACGCATCTCTGGGAAGGGACTAGATGTCCCCGATGGGGCTGCGTCTGGGTCGCTGTGGCCTGGGCACATTGAAAAACACCAGGTCAGATCCCGCGAGCCGCGGAAAAGGGAGAGCCCGATGTCAGCAGCCGAGGGTCCGCTCGTCGTCGGCGTGGACACGTCCACCCAGTCCACCAAGGCGCTGGTCGTCGACGTGTCCACCGGACAGGTCGTGGCGAGCGGCCAGGCACCGCACACCGTCTCCTCCGGGGCGGGCCGCGAGAGTGACCCGCGCCAGTGGTGGGACGCCCTGTGCGAGGCGCTGCGCCAGTGCGGGGACGCGGCGCACGAGGCGGCCGCCGTGTCGATCGGCGGGCAGCAGCACGGCCTGGTCACGCTGGACGCCCAGGGCGCGCCGGTGCGCCCTGCCCTGCTGTGGAACGACGTCCGTTCGGCGCCGCAGGCCCGCCGTCTGGTGGATGAGCTGGGCGGCCCGAAGGCCTGGGCGGAGCGGACCGGCAGCGTGCCCGGCGCGTCCTTCACGGTCACCAAGTGGGCCTGGCTCGCCGAGCACGAGCCGGAGGCCCTGCGCGCGACCAAGGCCGTGCGCCTCCCCCACGACTACCTCACCGAGCGCCTCACGGGCCAGGGCACGACCGACCGCGGCGACGCCTCCGGTACGGGCTGGTGGGCGTCCGGTACCGAGTCGTACGACGAGGAGATCCTCGGGCACGTGGGCCTCGACCCGGCGCTGCTGCCCCGAGTGGTGCGGCCGGGCGAGATCGCCGGAACCGTCCGTGACAGCCACGACCTGCCCTTCTCCAAGGGCACCCTGGTCGCCCCGGGCACCGGCGACAACGCCGCCGCCGCACTGGGCCTCGGGCTGCGCCCCGGCACCCCCGTGCTGAGCCTCGGCACGTCCGGCACGGTGTACGCCGTCTCGAAGCGGCGCCCCGCCGACCCGACCGGCACCGTCGCGGGCTTCGCCGACGCGCACGGCGACTGGCTGCCGCTGGCCTGCACGCTGAACTGCACGCAGGCCGTCGACCGCGTGGCGGCCCTGCTGGGCCTGGACCGCGAGGCCGTGGAACCCGGCACCGGCGTCACCCTGCTCCCCTACCTGGACGGCGAACGCACCCCCGCCCTTCCGCACGCCTCGGGGCTGCTGCACGGACTGCGCCACGACACGACCGGCGGCCAGCTCCTGCAGGCCGCCTACGACGGCGCCGTCCACTCCCTGCTCGGCGCGCTCGACCTGGTCCTCGACGAGGACGCGGACCGCTCCGCGCCCCTGCTGCTGATCGGCGGCGGCGCCCGGGGCACGGCCTGGCAGCAGACCGTACGACGCTTGTCGGGACGGCCCGTCCAGGTCCCCGAGGCCCAGGAACTGGTCGCGCTGGGCGCCGCTGCTCAGGCGGCCGGCCTGCTGACCGGCGAGGACCCGGCCGCGGTCGCCCGGCGCTGGAACACCGCCCATGGGCCGGTGCTGGACGCGGTGGAGCGGGACGAGAAGACGTTGGCCAGGATCGCCGGGGTACTCTCCGACGCGGCCCCGCTGCTGGAGCGGACCACGGACACCCAGGGCTGAGGGAGGCATGACCGCACCGCTGCACGAGGCCCACCCGGCAGGTCCCGGCCGCGGGCTGCCGGACACCCAGCAGGGCATGCGCCGCCGCAACCTCGCGCGCGTGATGCACACCGTCAGCGCGGAGGGGCCGCTCTCCCGTGCCGCCGTCGCCTCGCGCATCGGTCTGACCCGTGCCGCGGTGTCGTCCCTCGTCGACGAGCTGATTCGCTCGGGGCTGCTGGAGGAGCTGGGCCCCGAGCGGCCCGGCCGGGTGGGCCGGCCCGGTTCGGCACTCGCCGTCAGCGGGCACGGGCCCGCCGGGATCGGCGCGGAGGTCGGCGTCGACCATCTGGCGGCCTGCGTGGTGGATCTGCGGGGAGAGGTACGGGCGCGGGCCGTACGGCACGGGACGAACCGTGGCCGTTCCGCCGAACCGGTGATCCGGGAGCTGACCGAGCTGGTACGTGCGGTCGTCGCCGAGGCCGAGAGCGAGGGTCTGTGGCCGGCGGGGCTCGCGGTCGCGGTGCCCGGTCTGGTGGCGCGCGACGCCCGTACGGTCGTACGCGCCCCGAATCTGGGATGGCACGACACGGATCTCGGCGCCCTGCTGCCCACGCCGTTCCCGCTGACCGTGGACAACGAGGCCAACTTCGGCGCCCTCGCGGAACTCTGGCTCGGCGACGGCACCCCTCGGGACTTCCTGCACGTGTCGGCCGAGATCGGTATCGGCGGGGCAGTCGTCGTGGACGGACGGCTGCTGCGTGGAACGCGTGGGTTCGCGGGCGAGTTGGGGCATGTGCCGGTCCGCCCCGACGGACCGACGTGCGGGTGCGGCGGGCGCGGTTGTCTGGAGCAGTACGCCGGTGAGGAGGCGGTGCTGCGTGCGGCCGGTCTGGAGCCGGGCGAGGACCGGGTCGGGCTGCTCGCGGGGCGCGCCGGCGACGGGGACAAGGACGTACGGCGGGCGCTGAGCGATGCGGGAACGGCGCTGGGCATCGCGCTGACCGGGGCGGTCAATCTGCTGGATCCCGAGGGCGTCGTGCTGGGCGGCGCGCTCTCCGGGCTCGCGCCCTGGCTGCTGCCGTCGCTGGAGGCGGAGCTGGACCGGCGGACGGCGGGGCCGGCCTGTCCCGTGTCCGTGTCGCGGCTGGGGCCGGAGGGGCCGTTGCTGGGCGCCGCGCACTCCGTGGTGCGGGGGGTGCTGGACGATCCGGCGGCGGTGGCGGAGCGGGGCTGAGCTGGGCCGAGCTGGGCGCCGCGGGGCTGAGGGCCTCGGGGCCGGAACTGGCCTTCGGCCACGCGAACCACTCGTTCGGGTGGGCGAGTTATCCACAACTCCGCGGTCGTCCACGGATCCTCTGGGCACCCTTCTGCCCAACCGGCAAGCGCCGTACCGTGATTCACGCGAGGCGCAGCCGTCGAGTCGTGGCGACGACGGGCGTGTCGACGTGAACGAGGGGGATTCACACAAGGGGGATTCGCATGTCGGGGGTGTCGGAGGATACGGCGGTGGGCCTGCGGCGCGATGCCATCGGGCTGCGCGAGGTCCTGTTCCAGAGCATCACGGCCATGGCACCGGCCGCGGCGGTCGCGGCGTCCATTCCGGCGGGCGCGGCCTTCGCCGGCGGCAGTCTGCCCTTGTCCGTCCTGATCGCTCTGGTTGCCTGTCTGTTGACCGCGTCGTGCGTGGCGGAGCTGGCCCACGAGCTGCCGGCCGCGGGCTCCGTGTCCACGTACGCGGCGCAGGGCCTGCACCCCGCCGTCGGCTTCCTGGTCGGCTGGGGCTATGTCTTCGTGGAGGCCCTGGTCCCGCCGCTGCTGCTCCTCCAACTCGGCTTCACGACGGCGGGCACGCTGCACGAGGAGTGGTCCTCCTACCCGGCCGATCTGTGGTGGCCCTGGTCGCTCGCGGGTGCCGCGATCATCGCCATCGCGGGATACCTGGGGGTGCGTGCCTCGGCTGGCTTCGGCACGGTCCTCGGGGTCTTCGAGGTCCTGGTCTTCCTGGTGTTTGCCATATGGCTGATCGCCAAGGCGGGCGGGGACAACACCCTCTCGGTATTCGGGACTTCACACACGGCCGAGGGCTACGAGGGCATCACCGGGGTCTTCGCCGGATCGGTCTACACGGTGCTCGCCTTCGCCGGATTCGAGGCGGCCGCACCCCTCGCGGAGGAGGCGAGGAACCCGCGCCGGACGATGCACCGCGCGGTGCTCGGCTCGGCTCTCGGGATCGGTCTGTTCTACGTGGTAACGACCTACGCCATCACGGTGTACTTCGGGCCGGACCGCTTCGGCGGCTTCGGAACCTCCGGCGCGGCGTCCTGGGAGGGCGTGGCGCGGGCCTCGTTCGGCCTGTTCTGGGTTCTGGTGTTCCTGGCCGTGGTCAACTCGACCATCGCGAACGCCAACGCGTGCGCCAACGTCTCCACGCGCACAGCCTTCGCGCTGGCCCGTATCCGGGTCCTGCCGCGCGTCCTCGCCACCCTGCATCCCAAGTACCGCTCCCCCGTCGCCGGAATCGCCGTGCAGACCGTCATCGCGCTGGGGGCCGTCCTGGGGCTCGGTTTCGCGTACGATCCCGTGACGGCGTTCCTGCTGCTGGCGACAGTGATCGTCACGGTTGTCATCGGGGTCTACATCGTGGTGAACCTCGCCTGCGTCGGCTACTTCCTGCGCCGCAGGCGCGACTTGCTCAAACCGGTACGCCATCTGCTGTTCCCCCTCCTCGGCATCGTCGCCTTCGTCCCCGCGCTGCTGACCGCGTCCGGGCTGCCGGTCTTCGACTTCGTGTCCGAGCTGACCGCCCCGGTGTCGTACGCCGGACCGGTCGTCGGCGTCTGGATGGCGGCCGGGGTCGTGGTGCTGCTCGTGCTCCTGCGGCGTCATCCCGAGCGCATAGCCGAGACCGCCCGCGTCCACCTCGACGAACCCTCCTCCACCGGTATGGCACAGAACGGAGCAGCACAGCGATGAGCGACCCCCGGATCCTGACCGTGCGGCCCGAACCGGGCGACTACGCCTGGACGTTCGGCGGCGCACCGCCCGTGGCGCGCATCGCGCCCGGCACGGTACTCGACCTGTACACGGAAGACTGCTTCGCGGGACGGGTACGGTCCGAGAAGGACCTGGTGTCCGAGGTGTGCGAGTTCCCGTTCCTCAATCCGCAGACGGGGCCCTTCCACATCGAGGGTGCCGAGCCCGGGGACACGGTCGCGGTGCACTTCGTGTCGATCGAACCGGCCCGCGACTGGGCCGCGTCGACGACAGTGCCCCTGTTCGGTGCGCTCACCTCGACGCACACCACGGCCACGCTGCAGCCGCCGCTGCCGGAGCGCGTCTGGATCTGGCAGCTCGACCGGGACCGCCGTACGGCGCTGTTCCGAGCGCACGACAGCGACTTCGAGGTCGAGCTGCCCATGGACCCGATGCACGGCACGGTGGGGGTGGCGCCGGCCAATCTTGAGGTGCGCTCGGCGCTGGTGCCCGACGCGCACGGCGGCAACATGGACACGCCCGAGATGCGGGCGGGCGTGACCTGCTATCTCGGGGTGAACGTCGAGGGAGCGTTGCTCAGCCTGGGCGACGGGCACGCGCGGCAGGGCGAGGGTGAGACCTGCGGGGTCGCGGTCGAGTGCGCGATGAACACCGTGGTGATCGTCGAACTCCTCAAGGGGGTCGCCACGCCCTGGCCGCGCATCGAGTCGGACACCCACATCATCTCGACCGGTTCGGCACGCCCGTTGGAGGACGCGTTCCGGATATCCCAGCTCGACCTGGTGCAGTGGCTGGTGCGCGACTACGGGTTCAGTGAGTTGGACGCCTACCAGTTCGCGACCCAGACCGTCGAGTCGCCCCTCGCCAACGTGTGCGACACCAACTACACGTGCGTGGCCAAGCTCCGCAAGGAGTGGCTGCCCGCGCGCGAGACCCACCGCGGGCTGCACGCACGGCTGCGCGAGACCGCGGCGCTCCTGCGGGGCTGAGCGGGAGCAGGGCCCTCCGGGGCCGGGCAAGGACACCGGATCTCCGAAAGGCACCTCCCCCATGGAACGGGCAAGACCGCTCCCCAGCAGGCGACGGCTTCTGAAGGGTGCCGCCCTGGCCGCCGTACCGTACGCACTGCTCCCCGACGCGCGGGCCGGTGCGCAGGGCAGGCCCGTCGACTACCCGCTCGCCGAGTGGCAGCCGGCGAGCCCCGCCAACTACACGGTGGCCGACCGCCCCACCGGCCATCCCGTCGACCGCGTGATCATCCACGTCACGCAGACGACGTACTCCAAGGCCCTGGCCGTCTTCCAGAACCCGAAGAAGAAGGTATCGGCGCACTACCTCGTCCGGTCCGCCGACGGACACGTCGCGCAGTGCGTCCCCGAGCCGGACATCGCCTGGCACGCGGGGAACTGGGAGTTCAACACACGCAGCATCGGCATCGAACACGAGGGGTGGGTGGACCGGCCCGAGTACTTCACCGACGAGCTGTACGAACGGTCGGCCCGGCTCACCGCGGCGATCTGCACGACGTACGGCATCCCCAAGGACCGCGCGCACATCATCGGCCACTACGAGGTGCCCGGCACCGACCACACCGATCCCGGACCGCACTGGGACTGGGGTCGCTACATAGGACTGGTCAGCCTCGTCTGAAAACCGCTCGACTCAACACCGGTCGACTTCGCCAGAGCGAAACGGAATGCGCTCGTTCGGGTGAGGCCCGTCCAAACGGTTGTCGGTGGCCGACCTCGGAGTGACGATGTCCCCAGCCGCATCGCCAACCGCATCGCCGTCCGTGGAGGCCGAGTTGACCGATCCATGGGTTGCCCTGGAGCCGGGGGCCGACCCTGCCGAGCGTGTTCGGGTGCTGCGGCGCGCGCATGAGACGTTCACCGCGGCCGGCACGGTGGGCCGGCCGGTGCGTTCCGTGGTGGCCGACTCGTGGCGGCGTTCGGCGCGGGCCGGTGTGGGGCCCGACGGCACGGCGAGCGTGGAGCTGACGGACGGTGACCTCGGTACGTACCGGGCGGAGCATCCGCTGGCGCGGGTGATGCCGCTGTTCCGTGAGCTCATGGGCACCTTCGCCGCCGACGGAGACCACCTCCTCGCGGTGTGCGATGCGCACGGCCGGCTGCTGTGGGTCGAGGGCCACCCGACGACCCGGCGGCAGGCGGGGCGGATCAACTTCGTGCCGGGCGCGCGCTGGGCGGAGATCTCGGTCGGAACGAACGCGCCGGGCACGGCGGTCGCCGTCGACCGGCCGGTGCAGGTGTTCGCGGCCGAGCACTTCACCCGGCAGGTGCAGCCGTGGACCTGCGCGGCGGCTCCCGTGCACGATCCACGCACCGGGCGGGTGCTCGGTGCCGTGGACATCACGGGCGGCGACGGGCTCGCGCATCCGCACAGCCTGGCGTTCGTGCAGGCGGTGGCGCGCGCCGCCGAGTCCCAACTGGCCCTGCTCGCCCCGGCGCAGCCCTGTGCCGACGCACTCGAACTGACCGCCCTGGGCCGCGACGAGGCCCAGCTGCTCACCGACGGCCGCAGGATCAGGCTCAGCCGCCGGCACAGCGAGATCCTGGTGCTGTTGGCGCGCCACCCGGAGGGTCTGACCGGCGACGAGTTGCTGTGCGCGCTGTACGAGGACGAGTCGGTGACACCGGTGACGCTGCGCGCCGAACTGGCCCGGCTGCGCAGGATCCTCGGCCCCGGGCTGCTGGCTTCGCGCCCCTACCGGCTCACTGTCCCGGTCGAGTCCGATGTCGTGGTCGTAGAGCGGCGGTTGGAGAGCGGTGCGGTCACGGCGGCGGCGACGGCGTATGCCGGTCCGCTGCTGCCCGCCTCCCAGGCCCCGGCGGTGGTGCGGCTCCGGCACCGCCTCGCCGACGGCCTGCGTACGGCGCTGATCGCGCGACGCGACCCCGACCTGCTGGCGGACTGGGCACACGCGCCGTGGGGCGAGGACGATCTCGACGTATGGCGGGCGCTTGCCGCGGTACGGCCGACGGCGGCGGTGCGGGCGCGGCTCGCCGCGGTCGAGTCGGAGCTGGGGGCACCGGGCGGCTGGTCGGGGCAGCAGACGGGACGCTGATCGGCTCCGCGGCCACCACCCCGTCAGCCACCGAACCTCCGTAGGCCGACTCTCGATCGCCCACCCCTCGGCCGACGAACCCCGTCCACCGAACCCTCAGCCGCCGCAACGTACTTGCAACGTCCCCCTCCCTAGCCTCGGGCCGAGAGCTGCCCAACGGCGGGCAGCGCTGCTGAGGGAGGCAGGCCGACATGACCCGTTACGCGGCACCCGGAACCGAGGGCGCGATCGTCTCCTACCAGGCGCGCTACGACCACTTCATCGGGGGCGAGTACGTACCGCCGGCCCGCGGGCAGTACTTCGAGAACCCGTCTCCGGTGAACGGGCAGCCGTTCACCGAGATCGCGCGGGGCACCGCGGAGGACGTGGAGCGGGCCCTCGACGCGGCGCACGCGGCGGCGCCGGCCTGGGGCCGGACGTCGGTGACCGAGCGGTCCGACATCCTGCTCAGGATCGCCGACCGGATGGCGGCGCACCTGGAACCGCTGGCGGTCGCCGAGAGCTGGGAGAACGGCAAGCCGGTCCGCGAGACCCTCGCCGCCGACATCCCGCTGGCCATCGACCACTTCCGCTACTTCGCGGGCGCGCTCCGGGCCCAGGAGGGTTCGCTCGGCGAGGTCGACGACGACACGGTGGCGTACCACTTCCACGAGCCGCTCGGGGTCGTGGCGCAGATCATCCCCTGGAACTTCCCCATCCTCATGGCCACTTGGAAGCTCGCCCCCGCGCTGGCCGCGGGCAACGTGGTGGTGCTCAAGCCGGCCGAGCAGACTCCGGCGTCCATCCACTACTGGCTCAGCCTCGTCGCCGACATGTTGCCGCCGGGCGTCCTCAACATCGTCAACGGCTTCGGCGTGGAGGCGGGCAAGCCGCTGGCGTCCAGCCCGAGGGTGGCGAAGGTGGCGTTCACCGGCGAGACCACGACCGGCCGACTGATCATGCAGTACGCCTCGGAGAACATCACGCCGGTCACCCTCGAACTCGGTGGCAAGTCCCCGAACATCTTCTTCGAGGACGTCTGGCGGGCGGACGACGACTTCCGCGACAAGGCACTCGAGGGCTTCACGATGTTCGCGCTCAACCAGGGCGAGGTGTGCACGTGTCCGTCCCGGGCGCTGGTCCAGCGCGGTCACTACGCAGAGTTCATGGAGGCGGCGGTCGCCCGCACCGAGCTGATCAGGACCGGGCACCCGCTCGACACCGACACGATGATCGGCGCTCAGGCCTCCAACGACCAGCTGGAGAAGATCCTCTCCTATCTGGACATCGGCCGGCAGGAGGGAGCCAGGATCCTGACCGGCGGCGAGCGCATCGAGCACGACGGCGAGTTGAAGGGCGGCTACTACGTCCAGCCGACCATCTTCGAGGGCGACAACCGCATGCGGATCTTCCAGGAGGAGATCTTCGGACCGGTGGTGTCGGTGACGTCCTTCGACGACTTCGACGACGCCGTCAAGATCGCCAACGACACGCTGTACGGCCTCGGAGCCGGCGTGTGGACGCGGGACATCAACACCGCGTACCGCGCGGGTCGGGCGATCCAGGCGGGCCGAGTCTGGACGAACTGCTACCACGCCTACCCGGCGCACGCGGCGTTCGGCGGTTACAAGGGATCGGGGATCGGCCGTGAGACGCACAAGATGATGCTGGAGCACTACCAGCAGACGAAGAACCTTCTGGTGTCGTATTCGCCGAGGAAGCTGGGCTTCTTCTAGAGGCACGAAAAGGCGCCTGAACTGGGCTTTTGCCCGCCAGGCGCCTTCCTCCAGCCAGCACGTTTCGACCAGTACACCGGCAACTCTTGACGCCGGGAGGGGATAGGTGGAAAGTCGTACATATACGCCGTAAACATACGACGTTGCCACCGCACTCTGGGAGCGATGCGCCATGACGCGCAGGGAACCGGATTCGGCAGAGCTTCCCGGGGTGGAGCGTCGGCTGTCCGCTGCCGCGCCGCCTCGAACGGCTGCCCGTCGTCCCACGCCTGATCCTGTTGTCGCCGGCGGCAGCCGTGGCCATCACGCCTTCCGCCCGACATTCGCCGCCACCCCGGGGTGGTGAGGTGCAGTGAACACAGACCGACGCCGCGCGCGCGAAGGAGTGACCCCCACGAGTGCACCGTCCACGGTCCTCGTCACCGGCGGAGCCGGCTTCATCGGCAGTCATGCCTGCGTCGAACTGCTCGACCACGGCTACGAGGTGATCGTGGTCGACGACTACTCCAACAGCACTCCGCAGGCCCTCACCCGCGTGGAACGGATCGCCGGCCGTTTCGTCGGTGCCGTCTATGAGCTGGACATCCGTGATCGACACGCCCTCTCGGCCATCTTCGACCGCCACTCCGTGGACGCCGTCGTGCACTTTGCCGCGCACAAGGCAGTGGGCGAGTCGACACGGATGCCCGTCGAGTACTACGACACCAACGTCGGCGGCACGACCACCCTGCTGCGGACCATGCACGAGCACGACGTGCACCAGCTCGTGTTCTCCTCTTCCTGCTCGATCTACGGCGACGCCGGACCCGGACCGCTGGACGAGGCCACCCCGGCCCGGCCCACCAATCCATACGCGGCCTCCAAATGGATCTGCGAACAGATCCTCGCCGATGTCTGCCACCGGTGCCCCGAGTGCACCGTGCTATGTCTGCGGTACTTCAACCCGGCCGGCGCTCACCCCAGCGGGCTGCTCGGCGAGGATCCCCACGGCACACCCGACAATCTGATGCCGTACGTGGCCCAGGTGGCCATCGGGCGACAGAAGCGGGTCCACGTGTTCGGCGCCGACTACCCCACGCCCGACGGGACCGCGATCCGCGACTACCTCCACGTCATGGACACCGTCGAGGCCCACCGCGTCGCGCTCGACCATCTCGCCGACGGACCAGGCATGCGTGTGTACAACCTGGGCGTCGGCAAGGGCAGCTCGGTCCTCGACGTCGTCACCGCGTTCTCCGAGGCGTGCGGCAGGCCCATTCCGTACGAGGTCGCGGCCCGCCGCCCCGGCGACGTGGCCGAACTCGTCGCCGACGCGACCGCCGTGGCGCGCGTCTGGGGCTGGCGCCCCACCCGGGACCTCGCCGACACATGCCGGGACGCCTGGAGGTTCCAGGAGCTCAACCCCCACGGCTACGCGGGCTCCGCTCGGCGGCCGAACACGAAGCCCTAGGGGCGCGGGACTCTGTTCAATTTGCGGCTCCGCCGCGTGCGCGCGATCGGCCCCCCACGGCCCGCAGCCCTGGAGCTACCTGCTCACACCCGCATCGGCTGGGGGGATTCGCGAGGGTGCGTGCCGGGCGCCGCAGGTGCTGTGCGGCACTGTCGGTGACGAGATGCAGCCCGGTGCCTGTCATGCCTACGATCTAGAAAGGCGTACGGTGCCGCGTGTTCGCGACCTGGTGTTCCTCAACGCAGGGAGGCGCTTGGCGTTGCTGCTGGCCCACCGGCTGATGGCCGTGTACATCGCGTTGGTCGGGACCGCCACCAGCCTGTACATGACCACCCCCGCGACACGCACGCCGTTCTGGGCCGTGATCGGGCTGGCTGGTGCCGCCGCCATCCTCACCGGAGCGCACATCCACCGGCCCGCGCACCGCTGGCCCTGGTGGGTGCTGGCCGCCGGGCTGTTGGCCTTAGCCGCGGGCTACACCTGCTACAACGCGCAGGAGGAGTATTTCCGCGCGCCCAACCCGTTCCCCTCTCCGGCGGACGCGTGCCATCTCGCCGTGTACCCACTCCTGGCGGCGGGACTGTTCGGCCTTGTCCGGTACCGCTGGGTGGACCGTGATCTGCCCAGCCTGCTGGACGCGCTGATCATCACCGCCGGACTCGCCCTGCCGGTCTGGGTCTATCTG
Source organism: Streptomyces sp. JLBG701 (assembly GCF_058544905.1). Lineage (NCBI taxonomy): Bacteria > Bacillati > Actinomycetota > Actinomycetes > Kitasatosporales > Streptomycetaceae > Streptomyces > Streptomyces sp. JLBG701. Next base: position 1,560,305 of record NZ_CM178588.1, read on the forward strand.
GTCCAGCCGCCCGAGCGGCTGGAGGGCCTGAGCTGGCAGCAGCGCGCGATCAGCCTCGCCTACCCGCTCGGCGACGTGCTGGTGCTGGCGATGCTGGCCCGGCTGCTCGCCCCCACCCCCCTCTCCGGCGGCAACCGCGCCGTACAGCTCCTCGTCCTCGGCACGGTCACGCTGCTCGGCTTCGACATCGCCTACGGGATCCTCCAGCTCAACGGGGCGTGGCGGGCCAGCACGCTGCTGGACTCCGGCTGGATCGTCTTCTTCACGGCGTGGGGTCTGGCAGCGCTGCACCCCTCCATGGCGGCGCTGACCGCCTCCGTGTCCCCGCCGCAGTCGCTGCGGCCGCCGTGGCCACGGCTCGTGCTGCTCGCCGCGGCCACACTGATCGCACCCGGGATCCTGCTCTACGAGGGGCAGGCGGGCACCGTTCCCGACACGACGGTGTTCGCCGCCTTCTCCACTGCCCTGTTCCTGTTGGTGATCCTCCGTCTCGCGGGCATGGTCGTGGCCCACCGCAAGGCCGTGGCGCGTGAACTGGCGCTCCGCGCGGCGACCGCTTTGCTGGTGGCGGCGGAACGGCCGCAGGAGATCGCGCGGTCCTGCGACACGGCGGTCACCGCACTGTTCGGGCCGAAAGTCCGGCACGGGTCCATGCTGCTGTCGGCCAGGCATGCCCAGGATCTGTACGCGCTCCAGGCCCGGTCCCCCGACAGCCCCGGCGAAGGGCCCGTCACGGGCACCGGTGGGACCCCCGAGGACGGGCCGGACGGACTCGCCCTCCACGACACGCTCATGGTCCCCGTCGCCGCGCTCGGGCCGCGCATCGCCGGTGAACTCGGAGATCTGCCGACTGCCCTGATGTGCCCCATGATCCAACCCGACCGGCCGGCCGGCGGCGAGCTTCCGGGCGTGCTGCTGGTGGCGGGGCCCGAGCGTCAGCTCACCGAGATGCGCGGCTCGCTGGAGATCCTGGCCTCGCACGCGGGGCTGGCGACGGAACGCTTCAGGCTCCGGCAGGAGATCACTCGGAAGGAGAGCGAGGCGTACTTCCGCACACTGGTGCGCAACGCCTCGGACGTCATCCTCATTGTCGACGACGACAACACCGTTCGATACGCCAGTCCCTCCGCGGAAGCCGTGTTCGGCAGCGCCCCGCTGATCGGTACGGCGCTGCAGGAACTGGTGGATCCCCGGGATCGCCACCGGGCGAACCGGACACTGACGGCCATGCGTGACAAAGGGCGACAGGAGGTCCATGACCACTGGTGGGTGCTGCGGGACAGCGGGCGCATCGAAGTGGAGGTGCGGTGCCGCGACCTGCGGCACGACAAGACCGTCAACGGACTTGTCGTCACCCTGCGGGACGTGACCGAACAGCGTCGGCTGGAGCACGAACTCACTGAGCGGGCCTTTCACGATTCACTGACCGGCCTGCCCAACCGGACTTTGCTGTTGGAGCGGACCGAGCGCGCGATGCTGCGCGGCCGCCGGGAGTCGACTCTCACCTGTCTGCTCTTCATCGACCTGGACGACTTCAAGCTCGTCAACGACACGCTGGGCCACTCGGTCGGCGACCGGCTCCTCGGCGCCGTGGGAGAGCGCCTGTCGGAGACGCTGCGCCGCACCGACACCGCGGCGCGACTGGGCGGTGACGAGTTCGCTGTGCTGATGGAGGACGCGAAGCAGCCCCTCGATGCCGAGCTGCTGGCCGCGCAGGTGATACAGACCCTCAACCGGCCCTTCCAGCTGTCCGACGATTCGGTGAGCGTCTCCGCAAGCGTGGGCGTGGCCACGGCGATGGACAGCACGGACGCCGAGGAGCTGCTGGCCCACGCCGATCTGGCCCTGTACGCGGCCAAGGCCGCCGGGAAGCGCCAGTGGCGCCGCTTCCAGTCCCAGTTGCGTGTCCGCATGATGGAACGGCACGACCTGCAGGCGCACCTTTACCACGCGATCGCCAAGGAGGAGTTCGCCCTGCGGTACCAGCCGGTCGTGGACATCACGGTGGGCGAGGTCGTCGGCTTCGAGGCACTGGCCCGCTGGGCGCACACCCGACGTGGTCTGCTCCCACCGCAGCAGTTCATCTCCCTCGCCGAGGAGACCGGGCACATCACGCTGCTGGGCGCCTGGGTCCTGCAGAACGCCGCGTCCGACATCGCCCGCCTGCAGCACCAGACCCAGCGGTCGGCGCCCCCGTATCTCAGCGTCAACGTGTCCGCCCGCCAGTTCCGGGACGCGGGCTTTCTGGACGAGGTGGGCAAGGCGCTCGACACACCGGGCCTGGCCCCGGGCTCGCTGCAGCTGGAGCTCACCGAGTCGGTGCTCATGCAACGGGACGACCAGATCGACGCGCTCATACGGGCGCTGAAGGACCTCGGCGTACGTATCGCCGTCGACGCCTTCGGCACCGGATTCTCCGCACTGCGCTATCTCCGGGAATTCCCCCTCGACGTACTCAAGATCGACAAGACGTTCATCGACGACATCACACGGGACCCCCAGCAGGTCGCGCTCGTCGAGGGAATCGTCCACATCGCCGACACGCTCGGCCTTCAGGTGATCGCCGAGGGAATCGAGGAGCCGGCCCAGCGCGAACTGCTGGCCGCCATCGGCTGCCGGTTCGGACAGGGATATCTGTTCGCACGACCGATGACGGTCGAGCGGAGCGAGATCGTCCTGCGGCAGCGCAACGGAGACCACCCGTCGCCGCGGGACAGCGGCGCGGCGGCACTGGGGCCCGTCGGCATGGGGCCGAGCACGGCACCGGACGGAACCCGAGCCGTCGGAGACGAACCGGACGCAGACGACGAGACGGCCACGGACAAGGAGCGCAAAGAGCGCACGACCCTGCACGAAACCACCGCCGCCGAACCACCGCGAATACGACGTGATCCACGCTGGGGCGACCTCGAGCACCTGCGGCAGACGAGCCCCATGAGCGACGCGGTCCTGGACGAAGTGCTCGGCCGGCACATCCGCAGCGGAGATCACTGGCTGATCGACTTCGCCTCCAGCAACTACCTGGGCTTCGACTGGGGCCCCGAGATCATCGACGCGATCGAGCCGGCCGTCCGGCGCTGGGGAACGCACCCCAGCTGGTCCCGGCTGCTCGGCAACCCACGGCTCTACCCCGACATCGAGGAGAGGCTCACCGGGCTGCTCGGAGCGCCGGACACGCTGCTCCTGCCCACGTCCACCCTGATCCACGCCTCGGTGATCCCCGTCCTCACCGGCCAGGGGTACGTTTTCGTCGAGGCCACGGCGCACCGGACCGTCCATGACGGATGCGTCTCGGCCCAGGGCCAGGGCGCGACGATGCAGCGGTTCCACGCCGACCGGCCCGACCAGCTCGACGATCTGCTGCGGGCCGTACCGTCCGGCAGGTCCCGGCTCGTCTGTCTGGACGGCGTCGACAGCATGAGCGGGAACATCGCCGACCTGGCCGAACTGGTCGGCGTCTGCCGGGACCGGGACGCGACGCTGTACATCGACGACACACACGGTTTCGGCGTCATCGGGGAGCGGAAGGCGGACGAGCTGTGCCCGTACGGGTCCCGCGGCAACGGCGTGATCCGGCACCTGGGCGAGACCTACGACGGCATCGTGCTCGTCGGCGGCTTCTCCAAGGCGTACTCCTCGATGCTGGCCTTCATCGCGCTGCCCACTTGGCTCAAGAACCATCTGAAGACCGCCGCGGCTCCCTATCTGTACTCCGGCCCCTCACCGACTGCCTCTCTCGCCACGACGCTCGCCGGTCTGGAGGTCAACGACCGCCGTGGGGACGCGATCCGCGCCGATCTGCACCGCAAGACCGTACGGGTGCTTGATCACGTCCACGGCCTCGGCCTGGACACGCCGAGTGTCCATGGGCTGCCGATCGTCGGGATCCCCCTCGTCAACGCGTCGGACCTGGAGGCGGTCGCCGGATTCCTGTGGGACCACGGCATCTATGTGACGCTCGCGGCCTACCCTCTCGTCCCCCACGACCGTGTCGGCTTCCGCATTCAGATCACGGCACTCCACTCCGACGAGGACATCGACCGGCTCAACGAGACGTTGACGGCGCTCTCGGAGCGCTTCGCCCTGCGACACAGGAGCTGAGCCCGGCACGCCGGATGTGGCGCATCGGTTGCGCCTCGCGGTTGACCCGGATCAACGCCGACCCTGCGCCTGCGGACCACGGCGCCTCGGGGACGGTGGCGATGACAGGGCGAACGCCGTCTCCACCAGAGCGATATGGCTGAACGCCTGTGGCGCGTTGCCCAGTTGACGGCCTGCGTCCGGATCCCATTGCTCCGAGAGCAGACCGACGTCGTTACGGATGGCGAGAACCCTCTCAAAGGCCTCCCGGGCCTGTTCCGCGTGGCCGGTCGCGGCGAGGGCGTCGGCGTACCACAGGGAGCACGCCACGAACGCGCCCTCGGTACCGTGCATGCCGTCCACGCTGTGCACGCCCTGGCTGTCGTGCGCCCCTTGGCCGTTGGGTGCGTACCGCCGCACAAACCCGCCGTGATCCAGCTCCCGCATCGCGCGGACGGTTCCGCGCACCCTTTCGTCCCAGGCCGGCAGGAAGCCGAGCCGGGGAATCAGCAGAGCCGAGGCGTCGAGGTCCGACGAGCCGTAGGACTGCACGAAGGACCGCCGCTCCACGTCCCACCCCTCCCGGCACACCTGCCGGTGCACCTCGTCCCGCATGGCCCGCCACTCGCCCGAGGACCCGTTCCTACCGAGCAGCTCCCCCATCCGCAAGGCGCGGTCAGCGGCCACCCACGCCATGACCTTGGAATGCACAAACTGGCGCTGCGGCCCGCGGACCTGCCACAACCCCTGATCCGGCTCACGCCAGTGCCGGTGGAGGTGGCCCATCAACGCCTCCACCAGACCCCACACGTGCGCCGGCATGGGGATGCCCGCCCGCAGCGACAGATGGAGCGTGTCCAGAACTTCGCCGTACACGTCCAACTGGAACTGGCTCACCGCGGAGTTACCGAACCGGACCGGCCGCGACCCCTCGTAACCGGGCAGCCACGGCGCCTCGATCTCCGGCAGGAGCCGCTGGCCCCCGACGCCGTAGACGGTCTGCAGATCGGCGGGGTCTCCCGCGATGGCCCGCACCAGCCAGTCCAGCCATGCCGTCGCCTCGTCCCGGTAGCCGCTGCGCAGCAGGCAGGACAGGGTCAGGGTGGAATCGCGCAGCCAGCAGAACCGGTGGTCCCAGTTGCGTTCGCCGCCGATGCATCCGGGAAGCGAGGTCGTCGGCGCCGCGACGATGCCGCCCGTGGGAGCGTAGGTGAGCGCCTTCAGCGTGATCAGTGAGCGCACCACGGCGTCCCGCCACGGCCCCTCATAGCGGCACTGGCCGGCCCAGCGCCGCCAGAAGTCGCCGGTCTCCTTCAGAACCGTCTCCGCCGGGACGACCAGCGGTGCGGGCAGCTCCGGCAGATGAGACGGCGACCACACCAGGGTGAGAGCCAGCCGCCGGCCGGCCGGGACGGTGAAGTCGAGAACCGTCGAGTCACCGATCGCGGTGTCGTCACTGTCATGACTGTCGCCTGCTCGCACCGGACCGTCGGCGTTCAGCCAGACGGCGTCCGGCCCGGCGACGGCGACAGTGCAGCGCTCGGTGACGCGGATCCACGGCACGACGCGGCCCTGGTGGAAACGCAGCCGCAGTTCACTGCGCATGGTCACGGAACCCGACAGTCCTTCGATCACGCGGACGATGCACGGCAACTGAGTACGGGGCGGCATGAAATCCGTGACCCGCACCGACCCGGTCGCGGTGTCCCACCGCGATTCCAGTACCAGCGTGTCCGGGCGATACGCCCGGCGCGTACAGGGACCACGGGCGATGGGAGAGACCCGCCAGAATCCGTTGTCCTCAGTGCCCAACAGGGCGGCCAGACAGGCCGGCGAATCGAATCGGGGCAGACACAGCCAGTCGATGGACCCGTCGCTGCCGACCATGGCGGCGGTTTCCAGGTCGCTGATGAGGGCGTAATTCTCGATGGGTGTATTCATGATCGGAATTACGCCGTCGTACGCTTTGCCGCACTTCCATGATACGGCGATCCTGGGTGAGGGCGCCCGTTCATCGCCTACTCATCGCCTTTGTCCCCTCGTGGATGTCGTGGCCGACATCCGCGCCGCCGCTGGACGCGTCGCTCGGCATCGACCGGCCCGGCGCGATGGGCTGCTGCCCGCCTACGCGGCGTGCCGTGCCCATCGCCCGCGTTCGGCGGCACATAGCTCGGGGAACGCCTCCACCAGGGCATAGCACCAGTGGCGCAGCGTCGGCAGCCCCGCGTCCGACCAGCGAGTGTGACCGAGAACGCTGTACGCGGGGCGAGGCACGGGACGCGGCAGGGCGGCGCTGGAGATGGGGCGCACCCTTGCCGGGTCCGCGCCCAGCAACCGCAACACCTCACGTGCGAGGCGGTTCCAGGTTGCCGGACCGCTGTTGGTCGCGTGGTACACGCCGGGCGGCGCGGTACCCGCCCGCGCGCGGTTCCCCAGCAGGATCAACCTGTCGGCGACGTCCCCGGTCCACGTGGGCTGCCCACGCTGGTCGTCGACGACGTAGAGGGCGTCCTGGGCCTCTTCCTGCCTGATCACGGCCCGGACGAAGTTTCCGCCTCCCGCCCCGTACAGCCAAGCCGTACGGACCACGTGGCCGGTCTCGGGAAGAGACGTCAGGACGGCCCGTTCCCCGACGAGCTTGGTCCGCCCGTACGCGGTGCGCGGGGCCGGGGTGTCGGTCTCCCGGTACGGCCTGTCGCTGTCACCGGAGAACACGTAGTCGGTGGAGAGGTGGAGCAGGATCGTGCCGTGGACTCGGCAGGCCTCGGCGAGATGGGCCGGGCCGTTCCCGTTCACGTCGAGCGCCTCCGCCTCGTGGGACTCCGCCGCGTCCACGTCCGTCCACGCGGCGCAGTTCGCCACGACCGCGGGATGGTACCGGTCCAGGGCCGCGCGCACCGCGTCACCGTCGGTGATGTCCAGGCGACGGTGGTCCGCGGCGACAGTGTCCACCTTGCCGGCCTTCAGCCGGGAGACGAGTTCCCGGCCCAGCATGCCGTCCGCTCCGGTGACGAGCCACTCGCAGGTCATGCCGCCCACCTGCCAGCCCGTCGGAGCAGCGGCTCCCACCAGGAGCGGTGAGTCCGGTACCACTCGACGGTCTCCGCGAGCCCCGTGGCCAGTTCCTTCCGCGGTGCGTAGCCGAGTTCCCTACGGATCTTCGTGAAGTCGACCGAGTAGCGGCGGTCGTGAGCCTTGCGGTCCTCGACGAACCTCACCGACTTCCAGTCTGCGCCGCACTCGCGCAGCAGCAACTCGGTCAGTTCCCGGTTGGACAGCTCGTTGCCGCCGCCGATGTTGTAGACCTCGCCCGGGCGACCGCCGGTACGGACGAGTTCGATGCCCCGCACATGGTCGTCGATGTGGATCCAGTCGCGGATGTTGAGGCCGTCGCCGTAGAGCGGCACCGGCCTGCCGTCCAGCAGACGGGTGATGAAGAGGGGGATGACCTTCTCGGGGAACTGGTGGTGTCCGTAGTTGTTCGAGCACCGGGTCACGCGTACGTCCAGGCCGTGGGTACGGTGGTGGGCCAGCGCGATCAGGTCCGATGCTGCCTTGGACGCGGCATAGGGCGAGTTGGGTTGCAACGGGTCGGTCTCCGGCCAGGAGCCCTCGGCGATGGATCCGTAGACCTCGTCGGTGGAGATGTGCACAAAGGTGCCGAGGCCGTGGCGCAGGGCCGCGTCCAGCAGGGTCTGGATGCCCAGCACGTTCGTACGGATGAACGCGGCGGCGTCCAGGATGGACCGGTCGACGTGGGACTCCGCGGCGAAGTGCACCACCTGGTCGTGCTCGGAGACCAGCTTGCCGACGAGCTCCGGATCGCAGATGTCGCCCCGTACGAAGGCGAAGCCGTCCGCGTCGCGTACCTCGTCCAGGTTGGCGGGGTTGCCGGCGTAGGTGAGTTTGTCGAGCACCGTGACCGCGACGTCGGGTGGACCGTCCGGGCCCAGCAGCGTGCGGACGTAGTGGGAGCCGATGAACCCGGCTCCGCCGGTGACCAGGATGCGGGTCGTGGTCATGACGGGATCTGCACCTTGCTGTGGTCGCCGAGCACCAGCCGGTGCACGGAGGGTGTGCGGGGGGCGGGGGTCACCTCGACGTTGTGGCCGATCAGCGAGACCTCGATCCTCCGCATGCCGACGATGGACGCCCCCCGCAGCACGATCGAGTACTCGATCTCGCTCTCCTCGATCCGGCAGTCCTCGGCGATCGAGGTGAACGGCCCGACGTAGGAATCTGCGATCACGGTGCCGGCGCCGATGACGGCCGGGCCGACGACACGGCTGCCGAAGACCTTGGCGCCGTCCTCGATCCTGACGCGGCCGATGATCTCACTCGCCCCGTCCACACTGCCGTCGATCCCCGGTTCGACCGTTTCCAGGACGGAGCGGTTCACCTCCAGCATGTCGGTGACGTTCCCCGTGTCCTTCCAGTACCCGGAGATCGTCGTGGAACGCACGTCGCGGCCCGTCTCGATCAGCCACTGAAGGGCGTCCGTGATCTCCAGCTCACCGCGGCGGGACGGCCCGATGGCCCGTACGGCCGCGTGCACGGTGGGAGAGAAGAGATAGACGCCGACCAGTGCCAGATCACTCTTGGGCCGCTGCGGTTTCTCTTCGAGTCCCACCACGCGGCCCGCCGCGTCGAGTTCGGCGATCCCGAAAGCGGTGGGTTCGGGCACACGGGTCAGCAGGATCGCCGCGTCGGGCCGCTCACGGCGGAAGTCGTCGACCACGCCGGAGATCCCTCCGACGATGAAGTTGTCACCGAGGTACATCACGAAGTCGTCGTCGCCCAGGAAGTCCCGGGAGATCAGGACGGCGTGGGCGAGCCCGAGGGGGGCTTCCTGCGGCAGGTAGGTCACGTCCAGACCGAACCGGGAACCGTCGCCGACCGCCTCGCGGATCTCGCGCTCGGTGTCCCCGACCACGATGCCGGTCTCCGTGACACCGGCGGCGGCGATGGCCTCCAGGCCGTAGAACAGCACCGGTTTGTTGGCCACCGGCACGAGTTGTTTCGCCGAGGTGTGGGTGATCGGACGGAGCCGGGTGCCCGCTCCCCCGCACAGTACGAGTGCTTTCATGATGGCCGCCCCACTCGGGATTGCTCCCGGGGTCGTACGAGCGTGTCCGGCTGCGACAGGAACCAGTCGACGGTGTGCCTCAGCCCTTCTTCAAGCGGCACCCGCGGATGCCAGCCGAGCCCTTGGCGGGCGCGGGTGATGACAGGCCGTCGTCGGCCGGGATCGTCGACGGGCAGCGGAAGGAAGCTCAGCTCGCTGCCCGATCCGGTGATCAGCAGTACCAGCTCGGCGAGCTCCCGGACCGTCCGCTCCGCCGGATTGCCGAGGTTGAACGGGCCCGGAAGTTGCGAATCGATCATGGCCAGCAGGCCGCGGACCATGTCGTCGACATAGCAGAAGCTCCGGGTCTGGCTGCCGTCTCCGAAGATGGTCAGCGGCTCTCCCCCGAGTGCCTGCCTGATGAAGCTGGAGACCACCCGGCCGTCGTGCGCACGCATACGCGGACCGTACGTGTTGAAGATCCGGACGATCCCGACATCGGCCCCCTGGCTGCGCCGGTGCGCCATGGAGAGGGCCTCGGCGAAGCGCTTGGCCTCGTCGTAGACGCTGCGGGGTCCGATGGGATTGACGTTTCCCCAGTAGTCCTCGTCCTGGGGATGCACCTGGGGGTCGCCGTAGACCTCGCTGGTGGACGCCAGGACGAAACGCGCGCTGTGGCGGCCGGCCAGCCGCAGCAGGTTCTCCGTACCCCGGCTGCCGGCGGCCAGCGTCTCCAGCGGAAGACGGCCGTAGTCGAACGGCGACGCGGGACTCGCGAGATGTACGACGGCGTCCACGTCCCCGGAGGACCTGAACGGGACCGTGACATCGCAGGCCGTGCAGTCGAAGCCGGGCTCGCGCAGGAGATGGGCGATGTTGGCCGATCTGCCCGAGGTGAAGTTGTCCAGGCAGCGCACGCTGTCGCCTCTGCGGAGCAGCGCTTCGCACAGATGCGATCCCAGGAAGCCGCTTCCACCGGATACGACGACATGCATGGCTCCTCCTCCCGGTCAGCCGAGCCGCGGGCGGCCCAGCGCACACAGCGTCCATCCCGCCGCGCGCCAGGGCGCCGGGTCGAGGGTGTTGCGCGCGTCGACGACGGCCGGGGTGCGCACCACCGTGGCGAGGGCGGCGGGGTCGAGCTCCCGGTACTGCGGCCATTCGGTGAGGTGCAGGACGACGTCGGCCTGCTCGCACGCCTTGGCCACGTCCAGGGCGAACTGGAGCGCGGGGTGGGCCGCCCGGGCGTTGTCGACCGCCTCGGGGTCATGGACGCGGACCCGGGCTCCGCGGCGCCGGATCTCGTCCGCGACCGCGAGCGCCGGCGAGTCCCGTACATCGTCGCTGTGGGGTTTGAAGGCGGCCCCCAGCACCGCGACGCTCCGGTCCACGAAGGACCCGCCGACGAGTCGCTGTGCTAGGTCCACGGTGCGCAGACGCTGCCGGGTGTTGATCTCGTCGACCTGACGGAGGAAGGCCACCGACTCGCTCAGCCCGAGCTCCTCGCCCCGGGCGGTGAAGGCCCGGATGTCCTTGGGCAGACAGCTGCCGCCGAAGCCGAGGCCCGGCGCCAGGAAGCGGGGGCCGATACGGGAGTCCCGGCCCATCGCCTCGGCGAGCGTGAGCACATCGGCGCCCGCGGCGTCGCAGATCTCGGCCATGGCGTTGATGAAGGAGATCTTGGTGGCGAGGAAGGAGTTCGACGCCAGTTTGACCAGTTCGGCGGTGGCCGGGTCGGTGCCGATGAACGGGGTGCCGGCGTCCAGCAGAGGTGCGTAGAGCTCCTTCAGTCGCGCCTCGGCCCGCTCCGAACGGGCGCCCACCACGATGCGCTCCGGCCGCAGGGTGTCCTGGACCGCGCAACCCTCACGGAGGAATTCCGGGTTCCAGGCGAGGTCGGCGTTCGGAGCGGCCGCGTGCAGCCGCTCGGTCAGCCGGTCCGCCGTGCCGACCGGCACCGTGGACTTGCCGACCACCAGGACCCGCTGGTACCCGCTGTTGTGCAGATACGGCGCCAGACCGTCGACGGCGGCCTCGACGTGGCGCAGATCGGCGGCGCCCGATGCGGGGTGCTGCGGAGTACCGACACAGATGAAGTGTGTGTCGCCGAACCAGGCGGCCTCGGCCAGTGAGGTGGTGAAGCGCAGCCTGCCCGTGTCCACCGCCTTCATGAGCATCTCGGACAGGCCGGGCTCGTAGAAGGGGGGACTTCCGCTGGTGAGCGCGGCGATCCGCTCCGCGTCGATGTCGACGCCGAGGACCTCGTGTCCGATGTCCGCCATGCAGGCGGCGTGGACTGCTCCGACGTATCCGGTGCCGATGACTGTCAGGCGCATGTCGGTCTCCGGGGCGCTAGGGATGTCGATGACGCGGATGTCACGCGGTGTATGCCCGCACCGGATCGGCGAGGGCCGTGCGGCGATGGCTGGGGGTGACGGTCGGGGCCGACCACGTGTTGGGCAGGCCCAGCAGGTCGCGGTAGCAGGCGTCGAGGGAGTTGCACATGATCTCGGGTGCGAAGACCGAGCGCACGCGCTCCCGTCCCTGCCGTCCCATGGCGGCGGCTTCCTCGGGGTGTTCGAGGAGCCAGCAGACCATCAGGGCGAGGCCCTCCGGGTCGTCCGGTTCCGCGAGCAGACCCGTGGCACCGTGCTCCACCATGTCCGGGACCCCGTTGACGGCCGTCGCGACCACCGGGCGACCGGCAGCGAGTGCCTCGGTGAGCGCGCGGCCGAGCCCCTCGTACAGGGACGTGATCACGAAGGCGTCCAGACCGGCCACCAGCTCGGCGGCGTCCGGACGGTGTCCTGTGAACCTCACCTCGACGCCCAGTCTCGTGGCGAGTCGCCGGGCCTCCCCTTCCAGGGGGCCGTCACCGATCATGGTGAAAGCGGTGTCCGGGAACTTCTCGTGGACGGTGGCGGCCATCCGGACGAAGTCCAGGGGGGCCTTCTGAGCGTCGATCCGTCCGACGGTTCCAATGAGAGTCACTCCGGGCGGCGTGCCGAGCGCGTGCCGCGCGGCCGGATCGAACCGGTCGGGGACGCGCCCCAGCTCCACCGCCGACGGCACGACCTGGACGCTGCCAGGGCGAGCCAGGTGCTCCTCCACGACCTGTCGCGCCACGCGCGGCGCGACAGCGATGAAGCGGTGGGCGCAACGCCTCGTCGCCCGTTCCAGGCAGCGGTACATCGCACGTCGGGTCCGGGGCATACGGTCGTGGAAGCTGAGGCCGTGGAAGGTGTGCACCACCACGGGTGTGCGGCACAGCCACGCCCCCAGGCGCCCGAGGAACCCGCCCTTCGCGGAATGGGTGTGCACGATCGTGAAGCGCTCGCGGCGGACGAGGCGTATCAGCCGCCACAGCACGAGAACGTCCGCAGGGGTCAGGACGTGGCGGAACCGCCGTATCTCGACCGTGCGCACCCCCGCTGTCCGCGCCCGGTCCCACAGCTCACCGCCCGGCCCGCCCGCGATCCACACCTCGTACCGGCCTGGGTCCATGCCCACGGCCGACAGCAGGGTGTTGCCGCCGGCTCCACCCTGGAGGCGGGTGATCACATGGAGCACCTTGATCCGCGGCAGCACCGGCGCGGGCGGCAGCCGGTCCCCCGGTGCCACAGGCGGGGGCGGTGCGGGCCAGCCGGGCGCGGTGCTCGGCCGACCGGTCGCTGCTGCGAGAGCCCGATTCGCCATCGCCCATCACCACTTCGTTGATGCGTATATTTACGGCGTATACGTACATGCTCTCTCTCGTCTCAAGACAGGTCAAGCCGGGACGATCGAGCACGCGGAAGCACACCGGCCACTCCGGATGCCGGTACGGGCCGGGCCGTCGATACTGACCCGAGGAGGGCCCCAGGCCCTACGGAGGAGCGCCCATGGCCCTGGTCGAACTGGAACGCGTCAGGCATCTGCTGGTGTGTCCGCGCTGCCGGTCCCCGCTGGCCGATGGGCGCGGGGCGTTCCACTGCACATCGCCCGGCTGCCCGTACCACGCGTCGGCGGACTTCCCCGTGACGGGGAGGTGGCCGGTCCTCGTCGACTTCGAGCGCAGCGTTCTGAACCGCGAGGCACTCTCAACCGGGGCAAACTGTGAGGGCCTCACATCTCCGAACCCCGCCGCGCGTGTCGATCGGCTGCCCGCCGTGCTGGCCCGCGTCTGGAAGCCGCCCAATCGCGTCGCGCCCCGGAACGTCGATCTGCTGCTACGGGGTCTCCTCGGCCCCGCCCCGAGGCTGCTGGTGGTCGGCGGAGCCACGGTCGGCAACGGTGTGGACGCCGTCTACCGCGATCCCCGTGTCCAGGTGATCGGATTCGACATCGCCCCCAGCCCGGTGACCCAGTTCGTCGCGGACGCCCACCAGATCCCGCTGCCCACGGGCAGCGTCGACGCGGTACTGGTGCAGGCCGTGCTGGAGCACGTACTCGACCCGGCGCTGGTCGTCACCGAGATCCACCGCGTCCTGAAGGACGACGGACTCGTCTACGCGGAGACCCCTTTCCTGCAACAGGTGCACGCCGGCGCGTACGACTTCACACGCTTCACCGCGAGTGGCCACCGCTATCTCTTCCGGCGGTTCGAGGAACTCGGCGCCGGTCCGGTCGCGGGCCCCGGCACCCAACTGCTGTGGAGCGTCGACCACTTGGTCCGCGGGCTGACACGTTCCGCCCTCACGGGCCGCGTCGTGCGGGGACTGTTGTGCTGGCTGCGCGCCCTCGACCGCCTGGTCCCGGCGAGCTTCGCGGCGGACGACGCCTCCGCCTACTACTTCCTGGGGCGCAAGCGGGACGGCGCGATGTCGGCGGCGGAGATCGTGGCTTACTACCGCGGCGCGCAGAAGGACGGCTGAAGCCGCCCGGCGGTCATACGGCCGGCACCGGCCGGCCCGTGCGCACGGCTTCCACCATCGCCGCGAGTCCTTCCCGTACGTCCGTCGCGGGCCGGTAACCGAAGGCCTGGCGCGCGAGCGTGATGTCGGCGGCGGTACGGCGGGCATCGCCGGGCGGGCGGGGCATCCGGACCACGCGGACGGAGGCCCCGAACAGCCGGAGCAGGGCGATGACCTGATTCATCGTCACCTCGCAGCCGCCGCCGACGTTGGCCACGCCGCTCCACGAGGAGAGTGCCGCGCGGCGCATGGCGGTCACCACGTCTGTGACATAGGTGAAGTCGCGGCTCTGTTCACCATCGCCGTACAGCGGGAACGGCCGCTGGTGGAGGGCGGCCGTGACCAGCCGGGAGAAGGCCATGTCGGGTCGCTGCCGGGGGCCGTAGACGCTGAACAGCCGCAGGGAGGCGGTGGGAACACCGAAAGCGGTGCGGTAGGTCTCGCACAGATGCTCCGCGGCCAGTTTGGTCACGCCGTACGGGGACACAGGGCTGGGGCGGAGTGCCTCGCTGGTCGGGTACGTCTCGGCGTCCCCGTAGACCGACGAGCTGGAGGCGAAGACCAGCCGGCGCAGTCCGGTGGCGCGGGCCGCCTCCAGTACGCGCTGGGTGACCAGGACGTTGCGTTCCACGTAGACGGCGAACTCCGGGCCCCAGGAGTCGCGTACGCCGGGCTGGCCCGCGAGGTGATAGACGGCGTCGGCGCCGGCGAAGATCGGTTCCAGGGCGGACGCCATCAGATCCACCCGACGGAAGGTGAACCGGTCCCGGCTCAGGAGTGGGTCGAGGTTCTCCCGCTTTCGCCCGGGGTCGTAGTAGTCCGTCATCGCGTCGACGCCCGTCACGTCGTCGCCGCAGGACAGCAGGTGTTCGCACAGATGGGAGCCGATGAATCCGGCTGCCCCGGTCACTACGGCACGCATCAGGACCGTCCCTCCTCGGTGCACCGTGTCGCGTCCCTGACCGGCGGGTCGGAGGATCCGCCGGAACGGTCCCAGGTGGCGGACAGGAGGTACCACAGTGTTCGGGCGATGTAGCGCACGACGGTGGTCAGGGTGATGTGCGCCAGAAGCTCCGCGTTCATCGCGGCGCGGCGCGGAACCATGACCGAGAGGTAGTACTCCTCCGGATCCGGCATGCCGTCGAGCAGCGCCGCGTGTGAGCGCGAGAGGAGCTGGCAGGGCCCCGTGAGCCCGGGGCGGTGGCGGAACATCCACCGGTACTCCGGCGGAAATCGGCGGGCCAGTTCGGCGGGTTCCGGGCGCGGGCCGACCAGGGTCATGTCGCCACGCAGGACGTTGAACAGTTGCGGCAGTTCGTCGAGGGCGAAGCGTCTGAGCAGGCGTCCCGTGCCGGTCACGCGTGGGTCGCAGCCGCTGGTGAGTCGGGGACCGGTGGCGTCGGGCCGCATGGTGCGGAACTTGTAGAGGGTGAACTCACGTCCGCCTTCCCCCATGCGTTGCTGTCGGAAGATCGTCGGTCGACCACTCGTGGTGCGCACCAGCACGGCCAGAAACAGCAGCAGCGGCGACATCAGGAGAAGCAGTACCAGGGCGACGGCGATGTCCAGAGCCCGGCGCGACACCGTGAGCCGCACCGGGGTCATGGGCGGCTGAACCTGCCGGTGAAGGTGACGAGTGGTGTGCATGGAAGGTATTCCTTCGTCGATTCCGGTCTCGGTCATGACGCCGCCTCCCCGAGTTCCAGGGCCGCCGTCCATCGGGGAAGCCAGGCGTCGTAGGAGTACCGTCGGCCGACGACTGCCCGGGCACCGCGTCCCAGCAGCTCCCGGGTGGCGTCCGAGCCGTCCAGCAGCCCCTGGATCGCTTCGGCCCATTCACCGTTGTCACGGGCGGCCGGCATCCGGAACTGGTGCAGGATGTCGGCGTTCACGCCGATCGGTGTGGCCACCGCGGGCAGGCCCGCGGCGCCGTACTGGAGCAGCTTGTAGCCGCATTTGCCCAGGCTGTAGTCGGTCGCCGGGAGTGGCATGAGACCGATGTCGACGTCGGCCAGTGCGGTTCGCTGGCTGTCAGGGCTCCAGGCGACACGGTCGATCAAGGCTTCCATGCGGCCCAGAGAGAGCCGCGTCGCACCGACGAGCGTCAGGCGGGCGCCACAGCGGCGGTGCACCTCCTCCAGGGCTCCCGCCATCAGGAGCAAGTACGCCTCATTGTGGAGCGAGCCGATCCAGCCGAGCCGCGGTGGGTCGTGCAGCGCGTAGGAGGTCTTCGGTGTGTAGTCCTCCGGCGCCACACAGCTGGGGATCACCACGACATCGCGATGGTGTCGTGCGGCCCAGTCCGCGAGAACATCGTTGCCCGCGATGACCCGGTCCGCATGACTCACGGCTGTCCGTACCTTGCCGGCCTTCGGCGCCAGCCTGCGGGCCAGACCACCGGCACCCCGGTCCCACTGCAGGGCGTCGTCGAAGTCGTACACGGCGAATTCCGCGCAGGTGAGCAGCCGCCGTTCCCACCAGCCGCGGCTGAGCGGGGACGCCTCCCGATGCAGCAGCAGGCGTCGCGGTCGCGTGGACGAGAGGCGGCGCAGCCGCAGTTCCGCCCGCGCCACGGACACGGGATGCCGGGCCAGCCGGGACGGGGCGGCATCGGCGAGTGAGGCATAGCTGCTGACCGTGAAGTCCGTGTCGACGCGGTCCAGCCATTCGAAGACGCGGACCCGCGAACTGCCGGCTCTCCGGCCATAGGGGGTGATCGCGCAGTGATCCAGGAGACGATCCATGGCTTCACATCCCGGGCTAAACGCTGATACCGTACATTTACGTTGTAAACAAGAATATGCCCTTATCTCCATGCAGGGTCAAGTTGCCCGCGCGGATACGCAGAGGAGCTCCCATGGATCTCCGCGAATACATCGATGTGCTGCGCCAGCGGTGGCGGTTCGTCGTGGTGTGCGTCCTTCTGGGACTGGCGGCAGCCGTTGCCGTGACGGTCCTGACGCCGCGCACCTATACGGCGAAGGCTCAGCTGTTCATCGCCACCAGCGACAAGGACAGCGCCAACGCGTACGCGGGCGGTCTGTTCACGCAGCAGCGAGTCAAGTCCTATACGAAGATCGCCAACAGCCAGGCGATACTCGATGAAGTCATCTCGCGGCTGGGTCTGAACGCCACACCCGAGCAACTGGCGAAGAAGATCAGCGCGCAGGCGCCGCTCGACACCACCCTGGTCGACATTCGGGTTCAGGACCGGTCCGCCACACGTGCGCAGGCGATCGCCGACGAGACAGCCGTCGAGTTCACGAAGTACATCGACAGCATCGAGAAGTCCTCGGCGGACGCCCCACCGCTGGTCAAGGCCAGCGTGGTCGGTGACCCGGAGCCTCCGTCGACGCCGACGAGCCCCCGTCCGGCACTGAATCTGGCGATCGGACTGCTCTTCGGACTCGTCGTCGGCACGGCGGGCTCCGTACTGCGTCATGCGCTGGATGCCAGTGTGCGCTCGCCGGGCGACGTCCGTCGTCGTCTGGACCTCACGACGCTAGGCGCTCTCCCGAAGCCCCACCGGCTTCGGTCGCGCGCGAGAACCCCGGCCGGTACGACGCGGCGCGACGAGGCGTTGAGTCAGCTTCGGGCCCGTCTTCGCTTCTCCAGCAAGGGCCGCATGCCGAGTTCGCTGCTCGTCACCAGCAGTCTCCCCGGCGAAGGCAGGACCGAGACCGCCATCGATCTGGCCACGAACGTCGCGCGAACCGGTCGGCGCGTCGTTCTCGTCGAGGCGGACCTTCGCAGACCACGCCTGGCCGAAGCGCTCGGCCTTCGTGACACAGCCGGACTGACCGACGTCGTCACCGGTGGAGTGACACTCGGCGACGCCCTTCAGAGCTGGGACGCCGGGCCGATACGGGTGCTGACAAGCGGCGCTCCGCCGCCGGACCCGAGCGCACTGCTCTCGTCCCGGTACATGACCCAACTGTTGCGCACGCTCGAGGCGGACGCCGATCTCGTGGTGGTGGACAGCCCGCCGCTGCTGCCCTTCGCTGACGCGGCGATCCTCGCCTCGGAGACGGAGGGCGTGCTCCTCGTCATCCGGGTCGGCAGGACCCGCTACGACCTGGTCCGCCGTGCGCTCGACAGCCTGGCCGCCGCCCGTGGCCACGTCCTGGGTGCCGTTCTCACCGGCACGCCGCCCGAGAAGCTCACCGGCAGGCACCCTCGCGGCGAACCGGAGTGGCGGAGCGGTGCTCCGACACCGGAGCACGGGCCGCCGCCGGTATCCGCCGACATCCGCGACCCGGCCGGACACGGCCGGTAGGCATAGGGGAGGCTCCGGATGACGCAGGAGCAGTCCACCGCGATACTGATCATCGGGATCCTGGCGCTGCTGTCTCTGATCCCCTGGACGATGGCCCTCCGCAGGGCCGGCCACTTCGGTGACTGGGATCTCACCGCGACACTGGTCTTCCTGGCCGGAGTGCTGGCCAACCTGCCCGCCATCGTGTATGTGATCGCCGGCGGCCGACAGGAGCGCCTGGACCCCCTGGGCGATACCGTGATCGGGTTCCCGGACTGGGTGAACCGGGTGGCCGCTGTATCCAACGGTGTGCTGTTTCTCGGGTGCCTGGTCTTCGTCGTCCACCGGCTGCTGATCGCGCGGGCTCGCATCAACGCCGCACCACTCGTCGCCGTCGTACTCGTCCTGGTACTCGCCGCCTCCGACGGCCTGCACGGACAGCAGCTCTGGACGCCCAGACAGCTCACCCTTCTCGCGGCCCTGCTCGCGGCGGCGGTCGCGCGTCCAGGGCGCTCCGCGTTGCTCGGCGGTGCAGCCGTCGCGATGCTGTACACCGTGCTGGGCGGGATCGAGGCGCTCATCGAGCCGGCCACCGTCATACGGCCCTGCCGCAGCGACAACGCATGCAGTGTCCTCGGGGTCCTGTACGCGGGCGTCTTCACGAACGAGAACATCTTCAGTCTGCTGCTGGTCGTGTGCATACCCTTCGTCTGGCTGGGCCTGCGCGGACGCGTACGCATCGTTCTGGCGTGTTACCTCGCTTTCGTGGCGGTTGCCACCGGCAGCGCACTGGCCGCGGCAACGGCAATCGCCGCGGTGGCCCTTCTCGCGATGCTGCGCCCCAGGCTCCTGGACGAAGAGGCCGGTGGGGCCCAAGGAGCGACACCCGGACGCAACCTCCTGGCCGGGGTCACCCTCGCCGCGGCGGCCGCCGTCGGTCTCGCCATACCTTTCCGCCATGTGGCCTCCGGCGACCTCGGATTGCGTGGCGCCATCTGGGACCTGGCGAAGGAGGAGTGGACCGGCTCACCGCTCCTCGGGTACGGAGGCAAAGCCTGGTCAGGCAAATATCACCAGGGCGAGATTCCCGCGGCTGTCTCGCCCTCGCTGCACAATCAATGGATAGACGTCCTGTACGCGGGCGGAGTCATCGGACTCGTTCTCTTCGCCGGACTGTTGGTATTTCTCCTGTTCCGGGGCGGCACCAGAGGATTTCCCGCGGCGGCCTGTGTCCTGCTCCCCGTCCTGCTCTCCTCGGTCCTGGAACGTCCCTGGTCCTTCAGCATCAGCAATTCGCTGACCTTCGCACTCGTTGCGGCCACGCTCATGCCGATCGGTGCGCGCATCCGGGCGGAGATCCTCGACGGGCCGCCCCGGTCAGCTATGCATAGTGCGGATCGTCATTCGTAAGGGGCGTTGCCACTCCGATGAACGCGTTGCCGGTCGACGCACCCAGAGCACCCTTGTAGTTGTATACGCCCCACTGCATACCATTGAATGTGTTGTCGTACACATTCGCGCCGATGTAGTGGCTGATGCAGGCTCCGAACCTGTTCGCACTTCCCATGTCGTGGATGTTGTTCCGGTAGACGTTCAGGTTCGTCGCGGCGTTGAACGGACCGCCACTGATGCCGATGATCATGACGCCGTGCGTGAACCTGGTTCCACTGATGTTGTTGTCGCAGATATTGATGTTGTTGGCTGCCGCATTCTGGAAGCCGCTGTATACAATACCCGGCAGCGTACCCGTACCGGTCGTGGAACCGCCCACGATGGTGTTGTGGTGAACGAATACATCGGAAAGGGTCTCGCTGGACGAGTTGGGCTCAATGTCGATCGGCCCGGGCATCCCGGAGCGCGAACACTTGGTAAAAGTGTTGTTGTGCACCTCGATCTGCCTGCCGGTGACGATGGAAACACCGTTCCGGTTGAAGTGCTCGGACGTGAACGTATTGTTCGGCCCAACAACACAGTTCCTGGCGGAACTTCCAAGGTTCACATAGACGCCGTCGCCGATGATATTACTGAACTCGCAATTCGTGACAACGACGTCACTGAAGTTTCCATGGATCTTCACGCAGTGGCGGAATTGGGACCAGGTGGCTCCCTGGTTCGACGCACGCCCGTCGAACTTGAGGTTGTCAATCGTGACGCCCGATCCACTCACCGTCAGGATCGCGTCGCTTTGAGTGGTCGACGCGGTGGAGTTGTCCGGGAACCGCAGGATTGAACCGTTGCCCTCGACGTAGCAGTTGGACGGAATCGACAGCGACGTGACCGTATACGTCCGCCCCACCGGGAAGACGAGGCGCTTGCCGACGGCAGCGTTGGCCGCCAACTGAGGCGTAGCGTAGTCCGCTACGAGAACACTGCCGCTGTTGCTGGAAGGGCGTCGCCCGGCAGCCAGAAGAGGGATTGACGCCAGCGCCAGCATCGCCCTTCGGGAGACAGGGCTGGAACTGGAGAACATCTCCGTGTGTGATCTCTGTGCTCGGAACAAACCAGGAACTCCGTGTGCATGGATGAATTTCAGCGGCCGGCGCCGCTCGAGTGGCGCACTCTACCCGGAGTCCACTGAATCGCCAGACTTGACATATCGCGGATTTCCCCAACTTGATCTTCAACCTGCGCGGCGTGGTCGCGGGGGCGCTGCAGTTACCGACACAGCAATTCCCCAAACGCGCTACAGCAATTCGGCGCCCGAGCGGGTGTAGCCCTGTGCGTCCAGGGTGAGCGGCGCGGCAGCCACGATCGCGTTCAGGTCGTACGCCGTGTGAGCCTGGAGGAGGACGGTCAGGTCTGCCGCCGCCGCCGCCTGCACGATGCTCGCCGCCCGGCCCACCGGCTCGCCGTCCACGGTGAACCGGTCCACGTACGGGTCGTGGTAGATGAGGTCCGCGGACTCGGCTCGCAGCCCCCGCACGATCGGCCGCGCCGGCGTCTCACGCAAGTCGGAGACGTCCGCTTTGTACGTCACTCCGGCCAGCAGAACGGTGGCGCCCTTGAGCGGCTTGCCGATGCCGCCCAGCACTTCGGCGGCGCGCCGGACCACGTACGCGGGCATGCCTTGGTTGATCTCCTGTGCCAGCTCGACCAGCCGCACCGCGCTGCCGGCCCTGCGTGCCTGGTGGATCAGGTAGTTCGGGTCGACCGGGATGCAGTGCCCGCCGACGCCCGGCCCCGGCCGGAATGCCTGGAAGCCGAACGGCTTGGTGGCCGCGCACTCGATCGCGTCCCACAGGTCGACGTCCAGATCGTGGGCGACCATGGCGAGTTCGTTCACCAGCGCGATGTTGACGTTCCGGTAGGTGTTCTCGAGCAGCTTGGCCATCTCCGCCTCACGGGTGCCCTTGGCCACCACCACTCTGTCGCAGACCTTGCCGTAGAACGCGGCGGCGATCTGGGCGCAGCCGGGTGTGAGACCGCCCACCACCTTGGGTGTGTTGCGCAGCCCGAAGCCCGTGTTGCCCGGGTCGATCCGCTCGGGGGAGAAAGCCAGATGGAAGTCGGCCCCGGCAGTCAGCCCCGTGGCCTGCTCCAGGACCGGGCACACGACCTCGTCGGTCGTGCCCGGGTACGTCGTCGACTCCAGCACCACGAGCATGCCCCGGCCGACGTAAGGGGCAAGCGTTTCGGTGGCTCGACGGACCGGCGCGAGGTCCGGGCTGCCGTCGGCATGGAGCGGCGTCGGTACGCAGATCACCACCACCTGCGCGGTGCCCAGCACGGACGGTTCGTCGGTGGCGGTGAAACCGGCGGCGAGCATGGCCCGCACATCGGCGTCGGACACATCGTCCACGTGGGACCGGCCCGCGTTGAGCCCTGCCACCACACGGTGGCTCACGTCGTACCCGGTCACGCCCAGCCCGACCGCGGCCGCCTCCCGGGCCAGCGGCAGCCCGACATAGCCGAGCCCCATCACAGCGAGGTCTGTCATCTCGACTCCTTGTGCACGGCGCCCACGGCGTCCCGGATGCCTCCGCGCCTGTCGGCCGCCACTGCGGCGATCATTTCGTCGAGGCCCGTCCGCGGCCGGAATCCGATCAGTTCGCGTGCCCTGGTCGTGTCGGGCATCCGGCGCGCCATGTCCTCGAAGCCGGGCCCGTATGCCCGCTCGTACGGGATGTGGACGACCGGGCTGTCCGATCCGGTGACGCGCAGGACACGGTCGGCGAGCTCTCGGACGGACACCTCCTCCGTGCCGCCGAGGTTGAACACACGGCCGTACGCGCGTTCGTCCATCGCCAGCGCCGCCAGGGCGGGGACGATGTCGCCGACCGCGCAGAAGCACCGCCGCTGGGTGCCGTCTCCGTGGACGGTGAGCGGCCGGCCGGCCAGCGCCTGCCCGACGAGGGTCGGCAGGACCATGCCGTAGCGACCGGTCTGCCGAGGACCCACGACATTGAACGGCCGCACCATCACGGCCCGCAGACCGTGCTGGCGCCAGTAGCAGTACGCCATCAGCTCGTCGAGCCCCTTGGCCGCGGCGTACGACCAGCGGCTCTTGAGCGGTGAGCCGAGGACACGGTCGTCGTCCTCGTTGAGGCTGTCCTTGGCGTTCTTGCCGTACACCTCGGACGTGGAGGCGAGCAGCAGCCGCGCCCCATGGCGCTGGGCGGCCTCCAGCACGGTCTCGGTGCCCCGCAGGTTCATGTGCAGGGACTCCAGCGGCCGGTTCACGATGGTGTGCACCCCGACGGCGGCGGCGAGGTGGAAGACGGCCTCGCAGCCGTCCGTCGCCTTCTCCACCACCCCCTCGTCGAGGATCGAGCCCTCGACGGGCGTGACCTTGTCGGCCACCTGCGCGAGGTTCACCGCCGAACCGGTGCTGAAGTCGTCGAGCACCACTACGTCATGGCCCAGGACGAGCAAGTGCTCGACCAGATGCGAGCCGATGAAACCGGCGCCGCCGGTGACGAGCGCCCTCACGGTGACCGCCTCCGTGCGGGAACGGCCCGTCCTTCCCAGTACTCCGGAGTGATCGGGCGGTGATCCACGAGCCGTCCCATGGCTTCACATCCCTCGCTATAAGCTGATATCGTACATTTACGTCGTAAACATCAATATGCTCTCATCATCGCACGAGGTCAAGTGGGTCGGGACAGTTGCGGAGGGCAGCACCGAGGAGGGCTCGGGCATGGCGAACCAGACGCTGTCGAGGAACCGCACCGAGCCCGGCCCCGCACCGTCGGCAGGGACAGAGGGCGCACCGCCGGGCCTCGACATCGTGGTGGTCAACTGGAACACGGGCCGGTATCTGCGGAACTGCCTTGCCTCCATTGCGGCCGCCCGGCGCAGCGCCTACACGCTCGACTCGGTGGTCGTGGTGGACAACGCGTCCAGCGATGGATCGGCCGACCATCTCGACGACCTACCACTGCCGCTGCGTGTCATCCACAACGCGGAGAATGACGGATTCGCCACCGCCTGCAACCAAGGTGCGCGCGAGGGCTTCGCTCCCTTCGTCCTGTTCCTCAACCCGGACACCGTGCTGTTTCCCGAGACGCTCGACCAGGCCCTCACTTTCCTGGCCCTGCCCGAGGCAGCGCGCGTCGGCATCTGCGGTGCCCAGATGATGAGCGACGACGGAACGCTCATGAACTCATGTGCCCGGTTCCCGCGACTGCCCATGTTCCTGGCCAAGGCCACCGGCCTCGCTCAACTGTTTCCGTCACTCTTTCCAAGACAGTGGATATCGGTCGGTGAGATCAGCGGCAGCCAACCCGTGGATCAAGTGATCGGCGCCTTCTTCCTCATGCGGCGGCCACTGTTCGAGGACCTGGGAGGTTTCGACGAACGCTTCTTTCTCTACTATGAGGAGGTCGAACTCGCATATCGGGTCCGACAAGCCGGTTTTTACAGCTATTTCCTCGCAGATGCCAGAGTGATCCATAAAGGTGGCGTCAGCTCCTCTCAAATACTGGGACGACGGCTCTTCTACGTTCTGCGCAGCCGGACTGATTTTGCCCGTATGCACTGGCCGCACTGGCAGACTCTGACACTCGTAGGAATCACACTTGCGATCGAAATACCGGTCCGGATCGCGCTGGCACTCAGCAGAGGAAGGCGGCGTGAAGTCGGCGCCGTCGCCGCTGCGGCATGGTGGTACACAAAATATATGGCTTCTGTACTGCGGCAGCTCAGAAATCGCCGCCGAGGAAGTCATCGGAATACAACGGGGACAGATTGATAACTGGACGAGGCAGACATCGCCGATCGTTCGGGAAATTTCGTGATCACGACCAGATCGCGTGTATTCTCTGACAGGACTCTCTCACCCGTCGGTTGCCGGTTACCGGTGTCGGGTCCGTCCTGCGGCCGGGAGCCGTGCCTCTTCCTGGAGCGTTCCGTCCAGCAGCCGCTCCAATGGCTCCAGGGTCCGGTTCCAGTCCAGTCGACGTGCCTGTTCGTAAGCTTCGTCGGCGACCGTCCGCCACTCCGCCTCGTGACTCAGTGCGCCGATGACGGCGGCGAAGTCATGCTCGCTGTACGGCACGGACCCGCGCAGAAGGTCCAGATGGCGCCGCCAATCGGGGACCAGGACAGGCAGCCCGTACGCCAGGTACTGCAGGTGCTTGGCCGAGAAGCCCTCTTGGCGGATGAGGTCCTGAGTGCATGTGATCAACCCGAACTGGTAGTCCTTGAGCGTGTCGGGAGGGGCATAGCCGCGGTAGTGCAGCCCGAGAGACGGATCCGGCGGCGGCCCGCCGTAGACGTCGATGTGCGGGTACTGCCGGCTCAGCCCCGACAGCAGGGGAAGGTTGATGAACTTCCCGCTGAGCGAGCCCATGTAGACCACTCGTGGCGGATCGGCGAACCGCGCCCGGGTGGCAGACGGTGTGCAACCCCAGTTGAGCTGAACGAAGTTGCGCCCGCTGATCCCATACTGTGCCTGGGCGTACCGGCCGTAGCTCTCCCAGGAGAACGACAGGTGTTCCATGCCCTCGAGGAAATGCTTCTCCCAGCGGCGGAACCTGCTGTGCTGGCGTCGGGTGAGCCTGCCTTCGGCGAGCACCTCGTCGGCCCACGGGTTGGGGCAGTCGTACAACGTCTTGGCCGAGGTACCCGTCGTCAGCACACCGGCGTCGTACGGGGTCTCGCAGATGACGAGGTCGAAGTCGTCGAGTGCCAGGTCGGTTTCGAGGAGACGCCGCCGCAGGCGGTGATCCGTCATCAGCACGTGGTACGAGAGGTGACGTCGTCCGAATCCCCATCTGCGGGTGAGGAGCTTGGATGCGACATCGTTCATGTAGAGAGCCAGTCTGCCGGGACGCAGGGAGCCCGGGAGCATCCGCCCGAGGGAGCCACGTGCGCTGGAGGCCCGCGCCATGCAGTAAGTGTCCACCAAATGGACGTCGTGACCGTGTTCCCGCAGGTACCGTTCGATGGCCAGGGGCTTGACACTGTTCGCGAACCCGTCGAGCTGAGCCACGATCAGGACGCGCTTGGGCCGTCCGCTGCCGAGCTCTTCCGGTGTCGTTGGAGCCATGCTGTCTCCTCCTTCACGGGCACGCGCGTCGGCGTACGGGGACCACGTGTGAGGTCGCGGGCCATGAGTGACCATGCGACCCCGAGACCGGCGAGCACGGGCAGACCGGCCAGCAGCAGGGGCAGCGCGCCGTGCCACCCCAGCCTCAGCACCAGGATCTCCCCGATGCCGGCCGTGAGCACGGCCAGCACGGTCGCCGGCACCCATCGCTTCGGCAAGGGCTGCTCCCGAAGATCCGCCAGCCGCCGGCACAGGACGATGTAGTACAGGGAGCCGGTCATGATGCCGATCGAGGTCGCCAGAACGACGCCGACGACTCCGAACAGCATGGTCAGCGGCACCGTGAGAGCCAGGTTCACCGCTGTCGAGCACCAGGAGTAGCGGGTCTCGAGCCCGGGGCGGCCGACCGCTCGGACGAAGCAAGTACGCATGCCGGTGAACGCCACCTGCACCATGTATCCGGCCACAAGGACGGCGGCCACCGCTCCGCTGAGGGCCAGCCCGGCGCCCAGCCACACCAGGACCGCCGGCCCCACCGCCACCGTCGTGACCGCCCCGTAGGTGAGGACCACCGGCAGCCAGCGGGACTGCAGGACGTGGAACTCCCGCACTGCTCCGGTGAGGCTGTGCTCGGCGTAGACGTGCGTCATCCGGGTGAGGATCGGAGGGAAGGCGTAGAGCGGCAGGCTGCGCAGGGCGGTCGCCGCCTGGTACCCGGCGGCGTAGATGCCCACGTACCGCACGGGCAGCAGCGCGGCGATCACGAGGGCGTCGATCTCTCCGTTGAGGAAGACGGTAAAGCCCGACAACTGCATGCGGGAGGCATAGCCGACGAACTCGCGTCGCTCGGCCGGCAGCGGCAGCAGCGGTCGCCGGATGCGGATGTGCCGTACGCCCGCACAGAATCCGCCGACCGTCACCAGCATGTATCTGACCGTGGTCAGCACTGCGAGCAGCGGCAGGTCCTGCCCACTGTCGATGAGCACCACCACGGCTATGGCGTACGTCAGACACGACCCTCCGCTGACGGCCGCGAGCCTGCGGAAGCGGGCGTTCGCCTGCAGCAGCGCGATGGCGGAGTTGGAGACCAGGGCAAGGGTGAGGAGTGGGCCGAGGGCCAGCAGCAGTTGCTCGGCTTCCGCGGTCAGTCCCGGTGGAACGTCCAGTGCGGACACGACGGCGGGTCCGACCAGCACACTGAGCCCGGTGACGAGCGCGCCCAGCGCGAGGAAGACCGCCACCGACCCGACGACCAGTCGCCCCGTGCCGTCCCGGTCGCCGCGGGCGCCGTGATAGGCGTAGAAACGTGCGAGTGACGCGCCGACTCCCCCGTCCAGCACGGTGAGGGTGGCCAGGAAGGTCAAAATCAGCGCCCAGACACCGAACCGATCGAGTCCCAGTCGACCCATCAGGTAGGGCGTCAGCGCCAGATTGGTGAGCAGGGGCGCGATCTGTGCCAGGGCGCTGAAGCCCATGCCGGAGAAGAGAGCCCGGGCCGGGGTGACGGACACGGTGGCGCGCGTGTCTGCCGGTCCCGCCTGTCCGTCGTGGTGCGGGGTGGTCGGCGAGCCGGGGTATCGCTTGACATGGCGGCGGAGGAGCACGTGAGTGCCTCACTTCCCGTTGCCGGGCGGGTGTCCGGTCTCGATCCCGTGGCACAGCGTCCGCAGGCCGTCCCGGTCGAGGATCAGGGCGTATTGGCCGTCGATCATGGCCGAACGGACAATGGGTGCGGTCGTGAAGTAGGTGTCCGCGGAGCCCAGGTGGCGCAGACCGAACGTCAGATCACGCAGATCGCTGTTGGACATGTGGTCGTCCACGCTCACGGTGCTGGTGATCGCGTCGAGCATCCGGTCGACCTTCAGCGGGTTGGTGACACTCACGTCGTTGCGGATCTCGCCGACGAGAGCCTTGAGGAACTGCTGCTGCCGTTTGATCCGGTCCAGCTCGCCGCCGGGCAGACCGTGGCGCTGGCGGACGTAGGAGAGCGCCTCCTCGCCGTTCATGGTGTGGGTCCCGGCCTTGAAGTGCCGCTGCTGCTGCGGGTCGTAGGAGTCTGCGTGCACGGTGATCGGGACGCCACCGACCCTGTCGGTGAGGGATCTGAAGCCGTGCCAGTCGACGACGGCGAAATGATCGACCCTGACTGCGGTGAGCTGCTCGACCGTCTGGATGAGGAGAGGAGGGCCGCCCCAGGAGAACGCGGCGTTGATCTTCGCGGATCCGTGCCCGGGGATGGGCACCCAGCTGTCCCTCGGTATCGACACGGTGTACGACTCGCGCTCGCCGGGGCCGAGGTGCACCAGCATGAGCGTGTCGCTGCGCTGGGCGCCGAACTTCCACAAGTCGGCTTCGGCGTCGTCACCCGTGGTCGGCCTCGGGGAGCGGCTGTCGACTCCGGCCAGGAGAAAAGTGATGCCGTCACCGGTCTGGGGCGGCCGCGGGCCGTCCGGGAAGGCGTCAGGTATCCGGGTGACCTGGTCGCCGTAATGGTCGGTGGCCCACCAGACACCCCCGACGCCGAGCCCGACCAGACCGAGCACGACGACGACCAGGCATATCAACAGGCGCCGCAGCCACCGGCGGCGTGGCCGGGTGTCCGTCCCGAGAGCCTGCCTCGGCGTCCACCGGGGCCACCGCGCGGACATCACAGGCCCCCCGAGTACCGGCGGGCCCATGCGGCACGTGGCCGAGCCGTGCGGCTCAGGAGGGTGCCCCGTTCCGCGGGCCGCCGCGGCGTGATCCGGGCCGGCTCTCCGCAGATCCGGTCGACCTCCCGCTCGGTGAGGAAGGGGTGCAGGGGCAAGGACAGCAGTTCGGGGAAGAGCGTGTCGGCTCCCGGCAGGCCACCGGGCGGAGTGATCGCCGCGCGTCGGACGTACGGCATGTGGTGCAGGGGGATGAAGTGGACGGAGGTGCCGATGCCGCGCTCCCCCAGCTGTTCGATCAGTTCGTCGCGGCCCATCCCGTACTCCTCCTCCAGCACCCGCACCACGTACAGGTGACGGCCACGCATGTTGGCTTTGAGGCCCGCCTCCTCGACGGTGTACCGCCAGCCGCCGTCCGGCAGGTTCCGTCGCCGGGCGTCGGCGGACATTCCGTGGAGCCTCGCGCGCCGGATCCGAACGGCCAGTTCCGGCTCCCCCTCGCGCTCCGTGGTGAGGGCGTCGGCGAGTGGCACACCGTTCAGGGCCGGCCGGACGCGATCGGCTTGGTCGGGTCGGGGCAGGAGTCGAAGCCGGTGGACTGTCATTTGCTGCTCCCCCCTTCTTGTCTCTCCGGGGGAATGTCTTGTCTCTCTCCGACGGAATGACGACGCCTCCGTGTACAACGGCACGGCCGAGCGTGCGAGCGGGAGCACACGATTAGGCGTATATTTACGTCGTATACGTACACTTTCCCCCCGGAGGCGCATAGAGTCAACACGAGCGGGACACGACGTGGGCCGACCAGCCGGAGGCGAAGCATGGCCAAGGACCAGGCGCAGGAGAAGGACGAGGGCCCCGGGGCCCGCCCCGCGCGGCGTGCCAGCGACCGCGGCCACTACGGCCGACTGAGCCGGGAGCGCGTGCTGACCAGCGCTCTGGAGCTGGTGGACCGCGAGGGCCTCTCGGCACTGAGCATGCGCCGGCTGGGCGCCGAGCTCGGCGTGGAAGCGATGGCGCTCTACCGGTACGCGGCGAGCAAGGACGCGCTGCTGGACGGTCTGGTCGAAGCCCTGTACCTCGAACTGGAGGAACATCTGACGGCAGGTCCCGGCACGACGGCGGCCGGGGCCGAGGCCCAGGCGCACGCTCCCGCATGGCGCGCCGAACTCCACCGGATCGCGCGGGCGACGTACGACGTCTGTCTGGCCCACCCCCAGGTGATGCCGCTTCTCTCCACACGCATGCTGGCGGTCCCGCTGGCCCGGCGGCCGCTCGCTGTCCTGAGGCATCACGAGCGGGTGCTCGCCCTGCTCCAGGGCGCCGGGCTCGACGAGGCCCGTTCCTCCGCCGTCTTCCGCGCCTTCACCGGCTGGGTCCTCGGCTATGTGTCCGTCGAACTGCAGGCCATGGTGGACAACCCCGAGGAACCGGATCCCTCGTTCCGCCTCGGACTGCACCGTATGCCGCCCCAGGAACTGCCCAGGCTCCGAGAAGCCGCCATCACCCTCGCCGAGCAGGGCGGCCCGGAGGGTCTGGCCGCCGGTCTCGACGCGCTGCTCGACCGTTTCATCCGTGCGCATGCGGAGCGGGAACCCCGGCAGACGAGGACCGGCCCTGACGAGCCGCCCACCAGGGACGTCCAGGGCTGAGCGGGCCATGGCGGCCGGGTCCGCCACAGGTCCGCCTCCGCGGGATGCGCGCCGGTGACTCACGGCGCGTCCGCGCGGGTCAGCCGTGGCAGGGCCAGGGAGACCGTCGAGGCGGCGAGGAGGGCCGCCGCGCACGGCGCCCAGTAGCCCGCCGCGGCCCCCGCCGCGTCGATCAACCACCCGGACGTGGCATAACCCAGCGCCACCCCGACGGAGAGGCCCGAGACGACCCAGGTGATGCTCTCGGTGAGCTGGGCGGCCGGCGCCAGGTGGGCCACCAGCCCCATCGTGGTGATCAGGGTCGGCGCGACGAACATGCCGGCCACGAAGAGCACCACCGCCAGCACCGCGAGACTCGGCGCGAACAACAGCGGTGCCGTCGTCACCGCCATCGCCCAGACGCTGACCAGCAATCGCCGCGTGATCGCCCCCCGCGGCCTCATCGCGCCGAAGACCGCGCCCGCCAGGCCCGAGCCGAGCGCGTACACGCCCAGCAGCAGACCGGAGAGCGCCTTGTGGTCGTGTGCGCCGGCGTACCCCACCGTCGCGACCTCCACCGAGCCGTAGGACGCGCCCACCGACGTCAGCGTCAGAACCAACAGGCCCAGTCCCGGGATGCGCAGCGCGGAGCCCCCGGCGCGTTGCGGCGCAGGGCGCACCGGCGGTTCCGTACGCCGCTGGGCGGCGAACAGCAGGACGCCGCCGGCGAGCAGGACCGCGGCCGTCAGCGGTCCTGCCTCGGCGAAAACGCTGGTCGACAGTGTGATCGCCAGGACCGGGCCGACGACGTAGACCACCTCGTCGAGCACCGACTCCAGTGCGTACGCGGTGTGCAGCAGCCGTGGTGACCTCCGATGGAGCTCCGACCAGCGGGACCTGACGAGCGCGCCCATGCTGGGCATGCAGCCCGCCACCGCCGCCGCGACGTACAGCGTCCAGTCCGGGGCGCCGTACCGGACGCACAGCAGCAGCGCACAGATGGCGGCGACCGTCACGGCTGTCGCCGGGAGAACGACCCGGCGCTGGCCATGGCGGTCGACCAGCCGGGAGATCTGCGGTCCGACCGCCGCGCCGGCGAGCGCCTGCGTGGCGGAGACCGAGCCCGCGAGCCAGTACTCACCACCGAGCTGCGACACCATGGTGACGATGCCGACGCCGATCATCGACTGCGGAAGGCGCGAAATGAAGCCCGCGGTGGAGAAGAGCAGACTGCCTGCAGGGGAGAAGATCCGGCGGTAATCGGAGAGCATGGGACTCCACGCTCCGTCAGGAGCCGATCGTCGCTGGGCGGATCCGGTCCGGTTTCCGCGTCCTCCAATTCCACGTCCTCCAATTCCACGTCCTCCATTTTCCCGCATGGCGGGGTGTCCCGCGACGCGTCCCGTGACGCGTCATCTCTCCCTGCACGTGCGGGAAATGGCGAGCCGAGTTAGCTTTAGGGAAGACACGTCGATGTCTCGGCGAGAAGAAGCCCGCATTCCGGCGACCCGCCGTCGCCCGGTGCCGTTCGCCCAGCTCGGTCCCCCGGCAAGTGCCCCTCCCAGGAGGTTAGTTGGGATGAACGCGCGACTGCGAAGCCAGGCCGCGATGGCAATCGTCAGCACATGCGTCGTCGTGCTGACCGCGTTCTACTACATATTCCCGGAACAGCGGATGATCTTCGTCGCCATTGGAGCGACCGGTGTCGTCGGTATTGTCCTGGGTATCCGTCTCAACCGCCCCGCGCATCGACTCCCCTGGCTGTTGCTCGCCGCGGGAAACTTCGCCTTCGCCGCGGGGCAGGCCACCCAGATCGTCCTTATCCAGTTACTCGACGAAGAAGTCCCGTTCCCATCGATCGCCGACGGCTTCTATCTCGCGGCATATCCGCTCTACGCGGCCGGGCTGCTGGGTTTCGTCCACTGGCGCACGAGTTGGCGCGACCGGGCGAGCCTCGTCGACGCGCTGACGCTGACAGTCGGCCTGGCGCTGCTGTCGTGGCTCTTCCTCATCGATCCGTACGCCCGCGTCGAGGGCCTCACCTGGGTGCAGAAGGCGTTCGCCATCGCCTATCCGCTCGGCGACATCCTCGTCCTGGCGATGCTGCTGCGCCTGCTCGCCGGCCGTGGCGGCAAGAGCATCTCGCTCATGCTGCTCACCGCGGGCACCGTCGGCCTGCTCACCGCCGACGTGCTCTACGGCCTGATCCAACTGAACGGGACGTGGCGCACGGGTAGCGCGGTCGAACTCGGCTGGGCCCTCCTGTACGGCGCCTGGGCGGCCGCCGCGCTCCATCCGTCCATGCGGTCGCTGACGCAGCCGGTGCCATGGCGCGCCGAGACCGGCACCGGCCGACTGAGCCTGCTCACCCTGGCGTCGCTGATCGCACCGGGCATCCTCCTGACGGAGGCGGTGCGCGGCGTGAGGTCCAACGTCGGCGTCATCGGGGTGTTCTCCGCGGTGCTCTTCCTCCTCGTGCTCTACCGCCTGGCGGGCGTGGTGGCGACCCACCGGCGGGCGGTCGGCCGGGAGAAGGTGCTGCGCAACACGGTGTCGTCGCTGGGCGGAGCGGGCGATCTGCGGGATGTGGCCGCCGCCGTCCACGCCGCGGTGACGGAGCTGATGTCGCACGGCCCGCCGCGTTCCGCGCTGCTCACCCTGCCGGACAACACGCTCTGGGTGAACGGGGCGCACGGCGGCGTACGCGGGCCCCTGTCCGCGCGGGCGACCGCAGCCGTACGGGAACTGATCGCGTCCGGCGAGAACCGCCTGGTGACCCTCGACGGTGTGGGGCTCGATCTTGCCGCCCACCTCACGGGCTCGGACGCGGAGCCGACCCGCACCGTCCACGCGCTGGTCTGTCCGCTCACCTCGCAGGATCACCCTTCGGGCGACCTGCTGGTCGGGGCGCTGATCGTGGCCGGGAACGAGCACGACCTGCTCATGCTCCGCGACACGCTGGCGACTCTCGCCGCGCAGACGGCACTTGCCGCGGCGCGGGTCACCCTCGCCGAGGAGGTCAACCGGCGCAACAGCGAGATGTACTTCCGCACGCTGGTGCAGAACGCCTCCGACGTCATCCTGATCCTCGACGAGGACGACCGGGTCCGTTATGCCAGCCCCTCCGCCGACCAGGTGCTGGGCGTTCCGAACCTGGAGGGCACCCACCTCATCAATCTGGTGCCGCCGCAGGACAGCCGGGCGGTGGTCGAGACGCTCGGCCGGATACGGAGCCACGAGTACCAGACCAGGCGCGAGCACTGGCGCATGGTCCGCACCGACCGGGCGACCATCGAGGTCGAGGTGAGGTGGAGCGACCTGCGCGAGGAGGCGACCGTCGGCGGGGTGGTGCTCACCCTGCGGGACGTGACCGAACAGCGCAAGCTCGAACGCGAACTCACCCACCAGGCGTTCCACGACTCGCTCACCGGCCTGGCCAACCGCGTGCTCTTCCAGGAGCGGGTCAACCACGCCCTGGTGCAGGCTCAGCGAGAGGGCACGGTGGTCGGCGTGCTCTTCGTCGACGTGGACGACTTCAAGGTCGTCAACGACATACACGGCCACAGTGTGGGCGACGAGCTCCTGGTCGCGCTGTCACTCCGGCTGCAGACCACCGTCCGTGCCTCCGACACCGCCGCGCGCATCGGCGGAGACGAGTTCGCACTGCTGGTGGAGGGCTCCGTCACGCCGGCGGGCGTGGAGAGGTTCACCGAACACGTGATGACCGTGTTCAGTGAACCGTTCCGGCTCAGTGTGGGACCGATCAGCACATACGCCAGCGTCGGCGTCGCGACCACGGACGACAGCATCGACTCGGTCGAACTGCTGACACACGCCGATCTCGCGCTGTACGCGGCGAAGACGGCGGGCAAGCGCCAGTGGCGCCGCTACCACCCGGAACTGCAGAGCGGAATGGCCGAGCGTGCCAAGTTGCAGGAGGGCCTGGACAGTTCGTCGATCGAGACGTCGTTCATGGTGCTTTACCAGCCCATCGTGGAGCTGACCAGCGGGCGGATCGCCGGCTTCGAGGCGCTCCTTCGCTGGCCCCACGCCACGCGCGGCATGGTGCCGCCGGAGCAGTTCATCACGCTGGCCGAGGAGAGCGGGCAGATCGTCCCGCTCGGCGCCTGGGTGCTTGACCAGGCCGCAGCCGAAGCTGTCCGGTGGGAGGACTCCGTGCTGCGCGGCGGGTCGGCCGACCGCAACGCGCCTTACATCAGCGTGAACGTGTCACCGCGTCAGTTCCGGGACGAGGAGTTCTACAACGTGGTCCGGCGTGCCCTGGAACTCTCCGGCATCCAACCGTCGTCTCTCGTACTGGAACTGACCGAGAGCGTGCTGCTGTACAACGACGAACGTATCCTGGCCGAGATGAGTTCGCTCACCGACCTCGGTATCCGTATCGCGATCGACGATTTCGGAACGGGCTACTCGTCACTGAGCTATCTGCGCGAGTTCCCCATCTCGATACTCAAGATCGACAAGTCGTTCGTCGACGAACTCGGGCGCTCGTCCGAACAGTACGCCCTGGTCGAGGGCATCACGCATCTCGCGGACTCGCTCGGCCTCACGGTGATCGCCGAAGGAGTGGAGGACGTGAGACAGCAGGAGCTGCTGGTCTCCATGGGCTGCCCGCTCGGCCAGGGGTACCTCTTCGCCGAGCCGGTCAGCGCCGAGGAGGCGGAGCAGCTCGTCCTCGCGCCACCGCTCGGCCACCTGGCCGGATTGCCTGTGACGCCCGCGGAAGGGGAGGGGTGATGGCGGCGGCCCTCTCTCGCGAGGGGCACAGATCGTGCTCCGCAGGACGCCGCGCGAGGCAGGAGGCCCGAGGTGACGGAACGTGATCACCCGTCGGCAGAGTCGGCTGCGCCGTGCGTCGTGCTGCGCAACGACGAGGAGCAGTACGCGATCTGGCCCGCCGACCGCCGGATTCCGGCCGGGTGGCGTCGGATCGGCGGACCGGCGTCCACCGGGTGGTGCGGGAGCCTGGTCGACCGCCTGTGGACCGACATGCGGCCCGCGAGTGCCCGCGCCGAAGGGCGGCCCCCGGGACCTGGGCGGGGCACCGTGCCCGAGCTGGTCCGGGAGCGGGCGCGGCGTGAACCGTCCGCTCTCGCGGTGCTCTCGGACGAGGGCAGGCTCAGCTACGCCGAGCT
Organism: Streptomyces sp. JLBG701; assembly: GCF_058544905.1. Classification (NCBI taxonomy): domain Bacteria; kingdom Bacillati; phylum Actinomycetota; class Actinomycetes; order Kitasatosporales; family Streptomycetaceae; genus Streptomyces; species Streptomyces sp. JLBG701. Next base: position 1,595,518 of record NZ_CM178588.1, read on the forward strand.
GACCGGCCGCGCGGACCGGCTTGCCCACCGGCTGCGGGAGTCGGGTGTCGACGCGGAGTCCGTCGTCACCGTGTGCCTCGACCGCGTGCCCGAGCTGGTCGTCGCGCTGCTGGCGGTGCTGGGCTCCGGCGGCGCGTTCCTGCCCCTCGATCCGGCGACTCCAAGGCAACGGATGGCCGGACTGGTCGGGGAGAGCGGTTCACGCCTCATCGTCTCGAGCCGCGAGCACGCCCCGATGTTCGCCGGGTGCGAGGCGCGGATCGTCCACGCGGGGGAACCGGCCACGCAGGCGCCGCCGGAGGGCTCCCGGCCGACACAGCCGGCCCCCGGCCCCCGGCCGGACGACCTCGCCTACGTGATCTACACCTCCGGATCCACCGGACCTCCCAAGGGAGTGATGATCACCCACCGGTCGCTGGCCCACTCCCTCACCGCGGTGGCCCGGGCATACGAACTGGGGCCCGGCGACCGGGTGCTGCACGCCGCGGCGCTCGGCTTCGACACCTCACTGGAGCAGATCTTCGCCACGCTGATCAGCGGCGCGACACTCGTCCTCGCGGGAACACATACCTGGGCGCCCACCGACCTGCTGCACCGCCTCCCGGAGCACGGGATCACCGTCGCCGACCTGACCCCCGCCTACTGGCATCGGATCGTCTCCGCCCCGGACCGCGACGAGAGCCTCACGTCGCTGAGGCTCGTCATCGTCGGCGGCGAGATCGTCACCGCGAAGAACTGCCGCGCCATTCTGCACCGCATCCCCGGCGCGCGACTCGTCAACGCGTACGGGCTCACCGAGACCACCATCACCTCCACGCTCGGCGACCTGAACGAGGAAGTGCTCGCCGCGCCGGACACCGCCGTCGCCCCGATCGGCAGACCCCTGGAGGGGAATCACCTCCACGTGCTCGACGCCGAACTGCACCCTGTGCCGCCGGGCGAGCGCGGCGAGATCTACATCGGCGGCCCGGGGCTGGCGCGCGGTATCTGGCGGCAACCCGCCCTGACCGCACTGCAGTTCCTGCCCGACCCGCACGGCTCGGCGCCGGGGGACCGGATGTATCGCACCGGGGATCTGGGCCGCCGGCGCTCGGACGGCAACCTGGAGGTCCTGGGCCGGGCCGACGACCAGATGAAGATCCGCGGGTTCCGGGTCGACCCGGCCGAGGTCGAGGCCGCGCTCGCCTCCCACCCGCAGATCGGCCAGGCGATGGTGGTGGCCCGGACGCGCGCCGGCGGCGACCGGGACCTCGTCGCGTACTTCACTCCGACCTCGCCGCCGACCGACGGCGAGGCGGTGCTGCACGCACGGCTGCGGTCGGCACTCGCCGAGGTCCTGCCGGGCCACATGATCCCGGCAGCCTTCCACGCGGTGGAGCGGCTGCCCGTCACGCCCGGCGGAAAGGTCGACCGCAGGGCCCTGCCGGAACCCGTGACCGCGGCGCCGACGACCACCGGCGCCGACGACCGTCCGGTGCCGCAGGGGATGGCCCAGTTGTGGGGCCAGATCCTGGATGTGGACTACGTCCGTCCGCACGACGACTTCTTCGAGCTGGGCGGCAACTCGCTGCTGGCCATGGAGATGCTCGCCCGGACCCGCGTCGTGTTCGGCATCGGCATCACGCAGATCCGTGATCTGACCCGTTCGCTGCTGCGGTATCCGACGCTCGCCGCGTTCGCCGAGTCCGTACGCCAGGCACGTGCGGGCACACTGGCCCACCCGGACGGCGGGAGCGTCGACTTCGCCGCCGAGACCGATCGGCGCGTTCCGGCAGTGGGCGCAGACGCGCCGGCTCCAGATATCCGTCGTCCCGGCGATGTCCTCCTCACCGGGGCGACGGGGTTCTGCGGCGCGCACATGATCGACGAGCTGCTGTGCAGGACGACGGGGCGGATACTCTGCCTGGTCAGGGCCTCCGACGACCAGCACGGCATGGAGCGGATCCGCGCGAGCCACCAGCGGTACGTCCTCAGCGATCTGCCCAGCGGGCGCGTCCAGCCGGTCGTCGGCGACCTGGGCAAGCCCGAACTGGGGCTGTCCCCAAGCCGGTTCGAGGAGCTGGGATCGACCATCGACGCCATCTACCACTTCGGCGGCCAGGTCAACTTCATCTACCCGTACCACGAGTTGCGCGCGGCCAACGTCGGCGGAACATACGAGATCATCCGCCTCGCCGCCGGCCGGGCCGTCCCCATCCACTTCACCTCCAGCATGGCGGTGCTCGCGGGATTCGGGCCGGCCGGGGTGCGCAAGGTGACGGAGAACACGCCGCTGCGCTTCCCCGATTATCTGTCCGTGGGCTACGTGGAAACCAAATGGGTCGCCGAGGCACTGCTGAAGAAGGCGTCCGACGCGGGCCTGCCGGTCGCCGTCTACCGCCTCATGGACATCACGGGCCGCAGCGGGACCGGCGTGATGAACACCAGCAGCGAGCTTGCCGCCCTCTTCGACTTCGTCGCGCGGACCGGGCTGTGCCCCAAGGTCCGGCTGGCACTGGACTTCCTGCCCGCCGACCACCTCGCCCGCGCTATCGGACACATCTCCACCCGCCATCCCGCTCACGGTGAGATCTACCATCTCACCAACCCCCGTCCCACGCTGCTGAATTCGCTCGCCGAGCGCCTGCGCCGACGGGGTTACCCGGTCCGGGAGATCCCGTACGGCGAATGGATCGCCTCTCTGGTGAGGTACGCGGCCGGGCACCCCACCGACCCGATCACCCCGTTCGTCCCGCTCTTCGTCGACCAGTGCGCCCGCGCCGACATCACCGTGAGCGAGATGTACTTCCAGGACGTTTTCCCGGCGTTCACCCGCGGCAACGCGGAACGGGCGCTGGTGGACGCCGGGATCGACATTCCGCCGGTGGACGCGGAGATGATGGACCGTCACATCGACTTCCTCCAACAGGCCGACGGTGTCCGGCCGATGAAGGACCAAGGGCAAGGGGCGACGCGGTGGTGAGCCGATGCGCTTGCTGGGAGGCGCTGGACGTGCTGGAAGGGCCACTCGACGGTCCGGTGGCCTTCGGCGCCGACCTCAGTCCCGCCGGCCTCCTGGCGGCGTACCGCGCCGGGGTCTATCCGTTCCCGGCATCCGACGAGTACACCCGCGCCCTCAACGAGGTGGTCTTCGCCGATCAGGTCCAGGAGGGCCGCATCCGGCTGATGGGCGAGGAATCGGCCGATCCCTACGCCGTCTCCTGGTGGTCACCCGACCCCAGGCCGGTGCTGCCCGTCTCGGCCACGCACCTCAGCCGGCACCTCGCCAGGCGGCTTCGCAACCGGCTGCCGTGGTCGACCAGCCTGGACCGGCGGTTCGAGGCGGTCGTCCGCGAATGCCGTGCCGGCCGCGTCCCCCTGTGGCTCACCGACGAGCTGATCGCAAGCCTGGTCCGCCTGCACGAGATGGGTCATGCTCACAGCGTCGAGGTGTGGGAGGGCGACGATCTGGTCGGCGGCGTCTTCGGTCTGCGGGTCGGATCGGTCTTCAGCATGGACTCGATGTTCTTCCACCGTCCCGGTGCTTCGAAGGTCGCGGTGGCCGACCTCGCGGCGCGCTTCGCACAGGCCGGCGGCGAGCTGCTCGACGCGCAGCGGGACAGTCCGCACGTCCGCGACCAGGGCGGCATTCTCGTACCGCGGGAGCAGTTTGTGCGACACCTCCGCCGCACCGCACACGACAGCCTCCCGATGCCCACTGCCACCTTGCCGGCCCACCGCCTCGCCCCACCGACGGGATCGCGCCGCTGAGCCGGTCACACGAGCGTCACGACCAGTCGGAGCAGTATCGACCGTCGCTTCAGCCGTCGCGTTCCGCGCCGACCAGGACGAAGGCCATCGTGACGGGATGGTCGCTGCGGTTGCGCCAGGCGTGGCGGGTGCCGTTCTGGATGACGATGTCCCCCGCCGAGAGGCGGGTTGAGTGGCCGTCGTCGAGTTCGAGGACGATCTCGCCCTGGAGCACGATGCCGTAGTCCACCGTGGGCGTCGTGTGCATGCCGTCGGGCTCGATGAGCTCCGCTATGCCGGGCGAGTCGGCACGCTGCTCGCGGTCGAAGGCGACGGGGTCGAACGTCGGGTCGGCCATCGCGGCGTCCGGTGAGAAGGTCAGCACGATGAACCGGGTGCCGCCTGGCGCCGGGAGCAGGCCGGTGACCTTCGGCGTGGGATCTTCCCCGGTACGGCCGACCGGTTCGCCGGGTTCGGTGGCCCACGGCAGTCGGGACACCCAGCCCGGCAGGCTGGAGAACTCACGGCTGCGCGGGACGGGTCCGTCGCTGACGACAACCGACCTGCCGTTCTCGTCATGTCCGGTGACGACTCTGCGCATACGTCTCTCCTGGGTCGGGTCAGGCGGGCTTGCAGATACCGAGTTCAGTCGTGGGCCCGAGCGCGGTCGCCCAGGCGTCCAGCACGTCCGTCACAGTGGGGGCGGGCGCCCGGAGCAGAGCCGATGCCACCCTGCGGATGAAAAGCCTGTGCCGGTCGTCCGTGAGGTACTCGACCGGGGACTTGCCGTCCACGCGCGCGAGCAGCAGTGCCGGCAGCAGCGATGCGGCCCGCCCTTCGAGGGCCGACCGCGGTTCCCAGTCGACGCACCGGACGTACTCCTCGCTCAGCACCCGGGCGGACCGCAGGAGATCGGGGCGCCGCTCGGGCACCACCAGGCTCTTGAGGAGCAGGTGGTTGACGCAGAAGGCGAGGTCGAAGGCAGGGTCGCCGTACCAGGCGCACTCTGCGTCCAGCAACACGGGTCCCGCCGGGCCGACGAGGATGTTCTTGGGACTCACGTCACCGTGCACCAGGGCCAGGTGGGTCGTGACGGTGCGGTCGGCGAGGCCCTGGAGGATGCCGTGCAGGGCGGGGTGCGCGGCAGCGGTGGCCAGCAGGTACGGCTCGATGCGCAGCGCGTGGAAGTTGTCGTCGGTGGCGAACTCCGCGGCGAGTGCGGCGTCGTCCGCGCTCGCCGCGTGCAGGGTGCCGAGCAGCTCCCCGACGGCCGCCGCGGTCGCCACCCGTACCTCGCCGTTCAGCAACTGCGCCTTCCACACGGGGTACTGCTCGGGCGGCAGGTACGCCATCGCGAAGAGGCCGGCTTCGGGGTCGTGAGCCAGCAACTCGGGCACGCTGTCCGGGCGGTACCGGGACGCGAACCGCATCCACGCCCATTCGTAGGCGTTGCGCGACACCGGTGCCTGCCAGTCGGCGGCGACCTTCAACTTGGCCAGGGCGCGTTTGACGCAGAGGGAGCGTCCCGGCAGGTCCACTCTCCACAGGTCGGACGAGACGCCGCCGGCCAGCGGTGTCCAGCGAGCGGCTTCGCCGGGTGCGGCAAGTTGGTGGGCGGTCAGGAAGTTGGTCAGCGCGGGTTCCGGGCTCGCCTGCGCGCCGGGCCGGCTCATCGCCGGTTCCCCGAACCGATGGGCAGAGCAGGTGTGTTGCAGGCGTGGGCCGGTGCCTCGCCCGCCAGGATCCGTACGACCTCTTCCGCGGCGCGGCGGCGCAGTTCCGTGACCGAGGCGTCGGAGGAGAAGGCGATGTGCGGGGTGAGGAGAGCTCCCGGCTGCTTCAACAACCCTGCGGGGACGTGCGGTTCGCTCTCCAGTACGTCGAAGGCGGCTCCGTCCAGGTGCCCGCTGTCCAGCGCCTCGACGACCGCGTCGGTGTCCACCAGGCCACCCCGGCTGACGTTGACCAGCAGGCCTCCCGGTGGCATCAGCGCCAACTGCTCGGCGCCGATGATGTGATGCGTGCCGGGCGTGAGCGGTACGTGGAGGATCACGACGTCGCTGCGCCGCAGCAGGTCCTCCAGGCCCACCATCTCCACTCCGGGGGCATCCTTCGGTGGATGCGGGTCGTGGGCCAGGATCCGGCAGCCGAACGCGCCGAGCTTGCGCACGGTGGCGCGTCCGATGCGGCCGTATCCGACGACACCGCAGGTCAGCGTCGACAGCCGGCGCAACCGGGCGCCGGCGGGATCCCAATGGCCCGCGCGGACCTCCCGGTCGGCGGCAGCCAGGCCCCGCGTCCAGGCCAGCACCATGCCGACGGCGTGGTCGGACACCTCATCGACGCAGTAGTCCGGCACGTTGGTGACCCACACACCGCGCTCGGTCGCCGCGTCCACGGCGATGTTGTCGAGCCCGACCCCGAGCCTGGCGACGATCCGCAGGTCCGGCGAGGCGCCGATCGCGGTGGCGGAGACGGGGGCCCAGCAGGTCAGGATCCCGTCAGGCCGGTGATCGGCCACCAGTTCCTCGATCGTCTCGGCGGAGGCGGGGTCGGCGGGGCCGGTGACCAGGGTGTGGCCCGCCTTCTCGATGACCGATCGCTCGACGGAGTCGTCGGGCCAGGCGTAGTCGGTGAGCAGCACGGTGCCGGGGCGGCTCGATGGGTTCATGGCAGGTCGTCCTCGCAGAATCGTGCGGCCGCGGCGGACGGCCGGGGCTCACGCCCGGTCGCGTCCGGTGAACGGGTCTGATCGCCACCCGGCAAGGGCGGCCGTCGGCTTGTCCGTAGGGGCCGTCGGCCGCCATGGGCGGGGTGGAGGGGGTCGCTGGGTTCGGGTCGGGTGTGGGCCGGCGCTCGCCGATTTGTGGTCGGTGCGGGCGCCGCGGTGCGTCCCGGGAACGGGTCACGAGATGCCGGGGCACGTCGCATCACTTTGTCACAGCCACGTGGTGCTAACGATAGCACTGAGCCTCTTCGCCACGTCAAGAGCGCGGTGCACACCCGATCGCCGGCGCCCCTGCGACAAGGTCCGGCAAGAGCCAGGAACTCTGTCATCACGGGAAACGGCGGCACGCCGAAGAAATCCGGTGTTCGCATCTTGACGCGCCGGAGACTTCCCCCTCATGGTTTCTGCCAGCGCCGCCCGTGTGACCGACAAGTGTCCGCACGGGGTCCGGCTGTCGACGACGTCATAGCCACGGACGTCCCCGACGGGCGATATACGGCTGAATTCCGCGTGCGGTGTCCGACCGCTCGGCAGCCCGTCGCCCGCATTCCGCAAGTCGCGACGGCATTTCCGTCGCCGACTCGAGTCCGTGTTCAGCTCACCGCTTCCCGTCATCGCCCGTACGTCTTTGTACGGGCCATGAATCCGCCGCGGCCTGCCGTGGCCCATTCCCCTCAGGAGCCGCTATGACTCACGCAGCGCAAGTCGACACCAGCGCGGTACCCGCGAGCGAAACGCGGGAAGGCAGCCGCGCCCCCCTGTCCCGTCCCATGATCGGGGTCGGCTTCCTGCTGGTGGTCCTCTCCTACATGGTCAACGCCATGGACCGCCAGGTCTTTCCTCCACTGCTGCCCAACATCCGCGCGGAGTACGGGTTCTCCCTGGAACAAGGCGGGCTGCTGGCGACCAACTTCACCCTCGGCATGGCCCTGGCCGGTCTGCCCGCGGGCTATCTCCTGGACCGCTTCCGCCGCAAGACCGTGCTGCTGGTCAGCATCGTGATCTACTCCCTGGGCACGATGGCCACTCCCCTGGCGACCGGGTTCGCGGACATGACCCTGTACCGGGTCGTCTCCGGTTTCGGGGAGGGCATGCAGTCCGCCGCCATCTTCGCGGCGCTCGGCGCCTTCTTCGCCCAGCGGCGCGGCCTCGCCTTCGGCATCATCGGCATGGGCTATTCCATCGGCGTGTTCATCGCCCCGCTCATCGGCGTCGAGCTCATGAGCATGCACGGCACCTGGCACTCACCGTTCTATCTCTTCGGCACGGCCGGGCTGCTGATCGCCGCCGCCTCCCTGTTCCTCCTGAAGTCCGGCCTGACCGAGCACTCCGCCGAGAAGACCGTCTCGACCGGGAGCTGGGCGCACATGCCGGCCTCCGCCTACAACCGCAACACCGTTGCGCTGGCCGTTCATTCGGTCATCGGCGGTGTGGCGATCTACGGGTTCCTCGGCCTCTACCCGACATTCCTCATCACCTCGTTGCACTACAGCTCCGGGCAGGCCGCACTGGCCATGAGCTTCCTCGGTTTCGGCGGCATGACAGCCGTCTTCGGCGGCTGGCTCGGCGATCGCTTCAACCAGCGCAACCTGCTGATCCTGAGCATGCTGGCCGTCTCCGTCATCGGTGTGTGCATCTACAACACGCGTGCCGACGTCGGCACGCAGTGCGTGTTCGCCTTCCTCATGGGCGCCTTCGGCCTGGGCTTCGTCTACCCCAACACCAACAGCGCGATGCAGCGGGCCGTCCGTCCCGGACAGATAGGACGCGCTTCCGGCCTCTTCGTCACCAGCTACTACGGTCCGGCGGCGTTCTCGGGTCTGCTCTTCGCCGCCCTGGTGGACTCCTTCGGCTGGGACCGGGCCGGGCTGCTGCAGGTCACGGTGCTGCCGCTGGTGAGCGCCCTGGCGCTGGGCTTCGTGCGACCCTCTCTGTTCAACAACGCGGTCCGCTAGCGGGCCGACGCCGACACGCCACCGGGGCCTGCCCACCGCCGAGCGGTGGGCAGGCCCCGGTGCGAGGCGGTCCGGCGGACGTCCGCGGTCAGCGGCTCTCGGCCACCACCGGATTGCGCAGAACGCCGATGCCCTCGATCTCCACCTCGACCTCGTCTCCGGGGCGGATCGGCCCGACGCCGGCAGGCGTGCCGGTCATGATCGCGTCTCCGGGCAGCAGTGTCAGGTAGCGGCTGAGATAGCTGACGAGGTCGGGAACACCGAGCAGCAGGTCGGCGGTGCTCGCCGACTGCATGACAGTGCCGTTCACACGGGTCGTCAGCGACAGTGCCGACGGGTCGAGTTCCGTCGCGACGACCGGTCCGAGGGGAGCGAACGTGTCCTGCCCCTTGCCGATGAGCAGCGTTCCGAACGCGCTTTCCCTGCGCTGCACGATGCGGTCACTGACGTCATTCCCGCAGGTATAGCCGAGGATGTAGTCATGGGCTTCGGAGGGCTTCACATGCCGGGCCTCCTTTCCGATGACGACGACCAACTCACCTTCGAAATGGATGAGTTCACCGTCCGTCGGATAGACAATGGCGTCGCCAGGTCCGATCACCGCGGTGCTCGGCTTCATGAAGCACACGGGAACTTCCGGAACCTCACGGTCGGTCTCGTCGATGTGCGAGGCGTAGTTGTAGGCGAAGCCGAAGATCCGAGGCCGCTCGAGCGGCGAAAGAATGACCGCGTCGCCGACTTCGTCGACGTGCCCGGTCGGGGTGAGTTCGGTGAAGGGATCACCCTGGAATCTCGTGATTCCGGCGTCACCGGCGTCCAGTTGGCCATAGTGACGCATGCCGTCGACGGCATACCTGACGATCCGCACGGAATACCTCCGCAGCTAGGCAGCCGTAGGCGACTGCGGCCCATCCAGAGCAGTGCTAACGTTAGCATGCAAGTGACGATCACCCCGATGCCCATACCTCTCCGGCCACGGAGCGCGACGAGAATGCTATCGTTGGCATACAGAAAGTGACGACACGGGATCAGTCAGCTCGAGGGGGCCTTACGTGATCACGACCAGGGACATCGCCGAACGCCTCGGAATCTCCGTCTCGACGGTCGGCCGGGCGCTCTCCGACGATCCCCGCATCAGCGAGGAGACCAAGTTCCGGGTCCGCCAGACCGCTTCCGAGATGGGCTACGTCGGCAACCGTGCGGCCCGGATGATGCGCGGAGCGTCCAGCAATGTGGTCGCACTGGTCATCCCCGACATCCGCAACAGCTTCTACTCGACGATCGCGCACGAGCTGTCCACGAACATGGAGGCCGAGGGCTTCCAGCTGATGCTCTCGGAGACCGACGACGACCGGATGGTGGAACTGCGCCACCTGCGCGAGCTGTCCGCCAACCGGGTGGCCGGCGTCATCATCGTGCCCACCGCACGCCCCCACGCCGAGTCGGTCAAGCTGCTCAAGGCGGTCCCCCACCTCCAGTTGCTGCGCCGCCACCCGTCGCTCGGTTCCCAGTGGTTCGGCGTGGACGACCACGAGGCACTGCGCCAGGCCACGGCCCACCTCGTGGCACTGGGCCACACCCGCGTCGCCTATCTGGGCGGCCCCGAGGAGCTGCCCACGGGTGCCGAACGTCTGCGCGGCTTCCGCAGCGCCCTGAGCGAAGGCGGCCTGCCGGACGAGGCCGGGCGTACGGAGCTGGGCCCGCCGTCGTCGGTGGACCACGGGCGCCAGGCGGTGCGCCGGCTGCTGAAGGGACCGGACGCGCCCACCGCTCTCGTCCTCGGATCGATCCAGCTCACCCTGGGGGTCCTCGAGGAGTTGTCCGCGCAGGGTGTGAAGGTGCCCGGGGAGCTGTCCGTGGTCGGTTTCGGGGACGAGCCGGGGTTTTCCTGGTGGGGTCCCGGCCTCACCACCGTCGGTCTGCCGATCCAGGAGATGGCCACCGGCTGCGCGCTGTGGCTGATGCGCCGGCTCAAGACCAAGCCGGGCAACGACGGCCCCTACACGTCGGTCTCCCCCGGCTCGCTGGTGCTGCGGGGCAGCACGGCACCTCCTGCCGGAAAGGCTCCGTCCAGGTCCGCTTGAACCGGGGGCGACCCCACCGGCGTACGCAGGAGAAGGCGCCCGGAGTTCCCACTCCGGGCGCCTTCGTGCACTCGGCACCAGGTCAGTACGTCTCAGTCCGCAGCCGCCGCATGACGCAGGCGGTGCGTGCGAGTTCGTCGAGCACCTGCTCGACGGCGGCCTCATGCACCTTGCCGGGCCTGAAGTCTCCGTCGCCGACGAGTTCATGGACGAAAGGGATGCTGACGGTCGGACCGATCGGCAGCATCCTGAGGTTCGACACGACCTGCTTGCCCATCTGCACCGCCCTGGTGCCCGCCGAGACGCCTCCGTAGCTCACGAACGCGGCCGGCTTGTGCTGCCACTCCACGACGAGGTAGTCCCACGCATTCTTCAACGGAGCCGGGAAGCCGCCGTTGTACTCCGGGGTGACGAACACGAACGCGTCCGACGCGTCGACGATCCGGCTCCATGTGCGGGTGTGGCTCTTGGTGTACCGCCGCTGGGCGGGCGGATGCGGCTCATCGTAGAAGGGCAGTGCGAGTTCCCTCAGGTCGACGATGTGCGACTCGAACTGGGCACGCTCCGCGGCACGGAGTGTGAACCAGTCCGCGACGGATCTGCCCACACGTCCGGGGCGGGTACTGGCCACGACGGTGGTGAGGGTCATGGGCGCCGCTGAGGGCTGGGGGGTCATGTCGTGCTCGCCTTCCTGTCGGCCGGCATCCGGCCCGGCGGACCCACGCCACCTGTGCTGTCCGTCCGTCCAGGAGGACGCGGGTCCACCGGAGTTCCTGCCGGAGCACCAAGGGCTGTGCGAACGATAGCACTACGGCTCCTGCGAGCCAAGAGGGGGCAAACAAACCGCGAGGCCACGGCACCAGAGTGCCGCCACCCCCTTGACACAGCCGCCTCCACTTTGCACGATTGCGCTATCGATAGCATTCCCCAGAGCCGCCGGGGACGAGCAAACCCCCATCCTTCTCGCCCGCTCCCAGCGCCGCCGCACCGATTCAGGTGCCACCCCGCCGGGCCGCCCCCGCCCGTCCGCCGGCGAGGACTTTCCTGTATGCCCTCCCCGGCCGCAGGGAAGTCCGTCCCCCGATCACGGGCACGGGCACCGGCTCCTCGCCCCGGATCGTCCGAACTCCGAAAGGTCGCACCGCCATGACAGACGCGCGGATCGCCAAGCTCCACGGCCGCAGGGTGTGGGACTCACGCGGCAGGCCGACCGTCGAGGTCGAGGTCCATCTCGCGGACGGCGCGATCGGGCGGGCCATCGCACCGGCGGGGGCCTCGACGGGCCGGGGCGAGGCGCTGGACCTGCGCGACGGCGGCAGCCGCTTCGGTGGGCTCGACGTCCGGCTCGCGGTGGGGTCGGTGAACCAGGAGATCGCGCCCGCCTTCCTTGGCCTCGACACGACCGATCAGGAAGCCGTCGACCGGTTGCTGGTGGACCTCGACGGCACGCCCGACCGCAGTCGTCTCGGCGGCAACGCGATCGTGGCCACGTCCATGGCGATCCTGCACGCCACCGCCGCGTCGGCGGGCGTCCCGCTGTGGCAGCACCTGGCGGGCGGGCGGCCGGTGCGCATCCCGCTGCCGGAGATCCAGATCTTCGGCGGCGGCGCCCACGCGGACCGCCGCGTCGACGTCCAGGACTTCATGGTGATGTGCCCCGCGGCGCGGAGCTTCTCCGAGGCGCTGGACTGGACGGCGGAGATCTACCGCGCCGCCGGCGCTCTGATGCGCAAGGCGGGCAAGGCGCAGGGGGTCGCCGACGAAGGCGGCTTCTGGCCGTCGTTCGACTCCAACGAGGAGGCGCTGGAGACGCTGACCCGGGCGATCGAGAGCGCGGGCTTCGTGCCCTCGGCCCAGGTGGGCATCTCGCTGGACGTCGCGGCCTCGCAGTTCGGCAGCGGCGGTCGGTACACGCTGGCCCTGGACGACCGCACCCTGGACACCGCCGCGCTGATCGACATGCTGGGCGGCTGGATCGAGCAGTATCCGATCCTGTCCGTCGAGGACCCGGTGGGCGAGGACGACCACGAGGGCATGCTGGAGTTCACCCGGCGCTACGGACACCGCTGCCAGGTGATCGGCGACGACTACCTGGTCACGAACGCCAAGCGGGTGGAGGCGGCGGCCACGAGCGGCACGGCGAACGCCGTCCTCGTCAAGCCGAACCAGGCCGGTACGGTCACCGAGGCGTTCCAGGCCCTGCGGGCCGGGAAGGAAGCCGGCTTCGGCACGATCGTCTCGGCGCGCTCCGGGGAGACCGAGGACATCACCATCGCCCATCTGAGCGTCGGCTGGGACGCGGGCCAGCTCAAGGTGGGCTCGTTCACGCGCTCCGAGCGTATGGCGAAGTGGAACGAGGTTCTGCGTATCGAGGAGTCCCTCGGTGAATCCGCGGAATTCAGCGGATGGTCCGCATTCACATTCGCCGCGGTCGATTCCTCGACGACCGATTCGTAAAGCGTCCTCGACGCATTAGATTCATCGAAATCCAGAGCCGATCCGAGCACGGAGGCCAGCATGCTGCCACCCGTCAATCTGCGCCCGAGTTTCAACATCACCCGCTCCAGCCATGTGCGTCTCACGGTCACCGATCTCGCCGTGAGCCGGGACTTCTACGTGAACGTGCTGGGGCTCGTCGTCAGCGACGAGGACGAGCGCACCTGCTACCTGCGCGGCCTGGCCGAGGCCTGCCATCACAGCCTCGTCCTGGAGCTGGACAAAGAGGGCGCGGGCATGAGCAGGAGGGTCGGCTTCCGGGTGTTCTTCGACGAGGACCTGGACCTCGCCTTCGACTGGTTCCGTGAGCGGGGACTGCCCGCCGAGTGGGTCGATCTCCCGTACCAGGGACGTACTCTGCACGTCAGCGACCCGATCGGCACACCGCTCGAACTCTGCGCCCACATGGAGACACGGCCGAGGCTGCACATCGACTTCGAGCGGTACAAGGGCGCCCACGCCCAACGGCTCGACCACTACCAGATCTTCGCGCCCGACACCTACGAACTGTGCGCGTTCTACGGCGAACTCGGCTTCCGCAACTCGGAGTACCTGGAGCACGGCGACAAACTGCTGGGTGCGTTCATGTACCGCAAGGGCACCTGCCTCGACCTCGCGATCATCGAGAACACCGGGCCCGCCCTGCACCACTTCGCCTACACCGTCTCCGAGAGCCACGACATCTTCACCGCCTGCGACTGGGCGGGCATCCAGGGCTACGGCGACGGTGTGGAGCGGGGCCCGGGACGGCACGGTCCGGGCGGGATGCTCTTCGTCTACCTCCGCGACCCCGACGGGCACCGGGTGGAGGTCTTCAACAGCCACTACCAGACGATCGACACCGAGATCGAGCCGGTGCGCTGGGACGCGGGATCGCTGAGCACCAACGCACGCTGGGGCCTCCCGGCCCTGGAGAAGTGGTACTTCGAGGCGTCGCCGTTCGTCGGCGTGCCGCAGATCCCGCCGACCGAGCTGCCGAAGCCGATGTCGCTCGAGCGGTTCCTGCTCGAACAGTCCGCGCGCTGACCTTCCGTACCTCCAGGAGTGACCATGGCACGAGTCCCCTATCTACGCCGCGAGGACGCGGACGAGTCGCAGAAGCCCCTGTACGACCGGCTGGAAGCCGAGCGCAAGGTGCCGACGGCGAACATCTTCCTCGCCCTGGCGGGCGCGCCGACCCAGCTGAACGCCTTCCTGACCTACGCCAACTCACTGCGGGCCGCCGACCTCAGCCCGAAGCTGCGGGAACTGGCGATCCTGACCGTGGGGTACGCGACCCGGTCGGCGTACGAGGTCGCGCACCACCAGTCTCACGGACTCAAGGCCGGACTCACCGAGGAACAGCTGGCCGCGGTGGCCGACTTCGAGGCGTCCGACCTGTTCGACGCGACGGAGAAGGCGGTGATGCGTCTCGCCGAGGAGTCCACGCTCCAGGTCGACGTCTCGGAGGAGACGTGGCGTGCCGCCGCCGGCCACCTGACGGACCGGCAGATGGTCGAACTGTCGTTGTCCATCGCCTGGTACAACTCCGGCGTCCGCATCATGGGGCTGCTGGATATCGACCTCGAGAGCGGTTACGCAAACCCCTTCTGAACCTACTGAATGGTCCTGCGTACTTCCGCAGGGAATTACAAGGAGTATTTCAATGGCGAAAATGCTCGCTGCACGGTTGCACGCGCTGGGTGAGCCGATGTCGGTGGACACGATCGACGTGCCCACCCCCAGGCCGACCGACGTGCTGGTGCGGGTCAAGGCATGCGGAATCGTGCCGAACATGGCCAACGTGATCAACAACTGGCCCACGTGGTTTCCGCATCAGCCGCTGCCGAAGTTCCCTGCCGTCTTCGGCCTGGACGCGGCCGGGGTGGTCGAAGCCGTCGGCGAGGCGGTGCTGCACACCAGGCCCGGGGACCGGGTGTACGTCAACCCCCTGCGCGGATGCGGGAGTTGCCAGGTGTGCCGGGGCGGTGAACTGAGCCGATGCCGCTACTTCACCCTGAACGGCTACTTCAGCACCTCCCGGGACGGGCAGCGGATCTTTGACCTCTACCCCTACGGCGGTTTCGCGCAGTACATGACCGCCCCGCAGCAGTCGATCGTCAACATCCCGGACAACATGACGTTCGAACAGGCCGGCAAGCTCGGCTACATCGGCACGTCCTATGGTGCCCTCAAGAACGCGGCGGCAAGCCCCGGCCAGGTCGCGCTCATCGACGGGATCACGGGAACCCTCGGTGTCGCGTCGACCGTACTCGCGCTCGCCTCCGGAGCCTCCAGGGTCCTCGGGACCGGCCGCAACGAGCAACTCCTCAAGCGCGTCAAGGAACTCGCCCCGGACCGTGTCGAGGTCTTCCGGCTGGGAGACGGCTCCACCGGGGAATGGGCGAAGGAGCGGACCGGCGGCGAGGGCGCGGACTACGTGATCAGTGCCCTCGGCGCCAAGGCCCCGGTCGAGACCATGCTCGACTCCATGCAGGGCGTCCGGCGGGGCGGCAAGGTGGTCAACGTCGGCGGCGTGGCCGACCGGCTGCCCCTGGACATGAAATGGCTCATGGACGAGCAGGTCCATCTGATCGGCTCCAACTGGTTCAGTACCGCGCAGGGGCAGGAGCTCGCCGACATGGTCGCCACCGGCGCCCTGGACCTGTCCTACCTACAGGCCAAGCCGTTCCCGCTGGCCAGAGTCAACGAGGCGATCTCGGGACTCACCAACCGCGACGGCGGATTCAGCAACTACGTCGTCATCCCCTGACACCGCCTACGCACAGAACGGAGGAGCCGATGGAACTGCGCTGGCTGGAATCGTTCGTCGTCGTCGCGGACGAGCTGCACTTCGCGCGCGCGGCGGACCGACTGCATCTGGCTCCTTCGGCGCTCAGCGCCCAGGTCAGAGCGCTGGAGTCGCATCTGGGAGTGCGTCTGATCGACCGCGGACGACGCACCCGCCCGGCACTCACAAGCGCCGGGCGGCTGTTCCTCGAAGAGGCACGGCTGACCCTCGCGCAGGCCGCCCGCGCCGAGGCGGTGGGCCGGCGCGCCGGGCGCGGGGAACTCGGGCACGCCGAGATCGCCTACGTCGCCTCCGCCGCGTTCTCCGGTGTGCTGACCGACGTCCTCACCCGGTGCGCGGCCCTCGACACCCATCTCACCGTGCAGGTACGCGAGTTGGAGACACCGGCCCAGCTGGAAGCACTGTCCTGCGGGGACATCGACGTCGGCTTCCTGCGCTGGCGGCCGGAGTATCCGGACGGGGTCCAGGCCACCTGTCTGCTCACCGAGGACGTCGTCCTGGCGCTGCCGGAAGGGGCGCCGCTGGCGGCGCACGAGGCGGTGCCGACGGCGGAGTTGCGCCACGAGCAGTTCGTGGCACCGCACTTCGACGAGGAGTACGGCTGCCGCGACCAGATCCTGGAGGTGGCCGAGCAAGGGGGATTCAGCCCGCGATGCGGGCCTCCGGTGCGGGACTTCATCGCCGCTCTCACTCTGGTGGGCGGCGGTCTCGCCGTGGCGCTGGTACCGGACTCGCTGCGCCGTGTGCGGATACCGGGTGTCGCCTACCGCCCGCTGGCGGACGTACCGCTGACCACCCGGCTGGTGGGCGCCTACCGCAGGGGCGAGACCTCG
This sequence comes from Streptomyces sp. JLBG701, assembly GCF_058544905.1. Lineage (NCBI taxonomy): Bacteria > Bacillati > Actinomycetota > Actinomycetes > Kitasatosporales > Streptomycetaceae > Streptomyces > Streptomyces sp. JLBG701. The sequence goes on from NZ_CM178588.1 coordinate 1,612,134, forward strand.
CCCGCGGTGCGCGGCGTGATCCGCCGGCTGCGGGAGGCGGCTGCCGCCACGACCGCCGACAGCTGAGGCCGCGGCGCCCCGACACACCGAACCGGCGCATGTTTGTGCGCGGAAAACGCACTGTCTGCGCAGGTCAGATGGGTTGCACCCGGCCTAGGCTCAACACGGCACCACAGACCGGGCGGCGTCGAACGACCGCCCCGGGCGCAGTGACACGCGGAGGAACGCATGACATCGATCAAGCACGTGGGAGTCGTCGGCGCCGGGCAGATGGGCCGCGGCATCACCGAGGTCTGCGCCCGGGCCGGGCTGCACGTCACGTTGTGCGACGTGACCGAGGACCGAGCCCGTGCGGGACTGGCGGGCGTGGCGGACTCCCTGCTCAAGGCGGAGAAGCGCGGCACCATCACCTCGGACGAGCGCGCCCGTGCCCTGGCCGGCGTCTCGGTCACCGTGGACCTCGCCCTCCTGTCCGGCGCGGATCTGGTCATCGAGGCCGCCGTCGAGGACGAGCAGGCCAAGACGGCCCTGTTCCGGCAGTTGGACGAGGTGCTCACCGACCCGACCGCCGTACTGGCCAGCAACACCTCCTCGATCCCCATCGCCCGGCTCGCCTCCGCCACCCGGCGGCCGGAGTCTGTGGTGGGGCTGCACTTCTTCAACCCGGTCCCGGTCATGCCGCTGGTCGAGGTGATCCCCTCACTGCAGACCTCGAAGGCCACGGAGCTGCGCGTGCGCGCGTTCGCGGGCGAGACCCTGGGCAAGAAGACGGTCGTGGCCGAGGACCGCGCGGGCTTCGTGGTCAACTCCCTCCTGGTTCCCTACCTGTTGGCAGCGGTACGGATGGTCGGCTCCGGCACGGCGACGGCGGAGGACATCGACACGGGGATGACCGCCGGCTGCGCCCACCCGATGGGCCCCTTGCGCCTCGCCGACCTGATCGGCCTGGACACTGTGGCGGCGATAGGAGAGGCCCTGTACGAGGAGTACCGGGAACCGCTGTACGCCCCTCCCCCGCTGCTGCGCCGCATGATCGAGTCGGGGCTGCTGGGCCGTAAGTCGGGACAGGGGTTCTTCAGCTACGGGGACGCCTGACGGCGTGGGCCCGTCGGGTCGAAGGCGTCCGGAGAGGGCGCTGAACGCCCCCTCCGGTATGGCGCTGCGGGCGACGGTGCCGACTTCGGGGACCGATGGGTTCGCCGTCGTGGAGCTGGTCAGCCGCGGTGAACTCGGCGGGCAGCCACTTCCCGCGTGGGCTGGGGAGCCACCGCGAACAGGTCACCCACCCCGCCGTAGTCGGCGGGGTGATAGCCGGCGTCGACTGCGGCGCGAGGCGCCCACCGCGCCTCCCAGGGCGTCGGCCAGTCGCTCCACCACCTGGAAGCCGTCCGCCCCGGGCTCACAGCGTCGCCCGGCCGTTCTCGGTCTCGCGCCCGGCCGTCCGTGGTCCCGTCGCCCGCGAGATCCAGATCGACGTCCGCCATGGTCCGCACGGCGGCTGCCAGGACCCTCACCGTGGTGAGCAGGTCGGCGCCGTGCGGCCGGTCGCCGCAGATGTGGCCCTCCGGTCGACGCCCATCGCCAGGACCTTGCGGATGACGTCGAGCGCGGAGTCCGGTCCCATCGAAACGACGGTGACTTCGGCACCGGAGTCCGGGACCTGTCGGACGAGTACGACGATGTTCACGGGTGTCGTCCTCGGCCTGCGGTGCTCAGCGGAACGCCGCCTGACCGGTGAGGGCCTGGCCGACGACCAGGGTGTGCATCTCGCTGGTGCCTTCGTAGGTCAGGACGGACTCCAGGTTGTTGGCGTGGCGCAGGGGTGAGTACTCCAGGGAGATGCCGTTGGCGCCGAGGATCGTGCGGCACTCGCGGGCGATGGCGATGGCCTCGCGGACGTTGTTGAGCTTGCCGACGCTGATCTGTTCGGGGCGGATGCGGTGCTGGTCCTTGAGCCGGCCCAGGTGCACGGCGAGCAGCGCGGCGTTGCCCACGGACACGCTCATGTCGGCGAGCTTCTTCTGGGTGAGCTGGAAGGCGCTGATGGGCTTGTCGAACTGGACGCGGGAGTCGGCGTACCCGATGCCCGCCTGGATGCAGTCGCGGGCCGCGCCGACCGCGCCGAACAGGATGCCGAAGCGGGCCTCGTTCAGGCAGGACAGCGGGCCGCGCAGGCCCTGCGCGTGCGGCAGGCGCGCCGCGTCGGGCAGCCGTACGTCGTCGAAGGACAGCTCCGAGGTGATGGAGGCGCGCAGGGACATCTTCTGCTTGATGTCCTGGGTGGTGAAGCCGGGGGTGCCGCGGGGGACGAGGAAGCCGCGGATGCCGTCCTCGGTCTGCGCCCAGACGGTGGCCACGTCGGCGATGCCGCCGTTGGTGATCCACATCTTGGAGCCGTTGAGGATCCAGTCTCCCCCGCCGTCGCGGACGGCGCGCGTGCGCATCCCGGAGGGGTTGCTGCCGAAGTCCGGCTCGGTCAGGCCGAAGCAGCCGATCGCCTCACCGGCGGCGAGCCGGGGCAGCCACTCCTGCTTCTGCTCCTCCGAGCCCCACTTCCAGATGGAGAACATGGACAGCGAGCCCTGGACGGAGACGAAGCTGCGGAAGCCCGAGTCCGCCGCCTCCAGTTCCAGGCAGGCCAGGCCGTAGCTGACGGCGTTCGTGCCGGCGCAGCCGTAACCCTCCAGGTGCATACCGAGCACGCCCAACTTGCCCAGCTCGGGCGCGAGTTCGCGGGCGAAGTGGGCGTTCTCGAACCACTCGCCGATGTGCGGGCGCACCCGGTCGGCGAGGAACCTGGCGACGGTGGCCTGGATCTCGCGCTCCTCCTCGGTGAGGGTGGAGGAGAGGTCGATCAGGTCCAAGGGGTCGTTCAGCGGCTTGCGGCTCATGTGGGGCTCCTTGTCGTCAGGGGTGGGATATCGGGTGGTCGGTTCAGGCCGAGGGGCCGGAGAGGAAATCCGCGGTGTGCCGGCCCAGGCAGGGTGGCGGCATGCGGTACCGCGCGGGTGTCCCACTCAGCGCGATGGGGTGTGCGACCTGGCGCGAGGGCCTGCCGTCCGCCGTATCCGCAGGGACGTCGACGATGCCGGGAAGGCCGAGCTTCCGGGCGAAGTCGAATGCCTCGTCAAGGGAGTTGACCGGTCCGGCGGGTACTCCGACGGCCAGCAGGACGGCCGACCAGTGGTCGGAGCCGGCGGTGCTGAGCCGCTTGGTCAGGATGTCCCGCAGTTCGGCACGGTGGGCGACCCGGTCGGCGTTGGTGCGGAAGCGGTCGTCGAGAGCGAGACCGGGCTCCCCGACGAGGTCGGCCAGCGCCGCGAACTGCCGGTCGTTGCCCACCGCGAGGGCGAGCGGACGGTCAGCCGTGGCGAAGGTCTCGTACGGGGCGATGCTCGGGTGCGCATTGCCCATACGTCCCGGCACCACACCGGCGACGGCGTACGCCGACGCCTGGTTGACCATGGCCGACAGCAGCGAGCTGAGGAGGTTGACCTCCACGTGCTGCCCCTCGCCGGTGGCGTCCCGGTGCCGGAGGGCAGCGAGGATGCCGAGCGAGGCGTGCAGTCCGGTGATGACGTCCACCAGGGCCACGCCCGACTTCACCGGCTCGCCGTCCGTCTCCCCCGTCACGCTCATCAGGCCACCGACGGCCTGCACGAGCAGGTCGTATCCTGGGATCGCCGCGCCCTCACCGCTGCCGAAACCGCTGATCGAGCAGTAGATCAACTCCGGGTGGCGCGCGCGGAGTTCGCGTTGGCCGAGCCCCAGTCGGTCCATGGTGCCGGGACGGAAGTTCTCCACCAGCACGTCGGACTCGGCGACCAGTTCGCGCGCCTGTTCATGGCCGGCGTCGGTCGTGAGGTCCAGGACGACGGACCTCTTGTTGCGGTTCACGCTCAGGTAGTACGTCGACGTGCCGTCGTGGTCCGCCGGAGGGTGCCAGGCCCGGGTGTCGTCCCCGATGCCCGGCCGCTCGACCTTGACCACGTCGGCGCCGAGGTCGGCGAGGAGCATCGTGGCATAGGGTCCCGCGAGAACCCGGGAGAAGTCGGCGATACGGAGCCCCTGCAGCGCGCTGGGTCCGGTTCCCTCGACCACGCCGGACCATCCGTCCGGCGCGCTGTGCTGAGTGCTCACGCACCCTCCTCTCTCGCCGTCCGGCCTTCGCACGTACGGCTTCGTCCCGGCCGTTTCCGTCACCACCAGCGCCCCGCGGTCGGCGGTCGGGTGGGTTCGACGACGGGGAGTCCCCTACCGCGGGGAACGGCAGCCTGTACGACACTCACCCTCGACCCGATGGCGACCGGTGCCGTGCCGGTGGCCTGGCAGACCAGGTGGAAGCCCTCGTTCATCGCGACGATCCACGTGTTGTGCGGAACATGGCCGTGCCGGCGCACAACGACCCCGAAGCCCTCGCTGCGCTCCCGTTTGAAGGCCATGGACCCGCAGGCGCGGCAGAACGAACGGCGGTGGGCCGGGGTGCCGCACCAGAGGCAGCGCTGGAAGAACAGCTCGCCGCAGTCCACCCGTTCGTCCGGGGTGGCGGTCGTGGCGGTGGCGGAGGCAGCCGCTTCGTGGCCGTCCCGGAGTCCGGTGTCGTCAAGGATGTCTGTCTGGAACATCACGGCCTCCTGCACGCGGTTCGGTGGCCGGAAACGGGCGATCGGAGTCCGCTCCGGCCCCACCACCCTGACGCTGCCGCGGACCGCCGGTCAACGACGAGCTGACGCATCTTTGTGCGCGGAACGCGTTCCATTCGCCGAGGTCAGAGCCGCCTTCCGGGCGCTACTCTCAGAGCGGACCCCGATGCGGCGCACCGACCTCTCGGCGAAGCCAGGGTGTCGTACTCGCCGAAGAAGCTCGGCTTCTTCTAACCGCGGTGCCGTCGTCGAGCCAGCGCATGGCGACGGCGGTGTGGAGCGGGGAGGGGTTGAAGACGGTCGCGCGGATGAGGGCGCCCAGGCGGCCGGCTCCGGCGGTCCGGCGGTCCGGCGGTCCGGCGGTCCGGCGGTCCGGCGGTCCGGCGAGGATTCCGCAGCGCAGGCCCGGCGCCGAGGGTCTTCGACAGGCTGGCGAGGAAGAGGGCGCATTCGGGTGCCAGGGCGGCCGGCGGGGTGATGTCGGTGCCCGCGTCGGGGAGCAGCGGTCCGCAGACGTCGTCCTCGATGATCAGCAGGTCATGGCGGGGGCGATGCCGACGATCGCCTGCCGTCGCCACGGGGAGAGGGTGATGGCGGGCGGGTTGTGGGCGGTGGGCATGCGGTACGGCGCCCGCGGGGCCGTACCGGACACGCCTGCCTCTGCCAGTGCCTCCGGGATCAGCCCTCCGCGTCCATGGCGACGGCGGGCTTCCTGATGCCCAGCTCTCGTGCCAGTGCAACGCCTCGGCTTCCGCATGCTGCTCCAAGGGACCCCCGACATGACTGCCGTCGGCGAGGCCGAACACGGCGCCGAGGCCGTCCTCATGGCCGCCGAACTGCGCCCCGACGTCGTCCTGATGGACGTACGCATGCCCGGCATGGACGGCATCGAGGCCACCCGCCGAATCGTCGCCGACGGCGGCCGCACCCGCGTACTGATCCTCACCACCTTCGACCTGGACGAGTACGCGTACGCGGGGCTGCGCGCCGGAGCCAGCGGTTTCCTGCTCAAGGACTCCCGGCCCGAGGAACTCCTCGCCGGCATCCGGGCGGTGGCGACCGGCGACGCGGTCGTCGCACCCAGCCTGACCCGACGCCTGCTGGACGCCTACGCCCATCAGGTGCTCTCCCCCACCAGCGCCGCCGAGCCGCGCACCGACCCCAGGCTGCGGACGCTGAGCGAGCGCGAGCACGAGGTCCTGGTCGCCATCGGCCGAGGATGGACGAACGCCGAGATCGCAGAGCGGCTGGTCCTCACGGAGTCCACGGTCAAGAAACACGTCAGCAAGGTTCTCGCCAAGATCGGCGCGCGCGACGCATCCAGGCCGTGATCACGGCGTACGACGCCGGGCTGGTCAGGCCCCACAACTGACCGGAGTCACCTCAGCAGAAGCCGCGTTCCCCCACAGCCAGGGTGCCCGCGGCAAGCCCTGGACGAGTGCCGCCGGACCGGCGCGGCCGTGGTCCGCGAGGAGACGACCCCGGGCGTGGACTCCACCGCCCCTCGTCACCCCTTCACCGCTCCAGAGGTGAGTCCCTGAACGATGTAACGGCTGGCGAACGCGAAGAGAACCATGGTGGGTGCGATCGTGAGGACCGCGGCCGCCGACATCGAGCCCCAGTCGATGTTGAAGCTGGAGATGAAGCCGTTCAGCGCCGTGGGGACTGTCTTGTTGGCGTCGCTGTTCATCAGGGTGACCGAAAGGAACAGCTCGTTCCAGCAGTTGACGAAGTTGAAGATGAACGCGGCGATGATGCCGGGCTGCATGACCGGCAGCAGCACCCGGAAGAGTGCCCCGAGCCGTGAGCAGCCGTCGATCATGGCGGCCTCCTCCAGCGCGTCCGGCACGTTCTCGAAGAACCCGCGGAGCATCACCGTGCAGAAGGGGATGCAGACCGCGATGTAGACGAGGGTCAACCCGAGCCGGTTGTCGACGAGTTGGAGTTCCGTCATCAGCATGTACAGCGGTCCGAGCGCGATGAAGGACGGGATCATCTGGGTGACCAGGGCCGCCATCAGGAGCGCGGTCTTGCTCCGGAACTCGAAGCGGGCCAGCACGTACGCCGACAGGAGTGAGATGACGGTCGCCACCGCGCCGGCGACCGTCGCGATGACGAGGCTGTTGGTGAGGTAGACGCCGAACTGTGCCTTGCTGAACAGGCCGGTGTAGTTGGCGAGCGAGAAGTGCTCGGGCCAGTAGGCGATCGAGGGGCTGAAGATCGTCCCGGGGCTCTTGAGCGAGGTGATGGTGATCCAGTAGAGCGGGAAGACCGTGACGATCAGCCAGCCCGTCAGGAACGTGATGCGTACGGCGCGGCCGGCGGTGGACTCTTTGTTGATCATGACGTCTTTCCGTTCCGCTCCCGGGTGGCCGTGAGGTAGAAGACCGAGAAGACCATCAGCATGGCGACGACGATCAGACCGACCGCCGAGGCTTTCCCGTAGTCGCCCTGCTGGGTGATGGAGATCATCCACGTGGTGACGATGTGCGTCTCGTTGGACGGACCGCCGCCGGTCATGCCGAAGATGATGTCGGGGAAGTTGAAGATCCAGATGACCCGGAGCAGGACCGTCAGCGCCAGCGTCCCGCGGATGGAGGGGATGGTGATCTGGAAGAGCGTACGGACCTTTCCTGCGCCGTCGAGCGCGGCCGCCTCGTAGATCTCGTCGGGGATCGACTGCAGGGCGGCCAGGATCATGATGGTGAAGAAGGTGACCCCGTACCAGACGTTGGCGATGACGACGGCGGTCATCGCGGTCTTCGGGTCGGCCAGCCACGGGATCGGTGTGTCGATCAAGTGGGCTTTCTCCAGCAGGTCGTTGACGACGCCGAACTCGCTGTTGAACATCCAGCGGAACAGGATGCCGATGAGGAATCCGGAGATCGCCCACGGGAAGAAGATCAACGCCTGGTAGAGCCCGCGGAAGCGGAAGCGGCGGCGCAGCCACAGCGCGATGGCGAACCCGATGACGAACTGCGGCACGATCGAACCGACCACCCAGACCGCGGTGTTGTCGAGGACGGTGTAGAAGACCGGGTCGTCCAGGATCCCTCGGAAGTTCTTGAGGCCGACCCAGGAGGTGTCGGTGAGGTCGTTGAGGTTCCAGTTGCGGAAGGCCATCTGGCCGCCCGCGATCATCGGGTAGTAGACGAAGATCGCGACGAACACGGCGGCCGGGGCCATGAACGCCGCGATGCTCAGGCCCCGGCGGCCGGTGAAGACCGGCCTGCGCGGGCGCGGGCGCGCGGGCGCCGAGGTCTTCGCGGGTGGCGGTGCGACCTGCTGGGGCCCCGCGTCAGTCGTTGTGGGATTCACGTCCGGCCTTCCCGCCAGCCCTACTGGCTCTTCCACTTCTCGGTCCAGTAGGTGTCCCAGCCGGCCAGGAGCTCCTTGGGCGTCATCTTGCCCAGCAGCACCTTCTGGATCTCCGAGTCGGACTTCTGGATCCACTCGGTCCACCAGGAGGAGTTACGCGGCTGGGTGACCGTGATGTACGTGTCCGGGCTCTCGGTCATCGTCACGTAACTCGCCCAGGCGCCCGTCTTGTAGAACGTGTCGTCGGCGGAGCTCTTGAGGATGGGCACCAGGCTGTTCTTCTTGTCGAAGGTGGTGGCCGCGTCGCCCTCGGAGAGGAACTTGATCAGCTTTTCGGCCTCCGCCTTGTGCTTGCTGGCGGACGCGATGCCCCAGCCCGCGGTCGCCACCGGCTGAACGGCCTTGCCGCTGGGGCCGGTCAGCAGCGGGGCCGTGGTCCACTGCTTCTTGGTGATCGACTTCGACTCCCCCACCGTGGCGATCACTTCGGGGTCCTGGAGGAGGAAGGCCGTCGAACCGTTGGAGAATCCCTCGACCATCTCCGGGTAGCCCCAGGCGACGGACGACGGCGGCGACGCCTTCTTGAAGAGCTTGAAGTACGTCTCCAGAGCGGTGAGCGCCTCCGGTGCCGAGAAGATCGTCTTGCCGTCGGTCAGCTTGAAGCCGTTGTCCCGGTCGATCTTGTCGGCGACGTACGCCTCGATGACGGCAACAGCGTTGCTGTTGGCGTTCGTTCCACCGCGGAAGGCGTAGCCGTACCGGCGCTTGTCGGGGTCCTGGATGGCGGTGGCCTGCTTCAGCAGGTCGTCCCAGCTCGCGGGCGGGGCGCTGAAGCCGGCCTCGGAGACCAGGTCGGTGCGGTAGTAGAGGCTGAGGCCGTAGAAGCCGTACGGGATGTAGTACGTCCGGTCCTTGGCGTCCTTGGAGTACTTGACAGCGTTGTCGGTCAACGCGTCCCAGCCGCTCCAGCCCTTGAGGTCCTTGCTCATGTCGTAGAGCCAGCCGTTGGTCGACCAGGGCCCGGCAGTGATGTCGCGGACCTCCATGGTGTCGATGCCGCTGCCGGACTGGAGCATCTGCTGGATCTTCTGGTCCGCCTGTTCGGTGGGCGGTGAGATCAGATCCACCTTGATCTTGGGGTTCTGCTTCTCGAACTGGCCTATGAGGGTCTTCAGTACGGCCGTACGGACCGGGTTGGTGAGACTCTCGACCATGTGAAGCGTGACGGTTCCGTCACTCGCGCCACTGCCGCCGCCGACGGCACAGCCCGACACTGTCAACGCGGTGGCGAGCCCGAGGGCGACCGCTGCCTTTCTCCTGCTCAACACTGTGCTCTCCCAGTTCCGGGGGTTCTGTGATGGATCACTGCGATGCGAGGTGTGCGACGTGCTGGGTGCGGGCCCAAGCGCCGAGCACCGGAACGCAGTGCTCGGCGAAGTACTCGAAGTCGGCGGCCGTGTTGTACGCGTGCGTCGACAGCCGGAGGTATCCGACGCCTCCGAAGCTGGTGAAGGCGGCCTCGACGCCCAACTCCGCGGCGACGCGGTCGCGCAGGGCGTCGGCGGCGGCATGGGTGGTGCCGAGACCGTCGGGGAGCCGGACCAGGCGCAGCGCGTTGACCGGCATGCCGACGTCAACGGCACTGTTCTCGCCGGTGAGTTCGGCGAAGGCGTCGCCGACGATCCGTTCCGCGTAGTCGGCCAGCGTCCTCATGTAGGCGCGTGCCGTGTCCCAGCCCCAGGTGTGCTCGACGAAGTCGAGAGAGGCGGGTGCGGCGAGGTAGCTCGTGACGTCGACGGTGCCCTGGGTGTCGAAGCGGGCGGGGTACGGCTCCGGGGCGCCCCACGAGTCGATCAAAGGGTGGAGGTCGTCGCGGAGCGGGCCGCGGGCGACCAAGGCCGCCGTGCCGCGGGGCGCGCAGCCGAACTTGTGGAGGTTGCCGACCCACACGTCGCAGTCAAGGCCCGCGAGCGGGTCCTCGGCCAGGCCGGGGACGTGTGCGCCGTCCACCAGCAGCGGGACGCCGCGTTCACGCGCGACGCGTGCGATCCGCTCCACGGGCATCCAGCGGGCGGTCGCCGAGGTGATGTGGTCCAGGACGATCAGGCCCGTCGCGTCGGTGATCCCGGCGAGCACGGCCTCGTACGCCCGGTCCTCGTCCGCGTCGAGCGGAACGTGCGCGGTGCGGACGGTGCCGCCCCAACGCCGGGCCAGACGTTGGGCTCCCATGGTCACCGCGCCGTAGCCGTGGTCCGTCACGAGGACTTCGCCGCCCGGCCTGGCCGGTACGTTCGCGTAGACGACGCTCGCACCGCCGCTGGCGTTCGGCACCAGGGCGAGGTCGTCCACGTCGACCCGCAGGAACGCGGCGACCTCGGCCCGGGCGGCCGCGACCCGGGCCGGCAGTCCGGGGAACCACACGCCCGGCGAGCGGTCCATCTCTGCGCGCAGCCGGTTCTGCTCGTGCTGCACTGCGAGCGGAACGGCCCCGAACGACCCGTGATTGATGTGCTTGTGCGCGGGGTCCAGCGACCACGCCTCGGCCGCCGGTCTTCCATCGGCGAGCAGCAAGGGGCTCGGCGCGGTGGTGGCGGTGCTGACGTCGAGCTCGCTCACGTATGACTCACGATCTCCCTGGCCCCAAGAACGACAGGCCCACACATCGGACGGCCACCAAAATAGATCTGATGACTTGCGGCGCATCGTGGCACGACGCCCCGAGGCGGGCAAGGGTCCCGAGGCGCCGACATCAGACGGTCACGCGACACACAGGAGCGACCCGCCGCTGTAATCCCTTCAGAAAGTGGCCTTCTAGCTGCAAATACGCCAAGAAATGAGGCCTGTGGCGCAGCTTGTGAGACTCCCCCGCAACTTGACGGTGTCGTGACCGGTCGATTACGTCCTCGAAATAAGTCATTGGATGACTTGAGGGGAGATGCCGTAACTCATCAGATGACTCTGTAGGCTGCTGGAGGCCGAGCGAATTGGCCGAGTCCTCAGGAGGGGCAGAATGTCCGCAGTTGACCAGGCGTTCCACGGGCTACGGCACATGATCTCCACCGGCCGCCTGGTAGCCGGGCAGCGCATTCCGCCCGAGGGCGAGCTGTGCGAGGAACTGGGTGTCTCCCGGGGCTCCTTGCGCGAGGCTGTACGGATGCTCGCGGCCCTGCGGGTCATCGAGCCCCGGCACGGCTCGGGCACCTATGTCTCACAGCTGCGGCCGGAGGACATCGTGGGCAGCCTGTCTCTCACCGTCGACCTCCTGCCGCTCGCCGGACTGCTGGAGATGTACGAGATCAGGCGGATCCTGGAGTCCCATGCCGCGGCGCAGGCGGCGGCCCGTATGACCCCCGAGACACTGAAGTCGATCTTCGAGCACATCGAGGCGATGGAGGCGACCGAGGACCCGGAGCGGGTCTCCGCCCTCGACCAGAGCTTCCACGCGGAGATCGCCCGCGTCGGCGGCAACCCCACGCTCGGCTCGCTGCTCGGGGTGTTCCGTGCCCGGTCCCGCGCCTATCAGGTGTTCACCCTTCCCGACGGCCCGCACATCAAGCGCGCCAGCGACGAGGACCACCGCGCGATCGCCACGGCCCTCGCCAACCGCGACCCCGTCGCCGCCGCGGGCGCGGCCTCGGCCCACGTGGCCCATACCGAGAAGTGGCTCACAGCATTCCTCCAGCAGGATCCGGCCGCCGACGGCAACCCCAACGCTCAGGAATAGGTCACGCCCGGCCGACCCCGTTCTAAGGAGGTGTCAGGCGCTTCGGTCACCCTGTCGACGTGGGGACTGTCCGTACGTGTCGCGGTGGGCGCGGCGGAAGTGGCCGGGGTCGGCGAACTGCCAGCGTGCCGCGACCTCGGCGACGGTGTACGGGCCGCCTGGACGGTCGAGTTCGCGGCGGGCGCCTTCGAGGCGGCGGCGTCGTACATAGGCCATGACGGTCTCGCCGTCGGCGAAAGCACGATGGAGAGTGCGGACGGAGACGTTCAGCGCCCGGGCGATGGTGGCCGGGGCCAGGTCAGGGTCCCGCAGCCGGGTGTCGGCGTATGCCGTGGCCGCGGCCCTCAGTGACTGTGCTGGGACCGCGACGGGTGCGTGTGTCCGGATGAGCCCGGTCAACAGCATGGCCATCGCCTCGCCGGCCGCATGCGTCGCCTCCGGGCCGAGCTGCTCCGCGAGGGACCAGGCGGCGTCGAGATGGGCGAGCACCAGCCGGGACTCCGGGGCCGTGGCGGGGGCGACGGTCAGGGCCGGCAACCGGGTTCGGCGCAGCTGGTCGAGCAGACCGGCCCTGGGCAGGACGAGCACTCGGCAATCGGTCGGTGCCGTGTACGCGAACTGCCAGGAGGTGTGCAGGTCGCGGATGCAGAGGGTGCCGGGGCCGAGGTCGGCGCGCCGGCCGGTGCCCTCGATGCGCAGGCTTCCGCTCCTGATGATGTGGACGACGACGAGGTCGGCCCGGCCGTCGGTGTCCCCACTGCCCGAGGTGCCCTCGATGGGGTCGCTGAACTGCCGGCTGACGGCGACCTCGCCGACCAACCGGCTTTCCACACGGGTGCGGTGGACGCCGCGTGTGAGTTCGGCGGGCAGGCGCAGCTGCCGTACATGGGCGAGGTGACCGAAACGGCGCCGCCACTGCTCGTGCAGGAGGTCCTGCCGGTGGGGATGACGCAGCGGGACGTCGATGGACGCCCGCTGCCGCCACACGGCCGCGTCGATCGCCTGCGTCTGTGTCACGCGTGTCCCCCCGTCGTGGCGCCGATGTTCCTTTCGGCGCCTCGCCCTTACTTCCTATTCTGCTGCCGACACGATGAGCCTTTCTCGGCCGTTGCCGGCCGCCCACGGCATCGTGTCCGTCACCGATCCTCGCACCAGAGTGGAGCCCTGCCGTGAGCCTGTCCCCGTTCGCCCCCTCGTCGGCCGATGAGGCCGGCGTCCGCGCCGAGTTGACGGAAGCGGCCGCGAAGCTCGTACCCATCCTCGCCGGGCAGGCCGAGGAGGGCGAGCGGCTGCGCCGCGTGTCGGACGACGCGGCCCGTGCCCTGCGCGAGTCGGGGATGCTCCGCCTCGGCACCCCGCGCGCCTTCGGCGGCTTCGGAGCCGGGGTACGCACCACGATGGAGGTGACGGCCGAACTGGCCCGTGGCGACGCCTCCGCCGGCTGGATCGCGAATATCTACACCGGGGGCGGTCTCATCGCCTCGATGATGGGCGACCGGGCCCGTGCCGAGGTCTGGGGCCAGGACCGCGACGCCGCGGTCGCCGCGTCGCTCACCCCGTCGGGCTCCGCGGTCGACGCCGAGGGCGGCGATCTCGACATTTCGGGCCGGTGGGGCTGGGCGTCGGGTATCCATCACGCGCGATGGGTGGCCCTGGCGATCGCTCCGAGCGCCGCGGACCGGCCGCCGTCGATCGCCCTGGTGCCGGTCGAGGACGTGACGGTCGAGGACACCTGGCATGTGGCGGGCATGGCCGGCACCGGCAGCAACACCGTCGTCGCCGACCGGGTGACCGTACCGGCCCATCGGACGCTCGACATGGGCGGCGTCCTGGCCGGCGCGTACGCCACCCGGCACGAGGGCGAGACCCGGAATGCCGTCGCGGTCGCCTCGATGCTCGCCCTCACCGTCGTCGCCCCCATGCTGGGCATGGCCCGGGCCGCCCTGGACCTGACCCTCGCGACCGCGGCCCGCAAGCCCATGTCCCTGACGGTCTACGAGCGCCTCGCCGACTCGCCGAGCGTCCAGCTCGCCGTCGCCGACGCCGCTTCCCTTGTCGACACCGCTCAGTTGCACGCCTACCGGGCTGCCGACGACCTCGACCACGCCGCCGCCGAGGCCCGACAGCTCACGGTCGCGGAACGCGCCCGGATCCGCATGGACACCGCGGTCGCCGCGACCCGCAGCCGCGAGGCGGTCGACCGCCTGGTCTCCGTGTCCGGCGCGAGCGCCTTCGCCCTGACCAACCCGCTCCAGCGGATCTGGCGCGACCTGGGCACCGCCTCACGCCACGGCGTCGTCAACCCCGATCTCGGCCGGGAGATCTACGGCCGCAGCCTGCTCGGCATCACCGAACAGCCCACTTTCATCATCTGACTTCAGGGTTTGCGACTCCGAACGATCACGCACCGGCCGGCGCCAGCACGATGTCGAAGGTGACCCGTGACCATGCGCCGTCCACCGCGTGGCCGTCCGGCGTCGGGGAGCCCGGGACCTGGCGCTCGAACTCCTTCACCAGGGACTGCTTGACCCCGAACACCGTGTCCGTGTCGAGCAGTTGGTCGCCCCGGACGAAGATGTGGGTGACCAACGTGCGTTGTCCTTCGGCGCTGACCATGAAGTGCAGATGCGAGGCGCGCATGGGAGATCGGCCGACGGCCGCGAGCATCTTGCCCACGGGACCGTCGTGGGGAATGGGGTACGGCGTCGGGGTGACGCCCCAGAACGAGTAGCGGCCCTCGGTGTCGGTGAACAGGTGGGCACGGGCGGCGATTCTGTCGTCGTCGTGCTGGACGTCGTAGAGGCCGTCCGCGTCGGCCTCCCAGACCTCGATGCGAGCGCCCGCGACCGGGTGTCCCTTGCTGTCGGAGACCGTGCCCTCGACCCAGCAGGGTTCCCCGGCCGCGCCGCCGGAGATGTCGCCGCCGATGGGGACCTCGGGGCTGTTCTCGACGAAGAACGGGCCGAAGACGGTGGCCTCGGTCGCGTCGCCGTACGCCTCGTTGTTGATGGCGATGGTCTGCATGGAGACGCCGAGGACGTCGGAGAGCAGGATGAATTCCTGGCGTTTGTCGTCCGTGATGTGCCCGGCGGCGGTGAGGAAGTCGATGCCCTTGGCCCACTCGTCCTCGGTCAGGCGGACCTCGCGGACGAAGGCGTGCAGATGGTGCACGAGCGAGGTCATCAGTTGCTTGAGCCGCGGGTCGGTGCAGTCGCCGAGCGAACGGACGACGCGCTCGACCAGGTCCGCCTCGCGACGTTCCTGTTCGGCGGAGACGGTGTCGGTCATCGGGGCTCCGCTCCTTCCCAGGCCGCGCGCAGCAGCCCGGTGATGTTGTCGGGGGTCACGGGGGTCGGATTGCCCGGCGGGACGGACGCGAGGATCGCTTCCGCCGCCGGGGCGATGCCGGACTCCGGCATGCCGTAGTCGCGTAGTGCCCGGGGCGCGTCGAGCTGAGCGCGCAGTCGGGCGAGTCCGCCGGTCGCGGATTCGGCGTCGAAGGCGGCGGCGATACGGCGTTCCGCGTCCGGCGCCGCCGACGCGTTGAAGGCGAGTACGTGGGGAAGGACGACGGCGTGGGTCTGGGCGTGCGGGAGGTCGAACATGCCGCCGAGTACGTGACAGATCTTGTGGTGGAGTCCCGATCCCGCCGAGGCGAAGGCCACCGCGGAGAGGTAGGCGCCGTACAGGGCGTGTTCACGTCCGTCGAGGCCGCCGGGGTCGGCGGCGACCAGTGGCAGTCCGATGCGCAGGGCCCGGATACCCTCGCCGGCCAGTGCCCGGTCGATCGGGTCGGCGCGTGGGGCCCACATCGAATCGACGCAGTGCGCAAGGGCGTTGAGGCCGGATGCCACGCTCAGGCCGACCGGCAGGGTGAGCATGAGCGTCGCGTCGTACACGATCGTTCGCGGGAGCACCCGGGAGTCGGTGCCGGTGGTCTTCCGGGCGTGTTCGGTGAGGCCCCAGACGTTGGTGGCCTCCGAGCCCGCGTACGTGGTGGGTACCGCGACGATGGGCAGACCGGTGGTGAGCGCCACCGCCTTGGCCAGGCCGGTCGTCGAGCCGCCGCCGATGCAGACGAGCGCGTCGGCCCGGTGGGCGGCGGCCTGTTCTCTGGCCCTCGCGGCCACCTCGACCGGCACGTGCATGGCCACCTCGTGGTGCCAGTGCGCCACAGGCAGCTGCCCGGCGACCCGTTGGGCGAGTTCGCGTTCGGACTGCCCGGCGATCACCATGACCCGTGACGCGCCGAGCTCCTTGATCTCCGCCACCAGGTTCTCCGCTGCCGCGCCGGAGGCGAACCGCACGCGCTGCGCGAGTGTGTCGTGGTCGAACCGCATGTCGTTCACGCCTTCCCCAGGATCTGGCGCATCGCCGTACGCAGAGCGCCCTCGGGGTCGTCGGGCATCGTCATCGAGCGCCAGGCGATGTGCTTGTCGGGTCGCACCAGTACGACGCCGCTCTCATCGACCTCGCGCAGCTTCGCCCAGTCGTAGTAGAGGTCGGTGACCTCCTGACCCGGCCCGATGACGACGGCCTGGAGCGGGATTCCGAGCTCGTGCGCGACCTTGTCGGCCACCGCGGCCCACGCTTCGCCGGCGATGCCGGTGACCAGGGTGAAACGGTCGTAGGGGGCGAGGTCCATCATCGCCGTCCTGCTCATGGTGTCACCGACCCAGGCGTGCGGCAGGTGCGCGCCGGGCACGGTGGACATCTCGTAGTACAGGTCGGGGTCACAGGTGGGTACGGGCAGCGACGATCCGTCGGAGACGACCGCGGCCGACCGGTAGTGCTGCCCGAGGTCCACCCCGTGGGCGTTGAACTCGTAGTTCTTCAGGTCCATCGCCTCGACCAGGGCGGCCCGCTTGGCCGCGCCCTCAGGCGTGTTGGCCTTCCGTTCCTCGATGGCCACGACCATCTCCTCCTCCGTCGTGGCGCCGAGCAGTCCGAGCACCTCGAAGAACTGCACGAACTCGCGGCTGGACCGGTTCGCCCGTCGGACGATGCGTTCGGCGACCGGCGCCCGCTCGGCCGAGTAGGTGTCGAGCAGGCTCTCGTCGGCCTGACCGCGCAGCACGAGGGCGAGCTTCCAGGCCAGGTTGTAGGAGTCCTGGATCGAGGTGTTGGAGCCCAGCCCGTTGCTCGGCGGGTGCCGGTGGATCGCGTCCCCGGCACAGAACACCCGGCCCTTCTGAAGGTGCTGTGCGAACATCTCGTTGTTGCCCCACAGGCTGGTGCCGGTGATCTCGACGTCGATGTCGGGCATGCCGAGGAGATCGCGCACGATCTGGGTCGCGGACACATCGTCGACGACGGGCGGCTCGTCGTCGATGTCGTAGCCCCAGACGATCAGCCACTCGTTCCACGGGCGCACCATGCGCACCAGGCCGGCTCCGATGCCTCCGACGTTCGCCCCCGGCTGGATCACCCAATAGAGGACCGAGGGGCGGTGTCCGACGTACGCCGCGATGTCGGCCTTGAACGTGATGTTCATCGACCCGGCGATGTCCATCGCGCCTTCGTACGGCAGGTCGATGTCTGCGGCGACCTTGGACCGGGCGCCGTCGGCGCCGATCAGGTACTTGGCCCGGATGGTGTACTCCGCCCCGGTCAACCGGTCCCGGGCCAGGACGTCGACGCCGTCCGCGTCCTGCGTGTGCGAGACGTACTCCGTGGAGAATCGCGTCTGCGTGCCCCGCACGGTCGCGCTCTTGACCAGGATCGGTTCGAGATAGGTCTGCGGGATGTCCACCACGAGGCACGGCGACGCCAGTTGGTAGTCGGCCTCGCGCGTCGGGTGGGTCCCCCAGGTGCGGATGCGCCCGATCTCCTCACCGGCGATCGACGTACAGAAGACGGTGTCTCCGACCAGGTGGTGCGGCGTGGCATCGGCCAGGACCTGCTCCTCGATGCCCATGTCGCGGAAGATCTCCATCGCCCGCTGGTTGGTGATGTGAGCCCGTGGTGTGTTCGCGGTCCACCGGTACTTCGTGATCACGATGTTGTCGACGCCCAGCGTCGACAGGAACAGCGCCGCCGACGCGCCGGCCGGTCCGGAGCCGACGATGAGGACGTCGGTCTCGACCACCGACGACGCGGGCAGTTGGGTCTCGGCTTGACCGTCGCCGAACACGGGCATGTTCCACACCTTTCCTCGTCCCGGACAAGGACACCGGGCTGGTGCGTACGAGTGTCGGTGGACACGCCCGGGCCGATCCGGCGATCCGGGCCGGGATGGCGGAAATGAGGATCGCGGAACCCCACAGTTCAGCCGGGCGGCCCCGGCCGAACCTCGCCGGCGGTGATGCCGAACCGCTTGTGGAAGGTGTGCGAGAAGTACGCGACCGAGGTGAAGCCGCATCGGGCTGCCACATCCGACGTTCGCAGGCCCTTGGTCGGATCGGCGGACAGCATGCTGTACGCCGCGTCCAGCCGGCGCGAGAGGATGTGTCGGGGCACACTCGTGCCGGCGTTCGCGAACAGACGCGACAGGTGTCGCTCGCTGATACCCGTGCCGGACGCGATGTCGGCCGCACGGAGCGTCGGATCGGTGAAGTGCTCCTCGATGAACGTCCGAGCCGCCGCTCTGTGCGCCACGGGCAGACCGACGTGGCCGTGGGTGGCGAGCACCGAGACGAGTTCGAGGACTGCCTGCTCGTCCGCCGGCACGGGGCACTCCCGCCGGACCGCCCGTCCTATGAGCCGGGCCAGGGCCCGGCCGTGCGGGTTCTCGCCGGGTCCCACGTCGACGACGACGGGCGTGGGTACGGTCACCAGGCCGGTGAGCGAGGAGAACTCCGAACGGGGAACCTTCACGGCCAGTTCGTCCAGGCCCCAGCCGAATCCACGGCGGAAGGGACGGTCGGCATCGCAGACGAGGAGCTGCCCGGGCCGCAGCACGCGACGCTGTCCGCCCTGCTCGAAGAACGCCTCACCCATGATCGTCACATAGACGGCGATCGCCTCGGTGGGTCTGGCCTCGACCAGAGCGGCGGAGCGCTCGACCAGGTGTCGAGTCCCACGGACCCAGGCGAGGTGGACCCGCTCCAGCTGGAGGTTCACCTCCACAGCCTCGAACGGCCGGGCGGCCGGCGGCCGGCAGTCCAGGGCGATCAAGGAGTCCGCGTTGTGCCGCTCCCAGAGCTCCACCTGGCGGTCCGTCTCGATCTGCGCGGTGGCGAAGCGACGCGCTCGGGGAATCCTGACGGCGCCGGTCATGCTGCGTCTACCTGCTCGATACCCACACCGCCGCAGTGTGCGTCCGCGGCTCAGGGGAGTCAAGATCGATGACCGTCACTCACAGCAGTGCGTTCGACGCAGGCCGGCGCGGCCGCTGAGGTCCGGTCCGTGGCCGCGCAGGTCAGTTCCCAGCGAGCGGCGGGTGCATACGTTTCCTCCACCACCCGTGAGACGGGACGAACGAGGAGGCAGGCTCGTGAAGGAAGAAAGCCAGTTGGATACGTGTGTGATCGGGGCGGGACCTGCCGGGCTGGCGGTCGCCAGGGCCCTGGCGGAACGAAAACTGCCGTACACGCATCTGGAGCGGCACAGCGGGCCCGGCGGTATCTGGGACATCGAGAATCCGGGCAGCCCGATGTACGAGTCGGCCCATTTCATCTCCAGCAGGACCCTGTCGGGCTTCGGCGGTTTCCCGATGCCCGACCACTTCGCGGACTACCCGCCGCACCGGCAGATCCTGTCGTACCTGCGCTCCTTCACCGACGCCTACGGGCTGACGGACCGGATCGAGTTCGGCGTCGAGGTCGCGGACGTCGAGAAGAACGCGGACGGCACCTGGACGGTCACCCGGGCCGACGGGCGGGCGAGCGTGCACGGGCAGGTCGTGGTGTGCACGGGCGCGCAGTGGCACCCCAACATCCCTGACTTTCCTGGGGAGTTCGGTGGGGAGGTCCGGCACACCGCCGACTATCGCAGCGCGGAGGAGCTGCGGGGCAGGCGGGTGCTGGTCGTGGGCGCGGGGAACTCCGGCTGCGACATCGCGTGCGACGCTGCCCGGGCCGCCGACCACGCGGTGATCAGCATGCGGCGCGGGTACTGGTTCATTCCCAAGCACCTGTTCGGGCGGCCGGTGGACACCATCGCCAACAGTGGGCCGCATCTGCCGATGTGGCTGGCTCAGCGGGTGTTCGGGGCCCTGCTGCGGATCATCAACGGCGATCCGACTCGTCTGGGGCTGCAGAAGCCGGACCACAGGCTGTTCGAGACCCATCCGGCCATCAACTCGATGCTGATCCACCACCTCCAGCACGGCGACATCACCGCCAGGCCCGGGATAGCCCGCGCCGAGGGCAGGACCGTGCACTTCACCGACGGCACGAGCGACGACTTCGATCTCGTTCTGTTGGCCACCGGCTACGTCCACAAAGTGCCGGTCGCGCAGTGGTACTTCGGCGACGAGCAGCACCCCGACCTGTACCTGTCGTCGTTCTCACGTGAGCACGAGGGCCTGTTCGGCATCGGGTTCATCGAGACGAACTCCGGCGCGTACCAACTCTTCGACGCGCAGGCGCAGTTGATCGCCGGGTATGTGCACGACGCACGGCACCGGCTGCCGAACGCGGAGCGGTTCGCCCGGATGATCCGCGCCGACCGCCCGGATCTGTCCGGCGGACTGAAGTTCGTCGCCTCGCCCCGCCACACCGGCTACGTCGACAGCGGGGCGTATGTGAAGTACCTCGCCAAGGTCGCGGGCCGGATGGGTTGGCGTACCGAGGGGCAGCCGCCGCCGGTGCGGTCCCCGCGACGCGTGGAGGCGGCGGCGTGAGCGGGTTCGACTTCACCGACAAGGTCATGCTGGTGACCGGTGGCGCCGGTGGCATCGGCAGTGCGCTGTGCCACCGCTTCGCCTCCGACGGAGCCCACTGCGTCGTCGTGGACATCGACGGGATCCGCGCCGAGAAGGTGGCCGCGGAGCTGCCCGGCGCCGGGCACACGGGCATCGGCTGCGATCTGATGCAACGCGCCCAGGTGGAGCGGCTGTTCGAGCGGATCGCCGACGTCCACGGCCGTCTCGACGTGCTGGTGAACAACGTGGGTATGACGAACTCGGAGCGTTTCGACGTACGCAGCGTCGAGAGCATCGAGCGGGAGATCACCCTCAACCTGACCTCCCCGCTGGTCGCGACCCGCATCGCGATCCCCCTGCTGAAGGCCTCTCGGGACGCCCGCGTGGTCACCACGGTCTCCCTCGGCGGGATCTTCCCGCTGGGCGAGACCCCGATCTACACGGCGTCCAAGTTCGGGCTGCGGGGGGCGATGCTCGCCATCGGGCTCGACCTGCGGGGCAAGGGCATCCTGGCCGGGTCGGTGCTGCCGTCGGCGACCGACACCCGGATGCTGCGCCAGGAGGCCGTGGACGGCGGCAACTCCATGCAGTTCCAGGACTCGCCGCAGCAGCCCGCCGACGTCGTCGCGGCCGTGGTGAGCCTGCTGGACAGGCCCCGCCTGGAGGCCTATCCCCGGGCCGGTGAGTCCCGTCTTGTGCGGTTCGCGATGCTCGTGCCGAACCTGCTGCCCAGGTTCTTCCCCCTGTTCCGCAAACGCGGCGATCGCGGCATGGCCCGCTATCTGGAGGAACTCCGCCGCCGCGGACTGGCCCGACAGACCGATGGACGCTGGGAGTTGGTGGAGGAAGCATGACCAAGAACGATGAGTTGAGTGTCGTCAACCCCGCCACCGGGGAGCCGATCACCACCCTCCCCGCCGCGAGCGCCGACGACATCACCAAGGCCGCCGAGCGGGCCCGGCAGGTCCACGACTCCGGGGGGTGGTCGCGGCTGCCGGTCCGCGAGCGGAGCGCGGTGTTGCTGCGCCTGGCCGACCTGATGGAACGCGACGCCGAGATCCTCGCCCGCCTGGACAGCGAGGACGCGGGCAAGCCGATCACCGAGTGCCGTACGGGAGACGTGCCGGGCGCGATCGAGTCGATCCGCTGGTTCGCCGAGGCCGCCGACAAGGTCTTCGGCCGGGTCGCGCCGAGCGGGCCCGACGCCCTCGGCCTCATGACCCGCGAGCCGGTCGGGGTCGGCGCGGCGATCCTCCCGTGGAACTACCCCCTCGCGATGACCGCCTGGAAGGTCGGCCCCGCCCTGGCCGCGGGCAACTGTCTCCTGGTCAAGCCGGCCGAGGCGACCCCGCGCTCGGCCCTGCACCTGGCCGCGCTCGCCACCGAGGCCGGCCTGCCCGACGGGGTCCTCACGGTGCTCCCCGGGTACGGCCGGGAAGCCGGTTCGGCCCTCGCCCGCGACCCCCTCGTACAGGCGCTCTCCTTCACCGGGTCCACCGCGACCGGCCGCCGCATCCTCAAGGACGCCGCCGACAGCAACTTCAAGCGTGTCTCACTGGAGATGGGCGGCAAGAGCCCCCAGGTGCTGATGGCCGACGCGCTCTCCTACGGCGACGAGCTCATCGCCCACATGATCGAGGCCGCGTTCCTGACGATGGGGCAGAACTGCACGGCCGGCTCACGGGTGTTGGTGCACCGCGGCATCGCCGAGGAGGTCGTGGAGCGGTTCACGGCCGCGGCGGCCGAGCTCGTCATCGGGGATCCGGCCGACCCACGTACCCGGATGGGGCCACTCATCAACCGCGCCGCCTTCGACCGGGTCGCGGGCGCGGTGGAGGCCGCCCGGGCAGGCGGAGCCCAGATCCACACCGGAGGACTTCCCCACGGGCTGCCCGCACACGGCGCCTACTACCCGCCCACCGTGATCACCCGCGCCCCCGCCGAAAGCGACGTCCTCACCAGGGAGTTGTTCGGTCCCGTGGTCACCGTCGAGACCTTCACCTCGGAGGACGAGGCGATACGCCGGGCCAACGCCACCGAGTACGGACTCGCCGCCTCGGTCTGGACCCACGACCTCGACACCGCGCTGAGACTGGCACGGGGTATCGAGGCGGGCGTGATATCGGTCAACGCCTACAGCGAGGGCGACATCACAACCCCCTTCGGCGGCTGGAAGCAGTCCGGATTCGGCGGCGCGGAGAAGTCCACCGACGCCTTCGGCCAGTGGACCCAGGAGAAGACGGTCTGGATCCGCACCCGCTGAACCGGTCACTCCACCTGGCCAGTCCCCCTGAGCATCCGCTCCCGCAGCTGGACCGGGGAGGTGCCGTGCCAGCGGCGTACCGCGCGGCGCAGCGCCCGTTCGTCGGAGAATCCCGCCCGGCGGGCGATGTCGCGCAGGGTCAACTCCGGGCGGAGCAGCAGCTGTTCGACGCGTTCCCGACGTACTCCCTCGGCGAGTGCCTCGTACGTCGTGCCACAGTCGGCCAGCCGGCGGCGCAGCGTCCGCTCGCTCGTCGCATGCCGCCGGGCCTGCTCGCCGAACGACGGAATCACCGGGAGGCTCTGCGCGACGGAGACCTCCAGCACCTCCAGCAGGTCCTGCTGGTCGTGGCGGGAAGCCAGCTGCGCGTCGAGCATCTCCAGGATCGACGCGTACGTCACCGGATCCCGGCCGGGCATCCGGGCGCCGGCCCAGACGGGGTCGATGACGATGCGGTCGGCCGGGGCGCCGAAGCGGACCGGGCAGCCGAACAGGGCGCCGTACAGCTCGCGTTGGCGAGGCGCCGGCCCGGAGAACTCCACCACTCTCGGCGCGAAGGCCGACCCGACGGCCAGCCGGGACAGGGTGACCACCGAGGCGAGCCCCTCCTCGATCAGGAACGAAGCCACGCCCGGGTCGATGGCGGGATCGGGGAGGTCGGCGCGCAGTTCGAAGGCGCCGTCCTCACCCATGCCGGTCGACCACACCGTCATCGCCCCGGACAGGTTCTGGTACTTCACGCCGGTCTCGATGGCGTGTCTCAGCGTGTCGTCGGCCAGCAGGGCGAAGCCGAGCAGGCCCCACGCGGTCAGGTGCTGCGCCGCGCCGACCCTCAGCCCCAGCCGCTCGTCCCCGGTGAGCTCCAGCGCGCGCCGGATCACCGCACTTCCCTGCCGGTAGGACACCCTCAGCGCGGCGGAGCGCATGACGGTCTCGTCCAGGCCCACCTGTCCCAGCAGGGGCCGTAGATCGATGCCGCGCTCATCGGCGACCATGACGAGATAGCGCAGGATGTTCGGCTGGATCGTCGCCGACGTGCTGCGGCTGGTCCCGGGAGGATCCGGCGGGGCGGGGACAGTGGACATCGCGCTCACCTTCTCGTGGGCGACCACCGTAAGCATCCGGGCATCACCGGACGCCTACGGTGGCCCCCGAAGTCCCCTCTACGGCCCCCCGCGTCCTGCGTTCGGCCTGCCCGCGCCTGACACGGTGTGCGCATGTCCGTCAGTACTCCACGCCAGGCGGAGACCGGGCGCCCCGCCGCCAAGGCCGGCGCCCGGAAGGCCGCGGCCATCGCGTTCGCCGCACAGGGTCTGTCCGTCGCCGCCGTGTACACGACCGTCCCCGCGATCACCGAACAGCTGAACCTGACTCCGCTCCTGACGACCACCCTGATGGTCGCGGTGGCGCTGATGGCAGGGGCAGGCAGCTTCCTGGGCCTGGCGGCGATCCACATCGCCGGTCCGGTCTCCACGATGCGCGGGGCCCTGCTGACGGCCGTGGTCGCGTTGATGCTGATCGGGTGGGCCCCCGGCAAGGCGACCGCCATCTGCGCGTACGTCCTCTTCGGGGTCGCCATCGGTGCCCTCGACGTCGGAGTCAACACCCGCGCGGCCGCGATCGAGCGCGCCTACGGCCGCAGCATCTTCGGCTCCTTCTACACGGCGTGGAGCGTGGGCGGCGTCGTCGCGGCCCTGCTCACCGCCGGGGCGGCCCGACTGGACTGGCCCGTGGCCGTCGGCCTGAGCGTGCAGGCAGGCATCCTCCTGATCGTCGCCGCCTGCATACGCACGCACACCCTCCCCTCCTCCGCCGAAGAGCCGGCGGCCACTGAGGCGCAGCCGCCGCTGGGGCGCCGCGTGTGGATCCGGCTCCTCCCCTTCGGCCTGGTGCTTCTCGTCGTCTACGTCGTCGACTCCACCGTGTCGGCCTGGTCGGCGGTCTATCTGCGCCAGACCCTCGCCGCGTCCCTCACGGTGGCGCCGATGGCGTACGCGGCCTACCAGGCCGGCACCGTCGTCGGCCGTGCCGCCACCGACCGGCTCGTGCGGAGGTTCGGTGCGGTCGCCGTCGTCCGCACCGCCGCCCTGTTGGGCGCGGGCGCCCTGGCGGGCATGGCCGCCGCGCCGAGCTGGCTGTTCGCCGTTCTCGCGGCCGGGGCGGTGGGGCTGGGGGCGTCCGTCCTGGCCCCGCTGTGTCTGGCCTCCGCCGCACGGCTGCGGCCCGCCGCCTCGGAGGTGATCCTGGCCCGGCTGAACCTCTTCAACTACGCGGGCGTCGTCACCGGCGGCGCAGTGAGCGGACTCCTCGGCTCCACCGGCGAGTTCCGTCTCGCCTACGCGGCACCGGCCATCCTTGCGGTTCTTCTCCTGGCCGGCGCCCGCCACTTCACCCAGCCTTCCACGTGACCGCGCCGGCCGGGTGAAGCGTGCGGGTCGGGATCAGTACGCCGTCGCCTGGGACTCCAGATAGTCCTTCAGGAAGGCGTACTTGGCGTCGCTGTCGGCCGCCGGGAGGGTGGCGAAGTGGTCGCCGAGTTCCATGGCGAGCGGCTTCGTCGTGCGCAGGGCGGGCCAGGCGGGCAGGGAGCGGCCGTTGGGGTTGCCGGTGGCCACGAAGTTCGCGACGTACGAGGACGTGGTGTCGGCGATCGCGTGGTCGGCGTCGGTCCAGGGGCGGTCGGTACCGTAGAGGTTGCCGAAGAGGTAGTACTTCTCCGCGCCGTGGTAGGCGCCGGCGCCGTTCGCGGGCTCGATCGGGTTGGTGGGGTCGGTGCCGGGAGGGGCGTGGGTCCACCAGTAGTTGTAGATCGGGCTGCGGTTCCCGGCTGTGTTCCGGAACTGGGCGCCCCACAGGAAGGTGGAGACGCGTTCCTCGTCGCGCGCGTAGTTGTTGTACTGTGCGGCCGCCTCCGTGTCGGTGGTGGCGGGGTAGAGCGCGAGGAAGTTGGCCGCCTTGTCGCCGAAGGTCGTCGAGGCGAACGCCTGGTACTGGGCGACGGTCATCGCCAGGTTCACCGAGGCGCCGTTCTCGTCTTTGTTGTTGCCGGTGAAGACCGGTACGTCGACCTCCGCGCCGGACTCCATGGCGGCGGTGTAGCTGGTCGGCAGGACATAGCCGTCCAGGACGTTGCCGAAGTCGGTGCCGACGGCCGGCGCGCCGGGCGCGTAGACCTTCGTCACGATCTGGTCCGCCGTCAGCGCCCGCAGGCCGGCCAGCGAGGATGTGCCCATGTAGTCGGCGAACGCGGTGCCGTTGGCCTCCGCGACGCCCAACGTGTCGTAGCCGCCCGCCACATGACCGAGCGCCGGATCCTTGGTGTACTGCACGCCGGCCGCCAGCAGCGCCCGATGGTACAGGCCCCGGGCCAGCTTCGAGATCATCAGGATGTTCACGAACGACGAGCCGTGGGACCAGCCGGCGATGGTCACCCGGTCCGGGTCACCGCCGAACGCGGCGATGTTGTCCCGGATCCACCTCAGCGCCGCCACCGTGTCCAGCACACCCCAGTTGCCGGAGCCGCCGTGCCCGCCCTCGGCGCTCAGTTCGGGGTGGGCGAGGTTGCCGAAGGCGCCGACGCGGTGGTTGTAGGTGACGACCACCGCGCCCTTGGCGGCCAGGTTGGCGCCGTCGTAGACCGGCTGGGAGGCCCACATCGCGGAGTTGCGGCCGCCGTAGATCCACACGAACACCGGGCGGCGCTCACGCGAACCGGCCGCGCCCGTCCAGATGTTGAGGTTCAGGCAGTCCTCGCTGAGCGGCGGCACCTTGTCGGCGGCGATGCCGGTGACCGGCTGGGGGCAGGCGGCGCCCCAGGTGTCGGCCGCGCGTACGCCCTTCCAGGACGGCGCGGGCCGCGGCGCGCGCCAGCGGTTCTCACCGGCGGTCGAGGCGGCGTAGGGGATGCCCTTGTAGACGGTGATCCCGTCCAGGGCGGCCGGGGCACCGGTCACCAGTCCGGATCGCGTGCGCACCGGCCGGTCGGCGGCGGCGCGGGAGGCCGCCGACGCGGGCCCGGCCGTCAGACCGCCCAGCAACGTGGCACCGGCCGCGGCGCCGGCGGCTCTCCCGAGTAAACGGCGTCGGCCGATGCCCTCGATGTCGTGGTCGGGGTGAGTGACTTCTCGCAAGGTCACAGGGGCTCCCTGTCGGAATGACGGAACGGACGCTCCAGACGCACGGCGGCTGGGCGTCCGTCCCGCCTTCGGTTGAGTCGCCTCATCCTGTGGTCGCTTCAAGAAGTGAAACAACCGGTGTCACATGGACTCACAGCTTCCGCAGCGCACCCTCAAGTTGCGTCCCGTGCGGTTGACAGCGCAGGGTCCGTTCACCGTTGCCCGTGGTGACTGAAAGTGATGCAGGCGGGCCTCGGTACGGGTACGGACGTGCCGGTGTCCGTGAGTTGCCCCGACCGAGGGTCGACGGCGAAGAGGTTCACCGTGCTGCTCGCCTGGTTCGCGACGAACAGCCATTTCCCGCTGGGGTGGAGGGAGAAGCTCCACGGTGTGAGTCCCGCGCAGGGGATGCGCTGCACCAGGGTGAGCAGGCCCGTCCTTCGGTCCGCCGCGAAGACGACCAAGGTGTTCTCGCCGCGGTTGGAGGTGTAGACGAAGCGGCCGTCGCGGCTGATGGCCAGTTCGGCGGCGCTCGTGGTGCCGGTGTGTTCGGGTGCGTTGGTCGACAGGCTCTGGAGATGGGTCAGGACGCCGTCTTCGTGGCTCCATCCCAAGGCCTGGATGTCGGCGGTCAGTTCGTTCAAGAGGTAGACGATCCTGCCGCTCGGGTGGAAGACCACGCGCCGTGGCCCCGACCCCGGCGCCGTCGCGTAGGCGCTCGGGCCGTCGGACAGGGTTTGCGTGGCCCGGTCGAAGCCGTAGACGAATACCCGGTCGGCGCCGAGGTCCGGGACCAGCGCGAACCTGCCGCTCGGGTCGATGACCACGTGGTGGGCGTGCGGCCCCGTCTGCCGCGGGTGAGGGCCGGAACCGGTGTCCTGCACCCGGGACACCACGTCGCCGAGGCCGCCGTCCGTGCCGATCGGCACGGAGACGACGGTGCCGGCCGCGAAGTCCGCGGCCAGAAGCGTCCTCGACCGGACGTCGACTCCGATGTACGACAGTCCGCCGTTGACCGGTGTCGTCTGTGTCGCGATCTCGCCGAACTGCTCAAGCGCGCCGGAGGCCTTGTCGACGCGGAAGGCGCGGACGATCCCGCCGGATTCACCGCCGGTGGCGTACAGGACCGCCTTCCTCGGGTGGGCGACCATCCAGTTCGAGCCGGTCAGCGCCACGGGCCCGACCAACGTCAGAGTCGCGTCGGAGGGGTCGAACCGAAGCGCGTTCACCTGGCCGAGGGTCCAGCTGCCGACGTGGAGGAGATCAGGCGCCCCGCTCGGCGCGGCCTCGGCCGGCGCAGCGGATAACAGCGGCACTCCCGCCACCGCCGACGCCGCCATGGCTCCCAACAGCGTTCTACGGGACGGCATCCCGGTTCTCAAGTCGTTGCTCATCGAGCGAATCTCTCCGTCTCCGGGCGTCACACGTCGACGGCTGAAGGATCGACGCCCACCTGCACCCCGAGCCGCTTCAAGAGTTGTAGGAACTTTCGTCACGCACATTGCTCACAATATTGCCGCCCGGTTACGTTCTCGTACGCACCGTCACTCCCACAAGCGTCTCTGATTAGCTAAGCGATCCTGAGCCAGACGTGACATCTGGTTCGAGGATGTGTTCCCACCGTGGAGGGGTAGCGGTGACCTTCAACTACCGCCTGGGCGCGGTGGTTTCCTCGCCACACCCGAACTGGCCGCGGAGTCCGGCCAGGGCGTCTCCGGCAACTACGGTCTGCTCGACCAGATCGCGGCCCTGAAGTGGGTCCGCCGCAACATCGCCGAGTTCGGCGGGGATCCGCACCACGTCACCGTGGGCGGCCAGTCCGCCGGCGCGGGCTCCACGAACATGCCTGGAAGCGGTACTTCGCGACGCAGGAAGCCTGGTAGCAGGAAGTCTCATAGGAGGACCCACGCTCACGAACCGTCGTCCGGTTCGCCGTGTCCCAGCCACGGCCGGGCCAGTCCCACAAGCGCGACTCCCGCCGCGGCCACGGCGATCAGCATGATGACTGCCATCGGCATGGAGCTGTCCTCCCCGAAGAGCCCGACCAGTGGAGAAGCGAGGGCGCCGAACAGGAACTGCAGGCCGCCGAGCAGCGCGGAGGCGGCGCCCGGGGCGATGCGGCCGAGAGTCTGGCCGATGCTCATGGACGCCGGGAAGACCAGGCCGATGCCACCGGCGGTCACCCACAGCGTGGCCCAGGTACCCGCGAGGGTCTCCCCCACCGTGGCCACGAGCACGACCTGCGCCAGCGCGCCCAGCACGGCGACGCCGACCCCGGCCGTGAGCAGCGTGTTCAGCCGTACGCGCCCGGCGAGCCGGGAGAAGAGCGCGCCGGCTATCAGCATGGCGACGGCGTTGGTCGCGAAGATGAGGGAGTACATCGTCGAGGAGACCCCGTGGAGGTTCTCGAAGACGAAGCTGGAGCCGCTGATGTAGGTGAACAGCGCCGCCGAGACGAAGGCGAGGACGAGGACGTACCCCATGAACGTGCGGTGGGCGAGCAGCGTGCCCATGGCGCGGAAGGTGCTCGCGACGCCGCCGCCGTGCCGCCGCTCGGGCGGCAGTGACTCCGGTACGGCCCGCACCACGGCCAGCAGGAGCAGGGCGCCCAGCAAGGTCAGTACGACGAACACCGCGCGCCAGGTGGACACGGCCAGGACGGCCCCGCCGAGCACCGGCGCGACGATCGGCGCCACCCCCATGATCTGGGAGAGCACCGCGAAGTAGCGCGGCAGTTCGGCGCCGTGGAAGCGGTCGGTGAGCACGGCCCGGGCCAGCACCATGCCCGCCGCGCCGGCCACGCCCTGCAGGAAACGGGCGGCGGTCAGGGTGCCGACGTTCGGGGCGATGGCGCACGCGAGGGAGAGGACGACGAAGCCGGTCGCGCCGGAGATGAGCAGGCGGCGTCGCCCCAGCCCGTCGCTGAGCGGCCCTATCAGCAGTTGTCCGACGACGAGTCCGGCCAGGAACGCGGTCATGGTCAGCTGCACGGCCGAGCTGCTCGCGCCGAGCGCGTCTCCCATGGCGGGGAAGCCGGGCACGTACATGTCGGTGGCG
Organism: Streptomyces sp. JLBG701; assembly: GCF_058544905.1. Classification (NCBI taxonomy): domain Bacteria; kingdom Bacillati; phylum Actinomycetota; class Actinomycetes; order Kitasatosporales; family Streptomycetaceae; genus Streptomyces; species Streptomyces sp. JLBG701. Next base: position 1,642,060 of record NZ_CM178588.1, read on the forward strand.
AGCGGAGCGACCGCGGTCAAGGCGGCGAGGACGGCGACCAGGGCGACGGCGGAGCGTTCGGGAGCGGCCGGAGGACCGCCCGCGCCGACGGTGTGCAGGGCAGCGGAACGCGAGGGGGACGGCGATACCATGAGCAAGACGGTAACCGATGGTTCACCGGTTAACAAATAGCCGTCCGGAGAGTGAGAAGGCGAGCCGCATGCACCCCTCCCCCACCGACGTCCGCGCCCAGTGGGCCGAGCACAACCCCGACCTCGACACCTCCCCCATGGAACTGGTGGGCCTGCTCAAGCACGCCACCGCCCTCCTCGGCCGGGCGGTCGAGCCCCTCTACGCGGGCGCCCCGCTCACCGCCCCGGAGGCCGACATGCTCATCCCCCTGCGGCACGCCAAGGAACCCCTGATCGCCCGCAGCCTCGCCCAACGGCTCGGCCTGTCCCGGGCAGGCGTCAGCAAAACCCTCGCCAAGCTGGAACGACGCGACTTCATCGCCCGCACCCCCAACCCCGCCGACCGCCGCGCCGTCCTGGTCACCATCACCCCGGCCGGCGCCCAGGCGGTGGACGAGCTCTTCCCCCGCCAACTCGCCGCCGAGGTGGACCTGTTGGCAGGTCTCGGAGAGGACCGGGAGTGGGTGCTCAGGGGGCTGATCCGGTTGGTGGAGGTGATGGAGACGCGGGTGGGCCGCGACTGAACCACGTGCCCGTCCCTTCCCGCTCGCCTTTCGGGATGCCTAGCGTGGGGCTCATGGATCTTCAACAGCAGGCGTCCGTACGGCACTTCGACCACTGCCCCTGGCTGTTCGCTGACTCCCCGACCGAGGAGCAGCAGCACGCCCAGCACGAGCGACAGCAGACGATCGGCGGAGACCGCGAGATCGGCGAGCGGTGCTACGTCGCCGAGTCCGCCGCGGTGTTCCCGGACCGGCTGCGCCTCGGGGACGACTCGTACATCGCCGCTCACGCCTACGTCACCGGTGAGTTGACCACCGGCACCAACTGCTCACTGAACCCGTTCACCACGGTACGGGGCACGGTCGTCCTGGGCGACGGCGTGCGGATCGGCGCGCACACCTCGCTGCTCGGCTTCAACCACTCCATGACCCCCGACCGTCCGGTCTACCAACAACCGCTCAGCAGCCGGGGCATCAGGGTCGGGGACGACGTGTGGATCGGCTCCCACGTGGTCGTGGTGGACGGCGTGACCATCGGCGACCACTGTGTGATCGGCGCCGGAGCGGTCGTCACCAAGGACCTCCCGGCGTGGACGGTGGCCGCCGGGAACCCGGCGCGGCCCCTGCGCGACCGCCGGAACACCGCGACCCCACCGGCGCCCCGAAGTCCCCTGGCCAGGTTCTACGACACCGCACGCGCACAGGCCCCCGACCTCCTCGCACGCTGCTGGGACGGCGACCACTACGTCGACCGCCCCGGAACGACACCCACCGTGCGGGCGCACTGCGACGCCGTGGAGATCGCCGATCTGCTGCTGGGCGCGGCACCCGAGCAGCTGGACGCCGACGAGCACATAGGGCGACTGGGCGGGCTCCAGGACCCGGACAGCGGACTCGTGCCCGAGTTCGGTGAGCCGCTGCCGTTGGCGGAGGACGACGGCTTCGTGGGCGAGGGCGCCGCCGTCTATCACGTCCTGTCAGTCGGCTACGCGCTCGATCTGCTGGGCGCCCGCTTCCCTCATGAGGTGTGCGGCGTACGGGAGATGACGGCACGTCAACTCATCGCTCGGCTGGAGGCCCTGCCCTGGCGGGAGAACGCATGGGGCGCCGGCGCCTGGATCGACGCGTGGGCCACCGCCGCCCACTGGAACCTGGGACACGGTGAGCAGGGTGAGCACGGCGAGGAGGGCAGCGGCGCCCCGGAAGCACTCTTCGGCTGGCTGCTGTCCCGGGCCGACCCCTGGACCGGCATGTGGGGCAGCCCGTCGCCCGAGTCAGGGCGGTTGCAGGTCGTCAACGGCTACTACCGGCTGACGCGCGGCTCGTTCGCCCAGTTCGGGCTGCCTGTGCCGTATCCGGAGCGGGTCGTGGACGCGGTGCTGGACCACTCCCGCGACGCCCGCCACTTCGGCGCCGGGCAGGAGAACGCCTGCAACGTGCTGGATGTCGCCCACCCCTTGTGGCTGTGCACTCGGCAGCTCGGGTCGGGCGCGGGCGGTGACGGCTACCGGTCGGCCGAGATCCGCGCGTGGGCCGAACGGCAGCTGGCCTGGGCCCTGCCGCGCTGGCAGGACGGACGGGGCTTCGGCTTCGGTCCCGGCACGGAACCCGGCCTCCAGGGCACCGAGATGTGGCTGGCCATCATCTGGTATCTCGCCGACCTGCTGGGTCGCTCCGACGAGCTCGGCTACCGCCCCCGGGGCGTCCACCGCCCCGAGCCGGGCAGAGCGCCGATGTCTTCAACTTCTGTATTCACAAACTGAGTTCGCCCCAACCTCCGTCGCTCATCTTGACCCTCACGCTTCAACCGATTGACACTCGGCGCACACATCACGGAACTGACACGAGTGATCACTTCAGCACCTGTCCAGGTTGCGGGACCCGGACATCACCTCTGGAGGGCCGTTCGCCATGACCTCGTTTGCCGAGTTTTCCGCGTCTTCTGAGTTTTCCGCGTGTTCCGACAGCGCCCTTGAGGGCACGAGCCGCCGTGAACTGATCCAGCGACTGGGCGGTTCGGCTGCCGCGTTCGCGTTCCTGGCCGCCGTGGGCCCGCTCGCGCTGGCCACCGCTGCGAACGCGGCGATCGTCGCGACATCGAAGCGCGTAAGAGGCCTGCTCACCCAGCTCACCCTCGACGAGAAGATCTCCCTGGTCCACGGAGCCACCGATCCCCAGAGACTCGGCCAGGCCGGATACGTCCCCGGTGTCGCACGCCTGGGCATACCCGAACTGCGCCTGTCCGACGGTCCGGCCGGCATCAACGTGGCCGCGTCGGCGACGGGCCTGCCGCCGGTGTCCACCCTGGCCGCCTCCTTCAACTCCCAACTCGCCCGCGACTACGGCGAAGTGATGGGCCGTGAGGGCAGGGCGCTGGGCATGGACGTCCTGCTCGGTCCGCAGATCGAGCTGTCCCGGGCCCCGTACTTCAGCCGCAACAAGGACCAGACCGGCGAGGATCCGTTCCTCAACGCGTCCCTCGCCGTCGCGCAGATCGAGGGGGTGCAGGCCCAGGGGCTGCTCGCCCAGGCCAAGCACTACCTCGCCAACAACCAGCGCCTGCACGAGTTCGACCGCGCGACCCCGGCGAACAGCTACGACTTCCGGGTCGACGACCGCACCCTGCACGAGATCTACCTGCCCGTCTGGGAGGCGGTGGTACGCGCCGGGGTCTCGTCGGTGATGGCGGCGTACAACCACATCAACGGCGAGTGGAACGCCGAGCACAAGCCGACCCTGACCGACATCCTGCGCGGTGAACTCGGCTTCGAGGGCTTCGTCACCTCCGACTGGGGCGCCACCCACAGCATCTCGATCGAGGCCGGGCTCGACATGCAGATGCCCAACGGGTCCTTCTTCGGGGATCCGTTGAAGGCGGCGATCCAGGCGGGCACGATCCCCGGGTCCGCGCTGGACACGGCGGTGGGCCGGATCCTCGGCCAGTACGACCGCTTCGGCCTGCTCGACGGCAGCCGCGAGCCGGCCCCCGAGACCGTCGACATCGCGTCCGGTGCCCGCGTCGCCCGTGAGGTCGCCACACAGGGCGCGGTGCTGCTCGCCAACGACGGCGGACTGCCCCTGTCCCGGCGGGCGTTGGGCTCCCTCGCCCTGATCGGCCCGACGGCCGCGCAGGTGGCGGTGTCGGTGGCCGGCGAGCGGGCGTACGGCTTCGAGGACCGCATGATCGGTCCGCTCGACGCGCTGAGACGGACCTCGGGGGCCGGCATCCGCTTCTCGGTCGGCGTCGACCTCACCGGGACCACCGTCCCGGCCACCGTCCTCACCCCGGACTCAGGCGTACCGGACGCGACCGTCGACCGTACCGGCGCGGGCGCCCTCCCGATCGGCTCCACCTATACCTGGACCGGCACCCTCACCCCGCCCACCACCGGCGAGTACGCGTTGAAGATCCAGGGCTGGGGCGGCGCCGTCACCCTCACCCTCGACGGCACCCAGATCGCCTCCGCGAGCTCCTCGCGGGACAACTTCGTACGCAAGTGGTCGAGCATCGTGCCCACCACCGACGGACTCGACAACGGCATGGCCACGGCCCAACTCACCGCAGGCCAGGCCTATTCCGTCAAGGTCACCGCCACCGGCTGGGCGGAGACGGTGCACGACCGGGTGCCGGTCCAAGTCCGGTTCGCCTGGGTCACTCCGGAGCAGCGCGCCGCCGACATCGCGGCCGCCGCGCGGCTCGCCCGGAAGGTGCACACCCCGGTGGTGTTCGCCTTCAACGGCTCCGGCGGCACCACCGGCGGCTCCGGCGACCGCACCACCCTCGCCATGCCGCTGCACCAGGACGAGTTGATCGAGGCGGTCGCCGCCGCCAACCCCCGCACCGTCGTCGTGCTGAACGTCGGCGACCCGGTAACCATGCCGTGGCGGGAGCGGGTGGGCACGATCCTGCTCGCCGGATACGTCGGCCAGGAGGGCGGCTGGTCCACCGCCGACCTGCTGCTCGGCCGCGCCAACCCCGGCGGCAAGCTGACGATGACATACCCGAAGGAGGAGGCCGACCACCCCGTGCTCGACCCGGCCCACCCCGAGCGCTACTACGGAGTCGACGGGACGGTGACGTACAGCGAGGGCATTTTCACCGGCTACCGGCACTTCGACAAGTACGGCATCGAACCACTCTTCCCCTTCGGACACGGCCTGTCCTACGCGGAGTTCGGCTACTCCCGGCTGTCCGTCGGCCGCCATGGGCGGGGCCTCACGGTGTCGTTCACCGTCACCAACCGCGGCCGTCGCACCGGGGCCGAGGTGGCTCAGGTCTACGCCGGTGCTCCCCAGGGCGCGCCGGTCGAGATGGCGGTCCGGACGCTGGCCGCGTTCCGGCGGGTCGAGTTGAGGCCCGGCGAGTCGCGCCGGGTCAGCCTGCGCGTCGAGGAGCGGCAGCTGTCGTACTGGGATACCGGGAGCGGGAGTTGGGTGCTGCCGCGCGGGCGCCGTGCGGTGTACGTCGGATCCTCGTCGCGGGACATCCGGTTGACCGGAACCGCCGAATAGGTAAGCGGGGAAGCACCGGACGGGCTCCCGGGACACCGGGAGCCCGTCGTGCGCGCCGGAATCAGGCGACCGGAGCCGGGAAGGTCGGGTACTCGACCCCGGAGACGTGCTGGACGACCCGGATCACCTGGCAGGAGTAGCCGAACTCGTTGTCGTACCAGAGGTAGAGGATCGCGTTGTCGCCGTCGACCTTGGTGGCGCCGGCGTCGACGATCGAGGCGTGGCGGGAGCCGATGAAGTCGCTGGAGACCGCGTCGGGGGCCGTGGTGAAGTCGATCTGGCGCTTGAGCGGGGACGTCAGGGAGACGTTGCGGAGGTAGTCGAGGACTTCCTCGCGGGTCGTCTCGCGGCCGAGCCGCAGGCTGAGGATCGCGATCGAGACGTCCGGCACGGGGACGCGGATCGAGCTGCCGGTGATCGGCGCCTTGAGGTCGGGCAGGGCCTTGGCGACGGCGGAGGCGGCGCCGGTCTCGGTGATGACCATGTTGAGCGGAGCGGAGCGGCCGCGACGGTCGGCCTTGTGGTAATTGTCCAGCAGGTTCTGGTCGTTGGTGAACGAGTGGACGGTCTCCACATGGCCGCGCTGCACGCCGTACTCGTCGGCCATCGCCTTCAGCGGCGGGACGATCGCGTTGGTGGTGCAGGAGGCGCAGGACAGGATCTGCTCGTCCGGCTTGATGGTGTCGTGGTTGACGCCGTGCACGATGTTGGGGACGTCGCCCTTGCCGGGCGCGGTCAGGACGACCTTGTCGATGCCGGGGCGCAGGTGCTGCGAGAGGCCCTCGCGGTCGCGCCACTTGCCGGTGTTGTCGATGAGGATGGCGTCGCTGATGCCGTACGCCGTGTAGTCGATCTCCGACGGGTCGCCGGCGTAGATGACCTGGATCTCGTTGCCGTTGGCGGTGATCGTGTTCGTCGCCTCGTCGACGGTGATCGTGCCCTGGAACTGGCCGTGGATCGAGTCGCGGCGCAGCAGCGAGGCGCGCTTGACGATGTCCTGGTCGCCGCCCTGGCGTACGACGATGGCGCGCAGCCGCAGGCCGTTGCCTGAGCCGGACTTCTCGATGAGGAGGCGGGCGACGAGGCGGCCGATGCGGCCGAAGCCGTAGAGGACGACGTCGCGCGGCTCGCGGCGCTCGATCTTGTTGGCACCCGTGGCGCCGGCGACGGCCTCGGCGGTGAACGCCTCCACGGTGAGACCGCGGTCGTCGGCCCGGTAGGTCGCGGCGAGCATGCCGATGTCGATCTGGGCGGGGCCGAGGTCGAGCCTGGTCAGAGCCTGCAGGAAGGGAAACGTCTCGGTGACCGAGAGCTCCTCACCGGCGATCTGTCGGGCGAACCGGTGGGTCTTGAGGATGCTGACGACCGACTTGTTCACCAGGGAGCGGCTGTGGAGGAGGACCGTGACGTCCTGCTCCCGGTGCAGCTTCCCGATGATCGGGATCATCGACTCCGCGATCTCCTCACGGTTCTTCCAGTTGGTGAACGAGTCCTCGTTGACAGTCACAGATTTATCTTTCGAGCTAGGCGGCGCTCATATGCTAACCCGTCCGGTTTTCGCTCCCTCAGGGCCCCAGCATTCTGAGCGTCTGCCGGTGCCAGACCACCGGGTTCCGCTCGTCGTCCGACTTCATGGCCAGCACGCGCAGCAGGATGATGGCGTGGTCGCCGGCCGGGTAGCTGTGCTCGACGGTGCATTCCAGCCACACCGGCGCCCCCTCCAGGAAGATCGCGCCGGATGCCGCTTCCGCCGTGGCGAGTCCGGCGAACCGGTTCTCCTTGCTGCGGGAGGCGAGCTGCCGGGCCTTGCCGGTGTGCTCCTCCCCCAGGACGGAGACGCCGATGGCGGGCGCGCCGGACAGCACCGGCCAGGTGGTCGAGCCGTGCTGGACGGCGAAGGAGACCATCGGGGGGTCGTAGGAGACGCCGACGGCGAACGACGAGACGATCATGACGGTCGGGTCGCCGTCGACGAGGGCGGCGAGGGCCGCGACGCCCGACGGGAACCCGGAGAACGCTCTCTTCATGTCGTCGGGATCGGAGGTGAAGTCCTGCGCCGACGTCATCCGGCGTTCCTCTCCTTCGGTGCCCTCGCCGCGTCGAGCACGATCGAGCCCCACCGCTCGACCCACCGGGCGAGCGAGTCGTCGGTCGTGTAGGTGGAGTCGAGCTGGTAGAGGCCCTGCGCGGGGCAGGTCGCCCCGAGCTCGACGAGTACGGGCTTGAGGGTGAGCTCCGGTGCGAGCGCGTGCGTGGGTCCGCCACCGAGCATGAGCGGCAGCGCCACCTGGCCCGCGAGCCCGGTCGCCGTCGGGAACTGGTCGAGGAAGACCTTGATCAGACCGGTGTAGGTGCCCTTGTAGGTGGGGGACGCAGCGATCACCACCTCGGCGGCCCGCACCCGCTCGACGGCCGCGGCGACGCCCGCGTCGCCCCAGCCGAGCAGGCCGGCCCCCAGCTCGACGACTTCGACGACCTCGCAGTCGAGATCGAGGGCGGCGGCGAGGCGCTCGGCGGCGTCGCGGGTGCGCGAGGCGGCTTTGGGGTTACCGACGACGGCGACGGCCTTCATCATGCGACTCCTGTAAGTACCTGTGGCGTGGCGGGAGTTCCGGCCCCGTGATGATCGACGCGGAGCAGCGCGGCCGCAAGGACGCAGACCAAGCCGACCGCCGCGAGGCCGCCGAGCGTGGCCGCGTAGCCGAATCCGGCGAGCACGACCGCGCACACCGCGCTGCCGAGCACGGCGCCCAGCTGCTTCACGGCGTTGAAGGCCCCGGACGCCGCTCCGACGGTGTCCGGAGCGACGGCGGTCACCGCCGCGATCGAAAGGGGCGACCAGAGGAAAGAGTTGGCCACTCCGTACAGCGCGAAGGCCCCGGTCAGCGCACCCACGGGCGCGTCCGTCGCGACGAGGACCGCCGACGCCCCGATGGAGACGACGAGCGCGAGCGAGCCGACGGCGGCGACCGCACGCGGCCCGATCCCGTTGTTGAGCCGGGCCGAGACCGGCGCCCCGAGCAGGCACACGACGCCCATCGGTACGAGGGTGAGCGCCGCCGCGCCGGCATCGAGCCCGCGCTCCCGCTGGAGGTAGAGCATCAGCGGAATCATGGCCGACCCGGAGCAGAACGCCGCCGCGGCCGCACCCCAGGCGGCGGTGACGAACCCCCGGCTGCGCAACAGCTCGACCGGCACCAACGCCCGTAGCCCGTCCCGGCGTTGCAGCCACACGACGGCCGCGACGAGGAGCGCGCCGGCAACAGCGGGCAGCCATCGGGGTACGCCCCACACGTCGGCGCTCGTCGCGTCCGTGCCCTGGATGCCGAGCACGAGGGCGCAGACGCCGGTCGCGTTCGCGCAGATCGCCCACACCGGGATGTCCGCGCCCTGGAGTGGGAGGACCGGCACGAAGGCGTACACGGCGAGCATCGCGGCGACGCCGACGGGGACGTTCACCCAGAACACCGCGGGCCATCCGCCCCCGGCGACCAACAGCCCGCCGAGCAGTGGACCGGCGGCGACCGCGGCGCCGCCGACCGCGCCCCAGATGCCGAGGGCGCCGGCGAGGCGCGGCGGCTGGAACAGCGCCTTGATGAGGGTGAGGCACTGCGGTGTCATCAGCGCCGCCCCGACCCCCTGCGCCACCCGCCAACCGATGAGCGCCTCGACGGTCGGCGCCAGCGCGCACAGCAGGGAACCGAGCGTGAAGGCCACGAGCCCAACGAGATGGACGCGCCGGTGGCCGTAGCGGTCGCCGAGGCGTCCGGCGACGATCAGGGGGACGGCGTAGGCGATGAGGTAGCCGCTGTTCACCCAGATCGCGAGGGTCTCGGTGGTGTGCAGGCCGGTGATCAGAGCGGGCAGCGCGACCGAGGTGACGGTGCTGTCGAGGAGCAGCATGAAGAAGCCCAGGCACAGGCTGCCGAGGGCGAGCCAGGGGCGCCGTCCGCTCACGACGTTCATCTCACACCGCCAGGTTCTCGCGCAGTGTGGTGCCGGGGTACGTCGGTGCGAGCGCGCCGCGGCGGCGCAGTTCGGGCAGCAGCAGTTCGCTGATCCCGGCGAAGCCGGAGGGCATGGCCAGTGGGCTGGAGAACATGAAGCCGCCGCGTGATCCGGTCGCGGCGAAGTTCTCCTCCAGCGCGTCCGCGACGGTCACGGGGTCGCCGACGATGCTGTGGTCCAGGCCCGTGGCCCGCCTGCGGCCGTGCGCGAAGAACTCCCCGCGGCTCATGGTGTGTTCCTCGCCGAACTCCTCGATGAGTGAGCCGACGAGCCCCGCGGGACTCGCGTTGGCCGCGGCGAGCTCGTCGCGCAGCTCGCCCAGCCGGAAGGACTCCGGCAGCGTCGAGAGGTCGTAACCCGCGTTGTGCGACAGGTAGGTGGCGACGGCCTCCTCGTTCCAGAAGTCGAGCACCGATTCGCTACACGCCAGCGCCTCGGCCTTCGTACGGCCGACGATCACCTGCGTCGCCCAGAGGATGCCCACGCCCGCCGGGTCCCGCCCCTCGGCGAGGAGCGCCTCGTCGAGCAGCTTGCGATGGCGCTGCTGGCCGGCCAGATTGCCGCCGAATCCGAAGACGAGATCGGCGAACCGGGCCGAAGCGGCAATGCCCCGGAGCGAGTTGCCCGCCTGGACGATCGGCGGGTGGTACTGCGGACCGGGTACGGACGCGAGCGGACCCTTGACGGTGAAGAACCGCCCGTGGTGGTCGATGGGCCGCACCTTCGCGGGGTCGGCGAACCGCCCCGTGCTCCGATCGCGGACGATGGCGTCCGGCGCCACCGAGTCCCACAGCGCCCGGCAGACCGCGATGAACTCCTCCATCCGCTCGTAGCGCAGATCGTGGTCCATCAGCTCGGCGAACCCGTAGTTCGCCGCGTCCGCGCCGCGCGTCGAGGCGACCACGTTGAAGGCGATACGGCCCCCGGTCACATGGTCGAGCGAGTTCAACAGCCTTGCCACATAGAAGGGATGCATGAAGGTCGAGGAGTACGTCAGCCCGAAGCCGATCCTCTCCGTCACCGTGGACATCGCCGCGATCACCGGCGACATGTCGTGGCGCGGCCACTGGATGCCCCACTCCACGGCCGGCGCGATGCTCCCCCGCCAGGTGCTGGGGACACCGCTGCCGTCCCCGAAGAACAGCAGGCCCACGCCCGCCCGTTCGGCGGTCTGCGCCAGCTCCATGAACATACGGACGTCCGGGAAGTCCCGCCCGACCCACGATCCCTGCCGCGCCCAGGCGCCCTCGGTGTGCGTGAAGGAGAGGTCGTAGCCGATGTGTATGCCGGTCACCGCGCGACCTTCTTCCAGAGCTCGACGACCTCGTCGGCGTCGCTGAGCACGGCCACGTTGAGTCCCAGCTGGAACAGGGCGGCGGCGTTGACGTGGTGGTCGTAGGCGGCCGTGGTGTCCTGGGGGACGACGACGGGCCAGTCCAGTTGCGCGGCGTCCTGGGCGGTCGCGTACACGCAGCACTCGCTCGTCAGGCCCACGACGGTGAGCCAGTCACACCCGGACGCGCGCAGCTGTGCGTCGAGATCGGTACCGAGGAAGCCGCTGTAACCGCGCTTGACCACCCGCAACTCGCCCTCGGCGGGCTGCATTTGGTACCACTCGGCGCCGGGCGTACCGATGAGGCACGGCTCGTCCGGGCTCGTGGGCCCGTCGTAGTCACCGCCACGCAGCCAGTTGCTCGACCGCCACGGCCGGGCCGGATCGCTGCCCAACTCGACCCACACGACGGGTACTTCGGCCGCACGCGCGGCATCGATGAGCTCGCCGATCCGCGTGACAACCCGGTCGAGCGTGGCCAGCGCGGCGTCGGTCAGGCCGTATCCCTCCAGCCGGTCCGGATCGGCGAAGTCCCGCTGTACGTCGACCACGACGAGCGCGGGCCTGCTGTCGGGCCGGGTGAGGTGGGCGAGTTGTCTGTCCCGCAGGTCGGACATCAGGCCGCCACCTCGTCGCGGGCGCGCAGCGCGGGCAGCACGGTCTCGCCGAACAGCAGCATGTCCTCGTCGTACTCCGGGAAGATCAGCATGAGTCCGTCCAGGTCGGCCTCCCGCACGATGTACTCGATGTGCTCGGTGACGGTACGGGCCGAACCGGCGACGTACGGGGTCTGGAAGGCGGCCTCCCCGTCGGCGCCGGCGGCCCACGCACGGGCCTGGTCCTCGGGCACGCCCCAGGTGTGCCGCATATGGGCGAGCGCCTCACGGTCGACGCCCGCGCCCCACTCCCTCACCTTCTTGACGGCCAGCTCGTCGGTGTCGTCCTGGACGACGGTCAGCATCGAATACGTCTTACAGACACGGCCATTGGCCTTCGCCCGCGCGTGGACGTCCGCAGAGAGCGCCCGCATGTCGTCGAGGCTGTCGGCGGCGAGGAAGGCGCCGTCGGCATACCGGGCCTGGAAGCGACGCGCGTCCTCGGACCGGCCCGCGCTGATGAGGGTCGGCCGGGTGGCCGGGTGCGGGCGGGACTCGCAGTCGACGAGGTCGAAGTACGGGGTGCGCATGGTGACCGAGTGCTCGGTCCACAGCCGGGTGACCGCCTCCGTCCACAGTTCGGTCATCCGGTACCGGTCCTCGTGGCTCAACTCCGGGTCCCAGTCCCCGAATTGCTCGAACTCCCCCGCATAGGAGCCGTTGACGATGTTCAGGCCGGCGCGACCGCCGGAGATGTCCTGGAGGGTGGTGAGCATCTTCGCCGCGATCGCGGGATTGTGGATGTTCGCGTGCAGGGTCGTCCAGATCTTGACCCGGCTGGTCGCCTCGGCGAGCGCCGACATCATCGTCATCGACTCCAGCGAGCGGCCCCAGTGGTCCGTACTCCCGCCGAAACCACGCCACTTCGCCATCGACATGACGAAGTCGAGGCCGATGCTCTCCGCGCGCAGGGCGGCGCGCCTGTTGTAGGCGTAGGTCGCCTCGGGATGCGGCGCGGTGGTGGACAGCATCCAGCCGCCGTTCCCGATGGGGAGGAAGATTCCGTACTCTTTCGCAGGCACGTTGCGGGCCTTTCTACGGTGCTACGGTGCGGGCCAGACGAGCTTGTCGTCGGCGTAGACGTTGCCGACGAAGGAGGTGTCGAACCACCCCTTGGCCTTGGCTGCGGTGACACTGCTCGGCACGATCTCGAACTGGTGCAGCATGTCGACGAGTTGGGCGACGTTGTCGGGGTCGACCCCGCCCAGCGGCTGCCCGGGCGTCGGGTTCTCCTTGACGACCTGCGTCTCGGTCTTCCAGATGGTCGCGTTGAGTTTCTTGTCGTAGGTCGGACCGGACAGGTCGGCCGCGTATCCGACGCATTCGCCGATGTGCGCCTCACTGGCGGAGCAGTAGTCGTACGCGTGCAGCGCGGCCCGCAACACGTCCTCGACGGCGTGCGGGTGGGCCTTGGCGAACGCCGGGTTCACCGCCATGGCGCCGATCGAGCTCGGGATGTCGTAGTCGACCGGCTTCCACACGGTGACGTCCTTGCCGGCGGCCTTGAGCTGGTTGGGCTCGTTGGAGACGAACCCGGTGAGCGCTTCGAGGCCGCCCTGCTTGCGGGGCAGTACGGAAGGGTCGTAGCCCTCCTTGACCAGCTTGAGCGAGTCCCAGTCGACACCGGCCTTGACCATCATCGCCTGGACGGCGGCGGGGACGTAGCCCTTGTGTCCGACGACCTTCCCGTCGAGCTGGGTCAGGTCGGTGATGTCCTTGTTGGTCATCAGGATGTCGAGGCCGGCGTTCGAGTACGAGGAGATGCCGGTGATGTCGATCCCGTTGGCCCGCGCCTGGATGATGTCCTGCTCGGAGATCGCGGACACGGTCGCCTGCCCACTGGCCAGCAGCTTGGTGTTCTGTGCGGTGTCGCCGGTGCCGGGCTTGAGGTCGACGTTGAGGCACAGGTCCTTGAAGTAGCCGAGCTTGGCGGCGGCGACGTATTCGAGGATCGAGACCGACGACTGGAACTGGTAGCCGGAGAGATAGGTGATCTTCCCGGCGGCCTTGTTCTCGGCGCAACGGTCGGCGGAGATCGCGGACCCCGCAGAGCCGGCGGAGGCACTGTCGTCCGAGCCGCATCCGGCGACGCCGACAGCAAGTGAGGCGGCTGCCAGGGAGGCAAGTCCGGATCTAATGAGCCGATGGTGATACATGGGTGACTCCAAACTGGCGGTGATGCCGGGAAGTCGACGGAAATGGGTTCAAACCGACGCCGCTAAGGGGCGCGGGGAACTGCGCGACCAGCCCCCACCGGCCCGCAGGTTCAAAACGGCCCTACCAGCGGAGCTAGTCGCTGTCATGCCAATGCAGCACGCGACGCTCAACCACGGTGACAACGAGCAGCAACAACACGCCCATCACCGCAAGGACGAAGATCGAGGCGTAGACAACCGGAAGTTGATTCATCGACGAGGCCACACTGATCGCGGTCCCGAGCCCCCTGGTCGACCCCGACGCGGACATCTCGGCCACCACCGCACCGATGATCGACAGCGGAAAGACGATACGCAGCGCGGCGAAAAGAAACGGCAGCGCGTTCGGAATCCGCACATGCCACAGCAGCTCGACCCGACTCGCGTCCATCGTCCGATAGACCTGCAACACCTGCTGCGGCACGGACCGCAGCCCGGTCGCGGTGTTGATGAGAATCGGGAAGAAGCAGATCAGCCCGGTGATGACGAGCTTGGGCATGGGCCCGAACCCAAAAGCCACAACCAGCGCCGGCGCGATCGCCACCAGCGGCGTGACGTTCAGCACGACCGCGATCGGCATCACCGCCCGCCGCACCAACGGAAGTTCACTGGTCAGCACCGCTAGGACGAACGCGGCGACGAACCCCATCGCAAGGCCCGCCGTCGCCTCGCCAAGGGTGACAAGGGCGTTGTCGACGTAGTACCCAAGATCGCTGCCGAGCGAACTGCCGACGTCCGACAAGGCAGGCAGCAGATACGGAAGTTTCGCGGCCCCCCACTGCCACAGCCCGGCGAGGATCGCCAGCATCACAACAAGGGGCAGCCATACGGCCGGCCGGATCCACGCGATCCGGGACCTCGGGTGCTTCAGGCTGAAGCGGGACGGTTCAGCGAGCGCCCCCGCCTCAACCGCCGGGACGGTCGCGCGTTCGTCGGCTACGGTCATGTCCTCGCGCCTCCCACTCACGCGGCTTCGCTGTGCCAGGCGCGCCGCAGCCGTTCTCTCACCAGGTCCTCGTACTCGTGGAACCGGCGCTCCCCGAAGAGGCGTTCGCCGCGCGGCCGGGGCAGGTCGACGTCGATGCTCTCGACGATGCGACCCGGGTTCGGCGCCATGACGACGACGGTGTCGGAGAGCCGTACTGCCTCGGACACGGAGTGGGTGACGAACAGGACGGTCGTCCTCAACTCTTCCCACAGGTCCAGGAGTTGGTCCTGAAGGCTTTCGCGGGTGAACTCGTCGAGCGCCGAGAAGGGTTCGTCCATGACGAGCACGTCGGGTTGCAGGCCGAACGCGCGTACGATCGCGGCGCGTTGCCGCATGCCGCCGGACAGCTGGGCCGGGAGCTTGTGCAGGGCATCGCCCAGACCGGCCCTGACGAGAAGTTCCTTCATGTCGGGAGCCGTCTGCCGCTCGGCGAAGTCGGCGATGCGTTCGCGGCGTCCGGCGGCACCCCGGTTGATCTTCTGGGGCAGCGTGACGTTGCGCAGGACGGACAGCCACGGCAGCAACGCGGGGCTCTGCGGCACGAGTCCGATCAGCTTGGCCGCGCATGCCTCCGCCGGCGGGACACCGTGCACGAACACCTCGCCGCGGTCGGGCTGTTCGAGGCCGGCGACCAGACGCAACAGGGTCGATTTTCCGCAGCCGCTGGGGCCGATGAGACTGACGAAACGGCCCGACGGCACCGTCAGGTGAACGTCGTCGAGGGCTGTCGTCGCGGACGACCCGAACCCGTAGACCCTTCGCACCGACCGCAGTTCGAGTGCTGGTGTGCCCGTCACCTTCACGCTCCCATCCATGTCGCGGGCACGAGTGCCCGACCCTGGAAGTCGGAGAGCGTGCGTAGCGAGTGTGAGTGACTGCCACGCGGAAATCCGCTTAGGTGCCCCCGACCGTAGGGAGATTGTGTTTCGGCACAACACGGTTGCCGGTTACGCGCGTTTTACGTCTGGCGCTGGGTCGAGGGGTGTCGCAGGGGGACGGCCTGGCTGCCGTCGAACACGTAGATCTCGATCCCGAGGTCCGCCGCGGCGCGCGCCACCCAGCCGCCGAGCGCCTGGACGATCAGCTCGGTGACGAGGAGCACCGTGCGCTCGGCGCTGGGGACCGAGTCCCGCAGCCAGAGCAGCTTGAACATGTCCGCCATGACCTTGTTGCGGTAGGCGGGCTTGTAAGCGCCCTGGTTGCCGACCAGTTGGACGAGTATCCGGCCCTCGGCGTCGATCCCCTCGACCTCGACGCGGCTGCCCTCCGGCAGCATGAGCGGCTTCGGGCGCAGCCGGGTGCCGAGGCGTTCACCGAGCGCCAGCAGCATGCGGCGCTCGATGGAACCCTCGGCGAATCGGCTCCACTCGGTGGGGGCGTCCAGGATCGTCAGGTGCATCGGCCGGAGTCTAGGAAGCGCCGGTTTCCCGTGTGTTTCTCAGAACCGGTGCTCTCAGAACTGGTGCTTCAGGAACGAGCCCGACCACGCCATCAGGTCGGAGGGCACGTAGTAGCCCTTCTCGTCGTTGATCGTCTCCCAGTTCTTGGCGATGTCCTCGACGGAGGCGAGCCCCTCGTCGTGCGTGTAGCCCTCGGTCGAGGCGAGGAAGATCCGCGCGAAGCGGCCGGCGCCGGCCGTGTAGATCTCGCCGTTGACCGGGCAGCTCTCGTGCGCGAGGTAGGCGACCATCGGGGCCACCGCGTCCGACGGCATGTACGGCATACCGGCGACGGGCTCGGTGGGCTCCTCCTCGGGGCCGCCGCCCATCCGGGTCATCGCCGCCGGGGCGATCAGGTTGACCTTGATCCCGTGCGGTTCGCCGGCCAGCTTGGCGCTGCGGGCCAGTCCGACCGTGCCCGCCTTGGCCGCCGCGTACGACAGGTTGTTGTCGAGGCCGAACATGCCGCTGGAGGTGGTCAGCACGACCCGCCCGTACTGCTGCTCGACGAAGTGCGGCCAGGCGGCGCGCATCGTGTTGAAGGAGCCCATCAGGTGCACGGCGAGGTGACGTTCGAGGTTGTCCGCGTCGACCTCGGGCAGCCCGGCCCAGCGGATGATCCCGGCGTTGTTGACGAGGACGTCGATACGGCCGAAGTTTTCGAGCGCGGTGCCGATGATGGCCTCACCGCCCGCCGGGGTGGACACGTCGTGGGTGTCGGCCACGGCCGTGCCGCCGGCGGCGGTGATCTCGTCGACGACCTTCTGCGCGGGGCCGGTGTCGGTGCCCTCGCCCTCCATCGACCCGCCGAGGTCGTTGACGACGACCTTCGCTCCGCGCGCCGCCAGGAGACGGGCATGCGCCCTGCCGATACCGCGACCGGCGCCGGTGACGACCGCGACGCGTCCGTCGAAGGTGAACTCGCTCATGAGTGACTCCTGTTGAAGTGCGGGTGCGGGTGCCCTGTGGATCAGGTGACCGGTTACCAGGTGACCGGCAGCTCACGGATGCCGAAGGCGAGCGCGTCGGCCGGACGGAAGTCGAGCTCGTCGCGGTCGACGGCGAGGCGCAGGGTCGGGATGCGCCGGAAGAGCGTGCCGTAGACGACCTGGAGCTCGATCCGGGCGAGTTGCTGGCCGAGGCACTGGTGGATGCCCCAGCCGAAGGCGACATGGTGGTTCGCCTTGCGGGTGAGGTCGAGCTTCTCCGGGTCGGGGAAGGCTTCCGGGTCCCAGTTCCCGGCGGGCAGCGGGACGACGATTCCGTCGCCCGCCTTGATCTCCACCCCCTCGAACTCGAAGTCCTCGGCGGCGATCCGGCGCTGCCCGAGCTGCGGGACGGTCAGATAGCGCAGCAGCTCGTCGACCGCGTTCGCCACGGCCTTCGTGTCGTCGATCTCGCGCAGGCCCGCCAGCTGCTCGGGGTTCTCCAGCAGCAGCGCGGTGCCCAGCGTGATCATGCTGGAGCTGGTCTCATGACCGGCGATCAGCAGGATCATGGACAGGAGGACGGCTTCGGGAAGAGTGAGGTCGCCGTCCTTGACCCGCGCGGCGAAGTCCGAGAGGACGTCCTCGCCCGGCTCCTCGATCTTCTTCTGGAGCAGTCCGGCCAGGTACCCGCCGAGCGCCCTGTTCGCCGCCTCTTGCTGCTCGGTCGTCTTGTCGCTCCTGGTGGCGAAGGACGCGTGCTCCTGGAAGAAGTCGTGGTCCGAGTACGGCACACCGAGCAGCGCGCAGATCATCAGCGAGGGCAGCGGCAGCGACAGCGCGGTCACCAGGTCGACCGGCTTCGGGCCGGCCAGCATCTGGTCGATCAGCTCGTCGGTGAACTCCTGGATCTTCGGCCGCAGCGCCTCCATCCGGGGGCGCGTGAACGGGCGGGTCATCATGCGCCGGATGCGCGAGTGGTCGGCGCCGTCCGCGTTGAAGATCGTGAGCGGGTGGTGGTGCGCGGTCTCCGCCATGACCCGGTTCGGATACGGGAACCCGGGCTGCTTGTCGTCCGAGCTGACCCGGGGGTCGGACAGGATCGCGCGCTGCGCGGCGTGGCCGGTGACCAGCCACGGGGTGCTGCCGTCCCAGATCCGGCCCCGGGTCACGGGAGCCTTCTCGTTCAGAGCGAGCAGCCCGGGCGGCGGGGCGAAGGGGCACTTGGCGTCCCGGTCGTCCTGGTAGACGTAGACGTGCTCGTCGGGGGCCAGTTCGGTGTCTGCCTCGGCCATGGTCTTTCCTCCAGTCGTGTGGGGGGAACGGGGGAAGTTCGGGGACGGGACTGCTGCTCCTCAAGGAAGCGGCTGTTCCTCGAAGGAGCGCCAGTTCCTTGAGGGAGCGGCTATTCCTCGATGCGGATCGCCATCGCGGGGCACACCGCCGCCGCGGTGCGGACGTCGTCGGCAAGGGCCGGCGGCGGGTTCTCGTCGAGGACGACGACGATGCCGTCCTCCTCGCGCTGGTCGAACACGTCCATGGCGGCGGACACGCACTGTCCGGCGGCGACGCACTTCTCCTCGTCGACGACGACCTTCATGGGTTTCTCCTGGATGTTCAGTGGGTGGGAGCGGGAGCGGCCTGGAGGGCTTCTACGACCTCCTGGCGGCGCAGCCGGGTCTGCTTGGGCATGTTCCAGCCGAGGACGCCGGTGACCCGGCCCTCGCTGCGATAGCGGACGACGAAGCGCCGGGCCGCCAAGTCGCCCTCGACGACGTCCACTTCGGCGTCGGCCGGCAGGAAGCCGTGGACCTGGAGCTTCGCGTCGTACTGGTCGGTCCAGAAGTACGGCACCGGCAGGTAGGGGCGGTCCTCGCCGAGGATCACCGCGGCGACCGCCATGGCCTGCTCGGTGGCGTTGGTCCGGTTCTCCAGGCGGACCGTGCGGCCGAGTCGTTCGTGCTGCCAGCGGGCCACGTCACCGACCGCGTAGACGCCCTCGGCGGCGCGGCAACGGGAGTCGCACACCACGCCGTTGTCGAGGGTCAGTCCGCTGTCCGTGAGCCAGTCCGTCGCCGGGGAGGCGCCGATCGCGACCACGACGGCGTCGGCCGGCAGCACCTCGCCGCCGGTCAGCTCGACTCCGGTGACGCGGCCGCCCGCGCCGGTGAACCCGGCGACGCCGGTGCCCAGTCTCAGCCGTACGCCCCGCTCGGTGTGCAGTTCACCCAACAGGCCTGCCACCAGCGGGCCGACCTGCAGCGCCAGCGGCGCGGACAGCGGTCCGGCGATGGTCACGTCCAGGCCCAGCATGCGTGCGGTGGCCGCGATCTCGGCGCCGAGGACGCCCTCACCGACGACGACCAGCCGCGAACAGGCCAGCAGGTCCTGGCGCAGGGCGAGCGAGTCGTCGAGGGTGCGCAGTACGTGCACACCGCCCAGGTCCGCCTGCCCGGGCAGGGTGCGCGGCCGGACCCCGGTGGCGATCACGATCGCGTCCGCCGACAGTTCGCGCCCGGACCGTGTCCGTACGGTCCGCGTCGCCGTGTCCAGCGCCACCGCCGCGTCCCCCAGCACGAACTCGGCGTCCAGGGCGGACAGATCATCCGTCCCCCGTAGTGCGGCCCGCTCCGGCTCCCACGCTCCCGACAGGACCTGCTTGGACAGCGGCGGCCGGTCGTAGGGTGCGTGCGGTTCGTCGCCGAGCACGGTGATGCGTCCCGCGTACCCCTTGCGCCGAAGCGCCTCCACCGTGGTCAGCCCGGACGCTGACGCGCCCACCACCAACACGTGGGCCGGGGTCGTGCTCTTCATGCGTAACTCCGTTGCTACGGGGGAGAGTTGTACGTGAATGAAAAATAGACCACTCGGTCGGTACAATCAATGAAAGGGCGGCTGCGAACGCCCCGGACGGCGGCTCACACCAGATAGCGCCCACCGTTGGCACTGAGGGTCTGACCGGTGACATAGGACGCCTCCTCGGAGACGAGATACGCCACGGCGTAGGCGACGTCCTCCGGCTGGCCGGCCCGCTTCATCGGCATCATGGCGGCGACCGCGTCCACGTCGACGGGGCCCTGGCGGACCAGAGGGGTGTCGATGAAGCCGGGCGGGACGTGGTTCACGGTGATGCCCTGCTCGATGTACTCGATCGCGAGCGCCCGGGTGAGGCCGATGACGCCGCCCTTGGAGGCCGCGTAGTGGGCCATGGCGGGGGCCCCGGTCTGCGCGGAGGACGAGGAGATGTTGACGATCCGGCCCCACCCCGCCTCGACCATGTCGGGCACCAGTTCCTTGGTGACCAGGAAGGGTCCCTTGAGGTTGATCCCGACCATGCGGTCCCAGGACGCCTCGGAGATGCTGGTGAACGGCTCGTAGGCGGTGATGCCGGCGTTGTTGACGAGGATCGTCACCGGGCCGAGTTCCTCCCGGGTGCGGGCGGCCGCCGCGGCCACGGCGCCGGCCTCCGCCGCGTCGCCGGCGACCGCGATCGCCGTGCCGCCCGCCTTCTGGATCGTGGCCGCGGTCTCCTCGGCGCCCTCGGCGTTGAGGTCCCAGACCGCGACCGAGGCGCCCCGCGCCGCGAGCACGGTGGCGATCGCCTGCCCGATCCCCCGACCGCCGCCGGTGACGACGGCCACCTTTCCTTCAAGTGACATGTTCACTCCTTGCTCATGCGCCCTCGACACCGGCATCGATGTGCCGGGCGGGCCTGGTGAAGTCGGGCAGCGAAGCCGGTCGCCTAACCGGCCAGGGCCTCACGGGCAGCCGTGCGGGCGGCCACGGCCCGGGGGAAGCCGGTGTAGCCGGTGGCGTGGTAGATGACCTCGGCGATCTCATCCTTGGTCAGCCCGTTGGTCAGGGCGATCCGGACGTGGGTCTTGAGCTCGGTCTCGGCGCCGAGGGCGATCAGGATGCCGAGCGTGACCAGGCTGCGGTCCCGGGGGGCGAGTCCAGGGCGGGCCCACAGGGCGCCCCACACGCTGGTCAGGCCGATCTCGACGAGATCCTCACCGAGCTGACCGTCGCGCAGGTCGAGGTCACCCTCGGGGAACACGCCCGGGAGCGCGTCGCGCATGGCCTTGAGACCCGCTTCCCGAAGATCGGTAGTGGATCCATTGACGTCTTTGGCCGTCATGGCGGTCTCCCGTCGCGCGTCATTGCGTTGCTGGCTCCTCGAAAGTTAGATCAAACGGTCGGTACAATCAATCCCCGAGGGCCGATAAACCGTTCTTCGCGTCATCGCCATTGATCGGATCCACCCCCTCATCTACGCTCGGTCTGATTATTCGACCGAGCGGTCGAACTATGATTCAAGCTCACTCGGGAGCTCTGGAGCAGCGTCCCCGACAAGCTGGAGGGCACATGAGCGAAGCCACGAAGGTCGACGTGCTGGTCATCGGGGCCGGCGTCACCGGCATTTACCAGCTGCACCAGGCCCGCGAGGCGGGCTTCTCGGCCAGGCTGATCGAGGCGGGCAACGGCGTCGGCGGCACCTGGTACTGGAACCGCTATCCCGAGGCGCGCTTCGACTCCGAGAGCTACACCTACGGCTACCTCTTCTCGAAGGAGCTGTGGGAGGAGTGGGAGTGGTCGGAGCGGTTCGCGGGCCAGCCCGAGATCGAGCGCTACTTCAACCACGTCGTCGACCGCTTCGACCTGCGGCGGGACATCCGGACCGGCGTCAAGGTGACCTCGGCGGTCTGGGACGAACCGTCCGGCACCTGGACCGTGCGGGGCAGTGACGGCACCGAGGTCCGGGCGCGCTACGTCGTCGCGGCGACCGGCAACCTCTCGGTGCCGTTCATCCCGGGCATCCCGGGACGCGAGGACTTCCGCGGCGAGCAGCACCACACCGCCCGCTGGCCGAAGGTCCCCGTCGACTTCACCGGCAAGCGGGTGGCCCAGATCGGCACCGGATCCAGCGGCGTGCAAATCATCTCCGCGATCGCGGACGACGTGGCCCAGCTGACGGTCTTCCAGAAGGACGCCGACTGGCTCACGCCGCTCAACAACGGGCCGATCACGCCCGAGGAGCAGGCGGAACTCAAGGCGAACTTCGAGTCCATCCGCGACACGCTGAACACCTCGCCGAGCGGGTTCCTCCACCAGATCGTCATGCGTTCGGGCCTCGACGACAGCCCGGAGGACCGCCAGGCGTTCTACGAGGAGCGGTGGAACGGCCCGGGGTTCACCAAGCTGACCGAGCACTACATGGACATGCTGTCGAACGAGACCGTGAACGCGGAGTGGTGCGCGTTCATGGCCGACAAGATCCGCGCCATCGTCAAGGACCCGGCGACGGCGGACAAACTGATCCCCAAGGGTCACGGCTACGGCGGACGGCGGCCCCCCTTCGGGACCGGCTACTACGAGACGTACAACAAGCCGAACGTCTCGCTCGTCGACATCAACGAGACGCCGATCACCCGCATCACCGAGGACGGAATCGAAACCGCCGCAGGCGTCGAGGAGTTCGACATCATCATCTGGGCGACCGGCTACGACTTCGGCACCGGCGCCCTCAACAGGCTTGGCGTACAGGGTCGTTCGGGCCTCCCGCTGAAGGAGTACTGGGCGGACGGCCCGCGCACCTACCTCGGGGTCGCGACGGCCGGCTTCCCCAACTTCTTCTTCCCCGGCGGCCCGCACGGTGCGACGGGCAACAACCCGCGGTACGCCGGCGACCAGGTGGAGATCATCACCGACGCCATCGTCCACGCGCGGGACAACGGCTACGACGTCATCGAGGTGACCGAGGCCGCCGAGCAGGAGTGGACGGACAGCATGAACAACAGCAAGATGTCCTCCTTCCTGGAGAGCAGCTACTTCTACGGGGGCAACATCCCCGGCAAGCCGGTCAAGCAGCTGCTCAACCCGACGGGCCGATGGGCGCTCCAGGAGGCGATCAACGCCGTCAAGCAGGCCGAGTACGCGCCGTTCGCCTTCTCCAAGGCGGAGAAGGCGGCCCACTGACACACGGAGGCCCGTGCCGCTCCTGGGGGACGGCACGGGCCTTCGTGTTCCTGCGTGGCTAGGCCAGGAAGGTCGTCACCCGGCGCTGGAACAGCCACGCCCCGTCGTGCCGGCGCAGTGTGTCGTCGTAGCGTCCGACGATCTGCACCGCCCAACCCGCCTCGCCCCGCTGGAAGAAGGCCAGGTTGCTGACGGCTGTCGCCTCGTCGTCGGTCCATGACGTGACGACGGTGTTGGCGACCATGTGCAGCTGCGGCTCCTTGGGCGCGAAGCCCTTGTAGCCCTCCCGGATCGCGTCACGGCCTTCGAAGGTGGCGATGCCGGCTATCTCGGCGACGCCCTCCGGCGTGAACAGCTCCGCGATCTCGTCGGTGCGTCCGGCGTCCAGGGCGTGCGCGTAGGCGGCGATGGCGGCCTGTACGCCGGCCAGGACCGATTCCTCGGTGGAAGTGCTCATCTCTCTCCAAGTGTCTGCGGGTTGGGGTGCATCGGGCTCGGCTCTGCTGGATCTCCTACGCCTGGTAGGTCGTGCTCCTGCGCTTCAGGCGCCATGTGCCGTCCTCCCGGCGCAGCGTGTCGTCGTAGCGCCCGACGACCTGGACGGCCCAACCGGCCTCGCCCCGCTGGAGAAAGGCCACGTCGCTCACGGCCGTCGCCTCGTCCTCGGCGGTCGGTGTGACGACGGTGTTGGTCACCATGTGCAGCTGGGGCTGTGTGGGCGCCCAGCCCTTGAAGGTCTCGCGGAGCGCGTCGTGTCCTTCGATGGCTGCCATGCCGGGCAGCTCCAGCACGCCGTCGGACGTGTAGAGCGCGACGACGTCGTCGGTGCGGCCGGCATCCTGCGCCTGAGTGTGGGCGCCGATCACCGCACGCACGCCCGCCGCCACCCACGCCAGTGTGGATTCGCTCATTTACCTCTCCCTACGCCAGTTTCGACCAGTCAGTCTATTCTTAGTTGACCGATTGGTACAATGCCAATAACATGCGAACGGCCGTCAACGGGGACTGTCGCTCAAGGAGGCGTGATCGTGACGAAGCGTTGGAAGCAGCGTCCACCGGGTTCCACGTGGGGTGACTGGGGCGACGACGACGAGCTGGGCCGGATCAATCTGCTCACCTCGGAGAAGGTCCTCCAGGGGGTCCGCGAGGTCGAGGCCGGGGTCAGCTTCAGTCTGAGCCTGCCACTCGACTATCCCGGCGGGAGCTCGTTGAACCAGCGGCGGTACCCCCCGATCCTGCGGCCCACGGAGGACCTGGAGCACAAGCAGGACGTCTTCTACAACATCAAGGCGCGGGAGCACTTCTCGCCGTACCTCACGGATGTGTGGTCCGACGACGTGGTGACCCTCTGGCTGCAGTACTCGACGCAGTGGGACGCACTCGCCCACCAGGGCCAGGAGTTCGACGCCGACGGTGACGGGGTCGCCGAGGCGGTCTACTACAACGGGTACCGGGCCGACACCGACATCGTCGGACCCCAGGAGGACGCCAAGGGGGACGGCAGCGGCAGCCTCGGCTTCGCGCGCCACCTCGGCCTGGAGCACATGGCGGAGCACGGGGTCCAGGGCCGCGGCGTCCTGATCGACCTGGCCCATCACCTGGGCAACACCTGGCAGGCGGTCAACCTGAAGACCCTCCAGGAGATCATGGCGGCGGACAACATCGTCGTCGAACCCGGTGACATGCTCCTCCTGCACACCGGTTTCGACACCGCGGTGATGGCCTGGGGCAAGAACCCTGACCCCGTGGGGATCCACACCACGGCCTCCTACCTCGACGCGCACGACCCGGCGCTTCTGGAGTGGATCGCCGACTCGCAGATCTCGGCGCTGGTGGCGGACAACTACGCGGTCGAGGGCGTCGGGGTCGGGCCCGAGGACAACACCCCGCACTCGCTGCTCCCGATCCACAACCTCTGCCTCTTCAAGCTCGGTGTCCCGCTCGGCGAGCTGTGGTACCTGGAGAAGCTGGCGGCCTGGCTGCGCGAGCACGACCGCAGCCGCTTCCTGCTGACGGCTCCCCCGCTCAACCTGCCCGGCACCCAGGGCAGTCCGCTGACACCGGTCGCGACCGTCTGACGGCTCGCGATCCGCGAGAAGGCCCCCGGGATCTGACCCGGGGGCCTTCTCGTGCGCCTGCTCAGACCGCCGCGATCCGGCGCAGGGTGTCGGCGATGGTGTCGCGCGAGGGCAGCCAAGTCCGTTCCAGGGAAGGGGCGTACGGGGCCGGCACCGGCGGCGGCGCGACCCGGGTGACGGGGGCGTCCAGGTGCCAGAACCCCTCGTCGACGGCGAGGGCCGCCAGTTCGGCACCGACGCCGAAGTCCCGTACCGCCTCGTGGGCGATGACCAGACGGTTGGTCTTCGCGAGGGAGGCGAGGACCGTCTCGCGGTCCAGCGGGGCGATGGTCCGCAGGTCGATCACCTCGACGCTGATTCCCTCCGCGGCGAGCAACTCGGCGGCGGCCAGGCCGTCCTGGACCATCCGCGACCAGGAGACGAGGGTGATGTCGGTGCCCTCGCGGATCACCTTCGCCTTGCCCAGCGGGATCAGGTGATCGGCCGGCGGGCGGGGGCCCTTGAGGCCGTACTGGAGCCGGTTCTCCACGAAGACCACCGGGTTGGGGTCCTGGATGGCGGCGCGCAGCAGGCCGTAGGTGTCGGCCGGGTTGGACGGCATCACCACCGTCAGCCCGGGGATGTGGGCCAGCAGCGCCTCCAGGCTCTGCGAGTGCTGGCTGCCCGAGGACCGTCCGGCGCCGAACTGGGTGCGCACCACGAGCGGCATCGAGGCCCGGCCGCCGGTCATGAAGCGCAGCTTGGCGGCCTGATTGAGCAGCATGTCGAGGCAGACGCCGATGAAGTCCATGTACATGATCTCCACGACGGGCTTCATCCCGGCCATGGCCGCACCGACCGCACTGCCGATGATCGCGCTCTCGCTGATCGGGGTGTCCCGGACCCGCCCCGGAAATGCCTGCGCCAGGCCCCGGGTGAGACCGAAGACGTTCCCGCCCGCGCCGACGTCGATGCCGGCGACGAACACGGCGGGATCGGCGGTGAGTTCATGCTCCAGGGCGAGGCGTACGGCGTCCATGGAGCGGAAGATCTCGGCGTCGGCCGGGAGCGGGGCGGGCTCGGGGATGACGGGACGCGGCGCCGAGACGTAGTCGTACAGGGTCTCGGGGGCGGGCTCGGGCAGGCTTCTGGCCCACTCGACAGCCGCCTCGATCTCCTTGTCGATCTCCTCGTCGACGGCGTCGGGCAGCGCGTCGGGCACCCCGGCCGCGGCCAGATGCCGGCGGGCCACGAGCAGCGGGTCGCGCTCCTTGGCGGCGGCGACCTCCTCGGGGGCCCGGTAGCGCTCGGGGTCGCCCTCGTAGTGGCCGTGCCAGCGGTAGGTCTCGGCCTCCAGCAGGACCGGCCCGCCGCCCGCGCGCAGCCGCTCCACCACGTCCGACATGATCCCGGCCACCGCGAGGACGTCGTTGCCGTCGACGTGCGCGTAGTCGATGCCGTATCCGGCGGCGCGGGCGGAGAGCGGGGCGCGGTGCTGGTCGGCCTCGGGCGAGAACTCGGAGTAGTGGTTGTTCTCGCAGAGGAAGACGACGGGCAGATCCCATACGGCGGCCAGGTTGACGGCCTCGTGGAACATGCCCTGCGCGACCGCGCCGTCACCGAAGAACGCCACCACCACGTCGCCCGCGTCGCGCAGCTTGGCCGCGGTCGCGACCCCGGCGGCGATGGGCAGTCCGGCGCCGACGATGCCGTTGGCGCCGTAGATGCCCAGGCCCGGGTCGGCGATGTGCATGGAGCCGCCGCGGCCGTGGCAGGTCCCGGCCTCCTTGCCCATCAGCTCGGCCATCATCGACGCGGAGTCGAGGCCCTTGGCCAGGACATGGCCGTGGCCGCGGTGGGTGGAGGTGATGCCGTCCCGTTCGGCGAGGGGCCAGCAGGCGCCGACGGCGCTCGCCTCCTGGCCGATCGACAGATGGAGGAATCCGGGTATCTCGGTCGCCTTGTACAGCTCGGACGCCCGCTCCTCGAACCGCCGGATGCGGCGCATCCTGCGGTACATCTCCAGGAGCTGGTCCGCGTGCGCGGAGCCGGTGCCGATGTGCTGCGATGCCTGAGTCATGCGCGTCCTCGCTATGCTCGCGCGGGCGGCGCACCCGCGCGCCACCTGCGGCCATCTTTTAATGTACCGTTTGGTCTAGCAAACTGGAGAGACAACAACGCGACGATGTCCCGGAGTCCGCTTTTCCCCCAGGCGCACCGAAACGGCGGCCTTGAGCAGAGCCGGGACCGGGTCCACACGACCCCGTCGTCGCACCAGGGGAGAGAAACGGATGCCACGACCACCGGGCCATGGACCGGATTTCGAGGTCAGACGCCAGAAGATCATCGACACGGCCGCCGAGTTGTTCGCCCGCCAGGGCTACGCGGCCACCTCCGTCAACGACTTGGGCCGCGCGGTCGGGCTCGCCAAGGGAGCGCTGTACTACTACATCGGCTCCAAGGAGAACCTGCTCATCGAGATCCAGGGCCGGGTGATGCGCCCGCTGCTGTCGCGCGCCCGGCAGATCGCGGAGCTCGACCTCGATCCGCTGCTGCGGCTCCGGCTGCTGTCGGAGTCGCTGCTGACGATCATCTTCCGCAGGCTCGACCACATCTGGGTCTACGAGCACGACTACCGCAGCCTCAGCGGCGACGAGCTCCAGACCCTGCTGCGGCAGCGCGCGGACTTCGAGCACCTGGTCACCGGCCTGCTCACCGAGGCCGTCGACCAGGGCGTCTTCCGCGCGTTCCAACCGCGCCTGGCGACCCTGCAGTTCCTCAACCTGCACAACCACACCTATCAATGGGTGCGCCCGGAGGGGCAGTGGGACGCGGCGTTCCTGTCCCGCGAGTACTGCGCGACCCTCTTCCGCGGCTTCGGTGCGGCCGAGAGCGCCCTGCCGGAGGTCGAGGAACAGGCCGCGGCGTTCAAACGCGACCGGCCCGAGCTGCCGCTCGACCCCGAGGCCGAGTGGCAGCCGGTCACCGTGGCCGGCTGATCGGACTGATCGGTTCCGCGGTGCGCCAGGCCCTGTCGGCCCAGGGCGCACCGCGGAATCCGGCTCAGGCCTGCTGGACCAGCGCCCTGGCGATGACATTGCGCTGGATCTCGTTCGTGCCCTCGCCGATTTCGAGGATCTTGGCGTCGGCGTAGAAACGGGAGATCTCCGACTCCCGTACATAGCCGTAGCCGCCGTGGATCTGCACCGCCTGGGAGGCCGCGCGGTTGGCGACCTCGGAGGCGTAGAGCTTGGCCATGGCGGCCTCCGTGCTGTGCGGGCGGCCCTGGTCGGCGAGCCACGCGGCGCGGTAGACCATCCAGCGGGCGGCCTGATACTCCGTGCCCATGTCGGCGATCTTGTGGGCGATCGCCTGGAAGTCCGACAGCGGACGCCCGAACTGGTGCCGCTCCTTGGCGTGTTTGACGGCGAGCGTCAATGCCGCCTTGGCCAGCGAAAGGCCCAGGGCCGCCACGCTGATCCGGCCTCCGTCGAGAACGGACAGGAACTGCCGCAGACCGTTGCCCTCCTCGCCGATCAAATGGTCGTCGGGGATCCAGCAGTCGGTGAAGACCAGTTCCCGGGTGTCCATGGCGTGCCAGCCGAGCTTCTTCAGCTTGGCGCCGACGGTGTAGCCGGGGGTGCCCGTCGGGACGTAGAAGGTGGCGTACCGCTTGCGTCCGTTGTCGCTCTTGCCGGTCGTGGCCAGCAGGGTGACGCCCTGGCTGATGTCGGTGCCGGCGTTGGTGATGAACATCTTCGTGCCGTTGATCACCCAGCCGCCGTCCGCCCGGCGTGCGGTGGTGGCGATGCCGGCCGCGTCGGAGCCGGCGTCCGGCTCGGTCAGCCCGAACGCGCCGATCGCCTCGCCCTTGGCCAGCGGGGTCAGCCAGCGGTGCTTCTGCTCCTCGGTGCCGTAGGCGAGCAGCGGCAGCGTGGCGATGGTCGAGTGGGCGTTCCAGGAGGAGGCCACCGACTGGTCGGCGGCGCCGAGTTCTTCCATGACCGCGACATAGGTGACGGTGTCGGAGCCGGCGCCGCCGTACTCCTCCGGCACGAGCATGCCCATCAGGCCGAGTTCGCCCAGCTTGGTGAAGATCTTGGTGGGGAAGATCTCGTTCTCGGACCACTGGGCCGCGTGGGGCGTGATCTCGTTGGCCGCGAACTCGCGGACCATGTCCTGGAGCGCGAGGGTCTCCTCGGGCAGGTCGAAGTCCATGTCACAGTCCCTTCGGGGTCAACAGCACCTTGAGGTGCCGGGCCCGGTCGGCGGCCAGGTCCTCGAAGACACCGGCTCCTCCCGAGAGCGGAAAACGGCCGGTTATCAGGGCGGAGGCGTCCAGGCGTCCGGTGCTCATCAGATCGATCACGCGCGGGATGTCGAAGTTGTAGCCGAGCGTGCCGACCACCGACCGCTCGTAGAAGACGAGTTGGCCCATGTCGAACTCGACGCTGCCGTGCCCGACGCCGGCGAGCACGACGCGTCCGCCGCGCCGGACGGTCGAGACGGCCTGCCCGGCGAGGGCCGGCACGCCGGTCGCGTCGATGACGACGTCCGGGCCGATGCGGCCGGTTCGAATGAACACCTCTCGCCGTACGTCTGTTTCGCGCGGGTCGAAGGCCTCTGTGACGCCGATGCCGAGCAGCATCTCGCGGCGTCCGGCGAGGGGTTCGCTCACGAACAGGCCTGCGGCGCCCGCGATTCGCGCTGCGAGGACCACGGCGACGCCGATCGGGCCGCCGCCGACGACGAGGACGTTGTCGCCCGGTTTCACTCCGGCCCGGGTCACGGCGTGCAGCCCGACCGCCAACGGCTCGGCCACGGCGGCCATTTCATCGCTGACGTTGTCCGGGAGGCGGGTCAGGCCGGCCAGCGGTACGGTGACGCGTTCCGCGAAGCCGCCGGGTGAAGCGAGGCCTACGGAACCGCTCTTGGGGCAGATGTGGTACTCGCCTCGCGTGCACCAGAAGCAGACGCCGCAGCGCCAGACGGGGTCCGCGGTGACGCGGTCGCCGACGGTGATGCCGGGCGCGTCCGCACCCAACGCCACGACTGTGCCGCTTAGTTCGTGGCCGAGGGCGAGTGGGGGCTTGGTGCCGGTGAGTGGGTGCGGGCCCTCGCGGATCATGTGGGGGCCTTCCAGGAACTCGTGCAGGTCCGTTCCGCAGACTCCGCACCACGCCACTTCTACGACTGCCTCGTGCGGGCTCGGGTCAGGGGGCTCGGCCACCTCTTCGAAACGCAGATCCTGTGCACCGTGCCAGACGAGTGCCTCCATGCTCTTCCGCCCCTTTCATGTCGTGTTTCGTCCGCGGGTTCGTGGGGGCTGGTCGCGCCCACGCGGCGGAGCCGCAAATCGATACAGCCCCGCGCCCCTTAGGTGGGGTCGCTGAACCTTGCTTTGCCCGGGCCCTTCTCCAAGAAAGAGGTGATGCCCTTCTCCGCGTCCGTCGTGCCGAACACGCCCGTGAACAGGGACCGCTCCAGGGCCAGGCCGGCGGGCAAGCCGATGTCGGCTCCGTGGTCCACGGCTTCCTTGATCGCCTCCAAGGCCGCCGGCGGGCCCTCGGCGAGGAGACGGGCGTAGCGCAGGGCGGCCTTGTAGGTCTCGTCCGGGGAGGCCACCTCGTCCACAAGCCCTAGTCGCAGCGCTTCCTCGGCGCCCACCCGTCGACCCGTCATCAGCAGGTTCTTCGCCCGTGACGGGCCGATCAGGCGGGTGAGTCGCTGGGTGCCGCCGGAGCCCGGCATGATGCCCAGCTGCACCTCCGGCTGGCCCAGGAGCGCGTCGGAGGCCGCCACCCGGTAGTCGGCGCACAGAGCTAGCTCCAGTCCCCCGCCCAGCGCGTATCCCGTGACCGCCGCGACGACCGGCATGGGCAGCCGGGCCACCTCGTCGAAGGTCCGCTGCAGAGCGCGGTTCCAGGCCCGTACCTCCTCGGGGCCCATCACGGAGAGGGCCTCGATGTCGGCTCCGGCGGCGAAGAGCCGCTCGCCGCCGTAGAGCACCACGGCACGTATGTCGCGGGCGTCGGCCAGCTCGCGCGCGCACGTGCTGAGGTCTCTGCGCAGCTCGGTGTCGAAGGCGTTCATCGGCGGGTGGTCGAGGCGGATCGTGACGACGGGTCCGTCGGTGTCGACACGGATGCGTGGCACAGGGGCCCTCCTCGTCGGGAAAAGCGACATCGTGGTGCGCGAAGGATTGTCGATGACCTCGCTCCGTCGTAAAGTGCCGCTAGGTTTTATAGACCAATGGGTACACTAAATCTTGTGAGTGGGCAACCGACCGGTCGGGACATTCCCGACCGCCGAGCCGGAAGAGTCGCCTTGCACAATTTCGCGAGCATCCTCGATTACCACCTGACCCAGCGGCCCGACGCGGTGGCCGTCACTCAGGAGGGGCGGCACCTGACGGTGCGTGAACTGCACGACCGGGTGAACAAGCTGGCCGCCGGCCTGTCCGAACTGGGCATCGGGCGCGGCGACGTGGTCGGTCTGCTGCTCTACAACCAGCCCGAATTCCTGGAGCTGGTCTACGCGGCGAACCGGCTGGGCGCGGTCTTCCTGCCGCTGAACTACCGCCTGTCCGAGGAGGAATGGCAGTACATCCTGGGCCACGCCCGGGCCAAGGCAGTCGTCACCGAATCGGAGTTCGAGCCGGCGGTGGACCGGCTGGCCAAGGGGCTGCCCGACCTGGAGCACCGGATCCTCGTCGGCGACGACACCCCCTCGGACCCGTGGACCGGCTATGAGGAGCTGCTGGCCCGCCACGAGGGAGCCCGCATCGAGCCCGTGGAGGTCGCCCTCGACGACCTCCAGCGGCTGATGTACACCTCCGGCACTACCTCACGCCCCAAGGGCGTGCGCATCACCTATGGAAACCTGCAGGCCAAGAACACGGCCCACATCGTCCACTTCGGCCTGACCTCGGCGGACACCACGCTGGTCTGCGGCCCCCTCTACCACGTGGGCGGCCTGGACATGCCGGCGCTGGCGACCCTGTACGCGGGCGGCGGCGTGGTCCTCCAGCGCAAGTTCGACGCGCCCGGCGTGCTGCGGGCGATCGAGAAGCAGCGCGTCACCAACGTGTGGCTGGCGCCCGCCATGGTCAACGCGGTCCTGGAGGTGCCCGACCGCGAGGAGTACGACACCAGTTCGGTGCGTTTCATCCTCGGCGGCGGCGAGAAGACTCCCGAGCCGGTGCTGCGGCGCATCATGGCCGCGTTCCCGAACGCCTGGTTCGCCGACGCCTACGGACTCACCGAGACGGTCTCGGGCGACACGTTCCTCGACCGCGAGCACGCGCTGTCCAAACTGGGCTCGGTCGGCCGCCCCGTGCCGCACACCCGGGTCAGGATCGTCGACGACACGGGCAAGGAGGTGCCGGCCGGCGAGCTCGGCGAGATCACGCTGCGCGGCCCGAAGGTGTTCGCCGGCTACTGGCGCGACGAGAAGGCCACGGCCGCGGCCCTCAGGGACGGCTGGTTCCACACCGGCGACATCGGGCACGTCGACGAGGACGGCTTCCTGTACATCGACGACCGCAAGAAGGACATGATCGTCTCCGGCGGCGAGAACATCGCCACCCCCGAGGTCGAACGGGTTCTGTACGAGCACCCCGCCGTGCTGGAGGCCGCCGTGGTCGGCCTGACGCATCCGCGCTGGGGCGAAGTCCCGCGCGCCTTCGTGGTGTTCAGGCCGGGCATCAGCGCCGGGGCGGACGAGCTGCGGGAGTTCTGCCAGGCACGCCTGGCCAAGTTCAAGGTGCCGGCCCGCTTCGACATCGTCGACGAGCTGCCCCGTACGCCTTCGGGAAAGGTCCTCAAGCGGACCCTGCGCGACGTCCCCACGGAGAGCCGGTCATGACCGACGTGAACAGCGACCTGCGCCTGGACGAGAAGACCGCGTGGGTGACGGGGGCCGGCAAGGGCCTCGGCCGTGCGATCGCGGTGGCCCTCTCGCAGGCCGGTGCGAGTGTGGCGGTGACGGCGCGCACGGACTCGGACCTGGAGAGCCTCGAAGCCGAACTCGCCGGGCACGGCGGCAAGGTGCTGGTGCTGCCCGGGTCCGTGGCCGACTCGGACGCCGTGGGCACCATGGTCGAGCGGATCACCCGGTGGACGGGCCGGCTGGACGTGGCGGTCAACTGCGCCGGTACGAGCCCCCACTTCACCCGCAGCGAGAAGGTCACCGACGCCGACTGGCAGCAGGTCCTCGACGTCAACCTCCAAGGCACCTTCTACTGCTGCCGTGAGGCCGGCAAGGTCATGCTGGAGCAGCGCACCGGCTCGATCGTCAACGTCTCGTCGGTGCACGCCCGCACCGGCTTCGAACGGATCGCCGCGTACGCCGCCAGCAAGGGCGGCGTCGAAGCCCTCACCAAGTCCCTCGCCGTCGAATGGGCCGACCGCGGGGTGCGCGTCAACGCCCTCGCGCCCGGCTACTTCCATACGGACCTCAGCTCGGGCCTGCTGGCCAGCCGCTGGGGTGAGCGGATCGTACAGGGCACCCCCCTGGGCCGGGTGGGCAGCGTCGAGGAGCTCGGCGGCGCCGCGGTGTTCCTCGCCTCGGACGCCTCCCGCTTCGTCACCGGCACCACCCTCACCGTGGACGGGGGCTGGACCGCCCGGTGACGTGGCTTCAGCCCCGGAGCCGTTCGCGCAACAGGGCCAGGATCTCGGCCTGGTGGGCGGTCAGGTAGAAGTGGCCGCCCTGATACGTCCGCAGGTCGAAGTCTCCGGTGGTGTACGGCTCCCAGGCCTCGGCTTCGGCGAGGGTCACCCTCGGGTCGGTGTCGCCGACCAGGACGGTCACGGGGCAGGAGAGTGCGGGGAGGTCGCCGGGTGCGTAGGTTCCGATCGCCCGGTAGTCGGCGCGCAGGGCCGGAAGGATCAGGCTGAGGAACTCCTCCTGCGCGAGCAGGGACGCGTCCGTTCCGTTCAGCGTCCTGAGCTCCCTGACGAGGTCCTCGTCGTCCAGCAGGTGCGCCGACTCGATGCGGTGGGTCGACGGGGCCCTGCGGCCGGACACGAACAGCGCCGCGGGAGGAGGGCCGGCCGATTCCTTGAGGCGGAGGGCCACCTCATGGGCGACAGTCGCGCCCATGCTGTGCCCGAACAGATGAAGGGGCTCGTCGCGCCAGGGCGCCAGGGCTTCCACCACGCGGTCGGCGAGCTCCCCGATGTCGGGGATCGCCGGTTCGTGCAGACGTTCCTGCCGGCCCGGGTACTGCACGGCCAGCACCTCGACGTCGGGGCTCAGTCCCTTGGCCAGCGGGAAGTAGAAAGTGGCCGAGCCTCCGGCATGCGGGAAGCACACCAGACGGGGCGCACCGGGCGAGGCCGGGTGGTAGCACCGTATCCACGCTCCACTGTCAACCGTCGTACCCACCAGCCGCCTCCCCGCCGCGAACCCTTCGGATCTTCACGGCAACGCTAACCGACAGCCGCTGCAACCCTCTCGCAACCTCGCGTGTGCTGTGCTGCCCGGCATGTATGAGGAGACCCCGCGCGTCGAGCTCACCCCGGCGGCCGCCGATCTGTTGCGCCAACTGCGCGCCGCGCACGGTCCGCTGATGTTCCATCAGTCGGGTGGCTGCTGTGACGGCAGTGCGCCCATGTGTTATCCGGACGGCGAGTTCCGGACCGGCGGCTCGGATGTGCTCCTTGCGGAGCTGCACGTCGAGGGGGTGGACGAGCCGGTTTCGTTCTGGATGTCGCGGAGCCAGTACGAGGCATGGAGCCACACCCGGCTGATCGTGGACGTGGTGGCGGGCCGGGGCAGCGGCTTCTCACTCGAAGCACCCGAAGGAGTGCGTTTCCTCATCCGTTCCCGCCTGGTCGACGGCTAGCCGTCCTGCGGATCACCGCCGTCTGGTGCAATCCCTCTGAGAACTGGGACAGTTGACGAGACCTCAGGGGAGAATGTGACACTGCGTCAAAAGCGGTTCGGGACGGGCAGAACGGCACTGACGGTTCTTACGGCACTCAGTGCGCTGGCCGGTGCAGCCCTGACGGGGGCGGCACCGGCCGGCGCCGCTGCGAGAGTCACCGCCATAGCCTCGGGTGTCACCTACAAACAGTTCGACATCCAGGCGGCCGCCGGTGTGACCCACGCACATGTGCTGAGCGTGAACCTGCGCAATCCGCACGTACGTCTGGATCTGCTGTATCCGGGGTCGGTGGCCGCCCGTGCCACCGTGTCCAAGCTGGCCAACTCCCAGGGCGCCATCGCCGGCGTCAACGGGGACTTCTTCAACATCACCGAGACCCAGCACCCGGGCGTCACCGCGACTGGCGCGAGCGTGGGACCGGCGATCGCGAGCGGCCGGACACTCAAGGCGGCGGTGCCGAACGGCCAGCGCTTCGGCCCCTCGCTGCCGCCCGGCACCAGCACCAAGGACGTCATCGGCGTGGGCGTCGACCGGCGGGCCCGGCTGGACAGCCTTGCCCTCGACGGGTCGATCACCACGCCCGAAGGGCAGCTGGCGCTCGGCGGGCTCAACCAGTACGCGCTGCCGGTGGGCTCCATCGGTGCGTTCACCACACAGTGGGGCAGCGTCTCCCGGGTGCGGGCCACATGTGGGACGGACACCAACCGGGGCGCTGCCTGTAGCGCGGACACCTATGAGGTGACCATCAAGAACGGTCAGGTCGTGTCCGCGTCCGACACCCCCGGCAGCGGTGCCATCGCCGCGGGGACCACGGTGCTGGTCGGCCGGGAGGCCGGTGCGCAGCAGTTGCGGAAGTTCTACACGGGCGAGCAGGTGACGGTACGGCACCGGCTGGTGGCGTCCAAGTCCTGGATCCCGTACCGCTTCGCCCTCGGCGGCTACCCGGTGCTCAAGGGCGGGGTGCCGCTGGCGGGCCTCAACGACTCGGCGTCGGCCGTGCGCACCGCCGTGGGCCTCTCGAACGGCGGACGGAACCTGCTGCTGTTCGCCCTGGACGGGGCCGCCGCGTACAACACCGGAATGACCGTCGCCGAACTGGCCGACACCATGCGGTCGTTGGGCGCGGTCGACGCATTCAGCCTGGACGGCGGCGGTTCGACGACGCTGGTCGCCCGGGCGTCGGGCGCGAGTACCGTCTCGGTCCGCAACCACCCGAGCGGCGGCACCGAGCGTGCCGTCCCGAACGGCATCGGGGTGTTCTGGACGGCATGAGGCCGGTCAGGGCCGCAGACTGCCGACGATGTCCGCCGTCGCCGTCAGACCGCTGTGAATGGTCGGCGCGATGCTCGTGCTCGCCAGGTAGAAGCCGAGCAGCGCGCAGACCAGTGCGTGGGAGACCTTGAGGCCTCCGTTGCGCAGGAAGATCACCGCCAGGATCAGGAGCAGCACCACCACTGAGATGGAAATGGCCATCGTCAACCTCCTCCGCCACGCCGCCATGTCTGGTTCACGGCGTTCGGCCGTAAGTGTGGCGTAACGGAGGGTTCGTCCGGGCGGCTGACCTGTCCTCCGAACGAGTGGTGTCAGGTCTGTCCTGTGACTACTGGTGCGTGTCCAGGAACAACTCCAGGCCGGCGAGGTCGTCGGTGTTGAAGTAGTCGACGTCGGCGGCGAGGAGTTCGGTCCACAGCGCGTCCCGGGCGGGGCCCGCCAGGTCCGGGGTGGCCCAGAACCGCACCTTCTGCCCGCGCGCGTGCGCCTCCTGGATGATGCCGCGCAGCTTCTGCCGTTCGGCGTCCGGGAAGGCGCCCTCGCCCAGCCAGGTGAAGTTGAGCGTCCAGTTGTCGCTGATCAGCGGGACGAAGGAGGCGGGCGCCGAGGTGCCGAGGTCGGCGAGCCGACCGTCGTAGAAGGCCCGTCGTACGGTCTGGGCCTCCATCGGCGTGCGGGCCGCGCGGTCGCCCGAGATCACGGCGGTGACCGGGCCGGGGATGACCTTGCCGTGGGCGTACGTCGTGAACAGGTGCTTGTAGCGCCGCAGATGGCGGTCGAGTTCGAGGTACGTCGAGGAGCCCTCGGTCTTGATGTCGATCAGGAGCTGGAGGGAGCCGCGGTAACCCCGGTACACGGAGCCGTGGTTGGCCTTCACACGGGCCGCGAGGGCGTCGAGGTAGAGGGATTCGAGGGTGCGGGTGGGGTCGAGGTCCACCACGTCGTGGGCGACGAGGAGTTGGTCGCCGACGAGGTAGATGTCGGCCTCGACGCTGCCGAAACGGTGGTCGAGGGCGTCGAGGAGGGGGCGCGGGTGCTCGTAGTCGTTGTGCGCGTGGGCGCGCCACAACGGGCGGGGGCGATGCTTGTCCCCGCCTGCGAACGCGCTGCCGGCGGGCGGCGCGAGCACCGCGGCGACCGCGGCGCCGACGGTGGTGAGGGCTCTGCGACGAGTGATGAGGGCCATGCTCTGCCTCCCTGTGGACCGGTTTGGAACCACAGGGAGTATGAGGCTGTACGACCCCCAATGAACCTGTACATGCCAGGAGTTGGCTGGACTGCCGCCGCCCGTTCACTCCTTCCGCGCGGGCGCACCGAAAAGCCCGCCCCAGGTGGGGCGGGCTTCACCGGGTGAACCTCAGGGGGCTTGCAGGTCGACGAGTTCGGCCAGCCGGGTGCGGTGCGCGCCCGCCGTGCCGTACGCGATCGAGTCGGCCTTGGCCCGCTTCAGATACAGATGCACCGGGTGCTCCCACGTCATGCCGATACCGGCGTGCAGTTGGAGCGCCTCCTCGGCGGCGTGGACGGCGACGGGCCCCGCGTAGGCCTGGGCCACGGCGACGGACACGTCGGCGTCGTCGCTCCCGGTGGCGAGCGCGTCCGCCGCGGCACGGGCCGCGGCCCGCAGGCTGACGACCTCCAGCCACAACTGCGCGAGCCGGTGCTTGAGGGCCTGGAACCCGCCGACAGGCCGGTTGAACTGCTTGCGCTCCTTGAGGTAGCGCACCGTCTCGGTCAACGTCCAGTCGGCGGCGCCGAGTTGCTCGGAGGCGAGCAGCCCGGCGCCGGCCCGCAGGGCCCGTCGTACGGCGGGTTCGGCGTCGCCCAGGAGACGGCCGGGCGCGCCGTTCAGGGTCACGGTCGCCAGGGGCCGGGTCAGGTCCAGGGAAACCTGCGGAGTGACGGTCGCCGCAGCCGCGTCCACCGCGTACAGCCCGCCGTCGTCCACGGGGACCAGCAGCACGTCCGCGACCGCCGCGTCCGCGATGCCGGTCAACTCCCCGTGCAGGGAACCGTCTTCATGGCGTACGACCTTGTAGGCGCCGCCCGCGGCGACGTTCAGCGCGACGGCGAGGGCGCCGATCTTCCGCCCCGACGCCAGCTCGGCGAGCAGGTCCTCGGTGTCGCAGGCCAGCAGCGCCTCGGTGGCGACGACGGCGCTGGTGAGGTACGGCACCGGGGCGACCGCGCGCCCCAACTCCTCCAGGACGACGGCGACTTCGCGGTGCGTGGCGCCCTGGCCGCCCCGGTCCTCGGGGACCAGCAGGCCCGCGAGGCCCATGCCGTCCGTGAGGGCCTTCCAGGCCGCGAGGTCGTGCGGGGCGCCGGACTCGGTGCGCGCGATGACACCGGGTGCGTCGCAGTGATCGGCGAGCAGGTCGCGGACGGCGGCCCGCAGGGCCTCTTCCTCCTCCGAGTACAGCAGATCGGGCTGAGTGCTCATCGGGCGAGGTCCTTCCATGCGACGTCCTTGTCGGTGCGCGGCTCGGACGGGAGGCCCAGGACGCGTTCGGCGACGATGTTCAGCAGGACCTCGCTGGTCCCGCCCTCGATGCTGTTGCCCTTGGAGCGGAGGTAGCGGTAGCCGGCGTCCCGGCCGGTGAAGTCCACCAGTTCGGGCCGGCGCACGGTCCAGTCGTCGTACAACAGGCCCTCCTCACCGCGGAGTTCGACCTCCAGGCCGCTGATCTCCTGATTGAGGCGGGCGAAGGCGAGCTTCATGCCGGCGCCTTCGGGGCCGGGCTGGCCCGCGACGAGCTGCTGGCGCAGACGCTCGCCGGCGAGCCGGGCGACCTCGGCCTCCACCCACAGCTTCAGCAGGCGTTGGTGCAGGTCGTGGGTGCGCAGTTCGGGGCGCTCGCGCCAGGTCTTGGAGATCGGTCCGATCATGCCGCCCTCGCGGGGCAGTCGCATGCCGCCGATGGCGACGCGTTCGTTGTTCAGCGTGGTCTGCGCGACCCGCCAGCCGTCGCCGATCTCGCCCAGGCGGCGGGAGTCGGGGATGCGGACGTCGGTCAGGAAGACCTCGTTGAACTCGGCCTCGCCGGTGATCTGGCGCAGCGGCCGCACCTCGACGCCGGGGTCGGTCATGTCGCAGAGGAAGTACGTGATGCCCGCGTGCTTGGGCACGTCCGGGTCGGTGCGGGCGATGAGGATGGCCCAGCGGGCGAGGTGGGCGCTGGACGTCCACACCTTCTGCCCGTTGACGACCCACTCGTCGCCTTCTCGGACGGCGCGCGTGCCGAGCGCGGCCAGGTCGGACCCGGCACCCGGCTCGCTGAAGAGCTGGCACCAGACCTCCTCCCCCACCCACAGAGGCCGCAGGAAGCGCCGCTTCTGCTCCTCGGTGCCGTACTTCAGGATCGTCGGCGCGGCCATGCCGAGGCCGATGCCGATGCGCCGCGGGTCGTTGTCGGGGGCACCCGCGGCCGCCAACTCGGCGTCCACGACGGCCTGGAGGGAGCGCGGGGCGCCCAGTCCGCCGAGACCCTCGGGGTAGTGCACCCAGGCGAGGCCGGCGTCGAAGCGGGCCTTCAGGAAGTCCAGGCGGTCCGTACTGGCGGGCGGATGCACGGCCAGCAACTCCCGGGTGAGGCGGGTGAGTTCGGCTGCGTCGGTCATGCGGCGGCTCCGTTCTCCAGCGCGGGCAGGATGGTGACCCGGCCCGTGGTGACACCGTCGGCGACCCGCTGCACGGCGGCCGCGGCGCCGCTCAGCGGAACGCGCTCGCTCACCAGCGGCTTGATGACGCCGCGCGCGGCCATCTCGGTGAGCTGCTCGTGGCAGTGCTGGATCAGCTTCGGGTTCTTGGTGGCGTACAGGCCCCAGTGCAGGCCGAGGATCGCGTAGTTCTTCACGAGGGCGTGGTTGAGCCCGGGGCTGGGGATGCCCCCGCTGGCGAAGCCGACGACCACGATCCGGCCCTCGAAGGCGACGACCTTGGTGGACTGCGTGTAGGCCTCGCCGCCGACCGGGTCGTAGATCACGTCGGCGCCTCGCCCGCCGGTGGCCTCCTTCACGGCGGCGACGACGTCCTCGGCGCGCCGGTCGATGACCACGTCGCAGCCCAACTCCCGTGCGACGGCGACCTTTTCGGCGCCTCCGACGACACCGATGACGGTGGCTCCGGCCGCCTTCCCGAGCTGTACGGCCGCACTGCCGACGCCTCCCGCGGCGGCGTGCACGAGCAGCGTCTCGCCGGCTTCGAGCCGGGCCCGCCGGTGCAGGCCGAACCAGCCGGTCTGGTAGCCGATGTGCAGGGCGGCGGTCTCGGCGTCGTCCAGCGAGTCGGGCGCGGGCAGGAGAGCGGCGGCGTCCGCGACGGCGTACTCGGCGAAACCGCCGTACGGCAGCGCGGGGTTGGCGATCACGCGCCGCCCGTCCTCGGTCTCGCCGCAGATCTCGACACCGGGGGTGAACGGCAGCGGCGGGCGGACCTGGTAGTGGCCCCGGCACATCAGCACGTCCGGGAAGTTGATGTTCGCGGCACGCACCTTCAGCAGGACCTGGCCGTCACCGGGCGTGGGCCGCGCCACGTCCGCCAGGCGCATCACCTCGCCCGGTTCGCCGTTCTCGTGCACTTGCCATGCCTGCATGCGGTGCCTCCACGCGACTTCGTCGTCCGACCGGGGTCATCCGCATACTAAGCGGTCGCTTGCCGGTCAGGGAACAGTAGCGTGCGTCACGACCGCAGGGGCCGCGCCCGTACGTGCATCCGCTCCCCCTGCGGCCCGAACAGGCTCAGGAACTCCGCCGGACCCTCCCCCGTCGACCCGAACCAGTGCGGCACCCGGGTGTCGAACTCGGCCGCCTCCCCGGCCGCCATCACCACGTCGTGCTCGCCCAGCACGACCCTCAGCCGCCCCGCCAGCACGTACAACCACTCGTAGCCCTCATGGGTGCGCAGTTCGGGCTCCTCCTGGCGCTGCGGAACCAGCACCTTGAAGGCCTGGAGACCGCCGGGCTGGCGGGTGAGCGGCCAGTAGGTGCGCCCGTGCCGGACCAAGGGCTTGGCCCGTACCCGCGGGTCCCCCACCGGCGGCGTCCCGACCAGCTCGTCCAGTGGCACCTGGTGGGCCTGGGCGATCGGCAGCAGCAGTTCGAGGCTGGGCTTGCGCAGGCCGGACTCCAGCCGCGACAAGGTGCTGACGGAGATGCCGGTCGCCTCGGACAGCGCGGAGAGGGTCACCTCCCGCTCCTTGCGGATTCTCCGCAGCCGGGGGCCCACATCGGCGAGAACGTCTTCGGTGCTCATGGCCGTATTGCAGTTTCGGCAAAGATGTTTGTCAATCCCGCGCCCTCCGGCGACCGTGGCGGCATGACCGAGACACCCGAGACATACGAAGTGATCGTGATCGGTGGTGGCGCGGCGGGCCTGTCCGCCGCCCTCGTCCTGGGCCGGGCCCGGCGCCGCACCCTGGTCGTCGACGCGGGCGAGCCGCGCAACGCGCCCGCCGCGCACATGCACGGCTATCTGACGCGGGACGGCATGCCGCCCGCCGAGTTCCTCGCCGCCGGCCGCGAGGAGATCGCGCGCTACGGCGTCGAGCTGGTCCGGGACCGGGCGGTGGACGTCACCAGGGGCGAGGACTTCGCCGTGGCCCTGGCAGGCGGGGAGACCGTGCACGCACGGCGGCTCGTGATCGCCACCGGTCTGAAGGACGAGCTGCCGGCGGTGCCCGGAGTCGCCGAGCGCTTCGGCCGGGATGTGCTGCACTGCCCGTACTGCCACGGCTGGGAGGTCCGCGACCAGGCCTTCGGCGTGCTCGCCACGACGCCGATGAGCGTCCACCAGGCGCTGATCGTGTCCCAGTGGTCGAAGGACGTGACCCTGTTCCTGCACACAGTCACCGAGACCGAGCTGACGGACGACGACCTGCGCAGGCTGGCCGCCGCCGGGGTGGCCGTGGTGCCCGGCGAAGTCGCGGAGCTGGCGATCGAGGACGACCGGCTCACCGGTGTCCGCCTAGCTGACGGCACCGCGCACCCCCGTGAGGCACTGTTCGTCGCACCCCGCGCGGTCCCGCAGACCGGCCTCCTGGAAAAGCTGGGCGCCGAGCTGCGCGAGACCCCGTTCGGCGCGTATCCGGTCGTCGACGAGACGGGTCTGACGACCGTGCCCGGCGTCTGGGCGGCGGGCAACGCGATGGGCTTCGCCGAGCAGGTCGTGAACGCGGCGGCGGGCGGTTACCGGGCCGGCGCCACGATCAACGGGGAGCTGCTGATGACCGACCTGGATGCCGCCGCCCGGGTGTAAAGCGGCCACCTCCGTTGCAACATGGCTGCATGCTGCTGACCCGGCTCGCCCGTGTGTCCCAGGAGGTCGCCGCCACCTCGGCGCGGTCCCGGAAGACGGCTCTGCTCGCGGAGCTGTTCCGGGAGACGGAGGCGGACGACGTGCCGATCGTCATCCCCTATCTGGCGGGCAGGCTCCCGCAGGGGCGGCTCGGTATCGGCTGGAAGGTGCTGAGCCGCCCGGTCGAACCGGCCGCCGAGCCGACCCTGACCGTGCGCGAGGTGGACGCCCGCCTCACCGAGCTCGGCAAGGTGTCCGGCGCCGGCTCCCAGGCCGAACGCGCCCGTCTGGTGGGCGAGTTGATGGGCGCGGCCACGCAGGACGAGCAGCGGTTCCTGTTCGGGCTGATCACCGGTGAGGTGCGGCAGGGCGCTCTGGACGCGGTCGCGGTGGAGGGCCTGGCGGCGGCGACCGGGGCGCCCGGGGCGGACGTACGGCGGGCCGTGATGCTCGCGGGCTCCCTGCAGCCGGTGGCGCGGGCGCTGCTGGCGGACGGGCCGGAGTCGCTGGACCGCTTCCGGCTCACGGTCGGCCGCCCGGTCCTGCCGATGCTGGCGCACACCGCGTCCTCGGTGGCCGAGGGGGTCGAGAAGCTGGGCGTCTGCGCGGTCGAGGAGAAGCTGGACGGCATCCGCGTCCAGGTCCACCGCGACGGCGACGAGGTACGCCTCTACACCCGCACTCTCGACGACATCACCGACCGCCTGCCCGAACTCACCTCTGCCGCCCTGGAGTTGGCGGGTGAGCGCTTCATCCTGGACGGCGAGGTCATCGCGTTCGACGCGGACGGCCGGCCCCGCTCCTTCCAGGAAACGGCCGGCCGCGTCGGCTCACGGGCGGACGTGACCACGGCCGCCGAGCAGGTCCCCGTCTCCCCCGTCTTCTTCGACGTGCTGTCCGTCGACGACCGTGACCTCCTCGACCTGCCGTTCGCCGAGCGGCACGCCGAGCTGGCCCGGCTGGTCCCCGAGCCGATGCGGGTCCGCCGCACCGTCGTCGAGGGCCCCGCCGACCTCCCCGAGGCGGAGGCGTTCCTGGCCGAGACCCTGAGGCGCGGCCACGAAGGCGTCGTACTCAAGGCCCTGGACGCCCCCTACAGCGCGGGCAGACGCGGCGCGTCCTGGCTGAAGGTCAAGCCCGTGCACACGCTCGACCTGGTGGTCCTGGCCGCCGAGTGGGGCCACGGACGCCGCACCGGCAAGCTCTCCAACCTGCACCTCGGGGCCCGCAACGCGGACGGATCCTTCGCCATGCTCGGCAAGACCTTCAAGGGCATGACCGACGCGATGCTGACCTGGCAGACCGAACGGCTCCAGGAGCTGGCCGTCGAGGACGACGGCTGGGTGGTGGCCGTACGCCCCGAACTCGTCGTCGAGATCGCCTACGACGGCCTCCAGAAGTCCACCCGATACCCGGCCGGCGTCACCCTCCGCTTCGCCCGGGTCGTGCGCTACCGCGAGGACAAACGCCCCGAGGAGGCGGACACCGTCGAGACGCTGCTGGCCGCGCACCCGGAGGTCAGGCCGTGACCGAGCAGAAGCGCAGCGCGGGCCTGCTGTTGTTCCGGCACACCGACCATGGCCTGGAGGTGTTGCTCGGCCATATGGGCGGCCCGTTCTTCGCCCACCGCGACGCCGGGGCGTGGGGCCTGCCCAAGGGCGAGTACGAGCCCGACGAACCCGCCTGGGACGCGGCCCGCCGCGAGTTCCGGGAGGAGCTGGGGCTCGCGCCACCGGACGGCGAGGCGATCCCGCTGGGCGAGGTCCGGCAGTCGAACGGAAAGATCGTCACGGCGTGGGCGATCGAGGCCGACCTCGACCCGGCGACGATCGTCCCCGGCACCTTCCGCATGGAGTGGCCGCCGAAGTCCGGACACCTCCAGGACTTCCCCGAGCTGGACCGCGTCGAGTGGTTCGGCCTCGACCGGGCACGAACCGTGATCGTCAAGGCACAGGCCGCGTTTCTCGACCGGCTGGCGGAGCACTCGGACTGAACGGCCGCCCACACGTTGCGGTCCCCTGCCGCGCGCGGGAAGGTCGAAGCACAGCCCGCTCTGAGGGAGGTCGGTCATGCCCA
Organism: Streptomyces sp. JLBG701; assembly: GCF_058544905.1. Lineage (NCBI taxonomy): Bacteria > Bacillati > Actinomycetota > Actinomycetes > Kitasatosporales > Streptomycetaceae > Streptomyces > Streptomyces sp. JLBG701. The sequence goes on from NZ_CM178588.1 coordinate 1,686,358, forward strand.
TCGCGACGGTGAACCCGGCGAACGGCGAGACGTTGAAGACGTACGAGGCGATGGGCGAGGAGGAGATCGAGCGCAGGCTCCAGCTCGCCGAGGCCACGTTCCGCACGTACCGCACGAGCGCCTTCGTCGAGCGCGCCCGGCTGCTGCACCGGGCCGCCGACCTCCTCGACGAGGATCAGCAGGACATCGGCCGGGTCATGACCACCGAGATGGGCAAGCCGGTGAAGCAGGCCCGCGCGGAGGCCGCCAAGTGCGCCAAGGCGATGCGCTGGTACGCCGACCACGCCGAGGAGCTGCTCGCCGACGAGGAGCCCGCCGAGTCCGACGTCAAGGACTCCGGCGCCTCCCGCGTGCTGGTCCGCTACCGGCCGCTGGGTCCGGTGCTCGCGGTGATGCCGTGGAACTTCCCGCTCTGGCAGGTGATCCGCTTCGCCGCGCCCGCGCTGATGGCGGGCAACGTGGGCCTGCTCAAGCACGCCTCGAACGTCCCCCAGACCGCCCTCTACCTGGAGGACCTGTTCCACCGGGCGGGCTTCCCGGAGGGCTGCTTCCAGACGCTGCTCATCGGCTCCGGGGCGGTGGAGGAGATCCTTCGCGACGAGCGGGTCAGGGCGGCCACGCTCACGGGGAGTGAGCCCGCGGGGCGCGCGGTCGCGTCCGTCGCCGGGGAGATGGTCAAGAAGACGGTGCTGGAGCTCGGCGGCAGCGACCCGTACATCGTCATGCCCTCCGCCGACCTCGACCGCGCCGCGAAGATCGCGGTGACCGCGCGTGTGCAGAACAACGGGCAGTCGTGCATCGCCGCCAAGCGGTTCATCGTGCACGAGGCCGTCTTCGACGCGTTCGCCGAGCGGTTCACCGAGGGCATGAAGGCGCTGCAGATCGGCGACCCCATGGCGGAGGACACCGAGGTCGGACCGCTGGCCAGCGAGCAGGGCCGCGCCGATCTGGAGGAGCTGGTGGACGACGCGGTGGAAAGCGGCGCGAGCGTCCTGTGCGGCGGTGACCGCCCAGACGGGCCCGGCTGGTACTACCCGCCGACCGTCCTCGCCGACATCACCCGCGAGATGCGCATCCACCGCGAGGAGGCGTTCGGGCCGGTCGCCACGCTGTATCGCGCGGGCGACCTGGACGAGGCCCTGCTCATCGCCAACGACACGCCGTTCGGGCTGAGTTCCAACGTCTGGACGCGGGACGGGGCCGAGGTCGACCGCTTCGTACGGGATTTGGAGGCGGGCGGGGTGTTCGTCAACGGGATGACGGCCTCGCATCCGGCGTTCCCGTTCGGTGGGGTGAAGCGGTCCGGGTACGGGCGTGAACTGTCGGGGCACGGAATCCGCGAGTTCTGCAACATCACCACCGTATGGCACGGAGCGTGAGGTTTCCGCGGCTACGATCCCTCTGTGAACCGCGAAGTGACTCTGCCTCTGATCGTCGACGACCGCGGGACCTTGCAGGTGGCTGCGGCGGACGTTAGCAAGCTGTTGCGCACGGTGGGTGGGCGGTGGCTGCACCTTGTGGAGGCCGGGGAGGACGGGCTGGACGAGGACACCGTGGCCGCGTTGACGATCGAGCTGGCGAAGCTGGCCGATCGTATTGATGTCGCGTGCATTGCGCACAGTAGCGGGCAGACCGGATAGGGGTTCGGTTTCTGTGCCGTCTGCGGGCCGGATGTGGCTGGTCGCGCAGTTCCCCGCGCCCCTTGGGTGGGTGCCCTCGCCCCGCGCCTGAAAGTCGCCCCCTGTCCCCAATCTGGAGTAGTCCGGCGCGAGATCGTCGCTCCCACGGGTGATCGTGGGTGAACCACCTTCTGTCCGGGGGGCTCGCGCCTTCCGGGAGGCGAAAGCAGGCACGGTTCATGGCGACTTTGTGCAGACCTTCGGTGTCCGTTCCAGAGCACGTGATCGCGATGGAGGAGACGCTGGAGCCGGCGCGCTCCCGCCTGATCACCCACGTGTCGTGCACGGCTCGGCCTACCCGGAGGCCAACGCGCTCATCGTGGCCTGCGAGTTCTGCTCGCTGTGCTACCAGCCCACCGACCTGGGCATCGGCTCCCTGCTGTCCAACGGACTGTTCGGCGACGGGATCGCGGCCGCGGTGGTCCGAGGAAAGGGCGGCGAGGGCATCAAGCTGGAGCGCAACGGCTCGTACCTGATCCCCAAGACCGAAGAGTGGATCATGTACGGACCTGGACTTCTACATCGTCCACGCCGGTGACCCCCGAATACTCGACGCCGGCTTCGGGCCCGGCATCACCGCCGAGATGGCCCTGGGCCGCTGGCACCATACGGACGACGAGACGGCGTGACATGACCGAAGAGACGATCATCGAGATACTGCCCCCGATCCGGCACTGGCCGGTGCTCGACCTGACGGGCGTCGACTTCGACCCGGTCCTGACCGAGCTGATGCGCGAGGGCCCGGTCACCCGCATCCAGCTGCCCAACGGCGAAGGCTGGGCCTGGCTGGTCACACGCTACGACGACGTGCGCATGGTGACCAACGACCCCCGTTTCAGCCGCGAGGCCGTCATGGACCGGCAGGTCACCCGGCTCGCCCCGCACTTCATCCCGGCCCGAGGCGCGGTCGGCTTCCTGGACCCGCCCGACCACACGCGGCTACGGAGTTCCGTTGCCGCCGCCTTCACGGCGCGCGGTGTGGAGCGGATCCGCGAGAGGTCCCGGCTGATGCTCGCCGAACTCGTCGACGAGATGCTCCAGGACGGCCCGCCCGCCGACCTCACCGCGACCGTCCTGAGCCCCTTCCCCATCGCCGTGATCTGCGAGCTGATGGGCGTCCCGGCCGCCGACCGGCACGGCATGCACACCTGGACCCAGCTGATCCTGTCCTCCTCGCACGGCGCCAAGGTCAGCGAGAAGGCCAAGAACGAGATGGGCGCGTACTTCGCCGACCTCATCGGCATGCGCGAGGGCAGCACGGGCGAGGACGTCACATCACTGCTCGGCGCGGCCGTGGGCCGGGGCGAGGTGACGCTGGAGGAGGCCGTCGGACTCGCGGTCCTCCTGCAGATCGGCGGCGAGGCGGTCACCAACAACAGCGGCCAGATGTTCTACCTGCTGCTGACCCGCCCCGACCTCACCGAACGCCTGCGCGCCGAGCCGGAGATCCGCCCCCAGGCCATCGACGAGCTGCTGCGCTACATCCCGCACCGCAGCGCCGTGGGCCTGTCCCGGATCGCCATGGAGGACGTGGGCGTCAAGGGCGTACGGATCCGGAAGGGCGATGCGATCTACGTGTCGTACCTCGCCGCGAACCGCGACCCGGACGTCTTCCCGTACCCGGAGACGATCGACTTCTCCCGCACCCCGAACCCGCACGTCTCCTTCGGCTTCGGCTCGCACTTCTGCCCGGGCGCGATGCTGGCCAGACTGGAGTCACAGCTGCTGGTCGACGCGCTCCTGGACGGGGTGCCGGGACTGAAGCTCGCCGTACCGCCGGAGGAAGTCCCCTTCAGGAAGGGCGCGTTGATCCGCGGGCCCGAGGCCCTGCCCGTGACGTGGTGAGCACCCGCGGGGTGGTACGCGCGACCCCGGGCACCGTCATCGTCGTACCGCCAGGGTGCAAAGACGTTCTTCCAGGCGAGCTCCCACATCGACCAACTCACACCTCTCGCACACCGGTGACTGCACCCACCTAGGGGCGCGGGGAACTGCGCGACCAGCCCCCACAACCCGCAGCCCGACTACTACCGAATGGACATCCCAGACAGCGTCCGAGCAATCACCAACCGCTGAATCTCACTCGTGCCCTCGAAGATCGTGTAAATCGCGGCATCCCGATGCATCCGCTCCACCGGATACTCCCGCGTGTACCCATTCCCACCGAGTATCTGAATCGCCTGCCCGGTGACCTTCTTCGCCGTCTCACTGGCGAACAGCTTCGACATCGACCCCTCGGCCGCAGTGAACGGCTTCCCGTTGACCGCCATCCAGGACGCCCGCCACACCAGCAGCCGCGCCGCGTCAATCGACGTACGCATGTCCGCGAGCTGGAAAGCCACACCCTGGTTGTCGATGATCGGCCGACCGAACTGCTCACGCGTCATCGCATAGTCGAGGGCAACCTCGTAAGCGGCCCGAGCGGTACCCACCGCCATGGCTCCCACCGCGGGGCGGCTCGCCTCGAACGTCGCCATCGCCGCGTTCCTGACCCGCTCGCCGGAGGCCTCACGCGCACGCGCCAGACGCTGGTCGAGCTTCTCCTTGCCGCCGAGGAGGCACGAGCCGGGAACGCGCACGTTCTCCAGGACGACCTCGGCGGTGTGCGAGGCGCGGATGCCGTGCTTCTTGAACTTCTGGCCCTGGGACAGGCCGGGCGTGTTCGGCGGGATGATGAAGGACGCGTGGCCCTTGGAGCCCAGCTCCGAGTCGATCACGGCGACCACGACATGGACGTTGGCGATGCCGCCGTTGGTCGCCCAGGTCTTCGTACCGTTGATCACCCACTCGTCCTTGGCCTCGTCGTACACGGCACGCGTGCGCATGGAGGCGACGTCGGAGCCGGCGTCGGGCTCGGACGAGCAGAAAGCCGCGACCTTGACGTCATTGGCGTCGCCGTACATCTGGGGGATCCAGGTGCCGATCTGCTCCTCGGTGCCGTTGGCGAGGACGCCCACGGCGGCGAGGCCGGTGCCGACGATGGAGAGGGCTATGCCCGCGTCGCCCCAGAACAGTTCCTCCATGGCCATGGGTATGCCGAGGCCGGTGGGGTCGAAGTACTGCTGGGCATAGAAGTCCAGGGAGTAGATGCCGACCTTGGCGGCCTCCTGGATGACCGGCCAGGGAGTCTCCTCACGCTCGTCCCATTCGGCGGCCGCGGGACGGATCACATCGGCGGCGAAGCCGTGCAGCCAGTCCCGGACCTCCTTCTGTTCGTCGTTGAGCTCCATGGTGAACTCGGCCATGTCCCCTCCAGCGGCGGGAATTGTATGTTACTAGCGGTAACCGCAGTCTGTTACCCGCTGGTAAGAAAAGTCAACTCCCGATGACCCCTCGGCAGCCCGTTCGATGTCAGGGGGCTGTCAGGTGTTAGTTTGCGCAGGCGTCACCGAATCAGCACGGGTGGGGAGAGCTCATGGACACCACGCAGCGGACCGAGCAGCAGCGGTCCGCCGACCGCCGACGGCGCGAATTGCTGGAGGCCGCGGACAGAGTGGTGCTGCGGGACGGTCCGCAGGCGTCGATGAACGCGATCGCCGCCGAGGCGGGCATTACCAAGCCGATTCTGTACCGCCACTTCGGCGACAAGAGTGGACTGTACGCGGCGCTTGCGACGCGGCATACGGACGCGTTGCTCGCTTCGCTGCGGGCCGCGTTGGACGCCCCTGCGGAGCGGCGGGAGCGGGTTGAGGCCACTCTGGACACCTACCTCGCGGCGATTGAGGCTCGGCCTCAGGTGTATCGGTTTCTGATGCATCCGGCGGACGGGAGTCAGGCCGGCGAGGGCTTCGATGTCGGGAAGCACTCTGCTCCGCTGCTTCGGCGGATGGGTGAGGAGCTCGCTCAGGTCATCGAGGAGCGGCTGGATCTCGGGCCCGGGAGTCAGCAGTTGGCTCGGGTGTGGGGGCATGGGATCGTCGGGATGATGCACGCCGCTGGGGACTGGTGGCTGGGTGAACGGCCCTGTTCTCGGGCTGAGTTGGTGCGTAGCCTCGCCGACCTTTTGTGGGGGCGGCTCGCTGCCGCGGGGGACAAGGTCGGCGGACCTGGGTTCTGAGGTTGTGGGGCGGCTGCGGGTGCGTTGTGGCTGGTCGCGCAGTTCCCCGCGCCCCTAAGTGGGACCAGTCGCCCTGTGCCAATTCGCTCGCCTTGCCTGTCGCATCAGTCTGCTGTGGCGCCAACCCTGAACCCGGTCCGCGTAGACCCTGCCCTCCACGTGGTCGCACTCGTGCTGCAGGCACCTCGCGAAGAAACCCGTTCCCTGCACGGTGATCGGGTCTCCCGTCACCGTGAAACCCTCGACGACCGCATGGTCGTAGCGCTCCGTCCCCGCTTCCAGGCCCGGCAGGGACAGGCAGCCCTCGGGGCCCCGCATCACCAACCCGTCGGCCTCGACCAGGCGGGGGTTCACCACGTGGCCTACGTGGCGGAGTTCCTCGTCGTCGGGGCAGTCGTAGACGAAGACCCTGAGCGGCTTGCCGATCTGGTTCGCGGCCAGGCCGACTCCCTGTGCGGCGTACATCGTCGCGAACAAGTCCTCGACCAGGCGGGCCAGTTCGGGGCCGAAGTCGGTGATCTCCTCGCAGGGGGTGTGGAGGAGGGGGTCGCCGAGCAGGGTGAGGGGCCGGACGCGCCCGTGGGCGCCCGGGATCGGGGCGTTTCGCATGGCGGCAAGGGTACGGTCCTTGCAGATATGTGAAGAGCGGACGGGCGCCGGGACCATGCCGCGGTTCGGGAGTGTGAATGGATCTCGATAGGCTGAGGCCCACACCACGTTGCCGGATGGCTCAGGCGCGGCGCGTACGCAAGGAGGATCGAGAACTGATGGCAGGCAACTCGGACCCGCTCACGCCGCGGGCCAAGCTGGCCGTGACCGCGGGGAAGGCGGTCGCGGCGGCATCGCGTGCCGCTGGGCGCGGCAGCGGATCTGTGATCGGTGGCCGGGTGGCACTCAAACTCGACCCCGACCTCCTCGCCCGGCTCGCGCAGAGCCTGGACGTGATCCTCGTCTCCGCGACCAACGGGAAGACGACCACCACCCGGCTCATTGCGGAAGCGCTGGGGGCCGCAGGGCCCGTCGTCTCGAACGCGCTCGGCGCCAACATGCCCGCCGGCATCACCTCGGCGCTCGCGGGCGGTTCGGACTCCAAGTTCGGGGTCATCGAGGTCGACGAGAAGTACCTCGCCGGCGTCGCCCGGGACACCGACCCGAAGTGCATCGCGCTGCTCAACCTCTCCCGCGACCAGCTCGACCGCGCCGCCGAGACCCGCATGCTCGCCGAGAACTGGCGCGAGGGGCTGGCAGGCAGCAAGGCCGTCGTCGTCGCCAACGCCGACGACCCGCTCGTCGTGTGGGCCGCCTCCTCCTCCCCCAACGTCATCTGGGTCGCCGCCGGGCAGATGTGGAAGGACGACGCCTGGTCCTGCCCGTCCTGCGGTGGTGTGATGCAGCGGCCCGGTGACGACTGGTTCTGCGGTGAGTGCGGGTTCCGTCGGCCTACGCCGAGCTGGGCGCTGTCCGGGGATCATGTGCTCGACCCGCACGGGTCCGCCTGGCCGATCCACCTCCAGCTGCCGGGCCGTGCCAACAAGGCCAACGCCGCCTCCTCCGCCGCCGTCGCCGCCGTCTTCGGGGTGCCGCCGCAGGTCGCCCTGGAGCGGATGTACCAGGTGCAGGCCGTGGCCGGGCGTTATGACGTCGTGCAGTTCATGCAGCGTGATCTGCGGCTGCTGCTCGCGAAGAACCCGGCGGGCTGGCTCGAAACGTTCAGCCTGATCGATCCGCCGCCGACTCCGGTGATCCTCTCCGTGAACGCGCGCGGCGCCGACGGCACCGACACCTCCTGGCTGTGGGACGTCGACTACACGCGGCTGACCGGCCACCCGATCTTCGTGATCGGCGACCGCAAGCTGGACCTCGCGGTGCGTCTCGAAGTCGCGAACCAGCACTTCCAGGTCTGCGAGAGCGTCGACCAGGCCGTGCAGATGGCCCCGCCGGGCCGTATCGAGGTCATCGCCAACTACACCGCCTTCCAGGACCTGCGCCGCCGTGTCGGCAACTGACCGCAGAGGACGACGATCATCCATGAGTGACAACAGCCTGCGTCTGGTGTGGATCTACCCTGACCTGCTGAGCACCTACGGCGACCAGGGCAACGCGCTCGTCGTGGAGCGCCGGGCCCGGCAGCGCGGTCTCGACGTGGCCCGTCTCGACGTACGCAGCGACCAGCCGATCCCGACGTCCGGCGACATCTACCTCATCGGCGGCGGCGAGGACCGGCCGCAGCGGCTCGCGGCCGAGCGGCTGCGCCGTGACGGCGGACTGCATCGTGCGGTCGGCAACGGCGCGATCGTGTTCTCGGTGTGCGCCGGCTACCAGATCCTCGGCCACGAGTTCATCAACGACCTCGGCCAGCGCGAGCCCGGCCTCGGCCTGCTCGACGTGGTATCGGTGCGCGGCGAGGGCGAGCGGTGCGTCGGTGACGTCCTCGCGGACATCGACCCGCGCCTCGGCCTGCCCCCGCTGACCGGCTTCGAGAACCACCAGGGCGTCACCCACCTCGGCCCCACCGCCCGCCCGTTCGCGAACGTACGGCTCGGCAAGGGCAACGGCACGGGCGACGGCACCGAAGGCGCGTACAACGACACCGTCTTCGGTACGTACATGCACGGGCCGGTGCTGGCCCGTAACCCGCAGATCGCCGACCTGCTGCTGAAGCTGGCCCTCGACGTGAACGCGCTGCCGCCCATCGACGACAGGTGGTACGAGGCGCTCCGCAACGAGCGCATCGCGGCTGCGCAGCAGCCCGCCTAGCCGTCGTACACCTCTTGTCCCACCTGCTGTAACCAGCCCGTCTGACGGCCCATCCGCACAGGTGAGCGGGGTCGTCCAGCAGGCGGACGCACAGTGCTGCCCCGCCCCCTCCTGCCGTTAGGGTGGCGGGGTCCAGCCGGACAGCGTGGTCCGGTTCCCGGCCCACGTTGAGAAGGTATTTCGGGCTATGCGCATTGGTGTCCTCACGTCCGGCGGCGACTGCCCCGGCCTGAACGCCGTCATCCGGTCCGTCGTGCACCGTGCCGTCGTCGACCACGGCGACGAGGTCATCGGTTTCCGGGACGGCTGGAAGGGCCTCCTGGAGTGCGACTACCTCAAGCTCGACCTCGACGCGGTGAGCGGCATCCTGGCTCGCGGCGGCACCATCCTCGGCTCCTCGCGCGTCCAGCCCTCCCATCTGCGGGACGGTGTCGAGCGGGCCAGGGGCCATGTCGAGGAGCTCGGCCTGGACGCGATCATCCCGATCGGCGGCGAGGGCACGCTGAAGGCGGCCCGGCTGATGTCCGACAGCGGACTGCCCGTCGTGGGCGTGCCCAAGACCATCGACAACGACATCGCCGTCACGGACGTGACCTTCGGCTTCGACACGGCCGTCGGCGTCGCGACCGAGGCGCTTGACCGGCTGAAGACCACCGCCGAGTCCCACCAGCGTGTGCTGGTCGTGGAGGTCATGGGTCGCCACACCGGCTGGATCGCGCTGCACTCCGGCATGGCGGCGGGCGCCCACGCCATCGTCGTACCGGAACGACCCTTCGACATCGAGGAGTTGGCGGCGCGGGTCGGCGAGCGGTTCTCCGCGGGCAAGAGGTTCGCCATCGTCGTGGCGGCGGAGGGTGCGAAGCCGCACGAGGGCACCATGGCCTACGACGAGGGCAGCAAGGACGTCTACGGTCACGAGCGGTTCGCGGGGATCGCCCGGCAGCTGTCCATCGAGCTGGAGGCTCGGCTCGGCAAGGAAGCCCGGCCGGTCATTCTCGGGCATGTGCAGCGGGGTGGGACGCCTACCGCGTACGACCGGGTTCTTGCCACGCGGTTCGGGTGGCATGCGGTGGAGGCTGTGCATCGCGGGGAGTTCGGGAAGATGACCGCGCTTCAGGGGACCGACATCGTGATGGTGTCGTTGGCTGAAGCGGTCGAGACGCTCAAGACTGTGCCGTCGGATCGTTACGCCGAGGCCGAGTGCGTGCTCTGACGTAGCTCGTCGGCTGCGGGCCGGATGTGGCTGGTCGCGCAGTTCCCCGCGCCCCTAGGTGGGCTGCAGCCGCCCCCGGTCGTAGTCGTGACCGGGGGCAGTTCTAGTCTGGTGCGGACAGACTGCACAACCCCCCACGAATCAGGAGCCGTCCGATGGATCACGGCGGGCACGGCATGACCATGGATCTGCCGCCGTTCACGTTGGGGCGGGGGCTGGAGTGGTCGGCTGACCCGTTCTTTCTCGTTGCCTGCCTGCTTGGGCTCGCCCTGTATGGGTGGGGGGTCGTGCGGCTGCGGCGGCGGGGGGACTCGTGGTCCGTGGGGCGGACGATCGCGTTCGTGATCGGTGTGCTGACCGTCGCGCTGGTGATGTGCACCAAGCTGAACGACTACGGCATGGCCATGTTCAGCGTGCACATGGTGCAGCACATGGTGATCAGCATGTTGTCGCCGATTCTCATCCTGCTCGGGGCGCCGGTCACGCTGGCGTTGCGCGCGTTGCCGGTCGCCGGCAAGGGGCGCAAGGGGCCGCGCGAGCTGCTGTTGATGTTCCTGCACAGCCGGTACATGAAGATCGTCACGCATCCGGCGTTCACCATTCCGCTGTTCATCGCGAGCCTGTACGCGCTGTACTTCACGCCGATCTTCGACTTCCTGATGGGCTCCAAGACCGGGCACATCGCGATGATGGTGCACTTCTTCGCCGTCGGCATGGTGTTCTTCTGGCCGATCATGGGCGTGGATCCGGGGCCCAACCGGCCCGGCTATCTGATGCGGATGCTGGAGCTGTTCGCGGGCATGCCGTTCCACGCGTTCTTCGGCATCGCGCTCATGATGGCGTCCCAGCCCATGGTCACGACCTTCGAGAACCCGCCCGCCTCGCTGGGTATCGACGCGCTGTCCGACCAGAACGCGGCCGGTGGCATCGCCTGGGCGTTCAGTGAGATTCCGTCCGTGCTCGTGCTGATCGCGTTGCTGTTCCAGTGGTACGGCTCCGAGCAGCGGCAGGCCAAGCGTCAGGACCGGGCCGCCGACCGCGACGGTGACAAGGAACTCGAGGCATACAACGCCTATTTGGCCTCATTGAACGCACGGGGGAACTGAATCCCCGTGACCCGACTGAACGGCTTTTCCATTCAGTAGCATGAAACGCGTTGGGGGAACCGCCGGGGGGAGCGGTGATGACAATTCGCGTTTTTGTGCAAAGGACAGGGAAATCGGTGGTCCGGAGGATCGCCGTTCTCCTGGTGTTCGGTCTCGTCCTCAGCGGGTGTGACCGGAACACGCCATTACTTGTGGTGAAGGCCGTCGCCGCGGGAGTTCCGGCGCTCGCACCTTTCTTCGACGAGGGCCAGGGGCTGGGTCATGACGCCCAGGTGAAGTCCCAGCCGGTGCGCGGCAGTCTGCAGCAGGGCGACACACCTGGCCTGTACGGCGGGACGCGGCAGCCGACGATCTGTGACGTCGCCAAGCTGAAGGCGTTCCTCACGGATCCCAGGAACGACAAGAAGGCACAGGCGTGGGCGAGTGTCCAGAAGATCACGAAGGCTGAGATCCCCGCCTTCCTGGACGGACTCACTCCTGTTCTCCTGCGTCACGACACGCTCGTGAAGAACCACGATTACAAGAAGGGCAGCGCGGTTCCCTTCAATTCCCTGCTTCAGGCGGGAATCGCGGTTCTCGTGGACGACCAGGGAATGCCGACCGTGAAGTGCTCATGCGGAAATCCGCTGCGTCCCTTCGAGGGCGACACAGGGGACATCTCGGTCCGTTTCGAGGACGGCAACAAGAAGTGGAAGGGGTACGACCCCGACACCGTGCTGACGGTCCGGCCCGCGGCCTCCAAGCTCGACCGGTTCGCGCTCGTCGACGTCGACGAACCGGACCGCGGGATCTACCGGGAGACTGGCACCACGGGCCAGGCCGACAAGACCTTCGACACCCGCGAGCGGCACCCCGTACCGAACCTCGCCGGGACGACGTACGCGCAGGCGCGCAGGCAGCTGACCGACGAGGGGCTGGCCGCCGGGTACGACGGGAAGGGAGCGCCGCCGGACGACTCGACGGTCACGGCGTCGGATCCGCCGGCGGGGACCGAGCTGCGGTTCGGGGAGTACGTGATCCTGAGCGTGACCGGGGGCACCAGCGAAGGGGCGGACAGTCCCCCGGGGTCGGGCTCAGGGTCGGATTCGGGGTCCGGGTCCGGGTCGTCCGAATCGGGGCCCGGTGCCCCCGACTCGTCCTCGACCGCTCCGCCCTCCTCCCCCGGGTCGTCGGATTCCGGGCCGTCGTCCTCCGGGCCGTCCAGCGGTGGTCCCTCGTCCTCGGGGCCGTCGAGTTCCGGGCCGTCCGGTGACGGTCCCTCCTCCGACTCGCCGTCGTCGAGTACGCCGGCCAGCCCGGACCCGGTGACCAGCTCGCCGGCGGAGGTGACGAGTTCGCCTCCGGAGGTGTCCAGCCCGCCTCCGGAGGTCACCAGCTCGCCTCCCACGAGCGAGCCGGTCACCAGCAGTGCGCCGCCCCCGCCCAGCGCGCCCGTCACGAGCGAGCCGGCGAGCAGCGAGCCGGTCACGAGTGAGCCGACGGCCAGCGTCTCCACGTAGCGCCCCCGTAGAACCGGGAGTCAACGGATGCATTCAGGATCTTCGACGTCGGGAGTGGGCCGGGTCATCGCCGGCCGCTATCTGCTGTTGAACCAGCTCGGCAGCGGCGGCATGGGCCATGTGTGGCTCGCCCACGACCAGAGACTGGCCTGCGAGGTCGCGCTCAAGGAGATCGTGTTCCGCAGCCCGGCCGAGGCCGACGACGAGCGGGAGGCGCGGGTCGCCCGTGCCCGTGCGGAGGCCCGGCACGCGGCGGGGCTGCGCGGCCATCCGCATGTGGTGACCGTGCACGACGTGCTGGAGCACGAGGGGCTGCCCTGGATCGTCATGGAGTACGTGGCGGGCGCCGTCGATCTGCGCGACCTCGTCGAGCAGCGCGGCCCGCTGGCTCCCGCCGAGTGCGCCCGCATCGGGCTCGCCGTGCTGGACGCGCTGACCGCCGGGCACGACAAGGGCGTCATGCACCGGGACGTGAAGCCCGCGAACATCCTGCTGGCGCCGGACCGCACGGGGGCGCCGTACGCCCGGATCCTGCTCACCGACTACGGCATCTCCGTTCAGCCGGACGCGGGCGAGACGCGGTGGACCGTGGCGTCGGTGCTCGTGGGGACGGCGGGGTATCTGGCGCCGGAGCGGGTCACGGGCGGGCCGCCCACTCCGGCCGCCGACCTGTTCTCGCTGGGCTGCACGCTCTATCACGCCGCCGAGGGGTGCGGGCCGTTCGAGCGGGCCACGCACGTCGAGGAGATCAGCGCGGTGGTCATGGAGGAGCCGCGTCCCATGGAGCGCGCGGGTGCGCTGGCGCCGGTCCTCGGGGCGATGCTGACGAAGGATCCCGGGCTGCGGATCTCGGCGGCGGAGACGGTGGCCGCGCTGTCGCGGATCGTCACGCCGCAGGCCGAGGCGGAGGCGTATGCGCGGACACAGACCGACATCGGGTCGCAGCCGCCCTGGGCCGGTGTGGCCCCGCCCGCCCCGGTCCCCGCGGCGCCGGTTCCGCCGCCGCCCGGGCCGGGGTTCGCGACGGGTCCGAGGACCGGTCCGCAGGGGTTCGGTCCCCTGGTCGCGCCCCTGCCCGTTCCGGTGCCCATGTCGGGCAGTCGTCGGCGTACCCGCCCCCGGGTCCTCCAGTCGGCCATCGCGGGCGCCCTGGGGCTGGCCCTTGCGCTCGGCGGGGTCTGGTACGCCATGGCCCATCAGCCGCCCGGGGAAGGGGGCGGGGGCGGGGATGGGACCGTACAGCCGTATGGCGCGGCCGTCGGGCTGGCCGAGCCGCTCAAGGACGGTGACTGTGTCACCGTCCTCTGGCCCGGCGAGACCCGTTTCCAGGGCACACCGCGTCTGGCCCTGGATCCTGGGTGCGTCGGCGGGCCGCCCGACGGGCAGGTGATGGCGTCCGCGGCCTTCGCTTCCGCTGCCGAGGCGCGCGAGTCGGGGCCGGCCCGCTGTGAGGAGATGACGCGGGAGATCCGCGACAAGCTCGCGGACGTGCGCGGCTTCGCCGTCGTGCCGACCGACGAGGGTTTCGAGGCGGCCGGGCGGCGCACGGTCTGTCTGGTGCTCGGGGCGAACGGGCCGGTGTACGGGCCGCTCGGCGACCATCGCAGGCTCGGGACGGCGTTCGCCGACGTCTCCACCATGCAGAAGCGGGACTGTCTGGAGGTCCCGTCCAACCGGGCCGCGCGGCTCGTCGCGTGTTCCGGCGAGCACGACGAGGAGGTCATCGGGTTCACCCGGTTGGGCCCCGACGTGACCCTCGCCGAGGCGCGTACCGAGTCGGACGCGGCGTGTGGGCGGGAGGTGCCGCCGGGCGACTACGGATTCGATCCTTCCGTCTACCAGTCCGGTTCCTGGACGAGCGAGGGCCCCTGGAAGTCGGGGACACATTTCGTCGTGTGCACCGTGCGGAAGCAGAACGGGGGCACCATGGAGGGGGACGAACCATGAGGAGGGTGTTGCGATGCCCGGTTCTACGAACGGCTCCACCAAGACGATGGGGGTGCTCACCGTCGGCGGACTCGTCGTGGTGACCGCCTACACGGTGGCCCTCGGCAGCAACGGCTGGCTGTGGTTCGGCTGGGTCGTGCTGGGGCTGATCACCGTCGGCATGGTGGTCACCCGCAGCACCTGAGGCTCACTCCTGGGTGAGCCTTCCCGCCGAGTGCACCCCCGGCTGGTACTTGGGCAGCCGGGCGGTGACCTTCATTCCGGCGCCCACCGCGGTCTCGATGACGAGGCCGTAGTCGTCTCCGTAGACCTGGCGGAGCCGGTCGTCGACGTTGGACAGTCCGATGCCGCCGGACGGGCTGACCTCGCCGGCGAGGATACGGCGGAGCAGTTCGGGGTCCATGCCCGCGCCGTCGTCCTCGATGACGACCAGCGCCTCGGCGCCCGCGTCCTGCGCGGTGATGCTGATGTGGCTCTTGCCGGCAGGCCCGGACGGCACAGCCTTGCCTTCGAGTCCGTGTTTGACGGCGTTCTCGACGAGGGGCTGGAGGCAGAGGAAGGGCAGGGTGACCGGCAGCACCTCGGGGGCGATCTGGAGGGTGACGGAGAGACGGTCGCCGAAGCGTGCCCGCACCAGCGCCAAGTAGTGGTCGATGGCGTGGAGTTCGTCGGCGAGGGTGGTGAACTCGCCATGCCTGCGGAACGAGTAGCGGGTGAAGTCGGCGAACTCCAGGAGCAGTTCGCGGGCGCGTTCGGGGTCGGTGCGGACGAACGAGGCGATCACCGCGAGCGAGTTGAAGATGAAATGCGGGGAGATCTGGGCCCGAAGTACCTTGATCTCGGCCTCGATCAGCCGGGTGCGGGACTGGTCCAGGTCCGCCAACTCCAGCTGGACGGAGACCCAGCGGGCCACCTCCCCCGCGGCCCGGACGAGGACGGCGGACTCGCGCGGGGCGCAGGCGACGAGCGCCCCGTGCACCTTGTCGTCGACGGTGAGGGGGGCGACCACGGCCCAGCGCACGGGGCAGTCGGGGGCGTCGCAGGTCAGCCGGAACGCCTCACCGCGGCCGGTCTCCAGGGGGCCTGCGAGGCGTTCGACGATCTCGGCGCGGTGATGGTCGCCCACCCCGTCCCAGACGAGGACGTCCTTGCGGTCGGTCAGGCACAGCGCGTCGGTGCCGAGGAGCGTGCGCAGTCGGCGTGCCGAGCGGCGGGCGGTCTCCTCGGTGAGGCCGGCCCGCAGCGGGGGCGCGGCGAGGGAGGCGGTGTGCAGGGTCTCGAAGGTGGCGTGCTCGACGGGCGTGCCGAGGCCGCCGAGGCTCTCCGGGCGTGCCGTGCGCCGGCCCAGCCAGAAACCGGCGGCCAGCAGCGGGAGTACGGCGACGAGGAGTCCCGCCAGGAACCCGCTCATGCCTTCACCTCCGCCCGGAGTTCCTCGGTCCGCAGCTCCTCCGGGAGATGGAACCGCGCCAGGATCGCCGCCGTCCCGGCCGGCACCCGACCCGGGGTCGCCAGGGACACCAGCACCATGGTGAGGAAGCCCAGCGGCACCGACCAGAGCGCGGGCCAGGCCAGCAGCGAGTGCAGCGGGCCCGATCCGGGGAAGCCCGCCATGGTCGCGGCCACGGCGCCGAACGCGGAGCCGCCGCCGACCAGCATCCCGGCGGCCGCGCCGGGCGGGGTCAGCCGCCGCCACCAGATGCCGAGGACGAGCAGCGGACAGAAGGACGACGCGGACACGGCGAAGGCGAGCCCGACGGCGTCGGCGACCGGCAGTCCGCCGACCAGGACGCTCGCGGCGAGCGGTACGGCCATCGCGAGGACCGTGCCGAGTCTGAAGTGCCGTACCCCGCGCGTCGGAAGGACGTCCTGGGTGAGGACACCCGCCACGGCCATCGTCAGCCCCGACGCCGTGGACAGGAACGCGGCGAAGGCCCCGCCCGCCACCAGCGCGCCGAGCAGGTCGCCGCCGACGCCGCCGATCATCCGGCCCGGCAGCAGCAGTACGGTGGCGTCCGCGTCGCCGGTGATGGTGAGCTCGGGGGCGTACAGGCGGCCGAGGGCGCCGTACACGGGCGGCAGCAGGTAGAAGGCGCCGATGAGGCCGAGGACGGCCACCGTGGTGCGGCGGGCGGCGACGCCTGTCGGGCTGGTGTAGAAGCGGACGACGACGTGGGGCAGGCCCATGGTGCCGAGGAAGGTCGCCAGGATGAGCCCGTACGTCGCGTACAGCGGGCGTTCCTCGCGGCTGGCGGCCAGCGAGGTCGACATGCCGCCGTTGCTGCCCCGGTCGGCCACCGGGACGGCGGCGCCCTTGTCGAAGGTCAGGCTGGTGCCGCGTTCGATGTGATGGGTGCCGGCGGGCAGGCGCAGCCGCGCGTCCTGGTGCGGGCGGCCGTCGATCGTGCCGCTGACCGTGACGGTCAGGGGCCGGTCGAGCATCAGGTCGAGGGTGTCGTCGACGCGGACGACCTGCTGCTCGCGGAAGGTGGCCGGTTCCTCGAAGGCGTGGCGGGGTGCCCCGTCGCTCTGCCAGGCCAGGACCAGGAAGAGCGCCGGGACCAGCAGGGCGGTGAGCTTGAGCCAGTACTGGAAGGCCTGCACGAAGGTGATGCTGCGCATGCCGCCGGCGGCGACGGTCGCCACGACGACGACCGCGACGATCACCCCGCCGAGCGAGTCCGGCGCGCCGGTCAGCACCGTCAACGTCAGTCCCGCGCCCTGGAGTTGGGGCAGCAGGTAGAGCCAGCCGACCCCGACGACGAAGGCGCCCGCGAGCCGCCGCACGGCCTGCGAGGCGAGCCGCGCCTCGGCGAAGTCGGGGAGGGTGTAGGCGCCGGAGCGGCGCAGCGGGGCGGCGACGAAGAGGAGCAGGAGGAGATAGCCGGCCGTGTAGCCGACCGGGTACCAGAGCATGTCGGGGCCCTGGACGAGAACGAGGCCCGCGATGCCCAGGAAGGACGCGGCGGAGAGGTATTCGCCGCTGATGGCGGCCGCGTTGAGGCGGGGGCCGACGGTGCGGGAGGCGACGTAGAAGTCGGAGGTGGTGCGGGATATGCGCAGTCCGAAGGCGCCGACGAGGACGGTCGCGACGACCACCAGGGCGACGGCGGGGACGGCGTAGGAGGAGTTCACGGAGGTCAGCGGTCCTCGACCAGGCGGACGAAGTCCCGTTCGTTGCGCTCGGCACGGCGGACGTACCAGCGGGCGAGCAGGACCAGCGGGGCGTAGAGGCAGAAGCCGAGGACCACCCATTCGAGGCGATGGGCGTCCTGTGTGGCCGCGAAGACGAGGGGCAGCGGGCCGATGAGCATCACCAGGACCGCGAACACGGCGAGGGCGGCGCGGAGTTGGGTGCGCATGAGGGAGCGGACGTAGGTGTGGCCGAGGGTGGTCTGTTCGTCGATCTCGGTGCGTGGACGGTAGTAGCCGGAGGCGCGGCGGGTGCGCCGGGGCGGTCCGGTGACGACGACGCGCCGTTCGGTGGGGTCCTGGGGCATGGGGTGGTGCGCCTCCTCAGCCGGTGGTCCGGCGCATCAGCAGGTCCCGCAGCTCGCGTGTGTGGCGTCGGCTGACCTGGAGTTCCTCGGTGCCGACCAGAACGCTCACCGTACCGGCGTCCAGGCGGAGTTCGCCGATGTGGCGCAGGGCGACGAGGTGCCGTCGGTGGATGCGGACGAAGCCGCGGGAGCGCCAGCGTTCCTCCAGTGTGGACAGCGGGATGCGCATGAGGTGGCTGCCCTTCACGGTGTGCAGCCGGGCGTAGTCGCCCTGGGCCTCGACATGGGTGATGTCCTCGACGGCCACGAAGCGGGTCACGCCGCCGAGTTCGACGGGTATGTGGTCGGGGTCGGGTTCGTGCACGGGGATGCGCGGGGCGGCGTCGCTGAGCTCGGCGGCTCTGCGGACGGCCTCTGCAAGGCGTTCCTTGCGGACGGGCTTGAGGACGTAGTCGACGGCCTTGAGGTCGAAGGCCTGGACGGCGAAGTCCTCGTGGGCGGTGACGAACACGATCAGCGGCGGCTGGGCGAAGCCGGTGAGGAGCCGGGCCAGGTCGAGTCCGTCGAGGCCGGGCATGTTGATGTCGAGGAAGACGACGTCGATCGCCTCGGGACCGCCGGGGCCGGATTCCAGCGCCCGGTTGATCCGGCGCAGCGCCTCGGTGGCGTCGCCGGCGCCTTCCGCGCTGCCGACGCGTGGATCCGCGTTGAGCAGGTACAGCAGCTCCTCCAGTGAGGGGCGTTCGTCGTCGACGGCGAGGGCGCGCAGCATGAACGTGGAGTGTAGGAGTAATTCGTACGCCTGCACACGTGCCCGGTGCGGAGGGACGTCCCCGCTGGATACGGTCTGGATACAGTGCGGCCATGAACAGCAGGCCCACCCCCTTCGACGACCTCGACCGGAAGATCGTCACCGCGCTGATGGCGAACGCCAGGACCAGTTTCGCCGAGATCGGCGCGGCGATCGGGCTGTCGGCGACGGCGGTGAAGCGCCGGGTGGACCGGCTGCGGGAGACGGGCGTGATCACCGGGTTCACGGCGACGGTGCGGCCGTCGGCGCTGGGCTGGCGTACGGAGGCGTATGTCGAGGTGTACTGCGAGGGCGCGGCCCCGCCGCGGCGGATCGCGGAGGTGGTCCGCAACTACCCGGAGATCACCGCGGCGATGACGGTGACCGGCGGCGCGGACGCGCTGCTGCATGTGCGGGCGCGGGACGTGGAGCACTTCGAGGAGGTGCTGGAGCGCTTCCGGGCGGAGCCGTTCATCCGCAAGACGATCAGCGTGATGGTGCTGTCCCATCTGCTCCCGGACAGCCCGGAGGCGGGCGCGAGCCACGCGGCGCCGGAGTAAACCACAACACGCGCATCAGACATGCGTCTCGATGCAGAACAACGCAGCATTCCTGCGCGGACACGCAGCCCTCGTCGCTTGTCGATCGTCTCCGTCACTTCCTACCGTGGTGTCAACCCTCACCCGACACCGCAGGAAAGCGGAGGAACCCCTCTGTGCCCGACAGCCGTGTGCCGCTCCCCCGGCGCTTCCTCGTCTGCGAACCCAGACACTTCGCCGTGCAGTACGCGATCAACCCCTGGATGCGACCCGACGCCCAGGTCGACGTCGATCTGGCCCAGGAGCAGTGGCAGGCGCTGATCCGCGCCTACCTCGCCCACGGGCACACCGTCGAGACCGTGGAGCCGGTCCCCGGGCTCCCGGACATGGTCTTCGCCGCGAACTCGGCGGTCGTCGTCGAGGGCCGGGTCTTCGGCTCCCTCTTCCACGCGCCCGAGCGCCGCCCCGAGTCCGGCCACTACGACCTGTGGTTCAAGACCGCCGGCTACGAGGTGCACCGCCCCGAGTCGGTCTGCGAGGGCGAGGGCGACCTGGTTCCGACGGGCCGGTACGTCCTGGCCGGTACCGGGTTCCGGACGACCCGCGAGGCCCACCGCGAGGTGCAGGAGTTCTTCGGCGTCCCGGTGATCAGCCTCCAGCTGGTGGACCCGTACTTCTACCACCTGGACACGGCGCTGTTCGTCCTGGACGCCGAGAACATCTGCTACTACCCGGAGGCGTTCTCCCCGGGCAGCCGCGAGGTGCTCGCCCGGCTGTACCCGGACGCGGTGCCGGCCACCCGCGAGGACGCGATGGCCTTCGGCCTCAACTCCGTGTCCGACGGACGCCATGTCTTCATCGCGCCGGGCGCGACCGCGCTGGCCGACGAGCTCGTCCGCCACGGCTATGTCCCCGTCCCCGTCGACCTGTCCGAGTTCCAGAAGGCCGGCGGCGGCATCAAGTGCTGCACCCAGGAGATCCGCTCATGACCGCACCCGCACGTGCCATCGAGGAAACCCGTACTTCGGCCGACCTGATCCGCGCCGAGGAGCCCGTCCTCGCGCACAACTACCACCCGCTGCCCGTGGTCGTGGCCCGCGCCGAGGGCGCCTGGGTGGAGGACGTCGAGGGCCGCCGCTACCTCGACATGCTGGCCGGCTACTCGGCCCTCAACTTCGGCCACCGCCACCCGGCGCTGACCGAGGTGGCCCACCGTCAGCTCGACCGGCTGACGCTCACCTCCCGCGCCTTCCACAACGACCGGCTGGCCGAATTCGCCGAGCGCCTGGCCGAGTTGACGGGCCTGGACATGGTGCTGCCGATGAACACGGGCGCCGAGGCGGTCGAGAGCGGCATCAAGGTGGCCCGCAAGTGGGCGTACGAGGTGAAGGGCGTCCCCGCCGACCAGGCCACGATCGTCGTCGCGGCGGACAACTTCCACGGCCGTACGACGACCATCGTCAGCTTCTCCACGGACGAGACCGCCCGGGCCGGTTTCGGCCCCTTCACGCCCGGCTTCCGTATCGTCCCGTACAACGACCTGGCCGCGCTGGAGGCGGCCGTCGACGAGACGACCGCGGCCGTGCTCATCGAGCCCATCCAGGGCGAGGCCGGGGTCGTCATCCCGGACGACGGCTATCTGACCGGCGTACGCGAGCTGACCCGCCGCAAGGGGTGCCTGTTCATCGCGGACGAGATCCAGTCGGGCCTCGGCCGTACGGGCCGCACGCTCGCCGTCGAGCACGAGGGGGTCGTGCCGGACGTGGTGCTGCTCGGCAAGGCGCTGGGCGGCGGGATCGTGCCGGTCTCCGCGGTGGTCGGGCGCCGGGACGTCCTCGGGGTGCTGCGGCCGGGCGAGCACGGCTCGACGTTCGGCGGCAACCCCCTGGCCGCCGCCGTGGGCACGGCGGTGGTCGAGCTGCTGGAGACCGGCGAGTTCCAGCGCCGGGCCACCGAGCTGGGCGCGGTCCTGCGGGACGGGCTGACCGGGCTGGTCGGCAAGGGCGTCGTCGGCTTCCGCGCCCGCGGGCTGTGGGCGGGCGTCGACGTCGACCCGGCCATCGGCACCGGCCGCGAGGTCAGCGAGCGACTCATGCGCGAGGGAATCCTGGTCAAGGACACCCACGGCTCCACCATCCGACTGGCCCCGCCGCTGACCATCACCGGCGAGGAACTCCGGTCGGCTCTCGGGACGCTGGAGAGCGTGTTGACGCGGGGGGCCTGACCACGGGCAGGCGAAGCGGACCTGGTGAAGTCGGCTGCGGACCCGCGCCCCGAAGGGGGCGCGGGGAACTGCGCGACCAGCCCCCACCGACCCGCGGCAAACGAACCGCATAACCCAGCGGACCACCTGACGCCCAGTGCGAGCGAGTCGCGGCGGGTGAAGATGGGAACAAGAGGTGGTAGACCACTCTCAGCGACAGAGAGGTCGGCCGTGGGCGTACACGAGGAGCACGACGTTGCCCGGCAGCGGTTCGATGTGGCGGACGCCGCGCCCCTGCTGCTCGACGCGCAGGGTGTCGTGACGAGCTGGACCAAGGACGCCGAGCGACTGCTGGGATACCCGGCATCCGAGGTCGTGGGCACGAGCGTCACCGCTCTGCTGTCCGCCGAGGATGCCGCCCGGGTACCGGAACTCACCGGGCGCTGCCGCAGGAACGGCGGCTGGGCGGGACTGCTGACCGTCCGGCACGGCGACGGGCGCCACGTCAGGGTCATGGTGCGGATCACCTCGGCCCAGGAGCCCCAGGGCCCCGCACGCTGTCTCGTACTGGTCTCGGAGATGGCCGACGCCCCCGGCTGGGACATGAGCCGGGCCGTGCTGGAGCAGATGGTCGACCGGTCGCCGGTCGGACTGGCGATCGTGGACACGAGCCTGCGCTTCGTCTGGTCGAACCCCGCCCTGGAGCAGTACGGCGGCGGCCCGCCCAACCGGCGCCTGGGGCTGCGGCTGGCGGACATCCAGCCCGGCCTGGACGCCGAGGCGATCGAGTCGCAGATGCGGCGCGCGCTGGAGACGGGCGAACCCGTGGTCGGGTACGAGCACGTCGGCCAGGTGCGGTCCGCGCCGCACCGGGAGACCGCGCACGTCATGTCGTTCACCCGACTGGACGACGACCGGGGCCGTCCCATGGGCGTCTACTACACGGTCGTGGACATCACCGAGCGGCACCGCGCCCGGCAGCGGCTGGCCCTGCTCGACCGGGCCGGCGAGCACATCGGCCGCAGCCTCGACCTCGTGCGGACCGCGCAGGAGCTGGCCGACGTGGCGGTACCGGCGTTCGCGGACCTCGTCACCGTGGACCTTCTGGAGCCGGTGCTGCGCGGCGGGGAGCCCGCACCCGGGCCGCTGAGCGACACGGATCCGGTGCGACTGCGCCGGGCCGGCCAGCAGTCGGTCCACGAGCACGTCCCGCAGGCCGTCGTCGGCGTCGGCGGGATCGCCGCGTACCTGGCCGGATCGCCCCCGATCCGCTCCCTCACCACGGGCCTGTCCTGGCGCGAGCGGCTGGACCCGCTGGCCACGGAGTGGGCCGCGGACACGCCCGGGAGCCGCGAGGCCACCTTCCTTGAGCTGGGGCTGCACAGCGTGCTGATCGTGCCGATCCGCGCGCGGGGCGCCACCCTCGGCGTCACCACCTTCTTCCGGCGCCACCAGCAGGAACACTTCGACGAGGACGACCTCAGCCTCGCCGAGGACCTCGTCTCCCGGGCGGCCGTCTGCGTCGACAACGCCCGCCGCTACACCCGCGAGCGCAACGCGGCACTGGTGCTGCAGCGCAGCCTGCTGCCCCACCGGCTGCCCGACCAGGACGCGGTGGAGGTGTCCGCCTGCTACCGCCCGGCCGACGAGCTGACCGGCCTCGGCGGCGACTGGTACGACCTCATCCCGCTGTCCGGCGCCCGCGTCGCCCTCGTCGTGGGCGAGGTGCCCGGTCACGGCATCGACGCCGCCGCGGCCATGGGGCGGCTGCGGACGGCCGTACGGACCCTCGCCGCGCTGGATCTGCCGCCCGAGGAGGTCCTCGCCCACCTCGACGACCTGGTCGCCCGGTCGGCGCGCGAGGAGGGCGTCGCGCCGGGCGCCGAGGGAACCGACAGCACCCAGGCCGTGGGCTCCGGATGCGTGTACGTCATCTACGACCCGGTCGACGGGCAGTGCGTGATGGCCTCCGCGGGCCATCCGGCGCCGGCCGTGATCCTGCCCGACGGCAGCGTCTCGTTCGTCGACCTCCCGCAGGGGTCGCGGTTGGGCGCGGGCGGGCCGCCCTTCGAGGCGGTCGAGCTGGCCCTGGCGGAGGGCAGCACGCTCGCGCTGCACACCGACGGTCTGCTCGACCATGGGGGCGCCTCCCACGCCCTTGAGGCAGTGGGGGACGACGAGGTGGTCGTCGGCGCGGACCGGGACCGGCTGCGCCGGGCGCTGGAACAGCCCGCGCCCTCGCTCGACCTGCGCTGCCGTGCCGTCGTCGACGCGCTGGCCCCGGCCCGCCCGCGCGACGACGTGGCCCTGCTGATGGCCCACACCCGTCTCCTGGGCGCCGAGCAGGTCGCGGACTGGGACCTGCCGAGCGACCCGGCGGTCGTCGCCGACGCCCGCAAGGGGGCCGCCCGCCAGCTGACGGACTGGGGGTTGGAGGACTTCGCGTTCATCACGGAACTGGTCGTCAGCGAGCTCGTCACCAACGCCATCCGGCACTCCACCGGCCCCGTCCGGCTCCGGCTGATCAAGGACCGCGCCCTGATCTGCGAGGTCTTCGACGGCGGTGCCACCGCACCCCACCTGCGCCATCCGCGCACCACGGACGAGGGCGGGCGCGGGCTGCTGCTGG
The DNA here is from genome assembly GCF_058544905.1 of Streptomyces sp. JLBG701. Classification (NCBI taxonomy): domain Bacteria; kingdom Bacillati; phylum Actinomycetota; class Actinomycetes; order Kitasatosporales; family Streptomycetaceae; genus Streptomyces; species Streptomyces sp. JLBG701. The sequence continues at coordinate 1,710,277 of NZ_CM178588.1, forward strand.
TCTCCCAGTTCACCCAGCGCTGGGGCACCCGGTTCGTCCCCGAGGGAAAGATCATCTGGGCCGAGCAGTCACTGACGGATCCGGTCGACTGACGGGGTCCCTGGGCGAGCGAGCAGGAGCCGATCCCCTCTCCCCATAACGTGGGAAACTGGTGTGAACCGGCGGTGAGGCGGCAGCCATGACGGATCCGGCGATCGACTACGGGGCGGTGTTCAGTGCCCTGCCCGGCATGGTCGCGCTCCTCACCCCCGACCTCGTGTACGCCGACGTCAACGAGGAGTTCGCACGCATGGTGAAGCGCACCCGGCGGGACCTGGTCGGCCGCTACCTGTTCGACGTCTTCCCCGACAACCCGAACGACCCCGCCGCCACCGGCATGCGCAACCTGGAGGCCTCGCTGCACCGCGTCCTGGCCACCGGCGAACGCGACGCCATGGCCCTGCAGCGCTACGACGTCGAGTCCCCCGAGCGGCCCGGCCAGTGGGAGGAGCGCTACTGGAGCCCGGTCAACGCGCCGGTGTGCGGCCCCGACGGCAAGGTGGTGCTGCTGGTGCACCGGGTCGAGGAGGTCACCGAACTCATCCGGGCCCGCGGCGGCACCGGCGGAAGCCGGGCCCGGGTGCTGGAGGCCGAGCTGTACACGCGGGCCCGCGAACTCCAGGAACTCAACGAACGCCTGCGCCAGGCCCACGCCCGCGAACGGGAGGTGGCGCTGGCTCTCCAGGAGGCGATGCTGCCGGCCCGTCGGCAGGTGGGCGACCACCGGGCCGCGGTGCGCTACCGCCCGGCGGTCGGCGCGCTCAACGTGTGCGGGGACTGGTACGACCTCGTCGACCTGGTCGGCGGCAACCGCATCGGAGTGTCCGTGGGCGACGTGGTCGGCCACGGACTGGCGGCCGCGGGCGTCATGGGCCAGCTGCGCAGCGCGCTCACCGCGACCTCGCGCGTCGCCGAGGGGCCCGCGCAGGCGTTGGACGTCCTGGGCCGGTACGCCCATGTGGTCGACGGCGCCGAATCGGCCACCGCGGTGACGACGTTCATCGACTTCGACCACCACACCATCAGCTACAGCAGCGCCGGCCACCCGCCGCCCGTACTGGTCCACCCCGACGGCCGCGTGGAGTTCCTCGACCGGGCCACCGACCCACCCCTGGACGCCCGCTCCGCCCCGCTCCCAAGACCCCAAGCGGACACCACCTACACCGACGGCGCCACGCTCGTCCTCTACACCGACGGCCTGATCGAACGCCGCCGCGAGGACATCGACACCGGCCTGACCCGCCTCGCCGAGTCCCTCACCCGCCACCTGGGAGCGGATCCCGAAGCCCTGGCCGACGCCGTCCTCCTGGAACTCCTGCCTCCGGGAGGTGCCACGGACGACACCGCGCTGGTCGTCGTACGGCTGTGAGCCGCCGAGCCGCCCGACCGTGCATCAGGAATGCGCCAAAGGGCCCAACCCGCCCCAACCGGCCCGGTTCCGGCGGCCACCGCCTGCCCCTACACTGGCAGCCCACCGCATGCCGGTTGACCTGCTGGAACGCGGCGGTTTGAGCCGAACCGCCGGAGCGAGGAGCGACCCCTTGTTCTACTACGTACTCAAATACGTACTGCTGGGCCCCCTGCTGAGACTGGTCTTCCGGCCTCGAATAGAAGGCCTCGAACACATCCCCGAGACGGGCGCGGCCATCGTCGCGGGCAACCACCTCTCCTTCTCTGACCACTTCCTCATGCCGGCGGTCCTCAAGCGCCGCATCACCTTCCTCGCCAAGGCCGAGTACTTCACCGGTCCGGGCATCCGGGGCCGCCTCACCGCGACCTTCTTTCGCAGTGCCGGACAGATCCCGGTCGACCGCTCCGGCAAGGAGGCCGGCCAGGCGGCGATCCGCGAGGGGCTCGGTGTGCTGCGCAAGGACGAGCTGCTCGGCATCTATCCCGAGGGCACGCGCTCGCACGACGGCCGCCTGTACAAGGGCAAGGTCGGGGTCGCGGTCATGGCGCTGCGGGCCCAAGTGCCGGTGATTCCCTGCGCGATGATCGGCACCTTCGAGGCGCAGCCGCCCGGCAAGGTCATCCCGACCCTCCACCCGGTCGTGATCCGCTTCGGCAAGCCTCTCGACTTCTCCCGCTATGCCGGCATGGAGAACGAGAAGGCGATCCTGCGGGCCGTCACCGACGAGATCATGTACGCGATCCTCACGCTGTCGGAGCAGGAGTACGTCGACCAGTACGCGGCCGTGGTCAAGGCGGACGAGGCCGCGGCCAAGGCGGAGAAGGAGCGGAAGTTCCCACGGATGCCGCTCAGTTGACCTGCCCTTCTGCCATCAGCAGAGCGGCACGGAAGATCGGCCGCGGCCGTCGTACGGTCGCTTCATGAAGCGTGCTGTGGTGATCGGAGCGACAGGTCAGATCGGGCGACCGGCGGTGCGGGCGCTGGTGCGGGACGGCTGGGAGGTGACGGCGGCGTCGCGCGGCGGGGAACGGGACGGGGCATGGCCCGAGGAGGTACGGGCGGTGCGGCTGGACCGCGAGGACGAAGGGGCACTGGCCGATCTGATCGGCGACGCCGGCTGCGATCTCGTGGTCGACGTCGTCGCCTACGGGGCCGATCACGCAAGGCAGTTGACGGCCCTGGCCGACCGCATCGGCTCCGCTGTGGTGATCTCCACCGCCGCCGTCTACGAGGACGACAAGGGCCGCAGCTTCGATACACAAGGCGAGCCGGACGGCTTCCCCGAGTACCCAGTACCCATTCCGGAGACCCAGCGGACGGTGGCCCCCGGTGAGGCGACGTACAGCACCCGCAAGGTGGCACTGGAGCGCGAACTCCTCGCCGCGGGCGACCGGTTGCCGACCACACTGCTGCGGGCGGGCGCCATCCACGGCCCACACTGCCGAACGCCGCGCGAACTGTACTTCGTGAAGCGCAACCTGGACGGGCGGCGCAGGCGCGTGCTCGCGTTCGGCGGCGAGAGCCGCTTCCACCCCGCGAGCGTGCACACGATCGCCGAGTTGATCCGCCTGGCGGCGGCGAAGCCCGGCACCCGGGTCCTCAACGCCTGCGACGCCGAGGCGCCGACTGTCGCCGAGATCGGCGCGGCGATCGACACGGTGATGGGCGTGCGGACGGAGTCGGTACTGGTCGCAGGCCCTCCCCCGGCACCCACGGTGGGTGACACGCCATGGTCGATCACCCACCCGGTGATCTGCGACATGTCGGCCGCGGAACGGGAGTTGGGCTACCGCCCGGTGGTCCGGTACGCCGAGACACTCCCGGAGACGATCGACTGGATCACCGCTCAACTGGCCGACCGGGACTGGCGCGAGGCGTATCCGAAGATGCTCAAGTCGTACGGCGACCTCTTCGACTACGAGGCGGAGGACGCCTGGCTGGCCAACTCTGGCGTCTAGCCGAAAGAGGCCAACGCCTCGTCCAGCAGCCGCCGCAACCGCAGCCCGTCGGCTGCCACGGCGGTCACGAGCGCGGCGGGCCCGGCGAGCGGAACGATGGCGGCACCCTCCCCCAACACTCGCGCGGCCACCGGGTCGGTGGCGAACTCGGGGCGTACGACGACGAGTTGCCCCACGGCCCGATGCCCCCCGAGTACGGCGGGCCCGTCCCAGCCACCGGGCGCACCGGGCCCGCAAGCCAGCTCCTGGTCGAGGACGGTACGCCCGCCGATCCGCAGGGTGAGGCGACTGGTGAGCCGCCCCGGCTCCTCACCGACCCGCCCGAGCACCTGCTCCTCGCGCAGGACGAGCCGCCCCGTAGCTCCGACTTCGGCGCGCGTGGTGACGTACAGGTCGCTCCCCTTGGCGGAGATCAACTGCTCGGGCAGCCACTGCAGTTCGCCGCCGTCGGCAACGCTGAGCCGAACGTCGTAGCGGCTCTCGCCCTTCGCCTGCCCCGGCAGCGCGATGGTGGCGGCGGCCGACCCGACACGCAGCCTGGCCCCCTCCTCCACACCGGCCCGCACCGTGAAGTGGTCACCGCCGAGCGGCCCGCTCATCGCGCCGACGAGCATGACGCGAGCTTCGCTGCCACTCCCCCGGGTGCGCCGCAGCGCGAGCGGCCCGTCGCCCTCCAACACGGGCAGGGAGGTCCCGCCCCTGCCGTCGTCGCGGGCGACGATCCTCGCCGTGGCCCTTACCCCGATCGACGCCGTCATGCCGTCCACGCGGAAAGCCGCGCACGCACCCAGTCGGCGACGTCCTTCACGCCGGGCTCGCTCCTGAGCGACTGGAAGACGACCGGCAACTCGGCGCGCTGCGCCTTGGCGTCGGCGGCCATCCGCCCGAGGTCGGAGCCGACGTACGGCGCGAGGTCGGTCTTGTTGACGACGAGCAGATCGGCGGTGGTGACCCCCGGACCGCCCTTGCGCGGAATATCGTCCCCGCCGGCGACGTCGATCACGAAGATCTGCGCGTCGACGAGCCCCTTGGAGAAGGTCGCGGTGAGATTGTCCCCACCCGACTCCACCAGGATGAGATCCAGCGGCCCGACCTCGTCCTCCAGATCCTCGACCGCTTCGAGGTTGGCGGAGATGTCGTCCCGGATCGCTGTGTGCGGACAGGCCCCCGTCTCCACGGCGGTGATCCGCTCGGGCGGCAACACGGCCTCCCGGAGCAGGAATTCGGCGTCCTCGCGGGTGTAGATGTCGTTGGTGACGACGGCGAGTGACAGCTCATCGCGCAGGGCACGGCAGAGCGCGGCGACGGTGGCGGTCTTCCCGGACCCGACGGGTCCACCGAGGCCGACACGGAGTGCGCGACGCGATCCGTCGGGGCGGTGGGCGTCGGCGCTGACGGCGGAGGGGCCGGAGTGGGAATGGTCGAGGTGCATAGCGGCGGCTCCAATGCTCAATAGGTGAGGTGACGGTTGGCGGCGCCCTCTCAGCCGGCTCCGGCACTCCCAGCCCGTCTGGGGGTCCCCCCTCTGGGGGAGTTTGAGGACGAGGCCGTTCAGGCTGAAGGGGGGTCTGGGGGCAGAGCCCCCAGGTTCGGGACGGGAAGGGACGGCGGGGGCGAGAAACCTACGACGCGAACAGACGCACAGCCCAAGCGGCATGCACCTCCGCACTGATCTCAAGCAATGGAGCCGAGGCCGCGGGCAACGCATCGACACCCTCGTCAACGACCCGCCGAGCCGCGTCAACCGCCCGATCCGCGACACGATCCAACTCCGGCGCCAGCCGAGCCAACACCCCGGTCGCATCAAAGGGGTCAAGACTCAGCAACCGCACAGTCGCACTCGCCGGCCCACTCACACTCTCGTACGCCGCACAGTACGCCGCATCCAAGGCCCCAAGCCCCGCCGCCCGAGCCGCAAGCCCCAACACCACAGGCTGATGAGCCCCCTTGGGGAACTCCCCCGCCAGCGAGTCGAGTTCGGCGGACGGCCACGTCGCCCGAGCGGCCCGCATCAACTGCCGCCCCAGCCGCCGCGCGGCAACCCGCAACGCAGGCGAAGGCGTACGCGCATCCGCCGCAGCGTCCAGCTCCACCGGATCGACCCCGGACGCGGCCGCCGCAGCCAACGCGGCCGACACCAGCCCCGCCGTCTGCAACCGCCCCCGGCAGAAGTCCTCCAGACTCCCCGCACCCGTGATCCGCCCCGCCTTCACGGCAGCCTCGGCCCCGCCGGAGTGCGCGTGCCCCCCGGCGGGAAAGCGGCCGTCGGCCAGGACGAGAAGCGCTCCCCTGCTCATCAGAAGAGGAAGTACCGCTGGGCCATGGGCAGTTCGGCAGCCGGCGTCGCCTCGACGAGCTCCCCGTCGATGTGCACGGCGAAGCTGTCGGGATCGATCTGGACCCGCGGCCGGGCATCGTTCTCGCGCATGTCCGCCTTGGTCACCGCGCGCGTGGAGTCGATGGCCATGAACTTCTTGCCGAGCTGAAGCCGCTCCGGCAGCCCGTCCTCGATCGCGAGCGGCGCCACGAAGTTGAACGAGTTCGAGGCGGGCGCCCGCCCGATCGCCCCGTACATCGGCCGGGGCAGGATCGGCTGCGGCGTCGGGATGGACGCGTTGGCGTCACCCATCTGCGCGTAGGCGATCTGCCCGCCCTTGATGACGAGGTGCGGCTTGACTCCGAAGAACGCCGGCTGCCACAGCACCAGGTCGGCGAGCTTGCCCGACTCGACGGAACCGACCTCACGGGCGAGGCCCTGCGCGAGCGCCGGGTTGATCGTGTACTTGGCGACGTAACGCCGTACGCGATGGTTGTCCGCGCGTCCGTCGCCGGGCAGCGCGCCCCGCTTGCGCTTCATGACGTGGGCGGTCTGCCAGGTCCGCATGATGACCTCACCGACGCGACCCATGGCCTGGGCGTCGGAGGAGATGATCGAGATGGCGCCCAGGTCGTGCAGGATGTCCTCGGCCCCGATGGTGGAGGGCCGGATCCGGGACTCGGCGAAGGCCAGATCCTCGGGGACCGCCGGGTTGAGGTGGTGGCACACCATCAGCATGTCGAGGTGTTCCTCGGCGGTGTTGACGGTGTACGGCCGGGTCGGGTTGGTGGAGCTGGGCAGCACGTGCGGCTCGGACACCACGGTCATGATGTCCGGCGCGTGCCCGCCGCCCGCACCTTCGGTGTGGTAGGCGTGGATGCCGCGTCCGGCGATCGCGGCGAGCGTGTCGCCCACGAAACCGGCCTCGTTGAGGGTGTCGGTGTGGATGGCGATCTGGATGCCGGTCCGGTCGGCCACGGTCAGCGCGGCGTCGATGACGGCGGGCGTGGTCCCCCAGTCCTCGTGCAGCTTGAGCCCGAGCGCCCCGCCGCGGATCTGCGACAGCATCGCGTCGTGGGAGACGGTGTTGCCCTTGCCCAGCAGGCCGAAGTTGAGCGGGTACTCCTCCATCGCCTCCAGCATCCGGGCCAGGTGCCAGGGGCCGGGCGTGACGGTCGTCGCCTTCGAACCCTCGGCCGGACCGGTGCCGCCGCCGATCAGCGTGGTGATGCCGGCGGAGAGGGCCTCGTCGGCGATCTGCGGGCAGATGAGGTGGACGTGCGCGTCGATGGCACCGGCGGTGAGGATCCGCCCGTTGCCGGCGATGATCTCGGTCTCGGGGCCGATCACCAGGTCGGGGTGGACGCCGTCCATGGTGTCCGGGTTGCCGGCCTTGCCGATGCCGGTGATCCGGCCGTCGCGGATGCCGACGTCGGCCTTGACGATGCCCCAGTGGTCGATGATGACGGCGCCCGTGATGACGGTGTCGGGGGTGCCGTCTGCGCGCGTAGCGCGGGCCTGGCCCATGGATTCGCGGATGACCTTGCCACCGCCGAACACGGCCTCGTCACCGGCGAGTCCGGGCCCGCCGGAACGGTCCTCCTCGATCTCGACGATCAGATCGGTGTCGGCCAGCCGGATGCGGTCACCGGTGGTCGGTCCGAACAGGTCCGCGTACGCGGCACGGGAGATCTCAGGCATCGAGGGCACCTCCGGTCTCGCCGCGCAGTCCGGGCACGATTCGGGCGCCGGTGAGCGGAACGAGTTCGACGTCGACGGGGATCCCGGGCTCGAAGCGCACGGCGGTGCCGGCGGCGATGTTGAGCCGCTTGCCGCGCGCGGCGGCACGGTCGAAGTCCAGGCCCGGGTTGGCCTCGGCGAAGTGGTAGTGGGAACCGACCTGGACGGGCCGGTCGGCGGCGTTGAGGACGGTCATCGCGGTGACCTCGCGGCCCTCGTTGTACACAACGGGCTCGTCCGCGAACAGGAACTCTCCGGGAATCATCGAAGGGCCCCCTCAGACGATCGGGTCGTGGACGGTGACGAGCTTGGTGCCGTCGGGGAAGGTCGCCTCGACCTGGACGTCGTGGATCATCTCGGGGATGCCGGTCATGACGTCGTCCCGGGTCAGCAGCTTGCGCCCGGAGGACATGAGCTCGGCGACCGTACGGCCGTCACGCGCGCCTTCGAGGATGTGCGACGTGATGAGCGCGACCGCCTCCGGGTGGTTCAGCTTGAGCCCCCGGGCCCTGCGCTTCTCGGCCACGTCGGCCGCCACGTGGATCAGCAGCCTCTCTTGCTCGTGCGGGGTCAGTTGCACGTCCCACCTCACAGTCCTCGCTCCGGACCGTGCGGGGTCCGGCTGCCGCAGCCACGGGCAAAGTCCCTGGTGGCGTGGAGGGAGGCTAGTTGGACGGAGTTTCAGGCAAGTTAACCGACCTGTGATCGACTCAGGGTCCCGAGCGCGGGTCCCGCATGCTCATCAGCGCCCGTAGACCGTTCCCCAGTATCTCGGGGGGCATTTCGCCGAACAGGGACATCTGCGCCGCGAAGCCCTGCGCGAGCGCGATCATCACCCGGGCCATGGCGTCGGCGTCCGCGTCCGCGGGGATCAGCCCCGCGGACTTGTAGCTCTCGACGACCCGCACCCACGCGGCACGCACTCTGTCGTAGCCGGTGCGCATGACGGCCGCCAGCTCCTCGTCGCCGCGCAGGGTTTCGGCCCAGACCTGGATCATCAGCCGGGGGAAGACCCACCGCCCGCCGTCCACGACCCCGGGCCGGGCCTCCCTGAGCTGGGCCAGGACGCGGGGGATCAGCATGTCCGGCAGCGGCGGCGGCGTCTCCACGGCCGCCGTCTCGTAGGTTTCGCGCACCACGTCGAGCACCTCGGCGACGATCGCGGCGATCAGCTCCTCCTTGCCGCTGAAGTAGCGGTAGACGGCCCCTGCGGAGAGGTCGACCTCCTTCAGCACGTCCTGCATGGAGGTCGCGTGGAAGCCGTTGCGGGCGAAGCAGAGCGCGGCGCCGTCGAGGATCTGCCGGCGGCGGGCGTCGAGGTGTGCCTGGGATACGCGGGCCATGGCCGACAACGTAGAACGAACATTCCTTCTTGACAAGCGCGAGGCGACGGGAGGACGGTGTGGAACGGACCTAAAACGAACGCTCCTTCTTTTTTCCTGCCCGACCGATCACCCGAACCCACCAACCCGAAAGGAACCCGATGTCCGCCCCCGCCCCCACCACAACCCGCCGCCTGATCGCGGTCCTCGTACTGGTCCCCGTCCTCGCGAGCGTGGCGCTGTGGGCCTTCGCCTGGCCGGCCGCCCGTACCGCGCCCCGCGATCTGCCGCTCGGCGTGGCCGGTCCCGCCGCCGCGACGGCCCAGATGGAGAAGCAGCTGGAACAGCGGGACGGCGCCTTCGAGATCCACCGTTACGCCGACGAGGCCGCCGCCCGCGACGCCATCGAGGACCGGACCGTATACGGCGCGGTCGTCGTCACCGCCCAGGGACCCGAACTGCTGACCGCGTCGGCCGCGGGCCCGGTCGTCGCCCAGCTGCTGGAGCAAGCGGTGACCTCACAGGCAGCCACCGCCGGGACACAGGTCGGTACGGTCGACGTCGTGGCCGCGCCGGACGCCGATCCGCGGGGCGCGGCCCTGACCGCCAGCGTCCTGCCGCTGGCGCTCGCCGGGATCGTCGCGGGCGCGGTGGTGACCGTGCTCGGGCTGCGCGGTGTCCGCGCGGTGACCGCACTGGTCGGTGCCGCCGCGCTGGTCGGCGTGGCCGCGGCGGGGATCGCGCACAGCTGGCTCGGGGTCCTCACCGGCGAGTGGTGGGCGGAGGCCGGGGTGCTCGGGCTGTCCACGCTCGCCGTGAGCGGGGCCGTCGCCGGGCTCGCCGCGCTGGTCGGGCCGGCCGGCATCGGAGGCGTTGCGTTCGTGGTGATGTTCCTCGGCAACCCGTTCTCCGGGGCGGCCTCTGCCCCACGGATGCTGCCCGAGCCGGTCGGAACGATCGGCCAGTGGCTACCGCCGGGCGCCGGCACGACCCTGCTGCGCTCGGTGTCGTTCTTCGACGGCGCGGCGGCGACCGGGCCGGCCCTGACACTGACGTGGTGGGCGGTGCTGGGCCTGGGCGCGGTCATGGTCGGCGGCCTGCTCAAAACACGCGCGGGGAAGGACGAACCGGCCGTCGAGCGGGAGCCGGCGCTGGTCGGTTGACCGGGCTGACCGACACCCAGGACCGACCGTGCACCCCGCTGCGGCGGACGGGGGCGCACGGTCTTCTGCGTTATCGCAAGAAATGCCGTAACGGCCGTGCCGCTACGAGGCGTTGGGCCCCCGGTGCTCAGCCGCGATCCCGAACCGCTGATGTTCGCGGGGAGCGGACGCGACCTCGCGGACGCGGGAGACCGAGCTGATCACCTGCTCCTCCACGGGCCGGTCGAGCTCGTCCAGTCGCTCCAGGTCAGCGGCGGAAACGAGGGCGACGAGGGGCTTGCCGTGCCGTGTCACGACGACGCGCTCACCGCCGTACACCACCCGGTTGATCAGGTCGGCGAGCTCAGCCCTGGCTTGCGTCACCGGAATCTCGTAGGCCATGCCCCCATCATAACGTCATGTACGTCCTGTACATTTTCTACAGAGACAGCTCCGCCGGAGACAGCTCTGCCATGAGGAGGGGTACGTCATGACCGGACCGTCCGCCCGCTACGTCCTGCCCGAGTTCACCGAGCGCACCAGTGCGGGACACCGGACGCTGGATCCGTACTCGAAGCTGCTGGAGGAGCGCATCGTCTTTCTCGGGACGCGGATCGACGACACCTCGGCGAACGACGTGATGGCTCAGTTCATGCACCTGGAGTACCAGTCGCCGGACCGGGACATCTCGCTCTACATCAACTCCCCGGGCGGCTCGTTCAGTTCGATGTCGGCGATCTACGACACGATGCAGTACGTCAGTTGCGACGTGGAGACGATCTGCCTGGGGCAGGCCGGTTCGTCCGCCGCGGTGCTGTTGGCCGCGGGCACACCGGGCAAGCGGTCCTCGCTGCCGGGGGCGCGTGTGGTGATCCATCAGCCGTCGCTGGCCGAGCCGATCGAGGGGCAGGCCAGTGATCTCGCCATTCAGGCCGAGGAGCTGACGCGCACCCGCGCCCTGCTGGAGGAGATGCTCGTACGGCACACGGGGCGTACGCCGGAGCAAGTGAGCGCGGACATCGAGCGGGACAAGATCCTGGACGCTCAAGGAGCCCTGGAATATGGGCTGGTGGACCGGATCGTCCCCAGCCGCAAGACCACGCTCGGCGCGCGGTGAGCCGACGATGCTCCCACCGGAACTGCCGCCGCTGCCCGCCCTGACGCGCGCCGAGGGCGAGTTGATCGACCGTTACCTCGATGTGGTCGACCTGCTCGGGCGCATCAACCCGGCGCATCACGGGGACACCTACCGAGGGCTGCGTGCCGCGCAGGCGCTGGTCGCCAAGGCGACGCAGTTGCGTGACGCACTGAACCTGATGCACCAGCGTGGCGAGACCGAACTGCACGCGCCCACGCTCGCGCGGGCGCTGCGCGTCCTGGACGGTGAGCGCCGGACCGCGCGCGTGACTCTGCCTCCACGCTCCGACAGTTGACGCACGCACACCCGGTCCGCACGCGCCGTCAGGCTGACGGCCCGTCCGGAGCAGCGTTCAAACGGGCCGAACGACGTACCCCCGTTCGGCGTAGTCACCTGTCGTTTTGCCGGACCGACAGGCTTGCACAACACGCGCGTCCCAAGGGCGAAATGAGGTCCTCCGGTGCTGGTCGGAGGCTCCTCGACCCCCTCGACACCGGATCGAACACCGAGGTGTCCACCCGAACGGGTGAGTGGTGAGTAACACCACAAACCACCGATTCCGTTGGGTATTTCGTTCATCCGTGAGTGAAGATCCTTGTCTGACGACAAGACCCCGCCACAGCGGCGGGGCGATCCGGGCGGACGCCGAGTCCTGCCGTCGCCCGGATGCCCGGTCGACAGGAGTGGATCGGCAGGAGTGGAGGACCCAAGCATGACGGGTCGCCGGAACGGTCGTTCGTTCGCTCGTTCCGAGCAGCCCTTGGGGTGAAGCCGCAGTACGCGGCCGGGCAACTTCGCCAGCCCGAATCCGACAGGTCATCCTTCACAGGCGGCTGACGAAGGGTTGCGCATGTCTGCGCTCAATCGTGTCCCGTCGCTGATGGCCAGGGCCGGTACGGCCTCGGCTCTCACCATCGCCGCCGTCGGCGGCTCCATCGTGGTCCCGGGCATCGCCTCCGATGCCGAAGCGGCCACGCTCGCGACAAAGGCACTCCAGGTCGCGGCTTCCAAGAAGGGCTCCCCGTACAAGTACGGAGCCGCGGGGCCGCGTAGGTTCGACTGCTCCGGGCTCACGTTGTACTCGTACAAGAAGGCGGGCAAGAGCCTGCCGCGTACGGCAGCCGCTCAGTACAACAAGACCCGCCATGTCTCGGCCAAGGGCCGCAAGGCCGGGGACCTCGTGTTCTTCCACTCGGGTTCCAGCGTGTACCACGTCGGCATCTACGCCGGGAAGGGAAAGATCTGGCACTCCCCGAAGACCGGGGACGTGGTGAGACTGCAGAAGATCTGGACCAAGAGCGTCTGGTACGGCCGGGTCAGCTGACCCGGCCGACGCGGTGGCGGCGTCCTGACGCGCCGCCACCGCGTCACCCCACTTCCCGCTACTGCCGCATGTGCCGAGTCCCTTTTGACGACAGGCACTAAGACTCCTGCTGCCCCGCCGCCGGCACCGGCTCCGCCGGTACGGTCCACGGCAGTTCGATGGAGACCGTCTTGCCGCCCTCGCGGGTGGGCCTGACTCTGAGCCGGCCGCCGCACTCGGCCGCCAGCCAGCGGATGATCACCATGCCCCGGCCGTTGTCCTGTTGGACGGCGGCCGGCAGCCGTTTGGGGAACCGCGGGTGGCTGTCGGTGACACCGATGCGCAACTGTTCGTCCCGGTCGAGCACGATGTCCACCGTGAAGGTGGGTGACTGCCCGAAGGTGTGCTGTACGGCGTTGGTGGCGAGTTCGGAGACGATGAGCCGGATGGTCTCGGCCAGATCCGTGTCCGCCGGCAGACCCCATTCCGCCAGGGTGCCGGCCACGTAGGTGCGGGCCGCGGACACCGAGACGGGATCGCTCGGCAGAGTGACGGATGCTTCCAGGTGGTCTGCCATGGCGCGGTCGTCCCTTTCTCACGGGACCGGCGTCCGACACAGAGCGGAGGGTTCGAGTACGGTCCCGGACTGGTGCTTCGCCGCCAGCCTGCCATTACCGCAGCGGTCATGGGGTGCGATCCACCAAGATATGCATATATCTGTCGCTCAAAGCGGTGAACTCTGCGACGGGAGACCGTATTTGGGCGACACGTAAGGACTAAGGAGTCATCCATGCAGTACGGTCCTGCGGTGCGCCGCCGGAAACTGGGCGCCGAGTTGCGCGCGCTGCGCGCCGACGCGGGTCTCACCAGTGGTGAGGCGGCCCGGCTGGTGGGCTGGCACCAGTCCAAGGTGAGCCGGATCGAGACCGGCGCGAGCGGCGTGAAACCGGCTGACGTGCGGTTACTTCTGGACGCCTACGGGGTGGCCGATTCCCAACTGCGCGAGCTGCTGCTCGTGTTGGCGGGCTCCGACGAAGGCGGCGGGCGGCACCACTGGTGGCACGCCTATCGCGGGGTACTGCCGCCGACGTACCGGGATTTCATCAGCCTCGAGTCACAGGCGAGTGGGATGCGCACGCTGGAGACCTCCGTGGTGCCGGGGCTGCTCCAGACGCCCGAGTACGCCCGCGCGGTGACCCAGGCGGCCGTGGACGGGCTGGAGGACGACCGGCTCGACGCGCTGGTCGAGGTGCGGCTGGCCCGACAGGACGTATTGCGTTCGGATCGGCCGCTGGAGCTCAGCGCGGTGCTTGACGAGGCGGTGCTGCGGCGGGAGGTGGGCGGGCCCGATGTCATGACGGACCAGCTGACGCGGCTCCAGGAGGCGGCTCGGCTGCCTCAAGTGCGGCTGCAGATCCTGCCGTTCGCGGCCGGAGCCCACATTGGCATCACGGGCCCTTTCGTAATTTTCTCATTTCCGAGCACTTCTGACCTGGACGTGGTTGTTCTCGACCACTTGACGAGTAGCCTCTACCTCGAACGGAAAGAAGACCTCCAGGCCTACAGCGAGGCCTTCAACACCCTTCAGATCCACGCCCTTTCGCCCGAGGACTCGTTGGATTACATCGCCGGGATAGGTGACGGCGCGTAAGGAGGCACCATGTCCGCACTGCCTCGGACCGTATCTTCCAGTGTCGATCTGCTCGGTGTGCGGTGGCTGCGCAGCAGCTACAGCACGGGAGCCAACAACTGCGTCGAGATGGCCCCATGGGCCGGACTGCTCGCCGTACGCGACTCGAAGGACACGTCAGGACCCGCGCTGCTCTTCTCCCCCGAGAGCTGGGCGGGCTTCGTCATGTCCGTCGGTTCCGTCTGATCAGTTCTGTCCGAATCGGTTCCGCATCGTGCGGCGCACGGCCGTGCCACGCCGACTCATGGTCGCGTCTCGCCGATCACACGTACAGCGCGTTCCACCTGTGCCTCGGAGAGGTCCCCACGAGCGGTGAGCCGGAGCCTTGAGATGCCGTCGGGCACGGAAGGAGGACGGAAGCAGCCCACGGCCAGCCCTGCCGTACGGCAGTCGGCCGCCCAGCGCACGGCCCCCTCCGGGGACGGCGCGCGCACGGAGACGACCGCGGCGTCCGGACGTACCGCTTCCAGACCCGCGGCACTCAGGCGTGCGTGCAGTTCGCCCGCCACCGCGCGCGCCCGCGCGGCGCGCTGCGGTTCGCGGCGCAGCAGCCGCAGGGCCGCGAGGGCCGCGCCCGCCGCCGCGGGGGCGAGGCCGGTATCGAAAATGAATGTTCGCGCCGCGTTGACCAGGTGGTCGATGACCCGCGCGGGGCCCAGGACGGCTCCGCCCTGGCTGCCGAGCGACTTGGACAGCGTGACCGTGACGACGACGTCGTCGGCGCCCGCGAGCCCCGCCGCGTGCGGGGCGCCGCGTCCGCCGGTGCCGAGGACCCCGAGCCCGTGGGCGTCGTCCACGACCAGCCCGGCGCCGTACTCCCGGCAGGCCTCGGCGAGCGAGGCCAGCGGGGCCGCGTCTCCGTCCACCGAGAACACCGTGTCGGAGACCGCGATCGCGCTCCCGGTGTGGGTGCCCAGGGCCTTGCGCACGGCGTCCGGTTCGGAGTGGGCGACGACCTGGGTGGTGCCGCGGGCCAGCCGGCAGCCGTCGATGAGCGAGGCGTGGTTGCCCGCGTCGGAGACGATCAGGGAGCCGTGCGGCGCGAGCGTGGTGACCGCGGCGAGGTTGGCCGCGTATCCGGAGGAGAACACCAGGGCCGCCTCGAAGCCGCAGAAGTCGGCGAGTTCGCGTTCGAGCTCGGTGTGCAGCTCGGTGGTGCCGGTCACGAGCCGGGAGCCGGTGGCGCCGCCGCCCCAGGTGCGCGCCGCCTCTGCCGCCCCTTCGGCAACCTCCGGATGGTGGGCGAGACCGAGGTAGTCGTTGCTCGCGAGGTCGAGGAGCGGCGAGTCGGCGGGGCGCGGCCGCAGGGTCCGTACGAGTCCGGCGCGGCGGCGCGCTCGCGCCTGCTCGTCGATCCAGCCGAACGCCATGGCTCCTCCGGGGATTTTGTAGGCAGTGGACAGACCCTAGCCGTCGGCCCAGCCACCCAGGATGTGGCAATACCCACACGTCGAAGCGCGTCTGTTGTCCGAACTCTCCTTGGCCCCGGGCGGTCCCGTAGGACAGGATCGGCTCTCATGGACCTGCTGAACACGCTGGTGGACAAGGGGCTTCGGCGCGAGCTGCCGACCCGCGAGGAAGCTCTGGCCGTGCTGGCCACCTCCGACGACGACGTGCTCGACGTGGTGGCCGCGGCCGGGAAGGTGCGCCGGCACTGGTTCGGCCGACGGGTGAAGCTCAACTATCTCGTCAACCTGAAGTCCGGCCTGTGCCCGGAGGACTGCTCGTACTGCTCGCAGCGGCTGGGCTCCACCACCGGCATCCTGAAGTACACCTGGCTCAAGCCCGACGAGGCCTCCAAGGCCGCCGCCGCGGGCCTCGCCGGGGGCGCCAAGCGGGTCTGTCTGGTGGCCAGCGGGCGCGGTCCGACCGACCGGGACGTGGACCGGGTCGCCGGCACCATCAAGGCGATCAAGGACCAGAACGAGGGCGTCGAGGTCTGCGCCTGCCTGGGCCTGCTCTCCGACGGACAGGCCGAGCGGCTGCGTGAGGCGGGCGCGGACGCCTACAACCACAACCTCAACACGTCCGAGGGGACGTACGGGGACATCACGACCACGCACACCTACGCCGACCGCGTCGACACGGTCCAGAAGGCCCACGCGGCCGGGCTGTCCGCGTGCTCGGGCCTGATCGCGGGCATGGGCGAGAGCGACGCGGACCTCGTGGACGTGGTGTTCTCGCTGCGCGAGCTGGACCCGGACTCGGTTCCGGTCAACTTCCTGATCCCGGTCGAGGGCACCCCGCTGGCCAAGGAGTGGAACCTGACCCCGCAGCGCTGTCTGCGGATCCTGGCCATGGTCCGGTTCGTCTGCCCGGACGTCGAGGTCCGTATCGCGGGCGGCCGCGAGGTCCATCTCCGGACGATGCAGCCCCTCGCACTGCACCTGGCCAACTCGATCTTCCTCGGCGACTACCTCACCACCGAGGGCCAGGCAGGCAAGGCCGACCTGGACATGATCGCGGACGCCGGCTTCGAGGTGGAGGGCGCCGGCGAGGTGACGCTGCCGGAGCACCGTACGGACGGCGCCTGCGGGTCCGGCGGAGTGTGCGGTTCCACTGCGGCGGACACAACGGAAGCGCCTGTGGACACCGTCCCCGAAGCCCGTACGGACCTCGTCGCCGTACGCCGCCGGGGCGCCGGAACGGACCTCGCGCCCAATGCCTGACCTGCCCGTGGCCGAGCTGCTGGAACTGGACCGGCGGCACGTCTGGCATCCGTACGGGCCGATGCCCGGGCGCCAGGAACCGCTCGTCGTGGAGTCGGCGAGCGGGGTACGGCTGCGGATGGCGGATGGCTCGGGCGAGCTGGTCGACGGGATGTCGTCCTGGTGGTCGGCGATCCACGGCTACAACCACCCGGTGCTCAACGAGGCCGCGCGCGAGCAGCTCGGCCGGATGAGCCATGTGATGTTCGGCGGGCTCACCCACGAGCCCGCCGTACGGCTGGCGAAGCTACTTGTCGATATGTCACCGGACGGCTTGGAGCACGTCTTCCTCGCCGACTCGGGGTCGGTGTCGGTCGAGGTCGCGGTCAAGATGTGCCTCCAGTACTGGCGCTCGCTCGGCCGCCCCGCGAAACAACGCCTGTTGACCTGGCGCGGCGGCTATCACGGGGACACCTGGCAGCCGATGTCGGTGTGCGACCCCGAGGGCGGGATGCACGAGCTGTGGACCGGCCTCCTCCAGCGCCAGGTGTTCGCGGACCCGCCGCCGGCCGAGTACGAGGAGTCGTACGCCGACCAGCTGCGCGAGCTGATCGGGCGGCACGCCCATGAGCTCGCCGCGGTGATCGTCGAGCCGGTGGTGCAGGGCGCGGGTGGGATGCGGTTCCACTCCCCCGCGTATCTGCGGGTGCTGCGCGAGGCGTGCGACGCGCACGACGTGCTGCTGGTTTTCGACGAGATCGCGACCGGCTTCGGCCGCACGGGCGCGCTGTTCGCGGCGGAGCACGCGGCAGTCACGCCGGATGTCATGTGCGTGGGCAAGGCTCTGACCGGCGGCTATCTGACCATGGCGGCGGCGCTGTGCACCACGCGCGTGGCGGACGGTATCTCGCGGGGCGAGGTCCCGGTGCTCGCCCACGGCCCGACCTTCATGGGCAATCCGCTGGCGTCGGCCGTGGCCTGCGCCTCCATCGAGCTGCTGCTCGGCCAGGACTGGCTCACCGAGGTCAAGCGGATCGAGGCGGGGCTGCGGGAGGGGCTGGCCGAGGCCGCCGCGCTGCCGGGTGTGCGGGATGTCCGCGTTCTCGGCGCCATCGGGGTCGTCCAGCTCGACCACGCGGTGGACATGAAGGCGGCCACGGAGGCAGCCGTGCGCGAGGGCGTGTGGCTGCGGCCGTTCCGCGACCTCGTCTACACGATGCCGCCGTACGTCACGAACGACGCGGACGTGGCGCGGATCGCGCGCGCGGTGTGCGCGGCGGCGTGGGAGGGATGACATGCCGATCCTGGTGATCACGGGCACGGGCACGGAGGTCGGCAAAACGGTCACGACCGCCGCCGTCGCCGCGGCGGCGCTCGCGGCCGGCCGGTCGGTGGCCGTGCTGAAGGCCGCACAGACAGGGCTACGACCGGACGAGCGCGGGGACGCCGACGAGGTCGCGCGTCTCGCGGGCAACGTCACGGCGACTGAACTCGCCCGGTATCCCGACCCGTTGGCGCCCGGGACGGCCGCGCGGCGGGCCGGGCGGGCGCCGGTGCACCCGCACGAGGTGGCCGAGGCCGCCGCCAAACTGGCCGTCGAGCACGACCTGGTGCTGGTCGAGGGGGCGGGCGGACTGCTCGTCCGGTTCGACGAGGAGGGCGGCACGCTGGCTGACGCGGCGCGGCTGCTGGAGGCGCCGGTGCTGGTCGTGGCGGCGGCGGGCCTCGGCACGCTGAACACGACCGAACTGACGGCACGTGAACTCCGGTTCCGTCGGCTCGACTTGCTGGGTGTGGTGATCGGGAGTTGGCCCGACTCCCCCGATCTCGCGGCGCGTTGCAATCTCGCGGATCTGCCGGAGGTGGCCGGGGCGCCGCTGCTCGGGGCGGTGCCTGCGGGGGCAGGTGCGCTCGCGCCGGCCGACTTCCGGGCGGGGACGCCGGGTTGGCTGGCGCCGCGGCTTGATGGGACGTGGGATGCGGAGGAGTTCCGGGGGCGGGAAGGGGCATGAGGGGCGGCGCGTTCTGAGACTGACGGTCCGGCAGCGCCGGTTAAGGGGCGCGGGGCTGTATCGATATGCGGCTCCGCCGCGTGGGCGCGACCAGCCACAACGCACCCGCAGACGACGCACGACCTTTCCAGCCGATCACTAGGGCACGTCGCTCTCCGCCAGCAGGCGTACGAGTTCGATGCGGGACCGGATGCCCAGGCGCGCGAAGACTCCACGCAGATGGTGGTCGATGGTGCGTGGGCTGAGGGCAAGGCGGACAGCAATCTCCCGGTTGGTGGCACCCTCAGCCGCCATACGGGCCACCAACAACTGCTGGGCAGTGAGGCTGGTCGTCGGATCATCCGCCCCGCGCGCCGGTGACGCGGGGGCGCCCAGCGCACGGAGTTCGCCGCGGGCCTGGGCCGCGCAGTGGGGCGCACCGAAGTGCTCGAACGCCTCCAGGGCGCTGTGCAGCCGGTCGCGTGCCTCCGTACGGTGGCGCAGTCGGCGTAGCGCGCCGCCGAACAGCAGCTCCGTACGGGCGCGTTCGAAGTCGCGGGTGCCACGCGCGTGGAGGTCGAGTGCCGTGCGGTAGTGGTCGACGGCTTCGGGGCCCGGGGCGAGCAGGGCGCGGCAGCGGGCGCTGAGGGCCAGGTCGTCGGGGCTGCGCACGGCGCTGGCCCAGCGGTGGTAGTCGGCGTGGGCGGTACGGGCGACCCGGGTGTCGCCGGTGCGGACGGCCGCCTCGACGTAGTGCGGGGTGGCCAGGTGCCGGATGGCGCGATGACCGTGTCCGGGGCCGAATCCGGCCAACGCGCGCAGTCGGGCCGTAGCGGAGTCGAAGCGGCCGCTGGTGAGGTCGAGGAAGGCGAGCGCCCACTGGGCGAGGGCCGCGGGCAGGCCGAGGCCGCGGCCGAGGGCGTAGGAGCGGGCCGTCGCGGCGCGCTCGCGGCAGACGTCCGCGTCGCCGGTGACCGCGGCGAACATGGCGAGCGCGGCCTGGAGATGACACGCCCCGTTGTCCTGGCCCGTGGCGTGGGCCTGCCAGAGGGCGTCCACCGCGGCGGCCTCGGCGGCGCGCGGGCGGCCGGTCCAGAAGTCCGCGTAGGCACGGAACTCCATGGCCTGCGGTACGAGGGCGGTCGCGCCCTGGGCCTGGGCCGAGGCGGCGGCGCGCACGGTCGCCGTGGAGGCACGCGCGTGGTCGCCGAGCATCAGCGCGGCGATACCGGCGTGGATGAGGAGGGTGGGATCACCACCCGGCCCGCAGCGTCCGGCCGCAGCCCTGAGCAGATCCCGCGCGTCCTCGTACCGCCCGTCGAACGCGGCCGCCAGCCCTCCGAGCGTCCCGGGCACCGCGACACCCAGCCGCCCGGCGACCGCGGCCGCCTCCCGGCATCGGCCGAGGTCGCCGGTGTAGATGGCGGCCTCGGTGACACGTGCGAGCAGGTGGAGCGTGAGGGCCGGGGGGTCGGGGGTGGTGGGGTTGGAGGCGGTGGAGTGGCGGGCCATGGGCTCGCTGTCTCCGACCGCTCGGGTTCTGGGCCCGTTGGCGTTAGCCCTTCCCGTGCTCGGTCTGATGGCCTGATCTGCCGGGCGTCCCGGCGCGTCGGCCGTCGTCCCTCCGGGTCTCGTCCGGGCAGCGCCGCGCCCGTCACCGCCCGTGGCCCCGACCGGGACACCGCGCGTCACCCCCACCCCCGATGAGCTCTCCCCGGAACGGTCGGCCCCCCTCTCCCGCTCCACCGTCGCCGTAAGCAGCGCGTCGAAGGCCTCGGTCGCGTTGCCTGTTCTCAACGCGAGGACGCCGGTCAGGGCGTTGTCGTCGGTGGCGGCGGACAGGCGGCGGGCGCGGTCGCCGTCGCCGGACTGCCAGGCGTCGATGGCGGCCTGGGCCAGGAGGCGGGACTGTTCGCGCGGGTCGGGGGACAACGCGGCGGCGCGTTCTACGAGGGCGCGGGCCAGGGTGTGGTCGCCGGCGGCGCGGGCTTTCCCCGCCGCCGTGCGCAGTTCCGCCGCCAGCCGTCCGCTCGGGCCGAGCGCGCCCGCTCCCCGTTGCCAGGACCGTCGGGGCGTCTCGCCCTCGCCGCGCAGCACGCGGGCCAGCAGCCGGTGGACGTCACGTCGGTCCGCCGGGGACCCCGTCTCGTAGGCGGCGATCCTCGTCCAGGCGTCGCGGAAGACGACGCCGCCCGCCGTCGCGTGCGCGATTCCGGCCACTTCGGCGGCTTCCAGGGGCCGGGTGTCGAGGCGGACGGCCGCGACCGCGCGGAGGAAGGCGTGGGTGGCGACGGGGTATTGGTCCGCGGCGGCGAGGAGCAGCAGCAGGCGGGTGTCGTCCGGCAGCGCCCGTATCTCCCGGCGGTGCGCGCGCAGGAGTTCGGGGGCCAGTTCGGCTGGCTCGGTAGGCAGCGGGTCGAGGCCGGTCCGCTGCCGTTCGCTGAGCAGCGGGACGAGTTCGGCGGCGGCGCACGGGTCGCCGAACACGGCGTGCAGCACCCGTACCCGGACGCCTTCGGGGAGCGCGGAAGCCAGCCGTGGCCACGCGCCCGTGCGCTGCGGTGGCGAAGTGCGGTCAAGAGGCGGGGGGTTCACCGGAGTCACCACACCAATGACGTTACTGGCGAGTTAATTGACACGTAAAGACCGGCGATTTCGCCGATGCGGCGCGCGTAGACCCCCGCTGACACTCCTGACAACCCCACCCGTATCAGGAGGCATCATGCAGCGCTCCACGCGTCGCATCGCCACGGCCCTCTCGGCCCTGGCAGCATCGCTCCTTCTGTCGCTCTCCCTGTCCGCGCCGTCTGCTCACGCGGCGACCCACAACCCCGTCGTCTTCGTGCACGGCATCAGCAGTTCGTCGAGCAGCTGGGACGACTGGGTCGCCGACTTCAAGGCCGACGGCTACACGTCCTCGGAGCTGGACGCCTGGTCGTACAGCTGGTCCCAGTCGAACGCCACCACCGCCCAGCAGCTGGCCACCGAGATCCAGCGAGTTCTCTCCGCGACCGGCGCCTCGAAGGTCGACCTGGTCGTCCACTCCATGGGCACGCTGAGCGCCCGCTACTACCTCAAGAACCTCGGCGGGACGTCGTACGTCGACGACTTCGTCTCGACCGCCGGCACCAACCACGGCACGACCACCGCGTCGTGGTGCGCGTGGCTGTACACCTCGTGTGCCGAGATGTACACCGGGAGTTCCTTCCTGACCTCGCTCAACTCCGGCGACGAGACCCCGGGCAGCGTCGCGTACGCCAGCTACTGGTCGAACTGCGACGACGCGCTCACACCGGACACCACGGCGATCCTGCGCGGCGCCACGAACGTCGAGGTCGGCTGCGTCTCGCACACCGACATGAACAACGACTACGGCGTGTACGAGCAGGTGCGGGACTTCATCGCCTGAGTCACGGGATATCCCGTGGGCGGCAGCGGGGGTGCGCGCGGCCTGTTCGGGGGACAATCGCGGTAAGGCAGTTCCTCCTGGGAGGTTTCCATGCCGCTGAGGTCCGCCGGCTCCGCGAAGGTGTCACGGGATGCCGTGCACCACCCGCTGTTCGCCCGCTTCTATGCCCGGATCAGTGTGAACGCCGAGACCCGGATGGGCATGGCCGGGGTGCGTGAGAGGCTGCTCGCCGGGCTGTCCGGGCGGGTCATCGAGATCGGCGCGGGAAATGGCCTGAACTTCGCGCACTATCCGAGCGCCGTCTCGGAGGTCGTCGCGATCGAACCGGAGCGTCTGCTGCGGCAGTTGGCCGTCGAGGCGGCCCTGCGATCCGAGGTGCCGGTCGATGTGGTGCCGGGAGCGGCGGAGGCCCTGCCGGTCAAGAGCGAGGCCTTCGACGCGGTGGTGCTGTCGCTGGTGCTGTGCAGTGTGCGGGATGTGCCGCGAGCCCTCGGCGAGGTGCGGCGGGTGCTGAAGCCCGGTGGCCAGGTGCGGTTCTTCGAGCACGGCGCCGGGGGCGGCCAGGCGATGCGTCTCACCCAGCGCGCCCTGGACCGCACGGTGTGGCCGCCGCTGATGGGCGGCTGCCATGTGGCCCGGGACCCGGTCGGCGCACTGCGGGACGCCGGCTTCGAACTCGGCCCCTATCTGCGGGTGTCGATGCCGGAGAACGGACCGAAGCTGCCGAGTTCGTACTGCGTGCTCGGTACGGCCTGGCGCCCCGGGGTCAAGGAAAAGCGAGCCTCATAGGCTCCACTGGCGCAGTTCGCGCGCGATGTCGTCGACCGATGCCTCGCCGCTCTTCACCAGCCGGGCCAGATCGCGGACCTGCTCGGGCGAGGTGACGACCTTGAGGCCGCTCGCGACGAGGTACGCGTAGGCGACGGCGGAGGCGAACAGGGCGTTGGAGCGCTCCAACGCCGGTACGTGGATCAGGAGTTGGAGCAGGGCCGCCGCGCGCGCGTGCGGGCTGTCGTAGACGGGCACGTCGAATATCTCGGCCTCGTGGCGGGCCACGGCGGCGACGAGTGCTCCCCAGTCGGTGACCTGGGGATCTCCCGGTGTGTTCTGTTCGGCGAGCATGAGGAGCCAGGCAAGGTCGATTCTGAGATTGCTCAACGGGATCAGCGGCGACCTTCGCGTGTGCCCTCGCGGTCAGCGCCGAACTCGTCGGCGAAGACGCTCTCGTACTGCTTCATGAAGTCGGACGCGGCCTCCACGAACGTGTGGCCCACCTCGCCCGTGTCCCGTCTGACCAGTTCCTCGATGTAGCGGTTGACGCTCATGCCGCGGGCCGTGGCACGTTCGCGGGCGGCGCGGGCCGTGCCCTCGTCCACTCGTACGTTCAACTGGGTCTTCGCCATACCTAGAAGCTAGCGCCGAAATGCTAGCAACGGCAAGAGGGGCCTGGGGTCACCCCGCGGGTGGAGAGTGCCCCTTACATCGATATCAGGGGCACGACCTGCGCAGGAGACCACCTAGGACCCAAGGGGGATACCGGGTGTGTGCCGGGTCACACTACGCTCGGCCGGGACAAGGAAAGCCGGACGTCCACACGAGCGAGGAGGCGGCCTTGTCCACACCTGCTGCGGAGCACGCCCCGGGCCATGTATCGGCCGACGGGATCGCGGCTCGCGCCCGCGGTCTGACCAAGGCGTACGGATCGGGCGAGACAACCGTGCTCGCCCTCGACTCGGTGGACGTGGACATCGCGCGCGGCCGCTTCACCGCGGTCATGGGGCCCTCGGGGTCCGGAAAGTCCACACTGATGCACTGTCTGGCGGGGCTCGACAACGTCTCGGCCGGACAGGTATGGCTCGGCGACACCGAGATCACGGGCCTGCGCGAGCGCGAGCTGACCAGGCTGCGCCGGGACCGGATCGGCTTCATGTTCCAGTCCTTCAACCTCATCCCGACCCTGAACGCGGTCGAGAACATCACCCTGCCCATGGACATCGCGGGCCAGAAGCCCGACCAGAAGTGGCTGGACCAGGTCATCGACACACTCGGTCTGCGCGACCGCCTCAAACACCGGCCGGCCCAGCTGTCCGGCGGCCAGCAGCAGCGCGTCGCCTGTGCCCGCGCGCTGGCCTCCCGCCCCGAACTGATCTTCGCGGACGAGCCGACCGGCAACCTGGACTCGCGCGCGGGGCTTGAGGTCCTCGGCTTTCTGCGTGAGGCCGTGGACGACCTGGGACAGACCGTCGTCATGGTCACCCACGATCCCGGCGCCGCCGCCCACTCCGACCTGGTGCTCTTCCTCGGGGACGGCCGGATCGTCGACGAGATGGAGCGGCCCACGGCGGAGGCGGTACTGGAGCGAATGAAGAGGTTCGACGGCATCCGCAGCACGTTCGAAGGCGACGGTCCCTCCGACAGCACGGCCCCCGACACCGACGTAACCCTCGACAAGGACTGAACCCGTGCTCAAGGCGACCCTCAGAAGTTTCCTCGCGCACAAGGGGCGGCTCATGCTGTCGGCCCTCGCCGTCCTGCTGTCCGTGGCGTTCGTCGCGGGCAGCCTGATCTTCTCCGACACCGTGACTCAGACCTTCGACCGGCTGTTCGCCTCCACGGCCGCCGATGTGACCGTGCAACCCAAGGAGGACATCGAGTCGTCCGTGCCGACCGGCGCGGTGCTGACCGTGCCCGCCTCGCTCGCGGAGCAGGTGAAGCAGGTCGAGGGGGTCGAGTCGGCCCACGCGGACGTGTCCGTCGAGAACCTCACGGTCGTCGACAGCAAGAACGAGTCCGTCGGTCCGACCACGGGCGCGCCCACCATCGCCACGGACTGGTACGTCACCGACCGCAGCCCCGTGAAACTGACCTCGGGCCACGCCCCGCACGGAGCGTCCGAGGCCCTCCTGGACGCGGACACGGCCGACAAGAAGGACGTACGGATCGGCGACCTGCTGACCCTGCTGGCCGAGCCGGGCACGTTCAAGGTGAAAGTCGTCGGCATCGCCACCTTCACCACCACCAACCCCGGTGCCGCCCTGGTCTTCCTCGACCCGCAGACCGCGCCGGACCAGCTCCTCGGCTCCCCCGACCAGGCCACGAGCATCTCCGTGAACGCGGCGCCCGGAGTGAGCGACGCCGTGCTCAAGCAGCGCGTCGCGGCCGATATCGGCACCGGCACCTACGACCTCAAGACCGCCGACGAGCAGGCCAAGTCCGACGCCGCACAGCTCGGCGGCTTCCTCGACGTCATCAAGTACGTGATGCTCGGCTTCGCCGGGATCGCGGTCCTCGTCGGCGTCTTCCTGATCGTCAACACCTTCTCGATGCTGATCGCCCAGCGCACCCGCGAACTCGGCCTGCTCAGGGCCCTGGGCGCCGACCGGCGGCAGGTGCGGCGCTCCGTGCTCACCGAGGCGCTGCTGCTCGGCCTGGTCGGCTCGACGCTGGGCCTCGCGGCCGGCATCGGGCTGGCGTACGGGCTGATCAAGCTCATGAGCGCGTTCGGCATGAACATCAAGACCACCGAGATGGTCGTCGGGTGGGCGACTCCCGTGACTGCGTACGTCGTCGGGATCGGCGTCACCTTCGTGGCGGCGTACCTGCCGGCCAGGCGCGCATCGGGCGTCTCGCCGATGGCGGCGCTCGCGGACGCCGAAATCGCCGGTGTGGGACGGCCGTTGAAGGTCCGCGCCATCGTCGGCTCCGTCATCGGCGCGGCCGGTCTGGCCGCGCTCGCGGGCTGTGCCACCTCGTCGGAGACGGCGTCCGCGGCCTCCCTGCTGGGGCTCGGCGTCGTCCTGACACTCATCGCGACCGTGGTCGCGGGCCCGCTCCTGGTCCGGCCCGTGATCCGGGTGCTGGGCGCGGGCTTCCCGGCGCTCTTCGGCTCGGTCGGCCGCATGAGCCAGCGCAACGCCCTGCGCAATCCCCGCCGCACGGGCGCCACCGCGGCCGCCCTGATGGTGGGCCTCGCCCTGGTGGGCGGGATGTCGGTGGCGAGCGCCTCCATGTCCCGGTCCTTCGACGAGCAGATCGACAAGGCGCTCGGCGCCGACTTCGTGATCCAGAACACCAACTTCGTGCCGTTCTCGCAGGAGGTCACGGACAAGGTGCGCGGCACGGACGGTGTGGGTCTCGTCGTACGACAGCGGTTCGCGCCCCTCGCCGTGGAGTTCCCGGACGGCAAGCGGATCGAGACGACCGCCGCCGGCTACGACCCGCAGGTCGACGACGTCGCCAACATCACCTACGCCCAGGGCGACAGCGCGGCCGCGCTCGCGGACGGCAACATCGCCATGGACGCCGCCTTCGCCAAGGACCACGCCGTGAAGCTCGGCAGTGTCCTGCCCGTCGAGTTCCCGGCCGGCCAGAAGACCGAGCTGAAGGTGGCCGCCCTCACCGACCAGGACTCGGCCGACGGGTTCGGGATGCAGGGCGGGCTGTACTTCGGGATCGCGACGGTCGAGAAGTACGTACCCCGCGGGCAGGACTCCGCGCTGTACGTCAACGCCGCCTCCGGCACCAGCGCCGACCAGCTGCGCGCGGGGCTTGAGCGGACGCTGGAGCCGTATCCGCAGGTGCAGGTGCGTGACCTGGCCGACTACAAGAAGCTGATCCACGACCAGATCGCGGTGCTGCTCTACCTCGTGTACGCGCTGCTCGGCCTTGCGATCGTCATCGCGGTGCTCGGCGTGGTCAACACCCTCGCCCTGTCGGTGGTGGAGCGCACGCGTGAGATCGGGCTGCTGCGGGCCATCGGGCTCGCCCGGCGTCAGCTGCGCCGGATGATCCGCCTGGAGTCGGTGGTGATCGCGGTGTTCGGCGCGGTGCTGGGGCTCGCCCTCGGCCTGCTGTGGGGCGTGTGCACGCAGCAGGTGCTCGCCTTGCAGGGCATGAAGGCGCTGGCCATCCCGTGGAGCACGATCGTCGCGGTCGTGATCGGCTCGGCGGTGGTCGGCATCGTGGCGGCGCTGCTGCCGGCGTTGCGTGCATCCCGCATGAATGTGCTGGCGGCCATCGCGCACGAGTGATGGAATCGCGGAACCGGTACTCAAGTCGCCCGCAGCCGAGGAGAGTTCATGCCGCGTCCGTTCCGCTTCGGCGTCAGCCTGATCACCCCCGCGCCCGCCGAGGAGTGGCGCACCAAGTGCCGCCGGGCCGAGAAACTCGGCTACGACGTGATCCTCGTCCCGGACCATCTCGGCATGGTCGCTCCGTTCCCGGCGCTGGTCGCGGCGGCCGAGGCGACCCAGCGGCCACGGCTCGGCACGTTCGTGCTCAACGCGGGCTTCTGGAACCCGACTCTGCTGGCCCGCGAGGTGGCGACGACCGACGCGCTGACGGGCGGCCGCCTGGAACTGGGGCTCGGCACGGGCTACGTACAGGCGGAGCACGAGGCGGCCGGGCTGCCCTACGGTTCGCCACGCGCGCGTGTGGATCATCTCCAGCGCACGGTCGAGGAGTTGGACCGGCTGCTCGACTCGGCCGACTCCGCGTCCGGGGTTCCGCTGCTCCTCGGCGGTGACGGCGACCGGATGCTGCGCCTGACCGCGGAGCACGCCGACATCGCGGCCTTCACGGGGCTGCGTCTGGTGCCGGGGAGCACGACGGGGCAGCTGGTTCCGATCTCCGCGGCGGAGCTCGACGCGCGCGTGGCGAAGTACCGGCTGCTCGCCGAAAGCCGCAAAGAAGCCGCCGAGTTGAACCTTCTGGTCCAGATGGTGGCCGTCACCGAGGACCGCGGGGAGACGCTCGAACCGCTCGTCGAACGCGTCCCCGGTCTGACGCTGGATCAGGCGCTGGAGCTGCCGACGATCCTGGTCGGTACGCTGGAGCAGATCACCGCGCAGGCGCGGGCGCAGCGCGAGCGGTACGGGTTCTCGTATCTGACCGTCCTGGAGCCGTACATGGAGGAATTCGCTCCGGTGCTCGCGGAATTGCGGGACGAGTGACTGGCAGGCATCCGTCCGCATTCTGGAATTGCCCGTCCCACCCAGACCCGCGTGATGTGATCACCACATGACTGAGCTGCGGATACGGGCCGCCGGCCCCGAGGACCTGGACACCGTGCTGGCCTTCTGGAAGGTGGCCGCCGAGGGCACGAGCATCAGCGACGACCCGGACGGCGTGGCCCGCCTCGTCGACCGCGATCCCGAGGCGCTGATCCTGGCCGAGCGGGGCGGCGAACTGGTCGGCACGGTGATCGCGGGCTTCGACGGGTGGCGCTGCCATCTGTACCGGCTGGCGGTCCACCCCGAGCACCGGCGCCGCGGGATCGGCTCGGAGTTGCTCGCCGCCGCGGAGGAGAGGTTCGTACGGCTCGGCGGGCGGCGCGGGGACGCGATGGTGCTCCAGCGCAACGAGACCGCGCACCACGCGTGGCGGGCGGCGGGGTACACGCCCGAGGAGCACTGGAGGCGCTGGGTCAAGCCGCTCACGGACTAGCCCGCACCCACCCCACGGCTACTTTGCTCTGCCTTTACTATTGGGGAGCCACTCGGTCCTGCAAGAAAGCATGCAAGAAAGGTCGTGAGCGTCCGCCCATGGGCGAGCCTCCCAGTCCGCGACATCGCGCGGTCCCCCTACCCTGTCCGATCATGGGACGGAGGTGACCCGATGACCGAAGTGCTCCTCCTGCTGGTGGCTGTTCTGCTGTCGCTCGCCTGTGGCGCCTTCGTCGCGGCGGAGTTCTCGCTGACGACGGTCGAGCGCAGCGAGCTGGAGCGGGCTGTGGAGCGCGGCGAGCGGGGCGCCGCGGGCGCCCTGAAGGCCGTACGGAACCTCACCTTCCAGCTCTCCGGCGCCCAGCTCGGCATCACCGTGACCAACCTGGTGGTCGGCATGCTCGCCGAGCCGTCGGTCGCCGCACTGATCGCGGGGCCACTGGAGTCGCTCGGGGTCCCGAGTTCCGCGTCGAGTTCCGTCGCGCTGGTCCTGGGCACCGCCCTGTCGACGGTGTTCCTGATGGTCGTGGGCGAGCTGGTGCCGAAGAACTGGGCGATCTCCTCACCGCTGGCCGTGGCCAAGCGGGTGGGCAACGCGCAGCGCTGGTTCAGTGCCGCCTTCCGCCCCTTCATCAGCCACCTCAACAACACGGCGAACCGTGTGGTGCGTCTCTTCGGCCTCGAACCCGCCGAGGAACTGGCCTCCGCGCGCGGCCCGCAGGAACTGGCCGCACTGGCCCGCCACTCCGCCAAGGCGGGCGCCCTGGAGACGGACACCGCCGAGCTGTTCGTGCGGACCCTGAACCTCGCCGACCTCACGGCGGAGAACGTGATGACACCGCGCGTCCGGGTAGTCGCCCTCGCCGTCCAGGCGACCTGCGAGGACGTGGCGAACGCGACGCGCGCGACCGGACTGTCCCGCTTCCCCGTCTACCGCGGCGGCCTCGATTCGGTCGTCGGGATCGCCCACATCAAGGACGTCCTGGCCGTGCCGGCCGACGAACGGCCGCGCAGCTCCGTCGCCCAGGTGATGCGCGAGCCGCTGCTCGTGCCGGAGTCACTGACCGTGGACCGACTCCTGGACCGGATGTCCGGCAAGCGCACGATGGCCGTCGTCATCGACGAGTACGGCGGTACGGCGGGCGTCGCGACGCTGGAGGACATCGTCGAGGAGGTCGTCGGCGAGGTGCGCGACGAGCACGACCCGCACGAGACGCCCGACCTGGCCCCGGCCGGGACGGACGACGCGGGCCGCAGGCTGTTCTCGGCGGACGGCGCGGCCCGCATGGACCGGCTCGCGCGTGTCGGTCTGCGGCCGCCCGAGGGGCCGTACGAGACGCTGGCCGGCCTCGTCGCGACCGAGCTCGGCCGGATCCCCGCGGCCGGCGACACCGTCGAGGTGGCCGGCTGGCGGCTGGAGGTCGTGGACGCGTCGGGTCGCCGGGCCGCCCGAGTTCTGCTGCACGCGACGCTGAACGATGAGCCGGCGTCATCCAGGTCGTTCGACTCACCCGATTCGCCCGATTCTTCGAAGGAGGGTGACAAATGATCGCCGTACAGCTGTTGATCGGTCTGTCGACGCTCGTCGTCAACGCCTTCTTCGTGGGCGCCGAGTTCGCGCTGATCTCCGTGCGCCGCAGCCAGATCGAGCCGCACGCCGAGCAGGGCGACCGGCGGGCCAAGAGCGTGCTGTGGGGTCTGGAGCACGTGTCGGCGCTGATGGCGGCCGCGCAGCTCGGCATCACCCTGTGCACGCTGGTACTGGGTGTGGTCGCGGAGCCTGCGATCGCGCATCTGCTGGAGCCGGTGTTCCACGCGGTGGGCGTGCCGACGAGTGCGGGGCACGCGGTGTCGTTCGTCATCGCGCTGGCCCTGGCGACGTATCTGCACATGCTCCTCGGCGAGATGGTGCCCAAGAACATCGCGCTCGCCGAGCCGGTGCGCAGCGCGCTGCTGCTCGGTCCGCCCCTGGTCACGCTGTCCCGGGCACTGCGGCCCGTGATCTTCGCGATCAACGCATTCGCCAACGGTCTGCTGAAGCTGCTGCGGGTCGAGACGAAGGGCGAGGTCGCGGCGACCTTCTCCGACGCCGAACTCGCCCGGATCGTGCGGGACTCCGGTGAGGCGGGTCTCATCGACGACCGCGCGCGGGAGCGGCTGCACGACGCGCTGGAGCTGGGCCGCCGACGCGTGCGTGACGTCGTGCTTCCGCTGGAACGCGTCGTCTACGCGCGCGTGGGCGTCACTCCGGAGGAGCTGGAGCGGCTGTCGGCCGAGTCCGGGTTCTCGCGCTTCCCCGTGGTGGACGAGGCGCGCCGGATCGTCGGCTATCTGCACGTGAAGGACGCGCTCGACCAGACGCCGCGGGATCTGCCGTTCCAGGTGCGGGAGATGCGGCCCATCGCGCGCGTGAAGGAGAACACACCGCTGGACGACGTCCTCACGGCCATGCGCGGCAGCCGTACGCATCTCGCGGCGGTCCTGGTGGACGACGGGCGGCTGTCGGGGCTGGTGACCATGGAGGACGTGCTGCGGGAGCTCTTCGAGCAGCAGGCCTGACCTCCCGGAAGAGCGTGGAGGGCCGACCTACCGACGGGTACGGCCGCGGGTTAACATCTCTGTCGCCATGCAGACGAACCCCACACACACCAGCCTTGTCGCCGTCGGCGACTCCTTCACCGAGGGCATGTCGGACAAGCTCCCCGACGGCTCCTACCGGGGCTGGGCCGACCTCCTCGCGGCGCGACTGGCCGCCCGCACGCCCGGTTTCCGATACGCGAACCTAGCGGTGCGCGGCAAGCTGATCGGGCAGATCGTCGAGCAGCAGGTGCCCGTCGCGGCCGCCATGCAGCCCGACGTGATCACCCTGGTGGGCGGGCTCAACGACACCCTGCGGCCCAAGTGCGACATGGGCCGGGTGCGCGCGCTCCTGGAGGAGGCCGTCGAGGGGCTGGCCCCCGCGTGCAAGCAGCTCGTGCTGATGCGCAGCCCGGGCCGTCAGGGCCCGGTCCTGGACCGGTTCCGACCGCGCATGGAGGAGCTGTTCACCTGCGTCGAGGACCTCGCCGCACGGCACGGCGCGCTGGTCGTCGATCTGTACGGGGCACCCTCCCTCGGCGACCCGCGCCTGTGGGACGTCGACCGACTGCACCTGACGGCCGAGGGCCACCGACGGGTCGCCGAGGCGGTCTGGCAGACACTCGGCTACGAGTCCCAGGACCCGGAGTGGCGCACACCGATGCCGGCGACCGCACCGCCCGGCTGGGTCACCCGGCGAGTCACGGACGCACGGTTCGCGAAGGAGTACCTCCTCCCGTGGATCGGCCGCCGCCTCACCGGCAGGTCCTCCGGAGACGGCCTCCCGGCGAAGCGGCCCGAGCTGCTGCCGTACGAGGGGCCGGCGACCTAGCGTCTGAAGTCGGCTGCGCTACAGCGCCCCGTCAGGGGCGCGGGGAACTGCGCGACCAGCCCCCACCGGCCCGCAGCAAACGAACCGCCTAACCAGCGGAGCGCCCCGCGGCGCGGGCCCGCACGAATCGCCAGTAGAATCCGTCTACGTGACTTCTGCGCCCGCCAAGCCCCGCATCCCGAACGTCCTCGCCGGACGCTACGCCTCCACCGAGCTCGCCACGCTCTGGTCTCCCGAGCAGAAGGTGAAGCTGGAGCGCCGGCTCTGGCTCGCCGTGCTGCGGGCCCAGAAGGACCTCGGGATCGAGGTGCCGGACGCGGCGATCGCCGACTACGAGCGTGTCCTGGACACCGTCGACCTGGCCTCGATCGCTGAGCGCGAGAAGGTCACCCGGCACGATGTGAAGGCGCGGATCGAGGAGTTCAACGACCTCGCCGGGCACGAGCACGTGCACAAGGGCATGACGTCCCGCGACCTCACGGAGAACGTCGAGCAACTGCAGATCCGGCTCTCGCTGGAGCTGATGCGCGACCGTACGGTGGCCGTCCTGGCGCGTCTGGGCAAGCTGGCCGGTGAGTACGGCGAGCTGGTCATGGCCGGCCGCTCGCACAACGTGGCCGCCCAGGCCACCACCCTCGGCAAGCGCTTCGCGACCGCCGCCGACGAGCTGCTCGTGGCGTACGGCCGGGTCGAGGAGCTGCTCGCCCGCTACCCGCTGCGCGGCATCAAGGGCCCGGTCGGTACGGCGCAGGACATGCTCGACCTGCTCGGCGGGGACGCCGCGAAGCTCGCTCAGCTGGAGCAGCGCATCGCCGACCACCTGGGCTTCTCCACGGCCTTCACCTCCGTCGGCCAGGTCTACCCGCGCTCGCTCGACTACGAGGTCGTCACCGCGCTGGTGCAGCTGGCGGCGGCCCCGTCGTCGCTCGCGAAGACGATCCGGCTGATGGCCGGGCACGAGCTGGTGACCGAGGGCTTCAAGCCCGGGCAGGTCGGCTCCTCGGCGATGCCGCACAAGATGAACACCCGTTCCTGCGAGCGCGTCAACGGCCTGATGGTCATCCTGCGCGGCTACGCGTCGATGACCGGTGAGCTGGCCGGCGACCAGTGGAACGAGGGCGACGTGTCCTGCTCGGTGGTGCGCCGGGTCGCGCTGCCGGACGCGTTCTTCGCCCTGGACGGTCTGCTGGAGACGTTCCTGACCGTCCTCGACGAGTTCGGTGCCTTCCCGGCGGTCGTGGCCCGTGAGCTGGACCGCTACCTGCCGTTCCTCGCCACGACCAAGGTACTGATGGGCGCGGTGCGCGCGGGCGTCGGCCGTGAGGTCGCGCACGAGGCCATCAAGGAGAACGCCGTCGCCTCCGCCCTCGCCATGCGGGAGCAGGGCACCGAGCGCAACGAGCTCCTGGACAAGCTGGCCGCCGACGAGCGCATCCCGCTCGACCGGGCCCAGCTCGACGCGCTGATGGCCGACAAACTGTCCTTCACGGGCGCCGCGGCCGACCAGGTCACCGCCATCGTGGGCCGTATCGACGAGCTCGTGAAGCAGCACCCGGAGGCCGCCGGCTACACCCCGGGAGCGATCCTCTGACCCGCTTCACCCAGGCGGAGCTGGAGGCCGCCCGCGACCGCCTCGTCCCGGACGTGGCCGCGGACGGCCTCCAGGTCCTCTTCTGCGGCATCAACCCCGGCCTGATGACAGCGGCGACGGGCCACCACTTCGCCCGTCCCGGCAACCGCTTCTGGCCGGTCCTGCATATGTCCGGCTTCACGTCGCGGCTGATGAAGCCCTCGGAGCAGGGCGAGTTGCTCTCATACGGCCTCGGCATCACGAACGTCGTGGCGCGGGCGACCGCGCGGGCCGACGAGCTGAGCGCAGAGGAGTACCGCGAGGGCGGGCGGCTGCTGGCCGCGAAGGTGACACGGCTGCGACCGCGGTGGCTGGCCGTGGTGGGCGTCACCGCGTACCGCGCCGCGTTCGAGGACCGCAAGGCCCAGGTGGGCCCGCAGGAGCGGACGATCGGCGACACGCGCGTGTGGGTGCTGCCCAACCCGAGCGGTCTCAACGCGCATTGGACGGCCGCGACGATGGCGCAGGAGTACGGGCGGTTGCGGGAAGCCGCGTCGCGGGAGTAACCACCCTCACGTCACGCGTCCCTGCGTCGCACGCTCCAGGCCCCCGCCAGCAGTGCCGCCGCCGTCCAACCCGCCGTCACCGCAAGCCCCGTCCAGGGCCCGAGGTAGCCGTCCCATGTCTCGTGGAACGCCACTTGGCCCGCCTTGTCCGGCAGGAAGTCCGCGACGCCGCCCGAGACGTCTCCCACCACGAAGGAGACGATCAGGAGGAACGGGATCAGGATGCTGAGCGTCGCGACTCCGCTGCGCAGGAGGGCGGTGAGTCCCGCGGCGAACAGGGCCATCAGCGTGAGGTAGACACCGCAGCCGACGACGCCGCGCAGCCCCTCGCTCCAGGTCAGCCCGTCCGCCTCGGCCCCCAGGACGGCCCGGCCGGTGGCCAGGCTCACTCCACCCGTGACCAGGCCGACGGCCAGGGCGGGTAGGGCGATCGCCACCGACTTGGCCGCGAACCACCGGCCCCGCTGCGGCACCGCGGCCAGTGTGGCGCGCAGGGCTCCGCCCTGGAACTCGGACGAGACGGCCGTCGCGCCGAACGCGATCGCCGCGATCTGCCCGAAGCTGACGCCGAAGAACGCCGAGAACAGCGGGTCGAAGTCCGCGCTGCCGGCGCCGTCGGTATCGAGACCTGCGAGCGCGGAGAACACCACGGTCACGAGAACGACCGCGCACAGCGCGCCGACGAGGGACCGCAGCGTACGGATCTTGATCCACTCGGAGTGGAGAACGGGAGCGAATGCCATGGTCAGGCCTCCTGGGACTGTGCGGTGAACTCGGTTTCGGAAGCGGTCAGATCGAAGTAGGCCTGCTCCAACGTGCCTTCCTCCGCCGCGAGTTCGAGGATCGGTACGCCGGCGGCGGACACCAGGCGGCCGATGTCGTCCACGCGCGCGTGGTGCACGGTCCAATGCCCGTCCTCCTGCTCGACGGCGTCGTGACCGTGGCGTGCCAGCACCTGCTTGAGGGCGGTGGCGTCCGTCGTGCGGATGCGCACACTCGGCCGCACGCGCGCGTGGACGAACTCGCGCATCGGGGTGTCGGCCAGCAGGCGTCCGCGCCCGAGGACCACGAGGTGGTCGGCGAAGGACGCCGTCTCGGTCATGAGATGGCTGGAGACGAGGACCGTACGGCCCTCCCGGGCGAGCCGGCGCAGCAACTCCCGGATCCAGACGATGCCTTCGGGGTCGAGGCCGTTGGACGGCTCGTCGAGCAGGACCACCTCGGGGTCGCCGAGGAGGACGGCGGCGATGCCCAGCCGCTGGCGCATACCGAGGGAGTACGTCTTCACCCGGCGCCCCGCTGCCGAGGCGAGCCCGGTCTCCTCCAGCACCGCGTCGACGCGGCCACGCGGGATGCGGTTGCCGGTCGCGAGGGCGAGGAGATGGTCGCGTCCGGTGCGGGAGCCGTGCGCCGCGTGTGCGTCGAGCAGGGCGCCCACCCGGCGCAGGGGTTCGCGCAGGGTGGCGTAGGGGCGGCCGCCGACCGTGGCGGTGCCGGACGTGGGCCGGTCGAGGCCGAGGACGAGTCGCATGGTGGTGGACTTTCCGGCGCCGTTGGGGCCCAGGAAGCCGGTGACGCGGCCGGGGTGGACGCGGAAGGTGAGGCGGTCCACCGCTCGCCGGGTACCGAACTCCTTGGTGAGGTCTTGGACGTCGATGCTGGTCATGGCAACAGCGTGTCCGGGCACGGGAGTTGGGGCCTCCCCCACGGGTGGAGATCGTCTCCCCCGCCCGGGGGAGGCCCGTTGTCAGTGGCGCCTGTCACGATGTCGGAATGGCCCGCTTCCTGCGCCCGCTGCTCCGGGGGACGACGTACACACGCTTGCTGCACCTGTG
This sequence comes from Streptomyces sp. JLBG701, assembly GCF_058544905.1. NCBI lineage: Bacteria > Bacillati > Actinomycetota > Actinomycetes > Kitasatosporales > Streptomycetaceae > Streptomyces > Streptomyces sp. JLBG701. The sequence goes on from NZ_CM178588.1 coordinate 1,746,208, forward strand.
GGTGCCGATGCTGATCGAGAGCGTGTGGCTGTTCATCGACATGTCCAAGCCCTGGGTGCCCGCGCTCGTACTGATCCCGGTCGGCCTGATTCCGGCCGTCCGGCGCGGTGAGGGGGTGCAGGCGCGGCTGCTGCTGACGCCGAGCGAGGAGGATCCCGGGATTTCCATGACGCCGTCGGCGACCTGGCGGGACCGGTTCCGTACGGTGCTGTGGCTGGAAGTACGCATGACCCTGGGGGCGTTGACCGCGTTCGGCTGCGTCTGGCTGCCGGGCATCTCCTACGAGCTGGCGGGCACCGCCTTCGACCGTGCGCCCGACATACATGTCCTGGAGGACCTGTCACCGCACGGCGAGTACGCCTTCCTGTTCGTGCTGCCCCTGGTGATGCTGTACGCCCTCGTGGTCGGACTCGGGGAGCTGGCCACCGCCCTCGCACGCCGTCTTCTCGGCCCGTCCACCGCCGAACGGATGGCCGCCCTCGAGGAGCGCACGGATCAGCTCCTGGAGCGCAACCGCATCGCCCGCGAGCTGCACGACTCGATCGGCCACGCGCTGACCGTCGCCGTCGTCCAGGCGGGCGCCGCGCGGACGGCCGGCGACCCCGCCTTCACCGACCGGGCCCTGGACGCGATCGAGGAGACCGGCCGGGCCGCCCTGGAGGAGCTGGACCGGGTGCTGGGCGTGCTGCGCGAGTCGGACCGGCCCGTGAGCAGCCGGCCCACGCTGGTGGACGCCGACCGCCTGCTGGAGTCGGCGCGGGCCTCGGGCGCGAAGGTCGACGCCGAGGTCACCGGGCCCCTGGACACCGTGCCGGGCCCGGTCTCCCGTGAGGGCTACCGCATCCTCCAGGAGTCGCTGACCAATGTGCTGCGGCACGCGGGAGCCGTCCCCGTGCGAGTCCGCATCGCCGTCTCGGACGGCACCCTCGGTCTGGAGGTCCGCAATCCCCTGACCGCCGAGATACCCGGTCCGGGCCGCGGCAGCGGCCTGCGCGGCATACGCGAGCGCGCCGCACTGCTCGGCGGCAGTGCGCGGACCGGCCCCGACCAGGGTGACTGGCAGGTGCATGCGGAACTGCCGCTGCGCTGATCTACGCTGGCCGGATGCCGGTCACCGTTCTCCTCGTCGACGACGAACCCCTCGTACGCGCCGGTCTACGGGCCGTCCTTGAGGCGCAGCCCGACATCGAGGTCGTCGGCGAGGCGGCCGACGGGGCGGCCGTCATCCCGCTGGTGCGGCAGCTGCGGCCCGACGTGGTCGCCATGGACGTACGGATGCCGCTGCTGGACGGCATCGAGGCCACGCGCGCGGTGCTGCGTACGGTCGACGATCCGCCGAAGATCCTCGTGGTGACGACCTTCGAGAACGACGAGTACGTGTACGAGGCACTGCGGGCCGGTGCGGACGGGTTTCTGCTGAAGCGGGCCCGGCCCGCCGAGATCGTGCACGCGGTCCGGCTGGTCGCCGAGGGCGAGTCGCTGCTGTTCCCCGCCTCGGTGCGGCAGCTCGCCGCCGAGTACGCGGACGGCGGCGGGAACCCGGCGGCCCGCACGGTGATGGAGCGGGCCCAGTTGACCGAGCGGGAGGCGGAGGTGCTGCGGCTGATGGCCAGGGGATTGTCGAACGCGGAGATCGCCGGGCAGCTGGTCGTCGGGACGGAGACGGTGAAGTCGCACGTCAGTGCCGTACTGGCCAAGCTGGGGGCGCGGGACCGCACTCAGGCGGTGATCGCGGCGTACGAGTCGGGGTTCGTGGCGCCGGGCTGATCCGGGCGGTGTGAAAGCCCGGACGGACCGGTCGGTAGGTTCGGGGGGCGCCCGGCACTCGCCGGGGTCCGCCGTGACGAGTACGATCCGGCCAACACGCGCACGAGCTGGGAGGACGGACGTTGGGGCAGCTGACGGGCGGGGATCCCTCGCTGCTGCGAAGGATCAACTCCGCGGTGGTGCTGCACGCGCTGCGTGCCACGGACTGCGCCACACTGACGGAGATCACCCGGGTGACCGGGCTGTCCCGCCCGACCGTCGAAGGCGTCGTCGAGGGGCTCATCGAGGCCGGTCTCGTCGTCGAGAAGGCAGCCGAGGAGGGCACCGCCCGGCGTCAGGGGCGGCCGGCGCGGCGGTTCCGGTTCCGGGCCGAGGCCGGGCATCTGCTGGGCCTGGACATCGGGGCGCATCGTGTCGCCGTGCTCCTCGCCGACCTCGACGGCCGGGTGCTGGGCGCCATGGCCAAGGATGTCGACGAGTCGGCTCCGGCGGACGAGCGTCTGGAGCGGCTGCGTACCGCGGTCGCCGAACTGCTGCGCCGGGCCGGTGTCGCGCGCAGTTCCCTGCGGGCGGTGGGGGTCGCCACACCCGGGATCGTCGAGGCGGACGGCACCGTGCGCCTTGGCACCGCGCTGCCGGGGTGGACCGGGCTGCGCCTGGGTGAGCGGCTGAGCCGTTCCTTCAAGTGCCCGGTCCTGGTCGAGAACGACGCCAACGCCGCGGCGGTCGCCGAGCACTGGAAGGGCGCCGCGACCGAGTCCGACGACGTCGTCTTCGTGCTGGCCGGGCTGAGTCCGGGCGCCGGTTCGCTGATCGGCGGGCGGCTGCACCGGGGGTACGGCGGGGCGGCCGGTGAGATCGGCGCGCTGCATCTGCTGGGCCGTGAGGTGACTCCGGAGACGCTGCTGTCGACCACGGACGAGCCGCTGCACCCGCTGGACGAACAGGCGGTCGCCAAGGTCTTCGCCCACGCGCGCGAGGGCGACCAGCGGGCCCGCGCGGCCGTCGACCGCTTCATCCAGCGGCTCGTCCACGACGTGGCCGCGCTCGCCCTGGCCCTCGACCCGGAGCTCGTCGTCATCGGCGGCTGGGCGGCCGGACTCGACGGCGTACTGGAGCCGCTGCGGCGCGAGTTGGCGCGCTACTGCCTGCGCGCGCCGAAGGTGGCCCTGTCGCTTCTCGGCGAGGCCGCCGTGGCGACCGGGGCGCTGCGCCTGGCCCTCGACCATGTGGAGGAGCAGTTGTTCGCGGTCGAGGGCACGGTTACGCGGCGCTAGCTGGGCGGCGCCGGTCGTCTGTCGGGTGCGGCGACGTCGTGGCTGGTCGCGCAGTTCCCCGCGCCCCTTCGGGGCGCACCGCCGATCCCGTCGCGCCCCCGAAGAGTTTCGGGGGCGCGAGGGATGCGGCGTACGCCTGTGTCACGAAGCCCGGCGCTGCGGGCCGTCGTGGATCTCCACTCCGCCCGAGTCGCCGAAGGTCAGCCGGCAGGTGTCCGCGCGGTACGTGGCCACGGAGAGCGCCACGGTGCGGCCCTCGGCGAAGAAACGGGTCGTGACGACGAGGACGGGCGCGCCGGGGAGCCGGTCGAGCTCCTTCGCGTCGTCCGCGCGGGCCGAGCCGAGCTCCACCGCGCGGTCCTGTCCCTCCAGCTCCAGTCGCTGCAGCTCGCGCAGCACGCCACGCGCGCGTGCCGCCGCGGACGGGGCGTCGATGGCGGAGAGTTCGGGCACCGACGACTCGGGGACGTAGATCAGCTCGGCGGCGACCGGCTGGCCATGCGTCATACGGGAGCGGCGCACCGTGTGCACGGGCTCATCGCGGCCGGTCTCCAGGGCGGCGGCGACTGCCGCGGGCGGTGCCGCCACCGTGCAGTCGACGGGCTGCCAGGCGTCCCCCGCCGCGCCCGGCCAGGCGTGCTGCCGCGTGCCGACGTCCACGCCCACGCGCGGCGGGGCGACGGTCGTACCGACACCGCGGCGGCGCTGGAGCCGGCCTTCCAGTTCGAGCTGCTCCAGGGCCTGGCGGAGCGTGGCACGGGCGACGCCGAAACGGGCCGCGAGATCGCGCTCGTTGGGCAGGATCTCGCCCACCGAGAACTCGGAGTCCAGTGCCTCGGTGAGCACGGTCTTCAGATGCCAGTACTTCGGTTCCGGCACCGCTTCCAGCTGCGTGGTCCCCACCCTGTCCTCCGCAATCGCCGGGTCCGGCGGCGTTTTAACGCCCTTGTTTATTAAAGGTTGTTTCACTTATCTGCGACCATAGGACGGCCCCCACCCTTGGTCAAGACCAATCCTCGATCCCTTACGCAACGCACAGGCGTGTTGCCACAGAGCGTTCATGAGGCATTCGCAGCGTTCATGGGGCGTTCGCACCGAGGCGCCGCCGACAGGTCTAGACCGTCGCGAGCGACCGCAGCTTGTCGGGATTGCGCACGATGTAGACGGACTGGATGCGTCCTTTGGAGACGTCCACCTGGAAGACGCTGTCGGGCTTGCCCCCGGACAGGATCAGAATCGCGGGGCCGCCGTTGACCTCCAGGAAACGGAACTCCAGGTCCGGGACGCCCTTCGCCGCGACGCCCACGAGGAAGCGGCCCACGTTGTCGGCCGACTCCAGGACCCGCAGCGGGGCGCGAGTCTTGCCGCCGCTGTCGCCCACCAGGCGGACGTCGGGGGCGAGCATCGCCATGAGGCCGTCGAGGTCGCCCTCGGCCGCCGCGGCGAGGAACCGCTCGGTGAGATCCCGGCGTTGGCTCTGGTCGACCTCGTAGCGCGGGCGCCCCTCCTCGACGTGTTTGCGGGCCCGGCCCGCGAGTTGGCGCACCGCCGGCTCGCCGCGCTCCAGCATGGCGGCGATGTCCGCATACGGGTAGCCGAAGGCCTCCCGAAGGACGAACACCGCGCGCTCCAGCGGCGAGAGCGACTCCAGCACGACGAGCACGGCCAGGGACACGGAGTCGGCGAGCACGGCCTGTTCCGCGGTGTCCGGGACGGTGTCCCCGAAGTCGGTGACGTAGGGCTCGGGAAGCCACGGGCCGACGTACGCCTCGTTGCGCGCCTTGACCTGGCGCAGCCGGTCGATGGCGAGGCGGGTGGTGATGCGCACGAGGTAGCCACGCGGTTCGCGCACCTCGCCGCGGTCGGCACCCGACCAGCGCAGCCAGGCGTCCTGGACCACGTCCTCCGCGTCGGCCACCCGGCCGAGCATGCGGTAGGCCACGCCCATGAGGACGGGCCGGTGTTCTTCGAAGACGTCGGTCAGGGTGTCGGCGCTCACGGCCCCATCCCATCCGACGCGCCCGGCCCTGTCCAGGCGGAATCGGTACTTCCCGGAGCAGAATGACCGACGGGTCGCCGGTGGCCGGCCGCCCGGGCTGTGGAGGTGGCTATGCGGTACGCGGTGCTGGGCACGGGCGAGGTGGGCCGCACCCTGGGCGGCAAGCTGGTGGAACTGGGTCACGAGGTGACCCTCGGTTCCCGTACGAAGGACAATCCGGCCGCTGTGGAGTGGGCGGAGAACGCGGGATCCGCAGCGGGCGCCGGTACGTTCGCGGAGGCGGCCGCGGCCGGTGAGATGGTCGTGAACGCCGTGGGCGGCCGGGTGGCGCTCGCCGCGCTGGAGGCGGCCGGGGCGGTGAACCTCGACGGGAAGGTCATCCTCGACGTGTCCAATCCGCTGGCGTTGGAGGAGGGACAGCTGCGGCTGTCGCCCGTCGAGTCGGACAGCGTGGGCGAGCAGATCCAGCGGGCCTTCCCGCACGCGCGCGTGGTGAAGTCCCTCAACACCGTCAACTCGCGGGTGATGGTGGATCCGGCGCTGGTTCCGGGCGAACACCAGATCTTCGTGTGCGGCGAGGACGCGAGCGCCAAGGAGCAGGTGACGGCCCTGCTCGGCGAGTTCGGCTGGCCGCCGCACCGGGTGCTCGACCTGGGCGGCATCCGCGCGGCACGCGGTGTGGAGATGTTCCTGCCCCTGTGGGTCAGCCTCTTCCAGCACATCGGGCACGGCGAGTTCAACGTGGAGGTGCGCAGGGGGCATTGAGAGCCGTACGGCCATGGGGTCGACGACGACCGGGGGCTACCCGTCGGTAGCAGTTGCTGACAAGCTGTCTACACGCCGTTCGTCAGCGAGCCCCAGTCGAGGAGCACCCCCATGTCCGACACCGTCTCCTTCAAGGTCCCTTCTCCGCACGGCCCACAGACCGTGACCCTCTCCTACGCGCGCGTGGGCACCGGCGAGCCGTTGCTCCTGCTGCACGGCATAGGGCACCACCGGCAGGCCTGGGACCCGGTGGTGGACATCCTCGCGACCGAGCGCGACGTGATCGCCGTGGATCTGCCCGGCTTCGGCGCGTCCCCTTCGCTGCCGGACGGGCTCGCGCACGACCTGGCCACCATGAACGTCGTGATCGGCGGCCTGTGCGAGGCGCTGGAGATCGAACGCCCCCATGTGGCGGGCAACTCGCTGGGCGGCCTGTTCGCCCTGGAGCTCGGCCGCGAGAAGCTCGTACGGTCCGTCACGGCCCTGTCCCCGGCCGGGTTCTGGTCCCAGGCCGAGCGGCGCTACGCCTTCGGTGTCCTGGTCGCGATGCGGCAGCTCGCCCAGCGGATGCCGCTGCCGCTGGTGGAGCGCCTGTCGCGCACGGCGGCCGGCCGCACGGTCCTGACCAGCACCATCTACGCCCGTCCGGGCCGCCGTTCACCCGAGGCCGTGGTCGCCGAGACGCTCGCGCTGGCGAATGCCACGGGCTTCGCCGAGACCCTCCGGGCCGGCGGTTCCGTCCAGTTCACCGACGACGTCCCCGGCGTTCCGGTCACCGTGGGCTGGGGCACCAAGGACCGGCTGCTGATCCGCCGGCAGGGCATCCGCGCCAAGCGGATCATTCCCCGGGCGCGTCTCGTACGGCTGCCCGGCTGCGGGCACGTCCCGATGAACGACGACCCGGCGCTCGTCGCGCGCGTCATCCTCGACGGCAGCCGCTGACCGACGTCGCATCGAGGCCAACGCACCGGATCCCAGGGCGACTCCCGCGCCGACGAGGGCACTGCCCAGGGCCTGCGCGGCCCCGTAGGAGCCCGTTCCGACGAGCGGCGCGGTGCAGGCGGCCGCGACCGGGATCAGGCCGGAGAACAGCGTGGCGCGCTCGGCGCCGAGGCGCTGCATCGCCATGTACCAGCACAGGAATCCCACGACCGTGACGACCGCCCCCTGCCACAGCAACGCGGCCGCCTCCGTGGCGTCGGGGCGCCGCAGCCACGCGGTGCCGTCGAGGAGCAGTCCGGCCGCCAGGGACTCCACCGCGGCGACGCCGCACACCGTGGCGGACAGCAGGCGGGGACCCAGCGGGCGCAGCACCGGCACGGCGAGGACCGCGAAGCCGACCTCGCCGGCCAGCGCGCACGCGGAGAAGGCGATTCCGACGCCGTCCGTGCGACCCCAGCCCTGCACCGTGAACGCGCCGACTGCGACGAGCAACGCCCCGTAAAGCACGGCGCGTTGGGGGCGGCGCCCGTCCGCGAGGGGCACGATGACGGCCACGACGACCGGTGCGCAGCCCACGAAGACGCCGGGGACCGCCGGTTCGGCGCTGCGTTCGGCGGCGATGACGGCCAGGTTGAAGCCGACCATGCCGACGCCCGCGAGCAGCGCGAGGCGGGCCCAGTGGCGGGGTGTGAGCGCCCGTAGGCGGGCCGTGGCGCCACCGCCGACCAGCGGGAGGAGGAGCAGACAGGCCAGGCCGTAGCGGAGGAACTGGCCTCCCGCGTACGGGTAGTCGCCCAGCACGCTGTTGGCCGTGAAGGAGCCTCCGACGAGGACACCGGCGAGGGCGGCGAGCAGGGCTCCGCGGGTGGTGGAGTTCATGGCAGCGACGCTAGGAAGCGGAGCGGTCCGGATTAAGGTCCACTCCCATGACGTCATCGGGGACCAATCCGGGCGGGACGGCGGCCGAGACCGGTCCGAACGGGTCTGCCGGTTCCACCCTTTCCACCGGTTCCGCCGCCTGGGAGCTCCTCCTCCCCGCCGCCTCGGCGCCCGCACGCGCGCGTGGGCGTTCGCTCCAGGCCGCGCTGCGCGAAGCGGTCCGGTCGGGACGGCTCGCGCCGGGGACGCGGCTGCCGTCGAGCCGGGACCTGGCCGCCGACCTCGGGGTGTCGCGCGGTCTGGTCACGGAGGCGTACGAGCAGTTGACGGCGGAGGGCTATCTGCGCAGCGGGCGGGGCGCGGGGACCTGGGTGGGCGGCGCCGCGCGGGCCGCCCACCCACGCGCGCGTGACCTCGCCCCGCGCTCCCCCGGCGCCCGGGTGGACTTCGTGCCCGGCACGCCGGACCTGTCGCTGTTCCCGCGTGCCGCCTGGGCCGCGGCGCACCGTGGCGTGCTGGCGGAACTCCCGCACCACGACCTCGGCTACCCGGATCCGCGCGGGCTCCCCCGACTGCGCACGGCTCTCGCGGAACTGCTCGCCCGCCGCCGGGGCGTGGTCGCGGACCCGGAACGGATCGTGGTCGTCTCCGGAGTGGCACAGGCGACGACCCTGCTCGGACACGTGCTCCACGCTCGCGGGACACGCACCGTCGGCGTCGAGGACCCGGGCAGCCCGCAGCACGACGCCCTCTACGCCTCGGCCGGCATCAGGACCGTACCCCTGCCGCTGGACGACGAGGGTCTCGCCCTCGGCCCGTTGCGGACGTCCGGAGTACAGGCCCTGGTGACGACGCCCGCCCACCAGTTCCCCACCGGAATCGCGTACTCCGCGCGGCGTCGCGCCGAACTGCTCGACTGGGCGCGGTCGGTGGACGGGCTCGTCTTCGAGGACGACTACGACGGTGACTTCCGCTATGACAGGGCGCCCGTGGGCGCACTCCAGGGGCTCGATCCGGAACACGTCGTCTACGCGGGCTCGGTCAGCAAGTCCCTGGCCCCCGGGCTGCGGCTCGGCTGGCTGCTCGTGCCCGAGGCGTTCGCCGAGGAGGTCGTCGAGCGCAAGCGGACCATGGATCTGGGCCATCCCACGCTCGACCAGGCGCTGTTCGCCCGGTTCCTGGAACGGGGCGACTACGACCGGCAGTTGCGCCGTTGTCAGCGCGCGTACCGCGAGCGGCGCGACGCTCTCGTCGCAGCCCTGGACGAGCACTTTCCCGGCGCGGAGGTGTCCGGGATCGCCGCCGGTCTGCACGTCATCGCCACGCTGCCCGGGCGGTACGGGCCACCGGAGCGCCTGCTCCGGCGCCTGGCCGAAGCCGGTGTCGCGGTGCGCCCGCTGACGGACTACGCACACGCGCGTGGCGACGACGAGGCTGTGCGGCTGGTCCTGGGGTACGCGCATCTGCCGCCGGCGCGGATCCGTGCAGGCGTACGGCTGATGGCGGAGGCCGCCGCGGTGTGACCACGGGGTGGCCGACTCCTTACGCACACCGGGCTTGCGGGTTCACACATCTGTTCCCTTGCCGCCACGGCCAGTTGTTCACTTGCGGTTTCCGTCTGCGCTGCGGCGCACGAGTAGTTGTGGCACTGCAACACCGGCCGAAACCCGTCCCTGGAGGCCCACCCATGTCACACCGTCCCTTCCCCGGCCGCCGCAGTGTCCTGCGCGGCTCCCTGGTCGCGTCGGCGGCCCTGACGCTGCCGGCCGCGGTCGGTACGGCACCGGCATTCGCCCTGTCCGGGCGCCCCAAGGCGGGCTGGGGTGTGCAGACGGGGGACGTGACCTCCGACTCCGGTCTGGTGTGGGTACGGTCCGACCGGCCGGCCCGGATGATCGTGGAGACGTCGGCGACCGAGTCGTTCCGCAACCCGCGCAGATGGCACGGCCCGCTGCTCGGCGCGGACACGGACTTCACCGGCACGACGCGGCTGCGCGGGCTGCCCTCCGGTGAGCAGATCCACTACCGCGTGCTGCTCGCCGACCCGGACGACCCGCGCCGCACCGGCGAGCCCGTCAACGGCACCTTCCGCACGGTGTCGCCGCGCCGGCGCGAGGGCGTGCGGTTCCTGTGGTCGGGCGATCTGGCCGGCCAGGGCTGGGGCATCAACCCGGACCTCGGCGGCTACCGGATCTACGACGCGATGGCGAAGCTCGACCCGGACTTCTTCATCTGCAGCGGCGACAACATCTACGCGGACGGCCCGATCGCCGCGACCGCAGCCCTCCCCGACGGCAGCACCTGGCGGAACATCACCACAGAGGAGAAGGCCAAGGTCGCCGAGACCCTGGCCGAGTTCCGCGGCAACTTCCGTTACAACCTGCTCGACGAGAACCTGAAGCGCTTCAACGCCCAGGTGCCGTCGATCATCCAGTGGGACGACCACGAGGTGCGCAACAACTGGTACCCGGGCGAGGTGATCGCCGACACGGACACGCGCTACACGGAGAAGAGCGTGGATGTGCTGGTGGGACGCGCCCGCCGCGCGTTCAGCGAGTACTTCCCGATCTCGACGCTGCGGCCCGGCGAGCGCGAGGGCCGCGTGCACCGGGTGCTGCGGCAGGGGCCGCTGCTCGACGTGTTCGTGCTGGACATGCGGACCTACCGCAACGCCAACTCGCCCGACGACCAGACCGTGGACCCGCAGGGCATCCTCGGCGCCGAGCAACTCGAATGGCTGAAGCGGGAGTTGTCGCGGTCGCGTGCGGTGTGGAAGGTGATCGCCGCCGACATGCCGCTCGGCCTGGTCGTACCGGACGCCACCGAGGGCAAGGCGAACATCGAGGCCGTGGCCCAGGGCGACCCGGGCGCGCCGCTCGGACGTGAGCTGCAGATCGCCGAACTGCTGCGGTACATCAAGCATCAGCGGATCACCGGCACGGTGTGGCTGACCGCCGACGTGCACTACACGTCGGCCCAGCACTACCAGCCGTCGCGGGCGGCCTTCACCGACTTCGAGCCGTTCTGGGAGTTCGTGTCGGGTCCGCTCAACGCAGGTGGCTTCCCTGCCAACACGCTGGACAACACGTTCGGCCCGGAGCGCGTCTTCCTGAAGGCCCCGACCACGGCGAACGTCTCGCCGGCCGGCGGCTACCAGTTCTTCGGCGAGGTCGACATCGACGGCGGCAGCGGGGAGTTGACGGTGCGTCTGCGCGAGCAGGACGGCACCGTGCTGTTCACGCAGGTGCTGCAGCCGGGACGGGTCGGCCAGTAATTCCCGTACCCTCGGGTATGTGTGCCGCGCACCGGCGTCATCCCCCGGTGCGCGGCTCGCGTGCGTTCTACGCCCGCAACACAGCCGTAATAAAAAGTGCAAAAGGTGCAGACCAACACTTTACCGTTCAGTCACAGAGCGTTCGTGATCACGCAACACCCTTCCTTCACAGTGGCTGCATGAGTCGAGACATGTCTGATGTGACGCGCGCCAAGAACGGGCGTCCTGTGCACCACTGGCGGCGCGATGTCGTCGAACTCGCCGCGCTCTTCACCGCGGTCGCGGTGGCGGACGTCGTGGCGAACCTAGTCGGGCACGGCCCCGACGGCCCAGCCCTCCTCGCGATCTCGGCGGCCGCCCTGATCGCCACGGCCGGATTCCACACATGGTGGGCACGCCGCCACGGTCATGCCCCGCCGGTGGACGACACCCATACCGATACCGATACCGATACCGATACCGGTGCCCGGTCGCTCGCCCCCGGGCGGCAGACCGGGCCGACCGGACAGACGTCGCCGGAAGCCGTGACCGGGGCGAGCGTGCTGTGGCGGATGCGTACGACGGTCAAGGACGAGCCCGGTTCGCTGGCGGTGCTCTGCACAGCGCTCGCCGCACGCCAGGTCGACATCCTGAGCCTCCAGACGCATCCGCTGGCCGAGGGCACGGTGGACGAGTTCCTGCTGCGGGCCCCCGACGAGCTCTCGGCGTCCGAGATCACCCGCGAGGTCTCCCTGGCCGGCGGCGCCAGCACCTGGATCGAGCGGGCCGACGCCCACGATCTGGTGGACGCCCCGACCCGGGTCCTCGGCCTCGCCACCCGTACCGCGCTGGACGCGGCGGAACTGCCGCTCGCACTGCGGCAGTTGCTGGGACGGTGCACCATCCGGTCGCTGCCCGCCGCGCCGAACAGCGGGGGCCGCGCGCCGGAGGGCGTGCCGGTCGAGGGGGCTCTTGAGGACACCGTGATGCGACTGCGAGCGCCGGAAGGCGGAGTGATCACCGTGGAGCGGCCGTATCTGCCGTTCACCCCGACCGAGTTCGCGCGGGCGCGGGCCCTGGTGGAACTGGACGCCCGGCTCGGTCCGCGCGTCCCCCGCAGCCAGGACGTGCTGACGCTGCCCGAGGGCAACGCCATCACCGTGCGCCGCGCCGACACGGACGATGTGGAGGCCGCTACGGCGATGCACGAGCGGTGCTCACAGCGGACGCTCGCGATGCGGTACCACGGGCCGGTCGGGGACGCCGACCGCTACCTCAACCACCTGCTCAGTCCGCGCTTCGGCCGCACCCTGGCCGTGCAGACGGCCTCCGGGCGCATCGTGGGGCTCGGCCACCTCCTGTGGGACGGGGACGAGACCGAGGTCGCGCTGATCGTCGAGGACGACTGGCAGCGGCGGGGTATCGGCAGCGAGTTGCTCCGCAGGTTGGTGGGGATGGCGGTGTCGGCGGGGTGCGAGAGTGTGTACGCCGTGACTCAGTCGTCCAACACCGGGATGGTCGCGGCGATGCGGGGGCTTGGGCTTCCCCTCGACTATCAGATCGAGGAGGGGACCCTCGTGATCACTGCGCGTCTGGAGAGCGTCGTAGGGGGCGGAGAGCGGTTCTCGACTGCGGGTGAGATTGGGGCGTCCGGAGCGCAGTAGGGGCTTGGGCCGTAGGGGACTGCGGGTCCGTTGTGGCTGGTCTCGCAGTTCCCCGCGCCCCTGGGCGGGGTCACGCTCAGCGCGCTATTTGGATCCGTCCATTTATCCTCTGCCGCCTGCCACGCTCACAGCTGAATCCGGATATCCCGGGTGACGGGGGCATCATCCCCGTATGAGGATGGTTTCCATGTCAGAGACCATCAGCCCGCTGCCCAGGCAGGTCGCCGACGCCTACGTCGACGACCTCATCGCCCTCGACCCGGTCACCGGTACGTATCTCGGCGTGAAGGAGAGTTACCGCCGCCTGCCCGACACCTCACCCGCGGGGCAGGAGGCGCTCGCGGAGTTGGCGCGGGTGACGCTCGCGAAGCTCGACGAGGCCGAGCGGCAGCCCGGCGCGGACAGTGACATCGAACGCCGCTGCGGGCGCCTGCTGCGCGAGCGCCTCACCGCGGAACTCGCTGTGCACGACGCCGACGAGGGCCTGCGGGCCGTCGGCAACATGGCCACGCCCGCACACTCGGTGCGCGAGGTCTTCACCGTGACCCCGACGGGGACGGACGAGGACTGGGCCGCGATCGCCGAGCGGCTGCGCGCCGTACCGACCGCGCTGGCCGGCTACCGCGAGTCCCTCGCGCTGGGCCTGGAACGCAAGCTGTACGCGGGCCCACGCCCCACCGCCACGTTCATCGAGCAGCTGGGCGAGTGGTCGGACACGGATGGCAACGGTGTCGGCTGGTTCGAGGACTTCGCCTCGGCGGGCCCGGACACGCTGCGCACCGAGCTGGACGAGGCCGCCCGCGCGGCGACCGCGGCCGTCGTGGAGCTGCGCGACTGGATGCGCGACGTGTACGCGCCCGCCATCGAGGGCGCCCCGAACACGGTGGGCCGCGAGCGGTACGCCCGCTGGTCGCGCTACTTCAACGGTACGGATCTGGATCTGGACGAGGCGTACGCGTACGGCTGGTCCGAGTACCACCGGCTGCTCGGCGAGATGAAGCAGGAGGCGGAGAAGATCCTGCCCGGCGCCGCGACCCCGTGGGTGGCGCTCGAGTACCTCGACGAGCACGGCACGCACATCGAGGGCGTCGACGAGGTCCGCGACTGGCTTCAGGGTCTGATGAGCGAGGCGATCGAGAAGCTGGACGGCACGCACTTCGAACTCGCCGAGCGGGTCCGGAAGGTGGAGTCGTGCATCGCACCTCCGGGCGGTGCGGCGGCGCCGTACTACACACCGCCGTCGGAGGACTTCTCCCGCCCGGGCCGCACCTGGCTGCCGACCATGGGCCAGACCCGGTTCCCGGTCTACGACCTCGTCTCGACCTGGTACCACGAGGGCGTCCCCGGCCATCACCTCCAACTCGCCCAGTGGACCCATGTCGCCGGGAACCTCTCCCGCTACCAGGCCACCGTCGGCGGGGTCAGCGCCAACGCCGAGGGCTGGGCGCTGTACGCGGAACGGCTGATGGACGAGCTGGGCTTCCTCACGGACGCGGAGCAGCGGCTCGGCTACCTCGACGCGCAGATGATGCGGGCCGCGCGCGTCATCGTCGACATCGGCATGCACCTGGAGCTGGAGATCCCCGCCGACTCCCCCTTCCACCCCGGCGAGCGCTGGACGCCCGAGCTGGCCCAGGAGTTCTTCGGCGCGCACAGCAGCCGCCCGGCGGACTTCGTGGAGAGCGAACTCACCCGCTATCTGACGATCCCCGGCCAGGCGATCGGCTACAAGCTGGGCGAACGGGCCTGGCTCCTTGGCCGCGAGAACGCGCGCGAGCGGCACGGCGACGCCTTCGACCTCAAGGCCTGGCACATGGCGGCCCTGTCACAGGGGTCCCTGGGCCTGGACGACCTGGTGGACGAGCTGTCGCAGCTCTGAGACGCCTTCAGGTCGACTTCAACGCCGGAATCCGCCCTCCGAGTTGATCACCTGACCGGTGACCCAGCCCGCCTCGTCAGTCGCCAGCCACGCGATGAGGCGGGCCGGGTCGTCCGGTGTGCCCCAGCGGCCGGCGGGGAAGCGTGCGGCGACGGCGGCGTGGATGTCGCCGGTCGCGTAACCCGTGTCCACGGGGCCTGGGTTGACGGTATTCACGGTGATCGCCTGTTCGGCGAGCGTGGTCGACAGGGAGCGGGTGATCGAAGCGAGGGCGCCTTTCTGAAGGGCGTAGGCGAGCTCGCCCGGCATGCCTCCCGCGATGTCCTGGCCGGAGGTCATCATCACGACGCGGCCGCCGGCGGTGCGCGTCGGAAGTGCGGTGCGCAGCCGGGCGTAGGCCTGGACGAGGAGCAGCACCGAGCGCGTGTCGACGGCCCAGTGCGCGTCGAGCATCGCGGCGTCGATGGTGTCGAGGGTGCCGTCGGAGCCGCTGAGGGCGTGATTGGCGACGAGGATGTCCAGCCGCCCGCCGAGGGCCGACGCGGCCGTGGCGACCAGTTCGGCCGGAGCGCCGGCATCCGTGAGATCACCGGGCCCACCGACCACCCGCGCCTCAGGATCGCCGAGTGCCACGCGCACGGAGGCGATCACGTCCTCGGGCCGGTCGGCGCCCCAGGGCATGGCTGCGTCGTGCGGCACGTGATGGTGCAGATAGACGCTCGCCCCGTACGCCGCGAGCCGCCGGGCCACTGCATGGCCGATACCGGCACGCCGGCTGGCCCCCGTCACGAGGGCGGTACGGCCGCGCAGGGGGAGGGGGGCGCGCCGGAGGTCTTCGGGGGCGGCGTACGGGAGTTGGGACATCACTGACCATGATGGTGATCGCGCGCCCGCGGCGCAGGTGAATTTCGCGCGGCGAACAGGGGGGCGGTGCGAGATCGGTGCGAGGTCAGCGCCGGGTCGACTCCGGGTCAGTGGGGAAGCCGCCGCAGTTGTACCAGCCCCAGCCAGGTCTCCGGGCCGGGCTGTACCTGGGCGGCGCGGACCGCGTACGGGCCCGGCTCCAGGGGGACCCGTAGGTGCTCCGTCCTGCCCGTCTCGCTTCCCGGCCAGGCGGAGTCGAACAGGAGGACCGGTCCCGGGACGTTCCAGCGGACCTCGTCCTGCCAGTCCGCGGTGGCGAGGGCCGCCGGGACGCCGGCCAGCAGTTCGTCCTCGGTTTCCGCGGCACACCAGCGTACGAAGGTGCCGTGGTCCGGCAGGTAGGAGGTGGAGGCGGGTTCGTCGCCGAAGACGAGGGCGGCGCTGTCACCGACGGGCACCAGCCCGACGTAGCCGTCTACCTCGCACGCCCGGTCGTAGTCCGAGGCCATCTCGTCACCGTCGGCCCCCGCCCAGAACGGCAGCACCGTCTCCGGTACCGCTATGAGCGGGCCGCCGCCCGATTCCACCCATTCCGTCGCGCCTGGATCCGCGTATCGCATGCGCAGAATTTACACTCACAGCGGCCTCATAAATTAACCGCCCACCAACCCTCCACCTACGACGTCAGCAGCCGCAGTCCGCCGCGTCCACCGGTGCCGTCAGCGGGTCGGCGGTGCGGCGCTCTCGGCCCTCCCAAGTCTCGAACTCGAAGCCCTCGCGCGCCCAGTACTCGAAGCCGCCGAGCATCTCCTTGACCTGGTAGCCGAGTTGAGCGAGGGCGAGCGCGGCCCGGGTCGCACCGTTGCAGCCGGGGCCCCAGCAGTACGTCACCACGGGCACCGACTTGTCGAGGAGTTGCTCGGCCTGCTCGGGGATGAGCGCGGTCGGCAGATGGATCGCTCCGGGGACGTGGCCCTGGTCCCAGGACTCGGTGGAACGCGAGTCGAGGACGACGAAGCCGGGGTCGCCGCCTGCCGCGAGCGCGGCGGCCACATCGGACACGTCGGCGTGGAAGGCGAGGCTCGCGCCGAAGTAGGCGACGGCTGCCGCCGGGGAGGCAGAGGCGACGCGCAGGACGGGGTTGACGGCGGTGGTGGTGCTGCTCATTGTCTGGCCTTTCGCCTACGTTTTCGCTACGGCCAGAAATCTACGGCCGGTGATCCGCCCCTTTGAAGGGGCGATCCCCGGTGCCGACCTTGCTCAGCCGAGGATTCCCCTGCTATTCCTCGGGCATGACCGCGTATTCCCCGGACGCCACCGACTGGCGCATCCTCGATGTCCTCCAGCGGGAGGGCCGGGCCAGTTTCGCCGAGCTGGCACGTGCCGTCTCCATGTCCGCGAGCGCGGTCACCGAGCGCGTGCGCAGGCTGGAGGAGGCGGGCGTCATCCAGGGGTACGCGGCGGTCGTGGACCCGGACCGGCTGGGCCTGCCGATCCTCGCCTTCGTGCGGCTGCGCTATCCGAACGGCAACTACAAGCCTTTCCACGACCTGGTCGCCGCGACGCCGGAGATCCTGGAGGCGCACCATGTGACGGGCGACGACTGCTTCGTCATCAAGGTCGCCGCGCGCTCGATGCGCCATCTGGAAGAGGTGTCCGGCAAGATCGGCACCCTGGGCTCGGTGACGACGAGCGTCGTCTACTCCTCACCACTCCCCCGCCGCCCGCTGGGCCACTGACCTCACCCGAGGCCGCGCTGCCGCACCACGGACCCCGCTCTCCCCTTCACGATCTCCAACTGCGCGTGGATGCGCCGCCGCAGGTCCGCGACATGGCTGACGATGCCGACACTGCGGTCGCGTTCGCGCAGGGAGTCGAGGACGTCGAGGACCTCGTCGAGGGTCTGGTCGTCGAGGCTGCCGAAGCCCTCGTCGATGAAGAGGGTGTCGAGGCGGACCCCGCCCGCCTCGTCCGTGACGACGTCCGCGAGGCCGAGGGCGAGCGCCAGTGAGGCGAAGAACGTCTCACCGCCGGACAGCGTCGCCGTGTCCCGCTCCCGGCCGGTCCAGGCGTCGACGACGTGCAGTCCGAGCCCGCTGCGGCCGCGTCCGGCCCGGTCGTCGGAGTGGACCAGGGTGTAGCGGCCGGAGGACATGCGCTGGAGGCGTACGGTCGCGGCGGCGGCCACCTGTTCCAGGCGGGCGGCGAGGACGTACGACTCCAGGCGCATCTTGCGTTCGTTGTCCGCCGAGGTGCCCGCCGTGAGGCCGGCGAGGCGGGCCACGCGCTCGTACTCCTCGCGCAGGGGCGCCAGCCGTCGTACTCCCGCGGCCGATCTGGCGGAGAGCCGGCCGAGTTCGGTGCAGCGTCGGGCCGCCGCGTCGCGTGCGGAGGCGGCCTGGCGCAGGCGCAGGTCCGCGGCGGCACCGGTCTGCTCGGCGGAGGTTAGGTCGGCGGGGGGCTGCTGGGCGGCGGCCGCGGTGTCGTCCTCGGCGAGGACCGCGCGGACGGCCGCCTCCTCCGACTGCCAGGCGTCCAGGCGCCGTTGGAGCTCGCGGTGGTCCGCGTCACCGAGAAGCGCGGCGGCCGCGGCCTGCGGCGTGTCGAACCCGGCACGGAAGGCGGCGTCGGCGAGCCGGGCGTCGGCGTCCTTGAGCCGCTGGGCGGTGTCCTCGGCGGCGCGGGCGGTGTCGGCGGCGTCGGTGAGCAGGGCGACCTGGCGCTCCAACTGCGCGGCCCGCGCGGCGACACTGTCCAGCACGCCGCGCGCCTGCGCCAACTCCTCCTCCAGGGAGACCTGTTCGCGGTCCAGCGTGTCCCGGAGGGTCGCGCGGGAGGCGGCTCTCACAGCGGCCTGCTGCTGGATGGCGGTCCGCCGGTCGTGCTCCTGCTCGGCCCGGCGCAGCTCCTCATTCGCCGGGTGCAGCCAGGACGCGTCCCCGCGCGCCTGCTCGTGCAGCCGGTCCAACTCCGCGACCTCGTCGGCCAGCCGGTCGGTCGGCGTGTCCCCGGCCTCGGCGGTGGCGGCGGCCAGTGCCTCTCGTACGACGCCCAGGCGCCGCTCGTCCTCGGCGCGCCGCTCGTCGGCCTGCTGGTAGGCGGCTTGGGCGCGTTCCTCGGCCTCGCGGTCGACATGCCCGGCGACCTTCCGCGCGGGCGCGGGGTGCTCGGTGGCTCCGCAGACGGCGCAGGCCTCGCCGTCGACCAGGTGGGCGGCGAGTTCGGCGGCGATGCCGTCGAGGCGCTGTTCCTTGAGGTCGAGCCAGTGGGTGCGGGCCCGCGACGCCCGCTCGGCCGAGTCGAGTGCCTGCCGCTGCGCGGCGTCCGTGTCGGCGGCGAACTGGTCGCGCTGCCGGGCCGCCCCGAGCCGCCGCTGGGCCGGCTCACGCTGGACTCCGAGCTGTTCGGCCCGGGTGGCGGCCTCCTGGGCGGAGTCGATCCGCGTCTGAAGTCCCGAGCGGGTCGCGTCCCATTCGGCGAGCCAGGCCTCGGCCTCCTGGCGGACGTCCTCGTCGGCCCGCTCCTGACGGTCCAGGTCGGCGCGCTCCACACCGAGTTCGGCCAGCCGCTGCTCGGCACGGCGGCCCGACTCCAGCCCGCCCAGTTCTTCGGCGGCCCGGCGCGCGGCCGCCGCGAGCCCCGCCGCGCCGGCGCCCGCGAAGGTCTCCGGCAGCAGGGCACGCGCGCGTGTCTCGGCGACGGCCGCGTGGCGGTGCTCGGTGTCGGCGGCCTCCCGCAGCTCCAGCGCGGGCGCCACCGCCTCGGCCTTGCGGGCCCGCTCCATGCGCGCCCGCGCCTCCTGGTACGCGTCGGCCCGCTCCTCCAGCAGCGCCGCCCGCTCCCGAGCCTGGGCGAACCGCCCCTGCAGCCGGGCCACTTCGCGTACGTCGGCGAGAGCCCGGTCGGCGGCGGCCTGCGCGGACTCGGCGGCGGTGAGGCCACTCTGGGCGATGGTCAGCTGCTCACGCGCGGTACTGCGGGCGACGGCAGCGGCGCCCATGACGGCCTCGGCCAGGCCCGGCTCCCCCGGTGCCAGCTCGGGCAGCTCCATGGCGTCGCCCGCCGCCTGCTGCATGCGGTGCGCGTCGGCGAGCAACTCGGAGTCCCCGTCCCGCACCTGGGCCTCGGTCGCCCGGCGCCGCTCGGCGAGGCGCTTTTCGACCTCGGCGAAGCGGTGGGTGTCGAAGAGCCGGCCCAGCAGCCTGCCGCGGGCCTCGGCGTCGGCCCGCAGGAAGCGGGCGAAGTCGCCCTGGGGCAACAGCACGACCTGGCAGAACTGCTCGCGGCTCATGCCGAGCAGCTGGGTGATCTCCTCGCCGATCTCCTGGTGCGAGCGGCTGAGGTCCTTCCAGGTGCCGGCCGCCGCGTCGTACTCGCGCAGCCAGCTCTGGGCCTTGTCCAGCGTCGTGCCCGAGCCGCGCTTCTTGGGCCGCTCCCAGGGCGGCTGCCGGGTGATCTCCAACCGGCGTCCGGCGACGGTGAGTTCGAGGCGCACCTCGGTACGCGTCGCGGGCGCCGCGTGATCGCTGCGCAGGCCCAGCCCCTGCCCGCTCTGCCGAGCCCCCGGCACCGAGCCGTACAGCGCGTAGCAGACGGCGTCCAGGACGGAGGTTTTCCCGGCACCGGTCGGGCCGTGCAGCAGGAACAGCCCGGCGGCCGAGAGCTCGTCGAAGTCGACGGTCTGCGAGCCGCCGAAGGGCCCGAACGCCGTGACGTCGAGACGGTGCAGCCTCACCGCGCCACCTCCCGCACGGCCTCGTCCGCGCGGGCCGCGTCGAAGGCGTCCCGGAGCACGCTCTGCTCGTCCGCGTCGGGACCCGCGCCGCGTACATGGGCCACGAAGTCCTCCGCGATCTCCTGGTCGCTGCGGTCGGCGAGCCGGCCGGCGTACGACACGTCCGGGTCGTCGGGGGCCCGCTCGGGGTCGAAGACGAGGCTGAGGGTGTGCGGGAAGCGCTCGGTGAGGCGGGCCATGGGGTCGGCGGGGCGGACCGGGTCGGTGAGCGTCGCCTCGACCCACGCGTCCTCGTGCCGGGCGAGGTCCGGGTCCGCGAGGAGCTCCTCCAGCGCGCCGCGGACGCGGGCGAGCGCGCGCGGCACCGGGCAGTCGATCCTCTCGGCGGTGACGCTTCCGTCGGCGGCCAGGTCGACCAGCCACATGCTCTTGCGGTGGTCGGCCTCGGAGAAGGAGTACGGCAGCGGGGACCCGGAGTACCGGACGCGCTCGGTGATGGTCTGGCTGCCGTGCAGATGGCCAAGTGCCACATAGCCGACGCCGTCGAAGACGCCGGCGGGCACCGCGGCGACCCCGCCGACAGTGATGTCCCGCTCGCTGTCGCTGGCCTCGCCGCCGGTGACGAAGACATGCGCGAGGACGACGGAACGCGTGCCACGCGCGCGGGTGGCGAGGTCGGCGCGGACGCGGTCCATGGCGGCGGCGAGCACGGCCTCATGACCGGGCTTCTCGACGCCGAACTCGTCCTTGACCAGGGCGGGTTCGAGATAGGGCAGCCCGTAGAAGGCCACGTCGCCGTGGGCGTCGGCGAGCACCACCGGGGTGCCGACCGCCGCCGGGTCGGTCCGCAGATGGATGCCCGCGCGGCCGATCAGGCCGGCGCCCACCCCCAGTCGGCGGGCGGAGTCGTGGTTCCCGGAGATCATCACCGTCGGCACGCCGAGGTCGGCGAGCCGGTGCAGGGCGTCGTCGAAGAGCTCGACCGCGGCGAGCGGCGGCACCGCCCGGTCGTACACGTCTCCCGACACGACGACCGCGTCCACCTCGCGCTCGCGCGCGGTCGCCACGAGATGGCCGATGAACTCGGCCTGGGCACCGAGCATGTTCACGCGGTGGAACGCCCGGCCCAGATGCCAGTCGGAAGTGTGCAGGAGCCTCATGATCCCCGAAGACTAACGGCCGGGTCTGACATCACGGGCGGTTACTCCCGTATCGGCCCGTGATGACCGCACCAACAACCGACCGTTATGCACTGATTGGCCGTTCTGTCACGCGTCCCCGTACGCCTCTCCGCCCAGTTCGAACCCTGCCGTGCCTGCCGTCGCGTCCGCCAGCCACGCCCGGAAGGCGTCCACGTCGGCGTCCGGCAGCCCGATCTCGATCGTGACCGACTCGCCGTAGCGCACGTCCCGCACCTCGCGTCCGGTGGAGCGCAGGTCGTTCTGGACCTTGCCGGCCCGCTGGTGGTCGACCGTCACGGTGGCCAGGCGGAAGCGGCGGCGGGTGATCGTGCCGAGCGCGTCCAGGGCCTCGCCGACCGCTCCGCCGTACGCCCTGATAAGTCCGCCCGCGCCGAGTTTGACGCCGCCGTAGTAGCGGGTGACGACGGCGACGACGTACCGCATGTCGCGGCGCAGCAGCATCTGGAGCATGGGGATGCCGGCGGTGCCGCCGGGTTCGCCGTCGTCGCTCGCCTTCTGGATCGCGGCGTCGGCGCCGATGACGTAGGCGAAGCAGTTGTGGGTGGCGTCGGCATGCTCCTTGCGGATCGCGGCGATGACGGCCTGGGCCTCCTGTTCGGTGGCCGCCGGGGCGAGGGCGCACAGGAAGCGGGAGCGGTTGACCTCGGTCTCGTGCACGCCCGCGTGGGCCACTGTGCGGTACTCGTCCGGCATCGGGCCAGCCTATGCGGAGCCCCCGGGGTCGCCCCGGCCGGAGGTGCGGGTAAGGATGTGGGCGACGACGTGGTGGGCACTCAGGGAGACCAGTTACATGACCGGCACGCAGGTGGAGGACACGAGCACCGGCGGTACCGGCGATCAGCGGTCCGCTTCGGCCCGCTGCCGGGAGTGGCTCCTTGAGGGGCTCAGCGAGCAGTCGGCCCGTCATCCGGGCCCGCACGCCGCCCCGGCAGTGGAGCGCGAGGGCCATCCGTGGTGGCGGGTCATGTGCCTCACCGGTGTCGACTACTTCTC
This sequence comes from Streptomyces sp. JLBG701, assembly GCF_058544905.1. Classification (NCBI taxonomy): domain Bacteria; kingdom Bacillati; phylum Actinomycetota; class Actinomycetes; order Kitasatosporales; family Streptomycetaceae; genus Streptomyces; species Streptomyces sp. JLBG701. The sequence goes on from NZ_CM178588.1 coordinate 1,768,427, forward strand.
CACCCTCGGCTACCAGCCGGGCATCGCCGCACTGGCGGCCGGTCTGCTCTCGCCGCTCGCGACGCTGGTGCTGATCGCGCTCACCCTGCTCGGCGCGCTGCCGGTCTACCGTCGGGTGGCGCACGAGAGCCCGCACGGCGAGGGGTCGATCGCCATGCTGGAGCGGCTGCTGTCGTGGTGGTCGGGGAAGATCCTCGTCCTGGTGCTGCTGGGTTTCGCGGCCACCGACTTCATGATCACGATCACGCTGTCGGCGGCGGACGCGGCCGCGCACGTCGTGGAGAATCCGTTCGCCCCGCACTGGACCGAGCACGGGAACACGTGGATCACTCTGCTGCTGGTCGGTGCGCTCGGCGCGGTCTTCCTCAAGGGCTTCCGGGAGGCCATCGGCATCGCGACCGTGCTGGTGGCGACGTATCTCACGCTCAATGTCGTGGTGCTCGCGGTGTCGGCCTGGGAGGTGCTGAGCCACCCGGTGCGGATCGGCGACTGGACCGACGCGCTGACGGCGGAGCACTCCTCGCCGTGGGTGATGGTCGGTGTGGCGCTGATCGTCTTCCCGAAGCTGGCGCTCGGCATGTCCGGATTCGAGACGGGCGTGGCGGTGATGCCGCAGGTCAAGGGTGATCCGAGCGACACCTGGGAGCATCCGAGGGGGCGGATCCGCGACACCCGCAAGCTGCTCACGACCGCCGCCGTGATCATGAGCTGCTTTCTGCTGCTGTCGAGCCTCGCGACGACGATCCTGATCCCGCAGGACGAGTTCAAGAGCGGCGGTCCGGCGAACGGGCGCGCGCTCGCCTACCTCGCGCACGAGCATCTGGGCGAGGCCTTCGGCACGGTCTACGACGTCTCGACGATCGCGATCCTGTGGTTCGCGGGCGCCTCCGCGCTCGCCGGCCTGCTGAACCTCGTACCGCGCTATCTGCCGCGCTACGGCATGGCCCCCGAGTGGACGCGGGCCGTGCGGCCGCTGGTCCTGGTCTTCATGGCGGCCGCCGTGTCCATCACGCTGTGGTTCGACGCGAACGTCGACGCGCAGAGCGGCGCGTACGCGACGGGCGTGCTGGTGCTGATGCTGTCGGCGGCGTTCGCCTCGACCGTCACCGTGCACCGGCACGGCCATCGGCGTGCCACGCTCGGGTTCGGGGCGATCACCGCGGTGTTCGCCTACACGCTCGTGGCGAACGTCATCGAGCGGCCCGACGGCATCAAGATCGCGATGATCTTCATCGTGGCCATCCTGGTCACGTCCTTCGGCTCACGCGTGCACCGCGCCTTCGAACTGCGCGCCACCGAGGTCACCTTCGACGAGACGGCGGCCCGGTTCATCGACGAGGCCGCCCGCAGCGGTCCCCTGCGGCTGATCGCGAACGAGCCCCAGGAGCACAGCACGCGCGCGTACCGCGCCAAGGAGCACAGCCAGCGCGAGCACACCCCCATCCCCGAGGCCGGACCGGTGCTGTTCCTGGAGGTGCTCGTGCACGACTCCTCCGACTTCACCACCGACGTCATCGTGCACGGCGACGAGAAGCACGGGGTGCGCCGGCTGCGGGCGCAGGGCCCGACGGTGCCCAACACCGCGGCGGCGGTGCTGCTGGCGCTGCGCGACCGCACCGGCCAGGTCCCGCACGCGTACTTCGACTGGACGGAGGGCAGCCCCTTCTCCCACCTGATCCGCTTCCTGGTCTTCGGCGACGGCGAGGTCGCCCCGGTCACCCGCGAGGTGCTGCGCCGAGCCGAATCCGATCCGGAGCGCCGGCCGCGCGTGCACGTCGGCTAGTTCAGTGACCCTTCTTTCCGCGCGGCACGATCATGTCCGTGAGCAGGGCGGTACCGGGCTTGAGTGTCCGCCAGGTGCTGCCGTGCCAGGCCAGGACGGCGATCGCCGAGGTCGGGAACTTCACCCGGACGTCTGCCAGCGCGTCGTCGAGGCTGTCGCCGGCCAGCTCCAGGACGAGTTCCTCCAGACCGGGGTTGTGCCCGACCAGGAGCAGCGTCTCGACCTCGGTGGACACCTCGTGCACGGCACGCAGCAGTTCCGGTACGTCGGCCCCGTACAGCCGCGGGTCATGGCTGACCGGGGGCGGTGTGCCCCACTCCGCCGAGGCCAGTTCCCAGGTCTGACGGGCGCGTACGGCCGTCGAGCACAGGGCGAGGTCCGGCAGGCAGTCGGCCTCGGCGAGGGCGTGCCCCGCGGCCGGGGCGTCCCGGCGGCCGCGCGGCGCGAGGGGACGCTCGTGGTCGGGGACGCCGGACGGCCAGGCCGACTTGGCGTGTCGCAGGACGACCAGCCGGCGCAGCGGGCCCGCTCCGATGCGGGCGGTCATGCCGGCGCTCCCAGGTCGCGGGTGAGTTCGAGGCCGAGCAGCCGGTCCGCGTAGGCGTACGTCTCGAAGCGGGCGCCTTCCGGCAGTCCGGACGCGGTCTCCACCCACCGCAGGACACGGAGGACGTCCGGTACGTTCAGGTCGTCCTCCCAGGCGGTACGGAGCTGTCCGCGCACCTCGTCCGGAACCGGCCGTGACGGGTGCCGGGCCCAGCCGGCGACAGTGCGACGCCAGTGCGCGAGACTGACCTGGGCGTCGTTCAGGGCCTCCGCATCGAGGCGTACGGATTCGCTCCTGCGGTGGGTGAGCAGGGCCAGGCGCAGGGCGGCGGGGTCGGCTCCGTCCAGGGCGCCGGGGCCGGAGCCGCCCAGGGCCGCCGCGTCGACCGGGGCGACGCCGACCAGGACGCCGTCGGGTGCCGCTGAGCCCTCGCTCGCCACATGGACGACCTGCACCTCGCCCACCCCCGCGCCGATGTCACGGCTGTCCTCGAAGGGCCGCATACCCAGCGCCACCGCGCCCGCCCGGAGTTCGGCCCGGCCCCGGTCGCCGTTCAGCAGCGCCCAGACCGGCGTACCGCCCAGCTCCAGGACACGGACGAGCAGGTCGGCGACGAGGAGCACGCGGAGGCCCGTGGCGTCGAAGTCCGACGCGTGGGCCTCGACACGGGTCAGGCCCCGTCGGGCGGGGGCGGCGATGACGGGCTCGCCGGTTCGGGCGTCGATGATGCGCAGCACGGGGCGAGCGTAGGCGGCCGGGCGGCGAAGTGCAGGCATCCGGTGCCGATCCGGACACGTCGACGGGATTCGACCACGCCCAGGCCGGTCATCGGTGCCGGTCAGTTCTGGTCGAAGTGGCTGGGTCTCCCCTCCCGGTGGACCAGTCGCCCGAGCCGGGCGGCCCGCGCGCGGGGCATCAGGGTCCAGGTGCCGTCGGCGCGGCGCAGGGCCGTGGAGTGCCAGGGCGTGGTCCAGGCGTCGGGGGCGTCGAGAAGCCGGATGCCGAACTTGGGTGCACCGACGGGCTGGGGGTGGATGGACAGGCGTACGGAGCGCGGGTGGTGGTCGGCGACGAGGTCGCCCCAGGCGCGGCTGCGCTGGATGACGCCGTAGGCGCGGGTGCGGCACTCGCGTTGGAGCGCGGAGCGGGTGCCGTGGTGGTCGGCGGTGTCCTGGACGAGGAAGCGGGTGATGCCACGGTAGAGGGCGAGCGTGTGGTCGTCGGCGCGGACTTCTGCGCGCAGGGCGTCGAGGGCGGGGGCGTAGCGGTCGTGGACGTGGGCCCGTTTGGCGTCGTGCGGGAGGTCGCCGAGGACGTCACGCAGGTCGAAGACGGAGAGTCGGCTCAGGCCCAACTCGGTGATGAGTCTTCGTAGTTCGTCCGCGTAGGCGTCTATGTGGTGGTCGGGGACGTGGACCAGGTCGCCGAAGACATGGCCGTCGGAGCAGATGACGACCTGGGCGCCGGGCGGGTAGATCCGCTCGATGTCGGCGCACAGTCCGCCGAGGAAGCCGAGGGAGAGCCGTTCGCCCTGGTCGGGCAGGTGGCCGAGCACCTTGGCAGGGTTCGGGGACTTGCAGGGGAAGCCGGGCAGGGTGAACAGGACGGGGGCGCCCTCGCGCACGAAGTCGGCGATCTGGCCCAGTTGTCGGGGGAACGCCTCGGCGGATGCGGGGGTTCGGTCGGTCGTACGGTGGTGCGGCAGGAGCAGTTTCAGGATCGCGGTGCCGATGCTCGTGGGGAGCGTGTCCGGCGCGGTCGTGAGCGGCATGCTGTTTCTCCATCGGGGGCGTCTGGGCACGTCGGCATGGCGCCGTGGCGCGGAAAAAGGCCGGGCGCTGTCGGTCAGGTGGTTGGGCAGACGGTCGGGTCAGGTCGTCAGACAGACCGTCAGGTCAGGCGGTCACCGGCGGCGGTCGTACGCCACCGGCAGGCGGTTGGTGCCGCGCCCCAGGACGGCCGGGATCCACTCGATATCCTCGTCCGCGATGGCGAGTTGGAGGCCGGGCAGCCGGGTGAGAAGTGTGCCCAGGGCGATCTGAAGCTCGGCGCGGGCAAGCGCAGCGCCAGGGCAGAAGTGGATGCCGTGGCCGAAGGCGAGGTGCGGGTTGGGGCTGCGGTCGAGGTCGAGGGTGTCGGGGTCGGGGAAGCGGCGCGGGTCGCGGTTGGCGGCGCACAGGGAGACGATCACCGAGTCGCCGGCCGGGACGCGGGTGCCGTGCAGGTCGTCGTCCTCGGCGAGGAAACGCCAGGTCGTCAGCTCGAAGGCGCTGTCGTAGCGCAGGAGTTCCTCGACGGCACTTTGGAGAAGGCCGGGGTTGTCGCGGAGGCGGGCGAGCTGGTCGGGGTGGCGGAACAGCGCGATCAGGGCGGTGGTGATCTGGTTGGTGACCGGCTCCTGGCCGGCGACCAGGAGCTGGAAGATCATGGAGTCCAGCTCTTCCTGGGAGAGTTCGCGGCGGTCGCGGGCCACGACGAGGCGGCTGAGCAGATCGTCGTCCCAGTGCTCACGCTTGTGGGCGACGACCTCGGCGATATAGCTCTGCAGTCCGTGCAGCCGGGCCTCGTACGCCGGCCGTCCCGGGTCGGCCGGGCCCACCGGCTGGACGACCTTGCCCCAGTCGCGGTCGAAACGGGCCGCCAACTCGGCGGGGAGGCCGATGACTTCGGCCAGGACCTGGAAGGGGAAGCGGGCGGCGAATCCGGCGACCAGGTCGGCGGGGCCGGACTCCGGCAGACGATCGATCAGGGCGTCGGCCAACTCCTGGAATCGTAGCCGCAGTTGCTCGATCCGGCGCGGGGTGAACGCGTCCGTCACATGGCGGCGCATGCGGGTGTGCTTGGGCGGGTCCTGGTGGAGAAGGTGCACCTGGAGCTGGGAGTGCTGTGGCTCGGGCATGATCGAGGCGCGGGCCCGCCAGCGGTCGTTGCCACGGTCGTGGTTCTTGCCGAGCCGGTCGTCGTTCAGCGCGGCGTGGGCGGCGTCGTAGCCGGTGACGAGCCAGGCCTGGACTCCGCTGGGGAAGAGCACCGGGTGCACCGGGCCGGCGTCGCGCATGCGCTCGTAGAGCGGATAGGGATCGCTCTTGTAAGGGCAGCCCATGAGCGGGACGGGCTCGGACCGGGGTTCCTGGATGGTCATGAATAACGCTCCTCAGAGGGCGAGTTCGGGGCGGTGGTGGTCCAGCCACAGGGCGAGGTCGACGACACGTTCGAGCCGCAGCCGGTGGCCCCACTCCAGCCGGTCGGGCGGGGTGTCGAGGCAGGGTTTGATGCGGGTCTCGTCGGCCAGGTCGCGTACTTGGGCGGTGGCGAGCGCCTCGCGGGCGAGGTCCTGGAGGCCGCGGTTGTAGTCGGGGTGGTGGGTGGCCGGGTAGTGGTTCTTGGGGCGCCACAGGACCGACTCCGGTGCCAGGCCCGAACCGGCCGCGCGCAACAGGCTCTTCTCCCGGCCGTCGAAGCTCTTCAGGGACCAGGGGGTGCTGAAGGCGTACTCCACGAGCCTGTGGTCGCAGTACGGGACGCGGACCTCCAGACCCCGGGCCATGCTCAACCGGTCCTTGCGGTGGAGGAGTTGGCGCAGCCAGCGGGTCAGGGAGAGGTGCTGCAGCTCGCGCTGGCGGTGCTCGGCGGGACTCTCGTCGTCGAGGTGGGGTACGGCGGCCAGCGCGCCGCGGTAGGTGTCGGCGCGGAACTCTCCGATACGCAGGTCGAGTTCGGGGTTCAGCGGCATCGCCGCGTCCTCGCCGGTGACCAGCAGCCAGGGGAAGGCGGTCGCGGCCAGCGCCTTGGGGTTGTGGAACCAGGGGTAGCCGCCGAAGACCTCGTCGGCCGCCTCGCCGGACAGGGCGACGGTGGAGTGGCGTCGTATCTCTCCGAAGAGCAGGTAGAGCGAGGTGTCCATGTCGCCGACGCCGATCGGCGAGTCGCGGGCCGCGACGACCGCCTTGCGGTGTTCGAGGTCGAGCAGCATGCGCGGGTCGAGGACGACCGTGGAGTGGTCGGTGCCGATGAAGGCGCCGGCCTCGGTGGCGAACGGGGTGTCGTGACCGGTGCGCAGGACGTCGCCGGTGAACTGTTCGGCCTGGTCGCTGTAGTCGACGGCGTAGGAGCGGATGCGGGCGTCCGGGCCCTCGCGCAGACGGAGTTCGTCGGCCAGGTGGGCGGTCAGGACGGTGGAGTCGAGGCCGCCGGACAGGAGGCTGCACAGCGGTACGTCGGCCTCCAACTGGCCGCGCGCGGCGGCGGATACGAGGTGGTGGACGTGCGCGACGGTGGCGTCCCGGTCGTCGCTGTGGGGCACCGCCTCCAACTGCCAGTAGCGGCGTTCGCGCATGCCGTCGCGGTCCAGGACGAGCAGGCCGCCCGGTTCGACCTCGCGGACACCGGACCACACGGTCGGCCCGGTGTTGAACACCAGGCTGTACGCCTCGCGCAGGCAGTCCGCGTCGACCCGGGGCCGTATCTCCGGGTGGGCGAAGAGGGCCTTGGGCTCGGAGGCGAAGGCCACTCCCCCGTCGACGGCCGCCCAGTACAGCGGCTTGACGCCGAGTCGGTCCCGCACGAGCAGCAGCCGCTGGTCCCGCTCGTCCCAGACGGCGAAGGCGAACATGCCGTCCAGGCGCGCGGCGAGGTCCTCACCCCATTCGGCATACGCACGCAGCACCACCTCGGTGTCGCTGCGGGTGCGGAACTCGTGGCCCAACTTCCTCAGTTCGGACCGGAGTTCATGGTGGTTGTAGATCTCACCGCTGTAGGTGAGCACGGCGTTCGGCCGGTCGGGCCGGTCGGTCATCGGCTGGATTCCGCCGACGAGGTCGATGACGGCCAACCGCCGGTGCCCGATCGCGGCCCGCTCGCCGAGCCACACGCCCGAGGCGTCCGGGCCTCGTGGGGTGAGGGTGGCGGTCATGGCCTCGATGACCGGGGTCTGGCTGCGAGCGTCACTGTGGAAGGACGCCCAGCCGGTGATTCCGCACATGGGGAAGGCTCCTGGGTCAGGGGTGGGCGGCGGCGGCCGCGTCGGATGTGTGTGCGGCGGGTCTGCGCGCGGGCAGTGCCAGCAGGGGTACGGCGAGACAGGCGGCCCCCGCGGCCAGTACGAGCCCGGCGCGTGCGCCGCCGTCGGGGCCGGCCAGGGCCCAGGCCGCCGTCGCCAGCGCCGGGCCCAGCGTGAAGCCGAGGCTGCGGGACAGTTGCATCGCCGAGCCGACGGTGGCGGCCCGGTCCCGTGGGGCGGCGCCCATCACCAGGGCCTGGGTGGGGCCGCCGTAGAGGCCCATGCCGAGGCCGGCGAGTGCCAGGCGCCAGGCCACGTCGGGCGGGGACCAGGTGTCGCCCAGGGGGACGAGCAGCAGGAGTCCGGTGGCGGTGAGGGTGGCGCCGGTGACCGCGACGGGCCGGGCGCCGATGGGGGTCCCCCCGCTCGAGCGAAGCCGAGAGTGGGGGAGGTCGGCGAGGCGTCCGCCGAGCGGGCCGGCCAGGCCCATGCCAAGTGGGAAGGCCAGGACGGTCAGGCCGGTGGTGGTGGCGCTGACGCCGTCGTCGCGCTGGAGGTGCAGGGCGACGACGTAGTGCATGGCGGCGAAGCCGGCCGCCAGCGCCAGGACCGCGCCGTTCACCCTGAACAGCCCCGCCTCGCGCAGCACTTCCGCCACCGGACGGCCGCCCGGGCCGCGCAGCCACCACCACAGCGGCGGTAGCGCGGGGAGCATCAGGAGCAGCCACGCGGAGGTGTCGGCCGCCAGGGTCAGGGCCAGCAGCACCATCGTCACACCGGTGGCGACCAGCAGGGCGTCGACCGCCGACCGTCGGTTGGGGCGGCGCAGCCCGCCGTCCCTGGGCATCACCTTCCAGGCGACCGCCATGGCGAGCGCACAGAACGGGATCTTGACCAGGAAGACGGCATGCCAGTCCAGTTGGTCCACCAGCAGGCCGCCGACGGCGGGGCCGGTCACCGCGCCGAGCGGGCCCAGCGTGGCGGGCACGCTCATCGCCCGGGCGCGTGCCTGCGGTCGTACGGAACGCATCGCCAGCACCGGCATGAGGACGAACAGCACGGCGGCGAACGCCCCTTGGGCGAACCGGGCCGCGATCAGCCAGGCCGCCCACGGGGATGCGGCGGCGGCAGCGCTGCACAGGGCGAAGCCGCCGGTCGCGGTCAGCAGCGCGGGGCGCAGGCCTACGCCGTCCAGCCAGCGCCCGACGGGTAACAGCAGGGCGACGACCGGGAGTTGGTATCCCAGTACCGCCCACTGGGCGGTGGCGGCGGACACGTCGAGGCCGCGGGCGATGTCCGTGAGGGCCACGTTGACGATGTTCATGTCGAGCATCGCCACGAAGGACAGCAGGCCCGCCACGGCGACGAGCAGCCAGCGGTCCTCGACCGCCGGTATGTGACCAGGCCCTTGGGGAGCGGGACTTGGGGCCTTCATCCTGCGACCCTCCCTTCGTGGGCGGGCTGCGGCACCGCGGCCTCGTCCCACAAGTCGGCGGAATCCGGGGCCGGGTTGCCGCCGCGATGGTCGAAGGCGATCAGCGGGTCGCCGGTGAGGGGGTGGTCGACGACGGCCGCGCGGACGCCGAACACCTCGGCCATCAGGGAGGGGGTGAGGACCTCGCGGGGTGGTCCGGAGGCGACGACGCAGCCGGCGTGCAGGACGTGCAGCCGGTCGCAGACGGAGGCGGCCGCGTTCAGGTCGTGCAGCGACACCAGGGTCGTACGGCGTCCGGCGCGCAGCAGGGCGAGCAGCTCCACCTGATGCCGGATGTCGAGGTGGTTGGTCGGCTCGTCCAGGACCAGGACGTCCGGGTTCTGCGCGAACGCCCGTGCCAGCAGCACGCGTTGGCGTTCGCCGCCGGACAGTGCCGTGAAGCGGCGGCCCGACTGGTCCGCCATGCCGACGTCGGCCAGGGCGTGGGCGACGATGCCCCGGTCGGTGGCGTCCTCGCCCGCGAAGGCCCGCTTGTAGGGCGTCCGCCCCATGGCGACCACCTCACGGACCGTCAACTCGAAGTCGCCGCCCCGCTCCTGCGGCAGCGCCGCCACATGCCGGGCCGACCGGGCCGGGGTCAGTTCCCGAAGGTCGGTGCCGGCCAGGAGCACGCGTCCGGCGGTGGGTCGTAGATGCCGGTAAACGGTGCGCAGGAGGGTGGACTTGCCGCTGCCGTTCGGGCCGACGAGGCCCGTGATCTCGCCCTCGGCGGCGACCAGGTGTGCGCCCGCGACGACCGTGCGGTTCGCGTAGGCGACGTGCAGGTTCTCGATGTCGATTCTCAACTGCCGCTCTCCAGACGTCGGTCCAGCAGGTACAGCAACGCGGGAGCGCCCAGCAGCGAGGTGACCACGCCGACCGGCAGCTCCTGGGTGTCCATGGCGGTACGGCAGACGATGTCGACCACCACCATCAGCAGCGCCCCGAACAGCGCGGAGACGGGCAGCAGTCGGCGGTGGTCGCCGCCGACCACCAGCCGGCAGACGTGCGGCACCATCAGGGCGACGAAGGCGATCGCACCGGACACGGCGACCAGGACACCGGTCAGCACGCTGGTGACCGTGAACAGTTCGCGGCGCAGCCGGGTGACGTCGATGCCGAGTCCGGCGGCCGTCTCGTCGCCCATCAGCAGGGCGTTGAGGCCGCGGGCGCGCGCCTGCAGCCACAGCAGGGCGGCCGGTACGGCGATCGCGGGCACCGTCAGCAGGGGCCAACTCGCCCCGCTCAGGCTGCCCATGAGCCAGAACAGCACGCTGTGGGTCTGCTGCTCGTCCCCGGCCTGGAGCACCAGGTAGCTGGTGAACCCGGACAGGAACTGCCCGACCGCCACCCCGGCAAGCACCAGCCGCAGCGGTGCGAATCCCCCGCCGCGCCGGGCCACCGCCCACACCAGGGCGAAGGTGGCCAGGGCTCCGGCGAACGCGGCGCCGGACAGGCCGAGTCCCAGCGCCCCGCCCGCGCTCAGGCCGAGCACGATGGCGGCGACCGCCCCGAGCGAGGCCCCGTTGGAGATGCCCAGGAGGTAGGGGTCGGCCAGTGGGTTGCGGACCAGGGCCTGTACCGCCGTACCGACGACGCCGAGTCCGGCACCGACGAGGGCCGCCAACACGGCGCGGGGGACGCGGAGTTGCCACACGATGAGGTCGTTCGTGCCGGGCCGGGCCGCCTCGCCGGACAGCCGCCGCCACACCACGCCCCACACCTCGCCGGGCGGGATGGACGTCGAGCCCCAGGCCACCGCCGCGGTGAGCGCCAGCAGCAGCGCGACTCCGAGAGCGGCGGTCAGCGGCCCCGCCGGCAGGACGCGGGTCTCCGCGGTCCGCTCGGGGGATCTGGACAGGGTGGAGAACACGGCTCAGCCGACCTTGCCCGGGTAGAGGGTCCCCGCGATCTCCTCGACGGTGTCGGCGTTCTCGACCCCGGCGATGGTGGTCGGTTCGGAGCCGATGCGAAGGAAGTTGCCCTCCTCGACCGCGGTGAGGCCCTTGGTGGCCGCGTTGCCCTCCAGCCACTTCTGCGCCTCGTCGAAGGCCTTCTCGTTCGCCGCGTCGCTGCCCCGGTTGCGCACCGCGAGCTGGATCCAGTCCGGGTCGGTGGCGATGACGTCCTCCCAGCCGACCTCCTTGTAGTCGCCGTCGCAGTCGGCGAAGACGTTGCGGGCGCCGGCCAGGGTGATCACCGCGTTGGCGACCTGGCGGTTGCAGACGACGGTGGGCTGCTTGGTGCCGGCGTCGTAGTCGAAGAAGAAGTACGTGGGCCGCGCGCTGTCCGCCGTGTCGCCGACGGCCTTCTGTACGGCGGCCACCTTCTCCTTCATCCCGGTGACGAGTTCCGTCGCCTTGGCGCTCGTGCCGGTGACCGCGCCGAGGGAGGTGATGTCGGCCTCGACGGCGGACAGGTCGGTGACGGCGCTCTTGGCGGTGGCGGCGCAGGCGGTGGACTTGAGGTAGATGTGCTTGATCCCGGCCGCCTTGTACTCCTCCTCGGTCGGCGTGTCCCCCATGCCGCCGCCCATGTCCATCGAGGCGAAGGTGTCGATGTAGAGGTCGGCGCCGGAGCCGAGCAGTTTCTCCTTCGGGATGACGCTGTCGCTGAGGACCTCGATCTTCTGGGCCTGCGCGTCGAGTTCGGTGGGCAGAGTGCCCTTGCCGGGCGGGAACCCGGTGCCGATCACCTGGTCGCCGGCGCCGAGGCGGAGCAGCAACTCCAGGCTGGAGGCGTTGCTGGTGACGATCTTCTTCGGGGAGGCGGAGAAGGTCGTCTCGGCGCCCATGCAGTCGGTGACAGCGACCGGGTAGGCCCCGGTCACGGCCTTCGCCGCGGTGTCACTGGCCGCGTCCTCCTCCGTACCGCCGCCGCAGCCTGCCGTGAACAGGCCTAGCACCGCGGCCGCCGTACCGCACCACACTCGAGAACGCATCGAAACACTCCAGGATCCACTCGGTACCCGGGTGAACTTCCGTCACCCGCACCAGTAGTCGCGGTCAACTCGCCCTGAGTTCCCGGGAGTTGGAGGAATTCGGATCCTGTCCGCGCGCGGTGGACGGCCGAGGGGGCCGGTGCCCGCGGGATGCGTGGGCGCCGGCCCCCTTCTGTCCGGGTCCGGGTCGGGCTAGGGCCTGTCCGGCGGATCCGGTCGCAGGAAAGCTACGGCGCCTCATCGGCACAGGTGAGCGGGGTCTGGTGCGTCCAACTGCAAGGCGGAGGAGGGAGTCGACGCGATGGGGGTCCCCCCGCGCGAGGTTGTTCGAGCGTGGGGGAGTCGGCGACCGACGACAACGCCGCTGGGGGTCCCCCCTCTGGGGGAGGGCGTGCCAGACCCCGCGTCTGCGACAGGATCCGCCGGACAGGCCCTAGGCGGCCAGGACCGGGGATTCCTGGCTCTCGGCGTCGGCCAGCAGGTCCGTCAGGGTCGCCCGGGCACGGGCCACGCGGGAGCGGACGGTGCCGATGGGGCAGTCGCTCGCCTCGGCCGCCTCCGTGTACGGGAGGCCGAGCAGTTGGGTGAGGACGAACGCCTCACGCCGCTCGGCGGGCAGCGCCTCCACCAGGTCGAGGAGCGCGACGCCCTCGTCGAAACCCGGCAGTCCGTGCGGCTGGGCGAGCTCGACGGCCAGCTGCCAGTCCGCCACGTCGGACAGACGCGGCCGGGCGGCGGCGTAGCGGTAGCTGTCGACGACCGCGCGGCGGGCGATGGACAGCAGCCAGGAACGTGCCGAGGAGCGGCCCTCGAACCGGTGCAGGCTGCCGAGCGCCCGCAGGAAGGTGTCCTGGGCGAGATCGTCGACGGCCTGGGGGTCGCCGCAGAGGTGGGCGACGTACCGCTGGACGTCCCGGTGCAGGGCGCGCACGAAGTGCTCGACCGCGTCCGGGTCACCGCCGCGGGCGGCGAGCGCCCAGGCCGTTATCGACTCGTCCGCGACGGTCGCCGCCTCGGTTTTCGCCCGCGAGGCGGGCAGGGCAGGAGTGATCACCTGGTGTCCTTCTCGGGTCCTCCGGCTCCGACGGCCGCGCGTGGGCACAGCGGTACGGGGTCCGGTGAGGGGGATACGGCCGTACTACGCCTGTGCGGGCGTATGACGCCTGTGCGGGCGTAAGACGCCTGTGCGGGCGTACGGCCGAGGCCCGAGGGGCGCATGGGCCGCCTCGGGTTGCCGGCTGTCGTCGGACGCGTCGGAGGTTTCAGACGGGTCGGATGACGACAGCGGTCCCCAGGGGTGGGCCCCGAGTGGTGATCGTGTGGACGAGGAGGCGAAGGCGCGGCGCCCGTTCCGAGCGGCGACGGCGTGGCCGTGGGCGCGGCCGGTGCGGCGGGGCGGGGATCGCGAGCAGCAGCCGCAGGGGCGCGGCCAGCCATCCGCCGACCGCACGCAGGATGCGGAACGCGGCGCGTTCGCCGTGGGCGAGCCACAGCCCGCAGAGCAGGGCGGCCACCAGGTGCGCGGCGAACATGCCGAACGACGACGCACCGCTGATGAGCCGACCCACCTCGGACATGTATCCCATGCCCATATGCCCCGTATCCATGGAATTCACGGAATCCATGTGTACCGAGCCCATGTGCGTCGAGCCCATGCCATGGCTCGCGGAACTCATGCCCATGGCTGCCGTGGCCCCGGACTGTGCGAGGGAGAACGCCGAGTGGAGAACCGTCTGGGCGACGACCACGACGAACACGATCAGTGGAAGGCCACGTTCACGCGCCGCCAGAGACCAGCCCAGCGCGCCGGTCACCACAGCCCCGCCCGCCAGCGTCCAGGAGGACACATGGTCTCCGGACATCAGGACGTGGCCCAGGGCGGCGAGCAGCACACAGACGGCCGCGAACACCGCGGCGCGCACTGCGCGCGAACACCACCCTGCTGTCATGACCTGATCCTTGCATCCAGGCATCCCCCGTCAGGCGGGGGTACGGAAATTGCCCCCGATCCACACTCAGCTCATAACCTGTGACAGGAACCACACATAGCTCACCGTCATCCGCGTTCGCTCGGCCGGATCACCACGGCGATGGTGTTGACCTCCCCGCTGTACCGGAAGTGCAGCGTGAACCGCACGAGGCTGCCGGCCTGCCATCCCTCCTTGGCCCGCAAGGTCACATCCAGGCCGTGCGCGGACATGGAGAGGTCACCGTGGGCGGGTACGGCGGCCGAGTCCACGTCGGCCCGGTAGGCGGCCCCGCCGTCCGTGGTGCTGTGCCGGCTGAGCGTGATCTCGCCCGCCACGGCGGAGGACGTCACCGCGACCAGCCGATCCTCCGCGTCACCGCCGTTGGAGATCTCGAAGAAGGCCGCGGTGCTCCTGCTGTCACCGAACGGCAGGAACACCCGCCCGTTCCCCACACTGATGCGGGGCGGGCTGCCGGCCGCACCGGTGCCGACCCAGGTGGTCAGGCCGCCCAGGGCGAGGCTGCACGCGGCGACGGGCGCGATCGCGGCGAGCAGGGTGTCGGTCAGCCGACGTCGTGAGGGGCGCCAGGGGTGTTGTTCGCTCATCGGGTACGGCTCCGTCCTCGCGTCGGCTGCCAGGCGCGCAGCCGCAGGCTGTTGCAGACCACCAGCAATGAGCTCACCGACATCGCCGCCGCGGCGAGCATCGGGTTGAGCTGGCCCACCATGGCGAGGGGCACGGTCACGACGTTGTAGCCGAAGGCCCAGACGAGGTTGACGCGGATCGTGCCCAGGGTGCGGCGGGCGAGCCGGACCGCGTCCGCGAGGGCCTCGATGTCGCCGCGCACCAGGGTCACGTCGGCGGCCCCGATGGCCACGTCGGTGCCGCTGCCCATGGCGATACCGAGGTCGGCGCAGGCGAGGGCGGCGGCGTCGTTGACACCGTCGCCGACGACCGCGACCCGGCTGCCTTCCCCCCTCAACCGCCGTACGAGGTCGGCCTTTTCGCCGGGTGTGCGGCGGGCGTGCACCTCGTCGATGCCGAGCGCGTCGGCGACGGCCCGGGCGGGTGCCTCCCGATCACCGGTGGCCAGGACCAGGTGCACACCGAGGCCGCGCAGCCGGTGGACGGCAGGGTAACTTCCCGGCCGTACGACGTCCCCGACCTCGATCAGCGCCTCGGCCGCACCGTCCGCCACGACCACGACCGGCGTGTGCGCGGCGGCCTCCGCCGACGGCAGCGCCTCCGCGAGAGCGGCGGGCAACTCCCCGTCCGGGGCGAGGACTTCGACCATACGGCCCTCGACACGGCCGCGCACTCCTCTGCCGGGCTCCGCACTGAAGCCGGTCACCTCGGGCAGCGGGCTGTCTGGCCCCGAGCGGCGCGCGTACGAGGCGATCGCCCGCCCCAGCGGATGCTCGGAGCCCTGCTCCACGGCCCCGGCGAGCCGCAGCACCGCCTCGCGGCCGAGCCCGTCCGGCACGACGGTGACCCGGGCGACGGTCATGTGCCCGGAGGTGAGGGTGCCGGTCTTGTCCAGGACGACGGTGTCGATGTGCTGGAGCCCCTCCAGCGCCTGCGGACCGCGTACCAGGACGCCGAGTTGGGCACCGCGGCCGGTCGCGGCCATCAGCGCGGTCGGTGTCGCCAGACCCAACGCGCAGGGACAGGCCACGACAAGCACGGCGACACACGCGGTGACCGCCGTCTGCGGGGCGGCCCCGGCGCCGATCCAGAACCCGAGCACGGTCACGGCGAGGGACAGCACCACCGGTACGAAGACACCGGCCACCGAGTCGGCCAGCCGCTGCGCCCGCGCCTTGCCCGCCTGAGCCTCCGTCACCAGCTGGGTGATCCGGGCGAGTTGGGTGTCGGCGCCGACCGCCGTGGCCCGCACATGCAGCAGCCCGCCGGCGTTGACGGCCCCGCCGACCACCGCCGACCCCGGCCCGACCTCGACGGGATCGCTCTCCCCGGTGACCAGGGACAGGTCCACGGCGGAACTGCCCTCCACCACCTCCCCGTCGGTGGCCACGCGCTCTCCGGGGCGCACGACGAAGACCTGTCCGAGCCCCAACTCCTCGATGGGGACGAGCCGTTCGACCCCGCCCTCGCGTACGGCCACCTCCTTGGCGGCGAGCCCCGCCAGCGACCGCAGCGCGGCCCCGGTGCCGCGCCGGGCCCGCGCCTCCAGGAACCGCCCGGCCAGCACGAACAGCGGTACGCCGACGGCCGCTTCGAGATAGATGTGCGCGGTGCCGTCCGAGGCGGAGGGCACCAGACTGAACGGCATCCGCATCCCCGTCTCGCCCGCACCCCCGAGGAACAGCGCGTACGCCGACCACGAGAAGGACGCCGCCACGCCCAGCGAGACCAGGGTGTCCATGGTCGCCGCCGAGTGCCGCAGACCGCGCCGGGCCCGGGTATGGAACGGCCACGCACCCCACACCGCGACCGGCGCGGCCAGCACGAAGCACAGCCACTGCCAGTTCCGGAACTGCCACGCGGGCACCATCGACAGCACGAGCACCGGCACCGCGAGCAGCGCGGTGACCATCAGCCGCTCACGCTCGCGGCGCGCGTCCTCGGACACGTCCCCCTCGCCCCCTTCGTCTCCGCCGCGGTCGGCGCGTGCCCGGGGAGGCTCGGGAATCGCTGCCGTGTACCCGGCCTTCTCGACGACCGCGACGAGTTCGTCGGGCCGGATGTGCGGCGGATGGCTCACTCGGGCACGCCCGGTGGCCAGATTGACGGTGGCCGCGACCCCGTCGATCTTCGCCAGCCGTTTCTCGACGCGCGTGACACAGGCCGCGCAGGTCATCCCGCCGACGGTCAGATCCGTCGTCACCACAGCGGCCACCGACTCGGCGCCCATCAGCCGCCTCCCTCATGTCCGTGTTCGGTATCGCCGCTGCCGCCGCCGTCCGTGCCTCCACCGCTGGTACCGGTGGTGCTGTGCAGTCCGGGCGCGACGGGACCGGAGGCGGTACCGACGGCGTACGACACCCCGAAGAGGATCGTCAGGAGCAGAAGGAAGCCGCAGAGCGCGGGAGGCGGGAGCGGCTCGGAAGTGTGTCGGGACTCGTCCATCACGGTTCAGGGGTCGGATCCGCCACGGGCCGAGTTCCGGAACGACTCCGTGACGCGCGTCACGCCGATGATCCGCGCGGTCTGCCGGGGAACCGGGGAATCACCGCCAGGCACGAGCTGTTGCTCGTGAACACACGACGTGACACCTGATGCAGTCATCCCTAGGAGGCCGACCGTGTACGGCGACCCGGCAACGATCCGCAAGATCCTCACGGAGCTCGGCGACACCTGGGCGATCGTCGGCCTCTCGACCAACCAGCGCCGCGCGGCCTACGGTGTCGCGGACGTCCTGCAGCGCTACGGCAAGCGCATCGTCCCCGTCCACCCGAAGGCCGAGACGGTCCTCGGCGAGAAGGGTTACCCCTCCCTCTCCGAGGTCCCCTTCGACATCGACGTGGTGGACGTGTTCGTCAACAGCGCCCTGGCCGGCCCCATCGCCGACGAGGCCACCGCCGTCGGCGCCAAGGCCGTCTGGTTCCAGCTCGACGTCATCGACGAGCCGGCGTATGACCGCACCCGGGCAGCGGGCCTGGACATGGTGATGGACGTCTGCCCGGCGATCGAGATCCCGCGCCTCGGTTAGGCGAACAGGACGTACCTTTTGAAGCCGGCGTGGGCGAGTTCGCTGGTCACACTCCGTTCATGTCATCAGGTCCCGAAGGAAGAACCGATGCCCGAGTCCTCGTCGCCCGCTCGCTGCTGCATGCCGTCGGGAGGTGGTCGGGCCGAGCCGTTGGGGATTCTGCCGACGCCGGCCAGGCGGGCGGGAGGTTCCGCGGAGGGCATGGTGTCGCTGCCCGGCGGGGAGTTCCTGATGGGGGCCGAGGACGCCGAGGGGTTTCCGGCGGACGGCGAGGGGCCTGTACGGGCGGTCTCGCTGGCGCCGTTCCGTATCGATGCCCATGCCGTGAGCAACGAGCGGTTCGCCGCCTTCGTCGAAGACACCGGGCATGTGACCGACGCCGAGCGCTTCGGCTGGTCATACGTCTTCGCCGGTTTCCTGACCGGTGAGCTGCGGCGCGGTGCACCGCGCCCCGAGGGCACCCCCTGGTGGTGTGCCGTCGAGGGGGCGGTCTGGAACCGGCCGGAGGGGCCCGGCAGTTCGGTCGACGAGCGCGCCGACCATCCGGTGGTGCACGTGTCCTGGAGTGACGCGGCGGCCTACGCGGCCTGGGCGGGGAAGCGGCTGCCGACCGAGGCGGAGTGGGAATGTGCGGCTCGGGGCGGGTTGAGCGGGGCGCGTTATCCGTGGGGGGACGAGCTGGATCAGGGCGGTGAGTACCGCTGCAACATCTGGCGCGGGAACTTCCCCGCCAAGAACACCGCCGCCGACGGCTATCGCGGGACCGCCCCCGTGGACGCGTTCGAGCCGAACGGCTTCGGCCTGTACAACACGTCCGGCAATGTCTGGGAGTGGTGCGCCGACTGGTGGAGCACCGAGCACGGCACCGCCCACCCGCTGGTCTCCCCCACCGGCCCGGCGACCGGCACGAACAAGGTGATCCGGGGCGGCTCCCACATGTGCCACCGCTCCTACTGCAACCGGTACCGCGTCGCCGCCCGCAGTGCCAACACCCCGGACAGTTCGAGCGGCCACACGGGCTTCCGCTGTGCCCAGGACGGCGGCGACGACATAATGCCGGGGTGACCTCTGCTTCCCCCCACCCGAACTCCTACCCTTCCAACTCGCCCTCCCCACAACGCTTTCCGGTCGTCATAATCGGCGCCGGACCCGCCGGGCTCACCCTCGGGAACATCCTGCGGGCCGCCTCCGTCGACTGCGTGGTGCTGGAGGCGGAGACCAGGGAGTTCATCGAACAGCGGCCGCGGGCCGGCGTCATCGAGGAGTGGGCGGTACGCGGCCTCGAACAACGGGGCCTGGCCGCCAACCTGTTGGAGCGGGCGCAACTGCACTCCGAGTGCGAGTTCCGGTTCGGCGGGCAGCGATACCGGTTCCCGTACACGGAGCTGACGGGTACTCACCACTACGTGTATCCACAGCCGTTGCTGGTGACGGACCTGGTGCGCGAGTACGCGGACGTGCGGGGCGGAGCGATCCGGTTCGGCGTGCGGGACGTAGAGCTGCACGACACGGACTCGGACCGGCCGTCGGTGTCGTACACCGACCCGGAGAGCGGTCAACGGCAGGTCCTGCACTGCGACTTCGTCGCGGGGTGCGACGGCGCGCGCGGGGTGTCGCGGGCCGCGCTGCCGCCGGAGCGGGCCCGGATCGCGCGGCAGGACTACGGCATCGGCTGGCTGGCGCTGCTCGCGGAGGCGCCGCCGTCCTCCGACTGCGTCATGTTCGGCATCCATCCTCGCGGGTTCGCCGGGCACATGGCGCGCAGCCCCGAAGTGACCCGCTATTACCTGGAGTGCGCGCCGGGCGACGACCCGGAGAACTGGTCGCACGACAGGGTCTGGACGGAGCTCCAGCAGCGGCTCGCGGCCTCGGACCGGCCCCCGCTCACCGAGGGCCGGCTGATCGAGAAGCGCGTGCTCGACATGCACAACTACGTGGTCGAGCCCATGGTGTTCGGGCGGCTCTTCCTGGCCGGCGACGCCGCCCACCTCACCGCACCCATAGCGGCGAAGGGCATGAACCTCGCCCTGCACGACGCCTTCCTGCTCGGCGACGCGCTCGTCGCGTACCTCACGAAGGGCGAAACCGGCGGTCTTGACGGGTACTCGGAGGCTTGTCTGAGCCGGGTGTGGGACTACCAGGAGTTCTCGGAGTGGCTGTCCGGCGTGTACCACGGGGCCTCGTCGGGCGACCCGTACCGCGCGGGCACCACCCTCGCCCGGCTGCGCCGCCTGTTCACCTCGTCGGCCGCCGGAGCCGCCTTCGCGGAGCAGTACCTGGGCAAGGAGTCGGGTTACTGACGTCCCGCCTCAGGCCACGCCCAGTCCCTCCAGCGCGACGGCGCCCGGCAGTTCGGCGAACGCCTTCCCCGGCACCAGCAGCTTGCCGCGCCGGCGTCCGCTGCCGACCAGGACGTAGGGCAGGTCGACGACCGCCGAGTCCACCAACACCGGCCAGTCGGCGGGCAGTCCGATCGGGGTGATGCCGCCGTACTCCATTCCGGTCTCCCCGGTCGCCGTGTCCATCGAGGCGAACGAGGCCTTGCGGGCGCCGAGTTGGCGGCGCACCACGCCGTTCACGTCGACCCTGGTGGTGGAGAGCACGACGCACGCGGCGAGCGTCGTCTCGCCGCCGCGCTTGCCCGCCACGACCACACAGTTCGCCGACTGCTCAAGCAGTTCCCGGCCGTAGTGCTCCACGAAGACGGCGGTGTCGGCCCATTGGGGGTCGGTGTCGACGTGGATGATCTGGTCGGCGGGGACGCTGCCGCGCCAGTCGCGTACGGCGTCGGAGACCGGGCCGACGAGCTCGTCGAGGCAGTCCGGGGCGGGCGTGACGGTGTCGAAGTGTCCGATGGGTGCGCGCATGACGGCACGCTAACAGCCACACGGAAGCCGCCGAAAAGGCATCCGCCGTCCGCCCGTCAGGCGTCCCGCCCCACAGGCGGCACCGACACCGCCATCACCATCTCCATCGGTACGTCGCCCTCGTTGCCGTACGTATGCGGGGTGTTGGCCTCGAAGGAGGCGCTCGCGCCTGACGGGACGCGGTACTTCACGCCGTCGACCGTGAGGGTCAACTCCCCCGCGGTGACGTGGACGAGTTCCACCGTGCCGACGGGGTGCGGGTCCGACAGGCTACTGTCGCCGGGCATCAGCAGCCAGTCCCACATCTCCAGCGGACCCGGGGCCTCGGTGCCCGCCAGGAGCCGGTTGTAGCTGCCCGCCTTTGTGTCCCACAGGCGGACGGCCTGGTCGGCGGGGACGATGCGGACCTGCGGGCCCTGCTCGTAGTCGAGCAGTGTGGTGATGCTGATGCCGAGCGCGTCGCCGATCTTCACGACCGTGCCGATGCTGGGGTTGGTGCGGGCCTGCTCGATCTGGATGAGCATGCCGCGGCTGACTCCGGCGCGTGCGGCGAGCGCGTCGAGCGTGAAGCCGCGCTCGGTGCGCCAGCGCTTGACGTTGCGCGCCAGGGACTGGGTCAGCAGGTCGAGGTCCGACACGTTCCGTCCAAAATTCTCGTCATGCTCGTCCAATATTATGGATGACAGTGTTCACTGCATTGAACTATGGTGTGATGCACCTGATCGTTCACTGAACTGTACTGCGAGGCGACCCGTGACAGCATTCTTCGCCCTGGCCACCAGCCTCCTGTGGGGCCTGGCCGACTTCGGCGGCGGGCTGCTGACACGACGAACCCCGGCGCTGACGGTGGTCGTGGTCTCCCAGGGGATCGCGGCCGTCGTGCTCGGCGCGATCGTGGTCGCCACCGGCGGCTGGAGCGAGGCCGGCCCGATGCTGTGGTTCGCCGTCGCCGCCGGACTCGTGGGGCCAATCGCCCTGCTCTCCTTCTACAAGGCGCTCGCCCTCGGCCCGATGGGGGTCGTCTCCCCGCTGGCCACCCTGAGCGTCGCCGTCCCCGTCGGCGTGGGGCTGGTCTTCCTGGGCGAGCGGCCCGGCCTGGTGCAGTTCGCGGGCATCACGGTCGCCGTCCTCGGAGTCGTCCTGGCCGGCGGTCCGCAACTGCGCGGCGCCCCCGTGCAGCGCCAGGCGATCCTGCTCACCCTGGTCGCGGCCCTGGGCTTCGGCACGGTGTTCGCGCTGATCGCCGAGGCGTCGACCACCGTCACCGGCCTCTTCCTCGCGCTCTTCGTGCAGCGCCTGGTCAACGTGGCCGGGGGCGCCGCCGCCCTGTACGTCTCCGTGCGGCGGGGCACGCCCGCCCTCCCCGCGGGCGGCTTCCCCTGGAGTTCGCTGCCGGCGCTCGCCTTCGTCGGGCTCGCGGACGTCGCCGCGAACGGCACCTACTCGGTCGCCGCCCAGCACGGGCCGGTCACGGTGGCGGCGGTCCTCGCCTCCCTCTACCCGGTGGTGACCGCCCTGGCCGCGCGCGGCTTCCTCAGCGAGCGACTCCGCGCCGTCCAGGCGGCGGGCGCGGGCCTCGCCCTGGTCGGCACGCTGCTGCTCGCGACCGGCTGAGTCAGCCCTCGACGTCCAGCTCGGCGAGCCGGGCGGCGCCCTCTTCGTCCAGCCCGGCCAGCGCCAGCAACTGGTCCGGCGTCACGCCCTCCGGTATCGGCACCGGGGCCGGGGTCCTGAGCGGCGGCTGCCAGCCCTCGGCGGGAGTCCAGCGCCGTACGACGCGTGCGGGCGCGCCCGCGACCACGGCATGGTCGGGCACCACACCTCGTACGACCGCACCGGCCGCCACCACGACGTTCCGCCCGATCCGCGCCCCCGGGAGGATCACCGCGCCCGTGCCGATCCAGCACCCCGGGCCGATCTCGACCGGTTCCATCCGCGGCCACTGCTTGCCGATGGGCTCGTGCGGATCGTCGTAGGAGTGGTTCGTGGAGGTGACGTAGACGTACGGGCCGAAGTAGCAGTCGCTGCCGATGGTGACCGTCGTGTCGGCGATGACGTGGCTGCCGCGGCCGAGGACGACGCCGTCGCCGATGCGCAGGATCGGGTCGGGGCCGAGGTCGAGGTCGGGCATCAGGCCGGCGGTCAGGGTGACCTGTTCACCGACGATGCAGTGGGCGCCGATGTGGATCCAGGGTTCGCCGAAGACGGTGCCCAGCGGGAAGGCGAGTCTGGTACCTGTTCCCATCGCGCCGAAGGCGAAGCGGCCGGGATGCTCCGCCGTGACGGACCCCGTGCGCTGCACCCATGCCCAGCCCGCATGGACGGCGCTCTGCGCGAGGCGACGCCGCCATGATGAGAACGTGTTCTTGCGCTTGGGCACGTGGTCACCGTACTCAGCGTAGGGAGCCCTCATGAGGTGCAGGGCCTGTGATCTTCGCCCTACATGGTGGCGTACGGTGCGTGCTGTATCGACGACGAGGAGAGGGCAATGTCGCACAAGGCGTTGATCACGGGTATCGGCGACAGAGAACCGAAGATCGACGGGGAGGCCTTCGTGGCACCCACCGCGTCGGTCATCGGCGACGTGACACTGGAGGCCGGGGCGAGCGTCTGGTACGGCGCCGTGATCCGCGGTGACGTCGAGCGGATCTCCGTCGGCGCGCAGAGCAACATCCAGGACAACTGCACGTTGCACGCCGACCCGGGGTTCCCTGTCAGCATCGGTGAGCGCGTCTCCGTCGGCCACAACGCGGTGGTCCACGGGGCGACCGTCGGGGACGACTGCCTGATCGGGATGGGCGCGACGGTGTTGAACGGCGCGGTGATCGGGGCGGGATCGCTGGTGGCGGCGCAGGCGTTGGTGCCGCAGGGGATGCAGGTACCGCCGGGTTCACTGGTGGCGGGCGTGCCAGCGAAGGTGAAGCGAGAACTGACGGAGGAGGAGCGTCAGGGAGTCACCCTGAACGGAACGCACTACGCGAACTTGGCGAAGGCTCACCAGGAAATCCACGAGTAGTGCAGCCCACCCAGGGGCGCGGGGCTGTGTCGATATGCGGCTCCACCGCAGGGGCGCGACCAGCCACTCAACCCGCGCCCGAAGTCAGTCAGTAGCCCCCACGGTCTCCGCCTCACGCACATCACCCTGCACCTTCTTGGCCTTGCGCTTCAGTACCAGCATCGACGTCAAGCCGATCAGTACCGCCAGCACCAGCCCCAGCCACGAGAAGCGCTTCAGCCAGGACTCCGCGACCACACCGACGTAGTAGATGACGGCTGTCGTCCCGCCGGCCCAGATGATGCCGCCGAGGACGTTGGCGATCAGGAACTTCCAGTACGGCATGCGCAGTACGCCCGCCAGAGGGCCGGCGAAGATCCGCAGCAGGGCGACGAAGCGGCCGAAGAAGACGGCCCACATGCCCCACTTCTCGAAGGACTTCTCGGCGGTGGCGATATGGCCCTCGCTGAAGTGCCTGGGGAACTTCGCCCCGAGCCACGCCAGCAGTGGGCGCCCGCCCTTGCGGCCGATGGCGTAGCCGATCGAGTCGCCGACGACCGCACCGACGACGGCGCAGGCGCCGAGGATGACGGGGTTGATGCCCTCGTGCTGGGAGGACAGCAGCGCCGCCGAGACCAGGATGATCTCGCCCGGCAGCGGGATGCCCAGGCTCTCCAGGCCGATGACCAGGCCCACCAGCGCGTAGATGGCGACCGCGGGTACCGTCTCTAGCCATTCCTGGACGTGCAACGCCGGTTCCTCCCGATTCACGTACTTGCTTTCCCGGCGTGCGCCCGACTCTCGTCCGGGCGTACGCCGGGAAGCCTACCTCGGCGGCCCCGCGAGCTAGCCGCTTACCTCCGCGCTCGTCCGCAGCCGCAGGTCACCCGACGACGCCCCGATCCACACATCGCGACGCCCGGTACCCAGCACCCAGTCGTGCCGCCCCGGATCCCACGAGGACAGAGTGCGCGCATCGACGTGCACGGTGACCCGCCTCCACTCCCCCACTCCGAGGGCGAGTCGCCGATAGCCGCCCAACACCCGCACCGCTTGGTCGAGTTGAAGGTCCGGGGAGGGCCCGACATACACCTGCGGCACGTCGACGCCCGCACGCCACCCGGTGTTGCGGACGGCGAAGCTCACGTCGAGTCCGCCGTCGCGCCGGGTCACCGACAGTTCCTCGTAGGAGAAGGAGGTGTACGACAGTCCGTGGCCGAAGGGGAAAAGTGGCCGCACTCCCTCCGCGTCGTACCAGCGGTGGCCGACGTGGATGCCCTCCGAGTACTCCTCGGTGCCCTTCACGCCCGGGTAGCGGAGAGGGTCCCCGGCGACCGGGTGGTGGGTGTCGTCGACCGGGAAGGACTGGGTGAGCCGGCCGCCGGGGTCGCTGTCGCCGAACAGGACGGCGGCGGTGGCGGCGGCGCCCTCCTGGCCGGGGTAGTACATCTGGAGCACCGCTCCGGTGCTCTCCAGCCAGGGCATCGACGTCGACGACGAGGTGTTGAGGACGACCGTGGTGCGCGGGTTGGCCGCCGTGACCGCCTCGATCAGCTGGGCCTGGTGGCCGGGGAGCGCGATGGTCTTGCGGTCCTGGCCCTCGGTGGCGTCCTCGTAGGCGAACAGAACGACGCTGTCGGCGGCGCCCGCCACCCGGACGGCCTCGGCGACGTCCCGCGCGCGGGTCGCGCCGGTGATGTGCCGCAGCCGGAAGAGCTGTCCGGCGTCGCCGCCCTGCGCGGTGATCTCCAGTTTGTGTGCGCCCGGGGTGAGTTTCAGGGTCTTGCGCCGCACGGAGAGGCCGTCGGGCGCGGTGTTGACCAGGGCGCCGATGAACCACTCGCCGTAGCCGGGCGTCACCGGGAAGAGGTTGACGCCATCGAGCAGGACCTTGGGGCGGAGCGCGACCGCGGCCGAGTAGTGGATGACGAAGGTCCACTCGTCGGCGTCGGCGACGGTGAGCGTCCCGTCGTACGTCCACGTCTGTCCACCGCCGACGCCCTGTCCCTCCGTGTCGAAGGCGGTGTCGGAGCCGGTGTCGAGCGCGGTCGCGGGCAGCGGTTTGCCGTAGATGTCCTCGCCGAGGGCGTACGTCACCTCGGCGGCGAATCCCGCGCGGGATCTGATGGCGTCGAGGGGGCTGTCGGCGTGGTCGGGGACGACATGGGCGCTGCCGCCGCCGCTGACGAAGGGGACGGTGCCGGTCGGGCCGATCACCGCGATGTCGCCGCCGGTCAGGGGGAGGGTGTCGGCCTCGTTGCGCAGCAGGGTCGCGCCCGCCTTGGCAACCTCAAGAGCGACGGACGCGCCCGCCTTGGCGTCGCGGGCGGGGCGCTCGGGCGTGCTGCCGTCGAGGAGCCCGAAGCGGTCCATGACGGTGAGGATGCGGCGTACGGCGGTGTCGATGTACGCCTCGGGCACGCTGCCGTTCTCGACGGCGGTCTTCAGTGCGGCGCCGAAGTAGACGTCGTTCGGCATCTCCATGTCGAGGCCCGCGGTGATCGCGGCGACGGTGCTGTGGGCGGCGTGCCAGTCGGTCATCACCCAGCCTTCGAAGCCCCAGCGCTCGCGCAGGATGTCGGTGAGCAGGGTCTTGTTCTCGCAGGCGAAGGCGCCGTTGACCTTGTTGTAGGCGCCCATCACCGCACCGACGCCGGCCTCCACGGCGGCCTCGAAGCCGCGCAGTTCGGTCTCGTGCATCGTCTGTTCGTCGACGCGTACGTCGATGGTGGTGCGGTACTTCTCCTGGTTGTTCAGCGCGTAGTGCTTGACGGTCGCGATGAGCCCCTCGCCCTGGATGCCCTCGATCTCGGCGGCGACGAGGTGGGAGGAGAGCAGCGGGTCCTCGCTGAAGGTCTCGAAGTTGCGGCCCGCGTACGGGGTGCGGATGAGGTTGACCATCGGCGAGAGCAGGACGTCCTGACCGAGCGCGCGGCCCTCGTGTCCGATGACCTGGCCGTAGCGGCGGGCGAGGTCGGGGTCGAAGGCGGAGGCGAGCAGGACGGGGGCGGGCAGTGCGGTGGCGTGCTCGATGACGCGGACGCCGGCCGGTCCGTCGGCGAGCCGCAGCGGGGGGATGCCGAGGCGGGTGGCCCCGGGGATGTGGCCGGCCTGGCCGAGCGCCTTGGGGTCGGTGGTGCCGTGCAGCAGGGAGATCTTCTCGTCGAGGGTGAGAGCGGCGACGAGTCCTTCGACGCGCGGGCCCGCCCCGGCACCCGGCCTGTCCTGCGCGTAGGCGCGCGACGGCGGGGTGAGACCGCTGGTGGCCGCCGTGGCGACGGCGATGGCGGCACCCAGCAGACTCAGGGCGGATCGCCGGGAGACAGTGTCGGTCATGGGCCGTCACTCCTTCGTTCGTCCTGACCGCACTATGCGACAGAACGGACTTGACGACCCGTTAGGCACCACCGACCCCCCGGGAAAAACAGGGCCGCGGCCGACCCCGCGTCAACCGTCTAGGGGAGCGCGGACACGAGGGTCGACTCAAGGCCGGTGACTCCCGTGACCACATCCCCCACGGCCGAGGTCACGCCACCCACGACATCGCCGACGGGAGCCTGCGGCTCGGCGGGCTCGTCCTCGCCGGCACCACCGACCTGCACGGTCCTCGTGTCGTACTGCTCCCCCTGCTCCCCGGACTCCCGCCGGGGCGCCTCACCCCCGGGCGCCTGCGGAGCGTCGCTCTCCGGTTCCCCCTCCTCGGAGCGCCCCTCCTGTGACGGCCGCACCGAGTCACCCGGCGCCTCGCTCTCCTCCCCCTGGCTCTTCTTCTCCTGCCCGGTGCCCCCGGCGGCGTCGACCTCGGAATCGAACAGCCACCGCTGCCCCGCGGACCCGTCCCGGTCCGTGACGACCACGCTCCCCTTCTCTCCGGGCGCGACGACCAGTCCCTCCTGCCGGCGGAGCAGGAGTTCACCACGGACGGTCAGGTCGAAGCGCACCTCACCGGTGTGCACCAGGCAGCCCGCCAGGACGACCGTCCCCTCCCCGGTGTCGGCGTCCAGACAGAGGGTGGGTGCGGCCAGGCTGCGCAGCAGCCCGTCGCTCTCGTACGACCACTGCTGCGAACCGGCGGACGAGCATGCCGCCAGTACGGCCCCGGCACTGGCCTCGGCCCGGCCGCCCCGGAGGTCGAGGCACAGGCCGGCGACCTCGCTCCGCAGCCGGCCTCGCGCGACGAGGCCGGAGTAGGCCGCGGAGGCGGACGAGGGCTCGGATCCGGCGCTCGGCTTGACGGTGCTGACGCTGGGCGCACCCCACGTGGCGTCCGGCGCGGGAACACTGTTGTCCTCGGACCAGCCCTTGGCGACAAGCACGGTCGCGAGGAGCGCGAGGGAGGTCAGCCCCACCCCCACGGCCAGGGCCTTCGTGCGTCTTCCGGAGGCGGCGAGCAGGCCGGCCGGCTCGGGGCGGTGGCGTCCGCCCGGCCGGGGGCGGACGATCTGGGGCCGTGGCTGTGGCCGCGCGGTCCCGCCGCGGCCCGGGCGCGAGTCGAGGTAACGCCGGGCGCCCCAGCCGAGCACGGTCTCGGCCAGCAGGTCTTCCAGGCCGCCCTCGAAATGGCTGAGCTGCTCGGCCGCGTGACGGCAGTGCCGGCACTCCATGAGGTGCCGTTGGACATCGGGCAGCAGGGCCCCGCCCCGGCGAATCGGGACGTCGAGAAGGCGGTTGTAGAAGCGGCATTCCGGGGAGGGCGCGAGTTCCCGGTGGGCCGCGACACAACCGGTACGGAATTGTTCACGCGCCCGCTCCAGCGCCGCCGACGCGGTACCGGCATCGACGCCCAACAGACCCGCCGGTACGGATATGGCATCCGCCTCGACCGCCGTGTGCCACAGCAGGCATTGGGATGCGCCCGGCAGGGCCTGGAAAGCGCGTTCTGCGAGGCGCCGCCTTTCGGGCGTCACGGACCTGGCCGCGCGCAGTCCACGGCCGCCGGTGGGTTTCCGAAGTTCCGGCAACAGAGCGGAAATCCGGTCCTCGGCGGCCCACTCCTTGACCATGTTCCGTACGGCCACGAGGAGTTGGGGACGCAAGGCCCCCCTCGCCGCCCGATGGGCGAGCACGTGATGGAACGCGGCGGCGGCCACCATCTCCGCCGAACTCCCGGAGGCGGCAAGACAGATGACCGAGTAGTCGTACGTCGCCTGCCAGTGCCGCGCCATCAGCAGCGCGACGGCGCTGTCGTCCCCGTCCGTACCACCGAGCCGCGCCAGGAGATTGCGGTCGGAATCCCCGGGGCTCGATCCGGGGCGGGGCGGGTAGGGCGGGCGCGGAGGGTACGGGGATTGCACTGAACCATTTCCTTCCAAGCCTCCGGACGGCAGGAGAATTGCGCGCCCGTCGGAAAGCAGGTGCGTGATTGGTGCATACCTATGAGATGTCAGAAACCGCGAAAGGGGCTTGTGACCTTTGCCTTCTCACGGGGAGGCTCACCCTCGCACATGGGTCTCACAGGAAACAAGGAGTTCGAGTGACCGATGTTCAAAACGGAGTGAATTCAGATCTGTTACCGACGGTATCCGCACCCGCATTCGAAAATCGCCCGGAGTGGAGCCATCAACTTGTGTGCACGGAAGACCCGTTGGCACACGAAACCTTCAACTTCCCGGCGCCGCCGGGCCACCCGCCGGGCCCACAGCCGCCTCCCACGTTTCTCCCCGCGCGCTCACATCCGAATCCGTGAACATGACGCCCATGAGCGTCCCCCACACCTCATCGACCCAGAGTCCTGTCCGCACGGTGCGCAAGGCGGTCGTCCCGGCCGCCGGTCTCGGCACCCGGTTCCTGCCCGCGACGAAGGCGACCCCGAAGGAGATGCTGCCGGTCGTCGACAAACCCGCCATCCAGTACGTCGTCGAGGAGGCCGCGCAAGCCGGCCTGGACGACATCCTGATGGTCACCGGCCGGCACAAGCGGGCCATCGAGGACCACTTCGACAACGCCTTCGAACTGGAACAGGCCCTCGCCGCCAAGGGCGACACCGTACGGCTGGACGCCGTGCGCGACCCCGCCCGGCTTGCCGACATCCACCACATCCGCCAGGGCGACCCCCTCGGCCTCGGCCACGCGGTGCTGTGCGCCCGCCACCACGTCGGTGACCAGCCCTTCGCCGTACTCCTCGGCGACGACCTCATCGACCCGCGCGAGACGCTGCTCAGCCAGATGCTCGACATCCGCGACCGGTACGACGGCAGCGTGATCGCCCTGATGGAGGTCCCCCCGGAACAGGTTCACCTCTACGGCTGCGCGGCCGTCGAGGCGACCGACGAGGACGGCGTCGTACGCGTCACCGGCCTGGTGGAGAAGCCGTCGCGCGAGGACGCCCCCGGCAACTACGCGGTCATCGGCCGCTACGTCCTCGACCCCGAGATCTTCGACACCCTGGAGCGCACCGAGCCGGGCCGCGGCGGCGAGATCCAGCTCACCGACGCCCTCCAGGTACTCGCCACGGGCGGCACGGTCCACGGCGTGATCTTCGACGGACTGCGCTACGACACCGGCGACAAGGCGGACTACCTGCGCACGGTGGTACGGCTGGCCTGCGAACGCCCGGACCTGGGGCCCGAGTTCACGTCCTGGCTCAAGGGGTTCGTGGCGGAACTCGAAGAGGGCGGGGCGACTCCAGGCCGCCGGCTCGCGGCCTGATCGGCCTCATTCGCACGACGAGGGTCGCGGTCAGGGTCGTACACCCCGACCGCGACCCTCGCACACGCACCGGTCGCTCAGCCGTTGGGCCGGAGCGTCCAGATGACGGTCATCTCGCCGGTCACGGCGCCGTCCTCGCGCTGGATGGCGACGGTCACCGGGAACTCCGGGCGCTTGCCCTCGTCGAGTTCGGCGACGACGTCGGCGGCGGGGCGGCCGAGCGTCGCGGTGGCCCTGACCGGCCCCAGGGCGATCTTCTTGAACGCGATCTCGGCGTTGACCGGGAGCGGCACGGCACGGGAGAGCTGGTCGCCGAACGCGGCCAGCACGATCGCCCCGCTGGCCGACTCGCCGAGGGTGAACATGGCTCCGGCGTGCGGCCCACCGACGTGGTTGCGGTACTCGCTCTGGTCCGGGAGGGCCAGGACGGCCTTCTCCGGGGTGGTCTCCAGGTACTCCAGGTTCAGGGTCCGAACCATCGGCACCGTGGCGGCGAGCAACTCGCCGATCGACATCTGGTCTGCGCTCATGACGGCCACGTTACCCACGAGTAGCATCGCTGGCCAGAGCCGGGGACGGTTTGCCAAGTCACAGGTGGGGCGGCGGTGGTCGGCCGGTGCCCTCCGCCGACTCCTTCATACGCCGCCGCCGACCCGCCTGGGCGAGCCGGAACTACAGCCTGCTGACCACCTCGGCCGTCGTCACGAACCTCGGCAGCAACGGTGCGCTGATCGGCGGCGCGGTCGCGGACCGCCTCCCCCGGCACCACGTCCTGGTCGCGGCCAACGCCCTCAACTGCCTCTCGCAGGCCGCGTTCGCGGCGCTGGTCGGGCGCCGGGTGCGGCTCAGCCGATACCGAAGGCGCCGTCGGGGGGCTCGGGTGACGGTACGGCGTCCTCGTCGCCCACGGGCCGCGCGCCGCCGATGAACTCCCGCAGCGCGGGCCCGTGCTCCACCCGTGCCGGAAAGGCGTCGGAGGCCGTGCGTCGGGCCAGGGCCGCCGTGTCGACGGGGTGGTGGGCGGCGACAAGCACCGCGTTGCCGAACCGGCGTCCGCGCAGCACGCCCGGTTCCGCGATCAGCGCCAGCTCCTCGAACACCGTGGCGAAGTTGGCGAGTTGGGAGCGCAGGAAGGCGAAGGGCGCGGCGTCGGCGAGGTTGGCCAGGTAGACGCCGCCGTCCCGCAGCACCCGCCCGGCCTCCCGGGCGTAGGCGACGGATGTGAGATGCGCCGGGATCCGGGATCCGCCGAACACGTCGGCGACGACGACGTCGGCCGAGTCCGCGGGCGCGGCTTCCAGCCAGGCCCGCGCGTCCGCCCCGTGCAGGGCGATGCCGGCCCCCTCCGCGAGCGGGAGGTGCTCGACGACCAGCTCCAGCAGACCCGCGTCGGCCTCGACGACGTCCTGGCGGGACCCCGGCCGGGTCGCCGCCACGTACCGGGGCAACGTGAGCGCACCCCCGCCGAGGTGCAGCACGTCCAGCGGACGCCCCGCCTCGGCGACGATGTCCAGCACATGCCCGAGCCGCCGCGCGTACTCGAACTCCAGATACGTGGGCTCGTCCAGATCGACATACGACTGCGGCGCCCCGTCGACGGTCAGCAACCAGGCCCGCTTCCGATCGACGTCGGGCATCAACTTGGCGGTGCCGAAGGAGACGGCGCGGGTAACGGGTATGGCTTCGTTCACCCTGCAATTGTGCCCGGGCAGAGACGCCCCTTCAGGGGCGCGGGGAACTGCGCGACCAGCCACAGCCGACCGGCAGTCCCCCACACACCCGAGCCACCCTCACTCGACGGCGGTCACGGTCCCCGCCCCCACGGTCCGCCCACCCTCACGGATGGCAAACCCGAGCCCCAGCTCAAGAGGCACCTCACGCCCCAACTCCACCGTCATGGTGACGGTCTCACCGGGCCGCGCGACGGCCACCTCACCGAGGTCCACATCCCCGACCACATCCGCGGTACGGATGTAGAACTGCGGCCGATACCCGGTCGACACCGGCGTCGTACGGCCCCCCTCACGCGTCGACAGCACATACACCTGCGCCGAGAACCGCCGGCTGGGCACCACACTCCCCGGCACGACGACCACATGCCCCCGCCGGACGGAGTCCCTCGGCACCCCGCGCAGCAGCAGCGCCACGTTGTCCCCGGCCTGCGCCTCCTCCATCGGCTTGCCGAAGGTCTCCAGGCCGGTGACCACGGTGTCGACGGAGGCGCCGAGCACTTCGACCCGGTCGCCCACCCGAACCGTGCCCCGCTCGACCGCGCCCGTGACGACCGTCCCCCGGCCGGTGATGGTGAGCACGTTCTCGACCGGCAAGAGGAACGGCGCGTCCAAGTACCGCTCGGGCATGGGCACATACGTGTCCACCGCGTCGAGCAGCGCCTCGACGGACGCCGTCCACCGCGGGTCACCCTCCAGGGCCTTCAGCCCCGAGACCCGTACGACGGGCACGGCGTCGCCGCCGTAGCCCTGCGCGGTGAGCAGCTCACGGACCTCCAGCTCGACGAGGTCGGCCAGCTCCTCGTCGGCCATGTCCGCCTTGTTCAGGGCCACGACGATGTGGTCCACGCCCACCTGCCGGGCCAGCAGGACGTGTTCGGCGGTCTGCGGCATGATCCCGTCGAGTGCGGAGACGACGAGGATCGCCCCGTCCAGCTGGGCGGCCCCGGTGACCATGTTCTTGACGTAGTCGGCGTGGCCCGGCATGTCCACGTGCGCGTAGTGCCGGGTGTCGGTCTCGTACTCGACGTGCGCGATGTTGATGGTGATGCCGCGGAGCGCCTCCTCCGGCGCCCGGTCGATGCGGTCGAACGGCACGAACGTGCCGGAGCCGCGCTCGGCGAGGACCTTGGTGATGGCGGCGGTCAGGGTGGTCTTGCCGTGGTCGACATGGCCCATCGTGCCGATGTTGAGATGCGGTTTCGTGCGGACGTATGCCGTCTTGGGCATGGCGGTACCTCGAAGCCTCTTCAGCGGTACTGAGTGATGGCCCCGGCGCTCGTACGCGGCCGGGACGGGGACCCCGAGTACTTGCCGACCCTCCCCCTGCGGGGTCCGCCGGACAATCCGGAGAGGGTCAGCTTCGGGCGCCGTCGACAGCGGCGACGATGATCGGAACGGCAGCCTTCGGGGCATCCGCGACCGCGGATGCTGCGAGGAGGAAGGCGTACCGGAACATGACTGCGATCATTGCCGACGCTTTGCCCCACGTCGAATGGTTTTTCGCGGGCGCTCCCGGGCCGCGGGGCGCTCCCGCTGTTCCCCTGTCTGTGACGCCGATGAGACGAACCATACGGCGATCACACACACAGGTCGGTTAGTGTCGCCGAATGCTCGATGCCACCACCCGCTCTGGGGGCACCGCCACGGCCACTCCCCCGGCCACCGCCACGGAGCTCGCCGTCGCCGCGCCCGTGGCCGTCTCCACCGGCCTCGCCGCCCGCTGTTCGAGAGCGCTGCTCTCGCCCTGGTCGCGGCTGTCCCTCCTCGTGGTGCTGCTCGTGGCCGCCGCGTCGACCATGCTGCTCTTCGAGCCGCAGAAGCTGATGGCGAACGGCTGGCCGCCCCACGTCGGCGGTACCGCCGCAGTGGTGGTGTTCGCCGTGGCGTACGGGCTGCTCACCGTGGCGTTCGCGCCTCGGCCCCTGCTCAACCTCGCGGCGGGCGCCCTGTTCGGCTCGGCGCTGGGGATCGGGGCGGCGATGGCGGGCACGGTGATCGGCGCCGCGATCTCCTTCGGGCTCGGCCGGTTCCTCGGCCAGGAGGCGCTGCGCCCACTGCTGCGCGGCCGGTGGCTGAAGGCGGCGGACGGGCAGTTCAGCCGGCACGGCTTCCGCTCGATGCTGGCGGTGCGGCTGTTCCCCGGAGTGCCGTTCTGGGCCGCGAACTACTGCGCCGCCGTGTCGCGTATGCGCTGGAGTTCGTTCCTGCTCGCGACGGCGCTCGGGGTCATCCCGAACACCGCCGCGTACGTCGTGGCGGGCGCCCGCGCGTCCGCGCCGACGTCGCCCGCCTTCCTGATCGCGATGGCCTTCATCGCCGTTCCGGCACTGCCGGCCCTGGTGGTGGCGTGGCGCAAGCGCCATCATCTGCGCCGGCGTTGAGGGTCCTTCAGACGCGTTCCAGCACCATCGCGTTGGCGAGCCCGCCCGCCTCGCACATCGTCTGCAGGCCATAGCGGGCGCCGCGCTCCCTCATCGCGTGGACGAGGGTGGTCGTCAGGCGGGTGCCGCTGGCGCCGAGCGGGTGGCCGAGCGCGATCGCGCCGCCGTGGACGTTGACCTTGTCGAGGTCGGCGCCGGTCTCCTGCCGCCAGGCCAGGACCACGCTGGAGAACGCCTCGTTGACCTCGAACAGGTCGATGTCGTCGAGGGACAGATGTGCCCTGCGCAGCACCTTCTCCGTTGCCGGGATGACGCCGGTGAGCATGAGGAGAGGGTCGGAACCGGTCACCGCGAAGCTGTGCAGCCGGGCGAGCGGGCGCAGGCCGAGGCGTGCCGCTGTCTCGCTGGACGTGATGAGCACGGCCGAGGCACCGTCGTTGATCGGGCTGGCGTTGCCGGCGGTCACGTTCCACTCGATCTGCGGGAAGCGCTCGGCGTACGCCGGGTCGTAGTAGGCGGGCTTGAGGCCGGCGAGGATCTCCGTGGTGCTGCCGGGCCGTACGCACTCGTCGCGTGAGGCTCCCTCCAGGGGCGCCACCTGGGCGTCGAAGAGCCCGGCGTCCCAAGCCGCCGCCGCCTTGCCGTGCGAGGAGACCGCGAAGGCGTCCAGCTGATCGCGTGTCATCGACCACTTCGCGGCGATGAGTTCGGCACTGATGCCCTGCGGCACCAGGCCCTCCGGGTAGCGCCCGGCGACACCGGGACCGAAGGGGTCCGTACCGGGAAGCACGCTCGAACCCATCGGCACGCGCCCCATGGACTCCACTCCGCAGGCGACGACCAGGTCGTACGCCCCGGAGATCACACCCTGCGCCGCGAAGTGCACGGCCTGCTGGGAGGAGCCGCACTGGCGGTCCACCGTGGTCGCGGGCACCGACTCCGGGAAGCCCGCCGACAGCACGGCCTGCCGGGTGATGTTGACGGCCTGCTCACCGACCTGGGTGACCGTGCCGCCGATGACGTCGTCGATCATCTCCGGGGCGACGCCGGAGCGCTCGACGAGGGTGCGCAGGGAGTGGGCGAGGAGTTCGACGGGGTGGATGTGCGCGAGGGAGCCGTTCGGCTTGCCCTTGCCTATCGGGGTGCGTACGGCTTCGACGATGACTGCGTCACGCATGGTGCGGGCCTCCACGACTACGAGCCTTCACAACTACGAGCCTTCACAACTACGAGAGCACCTACCAGTGAGTAGGAAATTCAAACTCACCATAGCCCTGTGGGTTGGAAAATCAAACCCTCCCCTAGAATTGGCGTCATGGCCGCCACCAAAGACCCGCGCCCCTGTTCCATCGCCGACGCCCTGGCACTCGTAGGCGAGAAGTACTCCCTGCTCGTCCTGCGGGAGGTGTGCCTCGGCAACGGCCGCTTCGACCAGCTGGTCCGCAACATCGGCGCCCCGCGCGACATCCTGGCCACCCGGCTGCGCCGCCTCGTGGACGCCGGGATCCTGACGAAGAGGACCTACAGCGAGCGCCCGGCGCGCTTCGAGTACCGGCCCACCCAGGCGGGGCTCGAACTGGAGCCGGTCCTGGTGACCCTCAAGGAGTGGGGCGACCGCCATCTCCACGAGGCGGGCGACCTCCCCATGGTGATCGAGCACGCCTGCGGCAACGAACTAGTCCCGGTCGTCACCTGCTCGGCCTGCGGCGACCCGGTGCGCCACGAGGACCTGACCGCCCATCCGCAGGCCCCCGGCTGGACGGTGGCGGGACCGACGGCCGCCTGAGCCCCGCGCCACGAGGCCTCCTACAACGCCTTCTACGACGCCCGCTTGAGCCCCTCCGGCGTCACCACGGATGTGTCCGCAGGTACTTGGCGATCTCCTCCCGCTCCCACGCCCCGTCGGCCACGACGACCCGGTAGCGGCGGGTGAGCGTGTCGCCCGGAGCGAGCTCCAGTTCCTCGAAGAACGCCCAGGACGGGGCGACACCGGCCCACGGGTCGTTGCGCACGAACCAGTGGGCGGGATGGGTCCCGCGCGCCCCGAGGTGGTCGTTCTCGGGCGCGTGCGCGAAGACCAGGGTGGCGTGTCCGTCGGTGCCGTCGTGCTCGCCGGACAGCGCGAGCCAGGGCGCCTGGGTGCCCATCAGGTCGGGTCCCTCGCCGTCGGGGGCGATGATCCGTCCGTCCCGGAAGGCGCGCGGGCCGCGCCAGAACAGGCCCGTGTAGCCGGCCATTTCGCGCCCGGCGGTGGTCGGGCTGCCGAACCTCAGTGGTTCGTCCCGGGTGTTGGTGACGGCGGTCGTCCAGGTGAGCGCCCAGGAACCCGACTCCCGGTCGACGTCGTGCACTTCGATCCGGCGCTCCTCGTCGGCCCAAGCCTCACCGGTGTGCGGGTGCCAGGTCAGCCGCTCGACGATGACGACACGCTCCCCGTCCGAGGCCACCTCGTCGAAGGCGACGTGCGCCATCGATCCGACGCGCTCCGGGAGTTCGAGATATCCCTCGCCGTGAACGTATGTGTTGCCGCCCCACAGGTTCGCCCCCGACAGATGCGAGGCCGTCAGCGAGAGTCCCTTGTGCCAGCGGTGGTCGTTGGGCCGGTAGTCCGTGACGACGTCGCCTGCCAGGGTCCTGAGCGGATGAACGTAGGGCTTCGCGGCCTCCCAGGCCGCCTCGGGCCGGTAGACGTAGCTGAGGAGTTCGACGCCGGTGACCGGTTCGGTCACCGTGACGCGGTCGCCGTGCGCGTGGACGATCCGCAGGCCGGTCACGCCGGCACCTCCTCGTTCACGACGGGTGCCCAGCCGGGCGCACCGCCGTGCAGGGCCGTGTAGTACGGGTCGCCGGGACCGATCTCGCCGGCCCGCACGGTTGTGTCCGTGAACGCCGACTTGTACAGCGCGGTGATCAGCTCCAGGCTGGTGCGCCCGTCGGCCCCGCTGCTGCGCGGCCGTTCACCGGCGCGCATGCTCGCGACCAGCTCCCGCAGCTGGGCCAGGTGCGAGCTCGGCACGTCGGCACCGAAGTCCCGCCAGCCCGCCAGGTCCGTCTCCGCGACGCCCGGCGCCGGGGTGATGCGCCAGTCGGCGTTGCGGTGGCCGTACAGGTGCGTCAGCTCGACCGTGGCGCGGGCGCAGTCGATGCGGATGCGGCTGACCTCGTCGGGGCTGAGGACGCTGTTCACGACGGTGGCCATCGCGCCGCTCTCGAAACGGACCAGGGCCGTCGAGACGTCCTCCGTCTCCACGTCGTGCACCAGCCGCCCGGCCATCGCGCGGACCTCGCTCCACGGGCCGAGCAGGTCGAGCATCAGGTCCATCTGATGGATGCCGTGTCCCATGGCGGGGCCGCCGCCCTCGGTCTGCCAGCGGCCGCGCCAGGGCACGGCGTAGTAGGCGGCGTCGCGGTACCAGGTGGTCTGGCAGTGCGCCACGAGCGGCCGGCCCATCGCCTCCTCGGCGATCAGCTGCCGCACATGCCGGGCGCCGGAGCCGAACCGGTGCTGGAAGACGATCGAGGCGTACGGTCCACCGCCCAGGCCCTCCTCGGCCTCCACGGCGTCGAAGTCCGCCAGGGACGGCATGGGCGGCTTCTCGCACAGCACCCAGGCCCCGGCGCGCAGGGCCGTGACGGTCTGGTCGCGGTGCAGGGTCGGCGGCGTGCAGATGGTCACCAGGTCCGGACGCTGCTCGTCGAGCATTCGGCTCAAGTCGGTGTAGCCGTGCGGGACTCCGGCCGAGGCGCAGAACGCCTTCACCGCGTCGGCGTTGATGTCGACGGCGGCGACGACCTCCACCTCGCCCTCGGCCGCGAGCACATCGAGGGCGGGCATGTGGGAGTCGCCGGCGATGGCACCTGTGCCCACGATGGCGACCCGGACGCGGCGACCCTCAAGGGGCGGCCGGGCCTGGGATGTCCGGGGGTCCGTGGGGGATGTGGGCATGTACGTGGACCCTCCGAGGCCAGCAAGCGCTTTCTCTACCGCTGAAACGTATGTGCCGCCGCCACCGCAGGTCAACACCCCGGCAACGTTGTCCACGAGCCGCCCCGAAACCCCTGTGCCAGGCCTGTCACACCGGGACGCTACGCTGCCTGTCGACACCCGATCATCATCACCGCGCGCGGTGTGATGCGCCCGTAGCACCTCCCGCGATCAGCACTTGGACGCCGTAACTCCATGTCTTGGTTTGAATCCCTCATCCTCGGACTCGTCCAGGGGCTGACCGAGTTCCTGCCCGTCTCCTCCAGCGCGCATCTGCGGCTGACGGCGGCCTTCGCCGGGTGGGAGGACCCTGGCGCGGCGTTCACCGCGATCACCCAGCTCGGCACCGAAGCCGCTGTGCTGATCTACTTCCGCAAGGACGTCGGGCGGATCCTCGCTGCCTGGTTCAAGTCGCTCACCGACAAGGCGATGCGTAGCGATCATGACGCGCAGATGGGCTGGCTGGTGATCGTCGGCTCGATCCCGATCGGTGTGCTCGGCGTGACGCTGAAGGACCAGATCGAGGGGCCGTTCCGTGATCTGCGGATCACCGCGACGATGCTGATCGGGATGGGCATCGTCATCGGCATCGCCGACCGGCTGGCGGCCCGCGACGAGACGGGCGGCAAGCACCGTGCCGCCAAGAAGCGCAAGGAACTCGTTGATCTGAACGTCCGGGACGGCCTCATCTACGGCCTGTGCCAGGCGATGGCGCTCGTCCCCGGCGTCTCCCGGTCCGGCGCGACCATCAGCGGCGGCCTGTTCATGGGCTACACCCGCGAGGCCGCGGCCCGCTACTCCTTCCTCCTCGCCATGCCCGCCGTGCTCGCGTCCGGCACCTTCGAACTCAAGGACGCGATGGAGAGCGACCATGTGTCGTGGGGTCCGACGGTGTTCGCGACGATCATCGCGTTCGGCGTCGGATACGCGGTCATCGCATGGTTCATGAAGTTCATCTCGACCAAGAGCTTCATGCCGTTCGTCTACTACCGCGTCGCGCTCGGCATCGTGATCATCGCCCTGGTGACGACGGGCGCGCTGAGCCCGCACGCGGCGGAGTCGTCGGGCTGACGCTCACACGGAAGGCAGCGTGAGGGCCCAGGGCTCCGGCTCGATGACGAGCCCGTTGGCCACATAGGCGATGGTGCGATACCACCCGGCCAGGACGAGGAACTCCAACGCCTCGGCCTCGTCGAGGTGCTCCCGCAGCCGGGACCAGGCCGCGTCGCCCAGCCGCGAGGTGGCGTGCAGTTCGTCGACGGCACGCAGCAGGGCCGCCTGGCGCGGCGACCAGGCCGGGTCGTCGGGGGTACCGGTCGCGGTCAGGGCGACCTGGTACGGGGTGAGACCGGCCGCTTCCGCATACGCCGCCATGTGGACGCCCCACTCGTAGGCGCAGCCGCAGTCGGCACAGACGCGGGCGATCACAAGCTCGCGGTCGGCGTCGCCCAGGGAGCCGTGCGCGAGCAGGCCGGAGCCCAACGCCCGCATACGTGAGGCGAGTTCGGGGTGGCGCTCCAACACCTTGAAGAGCATCAGGGGTTCATGGGCGACGCCGGGCGGCATCCACCGGCGCAGGGCGCGGTCGGTGTCGGGGGCGTAGGGCAGGGTGACGCCGTCGATGCGTTGCTTGTCGTGGGTCATGCCCACCAACTCTTGCGCTTCTGAAATCGAAGCGCAAGAGTGAGAACCAGAGAGTGAGTACGGCGTGAGAGGAGATCTCGTGGAATCAACTCCCGTGCCCGGCCGCCCGGTACGCGGATCCACCACCGGCCGCCCGGTCATGGCCGCGCTCGATCTGCTGGGCAGGCGCTGGACACTGCGCGTCATCTGGGAACTCCACCGCAACGAGGCCCCGATCGGCTTCCGCGACCTCCAGCGCCGCTGCGACGGCATGTCCTCCAGCGTCCTGTCCACCCGCCTGACCGAACTCCGCGAGGCGGACATCGCCGCCCCCACCCCCGACTCCGCCTGGCACCTCACCCCGCTGGGCAAGGACCTGGTCACAGCGATGCAGCCTCTCCTGGCGTGGTCCCACACCTGGGCCGACCGGCGTCGGCCGTGACCAACCGCATACCGGTTGAGTAGCCGACTGGTAGCGCGCTGTCAGTTCCTGCCCCTAGGCTTGTCCGCATGCTCCCCGATTCCGTGGCCCCTGGTTCCGTGCGTTCCGCTGCTGAGGTGAACGAGCAGATCCGTGCGCTGTGGCTGCGTGCGGGCGGGTCCCTCTCGGCCCAGGAGCGGGAGGAATACGAGCTGTTGGTGGTCGAGTGGGCCGCGGCGATACGCGGTGCCGTCATCGAGGCGGCCTGATCCGGCGGCACCGATAGCGCCGATCACGGTTCGGTGCGGCCGAATCCCACCGCGAACGTTCGCTTGAGGTAGTCCCACGTTTCGACGTCCAGCGTGCCGTGCGTGGCGGCCTCGGGACCCTGGCCGTCGATCTTCGCGTAGATCGCCGCCAGGATGTGACTGTCGTCGCCGATCATGTCCCGCATCGCCAGATTCCAGCGCCGGGCGAGAGCCTGTGCCGCCGGATCGGCGGGGTCGGTGTCCCGCGCGATCTCGGCCCGGATCTCGTCGACGAGGTCGGCGCAGCGCGCCTGCCAGCGGCTGAACTCCTCGGCGAATCCGGGTTCCTGGTGCCGTTGCCGCGCGCGTGCGAGCTGATCCGGTGTGAAGTAACCCGCGTTCATGATGGCCTCCATCGTGTCGATGAGCTGGTCGATCGAAGGGGCGTGTGCCTGGTGGATGCTGTGCCGCAAGGCGAGGAGATGCCGCCGCACCTGCTGCTGTCCACCGATCACCTGGTCGACGTGCTCCAACTGCCTGTCCACCGCCCGGGCCAGGTCATCGACCTGCCCGTCGAGCGCCCGGGCGATCTCCCGAAGGGGTACGCCGAGGTGGCGCACCGCGATGATCCGGTAGAGCCGACGGACATCGTCAGCGGTGTAGAGCCGGTGCCCGGCCCGCGAGCGCGCGACGGGGCGCAGGAGCCCGATCTCGTCGAAGTAGTGCAGGGTGCGCACGGTCAGCCCGGTCGCGTCCGCCAACTCCCCGACTTTCCAGCGTCGTTCACCCATGTGATCACCCATGAACGACGCTACTGCCTCACGCGACGTGAGGTTCAAGTCCTAGGCACTCCGCTGGTTGGGCGGTTTGTTTGCTGCGGGCGCATCGTGGCTGGTCGCGGAGCGCCTAGCGGTCGGAGACAGCCTTCTGCCGGTCCGGGCGTACCGAGAACGCCTTGTCACCCGCCACGGCCACGATCGCGTCCTTCACCGTCACCACGCTCGGGATCCTGTCCTGCGCCGACGTACCCGGGTCGTCCAGCTTGTCCGTGGTCCACCGCACGGCGCCGGTCGCCCGGTCGAGTGCGAGGAGCCGGCCGTAGCGGTTGGCGAAGTAGAGGTCGTCGTACGTCGTCGACAGCACCGGCGCCGACAGGTTCTCGACCTGCGTGCCCTTCTGCCACAGCCGGGCACCGTCGGTGGCCCTGCTCGCGGTGACGGTCCCGTCGGGCCGGACGAAATACACCACGCCGTTGATGAGGGTGGGCTCGCCGCGCGGGGTGCCCGCCAGCGGGATCCGGACGACGGCGCCGCTGGTCGGGTTCACCTGCAGCAGGGTCCGGTACGCCTCGTCCCGCCCGTCGTTCGACTCCCATTCCAGCTGTCGCGGGACCGCGAACAGCGGCTGCCCGTCGACGGCGCCGAGCGACAGCGCGTTCAGGGGCAGTTCGGTGAGTTCGTGCGGCGTGCCGTCGCTCGGGTCGAGGCGCAGGAGGGCCGCCGAGCCCTGCGTGGGGTCGTCGGCGTCGACGCACATGCCGTAGGGCACGCCGTCCAGGACCAGCGCGTCGCAGGCGGTGCCTGCCGACGAGGTCGCCGGTGTCCGCCACATGTCCTTGCCCGTCCTGGCGTTGACGGCGACGAACTCCGTCCCCCCGTCCGGCATCGCCAGGACGCCCCCGTCGAACAGGGCGGCGGTACGGCCCGCGTCGATCGCCCGCGTCCAGAGCCGTTTCCCGGTGTCGGCGTCGAGAGCGAACAGCCGCCTGGTCGACTGCACCTCGGTCACGTTCGGCTGGTCGGCCCCGTACACGACCCCGTCCCGGACGCCGAGGGGCCGGTCGGAGGACTGGGGACTGCTGCCGAACCGCCACTCGATGCGCCCCGAGGCGGCGTCGATCCCGGCGACCGTGAAGCCGGTCCCCGAGCAGTACACGGAGGAACCCCCGGACACACAGCCGGAATCCACGCTGTCCACGTTGATGACCAGGGCCTCCTCCTTCACGGCTCGGACGAGGCTCGCCTGCCAGGGCTGCCACCCGGCCGGAAGCACCGGGGTGGGAGAAGCGGAGCCGCCGGACGCGGACGTACTCGCACCCGACGTTTCCTCGGTGACCCCCGAGCTCGACACGACGAGGAACACCGACACGCCCACGACCGTGACGGCCAGAGCCGCCCCGAGGGCGACGAGCGGACGCACCAGGCGGCTACGGCCGCGCCGCCGGCCGTGGCCACGGCCGGTGGCCGTCGTGTCACCGAGCCCCCGGGAAGCCCTACGGCCTCCTGGAACGGTCGGCGGGCCACCCGGAGACCCGCTCGGGGTGAGGGCCGTGTCCGGCATGTTCCTCAACAGCCGGTGCAGCTCCGCCAGTTGGGGCCGGTCGAGCGGGTCCTTGGCCAGACAGCGTTCGGCGATGCCGTGGAGGGGCTCCGGTACTCCGTCCAGGACCGGCGCCTCGTGCATCACCTGATAGCCCGTCATATACGGGCTCTCGCCGTCGAAAGGACGGTTGCCGGTGGCCGCGTACACCAGCAGCGAACCGAGCGAGAACACGTCCGAGGCGGGCGTGACGTCCCGGGGCGCGGCGAACTGCTCCGGCGACATGAAAGGCGGGGTGCCGATGAGCCGACCGGTCACGGTCAGGGCCTGGTTGTCGGCCGCGCGGGAGATGCCGAAGTCGATGACGCGCGGCCCGTCATCGGCCATCAGGACGTTGCTCGGCTTCAGATCCCGGTGCACCATCCCCGCCTGGTGGATGTCCCGCAGCGCCTCCACCAGGCCCAGGCCGAGCGTGCGCAGGGCGTGCCCGCCCAACGGGCCGTCCTTGTCGATGGTTTCGGCCAGCGTGCGGCCCGGCACGTACAGCGTCGCCATCCACGGCACGTCGGCGTCCGGATCGGCGTCCACGACCGGTGCGGTGAACGCCCCGCTCACCCGGCGGGCCGCCGCGACCTCCTGGCGGAAACGGGCCCGGAACTCCTCGTCCTGCGCGTACTGCGCGTGCACGACCTTGACCGCGACCTGCCGCCCCGAGGCCGAACGCCCCAGATACACGACCCCCATGCCACCACTGCCGAGCCGGTCGACCAGCTCATAGCCGCCTATGGACCCGACGGCCCCCGATTCCCCGGTACTCAGCGGCATCGCCGGACGCCCTTCCCAAATCCCCTGTGTCACACAGCTGTTCAGCAGCCTCAGACTAGTCCCTGCCCCGGCGGTGTCCTGGCGTACTGGGTCTCTATCCGGTCAGGACGCCGACCGACTTCCTGTGGGCCCCTGCCGACGTACACCGCGACCGCACCGAATCCGCCAGGCTCCTCCCCTGCTCCACCATCCGTCGCCTGGGGTTATGACGGTATCTATTGGTGTACCGCGCCTGACAGGCAGCTGTTGGCTGGCTGGACTCCGTGTGGCGGGCGCGCACACGTCCGCCTCACACCAGACCAATATCGCCGACCCCCTTGGCGCGGACCTCTCCATGACCAACACTGATTCGATGACGCAGCGTGTAGAGCTCGCGACCGTGATGGACCGGCTGGCCGTGGACGGACTGATCACCGAATACGCGGTGGCGGTCGACGACGGCGACTGGGAGACGTACCGCGGGCTGTTCACGCCTGACGGGCGGGCCGACTACCGCTCGGCCGGGGGTATCGAAGGGGACGCCGGGAAGGTCACCGCGTGGCTTGCGGAGAGTATGCGGCTGTTTCCGATGCGGCAGCATCTGATCGTCAACCGTCGGATCCGCTTCGGCGTACTGGATCAGGACACCGGCGACACCGCCCGGGTGCAGGCCGACTACGTCAACCCGATGCGCTTCGCCGGTACCGACGGCGGCTCCACCGCACCCGACTTCGTGTGCGGCGGCCGGTACGCGTTCGAGCTGCTGCGGACGTACGACGGCTGGCGGCTGCGCGAGGTGGTCGTACAGGAGAAGTGGCGCCGCGCCCCGCAGCCGGCCGAAGAGCCCGCGGCGGGCTGAACCGGGTCCCCCTGTTCGAGATCGTCCCGGGCGCGC
Source organism: Streptomyces sp. JLBG701 (assembly GCF_058544905.1). Lineage (NCBI taxonomy): Bacteria > Bacillati > Actinomycetota > Actinomycetes > Kitasatosporales > Streptomycetaceae > Streptomyces > Streptomyces sp. JLBG701. Next base: position 1,812,733 of record NZ_CM178588.1, read on the forward strand.
ACACTGGAGGCACCCACCGGGTAGGGGGATGCCCATGAAGACGCCGGACCTCCGGCTCACCACCCCGTGGCGGCGCTCGACCGCCGCCGCGCTGGCAGGCGCGCTGCCCGTGTTCGCCTTCCCCGCGCCGTCCCTGTGGTGGTTCGCCTACGTCGCTCTCGTCCCGTGGATCCTCCTCGCCCGCTCGGCGCCGACCGGGAGGCGGGCGGCGTACGACGGCTGGTTCGGCGGGTTCGGCTTCATCCTGGCGATGCATCACTGGCTGCTGCCGAACCTGCACGTGTTCACGGTCCTGATAGCGGCACTGCTCGGTGCGCTGTGGGCCCCCTGGGGCTGGCTGGTCCGCCGCTTCCTGGCCGGGGTGCCCTCTCGGGGGCGGATCGCGGCCGGGCTCGTGGTGCTGCCGTCCGGCTGGCTCACGGTCGAGCTGGTGCGCTCGTGGCAGGCGCTGGGCGGGCCGTGGGGCGTGCTGGGGGCCAGCCAGTGGCAGGTGGAGCCGGCGCTGCGGCTCGCCTCGGTCGGCGGGGTGTGGCTGCTCAGTTTCCTGATCGTGGCCGTCAATGTCGCGTTCGCCGTCCTCGTGGCCGTGCGCGAGTCCCGGGTCCCGGCCGTGGCCGGGCTGCTCGCGACGGCGGCCGCGACCTCGGCGGCCTGGGTCTGGTCGCCGCGCCCCGATGTCGACGGCCGGGTCCGGATCGCCGTCGTCCAGCCCGGCGTCGTCGACGGCGTCGGCGGCCCCTCGAAGCGGTTCGCTCTGGAGGAGAAACTCACCCGCGAGCTCGTCGGGCAGGACCTCGACCTGATCGTCTGGGGCGAGAGCAGCGTCGGCTTCGACCTGGGCGACCGGCCCGACCTGGCCCGTCGCATCGCCGTCCTCTCCCGAGCGACCGACGCCGACATCCTGGTCAATGTCGACGCCCGCCGCTCCGACCGGCCCGGCATCTACAAGAGTTCGGTGCTCGTCGGCCCGGACGGCTTGACCGGCGACCGCTACGACAAGATGCGGCTCGTCCCGTTCGGCGAGTACATACCGGCCCGCTCCCTGCTCGGCTGGGCCACCTCCGTCGGCAAAGCCGCCGGCGAGGACCGTATACGCGGCACCGAGCAGGTGGTGATGAACGCCGGGAACGGGCTGCGCATCGGCCCGATGGTCTGCTTCGAGTCCGCGTTCCCCGACATGAGCCGCCATCTCGCCGAGGACGGCGCCGAGTTGCTGATCGCCCAGTCGGCGACGTCGTCGTTCCAGCAGAGCTGGGCCCCGGAGCAGCACGCCTCGCTCGCGGCGCTGCGCGCCGCAGAGACCGGCCGACCGATGGTGCACGCGACGCTGACGGGCGTCTCCGCCGTCTACGGGCCGAGCGGACAGCGCATCGGATCGTGGCTCGGCACGAGCGCGAGCACGTCGCAGGTGTACGACGTCCCGCTGGCCAGCGGTGTCACGCCGTACGTCCGCTTCGGCGACTGGCCGCTGCACGCGGCGCTGCTCGTGCTCGCCGCCCTGTGCGCGACGGAGGGCATGCGGGCGTTCAGGCCGCGCCGGAGTGCTCCGACACCGCACGTACCACCCGCTCGCACAGTTCGTGAGTCGCCAGCGCATCCCGGGCGCTGAGCACCTTTCCGGCGCGCACGGCGTCGAGGAAGGCGAGGACGGCCTGCTCGATGCCGCGCTGCCGGGCGACCGGCACCCAGTCGCCGCGCCGCCGTACGGTCGGCTGTCCCTTGTGGTCGATCACCTCGGCGAGGTTGACCACCTGCCGTTTGGTGTCCTGCCCGGAGACCTCCAGGATCTCCTCCGCCGAACCGCTGAGCCGGTTCATCACGCCGAGGGCCGTGAAGCCGTCCCCGGCGAGTTGCAGCACGACATGGTGCAGCAGTCCGTCCTCGGTGCGGGCGCGCACGGTCACGTCCTCGATGGGGCCCGGCACCAGGAAGCGCAGGGTGTCCACGACGTGGATGAAGTCGTCGAGGATCATCGCGCGGGGTTCCTCGGGGAGCCCGATGCGGTTCTTCTGCATCAGGATCAGCTCGCGCGGATGGTCGGCGCACTGCGCGTACCCGGGGGCGTGCCGCCGGTTGAACCCGACGGCGAGGGACACGTTCCGCTGCTCCGCGAGCCGCACCAGCCGCTCGGAGTCGGCGAGTTCGTAGGCGAGCGGCTTGTCGACGTACGTCGGTACGCCCGCCTCCAGGAGCCGGGTGACGATCTCGGGGTGCACGGCGGTGGGCGCGTGCACGAAGGCGGCGTCGAGGTCCTGGGCGAGGAGTGAGTCGAGGTCGGCGTGGCGCCGGTCCGCCGGAAGGTGCAGGGAGTCGGCGACCCGGGTGAGCGTGGCGGGCGTGCGGGTCTGGAGGTGCAGGTCGATACCGGGCCGCGTGCCAAGGACCGGCAGATAGGCCTTCTGCGCGATGTCGCCGAGTCCGATGCAGCCGACCTTCACGGGGGTCTCCTCTTCCGGTTGCCTGCGCGTGTCTCCACCGAAGCATAGGGCGGCCGCCCACGTTAAATGCCTGGTGGTCGGAGGTGGGCTGGGACAGGATGCGGGCATGACCATCGAGCGCAGTGAACCCGCCCAGAACGCCGACGAACGCACCATGCTGGAGGGCTGGCTCGACTATCACCGCCAGACGCTCGCGTGGAAGTGCGAGGGCCTGAGCGACGAGCAGTTGAGGACCGCCTCGGTGGAGCCGTCCGAGCTGTCGCTGATGGGGCTGGTGCGGCATATGGCGGAGGTGGAGCGGGGCTGGTTCCGCAAGGTGCTGGTGGGCGAGGACGCGGGGCCGATCTACTACAGCGACGAGGATCCGGACGGCGAGTTCCATGTCACCCAATCGGACACCTGGGCGGAGGCGTACGGCACGTGGCAGGCCGAGATCGACATCGCACGGCAGAACGCGGCGGGCTTCGGCCTGGACGATCTCTCCAAGGGCAAGGGCAGGTCCTCCGGTGAGCCCTTCAACCTGCGCTGGATCTATACGCACTTGATCGAGGAGTACGCCCGCCACAACGGCCACGCCGACCTGGTCCGCGAGCGCGTCGACGGTGCCGTCGGCGACTGACGTCACCCGGGGCGGGCCCGCGCCCTTCGTACGGGGCACTGGATCACCCGTGTGGGGCAACCTTCGCTTGTCCGCCGTGCCCGAGAGGGTCGGACCCAGCAGAGTGGCGCGGGTGCATCGAACGACGACCACCGCAACGCTCCTGGTCACCGTGGCTGTCTCGGCCCTCACCGGCTGTGTGACGGTCCAGCAACCGCCCGCGTACGGTCCCCCACCGGCGCCCCCGCAGCCGTCTGCGCCGGGGCCGAACGACCGGGCGGAGCCGCAGATCGTGGAGGCGCCGGCCCGCGAGGCCCTGGAGCTCATCGGCCCGTCCCGCCGCCCGAAACCGGCCGCGTCCCCGCCACACCGCCCGGCAGCCGTGACCCCCTCACAGGCACCGCAGGCCCAGTCACCCCGCTCGCACCCGGAACCCCGCCGTCCTCAGCCGCCCCGCGTCGAGGTCCCCGACGTGACCCGCGAGGTCCCCAAGAACGCGACCGACCTGTGCGCCCTCGGCAAGAAGTACGGCAACTGGCAGCCGGACAGCCCCCAGGCGGTCATCTGCAAGGAGGCGTACGGCCGCTGAGCAGTCTCCGCCGCTTCTAAGGCCGCTGCCTCGGCGGCCCCCACGTCTCGCCTCCAGTGCCGCCCCCGGAGGAATCGCCCTCGCCCAGTCTCAGCTCCAGTCGGCTGATCGCCGCGCGCACGCCGTCGCCGTAGCTGTCGTCGGCGAGGGCGTCGGAGGCGTGGCGGGCCCGGCGCAGATGGGTGCGGGCGTCCTCCGAGCGGTCGAGCTTCACATAGTCGGCGGCCAGATTCAGGTGCAGGGAGGGGTAGAGCGCACGCACCGCGAGCGCGCCCTCGTGCTCGGCGAGCCGGTCGTCCGTGAGCTCCTCCGCGGCCGTCAACGCCCGGAGATCCCAGGCCAGTTCGTCCGAGGGGTCGTCCTGGGTGTCGGCCAGATAGTGGGCCAGCGTGCAGCGGTGCAGCGGGTCGCCGTGCTCGCCGATCTCCGCCCACAGGTCGAGCAGGCGGCCCCGGGCCTCCTCCCGGTCCCCGCCGTGATGCAACATGACGAACTGCCCGATCCGCCCCATCACGGCATCCGACGCCGCCTGCCCCTGTCGCTCCACCACAGCGTCCTCCAGCCCCTCGTCGACCTTCCTCCCCGACGCTAACGGGAGCCACTGACAATCCCCGTCAGGCGGCCCCGTACGACACAGGACCGCCTATGACGGCCAGGTCAGCCCAGGTCGGGGATGTGCCAGTCGATCGGGTCGTGGCCCTGCCCGGCGACCGCCTCGTTGATCTGTGTGAACGGGCGGGAGCCGAAGAACTTCTTCGCGGAGAGCGGGGAGGGGTGCGCGCCCTTGACCACGACGTGGCGCTCCTCGTCGATCAGGGGGAGCTTCTTCTGCGCGTAGTTGCCCCAGAGGACGAAGACCGCCGGGTCGGGACGGTCGGCCACGGCCCGGATCACCGCGTCCGTGAACTTCTCCCAGCCCCTGCCCTTGTGCGAGTTGGCCTCGCCGGAGCGGACGGTGAGCACCGCGTTGAGCAGCAGGACGCCCTGCTGGGCCCACGGCATCAGATAGCCGTTGTCGGGGACGGGGAGCCCGAGCTCCTCCTTCATCTCCTTGTAGATGTTGCGCAAGGAGGGCGGGGTCTTCACACCGGGACGCACCGAGAAGCACAGGCCGTGCCCCTGCCCCTCGCCGTGGTAGGGGTCCTGACCGAGGATCAGGACCTTCACCCGCTCGTACGGCGTCGCGTCGAGCGCGGCGAAGACCTCCTCGCGCGGCGGGTAGACGGGACCCCGCTCGCGCTCCTCCTCGACGAACTCGGTCAGCTCCTTGAAGTAGGGCTGCTGAAGCTCGCCCCCCAGGACCCCGCGCCAGGACTCGGGCAGCATGGCGGTGTCGGTCACGTCAACTTCCTTACGGTGTGCGGTCACCACGGTGTGGCGGTCACCACGGGTGTGGTGACTCCCAGGCCACAGAACCTACAGGCGACCACTGACAACCGACTCCGCCGACCGCGCTACCAGCTGGTCTTCCAGTACAGGTCCCCCATGACCATCATGGTCGCAGGGTCGATGACGTTCTCGAGACCGGCGATCTCCTCGTCCGCGGCCACGTACTGCTTGCCCTGCCACAGCGGAATCAGCCGCGCGTCGTCCACGAGGATCTGCTGGGCCTCCTCGAACTCCTCTTCCACGGCCCCGCGGTCGCTCTCCGCGCGCGACGCCGGCAGCAGCTCTTCGGTGATCTCGGGCGCGTCGTACGGGGTGCCGAGCGCGTTCTGCTCGCCCACGAAGGGCGCGATGAAGTTGTCGGCGTCGTTGAAGTCGGGGAACCAGCCACGCCCGAAGACCGGGTACTCGCCGTTCTGGTAGCCCTCCGAGTAGGTCTTCCAGGGGCGGCTCTTCAGCGTGACCGTGAACAGGCCCGACTCCTCGAGCTGCCGCTTCAGCTCCTCGAAGGCGGGCTTGGTCTGGGAGCCGTAGCGGTCGCTGGTGTACCAGAGCGTCAGCGGGACGCGGTCGGTGATGCCCGCGTTTTCGAGGATCTTCCTGGCCTTGGGGACGCTGGGGTTCCCGTAGTCGTCGAAGAAGCCCGTGGTGTGGCCCACCAGGCCCCTGGGGATCATGGAGTACAGCGGCTCGACGGTGTCCTTGTAGATGTTGTGGGCGAGCGTCGGGCGGTCGACGACCTGGGCGACCGCCTTGCGGACGGCGGGCTTCGCCGACCAGGGGTCCTTGGGGTTGAACACCAGGTAGCTGATCTCGGTGGTGGCGTTCTCCAGGATCTGGAGCCCCTGGTCGTCGTGGTTGGTCTGGATGTCCACGATGTCCGCAGCACCGAGACCGCGGTAGATGACCGAGATGTCCTTGTCCTTGAGGGCCTTGAGCAGCTCGTCCGACTGCTGGAAGTATCTGATGGTGACGCCGGAGTTCTTGCGCTCCGTCAGGCCCTTGTAGGTGTCGTTGCGGACCAGCTCGGCCGTCTCGCCCTCGTCGTAGGAAGCGAGGTTGTAGGGCCCCGAGCCGGTGACCTTCCCGTCCTCACGGAGCTTGTCCGCGGGATACTCCTCGGGGTCCACGATCGACATGGCGGGCGTGGTGAGCACGAGGGGGAAGGTCGCGTCGGGCTGGCTGAGGTGGAAGACGACCTCACGGTCACCCTTCGTCTCCACCTGGGAGAGGGTGCCCAGCAGGCCGGCGGGGCCACCGTTGACGTTGATCTTCTTGATCCGGTCGAACGAGTGCTTGACGGCCTTCGCGTCCAGCGTGTGCCCGTTGGAGAACTCCAGGCCCTCGCGCAGCTTGCAGCTGTACACCGTGCTGGTGGTGTCCGTGAACTCGCAGCTCTCGGCGGCGTCCGGCTCGGGCTCGGACCCGCCTGGGCTGTAGTTCAGAAGGGTCTGGAAGGTGTTGCGCATCAGCTCCCAGGAGCTGTCCCAGGCCGCGGCGGGGTCCAGAGTGCTCGGCATGCTGGTGGTACCCACGACGATCGGATCCGCGTCGTCGGAGGAGTCCGAGGAGAACACTCCGCACCCGGCCACCATGGATATGGACGCGAGCGCCGCGAGTGGCGGCATGTATCGATTCCGGTTGAACACGCGCTTGCTCCTCGAAATGCCGTACCAAGAGTGGGCGAACGATACCGCAGGCCCCGCGGGTCGCTTCCGCCCGCCTGGCCGCTGCCATGGTCAACACACTTGTGACGGCCTTGTCGAGCCCCTGTGCGAGTTACGGTCGGACGCCGGTGCCATTCGGTGAAACAGGCACCGGCGCCCCGCGACCGGTCAGCCGACTCCGGCGTTCAGGAAGATGCCGCCGTCGATGACGAGGGTCTGGCCGGTGATCCAGTCGGACTGGTCCGAGGTGAGAAACGCGGCGGCGCCGCCGATGTCGGAGGGCACGCCGAGCCGGGCGAGCGGGTAGGACGCGGCGGCCTCCGCCTCCCGGCCCTCGTACAAGGCCTGCGCGAACTTGGTCTTCACGACCGCCGGAGCGATCGAGTTGACCCGCACCTTGGGCGCGAACTCGTGCGCCAGCTGCAGGCTCAGGTTGATCATCGCGGCCTTGCTGATGCCGTACGCGCCGATGAAGGGCGAGGCGGAAACACCGGCGACGGAGGCGATGTTGACGATCGCGCCGCCGTTGTCCTTCTGCCAGGCGTGCCAGGTCTTCTGGGCGAAGCCGAGCGCCGAGACCACGTTGGTCTCGAACACCTTGCGGGCGACGTTGAGGTCGAGGTCGGCGATCGCCCCGAACACCGGGTTGGTACCGGCGTTGTTGACCAGGTAGTCGACGCGGCCGAAGGCCTCCATGGTGCGCTCGACGGCGACGGCCTGGTGGGCCTCGTCGTGCGCCTTGCCGGCGACGCCGATGACGCGGTCGGCGCCGAGCGCCTCGACGGCCTCCTTGAGGGCGTCCTCGTTTCGGCCGGTGATGCAGACCCGGTCGCCGCGGGCGATGAGCGCCTCGGCGACGCCGTAGCCGATGCCGCGGCTGGCACCGGTGATCAGCGCGACCTTGCCGGAGAGTGCAGGCAGTTCAGTCATGTCCGTTTTCCCAGTGTCCCTAGGTCTCTAGTTCAGCGGTCCGCCGGCGACGTACAGCACCTGGCCGGAGACGAATCCGGCGGCCTCGCCGGTGAAGAAGGCGATGGCGTTGGCGATGTCGTCGGGGTTGCCCACGCGCTGGACCGGGATCTGGGTGGCGGCGGCCGCCTTGAAGTCCTCGAAGCCCATGCCGATGCGCTCGGCGGTGGCGGCGGTCATGTCGGTGGCGATGAAGCCGGGGGCGACGGCGTTCGCGGTGACGCCGAACTTGCCGAGCTCGAAGGCGAGGGTCTTGGTGAAGCCCTGGAGGCCGGCCTTGGCGGCGGAGTAGTTGACCTGGCCGCGGTTGCCGAGGGCGGAGGACGAGGACAGGTTGACGATCCGGCCGAACTTGGCGTCCACCATGTACTTCTGACAGGCCTTCGACATCAGGAAGGCGCCGCGCAGATGCACGTTCATGACGGTGTCCCAGTCGGACGCGCTCATCTTGAACAGCAGGTTGTCGCGGAGCACGCCCGCGTTGTTGACGAGGATCGTCGGGGCACCGAGCTCGCTCGCGATGCGCGCGACGGCGGCCTCGACCTGGGCCTCGTCCGAGACGTCGCAGCCGACCGCGAGCGCCTTGCCGCCGGCGGCGGTGATCTGCTCCACGGTGTCCTTGCAGGCGGCCTCGTCGAGGTCGATGACCGCGACGGCTCGCCCCTCGGCGGCCAGTCGTACGGCGGTGGCGGCGCCGATGCCGCGCGCACCGCCCGTGACTACCGCGACCCGCTGCTCAGTGGTGGACATTGCTGGTTCTCCTCGCCCTCGAGAAAGACGCCCATCTGGTGAGCGACCGCTTAGTACCTTCAGCAGACGTGACGCTAGAAGCCCTGGCACGCGGTGTCAACGTCACACGTGGCAGGTGTGATCGATTACCTCACCAGCAGTTCCAGCAACCGCTCCGCCTCCGCCTCCGGATCGACGGTGAGCCCGGTGTGCACCGGGCCGGGCTGGACGACCGTCGAGCGGGGCGCGATCAGCCAGCGGAAGCGCCGGCCCGCGTCGTCCCGCGCGGCCTGCCCCGCCGCGTCGCCGCCGGTGCACACGCCCTCGACGGCCCGCAGCGCGGCCCTGATCCCGGCCACGTCGGCCGCCGGGTCGAGGGCGAGCAGCCTGGTCTCGTCGAGGTGGGTGCGGGCGCCGACGTAGGACTGCGCGCGGCAGTAGACGAGCACCCCGGCGTTGATGCACTCGCCGCGCTCGACACGCGGTACGACGCGCAGCAGGGCGTACTCGAAGACGTCCCGGACGTTCGCCTCGCTGGGCCTGATGATGTGGCGCTCGTTCACTTGGCTCCCTCGATGCCGTCGACGCGCTCGTGGATGACGGCGGCCCGCGCGAGCAGGGGCCGCGCGTAGGCCCGGCGGAGGTCGTCCGGGGTGTCGAAGCCGGGTTCGCCGGTCAGCCACGTGTCGGGGATCTCGGCGGTGACCTCGGTGAGGAGTTCCTCGGTGACCAGCGGGGCCAGTTCGGCGGCGGCCTTCGCGACGTCCGGGGCGAAGTCGGCGAGCGCGTGGTCGGAGGCGTCGTAGGGGCGGGCCGCGGAGGTCTCGGCGCCAGGCCAGTTGTGGTGCCAGATCATCGTGGCGCCGTGGTCGATGAGCCACAGGTCACCTTGCCACATCAGCAGGTTGGGGTTGCGCCAGGAGCGGTCGACGTTGTTGACCAGCGCGTCGAACCAGACGATCCGGCCCGCCTCCTCGGCGCTCACCGTGAAGGCGAGGGGGTCGAAGCCGAGTGCGCCGGACAGGAAGTCCATGCCGAGATTGGTGCCGCCGCTGGACCTGAGCAGCTCCTGCACCTGTTGGTCGGGCTCGCCGAGCCCCAGCACCGGGTCGAGGTCGATCGTCACCAGGCGCGGCATCCGGAAACCCAGCCGCCGGGCGAGTTCACCGCACACGACCTCGGCGACCAGCGTCTTGCGGCCCTGTCCCGCGCCGGTGAACTTCAGGACGTACGTCCCGAAGTCGTCCCCCTCGACGAGCCCCGGCAGCGAGCCGCCCTCACGCAGCGGCGTGATGTAGCGGGTCGCGATGACTTCCTTGAGCATCGCCCCAGGTTACTGGGGCGTTGGCGGCCGGATGCGCACGCCGCCTGAACGGCGCGCGGACGGGGGCCGTATCTCCGCACAGAGCAAGAAACAGAGCATCAGGAAACACAGAGCATGAAGTCGTCTGCGGAAGGAACGCCAGCATGTCCAGCGCCTCGCTTCAGCCCTCCTCGGGACCGGCCCGTCGAACCGTCATGGCGGCAGCCGGCGCGGCGGGGCTCGCCGTCGCGCTGACCGCGTGCGGGTCGGGGGACGACTCGTCCGCTTCGGATTCCGCCGCTTCCGCCACTTCGGGCACCGAACAGGGTGACGCGGCCGACACCGGAGCCGCCGGCACCGCGATCGCGAAGACCTCGGACATCCCCGAGGGCGGCGGCAAGATCTTCAAGGACCAGGGTGTGGTGATCACCCAGCCCACGGCGGGCACGTTCAAGGCGTTCTCGTCCAAGTGCACGCACGCGGGCTGCGCGGTGACGGGCGTCGCCGGCGGCGTCATCACCTGCCCGTGCCACAACAGCGCGTTCTCGGTCACCGACGGCAGCGTGACGAAGGGCCCCGCCACCGAGGCCCTGCCCGCCGAGACGATCACCGTGAGCGGGGACTCGATCACGCTCGCGTGATCCGGCGAGGTCCCTTGAAACAGGCCAGCACCTCGTCCGTGGTCGCGACCGTGGCGACCAACGCGAGGGTGTTGCGGATCATCGCGGGGGTGTAGTCGGAGGGCACCCCCGCGATGGCGTCCCTGGGCACGACGGCGTGGTAGCCGCGGTTCACGGCGTCGAACACGGCATTGGGGATCGCCACGTTGGCGGAGACGCCGGTGACGATCAGGGTGCGGCAGCCCAGGTTGCGCAGCAAAGCGTCGACGTCGGTGCCCTGGATCGGCGACAGGCCGTGCAGCCGTCGTACGACGAAGTCCTCCTCGGTGACCTCGATCGGGGCGGCGACGCGTACCGCCGTGGTGCCGGACAGCTGCTGGACCGGGAGGCGTTCGGCGGCCCGGAACAGCCGGGCGTTGCGGTTCGCGCCCCGGCCGTCCGGGCGGCGCTCGGCGATCGCGTGGATCACCTGGACACCGCTCTCGTGCGCCGCGGCGACCAGCCGAGCGACATTGGCGAGCGCCCCCGACGAGCGTGCCTCCTTGGCGAGTTCGGGCAGCGCGCTGTCCGGTCCGACGACCCCCTGCTGGCACTCGACGGTGAGCAGCACGGTGGTCGCGGGGTCGAGGAGTTCACTGAGTTGTTCATACGACGGCATGGCTCTCCCTTGTCGTCGACCTTGTCGCCGGTGGCCCGGGCGGGCGAGAGTAGCGAGCATCGCGTGCGAACGGAAGGAGAACGAGGTTCTCCTGATGCTTCGTCAGATATGACTGTCCGCAGCTCACGCCGTAGTCGAAGGGGACCGCATGGCCGTCACTCAGCGCCGGGGCCGGAAGATCATGATGGCGCCCGCCGAACTGGACGAATTCCTCAGCACCCAGCGCACCTGCCGCGTCGCCACCGTCTCGGCGGACGGCGCTCCGCACGTCAGCCCGCTCTGGTTCGCGTGGGACGGCACCTCGTTGTGGCTCTACTCGATCACCCGCAGCAAGCGCTGGGCCGATCTGCGCCGCGATCCCCGGGTCGCGATCGTGGTCGACGCGGGCCATGGCTACGACGAGTTGCAGGGCGTCGAGCTGTCGGGCACCGTCGAGTTCGTCGGCGAGGTGCCGCGCAAGGGCGAGTCGAACCCCGAACTCGTCGATGTGGAGCGGCTGTTCGCGCAGAAGTACGCCGGCCTTGAGGAGTGGCCGCACGACGGCCGGCACGCGTGGGTGCGGCTGACGCCGACGACGATCGCGTCCTGGGACTTCCGCAAGCTGGTAACACCGTAGGGCGTGCGTCACCCCACCGCCTCGCCCGCCGCTCGCAGGGCCTGTACCGCCGCCCGGATCGACGGGCGGCGGTCGGCGTCCGCCCGCCAGACGACGTACACATGCCTGCGGACCCGCTGCCTGAGCGGGACGGTGACGACTCCTACGGGCATCGGACGGCGCCCCAGGAGGGGCGCGACGCACACCCCCAGCCCTGCCGCGACCAGGGCGAGCTGGGTGTGCGTCTCGGCGGCGCGATGGCTGAGGATCGGCTCGACGCCCTTGGAGCGCAGGGTGAACATCAGCCACTCGTGACAGAACTCGCCCTCGCCCCAGGTGATCCACTCGTCGTCGGCGAACTCCCCGAGGTCCACCTCGGTGCGGTCCGCGAGCCGATGCCCTGACGGCATCGCCACATCGGCCGGATCGTCCAGGATGGACGCCTTCACCAGCCCGTCGGGCAGTGGCATCGGCTTGTTGTACCAGTCGAGCACGACCGCCAGGTCGAGGTCCCCGCGCACCACCCCGGCGATGCCGGCCTCGGGCTCCAACTCGCAGGAGCGCACCCGCAACGCGGGATGTTCGCCGCGCAGGGCGGCGAGCGCGGTGGGGAACAGTCCGCGCGCGGCCGTGGGGAACGCCGACAACCGCAACTCGCCCACCACCTGCCCGCGTTGGGCCTCCAGGTCGGACTGGGCGAGCTCGACCTGCGACAGGATCCGCGCCGCGTGCTCGGCCAGCAGCCGGCCCGCGTCGGTGAGCCGCACGCCCCGGCCGTTCTTGGCGAGGAGCTGCTGGCCCACCTCCCGCTCCAGCTTGGACATCTGCTGGGAGACGGCCGAAGTCGTGACATGCAGCCCCTCGGCCGCGCCGCTGACCGACCCGTGGCGGGCCAGGGCGTCGAGGGTGCGCAGGCGCTCCAGATTCAACACGTAAGCAATACTACGAGATACCGAGCGCGAATTCTCGATTGTGCTACGAGATCAACTCGGCGATCGTTGCGTCCATGAGCACCGTCACCACCACCCGCACGCCGGCCGCCCGGGCCGCCCGCCGCCCCCGCCCCGTCCTCGACTGGCGCCTGCGCTTCGGCGCGCTGTCGCTGATCTGGGGTTTCAGCTTCCTGCTCATCAAGGTCGGCACCGACGGCTACGCGCCCTTCCAAGTCACGCTCGGGCGGCTGGTGTTCGGCACGGCGGTGCTGGCGGCCGCGCTGGCGGTGAAGCGGGAGCGTCTCCCGCACGGTGCGCGGACGTGGGGGCATCTGGCGGTCGCGGCGTTCCTCCTCAACGCACTCCCGTTCTCGCTCTTCTCCTACGCCGAGCTGACGATCCCGTCCACGCTCGCGGGCATCTGCAACGCGACCTCGCCGCTGTGGGGCATGGCCCTGTCCCTGGTCGCCCTCTCCGAGGACCGTCCGACCCGGGTGCGGGTGGCCGGCCTCGGCCTCGGCTTCCTGGGCGTGCTGACCGTGTTGGGCGCCTGGCAGGGCTTCCACGGCGTCGACGCGAAGGGCACGGCGATGGCCCTGCTGGCCTCGCTGTGCTACCCGATCGGCTGGATCTACGTCCGTCGCACTCTCGCCGGCGCCGGCCACTCGCATCTGTCCATGGCGGGCGCCCAGTTGCTGCTGGCGACGGTCCAACTGGCCGTCGTCACCCCGCTGTTCACCACGTTCCCGACCCGCTTCCCGGTCCTCCCCCTGCTGGCGATCGCCGCGCTGGGGACACTGGGCACCGGCCTGGCCATGCTCATCCAGTACGGCCTGGTGGCCGAAGTCGGGCCGACCACGGCCCAGATGGTCACCTACTTCATCCCGGTCATCGCCACGGCGGCCGGCGTCGCGATCCTCGGCGAGTCGCTGACCTGGTCGACGCCGGTCGGGGCGGTGATCGTGCTGGCGGGCGCGGCGCTCACGCAGGCCAGGGCGAAGGAACGGGCGAACGCCTAGACGTAGTTCCGGGCCGACGTCGGGTCGAGTGCGGAGGCAACTGCGTCCGCCAACTGCTCGGCCTCCCGCACCGTGAGCTGTGAGACGGTGATCCGGATGCCGGGCGGGGCGCTCATCCGGAAGCGGGCGCCGGGTGCGACGGCCCAGCCGGCGTGCAGGAGTTGGGCCACGGCGCCGGTCTCGTCGGGCACGGGAATCCAGACGTTCATGCCGCTGCGGCCGTGCGCCTCGACACCCCGCTCGGCCAGCGCGCGGAGCAGCGCGTCACGCCGCTCGCCGTATGTTCCGGCCACTTTCCGTGCGTCCACAGAACCGTCCGCCCACAGCCGCACCACGGCCCGTTGCAGCAGCCGGCTGACCCAGCCGGGCCCCAGCCGCTGCCGCCCGCGGACCCGGTCGACGGTGGCCGCGTCCCCGGTGAGCACGGCGAGGCGCAGGTCGGGGCCGTACGCCTTGGCGACCGACCGCACGAAGGCCCAGCCGCGCGTGGCGCCCGCGAGGGGGTGCAGGGGCAGGTCGACGATGCGGTGGCCGTGGTCGTCCTCGATGAGCAGGGTCTCGGGGTGCTCGTGGAGCACGGAACGCAGGTCACGCGCGCGTGCGGCGCTCACCGCGGCACCGGTCGGGTTCTGCGCCCGGCACGTGACGATCAGGGCGCGGGCACCGGACTCCAGGGCCCGCCGCACATCGCCGACGACCGGCCCTTCATCGTCGACGCCCACCGGGACCGTGCGCAGCCCGAGCGCCGGAACCAGGTCGAGGAGGCTGCCCCAGCCGGGATCCTCGACGGCGACCGCGTCCCCGGGCTTGAGGTGCACGGCGAGGACGCGCTCGATGGCGTCGAGTGATCCGGAGGTGACGACGACCGGCCCCTCGGGCACACCGTCGGTCGCCAGGTCGGCGCGCGCAATCCGCGCCAACTCCGGCTCGACTGGCGCCTCCCCGTAGAACACGGGGTCCCGGTCACCCGCCTCGCCCGCCGCCGCGAACGCCGCCGCGAGCGAGGGCAGCAGGGCCGGATCGGGGTTGCCCTTGGCCACGTCCCGCACACCGTCCGCCACCTCGACGCGGATGAACTCGCGCCCGGTGGTGACGGGCTTCGGCCGGATACGGCTGCCCCGGCGCCCGGCGGTCTCGATGACCCCCCGCTCGCGCAGGATGCGGTACGCGGCCGCGACGGTGTTGGGATTCACGCCCAGCTCGACGGCCAACTCCCGCATCGGCGGCAACAGTTGCCCGGGCTCCAGCGCACCGGCACCCACCGCACGCTCGACGCTCGCGGAAATGTCTGCTGCGCGTCGCCCTTCGATCCGATATTCTTCTAGCACAAAGCCAAGTATGCACTAGTGCAATGGAGAGCGCAATGCAGGGGACCCAGCAGACGACGACGCCACCCGCCGCCTACACCCCGACCGACCGCACCGTCCCCACGCGCGCCGCGCAGAAGGCCTCGTACGACAAGGAGCTGGTGCACTCGATACTCGACGAGGGGTACGTCTGCCATCTCGGCTTTGTGCGTGACGGCGCCCCGGTCGTGCTGCCCACGCTCTACGGCCGGGTCGGCGAGGTCCTCTATGTGCACGGCTCGACGGGCTCGCGCCCGCTGCGGATGACGGGCCAGGCGGACCCCGGTCTCCCGGTGTGCCTGACGGTGACGCACGTCGACGCGCTGATCCTGGCCCGCTCGGCCTTCCACCACTCCATCAACTACCGGTCCGTGGTCGTGCACGGCATCGCCCACCAGGTGACGGACCCCGAGGAGAAGCGAACGGCCCTGGACGCGCTGGTCGACCAGGTCGTGGCGGGCCGCTCGCTCGACTCCCGGCCCGCCGACAAGAAGGAACTCGCGGCCACTTCGGTGATCCGCCTCGACCTCGACGAGCTCTCGGCGAAGGTCCGCACGGGCGGCGCGAACGACGAGCCCGAGGACCTCGCCCTCCCCCACTGGGCCGGCGTGGTCCCGCTGCGCAAGGGCTACGACACCCCCGTCGACAACGCCGACCTGGCCCCGGGCATCGCGGTCCCCGACTACCTGACGGCCCTGTGATGCTGATCCACCCCTGGGACGCGGCCCACGACGACTCCAACCGCGACCGGGCCGCGAACGCTCAGGGCTGATGGGCGCTGAACTGGCGACGCAGGTATCCGAACCAGGCGTGGAAGTACGCGGCGCTCAACGCGGCTTCGGGAGCGAAGAGTTCCCAGGCGTGATAGGCGCCGGGGTACAGGTGCAGTTCGACGGGGACGCCGCTGGCCTGGAGCCGCGTCGCATAGCTCAGGTCCTCGTCGCGGAAGACGTCGAGTTCGGCGACTGCCATGAAGGTCGGCGGCAGCCCGGTGAGTTCCGTCGCGCGGGCGGGTGCGCAGTACGGCGGCACGTCGTCGGTGCCTGCGCGGTCTCCGAGGATCGAGGTCCAGGCCAGGAGGTTGGTCGCGCGGTCCCAGATGCCGATGTCGGTGATCTCGTGGCTCGAAGCGGTGGTGTTGCGGTCGTCGAGCATCGGGTAGCTCAGCGCCTGGAAGAGCGGCGCCGGCTCGCCCTGGTCGCGGATCATGAGCGCGGTGGCGGCGGCGATGCCCCCGCCGCCGCTTTGTCCGGCCAGGGCGATGCGGTTGTCGTCGATGCCGAGCGCGGCTGCCTCGCTACGAAGCCAGCGGTAGGCGAGCAGTCCGTCCTCGGCGGCGGCCGGGGCGGGAGCCTCCGGCGCGAGCCGGTAGTCGACTGAGGCGGCTATGCAGCCGACCTCCAGGCACAGGCGCTTGAGGTTGGGATCGTCTTGGGCCGCGTACCCGAGGACCTGCCCGCCGCCGTGGAACCAGAGCAGTACCGGAAGGGGCCCGGCTTCCGCGGTGGGCCGCAGCAGCCGGATGGAGAGGGTGGATCCGTCCGGGCGGGGCACCTCGACCTGTTCGACCGACACGGACGGCTCATCCGGTACCTGAGCCGCGATCGCCTCGGCGAAAGCGCGGACACCGGCTCGCGTGCCCTCCAGGTCGCTGAGATCGAACACCCCCGCCGGCGTCATCGGCACCGCCTTCAGGGCCTCGGCCAGTTCGGGATCGATCCGCTCACGTGCGTCTTTGATGTTCATGTCGTTCGTCTCCTTGCGCTGCGATGTGGCACGGCGGCGTGCACAGCAGCCGGTCGCCTGGGTGTGATGGTCGTGAGGACCGGTTCGGCCGCGCCGCCTGGTTGCGGCGCGGGGAACGGGCGGGATGGAGATGGGGCGGGTTCAGGGTGTGGTGGTGTCCGGGGTGTCGAAGTAGTGGCCCTGGCCGAGGTCGTCGATGAGGCTGGGCTGGACGGGTTTCCAGCCGAGGAGGTCCTGGGTCAGCGTGCTCGAGGACGGGTTGTCGGCCTGGGCGTGGGCGCTGAGGAAGCCGAAGTGGGCTTCGGCCTGGGTCGGCGGGATGCTGACCACGGGCAGGTTCAGCCCGCGGCCGATGGCCTCGGTGATCTGGCGGAAGGTGATGCCCTGGTCGTCGACGGCGTGCAGCCGTGATCCGGCCGGTGCGGATTCCAGCGCCAGCCGGTACAGGCGTGCCGCGTCGAGGGTGTGCACGGCGGGCCAGCGGTTGGTCCCGTCGCCGACGTAGGCGGCGACGCCCTTGGAGCGGGCGATGGAGATGAAGGTCGGGATGAAGCCGTTGTGGTCGAGCGTGCTGTGCACGGTCGGGGTGAGCCGGACGACGGACGAGCGGATGCCGCGTTGTGCGAGTGCGATCACCGCGTTCTCGGCGTCGATGCGCGGCCCCGCCTGGAGGGCGTCGGTCTCGGTGAGGGTGTCCTGCAGTCCTGCGAAGGCGAACAGTGCGGTTCCCGAGGTGGTCACCAGGGGCTTGCCGGTGCCGGCGAGCGCGTTTCCGAGTGCGTCGATGGCGCGCAGATCGGCTGCGACGGCGCCGTCGAAGTCGCCGGCGAACATGGCGTCGTGCTTGAAGGCCAGGTGGATGACGCCGTCGGCCGCGGCGGCGGCCGCGGCCAGGCCCTCGAGGTCGTCGAGGTCGCCTCGGTGTACCTGGGCGCCGGCGGCCGTCAACGCGGCGGCGGACTTGTCCGAGCGGGCCAGGCCGCCGACCTGGTGTCCGGCTGCGAGGAGTTCGGGGACGACGGCGGAGCCGAGGTGTCCGGAGGCTCCGGTGATGAATACGCGCATGGTGCGCCCTTCCTGCTGCGGGTTCCCCGCCGGGGGCGGAGAGCCCTGATGTCAGTTCGTGACATCACCGTAGCACCGATGTCAGACTCTGTCATCACTCTGATGTCAGCTTCTGTCATCGCGGTGTAGGATCGGGGCATGAGCCGATGGAAACCCGACGCACGAGGCCGCCTGGAGAAGGCGGCGCTGGAGCTCTACAACCACCAGGGCTTCGACGCCACCACCGTCGCGGAGATCGCCACCCGCGCCGGCGTCACCGAACGGACCTTCTACCGGCACTTCGCCGACAAACGGGAAGTCCTCTTCCCCAGCGCCAACCCCCTCCCCGACATCCTCGCGGAGGCCACGGCCACCGCCCCCGCCTCGCTCCCGCCGCTCGAGGTGATCACCCACGCCCTGACCGAAGCCACTCCCGTCTTCGAAGAACGCGAGGACCTGGCACGACAGCGCCACGCCGTCATCGCCGCCAACTCCGAACTCCAGGAACGCGAACTGGCCAAACTCGCCGCACTCGCCGCCACGCTCACCCACGCGCTGCGCGAACGCGGCCTGGAGACCACCACCGCGGCACTCGCGGCCGAAATCGGGATCGCCGCGTTCAAGGTCGCCTACGAACGCTGGGTCAACGACCCCGACCAGCACACCCTCGCCCAGCGCATCCGGGAAACCCTGGATGCCGCCAGGCACCTCACCGCACCTGCCGAACATGTCGCCGCGACCGACGACGTGAGCTTCACAGGCCAGGAGGGAGCGGCATGAATGCGGGGCAACCCTGAGCAAAGGGCGCACGGGCTATTTCCGTTCCGCCGCTCCCGAGGGCCTCACACACCCACCACATCCGCCGTGACGGGTTACTCAGTACTCGTCCGACTCGATCGACGTGCCGTTGCAACGATGGTGTTGGCGCCGCAGCACCAAGCACCATGACCCCGAACCCGGGCCCGCTGGTCCGCGGACCTCTGACTTGGTGCAGAGAAGGCTGGCCTCTCACGACTTCGGGCAGCTCGCCGTCAACGGCCCGCCCGGCGAGCCCCCGTTCCTACAGCCCCTGCACTTCGCCTACGACGCCGAGCGCGGCGAGGCCATGAGGGGCGGGCCCTTCGTGAAGCGAGGACGAAGAAGGACCCGCCCCCTCGTCACACGAGGACCGGTTCCTCCTTCCCTTCCCCCTCCCCTGCCCGCGCACCGCGCGCCTCAGCCCCCGCGAGGCCCGCGACCGAGCCGAGCATCAGGGCCGTACCGACGCAGGTCGCAGCGGTGAGCCGCTCACCGAGCAGGGAGACGGCCAGGATCGCCGCGCCCACCGGCTCAAGGAGCATGATCACGGACACCGTGGCCGACCGGACCACGGCCGCGCCCGCGAAGTAGAGGGCGTATGCGAGTGCCGTGGGGATCGCCGCGAGGTAGGCCAGCAGCAAGACCACCCGGACGGGTTCGGCGGTGTGCGGCAGCAGGCCCTCGGCCAGGGCGAAGGGCAGCAGGCACAGGCTTGTGACCGCGAACGTCCACACGGTCGTACCGGACGCGTCGGCCCCGCCGTTCTTCCCGAACCACCGGGTGACCAGCGTCATCGCGGAAATGCCGGCCGCCGACGCGAGCGCCAGCAGTACACCGGAGGGACGTACGGTCGCCTCGCCGCCGCCCAGCACCAGCACGGCCAGTCCGGCGAGCGCCCCGGCCACCGCGGTGACGCCGCCGCGGCCGAGCCGCTCGCCCATGGTCAGCCGTGCGCCGAGCGCGATGAGTACGGGACCGGCGCCGAGGGTGACGACCGTGGCGACGGCGAGTCCGGTGGACGTGACGGCCGCGAAGTACGCCGCCTGGAACAGCGCGAGCCCGACGCCGTTGACGACGACTCGTAGCGCCCTGCGGCCAAGGGGTTCGGACGCGGTGCCGGCCGGCACGCGCGGGCGCAGGAGGTGGACGGCGAGGAGCAGCACGAAGCCGCCCGCGCAACGCCAGAAGGAAAGGGCGATGGGCCCCATGTCACCGGCCCGGAAGACCAGGGAGCCGGCCGCGTCGCCGGTACCCCAGGCGGTACCGGCGACGATCAGGTAGAGGAGGCCTCGCCCGGTGGGCAGGCCTGAAGCAGCATTCGACACGAGTTCTCTCCGCAGTCGCGCGGCGGCTGAGGAGAAGGCAGCGGCCGCGCGGAGGTTCGGGACAGGACCCCGGATCGGTCACGGGGTCCATGGACTCGTCTGCGGGCAGCGCTGTTCCGCCCGGCGACCAGGGCCTGTCTGCCAATTCCCGTCGTCCGCCCGGAGGGCGGGCCGGGCGGCGTCAGGTGCGTGCTCTCGGTGTGCCGGGCGCAGGCCCTCGTACTGGTTGTACGTGGGTCTGTGCCCGGTGCGGCGAGAGTACGTGCATGGCGTCGCGCGGCAGACGGGAATTGGCAGACAGGCCCTTGCCGGGCGTGATTTTGCAGGGGCCCGCCTCAGACTGTCGGCGGGGAGAAGATGCGTGCGCTCGAATGCATGGTCACGAACCTAGGCGGCCGTGCTGTGGGACGGCAACTGCCTTTCCGTGCCCCCGCCGTTGTCGCCGTCGCCGCTCGCGACCGGAGTCTGCGACGCCTTCGCGGGCGCCGACGACTGGGCGATGAACGCGCCCACGAGGACGATCGCCCCGCCGACGATCTGCGGCGCGGAGAGGTGCTCGCCGAGCAGCACCCAGGCCAGCACGGTCGCGATGACCGCCTCCAGGCACGCCACTACGCCCGCGACCTGCGGGGAGAGCCGGCGCACCGAGAGCACGCCGGTGACGTACGCGACGACCGTGGCGACGAGCACGATCCAGGCCAGCAGCAGGGCGGCCGCGACCGGAGTGCCGTCCATGTGCGCGGTGCCCGCGAGCACCGACCAGTCCATGCTCCAGGGGCGGGCGACGACGGTGAGGACGACGGCGCCGACGAGGAGGCCGTACGCGATGACGCCGAGCGGATCCGGTGCCTCGTCGCCCGCCTCGCTGCCCTGGTCGGACAGGACGAAGTAGCCGACCTGGCAGCAGGCGGCGCCGAGCGCGAGCAGGAGCCCGACGGCGTCGAAGCTCAGGCCGGACCAGACCTCGACGACACAGGCCAGCCCGCCGACCGCGAGGACGACGCCGAGGGCCGCGGCCCGCGTCACCGGCCTGCGCTGCACGAAGCGCACCCAGCCCAGGACCAGCGCGGGCGCGAAGTACTCGACGAGCAGGGCGACCCCGACCGGGATCCTGGAGATCGAGGCGAAGTAGAAGGCCTGGACGCCGGCCACGCCGAGCAGGCCGAATCCGACGAGCAGCGCGGGGCGGTGGCGTACCAGCGCGCGGTGCCGTACGGCGAGCGGCAGCATCACGAGGGCGGCGCCGGCGACGCGCAGCCACACCACGTGGAGCGGATCGAGTCCCGCCTCTATCAGCGGCTTGGCCGCGACACCGGATCCGCCGAAGGCAACGGCCGAGCCGAACGCGAGACCGAGCCCGACACCCTTGCCACGGCTTCCCTGACTGCTCTCTGACATACGCACCGGCACATGATGCCAGGCGATGACATGAGCGTCATCCCCGATGGCACCTGTCTCGCCGGCTGGACCGTCCGTCCCCGCCGGTGTGTCCTACCCCGCGGGCTGTCCGATCTCGATGCGGGCGAGCAGTTCGCACGCGTCGATCCCGGCGCGGGCGAGCACCTCGACGGCGCGCGCCTGCGGGTCCACGACGATGGCCGCCAGCAGGTCGACACAGCGGGCCGCTTCGTCACCCCGCCCTTCGGACCGCGCGCAGGCGTACTCCAGCGCACCCGTGGCCAGCGGCGACCAGCCCTCGACCCCCGTCACGACGGGTACGGCACCGGAGTCCTCGACGGTGCCCTGCCAGCGCAGCCCGTAGCCGATGCTGCGCTGCACCAGATAGCCAAGCAGCCGGGCGACCTGCGGAGCTCCGTCGAACAAGTCACGGATCTCGGGGTCGGACTCCAGCAGCGAGTGCAGCAGATGGGCCGTGTCGATCTGCCGGTCCCCGTCCCGCAGCGCCCTCCTGCGGGCACCGGCGACCACCGCTGCCAGCTCCGCACTGAGCCTGGCATCGTTGTCCACACGGTGGCTGCCCTGCTCGCCGGCCGACTGCCTTGGGATACGGGGTTGCACATCCCCTACCCCATCAGCCCCTCGGCATCCGGTCATCCCCGGAGGGAAGCATCTTCGCGTCCCACACAGAGTGGACCCGAACGGCCGGAATCTCCTCCTTGGGGATGACATCACGCCCTTTCACCTGCGGGGGCGTGCGCCGCCTTGTTTCGCGCCCCCGGCGCAACCACGCCGTTACGTGTACCGGGTGTACGCCCCGGAGGACACGCTGCTCGCCGACCTGTTCTGGCTGAGGACGCCGAGGTGACGCCTCATCTGACCCCACCCTCCGGAACGCACACAATTCCTGACGGTTCATCAGTATTGAATGTTCAGGGCCCTGCGGCTACGTTCCGCGACACCGTAGCCCGACACGAAGAGGTGGTCGCATGGCCGAAGTGAGCGCGGAGGCACGTATCGAGGCACCCGCGGAGAAGGTGTGGACCCAGCTCACGGACTGGTCCGCGTACGGCGAGTGGAACGCGACCCACACCGACTTCCCCAAGGGCGGCCCCGAGACCCTCGAAGTGGGCGCGACCTTCCAGGAGAACATGAAGCTGATGGGCTTCCCGGCGGAGGTCGAGTGGACCGTCGAGGAGTTGGAGCCGGCCCGGGTACTGGCGATCCGCGGCAAGGGCCCGATGGCGGTGTCGGTCGCCACGCGCTACACCCTGACGCCCGACGGGGACGCGACGACGGTCCGTATCGACGGCGAGTTCACGGGCGCCGCGGTCTCGCTCATGGCGGGCAAGCTCAAGGACTCGGGCACGGCGGCACTGAACGAGTCGCTACGGAAGCTGAACGGGCTGGTGACCTGAACGCCCCACCACGCATGACGGCGCCCCCCGGATCACTCCGCGGGGCGCCGTCGCCGTTCGTCAGTCCTCGTTGGCGAGGATCAGGTACAGCTTCTTGCGGGCCTCGTTGATGACGCTCAGCGCCTTCTCGCGCTGCTCCTTGCTGCCGGTCTTCCAGACCTGGCCGAAGGCCTCCATCAGACCGAAGCCGGCCTGCCGGATCTCACTGAGAGCCTCCCAGTCGACCCCGCGCCCGGCCTCTTCCCAAGGCGCGTCAGGGCCCTCGTCGGCCGCGGTGCGGCCGGCCTCGGTGAGGGAGAACAGCTTCTTGCCGCCCTCGCTCGCGCTGACGATCAGGCCCTCGTCCTCCAGCAACTGAAGGGTGGGGTAGACCGAGCCGGGGCTGGGCTTCCACGCCCCGCCGCTGCGCTCGGCGATCTCCTGGATCATCTCGTAGCCGTGCATCGGCCGGTCCTTGAGGAGGGCCAGGATCGACGCACGTACGTCACCTCGCCGCGCCCTTCCCCTTGGTCCGCCGCGGCCTCGTCCGCCCCAGGGGCCGGGACCGAAGCCCGGGCCACCCGGACCACCGGGACCGAAACCAGGGCCACCCGGCCCGAAGGGCCCGAAGGCCGCACGCTCTCCGCCGAAGCCGCCCCGACCGCGCCGGTGGCCGCCTTCTCCATGTCCACGCTCGTATCCGTGGGTACGCATCGCAATCACTCCATTCCATCGTTGATCTGTCGCGATGCGTCAACGATATATCGGAACCGATCGAATGGCAAGCCCCTCCGAGCTGGGATTCCAGGCAGCAGGAGAACGCAACCGCGCCTCAGCACCTCGCGGCCATCCCCGTGGATGTCACCGCCCGGAATCGGTCCAGCAGCCGCGAATTGGCCTTGGCCCGGCTCCCCTTCAGGCCCCTAGCGTCGGCGCCATGCGTATTCGAATCGTCGACGCCTTCACCGACCGCCCCTTCGCCGGCAACCCGGCCGGTGTACTGCTGCTCGACTCCTTCCCGGGGGACGACTGGCTCCAGAAGGTGGCGATGGAGGTCAATCACGCAGAGACGGCGTTCGCCCACCGGCTGCCCGCGGGCGGTGACGCCGACTGGGCGCTGCGCTGGTTCACCCCGGCCGCCGAGGTCGCGATGTGCGGCCACGCGACGCTCGCCACGGCCCACGTCCTGCACACCACCGGCGTCCACGGGGGCCCGGTACGGTTCGCGACCCGCAGCGGCGTTCTCGTCGCGACGCCGCGCGAGGACGGCTCGATCACCCTGGACTTCCCCACGGCCCCGCTCACGCCGGTCGACCTACCGGAGGGCCTCGTCGACGACCTGGGCGCCGAGCCCGTGTCGGTCCTCGACACCGGTCCGAACGTCGGCGACCTGCTGCTGGAGCTCGCCGACGAGAAGACCGTCCACGCTCTCGCGCCGGACCACAAGGCCCTGGCCGCCCACTCCACGAGAGGCGTCATCGCCACCGCCCGCGCCGAGGACCCGGACCGCGGCTACGACTTCGTCTCCCGCTGCTTCTTCCCGAACGTCGGAATCGACGAGGACCCCGTCACCGGCAGCGCCCACACCGCCCTGGCCCCCTTCTGGTCCGAGCGCCTCGGCCGCGCCGCCCTCACCGGCCTCCAGGCCTCACCCCGCTCCGGCCGCGTCGCCACCGAGCTGCGCGGCGACCGCGTACTCCTCACCGGGCGCGCGGTCACCGTGATCGACGGCGAGCTGAACGCCTGACACGACAAAGAGGGCGTACGACAGCCTCGTACGCCCTCCAGAACCGGTCACGCGGTCGGCAGCCAGTCCACCTTCCCGGCGAGCAGCGCGTAGCCCACGAAGGCCCCGATGTCGAGCAGGGAATGCGCCACCACCAGGGGACCCACCCGGCCCCAGCGGCGGTACAGGTAGACGAAGACGACGCCCATCACCATGTTGCCGATGAAGCCGCCGATGCCCTGGTAGAGGTGGTACGAGCCGCGCAGTACGGAACTGGCCACCAACGCCGTCCCCGGGGTCCAGCCCAACTGGCCGAGCCTGCGCAGCAAGTAGCCGACGACGATCACCTCTTCGAGGATCGCGTTCTGCATCGCCGACATGATCAGCACCGGGTACTTCCACCACACCTCGGGCAGCGCCTCGGGCACCACCGTGAGGTTGAAGCCCAGACCGCGTGCCGCCAGGTAGAAGGCGATTCCGAAGCTGCCGATCACCGCGGCGATCGCGGCCCCGCGGCCGAGGTCGGGCCAGGGGCGGGTGCGGTCGAAGCCGAGGGTGCGCAGGCTCTCGCGCTCACGCAACAGGAAGTGCGCGACGAGCAGGACGGGCACCAGGGACGAGGCGATCCCGAAGAGCTGCCAGGCGAGATCCAGCCACGGACGGCCCGGTGCGGCCGAGGCGTTGAGGGTCGCGGCCTGATCCTTGAGGCCGCCCGGTTTGGTGACCGATCCGACAAAACTGATCAGGGCAGACACACCGCTCGCACCGAGCGAAAGCCCCAGAACGAGCAGCGTCTCGTCACGGAGAATCCGCCGCGAGGGCCGCTCCTGCGGAAAAGAATCAGCCACCGCGCCAGCCTCCACCTGCACTCCTGCCTCCAGTTGAGTAATCCCGCCCCACGCCCATCTTCGCCCCGCTAGTGTCTCGAAAGAAGTTACGAAGATCGTGCGAAAGGCCGTTGGGGGGACGGGCACCGTACGGGGCGTACCTCCCCCTTTGCCTGCCATACGGCCCATTCCGGCACGAGGCTCATCAGGGAGGGACACCACCGTCATGGGACGTCACAGCTTGCCCGAACAGTACGGGGCTGGCGCCAGCGACCCCCGTCCACGCGCGCGCCGCCGAACGGTGGCCATCGCGACGCTGCTCGTTCTCACCGTCGCGGCCGGCACGGCGGTCGCCGTCCAGAGCGGGCTGCTCTCCTTCGGCGCCTCCTGCCGGGACAACCCGGTGCGGCTGAAGCTCGCCGCCTCCCCGGACATGGCTCCGGCCCTGAAGTCCGCCGCGACCCGGGCGCGCGAGGCGGAGATCACCTCCGACGGGCGCTGCGTCGACATCACCGTGACCGCGCGGGAGTCGTACAAGGTCGCCGACGCGCTCGGCGCGGGCAAGCAGTCCGACGTGCAGGTGTGGGTGCCCGACTCGGACATATGGGTGCAGCGGATCACCGCGGACAGCAAGGCGACCCAGGTCACCCCTTCGGGCAACGTCGCCGCGACCCCGATCGGGGTCGCGATGGTGTCGGCGGCCGCGAAGTCGCTGGGGTGGCCGAAGAAGACGTACACCTGGATGGAACTAGCCGGCGCCACCATGCAGGACGAGTCACTCAAGCTCGGCGCGGCCGACCCGGCGCGCAGTGCGACCGGGCTGCTCGCGCTCACCCAGCTCGGCACGGCCGCCGCCGGGGTCAAGGGCGGCGCCGTCCAGGCCGCGGCGATGATGAAGACCCTCTCGCAGCGCACGTCGGACAGCGACACCCAGGTGCTCGACACGCTGCCCCGCGACTCCTCGGGCACCGAGCAGGGCAACCCGAAGCGCAACCAGGCGCTGATCCTCACCGAGCAGGCGGCGTTCGCGCACAACGCCTCGGCCGGCGACGGCACCAGCGTGGACCTCTTCTACCCCACGGACGGTTCGCCCCGCCTCGACTACCCGTACACGCTGGTCGACCCGTCGGAGCTGACGACCGACCAGAGCCGGGCCGCCCTGCGGTTCATGACGTATCTGCGGCAGCCGGAGCAGCGCCGGATCCTGGAGAAGCACGGTTTCCGCACCGACGCGGACGAGGTCGCGCAGACGCTGGTCGAACAGGCCGGCGGCAGCAGTCCGCAGCCGTACGCGGCCACCGCGGCCCGGCCCCCCGAGGAGACCGCGGTCCAGGAGGCCCTCGGCACCTGGACGATCACCGTGCAGAGCGCCCGGATCACCACGGTCGTCGACGCCTCCGCGTCCATGTCGGAACCGGTGCCGGGCACGGGCCAGACGCGGATGGACGTCACCAAGGCCTCGCTGCTCCAGGCGCTCGCCACCTTCACGCCCGAGGACGAGATCGGCCTGTGGAAGTTCTCCACGAAGCTGGACGGCGACAAGGACTACCAGATCCTGGTGGAGACCGAGCGGCTCGGCGACCGCAGCGGCGACGGCACGCAACGGGACGCGCTGTCGGCGGCGTTCAGCGGCCTGGAGCCGGTTCCGGGCGGCTCCACCGGGCTGTACGACACCACGCTCGCCGCCTACAAGGCGGCCGCGTCCTCCTACGCCAAGGGGAAGTTCAACGCGCTCGTCATCCTGACCGACGGCGTGAACCAGGACCCGGGCAGCATCTCGCGCGGCGCTCTCATCACCGAGTTGCAGAAGCTCGTCGACCCCGAGCGTCCGGTCCCCCTCATCATGATCGCCGTGGGTCCGGACGCCGACCGGGAGGAGGCCGAGCAGATCGCCAAGGCGACCGGCGGCTCGGGCCACGAGGTCAGTGACCCCGCGCAGATCCACTCGGTGATCCTCAAGGCCATCGTGGCGGCGGGCGCGAGGAGCAGCCAGGGCTGAGAGTCACCCCAGCGGCACCGGTTCCCGTAACCCGACCGGCCAGGTGTGTACGGGCTCCCCTTGGTGCATCAACTCGCAGTAGCGCCGCGTGGTGGCGGACAGGGCGGCGGGCCGGTCCAGGCCCTTCTCCAGGGCCCGGTGGAACGTGGCGGCCTGCCAGGTCGCCCCGTTGGCCCGACGCCGGCACCGCTCCTCGATCACCCCGAGGTAAAGATCCCGGTCGGCGGGTTCGACACCCCACGCATCCAGCCCGGCCTCGGCGAGCGGCAGCAGTTCATCGCGTACGAGGGTGACGGCGTCGACCTCGGTCGTGCCGCCGTAGCGGCCGTGCCGGGGCCAGGTCAGGCGGGCGTCGACGCCGTGGCGGCACGCGGCGTCGAAGTTGGCGGACGCCGCCTCGAAGGGCAGCCGGGTCCACACCGGCCGCGACTCCTCGGCGAGGGCGCGGACGACGCCGTAGTAGAAGGCCGCGTTGGCGATGACGTCCGTGACGGTGGGGCCCGCCGGCAGGACGCGGTTCTCGACGCGCAGGTGCGGGAAGCCGTCTGCGATGCCGTAGACGGGGCGGTTCCAGCGGTACACGGTGCCGTTGTGCAGGACGAGTTCGGCGAGCTTGGGCACACCGCCCGCGTCGAGGACGTCCAGGGGGTCCTCGTCGTCGCAGATGGGCAGGAGTGCCGGGTAGTAGCGCAGGTTCTCCTCGAAGAGGTCGTACGCAGAGGAGATCCAGCGTTCCCCGAACCAGGTGCGCGGGCGGACCCCCTGGGCCTGGAGTTCGGGCGGGCGAGTGTCGGTGGACTGCTGGAACAGCGGGGGCCGCGACTCGCTCCACAGTTCACGGCCGAACAGGAAGGGCGAGTTGGCGCCCACGGCGACCTGAGCGGCGGCGACCGCCTGCGCGGCGTTCCACACGTCGGCGAAGCGGGCCGGGGTGACCTGGAGGTGCAGTTGCACGGAGGTGCAGGCGGCTTCCGGGGTGATGGACTTCGCGGTGCAGACGAGGCGTTCGACGCCGTCGATGTCGAGGGTGAAGTCCTCGCCCCGGGCGGCCACGATCTGCTCGTTGAGCAGGGCGTAGCGGTCCACGTCGGAAAGGTTCGAGGAGACCAGGTCGTCCCGGTCCAGGGTCGGCAGAATGCCGATCATCGTGATTCCCGCGTCGAGCTCGCCCGCTTTCCGATGGGCATATGCCAAGGAGGTGCGGAGTTCCTCGGCGAGCCGGTCGAATACCCGGCCGCCCAGTCGGTGTGGGGCTATGTTGACTTCCAGATTGAACCTGGCGAGTTCTGTTTGGAAATCTCGGCTTGCGATGCGTTCGAGTACTTGCGCATTCAGCATTTTCGGCATGCCGTCGGCGCCGGTGAGATTCAATTCGATCTCCACGCCCATGAGATTCCTGGGGCGGTCGAACCGCTTCTCCGCCAGCAGCCGCTCCAGTCCCGTCAGGCACCGCCGCAGCTTGTCGCGGTAGCGCTGACGATCGGACAGGTCGAACGGCCCTGCCACGACCTTCTCCCCCATCGAAGCGTCCCTCCTCGAATGGGCGGCCCCGAAGAACGGCCGCTGGTCCCGGGTCACGTGGGATGATGCCCAGCCGACGCGATCGATAACGTCCCGGATCGACCTCGCGCCCGCTACTCTGTTGGACGTGACCGGGGGCACATTCACCAGGCATGGGGCATCGTGCAGATTCGGGCACATCGGGAACTCGTGAAAAACGCCGACGAGAATTGGCCGACCGCCGCCCGGGCAAATCCCGAGGTCATCACCGCAGCCCCTGCCTGGAACCGGGATGATTCCCGCTTTTCGCCGTCCGAATGAGCCCTTGCTGTTCATCAGGGAAACGGCTAGACGAAACACTGTCTGAACACGTGTCGTATAAGCTCCGCGAACAAGGCAGAAGGTTGGCGCCCACGGTCGAAGCATCCTGCCGTCGAGGTGACGTACGGCAGGCCGCACCCGTACCACCCGTTCACCGACCCAGGCCCCCCGGCCACTCTGACCCCGCGAGCAGACAGCGCCGTCCGCCCACGCTCTCGCGCCACCGTGCCTGTCGATTGAATTGAGAGGCGACCCACCATGCCGCTGCATGTCCCCCCGGCTCCCGCGCCCGCCCTTCGCTCCGTCCTCACGGCACTCGGTTCCCCCACCGCGGTCCGCGAGGCCCGAACCCCTTCGCTGCGCGCCGCGCAGGGGCCCGCCACCCCCGAACTCCCGCTGCCCGTCCATGTACTGGACCGGATCACGCCCGACGGCGCGTCCGCCACCCGGCTGGCCGGGTGGCGATTCCTCATCCGCTGCGGCGAACGCTCGGTGGCCGCGGCCGAGACCATGCTGACGCCGGACGGCTGGGCGTTCTCGCACTTCTTCGAGGGGCCCTACATCGCCGCCACCGAGCGCGCCCTGCGTCAGGCCGAGACGATGAAACAGTCCTACCAGCCGCGTCTGCTGTCGGTACCCGAGCTCTACATGCTCACGCTCTGGCTGCACGGCGACTGCGCGGCGGACGGCGCCACCGGCCATCCGGCCGCCACCGATCTGCTCGTCCCGCTGGCGCCGGCCCCGCCCGGCATCGCGGCGCACCGCCCGCACCGGGTCGCGGAACTGCTTCCGGTGCTGACCCATCGGGTGACTCCGGCGCGACTGCTCGGCTCCCCCGCCTGACCGTCGGCCCACTCGGACCCCTTCCAGGCGCCTTCGTACCCCGCCGCCGAATTCCCGGTAGCGGGGTACGCCGCTGTTTCCGGCGCCATTACGCTCGTACGAGCGATAAATCGCTCGGAAGAGCCAGAAAAAGCCTTCGACCCGTCCGGACTAGCCCCATCCGACCACGGGGAACCACCCGAAGTGACAGTGCAGTTGGGATGAACCGTCCGGGCGGGTGATGCGTCATCAACCTGTGAGAAGCGGTGCTGCTAAATCCCTGCGGATTGACGTCCGTAGGGCAACACTGGGTTCGGAACGACTTATCACAACGGGGGGCGGCCATGAACGAAGCTTCAAGCCGCGGGACAGACACACCATCCATCTCACATCTCACGACAGAGCGAAAGATCCCACCAATGTGCCAGCACCAGCCGCCGTGTCCGACAGCCGACTCCACCGACCGGGACTCCGCGCGCCTCGCGGCGCACCACCCGGAGCAGGGATGGAGCCTGCTGTGCAACGGCGTCCTGCTTTTCGAGGACACCGGTGAGCTCCTGCCGGACGGCCAGATCATCGCGCCGCACCGCCCGATGGGCGCCGGCCAGATCATGACGGCCGCCTGAGAGCCAGTCCTTCTGGGGGCCGGACCGCAGACATCCTCTGCGAACCGGCCCCGACGTGTGTCCGGGGGTGATCACTCCCCGTAGTCCCCTGCATGTGATGCGGTCATGAAGGATTCCCGTTCCGGCCAGGGCTTCCCACGGCCACGCGCTTTCCGGAAGACTCCTGGAAGTTTCGAGCACAAGGGGAACCGTCAACGGAGGTGGGCGAATTGACCGCACGCGAGGCCGACGCGGAAGCGGCGCCCGAGGCCCGGAACAAGGTCACGATCACGGAGATCGCCCGGCAGGCCGGGGTCTCGGTGCCGACCGTGTCCCGGGTCGTCAACGGCCGCTCCGATGTGTCGCCTCGGACCCGGGCCCGCGTCGAGGACCTGCTGCGCCGGCACGGCTACCGCAAGCGCTCCCCCGCCTCCGGCACCCGCGCCGCCCTGCTCGACCTGGTCTTCAACGACCTCGACAGCCCCTGGGCCGTCGAGATCATCCGGGGCGTCGAGGAAGTCGCCCACGCGGCCGGCGTCGGCACGGTCGTCTCGGCGATACACGGCCGCTCCGGTGACGCTCGCGAGTGGATGCAGAACCTGCGGGCGCGGGCCTCCGACGGAGTCATCCTCGTCACCTCGGACCTGGAGCCGGTCCTGCACGAGGAGTTGCGCGTCCTGGGTGTGCCGCTGGTCGTCGTCGACCCGGCGGGCTCCCCCGCACTCGACGCCCCCACCATCGGCGCCGCCAACTGGGCGGGCGGCATGGCGGCCACCGAGCATCTGCTGTCGCTGGGCCACCGCAGGATCGGCCTGATCGCGGGCCCGCCCCGGCTGCTCTGCTCCCGGGCCCGCCTCGACGGCTACCGCGCGGCCCTGGAGGGCGCCGGCATCACGCTGGACGAGTCCCTCGTCGCGCCCGGCGACTTCCTCCCCGAGTCCGGCTTCACCGGCTGCAACGCCCTCCTTGACCTGCCCACCCCGCCGACCGCCCTGTTCGCGGCCAGCGACCAGATGGCGCTCGGCGCGATCGAGGCGCTGCGCCGGCGTGGCCTGCGGGTGCCGGAGGACATGAGCGTGGTCGGTTTCGACGACCTTCCGGAAGTCCGCTGGTCGGCTCCGCCGCTGACGACGGTCCGCCAACCGCTGGCCGACATGGGCAAGTTGGCGGTCCGTACAATCCTGCGGCTGGCGCGCGACGAGCAGCCGGACTCCCCGCGGGTGGAGCTGGGCACGGAACTGGTGGTGCGGTCGAGCACCGCACCACCGTCACGTCCGTGAGCTACTTCAGCGCCTCCGCGATCGCGAAGTACGCGGGCTTCGGCTGCAGTTGCTCGTCCCACGGCAGCGCGGCGCCCTGGCCCTCGAAGAACGCCGGGATCCACGAGTACTTGTCCGTGTAGTCCCAGACGGTGATCCCGACGCACCTGCGCACCGCGAGGCACGCCTCGGTCAAGTCGCCGTACCACTCGGCCTGTTGGGCCAGCTTGTCCTCGGTCGCGGGCAGGATCATCCGGATGTCGACCTCGGTGAGCGCGGTGTCGAGGCCGAGCTCGGAGAAGCGGTGGAGGTTGTCCTCCAGGGTCGTCGGATAGCCGTACTGGAGGGCCAGGTGGGCCTGCAGACCGATGCCGTCGAGTGGGACGCCCTGCGCCTTCAGCTCCTTGGTCAGGTTGTAGTAGGCGTCGCTCTTCGGGCCGACCGCCTCGATGTTGTAGTCGTTGAGGTAGAG
Source organism: Streptomyces sp. JLBG701 (assembly GCF_058544905.1). NCBI lineage: Bacteria > Bacillati > Actinomycetota > Actinomycetes > Kitasatosporales > Streptomycetaceae > Streptomyces > Streptomyces sp. JLBG701. Next base: position 1,844,821 of record NZ_CM178588.1, read on the forward strand.
CTTGACCTTCGGGTCGGCCTGGCGGGCCCAGCGCAGGGCGTCGGCGATGTAGCCGGGGCCGAGGGTCTTGTAGAAGACCGTCTCGCGGTAGGTGCCGTCCTCGTTGAAGGCCTCGTTGACGACGTCCCAGGCGAAGACCTTGCCGCGGTAGTGCCGTACCTCCGTCTGGATGTGGTTCTTCAGTACGGCCCTCAGCTCGTCCGCCGTCCAGGTGTCGCTCGTCAGCCAGCCGGGCAGTTGGCTGTGCCAGACGAGCGTGTGCCCGCGCACCTTCTGGTGGTTGAGCCGGGCAAGGTTCACGATCTCGTCGCCGTTGGTCCAGTCGAAGACGCCCTGCTGCGGCTCGGTGGCGTACCACTTCATGCCGTTGCCCGGCGTGATCTGGTCGAACTCGCTGCCGAGGATCGCCTTGTACGGCTCGTCGACGAGTTCGGGGTTGTCGGTGGCGCTGCCGAAGTAGCGGCCGTGGCGCTGGGCGAGGTCGGCGAGGGTGGGCGGCTTGTCATGAGCCCCGGCGGCCGTGCCTGTGACCGCGACCAGGACTGCGGCGAGAGCTCCGGCGAGTCTCAGACGGTTCTTGCGCATGGTGCGACTCCTCACGTGCAGTTGTGTGGGTGAGCCGTACGTCCGCCTGCGCGCGTCATCCCTTCGTCGCGCCGGCGGTGAGGCCGCCGACGAGTTGGCGCTCGGCGACCGAGTAGAAGGCGAGGGCGGGGACCATCGCGAGGACCAGGTAGGCGAAGACGCGGGCGTACTCCGCCGAGTACTGGCCCTGGAACTGCTGGACGCCGATGGGCAGGGTCCACCAGGTGTTGTCGGTGAACACCAGTAGCGGCAGGAAGAAGTTGTTCCAGCTGGTGACGACGGCGAGCACCGATACGGTGCCGAGCGCGGGGCGTGCCATGGGCAGCAGTACCCGCCAGAAGAAGCCGAAGGGGCTGCAGCCGTCGAGGGTGGCCGCCTCCTCCAGCTCGCCGGGGATCTGCCGGAAGAAGCCGCGCAGGATGATGATCGTCATCGGCAGCCCGAACGCGGCCTGCGGGAGGATCACGCCGAGCGGGTTGTCCAGCAGGTCCAGGGAGCGCAGCAGCAGGAACAGCGGCAGGGCCGCCACCGCGAAGGGGAACATCAGCCCCATGGTGAAGAAGGTGAACAGCAACTCCCGCCCGCGGAAGGCGAACCGGGCGAAGGAGAAGGCGGCGAGCGCGGACACGGCGACGACGAGCACGGTCGTCGCCACCGCGATCACCGTGCTGCTGCCGAGCAGCCGCCAGAAGTCGCCGGAGCCGAGGATGTCGGTGTAGTTGCCGGTCAGCCAGCGCTCGGGCAGCCCGAAGGGGTTGCTGGAGAGCTCGTCGGTGGATTTGAAGCCGGAGAGGACGGCGTACACCAGAGGGGTGATCATCACCACGCCGACCGCGACGAGGATCAGGTGCAGCGGCAGGGTGCGTACGGTCTTGCGGGTCACTTGCCGTCCCCCCTCATCGTCGTGGTGGCCCCTTCGAGGTCGCGGCGGAGCACGAACCGCTGGTAGGCGAGGGCGAAGACGAGACAGATGCCGAACATGACCACGCTGATCGCGCTGGCGTAGCCAACCTGGTAGCGCTTGAAGCCGTACTGGAACATGGTCACGGCCATCGTCTCGGAGTGGTGGTCGGGGCCGCCCTGGGTCACCACCCACACCAGGTCGAACAGTTGGATCGACCCGATGACGCACAGGAAGACGCTGATGCGCAGGGTGGGTGCGAGCAGCGGCAGGGTGACGTTGCGGAACCGCTGCCAGGCGCCCGCGCCGTCGATCAGCGCGGCCTCCGTCAACTCGGCCGGGATGGACTGGAGTCCGGCCAGGTAGAGCATCATGTGGAAGCCGAAGTACTTCCACGTCATGACCAGGAAGAGGGTCGCCATGACGTAGGAGGGGTCGGCGAACCACTCGCCGCCCAGACCGTCGAGGCCGATGCCGCCCAGGACGTGGTCGGCGAGTCCGTCGTCCGGGGCGAAGATCATGCTGAACAGGACGCCGGTGATGGCCTCGGACAGGACGTAGGGCGCGAAGAACAGCATCCGGTACACGGCCCGGCCGCGCAGCCGCTGGTTGAGCGCCACCGCCATGGCGAGCGCGAACGGCAGTTGGAGCACGAGCGACAGCACGACCAGAACCAGGCAGCGCCACAGGTCGCCGAGGAAGACCGGGTCCTGGAAGAGCCGGGTGAAGTTGTCCGCGCCGATGTAGTCGGAGGGCATGCCGAAGCCGCCCCAGCGGAAGAAGGCGGCGTAGAGCGCGAACAGCATCGGCAGCAGGACCAGCCCGATGAACAGCACCAGCGCGGGTACCTGGAAGCCGACGGCGGTGAGCCAGTTCAGCGTGCGCCGCCGGGCCCGCCCCCGCGCGAAGGCCGCGGACGGGGGCGGCAGGTCGACATCCGGGCCGCTCTGTTTGTCCGGGAGGAAAGTGGAGGTCATCGCCGACTACTGCTCTTCCTTCGCGACCTTGGTGATCGACTGGGTGACCTGCTCGGGGGACTTGGAGCCGGCGATGAGCGCGGCGACGCTGTCGTTGACCTCCTGGCCGACAGCGGGCGCATACGCCTGGTCGAGGTAGAGCTGGAAGCCGGTCGCGCCCGTCAACTGCGCCTGTACGGCCTTGGTGTTGGGGTCGCTGATGGCGCTCTCGGCGGCCGGGACCACCGGGAGGACGCCGGTCTTCTTGACGAGTTCGATGTCGGTGGCCTCGGAGGCGAAGAACTTCAGGAAGTCGACGGCCGCCTGCGGTGCCCCCTTGCGCAGGGCCTGCCCGCCGCCACCGCCGAACACCTCGGTGATGGCGCCCTTGCCGCCCTCGACCGCGGGGAACGGGAAGAAGCCGAGGTCGTCCCCGAGGCCCTTGCCCGCGTCCGCCTCCACGGCCGGCGCCCACTGGCCCATGAGTTCCATCGCCGCCTTGCCGTTGCCGACCGCGGCGGCCTGGCCACTGGGAGTGGAGTAGGCGGCGCCGAGGAACCCCTTCTGGAACGGCTCCAGTTCGACGAGGTCCTTGAGGTGCTGACCGGCCTCGACGAACCCGGCGCCGGTGAAGTCCTTGTCGTCGTTGGCCTTCTGGAGGGCGTCTACGCCGGCGGTGCGCATCGCGAGGTAGGCCCAGTAGTACATGCCCGGCCACTTCTCCTTGCCGGCCAGGGCGAGGGGCGTGATGCCGGCGGACTTCAGCTTGCCGACGGCGTCGAGGAAGCCGCTCCAGGTGGTCGGGGGTGCGCTGATGCCCGCGTCCTCGAAGAGCGCCTTGTTGTACCAGAAGCCGATCATGCCGATGTCGAACGGGATCCCGTACACCTTGTCGTCGAGCAGATACGGCTCCGACGCGACGGGCAGCAGGTTCCCGGCCCAGGCCTTCGTGGGGTCGGTGAGGTCCTCGACGAGCCCGGCGTCGACCTGTTGCTTCAGGACGCCGCCGCCCCAGGTGTGGAAGATGTCCGGCAGCTTTCCGGAGGCGGTCAGCGCCGTCATCTTCGACTTGTAGGCGTCGTTCTCCAACTGGACGATCTTTATTTTGACCTTGGGGTTCCGGTCCTCGAACTTCTTCGCCAGAGCGGCCCAGACGTCCTTCGCCGGCTGGGTGGTGGAGATGTTCCACCACTCGATCGTCGTCGTCCCCGAGGAGCTCTCGTCCGAGTCGCCGCCGCAGCCGCTGAGGACGGTCATGCCCAGACCGGCCGCGGCGGAGGCGGCCAGGAAGCCGCGGCGTGACAGAACCTGGTCGCCCATCATGCACTCCTTGTCGAAACATTCGGGATTCATCCGGAAATTGCGCTGCTGCCGCACCCTAAGGACAGCTTCGGAAGGGTGGCAACCCCCTGTGCATCGGGAATCTCGCGTCAACTCCCGGCTTCCGGAAGGCGGTTCGGTCAGGGAGCGGTGGTCCGGGTCAGCAGCGCGGCCGCCGCCACGCGCCAACGTCGCAGCCGCAAGCGCCTGTTGGGTTCCGCTGAACGCATGGCGACCGAACGCATGACGACTCCTGTCCCCTGGAGAGGCGTTCCGTACGGTGGCATGTGATCCAAATCCGAAACTTTCGAACCTGTCACCGAACCTTCGGAACCCGGACTCTAGAAAGGGGACCCAGGAGCGTCAAGGTGCACGTCGAACTCCCCTGCGACGGGGCGTACGCCGCCGGGGAGTTCGACGTCCGTGGCCGGCACGTCACCGGCCTCGCAGTGACGGCCCACGACGGTCACCGCGATCGGCGACGCGGCGCTGTGCCTGCCGACCAGCCGGGGCGCGAGGCGGGGCACGGTGAGCCCGGCCGTCGCGTCACGACTATGAGGTGACCGCTGCCGACACGTCCTCGGGCTCCTCCGGTGTGCGCCCCGGCGCCACGCTGAGGGTCAGGACCATGGTGAGCCCGCCGCCGGGAGTGTCCTCGGCGTTGAGGGTGCCGCCCATCGCCTCGGCGAATCCCCGGGCGACGGCGAGCCCGAGACCAACGCCCGCTCCTCGCGGGGCGTCACCGTAGCGCTGGAAGGGCTCGAAGATACGGTCCTTGGTCTCGTCGGGGACGCCGGGCCCGCGGTCCACAACCCGCACCTCCACCCGGTCGGCCATGGCGCTCGCCGACACCAGCACCGGGGTGCCCGCGGGGCTGTACTTGACCGCGTTCTCCACGACGTTGGCGACCGAGCGCTCCAACAGCCCCTTGTCGACGTGCACCATCGGCAGCGTCTCGGGGATGTCGAGTTCCACGCTGTCCTCGGGCACCCCGCCGAGCGCCATCGGCACGACCTCGTCGAGGTCGATCTCGCGAATGATCGGGGTGACCGTGCCGGTCTGGAGGCGGGACATGTCGAGGAGGTTCCCGACGAGCAGATCGAGGCGGTCGGCGCCCTCCTCGATCGCCTCAAGGAGCTCGGCCTGGTCCTCGTCCGACCACTCGACGTCGTCCGAACGCAGCGAGGTGACCGACGGCTTGATGCCGGCCAGTGGGGTACGGAGGTCATGGCTGACGGCGGCCAGCAGCGCCGTCCGGATCCGGTTGCCCTCCGCCAACTCCTTGGCCTGGTCGGCCTCGTGCTGCAGGCGCTGGCGGTCGAGCACGACAGCGGCCTGAGCGGCGAAGGCCGCCAACACCCGCTGATCCGAGGCGGGCAGCACCCGTCCGGTCAGCGCGAGGGCCATGTGGTCGCCGACCGGCATGTCCACGTCCGCGTCCTCGGGGCTCTGTCAGGGGCTCGGACCCACGCTGCCCGCGCACGTCCAGGGCTCCACGTCGCTCTCCCGCTCCAGCAGCGCCACCGACTCCATGCCGAAGGTCTCCCGCACCCGCTCCAGCAACGCCTCCAGGCTGGTCTCACCCCGCAGCACACTGCCCGCCAGGAAGGACAGGATCTCCGACTCGGCCCGCAGCCGCGCCGCCTGCTGGGTGCGCCGGGCGGCCAGATCGACCACGGACGCCACCGACACGGCCACCCCCACGAAGATCACGATGGCGACGATGTTCTTCGGGTCGGAGATCGTGAACGTATGGACGGGCGGGGTGAAGAACCAGTTCAGCAGCAGCGAGCCCACCGCCGCGGAGGCCAGAGCGGGCAGCAGACCGCCCAGCAGCGCGGCCGCAACGGTCAGCGACAGGTACAGCAACATGTCGTTGGCGAGGCCGACTTCGGGAGCGACGCCGGTGAGCAGAAGGGTGAGGAGGGCAGGGCCGAGCACCCCGACGAGCCAGCCCCAGATGATCCGCGACCGGCCGAGCCGCGTACCCCGGGCGGCGGGCAGGCCTCGGCCCTTGCCGGCCTCGTCGTGGGTGATCAGGTGGACGTCGAGGTCGGGCCCCGACTCCCGGGCGACCGTCGCGCCGACGCCCGGCCCGAAGACGTACTGCCAGCTCTTGCGCCGGGAGACGCCCAGCACGATCTGGGTGGCGTTGACGCCGCGCGCGAAGTCCAGCAGCGCGGCGGACACGTCGTCGCCGACGACGTGGTGGAAGGTGCCGCCGAGATCCTCCACCAGGGTGCGCTGGACAGCGAGTTCCTTCGGAGAGGAGGACGTCAGCCCGTCGCTGCGGGCGATGTAGACGGCGAGGACCTCGCCGCCGGCGCCCTTTTCGGCGAGGCGGGCGGCCCGGCGTATCAGCGTCCGTCCCTCGGGGCCGCCGGTCAGGCCGACCACGATGCGTTCGCGTGAGCCCCAGATCTTGGACACCCGGTGCTCGCTGCGGTACTCGGTCAGGTACTCGTCGACCCGGTCGGCCACCCACAGCAGGGCCAACTCCCGCAGGGCGGTGAGGTTTCCGGGGCGGAAGTAGTTGGAGAGAGCCACGTCGACCTTGTCCGGCTTGTATATGTTGCCGTGCGCCATACGGCGGCGCAGCGCGGGCGGTGACATGTCGACGAGCTCGATCTGGTCGGCGCGCCGCACGACTTCGTCGGGGACGGTCTCCTGCTGGCGTACGCCCGTTATCGACTCGACGACGTCGCCGAGCGACTCCAGGTGCTGGATGTTGACGGTCGAGATCACGTCGATCCCGGCCGCCAGAAGTTCCTCCACGTCCCGCCAGCGCTTGGTGTTGCGGGAGCCGGGGATGTTGGTGTGGGGCAGTTCGTCGACGAGGGCCACCTGGGGCCGCCGCGCGAGCACGGCGTCGACGTCCATCTCGGTGAAGACGCTGCCCCGGTAGTCCAGTTCCTTGCGCTGGATCTGTTCCAGGCCGTGCAGCATCACCTCGGTCCGCGGCCGGCCGTGGTGCTCCACGAAAGCCACCACGCAGTCGGTACCCCGCTCGATGCGACGGTGTGCCTCGGACAGCATCGCGTACGTCTTGCCGACGCCCGGTGCCGCGCCGAGATAGATGCGGAGCTTGCCGCGTGCCATGTTCACCCTTCGAAGCGGTAACCCATGCCGGGTTCGGTGATGAGGTAGCGGGGGTTCGAGGGATCCGCCTCCAACCTGCGGCGGAGTTGGGCCATGTAGACGCGCAGGTAGTTGGTCTTGCTCTGGGTCACGCCCCAGACCTCCTGGAGCAGGTACTTCTGTGTGATGAGCCGGCCGGGGTTGGTGACCAGGATCTCCAGGAGGTGCCACTCGGTCGGGGTCAGCCGCACGTCCCGGCCACGCCGTGCGGCTTTCTTGGCCAGCAGGTCGATGGTGAACTCGTCCGTGGTGACCAGCGTGGCCTCGGGGGCGAGCGGCACGTCCTCGGCCCGCCGCAGCGCCGCCCGCAGCCGCGCCAGCAGTTCGTCCATGCCGAACGGCTTGGTGATGTAGTCGTCGGCGCCCGCGTCGAGGGCGGCGACCTTCTCGTCGGAGGACTGCCGTGCCGAGAGCACCAGGATCGGTACGCGGGACCAGCCACGCAGTGCCTTGATGACGTCGACCCCGTCCATGTCGGGCAGACCGAGATCGAGCATCACGACGTCCGGCTGACGCGTGGCCGCCAGCCGGAGGGCCGTGGCACCGTCGGGCGCCGCGTCCACTCCGTACCGGCGTGCCTGCATGTTGATCACGAGTGCTCTTACGAGCTGGGGATCGTCTTCCACGACCAGCACCCGGGTCATCAGTTGCCCTTGATCAGTTCCTTGAGCGCGATGTTGAGCTCCAGGACGTTCACGCGGGGCTCGCCGATGAAGCCGAGGGTGCGGCCGTCGGTGTGCTCGTCGACGAGCTTCTGGACCTCGGCGACGGAGAGGCCGTTCCTCTCGGCGATCCGGTGGACCTGGATGTCCGCGTACGCCGGGGAGATGTCCGGGTCCAGGCCGGAGCCTGAGGACGTCACCGCGTCGGCGGGGACCTCGGAGGCCTTGACCTTGTGGTCGGACGTCGAGTTGTCCTTGATGACCTGGGCCTTCGCTTCCTTGACCCACTTGATGAGGTCGGCGTTGTCGCCCGAGCGGTTGGTGGCGCCGGACAGGATCAGCTTGTACTGGGTGTTGACGGAGTTCTCACCCAGGCCGTTGGCCGGCCGGGGCTGGAAGTAGTCCAGGCTGTATCCCTGTTGGCCGATCAGCGAGGAGCCGACGACCTTGCCCTCCGACTTGATCTCCGAGCCGTTGGCCTTGTCGTCGAACAGGGCCTGGGCGACGCCGGTGACGACCAGCGGGTAGATGACGCCCGTGACCAGGGTCAGGACGAGCAGGGCCCGCAGGCCCGCCCCCAGCAACCGGAGTGTGTTCGATACCGAGTTGTTCATTGCCGATCAACACGCTTTCAAATTGTTACAGCCCGGGGATGAGGGAGATGATCATGTCGATGAGCTTGATGCCGATGAACGGGGCGATCAGACCGCCGAGGCCGTAGACACCCAGGTTCCGCCGCAGCAGGCGATCCGCGCTCACCGGCCGGTACTGAACTCCGCGCAGGGCGAGCGGGACCAGCGCGATGATGATCAGCGCGTTGAAGATGACGGCGGACAGGATCGCGGAGTCGGGCGACGACAGGTCCATGATGTTGAGCTTGTCCAGGCCCGGGTAGACCGCCGCGAACAGCGCCGGGATGATCGCGAAGTACTTCGCCACGTCGTTGGCGATGGAGAACGTCGTCAACGCGCCCCGGGTGATCAGCAGTTGCTTGCCGATCTCGACGATCTCGATGAGCTTGGTGGGGTTGGAGTCCAGGTCCACCATGTTCCCGGCCTCCTTGGCGGCCGAGGTACCGGTGTTCATGGCCACGCCCACGTCGGCCTGGGCCAGCGCCGGCGCGTCGTTCGTACCGTCACCGGTCATCGCGACGAGCTTTCCGCCGGCCTGCTCGCGCTTGATCAGCGCCATCTTGTCCTCGGGTGTGGCCTCCGCGAGGAAGTCGTCGACGCCCGCCTCGTCCGCGATCGCCTTGGCCGTCAGCGGGTTGTCGCCTGTGATCATGACGGTCTTGATGCCCATGCGGCGCAGCTCGTCGAACCGTTCGCGCATGCCGTCCTTGACGACGTCCTTGAGGTGGATGACGCCCAACACCCGGGCGCCTTCCGTGTCTTCGACGGCCACGAGCAGCGGCGTGCCGCCGGCCTCGGAGATGCGGTTGGAGAGCGCCTCGGCGTCCTCGGAGACCGTGCCGCCCTGCTCCTTGACCCAGGTGATGACCGAACCGGCCGCGCCCTTGCGGATCTTGCGCCCGTCGACGTCCACCCCGGACATCCGGGTCTGGGCGGTGAAGGCGATCCACTCGGCGTGCGCCAGCTCGCCCTGGTGGCGCTCGCGCAGCCCGTACTTCTCCTTCGCCAGTACGACGATGGAGCGGCCCTCGGGTGTCTCGTCGGCCAGTGAGGAGAGCTGGGCGGCGTCGGCGAGCTCGGCCTCGGTGGTGCCGGTGACCGGCACGAACTCGGAGGCCTGGCGGTTGCCGAGGGTGATGGTGCCGGTCTTGTCGAGCAGGAGGGTCGAGACGTCGCCCGCGGCTTCAACTGCCCTGCCGGACATGGCGAGTACGTTGCGCTGCACCAGCCGGTCCATGCCCGCGATGCCGATCGCGGAGAGCAGGGCGCCGATCGTGGTCGGGATCAGACAGACGAGCAACGCCACCAGCACGACCATCGTCAGATGCGTACCCGCGTAGTCCGCGAAGGGCGGCAGGGTGGCCACCGCGAGCAGGAAGACGATGGTCAGAGACGCGAGCAGGATGTTGAGGGCGATCTCGTTCGGGGTCTTCTGCCGTGCCGCGCCCTCGACCAGGGCGATCATGCGGTCGATGAAGGTCTCGCCGGGCTTCGTCGTGATCTTGATGACGATGCGGTCGGAGAGGACCTTCGTACCGCCGGTGACCGCGGACCGGTCGCCGCCGGACTCGCGGATGACCGGAGCCGACTCACCGGTGATGGCCGACTCGTCGACGCTGGCCACGCCCTCGACGACGTCACCGTCGCCGGGGATGATGTCGCCCGCCTCGCAGACGACCAGGTCGCCGACGCGCAGCTCGGTGCCGGGGACCTGCTCCTCCACCTTGCCGTTGAGACGCCGCGCGACCGTGTCGGTTTTGGCCTTGCGTAGGGTGTCCGCCTGCGCCTTGCCGCGCCCCTCGGCGACGGCCTCCGCCAGGTTGGCGAAGATGACCGTCAGCCACAGCCAGGCGCTGATCGCCCAGCCGAACCAGTCGCCCGGGTCCTTGAAGGAGAACACCGTCGTCAGCACCGAGCCGACGAGGACCACGAACATCACGGGCGACTTGACCATCACCCGCGGGTCGAGCTTGCGGCACGCGTCGGGCAGCGACTTCAGCAGCTGCTTGGGGTCGAAGAGACCCGCGCCGACACGCCCCTCGGCGGCCTTGTGTCCGGTGGGTACGTCGCTGTGCGGCGCCCGGGTCGAGGTGGCTGTGGACATGGAGTCCTCTTGCTCTTCTGAATGGGACTTCTTTGTACGGGTGGTCATGACGCCAGCCCCTCGGCCAGCGGACCCAGCGCGAGGGCCGGGAAGTAGGTCAGACCGGTGATGATCAGGATCGCGCCCACGAGGAGGCCGGTGAACAGCGGCTTCTCGGTGCGCAGGGTGCCCGCGGTGGCCGGGACCGGCTTCTGCTCGGCGAGCGAGCCGGCCAGCGCGAGCACGAACACCATCGGCAGGAAGCGGCCGAACACCATGGCCAGACCCAGGGTGGTGTTGAACCACTGCGTGTCGGCGTTGAGACCGGCGAAGGCCGAACCGTTGTTGTTCGCGGCCGAGCTGTAGGCGTACAGGATCTCGGAGAAGCCGTGCGCGCCGGAGTTCGTCATCGAGTTGCCCGGGGTGGGCAGGGCCATCGCGGCGGCGGTGAAGATGAGGACCAGTGCCGGGGTGATGAGGATGTAGCAGGCCGCGAACTTGATCTCGCGGGTGCCGATCTTCTTGCCCAGGTACTCGGGGGTGCGGCCGACCATCAGACCGGCGATGAACACCGCGATGATCGCCATGATGAGCATGCCGTAGAGGCCGGAGCCGGTACCACCGGGCGCGATCTCGCCGAGTTGCATGCCGAGCATGGTGATGCCGCCGCCGAGGCCGGTGAACGAGGAGTGGAAGGAGTCCACCGCACCGGTCGAGGTCAGGGTGGTCGACACCGCGAAGATCGACGAGGCGCCGACACCGATGCGGGTCTCCTTGCCCTCCATGGCCCCGCCGGCGATCTCGAACGCCGTGCCGTGGTGGGCGAACTCGGTCCACATCATCAGCGCGATGAAGCCGACCCAGATGGTGGCCATGGTGGCGAGGATCGCGTAGCCCTGCTTGATCGAGCCGACCATGATGCCGAAGGTGCGGGTCAGCGCGAACGGGATGACCAGCAGCAGGAATATCTCGAAGAGGTTCGTGAACGGGGTCGGATTCTCGAAGGGGTGGGCGGAGTTGGCGTTGAAGTAGCCGCCACCGTTGGTCCCGATCTCCTTGATGGCCTCCTGCGAGGCGACCGCACCGCCGTTCCACTGCTGCGAGCCGCCCATGAACTGCCCGACCTCATGGATGCCGGAGAAGTTCTGGATCGCACCGCAGGCGACCAGGACGATCGCGGCGAGGACGGAGAACGGCACCAGGATGCGGACGACACCGCGCACCAGGTCGGACCAGAAGTTGCCGAGCTCACCGGTGCGCGAGCGCGCGAAACCGCGCACCAGCGCGACCGCGACGGCGATACCGACGGCCGCGGAGACGAAGTTCTGGACGGCCAGGCCGGCGGTCTGCACGACGTGGCCCATGGCCTGCTCGCCGTAGTACGACTGCCAGTTGGTGTTGGTCACGAAGGACACGGCGGTGTTGAACGCCTGGTCCGGGTCGATCGAGGAGAAGCCCAGCGAGCCGGGCAGGACGCCCTGGAGCCGCTGGAGCAGATAGAGGAACAGGACGCTCACGGCCGAGAAGGCGAGCACTCCGCGCAGATAGGCGGTCCAGCGCATCTCGGTGTTCGGGTTGGCACCGATGCCCTTGTAGATCCACTTCTCGACGCGCCAGTGCTTGTCGGAGGAGTAGCCCTTGGCCATGTAGTTGCCGAGGGGGACATAGGCGAGGGCCAGTGCTCCCATGAGGGCGAGCAGTTGGAGGATGCCGGCGAGTACGGGACCCATGTCTCCCGCTGCGGTAGCAGCTGATGTCACCGTCAGAACCTCTCCGGGAAGATCAGGGCGAGGACGAGATAGCCCAGCAGGGCGACGGCCACGACGAGGCCGACGCCCATCTCCAAATTTGAAACAGCCTCGGCGGTCACAGCTTGGTCACCCCCTTGGCGACGAAGGCCACCAGCGCGAAACACGCGATCGTGATGACGACGAAGGCCAGATCGGCCATCGTGAGCTCCTGGAATGAGGTTCGGATCGGACTAGGACGCTTAGAGCAAACCGTCTGCCTGGCCGGATTCGACCACCGTTGACGGGTCCCTTACGCCGGTCGACCCGCCCTTGACGGGACTCTTACGGCGATGGGGCCGGGCAGTGGTGCCGAGCACACCGGCGTCAGAACAGCCGGAAGCGCAACCGGCAGATCACCGCGTCCGTCTCCCGGCGCACGGCATGCGCGACGACGGCTCCGCGCTGGTTCTGCAGCAGCCGCTGCCACAGCCGCTCCGGCTCCGTCTCGGGGATCAGGACGGTGACCCGGGTGGCGGGCTCGGCGGCGGTGACCTCACGGACGTAGGCGGCGATGGGGCGGCCCAGGGAGCGGCGCTCGCAGCTGAGCCGGACCAGTGGCACTCCGGGGTCCCACTCGGTCCAGGCGCGCTCCAGAGCGTGCAGCGCGGCGCGGTCCTCGGGGTCGGGGTAGCAGACGAGGGTGAGGACGCCCGCCTCCAGGCGACTGAGGTCCAGCAGGTTCTCCACCAGCCCGCTCAGTTTCGCCATGGACTCGTCGGCGGTGGCGAGGAGTTCGTCGCGGTCCTCGACGGAGAACTCGACGTCCCGGCTGCGCAGCGAGGTGACGGCGGCCCAACCCGCGGCCAGCGGAGTGCGCAGGTCGTGGCCCACGGCCCGCAGCAACGCCGTACGCATCCGGTCGACGGCCCTGACCGGCTCCACCTCGGCGGCGGCCTCGGCGAGCCGCGCCCGCTCGACGGCCGAGCCCACGTGGGCGGCGAACGCGGCCAGCACCCGCCGCTCGGACGACGACAGGGTGCGGCCGCTCAGCGCCAGGAAGCCGCCGGGGCCCGCGGGCACGACGGTCACGCCGCTGGCATCGGGCGGTTCGTCCACCAGGTCGGCCGACTCCATGCCGAAGGTCTCCCGCGTACGTTCCAGGAGGGCCGGGATCGTCTGGCCGCCGCGCACGATGCTGCCCGCGAGCGAGGACATGGTCTCGGCCTCGGCGGTGGCGCGGGCGGAGCGGCGCGACAGGCGCAGCGAGCGGTCGACGACGCCGGCCACGGTGACGGCCACGACCGCGAACACCCCCAGCGCCAGCAGGGCGTTGGGGTCGTCCAGCGTGAACGCGCCGATGGGCGGAATGAACCAGTAGTTGAGCAGCAGGGACGCGGTCACCGACGCGATCAGCGCCGAGACGACCCCGCCGATGCAGGCCACGCCCACGACCGTGAGCAGGAACAGAAGCGCCTCGCTGGTGAGGTTCACCGTGCCCCGCACCTGGGCGAGACAGACGGTGAGCAGCACCGGCAGCACGAATCCCGCGACCGGCCCCGCGATCAGCCGGGCGGTCGAGAGAGTACGACGCCTGGACGGGAGCAGCGTGCCCCGCCCGGCCCGCTCGTGCGTGACCCGGTGCACGTCGATGTCGCCGGAGAGCACGGTCACGGTGTCCCCGGTGCCGGGCCCGCTCAGGAACCGCTCCCAGCGTCCGCGCCGACTGGTGCCGAGGACGAGCTGGGTGGCGTTCTCGGCGCGCGCGAACTCCACGAGCGTGGTGGCGACATCGTCCCCGACCACGGAGTGGTAGCTCCCGCCGAGGTCCTCGACGAGTCGCCGCTGCCGGGCGAGCGAGGCGTGCGAGACCCCGGCGGCCAGTCCATCACTTCGCGCCACATGTAAGGCGAGCAGATCGCCGCCCGCCGACCGGTCGGCGATCCTGGCGGCCCGCCGGATGAGCGTGTCTCCCTCCGGCCCGCCGGTCAGCGCGACCACGACCCGCTCCCGGGTCTCCCACACCCCGCCTATCGCGTGCTCGGCCCGGTACGACTGAAGGGCCTCGTCGACCCGGTCGGCCACCCACAGCAGCGCCAACTGCCGCAGGGCGGTGAGGTTTCCGGGCCGGAAGTAGTTGGCGAGGGCGGCGTCGATCTTCTCGGGGGCGTAGATGTTGCCGTGCGCCATACGCCTGCGCAGGCCCTCGGGCGGGATGTCCACCAGCTCGACCTGCCGGGCCCGCCGTACGACCTCGTCGGGCACCGTCTCGTGCTGCGGCACCCCGGTGATCTTCTCGACGACGTCCTTGAGGGACGCCAGGTGCTCGATGTTGACCGCCGTGATGACGTCGACGCCGACCGCGAGCAGCTCCTCGATGTCCTGCCAGCGCTTGGCGTTGCGACCGCCGCCGGGGACGTTGCTGTGCGCGAACTCGTCGACGATCGCGACCTGCGGGCGGCGCGCGAGGACGGCCGCGAGGTCCATCTCCTCGAACTGGCCGCCCCGGTAAGCGCACCGGGCCCGCGGGACGACCTCCAGGCCGTCGAGCATGCCCTCGGTCCACGGGCGCCCGTGGCACTCCACGAACCCCACCGCCACATCGGCCCCACGGGCGGCGCGGCGCCGCCCCTCGTCGAGCATGCGGTAGGTCTTGCCGACCCCTGGAGCCGCCCCGAGGTAGACCTTCAGTCGTCCGCGTCGTACGTCATTCATCACCTGCCAGAGAAGCGCCCGATACGCCGCCGGGCAGGCATCTTGACGCGTCCCTGGCGCCGCTGACGGGGACGTTGACACTGTCTTGACGAGCCCTGGCCGGGATACGGTGAAAGCGGTGTGCCGGGAAGTCTGGTCGGCGGGGAGTCACAACGGCTCCCGACAAAGCCCCAGGGGACGGCATGCGCAGCGTAGGAACGGTTCTGGCACTCGTGGTACTGGCCACGGTGGTGGCGACATTCGCGCGCCGCTGGCGCATACCCGCACCCTCTCTCCTGGTGGTCGCCGGCCTCGCCGTGGCACTTCTGCCGGGCACCCCGGAGATCGAGATCAGCCCCGAGATCATCGGCCTCGTCGTGCTGCCCCCGCTGCTGTACGCGAGCGCCGAGGAACTGTCCTGGCGCGAGTTGCGGGCGGTGTGGAAGCCGGTCGGGGTCCTGGCGGTGGGCCTGGTGCTGGCGTCGGCGGCGGCGGTCGGCGCGGTCGCGTCGCTGGTGACGCCGCTGTCGTGGCAGATGGCGCTGGTGCTGGGCGCGGTGCTGGCCAGCACAGACCCGGTGGCGGTCACCGCACTCGGCCGGCGCCTGGCACTGCCGCCGAAAGTGCAGGTCCTGGTCCAGGCGGAGAGCCTCTTCAACGACGCGACCTCGCTGGTCCTCTTCCGGGTCGCGGTGAGCGTGGCCGTGGCCTCGGCGGCGGCCGACTGGGGCGCGGCGGGCGGCGAGTTCCTGCTGCTCGCGGGTGGCGGCACGCTGATCGGCGCGGCGGTGGCGGGCGTCGTGGCCCTGATCCGCCGACGCACCGAGGACCCGGTCCTGGAGACGGTGATCGCTCTGGTCACCCCGTACGCGGCCTACGTCCTCGCGGAGGCGGCCCACACCTCGGGAGTCACGTCGGTCGTGGTGGCCGGAGTGGTGCTCGGCGGCCGCGGCGACCGGCTCACCAACGCCCGCATCAGGCTCCAACTGCACGCCGTGTACGGCACGGTGGTGTTCCTGCTGGAGAGCGTGGTGTTCTCCCTCATCGGCCTGGCCCTGCCCGCCCAGGTGCGGGCGCTGTCCGACGGCGACCGCGCGTGGCCGCTGTACGCGCTGGCGATCGCGGGCACGCTCATCGCGGTACGGCTGCTGTGGCTGGCGCCGCTGTCGGCGGTCGTGCAGCGCAAGGGCGGCATCCAGCGCATGAACTGGCGGGTGCCGATGGTGCTGACCTGGGCGGGCACCCGGGGTGTCGTACCGCTGGCGGCCGCGCTGTCGATCCCGGTCGCGACGGAGAACGGGACCGCGCTCGCGGAGCGCCCGCTGGTCCTGGTCCTGACCACGTCGGTCGTGGTCGTCACTCTCGTCGTCCAGGGCTTCACCCTGGCCCCCGTCGTCCGCGCCTCCGGCATCGCCCTGGAACCCGACCACACGGAACGCGAGGAGGCCGCCGCCCGCTGCAGCCTGGCCGGCGCTGGCATCCGCCGCCTCGACGAGCTCTCCGAGCTGGAGGCCGTACCGGACGTCGTCCTCGACCGCCTCCGCCGCGGCCTCAACGCCCGCCTGGACGCCGCCCGCGACCGCCTGGCCGACACCAACGGAACCGCGTCCGCCGCCGAATCCGCCGACCTGATCTACCGCCAGCTCCGCCGCGACCTGATAGCGGTGGAAGCCGCGGAACTCCAACGCCTCTACGACGACCACACCATCAGCGACACGACCCGCCGCCGGCTCCAGCGGTCCCTGGACCTGGAGGAGGCGCGGCTGGCGGATGCCTGACGGGTCTTCCCGAGGGCATACCCCAGGTTGCCAACAGCTGTCGTACGAGATGACGCTGAGTGTCCGCCCCCGACGGCAGGGCACGGATCACCCGCGTAGCGCAATCCGGAGCCGATTCCTCCAGGGCCTCCCCTTCCTGATGCGCCACTGACATTCGACGGGCCAGTCTTAACGGAAGCTTGACGCCCGCGACTCGCTCATTCGTGGGCCCACGCGTCACTCTCCGCTTACGCTGGTGCCGCCGTCCGCGTGATGGCCGGAAACCACACGCTGAGCCGCACATCAGGAGCACGCCGATGGCCACCACCGAACAGCCGCCGCCCAGCCGCCTGCGCTCCTGGATGCTGGAAGGCCTGTCCGACATGGGCAAGGGAGCCACCCAGCGCGCGCCGGAGGCGAAGCAGGAACCGGCGCACCAGGGGCAGCGCTGGTGGCGGGTGATGTGCCTGACCGGCGTCGACTACTTCTCCACCCTCGGCTACCAGCCGGGCATCGCGGCCCTGGCGGCCGGTCTGCTGTCGCCGATCGCGACCATAGTGCTGGTGATCGTCACCCTGGCCGGCGCCCTGCCCGTGTACCGGCGAGTGGCCGAGGAGAGCCCACATGGTGAGGGCTCGATCGCGATGCTGGAGCGGCTGCTGTCCTTCTGGAAGGGCAAGCTGTTCGTACTGACCCTGCTGGGCTTCGCCGCCACCGACTTCCTGATCACCATCACCCTGTCCGCGGCCGACGCCTCCACCCACCTGGTGGAGAACCCGCATCTGGAAAGCGTCCTGCACGACAAGCAGATGCTGATCACGCTGGTGCTGGTCGCCCTGCTGGGCGCGGTGTTCCTCAAGGGCTTCCTGGAGGCGATCGGGGTCGCCGTGGCCCTGGTGGCGGTCTACCTGGCGCTCAACGCCGTCGTCGTGGTGGACGGAATGTGGCAGGTGGTCACCGAGGGGCATGTGATCACCGACTGGTCCAGCGCCCTGACCGCCGAGCACGGAAACGTTTTCGCCATGATCGGCGTCTCCCTGCTGGTCTTCCCGAAGCTCGCCCTCGGTCTGTCCGGCTTCGAAACCGGCGTCGCGGTCATGCCCCACGTCCAGGGCGACCCGGGCGACACCGAGGAGAACCCGAAGGGCCGCATCCGGGACACCAAGAAGCTCCTCACCGCGGCCGCCCTGATCATGAGCGTGTTCCTGATCGCCACCAGCTTCATCACCACGGTGCTGATCCCGGAGAAGGAGTTCGAGTCCGGCGGCCAGGCCAACGGACGCGCGCTGGCCTACCTGGCACACGAACACCTCGGCAACGCCTTCGGCACGGTCTACGACGTCTCCACGATCGCCATCCTGTGGTTCGCCGGCGCCTCCGCGATGGCCGGCCTGCTCAACCTGATGCCCCGCTACCTTCCCCGCTACGGCATGGCCCCCCACTGGGCACGCGCCGTGCGCCCCATGGTGATCGTCTTCACCCTCGTCGCCTTCCTCGTCACCTGGATCTTCGACGCCGACGTCGACGCCCAGGGCGGCGCCTACGCGACCGGCGTCCTGGTCCTGATGGCCTCCGCGGCGATCGCGGCGACCATCGCCGCCCGCCGGGCAGCGCAGCGGGGCTGGACGATCGGCTTCTCGATCATCTCGGCGGTCCTCCTCTACGTCACCGTCGTGAACGTCATCGAACGCCCGGACGGTGTGAAGATCGGCGCCTGCTTCATCGCCGGCATCATCCTCATCTCCCTGCTGTCCCGGCTGGCCCGCGCCTTCGAACTGCGGGTGACCAGCGTGACATTGGACGACATGGCGGAGCGGTTCGTACGGGACATGGCCAGCCGCAAGATGCGGTTCATCGCCAACGAGCCCGACCGGCGTGACAAGGCCGAGTACCGCGAGAAGATCGAGCAGATCCGGGCCGACAACGACATGCCCGAGCAGGAGGACTTCGTCTTCGTCGAGGTGACGGTCCTCGACCCCTCCGAGTTCGAGGCGGGCCTGACGGTACGCGGCGAGGTCCTGCACAACCGCTACCGGGTCCTGACCCTGGAGTCCTCCTCCGTCCCCAACGCGTTGGCCGCCCTGCTCCTCAACGTCCGCGACTCGACGGGCTGTATCCCGCACATCTACTTCGAGTGGACCGAGGGCAACCCGTTCGCCAACTTCCTGCGCTTCTTCCTCTTCGGGCAGGGCGAGGTCGCCCCGGTCACCCGCGAGGTACTGCGCGAGGCGGAGCCGGACCGCGCCCGACGCCCGCGCGTGCACACGGGCTGAGGGTGCTCAGCGCTTGAGCGCGCGCCGCGGTGTCCGTGTCACGACCCGGCCGAAGTTCATACGGCCGGCTATCTCCACGCGAAGGACGACCGGAACGTCGGAGCCGCCGGACGGACGGGTCTTGACCTTGGCGTAGCCGATCACCAGGGAGTCGGTGTCCACCACGACACCGGGCCGCGTCACCAACTTCAAGGTGCCGCCCTGCATGTCGAGATCGATGCGCAGGGTGTCGTGGGTGATCACAGCCTGAGTGAAGTCGAGCGTCACATCGCCCCAGGCCGACTCGATCTCCATCCGCCGCGGCACCACCCAGCCGTCCCCGCGCCGGACGGAACCGCCCTGCTGCTCGATGCGGACGACGTCCTTGGCCTCGACCACGGTCCCCGCACCGGCATCCACCGGCAGATCCGCGGTCAGCACGGCCAACTCCCCCATCGTGCGGGCGGACAGGGCGATCTCAAGACGCTCGTCGAGCTCCTCGGCGGTCAGCCGACCGTCCCCCGCCGCGATGCGCAGCACGTCCACGACCCGGTCCCGGTCCTCGTGCGAGGCCCGCAGCTCGGGCGACGCCCCCGTGCGCACGACGTCAACCGACATGTCCGTCACCCCAATCACCGTCTCCACGGACTAACGCTATATCGCGTTATACCCAACGGCCAACCCCACGTCCACCGTTCCCCCTCCCCCGGCCTATCGTGACGCGCATGCAGTCCTACACGATCGGCCAGGCAGCACGACTGCTCGGCGTGAGCCCGGACACCGCACGCCGCTGGGCGGACGCGGGCCGGGTGACGACCCACCGCGACGACAGTGGGCGCCGGCTCATCGACGGACGGGACCTGGCCGCGTTCTCGGTCGAGCTCGCCAGAGCAGGCACCGGCGAGGAGGAGACGTCGTACACCTCCGTCCGCAACGCCTTCCCCGGCATCGTCACCGCCATCAAGCTCGGCGACGTCGCCGCCCAGGTCGAGATCCAGGCCGGCCCGCACCGCCTGGTCTCGCTGCTGACCCGCGAGGCCGTCGAGGAACTGGGCCTGGAGGTCGGCATGGAGGCCACCGCCCGCGTCAAGTCGACGAACGTGCACATCGACCGAGTCTGACGACCCGACCGCACGCAAGTAGTCTGACCCAACCGCACATGCGAACATCCACCCTGGTCACGCCCGGCTCATGCGATGCGACAGGAGACTTCCGGCTGGCATCTGCGCCAGTATGATCGGCGCAGAGGAAGAGTCCGACGGGCTTCTTCCCGGATGAGACAGACAGAGGGAGTGGACTCGTGATGACCCGTTCCGCGCGCCGGACCCGGCGGACGCTGCAGGTGGCCGGCGCTGGAGCCGCAGCACTGCTGGCCCTGAGCGCCTGCTCGTCCTCCGACTCGGGCTCCGACTCCGCCAAGTCCGACACCTCGGCCTCCGCGTCGCCGAAGCTGTCCGGCACAGTGACCGTCTTCGCCGCCGCCTCGCTCCAGGAGAGCTTCACGACCCTGGGCAAGGAGTTCGAGAAGGAGCACCCGGGCACGAAGGTCACCTTCAGCTTCGGCGGCAGCGACTCCCTCGCCGCGAGCATCACCGGCGGCGCCCCGGCGGACGTGTTCGCCTCGGCCAGCCCCAAGACGATGGCGATCGTGACGGACGCGGGGGACGCCTCGGGTACACCGGCGACCTTCGTTCGCAACCAACTGGAGATCGCGACCCTGCCGGGCAACCCCGACAAGGTCTCCTCCCTCAAGGACCTCACGGACTCGGACCTGAAGGTCGTGCTGTGCGACAAGGAGGTGCCGTGTGGCGCCGCCGCCCAGAAGGCCCTGGACGCCGGCAAGCTGAAGCTCACCCCGGTCTCCTACGAGGAGGACGTCAAGTCCGCCCTCAACAAGGTGGTGTTGAAGGAAGCCGACGCCGCCGTCGTCTACAAGACCGATGTGAAGGCGGCCGGTGACAAGGTGGAAGGCGTGGACTTCCCCGAGTCGGCCGACGCCATCAACGACTACCCGATCACTCTGCTCAAGGAAGCGCCCAACGCCGCCGCGGCCAAGGCGTTCATCGCCCTGGTGCAGTCCGCCGAGGGCCAGCAGGTCCTGACCGAGGCCGGTTTCCTCAAGCCGTGACCTCCCTCGACAAGTCCGACGCCGCGACGGACACCCTCACCGGTGGGCCGCGGCGCGGACGTGTCCGCTCCCGGGTCCCACTGCCCCTGCTGATACCGGCGCTGGCAGGCCTGGCGTTCCTGCTCCTCCCCCTCATCGCCTTGCTCGTACGAGCCCCATGGCGCAGCCTTCCCGAGCAGCTGACCAGCACCGAGGTGTGGCAGGCCCTCCAACTGTCCCTGGTGAGCGCGACGGCCGCCACCGCGGTGAGCCTGATCCTGGGCGTACCGCTGGCCTGGCTACTGGCCCGCACGGACTTCCCCGGCCGCGGACTCGTGCGCGCCCTGGTGACGCTGCCACTCGTCCTGCCCCCGGTGGTGGGCGGCGTGGCCCTGCTGCTGGCGCTCGGCCGCAACGGCGTCGTAGGGCAGTGGCTGGATTCCTGGTTCGGGATCACCCTGCCGTTCACCACGGCAGGGGTCGTGGTCGCGGAGGCCTTCGTGGCGATGCCCTTCCTGGTCATCAGCGTCGAGGGCACCCTACGGGCGGCCGACCCCCGCTACGAAGAGGCGGCCACAACCCTGGGCGCCTCCCGCTTCACGGCATTCCGCCGAGTCACTCTCCCTTTGATCGCCCCGGGCATCGCGGCGGGCGCGGTCCTGGCCTGGGCTCGCGCACTGGGCGAGTTCGGCGCGACGATCACCTTCGCGGGCAACTTCCCCGGCCGCACCCAAACGATGCCCCTGGCGGTCTACTTGGCCATGCAGAACGACCCGGCAGCGGCGATCGCCCTCAGCCTGGTACTGCTGGCGGTGTCGATCACGGTGTTGGCGGGCTTGCGGGACCGCTGGATGACGACGTCATGACGGCGCACTGCGGGCCGGCGTCCACACCCGGAGCCCGCACCACGACGTCCCCCCACCCGCAGCCGCCGACGGCGTTCATCCCCCACGAGGGCCACCTGCACCCAACAACGAAAGTAGTACGGGTGGTGCGGGTGGGAACCCAAACCCGGCCGAAGGCCGGGTGCCCCCAACGCACCCGCACCCACACCCGCGCCGAAGGACACGCCCCCCATGACTGACCTCGACAACACCACAGCCGACGTCACCACAGAGGACACCCCTGGCGAAGGCCTCGACGCCCACCTGGTCGTAGACCGCACCCCTTTCCACCTGAACGTCCCCCTCACCGCCGCCCCCGGCGACGTAGTCGCCCTACTCGGCCCCAACGGCGCCGGCAAAACCACCGCCCTACGGGCCCTAGCCGGCCTCACCCCCCTCACCGGCGGCCACCTACGTCTGGACGGCACGGAGTTGGACCGTACGCCCCCCGAGTCCCGCCCGGTCGGCGTCGTCTTCCAGGACTACCTCCTCTTCCCTCACCTCTCGGCCCTGGACAACGTGGCTTTCGGCCCCCGCTGCCAGGGCGCGACCAAGGCCGAGGCCCGAGCCCAGGCGTCCGAGCTGCTGGCCCGCATGGGCCTGACCGACCACGCCGCCGCCAAACCCCGCCGCCTCTCCGGCGGCCAGGCCCAACGCGTAGCCCTGGCCCGCGCCCTGGCCACGCACCCCCGACTGCTGCTCCTGGACGAACCCCTCGCCGCCCTGGACGCCCGCACCCGCCTCGACGTACGCGCCCAACTCCGACGCCACCTGGCCGAGTTCGAGGCCGTAGCCGTACTCGTCACACACGACCCGCTGGACGCCATGGTGCTGGCCGACCGCCTGGTCGTCATCGAGCACGGCCACGTCGTCCAGGAAGGCACACCGCAGGACATCGCCCGGCACCCCCGAACGGACTACATCGCCCAACTGGTAGGCCTCAACCTCTACAAGGGGAAGGCCAAGGGCCACCGGGTCCAACTCGACGCCGGCCCGGACATCACCACCACGGAGGACCTGACCGGCCCGGTCTTCGTGGCCTTCCCGCCGAGCGCGGTGACCCTGTACCGGGACCGCCCCACCACATCCAGCGCCCGCAACCTCTGGCACTGCGAGGTCGCGGGCCTGGAAACCCACGGCGACCAGATCCGCGCCGACCTCACCGGCGAACTCCCCCTCACCGCAGACCTCACCACGGTCGCCGCGGCCGAACTGGACCTGCACCCGGGCGCACCGGTCTGGGCAACGGTCAAGGCGACGCAGACACACGCATACCCGGCGTAAGGCGCACTCGCCCCTAAGTTGATGCCCATGACTCTGAGCATCCGCAACCAGCTCCCCGGCACCGTCACCGCAGTCACCCCGGGCGAGGTCATGGCCACGGTCAAGGTCCGCCTCACCGGCGGCCAGGACCTCACCGCCGCGATCACCCTGGAGGCCGTCCAGGAACTCGCCCTCACCGAGGGCACCCTCGTACGCGCCTTGGTGAAGTCGACGGAGGTCTCCCTCGCCACCGCCCCGGTAGCGGGCCTCTCCATCCGCAACCAGCTCCCCGGCACGGTCAGCGACCTGGCCACCGGCGGCGCGATGGCCTCCGTCAAGATCTCCGTCACCGGCGCCGACCTGACCGCAGCCATCACCACGGACGCCGCCACCGACCTGGCCCTCTCCCCCGGCTCCCCGGTAGTCGCCCTGATCAAGTCGACCGAGGTATCACTGGCAACCACATGACAAACAAGGGCTCCGCCCAGGCCATACGACCTGGACGGAGCCCTCGCGGGTGATTCGGGGTGCGCACAGCGCCCCGCAGCAAACGAACTGCCTAGTCCTCGTACGCATCCAACGGGGGGCAAGAGCAAACCAGGTTCCGATCACCAAAGGCCTGGTCGATACGACGCACCGGCGGCCAGTACTTGTCCGCAACCGAGACACCGCCCGGGAACACAGCGTCCTCGCGGCTGTAGGCGTGCTCCCACTCCCCACCGAGCACTGCCGCGGTATGCGGAGCGTTCCGCAGCGGATTGTCGTCCGCAGGCCACTCCCCGGAGCCAACCCGCTCGATCTCGCCACGGATCGCGATCATCGCCTCACAGAACCGGTCGAGCTCGATCAGATCCTCCGACTCGGTCGGCTCGATCATCAACGTACCGGCCACCGGGAACGACATCGTGGGCGCGTGGAACCCGTAGTCGATCAGCCGCTTGGCGACATCGTCGACGCTCACACCGGTCGCCTTGGTCAAGGGCCGCAAATCAATGATGCACTCGTGCGCGACAAGCCCGCCGGGCCCGGTGTACAGCACGGGGAAGTGCGGCTCAAGGCGCTTGGCGATGTAGTTGGCGGAGAGCACGGCCACCTGCGTGGCCCGCTTGAGCCCCTCACCGCCCATGAGCCGCACATACGCCCACGAGATCGGCAGGATCCCCGCGGAACCCCACGGCGCGGCCGAGATCGGCCCGACCCCGGTCTCCGGCCCGGCCGCGGGCTGCAACGGATGGTTCGGCAGATACGGCGCCAGATGCGCACGCACACCGACCGGCCCGACGCCCGGACCGCCACCGCCGTGCGGGATGCAGAACGTCTTGTGCAGGTTGAGGTGCGACACGTCCCCACCGAAGTGCCCCGGCTTGGCAAGCCCCACAAGGGCGTTGAGGTTGGCCCCGTCGACATACACCTGCCCACCGGCCTCGTGCACCTGCGCACAGATGTCGGCGACATGCTCCTCGAACACGCCATGCGTGGAGGGGTACGTGATCATCAGCACCGCGAGCTCGTCCCGGTACTGCTCGATCTTCGCCCGCAGATCCGCTACGTCGATCTCGCCGTCCTCGGCGGTCTTCACGACGACGACCTTCATCCCGGCCATGACGGCACTGGCGGCGTTCGTCCCGTGCGCGGAGGACGGAATCAGACACACGGTCCGCTGCTCGTCCCCGTTGGCCCGGTGGTATCCGCGTACGGCGAGCAGCCCGGCGAACTCGCCCTGGGACCCCGCGTTCGGCTGGAGGGACACCTTGTCGTATCCGGTGACCTCGGCGAGCCGCTCCTCCAGCTCCTGGATGAGCGTGAGATAGCCCTGCGCCTGCTCGGCGGGCGCGAAGGGGTGCAGCTGGCCGAACTCGGGCCAGGTGACCGGCTCCATCTCGGTCGTCGCGTTGAGCTTCATCGTGCAGGAGCCCAGCGGGATCATGCCGCGGTCGAGCGCGTAGTCACGGTCGGCGAGCCGGCGAAGGTAGCGCAGCATCGCGGTCTCGGAGCGGTGCTGGTGGAAGACGGGGTGCGTGAGGAAGTCATCAGTCCGCAGCAGCCCGGCCGGAAGAACATCGGCCGTCGCCGCGTCGAGCGCCTCGATGTCCGCCTCGACACCGAACGCCGCCCACACGGCGCCCAGTTGGGCCCGCGTGGTGGTCTCGTCACAGGCGAGGGAGACGTGGTCGGCGTCGACGAGGTACAGGTTGACGCCGCGCTCGCGTGCGGCGGCGACGATCTCCCCGGCCCGCCCCGGCACCCGCACGGTGAGAGTGTCGAAGTAGGCACCGTGCACGACCACGACGCCACCGGCCTTGAGCCCCTCGGCGAGGAGGTTGGCGTACCGGTGCGTGCGCCGCGCGATGCCCTTCAACCCCTCGGGCCCGTGGTAGACGGCGTACATGCCGGCCATCACGGCGAGCAGCACCTGAGCTGTGCAGATGTTGCTGGTCGCCTTCTCACGGCGGATGTGCTGCTCGCGGGTCTGCAGGGCGAGGCGGTAGGCCCGGTTCCCGTCGGCGTCCACGGACACACCCACGAGACGCCCGGGCAGGCTGCGGGCGAACTTCTCGTGGACGGCCATGTATCCGGCATGCGGCCCGCCGAAGCCCATCGGCACGCCGAAGCGCTGGGTCGTACCGATCGCGATGTCCGCGCCCAGCTCGCCCGGCGAGGTCAGCAGCGTCAGCGCGAGCAGATCGGCGGCCACGGTGACGAGCGCGCCCAGGGCGTGCGCCTGCTCGACGAGCGGCTTGATGTCGCGTACGGCACCGGAGGCGCCCGGGTACTGGACGAGCACGCCGTTGATCTCCCGCTCGGCGAGCTCGGCCGGGATGCCCTCGCTGAGGTCGGCGACGACGACCTCGACACCGGTCGGCTCGGCGCGGGTCTCGATCACGGCGATGGTCTGCGGCAGCGCGTCCGCGTCGACCAGGAACAGGCCCTTCTTGTTCTTGCCCATGCGCCGGGACAGCGCCATGGCCTCGGCGGCGGCCGTGCCCTCGTCGAGCAGCGAGGCGCCGGAGGTCGGCAGCCCGGTGAGCTCGGCGACCATGGTCTGGAAGTTCAGCAGTGCTTCGAGTCGGCCCTGGGAGATCTCGGGCTGGTAGGGCGTGTAAGCCGTGTACCAGGCCGGGTTCTCCATGACGTTGCGCAGGATGACGGGCGGCGTGAACGTCCCGTAGTAGCCGAGCCCGATCATCGAGCCGAGCACTTGATTGCGGTCCGCGAGGGAACCCAGCTCGGCCAGCACCTCGGCCTCGGTGCGCGCACCGGGCAGCTCCAGCGCATCGGCGTTCTTGATCACATCCGGCACCGCGGCGGCCGTCAGCTCGTCCAGCGAGCCGTAGCCGACCTGCGCGAGCATCTTGGCCCGCGCCTCCTGATCGGGCCCGATGTGGCGCTGCTCGAAGGGGATTCCCTGTTCGAGTTCGGAGAGCGGAATGCGATGGGTGGTCATTGCGGAGGCCTCCTGGTCAGACATGACCTTCGAGGGGCACCACGGCACGGGTACCCGGACGGCCTCCCCCTCTGTCATCTCAACCTGAGAGCTTCACCGGGTCGCCCGAGGGCCGCCCGGCTTTCACCGTCGGTGAGAGCGGAGGTCGTGGAGACCCCCACCCTGCTTTCCAGAGTGACCTCGTCCGTGCGGTACGTGGGCCTGAGAGATTCCGGGGAGGATTTGCTCCTTCGGCGCCTCCGATGTTGCCTGGAGGACTCTCCCGCACGGGGTCAGCAGCCGCTGTCAGCCTACCAGCGAGGTCAACGCCAGAGCGTTCGAGTGGCCACCTTCCCCAATGTGCTCTTTCGTAGTGCTTACGGATGAGTTGCGACCAAATGGAGGGACCGTGCAGACCGACATCGATCCGCGCAACCTGATCGGCCGCAAGGCGTTCGACCGCAACGGCACCAAGATCGGCACGGTCGACGAGGTCTACCTCGACGACGCGACCGGCGTACCGGAGTGGGCGGCCATACGCACCGGCCTGTTCAGCAGAGACGCCTTCGTGCCCCTGGAGCCCAGCGAGGTGATCGAGGGCACCCTGCGCATCCCCTTCGACCGGGCCCTGATCAAGGACGCCCCGGACTTCGGCGTCGGCCGCCACCTCTCCCCGGAACAGGAACTCCAGCTCTACCACCACTACGGCCTCGACGTGGCGCCCCCTCCCCCACTCCCGGACCGCGACTTCGGCAAGCTGGCGGGCTCGGACGACGCCTGAACCGGCGGCTCCTCGGGATCGTCGGGTCTTCGCGCCACCAGGGGCAGCGGATCCGCCGGCTCCAGATCCGGGTCGTCGACCCGGAAGGTCCGCACCCGCCCCACCTCCGACTGAGGCGTCTCGAACCGCACGGTGACCCGCCCCAGCCCACTGCCCTGCACCCAGCCGTGCCCGTGTTCGGCATGCCGCACGTCGTGCCCGGCAGGCCAGCGCCGCTCGACGGGCGCCGCGGACTCCTCGAGGGGCTCGTCCGGCGAGGCCTCCTCCTCGAAACCCTCCACATGTTCCCCCGCCGCCTGTGCGAAGAGATCCTCCTGGGTGTAGTCGGCGAGCCCGCTGACGCCCACGCCGAGCAGCCGTACACCTCCCGTGGTGTCCACGGAGTCCAGCAGCCGGGCGGCGGCCTCCCGCACCACCGCCGGATCGTCCGTGGGCCCCCGCAGCGTCTCGGACCGGGTCAGGGTGGAGAAGTCGTACCGCCGCACCTTGAGCACGATGGTCCGCCCCGACAGCCCGGCGCCCCGCAGCCGCCGCACGCACCGGTCGGCCAGCCGCTGCACCTCCAACCCCACCCGCACGCGATCATGGATGTCCACGTCATAGGTGTCCTCGACCGACACCGACTTGGTCTCCCGCTCGGCCACCACGGGCCGCTCGTCGTGCGCCAGCGCCATGGCGTACAGCGCATGCCCATGGGCCTTCCCCAGCAGCCGTACGAGCTCGTCCTCCCCCGCTTCGGCGATCTCGTCGACCGTGGTGATCCCGGCCCGCCTCAGGTGATCGCCCGTCGCCGGCCCGACCCCGGGCAGGGTCCGCACCGACATGGGCCCCAGCAGCGCCCTCTCGGTCCCCGGCTCGATCAGTACCAGCCCGTCGGGCTTGGCCTGCTCGGAGGCAATCTTCGCGAGCATCTTGGAGGCGGCGAGGCCCACCGACCCGGTGAGTCCGGTTACGGCCCGTATGTCCGCACGCAGCCTGATCCCCGTCAGCCGGGCCGACTCCGCGTCCCAGGCGGCTCCCCCGGCCTCCAGGTCGACGAACGCCTCGTCGAGGCTCAGCGGCTCCACCAGCGGCGACAGCGCCCGCAGCAGCGCCATCACCTGCTCGCTGATCGACCGGTACAACCCGAAGCGCGGCACGAGACAGGCGGCATTCGGAGCGAGCCGACGGGCCTGCGCCATGGGCATCGCCGAATTCACCCCGAAGACACGAGCCTCGTACGAAGCGGTCGCGACCACCCCACGGGGCCCGAGCCCACCCACGATGACGGCCTTCCCGCGCAGGCTCGGCTTGGACGCCTGCTCCGCCGAGGCGAAGAAGGCATCCATGTCGAGATGCAGGATCGTGGGCGAACTTCTCACATCTCCGATGCTGCCCTACGCCACTGACAATGCCCCGACACCGCCCCTGGACGCGGGCTCAGACCGCCCGATTCCGCCGTCGCGCCAGCTCGTCCGCGGGATTGGGCCCGACCAGGGTCTCGCCCGTGTCGATCCGCTCCCCGTGCAGCTGCGAGAGGGCGCTCTCGACGTCCCGCCACACCACACCGACGGCGATCCCGAAGATGCCCTGGCCGCCCTGGAGCAGGGCGTGGACCTCGTCGGGCGAGGTGCACTCGTAGACCGTGGCGCCGTCGCTCATCAGCGTCATGCGCTCCAGGTCGCGGAAGCCCCGCTCCCTGAGGTGCTGGACGGTGGTGCGGATGTTCTGCAGCGACACGCCCGTGTCGAGGAACCGCTTGACGATCTTCAGGACGACGACGTCCCGGAAGCTGTACAGCCTCTGCGTCCCCGACCCGTAGGCGGGCCGCACACTCGGCTCCACGAGGCCCGTGCGGGCCCAGTAGTCCAGTTGCCGATAGGTGATGCCGGCGGCCGCACACGCCGTCGGTCCGCGATAGCCGATCTGCTCGGACGCCATGGACGTCGCCCCTCCGCTGCTCGGCACCGCCGCCGGTCGCCGCGGAGCGTGATCGGCCGCGCTGCTGTGAAGCGGGTACGGGCCGCCGTCCCCGAAACCACGTCCGGGAACACCCCCAGCCGTACCGTCGCCGCTGCTTCTCACGCCGACCTCCGTCCTTGACCTGCCTTCTCGACGGTAGGCAGTCACCAGGGGCGCGTCAACGATCGCCACACTCGGCACGCCGAGTGATAATCACCCTAGGAGTGGTTTCCCGTACCCCACCGCGGGGAAAGGCTAGCCGAATGCGCTGAGGACGGGCCGCAGGACGCTCTCACTCGCCGCTGGCAATTGCCAGCATTTCGCGTCGTCACCGTCTCACTGACTGTTGGT
Source organism: Streptomyces sp. JLBG701 (assembly GCF_058544905.1). Classification (NCBI taxonomy): domain Bacteria; kingdom Bacillati; phylum Actinomycetota; class Actinomycetes; order Kitasatosporales; family Streptomycetaceae; genus Streptomyces; species Streptomyces sp. JLBG701. Next base: position 1,874,279 of record NZ_CM178588.1, read on the forward strand.
ACCGAAGTCCTCGGGCGAGATCTGGTCGAGGAACTCGCGGAACTTCTCCACCTCGTCCTCCTGCTCGTCCGGGATCGCGATGCCGGCGTCGTCGAGCACCCCGTCGCTGCCGTAGATCGGCGTCCCGGTGCGTAGCGCCAGCGCTATGGCGTCGGACGGGCGGGCACTCACCTCGACCCCGCTGGCGAAGACCAGCTCGGCGTAGAAGACGCCCTCACGCAAGTCGGTGATGCGCACCTCGGTGAGCTCCTGGCCGACGGCCTCCAGCACGTCCTTGAACAGGTCGTGGGTCAGCGGTCGTGCGGGGGCCATGCCCTGCTGGGCGAAGGCGATCGCCGTCGCCTCCCCCGGTCCGATCCAGATGGGGAGGTAGCGATCGCCTCCCACTTCACGCAGGAGCACGATCGGTTGGTTGGAGGGCATTTCGACCCGGACACCTACGACATCGAGCTCGTTCACACAGCAACCCTAGGCCGTGCCCGGGACGTTTGGGTAGTCGGGCCGAGAACGCGTGGCCGAACCTTGGCCCGGGCGAGCCCCACCGGCTCAGGGGAGCCGCACTCCGAGCGCTGTCTGCACCAGGGCCGCGTGCAGCTTCACCGTGAGCCCCGCCAGCTCCTTGGAACGGGCCTCGGCCACGGCCCTGGTCTGCGGATTGCGGTGGCGCTTCAGCGGGGCCACCACCTGGTCGACGAGGCCCGCCTCGCGGTCGGCCGCCGCCTTCATCACCCGCAGATGCCGCGGCTCGATGCCGAACCGCCCCAGTTCGACCACGAGAGAGGCCACCGTGACCGCCTCGGCGTCATACCCGCCGTCCGGCAACGGAGTGATCAGTCCGTAGGACTCCCACTCCTCCAGCTCCTTGTCGCCGATGTCGGCGGCGGCAAGCAGCTCGGATCGGCCGATACGGGCTGCCGTGGGCCCCGTGAGAGGCTCCAGCAGGGTTTCACCGTCCCGCTGACGGCCCACCGTCGGAAGCGGCAGGGCCTCCCCGCGCTCCATGGCCTCCAGGTGCTCGCGAATCACCTTGAGGGGCAGATAGTGGTCCCGCTGCATTCTCAGTACGTGGCCGAGGCGCTCGACGTCCTGAGCACTGAACTTGCGATACCCCGAGGGGGTGCGCTGTGGCTCGATGAGCCCTTCCGACTCCAGGAACCGGATCTTGGAGATGGTGACTTCGGGGAACTCGTCGCGCAGTACGTTCAGCACCGTGCCGATGCTCATCAGCCCACTGTCCGCGGCGGCGGTACCGTGCCCGGCACCGCCGCTCGGTGTTTGAAGCATGGACCTTCCCTGGGGGTCCCCCCGGACCGAGTCCGGGGGAGGGTCAGTAGCCCCGCTGGCTCGCGTAGAACACCAGCCGGTACTTGCCGATCTGCACCTCGTCACCGTTGGACAGGGCGACCGAGTCGATCCGCTCACGATTGACGTACGTGCCGTTCAGACTGCCCACGTCGGCCACCGTGAACGAGCCGTCCGGAACACGCCGGAACTCGACATGACGGCGCGAGACGGTCACGTCGTCCAGGAAGATGTCGCTCTGCGGGTGACGCCCCGCGGTGGTCAGCTCGCTGTCCAGGAGGAAGCGGCTGCCCGAGTTCGGCCCACGGCGCACCACCAGGAGCGCGGAGCCCAGCGGCAGCGCGTCGACGGCTGCCTGAGCCTCCGGGGAGAGCATCGGCATCTGCGTCTGACCGGTGACCTCGGCGTCGTAGGCCTCGATGCCGGAGATGGAGATCGTGGAGGTCGTCTCGGACGGACGCTCGGCGGCGACGCCGGCCCGCAGCGGAGCACCGCAGTTGGAGCAGAAGCGGCTGTTCTCCGCGTTCCGGTTACCGCACCTCGTACACACCAGGGCCGACATGGACGGATCCTCCTGCCCCGCCGGGGCATTGGACGTGTACGGGTCGGCGGGAAACCCTCCACCCGTACCTGAGGTTGACGGTTGCCCGAAACCTATGCCCCCGGACTGCGCAGGGTCAACCGACGGCGCGCCCTGACCTCCGGAAATGTCACCGCCCGGACCAGCGACCTGGTCCCGGAACAGCGGGCGCTGGCCCTCCGCGTCTGGCTGTGCGCGATGGCGAGCGGTGGCATTGTCGCTACCCTCTCGCGCGCTCTTGCCGAACAACTTCGCAAACAACTTCACGGGCGATTCCCCTTGACCGAAACAGACCCGCCCGTGGGGCAGGACGAACCCTGACTGAACACACCGGTCGACCCGGACATACTCACAACGTCCGTATCCACCAGACAGTTTCCACCACGCACCACCCATTCGGTGCGCCGACCCCCCGCAACCTCATGCCCTCGCCGGACGTCCCCCATGCACCCCCGGTTCACTGAGAGGACGACCGAGCGTAGTCAGGCTGCTTCGCCGCCCGCAAGGCATCCACGACGATCTTGGTCGACCGCTCGACGGTTACAGTGGCCTGCTCCTTCTCCAGAGTCTGCACCACGCCTCCAGGGATGTTGAGCGCCGGTTCGAGATCCTGCGGCTTGCCGATGACCTTGAAACGATAGGGCGCGTTGATCTTGTTCCCGTCGACGCTCACGCTCTTGCCGGACTCCGTCAGATAGGTCCCGGCGACGACCCGTACGCCGTTCACCTGGATCGCCTCGGCCCCGGCCGCGCGCAGTTCCTGGATCGCGTCGAGCAGCATGTCCGCCTCGACCGTCCCCTTCGTGTCGTCGATCGTCATCGTGATGCCCGGCCCCTGAGCGGCCACGGTGCCTGCCAGGATGCCGAGTTGCCTCTCCTTCTCGACCGTCTGCTTACGGGCCTCCTCGGCTTGGTCCGAGCTGTTCTCCAGCTCGGTTCGCTGATCTTCGAGACCCTGCTTCTCGTCCTCAAGACGCTGAGTACGGTCATCCAGTTCATCGAGAATGCGAACGAGATCTTCCTGACGCGCGCCGCGCAGGGCACTGTCGCTGTCACTGTTGGAGGCCACCTGGACGGCGAGGCCGAAGCCGAGGCCGAACAGCAGGAGGGCGACGATGAGTTGGGCGCGGGACACGCGCGGCGGCCACAGCCCCTGCACCAGCCGCTGCCGCCCGGTCAGCCCCGGCTGGGACTCCCCTTTCGGGGCGTCCACGTCCTCGGAGGCCACGGCGGGGACCTCTTCCGGCAGTTCCTTGCGCAGCCTGTTCTCGGCTGCCGCATCCTTGTCGCTCTTGTCGCTCATCGGCCTCACGCCCGGAACACGTGCCGGCGGATCGCGGCGGCGTTGGAGAAGATACGGATACCGAGGACGACCACGACGCCCGTGGACAGTTGGGCGCCCACGCCCAACTTGTCGCCCAGGAACACGATCAGCGCGGCCACGACCACGTTCGACAGGAACGAGACCACGAAGACCTTGTCGTCGAAGATCCCGTCGAGCATGGCCCGCAGACCACCGAAGACGGCATCGAGCGCCGCCACGACGGCGATCGGCAGGTAAGGCTCGACGACTGCCGGAACCTCAGGCCGGACCAACAGTCCGGCCACGACTCCCACGACGAGGCCCAGTACGGCGATCACGATGTGCCCTTCTCGGTTTTCGGCTGTGCTGTACGTACGATCACACTCGGTGCGGCGGGCAGCCGGAGATCATCCTGTGTGGAGATGCTGGTCCGGATGCCGTAGTTCTCTTGCAGGGCGTGCAGATACAGCCCGTCGGCGCTGTTCTGGAACCTGGTGCTCAGCCGCTGCCCGTCCCCCACCGCGAGCACCGTATAAGGCGGCGCCAGCGGCTTGTTGTCGACCAGTATCGCGTCACCCGCGGCCCTGATCGCCGACAGCGCCGTCAGCCGCTGCCCGTTGATGGAGATGGCCTCGGCGCCCGATTCCCAAAGCCCGTTGACCACACGCTGCATGTCCCGGTCGCGCACCCGCCCGGTGTCGGAGAAGCCGGAGGTCTCGCGCGGGTCACCGTCGCCACCCGAGCTGGCCTCCTTGGCGTCGTCCACGACCAGTTTCACGCCAGGCCCATGGACTTCGACGGCCCCCGACAGAATCCCCAGCAGCTCGGCCTGACCATCGCCGCCGCTCTCCCTGAGCGCCTCGCGCTGACGCGCGCTCACGTCGTCGCGCAGTTCGTCGACGGTGTTCTCGAGCTTGTCCGCCGTAGCCGTCTCACGGTCGATGCGGTCGATCAGTTCCTCGCGCTCCTTGGCGACCACCGGAGCGGCCACGCGCGCCTGCGCCGCTCCCACGGTCACGACGAGGGCCGCGAGCACCAGGCCGGCGGCGAGACCCAGCTTCGCCCTGAGGGTCCTCGGCAGACCACCGTCGCCCTCGGCCTTCTTCCGCGCGGCCGCCTCGGCATAACCGTCGTCGAGGCTGTGATCCATGACGTTGGTGAGCAGCGACATGGACGCGTCCGGACGCGAAGGTCGCGCGGGTGTGCTCCGAACGGGGGGCTGCTGCGGCATGCCGCACATCGTCGCACGTCGCGACCGCTACCTCCGAATGGCCCCACCGGCGTGCCGGACAGGCCCCCTTGAGGACATCTGTCCGGCACGCGCGCGTACAGCGTGCTCAGTGACCGGCGCTGTCCACGATCGCCGCCCACTCGTCGAGCAGGGCCTGCGCGGAGGCGTCATCGGGTCCTTCGGCCCACAGATGAGTGACCGCCTCGGCCGGGTCGGGCAGCACCATCACCCAGCGCCCGTCGGTCTCCACGACCCGCACACCGTCGGTCGTATCGACAAAGCGATCCCCGGCCGCCTCGACGACCCGCCGCATCACCAGACCCTTGACCGCCCAGGGAGTCGCCAGGTCCCTCTTGAGGACGTGCGCCCGCGGAATGCGCGCGTCGATCTGGCTGAGCGTGAGCTGCGTCCGCGCCACCAGCCCGATGAGCCGTACGAAGGCCGCCGAGCCGTCGAAGACGCTGCTGAACTCCGGCACGATGAACCCACCGCGCCCGTCGCCACCGAAGATGGTCGCCTCGTCACGCCCGACCCGCGTCAGGTCGTCGGGCGAGGTGGTGGTCCACTCAACCTGTGTCCCGTGATACGCGGCAACCTGCTCGGCGATCCGCGTAGTGGTCACCGGCAGCGCCACCCGCCCGCTGCGCCGCTCCGCGGCCACCAGATCGAGCATGACGAGCAGCGCCCGGTCGTCCTCGATGATCCGCCCCTTCTCGTCGACGAGCGACAGCCGCTCACCGACAGGGTCGAACCGCACCCCGAACGCGGCCCGCGCGGACGCCACGATCTCGCCCAGCCGCACCATCCCGGACCGCCGCGCATCCGCCGTCTCCGTCGGCCTGGACTCGTCCAGCCCTGGATTGATGGTCAGCGAGTCGACACCGAGCTTGCCCAGCAGACTGGGCAGGACAAGCCCGGCACTCCCGTTGGACGCGTCGACGACGACCTTGAGCCCCGACTCGGCGATCCCGGTCGTGTCCACGTTCCGCAGCAACGACCCGGTGTACGAGTCGAACACGCTCGCCGGGAAGTACAGATCCCCGATCTCACCGGGGAACGCACGCCGGTACTCCTGCCGCGCGAACACCCGGTCCAGCTTCCGCTGACTGGCCTGCGACAGATCGGCGCCCTGCCCGTCGAAGAACATGATGTCCACCGAGTCGGGCACCCCTGGCGAGGTCCGGATCATGATCCCGCCGGCACTGCCCCGCGCGGTCTGCTGCCGGGCAACGGGCAGCGGTACGTTCTCCAGGTCTCGTACGTCGATGGCACTGGCCTGGAGTGCGGAGATGACCGCCCGCTTGAGCGCGCGCGCTCCTCGGGAGTGGTCCCGGGCCGTGGTGACCGTGGAGCCCTTCTTGAGCGTGGTCGCGTAGGCGCCGGCCAGCCGCACCGCCAGCTCAGGCGTGATCTCCACGTTCAGGATCCCGGACACACCACGCGCACCGAAGAGATGCGCCTGTCCCCTGGACTCCCAGATGACCGAGGTGTTGACGAAGGCGCCGGCCTCGATGGTCTTGAACGGGTAGACCCGCACATTGCCCTGAACGATCGATTCCTCACCGATCAGGCACTCGTCACCGATGACCGCGCCGTCCTCGATCCGGGCCGCGCGCATGATGTCGGTGTTCTTCCCGATGACACAGCCTCGCAGATTGCTGTGCTGCCCGATGTACACGTTGTCGTGCACGACGGCCTTGTGCAGAAAGGCCCCGGTCTTCACGACGACGTTCGAGCCGATGACGGTGTGCTCACGGATTTCGGCACCCGCTTCGACCTTCGCGTAGTCGCCGATGTAGAGCGGACCCCGCAGCACGGCATCAGGATGCACTTCGGCGCCCTCGGCCACCCACACGCCCGGCGAGATCTCGAACCCGTCGAGCTCGACGTCGACCTTGCCCTCCAGCACATCGGCCTGAGCCTTCACATAGCTCTCGTGCGTGCCGACGTCCTCCCAATACCCTTCGGCGATATAGCCGTAGACCGGCTTGCCCTCCTTCATCAGCTGCGGGAAGACATCGCCGGACCAGTCGACGGACACATCGGCCTCGACGTAGTCGAAGACCTCGGGCTCCATGACGTAGATGCCGGTGTTCACGGTGTCCGAGAAAACCTGCCCCCAGGTCGGTTTCTCCAGGAAGCGCTCGACCTTGCCTTCTTCGTCGACGATGGTGATGCCGAATTCCAGCGGATTGGGCACGCGCGTCAGACAGACGGTGACGAGCGCACCCTTCTCCTTGTGGAAATTGATCAGCTCGGTGAGGTCGAAGTCGGTCAGGGCATCACCGGAGATGACAAGGAAAGCATCGTCCTTCAACGCCTCTTCGGCGTTCTTGACACTTCCGGCGGTACCGAGTGGCTTCTCCTCGTTGGCATAAGAGAGCTCCATCCCGAGCTCCTCGCCATCACCGAAGTAGTTCTTGACCAACGAAGCCAGGAACTGGACAGTAACGACGGTCTCGTTGAGCCCATGCCTTTTGAGCAGCCTCAGGACGTGCTCCATGATCGGGCGGTTGGCCACGGGCAGGAGCGGCTTGGGCATGCTTGAGGTCATGGGACGAAGGCGTGTGCCTTCGCCTCCGGCCATCACGACGGCCTTCATGTCGGAAGCGTCCTCCTCTAAGAGACGACGGTCTAGCCGACTTCACCCGTCAAGATTGTCCCGCATTTTTCCGAAGCGGGCCATCGAGCCACTGTGGCCGCCAATCGGCGAGCTCAGTCGGCCATGGCGTCCGCACGCAAGAGGCGGCGGACCTGTACCACGTACAGCACTCCTGCCCACCAGTAGAGCGTTGTACCCCATCCGGCGAACGCCCATCCGAAAATAGCAGCGAGTGAGGGGAGCCATCCACTTCCGTCACTGAGCAGCAGCAAGGGGAAGGCGTACATCAGGTTGAACGTAGCGGCCTTCCCCAGGAAGTTCACCTGCAGCGGCGGATAGCCATGACGCCTGAGGATGCCCACCACCACCAACAGAACCAGCTCTCGCGCCAGCAGTACAGCGGTCAACCAGACGGGCAGGATCTCGCGCCAGGTGAGTCCGACCAGAGTCGAGAGAATGTAGAGCCGGTCCGCGGCCGGATCGAGGAGCCGGCCGAGACTGCTGATCTGGTTCCAGCGTCGCGCGAGCTTGCCGTCCAGGTAGTCACTGATCCCGCTCAGCATCAGCACCAGGAGCGCCCAGCCGTCGCTCTTGGGGCCTCCGAACTCGGGCCTGAGGATCAACCACAAGAACACGGGTACGCCGACAAGGCGCGCCATGCTGAGGATGTTCGGGATGGTGAGCACCCGCTCTGTCTGGACGCGGGTCTCCTGGACCTCCACCCGGGGGCCTCCTGTGGGAAACGAGCCAACGATGCCCCCTGACCTTACCCCAACGCAAAAAAGCTCCGGCTCTCGGGCATGATGCCCAAGAGCCGGAGCTATAAAAGGAGTTCGGCGGTGTCCTACTCTCCCACAGGGTCCCCCCTGCAGTACCATCGGCGCTGTAAGGCTTAGCTTCCGGGTTCGGAATGTAACCGGGCGTTTCCCTCACGCTATGACCACCGAAACACTATGAAACTGTGAATACCGCACCGCTGCCGTGACCGTGACAACGGGGTTGTTCGTGGTTTCAGAACCAACACAGTGGACGCGAGCAACTGAGGACAAGCCCTCGGCCTATTAGTACCAGTCACCTCCACCCGTTACCGGGCTTCCAGATCTGGCCTATCAACCCAGTCGTCTACTGGGAGCCTTAACCCCTCATGGGGGTGGGAATACTCATCTCGAAGCAGGCTTCCCGCTTAGATGCTTTCAGCGGTTATCCCTCCCGAACGTAGCCAACCAGCCATGCCCTTGGCAGAACAACTGGCACACCAGAGGTTCGTCCGTCCCGGTCCTCTCGTACTAGGGACAGCCCTTCTCAATATTCCTGCGCGCGCAGCGGATAGGGACCGAACTGTCTCACGACGTTCTAAACCCAGCTCGCGTACCGCTTTAATGGGCGAACAGCCCAACCCTTGGGACCGACTCCAGCCCCAGGATGCGACGAGCCGACATCGAGGTGCCAAACCATCCCGTCGATATGGACTCTTGGGGAAGATCAGCCTGTTATCCCCGGGGTACCTTTTATCCGTTGAGCGACGGCGCTTCCACAAGCCACCGCCGGATCACTAGTCCCGACTTTCGTCCCTGCTCGACCCGTCGGTCTCACAGTCAAGCTCCCTTGTGCACTTACACTCAACACCTGATTGCCAACCAGGCTGAGGGAACCTTTGGGCGCCTCCGTTACTCTTTAGGAGGCAACCGCCCCAGTTAAACTACCCATCAGACACTGTCCCTGATCCGGATCACGGACCCAGGTTAGACATCCAGCACGACCAGACTGGTATTTCAACGACGACTCCCCCTGAACTGGCGTCCAGAGCTCAAAGTCTCCCAGCTATCCTACACAAGCCGAACCGAACACCAATATCAAACTGTAGTAAAGGTCCCGGGGTCTTTCCGTCCTGCTGCGCGAAACGAGCATCTTTACTCGTAGTGCAATTTCACCGGGCCTATGGTTGAGACAGTCGAGAAGTCGTTACGCCATTCGTGCAGGTCGGAACTTACCCGACAAGGAATTTCGCTACCTTAGGATGGTTATAGTTACCACCGCCGTTTACTGGCGCTTAAGTTCTCAGCTTCGCCACCCCGAAGAGTGACTAACCGGTCCCCTTAACGTTCCAGCACCGGGCAGGCGTCAGTCCGTATACATCGCCTTACGGCTTCGCACGGACCTGTGTTTTTAGTAAACAGTCGCTTCTCGCTGGTCTCTGCGGCCACCCCCAGCTCGGAGAGCAAGTCCCCTCACCAGTGATGGCCCCCCTTCTCCCGAAGTTACGGGGGCATTTTGCCGAGTTCCTTAACCATAGTTCACCCGAACGCCTCGGTATTCTCTACCTGACCACCTGAGTCGGTTTAGGGTACGGGCCGCCATGAAACTCGCTAGAGGCTTTTCTCGACAGCATAGGATCATCCACTTCACCACAATCGGCTCGGCATCAGGTCTCAGACTATGTGCCAGGCGGATTTGCCTACCTGACGTCCTACACCCTTACCCCGGGACAACCACCGCCCGGGCTGGACTACCTTCCTGCGTCACCCCATCACTCACCTACTACCACCTTGGGCCGGCGGCTCCACCACTCCCCTCAACTCCGAAGAGATCAGGGCGGCTTCACGGCCTTAGCATTAATGGGCTCGATGTTTGACGCTTCACAGCGGGTACCGGAATATCAACCGGTTATCCATCGACTACGCCTGTCGGCCTCGCCTTAGGTCCCGACTTACCCTGGGCAGATCAGCTTGACCCAGGAACCCTTAGTCAATCGGCGCACACGTTTCCCACGTGTGTATCGCTACTCATGCCTGCATTCTCACTCGTGAACCGTCCACCACTAGCTTCCGCTGCGGCTTCACCCGGCACACGACGCTCCCCTACCCATCCCAGCGGGCGTTGGCCCTCATGCTGGAATGACACGACTTCGGCGGTACGCTTGAGCCCCGCTACATTGTCGGCGCGGAATCACTAGACCAGTGAGCTATTACGCACTCTTTCAAGGGTGGCTGCTTCTAAGCCAACCTCCTGGTTGTCTCTGCGACTCCACATCCTTTCCCACTTAGCGTACGCTTAGGGGCCTTAGTCGATGCTCTGGGCTGTTTCCCTCTCGACCATGGAGCTTATCCCCCACAGTCTCACTGCCGCGCTCTCACTTACCGGCATTCGGAGTTTGGCTAAGGTCAGTAACCCGGTAGGGCCCATCGCCTATCCAGTGCTCTACCTCCGGCAAGAAACACACGACGCTGCACCTAAATGCATTTCGGGGAGAACCAGCTATCACGGAGTTTGATTGGCCTTTCACCCCTAACCACAGGTCATCCCCCAGGTTTTCAACCCTGGTGGGTTCGGTCCTCCACGAAGTCTTACCTCCGCTTCAACCTGCCCATGGCTAGATCACTCCGCTTCGGGTCTTGAGCGCGCTACTGTATCGCCCTGTTCGGACTCGCTTTCGCTACGGCTTCCCCACACGGGTTAACCTCGCAACACACCGCAAACTCGCAGGCTCATTCTTCAAAAGGCACGCAGTCACGAGGCAAGCACAAGTGCTTGCCCGACGCTCCCGCGGCTTGTAGGCACACGGTTTCAGGTACTATTTCACTCCGCTCCCGCGGTACTTTTCACCATTCCCTCACGGTACTATCCGCTATCGGTCACCAGGGAATATTTAGGCTTAACGGGTGGTCCCGCCAGATTCACACGGGATTTCTCGGGCCCCGTGCTACTTGGGTGTCTCTCAAACGAGCCGCTGACGTTTCGACTACGGGGGTCTTACCCTCTACGCCGGACCTTTCGCATGTCCTTCGCCTACATCAACGGTTTCTGACTCGTCTCACAGCCGGCAGACTGTGAAAGAGAGATCCCACAACCCCGCACACGCAACCCCTGCCGGGTCTCACACGTATACGGTTTGGCCTCATCCGGTTTCGCTCGCCACTACTCCCGGAATCACGGTTGTTTTCTCTTCCTGCGGGTACTGAGATGTTTCACTTCCCCGCGTTCCCTCCACATACCCTATGTGTTCAGGTATGGGTGACAGCCCATGACGACTGCCGGGTTTCCCCATTCGGAAACCCCCGGATCAAAGCCTGGTTGACGACTCCCCGGGGACTATCGTGGCCTCCCACGTCCTTCATCGGTTCCTGGTGCCAAGGCATCCACCGTGCGCCCTTAAAAACTTGGCCACAGATGCTCGCGTCCACTGTGCAGTTCTCAAACAACGACCAACCACCCGTCACACACCACCTAGCGTGGTGCTTTACCGGGGTCGGCACTGAAGGCAGCCTCATCGGCCGTACCCTCAGACACCCAACAGCGTGCCCGACCCGGTCCCGCCCGGAGATCATGCTTTCCACGCCCTCTTGCGAGGGCAGTACTTGCAGCCTCCGACCCGTGAACCCGGCCGAATAATCAACGTTCCACCCATGAGCAACCAGCATCGGACGTACGCCGATGTACTGGCCTCTGACCAACCGGAGTCGGTGAGAAGTGCTCCTTAGAAAGGAGGTGATCCAGCCGCACCTTCCGGTACGGCTACCTTGTTACGACTTCGTCCCAATCGCCAGTCCCACCTTCGACAGCTCCCTCCCCGCAAGGGGGTTGGGCCACCGGCTTCGGGTGTTACCGACTTTCGTGACGTGACGGGCGGTGTGTACAAGGCCCGGGAACGTATTCACCGCAGCAATGCTGATCTGCGATTACTAGCAACTCCGACTTCATGGGGTCGAGTTGCAGACCCCAATCCGAACTGAGACAGGCTTTTTGAGATTCGCTCCGCCTCACGGCATCGCAGCTCATTGTACCTGCCATTGTAGCACGTGTGCAGCCCAAGACATAAGGGGCATGATGACTTGACGTCGTCCCCACCTTCCTCCGAGTTGACCCCGGCGGTCTCCTGTGAGTCCCCATCACCCCGAAGGGCATGCTGGCAACACAGAACAAGGGTTGCGCTCGTTGCGGGACTTAACCCAACATCTCACGACACGAGCTGACGACAGCCATGCACCACCTGTACACCGACCACAAGGGGGGCACCATCTCTGATGCTTTCCGGCGTATGTCAAGCCTTGGTAAGGTTCTTCGCGTTGCGTCGAATTAAGCCACATGCTCCGCTGCTTGTGCGGGCCCCCGTCAATTCCTTTGAGTTTTAGCCTTGCGGCCGTACTCCCCAGGCGGGGAACTTAATGCGTTAGCTGCGGCACCGACGACGTGGAATGTCGCCAACACCTAGTTCCCACCGTTTACGGCGTGGACTACCAGGGTATCTAATCCTGTTCGCTCCCCACGCTTTCGCTCCTCAGCGTCAGTAATGGCCCAGAGATCCGCCTTCGCCACCGGTGTTCCTCCTGATATCTGCGCATTTCACCGCTACACCAGGAATTCCGATCTCCCCTACCACACTCTAGTCTGCCCGTATCGAATGCAGACCCGGGGTTAAGCCCCGGGCTTTCACATCCGACGCGACAGACCGCCTACGAGCTCTTTACGCCCAATAATTCCGGACAACGCTTGCGCCCTACGTATTACCGCGGCTGCTGGCACGTAGTTAGCCGGCGCTTCTTCTGCAGGTACCGTCACTTGCGCTTCTTCCCTGCTGAAAGAGGTTTACAACCCGAAGGCCGTCATCCCTCACGCGGCGTCGCTGCATCAGGCTTTCGCCCATTGTGCAATATTCCCCACTGCTGCCTCCCGTAGGAGTCTGGGCCGTGTCTCAGTCCCAGTGTGGCCGGTCGCCCTCTCAGGCCGGCTACCCGTCGTCGCCTTGGTGAGCCACTACCTCACCAACAAGCTGATAGGCCGCGGGCTCATCCTGCACCGCCGGAGCTTTCAACCATCCCAGATGCCCGAGATGGTGTTATCCGGTATTAGACCCCGTTTCCAGGGCTTGTCCCAGAGTGCAGGGCAGATTGCCCACGTGTTACTCACCCGTTCGCCACTAATCCCCACCGAAGCGGTTCATCGTTCGACTTGCATGTGTTAAGCACGCCGCCAGCGTTCGTCCTGAGCCAGGATCAAACTCTCCGTGAATGTTTACCGGTAATCCGGTGTACACCACGAGAGCGGAACAGCCAGGCGGAATAAGCCCGGCCGTTCACAGCGTCCTCGCTGTGTTTTCTTCAAAGGAACCTCGCCACCGGAAGAATCCGATGGACGGGGTATCAACATATCTGGCGTTGATTTTTGGCACGCTGTTGAGTTCTCAAGGAACGGACGCTTCCTTTGTACTCACCCGAGAGAATCTCTCGTGGCTTTCCTCCGGGCGCTTCCCTTCGGTGTTCCAAACTCTATCAGTGTTTTTCCGTCCCCCTGACCACCGTCCTGCAGGCATGCAGAAGGCGATCCCGAGATAGGATCTGACAAGTTGGGTGCTGCCAGGCAACGACGCTTGATCGCATCGCTCAGCCTCAAGCAGGAGTACGACTCTACATGGGGTTCCGGAGCGGGTGCAAATCGATTGACGAGGTGGTCTAGACCTCTATTCGGGAGCTCTCGTGCGGAACCGGGACTTCATATGACATACCCTGCTGAACAGTTCGCCGTCCGGGACAGGCAGTGACGGCCCGTTTACATCTCCGCCCCTGGGAGGCTTCCCATGACCACCGTGACGTCCCCTCTTGCAGGACGCGCAATCGGACTGGCAGCGGTGCCGGATCCGGTCTTCTCCGGGGCCATGGTCGGCCCCGGCACCGCGATCGACCCCGTACGTGAACCTTCCGAGGCCGTCGCCCCCGTGGACGGAGTCATCGTCTCCCTCCACCCGCACGCCTTCGTCGTCGTCGACGAGCAGGGGCACGGTGTGCTCACCCACCTCGGTATCGACACCGTGCAGCTTAACGGCGAGGGCTTCGAGCTGCTCGTGAGCAAGGGCGACACCGTGACCCGCGGCCAGGCCGTGGTGCGCTGGAACCCGGCTGCCGTCGAGGCCGCGGGCAAGTCCGCGGTCTGCCCGGTCGTGGCGCTCGAAGCCACGGCCGAGTCGCTCTCCGACCTCCGTGACGACGGCGATGTGAAGGCCGGCGACAGCCTCTTCGTCTGGAAGTGACGTAAGTGCCGTCAGGTGACGGCAAGTAGGACAACCACCGCGGCGGCGGGACCCGCCGCACTATCGGAGACGGGTGAGATGGAGACAACGCTGCGAGGCGTCGGCGTGAGCCACGGTGTGGCGATCGGCGAGGTTCGGCACATGGGGACGGCGGTGCTCGAACCGCCTGCCAAGCAAATTCCGACGGAGGATGCGGAGCGCGAACAGGGGCGCGCCCGCCAGGCCGTGGAAGCTGTGGCGGCCGACCTGATTGCACGCGGCAATCTGGCGGGGGGCGAAGCCCAGGCGGTGCTCGAGGCGCAGGCCATGATGGCCCAGGACCCCGAGCTGATGTTGGATGTGGAGCGGCGTATCGCAGTCGGCAGTACTGCCGAGCGTGCCGTGTACGACGCCTTTGCCGCCTACCGCGCTCTGCTTGCGAGTGCCGGTGAGTATCTGGCCGGTCGTGTGGCCGACCTGGACGACGTGCGGAATCGTATCGTCGCCCGGCTGCTCGGGGTGCCTATGCCCGGTGTTCCGGACAGCGACGAGCCGTACGTCCTTATTGCTCGTGATCTTGCACCCGCCGATACCGCTCTGCTGGATCCAACCTTGGTGCTCGGCTTTGTCACCGAGGAGGGCGGGCCTACCAGCCACAGCGCGATTCTGGCGCGGGCGCTCGGTGTGCCGGCCGTGGTCGCGCTGCCGGGGGCCGGCGAGCTCGCCGAGGGCACGGTGATCGCGGTGGACGGGAGCACCGGCGAGATCTTCGTGAACCCGAGTGCCGAGAAGCAGGCAGAGATGGAGGCAGCCGCGGCCGCGCGGAAGGCCGCGCTGTCCGCCTCCACGGGTCCCGGTGCCACCTCCGACGGGCACAAAGTGCCGCTGCTCGCCAATATCGGCGGTCCCTCGGATGTGCCGTCCGCGGTCGAGGCCGGGGCCGAGGGTGTGGGGCTCTTCCGTACCGAGTTCCTTTTCCTGGACGACAGCAAGAGTGCTCCGTCCGAGGAGAAGCAGGTCGAGGCCTATCGGCAGGTTCTTGAGGCCTTCCCCGAGGGCCGTGTCGTCGTCCGTGTGCTGGATGCGGGCGCGGACAAGCCGCTGGACTTCCTGACCCCGGCCGACGAGCCGAACCCGGCGCTGGGTGTGCGGGGTCTGCGGTCGCTGCTCGACCATCCCGAAGTGCTGCGTACGCAGCTGACGGCGCTCGCCAAGGCTGTCGAGGGGCTGCCGGTCTACCTTGAGGTCATGGCGCCGATGGTGGCGGACCGTGCCGATGCCAAGGCGTTCGCGGACGCGTGCCGTGAGGCCGGACTGCAGGCGAAGTTCGGTGCGATGGTGGAGATTCCGTCGGCCGCGCTGAGGGCGCGCTCGATTCTGCAGGAGGTCGAGTTCCTTTCCTTGGGGACCAACGATCTGGCGCAGTACACCTTCGCCGCCGACCGTCAGGTGGGTGCGGTCTCCCGGCTTCAGGATCCTTGGCAGCCCGCGCTGCTCGATCTGGTCGCGCTGTCCGCCGAGGCGGCGAAGGCCGAGGGCAAGAGCTGTGGTGTCTGCGGTGAGGCCGCGTCCGACCCATTGCTCGCGTGTGTGCTGACCGGTCTTGGTGTCACCTCCCTCTCCATGGGAGCGGCCTCGATTCCTTATGTCCGGGCGACACTGGCCAAGTACACGCTGGCGCAGTGCGAGCGGGCGGCAGCGGCCGCGCGGGCTGCGGACAGCGCCGAAGAGGCGCGCAACGCGGCTCAGGCGGTGCTGTCCGGCGAGTAGGTGTCGGACCGGTTCGGTCGTTGGCCGATCTTGAGGGGCGCTCCACCTGTGGGTGGGGCGCCCCTCCTGTGTTCAGTGGTTGTGCCCCGGCGCCGGTTCCTCTTCGAGGTCTGGCGGCACGCAGTAGTCGACGTCGGATTCCGGTGAGATCAGGTCGCCGGATTCGATGTCCGTGCAGTAGGCGTCGAAGACCTCGCCGGCGGTGAGGGGTTCGAGGCCGTTTCCGCGCAGGCGCCAGCCGTAGATGCGGTCGGTGGTGCCGGGAGCGCTGGTGCGCATGACGAGTCCGCCCGGGCTCTGGGTGGCGATCCCCAGGGCGAGGACGGTGGTGAATTCGAGGGCTTCGGCCTCGTCGAGTTCTGTCGTGCCGCTGGTGTCCTCGTCGGCGTGGAGGACGGAGACGAGTGTTTCCGGAGCTCCCGTGACACTGCAGACGAGGTGGCGGTGTCCCCGTGGGGCTGTGTCGAGGATGCGGACGAGGAGACTCGACGCGCGGACGAAGGCTGCCCGGCCGATGTCCTCGCCGCAGGTCGGGCAGGCGCCGAGGCGGGCGAGGAGTGTGGTGGCGTACTCCCATGTCGCTTGGCGGACGGCTTCGTCGACGAGGGCCGGGACGAGGTCGGCCAGGGGTTGGCCGTCGTAGGGGACGGTGGGGCCTGTGGTCGCGAGTTCGGCTGTGAAGCGGGTGCGGCTTGAGGGGACGTCGGGGTCGAGGCCGGTGTCCGCGCAGTAGTCGGCGTACTCCTGCGGGTCGAAGAGCGCGACCGTGGTGTGGCTGCCTTGGGAGGCACGTGTCCTGAGGAGGGCTTCGACCTGTTGGAGATATGTCGTGTGGTCGTCGAAGGCGAAGCTGCGGTAGCGCCGCATGGACCGGAAGTCCTGCTCGTCGGTCAGCAGGCCGATGGTGCCGGCGATTTCGCGGCGCAGGACCCGTCGCATCGTCTGGTTGTCGGTGTAGGACATGGTTCCCCCTGAGTGCAGTCGATCAATGCTCACTCACAGTAACCGGCGGCACTGACAACGGCGTCCGGACGAGGTGGTCGCGGACCAGTCGGTGCTGAATCAGGCAGGTCAGGGCGATGGTCGCGCCGAAGGCCGCCCAGCCGACGGGGCCGGTGGCGATGGCCGCGGTGACCGCGAGTGGTCCGATGCTGCGTTGGGCCGACTGGGCCAGGCCATGGGCGCCGAGGTAGGCGCCGAGTGCGCTGTCCGGGGCGAGGGCGACGGACAGTTCCCAGGAGATGGTGGCGTGGAGCATCTCGGCCGTGGTGAAGGCGGCGGCCGAGGCGGTGAGGAGCAGCGTGGCGGTGGCGGCTGTTCCGTTGGCCGAGAGCGCCAGGGTGATGCCGCCGAGAGCGAAAGCGGCGGAGAGCGGGATGAGGAGGGCGCGCGCCGCTGGCGTGGTTGCGCCGAACCGGGCCAGGGGGACCTGGAGGGCCACCACCATCACGTTGTTGAGGACCATCAGCAGGGGTGCGAGGCCGTGTGGTGCGTTGCTCGCGTGCGCGATCCACAGGGGCAGGCCGACCTTGAAGACCGCGTCGTCGAGGAAGAGAACGGTTTCGGTCAGGACGTAGGCCAGGTAGGTCCGGTCGCGCCAGGGGGTGGGCGGGCTGGTCGCCGTAGCCGTCTCTTTCCGGTCTTTCGACGTGGTGATGGTGCGGGAGGGCGACGGTGGCGCGCCGCAGCGGAGTGTGAGGAGTGCGGCGCCGACGAAGGAGACGGCGTCGCCGGCCAGCAGCCAGTGGTATGCCGCAGTGGTGCCGAAGGCGAGGGCTGCCGCGGCGGCGAGGCCGCCGATGGCCCAGCCCGCGTTGGCGACGGTTCGGTTGACGGCTTGGTAGCGGACACGGTCCGGTCCGGAGATGCGAGTGGCGTAGAGCTTGGTGAGCACACTTGCCGCTCGGTCCCCGAAGCTTCCCGCGGCGGATAAGGCGAGCAGCAGGGCGTAGTTGTCCGTGGTGAGCAGGGCGAAGGAGGCCACGGCTCGCAGGAGTTGGAGTGCGATCAGGACGTAGGTGAGCGGGAAGCGGTCGGCGAGGCGGCCGCCTATGGGGGCACCGACGATTCCGATGGCTCCGGCGACGGCGGCGAGGGTGCCGACCTGGGCTATGGAGAGACCGGAGACGTAGGTGAAGTAGAGGACGGAGACGGATGCCCACAGGCCGCTGCCGATGCGGTCGACCAGGGTTATCGCGAGCATTCTCCGTCCGTCGCGTCCTCCGGGAACGCGCTTCGCCCATGCGGCTGCGGAATGCGTTCGATCCACTGCTCCCCCTTGCCTTCAAGTATGTATTGATACATACTTTGCAACGTGGCAACACAATATGGGATCACTGGTGCGACAGCCAAGGGGATTGCCTCGTCCGTCGAACGCGGCGTGGTCGAGGGATCGTTGGAGCCGGGCGCCGCGCTGCCTCCGGTGCGACAGCTCGCGGAGGAGCTCGGGGTGAGTCCGGGGACGGTCGCCACGGCCTACAAGGAGCTGCGGCAGCGGGGAATCGTGGTCACGCGCGGGCGGGGCGGAACCGTGGTCGCGGCGGCTCCGGCGGTGGCCTCACGGCGACCGCCCAAGGTCCCGGAAGGACTGCGGGACCTGGCCGGCGGCCACCCGGATCCCCGGATGCTGCCCAGTCTGGTGCCGCCGTCACGGCTCTCCCCCGGCGCCCGGTCCCACCGGTCCACGCCCCGACTGGCCCGGTTGGAGGAGGCCGTACGGGACTGGCTTCGGCCCGACGGTGTGCCCGTGGAGCATGTGACATTCGCGCATGGCGCGCTGGATCTGATCGGGCGGCTGCTGTCCGTGGAGTTGCGGCCCGGCGATGCCGTCGCCATGGAGGATCCCGGCTATCACCATCTGCTGGACCTGGTCACGGCGTTGGGGCTGCGCAGCGTCCCGGTGGCCGTGGATGACGAGGGGGTGCGTCCCGAAGCTCTTCGCTGGGCGCTGCGGGCCGGCGCGCGAGCGCTGGTGTGCAGTCCGCGGGCCCAGAACCCGTACGGCGGGTGCTTCTCCGTGGCACGCCGGGGCGCGCTCGTCGAGGTGCTCAGCTCCCAGCCCGATGTGCTGGTCGTGGAGAACGATCACGCGTCGGCTGTGGCCGACGCGCCTCTGAGGACGCTTGCCGCAGGCGGGTTGACGCGCTGGGTGCATGTCCGGACGGTGAGCAAATTCCTGGGGACCGATCTGCGGTGGGCGGCTGCGGCCTGTGATCCGACGACGCTGGCCCGGCACGACGGGCGGATGCTGCTGACGTCCGGTTGGGTCAGCCATCTGCTCCAGGAGACGGTGTACGGGCTGATGACCGATGAGGGCACGCGCGCGTTGGTGGCGCATGCTCAGGAGACCTATGCACTGCGCCGGAACGCTCTGCTCCGGGAGCTCGGCGAGCGGGGAATCGAGGCGCACGGAGCGAGCGGGATGAATGTGTGGGTGCCCGCGCGGGACGAGTCGGCCGTGGTGAACGGACTGCGGTCATACGGCTGGTGGCTGGCCTCGGGGGCGCGTTTCCGACTCTCGTCCGCGCCCGGGGTGCGCATCTCCGTCGCCGAACTCGAACCGGCGGACGCGGCACGGCTGGCCTCGGACTTCACCGCCGTGCTCGGCGAGTCCGAGGCCACCTACGGAGGTTGATCGCTGTCGCGACGCGATCGATCAGGAGCGATTGCGGGCCAGGTCCTCGTAGAAGTGCAGCAGGTCCAGGTTGTCGATCGATCCCGGGTTGACCGCCTTCTCCAGCGGAGTGCCCTGGAGCAGGCGCTTGACCGGGACCTCGATGCGCTTTCCGGTGAGGGTGTGCGGGACGGCGGGTACCTCGATGACCTCGTCGGGGACGTGGCGCGGTGAGAGCTGCTCGCGGATGGTCCGCTTGATGCGGCCCAGGAGGGGCTCGTCGAGGACGGCTCCGGGGGCCAGGTGCACGAAGAGGGGCATCCAGTAGCCACCGTCGGGCTGTTCGACGCCGATGACGAGGGATTCCTTGATCTCCGGGAGCCGTTCGACGGCCTCGTAGATGTCGGCCGAGCCCATGCGTACGCCTTGGCGGTTGAGCGTGGAGTCGGAGCGGCCGTGGATGACGACGGAGCCTCGGGAGGTGACGGTGATCCAGTCGCCGTGCCGCCACACGCCGGGGTATGTGTCGAAGTAACTGTCGTGGTAGCGGCTGCCGTCGGGGTCGTTCCAGAAGCGGATCGGCATCGACGGCATGGGGTTGGTGACGACGAGCTCTCCGACCTCGTCCACGAGGGGCTTGCCGCTCGGGTCCCAGGACTGGAGGTCGGTGCCAAGGCCGGGCGCCTGGAGCTCCCCGATGTACACCGGGAGGGTCGGTACGGCTCCCGCGAAGCAGGAGCACACGTCCGTGCCGCCGCTGACCGAGGCGATCCACAGGTCGTCACGGACCTCGTCGTGCAGCCAGCGGAAGCCGTCGGGAGGCAGTGGAGATCCGGTGGTGGCGACGCACTTCACCTTGGCGAGGTCGAAGTCACGCGCGGGGTGCACCTCCGCCTTGCGGCAGGCCATGACGTACGCCGCCGAGGTGCCGAAGAGGGTCGCCCCGGTGCGTTCGGCGACCCGCCACTGGGCGCCGGTGTCCGGGTAGCCGGGGCTGCCGTCGTAGAGGACGATCGTCGTACCGGCCAGGAGGCCGGAGACGAGGAAGTTCCACATCATCCAGCCGGTCGAGGTGTACCAGAAGAAACGGTCCTCGGGCCCCAGGTCGCAGTGCAGGCCGAGCTGCTTGAGGTGCTCGACGAGGATGCCGCCCTGGGACTGGACGATGGCCTTGGGCAGGCCTGTCGTGCCGGAGGAGTAGAGCACCCACAGGGGGTGGTCGAAGGGGACCTGCTCGAAGACGGGCTCCACGTCCGAGGAGGTCAGGGCCGACCACTCCAGGGCGCCTTCGGGGGCCTCGGTGCCGAGGACGGGGATGTGGACGACGGCGCGCAGGGTGGGCAGTTCGCGGCGCAGTTCGGCGACCGTGTCGCGGCGGTCGTGCTCCTTGCCGCCGTAGCGGTAGCCGTCGATGGTGAACAGGAGTACCGGTTCGACCTGCTGGAAGCGGTCCAGGACGCTGCGGGCGCCGAAGTCGGGGGCGCAGGACGTCCACACGCCCCCCACGGCGGCTGTCGCGAGCAGGGCGACCACGGCCTGCGGGATGTTCGGGAGATAGCCGCTCACGCGGTCTCCTGGCCGTACGCCCAGGTCGCGCAGTTCGGCGGCCAGGGAGCCGACCTGGCGGCGCAGCTCGGACCAGGCGATTGGGCGCGCTTCGTGGGTCTCGTCGACGTGCAGGAGGGCCGGTTCGTCCGCGCGGGTCGCGGACGCGCGCAGGGCGTGCTCGGCGTAGTTCAGGGTCGCTCCTGGGAACCACTGAGCGCCGGGCATCGCACGGTCGCCCAGTACGCGCGCGTAGGGGGTCGAGAACCGCACGTCGAACCACTCCGTGACAGCCTTCCAGAAGACGTCGAGCTCGTCGACGGACCAACGGTGCAGTGTCGGATATCCGCCCCCGGCGGGGGCTCCGTGGTGCTCCGCGGCCCAGGCCTGGAACTTGGTGATCTGTGCCTGGGCGATGCGTTCCGGATCTGGCTGCCAGAGCGGCAGGGGGTTCACGGTCGACATGGGGCGGCTCCCGGACTGTGCGCGTCGTGTGCGTCGGACGCGCACGGGCTGGGGTGTGCGCGTGACGCGGCTATCTCGGACGATGCCATGTGATCGACTCCGACACCAGGGCGCGCCCCACATAGTCCGTGTCGTGAAGATGTGGTCTCGCCACGGGTGAACGGCAGTTGAACGGGACGCCCATCGGGCGCCGTCAATGGCAGGCTGAGCAGCATGGACGGTCGTGACCTGGTGCGTTCGGTGAAGGCGGTCGGTTCGGCGGGGGCGGCCCAGGGGGTGCGCACCGTACGTGCCGCGTGGCGGAGGAGGCGTGCCGACGCCTCCGGGCTGCCGTCTCGGGGTGCCGAACGCGCGCGGGTGCCGGGGCCCGTGCGGGAGGTGGAGCCCGGGCCCGGTGGCGGGCTCGTCCGGTTCAGCCGCTCCGAGCTGCGGATCACTGTGGCCGTGAACGGGGCCGTCTTCTGGGGCTGGGACGGGGCGGGCCCGGAACCGTCGTACGCCCTGGCCGGCCGCTGCCCCGAGCCGGATCCCCGGGCGGTGCTGGAGCCGGACAAGGACGGCGGCTGGCGGGTGGTGGCCGAACGAGTGACGGTCTCCGTCTCGCGGCACGGTGCGATCGAGGTGTGCACCCCGGGCGGCGTGACACTGCGCCGGGATCTGCCGCCTCGTTGGTGGGAACCGGTGGGAGGCGGGGCGGCGCGCTGGATGCAGCGGTCGGAAGTGGCGGCCGACGCGAGATTCTTCGGGCTCGGCGGGCGCGCTTCCGGTCCACGGCTGCGGGGCGGCACGTACCGACTGTGGAACACCGACCCCGGACACGCCTTCGGCCCCGGTGACGATCCGCTGTACATCACGATGCCGGTGCAACTGGTGGTGGCCGACGCCGCCACGCATCTGGTGTTCCACGACACCTCGTGGGACGGCACGGTGACGCTGCGGGAGGGCGAGGAGGGTGCCGGCTCCGGGCATGACCGGGACGGGACGAGCGAGCTGCGGATGGACGGCGGTCCGCTGCGCTGCTGGGTGATCGTGGGCACCCCCGCGCGCGTGCTGCACGCCTGGGCCTCGCTCACGGGCGCGCCCGCGCTGCCTCCCACGTGGGCGCTCGGCCACCATCACGCGCGGTGGGGCTTCGGCAGCGAGCAGGAGGTACGGCGGATCGTCGCGGGGTATCAGGAGCGCGGTCTGCCACTCGATGCCGTCCATCTGGACATCGACCACTACGACGCGCACCAGGTGTTCACCGTCGACCACGAGCACTTCCCCAAGCTGCCCATGCTCGCCGAGGAGCTGCGGCGGGACGGGATCCGGCTGGTGTCGATCGTCGACCCCGCGGTCAAGGCCGCGCCGGGCAACGCCGTGTACGACAGCGGGACGGTTGCGGACGCCTTCGTACGGGACGCCTCGGGGCGGCTCGTGAGGGGAGTGGTGTGGCCCGGGGAGGCGGTCCATCCGGACTTCACTCACGCACGCGTGCGTGAGTGGTGGGGCGGGCTGTACGCGGAGCGCCTGGCGCAGGGCTTCGCGGGGTTCTGGCACGACATGAACGAGCCGACGTCGTTCGCCGCGTTCGGGGAGTCGACGCTGCCGCGTTCGGCGCGGCACTCCCTGGAGGGGCGGGGCGGTGACCATCGTGAGGCGCACAACGTCTACGCGCTGTGCATGGCCCGGGCGGGCTACGAGGGGCTGCGTGAACTGGCCCCTCAGGGGCGTCCCTTCCTCTTCTCCCGGTCGGGATGGGCCGGGATGCAGCGCTACGGGGGCACCTGGTCCGGTGATGTGGCCACGGGCTGGCCCGGGCTGCGGGCCTCACTGGCGCTGGTGATGGGGCTCGGGTTGTGCGGTGTGCCGTATTCGGGGCCGGACGTGGGCGGCTTCGACGGCAGTCCCTCGCCCGAGCTGTATCTGCGGTGGTTCCAGCTGGGGGCGTATCTGCCGCTGTTCCGCACGCACGCGAGTCTGCGCGCCGGGCGCAGAGAGCCGTGGGAGTTCGGTGCCGATGTGCTGGAGCACGCGCGCGTGGCGCTCGTCGAACGCCGGCGGCTGCTGCCGTACTTCATGACCCTCGCCCACTTGGCACGGCGAACAGGGGCGCCCTACGCGCGTCCACTGTGGTGGGGTGCGCCCGAGGACCGGGCGCTGCGGGACTGCGAGGACGCCTTCCTGCTGGGCGACTGCCTTCTGGTGGCGCCGGTGTTGGACCCGGGTGCGGACAGGCGTGCGGTGCAGCTGCCGCGGGGGCTCTGGTACGACACCGTCACCGAGCAGGCGTACGAGGGGCCGGCGCAGGTGCTGGTCGACGCCCCTCTGTCGCGGATTCCGGTGCTGGCGCGCGCGGGAGCCGTCATTCCCGTACGCGGCGCCGATGGCGGGCTGGAACTGGAGGTGTGGGCTCCTGCCCGTGGTCGGGCCGGGGGCGGGCTGGTCGTGGCGGATGCGGGCGACGGGTGGGCCGAGCCGGAGATCGAGCGTTACGTCGCCCGCTGGGAGGGCCGGCGGGTGGTCGTCGAGCGGGAGGGGGAGGACGGGGTGAGCGAGCCGCCCTACCCCGTGCGCGTACGCGGGGCGGGGGAGCGCTGAGCTCAGATGTACCGGCCCTCGAACCAGGCCCGCGCGGCCAGCGTGTGCAGGGGGAAAGCGAGTTCCTCCGGCCTGCGCAGCAGGTGCCAGCCCTCGGTCTCGTTCGTGGCCGCCGACTGCGGCAGCCCCTCGGCAGGACGTTCCGGAAGCAGCCCGAAGAGCAGGAGGTGCCCATCCGGCGAGCTCATCGCGTCGACGAGCCGTACCTCGCGGCTCATCGCATCGATGCCCGTCTCCTCCTTGAGCTCGCGAACGACGGCCAGTCGCCAGTCCTCGCGGTCGTCGATGTAGCCGCCGGGCAAGGCGATGCCCCCGCGCGCGGGAGAGACGGTTCGGGTGATGACGACCAGGGCGGTGCCCTTCGTGTCGTACACGGGCTGGAGGGCGACCGCGACCGGCAGCGGGTTGCGGTAGGCCACGGTGGCGCAAACGGGGCAGGTGCGGGGCCAGCCGGTTATGCCCTCCCCGTAGGGCGCTCCGCAGCTCGAACAGTGTGAGTCGGGCGCGGAGTTGGGGGTGGAGCGCTGAGTTTCGGACACCCGGCGGACTGTATCCGATCAGCGGAACGGCGCCCTCCGGGGGTGGTCCCACGAGTGATGGGGGCAGTGCGCGTACCGCCTGACGGCATGTGCGGAGGGACGGCCGGAGCCACCCCCGTGAGCCCCGGCCGCCCCTCCCGATACGACGACGCCAAACAGGGCTGTCCGGTTCTCTGTGACGCCCTGCACATTTTCGGTCGCCCGTGACACACTTCTGACGTTCCGTCAGATCCATTGCCGTGGAGGGGATTTGTCGCGTACACGTACACCTGTGGTCGCCGGATGGTTCGCGGGCGACGAGGACGACTTCCGGCTCCTGGGTACGCGCTGCTCGGCCTGTGCCTCGGTCTTCTTCCCCCGTGAGGACGCGCACTGCCGCAATCCGGGATGCTCGGGCGGTGACCTGAAGGAGGTTCCGCTGTCGCGGCGCGGGCGTGTCTGGTCGTACACGGACAGCCGGTACCGGCCTCCGTCACCGTATGTGACCGATCCGGAACTTCCGTGGGAACCGTACGCGTTGATCGCTGTGGAGCTGGAGTCCGAGCGGATCGTGGTGCTGGGACAGGCGGTTCCCGGGGTCACCGTCGCCGATCTGACGGTGGGTATGGAGGTCGAGGTCGTTCCCGGTGTGCTCCATGAGGACGCGGAGACGACCTGGATGACCTGGCACTGGCGTCCGACGGGGGTGACAGCGTGACCGGAGAGGTGGCGGTGCTCGGCGCGGGCATGCACCCGTGGGGCAAGTGGGGGCGCAGCTTCGTCGAGTACGGCGCGACGGCGGCCCGTGCGGCACTCGCCGATGCCGGTCTGGACTGGCGGGAGGTCGGCTCGATCGTCGGCGCGGACACTGTGCGTGGCGGTTATCCGGGGTATGTGGCGGGAGCGACGTTCGCCAAGGCGTTGGGCTGGCAGGGAGCCCGGGTCGCGAGCGTGTACGCGGCGTGCGCGTCCGGGGCGCAGGCCGTCAACACCGCGCGGGCACAGATCCTCTCGGGGCTCGCGGACGTCGTGCTCGTGGTGGGTGCCGATGCCGCGCCCAAGGGGTTCTTCCGGCCCGCGGGCGGCGACCGGCCCGACGACCCGGACTGGCTGCGCTTCCGTGTCCTGGGAGCGACCAATCCGACATACTTCGGGC
This sequence comes from Streptomyces sp. JLBG701, assembly GCF_058544905.1. Classification (NCBI taxonomy): domain Bacteria; kingdom Bacillati; phylum Actinomycetota; class Actinomycetes; order Kitasatosporales; family Streptomycetaceae; genus Streptomyces; species Streptomyces sp. JLBG701. The sequence goes on from NZ_CM178588.1 coordinate 1,899,944, forward strand.
TGTACGCGCGCAGGCGGATGGCCGTGCACGGAGACACGCCGGAGGACTTCGCCCAGGTCAAGGTGAAGAACGCCGCCTTGGGCGCGCTGAATCCGAACGCACGTTACCGCCGGCGAGTCAGCGCCGAAGAGGTCGCCGCCTCCGCGGTGGTGGCCGATCCGCTGCGGCTGCTCGACATCTGCGCGACCTCGGACGGCGGAGCGGCCCTGGTGCTGTCCAGCATGGCGTTCGCGCGTCGGCACGGAGCGGCTGATCCGGTGCGGATCCGGGCGGTGTCCACGGTCACACCGCGCTACCCCAGCACCGTGCTGGACCTGCCGGACATCGCGACGGACTCCGCTGTGGCGGTGGCGCCCGCCGACGAGACGTTCCGGGCGTCGATCGCGCGCGCGGCCTACGAGGAGGCGGGCATCGGGCCCGAGGACCTGTCCCTCGCGGAGGTCTACGACCTGTCCACCGCCCTGGAGTTGCAGTGGTACGAGGATCTGGGGCTGTGCGGCGAGGGCGAGGGCGCGAAGTTGCTGCGCGAGGGCGCGACGGCCCTCGGCGGGCGTATACCCGTGAACGTGAGCGGCGGGCTGGCCTCCTTCGGCGAGGCGGTTCCGGCGCAGGCGATCGCCCAGGTCTGCGAGCTGACCTGGCAGTTGAGGGGAGACGCGGGCGACCGGCAGGTCGCGGGCGCGCGCGCCGGGATCACGGCGAACCAGGGGCTGTTCGGGCACGGGTCCGCGGTGGTCGCGGTGTGCTGAGGGGCGGACGGCGACCACACAGGCCGCCGGCGCGATGTCACGAGCTTACGGGCGGTGTCGGCACATTTCCGTACGCTGTGTGATCAACCCGGAATCCTGCGTGAACGTCTTATGAACTGGGCCTGGGCGTACGCCGGGAGAGCCATCATGCTCCCGTGCGCTCCTGGACGGACACTCTCCGCTTCGCCTTCCAACCGGTGGTCAATCTGACGACCGGCGGAGTGGCGGGGCTGGAGATCCTTGCCCGCCCGGAGGCCGGCGACATCCTGGCCGAAGCCCGTCGCGATCCCGAACTCGACGGTCGGCTGGCCGTGTTGGCGGTGCGCGCGGCGGCTCGCAAGGAGACGCTTCTGCCGCTGCACGTCAACGTGTTCGCGGGCACCCTCGCCGACCTCGGCGGCCTCACCCCGCTGCACAACGCCGTACGCGAGGCGGGGCGGCTGCCCTGGGAAGTGACGATCGACATCGGGCCGCCCTACACGCACGTGCCGCACCGGGCACTCCTTGAGGCGGTCGCCGCGCTGCGGGATCAGGGGTTCCGGATCAGTGCGGACGGCATCGGGGACGGGGACGTACCGCTGCGGCTGCTCACGGATCTCGCGCCGGACCTGGTGAAACTCGACGCCTCACTGCTTGCGCGGCCCGCGGCGGTGCGGGCGATGCGGACCCTGTGCGACCAACTGGGAGCCCTGCTCGCAGTAGAGGGCGTGGAGACCGAACTGCAGTGTGCGGCCGCGCAGTCGGCCGGTGCGCAACTCGCCCAGGGTGACCTGTTCGCACCGCCTGCCCGGCGGCCCGTGGCGGACGTATACGTTCCGCCCCGCCCCCAGGGACTCGCGGTGATGCAGCGTTCGGGGCCGACGGTGCGGGAGTTCGTACGGCCCGCCGCGCTGCTGCCCGCGACCGCGTCCGCGGGCCAGGTGCGGGCGCTGCTGACCGGGTCGCCCGAGGTGTCCGGAGTGCTGCTCGTGGACGCGACCGGCATGCCGGTCCGCTCGGTGCACCGTTCGCGCTTCCTGCTGTCGATGTCGGGGCGCTACGGGCATGCCCTGTACGCCGACCGCCCGGCCGCGAAGCTGGGCGATCCGCCGCGGACGGTGGGCGTCGACGCCACCGCCTGGGAGGTCCTGGACGTGGTCGCGGTCGGCGACCGGGACCGTACGTCGGACGATGTGGCGGTCGTGGACCGGTACGGGCGGTGCGTGGGCGTCGTACGGCTCGCGGACCTCGTACGGGCGCTGGCGGAGACCCGCGTCGAGGAGGCGGCGGGGCTCAATCCGCTGACGCGGCTGCCCGGTTCGGACGCCATCACCGGTGAGGTGGACCGGCGCATCGCCGACGGGCGGACGTTCGCGTTGAGCTGGCTGGATGTCGACCACTTCAAGCAGGTCAACGACGGGGCCGGTTTCGCGGCGGGCGACGAGCTGATCCGCTCGGTGGGGAAGGCCCTGCAGCACGCGGCGTCCGGCAGCACGCGCGTGGGCCACATCGGCGGGGACGACTTCCTCGTGCTCGCCGACCCGGAGTGGCTCGACCCGCTGGTCGCCTCCGTGCTGGACACGCCCTGGTCGGCGGGCGGGCATGCCATCACGCTGTCGCTGGCCACGGTCGTGTGCGTGCCGGGCAGCGTGATGGACCACCGGCAGGCGGCGGCCTTTCTGGCGCCGCTCAAGAAGGCCGCGAAGTCGCTGCTGGGGGCGAGCTGGGTGCTGGCCCGCGCGGGACTGCCCGGGCACGAGATCCGGCGCGGTGCGCTGCCCGCCCAGACCGAGCGCGCGGTGGCGGAGCCGGGCAGGGGCTGAGGGACAGCCCAACTCGCCCCGCACGCGCGCGTGCGGGCAGCTGTCACCGTTGCCGTCGGCGACCTTGACGCTCCCTGGGTGCCGGTGAAAACTTCCCGGTGTCAGCCGACATCGCCGTACATTCTCGGCGTATCCAGGCACTGCGCCGCGCGGGTCCCTCGACTTGAGGGCTCACTCCCCCGCGGGCGATTCGGCTGCGACGGCACGCTCGTCACGGACGCCGGGCGGAGCGCGGGACCGTTCCTGCCTTCGGCTGTTCGCCAAGGGAACCCGCACCCCGCCAGAGCGCCGGGACCGATCGTCCCGGGCCAGGGCCTAGGAGCCGCCATGAGCAACGGAGACATCTTTGTAGGCGAGCTGATCGGCACAGCCATACTGATCCTTTTCGGCGCCGGCGTGGTCGCCGCCGTACTTCTGCACAAGTCGAAGGCCAAGGACGGCGGTTGGATCGTCATCACCTTCGGCTGGGGTTTCGGCGTTCTGGCCGGGGCCTACACGTCCGCTCCGCTCTCGGGCGGACAGATCAACCCGGCCGTGACGATCGGCTTCGCCATCGAGGGCACGACGAAGTGGGAAGACGTGCCGTACTACCTCCTCGGGCAGTTCGCCGGGGCCTTCATCGGGGCCGTGCTCTGCTGGCTGGTCTACCTCGGGCAGTTCAACCTCAACGCCGAGGAGGACACGAGAATGGAGACGCTGGGGATCTTCTCGACGAGGCCCGAGATCTACCACCCGGTGCAGAACCTGATCACCGAGATCATCGGCACGGCCGCTCTGATGCTGCCCATTCTGGCGCTGGTCGGCGGCGACAAGCACGTCGCGGGCATCGGGGACGCGGGCCTGCCCGTTCTGCTCATCGCCTTCCTGGTCGTCGGGATCGGTCTCTCGCTCGGGGGCCCCACCGGATACGCCATCAATCCCGCCCGCGACCTGGGTCCGCGCATCGCCCATGCGGTGCTGCCCATTCCCAACAAGGGCACATCGGAGTGGAGTTACTCCTGGATCCCGGTGGTCGGACCGATCGCGGGTGCCGCCATCGGAGCCGTGATCTACAACGCAGCCTTCTGACGAAGGGGACGTCATGCCGGACAACGCCCAGAAGTACGTCGCCGCAATCGACCAAGGCACCACCTCCAGCCGCTGCATCGTCTTCAACCAGGACGGCGCGATCGTCGCCGTCGACCAGCGTGAGCACCGCCAGATCTTCCCCAAGCCCGGCTGGGTGGAGCACGACGCCACCGAGATCTGGTCCAAGGTGCAGGCGGTGGTCGCCGGGGCGATCGCCAAGGCCGGTCTGCGCGCCGACCAGATCAGCGCGCTCGGCATCACCAACCAGCGCGAGACGACGGTCCTGTGGGACCGCGCCACGGGCAAGCCGGTCCACAACGCCATCGTGTGGCAGGACACGCGCACCGCGGCCCTGTGCAACGAACTGGGCGGTACGGACGGGCAGGATCGTTTCCGCGATCAGACGGGTCTGCCGCTGGCCAGCTACTTCTCCGGGCCCAAGGCGGCCTGGCTGCTCGACAACGTGCCCGGGCTCAGGTCCCGCGCCGAGCGCGGCGAGATCGCCTTCGGCACGATCGACTCCTGGCTGATCTGGAACCTCACCGGTGGCACGGACGGCGGGCACCACGTCACCGACGTGACCAACGCCGGGCGCACCATGCTCATGAACCTGGAGACCCTCCAGTGGGACCCGTCCATCCTCTCCGCGATGAACGTCCCCGAAGCGGTCCTCCCCGAGATCAGGTCCTCCTCCGAGGTGTACGGGACCGCCGTAGGCCAACTCGCCGGTGTGCCCGTCGCGTCGGCCCTGGGTGACCAGCAGGCGGCGGTGTTCGGGCAGGCCTGCTACGACGTGGGCACGGCGAAGAACACCTACGGCACGGGCAGCTTCCTGCTGCTCAACACCGGCAACCGGCCCGTGCCGTCCAAGAGCGGGCTGCTGACGACCATGGGCTACAAGATCGGCGGTGAGCCGGCCGTCTACTGCCTGGAGGGCTCCATCGCCATAACGGGCGCGCTGGTCCAGTGGTTCCGCGACCAGCTCGGCATCATCCGCAGCGCCGACGAGATCGAGACCCTCGCGGCGAGCGTCGACGACAACGGGGGCGCGTACATCGTGCCGGCGTTCTCGGGTCTGTTCGCGCCGTACTGGCGCTCCGACGCACGCGGTGTCATCACCGGGCTCACCCGGTACGTCACCAAGGGGCATCTCGCGCGCGCGGTGCTGGAAGCGACGAGCTGGCAGACGCGCGAGGTCGTGGACGCCATGTTCCAGGACTCCGGGGTGCACATCACGACCCTGAAGGTGGACGGCGGCATGACGAAGAACAACCTGCTCATGCAGCATCAGGCGGATGTGCTGGGCGTGCCCGTGATCCGCCCCAAGGTCTCCGAGACGACCTGCCTGGGCGCCGCCTACGCGGCGGGGCTCGCCACCGGGGTGTGGAACGACCTCGACGAGCTCAAGTCGCACTGGCGCAAGGACGTCGAGTGGACTCCCGCCATGGAGGCGTCGGTGCGTGACCGCGAGTACCACAACTGGCGCAAGGCGGTGGAGAAGAGCTTCGGCTGGCTGGAGGACGGCGAGAACTAGGCACGCGCGCGTACAGCTCGCGTGCACCACGCGCGCGTACGCGCGTGAGCCCATGGACAGCGCACGGCCCATACCCCGGTCGGCGGGGGTACGGGCCGTGCGCGCTGTCAGGTGGTCACCCGCTGGCGGCGGTCCGCCGCGTACGCCATGGCGTGCTGGACGACACCGATGAGGACCTCCTTGACGGACTCCCGGTCGCGGGCGTCGGTCAGCAGGAGCGGCACATGGCTGTCCAGGTCGAGGGCCTGGCGGACGTCCGCCTCCGGGTAACGGGCCGCTCCCTCGAAGCAGTTGACGCCCACGACAAAGGGTATGGAGCGCCGCTCGAAGTAGTCCACGGCGGCGAAACTGTCCTCCAGGCGGCGCGTGTCGGCGAGTACCACGGCGCCGAGCGCGCCCTCGGAGAGCTCGTCCCACATGAACCAGAACCGCTCCTGGCCGGGTGTGCCGAAGAGGTACAGCACCAGGTCCTCGCGCAGCGTGATGCGGCCGAAGTCCATCGCCACGGTCGTGGTGTTCTTGCCCTCCACACCGCTTGTGTCGTCGACCGGGCGACCGGCCTCGGTGAGGAGTTCCTCGGTCCGCAGCGGCCTGATCTCGCTGACCGCGCCGACGAGGGTCGTCTTGCCCACACCGAATCCGCCGGCCACCAGGATCTTGAGCGTGACGGGCTCGACCGGGGGTTTGCCGCGCTCAGAACGCCCGAAGATCATCGATCTCTTCTCCTGCTTGATGGGGGTCGGGCGACGGTGGACCATAGCCTCCGCCGCCGGGGGTTTCGATGACGAGTACGTCTCCGGGGCCGACGTCCGCCGCATCACTTCCGCCAAGTGCGGTCACCGTACCGTCCGCGTGCTCCACGCGGTTGGCGCCCAACGCGCCGGGCTCGCCGCCCGCCATGCCGTAAGGCGGGACCCTGCGGTGCTGGGAGAGCGTGGAGACGGTCATCGGCTCGTGGAACCGGATCCGCCGCACCGCGCCGTCTCCGCCACGCCACCGCCCGGCGCCACCGCTGCCGGGCCGGACGGCGAACTCGTCCAGTTGGACGGGCAGTCGCCACTCCAGCACCTCGGGGTCGGTGAGCCGTGAGTTGGTCATGTGGGTCTGGACGACGGGCGCGCCGGGGAAACCGTCGCCCGCGCCGGATCCGGAGGCGACGGTCTCGTAGTACTGGTAGCGGTCGTTGCCGAAGGTCACGTTGTTCATCGTCCCGGAGCCCTCGGCCTGGACGCCGAGCGCGGCGTAGAGGGCGCCGGTGATGGCCTGGGAGGTCTCCACGTTGCCCGCGACGACGGCGGCCGGTGGCTCGGGCGCGAGCATGGAAGCGGGCGGTACGACGATGTCGAGGGGGCGCAGACAGCCGTCGTTGAGCGGGATGTCGTCGTCGACCAGGGTGCGGAAGACGTACAGGACGGCCGCGTTGACCACTGCGAAGGGGGCGTTGAAGTTACTGGTCAGCTGTGGTGAGGTGCCCGTGAAGTCGACAGTCGCGGAGCGGTTTTCGCGGTCCACGCGCACGCGTACCCGGATGACGGCACCCGAGTCGGTCTCGTAGGCGTACGCGCCGTCCTCCAGGGTGTCGATGACGCGGCGTACGGCTTCCTCGGCGTTGTCCTGAACGTGCCTCATGTACGCCTGGACGACGTCGAGGCCGAAGTTCTCGATCATGCGGCCGACTTCGTCCACGCCCTTCTGGTTGGCGGCGATCTGGGCGCGCAGGTCGGCGAGGTTCGTCTTCGGATTGCGGGAGGGATAGGGCGGCTCGGTGAGGAGGCGGAGGGTCTCCGCCTCGCGGAAACGGCCGTTCTCGGCGAGCAGCCAGTTGTCGAAGAGGATGCCTTCCTCCTCGATGGAGCGGCTGTTCGCGGGCATCGAGCCGGGCGCGATGCCGCCGATCTCCGCGTGGTGGCCGCGCGAGGCGACGTAGAAGAGGATCCGGTCACTCTCCGTGGCCGCAGTACTCCCCGTACCCGCCGTGTCGAAGACGGGGGTGATGACGGTGACGTCGGGGAGGTGGGTGCCGCCGTGGTACGGGTCGTTGACGGCGTAGGTGTCGCCGGGGCGCATCGCCGGGCCGCGCCGGCGGATGACCTCCTTGACGCTGGTGCCCATCGAGCCCAGGTGGACGGGGATGTGCGGGGCGTTGGCCACCAGGTTTCCGTCGGGGTCGAAGAGGGCGCAGGAGAAGTCCAGGCGCTCCTTGATGTTGACCGACTGGGCGGTGGACTCCAGCCGCGCGCCCATCTGTTCGGCGATCGACATGAAGAGGTTGTTGAAGACCTCAAGCAGAACAGGATCGGCCTTTGTGTCGAGATCGGAACTCTGCGTAATCGCCGCGCGTTCCATGACCAGATGCCCGTCATCGGTCGCCGCGGCCCGCCAGCCCTCGTCGACGACGGTCGTCGCGCCGGCCTCGGTGATGATCGCGGGGCCGGTGACGGTCTCGCCGGGGGGCAGATCCTCACGGCGGTGGAGCGGTACGTCCCGCCGGGCGCCGCCGGTGTGGAGGCTGACCGTCTCCGGGGTGGTGGAGCGGCCTTCGCGGGCCGCTGTGTAAGGGGCGAGCACGGAGAGATCGGGGGGTTGGGTGATGCCGGTGGCTTCCACGGAGAGGGCTTCGACGACGATCGGGCGGTCGAGCGTGAAGGAGTACGTGGCGCGATGACGTTCTTCGAAGGTGTGCCTCATCGTGTCGGGCTCGGTGAGCTCGACGGTGAGGGTGGTGTCGGTGCCGTCGTAGCGGAGCTGCGCCCTGCGGGTGACCTCGATCCGGGTCTCGGGGACGTCCTCGGCGAGGAGTTCGGCGCGGGCCGCGGCCTCCAGGTCGTCGGCCGTCTTGAGCACGGCCGCCATCGAGGCGGTCTCCAGGAGTGCCTCGACGGACTGCTCACGCATGGCCGTGGTGTCGGCGAGACCGATGCCGAGCGCCGAGAGGACACCTGCCATGGGCGGCACGAGGACGGTGCGGATGCCGAGCGAATCGGCGACCATGCAGGCGTGCTGACCGCCTGCTCCACCGAAGGTGGTCAGGGCGTACCGGGTGACGTCGTGGCCCTTCTGGACGGAGATCCGCTTCACGGCGTTGGCGATGTTGGCGACGGCGATCTGCAGGTAGCCCTCGGCGACCTGCTCGGGGGTGCGGTCGTCCCCGGTCCGCTCGTTGATCTCGCGGGCCAGGGTGGCGAAGCGGTCGCGGACGAGCGCCTCGTCGAGGGGCTGGTCGCCGTCGGGGCCGAACACCTTGGGAAAGTGGGCGGGTTGGACGCGGCCGAGCATGACGTTGGCGTCGGTGACAGCCAGCGGGCCGCCGCCCCGGTAGCAGGCGGGGCCCGGGTCCGCGCCCGCCGAGTCCGGCCCTACGCGGTAGCGGGAGCCGTCGAAGTGAAGGACGGAGCCGCCGCCGGCCGCGACGGTGTGGATGTCCAGCATGGGCGCGCGCAGGCGGACGCCGGCGATCTGTGTCGTGAAGACACGTTCGTACTCGCCCGCGAAGTGGGAGACGTCGGTGGACGTGCCGCCCATGTCGAATCCGATGACCCGGTCGAAACCGGCCAGCTGCGACATGCGGGCCATGCCGACGATGCCGCCCGCGGGACCGGACAGGATGGCGTCCTTGCCGCGGAACTGCCCGGCTTCGGCGAGACCGCCGTTGGACTGCATGAACATCAGCCGTACGCCCTGGAGTTCGGCGGCGACGTGCTCGACGTAGCGGCGCAGGACGGGCGACAGGTAGGCGTCGACGACGGCGGTGTCCCCGCGCGGGACCAGCTTCATCAGCGGGCTGACCTCACTGGACAGCGAGATCTGCGGGAAACCGACGGCGGTGGCCAGCTCACCGACGGCCTGCTCGTGTGCGGGGTGGAGGTGGCTGTGCATACAGACCACCGCGACGGCGCGGATCCCGTCGTCGTACGCCTCCTGGAGGGGCCCGGCGAGGGCGTCCAGGTCGGGGGCGCGCAGGACCGTGCCGTCGGCGGCGATGCGCTCGTCGACCTCGACGACCCGCTCGTGGAGCAACTCGGGGAGTTCGATGCGGCGGGCGAAGATGCGCGGGCGGTTCTGGTAGGCGATGCGCAGGGCGTCGCGGAAACCGCGGGTCACGATGAGAAGGGTGCGCTCGCCCTTGCGTTCCAGGAGGGCGTTGGTGGCGACGGTGGTGCCCATGCGGACGGAGTCCAGAGGGTCCTGGGAGCCGTCCAGGAGTTCGCGTACGCCCGCTACCGCGGCATCGGAGTAGCGCGCCGGGTTGTCCGAGAGGAGCTTGTGGGTGAGCAGGCGGCCATCTGGGCGTCGCGCGACGATGTCGGTGAAGGTGCCGCCTCGGTCGACCCAGAACTGCCAGCCCGTCGTCACGTACGTCTCCCGGATCGCATTGCTCGAAACCGTGTCCGCGGGCCCGTGGTCACCAGGCCGCCGATGGTCGTCGACGATCAGTCAGATCATAACGGGAGGGGCCGCCTCAGCGCCCGGTCCACACCGCCCCGCCATGGTGGGCGGGGCGGGCGATCCAGCCCTTGGTCACAACGCCCGCAGACCGCTGATCACATCGCGCAGGATGCTCTCGTCCACCAGCTCGGCGGGCGGAACCGGACGCGTCACATGGACGAGTTCCTCGTCCACCAGGTCCCCTATGAGGACCCTCACCACACCGATGGGCAGATCGAGTTCGGCGGCGAGTTCGGCGACCGACTGCGGGGAGTCACGGCACAGTTCGACGATGTCCACGTGTTCCGGGGACAGCGTCTGGTCCGCCTCCGGATCGTCCGCGTGTACCTCCGTGACCACCACCGCGATCAGATCGAGGCGATGCTGGGCCGCATGGCTGGTGCGGCCGCGCGTCATGGCGTACGGACGGACGACCGGTCCGGCGTCGTCGTCGAACCAGTGGCTACTTCCCTGACCGTCTCCGCTCATGTCATCCCACTACCCGCCAGAGGACACATCGGTGCGCGGAGCGGCGCCCAGATGCACACCGACCCGTTTGACGAGGAGCGTCATCTCGTAGGCGACCTGGCCGACGTCCGAGTCCGCGTCCGCGAGGACGGCCAGGCAGCTCCCGTCGCCGGCAGCCGTGACGAACAGGAAGGCCTCGTCGAGTTCGACGACCGTCTGCCGCACACTGCCCGCCTCGAAGTGCCGGCCCACACCCTTGGCGAGGCTGTGGAAACCGGAGGCCACGGCGGCCAGATGCTCGCTGTCCTCCCGGGTCAGGTCCTGCGACACCCCCGTCGGCAGACCGTCGCCGGAGAGCACGAGGGCCTTGCGGATGCTGGCGACCCGGTCCACCAGGTCGTCGAGGAGCCAGTTGAGTTCGACGGACTTGTTGATCCCCGTGTGGCCGGTCGCCTTCGGTGCGGTCATCGATCGTCCCCCTTGTTCGTTCGTTGTGGTGCTGTGCCGCTGTGGGCGTCGTCGCCCGCGGCGTTCTCCTCGCGGCCGCGCTGCCAGCCGCGCTGGAGCGAGGCCATACGACTGCGCACCTCGTCGGCATCGCGATCGGCGAGCTCCGCCGGATCCTGGGTGCGCCGCTCGGGGCCCTGTTTCAGTTGCGGGGCCAGGCTGGCCTGCCGTACTCGCCGGGGTAGCCCGCCCGCCGCGGAGCCGCTGTCCTGGGGTTCGGGACCGGGATCGCGGCCGGTGTCGTCCAGGCCGCTCGACGCGATCGCGGCACGTCGAGTGCGTCTGGGCAGGACGGGGGGCTCCGACCCTCCGCCCGGGCTGCGGCCGGGGGACGCGGCGTGCTCACCTCGGCGGTCGGCCGTGCCGTTGCCCGGTCGGAGGGGCGAATCACCGCGGCGGCGGTCGGACAACGGTGCCACCCCTTCGGGCTCCGGCCGGCTCAGCGCCGGGTCTGTCGTAGGTACCCCTTGCGCCTCGTCCCCCTCGTCCCGCCGTGAGCGGTGCTCGGTGACCGGGCGTCCGTGGGAGCTGACGAGCTTGGGTGTGCGGCGACGGGGCAGCGAGACGGGGCCAGTGTGCTGGTCGTCCCCGTCGGCCCGGTCCGGTCCGCCGTAGGTCTCGGGGACACGCGGGCCCGGCGGCTCGGTGTCGGGGCCGCCGAGGGAGCCCCGGCGGCGGAAGAGTCCGCCGCGTTCGCTGTCGTCGCCGAGGGAGCCCGGAAAGTCGTCGAGGGCATCCAGATCCACGGGTGCCTCCAGCTCGACCGGTCCGTCCAGGAGAGCGGGCGCCAGGCCGGGAAGCTGGACGGGCATCTGGGAGAGCGCGGCCTTGCGGCTCTCCTCCAGCTCGGCCTCCTTGGATGGCCGGTCCCGGTCGAGGCGGAAGCCGATGCCGTTGGTGTCGGGGACGTCGTCCGTCAGCAGGGCGTCGGGGATGAAGACCACGGCGGTGGTCCCGCCGTACGGGGAGGGCTGCAGGGAGACGCGGACGTTCTGCCGCTGGGCCAGCCGGCTGACCACGAACAGGCCGAGCCGGTCCGTGTCGGACAGTTCGAACTCCGGTGTCTCCGCGAGCCGGAGGTTGGCGTCCAGGAGCGCCTCGGCGGCCATGCCGAGGCCGCGGTCGTGGATCTCCAGGGTGAAGCCGTTGGCGACGCGCTCGCCCAGCACCTGCACGGCGGTGTGCGGCGGGGAGAACACCGTGGCGTTCTCCAGCAGTTCGGCCACCAGATGGGTGAGGTCGGCGACGGCGGGACCGGTCACGGCGACCCGTGGCAGGCGGCGGACCTCGATGCGCTCGTAGTCCTCGACCTCGGCGACGGCGGCGCGCACGATGTCCATCAGCTGGACGGGCTTGCGCCACTGGCGGGAGGGGGCGGCGCCGGAGAGGATCACCAGGCCCTCCGCGTGGCGGCGCATACGGGTGGTGAGGTGGTCGAGGCGGAACAGGTCGGCGAGTTCGTCGGTGTCCTCGGTCCTGCGCTCCATCGTGTCGAGCAGGGTGAGCTGCTTGTGCAGGAGGACCTGGCTGCGTCGGGCGAGGTTGACGAAGACCTCGGAGACGCCGGCGCGGAGTTCGGCCTGTTTGACGGCGGCCTCGACGGCGGCTCGCTGCAGGGTGTTGAGGGCCTGGCCGACCTCGCCCATCTCGTTCTTGTCGAACTCCAGGCGCGGAACCTCGGTCTCCACGTCGACGTGCTCGCCCGCGGACAGGCGGCGCATCACGCTGGGCAGCCGCACACCGGACGCCTCGTGCGCTTCCGCGCGCAGTTGCCGCAGGTCGCGGATGAGGCCGCGGCCGATACGCACGGACAGGACCAGCGAGACCAGAAGGGCGACCAGTCCCAGGACCCCGGCGACGGCCGCCTTGACTATGACCCCGATCGCCACGGGGCCGACGCGGTCCTGGTAGCGGTCGTTCGCCTCGTCGTCGAGTGTGCCGAGTTCGTCGAGGACATGGCCGGCCGTCGTGTCCCAGCTCTTCGCGCTGACGCCGCGGGGCGAGCCCGTGCCCGTGGCGATCACGGACTCCTCGGCCACCCGCAGGGGCGCGGTGGCGGCGTTCTTCCAGAAGCGCTCGAAGCGGTCGCTCTCCGCCGAGGGCAGCTGCGCCAGGCTGATGTCGTACATCAGGGTGCGCTGGGCGACGAGATCGGCGACGTCGCGAGCCTCGTCGCGGGAGAGCTTGCCGACGACCAGGGCCGAGCCGAGCAGGGCGTCCTCGCGGGAGAGCAGTTCGCGGGCGCGGGCGAGGTTGACGAGTGCGCGGTACTCCTTGTCCATCTCCACGCTGTCGACCACGTCGAGGGTGGCCAGCAGGGCGTAGCAGGGGTCGACCAGGCGGTTGTAGAGGTCGAGGGCCTGGGAGCGGTTGACCGTCCCGTTCTCGACGCTGCCGCGCAGGGCGTCGAGACCCTCGAAGGCGTCGAGGACCGCCGTGAGGTCCTCGGTGTCGTCCTGGTCCAGCGCGTCGCGCGCGTCGGGATCCTCGGCGTTCGCCCGGATCTCGGCGACGGCCTTGTCGGTGGCCGTCCGGCTGCTCCTCAGGGCGGCGAGCCCGTCGGAGGCGCGGGGGTCCGCGAGGTAGACGAGGGTCTGCCGGCGTTCCTGCTGGAGCACACGGATGGTGTCCTCGGTGGGATAGCCGATCTTCTCCACGACGGACGAGACGCTGAACAACTGTTGCACCTGGCGGCCCGTCAGCAGCGTGGCGAAGGCCCAGATCGCGGTGAGTGACACCAAGGGCACGAGAAGCAGCGCCACGATCTTCCGGCGGATGGACTTCCCGCGAAAGCGCATGGCCTCCCCCAGCTCGACCCCCACCGGTAAGGGGGTACGCATGTGCGTCAACAAACGTCGCGAGCCTACTACCGACACACAGTTAACTCGAAGAGCAGTCCGGAGGATGAACTTCCGTACTGCCGGCGAGACATACGGAGTTGTCCGGTCATTGGGGGAGATTGCCTCCTCGAATCGGGCGTGGACCGCGACACCGAACCAGGTCGGCCCACCTGGTCTGTTGGCCGGAATTTTGCGCTCGACGGGAATCTTCGGGGCGAGTTGTTCGTCCTTCTCTACGGGAAATGGGGGCGGAATCGGCCACAGGAGCCGTATCCCGCACCCCGGCGGCGTAAAACAGCGCAAGCCGGGCAACCACTGGGGAGCCGGGTCTTCGGACACGGGGCGAGGGGTCTGCTGGCGGTGGGGAGTGACACATTGATGGGCACGGCGGAGCGGGGCGGGATGCTCGACGAGGGCTTGGCCGCGCAGTTGACGGCGCGACAGGGCCCCGAAGCACCGGATCGCGACATTCCGGCGGACGCTGGCGTCGGACCGGGTGGCCGCGACGTTCCGGCGGGCGAGGGTGCCGCGACGGCGGAGGTCCGCGGGCGGCGAGGTAACGACTCCGTCGAGACACAAGACCGTCCGGAATACCGTCCGTTGTGGATCGAGGAGAGCGCACGGCGCCGCCGGATGCCCGATCCGGTGCGTACAGCGGCCGTGCGGGCCGTGCTGATCATCGCCGTGACGCTGGTCCAGGCGATGGTGGCCTTCCTGTGCACGCTGGCCGGCTCATGGCTGGCGTTCCCGATGGTGCTCAGCAGCCTGGCGAGCACGGTGGTGGCCACCTGGGGGGCGCTCGACGTCTGGGTGACACGCCAGGTGTGGAATCAGCGCAACGGCGTGGTGTCGGTGCCGAGCAGCACGGCACGCGCGCTGCGGCGCGAGCGGCGCAGGGCGCGTCGCCAGACGCGTTCCGCCGAGCGGGCACAGGAGCGGATACGCAGGCAGGGCGGCGCCGGGCAGTTGTCGCACTCCTAGTCGCACACCTACAGGGACAGGCCCCAACAAGGACACCACACCCACCGGAGAAGCCCTCAGGACACCGTCCCCGGAGGCCGGTCGCCCGGGAACCCGAGCGATCGGCACCGGTGATCACGATGGATCCCGGTCCCCGGTGATCAGGGTCGATCACAGTGCGGCAGGCTGCGCCCTGTTCTCGCCGAGCGTCTCCGCGCGTACGAGTTCGCGCCGAGCCCGCATGAAGGGACGCGGTCGATCCACGGAGAGCACCGCGGTCGTACGGCCGTCCCGCTCGTAGAGAGCGAGGAATCCGCCCTCGGCCGGTGTGCCGTCGTCGAGTTCGCCCTCGGCGATGCGGACGGTGTCGCCCTCCTGCCGCCGGCCGGCGAACTGGATGCGTGCGCCGTACTGGTCGGACCAGAAGTAGGGCACCGATCGCGCACTCCGGCCGCTGCGTCCGGCGAGCAGGTTGGCCACGGCGACCCGGGGCTGTTCCGTGGCGGAGGTCCAGTGCTCGGCGCGGGATCCGCCGACGCGGGCGACATCGCCGACGGCGACCACCTGGGGCAGCGCGGTGACGCAGCCGTCGTCGCACAGGACGCCGTCGTGCAGGGCGAGTGTCGAACCCGCGAGCCAGGCGGTGTTGGGGGTGCAGCCGATGCCGACGATCACGAGGTCGGCGGGGAGGGTGCGGCCGTCGGCGAGCTGTACGCCGCTGACCGCGTCCGTGCCGCGGAGACCGGCCACTCCGATGCCGGTGACCAGGTCCACCCCGCCGCGGCGGTGCAGCGTGGCGCACACGGCGGCCATCTCGGCGCCGAGTTGGGGCACGAGCGGAAGGGGGGCGGCCTCGACGACGGTGACGGTGTGACCGAGGACGGCGCACGAGGACGCGGTCTCGGCGCCGATGAAGCCACCGCCGATGACCACGACCTGGCGCGGGCCTCGGGTGAGTTCGTCGCGCAGGGCGCGGGCGTCGTCGAGGGTGCGCAGGGTGTGGACCCCGGCGAGGGCGTCGCCCGGGAGGCGGCGGGCCGAAGCGCCGGTGGCGATGACGACGCCGTCGGTGGAGACGGTGCGGCCGTCGTCGAGGAGTACGGTGCGGCCGCGGGAGTCGAGGCCCCGGGCTCGCCGGCCCAGCAGCCACTCGGCGTCGAGTTCGGCGCTCTCCTCGGCGTCGGTGAGGGCGAGGTGGTCCTCGTCCGCGCGGCCGGTGAGGAAGTCCTTGGACAGGGGCGGGCGGTCGTAGGGCCGGTGGGGTTCGTCGCCGACGATCACCAGTCGGCCGTCGAAGCCCTGGGCGCGCAGTTCGCGGGCCGCGTACAGGCCGGAGAGCGAGGCGCCGACGACGGTCACGGTCTTCATGCGGTTCGGCCCCTCTCGGCCGTTGCGGGGACGGGGGCCGGGAGACTCAGGTGGGCGGGGATGCCGGGAGTGGCGTCGGCGTGCAAGGCTTCGGCCTTCATGCGGCGGAGCCCTCCTCCGCGGCAAGGTGGACATGGATCATGCCCTCGTCGACGCTGACCCGGTGGGTGCGCACGGGGCGGCGGGCCGGCAGGCACGTCGGTTGTCCCGTACGGAGATCGAATGATGCGGCGTGCAGCGGGCATTCGACCAGACAGCCCTCCAGCCAGCCCTCGGAAAGCGAGGCGTCCTGATGGGTGCAGGTGTCGTCGATGGCGTAGAGCTCGCCGTCCTCGGCGTGGAACACGGCGATGGGCGGGGTTGTCTCGACGCGGACGGACTCGCCCTCGGGGAGGTCTTCAAGGCGGCAGACGGGAATCACGGGCCCCCCTCTCGGTCCGGGACACTCGGTCCGGGATCAGCTCGGTCCAGGCAAATCAGGGAGTTCGGACCTTCGTTGGTCCAGTGGTCTTCCTGGAGTCGTCCGGCAGTCGGGGACACGGGACCTTCTTTGGTCCGGACTGTTCGGCCCCTTCCGGGTGCCGGACGCTTCGGTAACATGATGTTTCGTATGGCGCATGAGCGAGCGCCATACGCAACAGAATCCGGGCGGGACGACCGTCGCGTCAAGGGTTTCCCGCAGATGCGGCCCAAACCGGGCCGCCAGGTGGTGAGAGTTGAGCTATGGCCCGCGTGCAGAAGCAGTCTGACTCAGGTGAGGACAGCCAGGAAAAGCCGAACGGGAGAGGACCGGCGAGCGCCGTCCAGTCGGTGGACCGCGCCGTGAGCGTGCTGGAGATCCTCGCCCGGCACGGCGAGGCGGGCGTCACCGAGATCGCCGACGAGCTGGACGTGCACAAGTCCACCGCCTTCCGGCTGCTCGGTGTCCTGGAGAACCGTGGACTGGTGGCCCAGGCCAAGGACCGCGGGAAGTACTACCTGGGCGCGGGCGTACTGCGCCTGGCGGGGGCGGCGGCAGTGCGGCTGGACATCTCGCAGGAAGGCGTCCCGGTCTGCCGGGAGCTCGCGGACGAGCTGGGCGAGACGGTCAACATCGCGGTCCTCGACGACGACGCGGCGGTCAACATCATGCAGGCCCGCGGCACGGCGTCGGTGACGGCGCAGAACTGGCTGGGCCGGCGCACCCCGCTGCACGCCACGTCCAGCGGAAAAGTGCTGCTCGCGCACATGCCGCCCACCCTGCGCGAGGGCCTGCTCGCCCGCTCGCTGCCCCGCTTCACGGAGCGGACCATCACCGGCACCTCCATGCTGCGCGCCGAACTGGAGGCCGTGGTCGAGCAGGGCTACGGCGTCACCGTCGAGGAGCTGGAGCTGGGCCTCGCCGCCCTGGCCGCCCCGATCCGCGCCCACGACGGCAAGGTGATCGCCGCGATCAGCGTCTCGGGGCCGGTCTACCGGATGAACAGCGACCGGCTGCCGGAACTGGCCAAGCGCACGGTGGCGGCGGGGGCCGAGCTGTCCCGTCGTATGGGCTACGGCTTCTGACGCAGACGGCGTACGACAGGCGGCATACGACACAAGGCGCGGCGCGGTACCGGGAACTCCTGGTCCCGCGCCGCTGTGTGTCCGGGAGGTTTCGGCCGTCCCGTTCCTTTTGCCAAGGGTTAACTCGCACCTCTTGACGGCCCTGGCATGCCGTTCTCAATATGTTCCTCATCGCGCAACCCATCGTGCATTGCGCAACAGCAGAGGAGCTTGGTCGTGCCACACGAGGTCCGTGCCGTAGTTGCTGTCAAAAAGGGCGCACCCGTCGAGGTGCGGACGATCGTCGTTCCCGACCCGGGTCCCGGCGAGGTGCTCGTCGACGTGCAGGCCTGCGGGGTCTGCCACACGGATCTGCACTACCGGGAGGGCGCGATCAACGACGACTTCCCGTTCCTGCTGGGCCATGAGGCCGCCGGCACGATCGCGGCGGTCGGCGCCGGCGTCACCGACCTCGCTCCCGGCGACTACGTGGTGCTGGCCTGGCGTGCGCCCTGCGGCTCGTGTCGTTCCTGTCGGCGCGGACGCCCCTGGTACTGCTTCGACTCCCGCAACGCCACCCAGCCGATGACGCTCCTCGACGGCACCCCGCTGAGCAACGCGCTCGGGATCGGCGCGTTCGCCGAGAAGACGCTGGTAGCGGCGGGCCAGGCGGTGAAGATCGACCCGGCCGCCCGTCCCGAGGCCGCCGGCCTCATCGGCTGCGGCGTGATGGCCGGATACGGCGCCGCCGTCAACACCGGCAACGTCGGCCGCGGCGACACGGTCGCCGTCATCGGCTGCGGCGGCGTCGGCAACGCGGCGATCGCGGGCGCCTGTCTCAACGGCGCCATGAAGGTGATCGCCGTGGACATCGACGACAAGAAGCTCGACCAGGCGGAGAAGTTCGGCGCCACGCACACCGTCAACTCCCGTGGCACGGACCCGGTAGAGGCGGTTCGCGCCCTCACCGACGGCTTCGGTGTCGACATCGCGATCGACGCGGTGGGCCGCCCGGAGACCTTCAAACAGGCTTTCTACATGCGCGACCACGCGGGCCTGCTGGTCCAGGTCGGCGTCCCCGCCCCCGAGATGAAGGTCGAGCTCCCCCTCATCGACGTGTTCTCGCGCGGCGGCGCCATCAAGTCCTCCTGGTACGGGGACTGTCTGCCCAGCCGCGACTTCCCGTTCCTCATCGACCAGTACCTGTACGGGCTGCTGGACCTCAACGCCTTCGTGAGCGAGACGATCGCGCTCGACCAGGTCGAGGAGGCGTTCGCCAAGATGCACCGCGGTGAGGTGCTGCGCTCGGTGGTGGTCCTGTGACCGCCCAGGGCACCGTCCGTATCGACCGCGTCGTCACCTCCGGCACCTTCAACCTCGACGGCGACACCTTCGACGTCGACAACAACGTCTGGCTCGTCGGCGACGACGAGGAGGTACTGATCGTCGACGCCGCCCATGACGCCCCCGCGATCCACCAGGCGGTCGCCGGCCGCCGTGTCACCGCGATCGTGTGCACGCACGCCCACGACGACCACATCGACGCGGCCGCCGAACTCTCGGTCCTGACCGGCGCGCCCGTGCTCCTGCACCCCGACGACTTCGAGCTCTGGTACCAGACCCACCCGGCCCGCAAGCCGGACGGCGAGCTGAGCGACGGCCGTGTCCTCACGGTCGCCGGCATCGAGCTCCAGGTGATCCACAACCCCGGTCACACCTGGGGCAGTTGCTCGCTGTACGCCCCGTTCCTGAACGCGGTCCTCACCGGCGACACCCTCTTCCACGGTGGACCCGGCGCCACCGGCCGCTCCTACTCGGACCGCCCCACCATCGAGGCGTCCATCCGCGAGCGGCTTCTCACCCTGCCCGGCGACACGGTCGTCCACACCGGGCACGGCCAGGACACCACCATCGCCGCCGAGCGGCCCAACGTCCCCACCCCCTGACCGCCTCCGCGGCGCGTCAACTCCCCACCCCGGCAAGGAGGGGCATGTCCAGCAGGCCCGAACCCCGACTCCAGAACCCCCGCGTGGTCATCATCGGCGCCGGCATCGTCGGCTGCTCGCTCGCCGACGAGCTGACCGCCCGCGGCTGGACCGACGTCACCGTCCTCGAACAGGGCCCCCTGCCCGCCCCCGGCGGCTCCACCTCGCACGCGCCGGGCCTCGTCTTCCAGACCAGCCCCTCCAAGACCCTCACCCAGTTCGCCAAATACACCGTCGAGAAGTTCAACTCCCTGGAGATCGACGGGGTTCCCTGCTTCAACCAGGTCGGCGGACTGGAACTCGCGACCACCCCCGAGCGCCTCGCCGACCTGCACCGCAGGGCCGGTTACGCCGCCGCCTGGGGGGTGCGCGGCGAAATAGTCAGCGCGGCCCGCTGCAAGGAACTGTGGCCGCTCATCGACGAGTCGGTGGTCCTCGGCGGCTTCCACACCCCCGACGACGGCCTGGCCCGCGCCCTGCTCGCGGCCCGCGCGCAGATGGAACGCGCCACCGCCCTGGGCGCCCGCTTCCTGGAGCGCCACACGGTCACCGGCATCGAGAAGGAGGACGGCCGAGTCACCGCGGTCGTCACCGACCAGGGCACCTTCCCCGCCGACCACGTCGTCTCCGCCGCCGGTTTCTGGGGCCCCGTCATCGGCCGTATGGCCGGGATCGACGTACCCCTGCAGCCGCTCGCACACCAATACGCCAAAACGCGACCGCTGCCCGAACTCGCCGACGCCACCGCGGAAGCCGAGAAGCCGATCCTCCGCTTCCAGGACCGCGACCTCTACTTCCGCGAGCACACCGACCGCATCGGCATCGGCTCCTACGCGCACCGGCCGATGCCCGTCGACCCGTTCGCGATCCTGCCGTACGACGAGGCACGCGCCCAGAACATGGACATGCCGTCCTCCTACCCCTTCACCGAGGAGGACTGGGCCCCGAGCTGGGACGACTGCCGCTGGCTGCTGCCCGCACTGCGCGAGGCGGAGATCGAGGAGGGCTTCAACGGCGTCTTCTCCTTCACCCCGGACGGTATGCCGGTCCTCGGCGAGGCCCGCGAACTGCGCGGCTTCTGGCTGGCCGAGGCCGTCTGGGTCACCCACTCCGCCGGCGTCGCCAAAGCCGTCGCCGAGTGGATGGTCGACGGACGGCCCTCCCTCGACCTGCACGAGTGCGACCTCACCCGCTTCGAGGAGGCGCAGCGCTCACCGTCGTACGTCCGCGAACGCGGTTGTCAGCAGTTCGTCGAGGTGTACGACGTCCTGCACCCCCTCCAGCCGATGGAACAGCCCCGCCCCCTGCGCGTGAGCCCCTTCCACGCCCGCCAGGAGCAGCTCGGCGCGTTCTTCCTGGAGGGCGGCGGCTGGGAGCGACCGCACTGGTACGAGGCGAACGCCCCGCTGGTGGACGGGATCAGCGTCCCCGAGCGCGACGCCTGGTCGGCCCGCTACTGGTCCCCGATCGCGGCGGCGGAGGCGAAGGCGACGCGCGAGAAGGTCGCCCTCTACGACATGACTCCCCTGCGCCGCCTCGAAGTCACGGGCCCGGGCGCCCTCGACTTCCTCAACCGGATGACGACCAACAACCTCCGCAAGAAGCCCCGCGCGGTCACCTACACCCTCCTCCTCGACGAGACGGGCGGCGTCCGTTCCGACCTCACGGTGGCCCGCCTCGCCCCGAACCGCTTCCAGGTGGGCGCGAACTCCCCCACCGACCTGGACTGGCTCCTCCGCCAGGCCCCCGCCGACGTCCAGATCAGGGACATCACCTCCGGCACCTGCTGCATAGGCGTCTGGGGCCCCCTCGCCCGCGACCTCGTCCAGCCGCTCACCCGCGACGACTTCTCGCACGAGGCCTTCGGCTACTTCCGCGCGAAGGAGACGTACCTCGGACACATCCCCGTGACGGCCATGCGCCTGTCGTACGTCGGCGAGCTCGGCTGGGAGCTGTACACCAGCGCCGACCTGGGACTCCGCCTCTGGGACACCCTCTGGGAGGCGGGCCGGGAGCTCGGTGTGATCGCGGCGGGCCGCTCGGCCTTCAACTCCCTGCGCCTGGAGAAGGGTTACCGCTCCTGGGGCACCGACATGACCGACGAGCACGACCCGTACGAGGCGGGCGTCGGTTTCGCGGTGCGCATGGACAAGGAGGACTTCGTCGGAAAGGCCGCGCTGGAGAACGCGAGCGAGCCTGCCCGCAAGCTCACCCCCCTCCTCCTCGACGACCCCGCCGCCGTGGTCCTCGGCAAGGAGCCGGTCTACGTCGACGGCTCCCCCGCCGGCTACGTGACCAGCGCGTCGTACGGCTACACACTCGGCCGCTGCATCGCGTACGCCTGGCTGCCGGCCGCTCTCACCACCGGCACCGGCGTGCACATCGAGTACTTCGGCGAGAAGGTCCCCGCGACCGTCGCCGAAGAGCCCCTGTTCGACCCGAAGATGACACGAATCCGCCGATAGGAGGCATGCGATGTCCCCCACTTACGACGTGATCGTCGTCGGCCTCGGCGGCATGGGAAGCGCCGCCGCCCATCACCTCTCCGCGCGCGGCGCCCGCGTCCTCGGCCTGGAGAAGTTCGGCCCGGTGCACAACCGGGGCTCCAGCCACGGCGGTTCGCGGATCACCCGGCAGTCGTACTTCGAGGACCCGGCGTACGTACCACTGCTGCTGCGCGCCTACGAGCTGTACGACGACCTGGAGCGGGCCACCGGCCGCGACATCGCCACCCTCTGCGGCGGCGTGATGGTCGGCCCGCCCGACTCGCTGACCGTCTCCGGTTCGCTGCTCTCGGCCCTGGAGTGGGACCTTCCGCACGAGATGCTCGACGCGAAGGAGATCCGCCGCCGCTTCCCGACGCTGACGCCGAAGGACGACGAGGTCGCGCTGTACGAGAAGAAGGCAGGCCTCCTCCGTCCCGAGAACACCGTCGCCGCCCATATCCAGCTGGCCACCCGGCAAGGCGCCGACCTGCACTTCGAGGAGCCGATGACGCGCTGGGAGCCGTACAAGGGCGGCGTCCGGGTGCACACCGGCGAGAACACCTACACGGCAAGCCAGTTGGTGATCTGCCCGGGGGCGTGGGCGCCGCAGCTGCTCACCGATCTCGGGGTGCCGTTCACTATCGAGCGGCAGGTCATGTACTGGTTCCAGCCGAAGAACGGCGTCGAGCCCTTCCTCCCCGAGAACCACCCCATCTACATCTGGGAGAACGCGGACGGCGTCCAGGCCTACGGCTTCCCGTCCATCGACGGCCCCGATCTCGGTGCCAAGGTCGCCTTCTTCCGCAAGGGGCAGGTGACCACCCCGGAGACCATCGACCGGACCGTGTACGACCACGAGATCCAGGCCATGGCCGACCACATGGCCGGCTGTATCCCGGAGCTGCCCGGCACCTATCTCAAGGCGGCGACCTGCATGTACTCCACCACCCCGGACGAGCACTTCGTGATCGCCCGCCATCCCGAGCACCCGGAGTCGGTCACCGTGGCCTGCGGTTTCTCCGGGCACGGTTTCAAGTTCGTGCCGGTGGTCGGCGAGATCCTCGCCGATCTGGCGCTGACCGGCGCCACCGAGCACCCCATCGGCCTGTTCGACCCCGCCCGCCTCGCCGCCGCGCCCGCCTGAGGAGCACGCTCGTGACGACGACCCCGGTCTCTCCCGCCCACCACCCCGTCTCCCCCAGCCTCATATCGACGCTGCCGGGCCACTACTACACCGACCCCGAGATCTTCCGCCAGGAACAGAAGCACCTGTTCGAATCCATGTGGTTCTGCGCCGTCCGCAGCGCCGACCTGGCCAAACCCGGCGCCTTCCGCACCGTGCAGGTCGGCAGCGAGAACGTGATCATCACCCGCACCCGCACGGGTGAGCTGCGCGCCTTCCTCAACATCTGCCGCCATCGCGGGGCCCGCCTGTGCATGGAGGAGGCCGGCGAGGTCCGCCGCACCCTCCAGTGCCCGTACCACGCGTGGACGTACGACCTCGACGGCAAGCTGGTCGCCGCGCCGAACCTGATCAAGATGCCGGACATCGACCGCGTCGAGTACGGCCTGATCAAGGTGGCCCTGCGCGAGTGGCTCGGCTACGCCTGGGTGTGCCTGGCCGACGAACCGCCCTCCTTCGAGGAGTCGGTGATGGGCGCGGCCGTCGAGCGGCTCGGCGACGCGGCGGCGATCGAGCACTACGGCACCGAGAACCTGGCCCTCGGCAAGCGCATCACCTACGACGTGAAGTCGAACTGGAAGCTGATCGTCGAGAACTTCATGGAGTGCTACCACTGTGCGACGATCCACCCCGAGCTCACGGACGTACTCCCCGAGTTCGCGGACGGCTACGCGGCCCAGTACTACGTGGGTCACGGTGCCGAGTTCGGCGAGGGTATCCAGGGGTTCACGGTCGACGGCAGCGAGGGCTTCGAGAAGCTGCCGTCCGTCTCCGAGGACCAGGACCGCAGGTACTACGCCATCACCGTGAAACCGACGGTGTTCATCAACCTCGTGCCGGACCATGTCATCCTGCACCGCATGTTCCCGATGGCCGAGGACCGGACGATCGTCGAGTGCGACTGGCTGTACGCACCCGAGGTCGTCGAGTCGGGGGCGGACGTGTCGAAGTCGGTGGAGTTGTTCCACCGGGTGAACGTCCAGGATTTTGAGGCATGTGAACGGACGCAGCCCGCCATGGCGTCGCGGGCGTACCGCAACGGTGGTGTGCTGGTCCCCAATGAGCACCACATCGGGATCTTCCATGAGTGGGTCCTGGAGAAGCTGGGAGGCGGTCATGCCGGACCTGTTCATTGACGGGGAGTGGCGGGGCGCGGTCGACGAACGCACCCGTGAGATCCGCTGTCCCGCCGACGGCTCCCTGGTCGGGGTCGTGGACGAGGCGGGCGGCAAGGACACGGTGGAGGCGATCGGCGCCGCCCGCCGTGCCTTCGACGAAGGCCCCTGGCCCCGGACCTCGGCGAACGAGCGCGGTGACCTGCTGCTGCGGGTCGCCGACCTCCTCGTACGCGACAAGGACGCGCTCGCCCGCGCCGAGTCCCTGGACACGGGGAAGCGGCTCGTCGAGAGCGAGTACGACATCGACGACATCGCGAACTGCTTCCGCTACTTCGGGAAGCTGGTGGCGAGCGAGACCGGCCGCGTCATCGACACGGGCGTGGCGAACGTCGACAGCCGGGTGGTGTACGAGCCCGTCGGCGTCTGCGCGCTGATCACGCCCTGGAACTATCCGCTCCTCCAGACGGCCTGGAAGGTCGCCCCGGCGGTCGGGGCCGGCAACACCTTCGTACTCAAGCCGAGCGAGCTCACCCCGCACACCGCGATCCATCTGATGCGCCTTCTGGAGGAGGCCGGACTGCCACCGGGCGCGGGCAACCTGATCCTGGGCGCAGGACCGGACGCGGGCGCTCCGCTCAGCGAGCACCCGGACGTCGACATGGTCTCCTTCACGGGCGGACTCCAGACGGGCCGTCATCTGATGTCGGCCGCGTCCGCGACGGTGAAGAAGGTGGCGCTGGAACTCGGCGGCAAGAACTCCAACATCGTCTTCGCCGACGCCGACTTCGAGACGGCCGTCGACATGGCGCTGACCGCCGTGTTCCTGCACTCCGGTCAGGTCTGCTCGTCCGGCGCGCGTCTGCTGGTGGAGGACTCGCTGCACGACCGGTTCGTCGACGAGGTCGTACGCCGGGCCTCGGAGATCCGGCTCGGCGGGCCCTTCGACGAGCAGGCGCAGACCGGGCCGCTGATCTCCGCCGGCCATCTGGCGAAGGTCGAGGCCTATGTCGCCAAGGGGCTGGAGGAGGGCGCCGTACTGCGCTGCGGTGGCGCCCGGCTGTCCGGTCCGGGCTACGACGACGGCTTCTACTACCCGCCGACCGTGCTCGGCGAGTGCACCGGCCGGATGTCGGTCGTCCAGGACGAGTCGTTCGGACCGGTCATGACCGTCGAGCGGTTCACCGGCGAGGAGGAGGCGGTACGGCTCGCCAACGACACGATCTACGGCTTGGCCGGTGCCGTCTGGACCAGTGACGAGGCGAAGGCCGCGCGCGTAGTCTCGCGGCTGCGGATCGGCACGATCTGGATCAACGACTATCACCCCTACGTCCCCCAGGCCGAATGGGGCGGTTTCAAACAGTCGGGCTTCGGCCGCGAACTCGGGCCCTCGGGTCTCGCCGAGTACCGCGAGGCGAAGCACATCTGGCGCAACACGGCTCCCGCCCCACAGGGATGGTTCGCCTAACCCGCGCGTAACAGCGCGATCATGCACCCCACGTATAACCCCCCTCATTGATCCAGGCACCCGCACGAGCCGCTCCCATCCCCTCCCCGGCCCACCAGGAGTCCGCTCATGACAACCACCGAGCAACCAACGTCCGGACAACCAGGACAGGACGACACCGAACTCGCCGAGTTCGGATACAAGCCCGAACTCAAGCGCACCCTCGGCAACTTCCACACCTTCGCCGCCGGCATCAGCTACATCTCGATCCTCACCGGCACCTTCCAGCTGTTCTACTTCGGCTACGGCACCGGGGGCCCCGCCTACTGGTGGTCGTGGCCCATGGTCTTCATCGGCCAGTTCATGGTCGCCCTGTGCTTCGCCGAGCTGGCAGCCCGCTACCCCGTCGCGGGCTCCGTCTACAACTGGTCGAAGAAGATCGGCAATCCGCACCTGGGCTGGCTGGCCGGCTGGACGATGCTGATCGCGTCGATCGTGTCGATCTCGGCAGTGGCACTCGCCTACCAGCTGACGCTGCCGCAGATCTCCGACGTGTTCCAGATCGTCGGCGACGGATCCGGCAAGTACGACGTGGCGACCAACGCGGTCATCCTGGCCGCGGTGTTGATCCTGTTCACGACCCTCGTGAACGCCTTCGGCGTCAAGCTGATGGCCACGATCAACTCGGCGGGCGTGTTCATCGAGCTGATCGCCACCGTCGTACTGATCGTCCTGTTCGCCGTGCACATCACGCGCGGCCCGCAGGTCGTCATGGAGACCAACGGCACCGGGGCGGGGTACGGCGCCGGCTACTTTGGCGCGTTCCTGGTGGCCTCGCTGGCCTCGGCGTACGTCATGTACGGCTTCGACACGGCCGCCTCGCTCGGTGAGGAGTCCGTGGACCCGTCCCGGAACGCGCCCCGCGCGATCATCCGGGCGATCGTCGCCTCCTTCATCCTCGGCGGACTGGTCCTGCTGCTCGCGCTGATGAGCGTCTCCAGCCTGAAGAGCGGGGAGCTGTCCACGGACGGTCTGCAGTACATCGTCCTCGACGTGCTCGGCTCCACGGCCGGCAAGGCGATGCTGTGGTGCGTGCTGATCGCGGTCACCGTCTGCGCGCTCGCCGTGCACACGGCGGCGATCCGGCTGGCGTTCGCGATGGCCCGGGACAACAACCTGCCCGCGTCCTCACTGATGGCCAAGGTCAGCCCGCGCTTCCAGACCCCGGTGCTGCCGGCCGTGATCATCGGCATCCTGGCGCTGGCGATCCTGGTGGTCAACATCCGCCAGCCGCAGATCTTCACGGTCGTCACCAGCATCGGCATCATCATGATCTACCTCGCCTACCTGGGCGTCACCGGGCCCATGCTGGTGGCGCGGCTGCGCGGCAAGTGGGAGCCGGCCGGCGACGGCAAGTTCTCGCTGGGCCGTTGGGGCCTGATCGTCAACATCGTGGCCGTCATATGGGGCGCGGGCATGACGATCAACCTGATCTGGCCGCGCGCCGCCGTCTACAACGCGACCGCCCCCTTCCACTGGTACCTCCAGTGGGGCGCGCTCCTGTTCGTCGGCGTGATCATGGGCGGCGGCTTCGCCTACTACTGGTTCATCCAGCGGCACAAGACCGGTGTGCTCGAAGAGCACCGTCTGGACTCCGAGTCGGCGACGGAGCCCGTCGCCGCTCCGGCGGCCGACTGACATTCCGCTAGCAAGGAGGGCGACTCCCCATGAGCATCGATGAGTTCGATTACGTCGTGGTCGGCGGCGGCACCGCGGGCAACGCGGTGGCGGCCCGGCTGTCGGAGGATCCGTCGGTCACCGTCTGCGTCCTGGAGGCAGGACCCAGCGACGTCGGCGACGACGACATCCTGAAGCTCGAACGCTGGATGGGTCTGCTGGAATCCGGCTACGACTGGGACTACCCCGTCGAGCCCCAGGCCAGCGGCAACAGCTTCATGCGGCACGCCCGGGCGAAGGTGCTCGGCGGCTGCTCCTCGCACAACTCCTGTATCGCCTTCTGGGCACCGGCCGAGGACCTCGACGCCTGGGCCGCGGCGGGCTGTACGGGCTGGAGCTCCGCCGATCTCTTCCCGCTCTACCAGCGGCTGGAGAACAACGACGCTCCCGGGGAGCACCACGGCCGCACGGGTCCGGTGAAACTCCGCACCCTGAAGAGCGAGGACCCGTGCGGCACGGCCCTGTTGGAGGCCTGCGCCCAGGCCGGCATCCCGACGACCCCCTTCAACACCGGGAAGACGGTCGTCCGGGGCGCCAACTGGTTCCAGATCAACTCCGACGAGAACAACATCCGCCAGTCGTCGTCGGTGGCCTACCTCCACCCGGTCATGGACAAGCGGCCGAACCTGGCCGTCCGGACGGGGGTACGCGCCAAGAAGCTGCTCCTTGAGGGGCGGCGGTGCGTCGGGGCCGAGTACCTGGACCCCGACCTCATCCACACCCGCACGGTACGGGCCCGACGCGAGGTGATCGTGTCGTGCGGCGCGATCGACACGCCGAAGCTGCTGATGCTGTCCGGCATCGGACCGGCCGCGCACCTGCGCGAGATCGGCGTCGAGGTCGTGGTGGACTCGGCGGGCGTCGGCGAGAACCTCCAGGACCACCCCGAGGGCGTCATCATGTGGGACGCCAAACAGCCGATGACCACCACGTCCAGCCAGTGGTGGGAGGCGGGCATCTTCTACGACACCGAACCGGGCCTGGACCGGCCCGACCTGATGTTCCACTACGGCTCGGTGCCGTTCGACATGAACACGGCGCGGTGGGGCTATCCGACGTCGGAGAACGCGTTCTGCCTCACGCCGAACGTGACGCGCGCGCAGTCCCGGGGCACGGTGCGGCTGCGCACCCGGGACTACCGGGACAAGCCCATGGTGGATCCCCGGTACTTCACGCATGAGCACGACGTGCGGGTGATGACGTTCGGGCTGAAGCTGGCACGGAAGATCGCGTCACAGCCCGCGTTGAGCGGCTGGGCGGGTGCCGAGCTGGCCCCGGGCCCGGACGTCCAGACCGACGAGGAGCTCCTGGACTACATCCACAAGACCCACAACACCGTCTACCACCCGTCCTGCACCGTGAAGATGGGCGCGGACGACGACACCTCGGCCCCGCTCGACGCGCGGCTGCGGGTCAAGGGGGTCGAGGGTCTGCGGGTGGCGGACGGATCGGTGATGCCGGAACTCGTCACCGTCAACCCGTGCATCACGACGATGATGATCGGCGAGAAGTGCGCGGACCTGCTGAAGGAGGACGCGTAGGCACCCCTACGGTGCTGTCGGCGCCGGGCGTTTGAACATTCTGGTCGCCGTGATCTCGCTGTGCACCGATTCGTCCTCCCCGGCCGGGTTCTGCTGAGGCAGTCCCGGCCGGAGGTGTTCCTCCACGCTGATGTACTTCAGGCCGGCCCGCAGGTCGGCGTCGTTGCGGAGCCGGATGACGAGCGGGAACTCGGCGAGCGCGGTCGTGTCGAACAGGCCGGTGGTGTAGAGGAGTTGGACGCCGAGGGCATCCGACACGGCCCGCTGCAGCTCCAGCAGGTACGTGGCGTTGGCGCGTCCGATGGGGTTGTCCAGGAACAGCGTCCCCGCGTGCCGGTGCTTGTCACGTCCCCGGTCATTGCTTCGAAGCGCCGCCATCGTGCAGTACAGCGCGATGGCCGCCGTCAGCAACTGCCCGCCCGAGAACACGTCACCCATCTGCCCGACGGGCACACGCTCGGCCCGCAGCACAGCGTCCGGCTTGAGAATCTCGACGGCGACACCCTTGGGTTCCAGCGCGGCCCCAACTCCCCGCAGCAGCAAGGACATCCCGTCGCGCCGCATGTCGGAGTTCTTCTTCACGGCCGCCCGGGTCGCCTCGTCGACGACCTCACCGAGCCGCTCGGTCAAGGTCGCCTGGTCGGGCTCCTCGAAGCGGATGCGCAGGAACTCCTGCCCGGACCACTCGCCGAGCCCCTCGGGCAGCCGGGACAGCCGCTGCGCGGACCGCAGGGTGGCCAGCGCCGACTCGACGAGCCCCCGCAGCCGGTCCACGATCGAGTCCCGGTTCCGCTCCAGCTGCTCCAACTCGTCGGTCAGGACCCTGAGGCGGGGCCGGAACGCGTCCGCCCACTTCTGCGCGTGCTCGGGCAGCGCGGACGCGGGCAGCTCACGGATCTGCTGCCGCGCGGGGGTCCGTACCTGCTCGTAGCGCGTGGAGTTGGCGTGCCGCACCAGCACATCGCTCGCCTCGCGCACCGCGCCCTCGGCGGCGGACAGGTCGGCGGCGCAGCCGCGCAGGGAGCGCCGGGCCTCGGCGGCGGAGTGCCGGGCCTCCTCCGGGCTGCCGGGGTACGGCTCGGTCTCCTCCTGTTCCTCGTCCGTGGTGTGCTCGCGCAACAGGTCGCGCAGCATGGCGGAGATCTCGTCGAAGCCGCCGGCCGCGTCCTCGGCGCCGCGGTGGGCGTCGAGGAGTTCGGCGTGCGCCTCGCGGGCCTGGCTCAACGCCTCGGTGCGGGACGCGAGTTCGGCGGTGGCGGTGCGCAGCAGGGCCTGCGCGTGCTCGGCGTCGCGCGGGAGCAGTTCCTCGGGCAGCTCGGTGTGCGCCTCGCCGTCCTGGGGCGCGTGCCGCTCGGCCTCACCGCGCAGCCGCCCGAGCTGCTCGCTGGCCGTGGACATCCGGGTCTCCAGAAGCTGCACGAGCTCCTCGGCACGGGCGGCGGCGGCCTGCCGGGACGGCCCGTCGGAACCGTCGGGGGACTGAAGGAGCTGCTCCGCGCGCGTGCGGACCTTGTTGCTCAGCCGGTCCAGCTCGGTACGCGCCGCGCTCTCGTCGCTCTCCGCGCGGGCCTGCTCGGCGCGCAGGTCGGCGCCGACACCGACCTTCTCGTAGAGCTGGGAGGCGGCCCGATAGGCCTCGCGGAGAGCGGGCAGTGACGACTCCGGGGCACCAGGGTCGTCCGCCGGTACGTCGTCGGGGGCGCCCGCGATCTCGGCCCGCTCGGCGCGCAGCGTGCGGGCGGTGCGGCGGGCGTCGTCGGCGGCGCGCTGGATGGCCCGCCGGTCCTCGTCGGCGGCGCGTGCCCGGTCCAGGCAGGACTGGGCGCGGGCCTCCGACTCGGCTGCCTCGTCGGCGAGTTCACGCACCTTGACCTGCCAGCCGGCGCGCTCGCGCAACCGGAAGGCGAGCCCCGCGAGGGCATCGGCGGCGCGCCGGGCACGCTGGGCGGCCTCCTGCCGCTCGTCACGCACCTGCGCGGTCTCGGCGGCGGCTTCGTCGGCCTCGGCCCGCACGGTCCGCGCCTCGGCCAGCTCGGCCTCGGACTCCTCGGCGAAGGCACGCGCCTCCCGGGCGGCCTCCGCCAGCTCGACGAGCCGCCCGGCCGGACAGCCGGTACGCCAGGACGCGAGCCGCGCGGCCAACTCCCGGTCCTTGCCGAGCCGCGCGGCGAGCGTCCGGATCTCCTCGTCCCGCTCGCCCGCCCGCGCCCGCAACGCCTGCCGCTCCTCGTCGGCGGCATGCTCGTCGTGCATGGCGGGGTTCGGCGGTACGAGGAAGACGTCCCCGTTCCCGGAATCGGGCGCCGGAGTCGGCGCGAGCAGGGCGGCCGCCGTACCCACGGCGACGGCGGACCGCGGCAGCAGCGCGGCCTCGCTCAACGCCTCCCGGGCACGCGCGTGCGTGGCCGGGTCGGTGATGATCACGCCGTCGA
The DNA here is from genome assembly GCF_058544905.1 of Streptomyces sp. JLBG701. Classification (NCBI taxonomy): domain Bacteria; kingdom Bacillati; phylum Actinomycetota; class Actinomycetes; order Kitasatosporales; family Streptomycetaceae; genus Streptomyces; species Streptomyces sp. JLBG701. The sequence goes on from NZ_CM178588.1 coordinate 1,931,115, forward strand.
CCAGCTCGGGCCGGGCGGCCAGCACACGCGCGTGGTCGGTGGGGTCGACGGCCTGCGCGAGATAGCGCCAGCCGGGCAGGGCGGGGATGCCGTGCTCACCGAGGTATTCCACGGTGGCCAGCACGTCGGGGCCGGGCGGCAGCAGTCCTCCGTCACCGAGCGCACCGAGGATCCGGGAGTCGTCAGCGGCGGCGGTCCGCAGCTCGAAGAGCTGCCGCTCGGCGGCGGAGACCCCGTCGTCGAGCAACTCACGCAGCTCGTCGGCGAACCGGTCCAACTCCTCGGGCGTGAGGGCGGCTTCGGCCGGAGCCGCCGATCCGGTCGCGTCCGGCCGGGGCTGCGGGACTCCGGGCCGCGATTGCGCACCCGAGAGGCTCAGCAGCTCGGCCAGCCGCTCCTCCCCCGCCAGCCCTTCGGCGAGCCGCCACTCGGCGTCGTAGGACCGCTCGGCCGCCGTCGCCGCGTCCGCCGCGCGGGCCGCCGTCAGCTCGGCACGGGACTCGGTGGAAGCCGCCTCCCGGGCATGCTCCGAGGTCTTGCGCGAAGCCTCACGCGCGGTGTCCCAGGCCGCGACGGCCGTCTTCTCGGCGTCGCTCGCCGCGAGCGCGGCCCGCGCCGGGTCCGCGTCGGGCGCGCTGTCGTCGAGCCATCCCGCACGCACCGCCTCCGCGGTCTCCTGCTCGACCTCGCTCAGCCGCTGGCGCAGATGCCCGACCTCACTGCGGGCACGCTGTGCCTCGGTCGCCGCGGAGGTCGAGTCCCGGTACGCCGCGTCGCTGACCTCCTGAAGCCCGGCGGACCGCTCCTCCTCCTCGTTGGCGAGGTTCTCGGCACTGTCCGCGGCCGCGTGCAGGGCTCGTACGAGGTCCACGGCCGCCTTGGCCCGGGCGGCAAGGGCCGGTGCGGCGTCCCGCTCGGCCTCGCGGATCGCGACCGCCACGCGCGCGGAGCGGTCGGCGGCGGCCCGGTGCCGCAGCACGGCCTCGGCGCCCTGCCAGGCGGAGTGCAGGGTGCGGGCGTCGGCGAGCTCGCGCTTCTGCGCGGCGGCGGCCTTCTCGGTGGCCGCGAGCGCCAACGAGGCGTGCCGGTAGGCGAGTTCGGCGGCGATCAGGGAACTGCGCTCACGCCCGCCCTCGGCATGGGTGACGGCGTACGCGGCGGCGGTGACCCGCTGGGCGAGGTCTCCGGCGCGGACGCGTTCCTGGGCGCCGCGCGCGGTCAGCCGCCGCGCCAGTGTGCGCGTACGGCGCTCGGCGCCGGCGTGGATGTCACGCGCGCGGGAGCGTGCTTCGGCGGCCTCGACGATCCGCCCGAGCAGATCGACCGAACCGGCGGTGAAGTCCCGTTCGGCCATCAGCTCGGCGCGCCTGCCGAGCTTGTTGCCGAAGCCGCTGACCAGGTCGGCGAGTCCGTCGGTGTCCCGCGTGTCGGTGACGGCGCGCAGCAGCAGGTCGGTGAAGTCGGAGTCCTTCTTGACGGCGAAGAGGCCGGCCGCCTCACCCTCGTCGGCGTTCATCTCCCGCTGGTAGCGGAAGAGTTCGGGGTCGAGGCCGAGGTCGCCGAGGTGCTCGATCCACCGGTCGTGGATCTCCTCCCAGTGCACCTCCAGGTGCGGATACGCCTTGCCCGCCTCGGTGATGGCGTCCCGGAAGCCCTTCATGGTGCGCCGCCGCCCGTGCGCACCGGACGCGCCCTCGGCGGACGGCCGTACGGCGGTCGACTCGGCGACCGGCAGGTTGTCCAGGCTCAGCCCGGGCCCGGGCCGGAAGGAGTACCAGGCCTCGGCGAACTTCCGCGGGTCGTTGGAGACCTGTCGCCCCCGCCACTCGCTCACCTTGCCGACGACGACGCACTCGCCGGTCAGCGTGTGCTGCCATTCCAGGGCGACATGCCCGCAGTCGTCGGCGAGGAGGAACTTGCGCAGCACACCGGAGCTGGCGCCGCCGAGCGTGTTGCGGTGGCCCGGCAGCATCACGGAGAAGATCAGCTTGAGGAGTACGGACTTGCCGCCGCCGTTCTCCAGGAAGAGCACGCCCGCGGGCGCGGGCCGACGCGGCGGCCCGACGGGCTCGTCCTCGAAGAACTCCGCCTGGGTGGGCGCGGGGTCGGGCACGGGCTCGCCGACTCCCCGCAGGTCAAGCACGGTGTCGGCGTAACGCGCACCTGCGGGACCGATGGAGTAGAGGCGGACCCGGGACAGCTCGTACATGGCGGACTCTCGTAGTCGTGAAGTCAGTTGAGGCGATCGAGGCGATGGAACCGATCGCGGCGATCGAGGCGATCAGGAATGGAAGGGCAGTCCGGCGTCGGCCACCAGCTCCACGTCGTCGGTGTCCTCGGCGGGCAGCAGTGTCGCGGTGCCGTCGGTGACCGGGACGACGCCCAGCTCCAGCAGCTCGGCCATCGCGGCGCTGCCCGCCATGTCCCGCACCTGGAGCTGGTAGCGGGCCGTCGTCCGATAGGTCCCGCCGCTGTCGTCACCGGTGCGCTGCAGGAACCCGGAGTCGGTGAGGAACGCGGCTGCCTTGCCGACGATGCCGGTGGTCGACCCGGCGAGTCTGCGCGCGTCCTTGGTCGCACCGGCCGCGCTACGTCTGGCCCAGATCCGCCAGGCGGCCTCAAGTCCGGGCGTGTCCGTCGCCGGGTCGGTGTTCTCCCCCTGCGCCTCGGCCCGCTCCTCCAGCCGACGGCAGGCCTGACGTACGAAGGCGTCGACCCCGTTGACCGTGACCCGCCCGATGTACCCGTCGTCGGCGAGATCCTCGGGCCGCGGAAACGCCATGGCGGCCACGGCGAGATGGGCGAGCCCGTGCAGGAACCGGTCCCCGGAGTCGGCGGCCGTCCGACGCGCGTAGTCCCCCATCCGCACGGCGAACACCGAGTCCTCGGCGGCGGTCACCGCCATCCCCGCACGAGAGGACACCTCCAGCACAACCAGCCCAAGCCCGGCGGCAACGGCATCGGCGAGCCGCGCGAAAGGCGAATCCTCCCGGTATCGCCGCAGCAACTCCACGTACTCCTGATCCCGCGCCGGCTGCAACTTGGGCTGCAGTCCAAAGGCAACAAGCCGAGCCGCGTCGGCGGCATCGGCGGGCGTGACGGCAGCGGCCGCCGGTGCAGCGACGGCGACTTCCGGCTCACTCCACTCGACATGCTCGCTCACGACTGGGACTCCTCGGGGATCTGAAAAGCAGGGCTAAGGGCAGCCCACCTAGGGGCGCGGGGAACTGCGCGACCAGCCACAGCGGCGCCGCAGCCAAAGAACAACCGAAACCTCACGCGGCCTCCGTCCTGTCCGCAGCCATCCCCACCGCATCCAACAAGGCTGTCCCCACGATCAAATCGGCCCCACCAAACTCCGGATCATCCAGCTGGACCCCGTCATCAACGGCAAACAGCAACTTCTCCTCGCCCTGCCGATACGCGGTCCCCACCGGCGGACTGGCCGCATGCACAGCCAACAGGGCCACCAGATAGGGCAGATCAGGGTCCTGCCGACGCGCGTCGGACAGCAGCCCCGACAACCGCCGCGGCGCGTCCGCAGGCAAGTCGAGCAACTCCATGGCCGCCGCCAACTGCTCCTCACTGAACCGACTGTCGTCCGGCGTGGCAATCAGGTCGGGCTCCGGCATCTCGGCCCCAAGATGCTCCCGCTCCACAGGCGGCGTCAGCAGTATGTCGACGAGATCACCGACCCGCACGGACACCGGCGTCCGCAACCCGGTCCCACGAGCAAAGAACGCATCGGTGACCCGAACGGCCCGCTCCAACGTCAACGGCAGCACAGGCGCGACCAGATGCCCGTACAGATCGATCCCCGACGTGGTCATCGGCGTGGCGAACGCCTGCCGATCCTGCTCGGCCCGGAACAACGGCCCGGCCTCCAGCAACCGGGACTGCAACTGTGTATGCCGCCGAATGCAGTCCTTGACGATGTCGACCAGCTCGGCGGCCCGCCGCTTCTGTTCCGGATCCTCGGACTCGTCTCGCGCACGACGGATGTTCGTGAGGATCGCGTTCTCGTGCCGGTACCGGTCGGCGACATGGTCCAGCGCCTCGGCGATCATGTCGGGCACGGTCTCCAGCCAGTCCACCGCCCGCACATTGCGCCGGGTCGCGTCGAGCGCCCTGCGCAGCGTCTCCGAGTACTGCACGGTCCGGTACCGGGCCTGCTCGGCGGCGAGTTGGGCGTCGGCGAGCCGCCCCCGGCTGATCAACACCTCCAGCTTCACCTCGGCGGCGATCTGAGCGCTGGTGACGTCGGTGTCGAGGGCCCCGACGAGTACGTTGACCGCCTCATCCGTAGTACGGAGGTAGACGCTTCCGCCGTAGCCGGGGACCTCCTCGATCAGCTTGAAGTCGTAGTCGCGGCGGACGTACGTACCGTCGGGCGCGAACGTGCCGTATACGGCCCGGAAGCCGCGGTCGACGCTGCCGACGTTGATCAGGTTCTCCAGGACCCAGCGGGCCACGCGCTCGTGCTCGGTGACGGGCCGCTGCGGGGCCTGGGCGGCGATGCGCGGAATGAGCCGGGCCACTATCTGGTCGTGGTCCGCGCCCGTGTCGAAGTCCATGTTCAGGGTGACCAGGTCGATGGCGGAGAGGGCAACCTCAGCCATGCCGTACACCGAGTACTCGCCCGCGAGATTGGCCTTGCGCGCATCGAGGTCGTGCAGCGGCGCGGTGCAGGCGAGCGCACGCAGCCGACGCGCCAGTCCCTCGTCGGCGGCCGGGCCCAACGCGGGACGCGGCCCCGCGCTGAACTGGGGCGGAACACTGTCCGTCGATGCAGGCGAAGTCACGGTGCACAGACTAGGTCCTCGGTCTGACAACGACCCAAACGACGCAGATGCGACCCGGCGTCACGGTTGTCACACCAGTGCGACGGACCTGCTAACCCTCCTCGCCGACCCGCCGCCGGTACACCTCGACCACCCGCTCCAGCGAATCGGCGAGATACACCTCAAGCAGTTCCTCGGCCTTGCCCTTCTCGCCCCGCTGCAGCGTCAGCAGGATCTGCTGGTTGCGTGCCAGATACGGCTCGTGCAGTCGGCGCGGGTCGTCCACGACGTGGAAGGCCAGTCTCAACTCGGCGAAGACGCTGCGCATCAGCTCGTCGGTGCGGGCGCTGCCGGCGAGCGAGACCAGTTCCCGGTGGAAGTGGATGTTGGCGGTGCTCAGCGCTTTCCAGTCACCTTCACGCGCGGCCCGCTGCCCCCCGGCGACGGCTTCGGCGAGCCCGTCCAGCGCGTACGGGGGCTCGCCGAGTCCTCGTACGACAGCGCACTCGACGAGGGCGCGGGTGCGGTAGATGTCCTCGACGTCCTCGATGCTCAGCACCCGGACGAAGACGCCCCGGTTCAGCTCGTGGACGAGCAGGCGTTCGTGCGTGAGCAGGCGGAACGCCTCGCGCAGGGTGTTGCGGGAGACGCCGAGGGCCCCGCCGATGCTGTCCTCCGACAGCCGCGTGCCGGGCGGGAAATAGCCCTCGGCGATACGGCTTCTGAGGATGTCCGAGACCCGCTCGGCCGTGCTCGTACGGCCCAGGAGGGCACGGTCGTCGGCCAGTCCGGTCAGCTGCTCTGCCATGCCCGGAATTCAACCGCAGACACGAGAACGAAACAACAGGGGTATTGAAGGATCGTTGAACGATCCTCTACCTTACTGCTCACCGCACGGCTCAGCTCCGCACCCTCCGTCCTCATACTGCGAGGTGCCCATGAGCACGACCCCTCCACCCCGGACCCTGAAGACCCTGGCCACCGGCCCTGGGCCGGACGCGAACGAACTCGCCTCCGACGACGGCGCGTTGGGCTGGCTGCGGGCCCTCGGTCCGCGCGGCCGCCGCGCCTTCGCCGGCGCGTTCGGCGGTTATGCCCTCGACTCGTACGACTACTTCACGCTCCCGCTGAGCATGGTCGCGCTGGCCGCGTACTTCGGCCTGGACAGCGGCCAGACCGGCCTCTTCACGACCGTCACCCTCGTGGTCTCCGCGGTCGGCGGCGCCCTCGCGGGCGTCTTCGCGGACCGGGTCGGCCGGGTCAAGGCGCTGATGATCACGGTGATCACCTACGCGGTCTTCACCGTGGCCTGCGGCTTCGCGCCCAACTACGAGACCCTGCTGGTGTTCCGCGCCCTCCAGGGCCTCGGCTTCGGCGGCGAGTGGGCGGTCGGCGCGATCCTGGTCGCCGAGTACGCGAGCGCCAAGCACCGCGGCCGTACGCTCGGCGCGATCCAGAGCTCATGGGCCGTGGGCTGGGCGCTGGCCGCGATCGTCTACACGCTGGTCTTCTCGTTCCTCGACGCCGACCTGGCCTGGCGCGTGATGTTCTGGACCGGCGCGCTGCCCGCGCTGCTGGTGGTCTGGCTGCGCCGCAGTGTGCAGGACGCCCCGGAGGCGGCCGCGGTGCGCGAGAAGAACCCCCAGAAGGGTTCGTTCGCGGCGATCTTCAAGCCGGGCACGGCCGAGGCCCCGGGCCTGCTGCGTACGACGATCTTCGCGGGCCTGCTCTCCACCGGTGTCCAGGGCGGCTACTACACGCTCGCCACCTGGGTGCCCACGTACCTGAAGACGGAGCGCGGACTGTCGGTCGTCGGCACCGGCGGCTATCTGACCTTCCTGATCTCCGGCGCCTTCCTGGGCTATCTGACCGGCGGCTACCTCACCGACCGGCTGGGCCGCCGGCGCAACATCTGGCTCTTCGCACTGCTCTCGGCGATCTGCATCCTGGCCTACGCCAACATCCCGAACGGCGCCAACACCCTGCTCCTGGTGCTCGGTTTCCCGCTCGGGTTCTGCATGTCGGCGATCTTCGCTGGCTTCGGGTCCTTCCTGAGCGAGCTCTACCCGACGGCCGTGCGCGGCACGGGGCAGGGCTTCACGTACAACACCGGCCGCGCCGTCGGTGCCATCTTCCCCACGACCGTGGGCTTCCTGGCCGACAGCTGGGGTGTGGGCGGCGCCCTGGTCTTCGGGGCGATCGGATACGGGATCGCCGCGCTGGCGCTGCTGGGGCTGCCGGAGACCCGCGGAAAGGAGCTTGAGTGAACCGCACGGAGGACCGCCCCCTGCCCCTCGTCGACGAGCACGCGCACGCGTGGAGCCCGAAAAGCGCACGGGACCGCTTCCGCGCGGGGCTGACCGGACCCACGGCAGGCGTCGCGGCCGGCCACACCCAGGTCAACCTGATCTCGGTGCCCGCGGACTGGGCGTACGACATGCTGCTGTTCTGCCAGCGCAACCAGAAACCCTGTCCGGTGCTCGACGTCACGGACGCCGGCTCCTGGTCGACCGTTCTCGCCGACGGCGCCGACCTGCGCACCGATCTGCCGCGCTACCGCGTGTGGGAGAACGGCGAGCTGGTGGACGAGCCGACGGACGTGCTCGCGCACTGGCGCGGCGACCTGGTGTCGTTCCTGATCGGGTGCAGCTTCACATTCGAGTGGGCGCTCGCCGGGGCGGGCGTCCCGATCCGCCACATCGAGCAGGGGCGCAACGTCCCGATGTATGTGACCGACCGCCAGTGCCGTCCCGCCGGGCGGCTGCACGGCCCCCTGGTGGTGTCCATGCGTCCGGTGCCGCCGGAGCACCTGGCGGCCGCGATCCGGGAGAGCAGTCTGCTCCCGGCGGTGCACGGCAGCCCCGTACACTGCGGTGACCCGTCGGGGCTCGGCATCGAAGACCTCGGCCGTCCCGACTACGGCGATCCGGTGGACGCCGAACCGGACGACATCCCGGTGTTCTGGGCCTGCGGTGTGACCCCGCAGGCCGCGGTGACGGCCTCGCGCCCGCCGTTCGCCATCACCCACGCACCGGGACAGATGTTGCTCACCGACGCCCGCGACGAGCAGTACCGCGTGGCCTGACAGAAGACAGGCAAGTCACAGCACAGGAGACATGGGGATCCATGACCGCGATCGATCTGAACGCCGACCTCGGCGAGGGCTTCGGCCGCTGGCAGCTGACCGACGACGAACGGCTGCTGTCCGTCGTCACCAGCGCCAACGTGGCCTGCGGGTTCCACGCCGGGGACGCCTCCACCATGCGGCGGGTGTGCGAGCTGGCGGCCGAGCGCGGGGTAAGGATCGGCGCCCAGGTCTCCTACCGGGACCTCGCGGGGTTCGGGCGGCGCGCGATGGACGTGCCGCCCGACGAGCTGGCCGCCGAAGTGGCGTACCAGATCGGCGCCCTGGAGGTGTTCGCACGGGCGGCGGGCACGCGCGTGTCGTACGTGAAGCCGCACGGCGCGCTGTACAACCGCGTCGTGCACGACGAGGAGCAGGCCGGCGCGGTCGTCGACGGCGTGCTCGTCGCCGACGCCACCCTGCCCGTGCTCGGCCTGCCCGGCTCGCGTCTGCTGGAGCTGGCCGAGAAGGCGGGACTGCCGGCCGTCACGGAGGCGTTCGCGGACCGGGCGTACACCGAGGAGGGCACGCTGGTGCCGCGCGGCCAGGACGGCGCCGTGGTCACCGACCCGGAGTCCGTCGTGGAACGCTCGGTGAGCCTGGCCCGGTTCGGTGTGGTCACCGCCCATTCCGGGGCGCGCATCGAGGTACGCGCGCGTTCCCTGTGTCTGCACGGCGACACACCCGGCGCGGTCGAACTGGCCCGCCGGGTCCGGGACCGGCTCCGGGAGTCCGGCGTCCTGGTCGAGGCCTTCGTATGAGGGCGCTGCCCGTCGGCGACGACGCACTCCTCGTCGAGGTCGCCTCGGGCGAGGAGGCCCAGGCCCTGCACGCGGCACTGCTGCGCCGCCGCGCGGAGGGCTCGTTGACGGTCCGCGAGATCGTCCCCGCGGCCCGTACGGTCCTCCTCGACGGCCTGGCCGACCCGGCCCGGCTGGCATCCGAACTGACCTCCTCCGCACTCCCGCCCGCACCCTCACGCGCGCGTGAGGTGATCGAGCTCCCGGTGCGCTACGACGGCCCCGACCTCACGGACGTCGCCGCCCTCTGGGACGTGGACGAGCGGGAGGTGGCCCGCATCCACGCGGCCGCCGAGTTCCGCGTCGCCTTCTGCGGTTTCGCCCCCGGCTTCGGCTACCTCACCGGCCTCCCGGCACGCTACGACGTCCCCCGCCGGGCCACTCCCCGCACGGCCGTGCCACCCGGTGCCGTGGCGCTGGCGGGCCCGTACACCGGCGTGTACCCGCGTTCGTCGCCGGGCGGTTGGCAGCTGATCGGCACCACGGACGCCGTGCTGTGGGACCACGCGCGCGTGCCGGCCGCGCTGCTGTCGCCGGGCACGCGCGTGCGGTTCGTGCCGGTGGGGCGCTCATGACGGACCGTGCGCTCGCCGTCGTACGGGCCGGGGCGCTGACCACCGTGCAGGACCGGGGCCGCCCCGGCCACGCCCACCTCGGCGTGCCCCGCTCCGGAGCCCTCGACGCACCGGCGGCGGCGCTCGTCAACCGGCTGGTCGGCAACCCTCCCGAGGCGGCCGTCCTGGAGACCACGCTCAACGGCTGTGCCGTGCGCCCCCGTTCCACGGTCACCGTGGCGGTCGCGGGCGCGCCCTGCCCGGTGACGGTGGACGGGCGGCCGGTCGCCTGGGGAGCACCCGTACGCGTATCAGCCGGCGCGCTGCTCGACGTAGGGGCGGCCGTCTCCGGTGTACGCGCCTATGTGGGCGTCTCCGGCGGAGTCGCCGTCGAGCCGGTGCTCGGCAGCCGCTCCACCGACCTGCTGTCGGGCCTCGGCCCGCCAGCCCTCACCGACGGCACCGTGCTGCCCCTGGGCAGCCCGGCCGGCCTCCACGCGCGCGTGGACGTGGCCCCGCAGCCGAGCCCGCCGGCCGAGCTCGTCCTGCGGGTGACGCCGGGCCCGCGCGACGACTGGTTCACGCCGGAGGCACTGCGCGTCTTCACCTCGCGCGCGTTCCGGGTGTCCTCCGCGAGCAACCGCATCGGGCTGCGTACGGAGGGGCCCGCCCTTGAGCGGGCCCGAGCCGGTGAACTGCCCAGCGAGGGCATGGTCCTGGGCGCGGTCCAGGTGCCCCCGGACGGCCGACCGGTGGTCTTCCTCGCCGACCACCCGACCACGGGGGGCTACCCCGTGATCGCGGTCGTCCGCGCCGCCGACCTCCCGGCCGCCGCCCAGGCCGTACCAGGCACCCCGGTCCGCTTCGTGGCCGTACGCCGTCGCTGAGCCTGTAAGCGGGGCAGCGCCCCGAAGGGGCGCGGGGAACTGCGCGACCAGCCACGACGGCGCCGCAGACAATCGACGGCACATCGTGGCACTTCCAGCGGAGCGCTACGCGGCGTCCGCTTGCGGTTGTTGCTCCGGCACGGACAGCGAGGCCAGCGCCGCGGACACGGCGTGGGACGCGCTCAGGTCGAGCCGGGCGCTGGTGCCACGCGCGCGGTGACGCATTTCGTGGGCGGCGAGCCTGAGGAGCTGCGGCAGCAGGTCGGTGCACCGCCGCAGCACCCACGCGGTGCCCGCGGTGGCCAGCCACAGCAGGCTCGCCGACTTGGTGGGCACCGGGAACTCGGGCTCGGTCACGGGGGTGGCCCCCGTCGCGAGGCTCGTCTCCGCCAGCAGCGCGTGGAAGCGCGCGGCCAGTTGCCGGTGCCCCCGCTCGCTGGGGTGGAGCCGGTCCGCGCTCCAGATCGCCTTGTCCGAGATCCAGTCCTCCTCCGCCGCGTGCAGGTGCACGGCCCCGTACCGCTCGGAGAGCGCGTGCACGACGGTGTTGACCGCCCGCTGCCGCCGGGCCAGCGGACGGGCCAGCGCACCCGGCAGTCCGAGCATCGAGCCCGGGTCGGGCAGACAGGCCGTGAGCAGGACCGCGCCCTGCTCGGTGAAGGCCGCGTACACCTTGTCGAGCCGTTCGGCCACGGCGTGGATGTCGAAGGTGCAGCGCAGGGTGTCGTTGACGCCGATGACGACCGACACGATGTCCGGGCTCGCGGCCAGTCCCACAGGGGTCTGCCGTTCCAGCACGTCACGCGTCTGCGCCCCGCTGACCGCGAGGTTGGTGAACTCCACGTCCTCCGGGGCGAGCCCGCCGGCGAGAAGCGCGGCCCAGCCGCGCCACGCCTCGCCCACACGATCGCCCACGCCCTCGGTCAGCGAGTCCCCGAGCGCCACGAAACGCACCGGTCTCATGCCACGCCCTCCGGCACGAAGGGCCGCACCGGGGCCGCGAGGACCGTGGCGTCGTGCGCGGCGAGGAACGCCTCGACCGCGGTGCCCCAGCCGAAGCACTCCGCACGCGCGCGTGCGGCTTCGCGACGGTCGGCCTCGGAGCGTTCGAGGAGCATGTCCACGGCGTCCGCGAAGGCGTCCCCGTTGTCCGCCGCGGTGGCGCCGGCGGAGCCGATCACCTCCGGCAGCGCGGACGAGGCGCTCGCCACGACGGGCGTGCCGCACGCCATCGCCTCCAGGGCCGCGAGCCCGAACGTCTCGGCGGGCCCGGGAGCCAGGCTCACGTCGGCGGAGGCCTGCAGCGCACCGAGCATCCCCCGGTCCGTGACGTGCCCGAGGAAGGTGACGGGCAGGTGCCGCTCCCGCGCCCGCTGTTCGAGGCGTGCCCGCAGCGGTCCGTCACCGGCCACCACCAGCCGCACCCGACGGCCGCGCCGCACCAGCGACTCCACGGCCTCGATCGCCGTGCTGGGCCGTTTCTCCACGGACAGCCGGGAGCACATCACGAGCAGCGCCTCGTCCACGCGCGCGTGCTGTGCGCGCAGCCGAGGGTCCCGCAGCGCGGGGTGCCGCTCCATCACGTCGACGCCCAGCGGAGCCCGTACGACGTTGCGCGCCCCGATCCGCACGAACTCCCGCTCGGCGAACTCGGTGGTGCACACGACGCGCGAGTAGGTGTGCGCCGTACGGACGTTGATGGCGTCGGCGGTGCGCCGGGACATGTTCTCCGACAGGCCCCAGGTGCGCAGGACGCCGTCGGCGGTCTCGTGGGAGACCATCACGGCGGGGACCCGGGCGCGCCGCGCCCACCTGCCGGTCCACCTCAGGGTCGTACGGTCGGAGACCTCCAGGCGGTCCGGCGCCAGCTCCTCCAGGAGGGCCGCGACGCGCCGCTTGTCGATCAGCACGCGGTAGCCGCCGGTGCCGGGCAGCAGCGGGCCGCGCAGGGTGATCACGCGGCCCTGCTCGGTCTCGCGGTCGGTGTCGCGCTCGCCGGGCACGATGAGCACGGGCTCGTGTCCGGCCGCCTTGAAGCCCTTGCCCAGTTCGCGCAGCGCGGTGCGCAGTCCGCCGGACGCAGGCGCGACGAAGTTCGCCAGCCGGACGATCCGCAGGGACTCGTTCATGCCGCCAGCACCGCCTTCCGCGCGGCGAGCACGTCGGTGTAGTGCCCGATCAGCTGGTCGCCGACGGCCGCCCAGGTGCGTCCCTCGACCATGGCGCGCGCGGCGGTGCCGTACGCGCTCCGCATCGCGGGGTCGGCGGCCAGGGTCTGCACCGCGTCCCGTACGGCGCCCGCGTCGCGCGGCGGGACCAGCAGCCCGGTGCGCCCGTGGGCGACCAGGTCGAGCGGACCGCCCGCTGCGGGCGCGATGACGGGCACTCCGCTCGCCATCGCCTCCTGGACCGTCTGGCAGAAGGTCTCGAAGGGGCCGGTGTGCGCGAAGACGTCGAACGAGGCGAAGATCCGGGCGAGTTCGTCGCCGGTACGACGGCCCAGGAACACCGCGCCTGGCAGGGCCTCGGTGAGGCTCGGCTGGCTGGGACCGTCGCCCACGACCACGACGCGGACCCCGGGCAGACGGCAGGCGTCCGCCAGCAGTTCGATGTGCTTCTCGGGGGCCAGCCGGCCGACGTAGCCGACGATCAGCTCACCGTTCGGGGCGAGTTCGCGGCGCAGCGCGTCGTCCCGGAGCTCGGGGCGGAAGCGGACGGTGTCCACGCCGCGCTGCCACAGCTTCACCCGGGGCACGCCATGTGCCTCCAGGTCGTGCAGGGAGGCGCTGGACGGGGCGAGGGTGAGGTCGGCGGCGGAGTGGACGGAGCGTATGCGCCGCCAGGCCGCGGCCTCACCGGCACCCACGTAGGTGCGGGCGTATCCCGCGAGGTCGGTCTGGTAGACGGCCACGGCGGGGACACCGAGCCGGGCGGCGGTGGCCATGCCACGGACGCCGAGGATGAAGGGGCTGGCCAGGTGGACGACGTCGGCGCGGTGCTCGATGACCGCCGCGGCGAGGCGCCGGCTGGGGAGGGCGACGCGGACCTGGGGGTAGCCCGGGAGCGGAAGGGAGGGGACATGGACGACGCGGCACGGCGCGAGGCCGGCCGCCTTGTTCCCGGGAGCGGGAGCCGGGGCGACTACGAGGGGAACGTGACCGCGATCGACGAGGTGCCGGGCGGTCTGCAGCGCGCAATGGGCCACGCCGTTCACATCGGGGGGAAAGGATTCGGTCACGATGACGACACGCATAGGGGTGTTCTCGCCGGGCCGAACGTGGTCACGACAACGTGGATCTTTCCCAACGGCGAACGTCCCATGAGCGTTACGCTGCGCACCTGTCCAGGCCAGACCGCGTCCATGCACTCCTGACCCGCGAGTCACCTCGTGTTCATACAGCGGGTGTGTCTGGCCCGATCCGACTCCGAACGGCTGTTTGAACCTCGGCCTCCTCGGCCGGGTCCGCGGCGAGCCTGCGCAGCTGCTCGACGACCCTCGCGTCACCGGTCTCGGCATGCCGGGCGGCGACCTCGCGGGTGGTCTCCTCGCAGTCCCAGAGGCACTCGACGGCGAATCCCGCGGCGAAGGAGGGGTCGGTGGCGGCCAGCGCGCGAGCGGCCCGGCCGCGCAGATGGGAGGAGGCCGTCTCTCGGTAGATATGGCGGAGAACGGGTGCGGCACACACAATGCCGAGCCGCCCGGTGCCATCGACGAGGGTCCACAGGGTCGGGGCGTCGGGGCCTTCACCCCGTACGGCTTCGCGCAGCGCGCCGAGGACCAGGTCGCTGTCCTGGGTGCCGCCCCGGCAGGCGAGCATGCGGCCCGCAGCGGCGCCCAACGGGTCGGGCCGGTGGGCCCAGCCGCGTGCCCGGTCGACGGCGGCGACGCTGCGCATCCGCTCGAAGGCGTCGACGGCGGCCTCCACGACGGCCGCCGAGCCGGTGGCCATGGCGCCCTCGATCAGGCCCAGGGCGTCGGGATCATTGCTGTCGGCCAGGTAGCGCAAGGCTGTGCAGCGGGCTCCGTCGGTACCGTCCAGGGCGGCCGCGACGATCTCGGGCCGGTCATCGGGTCCCGCGACGGCGGTGAGACAGCGGGCGGCCGGGACGTGGAGGGCCGCCCCGCGTTCGATGCCCTGCTGAGCCCATTCGAACACGGCCCGCACACTCCACCCGGGGCGGGGACCGCTGGGCCGCATCTGCCGTTGCCAGCGGTCGAAACAGCCGGCCTCCTGAGCGGCACGCACGCGTGAGGCGATCGATTCGCGCGGATCGTCGGCCCACAGCCGCCACGGCCGGGGTTCGAAGGCGTCGCGCACGACGGCGGCGAGTTCGGCCTCGCCCGCCGCGTCGGTCGAGAAACGCGCCAGGACGGGGACGGCCAGGGCGCGCAGGCCCGCGTCGTCGTCCCTGAGCGCGAGTTCGTCGAGGGCCCAGGCCCAGTTGGAGCCCGAGGCGGCGTACCTGCGCAGCAGTCCGAGGGCGTCCAGGCGGCCGTAGGAGGCGAGGTGTCCGAGCACCGCGAGGGCGAGCCCGGTACGGGACTCCTCGCCGTCGAAGACGTCCGCCACGTCGAAGAGGTGCGCCTCAATCTCCTCAAGACCGCCGCCCAGGTCGAGGAAGAGCCGGGCGTAGTAGAGGGAGCGGTTCTCCACCTGCCAGTCGTGGCGGGGATCGCGCAGCACGCAGTGGTTCAGTGCCGCGAGCGCCTCGGCGCGCGGGGCGGTGAGCGCGTGCAGCGTGCCGTCGCCGCGGCCCCTCTGGAGCAGGCCGAGCAGCGTACCGCTGGGCGCTATGACCGGATCGAACATGGGAAACAGCCTCACATCAAGCGTCGACGCAACCGGGGAACCTGCACTACCTGGCCGCGTGACACAACGTCGGGGCCCCCGCCGTCTCTTGCTTGCTGTAGACCATCTTCCTCTGCCTCTCGTCGGTGGCCCATGCGGGCCGCATCACGGCCCGCGCGGTGCGGCAACACCTGCCCAGCCATCGCGTCCGTAAATCACGACGTCATGATGACCCGGCTCTTCCACCTGCCGCGACCGAAATTTCCGGCGGCCCCGTACCGCCTCCCCCGTTGTCCTTGTTCTTCCTGTTCAGGAAGTCTGTTTCACCTGGTCAGGACGTTCGGATCAGTGTGCACCGAACAATTCCAGCAGTTCTGTCTTGCCGAACATCCGAGCCGTGTCCATGGCCGACGGAGTGCCCGCTCCCGGGTCGGCGCCGCCGTCCAGGAGCGCCTTGATCACTGTCTGCTCACCCTTGAAGACGGCCCCCGCGAGCGGGGTCTGGCCTCTGTCGTTGACCCGGTCGGCCTCGGCGCCGCGCTCCAGCAGAGCGCGCACCGCGTCGGCGTGCCCGTGGTAGGCGGCGAGCATCACGAGCGAGTCGCCGCGGTCGTTGGTGAGGTTGGCCGGAACGCCCGCGTCGACGTACGCCACGAGCGCCTCGGTCCGCCCCTGCCGGGCCAGATCGAAGATCTTGGTCGCCAGCTCCACGACCTCCGGGTCGGGGGCTTCAGTCATCGCCGGGACCGCCTCTCACTAGTACGGGTGAATCGCCAGGGTACTGGCTCCCCGGGCACATGACCGGACGCCTCCAAGGCTCCGCCATTCGGGGGAAATTCAACGAAATTCACCCGCTTGCACCTTTTGTCGTATGGATACATGCTGTGAGCCTGGAAGAACTCATGGTGACTGTCCCCACGAACCAGGAGATCTCAAATGATCCTCTCCATGTCAGGCGTCGTCCTTCTCGGCATCATCGTCTTCCTCTTCTTCAAGAAGGACGGACTCAAGGCCTCCCACGCCCTGGTGGCCACACTCTTCGGCTTCTACATGGCCAGTACGGCCATCGCCCCGAGCATCAAGGCCGGCGGCGAGAGCCTGGCGAGCCTGCTCGGCGGCATCAAGTTCTGACGCCGTCCGTCCCGTCCGTACGCACCTACAGGAGACAGCAGTGGCCCGGCGCCCTCTCCCTCGCATCCTGAGCACAGGCAGCACGCAGATCGCCCGGAGCCGGGAGCTGGCCCGGACGGCGGCCGACAGCGCCACCGACGTCCTCCATCCGCTGATCACGATCACTCGCGGTCTGCGCCGGCTGGCCTCGGCCGGGCGGCGCAAGTGGGCCGACACCCCCAAGGACAAGCGCGGGCCGCTGCTTTTCCTGGCGGCGTCGGTGGTCCTGGTCGTGGCGCTGGTGCCGTACGGCCCGCTGCTCGCCGTCATCAGCCTGATGGCGGCGGCAGCCTGGCAGGGCCGGGACCGCACCCCCGCGGCACCGGAGGGGCCGGACGAGTCCCAGACCCAGCGCCTCCAGTCGCTGTACGAGGCCCTGGTCCCGTACTTCTCGGCCGCCGAGGACCCGGCTCCCCTGTTCGCCCACGGCGGCGACTGGGACAAGGCGTTCCCGGCGTACGAGTTCGACGCCACGAACCGCGTCTCCCACCTGGTGATCCACTACCCGGCCTACTTCACGGACGGCGAGGCCGAGTCCCGGGCCCGCGTCGAGCAGCTGCTCACCGCGAAGTCGGGCCGCGGCCGCGAGTACCACTTCACCTGGGACGAGGAAGGCAACCAGCTCACGGTCAGCGTCCTCGCCCCGCTCCCCACCGACGTCTGTGCCCAGCGCTTCGTCACCGCACCGGGCGAGACGGTCCTCGGCTTCACCGACCCCACCCAGGTCCAGCGCACGCTTCCTCTCACCTACGGTGAGGAACAGCGCGACGTCCCGCCGGTCGTCTGGCGCACCGGCATCCGCTCCACCGAGCCGCACCTCCTGGCCCTCGGCGAACCGGGCAGCGGCACGACAACCCTCCTGCGCTCCATCGCCCTCCAGGCCCTCCAGTACGGCGACGTCCTGATCGTCGAGGGCAGCGGCACCGGCGAGTACGCCTGTCTCACCGGCCGGAACGGCGTCCTGGCCGTCGAGTGCGCGCTGACCGGGGCGCTGGCGAGCCTGGAGTGGGCCACCCACGAGACGGAGCGCCGGCTGATCGCCGCCAACCGCGCCCGGCAGGCGGGCCATCCGGCACCGGACGACACCAGGCGCCCCCTGTGGATCCTCCTCGACCGCCCGAGCGCGCTGGGCCACCTGGCCGCCGCCGACGGCCGCACGGACCCGCAGTCCCTGCTCCAGGTCCCGCTTCGGCACGGCCGCGCCGCGAACGTCACCGTGGTTGTGGCCGACCAGTTCGACAGCGTGGACGCGCTCAGCGACGCCGTACGGCAGCACACACGCGCGCGTGTCGTCCTCGGCCCCGCCACGGCCGACCAGCTGGAAGCGGTCCTGGGCGCACCCCCGCACACGACCCCGGTCAAGGACGTCGCCCCCGGCCGCGGCTATGCCCGTCTGGGCACCGGCCCGGTCCACCGCCTCCAGGTCCCGGCGACCCCCGACCCGTACGACGAGGCGACGAGCGACGCCCACCGCCAGGCGGTACTGGAACTGCTCCCGCCACGGACGACACCGGCGGACGCGGAGCCGGAGCCGGTAGCTGCGGAGGCAGCTGCGGTCGAGCCCGCATAGCCGCGGACGGCTACGCCACGAACATCCTCGGCGCCTCCGTCCCCGCGGTCCCCCCGCTCTCCACCAACCGCGCCGCCGCGGCCAACCGCACCGCCGCCTCCTCCGCCACCGCTCCCCCCACGGTGAACGGCAGCCGCACATACCCCTCGAAGGCACCGTCGACCCCGAAGCGCGGACCGGACGGCACCCGCACGCCCACCCGCTCCCCCGCCTCCGCGAGCCTCGACCCCGACAGACCCCCCGTACGCACCCACAGGGTGAGCCCACCCCGAGGCACCTCGAACTCCCACTCGGGCAGCTCCCGCCGCACAGCCGCCACCAACGCGTCCCGGTTCTCCCGGGCCTGCGCCCGCCGCACCTCCACGGCCTGCTCCCAACCCCCGGTGCTGAACAGCCAGTTCACGCCCAGCTGCTCCAGCACAGGGGTGCCCAGATCGGCGTACGCGCGCGCGGAGACCAGGCTGCGGATGATGTCGGGCGCGGCCCGCACCCACCCGATGCGCATCCCCGCCCAGAAGGCCTTGCTCGCCGACCCCACGGTGATGACCGTGGACCCGGCCGGATCGAAGCCGCACACCTGCCGCGGCATCTCGACCTCGGGGTCGAGCCACAGCTCGGTCATCGTCTCGTCGGCGACGAGCACCGTCCCCGCCGAACGGGCCGCGTCCACCAGCCGCCGCCGCTGGTCCTCGTCGGCGAGCGCGCCGGTCGGGTTGTGGAAGTCGGCGACGACGTACGCGATCCGGGGCGCCGCGTCCCGCAGCACCTGCCGCCAGCGGTCCATGTCCCACCCGGTGAGCCCCTCGGCCATCGCGACGGGTACGAGTCGGGCGCCGGCCTCCCGCATCAGCTGGAGGATGTTGGCGTACGACGGCGACTCCACGGCGATGCGTTCGCCCCGCCCGCCGAAGAGGTGGCAGATCGCGTCGATCGCGCCCATCGCACCGGTCGTCACCATGATCTGCTCGGGCATGGTCGGGATCCCGCGCGCGGTGTAGCGCTCGGCGATCATCGACCGCAGCGCGGGCAGCCCGGCCGGATAGTCGCCGTGCGTGTGCGCGTAGGGCGGCAGTTCCTCCAGCGCGCCCTGCACGGCCCGGGTGAGCCACGGTTCGGGGGCGGGCAGTGACGCGCAGCCCAGGTCGATCACCGAGCCGAGGGCCTCGGGGGGCAGCGGCTCAAGACCCCGCGCGGGCACGGGATTTCCGGCCGGCACCGCGGTCCAGCTGCCCGCGCCGCGCCGGGACTCCAGGAAGCCCTCGGCCCGCAGCGCCTCGTAGGCGGCGGCGACGGTGGTGCGGCTGACGGAGAGGGACAGGGCCAGCTCACGCTCGGCGGGCAGCCTGGCCGCCACCGGCACCCGGCCTTCCAGCACGAGCAGCCGAACGCCGTCGGCGAGCGCGCGATAGGCGGGCGGACGGCGTGTGCCGGGGCCGGCGGGGCGCTCCTGCTGGGAGTTGAGCAGTCGGGCCAGCTGAGCTGCCCCGATCGCCGAGGTCCACTGCGCCATGGAAATCAGTCCACCTTCCCCGAATTGGCCATGGATGACGTTCGTTCTCAAGCCACAGGGTGTCACGAACCAGGCCACTACCACCACCAGGGGGCACCTTGTCCACGCGGAACCGTCTCGGGCGACGGTTGATCCAGCTCTACGTCGGCCTCACGCTCTACGGCGCCAGCTCGGCCCTGCTCGTCGAGGCGGACCTGGGCCTGGAGCCCTGGAACGTGCTGCACCAGGGCCTGGCCGAACTCACCGGCCTGACGATCGGTGTCGTGTCGATCATCGTGGGCGCGGCGGTGCTCCTCCTGTGGATCCCGCTGCGCCAGCGCCCCGGCCTCGGCACGGTCTCCAACGTCTTCGTGGTCGGCGTCGCCATGGACGGCACGCTCGCGCTGGTCCCCGAGGCGCACGGCCTGGGCGTACGGATTCCCCTGCTGCTGGCGGGGATTGTGCTCAACGGCCTGGCCACCGGCCTCTACATCGCCGCGCGTTTCGGCCCTGGCCCGCGCGACGGCCTGATGACCGGCCTGCACCTACGCACGGGCCGCTCGATCCGCCTGATGCGCACAGCGGTCGAACTGACGGTGGTCGGCACCGGGTTCGCCCTCGGCGGCACCATCGGGGTCGGCACGGTCCTCTACGCCCTGTCGATCGGCCCGCTCGCCCAGCTCTTCCTGCGCATGTTCGCCGTTCCCCCGGCATCCGACGGCAGCACGGTCGTTGCCACGGGTCAACCGGAGCGGGCCATACTGCGTCCGTGAGCACGCCGATACGCCATCCCTACCTCGACCACCCCGGCCCGATCCCCTTCGCCCACCGGGGCGGGGCGGCGGACGGTCTGGAGAACACCCTGCTGCAGTTCCG
The DNA here is from genome assembly GCF_058544905.1 of Streptomyces sp. JLBG701. Lineage (NCBI taxonomy): Bacteria > Bacillati > Actinomycetota > Actinomycetes > Kitasatosporales > Streptomycetaceae > Streptomyces > Streptomyces sp. JLBG701. The sequence continues at coordinate 1,951,156 of NZ_CM178588.1, forward strand.
GCGCGCGGTCGCTGCGGGCTACCGGTACCTGGAGACGGACGTCCACGCCACCGCGGACGGCAAGCTGGTCGCCTTTCACGACGGCACGCTGGACCGGGTCACGGACGGCGCGGGCAGGATCGCGGACCTCCCGTGGCAGGACGTGAGCCACGCGCGCGTGGCGGGCAAGGAACCGGTCCCGCTCTTCGAGGAGCTCCTGGAGACCTTCCCCGACGCGCGCTGGAACGTCGACATCAAGGCGGAGCCGGCGCTGCTCCCCTTCCTCGACCTGGTCGAGCGCACCGACTGCTGGGACCGGATCTGCGTCGGCTCGTTCTCCGAGGCCCGCGTCGTCCGCGCCCAGCGGCTGGCGGGGCCGCGCCTGGCGACGTCGTACGGCACCCGCGGTGTGCTCAACCTGCGGCTGCGCTCGTGGGGGCTGCCGGTCCCGGTCCGCCGCTCCGGCGTCGCCGCGCAGGTTCCCGAGTCGCAGTCCGGCATCCCCGTGGTCGACCGCCGCTTCGTGCGCACCGCCCACGCGCGCGGGCTGCAGGTGCACGTGTGGACGGTCAACGAACCGGAGCGTATGCACCGGCTCCTGGACCTGGGAGTCGATGGCATCATGACCGATCACATCGACACGTTGCGCAAGGTCATGGAGGACCGGGGCGTCTGGGTCTGAGCCCCCGGCAGGCCCTGGCCCTCGCACGGCACCTTCACGGGGAAGCGAGGGCATGGGTGGGCACGGACACCCTGCGGACGGAGGCGGCCGGCGAGGCCGCCGAGCGGCGCCGCGAGCAGCGCGGCTGGTACTTCTACGACTGGGCCTGCTCCGTCTACTCGACGAGCGTGCTCACCGTGTTCCTGGGCCCCTATCTGACGTCGGTCGCCAAGTCCGCGGCGGACGGGGACGGATACGTCCACCCGCTGGGGATCCCGGTGCGCGCGGGGTCGTTCTTCGCGTACTCGGTGTCCCTGTCGGTGATCGTGGCCGTCCTGGTGATGCCCCTGGTGGGCGCAGCCGCCGACCGCACCGGCCGCAAGAAGCCCCTCCTGGCGGCCGCCGCCTATGTCGGGGCCGCGGCGACGACGGGGATGTTCTTCCTAGACGGCGACCGCTACCTGCTCGGTGGCGCCCTGCTGGTCGTCGCGAACGCGGCGCTGTCGGTCTCGATGATGCTCTACAACTCCTATCTGCCGCAGATCGCCCCGCCCGAGGACCGCGACACGGTCTCCTCCCGCGGCTGGGCCTTCGGCTACGCGGCGGGCGCGCTGGTCCTGGTGCTGAACCTGGTGCTCTATCAGGCCCACGACTCCTTCGGCCTCTCGGAGAGCGCGGCGGTCCGCATCTGCCTCGCCTCGGCCGGCCTGTGGTGGGGCGCCTTCACCCTCATACCCCTACGCCGCCTCCGTGACCGCCGGTCCCAGGCCTCGGAAACCACCGGCCAGGGCTTTCGCCAGCTCGTGGCGACCGTCCGCGACATGCGCCGCCATCCGCTGACGCTCTCCTTCCTGCTGGCGTACCTCATCTACAACGACGGCATCCAGACGGTGATCTCCCAGGCCTCGGTCTACGGCTCGGAGGAACTGGGCCTCGGACAGTCGACGCTCATCGGGGCCGTGCTGCTGGTCCAGGTGCTCGCGGTGGCCGGCGCGCTGGCGATGGGCCGAATGGCTCGGCGCTACGGCGCGAAGCGCACGATCCTCGGATCGCTGATCGCGTGGACGGTGACGCTGGGGGCCGGATACTTCCTGCCGGCCGGGGCACCGATGTGGTTCTTCGTGCTGGCCGCCGGGATCGGTCTCGTCCTCGGCGGCAGCCAGGCCCTGTCCCGGTCGCTGTTCTCCCACCTCGTCCCGCCCGGCAAAGAGGCCGAGTACTTCTCGGCGTACGAGATGAGCGACCGAGGCATGAGCTGGCTGGGCCCTCTTTTGTTCGGGGTCACCTACCAGCTGACCGGAAGTTATCGGGACGCGATCATCTCGCTGGTGGCCTTCTTCGCCATCGGGTTCGTGCTGCTCGCGAGGGTTCCGGTGCGCCGGGCGATCAGCGACGCGGGGAATCCCGTTCCTGACAGGATTTAGCGCTGGAGGCGAAAGGGCGGTAGTGTACGCGTTTGGCCTGCCAGGCGTACCGTTACTGCGCGTCAAAGATGTCGAAACGCTGGGTGACATCTGCTAGCAGATGTGACAAACCGGGCGTCGGTGGGTACAACAAGGGGCGGCTACGACGGCGACGCACGACCCGGAACGGGACTCGGAACGGGAATCTTTACCGCCGACCGGACGTTGACCGGATGACGACGACAGCGACACCTGTCCTGTGGGCGACAAGCCCGGGAGGCACGATTCATGAGTGAGCGAGCTCTTCGCGGCACGCGCCTCGTGGTGACCAGCTACGAGACGGACCGCGGCATCGACCTGGCCCCGCGCCAGGCCGTGGAGTACGCATGCGAGAAGGGACATCGATTTGAGATGCCCTTCTCGGTCGAGGCGGAGATCCCGCCGGAGTGGGAGTGCAAGGTCTGCGGGGCCCAGGCACTCCTCGTGGACGGCGACGGCCCTGAGGAAAAGAAGGCCAAGCCCGCGCGTACACATTGGGACATGCTGATGGAGCGGCGGACGCGCGAGGAACTCGAAGAGGTCCTCGAGGAGCGCCTGGCCGTTCTGCGCTCCGGTGCGATGAACATTGCCGTTCATCCCCGGGACAGCCGCAAGTCCGCGTAGTCCCTTCGGGGACTGAGCGGATCAAACAACACACGCAATGACCGCGGGCGCCGTACGTGAGGTTCACGTACGGCGCCCGCGGTTTCGCGTTTGCCTGCGGGTGGGTCTGTGCTTGCCGTCCCCGGGGGCTGCGCCCCCAGACCCCCGCTTCGGCCCTGAACGGGCCTTGTCCTCAAACGCCGGACGGGCTGAGTTATGCCGGCCTCAGCCCGTCAGCGGCGGGCGCGGCCCCTGCGGGGTGTCTCCCGGCTTGTCCCTGATGACCTCGCCCGGGACCACCTTGCCGTCCGGGCGGTGCATCCGGGCCTGCTGGAAGGCGTCGCCGAGGGTGCCCGGGGCGGCCGCGCGCAGCTTGCGCTCGAAGGTGCGCTCCGCATAGCGGCTGATCGCCTTCTGGACCGGCGGGATCAGCAGGACCAGTCCCACCGCGTCCGAGATCAGGCCGGGGATCATCAGCAGCAGGCCGCCGAGCATCATCAGGCCGTTGCCCTCGCTGTTGCCCTGCGGGGCCGTCGGCGCCGCACCGCTCTGCTGCTGTTGCAGCGTCTCGGTCAGACTCCGGAAGGCCCGCCGGCCCGCCCGCTTGATGACCACGCCGCCGAGCACGAAGCCGGCGAGCAGCAGCAGAAACACCGTGAAACCGCTCGCCGCGCCCGCGACCACGGTCAGCAGCCAGATCTCCAGCACCAGCCACGCCGCGATACCCAGCGGCAGGAACGTTCGCAGCCGGGAGCGCCGGGGCCGGGCGGGGTATGTGGGAGTCGAAGCGCCAGTCGTCATGCTTCCAGTGTGCCTGGGACCGGCTCAGTGCGGGATAAGGGGATGATCAACGGCGCCTGTGAGGTCGTAGGGCTACGACTGTGCGCGCTTGCCGCGGGCTGTGATGCGGCCCACCCGCTCCCGCACGCCCCATGAGGTGACCCGCCACAGGGCCTCCACGAGGATGTCGCGGCTCATCTTCGAGTCGCCGTGCTCGCGCTCCACGAAGGTGATGGGGACCTCGACGACGTGGTAGCCGGCCTTGATCGCGCGGCGGGCGAGGTCGACCTGGAAGCAGTAGCCCTGGGAGGCGACCTCGTCGAGGCCGAGACCTTCGAGGGTCTCGCGGCGGAAGGCGCGGTAGCCGCCGGTGACGTCGCGGATCGGTACGTCGAGCAGGACGCGCGAGTAGAGGCTGCCGCCGCGGGAGATGAACTCGCGGGACCTGGGCCAGTTCACGACCCGGCCGCCGGGCACCCAGCGGGAGCCGAGGACCAGGTCGGCGCCCTTGAGGGCGGTGAGCAGACGGGGCAGTTCCTCGGGCTGGTGGGAGCCGTCGGCGTCCATCTCGATCAGGACGCCGTAGCCGTGCTCCATGCCCCAGTGGAAGCCCGCGAGATAGGCGGCGCCGAGGCCTTCCTTGCCCTTGCGGTGCAGGACCTGGACCTGGTCGTCGTCGGCGGCCAGTTCGTCGGCGAGCTTGCCGGTGCCGTCGGGGCTGTTGTCGTCGGCAACGAGCACGTGCGCGTCGGGGACGGCCTTGCGCACCCGGCCGACGATCGCCTTGATGTTCTCGGCCTCGTTGTAGGTCGGGATGATCACCAAGGCCGTGCCGATGGGGCCGAACTGCCTCCCCTTGGCCTGCGGCTCAAGGGTCCCGTCGCCGTCGTTCACTGCTGCCCCTTCGTGTCGTACACAGGGGTACACCATAGTGGCCGCTCTCTGCGGCGACGTGACAGAACGATCGTATGGAGGTGTCGATTAAACAAGAGTGGGGTAAGAGTTCACCTTCCGTCTGCTGTGTGTGCTGCGGATAGGGGCCCGGCGCCCTTCGGGCCGACCTGGGACCCGCTGGCTGCGGGTCGACCGAAAGCCGTTGTCTACTGAACGCCCGGGCCCCACCCGGGTCACACCCAGCCGACCGGCCGGAACGCTCCCTCGCTGTGGCGCGGGCGCTGAGCCTGGCTCCCAGTGGCGGTGCCCCGGTGCGGCACACCGTCCCTGACGCAGCGGCGCCGCCGCGAGTGTGCGGAGGTTCCCCGGTCGGACGTCCGGTGGTGGACTCGGCCGAACCTACCGGCCCCCTGCCATCGGCTGTCAACAGCCGTTTGACCTGCGCGTCTTCTCTCAAAGCCCTGGTCAGCGCGGAGGATGCGCAGGTCGCGCGACGGGGCGGTGGCGGCCGATCCGTAACGCGCCACCCCGGGAGATCACTCGCCCGGCCGTACGAACACGGTCCGTCCGCCCACCACGGTGCGCAGGCAGACGGGGAGGTCGGTGCCCGGGGTCAGGTCGGGCAGACCCGGGGTGCCGGAGCGGGGGTCGGTGGACCAGCGTGCGACCCGGTCGTCGGGGGCCTGGACCACGAGGGCGTCGGTGCGCCACACCGCGTAGTCCGCGGGTGCGCCCGGCACCAGGACGCCCGCGTCGTCCCGCCCGACGGCCCGCCAGCCGCCTCGGGTATGTGCCGTGAAGGCGGCGCGCACGGACACGCGGTGCTCGGGGGTGCGGTGGAAGGCCGCAGCGCGGACCGTGCCCCAGGGGTCCAGGGGGGTCACCGGGGCGTCGGAGCCGAAGGCGAGCGGGACGCCGGCGCGCAGCAGGGCCGCGAAGGGATTGAGGAGGCGGGCCCGCTCCGCGCCCAGGCGCTGGGCGTACATGCCGTCCTCGCCGCCCCACAGGGCGTCGAAGGCGGGCTGGACGGAGGCGGTCAGGCCCAGCTCGGCGAAAGCGGCGATGGTCTCGGGGGTGAGCATCTCGGCGTGCTCGACGCGATGCCGTGCGGCGCGGACGCGGGCCTGGCCGACCTTCTCCGCGGCCGCGCGCACGCCCTCGACCACCGAGGTCACCGCGGCGTCCCCGATCGCGTGGAAACCCGCCTGTAGGCCCGCCTCGGTGCAGGCGACGACATGGGCGGCCACAGCGGCGGCATCGAGGTAGGCGATGCCGGTGTGCTCCGCGTCGGTGTACGGCTCGTGCAGGCACGCCGTGTGGGAGCCGAGGGCCCCGTCCACGAAGAGGTCGCCCGCGGCGCCGATCGCCCCGAGCTCACGGGCCTTGTCGACATTCTGCTCCGCCCAGTAGCCCACGACGCGCGGCCCCAACTCCTCGGCCGCGAGCCGCAGCAGGCCCGTGAAGTCGTCCTCGGACGAGATGTCCGGGCCCGCACACTCGTGCAGCGAGCCGATGCCGAGGGACGCCGCGTGGACGAGGGCGGCACGCTGGGCCTCGATGCGCTGGGCGGGCGCGACGGAGCCCAGGGCGGTGGCTCGCACCGCATGGTGGGCGTCGGCGGTGAGCGGGCCGTCCACGGCTCCCAGGGACGTCATGTCGAGCAGGGCTGTCGTGACGACCGCCGAGTGGACGTCGATCCGGCTCAGGTACAGCGGACGCCCGCCGGTCGCCTCGTCGAGCTCGGCGCGCGTCGGCGGACGGCCACCGGGCCAGCGGGCGGCGTCCCAACCATGACCGAGCAGCACACGGTCGGCGGGCCGGGCGGCGGCGAAGTCCTTCACGAGTGCGAGGGCCGCCTCCAGCGAGGGCGCGCCGGACAGATCAAGCCCGGTGAGCGCGAGCCCGGTGGCGGTGGTGTGGACGTGGGCGTCGGTGAAAGCCGGGGTGACCAGGGCCCCATCGAGATCGACCACCTCGTCAACACCCTCGGCGAAGGCATCTGCCGCACCCTCCGACCCGACCCAGGCAACCTGCCCACGCTCGACGACCATCGCGGTGGCGAAGGGATCGGCGGGGCTGTGGACTTCGCCGCGACGGAGAAGGACGGTCTTGACCTCGGGGATGCGCTCACTCATGGGCAACAGTCTCGCGCCTGGCCGGGGTCACTCTGAACAGAGGGCACCCTCAACGCCGCCAAGGGGCGCGGGGCTGTATCAATTTGCGGCTCCGCCGCGTGGGCGCGACCAGCCACAACGAACCCGCAGCCGACATCAGACCGAAATCGCTCAAATCCTCGGTGGCCGAGCCTCATAAGGAGTCGACAAAACCACAGTCGTCCGAGTCGACACCCCGGCCAGCGACCGAAGACGCGCCAGCAACTCCTCCAGCTCATGCGGCGCAGCCACCCGCACCTTGAGGATGTAGTTCTCGTCGCCGGCAACGCTGTGGCACGCCTCGATCTCGGGCACGTCGGACAGCCGGTCCGCGATGTCGTCGGGGGCACTGGGATCGAACGGTTTCACCGAGATGAACGCGGTCATGGGCAGCCCCACCGCCTCGGGGTCGACGACCGCGGCGTACCCGCGGATGACACCCCGCTGCTCCAGCCGCCGCACCCTCTGGTGCACGGCAGACGTGGACAGGCCCGTGGCCTTGCCCAGGTCGGTGTAGCTCATCCGCCCGTCCTTGACGAGCAGCTGCACGATCTGTCGGTCCAGCTCCTCCATGCCGCAGAACCTACAGTGCGCTTGATCTCTGCGGATACCTGCACAGCCCAGGTCATACCCGGTTCGTGATGTTGCCGAGAGTTGCCTGTGAGGCTTCTGAGGGACGAACGCGCAGCGCCGGGCACCTGCAAGCGGCATGTGACGAACGCCACAGCCCTCGAACGGTCTCCGTGATGCTCTCGTGATTACCGCCGAGACGGGGCGGGAAGTGCTTGCTGTGGTCGAGGCCGCAGTGCCGTCACGGCCCAGCCCGAGGGGGAGAATCCCATATGCAGAGTCTTAAGCGTCCCGGTCGTACCGCGCCCAAGCGGCTCACCGTCGTCGAGCCCGAGCCGGAGGGCGTCGAACCCGACGCTCTTGAGGCCGAAGAGCTCGACGCGTACGACACCTTCGAGATGTTCCGGGTGATCTGCCCGGACTGTGCGCAGCCCATCGCCCTGCTGGCGGACGAGGAGTCCCTGCCGGAGCACGCGCTGTGCGCCTCGCCGTGGAACCCGTTCGGGCTCACGGTCTGTGCCGGTACGGGCCGCGCGGCGGCCGAGGCCAGGCCCGCGGACGAGTCGGTGGAGCCGCAGGAGCAGGACACCGCCCTCCTGTTGACGCTCCCGCAGGGACTCGACTGGCGGACGCAGCCCTTCTCGCACGTCGGCGGCCCGGGCTCGCGCCCCATGCGGGTCCCCGTCATGCGGCGCCACGCCGCCTGAGCTTCCTCGCTCAATCCCAGTAGCTGCCCTGCACCATGGCGCGCAGACTGCCGTGGTGCAGGATCAGTGTGTCCGGATCCGCCGGGACGGCCACCTCTCCGAAGTGCACCTGGCGGTAGGCGACGCGCAGCATGACGCCGGCATGCCGCAGGGCGGCGTAGAGCGTATAGAAGTCCATGTCGCGTGGTGTGTGGCCGGTGAGTTGCGCGTAGCGCGCCTCGACGCGGTCGCGGCGCAGGAAGTCCGGCAGCCCGCGCTGGCCGAAGGCGACCGTCAGGTCGTGGAAGAAGCGGTGCAGATAGACGGTCCAGCCGAGGTCCACCTCGCGCGGGGCCAGGGCCGCCATCTCCCAGTCGAGGACGGCCGCGGGGTCGAACCCGTCGTAGATGACATTTCCGATGCGCGCGTCGCCCCAGTTGAGGACCGGCTCGCCGATCTCGCGCGGCCACAGCTCCTCAAGGCGGTCGAAGGCGCTCTCGATGAGCGGTGAGCGGGGCAGGCCGTCAACCACCCATTCGTAGTACGCGCGTTGGGCCGCGACATGCGCGCGCAGTGCGTCTCCGTCGCCCGGGAGGGTGAGGAACGCGGCCTCGTGCGGCGGGACTTGGTCGTGCAGCCGGGCCAGCAGCCCGATCGAGGCCGCTTCCAGGTGCTCGCGTTCTTCATCGCTCGCCGCGTGCAGCCAATTCCCCTCGTACGTATAGGGCATGACGTCGGGAGGCACGCGCCCCTCGACGCGCTCCATGACGAAGAAGGGCGCGCCGAGCGGGCCGGCGTCCTCCTCCAGCCACAGCACCCGGGGCACCGGGAGGTCGGTGTGCTCGGCCACCAGACGCATGGTGCGGTACTGGCGGGTCATGTCGTACTCGGGGAAGACCGTGTACGCGGCCGGGTCCGCCGCGAGCCTCAACGCGCAGGCCCGTACCGGCGGTTCGGGGTGCTCGATGTCGAAGAGCAGGGTCTCGCTGGACATGCCGTTGGTCGCGGGGACACCTACGCGGACGGCCTTCGCGCCGGGCAGGCGGGTGCCGAGCCAGGCGGTGAGGCGGTGGGCGAGTTCCTCGGGGTCGCGGGTGGTCGTACGGGGGCGGGGTGCCGTGGCCATGTTCCCTCCAACTCCCTTACGGGGCGACCGAGTCGAAACCCGTGAAGCCGCTCGGGTCGTGCCGCCCGAACGAGCCGTGCTCGAAGATGCCGTGCCCGGTCCGGCCGTCCAGGTGGAAGCGGGCCGCGTGGTCGGTGACGCCGTAGCCGGCGAGGGGATGGGCGGCCGGGTCGGAGAGGTCGTAGGTGCGGCGGTCGGTCCAGGCGTGGCCCTGCCAGGTGCCGTGCTGCCAGTCGTCGGCGGGCGGGTAGCCGGCGCCGATCGCGAGCGGGGAGGAGGTCAGGATCTCCACGTCCAGCTCCAGCGGCTTGCGGATGTCGCCGAGATGGATGAGCGCGCGTTCCGGGCGGCGGGTGCCGGAGCGGTAGCTGATCTCGGCCTGGGGCCAGCCGAGTTGACGGTCGGGGTGGCCGGGGCGGACGAGCGTGGCGTCGTTGAGCGTGCGGTAGCCGTCCGCGTCCTCCTGGGCGATCACCATCAGGAAGCGGTCCTCGAAGCGCACCGGGCACCAGATCCAGTGGAAGCCCTCGGTGGGGTGCGCCTCGGCGAGCCGCCCGCCCTCCTCCCCGGGAATGGGCCGCACACCCCAGCTGCGGTCGCGGGTGCCGGTCCACTCCCCCGCAGAGACCGCGAACTCCTCACCGGCGGCCCGGATGACGCCCTCCACACCGCCCGCCTGGACGAAGCGGCGCCCCTCGAGAGTGAGCCGGCCGCCACGGCGCTGGACGTGATGGGGCTCCCAGAGCGCGGGGAAGTCGGCGGTCCAAGTGAGGTCGTACGACAGTGAGTCGTCGTCGCACTTCAGGCGCAGCCTGCGCAGCGGCTCCTCGACCTCGATCCGCAACGGCCCGACGGCCAGCCGCATCCGGTCCTCCGCGAGGGCGTCGGAGGCCCGCACGGCGTGCAGCGTGTCGCCCACCCGCAGCGTCGCGTACGCGTCCATCACGCCCACGTTCGGATACACCCCGAGCCCGAGGATCAGCAGGGCGCGCCCATGATGGTCGAAGACGTGGAAGATGCAGCGGTCGTAGGCGTTCCGGTCCCCGGTCGCGACGTGCCTCATGGACAGGGGCACCTGGTGCACGGGGTACTCGTCGAGCGGTACGGGGCGGTCTTCGGGCACGGCGCACCTCCCTGGAATGGGAGTTGACGGTACGTCAGATACCGCCACGCGGCCAGACTCGCGACCGCCCGAAACGGGGCACACCACGAACTCACGCACGATTACGCGAGCCGGTGACCGGTTGGGGCCCCCCGCGTTGCCCTGGTATGACCCCCACATATTCAGCGACCGGGCGTCAGCGCCGGGTGTTCGTGTCGATGCCCGCAGAATCGGTTCCGCTCGCGCCGCCGCAGCCCCACGATCCGCCCATCTACCTCGACCTCATGCGGACCTGGGCGGACCGGGGCCGCACGCTGCCGGGGCGCCACGACCCGGAGTGGGTGCGGCTCGCGGCGCCGCAGGTCAGGCTGGGCGAGTTCAGCGGGTCTCCGGACCCGCTAGGTGACGGGCGATGACCATCCGCTGGATCTGGTTCGTCCCCTCGACGATCTGGAGGACCTTGGCCTCGCGCATGTAGCGCTCGACCGGGAAGTCGGCGGTGTAGCCGTACCCGCCGAGCACCTGGACGGCGTCGATGGTCACCTTCATCGCCGTGTCGGTGCAGTGCAGCTTGGCCATGGCCGCCTGCTTGGCGAACGGCCGGCCCGCGTCACGCAGCCGCGCGGCCGCCAGATACAGCGCGCGGCCCGCCTCGATCTGCGTCGCCATGTCGGCCAGCATGAAGCGCAGGCCCTGGAAGTCGGAGATGGGCCGCCCGAACTGCCGCCGCCCCGTGGCATACCCGAGGGCCTCGTCGAACGCCGCCTGGGCCAGTCCTATCGCGCAGGCCGCGATGCCGAGCCGTCCCGAGTCGAGCGCGGAGAGGGCGATCGCGAAACCCTGGCCCTCGTCCCCGATGCGCCTCTCGTCCGGGACCCGCACGCCGTCGAGGTGGACCTGCGCGGTGGGCGAGCCCTTCATGCCCATCTTCTTCTCCGGCAGCGCGCCGCTCAGCCCGTCGGCGTCGCCGGGCACCAGGAACGCGGTGATCCCGCGGGCGCCCTCCTCGCCGGTGCGTGCCATGACCGTGTAGAAGTCGGCGATTCCGCCGTGCGTGATCCAGGCCTTGGTGCCGGTGATCACCCAGTCCTCCCCGTCCCGCACCGCCTTGGTGCGCAGGGAGGCCGCGTCGGATCCGGAGGACGGCTCGGAGAGGCAGTACGCGCCGAGCAGGCCGCCGCCGAGCATCGCGGGCAGGTGCTCGACCTGCTGCTCCTTGCTGCCGTAGTTGGCCAGCGCATGGCAGGACAGGGTGTGGACGCTGACGCCGAGGCCGACGGTGAGGCGGGCCGCGGCCAGCTCCTCCAGGACCTGGAGGTAGACCTCGTACGGCTGGTCGCCGCCGCCGTACTCCGTGTCGTAGGGAAGTCCGAGCAGTCCCGACTCGGAGAGCAGGGTGAAGACCTCGCGCGGGAAGCGTCCGGTGTCCTCTTCCTCGGCCGCCTTCGGGGCGATCTCGTGCTGTGCGATGTCGCGGACGAGCGAGATCAGATCCCGGGCCTCGTCCGTGGGCAGTTGCCGGTCCACCTGCTGCGGGGCGCGGTCGGGCATGTCGACGCTCTCCTCCCTGTCGGGCACTGGCGGACGGGCCCGTTGGTGGGGGCACTCCGCCGGGTCTCACTGGGTGCCGGCCGGGGCCCGCACTTCCGGGTCTCGGAAGCTGCTGACCAGCGGCTGCGCGCTGTGAGTATGCCCGATCGAAGGCATCCAGTCACCAGTTAACGACCGCTTACTCAAAGAGTAATCCGACTGTGTTCCGAACGCCCAAATTGGTCCGAACCATTGACCTGACTGGTCTAGTCCTCTTACTGTTTCGGCGCACCGCCTCCCCGCGTTCATGCCAATCGGCACGCGTTCCCCTCACCCCCCACGAGGAGACACCCGATGCACACTCCCCTCCGTTCCCGCTCGCGCTTTCGAGCACTGATCTCCGCCGCGTGTTGCGCCGTCCTCGGCGCCGGGCTGCTCGCCGGCGCGAGCACGGCCACCGCGACCCCGTCGGCAAAGCCCAAGCCGGCCGCCGCCTCCAAGGTCGTCGGCTACTTCACCGAATGGGGCACCTACGACCGCAAGTACTACGTCAAGAACATCGAGACGTCGGGCTCGGCGGCCCGGCTCACCCACATCAACTACGCCTTCGGCAACGTCACCGGCGGCAAGTGCGCGATGGGAGACGCCTACGCGGCGACCGACCGCACCTACACCGCGGCCGAGTCCGTGGACGGCGTCGCCGACACCTGGGACCAGCCGCTGCGCGGCAACTTCAACCAGCTGCGCGAGCTGAAGAAGAAGCACCCCGGCCTCAAGGTCCTCTGGTCGTTCGGCGGTTGGACCTGGTCGAGCGGTTTCGGCGAGGCGGCGCAGAACCCGGCCGCGTTCGCCCAGTCCTGCTACGACCTGGTCGAGAACTCCAAGTGGGCCGACGTCTTCGACGGCATCGACATCGACTGGGAGTACCCCAACGCCTGCGGCAACACCTGCGACACCAGCGGCCGGGAGGCGTTCAAGAACCTGATGTCGGCCCTGCGGTCGAAGTTCGGCACCGGCAACCTGGTCACGGCGGCGATCACGGCGGACGCCACGGCGGGCGGCAAGATCGACGCGGCGAACTACGCGGGCGCGGCGCAGTACGTCGACTGGTACAACCCGATGACGTACGACTACTTCGGCGCCTGGGCGGCGACCGGCCCGACCGCCCCGCACTCGCCACTGAACTCCTACTCCGGTATCCCGACGGCGGGCTACTACACCTCGGCGACCATCGCGAAGCTCAAGGGCCTCGGCATCCCGGCCACCAAGCTGCTGCTCGGCATCGGCTTCTACGGCCGCGGCTGGACCGGTGTGACCCAGGCGGCACCCGGCGGCACGGCGACGGGACCTGCGGCGGGGACGTACGAGGCGGGCTTCGAGGACTACAAGGTGCTCAAGACCAAGTGCCCGGCGACCGGCACCGTGGGCGGCACTGCCTACGCCAAGTGCGGGAGCGACTGGTGGAGTTACGACACCCCGGCGACCATCGCGACGAAGATGACGTACAAGAACCAGCAGGGCCTTGGCGGCACGTTCTTCTGGGAGCTGAGCGGCGACACCACCGGCGGTGAGCTGATCAAGTCGATCAACTAACCGAGCGGATACGGCAGTTGGGCGGGGCGGCCGAGCAGGTCGGCCCCGCCTGTCGGTCAGGCGTCCCGGCGGGCAGGCTCGGGGGCCCGGTAGACGGGGTCCAACTCCTCGATGGCGCGCAGGGTGCCGCCGAGGGTCTTCACGAGGAGTTCGCGCATCGTCTCGCGGGTCAGTTCGGGGTGGTCGATCCAGTCGAGGGTGGCGCCCTCGACGCTGCACACCCAGCCGAACAGGCCCATCCGCGCGAGCTGCGAGAGGTCGGTGTGGCCGTACGCCCCCTCGGCGATGGTCGCGACGATCGCCGCCCGCACCCCGTCCCGGATGGCGTGCACCTCGGTGTCGAAGCCGACACCGCCGCTGACGATCGTGCGGTAGGCGGCCTGGTTGTGCTCGGCCCAGCGCAGATAGCTGTCCATCGTGCGGTGGACCCGGTCCAGCTGCGGCAGTTCGAGACCGCTCGCCGCGAACGTGACCAGATCGGCGACCGAGTCGTTGATGATCGCCAGGTAGTAACCGCGCTTGGACTGGAAGTAGTAGTAGATCAGCCCCTTGGCGACATGCGCCTGCTTGGCGATGTCGTCCATGGAGAGCGCGTCGTAGGACGTGTCGGCGAACAGTCTCCGCCCGATGGCGATGAGTTCGGCGCGACGCGCCAGCGAGCGCTCGGTGCCGCGCGCCCGGGGGCGGGCGGCGTCGCGCTGTTGACTGATCTTCAATTTCGACCCTGATCTCAACGAGCGGTACGTCATCCGCAGTATGGCAGACAGCCACCACCTGCCCGTTCGACTCTGATCGAAAATGTCAGATCACAGCAGACCGAGCTGCGCCACGAGCATCGCGATGACCACGACGAGGGTCCAGCCCATGACGTGTTCGAGGATCTTCGGGCCGTCGTCCTTGGGGCCGCCGGTACGGACGCGGGTGGCGGTGGCAGAGTTTGCGGTCATCCGTCCACCTTGCCACCGGGCGGGGCTTTTGCGGCCGAGACCTTGGTCACAGCACGCCGACCGCCGCGAGCGCGGCGCGCTGGCGGGCCGTCGGTCGTGCCGGGAAGTAGAGATAGCAGACACCTCCGGTGCCGGAGACGACCTTGCCGCTGGCGTTGTACCGCTTGGTCCTGAGCCAGATGTTCTCCCACTCCCGGCGGAGATAGACGCGGCGCACCGCCTCGTCGTCGGGCGAGGCCGGGTCGTTGGCGATGACATCGCCGTCCGAGGTGAACCCTATGACCGTCATCAGGTGCCCGGAGGTGCCGTACCCTGCGCCCGTCAGCTCGCTCGCCAGGAACGACTGGGACGTTATGGCCGGGATACCGGCCGCGATCAGCGTCTCCAGATCCGTGAGCGAGCCGAGCCGGGTGACGACACCCTGGATGCCCTCGAAGGTGGCCGCGTAGGCGGCGTTGAACGGCCAGTTGCCGCAGCCGGCGTACTGGTAGTCGTAGGTGTACCGGGCCGCGTGGCACACCTGCGGGTCGGCGTACGCCGGGTCGACCCAGGCCAGCTGCGCCGGGGTGAGGCGGCCGCCCCAGTACTCGATGATCATCTGCGAGGAGGTGGGGCTGCACCAGGCCTCGCCGCCGTTGTCGTACTCGGGGTACTGGCCCGCGTGGATCTCCTGCGAGTAGCGCGGGACGGTCAGCTCCTTGGCGAGTCCCGGTGTGGAGGCCGGGACGGTGAAGCGGTCGGGGATGTCGGAGCCCATCGCGCCGAGCCGCCACACGGTCGGGGTGAGCCGGGTGCCGGGCTTGCGGTAGAGGGTCAGCCGCAGCCGGTACGACACCAGGCGCAGGCCGCTCGTGGCGTCGTCGATGGCGAAGGTGTCCGTCCAGACGGTGCTCTTGTCGTCGGTCTGGTCGTCCACCGAGGTCCGCCTGATGTCCTGGTCGCCGGCCGCCCAGCGGCCCATCACGTACCAGGGGGTGTCCGTGCCGTCGGAGTACGTCCCCGTCAGCTCGACCTGGAGCCAGGTGCCGGCCGGGGTATCCGCGTTCCAGGAGGCGATCGCCTCGGTGGAGGGCACGGAGAGTCGGTGGACGGGCGAGGTCCAGGTCCCGTACTCCCAGGTCGCGGTCCTGCCGGTGTGCGGGTCCGTGTAGTCGGCCGTGCCGACGGGGGCGCCGATCACGACGCCGGGGCGAGTGCCCGCGACGGCCCGGGTGCCCTGCGTGGTGCCGGCGCACCAGTCGGCGTACGTCGTCCAGGCCCGGTTGTCGACCTGGCCGGCCGGAGCCTCCGCGGCCAAGCCGTCTGGGGTCGCGGCGGCGGACGCCGGGCCCGCGCTGCCCGCGACGGCGGCGACGACGGCCGCTGTCAGGAGGGCTCGGCGGGACGGTTGTTCGGCTCTGCTCATGGGCGGGAGACCCCCAGGTGTCCGAGTCGGGACGGATCCGGTGCACAGTCGCGCCCACTATGGCCGTACCCGGCCTGGTCCTGCCAGCACTTCGGCCCACGCCACGCCCGTGAATATTGGTCTCGACCACTGGCATGACCTGGGATGCCCGGCGCCCGGCATACAGTGTCCGCATCACACGGCCACCGCCCCACCGCACCTCGGGAACAGCCATGCACGACCTCGCCTCCCGGCTCCGCCGGCTTCCCGCCTCCTGCGGACCGGTCCGGCTCGTCGGTGTCGACGGACACGCCGGTTCCGGGAAGTCCACGTTCGCCGGGCGGTTGGCCGAGGCGCTGGACGGGGCGCCGGTACTGCACCTCGACGACATCGCCAGCCACGACGAGCTGTTCGCCTGGACCGGGCGGCTGCTGACGCAGGTGATCGAACCGCTGGGCCGGGGCGAGACGGCGTACTACTCCCCCTACGACTGGCACACTCGGCGCTTCGGACCTGCCTGCGCGCTGCCGCCGGCGCCGGTGGTGCTGATCGAGGGTGTCGGTGCCGGCCGCCGGGCCCTGCGTCCGTTTCTCGCGCGGCTGCTGTGGATGGAGTTGCCGCACGAGGAGTCCTGGACGCGGGGGCGTTCGCGGGACGGGGCGGAGCAGCGGGAGTTCTGGGCCGGGTGGGTCGCGGCGGAACGGCGGCATTTCGCCAAGGACCCCTCTCGGCCGTTCGCCGACCTTCTGGTGCGGCAGTGCGCGAAGGGATACGACATCATTCCCGGGCCCTCCGGGACCGTTGGATCGGACCAGGATGTCACCCACGGTGACGGGCCATCCGCAGTGTGCTGAACTTGTGAAGACCGTTGTGTTTGAACTTGGCCGACTGCCTCAACTCGGCTTGACCGGGGGACCGTACAGGTCTTACGTTCTGAATGTGCGGCCGTTCGAGGCCGCCCTCAGACGCGAAGCCCCCGGTTGTTCCCCCGTGATCGGGGGCTTCGTTCTGCTCTCGGCCCATTTTGTCGCCGCTCCGTGGCGTGATTCGCTCACCCTCGGTCACCGAGCCGAGTGCGCCCCATCTGCTCCCACCTCGTCAAACGGCCTGTGCGGCACCCTTCGGTGCGCCCCTCCCCCGCAGGTACGATGCGCAAGGTGCGACCTTCGGACGGCTGCTTCGCGCACCACTGCAACTCCCGTCCGCGGCACAGCGGTTCGACCAAGGCTGCCGACGGGCGACCGGCCCGGCGGTGCGACCTACGGGGGCACGGTTTGTGGGGGGACGTGATGGATTTCGGCACGCGGGGCCCCGAGGCCCCGGCCGACCTCGCCTGGCTGCGAGGTGTGGATGCCTACACGATGGGCGCCTATCCGCAGGCGGAGGAGGAGTTCCGGGCCGCGGTGCGCATGGATCCGGGGATGGCCGACGGCTGGCTCGGGCTGCACGCGCTGCGCGTCGACACGACGACCGCGCTGCTGCGGATGTTCCGGCACCGGGACCGCTTCGGTGAGCAGCGCGCCCGGCACCGCCGGGCGATCAACTCCTGGTACTGGCTCGGCTGGTGGGTACAGCCGGTGCTGGAGAGCCCGCGGGACCTCCTGCTCGCGCACGCCTCGCACTGGCTGGACGGCCGCCATGTCCCGGAACTGGACCGGGCGTTGGCGGGACTGCCGCCCGTGGACACCGACCCGCAGGTCCGATTCCTGCACGCCTGCCGGGCCTATCTCGTCAAGGACTGGGAGCAACTGGTCCGGCACACCGACCCGTTGATCAACGACCCGATGCTGGGCATCGAGGCGGGCCTGTTCGGCGGGATGGCCCGGGTCCGCCTGGAGATGTTCGGACAGGCCGAGCCGCTGCTGTCCGCGGCCCTGATGCGCTGTCGCAGCGAGCAACCGCAGCGCAAGGAGCTGCGGTACTGGCTGGCGCGGGCTCACGAGGGCACCGGCCGCAGTGCCGCCGCGCTCCCCCTCTACCGGGCCGTGCACCGCGTCGACCCCGCGTTCATGGACACCTCGGCCCGGCTCGCGGCGATCGCCGAGGGCGACGGGTACGACGAGTCCGCCGCCGACCTCGCGGCGATCACGCTCGCCGGGGCCGGGCAGGACGTACTGGAGGGGCCCGACGGTCTCGACCCGCTCTTCGGCACCGAGGGACGCGACCTCAAACTCTCGGAGCCCGGCCTGCCGCCCACCGGCCCGCTGCCGTCGGCCGTCGACCCGGCGCGCGAGAAGTCCGGCGGCCCCGTGACCCCGCTGCCCGCCGGACCGACCGACCCCGTCCTACTGGAGGAGGCCCTCGCCGAGCTGGAGCGGATGGTGGGCCTGGAGCCGGTGAAGCGCCAAGTGAAGGCGCTCTCCGCGCAGTTGAACATGGCCCGGCTGCGTGCCGGGCAGGGCCTGCCGGTCCAGCCGCCCAAGCGGCACTTCGTCTTCTCCGGGCCCTCGGGCACCGGCAAGACGACCGTGGCCCGCATCCTCGGGCGCGTCTTCTACGCCCTCGGGCTGCTCGGCGGCGACCATCTCGTGGAGGCGCAGCGGGCCGACCTGGTCGGCGAGTACCTCGGCCAGACGGCCGTGAAGGCCAACGAGCTGATCGACTCCGCGATCGGCGGCGTCCTCTTCGTCGACGAGGCGTACTCGCTCTCCAACTCCGGCTACGGCAAGGGCGACGCGTACGGCGACGAGGCGCTCCAGGTGCTCCTCAAGCGGGCCGAGGACAACCGCGACCACCTCGTGGTGATCCTGGCCGGCTACCCGGAGGGCATGGACCGTCTCCTGGCCGCCAACCCCGGACTGTCCTCCCGCTTCACGACCCGCGTCGACTTCCCCTCCTACCGGCCCCTCGAACTCACCTCGATCGGAGAGGTGTTGGCCGCGGAGAACGGTGACGTGTGGGACGAGGAGGCGCTGGACGAGCTGCGCTCCATCGCGGGGCATGTCGTGGACCAGCGGTGGATCGACGAACTGGGCAACGGGCGGTTCCTGCGGACGCTGTACGAGAAGAGCTGCGCGTACCGGGATCTGCGGCTGTCGATGTATCCGGGTCAGTTGTCGCGCGACGATCTGTCGACGCTGCGACTGCCGGATCTGATGCAGGCGTACGGAGAGGTGCTGTCGGGGAGGGGACCGCAGGATCCGTCGGCGATGTGACGGACCCTGCGCTCGTC
The DNA here is from genome assembly GCF_058544905.1 of Streptomyces sp. JLBG701. Taxonomy (NCBI): domain Bacteria; kingdom Bacillati; phylum Actinomycetota; class Actinomycetes; order Kitasatosporales; family Streptomycetaceae; genus Streptomyces; species Streptomyces sp. JLBG701. The sequence continues at coordinate 1,969,778 of NZ_CM178588.1, forward strand.
CGTCAGCTCGCCAGCGCCTCCTCCGGTGCTCCCGACCTGGGCTCCGACACCTTCTGCGGGGCCGGTACCTCCCGGTGTGCGGGGTCCCGGACCTCGCCCACCAGGAGTTCCAGTACGTCCTCCAGCGCGACCAGCCCCAGTACCTTGCCCGACGCGTCCGCCACCTGCGCCAGGTGGGTGGCGGCGCGGCGCATCACGGTGAGGGCGTCGTCCAGGGGGAGTTCGGATCGGAGGGTCGTCATGGGGCGCCAGATGTGCTGCGGCACGGCCCGTTCGGATTCCTCCAGGTCGAGTACGTCCTTCACGTGCAGGTAGCCCATGAAGGCGCCGTTCTCCGCGACCACCGGGAAGCGGGAGTAGCCGGTGCGGGCGGTGAGGGCGACGATCCGCCCCGGGGTGACCGAAGGACTGACGGTCACCAGGGACTCGCGCTTGAGGAGCACGTCGGTGACCGGGTGGGAGCCCAGTTCCAGCGCGTCCTCCAGGCGCTCCTGTTCCTCGGGGTCGAGCAGGCCGGCCTGGCCGGAGTCCTCCACCAGCCGGTTGAGCTGCTCGCTGGTGAAGACGGCCTCGACCTCGTCCTTGGGCTCGACGCGGAAGAGCTTGAGGATGCCCTGGGCGCAGGCGCCCAGCGCGATGGTGACCGGCTTGCACAGCCGGGCGAAGGCGACCAGGCCGGGGCTGAGCCACAGCGCGGCCTTCTCGGGGGCCGCCATCGCGAGGTTCTTCGGGACCATCTCGCCGATGACGAGATGGAAGAAGACGACGGCGGCGAGTGCGATGACGTAGCCGAGCGGGTGGATCAGCCCTTCGGGGAGATGGATCGCCTCGAAGAGCGGTTCCAGGAGGTGGGCCACGGTGGGCTCGGCGACCGCGCCGAGGGTCAGCGAGCAGACGGTGATGCCGAACTGGGCGGCGGCCATCATCTGCGGCAGCCGCTCCAGGCCGTAGAGGACCTGTCGGGCGCGTGCGGTGCCGAGGGGTTCGATCTGGCTGCGGCGGACGGAGACGAGCGCGAACTCGGCGCCGACGAAGAAGCCGTTGGCGAGCACGAGCAGTGCGGCGAAGAGGAGTTGGAGCACGGTCATCGGGTGGCCTCCGCGACGGGGGCCGTCCGTACGAGGCGGACACGTTCGGCGCGGTAGTGGCCGACCTGGCGGACGGAGAGCCGCCAGCCGGGCAGTTCGGCCTTGTCGCCGGGGGCCGGGATACGGCCGAGCAGGTCGGCGACCAGCCCTGCGACGGTCTCGTACGGGCCTTCGGGCACGTCGAGGCCTATGCGTTGGAGGATGTCGACGCGGCAGCTGCCGTCGGCGTCCCAGGCGGGCCGTCCGTCCTCGGGCGGGGCGGGGGCGAGTTCGGGGACGTCCTGCCCGTCGTGCTCGTCGCGGACCTCGCCGACGAGCTCCTCGACGATGTCCTCCAGGGTGACCACGCCGGCCGTGCCGCCGTACTCGTCGACGACGACGGCGATGGGCTGTTCGCTGCGCAGCCGGGCGAGCAGGGGCTGCACGGGGAGGGTCTCCGGGACCAGCAGGGGAGCCTGCGCGATCGTGCTCACGGGAGTGCGCAGGCGGTCCCGCGAGGGGATCGCCAGGGCGTCCTTGAGGTGGACCATGCCGACGATCTCGTCGATCCGCTCCCGGTACACGGGGAAGCGGGACAGGCCGGTGGCACGGGTGAGATTGACGACGTCCTCGGCGGTCGCCGACGACTGGAGCGCGCTGACCTTCACGCGCGGGGTCATGACGTGCTGCGCGGTCAACTCGCCCAGGGACAGGGTCCGTACGAAGAGATCGGCCGTGTCCTGTTCCAGGGTGCCGGCCCGCGCCGAGTGCCTGGCCAGGGAGACCAGTTCGCCGGGGGTGCGGGCGGAGGCCAGCTCCTCGGTGGGCTCGACGCCCAGGGCGCGGACCAGGCGGTTGGCGACGGCGTTCAGCGCGGCGATGACCGGGCGGAACAGGCGGGCGAAGGTGTGCTGCGGGCCGGCGACGAAGCGTGCGACCTGCAGGGGCTTGGACACCGCCCAGTTCTTGGGCACGAGTTCGCCGATCACCATCTGCACGGCCGAGGCCAGCAGCATGCCGAAGACCACGGCCACGCCGGGCACCGCGCCTTCGGGGATGCCGATCGCGGTGAAGGGGCCGTGCAGCAGCTCGGCGAGGGCCGGTTCGGCGAGCATGCCGACGACGAGGGAGGTGATGGTGATGCCGAGTTGGGTGCCGGAGAGCTGGAAGGACAGCTCCTTGAGCGACTCGACGACCGTACCGGCCCGTCGGTCGCCTTCGGCCGCGGCCTTCTCGGCGTCGGGCCGCTCGACCGTGACCAGGCCGAACTCGGCGGCCACGAAGAATCCGTTGGCGAGAATGAGCAGGAACGCCGCTCCGAGGAGCAGCAGGGGGATGGTCATGCCGCCGCCTCGATATGTCGGGAGGGGGCGGCGCAGGTACTACAGGACGATCCGTCCATCGCTGGAGGGAGTCACTCCTCGGGTAGCAGGGGGCCTGAAGGAACCGGGTGGAACATCAGTGGCGGAGGCGCGACGAAAAACGCCTCCGACAACAGATTAATCAAGACATGGGCCCCTGTGGCAGGGTGGACGGCCCTGAGTCAGCCCTGATGTTGCTCGGGACCGGCGGCGGAGTGGGCTTCGGCGAGCGCCCGCAGCGCGCGGGCGTCCTCGATCGCGCGCTTCTTGGCGATGCCCGGCTGGATGCCGAGCGCGGGCAGGCTGGTGCCGTCGCTGAGGTTGAGGAACACCCAGGGGTCGCCCGGGCGCAGGTTGACCTGGAGGATCTCGGCCCAGGCCAGACGGCGTCGGCCGGCGATGTTGACGACGGTGACGCCGGACTCGTCGGCGACGACCTTGGGCCGGGAGAGCAGGTAGAGCACGGCGAACATCAGCGCACCGGTGAGGATGAAGCTGAGGCGCTCGCCCGTGCTCAGCTGCTCCAGCAGCATCGCGACGGCTGTGATGACCGCGAAGATCACCACACCGGCGCTGCGCATGACGACACGGGTGCGGCCCGGCCGGAAAGTGACGGGCAGAGCAGGCAGATCAGACATGGTGTACGGCCCTCAGAGACGGCAGGCGTGGATGGCCGTGGTGAGGATGGCCCGGGCGCCGATGTCGTACAGGTCGTCCATGATCCGCTGGGCCTCCTTGGCCGGGACCATCGCACGGACGGCGACCCAGCCTTCGTTGTGCAGCGGGGAGACGGTCGGGGATTCGAGGCCGGGAGTGAGCGCGACGGCCTTCTCCAACTGCTCGACCCGGCAGTCGTAGTCCATCATCACGTACGTCCGGGCCACCAGGACGCCCTGGAGGCGGCGCAGGAACTGCTGGACCTTTGACTCGGCGCTGTCATCGGTGTCGGCGCCCGTGCGGCGGATGACGACGGCCTCGGACTTCATGATGGGGTCGCCGAAGACCTCAAGTCCCGCGTTGCGCAGCGAGGTGCCGGTTTCGACGACGTCGGCGATGACCTCGGCGACGCCCAGCTCGATCGCGGTCTCGACGGCGCCGTCGAGGTGGACGACGGAGGCGTCGATGCCGTTGTCGGCGAGGTGCCCGGCGACGATCCCCTCGTAGGAGGTGGCGACCGTCTTGCCCTTGAGGTCCTGCATGCCGGTCGCCGTGCCCGGCTTGGCGGCGAAGCGGAAGGTGGAGCGGGCGAAGCCGAGCGGCAGGATCTCCTCGGCCTTGGCGGCGGAGTCGATGAGGAGGTCGCGGCCGGTGATGCCGATGTCGAGGCGGCCGGAGGAGACGTAGATCGCGATGTCGCGGGGGCGGAGGTAGAAGAACTCCACCTCGTTCACCGGGTCGACGATCCGCAGTTCCTTGGACTCGCGGCGCTGCTGGTAGCCGGCCTCATGCAGCATCTCCGCCGCAGGGCCTGACAGGGAACCCTTGTTGGGGACGGCGATGCGCAGCATGAGGTCGGCTTCCTTTGCGTGGATGTTCGTGACGGGTGTTTGGAGCGCTTTGAACTAACGGCGTTTCTACAGGTGGGCGTAGACGTCGTCCAGCGAGATTCCGCGGGCGACCATCATCACCTGGACGTGGTAGAGCAGCTGCGAGATCTCCTCGGCGGCCGCTTCCTTGCCCTCGTACTCGGCGGCCATCCAGACCTCGGCGGCCTCTTCGACGACCTTCTTGCCGATGGCATGGACGCCCTTGCCGACCAGTTCAGCGGTGCGGGAAGTGGCGGGGTCGCCGGTGGCGGCCTTCTGCTGGAGCTCGGTGAAGAGCTCCTCGAACGTCTTCTTGGACATGATGGCCCAACCCTACGCGGTTACGGGCACACCTCAGCGCCAGGGTTCAGATACTGAGCGGAGGGTGGCCGCCGTCGCCACTGCCGCCGTCACCGCCTCGTGCCCCTTGTCCTCGTTGGAGCCCTCCAGGCCCGCCCGGTCCAGGGCCTGCTCCTCGGTGTCGCAGGTCAGCACGCCCATGCCGACGGGGACGCCGGTGTCGACCGACACCTGGGTGAGGCCCTGGGTGACGCCCTGGCACACGTACTCGAAGTGGGGGGTGCCGCCGCGGATCACGACGCCGAGGGCGACGATCGCGTCGTAGCCCCGGCCCGCGAGGACCTTGGCGACCACCGGGAGCTCCCAGCTGCCGGGGACCCGCAGGAGGGTCGGCTCGTCGATGCCCAGGTCGTGCAGGGCGCGCAGCGCGCCGTCCACCAAGCCGTCCATCACCTTTTCGTGCCACTGTGCCGCGATGACGGCGACCCGCAGGTCACCCACATTGCGTACGGACAGTTCCGGTGCGCCCTTGCCGCTCACGTCTCTCCTCAGTTCCTGTTCTTACTGGTTGCCGCAGGTGGACACGGGGGCCGTGTCCAGCCAGGGCAGGTCGTGCCCCATCCGGTCCCGCTTGGTGCGCAGGTAGCGGAGGTTGTGCTCGCCCGCCTGTACGGGCATCGGCTCGCGGCCGGTGACCTTGAGGCCGTGCCTGGTGAGGGCGTCGGTCTTGTCGGGGTTGTTGGTCATCAGACGCACACCGCGGACTCCGAGGTCCGCCAGGATCTGCGCGCCCGCGCCGTAGTCCCGGGCGTCGGCGGGCAGGCCGAGCTCCAGGTTGGCGTCGAGGGTGTCGCGGCCGCGCTCCTGAAGCTCGTACGCCCTCAGTTTGGACAGCAGACCGATGCCGCGCCCCTCGTGTCCGCGCAGATAGACCACCACTCCCCTGCCCTCGTCCTGGATGCGCTCCAGGGAGGCCTCCAGCTGGGGGCCGCAGTCGCAGCGCAGGGAGTGGAAGACGTCGCCGGTGAGGCATTCGGAGTGAACGCGGACCAGGACGTTCTCGCCGTCGCCGATCTCGCCGTGGACGAGGGCTACGTGCTCGACGCCGTCGACGGTGGAGCGGTAGCCGTACGCCGTGAACTCGCCGAAGGCAGTGGGGAGTTGGGTCTGGGCCTCGCGGCGGACGGTGGGCTCGGAGGTGCGGCGGTAGGCGATCAGGTCCTCGATGGAGATGATCGTCAGGCCGTGCTTGCGGGCGAAGGGGATCAGCTCGGGCAGCCGCAGCATGCGGCCGTCCTCGCCGGCGATCTCGACGATCGCGCCGGCCGGACGCAGGCCCGCGAGGCGGGCGAGGTCGACGGCGGCCTCGGTGTGGCCGTTGCGGACCAGCACGCCGCCGGGCCTGGCGCGCAGCGGGAAGATGTGGCCGGGGCGCACGAAGTCGTCGGCCCCCGCCTCCCCGCCCGCGAGCAGCCGCAGGGTGGTGGCGCGGTCGGAGGCCGAGATGCCGGTGCTCACACCGTGGGCGGCCGAGGCGTCGACCGACACGGTGAAGGCGGTCTTCATCGACTCGGTGTTCTCGTCGACCATCTGCGGCAGCCGGAGCCGGTCCAGTTCGTCGCCCTCCATGGGGGCGCAGATCAGGCCGCGGCACTCGCTCATCATGAAGGCGACGATCTCGGGGGTCGCTTTCTCGGCGGCGATGACGAGGTCGCCCTCGTTCTCCCGGTCCTCGTCGTCGACGACCACGACCGGGCGGCCGGCCGCGATGTCGGCGATGGCCTGCTCGATGGGGTCGAGCGCGAAGTCCTCGAAGCCGTCGGTGCTGTACAGGATGGGTGCCGCACTCATGCCGGTGCTCCTTCCAGAGCGGGCCGCGCGTCCGTGCGGGAGCGCAGCCACCAGTCGCGCATGCCCCACAGGACGAGTGCGCCGTAGATGACGTAGACGAAGCCGGAGAAGGCGTAGCCGTTGGCGAAGTTCAGGGGGACGCCGACCAGGTCGACGAGGAGCCAGGCGAACCAGAACTCGACCATGCCGCGGGCCTGGGCGTACATGGCGACGATGGTGCCGACGAAGATGTAGGCGTCCGGCCAGGGGTCCCAGGACAGGGTCGGATAGGCCTTGAAGAGCAGGGCGACGGCGACCGTGCCGACGGCGCCGGCCGCGACCATCGCACCGCGCTCGCGCCAGTTGGCGAAGCGTACGGAGATACGGCCGTCCTCACCCTGGCCCTTGCCGCGGTTCCACTGCCACCAGCCGTACAGCGCGACAACCATGACGACGGCCTGCTTGCCGGCGCTGCCGGTGAGGTGGCCGTAGAAGGCTCCGAAGAGGATGAGGCCGGAGAGGAACTGCACGGGCCAGCTCAGCAGGGAGCGTCGCCAGCCGAGGGCGAGGGCTATCAGGCCGAGGATGTTGCCGACCATGTCCGACCAGATGATGTGCTGGTCGAAGAGGACGAAGGCCTCGGAGTTCAGCCAGTTCACTTCGCCGCCCCCTGGGTGCCGAGCAGCCGCTCGACGTACTTGGCGATGACGTCGACCTCGAGGTTGACCGGGTCGCCGGGCTGCTTGAGGCCGAGCGTGGTCAGGGCGAGGGTGGTGGGGATGAGGCTCACGGAGAAGTAGTCCGGGCCCGCGTCGACGACGGTGAGGCTGATGCCGTCGACGGTGATGGAGCCCTTCTCGACGACATAGCGCGTGAGGTCCGCGGGGAGCGAGATCTTCACGATCTCCCAGTTCTCGGACGGTTTGCGCTCCAGCACCTCGCCGGTGCCGTCGACATGGCCCTGCACGATGTGGCCGCCCAGGCGCGCGCCGAGGGCCATCGGGCGTTCGAGGTTGACGCGGGAGCCCACGGCGAGGACGCCCAGGCTGGAGCGGTTCAGGGTCTCGGCCATGACGTCGGCGGTGAACTCGTCGCCCTCGTGGTCGACGACGGTGAGACAGACACCGTTCACGGCGATGGAGTCGCCGTGCTTCGCGCCCTCGGTGACGACGGGGCCGCGCAGCCGGAAACGTGACGCGTCGCCGAGGTTCTCGACGGCGGTGATCTCGCCCAGCTCTTCGACGATTCCGGTGAACACTTCCCGGGTCCTCCTGCCTCTTCGGGCACGGACTCCGGGGCTGTCGATGACGACAGAATGTACGGGCGACGACACCGGGAGCGACGCCGGACGGAGCTCGCCTCATGGACGAGCGGTTCGGCGGCGCGCACGAATGCCCGCCCGCCGCGCACTGCCTCCCATCCGGACTTTAACCGTCGGTCCAGGAATTTCACCTGGTCAACCGGCCGCTGGAAGCGGACGGGTCGCGGACTATAACCGCCGGTTCGGACTTTCACCGACCCCGGAGTGCGCTGCTACTGGTACACGGCCAGTGTGCCACGCCCGATCGACGTCCATACAGACGAGCTGTGTGGGGTGGCTCACAAGGGGTTGCAGTGGATCATGGGTTCGCGTCCATTGACCGGGCTGGTCTAGTCCTTTTAGGGTCTGATCACCTGTCGTTTCCGACAGCCCGCGCTTCAGCAACTCGCCTCAACAGCGCACGCAGACCGGCCCGGTGGCGGTGTCGACGGCCCTTGCCCGTCACCGGGTCTCAACTCACCGCCCTGCGGGGCGCGAACAGCTCCTCCTGAGCTCCGTCCCGTGCCGTCAGCAGCGCACCGCGCAGGACCGCGGCGCCGCCGAGGGCGCTCGCGCGGACCTCCGTCGGGAGCGGTGTCATCCGGGCGAGCCGCTCCTCGACGCGCGCGGCGAGCAGCTCCCCGCCCGCCTGGCCGACCTCGCCGCCCAGCACCACGCAGCCCGGGTCGAGGACGGCGACGACCGAGGCGGCGCCGATCGTCAGCCGGTCGGCGAGGGCGTCGAGGAAGCGGGAAGCGGGGCCTGCGCCAGGTTCGCCGCCCCCGACACCAGCCACCTCCGCCACCGCCCCCCGCACAAGCTCCGCAGCCGGCGGCACATGACCGGCCGCCTCCGCTTCCAGCCCGTATCGTCCCGCCAGTTCCACCACCGCCGCCGACCCCGCCAGCGAGTGGAAGCCCCCCGCGCAGTCCGTCGCCGACGGCAGTGTCGTCGTGCCCGGTACCGGCAGGAAGCCGATCTCTCCGGTGCCGCCCGAGGCGCCGCGGCGCAAGGTGCCGTCCAGGATCACCGCGGCGCCGGTGCCGTGGCCCAGCCAGAGGAGTACGAAGGTGTCCCGGTCCCGGGCCGCGCCGTCGCGTTGTTCCGCCAGCGCCGCGAGGTTGGTCTCGTTCTCGACGATGACGCGGGTCTCGGGGAGCCGTTCCTGGAGTGCGGCCACGAGGCGCCGATGCCACTCGGGGAGGCCGGAGGAGTCGCGGAGTTCGCCGGTGCCGGGGTCGATCAGACCGGGGGCGCCGATGCCAACGGTGTGCAGTCGCTCGGCATCGGCCTCTTTTGCCACCCGTTCCACCAGAGCGACCGCCTGCTCGACCGCGGGCCCGGTCCCCGTGTCGTCGCCGATCGGCACCGATGCCTGGGCCAGTACCTCGCCCAGCAGATCGGAGACGACCACGGAGACGCCCTCGGTGCGGACGTCGAGGGCGGCCAGGTGGGCCTGGTCGGCGACGATCCCGTACACCCGCGCGTTCGGGCCGCGCCGCTGCTCGCCCGATTCTCCGACGACGGCGATGAGACCGGCGGCCGCGAGGCGTTCGACGAGGTCGGCGACGGTCGGTCTGGACAGGCCGGTGAGCTGCTTCAACTGCCCTGCCGTCAGCGGGCCTTCCTGCTGGAGCAGACGCAGGGCGAGCCGGTCGTTGATGGCCCGGGCGGTGCTCGGGGATGCGGGCATGCCGGGAATCCTCCCAGATCTGCGAGGCCGCCCGTCGGGATGGGCGGCCGGTAACTCGCTATCTATCAGGCAGGGTCCCTGATAGTTTACGCGGCGAGCGCGACGGAGCGGGGATCCGAGACGCCGTGACGAGACCCTGTGGGAGGGGCCGGACAATGAGCGCAGTGGTCTACCAGCAACGCGAGGTGAGGCGCGCCCGGTACGCCGTGGCCGCCGTGTTCGCCGTGCACGGCGCCGTCACCGGTTCGTTCGCGACCCGCGTGCCGTGGATCCAGGACCACGCCTCGGTCAGCGCGGGGCAGTTGGGGCTGGCGCTCGCCTTCACCGCGTTCGGCGCGTCCTGCGCGATGCCGCTGGCCGGCCGGATCACCCACCGCTTCGGCAGCCGTACGGCTCTGCGCGGCCTGATCGCGCTCTGGACGCTGGCGCTGGTCCTCCCGTCCCTCGCGCCCAACCTGCTCACCCTGTGCCTGGCGATGTTCACCTACGGCGCCACGGCCGGCATGGCCGATGTCGCCATGAACGCGCTCGGCGTCGAGATCGAGGCCCGGCTCGACAAGTCGATCCTCTCCGGGCTGCACGGCATGTGGAGCGCGGGCGCCCTGATCGGTTCGGCGGCCGGCACGCTCGCCGCGCATCTGGGCTCGGACGCGCGCGTGCATCACGCGCTCGCCGCGGCCTCGCTCACGCTGCTCGGTGTGGTCGCCTGCCGCTGGGTCCTCGACCTCCAGCCCGCCGAGGACGAGGAGCCGCCGCCCCGGTTCGCGCTGCCGCCCAGGTCGGCGCTGCTCATCGGCGCGGTGGGGTTCTGCGCGGTGTTCGCGGAGGGGGCGAGCCTGGACTGGTCGGCGGTCTATCTGCGGGACGAGCTGGGCACCTCGGACGGGCTCGCGGCGGCGTCGACGACCGGCTTCATGCTGACCATGGCGGTGGCCCGGCTGGTGGGCGACGGGGTCGTGAACCGCTTCGGCGCGGTGCGCACGGTGCGGGTGGGCGGTGTCCTGGCCACGCTCGGCGGGCTGCTCATCGTCGTCGCGGGCCATCCGGCGGTGGCGATGGCGGGGTTCGCGCTGCTCGGCCTCGGCATCGCGGTCGTCGTACCGCTGTGCTTCGCGGCGGCGGGACGCAGCGGGCCCAATCCGAGCCAGGCCATCGCGGGCGTCGCCACCATCACCTACACCTCGGGCCTTGTGGCGCCGAGTGCGATCGGCGGGCTGGCGCAGGCGACGAGCCTGGTGGTGTCGTTCTGCCTGGTGACGCTGCTGGCCACCGGGCTCGTGGTCTTCGCGCGCGTGCTGCGCGTCGGCGACCGCGAGCGGCCGAAGGTCAGCCCGCCGGCCGCAGCAGTTCCCGACCCGCGACCCTGAACCCGTCGCTCCACGGCGCGGGCCGCAGCGTCACCGCGTCCAGCCGCACCAGCACGCGGGTGCCGCGCGCGTACGTCGTGACGCCGTCCGCCGAGCAGAGCCGGAAGCCGTACGTCAGCCCGGTGGTGCCCAGGCGCTCCAGCCAGAGGTGGACGGCGTACGTTCCGGTCCGGGTGACCGGGGCGTCGTAGCTGATCAGCAGCTCCTTGACCACGTTGCACGCGTCCCCGGCGCTCGCCCAGTCGCCCTCGAAACGGACGCCGTGCGCCTCCCAGAACTCGGTCCACGCCCGCTCCACCAGCAGCGGATAACGGGCGTTGTGCAGCATGCCGAGCGCGTCCAGGTCGTCGAAGTGGACGGTGACGGGCATCAGCCGGCCGTGGGACAGGGCGGGGGCTGTCGGGGCTTCGGCGGTCACGGGCGGGCTCCTGGGGCGCAGGCAGATGTACGGGGCAAGCATCGCTATCCTAAGCGGTCGCTCACCCGGCCCCCTCTGCCGCTGCTCGACGAGGGGACGTCGTCGTACGAGGGCTCGGCCGCCGCCGAGGCTCAGCGCGCCAAGTCGTAGGCGTACGACGGGGTGAACGTGCCGGCGGCGCCCTTGCAGCCGTCGGACTCCCCCGGCAGCTTCACCCACAGATAGGCGTCGATCCGGGTCTCGCCGGTGTTGAGGGTCGGGGCCCGGCCGATCTTGCGGCCCGCCGGGTCGCACCACTGGCCCTCGGCCGGGGCACCGTTGCCGTTGCGGCTGGTGTCGATGACCGCGCCGAGGCTCGCCGGGCCGCCCAGGGCGTCGAGGACCTGTCGGTCGTAGGCGACCTCGTCGGCCGTGGTGTGGAAGTTGGAGACGTTGCTGAAGACCCCGTCGGAGGAGTCGGGCGAGGCGGCGCCCGCCTGGCGGAGGAGGGCCGCCTGTTTCCCGGCCGGGTTCCAGCCGGAGTGCCCGGCGTCGTAGTACACGCGTGTGTCGGGGTTGGCGGCCTTGAGGACGCGGCCCGCGCGGGCCAGCGAGGCGAAGCGGTCGGCGCGCGCCCCGTCGGAGAGGCAGTCGGCCTGGGCTATGGAGTCGGGCTCCAGGACGACGATGACCTCGCCGGAGCCCAGGCCCTGCGCGAAGGCGTCGATCCAGGCGTCGTACGCGTCGAGATCGGGCGCGCCGCCCTCGGAGGCCCCGCCGCAGTCGCGGCCCGGGATCGCGTAGGCCACGAGGACCGGCACCCGGCCCTGTGCGGCGCCGCCCGAGGTGACCGCGCGGACCCGGGAGGCGATCGTCGCCGGTGTGTAGTCGGCGAACCACACGGCGGCCGGCTGGTCGGCGATGCGGGACTCGATGAGCGCGCGGCGGGAGTCGCCGGGGTTGGCGCGGATCCAGTCGAGCACCTGGGACTCGGGGTGGCGGTAGAGGCGGCCGGCGTCGGCGGTCTGCTGTTTCTCGGTGCGTGTCGGCGTGGGGCTTGCCTTCTTCTTCGAAGAGGGGGACGGCGAAAGGGAGTTGGACGCCTTGGTGGAGGGGGATGCCGAGGACGACACGGCGGGCAGCGGTTGCAGGCGCGGTGAGCTGGTGACCTCGGGGCGGGCCTCGTCCGAGCCGCGCCCGTCGTCGAGGGCGGACATCATGCCGGTCGCGGTGCCGACGGCGACCACGACCGAGGCCGCCGCGACCATGGCGCTACGCCTCGCGGCACGCCTGCGCTCGGACCGGCGTGCGGCCAGCCGCTGCGCGCGTAAGCCTGACACCTGGCTGTTCCCCCCTCGTCCCGCGCCGCTCCCGCCGTCCCTTTCGTCAGGCCCCGGGTTCCCCCGTTCTGGGGAAGCCTCGGGCACGGCGGCACTCCGGTCAGCCTAGAACTGAGACCCTGCGCCCATGGCGCAATTGGAACAGTTCACCACTCCCGTAGACGCAGTGGACACAGTCGTTTCCCGAATGCGCGCCCTGGACGCGGATCTGCCCGAGCGCGACGGCGTCGCCGTGTTCAACCGCGTCTACCTCGCCGTCACCGAGACGGTCGACCGGCGTATCGACGCCGGCCGCTTCACGGACGCGCGAGCCGCGATCGCGCTGGATGTGCAGTTCGCGGAGCGCTATCTGGCGGCCGTGGACGCGGCGGCGGACGAGCGGCGCCCGCCTGCCTGCTGGCGGCCACTGTTCCAGTTCCGCCGCCATCCCGGCGTACGACCGCTGCAGTTCGCGTTGGCGGGCATCAACGCGCACATCGGCCACGATCTGGCGCTGGCCGTCGTGGACGCCTGTCGTACGCTCGACTGCGAACCCGTCGACCTGGAGGACGAGTTCGACCGCGTGGGCGATCTCCTCGTCTCGCTGGAGGAGCGCATCCGCGAGGATCTGATGCCGGGCCCCGATCTCCTCCAGATCGCCGACCCGCTGACCCATCTGCTCGGCTCGTGGAGCCTGGACCGCGCCCGGGACGCCACCTGGTCGGCGGCCCGCGCTCTGTGGGCGCTGCGCCGACTGCCCGATGTCGCCGGGGAGTTCACCGAGCGGCTGGACGCGGCGGTCGGGTTCGCCGGGCGCATGCTGCTCACTCCCATGCCCGACTGAGCGATTGTTCCCCGGAGTTCAGTCCTCCGGCAGCTCGACCGGCGCGATCACGTCGTAGACGTCACCCGGGCCGGGGTTGGTCGCGTCGGTCTCCCCGCCGAAGTGGTGCATGACGCCCCAGACGGCGTTCAGCGCGGTCTGGACCGCGCCCTCGGCCCAGCCGGCCGTCCAGGAGATGTCGTCGCCCGCCAGGAAGATGCCGCGCTTGTCCTCGGGCAGCCGGTCCTGCATGAAGTGGGTGAACAGGCGGCGCTGGTAGCGGTAGTGGCCGGGCAGGTTGGCCTTGAACGCGCCCATGAAGTAGGGCTCGTTCTCCCAGGAGACGGTCACCGGGTTGCCGATGATGTGCTTCCGGATGTCGACCTTGGGATAGATCTCGCCGAGCGACTTCAGCATGACCTCCATCCGCTCGTTCGCTGACAGCGGGAGCCACTTCAGGCTGTCGTCGCACCAGGTGTAGGAGAGGCAGATGACGGCGGGCCGGTCCGGACCGTCGTCGAGGAGGTAAGTCCCGCGCGTCATCCGGTCGGTGAGGGTCATCGACATGACGTCACGGCCCGTCTCCTCGTCCTTGTCGAGCCAGAAGGGCCGGTCGACGGGCACGAAGAGCTTCGAGGACTCCATGTAGTGGGTGCGCTCGATCGCGGTCCAGTGGTCGATCGGGAAGAGCGAGTCGTCGCAGGCGATCTTCGAGAGCAGCATCCAGGACTGGGCGGTGAAGATCGCCGCCTGGTAGGTCCGGATGTCGCCGTTCGCGTCGGTGACCGTGATCCGGTTGCCGGCGGTACGGTGCAGCCGGGTCACGGCCGGGCGCGGCTCGCCGTTGACGTGCAGGGACGCCAGCGAGGTGCCGTACGGCCAGTGCACGATCTTCTCCGGCGCGCGCTCCCAGAGCCTGACCGGCAGCTGCTGCGATCCGCCCACGATGCCCCGGTGGTGGTCGTCGGCCTCGGAGTAGACGACGCGCAGGATCTCCAGGATGGAGTTCGGGAAGTCGGTGTCCCAGCCGCCCGTGCCGAAGCCGACCTGGCCGAAGATCTCGCGGTGCCGGAAGGACTTGAAGGACTCGGAGTCGCAGAGGAAGCCGTAGAAGGTCTGGTTGTCGAGCTTCTCGACGAGCCTCGACCAGATCTCGCGGATGCGCGGGACATCGCGCTCGCGCATGGCCCGGTTCATGTCGGAGAAGTCGGCGCCCTCTTCGAGGCAGGCGTTCCAGGCGTGCATCACGTCGCGGTAGACCTGCGGCAGGTCGTCGACGGTGGTGGCGTAGTGGGACTCGCCCTTGAGGTCGACGACCGTCGAAGGCGTCGCCTCCGCAAGGGGGTTGGGGAAGGGGCGGGTCTCAAGTCCGACCAGGTCGATGTAGTGCTGGAGCGCCGTGGAGGACGGCGGGAAGCGCATCGCCCCCATCTCGGCGGTCAGTTCCCCGGTGCCGGGCCCGTCGAAGCCGACCGTGCGCAGCCGGCCGCCGATCTGATCGGCCTCGTACACGACGGGCTTGAGCCCCATCTTCATCAGCTCGTACGCGGCCACGATGCCCGACAGACCGCCGCCGATGACGGCGACCTCGGTGCCGTGCTCGGTCGCCGGTATCTGGCCGAGGCCCGCCGGGTGGTCGAGGAAGTCGTCGTACGCGTAGGGGAAGTCCGGGCCGAACATGGTGATCGGCGGCTGCTGCTCGTCGGCGTGCTGGACGGCGTTGGGCACCGTGGACGTCATGGGGTACGGACTCCTTGCGACACAGAGAAGATCAGAAAGGATCAGAAAAAATCAGAAAGATCAGTCAGAAAGATCAGGAGGGATTCAGGCCAGAGACCCGTAGAGGCCGGGGCGGCGGTCCTGCAGATACGGGTTCGCCTCACGGGAGTTGGCGAGGGCCACGGGGTCGGCGTCGGCGAACACCAGCTCCTCGCCGCGGCCGGCCCGGGCCCGGGCGACCCCGTCGGGACCGGCCAGCGTGGAGAGCCCGACGAACTCGAACTCCCCTTCCTGGCCGACCCGGTTGACGTACGCGACGTACATCTGGTTCTCGAAGGCACGCACCGGGATCATCGACTCGGCGACGAACTGGAACGGGTGCATCTGTGCCGTCGGCACGACGAGGAGGTCGGTGCCGGCGAGGGCGTGGGCGCGGACGTTCTCCGGGAACTCGACGTCGTAGCAGATCATGATCCCGACGCGGAGGCCGTTCAGCTCGGCCTGGACGACGGGCTGGTCGCCCGGGGTGAAGTGGTCGCGCTCGAAGCAGCCGAAGAGGTGGGTCTTGCGGTAGTTGCCGAGGCGGGTGCCGTCGGCGGAGATGAGCTGGGCGGAGTTGAAGACCTTCCCCCAGCCTTCGGCCGGGGGGACCCCCATCTCGCTTCGCTCGCCGGCCCGCTCGGGGTAGCCGTAGACGATCGCGACCTCATGCCTGGAAGCGATCTCGGCGACCGCGTCGGCCGAGTCGCCGTCGGCGGGCTCGGCGAGACGGGCGATGTCGTCGCCGATCGCGTACCCGGTCAGGAACATCTCCGGTACGGCCACCAGACCGGCCCCGGCTGCGGCGGCACGGCCCGCGGCCTCGTCGAGAACCTTGAGGTTCGCGGCGATGGAGCCGGGTCGGCCGGAGCTCTGGAGCAGGGCGGTGCGCATGCGTGATCCTCACCGGGACGATAGGTGGTTGCGGGGGCCACACAAGTGGGCCCCCTAGACGGTACGGGCGGTCGGCCGGGGCGGACAAGGAGGAGCCGTTGCGCGCCCGTAAGCGGTTTGTTGCGTGCGCGGACGCGATGGCGGCGATTCGTTGCGCGGGGTCATCGGCGTCCCCTGAGGGCCAGTGCCACGGCGGTCGCCAGGTAGGGCACCGCCAGCACCGCGAAGACCGTGCCGTGCGCCAGCTCCGTGCCGAGCAGCGTGTACACGCCGAACGTGACGACCGTGACCACCTCGGTGCCCAGGCTCGCCACCGAGGTGAGGGTGGCCCGGCGGGAGTCGTCGATACGGTGCTGGAGCCGGACGTCGGCGAGCACCTCGGCCAGCTGGAAACCGCCGAAGGCGAGGCCGACGAGGGCGATACCGGCCGGGGTGCGGGCCGCCGCACCCGCGGCCAGGGCGAGCGCGGAGCCCGCGAGCAGCCAGGCCGTCCCAGTCGTGCCGAGGCGTTCGGCGGGTCCGGTCAGCAGGCCGGCCACCGTGACGAGCGTCCAGATCAGCAGGATCAGATAGGGCACGGTCGCCTCCGCCACCCCGGTGTCACGGACGAGCAGCGGCGTGTACTCGTCGAGCGCGCCCCACACCGCGGCGACCGCCGGGATCAGCAGCAGGGCCGAGCGCACGGAGCGGTTCCCGCGCGCCTCGGCGAGCCCGGTGCGCAGAGTCCTCCCCCAGCCGTCTCCCCCGGACTCCGGTCGCGTCCGGTGTTCCGGCAGCCGGGTCGCCGTCCCGGCGGCCAGCAGACAGGCCAGGACGCTGCCCGCGCCCACGGCCGGGTAGCCGCCCAGCGCGAAGACCGGTCCGGCGAGGCCGATCGCCGCCATGGTGGCCACCAGCCGCGCGGTCCGCACCCGTCCCATCACGCGCGCGTACCGGCCGGCGGTCCCCAGCCGGTCCAGCTCGTCGTACGCCAGCGCCTCGAAGGAGCCGGAACAAAGCGCTCCCCCGATCCCCCACAGGACGAAGCCGAGCGCGAAGGCCCAGTACGACGGCACGATCACCCACAGGGCGAAGCCGACGGCGTTGAACAAGGGGCCGGCCACGAGCAGCAGCCGCCGGGAGACGGCGTCGGCCAGCGCGCCGGAGGGGACCTCCAGCACGACGGCCGTGACCGACCACAGGGCGAACAGCGAGGAGATCTGCCAGAGCGACAGCCCGGTGTCGGCGAACAGCAGCGCGTACACCGGGTAGAGCAGGACGAAGTCGTCGAGGAACGCGTAGCCGTACAGCGTGGTCGTCAGCCGGCGGCTGCCGGTGAATCAATGTCGCCAGGTCATGGCACCGAGTCTAGACAGGTCCTGCCCCGACGCCCAGCGAAAATGTGCTGATCACCGCCGCATGGTCGGACGGCCAGGCGTTGTCCTCGACATCCGGCCAGGTCCGGGGGGTGCCGCAGACGTACGTCCGGGAGTCGAGCACCTTGAGACCCCGGTGCAGGACGAAGTCGATCCGGTCCTGCGGCTCCGGCCGGCCGCTGCCGTCCTCGTGCTCGGCATGGACCGGGGACCAGGTGTGGCCGGGGTCCCGCACCGGGTCGGGACGGACCTCGCGGTAGGAGTCGCGCAGTCCCTCCGCCTCGGCCGCCTTCGTCACCGGCCACTCCACGTCCGGCCAGTCCAGATGGGAGGGGCTGTTGAAGTCGCCCACCAGGACGACCGGCACGGCGCTGTCGATCCGGCGCAGGGCCTCCCGCATCTGGGCCAGCCGCACCTCCTCGTGGGCGATGAGGTCGTCGGCCGCCAGCCCGTCGAACGCGGCCTCGTAGGGCCCGTACGGCTTGTAGTCCAGGTGGAGCGTCCATACGTCGACCTCGGCGCCCCCGGCGACCCGGACACGGACGCCCGCCGCGCCGTAGAAGCCGACGTCCGGGTCGCCGAGGCGGGCCGTGATCGGGTGGCGGCTGATGATGCCGAGGTTCTCCCCGGCCCGGTGATGGTGCCAGCCGAGGGCGTCGGCGAGTTCCTGGGCGGCGGTGCCGTACGTCTCCTGCAGGCCGACGACGTCCACGTCGGTCTCCGTGATGACCTTGAGCTGCTTGGCCCGGTGGTCGTGGACCTTTGTGCCGCCGCACCAGAGGTTCCAGGTCATGATGCGGAGCCGGTACGGCAGCAGGGCCCGCAGGCTCGTGACGGTGACGTCCTCCAGGCTGGCCCGGACGGTCCGGCCGGGGGCCGCCTCGATGGGGGCCAGCGAGGGCACCGCGAGCACCGCGCAGCCCGCCGCTTCCGCGGAGGCGACGCCGGTCTCCGTGTCCTCGACGGCCACGCAGGCCGCCGGGTCGACACCGAGGGCGTGGCAGGCGGCGAGGTAGGGGTCGGGGGCCGGCTTGGTGCGCGGGGTGTCGTCGGCGGTGACGGAGACCGCGAAGCGGCTCGCGCCGAGTGCTTCGAGCACGGTGTCGGCGACCGCTCTGGGGGACGCGGTCACCAGGGCCGTGGGGACGCCCTCGCGGGCCAGGGCGTCCAGCAGGTCCAGCGCGCCGGGGCGGGGCACGATGCCGGTGCGGACGCGGGCGGCGAACTCGCGGTGCAGCTCGGCCGCGAGGTCCGCCGCCGGTGCGCCCGAGCACGTGGCGAGCCACTCGGCCGTGTGCTCGACCGGACGGCCGAGCACCTCCGGCTGATCCGCGTCGGTCAGGGTTCTGCCCGCGACCTGCTCCACCGCCTCCCACCACAGCCGCTCGGTGTCGACGAGCGTGCCGTCCATGTCGAACAGGACGGCCTGGAGCGGGACTTGGGGGTGGGGGGTCACGTTTCTCTCTTTCACTACGGGCACTACGGGACTGCAGGCCCTACGGGTTCGTACGTTCTGCCACGAGTACCGGCCGCTCCGGCAGCGCCACGCTCACGGCGGCGCCGGCACTCAGCGCGGCGGCCTCGTGCGCGGGCAGGTCGGCCTTGGCCTCGGTGCCGTCGGCGAGCCGTACGGTGACGCGGACGACCGCGCCGAGGAAGGCGGTGGCGACGACCCGCGCGTCAGCGGCGGCGTCGGCCCGCACGTGGATCGCCTCGGGCCGTACGAGTACGTCCACGTCGGGTCCGGCCGGTGCCTCGCCGTCGACCGGCAGCCGCTGCCCGAGCACCTCGACGGTGCCGTCCACCAGCCGTCCCGGGAGTCGGCTCATCGTGCCGACGAACTCGGCGACGAACGCGGTCGCGGGCCGCCCGTACAACTCGGTGGGCGCGGCGCACTGTTCGAGCTTCCCGGCGCGCATCACGGCGACCCGGTCGGCGATGGACAGCGCCTCCTCCTGATCGTGCGTCACGAAGAGGGTGGTGATGCCGAGTTCCTGCTGGAGCCGGCGGATCTCCTCGCGCAGGGTCAGCCGCACCTTGGCGTCGAGCGCCGACAGCGGCTCGTCGAGCAGCAGGACACGCGGCCGGAGCGCGAGCGCGCGGGCCAGTGCGATGCGCTGCTGCTGGCCGCCGGAGAGCTGGTGCGGGAACCGCTCGCCCTTGTCGCCGAGCCCGACCAGGTGGAGCAACTCGTTGGCGCGGAACCGCCGTTCGGTCTTGCTCACCTTGCGCATGCGCAGCCCGAAGGCGACGTTGTCGAGGGCGTTGAGATGCGGGAAGAGGCTGTACGACTGGAAGACCATCCCGGCGTCACGACGGTGGGCGGGGACGCCGGTGACGTCCTGGCCGTCGACCAGCACCTCGCCGGAGGTGGGGTGTTCGAACCCGGCGAGCATGCGCAGCGCGGTGGTCTTGCCGCAGCCGGACGGGCCGAGCAGGGCCAGGAACTCGCCGGGGCGGACGGTCAGGTCGAGTCCGTCGAGGGCGACCGTCGCGCCGAACTCCCGGCGCAGGCCCCGGAATTCGACGGTGGCGGCTTGCTCCGCGGTGGTCTTCTCAAGCGTGGTGGCGGTCATGGTTCATCCCCGGGACGAAGCGGTTTTGTCGCGCCCGCCGACACCGGCGAGCGTGAGGAGCAGTGCCCAGGTGACGACCAGGCTGAGCACGGAGACGGCGACGGAGAGCTGGGCGTTGGACCCGCCGACGCTGTAGATCCACACGGCGAAGGGTGTGAAGCCGAGGAGTTGGGCCACGGTGAACTCGCCGAGCACCAGCGCCAGCGTGAGGAAGGAGGCGTTGAGCAACGCCCCGCGCAGATTGGGCAGTACGACCCGCACCAGCGCCTGCGGCCAGCCCGCGCCGCAGCTGCGCGCGGCCTCGACGAGCGTCTTCACGTCGAGGGCACGCAGCCCGGAGTCCAGTGCCCGGTAGACGAACGGCAGCGCCATCACGACATACGCGAGAACGAGGACGAACGGGAAACTCGGGTTCTGGATGGCCACGAAGGTCTGGAACAGCGGGGTGCGGGAGAGGTGATCGGGTCCCCACTTGAGGACGGTGGCGATACCGGCGACGAACGCGATCGGCGGCACGACCAGCGGCAACGAGCAGATCACCTCGACGACGGGCCGCAGGCGCGGCGCGGTGAGCCGGAGCGCGACCATGGCGGGGACCATCAGGAGCAGGACCACGGCGATGGTCGCGGCGGCCAGTTCCAGCGAGAGCAGCAGGCTGGAGGTGAAGCCGTCGGCGGAGACGATCTGGGTGTAGGCGTCGAAGGTGACGCCCTGCCCGGGCACGTCGATCGTGAAGATCACGGACGCGGCGAGCGGCACCAGGAAGTACAGAGCGGCGAGGCCGAGGACGACCCACCGCCAGAGGTTCAGGCGTCCAGCCATCGGGCGCTCCGTCGTTGCAGGGGCAGGTACACGGCCATGACCAGGCCCGCGACCAGGACCATGTCCAGGCTGAGGGCGAGGGCCACGTTCTCCTGGCCGACCAGCACGTTGCCGGAGATGGCGTCGGCGATCTGCAGGGTGACCAGCGGGATCGAACTGCCCACCATGGCCGCGGCGGTGGCGTACGCGGCGAAGGCGCTGCCGAAGAGGAGGACGAACCCGCCGAGCAGCGAGGGCAGCAGCACCGGCAGGGCCACGTGCTGCCAGTACTGCACGCCGGTGGCTCCGTTGTTCTGGGCGGCCTCGCGCCACTGGGTGCGCAGGCCCTCCAGGGCCGGGGTGATGGTGAGGACCATCAGCGGGATCAGGAAGTACAGGTAGACGATGACCAGGCCCCAGAAGCTGTAGAGGTCCCAGCCCTTGTCCTTCAGGCCCAGGTGCGTGGTCAGCACACCGGCGTTGCCGAGCGTGGCGACGAACGCAAAGGCCAGCGGGACCCCGCCGAAGTTGGCGAGGACGCCGGACGCGGTGAGGACGGCCTCGCGCAGCGCGCGGAAGCGGGAGGTGACGACGACCTGGGCGAGGGGCAGACCGAACAGGGTGCCGAGGGCCGCGGAGACGGCGGACAGCTTGACGCTGCCGACCAGCGCGGTGAGATAGGCGCCCTGCAGCGAGTCGGTCAGGTTGGCGATGGTGTACGAACTGGCCCCCGTCGTCTGGTCCTTGACGGTGAAGGCGCCGTTCAGCATCGCGACGGCGGGCACCCCGAAGGCGACCGCGGTGAAGACGAGCAGCGGGACCACGGCGATCCAGCCGGGGACGCGGCGCCGCCGCTTCGGGGAAGCGGCGGCGACCACGTCGGCCCGCGTGAGCGTGGCCGTCATCCGGAGACGGCCTTCGCCCAGCCCTGTCCGAGCACCGTCTTGGCCTTGCTCTGCTGGTCCTCGGTCGGGAAGGAGGGCGTCCCGGAGACCTCGGGCAGCTTGGCCGCGGCCGTCTTGTCGAGGGTGCCGGCCGTCTCCATGGCGGTCATCAAAGCCGGGCGGGCGTACCCCTTGAGCCACAGGTTCTGGCCCTCGGCGCTGTAGAGGTACTCCTGCCACAGGCGGGCGGCCGCCGGGTGCGGGGCGTCCTTGTTGATGGCCTGGGAGTAGTACTGGGAGAACTTGCCGTCGCTGGGCACCGACACCTGCCAGTCGACGCCCTTGGACTTGAACTCCTCGGCGTACCCGGCGTTCAGGTAATCCCAGTCGATGCTGATCGGCGTCTCGCCCTTCTCGACGGTGGCCGGGGTCGACTCGACGGGCGTGTAGTTGCCGTTCTTCTTGAGCTTCGCGAAGAAGTCGAGGCCGGGCTGGATGTCGTCGAAGGAACCGCCGCTCGCGAGGGCGGCCGCCCAGACGCCGCCGAAGGCCGAACCGGACTTGGTGGGGTTGCCGTTGAGAGCGACCTGGCCCTTGTACTGGGGCTTGAGCAGGTCCGCGAAGGTCGTCGGACAGGTCGTGACCCGCTTGGCATCGCAGCCGATCGAGATGTAGCCGCCGTAGTCGTTGTACCAGCGCGCCTGTGCGTCCTTCTGCCCGGTGGGGATGTCGTCGTACGACGCCACCTTGTACGGCGCGAGCAGCCCCTGCTGGGCCGCGCTGATCGCGAAGGAACTGCCGAGGTCGAGGACGTCCGGCGCGCGGTCCTGGCCCTTGCGGGAGGTCACGGCGTTGATCTCGTCCTGGCTGGAGCCGTCCGGGTTCTCGTCCTTGATCTTGATGCCGTACTTCTTCTCGAAGCCGTCGATGAGGGCTCCGTAGTTGGCCCAGTCGCGGGGCAGCGCGATGGCGTTCAGCGTGCCCTCCTTCTTCGCCGCCTTGACCAGGGCGGCCAGGCCGCCGAAGTCGGCGGCCGAGGTGGCGGTGGCGGCGTTCTTGCCGTCGGCGGTGGTCGACGAGCTCTCGGGGGCGGCGCCACAGGCGCTCAGGGTGAGGGCGGCGATGACGCCGAGGGCGGCTGTTCTCGGCAGGGACACGGTCACGGCTTCTCCAGGGGACGCGCGAGGTGCAGGAGCCAAACAGAGAGAACTTGTCTGAACAAGTTGGCCTCAGTACGCCCGCCGATGGTGTCGTGCTCGTAAACACTGGCGAAACCCTGACCCCCGAATTCCCGCACAGTCAGAGCCCCTTCGGATCCCGTCGAACGTCGACTAGGCTGATCACGCTGTACACAGCGGCCGACTCAGAGGGGACGTATGGCGGCGCGACACGAGGAGATCGCCGACGAACTGCGTCGGGCGATCGACCGCGAGGAGTACACGGTCGGCAGTCTGCTGCCCGCCGAGACGGAGCTCGCGGCCCACCACGGCGTCTCGCGCGGCACGATCCGCCAGGCCGTCGCCGCGCTGACCGCGGAGGGACTCATCGGCTCCCGCCAGGGCGCCCGCCGGGTGGTCCTGGCCAGCCGCCGCAGCCAGACCTTCGAGGAACTGCGCAGCTTCGCCCAGTGGGCGCGCGCGATGGGCCGCGAGGCGACGGGGCAGGTGGTCGCGCAGGAGTACCGCCCGGCATCGCGGGAGGACGCGGTACGGCTGCAACTGCCTGCCGGGACACCGGTGTTGCACGTCCTGCGGGTGCGCGGTCTGGACGGCGAGCCGGTCCTCCTGGAGCGGACCGTGTACGCCGACTGGATCTCCCCCGCCGTCGAGCCGATCGAGCCGGACTGTCCGTCCGTGACGCAGCGGCTGCTTGACGACACCGGGCTGGTCTTCGCCTATGGCGAGCATGTCATCGACGCGGTGGCGGCCGGTGCGCAGGATGCCGAGCTGTTGCTCGTCCGCCGTACGAGTCCGCTGCTGCGGGTGCGGCGGGTGACTACTACGCGGGAAGGGCGGCCGGTGGAGTGGTCGGATGACCGGTATCGGTCGGATGCGGTGAGCTTTAGCGTGCACAACTCGATAGGGAACAACGCGCTTGCCAGGAAGACCGCGGAGTAGAGCTCGGAGGGCGCGGTCGGGTGCCGTCTGCGGGTCGTCTGTGGCTGGTCGCGCAATTCCCCGCGCCCCCTTGAAGCCGGCGCCAGCCGAACATGTCAGGTCGGCGAGCCCGACGAAAACCGTCGTAGCAACGGCGACAGGACCAGCACCGACTTCGTTCGCTCCACGAACGGCTCGCCCGCGATCCGCTCCAGCACCCGCTCGAAGTGGCGCATGTCGGAGGCGAAGACCTGCGCGACCGCGTCCGCGTCACCCGTCACGGTCGACGCGGCCACGACCTCCTGGTAGCGCTCCAGGCCCCGTCTGATGGTCTCCGGCGAGGTGTTGTGCCGGCAGTAGATCTCGACGAACCCCTCCGTCTCCCAGCCGAGGGCCGACGGATCCACCCGCACGGTGAACCCGGTGATGGCCCCGGTCGCGCGCAGCCTGTCCACGCGCCGCTTCACGGCGGGCGCGGACAGGCCGACCAGCTGGCCGATGTCCGCGTAGGAACGGCGGGCGTCCTCGGCGAGGGCGTGGACGATGCGTTCGTCGAGATCGTTGAGCACGGTGGGTGGATCAGCTTTCAGGCGGTGCGGGTCGGGAGCGGCGATGGCCGTACACGCAGTAGAACACGAGGCCCACGGCCATTCGGTCAGCGCTCGTCCGGCTCCCCGGCAAGGGCCCTGGCCTCGGCCACATCCGCCTCATCGAACCCCATCTGCCCGGGATTCCCGTACGCCGCCGCCTGGGCGTCGATCCAACGCGAGTGCGCCTCCCACGCGGCCTGCTTGCTGGTACCGAGCGCGGCCCCGATCTGCGTCCAGGAAGCCCCTGCCTCACGGGCCGCACGGACGGTGAGCTGCCGCCCGTAGGCCGCCTTCCGGGCCACGACCTCGCTCAGCGCGAGGAGTTCGAGCAGCTCGGACCGGTCGAGTGCCTCCACGGCCATGGATTCCCGCACCCGCAACTCGTCGAGACGGGCCACGGCGGTGAGCAGGGTGTGCTGCGGCTCGATGCTCTGTGGTGTCGTCATGACTAAAGATTTGCGTCAAGCCCGCTTGACGTCAAGAGGGCTTGACGTGCGCCACAGATGCGGACGACCCCCGGTTTTCAACGGGGGCCGTCGCAGCGGGACTTGGGTCAGTTCCAGCTGGCGTGAAGGGGCTTCCCCTCGGCGTAGCCGGCTGCGCTCTGGATGCCTACGACGGCCTTCTCGGCGAACTCCTCCAGGGAGCCTGCGCCGGCGTAGGTGCAGGAGGAGCGGACGCCCGCGATGATCGAGTCGATCAGGTCCTCGACGCCGGGACGGGCCGGGTCGAGGAACATGCGGGAGGTGGAGATGCCCTCCTCGAACAGCGCCTTGCGGGCACGGTCGTAGGACGACTCCTCGGACGTACGGTTGCGGACCGCGCGGGCGGACGCCATGCCGAACGACTCCTTGTAGAGGCGGCCGCTGGCGTCCTGCTGGAGGTCGCCCGGGGACTCGTAGGTGCCGGCGAACCACGAGCCGATCATGACGTTGGACGCACCGGCGGCGAGCGCCATCGCGACGTCGCGCGGGTGCCGGACACCGCCGTCGGCCCACACGTGCTTGCCGTACTTCTTGGCCTCGGCGGCACATTCCAGGACCGCGGAGAACTGCGGCCGGCCCACGCCGGTCATCATGCGGGTGGTGCACATGGCGCCGGGACCGACGCCCACCTTGATGATGTCGGCGCCCGCCTCGACGAGGTCGCGCACGCCCTCCGCGGCGACGATGTTGCCGGCGGCGATCGGGACCTGCGGGTCGAGGGCGCGCACCAGCTTGATGGCGCTGATCATCGACTCCTGGTGGCCGTGCGCGGTATCGATGACGAGCGTGTCGATGCCCGCGTCGAGCAGTTGCTTGGCCTTGTCCTCGAAGTCGCCGTTGATGCCGACGGCGGCCGCGATGCGCAGCTTGCCCTTCGCGTCGACGGCCGGCGTGTAGAGCGTGGCGCGCAGGGCGCCCTTGCGGGTGAGGATGCCGGCGAGGCGGCCGTCCTGGTCGACGGCGGGCGCGTAACGCCGGTTGGCGCCGTCGAGCTTGTTGAACGCCTCGCGCGGGTCGATGTCCGCGTCGAGCAGCAGCAGGTCCCGGGACATGACCTCGGCGAGCTGCGTGAAGCGGTCCACGCCGGACAGGTCGGCGTCGGTGACGACACCGATCGGCCGCTGGTCCTCGTCCACGACGACACCGGCGTTGTGCGCGCGCTTGGGCAGCAGGGCCAGCGCGTCGGCGACGGTCTGGTGCGGGGCCAGCACGATCGGGGTGTCCAGGACGTGGTGGCGGCTCTTCACCCAGGTGATGACGTCGGTGACCACGTCGATCGGAATGTCCTGCGGGATGACGACGAGACCGCCGCGACGCGCGACCGTCTCGGCCATCCGGCGGCCGGCGATGGCGGTCATGTTGGCGACGACCAGCGGGATCGTGGTGCCCGTGCCGTCCGGGGAGCCGAGGTCCACGCCCTGCCGCGAGCCGACCGCGCTACGGCTCGGGACCATGAACACGTCGTCGTACGTCAGGTCGTAGGGAACCGGAGCTGATTCTACGGGCCGTCCAGTACCGGGCTCAAGGAAACGCATAGACCCACATTTTCACGCGAAACGACGCAGGTCACTCCCGCAAAGACACAGCAAGACGCCCCCGCGATCATGTAATCCTCCAAGGAGGTGCGGGGGCTCCCGTGCCGGGCAGGAACCTGCCTTACAACAAAACGTTACCTGAGCGCTCGTACGGCCTGCGAGCCGAGGACTCCTCTCCGGTTGAGCGAAGACGGGTAAGCCGCTCAGGACTCAGGGCCGGCCCCGAGCGTGCCGGCTCCGGGATGCCTCAATACTGAGAGCGCGGTGCGTTGCCGATACCGATCGTCTGTGAAGCGCATCCAGCACGGAGGCCAGATCGCGCGCGAGCGCCCGGGAGCGCGGCCCGGTCAGGCAGTCGGCCGGGAGAGAGTGCCGCCCGCCTTCACGCGCTCGGCCTCGATCGCTTCCCACTGCTCGATGCTGAGGTTGGCGAGCGCGGCCGGAAAGACGCCGTCCTGCTCCTTCAGGATGTGGTTGCGCAACATGGCCATCGCCTCCGTCAGTCGGTCCGGCCAGGGCGGGTCCGAGGGTGTGACGCCGTCGGCGGCCTCGGCCAGCACCGCCTCGATGTGGCGGTGCTCGGCCTCCAGGACAGCGATCTGGTCGGGGAAGTCCTCGGCCAGGGCGGGGAACAGGCCATGCTCCTCCACCCTTGTGTGGGGGCCGAGCACGGACGCGATCTCGCGGGCGACCTCCGCCATCCGGGCCACGTCACCGTCCTGGTGGGCGGGGCGGAGGTGGCTGATCAGGCGGACGACCTCGTCGTGCTCCTGGGTCAGTTCGTCGATTGTCTCCAGGGCCTGGCAGCCGCAGAACTCGCACATGCCGCGATGTCCTCCTTCGCAGTCCGTTCGATCTGCTCAGCCGATGTTTGCGACCGGGGTCCGGTGGGTGATGGCGCGACGGACACCGGTTTCGGTGAACGTGAGGGCCGCGGCCGCGACGAGAGCCAGCAGCACCAGGCCGATCGCGTACGACCCGTAGGCGCCGTACAACGAGCCCATCACCAGCGGCGGCAGGAAGCCTCCCAGGCCGCCGGCGGCGCCGACGACGCCGGTGACCGAGCCGACCTTGTTCGCCGGGGCCAGCAGGGCCACCAGCGCGAACACGGCGCCGCTGGCGGCTCCCAGCGCGGCGGCCATGGCCAGGAAGGCGATCGTGCCCAGGGGGGCCAGGGAGGGGGTGAAGGACTGTGCTGCCGCGCCTGAGACCACGACCGCCAGCGATCCGGCCAGGACCCGTACGGGGCCGATGCGGTCCGACAGGTATCCGCCCAACGGACGCATCGCGACCGCCAGCAGCACGAATCCGGCCATCCGGTTCGCAGCGTCCGCCTGCGTCAGGCCGTAGCCGGTCTTGAGGTAGGTGGGCAGGTAGACGGAGAAGGCCACGTAGCCGCCGAACGCCACCGCGTACAGCACGGACGCCTGCCAGGTGACGCCCAGGCGCAGGGTGGCTGCCAGGCGGCGGGTCAGCGGCTCGGTCGGCACCGTGCGTCCGGGGGCGTCCCGCAGCACCAGCGCGGCCACGACCGCGTAGGCCGCCAGCACGCCCGCGGTGAGCAGGAACGGCGTGGACATGCTGCCCCCGTCGACCAGCTTCACGGTGGTCAGGGCGCTGATCGCGGTGCCCCCCATGCCGGCGCCGAAGATCCCGATGGCGAGCCCCCGTCGCTCGGGCGGGAACCAGGCGCTGACGAAGGGCACGCCGACAGCGAAGGCAGTGCCGCCGATGCCGAGGAAGAAGCCGCCGGCCAGCAGGGCGGCGAGTGACGAGTGTCCGGCCAAGCCGAGGTAGACCACTGGCACGATGGTGGCCGCGGAGACCAGCGGGAACATCGTCCGGCCGCCGAACCGGTCCGTGAGCGCGCCCACGGGGATGCGGCCCAGGGAGCCGACCACGACCGGTACCGCCACCAGCAGCGACTGCTGGAAGGAACTGAGCTCCAAGGTGTCCTTGAAGCGGGGGCCGAGGGGGCTGAGCAGCGCCCACGCCCAGAAGTTGACGGCGAAACCGAGGGTAGCCAGGGTGAGCATCAGCCACGCTCTGCCAGGCACAGGTGCTCCGCTTGTCCGTGTGTCGGTCTGCTTCGTCGACGGCTGGAACATGCCGCCTTCCTTCCTGCTCGCGGTGGTACGGCCTCGGGATCGTCGGTGGTGAGACCGTAGGCTCCAGGCACGCACTGCGCGCTGGTGCTCCGCAGCCAATATCCGCAGCCGATGGCCCGGTGTGAGTGGGCCGACAGTCCCCATCACCCGGCCGGCCGTCCCGAGTTCCAGACGCGTGGGCGAGCTGAGCGGACATCGCGCCCTTTCCCCAGGTCGCCCGCACGGCATCATCGAGACAGCGGGTGTGAGCAGGCTGCGTCCGTTGGTGCCCATCGACCACCGGCGAGGGCCGAAACGGGGCCGAACGGCCCTAACACCTGGGCGGCGGTGGAACGGACGATGGACCGATGTTCCACAACGACGGCTTTCGCACACTCGACCGGCAGGAGTGCCTGAGTCTGCTGGCCAAGGTGCCGGTCGGCCGGGTCGTGTACACCCGGCAGGCGCTGCCCGCGGTCCTCCCGGTCAATTTTTGTCTGGACTCGGACGCTGCCGTGTTGCTGCGCACCTCGGCCGGCTCGGACCTCGTCCACGCCATCGACGGCGTCGTGGTCGCCTTCGAAGCCGACGAGTTCAATGCCGAGGACCAGTCCGGCTGGAGCGTGGTCGTCACAGGCCGGGCCACGGTGGTGACCGATCCAGCCGAGCACGAACGGCTGTCGCGGACGGGCCCACGTTCCTGGATGCCCGTGCGGGACGGAGTCTTCGTACGGATCGAGTCGGAGATCGTCACCGGGCGGGAACTCGGCGGTGCCCTCGGCGCGGACTGACACGCTCTGTGCGGCGGAAACGGGGTGGTCTGCCTGGGGGCGGCCACCGCGGTTCAGCTCATGGGCTCGCTATGCGTCGCGGGTGGCGCCGGACGCGCAGCCGTGTGCCCGTGCGCGTGGTGTGGCGCTGCCGTCCGGGCCGTAGCCCAAGCGGATCAGCAGCTGCGAGTGGCATCGCTTGTGTCGGGGCAAGGCCGTCGCAGCACGCAGGTCGGGCCATTCCATGGCCTGGTGCAGGAGCGAGGTGCGATCCCCGTGGGCGGTCGCCGTGAGCAGCACTTACTGCAGGGCCTGGCCCGCCCGCAGCCAGTCCTCCCGCCGGTCGTGGGCCGTCCACAACAGGGCAGTCTGAACGTGGCGCTCGAACCACAGGGCGGGCCGCCGGAAGAGGGGCAGCGGGCCGGTGAAGTCCCGCATCGGCATCCGCCGACCCGCGTCCGGCGGGCCGAGGGCGGTGAGAGGAATGCCGTAGGCGGAGTCCGCGCCCGGAGTGGTGATCCAGGTGCGGGTTTCGGCGACGCGGGCCGGGTGGGCGTGATTGCGCGCCTCGGCCACGGTGGTCAGGCGGAGCAGCGACCGCGTTCCCGGGATGTCGGGCACGTACAGGTGCGCGCCCGCAGCGTGCGCGGCCGACGCCATCTCCGCCACGATCGGCTCGGGCACCGGGCGGCAGTGGCGGCAGGCCAGCGGGCACGTGCGGGTGGACTCCCAGATGACGACGAAGGGCCGGTCGGCCGCGTCGTGCCGCTGGCGCCGAATGGCCCGAGCACTGACGGTGTTCATCGGACGGCCCTCCCTAGGCGGACTTGCCGAAGTCCGCGGTACCGCGCCCCGAAGGAGGCCGCAGGCCTCTTAGGGGCGCGGGGAACTGCGCTACCAGCCACAACGGATCCGCAGCTTCGAACCGCGTTTCCAGCGGAGCGCTCGTGCACGGGATACCTCCGGATCGGTCGCCGTCAGCATCCACCGGCGGCGGTGGTCGGCGGGCGGCCGATGGTCTTCTCGAACGGGGCCGATGGTCCCTCTTCGCGGCAGGTTCGACAGGGCCGGACGGGCTGTCAGATAGGCGACGTGGTGCCGTGAGACGGCCCTGGGAGCGCCCCTGAACACCCCCCAGGCAGACCGGGGTCCAGGTCCCGTCCGTGCACGCCGCCGCAGGTTCAGGAGCGGTTCGGGGAACGGGGCGTCAGGGCATCCGCGGTGGCCACCATGGCGACGCCCAGGCCGGTCAGTGCGGCGCCCAGGCCCGTGACCAGGGTCGTGAGGTGCCATGCCTGGTAGGCGGACATCAGCGAGGAGCGCAGGGACTGGCCCATGAACGCGGTCTGGCGCAGCTTGGCGAGCTTCTCGTCGTCGCCTCCGGTGGTATGCAGCTCCGCGGTGATCTCGGCGTAGGTGCGGCCGCCGGTTGCAT
Source organism: Streptomyces sp. JLBG701 (assembly GCF_058544905.1). Taxonomy (NCBI): domain Bacteria; kingdom Bacillati; phylum Actinomycetota; class Actinomycetes; order Kitasatosporales; family Streptomycetaceae; genus Streptomyces; species Streptomyces sp. JLBG701. Next base: position 2,000,027 of record NZ_CM178588.1, read on the forward strand.
GTGCGAGATTGCCCTTGATGAACTCCGCGTAGGCGTGCGCTTCGGGGCCGGTTTCCACGCGCCGGCCGGCGAAGGCGGCGAGTTCGGTGGGCAGTCCGTGATCGGGGAAGGTGATCTTCTGGGCGGCCAACTCGGTACGGATCTCCTTCCTGCCGCTGCGGCCGCACAGCACCATGACCGGCCCGGCGACTGCCAGGGCTGTGCCGACCGTTCCGAGCAGGACGCGGGCCCGACGGTGCGATCCGTCCATGATCTGTTGTCCTCCTTTCCTCGAGTGCTTGCGGGTACGGCGGTGCGTGCACGTCGGGTGGGGCAACGTCCCCGCTCCGCTGAGAGGTTGAGTGGGTGCGGGTCAGCGGTGACTGAGCCTCAGCCGCCAGGTTTCCGGGCCGCGTTCCAGGTACTCCACGGCGAAGACTCCCGGGCTGCGCTGTTCGATCTGCGCGAGCAGCGGCAGCGGGTCGTGCGTGGCGACCAGCACGATCGCGGTGCCGGCCGGGACGGCGTCCAGGGCGCCGAAGACCGTGGCATCGTGCAGGGCGTGCGGAACCTCCCGCACGTCCAGCTCGGGCTCGGCCGCCTCCTCCGCACCGCCGCATACTCCGCCGCAGCCACCGCTCTCCTCGGTCTGTTCGTCCTGTACGTCCCGTCCTTCCTCGGTGTCCTGGTTTCCATAGGCACCCTTGGCGGGCGTGTCGTTCGCGAGCCGGTGGTGCATGGCCGCGAGCAGCGCCGTCAGGGAGACCTCGGGCGTCATGGCAAGCAGGGGCAGCACGAGGCCGTTCTCCTTGGCCACGTGTTCCTCGAAGAGCACCTGCAGGGCCCGCGCGTCGGCCGCCGCGCCCGCGGGGCTGGGCGCGGTGCGCAGGGCGTCGACGAGCGCGGTGAGGCAACGGTGTTCGCCGATCAGGCTCTCGATGAGCAGACGGGCCTCGGGCATGCCGTGGGCGGCGGGGTAGAGTGCGGCTTCCTCGGCTGCGGCGTGCGGCAGCAGCGAGCGGTCACAGAAGGCCACGAGCCCGGCGTGAATCCTCTCGGCGGCACTCGCGTCGCGGTCCACGGCGGTGAGCAGCATCTTCACCCGACCGGCCAACTCCCCGGCCAGGCGGGCATGATGCGCCTCGGCGCCTTCAAGGGCTGTGGCGTCCTCGGGGTCCGAGGCGAGGGTGAGCACGCTCATGACGGGGTCTCCAGCAGGTCGGGCCGGCTCGGCCGGCCGATGCGGGTGCGTTGTATGCCATTCCGGGGTTCTGGCACCGGGGAAGAGGACGCTGCGTCCGGCCGCGAGGGGCGGCCGGACGCACGACCGAAACGGGCGCCACGCACCGTACGCGCTACACCTGCGGCGGCCAGGGACGGGGGAATTGGCCGCCTGGCAGGCACGGAATGCGGTCGTACAGATGGGCATCTGCGGTTCGATCAATGCCCAGCATGCACCTCCGGCCACACCGACTCCCCGGCCGACCGGGCCCTACCACCGGGACCATTGGGCCCTATCGCGACTGCCCAGACCGGGCCTGACGGTCATCCGGCAGGGACCGCCGGCCCCAGGTTCAGGGCGGCCTGTGCCACTTAGCGTTCCTGGTCATGGCGAACGATCAGAACGCACGACAGGGACAGTCGCGCGTCGCGGAAGGCTGGCCGCTGGCTGCTCGCAGGCTGCTGACGCGCCGCGAGGTGTCGGCCGACAGACGCGCCGTGTTCGGCGAGAACGACGGCAAGTGGGAAGGCTTCTACCGTGACCGCTGGGCGCACGACAAGGTGGTGCGCTCCACGCACGGCGTCAACTGCACCGGTTCGTGTTCGTGGATGGTGTACGTCAAGGACGGCATCATCACCTGGGAGCACCAGGCCACCGACTATCCCTCGATCGGCACGGACTGCCCCGAGTACGAGCCGCGCGGCTGCCCTCGCGGGGCGTCGTTCTCCTGGTACACGTACTCCCCCGGCCGAGTCCGGTACCCGTATGTGCGGGGGGCACTGCTGAAGCTGTGGCGCGAGGCCCGCAAGCGGCTCGGCGACCCGGTGGCGGCCTGGGCCGAGATCACCTCTGACCCGGCGAAGGCCCGCGCCTACAAGCGGGCGCGCGGCAAGGGCGGCTTGGTGCGCGCCGACTGGGACGAGGTGAGCGAGCTGGTCGCCGCCGCCCACGTGCACACCGTCAAGGCGTACGGCCCCGACCGCGTCGCGGGCTTCTCCCCCATTCCCGCAATGTCGATGGCGTCCTTCGCGGCCGGCGCCCGCTTCATGTCGCTGATCGGTGGCACTCTGCTGTCCTTCTACGACTGGTACGCGGACCTGCCGATCGCCTCCCCGCAGGTCTTCGGAGACCAGACCGACGTACCGGAGGCGGCCGACTGGTGGAATGCGGGCTACCTGATCATGTGGGGCTCCAACATCCCCGTCACGCGCACCCCCGACGCCCACTTCCTCACCGAGACCCGCTACAACGGCACCAAGGTCGTCGCGGTCAGCCCCGACTACGCCGACAACGTCAAGCACTCCGACGAATGGCTCGCCCCGCACCCCGGCACGGACGGGGCGCTGGCGATGGCCATGGGCCACGTGATTCTGCGCGAGTTCCTCGTCGACCGCGAAGTGCCGTACTTCCAGGACTACATGCGCAAGTTCACCGACGCGCCGTTCCTTGTGGCCCTGCGCGAGCACGACCACGGTCTCGTCCCCGACGGGTTCCTGACCGCCGCCGACCTCGGCCGTGAAGAAGAGCACGCCGAGTTCAAGACGGTCCTCCTGGACCGGGCCACCGGCGATCCGGTGGTCCCGGGCGGCTCGCTCGGCTTCCGGTGGGGGGAGGCGGGGCGAGGCCGCTGGAACCTCGAACTGGGCGATGTCATACCGGAGTTGAGCCTCATCGACCGCGCCGAAGACACCGTCGAGATCGCGCTGCCCCGGTTCGACGAGGGCGGCACCGAGGGCGGTTCGGTCATGGTCCGGGGCGTTCCGGTCCGCAGGATCGGCGGACGGCTCGTCACCACGGTCTTCGACCTGATGCTCGCCCAGTACGGGGTGCAGCGGCCAGGGCTGCCGGGCAGTTGGCCGGCGTCGTACGAGGACGCATCCGAACCGTATACCCCGGCCTGGCAGGAGACGATCACGTCCGTCCCGGCCGAGCAGGCGGCCCGGATCGCGCGGGAGTTCGCCCGCAACGCCGAGCGCACCAGCGGCCGTTCAATGATCGCCCTCGGCGCCGGCACCAACCACTGGTTCCACTCCGACACCATCTACCGGGCCTTCCTCGCGCTGGTGACGATGACCGGCTGCCAGGGCGTCAACGGCGGCGGCTGGGCGCACTACGTCGGCCAGGAGAAGATCCGCCCGATCACCGGCCTGCAGCATCTCGCCTTCGCCTTCGACTGGCAACGGCCCACCCGGCACATGGCGGGCACCTCGTACTGGTACCTGAACTCCGACCAGTGGCGGTACGAGGCGTTCGGGCCCGACGAGTTGGCGTCCCCGCTCGGGAACGGGCGGTTCCAGGGCAAGGGGTTCGCCGACTGCCTGGCGCAGGCCGTGCGGCTGGGCTGGACGCCCGGCCACCCCGGCTTCAACCGCAACCCACTCGACCTGACGGACGAGGCGGCTGCTCAAGGGCGTGAAGTCGCCGAGCACATCGTCGACGAACTCAAGGCCGGGAACCTGAAGTTCGCCGCCGAGGACCCCGACGACCCGGCCAACTTCCCCCGAGTACTGACCGTTTGGCGGGCCAACCTGCTGGGCTCCTCCGGCAAGGGCAACGAGTACTTCCTGCGCCACCTGCTGGGCACCGACGCGGCGGTCCGCTCCGAGGAGACACCACCCGAGGGACGACCCAAGGACGTGGTGTGGCGGGACGAGGCCCCCGAGGGCAAGCTCGACCTGCTGGTCACCATGGACTTCCGGATGACCTCCACCAGCCTGCTCTCCGACGTCGTCCTGCCGGCCGCCACCTGGTACGAGAAGGACGACCTGTCCAGCACGGACATGCACCCCTTCGTGCACGCCTTCACCCCGGCCATCGCCCCTCCCTGGCAGGCCCGCACCGACTACGACACCTTCCTGACCATCGCCGACAGGTTCAGCGAGCTCGCCGCCGAGCACCTCGGCACGCGCACCGACGTCCTCGCGGTACCGCTGCTGCACGACACCCCGGACGAACTCGCCCAGCCGGGCGGCGTCGTTCGGGACTGGAAGACCGGCGAGTGCGAGCCGATCCCCGGCCGGACCATGCCGAAGCTCGTCGTCATCGAACGGGACTACGCCGCCGTAGCCGAGAAGATGCGCGCCGTCGGCCCGCTGCTGGACACCCTGGGCACCACCACCAAGGGCATCACCGTCCGCCCGGACCAGGAGATCGACGAACTGCGCCGGCGCAGCGGCACGGTCCGCGACGGCCTGGCCGCGGGACGCCCGTCCCTGGCCACCGCCACCGACATGTGCGAGGCGATCCTCGCCCTGTCCGGCACCACCAACGGGCGCCTGGCCACCGAAGGCTTCCGCGAGCTGGAACGGCAGACCGGCAGCGAGGGCCTGGTGGAACTCGCCGCCGAACGCGAGGCCGAGCGGATCACCTTCGCCGACACCCGCACCCAGCCGCGCGCGGTGATGACGTCGTACGAGTGGTCGGGCTCGGAGACCGGCGGCCGCCGCTACTCGCCGTTCGTCATCAACACCGAGCACAAGAAGCCCTGGCACACCCTCACCGGCCGCCAGCACTTCTTCGTCCAGCACGACTGGATCACCGAGTTGGGTGAGCAACTCCCCGTCTACCGGCCCCCGTTGAACACGCCGCGGCATTACGGCGACCAAGAACTCCACGACGGCCGGGCGGAGGTCACAGTCCGCTACCTGACCCCGCACTCCAAGTGGTCCATCCACTCGAACTACCAGGACAACAAGTACATGCTCGACCTGTCCCGGGGAGGCCCGACGATCTGGATGTCCACCGCCGACGCCGAGAAGATCGGCGTCAAGGACAACGAGTGGATCGAGGCGTACAACCGCAACGGTGTCGTCGCTGCCCGGGCCGTGGTCACCCACCGCATGCCCGAGGGAACCGTGTACATGTACCACGCCCAGGACCGCAACGTGAACGTCCCGAAGACCGAGGTCAGCGGCAAGCGGGGCGGCATCCACAACTCGCTGACCAGGCTGCTGCTCAAGCCCACCCATCTCGCGGGCGGCTACGCCCAGTTCACCTACGCCTTCAACTACTACGGCCCGACCGGCAACCAGCGCGACGAGGTCACCGTCATCCGCCGGCGCAGCCAGCAAGTGGAGTACTGACATGCGTGTCATGGCCCAGATCGCGATGGTGATGAATCTCGACAAGTGCATCGGCTGCCACACCTGCTCGGTCACCTGCAAACAGACGTGGACCAACCGGACGGGCGTCGAGTACGCCTGGTTCAACAACGTCGAGACCAAGCCCGGCGTCGGCTACCCCCGCCGCTACGAGGAACAGGAGCACTGGAAGGGCGGCTGGATGCTCGACAAGCGCGGACGTCTCGTCCTGCGCTCCGGCGGCCGCATCAAACGACTCCTGTCCCTCTTCTCCAACCCCGACCTGCCGTCCATCGAGGACTACTACGAGCCGGTCACCTACGACTACGACAACCTCGTCAACGCACCGGCCGGCCGGGACATCCCCGTCGCCCGCCCCCGATCGGTCCTCACCGGCGAGCCCACCGCCATCACCTGGGGAGCCAACTGGGAGGACGGCCTCGGCGGTGCACCCGAGAACGCCGGCGGCGACCCCAACCTCACCGGCGAGTGGGCGGAGAAGGTCAAGTTCGAGTTCGAGCAGACCTTCCTCTTCCACCTGCCCCGCCTGTGCGAGCACTGCCTCAACCCGGCCTGCGTCTCCGCCTGTCCGTCCGGCGCCATGTACAAGCGCGTCGAGGACGGCATCGTCCTCGTCGACCAGAACCGCTGCCGGGGCTGGCGGATGTGCGTGACGGCGTGCCCGTACAAGAAGGTGTACGTCAACCATGCCACCGGCAAGGCCGAGAAGTGCACCTTCTGCTTCCCGCGCATCGAGGCCGGGCAGCCGACGGTCTGCTCGGAGACGTGCGTGGGCCGGCTGCGCTACCTCGGGCTGCTGCTGTACGACGTCGACCGCGTCGGCGAGGCTGCGGCCACCCCCGACGAGCACGACTTGCTGGACGCCCAGCGCGGCGTCTTCCTCGACCCGTACGACCCCGAAGTGATCGTGGCGGCACGGGAGTCCGGCATCCCCGAGGACTGGCTGGACGCCGCCCGCCGCTCCCCCGTGTACGACCTGGTCATGCGCTACAAGGTGGCGCTGCCGCTGCACCCGGAGTACCGGACCATTCCGATGGTCTGGTACGTCCCGCCGCTCTCCCCCGTGCTGGACGCCGTCGACGCGGCGGGCGGAAACCAGGACGACCCCGACCACGTCTTCGCCGCCGTCACCCGGCTGCGCATTCCGCTGGAGTACCTGGCGGAGCTGTTCACCGCCGGGGACACCGACGCCGTCGCCGGGGTGCTGATGAAACTCACCGCGCTGCGCTCGTACATGCGCGAGCGCACCCTCGGTGAGGCCGGCGACGAGGCCGTCCTGAAGGCCGTCGGGCTCACGGCACGCGAGGCGGAGGACCTGCACCGGCTGCTCGCCGTCGCCAAGTACGCCGACCGGTATGTCGTTCCGGCCGCGCACAAGGAAGACGCTGCCGCGCTGAGCGCGATGGAGAACCGCTGCCCGGTCGAATCGTCCGGCGACCCGGCGGACGCCGGTGGCCGGCGGGTGATGCTCGGCATCCCCACCCTGCGCCGCAACACCGCTGGAGGCCGTCCGTGAGCCCGCTGCCCTCCCCCAGAGCTGAACGCCTGGGGGGACCCCCATCGATTCCCGCCCTCGTCCGCACCCGCGTCCGGGCGGCCGTACGCCGGCCTTCCCGGCTCACGCCCGAGGAGGTTGAGGCACGCACCCTGCTGCTGCGGCTGTGCTCGCTGCTGCTGCAGTACCCGGACACCGAACTCGCCACCGCTCGACCGGTATTGAAGGCCACCGTCGAGGCGCTGCCGTCCTCGTCCGCCGCCGAGGACCTGGCCGCCTTCACCTCCTGGCTCACCGGCCAGGAGGTGGATGCCCTGGAACGCCACTACGTCGAGATGTTCGACCTGCGCCGCAAGAGCAGCCTCTACCTCACCTACTACCTCCACGGCGACACCCGCCGCCGCGGCATGGCCCTCCTCACCCTGAACCAGCGCTACCGCGCGGCCGGCTGGGACACCACCGGCGGCGAACTGCCCGACCACCTCCCGGTCGTCCTGGAGTTCGCCGCCCTGGCGGGCCCCGGTGGCGGCGAGGCGCCACTGCGTCAGCACCGGCGCGGTCTTGAGCTGATACACCGGGCCCTGACCGACGCGGACTCCCCCTACCGGCATGTCCTGGCTGCGCTGCTCACCCTTCTGCCGCCGCCCACCGAGGCGGACCGCGCGGCCGTGGCCCAGCTGGTCGCCGAGGGCCCACCGAACGAGGAGGTCGGCCTCGACCCCTACGGCACGTACGGAGACGGGGAGTTCGCACCTCCAGGCACCTTCGTGCCGCCGACACCCGCCCCGCCGACCCATGTCCCGCCCTCCCCGACCGGCCGTACGGAAGGCCCCCGATGAACACCTCGCTCTCCGCCACGGCGAGCGGCGCCGATCTGCTCCTGTGGGTCGCCGTCCCCTACATCTGCCTCGCCGTGTTCACCGTCGGCCATGTCTGGCGCTACCGGCAGGACCAGTTCGGCTGGACCACGCACACCAGCCAGCTCCTCGAACACCGGTGGCTGCGCTGGGGCAGCCCGCTCTTCCACCTGGGCGCCTTCATGGTGATCGCCGGGCATGTCGTGGGGCTCGCCATTCCCGACTCGTGGACCGAGGCCGTGGACATCAGCGAGCACACGTACCACACAACCGCCGTGTGGGCGGGCTCAGTTGCGGGCGTCGCCATGGTCGCCGGGCTGGGCATGCTGTGCGCCCGCCGACTGCTGACCCGCCGCATCCGCCTGAGCACCGACCGCAGCGACAAACTCCTCTTCCCGCTGCTGTCCGCCACCGTCCTGCTCGGCATCACCGCCACCACCGCGCACAACGTCTTCGGCGCCGGCTACGACTACCGCTCCACCGTCTCGGTGTGGTTCCGCGGCCTGTTCGCCCTCCAGCCGCAGCCCGAGGCGATTGCCGGAGCCCCGCTGCTGTTCCAACTGCACGCCCTGAGCGCCTTCCTGCTCTTCGCGGCCTGGCCGTTCACCCGGCTGGTCCACGTGTGGAGCGCCCCGATCGGCTACCTGGCCCGCCCGTACCTGGTCTACCGGCGACGAGCCACACCGGCCGCGGACCGTCCCCGGTCGGCCTCGGGCTCCCGGCGAGCCGCATGAGGCACGGACCCGCCCTGCCCGTGGTCATCCAGGTCGTCCACGGCCGCCTCGGCCTCGTCCTGGGCGACGAGAAGACCGAGGCCACGCCCGGCAGTTGGATCCACCTGCCCGCACGGCTGCCGCACACCGTGCGCGCCACCGAGCCCAGCATCATGCTCCTGACCAGGCTGCCTGTGCCCGAGCCGTCCGCAGCCTGACCGGCCGCTTCGTCAGCGCACCAGCGCCGCGGCCACCGTGGGTGGCAGCACGTCACACAGGTCGGTGATGCGGACATGGCCTGCGTGTTGGGTGGTGAACTCGGCGATGGAGATGTCCAGGGAGCCGAAGAACTGCTCGAAGGCGCGGCGCGCGTGCGGGGTGCGGTCCAGCCCCCAGGCAGCCGTCGCCCTGGAGGTGCGCAGGAACCGGCCGGGCTCTGGCCCGACGACGAACAGTTCGGCGCGCCGCCCCGAGCGGTCGGCGGCCCCGGCGGCCAGTGAAGGGCGTACGGCGATCTTCTCCCCGTCCTCCAGAAGGTGGGGCAGCGCCAGGACGATGCCGGCCGCGTGGATGAGGTCGTTGAGACGACCGAGACTCTCACGCACGGTGAGTCCGGCCACCAGCAGTTCGGGGCTGATGCACCGGGTCGCGGCGGTGTCGCGGACGTCCCCCGCGATCGCGCCCTCCAGGTCGTGCTCGAGTCCGGCGATGGCCGCGGTCAGCGGCTCGGTGCTCAGGAAGTCCGCCAACAGGGCGACCGCGTCGCGTAGTTCTGCCGCACGCACGCCGGCCGTCGCCTCGTCTCTCATGAACGGCATTGTGCCTTGCGGCGGTCGGTCCGCCCCGGTCCTGTCGGCTCCCCGGCAGGGCCGAACGGCCCCGACGCGACGGCCCGGTGGGCTCTGCCCCACGGATCAAGGGTCGGTCACCGTAGCCATGTGGAGTTCATGCCGGTCGGGCAGGGAGGGGTGCACTGATGCTGAAACGGAACGGCAGGGTGTTGTGGTGGCACTGGCGGCACAATCCGCTCAAGCGCCGCTCCGACATCGCCGAAGCCTGGATCGGCGTGGCAGCGGCGGCAGTACTGCTTCTCGTCCCGCCAGTTGTGGGCGTGGCGACGGCGGCCGTCGCCGAGCGCTCCGCGCTCGACCAGGCCCGAGGACTGCATCGTGTCACCGCGCACCTCGTCGAGGACGCCCCCGCGACGCTGTCGCGGTTCTCCGGTGCGGCGACCGACAAGCACGTGCAGGCGACCGTGCGATGGACGACGTCAAGCGGCGCTCCCGAGTCCGGCACCGCCTTGGTGGCAGCGGGCAGCAGGACCGGCGAACCCACCACGGTGTGGCTCGACGATGCCGGCCGCATTCAGCCCGCGCCGCCGACCGCGGTCCAGGCCAGGGCGCAGGGAGCCGCGGTCGGAGCGGTCGCCGGGGCAGGTGCGTGCGTGCTGGCGCTGGGCGGCTGGTGGGTCGCCCGGGTACGACTGGACCGGCACCGCTGGGCGCAGTGGGACCGCGCCTGGGACGAGCTCGACTCGCGCCGAGGCCACCGGCACGCGTAAGGCACCGGGCGGGAGGCGGGTGGACCCGCCGCTGACCGGTGTCCCGGAGCGCTCGCCGTCGACCCCGGGGACGAGCACGGAGCGCGGTCCGCTGTGCGGCCGACACGGCAAGGTGATCGGGGTGCGGCGGGCCGCCTGCCGAGCCCGCCGGGCGAGTCAGAGAACAGGCGACAATCGCGTCCTGGCCAGGGCCAACGATCACGGGAAAGACTCGGGAAGTGCGGCAACGTGTCCCCGCCCGTATTTCGTTCCGCGAGGCCAAAGGAGCACGCCCCGTGCCGCTCGCCTCCGAGGCCGCTCCTTGCCGCCTGCGCTCGCGGCGGGGCGGGAGGGCTACCGGTGTTCTAGGGTTTGCGGTGTGGCCGTATCCGGTCGCAGGACCCCGGGGGTGGCCGGGAAGAGGTGAGGCGCCGATGAACGGCGACGAGAGCCTTCAGCGCCGGCTTCCATCGACGGCGTTTGGCCCGGTCCGGGATGTGGACCTGGACAGCATCGCCGAGCAGGTCGAACGACTCACCCGAGCTCAGGGACGCATGCAGGCGTTGCTGGACGCGGTGCTCGCGGTCGGCCGGGAGCTGGAGCTGCCAGTGGTGCTGCGACAGATCGTGAGCGCCGCGATGCAGCTGGCGAACGCCCACTATGGCGCTCTTGGCGTGTTCAACGAGGACCGGGTGGGCCTTCAGGACTTCATCCCGCTCGGCCTGAGCGACACCGAGCGCCAGGACCTGGCCGGAGTCCACCCCCCGCACGGACACGGCCTGCTCGCGCACCTGATCGAGCAGCACGAACCGCTGCGCGTGGACGACATACCACACCATCCGGACGCGGTCGGCTTCCCCGCGGGGCATCCGCCGATGCGGACCCTGCTCGGGGTGGCGATCGGCGTGCACGGGCGTATCTACGGCAACCTCTACCTGTCCGACCGGCGCGACGGCAAACCGTTCGACGAGCAGGATGCGGCGGTCGTCCTCGCGCTGGCCGGGGCTGCCGGCATCGCCATCGAGAACGCCCGGCTGTATCAGCAGGTGCGCTCGTCCGCCGAGCAGTTCCAGCGCCTGCTGCTGCCCACCCTGCCCGACCTGACCCCGTTCACCGCGGCTGCGGTGTACCGGCCGGCGACCGCTCCCGGCCACCACCTGGGCGGCGACTGGTACGACGCCCTGCTGCTTCCGGACGGCGCGTGCGCCGTGATCATCGGGGATGTGCTGGGCCACGACCTGACAGCGGCGGCCGCCATGGCGCAGACCCGCAACATGCTTCGGGCCTTGCTGTACGACCGGCTCACCCCGCCGAGCCTGATCCTGAACCGGCTCGACGACACTCTGCACTCCATCACCAAGGCCCCCGTCACCACCGCCTGCCTGGCCCGCATCGAACCCTGCGGCCAAGGCTGGCGCCTGCACTGGTCGACGGCCGGCCACCTGCCGCCCCTGATCGTCACCGCCGACGGCCGCACCCGCTACCTGCTGGCTGAACCCGGCGTGCCGCTGAGCGTCGACACCCGGCTGCCGCGCCCCGACCACACCCATCCGCTGGCGCCCGGAGACACGGTGCTGCTGTTCACCGACGGCCTGGTCGAACACCCGGCGCGCCCTCTGGATACCGGGCTGGACACACTCGCCGCCACCGCCGCCGCCCATGCCGGGCTGCCCCTCGACACGCTCTGCCGCACTCTGGCCGACCACAACCCCGGCGACGGCCACGACGACCTCGCCCTTCTTGCCGTGCGCATCCCGCCCACCGGCCCCGGGAACCACCAGGACCGGTGAATCCGCCCGCCCCTCCGGGATCGCCGCGTCGGTGCCGGGACAGGCATCGGACCAACCGTCCCTGGGTGATCAGCTTCGTCGCGGGCCGACGGAATGGCGGCGTCACCGGGCCGCACGAGCAGCTGCCAGGACAAGGGAGCCGAGAGCCAGGCCCGCGCCAAGAGCCCGCTCGAAGTCGGCTGGGCCTGTGCTGCCTCCGATGCCGCCACGGACGCCGAGGGTGGGGAGAGGGGTGGGCGCCATCACGCTGACCCTATGGACACCGTCCCTGTCCGACACGTGCTGCTGGGCCGAACGAACGCGGGTGGTGGTCTCCGTGCAGGCCCCGGGCGCGGGCTACCCGAGGCTCCAGTTGTCGGCTCCCACTTCGCCCGGGCCGGCCATGGGGCGAAGGGAATGGTCTGCCGAGTTGCCCCACGTGGCCCATGGCTGCCTCGGCGGGCCGGCGCGGCATGCGGCGAGGCACACGCTGGAAGAGCGCATCCATTCCTGGGATGTGCCAGGCCGAACGACTCGTCGTCGGGAGGAGCGACCACCGCCGGCACGCGTTGCGCGCCGGTTGCCAGGCCGCTGCCGATCACGTGTAGATGATCTGGCCGCCGGCCGCGTGCTCGTAGAACTCGCCGACGGTGATGACGCCCTGGACCTGGTCGATGAGGTCGTCCTTGTCGAGTTCGAAGAGGTCCACGGACGCCTTGCAGGCGTAGATGCCGGCTCCGGTGTCGGCGATCATCTCGATGAACTCGGGGATGGGTGGGATGTCGAGCTTCGCCATCTTGCGTTCCATGTACCGGGTGATCAGGTCCGGGACACCTGGCAGGCCTCCCAGGAGGGTGGGCAGGTGGAGTCCGGGGTTGCCGACGGTGGCGAGCTTGATGTGGTCGTACTGCTTCTTGGTGATGGCGTCGAGGCCGAAGAAGGTGAAGAACAGGTCGGCCTCGATGCCTTCGGCGCGGGCGCCGTTGGCCATGATGAGGGCCGGGTAGATCCCTTCCAGGGACCCCTTGGAGACGATGATCGAGACCTTCTCGATCGTGCCGGTGGCGGTCATGGCGTGTGCTCCTTCGGTACGGCGGACGGATCAGATGCAGCCGCGGGGCTTGGGGATGCCGGCAATCTTCGCTGCGGTCTTCGCCGGGCCCTTGGGGAAGAGCTGGTAGAGCTCCTTGACGCTCACGCCGGACGCCTTGCCGAGCACCCGCACTGTGGGGCCGGTGCCCTTGGTGGCGTATTCGGCGCGCATGAACTTGATGACCTGCCAGTGCCGGTCGGTGAGCGTCTCGATGTCCTGCTCACGGGCGATCTGGTCAGCCATGGGCTCGGTCCACTGGCCGGGGTCGGTGAAAAAACCTTCCTCGTCGACGGTCACGGACGTGCCGTCGTAGATGGCGTTAGGCATGGCGGTTCTCCTCCGCTCAGACTTGGATGTGGCTCTTGCCGCGCTCGGGCATCGCCGAGCCGATGCCGGGCAGCTCCCGGCCGGGCAGCAGGCTGTGCCAGTACAGCCACTCGAAGGCGAGCTTGCCGAGATGGTTGGCGTGCGACTCCTTGAGCAGCGGCAGGCCGACGGCGGCCGGGAAGTGGCCGGGCAACGGCTCGGTGTCGTAGTTGAAGTCGATGAGCAGGGCCTTGTGGAAGCCGGTCTCGACGAAGCAGTTGGTGTGCCCGTCGTAGGAGGCGTCCAGCGGCTGCCCGGCGAGGAAGCGGCCGACGTTGTGCGCCAGCACCTCGCCCTCGAAGTGGGCCACCGAGCCGGCCTTGGACGCGGGCAGGCCCGCCGCGTCTCCGATGGCGAACACCGCGGGGTGGTCGGGGTGTTGGAGGGTGTGCTGGTCGACGCGGACGAAGCCGAGCTCGTCGCCCAGGCCCGGGGAGCGGCCGACGTACTCCGCGCCGCCGTGCAGCGGCACGACCACGGCCAGGTCGTACGGCACCTCCCGACCGTCGTACGACACCAGCCGCCCGCCCGCGCCGTCGACCTCGCCGAGGGTGAACTCGGTGACCAGCTCGATCCCCTTCTCCTCCAGCAGGCCGCTCAACGTCTTGGAAGCGACCGGCTTGGTGAAGGCTCCGTCCAGCGGGGTGACGTAGGTCAGCTCGACCCGGTCGCGGATCCCGGTCCGCTGGAAGTACCAGTCGGCGAGGAAGGCGAACTCCAGGGGCGCGACTGGGCACTTGATCGGCAGGTCGGCCACATTGACCACGACCCGGCCGCCGTCGAAGTGCTCCAGTGCGTGGTGCAGGCCGACTGCGCCGGGCAGGTCGTAGAAGGTGAAGGCCCTCTCTCCCCAGGCCGGGCCGGTGAGCCCTTCGGTCTCCTCGGGCAGCAGAGTGGCTCCGGTCGCCACCACGAGGACGTCGTAGTCCAGCGACCTGCCCCCGACGAGGTGCGCCTTCTGCGCGTCCAGGTCCACCCGGTCGATCTCCGCCCGCTGGTATGCGATCCCGTCGTGCAACTGCCGCGGCCGGGACCGGACAAGAGCGTGCGGCTGGGCGAGGCCGAAGGGCACGAACAGCAGCCCGGGCTGGTAGACATGGTCGTCGTTCTGGTCGACGACCGTGATCCGGCACTCGCGCTCGTCGTACATCCTCCGCAGCCGGTTGGCCGTGAGCGTGCCGGCGGTACCGCTTCCCAGAATCACGATGCGTTTGTCCATGACTCCACTGTCGGGAGTGGGTTGACGTGTGGTCAGGGGCCGTTGGTCCCTTGCTGGTTACCCATGGGGGTATGCCTGCGGTCGGGGAACTGACCACGGAGAGCCTGATGTCGAAATACCCGGGAGGGTATCTCGGTCCAGGTTCGCCGGTGTGGGGCCGAACGGCCCTCTTCCCACTCCCGTCGGCCTCTCCCGCTGTCGCCCTGCCCGCGCTCCACTGGAGATCGACAGCAGTGGACACTGACGAGGAGGCGCGGTCATGACCCGGACAGGAACGGAGACCACCACCCCACGGCTTCCGGAGGCGGACGGGCACCGGCTCGAGGTCACCCATGTCGACGGCGACGTGTACGCCGTCGCGGTACGGGGACATCGGCTCCTGGTCGACCAGCCCAAAGATGTTGGCGGCGAGGACATCGCGCCCACCCCCACCGAGTTGTTCGCCGCGTCCCTGGCCACCTGTGTCGCCTTCTACGCCGGCCGTTATCTCCAGCGCCACGACCTGGACCGCGCCGGGCTGCGGGTCCGTACGGAGTTCACGATGGCCACCGAGAGTCCGGCCCGCGTCGCGGCCGTCCAGGTCACCATCACCCCGCCGCCCGGACTGTCCGAGCAGCGCCGCGCGGCCCTGCTCGCCGTCGCCTCGCACTGCACCGTCCACAACACGCTCCACCAGCCACCCGAGATCGGTATCGCGCTGGAGCCATGAACACGCCACTCACACCACCCGCATCGCCGCACCTGGAGCGCATCCGTCGGGGCTGACCGGCCTGCCCACCGACGTCTGATCCCCTCCCCTGCGGACTGGCCCTTCGGCCTGTGGGTAGGACCGAACGGCCCCAAGCGCAACGCTCAGAGAAACCGTCAGGCTGCTGAACAGGCGGCAGAGCGCCGCGCCCAAAGGGTTGGAGGGACACGGCAGATGGACACACCAGCAGCGGGGCAGGAGACCCCCGGGGCGGAAACGCCGCACGGCCGCGTGATCGTCGGAGTGGACGGCTCCGATCCTTCCCTGTTCGCCCTGGACCAGGCCGTCGACGAAGCCCAGCGCCGCGGCACTCAACTGGAGATCGTGCACGGATGGTCGGGGGACAAGAGCGACAACGACGCATCGATCGACGCGGCCACCGACCTGTTGGCATCCGCCGCCGCGCGAGCCCTGGAGCGCGTTCCCGACTTGGACGTCGTGTTCAGGGCCGTCTCCGAGGATCCGGCCTCGGCACTGGTCCGGCTGGGCCGGGACGCCGCGCTCACCGTCGTCGGCACCCGCGGCCACGGCGGCTTCACCGGCCTTCTGCTCGGCTCGGTCAGCCTGCGGGTCGCCGCCCACACCGAAAGCCCGCTGCTCGTCGTCCGGGGCGACCGCGAGGTGGCCCGCACAGCACTCGGATACGACCGGGTCCTGCTCGGCCTGGAAAGCGACGCCGACACCGAGGCGGCCGCGTTCGCCTTCGAGGAAGCCGCCCGCCGCAAGGCACGACTGCAGGTACTGCACGCCTGGACGTACCGACAGCTGGCGCCCGCCGGCCTGACGTCGATGCCCACCGAACACATGCAGGCGGACCTCAACCACCGCTCGCAGAGCGAGGAGGCCGTCCCCGCACACGCAGTGGCCCGGCTACGAGAGGAACACCCAGGGGTGGAGGTGGACCTCGACTCGGTGCGCGGTGGACCGGCACGCACCCTGGTGGAGGCAACCGTCACGGCCGACCTCGTCGTCGTGGCCGCCCACCGCCGCACGGGCCGACTCGGACTGCAGCTGGGCCCGGTTACGCACGCCCTGCTCCACCACGCCCACAGCCCCGTCGTCCTGGTACCGGTCACGTCGTCCGCCGGTTCCGGCGACTGACGTGAGTGGCGAGCCGTCCGACTCGTCCCTGGCGTCCGCTGAAAAGCCGACTGATGGGTGCAGCCGGGACCGATGGCCTCCGGGACGGACCCACACGGCCCTCCTGGCGGTACCCGGTCGGCGGCCACGCTGGTAGTAAGCCCAACCCGGCGGGCACCCGCCGGGGCCGAAGGAGTTGATCACCATGACAACCCTGGCCGGCATACCGGACCGTCCGGTTCGGGTGAGCGCGGTCCTCGACGCGCCGCTGTCCCGTTGGCTGTGGCTGGTGAAGTGGATCCTGGTCATCCCGCACTACGTGGTGCTGTTCTTCCTCTGGATCGCGTTCACCGTGGTGAGCGTGATCGCGTTCTTCGCCATCCTGTTCACCGAGCGCTATCCACGCACCCTGTTCGACTTCAATCTCGGCGTGCTGCGCTGGAGTTGGCGGGTCGCGTACTACTCGTACGGCGCTCTGGGCACCGACCGGTATCCACCGTTCAGCCTGGGTGAGGAGCCCGACTACCCGGCCCGGCTGGACATCGCCTACCCCGAACACCTCTCCCGCGGCCTGGTGCTGGTGAAGTGGTGGCTGTTGGCCATCCCGCACTACATCGTCGTCGGCTTCTTCCTCGGCGGCTGGCACCTCGGCTGGTGGGACGGCGGGCTGGTCGCGGTGCTTGCGGTGATCGCCGCCGTGACCATGGCCTTCACCGAGAAGTACCCGAAGGGCCTGTTCGACCTGATCCTCGGCCTCAACCGGTGGGTGCTCCGGGTCGCCGCCTACGCCGCCCTGATGACGGACACCTACCCGCCGTTCCGGCTCGACATGGGCGGCACCGAACCGGGCGAACCGGAGGAGCTGTCGTGACCGCCTTTCTGATGGCAGCGTTCCTGATCGTGCACGGGCTGCTGCACCCCGGCGTCTGGACCGCGCCGCAGCAGCCCGAGAAGCCGTCCCCGTTCGACCCCGGACATTCGTGGGCGCTCACAGCGGCCCGTGTCTCGCCCGCGCCGGCCAAGGCCGCGGCCCTGGCGCTGGCCTGGTACACGGCTCTCGTGTACGTCGTCGCCGGCGCCGGGGTGCTCGCGGGCAGCGGCTGGTGGCCGACCGCAGCTCTGGTCGCGGCCTCAAGCGGGCTTGTCCTCAAGGCGATCTGGTTCGACCCGTGGCTCAGCGTCGGCGTGCTGCTCGACGTGGGCGTCCTCGTCGCGGTGGCATCCGCCTGGCCCGGCTCCCTGTACTGAACCACTGCCGGCCGCCCAGGCCATGCGGTACTGCCGCGAGTGGCCCAGCCGTCCGCCGTTCCCGGTCCGACGTGCGGCACATGTGATGAGGTGAAGGAACGTGTCCACAGCGATTGCGGTGTCCGGTCTGATCAAGGAGTTCGGCCCGACTCGGGCCCTCGACCGCCTCGACCTCACCGTCGCCACGGGCGAAGTGCACGGCTTCCTGGGGCCGAACGGCGCCGACAACCCGATTACGGGCCTGAGGGCCACATCGTTGCGGCTGTGACCGGGGTAAACAGCCGGTGCATGGTCGGCTCCTTACGCCCTGTGACACATGGACGCCTTGCATCGGGCGTCTTACGGTCGAGGTATGGCAGCAGACAACGCGAATGGACCCCCTCCGCTCGACGACCGCAAGCCCGAGCGGCCCCGGTCGCCAGTGGCGGGTCAACCAGTGACGATCGCCCGGAAGGGCCAGATACCGGAGGGGTGGACGCCTCCCGACTGGAAGGACTCCGATTACGTCTTCTATGACATGGATGAGATGAAGGCGGAGTGCGCCCAACGGGAGCAAGACCGCGAGGAAGAGCGTCCAGCCACTCCACAGGAGCTGTACGCCAAGATTGTCTCCGGCGAGCTGGACGGTTAGAGCTTGACCATGACGAGACCCCCTGTGGTGTCACAGAGGGGGCCTCTGGAGGAAACGAGCGACACGCCCGGCGTGCCTGCACTCCCCCGTAGGTGACAGATCTGAGGGTCTGGTTCCCGGGATTACCGTCTAGAGCGCGAACGCCAGCCTGTAGCCGCCAAGTCGTCGGCTGGAGACCCCCGTTCAGCGCCTCAAATACGCATAGTGCCGCCCCGGTAAGCCAGTTCAAAAGCCCTAGCGGTTCTTTTCTCGTGAATCGCAGGAAAAAGTGAACCTGGCGGACACCTTCCAAGGTCGCGTTTCTCTCCATAGACGGGTATTGAAGGATCGTTGAACGATCCCGAGCCCCCTGTGGCCGCCGCCCAGGAACCGCCGCGCTATGAGATCCGTCCTGCTCGGTCCGTTGTTCGGCCCGAGCCTGGACCTGCCACTCCCCTCACGGCTCTGGTCGCGGTCTCCGTGGTCCTCGCCGTGGCGGGCACAGTGTCGCTCCGCCGCCGCGACGTCGCTCTGCCGGCCTGACCCCGCGCCTTCGGCGGTCGGCCATCGCGGCTGTGTTCCGTCCTCGTCCCGCGTGGAGTCCACTGCCAGCCGACCGGTCCACCGGGCATGGAATCAACGCACGGTGATCTCGCGCCCGGTGATGCCCACGGGGTCGATGCGCACCCATAGGTTGCGCTCGCCGCCCGCCCAGGGACCGCTGTACGCCAACTCGTCCAGCCGACGTACGGCATCGGGGTCCGTCACCTCCCGGGCGGGCCCACGGACCAACACGCTCCAGCCCTGGCTGAGCGCGTCGTCGATGCGGTCGACCTCGAAGGCGACCTGGGTTCCCGCAGCCGCCGCCGGCGTCGTGTGGGGCGCGGTGCGGAAGGCGACCGCGCCGTCGATAACGCTGTAGTTGACGGGGACGACGACCAGGCCCTCGGGCGTGGACAGAGCGAGGCGTCCCACGCCGTGCGTCGCCAGCCGCGCCCAGCATTCCTCGGTGGTCAGCGCGTTCCACTGAGGGTGCAAGGCCGCCCGGCCGATTCCGGGCGGCAGATCGGCGTCGCCTCCGCGCAGGGCCGCAACCGTGGTCTCCAGTGCGTCGGCAAGCCTGACAAGGAGGCCGATGCCCGGCGCGGCGGTCGGCTGTTCCTCCAGATACCGGATGTATCCGGGTGCGGTGCCCGCCCGTTCGGCCGTTTCCCTCAGGGAGAGGCCCAGTTCCTCGCGTCGCCGCTCGATGCGCCTGCCGATGTCGCCGTGTGGCGACACCAGTGCTGCGGCCGCGCCGGTCGGGTGTGTCTGGTCGGACATGGTCGTTCACTTCCCTGGGTCGGCCGCCCTGACGGCCACGGTGTCGTGGGGCTGCCCGCCGAGGACGACCTTGAGCGCGCCGGTGTCGGCGGCCCGGGAGAAGACGTCATATGCCTCCTCCATCTGGTCCAACGGGAACGTGTGGGTGACCATCGACACCGCCTGCAGGCGGCCGGCGGCCATCATGCGCAGCAGGGTGGGGGTGGAGGACGTGTCGACCAGCCCGGTGGTGATCGTCACGTTCTTGATCCACAGGTTCTCGAGGTGCAGGGTCGCGGGCTTGCCGTGCACGCCGACATTGGCCACATGTCCGCCGGGGCGCACCATGCGCGTGCACATCTCGAAGCTCTCCGGCACCCCGACCGCCTCGATCACCACATCGGCGCCGAGTCCCTCGGTGAGGTCGGCGACCAGCTGTTCGGCTTCGTCGCCCGCGGCGGCGGCCACCGCGTCCGCGCCGAGTTGTTTGGCCGCGTCCAGCCGGGCCGGGGCGGGGTCCACGGCGATGATCTTCTGGGGTGTGTAGAGCTGTGCCGTGGCGATCGCGGCGAGTCCGACAGGCCCCGCCCCGACCACGGCGACCGTGTCTCCGGGCCGTACGCGTCCGTTGAGCACGCCCACCTCGTAGGCGGTGGGGAAGATGTCGGCCAGCAGCACTGCGTCCTTGCTGTCCAACGCGCCGGGCAGCGGGTGCACGGACAGGTCGGCGTGGGGCACGCGGACGTACTCGGCCTGCGTGCCGTTGATCAGGTGGCCGAGGATCCAGCCTCCGCCGCCGCGGCACTGCCCGTACGCGCTCTCTTTGCAGAAGCGGCAGCGGCCGCACGCCGTGATGCACGAGACCAGCACCCGGTCGCCGGGACTCACTGTGCGTACGTCGCCGCCGATCTCGACGACCTCGCCGACTGCCTCATGGCCGAGGACCGTACCGGGGCGTACCTCCGGCACGTCACCCTTGAGGATGTGCAGGTCCGTGCCGCAGATGGTGACGGCGTCGACGCGGACGATCGCGTCGGTGGCGTCCTCGATCCCGGGGTCCGGGACGTCCTCCCACGCCGACTGTCCGGGGCCGCGAAAGACCAGTGCCTTCATGACGATCCCTCTTCCCTGCTCTTCCGGCCGCGGCTTCCCGTCACGGCGGGGGTGCCGCAGGGCGACCTCCTCGCGGCCGGAACGGTTCCTCAACTCCATCCTGACCCGGGCAGAAGCTGCCCGCATGGGCCGCTCGGCCCCCATTGCCCGGCCGAGCAGGGCCGGGCGGCCTCAGGTGTGGCCCACGGGCCCCTACGAGATCGGCCCGAGCTGCCGGAAACTGGAGAGGGGCAACGCCGAAGGAGGCAGCAGCCATGCGGCACCGCATCGTGAGCGAGCTGATGACGACGGACGTCGTGAGCGTGCGGCAGGACGCGACCTTCACGGAGATCGCCAAGCTGCTCGCGGAGCACGACATCACGGCCGTTCCGGTCGTGGACGACACCGACAGGCCGCTCGGGGTGGTCTCCGAAGCGGACCTGTTGCGCAAGGAGGCGAGCCGACTCGACCCGACGGGACTCCTGCCCGCCCTGCACCCGGAATCCGCCGAGCGCACGAAGGCGGACGCGACCACGGCGGAAGGGCTCATGACCAGCCCGGCCGTCGTAGCGCGCCCCGAGTGGACGGTGGTCGAGGCGGCCCAGGCGATGGAGCGCAACCGGGTCAAGCGACTGCCGGTGGTGGACGAGTCCGGTCGGCTGATCGGCGTGGTCAGCCGCGCCGACCTGCTGCGGGTGTTCCTCCGCGGCGACCGTGCCATCCGCGAGGAGATCACCGGGGACGTGCTGATGCGCACGCTGGGCGTCCCGCCCACCGCTGTGACCGTGCATGTCGTCGACGGACGGGTCACCCTGCGCGGCACCGTCGAACGCAAGAGCGTCATACCGGTCGCCCTGCGGCTGTGCCGCGGTGTGGACGGGGTGGTCGACGTCTCCGAGCACCTGGACTTCAAGGTCGACGACAGCGGCAGCCCGACCACGGACGGCGGTTCCCCACGTCGCGCTCAGCTCTCGCCCTGAAGGCGTGCGGAATGCGGCACAGGGCCCGCCGGGTGGCTCGCCGCTGCGCTCCCGACGGGAGGGTCCAACGCGCAGCGGGGCTAAGCGGTACCTCAGGCGGACCGACCGCCCCTCTGCCCATGCCACCGTCACGGCTCTTCGCACGGTGATGTCGCGCCTCCCCCGTTCCCCGCCGCAAGATCGTGATGGGTTGGACCGTGCCCGGCAGGGCTGAACGGCCCATTACTGAACATCAGTTGACCCCCAAACGGCCCCATGCGCACTGCCTGGCAGGCCCATGTCCGGTGCCGTCCCCGAATGCCACCTTTCTCCTAGTGCTGATGACCTGGCAGTGCCCATGAGGAGGTGCGGACCGATGCGCAGGGACACTCTTACGAAGCGGAGGCTGTGGCGGTGGCGGAGCAACCCGCTGCGGCGCCACGACGACGTCGTCGAGGCATGGGTCGTGCTGGCTGTGTGGACAGTCATCGCGCTGGGCGGCACGCTCGCCGGCCTGGTCGCCGGGCATGCCGTCGCCGAGTCCCTCGCGCAGCAGCGCGCCGGGCGGCACTCCGTCCCGGCTGTACTCCTTGAGGGCACCCCGGCAGCCTTGGTGACGGAGGCGGGAACAAGCCACGAGCAGGTCCGCGCCAAGGTCCGCTGGACCGCCGCGGACGGCTCCACGCACACTGGCGAGGCCAAGGTGGACCCGGGACACAAGGCCGGTTCGAGGGTGCAGATCTGGTTGGACAGCCAGGGGCAACTCACCGCGGAGCCGACGACTGCTGCCCAGGCCACCGTGTATGCGGGATACGTGGGTACCGCAGCTGCACTCGGGGTCGGCGGTGTGACGTACGCGGTCGGGCGCGTCGCACATTGTCGGCTGGACCGGCGGCGCATCGACCAGTGGGGCCGGGAGTGGGACCAGGTCGGACCGCAGTGGATTCGCAAGACCACCTGAGCCAGAACCGGTTGGCCATGACAGCAGGCTGGCCGGCCCTGGCGGGCACGACCCCGGAAGCGGAGGCCGAGAATCACCACAGCGAGTTCCGCTACGGCACACTCACCCACGCGCTCCGGCGGCCAGCCAGGGCGGCGAGGTGCGCGGCCGGGAAATGCGCCAGTATCGCACCGCGGCCCGGTAGCCGAACGGCCCGGGTCCCCCAGGGCCGTTCGGCCCTATCCGACCCGCTGGGCCCGGTGGTCTCCTGACGTCGCGACCGGGTGCACCCGCCTCCGCACTTCCGCTCCCCCGTACGGGAGAAGGGGCCGGAGCACCCGGTGCGCGCCATGGACGGATACGGCTGCCAGAACGGCCGCCGCCTGCCCCTTGCCGTCGACTCACCGGAGGCTCGTGTGCGCCGCATCAACGCTGGTAAGTTCCTCATCGCGTTAGGGATCGTCGGCACGGTCGGCTCACTCGCGTACCCGGTGTTCTACTCATGGCCCCACCGTTTTGACGCCGTGAAAGCCACCCAGGCCGCCCCCGCAGAAACGGTGAGCACACGCTGGGGACCGCTGACCGCTGCCGACCGCGACCTGGTGGTGCGGGTACGGCTCGCCGGTCTGTGGGAGATTCCCGCGGGGCAGCAGGCGATCGAGCGCGCGCCCACGAAGGCGGTCAAGGAGGCGGGCGACCACCTGGTGGTCGGCCACAACGACCTCGACAAGCGCGTCCGGATCATCGCGGCCGATCTCGGCATCGCGCTGCCGAACCAGCCGAACGCGCAGCAGCAGGGCTGGCTGAAGGAACTGTCGGAGGCCCAGGGCGAGGATTACGAGCGGAAGTTCGCGAATCTACTGCGGTCCGCGCATGGCAAGGTCTTCTCGGTGATCGCGGAGGTCCGCAGCAGCACCCGCAACTCGCTCGTCCGGCAACTGGCCACGGACGCCAACCAGACTGTGCTCGACCACATCACGATGCTGGAGAAGACCGGGGATGTCGACTTCGACGCGATCGCCAACGACGCGGCGAAACTGCTGACCGCCAGCCCGACCGGGCCCCCGCCACCGTCGCCCGGGGTGTCGCCGGCCTCGGCGCCGCCGGTGCGGCCGACCGGAGACCCCGACCTGACGTCGAGCCCGTCGGCACCGGCGCCCGGCGCCGACGTCAACACGAACCGGCCGGAGCCCTCGGCCTGAAGGACTACCTCGGCCGCAAGCCCAAGTCCCTCTCGGGCGGGCAACGCCAGCGGGTCGCCATGGGGCGGGCGATCGTGCGCGAGCCCCAGGTGTTCCTGATGGACGAGCCGCTGTCCAACCTGGACGCGAAGTTACGTGTGCAGACCCGCACGCAGATCGCCGTGCTGCAGCGCCGCCTGGGCACCACCACGGTGTACGTCACCCACGACCAGGTCGAAGCCATGACCATGGGCGACCGCCTGGCCGTCCTCAACGACGGCCTGCTGCAACGGGTCGGCACGCCCAAGGAGGTGTTCGCCCACCCGGCCAACACGTTCGTCGCCGGCTTCATCGGATCGCCCGCGATGAACCTCTTCCGCCTCCCGCTCACCCCCGACGGAGTCCAACTCGGCGGGCTGACCCTGCCGCTGCCCCGGCAGACCCTCAAGTCCGCGGGTGACGGCTCCGCCACGGACATCACTCTCGGCGTCCGGCCCGAGCAGTTCGAGCTTCTCTCGCCGGAGGATTCGGAGACTCCCGGTCTGGATCTCGTGGTCGACGCGGTCGAGGACACCGGCGCGGTCGCCTACGTGCACGCGACCGCGAAGGTCGGGCGGTCGGCGAGCGGCTGGACCACCACGCCGGTCAGCAGGCCGGCGAACCGGGTCTCCAAGTCACGGTAGGCGGCACGGACTTGGGCATCGCCGCGCAGGTCGAGATGGACGGCATGCTCGGCGGTCTTGTGCAGCAGGCCCGGCCAGTGGGCCTTCATGACCACCCGGCCGCCCGTCTCGGCCATCAGGGCCCGGTAGCCGGGGCGCGGCTTCGAGGCCGCCCAGTCGGCGGCCATCCCGGCCGAACGCCGACTCGCCGCGAAGAACCGCAGCCGCAGGTTCTCCGGGGACATCTCCTCGTAGAACCCCTCCAGCCGTTCGTGATCGGCCCGCCGCACGGACCGGATGCACACGGTGCTGCCGTCCGTGAGCAGGGCGTGGACTGCGGGCCGGCTGAGCGCGTCGTCCGTCATCGTGGATCTCCTCCAGGTCTCTTGACACTCAGAGCGTCCAGCGGAACGGGGCGGAGCCCCATGGGCTGTCCGGGGGCGGAGGGTGGGCCGGTCGGTCCTTCAAGGTGAGGCCGGGTTTCCGGCGTTCCAGGTACAGGCCTCGACCTCGGGCAGTTCGTCGTCTTCGAGGGACGGAATTCGGCGGGCATGGGCGACACAGTCAAGCGAGTTACGGAACACCTCAACCCGCGGGTGGCGCGGATCGCCACGCCTCCCAAGCCGACCGGCTACGTGCGCCCGCCACGCGATCTGCGGACCTAGGTCCCCGATCACGCGGCGAGCCTGTGAGCCGGTCACGGCCCTCACACCTGCTGCGGTACGACGGCGACGGGGCAGGCGGAGTGGTGCAGCGCCGCGTGGGCGACGCGGCCGAGCTGGAGCCCGAAGTGCCCGTTGCGGTGCCTGGCGCCGACAACCAGGAGGTCGGCGCGGTGCGAGAGGTCCACCAGCACCCGGCGGGCGTGCCCCTCGATGACCCGACTGTGCAACTCGATGTCCGGCGGGACGTCCCGCAGGGCCTCGGCGAGGGTCTCTTCCGCCTGCTTCTCGTGCAGCCGGGCGGGGGCGTCGGCCAGCAGCGGGTGGTCGGTGGTCTCGTGTGCGGGGCACCGCCAGGCTCGTACGGCCTCCAACGGCACCCCACGCCGCCGCGCCTCGTCGAACGCGAAGCGGACGGCCGCCGAGTCCTTCGCGTCCTCGCCGACGCCCACGACGACCCGGCTGTGGACCGAGGGCGTTGCCTGGTTGTCGGGGGTGCCGCGCAGCACGATCACCGGGCAGTCGGCGTGCGCGGCCACGGTCAGGCTGACCGAGCCGAGCAGCAGTTCGGCGATGCCGCTGCGGCCGCGGGTGCCCACGACCAGCGCGGAGGCCTGCCGGCCCGCGCTCACCAGGGCGTTCTCGGGCTCCTCGAACACCACCTCGGAGGACACCTTCAGCTCCGGCTGCCGGGCGCGGGCGCGCCGGGCGGCGCCCGTCGCTATCTCCTGGGGCAACGCCTGCGCGGAGGGCTTGCCGATGTCCTGGGCGAGCGCGTCACCCTCGTAGCGCTCCCACAGGCAGGCGTACACCACGTGCAGTGGGACTCCGCGCAGCGCGGCCTCGTCGGCCGCCCAGTCCACGGCCCGCAGGCTCGGCTCGGAGCCGTCGACGCCCACCACCAGGGGAAGTTGCTTCGTGCTCATGACTACTGCTCCTTCAGGGGGTTGCATCAGTCGTGGGCGACGACCGCGACGGGTGCGGTGGCGTGGTGCAGGACTGCGTGCGTGACGGGTCCGATGTGCGTGCCGAACGGGTTACGGCGGATCCGGCGGCCCACGACAACCAGGGAGGCCCCGCTGGAGACGTCGACCAGGAAGTTGGCGGCGCTGCCCGAGCGGGACTCCTCGACGACCTGGACGTTCGGGTAGTTCCGGCGCCACGGACGCAGGGCCTCGGCCAGGGCGGCGGCCTGCTGCCGGGCGATCTCGCCGTGCAGTTCCAGGTCGGCGGAGAGGCCGTAGACGTAGTACGGCGGCAGGTTCCAGCCGTTGATGACCCGTAGGACGGCAGAGCGTCGGGCGGCCTCGTCGAACGCGAACTCGATCACCGAGTCGTGGGGGCCGGCCGGGTCCAGGCCCAGGACGACGGGCCGGTACGGCGTGGCGGCCGACGGGATGCCCACGGGGTCGGGCTCGTGCTCGTCGGCGGCCTGCTCGCCGGCGCGGACCAGGACGACGGGGCGTTCGGCGTGCGCCACAACGGAGAGGCCGACGGAGCCGACCATGAATCCGCCGATCCCGCTCAACCCGCGGGAGCCGAGGGCCAGCAGTTCGGCGTCCTCGGCCGCCTTGGTCAAGGTGTCGGCCGGCCCACCGGTCAGCTGCTCCACGCTCACTTCGACGCCAGGGTGGCGCAGCCTGAGCCCCTCGGCGGCCTCGCGGGGAACGCGCTCGCTCCAGTGCTGCTGCGTCTCGTCGCCAAGTAGCGGAGCCTGGGCCATGGGCTCGGACACGGGCTCCCAGACATGAACGATCTTCAACGGCAGGCCGCGCAGCTTCGCCTCGCGGGCCGCCCACTCTGCGGCGGCACGGCTCTCGGGCGAGCCGTCGAGACCTGCGACAACAGTGCGGGCCATGATTCCTGCCTCCTCATCTGGGGTTCTGATTCCAGCGTCTTGCCGAGGGGCCTCGTAGTGCAGGGGCCGCAGGTCCCCGGCCCGGGCCGACTGGCCCCACCTGGGGCGGGGTTGCGCGGCGAGCCCAGTGGACGGCGGACCCCATGGCGGGGCTCGCCATGACTCCGGTTGTCAGCGCAGCCAGCGGTTGTCGCGAACGATCGGCAGTCGGGCCCAGCGCTTTCCGATGCCGAGGGTGTCGCCGGCCGAGACCGCGGCCAGAGTGATCAGGAGGACGGCGTAGATGACGTGGTATTCGGCGAACTGGTTCGTCGACAAGATCGCCGCGCCGTCGGACGCGTGCGTGGCCGGCGGCCACTCGGCGATCCACATCAGCGCCATCATCGCGGTCCCGGCGACGGCGGCGGGCCACAGCGCGAAGCCGCCGATCAGGGCGAGCCCGATGCCGAGCAGACCGAGCATGAACAGCCAGTCGGTCCAGGCGTAACCGGCCCAGGAGTGGAACGTGGACTTCATCGGGCCGGCGGCGACGCCACTGAGGAAGCCCTTGGTGGGCGAGACGCCGTCGATCCAGCCATTGCCGGTCCGGGTCGAGTAGCCGACGCCGACGGTCTTGTCGAGGAACGCCCACAGGAAGACAAACCCCGCCAGCAGGCGGAGGGACGCGAAGGCGCAGTCCCGCACGGATGCCGTGGCGACGCTCACCGGCGCATCGGTCCCGGGGTCGGACGCGGCCGGGTTCCTCCGGAACGCCGGCCGGTGGAACCCGGGGCTCCGGAGAGGCTGCTCGTGCACGGCCATAATCATGATCCCTTCGGGACGTCGTGGATGTCGGTCGTCGCATTGCACGCGCCGTCCACTCTCGTCGCGGGCGGTGGCCGTCGCCGAGTGCCGAAGGTCTGCCTCCGTAGGGCTGAACGGCCCCTTCCGCAGGCCTTGTCGGGCCGCCGAGGCTGGACTCGTCGACACGGTCCTCGCGGCTGGACGACCTGGAGGCGTACGGGCTCACGGAGTCGGTGGGGCGCGAGCTGATCTTTCCCACGCCGCCGGCCTCGGTGACCGCGTACCGGAATCGGTGCCGCGGCCGATGGACCGGGCTACGCGTGCGGAGGACCTCAGCCGATACGCAGGGTTCGGACCTTCACGCCTCGCTCTCGGGTCCTCAGCCTCTCCCCCGCGCCGTCCACCGTCCGCACAGGGCCGGACGGACCTCAGGAGCGCACCATTCGGCCCTCGCCCCGGCGGTCGCCGGCCCGCGACCATGCACTGGGGGTGTATGCGCGGCGGCAGAGCGCCCCAGCTGTCGCGTCGGCTACCGGAGGTGCGCCATGGCCGGACCTGTCGTCGTCGGACTCGACGGTTCCTCCGCGAGCATGACGGCCGCGTGGTGGGCCGCCCGCGAAGCCGCGGACCGGCACCTGCCCGTGGTGCTGCTCCACTCCTGGACCACCCAGCCACTCGACGTGCCGATCGCCCAGGAGGCCCACAACAAGAAGCGGTACGGGCAAGAGGTGCTGCGGCGGGCCGCGGCCGAACTGCTCCACCGTCACGGCGATCTGGCCCTGACCACGGAACTGGTGTCGGCCCCGGCCGCACAGGCCCTCCTGGACCACGGCGAGAACGCGGCCATGCTCGTCCTCGGCTCCCGCGGACACGGCTCCGTGGCGAGCTTCCTGCTCGGCTCCATCAGCCTGCACGTCCTGGGCCTCGCCCAGTGCCCCGCCGTCGCCGTCCGGGCCGGTGCCCCCGCCGTCGACGCCGGCTGGGAGCACCCCACGGCGGCCGACCGGAACGAAGTCGTGGTCGGTGTGCAGGAGCTCGGGCCGAATGTCGAGCCGCTGCTGGAATTCGCCTTCACCACCGCCGAGTTGCGCGGAACCCCCGTGCGCGCGGTGCGGGCCCTGCCCGTTTCCGCGCTGGTGACCCATCCGCACCCGCTGGCCGCGCAGCCGACCGACCGTGACCGCGAGGCCGAGGAGCGCACGCGGCTGGCCGCGGTGCTGATGCCGTGGCGCGAGAAGTTCCCCGACCTCCCCGTCGTGGAGCACGTCGCCATGGGTCCCGCGGCACAGGTACTGCTGGCCGCTTCCGCACACAGCCGACTCACCGTCGTGGGACGTCGGCGCCACCCGTCCCGCAGGACGTGGAAACTCGGGCCGGTCGCGCACGCGGCCCTGCATCACGTGGCGTGCCCCGTCGCCCTTGTCCCGCACGACTGAGCCGGCCGGAGGGCCCGAGGTAGGACTGCCATGGACCGCACGCTTACGGACAAACCACTGCGCCGGGTGTTCTCGGCGCTGTCCCGCACGCCGGCGCTGGAATCGGTCCTCCTGGCCGTCACCGCCATCGCCTTGGCGGCCGGTGGCGCCTTCTGGCTCGCGGGCTCCGCCGACCTCGCCGACCTGTGCTGGGCCCTGGGCACCGTCGCGGCCGTCGCGCCCGCGGTGGGCTGGGTGCTGGCCGCGCTGCGGCGCGGTCACGCCGGGGTGGATCTGATCGCCGTCCTGGCCCTCGGCGGCACCCTGGCTGTGCGGGAGTACCTCGCCGGGGCTCTGATCGCGCTGATGCTGGCGACCGGTCGCACGCTTGAGGCCGCGGCGCAGCGGCGCGCCTCCCACGACCTGCGCGCCCTGCTGGAGCACGCGCCCCGCACCGCCCGGCGCCGCACCGGCACCGAGGTGCACACGGTGTCGCTGGCTGAGGTCGCCGTCAATGACCTGCTCGTTGTCGGCCCCGGCGAGGTCGTCCCCGTCGACGGCCGTGTGGCAGACAGCACGGCCGTACTCGACGAATCGGTGCTCACCGGAGAACCCGTGGCCGTGCGGCGCACACAGGGCCAGTCGGTGCGCAGCGGTGTGGTCAACGCGGGCGGCGCCTTCGAGCTGCGCGCCGCCGCGACCGAGCAGGACAGCACGTACGCCGAGATCGTCCGGCTGGCCCGGCAGGCCGGAGCGGAAACGGCACCCGTCGTCCGGCTGGCCGACCGCTACGCGGCCTGGTTCCTGCCGCTGTCCCTGGCGGTGGCGGGGCTGGCCTGGCTGGTCAGCGGCTCCGCCGTGCGGGCGGTGGCGGTCCTGGTGGTCGCCACGCCGTGCCCCCTGCTGCTGGCCGCGCCGGTGGCGATCGTCTCAGGCCTGTCGCGGGCCTCCCGCCTCGGCGTGGTGATCCGCGACGGCGGGGCCCTGGAGAACCTCGGCCGGGCCCGCACCCTCCTGCTCGACAAGACCGGCACCCTCACCCGGGGGCGCCCGCGCGTCCTCGACGTGACCGCCGCGCCCGGCCTGCAGCCGGCGGAGGTGCTGCGCCTGGCCGCCTCGCTCGACCAATACTCCCCGCATGTCCTGGCCCAGGCCGTCGTCGACGCGGCCCGCGAGCGCGGGCTGGAACTGTCCGTGCCCGCGGACGTGTCCGAGGAATCCGGCCGGGGTGCCATCGGCACCGTCGAGGGGCGCCCGATGACCGTCGGCCGCCTCGACGACAGCACGGCGAGGCCTGCCTGGGCGCGCTCGCTGGAGAACCGGGCGCTCCTGGACGGGGCATCCATCGCCTGGCTCACCGTCGACGACACCCCTGTCGGCGCCATCCTCCTGCGCGATCCCCTGCGCCATGACGCGCCGCGGACCCTGCGCCGGCTGCGGGCGGCGGGAATCGACCGACTCGTGATGCTCACCGGCGACCGTGCCGAATCGGCCCGCGAGATCGGCGCCGTCCTCGGCCTCGACGACGTACGAGCCGGACTCACCCCGGCCGACAAGGTCACCGCGGTGCGCGCCGAGCGCGACCGCGCGGTCACCGTGATGGTGGG
Organism: Streptomyces sp. JLBG701; assembly: GCF_058544905.1. NCBI lineage: Bacteria > Bacillati > Actinomycetota > Actinomycetes > Kitasatosporales > Streptomycetaceae > Streptomyces > Streptomyces sp. JLBG701. Next base: position 2,030,527 of record NZ_CM178588.1, read on the forward strand.
CGACGGCGTGAACGACGCACCCGCACTCGCCGCCGCGGACATCGGCGTGGCGATGGGCGCACGCGGCTCCACGGCTTCCTCCGAGGCCGCCGACATCGTCCTGACCACCGACCGGGTGGACCGCCTGGCCGACGCCGTCGCCATCGCCGTACGCTCGCGGCGCATCGCCGTACAGAGCGCGCTCGGCGGCATGCTGATGTCGCTCGCCGCGATGGCCGCGGCCGCCTTCGGTCTGCTCCCGCCGGCCGCCGGCGCCCTGCTCCAGGAGGCAATCGACGCGGCGGTCATCCTCAACGCCCTGCGCGCGCTGCGCGACGACCGGGCGGCGCAGCCGGTGCTGCAGCCCGCCACGGAAGCCCTCATCCATCGCTTCGCGGCCGAACACGACGACCTGCAGGACGTCTTGGAGTCCGTGCGCGCCGCCGCCGACCGCCTCTCGGAAAACCCCGGACCGGAGTCCCTCGCGGTAGTCCGCGAGGCACATCGCCTGGTCACCGAACAGCTCCTGCCGCACGAGTACGCCGAGGAGCACCAGCTCTACCCCGCGCTGGCCCCCACACTCGGCGGACCCGAGGCCACCGCCACCATGAGCCGCGCCCACGCCGAGATCGAACGGCTCGCCCGGCGCATCGCCGTCCACCTCACGCTCGCCGGCAACGACGGACCGGCGCCGGAGCAGCTCGACGACCTGCGTGCCTGTCTCTACGGGCTGCACACCGTCCTGCGTCTGCACTTCACGCAGGAGGAGGAGAACTACTTCTCCCTCGCACCGTGAACCGGCCTACGCGCCGCGGGCACTTCCGGTCGCTCGTGGAGTACGGCTCACTCGTGGGGTACGACGGCCACGGGGCAGCCGACGTGGTGGATGGCAGCGTGGGTGACGGGGCCGATGCGCGGGCCCAGCGGCCGCTCGGTCGTGCGGTGGCCGACGACGAGCAGACTCGCTCCGGAGGCGGCCCGGACCAGCGCGGTCGCGGCATTGCCCTCCGTCACGGACTCGACGACGTCGATCTCGGGGTACTTGTCCCGCCACACCTGAAGCATGGCGGACAGGAATCCCCGCCACTCCTCCTGTCGTTGCGTGTCACCCACCAGACCGATGTCTCCGGGCCCGAGGCTCACGGGCGACGGCGAGCGCCAGACATGCGCGACCCGCAGACGTGCGCCGCGCAGGCGTGCGGCCTCGAAGGCGAACTCCAGCACCTCGTCGCAGGAGTCGCCCAGGTCGATGCCCAGGACGACGTCCCGGTACCCGGTCCGTGTGGATGGGCTCCCGTCGTCCGCGGGCAGGTGTTCGTCCGAGGCCTCCTCCGTGGCCCGCACGAGGACGACCGGCCGCGTGGCCCGCGCCACCACCCCCAAGGCGACCGACCCCACCAGGAATCCGGTGAAGCCGCTCAGCCCTCGCGAGCCCAGGACCAGCACGTCGGCCCGCTCCGCCGCACGCAGCAGCGCCTGCGTCGCCGGCCCCTCCATCTGCTCGTCGTGCACGCGCACGTCCGGGCACGCCTCGCGGACGCGCTCCTCCGCCTGGCGCAGCACCCGCCCCGCCATATAGCGGTGAACCGCGCCCGCGCACTCCCCCTCCTCGGAACGCGGGCTCCAGTTCCTGACGTACACCAGCTGCAGCGACCGGTCGCGGCGCTCGGCTTCACGGGCCGCCCACTCGGCGGCGGCGAGGCTCTCGGCGGATCCGTCCACTCCGGCGATCACGGGCGCAAGCATGACGCATACCTCCAACGCTTGAACTGCTCGGCACGGCCAGCCTCACGCCGCGCACGACCAGGGGGTATGGGCCGTCAGGTCTTGGCCCGGGACCATCCGGCCCATGCTGGGCCGGAGTTGACCGAACCACGCTCGAAATGGTGTGTCCGCAATCCGGGCGAGCGAGCGTGACCGTCACTCCGGGAGCACCAGTCGCCCCGTCTCCCCCGGCTGGAGGCACACCGCGCGGTCCGGCAGCCGTACGTCGATGGGCGAGCCCTCGGACGACGGCACCTCGATCTGCAGCAGCTCGCGCTCCAGCCGCAGCCGTACGCCCCAGTGGCCCTGGTAGCGCAGGGCGAAGCCGTACGAGGAAAGCTCTGGCAGTGGCACGGGGTCGAGCCACAGCGCCCCGCCCCTTGTCTCCAGGCCGGTCAGCCCGCGCTGGACGAGGTCGAGGGTGCCCGCCATCGCGCCCAGGTGGATACCCTCGCCGGTGGTGCCGCCCTGCAGGTCGGCGATGTCGCCCTGCAGGGCCTCCTGGCAGAACTTCCAGGCCTCCGCGCGCCGGGCCCGGGCCAGCACCCAGCCGTGGACCAGGCCGCTGAGGGTGGAGCCGTGGCTGGTGCGGTGCAGGTAGTAGTCGACGGTACGGCGCCAGGTGACCTCGTCGAGAGGTACGCCCAACCGGCCGAACAGGCCTTGGAGTTCGGCCGGCGAGAAGAGGTAGCCGAGCATCAGGACGTCGGCCTGTTTGGATGCCTGGTAGCGGTTGACGCTGTCGCCCTCCGCCTCCAGGATCCGGTCGAGGCGCCTGATGTCGCCGTACCGCTGCCGGTAGCCGTCCCAGTCGAGTTCGGCGAGCTCGCCGTAGCCCTCGAACTGGCTGATGACGTCGTCGTGGAAGGGCACGTGGAGGGTGCGGGAGACGTCCTCCCACAGTTCGAGCTCGCCCCCGTCCAGGCCCGTGCGCTCGACGAGTTCGCGGCGGCGGGGCTCGGGCAGGGTCTCCAGCAGATCCAGGGTGCGGGCGAGCACCCAGGCGGCGGTGACGTTGGTGTACGCGTTGTCGTCGAGGCCGGGTTCCCGCGCGCCGGGGTACGCCTCGTGGTACTCGTCGGGGCCGACCACACCCTTGATGCGATGGCGTCCGAGGGCCTCGTCGTAGACGGCCGAGTCCGCCCAGAAACGGGCGATCTGCAGCAACATCTCGGCCCCCTTGGTGTGCAGGAACTCGGTGTCGCCGCTCGCCTCGCAGTACTGCCACACGTTGTAGGCGATCGCCGATCCGACGTGGTGCTGGAGCCGGGAGTGGTCCGGGAGCCAGCGCCCTGAGCGCGGGTTGAGGTGGAGCTGCTGGGTCTCCTCGCGTCCGTCGCTGCCGCTCTGCCAGGGGTACTGCGCACCCCTGCGACCCTTCTCCCGGGCGGCAGAACAGGCCTGTTCGAGGCGCCGGTGACGGTAGCGGAGCAGAGCCCGGGAGACCTCCGGGAAGTGCAGGTTGAGGTAGGGCAGGACGAACAGTTCGTCCCAGAAGACGTGTCCGCGGTAGGCCTCGCCGTGCAGTCCCCGGGCGGGTACCCCGACGTCGAGGTCGGCGGTGTGCGGGGAGAGGGTCTGCAGGACGTGGAAGAGGTGCAGCCGCAGGATACGGCCGGCCTCCCCCGCCACGTCCAGGTCGGCCCGGCGCCACAGCTGGTCCCAGGCCGTGAGGTGCGACTCGACCAGTTCGTCGAAGCCGGGCGCCTGACCCACCCGGTCGATGGCGGCGTACACCGGGTCGCTGATGGCCGGGTCGCGTGAGGTGTGCAGGGCGACGATCTTGTCCACGGTGGCGGTACGGCCCGGGGCCAGGTCGAGAGTCAACCGCTGGACGGCGCAAGGGATTTCGTGGCTGCTGGTGACGGGCACCTCGGCGGTGACGCGGGCCGCCATGCCGATGCGAATGTCCGAGGTCCGGGTGCGGCAACGCAGCCACACCGTGTCCGGGGCGGCGGTGTCGGTGTACACGTGGGTCAGGTGGCGGCCGTCCAGGTCCCGGTAGCGCGGCACGCCGGAGTTGGCGACGCCGCCGTCGAGGGCCGCCTCGACATCGAGTGCGCTCGAGAAGCCCTCGGCGGTGAACTCGGTGCGGAGCGCGGCTATATGGGGATCCGCCATGTGCACGAGCCGCTGTTGGCGCACCGTCAGCACCCGCTCCTGGCCGAGGTCGTAGCGCGTGCGACGCTCCAGCAGTCCTGCGGACAGGTGCAGGATCTCGCGGTGCTCGAGCACGGTCGCGGTGTCGGGGGTGAGCCACGGCCCGTCGGGGAGGCGGTAGCGCAAGGGCAGCCAGTTGGGGACGTTGACCATGTCCTCGTTCTCGACCTGGCGGCCCGCGACCTCGGAGGTGAGCCGGTTGTAGCAGCCGGCCACATAGGTGCCCGGGTAGTGCACCTCGTCCGCGGCGCATTCCGGCAGCGCCCCCCGCGTGGCGAAGTAGCCGTTGCCCAACGTGCACAGCGACTCCCGCAGGCGCTCGTCGGCGGGCTCGTAACCCTCGTACTCCCAGCTCCAGCCCGTCACTTCGCTCCTCCCGCGACCAGTTCTCCGAGGTCGTGTACGACGATGTCGGCGCCGTGCCGCAGCAATCGCGCCCCGGTGTCCTCCTCCGCAGTGCGGTCCACGCCGACCACCAGGGCGAATCCGCCGCGCCGGCCCGCCTCCACACCCGCCAGGGCGTCCTCCACGACGGCGGCGCGGTCGGCGGGGACGCCGAGCCGGCGGACCGCCTCCAGGAACAGGTCGGGCTCCGGCTTGCCCGCCAGGCCCAGCCGGGCCGCCTCGCCGCCGTGCACGAGGACGTCGAACAGGTCGAGCACCCCGGCGCGGGCCAGCAGTTCACCGGCGTGCCGGGACGCGGACGCCGCCGCGCGGGGCACCTCCGCCCGGCGCAGGGCGCGCACCAGCCGTAGCGTCCCCGGATACGCGTCGACGCCGTGCTCACGCAGCCGCTGCACGAACAGCCGCTCCTTGTCCGCCGCGACGGAGCGCACCGTCTCGGGCAAGGTCTCGATACCGCGCGCGGCAAGGAAGGCGGCGGCGCCATCGAGGCGAGACTTGCCATCCACGTACCGCAGGTAGTCGTCCCGCACGTCGAACGGTCGCCACCGTTCGGGGTCTTCGGACTGGTGGGCGCGCAGGAAGGCGTCAAACGCCGTCTTCCACGCCGCGGCGTGCACCCGGGCCGAGTCGGTGATCACTCCGTCGGTGTCGAACACGACGGCGCGCACGTCCCGCAGCACCGGTGCCAGCGCTTCGCGGGACGTCACAGGGGTGAGTGGGCGGTGCACGGTCACACCCGCTGCGGCACGATCGCCACCGGGCACTTGGCGTGGTGCAGCAGCGTGTGCGCCACCCGGCCGAGTTGGAGGCCGAACTGGCCGTGCCGGCGCTGCGCTCCGATGACCAGGAGGTCGGCAGCCGCCGACCGGGTCAGCAGCACTTTGCGGGTCGGCCCCTCCACGGTGTGACGGCGGACCCGTACCCCGGGGTGGTCGGCCATCGGGTCGTGGAGCAGGGCATCGAGTGCGGCGGACGCCTGCTCCTCGTGGTGGTGCGCCGGCTCCCCGGCGAGCAGGGGGTGGTCGGCGGTCTCGTGCACGGGGCAGCGCCAGGCACGTACGACATCGAGTGTGCAGCCGCGGGCCGCGGTCTCGCGGAAGGCGAACCGCACCGCCTCACCGCCGGTCGCGGACTCGCCCGCGCCGAGCAGGATCCGCTCATGGGTACCCGCCAGGCCGGCCTTGTCGCCGCGGACCACGATCACCGGGCAGTGGGCGCGGGCCGCCACGGCCAGGGAGACCGAGCCCAGGAGCAGGCCCGTCAGCTCGCCGCGGCCGCGGGATCCCGTCACCAGGGCGGAGGCATTGTGGCCCTCGCGCAGGAGAGCGGACGCCGCTTCCTCGGGGACCACCTCCCCGGAGACTTTCACCTCGGCATTGCGCCGTCGGGCACGCTCCGCCGCGGAACCGACGATGTCGTCCGCCAGCACCTGCTCGGACGGGCGTTCGGCGCCGTCGGACGGCGCGGCACCTTCGTAGCGTTCCCACAGGGAGGCGTACACCAGTCGCAACGGCAGACCACGCCGGGCCGCCTCGTCGACCGCCCAGTCGACTGCGACGAGACTCGAATCCGATCCGTCGACACCCACGACCAGGGGTAGCTCCATATCCCTCACCGCATTTCGTCGGGCTGCGCAGACGTGCAGCAGCACAGGGCTCCAGCTCACCGTCGCATCCATGGCCGGGCGACGGGAGGGGCGGTTCGGTCACGGCTTGGGCCATTCGGCCCCTGTCGGGCCTCGCGCCGCGTTGAGTGCCACTCGGCCCGGCTCAGCCCCTGGGCCGCTCAGCGCCTCGCCCGGACACCGAAGATGAGCCCGCGCCAGGTTCGTCACGGCCGTCGGCAAGGGACCGTTGGGCACGCGTGGGGAACCGCTCGGCCCATGCCCCGCCCGACCGGATCGGGCATCGTGACTCGAGAGGCCGGCCAGGGAGGCTGCATATGACCCAACTCACGGACGGCAAACGCATCGTGGTGGGCGTCGACGGATCGGAGGCGTCCAAAGCCGCACTGCGCTGGGCCAGGGAGCAGACCCTCCCCCTGCGGGCGGAGGTCGTGGTCGTACACGCCTGGGAACCGACCACATCCGGATTCGCGCCGTATGCTCCGGCATCGGCCCGTCCCACGGCCGCGCAGCAGCGCGAACAGGCGGCCGAACTGCTCGCCTCGACTGTGCGAGAGGTCTTCGGCCCACAGATCGGCGGCGCCGTGCGTGCCGTTCTCGTGGAGGGGCCGCCCGCGCGGGCACTGCTCGATCACGCGCCCGGCGCACTGTTGCTCGCCCTGGGACGCAGGGCTCATGGACAGTTTGAGCTGCCCGCGATCGGGACGGTGGGACGTGAGTGTCTGCGGCACGCGACGGTCCCCGTGGTCGCGGTGCCCGCCCCAGAACGGCCAGCGTCGCCGCTCAGGGCCGTGGAAACGTCACCTCTCGCCAAGAGCGGTGCCGCATAGCGGCGGAGTGCCTGCACCTGGTGGGCTACGCGACCACCCACAGCTCAACCCGCGAGATCGTCGAGCCGAGCTGGAGCAGGCTCAGCCCGGCTACCGCAGCACCGGCGCCACTGCGCTCAGCGGCGCGGACGCCCTTGTGATCGACGAGGGCCCCGTCTTGCGCGGCCACCCTCCTGCCGGCGGTTCCGTGGTCGTGGTGAAGGCGCTCAAGGTGAAGGGGAGCCCTTCGGGGATCAAGGCCGGGACCAAGGTCCGCAACATCCGGCTGGTCGACGGCGTCGACGGCCACGACATCGACTGCAAGATCGACGGTTTCGGGGCGATGCAGCTCAAGTCGAGCGTGGTCAGGAAGGGCTGACCCGCCCGCCCCCTCCGCCGGGGCCCGCTCGGCCACGCAGGCAGGGCCGTCCGGTAGCCGGAACGGAAGAATCCGGATGCCCCGCTGGACGGCGACACTCACCGCCGTGGTGAAGGACAGTACGTCGACGTCGACCAGGCAGGCGGCCGTCGCGGCGAGGCAGCCCGCACCGGCAGACCCCCACTCGAAACGGATCCCGCTACCGGACTGGCCGGCCCAGTCTGCTGTGTCCACAGCGCGGGCACTGACCCTCCGGGCCGACGGCGGTGGGCCGGCACTTGAGGCGGCAGGCGGGGCACTTGAACCAGACGACGCCCGCGCCGCGCAGCGGAATGATTCTCACGCAAGCCTCCTCATGGCACGTATAGACTTGCTAATCTTAGCAATTGTTTAGGTTCTCACGGCTACCGCTGGTTTGGGGTGGCTCGGTTCTCGTGCGCGGATTCGGCGGGGCCTCGTCGCACGGGAGGATCGGGCCCATGTTGTTGACGAGTAGGTGGATGCGATGGGCCGAGGGCCGGCCGGTGCGGCTGGGCTGCTGTACCGGGGAGGCGACGGCACGATGAGTACGCCGCTGTACCAACTGAAGGCCGAGTTCTTCAAGACCCTCGGCCACCCGGCCCGCATCCGGGTCCTTGAACTGCTGAGCGAGCGCGAGCACGCGGTGGCGGAGATGCTGCCCGAGGTGGGGATCGAGGCGGCCCACCTGTCACAGCAGCTCGCGGTGCTGCGCAGGGCGAACCTGGTGGTAACCCGCAAGGAGGGCTCGAACGTGTACTACTCGCTGACCAGCCCGCACATCACCGAGCTCCTGCGGGTCGCGCGGAGCATCCTCTCCGGGGTGCTGGCCGGGCAGGCCGAGCTGCTCGCCGATCTGCAGGCCGCCCAGGCGGAGGCGAAACCGCCGTCCTAGCGACGGCCCTCATGCGGCGACCGTCTCCCGGGAGTTGACAGCGCTCCGTGGTGCGGGAGGCGGCCACCTTCACCCGCGGGTCTCAGCCCGTCGAACACTGACAAGACGGCGCAAGCTTGGCAAAGCGTAGGAAAAATGGCGTAACTCTGGCCTCGGGTGAGCCCGTTAGCCACCTGCGGATGCAAGTCCTCACCAGCGACGGGAGAGGGGCGGTCATGAGTCTGCTGCGCAAGATCCGGGACACCGGGCGGGTGGCCGAGCCCGCTCCACCACGCCCGGAGGCCGACGTCCTACCGCAGGCGCGGGAGTTCGGCGGCTCGGTCCAGGTGCGGTGCGTGGACGCCGGTTCCTGCAACGGCTGCGAGATCGAGATCGCCGCAGCCTTCAATCCGGTCTACGACGCCGAGCGGTACGGCGCCCGGCTGGTGGCCTCGCCCCGTCACGCGGACATGGCCCTGGTGACCGGGCCGGTGACCCGGAACATGGCCGAGCCTCTGCGCCGCACCGTCGCCGCGATGCCCGAGCCGCGGCTGGTCGTGGCGGTCGGCGACTGCGCGATCAACTGCGGGGAGTTCGCGGGCGGTTACGGCGTCGAGGGCGCCGTCTCCGACGTCGTACCGGTGGATCTTGCGGTGCCCGGGTGTCCGCCGCGGCCGGACGACATCATCGCGGCGCTGCGGAGGGTGACCGGGCGGTGAGCCTGATTCCGGCCGCCCTCGCGACGGCCACCGGACTGGGTGGGGCGGGTGGGGCGGCCGGGCTGGTCCTGCCGCAGCGGGTGCGCGGCTGGGTGGTGGGTGTGTTGACGGCGGGTGTGGGGGTGGCTGGTGGCACAGCGGGTATGGCTGCACTGGGCGGAAACGGCTGGTCGGCCGCAGTATCCGGGCTGCTCCCGCTGGCCGGGACGCACTTCGGGGTGGACGCCCTGTCCGGACTGTTCATGGCGGTGGCAGGGGCCGTGGTGGCGGCGGTGGCGGTCTACGGCATCGGCTATGTGGCCGGGCACGGATCGCACGGGTCGCATGGCCTCGGCTCGCGAGGCGCGCAGGCGGCACTGCCGCTGTTCGCCCTGACCCTGCTGCTGGTACCGACGGCGGCCTCGGTTTCGACGTTCCTGCTGCTGTGGGAGCTGATGGCGCTCACCTCGCTGCTCCTGGTCCTGTCCGAGCACCGCGCCCGGCCCGCCGTACGGGAGGCGGCCGTCTGGTACGCGGTGATGACCCACCTGGGGCTTGTCCTGCTCCTGGTGGGCCTCATGGTGTACACCGCTCAGGCCGGCGGAGAGACCTTCGCCGCCCTGCGTGCCGGCACCGCGGGGATCTCGCCGACCGTACGCGGGCTCGTGTTCGTGCTGACTGCGGTGGCATTCACCTCCAAGGCGGGGCTGGTGCCGCTGCACGCCTGGCTGCCGCGGGCGCATCCCGAAGCGCCCAGCGCGGTGTCGGCGCTGATGAGCGCGGCCATGGTCAACCTCGGGATCTACGGTCTTGTACGGGTCGGCTTCGACCTGTTGGGCGGGGGACCGGCCTGGTGGTGGCTGCTCGTGATGGCCATGGGCGGGCTCTCAGCGGTGTACGGGATCCTCCAGGCCGCGATGGCCTCCGACCTCAAGCGGCTGCTGGCCTACTCGACCAGCGAGAACATGGGGCTCGTCGTCCTCGGCGTCGGCGCGGCCGGGCTGTTCGCCCACACCGGGAACACTGCGCTGGCCGGCCTCGCGCTGGCCGCCGGACTGTTGCACCTCGTCAACCACGCCGCGTTCAAGGCCCTGCTGTTCACGGGCGCGGGCTCGGTGCTACGCGCCACCGGCGAGCGGAACCTGGACCTCCTGGGCGGGCTGCGCGCCCGGATGCCGTTCACAGCCGGGCTGTTCGCGGTCGGTGCGCTGGGGGCGGTGGCGCTGCCGCCGGGCAACGGGTTCATCAGTGAGTGGCTGCTGCTGCAGTCGATGATCCACGGGCTGGCCGTGCCCGGCGTGACCACCGCGATCGTGCTGCCCCTCGCGGTGGCAGTGATTGCCCTGTCGGCGGGCCTGGCGGCGGCGGTGTTCGTCAAGGCGCTCGGCGTGGGCTTCTTCGCCCGGCCGCGCGGCGAAGGAGCCGTCGCAGCCAAGGAGTCACCGCTGCTCATGCGGGTGGGGATGGGACTGCTCGCGGCCCTGTGCGCGGCCCTGGCCCTGGTGCCGGGCCTGCTGGGCGAGGGGCTGGAGCGGGCGGTGGCGGCAGTCGGGTTGGCCGGGACCCGGCCCGTGTCCGGCGGCGGGCTGCGGGTGCGCCTGGACGAGGTGTCCGCCACGCTCTCCCCGCTATGGATCATCGCGGCCCTCTTGGTCGCGCTGGGCGCGGTCATGGCGACGGCCCATTGGGCGGCACGGCGCCGACAGCGGCGTACGCAGGCCAGGTTGTGGGACTGCGGCGGCGGGGCTCCGACCCCGCGGATGGCCTACACGGCCACCTCGTTCGCCGAGCCTCTCCAGCGAGTCTTCGACGACGTGCTCGCCCCCGAGCAGGACGTGGACGTCACGCCGGTGCGCGAGTCGGCGTATCTCGTGGAGCGGGTGCGCTTCCGCAACCGGGTGCCCGACCGCATCGAACACCGCCTGTACCGGCCGGTGCTCGCGCTCCTCGCGGCCGCCGGGCAGTCGGCGCGCAGGCTCGCGGGCGGCAGTGTGCACGCCTATCTCGGCTACGGCTTCTTCGGACTGGTCGCTCTGCTGGTCGTGTTGGTGGTGGGCTGGTGAACACGGTCGGATACACGGCGATCGCCCTCCAGGTGGGCGCGGTGGTGGCCGGAGCGCCCCTGCTGACCGGGCTGATGCGGCAGACCCGGGCCCGCCTGGAGGGCCGGGCCGGCGCCGGGGTGCTCCAGCCCTGGCGGGACATGCGCAAGCTGCTGCGCAAGGAGCCGATCACCCCCGTCGGTACCGGTCCCGCGTTCCGGTGGGCGCCGCCGCTGCTGGTCGCCACCTCGCTGGTGCTGGCCGTCCTGGTACCGCTGATCTCCACCGACACCCCCGTGCGGAGCCGGGCGGACCTGATCCTGGTGGTGGCGCTCCTCGCCCTCGGCACGCTGGCGCTGGCGCTCGCGGGCCTGGACACCGGCACCGCGTTCGGCGGCATGGGCGCCTCCCGGGAGATGACCATCGCCGCCCTGGTCGAACCGACCATCCTGATGGCGGTGTTCGCGCTGTCGATACCGGCCGGGTCCACCAACCTGCCCGTCATCGTCGCCGGGGCGGCGGACCAGCCCGCCCGGCTGACCTCCCCGGCCGGGCTGTTGGCGATCGCCGCGCTCGCGGTCGCGGTACTGGCCGAGAGCGGCCGGCTGCCCGTGGACAACCCCTCCACCCACCTGGAGCTGACCATGGTCCACGAAGCCATGGTCCTGGAATACGCCGGACCGGATCTGGCACTCGTCGAGCTCGGCGCACAGCTGAGGCTCACCGTGCTGCTGGGGCTACTGGCCTCGCTGTTCGCCCCATGGGGGATCGCCACCAGCGCCTCGCTCACCGCCGTGTCGCTGGCCCTGCTGCTGGTGGTGGTCAAGGTGGCGGTGCTGGGCATGGCATTGGCGGCGGCCGAGGTGTTCTGGGCCAAGCTGCGGCTGTTCCGGGTGCCCGAACTCCTCGCCGGTTCCTTCTTGTTGGCACTGCTCGCGGTGACCGCCTCGTACTTCCTGGGAGGTGAGTGAGCTTCCATGAGCGACAGCCTGTTCACCCAGCTGCTCGATCTGGCCTGCGGGGCGTTCCTGCTGGCCGCCGTGGCGGTGCTGTGGCGGCGCGAACTCGCCGCGATCGTACGGCTGTTCGCCCTGCAGGGAATCACGCTCGCCGCCATCGCCCTGCTCCTCGGGCTGCACGAGGACCGCTGGGACCTGATCGTGGTCGCGGCGGGCATCGGGGCGCTGCGGGCCGGGTTGCTGCCGTATCTGATCCGCCGCGCCCTGGCCGCGCTCGTCGCCGAGGGGGACGGCGGGCACATCGAGGCACGAGAGACGCAGCCGCTGGTCAACGTGGCCGCGTCCCTGCTGACCGCCGCCGCCCTCACGCTGCTCGCCTACGCCGTCGCCCGCCCCCTCATCGAACTCGACCCGACGCCCGCCACTCGTGCCCTGCCGGTCGGCCTGGCCGTGGTCCTGATCGGCTTCTTCGTGCTGGTGACCCGGCGCCGCGCGCTCGCCCAGGTCGTCGGCTTCCTGCTGCTCGACAACGGCATCACCGCGACCGCCTTCCTGGCCGCCTCCGGAGTGCCGCTGATCGTCGAACTCGGCGTCTCCTTCGACGTACTGCTGGCCGTCCTGGTCCTGCAACTGCTCACCGTGCGGGTACGGGAGGCGTTCGGCACCACCGACATCGACGACCTGCGGGAGCTGCACGACTGATGACCGCCTCCCTCACCGCCCTGCTCGTCACGGCGCCCGCCGCCGCACCCCTGACCGTGGCGGCCGCGTACGCCCTCGCCGGTCTGCGCGCGAGTCGGCCGTCCGCCGCCCTGCCCATCGTCGAGCGCCAGTCTGAGCCGGTGACAGTGGGGACCGGTCCAGCGCCCGCCGGTAGGACAGAGGAAGCGACGGGAGCTGCCTCTCCGTCGCCGGAACGGCACCCGGGCGACTGGGCCGGGATCGCCTCCCCCGCTGTGATCCTGGCCTGCGGCGCCGGGCTCGCGGGACCGGTGCTCGACGACGGGCACGTGGCCGCCTACTCCGGCCTGCTGCGCGCGGACGCGCTGACCGTGTGGATGCTGCTGGTAGTCGGTGCCGTCGCGCTGATCGCCTGCGCCGCAGCCCCCGCGTATCTGGGAGGCGAGCGGGTCGCCGGGCGGTCGACGGAGGGGACCGTGTGGCGCTACCACGCCCTCGTACACGGCTTCCTCGCCGCGATGTGCCTGGCCGTGGTGACCGCGAACCTCGGTGTGCTGTGGGTGGCGATCGAGGCGACGACCATCGTCACGGCGTTCCTGGTGGGCCACCGTCGCACCCGTACATCCGTGGAAGCGGCCTGGAAGTACGTGGTGATCTGCTCGGCCGGAATCGCGTTGGCCTTCCTCGGCACCGTGCTGATCTACTACGCCGCCCGGCAGGCCGGCATCGCCGAGGCATGGGCCCTGGACTGGCCGACCCTGCTCGCCCGCGCCGATCGCCTCGACCCGGCGGTCACCCGGCTCGGCATCACGCTCATCATCCTCGGCTACGGCGCCAAAGCGGGCCTGATCCCGCTGCACGCCTGGCTGCCCGACGCCCACAGCCAGGCCCCCGCCCCGGTCTCGGCGCTGATGTCCGGGGTGCTGCTGTCCGTCGCCTTCGCAGCGATCCTGCGCTACCGCGTCATCGCGGACGCCGCCCTCGGCATCGACTTCACCCGGGTCCTGCTGGCCGGCATCGCGCTGCTCACCCTCGCCCTCGCGGCCGGGCTGCTGCTGGCCCAGCGCGACTACAAGCGGATGCTGGCCTACTCCAGCATGGAGCACATGAGCCTGATCGCCCTGGCGGCGGCGATCGGCAGCCCGCTCGCCCTGGCCGCCGCGCTGCTGCACATCGCCGGGCACGGGCTCGCCAAGGCCACCGCGTTCTGCGCCTCCGGCCAGATCCTCCAGCTGCGGGGTACGTCCAAGATCGGGCGGGTGCGCGGACTGCTCGCCCAATCGCCGTGGCTGGGCGCGCTGTTCGGGCTCGCGATCGTGGCGCTGCTGGGCTTTCCGCCGTTCAGCCTCTTCGCCTCCGAACTGGCCATCGCCCGCGCCGGGTTCGCCGCCGGGGCGGGACTGGGCTGGACCCTGGCCGCCGCCCTGCTGCTGGTCCTGGTCGCGTTCGCCGCGCTCGCCACCCGGTCCGCGCGGATGCTGCTCGGGCCCGCTCCCGACAGGGACACGGCCGTCGCGGAAAACCCGTCCGCGCTGTGGCCCCTCGTGCTGGGTCTGGCGGCCTGCGCCGTCCTCGGTATCACCGCCGGCCCGCTGGGCGATCTGCTCTCCCAGGCCGCCGCCGTCCTCGAAAGGCCCTGACGCCATGGCGCGCACCGTGCACGACGTCTCCGCCACAGACCTCCCCAAGCGGGCCGAGGGGCTGCTGCGCGACGGACACCGCCTGGCCCTGCTCGCCGCCCACCACGACGCGGACGCCGTACGCGTCGTCTACCTCTTCGTCTCCGGGCCGCCCGACACCCGCATCGAGCTCCAGGTACGCCTCGACCCCGCCCGGCCCGAGGTGCCCAGCCTTGCCCATCTCTCCTTCCCCGCAGGCCGGTTCGAGCGCGAGATGCACGACCTGCACGGCATCGTGCCCCTGGACCACCCGCAACCGCGCCGCCTGGTACGCCACTTCCACTGGCCGCGCGGCTGGTACCCGATGCACCCCGACGCCGGGGACCCGCCGGCCTTCGGCGAACAGGAAGGCCCCTACCCCTTCCTGGAAGTCACCGGCGACGGCGTCTACGAGATCCCCGTCGGCCCCGTCCACGCCGGACTGATCGAACCAGGCCACTTCCGCTTCTCCGTCGTCGGCGAGACAATCCTCAAACTCAAGGCCCGCCTCTGGTTCGTGCACAAGGGCATCGAGAAGCTCTTCCAGGGCCGCAGTATCGCCGCCGGACTTCCGCTTGCGGAACGCATCAGCGGCGACACCGCCGTGGGTCACGCCCTCGCGTACTGCCTGGCCGTCGAGGAGGCCACCGGCACGACCGTCCCCGAACAGGCCCAGTGCGCCCGCGCGCTGCTCCTCGAACTCGAACGGCTCCACAACCACGTCGCCGACCTCGGCATGCTCTGCAACGATGTCGGACACGGCATCCTCAACGCCCACGCGCAACGCGTCCGCGAACAACTCCTGCGCCTCAACGACACGGTGACCGGACACCGGCTCCTGCGCGGCGGCGTGGTCCCCGGCGGCAGTGTGCTGCGTACCCTGCCCAGCCCCGCCCAACTGGACGCCATCGGCGAGGACATCAGCGAGATCGTACGGCTGGCGCTCGGCCACACCACCGTCCACGACCGCTTCACCGGCACCGCGATCCTGCCCACCGAGGCCGCCCGCGACATCGGCTGCCTCGGCTACGTCGCCCGCGCCAGCGGCCTGTCCCAGGACGCCCGGATCGCGCACCCGTTCACCCCGCACGGACAACCGGGCCGCGTCCCAGTGCACACCAGCGGCGATGTCCTGGCCCGCTTCCTGGTCCGCGCCGAGGAGATCGACGCCTCCCTCGCGCTGATCCGTCAGCTGCGCGATCGTGTCGCCACCGGCGCGGTGCTCGGGCCCTCAACCGCCCCTGGGGAGGGTCCCCGCAGTGGTGTCGGCCTCGTCGAGGGCTGGCGCGGCACCATCGCCACCCGCGTCGAACTCGCAGCCGACGGCACGCTTGCCCGGGTCAAGCCCGTCGACCCGTCCTTCTTCAACTGGCCCGCGCTGCCGGTCGCCCTGAACGACACGATCGTCCCGGACTTCCCGCTGACCAACAAGAGCTTCAATCTCTCCTACGCCGGCAACGATCTCTAACAGGTGTTACTCCCCTGGAGGGACGCCGGTGCGGGGCGCCCCTCGAACTTCTCCGGTTCCGAGCCACCGAATGGCCCCGACCCGAATACTGCCAATCCTCTCGGCCACCAGCGCCGGCCCCGCCTGCTTCGCGGCCCTCCCGAACGCCACCGGCAGCCCCTGCCCGACCCGGACCAGGCCCGTCCGCCCCGCCTCGGCACACCGGGCCGGCCGGGCACGCAGCTCCTCCTCCAAACAATGCCAGGGGTCCAGGGCGCGAGATCCGCGTGCCCCACAACAGCGATCACCCTCAGCAGTCTTTTCGCCCCGTCCATGCCGGTCACGACAACTAGCGAATTGAAGAAGCTTTCAAGCCGCACGCCAAGGGAAATCCGCCGAGCCGGAGGCATGGGCGGCTGGATGCGGGAGAAGACCGGCCGCCCACTGGCTGGGTCGATCCACAGCGTCAGACCCATGTCCGTGGTCAGCTGGGCCCCCCTGAGTCCCGGTTACTTGTTCGCGTGGTCACCCAGATAGAAGAGCAGCCACACGAACCCGGCGATCAGATGGGTGCCGAAGATGTAGATGCCGGCCCGGATCGCGACACCGCGCTCGATCAAGCTGTCCCTGTCATTCACTTTGCGCCGCCTGCTCTCCGGAGGCTCGGCCGCCTCGGCTTCGTCACTCACGCTGTTGCCTCCCTGCTTCCCGCGATCTCCACGCTCCTGCGGCCTACGACGGCATGCCGAACCGGACGAGGACCACCTTGCCGCCGCGGTCCACGGCCGGTTCCGCGCTGACGTCGCCGTCGTACTCGGCGGCCAGCTCAGCGACCATGTGAAGTCCCGCCCCCATCGCGCCCGGTTCGAGATCGGGCAGGCATGGCTCAGCATCGGCGACGCTGACGACCAACTGGCCCGCCCCGACCGATATGCCCACGTCGGCGACCGGGGACTGTGGCGCGTGCCGAAGCACGTTCACGACCAGCTCGCTGACCACCAGCAGCACCGCGTCGGCGAATGCGGAACCCGGTGCGACGCCGACCTCGGCGAAGCGTCCGGCCACCGCCTCACGGGCCTTCCGCACCGCGTCCGGTCCCACCGGTACGGAGACGATGTGGCGGGGCACCGGGGATGGCACATGCTCTATCGCTGCCGCGGGCCGGCGGTCTCTGCGCCACGGCCGGAACGGGTTCCCGCCCGTCACCGCGCCGACTCCGTGACACGCAGCTCGTCCAGCAGTTCCTGACGGCCGGACAGCAGCACGGACAGGATCCGGCGGGCGGCGGCCAGTAGTTCGGCCACGTCCCCGCCGGCCAGCTCGTACACCACAGTGGAGCCGGTGCGGGTGGCGGTGACGATGCCGGAGCGGCGCAGCACCGCCAGCTGCTGCGACAGGCTGGAGGGCTCGATCTCGATGGCGGCCAGCAGGTCGCGCACCGGTTTCGGTCCGTCCTGCAGCAGCTCCAGCACCCTGATCCGCGCCGGGTGCCCGAGCATGCGGAAGAACTCCGCCTTCGCCTCGTACAGCGGAACCGGCATGCCACTCACTCCTCGTCGGCCCCCGCCACCTCGACGTCGAGCCCGTGCCTGCGGGCGAACCTCACCGCGTCGTCCAGCTCGTCCTGCGCCACCGCCACGGCATACGGGTCCTCCGCCGCCACGGCATCCGCCACCCCGGCCCGAGCCGCCCGCACCCGCGCCAGCAGCGCCTCGACGACTGCGTCCACCCCGACCTCCACACCCTGGACCATCTATCGCCCAACGCAACTAACCAATTGAAGAACTCTTCAAATTGTAGTCCTGTGCGATGGGAAACTGCGTCCTCCCCCTGAGGTGCACGGTTTGCGCATGGGGCCCTGGCCCTGCGCCCAGGATGTGCATGCCAAAGCTGGGGCGTGCTGGGCTAGGGGTTTGGCTGAAGGGTGGTTTCAGCGTGTGGTCGTGCGTACGTGGGCGAGCTCGGTGCTCGGCCGACGGCGGGTGTTGCGATTGGCGGCACGGTGGGTCACGTCCAGCAGATCCCGCAGCCGTTCCCCCGCCTGCCGATCGTGCGGCTGATACAGGACGTAGCCCAGCAGCCGTCCTGAAGGCCGCACGACGACCTTCAGAGTCACTCACCAGCCAACCCACAGGCCAGCACACCCCAATCAATCGCGGGGCAGCCCGCTACTCCCACAGGTCCCAGGCTGACTCCACGGTGGCGTGCAGAGTGAAGCGTGGATCGCCCGCGGCGCCCATCCGGATCTCCTCGGGGGCACCGATGAGGTGGAACCGTGCGTCGAAGCTGAACGCGAAGAGCCTCCGAATGGCCTCGGCCTGCATGGCTGCGTCGCAGCGGAGCTCCCTCAGATCGACATAGAAGGCACTGTGCTGACCGTCGTCACAGGCACGCAACCCGCATGGAGCAATGGGCCGCGGACTGGGCACGGGCCGACACCCGATGGGGCGGAAAGACCGGCTGACTTCCGAACCTGGAGGAGCACCTCCGAGGTCTGCAGACACGGTCATGCCGCGCTCAGCAGCAGGCGGCGAAACGGGTCAGGGCACATGAGCCGACCGGCCCGGGCAAAGGGATGGAACGGCTCTTGCACGGGGGACCCACGGGGCACGCTGGGCGGGTCGGCCCGGGGTTATACGTCACCGAACGAGCACGTGCTCCCCGGAGCGCGGGACGACGGCAGACCAACCCAGGGGCCGGTCGATGCGGTCCCGCAACACCGCGACCGCGTCTGTCCCGCCGTGGACCATGTGCTGTGCGGAGGGGCGGCACCGCCGGCGAGGCCCTGGAATAGCCCGCAGTCCACGAGGACGCGCGCGTGGTCGCTCTCGACGAGGAACTTGCTGCGTCATGGCGTCCATCTCCTTACCGGCCTAGGCCTGGCTTCGGGCCGTTCGGCCCTGGCGGGTCCGGCGCCCACGTGGTGTGCTTGCAGTGACGGGAAGGACCCGAGTAGACGCGGAGAAGCGGCTGACAGCCGTGCACCGCGCAATCAGGATCCGCGAGAAGTGGGTAGGGGCCCTTCCCGTTCTGTCATGCCGGTCCTCAGCCTGCCAGGCCACATCCCAGGTCAGCAGCGCAACCCGGTCCCGGACGATCTCCTACTGGAGACGGTCATGGTTCCCCCCCCTGCACCGCGTACATCTCCAGCCTCGGCGGAGCAGGTAGTCGCGTCACTGGGCCGAAGGGCCCGGGCAGGCCAGGGAGGCCTCTGAGGCCTCTCATCCCTTGTGGACCGGACAAACGTGTGTGCAGCCGGAACGCACTCCCGGCCTCGCATACGTGGTGCGGCACTGCCTCGCGAACCCGCGTTCAGTCGTACCGCACGGGGATGGTCGTGGCGCCCCTCTTCCTCTCGGGCACCGGGATCGTGAGGATCAGGACACCGTCCTTTTACGAGGCGGTGGCTTCCTCACCCTTCGCCCCGACCAGCCCTGGCGGCCGAACGCCCACCTCTCATCTGCCGGTTGAGGAACTGCTTCACGCGATGTCGCGGGCTCCCGACAGCTGTGAGGTCGTGCCGTCGTCCGGAAGATCCGGGTCGAGGTCCGGACGGCGGGGCGGACCCGTGAGCGCGCAGTCCACGTCCACTACGCCCTCGACGGCCCGTACCAGCCGTGCGGCGACGGGCACGAGGCTGGTGTCCCCGATCCTGCCAGTGAGCTTCACGACTCCGTCGCGCACCTCCACCCGGATCGGTTCGAGCGGCTCGGGGAACAGGTGGGCGACGACCTCACGGCGGATCTCCTCGGCGATGTCCTCGTCGTCGCGTAGGAAGACCTTGAGCAGGTCGGACCGGCTGACGATGCCCTGCAGCGCGCCTTCGTCGTCGACCACGGGCAGCCGTTTCACCCTGCTGCGCGCCATGATCCGCGCGGCCTGCGCGAGCGACGCGTACGCCGGGACGGTGATCGCCGGTGCGGTCATCAGCTCCTCCGCGGTCACCCCGCCAGCCTTGACCAGGTCGGACAGGCGTCGCAGCTGGGTGTACCGGTCCGGGTCGCCGTCGCGGAACTCTTCCTTGGGCAGCAGGTCGGCCTCGGAGACGACCCCGACGACCAGGCGCCCACCCTCCAGCACGGGCAGGGCGCTGACCTTCCACTGCCGCATGGTCTTCACGATGTCCTTGAACGTCGCCCCGCGGCCCAGGGCGACGACAGTGCGGGTCATCACATCGCTCACGATGTGCGGAGTGCCGTACATGGCGTCCTCCTGTGTTCTCCGATCGCGCGACACCTTCAGCATCGGGCATCGAGCCGCCGCGGGAATGGGCCTAGTGGCCCTGTGCCGGGTTCCGGTGGGCCCTCGTTGCATGTGCCGGACGACACCCACCTGGGGCCGAGGCTCCCCACCACGTGCGCCGACCACGACTCGAGCAGGAACAAAGTGCCGTTCGACCCGGACGCAGGGCCCACGCGGCCCATGCCCCGCCGGCACCCTCGCGGGGACGCTTCGAGTGCGGTCCACACAAAGGTGTGCGGGCCCGATCCGGGGAGGTGTTGGCCGTGCTTCGTCCCGTTGTCGTAGGCCTGGACGGTTCACGCGAGAGCCTCGCCGCCGCCGACTGGGCGGCCAGAGAGGCCCTGCGGCGCGGCCTGCCGCTGCGCCTGGTGCACGCGTGGGAGGGCCTGTCCCCCGACGCGTCACCGCTGCCCGAGCTCGAAGCGCCGCGCTACTGGGCGCGGCGGATCCTGCGCAGCGCCATGGACCGGCTCAACGAGCGCTATCCGCAGGTGTATCTCAGCGCCGAGCAGCTCGCCCGGCCCGCGGCCGACGCCCTCGTCGCGGAGGGCGTCGAGGCCGAGCTGCTGGTCCTGGGCAGCCGTGCGTTCAGCGGCTTCGGCGGGTTCATGGCCGGTTCGGTGGCGTCGGCGACGGTGGCCCGTGTGACGCGGCCCGTCGTCCTCGTACGGGCCGACCAGACTCTCGAGGACGAGCACGTACCCGACACGGAGGGCCACCCCTCGGCACGCACCCGGTACCGCGACGTCGTGGTCGGCGCGGACACCGCGCATCCGTGCGAGGTGGTGCTCGCGTTCGCCTTCGAGTGCGCGGCGCTGCGGTCCGCGCCCCTGCGGGTCGTGCACACGTGGCGTCTGCCGTACGCCCCCGGTGCGGTGGACGCGAAGGCCGGCACCGCCGCACAGCAGGCCGCCGAGCGGGCGCTGGCCCCCGTGCTCCAGCCGTGGCGGGAGAAGTACCCCACGGTGGAGGTGCGGGAGCTGGTGGAGAACGGGCGTGCGGCGCAGCAACTGCAGCACGCCTCGCAGGATGCCGGCCTGCTGGTCGTCGGCCGCAGGATCCGCCCGGCCAGGCTCGGCCCGCACACCGGGCCGGTCGCGCACGCGGTGATGCACCACGTCCGCTGCCCGGTCGCGGTCGTCCCGCACGAGTGAATCACCGGTCCCGGCCCGCCGGAATGGGCCGGGACCCCGTCGCACCCACACGTTGTTCGGCGCGGTATGTCGTGCGGGCCCTCTGCGCGAGCCGGACCCGACTGAACCAGCCATCGCCTGAGCCCTCGCGCCTTCCGCGAGGGCTCAAGTAGTCGTGTGGCCAGTACTGGTGCGTCAGCCGACGAACTCCCCCACCGCCGCCTTCAGTTCCCCCAGTCCCTTCTTCGCGTCGGTGAAGAACATCCCGGTCTTCGGGTCGGTGTAGAGCTCGTTGTCGATCCCGGCGTAGCCGTGGCCCATCGAGCGCTTGATGACGACGATGCTCTTGGCCTTGTCGACGTCGAGGATCGGCATGCCGGAGATCGCGTTGCCGGAGCGGCGGGCGATCGGGTTGGTGACGTCGTTGGCGCCGATGACAAGGGCGACGTCGGCCTGCGGGAACTCGGGGTTGACGTCGTCCATCTCCTTCAGCTGTGTGTAGGGAACGTTGGCCTCCGCCAGGAGCACGTTCATGTGTCCTGGCATGCGGCCCGCGACCGGATGGACGGCGTAGCTGACGTCGACACCGTGGTCCGTCAACAGCTTGGCCAGGGCGCCGAGTTCGTGCTGGGCCTGGGCGGCGGCGAGGCCGTACCCGGGTACGAAGATGACCTTGCTCGCGTACGCCAGCTGGATCGCCACGTCGTCGGCGGAGACCGGGCGCACCTGGGCCGGCGCACCGGATGCGGTCGCCGCAGGGGCGCTGTCACCGGTGCCGAAGCCGCCGATGACGATGTTGGCGATGGACCGGTTCATGGCGTCGGCCATGAGCTTGGTGAGGATGCCGCCGGAGGCGCTGACGAGCATGCCCGCGATGATGAGTGCGGTCTCGTCGAGGACGAAGCCGGCCATGGCGACCGCCGAGCCCGTGAAGGCGTTCAGCAGGGCGATGACCACGGGCATGTCGGCGCCGCCGATCGGCAGCACCATCGTCACGCCGAAGAGCAGGGCCACGACGACGAGTCCGTACAGCGCGACCTGGCTGTCGGGGGCCAGCACCAGCCAGACCGTGCCGGCGACGAAGGAGGCCGGCAGCAGGACGTTGAGCAGCCGCGCGCCCGGGAAGACCACGGGTGCGCCGGACACGAGGCCCTGCAGCTTGCCCGCCGCGATCAGCGAACCGGAGAAGGTGACCGCGCCGATGACGATGTCCAGGGCGCCCGGCAGGGAGACCCGTGCACCCAGGGCGGCCGGGTGGTCGGCCTGGAGCAGGTCACCCACCGCGATGAGCGCGGCCGCACCGCCACCAACGGCGTTGAAGAGGCTGACCAGTTGGGGCATGGCGGTCATCTGCACTTCGCGGGCGGCCCACAGGCCGAGTGCCGCGCCGAGGACGCCTCCCGAGATCAGCACGAGCCAGCCGGTCCGGCTGATCACGTTCTCGTCCATGACCAGCCACACGGTAGCGGCGATCGCGAGGGCCATGGCCCCGGCGGAGAGGGTGTTGCCGCGGCGGGCCGTGCGTGGGTGGTTCATCAGGTGCAGGCCCATCACGAAGCAGGCGGCCGCGGCCAGGAAGATGTAGTGAACGGCGTTGGAGACGGTGTTCATGGCGTTCACACCCCCGCCTTCTCTTGCGATTCCGTGACGGACTTCTCGGGGGTCGGCTTGGCCCGGAACATCTCCAGCATCCGGTCCGTGACCACGTATCCGCCGACGACGTTCATGGCGCCGAACACCATCGCTACGAAGGCGAGGACGTACCCGATCCAGTTGTGCGCCTCGGCCGCGATCAGCATCGCGCCGATGACGACGATGCCGTGCACGGAGTTGGAGCCGGACATCAGCGGGGTGTGCAGGGTCGCCGGGACCTTGCTGATGACCTCGATGCCGACCAGGACGCTCAGCACGAAGACGGTGACCGCGGTGAGGAGATCGAGGTTGTTCATGATGACGCTCCTCCCATGAGTGCGGCCGTGATCTCGTCGGCCGGGTCGAGGACCAGTTCACCGTCGCGCACCAGGTGGCGCAGCAGTGCGACGAGGTTGCGGGCGTACGCCGTGGACGCGGCGGTCGCCATCGCGGACGGCAGGCGCCCGGCGCCGATGAGGGTGACGCCGTTGTCCAGGACGGTGGTCTTGTCGGGCTCGGTGCCCTCCACGTTGCCGCCGAGTTCGCTCGCCGCCAGGTCTACGACGACCGAGCCGGGCTTCATCCGCTCGACAGCGGCGGCGGTCACCAGCAACGGCGGCTTGCGGCCCGGTACTTGGGCCGTGGTGATGACGATGTCGGAGCGGGCGATGTGCGTGTCGAGCGCCTCCCGCTGGGCCCGCTGTTCCTGTTCGGTCAACTCCCGTGCGTAGCCGCCCTGTCCGGCCCCCGGATCCCCGTTCGGCGAGCTCTGGATGTCGAGGAACCGGGCGCCGAGCGACTCCACCTCCCCTCGGGACGCGGGGCGTACGTCGTACGCCGAGACGACGCCGCCGAGGCGGCGGGCGGTGGCGATCGCCTGCAGCCCGGCCACTCCGGCGCCGAGGACCAGGACCTGCGCCGGGCGCATGGTGCCCGCCGCGGTGGTCAGCATCGGGAAGAACCGGTCGTACGAGTCGGCCGCCACCAGTGCCGCCTTGTAGCCGGCGACACTGGCCTGGGACGTCAGCGCGTCCATGGACTGGGCGCGGCTGAGGGTGCGGGGCAGCAGATCGAGGCTCACCGTGCGGATGCCGCGCTCGGTCAGCTCCTTGACGAGGCCGGGGTGCCGCAGTGGTTCGAGCAGGCCGATCACGGTCTGCCCGGCGCGCAGCGCCTGCGCCGTCTCCGCGTCCGGCGGGCCGACGCACAGCACGGCGTCTGCGCGGGCGTACAGCTCCTCCTGCGGTACGACGGTCGCGCCGACGTCGGTGTACTCGGCGTCGGTGAACCAAGCTCCGGAGCCGGCACCGGTCTCGATCAGGACGTCAAGTCCCGCCCGGCGCAGGAGGGTTACGGCCTCGGGGACGAGGGCGACACGGCGTTCGCCGGGCGCCCGCTCCCGTACGGCACCGATGATGAGGGTTGCCATGATCTGCTGCCTCTCCCTGTGACCCGGTGGTGGCCGGGCCGCAGCACTCTCAGAACTCGAAGACGAGCCGCGCTTCGGCCCGTCCGCCGAGGACCTCGTCGAAGGACTCGTTGACCTGGTCCAGGCGCCGTGGTTCGGCGATGACCTGGGTGCGTCCGGCCGCGTGCAGTGCGAACACCTCGGCAAGGTCCTGGCGGGTGCCTACGATGGAGCCGATGACGGAGATCCCGCTGAGCACGGTCTCGAAGATGGGCACGTTGATCGCCGCGTTGTCGGCGGGCAATCCGACCATGACCAGACGTCCACCCCGGTTGAGGGACCGGTAGGCCTGCTCGAAGGCCTTGGGCGAGGCGGCCAGCACGACGGCCACGTCCGCGCCGCCGGCCTTCTTGATCTCCTCGACCGGGTCGTGCGTACGGGCGTTGACGATCTGGTCGGCGCCGAGCCGATGAGCCAGGCCCAGCTTGTCGGGTTCGAGGTCGACGGCGGTCACGAAGCCGCCCACGAGGCGTGCGTATTGCACGGCCAGGTGGCCCAGGCCGCCGACGCCGAAGACGGCGACCCGCTCGGCCGGGACCACGCGCGCCACCTTGATCGCCTTGTACGTGGTGACGCCGGCGCAGGTCAGCGGGGCCGCGTCGAAGGACGACACGCCCTCGGGTACCCGGACGACCGCCCCCGCGTCGGCGACGGCGTACTCGGCGTAGCAACCGTCCACGGAGTAGCCGGAGTTGACCTGGCTCTCGCACAGGGTCTCCCAGCCGGAGACGCAGTAGCGGCAGGTGCCGCAGGACGAGCCGAGCCACGGGATCGCGACCCGCTTGCCGACCAGGCCGGCGGAGACGCCGTCGCCGACGGCCTGTACAGGGCCGACGCCCTCGTGTCCGGGGGTGAACGGCGGTTGCGGCTTGACCGGCCAGTCGCCGTGGGCGGCGTGGATGTCGGTGTGGCAGAGGCCGGAGGCCTCCATCTTCACGAGCACCTGGCCGGGGCCGGGCTCGGGGACGGGAAGGTCCTGGATCTCCAGGGGCTTCCCGAGGTCGGTGACGACTGCTGCCTTCATGATCTGCTCCTCGACTGGGCTCTGAGCTGGAAATCGGCTCTGTGCCGGGACCCGGCTCACTGCCGGGTCCTCGATCCGTGTGACGAAACGCAGCCCGTCCCCGGCCGCGAGGGAGAAACCGCCCGGTGTGCCCTCCTCGACGTCCAGGACGAGGCGCGGACGGCCGAGCGCCTCGTACAGGTCGGCGTCGATGTGGAAGGTGCACCCGTCCAGGACGCCGAGCAGCATGTCGCTCTCGCCGAGGGCGAGTTCGCCGCCCGGGAAGCACATCGGGTCGCTGCCGTCGCAGCAGCCGCCGGACTGGACGAACATCACCTGGCCGCCGTGGGCGGCGCGCAGGGCCTGGATGGCCTTGTGCGCCGCCCGGGTGGCGGTGACGCGCCCGGCGTTGCCGTTCACTAGCGTCGCGGGCATGTCGGTGCACCCCTTCGGATCCGCTGGTGTCGCCGGCTCGGCTAGAACAGCCCGAGCGGCTTGGTGCCGTAGCTGACCAGCAGGTTCTTGGTCTGGCTGTAGTGGTCGAGCATCATCTTGTGTGTCTCGCGGCCGATGCCGGAGACCTTGTAGCCACCGAACGCGGCACCCGCGGGGTACTGGTGGTAGCAGTTCGTCCAGACACGGCCGGCCTTGATGGCGCGGCCCATCCGGAAGGTGCGGTTGGTGTCGCGGCTCCACACGCCGGCCCCGAGGCCGTACAGCGTGTCGTTGGCGATCTGAAGTGCCTCGGCCTCGTCCTTGAAGGTGGTGACCGCGAGGACGGGTCCGAAGATCTCCTCCTGGAAGACCCGCATCTTGTTGTGGCCCTTGAGGACGGTCGGCTCGTAGAAGTAGCCGTCCTTGAACTCCCCGCCGATGGTGGGCCGGTGGCCGCCGACCAGCAGTTCCGCACCCTCCTTGACGCCGATGTCGACGTACGAGGCGATCTTCTCGATCTGCTGCTTGGAGACCTGGGGGCCGATCATGGTCGCGGTGTCCAGCGGGTCGCCCTGCTTGATGGCGCGGATGCGCTCCAGGCAGCGGCCCATGAACTCCTCGTAGATGTCCTCCTGGATGAGTGCGCGCGAGGGAGCGGTGCAGACCTCGCCCTTGTTGAACGCGTACAGCACGAGCCCCTCGACGGCCTTGTCCAGAAACTCGTCGTCGGCCGCGGCCACGTCGTTGAAGAAGATGTTCGGCGACTTGCCGCCCAGCTCCAGCGTGACCGGGATGATGTTCTGCGCCGCGTACTGCATGATCAGCCGGCCGGTGGTGGTCTCACCGGTGAAGGCGACCTTGGCGATGCGCTTGTTGGTGGCCAGCGCCTTGCCGATCTCGGCGCCGGGCCCGTTGACGACGTTGAGGACGCCCGCCGGCACGATGTCGCCGATGACCTCCATCAGCTTCAGGATCGACCACGGGGTCGGCGACGCCGGCTTGAGCACCGTGGCGTTGCCCGCCGCGAGGGCCGGGGCCAGCTTCCACGCGGCCATCAGCAGCGGGAAGTTGAACGGAATGATCTGCCCGACCACGCCCAGCGGCTCGTGGAAGTGGTAGGCGACGGTCTCCTTGTCGATCTCGGTGATCGAGCTCTCCTCGGCCCGGATCGCGGCCGCGAAGTAGCGGAAGTGGTCGGCGGCGAGCGGGATGTCGGCCGCGAGGGTCTCACGGACCGGCTTGCCGTTCTCCCAGCTCTCTGCGACCGCGAGCTCCTCGCGGTGCGCGTCGATGGCGTCGGCCACCTTGTTCAGCACCGCGGCCCGCTGGGCGGTGGAAGCCTCGCCCCACCTTCCCTGTGCGGAGTGTGCGGCGTCCAGGGCGAGTTCGATGTCCTCAGGTCCGGACTTCGGGACCTCGCAGATCGGCTTGGCGGTGGCGGGGCACAGGTTGGGCGCGTACTCACCCGTGGTGGGTGCCTGCCACTTGCCGCCGATGAAGTTTTCGTACCGGGGCGCGACGTCGACGGGACTGCCCGTCCTCCCCGGAGGCTCGTACCTCATGATCCTCACCTTTCGCGAGGGTTGTGGCGATGCTCAGCACGCTAGGTACCGGAACGCTGCAACAACGCTGCATGCCGTCCGACCTGCGGCAGCCGGGGCAGGAGAGACGATTCGGCGTCCAGCGCGCGGGCCCGGTTCGCCGCAGCGGCCCGCTGCGGCGAACCGCCCGGGAGCGCGCGGGCGAGGGCCTGCCACGCGGGAGCGTCGTCGACTCCCCAGGCCTCGTCCACCCAGCGGCGCAGCAGCCGGGAGTCGCGGCTGCCGAGGACGGCACCACGCAACTGCTGCTCCAGGGCCCGCCGTTGTTCCACGACGACCGGCGCCTCGGAACGCGGCAACAGCGGACCGGTATAGCCGACCAGCGCCTCCCCCACCCGTCCCTCGGCGAGCAGCGCGGTCACGTCGGCGAAGTCGGTCCGCACCGGGCTCAGCAATGCGTACGGCCGTGACCCGAGCAGGGCGGGCCCGAGCACCGTACGCAGCCGGGTCAGCTCGGCCCGCAGAGTCGAAGGGCACAGCTCCCGCTCCGACAGGTCCACCGCGAGCCGGCCGCCGGTCACGCCACGGCCCTCCAGGGCGAGCGCGACCACGATCTCGCTGTGCCGCGGGCTCAGCCGGTGAACTCTCCCGGCACACTCCAACAGGGCGCTGTCCCGGCCCAGCGCCATCAGCCGTACGGCGCCGTCCCGTCCCGGGCAGGACACGTCCTGTGTACGCACCACGCGCCCGTCGGGGCCGAGCAGAACCGCAGGAGCGGTCAGCGTACGGGCGAGTTCCGCCTCGGCCGCCAGCGCGGCACCCCGCACCGCGGCCAGAGCGGGGGGCGTGGCGATGGTGCCGCCGCCGGAGAGGTCGACGACACCGAGTACCCGGCCGGTGCCCGGGTCGCGTACCGGGGCGGCGGCACACGACCAGCCGTGCGCTGCGGCGCTGTAGTGCTCGCCGGCCACGATCTGGACAGGCTGCCCCAACTCCAGTACCAGTCCAGGTGCGTTGGTCCCGGCCTGCGCCTCGGACCACACGGCACCCTCGGCGAAGTGCATCCGCTCGGCGCGCTCCACAGCCCCGGTGTCGCCCTCGACCCACAGCAGGGTGCCGTCGGTGTCACCGACCGCGAAGACGTGCCCGTCGTCCGCGGCACCGGCTCCCAACAGCTCCCGGAACAAGGGGAGCACCGCGACCAGCGGGTGGGTGCGCCGGTAGGCCGCCAGTTGTTCGGCCGTCCCGCGCAGCGGCGGCAGACGGCTGCCGTCGGGTCGTACGCCGCCCGCCGCGCAGCGCCGCCACGAGTCGGCCACCAGGCGCCGTACGCCCTCCGGCGGTTCAGACGAGGTCATGAACCTCTCGTGCGCGGAGCGCAACGCGGTTGCCGAGGTGGCGGTGGCAACGTCCATGGCACCTCCCACGTGCCTTCGTCCAGTCCGGTCGCACCAACCTCACCCGCGTTCCGGGGAGGGGTGCAGGGGCCGAACGGCCCCTGTGCCAGGGACGCTCGGGCCTCCGGCACCGGCCCGTGCGTGGCGCCAGGGACGGCGACAGCACCCCCCGGAGATCGAACTGCGCGACGGCACAGGGCCGCCGACCGGCTTCGTTGTCCGGACCGGCGGCCCCATGCCGACTTCGGTTCTCGGTCTGTCAGTTCTGCGGGAGCCGGGCGGCGACATACTCGGTGAGGTCGAGCAGCCGGTTGGTGTAGCCCCACTCGTTGTCGTACCAGCCGAACACCTTCACCAGGTTTCCGTGCGCCTGGGTGAGCGGAGCGTCGAAGACGCACGAGGCGGGGTCGCCGACCACGTCGCGGGAGACGATCGGGGCGTCGGACACCCGCAGGATGCCCTTCAGCGGACCATCGGCGGCCTCCCGGAACGCGGCATTGACCTCGTCCGCGCTCACGGGCCGGTCGAGCACCAGGGTCAGGTCGGTCAGGGAGCCGTCCTCGACCGGCACACGTACGGCGATGCCGTCCAGGGTCCCGGTCAGCTCCGGAAGGACCAGCCCGACGGCGCGGGCGGCGCCAGTGCTGGTGGGGATGATGTTGACGGCGGCACTGCGGCCGCGGCGCAGGTCCTTGTGCGGGCCGTCGAGGACGACCTGGTCGTTGGTGTAGCCGTGGATCGTGGTCATCAGCCCCTTGACGATGCCGAAGTGCTCGTCGAGGACCTTCACCATGGGCGCCACGCAGTTGGTGGTGCACGAGGCGTTGGACACCACGTGGTCGTACTCCGGGTCGTACGTACCCTCGTTGACGCCCATCACGATCGTGGCGTCAACTCCCTTGCCCGGCACCGACAGCAGCACCTTGCGCGCGCCGGCCTTCAGGTGTTGTCCGGCGTCCTCGCGGGTGCGGAAGCGACCGGTGGACTCGATGACGACGTCCACACCGAGCTCGCCCCAGGCCAGTGCTGCCGGGTCGCGCTCGGCGGTCACGGCGATGCGGTGCCCGTCCACGGTGATCGAGTCGTCGTCGTGCTCGACGATGCGGCCGAGGCGGCCATACGTCGAGTCGTACGCCAGGAGGTGGGCCAGGGTCGCCGGCGAGGTGATGTCGTTGATGGCCACCACCTCGATGGGCGTCCCCGCCCCGGCGCCCGCGCGCTCCAGCACGCAGCGCAGGTAGTTGCGTCCGATACGGCCGAAGCCGTTGATGCCTACGCGCACGCTCATGTCCGTCGTCCTCCCGATCGATCCGCTTCTGGTGGGCGCTGCCAGCCTGCTGGCAGGGGATCGGTTCGGGCTTGGGCCGTCCGGGGGCCAGGTGAGGGACGTTCGGCCCAGCGGACCTCGATGCCGTACGGACTGTCAGGCCCCGTCGTGCTTGAGCCGCTCCTGGACCTGGGTGGCGATGACCGCGGCCTGGATGCGCCGCTCCACGCCGAGCTTGGCCAGGAGCCGGGAGATGTGGTTCTTGACGGTCTTCTCCGCGAGGTAGAGCCGCTGGCCGATCTGGCGGTTGGTCAGCCCTTCGCCGATCAGGGCGAGGATCTCCTGCTCCCGGCTGGTCAGGCCGGGCAGCGCGTCAGGTTCCTCTTCCTTCTGCTGGTCGTTGCGCAGGCGGGCCATCAGCTTCGTGGTCGCGCTCGGGTCGAGCAGGGACTGACCCGCGGCGACCGTGCGGACGGCGGAGACCAGGTCCGATCCCTGGATCTGCTTGAGCACGTAGCCGGAGGCTCCGGCCATGATCGAGTCGAGCAGAGCCTCTTCGTCGTCGAACGAGGTCAGCATCAGGCAGGCCAGGTCCGGCATGCGCGAGCGCAGTTCCCGGCACACGGTGATGCCGTCGCCGTCGGGGAGGCGTACGTCGAGCACGGCGACGTCCGGGCGCAGGGCGGGGACGCGTGCCAGGGCTTGTTCGACATTGGCGGCCTCGCCGACCACGGTGATGTCGGGCTGGTCGTCCAGCAGGTCGTGCACCCCGCGCCGTACGACCTCGTGGTCGTCCAGCAGGAAGACCCGAATCGCGGTCTTGGAGGTGGGCTGCTCGCTGTCCGTCATCGACGGCTCCTGTCCTGCGTCGTCTGTCTCCCGCGCCGGAATCCGCCTGGTGGGCGGAACCGATCCTTCCCTGTGAGAGATCCTGCGTGACTCCGGGCCGAAGGACCAGGGCCGATCGGCCCTTTCCCCTCTGGCGGTGCCGAGCCCTGTGTGGGACGGGCGGGCCCTGGACGACAGGGCTGAGCAGCCCGGATCGGGACCATCGGCCCCTGGAGTCGCGGCCACCCTGTCGTGAGGCTCAGGGTGAGGGCCGGCGCAATCGTCCGCGGCCCGCTGGTCCCGTCTCGGACACGGAGGTCTCTTCCCATGATTCGCCCCATCACCGTCGGCCTGGACGGTTCCCCCGAGAGCCTGGCCGCCGCCGACTGGGCAGCCCGCGAGGCACAGCGCCGCGATCTGCCGCTGCATCTGGTGCACGCCTGGATCTGGCAGCCGCACGACGTGCCCGGCGCCCAGGATTTCGACACGCAGAAGCGCTGGGCTCTGCGCATTCTGCGGGAGGCCGAGGAGGAGCTGCGCGGGCGGCATCCGGAACTGACGGTCAGCACCGAGCAAGTCTCCGACACCGCGGCCGAGGTGCTGCTGGGCCAGGCCGAGACGGCGGAGCTGCTGGTGCTGGGCTCCAGCGGGCACAGCGCCGTCGCCGGGTTCCTGCTCGGCTCCGTCGGCCAGCACGTGCTCGCCCGGGCAAAGGGCCCAGTGGTCATGGTGCGGGCGAACGCCCGCTCAGCCGCAAAGCACGACGGCGGGGAGGTCGTGGTCGGACTCCAGGACCTGGCCGACCCGGCCGGGCCGCTGCTGCAGTTCGCCTTCGACCAGGCCGCCGCCCGCAGGACCACACTGCGCGCCGTGCACGCGCCGGACCTGCCGCCGCTGTACGGATTCGGCCCCGCGGTCGTGCAGCAGGCCGGCCGAGAGGGCGGGATCACGGGGCAGGCGGAGAAGGCGCTGTCCGACGCACTCAAGCCGTGGCGCGAGAAGTACCCGCAGGTCCCGGTCGTCCACACGCTCGATCTTGCCCGCGCGTCCGGCGTCGTACTCCAGGCCGCCGCCCAGGCCGGCCTCGTGGTGGTCGGCCGCAGAGTGCACCGGCCCGCTCTCGGTATGCGCATCGGGCCGGTCGCCCATGCCGTCCTGCACCACGCCGCCGCCCCGGTCGCCGTCGTCCCGCACGACTGAGGGCCGGTTTCCGCGCGGCCTGAGGGCCGAGCGGCCCACCCACCGAGGACGTCCAGTACCTGCCCGCCGCGTCGGGGCCCGTCCGACGCTGGAACCGCACCGAACAGACAGAACCGAGGAGCATCAACATGAAGGCAGCAGTCGTCCGGTCCTTCGGCCAGCCGCTGGTGATC
Source organism: Streptomyces sp. JLBG701 (assembly GCF_058544905.1). Classification (NCBI taxonomy): domain Bacteria; kingdom Bacillati; phylum Actinomycetota; class Actinomycetes; order Kitasatosporales; family Streptomycetaceae; genus Streptomyces; species Streptomyces sp. JLBG701. The sequence continues at coordinate 2,062,343 of NZ_CM178588.1, forward strand.
GAGGAGCGCCCCGACCCGGAGCCCGGCGCCGGCCAGGTCCGCATCCGGGTCGAGGCGTCCGGGCTGTGCCACACCGACATCCACGCCGCGCACGGCGACTGGCCGGTCAAGCCCACCCCGCCGTTCGTGCCCGGACACGAGGGTGTCGGCATCGTCGAGGCGCTCGGCGACGGGGTGACCCACCTGGCCGTCGGTCAGCGGGTGGCCGTGCCCTGGCTGGGCTGGGCCTGCGGGCGCTGCGAGCACTGCCTGTCCGGCTGGGAGACGCTGTGCGAGCAGCAGGTCAACACCGGGTACGGCCGCGACGGCGGGTACGCAGAGAAAATGCTCGCCCCCGCCGACTTCGCCGCTGTGGTCCCCGACGGCATCGACCCGCGTGACGCGGCCCCACTGACCTGCGCCGGCGTCACCACGTACAAAGCCCTCAAGGTCGCCGGAGTCCGGCCGACCCAGCTGGTCGCGATCTCCGGAGTCGGCGGTCTCGGCCACCTCGCCGTGCAGTACGCGAAGATCGCCGGGGCCACCGTCGCCGCGATCGACGTGACCGACGAGAAGCTCGAACTCGCCCGGGAGTTGGGCGCCGACATCCTCATCGACGCCCGCAAGGAGGACCCGGCCGAGGTTCTGAAGCAGCATGGCGGCGCCCACGCGGCGATCGCGCTGGCCGTCAACGAGCAGGCGTTCGCCTCCGTCTACAGCGGTCTGCGGCGAGGCGGCAAGCTGGTCATGGTCGCCCTGCCCGCCGGCGGAACCATCAGCGTGCCGATCTTCGACACCGTCCTGAACGGCACCTCCGTCATCGGCTCGATCGTCGGCACCCGTCAGGACCTCGACGAGGTGTTCCGGCTGCACGCCGCCGGGCGCACCAAGGTGATCTACGAGACCCGGCCGCTGGACACCGTCAACGAGTCCATCGCCCAGGTCCTCGACGGACAGATCAAGGCCCGCATCGTCTTCGAGATGTGAAACACCCGCGCCTGTCCGCCGCACGTCGTAGCCCGACGGGGACCACGGGCGGCGGGCAGCCTCGTATGGCAAGTCCACCCGGACAACGTTGGATATCGGAAGGAGAGCACACGTCATGGTCCGCTACGTGTACGAGTTCACCGAGGGCGGCCGTGACATGGCTGACCTGCTCGGCGGCAAGGGCGCCAACCTGGCCGAGATGACCCGGTTGGGTCTGCCGGTGCCGCCCGGCTTCACCGTCTCGACGGAGGCGTGCCGCGCCTTCCTCACCACGGGCGCCGAGCCGGACGGCCTGGCCCGCGAGGTCTCCGACCATCTGACCGCCCTGGAGGAGGCCGCCGGACGTCGGCTGGGGCAGCCGGATGATCCGCTGCTGCTGTCCGTCCGCTCCGGGGCCCGCTTCTCCATGCCGGGCATGATGGAGACGATCCTCGACATCGGCCTCAACGACGAGTCCGTGCTCGGCCTGGCGAAGACCTCCGGGAACGAACGCTTCGCCTGGGACTCCTACCGCCGCCTCGTGCAGATGTTCGGCAGCACCGTCATGGGCGTCGATCCCGCACTGTTCGAGCAGGCCATGACGCTGCTCAAGGACCTGCGCGACGCCCCGGACGATCTGCACCTGGACGCCGGCGACCTCGCCCAGCTCGTGGAGACGTACAAGAACCTGATCAAGAACGAGACCCGGGAGGACTTCCCGCAGCTCCCGGCCGAGCAGCTGCGGCGCGCGATCCTCGCCGTCTTCGAGTCCTGGAACGGCGAACGCGCCCGGCTCTACCGCCGCCGCGAGCACATCCCCGACGACCTGGGCACCGCGGTCAACGTGCAGACCATGGTCTTCGGCAACCTCGGCGCCGACTCCGGCAGCGGCGTCGCCTTCACCCGCGACCCGGCCACCGGCGCCCGAGGCGTGTACGGCGACTACCTGTCCAACGCGCAGGGCGAGGACGTAGTCGCCGGTATCCGCAACACCGTGCCGCTGGACGAATTGGGCCGTCTGAACCCGGAGGCGTTCACCCAACTACGCGACCACATGAGCACGTTGGAGACCCACTACCGGGACCTGTGCGACATCGAGTTCACCATCGAACGCGGCACGCTGTGGATGCTGCAGACCCGCGTCGGCAAGCGTACCGCCGAGGCCGCCTTCGCCATCGCCGCCGAGCTCGTCGACGAGGGTCTCATCAGCGCGGACGAGGGGCTGGCGCGCATCAGTGGGGACGGGCTCGCCCGGCTGATGTTCCCCCGCTTCGACACCTCGGCCGTCGGTGACGCGCTCGCGCACGGACTCCCGGCCTCGCCGGGCGCCGCCGTCGGCGCCGCGGTGTTCGACTCCGCCGAGGCGGTCCGGCGCGCCGCCGCCGGCGAGAAGGTCGTCCTCGTACGCCAGGAGACCACCCCCGACGACCTTCCCGGCATGATCGCCGCCCAGGCCGTGCTGACCAGCCGCGGCGGCAAGACCAGCCACGCGGCCGTGGTCGCCCGCGGCATGGGCAAGGTATGCGTGTGCGGCGCCGAAGAAATCACCGTGGACCCGCAGGGCCGCCGCTTCACCGTGGGCGACACCACCGTGGAGGAGGGCACGGTCATCTCCGTCGACGGCTCCGAAGGCGCCGTCTATCCGGGCGCTGCTCCGCTGGTCGACTCCGCGGTGATGCGGTACTTCGAGACAGGCGAGCGCTCGGACGGACTGGTCGACGCCGTGGCCCGCGCCATGCAACAGGCCGACGGTGTACGGCGACTGGGGGTGCGGGCGAACGCCGACACGCCCGAGGACGCCGCCCGCGCCCGCCGGTTCGGAGCCGAGGGCATCGGCCTGTGCCGCACCGAGCACATGTTCCTCGGCGACCGACGGCAGCTGGTCGAGGCGATGATCCTGGCCCGCACCGACGCCGAACGCGAACGGGCGCTGGCCGCGCTGCTGCCCCTCCAGCGGCAGGACTTCGTCGGGATCCTGGAGGCGATGGACAGCCTGCCGGTCACCATCCGCCTCCTCGACCCGCCACTGCACGAGTTCCTCCCCGACCGCACCGAACTCGCCGTGCGCCTCGCCGCCGCCGAGGCGCACGGCAACCCGCCCAGCGCGCACGACGCCGAGCTGCTGGAGGCCGTGAACCGCATGCACGAGGAGAACCCGATGCTCGGCCTGCGCGGCGTACGCCTGGGGTTGGTGGCGCCGGGTCTGGTCGCCATGCAGGTACGGGCGATCGCCGAGGCGGTCGTGGAACGCAAACGGACGGGCGGGGACCCGCGGGCGGAGATCATGGTGCCGCTGATCGACACGGTCGAGGAGCTCCGGATCGTCCGTGAGGAGGTGGAGCAGGTACTGGCCGAGGTCTCCAGGACATCGGGCGTCCCCGTCGAGTGCCCGGTCGGCACGATGATCGAGCTGCCCAGGGCGGCGCTCACCGCGGGCCGGATCGCGGAGGAGGCGCAGTTCTTCTCCTTCGGCACCAACGACCTGACCCAGACCACCTGGGGCTTCTCCCGCGACGACGTGGAGGCGGCATTCTTCTCCGCCTATCTCGACAAGGGCATCTTCAAGGTGTCCCCGTTCGAGACGATCGACCGCGCCGGCGTCGGCCGCCTGGTCGAGATCGCGGTTGCCGAGGGCCGCGCCGCACGCCCTGACCTGAAGATCGGCGTCTGCGGCGAGCACGGCGGTGACCCCGAATCGGTGCACTTCTTCCACGGTGCGGGCCTCGACTACGTCTCCTGCTCGCCGTTCCGTGTCCCGGTGGCCCGTCTGGAGGCGGGTCGGGCCGCGCTGACCGAGACGGAGGCCAGCGACAGCCGCTGACACACCCCGGAGGGCCGGAGAGGACGGCCCGGCTTCGGCCCTCCGGGGCTTGCTGCGTGGTGCAACGTGACCCGCCTCTTGCCTGGGGTTCACGGCGGCGGCTGGCCGGCACGCATGCACGCCGCGTGCCAGCCAGCTGTGAGGTCATGCCTGGTAAGCGACGTTCGTCATCATCCCGGCCTCGCCGTGGTAGGCGTTGTGGCAGTGCAGCATCCACTGGCCGGGGTTGTCGGCGTCGAAGAAGACGGACAGCTTCCTCTTGGGAAGCACGATGGCGGTGTCCTTGCGTGGGCCGGAGTCGCCGAGTTGGTAGGTGTGGCCGTGCAGGTGCATCGGGTGCCACATGGTGGTGTCGTTGACGAAGTCGAGCCGGACCCGGTGGCCCTCCTCGATCAGGATCGGGTTGGCGTCCGGATTGGCCATGTCGAACGGTTTGCCGTTGATGGCCCAGTTGTAGTGCATCATGCCGCCGGTGAGCTTGACCTGGTGCGTGACATCGGTCCTGGCGGACTTCAGTCGCACGTCGTCGGCCGCGCGGAGCCGAGAGGCGGTCATGACCGTGCCGTCGAGCTCCTTCGGCCGTACGGTGGCCGAGGGCGCGCTGCCCGAGCCCGTGCGCACGAGCGCCAGGCCGTTTGCGTTCTTCCCTTCGGCCAGGGCGACCAGGGGGAAGACACCATCGCCGAGGGTGACCAGTACGTCGTAGCGCTCGCCCATGCCGATCAGAAGTGCGTCCGCCTGTCGGTGTCGGACAGGGAAGCCGTCGGTGTGGGTGATCGTCATCCTGTGGCCGCCGAGGGCGACGCGGTAGGCGGTGTCGCTGCCCGCGTTGACGATCCGCAGGCGCACCTTGCGGCCGGGCTTGCCCGTGTAGACGTCCGGGTCGGTCGGAACACGGCCGTTGACCAGGTGGTGGGGGTACTTCACGTCGCCGGCGTCACCGCCGAGCAGGTCGCTCTCGGCGCCCATGAGCATGAACCTCGACGACATCCCGCCCGATGAGGCGGAGGCGGACGGGGATGCATCGTCGCTCATGTTCCCCATGCCGTGCATGTCCTGGCCGTCCATGCCGGAGCCGGAATTACCGCCCATGTCCATGCCGCCCATGCCCTGCCTGAGTTCGGCGAAGACCTCGTCGGGGGTGCCGGTGACACCGTCGACCCAGTCGTCGAGGACGACGACCCATTCGTCGTCGTATGCCAGCGGCTCGCGCGGGTCCTCGACGATCAGCGGGGCGTACAGGCCGCGGTCGAGCTGAAGGCCGACGTGCGGGTGGAAGAAGTACGTGCCGGGGGCGTCGGCGATGAAACGGTAGGTGAAGGAACTCCCGGCGCGCACGGCTGTCTGGGTGGCCGGAGGCACGCCGTCCATGTCGTTGCGCAGGGCGATGCCGTGCCAGTGGATCGAGGTGGTGGTCCTGTCCGGTAGCTGGTTCACGAGTTCGGCGGCCAGCGTGTCTCCGGCGGAGAGCCGGACCTCCTTGCCAGGTGTGCGGCCGTCGAAGGTCCAGGTCTTGGCCCCGATGCCGCCGCCGAGGTCGATCACAGCGGGCGCGGCGGTGAGTGTGGTCTTGTGCTGCCTGCCGGTGCCGGCTCGCTTCTTCTCGGCAGCGGCGACGGCGGAACCGGAGGGGCTGACCAGCGCGGGAGTAGTGCCGGCGGAGTCGGTGCAGGCGGCGAGCGCGCCCGCGCCGGCGGCGCCGAGTCCGGCGAGTAGGACGGAGCGGCGGTTGATGCTGTTCACGATGTGAGTCCTCTTGTTCGAGCTGGCATGGAGGTCGCGGCAGAGACGGCACACGGGTGCCGTGGGCGCGGCCTAGATGCGCAGTTGGGAGAGGACCGACAGGTCGGGTGGCGCGCGGCTGATCGTCCCGGCGGGCAACCGTCCGGGCTTGGCCTGGTACGGGTGCCCCGCCTGCTGGCCATGGTGCTGCGTCGGCGGGGCGAGCTTGACCGTGTCGACGCCCGCGGTGGTGCAGTGCTGCATGCCGGGATCGGCGCAGGCACTGCCGTCGACGCCGTGCGCGGGGGCGGGTGCGGGCGCGTCGAGTGTGTCCGTGTGGTCAGCGGCGGTGCCCTGCGGGACGGCGGCAGCGGCCGAGGACGTCATGTCGGGCATGGCGTGCCCGGTGTGCGTGGAATGTGCGGCGTGTTCCCCCGGAGTGGCGGTGAAAGTTGCCGTCTCATGGTGGATCAGCACGGCCAGCGCGGCGAGCAGGGCGATGACAGCGCTGCGTGCCCAGCGGACCGCACTGGTGCGGCCTGTCACCATCGCCGTCACCTCCGCCCGGCCTTGCCTTCTGTGAGCCCGGTCGGCGGGGGCTCGCCGTCCGCTCAATCTACCCCCGCGGGGTTTTGTCAGCTCTCCATGCCGCCTTATGCCGCCGAGGTGGTCACAGCCGCAGGGTGCGGCGCAGAGCGAGGGTGAGTCACCAGGACATGCACGGCGGCCACGGCCGCGCCGCCCGCGAGTTCGCGAGCCGCTCCCATCAGCGGGGCCGACCGTGACCACGACGGGACCCACGGCCCTTCCGTCGGGCCCGATCGGCCCTGGGGTACCGGTCAGCGGCGGCGAAAGGCTGGAGCCGGCACAGAACGAGAACGAGCAAGAAGGAGTGGTCGGCATGACTGGCAGGGACGCTGAAGCCCGCGGTACCGCGACTGCTGTCCAGGTACGGGCCGAAGGCGAGGTCGGCGTGGAAGACCTCGCGTACGCCCATTCCAAGATCGACGCTGTCGTGAACCGGCCGGGGCTGCCGGCGATCACCGGCGAGGTGAGGATCGCCAAGGCGGCGGCCCATCACGCCGAGCACCCGTGGTCGGCCGTGGCCGACCTCCGAGTGGGCCGCACCGTCGTGGTCGTTCACGCGCAGGAGGCAACCAGCCAGGAGGTCACCGACCGGCTGCAGGACCGGCTGCGCCGTCAGGTGGAGCGAGCGGTCCACGGGGGCAACGCCGCCCACCGGCCGGTCACCCCGCCCTGGCGCGGCGGGCAACCGGCCGGAGACCCTGCGGGCCGCGACGCGGGACGGCCGGACACCCGCTCGGCGTGACCCGCCCGGGCAAGGATCCTTGCAGGGCCCGGACTGCGGCTCCGTCCGGGAGTACCCACCGCGAACTGGGCTGGGCAGACGCAAGCGCGCCGAACGGCGACTTCGGCCTCACCCACGCCGACGGCGCTCGGCGCGGCAGAGCGTACAGAACCGGACGGGTCCAGCCGAGCCGAGCCGTCACCGACCTCAGCCCCGGTGACGCTCCGCATCGCCGCCGCGCTCTGAGCGGCTGCCGCCGCCGTCTTGACCCGGGCACGGCAACTGTCGTACCCGGCTTGATGGTTGAACCTCTCGTCGCCCCACACTGTGGTGCGCCGGCCTTCCTGGCCTGCTGTGCGGCGGTTCCGTGCCCGGACCGAGCGCGGCCGAGGAGAGGGCGGTTCGGCCCGGGGACTCGGGACCGGTTGGCCCGTGCGCCATCGAGGCGGTGCGCGGGAGGCTGAAGAGGCATCGGGGGCCGGCTGCCCGGGACAGTCCAACGGAACAGCGGCGACCGGACCGGCCGCCCTCACCCGCGAGTTCCGGCCCCCGATGCCTACCCGCAGGAGCAGGACGCCCTGCATGGATCCGTCGGCCCGCAGGGGCCGTGCGCAGGGACACCGGTTGCGCTCCGCACGCACCAGTGGGAAGGGAACTGCCATGAAGACCTCCAAGGTCGGCGAGGTGATGACCGCCGAGGTCATCGGGGCGCGCCGTGAGACGCCGTTCAAGGACGTGGCACAGCTGCTGGCCCGGCACCGGATCAGCGGCCTGCCGGTGGTGGACGCCGACGACAAGGTCCTCGGCGTGATCTCCGAGACCGACCTGATACGCCGACAGGCGGCTCAGGCCGAACAGGAGCACCGGGGACGCCGCTTCCGGCTGCCGGCTCTGCGCCGGAAGGTGCGTATCGCGGCTGCCAAGGCCCGTGCCATGACCGCCGGGCAACTGATGTCGACGCCCGCGATCACCGTGCACCCGGAGCAGCCCGTCGCGGACGCCGCACGGGTCATGGAGCGCCACCAGATCGAACGGCTGCCGGTGGTGGATGAAGAGGACCGCCTGATCGGCATTGCCACGCGTCGCGATCTGCTGCGGGTCTTCCTGCGTACAGACGAGGAGATCCGCCAGGAGATCGTCGACGAGGTCCTGACCCGCGCCATGTGCCTGCCGCCCCACACCGTCATCGTCTCCGTCCACGACGGCATGGCCACGCTGGAGGGACGCCTGGAACGCCGCGGCGACATCCCGCTGGTGGTCCAGCTGACCTGGCGGGTGGACGGCGTCGTAGGCGTGATGAACAGCCTCACCTACCGCATCGACGACACCCACCCGCCCGAGAAACACCCCTCGCGCCGGATCGCCCACCACTGGCTCCCCGAGCGGTAGTCCCTGGCGCCGCTTCGGCGGCGTGCAGGGAGTAGGCAACCACGGCCGTAACGACGCCCCCTCGCCCGGCGATGCCCGCAACCCACCGCCGCCGCCCTGAACCCCAACCAGCCCAGCCCGCAGGAGCAGGGCGCATGATCGACTCCGCTGTCCCTCTCATCAATCCCCAACTGATCGACCTCGACCTGACGGCGGAGAGCAAGGACGCAGCCGCCCGCGCGCTCGCCGAGCGCCTGGCAGACCAGGGCCGGGTCACCGACCTCGACGGCTTCCTCGCCGACATCGCCGCCCGCGAGGAACAGCTGCCCACCGGCCTGGAGGGCGGGATCGGCATCCCGCACGCCCGCTCCGCCCACGTCACCCAGCCGAGCCTGGCCTTCGCGCGCAGCCCGCAGGCGTGGACTTCGGCGCCCTGGAGGATGTCAGAGCGGCCATCAACCGCCCCCGCGAACTGATCGACGAGACCCGCGGCAGGGCGGAGCGCGGCGCGATCACCGTCCCAGCTGCTCCCGGCCGTACTGCCAGGCGGCCTCGGTCAGGGAACACTTCACCTGGGGTCAGGTGGACAGCTGGGCCGCGCTGATGTTCCAGATCGGCGCCCCCGCCTTCGGCTTCCTGGTCCCGGTCCTGGCCGGGCACATCGCCTACGGCATGTCCGACCGACCCGGCCTCGCCCCCGGCGCCATCGCCCTCAAAGGTCGTCAATCTCCAAGTGATCGAGAACATCTCTGTACAGTCGCTCACCTTTCGCGCGCTCTTCGCCCACGCTCGGCATCGAGATCGCGAGCCAGTAACGCACTCCTCCGTCACTGACCACGATCATGTCCATTCGGTGGAAGACGGTGGTGACGTCGGCACCAGTGCGGTTCCGATAGCTGAACCCGAGGGCTGCAGCCGGCTTGGACTGCACAGTGGTCTCGTCAATGGTCACGTTGGTGACGTCCGTTTTCCGGCCACTGGCCCCCTCGCCTTCGCGGGTGAGACTGTCCTTGGTCGAGTTGGCCGTCGCCAGTGCAGTCTCCTGAACTCCCGTTTCCCGGTAGAACGCCACGCTGAAGGTCTTGTCAGGATCGTTGAAGGCGACACCATCTTTGATGACCTCCTGACTGTACGCATCGGGAGTACCGACCTTCACATGCAGCCCGTCAGGGGTGTGCCACGTCCAGCCATCGGGCAGTCCGCTTCCGGACGGAAGGCTCCACGCCAGCGTGAGTGCGATTACTGCGGCCATCGCCACGGCGGATGCGAGTACCTGATTGCGGCGCCGTGTCCACCATCGGGAGCTCGCGCGGCCCCTGCCGCCGTCACTGGCAGCGCCGCCCGGGAGTGGGAGTACCGCCGTTGGCGGCACTGGGGACGGCTTCGGCCGACCTTGTTCCAGGCCAGCCACTCTCTTCAGCCGCTCACGCACCTGGTCCACCGTCGGGCGGTCGGACGGCTCTTTCTTGAGCAGGTCCACGATCAGTTCGCTCAGTGGGCCTGTGCACTTCAGCGGAAGCAGCGGATCGTGCTTTACCGCGTCCAGTGTTCTTGTGGCGGAACCCCGGTTGAAGGGTTCCCAGCCCTCCACCGCGCGGAAGAGCAACACGCCCAGCGACCACAGGTCTGCTGGTGGACCCGGCTCTTGTCCCTTCGCTCGTTCCGGCGCGATGTAGTTGGGTGTGCCCACCAGGCCACCCGTCTGCGTCAGCCGGGTCTCGCCGTCCGTCCGGGCTATCCCGAAGTCCACCAAGACCACTCGACCGTTCGGCGTGATCAGCACGTTGTCCGGTTTCACGTCGCGGTGCAGAACGCTCTCCTGGTGCACGGCGGACAACGCCTCCAGCACAGGCAGGGCGATCTGCGCCGCACTCGTGGGATCCAGACTGCGGCCTCCATGTAACCGATCCATGAGGGACTGCCCAGGAACCCATTCCATGACGATCCAGGGCCGGCCATCCTCCATCACCACGTCGTGAATCTCCACGACTCCCGGATGGCGGATCCTGGCTGCAGCACGCGCCTCACGCTCAATCCGCTGGAATATTCTGGCCCGCTCGGCTTCGGGCAGGTGCTGCTCAAGCCGCGGCTCTTTGACGGCCACGTCGCGCTGGAGCCGTTCATCCGTCGCCTTCCAGACCGTCCCCATTCCGCCGTCCCCAAGCCGCATCCGCAGCCGGTAGCGGTTGTCCACCAGACGTCCCACGCCGTCATCTGATACGCGGGCGAGACCCTCCCCAGTCATGGCGACATGATGACGACAGTCGGACTGCATATACAGCCTTTGTCAGGAAGAATCATCAAAGCGCCCTAACTGGTTGCTGGTTGCTGGTTGCTGCAGCGCGGGGCAGACCTGGCTGACCCGGCACGCTCGACGTCGGCTGCCGACCGGCCCCGGCAACCCGGGGCCGGTCGGGCCCCGGCTGGGACCTTCGGCGCCTGGGTGGCAGCTCCCGTCCGAGAGACGGTGGTATTGGGAGCGGTACCGATCCCTCGCGGTGCCGCTTCCCACACCGCAAGTTGCCGGTCCACCCGCCATGACCTCGACGACGGAGGCGCAATCCCCATGACCAAACAGGACGCCCGAACCCGAACCGCCGCCCCTGGCGGCGCGCCGTCCGAGACCTCCATCGCGGTGGACCGACTGGTCACGAACGGGCTGAAGGCGCTCTCCGACTACGAGGTGCTGACGCAGGAGCAGGTCGACCACATCGTGAAGAAGGCCTCGGTCGCCGCCCTCGACCAGCACACCGCGCTGGCCCTGCTCGCGGTGGAGGAGACCGGGCGCGGCCTCTTCGAGGACAAGGCCGCCAAGAACATGTTCGCGTGCGAGCACGTCACGCACAGCATGGGCCCCATGAAGACCGTCGGTGTCATAGCCCGCGACGACATCGACGACGTGATCGAGATCGCCGAACCGGTCGGCGTCGTGTGCGCGGTCACGCCCGTCACCAACCCGACCTCCACCACGATCTTCAAGGCCCTCATGGCGCTGAAGACCCGCAACCCCGTCGTATTCGCCTTCCACCCCTCCGCCCAGCGGTGCAGCGCTCAGGCGGCCCGCATCGTGCGCGACGCGGCCGTCGCCGCCGGGGCGCCGGAGCACTGCGTGCAGTGGATCGAGACGCCGTCGATCGAGGCGACCGGCGCGCTGATGCACCACCCGGGGGTGTCGCTGATCCTGGCGACCGGCGGCAACGCGATGGTGAAGGCCGCGTACTCGGCCGGCAAGCCCGCGCTCGGCGTCGGCGCCGGCAACGTCCCCGCGTATGTACACAAGAGCGCCAAGCTGCGCCGCGCGGTCAACGACCTGGTGCTGTCCAAGTCCTTCGACAACGGCATGATCTGCGCCTCCGAACAGGCCGTCATCCTGGACACCGAGATCTACGACGCCGCCCTGGCCGAGTTCCGCACCCTGCACGCCCACCTCGCCACAGCCGAGGAGAAGGCCAGGCTGGAGGCGTTCCTCTTCCCCACCGGCCAGGCCGCCGGCGCGGGTTGCGAGCCCAAGGTCAACGCCGCGGCCGTGGGACAGAGCCCGGCGTGGATCGCCGAGCAGGCCGGCTTCAGCGTGCCCGAGGGCACCTCGCTCATCCTGGTCGAGGCCGAACGCGTGGGCCCGGACGAGCCGTTGACCCGCGAGAAGCTCTGCCCGGTCCTCGCCGTGCTGCGGGCCGGCTCCGCACAGCAGGGCTTCGACCTGGCCGCTGACATGGTCGCCTTCCACGGCCAGGGCCACACCGCCGTCATCCACACCGAGGACACGGCGCTGGCAGAGGCGTACGGCACCCGCATGAAGACGGTACGGGTCATCGTCAACGCGCCCTCCTCGCAGGGTGCCATCGGCGGTATCTACAACAGCCTGCTGCCGTCGCTGACCCTCGGCTGCGGCTCCTGGGGCAGCACGTCGGTGTCCAACAACGTCTCCGCCGCCCAGCTGCTGAACATCAAGCGGGTCACCACCCGCCACAACAACCTGCAGTGGTTCAAGGTCCCGCCGAAGATCTACTTCGAGCCGGGGTCCATCCGCTACCTCGCCTCCATGCCGGACGTCCACCGCGTCACCATCGTCACCGACGCGACCATGACCCGACTCGGCTTCGTCGACCGCATAGGCCGAGTCCTGCAACGCCGCCCCGAGCCCGTGACGCTGCAGATCATCGACAGCGTCGAGCCGGAGCCCAGCATCGACTCCGTCCAGCGCGGCGCCCGCCTCATGCGGGACTTCCGCCCGGACACGATCATCGCGCTCGGCGGCGGCTCGCCGATGGACGCGGCGAAGGTGATGTGGCTGCTGTACGAGCAGCAGGCCGCGGGCAAAGACCTCGACTTCGCCGACATGCGGCAGAAGTTCTCCGACATCCGCAAGCGCGCCTTCCGCTTCCCCGTCCTCGGCAAGCTCGCCCGCCTGGTGTGCATCCCCACCACCTCCGGGACCGGCGCCGAAGTCACCCCGTTCGCGGTCATCTCCGACCCCGCCACCGGCAAGAAGTACCCGCTGGCCGACTACGCGCTCACGCCCAGCGTGGCCATCGTCGACCCGCTGCTGACCGCCGACCTGCCCCCGGCGCTGGCCGCCGACAGCGGCTTCGACGCCCTCACCCACGCCATCGAGGCGTATGTGTCCGTGTACGCCAACGACTTCACCGACGGCCCCGCCCTGCACGCCATCCGGCTCATCTTCGACAACCTCGACGCCGCGGTGAACAACCGTGCGGACAGCGCCGAGGCGCGGGAGAAGATGCACAACGCCGGCACCATCGCGGGCATGGCCTTCGGCAACGCCTTCCTCGGCATCGTCCACGCCATGTCCCACACCCTCGGCGCCACCTTCCACATCGCCCACGGCCGCACCAACGCGATCCTGCTGCCGCACGTCATCCGCTACAACGGCACCGTCCCGACCAAGCTCACCGGCTGGCCCAAGTACGAGAACTACCGCGCCCCGGAACGTTTCCAGGACATCGCCCGCACGCTGGGCCTGCCCGCCACATCCCCGGTCGAGGGCGTCGAATCCCTCGCCACCGCGGTCGAACGGCTGCGGGACACCGTCGGCATCGAGCCATCCTTCCGGGCCCTCGACGTCAACGAGCGCGCCTTCCTCGACGCCCTGCCGCAGCAATCCCTCAACGCCTACGAGGACCAGTGCGCCCCCGCCAACCCGCGCATGCCCATGCTCGACGACATGCAGCAGCTCATGCGGGCGGCCTACTACGGACCGGTCGACATGCCTGGCGAGTAGGACCGGTCGGACGGCGGCATGGGCCGGACATCCCCAGCGAGGCGAGACCGAACCGATGCTCCTGATCGACCCACTGGGGCCCTGCCCACGACCCCGCCGCCCCACCCTGGCGGTACGACAAGCCGCCGAAGGGACAGCACGGGTGCCGTAACCGGAGGCATGAAGTGAGCGACGAGTCCGTACGGAAGTTGGTCATGGGAATCCACAACGGCCACGCGGCCTCCCCCGGGCCGCGCCGGAGCGTCGAGCTCGACAGCGCCGAAGCCCTGCGGCTGCTCGGCAGCGTGTCCCTGGGGAGGATCGTCTTCACCCGGCACGCACTGCCGACCGTCCGCCCGGTCAACCACCTGCTGGACGAGGGCGACATCGTCATCCGCACCCACGAGGGCGCGGCACTCACCTCGTACACCCGCAGGGCCGGCCTGCCCGGCGTCGTCGTCGCCTACGAAGCCGACGCCATCGACCCGGACACCCACCTCGGCTGGAGCGTCGTGGCCACCGGCTACGCCCACCTGGTGACCGACCCGCTGGAACTGGCCCGCTACCAGGCGCTGCTGCACCCCTGGGTGCAGCAGCAGACCATGGACTACACGGTCCGCATCCGCCCCGATCTGGTCACCGGCGTTCTACTCACCGACGTGGATCAGCCGGCCGACGTCTGAACCCCCGCTCCTGCCGACAGGTTCAAGCCTCAGCCGCGACGGACGGCATAGGCCAGGGCCTCGGCCCGGGTTGAGAGCCCGAGCTTGCCGAGGATGCTGCCGACGTGGTGTTCCACCGTGCGCTTGCTGATGTAGAGCCGCTGGGCGATCTGCTCGTTCGACAGCCCCTCGGCGACCAGCCGCAGCACCTCAGACTCCCGTTTGGTGAGTGTGCCGCCGATCCGGGGCCAGGCACGGCCCGGACTGCCGAGGTTGCGCAGCAGGCTCGCCGCCGCGTCGGCGTCCGGGGCCGCGGTCATTTGTTCGAATGCTGTCAGCGCGGCACGTGCCTCCGCACGGGCCACCTCCGGCTCGGTGGCGGCCACGGTGCGGGCTATCGCCAGTCGGGTCCTGGCCTCCTCCAGCGGCAGGCCGGCCGAGGCGAAGGCGGCGAGCGCCTGCTCCAGATGGCCCAGGGCGGTTGGTTCCCCGGCCGACGCGCAGGCGAGGCCCGCGGTGTACTCGGCCAGCGCCCGCATGTGCGGGCGCTGGGCCCGGTCCGCCATCATGCCAAGGCGGGCGCACACCGACCGGGCTTCCTCCAGCCGTCCCGCCGCCACCTCGATTTCGGCGAGGAGCGCGAGTACCGGGGCGTGCAGCACGTGTTCGCCCACCCGGTCCAGGAAGCGGCGCAGAAGCGTGGTGGCGACCTCGGTCTCGCCCCGGGCGAGGTGCAGGCGGGCCAGCGGCTGCACCGCGTAGGAGTCCCACTCGTAGCCCGCCAGCAGCTGCGCCGCCTCGTCCAGTCGGCCCTGCCGTACCCGCAGGTCGGCGAGGCGGACGACGGCGCCGGAACGCATCGCGGGGTACGCGCCGGTGTAGATCTGCGCGGACATGGTCAGCTGGATCTCCGCCTCCGTCCACCTCCCGGCGGCCGTGAGGATCCCGCCGTAGTACATGCGGCAGATCGCCGACACGGGAAGGTAGTTCGAGCGCCGGGCGAACGCCTCCGCGACCGCCATCCACTGCTGCGCGCGGCGCACGTCGAGGGCCAACTCGCAGCACAGCAGCATCTTGCAGTAGATCTCACCGACGGTCTGGCCGTCGCGCACCTCGCCGCTGCTGGCCGCGGTCACCGCCTCGTCGAGCCGGCGCATCCCCTCCGCGACCTGGCCCCGCATGACCATGCAGGTGCCCCGGGCGCCGAGCGCGTCGAAGGCCAGGTCGGTGTCGCCGAACCGCTCGGCGATCTCCATCGCCGTCCGGACGTGCCGCTCCTTCTGCTCCGGATCGTCGGTGGCCAGGGAGCGCGTCAGCTCCACCCAGCCGCGCTCCGGGCAGTCGCCGGCCTCCTCCAGCAGGGTCCCGGCCCGCTCCATCCAGCCGTTCGACGCGGCGAGGTTGCCGTGCACGGCGATGTAGAGGAAGGGGAGTTCGCGTCCGGCGATGCGGGCCGGCAGTCGGGTCTCACCCCGCGCCCGGAATCCGGTGAACGCCCGCTCGTACAGATCGATCGCAGCCTCGTAGTCGCCCAGCCAGTCCGTCGACCGCGCCAGCCCATACAGCGCGTCGGGCGTCTCCTCCTGCGCCAGGGCCTCGGCGAAGAACGACTGTGCCGCCGTCCAGTCCCCTCGCTCAAGCGCCGCTTGTCCTTCGGTGATCGATGCCTGCGCCACGGAGTCCCTCCGCCCTGTCCCGTTCCCCACAGCGTCGCACCCGGGATGCCCGCGCCGCCCCGGAGCACGCAACTTCGTGAGTCCGTGACGGAATAGGTGCGCGCACCCATGCTCGCGCCGTCCTCGCCACCCGATCCTGCTCTCAGTTCCACCGGTGTCAGAGGAATCAGCGAGAGGGGCACGGCGATGCACGACGTGATCATCGTGGGGGCCAGGTGCGCCGGCTCGGCGACCGGCATGCTGCTGGCCCGCGCGGGCCATCGTGTGCTCGTCGTCGACCGGGCGGGTTTCCCGAGCGACACCATGTCGACCCACTGGCTGCACGAGCCCGCCGTCGCGAAGCTGCGCGACTGGGGACTGCTGGACGCGATCGTGGCCTCGGGTTGCCCGCCGATCGACCGGATGCGGTTCGACGTCGGGGAGTTCGCGCTCGACGCTCCGCTGCTGCCGTTCGATGGCGTGCCCAGCCTGGCACCGCGACGGACCGTGCTCGACACGGTCCTCGTCGAGGCCGCGCGGGCGTCGGGCGCCGAAGTGCGCGAGGGGTTCCCCGTCCATGAGCTCGTCCGTGACGAGGACGGGCGGGTGACCGGGATCCGCGGTGGGCCCGGCTCGGCGACCGTGGAGCACGCCCGGATGGTGGTCGGCGCCGACGGCCTGCACTCGCTCGTCGCCCGTAGCGTGGACGCCCCGGCGTACCACGAGAGGCCGCGCGTGTCGTGCGGCTACTACGCCTACTGGAGCGGCTTGCCCACCTCGGGTGTCGAGGCGTACGACCGGCCGGGCGCCATGTGGGGCGCGATCCCCACCAACGACGGCCTGACCTGCGTCGTGCTCAACTGGCCGCACGGGCGCTTCCACGAGTTCCGGCGCGACATCGAGGGCAACTTCCTCGGCACGATCGCCGAGTTGGGCCCCTCCTTCGCCGAACGCCTGGCGGCGGCGCACCGCGAGACGCGATTCGTCGGGACCGCCGACCTCCCGGGCTACTACCGCAAGCCGTACGGGCCCGGCTGGGCGCTCGCGGGCGATGCCGGGTACCACAAGGACCCGATCACCGCCCAGGGCATCACCGATGCGTTCCGCGACGCGACGCTGCTCGCCGAGGCCATCGACGACGGCTTCTCCGGCCGCCGCGACCTGGACGAGGCGCTCGCCCGCTACGAACGCACACGCAACGAGGCAACGCTGTCGCTGTACGAGTTCACCTGCGAACTCGCCACCCTGGAACCCGCGCCGCAGCAGATGCAGGAGCTGTTCTGGGCACTGCGCGGCAATCCTGAGCAGACCAGCCGGTTCTTCGGCGTGATCGCCGCAACCGTGCCGGTCCAGGAGTTCTTCGCGCCGGAAAACGTCGAGAGGATCACCGGCCGCACCTGGTAAGAAGCGGCGGCCGCAGGGTGTCTCGGCGACGCCGTTCCCCTCACAGGAGCAAGACGGTGGCCGGCCGACGCGCCACGACCATCTCGACCGTTCACGACCTGTTTGCGGCACGTCCAGTGCCCGGTCGCGGTCGTGCCGTCCTGACGTGGCGCTTCTCACGGCTCTTGAAACCGGCCCTCGGCTGTCACAGGGCGGCGAATGAGACAGCCAGTGGCTCACGAGGCACGCCGGTCCGCCGCCGTCCGGGTCCCGGGGACGATCGGCCCTCGCGCCTGGGTCGTTCGGCCCCTGTGGAGCTGGAGCACGGCAGCGCACCGTGAGAGGCATGAGAGCGCGCACGCGGATCGCCGTCGTCGGCGTCGGCAACGAGTTCCGGCGCGACGACGGCGTGGGCTGGGCCGTGGTCGCCCGGCTGCGCGAGCGGGCCGACGAGCGGCCGCTGCCGCCGGACACCGTGCTCGCCACCTGCGACGGCGACCCCGGCCGACTGATCGGACTGTGGGAGGGCGTCTCGCTGGCCGTGGTCGTGGACGCCGCCCACGCCCACCCGGGAACCCCCGGGCGCGTGCACCGCCTCGAACTCGACGCCGGGCACTTCGCCCATCCACAGTCCACCAGCTCGCACGGGCTGGGCCTCGGCGAGGCGGTCGAACTCGCCGGGGTGCTGGGGCTCATGCCGGACCGCCTCGTCGTGTACGCCGTGGAAGGCGCCGACGGTTCGTTCGGCACCGGGCTCTCCCCCGCCGTCGCGGACGCCGTGGATCCGCTCGCCGACGCCGTCGAGGACGAGATCGTGGCAGCCAGGGGGCGGGCATGACCGTGCGGCACTTCCACGTGGAGGGAATCGTCCAGGGCGTCGGCTTCCGCCCGTTCGTCTACCGCACCGCGGCCGCGCTCGGCCTGGACGGCTGGGTGGCCAACGTCAACGGCCACGTGGAGGGCGAGGTCGCCGGACCGCCCCGCGCGATCGAGGAGTTCGCGGCGCGTCTGCGGGACGCCGCGCCGGCCCTCGCCCGGGTGCGCCGCGTGCTGCTGACCCAGAGCCCGCGGCAGCAGGCGTACGACCCCGGTTTCCGCGTGCGCCACAGCGCACCCGGTCACGCCGGCCCGCGCGAGATCCCGCCCGACGCGGCGATCTGCGCCGCCTGCCTGCGCGAACTGCGCGACCCCCGCGACCGGCGCCACCGCTACCCGTTCATCAACTGCACCGACTGCGGACCGCGCGCCACGATCATCGAGGACCTGCCCTACGACCGGGACCGCACGACGATGCGCCGGTTCCCCCTGTGCGCGAACTGCGCGGCGGAGTACGGCGATCCCGCCGACCGGCGCTTCCACGCCGAACCCGTCGCCTGCCCCGTCTGCGGGCCGCGACTGGCCTGGGAGGAGCTTCGTGGCGAGGAGGCACTGCGGGCGGCGGTCAAGGCCGTCGAAGCGGGCGGGATCGTGGCACTGAAGGGGCTCGGCGGCTATCAGCTGGTGTGCGACGCGGGCGATCCGCGGGCCGTGGCGGAGCTGCGGCGGCGCAAGCACCGTCCGGCGAAACCGTTCGCCGTGATGGTCCGGGACGTGGAGTCGGCGGCCCGGCTTGCCCGGATCGGCGCCGCGGAACTGCGGGCCCTGACGTCTCCGGAGCGTCCCGTGGTGCTGCTCGCCCGAAGCCGGTGGCGCGGCACTCCTCCACTGGCGCGCGAGGTGCATCCCGGCCTGAGCCGCGTCGGCCTGTTCCTGCCCACGACCGGCCTGCACCACCTCCTCCTCGACGAACTCGCCCGGCCCCTTGTGGTCACCAGCGGCAACCTCACCGACGAGCCCATCGCCCTCGACGACGCCGAGGCCCGCCGTACCCTGGCCGGTGTCGCGGACGGCTTCCTCACGCACGACCGGCCGATCCGCTCCCGCTACGACGACTCGGTGGTGCAGTTCACCGGGCGGACCCGGGTCACCGTCCGCCGGGCCCGCGGCCTGGCCCCGGCGCCGTTGCCGCTCGACGTGCGGGGGCCGGTCGCCGGGGTGGGCGCCCAGCTGAAGCACACATTCACGCTGGCCGCCGACGGCCGCGCCCACCTCGGCCCGCACACCGGCGACCTGGCCGATCTGGCGACGTTCGAGGCGTTCCGGGCGTCGTACGACCACCTCAAGGTGCTCACCGGCATCGAGCCGCAGGTCCTCGCCCATGATCTGCACCCCGACTACCTGTCCACGCAGTGGGCGCTGGCGCAGCCGCTGCGCCGTATCGCGGTGCAGCACCACCACGCGCACGTGGCCGCCTGCGCGGCCGAGCACGGCGTACGGGGCCCGTTCCTCGGCGTTGCCTACGACGGGCTCGGGCTGGGCGACGACGGCACCCTGTGGGGCGGCGAGATCCTCGTCGCCACGATGAGCGGCTACCGTCGCGTGGGCAGGTTCGCGACCGCGCCCCTGCCCGGCGGCGACGCGGCGGTACGCCATCCCTCCCGCACGGCCCTCGGCCATCTGTTCGGCGGCGAACCGCTGGGCTCCCCGCGCCCCTACCCGTGGCTCACCCGGGCCTTCACCGACCGGCTGGACCCCGCCGAGGTCGCCGCCGTGCGCGCCATGATCGCCCGGGACGTCAACTGCCCGCGCGCGTCCAGCGCCGGACGGCTCTTCGACACCGTCGCCTCGCTGCTGGGCCTCGCCGACCGGGTCAGCTACGAGGGCGAGGCGGCGGTGCTGCTCGAAGCGGCGGCGGGCGACGAGCACGCCGTACCACTCGCCCACCGCGTCGTGCGGGTGCGGGGCCTGTGGGTGTACGACCCCGCGCCGACCCTGGCCGACCTGCTGGCGCGGCAGCTGGGCGGCGAGCCGGTGGCCCGGCTGGCCGCGGCCTTCCACCTCACGCTCGCGATCGTCACCGCGGACCTCGCCGCGCGGGCCGTGGCCGAGGGCGCGCCGCGCACGGTGTGCCTCGGCGGCGGCTGCTTCGTCAACCGCAGGCTGCTCACCGAGGTCAAGCGCCGGCTGCACGCGCAGGGGCTGCGAGTACTGGTCGGCGGTCAGGTCCCGGTCGGGGACGGCGGCATCAGCTACGGCCAGGCGGCGGTCGCCGCCGCCCGGCTCGCCGAGGAGGAGTGAACGCGTATGTGTCTGGGCATCCCGGGCCGGGTCCTGGAGATCCACGACGACGCCGGACTGCGCATGGCCACCGTCGACTTCGGCGGCATACGGCGCGAGGCCTGCCTCAGCTGCACGCCCGAGGCGGACATCGGCTCGTACGTCATCGTGCACGTCGGCTTCGCGATCACGCTGGTCGACGAGGCGGAAGCGCACAGGACGCTCGACGTGCTGCGGGCGATGGCGGACGCGGTCGAGGGCGAACTGGGCGAGCCTCTGCCGTGACGCTCGGCTTGGAGGGCCGGCCCAGCGCCGTTCCGGTGCAGGCCGACTTTTGGACCGCGGGTCGCAGGGGGCTGAGCGCGCAGTTCCCCGCGCCCCTGACGGGGCGCCGTAGTCCCGGCGCCTCCAAAGGACCCGGTCGGCCCGTCAACAGGGCCGGTCAGCCCCTGCCGTACGTGCCAACCGGAGTCGGAAGCTGACGGTGGAGGAGAACGGAGCCACCTCGGACCAGGAGGACCGTCATGACCGCCACCGCAGCCCCGGCCGTGCTCGACCAGGACGGGCTGGACGCCCTCGTCGCGACGCTGGTGGCGCGGGGACGGACCGTCGTCGGGCCGACCGTGCGCGACGGGGCGATCGTGCTGGCCGAGCTGACGTCGGCGGCCGAGCTCCCCTACGGCTGGGGTGTCGAACTGGACGCCGGACGCTACCGGCTCGTCCCTCGCGAGGACGGGGCCGCCTTCGCGCACAGCGCGGGTCCGCAGTCCTGGAAGTCCTACCTGCACCCGTCGCGGGAGCGGCTGTGGAGCGCCGACCGCACGCCGGAGGGAACCGGTCCCGTCTTCACCGCGCACGAGCCCGAGGCGCCCTCGTACGCCTTCCTCGGCGTCCGGCCCTGCGACCTGCGGGCCATCGCGATCCAGGATCGCGTGCTGACCGGCGGGCGGTACGAGGACACCGGCTACGGGAAGCGCCGGTCCAAGGCGCTACTGATCGCCGCCGAGTGCACCGAGCCCGGTGCGACCTGCTTCTGCGTCTCCACCGGCGGCGGGCCCGCGGCCGACCCCGGCTACGACCTCGCGCTGACCGAGGTGGTGGACGAAGGCGGGCACCGCTTCCTCGTCCGCGTCGGCAGCGAGGAGGGCGCCGAGCTGCTGGACCAGGTACCCCACCGCGCCGGTGACACGGTCACGGAGGACACCGCCCACGCCTCGGTGGCCGCCGCCCGCGACCGCATGGGGCGAGCGCTCCCCCCGGTCGGCCTGCGTGCGCTGCTCGGCGCGAGCCTGGAGGCCGAGCGCTGGGACGACGTCGCCGCCCGCTGTCTGACCTGCGGCAACTGCACGATGGTGTGCCCCACCTGCTTCTGCACGACCACCGAGGAGGTCACCGACCTCACCGGTGACCACACCGAGCGCTGGCAGCGCTGGGACTCCTGCTTCGACCTGGACTTCTCGTATCTGCACGAGGGCTCGGTCCGCGCTTCGGGGCGTGCCCGCTACCGGCAGTGGCTCACCCACAAACTGTCCACCTGGCACGACCAGTTCGGCAGCTCCGGGTGCGTCGGCTGCGGGCGGTGCATCGCCTGGTGCCCGGCCGGCATCGACATAACGGAGGAAGTCGCCGCGCTGCACGCCGAATTCGAGACGGAGACGGAGCGATGACTCCCTCGATCACCCTCAGCCTGACGCACGCTCTGCCGCCCGAGCACCGGGACCGGCTCCTGCGCGTCGGCCGCGAGGTCCACCTCCACCAGGACGCCCGGCTCTTCGAGGAGGGTGCACGCGCCGACCGCTTCTGGATCGTCCGCGACGGCACGGTCGCCCTCGACATGCACGTCCCCGGCCATCGCACGCCGGTGATCGAGACCGTCGGCGAGGGTGATCTCGTGGGCTGCTCCTGGCTGTTCGAGCCGTATGCGTGGCAGCTGGGCGCCGTGGCGATGACCCCGCTGTGGGCACACGAGTTCGATGCCGTCGCCGTCCGCCGGATGTGCGACGACGATGCCGAGTTCGGCAGGGCGATCGGACGCTGGGTCGGCCGCGTGCTGTCCCATCGGCTCAACGCCGCCCGCGCCCGGCTGGTCGACCTGTACGGCGCATCCACGAGCGGCGGTGTGCGATGACCGCTGTTCCGGTCCCCTACCTCGTGGTCGACCGCCGGCGGGAGACCGAGGAGTCGGTCACGCTGCGGCTCGACCCGGTCGCCGATTCGCTGGAAGACTTCGCGCCGGGGCAGTTCGCGATGGTGCACTGCTTCGGTCGCGGTGAGATCCCGCTGTCGGTGAGTTCGGTCCAGTCCACGGGCGGCCTGGCCCACACCATCCGCAGCGTGGGCGCGGTCTCCGACGGCCTGTGCGCGGCCCGGGTCGGTGATGTCCTCGGCCTGCGCGGCCCGTACGGCACGAGCTGGGGGCTCGAGCAGGCCCGCGGGCACGACGTGCTGGTGGTGGCCGGGGGTATCGGGTACGCCCCGGTGAGGCCGCTGATCCTGAGCGCGCTGGCCGAACGGGAGGCGTACGGCCGGCTCAGCGTGCTCATCGGGGCGCGCACTCCGGGCGAGCTGATCGGCCGGATGGAGACGGAGAGCTGGCCGACGGCGTACACCGGGGTGACGGTCGACTGGCCCGACACGACCTGGCGCGGGGATGTCGGCGTGGTCACCCAGCTCCTCGGCCGGGCGCCCTTCGAGCCGGCCGACACCTGGGCCTTCGTCTGCGGCCCCGAGCCGATGATCCGCGCCACCGCCCGAGAGCTCGCTCAGCGCGGTGTCCGGGGGGACCGGATCCGGGTCTCGCTGGAGCGGAACATGCGCTGCGCGACCGGACACTGCGGGCACTGCCAGCTCGGTCCACTGCTGGTGTGCCGGGACGGACCGGTCGTCGGCTGGGACCAGGCCGAACCCCTGCTGTCCGTAAGGGAGTTGTGAGATGAGCACGCCCACGCTCGCCGTGTTCAAACTGGCCTCCTGCGACGGCTGCCAGCTCACCCTGCTGGACTGCGAGGACGAACTCCTGGCGCTGGCGGGCAAGGTGGAGATCGCGCACTTCCTGGAGGCGACCAGCGCGGTGGCGCCCGGCCCGTACGACCTGTCCCTGGTCGAGGGCTCGGTCACCACGCCCGGGGACGCCGAACGAGTCCGCTCCATCCGCGCCGCATCCCGCCACCTGGTGACGATCGGCGCGTGCGCGACGGCCGGCGGCATCCAGGCCCTCAGGAACTTCGCGGACGTCAACGAGTACCGGCGCACGGTCTACGCCCGCCCCGAGTACATCTCCACGCTCGCCACCTCCACCCCCGTATCGGCCCATGTGGACGTCGACTTCGAGCTGCGCGGCTGCCCGATCGACCGGCGCCAGCTCCTCGAAGTGATCACCGCGTTCCTCGCCGGCCGCAAGCCCGACATCCCGAACAACAGCGTGTGCTTCGAGTGCAAGCGGCGCGGCACGGTCTGCGTCACCGTCGCCCACGGCACCCCCTGCCTCGGCCCGGTCACACACGCCGGATGCGGGGCGCTCTGCCCGGCGTATCAGCGTGGCTGCTTCGGCTGCTTCGGCCCGTCCGGGTCGGTGAACCTGCCCGCGCTGATCCCTCTGCTGCGCCGCGACGGCCTCGACGAGGACGCCGTCGAGCGGTTCCTGCACACCTTCAACGCCGCCGCATTCGACAAGGAGTTGAGGAAGTGACCCACCGCGGATCCCGTGTGCTGCACGTCGGCTCGCTCTCCCGGGTCGAGGGCGAGGGCGCGCTGCGCCTGCATGTCCACGACGGCACGGTCACCGAGGCGCGGCTGGAGATCTACGAGCCGCCGCGCTTCTTCGAGGCGTTCCTGCGCGGCCGGTCGTACACCGAGCCGCCGGACATCACGGCCCGGGTGTGCGGGATCTGCCCGGTGGCGTACCAGATGAGCGCGTGCGCGGCGATCGAGGACGCCTGCGGGGTGAGAGTCGATCCGGTGATCCGTGATCTGCGACGGCTGCTGTACTGCGGCGAGTGGATCGAGAGCCATGCCCTGCACATCTACCTCCTGCACGCACCGGACTTCCTGGGCCGCCCGAGCGCGATCGACCTGGCGCGCACGCACCGGGCCGAGGTCGAACGGGGGCTCAGGCTGAAGAAGGCGGGCAACGCCCTGATGGAGCTGCTCGGCGGGCGGGCCGTGCACCCGGTGAACGTGCGCCTCGGCGGCTTCCACCGGGCGCCGACGCGCGCCGAACTACGGCCGCTCGCCGAGGAGTTGAAGCAGGCACTCGACGACGCATGGGAGACCGTGCGCTGGGTGGCCGGCCTCGACTTCCCGGACGCCCACACCGACGCCGACCTCCTCGCGCTGGCCGCCCCGGACACGTACGCCATCGAGAGCGGCATCACCGCCTTCGTGCGGGCCGACGGCACCACCGGCTCCTTCCCGCTGCGGGACTTCACCGACCGCGTCACCGAGACGCACGTGGTCCACTCGACCGCGCTGCACTCTCGGCTCGACGGGCGGCTGCACCTCACCGGCCCGCTCGCCCGGTTCGCGGTCGGCGGGCACCTGCTGTCGCCGGTGGCACTGCAGGCGGCGGTCGAGGCGGGGCTGGGCGATCCGCGCGAGGGCGCCGTGTGCCGCAATCCGTACCGGTCCATCCTGGTGCGGGCGGTGGAGACCGTGTACGCCGTCGACGAGGCGCTGCGGATCATCGAGGCGTACGAGCCGCCCGCACGCCCGTACACGGAGGTGCCGCCGGTCGCGGGCGTCGGGCACGGTGCGACCGAGGCGCCGCGCGGGCTGCTCTACCACCGTTACGAGCTCGACGCCGACGGCATCGTCACCAGCGCTTCGCTGGTTCCTCCCACCGCGCAGAACCAGGGCGCGATCGAGGACGACCTGCGGCGGCTGGCCCAGCGGGCCATCGGCGAACACGACCCGGACGACGCCGAGTTGACGGCCCTGTGCGAGCGGGCGATCCGCAACCACGACCCGTGTATCTCGTGCTCCACCCATTTCCTCGACCTGACGGTCGTCCGCACCTCGGGAGACATCCCGGGAGACCTTTCGGGAGGCTGCGATGCCTGAATCTCCGTACACCGTGAGCGATGTGATGACGCACACCGTCGTCGCCGTCGGCAGTGAGGCGCCCTTCAAGGAGATCGTCGAGCTGCTCGACCAGTGGAAGGTCAGCGCCCTGCCGGTGCTGGCCGGTGAGGGCCGGGTCGTGGGGGTGGTCTCGGAGGCCGACCTGATGGCCAAGGAGGAGTTCCGGGACACCGAAGAGGGCGATCTGGCGGAGCGGGCCAAGGCGGCCGGTGTGACGGCGGGTGAGCTGATGAGCGCGCCGGCCGTGACCGTGCACGCGGACGCGTCGCTCGCCGAGGCCGCCCGCATCATGGCCCGCCGGCACGTGAAGCGGCTGCCCGTCGTGGACGGGGTCGGCCTCCTGCAGGGCGTGGTCAGCCGTGGCGACCTGCTCAAGGTCTTCCTCCGCTCCGACGAGGAGATCGCGGAGGAGATACGGCACTCCGTCCTGAACCGGCTTCCGGTCACCACCACCCTGACGGTGTCGGTGGCCGAGGGCGTGGTCACGCTGGGCGGAACCATGCCCGACCGCACGCTCGTCCCCGTGGTGGCCCGGGCGGTACAGGCCGTGGAGGGGGTCGTCGACATCCGACTGGACCTGACGCACCGATGAAGTACCTCGACGAATACCGCGATCCCGTGCTCGCCCGGCGGCTGCTGGACGAGCTGAGGGAGACGGCCACGCGCCCCTGGCGGATCATGGAGGTGTGCGGCGGCCAGACCCACACCCTGGTCCGCCAGGGCATCGACGAGCTGCTTCCCGCCGGGATGCGGATGATCCACGGACCGGGCTGCCCGGTCTGCGTGACCCCGCTGGAGACCCTGGACCGGGCCATGGCCATCGCCGCCCGGCCCGGCGTGATCCTCACCAGCTTCGGCGACATGCTGCGCGTGCCCGGCACGGACACCGACCTGCTGTCGCTGCGGGCGCGGGGCGCGGACGTCCGCGTCGTCTACGCCCCGATGGACGCCGTACGTCTGGCCGCCGAGCATCCGGACCGCGAGGTGGTCTTCCTCGCGGTCGGCTTCGAGACGACCGCGCCTGCCAACGCGATGGCGGTACTGCACGCGGCCCGGCTCGGGCTGACGAACTTCTCGATGCTGGTCAGCCACGTCCTCGTGCCGCCCGCGATGACCGCGCTGCTCGACGACCCGGACTGCGAGGTGCAGGCGTTCCTGGCGGCCGGGCACGTGTGCGCGGTGATGGGCTGGCGCGAGTACGAGCCGATCGCCGCCCGGTACCGGGTGCCCATCGTGGTCACCGGGTTCGAGCCGCTGGACCTGCTGGAGGGCATCCTCATGGCCGTACGGCAGCTGGAGTCCGGGCGGTACGAGGTGGAGAACCAGTACGTGCGGGCCGTGCGCCGCTCCGGCAACACCGACGCCCAGGACGCCGTCCGCGAGGTGTTCCGGGTCACCGACCGGGCGTGGCGCGGCATCGGGCCGCTGCCGGACAGTGGGCTCGAACTGGCCGAGGAGTACCGGCGGTTCGACGCGGCACGCCGCTTCGACGTGGGGGGACTGTGCCCCGTCGAGGACGCCGAGTGCATCGCCGGCGCCATTCTCACCGGGGCGAAGCTGCCCACCGACTGCGCCGCGTACGGCACCCGTTGCACGCCCCGTCATCCCCTGGGCGCGCCCATGGTGTCGTCCGAGGGCACCTGTGCCGCCTTCCACGCGGCCGGACGCACTCCTGCGAGGAGCACGGCATGACCATCGAATGCCCCACCCCGAAGCATGAAGAAGAGGTCGTGCTCCTTGGCCACGGCGCCGGTGGCCGCCTCACCGCGGAGCTGCTCGACCAGCTGGTCCTGCCCGCTGTCGGCGACGTCGGAGGCCCCTTGGAGGACGCCGCGCTGCTGCCCGGCTACCGGGAACTGGTGATCAGCACCGACAGCTTCGTCGTCAGCCCGCTCTTCTTCCCCGGCGGGGACATCGGCTCCCTCGCCGTCCACGGCACGGTCAACGATCTCGCCATGCGGGGCGCGTGGCCGTTGGCGCTGTCCGTGTCCCTCATCGTGGAGGAAGGTCTGCCGCTGGCCGAACTCCGGGCTGTTCTGGCCTCGTTGGGGAAGGCGGCACAGGACGCCGGTGTACCCGTGGTCACCGGGGACACCAAGGTCGTGGGGCACGGCGCCGCCGACAAGCTCTTCATCAACACCACCGGTATCGGGCAGCGGCAC
Organism: Streptomyces sp. JLBG701; assembly: GCF_058544905.1. Lineage (NCBI taxonomy): Bacteria > Bacillati > Actinomycetota > Actinomycetes > Kitasatosporales > Streptomycetaceae > Streptomyces > Streptomyces sp. JLBG701. The sequence continues at coordinate 2,089,766 of NZ_CM178588.1, forward strand.
GGCCCGCTGCAGCCGTCCGCCACGCTGGCCCGCCCCGGGGACACCGTGCTGCTGTCCGGGCCGATCGGGCTGCACGGCACGACCGTGCTGAGCACCCGCGAGGGCCTCGGCTTCGAGAGCGACATCGCCTCCGACACCCGGCCGCTGCACCGCCTCGTACGCGCTCTGGCACCGCTCGGCGCCGCCGTCCACGTACTGCGCGACCCGACCCGGGGCGGACTCGCCGCCGCCCTCAACGAGATCGCCCGTGACTCGTCCGTCGCCGTCGAGATCGAGGAGAGCGCCGTCCCCGTGCCCGAGGCGGTCGCCTCGGCCTGCGACCTGCTGGGCCTGGACCCGCTGATCGTCGCCAACGAGGGCTGTCTGGTCGCCTTCGTCGCCGCCGACGCGGCCGAGGGCGCGCTGGCCGCGATGCGGTCGGTGGCCGAGGGCGCGGCGGCGGTGCGGATCGGCGAGGTGCTGCCGGACGGGCCGCGGGGGCGGGTGACGCTGCGGACCCTGGTCGGCGCGCGGCGCATCGTGGACATGCCGCTCGGGGAGCAACTGCCCCGTATCTGCTGACCGTCGTCACCACAGGGCGACGACCGGGCCGTGCAGGAGCACTTCGAGGGGCTGGGTGTGGAAGGCCGCCATGACGCCGTGGCCCGCCGCGCACAGCAGGACGCGCTGGAGCGCCTGCCCCGTCAGCAGCCGGTCCGGACGGCTGCCGTACGAGGTGGACAGCACGGCGACAGTCCCCGCACCGGCGCCGTGCCTGCGCGGCGGGACGGTGAACCGGCGGGCGAGGCCGAGGAAGTCGCGGCCGGCGAGCAGCGTGCCGTCCGGGTGGTGGCGGCACGCCTCGGCCCAACCGCGGGAGCGCCCATGGACATGCGCCCGCTGTTCGGCTGGGCTCCCGTCGACGGGCGCCCAGGCGGTCCACAGGAGGCAGCACCGCGGCGGCGGAGCCGACACTACTTGACACGCGGGGACCGTCCGCCCCGGGCCGGATGGCCTCGAAACGGCGCCCGATCGGCCCTCCTGCGCGGCCCCGTCGTCATCTCCCCGAACCTGCGGTATCGGCGCACGCTGACGGCATGACCGGCAAACAGACACCCCTCAGCAACGGATCATGGCACCTGAAAGGCTTCATGATCCTCACTCCGTCGCAGATCGAGGTCGCGGCCGGAGAGGAGTTCACTTCGTCCGTGACCGTGTGGCCCGCGGGACCGTGGCACAGCGTCAGTGCGTCCGCACCCGCCGGATCAGGCCTGCACGTCACGGTGACCGGCCACAAGGTGACGGTCACCGGGCGTCTTGGAAGCGTGGGCGAGACGCACTCCGTCCTGGTGACCGTGCGGGACGGCATGGAGCTCGCGCATGACACCCTGACCGTGGAGGCCGCCGAAGTCCCGCCGCACCGCACACCCTTCAGCGCCCGCCGGCACCGTCTCCGGCGTTGACCACGCTCAACGAACCGGCTCTTGACCGGCGCACCATCCGGAGGACCTGCGCGACGGCCATGTCGGCGCCGACCGCGGCCTTGATCTCGGCAACGGGGTCGTGCGTACGAGTGTTGACGATCTTGTCCGCCCCCAGCCGGTGGGCCATGCCCAGCGTGTCCGGCTCGATGTCGACGGCGGTGACGAAGGCGGGCCGTACGGCCCTCGCCGGGGGACGTCCGGCCCCTGCTCTCGCAGGTGGCGTACGTGGACCGTTGAGATGCACACCGGAAACAGCGTGCCCAACCGGGCGGCGGCGAACGGCGGTACCTGCCATGTACGCGACCCACACACGTGTCGATCACGCGGCCAACTACTTGGTGCGAGCGGGCATCACCGCTCCCTCGCTGTTCAACACCCAGCCGTGGCAGTTCGTCGGCCGGGAGGCGCAGCTCGACCTGTACGCGGATCCCGCGCGCCGGCTCCCGCTCGCCGATCCGGACGGGCGGGAGATGGTCATCAGCGGCGGCGCGGCCCTCTTCAACGTGCGGCTCGCGATGCGGCACCTGGGCTTCCTGCCCGTCGTACGTTCCTTCCCCGACCCATGGAATCCGGTCCACCTCGCACGCGTCAGCTGGGGGTCGTACGTGCCACCGGGCAACGACGAGGAGCTGATGTTCCGCGCCGTACGGCAGCGGCGCACGCACCGCGGGCCGTTCCAGTCCTCGCCGCTCGCGCAGCCGTTGATCGACGAGCTGCGCGACCACGCCGACGCCGAGGGAGCCGAGCTGCACACCGTGGACTCCCGGAGCGAGCGGGCTCGCCTCGCGGACCTGGTCCGCACCGCCGAACGCGTGCAGCGGTCCCATCCCGGACACATCGCCGAACTGGCCTCCTGGACGCGTGCGTCCCACGGCGACCGCCGAGACGGCGTGCCTCTGGAGGTCTGCCCCTACCACCCGGACTGCACCGCTCTCCCGGACCGCGACTACCTCGGCATCGCCCGCACCATGCCGTCCCCACCGGCGGTGTGGCCCACCAGAACCGGCCTGGTTGCCCTCATCACCACGCAGCAGGACTCCCGTCATGACTGGCTGCGCGCCGGGCAGGCCCTCCAGCGCGTCCTGCTGTACGCCACTGCCCACGGGGTCGCGGCCGCCTTCCACACCCAGCCCCTGGAACTGCCGCGCCTGCGCGCGGAAGTGCGGGCGGCCATACCCAGCGGCCAGTTCCCCCAGATGATCCTGCGCCTCGGCCACGCCGCAGGGGACCGCCCGCTCCCCCGACGGTCCGCCACATCCCTGCTCTCGGCGGGGTGAGGTGGAGCATCGGGTACGGCGACATCGGGGTCTGGGGCGCGGTGGTGGCCCTGGCCGTGCTCACCGGCAAGGCCCGCCGGTGGCCGAGGCATCACCGCCCAGGCGGATGCGGCCAGTTTGAGCGGGGACCGGTGTCGCGCGCCGAGACATGTGTCCGCTACCTGACCTGCGAGGCGGCGTTTCCGCGCAACCACCGGGCACTGCCGGTGCCCCACAACGCCGTAGGGCCGCTCGGCCCCGAGCCGACGCCGATCGGCCCGTCCTCTTCCGCGACACCACGAAAGCGGGGCGCCGCCGCGTATCGCGGTGGCGCCCCGGTCCGGGCCGACTGTTTCAGAGCAGCCAGCGGTTGCGGCTGACGAACGGCAGCCGCGCCCAGACCTTGCCCAGGCCCCAGGTGGCGCCGGCCCCCGCCGCCGCGAGGGCGATCAGGACGACGGCGTAGATGAGGTGGTAGTCGACGAACGGGTTCGTCGACATGCTCGCCGCACCGTCGGACAGGTGCTTGGCGGGCGGCCACTCGGCGATCCACATCAGCGCCATCATCGCGGTCCCGGCGACGGCCGCGAGCCGCAGCCCGATGCCGGCGGTGACGGCGAGGCCGATGCCCAGCAGACCGAGCATGAACAGCCAGTCCGCCCAGGTGTCGCCCGCCCAGCCTTGGAGGGTGGACTCCATCGGCCCGACGGCCACGCCGCTGAGGAAGCCCTTGGTCGGCGAGCCACCGTCGATCCAGCCGTTGCCGGACTGGGTCGCGTAGCCGAAGCCGAAGGTCTTGTCCAGGAACGCCCACAGGAAGACGAACCCGGTCAGGACGCGGAGCCCGGCGAAGACGTACGCGCGGGTCGCCGTCGCCGCCGCGGTGGTCGTGTCGGCGGACGCCGGTGCCGCCGTCCCGGTCCTGCGCAGGGACGGGAAGTGGAATCCCGGGTGCCGTTGCGGGTGGTTGTGGACTGCCATGATGCTCATCCCTTCCAAGGGGGTGACGCGCGGGGTATCGACAACTCTCCTTGCGTCTCCAATGTCCCGCTCCGCCAAGGGAGTTCGGAGGGGCTGCGAGGCCCGGAGAACTGGGCCGAACGTCCCGTCTCTGCGGGTCCGTTCAGCCGTCCCAGGTCCAGTCGGCGACCTCGGGGAGATCGACACCGTGTTCACGGATCCAGTCGTGGTGGCGCAGCCGGGTGTCCTCCATCAACTGCCGTACGGGGGCCGCCCGTACGGCCAGGCCCGGGACGCGGTCGATGACGTCCATGACGAGGCGGTAGCGGTCGAGGTCGTTGCGGACCACCATGTCGAACGGCGTGGTCGTGGTCCCGATCTCCTTGTAGCCACGTACGTGGAGATTCGCATGGCCGACCCGTCGGTACGCGAGGCGGTGGATCAGCCACGGGTAGCCGTGGTAGGCGAAGATCACCGGCTTGTCGCGGGTGAACAGGCCGTCGTACTCGAAGTCGCTCATGCCGTGCGGGTGTTCCTCACGCGGCAGCAACCTGGCCAGGTCGACGACGTTGACGACCCGGACGACCAGCTCCGGCAGATGGGTGCGCAGCAGCTGTGCGGCGGCCAGCACCTCCTGGGTGGGGACGTCGCCGGCGGCGGCGAGTACGACGTCCGGCTCCCGTTCGCCGTTCTCCGTACCGGCCCACTCCCAGATCCCGGCGCCCCGCGCGCAGTGGGCGCGGGCCTGGTCCATGGTGAGCCAGTCGAAGCAGGGCTGCTTACCGGCGACCACGACGTTGACGTAGTCGCGGCTGCGCAGCACGTGGTCGGCGACGGACAGGAGGGTGTTGGCGTCCGGCGGCAGATAGACCCGTACGACTTCCGGGCTCTTGTTGAGGACGTGGTCGACGAAGCCGGGGTCCTGGTGGGAGAAGCCGTTGTGGTCCTGGCGCCAGACGTGCGAGGTCAGCAGGTAGTTGAGGGAGGCGATCGGCGCGCGCCAGGGCAGTCGGCGGGTGACGCGCAGCCACTTGATGTGCTGGTTCACCATCGAGTCGACGATGTGGACGAAGGCCTCGTAGCAGGAGAAGAGTCCGTGCCGGCCGGTGAGGAGGTAGCCCTCCAGCCAGCCCTGGCAGGTGTGTTCGGAGAGGATCTCCATCACCCGGCCGTGCCGGTCCAGGTGCTCGTCGACCGGAAGGTGCTGGGCCTGCCAGGCCTTGCCGCTGGCGTCGAAGACGGCCTGGAGCCGGTTGGAGGCGGTCTCGTCCGGGCCGACGAGACGGAAGTCGCGGCGGCCGCTGGTGTCGTGCATGACGTGCTCCAGCAGATCGCCGAGGACCCGGGTGGGCTCGTGCAGCGTCGCGCCGGGCTTGTCGACCGGAACGGCGTACCGGTCCAGCTCCGGCAGGGGCAACTCGCGCAGCAGCAGCCCGCCGTTGGCGTGCGGGGTGGCGCCCAGGCGCCTGGCGCCCTCGGGAACGCAGGCCAGCACCTGCTCGCGGGGGCGGCCGTGCTCGTCGAAGAGTTCCTCGGGCTTGTACGAGCGCAGCCAGGTCTCCAGCTGTCGCAAGTGCTCGGGGTTGTCGCGGACAGCGGCCAACGGGACCTGGTGGGCGCGCCAGGTGCCCTCCACGGGGAGACCGTCGACCTCGGCGGGCCCCGTCCAGCCCTTCGGGGTGCGCAACACGATCACCGGCCAGTGAGCCCGTTCAGCGACGCCGTCCTCGCGTGCGGTGCGCTGCATGAACTCGATCCGGTCCAGGGCGTCGTCCATGGCGGCGGCCATCGCCCGGTGCACGGTCATCGGGTCGTCGCCGGTGACGTGGATCGGGGAGTGGCCGTATCCGCGCAGCAGGTCGTCGAGTTCGGACTCGGGCAGCCGGGCCAGGACCGTCGGGTTCGCGATCTTGTAGCCGTTCAGGTGCAGGATCGGCAGGACCGCCCCGTCGTGGACCGGGTCGAGGAATTTGTTGGAGTGCCAGGAGGCAGCCAGCGGCCCGGTCTCCGCCTCGCCGTCGCCGATCACGCAGGCGACGAGGAGGTCAGGGTTGTCGAGGGCGGCCCCGTACGCGTGCGAGAGCGAGTAGCCCAGCTCGCCACCCTCGTGGATCGAGCCCGGCGTCTCGGGCGCGACGTGGCTGGGGATCCCGCCGGGGAACGAGAACTGCTTGAAGAGGCGCGCCATGCCGTCGGCGTCCCGGCTGATGTCCGGATATGTCTCCGAGTACGAACCCTCCAGCCAGGAGTTGGCCACGACAGCGGGACCGCCGTGTCCAGGCCCCCAGATGCACAGGGCGTTCTGGCCTCGGGCCTTGATGACGCGGTTGAGGTGAGTGTGGACCAGGTTCAGGCCCGGGGACGTGCCCCAGTGGCCGAGCAGCCGCGGCTTGACGTGCTCCGGGCGCAGCGGCTCGGTCAGCAGCGGGTTGGACATGAGGTAGATCTGGCCCACGGACAGGTAGTTCGCGGCGCGCCAGTGGGCGTCCAGCGTCCTCAGCTCGTCGTCCGTGAGCCGGGCGGGCGCCTGCTGCGTGTCGACGGACATAGGGGATTCCCTTCCGGGTCGGGGCATGGGCCGGCGTACCTGCCGGTCCGCACCTCCCCACTCTCCGCCCGCCCAGCGGGTACCCGACAGGGCCTACCGGGGCATCCCTCGGATCGCGTGGTGCCGTTCACCCGCTCGGCACGACGACCACCGGGCAGTGGGAGCGGTGCACCAGGGTGTGCGCGACCGGCCCCAGCTGCGGGCCGAGCCGGCTGGTGCGGCGGTGGGCGCCGATGACGACGACGTCGGCCTCGCGGGTGGCCTCCAGCAGTGCCTGCGCCGGGTCGGTGCGGACCGTGCGGGTCTCGATTCCGACCTCGGGGTGCTGCTGCCGCAGCCGGGCCATGGCGAATCGCGGCACGGCCTCCTCGGTCCGGTCCTGCTGGGCGAGTTGGCGCTGTCCCGGGCTCGTCGCGGGCACGGGTGAGGGTAGCTCGGGGGTGATGTGCCGGTGGGTCCAGGAGTGCAGGACGCGCAGTCGGGCGCCGCGCCGCTCCGCCTCCTGGAAGGCGTAGGCAGCCACGTCCGCGTCGGTGTCGTCGGCCAGGCCGAGCAGCACCTCGCCACCGTCCCCGCACGGATGGTCACCGCGTACCACCAGCAGCGGACTGTGCGCGTGCGCGGCTAGACGCACACTCACCGAACCGAGCAGCAGACCGGTGAGCCCGCCCAGTCCGCGGGTGCCGACGACGGTGAGCGCGGCGCCTTCACTCTCGCGCGCCAGCGCGTCCACGGCGCCGCCCTCCGCGGCCGACGCCACCACCGGCAGGCCGGGGTGACGCTCTCGGACCCGGGAGGCGGCCGACGCCAGAACCGGCCCGGCCTCGTCACGGTCCGGCACGGCGTACACGATGTGCAGCGCCGCGCCGCGGAGCGCCGCCTCGTCCGCGGCCCGGTCCAACGCCCGTACGGCGACCAGCGAGCCGTCCACTCCGACGGCCACGTAGTGGAGCGTCATGGTGCAGTTCCCTTCTGTTCCGTGCTCGGGTGCGCGGGGTGTTCGGCGGGAAAAGGCCGAGGACGGTGGCGAGTTGGCCGCCGGTCGGCTCGACTGGTTCCCACGGTGGCTCCGTGGACGATGCTCGTCGTCGGCGGACTCGCGGGGCAGGGGCCGTGAGCACCTGCCGACGCGCCGAGCGCCCCTTGTCGGAGGGCCGAACGGCCTCGGGCGCGGCAGGGAGCAGAGAGCCGGGAGAGGCGGCGACGGCGGGGATTCCGCTCCGGAGCCGTGAGCCCCGCAGTGCCATTGGGCCCGGAGAAGAGCCGGGACTGTGGTCCGTTCGGCCCCAGTGGCAGGACCGTACGGCGCTGTCCTGGCGGCACGCCCGCCCGCGAGGGTGTCGTCCACGGGCCGGCGACCTCCGTGGCCGGTCCGGCCTTTCCCCTGCCGCCCACCGAACCCGGGGTGCGCGCAACCCCGTACACGAGGAGGCCCGCCGTGGAGCTGGCGCTGGCTCAGGAGACCGTGGCCCGATGGCAGTTCGGCATCACGACCGTCTACCACTTCCTGTTCGTCCCGCTCACCATCAGCCTGGCCTTCCTCGTCGCGGGGCTGCAGACCGCCTGGGTGCGCACGGGCAAGGACAAGTACTTCAAGGCAACCCGCTTCTGGGGCAAGCTCTTCCTGATCAACGTCGCGATGGGCGTGGCCACCGGCATCGTGCAGGAGTTCCAGTTCGGCATGAACTGGTCGGCCTACTCGAAGTTCGTCGGTGACGTCTTCGGCGCCCCGCTCGCCATGGAGGCGCTGCTCGCGTTCTTCTTCGAGTCGACCTTCATCGGCCTGTGGATCTTCGGCTGGGACAAGCTGCCGCGGAAGATCCACCTGGCCTGCATCTGGCTGGTGGCGATCGGCACGTTCCTGTCGGCGTACTTCATCCTGGCCGCCAACTCCTGGATGCAGCACCCGGTCGGCTACGAGGTCAACAAGGTCACCGGTCGCGCCGAGTTGAACGACATCGCGGCCGTGCTCTTCCAGAAGACCACCCTGGTCGTCGTCTTTCACACCCTCACCGCGGCCTTCCTCACCGGTGGCGCGTTCATCGTCGGCATCGCCGCGTACCAGCTGCGCCGAGCGTCGAAGGCCGCGAAGCCGGACACCCCCGGCCGGATCGCCGCCATGCGTACGTCGCTGCGCCTCGGCCTGGTCACGGTCGTCATCGCCGGTCTCGGCACGGCGCTCAGCGGCGATGCGCTCGCCAAGGTGATGTACGAGCAGCAGCCCATGAAGATGGCCGCCGCCGAAGCCCTCTGGGAGACGGAGGAGTCGGCCCCCTTCTCCCTCTTCGCGTACGGCGATGTCGACGAGGGCCGCAACACCGTCGAGGTCGAGATACCCGGGCTGCTGTCCTATCTCGCCAAGGGCGACTTCACCTCGGCGGTGCCCGGCATCAGCACCGTCGAGGCGCTGGAGAAGGCGAAGTACGGCGATCTCGCCGACGACTACAAGCCCAGTATCCCCACCGCCTATTGGTCGTTCCGCTGGATGATCGGCTTCGGCATGGCCTCCTTCGTGATCGGCCTCGCCGGGCTGTGGCTGACCCGGAAGAAGCGGTGGCTGGCCGCCGACAGGCGGCGCGACGAGGTCGAGGTCCCGCTGCTGATGCTCACCCCGAACCGTGGGCTGGGCCCGACCCTGAACACCTGGGCCTGGCGGTTCGCGGTCCTCACCATGGGCTTCCCGCTGGTCGCCAACTCCTTCGGCTGGATCTTCACGGAGATGGGCCGCCAGCCCTGGAGCGTGTACGGGCTGATGACCACCGCCGACGCGGTCTCGCCGGGCGTCTCCGTCGCCGAGCAGATCACCTCACTGAGCGTCTTCACCGCCCTGTACGCCGTACTGGCCGTCGTCGAGGTGCGGCTGCTCGTCAAGTACGCCAAGGCCGGCCCCGTCGACGAACTGCCGCCACCGGAGGTCCCCTCACTGCGCGGCCCGACCGCCGACGAGGACACCGACCGCCCGATGACCTTCGCCTACTGACGGCCTGACGAGAAAGAACGGATCATGGAGCTGCACGACGTCTGGTTCGCCCTGATCGCCGTCCTGTGGATCGGCTACTTCTTCCTGGAGGGCTTCGACTTCGGGATCGGCATCCTCACCAAGCTGCTCGCCCGCGACGAGGCCGAGCGCCGGGTGCTCATCAACACCGTAGGCCCGGTGTGGGACGGCAACGAGGTGTGGCTGCTCACCGCCGGCGGTGCCACCTTCGCCGCGTTCCCGGTCTGGTACGCCACCCTGTTCAGCGGCTTCTACCTGCCGTTGCTGGCCATCCTGGTCTGCCTGATCGTCCGTGTCGTCGCCTTCGAGTACCGCGGCAAGCGCGACGACGCGCAGTGGAAGCGCAACTGGGAACACGCCCTGTTCTGGACCTCCCTGCTGCCCGCGTTCCTGTGGGGCGTGGCCTTCGCGAACATCGTCCACGGCGTGAAGATCGACGCCGAGGGCGAGTACGCCGGTACAGTGTTCGACCTGCTCAACCCGTACGCCCTCCTCGGCGGCCTCGTCACGCTCGCCCTGTTCACCTTCCACGGCGCGGTCTTCTCGGCGCTCAAGACGCGCGGCGACATCCACGACCGGGCCCGGGCGCTGGCCGGCCGGGCGGGCCTCGCCACCGCCGGGCTCGCGCTGGTCTTCCTGCTGTGGACCCAGGGCAGCGGTGGCAATGTCCGCAGCCTCGTCGCGCTCGTCCTCACCGTGGTCGCGCTGCTCGGCGCTCTCGCCGCGAACCAACGGGCCCGCGAAGGCTGGGCGTTCGCCCTCTCCGGCGTCACCGTCGCCGGGGCGGTCTCGATGCTCTTCCTCGCGCTCTACCCGGACGTGATGCCGTCCAGCCTGAACACGGCATGGAGTCTGACGGTGAGCAACGCCTCCTCGTCGGCGTACACGCTGAAGGTCATGACCTGGGTGGCGGCGATCATGACGCCGGTGGTGCTGCTCTACCAGGGCTGGACGTACTGGGTGTTCCGCAAGCGCATCGGTGTCGAGCACATCCCGGCCTGAGAGCCGATGAAGCCGTACCGTTCCACAGCCCGACATGACCGCCATAGAGCGGGCGGGTGCCCCTGAGGACCGTCGCGGACACTGCTTCCGCGCCCTTGGGGATCGGGTCCAGGCCCGGAGCAGACCAAGGCTCCGGGGCCAGCGCCAGACCCGTCGGAGCGCTCGCCGGGGCGTCGCTGGGTGGCCGGTCCGAGAAACAAAGGAGGAGATGGCGTCGCAGGGCCGCGTAGCACAGGTGCTCGCGCGCGTCGGAGCGGATGATCCCGTTGTGGTCCCCAGGAAGCACAGAGACGTCCGGGAAGACATCCTGCGCCGACGCGGGCGGAACAATGTTGTCCGTCTGTCCCGCGAACACCGCGAAGGGGGTGGGGCAGGTCCGCTCGGTGATCGCGGTGGCACGCACGATGTCTCGCATGACGACGCGGTGCGCTTCCGTGATCTCCTCGCTGAGTGGCCGCAGGTCCCGCTCCTGCGGATTGCCCTTGAGCAGTCCGCGTCGGAACGGCTACCCACCTGGGACCGGGCAGGCGAGTCGCTGAAACCAGTCCACCTTGCCAACGTCCGGCCACACCGGCACGACAACCACACCCGGACCGCAGCCGCCGCCGACGCACCGTCGGACACCGCCATCGCCGTTGTCCGGTTGGTGACGCACGCCAGTCGTGACCACCGTGCTGGTGGCGGCGTTCCCGCCGGAGTGCTCGGGCGACGTCTCCCCGCGCGCCGCCGCCCGCTCTGTCACACGGCCCGCAGGCCGTGCGCCCGGAACTGCTCGCGCACCCGCTCGATGAGGTCCGGGTCCGGTACGGGAGTGTCACGCAGCGCGAAGGGGATGCCGAGGGAGTCGTACTTCGCGGCGCCGAGTTTGTGGAAGGGCAGGATGTCGACGCGGTCGACGTTACGCAGGCCGGCGAGGAACGCGCCCAGGCCGTCGACGGAGGCCTCGTCATCGGTCCAGCCGGGGACCAGGACGTAGCGGATCCACACGGGGATCCCGAGTCGGTCCAGGCGGGTGGCGAAGTTGAGGGTGGGGGCGAGTTCGCCGCCGGTCAGCTCCCGATAGGTGGTGATGTCGAAGGACTTGATGTCCAGGAGGACCAGGTCGGTGTCGGCGAGGAGTCGGTCGGTGGCGCGGGCGCCGAGGAAGCCGGAGGTGTCCAGGGCGGTGTGCAGTCCGGCCTCCTTGCAGCGGCGCAGCACGGCGGCGGTGAAGGCGGGCTGGAGCAGCGGTTCCCCGCCGGTGATGGTGACCCCTCCCCCGGCGGTGGTGACGAAGGCCCGGTACGTGTCGATCTCCGCCATCGCCTCGCCGGCCGTGACCTCCCGACCGTCGCGCATGTGCCAGGTGTCGGGGTTGGCGCAGTACAGGCAGCGCAGCGGACAACCGCTGAGGAAGAGAACGAACCGCGTCCCGGGACCGTCCACGCCGGTGGACAGGTCCCAGGAGTGGATCCGGCCCGTCACCGGCGCGACCGTGGTGCTCACAGCGATCCGTGGAAGGTACGGCTGATCACGTCGAGCTGCTGCTCGCGGGTCAGCCGGACGAAGTTGACGGCGTAACCGGACACCCGGATGGTCAGCTCCGGGTACTTGTCGGGGTGGTCCATGGCGTCCTCCAGCGTCGCCCGGTCCAGGACGTTGACGTTCATGTGGAAGCCGCCGGAGGCCATGTAGGCGTCGAGGATGCCGACCAGGTGGCCCGGCCGCTCCTCCGGGTGGTGCCCCAGCCCCTCGGGAGTGATCGTCGTGGTCAGTGAGATGCCGTCACGGGCCTGCTCGTAGGGCAGTTTCGCGACCGACAGCGCGCTGGCGGCGACCCCGTGCCGGTCACGGCCGTTCATCGGGTTGGCGCCGGGCGCGAAGGGCTCCCCGGCGCGCCGGCCGTCGGGGGTGTTGCCGGTGTGCTTGCCGTAGACGACGTTCGAAGTGATCGTCAGCACCGACTGGGTGTGTTCGGCGTCCCGGTAGGCGGGGTGGCGGCGGACCTTGGACATGAAGGACTTCACCAGGCCGGCCGCGATGGAATCGACACGGTCGTCGTTGTTGCCGAACGCCGGGAAGTCGCCCTCGGTCTCGTAGTCCACAGCCAGTCCGGTGTCGTCCCGGACCACCTTCACCCGGGCGTACTTGACGGCCGAGAGGCTGTCCGCGGCCACCGACAGTCCGGCGATGCCGCAGGCCATGTAGCGGTACACCGGGTGGTTGTGCAGCGCCATCTCGATGCGCTCGTAGGCGTACTTGTCGTGCATGTAGTGGATGACGTTGAGGGTGTTCACATACGTCTGCGCCAGCCAGTCCAGCATCCGGTCGTACGCGGCCGACAGCTCCCCGTACTCCAGGTACTCGCCGGACAGGGCGCGGGCCTGGGGCGCGACCTGTTCACCGGTCATCTCGTCCCGGCCGCCGTTGACCGCATACAGCAGCGCCTTGGCCAGGTTCACCCGCGCCCCGAAGAACTGCATCTGCCGGCCCACCGTCATCGCCGACACACAGCACGCGATCGCGGTGTCATCGCCGGTCCGCGGCCGCAACAGGTCGTCGGACTCGTACTGCACGGCGCTGGTGTCGATGGACACCCGGGCACAGAACTCCTTGAAGGCGGAAGGCAGTCGAGGCGACCACAGCACGGTCAGGTTGGGTTCCGGGGCCGGGCCGAGGTTGTAGAGCGTCTGCAGGAAGCGGAACGACGTGCGGGTGACCAGCGTGCGCCCGTCACCGCCGATACCGCCGATGGACTCCGTCACCCAGGTCGGATCACCGGAGAACAGCGCGTCGTACTCCGGGGTGCGCAGGAACCGCACGATCCGCAGCTTGATCACAAAGTCGTCGATGAGCTCCTGCGCCCGCCTCTCGTCGATGACACCCTCCGCCAGATCCCGCTGGAGATAGACATCCAGGAACGTGGAGGTGCGCCCCAGCGACATCGCGGCACCGTTCTGCTCCTTCACCGCCGCCAGGAAACCGAGGTAGAGCCACTGCACCGCCTCATGGGCGGTGGCGGCGGGCCGGCTGACATCGCAGCCATACGAGGCGGCCATCCGGCCCAGTTCACCCAACGCCCGTATCTGCTCGGCCAGTTCCTCACGGTCCCGGATGACATCCGGGCTCGAAAGCCGCCCATCCAGCACAGCACGCTCGGCCCGCTTGGCCTCCACCAGCCGGTCGGTACCGTACAGCGCGACCCGCCGGTAGTCCCCGATGATCCGGCCACGACCGTAGGCATCCGGCAGACCGGTGATGATCCCGGCCCTGCGCGCGGCCCGCATCTCAGGGGTGTACGCGTCGAAGACACCGTCGTTGTGGGTCTTGCGATACGTCCCGAAGACACGCGTGACGAAGGGATCCGCCTGGTAGCCGTACGCCTCCAGACTGTTCTCCACCATCCGCAGCCCGCCACCCGGCATGATCGCCCGCCGCAGCGGGGCATCGGTCTGCAAGCCCACGATCAACTCCCGGTCGCGGTCGATGAAACCCGGCCGGTGCGAGGTGATGGTGGACGGGGTGCCCGGGTCGACATCGAAGACTCCCTTGCGCCGCTCCTCGGGGAAGTGAACACTGACCTTGCCCCAGACCGCCAGGGTCCGCTCCGTCGGACCGACCAGGAACCCCGAATCCCCTTCATACGGCGTGTAGTTGGCCTGGATGAAGTCACGTACGTCGACACGGTCACGCCAGAGTGTCCCGGCGAAACCACGCCATGCCTCGGCCCCTCGGCTGCCAGCTGTCACCGTTGCGGTCATCGCCGGATGTCCTCTCCCTGTTGTCACACGTGCGTCTCTCACTGCAGATGCTCGTCTTCCGCTGTGCTCACGGGCAGTGCCGGACAGGGCCTGCGAACGGCGCCATCCGTCCCCGGGCCATGGGGCCGTTCGGCCCACCAGCCCCGCCCGGACCGACTCAGCCGATCGACAGATCGGGACGCACTAGCGTCCCCGACCTGCCGTGGACGATCTCGTACGCCGCGTCGAGGGCGCCGATCGCGGCCAGGCCACCGGTGCGTTCGACGAACCGGGCTGCGGCCTCCGTCTTGGGGCCCATGGAGCCGTCGGGGTAGCCACCGCGGCGCAGGTCGTCCGGAGTGGCGTCCAGGACGGGCTGCGGGTCGTGGGTGCCATAGCCGTCGTAGACGCACGGGACGTCGGTGAGGATGAGCAGGAAGTCGGCCTTGAGGTCCTCGGCGAGGAGGGCCGCAGTGAGGTCCTTGTCGACGACCGCGTCCACTCCGTGCAGCGCGCCGGTGTCGCTGTCGGCGGTGACGGGAACGCCTCCGCCGCCGGCGCAGATGACCAGCGCGCCGCAGGTGAGCAGGTCATGGATGGCCTCGGTCTCCACGATCCCCTCGGGCGAGGGGGAGGCGACGACCTGGCGCCACCCGGTGGCGTCCTTGGCGATGTGCCAGCCCCGCCTTCGCGCGAGGGAGCGGGCGACGTCGCGGGGGTAGACGGGGCCGACGCGCTTCGTGGGCCGCGCGAAGGCCGGATCGTCGGGCCGTACCAGGGTGTGGGTGACGAGTGCGGTGATCTTGCGGCCGGGCAGCGCGTCGTGCAGGGTCCGGACGAGCAGCGAGCCGATCAGGCCCTCGGTCTGGGCGCCGAGCAGGTCCAGCGGATAGGGGGCGGTCAGGACCGGGTCGGCCGCGCTCTCCATGGCGAGCAGACCGATCTGCGGCTCGTTGCCATGGGTGATGACGACCTCGTGTTCGAGGGCGAGGGCGGCGACGGCGGTGGCCACCCGGTCGATGTTCGCCTGCTGTACGGCTGCGTCGGGGCGATCACCCCGGCGCAGCAGGGCGTTGCCGCCGAGGGCGATGACGATGCGCACGGTTCAGTCCTCCAGTGTGGCGACCAGCACGGCCTTGATGGTGTGCAACCGGTTCTCCGCCTGGTCGAAGACGGTGCAGGTGGGCGGGGGAAGACCTCGTTGGTGACCTCCGGCCCGTCGAGGCCGTGGGTGTCGAGCAGTTCCCGGTCCAGGCGGGTGCGGTGATCGTGAGGCGCCGACTGGTGCCGGGAACCGATGGAAGCTCCTGGAGAGCCGGTTCAGGCGTGCGGTACGACGGCGACGGGGCAGCCGACATGGTGCAGCGCCGCGTGAGTCACGGGCCCGATGTGCGTGCCGAGGTGGCCGTCCCGTATGCGGCGTCCCACCACGACGAGGGAGGCTCCGGACGACGCGCGCACCAGCGCGGTGGCCGCCCTTCCTTCGGAGACGGTCTCGGTCACGGAGGTCTCGGGGAACTTCTCGCACCACGGACGCAGCGCCGCGACGACGGTTCGTTCCTGTGCCGCGAGAAGCTCCGGCCCGGAGCCTGTGACCGCGTGCAGGTCGGCGCCGTCGGCCGACGGAACGCTGAAGGCATGGATCACGTGCAGTGCGGCGCCGTAGCGGTGGGCGGCTTCGAAGGCGAACTCGATCAGTTCGTCGCAGGGACGCCGGGTGTCCAGCCCGAGGACGACATCGCGGTACGGGGTCTCGGGGATCTCCTCCGGCGAGACACCGTCGGGCGTGGGAAGGTGCTCGTCGGCGGCGCTCTCACCCGCACGCACGAGCACTACGGGCTGCGGGGACCTGGCGACGACGCGCTGGGACACGGACCCGACCAGGAAGCCCGCGATACCGCCGAGTCCGCGGGAGCCGAGCACCAGCGACTCCGACTCCTCGGCCGCCGCGAGCAGGGCGGCGACCGCGGAGCCGGACACCAACTGGTCGACGACCCGCAGCCCGGGGTGCGCCGCACGGACGCTCATGACCGCCTGGTCCAGGGTCCGCTCGGCCCAATCGCCCTCACTCGCGTCCGCCGGTACGGAGGAGGCCGGGCGGGGATGCCACTGCCACGCGTGCACCAGCCTCAACGAGGCTCCGCGCCGCAGGGCCTCCCTGGCCGCCCACTGCGCGGCCGCGAGACTCTCGGGGGAACCGTCAACTCCTGCGGTGACCTGCCGAAGCATGCTGCCTACCTCCTACGTCCGAGCCTGTTGTGCACTTCCGGTTCGAGCGTCGTGCAGGAACGGCCTTGTACGCAGGGGCCGTACAGACCCCTCATGGACCCTTTCGGCCCCACTCCAGCCCGCAAAGGACTCGCACGGATGCCGACATCCACTCAGCGACGAATCAGAGTCCGATCGGGTCGGTGGGACGCCTCGGTCGTCCGCGTGGCCGTCGGCCGACGACGAACGTGGCGCCGCTGTGCCCGTAGCACCAGCGAGTCGAGCGCGGCGCTGAGCACGAAGGTGACCGCCATGGAGATCACCAGGAGGACGGCGAACAGCCTCCAGAACTCCGGGGTCAGTGACGTACCCACGATGAACACCCCCTTCGAATGGGTTGTCTCCCGGCTTCATCGAACCGCAGGGCCCGTTCCGGCACAGGGGGCCCAAGGGCTCTCACCGGGTACCGGGCGGCCCGGCCATGGGGCCTGGTGGCCCATGGCCCGCTACGGGGCATGGGCACACGCTGGACGTGACAGGTACGTACGCCCGGATCGGAGGCACGTCATGAACGCTCCCGCCACAGCCAGCATGCTGCGGGCGCTGCCCGCCGAGCACCGGCATAGGCTGATGCGCTTCGCTCGGGAAGTGTCGTTCCCGCAGGGCACACGCCTCTTCGAGGAAGGCGGCAAGGCGGATCGGTTCTGGATCATCCGTACCGGCACCGTCGCCCTCGACATGCACGTACCCGGCCATCGCGCGGCCGTCATCGAGACCCTCGGACACAACGAACTCATCGGCTGGTCCTGGCTGTTCGCCCCACACACCTGGCACCTGGGTGCCGAGGCGACCAGTCCGGTGCGTGCCTACGAGTTCGACGCCGCCACGATCCGCTCGATGTGCAACGACGACCCCGCGCTCGGCTCGAGCGTCGCCCAGTGGGTGGGTGGCGTCCTCGCCCACCGCCTGCGCTCGGCCCGGACCCGGCTGCTTGACCTGTACGCCCCTCACGGCAGCGGCAGCCTCCTGTGACCGCGCCGACGAGTCGAAGCGACAGCGACCAAGG
The DNA here is from genome assembly GCF_058544905.1 of Streptomyces sp. JLBG701. NCBI lineage: Bacteria > Bacillati > Actinomycetota > Actinomycetes > Kitasatosporales > Streptomycetaceae > Streptomyces > Streptomyces sp. JLBG701. The sequence goes on from NZ_CM178588.1 coordinate 2,106,986, forward strand.
AGGACTCATGCACGGCAGCCCGCACATCGTGAGCGACGTAATGAGCGAGACCGTCGCCGCCATCGGCCGCGAGGCCGCCTTCAAGGAGATCGTGCGGATGATGCAGGACTGGAAGGTCAGCGCCCTGCCCGTCCTGGAGGGCGAGGGCCGCGTCGTCGGGGTCGTGTCGGAGGCCGACCTGCTGCCCAAGGAGGAGTTCCGCGACAGCGACCCCGACCGGTACACCCAGCTGCGGCGCCTGTCCGACCTGGCGAAGGCCGGCGCGGTCACCGCGGGCGAGCTGATGACCTCTCCGGCCCTCACGGTCCATGCGGACGCGACGCTCGCGCAGGCCGCGCGGACCATGGCTCACGCGAGGGTCAAACGCCTGCCCGTCGTCGACGAACTGGGCATGCTGCAGGGCATCGTCAGCCGCGCCGACCTGCTCAAGGTGTTCCTGCGCGAGGACGAGGAGATCGCGGAGGAGGTCCGCCGGGAGGTGGTGTCCTACCTCTTCCCCGCGCCGACGTCAGCCGTACGCGTGGCGGTGCGGGACGGAGTCGTGACGCTCAGCGGCCGCATCCGGGACACGTCCCTGGTGCCCGTGGCCGCACGTCTGGTCCGGGCCATCGAGGGCGTCGTCAACGTGGAGTTCGACCTCGCCGAGCACAGCGGTTCCTCCGAGTCGGCCACTGCCCCGTCAGATCACAGCGAGAGCGAGAACGCGTCACCGTCATGACCCACAGCGAGTGAACAAGCCTCAGGAGACCGCCTCCAGAGACAACCAGAGCCACGACGGGAGAACGAGCCGCCGGGCCTTTCGGAGCGGACACCAGCTGCTCGTGTCCGTCTGTCCACACCGACATCGCGGTGCCGACCTTGGCGCCGGCCTTCACATTCGCACTGTCGACGGGATGTACCACCAGTCCGCGATGGGAGGGCCGGTCAGGGCGCATTCCAGACGCCAGTAGGGCCGGTCGGCCCTGATGCGGCCGGCTCCGAACGGCACGGGTCAGGTGATCCCGCGCAATGAACTCGGGCCGTTCGGAACCGGATAGGGCCGTACGACCCCTCCTGCGGCCACTGGCCTGGGCGCCAGGCTGGCTTCTGCTCACGACAAGCCCCGCCGACCCGTCGGCGTAGGGCGGGGAGGTGTTCCTGATGCGTTCTGCGGTTCTCGCTGTCCCGACCCTGGAGGACCTGGTCTCCGCGGCCATAGCTGCCCCCTCGATCCACAACACGCAGCCCTGGCGGTTCCGACTGGCCCCGGACAGCGCCACGCTGGAGATCCGTGCCGCGGCGGACCGCGGGCTGCGCCACATCGATCCGACCGGACGCGCCCTGCACCTCTCCGTGGGTTGCGCGGTGCTCAACCTCCGAGTGGCGGTGGCTCACTTCGGCAGGGAGCCGGTGACCCGGCTGCTGCCCCGGCCCGACGAGCCGAACCTCCTCGCGACCGTGCGGCTCGGCGGCACCACCGCCTCCTCCTCCACACCGCACCTGTACGACGCGCTGTGGCACCGGCACAGCAGCCGCTTCCCGTACTCCGAACGGCCGCTGCCCACCCCCGTCCTGGCCGAGCTCGCCGAGGCCGCGCACGCCGAAGGCGCCCTGTTGAGTCGTCCTGGACCGGCCGAGACCGACCGCCTGCTGCAGCTCACCCGAGAGGCTGAGCGTCGCAACACGGCCGACCCCGACAGGGCCGCGGAGAGCCGCCGCTGGGTGCACGAACCGAACGACGCGGCCCTCGGCATGCCGCCCGAGACACTGGGCCCACAGGACTTCCGGGACCGGATCCCCATGCGGGACTTCGGCGCCCATCGGCACCCGGCCGTGCTGGCCGCCCTGCCTTTCGAGACACGGCCGTCCCTCATGGTGCTGTCCACGCTGCACGACCGGCGGGCCGACTGGCTGCGCGCCGGCCAGGCACTCGAACGCGTCCTGCTGGTGGCCACCGCGCACGGCGCACGGGCGTCCCTGCTGCACCAGGCACTGGAGTGGCCCGACCTGCGCGACCAGCTCGGACGGGCCGATGGCGACCGGCGCGCTCACGCCCAGATGGTGCTCCGCCTCGGGTACGGGCCGGAGGGACTGCCTTCCCCGCGCAGGACAGCGGAACTGGCACTGGGCGCGGGCCCACCCAAGGCAGTGCGCCACGGGAGCGGTGATCGAGTGGCCTAGGAGGCGGCGACACTGCCGCGCAAGACGTACGAGAGGGAACTGCTACGCCTGCAGACGGAGTTGGTGAAGCTGCAGGTGTGGGCGCCCGTCTGGCCGTCGTCTTCGAGGGCCGGGACGCGGCGGGCAAGTGCGGCACCATCAAACGGGTCGCCGAGCATCTCAACCCGCGTGTCGCCCGGATTGGCTTCTGCACCAAGGAGGAGTGCCAACTCTTCCTGCGCAAGTACTGGTTCTCGGTGAGCAATGTTGAGCAGCAGGAGCGCTTGCGGCGCCGGCTGAACATGATCGCCCACCTGCTGTGCCTCGTGCGAGGCGTCCAGGAGCACCTTGCGGGCGTGGCCCTCGACGGTGCGCCGGCGCACTTCCACGTCCTCGGGGGCGTCGCGCAGCGCCGCCTCCAGCGTCTGGGCGGCCTGTTCCTCGTGCAGGCGGGCGGACTCGACGGCCAGCAGCGGATGGTCAGTGCTCTCGTGTGCGGGGCGCCGCCAAGCCCGTACGGCCTCCAGGGGCCCCCACGCCGCCGCGCCTCCTCGAAGGCGAAGCGCACGGCCGCCGACGGCTCCGGGTGTTCGCCGACGCCCACGACGACGCGTCCGCGGACAGCGGGCGTCACCTGGTTGTCATGGCTGCCGCGCGGCACGATCACCGGGCAGTGGGCGTGGGCGGCCACGGTCAGGCTCACCGAGCCGAGCAGCAGTTCGGTGATGCCACCGCGGCCCCGAGAGCCCACCACCAGCGCGGAGGCACGCCGTCGCTCGTGCACGAGGGCGTACTCGGGCTCCTCGAACACCACGTCGGTGGACACCCTCACACCGGGCTGCCGGGAGCGGGCGCGCCGGGCGGAGTCACCGACCAGGTCCTGGGGCAACACCTGCGCGGACGGCTTGCCGAGGTCGTGGGCAAGCTCCCACCGGCAGGCGTGGACCAGCCGCAGCGGCACGCCGCGCAGGACGGCCTCGTCGGCCGCCCAGTCCACGGCCCGCAGGCTCGGCTAGCCGTCCACGCCCACCACCAAGGGAAGCTCTGCCGTGTCCTTGACCAATGCTCCATGCGTGAGGATGCGTCAGTCGTGCGCGACGACGGCGACGGGGGCGGTGGCGTGGTGCAGGACGGCGTGCGTGACGGGGCCGATATGCGCGCCGAGCGGGCTACGGCGGATCCGGCGGCCCACGACGACCAGGGATGCCTCGCGGGAGGCGTCGATCAGTTGGATGGCGGGATTGCCGGAGCGGGACTCCTCGACGACCTTGACGGCCGGGTACTTCTCCTTCCAGCGGTGCAGCACCCCGGCCAGTGCGACAGCGTCCTGCTTGCCCAGCAAGGCGTTGAGCTCGGGGTCGGCGGGCAGGCCGTAGGCGAAGTACGGCGGCAGGGTCCAGGCGTGGACGACTCGCAGGGGTGTGACACGACGGGCGGCCGCCTCAAAGGCGAAGGTCAGCAGCGTGTCGTCGGGGCTGTCGGTGTCGAGCCCGAGGACGACGGGCCCGAACGGGTCCCCAGCGAACGGGATGCCGGACGGATCCATCGCATGCCCGTCCACGGCCTGCTCCCCCGCCCGCACGAGAACCACCGGCTGCTCGGCGTGCGCCACGACGGCCTGGCCCACGGAGCCGACGAGGAATCCTCCGATGCCGCTCACCCCTCGGGAGCCGAGGACCAGCAGCTCTGCGTCCTTCGCCGCCTCGGGCAGCACCTCGGCGGGCCGGCCGGGGACCTGCTCCACCGTCACGTCCAGACCGGGGTGACGCAGACGGAGCTCTTCGGCCGCCTCGCGCGGGATGCTCCCCCAGCCTTCGGCCGGGGGTACCCCCGCCTCGCTTCGCTCGCTCCACTGCAGCTGCGTCTCGGCGCCGAGGAACGGCGCCAGGGCCATGGGCGCGGGGACCGCCTCCCAGACGTGGACCAGCTTGACCTGAAGGAAGCGCCGCTTCGCCTCACGGGCCGCCCACTCGGCGGCGGCACGGCTCTCGGCCGAGCCATCGAGACCTACGACAACACTGCGGACCATGGTTTCTGCCTCCTCAACGGGGATTTGATTCCAGCGTGGTGGTGGCGGTGGTGCCGGAGGAGGGGCCGCAGGTCCCCAACCGGGGCCGGTGGGCCCTGTGGGTAGCAGGCGCGGGCTGGGGGTAACGGCCCCCTTCCCAGGGTCCGTTGGGCAGCCAGTCCGTGGGGGTGCGAGCCGCTGAGAAAGAGTCAGTCCGCCTGCTCGGTCCCCACACTGGAGGTCACCGGCCGCTGCCCTGGGCGGGACGAGTCATGGGCTACGCGGACGCACGCGGCGTGCGGTGGCCGTCCGGGCCGTACCCGAACCGGATCAGCAGCTGCGGGCAGCACCGCCGCCCCGATCCGTCCATCGCCGCCCGCAGGTCTGGCCACTCCATCGCCTGGTGCAGCATCGAGGTACGCACTCCGTGCACGGTCGCCGTGAGCAGCACGTGCTCCAGGGCCTGGCCCGCCCGCAGCCAGTCCTCCCTCCGGTCGCGCAGGGTCCACAGCAGGGCCACCTGAGCGTGGCGTTCGAAGCGCAGGGCGGGCAGATGCGGTGCGGGCAGCGGGCCGGTGAAGTCCCGCATCGGCATCCGTCCGGACGCGTCCCGGGGGCCCAGGGCGGTCAAGGGGATGCCGTAGGGGGTGTCGGCTCGCGGGAGAGTGATCCAGGTGTGCACCTCGGCGGTGCGGGCCGGATGGCCGGCGGTGCGGGCCTCGGCCGTCTGGGTCAGGCGCAGCAGGCGCCTGGTCCCCAGGATGTCGGGGACGTCCAGGTGCGCGCCCTCGGCCCGGGCGGCGCTGATCATCTCCGTGACGATCGGGTCCGGCACCGGGCGGCCGGTGAAGGGCATCCGGCTGGTGTGACGCCGCTGGACCGCCTCATACAGGTCGTGGAAGGACGGTTGCCCGTCGGCGGCGGGCACAGCCGTCAGTTGCACGGTGGCCAGCAGGTCGGGGTCGTTCGGGGCGGGCAGCAGTCGTACGACGGGATTCCAGCCCAGATGCGCCGCGGCCACACGAAGGTTGAAGACGGCGGCGCCCACCGACAGGTGCTGGGCCCGCAGGTCCGGATCGGCCATCGGCAGGGGCCTCCTGCGGTCGGCGCGGACCTCGATCGACCGGCTGTCCGGATCCAGGCCGAACCGCCAGGGCTGCGTGTTGTGGATCGACGGCGCGGCCACCGCCGCGGACATCAGGGCCTGAACGGCCGTAGCGTCGATTTCCCGGATCTGCATGACGGCTCCTCCACACGGTTCGTCCCCCGTTCCGTCAACCCTCGGCCACCGTCCCGCTCCGGGGGAGGGTTGACCGGCCCGCCATCGCGGGCCATGTGGCCTCATACGGCCCGCAGGACGACACCGATCGAGCCGACGACGAGAGATGCGTGGCCAGGGCCCGAGGGCAGCCCTGGCGCGCCGGGACCGGCCGTCGGGGTGCACGTTCAGACGCGTCGGATCGGTGCCGGCCGGGAGGAATGCATGTCGTATGGAAGGTGGAAGTCCCCTTCACGCGTAGGCCCGGAGGATGTCATGTCGTTCACCGATGAAGAGATCGCCTACATGCGGTCCCAGCCGCTCGCCCGCGTCGCGACGCTGTCTCCCGACGGCCGGCAGCCCGATGTCGTCCCCCTCGCCTTCGAGTACGACGGCACGTACTTCTGGGTCGGCGGGACCGGCTCCGCGGTCGCCGGGACCCGCAAGTTCCGCAACGTCCGGGCAGGCAACCACGAGGTGGCCCTCGTCATCGACGATCTGGTGTCCCTCGATCCGTTCGTCGCCCGAGGCGTACGGGTCTACGGCCGTGCCGAAGAGCCGGTCGAGCGCGTGGGGATGGTCGGCCCAGGCCTCTACATGCGCATCACGCCGACGGTCTCCTGGAGTTGGAACATGGCCGGTCGCCCGGTCGGCAAGGAGTGGTACCCGTCGCGGCGGTCGGTCCACGAGGCCCCGCCTCGCGACTAGGTTTTGCCCAACCCGTCAAAGGGGGGGCGGGAACACCGCACCAGCAGATCCGGTCCGCTCGGGTCCCGCCCGACAATCCCGATCATCAGGGCCGTACGACACCGGGCAGCGGGCCACTCGGCCCTGCTGGCGCGGCCGCTCGGCTGACACCGTGTCAACGGGCCGCACAAGGCCCCCATCCACCCCAAGGAGGTCCTCGCCATGCCCCGTACCGTGATCGTCGGACTGGACGGCTCGCCCGAAAGCCTGGCCGCGGCCGAGTGGGCCGCGCGCGAAGCGGAACGGCGGGGCCTCGCCGTTCACTTGGTGCACGCCTGGGACTGGCAACCGTACGCCCAGCCGCTGCCCGGCGACGCTCCGCACCGGCACTGGGGCGGCCACGTCCTGCGCGAGGCGACCGAGCGGCTGCACAACCGGCACCCGGATATGGAGATCACATCGGAGCAGGTTGCGCGGCCGCCCGTGACCGCGCTGCTTGCGGCGTCCGGCCACGCCGACCCGCTGGTCATCGGCTCCCGGGGCCTGAGCGGCGTCACCGGCTTCCTGGTCGGCTCGGTAGGGCTCGGCCTCGTGGCGCAGACCGAGCGGCCCGTCGTCCTCGTACGCTCCGGGGCGTGCGCCGAGGACGAGCACCAGCCGGACGCAGACGGCCGCCCTTCCGCCGCCACGCCTTTCCGGGACGTCGTGCTGGGGCTCGATCACAAGCAGCCCGCCGACACGGTCATCGCGTTCGCGTTCGAGGCCGCGGCCCGTCGTGCGGCGAGGCTGCGCGTGGTGCACGGCGCGAACCTGCCGCCTTACTTCGCCTACGGACTCGCCGCGGATCCAGCGCTGGGCGGCGAACTGGCCCGCCAGGAGGAGAGCGCCGTCGAGGCGGTACTGGCGCCATGGCGCGAGAAGTTCCCCGGTGTCGAGGTCGTCGAGCAGGCCGCGGTCGGGAACGCGGGCAGCCACCTGGTGGACGCCGCGGCCGACGCGTCGCTGGTCGTCGTCGGCCGGCGCATCCGCCGTACTCCGCTCGGCGCCCGCATCGGGCCCGTCACCCATGCCCTGCTGCACCACGCCACGGCACCGGTCGCGGTGGTCCCGCACCACTGACCAAGCAACGGGTGATCGGACGAGCCGGCACCGCGCCCGGGCCCCCAGAGGCCCCGAGCGTTTCGCCTCCCCCGGTCCACTCCGGTCGGGCGGCGCAGCTCGTCCCCATCTGCGCGCCCTGACCCGACCAAGTGGCGAAAGGGACGGTCGGCCCGTGCAGTGACCCGAGTGGGCCCTGTACCGGAAGGCCGTCCGGGAACAGGCTGACACCGACCGCCCGTACCGGGTGGAGCCGCTCCTCGTAGGGCCGATGCCATGGTTGCCGTAGCCGCTTTGCTCTGTCTGCTGATTCTTGTCGGCGCGTTGTACGACACGGCCCGCCTGCTGGCACCGGCTACGAGCCGTCGGTCGCCGCGGCGTCGGCTCCGGGACCGTCGCTCCGCGCTCGAGGCCGCCGAGCGGCGGCTTGTGGGACAGCGGATGCGCGGCCGGATCGACCCGGTCACGTACCAGGTGAGGATGTACTCCCTGGCCAACGGGCGGCTCGCACCCCGTGCAGGACGTCACGACTGACGCCGGGACACGTGGCATCCGTATGTCCGGGTTACCCGGCCTCAAGGACGTCCCGGACGGGGCGGCGTGGCGTGGCGGGGCCCTGTGGGCCGTATCCGAGGCGCAGCACCATCTGCACGTGGCCCTCGCCCGCCACCGGGTCGCGGACCGGTCACATAAACCGCGAGCGCTACGAGCAGATCATTGCCGGCTACCGGGAACTCATTACCCGAGCGACCATCACACTGATGACCAGGCGCCTCACCCGCCGCACGGCCCGCCCTGCCGAACGGCGCGACATCACCCTGTACTACCTGGCGCAGGCGGCCTGATCAATAAAGCTTCGTAACTGGCCTTCAGGATGAGACCCCGGCACCCGAATCCGCAGCACCCACTTGCCCTTGGGGGAGAACCATGGATACGGCACTTGGTGTTATAGCCAGCCTTCTCGGTGTCCTCGTCGGCGCCTCCCTTGCCCGACGGGCAGCCGACAGCCAACGGCGGCTCAATTTCACCTTTGATCTTCATCGAGAATACAACAGTTCGGACATGATACGCGCACGTCACGCTGCGGCAGAGCTGCTCAGAGGCCACCCTGAACTGGACTATCGGGAGCTCAGGGATCAGTTGGGCTACTCCGGCGCGGCCGACCTGGATCAAGTGATCTACTTTTTCCAAAGGTTATGGCTTGCTGTTGAATACGGGGCCGTTCAGGAGAAATACGTATCCCGCCTTTTCGGGGATTCTTTCTCTTGGTGGTACGAGCTGACCTTTCGCACCATGCTCGTGCCTACGGCAACCGAAATGGGTACCGATATCGATGCTCTGCAGCGTTGGATGGTCGACCATTCCACCGATGAACAACGCCAGTCCTGGCGGGGCGCCAACCTCGATGTCTGGAGGAGGCGCGATACCGGAACGTCGTAACGGGGCGCGAGAAGACTGGAGTACTCGGGCGCCTCGCTGGGCTGAACACTTTTGTTCAAATCATCGCGGCCTCCGTGCCCAGCGCGCCAGGGGGACGGCCTCGTGAAGGGCCGCGGTCTTACGCGGGTCGTCGACCTCGTGCCCGCGCGGGCACGTCCCCGGACAGGCCCTCGGCCCGGTCCGAAGCCTTGAGAAGGGGAGGTGGAGGTTCCGGGCCGGGGGCGGCGGGCCCCGGCCCCTTGGGCGACGAGGAGGAGGCCGGCCACCGACGAGCCGGACGGCTTGGCCCTGCAGACGTACGGCCTCGAGCCACCCGGCCGGCCCGGGATCGTCGATGAGCTCTCCTGGAGCCCGGTCGGCAGCGCGCGGGCGGACACCGGCGGCCGGCCCCTGAGCTCCCCCATCCTGCGCCGGACCATGCCTGCGAGCGGGACACCGCTGTCCCTTCGCAGCAGACCGGTCTCCAGAGCACCAAACGCCCGGCCAGCGCACCGTTCGTCGCGCTTTCTCCTCGCCGATGCGGACAAGATCGCGCCATCCTCGACCCGATGCGAGGGTCGGAGAGGCGGTGTCGTAGCTGCCGCGATCCCTGCTCTTCACACGCCCGTTCGTGCATCGGCCGTACCGTTGGGGGCATTCTGGGAACGTGCCAGAGGCACCTAGTCCGGAAGGAACGGGAATGGCGGGCACCCCGGCAGAACGACCGAGGGACAGATCGGCGGCGCCCCAGTCGCAGTTGGACGATCTGCTGGAGGGGTTGCAGGCCCAGGTGTCGCGGGTCGGGGCGACTCGCGACCGGGTGCACACGCTCCTGGATGCGGTGCTGGCGATCGGCTCCGACCTGGATCTCGATGTGGTACTACGGCGGATCACCGAGTCCGCGGTGGCCCTGGTCGACGCCGAGTACGGGGCGCTGGGGGTACTGGGCGAGGAAGGGCGGATCCAGCAGTTCATCACGGTCGGTGTGGACGAGGAGACCATCGGCGCGATCGGCCACTATCCCGAGGGCCGGGGCATCCTGGGGCTGCTGATCCGGGAGCCGGAGCCGCTGCGGCTGGCAGACCTGGGCCGGCATCCCGAGGCGGTGGGCTTCCCGGAAGGGCATCCGCCGATGACCACGTTCCTGGGTGCGCCGGTGCGGGTGCGCGAGAAGGTCTTCGGGAACCTGTATCTGACCGAGAAGCGCGGCGGGGGTCAGTTCGACGACGATGACGAGGCGGTGCTGCGCACGCTGGCGGCGGCAGCCGGGGTGGCCATCGAGCACGCCCGGCTGTACGACGACGCACGCCGCCGGGAGCGCTGGCTGGCGGCGAGTGGCGAGCTGACCCGCGGGCTGTTGTCGGGCACCGACCCGGACCAGGTGCTGCATCAGGTCGCCGCGACCGTCAGGCGGCTGGCCGGGGCCGATCTGGTCACGCTGGCGGTGCCGTTCAACGACGGCGACGGCCTGGTGATCGAGGCCGCTGACGGCGAGGGCGCTGAGCTGGTGCGCGGGCTGGTGCTGGCGGCCACGTCGCTGGCCGCGAAGGTCTACCACTCCAGCGAGCGGATCACCAGCAGCAGGCTGTCGGCGGAGCCCGAGGCGGAGGGCGGTTCCGCGGGGCGGCTTGACCTGGGGCCCGGATTCCTCCTCCCGCTGGGCACCGCCGAGCAGGTGCGCGGGGTGCTGCAGATCGCCAACCGGCCCGGCGGCCCGGACTTCCCCGACGCCGCCATGGCCATGATCGGCGGTTTCGCCGACCAGGCCGCGCTCGCCCTGGAGGTCGCCGAGCACCGCCGGGACGCGGATCAGCTGCTGGTCCTCAACGACCGCGACCGCATCGCCCGCGACCTGCACGACCTGGCCATCCAACGGCTGTTCGCCTCCGGGATGACCCTCAACTCGGTGCTCGGCCGGGTGGCCGACCGGCCCGAGGCGGCCGAGCGCATCCAGCGGGTGATCGACGATCTCGACGACACGATCAAGACGGTACGCAGCACGATCTTCGCGCTGCGTGAGCACGACCGTTCCGGGGGCCGCGGGGGGCTGCGCGCCCAGTTGGTCACCGAGACCGACCAGGCCGCCGAGACGCTCGGCTTCGCACCCTCACTGCGCATGACCGGTCTGCTCGACACCCACGTGCCCTCCGACCATGCCGAGCACCTCCTGGCAGTGCTGCGCGAGGCACTGTCGAACGCCGCCCGGCACGCTCACGCCACGCGCGTCGAGGTCACCGCCGAGACGGACGGCACCCGGCTGCTGCTGCGCGTGGCCGACAACGGCTCCGGCATCGATCCGGCCGTCACCCGCCGCAGCGGCCTGGCCAACCTCCAGCGGCGCGCCTCCGACCTGGGCGGCAGCCTGACGCTCGGGGCCAACCGGCCCACTGGCACCGTCATGGAATGGACCGTTCCCCTGCCCGCAACGGACGGAGAGTAGTCCGGGACAGGGCGGACCAGTGTCCAGTGCCCGTCGTGGCGCTTCACTAATGTGTCGCCGCCCGCTGCGTAGCCGACAGTCCCGGCCGCGACCACCAGCACGACGAGGCCGAGGGCTGTCGCGGCACGCTTCCGCCCCTGCGCTGACTCGGCGTCATGCGGCCCGGTGTGCCACGCCGTTCGGGCGTCCCCTGTAGTGCCGTTCGGCCCCACGGCTGGGGCCGGTCGCCTCGCGCCAGGGCCCTCCTCCGCCCGTCACCGTAGATGCGAAAGCTCGAACCTGTTCCGGCTGAGCATTCCGAGGCGTGCCGGGACCTACGCATGGGATGGCAACATGAGCCCGTTCCGGGATACCGAAGGATCACTCGCCGGGTCCGCCCCGGACCCCACCAAGTCCGGGCCCAGGGCCGCCACGGCGTGGACGACGTTGAAGTGGCTCGTCCCCGTCGCGGCCGGGCTGATCGTCTATCTGCTGCCGCAGCCCGACGGGATCAAGTCCGGCGGGTGGGCGGTCCTGGCCATCTTCACCGCGACAGTGCTCGGCCTGATCCTGCAGCCCCTGCCGCTGGGCGCGGTCGCCCTCGTCGGCCTCACCGCCACCATGATCACGGGCACGCTGGAGCCGGATGTCGCGCTGGGGGGCTTCTCCGAGCCGACGATCTGGCTGATCGTGGCGGCGTTCTTCATCTCCCTCGGCTTCACCAAGACGGGCCTGGGCCGCCGGATAGCGCTGCAGTTCGTCCGGGCCCTGGGCCGCAGCAGCCTCGGCCTGGCGTACGGCATCACCCTGACCGACCTGGTGTTGGCTCCGGCCACGCCCAGCAACACGGCCCGTTCCGGTGGCGTCATCCACCCCGTCATCCGCTCGCTCAGCACCACCGCCGGCTCACACCCCGGCGACGAGAGCCGCCGCAAGCTGGGCGCCTACCTGAGCGTGACCGCGATGCAGGTCAACACGGTCACCAGCGCCATGTTCCTGACCTCCATGGCCGCCAACCCACTGGTGCAGAAGCTCGCCGCCGACCACGGCGTACAGCTGACGTGGACCTCGTGGGCGATAGCGGCGATCGTGCCCGGCCTGGTCGCCCTGCTGGTCCTCCCCGCGCTGCTGTACCGCATCTTCCCGCCGGAACTGCGCCAGACCCCCGAGGCGCCGGGCCAGGCCCGCGCCCAGCTCGCCGAGCTCGGGCGGATGTCCCGCAACGAGTGGACCATGGCAGCGGTCTTCGTCCTGCTGCTCCTGCTCTGGTCGGTCGGCGGCCAGGTCTGGGACCTGTCGGCCACCGTCTCCGCCTTCACCGGCGTCGCCCTGCTGCTCGTGACCGGCGTACTGACCTGGGCCGACCTGGTCGCCGAGAAGTCGGCCTGGACCACCCTGGTCTGGTTCTCCGTCCTGGTCATGATGGCCGGCCAACTGCAGGACCTCGGCGTGATCGGCTGGTTCAGCGACTCGATCACCGATGCCGTCTCCGGCGTGGGGTGGCAGGCCGCCTTCGTGGCCCTGACCTTGGTCTACCTGTTCTCCCACTACCTGTTCGCCTCCAACACCGCGCACGTGGCCGCGATGTACGCCGCGTTCCTCACGGCGGCTGTGGCCACCGGGGCGCCGCCGGTGATGGCCGCGCTGGTGCTCGGCTTCATCAGCTCGCTGTACGGCGGTCTGACCCACTACGCCTCGGGCCCGGCACCCGTGCTGTTCGGCGGCGGGTACGTAACCCTCGGCGAGTGGTGGCGCACCGGCCTGGCCGCCGCAGCGGCCAACATCGTCATCTGGATGGGCGTCGGCGCCGTGTGGCTGAAGATCCTCGGCCACTGGTGAACGCACCCGCCAAGAACGCGATGACCGTCCGGCCCGGATGCTGTAGCCGGGCCGGACCGCGTGAGCCACGAAAACCCGCGCCGGTGGAAGGCCGGTGCGTCCGCACGGACGGCGACCCGGCCTTATGTCGTGCAGACCCCACCGCCGACCTCGACCTGATCCCCTGTCAGCCGGCGCTCGCCACCACTCCACTGCCCCCTGCGGAACGACACAGGTATCCCCCAGTGACCAGGGCCTGACCGGGCGGTGCAGGTCATCACATCGCTCACGATGTGCGGAGTGCCGTACACGGCGTCCGCCCGGGACATGGGCCGCAGGACCTGCCCCGGGGTTCCGGTCGAACCGGGAGTCGACCGTCCAGCATGTCGGCCACGGACAGGTTCGAGCAAGGGACGGACAGTAAGCGACATGTGGTGGCAGCGGGGTTCCCACTGCGTTGGGATGGCCTTCAACACTGCACGGCAGTGAACCAGGAGGTGCGCATGGGTGACTTCGTCGGACCGGAGTTGGCCCTGTCGGCGCCGACAGTCGGCCTGGACCAGTGTCGGCGCAGCACGGCCGTGCGCGACAGCGGGCCGGGAGCCGCCGAGGAGCGGTTCCGGGGACTGCTGGAAGCGGCGCCGGACGCCATGGTCATCGTCGACGACACCGGAACCATCAAGCTCGTCAACGCCCAGACCGAAGTGCTGTTCGGCTACCGGCGCGAGGAACTGCTGGGCCGCCCGGTCGAGTTGCTGATGCCGCACCGTTTCCACAGCCAGCACACCCTGCACCGCGAGGGTTACGCGGCCAATCGCCAGGTGCGGCCGATGGGCGCCGGGCTCGATCTGCGCGGGTTGCGCAAGGACGGCACCGAGTTCCCCGTGGAGATCAGTCTCAGCCCGCTGGAGACCTCGGACGGGCTGCTGGTCTCCGCCGCCGTCCGCGACGTCAGCGACCGCAAAGCAGCCGAGGCCCGCATCAACGAACTCGCCGCACTGGTCGAGTCGTCCCAGGACGCGATCCTCGCCAAGACCCTCGACGGATTCATCACCTACTGGAACACCGCCGCACAGAGCCTCTACGGCTACACGGCCGAGGAGGCCATCGGCCGACACGTGTCCCTGCTCGCCCCGTCCGGCCTGGAGAACGAGATCAACGCCCTGTTGGAGGGGCTTCGGCACGGCGAGAAGGTCGAGCACTTCGAGACGCTGCGGCTCACCAAGTCCGGCGCGTTGCTGGACGTCGACGTCACGCTGTGGCCGACCCGGGACACCGGTGGCACGGTGGTCGGCGCGTGCGCCATCGTGCGGGACATCAGCGACCGCAAGCACGCGGAGGCCGAACTCAAGACCCTCTACGAGCAGCAGCGGCACATCGCACTCACCCTGCAGCGCAGTCTCATGGGCACCCCGCCGGCCATCCCGGGCCTGGCCACTGCCAGCCGCTACCGTCCCGCGACCCAGGGCGCCGGCGTGGGCGGCGACTGGTTCGATCTGATCCCGCTCGGCGCCGGGCGGGTAGGTGTGCTCATCGGCGACGTCATGGGCCGCGGCCTCGAAGCCGCCGCCGTCATGGGCCAGTTGCGCTCGGCGGCACACGCACTGGCCAAGACCGGAATGCAGCCGCGCCAGTTGATGCAGGCCCTGGACACCTGTGTCACTGATCTCGACGTCCCCGACCAGCTCGTCACCTGCTGCTACGTGATCATCGCCCCGGACACCGGCACCGTGACCGTCTGTTCCGCGGGCCACCTGCCCGTCCTCGTCACCGCCCCGGGTGCCGGTGTCCGCAACCTCCCCGCGCCCGTGAATGCTCCCCTCGGCGTGGGCAACATTCTCTATGAGCAGTCCAGTGCGGATATCCCACCAGGAGCCGCCCTCATCCTCTACACCGACGGGCTGGTCGAGACACCCGGCAGCGACATCGAGGAACGAGTCGGTGAACTCACCGCCGTACTGAACGAATTCTTCACCGGCACCCCCTGCCTGGAAGCCGCCGCCGAGCACGTCCTGGCCAGCCTGCTGCCCGACGCCGACAGCCACGACGACGACGTCACCCTGCTCCTGGCCCAGCTCCCGGCCGCACCGCTGGCAGCGCTCACCACCGACCTCCCCGCCCTACCGTCTTCCGTACCCGAGGGGCGCGCCTTCCTCAGCAAGGCCCTCACCGCCTGGGAGTGCGCCACTCCGGTGGACGAAGCGCTTCTCCTGCTTTCAGAAATCCTCACCAACGCCGTCCAGCACGCCGCAGGCCCCATCGGCCTGCACCTGCGCCGCACCGCCACCGATCTCACCGTCGAGGTCAGCGACCACAGCCCACACCTCCCCCAGCCCCGCTTCGCGGCCGAGGACGACGAATCCGGACGCGGTCTCCTCCTCGTCCGTGCCCTCGCCGACAGCTGGGGCGTCCGCCCCACCGACGAGGGCAAGAGCACCTGGTTCACGCTCAAGCTGTGAGCCGCGCTGCACTACCCGCAGAGCGCCTTGCCCGAACGGGCCCGCTCGGCTCGGTATCGGTCGCCACGCCCGCTGCGCCGGCCGCGGACTACCAGTAGGCACCCTCTACTTCCGGACCATCGCGCTGCTCGACCTCGGTGTGGGCCCGCCCGCGGCCGTTGCCGCAGCGGTCGGCGTGCGCCGTGGCAACGGTTTGGCCTGTAAGACGGCCCTGGTGCTGTCGGGATGGCTGGCGCCTGGCGGCGCGCTGCCGTTGTCTAGTCGTCCGTAGGGCGCAGGCCGGCCAGGACGAGGTCGACCGCGTCCTCTGCCCAGCCCGTACGGCCGCTGCGGTCGGCCATGTAGTCGGCGTAGAAGGGGCCGAGGAGGGCGGAGACGGCTGCTTCCAGATCGGCGCCGGGGCGGATCTCACCGCGGTCACGGGCCTGTTCGAGGACCTCGCGCAGCAGCGCTCGCCTGGGCATGACGGTGCGTTCCCGCAACAAGGCGAGGAGTTCGGGGGTGTGTGCCTCCTCGGCCAAGCAGGTGCCGATGAGGGCCATACCGCGCACCCGTTCCACGGTCACGGCAAAGTCCTTCAGGACGGCGGTCAGGTCCGCCCGGGTGTTGCCGCTGGCCGGCGGGGCGTCGGCCATGCGCAAGGCTGCGAGGGCCGCGGTGAGGAGGTCTGCCTTGGTCTTCCAGCGCAGGTGGATGGTGGATTTGCTGACGTTGGCAGCGGCGGCCACCTGGCTGAGACTCATCCGGGTGTAGCCGTGCGAGGCGAGTAGTTCCAAGGCCGCCTGGAGGATGGCGGCGTCCTTCTCGGCCGATCGCGGCCGTCCCGCGCTCTTGGTCTGCGTGTCACCCATCCGGACAGGATAGGGGAATCCCGCACCGAGCGGTTCGGTACGGGATTCAGCGCGGGGGCACGGCGAGCGGCTGTAGGAACCTGGCGTCAGGGGGACCGGTCGATGGCCTCGTCCAGGGTGGTCATGGGGCGAAAGAGGTCGGCGAGGCGAGCCGCCTGCGGGATCCGCAGGATCATGGGGTGGGGGCAGACCAGGAGCAGGTGACCGCCGTGGGTCCGGGCGCTCTTGTGGGCGGGGCACAACAGCCTCAGGCCGGAGCAGGCGAAGAACTCGGTGGGACTGAGATCGATCGTCCAGTCAGTTGGTGGTCAGTGGCTGCGTGCCGTCCGGTTGGCCGAGGAGGCCCCCTGTCCCGCTCCGTCGAGGGCCGACGCCCCAGACCCCGGCGAGTGCAGTACGCGCACACCACTGTGAGGTGTTGTGCCGGCCCCACTTCCCGAGTGACGGCGATTCGACTCGGTGACTGCGTCACCCCGGTACCGACGCCGGAGGCCACCGGACCCGCTCCGGACATGTGCAGGGTGCTTGGCATGGCGATCGCGTCCTCGCGCGAGGTGTCCTCCCGGCGGCGGGCAGCGGGAGTTGCCCGGTTGGGATGCACACCGGGAGGACGGGGCCGGAGCTGTGCAGTCGGCGGTGCGGCTCCAGCCGGCTTCGCGTCGGTCGTCGCGCGGCTCGGGGGCTGGGAGCCTGTGTGGGGCGATTGCCCCGACTGCCCTGTGCAAAGCCTGGGCCGGTACCAGAGGGATCGGAAGTCGGATTGTCACCAGGTCTCCGACTGTTCACCCGACGCTGACGGCACTACGCAGGCTGGGACGGCCTGGACAGGGATTTCGTCCGGAGCGGGAGCTCTCCGACAATGCTTCGCGCAGTGGAGGAGCGGGAACGACGCCGCATGCGCCGTGTCTCGTCCTCAGTACGTCGCCGGATGTACGCCGTCAGACGGCGGTGCGAGCGCCGGCGATGTGGAAGTTGAAGTCGGCGTGGCCGAGCGCACCCCACAGACGCAGCCAGATCGGGAGAAGCATCTCGGTGCCGCGGGCGGTGCTGATGTCGCCCAGGTCGATGACGCTCGGCGCGGGCCAGCCGAAGGAGACCAGCAGCTCGGTCACCTGCTTCTTCGCGCCGGTGTCGTCGCCGGACACGAACACGGTGTGCTCGCCCGCGATTCGGGACGGATCAACCATGATCTGACAGTTCATGGTGTTGAGGGATTTGACGACCTTCGCCTCCGGGAAGCTGCGCTGAATCTGCTCGCCGAGGCTGTCGGTGTTGGCCGGGTTCAGTGACGGCGGCATCCCGACGGAAAAGTCGAGCGGGTTGGCGACGTCGATGAGCACTTTGCCCGCGAGGTTCGCCGCGCCCGCGGCCTCCAGGGCCTGCAGGCTGCTCGCGCCGGCGGTGGTGTTGACGACCGTCTCGCCCCAGGCGGCCGAGTCGGCAAAGGTCTCCAGGCGGACCTGCCCGTGCGCGGACTGCCACTGCGAGAACGGCGGGTTGCCCATGCCGTCGGGCCCCGTACGGGCGAGCGTGGCCTTCGGGTCGCGGGTGCCGATGACGACCTCGTGACCGAGGGAAGCGAGCTTGGCGGCGATCGTCCGGCCGACGATGCCGGTGCCGAGAACTGCGTAACGCATGAGCGTGGGTCCTTCCGAGAGCGGTGAACGCCTCGACCGAGCCGTCCGACGTCCCTTCAAAACTAAACCGAGTGGTTCGGTATTTCAAGCAGGTATGCTGACAGCATCCCGAAGAACCACCCGGAAAGCTGCCGCAGCACCGCAGGACGGCCGTGTTGTCCCAGCGAGGAGGGCGCCACGGCGCGGTGATCGCTGAGTCGTGTACCCATCACGGCCGTTCGGCCCCCGTCCTCGGACCGGGCCGTCCGCGCCCGGGCCCGGCTCACAAGGGGAGGTCCACCCCGTACAGCGTGCGGCCCCCGACGAGCTCGCGCCCGGTCACCAGCTCCGGGCTGATGCGGACGAAGACCTCCTCGGGCGAGCGCACCCAGGAACTCGGGCCGACCCGTGCCAGCCGCTTCTGCTCGCCAGGATCGGTCACGACCGTGGCCCGGCCGGTGACGACGACGCTCCAGCCGGCGTTCCTCGCAGCGTCGACCTCGTCCGCCTCGAAGGCGACCACCGCCCCGTCGACCGCGCGGGCCAGCTCCGAGGCGGCCGAGGTGCGCAGCAGCACCGTGCCGTCGCCATCAAGACAGAAGTTGACGGGCAGCACCGCGGGCAGGGCGTGTCGCGTGTGTACGATGCGGCCGACCGGCGCCTGTGCCAGCAAACGGAGGCACTCCTGCGGGTCGAGTTCACGGAATCCGTCGTTGGGGTACATGACCAGTCCGTCTTTCGCCGAGTACCGCGGTGTGCGGTTTCAGACCATCCTCAGCCGAAGGGCAGCGCGGGGTGAGGGGCCATCGGACCTGGCCGTGCCGGAAAGCAGCCCCAGTCCCACCGGGATCCGGCGCCGGACGGCAAGCGACCCCGATACGCACCCGCAGGTCACAGCGACTGTTCTTTGAGCCCATGTGCGAGTTCAGGGTTGTTGCCCGGCAGGTCCGACCGGTCCGGCCGCAGGGCCGATCGGCCCTTCCCTCGTCTCGCCTCGCCCTGTTGTCTCAGACCATGTCCGACATCGGCACCAAGCCCGCGCCTCACCACACGGAACGCACCGTCGGTGAAGCAACCGTCGTGGAGCTGCGCGGCGAGATCGACATCTTCACTGCGCCGTCCCTGGCGGCCCGGCTGGAGGCGCTCACCGCTGACCCGCACCCCGATCTGGTGCTCGACCTGCGCTCGATGGCCTTCATCGACTGCACCGGTCTGGGGGTCCTGTGCCGGGCTCGGAACCGAGTCGTGGCCCGGCACGGCCGGTTGCGGCTGGTCACCAACAGCGTCCGCTTCCGGCGGATCCTTCGCGCCGTGGGCCTGGCAGGGGTCTTCGAGCTGCACCCCAGCGTGGACGCGACCCTGGCCCTTACGCCCGAGACCGGCGACGTCCCCGCCCATGCGGGCTCATACCAGGGCTGGTAGGCCGGCGAATCGGTCCGCTGCCCGGGCCGCTGTGACGTCCGCGTCTGTGCGCGTGTACGGCGAGGGGCTGTCTCTGAGTCCGGGCAGACCGTGGTCAAGTCCGCTTGGACCGTAAGGCGGTGACCATCGGCCCACTGACGGCGGTGGCGGCGTGGGGAACCGTGGGTGACGTGGTTCCCGATCGACGGGCGAGGACGAGGAGTTGTGTGATGGCGAAGGCGTATCTGGTGGGCAGCGGCATCGCGGCACTGTCCGCGGCGACGTTCCTGATCCGCGACGGCGGTTTCCAGGGTTCGGACATCCGCCTCTTCGAAGGGCAGGGGAACATCGGCGGCAGCCTGGACGCGGGCGGCACGGCGGACGCCGGCTACACCATGCGCGGCGGACGGATGTTCGAGGCCGAGTTCCGCTGCACGTACGACCTGCTGTCCGCCATTCCCACCCTGGACGACCCGTCGGTGTCCGTGACACAGGAGATCCTGGCCGGGCACGAGGACTTCGCCTGGGACGACATCGCCCGTCTCGTCGACGGCGACGGAAAGATCGTCGACACCCGCTCCATGGGCTTCTCCGAACACGACCGCCTGGACCTGGTGCGGTGCCTGGCGGCCCCCGAGGGACACCTGGACGGCAAGCGGATCACGGACTGCTTCGGCGAGCACTTCTTCACGACGAACTTCTGGTTCATGTGGTGCACCACGTTCGCGTTCCAGCCCTGGCACAGCGCGATCGAGTTCCGGCGTTACCTGAGGCGCTTCATCCACCTCTTCCCCGAGTTCTCGTCCATGTCGGGCATCTACCGGACCCGTTACAACCAGTACGACTCCATCGTGCGGCCGCTGATCGCCTGGCTCCGCGAGCGCGGCGTCACCGTCGACACCGGCTGCCACGTCACCGACCTCGGCCTCGCGCCCGGGCACCGGAGCACCACAGTCGAGACCATCTATCTCTCCCGAAACGGACGCGACGAGAAGATCGCCGTGTCCTCCGAGGACCTGGTCCTGGTCACCAACGGCTCGATGACCGACGCCTCCAGCCTCGGCTCGCATACCGCCGCACCGCCACCGGCTCCCCACCGCTCGGCCGCCTGGCTGCTGTGGCACCGACTGGCCAGGGGACGCGACGACTTCGGCAACCCGGACCCCTTCGACAAGCACGTCAAGGAGTCCCGCTGGGAGTCGTTCACCGTCACCACCACGGACCCTGTCTTCCTCGACGCCCTGGCGAAGTTCAGCGGCCGCGAGACCGGCAAGGGCGGCCTGATGACCTTCACCGACTCCAACTGGCTGCTCACCATCGTCGCCAACCGCCAGCCGGTCTACCGCGACCAGCCCGATGGCGTCTCGGTCTGGTGGGGCTATGGACTGTTCCCCGGACGTGCGGGCAACAACACGCCCAAGCCGATGACGATGTGCTCCGGCCGGGAGATCCTCGAAGAGGTCCTGCACCACCTGCACCTCGACGAACCGACGGCGGCCCGCGTCCTTGAGACCTCCACCGTCGTGCCCTGCCTGATGCCGTACATCACCAGCCAGTTCCTGGCCCGCCGCCGCGACGACCGGCCAAAGGTCGTACCCGATGGATCGGTTAACCTCGCCTTCATCGGGCAGTTCGCGGAGGTGCCAGACGACGTCGTCTTCACCGTCGAGTACTCCGTACGCACCGCCTGGACAGCCGTGGCCCAACTCCTCGGCCTCGACAGGCGACCGCCTGCCGTCTACAAGGGTCACCACGACCCCCACGTCCTGGCCGCTGCCCTGGAAACCATGCACCGCCGGTAACCGCGTGGGGCGATCGGCAGACGCGTTCGGGTGGCGTCGAGCCCTTAACGCCGTGTGGGTGAGCGCCTCGACCGCCTCCGCCGGACGGTCGGGGTGGCCGACGCGGCGACAACTCGTAGTGCAGGTGCGGGAGTCGGTGCCAGGGGCGGTCGTGGCAACTGTCGTCTGCCACGCCGCCTCACCGTGCCCGCGGAGTGGCTTGGTAACCGAGGGCGGGAGTCGACGCCATGCCGCGGGCGGATCTGGATGCGTCGGCCAAGCGGCGGGACGCCGCCCAGCGGGTCTCCGGTCGGCTGACCGTCAGCAGCACGATCATCCAGACCGGCACCGACTCCCATCCGTCGGCCCGTATCGAGGCCCGGGCCGGACAAGCCGCCGCCTGGCCTGGGGCCCGGCAGACGGGAGGCTCCGGGACTTGATCGAGGGCCATGACAGCCCAGAGCCTCCCGCCGCTGGTCGCCTTCCGGCGGACGTGCGGTCCCAGACCCGACGCCGGGGCGGAGTTGGGACCGCCGACACATGCACGCGTCGTGTCACCGTCCCAACAGGCACCGTCCGTATCAGGACACGGCCACGTCAACCACGAGACGTGCCTCCCGCTGGTCTGGGAAAAGCTGAGGGAGGCTGACCACTCAGCATGCCGGCCGCTGCCAGCAGCCCTGATGGGAGCGGCCGGCTCCCGCGACCAGTCGGCCGCGGGAGCAAGGCGGTCCCCCCGGGCTGCTCTTCGGTCCCCCTGAGTTCCCCGAACCGGCCAGACGACACCGGCCCGCTTGACCCAAAGGAAGGGCGCGCATCGCGCGTGTCGGGCCGTCCGATGCCGACCTGACGGGGTCAGGGGGTGCGGGCCGCGTCTTCGGTGGTGAGGGGGATGCGCCAGCACAAACGGGTGCCGCCTTCGGGACGGTCGGCCACCTCGAACGTGCCGCCGAGCTTCTCCGCGCGGCGGCGCAGGTTGGTCAGGCCGCTGCTGTGGGTGAGCCGGCCCAGACCGCGACCGTTGTCGGAGACGTCCAGGAGCAGTTCGTCTCCGGCATGGACCGCGACCCAGGCGGCGGTGGCGTGGGCATGGCGGGCAACGTTGGACAATGCCTCACGCAACACGGCGAGCAGGTGCGCGGCGGTTTCGTCGGGCAGGGCGGCGTCGACAGGGCCGTCGAACTCGACCGAGGGGGCGAAGCCGAGCCGGTTCTGCGCGGTGGCGGTCTCGCCGAGGACCTGGGCGCGGAGACTGGCCGCCTTCTGGGTGGGCTGGTTGAGATTGAAGATGGTGCCGCGCAACTCGCGGATGGTGGCGTCGAGTTCGCCGATGACCGTGTGGATACGCGTCGCAGCGTCGGGGCGGGTGATGCGAGCGGTGATGCTCTGCAGGGCTAGGCCCGCGCCGAAGACCCGCTGGATCACCATGTCGTGCAAGTCGCGGGCGATGCGGTCGCGCTCGGCCATCACCTCGCGCTCGGCGCGGGCGGCGGCCAACTCGGCCTGGGCGACCAGTTGGTGAGTGATGTCCCGCGCCACCGTCGAGAAGCCGATCAGAGCCCCTTCCGCGTCGCGCATCGGCGAGACGGTGACCGCCACATCGACGTCCGTGCCGTCGGTACGGAGCCAGCGGCTCTGGTAGGAGTCGGCGTGCCCTTCGGAACGGATCTGCTCCACCACTGCCTGGAAGACGTGGAAGGCCGCGCCGGGCATGAGCGTGTCGATGGTCTGGCCGAGAATGCGCTGCTCGGTGTGGCCGAACAGCCGCTGCGCGCCGGGGTTCCAGGTCTGGATGAGGTGGCTGGGGCCGACCGAGATCATGGCATCGTCGGAAGAGGCCACGATGGCGGCGAGCCGGGCTTCGGCGCGCCGGGCCGCCTCCAGCTCGGTATGCAGGGCTATCAGGCCGCGGTTGGTGTCGTCCAGCTCCTGGCTCAGCTCGTCCACCAGCTGTGCGCGGCGCGCCAGTTCGGCCTGCTGTCCGGCCGCGTCGTCCGTGCCGTCGGCGATCCGGAGGCCATGGACGTCCCCCATATCTGACCGCCCTTCGCGTGGTGACGAGAACCGACTCATCATGCCACGGCCGTGACTTGGCGGACCACGAGCACGGTGGCGTCGTCGGTGGCCCGGCCGTACTCACGATGGACCACGGCGGCGATGATCGCCGGATGATGGTCCAGCAGGCGCGGGTGGTCCTCCAGGCTCCAGGCGGAGCGGATGCCGTCGGAGACCAGGATGAGGGTCGATCCGGGCTCCCACGGGCCGTGCTGAAGGCGGACGGTGGGAATGGGCAGTTGGGTGCCGAGGGTGCCGGGACGGTCCAGCAAGTGAACGGACCGCGTGCCGGTGACGACCCGTCCGGTGATGTTGCCGACCGCCGCGTAGACGAACTCGCCGCGCCCGGGGTCGATCAGACACGCGCCCAGGACGCCGCCGCGGGTGGCACGCATCGCCTCGTGGGTGCGCCGGACGAGCCGGTCGAGGTCGGTGACGACAGCGCCTCCGAAGGTGGTGATCGCGGCGCGGGCCGCTACGGCGGCTCCCGGGCCGTGGCCCAGTCCATCGACGACCAAGGCGGCTGTCCGTGAGCCGGGCGCGACTGCCCAGGCGTCCCCGGACTCGCCGTCGCCGCCGAGGGGCACGTTGACCCCGCCAAAGCGCCAACCCGCGTGCCCGGCCGGTACAGGGACGCCAAGCCGAGCGTAAACGACGGTGCCGCGGCGGGTGGCGTACCAGTCGAACTCGGCGGCGTTCCGCCTGACGACATTCAGCCCCGCCTTCAGACCGCCCCCGCGGGACGAGGGCGGCGCTACGGGCGAGGCCGCCCCGGCCGACGGGGCGAGTGCAGCGGCAGTCATACCCGGGCCATGGTCGACGGACAGCAACTCGATCCCGACCCCGGCCTTCCGGGCCAGCACATACCCGCCCGGATGGGCGTGCCGGAGCAGATTGGTGCCCAGCTCGGTGGCCACCAGCTCGGCCACTCCCGGGCGCAGCGCGTGCTGTCCGGCGGCCATTCGGGCCACCGCACGGCGCAGGGCGCCGACGTCCTCCTCTGCCGCGACGGCATAGCGGCGGTGTTCGCTCTCGCTCAGGGCCGCCACACCCATACCACCCTCACCGCTGCCATTTCACGATCACCACGGTCGTG
Source organism: Streptomyces sp. JLBG701 (assembly GCF_058544905.1). NCBI lineage: Bacteria > Bacillati > Actinomycetota > Actinomycetes > Kitasatosporales > Streptomycetaceae > Streptomyces > Streptomyces sp. JLBG701. Next base: position 2,131,091 of record NZ_CM178588.1, read on the forward strand.
CCCGACTCGGCGGCGGAGGTGAGGGTCATGTCGTCCACCAGCCGCCGCGCTCCCGGCAGGCCCAACCCCATGCTGCCCCGGGTGCTGAAGCCGTCGGTCAGCGCCGCCTCGATGTCCTCGATGCCCGGACCGTCGTCGGCGAACGTGGCCCGCACACCCCGCCGACTCTGCCGGTGTACCTGCTCGACGGTGACCCGGCCACGGTGGTCGGTTGCGTAGTTGAGGATGTTGCGGGCCAGCTCGCTGCCGGCCGTGATCAGCTTGGTCGCGTCCACCAGGTTGAGCCCCACGGCCTCGGCCTCGGTGCGCAGCACCTTGCGGACGCGGATCAGGTCGGACTCGTCGACGATGTCGAAAACGGACGGTTCCCTGTCCGTCACAGCACCAGCGGCGGTCACGGGCGGTCCGTACCGGTATCGGCGCGTCGCAGCCGCTCCAGCAGGGCCAAGCCCTGTTCGGCGTTGAGCGCGGTGTCCAGATGCCCCATCGGCACGCCGAGTTCCACGAGGGTGATGGCGACCGCCGGCTGGATCCCCACCACGGCCGCCTGTGCGCCCAACAGCCGGACCATTGCCACGATCCTGGCCAGTACCCGGGCGATGAACGAGTCGACCACGCTCAGCCGGCTCACGTCGATGAGCATGCCCGACGCACCGGTGCGCGCGACCTCCCGGGTGAGCTGCTCCTCGATCTGGATCACCGTGGTGTCGTCCAGGTCGCCGTGCAACGCGACCAGCAGCGTGTTACCGATCTTCATGACCGGAACCACGTCCTCGGTCACCGCGACTCCCCCGACGTCAGCGCCCGGGCGGCCGCCGCTGCGGTCCCGGCCCGCTCGGCCAGCACCGCCAACGCCAGCTGCAAGGCGTCCTGCAACGTGTTACGGGAGCGCAGGCGCCCCATGTCGATGCCCAGATGCACCATGGACTGGGCCGTCTCCGGCCGCACCCCGCTCATGATGCTCACCGTCCCCATCAGGGCGGCCGCCTGCACCGTCTTCAGCAGATGCTGGGCAACCTGGGTGTCGATGGTGGGCACCCCGCTGATGTCCAGGATGGCCACCTCGGCCTGGGTCTGCGCGATCTTCTCCAGCAGCCCCTCAGTCAGCCGGGTGGCCCGTAGCGTGTCCAGCGTCCCGATGATCGGCAGCGCCAGCACCTTGTCCCACACCTGGATCACGGGCGTGGACAGCTCCAGGATCTCGTCGCGCTGCCGTAGCAGCCTCTGCTCGGTCTCCCGGCGCTCGGTGACGTCCCGGATGGCCGCCGCCACGAGCTGTCCTTCGGCGGTCTGCAGTGGGCTCAGGCTGATCTCGACGGGGAACTCGGTCCCATCCCGGCGCATCCCGGACAACTCCAGCCCCGCGCCCATCGGCCGCAGCCGGGGATCGGCGAGGAAGCCGGAGCGATGGCCGACATGGCGGTCGCGGAACCGCGCCGGCACCAGCACCTCGATCTCCCGGCCCACCAACTCCTCGCGCTCGAAGCCGAACAGCGCCTCCGTCTGCCGGTTGACCAGCACGATCCGCGCGTCCTGTCCCACGATCACCATCGCGTCCGGGGCCGACTCCAGCAGGCCGTGGAACAACGACTCAGCCCGCGCGCTCTCCGTAACGTCCCGGAAGACCTCGACGAAGCCGGTCACCGTCCCGTCCTCGCCGCGCACCGGCGTCAGGGCGATGTGAGCGAGGAACCGCTTGCCACCCTTGCCGACACGCCAGCCCTGGAACTCCCGCCGCCCGTCCTGGCAGGCGGACTCCAGTTCCTGCTCCATCAGCCCGGCGCCGCGGTCGTCTTCGGTGTGCAGAACCGACACCGAGCGACCCACGATCTCGGGCTCCGTGTAGCCGGTCATCACCTGGGCGCTGCGGCTCCAACGGACCACCTCACCGCCCGGCCCCAACTTGACGACGGCATGGTCCGTGACCGCGTCCAGCATCGCCTCAAGATCACGCAGGCTCGCCTGCGGATCCCGGCCGCCTCCCGGTGGCGTCGTCATGGCCCGCCCCGCCCTTCCGTATCGCCCATCCCCGAGCCGGGTACCTTCCCTGGTGGCCCCCTGATCCCGGCGCGGCCGATGCTACCCGCCCCCCCCACCGCAACCGATCAGGGCACCCGGCACACCGAACCGCTCAACGGCCGCGCACCGCAGACCACGACGTCGGCGCAGGCGAGGGCGCCGGGCGCTGCCCCGCACCGCGCATCCAGGACAGACAGGATCCCAAAAGGGATTCTCACGACCATTCGCCCCGCCCGGACGCCCCCGACACCTACGCCGGCCACCCCAAGACCGCGTGCATACGCAAAGAGCTCCTGCTGGACGTGCTCGCCGCCTTCCACACCGGCCACGTCCTCCGCCACACCTACAACGACTGGAAAACCAGCGGATCAACGCCCTCAGCGCGCTCCGAACTCTCGGTACCGCTACTCCCACCGAAACAGTCGACACCCTCGCCCGAGCTTCTCAACGCCCTCCCCTACTTGGCCCACCATCTAGCCGACACCCCCGAACAGCTGCAACGACACTTGTTCGAATCAACCCAGCTCACCGCCCGCCTCACTGACAACGACGTCTCCTTCCAGATCACCTTGCCGGGGCACCAGTGCCCAGCCAGTGCCTCGGCGACCCTCACGGATGCCGGCCCGTGCTCATGCGTGGCCACGACCTCCGTTCAAGTGCGCCCGCCCCACCGTGTCCGGGATCCTGCCAGTCCGCCGCCAACAGGCCAGAACGGCAGAGCCCGTCCACCGACAAGGGCCACAACGTCGCGCTCACCGCGTCCGCCCCGCAGAGCGAACTCGCGCTGACGCACTTAGGAGGCGTACCTGGCCACCGACGCCACCGCCAGCGCACAGCCGCACCGCACCCAGACTCTGTTGCTGAACACGGGGCCGGTGATCAGGCTGTGAGTGGGTGAGCGAGTCGGGTGAGTCGGCTGTTCCGTGGGCGTCGGGACTGGTCGGTCCAGTGGGCGTCGAGCCGGATGGCGTTGATGGCCGTGTGGAGTAGGTGTGCTGGAGGCTGGTCTTGGTCAGGCCGCGGTAGCAGGCCCGGCGTAGGTCGCTAACGTCGAGGGCCTGGTTGATGGCGCCCTCGACCCCGGCCCGGAGGGGGTACTGGCTTGGGGGTGTGGGTGTGTTCAGGCAACGGGGCCGAGCCGGTCACCGTAGAGCGCACCGGACTTCCAGCGGAGCGCTTCGCGGCCTCACCCTCCGAGAGCGAGCACCACGGAAAGCGTCGGCGTCCGGTCCACCGCCTCGCCGAAGACGTCGACGGCGGTCTCCCACTCGTCCGGCCGCGCCTTGGCGTACGGTCGCCAGTTCCGTACGACGACCAGCAGCCCCTGCTCGACGGCACCCTCGGGCCACACGGTGTGGTCGGAGAGGCTGTCGGCGAGAGCGTCCCAGTTGCGGCCGAACCAGTCGGGCAGCCCAAGGGCCCGGGCGCAGCGGTCCATCAGGCCCGCCTTGTCCGTGACTCCGTCGAGGTTCAGCGTGACCGCGAGCTCTGTCATCTCAGCACCGTCCTGAACGATTCGTAGTGATCACTGTGTAGTAGATCTCGCCGCCCTGCCCGGTGACAATGCGCCGGGGTCCGCGATCGCGTGAGCCCGGCGTGGTGACGGTGTATTCGTGGTAAATCCGCCCCACCCTTCTGACCTGGGCTTATGAAGGTCAAAACGGCTGTGACCTGCTAGGGCGCGTCGCAGAGGCGATCGGAGGCAGTCATGAGGAAAACACTCTGATTCGACCCCTATTCGACCCCGATTCGGGGTGACGGTGACCGACCGGTCCGGGATCGCGGCGAGTGAGGTTTTCTCACTGAAGATCACTTCCAGTGGCAGTTGAGAGCGAGGGCTTTGAGACCGCCGTGGGTTGGCGGGCGGACGGGTCGAGAATCCCGTTGAGATCGAACACCACTACGGATTCGTGCGTGCGCTTGACGGGATCGACTTCCGCGTCGGCCCCGGAGAGGTCGTGGGCCTGCTGGGAGATAACGGTGCCAGCAAGTCGACGTTGCTGAACGTGATGTCGGGTGCACACCGTCCGACGCACGGCACGATCGTCGTCAACGGTAAGACGCGCACCTTTCACGCTCCGAACGATGCTGCCGCCGCCGGGATCCAGATGGTCTACCAGGACCTGTCCCTGGTGGACCCCCAGGACATAGCGACCAACCTGAATCTCGGTCAGGAGATCCTCTACCGGGGCTCACTCGGCTGGCTCGGGTTCGTCAATCGCAAGGCGCAACGTCGTCATGCGGAGGAGCAGCTCGACAGGCTCGGTGTCCGCACCGCGCCGATGATTCGCCCGGTGGAGCTTCTGTCGGGCGGTCAACGCCAGGCCATCGCCTTCGCGAGGAGCGCCATTCGAGTCGCCGGCGAATCACACGGAGTCCTCCTGCTCGACGAGCCCACGGCGGCGCTCGGGTATGAACAGACGCGTCAGGTCGAGAACTTGATCCGAAAACTGTCCGAGCAGGGAACAGCAGTCGTCGTTGTCTCGCACGACCTGCCCCTGTGCTACGAGGTCACCCACCGCATGGTGATCCTCAACCGAGGACGCAAGGTCGCAGACATCCGAACAGCGGAAGCAGACCGTGATCATGTAGTCGGCTGGATCACTGGATCCCGTCCCTCGATGTTCGGCCCGTGACAGGTGAGCTGGTCGATGAACGGGACGGCTGTGGCCTTGTTCAGCAACCGCCAACTCCCAGGATGAGACTCCCCAGCCCTCCAAAGAATTGCCGTTTACTGCGCAGAAGACCCACCGTCCTTGGCGTACGGAAAGGGGCCGTCCTCGTCGATGAGCGCGAGGGTCTACCGTGCCTCGGCGGGGAGTTGGGACTCCTCGACCGTGGCCGGGCCGACGGCCGAGGACGGGCTTGTCGAGGTGGCGGCGTCCGTCGACGAACACCCGACCGGCAGCAGGACCAGACAGACGAGCAGTACTCGGGAGACGAACCGCAGCAGCATGTCGCCGATGCTGCCACGGCCGTCCCGTCGCCGACCTGCGGCGATGGGCCGTCAGGGGCCGTCTGGATCCGTCCGGTTGAGCGCCGGCTTCGGCGGCGGCCCGGCCGTCATCAGCGCGTCCGCGGCCGACGTGTCCGTCACCAGGCTGGTGACAAGACCGGACCGCAGCACCGCGTCGATCGCCGCGGCCTTCCGCTGCCCGCCCGCGATCGCGACGACCTCGGGGACCCGGCGGAGCTGGTCGGCCTTCACGGTGATGCACCGCTCGCCCAGATCCCGCCCGACCCGGCGGCCCTCGGCGTCGAAGAGGTGCGCGGAGGTCTCGGCGGCGACACCGAGGGTCGCGTAGTGCGCACGCTCGTCGTCGGTGAGCATGTCGTACACCGTCGAGATGCCCGGCTCCCAGGAACCGATGGAGACGCAGGCGACCGTGACCTTGTCGAAGTACTCGAAGGCCCGGGCGATCCCGGTCTGGTGGCGCAGCGCCTCCGCGGTGGCCGCGTCCGGCAGCAGCATGGGGGCGTAGATGGGGTGGGCGTCGCCGCCCGACACCTGGGCGGCCCGTCTGACCGCCTCCACCGAACCGCGCTCGGCGGTCCCGGCGTCGTACACACCCGTCAGCTGCACCACCGTGCACGGCGGCAACCGGTCGAGGGAGGCCGCCATGTGAATGGTGGACCGACCCCAGGCGAGGCCGAGCACATCGCCCTCGTTGACGAGCTCGCCGAGCAGGTCGGCCGCCACCTCGCCGAGGTTCTCGGGGTCGGGCGAGTCCTCGGCCTCGGCCGGCGACTCGACCACGACAGCGTGCCTGAGGCCGTAACGGGCGCGCAGCGCATCGGAGCGCTCCGCGTCCAGTTCGGCCGGCACACGGATCTCGATGCGTACGAGATCCCGTTCGAGGGCGGTCTCCAACACCCGGGCCACCTTGAAGCGGCTGACGCCGAACTCCTCCGCGATCTGGATCTTGGACTTGCCCTCAAGGTAGAAGCGGCGGGCCATGGCCGCCGCCTGCACCAGCTCTGCGGGTCCCATCCGCATGGCTGACCGGCCCGCCGACATACCCGACACGGCGATCTCCTCACTGCTGTTCACACTCTGGATACGCCGTTCATCCTCGCAGATCCGGCGGACTTGATCAGCCCTGAACGAAGCCGTTCACGTTCCCTTGGTTCAGTGGTCGCACGCCCAGGTCGCATTGGCCGTCGCCGCGTCAGCCTGCGTGCGTAGTGCACGTACCGCCTCGGCCGGGTCCGATGCCCCGTACACCGCCGAGCCGGCGACGAAGACGTCCGCGCCCGCCTCGGCGCAGCGCTCGATGGTGGAGGCCGAAACCCCGCCGTCGACCTGGAGCCAGAGTTCAAGGCCGTGCTTGCTGATCAACTCGCGGGTCCGGCGAATCTTCGGGAGCATGATGTCGAGGAACGCCTGGCCGCCGAAGCCCGGCTCGACGGTCATGATCAGCAGCATGTCGAGCTCGGAGAGCAGATCCTCGTACGGCTCGATGGGCGTCGCGGGCTTGAGCGCCATGGAGGCGCGGGCCCCCTTCGCCCGGATCTCGCGGGCGAGCCGCACCGGAGCGGCCGCCGCCTCGACGTGGAAGGTGACGGACGAGGCACCCGCTTCCACGTACTGGGGCGCCCACCGATCGGGGGCCTCGATCATCAGATGGCAGTCCAGCGGAGTGTCCGTCGCACGGGCCAGGGACTCTACGACCGGCACACCGAGCGTGAGGTTCGGTACGAAATGGTTGTCCATGACGTCGACGTGGAGCCAGTCGGCTCCCTCCACCGCCTTCGCCTCCTCGGCGAGGCGGGCGAAGTCGGCGGACAAAATGCTGGGGTTGATCTGCGCGGCCATGACCCAAGCCTGCCATGCCCGCCGGGGGTTGGCGGCATGGGTCCGTCACGGGTACGGTCGTTTGTCCGATTCAGGCGGTCTGTGGCTGATCGCGCCCCGCGGCGGAGCCGCATATCGGCACAGACCCGCGCCCCTTCCGGGGCGCGTCCATCACGGGGGTCGGTATGAACGGCAAGCAAGGGATCGCTCACCTCGTCTGCGGGCGGCGTGCCAAGTGGGTCGTACTGGGGTTGTGGGTGGTGCTGCTCTTCCTTACGGCACCCTTCGCGTCCAAGCTCACCGACGCCCAGGACAATGACGCCGCGTCCTGGCTCCCGGGTTCCGCCGAGTCGACCCAAGTCCTCCAGATATCCGAGGACTTCAGGCCTGAGCAGATCCCCGCCGTGGTCATCTACGCGCGCGAGGGCGGCCTCACCGCCGCCGACCGGGCCCAGATCGAGGAGAACGTCGGCCAGGTCAAGGAGCTCAGCGCCCACGGCATCCGCGGCGCCGAGACCACGGGCCCCGTCTACGACCGTGAGACCGACCCCCGCGCCGCCCAGATCCTGGTTCCGATCACGATGGACGAGCAGGGCTGGGAGCGGATCGCGCCCGCCGTCGACTCGATCCGGGACATCGTCGGCAAGGGCGGCGCCGGTCTGGCCGTGCACATCACGGGCCCCGGCGGCACGTCCGCAGACTTCTCCGAGGCCTTCGAGGGCATCGACTCCACCCTGCTGCTCTCCGCGATGGCCGTGGTCATCGTGATGCTGCTGCTCACCTACCGCAGCCCGACCCTGCTCGTGGTGCCGCTGCTCGGGGTGGTCGCGGCCCTGTTCACCGCACAGGCGCTGATCTACTTCCTGGCCGAACACGCGGGCCTGACCGTCAACGGCCAGAGCGCCGGCATCCTCACGGTCCTCGTCTTCGGCGCGGGGACGGACTACGCCCTGCTCCTGGTCGCCCGCTACCGGGAGGAGCTGCGCCGACACGAGGACCGGCACGAGGCGATGGCGCTCGCCCTGCACCGTGCGGGCCCGGCGGTGATCGCGTCCGGCGCGACCGTCGTCCTGAGCATGTTGGTGCTGCTGGCCGCCGAGATGAACTCGACGAGGGGCCTCGGCCCGGTCGCGGCGATCGGGGTGGCGGTCGCCCTGCTGGCGATGATCACCCTCTTCCCTGCCCTGCTGGTGATCTGCGGTCGCTGGATCTTCTGGCCGGTGATCCCGCATTTCGGCTCGGCGGACCCGACCGAGAAGGGCATCTGGGCCCGCATGGGCCGGCGTATCTCCGGCAACCCGCGCGTGATCTGGGGCGCCACGGCCGCGGCTCTGGCCGTGTGCGCTCTGGGCCTGATCCAGCTGCGCGCGGAGGGCATCAGCAACGCGGACGCCTTCACCGGCAAACCGGACTCGATCGTCGGCCAGGAGGTCTCGGCACGCTACTTCCCGGCGGGCACCGGCGACCCGCTCGTCATCGTCAGCAACCAGGCACAGGCTCAGCAGGTCGGCCAGGCGGTCGCCGAGACCCGCGGAGTCGTGCCGACGTCGCTCGGCCTGCCGCCGAACACGAAACCCTCCTTCGAGGGCAAGGTGCTCTTCGAGGCCACGATGACCGCCCCCGCGGACAGCGAGGCCGCGAAACAGACCGTGGAGCGCGTCCGGGACGCCGTGCACGCGGTGCCGGACGCCGACGCCCAGGTCGGCGGCGGTACAGCGGCCCTGCTGGACATGGACAGGGCGACGACCCACGACAACGTCCTGATCATCCCGCTGGTGCTGGTGGTCGTGTCGCTGATCCTCTGCGCCCTGCTCCGCGCCCTGATCGCCCCGCTGCTGCTCATCGGCACGGTGATCCTGTCGTTCGCGGCGGCCCTGGGCATCAGCGCGCTCGCGTTCCGGCACGTCTTCGACTACGCGGGCGAGTCGACGGACTTCCCGCTCTTCGTCTTCGTGTTCCTGGTCGCCCTGGGCATCGACTACAACATCTTCCTGACCACCCGCATCCGCGAGGAGGCGATCCGCCAGGGCACCCGACCCGGCGTGGTGACGGGCCTGGCGGCGACCGGCGCGGTCATCACCTCCGCGGGCCTGGTCCTGGCCGGCACCTTCGCCGCCCTGGGCACCCTCCCGATGGTGGCCTTCGCCGAGATCGGCTTCACGGTCGCGCTGGGCATCCTCCTGGACACCTTCATCGTGCGATCGGTGCTGGTCACGTCCCTGTTCCTGGACGTCGGCCGCAAGGTGTGGTGGCCGCACCGCCTCTCCCACGAGGACGGCGGCACGCCGGCACCGACCGAACCCGGAACGAAGGTCAGCCAGTCCGGCGGATGAGCGCCAGATACATCGCGTCGGTCCCGTGCAGATGCGGCCACAGCTGTACGTCGGGACCCTCGCCCAGCTCCGGTACGCCCGGCAGGAGGGGGCGGGCGTCGACGAGTTCGGCGTGCGGGTGCCGCTTGAGCGCGTCGTCGACGACGGCCCGGGTCTCGGCGAGGTGCGGCGAGCAGGTGGCGTAGCCGACGATCCCGCCGACCCGCACGGATTCGAGCGCGGTGTGCAGCAGGTCGCGCTGGAGCGGCGCGAACCCGTCGAGGTCCTCGGGCCGCCGCCGCCAGCGTGCCTCGGGCCGCCGGCGCAACGCCCCGAGCCCGGTGCACGGCACGTCCATCAGCACGCGGTCGAAGGAGCCCGCCCGCCACGGCGGCCGGGTCCCGTCGGCGGCGATGACCTGATAGGGCCCGGGGTTACCACGCAAGGCCTTCTCCACCAGCCCGGCCCGATGGGGCTGCTTCTCCGAGGCGAGCAGCACGGCCCCGCGCTCGGCGGCGAGGGCGGCGAGCAGCGCGGCCTTGCCGCCGGGCCCGGCACACCCGTCGAGCCACCTCTCGTCGCGCCCCTCGACCGGCGCGTTGGCCAGCGCGAGAGCGACCAGCTGACTGCCCTCGTCCTGCACACCGGCCCGGCCCTCCTGCACGGCCTCGATCGCGCCGGGCTCCCCGCCCTCGCTGAGCCGCACGGCGTACGGCGACCAGCGCCCCGGCACCGCGGCCTCCTGGTTGAGCAGCTCCTCGGTGGTGGAGCGCCCGGGCCGGGCGACCAGGGTCACCTCGGGCCGCTCGTTGTCGGCCGCCAGCAGCTCCTCGATCCCGGCCCGCCCACCGCCGAGCGAGTCCCACAGCGCGGAGACGACCCACCGCGGATGCGAGTGCACGACGGCGAGGTGGTCCTCGGGATCCTCGTCGTAGGGCGGCGCGACCTGCGCGATCCACGCGTCGAGATCCTGCTGCGCGACCTTCCGGAGCACGGCGTTCACGAACTTGGCCCGCCCGTCACCGAGGACGACCCGGGCGAGCTCGACGGAGGCGGACACGGCGGCATGCGTCGGAATCCGCGTCCCGAGGAGCTGATGCACCCCAAGGCTCAGCACATCCAGCACCGGCGGATCGACTTCCCGCAGCGGCCGGTCGACACAGGCCGAGATGACAGCGTCGTACGTCCCCTGCCGCCGCAGCGTCCCGTACACCAGCTCGGTGGCGAGCGCGGCGTCCCGCCCGTCGAAGTCGCCCTTCTCGCGGGCCTTCCGAAGCAACGGCGGCAGCACGAGGTTGGCGTACGCGTCCCGCTCGTCCACGGCCCGCAGGGCCTCGAAGGCGAGGAAACGGACGGGGTCCTTCTTGGGCCGCCGGTAGGGCTTGCCGGGCTTCTGGGGCCGACGGGGCTGCTCGCTCACGAAAAAGGTGCTCCGGGTGTGGGATGTGGCGCGCTGAAGTGCGCCGAAGTGCGCATTCCAGCGTACGTCGTGAAGGGTGGACCGGCAGTGCCGCGGATCAGCGCCCGAGAGTGTCCCCGTCGGCGGTCCGCACCCCGCGCGCCCAGTCCGCGGCCCGCATCGGCTTCTTGCCCTGGGCCTGCACCCACAGCAGCTCGACGGCGTACGAGCCGGTGCCGACGTACACGTTGTTCTTGCCGACGGAAAGCACACCGGGAGCGAGGTCGTCCCGGTCCGTCACGGGAGCGACCTGGATGAGCTTGAGCCGCTCACCGCGGAAGGTGGTCCAGGCACCGGGGGCCGGGGTGCACCCGCGCACGACGCGGTCGACGCGCAGGGCGGGCGTGCTCCAGTCGACTTGGGCATCCTCGACGGTGATTTTCGGCGCGAGGGTGATCCCGTCGCCCGGCTGCGGTACGGCTTTGAGGCTCCCGTCCTCGATCCCGTCCATGGTGGCGGCGAGCAGTCCGGCGCCGGCGAAGGCGAGCCGGGTGAGGAGGTCCCCGCTGGTGTCGGTGGACCGAATGGCCTCCGTCACCGTGCCGTAGACGGGCCCGGAGTCGAGTCCCTCCTCGATGAGGAAGGTGGAGGCCCCGGTGATCTCGTCGCCCGCCATGATGGAGTGCTGCACGGGAGCGGCGCCACGCCAGGCGGGCAGCAGCGAGAAGTGCAGGTTGACCCAGCCCTGGGCGGGAACGTCGAGGGCGACGCGGGGCAGCAGGGCCCCGTACGCCACGACGGGACAACAGTCGGGCCCGATCTCCCGCAACCGCTCCAGAAACTCCGGATCCCGCGGCTTGACGGGCTTCAGCACTTCGATCCCGGCCTCCTCGGCCCGCTCGGCCACCGGACTCGCGACCAGCCTGCGCCCACGCCCGGCGGGAGCATCGGGCCGCGTGACAACGGCGGCCACCTCGTGCCGCCCGGAGGCGATCAGAGCGTCCAGTGCGGGAACGGCGACCTCGGGGGTACCGGCGAAGACGAGCTTCATGGGTGGGTGCGGGCCTCTCGGTCGGTGTCGGCTGGGGGCAACGCACAAGTGTATGGCGAGGCGCGGCCGCCGACGGCGAGGAGCCCCACGGGAGAGGCCGAAGGCCGAGGCGCGACCCCCCCGCCGGGGGCGTACGCATATGCCCATACGCCCCCACTGCGTGACCAGCGGAGCGCACACGCGTTGGTCAAGGAAGAGTTGACCACAACGGGCCGCGATCGCGGCCCGATCCTTTTCAACGCCGGTTCGAGAGGCTTGTTCATGGCCGAACACGCAACCCACGACGCCCAGGCTCGGGCCAGCCTGCACTTGCTGGTGCGGGACATCGAGCGGGTCCGCCGGCAGGTGGACGCACTGCGCACGCTCACCGCCCAGCTGGGCAACGTCTACCGCCCGCGCCGCTCCGGCCCCTCCGCGGGCTTCGTCGTCTACGGACGCGCCCCCGCCCCGACGGTCCGTCTCGCCCAGGAGCTGCGGGACAGTGTCGAGACCCTGGTCACGGCCGCAGTCGACTTCGACCGCTCGCTCGGCTTCTCCTGGGACGCCGTGGGCTCGGCACTCGGGGTCACCAAGCAGGCGGTGCACCGCCGTTACGGTGCCCGCCGCGCCGCGACCCAGGCAGCGGCCGAGACCGAGCGGGCCACGGACACGACGGCCACCCGCCCGGTCGCCGTCACCACCGGCATCTCCACGGTGCCGACGGTCCCCGCGGCCCGCTCCATGCCGACCCAGCCGACGGCAGGCAGCCCGACCTTCCGGGACGAGGTCAGGCCGACGGCTTTCCCGGGCCCACGCAACGGCTGACCCGATATTCCTTTGCCTGCCTCCCGGACGAAGACCGGGAGGCAGCTGCATGTACGGACAGCCGCCAACGGCGAGGACCTCCGCGGGAGGGGTCCCCTTCGCATCCGATCATCCGACTGGAAACGGGTGGTGCGCGGGTGGGAGACAACCGAGGCCGAAGGCCGAGGGAATCACCCAATATCAGGCGGATCAATCCGCACCCGCACCACCTCCCCACCCCCTCGAGCCATCCGAGCCGCCTGCGCAGCCTTGAGCGCATGGGCAAGCGCCCCTCCGCTCCCCGGCGGCACCCGAATCAACGCCCGCTGCCACTGTTCCCCGGCCGGCGGCCCCCCCACCCGCCGCGGCACCGCCACCGCAACAGGCCCCAACACCTCAGCCTCACGAGGCAGTTCGACGGCACCCAAAAACTCGGCAACAGCCTCCCCCGTCCCCGACACGGCCGCCATCCGCGAAACCGGCGGAAACCCCAACTCAGCCCGCTCGGCAAGCTCCCGCACCGCATGCCCGACGGGATCCCACCGCACCAGCGCCTGCACAGGCCGCAAGGTCGGCTCGGCAACGGCAACAACGGTCCCGCCACTCCCCTGCGGCCGCACAAGCGCCGCCGCCCCGATCCACCGCCGCAACGCATCCTCCCCGGCCCGCAGATCAGGTCGCCCGACCATGGCCCAGCCGTCCAACAACAGAGCCGCCGCATAGCCGCCCTCGGCAACCGGCTCGGCCCCCGGCGTACTCACGACCAGCGCGGGCGTCCCCGGCACGGTGTCCAGCACATGCTCACGCCCCGACGTCCGCACGGGCACCGCTGGAAACGCCCGCCCCAGCTCCTCAGCGGTCCGCCGGGCCCCCACGACCTGCGCCCGCAACCGAAAGGACCCGCACTCCGGACAGTGCCAGGCACCCTCGTCCCGCCCGCACCACCCACACCTCAGAACCCCCGCGTCCTGCCCCTCCAGAGGGCCGGCGCAGTGCCGGCACCGCGCGGGTTCCCGGCACTGGGCACAGGCCATCCGCGGTACGTATCCCCGCCGAGGCACCTGCACCAGCACCGGCCCCTGCCGCAGCCCCTCCCGCACCACCTGCCAGGCGATGGTCGGCAACCGGGCGGCGCGCGCGGCCTCGTCCCGCGCGAGATCCCCGTCCCCCACGGTCCGTACGAGCGGAGCGGCACCGCGCACCTGCTCCCGCCCAGCGACCAACGGCCGGGCCCACCCGCTCTCCACGAGCTGCGCGGCCTCCACCGTGCAGCTCCAGCTCCCCAGCAGGAAGCCGCACTTGTCCTGGGCCGCCCGCAACAACAGCACCTCACGCGCGTGGGGCTGCGGGGCGTGCTGCTCGCTGTGGCTGTCGTCCCCGTCCTCCCAGATGGCGACGAGCCCGAGGTCCTGAACAGGCGCGAACATGGCGGCCCGCGTCCCGACCACTGCGCGCACAGCGCCCCGCCGCACCGCGAGCCACTGCCGATACCGCTTCTCCGGCCCGGCGTCGGCGGTGAGCAGCGCATGCCGCCCCTCCCCCAGCAGCGACGTCAGCGCGGCATCGACGCGCGCCGCGGCCCGCCCGTCCGGCACGACGACGAGCGCACCGCGCCCGGAGGCCAGGGTCGCCGCAACGGCTCGGGCGAGCTCCTGACTCCACTCAGCCCCGGGAAGCGCGTTCCACACGGCACGCGGGGCACCCCCCGAGGCCAGGGCCTCCAGAAACGCCGCCCCCCGCTCATACCGCGCCCAGGACCCCACCTCGGGCGCACCGGGAGCCGGCAACGGCTCGGGCGAGGGCTTCTGCTCGGCACGCGCGTTACGCGGCGGCACAGCCAGCTGAAGCACATCGGCAAGACTCCCGGCATACCGATCGGCAACGGCCCGGGCCAGCCCGAGCAGTTCCTCACTGAGCACAGGCTCGGGCGAAACCACCTGAGCCAACGCCGCAAGCGGCCCGGCATAGTCGGACTCGGCAAGCCTCTCGACAAGGAACCCGTCGATAAGCCCCCCACCCTCACGCCGCCCTTCCCGCACCCGATGGCGCCCAGCCCCGAACCGCACCCGCACCCGCACCCCGGGCTGCGCGTCGGCATCGAGCTCCTCGGGCACGGCATAGTCGAAATACCGGTCAAGATGCAGCACACCCTTGTCGACCAGCACGCGCGCAACAGGCAACTCCTTGGCCAGAGCGGCCCCCCGCCAAGTCCGAGGCTTGGCCCGAGGCCCCTTGGCCTGCCGCACACTCTCCCGAATCAAGGCAAGCTGCTCAGGCGGCACACCCTCCCCGCCCCCGACACCCGCCCCATCCTCGCTGCTCACGCTTGCATTCTTACCAAACCCCACTGACAACCGACGCCGCCCGACCTCTCCGGCGCCGCTGGCCCAACCGCTCCGGCAACGCTCCCAGAAACGCCGAGGCCCGGCATCCCAAGGGACACCGGGCCTCAGCAAGAAGCTTGCCGCAGGGCTTGGTCGTTACAGCCCCGCCGCCTTCCGCAGCGCGTCCACGCGGTCCGTGCGCTCCCACGTGAAGTCGGGAAGCTCGCGGCCGAAGTGGCCGTACGCCGCCGTCTGGGAGTAGATCGGGCGGAGCAGGTCGAGGTCGCGGATGATCGCGGCCGGGCGGAGGTCGAAGACCTCGTCGATCGCCTTCTCGATCTTGTCCGTGTCGATCTCGGCGGTGCCGAAGGTCTCGACGAAGAGACCGACCGGCTCGGCCTTGCCGATGGCGTAGGCGACCTGGACCTCGCAGCGGGAGGCAAGGCCCGCCGCCACGACGTTCTTGGCGACCCAGCGCATCGCGTAGGCGGCCGAGCGGTCGACCTTGGACGGGTCCTTGCCGGAGAAGGCGCCGCCGCCGTGGCGGGCCATGCCGCCGTACGTGTCGATGATGATCTTGCGGCCGGTCAGGCCGGCGTCGCCCATCGGGCCGCCGATCTCGAAGCGGCCGGTGGGGTTGACCAGGAGGCGGTAGCCCTCGGTCTCCAGCTTGATGCCCTCGTCGAGGAGCGCCTTCAGCTCCGGCTCCACGACGAACTCGCGGATGTCGGGGGCCAGCAGGGACTCCAGGTCGATGTCCGAGGCGTGCTGGGAGGAGACCACGACCGTGTCGAGACGGACGGCCTTGTCGCCGTCGTACTCGATGGTGACCTGGGTCTTACCGTCCGGGCGCAGGTAAGGGATCGTGCCGTTCTTGCGGACCTCGGACAGGCGGCTCGCCAGCCGGTGCGCCAGGAAGATGGGCAGCGGCATCAGCGTCGGCGTCTCGTCCGTCGCGTAGCCGAACATCAGGCCCTGGTCGCCGGCGCCCTGCTTGTCCAGCTCGTCCTCGTCGCCCTCGACGCGGGACTCGTAGGCGGTGTCGACACCCTGCGCGATGTCCGGGGACTGCGCACCGATCGACACGGACACGCCGCAGGAGGCGCCGTCGAAGCCCTTCTTCGAGGAGTCGTAGCCGATCTCCAGGATCTTGTTGCGGACCAGCGTCGCGATGTCCGCGTACGTCTTGGTGGTGACCTCGCCGGCCACGTGCACCAGGCCGGTCGTGATCAGCGTCTCGACGGCGACGCGGGACGTCGGGTCCTCGCGCAGAAGCGCGTCGAGAATGGTGTCGCTGATCTGGTCAGCGATCTTGTCGGGGTGACCCTCGGTCACGGACTCCGAGGTGAAGAGACGACGGGACACAACGCTCCCTGGGGTTGCAGCGGCTGCTGGCTGATCATGGGCGGACGGGCTCGGGGGCTGCGCCCGGCATCGTCCGAGATTAGTTTATCGGTCGCGCTCTGCCACGGGTCCCCTGTCTCGCCTCTCGGAAGCGCTGTGACCTGCGGCACGGGCATTCTGCCCAATGTCGAGTGGGCTTGACCAGGGTCGCCACGCCTCAATGTGCGAGGTCCGAGGGAACCGAGAAGCGAATGAAACCTCAGCCGAGGCGTTCCGCGACCAAGTCCCACACAGTTTCGGCCAGGGCTTCCTTGGGACCATACGGTACGGGCGTCTCGCTGCCGTCGGCCCCCAGGACCACCGCTTCGTTCTCCTCGGAGCCGAAGGTCTTGCGCTCCCCGACCTCGTTGACCACCAGCAGGTCGCAGCCCTTGCGCTCCAGCTTCTTGCGGCCGTTGGCGAGGACGTCGTCCGTCTCGGCGGCGAAGCCGACGACCACTTGGCCGGGGCGAGCGCGGTCGGCGGAAATCTCCGCGAGGATGTCCGGATTCCGCACCAGGACGACGGGCTCGGGGTCCTGGCCGTCCCTCTTCTTGATCTTTCCGGCCGCGTACGTCGCCGGGCGGAAGTCGGCGACGGCGGCGGCCATGACGACCGCGTCGGCGTCTGAGGCCGCCTTCAGGACCGCCTCGCGCAGTTGCACGGCCGTACCGACCTGGACGACATCCACCCCGGCCGGGTCCGGCAGACCCGTGTTCGCGGCGATCAGCGTGACGCGGGCGCCCCGCGCAGCAGCCGTGCGGGCAAGAGCGTAGCCCTGCTTGCCCGAGGAACGGTTGCCGAGGAAGCGCACCGGGTCGAGGGGTTCGCGAGTACCACCGGCGCTGACGACGACGTGCCGCCCCTTGAGGTCCGGCTCGGAGACACCCCGGGCCAGCACGCGGCGGCAGACCTCGAAGATCTCGGCGGGCTCCGGCAGCCGGCCCTTGCCCGTGTCGACACCGGTGAGGCGGCCGACGGCCGGCTCGATGACGACGGCGCCCCGGCGGCGCAGCGTCGCCACGTTGTCCTGTGTCGCCGGGTGCTCCCACATCTCCGTGTGCATGGCAGGTGCGAAGACGACCGGACAGCGGGCGGTGAGGAGGGTGTTGGTGAGCAGGTCGTCGGCGAGGCCGTGGGCCGCCTTCGCCAGCGTGTCCGCGGTCGCGGGGGCCACGACGACCAGGTCGGCCGCCTGACCGATCCGGACGTGCGGGACCTCGTGGACGTCGTCCCAGACTTCGGTCGAGACGGGGTGGCCTGAGAGCGCCGACCAGGTGGCCGCGCCGACGAAGTGCAGGGCGGAGTCTGTCGGCACCACACGGACGTCGTGCCCGGACTCGGTCAGTCTGCGCAGCAGCTCGCACGCCTTGTACGCGGCGATCCCACCACTGACCCCCAGAACGACCTTCGGCTTGTCCACCGTTACTCCCCGGCCTCGGCAACCTACGTCCATGACACACCACAGGCCCGACAGTCGCGCTGCCGGGCCTGTGGATAAGCCAACTGCAAACAGAAAATACTACTGAGCCGGACCCTCGACGGCCTCGGACGTCAGCAGACCCGCGTTGATCTCACGCAGGGCGATCGAGAGCGGCTTCTCGTGGACGTGGGTGTCGACGAGCGGACCGACGTACTCAAGGAGGCCCTCGCCGAGCTGCGAGTAGTACGCGTTGATCTGGCGGGCACGCTTGGCCGCGTAGATCACCAGGCTGTACTTCGAGTCGGTGGCTTCGAGGAGCTCGTCGATCGGAGGGTTGATGATGCCCTCGGGCGTGGAGATGGAAGAGGACACGCTCTGCCTTCCGAAAGGTGGGATGGGATCGAAAACGATCACACAACTTCCATCAAGGCTAGCAGCTCGCGCGCTACGTCCTCGACGGAGGTGTTGACCAGGGTCACGTCGAACTCGGGCTCGGCCGCCAGTTCGATCTTGGCCGCGTCCAGGCGGCGCTCGATGACCTCGGGCGGTTCGGTGCCCCGTCCGGTGAGCCTGCGCACCAGCTCCTCCCAGGAGGGAGGAGCCAGGAACACCAGTCGGCCCTCCGACATGGACTCGCGGACCTGCCGGGCGCCCTGGAGGTCGATCTCCAGGAGGACCGGAACTCCGTCCTCCAGGTGCTCCAGCACGGCCGCACGCGGCGTGCCGTACCGGTTGCCGGCGAATTCGGCCCACTCCAGGAGCTCGCCGTTGGCGATCAGCTTGTCCATCTCCTCGTCGGTGACGAAGAAGTAGTGGACTCCGTGCTTCTCGCCGGGGCGGGGCTTGCGGGTCGTCGCCGACACCGAGAGCCAGACCTCGGGGTGTTCCTTGCGCATATGGGCGACGACCGTGCTCTTGCCGACCCCGGAGGGGCCGGAGAGCACGGTCAGCCGCGGACGTTCACTCATGCAGCGATTATTCCAGCAATCCCGGACGCCCCGGGACTCAGGAACCGGTGCTGCCGAACTCGCGCTCCAGGGAGGCGATCTGGTTGGAACCGAGACCACGCACACGGCGGCTCTCGGAGATACCGAGTCGCTCCATGATCTGCTTGGCGCGGACCTTGCCGACGCCAGGCAGCGATTCAAGCAGGGCGGAGACCTTCATCTTGCCGATGACGTCGTTCTCCTGGCCCTGCTTGATGACCTCGTGAAGGGAGGCGCCGGAGTGCTTGAGTCGATTCTTGACCTCGGCCCGCTCCCGGCGAGCCGCGGCGGCCTTTTCGAGCGCGGCTGCGCGCTGTTCAGGGGTAAGGGGCGGAAGAGCCACGCCTACGTCACCTCGGATGTCGAACTGTCGGATACGGACCGGTGAGGAACCTAGTCGCCCCACACCTGGTGAGCCACGAGCAACACGCTTGCCCGTTGACTCTCGTCGGAGACTAGCGGGCAAGTCCGCCAGAGTCAGCGAGAACAGCGGAAAAGTCCTGGTCAGCCTCCCTGGAGACGGACATTTACGACATACTGCCCCGGATTTGAGGATGTATTCAGACTCAAGTCGGCCAGGAAGCGCTCACGAGGCCACTCATCGGAGGTCTCGTGCGAGCTGTACGAACCGGTTCCGCATTCCGGTTCGGGAGGCTTCGGGAGTCTCAGGCGGCGTCCACGGCGGCCCGGATTTCCTCCGCGAAGCGATCCGCGGCCTCGCGCAGGGCGCCGACGTCGGGACCGTGCCGCAGAACTCCCCGGCTGACGTTCGGTACGACATTGCGCACCGCCGCCCCGAAGACCCCGGGGAGATCGGCCGGAGTGGCCCCCTGCGCACCGATGCCGGGCGCGAGGAGGGGACCGTTGATGTCCAGGTCGTAGGACGACAGGTCGCCGAGCGTGGCGCCGACGACCGCCCCGAAGGAACCCAGGGGCTCCTCCCCCGCGTTCTCGACGGCCAGGTGGGCCAGCATGGTCGCTCCGACGTTCCGGCCGTCCGCACGGACCGCGTGCTGGACCTCGCCGCCCTCCGGGTTGGAGGTCAGCGCCAGCACGAACAGGCCGGCGCCGCTCTCGCGCGCCAGCGCCACGGCGGGGCTCAGCGACCCGTAGCCGAGGTACGGCGAGACGGTCAGCGCGTCCGAGAACAGCGGGGAGTCCTTGTGGAGGAAGGACTCCGCGTACGCGGCCATGGTCGAGCCGATGTCGCCGCGCTTGGCGTCCATCACCACCAGGGCACCGGCCGCCCGCGCCTCCTCGACCGACTTCTCCAGGACGGCGACCCCGCGCGAGCCGAACCGCTCGAAGAAGGCGCTCTGCGGCTTCAGGACGGCGACCCGGTCGGCCATCGCCTCGACGACCGTGCGGCTGAAGCGCTCCAGGCCCGCGATGTCGTCGTTCAGGCCCCACTCGGCGAGCAGGGACGCGTGCGGGTCGATGCCGACGCACAGCGGGCCGCGCTCGTCCATGGCACGGCGCAGGCGTGCGCCAAAGGGTTCCAGGCTCATACGGCCTTCCTTGCGTCGGCGCCGACCGCGTCGGCGAGAGTGGCGTACGGGCTGGTGCGCAGGCGGGCGGCGAGGCCCTTGTGGATGGCGCGGGTCCAGAACGGTCCCTCGTAGACGAAGGCGCTGTAGCCCTGGACCAGCGTGGCGCCGGCCAGGATCCGCTGCCAGGCGTCCTCGGCGTTCTCGATGCCGCCCACGCCCACCAGGGTGATGCGATCGCCCACGCGCGCGTAGAGGCGGCGCAGGACCTCCAGGGAGCGTGCTTTCAGCGGGGCGCCGGACAGCCCGCCCGCCTCCTTGACCAATGAGGGTTCGGATTTCAAACCGAGCCCCTCGCGCCCGATGGTCGTGTTGGTGGCGATGATCCCGTCCAGGCCGAGTTCGACGGCGAGGTCGGCTACCGCGTCGACGTCCTCGTCGGCGAGGTCCGGCGCGATCTTCACCAGCAGGGGGACGCGGCGGTCGGTGACGGTGCGGTCGGCGGCCTCGCGGACGGCGCTCAGGAGCGGGCGCAGCGCCTCGGTGGCCTGGAGGTTGCGCAGGCCCGGGGTGTTCGGGGAGGAGACGTTCACGACCAGGTAGTCGGCGTACCGGGCGAGCCGCTCGGTCGACTTCACGTAGTCGCCGACGGCCTCCGACTCCGGTACGACCTTGGTCTTGCCGATGTTGACGCCCACAACGGTCTTGAAGACCGCCTCACGGCCCGCCAGACGGGCCGCCACGGCCGCGGAGCCCTCGTTGTTGAAGCCCATGCGGTTGATCAGCGCCCGGTCCGGCACGAGCCGGAAGAGCCGCTTCTTGGGGTTGCCCGGCTGCGGCTCCCCCGTGACCGTGCCGATCTCGACGTGGTCGAAGCCGAGCATCGACATCCCGTCGATCGCGATCGCGTTCTTGTCGAAGCCGGCGGCGAGCCCGAACGGGCCGTGCATGCGCAGTCCGAACGCCTCGGTGCGCAGCTCTTTGTAGCGGGGCGCGAGCGTGGCCGCGACGAAGGTACGCAGCACGGGGATGCGGACGGCGAGGCGGATCCACCGGAAGGCCAGGTAGTGGGCCTGCTCCGGGTCCATCCGTTTGAAAACCAGACGGAAGAAAAGCTTGTACATGTCTCAGGTGTCCTTCGAAGCCTCGTGAGCCTCATGAAGAGGGGGACACCGTTTCCGGTATCCCCCTCGTCGGCTGCTAGTCGCGGGCCGCGGTCAGATGCTCGGCGTGTTCCTGGAGCGAACGCACGCCCACGTCACCGTGGTTGAGGGCGTCGATGCCCTGGACGGCGGCGGCGAGCGCCTGGACCGTCGTCAGGCAGGGCACGGACCGCGCCACGGCCGCCGTACGGATCTCGTAGCCGTCGAGGCGGCCGCCGGTGCCGTAGGGCGTGTTGACGATGAGGTCGACCTCGCCGTCGTGGATGAGCTGGACGATGGTCTTCTCGCCGTTCGGGCCGGTGCCCTCGGACTGCTTGCGCACGACCGTCGCGTTGAGGCCGTTGCGCTTGAGCACCTCGGCCGTGCCGGACGTGGCGAGCAACTCGAAGCCGTGGGCGACCAGTTCACGCGCCGGGAAGATCATCGAGCGCTTGTCGCGGTTGGCGACCGAGATGAAGGCACGGCCCTTCGTCGGCAGCGGACCGTACGCGCCCGCCTGCGACTTGGCGTACGCGGTTCCGAAGACGGAGTCGATGCCCATGACCTCTCCGGTGGAGCGCATCTCCGGGCCGAGGACCGTGTCGACGCCCCGCCCGTGGATGTCGCGGAAGCGCGACCAGGGCATGACTGCCTCCTTGACGGAGATCGGCGCGTCGAGCGGGAGCTCGCCGCCGTCGCCCTGGGCCGGGAGCAGCCCCTCGGCGCGCAGTTCGGCAACGGTCGCGCCCAGCGAGATCCGGGCGGCGGCCTTGGCCAGCGGCACCGCGGTCGCCTTCGAGGTGAAGGGGACGGTGCGCGAGGCGCGCGGGTTGGCTTCGAGGACGTAGAGGATGTCGCCGGCCATCGCGAACTGGATGTTGATCAGGCCGCGGACACCGACACCGCGAGCGATGGCCTCCGTAGAAGCCCTGAGCCGCTTGATGTCGAAGCCGCCCAGCGTGATCGGCGGGAGCGCGCACGCCGAGTCGCCGGAGTGGATGCCGGCCTCCTCGATGTGCTCCATGACGCCGCCGAGGTAGAGCTCGGTGCCGTCGTACAGCGCGTCGACGTCGATCTCGATCGCGTCGTCGAGGAAACGGTCGACCAGGACCGGCCGCGAGGGGCTGATCTCGGTCGACTCGGCGATGTACGACTCCAGTCGCGTCTCGTCGTAGACGATCTCCATGCCGCGTCCGCCCAGGACGTACGACGGACGGACGAGGACCGGGTAGCCGATCTCGTCGGCGATGGCCTTGGCGCCCGCGAACGTCGTGGCCGTGCCGTGCTTGGGGGCGGGCAGGCCCGCCTCCGCGAGGACGCGGCCGAAGGCGCCGCGGTCCTCGGCGGCGTGGATCGCCTCGGGCGGGGTGCCCACGACCGGTACGCCGTTGTCCTTGAGCGCCTGGGACAGGCCCAGCGGGGTCTGGCCGCCGAGCTGCACGATGACGCCCGCGACCGGGCCGGCCAGCGTCTCCGCGTGGACGATCTCCAGCACGTCCTCCAGCGTCAGCGGCTCGAAGTACAGACGGTCGGAGGTGTCGTAGTCCGTGGAGACGGTCTCGGGGTTGCAGTTGACCATCACGGTCTCGTAGCCCGCGTCGCTGAGCGCGAAGGAGGCGTGGACGCAGGAGTAGTCGAACTCGATGCCCTGGCCGATGCGGTTGGGGCCGGAGCCGAGGATGATGACGGCCGGCTTCTCGCGCGAGGCGACCTCCGTCTCCTCGTCGTAGGAGGAGTAGAAGTACGGCGTCTTGGCCGCGAACTCGGCGGCGCACGTGTCCACCGTCTTGTACACCGGGCGCACGCCCAGCGCGTGCCGCACCTCGCGCACCACGTCCTCGCGCAGCCCGCGGATCTCGGCGATCTGGGCGTCGGAGAAGCCGTGCCGCTTGGCCTCGGCCAGGAGCGAGGGGTCCAGCTTGTCCGCCGCGGCCAGCTCGTCGGCGATCTCCTTGATCAGGAAGAGCTGGTCGACGAACCAGGGGTCGATCTTGGTGGCCTCGAAGACCTCCTCCTGCGTGGCGCCCGCGCGGATGGCCTGCATGACCGTGTTGATACGGCCGTCGGTGGGCCGTACGGCCTGAGCCAGCAGCCCGTCCTTGTCGCCCGGCTCGCCCACGAAGGTGAACTGCGAGCCCTTCTTCTCCAGCGACCGCAGCGCCTTCTGGAGGGCCTCGGTGAAGTTGCGGCCGATGGCCATGGCCTCGCCGACCGACTTCATGGTCGTCGTCAGCGTGGAGTCGGCGGACGGGAACTTCTCGAAGGCGAACCGCGGGGCCTTGACGACCACGTAGTCGAGGGTCGGCTCGAAGGAGGCCGGGGTCTTCTCGGTGATGTCGTTGGGGATCTCGTCGAGCGTGTACCCGACGGCCAGCTTGGCGGCGATCTTGGCGATCGGGAAGCCGGTGGCCTTGGAGGCGAGGGCCGAGGAGCGCGACACGCGCGGGTTCATCTCGATGACGATCACGCGACCGTCCTCGGGGTTCACCGCGAACTGGATGTTGCAGCCGCCCGTGTCGACCCCGACCTCGCGGATCACGGCGATGCCGATGTCCCGCAGGATCTGGTACTCGCGGTCGGTGAGCGTCATCGACGGCGCGACGGTGATCGAGTCACCGGTGTGCACGCCCATCGGGTCGAAGTTCTCGATGGAGCAGACGACCACGACGTTGTCGTGCTTGTCGCGCATCAGCTCCAGCTCGTACTCCTTCCAGCCGAGGATGGACTCCTCAAGGAGCACCTCGGTGGTCGGCGAGAGCGTGAGGCCCTGGCCGGCGATGCGGCGCAGCTCCTCCTCGTCGTGCGCGAAGCCGGAGCCCGCGCCGCCCATGGTGAAGGACGGGCGGACGACGACCGGGTAGCCGCCGAGCGTCTCGACGCCCTGGAGCACGTCGTCCATGGAGTGGCAGATCACCGACCGGGCGGACTCGCCGTGTCCGATCTTGGCGTGGACGGCTTCCACGACGCCCTTGAAGAGGTCGCGGTCCTCGCCCTTGTTGATTGCCTCGACGTTGGCGCCGATCAGCTCGACGCCGTGCTTCTCCAGCACGCCGTTCTCGTGCAGCGAGATCGCCGTGTTGAGCGCCGTCTGGCCGCCCAGCGTCGGCAGCAGCGCGTCGGGCCGCTCCTTCACGATGATCTTCTCGACGAACTCCGGGGTGATCGGCTCGACGTAGGTGGCGTCGGCGATCTCCGGGTCGGTCATGATCGTCGCCGGGTTGGAGTTGACCAGGATGACGCGGAGGCCCTCGGCGCGCAGGACGCGGCACGCCTGCGTGCCGGAGTAGTCGAACTCGGCGGCCTGGCCGATGACGATCGGGCCGGAGCCGATGACCAGGACGGACTGGATATCGGTGCGCTTAGGCACGCTGGCCCTCCATCAAAGATACGAAGCGGTCGAACAGGTAGGCGGCGTCGTGCGGGCCCGCTGCCGCTTCGGGGTGGTACTGGACGCTGAAGGCCGGCCGGTCCAGGAGCTGCAGCCCCTCGACGACCTGGTCGTTCAGGCAGACGTGGGAGACCTCGGCGCGGCCGAACGGCGTGTCGGAGACCTTGTCGAGCGGGGCGTCGACGGCGAAGCCGTGGTTGTGCGCGGTGACCTCGACCTTGCCGGTCGTACGGTCCTGCACCGGCTGGTTGATGCCGCGGTGGCCGTACTTCAGCTTGTAGGTGCCGAAGCCGAGCGCGCGCCCCAGGATCTGGTTGCCGAAGCAGATGCCGAACAGCGGCGTGCCTCGCTCCAGAACGGCCTGCATGACCGCGACCGCGTGGTCGGCGGTGGCCGGGTCGCCCGGCCCGTTGGAGAAGAACACGCCGTCGGGCTCGACGGCGTACACGTCCTCGACGCTCGCCGTGGCCGGCAGCACGTGCACCTCGATGCCGCGCTCGGCCATGCGGTGCGGGGTCATGCCCTTGATGCCGAGGTCGACGGCGGCGACGGTGAACTTCTTCGTCCCGATCGCGGGGACGACGTACGCCTCCTTGGTGGCCACCTCCGCGGAGAGGTCGGCGCCCTGCATCTCGGGCGCCTGGCGCACCTCGGCGAGCATGGTGCCCTCGTCGGGCAGCGCGTTGCCGGAGAAGATGCCGACGCGCATGGCGCCGCGCTCACGCAGATGACGCGTCAACGCGCGCGTGTCGACACCGGAGATCCCGACGACGCCCTGGCCGCGCAGTTCCTCGTCCAGGGAGCGGCGCGAGCGCCAGTTGGAGGGCACGCGGGCGGGGTCCCGTACGACATAGCCCGCGACCCAGATCCGCTGGGACTCGGGGTCCTCGTCGTTGACGCCGGTGTTGCCGACGTGCGGGGCGGTCATCACGACGACCTGGCGGTGGTACGACGGGTCGGTGAGGGTCTCCTGGTAGCCGGTCATGCCGGTGGAGAACACCGCTTCGCCGAAGGTCACCCCCATGGCCCCGTAGGCACGGCCGCGGAAGGTCCGGCCGTCCTCCAGGACGAGTACGGCGGGAACCCTGTCGGCTCCCCGGGTGGAGGTCGTCATCGTGCGCCTTCCGTTTCCGTCTTGTTGATCATGTGGGTCAGGGTCTCGACCCACTCGTTGTGCTCGGCCGCGGTGTCGGAGCGGAACCCGGAGTCGATCAGCCGCTCGCCGTGCGCCCAGGTCACGACCAGTAGGCCGCCCTCGGTCAGCACCTTGCCGGCGATGCCCTTGTCGAGCCGGGCCTCGCGCAGCGCGGCGGCCGGGACGAAGAAGTCGGCAGCTCCGGGGCGTACGACGTCCAGGCCCGCGTCCGTCAGCGTGAGCTCGACCCGGCTGCGGGTGCCCAGGCCGTGCGCCACGATGCGGTCCAGCCACTGCCCGGCGGTGGTGGAGCCGTGGTAGCGGCCGCTCAACCTCAGTTTCACCGGGCCGGGGTCCTCCGGCGCGCTGGGCAGCTCGGGCAGGTCGCCCTGGAGCGTGCCGCGCCACTTCCAGCCCTCGCGCATCAGCCAGTAGACGAGCGCGATGAACAGGGCGAGGCCGACGAGCCAGCCGATACGGGCTGCCCAGTCGGTGACCTCGGCCGATTTCTTCTCTGCGGCCAGCAGGATTACAGGTGTCACGTGAGCTTCCCGTCGACGAGCGTGGCCTTGCCCCGGAGCCAGGTGTGCGTGACACGGCCCGGCAGCTCGCGCCCCTCGTACGGGGTGTTCCGGCTGCGCGAGGCGAAGCCCGCGGGGTCCACGGACCCACGGTATTCCGTGTCGACGAGCACGAGGTTGGCGGGCTCACCAGCCGAGACGGGACGGCCGTGCCCCTTGGCCTGCCCGATCTGCGCGGGCTTGACGGACATGCGGTCGGCGACCCCGGCCCAGTCGAGGAGCCCGGTGTCCACCATCGTCTCCTGGACCACTGACAACGCGGTCTCCAGACCGACCATGCCCATGGCGGCCGCGGCCCACTCGCAGTCCTTGTCCTCGTGCGGGTGCGGGGCGTGGTCGGTGGCGACGATGTCGATCGTGCCGTCGGCGAGCGCCTCACGCAGGGCGAGGACGTCCCGCTCGGTGCGCAGCGGCGGATTGACCTTGAAGACCGGGTTGTACGTCCGCACCAGCTCGTCGGTGAGGAGGAGGTGGTGCGGCGTCACCTCGGCGGTGACGTCGATGCCCCGGGACTTGGCCCAGCGCACGATCTCGACGGACCCGGCGGTCGAGAGGTGGCAGATGTGGACGCGGGACCCGACGTGCTCGGCGAGCAGCACATCGCGCGCGATGACCGACTCCTCGGCGACGGCCGGCCAGCCCCCGAGCCCCAGCTCGGCGGAGACGACGCCCTCGTTCATCTGGGCGCCCTCGGTCAGCCGCGGCTCCTGCGCGTGCTGGGCGACGACTCCGCCGAAGGCCTTCACGTACTCCAGCGCCCGCCGCATGATCACTGCGTCGTCGACGCACTTGCCGTCGTCGGAGAAGACGGTGACACCGGCCGCGGAATCGTGCATGGCACCGAGCTCGGCGAGCTTCCTGCCCTCCAGGCCGACGGTGACGGCGCCGATGGGCTGCACGTCGCAGTAGCCGTGCTCCTGGCCGAGCCGGTAGACCTGCTCGACGACACCTGCGGTGTCGGCGACCGGGAAGGTGTTGGCCATGGCGAACACGGCCGTGTAGCCGCCGGAGGCCGCCGCGCGCGTGCCGGTCAGCACGGTCTCGGAGTCCTCGCGGCCGGGCTCGCGCAGATGGGTGTGCAGGTCGACGAGCCCCGGCAGCAGCACCTTGCCGTCGGCCTCGACGACCTCGGCCCCGTCGGCCGACAGCCCGCTGCCGACGGCCGCGATCTGCTCACCGTCGATCAGGACGTCCTGCACCTCGCCGCCGAGCACCTTCGCACCACGGATCAGGATCTTGCTCATGTGTCTTACTTCTCCTCGGTACGGGTGTGGCTCCCGGCGGGCTCGCTGCCACCCAGAAGCAGGTACAGGACGGCCATGCGGATGGAGACTCCGTTTGCGACCTGCTCGACGACGGTGCAGCGCTCGGAGTCGGCGACCTCGGCGGTGATCTCCATGCCGCGGACCATCGGGCCGGGGTGCATCACGATGGCGTGCTCGGGCATCCGGGCCATGCGGTCGCCGTCGAGTCCGTAGCGCCGCGAGTACTCGCGCTCGGTCGGGAAGAACGCCGCGTTCATCCGCTCGCGCTGCACGCGCAGCATCATCACGGCGTCGGACTTGGACAGGGTGCTGTCGAGGTCGTACGAGATCTCGCAGGGCCAGGACTCGACGCCGACCGGCACCAGGGTCGGCGGGGCGACGAGGGTGACCTCGGCGCCGAGGGTGTGCAGCAGGTCCACGTTGGAGCGGGCGACGCGGCTGTGCAGGATGTCGCCGACGATCGTGATGCGCTTGCCGGCCAGGTCCTGCCCTATCCCGGCGTCCCGGCCGACGAGTCGGCGCCGCATGGTGAATGCGTCGAGCAGAGCCTGGGTGGGGTGTTGGTGGGTGCCGTCGCCGGCGTTGATGACGGCGGCGTCGATCCAGCCCGAGGTGGCCAGGCGGTACGGGGCTCCGGAAGCGCCGTGCCGGATGACGACGGCGTCGACGCCCATGGCTTCGAGGGTCTGGGCGGTGTCCTTCAGGGACTCGCCCTTGGAGACGCTCGACCCCTTGGCGGTGAAGTTGATGACATCGGCGGAGAGGCGCTTCTCGGCGGCCTCGAAGGAGATCCGGGTCCGGGTCGAGTCCTCGAAGAAGAGGTTGACGACGGTGCGGCCGCGCAGGGTCGGCAGCTTCTTGATCGGCCGGTCGGCGACCCGGGCCATCTCCTCGGCGGTGTCGAGGATCTGGACGGCGTCGTCGCGGGTGAGGTCGGCGGCCGAGATGAGATGACGCTGCATCTTTCAGGCTCCGTAAGGCAGTTCACGACATTGGGGAGATTCCGGGCGCGCGGGGGCGCAGGAGCGGGGCGCACGACAAGGACGTACGCCTACGTCCTACTGCTGCTCGCCCGAGGAGGTCCGCTTCACACCGAGCAGCACGGTGTCGCGACCGTCCTCCTCGGCGAGCTGGACCTTGACCGTCTCCCGCAGCGACGTGGGGAGGTTCTTGCCGACGTAGTCGGCGCGGATGGGCAGTTCGCGGTGGCCGCGGTCGACGAGAACCGCGAGCTGCACCGCGCGGGGACGCCCGATGTCGTTCAGGGCGTCGAGGGCGGCCCGGATGGTGCGGCCGGAGAAGAGCACGTCGTCGACGAGGACGACCAGGCGGCCGTCGATGCCGTCACCGGGGATCTCGGTGCGGGCCAGCGCGCGCGGCGGATGCATGCGCAGGTCGTCGCGGTACATGGTGATGTCGAGCGAACCGACCGGGATCTTGCGGCCGGTGATCTCCTCCAGCTTGGCGGCGAGCCGCCGGCCGAGGAAGACGCCCCGGGTCGGAATACCGAGGAGCACCACGTCGTCGGCGCCCTTGGCGCGCTCGACGATCTCGTGGGCGATGCGGGTCAACACCCGCGCGATGTCGGGGCCTTCGAGAACGGGCCGCGCATCGGACTCGTACTGCTGCTTGTCCTGCTCAGTGTCCATACGAAACGGACCTCCTTCTCCGCCTCACGGGACGGACCTTAAAGGACGTCGGATTTGCGCCACCCACGTTAGCAGGCCGGACTGTCGCCCCAGATCACCCGTATGGCGGAACCCGCCTCCGGTCCCACGGAAGAGTCGGTGCGGACCATTCGGCTTGACGCAGCAGAGTAACGCTGCGTAACCTCACAGTGAGTTACCAGCCGCGCGGCGTGGAAAACACCCAGCCGCGTTGACACAGTGCCGGGGAGCTATATGTCCAGCGAATACGCCAAACAGCTCGGGGCCAAGCTCCGGGCCATCCGCACCCAGCAGGGCCTTTCCCTCCACGGTGTCGAGGAGAAGTCCCAGGGACGCTGGAAGGCGGTTGTGGTCGGGTCCTACGAGCGCGGCGACCGCGCCGTGACCGTACAGCGCCTTGCCGAGCTGGCGGATTTCTACGGCGTTCCCGTACAGGAACTGCTGCCGGGCACCACGCCGGGCGGAGCGGCCGAGCCGCCGCCGAAGCTGGTTCTGGACCTGGAGCGGCTGGCCCACGTGCCGGCCGAGAAGGCGGGCCCCCTCCAGCGGTACGCCGCCACGATCCAGTCGCAGCGCGGTGACTACAACGGCAAGGTGCTGTCGATCCGTCAGGACGACCTGCGCACACTCGCCGTCATCTACGACCAGTCGCCCTCGGTCCTCACCGAGCAGCTGATCAGCTGGGGCGTCCTCGACGCGGACGCGCGCCGCGCGGTCTCCCACGAGGAGAGCTGACAGCACTCAGCAGAAACGTTGCCGCCGGGGTGGCCGGAACTTCATGGTTCCGACCACCCCGGCGGCTTTCTGCGGGCCTGGAGGGGCGCCGGGGTCCAGGAATGCCGGAGGGCCCACAGCGTGCCGCTGTGGGCCCTCCGGCAAGTTCGCGCCCTTAAGGGGCGCGGGGAACTGCGCGACGAGCCACAGACGGCCCCCAGGCCACCTACGACCCCATCCCCGGCTCTCCCAGCGGAGCTAGTCGCGGCGGAGCTGGGGCTTCAGGTCCTTCAGCCGGCCGAGCAGGCCGTTGACGAACGAGGGCGACTCGTCCGTGGAGAACTCCTTCGCCAGCTGCACCATCTCGTCGAGGACGACGGCGTCCGGGATCTCGTCGGCCCAGATCAGCTCGTAGGCGCCGAGGCGCAGGATGTTGCGGTCCACGACCGGCATACGGTCGAGCGTCCAGCCGACCGAGTACTGCGAGATCAGCTCGTCGATGCGCTTCGCGTGCTCCGCGTAGCCCTCGACCAGCTGCATCGTGTACTCGCTCACCGGCGGCTGCCGGGTGTCGGCCCGGGAGAGCCGGATCCAGTCCGCGAGGACCGTCTGGACGTCCGCATTGCGCTGGTCACCCTCGAAGAGGATCTGGAAGGCGCGCTTGCGGGCCGTGTTGCGAGCAGCCACGGTTAGCTGTTCACCCGGCCGAGGTAGTCGCTCGTGCGGGTGTCGACCTTGATCTTCTCGCCGGTGGTGATGAAGAGCGGCACCTGGATCTGGTGGCCCGTCTCCAGCGTGGCGGGCTTGGTGCCACCGGTGGAACGGTCGCCCTGGACACCCGGCTCGGTCTCCTGGACGACGAGCTCGACGGCGGCCGGCAGCTCGACGAAGAGCACCTCGCCCTCGTGCTGCGCGACCGTGGCGGTGAAGCCCTCGATCAGGAAGTTGGCGGCGTCGCCGACGGCCTTGCGGTCGACCATGAGCTGGTCGTAGGTCTCCATGTCCATGAAGACGAAGTACTCGCCGTCCATGTACGAGAACTGCATGTCGCGCTTGTCGACAGTGGCCGTCTCGACCTTGACGCCGGCGTTGAACGTCTTGTCGACGACCTTGCCGGAGAGCACGTTCTTGAGCTTGGTGCGCACGAAGGCAGGGCCCTTGCCGGGCTTGACGTGCTGGAACTCGACGACGGACCAGAGCTGGCCGCCTTCGAGCTTGAGCACCAGGCCGTTCTTGAGGTCGTTCGTGGAAGCCACGGTTGCGGAATCTCCTGGACTGACGTGGACGACCCCGGGGCACGCGCGTAGCTCTTAGGCTAGAGCGCGAGCAGCTCCTTGGTCGTGATGGTGAGTAGCTCGGGTCCGCCGTCCGCCTCAGGGCGTACGACGAGCGTGTCATCGATCCGGACACCGCCCCGGCCCGGGAGGTGGACCCCCGGTTCGACGGTGACCGGCACGCAAGCGTCCAGTTTACCCATGGCCGCGGGGGCCAGCTGCGGGTCCTCGTCGATTTCGAGCCCGACACCGTGTCCGGTGAGGGGGGCGAGGCCCTCGGTGTAGCCCGCGGAGTCCAGTACCTGACGTGCTGCGCGGTCCACGTCACGGTAGGCGGCCCCGGGTGCCAGGGACTCCCGTCCGGCACGCTGGGCGGCGAAGACGAGGTCGTACAACTCGATCTGCCAGTCCGCCGGGGACGTACCGATGACGAAGGTGCGACCGATCTCGCAGCGGTAGCCGCGGTAGGTCGCCCCGAGGCACACGGAGAGGAAGTCTCCCTCCTCGACCCGGCGGTCCGTGGGGCGGTGAGCACGTCTGCCGGAGTTGGGGCCGGTGGCGACGGAGGTCGCGAAGGCGGGGCCCTCGGCGCCGTGGTCGACGAGGCGTCGTTCCAGCTCAAGGGCGAGATGGCGCTCCGTGCGGCCTACGAGGATGGACTCCAGCAGCTCACCTAGGGCCTGGTCGGCGATCTCCGCGCCGATGCGGAGACAGGAGATCTCCTCCTCGTCCTTGACGACCCTGAGCTGTTCGACAGCGCCGCCGACGTCTGTGAGGCGCAGCCGGGGGGCCACCGAGCGGATGGCTCGGTGGCGGGTCACGGTGAGGTGGTGTTCCTCCACGGCCAGGGATTCGGCCCCCTGGGCCGCGGCGAAGTCGGCCGCCGCGACGGCCGGGTCGCCGCCGGGGCCGGGCAGGGTCTGGATGCGCAGTGCCTCGTCAGGGCGGCCCTCGGTGGGGCGGTCGTCCGGTGGGCCTGTGCAGACAAGGAGGTCCTCGCGCTTTCCCAGCAGGAGTACGGCGCCTTTCGGGGCCGCTCCCGCTAGGTAGCGGACGTTGGCGGGGCGGGAGACCAGGGCGGACTGGCTGCCGCCGGCTTGGCAGCTGGCCCTCAGTCTGGCTCGGCGGGTTGTGTACACCTCTGGCATGAGATGAGCGTAGGAGGGGTGACCGGATTGTGCCGGTTGGGAGGGTGCCGTTCGGGGGACAGGGGTGCGGATCTCTGTTGTGCGCCGAGTGCAGGCCGGTGGGGGCTTGTCGCGCAGTTCCCCGCGCCCCTTAGGTATGTCCGCCTAGCCCTGATTACCAAGCCGGCGGGCTGGCTATTGACCTTGCCAGTACGTCGTCCAGGAGTTTTGCCGTCTGGGGGACGTCCAGTTGGGAGTTGTCGATGATCGGGAGGCCTGAGCCGTACCAGCCCGCCATTCGGCCGTGGATGCGGGCCACCTCCTCGTCGGTGAGGCGGCGGTTGCCTGAGCGTTCCGCGTTGCGTTCCAGGACTACTTCCAGGCCGGGGAGGAGGACCACCGGGAGGAGGCCGGGGCCCACGTGGCGTTTCCAGCCGCCGAGGCCTACCACCGGGCGGTCGGGGAAGACGGCGTCGTCGAGGATGCAGGAGATGCCGTTGGCCAGGAAGTTGCGCGCGGCGAAGCCGCAGGTGCGGCGGGCCAGGCGGTACTGGGCCTCCGAGTGGTCGTTCCAGCCCGACTGTGGGTCCGCGAAGCCCGAGCGGACCCACTCACGTACGTCGTCGAGGCTGATGTGGGCCGTGGGGACCCGGCGGTGGTCGGCCCAGTACTTGGCGACGCTCGTCTTTCCGGCGCCGGCCGGGCCGATGAGCAGCACCGCGAGGGTCGTGGACGTCAGGTCGGGGGCGGCCGTGGCGGGCGGCGTGCTGGGCATGCCGACGGGGCCGCCGGGCGGCAACGGCACATGGCCCGTGGTGTCGGGTGCCGGGGCGGCCGGGGCGTGCGGAGGAACCGGGGGGTGCTGGGCCGGATGCGGCGGCGGGGGCGGCGCGGTGAAGCCCGGTGCCGGAGGCGGTGGGGGTATCGGGGCGGATCCCTGATGGGCGCCCGGGTGGTGCGAACCCGGCTGCTGTGCGTCCGGCGACCAGCCGGCGTCGGGTCCGTGCCCCGGTTGGTGGGGCGGCGGCAGCGGAGATCCCACTGCGTGCTGCATCCGGTGCCACTCCATCTCGTGTCTTCTGGCTCGCTCGCCTCCGGGCGCCCAGGGCGTCCCTTCAGCTCACTCCCGGCAGGCAATTGGCGCTGGCAGCGGGTCGCGAACCCCGCTCCCTACCGAACGGTACCGTCCCCGGCCGTCGTTTGGTGAACGGCCGGGGCGGGTCCGAAGTGCCCTTCTCCACAAGGCAAAACGGGCGGAAGGAGCTCCCCGGTACTTACTCGCCCACTTCGCCGTACGCGGCGAGCAGGACGGCCGGGTCGGGGCCCTCCAGGACGGTGGGCTTGGCCAGGCCGTCGAGCACGATGAAGCGCAGCAGGTCGCCGCGGGACTTCTTGTCGACCTTCATGGTCTCCAGCAGCTTGGGCCACTGGTCGTGGCGGTAGTGCAGCGGGAGGCCGACCGATTCGAGGACCGTGCGGTGGCGGTCGGCGGTGGCGTCGTCCAACCTGCCCGCCAGGCGGCCCAGTTCGGCGGCGAAGTGCAGGCCGACCGAGACCGCGGCGCCGTGCCGCCACTTGTAGCGCTCGTTCTTCTCGATGGCGTGCGCGAGGGTGTGGCCGTAGTTGAGGATCTCCCGCAGGCCCGACTCCTTGAGGTCGGACGAGACGACCTCGGCCTTGACCTTGATGGAGCGCTCGATGAGTTCGGCGGTGTGCGGGCCCGCCGGGGTGCGGGCGGCCTCGGGGTCGGACTCGATGAGTTCCAGGATCACCGGGTCGGCGATGAAGCCGGCCTTGATGATCTCGGCGAGCCCGGAGACGTAGTCGTTGACCGGGAGGGAGTCCAGCGCGGCCAGGTCGCAGAGCACGCCCGCCGGCGGGTGGAAGGAGCCGACGAGGTTCTTGCCCTCGGCGGTGTTGATGCCGGTCTTGCCGCCGACGGCCGCGTCCACCATGGCGAGCACGGTCGTCGGGACGGCGATCCAGCGCACCCCGCGCAGCCAGGTCGCCGCGACGAACCCGGCCAGGTCCGTGGTGGCGCCGCCGCCGACGCCGACGATGACGTCGGAGCGGGTGAAGCCGGACTGGCCGAGCGCCTTCCAGCAGTAGGCGGCGACCTCGGCGGTCTTGGCCTCCTCGGCATTCGGCACCTGGATGGCGACGGCCTCGTAGCCCTGCCCGGCCAGGTCGGCGCGGAGCGCGTCACCGGTGTCGGCGAGCGCCTCGGGGTGGATGACGGCAACCCGCTTGGCCTTCTCGCCGATCAACCCGCCTAGCTCGCCCAGGAGTTGACGGCCCACCAGAACCTCGTACGGCTCACTGCCCGCCGTCCCGCCGACCTGGATCCGCGTCACTGCCTCGCTCATGCTTCCTTCAACTCCAGTGCGTCCAGTACGGCTTGGGTGACGTCTTCCGGCGTACGGTCGTCGGTCGCGACGACCGCGGCGGCTACCTCGGCGTACAGGCCACGCCGGGCCTCCATCAACTCCCGCCACTGCTTGCGCGGGTTGATGGCCAGCAGCGGACGGGCCGCGTTGAGGCCGGTGCGCTTGACGGCCTCCTCGACGTCCATCGAGAGGTAGACGACACGGTGCCCCGCGAGCAGCGCGCGCGTGTCCGCGTCCAGGATCGAGCCGCCGCCGAGAGCGAGGACGCCCTCGTGCTCGGCCAGCGCCCGGTGCACCGCCCGCTTCTCGATGGCCCGGAAGACCGGCTCGCCCTCGTCCACGAAGATCTCGGCGACGGAACGGCCCTCGGCCGCGACGATGTCGTCGTCCGTGTCCCGGTAGCCGACGCCGAGCCGCTCGGCGAGCAGCTGCCCGACGGTGGACTTGCCCACCCCCATCGGGCCGACCAGCACGATCTGCGGAGCGGTCACCGGATGGCCAGGTTTTCGAGGTACGACTGGACGTTTCGGCGGGTCTCGCGCACCGAGTCGCCGCCGAACTTCTCCGCGACCGCGTCCGCGAGGACGAGCGCGACCATCGCCTCGGCGACGATGCCGGCGGCCGGGACCGCGGACACGTCGGAGCGCTGGTGGTGGGCCTGAGCGGCCTCGCCGGTGGCCACGTCGACGGTCTGCAGGGCGCGCGGCACGGTCGCGATCGGCTTCATCGCGGCCCGCACCCGCAGCAGCTCACCCGTGGTCAGGCCGCCCTCGGTACCGCCGGAACGGCCGGAGACCCGCCTGATGCCCTCGTCGGTGGCGACGATCTCGTCGTGCGCCTTCGAGCCGGGCACCCGGGCCAGCTCGAAGCCGTCGCCGATCTCGACGCCCTTGATCGCCTGGATGCCCATGAGGGCACCGGCCAGCCGGGCGTCCAGCTTGCGGTCCCAGTGCACGTGCGAACCCAGACCGACGGGAACGCCGTACGCCAGGATCTCGACCACACCACCGAGGGTGTCGCCGTCCTTGTGGGCCTGGTCGATCTCCGCGACCATCGCCTTCGACGCGTCCGCGTCCAGGCAGCGCACCGGGTCCGCGTCGAGCCTCTCGACGTCGGCCGGCGTGGGGTACACACCCTGCGGTGCCTTCGCGCCGGCCAGTTCGACGACGTGCGAGACGACCTCGATACCGGCCGTCTCCTTGAGGTACGAGCGGACCACCGCGCCGAGCGCGACACGGGCCGCGGTCTCACGTGCGGAGGCGCGCTCCAGGATCGGCCGGGCCTCGTCGAAGCCGTACTTCTGCATGCCCGCCAGGTCGGCGTGGCCGGGGCGCGGCCGGGTCAGCGGGGCGTTACGGGCGAGGCCGGCCAGGATCTCCGGGTCGACCGGGTCGGCCGCCATGACCTGCTCCCACTTGGGCCACTCGGTGTTGCCCACCATGATCGCGACCGGCGAACCCATGGTGAGACCGTGCCGGACACCGCCGAGGAAGGTGACCTCGTCGCGCTCGAATTTCATCCGCGCGCCGCGACCGTAGCCCAGCCGCCGCCTCGCGAGATGGTCGGCCACCATCTCGGTGGTGATCGGCACGCCGGCGGGAAGGCCCTCCAGCGTCGCGACAAGTGCGGGACCGTGGGACTCCCCCGCGGTCAGCCAGCGCAACCTGCTCAACGGTGCTCCTCATGCTCGCGCCCTCGTACTGCCCTGCGTACGCGCGTCCTCGCGTACGGCGACGGCGCGACCGGGTGCGCGGCCCTGGCCCGCCAACCCCGATCCTCCCACGTCCGGGGCCCGAACCCGGCCGCCGGTCCATCAGACGGACGGCGGCCGTGGAGCTCCGCAGGTCCTAGCGGGCCGCGAGCGCGTGTTCGCCCGCCTTGCGCATCGCGTCCACGGGGGCGGGCGCTCGCCCCGTCATCTGCTCGACCTGCAGCACCGCCTGGTGCACGAGCAGGTCGAGACCACTGACGACAGCACCGCCGTACGCCGACCAGCGGGCCGCGAGGGTGGTGGGCCAGGGGTCGTAGAGCACGTCGAAGAGGGTGGCGGGCCGCTCCGGCACCTCGGCGGCGAGTGCGTCGGTCGTACCGGCCGGGGTCGTCGCGATCACCAGGGGGCTGCGCAGCGCGTCGGCCGCGTCCGCCCAGTCCGCCGTACGCACCTCGATGTCGAGGCGCTCGCCCCACTGGCGCATCTCGGCGGCGCGGGCCTCGCCGCGGACGTAGGCGACGACCTCGCCGGTGCAGATCCGCGCCAGCGCGGCCAGCGCGGAGGAGGCGGTGGCGCCGGCGCCGAGGATCGCGGCCGAGTCGACCTGTTCGATCCCGCGCTCGCGCAGCGCGGCGACCATGCCGGGGATGTCGGTGTTGTCGCCGACGCGGCGCCCGTCCTCGGTGAAGACGACCGTGTTGACCGTCTCGACGGAGGCCGCCGTCTCGCTGATCTCGTCGAGCAGCGGGATGACGGCCCGCTTGAGCGGCATGGTCAGCGACAGCCCCGCCCACTCCGGCCCGAGATCCGCGAAGAACCCGGGCAGTCCTGCCTCGTCGATCTCGAAGCGGTCGTACGACCAGTCCGCGAGCCCCAGTTCCTGGTACGCGGCGCGGTGCAGCACCGGGGAGAGGGAGTGGGCGATGGGCGAACCGAGTACGGCGGCCCGGCGGGCGTCAGTTGCCCGAACTGTCATTGCGCGTCCTTGAGCCTTGCGGATGCGGCGTACGCCGCCGCGGATCCGGTTCCGTACATCACCATTGCTGACAGATCAGCCGAGCGGCTTTGCCCGGAGCGGACATCCGCCCCGGGCCGAGCCGTTGCCGGTCCTAGTCCCTCGACGCGTTGAACTCGTCGACGAGCTTCTCGTGTTCGGCGAGCGTCTTGGTGAACTTGCTGGTCTTGCCGTCCAGCGAGATGAAGTAGTACCAGCCTTGCTTCGTCGGGTTGAGCGCGCCCCGGAGCGCCTCCTCGCCGGGGTTGTCGATGGGGCCCGGCGGCAGTCCCTTGACGTAGTACGTGTTGTACGGGTTGTCGTACTGCTTCAGCTCGGCGATCGTCAGGTCGATCTTGCTCTGGTTCTTCACGTAGTTGTACGTGGAGTCGAACTCCAGGGAGCCGTAGGTCTGGGGGTTCCCGGGCTTGAGGCGGTTGTAGACGACCTCGGCCATCTTGCGGTAGTCGTCGTGGCTCGTGCCCTCGGCCTGCACCAGGCTCGCCACGGTGAGCAGTTGCCAGGGGCCGTCGAGGCCGAGACCCTCGGCCTTCTTCTGCAGGCCGAGCTCTTCGTACTTGTCGTTCGCCCGGGCGACCATCTCCTTCAGGATGGTCTCCGGCTTCTGACCCTTGCTGGCCGCGTAGCTGGAGGGGTAGAGGAACCCTTCCAACGGGTCCTTCAGGTTCGGGTGGTCCAGCGCCCAGTCGGGCAGCCCGAGGTCCTTGTACTCCTTCTTCGCGACCTTCGCCGTGGTGCCCTCGGCCGCCCCGACGCGTTGGTCGATCAGCTTGTAGACCGCCGTGTTGCGCAGGCCCTCGGAGACGATGAGGTTGTTCTGGCTCTTGGGGTCGAGCATCAGCGCCACGGCACTCTTGGCGGACATCTCCTTGTTCAGGAGATAGGCGCCGGCCTGAATCGTGTCGCCCTGGGGATTCTGCGTCTGAGCGGACACGAAGGCGTCGACGCTCTTGACGACCCCCGCCTCCTTGAGCAGCCGCCCGATCTCCGCACCGCCCGCGCCCGTCGGGACCACGACCGAAACCGTCGCACTGGTGCCGTTGCCGGCGTAGTCGGGAGGCTCGGCGAAACGATCCTGGTAAAACTGGTAGCCGAAATATCCGACTCCGGCGAGACCGCCGCCGAACACCAGAACGACCACCAGGCACGCGCAGCCGCTGCGTCGTTTCTTGCCGCCCTTGCCGCCCTTGCCCTTCCGGTCGCCGCGCCGGCTTCCCGGCTCGTCGTCATCGGAGTCGTCATCGTCGTCGCCGCCCGCGAAGAAGGCGTGTTCGCCCTGGTCGGGGCCTGGGTCCCAGTCGGTTCGCGGCTCGGGCTCGGCCTGTCGCCGGCTCGGCGGCTCCGGGGGCGGGTAGGCGTCCGAGGTGCCGTAGTAGTCGGGCTGTCCGCCGCCGTACGCGACGGCCTGCTGGCCGTACGGGTCACCGGGGTCCGCGGCGTAGGGGACCTGCGCATGCGTGCCGGTGCCGTCCCAGCCGCCCTGCTGGTACTGCTGGGGTTGACCCGCGTAGCTGTCGTACTGCTGGTGGTTCTGGTTGTCGTACTGCTGATTGTTGTACTGCTGGCCGTTCTGGCCGTTGTACTGCTGCTGGCTCTGATCGTCGTAGGGCTGGTACTGCTGCTGCGCCTGACCGTACGCGGCCTGCTGGCCGTCGTTGCCCCAGTCGCCGTACTGCGGCTGCTGCGGCTGCTGCGGATAGTGCTGCGGCTGGCCGCCGTAGGGGGACTGCCGGCCCACCTGGGCCTGCTGTCCGCCCCATCCGTCGTCCCCGTACAACGGGTCCTCCGGATGCCACGGTTCGGAGCCTTGGCCCCGGCCATACTCAGTCATCGATCCCCTAGAGCCGCGAGGCGGCGGTCGCACGGCTTACGGCTCCGCGTCCGTTCCGCCTCTCTCAGTGCGGCACCTGTTCGAACAGCGCCGCAGTCGCGCGGAACGTTACCGTATCGCGATCAGATGACCACTTCGACGCCCTCGCCGGGTGCTTTACCTGACACCCGTTCGGATTCCAGCGCCTGCTGCAAGATGATCACAGCGGCGGCCTGGTCGATGACGGACCGCCCCTTCTTGGACTTCACGCCCGAGGCGCGCAGTCCCTGACTGGCCGTCACCGTGGTCATCCGCTCGTCCACCAGTCTGACCGGCACCGGGGCGATCCCCCGGGCCAGCTCCTGGGCGAAGCCGCGGACCTTGACCGCGGCCGGGCCCTCGCCCCCCTTGAGGGAGCGAGGGAGACCGACGACGACCTCGATCGGTTCGTACTCCTCGACCAGTTGCCTCAGCCGCCGGTGAGCTGCCGGGACATCACGTCCCGGCACCGTCTCGACCGGTGTGGCGAGGATCCCGTCGGGATCGCACGAGGCGACCCCGATACGGGCGTCCCCGACGTCGATCGCGAGTCGACGGCCGCGGCGCATGGCCTGTCCTTCGTCGGTCACTTGACCGTTTCCGCCACGAGCCGCTCGACGGCGTCGACGGCCTCGCCGATGGCGGCCGGGTTCTGGCCACCGCCCTGGGCGACGTCCGGCTTGCCGCCACCGCCGCCGCCGAGGGTCTTGGCGGCCGTACGGACCAGGTCGCCGGCCTTGAGACCGCGCTCGCGGGCGGCCTCGTTGGTGGCGATGACCGTGAGCGGCTTGCCGTTGTTGACGGTGAACAGGGCGACCACGGCGGCCCGTCCGCCCTGGACGCGGCCGCGCACGTCGAGCACCAGCTTGCGCAGGTCGTCCGGGGTCGTGCCGTCCGGGACCTGGCCGGTGACCAGGGCGAGACCGCGTACGTCCTTGGCGGACTCGACGAGACCGGCGGCGGCCTGCAGGACCTTCTCGGCGCGGAACTTCTCGATCTCCTTCTCGGCGTCCTTCAGCTTGCCGAGCATGGCGGAGACCTTCTCCGGGAGCTCCTCCGGGCGGCCCTTGATCAGCTCCTGGAGCTGGGCGACGACCGTGTGCTCACGGGCCAGGAAGTTGTAGGCGTCGACGCCGACGAGGGCCTCGATACGGCGGACACCCGAGCCGATCGACGACTCGCCGAGCAGCTTCACCAGGCCGAGCTGGGCGGTGTTGTGCACATGCGTGCCGCCGCACAGCTCCTTGGAGAAGTCGCCGATGGTGACGACGCGGACGCGCTCGCCGTACTTCTCGCCGAACTCGGCGATGGCGCCCTGCTTCTTGGCCTCGTCGAGGCTCAGGATCTCGGCGTGCACGTCCAGGTCGCGGGCGAGCACCTCGTTGATCTTCTGCTCGACGTCGGTCATCACGGCCGTAGGAACGGCGGACGGCGAACCGAAGTCGAAGCGGAAGCGGCCGGGCTGGTTCTCGGAACCGGCCTGGGCGGCCGTCGGGCCGAGGGCGTCGCGCAGGGCCTGGTGGGTGAGGTGGGTGGCCGAGTGGGCGCGGGCGATGGCGGTGCGGCGGCGGGTGTCGATCGAGGCCTGGGCCTTGGCGCCGACGGTGACCTCGCCGAACTGGACGACGCCCTTGTGGACGTACACACCCGGGACCGGCTTCTGGCAGTCGCGGATCTCGATGACGGCACCCGTGTCGACCTTGATGCGGCCGGTGTCGCCGATCTGGCCGCCGCCCTCGGCGTAGAAGGGGGTCCGGTCGAGGACGATCTCGACCTCGTCGCCCTCGGTGGCGGCCGGGGAGGAGGCACCGTCGACGAGGATGCCGACGATCGTGGACTCGCTCTCGGTGTCCGAGTAGCCGACGAAGTCGGTCTCACCGGCCTTGTCGGCGATCTCCCGGTAGGCGCCGGCGCCGGCGTGGCCGGTCTTCTTGGCCTGGGCGTCGGCCTTGGCGCGCTCCCGCTGCTCCTTCATCAGGCGGCGGAAACCGTCCTCGTCCACGGACAGGCCCTGTTCGCCGGCCATCTCCAGGGTGAGGTCGATCGGGAAGCCCCAGGTGTCGTGGAGCAGGAAGGCCTTGTCGCCGGCGAGGACCGTGCCGCCGGACTGCTTGGTCTCGGTGACGGCGGTGTCGAGGATGTTGGTGCCGGCCTTCAGCGTCTTGACGAAGGCGTTCTCCTCGGCGAGGGCGACCTTCTCGATGCGCTCGCGGTCGGAGACGAGCTCCGGGTACTGCTGGCCCATCATCTCGATCACGACGTCGATCAGGTCCTTGACGACCAGACCCGTGGCGCCGAGCAGCCGCATGTTGCGGATGGCCCGGCGCATGATGCGGCGCAGGACATAGCCGCGGCCCTCGTTGCCGGGGGTCACGCCGTCGCCGATGAGCATCACGGACGTCCGCATGTGGTCGGTGACCACGCGCAGGGAGACGTCGGAGTCGTGGGCGGTGCCGTACTCGACACCGGTCAGCTCGGTGGCCTTC
The DNA here is from genome assembly GCF_058544905.1 of Streptomyces sp. JLBG701. Classification (NCBI taxonomy): domain Bacteria; kingdom Bacillati; phylum Actinomycetota; class Actinomycetes; order Kitasatosporales; family Streptomycetaceae; genus Streptomyces; species Streptomyces sp. JLBG701. The sequence continues at coordinate 2,172,794 of NZ_CM178588.1, forward strand.
TTGATGACGGCCATGGAGGTGTCGATCTCGTACATGTTCTGCACGCCCTGCAGAATCATGGCGAGCCGCTCCATGCCGAGGCCCGTGTCGATGTTCTGGCTCGGCAGGTCGCCGAGGATCTCGAAGTTGTCCTTGCCGATGCCCTCGCCGCGCTCGTACTGCATGAAGACGAGGTTCCAGATCTCCACGTACCGCTCGTCGTTGACGGCGGGGCCGCCCTCGACTCCGAACTCGGGGCCGCGGTCGTAGTTGATCTCGGAACAGGGGCCGCACGGGCCGGGGACGCCCATGGACCAGTAGTTGTCCTTCATGCCCAGGCGCTGGATGCGCTCCTTCGGCACGCCGACGACCTCGTGCCAGATGCGCTCGGCCTCGTCGTCGTCCTTGTAGACGGTGATCCAGAGCTTCTCCGGCTCCAGGCCGTAACCACCCTTGTCCTGGGGCGTGGTGAGCAGCTCCCAGGCGTACTTGATGGCGCCTTCCTTGAAGTAGTCGCCGAAGGAGAAGTTGCCGCACATCTGGAAGAAGGTGCCGTGGCGCGTGGTCTTGCCGACCTCTTCGATGTCGGGTGTGCGCACGCACTTCTGCACGCTGGTGGCGCGCGGCCACGGGGGCTTGACCTCGCCCAGGAAGTAGGGCTTGAAGGGCACCATGCCGGCGGGGACCAGGAGCAGAGTCGGGTCGTCCGCGATGAGCGACGCCGAAGGGACGACGGTGTGCCCGCGCTCCTCGAAGAAGCTCAACCAGCGGCGACGAATCTCGGCCGACTCCATCAGTGGTCCTCATTCCGGTTGTACGAGTACGTCGTGCTGTCGATGACGTACGTCTTGGGGTCGTTGCGGTTCTCGATGGCGGGTGCGCGCCGGGGTGCGGGGAGTTCGGGGTTCTCGTGGATCCCCAGCGCCTCCCCCAGCTCGGCCTCCCGCTGGGCCATGCCCGCGCGCACGTCGAGCGCGAAGCCCACGGCGTTGTCCTTGAGCCGCTGGCCCGCCTCGATCGCCTTGTTCGCCGCGGCGGCGGCGAGGTTCTCGGGGGTCAGCTGCCTGAGCTTGCGGTTGACCTTGGTGGTGGCCCAGACACCGGCGGCGACGCCCGTGGTGAACCAGAAGGTACGGCGGAACATCGCTGGGTCAGTCCTTCTTGCTCCGGTTGTTCCGCTTCTCCCGCCGCGCTGCCGGGACGGTGCGGCCCACGATCACGGTACGCCTCGCTGTCTTGGCGGGCACGTCCTCCTTGCGGCCGCCGATGGCCCGGCGCACGCCGTAGCCGAAGGCCGCGACCTTGACCAGGGGGCCGCCGAAGGTGGAGGCAACGGTGGTGGAGAGCGCGGAGGCGTTCGAGGTGACCTCCTGGACGTCCGAGGCGATCGCATCGACCCGGTCGATCTGGGTCTGTGCGGAGCGCACCGCGGCGGAGGCGTCTGCCAGGAGCGGGACGGCCTGGTCGGTCACGTCCGCGACGAGCTTGGTGGTCGCCCTGAGCGTCTGGGCCAGCCTCACCAGTGCGACGGCGAGGAAGGAGACCAGGATCGCCCAGAAGACGGCCACCAGGATCCCGGCCACCTCTCCACCGGACACTGTGTGCACCCGCTCCCTGAAACGTGCTTCTGAATCTGAAAAGTCGTGCGGTGAGCCTATCGCGCCGGGGGTGGAGGTCCGTACCGCATTACCGCCCGTGCGCGTGGGCAGTTGCGGGAAGCGATTGTACGGACCGAATACGGTTCAGTACGCTCCGTATTCCATGCGAGATCCCATGCGAGGTACTCACCGCACCGGCAGGGCCCTGGACGGCAACCTGCCGTGCGAACTCGACGCGTTCGTGGGCCGCTCGTGCGAACTCGCCGAACTGGACCGGGCGCTGGGTGAGGCGCGGCTGGTGACCGTGACCGGGGTCGGCGGGGTCGGCAAGTCCCGGCTGGCGGCGCACGCGGCGGCCCGGTCGGCGCCGCGCGACGGGGTGTGGCGGGTGGAGCTGGCGCCGGTGCGTGACCCGGAGTTCGTCGACTACGCGGTCGTAGAGGCGCTGGGGCTCAAGGACCACACCACGCGGCTGCCGCGTGAGACGTTGCTCGGCTCTCTCGCCGAGCGTCAACTCCTGCTGGTTCTGGACGGGTTCGAGCATCTGGTGGACGCGTGTGCCGGGCTGGTGGTCGAACTGCTGGGGAAGGTGCCGGGGCTCAGGGTGCTGGCCGTGGGCCGCAGGCCGCTGTCGGTGGCCGGTGAGCGGCTGCTTCCGCTGGCACCGCTGGGCGAGGACGAGGCGGTGGAACTGCTCGCCGAGCGGGCCGCGCGGCAGGGGGTGGCGGTCGGGGGCGACGAGCGGGACGTACGGGAGCTGTGCCGGCGTCTGGACGGGATCCCCCTCGCCGTCGAACTGGCCGCGGGGCGGCTGCGGGCGCTGTCCCCCGGGGAGTTGCTGGCCCGGTTCGACGACCGGTTCCGGCTGCTGACCGGCGGTGGGCGCAGCGCGCTGCCGCGGCATCAGACGCTGCGGACGGCGATCGGCTGGAGCCATGAACTGTGCACGCCCGAGGAGCGGTTGCTGTGGTCGCGGCTGTCGGTGTTCGCGGGCCGCTTCGACCTGGAGGCCGCCGAGTACGTGTGCAGCGGCGACGGTCTGCCCGCCGAGGGCGTCCTCGACCTCCTCACGGAACTGCTCGCGCAGTCCGTCGTGACGCGCGAGGAGAGTCCGGCGGGCGGGCGTTACCGCATGCTCGACACCGTCCGGGCGTACGGCGCCGACTGGCTGGAGGCGACGGGCGACACGGACCGGCTGCGGCGCCGGCACCGCGACTGGTATCTCGGCCTGGCCACCTGGTGCGAGCTGGACTGGTTCTCGCCGCGGCAGGGCGAGGTGGCCGCGCGCGTGGAGGCGGAGCTGCCGAATCTGCGCGGGGCGCTGGAGTACTGCCTGACCGAGCCGGACGAGGCACATCTGGGCCAGTACCTCGCGGGCTCCCTGTGGTTCTACTGGGCGGGCTGCGGGCGTCTGTCGGAGGGGCGGCACTGGCTGGAGCGCAGCGTGGAGCTGGACGCGGTGAGCGTGCGCTCCCGGCTGAAGGCCCTGTGGGTGCTCGGCTATGTGGCGATCCTCCAGGGCGACACGGTGCCCGCGCTGGCCGCGCTCCACGAGTGCCGGGAGGAGGCGGAACGTACCTCGTCTGCCACGGCGACGGCCTACGCGGAGCACCGCACCGGGTGTCTGGCCCTGGTCACCGACGACATGGAGCGCGCGGAGATGCTGCTGCGCTCGGCCCTCGACCGCTATCAGGAGATCGGCGAACTCAACAGCAACGTGCTGATGGGCCAGGTCGAGCTGGCGATGACGCGGGCGTTCCAGGGCGATCTGCCGGAGGCCGTGAAGCTGTGCGAGGACGTCCGGCGGGTGTGCGACGACCATGGCGAGCGGTGGACCCGCGCCTACGCGTTGTACGTACTGGCGTACGCCGCCTGGAGCGGGGGTGATCTGGGCCGGGCCCGCGAGCTGCTGACGGACTGCCTGGGCAGCGCCCACTCCTTCCACGACCTGCTCGGCTCGGTGCTGGCCGTGGAGCTGCTGGCCCTGGTCACGGCGTCGGAGGGCGACACGGCCGAGGCCGCGCTCCTTCAGGGCGCCGCCGTCGGGATGTGGCCCTCGGTGGGCCTGCCGTTGTTCGGTTCGGCCTACTACAACGCCCCGCACGAGCTGTGCGAGGCCATGGCCCGGGAGCGCCTGGGCGAGGCGTACGAGGAGTGCGTACGGGACGGGGCACGGCTCGGCCGGGAGGCGGCGGTGGCCCGGGCGCTGGGCGGCTCGCGGACCCGCTCGCTGGAGGCGATGCCGGCGCCGCGCGGGGTGGTGCGGCAGACGCGGGCCGCATTGGAGTCGCGAAAGCCCGCCGCCTCGCCCACCCGGAAGGGCGGGGAGACGGCGGGCTGAGGCGCAGGTGGTGCGAGGGCCTGTCGTCACATTCCCGTCGTCCGCCCGGAGGGCGGGCCGCGCGGCGTCAGGTGCGTGCTCTCGGCGTGCCGGGCGTGGGCCCTCGTACTGGTTGTACGTGGGTCCGCGCCCGGTGCGGCGAGTGGGGGCACCTCCCACGCCCTTTAGGCAGTGGGGGAGCGTGCATGGCGTCGCGCGGCAGGCGGGAATGTGACGACAGGCCCTACGTCCGTTGCTGGTTGATCAGCGGGCGTAGTACTCGACGACGAGCTGCTCGTCGCAGATCACCGGGATCTCCTTGCGGTTCGGCTCACGGTCCAGGCGGAACGCCAGGGCCTTGAGGTTCACCTGGAGGTAGCGCGGGGTCTCGCCGTCGGGGGCGAAGCCGCCCTCGCGGGAGATCGAGAACAGCGTCTTCTCACGGCTGCGCTCGCGGACCATCACGACGTCGTCGGGACGGACACGGAACGACGGCTTGTCGACCTTGCCGCCGTTGACCTCGATGTGGCCGTGGACGACCATCTGGCGGGCCTGGTAGATCGTGCGGGCGATGCCCGAACGCAGGACCAGCGCGTCGAGACGACGCTCCAGCTCGATGATCAGGGCCTCACCGGTCTTGCCCTGAACCTTGGAGGCACGCTCGTAGGCGCGGACGAGCTGGCGCTCGGACACGTCGTACTGCGCGCGCAGACGCTGCTTCTCCAGCAGACGAACCTTGTAGTCCGAGTTCTGCTTGCGGCCACGACCGTGCTCACCCGGCGGGTAGGGACGGGCCTCGAAGTACTTGACGGCCTTCGGGGTCAGCGCGATGCCGAGGGCACGCGACTTCTTGACCTTGGGGCGGGACTGATTTGCCACAATGGCTTCCTTGTCGTATTACGTACGGCTTGTCAGGGTGGAGGGGAGGTCGCATCCGCAGCCGGGGAAACCCTCCTCGTCCTGCTGGACGGGGTGGGCAGCCGCTCCCCTGATCTGGGCACATACGTGCAGCACACGAGTGGCCCATCGACCGGTCCCGTCGTACGACGGGTGGTGATGGGCTGCCCGCGACACCTAATCGACGGTGCGCGACGCTCCTGGAACCCCCAGTGGGGGTTCCGGCCGGTTGTCCCGCTCTGACTGCGCGGGACTCGACACTTCGAAAGATTCTACAGGGTGCTCAGGACCGCTTCCGACCGAGGTGCTTCCTGGTCCACTCGACGGCATCCGCGTACCGCGCCTCGGCGCCATGCCGGGTCGGAGTGTAGTACTCCCGGTTCTTCAGCTCCTCCGGGGCGTACTGCTGCTCGGCGATGCCGTTGGCCAGGTCGTGCGGATACACGTACCCCTGCGCGTGCCCCAGCTTGGCCGCGCCCTTGTAGTGCCCGTCCCGCAGATGCATCGGCACGGGTCCCGCATGCCCCTTGCGTACGTCCTCCATGGCGGCGCCGATCGCGATCGTCGCGGCGTTGGACTTGGGGGCCAGGGCGAGGGCGATGGTGGCGTGGCTGAGAGTGAGGGCGGCCTCGGGGAAGCCGATCATGGCGACGGCCTGGGCGGCGGCCACGGCTATCGGCAGGGCATTGGGGTCGGCGAGGCCGATGTCCTCGCTGGCGGAGATCATCAGGCGGCGGGCGATGAAGCGGGGGTCCTCGCCGGCCTCGATCATCCGGGCCAGGTAGTGCAGGGCGGCGTCGACGTCGGAGCCGCGGATGGACTTGATCAGGGCGCTGGCCACGTCGTAGTGCTGGTCGCCGTCGCGGTCGTAGGTGACGGCCGCGCGGTCGACGGTCTCCTCCAGGGTCTGGAGGCCGATCTCCGCCTCGCCCTTGTCGAGGGCGGCGCCGGCGGCGGCCTCCAGGGCGGTCAGGGCACGGCGGGCGTCACCGCCGGCGATCCGCAGGAGGTGGTTCTCGGTGTCCTCGGGGAGGGTGACGGCGCTTTTGAGACCACGCTCGTCGGTGAGGGCCCGGCGGAGGAGGCCGCGCAGGTCGTCGTCGGTGAGGGGTTCGAGGGTGAGGAGGAGGGAGCGGGAGAGCAGGGGGGAGATCACCGAGAAGTACGGGTTCTCGGTGGTCGCCGCGATCAGGGTCACCCAGCGGTTCTCCACCGCCGGGAGCAGGGAGTCCTGCTGGGCCTTGCTGAAGCGGTGGATCTCGTCGAGGAAGAGGACGGTCTCCTTGCCGAAGCCGCCGGTGGCGCGGCGGGCGCCGTCGATGACCGCGCGGACCTCCTTGACGCCCGCGGTGATCGCCGACAGCTCCACGAACCGCTTGTTGGTGGCCTTCGAGACGACGTACGCCAGGGTCGTCTTGCCGGTGCCGGGCGGGCCCCAGAGGATCACCGAGGAGGGTCCGGCGGGGCCGCCGCTCCCCTCGCCGACCAGTCTGCGCAAGGGTGATCCGGGCTTCAGCAGGTGCTGCTGGCCCACCACCTCGTCGAGGGTGCGCGGGCGCATCCGTACCGCCAGGGGACTGCTGGACGGGTCCTTCTCCTGGCGTTCTTCTGCTGCGGCGGTGAACAGGTCGGGCTCCACGCTCAAAACCCTATGTCACCGCACTGACAACGCCGTCCGGCCCCGGGATTTCGGGGCCGGCGGCCGGTCAGCTGGTCCAGAAGTCCCACCAGCGGGTCAGGATCAGCATGCCGATGATGCCGATGTGCAGCACGGGCAGGACCCAGGTGAACTCGCCGAAGAAGCTCTTGAGCCAGTGCGGCGCGGGCAGGAAGCCGTTCCTGACGTTGAACGAGGTCAGGTACCAGAACATGATGATCGTGGCGACCCAGGCGAGGCAGCACCACAGGCACAGCGCGTTGATCCGGTACAGCGACTGGAACATCAGCCAGGCGCAGAAGCCGACGCCGAAGAGGGTGCCGGCGTTGAAGGTCAGCCAGTACCAGCGCGGGTAGCTGGCCCGGGCGAGCAGGCTGATGCCGACGCAGATGACGATGCCGTAGGCGACGAGGCCGAGCATGGGGTTGGGGAACCCGAAGGCCGAGGCCTGGTCGCTCTCCATGACGCTGCCGCAGGAGACGACCGGGTTGAGGCTGCAGCCCGGCGTGAACGACGTGCCGGCGACCTTGGCCTCGAGCAGCTTGAACTTGTCGATCGTGATGACCCACGCGGCGAGCAGCCCGGCCGCACCGGTGATCACCAGCAGCAGGGCGAAGGCACGGCTGCCACCCACCGACCGGGGCGCGTCGTCGCGCTCCGGCTCGGGGTCGGTGGAGACGCTTTTGACTGTCGTCTTGCTCATCACGCCGATTCCGTCACTTGAGAGTTGGGCCTTCTTCGGGCATGGATCATTGTGCCCCACGCGCGCGGGTGTCCACCGTTCGGTGGACATAAGGAGGTACGCACGGTCGTCCCGGAACGTTCGGTTCGGGGCCAGGCTCGACTCCATGACAACACACGCGAAAGAGCTCGCGGTGGACGTACGGGGGCTGCGCAAGCAGTACGGGGACGTGACCGCCGTGGACGGCATCGATCTCGGCATCCGCAAGGGCGAGGTGTTCGGCCTGCTGGGGCCCAATGGCGCGGGCAAGAGCACCACGGTGGAGATCCTTCAGGGCAACCGGAGCAGGGACGCGGGCGAGGTCTCGGTACTCGGGTCGGACCCGGCGACGGGCACGCGTGCGTGGCGCTCTCGGGTCGGAATCGTCTGGCAGGACGAATCCGCGCCCGCCGAGTTGACGGTCCGGGAGACCGTGCGGCATTTCGCCCGCTACTACCCGAGGCCGCGGGACCCCGAGGAGGTCATCGGTCTGGTGGGTCTGGAGGCGAAGGCGGGCAGCCGGATCAAGGCACTGTCGGGCGGTCAGCGACGGCGGCTCGACGTGGCGCTCGGCGTGATCGGCGGCCCCGAACTGCTGCTGCTCGACGAGCCGACGACGGGCTTCGACCCGGCGGCCCGGCGCCAGTTCTGGGACCTGATCCGCAAGCTGGCCGACGAGGGCACGACGATCCTGCTGACCACGCACTACCTGGAGGAGGCGGAGGCGCTCGCACACCGGCTGGCCATCATCGCCGAGGGCCATGTGGTCGCCGAGGGCGAACCGGCCGCCCTGCGGGAGCGGCACGGCACGGAGGCCACCGTCGAGTGGACGGAGCCCGACGGCACTCCGCGCGCCACCCACACGGAGACGCCCACCCGCACGGTCGCCGAGCTCACGGACCGCTTCGACGGCGAGATCCCGGGCCTGCGGGTGAGCCGCCCCACCCTGGAGGACGTCTACCTCCGGCTGACCGGACAGGAGGACGTGCGATGACCACGACGACCGCGGTACGGGCCCTGGCCGAGAGCTCCGCCGAGCGGCTGCCCAGCGCCTGGGGGCTCGGGGTCCAGCGGGGCGCCCTGGAGATCAAACAGTTCTTCCGGCAGCGCGACCAGGTGGTGTTCACCTTCGCCTTCCCGGTCGTGTTCCTGTTCCTCTTCGCGTCGATCTTCAAGGACGACGTGGAGGGCGCCGGCATCACCGCCTCGCAGCTGTACGTCCCCGCGATGATGGCCGCCGGCATCATGTCGACCAGCTTCCAGTCGCTCGGCATCTCGATCGCCATCGAGCGGGACGAGAGGGTGCTGCGGCGGTTGCGCGGCACGCCGATGCCGCCGGCGGCGTACTTCCTCGGCAAGATCTGGCTGGTTCTGGTCACCGGTCTGCTGGAGACGGTGATCCTGCTCCTCGTCGGCACGACCCTGTACGACGTGGATCTGCCCTCGGACGCGAGCAGGTGGTTCAACTTCGTCTGGATCTTCGTCCTGGGTCTGACGGCGTGCGCCATGCTCGGCATCGCGATCAGCTCGGTCCCGAAGTCCGGCAAGAGCGCGACCTCCGTGGTCGTACTCCCGTTCCTGGTGCTGCAGTTCATCTCCGGGGTGTACATCGCCATCGACACCATCCCGGACTGGATGCTGAACATCGGCGCGCTGTTCCCGCTGAAGTGGATGTGCCAGGGCCTGCGCGGGGTGTTCCTGCCCGAGTCGGCGCAGGTCCTGGAGCAGGCCGGGGACTGGGAGTTCGGGCGCATCGCCCTGGTGCTGGGGGCATGGTGCGTCGGAGGATTGGCGCTGTGTCTGCTGACCTTCCGGTGGAAGAACCGGCGCGACGGATGAATGATCCGGCAGAAGCCGGGGGCGGCGCGTACACCTGGGACCGGTCGTTCCGGCTCTGGGACACGTACTTCGCGCTGACCTGGGTGGCCACCCTGGTGTCCGTGCTCAGCACGGACTATCCGGGGTGGCCGGTCCGGGTGGTCGGGGCCGTGCTGCTCGTCCCGCTCGTTCCGTTGTACGTGTGGGTCGGGCGCCCCATCCTGTGCGGCAATCCGCCCGACGAACTGCGGGCACTGCGCTATCTGGCAGGGGCGACGGCACTGTTCCTGGCGTCGGCGATCCTGGTCGGCGAGACCCGGCTGATGACGTTCGCGCTCATCCCTCAGTGCTTCATGACGCTGCGGATGCGCTGGGCCATGACAGCGGTGGCGGTCATCAACCTCGCGCCGGTGGTGGGCTGGGCGTTGCTGTGGTGGCCCAGCGACCAGGACGTGTTCTTCAACGCGCTGTTCGCCGTGGTCTCGCTCGTGTTCTCGGCGGCCATCGGGAGCTGGATCATCCGGATCATCGAACAGAGCCAGGAGCGGGCCGAGTTGATCTCCGAGCTCGATGCCAGCCGACACGAGGTCTCCCGACTGTCCGCGGCGCACGGGGCGCTGGCCGAGCGGGAGCGGATGGCACGCGAGATCCACGACACGCTGACGCAGGGCTTCGCCAGCATCCTGATGCTGGTCCAGGCCGTCGAGATCGAACTCGACCGCGATCCCCCGCAGGCCCACCGTCACTTGGCCCTGATGGATGCCACAGCGCGCCAGAACCTGGCCGAGGCACGGGCGTTGGTCGCCGGCGGCGCGCCCGCCGACCTCGACGGCGCGTCGCTGCCGGACGCGCTGCGCCGGCTCGCCGACCGGCACGAGGCCTCGCTGGACGTCAGCGGCCCTGTCCGCGCCCTGCCCGCCGGCCCCGAGGTGGTCGCCCTGCGCGCCTGCCAGGAGGCGCTGGCGAACGCCCGTAAGCACGCGGGGAGTTCGGCTTCCGTAGGTATCGCGCTGGCGTACGCTGCGGACGCGCTCACCGTGTCCGTACGGGACGACGGCTGCGGCTTCGATCCCGTCGCCGTCTCCGGGGGCTACGGTCTGGCGGGCCTGCGCGCCCGGGCCGCCGAGGTGGGCGGCAGCGCCGAGGTGTGCAGCGCGCCCGGCGACGGCACGACGGTGACCGTCCGGCTGCCCGTCCCCTCCGTGAGGAGTGATCTCCCGTGATCCGGATCGTCCTGGCCGACGACCATCCCGTCGTACGTGAGGGGCTGCGCGCGATGCTGAGCGCCGAGCCGGATCTGGAGGTCGTAGCCGACGCGTCCAGTGGGCCGCGGGCGGAGGCGTTGGCGGCGGAACTGTTGCCCGACATCGTGCTGATGGATCTGCGGATGCCGGAGGGTGGGGGCGTCGACTCGATCGTGCGGATGACTGAGGCGGGGTTGCCGTGCCGGGTGATCGTCCTCACGACGTATGAGACGGACCGGGACATCCTGCGGGCCGTGGAGGCAGGGGCGGCGGGCTATTTGTTGAAGGACCTGCCACGGGGCGAACTGGCCAATGCCGTACGGGCTGCCGCGCGCGGCGAGACCGTGCTGGCTCCGTCCGTCGCGGCGCGGCTGGTGGATCAGCTGCGGACGAAACCGGAGCGGCCGCGGTTGTCCGAGCGGGAGACGGCGGTGTTGCGGCTGGTGGCGGAGGGGTGCACCAACGCGGAGATCGGGCGGCGGCTGTTCATCGGTGAGTCGACGGTGAAGACCCATCTGCTGCGGGCCTTCGGGAAGTTGGGGGTGGACGATCGGACGGCGGCGGTGACGAGTGCGATGAGGTTCGGGTTGCTGGACTGAAGTCCCTCGCCCCCGCCGCCCCTACCCGTCCCATCCCTGGGGCTCCGCCCCAGACCCCGCTCCTCAAACGCCGGAGGGGCTAGGTTTTTTCAGCCTGTCCGGCGTTTGAGGACGAGGCCCGTTCAGGGCCGAAAGGGGGGTCTGGGGGCGCAGCCCCCAGGGATGGGACGGGTAGGGGCGGCGGGGGCGAAAAAGCCCTCAGCCCAGCCTCGACTCCAGTTCCGCCACGATCTCGTTCACGCCCACCGCCGTCTGCTCCCCGGACTCCATGTCCTTCAGTTGGACCACGCCCTCCGCGAGGTCGCGTTCGCCGGCGACGATCGTGTAGCGGGCGCCGCTGCGGTTGGCGTTCTTCATGGCGCCCTTCAAGCCCTTGGCGCCGTAGGAGAAGTCGGCCGCGATGCCGAGCTTGCGCAGCTCCGTGACCTTGGCGAAGAGGACCCGGCGGGCCTCCTCGCCCAGCGGGACCGCGAACACGCTGGTCGTGGAGGGGAGTTCGAGTTCGACGCCCTCCGCCTCCAGGGCGAGGACCGTGCGGTCGACGCCCAGCGCCCAGCCCACCGACGGCAGCGCCGGGCCGCCGATCATCTCCGACAAGCCGTCGTAGCGGCCGCCGCCGCCCACCGCGGACTGGGAGCCCAGACCGTCGTGGATGAACTCGAAGGTCGTACGGGTGTAGTAGTCGAGGCCACGGACCAGCTTCGGGTCGTCCTCGAAGGAGACGCCCGCCGCCGTGATCAGCTCACGGACCTCCTCGTGGTACGCCTTGCAGGCATCGCAGAGGTAGTCGCGAAGCAACGGGGCGTCGGTCAGCTGCTTCTGGACGTCCGGGCGCTTGTCGTCCAGGACGCGCAGGGGGTTGATGTCCGCTCGGCGCAGGGTCTCCTCGTCGAGGTCCAGACCTCGGAGGAAGTTCTGCAACGCCTCCCGGTACACCGGCCGGCATTCCTTGTCGCCCAGGCTGTTCAGGAGGATGCGGAAGTCGCGCAGCCCCAACGAACGGTACGCCTGGTCGGCCAGGATGATCAGCTCGGCGTCAAGCGCCGGGTCCTCCGCACCGATCGCCTCGGCGCCGACCTGCGAGAAGTGGCGGTAACGGCCCTTCTGCGGGCGCTCGTAGCGGTAGTACGAGCCGGAGTACCAGAGCTTGACAGGGAGGTTGCCCACCTTGTGCAGGTTGGCCTCCAGCGCCGCGCGCAGGACGGAGGCGGTGCCCTCGGGGCGCAGGGCGAGCTTGTCGCCGCCCTTGGTCTCGAAGGCGTACATCTCCTTGGTCACGATGTCCGTCGACTCGCCCACACCGCGTGCGAAGAGCTCCACGCTCTCGAAGCCCGGCGTCTCGATGTAGCCGTAGCCGGAATTGCGCAGGGGTGCGGCGATCGCCTCACGGACCGCCAGGAACTTGGCGCTGTCCGGCGGGATCAGGTCGTACGTGCCCTTGGGGGCCTTGAAGGTGCTCACGGAAGGTCTCTCGTCACATTCCTCGTCGGGGAGGGGTGTTCGAACCCTCTCCCTGGCCGGCCGCCACCTGCCGCAGATACGGGTTGGTGGCGCGCTCCTGGCCGATGGTCGTCTGGGCGCCGTGGCCGGACAGCACCACGGTCGAGTCGTCGAGCGGCAGGCACACGCGGGCCAGCGAGTCGAGCATCTCGGCCATGTCGCCGCCGGGCAGGTCGGTGCGTCCGATGGAGCCGGCGAACAGCAGGTCGCCCGAGAAGAACACCGACGGGATCTCCGCCGTCTCGGGCATCCTGAAGGTCACCGACCCCTTGGTATGCCCGGGGGCATGGGCCACGGACAGCTCCAGGCCCGCCAGCTCCAGCCGCGCACCGTCGGTCAGCTCCTTGACGTCGTCCGGCTCCCCCACGGTCAGCTCGCCCATGAGCGGCATCCCGATGGAACGGCCGAGACCCATCGACGGGTCGGTCATCATGTACCGGTCCTCGGGGTGGATCCAGGCCGGTACGCCGTGCGCGCCGCACACCGGGACGACCGAGGCCACGTGGTCGATGTGGCCGTGGGTGAGGACGACGGCGACGGGCTTGAGCCGATGCTTCTTCAGCGCTTCCTCGACTCCCTCGGCGGCCTGATGGCCCGGGTCGATGATCACGCACTCCTCACCGGCGGCGGGGGCGACGAGATAACAGTTCGTCCCCCAGGCCCCGGCGGGGAACCCGGCAATGAGCACGATCGTCCTTCGTTGTGTCGATACGGGCGGCTTGAGGGCGGCCGAGAAACGGCTGCGCCTGTGGTCAGAGCCTACCGGCGCTGCCGATTCCTCAGCGAACCCATATACGGTACGGGGCACACGCAGGCGGTCGGCTCACAAGACGCACGCGTCCCAGTCGACGTACGAGACGCACGAGGAGAAAACCCGGTGGTCACCCAGGAACAGCGGAAGCGTCAGCTCGCCCGGGAGAAGTTCTTGCGGCAGCAGCAGCGGCGTACGTCCGCGCGACGCAAGGCTCGCATGCGCAACTCAGTGATCGCGTCGGTGCTCGGCGTGATCATTATCGGCAGCGTGGCTTTGTACACGACCGGGGTTCTCAAGGACGACGACAAGGCCAACGCCAGTGCGGAGGCGACCCCGAGCGCGGAGGCGACCAGCAAGGCGCCCGACCCGTGCGAGAAGGCCGCCGCGGGCGAGGTCAAGACGCTGACGTGGAAGAAGGAGCCGGCGGTCACCATCGACAAGTCGGCGAAGTACACGATGAAGCTCGCGACGACGTGCGGCGACATAGACATCGATCTGAAGGCGTCGGCCGCACCGCACACCGTGAACTCCTTCAACTTCCTCGCCGCCAAGGGCTACTTCGACCACACCAAGTGCCACCGGCTCACCACCAGCGGCATCTATGTGCTGCAGTGCGGCGACCCGACCGGCAGTGGCAGCGGCGGTCCCGGCTACACGATCCCGGACGAGAACCTGAAGGACAAAACCCTCAAGGACAACATCTATCCGGCGGGCACGATCGCGATGGCGAACACCGGCACGGCGCACACCGGCGGCAGCCAGTTCTTCCTCGTCTACCAGGACAGTCAGCTGCCCCCCAGCTACACCCCGTTCGGTACCGTTTCCGCATCGGGTATGAAGGTTCTGAAGAAAATCGCGGCGGCCGGGGAGAGCACCGGCGCGGGTGACGGAGCCCCCAACGCGACCGTCGTGATCAACAAGGCAACTGTCACCAAATCCTGACCCCCAGCAGGGAAACTTCGGTCGCGCGGGATGCGGACAGGCAACCCGCCGGTCGCCTATGTTGGCCGTGACGAAACTGTGGACGATGCCCGGGGGTGCTGAGGCCCCCCGCAGGCATCATGTGGAGGAGGCGCTGTGAGCAGCGACCCGTGGGGCCGCGTCGACGAGACGGGGACCGTGTACGTGCGTACGGCCGACGGCGAGCAGGTCGTCGGTTCCTGGCAGGCCGGCTCCCCTGAGGAAGCGTTGGCCTACTTCGAGCGCAAGTACGAGGGCCTGGTTGTCGAGATCGGCCTCCTCGAGAAGCGAGTGAAGACCACCGACCTGTCCGCGAAGGACGCGCAGACCGCCATCGGCCATATCCGCGAGCAGGTGGACGCCCACCACGCGGTCGGTGATCTGGACTCGCTGCGGCAGCGGCTGGACAAGCTCGTGGAGACGGTCGAGTCGCGCCGTGAGGAGCGCAAGCAGCAGCGGGCCAAGCAGTCCGACGAGGCGCGACACGCCAAGGAGGCGCTGGTCGTCGAGGCCGAGGAGCTGGCGCAGTCCGACCAGTGGCGGGCGGCCGGTGAGCGGCTGCGCGCGCTGGTGGACACCTGGAAGGGTCTGCCCCGGCTTGACCGCAAGTCCGACGACGAGCTGTGGCACCGCTTCTCCCACGCCCGGTCGGCGTTCTCCAAGCGCCGCAAGGCGCACTTCGCCTCGCTGGACGCGCAGCGCGAGGATGCCCGCAAGACCAAGGAGAAGCTGGTCGCGGAGGCCGAGTCGCTGTCCGCTTCGGCGGACTGGGGTCCGACGGCGGCCCGCTACCGCGAGCTGATGGCGGAGTGGAAGGCCGCGGGCCGTGCCCAGCGCGAGCACGAGGACGATCTGTGGAACCGCTTCCGCGGCGCCCAGGACGTCTTCTTCGCCGCCCGCAGCTCGGTCTTCGCCGAGCGGGACGCCGAGCAGACCGAGAACCTTAAGCTCAAGGAGGAGCTGGCCGAGGAGGCCGAGAAGCTCCTGCCGATCACGGACCTGAAGGCGGCGCGGGCCGCCTTCCGTTCGATCAACGAGCGCTGGGAGGCCATCGGCCATGTGCCGCGCGACGCGCGGCCGAAGGTCGAGGGCCGGATGCACACGGTCGAGCGGGCCCTGCAGGAGTCCGAGGAGGCCGAGTGGCGCCGGACGAACCCGGAGGCACGCGCGCGTGCCGAGGGTCTGACCGGCCAGCTCCAGGCGGCGGTGGACAAGCTGAAGGGCCAGATCGAGTCGGCGCGGACGCAGGGCAACAACGCCAGGGCCGACAAGCTGCAGAAGGAGCTGGAGGGCCGCCAGGCACTCCTGGACCAGGCCCTCAAGGGCCTCCAGGAGTTCGGCGGCTAGCCACCGGTACTCCTACGACGAGAAGGGCCCCGTACATCGCGTACGGGGCCCTTCTCGTCGTATGCCTTGTCTGCCCTACGACGTCTGCCCTACGACCGGCTGCGCGCCGACGTCACCCGGTAGACGTCGTAGACGCCCTCCACTCCCCTGACCGCCTTCAGGACGTGCCCGAGGTGCTTCGGGTCGCCCATCTCGAAGGTGAAGCGGGAGGTGGCGACGCGGTCGCGGGAGGTCTGGACGGCCGCGGAGAGGATGTTGACGTGCTGGTCGGACAGGACCCGGGTGACGTCCGAGAGGAGCCGGGAGCGGTCCAGGGCCTCGACCTGGATGGCGACCAGGAAGACCGAGGACTGGGTCGGCGCCCACTCGACTTCCAGGATGCGCTCGGGCTCGCGGGACAGTGACTCCACGTTGACACAGTCGCTGCGGTGAACCGATACGCCGCTACCGCGGGTGACGAAGCCGATGATCGGGTCGCCGGGGACGGGCGTACAACAGCGGGCCAGCTTGACCCACACGTCGTCGACGCCCTTGACGACGACACCGGGGTCGTTGTTGCTGCGCCGCTTGCGGCCGCGGCCGTGGGACGGCGGTACGGCCTCGTCCTCCTCGGTCGCGGCCTCCTCGCCGCCGAGGGCCTGGACGAGCTTCTGTACGACGTTCTGCGCGGCGACATGGCCCTCGCCGATCGCGGCGTAGAGCGAGGAGATGTCCGGGTAGCGCATCTCGTGCGCCAGCGTCACCAGGGAGTCTCCGGTGAGGATGCGCTGGATCGGCAGGTTCTGCTTGCGCATCGCGCGGGCGATGGCGTCCTTGCCCTGCTCGATCGCCTCGTCGCGGCGCTCCTTGGAGAACCAGGCCCGGATCTTGTTGCGGGCGCGCGGCGACTTCACGAAGCCGAGCCAGTCGCGGGAGGGGCCCGCGCCGGGCGCCTTGGAGGTGAAGACCTCGACCAAGTCGCCGTTGTCCAGGGTGGATTCGAGCGGTACGAGACGGCCGTTGACCCGTGCCCCTATGGTCCGGTGGCCGACCTCGGTGTGGACCGCGTACGAGAAGTCGACCGGCGTCGATCCCGCGGGCAGCGCTATGACGTCGCCCTTGGGCGTGAAGACGAAGACCTCGTTGCGCGAGAGGTCGAAGCGCAGGGACTCCAGGAACTCGCCGGGGTCCTCGGTCTCCTTCTGCCAGTCGAGGAGCTGGCGCAGCCACGCCATGTCGTTGAGGTGGTCGTCCTTGCCGGTGGTCCTCGGCTGGTCCGAGCGCACCTTGGAGGTACCGGCGACGGCCTCCTGCTTGTACTTCCAGTGCGCGGCGATGCCGTACTCGGCGCGGCGGTGCATGTCGAACGTACGGATCTGGAGTTCGACCGGCTTGCCGTTGGGGCCGATGACCGTCGTGTGCAGCGACTGGTACATGTTGAACTTGGGCATCGCGATGTAGTCCTTGAACCGCCCCGGAACCGGGTTCCAGCGGGCGTGGACCGTGCCGAGGGCCGCGTAGCAGTCGCGGACGGTGTCCACCAGGACTCGGATGCCGACCAGGTCGTAGATCTCCGCGAAGTCACGGCCGCGGACGATCATCTTCTGGTAGACGCTGTAGTAGTGCTTCGGGCGGCCGGTGACGGTCGCCTTGATGCGGGCCGCGCGCAGGTCGGACTGGACCTCGTCGGTCACTATGGCCAGATACTCGTCACGCTTCGGCGCCCTCTCGGCCACCAGCCGTACGATCTCGTCGTACATCTTGGGATAGAGGATCGCGAACGCGAGGTCCTCCAGCTCCCACTTGATGGTGTTCATGCCCAGGCGATGGGCGAGCGGCGCGTAGATCTCCAGCGTCTCGCGCGCCTTCTTCTCCTGCTTCTCGCGCTTGAGGTAGCGCATGGTGCGCATGTTGTGCAGCCGGTCGGCGAGCTTGATGACCAGGACGCGCGGGTCCTTGGCCATCGCTACGACCATCTTGCGCACGGTCTCGGCCTGCGCGGCCTCGCCGAACTTGACCTTGTCGAGCTTGGTGACGCCGTCGACGAGCAGGGCGACGGAGTCGCCGAAGTCACGGCGGAGCTGGTCGAGGCCGTACTCGGTGTCCTCGACGGTGTCGTGCAGCAGGCCCGCCATCAGGGTGGCCGGATCCATGCCCAGCTCGGCGAGGATCGTGGTGACGGCGAGCGGGTGCGTGATGTACGGGTCGCCGCTCTTGCGCTTCTGGCCGCGGTGCCAGCGCTCGGCGACCTGGTAGGCCTTCTCGATCTGGCGGAGCGTGGCCGTCTCGATCTTCGGGTCGTTGCTGCGCACTATCCGCAGCAGGGGCTCCAGGACCGGGTTGTACGGGTTGGAGCGCTGGACGCCGAGGCGGGCGAGGCGGGCGCGGACGCGGTTGGAGGAGCCGGTGCGGGCGGGCTGGCCGGCGTTGGGGCGGCCGGCAGGGGGGTTCTCGGAGCTCTCGGGCGGTGCCGGCTTGGGGCGCGACTGCTCGGCCGACTTCTCGACGGGCGCGGACTGGGCGTGCTCGACCGGCCCGCGGCTGTCGTTCTTCGCGTTCGACACGCTCGGCGCGGGCTTGGCCGCGGCGTCCGAGGCGGGCTCGGGCTTGGCGGCGATAAGGGGCTGGGCCTCGTCTGGCAAGAGGACTCCTCGTGCGCGATCCGGGTCCCCCGGTCAGGCTCCGGAGACCCCATGGTAGCGATCCTGAGCTCGGGGATCGCCTTCAGGCCACTGTGAGGGCCGTCTACCAGGGAAACGCGAGAGGCGGGCGCCGGATTCCTCCGGGCCCGCCTGCGCGGTGACGTACGGGTTTCCCGGGGCTTTTGCCCGGGTGCCCGGGGGCTTGCGCCCCGGTGTCTCAGATCTTGAGCAGTGCCTCCAGCGGGGCCCCTCCGAGGGCCGGTTCCAGACGGGCCCGGCCGCCGAGGAAGCCGAGCTCCATGAGGACCGCCACGCCCGCGACCTCGGCGCCCGCCCGCTGGATCAGCTGGATCGAGGCCTCGGCTGTGCCGCCGGTGGCGAGGACGTCGTCGACGACCAGGACGCGGTCGCCCGCGCTCAGGTCCTCGGCGTGCACTTCGATCTCGGCCGAGCCGTACTCCAGGTCGTACGCCTGGCTGAGGGTGGCTCCGGGGAGCTTGCCCGCCTTGCGTACGGGGATGAAGCCGAGGCCGGCGCGGACGGCGACCGGGGCGCCCAGGATGAAGCCGCGGGCCTCCAGGCCGACGACCTTCGTGGCACCGTGGCGCCCGGCGATCTCGGCCAGGGCGTCGGTGAGCGCGGTGAACGCCGCCGGGTCCGCCAGGAGCGGGGTGATGTCCTTGAACATCACGCCCGGCTCCGGGTAGTCGGCCACATCGCGGATACGGCTGAGCAGCAACTCCTCGATGCCGGTCATCGGCGCTTGCCCGACGGTCGGCCGCGGCCCCGGGTGCGGGACGCGGGCTGGTTGCGCGGGCCGACCACCGCGTGGGTGGCCTCCTCCGACTCGTGGTCGTGCGCCTCGTCGGCGAACTCCGGCGCATCCAGGGAGTCGCCCTTCGCGGCGGCCTGGGCACGCTTGGCGAGGACGCGCTTCCTGAGCGCCTTCATCTGCGGCTCGGCCTCCTTGAGGTCGGCGACGAGCGGCGTGGCGATGAAGATCGAGGAGTACGCACCGGCCGCGAGGCCGACGAACAGCGACAGCGAGATGTCGTTGAGCATGCCGGCGCCGAGGACACCGCCACCGATGAACAGCAGGCCCGCGACCGGCAGCAGCGCGACGACCGTGGTGTTGATGGAGCGGACCAGGGTGCTGTTGATCGAGCGGTTGGCGACGTCGCTGTAGGTCCAGCGGGTCTGCTTGGTGAGGTCCTTCGTCTGCTCCTTGAGGCTGTCGAAGACGACGACCGTGTCGTAGAGCGAGTAACCGAGGATCGTCAGCAGACCGATCACCGTGCCCGGCGTCACCTCGAAGCCGACGAGGGCGTAGATACCGACCGTGATGGTGATGTCGTGGATCAGGGCGACGAGCGCCGCGACGGCCATGCGCCACTCGAACGCGATCGCCAGGTAGATCGCGACCAGGACCATGAAGATCGCCAGACCCTGCCAGGCCTTGTTGGCGACCTGGTCACCCCAGCTGGGTCCGACCAGGTCCGCGTTGATCTTCTCCGAGTCGACGCTCAGGTCCTTGGCCAGCTCATCCTTGATCTGGGAGGACTTGTCGGTGTCGATGCCGGCGATCTGGATGCGCAGGCCGCCGTTGCCGAGCTTCTGGACGATCGCGTCGTGGCCGGACGCCTCTTCCGCGAACGTCTCGGCCTGGGAGACCGAGACGCTGGTCTTCTCGGTGGTGAAGACGGCACCGCCCTGGAACTCGATGCCCATGGTCAGGCCGCGCACCGCCAGGCCGACGATGGCCGTGATGGTGATCAGGATCGAGATGCCGTACCAGATCTTGCGGTTGCCGACGAAGTCGTAGCCGACTTCGCCACGGTGCAGTCGGGCGCCGAGGTTGCCGAGCTTCGACATCTCACGCCTCCTTCGTGTCGACAGGGCCGGCGGCAAGACCGGAGGGACGGCGCGTACGGCGCAGTGGGGGCTTGGCGCCCAGAGCCTTCGGGTCGAGGCCCGAATACTTGTGGCCGTTCGCGAAGAACTTCCTGCGGGCGAGGATCGTCATCAGCGGCTTGGTGAAGAAGAAGACCACGACCACGTCGAGGACGGTGGTCAGGCCGAGGGTGAACGCGAAGCCCTGGACCTTGCCGACGGTGACGATGAACAGCACCGCGGCGGCGAGGAACGTCACGAAGTCGGAGACCAGGATGGTGCGCCGGGCGCGCGGCCAGGCACGCTCGACGGCCGGACGCAGTGAGCGGCCCTCGCGGATCTCGTCCCGGATGCGCTCGAAGAACACGATGAACGAGTCCGCCGTGATACCGATCGCGACGATCGCACCGCAGACGGCCGGGAGGTTCAGCGCGAAGCCGATGGCCGGGCCGAGCAGCGCCATGATCACGTAGGTGAGGATCGCGGAGACCAGCAGCGAGGGGATCGCGATGACCGACAGACCGCGGTAGAAGATCAGCAGGTAGATCATGACCAGCGCCAGGCCGATCGCGCCCGCGATCAGACCGGCGTGCAGCTGCTCGCCGCCGAGCGCGGCGGTCACCGTGGTGACGCTGTCCTCCTTGAAGGTCAGCGGCAGGGCGCCGTACGACAGCATGTTGGCGAGGCTCTGGGCCGACTCCTGGTTGAAGTTGCCGGAGATCTCCGCGTTGCCGCCGGTCAGCGCCTGGCTGACGTACGGGTCGGAGACGACCTCACCGTCCAGGACGATGGCGAACTGGTTCTGCGGGGTGGTGTTCTGGGCGAGCTTGCCGGTGATGTCGGCGAACTTCTTGGTGCCGGAGGACGTGAAGTCCATGGTGACCGTCCAGCCCGCGGCGGTCGTGGTGTTGAAGACGGCCGCGGCCTTCTTGACGTCCGTGCCGTCGACCTCGGCCGGGCCGAGGACGTACTTCTGCCACTGGCCCGACGAGTTCTGGCCGCAGGCCACGGTCGAGTCGGTGGCCTTGGCGCCCTTGCCGGCCGTCGACCGGGCTTCCTTGTCGGTGCAGTCGAGCGCGGCGTACGCCGCTTCGAGCTTGCTTGTCTCGGCGCTGGCGGTGCTGCTCGCGGACGCGGAGGCGCTGGCGGAAGCGCTCGCGGAGGCCGAGCTGCTCGCGGACGGGGTCGAGTCGGCCTTCAGCGAGTCCGTGACCGAGCGGCCCTGCGTGGTGGAGGTCGCCGACGGGGTCGAGGACGAGGTCGCCTTCTCGGAGGAGTCACTCGAAGGACTGCTGGAAGCGCTGCTGGAGGCGCTCGCCGACGGGCTGGCCGTCGCGGCGGCTCCGGAGACCTCGGTGGCGAGCACCGGGCGGAAGTAGAGCTTGGCGGTGGTGCCGACCTGCTGCCGCGCCTCTTCGGAGTTCGTGCCCTTGGGGATGTTGACGATGATGTTCTTGGTGCCCTGGGTCTGAACCTCGGCCTCCGAGACGCCAAGACCGTTGACACGGCGGTTCATGATGTCGACCGCGGTGTCCATGTTGGTCTTGTTGATCGCGGATTCCTGGCCGGCCTCGGGGACCGCCCGGAGCGTGATGCTCGTACCACCGGCAAGGTCGATGCCGAGACGCGGAGTGGTGTGCCCGGAGGCGAACATGCCTCCGGTGAGCGCCACGATGGCGATCAGGATCAGGGCCAGCGAGCGCCCCGGCTTGCTCTGGGCGCTCGCGCTCCGGCCCTTCTTAGGTGCTGCCACCTTCTCGTACTCCCTCTCGGGCCGCCCCACGCCGGGTCAGCGCGGCCGGCGGCCATGACATGGTGTCGGGACCCCGTGCGAGAAACACACGTGCCCGGGAGACGCGGGGCGCGAGCGGGTTGCGTTCGCGCCGTGCTCCCGGGACGTGACTACTTCGCGTCGGTGTCGCCGTCGGTCTTCTTCGGCTCTTCGTCCGTCTTCGCCTCGGCGGGCTCGTCGGCCTCGGTGGGCTCGTCCGCCTGCTCCTCGGCCGCGTCCTTCTTGCCGAGGTCGATGGGCTTGTCGTCGGAAGCGTCGGAAGCGTCGGCGGCGGGCTCGTCGGTCTCGGTGAGGGAGGAGGCGTCGTCCGGGACGATGTCGGAGTCGGACTTCAGGTCGTGCTCGACGCCGTGGACGATGCGGTTGTACTCGTCGTCACCGAGGACGGCGCCGATGGCGTTCTTCGCGAAGAGGAGATCGACGCCGGGGCCGGCGTCGAGGAGGACCGTCTCCTCGTTGACCTCCTTGACCGTCGCGTACATGCCTCCGATCGTGCGGACGCCGGTACCGGGCTGCATCTGGTTCCGCATCTCCGCGGCCTGCGTCTGCTTGCGCTTGGCCGAGCGGGTCATCAGGAACATGGCCCCGATGAGCACGATGAACGGGAGGAGGGTCAGGATATTCACGGGACGGGGTTTCCTTCGCACAACCGCGGTGGTGAGCGGCCTGGTGGATGGGGGTGGTCGGCGCCGCCCACAAAGGCGGCATCGGCGGAGTCTAAGCGAGTCCGCACTGATGGAACAACGCTCAGCATGGCACCGGGGTTCCTGACCCAGCCAGTGCCCTCGCCGTCACGCCCCGAACAGGTCCCCTTGTCCGTTTCCACCGGTCGACGAGCGGGGCGGGGTGAGGCCGAGGTGCGCCCATGCGGCGGGGGTGGCGACGCGGCCGCGCGGGGTACGGGCCAGCAGGCCCTCCCGTACGAGGAACGGCTCGGCGACCTCCTCCACGGTCTCGCGCTCCTCCCCCACCGCGACGGCGAGCGTGGACAGGCCGACGGGGCCGCCGCCGAACAGCTTGAGCAGGGCTTCGAGGACGCCGCGGTCGAGGCGGTCGAGGCCGCGGGCGTCGACCTCGTAGACCTTCAGCGCAGCCGACGCGATCTCGCGCGTGATGAAGCCGTCGGCCTTGACCTGCGCGTAGTCCCGCACGCGGCGCAGCAGACGGTTGGCGATACGGGGCGTGCCGCGGGAGCGGCCGGCGATCTCGGCGGCGCCCTCGGCCTGGATCTCGACGTCGAGGAGGTTCGCTGAGCGGTGGATGACGCGCTCCAGCTCGACGGGTTCGTAGAACTCCATGTGCGCGGTGAAGCCGAAGCGGTCGCGCAGTGGGGGCGGCAGCAGGCCCGCGCGCGTGGTGGCGCCGACCAGGGTGAAGGGCGGCAGTTCGAGGGGGATGGCGGTGGCGCCGGGGCCCTTGCCGACGATGACGTCGACCCGGAAGTCCTCCATCGCCATGTAGAGCATCTCCTCGGCGGGCCGGGACATGCGGTGGATCTCGTCGAGGAAGAGGACCTCGCCCTCCTGGAGGGAGGAGAGGATCGCCGCGAGATCGCCGGCGTGCTGGATGGCGGGGCCGCTGGTGATGCGGATCGGGGCGTTCATCTCGGCCGCGATGATCATCGACAGGGTGGTCTTGCCGAGGCCTGGGGCGCCGGAGAGCAGCACGTGGTCGGCGGTGGCGCCACGCGCGCGTGCGGCGCGCAGGACCAGGTCGAGCTGCTCGCGGACCTTCTCCTGGCCGATGAACTCGTCCAGGTCCTTGGGGCGCAGGGCGGCCTCGACGGCCTGGTCCTCACGGTCGGCGGACGCACCGACGAGCCGCTCGGGGGCGGTCTCTTCGGTCGTGTCGTCCCAGTTCACTGACGTTCTCCTAGCGAGCGCGGTTCAAGGTCTGGAGGGCTGCCTTCAGCAGCTGGCCCACCTGTGGCGTGCCCTCGGCGGCCTCGGCCTGCGGAGTCACCGCGGCGACCGCCTCGTCGGCCTCGCGCGTGGCGTAGCCGAGGCCGATCAGGGCGGCGTGCAGCTGATCGCGCCAGCCGCTGGTGACCGGGGCGCCGACCGCCGCGGTGCCGATCGGAGCGCCGAGCCGGTCCTTGAACTCCAGCAACAGCTTCTGCGCGCCCTTCTTGCCGATGCCCGGAACGGCCATCAGCGCCTTCTCGTCTCCCGCGGTCACGGCTCGGCGCAGGGCGTCCGGCGTGTGGACGGCCAGCATGGCCTGGGCCAGTCGGGGGCCCACACCGGTCGCGGTCTGCAGCAGCTCGAAGATCTGGCGCTCGTCGTCGTCCACGAAGCCGTACAGGGTCAGTGAGTCCTCGCGTACGACGAGAGAGGTGGCGAGCTTGGCCGGCTTGCCGAGACGGAGCGTGGACAGCGTGTTCGGCGTGCACTGGAGGGCCATGCCGACACCGCCGACCTCCACCACCGCGGCGTCGGGAGCGAGTGCGGCGACCGTGCCGCTGACAAAGGCGATCATGCCGTACGGCCTTTCGATGCGTGCAGGGCCACGGCCTGCTGGAGCCTGTTCTGCGCGGGGGCGCGCCAGATGTGGCAGATGGCGAGCGCGAGGGCGTCGGCGGCGTCGGCCGGCTTGGGCGGGGCGTCGAGCCGCAGCAGACGCGTGACCATCGCGCCGACCTGGGCCTTGTCGGCGCGCCCGCTGCCGGTGACGGCGGCCTTGACCTCGCTGGGGGTGTGCAGGGCTACGGGGATGCCGCGGCGGGCGGCGCAGAGCATGGCGACGGCGCTGGCCTGGGCCGTGCCCATCACCGTACGGACGTTGTGCTGGCTGAACACCCGCTCCACCGCGACGAATTCGGGCCGGTGCTCGTCCAGCCACTGGTCGATGCCCTGCTCGATGACGACGAGGCGCTGCCCCAACTCGGCGTCCGTGGGCGTACGTACGACACCGACGCCGACCATGGTGAGCGGCCGCCCGGCGACGCCTTCGACGACTCCGACACCACATCGCGTGAGACCGGGGTCCACCCCGAGTACGCGCACCGCCCCTCCCCTCTTTGCGGCTAAACCGCCGCCGCTCTCGCGGATCTGGCTGAGCACCGTCGGGGTACCTCAATTATTGGTTGCGGCCCTTGGACGGTGATCTTTGGTTCACGCCAGGCTATCCGCTGCCACCGACAACGACGGCGGGCCGGTGGGACGTGTCCCACCGGCCCGCCGAAATCTCGGCACACGCGGAGCGTTACGCGTCGACCTTCTCCATGACCTCGTCGCTCACGTCGAAGTTGGCGAAGACGTTCTGCACGTCGTCGCTGTCCTCCAGGGCGTCGATCAGCTTGAAGATCTTCCGGGCGCCCTCTTCGTCCAGCTCGACCTGCATGGTCGGGACGAAGTTGGCGTCGGCGGAGTCGTAGTCGATCCCGGCGTCCTGGAGGGCGGTGCGGACCGCGACCAGGTCGGTGGCCTCGCTGAGCACCTCGAAGGACTCGCCGAGGTCGTTGACCTCCTCGGCGCCCGCCTCAAGGACGGCACCCAGGACGTCGTCCTCGGTCAGCTCGCCCTTGGGGACGATGACGACGCCCTTGCGGTTGAAGAGGTACGAGACGGAGCCCGGGTCGGCCATGTTGCCGCCGTTGCGCGTCATGGCGACGCGGACGTCCGAGGCTGCGCGGTTGCGGTTGTCGGTGAGGCACTCGATGAGCACCGCGACGCCGTTCGGGCCGTAACCCTCGTACATGATCGTCTCGTAGTCGGCGCCACCGGCCTCAAGGCCGGCGCCGCGCTTGACCGCGGAGTCGATGTTCTTGTTCGGGACCGAGCTCTTCTTGGCCTTCTGGATGGCGTCGAACAGCGTGGGGTTGCCGGCCGGGTCGGCGCCGCCCGTGCGGGCGGCCACCTCGATGTTCTTGATCATCTTCGCGAAGAGCTTGCCGCGCTTGGCGTCGATCACGGCCTTCTTGTGCTTCGTCGTAGCCCATTTAGAGTGGCCGGACATCTGCCTGTCTCCTTCGCGTTACCCAACTCTGTACGAACCCCAGAGATCCTACAAGGACTACGCCACCCCGTTCGCGCGGACCATGTCGACAAAGAGGCCGTGCACGCGGTGGTCGCCGGTCAGCTCCGGGTGGAACGACGTGGCGAGCGCGTTGCCCTCACGGACGGCGACGATGTGACCGTCGTGTTCCGCGAGCACTTCGACGTCGGCACCGACGGACTCGACCCAGGGGGCCCTGATGAAGACGCCCTCCACAGGATCCCCCTCGACGCCCTTGACGTCGACGGTCGCTTCGAAGGACTCGTTCTGACGTCCGAAGGCGTTACGGCGCACGATCATGTCGATGCCGCCGACCGTCTCCTGGCCCGAGCGCGGGTCGAGGATCTTGTCGGCGAGCATGATCATGCCCGCGCAGGTGCCGTAGACGGGCATGCCGTCACGCACGCGTGCGCGCAGCGGTTCCATCACGCCGAAGAGGACGGCCAGCTTGGAGATGGTCGTGGACTCGCCGCCGGGGATGACGAGGCCGTCCACCTCGGCGAGCTCTTCGGGGCGCCGCACCGGCCTGGCCAGGGCATCCGCCTCGGCCAGGGCGATGAGGTGCTCCCGTACGTCGCCCTGGAGGGCCAGGACGCCTATGACAGGGGTGCTCATGGGTGACTACCAGCCACGGTTCGCGTAGCGCTCGGCCTCGGGGAGGGTGTCGCAGTTGATGCCGACCATGGCCTCGCCGAGGTTGCGGGACGCGTCCGCGATGATCTTCGGGTCGTCGTAGAAGGTGGTCGCCTTCACGATGGCGGCGGCGCGCTTGGCCGGGTCGCCGGACTTGAAGATGCCGGAGCCGACGAAGACGCCCTCGGCGCCGAGCTGGCGCATCAGCGCGGCGTCGGCGGGGGTGGCGACGCCGCCGGCGGAGAACAGGACGACCGGCAGCTTGCCGAGCTCGGCGACCTCGCGCACGATCTCGTACGGGGCGCGCAGCTCCTTGGCGGCGGCGTACAGCTCGTTGTTGTCGAAGCCGCGCAGCCTGGCGATCTCATTCTTGATCTGGCGCAGGTGGCGCACGGCCTCGACGACGTTGCCGGTGCCGGCCTCGCCCTTGGAGCGGATCATCGCGGCGCCCTCGGCGATACGGCGCAGGGCCTCGCCCAGGTTGGTGGCACCGCAGACGAAGGGGGTCGTGAAGGCCCACTTGTCCGAGTGGTTGACCTCGTCGGCCGGGGTGAGGACCTCGGACTCGTCGATGTAGTCGACGCCGAGGGACTGCAGCACCTGGGCCTCGACGAAGTGGCCGATGCGGGACTTGGCCATCACGGGGATGGAGACCGCGTCGATGATCTCCTCGATCATGTTCGGGTCCGACATACGGGCCACGCCGCCGTCCTTGCGGATGTCGGCCGGGACCCGCTCCAGGGCCATCACGGCGACAGCGCCGGCGTCCTCCGCGATCTTCGCCTGCTCGGCGTCGACCACGTCCATGATCACGCCGCCCTTGAGCTGCTCGGCCATGCCGCGCTTCACGCGCGCGGTGCCGGTCTCGGGAGTCTGGGCGGAGTTGGGAAGCGTGCTGGACACGGGGTGACCTCACTCGGTGAAAGAGGGTTTCTGCAGACACCGAGGAAACGCGAGAGGACCAGGCCACAGCAAGGGCCAATGGGAAGGCGGTGGCTCGTTTTGCGGAGCGGCTGCCTACGCGGCCCGATCCACCAGGGCCGTCGGGGGCTCGTCGTCCATCTCGAAGGCCATCGGGAACGGCGCGTGTCCCGCCAGGCGGAACCAGCGGACCTTGCGGTGCCGGCGCAGAGCCCGTGCCGCCCGCACCGAGTCGTTGTGGAAGCGCCGGGCCATCGGCACCCTGCGGACCGCCTCGGTGAGCTCCCGCGTGGCCGCCTCGCCGCCGGGGGCCTCGCGTACCGCCTCCACCTGCGGGGCCTCCCCGAACACCGCCCTCAGTGCCTGGCTCAGGTCGCTCTCGGCGACCTCCCGCTGTTCCTCCTCGGCCTGCCGGGCCGCGTGTGCGGCCTCGTACAGGACCATCGAGGCGGCCGGGTCGAGGACGCCGGCCGTCGCCAACTCCTGGGCCACCGAGGCGCGGCGCAGCAGCTGTGCGTCCAGGGCGGCCCGGGCCGCGTCGATCCTCACGTGCAGGCGGTCCAGCCGGCCCGCGGTCCAGCTCAGGTAGAGCCCGATCGCCAGGAGGCCGACGAGGATCCAGATCAAGGTTGCGGTCACGGGCCGCAGCCTACGGGGGCGCAACGCTCGTTCAGCCGTGGCCCTCGGGGTGACCGGCGTTGTCGTCCCTGGGGGCTGCGGCCCGTGACCCCCCTTCGGCCCTGAAGGGGCCTCGTCCTCAAACGCCGGACGGGCTGGGTTTACCGAGCGTCAGCTGAAGAGGCGCGCCCTCAGTCCCGCGCCAACCCGAACCGTGCCCGCAACCCCGTGGACGTCCGTTCGTCCGCCGCCACCGCCGCCGCGCCGTCCGTCACCGTCTCGTAGACGGACATGATGTCCGCGCCGACCGTCGACCAGTCGAAGCGCCGTACGTGGGCGCTGCCGCGCGCATGCAGTTCGGCCCTGCGCTTCGGGTCCCCCAGGAGCCGTACCGCCGCCTCGGCCAGTGCGTCCGCGTCCTCGTTGGCGAACAGTTCTCCCGCGGCGCCCTGGTCGAGGACCTGGGCGAAGGCGTCCAGGTCGGAGGCGAGTACGGGGGCGCCTGCCGACATGGCCTCGACGAGGATGATGCCGAAGCTCTCGCCGCCGGTGTTGGGGGCGACGTAGAGGTCGATGCTGCGCAGGAAGCGGGCCTTGTCCTCGTCGCTGATCATGCCGAGGAACTCGACGCGCGGGCGTAGTTCCTCGGGGAGGGATTCCACGGCCTCTTCCTCGTCGCCGCGTCCGGCGACCAGGAGCCGGGCCTGGGGGCGCTCGGCGAGGATCTTCGGCAGGGCCTTCATCAGGACGGGCAGGCCCTTGCGGGGCTCGTCGATGCGCCCTATGAAGCCGATCGTCTCTCCCTGCCACTCGGGCTTGGGCTCGGCCTTGGCGAAGAAGTCGACGTCGACGCCGTTCGGGATCACCACCGCGTCGCCGCCGAGGTGTTCGACGAGGGTGCGGCGGGCGTACTCGCTCACGGCGATCCGGGCGCTGATCTTCTCCAGGGCGGCCTGGAGGATCGAGTAGGCGGCGACCATGGCCCGGGAACGCGGGTTGGACGTGTGGAAGGTGGCCACGATCGGGCCCTGCGCCGCCCAGCAGGCCAGCAGGCCGAGCGAGGGCGAGGACGGCTCGTGGATGTGGACCACGTCGAACTCGCCGTCGTGCAGCCAGCGACGCACGCGTGCCGCGGACAGGAAGCCGAAGTTGAGGCGGGCCACCGAGCCGTTGTACGGCACCGGCACCGCGCGGCCCGCGGAGACTACGTACGGCGGCAGAGGAGTGTCGTCGTCGGCGGGGGCCAGGACGGAGACCTCGTGTCCCAGACGGATGAAGTACTCGGCGAGATCGCGGATGTGGAACTGGACGCCACCCGGTACGTCCCAGGAGTACGGGCAGACGATGCCGATCCTCACGGGCGCTCCCCGTCCGAGGGGCGGGGTTCCAGATCTGCGAGCCACAAGCGCTGCAACATGTGCCAGTCCTCCGGATGTTCGGCGATACCCGTGGCGTAGGCGTCGGCCAGCGCCTGTGTCATGACAGACGTCTTCTCGGCCCGTGTACCTGTCTCGGGTACCTCGATCGGGGGATGCACTCGCCCCTGCATGATGGGTGAGTCGTCGTACCAGAGTGTCACCGGCAGCAGAAGCGCACCCGTCTGCTGGGCGAGCAGTGCCGGTCCGGCCGGCATCCGGGCCGTGTCGCCGAAGAACTTGACCTCGACACCGGACTCGGACAGATCGCGGTCGGCGACCAGGCAGACCAGGCCGCCGTCGCGCAGTCGCCGGGCCAGGGTGCCGAAGGCGGTGCCGCCGCTGTGCGGCAGGACCTCCATGCCGAGGCCCTCGCGGTAGGCGACGAAGCGGTCGTAGAGGCTCTCCGGCTTGAGGCGCTCGGCGACCGTCGTGAAGGGGGTCTCCAGCTTGGTGGTGACCCAGGCTCCGGCCAGATCCCAGTTGCCCAGGTGCGGCAGCGCCAGGATCACGCCGCGGTCGGAGGCGATGCCGTCCGTGAGGTGGTGCACGTCCTTGCAGTCGAAGCCCGTCTTCACGCGCTCCTCGCTCCACGCGGGCAGCCGGAAGGACTCCATCCAGTAGCGCAGATACGACCGCATGCCCGCCCGGGACAGCTCCGCGAGGCGCTCCGGGCTCGCGTCGGGCACCACGCGCGCGTAGTTGCTCTCCAGCCGCTGGACGCCCTTGCCGCGTCGCTTCCAGGCGAGGTCGGCGATCGTGTTGCCCAGGCGCACGGCGACCGGCTCGGGGAGCTTCTTCACCGTGCCCCAGCCCACGCCGTAGAGCGCGTCGGTCAGCCACTCCTGCGCGGTCACTTCGCCGCCTCACTCCCCTGCTGGGTGTTCTCCTGCCGGCCGCTCTCCTGAGCGGCCGCCGCGTCCGCCTCCGCCGACTCCCGACGGACCGTGACGACCCGCTGGATCAGCGTGACCAGGCTGCCGACGGCCACGATCCACAGGGCGACGGGCAGCAGGTACTGGATGCCGGGTACCCCGAACGTGTGCAGGCCCGCGAGACCGGCGGCGACGAGGGAGATCACAAGGCGCTCGGCGCGCTCGATCAGCCCGTTGACCGCGACGGGCAGACCGATCGATTCGCCACGGGCCTTGGTGTACGAGACCACCTGGCCGCTGGCCAGGCAGAAGATCGAGACGGCGCACAGGACGTTGTCGTTGCCGTTGCCCGCGTACCAGAGGGCGAGGCCGCCGAAGATCGCACCGTCGGCCACCCGGTCGAGCGTGGAGTCCAGGAAGGCGCCCCAGCGGCTGGAGCGGCCGAGCTGGCGGGCCATGTTGCCGTCGACGAGGTCCGAGAACACGAACAGCGTGATGACGACCGTGCCCCAGAAGAACTCCCCCCGGGGGTAGAAGACCAGCGCGCCCGCGACCACTCCTGCGGTGCCGAGGAGCGTGACCGTGTCGGGGCTGACGCCCCGCCTGATCAGAAACGCGGCGAACGGTGTGAGGACACGCGTGAAGAATGCACGCGCGTACTTGTTCAGCATGGCCTTCCCGAGGGTCGGTGTCGCCGTGCGGCCCCTGCTGGCCACCGGCTGGCCCATCGTAGCCACGCGCGCGTGTGTGCGACGGCCGGGCACCCGTGGGGGCAGGCCCTGGATCCGGCGGATGGGCGGCAACCGACGGTGGGCGGCGGGATCGCGTCCGTTGTATGGACGCACCGTGACGGGAGTGGAAAGCTCGAAGAACCGCGGGCGTCATAGGAGCCGCCACGGCACGCGGATCCGTGTGTCCGCGCCCACAGTGACCTCACCGTGCACGGGAGGCAAGGCCATGGGCGACAAGGCGAACGCACACCCCGGGGCCGCCGGCAGGGCAGCCACGGTCGACCACCCCGCGTCCGTACGGAATGTGGTGCTGGTCGGCCACTCCGGATCGGGCAAGACGACATTGGTGGAGGCTCTCGCGCTGACCGCGGGGGCCGTGAACCGGGCGGGCCGTGTGGAGGACGGCGGCACCGTCTCCGACTACGACGAGATCGAGCACCGGCAGCAACGGTCGGTACAGCTCTCCCTGGTGCCCGTCGAATGGGACGGGTTCAAGATCAACCTCCTCGACACCCCCGGATACGCCGACTTCGTCGGGGAACTCAGGGCCGGTCTGCGAGCGGCGGACGCGGCCCTTTTCGTTGTCTCCGCCTCGGACGGCGTGGACGGCTCGACCCGCATGGTGTGGGAGGAGTGCGCGGCCGTCGGCATGCCGCGGGCGATCGTCGTCACGCACCTGGAGTCCGCCCGGTCGGACTTCGAGGAGATGACGCGGACCTGCGCGGAGGCCTTCGGCTCGGACGACCCCGACGCCGTACTGCCGCTGTATCTGCCGTTGCACGGCGCGCGGGGACCCGACGGGCACGCGAGCGTGTCCGGTCTGGTCGGGCTGCTGTCGCAGAAGCTCTTCGACTACGCCTCCGGGGAGCGCAAGGAGTCCGAGCCCGGTCCCGACCAACTGCCGCGCATCGAGGAGGCCCGCAACCGGCTGATCGAGGGGATCATCGCCGAGAGCGAGGACGAGACCCTCATGGACCGCTATCTGGGCGGCGAACCGATCGACTTCAAGACGCTCGTGGAGGACCTGGAGCGGGCCGTCGCGCGCGGGGTGTTCTTCCCCGTCCTGGCCGCCGCTCCCGCGGCCGAGGGCGCACGCCAGGGCCTCGGCACGGTCGAACTCCTCGAACTGGTCACGCGCGGGTTCCCCACCCCCCTGGAGCGTGAGGCCCCCTCGGTCACCACCCCGGACGGCAAGCCCCGCACGCTGAAGCTGTGCGACCCGGACGGCCCGCTGGTCGCGGAGGTCGTGAAGACCGCGTCCGACCCGTACGTCGGCCGGGTCTCGCTGGTCCGCGTCTTCTCCGGCACGCTGAAACCCGACGAGACCGTCCATGTCTCCGGACACGGCCTCGCCGACCGCGGACACGAGGACCACGATGTCGACGAGCGGATCGGCGCCCTGTCCGCCCCCTTCGGCAAGCAGCAGCGCACGCTCACCCACTGCATCGCGGGCGACCTCGCGTGCGTGGCCAAACTCAACCGCGCGGAGACGGGCGACACGCTCTCGGGCAAGGACGACCCGCTGCTCATGGAGCCGTGGGAGATGCCCGACCCCTTGCTGCCGCTCGCCATCCAGGCGCACAGCAAGGCGGACGAGGACAAGCTCTCGCAGGGCCTGTCGCGGCTGGTCGCCGAGGACCCGACCATGCGGCTCGAACAGAACCCGGACACCCACCAGGTCGTCCTGTGGTGCCTGGGCGACGCGCACGCGGACGTCGCCCTGGAGCGGCTGCGCAGCCGGTACGGCGTCCAGGTCGACGTCGTGGCGCACAAGGTCTCCCTACGGGAGACGTTCGCGGCCAGGTCCGGCGGGCGCGGCCGGCATGTGAAGCAGTCCGGCGGGCACGGGCAGTACGCGATCTGCGAGATCGAGGTCGAACCGCTGCCGGGCGGCTCGGGCATCGAGTTCGTGGACAAGGTCGTCGGCGGCGCGGTGCCCCGGCAGTTCATCCCGTCCGTGGAGAAGGGCATCCGGGCCCAGGCCGCCAGGGGAGTCGCGGCCGGCTATCCGCTCATCGACGTCCGGGTCACACTCCTGGACGGCAAGGCGCACTCGGTGGACTCCTCGGACGCCGCGTTCCAGACGGCCGGCGCGCTCGCCCTGCGGGAGGCCGCGGCCGACGCGAAGATCCATCTCCTCGAACCGGTGGCCGAGGTGACGGTGCTGGTCGGCGACGAGTACGTGGGCGCCGTGATGAGCGACCTGTCCGGGCGGCGGGGCCGAGTGCTGGGCACCGAGCAGACGAGCGGCGCGCGGACCCTCGTACGCGCCGAGGTGCCCGAGATCGAGATCGGACGGTACGGCGTCGACCTGCGGTCCCTGTCGCACGGCACCGCACGCTTCAACCGCTCCTACGCACGCCATGAGCCGATGCCCCCTCAGGTCGCCGAAAGGATCCGTGAACAGGCCCAGGAGGTCTAGTAGTTGACACCCCA
The DNA here is from genome assembly GCF_058544905.1 of Streptomyces sp. JLBG701. Taxonomy (NCBI): domain Bacteria; kingdom Bacillati; phylum Actinomycetota; class Actinomycetes; order Kitasatosporales; family Streptomycetaceae; genus Streptomyces; species Streptomyces sp. JLBG701. The sequence goes on from NZ_CM178588.1 coordinate 2,206,116, forward strand.
CAGGTGCCGCGAGGCGCCGCGGGAACGGCTTTTGCGGAACGCTCCCCTCCGCGTCGGCGGGCGGCTTTGGTCGTCCGCCGACGAATGTCGGTGGCTGGGGATACGCTGATGACCTGATCAACAGGTGTGCGGAGCACGGAAGTCGGGAAAGCCGCAGGAGCGACACCAGCGGCAACCGGGGGTGGGAATGAGCTTTGACACGGGGTACGAGAACATCTTCGGGCCACAAGTGCCCCGCACGGGCGACGAGAGCCAGACAGCGACGTTTGCCCTGGCGTCAGCGGCCTACCGGGACAACGACGTCAAGGACATCCTCAAGGCCAACAACGAATGGCACGAGTCGACCGTCAAGGACGGCCGCAAATGGGCCACGATCTTCAAGCCCAACCTCGGTGAGGCGTTCTCCCGGGCCGTCATCGACCGCATGATCGGCCCGGGCCGTAAACCGCTCATCCAGTCCTTCGGCACCGAGCCCCAGGTCGTCGTCGAGCACTGCCTGGCCGCCCACCGCATCCGCCGGGACCGGGACAAGATGCTGAGCGCGGTCATGGTGCTGTGCGGGCTGCTGTTCCTGCCCGGGCTCCTGGTCTGGCTGCTGGTCTTCCAACTGCGCACCTCCCTCGGCAAGTCCGCCAACAACAAGGCCTCCGCGCTCGCCACGGCCCTGCTGGTCGCCGTCGGCGCGGTGGCGGTGATCTTCCTGATCCGCATGCCGTTCACCGGCTTCTGGGCCTGGTACGCCCGCGCGGCGGTTGTCGCGCCCGTCCTCGGCTGGTTCTGGGCCAAGCAGATCTGCGAGCGAACGGCCAAGGATCTGCGGGGGCGTTGGGACAGCCTCCTCGCCGGAAGCAGCGTGGGCGCCAAGGTCCCCGAGGCGGTACCCAGCAGCCCCGGCGAGACCCAGGCCGAACAACTGCGCCAGTCCCTCCAGAAGCTGACCGCCGAGCAGCGGTCCAACTCCGTCTTCTACGCCGGCCCCAAGGGCATCCTCGGCATGGGCACCCGCTGGGGCAGCTGGCAGCTCGCGGAGGACCTCGTATCGGCCAACCCCGACCGGGAGATCCACCCCTTCCGCAGCTGGGACGTCATACGCTCCATCCACGACCAGTTGCGCATGCTGGAGCGCGGTCCCCTGAACACCGGTGGTTTTCCGAAGCCTTCGATACGCCACTGGATCGTCACGCCCATCGCGGAGAGCGCGAAGGCGGTGTCCCGGGTCGAGAGCACGGACGTCGAGGCCTTCCAGGTCAAGAACCACGCCATCCAGGACATCTGCAACAAGCAGCAGTTCGGCAGCGGTGACCGGCACTATCTCGGGGTGCAGTGGACGTTGTGGGACGGGCAGTTGGTCATCACCATGATGATCACGGTGACCGTGCTGCACGAGACGCTGCGCATCGAGGTCACCGGCCATGCGCTGGGCCCGGTGAACGGGCTGTTCACGGGCAAGCCCGAGGCCCCCACCAAGGAGGTCCAGAAGTCGCTCAAGCCGTGGGAGACACGGAAGGTGAAGCTCCCGCTGGCCGGCACCGACGAGGTGGTACGACTCACCGTGCGCGCGCCCATCACCTGGTACCCACCGCTGCTGAACTGGCTCGGCGGCTCGATAGCCCTGCCCGAACCGTTCGGCCTGCGGCACGCCTGGGCCGACCAGCCCTGGCGGCATCGCTTCATGGCCGACGACGCGTTGCGCGCGGCGGCACCGGTGCTGCGCGTGGTGCACGCGGCGGCCATCCGCGTACTGAAGGAGAACGGCGTGGACACCGAGAAGTTCGGGAACCGGTCGGCGTTCCTCAGCACGTCGGTGCAGGACGTGTCGCCACGGAAGGCCGATGTGTATGACGCGTAGGCCTCTTGGGTGACCGTCCCTGGAGGCTGCGGCCCCCAGACCCCCTTCGGCCCGAAGGGCCTCGTCCTCAAACTCCCCCAGAGGGGGGACCCCCAGACGGGCTGGAAGGCCAGGCCTCCGCCAGCATCTTCCGGGTGTCGGCCAGCAGCTGGGGCAGCACCCTCGTGTGGCCCACGACCGGCATGAAGTTCGTGTCGCCACCCCAGCGCGGGACGATGTGCTGGTGGAGGTGGGCGGCGATGCCGGCGCCTGCCACGGTGCCCTGGTTCATGCCTATGTTGAAGCCGTGCGCGCCCGACGCGGTCCGCAGGGCCGTCATCGCCTGCTTGGTCAGGGCGGCGAGCTCGGTGGTCTCCGGGTCCGTGAGGTCCGTGTAGTCGGCGACGTGGCGGTAGGGCACGACCATCAGGTGCCCGCCGTTGTAGGGGTAGAGGTTGAGGACCGCGTACACCTGCTCGCCGCGCCTGACGATCAGGCCGTCCTCGTCGGACTTCGCCGGGATCGAGCAGAAAGGGCAGCCGTCGTCGGCCCCGGGGCCTGTCGGCTTGTTCTCACCCTGGATGTAGGCCATCCGGTGGGGCGTCCACAGGCGCTGGAACGCGTCCTGCGTCCCCACTCCGATCTGCTGCTCCGGCTCACTCGTCATGCAGTGCAGCATATTGCGTCGCCCGTTCGCGGCGTGTCGGCGGGGTTCCGGGAAAAGCCTCCCGGGCCAAGCTGGGCGGGTGGATGACGACAGTGTCCAGACCCGCTGGGAGCGGCGCACCGAGATGCCCCTCGCCGTCGCGTCGCTGATCTTTCTCGCCGCATACGCGGTCCGCGTTCTGGCCCACGGTCTGCCGACGGTGTGGCAGAACGTCTGCCTCGCCGTGCTGCTGGGCGCCTGGCTGCTCTTCGTTATCGACTACGGGGTGCGGTGGCGGCTCAGCGGGCGGCGGCTGGGCTTCGTACGAACGCACTTGCTGGACACCGTGGTGCTGGTCCTGCCGCTGCTGCGGCCGCTGCGGGTGGTGCGCGTGTACGAGACGGTGCAGCGGCGGCACGGTCAGCCTCGGCTCGCGCTGTACGCGCGCGTGATGGTCTACGCCGGTCTGTCCTCCGTGCTGCTCGGGTTCGCCGGTTCCCTCGCCGTCTACCAGGCGGAGCACGGGGCGCCCGGCGCGACCATGCGGACCTTCGGGGACGCCGTGTGGTGGGCCTGCGCGACGCTCGCCACCGTCGGATACGGCGACGTCGCCCCCGTGACCCCGAGGGGCCGGGTGATCGCCACCGGGGTGATGGCGTGCGGGCTGGCCCTGCTGGGGGCGGTGACCGGCTCGTTCTCGTCGTGGCTGCTCCAGGTCTTCTCCCGGGAGGACGACGAAAGGCCCCCGGGGAAGTGAGTTCCCCGGGGGCCTGTGCAGCGGTCGGTCAGACCTGGGTCCGCTCCTCCACAATCTTCGCGATCTTCGCGATGGCCTCGTCGAACGGGATGCCGTTCTCCTGGGAGCCGTCGCGGTAGCGGAAGGAGACGGAGCCGGCGGCCATGTCCTCGTCGCCCGCGATGACCATGAAGGGCACCTTCTGCTTTTGGGCGTTCCTGATCTTCTTCTGCATGCGGTCGGAGGAGGAGTCCACCTCGACCCGCAGGCCCTGCTTCTTGGCCGCGGTGGCGAACTTCTCCAGGTACTCCACGTGCGCGTCCCCGATCGGGATCCCCACCGCCTGCACCGGCGCCAGCCACGCAGGGAACGCACCCGCGTAGTGCTCCAGGAGCACCGCGAAGAACCGTTCGATGGAGCCGAACAGCGCGCGGTGGATCATGACCGGGCGCTGCTTGGAGCCGTCCGGGCCGGTGTACTCCAGGTCGAAGCGCTCCGGCAGGTTGAAGTCGAGCTGGACCGTCGACATCTGCCAGGTGCGGCCGATGGCGTCCTTGGTCTGGACGGAGATCTTCGGCCCGTAGAAGGCGGCGCCGCCCGGGTCCGGAACCAGCGGGAGGCCCTGCTTCTCGGCGACCTGGCGGAGAGTCTCCGTCGCCTCCTCCCAGACCTCGTCGGAGCCGACGAACTTCTCCGGGTCCTTGGTCGACAGCTCCAGGTAGAAGTCGGTCAGGCCGTAGTCGCGCAGCAGGCCGAGGACGAAGGTGAGCGTCTTGTCGAGCTCGTCGGCCATCTGCTCGCGCGTGCAGTAGATGTGCGCGTCGTCCTGGGTGAAACCGCGGGCCCGGGTCAGGCCGTGCACGACGCCCGACTTCTCGTACCGGTACACGGTCCCGAACTCGAAGAGGCGCAGCGGCAGTTCACGGTAGGAGCGGCCGCGCGCGTCGAAGATCAGGTTGTGCATCGGGCAGTTCATGGGCTTGAGGTAGTAGTCCACGCCCTCGTCGAGCTGCATGGGCGGGTACATGCCGTCGGCGTACCAGTCCAGGTGGCCCGAGGTCTCGAAGAGCTTCCCCTTCGTCGCGTGCGGGGTGTAGACGAACTCGTAGCCCTCCTCCTCGTGACGGCGGCGCGAGTAGTCCTCCATCACGCGGCGGACGATGCCGCCCTTGGGGTGGAAGACGGCGAGGCCGGAGCCGATCTGCTCCGGGATGGAGAAGAGGTCCAGCTCGGTGCCGAGCTTGCGGTGGTCGCGCTTCTCGGCCTCGGCGAGGAAGTCGAGGTGGGCCTTCAGCTCCTCCTTGGAGGGCCAGGCGGTGCCGTAGATGCGCTGGAGCATGGGGTTCTTCTCGCTGCCGCGCCAGTAGGCGGCCGCGTTGCGCATCAGCTTGAACGCCGGGATCGCGCGGGTCGACGGCAGGTGGGGACCGCGGCACAGGTCCTTCCAGCACAGGTCACCGGTCTTGGCGTCCAGGTTGTCGTAGATCGTCAGCTCGCCGGCGCCGACCTCGACGTCCGCGCCGTCGTCGGTCGAGGCGGAGCCCTTGATGCCGATCAGTTCGAGCTTGTACGGCTCCGAGGCGAGCTCCTCACGGGCGGCCTCGTCGGTGACCACACGACGCGAGAACCGCTGCCCGCGCTTCTGGATCTCCTGCATCTTCTTCTCGACGGCCTTGAGGTCCTCGGGCGTGAAGGGCCGCTCGACGTCGAAGTCGTAGTAGAAGCCGTCCTTGACCGGCGGGCCGATGCCCAGCTTGGCCTCGGGGAACAGCTCCTGCACGGCCTGTGCCATGACGTGCGCGGTGGAGTGGCGCAGGATGTTGAGGCCGTCCTGGGAGGAGATCTCGACGCCCTCGACCTCGTCGCCCTCGGCGAGGACGTACGCCAGGTCCTTGAGCTCGCCGGCCACGCGCGCGGCGATGATCGAGCGCTCGCCGGTGAAGAGCTCGGCGGCCGTGGTGCCCGTCGTCACCGTGCGCTCTTCCCGCTCGGAATCGCGTTGGATGATCACACGGACGTCTGACACCGGTCTCTCCTGACTGAAGGCGAATGCGGGCGCCGTACCTGGAGCGCGCGCAATACCGGATCGTACCGACCCGAGGGTGCCCACCGCGAAACGGATGTCCGAAGGCCCTCGTCAGGGGCGGCTCAGTCCTCGCCGCTGCACGCCTCCTCGAAGAAGGCCGTGATCTCGGCGGTCTCCTGCACCGACTTCATCAGCCGGTCGCGCTCCGCCTCGTCCACTTGAACAGGTACGACGCCGGCGGCCCCGGTGAGCCGGCGGAAGCCGCCGCGGCTCTCCAGGCGCCCGTGGACGCGGATCGGAAGGCCGACCAGGTGCGCGTGGCCCGCTATGCGGTACGCCTCCTCGTCGAGGGTCATGCGTACGTGCGGCACCTCGGCCCCGGCGATCACCCGCAGCCGTACGGCACCCTCGCCGCGCGGCCCGGCCCTGCGCATGCGCGTCACCGTTCCGGTGATCCGCACCGGCATGGACGGTTCGTCGCGCAGATAGCGGGCGCCCGCCTCGCGCAGCACGGGTAGGTCGCCGGGCGAGAACTCCACGGCCTCGGTGGGTGCCGCGCAGCCCTCGGGGACGCCCGCGCCGGGCGCCCATTCGACGGCGATGCGGGCGCCCTCCGTACCGCGGACGAGGGTGACGAGGGCGTCGGTGAGTTCGCGGCTGACGCCCGCTTCCACGGCGCCGTCGAAGGCGTCCATGCCGCCGGTGGCCCGCTGGTAGTCGATGGCCTCGCGGACGGCGTAGAGGGCCTGGTGGAGGCGTACGGCGAGCGGGCGGCCGGTGTCGACGGGGACGAACGCGGTCAGCAGGCGGCCGCCGGGTGCGCCGCCGACGAGGACGTTCTCCAGGGACGCGGCGGCCGGGCGGCGGTGCCGGGCTCCGTAATAGCCGGCACGCGCGCGTGTGGCGAGTGCGGCGGCCAGCAGCATCTGGCGGGCGGCCGTGCGCAGCTGCTCCTCGACGGTCCAGGGCGCGGCGCCGGCCGGGCCGGTCGGGACGTCCCGCCACCAGCGGATCTCGTCGCTGGGTACGGCGAGGCCGACCAGGACGTCGCGTGCGGAGGGCGAGCCGCTGCGGGACAGTGCGACGAGTGCCTCGCCGAGGAGGTCGTCGCTGTCGGGGAAGGCCCGGCTCTCGGGCACGAGCAGGCTCGTGCCGCCAGTGCCGGGCCCCGGTGGGGTCCAGCGGCCGTAGCGTCCGGCGGCTCCGCCGCGCCGCTGCCAGCCGTGCCGGCGCAGTAGTGCGCTGAGGACGGCGGGGTCGACGTCGTCGGGTCGGGGGGCGCGGTCCCAGTCGGTGGCGGTGTGGTCGTCGGGGTGTGGCCGCACTGGCCGTACGGGCTCGTCGATGGGGCGGTGCGTCATGGCCTGCCTCCCGTACCGACCCGCGTCATGATCTCGCACAGGGCACGGTCGTCGAAGATGCGTGCGGTCGGTATCCGCACGGTGGTCCGAGTGCGGCCGGTGATCGCGTGTCCGGCCAGGTTGACCCAATAGCAGCAGTGCCGCAGGTCGAGCCGGTCGTGGCTGGCGCGCAGCCAGTCGTCCTGCGATCTGGGCACGAGCATCACGACCAGGATCTTGTGCACCGAGACCGGGGTGCGGGCGAGCTTCCTGAGGTGGTCGTTGTCGAGCGTGAAGGAGAAGGACCGGCCCGGTGGGTTCGGTGGGATCTGGTACGTCGCCTTGAGCTGCACCTTGATGGTGACCTCGTCGTCGACGGTGTGCCCGGCGGCGCTGTGGCTGACGTGCCAGTCGATGCCGTTGTCCGGAAAGGGCTGGGACAGCGAGCAGCCGGCGGCGGCCGCGACGGCGTGCAGATAGCCCACCTGCAGTGTCTCCATGCAGGCGGTGGTGGCGAGTGAACCGCGATGGGGGCCCGTGCGTTCGGGCAGCAGCCCGCCCCGCTCGGGCTGCGCTATCGCCATGACCAACAGCCTTCCACGCTCAGTGAATCCCCGTGATGGCCTCCTGAACTGCGAAGACCCGTACTCCTGTTGTGTCCTTCCGGCGTACGACACAAACAGCCCGGGTATCACCAAATTGGCAGAAGACGGTGCGTCACCTGCCGTGGGTGAACGAGGAGTTGTGTACGTATGACGTGCTGGTACGAGGGGCCTCTGGCCGCGTTCGACACCGAGACCACGGGCGTGGACGTCGAGACCGACCGAATCGTGTCGGCCGCCGTCGTCGTCCAGGACGCCCCCGGCACCCGGCCACGGGTGAGCCGGTGGCTGGTGAACCCGGGTGTGCCGGTGCCCGCAGGGGCTACGGCGGTACACGGACTGACCGACGAGCATCTTCAGCGCAACGGCCGCTGGCCGTCGCCGGTGATGCATGAGATAGCAGGCGAACTGGGCGAACAGGCTTCGGCGCATCGCCCGCTCGTGGTGATGAACGCCCCGTTCGATCTGACCATCCTGGACCGTGAGTTGCGTCGCCATCGCGCCTCGTCCCTGAGCCATTGGTTCGAGGCGTCACCGCTGCTGGTGCTGGACCCGCGCGTCCTCGACAAACACCTCGACCGTTACCGCAAGGGCCGCCGCACCCTGACCGACCTGTGCGCGCACTACGACGTCTCGCTGGAGGGCGCCCACGACGCGGCGGCCGACGCGATGGCGGCCCTGGACGTCGTACGGGCGGTGGGCCGCCGCTTCGCGACCCGTCTGGAACGCCTCTCCCCCGCCGAACTGCACACCCTGCAGGCGGTATGGCACGCGGCACAGGCCCGCGGCCTACAGGCGTGGTTCGCCCGCAGCGGCACTCCGGAGGCGGTGGACCCGGCGTGGCCCCTGCGTCCGGATCTGCCGGCGGCCGCCTGAAGGGGCCCGCACACACAAAGAAGCCGGTCCGTCGGTGACGGACCGGCTTTCTCCCGGTGGGCGATACTGGGTTCGAACCAGTGACCTCTTCGGTGTGAACGAAGCGCTCTTCCACTGAGCTAATCGCCCGGGAACGCACTGAACAATACAGGTCCCCGCGGGCTTCCTTCAAACCGCTTGCAGGTAGGCCGTCAGTCCTCGCCGGCCCGAGCGCATCATCAGCCAGTGGTTGGCGCGGAACGCGGGCCGTCCCGGGACGGCGAGGCGGCGCAGGAGTGGTTTGTTGACGTCGACCAGCTGGTCGTAGCGGACGAGGCTGCCCGGCCCGCCCGGGGTGACCGTCCAGCGCGCCCAGCCGTCGAGGTCACCGGACATGGAGATCTCCAGGACGCCGGCCGAAGGATCGCGGCGCGTCTCCCGCGCGGTGAAGGAGATGTCGTACGGGAGGAGTGAGCGGATCCGGACGACGCCGCTCGTGTCGTCGACCCGGTCGACCTCGCGCACCTGCCGCCACCAGCGCGGGTAGTCCTCGGCCCGTTCGAGGACGTCGTAGACGGTGGCGGGCGGTGCGGGCAGGGCCCACAGGCTGCGGAAGCGGTAACGGGTCCAGTCCATGGGCAGAGTCTGCCCGCGCGGGGCGTTGCTTTGCGGCATCTGAGTACGTTCTGAGTACGCGCACTCATGCCGTACGACGTGACGTGGACCACACTCCGATGCATGACCCACATCCCGCCACCGGCCGAGGAGTTGCGGCTCCTGGACGCGGAGCTGTGGCAACTGGACGCCCGTCGGACCCAGTTGCTGGCCCGCCGCGCCTGGCTGGTCGCCGCCCTCCGTCCGGTGCCGTCGGCGCCCACGGCAGCCGCCCCAAAATCACCTCGTCCCGAGACCAGCGCACCCGGCGTACAGAACGTGCTCCTCGTGCTCGGCGGCGTACTCCTCACCATCGCGGCGATGGTGTTCACCCTGGTCAGCTGGGGTCACCTCGGGATCGCCGGGCGGGCTCTGGTCCTCGGCGGTATCACGCTGGCAGCGCTCGCCGTCCCCGTGCCGCTGCTGCGACGGGGGCTGCGCTCGACCGCCGAGTCGGTGGCGGGCCTGGGGCTGGCGCTGACGGTGCTCGATGTGTACGCGCTGCACGAGGTCGCGTTCACGGGGGCGGACGGCGCGGCGTACACGGCGGCCGCGTCGGCGGTGCTGGCGGGGACGTGGGTGGCGTACGGCCTGGGGCTCAGGGCACTGCGCGGCCCTCTCCCCGCCGCCCTGCTGGCCGCCCAACTGCCGCTGCCCCTCTGGGCGTTCGCGGCGGGCAGCGGCCTGCACGTCATCACGACCGCGGTCCTGCTGACGGCCGCGTTCGACATGGTTGTCGCGCTCCGGGTGTCCATCCGTTCCGTACGTCTTCTCGCGGCGGGCGGCGCGTTCGGGATGGGCGGCTGGGGCGTGCTGGCGACCGGCTCCATGTCCCTCGATGCGGCCGGTCCGAGCGCCGCCGCCCGTGCGGCGGCGCTCTTCACCCTCGCGGCGGCCATCGCGCTGACCGCCGCGTGGCTAGGGCCTGTGTCGGAAGTGGCGCGCCCCGGGCGAACGACGCCACTTCAGACACAGGCCCTCGCCCCGGGCCCGGCGATCGCGACCGGCACGGCGGCTGCGGCCGGCCTGCTCGCGGTCGCCGCGCTCGGCGGCATCCTGCGCGCGTCACTGCCCGGCGACTGGACGGTCCCCGGCTATCTGGCGTGCGGAATCGCGCTGTTGGCGGTCGTCGTACGAGGTCCATTTCCGGAAGCCGTACGCCGCGGCCTCGCCGGAGCCTCGGGGGCCGTGCAGGCGTGCGCCGTGCTGTGGGCGCTGCCGGTCGTCGCCGTCACGCTGCTCGGACCGGTCGAGTGGATCTCACGCGCCTGGTCCGGTGCGCCGGCCAGCGCCCGCGACGCGGCGACGACGGAGGCCTTCTGGCCACCGCACGCGGCCACGGCTCCCCTCGTCCTCATCGCAGTCGCCGGGGTCCTGGCCGCCTTGGCGGTCCGCGTCGAGGAGTGGCGCCCGCGGGCCCTGACGGCCGCCCTGACCCTGACGTGGGCCGCGACGCTCGTCGTCCCGCCGGCGCTCGAAATCCCGTACACCGCAGGCCTGTTCGTGCAGGGGCTGGCGACGGCGGCACTCCTGAGCTTCACTTCCCGAACACCCACCGCCCTCGCCCTCCTGACCTCCCTCAGCCTCGCCTTCGTCGCCCTGGCCACCGAGGCGACGACCCTCACGGTGCTCGCCTCATTGACCGCCCTGTTCGCGGGAGCCGCGTGGCGCGGCCGTCTCGCGCCGGTGTCGGCCTCCGTCTGCGTCGCGTACGCCACCGCCCTCGCCTGCGCCGTGGGCGCGAGCCTCGACTGGCAGCCGCAGCACATCGCGCTGCTGGTGCTGGTGATCCCGTTGGCCACGGCCCTGCTCGCACCGCGCATCAGCGGCACGACGCGGGTGGCCTTCGAGGTCACGGGAGCCGTCGCGGGCATGGTCGCCGTCGGCCTCGCACTGGCCGACCCGCCCCTGCTGGCGCTGGTACTGGCCCTCTGCGGAGTGATCGCCGCGGGCACGGCCGTACGCCTCGACCGCCGCCCCGTCGGATACGCGGCGGCGACCCTGTTCATCCTGGCCACCTGGGTGCGCCTGGCGTCCTGGGACGTGGGATCCCCGGAGGCCTACACCCTGCCGGTGACCGTCCCGGCACTGCTGATCGGCGCCCTGCGCCGCCGCCGCGCCCCACAGACGTCGTCCTGGACGGCGTACGCCCCCGGCCTCACCGCCACGCTGGTGCCGAGCCTCATAGCGGCCTGGGGCGACCCACAGTGGACGCGCCCCATGCTCCTGGGCCTGGCCGCCCTGTCCATCACCCTGCTGGGCGCCGGCTACAGCCTCCAGGCACCACTCCTGCTCGGCGGTTCGGTGCTCACACTGGACGCCCTGCACGAACTAGCCCCGTACATCGCCCAGGTGACAGACGCGCTCCCCCGCTGGGTACCGCCCGCGCTGGCCGGACTCCTGCTGCTGGCACTAGGGGCAACGTACGAGCAGCGCATCAGGGATGTAAGAAGGGTGCGAGGAATCCTGGGCAGGATGAACTAACCCAAGGGGCGCGGGGAACTGCGCGACCAGCCACAACGGACCCGCAGCTCCCCACGACGGACCGCTACGGCATCTTGTCCCCAAGCAACGCCAGGTTCTCAATGGCGGCGAGGCCATAGAGCGCGGTGTCGTTGGTGGACACCCAGCCGGCCTCACTACCCGGCACCAGCGTGACCGGCCCGCTCAGCTCCTCCACCTTCCACGGCGAAGCCTCCTTGTAGCCATCGGAGTTGTAGAACTTCGCCCACGCGCGCGTGGCAAGCGCCGCGTCCCCGGTCTGCACGGCCGCATACGCATCGAGACGCGAGTGCCCCTGAAACAGCAGCAGCGTGCCGAAGTTGGAGCCGTAGCGTGCCGCCTGTTCGGCCTTGGTGGCGTTGAAGTATCGGCAGTAGTCGAAGTAGGCCTCGTTGAACGCCGGCATGTCGACGAGGTCGATGAGCTCGGCGCACAACTCGTTGAGCCCGAAGACCGCCGAGAGATGCGAGACGCCGACAACAGGCGATGCGGCGATCGCGAACTTCCCGGTGTCGAGGTCGTACAGCCCACTCCCCTGCACAAAGCCGTTGGGCTGAGCGGCGATCGTCTCCATCGTCGACAACACGCGCGCCTTGGCCTTCTCCCACTTCGGCCCCTTGCGCTCCCATTCCGTCAGCCACGCCGACACGAGCCCGCTCCAGTCCGTGCCGAACCCGATCGACAGGGCGTGCCGGTCGGGTGTGTACGGCTCGGTGCGGATCTTGCGGATCGGGTCGAGGACGAGGAAGGTCTCGTCGGAGTCGACGTTGGCGTGCATGAGGTCGCCGACGCGTTCGTCACCGGTGAGGAAGTAGTAGTAGCGCCGATACGTCGTGTTGGCGATGCGCTGCTGCTTGGCGCTGTCGGCGTAGTGCTGCACACCGTGCCGGGTGCCTAGGCCGGCCCACTGGCCCAGGTGATAGACGTCGACCTCGCCGGTGTGCCGGGTCATCGCCTCGGCGAAGCGGAAGATGTCGGCGCGGCCGCTGCGCAGATACGCGAACCAGAGCCAGAGGTCCGGCGAAAGCTCGGAGTTGTCCCAGGCGTAGCCGCCGATGTCGTATCGCCACTGGTGCCGGACCGTGTCGTAGGTGTGCATGATGTCGCCGTAGTCCCAGAAGCCGTACCAACGGCGCATCTCCACCTGGTCCTTGTAATAGGTGAAGAGGAAGTCGAGATGGTCCTCGATCTTCGCCTTGGCGTCGGTGGAACGGTCGGGCTCGGCGTAGAGACCCGGCCCGAAGACCCCGGCCTTGATGAGCTGCTTGGGCGGCGCGGCCAGCTGCGGCAACACCCGTACGGCCTCGACCTGTTCAGCCAGAGCGGCCGGCGAAGGCGTCGACTCGTTGGCCCAGAAAAGGAGTTCGGAGGTGCGGGCGATGCCGTACGGGGTGCCGAACTCGGGCTCGTAGTCCTCGTAGGTGATGTTGAGGCCTTCGAGCTGTTCGGCGTAGGTGTCCTGGCCCATGCCGTCGTGGTAGAAGCGCAGGTCCATGGGCTGGGCCTCGGGTGACCAGAGCCAGAGGGTGACCTCGGCCTCGTCGGTCTGGGCGTCGCGGATGTCGAGCTGGGCCGGGAACTTCTCCCAGAAGTCCCGCAGGCCGAAGGAGAATCCGCCGCTCACGCCACCGACGTACCCGAATCCTGAGGCGCGCTTGCCGCCACCGGCGCCGATCCAGCCGTGCCCCTTCTTGGTGCGCTTGCGGAGGGTGAAGCCGTCGGCGGAGAGCTGGGAGAGGGTGTAGTCGCCCCACTCGGGGATGTACTGGAGCCGGGTCGTGACGCGCTGGTCCCAGGTGGCCGGGTCGGGCAGCTTCTCGCCTGCGTACTGGGCCGTCTGCACGGCCGCGCCCGGGTCGCGGCGCAGCCCGGTGATGCCCTTGACGGCCTCGCGCAGCAGACCGGTGCCCTCGCCGCCGATGCGGATGTGCCGGTCGTAGGCGGCGTCCCGCATCGGCACGGTGAAGCGGATGCCCAGGCCGCGGATGAAGTCGCCGCTGGCCTTGCCGGGCTCCTGGGTGCCGTCGAAGGTGACCGTGTGCACCATGCGGAAGGAGTCGGCGCCCGCGTAGAAGTAGAGGCGGATGGAGAACGGCAGCCAACTGCGGCTTCCCTTGCGGTGCTTGCCGTCGATGCGGACGACGGCACGGACCGGGCCCTCCTGCTCGACGACGACCTCGCCGATGGCGCTCTCGAAGCGTTCGAACTTGGTCGCGCCCTGGTCCTCGTCCTCGATCTCGGGCTGGCGGATCAGGACGAGGCGGCCGTTCTTGGCGATCTCGGTGGAGCCACGGGTGACGGACTTGACCAGTGTGGAGCCGGACTTGCCGATCTTCGCGGTGATGACCCCGGTCGATATGTCGATGGTGCCGCCGCTCTTGTCGACGGTGACCTTGTTCTCCGGTGCGGCGCTCTCCCCGGCGGAGAGCGTGAGCTTCCCGGAGCCCGAACTGACCGCGTGGGCCGTCCACTTGAGGGAGCCGTCCGGCCAGTAGGCGATCGGCCACGACTGGACGGGCACGGCCTTGCCGTCGGCGTCCGCCAGCGCGAAGGTCTGGTCCTCCTGGTACGCGCCCTTCGGCCAGGGCACGCCGACCGTGGAGCCGGGTGCGGCGCCGAGACCGCCGTCCTCCAGCCAGTCCAGCGTCACCGGGTCCGCGTCGGCGGCCTCGGCTCTCACGGAAGCCTGCGCGTCCTTCGCTCCGAGCGCCCAGCTGAACTGAGCGGCGGCTCCGGCGACGGCGGCCGCCTTGAGGAGGGACCTGCGGGGAATGGGAGACATAGGGATTCAGCCTTTCCGTTCCGTACGAGTGCGGGTGGTCAGGGGCATGACAGAGAGATACGACGCCCAGAGCGCCGACCTGGTGTGCGGGCACCGCCCGTCAGCGGCGCCGGTGGCGCTCCTCCACGGCGACGGCCGCCGCCGCGACGGCCCCGAGGACGGGAACCGCCAGCGGCGGAAGGAACCCCGCGGACAGGGCTACGACGGCGAGCCCGCAGACGATCAGGAAGGACCCGGCCGGATCGCGCACGGTCCGCCGCCCGGCGTCGGCGAGCAGCGCCCGCCAGGTGGCACCCGGCGTCCAGACGGCAGCCGCCCGCAGCAGAGCCACGGCGAGTCCGATCAGCGCGAAGATGCCGACCGCCCCGACGAAGGGCCCGCCGGGTATCCCGGCCCGCGCCGCCTGGACGTCCACCCAGACCGCGCCGGCCGCCGGCCAGCCGAGGAGCCCGACGGCCCATCCGCCGCGCAGGGCCGCCCGGAAGTCCGCGACGAACTCCCGCAAGCCACCGCCCACATGGGCCGTACGACGCCGCAGATGTTGTGCGCCGGCGGCGAAGGCGGCGGGGTAGGTGACGACCCCGAGACAGGCCACGGCGATCCACACCCCGGTCAGCAGACACTCGGCGAAGACCGCGAAGCGCTCGCCGAACACGGACTCCTTGCGGGCTTTCACACGCGCTTGCGCCATGGTGACCGCCTCAGCCCTTTCACTTGAGTCCGGACGTCGCCATACCGTCGATGAGGTACCGCTGGAAGGCCATGAAGAAGGCGATGACCGGCACCAGGGCCACCAGCGACATCGCGATCATGCTGCCGTAGTTGGAGATGCCCTCCTGGTCGCGGAACATCATCAGGCCGAGCGAAACGGTGTATTTGGAGGGGGTGTTGAGGTAGATCAACGGCCCCATGAAATCGTTCCAGGCGTTGATGAAGGTGAAGATGGCGCTGGTGATGATGGCAGGCCGGCACAGCGGCAGCACGATGGACCAGTAGGTCCTCAGGTGTCCGCAGCCGTCCAGCTTGGCGGCCTCGTCCAGCTCGCGCGGCAGCCCCCGCATGAACTGCACCATCAGAAAGACGAAGAACGCCTCCGTGGCCAGGAACTTGCCCGCGACGAGCGGCACCAGCGTGTCGATGAAGTCCAGCTTGCGGAACAGCACGTACTGCGGGATGAGCAGAACGTGGTACGGCAGCAGCAGGGTGCCGATCATCAGCGTGAACAGCAGGTTCCGCCCGGCGAACCGGATCTTGGCGAAGGCGTAGGCGGTCAGCGAGCTGGACACCACGACACCGACCACGGCAAGGCCCGCGTACATCAGCGAGTTGGTGAAGAAGCTGCCGATGGAGATGCCGGAGATACCGTCGGCGAGCCCGGAGAAGTTCGCCCAGACCGGCTTGGCGGGCAGCAGGTCGATGCTGGCGATGATGTCCTTGCTCGGCTTGAACGAGGCGCCGACCACCCAGATCACGGGGTACAGGACGACCGCGAGGATGACGAGCGCGCCCACGTGCCAGGCGAGGGATCCGACACGCCGCCGCTCGCCCGCGGTGCGCACGGCAGGGCTGGTGGCACTGGTCACTTGGCGGCCTCCTCGTAGTGCACCCACTTCTTCTGCGACCAGAACAGGACCGCCGTGACGAGCGCCACCGCGATCACCAGCGTCCAGGCCATCGCGGAGGCGAAGCCCATCTGGGCCTCCTTGAAGCCCTTCTGGTAGAGGTAACAGGTGTAGACGAGCGTGGCGTCTGCGGGCCCGCACCGGGTGTCGGAGACGACGTACGCGGAGCCGAACACCTGGAACGCGTGGATGGACTCCAGCAGCACGTTGAAGAACAGCACCGGCGAGATCATCGGCAGCGTGATGTTCCAGAACCTGCGGAAGGGACCGGCCCCGTCCACCTCGGCGGCCTCGTACAGCTCCCGCGGAACCTGCTTGAGGCCGGCCAGGAAGATGACCATCGGTGCGCCGAACTGCCAGATGCTCAGGGCCACCAGGGCGTAGATGACGTAGTCCGGGTTGCCGATCCAGCCGCCCACGTCGAGCCCGAAGATCTTCTGCGTACGGTCCACGATCGCGTCGTCGGAGAACAGCGCCCGCCACACGAACCCGACGGAGACGCTGGCGCCGATGAGCGAGGGCATGTAGAACGCCGCCCGGTACAGGCCCTGTCCGCGTCGGCTCTGCGCGAGCAACAGCGCGACGCCGAGCGCGAGCAGCAGTTTCAGCGGCGTGGCCACGACGACGTATTTCAGCGTGACCTCCACCGACTTCTGCCAGCGCGGGTCCTGGAACATCGTCGTGAAGTTGTCGAGCCCCACCCATTTGGGCGGCGTGAACAGGTTGTAGCTGGTGAACGCGTAATACAGCGACGCGATCATCGGCCCCGCGGTGAGCAGCAGGAACCCCGCGATCCACGGCGACATGAAGAGATAGCCGGCGAGGTTCTCGCGGCGCCGCCCGCGCCGCCCGGCGGCAGGAGCGGCGGACCGCTTCTTCGCCGGGCGCGCGGGCGCTTCCTTGACGAGCGTCATGGTGGTACGTCCCCTCAGCCCGCGAACGCGGCCTTGGCCTCGCTGAACAGCGCTTTCGCTCCGTCGGCGGGCTTGGTCTTGCCCTGGGCGATCTCACCGCCGATCCGCAGGAACGCCGCCTCGATGACGTCCGCGCCGGACGGGTGCGGGGTGATCTTCCCGAGCACGCCGGCCTTGGCGACCTCGTCCTCGTAGGCCGCGACGCCCTTGTTGTTGGCGTCGGTCGGCTTGAAGGCGTCGTACTGCTCGGTCGTGGCGAGGATGCCGCGGTCGTAGCCCATGATCTTGCCGACCTCGGGGTCGTGGACCATGAAGCTGATGAACTGGGCGACTTCCTTGGGGTGTTCGGTCCCGGAGAAGGCGCTGAGCATCAGCGAACCGAGGTATTGGCCGGTGTCCTTGCCGTCCAGGGTGGGGATCGGCGCGAGCCCGTAGTCCGACTCGCCCTCGCCCTCGTAGCGGATGGAGAAGTTGTCCCAGGTGAACTCGGACGCGGCGAGTCCCGCCGACAGACCGGACTTGGGCTTGACCTGCTCGATCTTCTTCGGGTCGGCGACGAGCCCGGACTTCACGCGCTTGTAGCCGTCCTCCCACCACTGCGTCACATCGTCCTCGGTGAAACCGAGATCGGAGTCGGTGAAGAAGGCCTTGCCGTCCTGACGCAGATACAGGTCGTAGAGGTACATGATGCTGAAGTAGCCGGTGTCACCGGCGATCTTCAGCTTGTCCTGGATCGTCTGCAGCGCGTCGAAGTACTCGTCCCAGGTCCAGCCGAACTTCGGCTCCACGCCCGCCTTCTCGAAGGCCTTGAGGTCGATGACCAGCGACATGGTGTTGGCGCCGACGGGTATGCCGATCTGCTTGCCGTCGACCTGACCATTCGCCAGAACGCCGTTGCGGAAGTTCTCCAGGCTCAGATTCCCGGAGTCCGCCTGCGTCTTGAGATCCATCAGAACGCCGCGCTTGTCGTACTTGCGCAGAAAGCCGACCGCATTCTGGAAAACGTCCGGCGGATTACCGCCGGAGGCCTGGGTCTGGAACTTCTCCCAGAACGCTTCGTAGTCGGTGAATTCAGGCTTGATTTTGATCTTAGGGTACTTCTTCTCGAAGAGCGCGATCGTCTTCTTGATGGCGATGGTGCGCGGCTCGCCACCCCACCACGCATAACGGAGCGTCACATTCCCGCCCCCGGAACCACTGTCACCCCCGCACCCGGTGGTCGCCGCCAGTCCCAGCGTGGCCGCCGAAACTCCAGCCACCTTCAGGATCGTACGCCTCTCAACATTCCTGCCGGTTCCCACAGTCGGGCCCTCCCCGCAGCGTCGCTGCCGCCTGCATGAATCGTTTCAAGTAAGCGCTTGCTGGCACAAGGTACGGAGGGCCTGAGGGTGCGTCAATGATTCGGACAGGAATTTCTTGTGAGCCGGCTCTGCGACTCGACGGCACAACCGAGCGGAAACCAGGGGCCGGTGAGGAGATGCCGCAGGTGGGGCGCGTGCGGTCGACGCGCCGAACGGTGAGCACCCTGCCGGACGCGAACGCCGCTCGGCCGAAAGCCGCCTGTCCGACAGGGGCTTGACGCCGGCGCGCGGGACCAGCTTCACGGATCGGACGACCCGCAGATACGACGACGGCCCGTCCGCGTGATCGCAGACGGGCCGTCGTATCCGGGTGGGCGATACTGGGTTCGAACCAGTGACCTCTTCGGTGTGAACGAAGCGCTCTCCCGCTGAGCTAATCGCCCGGACGCAGGGAGAACACTACCCCATGTCAGGGAGTGCCTCCGACCAGTCCTGACCAGCGCCGGAGCCGGTCCGGGCCCTCGCGCGGGATCACTGGTCCTTGATATTCCAGGGCATCTCGAAGCCGAACTTCCAGACATAGACGCCGACAAGAGCGGCCACGATCACGAGCCCGATCGTCGTCAGGATGATGTTGCGGCGCCGCACCTCGGGATCGAGGGCCGCCTGAGCCGCCTCGGTGACCTTGCGCTTCGTCCAGCGGAGCACCAGCTGGGCCCAGACGAACTCGGTCGCCCAGATCGCCATGCCTCCGAAGATCACCACCCAGCCCGGTCCGGGCAACGGGAGCATGACGATGCCGACGCCCACCACCGCGAGCCCGATGATGAAGACCCCGACCTGCCAGCTCACGTGCAGCGCACGGCGTGCCCTGATGAATTCCGGCGCCTTCGAGCCGAGCCCCTGCCCGCTCTCCGCTCCGCCGGCCTGCGTCTCGTCCGGCGCCACAGCCACCTCGCCCGACTCGTCACTCCCCGTGCTCATAAAGCCAAACCCTACCGGAGGGAAACCGGTCACCGGAATGGGCGTAGCTCGCGAACGGGTTCTCGGCCGGAAGAGTTACGTAAAGGCACGCAAAACACTCAGAGGGGTTTACAACGGCACCGTAGGTGGCATGTCGATTTCGCCGACGTGCGAATCCCCGAGCGCACACTGAGCGAAAGGCCCTGGCGCTTATGAACACCACGGTCAGCTGCGAGCTGCACCTGCGCCTCGTTGTGTCGAGCGAGTCCTCCCTGCCTGTCCCCGCAGGTCTGCGGTACGACACGGCCGACCCCTACGCCGTGCACGCCACCTTCCACACCGGTGCCGAGGAAACCGTCGAGTGGGTGTTCGCCCGCGATCTCCTCGCGGAGGGCCTCCACCGGCCCACCGGAACCGGCGACGTCCGTGTCTGGCCATCCCGTAGTCATGGCCAGGGCGTCGTCTGCATCGCGCTGAGCTCCCCGGAGGGGGAGGCGCTGCTGGAGGCCCCGGCACGGGCCCTGGAGTCCTTCCTGAAGCGGACGGACGCCGCCGTGCCCCCGGGCACTGAGCACCGTCACTTCGATCTCGACCAGGAGCTCTCACACATCCTGGCGGAGAGCTGACGGCGAGATCCCACAGAGCCGCCCGGCGCCGTCCACTCGGGGAGACGGCTCGGGCCAAGACGAACGACAACCGCATAGGGCACACACCGGCGCCGTCGCCGCGGACCTCCGTGGCGACGGCGCCGGCGTGTGTGCGGTCCCCGCTCCCCCGGCCGTCGGACTAACATCGGCCAGCATCGGCGGGCGTCCGCCCGACCCCCAGGCCAGGGAGCGAAACGTGCTGATCACCCACGACACCCGGTGTTCCCTCGACGCCGTGGTGGATCTGGTGAACACCGCACCGGAGGACGACACGACGCCGGACGCGCTGTCGGATCTCGCCGCTCTTGAGGATTTCGTGCGAAAGCACGAAATGAGCGATGTCGGAGTGCTCTCCGAGTTCGACCTCTCGGCGGTGCGGAAGATCCGCGGACGGTTCGCCGGGATCTTCGCGGCCCCGGACGCCCGGGCCGCCGCCGCTCTCATCAACGAGCTGGTCGCCGCCGCAGGCACCACGCCCCGGCTGACGGACCACGACGGCTACGACTGGCATGTGCACTACTTCGCCCCCGGCGCCTCCGTCGCCGACCATCTGGCGGCCGACTGCGGGATGGCCCTGGCGTTCTTCGTGGTGGCCGGGGAGCAGGAACGGCTGCGGCGCTGCGAGGCCCCCGACTGCCGACGTGCCTTCGTCGACCTCTCCCGCAACCGCTCGCGACGCTACTGCGACAGCCGGACCTGCGGAAACCGCCTGCACGTGGCCGCGTACCGGGCACGGCGGAAGGAAGCCGCGGGCTGACGTCCGGGGCGGGACGCCCGATGAGATGCCGGTGTCGACGTGGTCCCCGGCGGGTGACGCCCGGGACCACGCGTACGGCTCACAGCAACAGCAGATCGTGCAACGCAGCCATGAGCAGCAGACACCCGATCACCGCAAGAAAGATCATCAGCGGTGGCTGGGAAAGGGCGAAGAGGCACCCGCGCGGCTCGTCCTTGGGCGGCGCGGCGTCGCTCTGTGTCGTGTCCAGCATCTCGCCGCGATGATGACGCAGTCGGGACCCTCGGCGCGATCAACACGCCCGGAAAATCCGGGAGTTCGCCGGATTCCGTGATGTCCGTTTCAGACCGTGATCGCTTGCGGACGGACCATGATCCCTCTGTGTCGTTTCAGTCCACATCCGCCCGTCATATGACGGGCGGCTTCATATCCCGTGCTTCTTCAGGATGGCCTCGATGTCGCTGAAGTCCTCAGAGGCGCCCGCGCGGGGTGCGGTCGCAGGCCGGGTCGCGGGCCGGGTGGACTGTCCCAGGGAGGGCGCGGAGGCGGCCGGTGCCACGGCTTCGGTCCGGGCGGCGGCCCGCGCCGCCTTGCGCTCCTTGCGGGTGCCGCCGCGACGGCGCTCCACCGCGCGCGTGGACATGAAGAGCAGCCAGGCGACGCCGAGCACGCCGAAGCCGGCCCAGGCCGTCAGACTGAAGGCGGTGTCGGCCGCCCACTCGACGACCCCGATCATCACCAGACCGATGGGCACGAGGGAGTACGCGGCGATACGGGCCGCCGCCAGGAAGCGCTTGCGATAGGCCGTGACCGCCGCGATGCCCAGGCCTGCGGCGGAGACGGCGGAACAGACGGTCTCGACAATCATCCGGTCCTCCATGCAGGGCTCGGCGAGGCAGGGCGGTTCGTCCCTTCCATCCTGCACCGTCCGCTCCCCGGATTGCCATGCTCCGGCCCGAGATCAGGGACATCTCGGGGTCGACTCCTCCCCAGGTGCCGGTCACAGCCGTACGAAGCCCGAGAACAGCCCTGATGGCGATCAGGGTCGTCCATGATCCCGATTGGGCCGTCGGCGGCCGGGCTGGGAGACTGGGCCCCATGAGCGACTCCTCCCCCGCCCGCACCTCCGCCCCCGTTCCCGTCCTCGAAGTGTGGTGCGAGCTCCAGTGCCCGGACTGCCGTAGCGCCCTGGACGACCTCCGCGCCCTGCGCGCCCGCTACGGCGACCGGCTGGAACTGCGGCTGCGGCACTTCCCACTGGAGAAGCACAAGCACGCCTTCGCCGCCGCGCAGGCCGCAGAGGAAGCGCTGGAGCAGGGGCAGGGCTGGCCGTACGTCGAAGCGGTGCTCGGCCGCGTCGAGGAGCTGGACCGTAAGGGGGAACCCTTCCTGGTCGAGGTCGCCGGTGAACTCGGTCTGAACGCCGAGGAGTTCGACACCGCACTGATCGACGGCCGGCACATCCTGATCGTCGACGCCGACCAGGCCGAGGGCAAGGCGATCGGCGTGACCGGCACCCCGACCTACGTCATCGGCGGCGAGCGGCTGGACGGCGGCAAGAGCCAGAAGGGGCTGCGCGAGCGGATCGAGGAGATCGCGGACCGGCTGCTGGCCGACGGCGAGTGAGCCTGGGAGCCATTGTCGGAGCAGGTGTCAGAGCAGGTTCTTGGACAGGTGGTGGGTGACCGTCTCGTAGCCGAGAGACTCATAGAGCCGCTCGGCCGGGATGTTGCCCGCGAAGACGTTGAGGCCGAGGGCGCGTGAGCCCGCCGCGATCGCCTGGATCTCCGCCAGCAGCATGAGCGTACGGCCGTGTCCTCGGCCGCGATGGGCCTCGTCGGTCTCGACGTCGAAGACGTAGGCCTGCTCGTCGAGGAGGCCCAGCCAGAGGATCCCGACCTGGGTCCCTTCGTGCTCCAGAACGCTCAACCGCACGTTCTCGGTGGCCACGCCCCGCGGAAGGTACCGCTCCTGATCCTCACGGGATCTCGCGTACGCCGCTGCCTCGGAGACTCCCCGCTCGATCCAGATACGGGCGTACTCCTTCATCTCGTACTCCCGCCACGGCCCGAACTCGGCCTCCGTCATGGGCCGGGCGGCGCTGCCCGCGGGCAGCTCGGGCGGGGTGTCGCCGAGCTGCTTCACCATGTTGCGGCTGCTGGGGACGTAGCCGAGCGCCCTTGTGAGCCGTAGCGCCGGCTCGGCGTCGCCGGGGACGGAAGTCTGGATCCGCTCGCAGCCCCAGCCGCGCGCCACCTCCTCCGCGGCGAGCGCGGCGACCGTGCCGCGACCGCGCCGCCGGTCGGGCTCCTCGATGCGCAGTTCCCGGATCTCGGCCACCGAGTCGCCGAACCGCGCGGACGTGCCGAGGTGTATCGCGCCCACGGGCCGGCTGTTCACGCACACCTGGTAGTGGCGTGAGCGTGTCCCGTCGGCGGCGTGCTGGAGCGGCTCGGTCGGCCGCAGGGTCGTGGTCATCAAGGGAGTTGTACCCGCCGGGGAGCCTTGGATCAGCCGAATATCCTCGGAGTTCCTACGGATCGAGGTTGTCGCCGGACCGCTCGTCGAAGATCCGCATCGCCTTCGCGGTCACCGGGCCGGGAGCGCCAGCGAGCGTGCGGTCGTCGACGCGGTGCACGGCCTGAACGTCCCGCAGCGTGGACGTGAGAAAGACCTCCTCGGCCCGCTCCAGGACGTCGAGCGGCAGATCGGTCTCCTTGGCGCCCGTCCACTCGACGGTCAGGGCGCGGGTGATGCCCGCGAGGCAGCCGGAGGCGACCGGCGGAGTGTGGATCTCGCCGTCGAGGACGACGAAGACGTTCGACCCGGTGCCCTCGCAGAGTTGTCTGACCGTGTTGGCGAACAGGGCCTCGGAGGCGCCGTGTTGGTGGGCGCGGGCGAGTGCGACGACGTTCTCGGCGTACGAGGTCGTCTTGAGGCCGGTGAGGGCGCCGCGCTCGTTGCGGGTCCAGGGGACCGTGACGACGGCCGTGGAGTCGGCGCGCCGGGTGGTCTCGCCGAGGGCTACGACCAGGGTCGGGCCGCGGTCGCCGCGGTCGGAGCCGAGGGGGCCGTGGCCGCCGGTGTACGTGATCCGGAGCCGGCCCAGCGGCATCGGGTTGGCGTCGATGACGGCGGCGCAGGCGCGGCGGACCTCGTCGAGGTCGGGGTCGGGCAGACCGAGGCCGCGGGCCGAGCGGGTCAGTCGGTCGAGGTGACGGGTCAGCGCGAACGGCTTCCCGTCCGCCGCCTTCACCGTCTCGAAGATGCCGTCGCCCACAGTCAGCCCGTGGTCGAAGACGGAGACGCGGGCCGACTCCGATTCCTGGAGTCCGCCGTCGAGCCAAAGCTTCACTGGTCGCTTCCTCGCAATTCTGCACCGGGGGCGTCGCGTCGGCCGGGGGTCCGGGGGTTGTCCTCCGGGCCGGCACAGCACGTCACAGTCCCTCTCCACTCACCCTCGTACGTTCCCGACGCTACCGCGAGCAGTCGCGCCGCCTTCAGCTCGGTCTCCCGCCACTCGCCCTCGGGGTCGGAGCCCCAGGTGATGCCCGCGCCGGTGCCGAATCGCAGGACACCTTCCTCAGGTTCCTCCCGGTCGATCCAGAAGGTACGGATACCGACGGCCAGCTCGGCGGTTCCCCGGTCGGCGTCGACCCAGCCGATGCCGCCGCAGTACGGGCCGCGGGGTGCGGTCTCCAGGGCATCGATGATCCGCAGGGCGCTCGACTTGGGGGCGCCGGTGACCGAGCCGGGCGG
The DNA here is from genome assembly GCF_058544905.1 of Streptomyces sp. JLBG701. NCBI lineage: Bacteria > Bacillati > Actinomycetota > Actinomycetes > Kitasatosporales > Streptomycetaceae > Streptomyces > Streptomyces sp. JLBG701. The sequence goes on from NZ_CM178588.1 coordinate 2,230,029, forward strand.
GAAGGCCGCCGCGAGCAGCTTCGGCCAGCCGGCGTCGGCGCGCAGCTCGCCGTGGACCGTGGAGACGAGGTGGACCAGACCCGGGTGCTTCTCCACGACGCACAGCTCGGGGACGGTCACGGTGCCGGTGGCGCAGACGCGCCCGATGTCGTTGCGGACCAGGTCCACGATCATCACGTTCTCGGCGTAGTCCTTCTCCAGGAGGTCCGCCTCGGTGCGGCCCGTGCCCTTGATCGGGCCCGACTCGACGATCCGGCCGTCGCGGCGTAGGAAGAGTTCGGGGGAGGCGGTGGCCACCTCCACGCCGTGCTCGGGCAGCCGGATCGTTCCGGCGTACGGCGCCGGGTTGCCGCGGGCCAGCAGCGCGGTCAGCGCGTCCACGTCGGCGTCGGGCGGGACCGGCGCCGAGAGCACACGGCAGAGGTTCGCCTGGTAGACCTCGCCGGCCGCGATGTGCTCGCGTATCCGCCGCACCCCCGCCGTGTACGCGGCGCGGTCGAGAGACGACGTCCAGTCACCGACCGCCGGCCCGTGCCACTCCCCCGGCACCGGCGCGGGCACCGGCTCCTGACGTACGGCCCTGAAGCGTGCGCAGGTCAGACGGCCCTCGAAGTCCGCGGCGACCGCCCAGAAGCCGGTGGAGTCGAGGGCGGCGGGGTCGCTGGTGACATCGAGGAGACCGGTGGCCACGCGGTCACCGAAGCGGGCGAGAGGAGGGAGGTCGAGCACGCAGTCGAGTCTATGGCGGTGTCCCGCGGGTGGCCCCAGCGTGTCTCCGCGGGTGCCCTGACCTTGAGTTCCTGGCGGTGCGGCGCAGCACGCTGCACAAACGCGTTTTTGTGCTGGCCCCGGAATCCGCTAGAGTTCAACACGTCGCCGGGACGCGGGAGCGTACCGAAACGACATGCGGACGTAGCTCAGTTGGTAGAGCGCAACCTTGCCAAGGTTGAGGTCGCCAGTTCGAACCTGGTCGTCCGCTCGCAGGAAGTGGGGGATCTTCCCGAACCCCCGCGCTCCTGGTGGAGTGGCCGAGAGGCGAGGCAACGGCCTGCAAAGCCGTCTACACGGGTTCAAATCCCGTCTCCACCTCCAAGGACGATTAGCTCAGCGGGAGAGCGCTTCCCTGACACGGAAGAGGTCACTGGTTCAATCCCAGTATCGTCCACTGGTCCGCAAGGGCCTTGATCCGCGAGGATCCCCGCGCGATTAGCTCAGCGGGAGAGCGCTTCCCTGACACGGAAGAGGTCACTGGTTCAATCCCAGTATCGCGCACGCAGTCCCGAGGACGATTAGCTCAGCGGGAGAGCGCTTCCCTGACACGGAAGAGGTCACTGGTTCAATCCCAGTATCGTCCACACACCAAAGCCCCCGGCCGAGTTGATCGGCCGGGGGCTTCTTCGTGCGCGGCTCAGCTGGAGAACAGCATGTGGCCGAAGCTCTTGTGGCGCTTGTGGCCGTAGTGGCCGCCGCCGTGCTGCGGGGCGCCCCAGGCGGGCGCGGGGGCGCCGTAGGCCTGCCCGGCCGGCGGGGGCGGCGGTCCGGGCTGGGACCACTGCGACTCCACGCGGGTCAGGGCCTCCAGCTCGCCGTAGTCGAGAAATATCCCGCGGCACCCGCTGCACTGCTCGATCTGGACGCCGTTGCGGTTGTACGTGTGCATCGGCGCATGGCACTTCGGACACTGCATGGTCGGCTCAACTCCTCGCCCGTCGGTCCTGCTCAGTGGTTCCGCCAGGACAGACTCCGTCCAGCCCTGGTCGGTTGCACCCTACTTCGCGAGGCCGTGGGTCAACTGCGGTGGGGCGGAACCCATTCGGTCACAGGCGTCCACCACCGACTGCTCCACCTCGTCCAGGGGGCGGTCCGCCGCGATCGCCTTGGCTACGGCCGTGGCGGCGGTCTGCGCGGTGAGGGCGCGGGCCGGGACGTCCAGGGCGGGCCAGGGGTCGGAGTCCGGGGCCGTGGGGACGGCGGGGCCGCCCGCCGCGCGGTATGCGGTCAGGAAGCGGGTCCACTCCTCGGGTGGGAGGAGGCCGCAGGCGTACCAGGCCGCCGGGCGGGCCAGGTCCCAGGCCGGGACGCCTACGCCGAGGTCGTCTACGTCGATCAGCAGCCATGGGCCGTCGGGGGCCGGGTGGCGGACCAGCTGGCCGAGGTGGAGGTCGCCGTGGCAGAGGGTGGTGGCGTTGGCGTCGGGCGGCGTGGGCGTCTCGGCTCGGGCCCAGGCGGGGAGGGCGTTCCAGGCGCGCAGGATCGGGGCGGTCGCGGAGTGGGGGCCGGCTGCTTGGAGGCGGGCGATCGCTCGGGCGGCCTTGGCGGGACCGCGCATGGGAGGCAGGGCGGGTGGAGGCGGGGTTCGGTGGAGACGGGCGAGGAGGGTGGCGGCGGCTTCCCAGGGAGCTGCGTCCGGGTCGTCCGGGTCCACGGGGGTGCCGTACGGCCAGAAGGTCACGAGTCTGCCGTGCAGGTCGACTGGCGCCGGGCTTAGCGGGGGTAGGAAGACGTCGGGGAGGGTTGCTGCGAGTGTGAGGCGGGGGGTCAGGTCGGGGAGCGGTGTGTTCGGGGCGTGGGCCTTCGCGACGGTGTCGGCGTGGCGGACGACTGTGGCGTCGGGGCGGTCGGCGAGGGTGATCGGGCTGCCGCAGGGGCAGGTCGAGGTGCGTGAGTGGGCCGTGGCCTTGGCTCGGGCGGTGAGGTCGGCGAGCAAGGGGGTGGCGGCGGTCACGGGGCTCCCTGGGCGGGCGGTGCGGGTCTCGTCCGAGGGTAGGGCGGTGGGCTTGGTGAGTCATCAGGTGCCCTGCGCTGCGGTCGGCCCCGGGGTGTTTTCGCCCCGCCGCCCCTACCCGTCCCATCCCTGGGGGCTGCGCCCCCAGACCCCCGCTTCGGCCCTGAACGGGCCTCGTCCTCAAACGCCGGACGGGCTGAAAACACCGACCGGCGTCGGGAAGTTTGATGCCGGCGCAGCTCCCCAGCTGCGCCGGCATTTTTGCCGTCCGCCGCACCCCCGTCCCCACGGGGTTTCATGGGTGGATGTCCCCGCCCGGACCGCTCTTCCGGGCCTGGGGTCGCCGCTCAGCGCCCCAGCATCACTCCCACGGACGACGCTTGTGTGGCCACTGTCTCCCAGCCGTCGAAGACGACGAGGAGCAGGACCGCCAGGGGGAGGGCCATGAGTGTCGCCACCAAGGGGTGGCGGCGGCCCTGACGGCGGGGGCGGAACGCAGCGGCGTGCGCCTTGCGTCCCTGTGTGCGGATCGTCGTCCGCGGTGCCGTGAAGGCCATGGTCCCTCTCCTGACCGTTCTTGACGTGTCGTTGGCAGCGGCGGGTGTCTGACCTCGGGGGACGAGTGCTGCACCCGCCGCTTGACCTCAAATCTAGGCTTGCGGCGGGTTGGGGTCGTCATGCCGTCGTACCGATTGGCGGGCCTCCCGGAGGATGAGCCGTGACCTGCGGTGTACTCCTCTGGGTGGAGACGAGGGCCTAGGTCTCGGGGGTTTCCCGGAGGGGACGCCCGGTCTGTCCCGTCCTTTCCGAGCTGTCCTCCCGGGGCACCGGCTGCTCGACCAGGGCCAGGACCCGGGTCGCCATGAAGCGGGCCGTGCGCACCACGGAGCCGCTTCGGGTGACTTCGCTCACTTCCACGACACCTCGTCGTACCGCCGTCTCCACCCGACGGCCCGCTCTGCTGGCCACCACCTCGTACGTACGAGTCGTGTCGCCGGCGTCCACGACTATCTCCACGCGGTCACCCTTCACGGGCTCAATCCCCCTTCTGTGACGGGTGGTTGGGATCACAGGCAGGTCAAAGCCCTCCTGTTCACTGGCTCCCTGACCACCCTTCAAGTTTCGCACCCGGCACTGACAATCCGTCGGGCCGAGAGGGCGCGGCCTCTGCGCGCGGGCGGCCGGGTAAACGTAAGCTGTGCCACGTCACACGGACCGGGCAGCGGGGATGAACATGGCGATGATGCGCCTGAGGCGCGAGGACCCGCGCGTCGTCGGCTCGTTCAGGCTTCACAGACGGCTCGGCGCGGGCGGGATGGGCGTTGTCTATCTGGGCTCCGACCGGAAGGGGCAGCGGGTCGCCCTCAAGGTGATCCGGCCCGATCTGGCTGAGGATCAGGAGTTCCGGTCCCGCTTCGCCCGAGAGGTGTCCGCCGCGCGGCGGATTCGCGGCGGGTGTACCGCGCGGCTCGTCGCCGCCGATCTCGACGCCGACCGGCCGTGGTTCGCCACACAGTACGTGCCCGGGCCGTCCCTGCACGACAAGGTCGCCGACGAGGGGCCGCTCAGCGCGGCCGAGGTCGCCTCCGTCGGGGCAGCGCTGTCGGAGGGGCTCGTCGCCGTCCACGAGGCCGGGGTCGTGCACCGGGATCTGAAGCCGTCCAACATCCTGCTGTCCCCCAAGGGGCCGCGGATCATCGACTTCGGCATCGCCTGGGCTACGGGGGCCTCGACGCTCACGCACGTCGGTACGGCCGTCGGGTCGCCCGGCTTCCTCGCGCCCGAGCAGGTGCGCGGCGCCGCCGTCACACCGGCCACTGATGTCTTCTCGCTCGGGGCCACGCTCGCCTACGCCTCGATGGCCGACTCGCCCTTCGGGCACGGCAGTTCCGAGGTGATGCTGTACCGCGTGGTGCACGAGGAGGCGCAGCTGCGCGGCGTTCCGGACGCGCTCGCTCCGCTCGTCCGCGCGTGTCTCGCGAAGGACCCCGAGGAACGGCCCAGCACGCTCCAACTGTCGCTGCGGCTCAAGGAGATCGCGGCGCGGGAGCACCAGGACCACCTCGCCGACGTACGGCCGCCCGCGCCTCGCACTCCCGACGCGGACCGGCCGACCGGGCGGCTCACCGAGAGCTACCCGGAGCAGCAGCGCACCCAGGCCCAGCGGCGTCCGCCGGGACAGCAGGGCATGCAGGGCGGGCAGGGGACTCCGGCTCCTCGGGGTGCCGGCGCGCCGCGCGGTTCCGCTCCCTCGTCACGGGGTGGCGCTCCGTCGCGTGGCGGGAACGCCTCGTCCCGGTCCGGGGCGGCTCGGCCCACGCCCTCCTCCCGGAACACCACACGCTCCGGCAGTGGGAACCGGCCCGCGCAGCGCAGTGGTGCCGGGCGTCCCGGGCCCCGGACCACCGGGACCGGGCGGCGGCCCGCCAATCCGCGGCTGCTGCGGCAGCGGCTGTTCGTCTTCGTCGTCGTGACGCTGCTGGTGGCGCTCGGGATCGCGGCGGCGCAAGGGTGTCAGGGGCCGGCCCATGGGCTGGACGGCGGCCGTCAGGTCGTACCGAAGCAGGTGCAAGCGCAGGCTGACGCTCAGAGTTCCGGGCGGCCCGTCGCCACCGCGTAGAAGGCGACCGCGGCCGCCGCGCCCACGTTCAGGGAGTCGACGCCGTGGGCCATCGGGATGCGGACCCATTCGTCGGCGGCGACCAGGGCCTGTGTGGACAGGCCGTCGCCCTCGGCGCCCAGCATCAGCGCCACCCGGTCCATCCTGTGCGGGGCCGCCTCGTCGAGCGTCTTCGCCTTCTCGTCCGGGGTGAGGGCCAGGAGCGTGAAGCCGGCCTCTCGGACCGAGTCCAGGCCCTTGGGCCAGGTGTCGAGACGGGCGTACGGCACTGAGAAGACCGCGCCCATCGAGACCTTGACGCTGCGGCGGTACAGCGGGTCCGCGCAGTCCGGGGAGAGCAGGACCGCGTCCATGCCGAGGGCGGCGGCCGAGCGGAAGATCGCGCCGATGTTGGTGTGGTCGTTCACGGACTCCATGACCACCACCCGACGTGCGGTCTGGAGGAGTTCGGCCGCCGTGGGCAGCGGCTTGCGCTGCATGGAGGCGAGCGCGCCGCGGTGCACGTGGTAGCCGGTGACCTGCTCGGCCAGTTCCGGGCTGACCGCGTACACCGGGGCCGGGAGCTCGTCGATGACGTCCCGCATGACGTCGACCCACTTGGCCGACAGCAGCATGGAGCGCATCTCGTAGCCGGCGTCCTTCGCTCGGCGGATGACCTTCTCGCCCTCGGCGATGAACAGGCCCTCGGCGGGTTCGCGCTTGCGGCGCAACTCCACGTCGGTCAGGCCCGTGTAGTCGCGCAGGCGTGGGTCGTCGGGGTTCTCAACGGTGATGAGATCGGCCACAGGGTGATACTGCCTTGTCCTGGGTGTGGTGCCAACGGCTCGGTACGGGTTGGGTTACCCGTGGTTACGCAGGGGGCTGAGGGCCCACGTTGACGACCTCGCCGATGACGATGACCGCCGGGGGCTTGACCTCCTCGGCGAGCACGACCTCGGCGACCGTAGCGAGGGTCGCGTCCACGCGGCGCTGGGCTGCGGTCGTGCCCTCCTGGACCAGGGCGACGGGGGTGTCGGGGGCCTTGCCGTGCGCGACCAGGGTCTCGGCGATCTTGCCGATCTTGTCGACGCCCATGAGGATCACGAGCGTGCCGGTGAGCTTGGCGAGGGACGGCCAGTCGACGAGCGAGCGCTCGTCGTCAGGGGCGACATGGCCGCTGACCACCGTGAACTCGTGTGCGATGCCGCGGTGGGTGACCGGGATGCCGGCCGCGCCGGGAACCGAGATCGAGCTGGAGATGCCGGGGACGACCGTGCAGGAGATGCCCGCCTCGGCCAGCGCCTGGACCTCCTCCATGCCGCGGCCGTAGACGTAGGGGTCGCCGCCCTTCAGCCGTACGACCCTCTTGCCCTGCTTGGCGTGCTCGATCAGCGCGTTGTTGATGGCCTCCTGGGCCATGAAACGGCCGTACGGGATCTTCGCCGCGTCGATCACCTCGACATGCGGGGGGAGTTCGGCGAGGAGGTCGCGGGGGCCCAGGCGGTCCGCGATGACCACGTCGGCCTCCGCCAGCAGGCGGCGGCCGCGGACCGTGATCAGGTCCGGGTCGCCGGGGCCGCCGCCGACAAGGGCTACGCCTGGGGTGCGGGTGCGGTGGTGGGGGGCGACGAGGGTGCCGTCGCGCAGGCCCTCGACGACCGCGTCGCGGATGGCGGCGGTGTGGCGGGGGTCGCGGCCGCGCACGTTCGTGGTGAGTACGGCGACCGTGACGCCCTCGCTGTGGCCCGTCGCCGGGGTCCAGGCCGTGGCCGCGTCGGCGTCGTCGGAGCGGACGCACCACACGCGACGCGCTTCCGCTTCGGTGGAGGCGGCGGTGCTGGCCTCCGTGTCGCCGGTGGCGATGAGGGCGTACCAGGCGTCGGCCAGGTCGCCGTCCGCGTAGGGGCGCCGCTCCCAGGTGATCTCGCCCGCGTCCGCCATCGCCTCGACGGAGGGGGTCGCGTCGGGGGATACGAGGAGGATGTCCGCGCCCGCTGCGATGAGTGCCGGGAGGCGGCGCTGGGCTACCTGGCCGCCGCCGAGGACGACCACTCGACGGCCGGTGAGGCGGAGGCCTACGGGGTAGGCGGGGTTTTCGGCCATGAGGGTGCGGCTCCTCTTGGTGGCGGTGCGGTGGCCCTGACGTGGGGATTTTACGGTGCGGGTCGGTTGGGCGGCGCTGCGGTCCGGTGGCTGATCATCGTCGCCGACTACCGGTCCGTGGTCCGTGGCCACTGTCGGCCCGGCAGGAACCGACAGCGACCGAGGCGCGCGAACATGGGACCCGGGAACGCAGTTCCCGAGCCCCCTGCGCCTGGTGCCTACTTCTCAGTTACCCCCGCCGAGTCGAACGTCGCCACCTCGTGCATCGCCCGAGCCGTGCTCTGGACGAGCGGGAGGGCCAGGAGGGCGCCTGTGCCTTCGCCGAGGCGAAGGTCGAGGTCGACCAGGGGGCGCAGGCCGAGCTTGTTCAGCGCGGCCACGTGGCCCGGTTCGGCGCTGCGGTGGCCCGCGATGCAGGCGGCGAGGACCTCGGGGGCGATCGCGCGGGCGACCAGGGCGGCGGCGCCGGCGCTGACGCCGTCCAGGATCACCGGCGTACGCAGGGAGGCGCCGCCGAGGAGCAGGCCCACCATCGCCGCGTGTTCGAAGCCGCCGACCGCCGCGAGGACGCCGATCGGATCGGCCGGGTCCGGCTGGTGGAGGTCGATCGCGCGGCGCACGACCTCCGTCTTGCGGGCCAGCGTCTCGTCGTTGATGCCGGTGCCCCGGCCGGTGACCTCGGCGGGGTCGGTGTCCGTGAAGACGGAGATCAGCGCGGCGGACGCGGTGGTGTTCGCGATGCCCATCTCGCCGGTGAGCAGGGCCTTGTTGCCGGCCGCCACCAGGTCGCGGGCCGTCTCGATGCCGACCTCGATGGCCTGCTTGGCCTCCTCGCGGGTCATCGCGAGGCCGGTGGTCATGTCGGACGTGCCGGCGCGGATCTTGCGGGGCAGCAGGCCGGGGGTCGCCGGCAGCTCGGAGGCGACACCGACGTCCACGACGCAGACCTCGGCGCCGACCTGGCTCGCGAAGGCGTTGCAGACGGCTCCGCCGCCAAGGAAGTTGGCGACCATCTGGGCCGTCACCTCCTGGGGCCAGGGGGTGACGCCCTGGGCGTGCACGCCGTGGTCGCCGGCGAAGATCGCGACGGCCGCGGGCTCCGGGATGGGCGGCGGGCACTGGCGGGACAGGCCCGAGAGCTGCGCGGAGATGATCTCCAGCATGCCGAGCGAGCCCGGCGGCTTCGTCATACGCTTCTGCCGCTCCCAGGCCTCGCCGAGCGCCTTCGCGTCCAGCGGGCGGATACCGGCGACCGTCTCGGCGAGCAGGTCGTGCGGCTCCTCGCCGGGCAGCGCGCGACGGCCGTACGTCTCCTCGTGCACGACCCAGGACAGCGGGCGGCGCTTTGACCAGCCGGCCTGCATCAGCTCGGGCTCGTCCGGGAACTCGTCGACGTAGCCGACGCAGAGGTAGGCGACCACTTCGAGGTGCTCGGGCAGGCCGAGGGCGCGGACCATCTCGCGCTCGTCGAAGAAGCTGACCCAGCCGACACCGAGGCCCTCGGCGCGGGCGGCGAGCCAGAGGTTCTCGACCGCGAGTGCGGAGGAGTACGGGGCCATCTGCGGCTGGGTGTGACGGCCCAGGGTGTGGCGGCCGCCGCGGGTCGGGTCGGCGGTGACGACGATGTTCACCGGGGTGTCGAGGATGGCCTCGATCTTCAGTTCCTTGAACTGCTTCGCCCGGCCCTTGGGCAGCGACTTGGCGTACGCCTCGCGCTGGCGTGCCGCCAGTTCGTGCATCGCGCGGCGCGTGTCGGCGGAGCGGATGACGACGAAGTCCCAGGGCTGGGAGTGACCGACGGAGGGTGCCGTGTGGGCCGCCTCCAGGACGCGGAGCAGCACGTCGTGCGGGATCGGGTCGCTGCGGAAGCCGTTGCGGATGTCGCGGCGCTCACGCATCACCTTGAGCACGGCCTCGCGCTCGGCCTCGTCGTAGCCGGGCGCCGCCGGGCCGGTGGACTCTCTTACATCTGCCACTACGGCCGTGCTCTCTTCCTGCTCGGCGGCCCGGGTGTCCAGGTCCTCCGCTTGCTGTACGACTTCGGGGTTGGTCTCCGCGACGGGAGTGAGGTCCGCCTCACGCGGGGCGGGGACCATGGCGACGGGCTCGTCAACGGCCGTCTCCGGCTCCTCCATCGGGAGCGTGATGGGGTGCGGCGGGGTCGGCGCGAGGTGCGGGGTGGTCGGTACCGAGCCCTCGACCGGGACGAACTGACCGAGGGGCTGGTCGAGTTCGGGGGCCGGCGCGATACCGGTGGTCTCGTCGAACTGTTCCGTCGCTTCGGGCAGTTCGGCGGGGTCGGCCGCCTGCGCGAGCGGCTCCTGGGCGAGCATCGCGTCCGCGGAGGCGGTGTCGGCGGCCGGTGCCGCCGGTACGGGCGCGTGCGGCTGCGGGGCCTGCTCGGCGAACTGGGCTGCGGGGTCCGCGAGTTGGGGGCCGGAAGGAATGGGGGCCACGGGAGTGGGGGTGGGCTCGGCGGCCACGGGGTACGCGTCGGCGTCCAGGGGCTGCGGCTGTGCGGGGGCGGCCGACTGGTCGTCCTGCGTGAACTGCGGCTGTGCCTGGTGTGCGAGCTGCGGATCCGGTACGGGCTCGGCTGCCTGCGTGGGTTCCAGGGGCGGGGCCGCGTGGGCGGGAACGGGGGTGCCTGCGGCGGGGGTGGCCGAGTCGTCGGGGGCGAGTTGGGCTTCGTCCTGGGCGAGTTGGGCTTCGTCCGCGTGCGGCGCGGCGGGGAGGGACGTGGCTTCGAGCAGCGTCTGCGCGGGCTCGGGCTGGGCGGCCACCTCTGCGGGGGCGGCTTCCTGAGCCTGGGCGGTCATGTCGACGGGGGTCGGCTCGTGGGCCTGGGCGGCGACGTCGAACGGCGTCGAGGCCTGGGGCTGAGCGGGTACCTCGACGGGCGCGGGGGGCTGTGCCTGTCCCGCGTCGAGAACCTGGCCGGCGTCCGGGGCGAACGCGGGCTCGGGCTGCTGCCCGGTCTCGGGGGCCTCGGGGACGTGGGTGGCCTCGGGGGCGTAGACCGCCTCGGGACCGTTGCCGTCGCCTGGGGCGAAGGCGCCGTCGGGGCCCTGGGCGGCGTCTGGGAAGTAGGCGGCTTCTGGGCTCTGCCCGGCGTCCGACGTGAAAGCGGCGCCGCCCTGGCCGGCGCCCGCGGCAATAGCGGCGCCGCCCTGCCCGGCATTCGCGGTGACGACTGCGTCGCCCTGTCCAGCGCCCGGGGTGAAAGCGGCCTCGGGATCCTGGCCTGGCTCCGGGGCGTAGGCACCGTCGGCGCCCTGGACGGCGTCCGGGAAATAGGCGGCCTCCGGGCTCTGCCCGGCGTCCGGCGTGAAGGCGGCGTCACTCTCCCCGGCGTCCGGCGTGAAACCCGTACCCGGGGCGAAAGCAGCGTCACCCTGCCCAGCGCCCGAGGCGAAAACAGCCTCGGTCCCCTGCCCCGCGTCGGCGGCAAAACCGGTGTCAGGACCCTGCCCGGCGTCCGGAAAATGCGCGGCGTCGGGCGTCCGACCCGGCTCCGAGGCGTACGCGGCATCCGGCCCCCCGGCGACCGCTTCCGCAGCGGCACCTTCCAGCGCCTGCCCCGTCTCGACGGCGTACGCCCAGTCCTGCCCCTGGGCCATCTGCCCCGCATCCGGAGCCGGAGCGACCGCCACGGCCGCCTCGGTCGTGAGTCTCGCCACCGCCGCCTGAGCCGCGCCGTGTGTCTCGGCCTGTGGTTCTGCGAGCGCCCGCCGGGCCGGAACAACCGTTTCGGCAGCCTGGGCCTCGGTGCTCGCCGGTGCCTGGGCCGTGGCCGCCGCACCCCAGGGCGTCGCGCCCTGAGGGGACGTCTCACGGAGCTGCGGGACGTCGAGGTACTCGGGGCCGGTGGTCGCCGGGCCGGGCTGGCGGGCCGGCATGCCCGCGGGGCCGCGGTCGGCGAGGGAGCGGACCGGGCTGGCGGAGGCGTCGGGGATCGGTGGGCCGAGGTGCAGGGGGCGGCGGGGAGTCGTGGGGGGCACGGGCATCGCGGGGGGTGTCGGGTTGGGGAGACGGACGCCGCCGAGGTCGACCGAGCCGCTGTCGCGGCCCGCCGTCTCGTGCGGGCCGGGTTCGTGGACGGTCTCTACGACGGGTTCCGGGGCGGGAGGGGGCACTTCGTTGCCCCAGGCGCCCTGGGCGCCCGGCAGCAGCAACAGGTCTTCGTCCTCGGCGGTGGTTTCGGAGAGGTAGGTGTACGCACCGTGCGCGGGGGCGCCCGGCTGCTCCACCATGCCTGCGCTCTCCGGCAGTCCCTCGCCCGGGACCTGGCCGGTGTCGGTCATGCGTACCCCTCGCCCATCGGTTAGTGCCTTCTACGACCAGCTCACCGGGAACGGCGCACCGACCGCCCCGCAGTGAAGAACGAGCGTGCCAGCCCAGCGGCACGAACGACTCACCGCCAAAAGACGACAAAGCCATTAACTGGCATTGTCCCGGCCGTTCCCCCGTCACGAAGGCTTGATCCGCGACGGCCCACTGTGGACTGCGCCACGTTGCGCGTCCTCCGGTTCCGCCGTACCACACCCATCCCAAAACGGGCGCGTTTTCCGGACATTGACGAACGAAATGCCGGGCCCCCGGGAGCGGTACAACGGTCCGCCAGCCTACCGCGCGCAGTACGACAACAGGATCACGGGGCGCGATCCGGCAGCTGCCCGCTGAGCAGGAACGCGACGCTCCGCTCCGTCTCCGTCCAGGCCCGGGTGTCGAGTTCGACGGACTGGATGAGGGCGCACTCGACCTCGTAGCCGTGCTCCGTCAGGTCCCGTCCGACGAGTTCGGCGGCGTCGCGGGTGGCCGCGTGCGTGACGATGCGCTGTGGGCGCCGGTCGGCGACGGCCGCGACGACGGCCGCTCCCCCGCCGCCGACGCGGACGACGTCCGGCTCGGGGAGGTTCTCCAGGATGAGCGGGGCGGTGCCGCGGACGATCTGGAGCTGGACGCCGAAGCGACGGGCCGCCGCGTCCGTGCGGGCGCAGGCCTCCAGGTCGCGGTCGACGGCCAGGACGGCGGCGCCGGCGCGGGCGGCGTCGATGGCGAAGGCGCCGCTGCCGCAGCCGATGTCCCACACGAGGTCACCGAGGCGCGGTCCCAGCCGGGCGAGTTGGGCGGCGCGGAGCAGATCCGTTTCTCCTTCGCCGAGCCGACCGCCGTAGGCCTCGCCGGGCAGCGCCCAGCCGCGCGGTCCCGCACCCGGGTCGCGTCCGGCGATCCAGCCGCCGCCCTCGCCGACGCCGACCGGACCGCCGAGGACGATGACGACGTTGGGGTCGCGCCAGGTGTGGTCGGCGGCCTTGTCGGAGCTGAGGATCGTGACCTGCTCACGGTCGGTACCGAGTTCCTCGCAGATGACGAAGGTGCGGTGGAGGCCGTCCATGAGGAGGCCGAGTTCGGCGGGGCCGGCGCCGGGTGAGGTGAGGACCGCGACCTTGGTGTGGGCGCGGCATACATTCACCGCGCGTCGCAGGGTGCGCCGGTGTGCGACGACCACGTGTGCGTCGTCCCAGGGCATGCTGGCGCGGGCGAAGGCGGCGGCCACGGAGGAGACGGCGGGGACGACTTCGACCTCCAGGCCGAACTCGGGGTCGCGCAGGGTCCGTACGACTCCGAAGAAGCCGGGGTCCCCGTCGGCGAGCACGACCGCGGTCCCGCGGTGGGCGGCGATGCGGCGGGCGGCGAGGGCGACGCTGCCGAGCCTGATGCGCTCGGCGGTGCGGGGCACCTCGGGCAGCGCCAGGTGGTGGGCGGTACCGGCGACCAGCGTGGCGGCGCCCAGGGCGGCGCGGGCCGTCGCGGTCAGCGGCGAGCCGTCCCAGCCGATCACCGTGACCCGGTCGGCCATCGTCGTCAGTCTCCTGGGGGTTTACGCAGGTCGTCAGGGGGGTGGCCCCTCGGGCGGGCTCCGTGAGGGTACCTGGTGGAGGTGAAGGGTGGGGCGGCGGTGCCGTTGCCTCCTAGTAGGACGTGAAACCGCCGTTGCCGTCGAACTGGTCGCCCGCGCCCTCCAGGTCCTCCGGCAGCAGGCTCCACACGATGAAGTCGGTGCGGACGTCGACCCAGGTGCCGTCCTCGGTTCGGGTGTGCGCTATGCAGGCGTTGCGCAGCACGCCCTCGCTGATGCTGCCGATCTTCTGGGCAACCTGCTGGGAGGCCGTGTTGTCGGCCGCGGTGCGCAGTTCGATGCGCTCGAACTTCTGGTCCTCGAAGAGCCATTGGGCGGTGGCCAGCGCGGCCTCGGAGGCATAGCCCTCGCCCCTCGCCCAGTGAGCGACGATGTACGACAGCTCGGTGGACCGCACATGCCAGTTCGTCTCGGCGAGCTGGACGATGCCGACCAGGCGCTGGGTGAGGAACTCGGTGACGGCAAGGTCGAGACCGCGGCCCGCGGTGCGTTCGGTGGGCGCGTACTCCGTGATCCACCTGCGGGCTCGGTCCTCGGTATAGGGCTGCGGGACATTGGTCCAGGCGCCCACCTGTTCGTCGTTCATCATCTCGGTCAACGCGGGCACGTCGTCCTCGTCAAGGGGGCGCAGCACCAACCGCTCCGTGCTGATGGAGATGTTGGGGAAGGTGCTAGTCATGCGCCACTCCGTAGCCATTGGAAAATATTCAGGGCCTGCTCAACTGCCCAGCATGCAGCATGAAAGCACCGAACCACACCGCGGGGTCCACCCAAGGTGAAGGCGTGGACCCCGTGAGTTGCGACGAGTTGTCTACAAGGCGACTCAGAAGGACGCGATGACCGAACCGTCGTACTCGTCCTCGATGAACTTCTTGACCTCGTCGGAGGTGAGGAGCTTGGCGAGCTTCTGCACGCGCGGGTCGTCCTCGTTGCCGTCCTTGACCGCGAGGAAGTTGCCGTACGGGTTGTCCGTGGCGGACTCCAGGACGAGGGCGTCCTTCGCGGGCGAGAGGTCGGACTCGATGGCGTAGTTGCCGTTGATGACGGCGGCGTCCACGTCGTCCAGGGAGCGCGGGGTCTGGGCCGCCTCCAGCTCCTTGAACTTGAGGTTCTTGGGGTTCTTGACGATGTCCGAGGGGGTCGCCTCGTTGCCGACGCCGTCCTTGAGGGTGATCAGCCCGTTCGCGGCCAGCAGCTTGAGGGCGCGCGCCTCGTTGACCGTGTCGTTGGGGACCGCGACGGTCGCGCCGCTCTTCAGGGCGTCGGCGCTCTTGACCGAGTGGGAGTAGAGGCCGAGCGGCTCCAGGTGCACCGTGACGACGGGCACGATGTGGGTGTCGTTCTTCTTGTTGAAGTCGTCGAGGTAGGGCTGGTTCTGGAAGTAGTTGGCGTCGGCCGAGCCGTCCTCCGTCGCCGTGTTCGGCGTGACGTAGTCGGTGAACTCCTTGACCTCCAGGTCGAGGCCCGCCTTCTTCGCCAGGTTGTCCTTGACGTAGTCGAGGATCTCGGCGTGCGGGGTCGGGCTCGCGGCGACGACCAGCGGGCCGCTGTAGTCGGACGACGCGGAGGCGGACTCCTTGTCCGAGCCGCATGCGGTGAGCCCGAGGGTGAGGGCTCCGGCGGCGAGGACGGCGGTGGTGAGCTTTGCGGTGTTACGCACGAAAAGTGCCTTTCCTTATGGGTGGAGCGACCCCGCGGTGGGTGGTGCGGGGAGTCTGTGGGGGGTGCGGGAGGCTGTCGGAGGTTGCGGACGGCTGTCGAGGTGCGCTTACGCGACCTTGTCGACGTCCGCCGCCGCGGGTTCCCTGGCCTTCAGCAGGCGGAGTTTCGGCGCGGGACCGCCGCGGCCGCCGCGTCGGTGCAGGGAGCCGGCCGCGTAGTCGCCGGCGAGCTGGATGAGGGAGATGACGACCGCGAGGATCGCCACGGTGATCCACATCAGGCCGGTCTCGAAGCGCTGGTAGCCGTAGCGGATGGCGATGTCGCCGAGACCGCCGGCGCCGACCGTGCCGGCCATCGCCGAGTAGCCGATCAGCGCGACGATCGTCGTCGTGGTGCTGGAGATCAGCGACGGCAGGGACTCCGGTACGAGGACCTTGCGGACGACGGTCCAGGTGTTGCCGCCCATCGACTGCACGGCCTCGACCAGCCCGCCGTCCACTTCGCGGACAGCTGTCTCAACCAGGCGCGCGAAGAAGGGGATCGCGCCGATGGCGAGCGGCACGATGGCGGCCTCGCGGCCGATCGTCGTCCCCGTGATCGTGCGCGTGAAGCCCATCAGCGCGACCATCAGGATGATGAACGGCATCGAGCGGGCGACGTTCACGACCTGCCCGATGACCTTGTTGGCGACGACGTTCTGGAGCAGGCCGCCCCTGTCCGTCAGGACCAGCAGGATGCCCAGCGGAAGTCCGCCCAGGACGGCGATGACCGTGGCCCAGCCGACCATGTGGAGGGTGTCCCAACACGCCTGGGTCAGCAGCGGTTGCATCTCGGACCAGGTCACTTGGCACCTTCCTTCAGCAGTACGGGCTCCTGGCCGAGGATGTCGATCTGCAGGCCCTGCTCGCGCAGGAAGCCGATCGGTACGACGTTCTCCTCGTAGCGGCCGGGCAGTTCGATGCGCATCCGGCCGACCTGGAGGCCGCCGACGGTGTCGATGGCGGCGCCGAGGATCGCGATGTCGATGTTGTAGGTGCGGGACAGCTGCGAGATGACGGGCTGGGTCGCGGCCTCGCCCTGGAAGGTGACGTCGATGACGGTGCGGTCCTCGCCCGTCGCGTCGCCGCCGACCGGGAAGAGCGCGGAGGCGAGCTCGGAGCCGGGGGTCGCGAGGAGTTCGCTGACGGTGCCGGACTCGACGATGCGGCCGTTCTCCATGAGGGCGGCCGAGTCGCAGATCGACTTCACGACGTCCATCTCGTGCGTGATGAGCAGGACGGTCAGGCCCAGCTGCCGGTTCAGGTCGCGCAGCAGTTGGAGGATCGAGCGGGTGGTCTCCGGGTCGAGGGCGCTGGTGGCCTCGTCGGACAGGAGGACCTTGGGGTCGCCGGCCAGGGCGCGGGCGATGCCGACGCGCTGCTTCTGGCCGCCGGAGAGCTGGGCGGGGTAGACCTTGGCCTTGTCGGCGAGTCCGACGAGGTCGAGGAGTTCGAGCGCCTTGCGGGAGCGCTCCTTGCCGGACCTGCCGAGGATTTCGAGCGGCAGCTCGACGTTGTCCTGGACGGTTCGGGTGGACAGCAGGTTGAAGTGCTGGAAGACCATGCCGATACGGCTGCGCGCCTGGCGGAGTTCCCGGCCGGCGCGGGGTCCGCGGCCGGCGAGCGCCGTGAGGTCCTGGCCGGCGACGGTGACCGTGCCGGCGGTGGGGCGCTCCAGGAGGTTGACGCAGCGGATGAGCGAGGACTTGCCGGCGCCGGACTGGCCGATGACGCCGTACACCTCGCCTTCGCGGACGTGGAGATCGACGCCGTCCAAGGCGGTGACCTCGCGACCGCGCGAGCGGTAGACCTTGGTCAGGCCCGATGTGGTGATCACTGGGGTTCCATGACTGTCGAGTACGCGGGCGTGGGTGTGCCCTGGGTACGGGAGGGAAATGTGCGCGGGGCAACTCGGTCACATACGGCTGGGGGCGCATGGACGTGCCACGGCGGCTCGCTTCGGGGCGCGAGACTCAGGGGTGGTGCGGGGGCCCTCTAGAAGGCGCACATTCGACACATACAACGAGCACCGGGCGTCAGGATCGCCTCGGTCGCAAAGGTGCGGCAGCTCGTAGTGGTCATGGAATCAGTAAAGCAGACGTACGGTCCTGACAAAGTGCCGCTGTCCGCATCCCGGACAGCGGCGGACGCTCGTCAGCCGCGCGGGGAGATCTCCACTCCCCCGTCGGTGACCAGGGCGGACAAGGCCGACAGGTCCTTCACGACGAGGTCGGCGTCGAGCTCGTGCGCCTGGTGGGTTGTGGCCAATGCCACGGTGGTCATCCCGGCGGCCCGGCCGGCCTGGAGGCCCGCGGGGGCGTCCTCGAAGACGACGCAGCGGGCCGGGTCGACGCCCAGTTGGCGGGCGGCGAGGAGGTAGGGCTCGGGGTCGGGCTTGCCGCGCGTGATGTCGTCGGCGGCGATCAGGGTCTTGGGGAGGATGCCCGCGGCGCCGAGGCGGGCCTCGGCCAGGCGGCGGGTGGCGGAGGTGACGACGGCCCAGCGGTCGGCGGGGAGGGAGTCGAGGAAGGCCTTCGTCCCGGGCAGCAGGCGTGCGCCCCCGTTGGGTACGTCCTCCACCTCAAGCAGCTCGATCCGCGCGACGGCCTCCGGCACGAGGTGCGCGGGCAGCAGGTCGGCGGCTATCTCGGCGGCCGGGCGCCCGTGCAGTTCGATGCGCGCGAAGTCCTCCGCCGTGATCCCGAACTCCTCCGCCCATCGCGTCCAGCAGCGCTGTACGGATTCGAGGGAGGAGACGAGGGTGCCGTCGTTGTCGAACAGGAGGGCTTCGGCGTAGATGTGCATGCCATCGACCTTACGGTGCGGGCCGGGGGCGGCCGCATCGGGTCTTTTGGCCCGTAATAGGGTCGCCGCATGTTTGATGCCCTGACGCTGGTGACCGGTGTCGCCGCGCTGTTGCTCGCCGCCTGGTGCGGGTGGGCCGCGTACCGTGATCAGCCGACGAAGGACTGGCACTTCATCGGGATGGCCGTGGTGTCGGTGCTGGCCCTGGTCCAACTGGTGATCGGGATCGTGCAGTTGGCGCGGGGCGAGAAGCCGGACCAGGGGACGACGATCTTCGTGGCGTATCTGCTGGGTGCGTTCGCGTGTGTGCCGGCGGTGGGGTTCATGTCGCTGGCGGAGCGGACGCGGTGGGGGTCGGTGACGGTTGCCGCCGGCGGTGTCGTGCTCGCCGTTCTTGAGGTGCGGCTCTATGACATCTGGGGAGGGTGAGATGGTCGACGTGGAGGAGAAGCCGGTGCGGACGCGGCTCATCAGTGGGCCCGGGATGCTGCTCGTCTGGCTTTACGGGGTGATGGTCGTCGGGGCCGTTTCGCGGTCGGCGGTGCAGATCTCTACCGAGTTCGAGCGGGCGCCGCTTGCGTATTCGCTGTCCGCTGTTGCCGGGCTGGTGTACGGGTTCATCACGTACTCGCTGGTGCGTGGGGGTGAGCGGGCGCGTAGAGCGGCGTTCGTTTGTTGCGCTGCCGAGTTGGCGGGTGTGCTGGTTGTCGGCACGTGGACGCTGGTCGAGCCGTCTGCGTTCCCCGACTCGACCGTGTGGTCCGACTATGGGATGGGGTATCTGTTCATCCCTGTGCTGCTGCCTGTGTCCGCGATGTACTGGTTGCGGAAGGCGCCTCGGGGGGATGCGGGCTGAGGTTGTGCGCGACCGCAGGCCGTCTGTGGCTGGTCGCGCAGTTCCCCGCGCCCCTAAAGGCAAGCTGTCATGCCGTTGCTAGATAGGTCCCGGCCTGCTTCTCCAGCACCACCATCGGGACTCCGTCCGCGCCCTTTGACGTGCCTACCGTTTCGTAGCCGACCCGGCGGTACAGGCGCAGGTTGCCCTCGCTGCGGTGGCCTGTGTGGAGGCGGAACTTCTTGGCTCCGCGTTCCTCGGCCAGCGCGGCTTCGGCTGCGCGCAGGAGCCTCGCGCCGATGCCGTGGCCCTGGAGGCGGGGGTGGACGCAGAGCTTGCCGATGGCCGCGGCGCCGTCGTCGTCCAGCGAGCCGCGGACCGAGCCGACCACCTCTTCGCCGAGGCGCGCGACGAAGACGCAGTCCTTGGCGACCTCCTCGCGGACAGAGTCGAGGCTCTGGACGAGCGGGTCGATGCGGTAGTTGCCGTACAGCGCGGCCTCGCTCTGGAAGCACAGGTACTGCAGCCTGAAGATCTGGTCGGCGTCCTGCTCCGACGCCACGGAGATGGTCACGCTCATGCCCATGTGTGCACGCCTCCCGCTCACCTGCTCGCCTGTAGTCCCTCTCTCCTATCCCCGCGCTCCGGGGGCCGCAACCTCCGGCGCCAGCAAACGACGCAGACATCCCAGGCATCTGGAACGTTCCGGACCGAGACTGCCCTGTGAGATACCCAACTCCCCCGCGATTTCGCGGTATGTGAGGTCCTTTGGGGAGAGCAGGGCCTCCATCAGCCGGGGACAGCGACCCGGGAGGCGGGTCACCGCGGCGCGCAGGGCGCGGTGGCGGGCGGCGGTGAGGGCGAGTTCCTCCGGGCCGCTGTCGCTGTCGGCCGCGGGCTCGATGTCGTACGGCCGTTCGATGCGGGTCGCGCGGCGGGTGCGGCGCGACTCGGCGCGGACCGCCCTGCGCAGCCAGCCCTGGGGGTCGAGCGGCGGGTCGTCGGAGTCGAGGCGCTCCAGGAGGCGGAGCCAGACGGCCTGTTCCAGGTCGCCCGGTTCGGTTCCCGAAGCATATGCCTCGGCCGAGGCCTCCGCGGCGAGCAGTGGGCGCAGGGCCGTAACCATGTCGTGCGTCATATGCGGCACGACGCGGCCGTCCCGGCAAAGGTTGCCGGGACGGCCGACTGTCACTCCAACCGGGGCCGGGGGCTCAGCCGTTGACGAAGGCCTCGCGGGCCAGCAGGCCGGTGTCCGCGTTGTCCGTGAAGACTCCGTCGATGCCGGTCGCGAAGTAGGTCTTGTACACGCCGAAGACGTCTCCGTAGGCGTCGACGTCCGTGCCCTTGCGGAAGCTCGTCGGCAGGAAGGGGTTCTCGTTGCGCATGGTGTAGGGGTGCAGGATCAGGCCCGCCGCGTGGGCGTCCGCGACCAGGGTGGTCGGCGTGGTGAGGTTGCCGGCCGCGTCCTTCGGGATGACGAGGTCGAGGGTCGGGCCGATGCCCTGCGCGTAGGAGGCGATCTCCGCCAGGCCGGCCGGCTTGACGAGGTCCGCGACCGTGCGCGGGTCGCCCGTCTCGACGAAGTCCCAGGGGCGGCTGCTCGCGCCGGAGAGCAGGACGACCAGCGGGTTGCCGACGAGCTTGTTCAGGCGCTGGATGCTGCTCGGCTCGAAGGACTGGAGGATGACCGGCGAGTTCTTCTTGTCCTTGCCGTACTTGCGCAGCAGCTTCGCGACCCGCTCCTCCAGGCCCAGGCCGAGCTTGCGGAAGTAGGTGGGGTGCTTGGTCTCGGGGTAGATCCAGACCTGCTTGCCGCGCTTGCGGGTCTGCTCGTCCTGCCAACGGAGCACCTCTTCGAAGGTGGGGATCTCCCAGCGGCCGTTGTAGAGGGTGTTGTGGGGGCGGTTGGCCGGGATCCGCTCGATGGCGCGCAGCGTCTTCAGCTCGGCAAGCGTGAAGTCCTCGGTGAACCAGCCCGTGACGGAGACCCCGTCGAGGAGCTTGGTGGTCTTGCGGCTCGCGAACTCGGGGTGGTCGGCGACGTCCGTGGTGCCGCCGATCTCGGGCTCGTGGCGGCAGACGATGTGACCGTCCTTGGTGGGGACGAGGTCGCCGGCCTCGACGATGTCGGCGCCCAGGTCGAGGGCCAGCTGGTAAGAACCGAAGGTGTGCTCGGGCCGGTATCCGCTGGCTCCGCGGTGGCCGATGATCGTCGGCACCGGCAGACTCTTCAGCCCACCGCTCCCGCTCCCGTACCGTTCGTCGGCTCTCGCCGTGCCGGCCAGTCCGATGACCGCTCCGCTCGCGCCGAGCACGGCCGCTCCGAGGAGTGCCCGTCGTCCGGTCCCGCCGCTTCGCCCGTTCGGCCCCTGCGTGTCCATGAGCGCCCCTTCTGCCGTCCCCACCGTCATTGCGGGCCGATCGTAGGTGCGTGTCCATGACGACCGGGAGACCTCCGACGGAACACGCGGGTGACGCTCGATGTCGTACTCGATGTCGCGTGCAAGAGGAGGATTGACGGGCCATCAGCGTGGAACGCGATGTCCGTCACAACGTGGCATCCGGGTTACGGCGGGTTCGCGGGGCGCCACCGCAGGTAAACGTGCGTCAACAGTGCGTAAGACCTCGGTGAACCCCTCGTACCCGATGTGCAATACCACCCGGGCCGCGAGTATCGTCCTCACCTGCACAGACTCATACCGAATCCCTTGACACCGGAGGGCCCGTTGTCCCGCTTCGCGCTCATCAAGGCAGTGCTCGGACCGATCATGCGCCTGATGTTCCGCCCACGGGTGGAAGGCGTGGAGCACATTCCGGGGGACGGTCCGGTCATCCTCGCCGGCAACCACCTCACGTTCATCGACTCGATGATCCTGCCGCTGGTCTGCGACCGGCAGGTCTTCTTCATCGGCAAGGACGAGTACGTCACCGGCAAGGGGTTCAAGGGCCGCCTCATGGCCTGGTTCTTCACCGGCGTCGGCATGATCCCGGTGGACCGGGACGGCGCCAACGGCGGAGTCGCGGCCCTGATGACCGGCCGCCGCGTTCTCGAAGAGGGCAAGGTCTTCGGCATCTACCCCGAGGGCACGCGGTCGCCCGACGGCCGCCTGTACCGTGGCCGCACCGGGATCGCCCGGCTCACGATGATGACCGGCGCGCCGGTCGTTCCGTTCGCGATGATCGGCACGGACAAGTTGCAGCCGGGGGGTGCGGGGTTGCCCCGGCCCGGGCGGGTCACTGTTCGGTTCGGTGAGGCGATGGAGTTCTCTCGGTACGAGGGGATGGACCGGGACCGGTATGTGCTGCGGGCCGTGACTGATTCCGTGATGACCGAGGTCATGCGGTTGTCGGGGCAGGAGTACGTGGATATGTACGCCACGAAGGCCAAGGCCGCGTAGCGCTCCGCTGGGGTGAGCCGGAGAACTCCGGTTGTGTGTTGACTGCGGGTCCGCTTTGGCTGGTCGCGCAGTTCCCCGCGCCCCTAAAGCCCGTTGTCCAGCCGTTGGCCGCGAAGCAGGAACCATGCTGCTACTGCCGTCGCCAGCAGGACCACCGCGCCCACGCCCGCTGCCAGGCTGAGGCCGCTGACGAAAGCTTCCCTGGCCGACGTCAGCATTTCCTGGGCTGCCTGTGACGGCATGCCTGACGCCGCCTCCGCCGCTCCTCCCAGTGACTCGTGCGCTCCAGCCGGCGTACCCGCCGGGCCGGTGAAGTCCCGGTAGACGCCGGTCACGATCGACCCCAGAACCGCGATGCCGAGGGCCGCGCCCAGTTCGTACGCCGTTTCCGAGACCGCCGATGCCGCGCCCGCCTGCTCCTTGGGCACGCTGGAGAGAATCACGTCGGCCGTCACCGTGAACGAGAAGCCGGCGCCCACGCCCACCACCAGCAGTGCGGACCCGAGCAGCGGGTAGCCGGTCGACTGGCTCAGGAGCGTGAGCGAAGCCAACGCCAGGCCTACGGCGGCCAGTCCGCCGGAGACCACTGCCCTCACCGAGTAGCGGCGAGCCACCGTCCCCGCGATCAGGCCGGCCACCACCGCGCCGATGGCGGCGGGGAGTTCGGCCAGGCCCGCCTCCAACGGGCGCCTGCCCTGGACGAGTTGCAGGTACTGGGAGAGGAAGAACACCAGGCCCGACAGGCCTAGGACGGTC
The DNA here is from genome assembly GCF_058544905.1 of Streptomyces sp. JLBG701. Classification (NCBI taxonomy): domain Bacteria; kingdom Bacillati; phylum Actinomycetota; class Actinomycetes; order Kitasatosporales; family Streptomycetaceae; genus Streptomyces; species Streptomyces sp. JLBG701. The sequence continues at coordinate 2,252,873 of NZ_CM178588.1, forward strand.
AGCAGGTCGGCGAGGACCGCGCCGCTGAAGCCGCGGTGGCGGAACAGGCGCATGTCCAAGAGCGGGGCGGGGAGAGTGAGTTGGCGTCGGACGAACCAGTACAGGGCGGCCGCGCCCAGCAGGGCCGTGGCCAGCGTCTCCCACGTGAAGCCGTGCGTGGCGGCCTCCTTGACCGCGTACACGATGCCGATCATGCCGACGAGTGAGAGCAGGACGCTGATCAGGTCCCAGGGGCCGGCGTTCGGGGTGCGGGACTCGGGGAGCAGCTTGATGCCGACGACGACCAGGACGGCCATCACGGGCAGGTTGATCAGGAAGACCGAGCCCCACCAGAAGTGTTCGAGGAGGAACCCGCCGACGACCGGGCCTACCGCCATGCCGGCGGAGGCGGTCGCGCCCCAGATGCCGACGGCGAGGCTGCGCTCGCGCGGGTCGTGGAAGAGGTTGCGGATCAGGGCGAGCGTGGCGGGCATGAGGGTCGCGCCCGCGACTCCGAGCAGCGCCCGGGCCGCGATCATCATCTCCGGTGTCGTCGCATAGGCGTTGAGCACGGATATCGCGCCGAACGCCGCCGCCCCGCCGAGCAGGATCCGCTTGCGGCCGATGCGGTCACCGAGGCTGCCCATCGACACCAGCAGGCCCGCGATCACGAACGAGTAGACGTCACCGATCCACAGGAGCTGCGTGCCCGAGGGCTTCAGGTCCTCACTGATGTAGGGGGTCGCGAGACCGAGGACGGTCGCGTCGACGGCCACCAGCAGCACGGCGAGCACGAGGACGGAGAGCGCGAGCCAACGGCCCGGGCGCTTCTCCGCCTCCCGCGTCACGAACGCCGGCTGCAAGGTGCTGGTCATGATTCCTCTCTCCGTAGTGCGCCGCCGAGCAACAGCTCGACGATCATGTGGGTGAAGTCGTTCGCCGCGACCCGGCCCTCCTGCACGGCCCAGGCACCGGAGGCCATCAGGCCGTAGAGCGCCTCGGTGAGCCAGGCCGGGGTGAGGTCGATGCGGAACTCGCCGGACTGCTGGCCGCGCCGGAACAGTGCGGCGATGCGGGCGTCGATGCGGGTCCAGCCCTCGTTCTGCTCCTCGCCCTCGAACAGCTGGTTCTCGCTGTAGAGGAACGCGAGCAGTCCGGCCGCGGGCTCCATCGCCCGCACGAGCCGGTGTACGGCCTCCCGCGCCGGCCCCTCGCCCAGGCGGGCCTCGTCCAGCGCACGCTCGCACTCCGCGATCCCGAGCGCCTCCAGCGCCCGGACGAGCGCGTCCCGCCCGGCGAACTGGCGGTGCAGCGTGGCCCGGCTGATCCCGGCCGCCTTGGCGACCTCGTCCATGGTGGACGTGGATTTGCGGGTGAGCAGGGCGGCTGCGCTGCGGAGTACGTGGTCACGGTCGACGGCCATGAGACAAGCATAGCCCACGTGAGACATATTTGTCTCACTGTGGGCACGCGCGTCTCACGGAGGCAGACCCTCTACGGGCCTCAGTGCCAGGGCAGCTGCCCGCGTCGCTCCCAGTACGCGTCCGGCTCCTCCACCAGCGCCGCCAGCCGGGACAGCTGGTCCTCGTCGAGGTCGACGACCGCGGCGTGCAGGTTGGAGGCGAGCTGGTTGACGGTCGCGGCACCGGAGAGGACGACACCGGCCCACGGCTGACGCAGGACCAGGGCGAGGGCTACGGCGTCACAGCCGAGAGACGTCTGAGCGGCTACGGCCTTCAGCGCGTCCGGCGCGTGCGGTTCGGCCAGCCGCCCGTTGGCCATGCCCTCCTTGACGATCACCGTGAGTCCGGCGTCGTGGGCCTCCGCCAGCGCGGGCCCTGCCGAGGTCTCCAGCGCGTTGTACGTGGACTGGACCGTACGGAAGAGGGGCTCGCCGTCGACCGTCACGGCGAGGGCGGCGCGGATCGCGTCGGCCTGTGCGGGGCCGCTGGTGGAGAAGCCGACGGTGAGGCCCTCCGCTGCGGCCTCGGCCAGCTTGGCGTGGAGTTCCTTGTCGGTGAGGGCCGGGCTGTCCGGGGTCACCGAGTGGATCTGGTAGAGGTCGAGCCGGTCGCCGAGCAGGTCGGCCGTTTCGGCGCGCTGACGGTCGTATGTCTGGACGCTGTGGTCCTTGACCTCGTGCGTTTCGGCGTCCGCCGTCCAGCCAGCCGTGTAGGTGTAGCCCCACTTACTGCCTACGACGATGTCGTCGATGTCGGGGCGGGCGTTCAACCAGTCGGCGAGGAACTCCTCGGAGCGGCCGTAGGAGCGGGCCGCGTCGAAGTAGCGGACACCCTGGAAGTAGGCGGCGTCGAGGAGCTCGTGGGTTCGGGCCCGGAGGGCCTCGACGCTGCGGTTCTCTCCGAGGTCCTGGTCTCGGCCGAGGTTGATGTAGCCGGGGCGGGCGACTGCGGCGAGGCCCAGTCCGATGTGGCAGGTGGGGGTTGTTGCTGTGGCCAGTCGGGCGAAGGGCATCGCGGGCTCCGTAGGGTCGGCTCCGTTACGGCTTCCGACCAAACTAACCCGCGATGACCTTCAGCTTCCGCCTCAGAGCTCGGTTCGTGCGGTGCGTTGGCGAGTGCGGCTTCGTCGTGGCTTGTCGCGCAGTTCCCCGCGCCCCTGAAGGGGCGCTCCCCTACCGCTTCTCTTTTGCCGTCGCCCATTCGTGCTGAGCCGCCACGTCCGTCTTCACCTCTGCCAGCTGAATTGCTACCGCGCTCGGTGCCGTGCCGCCCCGGCCGTTACGCGAAGCCAGGGCGCCCGGGACGTTCAGGACGGACCGCACCTCCGGCGTCAGGTGGGCGCTGATCTTCGCGAACTGGTCGTCCGTCAGGTCGCCCAGTTCCTTGCCCTCGGCCTCCGCGGCCTTCACGCACTCGCCGGCGACCTCGTGGGCGACGCGGAACGGGACGCCCTGCTTGACCAGCCACTCGGCGATGTCGGTGGCGAGGGAGAAGCCGGCCGGGGCCAGTTCCTCCATGCGCTCGCGGTGGACGGTGAGAGTGGCCATCATGCCGGTGAAGGCGGGGAGGAGGACTTCCAGCTGGTCGCAGGAGTCGAAGACCGGCTCCTTGTCCTCCTGGAGGTCGCGGTTGTACGCCAGCGGGAGGGCCTTCAGCGTCGCCATCAGGCCCGTCAGGTTGCCGATCAGGCGGCCGCTCTTGCCGCGGGCCAGCTCCGCGATGTCCGGGTTCTTCTTCTGCGGCATGATCGACGAGCCCGTCGAGAAGGCGTCGTGGAGGGTGACGAAGGAGAACTCCTTCGTGTTCCAGATGATGACCTCCTCCGCGATCCGGGAGAGGTTCACGCCGATCATCGCGGTGATGAAGGCGAACTCCGCGACGAAGTCACGGGAGGCCGTGCCGTCGATGGAGTTGGCGACGCTGCCGTGCTCGAAGCCGAGGTCCTTCGCCACCGACTCCGGGTCCAGGCCGAGGGAGGAACCCGCCAGGGCTCCCGAGCCGTACGGCGACACGGCCGTCCGCTCGTCCCACTGGCGCAGGCGCTCGGCGTCCCGGGACAGGGACTGGACGTGCGCGAGGACATGGTGGGCAAAGAGCACCGGCTGGGCGTGCTGGAGGTGGGTGCGGCCGGGCATCGCCACGTCCGGGTGGGCCTCCGCAAGGCCGACCAGCGCGTCCTGGAGGTCGGCGATCAGACCGCCGATCGTACGGGCGTGGTCGCGCAGGTACATGCGGAAGAGGGTGGCGACCTGGTCGTTGCGGGAGCGGCCCGCGCGCAGCTTGCCTCCGAGATCGGCGCCGAGGCGCTCCAGGAGGCCGCGCTCCAGGGCGGTGTGGACGTCCTCGTCGGCAACCGTGCCGACGAAGTCTCCCGATGCCACGTCCGCTTCGAGCTGGTCGAGGCCGGCCAGCATGCGGGTCAGCTCGTCGTCCGAGAGGAGGTTCGCCTTGTGCAGCACGCGCGCGTGGGCACGCGAACCGGCGATGTCGTAGGGCGCGAGCCGCCAGTCGAAGTGGACGGACGCGGACAGCTTGGCCAGGGCCTCGGCGGGACCGTCGGCGAAACGGGCGCCCCAGAGCCGTACGTCACCGCTGTTGCTGCTCACTTGCGTTACTCCTAGAGAGATACGGATGTGCCGCCGCCTCCCCACTCGGACGCGAGGGAGGAGGCGGCATTCACGCTACTGCTTGCGCGCGGGCGCTACTGCCTACGCGAGGTCCCGTGCTTACGCGAGGTCCCGCTTGGCCGCGATCTTCGACGACAGGCTGTAGATGTCGATGAAGCCCTTGGCCGCGGCCTGGTCGAACGTGTCGCCCGTGTCGTAGGTCGCGAGGTTGAAGTCGTAGAGCGAGGTGTCGGAGCGCCGGCCGGTGACGACCGCGCGGCCGCCGTGCAGGGTCATCCGGATGTCGCCGTTGACGTGCTGGTTGGCCTCGTCGATGAAGCCCTCCAGGGCGCGCTTGAGCGGGGAGAACCACTGGCCGTCGTAGACCAGTTCGCCCCAGCGCTGCTCGACCTGCCGCTTGTAGCGGGCGAGTTCGCGCTCGACCGTGACGTTCTCCAGCTCCTGGTGGGCGGTGATCAGCGCGATCGCGCCCGGGGCCTCGTACACCTCACGGGACTTGATGCCCACGAGCCGGTCCTCGACCATGTCGATCCGGCCGATGCCCTGGGCGCCGGCGCGCGCGTTGAGCTCCTGGATGGCCTGGAGGACGGTGACTGGCCTGCCGTCGATGGCGACCGGGACGCCCTCCTTGAAGGAGACGATCACCTCGTCGGCCTCGCGCTGCGTCGCCGGGTTCTGCGTGTACTCGTAGATGTCCTCGATCGGCGCGTTCCAGATGTCCTCCAGGAAGCCCGTCTCGACGGCGCGTCCGAAGACGTTCTGGTCGATGGAGTACGGGGACTTCTTGGTGGTCGCGATCGGGAGGTTCTTCTCCTCGCAGAACGCGATGGCCTTGTCACGGGTCATCGCGTAGTCACGGACCGGGGCGATGCACTTGAGGTCCGGGGCGAGGGCGACGATGCCGGCCTCGAAGCGGACCTGGTCGTTGCCCTTGCCGGTGCAGCCGTGGGCGACCGTGGTGGCGCCGTGCTTCTGGGCGGCGGCGACGAGGTGCTTGACGATCGTCGGCCGGGAGAGCGCGGAGACCAGCGGGTAGCGGTCCATGTAGAGGGCGTTGGCCTTGATCGCCGGGAGGCAGTACTCCTCGGCGAACTCGTCCTTGGCGTCCGCGACCTCGGCCTCGACGGCACCGCACGCGAGCGCGCGCTTGCGGATGACGTCCAGGTCCTCGCCGCCCTGGCCGACGTCGACCGCAACGGCGATGACCTCGGCGCCCGTCTCCTCGGCGATCCAGCCGATGGCGACGGAGGTGTCCAGACCGCCTGAGTAGGCGAGTACGACGCGCTCGGTCACGGGTTTCTCCTCACACTGCACTTGCTGACATGCATGAGTATGCATTGCCCTGCATGATTCGTCAATCTCGGGAGTGCTTGAACGGCAACAACCGCTTTCCCGTACCTCTCGCCGGACGCAGGCGCCGCGTCTGTAAACAACGAAGTCACCCCCCGACCCGAGTGAGGCATCCGTATGTCCAGGGCCCTTCCGAAGTACAACCAGAGACGCGTGGCGATCATCGGCGGCGCCGCCGCGGTGGCGTTGACCGGCGCCGTGATCACCGGCTCCGCCCTCGCCGGGGAGACGTCCAAGAGCGGCACCAGCGCCCGGACCCTGGCCAGCCCCGGCACGATCACCTGCCCGGACGTCGCGTCGCGGCTGCCCGCGATCCCCGCCACCGCGAAGGCCGAGGTCGACCGCAACCTCGCCCTGCTCAACACCCAGATCGCCGAGGCCAACAAGCGACTGGTCGACACCCAGGGCCAGGGCGGCGCCAACTTCGTGCAGAACGCCATCCTCGGCCCGCTCAAGGACAAGCGGGTGGCCACGGTGAACCGCATCGCGACGGCGATCGGACGCACGGCGGCCCGACCGGCCGGTCTTGAGGCGCTGGCGCCGTGCACGCTGAACGCGGGCGGTGCGGCGAGCACGCCGGCCGCGAGCGCCACGGCTACGGCCACGCAGCAGGCCGGGGGCAACACCGGGAACACCGGCAACACGGGCGCGGTCAACGCCGCCGGCACCATCACCTGCCCCGACGTCGCCTCCAAGCTGCCCGCGATCCCCGCCACCGCGAAGGCCGAGGTGGACCGCAACCTCGCCCTGCTCAACACCCAGATCGCCGAGGCCAACAAGCGACTGGTCGACACCCAGGGCCAGGGCGGCGCCAACTTCGTGCAGAACGCCATCCTCGGCCCCCTCAAGGACAAGCGGACCTCGACCATCGACCGCATCGCCATCTCCATCGGCCGTACCGCGGCCAAACCCACCGGGCTGGACTCTCTGGCCGCCTGCACGCTCACCAAGTGACGTGACAGGCAGCCGTGGCCGCCCCGATTCAGCGCCGGCCGGGGCGGCCGCGGTGGCGATGGCCGACAGCGGGACCCGTAATTACTTAGACAGACGAAAGACTCTCGCCTATGATCGTTAGACATGGGAAAGACTTATGAGCGCATAGACGGCAGACTCCGTACGTTCATCGAGAGCCAGCCCATCTTCTTCACCGCGTCCGCACCCCTGTCCGGCGACGGCACGATCAACCTCTCCCCCAAGGGGGTCAGCGGGTCGTTCGCGGTCCTCGACGAACACACCGTGGCCTACCTCGACTTCGCCGGGTCCAACGCGGAGACCGTCGCCCATCTGCGCGAGAACGGCCGGATCACCCTGATGTGGTGCGCCTTCCAGGGCCCGCCGAACATCGTCCGGGTGCACGGTCACGGCGAGCCGGTCTTCCGTGACGACCGGCGCTTCCCGGAACTTCTCGCCCACTTCCCCGACATCGACCCGACCCCGCACGGGCTGCGCGCGATCATCGTCGTGACGGCCGAACTCGTCCGTGACACCTGTGGGTACGCGGTGCCCTTCATGACGTACGACGAGGACCGCGATCTGCACGGCAAGCGGTTCGCTCGTGAGGACGACGCCTCGCTGAGCGCGTACTTCACCAAGAAGGATCACATCGCCACCAGCATGGACGGCCTCCCGGGGCTGCCGCTGCCGCTTCCTCCCACACCGGCGCCCCACTCGCCGGCCCCGGCTTCCTGACCGTGCATGACGGTGCGCACTGATGACCGATTTACCAGCGTTTGATCGATGTACACCAAGGCGCGATCATTGAGAGCCTTTGTTGGAATTCTCCCTTCCGTCGCGCCTGTCCCCTAGCGTGTGCCCAACGGGCAAGAACACACAGGGGGATCCATGCTTCGACCAACCCGCGAACCACAGAGCAAACGCCATGTCCGCTCGTCGTTCTTAGTCGCCGGTGAGGGGATCCTCGCCGACTCCGGCGAGGACGGGAGCCCCGCGGAGCCGCAGACGCCGTCGGCCGTCGCGCAGGTGCGCAAGTTCCAGTTCTCCAGGCTGGGCCCGAAGGCGAAGCCCGAGCAGCTGCTCGACCGGGCCGCCCGCGAGGAACTCGCCACGAACATGACCACCAACCCGCCCGGCGGCGGCCAGCCCGACTCCAACCCCGGAATCCCGGCGGGCTTCACCTACCTCGGCCAGTTCGTGGATCACGACCTGACCCTGGACGCAACGGCGGTACGCCTGGAGGACGAGATCACCGTCAAGGAGCTGCTGCAGGGCAGGTCCCCGGCGCTGGACCTCGACAGCCTCTACGGCCTGGGCCCGAACAACCGCTTCGACCGCCGCTTCTACCAGGACGACGGGATCCTGCTGAAGATCGGCCAGACCCAGGGCATCCCCAACGCCACCGACATCACCAAGGACGTCATCGACGGCTACGACCTGCCCAGGGTGGGCACCGGCTCGCTGCAGTCCGAGCGGCGTCGGCCGCTGATCCCGGATCCGCGCAACGACGAGAACCTGGCCGTCGCCCAGCTCCACTGCGCGTTCATCCGCTTCCACAACCGGGTCGCGACCGACCTCGCCAACAAAGGCGTGTCCAGCGCGGTGCTCTTCGAGTCGGCGCGCGAGACGGTGGTCAAGCACTACCAGTGGATGCTGGTGCACGACTTCCTGCCGCAGATCGTCGACCCGTCCGTCGTCACGGAGGTCTTCACCAAGGGGCGCAAGCACTTCGAGACCTCGCCGAAGGACGACGAGCGGCCGACGATGCCGATCGAGTTCTCCGTGGCGGCCTACCGTCTCGGTCACAGCATGGTGCGCGGCGCCTACGAGTGGAACAGGATCTTCCGGACCGGGAGTCCGCTTGGGCCCGGCACGCTCCCTCTGCTGTTCCGCTTCACCGGTACCAGCGGAATCCTTTCTCCGCCGCCGGCCGACGCCAATGACCCGGAGGCGGGCGCCTTCCTGCGCCTGCCCACCAACTGGATCGCCGACCTCCGTCGCCTGTTCGACTTCGCCAAGGGCGGTCGGCCCGACCTCGCCGTGACCACGGCGGAGTTCAACCTCGCCAAGCGCATCGACACCGTGCTGGTCAACCCGCTGGCCACACTGCCGCTCGGCTCCTTCGGCGGCCGCGGCGGCGGCGAGGTCAAGCCCGCGGAGTTGAACCTCGCGTTCCGCAACCTCACCCGGGCGAACATGATGAGCCTGGCCACGGGTCAGCAGATGGCCGAGAAGATGAAGATCAAGCCGCTGCTCGCCTCGGACTTCGACAACCGCGACAGCGCCCAGCTCTCCGACGCGCTCAAGAAGAAGCTGGTCAAGGCCTGCCCGCTGTGGTTCTACATCCTGCGCGAGGCGGAGGTGAACGGCGGCGGCAAGCTGACCGGCGTCGGCGGCCGCATCGTCGCCGAGGTGTTCCACCGGGCCATCGAGGGCAGCCGGTACTCCATCGTCCGCGACCCCTTCTGGCGCCCGTTCCTCAGCCCGGTCGAGGAGCGCAACGCCAAGGACGTGTTCGGGATGACCGACCTGCTGCTGTACGCCTTCGAGGGAAAGGCCGACAAGCTCAATCCGCTGGGTCCGTGAGCCCAGCCGGTACCGACGGCGGCGACGGCGTGGCAAAGGTGCGGGCGGCCGATTGGCCCAACCGCCCTGCCGTCGCCGCCGCCTCCGTCTACGGTCGCAGCATGCGCCGCCCGGGTCTCACCGTCGTCCTCGCCGCCACATCCGTCCTTCTGCTCGGCGCCGCGCCGAGCGACGCCGGTGCGCCACTGCCCGCGCGCATGGCCGACACCGGGGGCGGCACCCAGCTCATCACCGCCGTCGCCGCGCGGACGAAATCGACGTACGGCACGGTCACCTGGTGGCACCTGCACAACGGCCGGTGGGTGAAGGACGGTTCGGCGAAGGCCCGGTTCGGCGCGGGCGGGCTGGTGGAGGGCGCCTCCCGCAAGCAGGGCACGAACACCACGCCCACCGGGCTGTACGACCTGCCGTACGCCTTCGGGATCAAGACGGCGCCGGACGGGACCACGTACAAGTACCGCCCCGTGAAGCAGAGTTCGTGGTGGTGCCAGGACAACGACTCGAAGTCCTACAACCGTTGGGTCGATCCGCGCCCCGCGGACTGCCGGGCCGCGGAGTCGGAGCACCTGGTCTCGTATCAGACGCAGTACGCCCATGCGCTCGTCATCGGCTTCAACTACCAACGGCCGGTGCGCGGGCGCGGCGCCGGCATCTTCCTCCATGTCAACGGACGTGGTGCCACGGCGGGTTGTGTGTCCGTGCCGGCGGACACGATGCGACAGATCCTCACCTGGGCCGATCCCCGCAGCGCGCCGCACATGGCGATCGGCACGGCGGACGGACGTACGGCGATCACCCGCTACTGAGCCGGACCCGACCCGCCGGTTACCGCCAGTCACTCGGGTCCGCACCCGACTCGGCAGGACTCTGAACGCACAGCCGCCGTGGCACGTACATCAGGGCCAAGGGACCAAGCCCCCCTTGCCCCGTCCACGGAGGAACCGTGACCACCACGCTCGCAGGCGGCCGCGCCGCCCGCCGCCAGACGATGCGCCGCATCCGTCCGCGCCGCTCCCCGGCGACCCTGCTGCTGCTCGCCGTGTGGGCGGGTGCGGCGGGTGTGCTGTGGCTGTGGTGGCACAACACACCGTCCATCGCCGACAACAACGGCAAGATCCTCAACGCGGGCCGGATCACCGGTCTGCTCGCGGGCTATCTGATGGCGCTCGTCGTGCTCCAGATGGCCCGGGTGCCCGCCCTGGAACGCCGGGTGGGATCCGACCGGGTCGCCCGCTGGCACGCGATGAGCGGCCGCTACACGCTCTGTCTGGTCATCGCCCACGTCTTCCTCACCATGTGGGGCTATGCCGCGCAGGCCGGCAAGGGGCTCGGCGACATCGTCCAGCAGACGATCGACTCCATCAACCAGCTGCCGGACATGGGCAAGGCCGCCATCGGCACCGGCCTGCTGTTCCTCATCGGGCTGGTCTCCATCGGCGGGATCCGTCGCCGGATGCCGTACGACACCTGGTACCACGTGCATCTGATGACGTACGCGGCGGTGTTCCTGACGTTCTGGCACCAGCTCACCACCGGCAACGACTTCGTCGTCGAGCCGACCGCCAAGACCGCCTGGTACGGGCTGTACGGGACGGTCACCGCGCTGGTGATCTGGTACCGCGTCATCACGCCGGTCCGGCTCAACCTGCGCCACCGGATGCGGGTCGAGGCCGTGATCGAGGAGACGCCCGGCATCGTGTCCGTGCTGATCGGCGGGCGCAAGCTGCACCGGATGGGCGCGGAGGCCGGGCAGTTCTTCCGCTGGCGGTTCCTGGCGCCGGGCATGCGGTTCAGCTCGCACCCGTACTCGCTGTCGGCGGCGCCCCGCCCCGACATGCTGCGGATCACCGTGAAGGCGATCGGCGACCACAGCACCCGGCTGCGTGAGCTGACGCCGGGCACGCGCGTGTGGGCCGAGGGACCGTACGGCGCGCTGACGGCCTCCCGGCGCAGCCGCGGCAAGGTGCTGCTGGTCGCCGGCGGCGTCGGCATCACCCCGATGCGGGCGCTGTTCGAGACGCTGCCCGGCGCGTCCGGCGACATCACCCTCCTCTATCGGGCCAACAGCACCCAGGACCTGGCCCTGTGGGACGAGCTGGCCACCATCGCCGACGAGCGCGGCGCCCGGCTCATGTACGCGGTCAACAGCCCGGACGGCGAACGCCCGGACATCTCCGCGGACTCCCTGCGCCGCAAGCTCCCGGACATCGACCACCACGACGTCTTCATGTGCGGGCCGCCCGGCTTCGCGCAGTCGGTCTACGAAGCACTGCGCGGCGCGGGAGTTCCCGCCCGCCGTATCCATCACGAGTCGTTCGAGATGTGAGCGACGGGAATCCACCGTCTTCGGATCTGGATCTACGGGAATCAGGAGCTCAGGAGCGATGAGGAAGAGCCACCCCCTTCGGCGTGTCGTGCTCGCCACCGCCGCGACCGTGTCAGGGATCGTGCTGCTGCTGTCGCTGAAACCGGCCTCGGACGCCACTTCCTCCCAGGAGGCGTCCGGCTCGGGCGCGGCGGCGCAGGAGGCGGCCCAGGGCGGGTCCGGGGCGGTCGTGTCGGGGACCATGACCGGCGACGCGGTCAAGACGCAGTACGGCAACGTCCAGGTCCGCATCACCGTCGTCAACAACAAGATCACCAAGGCGGAGGCCGTCCAGGCCCCCGAGGGCGGGACCAGCACCCAGAAGACCGAGCTGGCCATCCCGAAGCTCAACGCGGATGTGGTGGCCAAGCAGAGCCCGGACATCGACACGGTCTCCGGAGCGACGTACACCAGCGAGGGCTACATAAAGTCCCTGCAGTCCGCGATCGACAAGGCGAACGCGAGCGCGGGCACGGGCGGCAACCAGGACGCCGGCAGCGCGCTGGCCTCCGGCACCTTCACCGGTGACGCGGCCAAGACGCAGTACGGGAACGTCCAGGTCCGCATCACCGTCGCCGACGGCAAGATCACCAAGTCGGAAGCGGTCCAGGCGCCCGAGGGCGCGACCAGCGACCAGAAGACCGAGCTCTCGGTGCCGAAGCTCAACGCCTCGGCGGTCGCCAAGCAGAGCGCGGACGTCGACACGGTCTCCGGCGCGACCTACACGAGTGCGGGCTACAAGAAGTCGCTCCAGTCGGCACTGGACAAGGCCAAGGCGGGTGCCGATTCCGCCGGGAACGCCGGCGACTCCGGGACCGGGTCGGAGTCCGGCGCCGCCGCCGAGGCCGCCACACTCACCGGCAGCACCGTGCAGACCGAGTACGGCCCCGTCCAGGTCCGGATCACCGTCAGCGGCGGCAAGATCACCAAGGCCGAGGCGGTCCAGGCGCCCAGCGGCGGCCAGAGCACCCAGAAGACCGAGCTGGCCGTCCCCAAGCTCAACCAGGAAGCGGTGGCGGCCGGAAGCGCGGACATCGACTCGGTGTCCGGCGCGACCTACACCAGCGAGGGCTACAAAGAGTCGCTCCAGTCGGCACTGGACCAGGCCGGTGGCTGAGGCCGTGACCGAATCCGCGGAGGCTCCCGCCGCGGTGCGTCATGTTGAGGAGGTCATGGGGACCGTCTTCTCCTTCGACGTCCGCGGCGGGGAACCCGAGGCGGTCCGGGCGGCGTTGGACGAGGCCGTCGCCGGACTGCACCGGGTGGACGAGGTGTTCAGTACGTTCCGCGACGACAGCCAGATATCCCGGCTGGCCCGTGGGGAGTTGAGCGTCGAGGAGTGCGATGCCGAGGTCGCCGAGGTCCTCGACCTGGGCGCGGAGGCGGCACGGACCAGCGAGGGCTGGTTCAGCACGTCGTACGAGGGCCGCCTCGACCCGACCGGCATCGTCAAAGGCTGGTCGGTGGAGCGAGCGGCCCGCCGCATGGCAGCGGCCCCCGGCGTGACCGGAGTCAGCGTCAACGGCGGCGGAGACGTCCAACTCTTCGGCACCCCCGGCCCACACCGCCCCTGGCGCGTGGGCGTGGCGGACCCACTCCGCCCCGGCGGCCTGGCGGCCGTGGTCTCAGCGGCCGGCACGGACAAGCTGGCCGTGGCCACCTCCGGCACAGCCGAACGAGGCGCCCACATAGTCGACCCCCGAACCGGCCGCTCGGCGGTCACGGACCTGGTCGCTGTAACGGTGGTGGCCCCCAGCCTGACCTGGGCGGACTGCTGGGCAACGGCAGCGTTCGCAATGGGTTCGAGGCAGGGTTTGCGCTGGCTGGAGTCGCTACCGGACGTGGAGGCGCTGCTGATCACGGCGGGCGACGAGGTGAGGTGTACGGGGGGCTTGGCCCAGCGACTCGGGTAGCTGGTGTGCTTTTAGGGGCGCGGGGCTGTATCGATTTGCGGCTCCGCCGCGTGGGCGCGACCAGCCACAGACCACCCGCGCCCAAAACTCAACCCTCAATGGTTGTTCTGAGCCAACCTCAACAAGTGATCCGCCAAAGCCTGACCCCCATCAGGCGCCCGGCTGATCAACAGCAACGTGTCGTCTCCCGCAATCGTCCCCAAAATGTCATGCAGCTCAGCCTGATCAATGGCCGAGGCCAAAAACTGCGCAGCCCCCGGAGGGGTCCGCAGGACCACAAGATTCGCCGAAGCCTCCGCGGAGATCAGCAACTCGGCAGACAGCCGCCGCATCCGCTCTTCCTTGGCCGACTCCCCCAGCGGAGCCCGAGGCGTACGGAAGCCCCCCTCACTGGGCACCGCATAGATGAGCTCACCGTCGGTGTTCCGGATCTTCACCGCGTTCAACTCATCGAGGTCCCGGGACAGCGTCGCCTGCGTGACAGTCAACCCGTCGTCGGCGAGAAGCTTCGCCAACTGGCTCTGCGACCGCACCGGTTGCCGGTTGAGAATGTCCACGATCCGCCGGTGGCGTGCGGTGCGGGTCTGCGGCACGGCAGGCCCCGCCGACTGCTCATGGTCCTGCGCCTGGGTCATCGTCGTCTCATTCTCCGGATCCGTCCCCGTTGGCCACGTCCAGGATGCCGGGCAGCGCCCGGAGCAACGCCTCCACCTCGTCGTCGCCGAGGTTCAGCGGAGGCATCAGCCGTACGACATCGGGGGCGGGCGCGTTCACCAGGAAACCGGCGTCCTGAGCCGCCTGCTGCGCCTGGGGCGCGAGAGGCTCGGTGAGCACGATACCCAGCAGGAGGCCCGCGCCCCGGACATGGCCGATCATCGGGTGGCCCAGTGACTCGATTCCGTCACGCAGCTTCTCGCTCTGCCGCTTCACGTTCTCCAGGAGTCCCTCGGCCTGGATGGTCTCCAGAACGGCGAGTCCGGCAGCGCAGGCGATCGGGTTGCCGCCGAAGGTCGTGCCGTGGTGCCCGGGCTGGAGCAGTTCGGCGGCCCGTCCGAAGGCAACGGTGGCGCCGAGCGGCAGCCCGCCGCCGAGGCCCTTCGCGAGTGTGACGACGTCCGGTAGGACGCCCTCGTGGGCCATGTACTCGAACCAGTGCCCGGTACGGCCGATTCCGGTCTGCACCTCGTCGAGGACGAGCAGACTGCCGGTCGCAGCGGTGATCGCGCGGGCCGCCTTCAGATAGCCGGCGGGCGGGACCACGACCCCGTTCTCGCCCTGGATGGGCTCGATGATGACGAGGGCCGTGTCCTCGGTGACCGCGGCGGCCAGCGCCTGGGCGTCACCGTACGGGACATGTGTGACGTCACCGGGGAGCGGCAGGAACGGCTCCTGCTTTCCGGGCTGGCCGGTCAGCGCGAGGGCGCCCATGGTGCGGCCGTGGAAGCCGCCCTGGGTGGCGACCATGTGACCCCGACCGGTCAGCCGGCCGATCTTGAAGGCGCCCTCGTTGGCCTCGGCGCCGGAGTTGCAGAAGTACACCTTGCCGTCGCGGCCGAAGAGTTCGAGGAGCCGTTCGGCGAGCGCGACGGGCGGCTCGGCGACGAAGAGGTTGGAGACATGACCGAGGGAGGCGATCTGCCTGCTGACGGCCTCGACGATCGCGGGGTGTGCGTGCCCGAGCGCGTTCACGGCGATACCGCCGACGAAATCGACGTATTCCTTGCCGTCGGCGTCCCACAGCTTGGCGCCCGCGCCGCGGACGAGGGGCAGCCGCGGGGTGCCGTAGTTGTTCATGAGCGCGCCCTGCCACCGCTGGGTGAGCTCTGCGTTGGTCGCGGTGCCGGTCATTCCCCGTCCCCCTCTTCCTCGTCGGGCACGACCATCGTGCCGATGCCCTCGTCCGTGAAAATCTCCAGCAGGATCGAGTGCTGGACCCGGCCGTCGATGACGCGGGCGTTGGTGACGCCGTTGCGTACGGCGTGCAGACAGCCCTGCATCTTCGGCACCATGCCGGACGACAACTCCGGCAGCAGCTTCTCCAGTTGGGCGGCGGTGAGGCGGCTGATCACCTCGTCGCTGTTCGGCCAGTCCTCGTAGAGGCCCTCGACGTCCGTGAGGACCATGAGGGTTTCGGCGCCCAGTGCCGCAGCGAGTGCCGCAGCCGCCGTATCAGCATTGACGTTGTAGACATGGTGGTCGTCCTGGCTACGGGCGATCGACGAGACGACCGGGATGCGGCCGTCGGCGAGCAGTGCCTCGATCGCGCCCGTGTCGATCGCGGTGATCTCGCCCACCCGCCCGATGTCGACCAACTCGCCGTCGATCTCGGGCAGATGCTTGGTTGCGGTGATGGTGTGCGCGTCCTCGCCCGTCAACCCCACGGCGAGCGGGCCGTGTTGGTTGAGCAGTCCGACCAGTTCACGCTGGACCTGTCCGGCCAGCACCATGCGTACGACGTCCATCGCGTCCTCGGTGGTGACCCTGAGGCCCGCCTTGAACTCGCTGACGATGCCGGCCTGGTCGAGGGCGGCGCTGATCTGCGGGCCGCCGCCGTGCACGACGACGGGCTTGAGGCCGGCATGGTGCAGGAACACGACGTCCTGCGCGAACGCGGCCTTCAGGTCCTCGTCGATCATGGCGTTGCCGCCGAACTTGATGACGACGGTCTTGCCCTGGTGCCGGGTCAGCCAGGGCAGCGCCTCGATGAGGATCTGAGCCTTGGGCAGGGCGGTGTGCTTCCGCGCGGGTGTGTTGCTCATGAGGAGTACGCGCTGTTCTCGTGGACGTAGTCGGCGGTGAGGTCGTTGGTCCAGATGGTGGCGGTCTCGGAGCCGGCGGCGAGATCGGCGACGATGTGCACCTCGCGGTAGCGCATGTCGACCTTCTCGCGGTCCTCGCCGACGCCGCCGTTCTTGCACACCCAGACGCCGTTGATGGCGACGTTGAGCCGGTCGGGCTCGAAGGCCGCCTGCGTTGTACCGATCGCGGACAACACCCGCCCCCAGTTGGGGTCTTCACCGTGGATCGCGCACTTGAGGAGGTTGTTGCGGGCGATGGAGCGGCCCACCTCGACGGCGTCGTCCTCGGTCGCGGCGTTGATCACCTCGATCTTGATGTCCTTGCTGGCACCCTCGGCGTCCCGGATGAGCTGCTGCCCGAGGTCGTCGCAGACGGCGCGTACGGCCTCGGCGAACTCCGCGTAGTCCGGGGCGACTTGAGAGGCACCGGAGGCGAGGAGCAGCACGGTGTCGTTGGTGGACATGCAGCCGTCGGAGTCGACGCGGTCGAAGGTCGTACGGGTGGCGGCCCGAAGTGCCTTGTCCAGTACGTCACTCGGGAGGTCCACGTCGGTGGTGAGGACGACAAGCATGGTGGCGAGGCCGGGGGCGAGCATGCCGGCGCCCTTGGCCATGCCGCCTACGGTCCAGCCGTCCTTGGTGACTACGGACGTCTTGTGGACGGTGTCGGTGGTCTTGATGGCGATGGCGGCCTTCTCGCCGCCGTGCTCGGAGAGTTGACCGGCCGCGGTCTCAACTCCCTTGAGCAGCGGGTCCATCGGGAGCAGGACGCCGATGAGGCCGGTGGAGGCGACGGCGACCTCGGCGGCGTTCAGCCCGAGCGTGTCGGCGACCTTCTCGGCGGTGGCGTGCGTGTCCTGGAAGCCCTTCGGACCCGTACAGGCGTTGGCGCCACCGGAGTTGAGGACGACGGCGGAGACCTGGCCGCCCTTCAGCACCTGCTCGGACCAGAGCACCGGCGCGGCCTTGACGCGGTTGGAGGTGAAGACGCCCGCGGCGGCGAGGCGGGGCCCGTTGTTGACCACGAGGGCCAGGTCCGGGTTGCCGTTCGCCTTGATCCCGGCGGCGATACCGGCCGCCGTGAATCCCTTTGCTGCCGTGACACTCACGGTGCGACTCCGATCGTGGAAAGCCCGGTGGCCTCGTCGAGCCCGAGGGCGATGTTCATGCTCTGGACGGCACCGCCGGCGGTGCCCTTGGTCAGGTTGTCGATGGCGCTGATCGCGATGATGCGGCCCGCTGCCTCGTCGTACGCGACCTGCACCTGAACGGCGTTGGAACCGTAGACGGACGCGGTGGCGGGCCACTGCCCCTCGGGGAGCAGGTGGACGAAGGGCTCGTCGGCGAAGGCCTTCTCGTAGGCGGCGCGGACGGACTCGCCGGTGACGCCGTCGCGCGCCTTCGCGGTGCAGGTGGCGAGGATGCCGCGGGGCATGGGGGCGAGGGTCGGTGTGAAGGAGACGGAGACGGGCTCGCCTGCCACCCCGCCGAGGTTCTGGATGATCTCGGGCGTGTGCCGGTGGCCGCCGCCGACGCCGTACGGGGACATCGACCCCATGACCTCGCTGCCCAGCAGATGCGGCTTGGCCGCCTTGCCCGCGCCGGAGGTGCCGGACGCGGCGACGATCACGGCCTCGTTCTCGGCGAGGCCCGCCGCGTACGCCGGGAAGAGCGCCAGCGAGACGGCCGTGGGGTAGCAACCGGGCACCGCGATGCGCTTGGACCCCTCCAGCGCGGCGCGGGCACCCGGCAGTTCGGGGAGGCCGTAGGGCCAGGTCCCGGCGTGCGGGGAGCCGTAGAACTTCTCCCAGTCACCGGCGTCCTTCAGCCGGAAGTCGGCGCCCATGTCGACGACGAGGACGTCCGGGCCGAGCTGCTCGGCGACGGCGGCGGACTGCCCGTGCGGGAGGGCGAGGAAGACGACATCATGACCGGAGAGCACCTCGGCGGTGGTCTCCTCAAGCACGCGGTCCGCCAACGGCAGCAGATGCGGCTGCAGCGCGCCGAGCCGCTGCCCGGCGTTGGAGTTGCCGGTCAGGGCGCCGATCTCGACCTCGGGGTGCACCAGAAGCAGACGCAGCAGCTCCCCACCCGCATACCCACTCGCTCCGGCCACTGCCGCACGTACCACCATGGAACCCTCCTCCTGATGGCATGACTATACGTTTCCCTGCACTTTTATGCAACGCGCATCAGTGTCAGCGACGCAGGAAGTCGCGGGCACCCCGCAGATTCGTACGCAGCGCGCGTTGCGTCCGTGTGCTGTCCAGGCGAACGTCCAGCGCCCCCGGGGTGCCGATGTCGCCACGGCGGCCGGCGGTCAGCGTCGAGGCGTCCACTCCATCGCGGTCGGCGATCAGCACACCGAGCTCATGACGGCTGACCGCATCCGCTCCCGCGAGGTGGCACACGCCTGCGTGATCGGAGGCGGCCAGCTCAAGAACGGCCCGGGCGAGGTCGGCGACATGAACGGGGCACCGGACGACATCGGTGAACAGCACACCGCTCCGTCGCCCCGCGGCCAGATCGTGGACGAATGCCTCGTGCACGGAGCCACCGTCGCCGATGATCAGCGAGGTGCGAGCGATGACGGCGGCCGGGGCGAACAGACGGATCGCCGTTTCGGCCGCGGCCTTCGCAGCGCCGTACGGGGTGATCGGATCCGGCGCGGCGGATTCGTCGTAACGGACGTCGGCGCCGGAGAAGACGGCGTCGCTGGACACATGCACCAGCCGGGACCCATACCGAGCGACGGCCATCGCCAGCCAGATCGCCCCGTCGGCCGTGACGGCCCAGTCCGCCTTGCGATACGCCGCATTGATCACAACGTCCGGCCGAACCTCCCTGAGCACCGGCGCGATCTCCTCGCCGCGACACAGGTCCATGGGCAGCCAGCGGGCCCCGGGGATGTCGGCGGCACGGCTCGCGAAGGTCGCCGTCACGGCGTGCCCGGCCGCCCATGCCTGCCGAGCCAGCTCGCGGCCCAGGTATCCGCTGCCACCCACGATCAGGATGTTCATGATGATCCCCAAGCCTCCTTGACCTGGAGCGCACTCCAACTCGTAGCGTCACCGACATGACTGACAACAGGACCTCCCGCCAGGAACGCTTCGCCCACGGTCTCGACGTCCTCAGGCGGGTCGACGGCGAGGCCGGGCAGCGCGTCGTCGATTCCCTCGCCGACATCAACCCCGAGCTCGGCCACCAGGTCGTCGCCTGGGCCTTCGGGGAGATCTACGACCGGCCCGGACTCGCCCCGCGTGACCGCCAGTTGGTGACGCTGGGCATGCTCACCGCGCTCGGCGGCTGCGAGGCGCAGCTCGACGTGCATGTCAACGCGGCCCTGAACGTAGGGCTCACCCCCGAGGAGATCGTCGAGGCCCTGACGCACTCGGCGGTGTACTGCGGCATGCCGAAGGCACTCAACGCGACCCTCGCCGCGAAGAAGGTCTTCGCCGAGCGTGGCCTGCTGCCGCTGGGACAGCAGGCCACATCGGAACCGGCTACCTCTGCTTGATCCTCAGGAACGTGATGGAGTTCGCCGGGAAGGTGTAGGTGAACTCGTCGGCGACCCCCTCGAACGTGGACTTCACCGGAGCGACCGGCGTCTCGGTCTCCGTGTTCGTCGCGTTCGGGTCGGCCGTCAGCGTGGTCACCCGGGCCTTGGACGCGACCTTCGCGCCGCCGAGGTCGATCGCCGTACGGGCCGCCGCCGACTGGGCGTTGACCACCTTGACGATCAGGTCACCGGTCTTCTTGTCCTTGGTGACGACCTGACGGAACGGCTCGGCCGGCTTGTCGTCGGTGAAGCTGCCCCACTCCTCGCCGTCGAGGTAGAGAGTGACCTGACGGCCCCTCACCTTGACGTCGATGTCGTAGGTGCGGCCCGTCTCGATCGTCCCGGCCTTGGAGATCAGCGTCGACTTTCCGCCGTCCACGGCCTGTTCGACCGCGCTGGTGGTGTTGTTCCAGCCGCCCAGGTTCCACCAGTAGTAGTTGCCGGTGTCCTTGACGCCGAAGGCGACGAGGAAGCCTTCCTTCCCGGACTTCTTGGTCGCCTTCACCGACAGGTCGTAGTCGTGCCAGGAGGTGTCGCCGGCCGAGACCATGGTGTTCTCGGCGGCCACGTCGGTCTGCACGTACTGCCCGTCCTGAAGGCTCCAACTGCCGCCACCCGTATGGGTCCACTGGGAGTCGTCACCGCTGAAGTCGTCGCTGAGCAGCGTCGCCCCGTCGGCGCTCGTCACCTTCACATCGTCGTACGCCGCCGTCGTCGCCCAGGTCGACAGGCCCACGGCACCGGAGATCGGGCCGGTCACCGAGGGCGTGGTCGTCGCGGTGGAGGGGACGACGCGGTCGCCGACGTTGGTCATGAACAGCTTCTGGACCTCGTAGTTGGCCGAGTTCCAGGAGGCGTGGTTGTTGAACCACACCAGGTCCGGGCTCCACTGGACATAGTCCTCGTTGGCGAACAGCGGGGCGTAGGAGGCCAGTTCGACGACGTCCGCGTTGCGCTCCAGGCCGGTCATGAAGGCCGCTTCCGCCAGGCCGTTCTTGAAGGCGTTGCCCCAGGAGGCGTACTCGCCGAGGAAGACCTTCGGGCCGCTGCGGTCGTAGGAGTCGTAGCGGTCGTTGTTCTGGAGGAACCACTGCGGGCTGTTGTAGTAGTGCTCGTCGACCATGTCGACGTCCGCGTCCCTGTTGAGCTGCCAGGCCGTGTCGAAGGTCGAACCGGCGTCGTCAGGACCGGAGTTGGAGATCACCGTCATGTACGGGTACGCGGCCTCGATGGCGGCGCGGAACTGCGTGAAGCGGGCGAAGAACTCGGTGGGCAGGTTCTCCTCGTTGCCGACCTCGATGTGGGTGAGGTGGAAGGGCTTGGAGTGGCCCATCTGAGCGCGCTTCTTGCCCCACTCGCTCGTGACCGGGCCGTTGGCGAACTCGATCAGATCGAGGGTGTCCTGGATGTGCCGCTTGAGCAGCGCGTCGTCGTCCACGGCCTTGTTCTGGCCGCAGCCGGTCACCAGCGCCGGTACGACGGGCAGCGCCATCGCGCCGATGTCCTCGGCGAAGCGGAAGTACTCGTAGTAGCCGAGGCCGTAACTCTGGTTGTAGCCCCAGAAGTTGGCGTTGGTGGCGCGTTCCTCGACCGGGCCGATCGTGTCCTTCCACTGGTAGGAGCGCTTCCGCTCCCAGCCCGAGGCCTCGCTGTAGTCCTGCATCGACCCGGTGTTGACGAGGCAGCCGCCGGGGAAGCGGACGAAGCCCGGGTTCAGGGCGGCGATCTTCTCGGCGAGGTCCTTGCGCAGGCCGTTCGGCTCGTCCTTGTAGGTGTCGCGCGGGAACAGCGACACCATGTCGAGCGCCGCCGCGTCGGAGGCGCCGACGGTGAGACGGCCTGCGGCACTGGCGCGGGTCGCCGTGAACGTCGCCTTGTACTGGGCCCAGCCGCCCCGCACGGCCACCTGGCGGGCGCTCGCCAGCGTGCCGTCGGCGTCCTGGAGGGTGACCGTGAGGGTGGTGCCGGCGTCGGCGCGGGTCCACACCGAGAAGTCGTACTTCTCGCCCTCCGCCACGGCGATGCCGGTGTTGTAGCCGGCGTTCGTGACGGACGAACCGGCGTCCAGGGAGAGGTAGTTGCGGTTGCCGGCGTTGAGGCGGCCGTCGTCGTTCACGACCTGGGCCGTGCCGCCGACCGTCCACGAGGTCAGCGGGGTGTACGACCTGTTGTCGGCGGTGGCGTACTCGAAGGAACGGTTCTGCACGAGCTCGGCGTACAGGCCGCCGTCGGCGGCGCGGTTGATGTCCTCGAAGAAGACGCCGTACATCGTGTCGTCGATCCTGGCGCCCTTGGCGGCCGGGTCGACGGTGATCGCGTAGTCGGTGACGTCCTCGGCGTGCGCGGGGATTACGGCTGTCGCCAGCAAGAAAGCGCTTGCCCCCAAGGCGAGTCTCAGACGGGTGCGGGTGGTGCGTGACATGGATACTCCGCGGCTCTTGAGTTGTTCGAAATATCAGACATGGGTCAGCACTTCGAACGGCAAGATAGGGAGGGGGCCCAGGAGCGTCAATGGGTCGCGCAGGAACGGATGGGACGGAGAGCTGGGCGGTATGGGCGAGTTCTGGCCAGTGTCGGACGCACTGACGTATCTGGCCGGGAGTTGGCGCGTGGAGCGGTCCGTGCGGGATCTGGCGAGCGGGGACGCGGGGCGGTTCACCGGGACCACCGTTTTCAGCCGCCTGCCGGAGGGCGGACTGTTGCACCACGAGTCCGGCACCTTCGTCTGGCAGGGCGTCCCCCGGCCCGCCGAGCGGACGCTGCGCTTCCTGCCGGGCGCCGAGCGCGGCACGGCCGACGTACGGTTCGCGGACGGCCGCCCCTTCCACGACCTGGACCTGAGCTCAGGGCACCATGTCGCCGACCACCCCTGCTCGGCCGACCTCTACCGCGGCGAGTTCACCGTCCGCGACGCGGACCACTGGCGGACCGTGTGGCGGGTGGGCGGCCCCGCCAAGGACCTCGTCCTGACGACGGACTACACGCGGGACTACGCGCGCGTGGACTGAGCGGACGCCCCCTCGAAGCGGAGGTTCCAGCGTCCCGCCCGGCCCGTGACGGTGGTCGTCGACAGTGGCCTGACGTCGATGTTCCAGTACGTCGAGGGCGGCGCCTTCAGCGTGTACACCAGGGCGGCCCGGATCACCGAGGGCTCGGCCACGGCGACGATCCTGCCGCCGTCCTCGAAGGGTCGGGTGTCGAGCCAGCCCCCGACCCGGGAGATGAAGCCGAGCAGCGACTCACCGCCGTACGGCGTGGCCCTCGGGTCGGCGAGCCAGGCGTCCACCGCCTCCGGTTCCCGGGCCATCGCCTCGCCGAGGGTCAGCCCCTGCCAGCGGCCCATGTCGCAGTCCCGCAGGGCGAGCTGCACGAGCGGGGCATAGCCGAGCGCGTCCCCGGTGGCGCGGCTGCGCGGCGTGGGCGAGCAGTAGCGCAGCTCTGCCGCCGCGAGCGGCACCAGCTCGTGGGCGACGCGCTGTACCTCGTCCCAGCCCGCCTGATCCAGCGGCCGGTCGTCCCCGAAGCGCTCCGCGAGCAGCGGGGAGCTGCGCGCGGCGGCGACGAATGTGACCCGAAATTGCATGCGGTGATCGTGAGGTGTGCAAAGTGCGCAGGTCAAGGGGTGTTGTCTATGAGTTATCCAGGGAGCTGGAGCAGCATCCACCGGTCGGGCCGCTCCAGCGGCTTGAAGCCGATCTTCTCGTAGACGCCGTGCGCGTCCGCCGTGGCGAGCAGGACGCGCCGCACCCCCAAGGGGGCGAGGTGGTCGTGCACCCCGCGCACCAACGCCGTGCCGACTCCCTTGCCGCGCACCGACCGGTCGACGTAGACGTCACACAGCCACGCGAACAGCCCCTCGTCGGTGACCACCCGCGCGTACGCCACCTGCTCCCCCGAGGTCGTGTCGTACACGCCGAAGCTGAGCGACTTCGCCAGCACCCGCTCGAACTTCTCGCGCGGCCGGTCGATCGCCCAGTACGCGTCGGTCGACAGCCAGCGGTGGACGCGGTCGACGTCGACACGGCCGGGGTCGGTGGAGAGCTCGTAGCCGTCGGGCAGGCGCTGTTCGTCACTCATGGCGGGAGGTTCACAGCTCGACGCTCGCCTTGTCGAACCGTTTTTGCGGGCCGGCCGGCTACCGGAGCACCTCGTCACAGGCCGTACGCAGCCTCCGTACCCCCTCCGCGATCTCCCCCGCCCCCGCGACCGCCGCGAAGCTCAACCGCACGTGGGCGGCGGGGGGTTCGGCGCTGAAGTACGGGCGGCCGGGGATGAGGGCAACGCCCGCGCGCAGGGCGCCCGAGACCAAGGCCGACTCGTCGATGCCGTCGGGGAGGCGGAGCCACAGGTGGTAGCCGCCGAACGGGATGTGCGGGAGGGCGAGTTCGGGCAGGCCGCTCGCCAGTGCCGTCGTCATCGCGTCCCGACGGTTCTTCAACTCCGTTGACACCACCCGCAGATGACGTGGCCAGGCGGGTGAGCCGACGAGTTCGAGGGCCGCCTCCTGGAGCGGCCGGGGGACGAAGAACGTGTCGACGACCTGGATGGCACGCAGACGTTCCAGGACCGGGCCGCGGGCGGCGAGCGCGCCCACCCGGAAGCTGGGCGAGGTCGCCTTGGTCAGTGAGCTGACGTGGACGACGACTCCGTCGGGGTCGTCGGCGGCCAGCGGACGCGGCAACGGACCGGCGTCCTCGTGCACCAGGCGTCGTACGAAGTCGTCCTCGATCACGAAGGCGCCGGCCGCCCGCGCGATCTCCAGCACCTCCGGGCGGCGCTCCGCCGAGAGCACCGCGCCGGTCGGATTCTGGAACAGCGGCTGGCATACGAACACCCGGGCGCCGCTCGCCCGGAACGCGTCCGCGAGCAGCGCGGGGCGTACGCCGTCCGCGTCCACCGGTACCGGCACGGGGCGCAGGCCCGCCGCGCAGGCGATCGCGAGCATGCCGGGGTAGGTCGGCGACTCGACGAGGACGGGTGCGCCGGGCGGGGCCAGCGCGCGCAGGGCGGTGGTCAGGGCGGACTGGCCGCCCGCCGTGATCAGCACCTCGGCGGTGGTCACGGCCCCGCCGATGCTCCGGGCGAACCACTCCCGTAGATCCGGGAGGCCCTCGATCGGCGGGCGTCCCCAGGCTCCGGGGCGGCGTCCTGCCCTCGCGAGCGCCGCCGCCATGGCCCGCTCGGGCTGCAGCGAGGAATGCAGATAGCCGCCGCTGAACTCGATCACGCCGGGCGGCGGGGCGGCCAGCGAGATGGTGACACCGGAGGCGTCGACCGTGCGCGGCACCAGTTCGGCGGCGTCCGCGCTGAGGGCGACCTCCTGCCACGAGGTGTCCCCGGCGGGTGCGGCGGCCGTACGCGGCTGGGCGCGGAACGCCCCGGCGCCGGGCCGGGTCACCACCAGCCCCTCGGCGGCCAACTGAGCGAGGGCACGCGAGACGGTCACCGGGCTCACCCGGAACCGTTCGACGAGCGCCCGACTCGACGGGAGCTTTCCACCCGGCGAGTAGCGGTCGAGCTCCCGCCGCAGCCGACTCGCCAGATCACCCACACTGCTACTCTCTTGCATGAGAGCACAGAGTAGCGCTACTACGCCGAACCGGATAGCGGTCACCACCCCGACCGCCCCTCCGCACGAGAGCCCGTCCTTCGGCACCCTCCAGGCCGCGCTCGGCGTGACCGCCTTCTCCCTCACGTTCCCCGCCACCGCCTGGGGCCTGGAGGGCTTCGGCCCCTGGTCGCTGGTCGCCGTGCGCAGCGTCCTCGCGGCGCTGATCGCGGGCGGCTGTCTGCTGGCGTTGCGCGTGCCGCTCCCCAGCCGTCGCCACTGGGCCGGCCTCGCGGTGGTCGCCGCCGGTGTCGTCGTCGGCTTCCCGCTGCTGACCACGCTCGCCCTGCAGACGTCGACCACCTCGCACGCCGCGGTCGTCGTCGGCCTGCTCCCGCTGACCACCGCGCTCTGCTCGGCCCTGCGCATGGGCACCCGGCCCTCGCGCACCTTCTGGGCGGCGGCCCTCGCCGGCGCTGCCGCCGTACTGGCCTTCACCGTGCAGCAGAGCGGCGGTGCCCTCACCACCGCCGACGTGTATCTCTTCGCCGCCCTGCTGGTGTGCGCGGCCGGCTACACCGAGGGCGGCCGACTGGCCCGGGTCATGCCCGGCTGGCAGGTCATCGGCTGGGCCCTGGTGCTGTGCCTCCCGCTCTCCCTGCCCGCCGCCGCGCTCGCCCTGTCGCAGGAGCCGGTCCAGCTCACCGCCCACAGCGTGACCGGACTGCTGTGGGTCGCCGCCGGCTCGCAGTTCCTCGGGCTGGTCGTCTGGTACCGGGGCATGGCGGCGATCGGCATCCCGAAGGCCAGCCAGTTGCAGTTGGCGCAGCCCCTGCTCACACTGGTGTGGTCGGTGCTGCTGCTGGGCGAGCACCTGACGGCTGCCGCTCCGCTGACGGCCGCGGCCGTGCTCGTCTGCATCGCCGTCACCCAGCGGGCGCGGGGCTGAGCGGGCCGTCCCGCCCACTCGCAACCAGCCCTCCGGGCCGTAAACTCAGGGCTACGGACGCTACTCCCGCACCTGGTGAGGAGGCCCCAAAGATGCACGCAACCGTGGGCGACCAGCTTGTCCAGCACGGCAGGGTGGTCGGCCAACACGACAAGGTCGCCGAGATCGTCGAAGTGATGGGCCAGCAGGGCACGCCCCCGTACCGCGTCCGGTTCGAGGACGGGCACGAGGCCATCTGCTCCCCCGGCCCCGATTCCGAAATCCGCCACAGGGACATCGCACACTGAGCTCACCCAGCTCGTTGAGCGCAATGAGCCCGCTGATTCAGCGCGGTGGCATCGCCGGCCGCCGGTAGTGGTCGGCGACCACCCGCGCCATCGCCCCGTTCGCGTCCTTCGCCAACTCCCGGGCGGCGAAGAAGACATGCCCCCGCGCCTCGGGGTGGTCCTTGGCGAGCGTGAGGTGCCGGGACAACTCGGCCGGGTCCTGCCAGGCCGCGGGCTGCGCCGGGTCACCCGCCTTGTACAGCGCCTCACCGACGTACAGCCGCGTCTTCGTACCCCGTGCCACCTCGGCCCACCAGGGCAGCACCTTGGCGTAGTCGGCGACGGTGAAGCCGATATTCCAGTAGATCTGCGGACAGATGTAGTCCACCGAGCTCTCCCGCACCCACTTCCGGGTGTCCGCGTACACGTCGTCGTACGTCTGCGTCGCCCGCGTGTCCGAACCGCGCGAGTCGGTCGACGCATTGCGCCACACCCCGAAGGGGCTGATCCCGAACTGGGTGGTGGGCCGGATCTGCTTGATGCGTACGGCCATCTCGCGCACTAGCCGGTTGACGTTGTCACGCCGCCAGGCGGCCCTCGTCGCGAAAGCCCCGCCGTACTTGTCGTAGGCCGCGGTGTCGTCGAAGGTCTGGCCGGCCACGGGATACGGGTAGAAGTAGTCGTCGAAGTGCACGGCGTCCACGGGGTACTTCTTCACCGCGTCCAGCATCGCGTCCTGCACGAAGGCGCGGACCTCGGGCAACCCCGGGTTGTAGAGCAGCTTTCCGGCATACGGCACCACCCAGTCCGGGTGTAGGCGGGCCGGGTGCGAGGCGACGAGCTTGGTCGGGTCGGCGTGGTTGGCGATGCGGTACGGGTTGAACCAGGCGTGCAGTTGCAGGCCGCGGGCGTGGGCCTCCTCGACGGCCGTGCCGAGCGGGTCCCAGCCCGGGGCCTTGCCCTGGGTGCCGGTGAGGTACTGCGACCAGGGCTCGTACGGAGAGGGCCACAGCGCGTCGGCGGTGGGCCGTACCTGGAAGATCACGGTGTTCAGGTTGAGGGCGACCGCCTTGTCGAGGTGGGCGATCAGCTCGGCGCGCTGCCGGGCCACGGACAGGCCCGCCGTCGAGGGCCAGTCGAGGTTCCCCACGGTCGCCAGCCACATGCCACGCATCTCGACCGCCGGACACGGGTGGCGCGAGCGACGCGGAGCGGCCACGGCACCCCCGCTGTCTCCCGCCACGGCAAGGGTCGACAGCGCCGCAATCGCGAACGCCCGACGTGACACTCGTCCCATCTGCACACCCCGAAACACGGCGGATCCGCCCGGCCGCGGATCGTTCGCGCCCAGGATGCCCGACCCCGCCGATCGATCATCGATACTTTCCAGTAACGTGCACGAACGGAGCAGGGCATCTTCACCAAGACACCCTGCGGTGTCCGTAGACCAGCGAAAGGGACGATGTGACCGACATCGAACGGGTCGGAGTGGTGGGCTGCGGCCAGATGGGAGCGGGCATCGCCGAGGTGTGCGCCCGCGCCGGCCTGGACGTGAAGGTCGCCGAGACCACCGGCGAGGCCCTGGAGTTCGGCCGGACCCGGCTGTCCAACTCCCTGTCCAAGGCGGCCGAGCGGGGCAAGATCTCCGCGGAAGAGCTGGCGGACACGCAGGCGCGGCTCAGCTTCACCACCGACCTCGGCGAGTTCGCGGACCGCGATCTGGTGATCGAGGCCGTCGTCGAGAACGAGCAGGTGAAGACCGAGATCTTCCAGGTCCTGGACCAGGTCGTGACCCGGCCCGACGCCATCCTGGCCTCCAACACCTCCTCGATCCCGCTGGTCAAGCTGGCGGTCGCCACCTCGCGGCCGGACCAGGTCGTCGGCATCCACTTCTTCAATCCGGCCCCGGTGCAGAAGCTCGTCGAGCTGATCCCGGCGCTCACCACGTCCGAGGGCACGCTCGGCCGGGCGCAGCTCTTCGCCGAGAAGGTCCTCGGCAAGACCGCGATCCGCGCCCAGGACCGCTCGGGCTTCGTGGTCAACGCCCTGCTGATCCCGTATCTCCTCTCCGCCATCCGGATGTTCGAGTCGGGCATGGCCAGCCGCGAGGACATCGACAACGGCATGGAACTCGGCTGCGCCCACCCGATGGGCCCGCTGAAGCTGTCCGACCTGATCGGCCTGGACACGGTGGCCTCGGTGGCGCAGAGCATGTACGACGAATACAAGGAGCCGCTCTACGCCGCTCCCCCACTGCTCCAGCGCATGGTCGACGCGGGCCGGCTGGGCCGGAAGTCCGGCTCGGGCTTCTACACCTACGCCTGATCGACCCAGGGTTGATTACGTAACGTAAGACTTTGGCGTGTACGGGCCCGGCACTCACCGCAGTGCCGGGCCCGCGGCATTCACACACCGTGTGCGCCCCGGACTCGCATATGCCTGTCGCACACTCTCCCCACCCGCCCACCAGGCGAGTTGACTCTTCATGCGCATGCAAGGGATGTTCCGACTACGGAAAGGAGCGGACAAGTGACCGCCGACCCCGAGCATCCCGTGGTCCATGGAGAACTCGCAGAGTTACGCCGTCGCCTCGATGTCGCCTACGCGCGCGTCGAGGGAGGGCTCGCCCTGCTGAGCCATCGCACCGAGGAGACGGACAAGGAAGTCGACGACCTCAGTTCACGGATCGTCGCGCTGGAACACGCCCGCTGGCCCCTTCCCGCCGTGGCGGCCGTCACGGCGGTGGGCGCGCTCATCGTGGCCGTCTGGCAGGCACTGGGCCACTAGGGACTTGGACGCGGTGGGGGGGGCTGGGGGGGATCAGGGCAAAGCGTCCTGCCCGAGCCTCAAGTGGTGCAACAGGAGTAGCGCGGCTGCCATGTTGGCGGCCGGGACCTCGCCGCGGGCGACCATGTCGGGGACGAGTTTGAGCGGGACCCATTCCCGACGGTCCGACTCGAAGTCGTCCACGGGGTGCCCCACGTACTCTCCCTCGTCGGCCCAGTAGATGTGGTGCCGGGCGTCGGTGAGCCCGTTGGACGGCTCCACGCTCAGGAGGTGGCGCAGGGGTCCCGGCCGCCATCCCGTCTCTTCCTCCAGCTCCCTGGCGGCCGCGCCCGCGATGTCCTCGCCGTCCTCGACGACGCCGGCCGCGAGCTCCCATCCCCAGCTGTCGGTGATGAAGCGATGACGCCACAGGAGGAGGACTTCGTTGGCCTCGTTCACCACCGTGGCCACGGCGACGGGCCGCAGCCGTATTAAAAAGTGATCGAGGTGCCGACCGTCCGGCAGCTCCACATCTGCGAGATTGACGCTGAACCAGCGGTTTTCATACACAGTTTGTTCGTTCTGTTTCGTCCACTGCACGGTTCTGCCACCTTCCGCCGAGTAAGTGGCAATATCGCAGCAGGAGCGGTCTGACAGCAGGCGCACAGCGGGCAGCCTGCGGCGCAGCGGAAGAGCCGCATTCCGCACAGTGGACGGGAAATCCAGATATTTCTACAGCGGTACGCGCAGCGCCCCGTCGATCAGTTCGGCGGCCTCGGCCGTGCCCGCGCCGCCGCTGCGGACCAGGTGCTCGCGCACCGCGCGGAGTCTGTCACGGAGCCGCTGGGACTCCATCCCCCTTGCCTGCTCGGCCATCAGCACCGCGGTGGCCACCGCCTTGTCGGCGTCCCCCTTCCGCAGCTCGATCTGGCTGAGCATGCCGAGTCGGTGCACCCGCCCGCGGTCGTGGGCCGGATTGTCCACGGCGGCCGTGGCATGCTCGCCCGCCGCCACCAGGTCACCGAGGCTGAGCAGCGCCTCCGCCACCTGGACGTTGACCAGTCCCGGCTGGACATAGCCGGTCTCGTCGGGTTCGTACCCCCGCCGGATGCGTTCGGCGGCGGCCTCGGCACGCCGGATGCACGACAGGGCGCTCGTACCATCGCCCAGGTGCGCGTACGCCTTGGCCTGCATCGCGTAGAGGTCGGAGGCGAGCGCCGGGGTGATGTGCTTGCCGGCGGCACGCAGCGCGGCCTCGGCGAAGGCCACGGCCTGGCGGTACTCCCGCATGAACAGCGACTGGTTGACCAGCAGGGCGATGACGTAGGCCCCAAGCCCCCTGTCCCCGCTGGCCTTCGCGAGCCTGAGGGCCTGGTGGAAGTAGCGCTGGGCGAGCCCGTGGGCGTCGGAGTCGTACGCGCAGATGCCGGCGATCGCCACCAACCCGCCGGTGGCCCGGTGGAGTTGGCGGCCGGTGGCGTCGGTGTAGCTGCCCCGCAGGAGCGGCGCGGTCTCGGCGTTGAGGAAGCCGACGATACGGGCGCGGGTCGCCACTCCGCCGGCCTTGCGGTACAGCTGCTCGTAGTGGGCACGGGCGGCGCGCAGCATCTCGATGTCGGCCATGCTGACGCGGTGCCGTCCGCCGCGGGAGACATCGACGTCCTCGGGCGGGTTCTCCCACTCCCATACGGGCATCACGGCGGGCGTTCCGGTGACGGCGGGGGCGCCGAGTATGTGCGGGCGTTGCTGCTCGTCGGAGCGCCACAGTGCGGTGGCCCGCTCGACGAAGCCGGACAGCGTGGTGCCGTGCGGGGTGGACGGCTCACCGGGGACGCCGAGGCCGATGTCGTCGAGGGTGACAGGACGATGCAGCCGGCCGGCGAGCACCTCGCAGATCAGGTCGGGCACCTGGCCGCGCGGCCGCTGTCCCTTCAACCACCGTGCGACGGCGGTGTGTTCGTATCTCAGCGCGAGCCCCCGGGCCCGCCCTGCCTGGTTCACATGTGCGGCAAGTCCCGCGTGCGAGATCCCGGCCTCGTCCAGGATCGCGTCCAGCAGAGTATTGGGCTGCATATATGCCCCCCGGGTGGCTCGGTGCGGTCAGAGTAGTGCGAACGGGTTCACACGGGGTGTGAACGGAATACTCGTTTCCGGGCTGTGTGCGCACTGTCGCTGAGAGTTTCCAGCCGGTTGACTGAAATGCCTCGCAAGAGGCCGGCCGGGCCGCCGGCTCCCCCTCGTACAGTGCGGTGGCCCGATTAGCGCCGTCCGCCCAGCTGCCTGCCCGACACTCCGTGGCGGGGCGGACGGCTTCGCCGGCTGGGCCGAGCGACTGATCGCCGTTGCGCTAAAGGTGCTTTGTCGGCTGCGGGGCAGCAGTACGGTGACCAACTCCTCGGCGACCGGGCTCTCCACGTCCACCCCGGCCGAGGGATGCTCCTCGCGCGCGCTCCAGCCGGAGCAGCACACCGTCGAGCCGGGCCTCGTCGTGCACGGCCGCGCGGAAGCTGCCGAGCAGGGCGGCGACGGTCCCGATCGCGGCGAGCCCGTGTCCGCGGACAGCTGCGCGTTGGCGACATTCAGCCCGTCGATCCGGGGAGGCAGCGGCCGCAACAGCACGCTCTGAGCGACCCCGGACCAGATCACCCAGGGTTGTCACCCAAATGAGTGAGGTGTCCGATGGGGGGTGTGGGGGGCTGGCCCCCCACAAGGGGCGCGGGGAACTGCGCGACCAGCCACAACGAACCCGCAGCCGGCGAACAACGCAGTCCCCCACGACGACTACCCGCGCAAAACAGCCCCCGTACGCGACCCCGCAAGCGCAACCGCCGCATCCCGAGCCGCAGACGCCTCATCAACGGTCAGCGTCCGATCCCCCGCCCGGAACCGCAACGCATAAGCCAGCGACTTCCGCCCCTCACCAAGCTGCTCGGCGTTCTCGTACACGTCGAACAACCGGATGGACTCCAGCAGTTCACCGGCCCCGTCACGCAACGCCGCCTCGACATCCGCATGCGGAATGAACTTGTCGACGACCAGCGCGACATCCTGCGTGGCGACAGGGAACGTGGAGATGTGCGGTCCCTTGGGCACACCGGCGCTCGCCGACTCCAGCGCGTCCAGGTTCAATTCCATCGCACAGGTACGCGCGGCCAGCCCCAGATGCTTCAGTACACCGGGGTGCAGCTCACCGGCGTACCCGATGACCCGCTCGCCACCGTCGATCACCACAACCAGCTCGGCGCAGCGCCCCGGGTGCCACGGCCCGTACTGGCCGCCCCGGACGACGAGCTCGGTGCCGGCCTCGCGGGCGAGGACGCGCGCGGCCTCGATGGCGTCGGCCCAGTCGGCCGGGCGGCCCTTGCCCCACCAGCCGGCTTCCTCGCGGGCGCCCGCGAGGACGACCGCGGCGTGGCGAGGCTGCTCGGGGAGGGCGGCCGTGAGGGACGCGATCTCCTCGTCGGTGGGACGCCGGTCGACGGGCAGGCGCCCGGCGACCTTCAGCTCCTCGCGCGGGTGGAAGACCAGCCCGGTCTCGAAGAGCGCCAGGTCATGGGAGCCGCGACCGTCATTGCGCCGCAGGGCACCGAGCAGGCCCGGCAGCAGCGTCGTGCGGAGCGCGGGCTCCTCGTCGGAGAGCGGGTTGGCCAGCTTGACGACCTTGCGCTTCGGGTCGTCGGCGGCCAGACCGAACTGGTCGAAGATCTGCTCCCCGATGAACGGGTAGTTCAGCGCCTCGACATACCCGGCACCGGCCAGCGCGCGCCCGGCCCGGCGGTGCAGCCGCTGCCGCTCGGTGAGGCCGAGGCCCGCCGGGGGCTTGGGCAGCGTGGAGGGCAGGTTCTCGTAGCCCTCCAGGCGGATGACCTCTTCGGCCAGGTCGTTCGGGTCGGTGAGGTCGGGCCGCCAGGACGGGACGGTGACGATCAGCTCGTCCTGCCCGTAGACGTCGCAGCCGACCTCCTGGAGACGGCGTACGACGGTCTCGCGGCCGTAGTCGACACCGGCCACCTTGTCGGGGTGGTCCGCCGGAATGGCGATGGTGTGCGGCGCGGAGGGCGCGATGACCTCGGTGACGCCGGCGTCGGCGGTGCCGCCCGCGAGGAGGATCAGAAGGTCGACCGTGCGCTGGGCGGCGGCGGAGGCGGCCAGCGGGTCGACGCCGCGCTCGAAGCGCTTGGAGGCCTCCGACGCCAGCTTGTGGCGGCGGGCCGTGCGCGCGATCGTGATCTGGTCGAAATGGGCGGCCTCGACGACGACCTCGGTGGTGGTGCCCTCGGTGTCGTCGATCTCGGTGTTGGCGCCACCCATGACACCCGCGAGGCCGATCGGCCCGCGGTCGTCGGTGATCACCAGGTCCTCGGCGTCCAGCGTGCGCGTGACGCCGTCGAGGGTGGTGAGCTTCTCGCCCTGCTCGGCCCGGCGCACGCCGATCGCACCCTGGACGCGGGAGCGGTCGTAGGCGTGCAGGGGCTGGCCGAGCTCCAGCATCACGTAGTTGGTGATGTCGACGGCGAGCGAGATCGGGCGCATGCCGGCCTTCTGGAGGCGGCGCTTGAGCCAGATCGGGGAGTGCGCGTCCGGGTCGAGCCCGGTGACCGTGCGGGCGGTGAAGCGGTCGCAGCCGAGCGGGTCGGAGACCTGGACCGGGTAGCCGTACGCGTTCGGACCGGGCACGTCGAGCAGGGCCGGGTCGCGCAGCGGCAGGCCGTAGGCGGTGGCGGTCTCGCGGGCGATGCCGCGCAGCGACAGGCAGTAGCCGCGGTCGGGTGTGACGGCGATGTCGAGGACCTCGTCGACGAGCTGGAGCAGCTCGATCGCGTCGGTGCCGACCTCGTGCTCCGGCGGCAGGACGATGATGCCGCCGCTGCCGTCGTCGCCCATGCCCAGCTCGTCGCCGGAGCAGATCATGCCGTGCGAGGTGTGGCCGTACGTCTTGCGCGCGGCGATCGCGAAGTTGCCGGGCAGCACGGCGCCCGGGAGGACCACGACGACCTTGTCGCCGACGGCGAAGTTGCGGGCGCCGCAGACGATCTCCTGGGGCTCACCGGTGCCGTTGGCGGTGCCGACGTCGACCGTGCAGAAACGGATGGGCTTCTTGAAGCCCTCCAGCTCCTCGATGGTCAGCACCTGGCCGACGACAAGGGGGCCCTTGAGGTCGCCGCCGAGCTGCTCGACGCTCTCGACCTCGAGGCCTGCCGAAATGAGCTTGGCCTGGACGTCGCGCCCGGTCTCCGTCGCCGGCAGGTCGACGTACTCCCGCAGCCAAGAAAGCGGGACCCGCATCAGATCTCCATCCCGAACGGCCGGGTGAACCGGACGTCACCCTCGACCATGTCTCGCATGTCTTCTACGTTGTGGCGGAACATCAGCATCCGCTCGATGCCGAACCCGAAGGCGAATCCGCTGTACTTCTCGGGGTCGACGCCGCACGCGGTCAGCACGCGCGGGTTGACGATGCCGCAGCCGCCCAGCTCGATCCAGCCCTCGGAGGAGCAGGTACGGCAGGGGCGGTCGGGATTGCCGACGGACTCGCCCTTGCAGACGTAGCAGAGCATGTCCATCTCGGCGGACGGCTCGGTGAAGGGGAAGTAGTTGGGGCGCAGCCGGGTCTTCATGTCGGCGCCGAAGAGCGACTGGACCATGTGATCCATCGTGCCCTTCAGGTCGGCCATGGTCAGGCCCTCGTCGACGGCCAGCAGCTCGATCTGGTGGAAGACCGGGGTGTGCGTGGCGTCCAGCTCGTCCGTGCGGTACACGCGGCCGGGGCAGACGATGTAGACGGGCGGCTCCCGGTCGAGCAGCGAGCGGGCCTGCACGGGCGAGGTGTGGGTGCGCAGGACGACACCGGACTCGTCGCCGGTGACGCCCTCGGGGCCCTCGACGAAGAAGGTGTCCTGCATCTGCCGGGCCGGGTGGTCCGGGGTGAAGTTCAGGGCGTCGAAGTTGAACCACTCCGCCTCGACCTCGGGGCCCTCGGCGATCTCGTACCCCATGGACACGAAGACGTCCGCGACCCGCTCCATCATCGTGGTCAGCGGGTGCCGGGCGCCGGCCGGGACACGGTCGTAGGGCAGCGTGACGTCCACGGCCTCCTCGACCAGCACCCGGGTGTCGCGCTCGGCCTCCAGCTCGGTCTGGCGTGTGGCGAGGGCCTTGTTGACGGCGCCGCGGGCCTGTCCGACCAGCTTGCCGGCGGCGGCCTTGGCCTGCGGGGGCAGTGCGCCGATCTCGCGGTTGGCGAGGGCCAGCGGGGAGCTGCCGCCGGTGTGCGCGACCTTGGCCTCCTGGAGTGCGTCGAGGGAGTCCGCGGCGGCGAAGGCGGCGAGCGCCTCGTCCCGCTTGCGCTCGATCTCTTCCGGTTTCAAGGCCTCGACCTCTACAGGGTCGTACGACTTATTCGGTGCCGACATCTCTTCCCGTGCTTCCGGTTGGCTGGCTGGAGGTCCCCGTCCCGGATCTGTTGACAGATCGTGGCCGACTTCGGGACACAAAGGTGCCAAAGGCCGAGTCTAACGGGGCTGACGTATGCGAATGCGCCCGTGGGGCCTCAGGCCAGATAGGCCGGGGTGCCCACGGGCAACGTAAATCGGAACTCCGCGCCGCCGCCGGGGGCGCGGCCGACCGTGATGGTGCCGCCGTGGGCCTCGACGATGCCCTTGACGATGTACAGCCCGAGGCCGGTGCCACCGCGCTTGCTGCCCCGCCAGAAGCGGGTGAAGACGCGGTTCATGGACTCCTCCGGGATGCCGGTGCCCTCGTCGCTCACCGTGACCGACGTGGCTGCGTTCTCCGCGTTCTCCCGCTCACGCGGGGACTCGGAGGGCGTGACGTCTATGGTGACGGTTCCCTCACCGTGGCGCACGGCGTTTTCCAGCAGGTTGCTGAGGACCTGGTCGACCTTGTCGGGGTCGGCCCACAGGGCGGGCAGCGGGTGCTGGATGCGCAGCAGGAATCGGTCGGCGGGCAGTCCGGCGGCCACGTACGCCTGGATGTGCCGTCCGACGGCCGCGCCTATGTCGACGGGCTGGCGGCGCAGTTCGAGCCGTCCGGAGTCGATGCGGGAGATGTCGAGGAGTTCGGCGATGAGCCGGGTCACTCGGTCGGCGTCCGCGTCGACCGTCTCCAGCATCAGCCGCTTCTGGTCGTCGGTGAACCGCTCCCATTTGGCGAGGAGGGTCGCGGTGAAGCCCTTGACGGAGGTGAGCGGGGAGCGCAGTTCGTGGGCGACGGTGGCGATCAGCTCGGCGTGGCTGCGCTCGGTGCGGCGGCGTGCCTCGGTGTCGCGGAGGGAGACGACGACGCGGTGGACGGGGCCGGTGGGCTGCGTGCGGACGTAGCGCGCGGAGACGAGGACCTCACGTCCGCCGGGGAGGAGCAGATTGCGCTCGGGCTGGCCGACCCGGATGGCGAGACCGCCGTACGGATCGGTGAGCTGCCACCAGCGTCGCCCCTCCAGGTCCTCTAAAGGCAGGGCCTTCTCCAGCCGCCGGCCGAGGGCGTCGGCTGCGGACAGGGCGGTGATCCGGGCGGCGGCGGCGTTGAAGCAGATCACGTGCCCGTGCTCGTCGGCGATCACGAGCCCGTCGGGCAGGTCGTCGGGATCGATGCCGAGCTCGGCGAGATCACCGTGCCGGGGCGCGGAGGTCTGCCGCGTCTCCCGTGCTCCCGGTGCGCTGCTCGTGCCGACACTCATCCCCGTACCCCACCTCTCAAGACGGCGCAGGTGGCCCCCGAGCTGGTCACCCTACTAGCTCTCGGTTACGGAACGGCACCCTCCGGAGGCGCGCTGTGCACGGGCCGAGGCGTAGAGACATACGGCGGCGGCGGTGGCGAGGTTCAGGCTCTCGGCCTTTCCGTGGATGGGAACCCGTACGACGGCGTCGGCCAGCGCGCGCGTCTCCTCCGGGAGCCCCCAGGCCTCGTTGCCGAACACCCAGGCGGTGGGCCCGCCCATGGTGCCCTGGTCCAGCTCGTCGTCGAGGTCGTCCTCCCCGGCACCGTCGGCGGCGAGAATCCGCACACCGGCCTCCTTGAGCCCCGCGACGGCGTCCTCGACGGGAACGCCGACGGCGACGGGCAGATGAAAGAGGGAGCCGACGGAGGCCCGTACGGCCTTGGGGTTGTAGAGATCGACGGACGCGTCGGTCAGTACGACGGCCTCGGCACCGGCGGCATCGGCGCACCGCAGGACGGTGCCGGCGTTGCCGGGGTCGCGCACGTTCGCGAGAACGGCGACGAGCTTGGGCCGGGCCCGGAGGATCTCCTCGAACGGGGTGTCGAGGAACCGGCACACCCCGACCAGCCCCTGCGGGGTGACGGTCGTGGAGATGTCGGCGATGACCTGCTCGTCCGCGAGATGCACCCGGGCACCGGCGTCACGGGCCTCACCGACGATGTCGGCGTACCGCTCCGCGGCCTCGACGGTGGCGAACAGCTCGACGAGCGTGTCCTTGTGCCCCGCGGCCTCCCGCACGGCCTGCGGCCCCTCGGCCAGAAACAGCCGCTCCTTACCCCGAAAATTCCGCCGAGCAAGCCGCCGAGCAGCAGCAACGCGGGAGGAACGGGGAGAGATGAGTTCGGGACCGTGAGGGGACATTCTCTGCTTCACCTTCAAATCTCAGGACAACCGCAACCCCCTAGGGGCGCGGGGAACTGCGCGACCAGCCACGAACGACCCGCACCCGAACAACCGCCGAGGCCGGGTCAGCAACAAAGGACCCGCAGGCTCAAAACCTGCGGGTCCTTCAAGTCACGGCTCAAGCCAGCGCAGCGTCACGCCGCCTTGGGCGCGTTCACGTCCGCCGGCAGCGCCTTCTGGGCGACCTCGACGAGCGCGGCGAACGCACCGGCGTCGTTGACGGCCAGCTCGGCCAGGATCTTGCGGTCCACCTCGATGTTCGCGGCGTTCAGACCCTGGATGAAGCGGTTGTAGGTGATGCCGTTGGCGCGGGCGGCAGCGTTGATGCGCTGGATCCACAGCCGACGGAAGTCGCCCTTGCGCTTCTTGCGGTCGTTGTAGTTGTAGACCAGCGAGTGGGTGACCTGCTCCTTGGCCTTGCGGTACAGACGCGAACGCTGACCGCGGTAGCCGGAAGCTGCTTCGAGGATCGCCCGGCGCTTCTTGTGGGCGTTGACTGCCCGCTTGACGCGTGCCACTTTTTAACTCCTTGTAGCGGGGCCGTGGTTGGACTCACACGGCCCGGAATCGATGGGGTCCCGGTCCAGACGTACGGCGCTCGACGCGAGCGCCGCGTACGTCACTTGCCGAGAAGCTTCTTGATCTTCTTGGCGTCGCCCGGGGCCATCTCGGCGTTGCCGGTGAGGCGACGCGTCACGCGGGACGACTTGTGCTCGAGCAGGTGGCGCTTGCCGGCGCGCTCGCGGAGCACCTTGCCGGAGCCCGTGACCTTGAAGCGCTTGCTGGCACCGCTGTGCGACTTGTTCTTCGGCATAGCGCCGTACTCTCCTCGTCGGTGGCGCTCCGGTGCCCGGTCGTGAAACCGGGCACGGTGGAGCGTCGCTCTTGTATCGGTTACATCCTGGGGACTCGCGTCCCCCGGGATCACGCCTCGGCGGAAGCCTCGGCCGGAGCCTCGGCGACCTCGACGTCGTTGACCTCGATGTCGTCAGCCCCGGACTCCGCGGCGTTCTGCGACTTGCCGGGGTTGGCCTTCGCTTCTGCCTTGCGGGCTTCCTGGGCCTGGCGGGCCTCGGCCATCGCCTCGGTCTTCTTCTTGTGCGGACCGAGGACCATGATCATGTTGCGGCCGTCCTGCTTCGGGTTCGACTCGATGAACCCGAGGTCCTGGACATCCTCCGCGAGACGCTGCAGCAGTCGGTAGCCCAGCTCGGGCCGGGACTGCTCGCGACCACGGAACATGATCGTGATCTTGACCTTGTCACCCTGCTTGAGGAACCGGACGACGTGACCCTTCTTGGTGTCATAGTCGTGCGGGTCGATCTTCGGCCGGAGCTTCATCTCCTTGATGACCGTGTGCGCCTGGTTCTTGCGCGCCTCACGGGCCTTCATGGCCGACTCGTACTTGAACTTCCCGTAGTCCATGAGCTTGCACACGGGCGGGCGAGCGCTCGCCGCCACCTCGACCAGGTCGAGGTCGTACTCCTGAGCAAGCTCAAGGGCCTTGGCAAGCGGGACAATCCCGACCTGCTCGCCGCTGGGACCGACAAGTCGCACTTCGGGAACGCGAATCCGGTCGTTGATGCGGGGCTCGGTGCTGATGGATCCTCCTCGGTAGCACCACGCGACGGTCTGGCGGACAGCCGCGTAACGTCTCTTTTCGTTAGACCTAACCGGTCCGGCGCACAAAAAATGCCCCGACCGGTCACAGACGGAGCTCCAAAGCACTACCGGAGCACCGCCGCGGTGACCGCGGGGCGCACTTTCGGGCGACTCCATCGTCCGTACGGAACGATGGTGGCCGCCTGACCGGGGTGACCCGCCGTCCCGGGGGACGGTCAGGTGGGAGATCGGAGCCTCCACTTGTGGGCCGGACATGGTGGTGTCCAGCCGGTCGTTACACAAGGCTAGCAGCTTGGGCGTGTAACGGCTAACCGAGGCCAAATGGGGTCGTGCTCCGCCCGGGACCTATCGTGTCCCGCATGAGTGAGACCCCCCAGAACGCCGACTTCGACGCCATGACCCGCGACATCGCGGAGGTCCCCGCGGTCGAGGTGATCGTGACGGTCGCCGTGAACCTGATGAGCGCCGCCGCCGTGAAGCTCGGTCTGACGGACGAAGGTGACAAGTACAAGGACCTGGACGAGGCGCGCAAGCTGATCCACGCCCTCGCCGGTCTGCTGGACGGCAGCGCGACCGAGATCAGCTCCTTCCACGCGGCGCCGCTGCGCGACGGCCTGAAGTCGCTCCAGCTGGCGTTCCGCGAGGCGTCGCTCGCCCCGGACGACCCGGGCCAGGGCCCGGGCGAGAAGTACACGGGCCCGATCTACGGCTGATTCACGGACGTACGTACAAGGGCTCGCCCGGCGGTGTCGCCCCGGCCGGCAGCAGCGCCAGGTCGAGGCCGCGCACCAGGCGGGCCCTCAGCGTCTCGTCGGCGGCGAGCCGCTCGGCGACCGCGCGCGCGGCCTCGGCGGGGGCTGCGGACGCGTCCAGTACGAGGGCGAGGGTGCCGTCGGCCTGCCCGGGCCCGAGGTGGGCCCGCAGCACGGCGGGCTCGGCGGCC
The DNA here is from genome assembly GCF_058544905.1 of Streptomyces sp. JLBG701. Taxonomy (NCBI): domain Bacteria; kingdom Bacillati; phylum Actinomycetota; class Actinomycetes; order Kitasatosporales; family Streptomycetaceae; genus Streptomyces; species Streptomyces sp. JLBG701. Next base: position 2,293,203 of record NZ_CM178588.1, read on the forward strand.
ACTGCGGCCCGTACCGCCTCGACCACCGCCGGATCGGCGAGCGGATCGGCCGTCGTACGCCCCTCGGCGAGCGCGCGCAGCGCGGACCCCGTCAGCTCGTAGGGCACCGGCCCTGCCATGTCGAGCACGATCGTGTCCGCCTTCTCGTGCACGGCGGCCTGCAGGGCCTGGTGCAGAGGTACGGCCACGGGGCGGGCCGCCGGGTCCCAGCGGGCCAGCGAGTCGGTGGACGTGAAGGCCGGGAGCGCGGTGCGGGCGCCGGCCTTCAGGGTCGGTACGGCCATGTCGCTGGTCTTCTCGCGGCGCAGCCCGCCCTCCCGTCTCCCACCACCACCCTTCCAAGGAGCTTCGCCCCCCTCCTCGCTGTCCTCCTCGACCTCGCCGAGCACGGCCACGACGGGGACGAGCAGCCGGGCGCCCTTCAGGGCCGCCAGGACGGGGCCCACGGCGGTGCGGTCCTCGGCCCAGGCGGTGAGCGCCGCGCTCAGCCGGGGGTCGGCCGAGCCGTCGTCGTCGGAGAAGCCTGAGTCGGGAATGTTCTTGTTCGCCACGGTCACCGACCCTATCGGGGGGAAGCTGCTGTGCCTGTGCGGCCCCTGAAACCTGGCGGACACGCGATTCACCGGATTCTCAGATTTCCCTGACACACATCTAACTTGCGTCTAACGGCCCGCACAGTCGGCGCGCGGACCATCGCGAGCATGGAGTCTTCCAGAGTCCGCCGTAGCCTCCGCGCTCACCCGGTTCGGCGCCGCCCCCTGATCTACACGGCCCTCGCCACCGTCGCCGTCGTGGGCGGTACGGCCGCGGGGACCGTGTACGTCAAGGCGCAGGCGCACGACGGGACGAGCGCCGTATCCTCGGCCACGACGCCGTCGGCCTCTTCCTCGGCCTCTTCCTCGGTCTCGGCGAGCAAGGAGGCATCGGTGGAGCCCGTTGTGGTGCCGGCGGTGGACTACGACGAGTTGCTGGCCCAGGCCATGGAGTCGGTGACCGTGCAGAAGGGCGCGGAGGTCTCGGTGGCCGTGCTCGACCTGGAGTCCGGCGAGAGCGCCTCGTACGGCGAGGGCAGCTTCGACACGGCGAGCATCGTCAAGGTCGACATCCTGGCGACGCTGCTGCTCCAGGCGCAGGACGCGGGACGTCAGCTCACGTCGACGGAGAAGACGTACGCCACCTCGATGATCGAGAACAGCGACAACACCGCCGCGTCGGCGCTGTGGCGCACCATCGGCAAGGCGAAGGGGCTCGCCGCCGCGAACGAGCGTTTCGGGCTCACGGACACCGAGGGCGGCGACAACATGCTGTGGGGTCTCACCCAGACGACAGCCGCCGACCAACTCACCCTGCTCCAGCAGGTGTTCGGGGACGACTCCGAGCTGAGCAAGTCCTCGCAGACGTATCTGCGGCAGCTGATGGGGCAGATAGCCGCCGGTCAGCACTGGGGGGTGTCGGCCACCGCCGACGGCTCCGAGTGGGCGCTGAAGAACGGCTGGCTGCCGCGGAGCGCGACCGGGCTGTGGGACATCAACAGCATCGGGCGGGTGACCGTCGACGGTCACGACTATCTGGTGGCCACGCTGTCCAACGGCAGTACGACGCAGGCGAAGGGGATCTCGCTGGTCGAGGCGGCGGCGGAAGCGGCGGTCTCGGTGTTCACCGGGGAGGACGCGTCGGCCTCCCCCGCCGCCTCGGATTCGACGACCGCTTCTGTTTCCTAGAGGTCCTGGACTAGAGGTCCTGGACTTCGTCATACCGTTCGTGGCGGCCGCGCCACAGGACGACCGCCATGATCAGCAGCAGTGCGCCCAGGCCGCCCGCGAGAGGGCCCGCCCAGCCGATCGTGTCGTCCTCGCTCTCGGCGGCGTCGGGGCCGGAGCCGAAGTACTTCTCGTCGTACGCCGCCGCCTTGAGGCTCTCCGGCTTGATGCGGGCGGCGGCCTTGATGGCGGCCGCCGGGTCGACGAAACCAAAGCCTCGGGAGTCGTCCCGGCCGCCGGCGGGGGCGTCGCGGGCCGTGTCCTCCAGGAGCTTCTTGATCTGGGCCGGGGTCAGGCCCGGGTGTGCGGCCTTGATCAGGGCGACGGCGCCGGAGACGAAGGCGGAGGCCGCGCTCGTGCCCCAGCCCTCGTAGTACCGGTGGTCCGGTTCGGCGATGACGACGTTGACGCCGGGGGCGCTGACCGTGGCGTACCAGCGGCGGGTGGAGAAGGCGGCTCGGGTGCCGTACTTGTCGACGGCGGTCGCGGCGATCACGCCCGGGTAGGCGGCCGGGTAGGAGATGTGGTCGCCCTTCTCACCGCCGTTGCCGGCCGAGGCGACGACGACGGCGCCCTTCTTCAGCGCGTACTGGACGGCTTCGTCCTCGGCGGGTTCGGGGTGCGCGGACTTGGAGTCGTCGCCGAGGGAGAGGTTGATGACGTCGGCGCCGTGGTCGGCGGCCCAGCGGATGCCTTCGGCGAGGGCGTTGCCGCGGCTGGTGCGGGCCTTGCCGCGGGCGGAGTCGCCGTCTTCGAGGATCACGCGGACGGGGAGGATCTTGGCCTCGGGGGCGATGCCCATGACGCCGTCGGCGTTGCCCGCGCCGTGTCCGTGGGCCGCGATGATGCCGGCCATGGCGGTGCCGTGCCGGGCCCAGGTCTCGTCGCCCTGGCTGGCGCCGAAGCCGATCATGTCCTTGCCGGTGAGGACGTTGCCTTCGAGGTCGGGGTGGTCGGCCTCGACGCCCGTGTCGAGGACGGCGACGGTGATGCCCTTGCCCTTGGTGGTCTGCCAGGCCTCCTGGGTGTGCATGGCGTCCAGGGCCCACTGCTGGGCGCGTATCTCGTCGGCGTGCGCGGCGGTGGGCGGGACGAGGGCGAGGGAGGCGGCGAGGAGGACGCCGAGGAGGCCGGCCCTGCGGGTCATCATGTTCGTTCCGCGGCTCATGACGGCTTCTCCGTGGCCGACTTGACGGTCTTGCGCAGGCCGCGTTCGACGCGGTCGGCGACGCCCTGGGCCTCGTTGCCGAGGCCCGCCTGGGCGGGGGCTGTGGTGGCGCCGGAGGTCATGGCCTGCGCGGCGGGCTCCGGGGTGTCGACGGTGCGGCCGTCGGTCCAGCCGGAGACGGCGTAGACGACGACGGGGGCGTCGGTGAGTACGGAGAGGGTCCAGGTGGCCCGCTGCTTGTCGCCGAAGTCGGCGGCGACGGTGTCGTTCGCGGCGAACGGGCGGGGCATCAGGTCGGTGCGGCGGTCGAGGCCCTCGTTCTTGAAGCGGGTGGCCAGGGAGCGCATGGCGGCGGCGTCGGCCTTGGTGAAGAGCAGGCCGACGGTGGTGACGAAGCTCTCGGTCGCGTCGGTGTAGGTGGCGCGCAGGAGACGCCCGCAGCCGACCGGCGCGAGGGCCTTGCTCAGCAGTGGGTCGAAGGCGCCCTTGCAGCCGCTGTCCGGGGCGACGGCGATCCGGGTCCAGGTCCGGTCCGAGCCACCGGGCCCGGCGCCCTGGCCGTCCAGGGTGGGCGGGAAGAGCTGATCGACGGGAACGCCGTGCCACAGGCTCGCGGCCGCGGAGAAGGTGCCCCCCGACCCGCCTTCGCCCGAGTCCCCCGTAAGCCAACTCCCGGTCACGGCACCGCCGATGAGTCCCAGCCCGAGCACGACACACGCGGCCGCCGCGGCGGTCCTGGACCGCACCCGCATGCCCAGCACACGCCGCCGCACCTCGCCGTCGAACCCCTCGGGCTGCCCGAAGGACACGATGGGTCGACCGCCACCCGGGGTCCCGCCCGGCGCCGTCGAGGCGCTCCAGGCGAGGGCCGGGTCGGGAGAGACCGCGGTAGTGGGAGGGGCGGCGGGGGACTGCGGCACGTGTGCGCCGTACGCGGGGGGCGACGTCGGCCGGGCGGTCGGACTGGGGGGCGTGGTCGTGGGGCGCGGTCGGCCGGTCGGCTGGTGCGCGGGAATCGGCCGGAGCCGGGTCGTGGACTCCGAGGAGTTCTCCGGGGGCGCGGTTCGACCGGTCGGCTGGTGTGCGGGGGTCGGTCGCAGCTGGGTCGTCGACTCCGACGCGTTCTCGGCGGGCGCGGTGCGGCCGGTCGGTGCCGTGGGCCGACGGCTCGGCCGAGGCGGAAGGCCGCCGGACCCGGCCGGTCCCTCGTTCTCACGCCGGTCCTCATCACGACCGGCCGACGGCGGCGCGTCGGGGAAACGGGCCGAGGGCGGGGGCGGAGGCGGGACCAGGCGCTCGGCGTCGCGAGCGGGGTACGCACGGAGGCGCGGGATACGGGGATGGGCGGGGGCCGAACCAGGGGCGGGCCGAGGGTCGTCCGCGCCGCTCTCCCGCACGGTCGAGGTCCCGTCAGGGCCCACGACGAACGACGCCGCTTCGGGGCGCGAGGGAGTGCCGTTGGCCGTCACGGGCGCGGGCGGCGCTGCCGGGGTGCCCATGGGCCTGGCCGGAGTGTGTGCGCCCGGCTGCCCGTTCGGCCTCGGGGGTACCTCCGGAGGCAGCGGTCCCGGGCCCACCGGATGACGCGTCGAGGATCCGTCCGCCGGTCCTGCTGCAGAGGCATCGTCCCGGTCCGGGCCGGACCCGTTGGTGGGTGTCGGGGGCTCCGTCGGGCGTGGGGGTGTCGTGGGGCGCGGTGGGACGGAGGAGCGCCGCGCTTCCGTGCTCATGCACCCCCCGTTCACTCGTGCCCGGCCGCTCGCTCGGGCGCGGGCCGCCGTTCTGTGCCGACGCCCGGTGCGAAGTCGCCGTCCGGGCACGCATACCCGCACAGGTGGACGGCCATCCCCGGCACGAAAGTCCGGGCGTGGTCGTCACGCCGTGCGTGCGCGTCACTCTACGGCTTGCCCCCACTCGAACGGGAACCAGTCCGCGACGCCGGGGCATCTGCCCGGAACGTCCCCCTACCCTGCGGTAATCCTGTCTGGCAGGCTTCGTTCATGACTGCGCGCGCCGCCGACCGGGCCCGTTACGACCGGGCCACCGCTCATCTCGACGCCCCTCTCGCGATAGTGGACCTGGACGCCTTCGACGCCAACGCGGACGATCTCGTCCGCCGGGCCGGGGGCAAGCCGGTCCGCGTCGCCAGCAAGTCCGTCCGCTGCCGAACCCTCCTCGAACGCGTCCTCGCGAAGGACGGCTTCGCGGGCATCATGTCCTTCACCCTCGCCGAGTCCCTGTGGCTGGCGCGCTCCGGATTCGACGACGTCCTCCTCGCCTACCCCTCGGCCGACCGCACCGCCTTCGCCGAACTGGCCGGCGACCCCAAGCTCGCCGCCGCCGTGACCGTGATGATCGACGACCCGGCGCAGCTCAAACTCATCGACGACGCGCGGGGTGGCGGGCGCGAGGTCGTCCGGGTCTGCCTTGAGCTCGACACCTCGCTGCAGATGTTCGGCGGGCGAGTGCGGATCGGTGCCCTTCGCTCGCCGCTGCGCTCGCCCGCCCAACTCGCCGACATGGCCCGTACGGTGGCCGGGCGGCCGGGTTTCAAGCTCGTGGGGATCATGGCGTACGAGGGGCACATCGCCGGTGTCGGTGACGCGGTCGCCGGACGGCCGGTGCGCTCGCGCGCCATCCGGCTGATGCAGGCCACCGCCCGCCGTGAACTCGCCGAGCGGCGCGCCGAGGTGGTGCGGGCGGTCCGGGCTGTCGCGCCCGACCTGGAGTTCGTCAACGGCGGTGGCACGGGCAGCGTGCAGCACACGGCGGCCGAGGACGCGGTCACCGAGATCGCGGCCGGCTCCGGGCTGTACGTGCCGCGCCTGTTCGACAACTACACGTCCTTCACCGGGCGTCCGGCCGCTCTCTTCGCCCAGCCCGTCGTACGCCGGCCCGGTGTCGGCGTCGTCACGGTGCTCGGCGGCGGCTACCCGGCGTCCGGCGCACCCGGACCCGACCGGCTCCCGGTGCCGTATCTGCCGGAGGGGCTGCGCTACGACCCCCAGGAGGGACCCGGCGAGGTGCAGACCCCGCTGCTCGGCTCACCGGCCGACGACCTGCTCATCGGGGACCGGGTGTGGTTCCGGCACGCCAAGGCCGGTGAGCTGTGCGAGCGGTTCGACGTACTGCATCTGATCGAGGGGGACGCGGTGACGGCGACCGTCCCCACGTATCGCGGGGAAGGCCACACGTTCCTCTAGCCGACGGTTGACGACTGGTCGATGGCTACAGCGGCGTGACGTACGCGCCCGAGATCCCGCCGTCGACCAGGAAGTCGCTCGCGTTCACGAACGAGGAGTCGTCGCTCGCCAGGAAGGCCACGGCGGCGGCGATCTCCTCGGCCTCCGCGAACCGGCCCACCGGGATGTGCACGAGCCGGCGGGCGGCCCGCTCGGGGTCCTTGGCGAACAGCTCCTGGAGGAGCGGGGTGTTGACCGGGCCGGGGCAGAGCGCGTTGACGCGGATGCCCTCCCGCGCGAACTGCACGCCCAGTTCACGGGACATGGCGAGGACGCCGCCCTTGGAGGCCGTGTACGAGATCTGGGACGTGGCGGCACCCATCCTCGCCACGAAGGACGCCGTGTTGATGATGGAGCCCTTGCCCTGGCGCCGCATGTAGGGGATGGCGGCCTTGCAGCACAGGTAGACGGAGGTGAGGTTGACCTCCTGGACGCGCTTCCATGCCTCCAGGCCGGTCTCCAGGATGGAGTCGTCGTCGGGTGGGGAGATACCGGCGTTGTTGAAGGCGACGTCGACGCTGCCGTAGGTGTCGTAGGCCGTCTTGAACAGCGCCTCGACCTGCTCGGGGTCGGTGACGTCGACCTTGACGAAAATCCCGCCGACCTCCTCGGCGGCGGCCTTGCCGCGCTGCTCGTCGACGTCGCCGCAGACGACGTGGGCGCCCTCGGAGGCGAGCCGGCGCGCGGTGGCGAGGCCGATGCCGCTGCCGGCTCCGGTGATGACGGCCGTGCGGCCGACCAGGCGGCGGCACACAATCTGTTCGGTCACTGTGCGGGGCCTTCCGTGCTGATGAAGACGTTCTTGGTTTCGGTGAAGGCGGCGAGGGCGTCCGGGCCGAGCTCGCGGCCGACGCCGGACTGCTTGTAGCCGCCGAAGGGGGTCCAGTAGCGGACACTGGAGTGGGAGTTGACGGACAGGTTCCCGGCGCGGACGGCCTGGGAGACGCGCAGGGCGCGGCCTACGTCCCGGGTCCAGATGGAGCCGGAGAGGCCGTACGGGGTGTCGTTGGCGAGGCGGATCGCGTCCTGTTCGTCGGTGAAGGGCAGGAGCACGGCGACCGGGCCGAAGATCTCCTCCCGGGCCGCCTCGGAGTCGTGCCGCTCCCCCGTGAGAACGGTCGGCGCGAACCAGAAGCCGGGCCCGTCGGGGGCGCTGCCGCGCAGGGCGGGGGCGTCGTCCGGCACGAACGACCGTACGCGATCCAGCTGCTGACGGGAGATCAGCGGGCCCATCTGCGTCTTCTCGTCGGCCGGGTCGCCCACGACGACGGCGGCCAGCGCGTCGGCGAGCAGTTCGCGGACCTCGTCGTACACGGACTCCTGGACCAGGATGCGGGTGCGGGCGCAGCAGTCCTGGCCGGAGTTGTCGAGGAAGGAGAAGGGATCCACGGCGGCCTTGAGATCGGCGTCCGCGAAGACGATGTTCGGGCTCTTGCCGCCGAGTTCGAGGGTGACCGGCTTGACCTGGTCGGCGCAGAGCGCCATGACGCGCTTCCCGATCCGCGTGGAGCCGGTGAAGACGATCTTGGCGATGCCGGGCTGCCGTACGAGGGAGTCCCCGGCGATGTCGCCGCGCCCCGGCAGCACCTGGAAGAGGTGTTCCGGGAGCCCGGCCTCCAGGGCGAGTTCGGCGAGCCGCAGCGCCGTCAGCGGGGTCGTCTCGGCCGGTTTGAGGATGACCGCATTGCCGGCCGCGAGCGCGGGGGCCGTGCCCCAGGCCGCGATCGGCATGGGGAAGTTCCAGGGCGCGATGACTCCGACGACGCCCAGCGGTTCGAGGAGGGTGACGTCGAGGCCGCCGGGCACGGGGATCTGCCGGCCCGCGAGCCGCTCCACTCCACCGGCGGCGTAGTCGAGGAGGTCACGGACATTGCCGGCCTCCCAGCGGGCGTTGCCGATGGTGTGGCCGGCCTCGCGCACCTCCAACTGAGCGAGTTCCTCAAGGTGTTCGTCGACCACGACGGCGAAGCGGCGCAGCAGCCGGGCCCGGTCGGCGGGCGCGACGGTCGCCCACACGCGCTGCGCCAGGGCGGCTCGATGGACGGCGGCGTTCACGTCCTGCTCGACGGCGCCCGGAACAGTGGCGATCACCTCCTCCGTCGCGGGGTTGAGGACGTCCAGTTCGTACGGTTGCGACAAGAGATACCTCACATGCGTTCGAAGGAGCGACGCAGCTCCCAGTCGGTCACCGCGGCGTCGAAGGCGTCCAGTTCGACGCGCGCCATGTTGCGGTAGTGGGCGACCACCTCGTCGCCGAAGGCGGCCTTGGCGATCGGGCTGTTCTCCCAGAGCTCGGCGGCCTCGCGCAGGGTGGTCGGCACATGCTCGTACTCGGCGGTGTACGCGTTGCCCGCGCATGCCTCGGGCAGCTCCAGCTTCTGCTCGATGCCGTACAGCCCGGCGGCGACGAGCCCGGCCACCGCCAGATACGGGTTGACGTCGCCGCCGGGCAGCCGGTTCTCGAACCGCATGGAGCGCCCGTGCCCGACGATCCGCAGCGCGCAGGTCCGGTTGTCGTACCCCCAGGCGACGGCGGTCGGGGCGAAGGAGCCCGGCTGGAACCTCTTGTACGAGTTGATGTTGGGCGCGTACAACAGCGAGAACTCGCGCAGCGCGGCCAGTTGCCCGGCGAGGAAGTGCCGCATGACGTCGGACATGCCGCCTTCGCCGCCGCCCGCCATGACGTTGCTGCCGTCGGCGTCGGCGAGCGAGAGATGGATGTGGCAGGAGTTGCCCTCGCGCTCGTTGTACTTGGCCATGAAGGTGAGCGAGACGCCCTCCTGGGAGGCGATCTCCTTGGCGCCGGTCTTGTAGACGGAGTGCTGGTCGCAGGTGACGAGGGCGTCGTCGTACTTGAACGCGATCTCGTGCTGCCCGGGGTTGCACTCGCCCTTGGCGGACTCGACGGTCAGCCCGGCGGCGGTCATCTCGTTGCGGATGCGGCGCAGCAGCGGCTCGATGCGGCCGGTGCCGAGCACCGAGTAGTCGATGTTGTACTGGTTGGCCGGGGTCAGCCCCCGGTAGTTGGCGTCCCAGGCGGCCTCGTAGGTGTCCTTGAAGACGATGAACTCCAGCTCGGTGCCGACCTTGGCCGTGTACCCGAGCTCGGCGAGGCGCTCCAGCTGGCGGCGCAGGATCTGGCGGGGGGCGGCGACGACCGGGGAGCCGTCGTTCCAGGCGAGGTCGGCGACGAGCATGGCGGTACCGGCGTTCCAGGGGACGCGGCGGAGGGTGCTGAGGTCGGGGTGCATGGCGAAGTCGCCGTACCCCCGTTCCCAGGAGGACATGGTGTACCCGTCGACGGTGTTCATCTCGGTGTCGACGGCGAGGAGGTAGTTGCAGCCTTCGGTGCCGTGTTCCAGGACGTCGTCGAGGAAGAATCGGGCGGCGAACCGCTTGCCCTGGAGCCGCCCTTGCATGTCGGGGAAGGCCAGGACGACAGTGTCGATCTCACCGCCGGCGACGAGGGCGTGCAGTTCCTCGACGCTCAGCGGGGGTGTGCGGTCTGCCACGGGAAAGCCTCCTTCGGCTTCTACGGTCAGCCGGGAGCCCTAAGGTATTTCCGAGAACCATTGCTTGGGAAGGGGGCGCGACCAGATGGCGGTGGATGCCGACGGCGCCGCGGGCGACGCCACGGACGACACGACCGCGGACCGGCTGACGCCGGTGCTGCGGCCGGTGCGGGCGGGCAACGGCTTCGAGGAGGCCCTGGAGCAGATCCTCCAGGTCGTACGGCTGGGCCTGGTGCCCGGCGGCGAGCGGCTGCCCGCGGAACGGGAGCTGGCGGAGCGGCTCGGGATCAGCCGGGTGACGCTGCGCGAGGTCCTGAAGGTGCTCCAGGACCAGGGTCTGGTCGAGTCCCGGCGCGGCCGCTACGGGGGAACGTTCGTGCTGCCCCGGGCGGACGCCGGTGGCGAGGACGAGCTGCGGCGGCGGATCGCCGAGGTCGACATCGAGGACGTACTGCGGTTTCGCGAGGTGCTGGAGGTGGGGGCGGCGGGCCTGTGCGCCGCGCACGGACTCACGGCGGACCAGGGGGCGCGGCTGCGCGAGGCGCTGGCTCGCACCCACGACGCCCCGCTGGCCGACTACCGCCGCCTGGACACCCTGCTCCACCTCACCCTGGCCGAGCTGTGCGGCTCACCGACGCTGACAGCGCAGTACGCGGCGGTACGGGCCACGGTGAACGACCTCCTGGACTGCATCCCGCTCCTCGTACGCAACCTGGAGCATTCGCAGCGCCAGCACATCGCGATCGTCGACGCGGTGCTCGACGGGGACGCGGACGGGGCCCGGGAGATGATGCGGGAGCACTGCTCGGGGACGGCGGCGCTGTTGCGGGGGTTCTTGGCGTGAGGGGCGGTTGAGGGGGGCTTGAGGGGTCTTGTGGTTCTGAGGCATGCTCGGCAAAGGTGTGGAGCCAATCCATTGCCGTAGGCGGGAAGCTGGAGGACGCATGGTGGGCAGACCGCTGATCGGCATCAGTACGTATCTGGAGGCCGGTGCGCGCTGGGGCAAGTGGGCGCTGGAGGCGGCGCTGCTGCCGGCCGGGTATCCGCGGCTCGTGCAGCGCGCGGGCGGCCTTGCCGCGATGCTCCCGCCGGACGAGCCCGAGCACGCCGCCGCGGCCGTGGCGCGGCTCGACGGTCTGGTGATCGCGGGTGGCCCGGACGTGGAGCCGGTCCGCTACGGCGCCGAGCGCGGCCCCCGCACCGGCCCGCCCGCCCTCGCCCGGGACGCCTGGGAACTCGCCCTGATCGAGGCCGCGTTGACCGCGAGCGTCCCCGTCCTGGGCATCTGCCGGGGCATGCAGCTCCTGAACGTCGCCCTCGGCGGCACCCTCGTCCAGCACATCGACGGCCACGCCGAGGTGCCGGGCGTCTTCGGCCGCCACCCGGTGAAGCCGGTGCCGGGCACGCTGTACGCCGACGCCGTCCCGGAGGAGACGTCGGTACCGACCTTCCACCACCAGGCGGTGGACCGGCTCGGCACGGGGCTCGTCGCGTCGGCGTACGCGGTGGACGGGACGGTGGAGGCGGTCGAACTGCCCTCGGCGGACTGGGTGTTGGGGGTGCAGTGGCATCCGGAGATGGGCGAGGATCTGCGGGTGGTTCGGGCACTGGTCCGAGCGGCGTCCTGAACCAAGGGTTTCTCGCCCCCGCCGCCCCTAACCCCGCGTCAACGCCAGCAACTCCCGCGCCGGGCCGGTAGGCCGATGCCCCGTGGGCCACACCGCGCGCAGGTCTCGGGCCAGCCGCACCCCCTCCAACGGAATGCTCACCAACCGTCGCGTCGACAGCTCCTCCCCCACCGCCAGTTCACTCAGGACCGCCGGGCCCGCACCACTCACCGCCGACGCCTTCACCGCCGTAGTCGACGACAGTTCGATCAGTGGGCGCGCAAGGCCGCCCAGCGCCGCATCCAACACCTGCCGAGTACCCGACCCCTCCTCCCGAAGGATCAGCGGCGTCACCGCCAACTCCTCCCCCGCCAGCGGCCGACGCCGTCGGGCCCAGGGATGGCCGGGTGCCGTCACCACGATCAGGCGGTCGTGGGCGATGACCGTGGAGTCGAGGCCGGGCGGGACCGTCAGCCCCTCCACGAAGCCCAGGTCCGCCTCGCCCGACAGGAGCCTCTCCGCCACCGCCGCCGAGTTCCCCGCGAGCAGCGACACCGCCGTGTCCGGCCGCGCGGCGCGCAGCGCCAGCAGCCAGCCCGGCAGCAGATACTCCGCGATCGTCATGCTGGCCGCGACCCGCAGCCGCGAGTCCCGCCGGTCCCGCAAAGCTTGCGCTCCCGCGTCGAACGCCTCCGCCGCCTCGACGACCCGCCGCGCCCAGTCCGTGACCAACGCACCGGCATCCGTCAGCCGGGAACCGCGCGGCGAACGGTCGACCAGGGCCACCCCCAACTGCCGTTCCATGGAACGGATCCGGCTGCTGGCCGCGGGCTGGGTGACGCCGACCTCCCGCGCCGCCGCACCGAGACTCCCCAGCCGCGCCACCGCAAGGAGCAGCTCCAGCGCACCCAGGTCCGGCACCCGGTGCGCCAACCCGGACACCTCTCCGCCCCGCCCATCCACACTGCTGCTCATAAATCCAGCTTATGCCCTCATAGAGACAGGGTCCCTGGTGACCGCCCCGCAACCCCGGCACCGTGGTGGCATGGTCACCGCCGCAGTCCGTCACCTCGGACCCAACTGGTACGCCACCGTCATGGGCACCGCCATCCTCGCCACGGCGGGCGCCTCGCTGCCCGTGCACGTCCCCGGCCTGCGCACCCTCTGCACGGCCGTCTGGGCCCTCGCCCTCACCCTGCTGATCGCCCTCCTCTGCGCCCGGGCCCTGCACTGGACCCACCACCGCGACCAGGCCCGCGCCCACCTCCTCGACCCGGCGATGGCCCCGTTCTACGGCTGTCTCTCCATGGCCCTGCTGGCCGTCGGCGGCGGCGCCCTCGCCGTCGGACGGGACTGGATCGGCGTCACCGCGGCCGTCGCTCTCGACGCCGTGCTGTTCAGCGCCGGTACGGTCGTCGGACTCGCGGCGGCCGTCGTCGTCCCGTACCTCATGGCCGTACGCCATCGTGTCGAACCGGGGCAGGCGACGCCCGTGTGGCTGCTGCCCGTCGTCGCCCCGATGGTGTCCGCCGCGCTCGGGCCCGCCCTTGTGCCGCACCTGCCGGCCGGTCAGGCCCAGGAGACCCTCCTGCTCGCCTGCTTCGCGATGTTCGGGCTGAGTCTCCTCGCCACTCTCCTCATGCTGCCGCTGATCTTCGGGCGGCTGATCACCGGCGGGCCGCTGCCGCTCGCCCTCACGCCGACCCTGTTCCTGGTCCTGGGCCCGCTCGGGCAGTCCACGACCGCCGCCGGCAACTTCGCGGACGTGGCGCCCGGCGTCGTCGCCGCCCCCTACAGCGAGGGCTTCGGTGTCCTAGCCGTCCTGTACGGCGTCCCCGTGATGGGCTTCGCGCTGCTGTGGCTCGTCCTCGCCACCGCGCACGTCGTCCGCGCCCGACGGCGGGGCATGGGCTTCGCGATGACCTGGTGGGCGTTCACCTTCCCCGTCGGCACCTGCGTCACCGGCGCCGAGGGGCTCGCCCGGCACACCGGACTGCTCGCCTTCGACTGGCTCGCGGTCGGGCTGTACGTCGTCCTCGTCGCCGCCTGGGGCACCGCCGCCTCGCACACAGTCCGCGGCCTGGTCAGCGGCGAGCTGCTCGCGGGGCCGCGCCCAGTGCGTGTGGTGATTCCGTCGGCGGCGGTCCGTGCCACGTCAGGTGCCGCCCGCTGACCGTCTAACGCGAGCGGTCCTGGACCGTCTCGATGTGTTCCGCCACCGCGACCACGACCACCCGGGTGTCCGGCACGGTCGCCCGCCAGCGGTGGCGGACTCCGCCCGTGAGGTACAGGGTGTCGCCGCGGCCCAGCCGGTACGCCCGGCCCTCGGCCTCGATCTCCACCGCGCCGTCGGCGACGTACATCAACTGGTCGTTGCGGTGCTGGAATTCACGGCCCGCGTCCTGGTCGCCGGTGAACTCCGAGGCGTGCATCTGGTGGTGACCCCGCACCAGGGATCGCGCCCGGGGTTCGAGCCCGCCTTCGCGCTCCTCCGCGCGAACGACCTCGACGCTGCACGCCGGGTCGGCGGCGGCGAGGAGTTCGACGGCGGTGGTGCGCAGGGCGTCGGCGACCTTCTCCAGGGAGCTTCTGCTGGGGCGCGCCCGCTCGTTCTCGATCTGGCTCAGAAAGGGCACCGAAAGGCCGCTGCGCTCGGCCACGACGGCGAGGGTCAGCTGCAGCGCCCGGCGCCGCCGCCGCACGGCCGCACCCACCCGGAGAGGCTGTTCTTTGTGGTCGCCCATCGCTCCGGCTCCCTCCTTCGCTCGTCGGTCACACGCCCTCATGCCACCGCTTCGGCGCACTCCTTCTGATGAGTTGTCTGCACCCTACGCATGTTCGGCAAACCGTTTCATGCGCCCGTCACATCGACGTCACATTGCGTGTAGTACGACCTCACAATTCGCGCCAGTAGATCAGCTCCCCGGCCTCGTCGGGCGCCGACTCCTCCGTCGGGACGAACAGGCTGACCAGCAGGGCCGGACGGCCGTCCGGGTCGGTGATCAGCGCCGCCGACGGGTTGGCGAAGGCGCGGCTGCCGCCCGGCGTGCGGATCGTGAGCCGGTCGGCTCGGCCGGCCTCGGGGTCGTAGGCGTACGTCCGCCAGCTCCCGAAGTCGCCGCGCCGGCCCTGACCCTCGATCAGCACGAGATCGGTCCCGTTCAGTTCAATGCGTGAGCGGTCCCCTATGTTCCCGCGCGTTCCCCAGGCCTGCAGCGCCCGGTCGAGCCCCTGATCAGGGGATGCGTGCCAGAAGGCGAAGTCCGTCAGCCGGGCGCGGAGTTGGCGGTCGGTGTCGCAGTCCGCCCGGTAGTGCCCCGTCAGTTCGATCGTGTCGCCGTGCACCGAGGTGATGTCCGGGGTGCCCTCGGCACAGTGGGAGAAGACGCGCGGTGCGTCGAACACGCGGTCGGCCGCACCGGTCAGGAGGGCGGTGCGGCTGGGGTATGCCCGCAGCACTATGTGGTTGGCCGGATCCTTCTCGTAGGCGAGGACGTAGCCGCCGGTACCGTCGGCGGCCAGTGAGGGCTGGCTGCTGCCCGCTCCGAAGTCGTGGCGGCGGCTCCAGTGCCGTAGATCCGCGGAGGTGGCCACCGCCGCGTGGAAGCGGCCGTCGGCGAGGGTCGAGTGGTACACGGCGAGATAGCCGCCGTCGGCCGCCTGGACGATCTGCGCGGCGTCCATGGTGCGGCCCGTGTCGTCCCGCGCGTCGAACACCGAGCCGTCCGCGCCGGCCACGTCGCCCGCCAGCCCGGCGAGACGGGCGGTCGCCGTGGACGCCGGTTCCGCGCTCGCCACCGTCAGCGGGGGCACCGTCAGCGCGGCCGCCAGCAACAGGGCGGCGGGCATGAACGGACGGATCACGAGGCGCTCACAGGGACGGCGAGGGGAGGAAAGTCGAGAGTACGAAGTCGCGGCCGTCCTCGGACATGACCCGAGGGGTGGGCTTCACCACACGCTGTCAGGACGCGTGGCGAAGCCCACCCCTCGGGGGTTGTCGGCGCAGCCGCTACTGCGGTGTCATCCGGTCGACCATGTCCGGGTGCTCCTTCAGCCAGGCGGCGACCGCTTCCTCCTCGTGCCCCTGGCCGCGGTCCTTGATCTCGCTCTCCAGGCTGCCGAGCTCGGCCTCGCTCATGGTGAAGTTCTTGATCCACTTCGTGAGCTGCGGGTACTGCTCCGGGAAGTCCTTGCTGGAGATGGTGCGGATCGTGTTGCCCTCGCCGAACAGCTTCTTGTCGTCCGCGAGCTTGGTCAGCTGGTACTCGCTGTACGCCCAGTGCGGGGACCACAGGACGACGGCGACCGGCTCCTTCTTGGCGTACGCGCGCTTCAGCTCGGCCAGCATCGCGGGCGTGGAGCCGTCGACGACCTCGTACTCCTTGTCCAGGCCGTAGCCGGGCAGGACCTTCGTCTTGAGCAGGTTCATCTCGCCGGTGCCCGGCTCGATGCCGATGATCTTCCCGTCGAAGGTGTCGCCCTTGCCCTTGAGGTCCGCGAGGGACTTGACGTCCTTCACATAGGAGGGCACGGCGATCTCCAGGGAGGTGGGCTGGTACCAGGTGCCCAGGTCTCTCAGGTCGTTCTTGTGCTGGTCCCAGTAGTTGGACTGGGCGTACGGCAGCCAGGCGTCGAAGTTGAGGTCGAGGTCACCGGAGGCGAGGCCCGTGTAGACGGGGCCGACGTCCATCTGCTTGAGGTTCAGCGTGTAGCCGCGCCGGGCCAGGACGTTCTTCCACAGGTAGGTGACGGCGACGTCCTCGTCCCAGGGGAACCAGGCGACGTCCAGCGGGCGCTTGGTCTCGGCAGCGGCCGAGGCGTTCTTCACCGGGGCCAGCTTGTCGACGACGCCGGGGTTCTTCTTCAGCCAGGCGCGCACGGCGTCCTGCTGCTTGCCCTGGCCGGCCTTGTTGATCTCCGACTCGAGACTGGTGAGCTGCTGCTCGGTCATCTTGAAGTTCTTCAGCCACTCGCCGACGACCGGGTTGTCCTGGGCGAAGCCCTTCCGGGAGAGCGTGTGCACTCCGTCGCCCGAACCCCAGGCGCCCTTGGGATCCTTGAGCTTCTTCAGGTCGTAGTCGCTGTACGCCCAGTGCGGCGACCAGAGCGTGACGACGACCGGCTCCTTCTTGGCGTACGCGCGCTTCAGCTCGGCCAGCATCGCGGGCGTGGAGCTGTCGACGACCTTGTACTCCTTGTCGAGGCCGTACTCCTTGAGGACCTTGGTCTTGAGCAGGCTCATCATTCCGGCGCTGGACTCGATGCCGGTGATCTCGCCGCCGAACTCGCTCGCCTTGCCCTTGAGGTCCTCCAGGGAGTCGATGCCCTTCATGTACGAGGGGACGCTGAGCTCCAGTGAGGTCGGGCCGTACCAGGAGCCCAGGTCGTCGAGTCGCTTGCCGTACTTCTTCCAGTACTGCTCGTGCGTGGTCGGCAGCCAGGAGTCCGTCTCGAAGTCGATGTCGCCCTGGGCGAGGGAGGTGTAGAGGGGGCCCGCGTCGAGCTGCTTCGTGGTGACGTCGTAGCCGCGCTGCTCCAGGATCTCCTTCCAGAGGAAGGTGGAGGCGACGCCCTCGTCCCACGGGATGTAGCCGATGCTGATCTTCTTGCCCTGGCCGACGTTCTCGCCGTCGGCGGCGGTGGACGTCGAGTTGGTGCCGCCGAAGATGCCCATGCCGCCGCCCACGAGGGCGAGGATCACGACTCCGATCACGGCGACCTGCGGACGGGGGCGGTAGGACCAGATCCTCAGGCCCTGGGAGGCGCGGGCCTTGGCGGCGGCGCGGCGGCCGAGCGGGGAGACCTGGGTGCCCAGGGCGCTGGTCATGCGGTCCAGGTAGATCGCGAGGATCACGATGGCGACACCGGCCTCGGAGCCGAGGCCGACGTTGAGCTGGCCGATGGCCTCGTTGACGTCGCCGCCGAGGCCGCCGGTGCCGACCATGCCGGCGATCGCGGCCATGGACAGGCCGAGCATGATGACCTGGTTCACGCCGGCCATGACGGTGGGCAGCGCGAGCGGGAGCTGGACACGCAGGAGTGTGTCGCGCGGGGTGGTGCCGAACGCGTCGGCTGCCTCGACCAGTTCCTTGTCGACCTGGCGGATGCCCAGCTCGGTCATGCGGACGCCGGGGGCGAGCGCGAAGATCAGGGTCGCGACGATGCCCGCGGAGGCGCCGGTGCCGAAGAACAGGATCGCCGGGATGAGGTAGATCATCGCGGGCAGCGTCTGCATGAAGTCCAGGACCGGGCGGACGATCCCGCTGACCCGGTTGGAGCGCGCCGCCCAGATGCCCACCGGCACCGAGACGACGAGGGCGATGATCGTGGCGACGAGGACGAGCGACAGGGTCACCATCGCGTCCTCCCACAGTTCGAGGGAGTCGATGAAGGCGAATCCGACGAAGGTGAGGAGGCCGGCCGTCGTGCCGCGCAGCCAGAACGCGAGCACGGCGAAGATGCCCGCGAGGATCAGGGGTTCGGGCGCCTGGAGGACGGCGTCGATGCCGTCGTAGGTGCCGGTGAAGACGGTCTTGAGGAAGTCGAAGAGCCAAGAGACATGGTTGAGCAACCAGTCGACGGTGTCGTTGACCCAGTCGCCGAGCGGGATCCTAGGCACGGGTCACCGCCATGTCGCCGCCCTTGTCCCGCGGGGAGTCGCAGGCCTCCGGGGCGCCCTGTTCGTCGCCGAGGAAGCCGATGAGGCGTTGCCTCGGGACTCGGCCCACGAGTTTGCCCTTCGCGTCGAGGACCGCCACCGGGTGCGACAACCGGGCGCTGATCGCGCAGAGTTCGCCGAACGGCGTGGCGGTCGTCGCGGTCTCGCAGCCGCAGCTGACCTCGTCGCCGGCGACGTCCGTGTCCATGACGGAGGAGGCGGTCAGCACGCGGGAGCGGTCGACGTCCTGGGTGAAGGAGGCCACGTAGTCGTCGGCGGGCCGGATGAGGATGTCCTCCGCGGTGCCGATCTGGACGATGCGGCCGTCGCGCATGACGGCGATGCGGTCGCCCAGGCGCATGGCCTCGTTCAGGTCGTGGGTGATGAAGACGATCGTCTTCTTGAGGGTCTTCTGGAGCTGGAGGAGCTGGTCCTGCATGTCGCGGCGGATCAGCGGGTCGAGCGCGCTGAAGGACTCGTCCATGAGGAGCAGGTCGGCGTCGGTGGCGAGGGCGCGGGCCAGGCCCACGCGCTGCTGCATGCCGCCGGACAGCTCGTCGGGCCAGGACTTCTCCCAGCCCTCCAGGCCGCACAGGGCGAGCGCCTCTGCGGCGCGCTGCTCGCGCTCGCGGCGGGGCACGCCCTGGACGGACAGGCCGTAGGCGGCGTTCTCCAGGACGTTGCGGTGCGGGAAGAGGGCGAAGTGCTGGAAGACCATGCTGATCTTCTTCGCGCGGACCTCGCGCAGTTCGCGGTCGCTGAGCGCGGTGAGGTCCTGGTCCTCGAAGCGGACGTGCCCCGCGGTCGGTTCCAGGAGGCCGTTGAGCATGCGCAGCAGCGTGGACTTGCCGGATCCGGACAGGCCCATGACGACGAAGATCTCGCCCGGTTCCACGGTGAAGGACGCGTCGATCACGGCGGCCGTGGTCCCGTCGGCGCGCAGCTCTTCCCGGTCGGTTCCCTTTCGGAGCCGTTCGACCGCCTGGTCCGGCCTTCTGCCGAACACCTTGTAGAGCTCGTTGGCCTCAAGTCTGGCTGACACGCGTACCTCTTGTCTCGACGGCAGGGAAGGGAGCCGAAGGCCGCAATCTGTTGAAGTTGCAATCGCCATCGCTCCGAGGCGGCGCCTGCCCTCGCCCGGAGGCAGCAAACGCACGAGTGGCCCAGTTCACAGGGCCTTTACTTGTGTGACGTATGCCATCGCATCCGTGCCACGGAGCGGCTGTCGGCGCGGTACGGCATGATGCGTGGCGTGACCGGACGACTGATGCTCCTCGACACCGCCTCGCTGTATTTCCGCGCCTATTTCGGCGTCCCGGAGTCGGTGAAGGCCCCGGACGGCACGCCGGTGAACGCGGTGCGCGGGCTGCTGGAGTTCATCGACCGGCTCGTCAAGGACCACCGTCCCGACCGGCTGGTGGCGTGCATGGACGCGGACTGGCGTCCGCAGTGGCGCGTCGATCTGATCCCCTCCTACAAGGCGCACCGTGTCGCCGAGGAGCGTGAGGTCGGGCCGGACGAGGAAGAGGTCCCCGACACGCTCTCGCCGCAGGTGCCGGTCATCGAGGACGTCCTGGACGCGCTCGGCATCGCGCGGGTGGGGGTGGCGGGGTACGAGGCGGACGACGTGATCGGCACGTTCACCGCCCGCGCCGAGGGCCCGGTCGACATCGTCACCGGTGACCGCGACCTGTACCAGCTGGTCGACGACGGGCGCGGGGTGCGCGTGCTGTACCCGCTCAAGGGTGTGGGCACGCTCCAGCTGACCGACGAGGCGTGGCTGCGGGAGAAGTACGGCGTCGACGGCCGGGGGTACGCGGATCTGGCGCTGCTGCGCGGTGACCCGAGCGACGGGCTGCCGGGCGTGCCCGGGATCGGCGAGAAGACGGCCGCGAAGCTGCTCGCCGAGTTCGGCGACGTGCCGGGGATCATGGCGGCGGTCGACGACCCGAAGGCCAAGCTGACTCCCTCGCAGCGCAAGCGGCTCGACGAGTCGCGGCCGTATGTCGCGGTCGCGGGCAAGGTCGTCCGGGTCGCGGACGACGTCCCGCTGCCGGAGGTCGACACGGCATTGCCGCACGCGCCCCGCGATCCGGCCGCCGTGGAGGAGCTGGCGGCACGCTGGGGGCTGGGCGGGTCACTGCAGAGGCTGTTGACAACGCTGGGAAACTGAGCGCGGGGTCACACTGGTGTTGTGACGATGTCGCGGTGAGCTTCTCATCAAGTGCTCACAAAGGGGGTGTTAACTGGGAGAGAGATGCTACCTTAGGTAAGCCTAAGCTAAGGAACCAGGGAGGCCGTCATGGCAGAACGTCCGGCCCGTCAGCCGCGCAAACCCCATGCCGCACAGGTCGTGCGCACCGAGCGCCTGACTCCTCATATGCAGCGTGTCGTACTCGGCGGCGAGGGGCTGTCCGCGTTCGCGGCGGACACCTGCACCGACCATTACGTGAAGCTCCTGTTCCCGGCTGATGGCGCGACCTACCCGGAGCCCTTCGACATGGAGCGGATCCGCGAGGAGTTCCCCCGCGACCAGTGGCCGGTGACCCGGACGTACACCGTGCGCGCCTGGAATGCCGAACACCGCGAGCTGACGCTGGACTTCGTGCTCCACGGCGACGAGGGTCTCGCCGGACCGTGGGCGATGCGCGCACAGCCGGGCGACACCGTGCGGTTCATGGGGCCCGGCGGTGCCTATGCTCCCGATCCGGCCGCCGACTGGCATCTGCTCGCCGGTGACGAGAGCGCGCTGCCCGCGATCGCCCGCTCCCTGGAGTCGCTGCCCGACGGCGCCAAGGCGCACGCCTTCATCGAGGTCGCAGGACCCGAGGAGGAGCAGAAGATCGACTCCGATGTGGAGGTCGTCTGGCTGCACCGCGGCGACCGGCCCGTCGGCCAGGCCCTTGTCGAGGCCGTGCGGGCGCTGGAGTTCCCCGAGGGCCGGCCGCACGCGTTCGTGCACGGCGAGGCGGCTTTCGTGAAGGAGCTGCGCAAGCTGCTGCGGGTCGAGTGCGAGATCCCGCGCGAGGACCTGTCGATCTCCGGCTACTGGCGGCTCGGCCACAACGAGGACGGCTGGCAGGCGTCCAAGCGCGAGTGGAACGCCCGCATCGAAGCGGAGCAGGAGGCCACCGCCCCGGCGGCCTCCTGACGTACCGAACCTGTTTACGGAATTACGGAACCCACGGGAGCTACACCGACCGCTGGTAGGACCGGAACGTGCGGATGGACAGCCACACCGCCGCCACGGCCAGCGCCAGCAGCGCACCGCCCCGGCTGAGCACATCTCCCCAGTCGGGGTGGTCGGACATCGCCGAACGCCCCGCCACCATCGCCCAGTTGAGCGGGTTGAAGTCGGCTACGTGCCGTATCCACGAGGGCATCTGGGACGGCGCCATGAAGGCGCTGGACAGGAAGGTCAGCGGCAGCAGCAGGAGCGTGTTGATGCCGATGATCGACTCCCGCTCCCGCACCAGCATCCCCAGGGCGTTGGACAGCGCCCCGAAGACCGTGCCGAGCAGCACGGAGGCCAGCACCAGGACGGCTGTGCCGCCGATGCCGCCCGGGTAGTCGGCGCCGCCCAGCAGGCCGAGCAGCACGATGATCACCGACTGCAGGGCGGTGACCAGGCCGTTGTTGACGACGTTGCCGTTCATCAGCGCGGCCCTGCTGACCGGGGTGGTCAGGAAGCGGTCGAGCGTGCCGCGCTGGATCTCCTCCAGCGTGCCCATACCCGCCCACATGTTGGAGCTCAGCGCGCTCATCACGACCACGCCCGGCACCAGGTAGTCGAGATACGAGGTGGTGCCGAAGCCGCCGAGTTCGACGACCTTCCGGAAGAGGCTTCCGAACAGGAACAGCCAGATCACCGGCTGGATGAGGGTGATGACCGCGAACGCGGGCTGCCTGACGAACACCATGAGTTGACGCTGGGTCATGTACCAGGTCTGGGAGACGGCGGTGCTCATCGCGCACCTCCCGCGAGGACGAGCCGGTCGGCGCTGTCGGCCTCGACGTCCGAGTAACGGCGGCCGGCGTAGCGGAGGTAGACGTCGTCCAGCGAGGGGCGGGCGACGGTCGCGGCGGCGACGCCGACCCCGGTGCGCTCCAGTGCCCCGAGGAGTGCGGGCATCGCTGCGGCTCCGTCATCGGCGCGGACGCTGATCCGGCGCCCGTCGACCAGCACCTCGTGCACGCCCGGCAGCCTGCCGAGGGCGCCCGTCAGCAGCGTACGACCGGCTTCGCCGACCGCTTCGCGCAGCTCCATGTGGACGGCGTCGCCGCGGAGTTCGCCCTTGAGGGAGTCCGGGGTGCCCGCCACGACGACCCGGCCGCGGTCGACGATGGCGATGCGCTCGGCGAGCCGGTCGGCCTCTTCGAGGTAGTGCGTGGTGAGCAGGATGGTCAGGCCCTCCTCGCCCGCGAGGCGGCCGATCTCGTCCCACATCGCGGCGCGGGCCTCGGGGTCGAGTCCGGTGGTCGGCTCGTCCAGGAAGAGCACCTCGGGGCGGTGCACCAGGCCGAGCGCGACGTCGAGGCGGCGGCGCATACCGCCGGAGTAGCCCTTGACCTGGCGTCCGGCCGCGTCTGCGAGGTGGAAGCGGTCGAGCAGCTCGTCGACGCGCCTGCCGAGGGCGGCGCCCTTCAAGCCGTAGAGCCTGCCCTGGAGTCGGAGGTTCTCGCGGCCGGTGGCGACCGGGTCCGCGCCGGAGTTCTGGGCGACCACGCCGATCGCGCGGCGCACCCGGTCCGGGTGGCGCAGCACGTCGTGTCCGGCGACGGTGGCGGTGCCGGAGTCGGGGCGGGCGAGGGTGGTGAGGATCTTGACGGTGGTGGACTTGCCGGCGCCGTTCGGGCCGAGGAGGCCGAAGACGGTGCCGGTCTCCACGGTGACGTCCATGCCGTTGAGGGCCGTGACATCACCGGGGTAGGTCTTGACGAGTTGACGCGCCTGCACAGCGGGCGCACGAGTACTGCTCATGGCGACTGCTCTCCTGAGTGAGCGGATGACAACTGATCCGCGTGAAGAGCGCCGGGCTATCCTGGGTGTGCCGCACCTCGATAGCCCCGGCTGCGCCTCACGGCGGAGTCGGTTCGGGGTTCGAGACCCTGGCGGGGCTGCTGCAACAGCCCTGCCGGGGTCTGTTCTCGTCTGGGGGTCACTTCTGGAAGTGGCGCTCCTCCACTTCTCTGAGCTCCGGCGGGATCTCCCCCGTCTCGTGGAAGTACCGCCACCCGTCGACGCCGGGCAGCGAGCCGTCCCGGATCTCCCGGGCGAAGCCGCGGACCCACTGCGCCTGCGCCTCCACCATGTGCAGGTGGTACTCGACCTCGATGACGAACAGGCGCGGCAGCGTCTCGTAAAGCTTTTCCAGTACCGCCCGTCCGCTCGCCACCTCCACCTCAAGGACCGTCAGCCGCTCCTGGAGCAGCCGCGCCACGTCGTCCGGGGGCAGCGCGCCCACCAGTGACAGGGCGGTCTCGAAGATCGGGAACTCCTTCGCCGGTACGGCGACCAGGTCCGACAGCCACCGGGTCATCTCGTCGCGCCCGGAATCGGTGAGCGCGTACACCGTGCGCTCGGGGCGGTTGCCCCGCCGCTCCACGTCGACCACCTCGACGAAGCCGTGCTTCTCCAGGTTCTGCACGACCGTGTAGAGCGAGCCGTAGTTGGTCTTGGTACTGGCGTCCTTGCCCTGGCGGCGCAGGGTCTGGGCGATCTCGTAGGGATGCATCGGCTTCTGCCAGAGGGTGGTCATCACGGTCAGCGCGAGCGGGTTGCTCAGCTTGCGGCCCTTGCCCGGCATGACCATCACCCCTCTTCCTCGTATCCGAATATCCGTGACCGAACATATCGCGAGCCGAAGGTGAGCGTCAATACACACGATGTATCGCGTTTTCGGTCCACCCGCAAGGGCGTGAGGACTTGGGCCCGTCGTGGACATGGCGGCGTGACGCGGCCGAAACAGCCCCTCCCTAATTTCTGTCACCCGACAGGAATTCCGCGCCGAAGGCAGGTGCCGCCGTGACGACAACCACCCCCTCCGACGTACGCCCCGATCCGCCGCACTCCCCCGACGACCAGTCCCTCACCGCGTTCGGCTACCGCCAGGAGCTGCACCGCAGCCTGGGCCGGTACGCCTCGTTCGCGGCCGGGTTCTCCTTCATCTCCGTCCTGACGACCGTCTTCCAGTTCTTCGCCTTCGGGTACGCGTTCGGCGGCCCCGTCTTCTTCTGGGCCTGGCCCATCGTCCTGGCCGGGCAGCTGCTGGTGGCCGCCTGCTTCGCGGAACTCGCCGCCCGCTACCCGATCTCCGGCGCGATCTACCAGTGGTCCTCGCGCCTTTCGAACCTCACCTTCGGCTGGTTCGCCGGCTGGATCATGGTGATCGGGCAGATCGTGGTGGTCGCGGCGGCAGCGCTCGCGCTCCAGGTGGTCATGCCGTCGATCTGGTCCGGCTTCCAGCTGATCGGTGACGACCCGGCCATCACCTCGGCGAGCGGCGCGGCCAACGCGGCCGTCCTCGGGGTGGTCCTGCTGGCCCTGACGACCTTCGTGAACCTCATCGACAACCGCGTGATGTCGCTGGTCAACCGCATCGGCGTGACGGCCGAGATCATCGGCGCCGTCCTCATCATCGTGCTGCTGCTCACCCACTCCGAGCGCACCCCCGGCATCACCTTCCACACCGGCACGGCCCTGGAGTCGGGCCTGTTCGGGGCGCTGCTGGTGGGCTCGTTCACGGCGGCGTACGTGATGATCGGCTTCGACAGCGCGGGCGAGATGAGCGAGGAGACGCACCACCCCCGGCGCACCGCGCCCCGTACGATCCTCACCGCGCTCGGCGCGGCCGGCCTGCTCGGCGGCCTGATCATCCTGGGCGGCCTGCTCGCCGCACCCAGCCTCACGGACGGCAGGCTCGGGGTCGAGGGACTGAGTTACGTCCTCACCAGCAGCCTGGGCGACGGGGTCGGCCGGGCGCTCCTGGTCGACGTGGTGGTGGCCATCGCGGTGGCGACCCTGGCGATCCAGACGGCGGCCTGCCGCATGCTGTTCTCCATGGCCCGCGACGGCCAGCTCCCCTTCGCCGCCCGCCTCGCCAAGGTCAACCCGCGCACCGGCATGCCCGCCGCCCCCGCCCTGGTCGTCGGCGTCCTCGCGGCGGCCCTGCTGCTCCTCAACTTCGCCTCCCCGGAGGCGTTCCTGGCGATCGGCACCACCTGCATCGTGATGCTGTACCTGGCGTACGCGATGGTCACCGGCCCGCTCCTGGTCCGGCGCCTGCGCGGCGAGTTCACCGCCGAGGGCACCGACGAGGAGGGCGGGCGCCTGTTCTCCCTGGGCCGCTGGGGCGTCCCGGTCAACGCGCTGGCCCTCCTCTACGGCCTCTTCATGACGGTCAACCTGGCCTGGCCGCGGGCGGCGGTGTACGACCCTGCGGGCGGGCACTGGTACTTCCAGTGGTTCACCGTGCTGTTCCTGCTGGTCACGGTGGGGCTCGGAGTCCTGTACCGGCTGACGCGCGCACAGCGGGTGCGCTCTGCCGCGGTGGAAGCCGCCCAGGCTCCATCGGAACCTGCTCAATGACCTCGTTGCGGAACCTGGGCGGCCGTTGCCGGACCTTCACTGCGGCCGCCCGTGCGAGTGCCACGCCCTGAGGTATCGCGCCCCTGGACGTCCCGCAGGACGGTACGCATGTACAACCCCTTGGGGCCAAGGGCGAGCGCGTACGGCGCCGCTTTGACCTTCCGGCCCGGTAGGGGCTCAAGTCGCCAACGGGCGGCAACGGTTGCCAGCGCGAGAGTCGCCTCGGTCATCCCGAAGGCGTCACCGATGCACTTGCGCGCGCCTCCCCCGAAGGTCAGATTCGCGCCGCGGGGGACGGTCTTGGCTCGCTCGGGCGTCCATCGGTCGGGGTCGAAACGCTCCGGGTCGGGATACAGGTCGGCGCGGTGATGCACCTGGTAGGGGCTGATGACGACGTCGGTACCGGCGGGGACGTGCCGGCCGCCGAGTTCGGTGTCGACCGTGGTGACGCGGGTCAGCAACCAGCCCGGCGGATACAGGCGCATGGTCTCGCTGATGATGTTCCGGGTCACTTCCAGCCGGGGCAGGTCCTCGAAGGTGGCCGTGCCGTCGGTCAGCACGGCGTCGACCTCGGCGTGCAGTCGCTCCGCGATACCCGGGTGGCTGCCCAGCAGGTACCAGGCCCAGGAGAGGGCTTTGCCGATGGTGTCCGTGCTGGCGAAGAGGAACGACATGACCTGGTCCCTGACCTCTTCGTCGGAGAGGGACGCCCCCGCTGCCCCTGGGGCGGCGAGCTCGTCCTGGGCTGCCAGCAGCATGGACATCAGGTCGCCGTGGTCGGCTTCGTCGGCCCGGTAGTCGGCGATGATGCGGTCGATGGTCTGCCGGGACCGGGTCTGCGCGCGGTCGTAGCGGCGCTTGCCGGGGGTGGGGATGGCGTCGGCGTGGGGCGGCAGGAGCATGCGCCGGAACACTCCTCCTTCGAGGGTCAGCAGGTCGGCGGCCAGTGACTCACGAAGCTCGGAGGGCGCGGCGGAGAAGATCGTGGCCGTGGTGGTCCCCAGGCTGATCGTCGTCATTTCGGCCAGGACGTCGATGGTCCGGCCGGGCCACCACGAGTCGGCCACCGCGCGGGCCTGTGGGCTCATCTCCTGCGCGTAGGCAGGCAGGCGCGCCTGGTGGAAGGCCGGCTGGATCATTCGTCGCTGGCGGCGGTGGTCCTTGTGCGGGCAGGTTCCCAGACCGTTGCCCAGGAACTCGCGGCTGCGATCGAAGAGGAAGCCGCCTTTGTCGAAGGTGCGGTCGTCCACGAGAACCTGGCGGACGAGTTCGGGGGCACAGACCACGAGGGCGTCGACGGGACCGAGCCGTATCGCGACCATGTCACCGAAGGCGGGCAGTGAACGCAGGAAGCTCAGCGGGTCGCGCAGAAACCGCAATGTGTGGCCGAGCAGCGGCACTGCCCCCGGCGCGGTGACGAACGAGCGGTCGGCCTGCATGATCAGTCCTCCACGGTTGTGGCGGAAACGTCTCCACCAGCACGGATCAAATCGCGCCGTACCTCAGGGACTTCAACGGGACGTTCGTCCCTGACAGCGGACCGGGGCTCGCGGTGCGGGAACTCGCGGAAGCGGTCGCCGCCCGCACATCGTGCACCACTCGGGGCCGGTGAAGTGTTCCCCCGGCGGCCAAGTTCTTGCACAGCAGGCAACACTCCGTTCCCGCACAGACTGCCCCGACGGATCGAGGCACAAGCCAACAGCGCGAGGGCGCACGGAGGTACGAGCCCATCGCACGGAAGTGTGAGCCCGCCGTTCCCGCTCTCCGCGCGACAACATGCGCCCCCGGTTCCGGCCCGGGACCTGCAACTACCGGTTGCACAAACCTCATTGTGAGACACGTTGAAGCGCTGCGGGAACTACCGCGCACGCAGGGGCGTATGACCGGGCGCTTTGCGCCGCATGGCGGGAGGGAAGGGTATCCCCGACCCTGTTCCTTGACATACCGCGATCGGACCCCACCCCATAGATTTCGACTTCAGTGCGGAGATGAGCGGTTATGAGCAGCTTCCGTCACACATGTCACTCTCCGGGAGAGACACCGGTACTGGCCCGCGAGACACGGCGCTGTCTCGACCGGGCCGTTGTCGCCTGTCTGGAAGCACAACAACCCAACGGCTCCTGGGCGACACCCGCGCGACCCCGCATCCTGGAAAACGCCCTCGTGGCCTTCGCTCTGGCCAAGGCGGGACAAGATTCCGCGCACCGGAGCCGTGTACACGCGTGGCTGCGCCAGGCCGAACCCCAACGGCACGACGACTTCACAGCGGCCGCCGACGCATGGCTTCGCGCTCTCGCCCTCGATGTCACGGCGCCTCCCGCCATGCCCGCCTTACCGCGCGTCGGAGCCGCACACCGGCGTCGCCTGATCCTTCTGCAGACCCTCGGTGTGGCCGCGGGCGTGCCGGACTGCTCCCCGCACGCACTCCTCGCCCACACCACCGCGGCCCTCGGTCACCAGAACGGCGCTTCGCTGACGGGTTGGCACCGAGCCCAGCTCCTGTCCGCCGAGATCATCGCCAGGCACGCGGCCGGCTTGCCGGTGGGCGACAACCTCGTCGCCGCGCTCACCGCCGAACAGTCCCCGGACGGCTCGTTCCACGCCATGCCGCTGGTCACCGCCATGGCCTGCCTGGCGCTGACCCGGGCCGCACCGGGGCGAGCCGCCACGCACCGCTGCACGGCCAGGCTCCTGGCGGACCAACACCCGGACGGGACCTGGCGGTTCACCACGTTCGACGTCTGGGACACCGGACTGATGGTTCGCTGTCTGCGCGGACACTCCGACTTCGACACCCGTGCGCGGCCCAGCGCACTGGACTTCCTGGCCCACGTCCAGTCACCCGAGGGGGGTTGGGGGAGCGTGTCGGGAGCGATCGCCGGCAACGGCCTGGCCAACGACGTCGACACCACGGGGAACACCCTGCTCGCCCTGGCCGGCACCGACCAGGGCCGCCGGGCCTGGCCTGCCGCCGCCCGATACGCACGGGCCCACCAGGACGACCGGGGGCTGTGGACCACATGGACCAGCGCCGTCGACACCATGGCCCAGGACACCGTCGCGCACATGGTCGCCGGAATACGCGCCCACCACCCCGAGGAGGTCGAAGTGCGGCGGGCCACCCGCTGGCTTCTGCGGCAGCACCGCAGTGCCGGTCATTGGACCGCCGACTGGTACGTCTTCCCCGGCTACCCCGCAGCGGAGATCAGCCCTGTGCTGGGCTGGCACACCGACGCGGCTCGCTCCGAAGCCAGGACGCTGGCGGCCACCCAGAACAAGGACGGCGGCTGGCCCGCGTTCCTCGGCGCGAACAGCTCGAGCCCGGCGGCGACCGCCCTCGCCCTGACCGTTCTCATCCGCTCCCGCACCGGCACACCGCAGGCGCTCGAACGGGCGGCACGCTTCCTCTTCGAGAGCCAACTGGACGACGGGACGTGGATCGAGCCGGACCCCACCATGAGTGGCCCACGGCCGTTCCTGACCGACGTGGCGTCCCAGACACACGCCCTGACCTGTCGTGGACTCATCGACCTGCTGCGAAACCCGCCCGCGATCCCCCTCCCACAGTCAGGCCCGTGACCCGCACAAACCAAGCTCACCGCGCAAGCACCTCGCTCACCCGCCGCCGGCCGTCCGAAACCCGGACGGCGGCCAGGAAGGGAGTACCCATGAACGAGCAAGCGCCCGGACCGCAGTCCATACCCTCGCTGTGGTGCCCGATCCCCGGCGGGATCCACCCGCAACGCGCCTCGATCACCGAGTTCCAGCTGGAATGGAGCGTCCGTCACCGGCTCGCCGTGGGCAGCCACGAGATCGCGCGCCTCGCCAGTGCGGACATCGGCGGCCTCGTGGCCCGCTTCGTTCCGCGTGCCACCCTCACCGGCGCCCGGACCATGGCCGCCCTGCTCACCCTCACGTTCGTCATCGACGACCTCAACGACGACGGAAGGCTGCGCGGCCGGCCCGACGAATTCGCGCGCTACGCGTCGGCGCTGTCCCGCGCGCTCGACCCGATCCGGCTCGCCGAACCGGCCGACCCACCGGTTCGGGCGCTGCACGACATCGGCCACCGCCTCAGGCGCGCCGCGTCCCCGGCACTCGCCGCACGGCTCGTCCGGGACTTCCGTACCACCCTCGCCGCCGAGGTGCGCGAGAGCAAGAACAACGCCCGCCGTCTGCCGCCCGACCTGGACACCTACGTGCGGAACCGGCTCGCCACCACCTGGGTGCTGCCGCTCGCCGGCCTCGCCGCCGCCGTGGACGGCGTCGAACCCGCACTCGCGGACCTGGACCGACCCGAGGTACGGGCCCTGACGGAGATGACCAGTCTCATCCTGGGCTGGGACAACGACATCTGCGGCTACGCCAAGGACCGTCACGACGGAAGCGAGGACGTCAACAACCTCCCTGACGTCCTCGCCCGCACGACCGGCGCCGGACCCGCCCGAGCCCTCGCTCAGGCCGTGTCGATGCGCGATCAGGTGCTGGCGCACTGGCTGCGGCTGTCCGACCAGGTCGGCCAGACCTCGGACCCCGCGCTGTCGGGCTACCTCGCGAATCTCGCGTCCATGATCCGCGGGCACCTCGACTGGGCCGCGACCTGCCCCCGCCACACCGTTCCCCAAGGCGGTGTCGTCGTGCGGATCCCGCAGGCCCGCGACGCCTGCCCCACCCCCGCCCCGGATCCGCTGAGGATCCCCTCGATCGCCTGGTGGAGCAGGCTGCCGGTCGCGGTCGCCGGGTAGGACGTCCGCCGCTCGGACACCTCGTACGCTTGGGGTGATGAGACGCCGTACTCCGCCCCCGCCCTCTCCCCTGCCGCAGCGTGACGGGGTGGATCCGGTACGGGTGCGGCTGCCCGTCGAGGGGCCGTGGGCCACCGTGCGCGAGCACCTGGTGGAGCGGCTCTCGGGGGCGGGGTCCGGGGTCGTCGACGGGATGCTCGACGGCGGGCTCGTCGTGGGCGCGGACGGGCGGGCGGTGGCGCCCGACGCGCCCTATGCGCCGGGGATGTTCGTGTGGTTCCACCGGGAGCTGCCCTACGAGGTGCCGGTGCCGTTTCCGCTGGACGTGGTGTACCGCGACGAGCACATCGTCGTCGTCGACAAACCGCATTTCCTGGCCACCACCCCGCGCGGCAGCCATGTCACCCAGTCCGCCCTGGCCCGGCTGCGCCACGAACTGGGCATCCCCACGCTCGGCTCCGCACACCGGCTCGACCGGCTCACGGCCGGGCTGGTGCTGTTCACGGTGCTTCCCGAGGAACGCGGCGCGTATCAGGGGCTGTTCCGGGACCGGCTGGTGCGCAAGGAGTACGAGGCCATCGCTCCGTACGATCCACAACTCGACCTGCCCCGGACCGTGCGCAGCCGGATCCTCAAGGAGCGCGGGGTGATGGCCGCGCGGGAGATCGAGGGCGAGACGAACGCCGTCAGCCGGATCGAGTTGCTGGAGCACCGTGACGGGCGAGCCCGGTATCGGCTGCTGCCGCGAACCGGGCAGACGCACCAACTGCGGGTACACATGAGCGCGTTGGGGGTGCCGATTCTCGGCGATCCCCTCTATCCGGTGGTGACCGGGCCCGTGGCGGCCGGTGACTTCCGGCGTCCGCTCCAACTGCTGGCGCGGGTCCTGGAGTTCACCGATCCGCTCACGGGCCGCGAGCACCGGTTCGTCAGCCCGCGTCTGCTGCGGGCCTGGTCGGCCTACGAGGAGTGGGCCGGATAGCCCCGGTGCGCGCTTCGGCTCACTCGCCGCGCCACCAGCGCAGGACGCGCCGGAACAGGGTCGGCCGGCGGACGGGTTCGTGCGCCGGGTTGGGCGCGTCGACCGGGGTGGCGGGTTCCGGAGCCGTGACTGGTGGCTGGAGAGTGCCGGCCCCCGAGGCCTTCGGGTTCTGCCGCGGCACCGGAATGGCGGCGGGCACCACGGTGTCGTCCTGCCGAGGCTTCGGCCCGAACTTCACCGGCAGTTCCACCAGGTGCCGGTTGGAGATGGACTCCCGCCAGCGCAGCTCGTCCTCCTCGCAGGCGAGTTGGACGTCCGGAAGACGCGTCAGCAGCGCGTCCACGCCGACGTCGGCGATGGCACGGCCGATGTCCTGGCCCGGGCACTCGTGGGGGCCGCCGCCGAAGGCGAGGTGGGAGCGGTTGCCCCGCATGTTGGCCTTGAGGTCGGGGCGGACGCGCGGGTCGACGTTGCCCGGTGCGATGGCGAAGAGGAGACCGTCGCCCTTGCGGATGCGCTGGCCGCCCAACTCGGTGTCCTGCTTGGCGAAGTAGGCGAAGATGGAGCTGAACGGCGGCTCGTCCCACAGGGACTGCTCGACCGCCTCGGGCACGGTCATCTGGCCGCCGCTCAACCGGGCGCGGAAGCCCGGGTTGGTGAGCACGATACGCAGCACGTTGGCCAGGAGGTTGGCGGTGGCCTCGTAGGCGGCGTAGAGCACCACGCGAAGGTGTTCCCGGACCTCGTCGTCGGTGAGTCCGGCCGGGTGCGCGATGAGGTGGCTCGCGAAGTCCTCCTGGGGCTGGGCACGGCGGCGGGTGGTGAGCCGGCTGAGGACTTCCATGACGTAGGCGTTGCTGGTGATCGCCGTCTCGGAACCCTTGAGAGCGTCGCGGGTGGCCTGCACCAGCCGGTCGTTGTACTCCTCGGGCATGCCGAGGATCTCGCACAGCATCGCCATCGGCAGATACTCGGAGAACTGGCCGACGAGGTCGGCCCTGCCCCGCTCGCAGAACTTGTTGACGAGGTGCTGGGTCGCGCGCTTGATGTGGCGGCGGATGCCCCGGTGGTCGATGGTCGACATGGCGCCGACGACCGCGCCGCGCAGCCGCAGATGCTCGTCGCCCTCGGCGTGGCAGCAGATGGGCTGCCAGGCGATGTGCGGCATGAGCGGGTGGTCGGGCTTGATCGTGCCCTCCTGCTGGGCGCTCCACAGACGCGTGTCCCGGCTGAACTGCGAGGGGGTGCGCACCATGTGCAGGTTCTCGCCGTGACCGAGGACGACCCAGAACGGAATGTCGTCGTGGAGCAGCGCGGGGGCCACCGCGCCGTGCGCGGCCCGCAGTTCCTCGTACACGACTCCCAGGTTCTCGGCCTCGGGGCCGTAGAGCCGGCGCAGTCCCCCGGGACCGAGGCCGTGGGCGGGGCAGCCGGGGGGCGGGGCGAGGGCTGTGTCGTCCGTGCCGGTCGGGAAGGGAGGTTCAGGCGTCATCGTGATCGCTCCGAAACTGAAGTGGGTCCGGTGTCAGAAGAGTTGATCGCGGGTGCGGGGCGCGGTTCAGACGGACGCCCTGCGCATCTCCAGGGAGTGCAGGTAGCGCATCAGCGTCATGAGCGTGTCCCGGCTGGAGGCCCGGCGGCGCGCGTCGCACTCCACGATGGGGATCTCGGGGGCCAGGTCGAGCGCCTCGCGCAGGTCCTCGATGGGGTAACGGGGTCCGTCCGGGAAGGAGTTGACGGCGACCACGAACGGCACACCGCGCTCCTCCAGCCGCCCTATGACGTCGAAGCTGACCTCCAGGCGCCGGGTGTCGATCAGCACCACCGCGCCGAGCGCCCCCTCGAACAGTCCGTTCCACAGGAACCAGAAGCGTTCCTGGCCGGGGGTGCCGAAGAGGTACAGCACCAGCTGATCGGTGATGCTGATGCGGCCGAAGTCCATCGCCACGGTGGTGGCGGTCTTGGTGTCGGAGCCGTAGTTGTCGTCGACCCCGAGGCCGGCCTGCGTCATGGTCTCCTCGGTGGTCAGCGGCCTGATCTCGCTGACGGAGCCGACCATGGTGGTCTTGCCGACCCCGAACCCGCCCACGACGACGATCTTCACCGCGGCCTGTGCCGTCTGCGGCAGATGGTCCTCGGTCCGTGGTCCGGGGAGGGTGTCAGAGCTTTTGAAGTCCATGCATCACCGCTTCGAGGAGGGAACGGTCGGCGATCGCCTGCCGCACGATCGGGGCGCGCGCCTGGACCAGTTCGGCCGTCAGCAGCTCGGTGAGCAGGACGGTCACCACGCTGAACGGCAGATTCAGATAGGCCGACAGCTCGGCCACGGACAGGGGGGCGCTGCAGAGCCGGATCAGCGCCGCGTGCTCCGGCGTGGAAGAGGGCGGCGGGTCGGCGCGCGCCACGATTAACGTGACCAGGTCGAGGGCGGCCCGCTCGCCGCCCTCTTCCGATCCGGTGAGCACATACAGCCGCTCGGGTTCCTTCCGCGGGCCCTGTTTGGGGGGCTCGGGCGGAGGCTGTTCCTTGGGT
Organism: Streptomyces sp. JLBG701; assembly: GCF_058544905.1. NCBI lineage: Bacteria > Bacillati > Actinomycetota > Actinomycetes > Kitasatosporales > Streptomycetaceae > Streptomyces > Streptomyces sp. JLBG701. Next base: position 2,326,997 of record NZ_CM178588.1, read on the forward strand.
TGGCGCCGCCGGCGTTGCGGAGGAGTCATACGGTCTGCCCGTTGCGCCGGGGCGGGCTGGTGAGATGGGCGCCGATCCGGACGACGAGGTCGCGCATGCGGTTGCTCATCAGGCCGGGTTCGGCGACCACGTCGGAGAGCACCGCCAGATAGGCGTTGGGGCCCGCCGCCATCAGATAGAAGTAGCCGCCGTTGATCTCGATGATGACCATGCGCATCGTGCCGTCGCTGTCCGGGATCTCGTGGGCGACGGCGCCCGCGAGGCTCTGCAGCCCCGCGCAGGCCGCGGCGACCCGGTCGGCGGCGTCCGGCTCACCGCCGTAGCGGGCGATCCGCAGTCCGTCCGCGGAGAGCACCACGATCATCTCGATGCCCGGTACGCCGTCTGCGAGCTCCTTGAGCATCCAGTCGAAGTTGGCTCGCTGCTGGATCACTTGAGGTCCCCCTCGTCGTCGGCCTCGATGCGGACCGGCTGGGTCGTCTGGGTGAATGCGGTCGGATCCGGGTCGCCCTTGAGTCCGTTCATGAACGCCTCGACCCACAGGCCCGGTTCCGGCTCGTCCTTCTTCTCGGGGTTCTCGGGCTCAAGCGCGGGCTCGGCCCAGGCGGGCCGGGCGTCGCGCTCGGACTGTTCGGCCCGTTCCGCCGCCGCCTGCTCGGCGAGCCGCTGGCTGAGCGGCATCTTGACGCGGCTGCGGCGCTGCGGCAGGCCGCCCGCCGTCCACTCCGTGACCTCGGGGACCTCGTCCTCCATGGAGACCGTGGCGGGGATACGGGGGCTGGTGGGGCGGCGCTTCTTGGGTGCGCGCTTGGGGCCTTCGAGCGCGCCGAGCTCGATCTTGGGCGCGGCGGTCGCGCCGATGCCGTGGGCGAGGCCGGGTGCGGGTTCGCTGGTGAGCATGGCGCGCGGCACGACCAGTACGGCGCGGACACCGCCGTACGCCGAAGCCCTGAGCGAGACCTGCATGTCGTACGTCTGGCAGAGCCGGCCCACGACGGTCAGGCCGAGGCGGGGGCTCTCGCCGAGGTCCTGGAGGTCGTGGCCGGCCTTGGCCCGCTCCAGCATGCCCTCGACCCGGGCGCGGGCCTCCTCGCTGAGGCTGACGCCGGCGTCCTCGATCTCGATGGCCACGCCGGTCTGCACCTCGACGGCGGTGACGTGCACCTTGGTCTGGGGCGGCGAGTAGCGGGTGGCGTTGTCGAGGAGTTCGGCGGCCGCGTGGATGAGCGGTTCGACGGAGGTGCCGCTGACGTTGACCTTGGCGATGGAGTCCAGCGAGATGCGCCGGTACTCCAGGATCCGGGACATGGCGCCGCGCAGGGTGCTGTACAGGGTGACGGGCTGGGGCCACTGACGGCCGGGGCGACCGCCGCCCAGTACCGAGATGGAGTCGGCGAGGCGGCCGATCAGCGCGGTGCCGTGGTCGATGCGCAGCAGGTCGTCGAAGACCTCGGGGTTGCGGCCGTGGTCCTCCTCCATCTCCCGGAGTTCGTTGGCCTGTTGGTGGACGATCGCCTGGACGCGCCGGGCGATGCTGACGAAGGAGCGCTGTGCGGAGTCGCGCATGGCCGTCTCGCGGTCCACGATGTCGAGCAGCGTGTGCAGCAGATCGCGCTGGGGTTGGGGGAGTTCGCGCCACTGGGGGTGGGTGTCGACGACTTGGCGAATCACCTCGCGGGGCGATTCCCCGGCGCGCATTCCGTAGAGCGCGGCGGGCACGATCTCCCGCGAGAGCCGCACGATGTCCTGGTCGTGGGCGGCGATCCGCCCTTCCAGATACGCACGGTGACGAGCGTGGTCCGCGCGCTGGTCGCGCAGCGTGCGACCGCGACGGACCGCTTCGGCCGCCGTCGCGATCACCAGCAGCGTGGCGATGCCACCGCACCAGCCGACAGCGGCCCGGGCCGGCTCCGTCACCACGGCGACGGCGGCCCCGGTCGCCGCGGCCATCACTATGGCGGGCAGCAACAACACACGGGCGTAGGGAAGTTCACGGCGTCCGGGAAGCGATTGAACACTCACCATGTATGCCCTCTGAAAGAGATCGGCTGGGGTAGGGGGAGGTGGGGGGAGCTTCGGTATTTTTAGGAACAAACGCACGAATACAGCCCAACTCGGTGCGCTGCGGGCGAGCTTAGTCCGACCGGATCATCGCCGTGTCATATTCAGCAAGCACCTGAAATCGGGCGCACGAGAGGAGTACGCTCAGCCCCATTTACACACGGAGCAGCCATTCGCACACAATCAGTCACGGCGCTCAGGCGTGCGAAACTCACTCATCGTGACGGGTGAAGATCAGATTCCGGCGATCCGCAGCGCCGCGTCCGCCGTGGCCTCGGCGAACACCGACACCGGCCGGTCGGGATCCGAGCGATGCACGAGGATGACGCCCTCGATCAGGCCGAACAGCAGATCCGTACGCAGATCGAGCTCGCTCTTGGCCAGCGCGCCCCCCGCGTCCGTCGCGGCGAGCAACTGCCGGTAGGCGTCCTTGAGTTCGGCGCGCACGGCATGGAAGCCGGCGAAGCGCTCGGCCCGCACCTCGGGCAGCAGATAGAGGCCGCCGAGGTTGTGCGGCCCGCCGCAGAGCAGCTCCACGTCCGTGCGGCACAGCTTCCACAGCCGGTCCTCGGCCGGGGCCCGGTCATCGGCGAGCAGTTCGCGGGCGTACGTCAGTGACGGCGTGACCGTGGACTCCAGGAGCTCGGCGAGGAGCTCCTCCTTGCCGGAGACGTAGTGGTACATGGACGCCTGCCGCATGCCCGCGCTCTCGGCGACGGCACGGGTGGTGGTGGCCGCGTAGCCACGGGTGGTGAACAACTCGGCGGCGGCCGCGAGAAGTTCCTCGCGCGGCCGCAGCCCGCTGTCCGGCCGCTGCGCGGCCCGCGGCCGGCCGACCCGGCGCCCGCCCGTGTTCCCCATGTTCCCGATCCTCGCACACCACCTGCGAGAACGACCTTCAGGTGATCTTCGTGAGAGGTCGGTAACCGAGCGGCAACGCGCGGGCAACGCCCACGACCCGCCCGGCTCCTAATTTCTGTCAAGCGACAGAAATAACCCCGGAGCCGGAGGTCCCGATGGCGACAGCGACCACGTACGGAGCCCGCGCCCATGCCCGCGCCCAGGAGGGCACGCGCACCGAGGCCATGCCCGTCGTCCCGGCCGGCGACTGGCCGGCGCCCCCCTGCGAGGCGGGCCACCTGGTGTGGGCCGAGACGGTGGCGGGCGGCAACTACACACACCGGGTCCTGGCCCGTGGCACGGAGCTGCGCCTGACCGACCTGCGCGGCGACGCCTGCGCGCACCTCCTCCTGTACGTGGCCGACCGGCCCTGGGAACGGCTGAACGTCGCCGACACGGTCAAGGTCCAGTGGAACGCCTATCTGGGTGAGGGCCAGCTCCTCCTGTCCGACCAGGGCCGCGTCCTCGCCTCCGTGATCGCCGACACCTCCGGACGGCACGACGCGCTGTGCGGCACCTCCACCCTCGTACGGAACACCGAGCGGTACGGCGACGGAACCCCGCAGTCCGACTCGCCCGCCGGCCGCGAGCTGTTCAAGCTGGCCGCCGCCAAGAACGGCCTCGAAGCACGCGATCTGCCGCCGTCGCTCTCCTTCTTCCAGGGCGTCGAGGTGCGCGACGACGGCACCCTCGACTTCACCGGCTCGGCCGGCCCCGCCGGCAGCGTGACCCTGCGCGCCGAGCAGGACGTCACGGTGCTGATCGCCAACGTCCCGCACCCCGCCGACCCGCGCGAGGACTACGTCAGCACCCCGCTGGAGGTGCTGGCCTGGCGCGCCGAGCCGACCAAGCCGGGCAACCCCCTGTGGGACGCGACGCCCGAGGGCCACCGCGCCTTCCTCAACACCGCCGAATTCCTTGCCGCGAGGGGGCTCGCATGAGCACGTCCGTCGTTCCCGCACGCGCCGCCTGGTCCTCCGTCGTCCGCGCCGGCGAGACACTGACCATCACCGACCTGCACGGCAACCAGGCCGTCGACTTCCTCGTCTACGACGCCCATGACACGTCGGTCCGCTACAGCGCGCCCGACACGATCCACGCGCAGGGTGGCATCTTCCTCACCACAGGCAGTGTGCTGATGTCCAACGAGCACACCCCGCTGATGACCGTCGTCGCCGACGAGGTGGGCCGCCACGACACGGTCGGCGGCGCCTGCTCCAAGGAGTCCAACACCCTGCGGTACGGGCACCACACCTGGTCGCAGCACGCGTGCGTGGACAACTTCCTCGCGGAGGGCGCCAAGTACGGCCTCGGCAAGCGCGATCTGGTGTCCAACATCAACTGGTACATGAACGTGCCCGTCGAGAAGGACGGCACCCTCGGCATCGTCGACGGCCTGTCGGCACCGGGACTCGAACTCGTCCTCCGCGCCGAGCGCGATGTGCTCGTCCTGGTCTCCAACTGCCCCCAGATCAACAACCCTTGCAACGGCTTCGAGCCGACGGCGGTGGAGATGACCATCACCGAGGCGAGCGCCGGATGAGCTTCGACACGTTGCTGGTCGCCAACCGGGGCGAGATCGCGGTCCGTATCATCCGCACGGCTCGCGAACTCGGCCTGTGCACCGTCGCCGTGTACTCCGACCCCGACCGCTCCGCACCCCACGTGCGGCTCGCCGACGAGGCGGTGCGCCTTGGCCCGGCGCCCGCGAAGGAGTCGTACCTCGACGCCGACCTGGTGCTGAAGGCCGCCAAGGACACGGGCGCGGGCGCGATCCACCCGGGCTACGGCTTCCTGTCCGAGGACGCGGCCTTCGCACGGCGCTGCGAGGACGCCGGGATCGTGTTCGTGGGGCCGACGCCGGAGCAGCTTGAGCTGTTCGGCGCGAAGCACACGGCACGGGCGGCGGCGGAGGCGGCCGGGGTGCCGCTGGCGCCGGGGACGGGGCTGCTCGCCGGCCTTGACGAGGCGCTCGAACGGGCGGCTGTCATCGGCTATCCCGTGATGCTCAAGGCGACGGGCGGTGGCGGCGGTATCGGTATGTCGGCATGTCGGTCAGCCGATGAACTGGCCGAGGCCTGGGAGCGGGTGCAGCGCGTCGCCGCCGCCTCCTTCTCCTCCGCCGGCGTCTTCCTGGAGCGGCTGGTCGAGCACGCCCGCCATGTCGAGGTGCAGGTCTTCGGCGACGGCGAGGGCAGGGTCGTCACCTTCGGCGACCGGGACTGCTCCCTCCAGCGCCGCAACCAGAAGGTCCTTGAGGAGGCCCCAGCCCCCGGCCTTCCGGACCGCGTGCGCACCCAACTGGCCGCCAGCGCCCGCGACTTGTGCGCACGGGTCGACTACCGCTCGGCCGGAACCGTCGAGTTCGTCTACGACGCCGCCCGCGAGGAGGCCTGCTTCCTGGAGGTCAACACGCGCCTCCAGGTCGAGCATCCGGTGACCGAGGAGATCTACGGCGTCGATCTGGTCGCCTGGATGCTGCGGCTGGCCCGCGGCGAGAGGGACGTCGTCCGCGCCCCGGTCGCCCCGCGCGGCCACGCCGTCGAGGCGCGGATCTACGCGGAGGACCCGAGCCGCGAACACCGGCCCAGCGCGGGCCTGTTGACGCGGGTCGAGTTCCCGAGCGGTGTGCGCGTCGACGGCTGGGTGGAGACCGGCACCGAGGTGACGACGTCGTACGACCCGATGCTCGCGAAGGTCATCGCGTACGGCTCCGACCGGGCGCACGCGCTGCGGCGGCTGGACGAGGCGCTGGCCCGCACGCGCGTGGACGGCATCGAGACGAACCTGGGCCTGGTGCGGGCGGCGCTCGCGGACCCCGACTTCCGGGAAGCCGCGCACTCGACGGCGACCCTCGCCGGGGTGAGCGATCCGACGCCGCGTGTCGAGGTCGTGGCCGGCGGGACGCTCACCACCGTGCAGGACTGGCCGGGCCGCACCGGCTACTGGCAGGTGGGCGTGCCCCCGTGCGGCCCGATGGACGACCTGTCCTTCCGGCTCGGCAACCGTTCGCTCGGCAACCACGAAGGCGCCCCGGGGCTCGAATGCACCCTCCAGGGACCGTCGTTGAGGTTCACCCACGCGACGACCGTGTGTGTGACGGGCGCCCCGGCACCGGTGAGCGTGGACGGTACGCCGGTCGCGCAGTGGGAGCCGGTGACGGTGCCCGCCGGTGCCCTGCTGGAGGTGGGCGCCCCGGCGGAACACGGTCTGCGGACGTATGTGCTCTTCGCGGGCGGCCTGGAGGTCCCCGCCTTCCTCGGCAGCGCGAGCACCTTCACTCTTGGCCGGTTCGGCGGGCACGGCGGACGGGCGCTGCGCACCGGCGACGTCCTGCACGGCGGGACCGTCGTCGACGGCGAGCCGGTGGCGCACGCCGACCGTCCGTCCTTCGGCGCCGAGTGGCACGTCGGCGCGGTCGAAGGCCCGCACGCGGCACCGGAGTTCTTCACCGAGGACGACATCCGCGACTTCTACGCCGCCGACTGGAAGGTCCACTTCAACTCGGCGCGTACGGGCGTACGTCTGGTCGGGCCGAAGCCCCGCTGGGCGCGAACCGACGGCGGTGAGGCGGGCCTGCACCCGTCCAACATCCACGACACCCCGTACTCGGTCGGTGCCGTCGACTACACGGGCGACATGCCGGTGCTGCTGGGCCCGGACGGGCCCTCACTGGGCGGGTTCGTGTGCCCGGCGACGGTCCTGAGCGGGGAGCGCTGGAAGCTGGGCCAACTGCGGCCGGGCGACTCGGTGCGGTTCGTGCCGGTGGACGTCGACGGGTCGGCGCGGGACGCGATCGTGGACGGCGGGATCCTCGCGCGGGACGGCGACGTGACGTTCCGCCGCAGCGGCGACGACAACCTGCTCGTCGAATTCGGGCCCATGCAGCTGGACCTGGCCCTTCGCATGCGCGTCCACGCGCTGATGGAGGCGGTCGCCGAGGCCGGCTTCGAAGGGGTCACCGACCTCACGCCGGGCATCCGCTCCCTCCAGATCCAGACGGACCCCGGCCGCCTGCCGCAGCGCGAACTCCTCGCCCTGGTACGGGAGATGGCCGCATCGCTGCCCCCCACGGACCAGCTGGTCGTCCCCTCCCGCACGGTCCACCTCCCCCTGTCCTGGGACGACCCGGCGACCCGCGAGGCGATCGCCCGCTACATGGCGGGCGTCCGCGACGACGCGCCCTGGTGCCCCTGGAACATCGAGTTCATCCGCCGCGTCAACGGGCTCGACTCGGTGGCGGACGTGTACGACACGGTCTTCGACGCCGAATACCTCGTACTGGGCCTGGGAGACGTCTACTTGGGCGCCCCGGTGGCCACCCCGCTCGATCCGCGCCACCGCCTGGTGACGACGAAGTACAACCCGGCACGCACCTGGACGGCCGAGAACTCGGTCGGCATCGGCGGGGCGTATCTGTGCATCTACGGCATGGAGGGCCCGGGCGGCTATCAGTTCGTGGGCCGTACGACCCAGGTGTGGTCGGGGTGGCAGCAGCGGGGCGCGTTCGAGGCGGGGGCGCCCTGGCTGCTGCGGTTCTTCGACCGGATCAGGTGGTATCCGGTGGACGCGGACGAACTCCTCGATCTGCGGGCCGACATCACCTCCGGGCGCTTCGTGCCCCGTATCGAGGAGGGCACCTTCTCGCTGGCCGAGTACGAGGCCTTCCTCGCCGAGAACGCCGAGTCCATAGCGGGGTTCAGGGCCCGTCAGCAGGCCGCGTTCGGGGCGGAGCGGGACGCGTGGGAGGCAGCCGGCGAGTTCACCCGGGCCGAGGCCGTGACCGCACCGGCCGCCCCGTCGGCCGAGGTGGTCGTCCCGGCGGGCGGCCGGCTGATCGAGGCCGAATTCGCGGCGTCCGTGTGGCAGTTGAACGTGGAGCCGGGTGACGAGGTGACCGCCGGGCAGCCGTTGCTGGCCCTGGAGGCGATGAAGATGGAGTCCAGGGTGCACGCGCCGATGGACGGCGTGGTGACGGAGATCCTGGCCAGGCCGGGTGATCAGGTGGAGGCGGGCACGGCGCTGCTCGTCCTCGTGCCCGCCGCCAGCTGAAGAGCAAGGAGCACACAGGAAATGTCGACCACTCTGTCCCGCGTCCGGGCGGCCTACGACCGCGTCGACGCCGTCGACCGTCCCGAGATCTGGATCGACCTGCGTCCGCGGGCCGAGGTCGAGGCCGAAGCCCGCGCGATCGACGAGCGTGTGGCCTCCGGTGAGCAACTCCCCCTCGCCGGACGTCTGTTCGCCGCCAAGGGCAACATCGACGTCCGTGGTCTGCCCACCACCGCCGGCTGTCCGGCGTACGCCTACGAGCCGGAGGCCGACGCGCCGGTCGTGGCCCGGCTGCGTGCGGCCGGGGCGATCGTCCTCGGGACCACGAACCTGGACCAGTTCGCCACGGGCCTGGTCGGCACCCGCTCCCCGCACGGCGCCGTGCGGGGCGCCCACGATCCGGAACGGGTCAGCGGCGGTTCCAGCTCGGGGTCGGCCGTCGCGGTGGCCCTCGGCATCGTCGACCTCGCGCTCGGCACGGACACCGCGGGGTCGGGCCGGGTCCCGGCCGCCTTCAACGGCATTGTCGGTCTGAAGCCGACCCGGGGTCTTGTCCCGACGGCGGGTGTCGTCCCGGCCTGTGCCTCCATCGACTGCGTGACCGTGTTCGCCCGTACGCTCCCGGAGGCCGAGCAGGCGCTGGCGTTCATGGCGTCCCCGCCGGAACGGGCGCTTCCCGCGCTCCCTCAGCGGGCGCCGGGCCCTTGGCGCGTCGCGGTCGCCTCCCTGGAACAGCTCGGCGAGCTGGACGCGGGCTGGGGCGAGGCCTACGAGGCGGCCGTCGAGCAGATCCGCGCGGCGGGCGCCGAGGTACGCACGCTCGACCTCAGCCCCTTCAGCGAAGCCGCCGCGATGCTCTACCAGGGTGCCTTCGTCGCCGAGCGCTACACCGCCGCGGGGAGTTTTATCGACAAGTTGATCGCCGAGGGCGGCGAGGGCCTCCCCGCCGACCTCGACCCCACCGTCGCCGGCATCATCACCCGCGCCCGCGACATCCCCGCCCACCAGCTCTACGCCGACCAGGACCGGCTGGCCGCCCTGCGCGCCCGCGCCCTCGCCGAACTCGCCGACGCGGACACCCTCCTGCTCCCCACCACGCCGGGGCACCCGACCCTCGCCGAGGTCGCCGCCGACCCGCTGGGCGCCAACGCCCGCCTCGGCCGCTTCACCAACTCGACGAACCTCTTCGACCTGGCGGCGGTCGCCGTCCCCGCCGGTTCCGTGAACGGCCTCCCCTTCGGCGTGATGCTGATCGGCCCGGCGTTCACGGACGAGCGGCTGGCGACGATCGCCCGCTCACTGGAGCCGCAGACCCGCATCGCGGTGGTCGGGGCGCATCTGACCGGCCAGCCGCTCAACCCTCAACTACTGTCCCTGGGCGCCCGGTTCGACCGTACGACCACGACCGCCCCCGTCTACCGTCTGCATGCCCTCGCGACCACCCCGCGCAAGCCGGGCCTGGTCCACGTCGGCGAGGGCGGGTCCGCCGTCGAGGCCGAGGTGTGGCGCCTCCCGGCGGAGGGGCTCGGGCGTCTGCTGGCGGCGCTCCCCCGCCCGATGGCGCTGGGCAGCGTCGAACTGGCCGACGGCAGCCGTGTGCCCGGGTTCCTGTGCGAGCCCGGAGCGCTCGAAGGGGCGGCGGACATCACGTCGTACGGCGGCTGGCGGGCGTATCTCCAAGCGGATCCGTCGGCGCGGCCGTCGGTGCAGCCGTCGCTTTAGTCCTCGCCGCGACCATCGGAGGCCGCAGCACCCTGCCCGCTCACCAGGGAACCAGGGAAGGACGCCTCCGATGACCACCCCACCTCCGTCCCCGTCACCCCACTCGGACAGCAGTCGTACGACCAGGGCGCTGACCGCCCGACCACGTCTCACCCTCCTGCTCGTGCTGCTGCTCACGGCGGCCGCCGTGGTGCTCGGTAAGGGAGTCGCGGACCGGCTCGGCAGCGGGGGCTCGCGGATCCCGGGCTCCGAATCGACGTACGCCACCGCCCAGTTGGAGAGGCGCTTCCCCGCGTCCCAGCCGAATCTGCTGCTGCTCGTCAGCGCGGAGAACGCGGAGAACGCGCAGGACGGTGTCGACGATCCGGCGGTCGCGGCCGAAGCACGCTCCCTCGCCCGTGACTTGGCGCGGGAACCCGGCGTCGGCGGCGTCGTCTCGTACTGGGACGGCGCGGCCAAGGGCGACGCGGCGCTACGCGCCAAGGACCGCGGCGAGGCGCTGATCACCGCGCACCTGAGCGGTGACGAGGACGCCGTCGATGACACGCTGAAAACCCTGGAACCTCGCTATCTCGGCAAACACGGCGCTGTGGACGTGGAGTTCGGCGGCCCTGCGGCCGTGCGGCACGCCTCGCAGGAGGTGATCGCCGAGGATCTCGTCCGGGCGGAGATGATCGCCCTGCCGGTCACGCTCGTACTGCTCGTCATCGTGTTCGGGAGTGCCGTCGCGGCGCTGCTGCCACTGCTCGTGGGGATCGTGGCGATCCTCGGCACGAACGCGGTGCTGCGGATGGTCACCGAGTTCACGGATGTGTCGGTGTACGCGCAGAACCTGACGACCGCGCTCGGGCTCGGTCTGGCCATCGACTACGCGCTGCTCATCGTGCGCCGTCATCGTGAGGAGCTGGCGGCCGGGCGGGAGCCCCGGGCTGCGGTCATCGCCACCTTGCGGACGGCGGGGCGGACCGTGCTGTTCTCGGCGCTGACCGTTGCCGCGTGTCTCGCGTCGATGTTCGTGTTCCAGCAGTACTTCCTGCGGTCGTTCGCGTATGCCGGGATCGCCGTGGTGCTCATCGCGGCGGCGGCCTCGCTCATCGCCCTTCCCGCCGTGCTCGTGCTGCTCGGGCAGCGGGTCAACGCCCTGCGTCTGCCGCTGAGTTGGAAGAAGGCCGGCGGCGGGGAGCCCGGCGCCGGCTGGGGGCGGCTCGCGCGGCTCGTGATGCGGCATGCCCCGCTGTTCGCGGTGGGCACGGTGGCCGTTCTGGTCGTCCTCGGACTGCCGTTCAAGGACGTGCACTTCGGGACGGCGGACGACCGGCAGCTGCCCCAGTCGTCCGGTCCCAGGGTCGTACAGCAGCACCTGCGGGAGGAGTTCCCGGCGAGTCCCGGCAGCGCGCTCACTGTGCTGGTGGAGGGCCCGGGGGCGACGGACCGGCAGGCGGTCGCCGACTACAGCCGCGAGGTGTCGGCGCTGCCGCACGTCGTCCAAGTGACGGGCCCGGCGGGGCAGTTCGCGAAGGGCGCGCGGACCGGTGATCCCTCGGCGCGGCAGCCCGGCTATCTCACGGTGCTGCACTCCGGTGAGGCCACCTCGCGCTCCAGCCTGGACCTGGTGGACGAGATCCGCTCGGTCCCGGCCGACTTCCGGGCCTCGGTGACCGGTCCCGCCGCCGTCCTCGCCGACACCCAGCACGGCACTGCCGACCGCCTTCCGTGGGCGCTGGGCATCATCGCCGCCGCCACGCTGGTCCTGGTGTTCCTGTTCACCGGGAGCGTGCTGCTGCCGGTCCTCGCGATCCTCCTCAACGCCCTGAGCCTGACGGCCATGTTCGGCGCGATGGTGTGGGTGTTCCAGCAGGGTCACCTCTCGGGCCCGCTCGGCTTCACACCCACGGGTGACATCGAAACGGCACTCCCGGTGCTGATGTTCTGCGTCGCCTTCGGACTCTCCATGGACTACGGGGTGTTCCTGATCTCCCGTATCAAGGAGGAGTACGAGATCGGCGGCGACCACCGGGCGGCGATCGCGGACGGCATCCGGCGCACCGGCGGGCTCATCACGGCGGCCGCGCTGATCCTCGCCGTCGTGATGGTGGCGATCGGGACCTCGCGGGTCACGAACATAAAGATGCTGGGTCTGGGCGTGGGGCTGGCGGTGCTGATGGACGCCATGGTCGTGCGGAGCCTGCTGGTGCCGGCCGTGCTGCGACTGACGGGACGGGCCACCTGGTGGGCCCCGGGGCCCCTGCGACGGCTGCACAAGCGGGCCGGAATGACCGAAACACCCATCGACACGAGGGAGTTGGTGGCCCCCTGAATCCTCGGCCAGAGCCGTGGCCGAGCGTGACCGCCCACCCACGCTCCGCCACAGTTCCCTCACAAAACGGCCATAGGACGGGGATACACTCCCGCCCACGTGCGACGGAACCACTGTCCGCGTAAGCCTGGGGGGCGGGAGTTGATCCGGATTCTGCTGGCCGAGGACGTGTCCATGGTTCGCGGGGCCTTAGTGGCCCTGCTGAACCTGGAACCCGACCTCGAAGTGGTCGCCGAAGTCGAATCCGGGGACGCGGTGCTGGAAGCGGCACTCGCCGCCCGGCCCGACGTCGCCGTGATCGACCTCGACCTGCCGCACACCGACGGGATCACGGCGGCCGCGCAGCTGCACGAGCGGCTGCCCGGCTGCCGCACCGTCATCCTCACCAGCCTGGGCAAGCCGGGATCCCTGCGCCGGGCGCTCGCCGAGCGGGTCACCGGATTCGTCCTCAAGGACTCGCCCGCCTCCTATCTCGCGGAGGTGGTCCGCAAGGCCGCCGAGGGCGAGCGGGTTGTCGACCCGGAGCTGGCGCTCGCCGCGTTCTCCGACGGGGAGTCCCCGCTCACCGAGCGCGAGACGGAGGTCCTGCACTGGGCGGCGCGGGGCGCCGACGCGTCGGAGATCGCGGAGGCGCTGCACCTGTCGGCGGGCACGGTGCGGAACTACCTAACCTCCGCAGTCACCAAGCTGAACGCCCGCAACCGGCTAGACGCGGTAAGGATCGCGCAGGAGTCGGGCTGGCTGCTCTAAGCAGGACTGGTCAACTCCGGTCCGGTGCAGCGCCTTTAGGGGCGCGGGGCTGTGTTGAATCTGCGGCTACCGCCGCGTGCGCGCGACCAGCCCCCACCGACCCGCAGCCAAGGAACCACCCATCCAGCGAAGCACCCCGTCACCGGAGGTGGAACGGCGCCTCCGCCACCACCCGATACCAACCTCTCTCATCGATATCCACGGTGAGCCGCCCCCCGATCGCTGCGAGCCGTTCCGCGAGGTTGGCAAGCCCGCCCGCCGCCCCCGCCCCACACGGGAAGGGACTCGAACGCCCAGCACCCACACCGTCGTTGGCGAGGGTCAGGCGTACGAACCCGTCATCGGTGCGCCGAGTCTCGATACGGCACTCCGTGGCCTTGCTGTGCCGGACGAGGTTGGTCACGCCCTCCCGCAACACCGTCGCGAGGACGGTTCCGACAGGCCCCTGGCTCTCGCACCGCAGGTCCACGCTGGCGCGTATGTCGGCCGCGGTGAGCAGGGAGCGGGCCGACTCCGCCTCCACGGACAGCGACAGGTCTCGATAGCCGCGGGCCACGGTCCGTACGTCGGACAGCGCCTGGCGGGCCACCGTGAGCAGCCCGTCCAGTTCCTCGCGGGACCGTTCGGGGTGCCGGCGTACCAGGCGCTGCGCCAGATCGCCCTTGAGGGTGATCGCGGAGAGGCTGTAGCCGAGCAGGTCGTGCAGGTCGCGGGCGTAGCGGCGGCGCTCCTGTTCGACCGCCCGCCAGGCCAGCGTCTCGCGTTCCTCGCGGGCGGCGCGCACCAGGTGGGCGAGGCGTGAGGTGCCGTAGACGGCGAGGGCGACGACTCCGGTGGACCAGCCCGCGTAGAGCCAGCGTGCGGGATCGGCGCCCTGGCCGAAGGCCGCCGCGCACACGCCGGCGACGGCCAGTGCGGCGAGGGCGCGTCCGGCGCGCGGGGCGACGGTCAGCAGCAGGGACGCGGCGAAGTAGCCGGCCATTCCGGGCCAGACGGGTGCCTCCGCCACGGCGGGCAGGAAGCCCAGGACTCCCTGGGCGACGAGTGTCAGGCACAGGAGGCCGCCACCGATCCGGCGTCGGACGGGCAGGCTGTGCAGCAGGTGCAGGACGTATGTTCCCAGCAGGGCGCCCACCGCCACGGTCGCGGCGGTGGTGCCGGGCCGTTCGGCGGCGATGGCCAGCAGACCCAGCGGCAGGAAGACGGCGGTGGTCAACAGGACGGTGCGTGCGGCCCGTTCGGGCGCGCCGCGCGGATCGACGGGTCGTACGCGCACGCCCCGCGCCCATGAAATCGTTCCGGGCATCGGACTCCCCCCAGAGGCTCCCCAGCTCTCTTGTCCGGACGGGCGGATGGTAGGCGAGTTAGAACCGCTGTCGACAGTGCGCATCCGTAACCTGGCCGACTCACGACATGAGCCCCATGACGGATTCACGTTGACTTCGTGCCGAGGTCACTGGCGGCCCCGACGCGGCCCCTGTCACCTTCGGAGAGGGATCTGCATGCGGCACACCGCATCAGCGAGGGGGCAACGGATGGAAATCGCCGTACTCGGACCGCTCGGCGTACGTCTCGGACAGACGTCGGTCGTACCGAGCGCCGCAAAACCGCGCAAGGTGCTGGCGCTGCTCGGGCTCAACTGCGGCTGCCCGGTGAGCGTTTCCCTACTGGTGGACGAGCTGTGGGGGGATCGGCCGCCACCGTCGGCCGAAGCCACGCTCCACACGTATGTGAAACAGCTCCGGCGGCTGATCGGGGCCGCACTCGGCCCTGATGCCCCCGGGGGTCCGCGGGATGTACTGCGCCGCGTCCCCGGGGGCTATCTGCTCGACGCGCCGCCCGACTCCACGGACGCGGCACGCTTCGAACAGCAGTCCTCCGCGGCCCGGGTCGCGCTGGAGGAGGGCGCCGACTCGGTGGGCTCCGCGCTGCTCGCCAAGGCGCTGCGACTTTGGCGCGGACCTGTACTCGCCGACGTCGAACCGGGGTTCGTCCTGCGCTCGGAGGTGCTGCGGCTGGAGGAGCTTCGGATGGCGGCCCTGGAGGAGCGCTTCGACGCGGAGCTGCGGCTCGGCCGGCATCGGGCTCTGCTGGGTGAACTCGCCTCGCTCACCGCACGGTTCCCGCTGCACGAGACCCTGCATGGTCAGCTGATGCTCGCCCTGCACCGCAGCGGCCGCTCCTGGCAGGCCCTGGAGACGTTCCGCCGGCTGCGCCGCACACTCACCGACGAACTGGGGCTCGAACCGTCGGCACGCGTACGGGAGTTGCACGAGGCGGTGTTGCGGGGCGACCCGGCGCTGGACGGCCAGGGGGCCTGGCTCCGGCGACCGCTGGCCGTGCGGTGACGGAGTACCTCGCCCGTCCGCCGCGGGAGGGTGCCGCCGCCCGGCTGCTCTGCTTCCCGTACGCGGGCGGGGGCGCCTCCGCGTACGCCCGCTGGGAAGGGGGGCTGGCCCGGCGGGGCGCTGAGGTGGACGTCCTGCCGGTACGGCTGCCCGGCCGGGAGGGGCGCATCGGGGAACCCCGGTTCACCGAACCGGCCCCGCTGGTCGCCGAGTTGGACAGCGAGCTCGGCCCGCTGCTGGACGAGGGCCCGCCGGTGCTGCTGTACGGACACAGCATGGGCGCGCTCCTCGCGTACGAGTGGATACGGCGCCGCCAGTCGCGCGGCAGGCGTCTCCCGGTCGCGGCGCTGCTGGCCGCGTACCGGGCACCGCACCTGCCCGCGCCGCGTATCGGCGACCCGGACACGTCCGACGACGAGCTGACCCGGGAGCTGGCGGAACTCGGGGGCCTGCCACCGGTGTTGCTGGGCCATCCGGAGTGGCTGCTGGCGCTGCTGCCGGTGGTGCGGGACGACCTGGCGCTGTGCGCGAAGGCGGAGGGGGTGGCCGAGTCGGTGGACGTGCCGCTGCACCTGTTCGCCGGGGAGACGGACGAGTTGGTGCCCCGGGAGCAGGTCGCGCGGTGGCGGGAGTGCGCCGCCCGCGGCTGGGAGCTGCGGGCCGTTCCCGGCGGGCACTTCTTCCTCCGGACGCACGAGCCGGCGCTGCTGGACGCGGTGGCGTCGGTGGTGCGGCGGTACGTCACGCCTCCTCGGCCAGGACCTGCCACGTCTCGTCCACCCGCACCGGCCACGTCTCCTCCGCCCGGACCCGTCACGCCGCCTCGTCCCGGACCGGCCGATCCGCCGCGTCCCGCACGACAGGGGTGGGGGCCGGACTCGGCCGCTTCTTCCGTGCGCGGAGAATCCTGATCGTCGTCACACCGCCGACGCCGACGAGCGGCACGTCCGCCCAGAGCGTCCAACGCCAGTGCGACGCGGGCACGTTGGCCGCCGCGACGAGGCCGGCTATCAGCCCGGTCAGGACGACGACGCTCCACCCCACGAGCAGCCGGTCCGTGTGCGCCGGTACGAGGAGCAGCGCGGCGGCCGTCAGGGCGGCGGCCCCGGCGCCCTGAGCGGCCCGCAGCGCGAGGAACGGCTCGGCACCGGACACCAGCGTGCAGGCCACGGATGCCTGTACGAACAGCCACAGTCCGATGAGCAGGATCACCAGCGGGCCGGTGCGCCGGCCGAGGCGCCGGGCGGGCAGGACGAGGGCGCCGAGCGCGACGGCGTAGACGATGACGGGCCACAGGATCCAGGTCGACGGCAGCCCGTTCGCGGCCCGCAGCTCCTTGCCGAGGCCGGCGACGACCGCGCCGGAGGCGGCGATGGCGAACTGGTGCAGGGCCAGGGCGCCGAGGAGCAGCGGGGGCGCCCCGTCCTCGCCTCCGCGCGCCTCAACCTCGTACATCCTGCTGCACCTTGGCGATCCGCTCCCCCGGCTGCTGGAGCTGGAAGTAGGCGCCCGCGAGCACCTTGTGGGTGAGGCGTTCGCTGTGGTCGACCGCGCGGTAGAGGGTGCGGCGCCAGGCTCCGCCGAGGCGGCCGCCGAGGGAGAACAGGCGTTCCTGGCGGAGTTGGAGGGCGCGGGAGCGGGCCACGGAGGCCTCGCGGGCGCGCTGGAAACGGTCGTTCGCCCCGTCGAGGGCGGCAGGACCTGCGGGGAGGGCCTCCTCCAGGAGGGGGGCCAGGGTGACGGCGTCGATGATGGCGTGGTTGACGCCCTGGCCGAGGATCGGGGTGAGGGTGTGGGCCGCGTCGCCGATCAGGACAAGGCCCGGGGACGACCAACGGGGCACGACAGTGGTGAAGATGTCGAGCATGGATGTGTCGGACCAGCCACGGATGTGACGGCGGACGGTCTCCGAGAGCTCTGGGGCGAGCAGGTCGAGGCGCTCGTGCAACAGCGGCAACCCGTGTTGGCGGATCTCCTTCAGGCCGCCCTTGGGGATGTTGAAGCCGACGCGGACGCTGTCGGGCCTGGTGGGGATGAAGAGGCCGTGGTGGTCGCCCCGGATGCGGACGCGATAGGTGCGGTCGTCCCAACTGTCGTACGGAAAGGGCAGTTTCAGCCAGACGACGTCCCGGTCGAGCGGGATGACGTCGGCGTCCAGGCCGGCCATCTCGCGGACCTTGCTGAAGCGGCCGTCGGCGCCGACGGTGAGGGTGGCGTGGATGGTCGTGTCACCTTCGGGGGTGCGGGCCCGTACGCCGGTGACCCGGCCCTCGTCGTCCCGCAGCAGCTCGGTGGCCGTCGCACCCTGGATCAGGGTGAACGCGGGCTCCTCTGTGCCTGCTTCGGCGAGCGTGGTGAGAAGGGTGTGCTGCGGGAGTTCGACCGGGAAGGGGTGCGGGTACTGGAAGCGGTCGAAGTCGGCCGAGAGGACGGTGTGTCCGGCGTCCTCGATCTCGAAATGGTGCATCTGGACGTAGGCGCCGTCGAGCCGGTCGAGGATGCCCAACTGGTCGAGCAGCCATACCGAGTCGGGTGACACGGACTCGCCTCGGAAAGTCCGGTTGAAGTGCTTCGACGCCTCCAGTACGACGACGTCGACCGAGCGCCGGGCGAGTTCCACGGCGAGGGTGAGGCCGGCGGGTCCGCCGCCCACGACGCATATCTGGGTCCGCAGTTCGCGTGCCGCCCCGTGCAGGTCGTCGTCCATCGGTCCCGCCTTCCACTGGGTCGTACGGTCACGGCCCACCGTCGACAGCGGCGCTTGCGCCCGCCTTGCGCCAACAGGGGCCGCACAAGGGAGGGTTAAGGAGCCGCCCGCAGGCTCCCTGCCATGACCACCGAGACGACGGCGGCGGCCGGACCACTCGACCGGCTGCGCCTGATGCACTCCGACGGCAGGCTCGCGGCGCACTGGCAGGACCTGCCCGCGCTGCTGCACCGAGTGGCCACCGGCGACGATCCGTCAACCGCGCTGCGGACGGCGGGACGGCTCATCGGATCCGTCCGTGACGAAATAGCCGACCCGCGTGAGGAGTTGGCCGACCCGGCCGTCGAGACGATCACCGCCGCCGTGAGCGGCAGCGGCACGCTCGACGGCCTGGTGCCCTCACTGACCGCGGAACTGGCCCGGCACCGCCTGCTGCTGCGCCCGCTCACCGGCGACCACGGCGCCTGGGAACGTGACCTGCTGGACCCGCGAAGCCCCGTGTACGCGCCCGGCACCGGTCTCGCCCTGTGTGTACTCGACGCCTCGGTGGTCTTCGACCTCCTCCCGACGCCCTGGACGGCCGAGGACGCCGCCACGGCCGCCCGGGACTTCCTGGCCCGCCTCGACCACCTCACCGCCCACCACGCCCGGCACGGCCACGGCACCCTCGTCCTCAACACCCTGCCGCTGCTGCGCGAGCACACGCACCAGCTGGTGGACCACCGCTCACGGGCCGAACTGGGCGCGCTCTGGCGGGAGTTGAACGCCGGGATCCTGCGCCTGTCCGCCCGCCACCCCCGTACCCACACCATCGACCTGGACCCCCTCGCCCACGCCGCCGGCCCGGTCCGCGACACTCGCCTCGCCGGATACGCGCGCGCCCGCCTCGGCGCCGAACTGCTCGCCGCGTACGCCCGCGAGGTCGCCCACCTCGCCCGTGCCCTGCGCGGCCGGACGAAGAAGGTCCTGGTACTGGACGCGGACAACACCCTGTGGGACGGCGTCCTCGGCGACGCCGGTCCCGAGGGCATCGCCGCCGCCTCGACCCTGCGCGGGGAGGCCTTCGGCCGCTTCCAGCGAGTCGTACGCCAACTCGGCGCCCAGGGCGTGCTGCTGGCGGTCTGTTCGAAGAACGACCAGGAGCCACTGGCCCAAGTCCTGTGCACCCACCCCGACATGGCCCTGTCCGAGGACGACTTCACCGTCGTACGCGGGGACTGGGGCCCCAAGGACCAGGGGCTGAAGGCGATCGCGGCGCGGCTGGGGCTCGGGGTGGACAGCCTCGTCTTCGCGGACGACTCGGCGTTCGAGCGGGCGCAGGTGGCGGGCGCGCTGCCCGAGGTGGCGGTGGTGCCGCTCGACGACGAACCGGCACTGCACGCCGAACGCCTGCTGGCCGACGGCTGGTTCGACGTGCCCGAGCTGACCGACACGGACCGGCAGCGGGGCACCCAGTACCGCAGCGAGGGCGAGCGGCAGGACCTGTTGGAGAGCGCCGAGTCGTACGACGATTTCCTCGCGCGTCTGGAGGTCCGGGTCGAGGTGGCTCCGCTGCGCCCGCACGAGGTGGCGCGGGTCGCCCAACTCACCCAGCGCACCAATCAGTTCAACCTCACCACCCGCCGCATGACGGCCGAGGAGGTACGGGCCGCCGCCGACGCCGGCCTGGTCCTCACCGTCGGGGCGCGGGACCGGTTCGGCGACAGCGGTCTGGTCGGGGCCGTGTTCGTGGCCCGCGACCACCGGGGCTGGCACATCGACAACGCGCTGCTCAGCTGCCGGGTCTTCGGGCGTGGCATCGAACAGGCCGCGCTGGGCGGGGTGTTGGCGCTGGCCCGGGACGCGGGCGCGTCCGCGGTGCACGGCCTGTTCCGGCCCACCGCGAAGAACCACCGCTACGCCGGTTTCTATCCGTCGCTCGGCTTCGAACCGTCGGGACCGCCACAGCCCGACGGGACCGTCGAGTACCGCCACCCGCTGCGGGACCTGCCCGCGGCGCCCGGCCACATCGCTCTCACCATGTCAGGGGGACGGCCGTGACCAGCACACCGCTCCGCTTCGCTCCGGCGACCGCGGACACCTTCACCCGAGTCGTCCTGGAGCGCGCCGCCGCGCATCCGGAGCGCGACGCGTTCATCTACCTGCCGGACCGGTCGGACGGCACGGATCCCGAGCATCTGACGTACGGGGACGTGGACTTGGGCGCGCGGCGGGTCGCGGCCTGGCTTCAGGAACGGGGCGCGACCGGCCGCCCGGTGCTGCTGCTGCACCCGCCGGGCCCGGCGTTCCTCTCGGCCTTCGCCGGCTGCCTCTACGCCGGCGCGGCGGCGGTCCCGGCACCGCTGCCGACCGACCAGGGCGAGCAACTCACCCGCGTGGCGGGCATCTTGCGGGACTCGGAGGCGGTCGCGGTCCTCACCACGTCCGCGTACGCGCCGCTCCTCCAGGCCTGGCTGGACTCCCTGGCCCTGCCGCACGTCCACACCCTCGCCACCGACGGGGCCGCACTCGAACTCGCCGCCGACCCGCGGCAGTGGCGCCCGCCGGCCACCCGCCCGGACGATCTGGCGTTCCTCCAGTACACATCGGGCTCGACCAGCGATCCCAAGGGCGTCATGGTCACCCACGCCAACCTCCTCGCCAACGAGGCCGCGATCGCCCGCTGGGGCGGCACCGATGAGCATATGGTCGTCGGCGGCTGGCTGCCGCACTACCACGACCTCGGCCTCATCGGACACCTCCTCCAGCCGCTGTACGCGGGCGGGGTCGCCGTCCAGATGTCACCCATGTCGTTCCTGAAACGGCCCAGGCGCTGGCTGGAGATGATCGGCACGTATCAGGTCGAGGGCTCCGGAGCCCCCGACTTCGCGTACGAGCTGTGCACGCGCCGCATCACCGACGAGCAGCTGGAGCAACTCGACCTGTCCAGCTGGCGAGTTGCCCCGAACGGCGCGGAGCCGGTGCGGGCGGAGACGCTGCGGGCGTTCGCGCGGCGGTTCGCTCCGGCCGGCTTCCGCCTGGAGGCTTTCACCCCGTGCTACGGCCTCGCCGAGACGACCCTCCTGGTCACGGGCGCCGACTCGGCCTCGCCGCCGATCGTGCGCCCGGTCGACGCCACCGCCCTGGAACAGGGGGTGTTGGCGGAGGGCGAGGACCGCACGCTCGTCTCCAGCGGCAGCGTCTGGGACTGCGACGTACGCATCTGCGACCCCGAGACCTGCGGCGAACTCCCGGACGGGCGGGTCGGCGAGGTGTGGGTACGCGGCCCGAGCGTGACGACCGGCTACTACGGCAACAAGGCGGCCACCGCGGAGTGCTTCCGCCCGGACGGCTGGGTGCGCACCGGGGACCTCGGTGTCCTGGACGAGGGCGAGTTGTACGTCACCGGGCGCATCAAGGAGGTCGTGGTCCTCGCCGGCCGCAACCTCTACCCGCACGACGTGGAGCGCGCCGCCCGCACAGCCGACCCCTCCCTCGCCCGGGGTGCGGGCGCCGCGTTCGGCGTCACCGCGGGCGACCGCGAACACCTCGTCCTGATCCTGGAGGTCCGCGTCGCGGCCGTCCCCGACGGCGACCTGCACGCGGTGGCCACGGCCGTACAGCACACCCTGGGCCGGGAGTTCGCGCTCCCCGTCGGCAGCGTCCTGCTCGTCCGCCCCGGCGCCGTCCGCCGCACGACCAGCGGCAAGGTCCGCCGCCGGGCGATGCGCGAGCTGTTCCTGCGCGGCGAAGTGACGGCGCTCTACGAGGTGTTGGACCCGGCCGTCCGGACCGTACGGGATCCGGAGGGCGCTTCATGACCGAGCCGCGCGAACACTCCCCCTACCGTCTCGCCGAGGAACTGGAACACGCCCTCGGCGACCCCACCGACGCCCGCACCACCTTCTCCGACGCCAACTGCCTGGCCCTAGACGCCCGCGAGGAGTTCCCGGCCGCGATCTGCCGCGACCTCGACGCCTGGGGCCTGCCCGACTACTACGTGCCCGTCCGCCACGGCGGGCGGCTGCGCGACTACGAGCACGCGCTGCAGCTCGTCCGGACCGTCGCCCGGCGCGATCTGACCGTGGCGGTGGCGCACGGCAAGACGTATCTGGGGGCCGTGTGCGTGTGGGTCGCGGGCGGCGACGAGCAGGCCGCGCGGCTCGGCGCGGACATCCGGGCCGGGGTTCCGGTGTCGCTCGCGCTCACCGAACGGGCCCACGGCAGCGACCTGTTGGCGGGAGAAGTGACCGCTGAAAGGGCGGGCCGGGGCTGGCGGCTGCACGGCGAGAAGTGGCTCATCAACAACGCCACCCGCGGCACCCTCCTGTCCGTGCTGGCCCGCACCGACCCGGCCGGCGGCCCCCGCGGCTTCAGCGTCCTGCTCGCCGACAAGCGCGGACTGGCCCCGGGCAGCCACCGCCCGCTCCCGAAGGTGCCCACGCACGGCATCCGCGGCGCCGACATCTCCGGCATCGTCCTCGACGGTGCCCGGGTGGGCCCGGACGCCCTGGTGGGCGCCGAGGGCACCGGCATCGAGACGGTCCTCAAGGCACTCCAGCTCACCCGCACGATGTGCGCCTCCCTCTCCCTCGGCGCCGCCGACCACGGCCTGGGCATCGCCCTCGACTTCGCCCGCGAGCGGCGCCTGTACGGCCGTACGCTCGCCGAACTCCCGCAGGCACGCCATGTGTTGGCGTCGGCGGCGGCGGACGTGATCGCCCACGAGGCCCTCGCGCTCGTCGCGTCCCGGATGGTCCACACGGCGACGGACGAACTGTCGCTGACAGCGGCCGTGACGAAATACCTGCTGCCGACCGGCACGGAGGACGTACTGAGCGCACTCGCCGGAGTGCTCGGAGCGCGGGCATTCCTGGTGTCGGGGCAGGGTGTCGGGCCCTACGGCATGTTCCAGAAGGTGGAGCGCGACCACCGGATCGTCGGCCTCTTCGACGGAAACACCCTGGTCAATCTCACCTCGCTGGTCCAGCAGTTCCGTTCGCTCGTACGGCATTGGAGGGGCCGTACGACGGATCCCGCACCGGCGCTGGCAGCCTGCGAACTGACTGTGCCGCTCCCGGAGTTCGACCGCACCCGGCTCGCGTTGAAGGCGCGGACCGGCGGTTCGCTGCTCGCCGCGCTGCCCGGCTTCGTGGGAGCGCTGCGGGAACAGGCCGCCGAGCAGCCCGCGCTCAAGGGTGCCGCCGACTCGGCCCAGCATCTCCTGACGGTTGTCGATCAGCTCCACGAGCGGATGGCCGACTTCGCGGACGTGGTCGCCGATGTGCCGGAGGACGCCTTCGAGGTGGCGCGCCGCTACTGCCTGTGCGTGGCGGCCGCCGCATGTCTCGGGCTGTGGGTGCGCAACACGCGCGGGGCCGACGACGAGGGGCTGTGGCGGGACGGGGTGTGGCTGCGGGCCGTACTCGGCAAGCTGCTGGTGCGTCTCGGGGAGGCGCCGCCCAGGCGTGATCCGTATGCCCCGGGTGCCGGTGACGCGTACGAGGAGCTGCTGGAGGAGGCCCTCGCCGCACGCGCGCGGGGGCGGCTGTTCTCGCTGCTGCGGCTCGACCTGGCGCGAGGAGCGGCGGCATGACGTACACCGGGAGCGGCGGGACGGCGTACACGTTGACGGACGACGCGGCTCAGCGGGCGCGGGGACTCGCGCTGGCCTTCGGCGACCCTCACGACCCCGAAAACCCGCTCGGGGACGCCCGGTTGACGGCCGCCGACGAGCGAGGCGAGCTCAGCCCCGACGGTGAGGCGCTGCTCGACGGTTACGGTCTGGGCGCCGAGTACGTGCCCGTCGAGCTCGGCGGGCGGCTGGCTCGACTGGACGGTCTGGTGCGGGTGTTGCGCGAGGTGTTCCGCCGGGACGTGGGGCTCGGCCTTGGGCACGGCATCACGTCGTTCATGGCGGCGGTCAACGTCTGGACGGCCGGCTCCTCCGAGCAGCGCGCCCGGCTCGCGGAACTCCTCCTGGACGGCGCCAAGGTGTCCGTCGCCTACCACGAACTCGCCCACGGCAACGACTTCCTGCGCGTCGACTTCACCGCACGCCCCGCACGCGGCGGCTATCGCCTGTACGGGACGAAGGAGGTCATCAACAACGCGGACCGGGCCCGCGCTTGGGTCCTGTTCGCCCGCACCGACCCGGCACCCGGCAGCCGCAGCCACTCGGTTCTGCTCGCCGGCCCCGACGACCTGCCGACGGACCGCTGGCAGCCACTCCCCCGCTTTTCCACGGCCGGGGTGCGCGGCTGCCGGATCTCCGGACTCGCCTTCCGCGACTGCCCGTTGCCCTCCTCCGCGCTGGTCGGCGAGGAGGGACGGGGCGGCGAAGTGGCACTCCGCTCCTTCCAGGTGACACGCAGCGCGCTGCCCGGAATGGCGATCGGTACGGCCGACAGCTGTCTGCGGACGGTCATGCGCTTCGCGCTCGGCCGCCGCCTCTACCGCCGGAGCGTCATCCAACTCCCGCACGCGTCAGCCGTGTTGACGAACGCGTTCGCCGATCTACTGCTGTGCGACAGCCTCGCGCTGGCCGCCGCACGCACCGTCCATCTGCTCCCCGAGCAGGCGAGCGTCACCTCGGCCGCCGTGAAGTACCTGGTGCCGAAGCTGCTCACGGACAGCGTGCGCGAACTGTCGGTGGTACTCGGCGCCCGCTTCTACGTCCGCGAGGGCGAACACGCCGTCTTCGGCCGGCACGTACGCGACCTGCCGGTCCTCTCGCTGGGGCACGCGGGCCCGACGGCCTGCCTGGCGACGCTGGTGCCGCAACTGCGGAGGCTGGCTTCCTCCTCCCAACTCTCGGCGCCCAAAGATCTGTTCACGGTGGACGACGACGGAGTGCCCCCAGGCATTCCCTTCGACCGCCTCACGCTCGCGGCGACGGGCGACCCGCTCACCGAAACGCTGACCACGAAGGCCCCGAACGACTTTGTGGGCGACCTACTGCGCGACCTCGCCGCCGAGTTGGCCGACGTACGCCGCGCCGCCCGCTCCCTCCCACCCCCCGACCGCACCCCGCTCGCCTCCCCCGGCGCGTTCGCCCTCGCCGCGCGCTACGCCGAACTGCTCGCCGCTGCCGCCGCCGTCGGCGTGTGGCGTTCCGCGCCCGGCGGTTTCCTCGCCGACCCGGTGTGGCTCGGCGCGGCCCTGCACCGCTCGGCACGCCGCCTGGGACTGGGCGAGGGCGGGATCCCGGACCAGTGCGCGCGACCGCTCGCAGCCGAACTACGCCGCAGATACGAGGAGTTGCGGCCCTTCGACCTGTACGACCACGCGTAGCAACGGCGCCACGCGGACCGCCCCAGCTGCTCTCACAAGGCTCTCAACGCCGCTCTCAGTCTGGAGACGCCATGTCCTTGCCCACCATCCCCACCGAGCAGACCCTGATCGAATGGCTCACCGGCCGCGTCGGTGCCTATCTGCGGCGCGACCCCGCCGAGATCGACCCCTCGGTGCCGCTCGCGGAGTACGGCCTCGACTCGGTGGCCGCGCTGAGCCTGTGCGGCGATGTCGAGGACCACTTCGGCATCCCCGTGGACCCCACGGCCGCCTGGGACTTTCCCACGGTCAACGCGCTTGCGGGGCACCTCTGGTCGACGCTGGAGGACGCCGGATGAGCACGGGCAGGGTGGCCGTCACCGGGCTCGACTGCCGATTTCCGGGCGCCGAAGACCCATACCGCTACTGGGAGTTGCTGATGCGCGGCGGCGACGGCATCGGCCGTGTGCCGCGCGAGCGCTGGGATCCGGGGACGACGGGCGGGCCGGCCGAGGGCGGGTTCATCGCCGGGGCGGACGCCTTCGACCACGCCTTCTTCACGATCAACCCGCGCGAGGCCGCCTCCATGGACCCGCAGCAGCGGCTGATGCTCCAGTGCGCGTGGCGGGCCTTCGAGGACGCGGGCACGGCACCG
This sequence comes from Streptomyces sp. JLBG701, assembly GCF_058544905.1. NCBI lineage: Bacteria > Bacillati > Actinomycetota > Actinomycetes > Kitasatosporales > Streptomycetaceae > Streptomyces > Streptomyces sp. JLBG701. The sequence goes on from NZ_CM178588.1 coordinate 2,352,760, forward strand.
CACCGGCTCGCGGGGACGGCGACCGGAGTGTTCGTCGGGGTGATGGGCAGCGAGTGGGCCCAGCTGACGCTGACCGACCTGCCCGGCATCACCCCGCAGATCGGCTCCGGCAACGGCTACTGCATGATCGCCAACCGGATCTCGTACCACCTCGACCTCAAGGGCCCGTGCCTGGCCGTCGACACCGCGTGCTCGTCGTCGCTGGTCGCGGTGCATCTGGCGGCGAACGCGCTGCTCGCGGGCGAGTGCGACCGGGCGCTCGCGGGCGGCGTCAACATCGCGCTGACGCCCGCGCTCGGCCTGTTCTACGAGCGCGCCGGGCTCGCCGCGCCCGACGGCCGCTGCAAGCCGTTCAGCGCGGAGGCGAACGGGATCGGGCGTGGCGAGGGCGTCGGCGCGGTCGTCCTGCGCCGCCTGGAGGACGCGCTCGCCGACGGCGACCCGGTGTACGCGGTGCTCCGCGGGACGGCCGTGAACCAGGACGGCCGCAGCAACGGCCTTACGGCACCAAGTCGTTGGTCGCAGCAGGAGGTCGTGGCGGCCGCGTACCGCAGGGCGGGCGTGGAACCGGGAGACGTCGTCTTCACCGAGGGCCACGGCACGGGTACCGCCCTCGGCGACATGATCGAGGCCAAGGCCCTCGCCGCCTGGCACGCCGGCCGCGACCGCCCGATGGCCCTCGGCTCGGTCAAGGGCAACCTCGGCCACACGGAGGGCGCGGCCGGCATCGCGGGGTTGATCAAGGTCGCCCTCGCCCTGCACCACCGCACAGTCCCGGTCAGCCGCCTCGCCGCCCACGAAAACCCCGGACTCCTGCTGGCGGAGAAGGGGTTGAGGCTCTTGAAGGCGCCGTTGCGCCTGTCCGGCCCGGCGGTGGCGGGCCTGAGCAGCTTCGGGATGGGGGGCACCAACGCGCATGCGGTGCTGGAGTCGGCGCCGGGTGTGCGGGTGGCGGGGTCGGCGGGGTCGGCGGGGTCCATTGTCCGAGGGCCGTCCGCTGTCGATACGACGGCTTCGGCGCCGCCCGCCTTGGGCGCCCACGTCTTCACCCTCACGGCCCCGGACGCGCCCGCCCTGCACCGCAACCTGACCGTCCAGGCCGCCACCATCGACCGTCGCCGCGCACCGGCAAACGCGCTGTGCCGGGCCTCGCACCGGGTCAAGACCGGCCATGCGCTGCGGGCGGCGGTCGTGGTCCGCTCGGAGGACGGCAGTGCGCAGCTGGCGGCGGCCCTGCGCGCGGCGGCCCGGCACGAGCCACCCGCCGCCGCTCGCCAACCTCCGCACATCGCCGCCCTGTTCACCGGCCAGGGCGCCCAGTTCCCGGCGATGGGAGCGCCCCTCTACCGCGCGTCCTCTCTCTTCCGCCGCCACCTCGACGCCGCCGACGCGGCCCTGCTGCCCTTCACCGGGGAGTCCATACGCGACCTGCTCCTGCGCGCCGACCCCGCCGTGCACCGCACCCGCTGGGCCCAACCCGCCCTGTTCGCCGTCGGCTACGCGCTCGGTGCCGCCCTCGCGGACGTCGGCGTACACCCCGACCTGCTGCTCGGGCACAGCGTCGGCGAGTTCGCGGCGGCCGTGCACGCGGAGGCGCTGTCGCTGTCGGACGCGGCGCGGCTCATCTCCGCGCGCGGCGCGCTGATGGAGCAACTCCCCGACGGTGGCGGCATGCTGGCCGTCCACGGTCCGGCGGACCTCCTCCACGACCTGGTCGAGGGCGAGCCCCTGGTCGGTTTCGCCGCCTTCAACGGCCCGCGTTCCACGGTGCTTTCGGGTGACCTGGCCGCCCTGGACCGCATCGCGTCCGCCCTCGACGGCGTGCGCGTACGGCGGTTGGAGGTCTCGCACGCCTTCCACTCGCCGCTCATGCGTCCGGTCCTCGAACCCTTCCACCGCATCGCCGAGGAGATCACGGGCGGCGTACCCCGCACCCCGTTCTACTCGACCGTGCGCGGCAAACTCCTGGAGTCCGAGCCGCTGGACGCCGCCTACTGGACGGAACACCTCAGCGCCCCCGTCCTTTTCGCGGACGCCGCCGCCCAACTCCTCGACGAACGCCCGGCCCACGTCCTCGAACTCGGCCCCCGCCCCATCCTCACCGCCTTGGCCCGCCGCATCACCTCCGACCACGCCCCGACCCCGCTGCACCCGCTGCCGGGCGAGTCCGCGAGCGGAGAGGAGCTGGCGGCGACGGTCGCCGCGCTCTACCGGGCGGGCCTGGACGTGGACTGGTCCGCTCAGGACGAAGGCCTCCCGGCCAGGCGGCTGGAGCCGTACGCCTTCGCGACGGAGGCCCGGTTCTGGCGCGGGGCGCCACCGGCAACGCCGGGTGCGCGGACCGTCGTAGGAACTGATCAGGACGACTCGCCCGACGTGCACCTGCCTCCGTCCCCCTCCCCCGAGGCATCGATCGCATCCCATGTCCTCGAAGCGGTCGCCGAGCTCGGCGGCTACGAACTCGCCGCTCTCTCCGCCCAGTCGCGCCCCCAGGAGGACCTCGGTCTGGACTCGGTCACGCTGATCGAGCTGAAGGCACGCGTCGAGGCGCGGCTGCCGCAGCTCGGGCCGCTGCCGGTGGAGGAGCTGCTCGGCCATCTGTCCACGCTCGGCGACCTCATCGCGTACGTCACCTCGCGCGCCGCCCGCCCGATGGTCAACTCAACGACGGAGCCCCCCATATGACCGAGTCCGCTGTCGCCCATGTAGTCGCCGCCGCGTCGGCGCTGCCCGGCGCTCCCGTCGACAACGCCGCCCTCGCCGCGTCGCTCGGCGTCAACGAGGAGTGGATCGACCACTTCATCGGCACCCGCACCCGTCACTTCGCCCGCGATCTGACGAGCGGAGAGGTCCGCTGGTCGCTCGCCGACCTGTGCGCGGAGGCCGCCGGACTCGCTCTGGAGCGCGGCGGCGTCGACCCGGGCGAGGTCGAGTTCATCGTCCTGGGCACGGCGACGCCGGACCATCTCATGCCGGCCACCGTCAACGAGGTCGCCGACCGCCTCGGCCTCGACCAACTCCCCACCTACCAGCTCCAGTCGGGCTGCGCGGGCGCCGTCCAGGCCCTCGCACTGGCCCGCACCTTCATCGCCGGCGGTATGTACAGCACCGGCCTGGCCATCGGCGGCGACGTGTGCACCAAGCACCTCGACCTGCGCCGCGACCTCTCCTCGGCGGCACCGGGCGACCTGGTCAACTGCGTGCTGTTCGGGGACGGTGCCGGAGCCGCCGTCGTCAGCGCGCACCCCGGCGAACGGCCCGTGGCCCTGCGCCGCACCCTCAACCGCTGTACGGGGCTGGGCCGTAGCCCCGGGCAGATCATCGACTGGTTCGGGCTCGCCGACCGGCACGACGGGCGCCAGGCGCTCACCGAGGACTACAAGGCGATCGAGGAGTCGGTGCCCGCCATGGCCGTCGAGATCCTCTGGGAACTCCTCGACGACCTGCGCTGGCCGGCCGAGGACCTCGACTTCATTCTCCCGCCGCAGCTGTCGGGCCGGATGACCCGGCTGATCACCGAACAGCTCGGGCTGCCGGCCGCACGCGAGATCTCCTGCGTCGCCGACACCGGCAACAACGGCAACGCGCTGCCCTTCCTCCAGATCGAGCAGGTGATGAAGGAGATCGGCGGCGGGCAGAAGGCGCTGGCCGTGGCGGTCGAGTCGAGCAAGTGGATCAAGGCCGGTTTCGCACTGGAAGGGCTGTAGAGATGTCCGAGACCACACAGACGCACGCTTTCCCCCTCACCGAGTTCGCGCGTCTTGTACGCGACGAGACCGGTCTGCCCCTGGGCACGACGCCCGCGGAGGAAACCGCCCTGCTCGACGCGGACTTCGACGAACTGCCCGAGTGGGACTCCATGTACCTGCTGAAGCTGGTGACCGCCCTGGAGCAGGCCCTCGGCCGCCCCGTGCCGGTCGGCCGGCTCCTCGAAGCCCGCACGCTGCGCCGTATCCACGAGTTGGTGATGACCCCATGACACCCATGACACCCGTGACACCCACAAGCACCGTCCATCCCGTACGGGATCGCCGCCACACCCTGTACTTCCTGGAGTACGCCGCCCGCCAGCGCCCCGTCCACCTGGACACGGACGTCGACATGGGCGCGATCCACGCCCACCGGAGCCGCGCCGACCGCCACTACTCGACGGTCGCCTACGTCCTGTACGCCGCGGGACGCGTCCTGCACCGACACCCGGAGGCCAACGCCGTTCTGGTGCCCGGGCGTTGGCGTGCGCCCCGGATCGTCCGCTTCCCTTCGGTCACCGGGAAACTGGCCCTCGACACGAAGTCTCCCGGCGGTGAGCGCATCGTCCTGTCGGCCTTGATCCCCGACCTCGAAACCGCGACGCTGGACGCCATCCAGGACCAGGTGGACCGCTACCGCTCGCCGGACGTCGCGTCGCTGCCGGAGTTCCGTGGCGTACGCGCCCTGGTCCGGCTCCCCGCCTGGCTCGGCCGCTCCGCCTTCACGAGCGCCCTGCGCAACGCCCGGCGGCGCCCCTCGATGCTCGGCACGGTCTCCGTCAGCTCGCTCGGCCACCGCCCGGTCGACGGCTTCCACTCCACGGGCGGTACGGCCATCACGCTGACCTGCGGCCGTACCACCCCGCGCCCCGTCGTCCGCCAGGACGGCACCATCGAGGCGGCCCCCGTGATGCGGCTGGGCCTGACCTTCGACCACCGCGTCCTGGACGGCGCCGCCGCGGCTGACGTGCTCGGGGAGCTCACGTACGCGCTGGAGCACGGCAGTTGGGAGGGCACGGCCGATGAGGACCGCGTCGACGGGCAACACCTCGCCCCGGTCGCCGAGTTGTGGCCTCCCGGTGCACCTCACCGGCCGGCCGGGTGAGGCGGCACGAGAGCGGGTCCGGGTCGAACTCGCCTCCCACGGCTCTGTGTTGGTGTACGGCGAGGTGAGCGAGTGGGCGAGCCGAGCCCCGACGCCGAAGGGCCCCGACGCCGCCCGGTTCTCGGCACCGGCTCACCCGGACGTCCGGGCCCGCTCACTAGCCGTCCGGGCCCTGCTGTACGCCGCCCTCGGCCCGGTCGAACTCGGCCGCCTGCCCGGCGGACGCCCCTGTCTGCACGGAACGGCCGGCCGCTACGCGGTCAGCTTCAGCCACTCCGCACAGCTGGCCCTCGTAGGCCTCTGCGAGCGAACGCCCGTCGGCCTGACGATCGGCGTCGACGTGGAACGCGCCGACAGGGAGCTGGACGGACCCCGCTTCCCCCACCGCATGTGCACCGCCCGCGAACTGGCCCAACTCGCCCGCACCCCGCCCGCCGACCGCAACGCCCTGCTGGTGCGCTGGTGGACGACAAAGGAGGCGTACGGCAAGGCACTTGGCCTCGGTCTGCGGCTGCCCTTCACGGAATGGGAGGCCGCCCTGACCGATCACCGCTGGACCACCCGCACCTTCACCCTCGGCGCCCCGGACGCCGCCTACACCGCGGCCGTGGCGATCGGCCCCGAACCCACCGACTCCCCCGATCCCACCGACTCCCCCGACGCTCCGGAGGACCGTCCATGACCACGCGACCGAACCCGATCACCCTCCCCGGCCCCCTGGCCGAACTCAAGGAATACGCGCGCCTGCACGCCCGCAACCAAGGACTGTCCGCCCGCGACACCGCCCGCGTCCTGGACCGCATCACCAACGACACCCCCGGCGACCCGCACTCCTGGACCCACGTCTGGCGCACCCGCGGCGACGAACTCGCCGCCGGGGGAAGCCTCCTGGACGCCTGCCGCCACTACACGCTGGCCCGCTTCCCCTACCCGTACGACGAACCGCGCCTGCAAGCACACCGGAGCGCCGTCGACACCCTCGACCGCTGGCACCGCACCCAGAGCGGCATGGAGCGCATTGAACTCGCCCACCCGGACGGCCCGTTGTACTGCTGGGCCGCCGGACTCGACCGTGACCGGCCGCTGTTGGTGGTGATGGGCGGCATCATCAGTACCAAGGAGCAGTGGGCGCCGCTGCTGCCCCGCCTCGTCCGCATGGGCTATGCGGCGGTCGTCGCCGAGCTGCCCGGAGTCGGCGAGAACTCCCAGCGCTACACGGCGGATTCCTGGCGCCTGATCCCCTACCTCCTCGACGCACTCTCCCCCCGTGCCCGCACCGACGCCACCTCCCTGCTCTTCCTCAGCTTCAGCGGCCACCTGGCCCTGCGCGCCGCCGCCGAGGACACCCGTATCCGCCGCATCCTGACGGTGGGCGCGCCGGTCGCGGACTTCTTCACCGACGCGGACTGGTGGCAGCGCCTGCCCCTGGTCACCAGGGACACCCTGCGCCGCCTGACGGACACTGCCGACGAGGCCGAACTCCGGGCTGTACTGAAGGAGTTCGTGCTCACTCCGAATCTCCTTGAGGCGGTAGGCGCGTCGGTGCGTTACGTCGCCAGTGCCCGCGACGAGATCATCCCGCCCGCGGACCCCGAACTGCTGCGCGCCACCGTCACCGACATCCGCGTCAAGGAGATCGACGACGTACACGGCTCGCCCGGTCATCCGGGAACGGTACGCCGTTGGCTCGCCTGGAATCTCCGGGGAAAGCCGGCCGCGGCCGCACCGGCCGGCTGACCGGAGGCTGAGCGCCGACCACCCTCGAATGCGCGCGGGCGAGCGCAGGGCCCGGGGGTACCCCGAGCTCGTCGTGCAGGGAACGCCGTACGGTCCGATAGGCCCGCAGCGCGTCCGCCGTCCGGCCGGCCCGGCGCAGCGCCTCCATGAGATGGCAGTGCAGCTGCTCACGCAGCGGATGGGCATGCGCGAGCTCCATCAGCTCACCGGTCAGCTCATGATGCCGCCCGAGCCGGAGATCGGCCTCGATCCGCAACTCAAGCGCCTCAAGGCGCAGTTCCTCCAGCCGGGTGGCGGCGGCGGCCAGCGCGGGCCCGTGCTCCACCCCGGAGACGGCGGGCCCGTCCCACAGCGCCAGGGCCTCACCGAGCTCCCGCGACACGGCCGCGAAGTCACCCGCCCGGTACGCCTGGCGCCCCCGCATGTGCAGTTCCTCGAACCGCCGGAGATCGAACTCGCCGGGCGCCACCCGCAGCAGATACCCGGGAGGCCGCGTCACCAGCGGCGTACCCCCGTCCGGCCCCGGCCCGCCCTCCGCTATCGCCTTGCGCAGATGGGACACGTACACCTGAAGTGTGGTCGCCGCGGTGCGGGGCGGCCCCTCGGGCCACAACTCGTCGAACAGGGCCGAGGCGGACACCACACTCCCCGACCGCAGCAGCAACGTGGCCAGCACGGCCCGCTGTTTGGCCGCCGAGGGCGTACGGGGTTCGAGTCGAACGGGACCGAGTACACGGAAGCGCATGACGACAGCAGCTCCTCTCCGCTACGGCCACCAGGGTCGCGCGACCGGCGGGAGCGAGCCGGGAACAACAAGGGAGGGCTTTGGGAGATCCACTGGAGCCGCCCTGAAGCACCTTTCCGGACAGGTCCGGTACGGCAGATTCCGGACCGCCTCACGGAGACGGCCCGGGACCTGGTCACACGACTGCTGCCGCCCGCTCAGCCCACGGACGAGTAGGCCACGACCCCGCGCAGCAGCCCGTCGACCGCCTTGCGCGCGTTCTTCGCGACCGTCGAGTTCTCGCCGCCGGAGACCGGTGCGGCCGCCGAGATCTGGCCGAGTACGTCGATGACCTGTTTGCACCAGCGCACGAAGTCCCCGGCCGGCATCTCCGCCTCACGCAACACCTCGTCGAGGCCCTTGCCGGACGCCCACATGTAGGCGGCCCAGGCGAAGCCCAGATCCGGCTCGCGCTGGCCGACGCCCTCGCTCTGGGTGATCCGGAAGTCCTCCTCCAGGGCGTCAAGGCGCCCCCAGATCCGGACCATCTCGCCGAGCGCGGCCTTGGCCTTGCCCGAGGGCAGCTTCGGCGCCATCGCGTCGTCGGCGGCCCGCGCCTCGTACACCAACGCCGAGACACAGGCGGCGAGTTCGGCGGGGGCGAGCCCCTCCCAGACGCCGGCGCGCAGGCATTCGCTGGCCAGCAGGTCGAGTTCGCCGTAGAGCCGGGCGAGCCGCTTGCCGTGCTCGGTGACCTCGTCGCCGCGCAGATAGTCCAGTTCGGTCAGCAGGGCGACGATACGGTCGAAGGTGCGGGCGATCGTGTTCGTACGCCCCTCGATACGCCGCTCCAGCTGCGAGGTGTCCCGCAGCAGCCGGTGGTAGCGCTCGGCCCAACGGGCGTGGTCCTCACGGTCGTTGCAGCCGTGGCAGGGGTGGGCGCGTATCGCCGTACGCAGCCGGGCGATCTCCCGGTCGTCGGCCGCCTGCGAGCGCTGCTTACGGGCCCGCTCCGGCGGGATGTGCCCGGCCTTGGTACGCAGCGCGGAGGCGAGGTCCCGACGGGACTGCGGGGAACGCGGGTTGAAGGACTTCGGGATCCGCATCCGTTCCAACGCCTCTACGGGCACCGGGAAGTCGATCGACGCGAGCCGCTTGACCTGCCGCTCGGCGGTCAGCACCAGCGGGCGCGGTCCGTCGTGGTGCTCGAAGCCGCGATGCCCGTTGGACCGCCCGGCCGGCAGCCCCGGGTCCAGCACCAGCGCCAGTCCCGCGTACTTGCCGGTCGGGACATGGATGACATCGCCCGGCTTGAGCTTCTCCAGCGCGACGGCGGCCTCCGCGCGCCGCTGCGAGACGCCCTCCCGCGCCAGCTCGGTCTCGCGGTCCTTGAGTTCGCGCCGCAGCTGCGCGTACTCCTCGAAGTTCCCGAGGTGGCAGGTCATGGACTCCTTGTAGCCGTCCAGTCCCTCCTCGTTGCGCTGCACCTGCCGCGAGATCCCGACGACCGACTTGTCGGCCTGGAACTGCGCGAACGACGTCTCAAGCAGCTCGCGCGAGCGATGCCGCCCGAACTGCTCCACGAGGTTGACCGCCATGTTGTACGACGGCTTGAAGCTGGAGCGCAGCGGATACGTGCGCGTGCCGGCCAGTCCCGCGAGGTGCTCGGGGCTGATCCCGCGCTGCCACAACACCACGGCGTGGCCCTCGACATCGATGCCGCGGCGGCCCGCACGGCCGGTGAGCTGTGTGTACTCGCCGGGCGTGATGTCGGCGTGCTGCTCGCCGTTCCACTTGACGAGCTTCTCCAACACCACCGACCGGGCGGGCATGTTGATGCCCAGCGCGAGCGTCTCGGTGGCGAAGACTGCCTTGACGAGCCCCCGGAGGAACAGTTCCTCGACGACTTCCTTGAACGTCGGCAGCATGCCCGCGTGATGGGCGGCGATCCCGCGCTCCAGGCCCTCCAGCCACTCGTAGTAGCCCAGGACGTGCAGGTCCTCGGTGGGGATGGACGCCGTGCGCTCCTCGACGAGCGCCCGGACTCTTTCCCGCGCCTCGTCGTCGTTGAGCCGCAGCCCGGCGAACAGGCACTGCTGTACGGCGGCCTCGCAGGCGGCGCGGCTGAAGATGAAGGTGATGGCGGGCAGCAGGCCCTCGGAGTCGAGCCGTTCGATGACTTCGGGTCTGCTCGGTGTCCACACGCGCGACCGTGATCTGCGCTCGCGCTCACGGTCGGCGTCGCGCATGGCGCGACCGCGTTTGCGGTCCTGGTAGGAGGGTCTGCTGGCCTCCATGCGCGCCAGGCGCGTGAGGTCCGGGTTGACGGCCTTCTTCTGGCCCTCGCCCTCCTCGAACAGGTCGTACATCCGCCGTCCGGCCAGCACGTGCTGGAACAGCGGCACGGGCCGGTGCTCGGAGACGATCACCTCGGTGTCGCCGCGGACGGTGTCGAGCCAGTCGCCGAACTCCTCGGCGTTCGACACGGTCGCCGACAGGGACACCAGGGTCACCGACTCGGGGAGGTGGATGATCACCTCTTCCCAGACGGCACCGCGGAAGCGGTCGGAGAGGTAGTGCACCTCGTCCATGACGACATGGCCGAGGCCGAGGAGGGTCTGCGAGCCCGCGTACAGCATGTTCCGCAGGACCTCGGTGGTCATCACGACCACCGGGGCTTCGGAGTTGACGCTGTTGTCGCCCGTGAGCAGACCGACCTTGTCCGCGCCGTAACGGCGGCACAGGTCGGCGTACTTCTGGTTCGACAGCGCCTTGATGGGTGTCGTGTAGAAGCACTTCTTGCCCTGCTGGAGGGCGAGGTGGACGGCGAACTCGCCGACGATCGTCTTGCCCGAACCGGTGGGCGCCGCGACCAGCACACCCTTGCCCGCCTCAAGTGCCTGGCAGGCCTCGATCTGGAAGGGGTCGAGACCGAAGTCGTACATCTCGCGGAAGCCCGCGAGCGCGGTGGCCTGCTCGGCTGCCCGCAGGCGGGCTGCCGCGTACCGCTCGGCCGGGGAGAGGTCCTCTGTCATCGTGCTTTCGAGCGTACCGGGCGCCACTGACAACAGGACGATCATTATCCGGATCCGCCCTTGCCGAACCCAGGATCCGCGCAGCTCAGGACCTCACGCCCCGGACACCTCCCCCGCAACAGGGGGGAAGCGGCCGGCTGCGCCCTGTGGCTCAGGTCACGTCGTCATAGCCGTTGACCCGGTCCGTGCTCGTCTGCTCGGGCAGGGCCCGGCTGGCGGAGACGGTCTCGATCTCACCGATGGCCTCGGGGGTGAGGTCCAGGTCGGAGGCCTCGTCGTCGGCGGGGCCCTCGGCGTCACGGCGGCGCCTGCGCCGGTCGTTCAGCAGCGAGAAGGCCACCGCGCCGAAGTACAGGATCCAGATCGGTCCGGCCAGCGCCAGCATGGTCAGCGGGTCCGTGCTCGGTGTCGCCACCGCCGCGAACACCGTGATGCCCATGATCATGGCGCGCCACCAGCCGAGCATCCGCTTGCCGGTGATCGCCCCGGTGAGATTGAGGAAGACCAGCAGCAGAGGCAGCTCGAAGGAGAGGCCGAAGACGAGCACCATGCGCGTGACGAGGTCGAGCAGGTCGTCGAGCGGCAGCAGGTTGTCGGTGCCGTCCGGGGTGAACTCGAGCAGCACCTTCGCCGTGGTGGGCAGCACCGTGTAGGCGAAGTAGGCGCCGCCGAGGAAGAGCGGGGCGCCGGTACCGACGAACGCGTAGGCGTACTTCTTCTCGTGCCGGTGCAGACCGGGCGCGACGAAGGCCCACAGCTGGTAGAGCCAGACCGGCGAGGCCAGAACCACACCGGCCATCAACGACACCTTCAACGCCAGCGTGAACGGGGTGAGCAGACCGTTGATGGTGATCTGCGCACACGGCTCGGTGGTGTCCTTCGCCAACTGCTCGAAGCTCTGGTCACAGCCGACCGAATCGAGGATCGGCCTGGTGATCAGGTTGATGATGTCGTTGTAGAAGAAGGCAGCGACGACGGTGACTGCGACGATGGCCAGCATCGCCTTCGCGAGCCGGTTGCGGAGCTCGCGCAAGTGGTCCACGAGGGGCATCCGCCCCTCGGGGTCCGTCTCCGTAGTGCGGGCAGACTTGAGCAACCCACGTCCTCATCTCATGCGGCAGGCCGAAGTCGTCCGGCCCTGCGTCAGCGCTTGGTCGTGTCCGTCGGCTCCGTGACCGGGCGCGAGCTCGTCACGTCGCCGGGCGCGGCCTGGATGGTGCGCTGTGCCGGGGTCTGCTCTTCGGTGGTCGGCGGACCGGCCGGGGCGGGGGTGCTGCCGCCCTCTTCCTTCATCGCCTTGGCCTCGCTCTTGAGGATGCGAGCGGACTTGCCGAGCGACCGAGCCATGTCCGGAAGCTTCTTCGCGCCGAACAGCAGGATGATGACGACGAGGATGAGAATGATCTCGGGAGCTCCGAGCCTTCCGAACATAATTCTTTACCTTCTCACCGAGGCGGCTGGGGTGGGGTGCTGTCCGATCGGCCGGACATCTGTCCGAAAGATCGTGCTGACAGCGATCGTAACGCTCAGGGGTAAACGTGAGGCAATCCCCGTGCGTACTCCCGGTCCGCGGTCCGGGCCTCGTTCTCCGGGCCGCGATCAGCAGCGTACCTGTCTGGGCCACCAGGGTGACAGGGCGAAGTGCCCCAAAACGCATCCACCGCAGTTCTCACAGAGCATCTACAGCAGGACTCACAGTGAGTCCACAGCCCGGGCCGTGCTCACGGCCGCCCGCTCAAGCTCCTCGGCGGCCCTGTTGATGCGCTGCGCGGAGTCCGAAACCTGCAGGCCGAGCCGCCGGGCCTCGACGAAGACCCGCACGGCGAGCACACCGAGAACGGCGAGACCGAGAAAACCCACTGCAACCGCGAACATCGCCCAGAACATAGGTCGAGCCTAGGCCCTGCCCTCAGCTGCCTAGAGCGCGGAGGTCAGTCGCAGCGTGCTGACCCCGCCGCCGGTGAGCAGCTCGATGATCCGTTCGCCCGCGGGCTTGCGGACGACGGCGTCGCAGTCGGGGCAGGTGAAGGAGTAGAACGTGGTGCGGGTGGTGGCGCCGATGGCCAGGCGCAGGGCGCTCGCGGTGAGCTCGAAGCTGCCCCGGCAGTCCGGGCAGCCCGCCCGGAACACCACGGGGGTCACGCTTCTCATCCCGGCGAACGCGGACGCCACCGACACTTCCCGAACCCCGGACATCGCCGACTCGCTCAAAGCTCCTGCTCCCCTTTTTCCGGTTCTCCGGTTTTCCGGTTCGTTCGCCTCCGGGGCCCCAGCCCCGGAGGCTCACTCAGGCCTGTCGTGCAGCCGGTCATGAACTTGATGGGCACCCTGAGGTGCGTCGTACGCCTCCAGCGCCTCGCGGGCCGCCCGGCGGGCGCTGTCGGCCAACTCGGGCGGCGAGACGATGCGTCCGTCGCGCCCCAGCCGCAGCGCCAGCCGGCGCAGCGACGCCGGGTCGGGGGTGCGCAAGGTAATACGCAGCCCACCGTCGGGAAGCTCATCGGCGCTGTCGTGCGGGTAGTACTCGGCGACCCAGCGCCCGCCCGGGCCGACCTCGACGACGACCTCCGGGTCCTCCGCGGCGGGCTGCACCAGGCCCTCCGAGAGGTCCCGCAACTCGATCTCGGGCGGCGCGGACGGCTCGTCCAGGATCTTGATCTCGGCGACCCGGTCGAGCCGGAAGGTACGGCGCGCCTCGGAGCGCCGGCACCAGGCCTCGACGTAGGTGTGGCCGACGCTGACGAGGCGGATCGGGTCGATCTCGCGCTCGGTGAGCTCGTCGCGGGCGGGTGAGTAGTAGCGGATCCACAGGCGGCGCCGCTCGGAGATGGCCCGGTCGACGTCGGCGAAGACCCCGCCCTCCGACTCGAAGGTCACCGACAGTCGCGAGCTGGCGCCCGCCGCCTCGCCGGCCGCCGTCTCCACCTTGGCGGTGGCCCGCAGCAGCGCCTGCCGGTCGCCCTCCCGCAGTCCGGGCAGGGTCGACACGGCTCGGGCGGCGACCAGGAGCGCGGTCGCCTCGTCGGCGGCCAGCCGCAGCGGCTCGGCCCCCTCCGCCCCGAGGGCCGAGGGGTTGTGCCACCAGATCCGCTCGCCGTCGGTGTCGATGTCGAGGAGGTCGCCGCCGCGGAAGCTGGTGCCGCACATGGGCAGCACGTCGAGGTCGGAGACCAGCTCGTCCTCGGTGATCCCGAAGGCGCGGGCGACGTCCTCGATCCGGGCGCCGGGACGCTCCCGCAGATACGTCACCAGGGACAGCATCCGCCGGGTCTGGTCGATGGCGTTGACGGGCTTGGCCGGTTTGCCTGCCACAGTGTTGTCCGCTCCCCCTCAGCCCTTGGCCACGGCACGCAGCCGGTCCACCACGTCGCCCCGCAGCTCGGCCGGCTCCAGGACCACGACGTCCGGCCCGAACTCCACCAGCCAGGCGTCCAGCCCGTGCCCGTACGGAATCTCCAACTCGTCCCAGCCGTCACCGAGTTCCCGCACCGCGCTCGCCTTCGCCCGCAAGGGGTACCCGGCGCCCGAGCGCAGCCGGATCAGCGCGCTGCGGTCGGCGGTCTCCCCCGCCCAGCTCGCCACGGTCTCGCGCACGGTCACGACGTCCGGCACCTCCGCGGTGAACCGGCCGCTGCGCGAGCGCACCTTGCCGGTGATCCGGGACAGTCGGAAGACGCGCTCGGCGCCCCGGTCGCGGTCCCAGCCCGCCAGATACCAGTGGCCGCGCCAGCACTCCAGCGCCCACGGCTCGACATGCCGGGGCTCGGGCCGGGCGGCCGTCGCCTTGCGGTAGTCGAAGACGACCGGCCGGCGGTCACGGCAGGCGAGCATCAAGGGCTCGAAGGACGCCTCGTGCACCGGAATCCGGGGTTCCAGGGCGCCATGGGCCTCGTACGGATCGACGTCCTCGGGCAGCCCGGCCGCCCGCAGCTTCTGCAGAGCGCCGCTGGCCGCGCCGGCGAGCCTGGCCTGCTGCCACACCTTGGCGGCAAGGCCCAGTGCGGCGGCCTCCTCGGCGTCCAGGGTGATGGGCGGGAGCCGGTTGCTGTCGCGGCGGGCCAGGTAACCGACCTCGCCGTCCAGGTTCTCCACGGTGTCGATGACGAGCCCGAGTTCACGCAGGTCGTCCTTGTCCCGCTCGAACATGCGGTTGAAGGAGTCGTCGCTGCTCGCCGCACCGTTTCCGGGCCCGAAAGCCTCGACATAGGCCTCGATGGACTCGCGCAGCTCGCGCTTGCTGAGCGGCCGCCGCGTCCCGAGCAGACACAGCGCCAGGTTCATCAGCCGCTCGGCCTTGGCAATGGCCATCGACGCCCTTCGCCTCCCTATGGTGCTTACGAACGATGACCGTACCGCCCAGCGGTGGCGCGGCAAAAGCCGAGGGCCCATGCCCGGACAGGCATGGACCCCAGGTGATCGGGTGTGGTCGCGGAGCGATCAGACTCCGAGGAGGTCGACCACGAAGATCAGCGTCTCACCGGGCTTGATCGCCGGGGTCGGGCTCTGGTTGCCGTAGGCGAGGTGGGCCGGGATGGTCAGCTGGCGCCGGCCGCCGACCTTCATGCCCTGCACACCCTGGTCCCAGCCCTTGATGACCCGGCCGCCGCCCAGCGGGAAGCGGAAGGGGGTGCCACGGTTCCAGCTGGCGTCGAACTCCTCGCCGGTGCTGAAGGCGACTCCCACATAGTGGACGCTGACGTTGTGACCCGCCTTCGCCACCTCGCCGTCGCCCTCCCAGATGTCCTTGATCTCAAGGTCCTTCGGGGGCTCGCCGCCGGGAAAGTCGATCTCGGGCTTCTCGATGCTCACGTCTTTGGCTCCTGCATCTGTACGACAAGACAACTCGGACAGTCTTGCATCCCGCACCGGGGCACGCCTGCCCCAGGCCGGACTCCTCAACCAGTTACACCTTCGCCAGGATGTCCACGGAGAAGACCAGCGTGGAGTCCTTCTTGATGTCACTGCCCGACGGCGGGCTGTCGCCGTAACCCAGAGCCGGCGGAATGACGATGAGGACACGGCTGCCGACCTTCTTGCCCGTCAGCCCCTGCGCCCAGCCCTTGACGACCTGCTGGAGCGAGAACGAGGTCAGCGCGTCCCTGCTGTACGTCGAGTCGAACTCCTTGCCCGTGTCCCACAGCACGCCCTTGTACTGCACGAGCACGGTGCTCTCCGCCGCGACCACGTCGCCGTCACCCTCGATGACGTAGTTCGCCACCAGCTTCGTCGGCGCGTCCGACTCGGGGATGTCGATGGAGGGCGCCTTGCCGTCGGTGTTGGTGCCGACCTTGGGCAGGTCCACGTTGTCCTGCGCCACGTCCGTGCCCTTGGCGGAGTTCTTCGAGTTGAACGTCGCCTGCACATCGACCACGAAGACCAGCGTGTCGGTGCCCTTGATACCCGCCTGCGAGTTGCCCGAGGTGCCGTAACCCCAGGTCGGCGGAATGGCCATCTCGACCCGGCTGCCGGCCTTCTTCCCCGTCAGGCCATACCGCCAGCCGTCGATGATGCTTCCCTGCGCGAGCTGGATGAGCAGCGGCGTCTTACGGTCGTAGGAGTTGTCGAAGACCTTCGCCGTGTCCCAGACCTGGCCCAGGTAGTTCGCCTGCACCCAGTCGTTCTCCGCGACGATCTGACCGGTGCCCGCGATGACCGTCTTCACCGCCAGATCCTCCGACGGATCCCCCGAACCCTTAGCGACCGTCGGCTTCTCGCCGAACTTCGTGCCCGCCGTGATACCCGGCAGCGGCCCGTCGACGATCTTCGGCGGCGGAGCCGCCGAGGTGTCCGACGCCGACGGGGACGGCGACGCGCTGTCGCTGGCCTCGCTCGAACCGCCGTCGTCGTCGCCGCATCCGGCGAGCGTGACCAGTCCAGCGGGTACGGCAAGAAGAAGTGAGCGTCGGCGCACGATGGAAGCCTCGTATCGGTCGATCTTGATGATGGCGTGCGCGCAACTCTACGGCGTGAGAAGGGCGCCGTACGTGAAACGTACGGCGCCCGTGTTGCGTTCCGAAGGAATCTCCGGAGCGCTTGGCTCACATACCGGCGATCAGCTTCTCCACCCGGTCGTCGACCGAACGGAACGGGTCCTTGCACAACACCGTGCGCTGCGCCTGGTCGTTCAGCTTGAGATGAACCCAGTCGACGGTGAAGTCCCGGCGCTGCTCCTGCGCCCGCCGGATGAAGTCGCCACGCAGTCGCGCCCGAGTGGTCTGCGGAGGCACCGACTTGCCTTCGAAGATCTTCAAGTCGTTGCAGATCCGGGCGGCTTGCCCCTTCCTCTCCAGGAGGTAATAAAGACCCCGCCTACGGTGAATGTCGTGATAGGCGAGGTCTATCTGCGCGACCCTCGGGTGGGACATGGTCATGTTGTGCTTCGCCCGGTACCGCTCGATGAGCTGATACTTCATCACCCAGTCGATCTCGGTACCGATCCGGTCGAGGTCCTCCGCCTCGATCGAGTCCAGCACGCGGCCCCACAGCTCCAGCACCTGCTCGACGGTGCCCGTGCGGATACCGCGCCGCTCGACGAAGTCCACGGCCTTCTCGTAGTACTCGCGCTGCACATCCAGCGCCGAGGCCTCACGGCCGCTGGCCAGCCGCACCTTGCGGCGGCCCGTGATGTCGTGACTGACCTCGCGGATCGCCCGGATCGGGTTCTCCAGGGTCAGATCGCGCATCACCGTGCCGGCCTCGATCATGCGCAGCACCAGATCGGTCGCGCCGACCTTGAGGAGCATGGTCGTCTCGGACATGTTCGAGTCGCCGACGATGACATGCAGCCGCCGGTAGCGCTCGGCGTCGGCGTGCGGCTCGTCGCGCGTGTTGATGATCGGCCGGGAACGGGTCGTCGCCGAGGAGACGCCCTCCCAGATGTGCTCGGCCCGCTGACTCACGCAGTACACGGCACCACGCGGAGTCTGCAGGACCTTGCCCGCACCGCACAGAAGCTGGCGGGTGACAAGGAACGGAATGAGGATGTCCGCGAGTCGGGAGAACTCCCCGTGCCGCGCCACCAGATAGTTCTCGTGGCAGCCGTACGAGTTGCCCGCCGAGTCGGTGTTGTTCTTGAAGAGGTAGACGTCGCCCGCGATTCCTTCCTCGTGCAGGCGTCGTTCGGCGTCCACCAGGAGTCCTTCGAGAATGCGCTCGCCGGCCTTGTCGTGGGTGACGAGTTCCGTCACGTTGTCACATTCGGGTGTCGCGTATTCCGGATGCGATCCCACGTCGAGATAGAGGCGGGCGCCGTTTCGCAGAAAGACATTGCTGCTGCGGCCCCATGACACGACACGGCGGAAGAGGTACCGCGCCACCTCGTCGGGAGACAGGCGCCGCTGTCCCCTGAACGTACACGTGACGCCGTACTCGTTCTCCAGCCCGAAAATGCGGCGGTCCATGACTGAACATTACGCCCGATCCCCCGAGCTGAAACGGGGTTCGACGGCACGGTTTGGATCATTTTCCGATGAAGACGCAACCACCGCACCCCCGGCGGGAGCTGCGAGGACCCGCCCCATGGCCAGCAGAACCAGCAACGACACGGCCCCCGCGGCACCCGGCACGGCAAACCCCCACGGGGCTCCGCCCCACTCGACGACCGGTCCCGCGACGCCCGTTCCGACCGACGCCCCCACCGTGAACGTCGTCACAATCCAGGAGAAAGCCTCGGTGACCGTACCCCTCGGGGCATGCCGGTCGACCAGGACGAACGCACACGCGAGACACGGCGCCAGGAACACTCCGGCGAGCGTCGTGAGCGCCGTCATCGCGACCGGGCCAGGTGTCGACATCAGCGGCACGTAACACACCGCCAGCAACCCGACCAGCACCCGCAGTCGGCGCTCCGGAGCCCCCGCCCACTGCCGCGCCCCGTACAGCACACCGCCGACAAGCGCCCCCAGCCCCACACCCGCCATCAGCCAGCCGTAGACCGCGTCACCACCATGCCCGTCCGCATACGACACGGCGGCCACGGTGATCGAGCCGAGCGCGATACCGACGAAGAAGAACGCGCCCAGCAGCACGACGAGTCCGGGCGAGCGCAACGCGCCCAGCCAGTGCGCCTCACGCGGCGCCGAACGCCACGCGCGCGAAGGCGGCGACACGACCACGGACAGCGCCCCCAGCACCCCGATGACGTTCACCACGACCAGCGCCGCCTGCGCCGACCACAGCGACACGCACAGCGTCACCAGCAGCGGCCCGACGGTGAACATGACTTCCTGCGCCACCGCGTCCATGGCGTACGCCGTATGCACCTGGTCCTCCCTGCGCAGGACCGCGGGCCACAGCGCACGCAACCCGCCCTCCAGCGGCGGCACGAACAGCCCGGCGACCGCGACGGAGACATAGGCGAGCGGCAGCGGGTCGGTGCCGGCGAGGGCGACGACGCCCATCGCCAGCGCGGACGCGACCGCCGCGGGCAGCTGGACACGCGGCTGCCCCCACAGGTCCACGAGCCGCCCCAGAACGGGCTGCCCGACCGCGTTGGCGACCCCGTACACGGCTGCCAGCGCCCCCGCGAGGCTGTACGTCCCGCCCTCCGCCCGGACGAACAGCACGATCGCGATCGCGGCGGTGGCATTCGGCAGCCGCCCCACGAGCGTGCCCGCCAGCAGACGGGTGGCGTGCCTCGCCCTGAGGATCTCCAGGTATCCCGCGGCCATGTCCCGCCCTTCCGCGTCAAGTTTTACGTATAACTTCCTCCGTCATACGTACCATGTGCGCTGTTCACGAGTCCAGACGAAAGAGCAGGCCGACGGTGGCACGAGGCAACCCCCGCCCCACTAGCCGTGACGTCGCCCAGGCCGCCGGGGTCTCCCAGGCAGCGGTCTCGCTCGTCCTCGGCGACAAATGGCGCGGCCGGGTCTCAGAGGCCACGGCAGAACGCGTACGGGAGGCCACACGCGAGCTCGGCTACCGCCCCAACCTGGCCGCCCGCAACCTCCGCCTGGGCCACACCCGCACCGTCCTCCTGGTCGTCCCCGCCCTCACCACCGAGTTCTTCGCCGGCGTCTACACCGGCGCCGCCCGAGTCGCCGCCGAACACGGATTCGGCGTCGTCCTCTACCCCTCCCCCGAGGGCGTGGGCCCCGCCAGAAGCCCCTTCGCATCCGCCCAGGCCGCCCTGGACGGCGTCATCGCCTCCTCCATGGCCGCGGACGCCCTCACCGCCATCCGCGGCGACCAACTCCCCCTGGTCATGCTCGACAGCGACCCGGAGGGCAGCCTGGGCGCGGCCACCGTCAACCTCGACATCACCGACGGCGTACGACAAGTCGCACAGCACCTCCTGGCCCTCGGCCACCGCCACTTCCTGCATCTCGCGGCCGACGTACCGTCCTGGACCTTCGACGTACGCGCGCGTGAACTGGCCGCCCGCCTCAGCGACGTCGCGGGCACATCCGTACGGACGACCCGCGCCCCCATCACCATCGAGGGCGCCCGCGCGGCCGCCGAGACCGCGCTGTCCGCCCCGAGCCCCCGGCCCACCGCACTCGTCTGCGACGACGACAAACTCGCCGCCGGCGCCTACAAGGCGGCCCGCCGCCTGGGCCTGCGCATCCCCGAAGACATCTCCGTCACCGGCCTCGACGACCTCGCCCTCGCCACCGCCATCGACCCGGAACTCACCACTGTCCGCCTCGACGCCGAGCTCTTCGGCGAACGCGGCATGCAGGCCCTCCTGGCGGTCCTGGAAGGCCGTACACCCGAGGCGGGAGACATCCCCGTGGAACTGGTCGTCCGAGGCTCCACGGCGCCGCCCCACACCCTCTGAACGCCCTATGCCCCGGCCGTCAGGATCGGCCGGGGCACAAAAGGAATAGATACGGGCTGCGAGCGTGAGCCGGAACTACTCCTCGTCGGAGGTCTCCGCCTCGGTGACCGCGCCTTCGCTCTCCAGCAGCCGGGAGAGCTGGCGGCCCACGATGCGCTTGAACTTGCGCTGCTGCGGACGCGTACGGTCCAGCACCGCGACCTCCAGACGCTCGGCGGGAATCTCCCGCTGAGTGCCGTTGGTGTCACGGGACAGGGCCTGCACGGCCAGCTTCAGCGCCTCGCCCAGGCTCATACCGTCCTGGTGCTGCTGATCCAGATAGCTACTGATCTGCTCGGCATTGCCGCCCACGGCGACCGACCCGTGCTCGTCCACGATCGACCCGTCGTGCGGCAGCCGGTAGATCTGGTCGCCGTCGGACGTCTCGCCGACCTCGGCCACCACGAGCTCCACCTCGTACGGCTTCTCGGCCGCGCTGGAGAAGATCGTGCCCAGCGTCTGGGCGTAGACGTTGGCCAGACCACGGGCGGTCACGTCGTCACGGTCATAGGTGTAACCACGAAGATCGGCGTACCGCACACCGCCGATCCGCAGGTTCTCGTACTCGTTGTACTTGCCGGCGGCCGCGAAGCCGATCCGGTCGTAGATCTCGCTGAACTTGTGCAGCGCGCGGGACGGGTTCTCGCCGACGAACACGATGCCGTCGGCGTACTGCAGCACGACCAGGCTGCGGCCACGGGCGATGCCCTTGCGGGCGTACTCCGCCCGGTCGGCCATGGCCTGCTGGGGTGAGACATAGAACGGCGTCGACACCGGTTATCCATCCCTTTCTGTCGAAGTCACAGGATCACCTTGATAAGACGGCTCAGGTCAGAGCAGCGCGGCACGCGGGCCGTCGGGCTGCTCCAGGCGCCGCGCCAGGATCTGGCGGGCGATCTCGGAGGACTCCTCGTCGCCGAGCTTGCGGAAGCCGTCCTCGGTGATCACGGTGACAATCGGGTAGATCCGGCGGGCGACATCGGGGCCACCGGTCGCCGAGTCGTCGTCGGCCGCGTCGTACAGCGCCTGTACGACGAGCATCGTGGCCTGCTCTTCGGTCAGGTCGTTGCTGTACAGCTTCTTCATGGCACCGCGCGCGAAGATCGAGCCGGAGCCGGTGGCGGCGAAGCCGTGCTCTTCGGAACGGCCGCCGGTGACGTCGTAGGAGAAGATGCGCCCCTTGCCGCGGTCCACGTCGTACCCGGCGAAGAGCGGAACCACGGCCAGGCCCTGCATGGCCATACCGAGGTTGGAACGAATCATGGTCGACAGCCGGTTCGCCTTGCCCTCCAGGGAGAGCTGAGCGCCTTCCACCTTCTCGAAGTGCTCCAACTCCAGCTGGAACAACTTCACCATCTCGACCGCGAGCCCGGCCGTACCGGCGATACCGACGGCCGAGTACTCATCGGCCGGGAACACCTTCTCGATGTCCCGCTGCGCGATCATGTTCCCCATCGTGGCTCGCCGGTCACCGGCGAGCACGACACCACCGGGGAACGACACAGCGACGATGGTCGTCCCGTGCGGAGCCTCGATGACCCCCTGGACCGGCGGCAACTGCCGCTTCCCCGGGAGCATCTCCGGCTGATGCTCGGACAAGAAGTCCATGAAGGACGACGACCCAGGCGTCAGGAAGGCAGCCGGTAGACGCCCGGTGCTACGAGTGTTGGCTTCCACGAGGATCCTTCCAAGTAAGCGGCAGCCCGACGAACTGCGTCGGGATCATCTCCCAACTTGCCGATGGCCGAATTGCAGTTGAAGCACAGTACGCCACGGACCCTACCCGTCTCGTGGCAGTGATCCACATGAACGGCCGGTGCTTTCAAACAGATCACGCAGAGACCCATTTGAGAGGCGATCATCTCGTCACGTTGGGCTTCGGTCATGCCGTACTGGCGCATGAAGTACGCCGCGCGATTCTCGGCAGCCCGACACGGCTTGCATCGCGTGGAGAGCCCGTCCGAAGCCGTGGCGTTCCGGTCCCACTCGCTGTGCGGCTTGACTTCTCCGCACGACCGGCATTCCTTGTGCCCCGATGGAACGTCCACCTTCTCGCGCACGGACTTGCCTTGGGCTGCCTGTCGGCGTCGGGAGTACGCGGCTCCGTACTCGGCCACGCACTCCCGACACCGCACTTGACGGCCATCACGCCGGTTCTTGTCGGCAGCGAACGATGAGATCGACAGCAGCCGCTCACATCCCGTGCACCGCTTCTCGACAGGGTCCGACATGTCCGTTATTGTCCGCCTTTTTGCACAAATGACCGCACGAAGTCCTCTGCGTTCTCCTCGAGTACGTCGTCGATCTCGTCCAGGACGGAGTCCACGTCGTCGCTCAGCTTCTCCTGGCGTTCCTTGAGGTCTTCGGATACCTGCGCCTCGGGCGCCTCCTCGACCTCTTCGGTGGAACGCGTGGCCTTCTGCTGTCCGCCGCCGGTGTCCTTGGTCGCCATAACCCTCACCCCGCTCGGTTCGACGTTCTTGATCAGACCCTACAAGCAGGGTCCGACATCGGCCCCGCAGTTCCTACAACGTACGGGGGCCACCTCGATGATTCCCGGACGGTGGGTTTTCCACCCTGTCCGGCTTGCCTGTCCCGCGACCCGGTCAGCCGCCCGACAGGACCCTGACCAGGTCTTCTGCCGTGCGGCAGCGGTCCAGGAGTTCCTTGACGTGATTACGCGTTCCGCGAAGCGGTTCCAGGGTTGGGACCCTCTGGAGCGAGTCCCGGCCCGGGAGGTCGAAGATCACGGAGTCCCAGGAGGCAGCGGCGACATCGTCGGCGTACTGCTCCAGACACCGTCCGCGGAAGTACGCGCGCGTGTCCTCCGGAGGCTTGGTGCGGGCCCGCTCGACCTCGTTCTCGTCCAGGAGGCGCTTGATGCGCCCGCGGGCGACGAGGCGGTTGTAGAGGCCCTTCTCGGCCCGTACGTCGGCGTACTGGAGGTCGACGAGGTGGAGTCGGGCCGCGTCCCAGTCGAGGTCGTCGCGGCGCCGGTAGCCCTCCATGAGTTCCCGCTTGGCGACCCAGTCGAGCTCGCCTGCCAGGCTCATGGGGTCGTTCTCCAGGCGGTTCAGGGTGTCCTCCCAGCGAAGGAGGACGTCCTTGGTCTGCTCGTCGGCGTCGGAGCCGTACCGCTCCTCCACGTACTTGCGTGACAGCTCGAAGTACTCCATCTGCAGCTGGACCGCGGTGAGTGTCCGCCCGCTACGGAGGGTGACGAGGCGCTTGAGGGTCGGGTCGTGGGAGACCTGGTGGAGGGTTCGGACCGGTTGGTCCACGGCCAGGTCCACCGCGATGAAGCCGTCCTCGATCATGGAGAGGACCAGGGCTGTCGTGCCCAGCTTGAGGTAGGTGGAGATCTCGGAGAGGTTCGCGTCGCCGATGATCACGTGGAGCCGGCGGTATTTCTCTGCGTCCGCGTGGGGCTCGTCGCGGGTGTTGATGATCGGGCGTTTGAGGGTGGTTTCCAGGCCGACCTCGACCTCGAAGTAGTCGGCGCGCTGGCTGAGCTGGAAGCCGTGTTCGTGTCCGTCCTGGCCGATGCCGACGCGGCCCGCTCCGGTGACGACCTGACGGGAGACGAAGAAGGGCGTGAGGTGGCGCACGATGTCCGAGAAGGGGGTTTCCCGCTTCATCAGGTAGTTCTCGTGTGTGCCGTAGGAGGCGCCCTTGTTGTCGGTGTTGTTCTTGTAGAGGTGGATCGGCTGTGCGCCGGGGAGCTGGGCGGCGCGTTCGGCGGCCTCGGCCATGATCCGCTCGCCGGCCTTGTCCCAGAGGACGGCGTCGCGGGGGTTGGTGACCTCGGGGCTGCTGTATTCGGGGTGTGCGTGGTCGACGTACAGGCGGGCGCCGTTGGTGAGGATGACGTTGGCGAGGCCGATGTCCTCGTCGGTGAGCTGGCTGGAGTCGGCGGCCTCGCGGGCGAGGTCAAAGCCCCGTGCGTCCCGCAGGGGGTTCTCCTCCTCGAAGTCCCAGCGGGCACGTCGGGCCCGGTGCATCGCCGCCGCGTAGGCGTTGACGATCTGGGACGAGGTGAGCATGGCATTGGCGTTGGGGTGGCCGGGGACGGAAATCCCGTACTCCGTCTCGATGCCCATTACTCGCCGTACGGTCATGCGGCCCTCCTTGCCCGGCGGCGCCCTCGGTCGGGGGCGCTGCTCAAGTACCGCTGGTGCTCCGGTGCGTGTGCGGTGCCCGTCCCCGCACTGCGCGACTCGGCGGTACGAAAGAGCCTAGAACGCCTTTGCGCTGGTGGGGAGATCATTTGCGTCATTGCCTTGCTCCGGTCGTGCGCCGAAAAACAGTCGGCTGCGGATGCCCGGTGTGGGCACCCGCAGCCGCCCTGTCTTTTACAGGTACTGACCGGTGTTGGCCACCGTGTCGATGGAGCGTCCGGTGTCCGCGCCCTGCTTCCCGGTGATGAGGGTACGGATGTAGACGATCCGTTCGCCCTTCTTTCCGGAGATTCGGGCCCAGTCGTCGGGGTTGGTGGTGTTGGGGAGGTCCTCGTTCTCCTTGAACTCGTCCACGCAGGCCTGGAGGAGGTGGGAGACGCGGATGCCCTTCTGGTTGTGGTCGAGGAAGTCCTTGATCGCCATCTTCTTGGCGCGGCCCACGATGTTTTCGATCATGGCGCCGGAGTTGAAGTCCTTGAAGTAGAGGACTTCCTTGTCACCGTTGGCGTAGGTGACCTCCAGGAAGCGGTTCTCCTCGGATTCCGTGTACATGTGTTCCACGGCCGTCTGGATCATGCTCTGAACGGTGGTGGACTTGCTGCCGCCGTGCTCGCCGAGGTCGTCGGGGTGCAGCGGGAGGCGCTCGGTGAGGTACTTCTGGAAGATGTCCTTGGCCGCTTCGGCGTCCGGACGCTCGATCTTGATCTTCACGTCGAGGCGGCCGGGGCGCAGGATGGCGGGGTCGATCATGTCCTCGCGGTTGGAGGCGCCGATGACGACCACGTTCTGCAGGCCTTCGACGCCGTCGATCTCGGCGAGGAGCTGCGGGACGATGGTGTTCTCCACGTCCGAGCTGACGCCGGAGCCGCGGGTGCGGAAGAGGGATTCCATCTCGTCGAAGAAGACGATGACGGGGGTGCCCTCGCTGGCCTTCTCCCTCGCACGCTGGAAGACGAGGCGGATCTGCCGCTCGGTCTCGCCGACGTACTTGTTGAGGAGCTCGGGGCCCTTGATGTTGAGGAAGAAGCTCTTGCCGGTGGCCTGGCCCGTCACCTCGGCGACCTTTTTGGCCAGCGAGTTGGCGACGGCCTTGGCGATGAGTGTCTTGCCGCATCCGGGGGGGCCGTAGAGCAGGACGCCCTTGGGCGGGCGGAGTTCGTGCTCCTTGAACAGGTCCGGGTAGAGGTAGGGGAGCTCGACCGCGTCGCGGATCATCTCGATCTGGTTGCCCAGACCGCCGATCTGCTCGTAGCCGATGTCCGGGACCTCTTCGAGGACGAGTTCCTCGACCTCGCTCTTGGGAACGACTTCGTAGACATAGCCGGATCGGGGTTCGAGCAGGAGGGCGTCGCCGGGGCGGATGGTGACGTCCAGCAGCGGCTCGGCGAGCCGTACCACCCGTTCCTCGTCGGTGTGCCCGAGCACCAGGGCGCGCTCGCCGTCCTCAAGGATTTCCTTGAGGGTGACGATGTCCCCGACGCGCTCGTACTCCATGGCTTCGACCACGTTGAGTGCTTCGTTGAGCATCAGTTCCTGGCCGCGTCGGAGCTCTTCGAGCTCGACGCTTGGGCTGACGTTCACGCGGAGTTTGCGGCCGCCGGTGAAGATGTCGGCGGTGCCGTCCTCATTCGCCGTGAGGAAGACTCCGAAGCCGGCCGGCGGCTGTGCGAGCCGGTCGACTTCCTCCTTGAGGGCCACGATCTGGTCGCGGGCCTCACGGAGCGTGTTGGCGAGCCGCTCGTTCTGCGCGGACACGCCGGCCAGGTTCGTCTGCAACTCGACGATCCGCTCTTCGAGAATCCTCGTGTGCCGCGGAGAGTCGGCGAGCTTGCGTCGCAGGACGGCGATCTCCTGCTCAAGGTAGGCAATCTGCCCGGCCGGGTCGTCGGACCCTCGTCCCGGGCGGATGCCGCGGTTCATGTCGTCGTCGTGGGCTGCCACGGTCCTCACCTCCTCCAAGGGGAGCTGGACGCTTCCAGACCCTACCTGGGTGGGTGTCGATTGAAACCCCTAGATCACAAAGACTGTCAAGGAGTGTCCGATCTTCACCCTTGCGCTCTCCCTCACGCCAGGGGAATACCCACCGAACATGATTGGGAAGCCGCCGGAGGTAGGGTCGAAGTGTTCAACACCCGTCAGAGCTGGGCCGACTTGCCTTCATCTCGGATCGCTCGGAGCAGGAAACGGCAGGAGAGATGACCGTGCAGCAGGAGTCCGGGACCGGCGGCGAGGCGCTTGAGGTCTGGATCGATCAGGACCTGTGCACCGGGGACGGAATCTGTGTCCAGTACGCGCCGGAGGTCTTCGAGCTGGACATCGACGGTCTGGCGTATGTGAAGGGCGGGGGCGACGAGTTGCTGCAGTCCCCGGGTGCCACGACGCCTGTGCCGTTGCCCCTGTTGATCGATGTGGTCGACTCGGCGAAGGAGTGTCCGGGCGACTGCATTCACGTACGTCGAGTTTCGGACAGGGTCGAGGTCTACGGCCCTGACGCGGAGTGACTCAAGCCGCACTCCGCGTGATGCTTGTCTGATTTCTCACACGGTCTTGGCCTGGGAGGGTGTCGAGCGGATGAACGTTCCGTCCTTCCACTGCCACTTGGCGCTGTCCTTCACGTCGGGGCAGCAACTCGGTACGTCGGACGAGGAGTAGCCGAGGAGGGTGGCGGTGACCGTGGCGTCACTCACCGCGAAGTCGGTGACGGTGCTGCGGTCCTTCGGGTCGACCAGGGTTGCCACGACACGGGGTTTGGCGGCGTCGGGGGCCTGGGTGAGGACGTAGACGCCGTCGGGCGGGGTGCCCATGGGGGCGTCGCAGTGGACGACGACGACCGTCTCGGGCCTGCCGTCGCCGTCGAGGTCTCCGGAGGCCTTCTTCAGCACCAGGAGCTTGACGGGGCCGCAGTCGACGGGGAAGTCGACCTTGTCGGGGTCTGGTGCCGCCGTCGAGGCGGGGGCGGGCTTCGCGGCGGTGCCGCCGGGGTGTCCGGCCTGGGCCGCCGTCGCGGAGTCGGGTTGCAGCACTGAGGACAGCGCGACGACGCCGGCGAGGGCGGTGGCTGTGGCGACCCAGTGGATCGGGCGGGTGTTGGTGTGTGCGAGTGCCAGTTCCGGAACGGCGGATTGCTGCACGAGAGGTGCGTCTCCTGTGAGGGCTGTGCCGGTGGGGGTGCCCGCATGGTGCCACACGTCACAGTCGGGGGGAACGGCGGGGTGGGAGGTTCCCCCGTGACACCGGTCGAATTCTGGTACCGCGTCAACGGAACAGCGCCGTGGCCGAGTTCCCCTGTGCTTGCGGGAACTCGGCCACGGCGTTTGTACGTTGATCGCGGCACAGGGCCGCTCAGCGGCCGGCGGCGCCTCGGTCGGCGTTGGGGCCGTCGTAGTCCTCGCCGTAGGCGCCCTTGGCGGGGCGGCGGCGGCGCATGGGGGGCTCGACGCCGTCGGCGAGGCGGCGGGCGGTGAGGAGGAAGCCGGTGTGGCCGATCATCCGGTGGTCCGGGCGGACGGCGAGGCCTTCGACGTGCCAGTTGCGGATCATCGTCTCCCAGGAGGTCGGCTCGTTGAAGCAGCCGATCTCGCGGATGGACTCGACGGTCCGCGCGAGCTGGGTGGTGGTCGCGACGTAGCAGCACAGGATGCCGCCGGGGACGAGCGCCTTGGAGACGGCCTCCAGGCACTCCCAGGGGGCGAGCATGTCGAGGATGACGCGGTCGACGTCGAGGTCGCTCAGGTTGTCCTGGAGGTCGCCGACGGTGAGCTGCCAGGCGGGGTGGGGGCCGCCGAAGTAGCGCTCCACGTTCTGCCGGGCGATGTCGGCGAAGTCCTCGCGGCGCTCGTAGGAGTGCAGCATGCCCTGGTCGCCGATGGCGCGCAGCAGGAAGCTGCTGAGCGAGCCGGAGCCCACGCCCGCTTCCACGACGCGTGCGCCGGGGAAGATGTCGGCGAAGGACAGGATCTGTCCCGCGTCCTTGGGGTAGACCACGGCGGCGCCGCGGGGCATGGAAAGGACGTAGTCGGGGAGCAGGGGGCGCAGCGCGAGGTAGGCGACGTTTCCGGTGGTGCGGACAACGCTGCCCTCGGGTGCGCCGATCAGCTCGTCGTGCGGGAAGGAACCTTTGTGGGTGTGAAAGTTCTTTCCGGCTTCGAGCGTGAACGTGTAGTGGCGGCCCTTGGGGTCGGTCAGCTGAACCTGGTCCCCGACCTTGAAGGGCCCGCGCCTGCGGGCGGCACCGGTCGGTTCGGACATGTGAACAGCCTACCGGTCCGGGCCGGGGCCGCCGACCATGCGTGTCTCAGTTGGGCCTGGCCATCGCCTTGACGAAGGCGCGCTCGACGTCCGCCGCGGACAGGACGCCGTAGATCTCGCCGGTGTCCTCGACGACCAGGTATTCGGTGGCGGGGGTGGCGCGGAGGGCGTCGAGGAGGTCCTCGCCGGCCAGTTCGGCCGAGACGCGCATGCCGTCCGTGAGGTCTTGGGCGAGGCCGCTGACGGCGACCCAGGGGCGGCGGTGTTCGGGGACGCCGACGATGGCGGCCTCGCGGACCAGGGAGAGGGGTTCGCCGTCGGGGTCGACGACGACGAGGGCGCGGGCTCCGGCCTCGTTGGCGCGGCGCAGCGCCTCGGAGAGGGGGGTGTTGGTCTCGACGGGGACCGCGCGGCGGGTGAGGTTGCGGGCGCGCAGTTCCGGGAGGTGTTCGCGCAGGCGGGCCATGCGCAGGCTGTTTCCGGCGCCGGTCCAGATGATCGCGGCAAGGATCGCGGCGAGCAGTGCGTCGGTGACGGTGTCCATGCCGACGCTGTCCTCGGCGTTGGAGCCGAGGGCCCCGGACTGGGTGAGCAGCGGGAGTCCGATGAGGACGGAGACGGCGAGGGCTCGGCCGACCCAGGCGGCGGCGATGGTGCCGCTCATGGGTCTGCCGGTGATCTTCCAGACGACGGCGCGGAGCATGCGGCCGCCGTCGAGGGGCAGGCCGGGCAGGAGGTTGAACGCGGCGACGATGAGGTTGGAGATCATCAGGCCGGCCAGCAGGACGCCGGGGACGGTGCCGGGCTCGACGGGCTGCAGGGCGAGGTAGAAGACGCCGGCGAGGATCAGGGAGAAGAGGGGGCCGACGAAGGCGAGGACGAATTCGCGGCCGGGGGTCTCGGCTTCCTTCTCGATCTCGGAGACGCCGCCGAAGAACTGGAGCTGGATGCGGCGGACCGGGAGTTTGAAGCGGAGGGCGGCGACGGTGTGGGCGAGTTCGTGGACGAGGACGGAGGCGTAGAAGGCGATCGCGAAGAAGAGGGAGACGAGGTAGCGGGCGGCGCCGAGTTCGGGCAGGACGCGGCCGAGCTGGCCGCCGAAGACCCAGGTGATGAGGGCGGCGACGAGGAACCAGCTGGGGGCGACGTAGACAGGTACGCCGAAGGGCCGCCCCATCAGGACGCCGCCGCCGGGTTCGGAGCGCTGTCGCGGGCGGCCCTTGCCCTTGGGGGTGCCGGCGTCGGCGTGGGCGCGGTCGTGGGAGGGGTCTGCGGGCGCCTTGTCGAGCCAGGTGGGCTGCTCGCTGTCGGAGGAGGGTGGAGTCGCGTCCGACTGCGGGTCCTGACGGTCGTCGGCCTGCGCGTCGGTGTCCGTTTCCGTGTCCCTGTCGTCCCCGGTCGGGTCGGAGTCCCGTACCGTCGTGGGCTGTTCGTCGGTGGGGGTGTCCGGTGCGGGGTCGGTGTGCGGGTCCGGCTCGGGGCGTGCGGGGTCGGTGGCCCGGGTCGAAGGGCCTGCGTGGCTCTTCGCCGCCTCGTCGTTGCCGGACCGCGGCTGCCCGCTCCCGCCGCTCTCGTCCACGGTGTCCCCTCGTTCGAAGCGTCTTCCGCGCCTGCCGGGCGGAAGGGTCTCGGGTCGATGGTATGCGGCGGTCGCGGTGCGTTCCGCCCCGGCACCCCCTGCGTTTCCCCCGCTGTCGCGGCCGCCTCGGCGGTGACTGGGTCACTGTCAGTGGCGGGCCGTAAGGTCTGTCGTCATGGAAACGAGCACCGAGGGCGCGGCGGAGGCCCACAGCAGTGGTACGGCAGCGGCGGCGGAGCCTGCTGTGGTGGCCATAGCGCCTGCTTCGCTGTCCCCCTCTCGGGCCAGTGACTTCATGCAGTGTCCGCTGCTGTACCGGTTCCGGGTGATCGACCGGCTGCCCGAGAAGCCGAGCGAGGCGGCGACGCGGGGGACCTTGGTGCACTCGGTGCTTGAGCGGTTGTTCGACGCGCCCGCGGCGGAGCGGACGGCGCCGCGGGCGAAGTCGTTGATCCCGGGGCAGTGGGACCGGCTGCGGGAGAGCCGGCCGGAGGTCGTGGAGCTGTTCGCGGACGATCCGGAGGGTGAGCGGCTGGCGCGCTGGCTGGGTGAGGCGGAGCGGCTGGTGGAGCGCTGGTTCAGTCTGGAGGATCCGACGCGCCTTGAGCCGGCGGAGCGTGAGCTGTTCGTCGAGGCCGAGCTGGACTCGGGGCTGAAGCTGCGCGGGATCATCGACCGGGTCGATGTGGCGCCGACGGGGGATGTGCGGATCGTCGACTACAAGACGGGCAAGGCGCCGCGGCCGGAGTACGCGGAGGGCGCGCTGTTCCAGATGAAGTTCTACGCGCTGGTGGTCTGGCGGCTGAAGAACGTCGTGCCGCGGCGGCTGCAGCTCGTCTATCTGGGCAGTGGTGACGTGCTGACGTACGACCCCGTCCTCGCCGATCTGGAGCGGGTCGAGCGCAAGCTGCTGGCGCTGTGGGAGGCGATCCGGCTGGCCACGGAGACGGGTGAGTGGCGGCCGAGGCCCACGAAGCTGTGCGGCTGGTGCGATCACCAGGAGGTATGCCCGGAATTCGGCGGGACTCCCCCGCCCTATCCGCTGCCGGTGAGGTCGCCCGAGTCGGGGGACGTCCCACAGGGCAGAATGGGGCCGGGCTAGCGAAGGAGAATTACGTGGCCATCCGCGTCCTACTGGTCGATGACCAGCCGCTGCTGCGCACCGGCTTCCGGATGATCCTGGAGGCGGAGCAGGATCTCGCGGTCGTCGGCGAGGCCGGAGACGGTCTGCAGGCGATCGATCAGGTGCGGGCCCTACAGCCCGATGTGGTGCTGATGGACATCCGTATGCCGCGGATGGACGGGGTGGAGGCGACCCGGCAGATCACCGGGCCGGGGCGGGACGGCCCGGCGAAGGTGCTGGTGCTGACCACCTTCGATCTCGACGAGTACGTGGTGGAGGCGCTGCGGGCGGGCGCGAGCGGTTTCCTGCTGAAGGACGCGCCTGCCAATGAGCTGGTGCAGGCGATCCGGGTGGTCGCCTCGGGCGAGGCGATGCTCGCGCCGAGCATCACGCGCCGACTGCTGGACAAGTACGCGAGCCATCTGCCGTCCGGTGACGAGCCGGTGCCGGACACGCTGCACACACTGACCGATCGTGAGGTCGAGGTGCTCAAGCTGGTGGCGCGCGGGCTGTCCAACGCCGAGATCGCCGCCGACCTGTTCGTCAGCGAGACCACCGTCAAGACGCATGTCGGGCACGTCCTGACGAAGCTGGGGCTGCGCGACCGGGTGCAGGCCGCGGTGTACGCGTACGAGAGCGGGCTGGTGCGTCCCGGAGCGCAGTAGTAGCGGTAGCAGTCGTACGACCAAGAGGGCGCCCCTTCCGGAGAAGGGGCGCCCTCTTGGTGTGTGGCCGGGGGTCAGTCCTTGCTGAGTTCCCAGAAGCGGAACACGGTCGAGGAGTCGAGGCAGTACTCCAGGCCGTAGACGTTGTCGCGGGTGACCGCGTACTGCTTGGCCTGCCAGACCGGGAGGACGGGGAGTTCCTTGGCGACGATGTTCTGGAGTTCGCCGAAGGTCTGGTCCGTCGAGGCGCGGTCGCTCTGGGCGGCCGTGGCCGGGATGAGCGAGCCGGTGATGGTGCTGTTGGTGTAGTTGTTGCTCAGTACGTTGCCCTTGCCGAAGAAGGGGGCCGTGAAGTTGTCGGCGTCCGGGTAGTCGGGCACCCAGCCCTTCACGTACACGCCGTACTTGCCGTCGGCGATGTCCTGCTCGTACTGGTCGTAGGCGACGGACTGCACGTCGGCCTGGAAGAGCCCGCTGTCGTTGAGCTGTCCGGCGATGGCCTTGAGCTCCTGGTCGGTGGCCGGTCCGTAGCGGGAGGGCGTCGACCAGAGCGTCAGCTTCACCTTGCCGGTGATGCCGTCGGCGGTGAGTGCGGCCTTGGCCTTGGACTTGGAGGGGCTGGCGCCGTAGGTGTCGAAGAAGGCCGTGTTGTGGCCTGTGATGCCCGCCGGGATGATCGAGTAGAGGGGTGTCGCGGTGCCTTCGTAGACCTCTTGGATGAGGGCGTCGCGGTCGAGCAGGTAGGCGATGGCCTTGCGGACGCCGAGTTGGCCGGCGACCGGGTCGTCCATGTTGAAGACCAGGTGCTGGACCTCGGCGCTGGTGCCCTCGACGATCTCGACGCCCGAGGCGTCGTCGGCCTGGGTCTCGATGTCGGCGATGTCGCTCGCGGTGAGGCCGCGGTAGGCGATGTCGATCTTGTTGTCGAGCAGGGACTTCTTCAGGGCGGCCTGGTCGCCGTGGAAGAACTTGAGGGTGACGCCGGAGTTCTGCACCTCGGCGGTGCCCTTGTAGTTCTCGTTGACCGAGAAGACGGCCTCGTCGTCGCTGAACGAGTCCAGCTTGTAGGGGCCGGAGCCGACCGCTCCGCCGTCCTCGCGCAGCCCGTCCGCGTCGTACTGCGTGTGGTCGACGATGGAGCCGGCGCCCGATGCGATCTTGCTGGGGAAGGTGGCGTCCGGGGTGTTCAGCCGGAAGACGACCGTCTTGTCGTCCGGAGTCTCGACCTTGTCGAGCATGGGGAACATGATCGCGGGGCCGGCGTCGTCGTTGATCTTCAGCAGGCGGTCGAAGGAGAACTTGACGTCCTCGGAGGTGAGCGGGTCACCGTTGCTGAACTTCAGGCCGTCCTTCAGCGTGCACGAGTAGACCTGGGCCTCGGTGTCGGTGAAGGAGCACTCCTCCGCGGCTTCCGGCTCCGGCTCGGTGCCGCCCTTGGGGAAGGCGAGCAGCGACTGGAAGACGTTGTTGAACAACAGCCACGAGCCCGGGTCGTAGCCGGAGGCGGGGTCGGTGGCGAGGACGTCGTCGGACATCCCCATGACCACGGTGGAGTCGCCGCTCGCAGAACCGCCCGTCTGCGTTCCGCATCCGGTCAGCAGGCCGGAGGCCAGCCCCGCCACGAGGGGCAGGACGGGCCAATGGTTGCGCATGTTCACTGAAGGTGCCTTGTCGTCGTCACTAGGACCCGGGGGCCGTCCCGCGCCCCGGGCGAAAAGAAGCCTGCCTACCGGTCACAGACCGCGGCCGAGCTCCCAAAGCTGAAGGGTGGAGGAGGAGTTGAGCGCGTACGCGGTGCCCGTGACGTCGTCCCGGGCGGCGATGTACTGCTTGCCCTGCCACAGCGGGAGCACGGGGACGTCGGCGGCGACGATGTCCTGGATGTCCGTGAGGCTCGTCGTGGCGGACAGTCGGTCGGCCTCACGGCGGGACTCCGGGATGAGGGTCTCGCGGATCTCGCTGTTCACGTACGGCGAGCCGAGGAAGTTGTCCTTGTCGAGGAACGGCGCGAGGTAGTTGTCGGCGTCCGGGAAGTCGGGGAACCAGCCCATCCCGTAGACGTCGTACTTGCCCTTCTGCTCGGCCGGGCGGAACACGGCCCAGGGCTCGCCCTCGATGCTGACGTCGAACAGACCGCTGTCGTTGAGCTGCTTCTGGAGCTGCTCGAACTCGGTCTTGGTGGCCGAGCCGTAGTGGTCGGTCGTGTAGTGCAGCGTCAGCTTCACCGGGGTGGTGATGTTGGCCCGGGTGAGCAGGGACTTGGCCTTGGCCTCGCTCGGGTCGCCGTACTTGTTGAAGAACGCGTTGGAGTGGCCGGTGATCGAGGCCGGGACCAGCGAGTAGAGGGGCTCCGCCTGGGAGCCGTAGACCTTGGAGACCAGCGAGTTGCGGTCGATGAGCTGGGCCATCGCCTGGCGCACGGCCTTGGTCTTCACCGTCGAGGCGTCGGTGTTGAAGGCCAGGTAGCGGATTTCCAGGCCGGGCTGCTCGATGAGGTCGATGTCGCTGCCCGTGGCCTCGTCGAGCTTCTCGATCTGCTCGGGCGACATGGTGCGGGTCATCATGTCGATGTCGCCGTCGCTGAGGGCGGTGCCCATGGCGTCGGCGTCCTCGAAGGAGCGCAACTCGACCTGTTCGTTGTTCACCTTCAGACTCCCCTTGTAATTGGGGTTCTTGGTGAACACGGCCTTGACCAGCTCGTCGTTCTTGACCTCGGTCCGCAGGGTGTACGGGCCAGAGCCGTCCACCGCGAAGCCGTCGCGCAGCTTGTTCTTCTCGTAGTCGTCCGGGTTGACGATGCCCGCGACCGGGGTCGACAGCTTGAACGGGAAGGTGGCGTCGGACGTCTTGAGGTGGAAGATGACCTCGTCGTCGCCCTGCGTCTCGACAGTGTCGATGGTGGACAGCAGGGCGAACACACCGCTGTCGGCCTTGATCGAGCGGGCGCGGTCGATGGAGAACTTCACGTCGGCCGCGGTGATGGGGTCGCCGTTGGAGAACTTGAGGTCCTTGCGGAGCTTGCAGGCGTAGCGCTCGTTGCCGGTGTCGGTGAAGGTGCAGCTTTCGGCGGCCTCGGGGACCGGGTCGCCCTCGCCGCGCGGCTGGATCATCAGGGTCTGCACGGTCTGGCGCAGGACGTTCCAGGTGCCGACGTCGTAGGCGTAGGCGGGGTCGAGCGGTGCCGGGGCCTCCGTCGAGGCGGTGAACCGGTCAGTGGTGCCGACAACGATCGCGTCTCCGCTGTCGCCGCCGCTGCCGGACCCGCCGCAGGCGGCGAGGACCGGGGCGAGCAGACCGATGACGGCCGGCAGCACCAAAGTCTTGCGGTTCATGCTCGAGTTTCTCCACAGCTGTCGAGTCCGTGTACCCGGCATGCAGGGGTGTCGATGCCGATCACGGGGGTAAGTGCGATGTTCTCGCGACGAGATTAGTCCGCACCCGCAGCGGGGTTCGCAGTCACCGGAGTTGAGTTCCCATCACACAGTGAAACCAGGTGTGGACAGACCGAAAACCCGAGAGCGGAAGGATTAGTGCAGCGTTTCATCAATCGGGACACAAGGGCACGCCGACGTCTGCAAAGTAGGGGCATTAAGCACAGAATCACCTTCCTGTCGACCCCGAGCGACGTGCGGAACATCACACTCTCAACTGGGCGGGCGAGTACCGGAATTCGGCCCTCCAGTGCTGCGGTAATTCTTTCGTAAATCCTCGGCGGGATTTCCGCCCAATGCGCTTTGCACGCTGGGTGAACGCCTGGTCCATTTCCGTCATCGAAC
Organism: Streptomyces sp. JLBG701; assembly: GCF_058544905.1. Classification (NCBI taxonomy): domain Bacteria; kingdom Bacillati; phylum Actinomycetota; class Actinomycetes; order Kitasatosporales; family Streptomycetaceae; genus Streptomyces; species Streptomyces sp. JLBG701. The sequence continues at coordinate 2,388,499 of NZ_CM178588.1, forward strand.
CGGCTTCAGAGCGTCATCAGCCCGCGCAGGAATGGCAGGTCGACCTCTTCGAGGGAGGTCACGACGGTGCGCCGGGCGGCCGGGGCGATGGGCGCCACCGACGGCACCGCCACCACCTGGCAGCCCGCGGCCTCCGCTGCCGCGACGCCGGTCGCGGTGTCCTCCACGACCGCGCATCTGGCCGGATCCACGCCGAGCCCGGACGCGGCGAACAGATACGGGTCGGGGTACGGCTTGGTACGCCCCACCTCGTCGCCGGCCACCGTCAGCGCGAAGTGCTGGGGGCCCAGCGAGGCCAGCACACGGTCGATGATGCGCCGGTGCGAGGCGGAGACCAGGGCCGTGGGGATCTCGTGCGCGGACAGCTCGGCGAGCAGCCGGGCGGCTCCCGGCATCAGGGGCAGGGCGTGCCCGATGCGGTCCTCGAACCCCGCGTTGAGCAGCACGGTGAGCTCGGCGAGGGTGACGTCGGCGCCGGTGGCCTCGATGAGGAAGCCCGCGCTGCGGGTCATGGGGCCGCCGACCACGACATGGCGCCAGGAGTCGTCCAGGGTGTGGCCGAGGGAGGCGAAGATCTCGACCTCGACGTCCCACCAGAAGCCCTCGGTGTCCACCAGGGTTCCGTCCATGTCGAGGAGTACGGCCTGCAGCGCTGAGCCTTCGGCCGTACGGGTTCCGAGCGCGGGGACCGTGCTGGTCATCCTGGCGCACCTCCTTGAGGGACGATCAGGCCGGTTCCCATGACGGGAACCGGCCTGCGGTGGACCGACCAGTGTACGTCCCTCGTGGAGCAAGTGCCTCCCGGCGCGGAAAGGCACCGCTACCGGGCGTTGAAGTACTTCGCCTCCGGGTGGTGGATCACGATGGCGTCCGTGGACTGCTCGGGGTGCAGCTGGAACTCCTCGGAGAGCTGGACGCCGATGCGCTCGGGCTCCAGGAGCCTGGCGATCTTGGCGCGGTCCTCCAGGTTCGGGCAGGCGCCGTAGCCGAGGGAGAAGCGGGCGCCCCGGTACTTCAAGGCGAACATGTCCTCGACGTCGGACGGGTCCTCGCCGGCGAAGCCCAGTTCCGAGCGCACGCGCGCGTGCCAGTACTCGGCGAGCGCCTCGGCCAACTGCACGGACAGACCGTGCAGTTCGAGGTAGTCCCGGTAGGAGTTCGACTCGAAGAGCTTGGCGGTCTGCTCGCCGATGCGGGAGCCGACGGTGACGACCTGGAGGCCGACCACGTCCGTCTCGCCCGACTCCTCCGGGCGGAAGAAGTCCGCCAGGCAGAGGCGACGGCCGCGGCGCTGGCGCGGGAAGGTGAAGCGGGTGCGCTCGTTGCCCTGCTCGTCCAGGAGGATCAGGTCGTCGTCCTTGGACACGCACGGGAAGTAGCCGTAGACCACGGCGGCTTCCAGGAGGTTCTCGGTCTGGAGCTGGTCGAGCAGGCCGCGCAGCCGGGGCCGGCCCTCGGTCTCGACCAGCTCCTCGTAGGTCGGGCCGTCGCCCGTGCGGGCCTGCTTCAGGCCCCACTGGCCCTTGAAGAGGGCGCCCTCGTCGAGCCAGCTCGCGTACTCCTTGAGCTGGATGCCCTTGATCACGCGGGTGCCCCAGAAGGGCGGCGTGGGGACCGGGTTGTCGACGGCGACGTCGGAGCGGACGTGGCCCTCCTCCGGGCTCTCCTCGACCTCGACCGTGGCCGCGGGCCGCACCCTGCGCTGCTTCAGATCGGGCAGCTTGGCGCCGGGGACACCGCGCTTGACGCCGATCAGCGCGTCCATGAGGCGCAGGCCCTCGAAGGCGTCGCGGGCGTAGCGGACCTCGCCCTCGTAGATCTCGTGCAGGTCCTGCTCGACGTACGCCCTGGTCAGGGCCGCGCCGCCGAGGATGACCGGGAAGTCTGCGGCCAGGCCGCGCTGGTTGAGCTCCTCCAGGTTCTCCTTCATGATCACCGTGGACTTGACCAGCAGCCCTGACATGCCGATGACGTCGGCGCGGTGTTCCTCGGCGGCCTCCAGGATCGCGGAGACGGGCTGCTTGATGCCGAGGTTGACGACGTTGTAGCCGTTGTTCGACAGGATGATGTCGACGAGGTTCTTGCCGATGTCGTGCACGTCGCCGCGCACGGTGGCCAGCACGATCGTGCCCTTGCCCTCGGCGTCCGACTTCTCCATGTGCGGTTCGAGATAGGCGACCGCGGTCTTCATGACCTCGGCGGACTGCAGGACGAACGGCAGTTGCATCTGGCCGGAGCCGAACAGCTCGCCGACGACCTTCATGCCGTCCAGGAGGGTGTCGTTGACGATGTCGAGGGCGGGGCGCGTCGTCAGCGCCTCGTCGAGGTCGGCCTCCAGGCCGTTCTTCTCGCCGTCGATGATGCGGCGCTTGAGGCGCTCCTCCAGGGGCAGCGCGGCCAGTTCCTCGGCCCTGCCCGCCTTGAGGGACTTGGTGGTGGCGCCCTCGAACAGGGCCATGAGCTTCTGGAGAGGGTCGTAGCCCTCGGCGCGGCGGTCGTGGATGAGGTCCAGGGCGGTCTGGACCTCATCCTCGGTGAAGCGGGCGATCGGGAGGATCTTGCTCGCGTGCACGATCGCCGAGTCCAGGCCCGCCTTGACGCACTCGTCGAGGAAGACGGAGTTGAGGAGGACGCGGGCGGCCGGGTTGAGGCCGAAGGAGATGTTGGAGAGGCCCAGCGTGGTCTGCACGTCCGGGTGGCGGCGCTTGAGCTCGCGGATCGCCCCGATCGTGGCGACACCGTCCCCCCGGGACTCCTCCTGGCCCGTACAGATCGTGAAGGTCAGGGTGTCGATGAGGATGTCCGACTCGTGGATGCCCCAGTTCGTCGTCAGGTCCTCGATCAGCCGCTCGGCGATGGCGACCTTGTGCTCGACGGTACGGGCCTGGCCCTCCTCGTCGATGGTCAGCGCGATCAGCGCGGCGCCGTGCTCCTGGGCCAGCTGCGTGACCTTCGCGAAGCGGGACTCCGGCCCGTCGCCGTCCTCGTAGTTGACGGAGTTGATGACCGCGCGGCCGCCGAGCTTCTCCAGGCCGGCCCGGATGACCGGGACCTCCGTGGAGTCGAGCACGATCGGCAGGGTGGAGGCGGTGGCGAAGCGGCCGGCCAGTTCCTGCATGTCGGCGACACCGTCACGGCCGACGTAGTCCACGCACAGGTCGAGCATGTGCGCGCCCTCGCGGATCTGGTCGCGGGCCATCTCCACGCAGTCGTCCCAGCGGGCCTCCAGCATGGCCTCGCGGAACTTCTTCGAGCCGTTGGCGTTGGTGCGCTCGCCGATCGCCATGTAGGAGATGTCCTGGCGGAACGGGACCGTCTGGTAGAGGGAGGCGGCGCCGGGTTCGGGCTGGGGGTGGCGCGGGGGCGGTGTGACTCCGCGGACGCGCTCGACGACCTGGCGCAGGTGCTCGGGGGTGGTGCCGCAGCAGCCGCCGATCAGGGAGAGGCCGTATTCGCGTACGAAGGTCTCCTGGGCGTCTGCGAGCTCCGGAGCCGTCAGCGGGTAGTGGGCGCCGTCCTTGCCGAGGACCGGGAGGCCCGCGTTGGGCATGCAGGACAGCTGGATGCGCGAGTGGCGGGCCAGGTAGCGCAGGTGCTCGCTCATCTCGGCCGGGCCGGTCGCGCAGTTCAGGCCGATCATGTCGATGCCGAGCGGCTCCAGAGCGGTCAGCGCGGCGCCGATCTCGGAACCGAGCAGCATGGTGCCGGTGGTCTCGACGGTCACCGAGACGATCAGCGGGACCTCGTAGCCGGCGGTCCGCATCGCCCTGCGGGCGGCGATGACCGAGGCCTTGGTCTGCAGGAGGTCCTGGGTGGTCTCCACCAGGAGCGCGTCGGCGCCGCCGGCGAGGAGGCCCTCGGCGTTCTGCTGGTAGGCGTCGCGGATGGTGTCGAACGTGGTGTGGCCGAGCGTGGGGAGCTTGGTGCCGGGGCCCATGGAGCCCAGCACCCAGCGCTGCCGTCCGTCCTGGGCGGCGTAGGCGTCGGCGGTCTCGCGGGCGATGCGGGCGCCGGCCTCGGACAGCTCGGCGACGCGCTCGGGGATGTCGTACTCGCCCAGGGCGGTGAGGTTCGCCCCGAAGGTGTTGGTCTCCACGCAGTCGACGCCCGCGTCGAAGTACGCGGAGTGCACCGAGCGGACGATGTCCGGGCGGGTCACGTTGAGGACCTCGTTGCAGCCCTCCAACTGCTGGAAGTCCTCCAGCGTGGGGTCCTGTGCCTGGAGCATGGTGCCCATCGCTCCGTCGGCGACCACCACACGGGTGGCGAGCGCCTCTCGGAGCTCGGACACACGGGTCCGGCTGTCGGCGGAAGGGGACGTTGGCGACGAGGCCATGAAGGAGCTCCCTGGAGTGCGACGGCTGTCGGCTTTGCGGCTTCCCTGAGAACCTCTCACGGAACTTCCCACAAGGGCCGCACGCCGCCAGCGTAGCCGGGACCGGGAGCCGGTGGTCGGGGAGTCCACGACACGGACGAGGATGGCGGCCGGGTCACTCCCGGTATACGAGTGACGCAACAGATGACGACCGCCCCTTGGCATGAAGTCGGCATCGACCGGTAGTGTTCGACAATGCCGAACGGCGGCAGCGGACGTCGCGCGTCGACGGTCGAAGGGGACGGAGGCAGCACGGCGATGGCACGGAACATCCAGTCGCTCGAACGGGCGGCCGCGATGCTGCGGCTCCTCGCGGGCGGCGAGCGACGACTCGGCCTCTCGGACATCGCCTCGTCACTGGGCCTCGCCAAGGGCACCGCCCACGGCATCCTGCGCACCCTCCAACAGGAGGGCTTCGTCGAGCAGGACGACGCCTCCGGGCGCTACCAGCTGGGCGCCGAGCTGCTGCGCCTGGGCACCACCTATCTCGACGTGCACGAGCTGCGCGCGCGTGCCCTGGTGTGGACGGACGACCTGGCCCGCTCCAGCGGGGAGAGCGTCTATCTGGGCGTGCTGCACCAGCAGGGCGTGCTGATCGTGCACCACGTCTTCCGGCCCGACGACAGCCGCCAGGTGCTGGAGATCGGGGCCATGCAGCCCCTGCACTCCACGGCCCTGGGCAAGGTGTTGTCGGCGTACGACCCGGTGGCGCACAGCGAGGTCGTCGAATCCGACCGCAAGCCCTTCACCGACCGGACGGTGTACGAGCTGGACGCGTTCGAGGGCGTCCTCGACATCACACGCGCGCGTGGGTACGCGGCCGACATCGAGGAGACCTGGGAGGGCGTGGCCTCCGTCGCCGCCCCCATCCACGACCGCCGGCGCATGCCGGTCGGCGCGGTCGGGATCACGGGGGCCGTGGAGCGGCTGTGCCGGTCCGACGAGGCGGGCGCTCTGCGCCAGGAGCTGGTGGCGGCGGTACGGGACTGCGCCCGCGCGGTGTCGCGGGATCTGGGTGCCGGGCGGTTCTGAGGTTCGCGGGTTCTGAGGAACGTACAAGAAAAAACCGGGACGCTATCGGGCGTTCCGGTTGTTGTCATGCCTTGGGATCGGTTGTCCTGCCTTGGTGCCGCTCAAGATCGCCAGCCCACAGGAATCCATCACGTTCATGTTTTCGACAACAGGACTCTTGACGCACGCGTAACACCACGGCAAGACTCCCGTCCATCGGTCGACATTGTCGAACACCGACCGGCAATAGGCGTACAGTGTGACGACGCCAAGGGCCGGCAGCTCTTCCCCTGGACGAAGGACAAAGGAGTCGCGGGTGTCCAGCTCCGACATCTTCATCGGCGAGACCATCGGTACCGCCGTACTCATCCTGCTGGGCGGTGGCGTCTGCGCCGCCGTCACGCTGAAGGCCTCCAAGGCCCGCAACGCCGGCTGGCTCGCCATCACCTTCGGGTGGGGTTTCGCCGTCATGACGGCTGTCTACATCTCGGCGCCGCTCTCCGGCGCCCATCTGAACCCGGCCGTGACGCTCGCTCTCGCGATCAAGGACAGTGACTGGGACAACGTTCCCGTCTACTGGGCCGGCCAGATGCTCGGCGCCGTGATCGGCGCGACGCTGGTCTGGGTCGCCTACTACGGCCAGTTCCACGCACACCTGACCGACAAGGCGATCGTCGGCGGTCCTGGCGCGCAGGCCACGACCAGCAAGGCGGTCGAGGCCCAGGAGAAGGGCGCGGGCCCGGTCCTGGGCATCTTCTCCACCGGTCCCGAGGTCCGGGTCGTGTGGCAGAACCTCGCCACGGAGATCATCGGCACCGTGGTGCTGATCCTCGCGATCCTCACGCAGGGACTGAACGCGAGCGGCGACGGTCTCGGCACGCTGGGCGCGCTCATCACCGCGTTCGTGGTCGTGTCGATCGGTCTGTCCCTGGGCGGCCCGACCGGCTACGCGATCAACCCGGCCCGTGACCTGGGTCCGCGCATCGTGCACGCTCTCCTGCCCCTGCCGAACAAGGGCGGCTCCGACTGGGGCTACGCCTGGATCCCGGTGGTCGGTCCGCTGATCGGCGGCGCGATCGCTGCAGGCATCTACAACGTCGCCTTCGCTTAGATCAGCAGAAGCAGTCGTAGTAGCGGTCGTAGAAGCAGTCGTAGACAGTCCCCTCAATCACGGAACCCCCAGGAGCACACAGTGACCGACGCCCACACCGCCGGCCCGTTCATCGCCGCCATCGACCAGGGCACGACTTCCTCGCGCTGCATCGTCTTCGACCGGGACGGCCGTATCGTCTCCGTCGACCAGAAGGAGCACGAGCAGATCTTCCCGAAGCCGGGCTGGGTCGAGCACAACGCCACCGAGATCTGGACCAACGTCGAGGAGGTCGTCGCCTCCGCCATCGAGAAGGCCGGCATCACCCGCGACGACATCAAGGCCATCGGCATCACCAACCAGCGTGAGACCACTCTCCTCTGGGACAAGAACACCGGTGAGCCCGTCCACAACGCCATCGTCTGGCAGGACACCCGCACCGACGCGCTCTGCAAGGAGCTCGGCCGCAACGTCGGCCAGGACCGCTTCCGCCGCGAGACGGGCCTGCCGCTCGCGTCGTACTTCGCCGGTCCCAAGGCCCGTTGGCTGCTCGACAACGTCGAGGGCCTGCGCGAGCGTGCCGAGGCCGGCGACATCCTCTTCGGCACCATGGACACCTGGGTCATCTGGAACCTGACGGGCGGTGTGAACGGCGGTCACCACGTCACCGACGTCACCAACGCCTCCCGCACGATGCTGATGAACCTGCACACGCTGGAGTGGGACGAGAAGATCGCCGAGTCCATCGGCGTGCCGCTGTCGATGCTCCCCGAGATCCGGTCCTCCGCCGAGGTCTACGGCGAGGTCACCGGCGGCAAGCTGGGCGAGCTGCTCGGCGGCATCCCGGTCGCCTCGGCGCTCGGCGACCAGCAGGCGGCCCTGTTCGGCCAGACCTGTTTCGCCGAAGGCGAGGCCAAGTCGACGTACGGCACCGGCACGTTCATGCTGATGAACACCGGCGAGAAGATCATCAACTCCTACTCGGGCCTGCTGACCACGGTCGGCTACCGCATCGGCAATGACGCGCCGGTCTACGCCCTGGAGGGCTCGATCGCTGTCACCGGTTCGCTGGTGCAGTGGATGCGTGACCAGATGGGCCTGATCTCCACGGCCGCCGAGATCGAGACGCTCGCGCTCTCGGTCGAGGACAACGGCGGCGCCTACTTCGTGCCGGCCTTCTCCGGTCTGTTCGCCCCCTACTGGCGCTCCGACGCCCGCGGTGTCATCGCCGGTCTGACCCGGTACGTCACCAAGGCGCACCTGGCGCGTGCCGTCCTGGAGGCCACCGCCTGGCAGACCCGTGAGATCACCGACGCCATGACCAAGGACTCGGGTGTCGAGCTCGCGGCCCTCAAGGTCGACGGCGGTATGACCTCCAACAACCTGCTGATGCAGACCCTCTCGGACTTCGTGGACGCCCCCGTGGTGCGTCCGATGGTCGCCGAGACGACCTGCCTCGGCGCCGCCTACGCCGCCGGTCTCGCCGTCGGTTTCTGGACCAGCACCGACGATCTGCGCGCCAACTGGCGCCGGGCCGCCGAGTGGACCCCCCGTATGGACGCGGAGACCCGCGACCGTGAGTACAAGAGCTGGCTCAAGGCCGTCGAGCGGACCATGGGCTGGCTCGAAGACGAGAACTGACGAGAGCTGAAGACAGCTCTGACGAGGAGTTAGAACCCCACATGACCAGTCAGCCCACCCTGCAGTCCGTGCCTGCCCTCGGTATGCGCCCGGCCTTCGGCACAAGCCCGAGCCGCGCCGAGACCCGGGAACAGCTCTCCAAGGCGTCGTACGACCTTCTCGTGATCGGCGGCGGCATCCTGGGCATCTCCACCGCCTGGCACGCCGCGCAGTCCGGACTCAGGGTGGCACTGGTCGACGCCGGCGACTTCGCCGGCGCCACCTCTTCCGCCTCCTCCAAGCTTCTCCACGGCGGTCTGCGCTATCTGCAGACCGGCGCGGTGAAGCTGGTGGCGGAGAACCACTTCGAGCGCCGTGCGGTCTCACGGCAGGTGGCTCCCCACCTGGCGAACCCGCTCACGTTCTACCTCCCCGTGTACAAGGGCGGGCCGCACGGCGCGGCGAAGCTGGGCGCGGGTGTCTTCGCGTACTCCGCCCTGTCTGCCTTCGGTGACGGCGTGGGGCATCTGCTCTCGCCGGCGAAGGCCGCGCAGGACGTGCCCGAGCTGCGCACCGACAATCTCAAGGCCGTCGCGGTGTACGGCGACGACCAGATGAACGACGCGCGCATGGCGCTGATGACGGTCCGCGCGGCCGTCGAGGCGGGCGCGGTCGTGCTCAACCACGCCGAGGTCACCGGCCTGCGCTTCACCAAGGGCCGGGTGACGGGCGCGGAGCTCAAGGACCGTACGTCCGGTGACGAGTTCGGCGTCAACGCCCGGCTGGTGCTCAACGCGACGGGCCCGTGGGTCGACCACCTGCGCAAGCTGGAGGACCCCGACTCGGCCCCGTCGATCCGTCTGTCGAAGGGCGCTCACCTGGTCCTGAAGCGGACCGCGCCGTGGAAGGCGGCCCTGGCGACGCCGATCGACAAGTACCGGATCACCTTCGCCCTCCCCTGGGAGGACATGCTGCTGCTCGGCACGACCGACGAGGAGTTCGACGGCGACCCCGCGGACGTGTCGGTCACCGAGAAGGACATAGCCCAGATCCTCGACGAGGCCGCGTTCTCCATCCGGGACCAGCAGTTGTCCCGTGACCTGATCACGTACTCTTTCGCGGGCCTGCGCGTGCTGCCCGGCGGGCCCGGCGACACCGCCAAGGCCAAGCGCGAGACCGTGGTCACGGAAGGCCGCGGCGGCATGCTGTCCGTCGCGGGCGGCAAGTGGACCACCTTCCGGCACATCGGCCGTACGGTCATGAAGAAGCTGGAGGCTCTGCCGGGCGCTCCGCTGGGCGAGGACTACGAGCCGATCTCCTCCCTTCCGAAGAAGCTCCCGCTCCCGGGTGTCGCCAACCCGCGCGCGGTCGCGCACCGACTGCTGGTCGACAACCCGGCGCCCGGCCCGCGCATGGCCGCCGACACGGCGAAGCACCTTGCCACGCACTACGGTTCGCTCGCGTTCGACATCGCCCGTCTGGCCAACGAGAACCCGGAGTTGGGTGAGCGAGTGCATCCGGATGCGCCTGAGATCTGGGCGCAGGTGGTGTACGCGCGGGACAACGAGTGGGCTGAGACTCAGGATGACGTGCTGCGGCGGCGTACGACGCTGACGATTCGGGGGCTGGCTACGGACGACGTGCGGGCGAAGGTGCAGGATCTGCTCGACAAGAAGTAGGCGGTACGACGGTGAAGGGGCGGCTTCTCTATTGGGAGCCGCCCCTTTAGCTTGGCGTGTGCGTTGTATGTCGTCTGCGGGGGCGTGGGGGCTGGTCGCGCAGTTCCCCGCGCCCCTTAGGTGAGCTGCCCTAGCGTTCTTACATCGTTCGGGTTCTTCAACTCTTCGCGGCGGACTATTAGTTCGCGGCCTAGCAGCAGTGCCCTCCGTGACGCCGGGACCGGGTCCTCCAGCGTTGTCAGGTCGGTCAGGTGGGCGAAGCCGATGATTCTGCGGATGATTTCCGTGCCTGCGTAGCCGATCGACTCCGTCCACACCCGGCGCAGGAAGCGGTCCAGGTACGCGTCGTTGAAGAAGGTGTCGACTCTCGTCGGCCACAGGCGGCGGAACTCCGTCTCGAATGCCTCCCAGGACAGGCGGAGTTGGTCGGCGTGGTCGGTCAGGGAGCCCAGGGCCCGTGCCCGTTCCTCCGATACCAGGACGTTCGCCCAGTAGAGGCCCAGGTCGTAGCCGATCGGGCCCACGAAGGAGAACTCCGGGTCGAATACCCGGACCACGGGGGCGCCTTCGCGGGTGCCGACCATGATGCTGCCGGTGTGCAGGTCGCCGTGGAGCAGTGCCTGGGCGCTGGTCATGAAGGTGTGGCGGAGGTCGGCGACCTCGGTGTGGAGTGTCGCGTCCGCGCGGAAGGCCGACGCCAGGTCGGCCAAGCCCTCGTGCCAGTGGTTGTGTTCGTGTTCGATGTACGGCTCCGACAGGACCACGTCCTCCGTGATCTTGCAGAGTTCGGGGCTGACCGACCTTGCGATCAGCGCCTTGCGGTCTGCTGAGGCCATGCCGAAGTCGCTTGTCGCGAAGGCGAGTTGGGCGACGAACTCGCCGATCCTCGCCGAGGTGTCGAGACCGTAGGGGGCGCCCTCGTTGAGGAGGGTGCGTAGGACCTCCAGGTCGGACATGTCCTCCATGACCAGGGCGTAGTTCTCGGGGTCGTAGCCGTGGATCGCCGGGATCTTGTCGGGGGCTACCTTCTCCACCTGTTCGTAAGCGCGGGCCTCGGCGTCTGCCCGCTCCGGGCTCATCGGCCAGGACGGGCCTGCTACGCGGACCCAGGGCAGGGCCTGCTTGACGGCCAGGCTGCGGGTGCCGTCGGTGGATGAGGCCAGGAAGACGCGGTTCATGTTGCCGTCCGACACCTCACGGACGTGGATGTCGGTCACGTCCGGCCAGTGGCCCCGCTCGTGCAGGTACGCCGGGATGTCCTCGGTCTCCAGGATGCGGTAGCCCATCGAAATTCCTCGAACTCCCTTATGCGGTGCGGCGCTTGGACAACGTGAAGCTGAAGACCAGGGCGAGGATGAGGACCACGCCCTCGACCACGTCCTGCGTGTAGTACGGCAGGCCCTTGATCGTCAGGCCCGTGGTGATGATGCCGATGAGGACGGCGCCGAGAGCCGTGCCCCAGACGTTCGGGCGGCCACGGCCGAGCACCGAGGTGCCGACCAGGGCGACCGCGACCGCTTCGAGGAGTTGGCTCGTCCCGGCGCTCACGTCGCCCTGCCCGATGCGGGACGCCAGGATCAGGCCGCCGATGGAGGCGAGGACGCCGGAGAGGACGTAGGCGAGTGAGCGGTAGGCGCCGACCCGGATGCCGGCCAGGCGGGATGCCTCGGGGTTGGCGCCGATCGCGTACAGGACGCGGCCCCAGCGGGTGCGGGCCAGGAACACCCAGGCGGCGACCGTGAGCGCGCCGAAGATCAGTACGGAGACCGGGATGCCGAGGAAGGTGCCGCGGTCGATGCGCAGGAAGCCGTCCGTGAACTTGCCGGGCGCGGTGGTGCCGTCGGACAGGGTCATGCCGGGGGTGATGGACTGGCCGTCGACCAGGATGAGTTTGGTGCCCTGGATCACGAACATGGTGCCGAGGGTGGCCAGCATGTCGGGGATCTTCAGGACGACGATCAGCAGGGCGTTCAGCAGACCCGCGAGGGCGCCCGCCGCGATGACGGCGATGATCGCGACCGTGCCGACCTGGTTGTACGTCACCATCGTCTGGGCGGCGACCGACACGCCCAGGCCGGCCACCGCGCCCACGGACATGTCCATCCCGCCGACCGCCATGGTGAGCGTGACCCCGAGGCCGAGGATCGCGGCGACCGACACATAGCGCAGGGTGTCGAGGAGGGTGGCCGACTCGCGGAAGGAGCCCTCGCTCAGCGCGAAGTAGGCGAAGAGCGCGACCGTGACGAAGATGAAGCCGTACTTGATGACGGCGTTCTGGACGCGCACGGCGGTGGGGGTCGGGGGCGGGGTCGCCGCCTTCGCGGGGGCGCTCTGGGTGGTGGTCATGGGGTGCTTCCTGGGGTGGCGTGCGGTGTGGCCGACGTGAGATGGGCAGCGGGTGGCGGAGTGACGTCGCCCGGAGTGGCCGACGCCGTCCGGCGGATGCGAAATCGCTCCCCTTCAGGGGCGCGGGGCGGTGTCGAACTGCGGCTCCGCCGCGGAGCGCCCCTCATCAGACGGATGCCGAGATGGTCTGGATCACGCGGTCGCGCTCCGCGTCCTCGCCGTACGCGTCGAGTTGGATCTCACCGGCGGCGAGGACGACGACCCGGTCGGCGACCTCCAGGACCTCGTCGACGTCGGCGGACAGGACGAGGACGGCGGCGCCCTCGGCGGCCAGGGCGCGGGCCCGGCCGCCGATGTCACGGCGGGCGCCGATGTCCACGCCTCGGAACGGCTCGTCCAGGATGAGGACGCGGGGAGTCTCGGCGAGCCAGCGGCCGACGACGACCTTCTGCTGGTTGCCGCCGGACAGCTCCTCCACGGCGCTGTGCTCGTCGCGGGTGACGACACCGAGGGCGTCGACGGTGGCCCGGCCGAGGGCTTCCTCCGCCGACCTGTTCACCAGCCCGGCCCTGGACAGGGACTTCAGGAACGGCAGCGAGATGTTCTGCGCCACCGACCAGCCGGGGACGAGGGCGTCGGCGTGCCGGTCCTCGGGGACCAGGTGGATGCCGGCCCGGATCCCGTCGGCGGGGCGGCGGGGCGCGAACACCTTGCCGTCCAGTTCGACGGTGCCCGCCGTGAAGGGGTCGGCGCCGAACAGGCCTCGGGCCAGCTCGGTCTTTCCGGCCCCCAACAGGCCGACCACGCCGGTGACTTCGCCCGTGCGGAGGTCGAGGTCGAGGGGAGACCGGCCCTCGAAGAGACGGACACCGCGCAAGGAGAGGACGACATCGCCGACAGTCCCTTCCCTGGTCGGCCGAGCGGTCGTCGCCTCCTGCGCCTGGGCCAGCATCGCGCGCAGGGCGCTGTCCCAGTCGAAGGGCCTGACCTGGTCCTCGGTGAGACGGCCGTCCCGCAGGACGACCAGCCGGTCGGCCAGGGCGTCGATCTCGCCGAGGCGGTGGGAGACGTAGAGGACCGCGATGCCATCGTCGCGCATCTTCTCGACGAGCGCGAACAGGCGCCGAGCCTCGGCGGCGGAGAGTGCGGAGGTCGGCTCGTCGAGGATGAGGAGGCGGGGGCGGGTGGCCAGGGCGCGGGCCAGGATCAGCAACTGGCGGTCGGAGATGCCGAGTTCCGTGACGTCGCGCTTCAACACCGGGTCGCCCCAGTCGAGTCCGAGGGCGGCCTGGATCTCGCGGGCGCGGGCCAGGACGCGGCGGCCGTTGAGGAACGGATTGCCGCGCCTTTGCGCCAGCTCCTCGAAGACCAGGTTCTCGGCGACCGTGAGACCGGGCACGATGCCCTCGCCGATGCGCTGGTGCACCGTCTGGATGCCCAACTGGCGGGCAGCAAGGGGCGATTGGAGAGCTGCGGGCTCCCCTGCGACCCGCACCTCTCCCCCGTGGTCGGTGTGCACGCCCGACAGGATCTTGATCAGCGTGGACTTGCCGGCCCCGTTCGCGCCGAGCAGCGCGACGACGCTGCCCGGCGCGATGTCCAGCGAGACGGACTCCAGGACCGTCTTGCCGCCGAAGGCCATGCCGACGTCCCGCAGAGAGACCGCGGGGGTCTGTGCGGCAGGCTCAGTGGGCGACATTGGAGATCCAGTCCGCGGTGCTGACCTTGCTCAGGTTCAGCGCGGGAAGCGCCTCCCGCAGCTGGTCCATGTTCTCGATCTTGTTCGTCTTCAGGAAGTCCTGGGTGATGGCGACGGCCGGGAACTCGACCGAGCTCTTGTTCAGTTGGCCGGCCAGCTCCAGGGCCGCCGTACGGACCACGGCCGCGCCGACCGCCGAAGGGTCGGTGCCCGCGGTGGCCACCCACGGGCTGTCGGTGGCGGTCATGTTCTGGATGTCGGCGTTGGACACGTCCGCGCCGAAGACCTTCACCCTGTCCTGGAGCTTCTTGTTCTGGACGGCGAGGACGGTGCCCTTGGCGAGTTCGTCGTAGGGGGCGAAGATCCCGGCCACGTCCGAGTGCTGGGTGAGGGCGGCGGAGACGAGGGGAACGTTGTCAGTGGCCGTGGAGTCGGTCACCTTGCCGACCTTGAACTCCTGCTTCCAGCCGTTGCCTTCGACGGCCGTCTTCCAGACCGAGTCACGCTTGTCGAGGGCCGCGTAGCCGGCCACGTTGACGTATCCGACCTTGGCGTTCTTGCCGAGTTCCTTCGCCATCACGTCGAGGACCGCCTGGGCCATGCTCGCGTCGTCCTGCTTGGTGGAGACGACGCCCTTGGTGTCGGTCTCCACGTCGTAGACGACGACCTTGATGCCCTTCTTCACGGCCTTGTCGATCTCCGGCTGGATGGTCGCCGGGAAGCCGTGGTCGATGATGATCGCCTGCGCGCCGGAGTTGATGGCCGAGGACAGGTCGGTGGCCTGCTTGGCGTTGTCGGCCTGGGCGTCGTACACGGTGAGGTCGATGCCGAGGGCCTTGGCCTGCGCCTTGGCGCCGTTGCCCCACTGCTCGAAGTAGTCGCCGGCGCCGCTCTGTCGCACCAGGGCGACCTTGACGGTGCCCTCGCTGAAGGGGGCGGGCTTCGTGCCGGTGGCGGCCGAGGCGGAGGCGGCGGTGTCGCCGGTGTTCTTCGAGGCGTCCGTGGACTGCGCGCAGCCGGCGAGGAGGAGGGCGGAGACGGAGGCCAGCGAGAGCGCGGCGAAGGGCAGGCGGACACGGGACATGACGGGGCTCCAGGTGCGGGGTGGCGCGAAACGAATGAAGGGGATGACGGGAGGGAGTGCTTGACCCGGAGCAGGGCAAGAAGGGAATGCCGCTACCGGCAGCCCGTGAAGGGGCATGGCGGGAGCCCCTCGGGGCTCGGGCGACTTGGCGCTCCGGACGGGGTCAGCGACAGCGGGCTGTGGTCGACCGGAGCAAGTCCACGTACAGCCGCCGCACGAGCAGCAGCGTCTTCATGAGGAGATCATGAGAACGATTTCAGCCACGCGTCAAAGTCTTTGACCTCGCATCTCATTATCTGGAACGACAACTTCGTCACACTCGGCCGACGGCCCGCCTGGAGTTACCATCACGGGACCGGCACCCGACCCGGGACAGTGAGGCTTTCCGATGACGACACCAGGCGCGACAGCGATTCGACGCTGTCTTGGCGCTGCCTGTCGCGCGTGTTGCGGCTGACGGTTCCAGCCCCGAACCCCGCCTCCTCCCCTCCGTGCCCGTCCGATGCTTGTCTCAGTATCCGGACTTCCATTCCAGCCACCTGGAGTTGCTCCCATGACGCTGCTGACCACCTGGTCCGAGTCCGGCCCCGAGACCCTGGTGCGCCGTACCGCCGACCCCGCCGAGATCGCCGCCGCGCTCGCGCCGCTCGGCGTGCGCTACGAGCAGTGGCCGATCCGTGAGGACGTCCCCGCGGACGCCGACAGCGACACCGTCTTCGCCGCGTACGGCCCGGAGATCGAGAAGCTGAACGCCGAGGAGGGCTTCACCACCGTCGACGTCCTCGGTCTGCACCCGAGCGAGGACCCGGGGTACCCGGTCAAGGCGAAGGCAGCGCGGGAGAAGTTCCTGCAGGAGCACACGCACGACGACGATGACGAGGTCCGCTTCTTCGTCTCCGGCTCCGGCATCTTCTACCTGCACGTGAACGGCGAGGTGAACGCCGTGTTCTGTGAGAAGGGCGACCTGCTGGGCGTGCCGCGCGGCACCACCCACTGGTTCGACATGGGCACCAGGCCGGCCTTCACCGCGATCCGCTTCTTCCACGAGGAGGACGGCTGGATCGGCAACTTCACCGGCTCCAGCATCGCCACCCGCTTCCCGGACTACGACACCATCGCGGCGGGCTACGAGGCCGACAAGGCAGCCGCGTGATTCTGCGCGGTCTGACGTACGACGTGGACGCCGTGGTGCTCGACATCGAGGGCACCACGAGCGCCACGGGTTTCGTCGTGGACGTGCTGTACCCGTACTCGCGCTCTCGTTTCGGAGCACTGCTCTCGGAGCGGAGCGATGATCCGGAGGTGGCGCGGGCCGTCGCACAGGTGCGGGAACTGACCGACACCCCGGACGCCGACCCGTCCCAGATCGAGAAGACGCTGAACTCCTGGCTCGACGAGGACCGCAAGGCCACCCCCCTCAAGACCCTCCAGGGCATCATCTGGTCCGAGGGCTTCGCCCGCGGCGACCTCGTCTCGCACTTCTACGACGATGTCGTACCGGCCCTGCGCGCCTGGCACTCGGCGGGGCTGCGGCCGTACGTCTACTCGTCCGGGTCGGTGGCAGCGCAGCGCGCGTGGTTCACCTCCAGCCCGGAGGGCGACCTCCTCCCCCTCGTCTCCGGTCTGTACGACACCGAGAACGCGGGGCCCAAGCAGGAGCCGGCGTCCTACCGCCGTATCGCCGAGGCGACCGGCCTCGCACCCGCCCGTCTCCTGTTCCTCTCCGACCGCCCGGGCGAGTTGGACGCGGCCCGCGAGGCCGGCTGGCAGACCGTCGGGATCCGGCGGCCCGGGGAGCCGTACTTCGCGCAGGGCGTCGGCGACCACGCGGAGGCGGCGACGTTCGACGAGATCAGCATCACCGATTCAAGCAGGGCAAGCAGTACAAGCAGCACAAGGAGCACCACGTGACCGCCGACATCAGCGCACTCGACCTTCAGGGGGCAGGGGCGGTACTCGCCGCCGAGTCCGCCCGTTTCGCCTCCTTCGGCTGGATGCGCGGCACGTCCGGCAACCTGTCCGTCGTGCTGTCCCGCGACCCGCTGCTGCTCGCGGTGACCGCCAGCGGCCACGACAAGGGTGAACTGACGCCCTCCGACGTGGTGTTGGTGGACGCTCAGGGTGCGGCGGTGCACGGCGGCAAGCCGTCCGCCGAGGCCGAGCTGCACGCGCGCGTGGCCGCGCTGACCGGCGCCGGTGCGGTCGTCCATGTGCACACGGTGGCGTCCGTCGCGATGGGGCGCCGCGAGCCGGGCGGGATCACCTTCCGGGACGTGGAGATGCTGAAGGGCGTCGGCCAGCCCGCGCACGACGTCGAGGTGACACTGCCGGTCATCGCCAACAGCCAGGACATGAAGGTGCTTGGAGATCGCCTGGAGGCGGCGCGGGATCCTCGGATGCCTGCGGTGGTCGTCGCCGGGCACGGGCTGTATGTGTGGGGCGACGACCCGCGCCAGGCCCGCCACCACACCGAAGTAGTGGAGTGGCTGCTGGAGTTGGAACTCACCCAGCGGTAACTCTCAGCTCTGCCCGAGGAGTCCATCCCCCAGCACCCGCCAATGCCGCATCGCCGACTCCCCCGGCCGGACGCCGATCACCTGTACGGCCACGTGGTCGGCGCCGGCCTTCGCGTGTGCGTGGAGCTTCTCGACGACGGTGTCCGGGGTGCCCCAGAACACGAGGTCGTCGACGAACCGGTCGCTGCCGCCGCCGGTGAGCTCCTCCTCCGGGTAGCCCAGGCGGCGGAACTTGGCGAGGTTGTAAGGGGTGTTGAGGTACGGGTGCAGGTGCTCGCGTGCCGTCGCGCGGGCCTTCTCCGGGTCGGTCTCGAACAGCACGGCGTGTTCCACGGCCAGGAAGGCGTCCGGGCCGAGGATCTCCCTTGCCTGTGCGGTGTGGGCCACGGTGACGTGGTAGGTCTGGGCGCCGGAGGCGCGGTCGCGGGCGAGTTCGAGCATCTTGGGTCCATACGCGGCCAGGATGCGGCGGACCGGGGACTTGGGGGCGGGGTTGGGCGACTCCGTGTCGAGTGCGTCCAGTTCGTCGAGGTAGGCGGCCATCGCCGCCAGGGGTTTGACCCCCGGGCGCCGGTCGCCGAAGCCCAGGCCCAGTACATGCCGGTCGGGGTAGGCGTCGGCGAGGAGTCGGGCGGCGCCATGGGTCCAGCGGGCCTCACGGGACGAGATACGGGCGATGCCGTTCACGACGTAGAGGCTCTCGGTGTTCGCGAGCAGGTAGCCGGCGTGGGTGAACGCGTCGCGGCCGAGGAGTTCGGGGAACCAGAGCGTGCGCCAGCCCAGCTCCTCCAACTCCTGTACCGAATCGCGTAGTTGCGCGGCGGGCTGGTGCTCGAAGTCGAAGGTGTAGAGGCCGAACGCTCCCAGGTTCATCATGGATCGAAATATCGCAGAATCTCGATATGATGCGCAACACGAATCCCGGAGTTCCCTTACTCCCAACTCCTAGAGAGTCCGCCCCAGTTGAGCGACGAGTTCGGCGATGCGCTGCTCGTCGCGCTTGTAGTGGGTCCACTTGCCGACGCGGGTCGCCCGCACCAGCCCCGCCCGCTGCAGCTCGGCCAGGTACGCCGAGACCGTCGACTGGGCGAGCCCGGCCTTCGCCTGAATGTGGCTCACGCACACCCCGACCTCCGCCGGGTCGGCTATCGCCTGCTCCATCGGAAAGTGCCGCTCGGGCTCACGCAGCCAGGAAAGCAGCTGCAACCGCACCGGATTGGACAACGCCCGCAACGCACCGACCAGGTCGGGATCGGGTGAGGCCGCTGTCTCCGTCATGGATCCGGAGTATAGGTCGACACCCGAATCCCGCCCCCACCTAGAGCAAGCGCTCCCCCGGCAGCTCCCCCGCCGCCACCTCCAGCACCCCGCGCTCGGTCACCAGGCCGGTCACCAACCGCCCAGGCGTGACGTCGAACGCCGGATTATGTCCACGCGACTCGGCCGGAGCCGTGCGTACACCCGCCCACTCCAACACCTCGGCCTCACCACGGAGTTCGATATGGATGTCGTCGCCGGTCGGCGTCGAGAGGTCGACGGTCGTCGTAGGTGCGGCCACCAGGAACGGGATGCCGGCGTCCGCGCAGGCAAGGGCGACGCCCACTGTGCCGACCTTGTTCGCGGTATCGCCATTCGCGGCTATGCGGTCCGCTCCGACGATCGCCGCGTCCACCTCGCCACGCAGGATCGTGCCCGCGGCGGCCCCGTCGGCCTGGACGTAGTGCGGGATGCCTTCCTGGACCAACTCCCAGGCGGTCAGGCGGGATCCCTGCAACAGGGGACGCGTCTCGTCGGCGTAGACGACCTCCAGCTGGCCCCGGGCGTGGAGTTCGCGTATGACGCCGAGTGCCGTGCCCCAGCCGGCCGTGGCGAGCGCGCCCGTGTTGCAGTGGGTCAGGATCCTCAACGGCCGTTCCACGCCTGCCTTCTTGAGGAGCCAGTCGGCGCCGTGGGCGCCCATCGCGCGGTTCGCCTCGATGTCCTCGCGCTGGACGGCGGC
The DNA here is from genome assembly GCF_058544905.1 of Streptomyces sp. JLBG701. Lineage (NCBI taxonomy): Bacteria > Bacillati > Actinomycetota > Actinomycetes > Kitasatosporales > Streptomycetaceae > Streptomyces > Streptomyces sp. JLBG701. The sequence continues at coordinate 2,407,918 of NZ_CM178588.1, forward strand.
GGCCTCGTCGAGGACCGCGTCGAGGCCCTCGGGGAAGCGGGTCATGACCCGGTCCACGCAGACCATGAGGTTGACGGCCGTGGGCCGTGCCTCACGGATGCGGGCGACGGCCTGGAGCATCTCGATGTCGGTCCAGCCCTCGCGCTCGCCCTGGAGCAGCACGATCGCGACCCCGTACGCGCCCGCCGCCCCGATCGCCGGCGCGCCGCGCACCACGAGCCGCTGGATCGCGTCGACCAGGGTGTCCACATCGTGGACAGCCACCGTCTCCGCGCGGTGCGGAAGAAGGGTCTGGTCGATGAGCGCGAGGCCGTCTCCGGTCCACTCGACGGCGCGCAATTCCTGGGACATAACGGGACACTCCTGCTGTTCCGATGGTGTCGGACACCGTACATGACCTCGAAGAACCACAGTTCGAGACAGTCGAGCAGGTGTCCAAAAACGGATGTTAGAGTCCAGCACCCGCAGCCCACTGGCCGAGACGAAGGAGGACGTGTTGCTGCTCACGACGCGTCGCTTCATCGACCACGGCCGCTGCGCCAGCGACGGCTGTCGACGCTGACCCGTCCCTCTCGGCGTCCCACACCCAACCCTCACGCGCTCCCGCCAGAGCGTGTTTTGCCGTATTCGGAAGGTCCCCCGATGCTCCGCAGATCCCGCCGCACCCTCCAGCTCGCCGCGGCCACCACCCTCCTCGTCACCGCCGCGACCGCCTGCAACGCCGCCGCGAAGAGCGACGAGTCCTCCGACAGCGCCGGCAGCAGCGGCAAGTCCTTCACCCTCGTCACCCCCGACGCCGTAGGGCAGAACGAGTTCCTGAAGCTCGCCGTCACCGGGGTCAAGGCCGCGGCGAAGCAGCACGACGGGGCGCAGAAGGTCTACGAGTCGACGGACACCGCGTCCCAGCAGCAGAACGTGCAGGCCGCCGTGGACGCCAAGCCGGACGTCATCGTCCTGGTCGGCTTCGAGTTCGCGGACATCGTCGCCCAGCAGGCGGAGAAGAACCCCGAGCAGCAGTTCCTGATGATCGACGCGTGCACCACGAAGACGTACAAGAACGTCAGTTGCGGAGTCTTCCGTGAGCACGAGGGTGTCTACCTGGCGGGCGCCGAGGCGGGCCTGCTGAGCGAGAGCGGCAAGGTCGGTGCGGTGGACGTGCTCGACACGCCCCAGTTCCGCCGCTTCAGCGACCCGTTCGCGGCGGGTGCCAAGAAGGTCGCCGCCAAGACGGAGACGTCGACGCGCTTCGTCGGCGGCCAGTCCCCGTTCGACGACTCGGCGCGCGCCAAGGAGCAGGCGAACTCCCTGCTCTCCAAGGGCTACGACCAGATCATGGCGGCGGCCGCGGCCGGCAACTACGGTGTCTTCGAGGCCGCCAAGGCCAAGGGCGCCTACGCGTACGGCGTGGACGTCAACCAGTGCCCCTCCTCCCCCGGCACGGTCGTCGACAACGTGATCAAGCGCACGGACATCGCGGTGGAGAAGGGCATCGAGACGGTGCTTGGCGGCACGACGGGCACGACCGTCTCGTACGGTCTGAAGGAGGGCGGCATCAGCCTCACCGGTCTTGAGGACGGCGTCGACGACTCCCAGTGCGTGATCGCCGACCACAAGGACGTCCTGAAGAAGGTCGAGGCGCTGCGCGACCAGATCGTGTCCGGAGAGCTGAAGGTCGATGACCCGGCCGCAAGCTGAACCAGCCGTCGAGCTCCGGGGAATCACCAAGCGGTTCCCCGGCACGCTCGCCAACGACGACGTCGACCTGACCGTCCGCCACGGCGAGATCCACGCCCTGATGGGCGAGAACGGCGCGGGCAAGTCCACGCTCATGTCGATCCTGTACGGCATGGAGCGCCCCGACGCCGGTTCGATCCGTATCGACGGGCGGGAGACGGACTTCGGCAGCCCCAGCGCCGCGATGGCCGCCGGGCTCGGCATGGTCCACCAGAGCTTCAAGCTGTTCGACTCGCTGACGGTCGCCGAGAACGTCGTCTACGCCGCCGAGCCGCGCCGCTTCGGCCTGGTGGACCGGGCCGCGGCCCGCCGCCGGGTACGCGAACTGGCCGAGGAACACGGCCTGTTCGTCGATCTGGACGCCCGGGTCGGCGACCTGCCGGTCGGGCTGCGTCAGCGCGTGGAGATCCTGAAACTCCTGCACCGCGGCGCCCGTACGCTCATCCTCGACGAGCCGACCGCCGTCCTCACGCCGGCCGAGGCGGACGCCCTGTTCGCGGTGCTCAAGTCGCTGACCGCACAGGGCCGTACGGTGATCCTCGTCACGCACAAGCTGCGCGAGGTCCTCGAAGGCAGCGACAACGTGACCGTCCTGCGCGACGGCCGGGTCGTCGCCCGTCTCGTCACCGCCGAGACCTCCGCCGACGAGATCGCGGCCGCGATGACCGGCCGGGCGGTGGACCTGGACCGGATCCACGCGGCGGGCACCGCCGCCGATGTGATCCTCGACGTCAAGAACCTCACCACGGACGCCGTGCACGACGTCGGCCTGACCGTCCGCGCGGGCGAGATCGTCGGCATCGCGGGCGTCGCGGGCAACGGCCAGAGTGAGCTGATCGAGGCGCTGGCCGGACTGCGCCCGGTCACGAACGGGCAGGTCACGCTCGCCGGGCGCGACATCACCCACGCCTCGGCCACCGAACGTCGCGCCCAGGGCCTGGCGTACGTCCCCGAGGACCGCCACGCGGTCGGTACGGCCCCTGCGGCGTCGGTCGCCGACAACCTCGCGATGGGCCACCACCGTACGACGCTCTCCGCACGCGGACTGCTGCCGCCCGCAGCTGTACGCGCCCACGCCCAGCGGCTGATCGAGCGCTTCGGCATCAAGGCGTCCACGCCCGACATACCGGCGTCCGCGCTGTCCGGCGGCAATCTGCAGAAGCTGCTGATCGGCCGTGAACTCGCCCATGACGCACCGCTGTTGCTCGTCGAGCAGCCCACCCGCGGTGTCGACATCGGCGCCATCCAGAACATCCACGACGAGATCGTCGCCTACCGCGACGCCGGTCACGCCGTCCTGCTCGTCTCGGCCGAGCTGAGCGAGATCCGCGGGCTCGCGGACCGGGTGCTGGTCATGTACGAGGGCCGGGTCACGGCGTCGTACGACAAGGACGAGGCGGACGAGCGGACGCTGGGGCTCGCGATGGCGGGCGGAGCCGTGGCTGTGGAGGCCGTCGACTGACATGAACAACCGGATATCGGGAGCCCTGCGCTCCCCCATCACCTTCTCCGTGCTCGCGGGTCTCGTCATCGGCGCGCTCTTCCTTCTCGGCACCGGCGCGGACCCGTTCACGGCGTACGGCGCCGTCCTCACGGGCTCGCTCGGCGCCGACGGCATCGGATCGACCCTGTCCACCGGCACCAGCGTGCTCGGCCTGGCGCTCGCGCTGGCCATCCCGCTGCGGGCCGGGCTCATCAACCTCGGCGGCGACGGGCAGATGGTCCTCGGCGGCATCACCGCGGCCCTGACCGGCCTGTACTCGCCGCTGCCGGCCCCGCTCACCGTCGTCCTGGCGCTGCTCGCCGGCATGGCCGTCGGCGCCGGGTACGCGGCACTGGCCGCCCTGTGCGAGAACCGGCTCGGCGTTCCGCTGCTGGTGAGCAGCCTGCTGCTCAGCTATCCGGCTGTGTCGCTGGCCTCGTACCTGGCGCGGTATCCGCTCAAGGAGCCGGGCTCCAGCCTCCCGCAGACGCGCGCGCTGCCGGACGGGGTGGCGCTGCCCTCCTTCGGCGACTCGACGGTCACCGTCGGCCTGGTCCTCGTCGCCCTCGCGGCGGCCGCCTACTGGTTCACGGACAAACGCACGGCCGTCGGCTACGAGATCCGCATGACCGGCCTCAACTCCCGCTTCTCCGCCTACGCGGGCGTCGAACGCAAGGGTCTGACCCTGCGCCTGATGTCGGTGTCGGGCGCGCTGGCCGGACTCGTGGGCGCGATCGGGGTGTTGAGCTTCCCGTACCGCTTCGTGGACGGCTCGCTCACCGCACCCGGCTACACCTGGACGGGACTTACGGCCGCGCTGCTGGCCGCCGCCGCGCCGCTCGGCACGGTGATCGCGTCGTTCTTCTTCGCGATCCTCCAGGTCGGCGGCCTCGCGATGGAGCGCACGACGGAGGTGCCGCGCGAGCTGACGCAGGTGCTCCAGGCGATCGTCATCGTGTTCCTGGCGGCCCGGCTGCACTTCCCCACGCGCCGTCCCAAGAAGCTCAGGCAGAAGGAGGCCGTGTGATGTTCTTCGACTCCGATCTGCTCATGTCGGCGCTGCGCGCGCTGACCCCGATCCTGCTGGCCGCGCTGGGCGGTGCCCTGTGCGAGCGGGCCGGTGTCTTCAACATCGGCCTCGAAGGCATGATGCTGATGGGCTGCTTCACGGCGGTCGCCACCAGCTGGTTCACCGGCAGCCCCTGGCTGGGTGTGCTGGCGGCGATGTTCGCCGCGGCAGCCTACTCACTGATCCTCGCCGTTGGTGCGGTAACTCTGCGCGGGGACGCGGTAGTTCTGGGCGTCGCCATGAATCTGCTGGCCGTTGGCCTGACCAGCTTCCTTCTGCGTACGGTTTTCGGTGTGCAGGGCACCTTCGACGACCCGTCGCTCGCCGGACTGCCACTGATCGGTGGCTTCACTCCGCTCGCGTATCTCTCGTGGATCGCCGTCGCCGTGGCCTCCGTGATGCTCACGCGGCATGTGTGGGGGCTGCGGCTGCGCGGGGTCGGCGAGGCGCCGGACGCGGCGGCCACGCTCGGGGTGAGCCCGGCGAAGTACAAGTACGCGGCCGTGCTGGCCTCCGGTGTGCTGTGCGGGCTCGCGGGGGCCCAACTCGCCCTCGGCAACGTCACGTTGTTCTCCGAGAACATGACGGCCGGTCGTGGTTGGATCGCGGTGGTCGCGGTCATGCTGGGCCGGGCCGTGCCTCTGGGCGTGCTGCTCGCCGCGCTGCTGTTCGGTCTCGCCGAGGCCGCCGGCTTCCGCCTCCAGGGCCTCGGCCTGCCGCAGCAGGCGACCGACGCGGCGCCGTACGTCGTCACACTCGGCGCCCTCTTCCTCACGACGGCCCGCCGCCGTCGCCGTACCACTCCTTCCGGAGCCGCCTCATGACACAGGACCTGCTGCCCATCACCCGAATACCGCGCACCGGACTCCCGCCGAACGCGCTGGTCGTCGGCGACCCGCTGCGCGCCGCGCTGATCGCCGCCCGGCTCGACGCGGTCAAGGAGGTGTCGTACCACCGCGAATACCGTGTGTTCAGCGGGAGTTGGAAGGACGTGCCGGTCACCGTCGCCTCGCACGGGGTGGGGGCGCCGGGCGCGATCCTGCTGTTCCAGGAGCTGGCGGACGCGGGGGTCCGCACGATTCTGCGGTTCGGTACGGCCGGTGCGATGAAGCCCGGGATCGGGGACGGCGATCTCGTCATCGCCGAGGCGGCCGTGCGGGACGACGGGGTCACCCAGCAGTTGCTGCCGCCGGAGTATCCGGCCGTCTCCTCGCCGGAGGCGGTGTTCGCGCTCCAGCGTGCCGCGCGTGCGGCCGGCGCCCCGCACCACCGGGGGATCGTGTGGACGCGGGCCGCGTTCCAGCCTGGCCTCATCCCCCTCTTCAATTACGACGGTGCCGGGCTCGCCGCCATCGAGATGGAGCTCTCCGCGCTGCTGGTGACGGCCTCGCTGCGTGGGCTCGTCGCGGGCGGCGTGTGTGTCATCGACGGTGCGAACGCCGACGAACTCGTCGACGAGCAGGCCACCGGCGGTTACAACCCGCACCGCGAGGTCGTCGCGGCGGGCGTCGAGCGGGGCGCGGAGGTTTCCCTGGAGGCGCTGCGGCTGCTGGCGGAGGGGAACGAGGCGTGAGCATCGACCTGTTGGTGCACGGCGGTGACGTCCTGACGGTGGACGAGGCCGGAACCGTCGTACGAGGCGGGGCAGTTGCCGTCCACGAGGGCGAGATCCTCGCCGTGGGGCCCGCCGAGGAGCTGCGGGCGCGGTACACGGCCGACGAGGAGATCGACGCCGAGGGGTGTCTGGTCCTGCCCGGGCTCGTCAACACGCACACCCACCTCGCGATGACCCTGCTGCGCGGCCGCGCCGACGACGTCACTCTCCAGGGCTTCCTGGAGCGGGTGTTGAAGTGGGAGGCCGAGCTGCTGGCGCCGAAGAACGTGGCGGCGGCCGTGCGGCTGGCGGTCGCCGAGAGCGTGCGGGCCGGGGTGACCTCGGCGCTCGACATGTACTGGTTCCACGAGGCGGCCGAGCAGGCGGCCCGGGAGACCGGCTGGCGGCTGCACACCGGGCCCACCTTCATGGACGTACCGGAGCCGCCCGACGGCATCGCCTATGAGGACCGCATGGAGTGGGCGCGCCGGGACCTGGAGGCGCGGGGCGCGGCACGTGCCGGGCACCGTCCGGTCGTCTTCGCGCATTCGGCGTACACCCTCTCCGCCGACCAGCTCGTCGAAGTCTTCGCCCTGGCCCGGGAGTTCGGAGCCCTCGTCCACATCCACGCGGCGGAGAACGCGACCGAGGTCGCCACCGTCGAGGTGCGCTACGGCAAGCGTCCCGTGGAGTTGCTCGACTCGCTCGGGCTCCTTGGTCCCGACGTGCTGCTCGCGCACGCCGTCGACCTGACCGGGCCCGAGATCGCGGCGCTGGCCCGCACCGGCACGTCGGTCGCGCACTGTCCGGTGTCCAACCTGAAGCTCGGCTGCGGAATCGCGCCCGTGCCGCGGCTGCTGAGCGCGGGCGTGACCGTGGGGCTCGGCACGGACGGGGCCGTCAGCTCCAACACGCTGGACGTGCTGGGGGCGGTGCGGCAGGCGGCGCTGGTCCACAAGGCGGGCGGCGACCCCACTGCGGTCGGCGCCGAGGAAGCCGTACGCATGGCGACGATCGAAGGCGCGCGGGCGCTCGGGCTCGGGGAGCAGCTGGGCTCGCTGGAGGCGGGCAAGCGGGCCGACCTGATCGTGCTCGACCTGGCCGCGCCGCATCTGCGCCCCCTGCACGACCCGTGGTCCACGCTCGCGTACGCGGCGCACTCGGCGGACGTACGGGACACCGTCGTCGACGGGCGGGTGCTGATGCGGGACCGGGCGCTGACGACGCTGGACGAGGCCGCGGCCATCGCCGACCTTGAGGCGGGCTTGTGAGCGGGCCCGTCTCTTGAGCCCTGTATGACCGCATAATGTCCTCAGACATCCGAGGTCCGATGTCTGAGGACAGGGAGGCACCATGGCAGTCACCGACGAGGCGATCGAGAAGATCAAGGGCATGATCGTCTCCGGCGCGCTGCGCCCCGGGGACCGGCTGCCCAAGGAGAGCGAACTCGCCGCCGAGCTCGGGCTGTCCCGCAACTCCCTGCGGGAGGCCGTGCGCGCCCTCTCCCTGATCAGGATCCTGGACGTGCGGCAGGGCGACGGAACGTACGTCACCAGCCTCGACCCGCAGTTGCTTCTTGAGGCGCTGAGCTTCGTCGTCGACTTCCACCGCGACGACACGGTCCTGGAGTTCCTTGCCGTCCGCCGCATCCTGGAGCCGGCCGCCACCGCGATGGCCGCCCTGCGGATCAGCGAGCAGCAACTGGACGCGCTCACCGCCCAGTTGGACAAGCTCGGCGAGGCCCCGTCGGTGGAGGAGCTGGTCGCCTGTGACCTGGACTTCCACCGCGGGATCGTGCAGAGCTCCGGGAACTCGGTGCTGTGCTCCCTGCTGGACGGCCTGTCCGGGCCCACCACCCGGGCCCGGATCTGGCGCGGGCTGACCCAGAAGGACGCGGTCGCCGGCACCCTGCGCGAGCACCGGGCCATTCTGGCGGCCCTGCGCGACCGGGACGCGGAGGCGGCGCGATCTTGGGCGACCGTGCATATCGCCAGCGTGGAGCAGTGGCTTCGCTCGACTCTGTGAGTTCACGGATGGGTGTCCCGGGGTGGTTGCCGGGGCAGTGATCCGTTCACTCCCCCGTGCAAGGGGGCTGCGGATGCCCCCGCGGCACGCCGTAAGGTTGGGGCGTACGCGAGAGCACGTCGGAAGGAGGCGCTGGGTGATCGAGCTCGAGGGGGTACCCGAGCTGATCGACCCGGTCATGGTGGCCGCGTTCGAGGGCTGGAACGACGCCGGCGACGCCGCCTCCACCGCGGTCGCGCATCTGGACAGAGAGTGGAAGGGCGAGGTGTTCGCGGCGCTGGACGCCGAGGACTACTACGACTTCCAGGTGAACCGCCCCACGGTGTGGCTGGACGGCGGTGTGCGAAAGATCACCTGGCCGACGACAAGGTTGTCCGTGGTGCGGATCGGCGGTGAGAAGCCTCGCGATCTCGTACTCGTCCGAGGTATCGAACCGTCGATGCGCTGGCGCTCGTTCTGCAACGAGCTGCTGGGCTTCGCGCACGAACTGGGCGTGGAGCTGGTCGTGATTCTGGGCGCGCTGCTGGGCGACACCCCGCACACGCGCCCGGTTCCGATCAGCGGCACCACGTCCGACCCGGACCTGGCCCAGCGCATGGACCTGGAGGAGACCAAGTACGAGGGCCCCACGGGCATCGTCGGCGTCCTCCAGGAGGCGTGCACCCACGCGGGCGTGCCGGCGGTCAGCCTCTGGGCGGCCGTACCGCACTACGTGTCGCAGCCGCCCAACCCGAAGGCGACGCTGGCCCTGCTCAACCGCCTTGAGGATCTGATCGACGTGCGCATCCCGCTGGGCGAGCTGCCCGAGGACGCGCGCGCCTGGCAGGTGGGCGTGGACCAGCTGGCCGCCGAGGACAGCGAGGTCGCCGAGTACGTGCAGACGCTGGAGGAGGCCCGGGACACCGCGGAGCTGCCGGAGGCCTCGGGCGACGCGATCGCCCGGGAGTTCGAGCGGTATCTGCGGCGCCGGGACAGCGGCGGCACCCCGCCCGGCGGGCACGCCACGGCGGACGGCAGCGACAGCTCGACGTATCTGCGCGACAACCCCAGTGGCCGCACCCGTCCCCCGAAGCCGCCGAAGCCGGGTGGCACGGACGACGAGGACACCTCCGAGGACTGACGGGTCGGCGAGACGAACTGTGGGCGGTACGCATCGGGCGTACCGCCCACAGTCGTTCAACGGCCACTCGCGCCCCAGCGCACGCCAGGCACCTCGTCAGCATTTGGCCTGATTACAACGTGACACGCCTTTAAGGCAATTCAGGCCAGATTGCACACGGTACCCAATTCAACTTGTTTTAAAACCGAGTTGACGAAAGCGGGGTGGACGGGTCGCCGTGGGAGTGCTTGGTTGGGCTGCGTGGACTTGGCACCCGCACGGACCGAAGGGAGCGGTACCCGATGACCGACCAGGTACAGCCGACGCAGGGCCCGGGAGCCTCCGGGCCGGGGCCCGACGGAGCGGGATTCACCTATCGAGGAGCCGAGCAGGAACTGATCGTCGTCGCCCGTCCCGAGGCCCGGCTGCGTGCCCAGGCCGAGGGCGTCCGTTCGGCGGCGGGCGCCGATGTCTCGGCCCTCAACATGTTCCTCAGTGACGAACAGGTCTCCCTGGAGCCGCTGTTCGGCAGCGAGGAGCGCCTCCAGCAGTCCGCGGTGCCCGGCGCCGAGAGCATGCCCGACCTCGGACTCTTCTACCGGGTACGCGGCGGCGAGAGCCGCGCCCAGGAACTGCGCGCACGGATCGCCGCGCTGCCGGGCATCGACACGTCGTACGTCAAACCGGGCGCCGTACCCGCCTCGTTGGGGTCGATCGGGCAGAGCCCGAGCGAGACCCAGCGGCTCAAGGAGGGGGCGCCGGTCACCCCCGACTACAGCAGTCGGCAGGGCTATCTGCGGCCCGCGCCCGAGGGCATCGACGCCCAGTGGGCCTGGCAGCGGCCCGGCGGTATGGGTCAGGGCGTGACCGTGATCGACGTCGAGGGCGCCTGGCAGCTCGGTCACGAGGACCTGTCCGGCAAGCTCGCCGGCGTCGTCGTCGGCACCCCGCTGACCGATGTCGCCTGGCGCAACCACGGCACCGCCGTGATCGGCGTGATCGGCGGCGACCGCACCGAGTACGGCGTGACCGGCATCGTGCCGGACACGGTGACCGCGGCCGCGTCCTTCCAGGGCATCGGCACGGCGGCCGCGATCCACGCGGCGGCCGACCGGCTCGGCCCCGGCGACATCGTGCTGATCGAACTCCACCGGCCGGGGCCGCGGTCCGAGCACGAACAGCGCGACGACCAGCACGGCTATGTCGCGATCGAGTGGTGGCCGGACGACTTCGCGGCCATCCGCTACGCGACCGCCAAGGGCGTCCTCGTGGTGGCGGCCGCCGGCAACGGCGGCGAGTCGCTCGACGACGCGATCTACGAGCGCCGCCCGGACGGGTTCCCGGAGTGGTGGCGCAACCCCTTCAACCCCTCCAACCAGTCCTCCGGCGCCGTCCTGGTCGGCGCGGGCGCTCCGCCGCCCGGCACGCACGGCCGCGACCACGGCCCGGACCGGTCACGGCTCGCGTTCTCCAACTACGGCTCCCGCGTGGACGCGCAGGGCTGGGGACGCGAGGTCACGACCACCGGCGGCTTCTGGGACCGGCCCGGCGATCTGCAGGGCGGGCCCGAGGAGATCGCCTGGTACACGGACACGTTCTCCGGGACCTCCTCCGCCTCCCCGGTGGTGGTCGGCGCGCTGGCCGCGCTGCAGGGCATGCTCAAGGCGGCCGGCCAGCTCCCGATGTCCCCCGAACGTGCCCGCGCGATGCTGCGGGCCACGGGCTCCCCGCAGCAGGACGCGCCGGGCAGGCCCGCCTCGCAGCGGATCGGCAACCGGCCGGACATCAAGGCGGCGGTGACCCATCTGCTGCCGGAGGCGGTGGGCTCGGGCCAGGCCGAGCGGTACTGGGACGAGCTGCTGCCCTACCCGCGCGAACTCCCGCCCAGGCTCCGGCTGTTCGTGGCCGGCAACTGGCGCAACCTCAACAACCCGTCCCCCGAGGTCCGGCAGGCGGTGCACGCCGCCTTCGCGGGCGGACGGCCGGACGTACGCGTCTGGTTCTCGGACGACGAGATCGTCGGCCTGGTCGTCACGGGCTGAGATCCCCCTCGTCACACACGACCCAACCATCGCTCAACGAATGACGGAAGGTGGCACCCGCATGAGCACCACTCCGCAGATGAGCCAACTGGGACAGCAATTCCCGAGCACGTCGCCCTTCCAGCAACAGCCCTTCCAGCAACAGCCGTACCAGCAACAGCAGGGCCAGCAGCAGCCGTTCGGCCAGCAGCAGGGCTACGGCCAGCAGCAGCCGTACGGGCAGCAGCAGCCGCAGCAGCCGTACGGGATGAGCGGCTCGCTGGAGCAGCTCCAGCAGCTCGGCCAGCAGCAGCCGTTCCAGCAGCTGCTCCAGCAACTGCAGCAGCAGCCGTTCGCGCAGCAGCAGGACCAGCAGGCTCAGCAGGCCGAGCAGCAGGTGCAGCAGCAGCTCCAGCAGGTCTCGCTGTCGGCGGTGCAGCAGGTCGTCCAACAGGTGCAGGCACAGGCCCTCGCCTCCGGTGTGGCGAACGGCTTCATCGACATCGTCCACCCGCTCCAGGGGCAGCCGCACCAGATCTTCCTGCGCATCAACAACCAGTTCCGGGTCCTCAACAACCCGAACCCGCAGATCCACCAGCAGATCCAGCAGGCCTTCGCGTTCGGCCACCAGGTCGTCGGCATCTGGGACACCCAGTCGCCGAACGTGCTGCGCAGCGTACGGATCCAGCGGATCTGACCTTTGTATGAGCAAGAACAGGGGCGCCCCCTCCGGCAAGGAGGAGGCGCCCTCTCCTTACAGAGCCACGCCCAACAGGGCGTCCACAGCGCGCGATACGACGCCGGGGGCGCCCTCGTCGCTGCCGCCCCGGTCCCGCTGGAGTGCCGCCCAGCGGTCGACCGCGGCGAGCGCGGCGGGGGCGTCCAGGTCGTTCGCGAGGGCCTCGCGGATCTCCGCGACGAGCGCCTCGGCGGACGGGCCGTCGGGCCGGGAGACGGCGGCACGCCAGCGGTCGAGCCGCGCGACGGCGTCCTCGAGCACCTGGTCGGTCCACTCCCAGTCGGCCCGGTAGTGGTGGGCGAGCAGGGCCAGCCGGATGGCGGCCGGGTCGACGCCCTCGCGCCGCAGCGTGGAGACGAAGACGAGGTTGCCCTTGGACTTCGACATCTTCTCGCCGTGCAGGGCGACCATGCCGGCGTGGACATACGCCTTGGCCATGGGGAACTCGCCGGTCAGCACCTGGGCGTGCGAGGCGCCCATCTCGTGGTGCGGGAAGGCGAGGTCGGAGCCGCCGCCCTGGACGTCGAAGCCCATGCCGAGGTGGTCGAGGGCGATCGCCACGCACTCGATGTGCCAGCCGGGCCGGCCGCGGCCCAGCGAGCCGCCGTCCCAGCTCGGCTCGCCCTCGCGGGCGGCCATCCACAGCATCGGGTCGAGCGGGTTCTTCTTGCCCGCGCGGTCCGGGTCGCCGCCGCGCTCGGCGGACAGCAGGCGCATGGCGGCGGCGTCCAGGTTGGACACCTTGCCGAAGTTGGGGTCGGACTCGACGGAGAAGTAGACGTCGCCCTCGAGTTCGTAGGCGGCGCCGGCGTCCCGCAGCCGCTCGACGAGCGGCACGATGCCGGGTATCGCCTCGACCGCGCCGATGTAGTGCTGCGGGGGCAGCATCCGCAGGGCGGTCATGTCCTCGCGGAACAGGGCCGTCTCCTTCTCGGCGAGGGCGACCCAGTCGATGTCGTCCCGCTCGGCCCGCTCCAGCAGCGGATCATCCACGTCCGTCACGTTCTGGACGTAGTGGACCTGGCGCTTGGTGTCGAGCCACACGCGCTGCACGAGGTCGAACGCGTTGTAGGTCGCCGCGTGACCCATGTGGGTCGCGTCGTACGGAGTGATCCCGCAGACGTAGATACGGGCGACGGGACCGGGGTCGAGGGAGACCAGTCCGCCGGTCGCGGTGTCGTGGATCCGGAGGTCGCGGCCCTTGCCGGGCAGGGCGGGGACCTCAGAAGCGGGCCAGGCATACATGCTCATGAGCGTAACCGGACGGAGTATCCGTATACGAACCGGACCAGGCCAGACGGCTGGATGGGCGCTCTTGCACCGTCCAGGCCAGTGTGCTCCTAGACCGGCGGCCACGGAATGGCCGGCCACTCCCCGCTGGGCTCGGGGTGCCTGCCCTGCGTGAGCAGCGTGCCGACACGCGCGCGTGTGGCGTCGAGTTCCGTCGCCGTGATGAGCGCGGCCAGCCGCCCGGCGAGCGCCCCGCCCGCCTCAAGGCCCTCCTGGAGCCCCTTGAGGATCTCGACGGCCTCCGGGGTGAGCGGCTCGCCCGCCCAGCCCCACAGGAGCGTACGGAGCTTGTTCTCGGCGTTGAAGGTGACACCGTGGTCGATGCCGTACAGGCGGCCCTCTTCGGCGGGCAGCAGATGGCCGCCCTTGCGGTCCCCGTTGTTGATCACGACGTCGAGGACGGCGAGCCGGCGCAGCCGCTGGTCGTCGGCGTGCACCAGGAGAGCCGTCTTCCCCTCGCCGACCTCGGCGAAGGCGATGGCCTTCCAGCCGGGGCCGGGTTCCTCGCCGTCGACGAGGGCGAGGAGTTCGCTGTCCTGGGGTACGGCCTCGATCCACAGCTGGCACATGCCCTCGCCGTAGGGCCCGTCGCGCAGCACGGTGGGCGGTACGAGGCCCCAGCCGGTCGCCTCGGAGACCTCGTACGCCGCGACCTCGCGCTGGGCCAGGGTCCCGTCGGGGAAGTCCCACAGGGGGCGCTCACCGGCGACGGGCTTGTAGATGCAGGCCGCTTCCCGGCCGTCGTGGGCGATCGTGCAGTACAGCGCCGCGTTGGACGCCTCGCGGATGCGTCCGCGTACGGTCAGCTCGCCCTCGGTGAGCAGCGCGACGGAGGTGAGGTCGGCCGTCACACTCCGCGGCGGTATCCGTTCTGGCGCGGACATACGTGTCCTTCCGGGTCGAGCGGGAGGCTGCACAGCGGGCAGGGCGGCCGGCCGGCGTTGACGACGTCGAGGGCGCGCTTGGCGAAGGCCCGGGCCTGTGCGCCGGTGAGCCGGACCCGCAGCATCGGGGGCCCGTTCTCCTCGTCCTGGAGGAGTCGCTCCTCGGCTTCGGCGAGGTCCTCCTCGGTGTCGGCGTCGAGCTCCACGAGGGCCTGCGCCTCGACGATCATGCGCTGCTCCTCGCCGTCCCAGGCAAGGGCCATGGTGCCGACGCGGAACTCCTCCTCGATGGGGGTCTCCAGCGGGGCCGTGTCGGTGACCTCCGTGGGGGTCACGGCAGGGACGGGGGCGCTGCCGCCGCTGCGGCGCACGACCTCGTCGAGAAGCTCGTCCATGCGTTCGGCGAGCGCGGCGACCTGGGTCTTCTCCAGGGCGACGCTGGTCGAACGGGGACCGGCGGTGGCCTGGAGGAAGAACGTACGGCGCCCGGGCAGTCCGACCGTACCGGCCACGAAGCGGTCCGGGGGGTCGTAGAGGAACACCTGACGGGACACGTCCTGTCTCCATGGGAATCTGAGATCGACATCGGAACCAACCACGGCACTACTGCGACCGCTTCACCCTACTGCGGCCGACGATCACGGTGCGCCCGCGCCGCCTCCGACTTGGGCGTCCTCGCCCGGAGGTTCCTCACGCGGCGCCAGGGAGGCGAAGTCACCGGTGTCCCCGAGGCGTACGAGAAAGGGCCTGAGGCGTGTGTAGCGGATCGCGGTGATGGAACACGGTTCAACGGAAATCCTCTGGAAGAGGTCGAGATGAAGTCCGAGTGCGTCCGCGACAAGGGACTTGATGATGTCGCCGTGCGAGCACATGAGATAGACGGCGTCACCGCCGTGCTCGCGCTCCACGCGCGCGTTCCACTCCCGCACCGCCTCGGCCGCGCGCGTCTGCATCGCCCGCATCGACTCCCCGCCGGGGAAGGCGGCGGCCGACGGATGCGCCTGTACGACCTCCATCAGCGGCTCGTCCATGAGCTCGGCGAGCTTGCGCCCCGACCAGTCGCCGTAGTCACACTCCGTGATCCGCTCCTCGGTGTGCGCGCGCAGCTCCGGCCGGGCGTCGAGGAGGGGCCGGATCGTCTCCCGGCAGCGCTGCAGGGGGCTGGTGACGACCTCCGAGATGGGCAGCTCGGCGAGCCGGCCGGGCAGCGCGGCGGCCTGCGCGGCACCTCGCTCGTCGAGCGCGACGCCGGGCGTGCGGCCGGCGAGCAGCCCCGAGGTGTTGGCGGTGGACCGTCCGTGCCGGACGAGGATCAGCGTGGGCATGCCGTCCAGCGTAGGCGCACGTCCGGGTGCGCTTGGCGGCGGACAGCGGGACAATACCCTCCGTGATCGTCGACTGCGCCATCTACCGCGACGGACGCCGGACGGAGGGGCCCGCGGACTTCTCCGACGCGCTCGACGCGTGCCGGATGGCGGGGAACGCCTTCGTCTGGATCGGGCTGTACGAGCCCACGGAGAAGGAGTTCGACCAGGTCACCGAGGAGTTCGGGCTGCATCCGCTGGCCGTCGAGGACGCCGTCACCGCGCATCAGCGGCCCAAGCTGGAGGTGTACGACGACTCACTGTTCATGGTGCTCAAGCCCGTCGGGTACGAGCCGAAGGCCGACATCGTCTCCTCCGGCGAGATCATGGTCTTCATCGGCAACTCCTTCGTGGTGACCGTGCGGCACGGCGAGGAGGCGCCTCTCGCGGCCGTACGGCAGCGGCTGGAGTCGGAGCCGGAGATGCTGCGGCACGGGCCCACAGCGGTGCTGTACTCGATCGCGGACGCCATCGTCGACCACTATCTGGTGGTCGCGGGCGAGCTGGGCACCGACCTGGAGGAGCTGGAGGCCGAGGTGTTCTCGCCGCACGGCGGAGGCTCGCGGAACACGGCGTCGCGCATCTACAACTTCAAGCGCCAGGTGCTGGAGTTCCGCAGGGCCACGGGCCCGTTGGCGCAGCCGCTGGCCCGGCTGGCGGGCGGCGGCCTGTTCGGCGTGCGGGTGCCGTTCGTCCACGAGAAGGCCCAGCCCTTCTTCCGCGACGTGAACGACCACCTCACGCGCGTGAACGAATCCGTCGAGGGCCTGGACCGGCTGGTCTCGGACGTCCTGTCGGCCCATCTCGCGCAGATGAGCGTGCGGCAGAACGACGACATGCGAAAGATCTCCGCGTGGGCCGCCATGGCCGCAGTCCCCACGATGATCGCGGGGATCTACGGCATGAACTTCGACCACATGCCGGAGCTGCACTGGCTGTGGTCGTATCCGGTGCTGATCGGGGCGATGGCCGTCCTGGAGATCCTCCTGTACCGGCTGTTCAAGCGGCGCGGCTGGTTGTAGCGGCCCTCAGGGCCTGTCCGGCGGATCCTGTCGCGGAACGCGGGGTCTGGCACGCCCATCTGCCGCGTTGTCGTCACTCGCCGACGCTCCGCGTCGACTCCCTCCTCCGCCTTGCAGCTGCACGCACCAGACCCCGCTCACCCGCGTTCATGAGATGCCGTCACTTTCCCGCGACCTGATCCGCCGGACAGGCCCTAGGCGAACTCGGGGGCCGCGGCCGCGGGACCGCCCAGGGCGTCGCGGCGCTCGGGCATCCGCAGGGAGACCATCCGCCGCCACCCCGCGGCACGCTCATAGACGTACACCGCGTGGATGCCCGCCGCGAGCACCGCCGACTTGGCCGCCGACCAGCCGAGGATGCGCCCCATGTGGGCCATCACCGTGAGGCTGACATCCCGGTAGATGCGGATCTCCGCGAGCGCGGCCTCGCGGAGCGTCTGTTGGATGGCGCGGCCGTGACCGGCTGCGGCGAAACGCAGCAGCTCCTCGTGGCAGTAGGCGAGGTGGTTGTCCTCGTCGCTGGAGATCATCTTCACCGCGCGGCCGATGTCGGGGTCGTCGGCGAAGTGCTTGCGCAGCAGTTCCATCTGTTCGGAGGCGCGCTGCTCGGTCACTCGGCTGTGCGCGAGATAGGCGACGATGTCCTGCACGGTCAACGGCTCGTCGCTCTTGAGCTTCTCGTGGGCGAGGCCGATGCCGTGCTTCTCCAGGAGCATCGTGTAGTCGGTGTCGTGGGGCACCTCGACGGGGTCGAGGCCGCGCTTCTTCATCAGGGCGTTGAAGATCCGCCCGTGCTTGTCCTCGTCCGCGCCATGACGGGTGATCTTGGGGGCGAGTGCGCGCTCGCTCTGCGGGACGAGCGCGGCGATACGCGCGTTCTCCCAGCCGCCCTGCGACTCCCCGCTGGCAGCGATGGAGCAGAAGAGCCGGAAGGACTCGTCGTTGTCGATGATCTCCTGGAACAGACTCTTGGCCGAAAGCATCTGAGGCACCTCTCTGGAGGAATCCGCAAAGAACGAGTCAAATGCGGCGCGAGGGGTGCTGCAACAGCTGTGTCGGACAACTCCGCCAAAAGGAGGACTGCCGGGGTCAGGTCGGGGGCGTAACCGCTTGGGCTCCGGCGCGTTGTTCTACGTGACGGCCGTGGCGGGGAAGACCCCCGAGCCCCCACCACGGCCGCAGAACTTCTCCTTGAGCCTGCCTCGTGTTACGCGAGGCCCGCCCGCTCCAGGGCCTCGGTGCCGGCGCGCAGGGAGGCGAGCCGCTCGTCCAGCGTGAAGCCCGCGGGGGCGAGGGTCAGGGTGGTGACACCGGCGGCCGCGTAGGCCTTCATCCGGTCCGCGATGCGGTCGACGGAGCCGAGCAGCGTCGTCTGGTCGATCAGCGCGTGCGGGATCGCGGCTGCGGCGCCCTCCTTGTCGCCGGACAGGTACTTGTCCTGGATCTCGGCGGCTTCCTTCTCGTAACCCATGCGCTGGGCCAGCTGGTTGTAGAAGTTCTGCTTGCGGCTGCCCATGCCGCCGACGTACAGCGCGGTGTACGGGCGGAAGGTGTCGGCCAGCGTCGGCACGTCCTTGTCGTCGCCGACGGCGAGCGGGAGGGTCGGGCAGATGTCGAAGCCGTCGAGGGTCTTGCCGGCCTTCTCGCGGCCCGCCCGCAGGTACTGGATCGCGGTGTCCTCAAGGTGCTCGGCGGAGGGGAAGATCAGCAGGGCGCCGTCGGCGATCTCGCCGGTCTGCTCCAGGTTCTTGGGGCCGATCGCCGCGATGTACAGCGGGATGTGCTCGCGCTCCGGGTGCACCGTCAGCTTGATCGGCTTGCCCGGGCCGCCGGGCAGCGGCAGCGTCCAGTGCTGCCCCTCGTAGGACAGCCGCTCACGGCTCATCGCCTTGCGTACGATCTCGACGTACTCGCGGGTGCGGGCCAGCGGCTTGTCGAACTTGACGCCGTACCAGCCCTCGGAGACCTGCGGGCCCGAGACGCCGAGGCCCAGGCGGAAGCGGCCGCCGGACAGCGAGTCGAGGGTCGCGGCGGTCATCGCCGTCATCGCGGGCTGGCGAGCCGGGATCTGGAAGATGGCCGAGCCTACGTCGATGCGCTCGGTCTGGGCGGCGACCCAGGTGAGCACGGTGGCCGCGTCGGAGCCGTAGGCCTCGGCGGCCCAGCACACGGCGTAGCCGAGGCGGTCGGCCTCCTGCGCCACGGCCAGATTGTCCGCGTCCATTCCGGCACCCCAGTAGCCGAGGTTGATCCCGAGCTGCATGCCGCTCCCCTTACCGATCAGTAACGTCGCTGTTCCGACGACAGTAGCGCGGGGGCGTCCACGATCGACAGCAGAGGTGCGCTCAGCGGGACTGCCGTGCGGTGCCATCGGCCCTGCACATTGGGGAAATCGGTTATCCACAGGCAACCCACGGCACCAGTTCTGGCCAGTAATCTCGGCGTTCATGGAGCAGAGGCATCTCGGCCGTACCGGCCTGCGCGTGTCCCGTATCGGACTCGGCACCCTGACGTGGGGCCGGGACACGGACGAGCACGACGCCGCGGACCAGTTGAAGGTCTTCTGGGAGGCGGGCGGGAGCCTCGTCGACACGGCTGACGTGTACGGCGACGGGGAGGCCGAGTATCTGCTCGGACAGCTCATCGAAGGCCTCGTGCCGCGCCGCGACCTCGTGATCTCGACCAAGGCGGGCAGCGTGCCCGACCCCGACCGCCGCTTCGACGGCTCGCGCGGCCATCTGCTCTCCGCTCTCGACGCCTCGCTGGCCCGGCTCGGCACGGACTACGTCGACCTGTGGCACATCCACGCCTTCGACCCGGAAACCCCGCTGGAGGAGACCCTCCAGGCCCTCGACCTGGCCGTCAGCAGCGGCCGGGCACGCTACGCCGGCGTCTCCAACTTCTGCGGCTGGCAGCTCGCCAAGGCCGCGACCTGGCAGCTCGCGGCGCCTGGCACGCGGACCCGGCTGGCCAGCACGCAGCTGGAGTACTCGCTGCTCCAGCGCGGCGTCGAGCGCGAGGTGCTGCCCGCCGCGCTCGACCTCGGCATAGGCCTGCTGCCCTCCTCCCCGCTGGGCCGCGGGGTCCTGACGGGTAAGTACCGCAACGCCACGCCGGCCGACTCGCGGGGCGCCTCGGAGCACATGGCGCCCTTCGTCGCGCCCTATCTCGACGACACGGCGACGCGCATCGTGGACGCGGTGACCACCGCGGCGGACGGGCTCGCGGTGACCCCGCTCCAGGTGGCCCTCGCCTGGGTGCGCGACCGGCCCGGCGTGGCGGCGCCCATCGTCGGCGCGCGCAACTCGCAGCAGCTCGCGGCGGCACTGTCAGTGGAGGCCCTTAGTCTTCCTGACGAGATCTGCAGGGCTCTCGACGATGTGTCGGCACCCCTGCACCGCTATCCCGATCACGACTGGAGCACGCTGTGAGCACGGAGCCGGAACCCGCCGAGGACGCCGAGGCTGCCGAGGACGCCGAGGACGCCGAGCCGGGTACGCCGGAGGGCGAGGCCCCCGCTGCGGAGGCCGAGGGCACCGCTGCCGCCGACGGCGACGAGGCCGCCGCGGCCAAGCAGTTGTCCGAGGCGGAGGCCGAACTCGCCGCGCAGCGGCTGGAGCGGGAGCGCATCGAGCGGCGGAAGGCCGAGAAGACGGCGCCGATCGCCGCCGGGACCAAGCTCAGTGGAAAGGCCGCGGATCTGCTGGCCGCCGTACGGGCCGTGGAGAGCGGCGACAAGCCCGTGACCGCCGTCTTCAGCGAGCCCGAACCGGCACCGCGCCGCGCGGCGCCGGAAGCCGTGCGCCGGCCGCAGCCGGTGGCCGCCGAGGTCGCCGGCCCCGCCCAGGGCACCGTGGAGGCGGTGCGGGCCGTGCTCGTCGAAGGCGGTGCGCCCGACACGCTCGCGCCGCAGGTGGCCGCCGCCCTCGGTGACGGCGCGGAGGCACAACTGCGTGAGGACCCCTGGCAGTTGCTGCGTGTGACCGGTACGCGACCCGAGCAGGCCGACGGATTCGCGCGTGCCCTGCTCGGCGCGGAGTGCGGCCCGGACGACGAGCGGCGGGGCCGTGCGCTCACCGTCTGGCTCCTGGAGCAGGCGGCGCTGGCCGGGCACACCGCCCTGGAGGCGTCGGCGCTCACCGCCGCGCTGGCCCAGCGGGGCGTGCCCGACCCGGACGCGGCGATGCAGGACGCGCTCGCGGAGGGCGAGGCCCTGGTCTTCCAGGACCCGTTGGAGGAGCCGGGCGTGCCGGTCCAGCGGGCGGACGACGAGACCGACGGGGAGGCGGAGGAGGAGCGTCCGGTCCGTGTGCTCGTCGGTCTGGAGCGGTACGCACTCGCCGAGGAGAGCCTCGCCGACGGACTGGCCCGGCTGATCAACTCGGTGCCGAAGGTGGACGGTTCGGCGGCGGAGTGGGAGTCGGCGGCCGGTGCCGCCCGCGGCTCCACCGCCGAACTGATCAGGGCCGTCGCGGGCCACGGCCTGGTCCTCCACACCGGCGGCTACGCCTCCCTCACCGAACCGGCGGCCCTGCTGCACGCCGCGCGCGAACTCGGGCTGCGCGCCTGGGCCGCCGCCCACAGCCCGGTCGGCCGGGGCCTGTTCGCCGCGGAGCTGGCCAGGTACGACCTGCCCGATGGCCCACCCGAGGGGACCGGTTCCGCTGTCGCCACAGTGGCGGAGCTGTTGTCCGGGGTCGACGGGCCGGGGCGGGACGCGGACGGGGCGCTGGACCTCGATCTGCTCGTCGTGCTCGACGCGCCCCAGCTGGATGTCGAGACGGCGGCTCTGCTGGCCGAGTCGCTGGCCGACGGCACCCGGCTGGTGCTGGCCGGCGATCCGGCGGTGCTGTGGTCCGCGGGGCCCGGGCGGGTCTTCGCGGATCTGCTGGCGGCCCGGATCTGCCCGCAGATCTCCTCCCGTACGCCCGATCTGGGCCCCCTCGGCGAGCTGGTCTCCGGGATCGGCATCGGCGAGCTGAACCAGGTGGAGGCCCCCGGCAAGGAGGTCGTGATCGTGCCGGTGCGGGACGCGGGCGAGGCCGTGCACCGGACCGTGCAGCTCGTCGCGGACTCCGTGCCGCGGGCCATCGGTGTCCCGGCCGAGGAGACGGTCGTGATCACGCCGGGCCACGGCGGGGCGGCCGGCACCCGCGCGCTGAACGTGGCGCTCAAGGAGCGGCTCAACCCCGGTCCGGGCCGCTTCGGCGGTTTCGACCCCGGCGACCGGATCGCCTACTCCCCCGGCGCCGGCCGTACGCTGCCGGGCCAGGTGGTGAAGGCCGACGCCGACGGGCTGCACTTGTCGTGCTCGGGCGCCCCCGTCGTCGTAGCGAAGGAGCAGGTTGAGCAGTCGGTGCGGCACGGGTGGGCGCTGACCGCGCACCAGGCCGTCGGCGGCAGATGGCGTGCGGCGGTCGTGGTGCTGCCCGGTGACGCCGCGCAGGCCCTCAGCCGGCCGTGGGTCTACACGGCGTTCGGCCGGGCGGACCGCCACCTCTCTGTCGTGCACGGCGTGGACCAGGCACTGCCGCGAGCCGTGACGGAGATCCCGGCCAGGCCGCGCACGACCCGGCTGCCGGTCCTGCTCCGGCCCCAGGTCCCCGCGGCCGGCTGACGGGACACGCGTGGAGCCACAACGACGGCGGCGGTGCCGGAGGGTGATCCTCCGGCACCGCCGCCGATGTCGTCGTTACAGGCGTCGCGTCTGATCAGCGGTTGCGGTCCAGCGGCTCCAGGTCCTCGTCCTCGTCCAGATCCGCGTCCAGGTCCGGATCGAGTTCGTCCTCCAGGTCCCCGGGCGCCTCTTCGAGGTCCTCGTCGACGTCGTCCTCAAGGTCCTCCTCGATGTCGTCGTCGAAGACCGCGCTGACGTCGAAGCGGCAGACCACCTGCTGCGGGTCGATCTGCTCGAACGGCATCTCCAGCCACTCGCCCGGATCGGCCGGTTCGTCCGAGGCCGTCACCCAGAGCGTGGAGTCGCCCTCCTCCAGGCCGAACTCCTTGTGCCGGGAAGCGATCTCGTCCGGTTCGAACTCGCCGAAGAGGATGCCGAGCGCCCCGTGGATCGTGCCGGAGGACTCCGCGCCCAGGCCCTCGTCGTCCGCCGCCTCGACCCGCTGCGCCTGCGCCAGCAGCCGCTGCGGCTCCACCACCGCGTAGTCGCGGCGGATCAGCACGCTCAGGGCGTTCGGCTCCTCGGGGCCGGTGTACGGAAGGGCGTCCTCCGTGCCGGGGATCTCGAAAGGTGTGACCTCGTCATAGCGGTCGTAGAGCAGCTCGTCGTACGCCTCCGCGGCCGCGGCCAGCTGGTTGAACGCCTCGTAGACGGCCGGGTCGTCCTCCCCCGACCGGCGTTCGACCGCCGCAAGGTGGCGGTCGAGCGCGGTCTTGACCGCCTCGGCGGCGGCGCGTACCTCGGCAGCGGTGGGCTGCGCAGCATCAGACATAGTGCAGACGCTATCCGTACAGGGCCTCTGCCCGCACAATAGATGCGATGCCGGAATACGAATTTGTCGACGTGTACGTACCGCGCGGGGTCTCCCGCAAGGACGCCACACGACTGCTGACGGACCATGCCGAGTACGGACACTGGGAGTTGGACCGCCTGAGCCTGCTGCGCGACGGCAGCCGCAGGGTGCGGTTGCGCCGGCGGATCATTCGCCAGGTGCGCGCCACGTGGTGAGCTGAGGCGGCACAAACGGAACGGGCCCCGACAGTGCGGGGCCCGTTCCGTCACGCGCATCACAGGGGAAGATTGTGATGCCCTATCCGGTATGTGCAATATGCACTTTCCCTACGCCAAGGCCCTCGCCTTGCGGTAGAGCACCGCTCCCGCCAGCAGCGCCCCCGCGCCCACCGACAGCGCGGCACCCAGCGGCAGGTCGCCGCCGGTGTGCGCGAGCTGCGCGGTGCCCTGGGGCTGGACGACGGACTCGCCGCCCAGCTGGCCGCTCCGCGAGGAGCCGCCCCGCCTCTCGTCGCCCGACGTGGGCGGCGTGCTCCGGGAGTCGGGGTGACCGGGCATGCCGCGCTCCACCGGGTCGCCCGGCTGCTCGGGGCTGCCGGGCTGCTCGGGGCTGCCGGGCTGCTCGGGGCTGCCGGGCTGGCCCGGCTTCCCGGGCGGGGTGGTTTGACCGTCGCCCGGAGGCGTGGTGCGGTCCCCGCTACCGGATCCACCGCCGTTGGCGCAGTCGTTGCCCGCGGCCGCGTTGCCGACGCCGATGACGTCGACGCTGTTGCCACAGGCGTTGACCGGTACGTCGATCGGCGCCTGGACGTGGTTGCCCGAGCCGACGCCCGGGGAGTCACTGGTGTGTCCCGCGGCGCGCGCCCCTTCTCCGGCGTCGTGGTTGACGCACATGTTGCCCATCGCCGGGTTGAGGATGCCGACGACGTTCACGGTGTTGCCGCAGACGTTGACCGGCACGTGCACCGGCGCCTGCACCGTGTTGCCCGACAGCACGCCGGGCGAGTTCGAACTGGAGCCGCTCGCGGCGGAGTCGGCGTGGGCGTAGCCGCCCGTGGCGGCGATCACGCCGGTCGCGGCCGCCATGGTCATCAAGCCCTTGCGGGTGACCTGTCGCATTGCTGAATTCCCTTCTTCCCCCCTCGTGTACAAACGCGAAGAGACTGGTCGGCCCCTGAACGCGTGGCGCGCGCTCCGGGGCCGACGGTGTGGACGAACCTCAGAAAGGCAGCGTCACTCGTTGATGCAGGTGTTGCCGAAGGCGGGGTTCAGCAGCCCGATCACGGAGACCGTGTTGCCGCAGACGTTCACCGGGACGTGAACGGGCACCTGGACGACGTTGCCGGAAGCGACACCCGGGGAGTGCGTAGCGGCACCCTGAGCACCGGCGTCGGCGACGG
The DNA here is from genome assembly GCF_058544905.1 of Streptomyces sp. JLBG701. Taxonomy (NCBI): domain Bacteria; kingdom Bacillati; phylum Actinomycetota; class Actinomycetes; order Kitasatosporales; family Streptomycetaceae; genus Streptomyces; species Streptomyces sp. JLBG701. The sequence goes on from NZ_CM178588.1 coordinate 2,432,111, forward strand.
CCAGACCCGCACCCGCGAGAACCAGACCACCAGTGGCAGCCGCAGCAGCGACGACCTTCTTGATCATTATTCCTCCTTGTTGGCAATGCGATCCCAAGTAGCGGATCGCAACACCTGTAACGAGGAGGGAGAAGTAGCGCTACGAGCTTATGGTCGCATTCACCCTTCCCGGGTGATCTCCGTACGCGCGGGCGAATGTCGGCGTCAACGTGTCATGACGCGTCGATGAACCGGTCCAGCACCCGCACTCCGAACTTCAGCCCCTCCACCGGCACCCGCTCGTCGACGCCGTGGAACATGCCCGCGAAGTCCAGCTCCGGCGGCAGCTGGAGCGGCGCGAAGCCGAAGCAACGGATGCCGAGGTCGTCGAAGGACTTGGCGTCGGTGCCGCCGGAGAGCATGTACGGCACGGCCCGCGCGATCGGGTCCTCGGCGCTCAGCGCGCTCTGCATGGCGTCGACGAGGCTGCCGTCGAAGTCGGTCTCCAGCGCCTTGTCCCCGTGCACGTCCTCCCGCTTCACCCGCGGGCCGAGGATGCGGTCGAGGTCGGCGAGGAACTCCTCCTCGTAGCCGGGCAGGAAGCGCCCGTCGACGTGGGCGGTGGCCTGGCCGGGAATGACATTGACCTTGTAGCCGGCGCCGAGCATGGTGGGCGCCGCCGAGTTGCGCAGCGTCGCGCCGACCATCTTGGCGATGCCGCCCAGCTTGGCCAGGGTCTCGTCCATGTTCTCCGGGTCGAGCTCGGTGCCGAGCGCGTCGGAGAGCTCGTCGAGGAAGGACCGTACGGTCTTGGTGACCCGCACCGGCCAGGTGTGGCGGCCGAGCCGGCCGACGGCCTCGCACAGTTCGGTGATGGCGTTGTCGTTGTTGGTCATCGAGCCGTGGCCCGCCGTGCCCTCGACGGTGAGCCGCATCCAGTGCATGCCCTTCTGGGCGGTCTCCACGAGGTAGAGGCGCAGGTTCTCGTTGACGGTGAAGGAGAACCCGCCGACCTCGCCGATCGCCTCGGTCACGCCCTCGAAGAGGTCGGGGTGCTTGTCGACCAGGTGCCGGGCGCCGTACGTGCCGCCGGCCTCCTCGTCGGCGAGGAAGGCGAGGACGATGTCCCGGGGCGGCCTGCGCCCGCTGCGCAGCCGGTCGCGGACGACCGCCAGGGTCATCGCGTCCATGTCCTTCATGTCGACCGCGCCACGCCCCCACACACAGCCGTCCGCGATCTCGCCGGAGAAGGGGTGGTGGGTCCAGTCCTGCGCGTTGGCCGGTACGACATCGGTGTGGCCGTGGATGAGGAGCGCGGGCCGGGAGGGGTCCTCGCCCTGGATCCGGGCCACGGTGGAGGCGCGGCCCTGGTGCGATTCGAAGATCTGCGGATCGAGGCCCACCTCGGCGAGCTTCTCGGCGACGTACTCGGCCGCCTTGCGCTCACCCGGACCCGAGTGGTCGCCGTAGTTGCTGGTGTCGATCCTGATGAGGTCGCGGCAGAGGTCCACGACCTCGTCCTCGCCGGTGACGCCGCTGGTCGTGTCCGTCCCGCTCACGCTGCTTCCTCCCACTGTCACTGCTGGTGGTCCCCCCTCATCCTCCCCCTCGCGCGGGTCCCGCCCAAGACCGGTCCCGTTCCGTCACACCCCGTTCACGCGGGGCCGGGGCGGGAACAGGGGGTGATCGGCCACCCCTCGGAGCCTGGTAATGTTTCCTTCGTCGCCGCGAGGGGAACCCCGCGCGACAGACACCTTGTCCGGGTGGCGGAATGGCAGACGCGCTAGCTTGAGGTGCTAGTGCCCTTTATCGGGCGTGGGGGTTCAAGTCCCCCCTCGGACACACGAGAAGGCGAGGGCCGCGACCACTGGTCGCGGCCCTCGCCGTTGTGTGGGGGAAGTCTCGTCCGGCATGAAGATCACCAGGTCAGCGTCCCTCCACCGGCCTACTCCGAGCCCCTGGACGGCCGCCTGGAGTGGCAGTCGGCAGGGACGGCGCATAGCGTCGTACTAAAATTTCCGGCTTGTTACGGACACCGAGCTGGAGCCGGACAACCCCAGGCAGACCTGCGGACCCGCCAGCGCCCCGGAGGCTTCCGGGATCGAGACGCGAGGACCCGATGGCAGCCATACACGAGAGCAGTGCTCTCGGTTTGCTCGACGAAGAGATCCGCGAGCGATTTGGCGATACGGCACGTTTCTCCGCGGCACCCGCCGCCTCACCCCGCACGCTCGTCGACACCTTCGACGCCTCCGTGCGTTCCTACCCGGACGAGCTCGCCCTCGACGACGGCACGACCCGCCTCACCTACCGTGCCCTCGCGGCCGAGGTGGAGATCCTGCGGCGCCGGTTCGCAGACGCCGGGGTCGGCCTCGGTGACCGGGTCGGTGTCCGTGTCCCCTCGGGCACCAATGACCTCTACGTGGCGATCCTGGCCGTCCTCGCCGCCGGCGCCGCATACGTTCCGGTGGACGCCGAGGACCCGGACGAGCGGGCCGAGCTGGTCTTCGGGGAGGCGGACGTACGGGCCGTCGTCGGCGCCGGGCACGAGTTGACCGTCACCGGCCGCAGCAAGGTCCCCGCCGCACGTCCCGGCATCGGGCACGACGCGTGGATCATCTTCACCTCCGGCTCGACCGGCAAGCCCAAGGGCGTCGCCGTCAGCCACCGCAGCGCCGCCGCCTTCGTGGACGCCGAGGCGGCCCTCTTCCTCACCGACGACCCCATCGGTCCCGGTGACAGGGTCATGGCGGGTCTGTCCGTCGCCTTCGACGCCTCCTGCGAGGAGATGTGGCTGGCCTGGCGCTACGGGGCCTGTCTCGTCCCCGTACCCCGCTCCCAGGTCCGCAGCGGCGCCGATCTCGGCCCCTGGCTGGTCGAGCAGGACATCTCCGTCGTCTCGACCGTGCCGACGCTGGCGGCCCTGTGGGAGCCGGAGACCCTCAACGACGTACGCCTGCTGATCTTCGGCGGCGAGGCCTGTCCGCCCGAGCTGGTGCAGCGGCTGGTCACGGAGGGCCGCGAGGTGTGGAACACCTACGGCCCGACGGAAGCGACCGTGGTGGCCTGTGCGTCGCTGATGACCGGCGAGGAGCCCATCCGCATCGGGTTGCCGCTCAACGGCTGGGAGCTCGCCGTCGTCGACGAGGCCGGCGAGGTCGTCCCCATGGGGGCCAGCGGGCAGCTGGTGATCGGCGGGGTCGGGCTCGCCCGGTATCTCGACGCCGAGAAGGACGCGGAGAAGTACGCGCCGCTGGAGTCACTGGGCTGGGAGCGGGCGTACCGCAGCGGTGACCTGGTGAAGGCGGAGCCTCAGGGGCTGATCTTCCTCGGGCGGGCCGACGAGCAGATCAAGCTCGGCGGGCGCCGTATCGAGCTCGGCGAGGTGGACGCCGCGCTGCAGGCGCTGCCCGGGGTCGCCGGAGCGGCCGCCGCCGTGCGCACCGCCCGCAGCGGCAACCAGCTCCTCGTGGGCTACATCGTCACCCAGGACGGCTGGGACCACGCGGCCGCCGTCGAGAAGCTCCGCGCCGAGCTGCCCGCCGCCCTGGTCCCGCTGCTCGCGCCGGTCGAGGACCTGCCGACCCGCACGTCCGGCAAGGTCGACCGCAATGCCCTCCCGTGGCCTCTGGAGGGCCTGGAGACGGCCGGCAAGGCCGAGCAGCTCTACGGCACCGAGGCCTGGCTCGCCGAGCAGTGGACGGAGATCCTGGGCATCCCGGTCTCCAGTGCCTCCGACGACTTCTTCGCGATCGGCGGCTCCAGCCTGGGCGCCGCCCAGCTGACGACACGGCTGCGCACCCGCTACCCCAGCGCCGCCGTCCTCGACATCTACCAGCAGCCGACGCTGCGCAAGCTGGCCCGCCACCTGGAGGAGTCCTCGCAGGACGACGGGGCGCAGCGCACGATCGCCCCGGTGCCGACGCGCGCCAAGGTGATCCAGCTGCTGGCCCTCGTCCCGCTGTTCTCGCTGCTGGGGCTGCGCTGGCTGGTGCCGCTGGCCGCTCTCGGGAACGTCCTCGGATCGTCGTACTCCTGGCTGCCGAGCGCCCCGTGGTGGCTCGTCGCGGCCGGAGCGGTGCTGCTGTTCAGCCCGCCGGGCCGGCTCGCGATCGGTGCGGGCGGGGCGCGGCTGCTGCTGCGCGGTGTGAAGGCCGGGCGGCATCCGCGCGGTGGCAGTGTGCATCTGCGGCTGTGGACGGCCGAGCGGCTGGCCGAGTACAGCGGCGCGACCTCGCTCACCGGCTCCTGGCTGGAGCGGTACGCGCGGGCCCTGGGCGCCAAGATCGGTCCGGACGTCGATCTGCACTCGCTGCCGCCGGTGACCGGCATGCTCAAGATGGGGCGCGGCGCTGCCGTCGAGTCCGAGGTGGACCTGTCCGGCTGGTGGCTGGACGGCGACCGGCTGGAGATCGGCCACGTCAAGGTGGGCGGGCACGCCGTCGTCGGCACGCGCAGCATGCTCTTCCCGGGTGCCCGCGTGGGTAAGCGCGCCGAGGTGGCGCCCGGCTCGGCCGTCGTCGGCACGGTTCCCACCGGTCAGCGGTGGGCGGGCGCGCCCGCGGTCAAGCTCGGCAAGGCCAAGCGGAACTGGCCCAAGGAGCGCCCGCAGAAGGGCACGTACTGGCGGGCGATGTACGGCATCACCGGCTTCGCGCTCAGTGCCCTGCCCGTGGTGGCCTGTGTGGCCGCGCTGCTGGTGGCGAGCCTGTTCGTCGCGCCGGACGCCGGGCTCGGCGAGGCCCTGAAGGGTGCCGCGCTCGCGCTGGTGCCGGCGACGCTCGCCTTCGGCCTGGCGTACGCCACGATGCTCCTGATCGCCGTACGGCTGCTGAGCCTGGGCCTGCGCGAGGGCACGCACCCGACGCACAGCCGGATCGGCTGGCAGGCCTGGACGGTCACCCAGCTGATGGACCGCTCGCGCGAGACGCTGTTCCCGCTGTACGCCGGGCTGGTCACGCCGGTGTGGCTGCGGCTCCTCGGGATGCGGATCGGCCGGGGTGCCGAGGTGTCGACCGTGCTGGCGCTGCCCAGCCTGACCACCGTCGGCGAGGGCGCCTTCCTGGCCGACGACACGCTGACCGCGCCGTACGAGCTCGGTGGCGGCTGGGTGAGGATCGGGCGCGCGGAGATCGGGCGGCGGGCCTTCCTCGGCAACTCGGGGATGACCGCTCCCGGGCGGAGCGTGCCGGACGGCGGGCTCGTCGGTGTGCTGTCGGCGACGCCGAAGAAGGCGAAGAAGGGCAGCTCGTATCTGGGGCTGCCGCCGGTCAAGCTGCCGCGGAACACCGCGGACAGTGATCAGAGCCGGACGTACGACCCTCCCGCGCGGCTGCTGTGGGCGCGCGGGCTGGTGGAGCTGTGCCGGATCGTGCCGGTGTTCTGCTCGGCGGCGCTGGCCGTGCTGACGGTCGCGGCGCTGAGCGCGCTGGGTGCCTGGGCGCCGCTGCTGGCGGGGCTGGTGCTGCTGGCGACGGGTGCGCTCGCGGGTCTGGTGTCGATCGTGGCGAAGTGGCTGCTCGTGGGGCGGCACCGCAGTGGTGAGCATCCGCTGTGGAGCGGTTTCGTGTGGCGCAACGAGCTCGCGGACACCTTCGTCGAGGTCGTGGCCGTGCCGTGGCTGGCGGGTTCCGTGCCGGGTACGCCGCTGATGACGGCGTGGCTGCGCGGGCTCGGCGCGAAGATCGGCAAGGGCGTCTGGGTCGAGAGCTACTGGCTGCCGGAGACGGATCTGGTGACGCTGGAGGACGCCGCCACCGTCAACCGGGGCTGTGTCCTGCAGACCCACCTCTTCCATGACCGGATCTTGCGGACGGATACTGTGGTCCTCCGTGAGGGCGCGACGCTGGGTCCTGGCGGGATCGTCCTGCCCGGCAGCACGGTCGGGGCCCGCTCCACCCTGGGTCCCGCGTCGCTCGTCATGGCAGCGGAGTCCGTTCCCGACGACAGCCGGTGGCTGGGCAATCCGATCGAGTCATGGCGTTCCTGAAGACGCTGCGCACGGCTCGTTCGGGTTCGGGTGTACAGGACGGGGCACCGGCACTACGTACGAGCACAGCGCAGGGAGCAGACGCAGCAGTGACAGTTCAGCAGTCCGTGGGTGCGGACCCGTATTTCCCCGAAAACGGTGATCCCCGTTATCGGGTGCACCGCTACGAACTCGCGCTGGACTACCGCCCCGGCCCCAACCGGCTCGCGGCGACGGCCCGGATCAACGGCATTGCGGGCCGGTCGCCGCTCGCCGAGTTCCACCTCAACCTGGCCGACTTCAAGATCGGCCGGGTGCGGGTGGACGGCCGCCAGCCGCACTACACGCATCGCGGCGGCCGGCTGCGCATCCGTCCCGCCAAGCCGATCCGGGCCGGGGCCGCGTTCACCGTGGAGGTGCACTGGTCGGGCAATCCCAAGCCGGTGAACAGCCCCTGGGGCGGGATCGGCTGGGAGGAGCTGGAGGACGGGGCGCTGGTGGCCAGCCAGCCGATCGGGGCGCCGTCCTGGTACCCCTGCAACGACCGGCCCGCCGACAAGGCCTCCTACCAGATCTCCGTCACGACGCCCTCGGCGTACTCGGTCGTCGCCGGTGGGCGACTGTTGACCCGCACGACGAAGGCGTCCACGACGACCTGGGTGTACGAGCAGTCCGCGCCCACGTCGAGCTACCTCGTCGGGCTGTCGATCGGGAAGTACCAGACGGTGCTGCTGGGCGATCCGGGGCTTGGCGGTGTGCCGCAGCACGCGCACCTTCCCGCGCATCTGCTGCCCGAGTTCTCTCGGGACTTCGCTCGGCAGCCCGCGATGATGGAGCTGTTCGAGGAGCTTTTCGGGCCCTATCCGTTCGGCGAGTACGCGGTCGTGGTGACCGAGGAGGAGCTCGATGTCCCCGTCGAGGCACAGGGGTTGTCGCTGTTCGGCGCCAACCATGTGGACGGGGCGCGGGGTTCGGAGCGGTTGATCGCGCACGAGCTGGCGCATCAGTGGTTCGGGAACAGTGTCTCCATCGCCGACTGGCGGCACATCTGGCTGAACGAAGGGTTCGCCAAGTACGCGGAGTGGCTGTGGTCTGAGCGGACCGGGGGGCGGACGGCTCAGCAACACGCCGCCACGGCGCACCGGTTGCTCGCCTCGTCCGCCCAAGATCTGCGGATCGCCGATCCTGGGCGGAAGTCGATGTTCGACGACCGGCTGTATGAGCGCGGTGGGCTTACCTTGCATGCGGTTCGCTGCGCGCTGGGCGAGGAGGGGTTCTTTCGGATGCTGCGCGGGTGGGCCGGGTTGCATCGGGGTGGAGCTGTTAGTACGGGTACGTTTACTGCGTATGCCGCGCGCTTTGCTGACCAGCCGTTGGATGATCTCTTTACGGCCTGGCTGCGGAAACCTGCTTTGCCTCCGTTGCCTGAGCAGGACGTTCGGATTCCTGTGCGGCCTATTCATCCACCCAACAATTCAGGTGTTGCGTAGTCTGGGTCAGCTGGTCGGGACTTTTAGTTTGTCCCAGGTCACCTTTCCTGGGATGCCGTCCGCGTCCTTTCCCTTGAAGCCCTGTTTGTGTTGCCAGGCCTGGTAGGACTTGCGGTCTGCTTCTGTCCATTCCGGGCTTGGGCCGGTTTCGTAGCGGTCGCAGCCCTCTGCCACCAGGCGGCGGCCCATTGCCGTGATCAGCGGGGACTTCTGGCCTGTGTGGAAGAAGCGGGCTCCGGGGAAGGGCTCGTACGTCGGCTTGGGTGGGGTGGGGGTCGGCTCCTTGGTGCCGCCCTTGCCGGCGAGGCGTTCGGCTATGCGTTTGCGCATGCCGTCCATGGTGAAGCCTCGTGGGTCCACCTTTCCCGGCTGCCATTCCTTGTGGCCGATCACCGAGCGCTGGGTCCAGCCGTGGTGGCGGCAGATCGCTGCGGCCACCTTTTCTATGGCCTCCTTTTGGACTTCCGGCCATGGGTCTTTGCCGTCGCCCAGGTTGATGCATTCGAAGCCGTAGAAGTGGCGGTTGCCGTCGGTGTCGGCCTCGTTGTCGTGCGGGAGTTTCGACTCGTTGATCACGGCTCGCAGGACGTCGTTGTCGCCCAGACCCGCATGGTTGGCGCGGCCGTTGCCTACGAGGTGGATGTGGCCCTTCTTGTCTATGACGCCGTGGCAGAGGGGGCCGGGCAGACTGGAGTAGCCGTCGTAGCAGATGTCGACGGAGGCGTTGGTGCCGGAGGTGACGGTGTGGTGGATCATGACGCCGTTGACCGGGCCCCAGGGACCCTTCGTGTTGCGGTTGTGGCTGCGCCAGTTGCGGACCTCGTGGACCGTCAGGCCCTCCGCTCGGAGTATCTCCACCAGCTTCGATGCGCTGAGGGGCTTGGCCATTACTTCTCTCCTTCCGCCGTTGCCTCCGCTTCCGCCGTGGTCTGCGACCTCCCGGCGGAGGGGTCGGTCTCCGCCGCCTGCTCCTCCCGGCGGGCCTGGGCCTCGGCGGCGAGCGTCGCCTCGTCCGCGGCCGGGATGCTGCTGGCCAGCGGGCCGAAGGCGAGCCGCAGGTCCACGGTGGTGCCCTCGCCCTTGACCAGGGCCAGCGGGGCGTAGGAGCGGACGATGCCGAAGGGCGGCTGGAGGAGTGGGCGGCGGGCCTGGTCCGTGGGCCATTCCACGCTGCCTGTTGCCGTGCGGGCGGGGATGATCCAGTGGTCGCCGGTCGTGTAGGTGGCGCCCTTGGTGAAGTAGACCTCCACGCCGTCCTCCAGGGGCAGCCACTCCCCCTCCGTGACGGGGACGGCTCCGCCCTTGAGCGCTGTCGTACGGCCCTTGCGCTTGGGGCCCGCGTGGTGGTCCCAGCGGCGCAGGAACGGGTGGAGGTGGGGCAGGCGGCCCACGCCCGGCTCCGGCTCGGCGGAGAGGCGTACGCGACGGCCGGGCAGGTCCAGTTCCTCGACCCGCAGGAGTGGGAGGGGGTCGAGGCGGGAGGCGTACGCCGTGTCCGTGAACTCCACGTGGTCGCCTACGTCCAGGTCCAGCTTGTCGTCGTAGCCGAGGGACGCCAACTGGACCCACGTACCGTCGAGTTCGTCCACCGGGAAGACGACGGAGCCGTTCTCGCGGGACCACTTGAAGGTGGCGTCCTTGGCCTCGCCGCCCGCGTGGACCTCGACCCGGTAGAGCTGGTTCTCCGGGCCTCGGTAACGGGCGTCCGGCTTGACCAGGCAGGGGTCCTCGTCGGCGTGGTCGGGGCGTTCGCTGCGGGCGGCGAGCCTGGCCGTGGGGGTGGACTGCTTCTGCGCCCAGCGGGTGAAGGCGGCGCGGACGACCTCCTTGGACGGCTCGGCGTCCTCGATGTCCAGCTCGGTGAGCGAGAGCGGCAGCACCTGCCATACGACCTTGACGCGGGCGGCGGTGTCGGGGAGGGCCGCGCCGAGCGCGACCTCGCGCAGGGCCGGGTCCTCGGCCGCGGTGACCGAGCGCTCCCACACCTTGAGGTAGACGAGGAAGGGGGATTGCGCGGGCGAGGGCAGGCGGTCGCCCGGCTTCTCCGGGTCGCGGAAGGCGTCGGGCTGATCCCAGTAGGTCCAGTACGCGGGCGGCTGCGCGGCCGGCTCCTGGTCGGCCGCGTTCTCGTCGTCCCTCTCGTCCGGTACGGGGGTGCCGGGGGCCGGGCGGTTCGCGTCGAGCAGGATGCCGTCGACGTAGTAGCGGCCGCCGTGGACGTAGAGGGTGTCGATGTCGTGCTTGCCGCCCACGTACTCGATACGGAAGCCGGCGGCGTCGCGCGGCCCCCCGTGCCGGCCGATCAGGTCGGCGGCGAGGGTACGGGCCTGGTGGAGCTGGATCGCGGCCTGCTCGTTGGCGTCGGCGTCGAGCTGGACGCGGCCCTGCTGGGCGATCACCGCGGAGTAGTGGCGCTCCGGGCGGAAGGTGAGGCGGGAGAGATCAGCGTGCATGGAAGGGGTCCCCCTGGTTCGGGAAGGTGCGGGTTCAGAAGGTCGGCTGGCGAAGCTCAGGTGACGAAGAAGATCCCGGCGTCCGTGCCGGCGGGCGTGTACTCGGCGAGCCTGGCCCGTAGGCCGTCCTCGCGCTGCGGCCGGTACAGGTCGTGGAAGGCGCCCAGTTCGGCGCCGTCGTCCGCGCCGCGCCGGATCTCCTCGGCGCACCGGTCGGCCAATTGCCCGTACCAGGGCGTCCCGTAGCGCTCGGAGGTGAACAACGGCCGTACCCTGCCCGCCTGTTCGGGTCCGGCCAGGTCGGGCTGGCAGCGGTGCCGGCGTGGCGTACGGGACCCGGTGGGGACGTACGAGAAGCGCATGCAGCCGATGCCGCGCCGGGCCACGTGGAGCCTGCCGGTGAAGACGGAGTTCTCGGCGATCTTCACCGCGTGGGTGTGGATCTCGCCGATTACCGTGCTGCGGTGGATGTGCAGCACGGCGTGGGCGTGGCGGCAGTCGGGGGCGGACAGGGCCTCGCGGTCGTCGCCGGTCGCGTCGAGGACGCTGTCGCCGAGGTGGATGTCGAGCGGTTCCTCCGTGACCTCGTCGCCGATGACCTCGATGGTGCCGAGGATGCTGTGCTCGATCTGGAGGCACGCTGTGGTGCGTTCGAGGACGATGCTGGGTTCTTCGGGCGAGTGCGGCTCGCACTCGGGCTCCAGGGACCATCCGGGGACGAGGGTGGAGTGGCGTAGGACGACCGCGCCCATCGGGCCGGTGACGTTGATGCCGCGGCCTGCGACCAGGAGTCCGTCGAGGACGATGCGCGGACGCTCGTGCGGGGCGCAATCGTCGGTCACCGCACGGATGTTGAGGGCGTCGGGGCGGTTGCTGTACCAGTCGAGCAGGCGGATCACCGGCCGGGTGCCCTCGGCCGCCCGCAGTTCGAGGCGGTCGCCCGGGTCGAGGTCGAAGTCCAACTGCTCCTGGTAGGCGCCGCTGTGAGTGATCTCGATGACGCCCTCGGGGCCGGTGCGGTCGGCCCGGCGATCGTTCTGCCAGGCCCGGTAGGCGTCCATGATCTGGCGGTACGGCTGTCCGGGCCCGACCCGGTAGAAGGCGGCGTCGGGGCGGGGCACGCGGTCCTCGCGGTCGTACTCGCCGCCGCCCATGTCGGCGCCGAACGCGTAGTGGTGGTCCACCCAGACGCCCTGCCGGGGTGCGGACCGGGCGCCGAACGCGATCCGGCCCAGCTCCGGGTCCACCGCGACTTGGCCGCGCCCCGGCCGGTAGCGCCAGTCGGTCAGGTCGGTGACCACGATGTCGGAGGGCGGTACGGGCTTGTCCTCGCCGTCGCGCCGGATGACGAAGCTCTTGCCGGGGCCGTAGTAGTCGGCGAGGCGGTCGTGTAGCAGGCGGCGGGTGATGAAGGCCGGCACATTGTCGACCGCGGCGAGGTGGGTGGGCGACGGCTCCGGGACCGGTTTGGTGACCAGGGGGCTGTCGTTGCCGAGGATCGAGAAGGTGTAGAGGTTGCGGGCGCGGTCGATGCAGTACGCCGGGGACCGGGTGAGCGAGTACGCCTTGAGCCGCCAGACGAAGAGGCCGACTCCGGCCGGGGTCCAACCCCCTTGCCGGTGTCGGGAGTCGGCCCGGCGGACGTCGACCGTACGGGCCGTCGCGTCGAAGGCACCCCCGGCGAGAGCGAGTTCGGAACCGTCGCGGAGGTCGACGAGTCGCCCCCGCACCGCCCTGCCCTCGACGCCCAGCTTCACCGGCTGGTGATGGGCCACGTGACGGGAGAGTTCGACGGCGCGTGCGGGCCGGCCGGTGATCTGCTCGGAGAGTTCCTCCAGGAGGTGGAGGGTGCCCTTGCGGCGGCGGTTGGCGACGGTGGCGGCCACGTCACGGCGCGGGGCGATCGCCTCGGCCAGCGCCGAACGGCCGCCCTCGTGCAGGCCGGTGGTGAGGACACGTTCGTAGCCCGGCAGGGTGCGATAGCCGACGAGGTCGCCGAGGTACGGCAGCACCCAGGGGGCCGCCGTCTCCACGAACAGGTCCTCGTAGCCCTGCTCCACGCCGTCGCGGACCCGGTCCAGTTGCTCGGCGATGACGGCGAGCAGGGCGCGCAGGGGTTCGCCCTCCTCGGCGTCTCGCAGCAGGTGCCAGCGGGGCAGCAGTGCGGCGAGCCCGTCCGGCTCGTGGGAGGTCGCCGGGGCCGCCGTCTCGAACTGGGCATCCAGGGACATCACTTGACCTCCGTCAGAATCAGGGTGTCCGCGGCGCGCGGCGACAGCAGCGCGAGCTGGGCGGGGCGGATGCCGCGGAAGACGAACACCGACCGGCCCTTGGCGAGGCGCCGGGTGTCGGTGATGTCGGGGTTGAGGCGCAGGAGTTCGGCGAGCGGGACGCCGTGGCGGGCGCAGACCGACGACAGCGTCTCGCCGTCGGCCGAGGTGACCGTGTGGATCTTCTCGTCGTACGTCGCCTGGTGCGCCGGGACCGTCGCCTTCGGTGTGCCGGGTCGGGTGAGCAGCTCGGTGAGCTGGTCCGGGGTGGCGGAGGCGGGGACGCCGGTGAAGACGTCGACGTCCATGTAGTCGACGCCGGGCACGGTGTGGGCCGTGGCCAGGATGTCGGAGAGACGGGCCGGTCGGCCCAACTCCCGTCCCTCGTAGCCGAGTCGGCGCAACAGGGCCTGGCGCAGCCGAGGTTGCACGATCTCCCAGGCATGGTCGGGGGCCACCTTCACCTTGGCGGCGATGAGGAGCAGGACCAGTTCGCGGACATCCACGCGGACCGGGAGGCCCGTATCGCCGTACTCGGTCAGGGCGCCGCGCAGCGCACGCAGGGTGTCCGAGTCGTCGGCGATCGGAACGTCGTCGGTGCCCGCGACCGTCACGTGCAGCACGCGCCGCCTGCCGTCGAAGAGTTCGCGTGCGGCGGCGCGGCCGATGCCGGCGCGGGAGCGGGCGAAGTCCTCGTAGTCGGACGTGGAGACCAGCCGGTCCAAGGCGGAGACGGCCAGGGGGATCGTGCGGCGGGTCAGACCAGGCCCGTCCGCGTCCGAACCGCCCGTCGCGGGGCGGGGGTTGGTGATCGCCGTGACGCCGAGCGGGCGGGTGAGGAGCTGGGTGATGCGGTCGGCGGGGACGTTGGCCGCCTTGCCGGTGCCGAAGCGGTAGCGGGCGCGGATGTTCTCGTGGCCGCTGGGCAGGCGGGCGCCGTGGACGCCGTCGCCGAAGGTGACCGTGGTGCGGCCGTCGGCGGTGGTGCCGGTGATGTAGATACGGTCGCGTGGGCCACGTCCGGCGAGGCTGTCGACCTCGTGCCAGAGCACACCGTCGACGCGGATCTCCAACACCGGTTTCGCGCCGAGGGGGTTGTCGTCGGCGAGCCAGGTGAGCGGGGATTGCCAGAGCGCGAACGTCTGGTTCACGCGGTCCGAGTCCCCGCCGCCGATGGCCTCCTCGCGGCTCTCGCCGTGGGTGGCCTCGACGACGTTGCCCAGGACGCGGACCGTCTCGCGGCGGTAACGGTGGGCGAGGTCGGCGGTCAGGGTCAGCCTGGTGTGGACGTGGTCGCCGGGCAGTTGGGGGTCGACGGCCGGGTCGGCGGCGGCGATCGTCACGACCTCGGTGGCGGTGACGCCGGCCACGCCCGGGATGTCGCTGCGCTCGCCACTGACGATCAGTGTGCGGCCCGGCCGCAACCCGTCGTACAGCGAGGCGAGTTCGATCTCGTTGCCGTGGACGTCCTCGCCGAGCGGTTCGTCCGCCAGGTTCAGCGGCTCCCCCGCCGCGTACACGGTGGTGTCACGGATGTGCGAGAGCAGCACGTCGAACTCGTCCAACCATGGGTCGGCGAGGGTGAGTTCGGTGCCGCGGCCGGTGATGCCGTAGTTGGTGTACGCGGCCGTACGCGCGGCAACGACCTGTGTGGTGACGAAGGCGAGCTTGGCGTCGCCGGGCACGCCGCCCTGGGCCCCCTTCGCGGGGCGCTGGACGGCGACCCAGCTGCCGACCGCGATGCCGGTGTGCACGCTGTCGAGTTGGAGCACGGTGCGGTTGACGGGCTGGGGCTTGCTGGCGATGACCACCTCGACGTTGGGTTCGGCGGTGCCCAGCGTGTAGCGCAGGCTCACCTCGTACTCGCCGTGGGTGAACTGCTCGGGGACGCCAGGACGCAGGGCGATCTCGTGGGTCGTGCCGTTGTGGATGCCGACGTGGACGAGGCCGTCGTCGTCGGGCCTGGACACGAACAGCGTGCGCTCGGGCAGCCCCGAGTGCAGGCGGGCGGTGACGCCGGGGTCCTGGGAGTCGGCGGGACGGCGGGTGAGCCAGCTGAGGTCGCGGTCCTGCCCGGAACGTACGGACAGGTCGACCTGGCCCGTGCCCAACGGGAAGGTGACGAACTGCGGGACGGGCAGGTTCTCGGCCCGCTGGTCGGAGCTGCTGCCCTCGACGTACTGGAACTCGGCCCTGACCGGCACCTTGCCCGCCGTGTCGTAGACGACGCGCATGCTGGTGAGCGCGGCGCCGGTGAGCGGCCAGTCGGCGGTGCGGATGACCCGGCCGCGGTCGTCCTGGACCGGTTTGAGGGGGGCCGTGGCGCCAAACGGGGCCGTGGTGACCCGCATGGCGAGCAGTTCGCGGAGGAGCGTTGGGGTGCCCGGGACGGCGGCGGTGCGCCAGGCCGGGTAGAGGCTGCCGAGGGTGGGGTTGAGGGCGGAGAGGAGACGGGCGGTGTCGGTGCCGGGGCGTTGGATGCGTCCGCCCGCGCCGGGGGCGGGCGTCGAGACCCGGAGGGCGGGAAGGACAGCGGCCAGGGCCTGGAGAGCGGCGGCACGCGAATCACCCCCCAGGGGCGCGGGGCTGTGTCGACTTGCGGCTCCGCCGCGGGGCGCGACCAGCCCCGACGCAGCCGCGGACGACCGATCACCCGTCGCGGCACTCTCATCACTCTGCGCCGGCGCCAACTCCAGCGCCCGCTCGGCAAGTTCCGCAAGCACCGCCTCAAGCTGCTCGAACCAAGCCGCCACATCCTCATAGGGCTCGGCCAACACCTGCGCCTCGCCAAGCCGGGCAACGGGTTCGGCAAGCCGGGCCGCCAACTGCTCCGGGGTCTTCACGGCGTCCAGGTCGGTCCGCAGCGGGGCCAGTACATGGTCGTCGAAGTCCTCGATCAGCCGACTGACCGGCCGCGGATTGGGTACCTCGGGCGTCGGCGGCTCGTCGCCCGGTTCCCCCGGAACCGCCGGCTCGGCAGTCCAGCGCCGCACCTCGTCGACGAGTTCCTTCAGCGTCGCCGCGCCGGACTGGGGCAGGGAGATCGCCGTGATCTCGTCGTCCCGGTCGATCCGGGTCCGCGAGACGGGCAGCAACTTCCGCTCCCCACCGGCCTGTTCACCGAACACGAAGAGCAACTGGTCGCCGGTCTGAAGAGAGTTCGCGGTGCCCTCCACAAAGATCTCGGAGCGGCGATCCAAGTCCTCCGGGGTGACCAGGGTCGGCCGACGGCGCCGTACCTTCAACTCGTTCCAGTCCCAGCGTGCCGTCAGATCACGGCCGGTCTCGAACGTCTGGGACTGCTCGTCGGCGGAGGCCGGCACGCTGTTGCTGCGCGCCCCGCGCGGGATGAGCACGGGCAGGGTCTCGGCGCGCGGGTCGCGTTCGAGGGTGTAGGCGAGATGGGTGTCGGCGGCCACACCGGGACGCGGCCGGTGGCCGACGAGCCGGCCGAGCAGCACCAGGGAGCGGTGCTCGTTGGCTGTACGGACGTACGCCTCGTCGGCGATCCGCTCGGAGTGGAAGGTGAGCAGGTCGCCCAGGACGGCGGTGGCGTCGAGCAGGCCGATCGCCGGGTCGTCCGGCGTGCGAACAGTCAGCCCGTTGAGGGCCGGGTACGCGGGCGAGGCGAGCCGGTCGAGCAGGGCGGCCAGGAAGGAGCCGTACTCGCCGACGCGGTAGTCGAGGGCGGTGCGGCCGGGCGGGTTGTGCAGCGGGGCGGGCGCGAGGCGCTCGTCGTGGCCGCCCTGGCAGGCGCCTCCGCAAGCACAGTCGTCCGTGACCGGGAAGGTTCCGGTGGGCGGGAAGGTCTCCGTCATCGGGTGCCTCCCAGAGACGTCAGGGATATCGCCAGCAGGCCGTTCTCCGGCCGGTCCGGGTCGTTGTCGCAGGTGGCGATCTCCAGCGGGCCGAGCCGCAGCACGCCGTCCTCCCTCTCTCCTCGGTCCTGCTCGAACAGCCGTCGCAGGCACGTGACTTGGACGCTCTCGACGCCCGGGACCGCCGCCGCGACCGCGACCAGACGGCTGAGCCGGACGGGTTCGCCGAAGCTCAGCGCGTCCGGGTGGAAGAAGCCGAGCCGTCCGTCGGGCAGACGGCCGGTGCCGAGTACGCGGTACAGCTCGGCGAGGATCTGCCCGTGCTGGTGACCCGGCTTGGCGCACACGGTCAGTGCGATGTCGAGCGGCACCGGGCGGGCGGCGCCGACCACGAGGTCGTGGCCGATGCGCCGGTACGTCTCCAAGGCCTGGGCGACGGACGCGAGCAGGGTGTCCGACGGGGCGCCGGTGCCGTACGCGTCGATGGCGACGTGGGCCTCCTGGATGCTGCCGGTCCAGCGGATCTCGGCGGCGGCCCGCTGCACGCCTGGCAGGGCGAAGGCGAGGGCCGCGTAGTCCTCGGCGGTGACGGCACGCAGCCGGGTGCGGCGCAGGTCGAGCGGGGCCAACTGGCGTACCTGCTCGATGGGTTCGGCCTCCACGCCGCCGGTGGCGGGGAGCGGGTTGCGGACGGCCGCCGCGGGCGGCGGTTCGCAATCGGCCTGGACGACAAGGTGGTTGATGGCCTCGGCGCCGACGTTGCCCGCGGTGCCGCCGCCGAGCCGGTAGTGGAGGGCGAGGCGGGCGCCCGGGGTCGGCCGGGCCCCGTGCCGACCGTCGCCGAAGCGCAGGGCGATACGGCCGTCGTCCTCCAGTTCGCCGACGAAGTGCCGATCGCGGGAGGCGCTGTCGAGCAGGTCGCGGCGCGGCTCCCACACCGTGTCGTCACCCTCGTGGAGTCGTACGGCGGGCAGGGCGCGGCGCGGGTCCTGGGCGAGGGCGACGGTCGCCGAGCCGCGGAGTTCCGGCTCGTCGGGGTGGAGTCCGGCCGCGTACGACGGGCCCCAACTGTGCGCGATCTCCCAGGCGATGTGCCCGTCGAGGACCGTGCCCGCGCGCGCCCGTGCCGTGAGGATCTCCACGCGGCGAAGCTTGGTGTCCAGCAACTGGTCGTTGCGGTGCAGGAGTTCGCGCAGAGCGCGGACGGGGTGCCGGGCGAGTTCGAGGCGTTCCAGGGTCTTCAGGCCGTAGACGACGGTGAGTTCGGCGATCTCGTCGTCGCCGAGTCCGTCGCGGTCGCGGGCGCTGCGCCACAGGTCGACGAGCCGCTGCCGCACCCGGCCGGGGATGGCGGCGATCCGCTCGGCCTGGCCGGCCGCGACGGTCTGCGGGTCGGGGAACGACACCGCCTGCACGACCGGCGCCCGGCCCAGGACCGGGCGGAAGCGGGGCTGGATCCCCGGGTAGACGGACTGGGCGAGCAGGGTCCGCAGTGCGGCTGCCTGGGCGTACGCCGTGCCGGGGACGACGCTCCCCCAGCCTCCGGCCGGGGGTGCCCCCACATGCCGCTGTCCGGCCCGCTGCAGGCCGAGTCCGGCGCGTACGGTCGCGGCCTCGCCGACCACCTCGAACAGTTCGCGGATGTCGTCGGGCGCGAGCGCCTCGCCGTTTTCCGCCTTGTCCG
Source organism: Streptomyces sp. JLBG701 (assembly GCF_058544905.1). Lineage (NCBI taxonomy): Bacteria > Bacillati > Actinomycetota > Actinomycetes > Kitasatosporales > Streptomycetaceae > Streptomyces > Streptomyces sp. JLBG701. The sequence continues at coordinate 2,449,773 of NZ_CM178588.1, forward strand.
TAAGGGAGTTGATGAGGCAGGCGGGTGCGTTGCCCTCGGCGCGGTCGTGGCAGCCGAAGGCGGGAGGGTCGCAGGGGGCGACGACCGCGGGCACCGGCGGCACGGTGACCGTCTCCGGGAGTCCGGTCAGGGAGCGGCCGTGGTCGACGAGGACGACGTTGCCGCGGGCGAGGGTCACGTCCTCGACGGTCAGGCAGTCGCGGCCGCCGCGTGTGGTGAGGCAGAGCGGGAAGCGCAGGGCGTCCTCGGCGGCCCAGGTGATCTCCAGGACGGGCTGGTCCTCGATGCGGTCGACGCCCGGGGTGACGGAGGTCAGGCGTACGGCCTGGCGGTGGGCGGGGTCGGCGTCGCCGGGGGTGCCGGTGCGCGGGCCCTTCGTCTCCTCCAGGACGAGCAAGTCGCCGGGCCTGAGGTCGAGTTGGCGCTCGCGGCAGGTCTCCGGGTCGCGCCACTCGTCCCGCAGCGTCGCGGAGGTGGCGCCCTTGGGCAGGGTGCACACCTCGCCGCCCCAGGTCCACAGGCGGATCGCGTTGTGGGCGACCCGCAGCTCCAACGGGTCGGCGGTGACGACCGGTTCGAAGACCTCCACCGAGCCGCGCTCGTCGAGGTCGCCGAGGTCCGCCTCACCGATGACGGTGCCGGGTTCGGGGCGATCGTGCGGGTCGAAGGTGCGGACGTCGACGGAGGCGAAGCGGTAGGTGCCCGGGGCGAGCGTGTGATCGCCGGCGGTCTCCACGGTGACGTACGCCCTCGCCGTGCAGCCGTCGTGCATCGCGTAGTCGATGAGCCGGACGTGCCGGCGTACGGAGACGCGGCGGCGTGCGGTGTCGAGGTAGGCCTCGGTGGCCACCGCGTCCTGCTGGTAGCTGATCTGGTCGCCGGTGTAGGCGAGCAGTTCGACGAGGGTGACGCCGAGGTCGGCGGGGTTGCGCTCGACCCAGTCGGGTGTGGTGAGCGCGAGCCGGTCGAGGAGGAGCTTGCGGATGGTGTCGTAGTCGCGGGCCGTGTAGTCGACGACGGGAGCGTCCGGGAAGTCCGGCGCCCGCTCGTCATCGTCCTTGCAGTCGAAGGGAGTTGGGCAGTCGGGCCGGAAGGCGAAGGAGGCGCTGTGGTAGCGCTGGTCGAAACCGCGGTAAGGCTCGGTGCCCGGTCGGCCGTACGGGTCCGTCTCGACGAGGGAGAGGCGGTAGCGGGAGGTGTCGCCGGCCCGGTCGAGGGTGACGTAGAGCCGGTCGTCGAGCTCGGGATCCTCCTCGCGCTCCACGCTGACGTCGACGGCGGTGATGCCGGTGATGCGGCGGCCGCCGTCGATGCGGACGTTCTCCGCGCACAGGCCGTGCGGGGCCTTGCCGAGGAAGGTGACGGTGAGCAGCAGCCCGTCGTCGCCGACCTCGACGGCGTCGACGCCGTTGAGCTGGGCGGCTCGCACCTTCGCCCGCCGGGAGGTCGTCGTGGGTGTCGTGCTCGTCATGCGGCGGCCCTCCCTTCGAAGACGTCGTCGCGCCGGGTCCCGTCGGCGCGCAGGACGTACGACAGATACACGCGGACCACGTGGTCCTCGCTGACCACGTCGAGGGCCGCCACGTCGATGAGGTCGCCGAGCCAGCGCTGGAGCGAGGCGTGGACGGAGAGTTCGAGCGTGCTGGTCAACTCGGGGCTGTTCGGGGCGAAGACGAGGTCGAGGAGCCCGCAGCCGAAGTCGGGGCGCATCACGCGCTCGCCGGGGCTGGTGAACAGCAGTTGCTCGATCAGGTCGTGGACGTGCTCGCCGTGGCGGGCGTGCGCGGTACGGCCGCGGCGGTCGGCCCGGAAGGGGAACGCGATGTCGCTGCGGGCGGTACGGATGCGGGTGCGTGGGCTCATCGGACGGTGACCTTTCGCTGCGCGGCCTGGACGACGGGGGGTCCCTGCGGGACGAAGGCCGCCGTGAGGCACTGGGCCGCGGAGGTGTCGAGCAGCACGGATGCGCCGTCGACCGTGATGCCGGTGCCGTCGGCGGTCCAGCGGACCCGGACGCACGGGCTCGGCACACCGTCGACGGTGTGCGGGCAGCCGGTGACGACGTGACTGTGGGTGGCCGTGACGACGGCCTGACCGTCCACGAGCACGGTCCCGGCCGATGTGGTGGCGGCGGTGGCTCGGCCGCCGTGCGGACAGCCGATCACGGCACCCGCGTCGAGCAGACTCCCGGACACTTCTCTAGTTCCCCGTCCTCTGTCACTGCTTCTGTCGCTGTCGCTATCGCTTCGAGAGCACGGTCAACTGGCCCTCGTTGATGGTCACTTCACGGCCGCGCAGGATGACCTCGGCACCCCCGCCGGTCGCGATGACCACGGCTTCCTTGGTGATGCGGATGAACGCGCCGCCCTGGGCCTGGAGGAGAATCCCCTGCTCGGCACCGGGCGTGTCGTTCATGACGAACTTGTGCGCCTGCGGCGTCTGCACGACGACCGGCTTGTTCGGCGAGTTCGCCTGGAGTTCGCGGCGCGCGTCGGGCGGCAGCTCCTCGGCGGCGCCGTACCAACACCCGGTCCACACCGGGAAACTGGGATCCCCCTGTTCGAACTCCACCCAGACGCCGGTGCCCGGCGGCGGCACCACGAACTGGCCCGCCTCGGGTCCGGTGAACGGCAGACACGGCAGCGCCCAGGTGGACGGCTCGTCGCCGAGGACGTCCGGGACCTCGGCGGTGATCCGCCCGATGTGCAGCGGGTCGTTGTTGTCGACGACCCGGCCGCGGAACTTGCCGAGGTAGCGATTACTGGGTGCCGCCATGCTGAACTGCTCCTGGTGTCTGGTCTGTTACGGGTCCTACGCCTGTCGCGTCACGGCCGGACGACGTCGCTCTGTGCCTCAAGTCCCTCCCTGGAGAGGGTGAAGTTCTGCTGGTACGAGCCCGGACGCAGGTTGTGCGTCACGGACTTGACGAAGTAGTCGCCGTCGTACGCCCGTCCCGAGCCGCGTACGCCGACCAGCTGGCGCGGCTGGAGGATGTAGCCGTGCCGGTTCACGTCCAGCGAGCCGGAGCCGGAGACGACATCGGCGGAGACGGCGGCACGGGCGAGCAACTCGGCCTCGGCCTGCTCGCGTTGCTGCTTGGCGGTGCCGGACAGCGTCCGGCGCTTGAGGGCGGGCGTGGGCCGCTTGCCGAGGGGCGGGCGCAGCGGGTCGATGGACGGCTGCGGGAGGAGGGTGGACTGCCGGGTCCCCGGGTCCTGCCAGCGGGCCTGCGGTTCTTCGCGTGCCGTCCCGTCGTAGGCGAACGTCAGCTGGTCGACGGTGGAGTTGGCGTCCATGTTGACGTTGAGGGCGTGCTGGCGGATGCCGAGCCGGACCTCCGGCCCCCAACGGGCGGACGACTGGCCGGGGTTGGGCCCGGGTTCGAGGTAGAAGGTGTAGCCGTTGGCGCGGGCCAGTTCGGTGACGTACTGGAGGTCGGTCCCCGTCTGGTAGTGCACGCGGAGATCCTGATGCGGGGGCTGGGCGATCTTCTCGGAGTAAACGTCGGGCCGGATGCCGTAGTCGGAGTAGCGGCGGAGGATGGCGAGGACGCGCTCGGAGGGCGGGAGGTTCGGGTACCGGGCCGTGCGTTCCTCCAGGTCGAGGAGGAGGGTGAGGTCCTCGCCGGTGAGGGTGAGCGTGGAGTGGCCGGGCTGGTTGCTGGCGCCGACCTCGTGTCGTACGACCAAACCGTCGAAGAGCACGTCGGGGGTGCCCTTGACGTTGACGGTGACGATGAGTCGGGTCTTGGGGTCGAAGAACCCCTCGGGGAGCAGCCGGCGGCTGATGATCCCGGTCTTGGTGAGGTCGAAGGCCAGCTGGAAACCGCTGCGTTCACCCGCGGTGGCGGTGATCTGGGCGGACAGCAGGGCTTCGGTGACCTCGGCGGGGACCGGCTGCGCGAGCTTGGGCCCCATGAGGAGCGTGATGTGGACGGGGCCCTGCCCCACGGGCAGGTCAAACACGCCGGTCTCCCCGGGGGAAGCCGCCGGCAAGGGGCACGTCGATGGTGCGGCCGGCCTCGTCGGTCAACTCGCGCGGATCGAGTACGGGGTTGGCGTCGGCGATCTGCCACCACTGGCCGGGGTCGCCGAAGTAGCGCTGGGCGAGCAGGTCGGGCCGCTCGCCGGCGCCGACGGTGTGGGGCTGGGTCTCCTGCGTCTGCTGTCCGTCGAGCGGGGGCAGCAACCGCCGCTTGGCGTACCGGACTTCGGTCCCGTCCGGCTGTCTGTGCACCCCGATCTCGGCGTCGTGATACCGGCTGGTGCGGGGATAGGGATGGGCGCCCGGTATCGCGTCCAGGGCACTCTCGTACGGCTCGATGTCGGCCATGGTGTTCTCCTTCAGCCCCTTCCGCTCAGCACGCCGGCGCCGGTTCCGCCGCCCAGCCCGAGCGAACCGAGGCTCCCGCTCCGGGCGGCGGACGCGAGCCGTTCCTTCTGCGCGAGGTGCGCCATGTAGAGATCGGCACCGCGATGCCCGGCCGGCAGGTCGCTGACGGTCAGGATCTTCATCCCGATGCTCAGCGAGGCCCGTATCGGATTGAGATTCACGTCGAACGCGGACTCGTTCACGGACAGTTCGGTCAGCCGCACGGGCATGACCCGCTTGCTCCCCCACGTGAACAGGGTCAACGGCATCTCGATCGGGCTGATCTCGATGGTCCCGTTCTGCGCGAGCCTGCTGGCGGCGCGCAGTTGGGCGGTTGTGGGCTGCACGAGCATTTCAAGGGCGGCGAGTTGGGGGTGGATCCCGTCGGGCGCGGCGATCTCGAACTGGTCGGTGGCATCGATCTCTGCGGTGAACTTCCAGGTCTCCTGAGCGGGACCCTTGAGCCGGAGAGCCTCGTTGCGGTCACCGCTGCCCGCGCCGCCGCCGGCTGAGTCGCCGCTGTCGCCTGCGGACTGGGGGGACACGCTTCGCTCCAGGGTGTCCGGGTTGAACTGCAGGACGATGATGCGCTGCGGTGTGCCGGTGTCGGGGGCGACGGTGACTATTCCGGAGCGGATGGGTTTGGGGATGTCGGCGTAGCGGGTCACAGGCGGGCCTCCAGACGGGCCCGAAGGTCCGAGTAGTCGTACCGCGGGAATATCTCGGGGAACAGTTCCAGCATTCCCGTCAAATAGTTGGCGGTCTCATAAAATCCCCTACCGCCCAGCTGGACGTCGGCGTAGAGATACTGCCAGCCATAGGTTCCCTTGGTGAGAAGCAGAGCATCCAGGTATTGGCAGTAGGTGATGTCAAGCTTGACGAACCTCGTGGGATACGGATCCACCCCGATGTTCGCGATGTCGTGGTACCAGATCTCCAGCGGTGTGACGTTCGGCTGCATTCGCATATATGTCAGCATCCCCGCACCGGAGCGAGGAGTCTGGTCAAAATAGCGCAATTCCGAAAGGAATCGCGTCTGAAAGCTCGTCGCCCCGGCACTCGGCACCGGCCCGTCGGGCTGACTCAGCACATCATAGAAATGGAGAATCCTGAACTCTCCGTAGATTTCCGGAGCTGCCCCTGTGGTCTGCCACTGTGCCCCCAGGTCCGCGAACCGCAGAGAGCAGTCCCGAAGGTGTTCATCGAATTGGACGTCCCTCCATTCAGGGTTGTAGTCGTGCAGTGGGAGAAGCTCTTCAAGAGACTCCTCCAGCTGCTCGTAACTCCCGCACTGCGCCTCCAGCGACGAGCTGTTGCGGATCTCGTCGAGCGATTCCGCGTGCCGCCGTTCGTTGGGCGTCAGGTTCTGCATCACAATGACTCCTTCCGGAGGGTCGCAGGTGTCGGCGTCACTGGAACGTGAAATTTCCGTTTTTGTAGTGCTGCCGTATTTTCACCATTGTCTCCCCCAGAGAGTAGAGGCTCTTCCCCGCATCGGACCTGTAGGACTCCAGCTTCTCTTGCAGCTCATCCATGTCCTTGAAGGCATCAGCACCGGGAGGAGTCCTCTCCCGTTCCTTCATGATGGCATCCATGACCAGGTCCGACGGCTTCCCCAAAGCCCTCTTGATTTGGGCTCTGTTGCCTCTGTTTATGTTCACGGGAGGCGCTACCTGACCACCGGGAACCGGCGGTGGGGGAAACTTTTGCACAGCCGTTTTGTCGGCGGAGAGTTGCTTCCAGTCGGAGAAATTACGTCCAGTTCCTGGACCCTTCCTCTCATACCTTCCCCACGCAACCTCCAACCGTTCGGGGAAACCTTCAGGGTATTTGTTCCCATGCGGCGCCGGATATGTGCTACCAGCCCTTCCCGAATAGCGGTCCAGCTTTGCGGTGTACCATCCGGGGTCCGGTTTGCCGTCCGGCGACTTCGACCCGAACGCTTCTCCCGCACCCTTCTCGATGAGATCGTAGAAAGGACCGTTGATGGAGTTCAGAGCCGGTACGAAGTTGGAGGTCTTCGCAGCGCCGCCCACTTCACGGGGAATGAGATGCATGCGGTCCCACTGAGGGCCGCTCTTGGCGAACCCGTGGGCCTCCAAGTAGTCAAAGCCCTCGGTGTACTGCCCGCTCGGCTTCCTTCCGTGCTCGGCCGCGTATTGCGGATTTATGTACTTCGCACTGGTCACCGGGGCAGGTCTGACGTAGTTCTGCGGAAGAGGGAGAACCACGGGGTAGGGAAGCTCACGCTCCTTGAGATAGTCACGCAGCTGTTCAGAGATTCCCTCTACGACATCCCGGCTGGGGTTGAGCGTGGCGCGAATGGTGAAGTGCGCTCCGCCCCGCTTCTCCAGACTCGTCAGCCGGTACCACGCTTGCAGGTTGGCGAGGAGCGCCCTGTGCGAGCCCTGGGCGATACCGGGTTGCAGCCGCTTCTCCAGAATCGGCCGTATCCGGGCGACGATCTTTGCGAGGCGCTTGTCCTTCGAATCGCTCGAGTCCTCTTCCTTCTCCTGCCGATCCTTCTCGTCCCGCTTGTCCTGCCTGTCCTGCCCGTCCTTGAGCGGGTCCTTGTCCTTCGACTTCCCGTTGTCGTCCTTGCCGTGATTCGGCTTCTTGCCGTCCCCTTCCCTGGATTTGCCGGGCTTGTCGCTGTCCTTGTCGGGCTTGGACCTGCCGGGCTTGCCGTCGTCCTTGTCCGGCTTGGGCTTGGCCGGGCCGTCCTTGTCCGTGGGTCTGGTCGGGTCCTGGTCCTTGGGCTTGTCCGGGGTCTTGTCGTCGCGCTTGGGCGGGGTGGGGCTCTGGTCCTCCTTGGGCTTGCCCGGGGTGTCGTCCTTCGGGCGGGGCCGGGTGTCCGGTTCGGCCTTCGGCTTCGGCTGGGGCGCGGGCTGCGGATTGGGCCTCGGAGCCGGTGTCGGACGGGTGTCCGGCCTGTCCTCGTCCTTGTCCTTCGGCTTGCCGTTCTTGTCCTTGGCCGTCGGCGTGTTCGCTGCAGGCGACTTGCCTGTGGGCGTGTTCGCTGCAGGCGACTTGCCTGTGGGCGTGTTCGCTGCGGGTGCCTTGGCCGTGGGCGGCTTCGTGCCGGTCGTGCCCTCGGGCTTTGCGGGAGCGCCGCCCTTGCCCTGACCGGGCCTCGGCGTCGTCGCGGTCGGGCGTACGGTCGGGGCCCTCCCCTCCGCACCCGGCTGCGAAGCCTCGCCCCGGTCCTTCTTGCCGTCGCCCTTGTCGTCGGCCCCGCCCGCCCCCGGTCCCTTGCCGTCGCCCTTTCCGCCCTTGCCCTGGCCCAGCTTCGCGGCGATGTCCTTGAAGCGTCGGCCCACCTTGGCGACGTACTTGCCGATGCCGGACAGCAGGGCCTCGTAGGCGAGTTCGAGGAGGGCGACGATGCCGGCCGCCACCGCTTTGGCGAAGAGGATGCCCGCGCCGCCGCTGCGGACTGCCTTGAGCCAGTCGAGGACCGCGCCGAAAGCGCGGAGGATCTCACCGAGGGCGCCGATGGCTGTGCGGATGGCGTCGATGACGGCGGCCACCCAGCCGGCGCCCGGGATCAGCTTGGCGATGACCTTGGTGATGACGATCTCGCCGATGATGAAGGGGAGTTGGGGGACGATGGCGTCCCAGGTCTCCTTGACGATCCGTTCGAGGGTGATGCCGCCCTTGATCAGCTTGTCGAGGATGGCCTTCGGGACGCCGATGATCTCCTCGATCTTGGACTGGAACCATTCCTTGACGGCCGACTTGACCTCGCGGAACAGGTGGTTCTTCGCACCGTCCACCGCGGAGTTCTTGGCGCCGCTCAGCCAGCCGCCCGGGTCGGACAGGAAGTCGACCGCGATGAGCATGAACTCGCCGAGGGCGTTGAGCAGTCCGGCGGCGAAGTCCAGGACCGCCTTCACCGCCTCCACGATGGCCTTCACGACGTCCAGGAGGGCCTTCTTCAGGATCTCCAGGATGCTGCTCAGCAACTTGCCGATGGCGTCCAGCAGATCGCTGATGATCTGCTTCAGCATGGTGGCGAGCTTGTTGACCAGAGCTATCGCCGCGTCGATCAGCGAAGTGATCAGGTTCCGGATGCGCTTGGCCAGGTCGATGATCGCCCGCACCATCGACTTCGCGAACTCGATCAGATCCGTGATCAGCCGCTTGATGGCGTCGATGATGTTCTTGCGGGCGGTGTTGATCCAGTCCTCGACCGTCTTCTTGAAGTTCCGGATGAAGGTGACGACCGCGTCACGCGCGTCCCGGATGACCTTGACGATCGCGTTCTTGATCTCGATGACCTTCTGTTTGATCCAGTCGAAGGCCTTCGTGATCCAGTTGCCCGACTCCTGTGTGGCGCCGTCCCTTTGCTTCTCCGCGTCCTTCTCGGCCTTGTCGCTCTCTTCCTTGACCTTCTTGTCGCTGCCCTGCTTCTCCGTCTCGACCTTGGTGTCGGTGTTCTCCTCCTCGGTCTTGACGTCCTGGCGGACCTTCTCCTGCCGGTCGGTCTTCTTGTCGCCGAGGCTCTTGAGCTCCTTGTCCTGCTCCGTACGCCAGTCGTCGCGCTGGGCGGTGACGTCGGACATCGCCTTCTCGCGCTCGCCCGCCTGCGTATCGGTGTTGGTCGCGATCTCGGCGTCGATCTGCTGCTTGTGCTTGGCCTGCGAGTCGCGGAAGTCGCGGTCCTTGGCCTGACGCCCCTGCGACATGCCCTTCTGGCCCTCGCCGAACGCGGCCTGGAACTGCGGGCCCCGCTCGTGCTCCGCCACCTCGGAGGCGGCCTCCGGCGGTACGGCACCGGTCGCGCCCCTGCCCTCGGCGCCGACTCCCTCCCCGCCGCCTCCCTGCCCCGGCACCTTCGCGGTCAACTGCTCCTTGGGGGCGTTGGGATAGACCTGGTCCTCGCCCATCCCACGGCCGGCGTCGTCCTGGGCCGTCCCGATGGTCTCCTGACCCTTGGCGTCGACATGGCCGCCCTGTTCGCCGGACGCCTGCTCGGCACCACCCTGCAACTCGACGCCCGGCGCGTTGCCCGCCTGAGCCTGCTTGAGCGCCTCGTCCTTCGTGGGCAGCCCGGCGAACTTCGCGGCCAACTCCTGGGCGTCCACCTCGAAGCCCAGCCAGCTCGCCACCTTGCCGATGCCGAAGCCCAGGGCCATCTTGAAGGTGTCCCAGCCGCTCGGCTCCTCGGCCTGCTCCGCCTCGATCTGCCCCTCGGGCTCCTTCGCGCCGGTGACCTCGGCGTTCTCCTGGTCCGGCTCGTTGGCCTGCTGGGCCGGGTCCTGCGAGTACTGGGCCGGGGCGTCCGACGTCGGTTTGCCGTCGAGGGTCTGCGGTGCGCCCGCCGGACGGGCCATCGCCGGTGGTGCGGAGGCCAGCGTCTTGTGTTCGTCGCCGACCGAACGGTCCACGGCGCCGCCCACACCGCTCATGGCCTCAAGTGCCTTGTGCGGCTTGAGCTTCGAGGCGGTGGCCAGGCCGGCCTCCGGCGCTACGCCCGACAGGTTCGGTGCCGGTGCGGAGTCCTTCTTGCCCTTCCCGCGCGCTGGGGCTGCCGTCCCGCCGCCACCGCCACCGCCACCGCCACCGCCCGACGATCCGCCGGACCCTGCCGCCGACTTGGGCGCCGGCGCCGTCTCCGGCACGCCCTTCCCCTCCGGAGCGGACTTCGGAGCTGATGCGGGCGCGGAAGCAGGCTCCTGAGTGGTGGGCGCGGACTTGGGCGACGCGGCCGGAGCCTCCGTACGAGCCGCCGGAGCCTGTGCGGCAGCGCTGGGTCCAGGCGCCGTTTCCTGCGACCCGCCGCCTGCCGTGGCCGTGGCCGTGTCCGTGGCCGCAGCGGGTGAACCCGTGACACCTGCCCCTGCCCCTGCCCCTGCGGCTACGACGGTTTCAGCTGAAGCGGAAGGAGACCCTCCGGCCGCCCCGCCCGGAGCACCCGCACCACCTGCTCCACCCGTGCTTGCCCCGACCCCGTCAGTATCCTGCGCGGTCCCCGCGCTCCCGGTACCGGAAGCCGCCGACCCCGCACCCCCCGCCGCCTGCTGCGACTCCTTCTCCGGCGCCGCCGAGGCCTGGTCGCCGCCCGCGGCGGTGCCCTTCTCCTCCTTGGCGGCCGCCTCCTTGGCCTCGCCGCCGCCCTCGGACTTCCCGTCCGTCCTGCCCGGTGCCTCCTGCACCGTCGTCTGCGCCGCGACCGCACCCAACTTCGGGTCGTCACCGGACTTCGGGTCCCGGGACGCCGTGCTGCTCGGCGCGGGCGGCGCCGCCGCCTGCTCCAGTGCGAGTCCGCCGAACCCGCCGCCGCCATCCGGCCCACCCTCGGTCTCCGGTACCGACGACTCCGTCTCGGCGGGAGAGGCCTCCTCCTCGGGCTCGGTCTCCACCGCCTCGTCCTCGGCGTCCTCCGCCTCCCGCTGTGCCCGCACCTCGTCGGCCCTGGTCGGCGGCGGAGCGGGGAAGGACGGGACGGCCGGGGTGGTGGACGAGGACGGATCCAGCTCGTCCGCGGTCGAGACACCGGACACGTCCGGGTCCTGGCTCGGCAGGAAGTCCTCGGGCTGGAGCTTGATGTCCCAGGCGCTCGGCTCCTCGCCGCCGACCTCGACCTCCGACTCGCTGCCGGAGCCGAACGGGTCCTCCTCGGTCTCCTCCTCCAGGCCCTCGACGTCCTGGTTGCGCTTGCCTTCGAGCGTGCTGAACCTGCCGGGCTGCTGGGTGTCCTTGCCGGACATGGTCGGCGAGCCCTTGGGCTGCTCCTGCCCTCGCTTGTCCTGCGGCTTCAACTGCCGCCCCGCGACCATCGCCTCGGCCGCGCCGGGCCGGTTCTTCGCCGCGGACTCCTCCTTGCTCGCGGCGGGCGTCTCCTCCTGCTCGGTGGCCTCCTTGCCGGCCTTCTCCTTCTCCTTGCCGGCCGCGGAGTCCTGGGACTTCCCGCCCTCCTGCTGTCCACCCTCCGTCTTCCCCCCGGAGGAGGACGACGAGGGCGACGAGGACTGCTCCTTCTGCGCTGCGGGGGCGGCGGAGCCGGAACCCTGGCTCGCGGACGCTTCCGTTCCGCGCGGCGCACCCCCACCCTGCGGCGTGCTCCCGTGCTCCGGCGAACCACCGTTCTGCGGAGTGCTGCCGACCGCACCCTCCTCGTCGGCCTGCTCCTTCTCCGGCCCCGGCGCGAGCCCCGGCCGCTGCTCCTCCGTCTTGCGCCGCTCCGCGTCCCGCAGTTCGTTCTCGCGCTCGGTCCGCACCTCCCCGGCGGTGTCCGGCTCGATCTGCGGGGCCTCATGCGACTCCCGCTCCAGACCGTCCTCGGCGTAGTCGTCGTACGCCTCGATCTCGTCCACGAGGTCGAGCACCCGGTCGTGTTCCGAACCGAGCAGCCTGCCCTCCAGCCGGACGAGGACACCGTCGAGCAACTCGACGGGCAGCTTGGCGAGTTGTTTGCGGGTGCGCTGCGAGAGGTCTTCCGGGTCGCCTCGCAGGGAGCGGACGACCGAGTTCGTCAGCCGGTCGACGAGGGTGGCCGGGTCGATCGCCTCCGCCCGGTTGCGGTCGGCGTCCACGGTGGCGTACCGCAGCCAGCCGGGCGTGGCCTGCCCCTCCTCGACCTCCGGGGCGGACTCCTGCGTACGGGCCGCCTCCGGACGTACGAGGTCCTGGGCCGCCGACTCCGCCTCCCGCTCGATGGCCTGCTGCGGCAGGCTCACCGCGCCCAGGTCGCGGCCGGCGCGCAGGGTGCCGAGGCCGTGCGGGTTCTGAACGGTGTGCAGGAGTTCGTGGGCGAGCAGCCGGCGGCCCTCGTCCGTGCCCGGGCGGAAGGTGCCCTCACCGAAGAAGATGTCCTGGCCGACCGCGACGGCGTCCGCGCCGAGCAGTTCGGTCAGCTGCCCGGCGTCCCGGCCGGTGTGCAGTCGTACGCGTCCGAGGTCGTGCCCGAGCTGTTCCTCCAACTCCCGTCGTACTCCGGGGTCGAGAGGCTGTCCGGCGCCGCTGACGATGTCCTTCGGTTCGGGCGTACGGGACTTGGCGGCGCGTTCCTTGCGCTTACGGCGGCGCTGTTCGGCCGCCTGCTCGGAACTGGCGTCCTGCGTATGGGAGTTGCTCACCGTGTCACCTCCCCATGGCCGCTGAGCCCCTCGTGCACGGCACGCGCAAGTTCCTGGCCGAGGCGACGGGCGGACAGGCCCGCGGGCAGGGGCGGAAGGCCGGAGAGCGCGTCCATGGTCACCGGACCGTCCGCCGCGACGGGTACGCCGTGTTCCCGCACCAGCCGGGTCAGCTCGCTCTCGAAGGCGGCCGAGACCCGGTCGGGGTCCACGCGGAAGCCGTGCAGGGCGAGTTCGCCGATCTCCACGCGGATCGCCGTCGGTTCCCTGTCATCTCCCGGCCCTGTCGTCTTCACACCCATCCCCGCACCTCCGTAGGCGTCAGGGAGCGCTCCAGCTTCAGGTACTCGGTGCGGGCCGCCGCGAGCATGTGCCGCATCTGGAGACGGTCGCCCTCCTCGGCGGCGAGGAAAGCGCCGGACAGGGCGATGTTGCGGATCGAGCCGCCCGCGACGGTGAGTTGGGCGAGGAGTTCGCAGTCGATGTCCTTGACCGGGGCCTGCGGCGGCAGCACCCGGCGCCAGATCTCGGCGCGTTCGTTCTCGGCCGGGAAGGGGAAGTCGACGAGGAAACGGATGCGCCGCAGGAAGGCGGTGTCCAGGGCCTTCTTCATGTTGGTGGTGAGGATGGCGAGGCCGCGGTAGGCCTCCATCCGCATCAGCAGATAGCTGACTTCGAGGTTGGCGTACCGGTCGTGGCTGTCCTTGACCTCGCTGCGCTTGCCGAAGAGGGCGTCGGCCTCGTCGAACAGCAGGAGGGCGCCGCCTCGTTCGGCGGCGTCGAAGACCCGGCGGAGGTTCTTCTCGGTCTCGCCGATGTACTTGCTGACGACCTGGGAGAGATCGACGATGAACAGGTCGAGGCCCAGCTCCTTCGCCATGACCTCGGCGGCGAGGGTCTTGCCCGTGCCGGAGCCGCCGGCGAACAGCGCGGTGACGCCGAGGCCGCGGCGCAGGGTGGCCGCGAATCCCCACTCCTGGTGGACGGTCGGCCGCTGCCGCACATGCGCGACGATCTCGCGCAGCACGCTCGTCTGCCGTTCGTGCAGCACCAGGTCGTCCCAGCCGGCCTGCGGTTCGATACGTCGCCCCAGCTCGTCCATGCCCATCCGGGCCTCGTCGAGCCCGGCCCGCCAGGCGAGTTCGGCGACGTCGAGCTCGTCCTCACCGGGCAGATCACGCCGTACCGAGGCGGCCGCGGACCGTACGACGTGCGGCGGCAGCTGGAACTGGGCGACCAGTGACCGGAGTTCACCCTCGTCGAGGTCGGCCACGTCATCGAACGCCTCGCTCCAGAGGGCGAGTTGCTCCTCCTCGTCCAGCCGAGGCACCGCCACCCGCGCGCCGTGCGGCCGGTCCGAACGCAACGGGTCCTCGCTCGACACCACGACCGGTACGGCGGCCCCCGCCAGGAACGCCTCGGTCGCCGCCCGCTGATCGCGGTCCAGTTCGCCCACGTCGACGAGGAGCGCGGCGGGCAGCAGGATCGCCTCGCGCTGCCACAGCCGGGCGAGCCGGTCCCGTTCGACGGCGTCGGAAGGGATGTCCTCGGCGCTCATCGAGTACAGCCCGAGCCCCGAGCGGGCGGCCGCAGCGGCGGCGACATCGGCCCGGCTGCGCAGATCGCCGCCGGTCACCTCGACGAGCAGCGGCGCGTCGGCGCTCACGCCCCTCCCCGTCCAGCCCGCCGCGACCCGGCTCGCGGCCAGGTCGTACGACGGCGGCAGCCCGTCCGGCGCCGAGGTGCGGCGCAACTGGCCGTGCAGCCGGGCGTCCAGGTAGGGCGAGCCGAGCAGGAAGTGCAGGATGCGTTCGTCGAGGCGGAGCCGTGAGGTGGTCAGCCGTGACTCGTCGTCCAGTTCGACGATCCGCCAGCGCCGCAGGGGCGCGACCGGGGTGAGCGCGCTCCAGTGCGGTTCGGCCAGTGCGGCGAGCGCGAGCGAGAAGGTGGGGTACGCCCGTTCCCGGTCACCGCAGGCGGCGGCGCAACGGGATGCGGCCGTGGGCTCCAACTCGTGGGCGGCGGTGAGGAGTACGAGGTCTCGCTCGAAGGGGGTGAGACCGAAGCAGGCGACGAGGGCGTCGAGGGGCGCGGTTCCGGGACCGGCGAGGGCAGGGGTGCGGTCGGTCTCGGGTACCCCTTCCTCGTCGACGCGTGCGGCGTGCGCGTCGATACGAGAGAGGACACGCCGGATCTCCGCGGTCAGCGTCGAGTGCCCGCCCCGCGCGTCCGTTCCGTTCGTCTCGTACGTCCCCATGTCGTCTCAGTTCTCCGTGCCTTCGCCGCGTGCCGGGCGGGGCGTGCTCTTACGGGTCCGCGCCGGTGCTTTCGCGGCGGCCTTCGAAGGGGCCTTCGCTGGAGCCTTCGTGGCCTTCTTGACGGCTACCGGACGAGATTCCGGGGCATCTGCCTTCACAACATCCCTGGAGGGGACCCCACTTGACGGCACGTCAGTCACCGGCTCCACCCCCGGAGGGAACGGCACCACCCGCACATCCGGCCGCTCCACCGGCTTCGCCGGCACCGGTGTCTCGCGGCCCTCGATGAAGACGAGGGCGGCCTGGTAGACCACCGACAGCGAGTACGGCGTCTGGTAGAGCATCCCCCAGAGCTTCGACGTCTCGTCGATGTCCATCACCGTCGGCACGAACCGCACGCGCTGCGCCGACTCGGCGAGATCACTGCCCGCCAAGTAGGGCCGCTCACCGGCGAGTTCGATGACGTCCTTCGGCAGGACGGGTATCTCGTGCAGTGTCCGCACCACGGAACCGATCAGCCGCTGCCCGACCAGTTCGGTCTCCTCGCCGTACGCGCTGATCAGGAAGTGCAGGTCCAGCGCGGCGGCGGGCCGCTTCAGCAGGGTGCCGTCGGAGGCCCTGGTGGCCAAGTCGTTGTTGCGCTGGGAGGTGTTGGGCGTGACCTGGTAGAGGAACACGGAGATGGTGGGCTCGGCCTGCGGCTCGGCCGGCGGCTTGCGCGGCTCGACCTTGACCGCCATGTCGATCTCCGGCCCCAGGTTGTTCTCGATCAGCAGGGCGAGGGCCTGGGTCACGTGGGCGATGGCAAGTGCGTTGCTCATGGCGTCGGTTCCTCGGCTCCTCTGGTTTCCCGGATATCCCTGCTGTCACTGCCCCTGCTGTCCCGGAAGCGACTGCTACGACCGCTACGGCTCACTCGCGCCCCCGCGTCAGGTACTCCGCCAGGCTCACCGTCGCCCCGGCCCGCCCCGCCGCCTCCGTACGCCTGCCCGCGCCGCCACCGCCGGCCGGCGACGACGCCGTGACTTCGAGCCGACCGATCTGCACCTGGACCACCTGCTCGGGTGCGCGCCCCGATCGCCGGGCCGCGGCCTGTCGTACGGCGTCGCGGGCTGCCGCCGTGTCCGCCGCGCTGGGGCGCAGGGCGGCGGACACGGCGGCGGGAACGGCGTCCGTGCCCGAGGGGGTGGGCGCGAACGCCGCTGGCTGCGACGGGTCCCGGTCGGCCCGGCCCCGCGCGGTGCGCTGCGCGGTGTCGGGCGCGGGCCGTGGCCCGGGCGCGAGTTGAGCGACGGGACGCAGCAGCGGTGTCTGAGGTCCGGTGGGCGGGGCGGGCCGCAACTCCGGCTCGGCGGGCGTCCGTTCGGTGTGTACGACGGTCCGTTCCCGTTCCGTGCGCAGCCGGGCCTCGGCTGCCGCCGCCGGCCGTGGTGCGTCCCGCTGCACCAGGGCCGACGGCGTCGAGGCGGGCCACAGCGGGCCTGCCCCGTCCGGTTCCGGCGCTCCGGCCCGTACCGCCTCGACCCGTTCGAAGGGGCCGGGCAGCCGGGGCCGTACCCGCACCACGCCCGGGCGTGGCACGGCGGCCGGGGCGGCGTGCCGGGCGATCAGCCGGTCGAGGAAGTCGGGGGCCGCCGAGGCCTCCGCTTCCTCTCTTGGGTCAGACATCCGCACACAGCTCCAGGTAGTAGCGGCGCCGCAGCGGGCTGAGCGCCAGGATCTCCGGCTCGCTCCACCCGTAGGCGGTGGCGAGCAGGTGGACGTCGAGCAGCACGTCCCGTGCCCAGGCGTCCAGTTCGGTCCACAGGTAGGAGGCGATGTCGAGTTCGGCCCGGGTGGCCTGCCCGCAGTCGGGGCAGGCCACGTTGAGCGTCACGTCGGCGCCCGGGTCGGCCGCCTCGACCGCCTCGGCGATCCGCCGCTGCACCGGCAGCGGCAGGTCGGCGGCGGTCACGGCCCTCCCGTCGTGCGAGGCCGAGACGAGGCACCGCACGAGCAGCGCCCCGCGCGGGTCCGCGGCCCGGGCCGCCGCCGTCAGGTCGGCGACGCCGGGCAGCCGGAACTCGACGTCCCAGCCGCCCTCCGCGACCCGCACCGCTTCCGAGGCGGGCCCGAGGCTCCCGGCGAACTCCCCGGCGTCCAGGTCGAACTCCATGTCCTCGCCGCACGCCACGCACTCCAGACGCACC
The DNA here is from genome assembly GCF_058544905.1 of Streptomyces sp. JLBG701. Taxonomy (NCBI): domain Bacteria; kingdom Bacillati; phylum Actinomycetota; class Actinomycetes; order Kitasatosporales; family Streptomycetaceae; genus Streptomyces; species Streptomyces sp. JLBG701. The sequence continues at coordinate 2,466,672 of NZ_CM178588.1, forward strand.
TGCATCCACTCGCCGAACAGAGCCCGGCGCAGCGTGAACAGGTCCGTCTCGCGCTCGCCCACCGGCAGCGCGGGCAGTTCGCCGGTGCCGACGTCCGGGCGGGCGGCCCGGTGCAGCAGCAGCGCCCGCCCGGCGGACGCCTCGACGAGCCCCGCCTCCCAGGTGGCCAGCAGCTCAGCCGCCCCCGTGCTTGCCATGACCCCAACTCCCCCTGTTTCAGGCCGGGTTGAGGAACGACGGCTCCTCCGGCTCGGGCACCTCGTAGTCCCGCTCCCAGCCCTCGCACTCCAACTTGAGTGACTGGATGGCCACCGCGTTGGCGTTGGCGTCGAGCTCGCCGAGCACCTGGTACTCGCTGGGCCAGGTCCGGTACAGCTTGTGCGAGACGGCGACCTGGCCGGCCTCGTTGAGGACCTGGATGACGATGTCCTTGCGGAAGTCCGCGAGGGACACCTCCGAGCCGAGGCCCGCGCCGACCTGCCAGACCTTGTTGGCCCAGCGGTCGAACTCGGGGTCGTGGGTGACCCCGCGCTCCAGGGTGATGCCCTCGAACTCGGAGCGCCCCGGCGACTTGCGCGGGGAGGAGGGGTCGCCGCCGTTGCGGTGCTTGACGACCTCCGTGGTCCGCTTCAGGGGACTGATCTTGCTGATGCCGGCGACCGTACGACCGTCCCAGAGGACCAGGAACTTGAAGTTCTTGTACGGGTCGAACCGATGGGCGTTGACCGTGAACTCTGCCATCGAAATGTCCTCGGGATTCCTTAGAGCTCGAACTGCCCGGACGTCTGCTGGATCCTGACGATCACGAACTCGGCCGGCCGGACCGGCGCGATGCCCACCAGGACGTTGACGACGCCGTTCGCGACGTCCTCGGCGGTGGTGGTCTCGTGGTCGCACTTGACGAAGTACGCCTCGCGCGGCGTACTGCCCTTGAAGGCGCCCTGGCGGAAGAGTGTGTGCAGGTAGGAGGAGGCGTTGAGCCTGATCTGCTGCCAGAGGCTCTCGTCGTTGGGCTCGAACACGACCCACTGCAGGCCGCGTTGGAGGCTCTCCTCCACGTGCAGTGCGAGCCGTCGCACGGGCACGTACTTCCACTCGCTCTCGAGGGCGTCGGAGCCTTCGAGCGTGCGCGCGCCCCACACGAGCGGGCCCGTCGCCGGGAACGTCCGCAGGCAGTTGACGCCGAGCGGGTTCAGCAGCCCGGTCTCCCGGTCCGTCAGATCGACGGTGAGGGAGTGCACGCCCGCGAGCCGTGCCTCGGTGCCCGCCGGCGCCTTCCACACCCCGCGCTCGGAGTCGGTGCGCGCGATGACGCCCGCGACGGCTCCGGAGGGCGGGAAGGCGCGCAGCCGTCCGGTGAGCGGGTCGGTGAGCTGGATGTGCGGGAAGTAGAGGCCCGCGTGGTTGCCGCGTACGGCGTCGAAGGCGGCGAGCCCGGCGCGTGCCGTGTCGACGCTCACCCAGGTGCCGGGCGCGTCGACGAGCAGGAAGATCCGCCGCTCCTCGCACAGGCGCCCGGCCGCCGAGACGACCGTGAGCATGTCCTCGGTCTTCTCGTACGCCGCGAGCTCGGGCAGGGACAGCAGGTTGACGTCGGCGACGCCGCGCAGGGCCTGGATGCCGGTCTTCTCGGCCTCGGAGCCGATGAGGTCGCGCGGTCCGGGCGCCTCGCCGTCCTCGCCGCCCTCCAGCGGGAACACGGGCGGGTTGACGGAGGCCTCAAGGCCGAGGTCGTTGGCGCACTCGCCGAGGAAGCGGACGACGTCCTCGGGGTCGGTGGACCCGGCGACGACCTGCAACCGCCGCCCGAAGGAGGTGACTTCGACGCCCGCGAAGGCGTGCTTGCCCGGCGCGTCGGGCAGCGCCCGCAGCTTGCGTTCGAGAAGGAGCGCCAACTCGGCCACGCTGCACGGTGCTTCGCCGTCGCAGTCGGGGTCGTAGAGCTTGAACTCGCGCTCCACGTCACCGATCTTCACCGTCAAGTCGACGGCGAGGTCCGGGAGTTCGTTGCCGAAGGGCTTGGATACGGTGCCCGACGGGTCGGGCCGGCCCTCGCCGACGGCCTCGACGCGGATGAGGCGCGAGCCGGCGTTGACGACGGTCGGCGCGTACCGGCCGTGCCCGGCGTCCATGGACAGGCCGGTGAAGCTTTCGCGGGCGTCGCCCTTGGCGTCGTAGACACGCAGGTTGAAGGTCTCTTCGGGGTGGGGCGTGTCGTAGTCGACGGCGACCCGCAGGCCGTTGCCCCATACGCCGGGTTCCTTGGCGTGGACTTCGAGGACTCGGCTCTCGCTGTGGCCCTCGGTGGACTCCAGGACGACGCATGCGGCCTTGCCGCTGCCCGCCTTCGCGACCCGGACGATCACGGCGACGCTGCCGCCACCCGCGAAGAACTGGTGCACCGCGTACGCGACGGCGCTCTGCGAGCTGAGCCCGCCGAAGCGGCGCTCGAACTCGGTGAAGCCGGTGACACGCACCGGTTCGTTCAGCGGGCCGCGCCTTGTGTGCCCGACGAAGGCGGTCACCGAGGTGGTCACGGCGGAGACCGTGCGGGTGCTGCTGGGAAGCTCTTCGACGTAGACGCCGGGATACGTCGGCTTGGCGGCGCTCACTGCATTCGTCGGCATTCCCCCTCCTATCCCTGTCTCATGGCACCGGGTGAAAGGCACCAAGAGGTGGCAGAGGGTGACGTCTGTTCCGGCGCGCGCGGAGGCCCCCGGCGCGTGGTCAAGCGGCCGGTCCACGGGCACCGCATCAGCTTTCCCCCGTCAGTTCCCGGACGGACTGCCGTCCGGGCAAGCGGCTCGCTTGTGACTCCTGATGCTCAAGTGCTTCTTCAACCCTGGGGAGTTACCGGTTGCGGGTGCAAGGCGTGTTCGAGCCAGCCCTGAGGGAGTTTCGATGAACGGCACAGAACACGATTCGCACACGGTGTGCGCATGTCGGGACAGGTGATCCACAGCTTCTTCACAGCCCGCGTTGCCGCAGAATAGGGGCATGTCCCGACGCAACACGGCTCACCGGCGCCAGCGCCCTTCCGCTCCCGCGCGCACCCCCTCCTGCCCTTGCGGTCTTGCGGAGACGTACGAGAAGTGCTGTGGCCGGTTTCATGGGGGTGCGGCGACGGCACCGACCGCCGAGGCGCTGATGCGCTCGCGCTACAGCGCTTTCGTGAAGCGGGACGAGGGGTATCTGCTGCGCACGTGGCATCCGCGAACGCGGCCGGCGAGCGTCGACCTCGATCCGGCGATGAAGTGGACCGGCCTGGAGATCCTCGACACGGGTGAGGGTTCGGCGTTCCACTCCACGGGGACGGTGACCTTCAGGGCGTCGTACCGGGGTGGCACGCTCCATGAGCGGAGCCGGTTCGAGCGGGTCGACGGGGCGTGGGTGTACGTCGACGGGGAGTTCCTGGCCTGAAAAACGAAAGGCAAGAGGGGATACCCACCTCTTGCCACTTTCAATGTATAGCGCACCGGGGGGCTTGCGGCAAGGCCCCCGGTGTCCCGCAGAATCTCTGGCCGAGGCCAGTACCTGCGGAAACGGAGATTCCCGAAGTGCCCTTGACCACCAGTGCGTTCGACCTTCCCGACCACCTCTCCCCCAAGGCCGACCCGCTGCTGATCGCCGACGACGAGCGGCACTTCGCCGCCATCGAGAAGAGCCTGGAGCAGGCGATCGCCGAACTGTCCGACCGGCTCGACGCCGAGCGCAGGGCGCCCGGCGGCATCGGCCGGGAGGCGATGGAGCGGGACGCGGAGATCCACCGGCTGACCGGCCGGCTGCGCGCCCTGCGCCGCTTCGGGCTCGACCTGTGCCTCGGGCACATCGTCCCTGCGGACAGCCCCGAGCCCGTGTACATCGGCCGGCTCGGCCTGACCGACAGCGCGGGGCGCCGACTGCTGTACGACTGGCGCTCCCCCGCGGCCGAGCCCTTCTTCGCGGCGACCCACGGCAACCCGATGGGGCTGGCCAGCCGCCGCCGGTACCGCTGGACCAGGGGCCGGATCAGCGACTACTGGGACGAGGTGTTCACCGCCGACGGGCTTCAGGGGCGCGCCGCGCTCGACGACCAGTCCGCCTTCATCGCCAGCCTGGGCACCAACCGGTCGGCCCGGATGCGGGACGTGCTCGCCACCATCCAGGCCGACCAGGACGCCATCGTCCGGGCGGGATCCCGCGGCGCCCTCGTCGTCGACGGCGGCCCGGGCACCGGCAAGACGGTCGTCGCCCTGCACCGCTCGGCCTACCTCCTCTACTCCGACCCGCGCCTCGGTCACCGCCGTGGCGGCGTCCTGTTCGTCGGTCCGAGCCGGCCCTACCTGGCCTACGTCGCCGACGTCCTCCCCAGCCTCGGCGAGGAGGGCGTACAGACCTGCACCCTGCGGGACCTCGTCACCGAGGGAGCCGGAGCGCCGGTCGAGGCCGACCCGGACGTGGCCCGTCTCAAGTCGTCCGCGGACATGGTGAAGGCGATCGAGAAGGCCGTCAGGTTCTACGAGGAGCCGCCCACCCAGGCGATGACGGTCTCGACGCCCTGGTCCGACGTCCGGCTGAGCGCCGCCGACTGGGCCGAGGCCTTCGAAGCGGCTGGATCGGGCACTGCGCACAACGAGGCACGCGATCTGATCTGGGAGGAACTGGTCACGATCCTGCTGGACCGGCACGACGACGACGTCCCGCCCGACCAGTTCCGCAGGGCGCTGCTGCACGACGAGGAGCTGACCGGGACCCTCGACCGCGCGTGGCCGCTGCTCGAAGCCGCCGATCTCGTCTCAGACCTGTGGTCGGTGCCCGCCTACCTGCGGATGTGCGCGCCCTGGCTCGGCCCCGACGACGTACGGAAGTTGCAGCGCAAGGACGCCCCGCAGGCCTGGACGGTGTCCGATCTGCCGCTCCTGGACGCGGCACGACAGCGGCTCGGCGACCCGGAGGCGTCCCTGCGCAAGCGCCGGCACGAGGCGATCCTCGCCGCCCAGCGCGAGAGCATGGCGCAGGTCGTCGGCAACCTGATCGACGCCGCGGCCGCCTCCGGCGCCGACGGTGACGACGGCGAGGGCCTGGTGACGATGTTGCGCGGCGAGGACGCCAAGGTCAGCCTGGTCGACGAGTCCGAACTGCCCACCGTGGAGCCGGACTTGCTCGCCGGTCCGTTCGCGCACGTCGTCGTGGACGAGGCGCAGGAACTGACCGACGCGGAGTGGCAGATGCTGCTGCTGCGCTGCCCGTCCCGGAGCTTCACCATCGTCGGGGACCGCGCGCAGGCCCGGCACGGTTTCACGGAGTCGTGGCTGGAGCGGCTGGAGCGGATCGGGTTGGACCAGGACCGGATCGAGGTGGCCTCCCTGAGCGTCAACTACCGCACGCCGGAAGAGGTGATGACGGAGGCCGAGCCGGTCATCCGGGCCGTCCTCCCGGACGCGAATGTGCCGACCTCCATCCGCAGCAGCGGTGTTCCCGTCATCCACGGCCGCGTTTCGGAACTGGACTCGGTCCTCGACACGTGGCTCGCCGAGCAGGCCGACGGGATCGCGTGCGTGATCGGCGATCCGGCTTTCCGGCCGACGTCACCCCGCGTCCGGTCGCTGACTCCCGAACTGTCGAAGGGACTTGAGTTCGACCTGGTCGTCCTGATCAACCCGGAGGAGTTCGGCGAAGGCATCGAGGGAGCGGTCGACCGCTATGTCGCGATGACCCGAGCGACCCAGCAACTCGTCGTCCTCACGAGCTAGCCGCAACTACGGCGCGAGGATGTCCAGTTCCTGGAGGGCGCCCTCGGCGATCTCCCGGGTCAGCTGTTCCGCGCGGGCCGCGTCGCCGCCGCGGACCGCCTCCGCGACCTGGACGTGCAGGGTGACGGCGGCGGGGTCGGGGTCCTCGAACATGACCTCGTGATGGGTGCGGCCGGCGAGGACCTCGGCGACGACGTCGCCGAGGCGGGCGAACATCTCGTTGCCGGAGGCGTTGAGGATCACCCGGTGGAACGCCACGTCGTGGACGAGGTACCCCTCCAGCTGATGGCCGCGCGAGTTGGCCACCATGCCCAGTGCGCACTCGGTGAGCTCCGCGCACTGGGCGGCGGTGGCGTACTTGGCGGCGAGGCCCGCGGCGACCGGCTCGATAGCCGAGCGGAGCACGGTCAGGGAGCGCAGCTGGCGGGGGCGGTCGGCGCCGGCCAGACGCCAGCGGATGACCTGTGGGTCGTAGACGTTCCACTCCGCCTCGGGGCGGACCGTGACGCCGACGCGGCGGCGGGACTCGACCAGGCGCATGGATTCGAGCACGCGGACCGCCTCGCGCATCACGGAGCGAGACACCTCGAACTCCTGGGCGAGCTCGTCCGTCCGCAGGACGCTGCCCGGCGGGTACTCGCCCGCGGTGATGGCGGGGCCGAGGGTTTCCAGTACTTGGCCGTGCAGACCTCGGCCCGGAGTGGTCATGCACTCAGAGTACGGGGCGCGTCACGGGGACAAAAAGTCAGACTTATTTGTCACAGACTCTTGAATTCGTCGTACCTAATGAGTTTCAGTGACGTCGACGCGAGGTGTCGACGGAACAAGAAGGTGTCGACGAAGACGTGTCGTTGAAGACAGCGAGGTAGTGATGAACACCCCCCACGTCGTCGTGGTCATGGGCGTCGCAGGCACCGGCAAGACCACCATCGGTCCCCTGCTCGCGGCGCGGCTCGGCGTTCCCTACGCCGAGGGCGACGACTTCCACCCGCAGGCCAACATCGACAAGATGACGGCCGGCACCCCGCTCACCGACGAGGACCGGTGGCCGTGGCTGGACGCCATCGGCGACTGGGCGCACGGGCGGGCGGGGCTCGGCGGGGTGGTCAGCTGCTCGGCGCTGAAGCGGTCGTACCGCGACCGGCTGCGGGCCGCCGCTCCCGGGCTCGTCTTCCTGCACCTCGCGGGCGACCGCGCCCTCATCGAGGACCGGATGTCGCACCGCCAGGGGCACTTCATGCCGACCGCGCTGCTCGACTCCCAGTTCGCCACCCTCCAGCCGCTGCAGGAGGACGAGGCGGGGGTCGTGGTGGACGTCTCCGGCAGCCCCGAGGAGATCACCGGCCGGGCCGCGAAGGCGCTCGCCGATCTCCAGTAACACCCTCCCCATCCCCGTTCACCTGTAAGGGAACCCCCTTGACCAGACTCAGCGTCGAGATGCTGGCAGCGGACCCCGTCGAACCGATCACCTCGGCGGGCCACGCTCAACTGGGCATCGCGGTACTGGCGGGCATCGCCGTCATCGTGCTGCTCATCACGAAGTTCAAGCTCCACGCCTTCCTGGCGCTGACCATCGGTTCACTCGCGCTCGGCGCGTTCGCCGGAGCGCCGCTCGACAAGGCCATCTCCAGTTTCACCACCGGCCTGGGCACCACGGTCGCCGGCGTCGGCGTCCTGATCGCCCTCGGCGCGATCCTCGGCAAGATGCTCGCGGACTCCGGCGGCGCCGACCAGATAGTCGACACGATCCTCGCGAAGGCGGGCGGCCGTTCGATGCCGTGGGCGATGGTGCTGATCGCCTCGGTGATCGGTCTGCCGCTGTTCTTCGAGGTCGGCGTCGTGCTGCTGATCCCGGTCGTGCTGATGGTCGCCAAGCGCGGCAACTACTCCCTGATGCGCATCGGCATCCCGGCCCTCGCGGGCCTGTCCGTGATGCACGGCCTGGTCCCGCCGCACCCCGGCCCGCTGGTCGCGATCGACGCGGTGAAGGCCAACCTCGGTGTAACCCTTGCGCTCGGCGTGCTGGTCGCGATCCCGACAGTGATCATCGCCGGTCCGCTGTTCTCGCGGTACGCGGCCCGCTGGGTGGACGTACCGACTCCCGACCGCATGATTCCGCAGCGCGCCTCGGAGGACCTGGAGAAGCGCCCCGGCTTCGGCGCCACGCTGGCCACCATCCTGCTCCCGGTCGTCCTGATGCTCTCCAAGGCGCTGGTCGACATCGTCGTCGACGATCCGACGCACACCGTGCAGCGCGTCTTCGACGTCATCGGCTCCCCGCTGATCGCCCTGCTCGCCTCGGTGATCGTCGGCATCTTCACGCTGCTGCGGCCCGCCGGGTTCGGCAAGGAGCGCCTCACGCCGCTCGTCGAGAAGGGCCTCGCGCCCATCGCCGGCATCCTCCTGATCGTCGGCGCGGGCGGCGGTTTCAAGCAGACGCTGATCGACACCGGCGTGGGCGCCATGATCCTGGACATCTCCGAGGACTGGTCGATCCCGGCACTGCTGCTGGCCTGGCTGATCGCGGTGGCCATCCGCCTCGCCACGGGTTCGGCGACGGTGGCGACGGTCTCGGCGGCGGGGCTCGTGGCTCCGCTGGCGGCCGACATGTCGACAACCCACGCGGCCCTGCTCGTCCTCGCCATCGGCGCCGGCTCGCTCTTCTTCAGCCACGTCAACGACGCCGGATTCTGGCTGGTCAAGGAGTACTTCGGCCTGGACGTCGGCCAGACCCTCAAGACCTGGTCGGTCATGGAGACGATCATCTCCGTGGTGGCCGGCGGACTGGTCCTCCTCCTGTCCTTGGTGATCTAGCGATACAAGAATTGGGAGTACGACGATGACGGCTCACCCCCTCTTCGACATCGGCGGCCGTACCGCCCTGGTCACCGGGTCCAGCCGGGGCATCGGCCTCGCGCTGGCCCGGGGCCTGGCGGAGGCCGGCTGCACGGTCGTCCTCAACGGGCGCGACGCGGAACGCCTCACCAAGGCGGCCGCGGAGCTGCCCGGTGAGGTCCACACGGCGGTGTTCGACGTGACCGACGGCCCCTCGGTGGCCGCCGGGATAGCGGATGTCGAGGAGCGGGTGGGCCCGCTCGACATCCTGGTCAACAACGCGGGCATGCAACTGCGGGCCCCCCTCCTTGAGTTCACGGACACGGACTGGCACCGGATCCTGGACACCAACCTGACCAGCGCGTTCCTGGTCGGCCGGGAGGCGGCCCGCAAGATGACGGAACGCGGCCACGGCAAGATCATCAACATCTGCTCGCTGCAGAGCGAGGTGGCCCGCCCCGGCATCGCCCCGTACGCGGCGACCAAGGGCGCGCTGAAGATGCTCACCAAGGGCATGTGCGCGGACTGGGGTCCGTCCGGCGTCCAGGTCAACGGCCTGGGCCCCGGCTACATCGAGACCGAACTGACCCAACCCCTCGTCGACGACCCGGAGTTCAGCGCCTGGGTACGACGGCGCACCCCGGCCGGCCGCTGGGGCCGTACGGAGGATCTGGTCGGCGGGGTGCTCTTCCTCGCCTCGCCCGCCGCGGACTTCGTCAGCGGGCAGGTGCTGTATGTCGACGGCGGCATGACGAGCGTGCTGTGAACTCCCGGGAGGCTGTTGTGGTGCTGGGCTGTGTGATCCATGGTCAGGGTGACCTGCGCGTCGAGGAGTTGCCGTCCCCCGAGCCCGGCCCCGGCCAGGCTCTGGTCGCCGTCCGCTACGGCGGCGTCTGCGGCTCCGACCTCCACTACTGGCGCCACGGCGGCGTCGGCGACTTCCGCCTCAAGGAACCGATGCTGCTCGGACACGAGGTGGTCGGCACGGTCGTCTCCTACGGTGACGGAGCCTCAGGTCCGTCCGCTGGTACGGCTGTTGCGGTGCACCCGGCCACTCCGTGCGGGGCGTGTCCGGAGTGCGCGGATGATCGCCGGAACGTCTGCCGGGACACGCGCTACCTCGGCAGCGCGGCCCGCTTCCCGCACGTACAGGGCGGATTCGCGGCCCAAGTGGTCGTCCCCGCCGAACAGTTGAGGCCGCTGCCGACCGGCCTCGACCTCCGCCGGGCGGCCCTCGCCGAGCCTCTGTCCGTCGCGCTGCACGCGCTGCGGCGGGCGGGCGACGTGACCGGGCGGCACGTCCTGGTCACCGGCGCCGGGCCCATCGGCTGTCTGGTGGTCGCGGCGGCCAGGTCGGCCGGGGCGGCCCGGGTGACGGTCACCGACCTGCTGCCGGAAGCGTTGCGGTACGCGGCAATCGCGGGCGCCGACACCGTCGTACGGGCCGATGATCCGGATGACGCCGGGTGGCCGTCCGAGGTCGACGCGGCGATCGAGGCGTCCGGGGTGGCCGCGGGCCTCGACACGTGCCTGCGGCTCGTGCGGCGCGGCGGGGTTGTCGTGCAGCTCGGCATGCTGCCGCCAGGACAGAGTCCGTTCGCCGGAAACCTCGTGGTGAGCCGGGAGATCGAACTGCGGGGCGCGTTCCGCTTCGACACGGAGTTCGACGACGCGCTGGCTCTACTCGCCGCCGAGCCGTCGTTCGACGGGCTGGTGAGTGCGGTGATGCCGGTGCGGGAGGCGGATTCGGCCTTCGCCCTCGCGGCCGACCGGGGCCGGTCCTGCAAGGTGCTGCTGGACTTCGCATCCTGAGCCAGGCGCCCGCCTCCTGACTCGCCTCCTAGGCCCAGGCCCCGCCACTCGGCTTGCCGCCTGGGCCCAGTCTCCGTCCCGCGACCCGCCTCCCAACCCTGGGCCTCGCCCCTGGCTGGCCTCCCGAGACCGGGCCTCGCCCCTGACGTGCCTCGCGAGCCCAGGCCTGCCCCTCAACTTGCCTCGTGGGCCCAGGACTTGCCCCTGGCTTGCCTCCCGAGCCAGGCCTGCCCTTGAATCGCCTCGCCGCCCCGGACCTCGCCCACCGACTCGCCTCCCAGGCCCGGAACTTGCCCCCGACTCGCCTCCCGAGCATCGATTCGCCCCTGCTTTCGCATCTTGGGCGAATTGCCTTCCCGGGTGGGGCTGGGCCGTCCCATCATGAGGGAACCCCCTGGGGACCGCGCGCGGCCACCGGCCCGGCGAGGCGAGCCCGGGGGTGACCGCATCGGGGGGCGTCATGGGGGTTTCGCTCGGCGTGCGCATATCGGCGCTGTGCATCGTGGGGGCGTTGGCCATCGGGACGGCGGCGGCCTGCGGTGGAGGCGGGGAGGACAGTTCGAACGGTTCGGGGAGCGGGGGGACGACTGTCTCCGGTGGCACCTCGGACGGCGGGCAGGACGGCAGCGGGAGCGGAAGCGGGAGCGGAAGCGGCGGGTCCGAGGGGTCGGACGGGGGGATGCCGACTTGGCAGCCGGACGACGACACCGACGGCGGGTCCGGGGGTTCCGCCGGGTCGAGCGGGTCCAACGCGTCCGGCGGAAACGATTCCGGCGGCTCGACCGATTCCGGCGGAAACGATTCGGGGGGCAAGAGCCCTGGCCAGGTGAATCCGCCCTCCTGGCTCAGGCCCGGACCGCGTTCGCCCAACACCGAGCAGTCGCCGGATCCGGAGTCCGTCTACGACGAGCTCGGGGAGAAGCCCGGGGAGTGTTCGAAGACCCTGGCGATCATCGAAGCGGAGACGGAGAAGGACGCACCCCAGTGGCAGGTACTCCGCGGTCTGGCCCACGCCTGTCTCGCGCTCCAGGGCCAGAGCGACGGCAAGTGGGACAAGGCGGCCGAGTATTTCGCCGCGACCGAGGGCCGACTCGACACCTGCAAGGGCCTCGCGGCACATACCGTCCTCGGTGACATCCTGCGGTTCCACCAGCAACACCCGTCGACCAAGGTGCAGTTGCGGAGTTCGGCGGGCAGCGGCGGGTCAGACGTGTGTGACTTCCAGATCACCAAGGTCACCGCCGCCGACGGGAACGGCGAGGTGAAGGCGGGAGAGCGGATCACCATCGAGGTCACCGGCGCCCCCTTCAGCTCCGAGGACCTGATCTCCATTCCGGAGCTCTATGTCGAAGGCAAGCCTCGGACGACGGGCGGACTCGAACTCGTCCCCGGGTCCCAGTCGGGCGACCGGTTCTCCTTCACCGCCGAGGCCCCGACCCTCGACAGCTATCCGCAGACCGTCGACATCAAGATCGTGTACGGCGACGAGGCCACTCTGAAGGACGCCATCACCATCCTGGACCCCGAGTCGACGAACTCCTCCGACCCGCCGCCCGAGAGTTCCCCCGGCACCTCGCCCGGAGTCTCCCCGTCGGCCGTCACCTCGTCGTCCCCATGACCGCCCCCGCCCGGTTGCACCGGCTGCGTACGGCACTGGCCCGCACCCGGGCAGGAAACCGCCGTAGACCGCCGCCCGTGCCCGACCCGCCGTCACCGGATCCGGCACCGCCCGCCCCGCCTCCCCCCGCTCCCGTGCCCGATCCCCCACCGGAGCCGCGGCCCGCGCCTCCGCCGCGGAACTGGCTGGAGTTCATCGGCACCGCCGGCTCGCTGCTCTCCCTCTTCACGGCTGTCCTGTTCTACTTCGGCTGGGCCAGTACCGACGCCGAGACCCGCGCCCTTGGCCTGCGGGACACCCTCTTCCGGCTGTCCACCGCGGACTACCTGCTGCGCAGCGTGGACGCTCTCTATTTCCCGGTCCTCGCGGTGGCCGCCGCCTCGATGGTGGCGGCCGTGCTGCACCGCAGGGTCCAGCGCGATCCGGCCCGCGCCGCGGGGGTGCTGCGGATCCTGCGGCACGCCTGGTTGCCCGCGCTGCTGCTCGTGCCGCTCTACTACCGGTCACAGAGCCTGTTCGACCTGCTCATCCCGCTGGCCGCGATCGTCGGCGTCCTGCTCAGCGCATACGCCCGTACCCGACCGGAACCCGGCGGATCCACGCCGCCGGAGCCGGCCGACCGGCACCAGTCGGCACGTATCTGGGCACCCGCCCTGCTGGTCGCCGTCGTCTCGCTGTTCTGGGCGGTGTTCGCCTACGCCGGGATCATCGGCCGCAGCCGGGCCGCCGAGACGACCAACACGGTGGCCGACGGGTTTCCGGCGGTCGTGTTGTTCAGCGAGAAGGACTTGCTCATCCGGGGCGGCGGCAGCTGTGTCGCGGCCGTCGCCCAGCGGGGCAGCCCGTACCACTACCGGTATGCCGGGCTGCGGCTGTTCCACGTGTCCGGCGACCGGCTGTACCTCGTCCCCAGGTACTGGGCACCCTGGGACGGCACGCTGTACGTGGTGCGTGAGGGGGACGCCGGAGTGCGCGTGGAGTACGTGAGCGGGAGCGAGCGCCGGGAGAAGGAGTGCCCCCGACCGGTCACGGCCGCCACAGCGGATGCTCCCGCTCCGCCCACTCCCGGCTGACCGACCCCGTCCGCAGTCCCCGCCTCGCCTCCGGATCCCCGAGGGCCATGCCGATGTGGCCGGCGAGGACGATGCCGATGGTGAGGGCGAGCCAGTCGTGGACGAAGGTCGCGCTGGTGCGCCACATGATCGGGGTGAGGTGGGTGAACCACATCAACAGGCCCGTGCCGAGCATCACCAGCGTGGCACCGGAGATCCAGGCCGCGTAGATCTTCTGCCCGGCGTTGAACTTGCCGGCGGGCCGGGACGAGGGCCGCCTGTCACGCCGTACAGCCGCACGCAGCCAGACCCGGTCGTGCGGCCCGAAACGGTTCAGGAAGCCGAGGTCGGCGCGGAAGGCGCGGGAGACCAGCCCGGCGAGCACCGGCACAGGCAGGGCGAGTCCGGCCCACTCGTGGATACGGACCACCAGCTCGCGGCGGCCGACGAGCTCGGCGAACTGGGGGATGTACAGAAAGGCCGCGGTGACCACGCAGACGCCCATGAGCGCGGCCGTGAGGCGGTGCACCCAGCGTTGCGAGCGGCCGAAGCGGCGGATCCTGGTGTCCGGCGGGGCCGGGGCCTCAGCTCGTAGGCTCATCGTCGCGTCCGTTCGATCGGCCCACCCAGGCGTCCACGTCGTAGCCCCGGTTCTCCCAGTAGCCGGGCTTCACGTCCTCGGTGACGGTGATGCCGGACAGCCACTTGGCGGACTTGTAGAAGTACATGGGCGCGACATAGAGGCGGACCGGGCCGCCGTGGCTGTGGCCGATGTTCTTGTCCTGCATGCGCAGGGCGACCAGGACGTCGGAGCGGCGGGCCTGGTCGAGGGTCAGGCTCTCCGTGTAGGTGCCGTCGAAGCAGGTGAAGCGGATCGCCCCGGCCTTGGAGCGCACTCCTGCCGCGTCCAGCAGCCGGGACAGGAGCACGCCCTCGAAGGGGGTGTCCGGGACCCGCCAGCCGGTGACGCACTGGACGTCCTTGACCATCCGGGTCTGGGGCAGGGCCCGCAGCTCGGCGAGGGTGTAGGTGGCGGGGCGGTCGACGAGGCCGTCGACCGTGAGCTTGTAGTTCTCTGCGTCCTTGTGGGGCACGGACGAGGCGACCGAGTAGTAGCGGAACCCGCCGCCGTTGGGGAGCAGGCCACTCAGGCCGGTGGGGTCCTTGTCGGCGGCGCTGCCGAGGAAGGCCTCCAGGCCGCGTTGCAGGGTGGGCGCGGCGACCACGCCGAGGGCGCCCAGGCCGAGGGTGCCGAGGAGGACCCGGCGGCCGATGGGTTTCCCCTGGGCCTCGGGCTCCTCTGCGGACTGTTCGGAGTTCACCCACTCATTCGAACACCCTCGGCCCTCGCGGGGCCAGGAAGTACGGGATCCCGTCAGACTTCCGTAAGAGCCTGTGTCGCACCCCCGGCCGGGCGCCCGCCGCCTGGCACGCACTCCCCCAGAGGGGGGACCCCCAGCCGCGTTGCCGAACCGCCCACGTGGCTCCGCCACGAGGACGCTCCGGCGCCTTGCGATCGCACGCACCAGACGACGTGCGCTGATCCGACCGGGGATGCGACACAGGCTCTAATCACTTCTCACGTGCCTTTCAGAGAGGCGTCGCGTGCCGCGCCGAACGCGGTGAGCGGGTCACGGTCCGGGTAGGACCAGGGTGCCGGGGTGGCGTGCTCCCCTATGCGCTGGAACAGGGCGGAGGCCTCGGCGGCCATGCCCTCGCAGACCGTGGCGTGGGCGAGGAAGTTGAGATCGACGAGGCGGCGCGGGTGGCCGTCGTACTCCCATTCCAGCCACCAGTCGAAGGCGGCCTTCATCACCTGGCGGGCCCGGCGTCCGGTCCAGTGCCCCGAGGCGGTCGGGTCGGTGGGTTCGAGTCCGGCGGCGGCCAGCACGCGGTAGCGCTCGGTGTGCGCGACGACGGGGAGGACGGCGAGGGGCGAGTCGGCGGGGGCCTGCTCGGCGGCCCAGTCCGCGAAGTCGTACACCTCGTGGAGCGGGTCGAGATCGGCGGCGGCCCGGCGCTCGGCGAGCCGGGCGACCATCAGGTGATGGGCGTGGTGGTGGTCGGCGTAGCGGTGGCGCACCTCGTCGAAGAGCCGGACCACCTCCTCCTCGCCGCCCAGGGTGCGCTCCAGCATCAGCAGCCCCAGCCAGGGGGTGGGATCGGCGGGGGCGAGCGCGGCGGCGACGCCGCAGGCCTCGCGGGCCCGGTCCGGATCGTCCTTGGCGCGCAGGGCGCGCTGGACCAGGGAGAGGGCGAGCAGTACGGAGGCGTCGGCACAGTCGGGCTCGGCGAGCAGCCACTCCCGGGCCCAGGCGGCGGCGTAGGGCTCGGCCGCGAGGACCGTGACCCGGTGGCCGCGGCGGTCCCAGTCGTCGCCGGTGTGGGCGAGCAGCGAGCGGGCGGGCTGCCAGCGGCCCTGCGCCAACGCGGCGCGCACGGAGACGAGTTCGTCGTCGTCGAGGGCGGCGTCGAAGATCCGGAGCATGTGCTTGCGCGCGTGGCTCACGGGTGGCAGGGCTGGGGGCACCGCGGGACTTCCTCCCACGCCTTCTTTGGGCTCGTCGTCATTGCGCCATCGGCTGATCACGCACAGCAAACCCTCAGCCACGGCTTCGCGTCAAGTGTCACCCAGACGTTACGAGAATCAACTAGCAATGAAAACAAGGGACTTAGACCCCGGCCGACCTCCTGTGACGCCGCGTGAACAAGGGTTCCCGGGCGACAGGTGTGGCGTACGCCATGGCGCTTCGCGCCCCGGCATCCCACCATGGCAATACGGTCCCGCCGCAGCCCCTTGATCGACTCGCTGATCAACTCCCTTGATCCACTGGGCATCGTGACCGAGTCAACTTCCCGCTTCCGGGTACTCCCAGGGGCAAGCCGGGCCCTGGGACGCTACAGTCGGCCAAACACAGCCCGTGGCCCGGCCGAACGATCGAGGTACACAGCGTGTCCGTTCTGGTACTGATTCTCGCCGTGAGCGCGGCCTGTTGCCTGGGCTTCGGGTTCGTGCTCCAGCAGAACGCGGCCCAGCACGCACCCCTGAGCGACTTCCTCTCGCCGAGACTGCTGCTCGACCTGGTGCGGGTACCGCGCTGGCTCGGCGGCATCGGCCTGATGGTGGCCGGCATGGTCCTCGGCGCGATCGCGCTCAGCCAGGGCGAGATCAGCCTGGTGGAGCCGTTGCTGGCGACGAACCTGCTGTTCGCCCTCGCCCTCGTCCGCAAGCAGACCCGGCAGCCACTGGGCCGCCAGGGCTGGGCGGGCCTCTTCCTGCTCGCGGGCGGTGTGACGGCGTTCATCGTGGCGGGCGAGCCGAGCGGCGGCACCGCACTCGCCGACCCGTTCCGCCACTGGCTGATCATCGGCGTCATGCTGGGCCTCGCGCTGCTCCTCACGACGTACGCCAAGCGCTCCCGGATGAGCTCAGGACCGGTGCTGCTCGCCCTGGCCGCCGGTCTGCTGTACGGCGTCCAGGACGCCCTCACTCGCGTCAGCGGCCAGCGCTTCTCCGAGGGCGGCCTCGGCGAGCTGGTGATGAGCTGGCAGCCGTACGGCGTGGCGGTGCTCGGCGTCACCGGCCTCGTCCTCGTCCAGAGCGCCTTCGAGACCGCGCCCCTGCGTATGTCCCTCCCGGCGCTGACCGCGGCCCAGCCGCTGGCCGGCATCGTCTGCGGGGTCGGCTTCCTGGGCGACCGGCTGCGCACCGACGTGGGCGCGCTGGCCTGGGAGGCGGCCGGGCTCGCCGCGATCGTGATCGGCATCATCCTGCTCGGCCTGCACCCGGCCATGCCCAGCGGCACGGCGACGGCGGAGCGGCCCCGCAAGCTCCAGCCGAACTGACTGCTCCGGCGAAGGCCCTGCTTGGATGGGCACATGAGCGCCGCTGACGAAATCCTCGACATCGTCGACGAGAACGACGAGGTCATCGCCCAGTCCCCGCGCGGCGAGGCCTACGCCCGGGGCCTGCGCCACCGCTGCGTGTTCATCCAGGCCCGGGACTCCGCCGGCCGCATCTTCGTCCACCGCCGCACCCCCACCAAACTGGTCTTCCCCTCCCTCCACGACATGTTCGTCGGCGGAGTCGTCGGCGCGGGCGAGTCCTACGACACCGCGGCCCTGCGCGAAGCCGAGGAGGAACTCGGCGTGAGCGGCCTGCCCCGCCCCGAGTTCCTGTTCAAGTTCCTCTACGACAACGGCGCCGGCCAGAGCTGGTGGTGCGCCGTGTACGAGGTCCGCTGCGACCTCCCGGTCAGCCCGCAGGTCGAGGAGGTGGCCTGGCACGACTTCCTGCCGGAGGCCGAGGTGGAGCGGCGGCTGGGCGAGTGGGAGTGGGTGCCGGACGGGCTGGCGGCGTACGAGCTGCTGAAGGCCCACCGGGCCGCGGGCTGAACAGGCTCCAGCAGTGTCCCCCGGACGGCTCCCGGTAGGGTCCAGGGCGTGATCGAATTCGTGCGGAACGTCCGGCTGTGGCTCTCGCCCCAGGAGATCCGGGACGAGGGTGTCACCCCGGACTACCGGTTCTCGCTGGCCAACGAGCGCACGTTCCTGGCCTGGCTGCGCACCGCCCTCGCGCTGATCGGCGGGGGATTCGCCGTGGACCAGTTCCTGCCTGACCTGCGCTGGGGCTTTCGCGTCGGGCTCGCGCTGGCCCTGCTCGCGGCGGGCGTGCTGTGCTCGCTGCGGGCCGTGAACCACTGGGTGCGCTGCGAGCGGGCGATGCGCAAGGGCGAGGATCTGCCGGTGTCCCGGTTCCCGGCGCTGCTGAGCATCGCCGTCGCGGTCGTGGCCCTCGCGATGGTCGTCGTCGTCCTCGCCGGATGGGAAGGATGACACCGGGCACCGCCGCGCACCAGGACCGCGATCCGGGCCTCCAGCCCGAGCGGACGAGGCTCGCGTGGCGGCGTACGACGCTCTCCGGCACCGTCGCCGGCGTCCTCGCCGTGAAGACCTCGCTGCACGGCGGGGCGTCGGTGGTCGGGATCGTGGTCTGCGCCCTGTGCTGTGCGCTGTGGCTGGGCTTCCTGTCGATCGCCCACCGCCGGATCCGTACCCTCACATCGAACGACGAGCCGCCACCACTCTCGCCGCGCCACGCGACGACGGCGGTCCTGTGCACGGTGGCACTGGCGGTGTGCGCGGCGGCGCTGCTCTTCTGAGCCCTCACGCACCTCTGACCCCTCAGGCAGAGGGCTCGTCCGCCTCCCACTCCACGGTCACCACGATCTTCCCCCGGGTCCGGCCCTCCTCGTTGCGCCGGTACGCGTCCGCCGCCCGCTCCAGCGGGAACGTCTCGGACACGTGCACGGAGATCACGCCCTGTTCCGCCAGCTCGGTCAGCCGCAGCAGGTCCTCGGCGTCGGGCCGTACGAAGTAGTAGCGGCCGCCGAAGCCGACGACCTCCCCGTCGGCGATCGACACCAGGCGGCCCTCCGGGGCCAGCAGGTTCGCCGAGTCCTTCAGCGCCTCGCCGCCGACGGTGTCGAACGCCGCGTCCACACCCTCGGGCGCCAGCCCGCGCACCCGCTCGACCAGACCTTCGCCGTAGGTCACCGGCTCACCGCCCAGCTTCCGTACGAAGTCGTGGTTGGCCTCGCTCGCCGTGCCGACGACCCGGGCGCCCAGGTGCCGGGCGAGCTGGACGGCGATCGAGCCGACGCCGCCCGCCGCCGCGTGCACGAGGACGGTCTCGCCGCGCTTGACCCTGAGCACCTTGGTGAGCACCTGGTAGGCGGTGAGCCCCACCAGCGGCAGCCCGGCCGCCTCCTCGAAGGAGAGGTTGCGTGGCTTGCGGGCGAGGGTGCGGACAGGGGCCGCCACGTACTCGGCGAACGTGCCGCGGGAGAGGAAGTCCTCGCGTACGTAGCCGATGACCTCGTCGCCGACGGTGAACTCCGTGATGGAAGGGCCGAGTTGGACGACGACACCCGAGACGTCCCACCCCGGGACCACCGGGAAGACCGCTTCGAGGACCCCGTCGAGATGGCCCTCGCGGCACTTCCAGTCGACGGGGTTGACGCCGGCCGCCCGCACCTTCACCAGGACCGAGTCGGGGCCGACCCTGGGGTCGCGCACCTCTCCGAATGCCAGCACCTCGGGGCCGCCGTACCGTTCGTAGCTGATGCCCTTCATGGCACCGACCCTCCGGGGTACTCGGACGCCACGCAAGCCGGATGCCCGGATATGCGGCGTTCGCGTGGCAGCCTGTCCGTCGGCATCAGCCCGTACGTCAGTCGAAGGTGAGCACCATGACCACCCTCCACCTGGAACACTCCTCCCACGCCCACACCCACGGCCCGGACTGCGGGCACGCCCAGGTCCCGCACGGCGACCACGTGGACTACGCGCACGACGGTCATCTGCACCGCGAGCACGGCGGCCACTGGGACGAGTGCGAGCCCGGCGGACACCTCCCGCACGAGGCCCACGAGCACCGGCACGGCCAGGACTGCGGCCACGCGAGCGTCCTGCACGGCGACCACGTCGACTACCTGCACGACGGCCACCGCCACGCGGCGCACGACGGCCACTGGGACGACCACTGAGCCGGTCGCCAAACGGCCGATAACCGCCCCCGGACAACCCCGAACAGCTCCCCGCCACCCGGCGCGGGAGCTGTCGGCCTATCGTGGCCCCGATCACGTTCCGCTCACCCACTGGACGACATACCGACCGGTCGGCATCATGGTCGGGACACCTTCACACGTCCGTAGGGAGCATTGATGAGCCCCGACCACCCGCCAGGTCTCGATCTCGACCGGCTGCGCGGCCTGCTCGACCGGGAGCGGCCCGGGCTGGCGAGCGGCCCCCTCTCCGGCCGGCTGATCGAGGGCGGACGGTCGAACCTCACCTACGCGGTCACGGACGGCACCGCCAAGTGGGTCGTACGACGGCCCCCGCTCGGCCATGTCCTGGCCACCGCGCACGACATGAAGCGCGAGCACCGGGTGATCAGCGCGCTGCACCCGACCGCCGTACCGGTACCGGCTCCCGTGCTGCTGTGCGAGGACGAGGAGGTGCTCGGATCGCCGTTCTACGTCATGGAGTTCGTGGAGGGCACGCCGTACCGAACCGCCGAGCAGCTCGTCCCGCTCGGCCCGGAGCGGACGCGTGAGGCGGTGCTGTCGCTGGTGGACACGCTGGTCGAGCTGCACGCGGTGGACCCCGCCGAGGTGGGCCTCGCGGACTTCGGCCGGCCCGAGGGCTTCCTGGACCGGCAACTGCGGCGCTGGGGCAAGCAGTTGGACGCCTCCCGCAACCGCGAGCTGGCCGGCATCGACGAACTGCACGCGGCACTCGGGCGCGAAATGCCCCACTCCCCCGCCCCGACGGTCGTGCACGGCGACTACCGGCTGGACAACGTCCTGATCGACGCGAACGACGAGATCACGGCGATCCTGGACTGGGAGATGTCGACGCTGGGCGACCCGCTCACGGACCTCGGCCTGCTGGTCATGTACAGCACGCCGCTCGGTATGCCCGACTCCCCCGTCACCACCACCGCCGAGGCCGCCGGACACCCGTCACCGGCCGAGTTGGTCGAGCGGTACGCGGCGCGCTCGGGGCGGGACGTCTCGGCGGTGTCCTGGTACACGGCGTTCGCCTGGTTCAAGCTCGCCGTGATCCTGGAGGGCATCCACTACCGCTACAAGGCGGGCCAGACGGTCGGCCGCGGCTTCGACCGCATCGGCGACCTCGTGCCCGTCTTCATCGACCACGGACTGACCACTCTCCAGGAAGGCTGACCGGCCATGGACTTCGCGTTCGACGCCCGCACCGAGGAACTGCGCGCCAAGCTGCTCGCCTTCATGGACGAGTACGTCTATCCGGCCGAGGCGGTGGCGGAGGAACAGCGGGCCCGGCTCGCCTCTCCGTGGGACACCCCGGCCGTGGTCGAGGAGTTGAAGGCCGAGGCACGCAGGCAGGGCCTGTGGAACCTCTTCCTCCCCGACGCCGAGTACGGTGCCGGGCTGACGAACCTCCAGTACGCGCCGCTGGCCGAAATCACCGGCCGCTCCCCGCAGTTGGCGCCCACGGCGGTGAACTGCGCGGCGCCCGACACCGGGAACATGGAGGTGCTCTCGCAGTTCGGCGACGAGCAGCAGAAGAAGCAGTGGCTGGAGCCGCTGCTGGCCGGTGAGATCCGCTCGGCGTTCGCGATGACCGAGCCGGAGGTGGCCTCCTCGGACGCCACGAACATCACCACCCTCATCGAGCGCGACGAGGGGGGCACCTCCCGCTCGAGCGAAGCCGAGAGTGGGGGAGAGTACGTGGTCACGGGCCGCAAGTGGTACATCTCCGGGGCGATGAACCCGGACTGCAAGATCTTCATCGTGATGGGCAAGACCGACCCGGACGGCGCCGACATCCGCCGCCAGCAGTCGATGATCCTGGTCCCCCGTGACACCCCGGGCGTCACGGTCAAGCGCGCGATGCGGGTCTTCGGCTACGAGGACCACTACCACGGCGGCCACGCCGAGGTGATCTTCGACCACGCGCGCGTGCCGGCGGCGAACCTGATCGGCGAGGAGGGCGGCGGCTTCGCCATCGCCCAGGCCCGCCTCGGTCCGGGCCGTATCCACCACTGCATGCGGCTGATCGGCATGGCCGAGCGGGCGATCGAGCTGATGTGCCGGCGGGCCGTCTCCCGTGACGCCTTCGGCAAGGCGCTGGCCCAGCAGGGAGTGGTCCACAACTGGATCGCGGACGCGCGCGTGGCGGTCGAGCAGCTGCGGCTGCTGGTCCTGAAGACGGCCTGGCTGATGGACACCGTCGGCAACAAGGGCGCCCACACGGAGATCCAGTCCATCAAGATCGCCACGCCTCGCGCGGTCGTCGACATCATCGACCGGGCGATCCAACTGCACGGCGCGGGCGGCGTGAGCCAGGACTTCCCGCTGGCCGAGCTGTACGCGGGGGCGCGGACGCTGATGATCGCGGACGGCCCGGACGAGGTGCACCAGCGTTCGCTGGCACGCCGGGAGCTGAAGAAGTACCTGTGAGCCTGTGAGCCATGTGTAAGGGGCGGCCGCCCCTTGTGGCCGCCCCTTACACATGCTCTTGTCGAGTACGGCTCGCCTTACGGTCGCAGCGCGCGCAGCAGCAGGTCGGCGAGGTGGTCGGCGACCTCCTGCGGGCTGAGCGGGCCGTTCGGGCGGTACCACGTCGACAGGTGGTGCACGGAACCGAAGTGGTAGTCCACGACCAGGTCGGCCGGGGTCGCCGTGGAGAAGACGCCCTCCTTCTGGCCCTCCTCGATCAGCGCGCGGAAGCGCTCGTGGTAGCGCCGGCGCTCGGCGCGCACCTGCTTGTTCTTCTCCGGGCTCAGATGGTGCATGGACCGGAAGAAGATCGCCGCGTCGTCGAGGTTGTCGATGGTGGTGACGACGACGTCGGCCGCCGCGTCCCGCACCCGCTTCTCGACCGGCTCGTCGGCGTCCGCGAAGGCGTCCAGGCGCTCCTGTTGGACGCGCAGCACGCGCGCGTACACCTCGTGCAGGAGGTCGTCCTTGGAGCCGAAGTAGTGGTACAGCGCCCCCTTGGTGACGCCGGCCGCCTCGACGATCTCCTGCACGGAGGTCCGGTCGTATCCCTGCTCGGCGAAGAGCCGGGTGGCGGCGGCCAGCAGCCGCTGCGGGACGGGCGTGCCGTCACCGTCCGTCGTCCTGGGCACTGCCGCCACCTGCCTTCCAAAGATGTCCGCCGGCTGCCCGCCGGGGGTCCGCTAGTTGTCGTGGGAGCGAGAATGAAGTTCCCGACGGAGGATCTTCCCATTCGCCGCCTCGGGCAAGTCGGGCAGGACCTCCATCATGCTCGCTGCCCCGCCTCCCACTTCTGCTGGATGTGGTTCATGTTCGTCAACCACCGATCCGGCTCACCGGCCCTCACCTGGTAGTACCCGGCGACCTCGGGGTGCGGAAGGATCAGGAAACGATCCTCCGCCATCCCCTTGAACAGCGCGTCGGCCACGGCCTCGGGCTCGATGGCGGTCGGTTGGAGCACCAGGTCGCCCGCACTGCCGGTGGCCGCGAGCATGTCGGTGCGCACGCCCTGCGGACAGATGGCGTGGACCTTCACCCCCCGGTGCCGATACGTCAGCGACAGCCACTCGGCGAAGGCGTACGCACCGTGCTTGGTGACGCTGTAGGGCGCGGCGCCGATCATGGTGAGCAGCCCGGCGGCGGACACGGTGGACACGAAACGCCCACGCTCCCGCTCCAGCCACCCCGGCAGCAATTCCTGGGCGGCCCGAACATGCGCCATCACGTTCACGTCCCAGGCAGTCGCCCACACCTTCTCGTCGGCCGCCTCGGACCCACCGGAGGCGAGACCGGCGTTGGCGCAGTAGATGTCGACGGTCCCACCAAGCGCGTCGCGAGCGTCCCCGACGATGGCGGAGGCGTCCCCCGGTATGGCGATCCCGCCAATCTCATCGGCGACGGCTTGCGCCTTGCCGGCATCGAGATCATTGACGACAACCCGGGCCCCTTCGCCGGCGAACCGACGGCCGAGGGCCGCCCCGATGCCACCCCCCGCTCCGGTGACGACGACTCCGACATCCTGCACGGCTCCCACCATCGGTCTCCTTTGACGCGCCTGGACTGCAGCCCCAGACTAACCGGTCGGTATGTAGTAGGAAAGGCCGAGCTGGATCCACCTCAGGGGCGCGGGGAACTGCGCGACCAGCCACAACCGGTCCGCACCTTCCACACGACCTGCGGGAGCAATACCGTGCACCCCATGCGCCTATCCAGACGAGCCCTGCTCGCAGCGACCACGGCAGCCGCATCACTCCCCACAGCATCCCCAGCCACTGCGGCCGAGCACCGCAAGAAGTTGCACACCGGCTTCGAAGTCCTAGCCGCGGACGGCTACAGCCTCCTGAACGGCGCCCGAGTAGGAATCGTCACCAACCCCACCGGCATCACCCGCGACGTCCGTCACATCGTCGACGTCATGCACACAGACAGCCGCGTAAACCTAACGGCAGTGTTCGGCCCCGAACACGGCTTCCGAGGCACCGCCCAGGCAGGCGGCTCCGAGGGCCGCTACGACGACCCGGCGACCGGACTCCCCGTCTACGACACGTATCTGAAGAGCGGTCAGCCACTGGCCGACATCTTCACGGCATCCAACGTGGACACCGTCGTCTTCGACATCCAGGATGTCGGCGCCCGCTTCTACACCTACATCTGGACGCTGTACGACTGCATGGAGGCTGCCCAGCTCGCGGGCAAGCGGTTCGTCGTGCTGGACCGGCCGAACCCGGTGACCGGCCGCTCAGCCCAGGGTCCCGTGCTGCACAGGGAGTTCGCCACGTTCGTAGGACGGCAGCCGATCTCCCAGGCGCACGGAATGACCGTCGCGGAACTGGCCGGTCTGTTCAACGGGGAGTTCCTGACCACGCCGGTCGAGCTGGACACCGTACTGATGACGGGTTGGAAGCGGTCGGAGTTCTACGACGCCACCGCGCTGCCGTGGGTGCCGCCGAGCCCGAACATGCCGACGCCCGACACCGCTCTCGTGTATTCGGGGACCTGTCTCTTCGAGGGGACGAACCTGTCGGAGGGGCGCGGGACGACCCGCCCGTTCGAGCTGCTCGGCGCGGAGGGGCTGGACGGGCGATGGGCGGCCGAGGTGGGTGAACTCGACTTGCCCGGCGTGTACTTCAGGGAGGCGTACTTCGCGCCCACCTTCTCCAAGTTCCAGGGCAAGACGATCGGGGGCGTGCAGATCCACGTCCACGACCGGGCCGCGTACGACCCCGTGCGCACCGGAATCGCACTCCTGGTGACCGCCAAGAAGGTGTGGAGCGGCTTCACTTGGCGCTCCGACAACTGGATCGACAAGCTCACCGGTTCCACGGGGGTGCGCACGGCGATCGACGCGGGGGCCGGTGTCGACGACGTGGTGGCGGGCTGGCAGGAGGAGTTGGCGGCGTTCCGGAAGGTACGGAAGGGATACCTCCGCTACAGCTGAGCCACGAGATGAGCCACGACGTATGGCCAACCTTGCGCGGTGGCGGGACGATGCGCCCGTAAAGCACCACTTCGGGGGACAAGGGGGCCCGTGATGGCGGATCCGGTGATGAGCGTGACGCCGTACTGGGAGCTGACGTTCGACGCGGACGGCGATGTGGACGCCCGCGAGCGGGACCGGCTGCTGGCGGAGGTGCGTCGGCGCGGCGTGCGTGACCTGGTCGTCTTCGCGCACGGCTGGAACAACGACCGATCCGGCGCGACCCGGCTCTACAGCCGTTTCTTCGCACCGATCCCGGAGCTCGTGCCGAAGGCCAAGATCGGGTACGTGGGCGTGGTGTGGCCGTCGATGCGATTCTCGGACGAGCCGATCCCGGACTTCCCGCGGTCGGCGGCCGTCGAGCCGCCCCGGCGTCCGGTGCTGGACAAGGACACCCGGCACGCGCTTCTGGAGACCTTCCCGGGCCGGGCGACGGTGATCGACCAGATCGCCCGGATGCTGGACCAACAGCCGGATGACGAGGCCGAGTTGGAGGAGTTCGGGCGGCTGGTGAGGGCACTGGTCGACGTCGTGCCTCCGGGCCCGCAGCTGCTGTTCGCGGCGGACACCCTCGCCGAGGGCGTGCCGCAGAGCGATCCCCTGATGTTCGCGGGGTCCACGGCCATGGTCTGCGAGGAGTTCGCGCGGGAGCTCGCCGAGGCCGAATCCCCGGGTGCGGTGAGCGAGTTCGCGCTGCCCAACCCGTGGGACGGGGCGCACGAACTGCTGCGGCAGGCGACGTACTACACGATGAAGCGACGCGCGGGGACCGTCGGTGAGCGCGGGCTCGGCCGGGTGATCGGGCAACTGGCCGCGGCGGCACCGGAGGTACGGGTTCATCTCGTCGGGCACAGTTTCGGCGGGCGGCTGGTGTCGTTCGCGCTGCGCGGGCTGCCCGAGGGGGTGCGCACGGTGAAGTCCGTGACGCTGCTCCAAGGGGCCTTCTCCCACTACGCGTTCGCGGCACGTCTGCCGCACGACGCGCGGGCGGGCGGCGTGTTGCAGGGTCAGCAGAACCGCATCGACGGCCCGCTGGTCTGCTGCCACTCCTCGTTCGACGCGGCGCTCGGCTCGGTGTATCCGCTGGCCTCGCGGATGGCTGACGACGCCGCGTCGGTCGCGGGCTTCGACGTGCGGAGGGTGCTGGGCGCCAAGTGGGGTGCGATGGGGCACGACGGCGTACAGGCGGTGCCGGGCACGCGGGCGTTGAAGCTCGCCGACGCGCTGAACGCGAAGCTGCCCACGTCCGGGTGCGTGAACATCGACGTGGCCGCCGTGGTCAGGCGCGGCGGCCCGCCGTCCGGTGCGCACAGCGACATCGTGCACCGGGAGCTGGCGCAGGTGGTGCTGGCGGCGGGCCGTATCGCGTGACCCGCCGCCGCTCCTGCACTAGGACTTCATCACCTCACCGGTGCGAGGTGAACTCCACCACCTGCTGGTAGGTGGGCCGGTTCTGCCAGCTGATGTTGTAGTGCTTGATGCCGCCCAGGGTGCTCTGGACGATCGAGTCGGCGCACCACTGGTCGCCCGCGGAGCACAGGTCGTCCCCGGGGTAGACCGTGGCCGCGGTCGTGCCGGCCGCGGTCTTCAGGGTGCTGATCAGGGTGTCCCGGCACGAGCTGAGGGTGCCGCTGCCGCAGTACTTCTGGGTGAGCCCGCCCGAGACTGTCTCACCGAGCACCGCCCGGATGTCCTTGTCGACATAGCTCCACCAGCCGTACTGGAAAGAGCTGCCCGCGTGCGCGCCGGTCGGGCCGTGCGCGGCCGACGGGGACTCGTCGATCGGGAGGTTGTCGGTGAAGGCGGTGTACAGGTCGGTGCCGAGGCCCGGTTCGAACTCGGCCTGCACCAGCAGGGGCCACCAGGCGTCGAGGATGCGGATCGCGTCGGCGTTGGCGTAGGCCTTCGACCCGGCCGAGGTCTCGGTCCGTTTCCCGCCGGCCGTGAGCCAGGTGGACAGCTTGCTGACCGCGGCGGCGGCCGTGGTGTCGGTCACCGTCGAGCTGTTGATGACCTTCAACAGGTCAGGCAGCACGTCCTCGGCGCGCAGATCGGCGAGCGCGGCGTCCGCCATCGCCTTCACCAGCGAGGCCCGGGTCACACCGCCCGCGGCCACGAGTTTCTTCACCCGGTCCTCCAGCAGGTTGCCGCGATGGACCGACCCGTCGCCCCAGGAGGCGGTGGCGTAGTCCTTGGCCTGCTTGTTGTTCCAGGAGATGTAGTAGTCCTGGTCGACCGAGTTCGGGTGCGCGGACGCGGCCGTGTAGGAGGCGGTGTTGGTCGCCGCGTCCCAGTTCTGCCACTCGTACGCCGTCTGCGCCCACACCGGGAACTCGGAGTCGACGCCGGTGGCACGCACCGGGTTGTCGCCGCTGTTGTAGTACGCGGTGTGCGTCGAGTCGGCGTAGAACCAGTTGAACGTGTAGTTGATGTGCTGCGCGGCGGTCTGGAAGGTCGCCGGGCTGTTCACGTAGTCCGGGTCGTTGAGCATCTGGAAGCCGATGATCGAGTCGGCCTCGTGCATGAAGGACGAGCGCAGGGTCGTGTAGGCGACCTTCTTGCCGCCGACTGTCGCGCGGTACTCGACGGGACCGTATTTCGTACGCCAGACACGCATCGTGTACGAGCCGGCCGCGGTGCCGTCGGCGGTCGTCGGCGTCCAGGCGTTCGCCTGCTCGACCTTCTCCATGGCCGTGCAGGTGCCGTGGTACAGGTAGTGGTAGTCGTCCTGGCACAGCTCGACCGCGTACGTGTCGATGATGTCCTGGCCCGAGGTGGTCGCGCTCCACGCGTAGTCCTGGCCGCGGCCGAGTTCGACGTACATGCTCAAGCCGGCGAAGGAGGCGCCTCGGGCGCTGATGCCGGGGCCCTGGATCTCCTGGAGCATGAGCAGCTGCGGTGCGAAGTAGCCGGTCTGCGGGCCGAAGACGGCGACAGGGTGGCCGCTGGCGGTGTACTTGCCGCTGACGACGAGGGCGTTGGACATACCGCGTCTGGCCGAGCTGAGGGCGTTCGTGGTCGCCGTCTCGGCGGCGGCGGTGGCGTCCTGGTCGCCGCCGGTGCCCGTGGGGTCGTAGATCAGCGGCTCGGTGGTCACCGAACCCGAGTCGGGCAGCGCCGCGCCCTGTGGGCTGTCGGGCTTGGCCGCGTACGGGAAGCTCTCGCCGTTGTGGACGGTGAGGACCGCCTCGGCGTCGTTGCGCTCGCGGAAGGCCTCCCAGACCTTGGTGCCCTCCGTGACGCCGTACTTGCTCTGGGCGGCGATGAGCGAGATGGCGTTGTTGACCTCGCCGCCACCGCCCGAGCCGAAGAGCGCGCCGATCACGGAGGCCAGCGCCACCAGGTCGGTGATCTTGAAGTGGTCGATGGTGCCGGCGTTGGTGACGGAGTCCTTGTGGCCGGTCAGGACGTACTCGCCGGGGAAGTAACGGCCGCTGTCGGAGGCGTCGATGTAGGCGTTGACGCCGGCGAGGTAGGCGTTGACGTCGGCGAGGGCCTGCTGGCCACGGGTGCCGTTCTTCGCTATCGCGCTGTCGATCTGCGCCTGGAGGTCGGCCTCGGTGTAGGGCGCGTTGCGCCAGAACTCCTGCTCCAGGCCCTGGTTGGAGGCGGCGCCGCCGGCGAACGTGGTCAGCTGGCCGCGGCCGACGTGCCGGAAGACGTCCATGAGCCAGAGCCGGTCCTGCGCGGCGGCGTATCCGGCGCCGAACTCGGTGCCGTAGCG
Organism: Streptomyces sp. JLBG701; assembly: GCF_058544905.1. Classification (NCBI taxonomy): domain Bacteria; kingdom Bacillati; phylum Actinomycetota; class Actinomycetes; order Kitasatosporales; family Streptomycetaceae; genus Streptomyces; species Streptomyces sp. JLBG701. The sequence goes on from NZ_CM178588.1 coordinate 2,495,466, forward strand.
GGTCGTGCCTGTGATGTGCGGCACACCGGTCTTCTTGTCGCGGACGATCGTCACGTCGGTGCGGCCCGCGGGATTCAGGGTGGACTCGACCTGGTCGGAGGCGACCCCGAACGAGGCGTCGTTGAAGAAGGTGTTGATCGTCGCGTTGGTGAGCGTGGTGTGGCCCGTGGCCAGGTTGGCATAGGGGCCGAGCTGGTCCTCCGCGTGCGCGGGCTGGGAGCCGAAGGCCTGGTTGAGCAGGATCTGCGCGAGGGTGGCGTTGCCGTTCTCACCGGGCGGGAGGATGTCGGAGCACTGGCCGCCGCAGTAGTCGGTAGCCGCCGTCGCGTCGACTGCCACCGCTTGGGAAAGAGGAGACAAAAGGGCGGCAACGAGGGTGCATACGGTTGCCGCCTTCAGGAACCCGGGGAATCTTCGGGGAGTTCTCAGTCTGTCGAGCAACGTGCGTGAGGTGCGCCGAGACATGGCAGCTCCTACCGACGGGGGTGAGGCCGGACGTTACCGCCGGTATCCCCGGGATTGAAGGTGAACATGCGTCACTTTTCAAGTTCATGGCGACCTACTTATGGAGGACATCCGAAATCGGATGGAGCCAAATCGCTTGTCGATACGTCTATTCGGCAACGTCCGAACGACGACGCCGAAGTAACCGAAGTACAGGTGCAGGTGTGACGGAGGTGCAGGGCGATGGCCGGTTTCCGGAGTCTGGCGAGACAGGTGCGAGATCCGCGGAGTGATCTGGCACTGCGGCGGTACTCACTGCGCAAGTGCCTTGAGCGGTTCGCCCCTTACGGGCACAGGGCGACCTGGGATCATTTGTGCTCCCGGGCAGGGTTCGGTCCCGAGGACCGTTCCCCCGACCCGGTGCGGCTCGTGGCCGCACTGGACGAGTTGGAGGAAGCGCGTTCGGTGTGGCTCGCCTACGAGGTCGAGTTCGCCCAGCGTCGCAAGAAGGAGAAGCACGACGGGTTGCGCCGGCCGGGCACGGTCGACGACTGGCACCGGCTGACCTGGGGCGGCTTCGGTGTCGCCTGGTGCGACGACCCGCGTATCCATCCCCGTGAACCAATGGCCGAGGTGCTGCGACGGCTGATCGCCGCCCTGGAGCGCGAACCGGGCTCGGTGTGCCCGGTGTGCGGCGGGGAGCGCCTCATATGGAAGTACGACCTGGCCCACGAGCCTTCGTCGGGTCCGGTCTGCACGGACTGCGGAATCGTGGTGCCGCGTCCGGTGCTGACAGCCGAGGCCCTGGCAGGCGCCAGGCGCGGACGGCTGCTGCTCATGTCGGCCTAGTACGACGGGGGTGCGCCGGGGATGCCGCACCCCCCTTTGTCAGTGGTGTTTGGCACCATCGAGACATGATCCAGGTGTGTCTCAACGGGCCCCGAGGGGCCGCCGACGGCGCGATGGTGCCGCTCTCTCCGGGAGCGATGGCCGACTCCGCGGCCGAGGCGGTCGCGGCCGGGGCGACGGACGTCCACGTGCACCCCAAGTCCCCCTGCGGACACGACACACTGTCCCCGCGCGCGGTCGCGGCGACGCTGGAGGCCATACGTTCCCTGGTGTCGGTGCCGGTCGGTGTGACCACGGGCGCCTGGGCCGAGCCGGATCCGGCGGCCCGGCTGGAGCGGGTGCTGAGCTGGACGGTGCTCCCGGACCACGCCTCGGTCAACTGGCACGAGCCGGGCGCGGAGGAGCTCGCCGCGGCACTGATCGACCGAGGTGTGGGCGTGGAGGCCGGCATCTGGTCGGGCACGGACGCGGCCGTCCGCTTCCGCGTCTCGCCGCTCGGGCCAAGGGTGTTGCGTGTCCTGGCGGAGGTGACGGACCGGGACGCGAGCAGCGCGGAGGCGTCGGCGCGTGCCCTCCTTTCCGACCTGGGCGCGGCACACGGGCGCGCTGTGCTGCTGCACGGCGAGGACGGAGGTGCCTGGCCGGTGTTGCGGCTGGCGGGGCGGTTGGGGCTTGCCACCCGGATTGGGCTGGAGGACACATTGGTTCTGCCGGACGGGGTACGGGCCGTGTCCAACGCTCAGTTGGTGGCGGAGACGGTGCGGAGTCGCTGAGCAGTGCGATTGGTTGGGGCGGTTGTACGCCGCAAGCCGGTGGGGGCTGGTCGCGCCCCGCGGCGGAGCCGCTAATGTCACAGCCCCGCGCCCCTAGGTCGATTGGCCTCGCCGGAGTTTGTCAGTTGTCGTCAGTCGGTCTGTTTGGCTGCGCGCTCCACCATCAGGCGCGAGCCCGTGAGGCGTTCGCCGAACGCGTCGTCCGGGTTGGACAGTACGCAGGTGTCCAGGGACAGGCACCCGCAGCCGATGCAGTCGGTGAGGTGGTCGCGGAGTCGGTTCAGTTGCTTGATGCGCTCGTCCAGCTCCGAGCGCCACGCCTCCGAGAGCCGTGCCCAGTCCTCATGGGTAGGGGTGCGCTCCTCGGGGAGTTGGGCGAGCGCCTCGCGAATCGTGGCCAGCGGGATGCCGACGCGCTGCGCGGCGCGGACGAAGGCGACCCGGCGCAGGGTGTCACGGCCGTAGCGGCGTTGGTTGCCCGTGGTACGGCGGCTGCTGATGAGGCCCTTGGACTCGTAGAAGTGCAGGGCGGAGACGGCGGCGCCGCTGCGGGCGGCGAGCTGGCCGACCGTGAGTTCGTGGATCTTCTCGGGAATCTGGGGCACCTCTCGAAGCCTACCCACCCCGCCACTCCCCCGGTCCGTTGACAGGGGCCTCGCGTCCGACCATGCTAAGCAGTTGCTTAGAGTTGAACGATGCGGGAGGCCGGGACATGGCAGAGCCGAGGATCTTCACGGGCGCCGACGACCTGAAGGCGGCGGTGGGCGAGCAGTTGGGGTACACCGACTGGCTGGAGGTCGACCAGAAGCGGATCGATCTGTTCGCGGAGGCCACGGGGGATCACCAGTGGATCCACGTCGATCCCGAGAAGGCCGCCGCCGGTCCCTTCGGGACCACGATCGCCCACGGCTATCTGACCTTGTCGCTGCTGCCGCTGTTCGGGCCCCAGCTGATCAAGGTCGAGGGCGTGAAGATGGGCGTCAACTACGGGACGAACAAGGTCCGTTTCCCCTCCCCTGTCCCGGTCGGCTCACGGCTGCGCGCCACCGCGACGATCACCGGCGTCGACGACGTGACCGGTGGCGTGCAGGTGAGCGTCGCCTTCAGCGTGGAGCGCGAGGGCGGCGACAAGCCGGTGTGCGTGGCCGAGTCGGTCTCGCGTTATTACCTGTAGGGGCTACTTGCCCAGGGGCTGCTTGGCCCCCACCATCCGCAGCACGAGGTCGGCGTAGAGCGCGCCGACCTCGTCGGGCGTCCGGGCTCCGTCGACGTTGAACCAGCGGGCCACGTCGATGCACAGGGAAAGCACGGCCAGCGTCGTACCGGGCACGTCGGGCACCTCGAACTCGCCCGCCGCGACACCGTCCTCGATGATTCCGCGCACCTCGGCGTCGACCTGACGGCGCAGCGCGACGATCTCGGCGCGGGCCTCGGGGCCGAGCGCGTCGAGTTCGTACTGCACGACCCGCGCGGTGGTGTGCTGTCCAGCGTGCCAGCGCACGAAGGAACTCACGGCGACGGCGAGCCGCTCGGCCGCGCTGCCCTCGCCCGCGGACGCGGCGCGCAGGATGTCGAGGGCCTTGTCGTGGCCCATCCTGCTGATGCGGTGGAGCAGCTCTTCCTTGGTCTTGTAGTGGATGTAGAGCGCGGCCGGACTCATGCCGGCGCGGCCCGCGATGTCCCGGGTCGTCGTGGCGTGGTAGCCGCGCTCGGCGAAGGCCTCCACGGCGGCCACGAGCAGTCGCCGGGCCGCGTCGGGCGTGACCTCGCCCCAGGGCTGCGGCTCGCCGCCGACCGTGTCCTCCGCCGTACTCATCGCTCGTTCGCCCCTCTCACCGGCTGGGGTAACACCATACAGCCGAAGCTGAGCGAGCGCTTAGCCTGCCCGCTCAGAGCTTCTCGAAGGGGTGGTAGGCGCGGTTCTCCGCCTCCTGTCGGTCGCGGATCACCTTGGCCAGGGTGAACGCGGAGGTGACCAGATACAGGACGGCGATCGCCAGGAAGGCCCGCACCCAGGCGTCGGCGTCGAGCTTGAAGATGCCGATCGCGGTGGCCGCCATGGCGACGGCGAAGGAGGCGACCGCCTGGCCGTAGAAGGCGGCGGTGTTCTGCTGCTTGCCCGGTGTGTCACTCATGGGACAAGCGTCGGCGGACGTGGCCCGCGCCACATCCGCCGAAGTACTCACCCATGTACTCATAAGGCCACAGACTCAGAAGGCCGAAACCCCCGTCAGCGCCCGCCCGATGAGGAGTTTCTGGATCTGACTGGTGCCCTCGTAGAGGGTCATCACGCGGGCGTCGCGCAGGAGCTTGCCGGCCGGGTACTCGTCGATGTAGCCGTAGCCGCCGAAGACCTGGAGGGCGTTGTTGGCGGCGCGGACGGCGGCCTCGGAGGCGAAGAGCTTGGCCTTGGAGGACTCGGTGGCGAAGGACAGGCCGCGGTCGATCAGGTCGGCGACGCGCCAGGTCAGCAGCCGTGCCGCGTCCACGTCGACGGCGATGTCGCTGAGCAGCTCCTGCACCAGCTGGTGGTGGGCGATGGGCTTGCCGAACTGCTCGCGCTCGCCCGCGTAGCGGACCGCCACGTCGAGGGCCGCCTGCGCTATGCCGACGCAGCCCGCAGCCACCGACATCCGCCCCTTGGCCAGGGCCGACATGGCGACGGAGAAGCCCTTGCCCTCGGGCGCGATCATCGCGGAGGCCGGTACGCGTACGTCCTGAAGGACCAGTTCGGCGGTGGCCTGGCCGCGCAGGCCGAGCTTGCCGTGGATGGTGCGGCGGGTCAGGCCGGGCGTGGAGGTCGGTACGAGAAAGGCGGAGACGCCCTTGTGGCCGGGGGCGTCCGTGGAGCGGGCGAAGAGCAGGACCACGTCGGCCCAGGTGCCGTTCGTGATGAACATCTTGGTGCCGTTGATGACGTAGTCGTCGCCTTCGCGGACCGCGCGTGTGGTGAGGTTGCCCGCGTCGGATCCGGTGCCCGGTTCGGTGAGGCCGAAGCAGCCGATGTAGTCGCCGGAGGTGAGGCCGGGCAGCCAGCGCCGCTTCTGGTCCTCGTCGCCCCAGGCCGCGATGGTCTTGGCGACCAGCCCGAGGGAGACGGACACGATGCCGCGCACGGAGGAGTCCCCGCGCCCGAGCTCCTCCGTCACCAGGCAGTACGCGAGATGGTCGCCGCCCGAGCCGCCGTACTCCTCGTCGATCGTCAGCCCCAGGAAACCGACCTCGCCGAGCTTCTTCACGAGGGACCGGTCGACTTCCTCGGCCCGGTCCCAGGCGATGACGTTCGGGGCGATCTCGCGTTCCACGAAGTCCCGGGCCAGCTGCCGTACGGCGGTCTGCTCCTCGCTGAGCCCCAGGTTCACCACGAGATCACCCCACAGAAGACACGGAAGACGCAGAAGACGGACCTTGGAAGCCGTACATTTAAATTAGCACTGCTAGTTTCTGGTCGCAGCCCTACTATGTGCGCCATGGCCCGACCGCGCAAGCCCCTCCTCAGCACCGACCGGATCGTCGCGACGGCACGCGCGCTGGTGGACGCGGAGGGCCTCGCGGCCGTCTCCACCCGCCGGCTCGCCGCCGAGCTGGGCGTGAGCGGACCGTCCCTCTACAACCACTTCAGCACCAAGGACCAGATCCTGGAGGCGGTCGCGGACTCGGTGAGCGCCTTGGTCGACCTGTCGATGTTCGAGGACGGCCGGGACTGGCGGACCGCCCTGCACGACTGGGCCGTCTCCTACCGGGCCGCCCTGCGCGACCACCCCAACATCGTCCCGGTCCTCGCCCGCGGCCCCGGCCGCCGCCCCGCCGGGCTGCGCCTCGCCGACGCCGTCTACGGCGGGATGGTCGGCGCGGGCTGGCCGGCGGCGCAGGCCACGTCCATCGGCGCGCTGATGCGGTACTTCGTCATGGGCTCCGCGCTCGGCTCCTTCGCCGGGGGCTTCGTGGACGACGAGAGCGCGTACGACCCCGCCGACTACCCCCACCTCGGGCAGGCCCACCTTCTCGCCGAGCAGCAGGAGAAGATCGACGAGCGGGCCTTCGAGACCGGGCTCACTGCTCTGCTCGACGGGCTGGCGCAGCAGTACGAGCAGGTTCGGCGCAGCGCATAGTTCTGCGGGCGGGACAGTTCGGTGGGCACCGAAGTGTCCGTGGCCCATGCTGAAGTACATGACCTCCAGGGATGCCCAGGCTCCCCAGCTGGCCCGGCTCGCCTCGCTGATCGCCGACGAGACGCGGGCCGCGTGTCTGCTGGCGTTGCTCGACGGGCGGGCTTGGACCGCGAGTGAGCTGGCCCGGCACGCGGGTGTCGCCGCGTCGACGTTGAGCGAGCATCTGGGCAAGCTTGTCGCCGGCGGCCTTCTCGCCGAGGAGCGGCAGGGGCGGCATCGGTATGTGCGACTTGCCGACGCGCGGGTGGCTCAGCTGATGGAGGAGCTGGCCTCGCAGGTCGATCCGGGGGCGGTCGTGCGGCCGCGGAATCTGCGGGAGTCGAGTGCGGGGTCTGCCATGGCGCGTGGGCGTACCTGTTATGACCATCTGGCGGGGCGGCTCGGTATCGCGGTGACTGATGCGCTGACGGATCGTCAACTGCTGGTGCAGGACACCGGGTTCGCGCTTACGGACGCGGGGGTGCGGTGGTTCGGCTCGGTCGGTATTCCCCTCGAACGTAAGGGTCGGCGTCCGCTTGCCCGTGCTTGCCTCGACTGGACCGAGCGGCGGCCGCATTTGGCGGGGGTCGCGGGGGCTGCGTTGTGCCGGCATGCGCTGGATGCCGGGTGGTGCGTGCGGATCGGGTCGGAGCGGGCCGTGAAGGTGACGGGGGCGGGTGAGCTGGCTTTGCACGAGCTGTTGGGGATCAGGGCGGAGGCGCTGCGGTAGTTGTTCGTCTGCGGGTGCGCGGGGGCTGGTCGCACCCACGCGGCGGAGCCGCATATCGACACAGCCCCACACCCCTGGGGAGTTGCCGCTCGCGCCCGTCGATAGGCGCCGACGTTCCAGTGCCAAACGCCCCCCTGCCCGTCCGACTTGACGTCCGAAATCCGCGAGCCCTCCCCCCTACTCCCTCCTAGCCTCAGGAGCATGATGAACCTGTCCCGTCGTACCGACCTCCTCGCCGCCGGTGCCGCCACCTTCACCGTCGTGCTGTGGGCCTCCGCGTTCGTCTCGATCCGGAGCGCGGGGGACGCGTATTCGCCGGGCGCACTCGCGCTGGGGCGGCTGCTCGCCGGGGCGTTGACACTGGGCGTGATGTGTCTCCTACGGCGGGAAGGGGTGCCGCCGAGGTCTGCCTGGCGCGGGATCGCGATATCCGGGGTGCTGTGGTTCGGCTTCTACATGGTGGTCCTGAACTGGGGCGAGCAGCAGGTCGACGCCGGTACGGCCGCCCTGGTCGTGAACATCGGGCCGATCCTCATCGCCCTGCTCGGCGCGCGACTGCTCGGCGACGCGATGCCGCCGCGGCTGGTGGCGGGCATGGCGGTGTCGTTCGCCGGTGCGGCGATCGTGGGGCTGTCCATGTCGGGCGGGGGCGGTTCCTCGGTGCTCGGCGTGGTGCTGTGTCTGCTGGCGGCGGTGGCGTACGCGGGCGGGGTCGTCGCGCAGAAGCCGGCGCTGGGGCGGGCGAGTGCGTTGCAGGTGACGACGTTCGGGTGTCTCGTCGGCACGGTGGTCTGTCTGCCGTTCGCCGGGCAACTGGTGCACGAGGCTGCCGACGCGCCGGTCTCCGCCACGCTCAACATGGTCTATCTCGGCGTGTTCCCGACCGCGCTCGCCTTCACGACGTGGGCGTACGCCCTGGCCCGTACGACCGCCGGTCGCATGGGCGCGACCACGTACGCCGTCCCCGCACTGGTCGTCCTGATGTCCTGGCTGGCGCTGGGCGAGGTGCCGGGGTTGTTCACGCTGGCGGGCGGGGCGCTGTGTCTGGCGGGTGTGGCGGTGTCGCGGTCCCGGGCGCGGGCGCGCTCCGCGGTGCAGGTTGTTCGTTGAGCGCGGGTTGTTCTTGGGCGCGGGTGGGAGCTGGGGGCGCTGCCCCCAGACCCCCGATCGGCCTGGACGGCCTCGTCCTCAAACGCCGGACGGGCTGGGGTGGACTGGACCGGCGCCGAAAAGAGAACCCTCGCCGGTCAAAGATCCTCGTCCCCAAAGACCCCTCAGAACACCACCAACGCCCTCCCCCCTTTCCCCGCCACCATGTTCTCGAACGCCGCCGGAATCCCCTCCAGGGCTATCCGGTCGGTCACCAGACTCCCCAAGTCCAGCCGCCCCGCCCGTACATGCTCGGCCAGCACCGGAAGATCCTTCGTCGGGTCGGAGTTGCCGTAGACGCAGCCCGAGAGGGTGCGGCCCCAGTGGAAGAGTTCCAGGGCGTTGAAGGTGACCTGTTGGTCCTTGCCGCCGATGCCCACCACTGTTGTGCGGCCGCCTCGGCGGGTGGATTCCCAGGCCGTGCGGATCGTCACCGCGCGGCCTACGCACTCGACGGCCACGTCGACGCCCTGTTTGCCGGTGAGGGCGCGGATCGCTCGGGCCGTGTTCTCGGAGGCGACGACGTAGTCCGTGGCGCCCGCCCCGCGCGCCAACTCCTCCTTCTCCGGGGAGACATCGACCGCGACGATCTTCGAAGCGCCCGCGATCCGGGCCGCCTGGAGAGCCGAGAGGCCGACTCCGCCCACCCCGAAGACCGCCACCGTCTCCCCCGGCAGCACCCTTGCCGAGTGGTGGACGGCGCCGTAGCCGGTGAGGACCGCACAGCCGAGGAGGGCCGCGTCGGCCAGAGGGACGCCCTGCGGGGCCGGCAGGACGCAGGCCGCCGACACCACCGTCTCCTCCGCGAACGCGGCCACGTTCAGGCCCGGGTGGAGGTCGGTGCCGTCGGAGGTGCGGTGGGCGTAGACATCGGCGGCGCCTGCCAGCGCGTTGGCGCACAGCCAGACCTCGCCCAGTGAGCAGGCGTGGCAACTTCCGCACGCCGGAGCCCAGTTGAGGACCACTCCGTCGCCCGGCGAGACGTGAGTGACCCCCTCCCCTACGGCTACGACCGTGCCCGCGCCCTCGTGGCCCAGGACGGCCGGGACCGGCACTCGCATCGTGCCGTTGGAGAGGGACAGGTCGGAGTGGCAGACCCCGGCGGCGGCGAGACGGACGCGGACCTGGCCGGGGCCGGGGTCCGGGAGGTCGATCTCGGTGAACTCCAGCGGGGCGCCCACGGCCGGAAGTACAGCTGCGCGAACCATGTGCGGGCTCCTCAGAACTGGAGGGACTTGGTCTGGAGGTACTCGGACAGACCCTGGGTGCCCAACTCGCGTCCCACGCCCGACTGTTTGTAGCCGCCGAAGGGGGCCAGCGGGTTGAAGCGGCCGCCGTTGATGTCGACCTGGCCGGTCTCAAGGCGGCGCGCGAAGGCCACCGCTTCCGCCTCCTCGCCGGCCCAGACGGCGCCGGCGAGGCCGTAGACCGTGCCGTTGGCGATGCGCAGGGCGTCCTCCTCGTCCTCGTAGGCGAGGATCGAGAGGACCGGGCCGAAGATCTCCTCCTGGGCGATGGTCATGTCGGGGGTCACGTCGGCGAAGACGGTCGGGCTGATGAAGTAGCCCTGTTCGCACGGGGATTCGGGGCCGCCGGCCACCAGGCGGGCGCCTTCCGCCAACCCCTTCTCGATGTAACTCCGCACCCGCGCCCGCTGCTTGGCGTTCACCACCGGGCCGATCCGGTCGCCGTACTTGGCGGCGGCCGTCGCTGCAAGCTCCACGGCCTCCTCGTACTGCTCGCGCTGCACCAGCATCCGCGTCCAAGCGCTGCACGTCTGACCGGAGTTGGACATGACGTTCGCAACGCCGACGTTGACCGCCTTGGCGAGGTCGGCGCTCGGGAGAATGACGTTCGCCGACTTGCCGCCCAACTCCAGGGCGACCTTCTTGACGGCGGCACCGGCGGTGGCGGCGAGCTGCCGGCCGACGGCCGTGGAGCCCGTGAAGGAGACCAGGTCGACGTCCGGGTGTTCCGCGAGGGCCTGTCCGGCTACCGGACCAAGGCCCGTCACCAGGTTGAAGACGCCCGCCGGGACGCCCGCCTCGTGGACCGCCTCCGCGAAGAGCTGGGCGGTCAGCGGGGTGTCCTCGGCCGGCTTCAGGACCACCGTGCAACCCGCCGCCAGCGCCGGGGCGACCTTGGCGACGATCTGGTGCAGGGGGTAGTTCCAGGGCGTGATCGCGGCCACGACTCCGATCGGCTCGTGGTAGACGGTCGAGTTGCCCACCTGCTCTTCGAAGGCGTACGTCGCCGCCAGTTCGGCGTACGAGCCCGCGACCGCGATCGGCACGGCCGCGTGGACCGCCTGGGAGAACTTGAGGGGCGAGCCGAGTTCGGCGGTGACCGTCTCGGCGATCTCGTCCTTGCGGGCCACGAGGACGTCCCGGAGGGCGGCCAACCGAGCGGCCCGTTCAGCGGGCGGGATCGCGGCCCAGGCCGGGAGGGCGGCACGGGCGGCCCGTACGGCGGCGTCGACGTCCTCGGCGATGCCCGCCGGGACCCGGCCGATCACCTGCTCGTCGGCCGGGTTCACGACGTCGATCGTCTCCGGGCCGGCGGCGGGGCGCCAATCTCCGTCGATGTACATACCGTCGTGAGCCTTCATCGTGCTTCCTCCCGGGCGGGCAGCGTCGTCCGACTCACAAACTAGCGGTGTTAGTTTTCCAACGCCAGGTGCAAGCGCCCCCGAAGGGGCGCGGGGCTGTATCGATATGCGGCTCCGCCGCGCGGGCGCGACCAGCCCCCACCGGCCCGCAGTGAACAACCGGCCTACTCCTCCAGGTCCGGCAGCCGCGCCGGGGCAGGACAAATGCGTTCCCCGTGCTGGTCAAAGACGAACAAGTGGGCGATGTCTACGAGGAGGGGAACCTGCATACCGTGGCGAAGGTCGATGTCAGGGGTGGTGCGGACGACCAGATCGCCGGGAAGTCGCCCCTCAGGCGGCACCGGCTCGGGGCGACCCGATTCCGCGTCCGCCGCGTCGGCCTGATCATCCAGAACCACCACCGGCCCGGCACGCAACGCACTCACCGCCCGTTCCCGGAGCCGATCCAGAACCGTGCCCCCGTCACGGCGCCGACGCCGGGAGGGACGGGCCGGACGCGGGGCCTCCAACTCCGGTACGACAGCGGGCCGGGACCCGGTGTTGAAGTGGACGAGGACCTCGTGGCCCTGGAACTCGACATGCTCGACGAGCCCGGTGATCAACACCTCGCCGGGCCGCGCGGCGGCAGGTCGGGCGATCCTGATGGCCTCCGAGCGCAGGCCCACGATCACCTCACGGCCCTGCTGTACCCGCAGCAACTGATGGTCCAGGGTAAGAGGTTCGGGCAGGCGCAGCGACTGGCGGCCGAGGCTGATGGTCATCGCCCCGTCGAGCGGGGCCCGCACCAGACCGCGCAGGAGGTTGATCCGCGGGGTGCCGATGAAGGCGGCGACGAAGACGTTGCGCGGCAGGGCGTACACCGAGCGCGGGGTGCCGAGTTGCTGGAGGACCCCGCCGCGCAGGACGGCGACCCGGTCGCCGAGCGACATGGCTTCGGCCTGGTCGTGGGTGACGTAGACCGTGGTGACGCCCAACTCGCGGGTGAGGGAGGAGATTTCGGCGCGTAAGTGGTTGCGGAGTTTGGCGTCGAGGTTGGAGAGCGGTTCGTCCATCAGGAAGGCGGAGGGGTGTCGGGAGATCGCCCGGCCCATCGCGACGCGCTGGCGTTCGCCGCCGGAGAGCTGGGCGGGGAAGCGGTCGAGGAGTTCCTCGATGCCGAGCATGCGGGCGGTGGCGTCCACGCGCGGGCGCGGGTCCTCGCCGGGTGCCTCGACCCGCAGCGGGAAGCCGATGTTGTCGCGGCTGGTCATGTTCGGGTAGAGGGCGAAGTTCTGGAAGACCATCGCCATGTCCCGGCCGGACGGGGGCAGTTCGTTGGCGTACTCACCGTCCAGCAGCAGCTCGCCCTCGTCGATCTCCTCCAGCCCCGCGATCATTCTGAGCACCGTGGACTTGCCGCAGCCGGAGGGTCCGACCAGGACGAGGAACTCGCCGGGCTCGATGTCCAGCGACAGCCGGTCCACCACGCGGACGCCTCGCGTGTAGGCCTTGCTCACGTCGTGCAGGGAGATGGCGCGTGTCATGGCAGGTGCCCCCGGGGGCTCAAGGCGCTGTTGTTCCGCGGTCGGACGGCCCGTGCGGGTGGTACGGGCGTATGGGGCACGGAAGTTAACGGAATGTGTGCGGCCGGGGGAAGGGAATGGGCGGGATCGGACGCTCCGGTCCAGGTGGTGAGAAAACGGAGGGTCAGATTCAGCGGGTGTCCGGCTCGTGGATCCGCGTGAGGTGGGCCAAGACGACGACGTTGCCGGCGTATCCCGTCCTACGGTCGTAGTCGCCACCGCAGGTGATCAGACGCAGCTCCGGTCGGCCCCGGTCGCCGTACACCTCGCGACTGGGGAGGTGCTTCGTGTCGTACGACTTCACGGCGTCGACGGCGTAGACGGCCCTCCGTCCGTCGGCGCGCCGGGGACGGCCCGTCCTGGTACCAGCCCACCAGGTTCGGCTTGCCCGCCGGGGGCGCGGTGAGGCGGCGTTCACCGGTGCGGGTCGGTGCCGGGGGGCGGACAGTGGTCCGGGGGCGGGCAGGGCGTGGCGGCTGCGGTGTGCGGACGCCGGCGGGAGGCCCGGGTGGTCGCCCGGGCCGTGTCGCGTGTACGTCGGTTCCGGCTCCGACGGCCGGGGTGAAGGCGTCGGCACGAGCGAGTCCAACGCCGCCGGCGGGCGGACCGCCGTTGGCCAGCGGATCACGTCAGTGGTGCCCCCACCCGAGGCGAGCAGTGTGATGTCTCCCTCCTTGACCGCGCCGCCGGAGGAGGGGCTTGGGTCGCGATGGTCCAGTGGACCTGCTTTTTCGGTTGAAGCCGAAGGCGTCGAGGTAGAAGCGGCAGACGTGGGGGTCGTTGTCCTTCTCGGCGTCGTCCTTGAACTGCACGTGGTCAGATATCGCTCTTCCGGCTCAAGGTGCGGCGGACTCCGGACGTCGACGCAGGGCCCTGAGCCGGCTTGTCCGGCGACGGCGAGCGCAGCGCGACCCCCGACGACAGCAGCAACAGGGCCCCGAGCATCACGAACGGGGCGGCCACACCCGCGACTCCGGCGACGAGGCCCGCCGTGGCGGGGGCGGCGACCTGGCCGAGGCGGTTGCCGGTCAGGCGCAGGGCCAGGGCCGTGGAGCGGGCGCCGTCGGGGGCCGCCTGGACGACCGTCGTCATGGACAGCGGCTGGCCGACGCCGAGGCAGAAGCCGAGGGAGGCCAGGACCAGGGCCAGTGCCCACACCGGGAGCGGCAGCGCGATGCCCGCGCACAGCACGGCCGCCAGGAGGCAGGTGACCGTGAGGAGCAGCGAACGCCCCAGCAGCCGCAGCAACGGCGTCAGGACCAGGCGGCAGGCGATGGTGGCCGCCGCGCGGAGGCTGAGCAGGACGCCGATCACCGACGGCGCGATGCCCCGGTGTTCGCCGACCACCGGCAGATAGGCGGTCAGGATGTCGGTTGCGGACAGCACGGAGAGGCTGATGAGGATGCCGGCGGGCACGCCCCGGGCGCGCAGGATGCGCTGGACGGGGACGCGACCGCCTTGTTCCGTACGGGACTTGGCCGCCGTAGGACTCTCTATGCGCCACAGCGAGGTGAACGCGACCGCGGCGACCGCGCCCGCGACGAGCAGGGCGAGCGCGCTGGTGCCCGCCATGTCCGAGCCGCCGATCAGGGCGCCCGCCGCGATCGGGCCGACCAGCTGGCCGAGTGAGGCGCCGATGGTGAAGTGGCCGAAGTTTCGGTCCTGTTCGTGCGGGGCGGACTGGCGGGCGACGAGCGACTGGGCGCCGATCACGAAGCAGAGGTGGCCAAGTCCCATCACTCCGCTCCAGATCGCCATCGTCCAGAGGGAGCCCGCGAGGCCGCTGAGCGCGCAGCCGCCGGATATCAGGATCACGCCGACCGGCAGCAGGGGCGCGCAGCGGCCGTGGTCCGTGCGGCGGCCCAGCGGGACCGCGGCGAAGAGCGGGAGCAGGGCGTACACGCCCGCGATGACGCCGATCGCCCGCTCGTCCGCGCCCAACGCGAGCGCCCGGTAGGAGACGGCGGGCCTGGCCATCGACACCGCCCCCTGCGCGAAGCTGAAGGCGATGACGAGGCGGAGCAGCCAGCCGCGATTCCCACCGGGCGCCATGTTCGAGTCCTCCGTGGAAATGGTTCCGAGGAAGTGGAAGTGGATCAGATGATTCCGAAGAGGATCCCTGCCCCGAGGATGACGAGACATGTGAGCGCCGCCCACTTGACCACGAACTTCGTGTGGTCGCCGAACTCCACCTTGGCCATGCCGACCAGGACGTACACGGCCGGGACGAGCGGGCTCGACATGTGCAGCGGCTGGCCGACGAGCGAGGCGCGGGCCATCTCCAGCGGGGAGACACCGTGAGCCGCGCCGGCCTCGGCGAGGACCGGGAGGACGCCGAAGTAGAAGCCGTCGTTCGACATGAAGTAGGTGAGCGGGAGGCTCAGGACGCCGGTGACCAGGGCCATGTGCGGGCCCATGCCCTCGGGGATGACGTCCACCATCCAGCGGGCCATGTGGTCGACCATGCCGGTGCCCTGGAGGACGCCGGTGAAGACGGCGGCGGCGAAGACCATGCCGGAGACGTTGAGGACGTTGTCGGCGTGGGCGGCCAGGCGGGCCTTCTGGTCGGGGATGTGCGGGAAGTTCACGGTGAGCGCGAGCGCGGCGCCGATCAGGAACAGCACCGGGATCGGCAGCCACTCCATGATCATGGCGGTGAGCAGGGTCAGCGTGAGCAGCGCGTTGAACCAGTAGAGCTTGGGCCGCAGGGTGGCCCGGTTCGGGTCGAGGACCTGGAAGCGCTCCGCGTCGCCGTCCTCGGCGTCGGTGCCGGAACCACCAGTGCCCACCAGGGCCTTGCCCGCGCCGGAGACACCGCCGCCGGCGCCCACGAGAACCGACTCGGTCTCCTGGACCTTCTCCTCGACGTTCTCCTCGATCAGGATCTCGTCCAGCGTGAGCACACCGAGCCGCTTGCGCTCGCGCTTGCCGAGCACGTACGAGAGGACGAAGACGCCCAGCAGGCCGACGGCGAGCGCCGGGATCATCGGGACGAAGATGTCGCTCGCGTCCAGCTTCAGCGCGGTGGCGGCGCGGGCGGTCGGGCCGCCCCACGGGAGGGTGTTCATCACACCGTTGGCCATGGCGGCGACGCCGGTCATCACGACCAGGCTCATCTTGAGGCGCTTGTACAGCGGGTACATCGCCGAGACGGTGATCATGAAGGTGGTCGAGCCGTCGCCGTCGAGCGAGACGATCGCGGCGAGTACGGCGGTGCCGACCACGATCCTCAGTGGATCGGCCTTGCAGAACTTGAGGATCCCCCGGACGATCGGGTCGAAGAGCCCGACATCGATCATCACACCGAAGTAGACGATCGCGAACATGAGCATCGCCGCGGTCGGGGCAAGGCTGGTCACGCCGTCGATGACGTAGTCACCGAGCTTGGCGCCCTTCCCGACGAAGACGCAGAACAGTGCCGGGATCAGCACGAGTGCCGCGATCGGCGACATCTTCTTCAGCATGATCAGGACCAGGAAGGTCGCGATCATGGCGAAGCCGAGGATGGTCAGCATGAGTGGATACCTAACGTTCGCCCTTGAACTCCCACCAGGGACGGCGGTTCGATGACGTTAGGCCGCGTCAAACAGTCTTAACAAGACGTTGACATGCGAGCAATAAGCGCAAAACTCCAGGTCACAGCGGTGCCATGATCTTGACCGGTACGCCGTTGAGGACCGCGTTGCCCGACAGCGGGTCGAGCAGGCTGCCGTCGAGGAGCTGGTTGACGTTGACGCCGGGGTCGGCGGAGGCGTGGCCGAGGCGGGTGCCGGGCCGGTCGTGCCCCCAGCCGTGCGGCAGGCTCACGACACCCCGGCGGACGCCGTCGGTGACCTCGGCGGGGGCGGTCACCTCTCCCCCGGCACCCTTGACCCGCACCGCGACTCCGTCGAGCACGCCGAGGCGTTCGGCGTCCTCGGGGTGGATCTGCAGGGTGCAGCGGTTGGTGCCGCCGGTGAGGGCGGGCACGTTGTGCATCCAGCTGTTGTTGGAGCGCAGATGGCGCCGGCCGATGAGGACGAGCCCCTCCGGGCGTTCCCGCAGGGCCTGTCGCAGCCGGGGCAGGTCGTCCGCGATGGGCCCCGGCAGCAGTTCGACCTTCCCGCTCCTGGTCCGCAACGGCTGCGGCAGCCGGGGCCGCAGCGCCCCGAGGTCGATGCCGTGCGGATGCGCCAGCAGCTTCTCCAGCCCCAGCCCGTCCGGCCGTACCCCGAAGCCGTCCCCGTAGGGGCCGAGCCGCAACATCATGTCCAGCCGCCGCTCCGGCCCGGACTCCCCGGCCAGCTGACCGGCGAGCTCCTTGGGATCCCGCCCGTACACGGGCGAGTGCGGCTCCTTGACGGCCTTCCCGAGGGTCTGTTCTACGACCATGGCGTCCACGGCGGCAGGGTCGGCGCCGTGCATGCCGATCGCGGCGAGGGTCAGCCGGGCCAGGATCTCGGTCTCGGCCATCCGGCCGGGCTCCAGGGGGACGGCGGGGCGGGTGTAGCGGACCTGGTTGCGTACGGCGAGGGTGTTGAAGGCGAAGTCGTGGTGCGGGCTCTGCGAGGGCGGGGGCGGGGGCAGTACGACGTCGGCGTGGCGCGCGGTCTCGTTCAGGTAGGGGTCGACGCTGACCATGAAGTCGAGCGAGTCGAGGGCCTTGTCGAGCCGGTCGCCGTCGGGCGCGGACAGGACGGGGTTGGTGGCGACGGCGATGAGGGCCCGGATCGGCTCGCCCTCTGCCGTGGCGGTGTCGATCTCCTCGGCGAGCGCGGAGAGCGGCAACTCGCCTTTCGCCTCCGGGTGTTGGCTGACCCGCGAGTGCCAGCGCGCGAGCGCGAAGCCGCGTCCGGGTCCGGCCGGGCGGGGTGTCCTGTCGGTGGCGGCCTGCGGGAAGAGGGCGCCGCCGGGGCGGTCGAGGTTGCCGGTGAGGATGTTGAGGACGTCGACGAGCCAGCTGGCGAGGGTGCCGTGCGGGACGGTGCAGCTGCCGATACGGGCGTAGACGGCGGCGGTTGGGGCCGCGGCGAGCTCGCGGGCGAGCTTACGGATGGTCCCGGCGTCGACGTCACACGCCTCGGCTGCGGCTTCGGGAGTGAAGTCCCGTACAGCGCCCCGGAGTTCGTCGACCCCTTGCACGTGCGGGGTCAACTCCCCGAGATCCACGAGGTCTTCCTCGAAGAGGACGTACGCCATGGCCGCGAGCAGGATGGCGTCCGTGCCGGGCCGGATCGCGATGTGCCGGTCGGCGAGCTTGGCGGTGCGGGTGCGGCGCGGGTCGATGACGGTGAGGGTGCCGCCGCGGGCCTTGAGGGCCTTGAGCTTGCCGGGGAAGTCGGGTGCGGTGCACAGACTCCCGTTGGACTCAAGGGGGTTGGCGCCGATGAGGAGCAGATGGTCGGTGTGGTCGAGGTCGGGGACCGGGATGGCGTTGGCGTCGCCGAAGAGCAGTCCGCTGGAGACGTGCTTGGGCATCTGGTCGACCGTGGAGGCGGTGAAGATGCTGTGGGTGCCGAGCGCGGTGAGCAGCACGGTCGGGTAGAGGGCGCCGGCCATGGTGTGCACGTTGGGGTTGCCGAGGACGACTCCGACGGAGTGCGGCCCGTACCGCTCGACGACCGGCCGGATCCCGGCCGCGACCGCGTCGAAGGCCTCCTCCCAGGTGGCCTCCCGCAGCTCGCCGTTCTTGCGCACGAGCGGGGTGCGCAGCCGGTCGGGGTCCGCGTCGACGGCTCCGAAGGAGGCGCCCTTGGGGCAGATGAACCCCTTGCTGAACACATCGTCGCGATCGCCGCGGGCTCCGGTCACCCGGGTCCCCTCGATCGTGAGCGTCAGCCCGCAGGTGGCCTCGCACAGGGGGCAGATACGCAGGGCGGTGCGGGACACGGGTCCTCCCGGTGGGCGGCGACGACGGTGACGCACGGACTGAGCCGAGCATACCGACCGGTAGGAACGGGGGCGAGGGGGATCCGACACTCATCCCAAATCCCCGGGAACCCCGGAGGGGGGCTGGTCGAAGACGACCAGCCCGTTGCGGGTGGCGACCGCGAGAGTGCCGTCGGGGCCGGTTGCCAGGCCGGTCACGACGGACGGTAGCTCGATCCGCAGCGACGAGAGACTGCGCGGGCCCAGCACCACCAGCTCGTCGAGGTGCTCTCCGGCCACGACACAACTGCGGTCTGGAAGCACGGCCAGGTGGCGGACCTCGAACGGTGCGAAATGGAAGGCCAGCTCATCGACGCGGCCGAGGTCGGCTGGATCGGCTGCGTACGCCCGCACCGCACGATCCCCCGCCACGAACAGCTCGGGGCCCTCGGCGCCGTTACGCGCCAGCACCTGCCGCGCCCGCCAGCCCGGTACGTCCACTTGGAAGACCCGCCCGTCGTCGAGGTCCTCGAACCGCATATCGGTGACCGATGGGTGCGGAGCACGTCTGGTGAGTATTTGCCGTGCCAGCTCCCACAGGAAACTGCGCAGCAGCCGCCACGACAGCGTGCCGTCCTCCACCCTCCTGGAGAACTCCGGCCACGAAACCGCCACCCGCCGCTCCCCGAGCTGTACCTCCCACACTCCGGCCCTCTCCCTGTGCGCGAGGTCCAAAACCCCGAACCAGGTTCGCTGAGGATCCGCGAAGTTCCAGGCCTCCACGATGCCCTGGACGCTCCTGGAGCGGAGCACCGGAACGGGATCGTCCTCGACGGTCAGCGCCGCCACCCCGCCATCGGAGATCGGCCGCAGCCGCCCCCGAGCGGCCCCCTCTCGCGCGTCCCGGACCAGGAGTTCGCCGTCGGGGCCGCCCGCCACCACCTCGACCTGGTCCCCGTGGGGTACGACGGCGACTGCGGAGACCGGCCGTACGCCCTCAAGAGCCTGGACCGTATGCCAGCCATCCGCGGCACAACGCATCAGGAATACGTCCCCCCGGTCGTCCCCGCACCACACCTCGCCGTCGACCGCGACCACGGCGCCTATCGGCCGCGGCAGTTCGACGGACGGGCCGGTGGGACCACACACCAGCCGGCGGTCGTCACCGGCACTGACCAGGAGAGGACCGTCGGGGCCCGGCACATGGGCCAGGGCCGAGACCCGCGTCGTGTGGGCGGCGCGGGCGGGTTCGAGCGGACGGCAGGCCGGCAGGGACCACTCGCGCACCGTGCCGTCGTCGGCACCCACGCCGAGACGCCCTGAGCAGTCGGGCGCCAGCGCGAGAGCGGTCGTCCAGCGCTTCCGGTCCGGCACCGGACCACGCGCGTACCAGCGCCCCGCCGTCACGTCCCAGCACGACACCCGTCCGGTGTCCGAGCCGACCACCACGACATCCCTGTCGCGCACGCGCCCCACGCACACGGCGGTCACCAAGTCGGGCACGGTCAACTCCTGCTCGCCGACGGGAAGTCCGTCACGAAGCATGAGCACCCGGACCCTGCCTCCGTACTCCCCGGTCACCACCAGATCGCGGCCGTCCGACGTACGGCCTGTCGCGGCCGCACCGAACAGTGGCACCTCCCACGGATACGGCCGTGGCACCGGCCGGTGCCACAGTTCGTGCGGGGTGCTGTCCGCCGACCAGCAACGGATCACATGATCCGTCCCCACGCTGACCACCGCTGGGACGCCGCCCGGGCCGCGGATCGTGCCAAGCGCGAGTATCCGCTCGTCGTGCGCGTCGGTGCGGGTGGTGTTCGCGGCATGGCCGGTGGGCCAGCAGCGGATCGCTCCACTCGAGCCACCCACCCACACCGTGCCGTTGACCATGCACAGCGCGGTGGCCTCCTGCCGTTCGGCGGGGCCGCCGATGCGCTCGCCGGTGTCGAGGGCATAGAGCTGAGCACCCCGCCGATCCGGCACCTGGACCAGCACGCTCTGCGTGCCATGCAGGTCGAGGACGGTGAGCATGCACCCGCCCGCACCGCCGAAGCGCGTCGGACGGCCGACCGGATGGCCGCTTTCGACGTCGATCCGGTGCAGCAGGCCGTCCCCGGTGGCGACCACGACCAGCCCCTGGCCTTCGTCGTCCCCACGGTGCACCGCGAGCCCGGTCACCGGAGCCGCCCCGTTGTGCAGGGTCCGGACCGGCTCGCCGCTGTCGAGTACGGTGAGTCTGACAGAGCCGTCACTGCCGGCGGAGACCAACAGGGGCCCCGCGTTCGGCGGCCTGATCACCTCCAGTTCCGTCACGGGCCCATCGTGCCCGGGGCCGATCCGCCGCGCCGAAGGGCTGCCCGCCTCATAGACCGTGACAGTCCCGTCGGCGTGGCCCAACAGCACTACGCCGGAGGGCGCGTCGGCCGGAACGGTGCAGCGGGTCACCGGCGGCAGCCGGACGTGGCGACCCGCACCGGCCAGCTCCGGCCCCAGAGTGGCCGAGACAGCAGCCGAGAACTGTTCCCGTAGTCGGTTGTACAACTCCTGGTCGGTCGGGTGGATCTGACGCCATCGCCGACGGGGCAGATCCGGTAGCTCACTGACCTCGGACAGTTCGTGGACGACGACCTGCCCGCCGGTGAATCGCAGTGCCGCGTACCGGCCGCCGTCGGATGTCCGCAGGACTGCCACTTCCTCGGCCGGTACGAGTCCTCGCGCGTGCCCTTCCCGGTCGAGGGCGGGGTGGGCGGGCAGCCGCCAGGTGTCGGGGCTGAGGGATTCACTGTCGAGGTCCCACACGTGCAGCAGGCGAGTCTCGGCCACCTCGCGGCGGGGCGGTTTCCGGCGCAGTGCCCGGCCGGCCCAGCGGGAGACGCGGTCGACCAGAGTGAAGGAGAGCGACGGTGTGAGGTCGGACCCGCCGAAGATGCGGCGGGTGACGCTGCGCACATCGCCGAAGTCGGCGGACAGGACTCCCGCGTAAGGCCCGAGGCCACGCAGGGCGGTCAGCGTCGAATCGAACAGGGCGAACGGCAGCCGCGTGGACCACTCCTCGCGGCCGGTGACAAGATCCCGGCGCCGCACGACGGCTTCCCTGCCGCCTCCGAGCCCGAGCAGGCGGGCACCGCTCCCGGACACCGGTACGGCCACTCCAGAGGCTTGGGCAAGACCGGCAAGAGAGCCGTCCCCTTCCCGCGGGTCCCACACGGCCCACCGAGCCCTCCACGGCAGTGGTTCACCGGCGTCGCAGGACAACGCCAATCGGTCCGCCCGGCGGCACACCGCCGCGAGCCGTAGTTGGGCCCGCGCCCAGGCGTCCGGTCCGGGCCGCTCCCGTAACAGGGCATCCATGTCGCGCAGGGCCTGGCCGGCCGCCAGCCCACCCGGAGTGCGCAGGGCGGGCAGCGCGGCGAGCAACGGTCCGGGGTCGGCAGAGAGCACGAAGTCGGCATCCTGAACCAAGTCGTCGAGGAGGCCCGCCTCGGCGGCATGGCGGGCCAGGTAGCGGCGCACATAAGGGTGGTCGGTCTCCCGCAGGACCGTCGTGACGGCTCGCTGCACCGACCGGGCGTCCTGTCCACCGCGCAGGTGGTCGATGAGCGCGCGGTGATACACGCGGTAGACGGACTCGCCGTCCTCCTCGGTCTCCACCAAGTACGAGCCGGCCACCTCCCGCAGCCAGACGATGTCCTCACTGCTGTACTCGCGGCCCGCCAGCACTGTGGCGAGTCGCGGCCACACCCGGCCCCAGGGCAGCCCGCTGCCCTGAGCGAACGCTACAGGCAACAGCAGGTCACGGGCCCGCTGGGTGTTCGCACCAAGGCGCTGCTCGAGGTCGCGCTGCATGGCCTGGCCGGGCCTGGTCGGCAGGGACGCCCGCCAGACCGGGTCGTAGGGGTCTGTGGGCGGGGCCTCGCGGACCAGGGTGCGGGCCGTGATGAGCGCCACGAGGAAGGAACGGCCGGCCGCCTCGGCGACCGCATTCGCGATGGCACCCAAGTGGTCTGCGCGGTGGCCGCGCAGGGTGGAGCCGTGTGCGTCAAGGAGCTTGTACGCGTAGGCACGGACTGCGGCCGGGTCGGCATAGTGCTCGTTGTCGAGGTCGACGCGCAGGGCCCGTGCGCCCAACCGGTCGGCCACGTGCTGCCGGGCCCCGACCAGCAGGCGCACGGGCAGCCGCAACTCAGGGTCCGTCAGCGAGAGCAGGGCGTCGACGACCTGCTGCGGGTCGACGGCCTCGTCGACTGCATCGATGACGACGACCAACGGCTCCGGTCGGCGTTGCAGCCCCCGGACCAGCGCGTCCAGCGAGTCGACGGCTCCGAGTCCGGCGGCGGCGCCGAGCCGGTCGAGGATCTGACGCAAGGACTTGTGGCCGGCGAACACGGAGTCGTGCAGGGCGCCCGGGGTGGGAATCGCGTCCCGGGGCAGGTCGTCGCGCGGCAGGGAGGCGCGCCGGTGGGGGTCGGCCAGGACCGTCATGAGCCCCAGGAGCGCGGACTTCCCGGAGCCGGGGTCGCCGGTGACCACACAGAGCCGGTCACCTGCGCGCTCGGGGGCGAGCCAGGCATTGACCGCGCGCAGCGCGGCGTGTCGGCCGGTGAAGTACGCGACCTCGGAGGCCGGTACATCGGTTCCGCGCGCCCGCGGGTCGAAGTGGGTCGTCAACTCGGCCTTGCGCTCCTCGCGCCCGCGGGCGAGCCGGACGAACAGCTCGTCGGCCTCGTCGATACGGCGGTCACGGGCACCGTCGATATGGCGCGGGTTGGGCAGGAAGAGGGGGAACCCGGAGGTCCCCTGCGCCAGGAAGGCGCTTGGTTCCTGCCAGCCGGGTACCTCGGGGTCGAGGGAGACGGCTTCGAGGACGTCGTCAAGCCGGATGTGCTGAGGCACCCGGCCCGCGTACGTCACCTGTTTGCGTACAGCCCGGTCGAAGGCGGACGACAGTGCGCCGGGCGCCGTCTCCTGTTTGCGCCGTGAGGAGGCGAGCAGGACCAGGCCGGTGCCGGGGTTCTTGCCGGCGGCCGGGTGGAACCGGCGGGCGCGGAGCGCACTCGCCAGTGCCTCGTCCAGACCCGCCTCGGAGTGACAGGCATCCAGCAGGACGAGCAGTCGCCCGATCCGGGTCTCCTCCCAGAGCTGCGCCACCAACTCCTCGGTCGGCAGCGCGGTGCCGCGTAGATCGTGATCGCTGTCGGCCGTGAGGAGGTAGTGGCGTCCGCTCTGTTCGGAGACCACGCCGTGGCCGGCGAAGTAGAGCA
This sequence comes from Streptomyces sp. JLBG701, assembly GCF_058544905.1. NCBI lineage: Bacteria > Bacillati > Actinomycetota > Actinomycetes > Kitasatosporales > Streptomycetaceae > Streptomyces > Streptomyces sp. JLBG701. The sequence goes on from NZ_CM178588.1 coordinate 2,518,840, forward strand.
CGACATAGTCGTCCGGACGCCGTTCGTCGGACACGGCGAACGCCCGTAGTGCCTTGAGGAGTTGCTCCCTGGTCGGGTCCGGTCCCGGTGCGGCGGCCCGCTCGTAGCCGAGCAGCCCTGTGAAGAGGTCTTCGATGCGGCGCACATCGTCAATGAGTTCCGGCCGGTCGAGGTCAGGTCTGCTGTGCACGCGTGGAACGGCCGTGGTGATCAGATAGCGGCGCGGCACCCGAGGACCCGCGCCGGGCTCAGGCGAGAGAGCAGCCATCGGCAATCGCCCGCCCCGCCTCGGCCGTGTTCAGGTAGCTCGTCACGTCATGCGCTCGTGAGCCGTTGTGCACGAGGTGGCAGCGCACGGCCTCGCCGAACAGCGGTCGCAGGTCCTTCACCAGCGCCACGACGTCGCCCTCGTCCGCGAGATTGGTCCACGACCCGGCGGAGCCCGGCCAATCTCCTGGCTTTCCTCCCGCACCGGCGCAGAGCCGGTCGAACACAAGGCGCCGGATGCCCAGGGGTGAACCGACGGTGAGCAGGGCGCGGACCGGCCACTCGGGATGGGCGCACAGGGCCTCGTACGCGACCACGCTGCCCAGGGAGTGACCGACGACCACCGCGGTACGGTCGGTGACGGCGGCCGCCACTCGCGCCTGCACCAAGTCGCGCACCGCGGGTTCGGACAAGTAGGCGCGGACCTGTTTCAGATCGAGGATCAGGGCCCGTACGGCGAGGGAGGAGAAGAACCTCGACTGGCCGAGGGCATCCAGCGCTCGCTGCACGCCTCGTGGTGTACGGGCCAGTGTGCGCGCGTCGGGCGGCATGACACCTGGGTCGATGCGCGCGGCTTCCTCCCACAGGGCGAGGAGGAGTTCGGTCTCGAACCCCTCCTCGACGTCCGAGGCGTCCAGGGGTGGATCCTGGGCGGCAAGGACGCGGCCGGGCGGACGGAACAGGTCACCGTAGAAGACGCAGCGGACATCGTCCGCGTGGAGCAGCGAAGCCACCCCGGCGCGGAGCAGCCCGTCGTCGATCGCGGGATGCCAGGAGCGGTGCAACTCCCGCTCCCCCGCATGCTGTTGACCGATCCCATGGATGCAGACCACCCGAGTCACAGCGTCCCCCTATGCCCGACCCAAAGGTGAGATCACCTTAGCAACGGGCGTGCGCCGTGGCCCTGTTCATGGCCGAGAGGAGTGCGCCGTGCTCCCCCACTGCCTTAAGGGTGTGGGGGGACCCCCATCGCGGTATCAGTCCAGCACGCGCGCCAGATACGCCCGCAGCATCTGTCTCGTCTCCTCGATGATCCGCTCATCCCCCTCCGGGGACACCCGGAAGGCGAGATGGACGAGGGCGTCCGCCGTTTCCACGGCGATCAGGAAGGTGCGGCGCAGATCCTCGTCGGGGTCGCGGTCGAGATAGCCGGAGAGGAGGTCGGTGAGGCGGTCGGCGACGCGGTGGTTGGGTTCGGCGTGGCCGGAGCCGACCGGGATCTGATTGCCGAAGTCGACGAGGGAGAAGCCGGGCGCGGTGCGCTTCATGGCCAGGTACTCGTCCAGGACGGCGTCCATCGCGCCGCGCCAGCCGACGTCGCCGGCCTCCTTGAGGCGCTCGTCGACACGTTCCGTGAAACGCTCGAGGTTGCGCTGGGCGAGCGCGTCGGCCATCGCGCGCTTGTTGCCGAAGAAGCGGTAGACCGAGCCGATGGGGACGCCGGCGCGCAGGGCCACGGCCCGCGTGCTCAGGGCGTCGTAGCCGACCTCGTCGAGAAGGTCGGCGCAGGCGTCGAGGATCCTGGTCAGACGTTCGGCGCTGCGCCTCTGCACGGGCGCACGACGGAGCGATGTCGCGTGGGGCACGGACTTCATGATGCCTTTCCGTCGCGGTCCGGTGAAGCTCGCCCCCCAGTACGGAACTGGGTGCCCCTAGCACTCATCGTGCCGCCGCCAGGGGTGTCGGGTCGGCCTCCGACGCAGTGATGTCGGCCGTGCTCTCCACGGGGTCGCCGTCCACGGCCCACGCCGTGCCGTCGTCGGCGTAGAGGCGGGCGGTCACGCGATGGGTGCCGTGCGGGACGAGGTCGGCCGCCAGGTGGTACTCGGGGGTGCGGATCTCGGCGACGGAGCGGCCGTCCACGAAGAGACAGGCGACGCCGCGGCCCGCGGTCGCCTCCGGTTTCGCACCGGCCGGGGAGAAGCGGAAGTTGGTCACGGTCAGCCGGACGTCCCAGCCGCCGGCGGTGTCGGGCAGCACCTCGGTGCGGACCTCGGGTGCGTCCTCCTCGTCCACCTCTCGGTAGTGCCGCCCCTTCTCGTCCGTGTCGTCCAGGACCTTGCCCACCGGCGAGGACGACACCTCGTTCCGCTGCTGGTCCCGTGCGCCACCGGAGCCGCAGCCCGCGAATCCGGCAAGGAGCAGGACACAGACCGCGAGCACGGCCAGGATTCCCCGCGTCCACGACATGCCAGAAAAACTAGAACACCCCTCCGACAGCCGGGATCCCCCTGGAGTCGGGTTCCTTTGTAGTCCCTTGTGAGGACGCCCGGGACGAGGTCCCTCGGCCGGAGGCCCGTCGGTCCTCTTGCGTCCGCGAAAACGCAATCCTACGGTGATACATAGGAATCGGATTCGCAAGGGAGCGATCATGAGTGGGGACGCGCGGAAGGCCGCCGAGGGGCTGGCCCACCTCTCCGGCTTCGGCAACGAGCACGCCTCGGAGGCCGTCCCGGGCGCCCTGCCCGAGGGCCGCAACTCGCCGCAGCGCGCTCCCCTCGGGCTGTACGCGGAACAGCTCAGCGGTACGGCCTTCACCGAGCCCCGCGCCCACAACCGCCGCTCCTGGCTGTACCGAATCCACCCCTCGGCCGCCCACCCCGCGTTCACCCGCACCGCGAACGGCACGCTCCGCACGGCCCCCTTCACGGAGACGGTGCCCGACCCGAACCGGCTGCGCTGGAACCCCCTGCCCCAGCCCACCGCCGGCACCGACTTCCTGGCCGGCCTGTGGACCCTCGGCGGCAACGGCGACGCCACCCAGCGCACCGGCATGGCCGTGCACCTCTTTCACGCCAACACCTCCATGGACCGTGTCTTCAGCGACGCCGACGGCGAGCTGCTGATCGTGCCGGAGCGGGGCGGGCTGCTGCTGCGTACGGAGTTCGGGCTGCTGCATGTGGAGCCGGGACATGTAGCCCTCGTTCCTCGTGGGGTCCGCTTCCGTGTGGAGCTGCTGGATAGTTCGGCCCGCGGTTATGTGTGCGAGAACTACGGGTCCCCCTTCCGCCTCCCCGACCTCGGCCCCATCGGCGCCAACGGGCTCGCCAACCCCCGCGACTTCCGGGCGCCCGTCGCCGCGTACGAGGACATCGAGGGCCCGGTCGAGGTGGTGAACAAGTTCTGCGGCAACCTCTGGACGGCCGTCTACGACCACTCCCCGCTCGATGTCGTCGCCTGGCACGGCAACCATGTGCCGTACGCCTATGACCTGCGCCGTTTCAATGTGATCGGCACCATCAGCTACGACCACCCCGACCCGTCGATCTTCACGGTCCTGACGTCGCCGTCGGACACCCCGGGCCTGGCCGGCGTCGACTTCGTGGTGTTCGCACCGCGCTGGCTGGTGGGCGAGGACACCTTCCGGCCGCCGTACTTCCACCGGAACGTGATGAGCGAGTACATGGGGCTGATCGAGGGCGCCTACGACGCCAAGACTGCCGGTCCAGGGGGCTTTGTGCCCGGCGGTGGGTCGCTGCACAACATGATGTCGGCGCACGGTCCCGACCGGGAGACCTTCGACCGGGCGAGCGCGGCCGAGCTGCGGCCGCAGAAGGTCGACGACGGGCTGGCGTTCATGTTCGAGACGCGCTGGCCGGTGACCGCGACGGCTCAGGCGGCGCACGCGGAGCATCTGCAACAGGGGTACGACGATGTGTGGGAGGGCCTCCAGCGCCACTTCCGCCCGTTGCGCTGAGCGTTCACGACCGGTACGGATAGCCCGTGACCTCCTTCGCCCCGGACTCGATCGTTCTGAACCGCAAGCTGCCGCTCTGGTATCAGGTGTCGCAGTCGCTGCGCGCTTCGATCCTCGGCCGGTCGCCCCAGGATCCGCTGCGGCTGCCCACCGAGGAGCAGTTGGCCGGGCACTACGGCGTGAGCGTGCTGACGATGCGGCAGGCGCTGAAGGAGCTGGAGGACGAGGGGCTGATCACCCGGCACCGCCGGCGCGGCACGTTCATCGAGCCGAGCGCGAGACGGGCCGCCCCCGTCCGGCTGCTCGGCTCGGTGGACGCGATCGTGGCCCAGCAGTCCGGCATGGCGACCGAGCTGCTGGAGCACGGCAAGGCGCCCGTGCCCGCCGAACTCGCCGAGTACTTCCCGGAGTTCGACGAGGTGGCGATGTACCACCGCCTCCGCGGCGACGAGGTGACGGGCGAGCCGACCAACCACGCCCGCAACTACGTCCGCCCCGAACTGGCCGCCCTCATCGACGTCGAGGACCTCACCCGCTGGCCGATGACCAAGGTGCTGCGGGATGTCGTCGGCGCGGACATCAGCCGCATCACTGACACCGTGGAGGCACGCCTCGCGGACCCGGAGACGGCTCAGCTGCTCCAAGTACCGCTGCTCAGCCCGATCCTGCACTACACGGGCGTGACCTACGACGGGGAGGGGCGGGTGCTGGACGTGGCGGTGATCCACTACCGGGGCGACCGCTTCTCCTTCACGGTCACCCTGGACGCCACCTGAGCCCACTGTCCGTGCCCGACGTTACGATGCCCAGCGTGACGCACGACGACGCTCCGCTGCTGGCGGACCTGATGCCGTGGTCCGTCGCACCGCCGCGGCTCGGCCGGGGGTGGCCGACGGGTCCCGACGCGGCGTCCCTGAAGGCCCGTTGGGATGCCCTGCTGAAGGCCGAGGGACCGGACCGGGAGGCCCTGTTCGAGCCGAGCCGCTCGCGCACCCTGCGCTCAGCGGTCGGGCAGCTGCCGGGAGGCGCCGGCGGCACGGAGAAGCTGGTCCGCGCGTCGGGCCCCTGCCCCGAGCCCGTACGGGTGCTGCGCGCCCCCTTCGACGAGCAGTGGCTGATCCCGGACCACCGGCTGATCGACGCGGCCCGGCCCGAGTTGTGGCGGGTGGCGGACGAGCGGCAGGTCTTCGTGGCGGAGACGGCCGGCGGCCCCGGCCCCCTCCTGATCGCGACGCCCCTGCTCCCCCTGCTGCGCCCCGGCCGTATCCGCCCCCTGTACCGCCGCCCCGGCGGCCGGGAACCGAACCTGGCGCCGGGTCTCCTGGAACACCTAGGCGCACGGCTCGGCCACACGCCGGAGCCGGTGGACGTCCTCGCCTGGATCCTGGCCGCGATCCGCGCCGACCTCGCCGTCCCGCTCACCGCAGACGCCGAACTCTGGGCGCGCGGCGTCGAGTCGGGCCGCCGCACCCTGTGGCTGATGCGCCGCGACGGAGACCGCCCCAAGCTCCCCGGCGGCCGCCGCCCCTACGTCCGCGCGCCTCTCCCCTCCCGCCCCCTCACCCTCCACTACGACCGCGACGAGGAGACCCTCCACCTCGACGAGGGCCTCATCTCCCCGGTGCCGCCGGAGGCCTGGGACTTCGAGGTGGGCGGAGTGCGGGTCCTGGAGGAGTGGTTCACGGCACGTGTCGCGGAGCCGGAGCCGGGCACCCTGGCAGCGATCCGCCCGACGACCTGGCCACAGGCCTGGACGTCGGAACTCCTGGAACTCGTCACAGTCCTCGCCCTGCTGGCCGAACTCCAGCCCCTACAGGACGAGTTGACATCCCAGATCACCACGGCCGACCTGCGCGCGGCGGGCGTCCTGCCCGTACCGGAACCGACCCGCAAGCCGGCCTCGGTACTGGACGGTCCCGAGGAGGGACCGGAGGGCCAACTCGCGCTGATCTAAGGCGAGTTGCCCCTAGGGCCGCAGGCCCGGGTCGAAGGCGTCCAGCACGCGTGTGAGCGCCTGCTCGAACACCGTCTCCAGATCGATCGGCCCGCTCCCCCTCTGCTCCATGAAGGCCGCCGCCAGTCGCGGATACGCGCCGGTGGCCACCTGGCTGCCGAGGTAGGCCATCCGGACCGCGTTCTCCTCCTCCTCGGACCAGGGCATGGAGCGAGTGCGCTCGGCGGTGGCGTTCTCGTTGGCGGTGTACGTCGTCACGACGCCGTTGAGCAGCGCGACCAGCTCCATCTTCGTGGCGTACGGGACGTCGAGCGGCTCCAGGCAGTCCAGGCAGTGCTCCAGATAGCGCAGGCTATTGGGGCTGAAGCCGTACACGCCCGCCATCAGACGCGGCACCCAGGTGTGGCGGCGCATGATGACGCGGGTCTCCCGCGCGTTGCGGAGCATGTCGACGCGCCAGTCGCCCGACGGCGGGAGGATCTCGTGCTCGGCGCCGATGGCGTCGAGCATCAGCTCGTGCAGGTCCTCCTTGCGGGGCACGTAGTTGTACAGGGACATCGTCCCGCACCCCAACTCGGCCGCGACATGACGCATCGAGACCCCGTCCAACCCCTCCGCGTCGGCGATCCGCACCGCCGCCGCCGCGACGTCCGCGCGCGTGAACGCCGGCTTCGGCCCACGGCCGGTGCGCTCGGGGCGCGCCCAGATCACTTCGGGTACGGCCGCTCGGCCTGCCATCGATCATCACCTCGGCCACCATCCTAGTTACGTACAGCGTACGTAGTGCGCTATGGTCGACCCATGACTTCTACGTACGCTGTACTTAGTGAAGGGTTGGAGAAGCGGTTCGGGGAGGTCCACGCTCTGCGCGGGCTCGACCTGGCGGTCCCGGCGGGCACGGTCTGCGGGATCCTCGGCCCGAACGGCGCGGGCAAGACCACGGCGATACGGCTGCTGACCACGCTGCTGCGCCCGGACGCCGGCTCCGCGCGGGTCGCGGGGCACGATCTCGTACGGGAGCCCGCCGCCGTACGAGGGTGCATCGGCGTCACCGGGCAGTACGCGTCGGTCGACGGGGACCTCACCGGGCGGCAGAACCTGCGGCTGTTCGCCCGGCTGCACCGGGTGCGGGGGCCGGCCGGGCGCGCCGGGGAACTGCTCGACCGCTTCGGCCTTGCCGAGGCCGCGGACCGGCCGGCGTCCACCTACTCGGGCGGGATGCGCCGCCGCCTCGACCTGGCGGCGAGCCTGATCCGCCGCCCCGAGATCCTCTTCCTGGACGAGCCGACGACCGGACTCGACCCGGCTAGCCGCACCATGATCTGGAACGCCGTGCGCGAGCTCACGGCGGACGGCACGACCGTGCTGCTGACCACGCAGTACCTGGAGGAGGCCGACCAACTCGCCGACGACATCGCCCTGATGGACCGGGGACGGGTCGCGCAGACGGGTTCACCGGCCCAGCTCAAGGCGGTCGTCGGGGCGTACGTCGAGATCGTCGTCGCGGACGCGGACGTACTGGCGAAGGCGGCCGGCGTCCTCGACCAACTCACGGGCGGCGAGCCGACGTTCGACCACGACCGGAACTCCGTCGGCGCGGTGACCCGGGACACCACGCTCACGCTCCCCCGTCTGATCCGTGAACTGGACGCGGCGGGCGTGCCATTGCTCGACGCGATCCTCCAACCACCCACACTCGACGACGTGTTCCTGCGTCTGACCGCCGAAAGCGAGGTCGCCACATGAGCACGCTCGCGTACGACGGCTCGGCCATGCTGGGCCGCCAGCTGCTCCGCGTCCGGAACAACCCGGGCCTGGTGATCCTGACCCAGACCATGCCGATCACCATGCTGCTGTTCTTCGGCTACGTCTTCGGCAGCGCGCTCGCGATGCCGGGCGCGGAGTACCGCTCCTTCCTCGTACCGGGGCTGCTGGTGGCGACCGCCGCCAACGGGATCATGACCGGCATGTTCCAGGCGGCCCAGGACTCGCACCGGGGCGTGACGGACCGGCTGCGCACGCTGCCGATGAGCCGGGCGGCCGTACCCCTCGGCCAGGCCCTCGCCGATCTCGTCGTCACGGCCGCCGGAACCGTGCCGTTCCTGCTGGTCGGGCTCGCGGTGGGCTGGCGGGTCGAGGGGTCCGTCGCCGAAGCGCTCGGCGCCGTAGGGCTGTTGCTGCTGTTCCGGTTCGCGTGCACCTGGGCCGGGATCTTCCTCGGGCTGCTCTCCCGGAGCGAGGAGGCGGCCGGTCAACTCGGCAGCGCGACCTTCATGCTGCCGCTGCTGTCGAACGCCTACATCCCCACGGACAACCTGCCCACCTGGCTGCGCACGCTCGCCGAGTGGAATCCGCTCAGCGCGGTGACCTCGGCCCTGCGGGACCTGTTCGGCAACTCCCCCGTACCCGAGGGAGCCGCCTGGCCCGTGGCCCACGCGATCGCCGGGTCGCTGGCCTGGTGTGCGGTGCTGATCGCGGTGTTCCTGCCGCTCGCCGTACGCCGGTACGCACACGGCGAGCGGTGAACTTCTCCTGGTGAACCGCTACTGCTGAGCCGCCAGTTCGGGCCCAGGCGAGGAGAACTTCTCCTGCGACACGACTCGCTTCGGCGGCCAGGTGATGTTCTTCGGCGGCCACATCTGGCCGGTCTTCTTCAGGAACCAGGCCGGCGGCTCGTACATTGGCGGTCATCAAGGTGGTCGAGAGGCCGCCCGCGCCCAGCAGCTGCATGATGCGGCTGCTGCTCAGGCCACACTGAGCGTCCAGGCCAGGTGTCTCGTCATGCTGATCGTGCAGGTCACACGCACCTCCGGCGGTGAGGATCGGTGCAGCGGACAGTCAACTACCCAGCGCTAAAGCGCCGAGCTTGCACAACGGGCATCACTGGCGGTGATGCTGCGTTTGCGTCCAGCCCCACCCCGGCGCGTGCGCTCCGGTGGTGGGGCAGGGGCCGTTGACTGGGCCCCGCGTCGCCACAACTCCCAGGCGCGAGCCCGGATGTTGCGGGAGCCGTTCCGGTCTGCGTGATCAACGAGTCCGCAGTTCCGGCACGCGAACCAGGCCTGCGAAACTCGGTTCGCTTTGTCTACATGTCCGCACTCGGCGCAGGTGCGGGAGGTGTATGCGGGATCGACGTACACCACCGGCACTCCCGCCCGGCGGGCCTTGTACGCGATGAAGCTGCCGAGCTGGGCGAAGGCCCAGCTGGAGTGGGTGGCCCGTTGGGGCTTGCGAAGCCGTACCCGTTCGCGGATGCCCGTGAGGTCTTCCAGGGCGATTCCGCGACCAGTGCGTTCTGCCTCGGCCACCACATGCTTCGCGATCTTGTGATTGATGTCTCGCGCCCGCCGCGCCTCCTTACGCCGCCGCTTCTTCAACCGGCGCTTGGCGGACGGGGTGTTCTTCTTCTGCAGCTTGGTGCGCAGACCTCGCTCGCGGGCCCGGACGCGGTTGATCTCGCGCCCGGCCACGATCTCACCGTCGGACGTGGTGGCGATGTTCACGATGCCCAGATCGATGCCGAGGAAGCCGGACGGATCCGTGTTGAGCGGTGCTTCGGGTACTTCGCACGTCGCCAGCAGAAACCACATGCCCTCCCGGTACACCAGGTCCGACTCGCCCCGCCGATACAGCGCGAGAGAAGCCAGTTGCTCCGGTGCGGCGGTGAACACCACGTCCTTCATCCGCCCCGACACAGTCCAGATCGAGATCCGGCGTTCGGGGATCTGCCAGGACAGCATCCGGTCGTCGTACGGCTGCGCGCCCTCCGGTTGGAAAGCGATCGGCTTCTCGATCGCCTTGCGGTAGCGCTTTGAGCCCGGCTTGCCGAGATTCCCGGCCCTCAGGTTCGCCCGCAGCGTCGCGTACGCGTCGCACGTCTTCTTGATCACATGCTGCGCGGCCTGCGCCCCCAGCCCCCACCGCGCCTTCACCTCACCGTAGGCGTGCTCCCGCAGCGCGAAATTCTTCTTCACATCCTTTTCGAAGGCTAGCTGACTCGACCACGTGGCTGCTTCATTGCAGGCGTGCAGGGTCGCCTCAAGTACCGCCGCCTGCATGGGCGTCGGCAGCAGCTTCACCTGTACCACCAGCTTCACGCCCGCAACGCTACCTCGCGGATCCGGACCATGCATTCGAACACCTTAGATTCCCGAGCCTGGCTCGGGCACTCCTGGCGCTCCATGCCGGACGATGCCACGGCGCCCCGCACCGCCGGGCTCGGGACACGACTCCCACCAAGCGTGAACCCTTGGGGTTCCTCGCAAGAATCCCGCTGAAACGTGCAAACGATCAGCCACCCTGGACCCAGAAGATTGCCCCGTCAACATGCGTGCATGACAAAGGTGTTACGTACAGGCATGATCCACCGCATGCAGCCACTCCCCCTGCCCCTGGAGGGCATCACCGTCGTCGCGGTCGAACAGGCCGTCGCGGCGCCCTTCGCGACCCGTCAGCTCGCCGACCTGGGCGCCCGTGTCATCAAGGTCGAGCGGATCGACGGCGGCGACTTCGCGCGCGGCTACGACACCGCCGCGCGCGGACTCGCCTCGCACTTCGTGTGGTGCAACCGCGGCAAGGAGTCGATCGCGCTGGACCTGAAGGACCCGCGCGGGCTTGAGGTCGTACGGCGGCTGGTCGCGGACGCGGATGTGTTCGTGCAGAACCTGGCACACGGGGCCGCGGCCCGGCTCGGGCTCGACGCGGCCACGCTGTGTGCCGCTCACCCGCGGCTGGTCGCCGTGGACATCTCGGGGTACGGGGCTTCGGGGCCGTACGCGGACAAGCGGGCCTACGACATGCTCGTGCAGTGCGAGGCGGGGCTGGTGTCGGTCACCGGGACGCCGGAGCAGCCGGTGAAGGCCGGGATTCCGGCGGCGGACATCGCGGCGGCCATGTACGCCTTCTCGGGCGTCCTCGCCGCGCTCGTGCGGCGTGGAACGACGGGGCGGGGCGGGCCGGTCGAGGTGTCGATGCTGGACGCGCTCGCGGAGTGGATGGGGCATCCGCTGCACCATGCGATGCACGGAGGAACACCACCGGCGCGCACCGGGCTCGCGCACGCCGTCATCGTGCCGTACGACGCCTATCCGACGGCGGACGGCGGGCGGGTGCTGCTGTCGGTGCAGAACGACCGGGAGTGGCGGCGGCTGGCCGAACTGGTGCTGGGGCAGGCGGAGTTGGGGAGTGATCCGGCGTACGCGACGAACGCGGCGCGGGTGGTGAACCGGGAGCGTACGGACGCGCTCGTCGCGAAGGCGCTCGCCTCGCTGGACGCCGACGAGGCGGTGGCACGCCTTGAGGGGGCCGGGATCGCGTGCGCACGCCTCAGGGACGTGAGTGAGGTGGCCGGGCATCCGCAGTTGGCGGCCCGGGAGCGGTGGCGGGAGGTGGGATCGCCGGTGGGGCCGTTGCGGGCGTTGCTGCCGCCCATCACGCTGCCGGGCGGGGACCAGGCACGTATGGGGGACGTGCCCGCGCTCGGGGAGCACACCGAGGCGCTGCTGCGTGCCGTGGGGATGACGGACGCCGAGATCGCAGCGCTGCGCCGGGACGGTGTGGCGGCCTGAGCGCGGGCCTCAAAGAAGACTGACCTTGAGGAACGCCGGTGTCGCTCAGCGCCCGCCGAACAGCGAACGGCGCAGTCGGCGCAGCGGTGCGAAGAGCGAGACACGGCTCACTCGCGCGCCCCTGGCGCTGCGTTCCTGCGTGGTGTCACGCGAGGTCAGCTCACGCATCAGCAAGGTCGCCTCGGCCGACTCGCGCTGTGGGACGACAGGGCCGCCCAGCACCGCGAGATGGCGGTCGAGGCGCGAACTGGTCGCGCTGCTCCCGCACGTGATCGCAGGGACCCTTGCCCTGCTGCGCACTATCTGTTCCATGTCACTCCCCACCCGTACGACTCCACCCGGCCCGGGCAGGGTAACCCTATCGTCCCCGTGAGGCACTCGTGTATCGCGGTCACAGGATTCACCTTCCCCGTAAGGGGGTTGACGACCCATCCTCCGTCACTCTCCGAATCCAACCGATTTCAGGGCGAGTTGGACAACTGGCTGGGTGGTGGGCTGTGCTGAGCCCCCGTCGGGCTCCACGGTCACAGCGAGTGACGTGGCGGACTTGTCGAGGTCGTCGGCGACCAAGGGCGTGTCGCCCTCGAAGAGCCCGAGGGAGCGCGGTTGCTCGTCGGGGCGCATCAGCCACAGCTGGTGCACGTGTCCGGTGGACAGGTCGTCGTATCCGCTCAGGGTGACGACCGCCTGTCCCTCGGACGCCGACGCGATCACGCCGATGCTCCGGCCCTGGGTGTCCTGGCCGCTGGTCGCGCGGGCGTCGGGCGCCGCGAGAACGTGGGCGATCTCACGCGCGTAGGCCCGCTCGGCGTCGAGCTTGTCCTGCGTCTGGTTGGTCTGCACGGCAAAGAGCGCGGCGACGACGAGGGCGGCCGCGGCGGTGGCCGTCGCGAAGGGCGCGAAAATCGGCGTCCGGCGCCGCACGCGCGCATGTGGCGGAGGCTCGTTGCCCCACACATGGGGCGGCAGTTGCGGCGCACGCGCGCGTGCGGGCTCCTGCATGGTCGCTTCCTGCGGAGTCGCGCGTACGGCGGCCAGCACCCGGTCCCGCATCGCGGCCGGCGGCCGGGCGGCCGTGGACCAGGCGAGCCGGACCGCGTCCTCGGACAGGGTGCGCACCTCGGCGGGGCAGGTGTCGCATTTCTTGAGGTGCTTCTCGAAGCGCACGCGCTCCCCCGGCTCCAGAGCGTCGAGTGCGTAGGGGGCGGCGAGGGAGTGGATGTTCCCGCGGCGCAGCAGTCGGTCGAGCAGACTCACGCCACACCTCCCAGGCAATCGCGCAGCCGGGTCAGCCCGTCGCGCATCCGCGTCTTCACCGTGCCCAGCGGCAGCGAGAGCCGCTCGGCCACTTCACGGTACGTGTAGCCGTCGTAGTAGGCGAGGGTGACGGACTGGCGCTGGATGGCGGTGAGGCGGTCCAGACAGCGCCGCACCCATTCCCGTTCCAGGCCGGCCTCGACCTCCTCGGACACCTGGTCGAAGGCGGGGCTGTGGGCACGCCGCGCCTCGCGCTGCTCGCGTTCGCCGGCCGCGCGGGCGCTGCGCACCCGGTCGACGGCCCGGCGGTGGGCGAGGGTGAGGATCCAGGAGAGGGCGCTGCCGCGTCCGGGATCGAACCGTCCGGCGGACCGCCAGAGTTCGAGCAGTACTTCCTGGGCCACCTCCTCGGACTGGGCCGGATCCCGCACGACGCGCCGCACGAGCCCGAACACCGGCCCGGACACCAGTCCGTACAACTCCTCGAATGCCTTCTGGTCGCCCCCCGCAACGAGCACCAGAAGCTCGTCCGCCTCCACCCGATCCCCCTCTCTTCGGCCGCACGGGGCCCGTCCCGTCCCACCAGGTATTCGCAACGAACACACCTCCGGATGGGGTTACGGATCAGACTGCCCAAATCCCCAGCCCAGCGCCGGGAAAATAAGTTTTCAAGTTCGACCAATCCGCCCCGCCACCGGCACCGAATCCCCCTGCGTCAGGCAAGTTGGCAATGAGGACGGACGGCATGACACCTATCTTCCGGACCGGTGCGGGACGCAGGAGCCTCGCGACCGTCATATGTGGTGCGCTGGCCGCCGGGGGGCTCGCAGCCGCCGGCGTGACCGCGCTGGGACCGGGGGCGGCCTCCGCCTCCAGCCACCGGGAGGCCCCGCTCATCTCGGGGACTCCCCAGTACGACAACACGGACGTGTACGCGTTCGTGAGCCCGGACAAGCCGGACACGACGACGATCATCGCGAACTGGATCCCGTTCGAGGAGCCCGCCGGCGGACCGAACTTCTACCAGTTCGCCGAGGACGCCCAGTACGACATCCACATCGACAACAACGGTGACGCGCAGGGCGAGTTGCTCTACCGCTACACCTTCGAGACGCACGTCAAGAACAAGAAGACGTTCCTGTACAACACGGGTGCGGTGGAGAGCCTCGACGACCCGGACCTCAACATCACGCAGACGTACGACATCGAGCTCATCAAGCTGAAGAACCAGAAGGTCAAGTCCAAGACGAAGATCGCGAACGATGTTCCGGTCGCCCCGTCGAACGTCGGCAAGGCGTCGATGCCGAACTACGGCAAGCTGCGCAAGCAGGCGATCCACGAGCTCTACGGCGGCACGACCACGTTCGCCGGACAGGCCGACGACCCGTTCTTCCTGGACCTGCGCGTCTTCGACCTGCTGTATGGCGGCAACCTGTCCGAGGTCGGCCGGGACACGCTCAAGGGCTACAACGTCAACTCCATCGCCCTGCAGGTCCCGACCCACATGATCACGGAGTCGGCGGACCAGCCGATCGTGGGCATCTGGTCGACCACGCAGAAGAAGAACGCCCAGGGCTACTACTCCCAGGTCTCGCGCCTCGGTAACCCGCTGGTCAACGAGGTCGTCAACCCGATCAAGGACAAGGACAAGTTCAACGCGTCCTCGCCCTGGGAGGACGCCCAGTTCCTGAAGAACGTGACCAACCCCGAACTGCCGAAGCTCATCGAGGCGATCTACAAGATCCCGGCGCCCGACGAGCCGCGCAACGACCTGGTCGACGTCTATCTGAAGGGCGTGGAGGGCCTCAACCAGCCCCCGAACGTGCGTCCGGCGGAGGAACTGCGCCTCAACACCTCCATCGAACCTGCCGCCAAGGAGAAGCGGCTCGGTGTCCTCGACGGTGACAACGCGGGCTTCCCGAACGGGCGCCGACTCGCCGACGACGTCATCGACGCCTCGCTGCAGGTCGTCGAGGGTGAACTGGTCGGTTCCAAGAACGACTTGGGCGACGCGGTCGACAAGAACGACAAGAAGTTCGGCAAGTCCTTCCCGTACCTGGCCAACCCGACCGCCGGTTCGCGCGGTCCGCTGGCCAAGGGCACGACCAGCACCAACGACGTCCGCAACCAGCTCGGTGACGCCCTGCAGCCTGCCGGGTCCTCCGGCGGCAGCGACGACACCACGCTGATCGCCGCCTCGGCGGGCGCCGGCGCGGCCGGCATCGTCCTGATCGGCGCGGCCCTCATGTGGTGGCGCCGGATGCGGAACCGGTCGTACGGGGCGTACTGACCGCCTCCCCGGAGCGGGGCCCCCACAGCCCCGCTCCCACCGACTGGCGCGGCCCGCTCGTACTCATCCCCCACGGCGCGGGCCGCGCCTGCTGCACGCACCAACTTCCTTTCGCAACAAGTTGATTGACTGTTCCAGGCGACCGAGGAGAGGGCATGTCCCCGCGTACGAACGACAGCGAGCCCGAGGCCGATGTGCCAGAGGTCGTACCCGAGCCCTCCGCGAAGGCGCAGGAGGCCGGGGAGGTCGACGAGCGGGTCGCCGCCGTCCGTCGGGTCGGAGATGTCGGCCGGCGGCTGCGGGCCGCTCAACTCGCCGGTTGTGTCGTGCTGTTGGCGGTCGCGATGACCGCCGGGGCGATCGCGTTCGGGGGTGCGTCGGACAACGGCGGCTCCACCGTCGCGTCCGCACCCGCCGCCGTGTCGCCGGCCCAGCTGACCGGAGGTGACCTGGACGCGAGCATCACCGCCCTGCAGGCCCATCTCCGCGCCCAGCCCAAGGACTTCACCGGCTGGGCGACCCTCGGACTCGCCTACGTCGAGCAGGCCCGCACCAAGGGCGACCCCTCGCGCTACCCGCAGGCCGACAAGGCCCTGAAGCACTCCCTGGCCCTGTCCCCCGACAACGACCAGGCCCTCGCCGGCCGCGCCGCCCTCGCCGCCGCCCGGCACGACTTCAAGGGCGCCCTCAAGTACGCCGACCAGGCGCTGAAGCAGAACCCCTACAGCGAGCGGGCCCTCTCCTCCCGCATCGACGCCCTCGTCGAACTCGGCCGCTACACCGAGGCGTCGAAGGCCGCCGACCTCGCCGACGAACGGCAGCCCGGCATCCCCGTCTTCACGCGGTACGCGTACGTGCACGAACTGCGCGGGGACGTGAAGACCGCCCGGCAGGTCCTGGAGCTGGCTCTCGACAACGCGAGCAGCGCCGGAGACACCGCCTACGTGGCCACCTCGCTCGGCCAACTCGCCTGGAACCAGGGCGACTACAAGACGGCCCTGACGGACTTCGCGCGGGCGCTGGCCGCCGACGAGAACTACCTCCCCGCCCTTGAGGGCCGCGCCCGCGCCCAGTACGCGAGCGGCGACAGCGCGGCCGCCATCAAGAGCATGGAGGACGTCGTCGCCCGCTACCCGCTGCCCGGCCCGCTCGTCGAACTCGGCGAGCTGTACGAGGCCCGGGGCGGCGAGGACGATGACGACAAGGCAGGCGACCAGTACGCCCTCGTCGACGCGTGGACGGCACTGGCCCGCGCCAACGGCGTCAACGTCGACCTCGACACCGCGCTGGCCGCCGCCGACCACGGCAACGCCAAGTCGGCGCTGCGCGCGGCCCGCGCCGAGTGGGCCCGCCGCCACACCGTGCACACCGCGGACGCCCTCGCCTGGGCCCTGCACGTCAACGGCCTCGACGAGGAGGCCCTCCCCTACACCCGCGAGGCCACGGCCACCGGCTACGACAACGCCTCGTTCCTCTACCACCGCGGCATGATCGAACGCGCCACGGGTCACGCGAAGGAAGCCCGCACCTCTTTGACGGCGGCGCTGAAGCTGAACCCCGGCTTCTCGCCCCTGGGCGCCCGCGAGGCCCGTACGGCACTGAAGTCCCTGGAGGCGGACAAGTGAATCCCCGTCGTGTGTCCGCGTCCTGCCTGGCCGTGTTCACGGCCGTGTGCGCGCTCGTGCTCCTCCCCTCGTCGAGCGCGAGCGCGCACCCTCTCGGCAACTTCACCGTCAACCGCTACGACGGTCTCGTCGCCGCCCCCGGACAGCTCCGCGTCCTGCACGTCGAGGACCTCGCCGAGATCCCGGCGACCCAGGCCGAGCCGGACATCGAGAAGGCGGGCATGACCGAGTGGGCCCGGCAGCGGTGCGCGACCGCCGCCGAGGGCAGCGAGGTCACCGTCGACGGGCGTACGGCCGCCCTCACCGTCGGCAGCAGCAAGGCGCGCGTGCGGCCCGGGCAGGCAGGGCTCGACACCCTGCGCGTGGAGTGCCGGCTGACGGCCCCGCTGCCCGAGGGCGACACCGTGGCGCTCGGTTTCCACAGTGCGGGCGCGACCTCGGGGCCCGGCTGGCGGGAGATCACGGCTCGCGGCGACCGTATGACGCTCACCGAGTCGGACGTGCCGACGAAGTCGGTCTCCGGCGAACTGACCAGCTACCCCCAGGAGTTGCTCTCCTCCCCGGCCGACACAGCGACCGCGTCCCTGTCCGTGCGGCCCGGCGGCCCGGCCCTGGTCGAGGACGACGGTGACGCCCCGGCCGCCTCGGTACTGCCGCGCGGCGCCGACCGCTGGACACGGGCCCTGGACGACCTGGTGGCCCGCCACGACCTCACCTTCGGCTTCGCCGCCCTCGCCCTGCTCATCGCGGTGGGCCTCGGCGCGATGCACGCGCTGGCCCCCGGCCACGGCAAGACACTCATGGCCGCGACGGCGGCGGCCCACCGCGGCAAGGCACGCCTCAAGGACGTCCTCCCCCTGGCGGCCTCGGTGACGGTCACCCACACGCTCGGCGTGGTGGCCCTGGGCCTCCTGGTCACGGCCGGCTCGGCGGCGGCGCCCTCGGTGATCGCCTGGCTGGGCATCGCGAGCGGCGCCCTGGTGATCTTCGCGGGCGTGAGCCTCGTACGACGGGCCTGGCGTGGCCGGGGACACGGCCGTCCCCATGGACACGGCCCCGGCCCCGACCATGAACACGGTCACGACCATCCGCACCCGCACTCGCACGAGGCCGTCGAGCCCAAGGAACGCTCCCTGGTCCTGGTCTCCGCCGTCACCGAAGCCGCACCCGCAACCGCTCCCACCAAAACCCATCCGCACCCCCACCCCCACGGCCATACGCACGACCACGACCACGACCACAAACACGACCACAGTCACCATCACGACCACACCCACACGCACACCCACGGGGGCTTCACCCACTCCCACGAAATCGCCCCCACCCTCCGCGGCACGATCCTTCTCGGCTTCGCCGGTGGGCTCGTGCCCAGTCCCTCCGCGGTCGTCGTGCTCGTCGGGGCGATGGCTCTCGGCCAGGCCTGGTTCGGGCTGCTGCTCGTTCTCGCGTACGGCGTCGGGCTCGCCCTGACCCTCACCGCGGCCGGGTTCGCCGTCGTCAAGCTGGGTACCGGAATGACCCGGGTGCTGGACAAACGCCCGCGCTGGACCACGAGCCCGACGCTGGCTCTGATGCGGCGTACGACACCACTGTTGTCCGCGTTGGTCGTCGTAGCGCTCGGGGCCGGATTGGTGCTCAAGGGGGCGGCATCCGCACTCGGCTGAGCTACTTTTGGGGAGAGATCACTCGGAGCGACGCGCAGTGGAGATTTCACACGGATGCGAATGGGGGACGCCCGTGTCCGAAGAGCCGGGCAATGAGCGTGTGATCGCGGGCCGGTACCGGCTCCTGTCCCCCCTCGGTGAGGGCGGCATGGGGACCGTGTGGCGGGCCCGCGACGAGGTGCTGCACCGCGAGGTCGCCGTCAAGGAGGTGCGCGCGCCGGCCGGGCTGCCGACTCCCGACGTGGAGCGGATGTACGCCCGTCTGGAGCGCGAGGCGTGGGCGGCGGCCCGGGTGTCCAACCGCAATGTGGTGACGGTGTACGACGTGGCCATGGAGGACGGCCGCCCGTGGATCGTCATGGAGTTGATCCGCGGGCTGTCGCTGGCCGATCAGCTGGACGCCGAGGGGCCGTTGTCGCCGCAGCGGGTGGGGCACATCGGCGCCGAGGTGCTGCACGCGCTGCGGGCCGCGCACGAGGCCGGGGTGCTGCACCGGGACGTGAAGCCGGGCAACGTGCTGCTGTCGAACGACGGCCGGGTGGTGCTCACCGACTTCGGTATCGCGATGGTCGAGGGCAGTTCCGCGCTGACCATGACCGGCGAGGTCATCGGCTCGCCCGAATTCCTCGCCCCGGAGCGGGCGTTGGGCCGCACGCCGGGCCCCGAGTCGGACCTGTGGTCGCTGGGCGTGCTGCTGTACGCGGCGGTGGAGGGCAACTCGCCGTTCCGGCAGAACACCCCGCTGAGCACCCTGCGCGCGATCGTCGACGAGGAGCTGCCGCCGCCGCGCCGGGCCGGTCCGCTCACCCCGGTCATCGAGGGGCTGCTGCGCAAGGATCCGGCCGAGCGGATCTCCGCGGAGCGGGCCGAGCAGGATCTGCGGATCATCGGGGCGGGCGGCTCACCGTCCGCACAGACCGCGCCGACCGCGCCCGTGCCGCCGCCGTACACGCCGACCCTCGCGGGCTACCCTCAACCGGGTTTCCCGCCAAGGGAGTCGACGACACCGGTGTCACCGGCACCGACCCGGGCCGCTCCCGTCCCACCGCCCCCGTCCGGCCCGCCGGTTCGCGACCGGCGTTCCGCGGTCGTCCTGATCGTGGGCGTCGCCGTCCTGGCACTGGCGATCGCGGGGCTGACGTACGCGCTGCTGAACGGCAATGACGACGACGGCAAGAAGGGCGCCGGCAGCTCCACCAGCCAGACCAGTCAGGAGAGTTCGCCGGGATCCACGGACAGCGGGAACGCCGCCGGCGGGGCCTCCACTCCGTCGACGCCGAAGAGCAGTGGCAACGCGCAGCAGTCGGTGGCCGTGACGCTGGCAGGTGCGAACACGGACTACTCCGGCTCCTGTCCGCCGCCCAACGACGAGGCGCCCTCGTTCACCGCGACGATCACGGTGGGGCAGCTGCCCGCGCAGGTGAGTTATCGCTGGGTGTCGAAGGACGGCGAGATCATGGATCCGGGCTGGAAGACCCTCTCGTTCCCGGAAGGCGGGGCGAAGACCAAGCAGGACAGGGCATTCGTGACGACGTACGACGACACCGGGACGTTCAAGAACGAGATCAGTGTCGAGGTCCGGTCCCCCGTGGAGACCGAATCCAACTCGGTGCCGTTCACGGTGACCTGTGTGTCGGAGACCCCGACGGGCGGGGCCTCCGCATCAGTTTCAGCTACGTCGACGTCCTGACGGGTCAGGCCGCCGCGTTGAGCACCGGCAGATAGCCGCCGGACTGGCCCGCGGCGGTCGGGTGGTAGGACTCGCCGATGTTCAGCCAGTTGACGCTGTGCAGCCAGGAGCTGCCGGAGCAGATCTCGTGGCCGGTGAAGGTGGTGCGGACGTCGCCGAAGGTGAAGCCGTGGTCGGCGGCGCGTTTGGCGATGGCGGCGTCCAGGTAGTCGGCCGCGTCGTTGATGGCCTTGCGCTTGGTCTCGGAGAGGCCGAGGCAGCTGGTGCCGAGCTTGTAGAAGCGGGGGTAGCCGAGGACGACGACGTGGGCGGACGGGGCCTTTGCGGTGATCGCGTTGTAGACGCTGTCGAGCTGGGCGGGGAGCGTGGAGTCGACGTACGCCTTGGCCGTGTTGATGCGGGAGACGCAGGAGCTGTCGGAATTGAGCACACAGGTGGTCATGACGTCGGCGAAGCCCGCGTCGTTGCCGCCGATGCTGATGGACACGAGGCCGGTGGAGGAGCTGAGGGGGGCGAGCTGGTTGGCCAGAACATCACCCGTTCGAGCGCCCGAGCAAGCCGTGAAGTCGAACGTCGAGGGTGAGTTGGCGGCGGCCCAGAGGTAGGGGTGCGCCTTGGTGCTGCGCTTGCAGTTGCCGCTGGAGCTGAGGTAGCTGCCCGCGCCGACTCCCGAGGCATAGGAGTCGCCGAGCGCCACATAGCCGCCTGTCGCGGCGATCTGGGACGCGTGCGCGGAGGTGACACCGGTGAGGGTGAGGCCGGTGGCGAGGAGGAGCGAGCTCACGTATGCCGTAAATCGGAAACGTCTCATGGAACCTCCCTTTAGCAGGATCTCTGCCACAACCGTCGTAGCAACTACGCGTGTTGACGGGAAGTGTCCATGCCAATACTTTTCACCTCCTACCGACTCCCTCCCTGTGTGTTCACCATGCATTTGATTACGTGTTCATGACATGCCCGTGACAGGCCGTCAACTCCCTTGATCTACACACAGCGAAAACCGATTCTTTACCCAGGCCCCGGAGCGGAACGCGACGCTCCAGGGTCGTGCGTGCGATGACGCGCGCACCCCCACAGACGCGCGCTCGACCCAGGCGCGCGCCGCCTATGAGGAGGACTCCCTCGTAATGGCACAGCTGCGTAGCAAGAAGATCCGGATCGCCGCCCTCACCACCGTGACGGCCGCCGCCCTGCTGGGCGGGCTCACCGCACTTCCCGCCCAGGCCGCCCCGGCCGTCGGCAAGGTGCTCGCGGCCGATTCCCCCACCGCGATCGAGGGCAGCTACATCGTCACGCTCAAGAAGGGCGCCACGGGCTTCAAGGCCTCGTCCAGCGCGGGCAAGAGCCTGGTCAAGACGTACGGCGGCACGGTGAAGAGGACGTTCACCACCGCGCTGAACGGCTACTCCGCCGAGCTCTCCGCGACCGAGGCCAAGAGACTCGCCGCCGACCCGGCGGTGGCCTCCGTGGAGCAGAACCAGGTGTTCACCGTGGACGCCACTCAGTCCAGCGCCCCGTGGGGCCTGGACCGCATCGACCAAGCGGCGCTTCCGCTCTCCGGCACGTACACCTACCCGGACACGGCCGGCGCGGGCGTGACGGCGTACGTCATCGACACCGGCGTCCGTATCACGCACACCCAGATCAGCGGCCGGGCCTCCTACGGCTACGACGCCGTCGACGGCGACTCCACCGCGCAGGACGGCAACGGCCACGGCACGCACGTCGCCACCACCATCGCGGGTTCGACCTACGGTGTCGCCAAGGCGGCGAGCATCGTCGGCGTCCGGGTGCTGAACAACAGCGGCTCGGGCACCACGGCCGGCGTCGTCGCGGGCATCGACTGGGTGACCGCGAACCACACCAGCCCGGCGGTCGCCAACATGTCGCTCGGCGGCTCCGCCTCCACCGCCCTGGACACGGCCGTCGCCAACTCCATAGCGAGCGGCGTGACCTACGCGGTCGCGGCGGGCAACAGCGCCGCCAACGCCTCCTCGTACTCCCCGGCCCGCGTCGCCACCGCGATCACGGTCGGCGCGACCACGAGCACGGACGCCAAGGCCAGCTACTCCAACTACGGCTCGACGCTGGACATCTTCGCGCCCGGCTCCTCGATCATCGCGGGCTACAACACCAGCGACACCGCCACCGCCACGCTCTCCGGTACGTCGATGGCCACCCCGCACGTCGCGGGCGCCGCCGCGGTCTACCTCGCGGGTCACACCTCGTCCACCCCGGCCCAGGTCGCCTCGGCTCTGACCAGCGGCGCCACCTCCGGCGTGGTCACCAGCGCGGGCACCGGTTCGCCGAACCTGCTCCTGCGTCTCGTGTCGTAGTACCGCCCCGCTCAGCCCGTAGAACCCGTACGACCGTTCCCCGGAGGCAGCCGGCGCCTCCGGGGAACGCATGTTTAAAGGCGATGAAGAACCGGTACTGGCTACATTCCGCATCTTGACTGCCCGACCGGGCTGCGCGACATTGAAGCCCGGCATCCGGGGCTTCAGGGGGCAAAGTCACCAATGCAGACGATAGGCAGCAAGTCAGCTTCAACAGACGCAACGGGCGTAACGGACGGCACTGAGGGAGCGTGGCGAGGGCCTTGGAGGGACCTCTCGCCCGTGCTCGCCGGCGCCGCGACGGCCGTCGGCGCGGTGGGCGCGATCCTCGCGCTCGCCGACGCGGACTCGCCTCTGCGGGGTCCGTTCACGCTGTTCTTCCTGCTCGCGGCACCGGCCGCCGCCATCGCCGTGGTGCTGCGCGGCCTTGAACCGTTCGGCCGGCTGCTCGCCTCGCTCGCGGGCGCGGTGGCCCTGGACATGCTGGTGGCCCAGGGCATGCTGGCCGTGCACCGGTGGTCCGTGGGCGGCGCCATCGTGGCGGTGACCGTGATCAGCGCCGTCGTGCCACTGCTGGTCGCATTACGGCGCGCCAGAGGACAGGGCTCCTGACGTGGACATACGCGTGTACCGACCGGGCGAGCTGAGTGCCGCCGACCGTGCGGCCTGGACGGCGATGCAGTCCAAGGCCCATCTGCACGGCTCGCCCGGGCTGGCGAACCCGTTCCTGTCCCCCGAGTTCGCGCTCGCGGTGGGCAGATGCAGACGCGGGGTGCGGATCGCGGCCGTACGGGAGGACGGCGAACCCGCCGCGTACTTCCCGTTCCAGAGAACCGCCGCCGGCGTCGGCCGGGCCGTCGGACTCGGCGTCTCGGACGCCCAGGGCCTGGTGCACCGTCCCGGGTTCACCTGGGACGCGCGTGAACTGCTGCGGGCCTGCGGGCTCGCGGTGTGGGAGTTCGATCATCTGGTGGAGGGCCAGGAGCCGTTCGGGGCCGAGGCCGCCGCTACGTTCCCGTCCCCGGTCATGGATGTCGACCGGGGCTACGAGGCCTATCTGGGCCAACTGCGCGAGCGGTCACCGAAGTTCACCCGGACCACGCTCGCCAAGGAGCGCAAGCTCGGCCGGGACGCGGGCGAGGTGCGCTACGTCCACGACGAGCGGGACCCCGCCGCCCTGCGCACGCTGATGGAGTGGAAGTCGGCGCAGTACCGCAGGACCGGGCGCAGCGACCGCTTCGCGCACGCCTGGATCACCCATCTCGTGCACCAGCTCTTCCACTCCCGCTCCGAGCCGTTCGCGGGGATCCTGTCGGTGCTGTACGCGGCCGGCAGGCCGGTCGCCGCCCACTTCGGGCTGCGTACCGAGCAGGTGCTGGCGTGCTGGTTCCCGGCGTACGACCCGGCGTTCGCGAAGTACTCGCCGGGGCTGGTCCTGCATCTGCGGATGGCCGAGGCGGCCGCCGCCGACGGCATCGCGTATCTCGATCTCGGCCGGGGCCAGAAGGAGTACAAGGACTCCCTGAAGACACGTGAACTCACTGTGTCCGAAGGGTGGGTGACACGTCGTCACCCGGTCGCGCTGGGACATCGGGTGCGCCGCGCCCCGGTCCGGGCGCTGCGCAACACGGTGCTGTCGCGGCCGGAACTGTTCGAACCGGCGGACAAACTGCTCAAACGGATGGGCAAAATCCGTTCGGGGTGATAAGTAACGGACACAAACACAAAAAGTGTGAGAGCTCGTTCCAGGCCTTGCCATACGGGCTCAATCATCAATACCGTCTTATATCTCACCCGCATCGGTCCATCATCCAGCGGCTCCAAGGGGAGGGCTCGAGGACCGCGATGGTGCCGGAGCGGGGCGCGGTAGGGGGGTGCCGTGCTCGGTGAGCGCACAATCTTGCCGAGTCGTGCCGCGCGACCGACTACCGACTTCTGATAGTCGGCCAGCTTTGCCAGCTCACCCGGTGTGCACGGAGATCCTTTTCGTCATGCCATCGGTGAGAACCCCCTTTTCGAACCGGACAAGAGCCGGGCCGCCCAGGGGCGGGCGGTCCACCGGACGAGAGGGACCAGACTCATGAGTTCCGTTCTGCGCCCGCCGACCACGGGCGAAGACCCGTCGACAGCGGGTATCTACCGACCGATCTCCTCCCACCTGGCCATCACACCGCCGGTGAGCGTGGTGATCCCGGCCATGAACGAGGCGGAGAATCTTCCGTACGTCTTCAAGACACTTCCTGACTGGATACACGAAGTGGTTCTCGTCGACGGCAACTCCACCGACGACACCGTCGAAGTGGCCCGTGAGCTGTGGCCGGCCGTCAGGGTGGTCAAGCAGCAGGGCAAGGGCAAGGGGGATGCCCTGATCACCGGGTTCGAGGCGTGCACCGGCGACATCATCGTGATGGTCGACGCGGACGGCTCGGCCGACGGCAACGAGATCGTCAGCTATGTCTCCGCCCTCGTCTCGGGCGCGGACTTCGCCAAGGGCTCCCGCTTCGCCAACGGTGGCGGCACCGACGACATGACGCCGATCCGCAAGCTCGGCAACTGGGCGCTGTGCACGGCCGTGAACCGCAAGTTCGGCGCCCGCTACACCGATCTCTGCTACGGGTACAACGCGTTCTGGCGGCACTGCCTCGACAAGATCGAGCTCGACTGCACCGGCTTCGAGATCGAGACCCTGATCAACATCCGGGTGGTCAAGGCCGGCCTGAAGGTGCAGGAGATACCCAGCCACGAGTACCTCCGCATCCACGGCACGAGCAATCTGCGCGCCGTGCGGGACGGGCTGCGGGTGCTCAAGGTGATCCTCAAGGAGCGCTCGAACCGGCGGGCCCTGCGCAGCCGGACCCAGCACTCGCCGATGCTCGACTCGGGCCGGGGAGAGGTGTCTTGAGCAGGCCCGACATCTCCGTCGTGATCTGCGTCTACACCGAGGACCGCTGGGAGGACATCCTCGCGGCGGCCTCCTCGGTCCGGGCGCAGTCCCGCCCGGCCCTGGAGACGCTCCTGGTGGTGGACCACAACCGGGCGCTCCTTGACCGTCTGGCCAAGGAGTACAAGGAAGTCGATGACGTGCGGGTGCTCGCCAACGCGGGCCCTCGCGGTCTGTCAGCCGGCCGCAACACCGGCATCGCGGCCTCGCACGGCGAGGTGATCGCGTTCCTCGACGACGACGCCGTGGCCGAGCGGGACTGGCTGCGACGCTTCGCGGAGGCCTACGCCGACCCGCAGGTCTTCGCGGTCGGCGGCCGTACGATGCCGATCTGGGCGTCGGGCCGCCGCCCGGCCTGGTTCCCCGAGGAGTTCGACTGGGTGGTGGGCTGCACATACCGCGGCCTGCCGCCGGGCCGGGTCCGGGTGCGCAACGTCCTCGGCGGCAACGCCTCCTTCCGCCGTACGGCGTTCGACGCGGCCGGCGGTTTCGCGACCGGTATCGGCCGCGACGGGGACAAGCGGCCGCTGGGCTGCGAGGAGACGGAGCTGTGCATCCGGCTCACCCGGGCGAGACCCGACGCGGTCCTGCTGATCGACGACCGCGCGGTGATCCATCACCGGGTGCCCGAGGCGCGCGAACACTTCGGGTACTTCCGCACGCGCGCCTACGCCGAGGGCCTGTCCAAGGCGCTGGTGGCCCGAAGTGTGGGTGCGGACAAGGGACTTGAGTCGGAACGCCGGTACGCGACGCGGGTCCTGCCGGCCGGAGTGGCCCGCGGTCTGCGCGACGCCGCGCTGGCCCGGCCGGGCGGTGCGGGACGGGCGGGCGCGATCGTCGCCGGGGTGCTGACGGCGGCGGGCGGGTACGTGGTGGGGAGCGTGCGTGCCCGCAGGGGCCCGGGCGCCTTCTCAGTGGTGGAGATCGAGCTCGGCGCCGAGGATCTCAGTGCGGGAGATCGCGACGCCGGAGAACGGGGGGAAGCACATGAGTGACACGCGCGTGCCGATTCTCATGTACCACGCGGTCGCGACCGACCCGAACGACGCCACCCGGGGCCTGTCGGTGGCCCCCGAGGCGTTCGCGGAACAGATGGAGCTGATCGGCGACCTGGGCTTCACCCCGGTCAACACGGCGGAACTGGCGGAGAGTTGGCGATCCACCGCCCCGCTGCCCGAGCGCCCGGTCCTCATCACCTTCGACGACGGCTACGAAGGCGTCCACCGACACGCCCTGCCGGTGCTCACCAAGCACGGCTTCGCGTCCACCCTGTTCGTCTCGACGGGCTGGATCAGGGGCGCGTACGACACCGGAGGCGGCCTGGACACCATGCTCGACTGGGACCAGGTGCGCGAACTCGCGGCCGACGGCGTGGAGATCGGCGGGCACAGCCACACCCACCCCCAGCTCGACCAGCTCGACGACAACACGCTGCGGCACGAGCTGATCCACTGCAAGGAGATCGTCTCCGACGAACTGGGCACAGTGCCCGCCTCGTTCGCCTACCCGTACGGCTACTCCAGCCGACGGGTACGCGAGGCGGTGCGCGAGACCGGGTTCACGCAGGCGCTCGCCGTCGGCAACCGGCTCGCCCGCCGCCCCCAGGGGCCGTACGCCCTGCAGCGCGTCACGGTGCGGCGCAGCACCGGCATCGACGAGTTCGCGCGGCTGATCGAGGGGCGTGCCATCGCCCTCAACTTCGCCAGGGACCATGCCCTCACCAAGGGCTACTCCGTGGTTCGCAGAGCACGACAGGTCCGCCGGAAGGCCATCCGTTCCCGTGTCTGACACGACGACCACGACGCAGGAATCGTCGACCGCACCAGCGGCGCCCGAGCAGTCGGGGCGCCGCCTGCGCCTGCCCGGAAGGGGCAAGTCCTCGGGCGGCAACCAGCTGTTCCGCAACGCGTACGCGCTGATGCTCAACACCGGTATCTCCGCGGTGCTCGGACTCGGCTTCTGGCTGGCCGCTGCCCGCTACTACTCGGAGTCGTCGGTCGGCCAGGGCTCCGCCGCGATCGCCGCGATGAAACTCCTCGCGGGCCTGACCGCGGTGACGCTGACGGGCGCCCTGGCCCGCTTCATACCGGTGGCCGGGCGAGCGACGGGACGGCTGATCTTCCGTACGTACGCGGGCAGTTCGGTGATCGTGGCGGCGGCCGCGGGCGTCTTCCTGCTCACGCTGGGGGTGTGGGGGCCGTCGTACCGCTTCCTCTACGACCCGGTCAACGCGCTCGTCTTCGTCGTCGCGGTCGTGGGCTGGTCGGTGCTCACGCTCCAGGACGGGGTGCTGACCGGGCTGCGCAGCGCGTTGTGGGTGCCGGTCGGCAACACCGTGTTCTCGGCGGTGAAGCTGGCGCTGCTGGTCGCGTTCGCGGTGGCGATCCCCACGATGGGCGTCTTCGTGTCCTGGGTGGCGGCGATCGCCACGTCCGTGCTGCCGCTGGGCTGGCTGGTGTTCCGGCGCCTTGTGCCCCGGCACATCAAGGCGACCGAGGAGCACGCGCAACCGCCGACGCTGAAGGAGATCGGCAGGTTCCTGGCCGGCGACTACACCGGCTCGCTGTTCTCCCTCGCCGTCGTCTACCTCGTCCCGGTGATCGTGGCCGCGCAGGTCAGCTCCGAGGACAACGCGTACTTCTACATCACCACGACAATCGGCGGCACCGTCAACCTGCTCGCCATCAACATGGGCGCCTCACTGACGGTCGAGGGCTCGCACGACCCGGGGCGGCTGTCCGCCAACACCCGGGCCGCGCTGAAGCGCATGGCGCGGATCATGCTGCCGGTGTGCGGGGTGCTGTTCGTCGGGGCGCCGTGGATCCTGCACGTGTTCGGCGACGGCTACGCGCACGCGGCGACCGGGCTGCTGCGCTGGTTCGCGGTCGGCGCGGTGCTGCGGGTCGTCATGGAGACGTACTTCGCCGTGCTGCGCGCCCAGAGCCGCACCGCCGGACTCGCCTGGCTGCAGGGCCTGTTGTGCGTCCTGGTGCTCGGTCTGACGCTGGTGCTGCTCCCCCGCATGGGCCTGATCGGCGCGGGCGTGGCCGAGATCTCCAGCCTCGCGGTGATCGTCGCGATCGCCGCACCCAAGCTGTACAAGACGGTCCGGGCCGCACCGACCCCCGCCGTCCCCGAACACGCGGCCCCCGACGGCGACTTGGCCGACCTGGGAGCACGCGAGACCACAACCACCCCCGGCCCGCGCAGGCGCGGCCCCGGCTGGGCCCTGGACTCCGACACCCTGGCCCTGGGCATCCACGTCGACTTCGACCACCAGGAACGCCGCCCAGACGTCCGCCCGGGCCCGGGCACCCCACCCACGGGCGTGCCGACGGCACACCGCCCGACATGGGCGACGAAGACAGACGCCCCCTTCAAACCGGAGGAAGCCGAAGGCGCCCCTCCAGGGGCGCGGGGCGTGACATCAAGCGGCTCCGCCGCCGGGGCGCGACCAGCCACAACGAACCCGCAGCCGCAAGAAACCCGATACCCATCCAAACCAGGCGTGGTCCTGGGCTTCCTACTGATCGCCGCCCTGGTCCTCTACTGGTTCCCCGCACTGAGTCTCAACGACGCCTCCCTGGACAACATGGGCGGCCTGGGCCTGATCTCGGTCCTGCCCCTGCCCACACTGATCGGCGCCGCGCTCCTGGTGACCGTCTTCGCCTCCCTCCTGTGGCTGGGCCGCGAACACAAGTCACTGCTCCTGGTGACCCTGCTCGCAACGGTAGTGTCCTTGCACGCGCTACCGGCCGTGATCGAGAGCGAACCCCGGTTCGCAACAGCCTGGCAGCACCTGGGATTCATCGACTACATCGACCGGAACGGCGCGGCCGTACCCGACCTGGACGCCCGCTGGAGCTGGCCCGGCTTCTTCGCGGCGGCCGCGTTCGTGGCGAAGGCCTGCGGGGTCACCGACTTCACGGAGATCATCCGCTGGTGGCCGACAGCCATCCAACTCCTCTACCTGGCCCCGATGTTCCTGCTCGTACGCTCGATGCGGGCAAGCTGGCGCGCCAAGTGGACCGGCATCTGGGTGTTCGTGCTCAGCGGCTGGGTCGGCCAGGACTACTTCTCACCACAGGGCTTCACCTACCTCCTCTACCTCGCCTTCGTGGCGATCCTGCTCGTCTGGTTCCGGGCACCGCGCGTCATCTGGACCAAGGCCCGCCCGGGCGAGGCGGAGGTCGAGCCGACGAACCGCCGCCAACAGGCGGTCCTGCTCGCGGTGTTGATCGGTCTGTTCGCGGCGACGGTCCCGGCCCACCAGCTCACGCCGTTCATGATGCTGGGCGTGCTGGCGGCCCTGGTCCTGATCGGCAAGTCCGAACTGCGCGGCCTGCCCATCCTGTTCGGCGTGCTGGTCGCCGTCTGGATCGGCTTCATGGCCGAGCCGTACTGGTCCGGGCACTTCAACGACCTCTTCGGCGGGATCGGCGGCGTCGGCGGCAATGTGTCGTCGTCCGTCTCCGGCCGTATCGAGGGCGGCAGTTCGACGCACAAGCTCGTCCTGTACACCCGTGTGCTGCTGGCCGGCGGCGTGCTCGCCTTCGCCTGCTGGGGCTGGTGGCGCAGGCGCGACCACAAGTACCGCGAGCGCTCACTGCTGGTCCTCGCCCTCGTCCCGTTCCTGGGCTTCGGCATGCAGTCGTACGGCGGCGAAATGGCGTTGCGCGTCTTCATGTTCGCCCTGCCGGGCGCGGCCCTGCTCGCTGCTCTCGCCCTCTTCCCGCGCACCGGTGTCACCGCGAAGGAACGCGAGAAGGACCGGGTCAGCCTCGCCCCGCTGGCGGCGCTGATGGCGGGCCTTGTCCTCATGGGCGGCTTCCTGGTGGCCCGTTGGGGCAACGAGCCGTTCGAACGGATCCGGCCCGGCGAGGTCGCCGCCATGAACTACGTGTACGCCCACGACGATCCGACGGTCCGCCTGCTGTGGCTGAGCAACGACACGGTGAACAACGTGACACCGGCGATGCCGTGGGGCGCGAAGGACATGGAGAAGGTCGAGTACGTGCCCACGCTCGCGCCGGCCGACCCGGTCCTGGTGTCCGGGCTGGTCAAGGCGCTCAAGGACGCGGGCCCGAACTCGTATCTGATGATCAACGCAGGGCAGGTCACGTATCTCCGGCTTGACGTGGGCTACTCGGCGTCCTGGGAGCCGCGGCTCGTCCAGAACCTGGACGCGCGCAAGGAGTTGAAGAAGGTCTTCGTCAACGAGGACGTGACCATGTACGCGCTGCGCGAGCAGCCCGAGGGCAAGGTCCCGAAGGCCGATCCGGGCCCGATCGGTCCGCAGGTGACGTGGACACCCTGGTCGGTCGTGGGCGCCCTCGCGGCGCTGGCGCTGATCGTGATGCTCACGGCACGCGAGGTCGTCCGGGTCGCGATGCGGCCGAGCGTGCGGCAGCTGCGGTGGCTGCAGAGCAGCTTCTGGTTCTCGCTTCCACTCCTTGCGGTGCTGCTGGCCTCGCTGGTTCAGCGGTTCCTGACGATGAAGTAAGCGATGAAGTAGGCGTCTCTTCAAGGGACTTCGAGGTGCGGTGGCTCACCGGTCCTACCGGTCGAGCCACTTCACCTCGTACGCCTGCATGTCGAACCGCTTCCCGTCGACCTGCGCGCTGATCTTCCGGTCGAGGGTGTTGACGACGAGGAGCTTCTTGTCGGTGGCGAGGACACGGACGTTGGGCACGTCGTCGGCGGCGACGGACACGGTCTCGTACGCGGTGCCGGGCGGGAACGCCTGGCTGAACCTGGAGACCAGGTCGTACATGGGCAGTTGCCTGCCACCATCACCGCTGTCGGTGGGCGTCCACAGGCAGCCGGGGCAGTCCGTGCCCTTCTCGTTCTCCGGGTTCCAGTAGAAGCCGGAGGAGGCGCCGCCCTTGACCATGGCCATCATTCCGGCGGCCTGGACGGCGACGCGGTGGGGCTCGGACCAGCCGTCGCGCTCGTCCCTGCTGTCGGCGGGTTCGACGTAGTACTCGGCCCACCACAGCGGCAGGTCGCCGGTCTGCTGCCGCACCCACTCGCCGACCGCGGTGAGCTTGTCGGTGGCCGCGAACTCGTCGGGCAGGAGTTCGTCGTCCTCGGTGTAGCTGGAGCCGTCCACGACGACGAAGTCGGCGCCCACCTTGTTCTTGTTCCAGTAGTCGAAGGCGTCGAGGACCCGCTGGTCCATGACACCCCAGGTGCCCTTCACCGTCGTCGAGGCGTCCTGCGTCTGGCGCGGGTCGAAGCTGTCCATGACCAGGTAGGGGCCGCCCACCATGATGTCTTTGTTGACCTTCTTCAACGCCTTGTAGACGAGGTTGTAGAGCTTGGTGTACCCCTCGTAGTCCCAGCGGGCCGCGGAGTCGTTCCAGAACCCCTTGAACTCGTTCCAGACGATGAAGTGGCGTACGTCCGGATAGCGTTTGGCGACGGTCGCGGCGAGCGCGGCGTAGTCCGCGAAGTGCTCGGGTTCCGGCGCGGTCTCCAGGGCGGACTGGCTCCAGTCCGTGTTGCCGACGCCGGCCTTGCCGCCCTTCATCCAGTCCGGGGCGCAGCACAGCGTGATGACCGGGGTGGCGCCGGACGTACGCGCGAAGTCGATGCGGCGGTCCAGGTCCTCGAAGTCGTAACGCCCCTTGACCGGCTCGGGGTTGTCCGCGCCCCAGCCCATGATGTGCTGGTTCTGCGCCATCCCCTCGGTCTTCGACAGCAGCCCCTCGACACGCTGGACGGCCGTGCCGCTGCCCTCGTCGGCGCTGAACTGGGTGTGGGTGAACCCCCAGCCCACGTCCGGCCCCGTCGTGTCGTGCGGGGCCGCCGGTGTGCCGTGCACCTTGTCGCCGTCGCGCGAGGTGCCCTCGGTGCTTGTGCCGCCCCCGGGAAGCGTGTTGAGCAGCGTCACCACCAGGGCCAGCGCGGCCACACCCACGCCGAGCAGCGCGGTGAGCCGCCACCGCCGTACCCCCGAATTCCACCCATGACGTCCCATCATGGGCAACAGTAACGGGGGAACCGGGCGTGGGGCAGGTCCCGTCATCACCCGATAACCGGAGCATGTCCCGGTCCTCAGGCCGGGGAGGAATCCGGCTTCCCGCCTAGCGGGGCAGGGGTAGCCGGATCGCTGCCGGACGATCCGGGGTCCGGAGCGGCGGTGGCGAGGGCGACCTCAAGCAGGTGCAGGATCTCGGAGTTGATGGATCGCCGGTCGGCGGCTGCCTGAGCGGTCAGCCGGGCGTGCAGGTCTTCGGGAATGCGCAACGCGAAGCGAATCATGATGCTATTTTGACATCGTGACGACATCGTGACGACATCGTGACGACATCGGGGAGAGTCGGGGATGCCGGGAGTGCCCGGTGGACGTTCCGGCTCCGCGTGTCGTCCACCGCCCGTACCGCCCTGATGGATGAGTGGGACCGGTGCCGCTGGGTCTGGAATGAGTGCGTGGCCAAGTCCAAGCAGGTCCACGCCCGGAACAAGACCCGCTCCGAAGGGGTGGACAAGCGGACGTGTGGCCCGGCGCAGCTCGACAAGATGCTGACCGAGGCCCGCGCCCGCACGGCGTGGCTGCGTGAGGGCTCCTCGGTCCCGCAGCAGCAGCTCGTACGGGACTTCGGCAAGTCCAGGGCCAAGGCCCAGAAGGACGTCCGCGAACGCGTCCCGCAGCAGCGCCGAGCGGGAATGCCGAAGTACAAGAAGAAGCGTGAGGCGCGGCCGAGCCTGAACTACACCCAGCGCGGGTTCCGTCTCAGGGCGGCAAGCTGCACTTGGCCGGGGGCATCGTGCTGACGGTGGTGTGGTCGCGGGAACTCCCCGCCGCCCCATCCTCCGTGCGCGTCTACCAGGACAGCGTCGGGCACTGGTACTGCTCGTTCGTCGTTCCCGCCGAGGTCCGACCACCACATCCAACACACACGACCTCCCCCACGCCGAGCACGGCAAGAAGGCCAAGACCAAGCTGAGCCGGTACGACCGGATGATGGCCCGGCGCAAGCCCAAGAAGGGGCAGTCCGCCTCGAAGGGCTACCGCGAGGTGAAGCGACTGCGCGCCAAAGCGCATAAGAAGCTCGCCGGACAACGGCAGGACACCGCCCGCAAATGGGCCAAGACGGTCGTCCGTGACCACGACGCGTTGGCCATCGAGGACTTCAAGCCGAAGTTCCTCGCCAAGACCACCATGGCCAGAAAGGCCGCTGACGCCGCCATCGGCGCCACCAAGCAGGCCCTGATCGAGATGGGCCGCAAGCACGGCCGCGCCGTGCACCTGGTACACCCCGCGCACACCACGATGGACTGCGCGCACTGCGGAGCGAGAGCCAAGCACGCACTGCCGCTGGGGATGCGCACCTACACCTGCACCGCCTGCGGAACCACGAGCCCACGGGACAAGAACTCCGCACGCGTGATGCTGATCCGGGCTGGTCTCAACCCGGCTGGTGCCGATGGCGGAAGACCTCCTGGAGCGCTGCTCCAGGAGGCGGCCTGAGCCAGGAATCCCCCACGTCCATGGGGGGGAGGATTCAAACGAGTCTGTAACAGGACGGGCGGGATACACCCGAAGGAGCGGGCGCGGGCTACACCCCGGACGCACCGAGGAAAACGGGTGCACACCGGGCCCGAGTGCCGGATCATGGCCCCATGTCTGCCAACCCGCACGACGCTCTGCCGATCCGGCTCAACGTCGACGACAGCGACTCACCGTCCGATGTCGTCGACGCGCTGTTCCTCGGCCGCTTCGCGACGGGCGAGCAGCCGCACTCCCACGCGGCGAACATCGACCGCGTCCGGTCCGGGGCGACGCTCCTGCCGCCGGACGCCCGCGTACTGCGCTCCGCCCGCGACGACGACCGCAGCGCCACGCTCGCCGAGGGCGACGGCTGGACCCTGCTGATCTCCCGCTGGAACAGGGGCGCCGACGTCACGGTCACGGCGACCAGCCCCGAACTCGCCGAGAAGGTTCTCGACCAGGCCACGGACGGCGCGGCGGACGAGCCCGAACCCCAGCCGGAGAACGTGACGATGGGCTTCTGGTACGTGTCGCCCAGGCGCGGCCCGCACCGCACGACCCGGCAGATCTCGGCCGGTACGTGGGAGGAGGTCCGCGCCAACTACACGGGACCGGTCGCGGACGCGATGGACCGCCTGATGAAGACGACCCCGGAGGACATCGCGGGCCGCCTGCTCCTGCTGCACGGCCCGCCCGGCACCGGCAAGACGTCCGCGCTGCGCACCCTGGCACGCTCCTGGCGGGACTGGTGCCAGGTGGACTGCGTCCTGGACCCCGAGCGTCTCTTCTCGGACGTCGGTTATCTGATGGACATCGCGATCGGCGAGGAGGACGGCACGGGCAAGGGCCGCTGGCGCCTGCTCCTCCTGGAGGACTGCGACGAACTGATCCGCGGCGAGGCCAAGCACACGGCGGGCCAGGCCCTGTCGAGGCTCCTGAACCTCACGGACGGTCTCCTGGGCCAGGGCCGCAACGTCCTGGTCGGTGTCACCACCAACGAAGACCTGGAACGCCTCCACCCCGCCGTCGTCCGCCCCGGCCGCTGCCTGGCCCGCATCGAGGTAGGCGCGCTGACACGTGCGGAGGCGGTGAGCTGGCTGGGCACGGAGGAGGGAGTGGGCCGCGAGGGCGCGACTTTGGCAGAGCTGTACGCGCTGCGCCGGGGCACGTCCCCGACGTCCGTGCCGGGGCCTCGGGGCGGGGCGGACGCGGGGCTGTACCTATAGTTGGCCCGCTCTCGGCAGCCGGTGTTTTGATGTGGGTATGACCCTGTTTGTCGGCACGTCGGGGTGGCAGTACAAGGACTGGCGGGGCGTCCTCTACCCGACGGAGTGCCCCATGCGCCTCTGGCTGGAGGAGTACGGGGCGCACTTCGCCACGGTCGAGGTCAACAACGCCTTCTACCGGCTGCCGACGCGGGAGACCTTCGAGGCCTGGCGCGAGCGGACACCGCCGGATTTCGTCGTCGCGGTCAAGGCGAGCCGCTACCTGACCCACATCAAGCGGCTGCGGGACCCCCAGGAGCCGGTGAACCGTCTGATGACCCACGCGGCGGGCCTCGGCGACCGGCTGGGCCCGGTGCTGCTGCAGCTGCCGCCAACCCTGCGCGCCGCCCCGGAGCTCCTGGATGCCTGCCTGGCCTGCTTCCCGCGCGGCACCCGCCTCGCAGTCGAGCCGCGCCACGCCTCCTGGTGGACGGATGCGGTGCGCGAGGTACTGGAGTCCCGGGGCGCGGCCCTGTGCTGGGCCGACGCGGACTCCCGCCCGGTGACCCCGCTGTGGCGGACCACCGACTGGGGCTACGTCCGCTTCCACGAGGGCAGGGCCGAGGCATGGCCGCACTACGGTCGGCGGGCCCTGGAGACATGGGTGCGGCGCATCGCGGACACATGGCCCGACGAGCGGGACGTGTACGCGTACTTCAACAACGACCCGGGTGGGGCGGCCGTGGAGGACGCTGTGGTCTTCGCGAGGGTGGCGAGGGCAACGGGGTTGACGGTGACCCGCACTCCCCGCGCTTCCTCACGTCGCTGACCGGTCCCCGTAAGCCGCCCGCAGAGCCTCCCGTACGGCCGCCAGCGCATCGCCCTCTCCCAGCCCGAGCCGGCGCACCCGCTCGGCGTAGGCCTGCGCGGCCGACGCCGCTTCCCGTTCCGCCGCCGAACCCGCCGCGGCGACGAACGTGCCGTTGCGCCCCCGCGTCTCGATCACGCCGTCCGTCTCCAGGGCCCGGTACGCCTTGGCGACCGTGTTCGCCGCCAGCCCGAGCGACTCGGCGAGCCCGCGCACGGTCGGCAGCCGGTACCCGACCGGCAGCACCCCGGCCCGCGCCTGCTCGGAGATCTGTGCGCGCACCTGCTCGTAGGGCGGGGCACTCTCATCGATGTGGATCTTCAAGGTCACGGGGTGATTGTCCCGTACCGGCCGGGAAATGACCCGCCGGTCCGCCCGCCGGAAAATGAGAGGCAGCCCGGCACGTCCCGCCCTAGCGTGGGCCTTCATGACTCTCACTGTTCGTACCCTGCGCCCCGAAGTCCGGGCCGACGCCGAGGGCTTCGCCCGGGTCCGGCATCTCGCCCTTCCGTTCATGCTGCACACCCCGGAGTCCATCTCCTACGACACCGCTCACACCCACCCCGACGCCCGCTACCGCCCCCTGGTCGCCGAGGAGGACGGCGAGGTGATCGGCACGGCCAATGTCGGCCTGGTCCACGAGAGCACGGAGCCCGGCCAGGGCTATATCAACGTGTACGTGCACCCGGAGCGGACGGGCCGCGGCGCCGGTACCTCCCTCGTCCGTACGGCCGAGGAGTACCTGGCCGCCCAGGGCGCGACCAAGCTCTTCTCCTGGGTCCTGGACGAGCCGGGCAACCGTGCCTTCGCCGAGCGGCACGGCTACCGCGCCAGCCGCTCCGCGCACTTCCTCCGCCTGGACCTGGCGAACGGCACCCTGCCGCCGCTCCAGAGCCCTCCGCCCGGCGTCGAGGTGCTCAAGGCGTCGGACTTCGCCGCGGACCCGCGCCCGCTGTTCGACCTGGACGCGGAGACCTCATCGGACGAACCGAGCGATGTCGACTACGAGTTCACCAACTACGAGGCCTGGCTGGACGAGACCTGGAACCACCCCCTGTTCAGCCCCGAGCTCACCTCCGTCACGGTCGTCGACGGCCGCCCCGCCGCCTTCAGCGCGGCCCGCACGAACGGCGGCACCCGCTACGGCACCGTCATGACCGGCACCGCCCGCGCCTTCCGCGGCCGGGGCCTGGCCAAGCTCGCCAAGAACGACTCCCTGCACCGCGCCCGCGCCGCCGGCTTCACGGAGGCGTTCACGGGCAACGACTCCGGGAACGGGCCGATGATCGCCATCAACAAGTGGTTCGGGTACGAGATCTGCGCGACGGAGGTGCGGTATGTCCGCGAACTCGGCTGATCCGGCGGCCCACTTGGACGTCGTCCTGGTCAAGGCGGGCCGCACGAAGATCCGTTACGCGGCGGAGTTGCTCTCCGACGACGGCGTGAGGATCGCCGTGCGCGCCCCCTGGGCCGGCGACGTCACCCGTGACTTCGGCTTCGTACGCTTCGAGTCCGGCGACGTCTTCACGGAGTACTTCTGGCGCGACCGCTGGTACGCGGTGAAGGAGGTCCGTGACGCCTCGGGCAGGCTCAAGGGCTGGTACTGCGACGTCACCCGCCCGGCGACGCTGTCCGGCACCGAGCTGGTCGTAGAGGATCTCGACCTGGACCTGTGGCGTTCGGCCGACG
The DNA here is from genome assembly GCF_058544905.1 of Streptomyces sp. JLBG701. Classification (NCBI taxonomy): domain Bacteria; kingdom Bacillati; phylum Actinomycetota; class Actinomycetes; order Kitasatosporales; family Streptomycetaceae; genus Streptomyces; species Streptomyces sp. JLBG701. The sequence goes on from NZ_CM178588.1 coordinate 2,556,387, forward strand.
GCACGGACGTACGACGGCTGGACGAGGAAGAGTTCGAGGCGAGCGGTCTGAGGGAGACGGACCCGGAGGCGGCGGCAGCGGCGGTGGCAGCCCTGGACGAGCTGGAGCGGCTGGCCAGGGAAGGCGCCTTCGACGCGCTACTGGCGTGACCTGATGCGACAGTCACAGCCGGGCCACCGCCACGTACCGCTCGTCGTCCACGTCCTTCCCCCACAGCACCGACTCACCGGACAGGCTCTCCACGCTCACCTGCTCGGCGAGGGGCGCGAGGAGGGCGGTGAGCCGGTCGGCCGGTATGCCGACCGGGGTGACCGTCCCCCACACCCCCTCGATCAGCACGAACCGCCCTCCGGGCCGCAGCAGCTCCCGCCAGTGCCGCAGGACACGGTCCGGGGCGGGCAGCGCCCACAGCACATGCCGTACGAGCACGACGTCGAAGCGCTGCTCCCCCACCGGCGGTGCCGCCGCGTCACCGAGCAGGAACACCGCGTCACGTCCGGCGAGCTTGGCGCGGGCGAGATCCACCATCGCCGGGGACCGGTCGACGCCGGTGACGTGGTGTCCCCGCTCGGCCGCGAGGAGCGACAGGCTGCCGGTGCCGCAGCCGAGGTCGAGGACGTCGGCGGGGCGCTCCGGCAGCCAGGCCCGCAGCCGCGCCGCCCAGGCAGCACGGACTTCGGGGTCACGAAGCCCGTGGTCGGGCTCGTCGTCGAAGGAGGCGGCCTCGGCGTCCCAGTCGACGACTACCGAGGTCCTGTCATCACTGTGGTTCGTCATGCGGCCAAGAGTGACAGCCACCACTGACAATCGAATCGTGACCGCCGCCACTGACAGACCGGCGCCGATGAGTCACCCTCCCGGGAACGGTCTACCTCCGTGACAAACGCGGGACCCGGGTAGACACGAGGAGGCAGCCATGCGCCGAGTAACCGTGCAGAAGCCCCTGAAGAAGTCGGACGTCCGCCGAGTGCGCGACGAGGCCGACGAGCGCCCTGCGGAGCGTCCGGAGATCCGAAAGGACATCGCACGCACGTGGTGGCCGGACGGCTGACGTCCCTTCCGGTATGCTGCCCGCGTCGCGGCGGGACACGCCGGAGGGGTGACACCAGGCAACCGGTCGAGCGCCCGTGAACCTCAGCTCACAGGAGCTGGAATCTCTCGTTCATCAGACGGGAGAGGATGTCAAATCATCGCGTTCGTATAGAGCCTTGAACGCCGCAGCGTCCGCCTCTACGCCCTCGCCAGGGCGTCGGGGCGGACGGCGCTGCCGTCGGAGCAAGCGCTCCTCGACGACCACCACCAACCGGCCACGGGATCCACCGTGATGAACACCCGCCCGGCGGCCACGTTCGCCGCGTGGTCGGCCTCCATGGGCTGCGGCACCACCCCGATGCGCTCGATGTAGTGGTGGTACGCCGCGTCGGTCACCGACTTCACGGCCGGCACGTCCGCGGCACCGGCGAGCCGGATCTCGTCGTCTGTCATGCCTCGGACGCTACCCACCTCAGCGCAGTCTGAGCACTCCCTTAAGGCGACCATAAGGATCTCCTCCACCCGCCTCCAGCAGGCGATTTCGCGGTTTCTTCGGGCTAGCTTGCTGATCGCCCCCACGGGATCAGCCCAGCAATCCAGTGACCCTTCCGAGGAGTTCTCCATGCCCGCACGTCGCCGCAGGGTCACCGTCGTCGCCGCCGTCGGCATCGCCCCGCTCGCCCTGACCGCGCTGGCCGCCGCCCCGGCGTCCGCGCACGGCACGATGGGCGACCCGGTCAGCCGGGTGTTCCAGTGCTACGGGGAGAACCCCGAGAGCCCGATGTCGGACGCGTGCAAGGCGGCGGTCGCGGGCGGTGGTACGCAGGCGCTGTACGACTGGAACGGCATACGCATCGGCGACGCGAACGGGCAGCACCAGGCGCTGATCCCGGACGGCAAGCTGTGCAGCGCGAACAGCGACGAGTTCAAGGGGCTCGACCTGGCCCGCGCGGACTGGCCGGCGACCAGCGTGAGCAGTGGGTCGTACACCTTCAAGTACCGCGTGACCGCCCCGCACAAGGGCACGTTCAAGGTCTACGTCACCAAGGCCGGCTACGACCCGACGCAGCCGCTCGCCTGGGACGATCTGGACCTGGACAACCCGGTCGCGTCGGCCACCGACCCGATCGCCTCGGACGGTTTCTACACCTTCTCCGGCACCCTGCCGGAGCGCTCCGGCAAGCAGCTCCTGTACGCGATCTGGCAGCGCTCGGACAGCCCGGAGGCCTTCTACTCCTGCTCGGATGTGTCGTTCGGCGGCAGCGACAGCGGTAACGGGAGCAGCAGTGGGAGCGGGAGCGGGAGCAGCAGTGGGAGCGGGAGCGGGAGCAGCGCGGGAAGTGGTGCCTCCGCTACCCCCAGTACCTCCGCCGCCCCCAGCGCCTCCACCCCCTCCGAGGAGCAGATCGAGGACGGTGCCGACAAGTCGACCGTCGAGCACCACGGTCATGGTGACGACGACGCCGGTACCTCGGCGGAGCCGGTCGCGGCGGCCGACGACAACGAGCCGCAGGCGGCCGGTGCCTCGGAGGACCTCGCCGAGACCGGCGGTGACGCCGGCACGCGGTACATGGCGATGGGTGGTGCGGCCGCTCTGGCGCTCGGCGCGGTGGCCCTGTTCGCGTCGGTCCGCCGGCGTGCGGTGAGCGGCGGTCGGCACGGTCGCTGAGCACCCTGATCTCCGGGGCCTGACCGGCGGCTCAGGCCGGACAGGCCCCGGCGACGGTCAGCTGAACGCCGACGCGCAGGTGGTGGCGGTGGCGTGGGCCGGGTCGAGGGCGTTGGCCACCTCGTGGAAGGCGATCCGGTCGAGCAGTCCGATCGCCACGTGCTCGGAGAGGTCGAGCGGGCACAGGTCCTGGAGCAGGACGTTGTTGACGTCCGACCCGCTCAGGTACCCGCTCTGCCACGGGGTGACCACCTCGTCGTACTTGGTGGCGATGACGGTGTAGTGGACGCCGGGCACGGTGTCGCCGCCCTCGTTGAGCTTGGTGAGGAGGGCGGAGCCGGCGACCTGGTCGGCGAGGCCGGGGGTGGCGGCGGAGAGCAGGTCCTCGGCTCCCGGGAAGTACGGCAGCAGGTTGGCGAGTCCGCCCAGGGTGGTGCCGTGGTTGTCGGGGGCGAGGCCGACGAGGGCGTTCACCTTGGCGGCTCCGCCGAGGAACCTGAGGTAGTAGCGGGGCATCATGCCGCCCTGCGAGTGGCCGACGAGGTCGGCCTTGGCGGCACCGGTCGCGGTGAGCACCTTGTCGACGTAAGTCTGGAGTTGCTCTGCCGACTTGTCGACGGGGCCGAGCCCGTAGAAGAGCGGGACGCCCGGGAGTTGGCCGTAGTCGAGGGAGAAGACGCAGTAGTCGCGGGCTTTCAGATACGGCGCGAGGCCGAGCCAGTTGTCGACGGAGTTCCCGAAGGTGCCGTGGACGAGGACGACGGGGCGGGGATGAGCGGCGGACGGATTGCAGGAGTAGTCGTTCCAGCCGCTGCTCGGCGCGCCGGCCGCGTGTGCGGTGGCGGCGGGGACGAGGGCGAGCGCGGCGGTCAGAAGGAGCGCGGTGAGGGGTCTGAGCAGTCGTTTCCAGGGCAGCATCGTGTGATCTCCTTGCGGCTCAAGGGAGTTGCGACGGCCTTACGCCCTGTGATCCGGATCACGAGGATGCTGTTCACTCGTCAAGTTACGAGCGAGTAGCTCACGTGTGAAGTTACGCGTCAGTAAAAACTTCCAGTGATAACCGGTCACCAGGCGGACCTGAGGGGACCGAAGGGTGCAATTCGCACCAAATATTCACACAACACGCGCACTTCACCTTCGCCCAACAGTTCAACCCAGGGCCGCACGGCCTCCACAGCCGCGTCCTCGGCGGCCCGCGTACAGGCCCAGCCGCGCTCAGTGAGCACGACCAGCCGGGCACGCGCGTCATCAGGGTGAGGATGCCGCTCCACGTACCCCTTGCGCACGAGCTCGTCGACGAGCTGACTGGCGGCCTGTTTGGTGACCCCGAGATGGGCGGCGAGGTCGGTGACCGTCGCACCGTCCGGCGCGAGGCGCGCGAAGGCGAAGCCGTGCGCCGGCCGCACCTCGAATCCGCGGGCGACAACCCCGTCATTGATGCGCTTCGTCAGGTCACCCGCGGCAGAGAGCAGGGCGGCGGTCAGGGCCAGGGCCTCGGAGTTCTGCACGCGGTCATTGAAACACCCTTGACGGTTTGGTCAAGCTGCTTGACCATGTTCCATGTAGTCAAGCAGCTTGACCATCTGCCGATATGGAGGCACACCATGCCCGTCGTCCGCTCCTCCGAAGCCGTCACCCACGAGCTGCACGGCGCCCGCTTCGTCTCCTACGCCCATCCCCGCACCGGTAGCCAGCAGTTGTGCGCATGGAGAGCCGAGCTCCCGGCCGGGACCAAGGCGCCCGTGCACACCGTCAGCCACGAGGAGATCCTTCATCTGCTCCACGGCGTACTGCTGATCACGCTCGACGGCCGCAGCGAGCGGATCACCGCCGGCGACACGCTGATCATCAACCCGGGGTCGGCCTTCGGTGCCGAGAACCCGACCGACGAGACCACGACCATCTGGGTCACCACGTCCATCGGTCTGTCGGCGGAGCTCGCCGACGGCACCCGCATCAGCGCGCCATGGGCCAACTGATCCGACTCCAGCAGCCGGCGCATCCAGTCAAAGCGCTTCCGCGCGCAGGCCGAGCGAGCGTACCCGGGCGCGCCGGAGGCCGAGCGCCTCGTACAAGTCGCGGGCGACGGTGGTGAGTTCCGCGGGGTGGGCGGTCGGTTCCTTGAGGGTGTGGGTGTGGGTGGTCGAGGGGCGGTCGGCGTAGCGCACGGTGAGGGTCAGCGTGCCGCAGGCCTTGTCCAGGGCGCGCAGCCGGGCACCCAGTTCCCCGGCGGCGGAGAACAGGGCGCGGCGGTGCGAGTCGGGGTCCAACTCATCGCCGTTGAAAGGGCGTTCGGTGGCCTGCGAGCGGGACGCGGCGCTCGGTACGACCCGGCCGCGGTCGATGCCGCTCGCCTTCTCGTGCAGCTCGCGGCCGACTTCGGCGCCGACGAGGCGTTGCAGCGTGGACAGGGGCGCGGCGGCGATCCGGCCGAGGGTGTCGAGGCCGTGCTCGCGCAGGGTGCGGGCGGTCGTGGCGCCGACGCCGGGGAGCGCTGCGACCGGTCGTTCGGCGAGGAACTCGGCGATGGCGTCCGGCTGTTCGGGGACGAGCGGGGTCACCCCGGGCGCCGCCTCGCGCAGTGCCACGCGGGCCAGCGTCGGTCCGGGTCCGGCGCCGATCGCACAGTCGACCCCGTGCAAGGCGATCGCCCGCGCCCGGATCAGCGACGCCAACTCGACGGCGTCCCGCCCGAAGTGCCGTTCGCCGGCCCGCAGATCGACGAGCGCACCGTCCGGCGGCAGCGCCTCGACGACGGGCGTGAACTCCTCCAGCAGTCCGAGCAGCTCGGGCAGGGCGGCCTCGTCCATCGACGGCTGCTGAAAACGTACGCAGAGGATGGTCATCCCGCACTCCCCGGACTTCGATGCCACAACTTCCGTACCCACGAGTGCACTTCGTGCCCGATGGGCATCTGGATTCACCAACCGCGCACCGAATCTGCGGACATCGCGGCGGCGCGAAAGAAATGCGCGTCCGCGCGAAAGACGGCAGCGCCCCGGCTTGGAAGAGTCGTCTCCGCGTCGGCTCAGCGCCGCCGTTCCATCCAGCTCCATGCCGCTCCATGCCGCTCCGGCAAGCACGACCATCGAAGGATCCGCATGACCCCGACACCGCAGGTACAGACCGTCAACGGCCCCGTGCCGGTGAGTGACCTCGGCACTGTGCTGATGCACGAGCACGTCTTCGTCCTCAGCGAGGAACTCCGGCAGAGCCTGCCGGAGACCTGGGACGAACAGGAGCGCGTCAGCGACGCCGTGGCCCGGCTGAAGGCCCTGGCCGCGACCGGCGTGACCACGATCGTCGACCCCACCGTCATCGGGCTCGGACGCAATGTGGCGCGGGTCGCCGAGGTGAACCGGCAGGTCGACCTCAACATCGTCGCGGCCACCGGCCTCTACACGCTGGCCGATGTCCCGGACTACTTCCGCTACCACGGGCCGGGCACGATGCTCGGCGGCGCCGAGGGCATGACCGAGCTGTTCGTCCGGGAACTCACCGAGGGCATCGCGGACACCGGCATCAGGGCCGCGTTCCTGAAGTGCGCGATCGAGGACGTACTCACTCCGGGTGTGGAGCGGGTGATGCGCGCGGTCGCCCAGGCCCATCTGCGCACGGGCGCCCCGATCACGGTCCACACCAACGCGAACGCTCGTACCGGGCTGGTCGCGCAGGAGGTGCTGCGCAGCGAGGGCGTGGACCTCGGCGCGGTCGTCATCGGCCACAGCGGTGACAGCGCCGACCTGGACTATCTGCACCAGCTCATCGCGAACGGCAGTTACGTCGGTATGGACCGCTTCGGCCTCGACATCCTGCTGCCCACCGACCAGCGGGTGGCGACGGTCGCGACGCTCGCCCGCGAGGGGTTCGCGGACCGGATGGTCCTGTCGCACGACGCGTCCTGCCACATCGACTGGTTCCCGCCCGGCGTACGGGAGCAGATCGCGCCGAACTGGCACTACACCCACCTGCACGACGAGGTACTCCCGGCACTGCGCGCCGCCGGCGTCACAGAGAAGCAGCTGACCACGATGCTGGTCGACAACCCGCGCCGCTACTTCAGCCTTTCCGCCGGCTGACGCCCTGTCTGGCCTCGCGCGGTGTCACGCCGAACTCGGCCCGGAACGCGGTGGCGAAGGAGGCGTGAGAGCCGAAGCCGCAGGAGTGGGCGATCTCCGCGATCGAGTACGTGGACCAGCTCGCGCCGACCAGGCGGCTGCGGGCGACGTCCAGCCGTTCGCGGCGGATGAGATCGCGCGAGGTGGTGTTGGCGGCCCGCAGCACCTGCTGGACGTAGCGCACGGACCAGCCGAGCGCCCGCGCGATGCCGACGACGTCCAGCTCACGGTCGCAGGCGTGTTGACGTACGTAACGTCGGATCTCGGCCTCGACCGTGGCCCGTTGTCCGGTGGGCGCCGAGTCGTCGCCGCCCTCCGCGGCCAGACACACCAGGTCGAGCAGTCGGTCGCAGGCGATGTCGAAGGTGGCCTCGGAGAGTTGCTCGCGCTCCTCGTGCAGGGTGGTGGTCAACTGCCGGACGATTCGGCCCAGTCCACGGGCACCGCTCAGCATCGCTCCGCCGGCGGCGACGGGGCTGCGCGCGGCGAGATCCTGGCCGGGCACGATGAAGGCGAGCGAGAGGAAGTCGGAGTCGTGCGCGAACGTGAGGGGGCGGTCGATGTCGCACAACGCCATGCTGCCGGGCCGGAGTTCGGCGGACGCGGGCCCCTGCTCCACCCAGGCCGTGCCGGCGAGGGGGACGAGAAGTTCGTACGTGCCCCGGGGATCGGACCGGATGTGCCGGGCATCCCTGCTGACCGCTTCGGGGCCGCCCTGGCAGAGGGCCAGGCTGTACGCCTTCGACTGCTGCCACTCCAGACGTCCGGTCATCGGCACGGAGCGATCCGGCGAGGCGATACGGCTCGCTCCGTGAAGGCCGGAGAAGACCTCGTCCCAGGCATTCGCCGAGGAGGTGGTGAGAGCTTGGCTCCACGAAGACACACCTCATCCTATCCGCCGGCCCGTCCGTCTCCGTGACGCCTCTGTGATCGAGCTCACGCCGTGCGGTTCGAACTCGTGGACCCGCCCTACGTCTTGTCTGCGTCAGCATGCCCCCGCCCCCACGATGCTTAGGACTCACCCGCGCCATGTCACTGTCACGACGCTTCTTCGCCCCGGTCGTTCTGCCGGCCGACCCGTCCTGTTCCGTGCTGCGGAACGCGGTGGTCGACGTCGGCCCCGAGGGACGTATCACCTACTGCGGTCCGGCCCTGTCCGCTCCCCCGGCCCCGGATGACCTCCCGCGCACCTTCCTGACCGGCATCCTCGCTCCCGGCCTGGTCAACACCCACGCGCACTCCCCGATGACCCTGCTGCGCGGACTCGGCGGCGACCTCCCGCTGCTGACCTGGCTGCAGGACGCCATCTGGCCGGCCGAGGCCCGCATGAGCCCGCGGGACGCACACGCGGGCATGCTCCTCGGCTGCGTCGAGATGCTCCGCTACGGCGTGACGACCAGCGCCGAGATGTACGCGCACGCCGAGCAGGTGGCGGACGCGGCACTGCAAGCGGGGAGTCGTGTCCTGGTCGCCCCCGCCTACTTCGACCGGCCCGGCGGCGACTGGCGCGCCGATCTCGCGGCCATAGGCAAGTGGATCGACGCCGACGGCCTGCGCTTCGGCCCGGGTGAACGCGTAGAACTCTGTTACGGGCCGCACTCCGCCTACACCCTGCCTCCCGAGGCGCTGCACGCGACGGCTGAGGAGGCCGCGCAACGCGGGGCCCTGGTGCACATCCATGTCGCGGAGACCCTCGCCGAGGACGTCACGCAGCGGGAGTTGCACGGTTCGGTGCCCCAACTGCTTCAGGAGAGTGGGCTCTTGGACGGACGGTTGCTCGCCGCCCATGCCGTGCACCTCTCCGACGGCGACATCCAACTGCTCGCCGAGGCGGGGGCGGGCGTAGCGCACTGTCCGGGCTCGAACGCCAAACTCGCCTCCGGAACCGCCCAGTTGCACGCCCTGCGCGCCGCGTCCGTCGCCGTCGGACTCGGTACCGACGGGCCCGCGAGCAACGACGATCTCGACCTGTGGGAGGAGGCACGTCTCGCGATGATGTTCGCCCGCCTCGCCACGGCCGACCCCTTGGCCCTCACCGCCGTGGACGCCTTCCTCATGGCGACCTCGGGCGGAGCCGCGGCCCTGGGCAGAACGGACATCGGATCCCTCGCTCCGGGAAACTGGGCCGACATGATCCATGTCTCCGTGGACGGCCCGCACTTCACCGCGGGCCTGAATGTCGACGGCACCCGTCTGCTCGCCAATCTCATGTGGGCGGCCGGTTCTCGCGCGGTCAGCGACGTCTGGGTCGCGGGCGAGGCCGTCGTCGTGAACGGTGAGACCGTCCGTGTCGACCGCGTCGCCGCCCAGCACGCCGCCGCCGACGCCGCGGCGCGCCTGGCGTGATGACAGCTCCTACGCCGCCTGCTCTCATCGGACGCTCGGCCGAACTGGCCGTCATCGACCGGCTCTTGGGCACCGCCTCCGCGCGGGGAGCCGCCCTGATGCTGACCGGAGAGGCCGGGGTGGGCAAGAGCGCGCTGCTGGACGCCGCGGCGCTGCGCGCGTCCGGGGCCGGCTTCCGGGTGCTGCGGATCGTCGGCTCGCCGCTCGAGAAAGGGGTCGGCTTCTCCGCACTGAACCAGATACTGCGGCCGCTGGCCGAAGGGATTCCCGCTCTGCCCGCACGGCAGGCGGAGACACTCCAGGCGGTCCGCGGACGGTCCGACGAACAGCCGACCGAGCTGCTCGCCATCGCGAACGCCTTGCACGCCCTGCTGACACGGTCCGCGACCGAGGGCAGTCCGCTCGCGCTGCTCATCGACGACGTGGCGTGGGTGGACCGGCCCAGCGCCACGGTTCTGTGTACGATCGCCCGCTCCCCGCGCGCCGAACCGCTCGCCCTGCTGGGCGCGTCCCGGACCGGGGACGAGTCCTTCCTGAGCAGCGTCGGGATACCCACGTACAAGGTCCGGCCCCTGGACGACGCGGCGGCGAACGAGTTGGTGGCCGAGCGGTTCCCCGGCATGGCGGCCCGAGTGCGCCGGCGTCTCGTCGAGGAGGCCCGGGGAAACCCCCTGGCGCTGCTGGAGCTGCCCGTGCCGCTCAATGACGCGCAGCAGACGGAGCGCGGACCGCTGCCGACCGTGCTGCCGTTGACCGAGCGCCTCAAGGAGATCTTCTCCACCCGGGTCGTCGCGCTCCCGGACGCCACCCGCAGACTGCTCCTGCTCGCCGTCCTGGACGGCTCGGGCGAACTGCACGTCCTGCAGCGGGCCATGGGCGGCTCGGACGGCCTCGGCGGGCTGTCTCCCGCCGAGCGGGCCGGAGTTGTGCGGGTCGACACCCTCACGGGTCGGCTGGTCTTCCGGCACCCGCTCACCCGTTCCGCGGTCATGGACCTGTCGACCAGCGCCGAACGCCGGTGGGGACACCGGGCGCTCGCCGGACAGCTCCCGGAAGGATCCGAACGCCGGGCCCGGCACCTCGCCGACGCGTCCGTGGGCCCCGACGACCAGGCGGCCGACCTCCTGCACGAGGTGGCCTACCGCACCCTGCACCGCGGTGACGCCGTCGGCGCCATCACCGCCCTGCTGCGCGCCTCGGAGTTGAGCGGTACCGGGACGGCCAAGGCACGGAGGCTGGCCGAGGCGGCCTGCCTGGGCGCCAACATCACCGGTGACCTCGGCAACGTACGCGCCCTGCTGGAGAACGCCAGCCACGCCGATCCGGCCGGAGCCGACTCCCTGGCGGCCGCCACCGCGGCGGCGAGCCAACTCCTCAACGGCGAAGGCGACGTGGACACCGCCCACCGGCTGCTCGTCTGCGCCATCGACGCCCACGCCCGGCCCGAGGGGACCGACGACGACATCCTCCGCGAGGCGCTGAACACCCTCCTCATGGTGTGCTTCTTCAGCGGCCGGCCGGAGCTGTGGCACTCCTTCGACAGCGTCGTGACGCGCTGCCGACCACGCTCCTCGAAACGCCTGCTGCCGGTGATCCTGGGCGCCTTCGGCGATCCGGCCCACACGGCGCTGTCCGTGCTCGACCGTCTCGACGAACTCGTCTCGGGCCTGCACCAGGAGTCCGACCCCGTACGCGTCTTCGGGATCGCGGTCTCGGCCACGTACGTCGACCGACTGCCGGGCTGCCGCGGCGCGTTGCGGCACGCCGTCGAGGACGGCCGCGACGGAGGAGCCATCGCCCTGGCGATCCAGGCACAGTTCCTGCTGGCGAACGACGCCTACACCAGCGGCCAGTGGGACGACCTGCCGGCGATGACCGACGAGGCCCTCGGCTGGTGCGCGACCTACGACTACCGCCTGCTGGCCTCGTCGGGCCACTTCCTGCGGGGGATGCTGGCCGCCGCGCGAGGCGAAGGCACCACCGCCCGCGAGGTCGCGGACCGCCTCGTCTCCTGGGGCAATCCCCGAGGGCTGGGGGCGCTACGGGTCTACGCCTCCCACATCCGCGCCCTCTCGGCACTCGGCAGCGCCGACTTCGACGCCGCCTACCGCCTCTTGCGGGCCCTCGGCACACCCGGCGAGGTGCCGCGGTACTCGCCCCACGCTCTCTGGCTCCTGCTGGACTTCGCCGAAGCCGCGTCCCGGACCGACCACCACAGCGAGGCCGCCGAGCACGTGGCGGCGGTCAGGAAGACCGACATCCCGTCGATCTCGCCACGCCTGGCCATGCTGACCGACGCCGCCGAGGCCATGTCCGTCCCGGACTTCATCGACCACGAACGGTTCGAGGCGGCCATCGCCACACCCGGCGCCGAGCGCTGGCCGTTCGACTGGGCCCGGATCTGCCTCGCCTACGGCGAACGGCTGCGCAGAGCCAGAGCGGGCACCGCGGCCCGCGTCCACCTGGACGCCGCGCTCAGCACGTTCGAACGCCTGGGAGCGGTCCCATGGAGTGCGCGGGCGGCCAACGAACTGCGGGCGAGCGGCATCCCCACCAAGACCGTCGTCCCCGGCGACGACACGCACGACCCGCACCCCCTGCTGACCCCGCAGGAACGCCGGGTGGCGCACCTGGCGGCCACCGGGCTCACCAACAAGCAGATCGCCGCACGGCTCTTCCTGTCTCCCCGCACGGTGGCCGCCCATCTGCGGGGCATTTTCCGGAAGGTGAACGTCACTTCGCGTGCGGGACTGCGGGACGCGCTGACCGGTCCGACTCCGTAGTTCCGAAGTTCGGTGGCAGCAGCCTCACTTCTACGACTGTGACGTGACCGGAGTCGGCTGCCAGCCCCAGTTGCGGCGTTCGTAGGCCACCCGGAAGCCGAGGCGGAGCATGTTGTGCAGGGACGTGTTGTGGGTCCCGGGGGCCTCCGCGCCCGTCTCGGCGATGAGCAGACGGCACCCCAACTCCCGCGCCAGCCGCACCCGGGCCGCCAGCAGCGCGGTCTGGCCGCCACGCCCCCGCACGTCGGGCAGTACGGCGCCGGCGAACATCTGCGCCGTCTCACCGCGGACGTACATGGTGCCGGTTCCGACGATCTCCCCGTCGAGCCGGGCCGCGAAGGGATGCCACCCCGGACCAGTGACAGTCGAGGCGGCCATCTCCGCGTAGTGCTCGACCGGCGCGCCGAAGGCCCGCATCATGACCGTTCCCCATTCCAGGGCCTGGTCGGCCGCCAAGGGGGCGACGTCGATCCCGTCGGGCGGCAGGTCCAGGGCGTCGGCGCGGGCGACGGCCTCGTCGGTCGGGCCGACGAGCTTGACCCAGGAAGAATCCGCGACGATGCCTTCGCGGGCGCGGATCTCGTCCCAGTCCTCGGGCAGGAAGGCGGGGGCGATCTGGAAGACGGCCCGCGGAGTCCCCTGTTCCCTGTAGAAGTCGCAGGCCTCCGCGATCAGTTCGGCGGTGACGGGGGCGGTGGCACCGAAGCCGAGGGCCTTGCTCCAGAAGCGCATGGCGTCATTGCGCATCGAGAGCACCACTCCCCCGCCGATCCGCGTGGCGCTCATGCCCAGCGCGGTACGGACGGTGTCGGGAGCCCCTGTCTGGAATCGGAAGAGGGCTTCCGCCTCGGACAGTTCGGCGACGGACGGCTGAACGACGGTGGTCATGGATCCGGTTCTCTTTCGGCGTGGGTAGGTCGGACAGCGAAGCGGACAGCCCGCCTGGGGGGGGAACAGACGGGCTGCCGCGGCGGGTTGACCGCGATCAGCGCGTGGCGCGGTCGGCTCTCAGTCCTTCTGGTGGTCGGGTCACGCCTGGTGGGTGGCGGCCTTCTTGATCAGGTCGGCCACGGCTTCCGGCCGCGAGACGTAGACGGCGTGGCTTCCGGCGGACTCGGTCACGGTGGCTCCGGCACGCTCGGCCATCGTGCGCTGCACCGGCGGCGGGATCATGCGGTCGTCGGTCGCGACGAGATACCAGCTCGGCTTGGCGCCCCAGGCGGGGTCCGTGATCGCTCCGCCGAGAGCGTCGAGGCCCCAGGGAACCTGCGAGTCGGCCAGGAACTGAGCGTCCTCGGACGGCAGATCGCCGGCGAAGGAGTCGGCGAACTTCTCCCGGTCCAGGAAGAGGAAGCCGTCCTGGGGCGGGAGGATCGGCGGAACGGGTGCGCCGGGCGCCGGGTCGGCGACCAACGTACCGACCGACTCGCCCTTGTCAGGTGCGAACGCCGCGATGTAGACGAGCGCGGCGACCTGCTCGTGCCGGCCGGCCTCGGTGATCACGGCCCCGCCGTAGGAGTGGCCGACGAGGACGGCCGGCCCGTCCTGGGCGTCGAGGGCCCGCCGGGTGACCGCTACGTCGTCTTCGAGGGAGAGGGTGGGGTTCTGCACGACGGTGACGTTGAAGCCGTCGCGGGTGAGAAGGCGGTACACCGGCTGCCAGCCGGAACCATCGACGAATCCCCCATGTACGAGAACGACGTTCTTCACGGCAGTCATGCGATTTCTCCTTGCTTGTCGGAGATCTTCCGGACAGCTCCAAGCTAGGTCGCCCCGTCCGCCGGGGCTTCGTCCAAATGACCTAGTTCAACGGCCTGGTTGAGTGGCTCAGTTCAGCGGCCCAGTTGAGCGGCCTAGTTGTCGGCCAGGGCTCGGACGAAGTCCGTCACCGCCCGGGCGAAGGCCTCCGGCTCCTCCAGGTGGCCGAAGTGCCCGCTGTTCTCCAGGATCAACAGCTCCGATCCAGGGATCAGTTGGTGCAGTTCCTCCGCCCACCGCACCCCGCAGATGAGGTCGTGGCGGCCCACGACGACGAGGGTCGGGACGGCGAGCGTGCCGAGGTCGGCGCGGTCGTCGATGACATGCGGGGAGAGGTCCTCGTCCAGCCCGGAGATGTGTGCGGCCCGCACGGCGGCGCGGAAATCGGCGAACTCCTTCTCCCGGCCCCAGTAGTCGGCGAAGTACGCGGGGACCAGCGCCCTGACCACGGCGGTCACCTCGGCGTCCTCGGACAGGGTGGGGATGGCCCGGAACGCCGCCATGACTTCGGGGAGTTCGGGGTGGTCGGCGTGCCGCTCGGCGAACGCCTGCACCAACCGCATGGCCTCGGCGCCGTGTTCGGGACCCGTCAGCGGCGCGCTCTCGTAGAGGATCACGCCGGCGACGCACTCGGGGTGGTGCAGGGCGTGGTACTGGGCGACGAAGCCGCCGTGCGAGTGGCCCAGGAGGTACACCTCGGGGACGTCGAGATGCTCGATCAGCGCCCCGAGGAACCGGCTGTAGCGGGGCCGGGTGTAGCCGTGGGGGTGGGAGGGCAGCCGGCCGGAGGCGCCGCTGCCGACCGGCTCCGGGTAGACGATCGTCAGGTGCCGCTCCAGCGCGGGCATGCGCAGGTACTCCCAGTCGATGCCCGGCCCGCCGGAGTGCGCGACGCACACCGGTCCCGTGCCGTGAACGTGATAGCGCTGCACGACTCCGTCGATCTCGACGGTGTGCGTTCCGGTGGCCAGCGGATGGGTCGCAGAGGTGGTCATGGGGTCGTTCTCCGTATCCAGAAGGTGTCGACGACAAGGTGTCGAGACACGGACAGGACGCCGGAGAAAGCGCGAAGTTCGACCCGGGCTACGTGACGCCGGTCACATCAGAGTGAGTGACTGGAGGGCCTGCACCGGGCGGGGGTGCAGGAGCCGCAGCCGGTGCGGACGACCGGCGTCGTCCAGGGTCATCAGCCAGGCCACAGAGGGCGGACAGTGGTCGGGATTGTCGGCGGGACTGAGCAGATCCATCTCCCACACGACGAGGGACCGTCCTGCCACGGCATGGGCCAGCCGCTGCCGTACACCGGCTTCGAGGTCGCCGTCCATGCCGCGCGCGAGGACACCCCGGTCGCCCACGGGGTCGTTCCCCCTGAGCAGGGTGATCTCGGGCGACCAGCGCTCCGCCATCAGCGCGTCGAAGCGTCCGCTCTCGGCGGCGGCCAGCGTCTCGTACGCCTCGACGCGGCTGGCCCGCAGACGCCGCGCGGCGTCCCCGTGCGGCGCGTCCGCCGTGGCGGCGAGGGCCGACGCGAGCTTGGCCCGGGCCTGGTTGAGCCGACTGCGGACGGTGCCGACCGGGACCCCGCAGGCGTCGGCTATCCGCTCGTAGGAGGTGACGCCGGTGCTGAAGTGACGCAGCACCAGGGGCAGACGCAGCGTCGGGGTCAGCTCTTCGACGGCCTCCCAGATCCAGTCCCGCATCGTGTGCCGCTCCAGCCACCGCTCCGGACCGGAGTCCAGGGCGGGCAGCTGCAGTTCGTCGATCGGCTGGACGTGGACGGTGGCCCGCAGCAGGGAACGGCTGGCGTTGCGCACGATCATCCGCAGCCACGCGCCCACGGCCGCCGGATCCCGTACGTCGCCCACGCGGCGCAGCGCGGTCACGGCCGCGTCCTGCACCACGTCGTCGACATCGGGCCCCGGCCCCAGAATGCTCAGCGCCACCGCGCGCATACCTGCCCGGTGCCGCTCCAACAGCAGTCCCAGAGCAGCGACTTCGCCGGCTTGCGCGGCACGGGTGAGCGCCGCGTCCTCGATGCGCGTGACTTCGTCCGAGATCCGGTTCATCCGGCAGGGGTCCCCCTTCGAGCGTCCGCCGTCGTGGCGACCGTACTACGTGGTCACCACGCCTCCGGTTCGGCCGACGGGTGCGCGGATCGTCGTAGGGACCGGTTCGCCACGGCCCGTACGACGGTCCCCGCATCGCTCAGTAACGCCCGCCCACCGTCCGCGCGGCCAGCCCGTCGAGCGCGGCGGCCTCGTCGGCCGTCAGCTCGATGCCGGCGGCGGCCACGTTCTGCTCCAGCCACTTCACACGCTTGGTTCCGGGGATGGGCACGACGGTGACGCCGAGGTGTTCACCGCGCGCGTGCACCCAGGCGAGCGCCAGCTGGGCCGGAGTGACGCCCTTCTGCTCCGCCAGGGTGCGGACGGTGTCGGCGATGACCTGGTTGTCCGAGGTCTGGAACCGGGGAAGCCGCCTGCGGGCGTCGCCCGGCGGCAGGGAGGTCGCGTCGACCGTGCCGGTCAGGAAGCCCCGGCCGAGGGGCGAGTACGCCACCAGGGCCACACCCAGTTCACGCAGGGCGTCCGCGACCGTCGTCTCGGGATCGCGGGACCAGATCGAGTACTCGCTCTGCACCGCCGCGATCGGATGGACGGCGTGGGCGCGCCGCAGGAGCGTGCCGTCGACCTCGGAGAGGCCGATGTGCAGGATCTTTCCCTCCTTGACGAGTTCCGCCATGGCTCCGACGGACTCCTCGATCTCGGCGGTCTGCGGCGGCCGGTGCAGGTAGTAGAGGT
This sequence comes from Streptomyces sp. JLBG701, assembly GCF_058544905.1. Lineage (NCBI taxonomy): Bacteria > Bacillati > Actinomycetota > Actinomycetes > Kitasatosporales > Streptomycetaceae > Streptomyces > Streptomyces sp. JLBG701. The sequence continues at coordinate 2,572,894 of NZ_CM178588.1, forward strand.
CTATGTGGTCGACCCCCAGACGCAGCAGGGAGGCGTCGCACGCGCGCTTGATGTAGTTCGCCTCGCCGCGCAGCACCCAGGTGTCGCTGCCCATGCGGTCGATGCCGGTCTTCGTGGCGAGCTGCACCTCGTCCCGACGACCGGCGATCGCCCGGCCCACCAGCACCTCGTTGTGGCCGAAGGCGTAGGCGTCGGCGGTGTCGATGAGGGTGACGCCCAGATCGAGGGCGCGATGGATGGTGCCGATCGCGTCGTCCCAGCTGGTCGGGCCGTACCCCTCGCTCATTCCCATGCATCCGAGCCCCTGGGCGGACGTGGCGAGACCACCGATTGAAGTGCTGTTCATGGGATGTCTCCGTTCCATGCGGCTGTACGATGACACTCGTACCGGAGGATCCTCCGCTAAGCAAGCGAGGCATGCATGAACGACCAAGGACCCGCGCAGCCCATGCGCGCCAACGCCCGCCGCAACCGGGAGAAGCTGTTGGCGGCGGCCCTGGAGGAGTTCAACCGGGTGGGCAAGGACGCACCCCTGGACGGCATCGCCAGAGCCGCCGGCGTGGGCATCGCCACCCTCTACCGGCACTTCCCGACCCGGGAGGCCCTCGTCCTGGCCACCTACGAGCACGAGGTGGACCAGGTGTGCGCCACCGCGGACGAACTCCTCGCGACACTGCCGCCGGACCGCGCACTGCGCGAGTGGATGGCCCGACTGGCCAGCCTGCTGGTCACGAAGCAGCACATGTCCGAAGCGCTACGGAGCCTGGGCCCCGCCGACGAGGCATGGGGGTCGGAGTCGTACACGAAGGTCTACGACACGATCGGCGCCCTTTTCTCCGCGGGCGTCGCCGCCGGAACGATCCGCTCCGACATGGAGACCTCCGACGTGGTGCTGGCCATGAGCGGCCTGCTCCGCCTGGACGTGACCGGAGACTGGAAGGCCCAGGCCGACCGCCAGATCAGACTCCTCATGGACGGCTTGCAGGCCGGGACGCATCCGCATCCGCACAACTCCGGTACGGGCGGGGCGTGATCCGGCGAAAACCCGTTGGCGGGCCACGGCGACCACTGCTACTTTTCCGGAGGCCGTGCGAGAGAACGAGGAGGTGGTACCCGTGAACGCAGTATCGACATGGGTGCTCCCCTCCGGGGCCACGGTAGGGCGATAGGTCGTCCGGGAGCGCCACTCCGAGCCCTCCCGAAAGGCACGACCGTGCACTTCACTTCCGAACAACGCCTCGACGACGGCGTCCTCGAACGCGAATTCACCCTCGGCGAGATCCCCGGCATCCTGTGGACGCCCGGATCCGCATCCGCACCGGCCCCGCTGATCCTGCTCGGCCACCCCGGCGGACTGGACAAGATGTACCCCCGACTGGCGGCTCGGGCCCGGCACTCCGCGACGGAGGGCTTCGCCTCGGCCACCATCGAGCTCCCCGGAAGCGGTGACCGGCCCCGTTCCGCCGCCGCCGAGCAGGCTCGCGCCGACCTGCGCCGGGCGCTGGAGGCCGGCGAACCCGTCGACGACGAGATCGTGGACCGGCTCGTCCTCCCGCTGGTCGACAAGGCCGTCCCCGAATGGCAGGCCGCCCTGGACGCCCTCCTTTCGCTGCCCGAGATCGGCGGCCCGGTCGGGTACTCGGGGGGAGTGATCTCCATCGGGACCCGGCTGGCGGTGGTCGAGCCGCGCATCTCGGCCGCCGCTCTCTTCGCCGGGAGTTTCGTGCCTCGCGCCATCCTCGAAGAGGCCCGCCAGGTCACCATTCCGCTGCACGTCCTGCTGCAGTGGGACGACGAATGGAACGACCGGCAGCAGGCCCTGGACCTGTTCGACGCCTTCGGTTCCAAGGAGAAGACGCTCAACGCCAACATGGGCGGCCACACCGGCGTCCCGCAGTCCGCGGGAGACGCCGCGGCCCGCTTCTTCACCCGGCATCTGAGCTAGTCGCTGCTGCTCATCGAGGACAGGTCCCGGGCCTCCTCGACAGCGGTGGCCGGCAGCTGCACAACCGCCCCGATCGCGACGGTACCGGCCATCGGCGGTACCGGCCGATCGGGGCGGCGCTCGGCCACCGGCGCCGGGGCCGGGCCGGGTTGGTTCGTATGGCCCCCTTCACCTCCTACAGGAGCCAGGACCGCTCGGCTCGGCTCTTGGTACGAGCGGTCAGCCCGCCAGAGCGGCCGGCCGTACGGCCTCCGGCCCGAAGCGCTGGCGGGCACGATCTGCGGCGGCCTCGGCGACGCGGGCACCGGCATCGCCCGGATCCAGGGAGAGCTGGCGACAGGCACTTTTCGCCGGCAGCAAGTGGTCGGCACGGACGGCGAAGGCCCGGACTCGTGCCCGCTGCGGAACGGCTTGCAGACCGCGTACGCACACAGCCCGGTCTGCGCTCCGACGCCCGCCGGACATCCGCCAGTTGGCCGCGCATCTGCGTGTCGAGGTGATCGACGCGCAGAAGCTGGTCGGCATGGACAGCCTGCGAGAGCTCGATTGCGTGCAGCCCGGTGCGTTTTCCGCCGCCACGTTCCATCTACGGCTGCTGCACCGTCGCTGTCTACAACCCGAGCAACGAGCCCGCACGTACCAAGAGCGATATCGCCCATGAGGAAGCCACTGGCTGGCCGCTGCCTCCTGCTGCCCCGTCAGCTTCTGCTGCCGTGGACAAGTGGTGGGCGAGGTGGCAGGCGGGTGGCCGGGACGCGCTGCTGTCCCGTCCGCGGGGCCGGCGTGCGGGTGATCATCAGGTCCTGTCCGAGGCCGAGCAGGCGCGCGAGGGAATACCCCTCCGGCTGCGACTCAGGCCAGCTCCCGCACTGCGCCGTCACGGGCGACCGCGTACAGCGTGACCCGCAGCAGCGTCCGCACCCGCTCCGATACCCGCAGCGGCTGTTCCACCGCGAACTGCTCGCCGACGGTCTGTGGACGTGACCCGATCCGTCGCTGGTCGTCGTCGATGTCCCACCGCTCGACCAGCGCGTTCAGCGCCTCGTCTCGTACCTGGTCAGGACCACGCCGCCGGGAAACGTCCGTGTCTCCACCAGGTTCAGGTTCACCCAGCTGTCCAGCGCGGTGAAGAACGGCGTGCCGCTACCCACCAGGGCAGGATGGGTGACGATCGTGTACTCGTCGATCAGCCCGGCCCGCATCGCCGCCCCGGCGAGCACTGCGCCACCGACCCTCATCGGCCCACCGTCCTCGGCCTTGAGTCGAGTGATCTCCGCGACCGCGTCGCCGGTGACCAGGCGAGTGTTCCAGTCGACCTTGTCGACCGTCGAGGAGAACACCACCTTCGGCGTGTCCCGCCAGTTCCGCGCGAACTCGATCTGCGCTGGGGTGGCGCCCGGCTGCTGGTCGCCGGTCGGCCAGTAGGCGCTCATGGTCTCCCACAGCTTGCGCCCATACAGCAACAGGCTGACCGCCCGCTCCTCGTCGAGCCACCACTGGAACAGCTCGTCGCTCGGCCCGCCCCAGCTGATGTCGTCGCCGGGCGCGGCGATATAGCCGTCCAGGGTCAGGTTCATGCCGTAGAGCAGTCTCCGCATAGCGCCAGTCTTCCGTCAGTCGGTCTCGGAAGTCCAGACGGGCCTTGACCTCGAATCCTGGACACGGGTTATGCGGCTGGTGTGAGCGTAGTTGGTGTGTGGTGGAGGGCGTTCTCGAAGGCGACCGGTGATCGTCGTCCGAGGAGGGAGTGTCAGCGTCGGGTGTTGTAGCGGTGGAGCCATCGGAAGGCGTCGAGACGGGCCTCGCGCTCGTTGGTCCGCGCGCATGTGGTCGGCGATCGCCCAGCCGGCCAAGCGTCGGGAGGCGAGGTCGATGACGGTGCCCAGCCAGCAGAACTTCCCGCCCTCGATGGGCAGGAAGGTGATGTCGCCGACGTACTCCGTGTTCGGGACCTGGGCGGTGAAGTCACGGCCGATCGTGCACCGCCGGTATCCGGGCGGCCCACCGGGCGTCGTCCACTTGCCGGGCGGCCCGGTCGGCGGCTGTCCGCGGCCAATAGGATAATAGAAATGGATCCGTCAACCGCCAAGGTAGGACATCTCCACGCGCGTCGTCGAGGTTTCGGGTTGCCCGCGTAGTTCGGAATATCTGTCGTCACGTCCTGTCCAGAGCCCGCGAATAGTGCCGAGCAGGTCTCTATCACTCGCACCTGTCCGGAGAAGGGTTCGGAGGTCTGTGCCAGCGGATGCGAACAGGCAGGTGTGGAGCTTTCCGTCGGCGGAAAGCCTGGCGCGGGAGCAGGTGCCGCAGAAAGGCTGTGTCACTGATCCGATCACGCCGATTTCGCCTGCCCCGTCGCGGTAGCGGAAGCGCGTGGCGACTTCGCCGGGGTGGCTGGGAGCGACAGGCACAAGCGGGTGCCGGGCATCGATCATGCGCACCACGGTTTCCGAAGGCAGCACTTCGCCCAACTGCCAGTGGTTCGTACCGCCGACATCCATGTACTCGATGAAGCGGAGGATGTGCCCGCTGCCGCGGAAATACTCGGCCATGGGCAGCACAGACGACTCGTTGACCCCTCTCTTCACCACCATGTTGATCTTGAGGGGTGTGAGGCCGGCCCTGGTCGCAGCCTCGATACCAGCGAGCACCCGGGCCACCGGCACGGCGGTGTCGGTCACTTCGGCGAAGACCGAGTCGTCCAGCGAGTCCAGGCTCACCGTGGCCCGTCGCAGGCCGGCTGCGGCGAGATGGTGAGCCTGGGCCGGCAAGAGGACCCCGTTGGTGGTCATGGCGAGATCGACTTCGGGGATGGACGCGAGGGCTCGCACCACCTCTTCGACGCCCCGTCTCAGCAAGGGCTCCCCGCCCGTGAGCCGGATCTTTCGCACGCCGAGGGAGACGAACAACCGGGCCAACCGCTCGATCTCGTCGAAGGCCAGCAGATCCTCGCGGTCGAGATACCTGTGCGCCGACCCGAATTGCTCCCGGGGCATGCAGTACCGACAGCGGAAATTGCACCTGTCGGTGAGAGAGATACGCAGGTCGCGCAGGGGACGCCCACGGAGGTCGATAAGGCCCGGTTCGGGCAAGCCAGTCACGTCGCTGTCACTCCATCTGCGGTGGGGCGAATGAAGAAATCCAGGCAACCGGTTCCACAGAAGGCGGAATTGATCTCGATACGCCCCACGTGATGCCCAAGAAGTCGGCAGCCGGATTCCCCATGTCGCGTCCATAAGCGTAGGGGGAGAGTCACGGCGCGGGAGTCAATCATCCAGGTACAAAACTCTACCTGCCACGCGACTGCCAAGTGCTGGCAAACTGACGGCAATCCAGCCCCGCATCTGAGCGAGCCGGGCGAATTCCCTGAAGCCCTGCGCCGCGTCGTCCATCGCAACTGGCAGACACCGCCGGACGCATACCGGCGAGGACGACCACGCGGGTTCTGCCTCCGGGCACGCCGATGAGTAAGGCCATCGACTCTCCGCCGATCCGAAAGCGTACGCATGTCAACTGAACTCACCGAGTCAGCTGTTCCTCCCCCCACTGAGCCCCCATCCGCGCCGTCCCGGCGCACGTTCATCGCGACGACCAGCGCGATCGGCGGTGTCGTCGTGGCGGGCAGCCTGGTCGCGGGATCACCCGCGCTGGGTGCCGAGCGGGCGGCCTCCGCCGAAGCGCCGCCCGGTAGTGAAGTCTCGTTGACCGTCAACGGTCAACGGCACACCGTCGCGATCGACAACCGGATGTCGCTGCTGGACCTCCTGCGCGAACACCTCGGTCTGACCGGCTCCAAGAAGGGCTGCAACGCCGGTGCCTGTGGCGCGTGCACGGTCCTGGTCGACGGCCGCCGGGTCAACTCCTGTCTGACGCTGGCGGTGCGTCTTGAGGGCGCCGAGGTCACCACGATCGAAGGGCTGGCTCCGGGCGGGGAGGACGGTGAACTGCACCCGCTGCAACAGGCGTTCATCGAGCAGGACGCCTTCCAGTGCGGCTACTGCACCCCGGGCCAGATCATGTCCGGCGTCGGCTGCATCCAGGAAGGCCACACCGGCTCCAAGGACGAGATCCGGGAGTGGATGAGCGGCAACATCTGCCGCTGCGGCTGCTACGTGAAGATCGTGCGCGCGGTCGAGCAGACCGCCCACGGGAAATGAGGCCCGGTCCCCGTGTACCCCTTCTCCTTCACCAAGGCCTCCGACACCCGCGAGGCCCTCAACGCAGGCCGCAGGGGCGGTCGTTACATCGCCGGCGGCACCACCCTTGTCGACCTGATGCGTGAGACCGTGGAGCGCCCCGAGACGCTCGTCGACATCAGTGGTCTTCCGCTGCGCGAGGTCACGATCACCGAGCGCGGCGGCCTGCGGATCGGCGCGCTGGTGCGGATGGCCGAGGCCGCCGCCCACCCCAAGGTCCGCACCACCTACCCGGTCGTCTCCCACGCCCTGGAGCTGAGCGCGTCGGCACAGTTGCGGAACATGGCCACCATCGGCGGCAACATCATGCAGCGCACCCGCTGCACCTACTTCCGCGATGTCACGGCCGCCTGCAACAAGCGCGAACCCGGCTCCGGCTGCGCCGCGTTGGAGGGCTACAACCGGACCCACGCGATTCTGGGCACCTCCGAGTCCTGCGTGGCCACCCACCCCTCCGACGCCGCCGTCGCCTTCGCGGCGCTGGAGGCCGGCGTGCACCTGCTGGGTCCCGACGGGGAGCGCACCGTCCCCTTCGCCGACTTCCTGCTGCGGCCGGGCAGCACCCCGAGCCGTGAACAAGCGCTCCGCCAGGGCGAGTTGATCACCGCCGTAGAGATCCCGGCCCATCCGCGCCCCCTCAAGTCCGGCTACCTCAAGGTCCGTGACCGGCAGTCGTACGAATTCGCCCTCACGTCGGCGGCCGTAGCCCTGCACGTACGCGGCGGAGTCATCCGTGAGGCGAAGGTGGCCGCCGGTGGCGTGGGCACGGTGCCGTGGAAACTGGCCGCCGTCGAGACCCTCCTCATCGGCGAGCGCCCCTCGGACCGGCTGTGGACCGAGGTCTCGAAGCAGGCGGCCGACGGAGCCCACCCCCTGGAACACAACCGTTTCAAGGTCGAGTTGCTGAAGCGCACCGTCGAACGCCAGCTGCGCATCGTAGGAGGTACCAAGTGAGCCCGCAGCCGCAGGCAGCCGTCGGAGCGCCGCTGTCCCGGGTGGACGGGCGGCTGAAGGTGACGGGCAAGGCGGCCTACGCCGCCGAGCACGACATCGAAGGCGTCGTCCATGCCGTCGTGGTGGACAGCAGTATCGGTCGGGGCCGGATCACCGGCATCGACACCCGCGCCGCCCTCGCCCAGCCCGGCGTGCTGAAGGTGATCAGCCACCTCAACGTGCCCAGGCTGGCCTACCGTGGCAACCCGGAGTCGTTCGATCCGCCGGGCCGGCAGCTGCGCGTCTTCCAGGACGACCGGGTCCTCTTCCACGGCCAGCCCATCGCCGTCGTCGTCGCCACCACGCTGGAAGTCGCCCAGCACGCCGCGCACCTGGTCAAGGTCCGCTACGACGCCGCGCAGTCGTCGACCGACATGAGTTCCGCTCCGACGGGCGAACCCGTGAACTACGCACGGGGTGACGCGGACAAGGCGCTCGCCTCCGCCCCCGTACGACTGGATGCGACCTACCAGCAGGCCCGCGCCCATCACAACGCGATGGAACTGCACGCCACCATTGCCCGCTGGGACGGCGACAAGCTCACCCTGTGGGACAAGTCCCAGTGGCCGAAGGGCACGCAGAAGGACCTCGCGGCCGTGTTCGGCATCCCGCAGGACTCGGTGCGTGTCATCGCGCCGTTCGTCGGTGGCGCGTTCGGCAACTCGATGCGTGCCTGGCCGCACATCACCATCTCGGCCCTGGCCGCCCGCGAGACGGGACGCCCGGTCAAACTCATGCTGACCCGCAGGCAACTGTACTTCGGGACGGGCTTCCGGCCTTCGTACGAGTACCGGGTGCGCCTGGGCAGCGACCGGCGCGGCCGGGTGAGCGCCATGGTCCAGAACCTGAAGGCCGAGACCTCGACCTACGAGAACTTCACCGAGGGCGTCCAGTTCGCCGGGCAGATGCTCTACAACGCCCCCAACGTCCGACAGGACTACCGGACGGTGCCGCTCGATGTGAACACGCCGGTGTGGATGCGCGGCCCCGGCTTCGCCACCGCCGCCTTCGCCCTCGAATCGGCGATGGACGAACTCGCCCACAAGCTGGGCATCGACCCCGTCGAACTGCGCCTGCGCAACGAACCGGAGGAGGACCCGTCCAACGGGCTGCCGTTCTCCACCCGGCGGTTGCGCGAGTGCCTGGCTGTCGGCGCCCGCGAGTTCGGGTGGAACCGGCGCGATCCAAGGCCCCGCTCCACCCGCGACGGCGACTGGCTCATCGGCACCGGCATGGCCACCGGCACCTACGACGTCCTGCGCAGCCCGGCCCAGGCCCGGGTCAGGCTGGACGCCGACGGCACCGCCCTGGTCGAGGCCGCGACCAGCGACATGGGACCCGGCACCTACACCTCCCAGACCCAACTGGCCGCCGACGCCCTCGGCCTGACCATGCGCAACGTGACCTTCCGGCTCGGCGACTCGACCATGCCCCCGACCCCGCCCCACGGCGGATCGCAGACCATGGCCAACGTCGGCTCCGCCGTCCAGGACGGCTGCGACACACTGCGCCGGCAGGCGGTCAAGCTGGCCGTGGAGGACGAGCGCTCGCCGCTGTACGGCGCCGACGCCTCCGTCATCGTGGTCCGCGCCGGCCGACTGCACGTCAAGGACAATCCGACGCGCGGGGAGACGTACCAGCAGCTCCTGACCCGCAACAACCGCACTCACCTCGAAGTCCTCGGCTCCTGGACACCCGGCGAGTCCCGGTTCTCCATGTACACCTACAGCGCGACGTTCGCCGAGGTCGCCGTCGACGCCCGCCTGGGCCTCGTACGAGTGCGGCGCATGCTTGGCGTCTACGACGCGGGCCGGATCATCAGCCCCAAGCTCGCCGACAGCCAGGCCCTCGGCGGCATGGTGGGCGGCATCGGCCAGGCCCTGCTGGAACACACGGCCACCGACCACCGCGACGGCCGGATCGTCAACGCCGACCTCGCCAACTACCTCGTCCCCGTCAACGCGGACATCCCTGACCTGCGGGGGATCTACCTCGACGGCGGCAAGGACCTGGAAGCCGACCCCATCGGCGTCAAGGGCCTCGGCGAGGTCGTCTACATCGGCGTGGCGCCCGCCATCGCCAACGCGGTCTTCCACGCCACCGGCCGCCGCGTCCGCGAACTGCCCATCACCGTCGAAGCCCTGCTCTGACGCACGCCCGGTCCCACCCCCAGGTACTCGTCCGACCATCCGGCGGCCGATCATGCCCGGCCGCCGGATCCCCGGGGTCGCCGCCATGTCCTCCCCCGACGACACGGCGGCGGCCCACCCCATCTGCCGCACCCACCGGAGAACCACCCATGCTGAACATCGCAGACACGCTGCACGACTGGTGCCGCGAAGACCGCTCCTTCGCCCTCGCCACCGTCATCCACGTCACCGGCAGCGCACCCCTGCCGCCCGGCACCGCGCTCGCGGTCGACGCCGACGGCAACGTGGTCGGCAGCATCTCCGGAGGATGCGTGGAAGGAGCCGTCTACCAGCTGTGCCAACAGGTGCTGGCCGACGGCGGCGCTCCCGTACGGGCCCGGTTCGGCTACTCCGACGATGACGCCTTCGCCGTCGGGCTGACCTGCGGTGGCGAGATCGACGTCCTCGTACAGTGCGTGGAGCGGACGGACCGATCCCATCTCGCCAAGGCCCTCGACGCGGTCGTACACAGCCGTCCCGCCGCCGTGGCCCAGGTCGTCGACGGCCCCGAAGAGTTCCTCGGCCGCACTCTTTCCCTTCTCGGCGACGGCAGTGCATACGACGGAACCCTCGGCGGCGAACGCGAGGACCGGACGGTGACGGCACAGAGCCGCGCACTGCTGCGCGCCGGACGCACCGGCCGTATCGAGGTAGGCGGCGACGCCGACACCTGTCCCGACCGGCTCTCCGTCCTCGTACACACCTACGCGACCCGCCCCCGGATGCTCATCTTCGGCGCCGTCGACTTCGCCGCTGCCCTCAGCCGGGCCGGGCACTTCCTCGGCTACCGCGTCACCGTCTGCGACGCCCGCCCCGTGTTCGCCACCACCGCCCGCTTCCCGCACGCCGACGAGGTGATCGTCGACTGGCCGCACCGGTATCTGGCGGACACCGAGGTCGACGCCCGCACCGCCATCTGCGTCCTCACCCACGACGCCAAATTCGACATCCCCCTGCTCCGGCTCGCACTCAGCCTCCCGATCGGGTACGTCGGCGCGATGGGATCGCGGCGCACCCACGACCACCGGCTGGGCGCGCTGCGTGAAGTCGGCGTATCCGAGGACGAGTTGGCTCGCCTGCGCTCCCCGATCGGACTCGATCTCGGCGCCCACACGCCGGAAGAAACAGCCGTCTCCATCACGGCCGAGATCATCGCCCACGCACACCAGGGCACCGGCCTGCCCCTGTCCCGCGGTACCGGACCCATTCACCGCCCCGCGCCGGGCGCTCTTTCATCGGCCGCACGAACAGCCGCGTGACGACCGACCTGACCGCCTCGACCGGACGGCCCGGAGTCAGCCGACGGTGCCGGCGCTGGGCTGGTGCGTGGTGGCCCAGGACGCGAGGAAGCGCAGAGCCTCGTGCGAGGGAGTGCCGGGTTCCGCGGTCAGGACGGTGAGCTGCTGGTCGGGGTCGGTGGGGCAGGCGAGGGTTTCCCAGTCGAGGGTGAGGTCACCGGCCACCGGGTGGTGGAAGGCCTTGGTGCCCATGGCGTGGTGGGCCACATCGTGAGCGGCCCACCACTCGCGGAACTGAGGATCCTGAACGGAGAGCTCCTCGACGAGTTCATTGAGCCGGGGATCATCCGGGTTGTCAGCGGCTTCCATACGAAGAAAAGCGACGTTGGTACGGGCAACGTCTTCCCAGTCCGTATAGAGCTTTCTCATCGCGGGGTCGGTGAAAATGAGTCGCACAGAATTGCGCTGCTTTTCCGGGATCTGCGAGTAATCCGTCATCAGGGCCGCGGCGAGGGGATTCCAGGCGAGAATGTCCATACGCCGGCCGAGGACGAGAGCGGGGGTGTCGACGAGATTGTCGAGGAGCCGTCGCATCTGCGGGCGGACCTTCTGCGCCGCGCGCCGGCGTGGCCGTGCGTTTTCCTTCCCGGCCAGTCCGAGCAGGTAGTCGCGCTGGTCGTCGTCCAGGCGCAGTACCCGGGCCAGGGTCATCAGGACCGGAGCGGATGCCTCTATACGGCCTTGTTCCAGGCGGGTGTAGTACTCGGTACTGATCGCCGCCAGCAGCGCCACTTCCTCCCGGCGCAGGCCCGGGACCCGGCGCAGGCTCCCGTTGTCGGGCAGCCCCATGGACTGGGGGCTCAGCTCGGCACGGCGGGCCTTGAGGAAATCCCCCAGCTCGTTGAGGTGTGCGTCCCTGCTCATGCGCGCCACGGTACTGCGGAAACCGCTCAGGCACAGCACGGCTGGGGGGTAGAGATCTCTACCTGGAACATTCATTCCCGGTAATAAACCCTCCCCTTTGCAGAGGTCTGCCGGACATGTGACGCTGAATTCGCGACCGGGCAGAAACGAGGCGGCGGCGTCTCAGAAATAACGGCCCGAGTTTTCCCGCAACGAAATGGAGGTCATCCGGCAGCTGGTTGCCGAGGGGTGGCAGGTGACCGCTGAGCGTCTGGCCCAGCTCTCGCCCTACCTGACCGGCGAACAGCCCGCGGCCGCTGCGCCTCCCCCATGCAGGGCGACACTGGAGGGCCGAGAATCCTCCATCGCTCACGCAGCACGCGTAACCCACGCAAATGTCCGCGGCCGGGCGCTCGTCCGGGATCGGCGCCGGCTCGATGCCGGCGGCAGCGAGGCTGGACCGTCCCGGCGCGCGATGCCGGCGGGGCATCGGCGATGCTGTGGGCATGGAGTACGTGTCCAGAGTGCCGCGACCGCCGCTGGACGGGCTGATCGACGACCTGTACTACCTGGAGGGTGCGCCGCCGTACGCCCGGCTGACGCTGCCGCCGAGCCCGGCGGCGCTGCTCATCGTCAACCTCGGTTCGCCGTTCCTCATCCGTGCCGGCACCGACATCGAGACGGCCGAGTACGCCGACGGCTGCGTGGTCACCACGCCCACCCGCGCCTTCGAGTTCGGCTACCCGCCGGGGACCCGGTCCGTCGGCGTGCACGTCAAGCCGTGGGGGCTGGCGCCGTTCCTGCCGATGCCCGCGGCCGAGCTGTGTGACCGGCCGGTGACGATAGAGCAGGTTTGGGGCCGGCCCGCCATTGCTGAGCTGCGAGACCGGCTGGCCACGGCGGACGGACCGCACCAGATGCTGACGCTGCTTGAGGAGGAGCTACTGCGACGGCTGCGCGACACCGCCGGCCTGGGGCTGGTCCGCCACACGAGCAGCGTCATCGCGGCGACCAGCGGGACGGTGGCGATCGACGAACTGAGGGTGGCAGCCGGTGTCAGCAGCACTCATCTGGCACAGCGGTTCAAGGAGCTCATCGGCGTCACGCCGAAGCGGCTGGCCCGCAACTACCGCTTCGCCACCGCCGTGCTCTCGATCAACCCCGCCGAACCGATCGACTGGGCCGACCTCGCCAGTAGCGCAGGCTACTTCGACCAGGCCCACTTCGGCCACGAGTTCCGGGCGTTCACCGGGCTCACGCCGACCCGGTACGTCGAAGTCCGGCGGCGGTTCCTGCGCGAACATCCCGGCCACGCGCTGGACGGCTGGCCGCTGCCGGCCGATTGATTTCTTACAAGAGCAACAGCCCACGACACGCTAATTTGTTGCCACCCCAAAGCAAAGGAGAGCACCGTGGGCAAGGTGGTCATGTACGCCTCGGTGTCGGTGGACGGCTTCATCTCGGACGAGAACGACCAGCCCGGACCGCTGTTCGACTGGTTGACCAGCGGTGACGTCCCGTTGGACGAGAGCGGAGCGCTAAAGGTGTCGCAGACGTCCTACGACTACACCCGGGCGTACTGGGACCAGATCGGGGTGACCATCGCCGGCCGCCACGTCTTCGACATGACGGACGGCTGGGACGGGAAGCCTCCGAGCGGGATCGACCACGTGGTCGTCGTGACGCACCGGCCGCAGCCCGAGGGCTGGGACCCCGAGGCGCCGTTTCACTTCGTCGACGGCGTCGAGGCAGCCGTGGCCAAGGCGCAGGAGCTTGCGGGTGACCGCATCGTCGAGGTCGCCGCCGGCGACGTCGGTGGCCAGGTGCTTGCCGCGGGCTTGGTCGACGAGGTGCGCATGGACGTCGTACCCGTCGTGTTCGGGTCCGGCAAGCGCTACTTCGGGTCGGTCCACGCGCAGCACCTGTTGGAAGATCCTGACGTGGTGATTCAGAGCAACCGGGTGCTTCACCTGCGCTATCGGGTGCGCCGTTGACCGATCTGAGCGGGTACGCGAAGAAGTCCACTGCGAACGGTGACACAAGATCGGGCCTGCGGCTGCGTTTGCGCATCGCTGTCGATGGCGAACAGGGCCGTGAGTCGAGCGGCCTGCTTGTCGGTGACCAGGTCGGCACTGGTGTGCAGGGTTCGCCGGGCACGATGGAGCGGGTCGTTCTTACGGCCGCGGCGGCCGCGGCGGTCTGCTGAACGCGGCGGCGGCAGTCGTTGAGGGCGTCGCCGGCCAGGCGCACCACGTGGAAGGGGTCATCACCGCGACCGCGGCGGGGATCTCCTCAGCGGCGGTGGTCCTGAAGCCGGTGAACCCGTCCATCGCGACGACCTCCACGGCCTCGCGCCACGCCTGGGGGCGCTGGGTAAGCCAGGCCCTGAACGCGGCCTTGGAGCGGCCCGGGATCATGTCCGCCTCGCCGGACCCGTACAGGCGCGCACCGGCGTGAGGTCGATGATCACGGTGACGTACTTGTCCCCGCGGTGGGTGTGGCGCCACACGTGCTCATCGACCCCGATGACCTTCACACCGTTCAACCGGCCGGGATCGTTGATCAGCACCGTCGGCCCTCGGCCAGGACCGCGTCGTTGGCGGTGTTCCACGCGACGCCAAGCCCTTGGGCGACGCGAGCGATGCTCAAGTGCTGACACACGATCGCCTCCAGCGCCCAGGCACGACGCGACAGCCTGGCCCGCGGCTCGGCCCAGCGGCTCGTGCGCCAGCTCCCGCGTGACGGTGTCCCGGGGTCTTCCTGCACACCCGCAGCGTCGGCACCAGCCCTCGGTGCCGTCATCGGCCTCCAGGACCCGCACGCCAGGACCGAGCGATCGGGCTCCAGACGCAGGCCGACCACGACCAGGCCGAGCTCATCCAGGCGGCAGAGCGTGGTCAGGGCAGGGCAGCCGCAGGTAGCGTCAGGCACGTCGAGGCCCTCCAGATGGGCGGCGTAGGAACCTCCATCCCCTCAACGCTTGCTGCGCCGTTGGACGGCGTAGTCGTACTGCTCGGGCCAGCGGGGCTCGGCGCCGAGTTCGAGTGCGGCGTGCTGGGGCCAGTAGGGGTTGCGCAGCAGTTCGCGGCCGAGCAGGACGGCGTCGGCCTGTCCGGTGGCGACGATGTTCTCGGCCTCGGCGGGCTCCAGGATCAGGCCGACGGCGCCGGTGGGGATCCCGGTCACGGCGCGGGCCCGGGCGGCGAAGGGCACCTGATAGCCGGGCGCGATGGGGATCGTGGCGTCGGGGACCATGCCGCCGGTGGACACGTCGAGGAGGTCGACGCCGTGGGCGGCCAGTTCCTTGGCGAGGCGGACGGTGTCGTCACCGGTCCAACCCTCGCGCTCGTCCTGCGGATTCTCGGTCAGCCAGTCCGTGGCCGACGTGCGGAAGAAGACCGGCAGGTCGTCGGGCCACACCTCGCGTACGGCGTCGACCACCTGGAGGGGAAAACGCAGACGGTTCTCGAAGCTGCCGCCATAGGAGTCGGTACGGCGGTTGGAGGCTGGAGAGAGGAAGGAGTTGATCAGAAAGCCATGGGCACCGTGCAACTCGACCACCTGGAAGCCCGCGCCCAGGGCACGCCTTGCCGCCTCGGCGAAGTCGCGCACCAACTGCTGGATCTCGTCCACCGTGAGTTCGCGCGGCACGGACCGCCCGGCGAACGGCTCCGGGCTGGGCGCGACCGCCTGCCAGCCGCCCTCGGCCTCGGGCATGTACCGACCGGTGAGCCAGGGCTTGTCGACGGATGCCTTGCGGCCGGCGTGGCAGAGCTGGATGGCCGGAACCGCCCCGTGGGAGCGGATGGCTGCGGTGATGCGCGCGAACGCCTGCTGCTGGCGGTCGTTCCACAGCCCCAGGTCCCAGGGGGTGATGCGCCCGTCAGGCCGTATCCCGGTCGCCTCGGCCATCACCAGCCCTGCCCCACCGGCGGCCCGGCTGGACAGGTGGGTGAGGTGGAAGTCGCTCGGCACCCCGGTCTCCGGCCCGTCCGAGGCGGCGGAGTACATGCACATCGGGGACGTCCAGACGCGGTTGGGGATCTCAAGTGACCGCAGGGTCAGGGCAGTGAACAGGGCACTCACGAGTGGGTCCTCATCGGTTGGGGGTGTAGTGGCGCAATGGTGCGCCAGGACGCGGCCTTGTCAGGTGGCGGCGTCGGGTGCGGACTGCTGGTGGCTCGTGGCCCAGGAGGCGAGGATGCGCAGCGCGTCGTGGGAAGGGCTACCGGGTTCGGCGGTCAGCACGACGAGTTGCTGCTCGGCGTCAATGCCGGCGGTCAGGGTGTCCCAGTCGAGAGTCAGCTCGCCGGCCACGGGGTGGCGGAAGGTCTTGGTGCCCATCGTGCGGGCGGCGACATGGTGGTCGCCCCACCAACGGCGGAAGTGCGGATCCTGCACCGACAATTCTCCGACCAGGGCAGCCAGCCGGGGATCGTCGGGATACTTGGCCGCCTGCATCCGCAGCTGCGCCACGGTGGTGTGAGCGACCTCCTCCCAGTCCGCGTACAGCGTCCTCATCGCGGGATCGGTGAAAAGAATCCGCGTGTGGTTTCTTTTCTTCTCCGGAATTTCCGCGTAATCGCTCATCAGCGCGGCGGCCAGGGAATTCCAGGCGAGGATGTCCGTACGGCGGCCCAGAACAATAGCGGGGGTTTCGATCAGGTTGTCCAGGAGGCGCTGCAGCGTCGGCTGCACTTTCTGCACGGCACGGCGACGAGGCCGGGCCTGGTCCTTGCCGGCGAGTTCGAAGAGGTAGTCCCGTTGGTCGTCGTCCAGACGTAGTACCCGCGCCAGAGCGGACAGCACCGGCCCCGATGCCTGGATGCGGCACTGCTCAAGGCGCGTGTAGTACTCGGTGCTGATGGCGGCGAGCTGAGCGACTTCCTCACGGCGCAGTCCCTCGACCCGCCTCAGGCCGCCCGTCTCGGGCAGGCCCACGGCACGCGGGCTCAGCTCGGCCCGGCGGGTTTTGAGGAACTCGCCCAGCTCGTTGAGATGCGCGTTGCGAGTCATACCGGCCAGTGTGGCACCGAATGGACCGACATTGGGGGGTAGGGATTTATACCTGGAACCTTTTATACGGGTAAGGAATTCTCCCCTTGCGGATGCGTGTGAAGGTGCCAAAGTCGATGAGGTAGCAGACAGAAATCGGCCAGGGCATCGGCAGCGCCCGCCGCGCATCTCATCACCGCACAACTCCGGGTGCCGGATTCGGCATCTGAAAGGAATCCCTCATGAGCAAGGTCATTCTCGTCACCGGTGCCGGACGCGGTCTGGGCACCGACATCGCCCGCGAGGCCCTCAAGGCGGGCCACCGGGTCGTCGCCACCGGACGTCGCCCCGAAGAGGTCGAGAAGACCCTCGGCGGACCGCAGGACAACCTGCTGGTCACCAAGCTCGACGTCACCAGCCTCGACGACGCACAGGCCGCCGTCCAGGCGGCCGTCGACCGCTTCGGCCGCATCGACGTCCTCATCAACAACGCCGGGAACTTCTTCGCCGGCTACTTCGAGGAGATCACGCCCGACCAGATGCGCCGGCAGATCGAGACCAACCTCTTCGGACCGATGAACGTCACCCGCGCCGTCCTGCCCGTCCTGCGCAAGCAGCGCGCCGGCCATGTCATCACCCTCTCCTCCTCCGCCGGCATCATCGGCCAGGAGTTCTGCGTCGCCTACGCCGCGTCGAAGTTCGGCGTCGAGGGCTGGATGGAGTCGCTGCGCTACGACGTCGAGCCGTACAACATCCACACCACGGTCGTGGAACCCGGCTTCTTCCGCACCGAGTTGCTCGTCGACGGCTCCACCATCTGGCCCGAGCCGACCATCGACGACTACGCCGAGCGCACCACCGCCACCGTCGCCGCCTGGAAGAGCATGAACGGCCGGCAGACCGGCGACCCCGCCAAGCTCGCCCGCGCCCTGCTCGCCATCGCCGACCAGGACAAGCCCCTGCAGCGCTTCGTCGCCGGCGCCGACGCCATCGAAGGCGTCAAGGCCAAGGCCAACGAACTCCTCGCCCAGGCCGAAGCCTCCCGCGAACTCGGCGGCAACCTCGCCCACGACGACACCACCGCCTGAGAGCCCCTGGCGGACACCGGTCACGCTGCCGCCTGAACAGCGGCAGCGGCACTCTTCGAAGAAGGCACGATGGAGATTCTCAACCAACCGCCGTCCGCCAAGGGCCCGGCGGGCATGTTCGCCGGTGATGTCTGGTTCGACGTCATCTACCAGGGTGAGGAGCCCTCGCGGGCGCGGGCGAACATGGTGAGGTTTGCGCCCGGTGCCCGTACGGCCTGGCACAGTCACGGCCTGGGCCAGACCCTGTACATCGTCGAGGGCATCGCCCTGATCCAGTCCCGTGGCGGCGAGATCCTCGAAGCCCGCCCTGGCGACGTCATCTACACGCCACCGGGCGAAGCACACTGGCACGGCGCCGCCCCCGACCACTTCATGACCCACCTCGCCCTGTGGGAGAACCCCGGCCCCGACGCGGGCCCGGAAAGCACCTGGTTCGGGCATGTGGCCGACGACGAGTACAGCGGCCCGCGCCGCACCACCCGCCGCTGATCCGGCCCCCTCGCGGTCGGCGAGTTGAGCCCGCCGACCGCGTCACCATGCCGGAGTCGACTCCAACTGCGTCCTGTCACACGAAGCTGGTGCCGCAACCATTGGCCGCTGCCACCTTCACCTGGGTAGCACCGGTCACCGTCCCGGAGGCAGTGTTCCGACTCTGCGCTATTGAGGGATGGTGATTACGACGCGGCCGCGGCCTCCGGCGTCGACGCGGTCGTGGGCCTTGGCGATGTCTTCCAGCGGGTAGCGGTCGCAGACATCGACGCTGAGGGCGCCGACAGCGGCTGCGGAGGTCAGGTCGCGGGTGGCCTGGTTTCTGGCCTCGGCCGGGAAGTCGTCGCTGCCGAGCAGCCGCAGGGTGACGTTGTTGAACAGCAGGGGCCAGAACGGGATCTCGGTGCGGTCGGCGCGAGTGGCGTAGGCGGCGATGACGGCGTTGTTGGCAGCGACGGCGTTGTCGAGGTCGGCGTTGTCCGACAGGGCCACCTCGATGATCCGGTCGACGCCCTGGGGCGCGTACGCGCGGATCGCCGCCGCCGGGTCCTCCTGGTCCAGGGCGACGGCGTGGGATACAACGGCCGGGTCGACGCGGTCGAGGTCCGTACCACGGCGGACGGTGGCAAGCACGGTGGCGCCTGCCCAACGAGCCAGCTGAGCTGCCAGGGAGCCCACGCCTCCGAGGACGCCGTGCACGAGCACGAGCTTTCCCTCGACCGGCCCGTCGGCGAAGACGGTGCGGTGGGCGGTGATCCCGGGGATGCCCAGGCTCGCGCCGAGTTCGTCGCTCAGGTGGTCGGGCAGGGGCACCGTCTGGCCGTCGGGTACGACGGTGTACTGGGCGGCGGTGCCGAAGGGACGGTAGGATTGGGCGCCGTACACCCAGACCCGCTGCCCGAGTCGGCGGGCGTCGACCCCGTTGCCGACCGCGTCGATGACGCCTGCGGCGTCGCTGTGCGGGATCACCCGCGGGTAGGGCATGGACGAGCCGAGCCAGCCGCGCCGCTTCTTGGTGTCGCCGGGATTCACGCCCGAGAGGGTGACGCGGACACGGACCTCGCCGGGGCCGGGCACTCATCGCTTCCCGACCTGGGGCTCTACGTAATCCGTCGGCCGCGGCGACTGCCGTGACATCCCGCCGATTGCCCCCACGTCGTACATCCGGAAAGAGAACCACCCCATGGCAACGAATCTGACCGGCACCGTCGCTCTCGTCACCGGCGCGAGCAGCGGTATCGGCGCCGCCACCGCCCGCCAACTCGCCGAACTCGGTGCCTCCGTCGCCCTCGTGGCCCGGCGCAAGGACCGCCTCGACGGCCTCGCCGCCGAGATCGCCAAGGCCGGCGGCACGGCGGTGGCCGTGGAGGCGGACATCACCGACCGCGCCCAGGCCGAGACCGCCGTACAGCAGACCGTCGAACACTTCGGACGCCTCGACATCCTGGTCAACAACGCCGGCCTCATGCTCCTGGGCCCCGTCGTCGGCGCCGACGTCGACGAATGGGAGCGAATGCTCGCCATCAACGTCCAGGGACTGCTCTACACCACCCGCGCCGCCCTTCCCCACCTGCTCACGGCCGCCGAGGACGGACCACGCCGCGTCGCCGACATCGTCAACATCAGCTCCATCGCCGGTCGCGTCGCCTGGAACGGTTACGGCGTCTACAACCTCACCAAGTTCGGCGTCAACGGCTTCACCGAGTCCCTGCGCCAGGAGGTCACCCAGCGCCACGTACGGGTCGGCGTCCTGGAGCCGGGCGGCGTGGATACCGAACTCGGGTCCCACAACAAGCCCGAAATTCAGGGCTCGATGATCAACCCCTTCTACGAGACGACCGAGGTCCTCTCCCCCGACGACATCGCCGACGGCGTCGCCTACATGGTCACCCGGCCCCGCCACACCTCCATCGGCGAGCTGTGGATCATGCCCACCGACCAAGCCTGACCACACCCGTCACCCAGCCATACCCAGAACCCGAGGGAAGACGAAGCACCGGCGGACTGTACGAACAATCCGGTACGGCATTGGCTCCTGGCGCGGGCGGTCAGTCCGCCAGAGTTGCCGGCCGCACGGCTTCCGGCCCGAAGCGTCGACGGGCACGATCTGCGGCGGCTTCGGCGGCGCGGGCACGGGCGTCACCAGGGTCCAAAGAGAGCTGGCGGTAGGCACTTTTGGCCGGCCGCAAGTGGTCGGCGCGTATGGCGAAGGACCGGACTCGTGCCCGCTGCAGCCCCAGGGAGGTCAGCAGGCCCAGGGCAGTCGCGGCAAGGGCAGGCGAGTGGCTGGTGCGTTCCGGCAGCGTGCGCGTACGTGTGGTGGAGCTGTGGTCGGCGTACCGCACGGTGAGCGTGAGCCGGCCGGCGATCTGGCTTTCGCCGCGCAGGCGTTGGCCGATCCGGTCGGCGAGTCCCAGAACGGCTCGGTGGTGTTGTGCCGGGTCCAGGCAGTCCCGCTCCAGTACGAGATCGGCGACCATGTGCGCCGCCGGTTCCGAAGGGCTCACCGGGCGAGGATCGTGACCGCGGGCGCGCTCGGCCAGTAGCCGGGCCGAGCCGACTCCGAGAAGACGCTGCAGGGTTGCCGCGGGTATGTCGGCGACCTGGCCGATGGTGTGCAGCCCATATCTGTTGAGCGTTTCCGCTGTCGCGCGGCCGGTCCCCGGCAGGGCGGTGACCGGGCGGGGGTACAGCCACTCGACGGCCCGTTCGGCGGGGACCCAGGTGGTCTCGCCCGGCGCGGACGCGTCGGCCGCCATCGCCGCCAGCATCCGGTTGCCCGCGAGCCCGGCGCTGCTGTCGATGTCGTAGAAGAGCTTCAGCCTGACCATCGCCATCTGGACCATGTCGTAGGGAGAGAGGCCGAAGTATCGGAGCGCCGAAGTCAGGTCCAGCTGCACGGCATTGGGCGGTACGGCCTGGACGTGAGGCGTAATACCGGACATCAGTTCGATTACGTCGGCGTACTGATCCTCGGTCAGCCCGGCGTGCAGATGGAGATGGGCGATGTGCCGCTGACGTGTGCTCATCCCGCGCTCCCCGGGCTTCGGTGGCCGAACTTCTTCAGGTCGGCCGAGCGGGTGCCGGCGGGCTGGAGGTCGGCGTACGGGTGCAACCGAGCCCCTGTCGTTCCGTTGGCGAGGGTGCGCTGCGGCTGGGCGGGGGTCGGATGCGGGCGACTTTCACCGAGGAGGGCGAGCGCCGCCTCGGGCCCGTTGTCGCGGCGGGCGGTGGCGATCTCGTCCAGGTCCCAGGCCATGGCGCCGACGACGGTACGTCGGGTGCCGCGCACCTGGACCGTGCCGCGGACCAGCAGCAGGCCGCTGTGGAAGACGGTGTGCGCGCAGGCCGGGTGGGAGTCCTCGAAGAACGCCAGGTCGACCAGGCCGGAGCCGTCCTCCAGGGTGACGAAGATGATCCGCTTGCCGCTCGCGATCGGCGGGGTCTGGGTGGAGGCGCGGACACCGGCGACCAACACCTGCTGCCCGGCGCGCAGTTCGGCCAGATGTGCCGAGTCGGTCGCGCCGATCTCGCGCAGGAGTCGGTGATGGTGCTCCATCAGATGCTTGGAGACGTCGATGCCGAGGGTGCCCAACTCGGCGCTCAGGACCTCGCGTCCGGTCATCTCCGGCAACCCGCTCGGCTCCGCTCCCCCCACCGCGCCCGCGTCGATGGGCAGTTGGCCCTTGCCCGCGGACCGGGTGCGGGAGGCCCGGTGCAACTCCGTTACCTGCAGCAGCAGGTCGCGCCGCGTGAGGCGGCCGTCGTGGAGACAGTTCAGGGCGCCGATCTCGGCGAGGCGTTCGGCGATCGGTCTGCTGGGGCGAGCCCGCTGCCAGAAGTCCGACAGCGATCCGTACGGCTGCCCCTCCTCGATCCGCGCACACTCGTCCTCGCTGATGCCGTGCACCCCGGACAGCGCGAGCCGCACACCCCACTCCTCCTTCTCGGTCATCTCCACGGTGTGCTTCACCTTGGAGCGGTTGATGTCGACGGGCAGGATCTGCACCCCGCGGCGGCGGGCATCGGAGACCAGGACCCGCTTGGGCCACATCCCGGGATCGTGTTCGAGCAAGCCCGCCAGCAGGAACGCCGGATAGTGCGCCTTGAGCCAGGCGCTCTGCAGAGCCGGTACGGCGAAGGCGACCGCGTGCGCCCGGCAGAAGCCGTACGCGCCGAACGCCTCGACGGTCTTCCAGACCTCGTCCCGCACGCTCGCGCTGTAGCCACGCGCGCGTGCCAGCTTGTGGAACCAGTCCTTGATCCGGGGCAGTTGGTCCTTGTCGCCGAGCGCCCGCCGGGTGATCTCCGCATAGGCCCGGTCGCAGCCGGTCATCACACGCAGTGTCTCAATGATCTGCTCGTGCCAGATGGTCACGCCGTAGGTGTCGGCGAGCACCGGCTCCAGATCCGGGTGGGCGTACGACGGCGTACCGCCGTGCCGGGCGGCGATGTACCGCTCGGGCATGCCGCCCGCGACCGGACCAGGCCGGAAGAGACTGATGTCGGCGATGACGTCCTGCACATCGCGGGGCTGGAGCCGGGACAGCAGATCCTGCTGACCGGGTGACTCCAGCTGGAACAGGCCCAGGGTCTGACTCTCCTGGATGAGCTTGAAGGCGAAGACGTCGTCGAGCGGCACCTGCCGCTGGTCGTCGAGGTCGATGTGGTTGCCCGTCGTGCGTTCGATCTCGGCGACGGCATGGGCCATCGCGGACTGCATACGTACGCCCAGGACGTCGAGCTTGATGTTGCCCAGCGCCTCGATCTCCTCCTTCGCCGCCATCGCCATCGGGTAGTCGCCCTGCGGGGTGGGCTGCACCGGCAGCCGGTCCAGAAGGGTCGCGTCGCTGATGACCACGCCGCAGGGGTGCATGGCCATGCCGTGGACCAGGGAGTCGAGGCCTTCGGCGAGCTCCCACAGCGGTCCGTAACGGTCCGCCTCGCCCGCCAACTGCCGCAGCTCAGGCAGTTCGGCGAGCGCGCTCGTGATGTCCGAGGCCCGCAGGTGCGGGAAGCTCTTGGCGATCCGGTCGACGTCGGCCGGGGCGACCCCCAGCGCGAGGCCGGTGTCGCGCAGAGCCCTGCGCGCCCGGTAGGTCTCGGGCATCGCGGTGACCGCGACCCGCTCCTTCCCGAACCGTTCGAAGATCGTGTCGTAGCACTCCAGACGGCGTGCGGACTCCACGTCGATGTCGATGTCGGGCAGCGAGGCCCGGCGCACGCTCAGGAAGCGTTCGAACAGCAGGCGGTGGTCGAGCGGGTTGGCGGTGGCGATGTCCAGCGCGTGGCAGACCAGCGACCCGGCGCCCGAGCCACGGGCCGCGACCCGGATGCCCTTGGCCCGGATGTCGGCCACGACCTGCCCGATGGCGAGGAAGTACGAGCCGTAGTTCAGGTGGGAGATGACGGCGAGTTCCTCGTCCAGCCGGTCGAGTGCCGCCCGGTCTCGGTCGAGGCCGCGGCGGGCCAGGCCCGCCTCGCACTGCCGGCGCAGCAGGTCAGCGGTTCCGTCCCGTTCGGCGCCGAAGAGCGAGGGTTCCGGGAAGTGCCGGGCGCCGAGCCCAAGGTCGGCCCGGGGGTCGACGACGCACGCGGCCGCCGTGGCAGCGGTGTCCGCCAGCAGGCGGCGGGCCCGCCGGGCATCCGCTCCAGCACACTCGGCGACCATCCGCGCCACGACCGTCATCTCCCTCTCGTCCTTGAGCCAGCGCTGCCCGCTGTCCAGGCGGCGCCGGTCGATCGGTCGCAGCAGCCGCGCGGCGTCCAGGACGTCGGCGAGGCGGTGCTGGTCGGGGTCGGCGTAGCGGACGGCGTTGGAGAGCACTGCGGTGGTGCCGGTGCGGTCGGCCAGCGCGAGGGTGCGGGCGGCCAGACGCAGGGATCCCGGACCCGTGCCGAAACGTTTCTGCGCGACAGCTTCCAACCGAACCCCTCCCCCGAAGACCTCCCGCCACGGCGCCAGCAACTTCACCGCGACATCCTCCCGGCCCACCGACAACGCCCGCACCGGCTCCGAGAGCGGTCCGAGCAGCACCGTCAGCCCGGGACCGCCGTACTCGCGCAGCGCCTCCCAGGGCACCACCACCTGTGCCGCACCGGACGCGGTACCGACGTGGGCGGCGGACGTGATGCGGCACAGCCGCGCCCAGCCTGCCCGGTCCTGCGCGAGCAGCGTGAACCGCAGCGGCGGCTCAACGACGTGCGCGCCACCACGTGCCGGAGTGCGCCGACGCTGAGCGGGCGGCGGAGGTGCGAGGGCCTCCACCGCGAGGTCGACGCCGAAGACCGGCCGGACGCCGTCCTTGGCGCACGCCTGCGCGAACCGCACGGACCCGGTGACCGTGTCCCGGTCGGTGAGCGCGAGCGTGGACATGCCTCGCTCGGCCGCCCGCCGGACGAGTTGCTCGGGATGGGAGGCGCCGTAGCGGGCGGAGTAACCGGACGCGACGTGCAGATGGGCGAAGCCCGCCATGCCACACCTCCATCACTCCACCCCTTTTCAGTCATACGCCCGATATGTTCATCGTACGCCCGTTCGATTACTCTAACCCCATCCACCCCGGTCAGCGACCAGATTCGAACGCGAAATCGATTCCTCGACGAGAGAAGCGGCGGGCGAAGCGGCGGCTGAAAAGGCACCACTCCGTCACCTCCCCAGCCGGGCAAGACAGTTGGGGATTCTTGGGCCGCTCGCGATCCGCCCGCGATCTGCTCGCGATCTGCTCGCGATCTGCTCGTCATCCGTTCGGACCCGTCCCACCTGCGCGAACACCCGGCCGACCGGACCGTGGGGGCATGACGCAGACCGGCGACGCCGAGACTCCGCCCACGTCGAGTACGTCCTTCCTCGCCGAGGTGAAGGACGCCGTCACTCCGCGGGCCACGCTGCTCGTCATCGGCGCACTCGCCCTCCAGCTGCTCTTCATCGCCTCCTATGTGGGCGCGCTCCACAATCCGAAGCCGAGAGATGTTCCCTTCGGGGTGGTCGCACCCCAGGTCGCGGCCGAGCAGGCGGTGACCCGGCTGGAGCAGCTGCCCGGCTCGCCCCTCGACCCGCGCGCGGTGGCCGACGAGGCGACGGCGCGCGAGCAGATCCTCAACCGGGACATCGACGGGGCGCTGGTCATCGACCCGGCCGGCACCACGGACACGCTGCTCGTCGCGTCCGGCGGCGGCACCGTCCTCGCCACCACCCTGGAGACGCTGACCAGCACCCTGGAGAAGGCCGAGCGCCGCACGGTGAAGACGGTGGACGTGGCCCCGGCCTCCGCCCAGGACTTCGACGGTCTGTCGTCCTTCTACCTGGTCGTCGGCTGGTGCGTCGGCGGCTACCTCTGCGCCTCGATCCTGGCGATCAGCACCGGCGCCCGGCCCGCCAACCCGCGCCGCGCCGCGATCCGGCTGGTCGTCATGGCGCTGGTCGCGATCATCGGCGGACTTGGCGGCGCGATCATCGTCGGGCCGATCCTGGGCGCCCTGCCGGGCAGCGTGGTCGCCTTCTGGGGGCTCGGCGCCCTGATCACGTTCGCCGTCGGGGCCGCGACACTCGCCCTCCAGGGCGTCTTCGGAGTCGTCGGCATCGGCCTGGCGATCCTGCTCGTGGTGATCGCGGGCAACCCGAGCGCGGGCGGCGCCTTCCCGCTGCCGATGCTGCCACCGTTCTGGAACGCGATCGGCCCGGCCCTGCCACCGGGAGCCGGCACCTGGGTCGCCCGCTCGATCGCGTACTTCAAGGGCAACGACGTAACCGGCCCGCTGCTGGTCCTGTCGGCATGGGCGGCGGCCGGGATCGCGGTCACGCTGGGGGCGGCGGGGCTACGACAGAAGCGCGAGGCCGGCTGAGCCGCAGCCGCCGACGGCGCTCAGCCCCCGCCACCCGCACCCGACGACGAAGTCGCACGAGTGGTGCGGGTGGTGCGGGTGGGAAATCGAAAAGGCCCGCCCCCACCGGGGCGGGCCTTCACACGAAACCTCAGCCGATCTCGGCGCCAAATACGGACAGCGCCTCGGTCACCGGCTGGAAGAACGTCTCCCCACCGGAGGTGCAGTCACCGCTGCCACCGGACGTGAGTCCGATCGCCTGGTCGCCGGAGAACAGCGAGCCGCCGCTGTCGCCGGGCTCGGCGCAGACGTCGGTCTGGATGAGCCCGTTGACGATGTCGCCGTTGCCGTAGTTCACGGTGGCGTCCAGGCCGGTGACGGTGCCGTCGTGCACCTGGGTCGTCGAGCCGCTGCGGGTGACCTCCATGCCGACGGTGGCCTCGGAGGCGCCCGTGATGGCCTGCGCGGAGCCGTTGTAGAGGTCGACCTCGCTCGGGTGGTCGACGTCGGCCGTGTACTTGACCAGGCCGTAGTCGTTGTCCGGGAAGCTGGACTCCTCGTTCTCGCCGATGACGGTGCCGTCGGAGTCCGACCAGGTGGAGATGGACTCGGTGCAGTGGCCGGCGGTGATGAAGTACGGCTCGCCGTCCTTGACCACGTTGAAGCCGAGCGAGCAGCGCCCGCCGGAGCCGGTGATGGCGTCACCACCCGCGATGAGGGGCTTGAACTCCCCCTTCGTGCGCTGGAGTTCGACCGTGGCGCCGAGCCCGTCGACGACCTTCGTCAGCGTGGCCAACTCGGCCTTCGAGACGGTGCGGTCGGCGGTGACGACGACCTTGTTGGTCGTCGGGTCGGTCACCCAGGAGGTGCCGGGGATGGTCGCGTCCTGCTTGAGGGTGCTGCGGGCGCTCTTCAGTTCGGCGAGGGAGTTCTCGACGATGTTGGCCTTGGCGCCGGCCGCCTCGACGGTGTCGGCGGCGGTCTCGTCGAGCACGTTCACGACGAGGGTCTTGGCCTTCGCGTCGTAATACGTTCCCGCCGCGTCGGCGCCCAGGTCCTGGCCGAGCGTCGAGGCGAGCTTTCCGGCCGCCGCGATCGACAGGGTCTCGGGCGCGGAGGTCTGGTCGACCTCACTGGCGTTCGCAGACTGCAAGGTCACTCCCGCGGCCACCAGTGCGGCGATGCCCGCACCTGCCACGGCCGCACGTCGCTTGGGTATGCGTCGGTGCTTCAACTTACGTCCTCCTGTGGGGGGTCGGTCCAAGCGGTTGTGGGGACCTCAAGGACCGGAAGGCGTACGGATACGGAGGCGAAGCGCAAAAAAATGGCCACGTCCGCTCCGGTTGAACGGCGCCTACTATTCCGAGCCTCAAAGGGAACCCACAAGAGGGACTTCAGGACGCGCGTAGAACAACACCCGTACGCCCCTTATGTCTTGACCGCGCACTGTCACCCCAGGCGAATTCGCACTGCAAACACTGCGAGCGAACAACTCCTCTGCAGCCTGTAAGGTCTAGTCCTGTCTTGAATCCGACCCCTCGGGGTCCGATTCCAAACGCGGTGCGGCGGGCGGCAGTTGCTCCTGCACCGGTTGCTGCGCCACAGCGGGTGGCTGCGGCAGGGGCTGCTGTACGGGCTGCGGCTGCGGCGCCACACCCGGTGCCGCCCTCTCCAGGAACCGCAGCAGCTCCACCGGGAAGGGCAGAACCAGGGTGGAGTTCTTCTCCGCCGCCACCGCCACCACCGTCTGCAGCAGCCGCAGTTGCAGCGCGGCGGGCTGATCGGACATCTGCTCGGCCGCCTCGGCCAGCTTCTTCGACGCCTGGAGTTCCGCGTCCGCGTTGATGACCCGGGCCCGCCGCTCACGGTCGGCCTCGGCCTGCCGGGCCATCGACCGTTTCATGGTCTCGGGCAGGGACACGTCCTTGATCTCGACCCGGTCGATCTGCACGCCCCACCCCATGGCCGGGCTGTCGATCATCAACTCCAGGCCCTGGTTGAGCTTTTCCCGGTTCGACAGCAGATCGTCGAGATCGCTCTTGCCGATGATCGAACGCAGTGAGGTCTGCGCCATCTGCGAGACGGCGAAGCGGTAGTCCTCGACCTGGACTATGGCGTCGGCGGCGTCCACGACCTTGAAGTAGACGACCGCGTCCACCCGCACGGTGACGTTGTCCCGGGTGATGCCCTCCTGCGCGGGCACGGGCATCGTCACGATCTGCATGTTGACCTTGCGAAGCTTGTCCACGAACGGGACGATCATGGTGAATCCAGGTCCCCGCACACTGGACTTGAGCCTTCCGAGGCGGAAGACCACGCCCCGCTCGTACTGTTTGACGACCCGTGCCGCCGACATCGCGTACACCGCTCCGACGGAGGCGAGCGTCACTCCCGCCGTCACCAGCTCCTCGACCATTGCGGCCCCCCAGGGTCCGAACAAGGTGCACAAGGTGTGTACTTCGACGGTAACTCCCGGGTGGACCCGAAGGGGAGACGGAGGACACAGGTGCTGAGCGGTATACGAACGCGGGACGGCCGGAGGCTGGCGGTCCAGGAGTGGGGCGATCCGGAGGGCACGCCGGTCGTCCTGCTGCACGGCACCCCGGGCTGCCGCTCGGGAGTCGTACCGGAGGACGTGATGGCGAAGCGCCCCGGAGTGCGCTTCATCGCCTACGACCGTCCCGGCTACGGGGATTCGGACCGCCGGCCGGGGCGCCGGATCGCCGACGCCGCCCAGGACGTGGCCGAGTTGGCCGACGCCCTCGGCCTCGACCGGTTCGCGGTGCTCGGCGGCTCGGGCGGTGCCCCGCACGCCCTGGCCTGCGCGGCGCTGCTGCCCAAGCGGGTGCGGCGGACGGCGGCGCTGGCGTCCCTGGCGCCACCGGACGCCCCGGACCTGCGCTGGTTCGACGGCATGGCCCAGTCGAACGTCACCGAGTACACCCGGGCGTTGACCGACCCGCTGGAGTTCGCCGAGCGGCTCACCGCCCGCGCCGCCGACATCCGCACGGACCCGGCCCAGTTGCTCGCTTCGATCCGCGACGGGCTCACCGACGCCGACCGGCGGATCGTCTCCACGCCCGCCATCGGTGAGATGCTGCTGCGCAACTATCGTGAGGCGCTGCGCACTTCGGCGTACGGCTGGATCGACGACGACCTCGCCCTGCTGAGCGGCTGGGGCTTCGACCCGGCGACGATCATCAGGCCCGTGCTGCTGTGGCACGGCGCCCTGGACACGTTCTCCCCGGTGGGCCACTTCAAGTGGCTGGCGAACCGCATCCCGAGGGCCCGGCCCGTCCTGGAGCCGGACGCCGGACACTTCTCGGCGCTGGAGGCCCTGCCCGACGTACTGGACTGGCTGTGCCCGGCACCGGCACAGGCGCCGGCCTCCTCATGACCCGGGCCGCTTCGCTCCGCGACAACAGCGAGCCCCCGTACGGCAGTTGCGTACGGGGGCTCGCCTGCTGCTGGCTGCGACTACGACGTACGGGTGCCGGCGGTGCGGACCGGCGACCCGTGGGGCGGTCTAGTAGACGCTGACGCCGTAGGCGTTCAGGGCCTCGACGACCGGCTGGAAGAAGGTCGTACCGCCGGAGGTGCAGTTGCCGCTGCCGCCGGAGGTCAGACCGTAGGCGATGCCGCTGGACGAGTACAGCGCGCCACCGGAGTCGCCGCCCTCCGCGCAGACGGTGGTCTGGATCATCTGGTAGACCACATCGCCGCCGCCGTAGTTGACGGTCGCGTTCAGCGCGGTGACCCGGCCGCTGTGGATGCCGGTGGTCGAGCCGTCACGGTAGACCGTGGCGCCGACGGCGGGCGTGCCCGCGCTGGTGATGTCCGTGTTGCCCGCACCACCGGTCTTGGTGACCGAGGTGTTGGTGTACCGGACCAGCGCGTAGTCGTTGGTCGGGAAGCTGTAGCTGACGTTCGTGCCGAGCGTGGTGGTCTGCCCCGAGTTGGAGTACCAGGTCGAGGCGACCTCGCCGCAGTGGCCGGCGGTCAGGAAGTAGTAGGTGCTGCCGCTGACGACGTTGAAGCCGAGCGAACAGCGGTAGCCGCCACCGTAGATGGCGTCGCCACCGGTGATCAGCTTGTTGAACTTGCCCGGTGTGTGCTTGATCGTCAATGCGCCGGCGTTGGCGCCCGCCGTGCTCTTGATCTTGGCGATCTCGGCCTTGGAGACCGTGGAGTCGACGGTGACGAGGACACGGTTCGTCTTGGCGTCGACGGCCCAGGCGGTACCGGCGATGTCGGCCTTGAGCACCGAGCTCTTCACCTGGGAGAGCTGGGTCGCGCTGAAGGTCTGTACGGGGGCGGCGTTCGCGGTGGGGACTGCGAACGCGGCTGCGGCCACGAATCCGGTGGCCACGGCGATCAGCCGGGTCCGTCTCGCTATGCCACTGCGGGGGGTGGTGCGCTTGATCCTCACGTGTTCCCTCCATGGGGAGTCTGGGGCCCGCGTGGGGTCGGGGCCCGTGAGGCGCAGCCAGAGGCCGGTTTCGTCCGGATTCCGAACAAGCCGTGTCCCTGACAAGCGCTGAGGGGGAGTATTCGGCCGCACGGCCGATGCGCGCAAGAGCGCCTTTCGGCCGTCAACCTTTGAACCACCTGTACGAACCGGCCACCCCCTGCCCGGCGTTCAGAGCAGGTTGCGCTCCCCCGCCTCGATCGCGAGGCCCAGCGTATTCCCCGGCGGCGGGAAGGGGCAGATGAAGTGCTCGGCGAATGCGCACGGTGGAAGCAGGGCGCGATTGAAGTCGACGGTCGTGCGCCCCTCGGCGTCGGGCGCACCGGGCCGCAGGAACCGGAAGCGGTAACTGCTGTCCCCACTGGTGGAGTCGGCGAAGACCGCCCACAGCGAACCGCCGTCCTGGACGGAGACCTGAAGCGTCAACTCCTGCCCGTCGAGGGAAAAGGCCGGCTCACCGTCGAGTCCGAGCCCGCGTTCCCGTCCGTCGGCGTTCTCGACGCGTACGGTGCGGTCCTCGCCGTACGGCGTGAAGTGCCCCGGCACGGACCAGCGCGGGGCCGCCTCAGCGGAGGCCGTCAGCACGACCGCGTCACCGTCCGGGGATGTCCGGAAGCCGCCCGCCCTCATGCTCCTCCAGCTGGGAGTCCCAGGCCGTTCAGGCACTGGGGGAACGTGCCGGTCAGCGCTAAGCGGGTCCGGCGAAGTCCCGTGCGGTTCGGCAGCGCCCCAAAGGGGCGCGGGGCTGTATCGATTTGCGGCTCCGCCGCGTGGGCGCGACCAGCCACGACGGACCCGCGGTCGACGCACCGGACTTCCAGCGGAGCGCTTGGCGGCCCATAGGGCGCCGACCGCGTCTCGACGCGGTGTTCGTGCCACCGCTTCCACTCGTCGGATACGTCCGTCGTCATGTGATCAACCCTTCCATACCGGGTCGGACAACCCCGTCCCGGCATACCGGTTGGCGGGCCGGGGCAGTCCCAGATGCTCCCGGAGCGTGCTGCCCGGATAGAACGTGCGGAACAGGCCGCGATGCTGGAGCAGCGCCACCGTGCCGTTGACGAGCCGCTCCAGGTCGCGGCGCGGCTCGACGGGCGTGAGGTGGAAGCCGTCGACGCTGCCGTTGCCGCTCCAGGTGGCGATCAGCTCGGCGAGGTCGACGGGGCCGCCGCGGTAGAGCGGGCCCTGGGCGGTGTGCCGGGGGCCGCCTCCGCCGTGACCGGGTTCGGCCGCGCGTTCGCCGTCGCCGAGGTCGATCAGGAGGCTCGCGAGAACCCGCAGCTCGTCGGGGTCACGGCCCAACTCCTTGGCCGCTCTGCGGAGTTCGGCGCGCATGGCGCCGGCCTGGGCGGAGCTCGCGGCGCGGACGAGGGCGACGTCGGCGTGGCGCACGGCGGTGGGCCGGGCGTGGCCCTCGGTGGCGTCGACCACCCGGACGGGGTGGCCCTGCGGGGGCCGCGGCACGGTCGAGGGGCCCTTGACGGAGAAGGTGGAGCCGGTGAAGTCGACGCGGTGCAGCTTGTCCGGGTCGATGAAGCGGCCGCTCGCCACGTCCCGTATCTCCGCGCCGTCCTCCCGGCTGTCCCACAACCTGGCCGCCACGTCGGCGACTTCACCGGCCTCCCGCCACAGCGCGTCGGCGGAGGCGGCGTGGCGGCGGCCGAAGAGGCGGGCCTCGTCCTCGGTCGTCGACACGTCGATCCGCCAGCCGGCCCGGCCGCGACTGACCCAGTCGAGGGTCGCGATGGCCGCCTGGACGCGGAAGGGCTCGGTGTGGGTGGTCGTGACGGTGGGCACCAGGCCGACGCGGTTCGTGGCGGGCGCGACCCGGGCGAGCGCGGCGAGCGCGTCGGGCCCGGGTCGCGCGAAGGAGTCGCCGAGCGTCACGAAGTCGAGGCCGCCGCTCTCGGCGAGCCGGGCCAGCCCGACATAGGAGCCGGCGTCGTAGGCCGACCGCTGGTCGACGGCGGCGGCCAGGTGCAACAGCCCCCGGCCGGGCGAGGAGGTCATGTGGGGAGACCCTTTCCGCGATGGACCGCGCATAAGACATCGGGCCGAAAGCGGCCCAAAAGGCGTCGTTTCAAAGGATGTTGGAGTGTGGGAATAGGTGGGCTCATGCGGCGGCCCGGCGGGCGAGCTTTCTCAGGAACTCCAGCGCGGCCCGCGCCGTCGCGTCGTTCTGCCGGAACGCGGGCCCTCCGGTGCGCGGCCGGGTGAACGCCCCGGGCGTACGGCCGTCGGTATACGGCCCGAGCGCGAAGCGCCGGGGATGCGGACGCCCGGCACGGTCCAGGATCCGCCCGTCGGCCGGATCCACGGCGAGCAGCCCCTCCGGCGTCTGGGCCGCCCCGTCGGCGTGCAGTTCACGCAGCAGCGTGTCGCGGGCCCGCTCCACCGTGGGCTCGGGCAGCCGCGCCTCGACGAGCGCCCGGGCCTCGATCGAGGCCCCCGGCACGGAGGCGCTCGACGCCCGGAACACCCCGTTCTCCGCGGCGACGGCCATGTCGGCGCCGACGAACTTCAGCAGGCCCGCACGCGACAGTGCGAGCATCTGCCGCAGCCGGGGTCCGGGCGGCCCGGAGGCGAGATAGCTGAAGAAGCCGTGCCACCAGGGGCCGATGTCCCCGAGCCGGATCAACTGCCCGTAGACGGAGAGCAGCCCGAGGAAGACCGCCAGGTCGGGACTGTGCGAAGGATCATGACTCTGCCCCAGGTCGTCCTCGATATAACCGCGCAGCCCCTCCTGGAGCTCCTCCCACGAGGCGTACCGCACCCCCTCCAGCGGACGGTCGAGCGCGGCGAGGTCGAGCCGGTCGGCGGGATCGGGCACGGAGGAGGCGACGAGAGCCGCCCGCTCCACCGCGTCGGCGACGGCGTACTTCCGCTCGAACTCTGCCCAGGGGACACCCGTCCGCTCGGGATGCGCGGCGAACAGCCGGTGATAGTGCGCGAACCCCAACTCCTTCTCGACCAGCGGCCACACGTCCCGCCGGAAGTCGAACCCCTCGGGCCGCGCGAGCAGCGCCTCGACCTCGGCGGGACCGAAGTGGCGTGGCAGCGGGGGACGTTCACCCGTCCAGTCGTAGCCGATCTTCGAGTGGTACGGGACTCCGCGCCGCGAGCCGACGTAAAGGACGGGCTCCCGCCCGGACGGCCGGTACGTCAACTCGTCGTCCACGCCGGTCTCGTAGCGCCCGCCCCTCCCCTCCATGAGCAGCACCATCAGGTCGACGAAGGCGAGCCCGAAGCCGCGGACGAGGACGGGTTCGCCGGGCCGCAGCGCGGACAGGTCGCTGTCGGCGGTGAAGTCGGGCGGCAGGTGAACGAGGTCGTGGGCGCGGGCGTACGCGGCCAACGCGCGCTGCTCGTCGTCGAGTTCGGCGTCGAGGTGGCCGAGCGCGAGGACGACCAGGTCGGCGAGGAGCGGGCACGGCCGGCCCTCCAGCCACACCTGTTGGCGGCCCTCGCGCGGTCCGCTGACGCGCAGGGCGCGCCGCCGGTGGTGGTGGACGGTGATGTCCGGGGGCAGGGCGGCCAGGGACTCGTCGTACACCCAGCGCAGATACCTGCCCTGGATCGGCCGGTCCGCGAAGGTGCGGCCGTCGATGCCGGCCCACTCGTGCAGCGTGGGGCCCTCCCGCACGGGCCCGGCCATGGTCACCGTCTCGTCGGTGAACATGGTGACGTCCTCGGCGTGCGAGTTCATCCACAGCAGCGGCGACTGCGCCTCGCGCCAGATGCGTCCGGCGCCCGGCGGACAGGGGTCCACGAGATGGAGGTCGAGGCCCGAACCGGCGTACAGCTCGGGCGCGTTGGCGGCGATCCGCTCCACCAGACCGGTCCCTCGCGGCCCGGCCCCGACGATCACGAGCGAGGGCCGCACCGGGCGAAGAGTGTGGGAAGACATGCGAAGGCTCCGTGACTGCGAGTCAGTCGAACACGGTGATGCCTTCACACGGAAGCGCCCTCAGGCGCCGCACGGCCGAGCCCCTCAGCAGGGCCGTCCACCGAGGGTACGGCGACGTTTCCCCTCACTGTCAAGGCTGTCCGAACTGTGAGCCGTACGTCTCATGTCGTTGACGCCCAACCGGATGCCTGTTCCACTTACCCCATGCATCCGCAGCAGTGGCTGGTCAAACGCTCCCACATCGACTTCGGTCGAGTGTGGTCCTCATCCTGTTGAGCTGACCCACTGCGCGCCCGCCGGAACGGGGCGCCCTCCGCACTTCTCCCCCGCCTTCACACGCACACCCCTCCCCCTCACCCTGTCTCATCCCTGTGCGCCTGAGCCTCCGTCAAAAGCGAGACTCAGGCCACACAAATGAGCCATCCATCGCGCCCTGAGGCTCCCGGAGAGCCGGCTGACGACGCCGCCGGACGATTCCGAAGACGACATGCCCCCGTGACGCGTACGACGTTGAGCTGCGGGATCGTAACAACTACCCCGTTCACCCGTACGCCCCGACCGTCACCCATACGCCGCGAAGAATCATATTTCACTCACAGTCAGCAGCCGTACGTGGCACGACCCTTGGTATTCCAGGGCCCTCGACGTATTCGCTGTGCACCAGTACCGTCACAAACCCCCCGCGCGGCGTCTATTCACTTGGCGGGACATCCGCATCATGGATGACCATAGGGATGCGGAAAGCATGAGAGACCGCTGTGAGAGGAGGCGTCCATGGGATCTGTTCGCAAGGCGAGTGCCTGGCTTGGCCTCGTTGACGACAACGATGACGAGCGTTACTACGACGACGACTACTCCGAGGGAACCGAGCAGCCCGGGGATGTCTGGGTCACGGACCCGCGGGTCAAGGTGGCCACGGACGTCGCCCAGGAGAAGGGCCGCCGGATCGGCACGGTGACCCCGGACAGCTTCCGGGACGCTCGTGCCATCGGTGAGCTGTTCCGCGAGGGCGTGCCGGTCATCGTGAACCTCACGGCCATGGAGGCCGCCGACGCCAAGCGCGTCGTCGACTTCGCGGCCGGCCTGACCTTCGGCCTGCGCGGCACCATCGAGCGGGTCGCGACCCGTGTGTTCCTGCTGACCCCGGCCAACACGGAGATCGTCAGCGGCGAGGCCGCGGCGCACCGTTCGGACGGTTTCTTCAACCAGAGCTGAGGCAGGGCCGCTCACCGGCCCTGCCCCGCGCAGGGTTCACCGGAAGGCGTCGAGCCCGGTGAGCGCCTTGCCCAGTACCAACTGGTGCATCTCGACGGTGCCCTCGTAGGTGAGCACCGATTCGAGGTTGGTCGCGTGCCGCATCACGGGGTATTCGAGCGAGATCCCGTTGGCACCGAGGATGGTGCGCGACGTACGGCAGATCTCGATCGCCTCCCGTACGTTGTTGAGCTTGCCGAAGCTGACCTGCTCGGGACGCAGGCGGCCGGCGTCCATGCATCGCCCCAGATGGTGGGCGAGCAGAATCCCCTTGTGCAGTTCGACCGCCATGTCGGCGAGTTTGGCCTGGGTGAGCTGGAACCCCCCGATGGGCCGCCCGAACTGCTCGCGCGTCTTCGCGTATTCGACGGCGGTCTCGAAGCAGGTGCGCGCCGCGCCCATGGCACCCCACACGATCCCGTAACGGGCGTGCGAGAGACAGCTCAGCGGCCCCTTCAGTCCCACGACCTCGGGCAACACGGCATCGGCGGGCAGCCGTACGTCGTCGAGCACGAGCTCACTGGTGACGGAGGCGCGGAGCGACCACTTGTGCTTGATCTCGGGGGCCGAGAACCCGGCACTGTCCGTGGGCACGACGAACCCGCGGATCCCGTCGTCGGTCTGCGCCCACACGACGGCGACACCGGCGACGGATCCGTTGGTGATCCACATCTTGCGCCCGTTGAGAACCCAGTCGGTGCCGTCCCTCTTGGCGTACGTCCGCATGCCGGCGGGGTCGGACCCGTGATCGGGTTCGGTGAGCCCGAAACAGCCGATGACCTCGCCGGCGGCCATGGAGGGCAGCCACTGCTGCTTCTGCGCTTCGCTGCCGAACCGATGAATGGCGTACATGGCAAGGGACCCCTGCACGGAGACAAGCGACCGAATCCCGGAGTCGGCGGCTTCGAGCTCCAGACAGGCAAGCCCGTACTGCACGGCGGAGGCCCCGGCACACCCATACCCATGGAGCGACATCCCGAGCGCCCCGATCCCGCCCAACTCCCGGGCCAGTTCACGAATCCCGGGCAGCTCGCCCGACTCGTACCACTCGGCGACATACGGCAGCACCCGATCGGCCGCCCAGCTCCGCACGGTCGCCCGGATCGCGAGGTCCTCGGGGTCCAGCAGATCGTCGATTCCGAGGGGGTCGGCGGGATCGAACGGGGACATGGGCGGCCTCCGGAACGGAACGAAACGGGACATCAAAAACTAGCACCGCTAGTGAGATATGACACCACAGTCGGCCGCCAGCGGCCCGGCCCCCCACGGGCGACGCCCACCCTTCCACTGACTCGCACGGGCCGTGCGTGGGTGGGAGACGTTTGTCAGGCGGAGACGCGGGACTCTGCGACTTCCCTGGGGGCAGGGAGCTCCACCGCCGCGGGCTCGCACTGCATCGCCCGAGGCAACCGAAGCGCCATCACGGCCCCCAGCAACAACAGCCCCGCACTCACCACCAGCGTGACATGCAGTCCGTGCACGAACGCGTCCCGAGCCGCCCGCCGCAGGGCGACCCCGGCGGAGCCCCCCAGCCCGTCAGCGACCTCGTACGCCTCACCCAGCGAGTGCCCAGCCGCGACCGACGCCGAAGACGGCACACCGGGCACCGACGACAGCCCAGGCGCATACGCCGCGTTCATCACGCTGCCCAGCAACGCGATCCCGATCCCGGCCCCCAGCTGGTACGACGTCTCCCCGATCGCCGCGGCCCCACCGGCCTGCGCGGGCGGCGCCTCACTCAGCATCGACTCGTACGCCCCGAACAGCGTCGTCTCCAGCCCGAAACCCAACAGCAGGAACCCGAACACCAGCAGCGAGCAGTTGTCCTCCCCGCCCATCGCGGTGAGCATCGCCACCGAGACCGCGGTCAGACAGAACCCGGCGCACACCATCCGCCGGGGCCCGAACCTCCGCAGCATCCGCGCCCCGGCCAGCCCGGCCGCCATCGCCGCGAACGTCAACGGCAGCAGTCGTAGCCCGGTTTCGAGCGGCGACAGCCCCAGCACCAACTGCAGATACTGCGCCGCGATCAGCTCAAGACCCACCAGCGCGAGCATCGCCAACACGATGCAGCCAACGGACGTACTGAAGGCCGGCCTCCCGAACATCCGCAGGTCCACCAGCGGATGCGTCCGGCGCCGTTGCCGTCGTACGAAAAGAGCCAGCAGCACCGCGCCCACCACCAGCGGCACCACGGTGAACACGCTGTCCACCGGCTCGCCGCCGCCGAGCCGCTTCACGCCGAGCACGACCCCGAACAGCCCGGCCGCCGCCATCAGCGCGCCGACCACGTCCCAGGGCCCGTCCCCTGCGCCCTTCGACTCGGGCAGGAGCAGCCGCCCGACGGGCAGACTGACCAGCATCAGGGGGATGTTGACGAGGAAGACCGATCCCCACCAGAAGTGTTCGAGCAGGAAACCGCCGAGCAGCGGACCCACCGCCGCGCCCACCGCGGCCACCGCGCTCCAGACGCCGATCGCGAGCGCCCGCTCACGCCGGTCGGGGAAGACCTGGCGGAGGATCGACAGCGTCGCGGGCATGATCATCGCGCCGCCGACGCCGAGCAGGGCCCGCGCCCCGATCAGCAGCTGGGCACTGTCGGCGAGGGCCGCCATACCGGAGGCGACGCCGAAAAGGCCGTAGCCGAGGAGCAGAATCCGTCTGCGGCCCACGCGGTCGCCGAGCGTGCCGAAGAGGATCAGCAGCGAGGCGCAGACGAGGGGGTAGACGTCGACGATCCAGAGCAGTTCTATCGCGCCGGGCTTCAGGTCCTCGGTGACAGCGGGCACCGCCACGTGCAGCACGGTCGCGTCCACGGCGACCAGCAGCAGGCTCACACAGAGGACGACGAGGACGACCCAGCGGTTGGCACCGGCCCCGGCCGCCCGACGGCGCAGCGCAGCGGCGGCCATGGTCGTCCCGGACATGTACGTACCTCCCAGATGTTCCCTCGTGTTCGGCGGGCTCACGGGGTGGGGACTCCCCGTGACTGCGGCCGGAGAGGAGCGGGGTCTCCGGCCCGCGCAACGAACGCGAGTGACACGTCAATGTACGCGAGATCTCCCCGTTACCACGTGGCGGACCTCTCACACTCCCTGCTGAGCGGGTGTGGTGTACGCCACTCCCCCTCCCCTGGCTGCATGTCCCGGTGAGCCGTCCGGTTCGCCTGGGCGTCGATAATCGAGCCCGTGACCGATCTTGAGACGCGTATGGCGCCCGCCCCGCTCAGGGCCCTGCGCCGGGCGGCCCCTGCCCTCCTCGGGTACGCGGCCGTACGCGCCCTGGGCCTGCTCACGCTGGCCCTGTGGAGCGCGGCACGCGACAAGAGCGCGTACACGCTGCTGACGGCCCGCTGGGACGCGCTCTGGTACACCCGGGTCGCCGAACTCGGCTACGGCTACGAGGTCCGCCTCCCGAACGGCGACGTCCACTCCAACCTCGCCTTCTTCCCGCTGCTGCCCTGGCTGGAGCGCCTGCTGCACGCGGTGACCCCGCTGTCGTACGCCGACGCGGGCTTCGCCGTCAGCCTGCTCGCCTCACTCGCTGCGGCCTGGGGGATCTTCGCGGTCACCGAGCATGTCTACGACCGTCGAGAAGAAAGGCGCGAAGCGCGGCCTTGGAAGGGTGGTGGCGGGAGACGGGTGGGCGTCTGCGCCGTGCTGCTGTGGGCCGTGCTCCCCGTCGGGATCGTGCAGTCGATGGCGTACAGCGAGTCGCTGTTCACCGCGCTCGCCGCCTGGTCGCTGTACGCCGTCCTGAAGGGCCGCTGGCTGACGGCGGGCACCCTGGCGCTGGCGGCCGGCCTGACGCGCCCGGTGGGGCTCGCGTTGGTCGCGGCGGTGTGGGTGGCGGCGATCGCCTCGTTCGTGCGGGACCGAAGCACCGGGGAGACGCACGGCGCACCCCCGTGGCGACGCGCCCTCGGCATGCTGCTCGCGCCCCTCGGCGCCGCCGGATACGTCCTGTGGGTCGGTCATCGCACCGGCAGCGGCCCGCTCGGCTATCTCGACGTCCAGGCGGGCTGGCGCAACGGCTTCGACGGCGGTCACGCCTTCGCCCGCTTCGTCGCCGACAAGTTCACGTCATTCCCCTCGGCCCTGGCCGGAGTCGGTCTGATCGTCGGCGTGGGCCTGCTGATCTGGCTGTATGTCACCTGTGTACGGCAGCGTCAGCCGCTGGCCCTCCTGGTGTACGCGGGTGTCGTCACCGCCCTCGCCCTGTGCGCGTCGAGCTACTTCGGCTCGAAACCACGCCTTCTGATGCCCGCCTTCCCCCTGCTGCTGCCCCTCGCCCTGGCCCTGGCCCGGCTGCGAACGCCCAGGTCGGCGCTGGTGCTGGGCGGTGTCGCGGTGGCGTCGGCCGCGTACGGGGCGTTCTGGCTGAACGGCTCAGGCCCGCCATGATCGACTCCGAGCGTTCCGTGAGCGCCGGGCGAATTCCAACCCATGGCCAGGTGAACGAATTCATAAGTTCCATAAAACCGTCACCCAGAATGATCAAAGGAATTGAAGGATGCAGGAACCGGGGATTGCGGAATCCCTGGAAATAAACCTCATCCTGAGAGCTTTCCCACATCACATCGTCATCACAAAGCCGCGGATTCGCCAAGGAACTGAGCTCACTCGCTGTAACGTCGATTGGGTGCGTACCAAACGAAACCTCACCCGTCTGGACCGGGTGTTCGCCAGGCTGGATCGTGAGCCGGAACGACCGGCTCACATCGATGTGCCGAAGATGAGCCGGCATCGCGGTGTGCTGTTCGCCGCGACCCTGGCTTTCTACCTGGCGATCGTGTGGGCCGTCGTGACGACTTCATGGCTCGTCCGGCTCGACTGGCAGGTCATGTTCTTCCGGCCTTACCAGCAGTGGCCGGAGATCCACGCCTTCCTGGACTACTACGTGGTACTGGGCCAGCGCGGCCCCACCGCCGTGATGATCGCCTCCTGGCTGGGCTGGCGTTCCTGGCGACAGCACACGCTGCGGCCACTGCTGACCCTCGGCGCCTCGCTGCTGCTGCTCAACATCACGGTCGGCGCCGCCAAGATCGGCATGGGTCGCCTCGGACCGCACTACGCGACCACGATCGGCTCGAACGAGATGGGCCTGGGCGGCGATATATTTCCCAGCGGCCACACCGCCAACGCCGTCGTGACCTGGGGAATCCTGGCCTATCTGGCCTCCACCCCGGCAGCGCGCCGCTGGCTGTCCGCCATCTCCGCGGTGACCTCCCTCGGAGTCGGCCTCACCACCGTCTACCTCGGTACGCACTGGCTGAGCGACGTGGTCCTGGGCTGGGTCGCGGGTCTGCTGATCCTGCTGGCCCTCCCGTGGGTGGAGCCGCTGATCGCCCGCGCCGAGACCGCGATCTTCGACCTGCGCGACAGCTGGCGCGCCCGCAGCCGCCGTCCGGCCACCGCACCCGCGCCGGCCGCGCCGGTCACGGCACCCGTGCTGCTCAAGCCGCGCGCGACCGCCGAGGAGGAGGCCCCGGCGACACGCGAGCCGGTCCCCACCTCCCACTCCACGAGAGCGCCCGCCCACTTGTCCCCGGGCCCGTCGACGGCCCGCTCCGAGCGCACCCCGGTCACCCCGGTCGGCCAGCGCCGCCCGCCGCAGACGGACCGCCTCACCCGCGGCACGCCCACGCCACGGCCGCTGACCGGCGGCTGAGCGGCTGCCGAGCGACGGACGCGGGGCTGGTGCGCACCTGAGACCGCATGACGAAGGCCCCGGTTCCTCGACGGAACCGGGGCCTTCGTCGTGCTCACTGTCGGCTGTCAGCCCTTCCAGGCGCGCGCCACCGTGCCGTCCTTCACCTCGAAGTTCAGCCGCCCCGCGCGGTACTCCATGGTGATGATCGCCCCCGGTGGCAGCGACCGGACCGTCGACCATCCCCGCTCACGTGCGAGCCGTTCGGCCCTGGCGGCCGCGAGGCCGACATATCCGTCCGGACTGTCTTTGGGCTCTGCTGGAGGAGTCGGAATCGGTGCCATGCCGCCACGCTAGGCCCTGTCCGGCGGCTGTGGAAGTCCGGGCCGGAACCTTGGGTCACGCGTTCCTCTCCGGTCACACTTCTGTCACAGGCTCACGACACGCGTTTCGCCTCAAGTCCGTCACACGTATGAGCGGTTCCGTACGCCTTACGCAGGTATTCGAACTCAATTCCCGCGTGTCGCGACGGCCCGTTGAATAGCCCGGCCGAAAGTGCTGGGAGAACCGTGCCCGGAGGCGGGCGGAGTCCTATTTCATTCCGATTCCAGGACATGCCACGGGAGCTGACACCGCATAAGAGATTCACGGTTCCGGCACACATCCCCCGTACGCCCCCTGTCGGAGCCCACGGCGGCGCGAGCATCATGGCGTGAGCTCGCGGCCGTGCGCGGCGCGGGCTTCAGCGGACCCGGGGCGCGACGAGGCGAAGGGGCGAGCGAGCGATGGGGACCGAGACCGTAGAGGCGACGGCGCAACCCGTGCGGGCCAGGCCGCGCGGCGAGGTGATCGTCGACTGGCTCACCACGACCGACCACAAGAAGATCGGGCATCTGTACCTGATCACGTCGTTCGCGTTCTTCCTGATCGCCGGTGTGATGGCGATGCTGATGCGCGCCGAACTCGCCAGGCCCGGACTACAGCTGATCGACAACACGCAGTACAACCAGCTGTTCACCCTGCACGGCACGATCATGCTGCTGCTGTTCGCGACCCCGACCTTCGCGGGCTTCGCCAACGAGCTCATGCCGCTGCAGATCGGCTCGCCGGACGTGGCCTTCCCGCGGCTGAACATGTTCTCGTACTGGCTGTTCCTGTTCGGCGGGCTGATCGTGCTGGGCTCGCTGCTGGTGCCGAGCGGGCCCGCCGACTTCGGCTGGTTCGCCTACGCGCCGCTCAACAGCGCCGAGCGCTCCCCCGGCATCGGCGCCGACCTGTGGATCATGGGCCTCGCGCTGGCCGGCTTCGGCACGATCCTCGGCGCGGTCAACTTCCTCACCACGATCATCGGGATGCGCGCGCCCGGCATGACGATGTTCCGGATGCCGATCTTCGTGTGGAACACGCTGTTCACGTCGATCCTGATCCTGATGGCGTTCCCGGTGCTGGCCGCCGCACTGCTCTGTCTGGAGGCCGACCGGCGGTTCGGCTCGCACGTCTTCGACGCGACCAACGGCGGGGCGCTGCTGTGGCAGCACCTGTTCTGGTTCTTCGGGCATCCCGAGGTGTACATCATCGCCCTGCCGTTCTTCGGGATCGTCTCGGAGATCATCCCGGTCTTCAGCCGGAAGCCGATCTTCGGCTATCTGACGCTGGTCGGCGCGACGATGGCGATCACCGGTCTGTCGGTGGTCGTGTGGGCCCACCACATGTTCGCGACGGGCGCGGTGCTGCTGCCGTACTTCTCCTTCATGTCGTTCCTGATCGCGGTGCCGACGGGGGTGAAGTTCTTCAACTGGACGGGCACGATGCTGAAGGGCTCGCTGTCCTTCGAGACGCCCATGCTGTGGGCGGTGGGCTTCCTCGTGTCGTTCCTGTTCGGCGGGCTGACCGGGGTGATCCTGGCGTCGCCGCCGATGGACTTCCATGTCACCGACTCGTACTTCGTGGTCGCGCACTTCCACTACGTCGTGTTCGGCACCGTCGTCTTCGCGACCTTCGGCGGCTTCTACTTCTGGTGGCCGAAGTTCACCGGCAAGATGCTCGACGAACGGCTCGGCAAGATCCAGTTCTGGACGCTGTTCGTGGGCTTCCACACCACGTTCCTGGTGCAGCACTGGCTGGGCGCGGAGGGCATGCCCCGCCGGTACGCGGACTATCTGGCCGCCGACGGCTTCACCGCGCTCAACACGCTTTCGACGATCGGCGCGTTCCTGCTCGGCATGTCGACGCTGCCGTTCCTCTACAACGTCTGGAAGACGGCCAAGTACGGCAAGAAGGTCGACGTCGACGACCCCTGGGGCTTCGGCCGCTCACTGGAGTGGGCGACCACGTGTCCGCCGCCGCGGCACAACTTCCTCACGCTGCCCCGGATCCGCTCCGAGTCCCCGGCGTTCGACCTGCACCATCCCGAGATCGCGGCGCTCTCCGCGGCGCCCTCTCCAGGGCACGCGACAGCCGGTCCCGAGCCGTCCTGATCGCCTCGACGAGCCCGTCCGGCTCCAGCACCTCGAACTCGAAGCCCGTCAGCATCACGTGAATGACCATCACGTCGAGGCTCGCGGCCCCGGTGCGCAGAATGCAGGCGTCCGGCCCGTCGGGCTCCAGCGTCCCGGCGGAGGGCGAGATCCGCTCCGCGGCCTCCTCCACGGGCACCAGCAGCCGGACGGCCGCGTGGGAGGCGTACGCGCGCGTGGAGACGCCTCGGGAGACGTAGGCGGCGAGATCCTCGGCGGGCGCCTCACGCGGGGTGAAGCGCGGGCCGTGCGGGGGCCTGGGCGTGATGCGGTCGACGCGGAAGGTGCGCCAGTCGGCCCGATCGAGATCCCAGGCGACCAGATACCAGCGGTGCTCGGTGCACAC
This sequence comes from Streptomyces sp. JLBG701, assembly GCF_058544905.1. NCBI lineage: Bacteria > Bacillati > Actinomycetota > Actinomycetes > Kitasatosporales > Streptomycetaceae > Streptomyces > Streptomyces sp. JLBG701. The sequence goes on from NZ_CM178588.1 coordinate 2,616,894, forward strand.
CAGGCGGTGCGGCTCGACCGTGCGGCGGGTCTCACTTCCGTCGTGCCCCCGGTACTCGAAGCGGAGCCGCTCCGCGTCCCGGCACAGGTGGGCGAGTTCGGTCAGCACGGCCGGGTCGACCGCTGAGGGCTGGGGGCCGCGCAGCATCGGCACGGTGAAGGCGTTGAGGGCGCCCACGCGTCGGCGCAGCCGGCTCGGCAGGACCTGTTCGAGCTTGGCGAGGGCGCGTACGGAGGTCTCGCCGATGCCCTCGATGCCCTGCCCGGCGGCCGTGCGCAGCCCGACGGCGACGGCGACCGCCTCGTCGTCGTCAAGCAGCAGCGGCGGCAGCTCGGCCCCCGCGCCGAGCTGATAGCCGCCGCCCGTGCCCGGGCTGGCGTTGACCGGGTAGCCCAGCTCGCGCAGCCGGTCCACGTCTCGGCGCACCGTGCGCGGCGTGACGCCGAGGCGCTCGGCCAGGTCGGCCCCGGACCATTCGCGGTGGGCCTGGAGGAGCGAGAGCAGGCGCAGCAGTCTTGCCGAGGTCTCCAGCATGGGACCGAGTCTGCCAGGGCTTGCGGACAGCGGCTGTCCGCAAGCCCTTCCAGGATCACGGTTCGTAGGACAGCTGCGGCACGTCGAAGCAGGTGCTGTTCATGTCGCCCTGCGAGACCCACCCCTTGCCGTCCTCCCATCGGGCCACCGACAGGCACGTCCTGCGGGTCTCCGGCGGCTCGGCCAGCCGCTCGAACCGGACGGGAACCAGGAGACCGTCGGCGGTGTAGTTCTCGCTGCGGTTCATGAAGTCGTCGATGCACGCGCGCGTGATGCCGGTGTCCGCACAGGACTTCGCCGCGTCCGTGAACCACATCGCGGCCGCCCAGCCCTCCAGCTGCCACTGGGAATGCGTCTGCAGACCCTTGGTCGCGTCCCGGAACTCCCGTACGGCGTCCTGCCCGGTGTCCTCGTAGTTGCGGCTCGACCCGGTCGCCCACAGGGCATTGCGGCAACGCGGGGAGTCCTTGTAGTCCTCGGGGACTGTCGACGTCCAGTTCTGTACGTTCGTCACCTTGGCGATGACATCGGCGCCCACGTCGTCCATCGCCTCGCACAGCTGGGCGTTGCCATGGGTGTCGACGGCGTCGAAGACAAGATCCACGCCCTGTTCCTTCAGGTCGGCGGCCACGGCACGGAAGTTGGGCAGGGCGAAGTCGACCTGTTCGGTGACGACCTTGTAGCCCTCGGCCTTCAGACCCTGTTCGACGAGCCGCGCGTAGGCGGCGGACGCGGACTGGTTGTACGACACGACCGCGGCCGTACGGGCGCCCTGCTCGCGCTTGAAGTAGCGGTAGACCTCGGTTCCGCCGTACAGCCGCCCGTCCCAGCCCGGCGTGCCGTCGCGGGGCGCCAGGCTGCCGTAGATGCCGTACAGGTGCGGCCAGGTGTCGTAGGCGGCCCCGATGGGCTGGCCGCCGATGTCGGGCACGCGCGCGTGGGAGACGCGGGAGGCTCCCGCGTAGTCGAGCGCGGTGGTGGCGACCAGGGCGACCACCTTGTCCTCGTCGATCAGCCGGTGAACGCATTCGTTGTTGCCGACGCCGCTGCCGCCGTCGTCGCACAGCCGCACCTCGACCGGGCGGCCGTCGATGCCCCCGCGCGCGTTGAGCCGGTCGAACCAGGCCTTGGCGCCGTCGCGCGGGCCGGTGAAGGCGTTGCCCCCGACGGGGCTGGTGGCGCTGGTGATGATGCCGACACGGATCGGCGTATCGCTGCTCTGTGCGGGCGCGGACGTGCGGCCGCCGTGCTCGAAGTCGCTCTCGGGCAGGCGGCTGCCGCAGGCCGTGGCCGCGAGGAGCAGCAGCAGCGCGGCGGCGGCCTCAGCAGCCCGGCGCGGCCGACGTGGACGCATCGCCGCTCAACTGGACCAGCGCGCAGAGAGTGGTGACGGAGACCTTCCACGTGCCGTCCTGCTCGACCGCCGTTCCCGAGGCGTCGGGCAGGGCGGTGGCACCGTTCAGGAGCAGCGTGTACGTCACGGTCGCGTCGGTCGGCGAGGTGAACTCGACCTTGGTGACCTGCGCCTCCACCTGCCCGCCCCGCTCGTCACCGCTGAAGGCGTTCATGAGGGCGGTGAGCTTGTCACCGTCCTCCAGGACCGCCTGCTTCTCCTTCATGGAGGTGCCGGGGTCGAAGAACTTCTCCCAGTTCTCCGTGACCTGCTTCTCGGCGGCCGCCGGGTCGGCGGGCCCGGTCGCGGAGGGGCTGGCCGGCTCGCTCGTCGTCTGTTCGACGGAAGGAGTGGGGGGCGTGCTCTCGCTGCCGCCGCTGTCGTCGCTGCACGCCGCGAGGGCCGGGGCGAGGAACAGGAGCAGGGCGGCCACCAGCGCCGTACCCCGTCCTGCGGCCCCTGGGCCGCGCCTCCGCCGTGCGTTCCCCCGCCTGAGGTCGCTCCCGAGAACCATCTGGCTCACCACCGGGTGTCGGTCCGGGCCATGTGCGCCCGGTGCTTTCAGGGTCAGCTTCCAGAAGGCATAGTGCAAGCGATCGGCTGACATGGACAGACACATGACGCGTGTGGGAGCCAGAGATGCGGACAGGACGACTGCGAACCGTGCACCCCGTCCTGTGGGCCGGCTGGGCCGCGCTCGCCGCGGGCGCGGTGCTGTGTGTCATCGGCTGGTACGGCATTTCCGGGGAGCGGTTCGCCGAGCGGCAGCTGCCCTATCTGGCGTCCTGCACGGTCCCCGGCGCCGCGCTGATCGTCGCGGGCGCCGTGCTTCTCACGCACGGGCGGGGCGCGCTCGCCGCCGCGCGCGTGGAGGAGCTGTACGGCCTTCTGGTGGCCGCGGAGACCGCTGACGTGGACGAGTCGGAGCAGGTGGCCGCCGTGCCGCTGGCGGTCAGCGGGGACCTGCTGATGGTGCCGGGCGGCACGCTGTGGCACCGCGCGGACTGCCCGCTGGTCGCCGGCAAGGTGGAGGCGGTGCCGGTGGACTCCAAGCTGGTGGCGAGCGGCGAGCTGGGCCCGTGCCCGATCTGCGAGCCCGCCGAAGCGGACGACTGATGTCCTCCCTGACCTACGACCTCACCCTGGCCGGCCTGTCGGTCGGCAGCGCCGCCGCGCTCACCGGCATCGGCCTGATCGTGACGTACCGCGCGACCGGCGTCCTCAACTTCGCGCACGGCGCGATCGCGATGGTCTGCGCGTATGTGCTGCGGCAGTGCGTGGTCGATTGGGGCTGGCCGCTGTGGCTGGGGGCGACGCTGACGCTGCTCGTGCTCGCGCCGGGCATCGGGATGGTGCTGGAACGCTTCGTCTTCCGTCCGCTGTCGGTCCTCGGCGGCGACCCGGCGCAGACGCTGGTGGCGTCCATCGGGGTGTTCGTGCTGCTGGTGGGCGGGGCCGCGCTGGTGTGGGGGCAGGGGGCGCGGGACGACGCGCCGGAGCTGGTGTCGGCCGATCCGTGGGGGCAGTTGGCGGTCGTGCTGGTGCTGGCCGTGGGTGTCGGGTCGGTGATCCGCTGGACGCGCTTCGGGCGGGAGCTGCGGGCCGTGGTGGACGATCGCCGGCTCGCGGTCCTCGGCGGGATCGACGCGGACCGGGTGGCCGCGGCGGGCTGGGCGTTCGGCTCGTTCACGGCGGGCCTGACGGGCGTGCTGCTGGCTCCGTACGTCCGTCTGGACCCGTACGGCATGCCGCTGCTGGTGATGGAGGTGGTCGCGGTCGCGGTGGCCGCGCGGATGCGGAGCCTGCCGGTCGCTGTGGTGGTGGCGCTGGGGATCGGCGTCGCGCAGAGCCAGTTGACGCGGCTGCATCCGTCGGGCTGGGGCGAACCGTTGCTGCAGGCGGTCGGCGCGAACCTGTTCGTCGTGGCCCTGCTGATCGCCGCCCTCGCGCTGCCCCGGATCGGCACGCGCGACGCCCTGCCGCGCACGGCCACCGCGCGCGTGCCGACTCCACCGGGCGCCTGGATCGTGGCCCTGGTGCTGTTCCTGCTGCCCCTGGGCTTCGCGGGCTCGGACCTGCATACGTCGGTGCAGGTGCCGGCGCTGGGCGTGGTGCTGCTCTCCCTGGTGGTCGTGACCGGCCGCGGCGGCCAGATCTCCCTTGGGCAGGCGGCGTACGCGGGCCTGGGCGCCCTGTTCACGGCCCTGCTCGCGGCGGGCCGCTTTCCGGGCCTGCCCCGCCTCCCGGAACTGGCGGCGCTGGCCCTCGCGGTCGTCCTGGTCGCTCCCCTGGGCCTCCTGACGGGCTGGCCGGCGATCAGCCGCCGAGGCCTGGCCCTGGCCCTCGCGACCTTCGCGGTCGGCGTCGGGGTGAGCCGCTTCGTCTTCGCCCAGCCGTACGCCACGTCCGGCCTGTCGCTCGACCGCCCCGCCGGCTTCGACGGGGACCGCGCGTACTACGTCCTGGAGTTGACCCTCCTGGCCGCCGCCCTGCTGGCGACCCACGCACTGCGCAGGGGCCGCACGGGCAGAGCCCTCGCCGCGATGCGGGACCACGAGTCGGGCGCGTCGGCGGCCGGCGTCCAGGTCCCCTCCCTCAAACTCCTGGCCTTCGTCTCGGGCGCCGCCCTGGCCGCCCTGGGAGGCGGCATGCTCGCCATGGGCCTACGCGCCTTCGACCCCGGCGCCTACGACCCCGTACGCAGCCTCCTCTGGTTCGCCGCGGTGGTGGTCCTGGGCGCCGACAGCACCCTGGGCGCGCTGGCGGCCGCGGCGCTTCTGGTCGGCTTGGACGCGGGCGCCCGGGGCGGGGTGGCGGCGGCGCTGATCGGGGTGCTGGCGGTGTGCGTGGGCCGCTTTCCCGGGGGACCGTACGAGGCTCTGCGGACGGCGGCGGGCCGGTTGCGACTGCGCAGGAGGGCGACGCTGACGGCGGTGGGGGCGAGGGCACGGAGGCGACTACGACCGACGGAGCAGCGGGCCGCAGCCGCCGACGGCGCTCAGCTCCCACAGGGGCCACTCGCACCCGACAACGAAAGCAGCACGGATGGTGCGGGTGGGAAACCAAACCCGGCCGAAGGCCGGGTGCCCCACAACGCACCCGCGCCCACCCTCACCGCCCGCCACCTCCACGCCCGCTACGGCAACTTCACCGCCCTCGACGGCGTCGACCTCGATGTCCCGCCAGGCCAGGTGACCGCGGTCGTCGGGCCCAACGGGGCCGGGAAGAGCACCCTGTTCCACTGTCTGGCCGGGACGTTGCGGCCCTCGGGCGGGCAGGTCCGGTTCGGGGGGCGGGACATCACGCGGCTCGCCGCGCATGCCCGTACCCGGATCGGGATCGCGCGGACCTTCCAACAGCTGGCCGTCTTCCCGTCGTTGACCGTTGCCGACAACGTGCGGGTGGGCGCCGAGCAGGGGCGGGTCGTCGATCCGGGTGCCGTGGAGCGGGCGCTGAGGCTGCTCGGGCTGGACGGGCCCGTCCGCGGGCTGCCCGCCGCCGGACTGCCCACCGGAACCCTGCGCCGCGTCGAGCTCGCCCGAGCCCTCGCGGGCAGCCCGCGCGTGCTGCTGCTCGACGAACCCGCCGCCGGCCTGGATACCGCCGAAGTCGCCGCCCTCACCCGGGTTCTGAAGGCCCTCGCCGCCGACGGCACCGCCCTCCTCGTCGTCGAGCACGATCTCGACCTGGTCGCCGACCTCGCGGACGTCGTGCACGTCATGACGGCGGGCCGCATCGTCGCCTCCGGCCCGCCCGACCGCGTACTGGAAACCCTCGAAACGGCCGGCCGATGACCATCGCCCTGCGCCACGCGCGCGTGCGCTACGGCCCGTTGGAGGCCCTGCACGGCATCACCCTCGCCGCCCCCGGCCCCGGCCTCACCGTCCTGCTGGGCCGCAACGGATCCGGCCGTACGACGGCCCTGCGCGCCCTCGCCGGTACCGTGCCCCTGTCCGGCGGCGCCGTGGTGTGGGACGGCGCCGACGTGACCCGTATGCCCGCCTACGAGCGCGCCCGGCGCGGACTGTGCCTGATCCCCGAACGGCAGGCCGTGTTCGGCTCCCTGACCGTCCGCGAGAACCTCGAACTGGCCGCCCCCGCCTACGACTCCGCCCTGGACGCCTACCCGCAGCTAGGGCCCCTGCTCCCCCGCCGCGCCGGCACCCTCTCGGGCGGCGAGCAGCGCATGCTCGCCCTCTCCCGCGCCCTGCTGGCACGCGCACGCGTGGTGCTCGTCGACGAACCCGCGCAGGGCATGTCCCCCACGGTCGCGGCCCACACGTACGAGCTGCTGAGCGGGCTCCACGCGTGCGTGGTCGTGGCCGAGCAGCGGCTGCCGCCCGTGCTGCACGGCCGGGCGGCCCTGGTGTACGAACTGCAGCGCGGGGCGGTCGTGTTCAGCGGAGAGGCGGGCGAACTGGAACACCGGGCAGGAGCGGACGGGCCAGGGGCGGGCCGAACACGGCCGGGGCCTGTGCCGCCTCTGCCGCCCGGGTCGAGCCCTTCGGGATGAGCAGCAGGGTTCCCACGTTCAGTCGGTCCGGGTGGGGGCCCACCATGTCCTTGTTGGCCTTGTAGAGCGCCTGCCAGCCGCCCTTGACGCCGTACTTGCGGGCGACGGACGAGAGCGTGTCCCCGGACTTCACCGTGTGCATACGACCCTTGAGCCCGTACCTCTTGGAACAGACGGGCCAGGCCTCCCACCCCTGCGCCGCCAGCACCTCCCGCGCGACCGCGATCTGCTGCTCCCTGGTGGCGAGATCCGCGCGCGGGGCGTACGTCAGCCCGCCGAACTCCTTCCAGGTGGGCTGCCAGAACTGCAGCCCCCCGTAGAAGCCGTTCCCGGTGTTGGTGTCCCAGCGCCCGCTGCTCTCGCACTCGGCGACACAGTCCCAGGGCCACTGTTCCTCTGCGCAGTCGTAGGAGACGAGCGTTCCCTGCGGTCCGGGGGCCGGCGGTGGCGGTGCCGCGTGTGCCGCGGTGGGGGCGAGGACGGCGAACAGGGCGGCAGCGGCGACGGCGTACGTGATCGGCTTGGGGAGCATCGGCCCACGCTAAGCAGCGCGCCCCGTACGTCCGTTGAGCCTCGCCGGTGCGGCCGGGGCAGGGGGCCGGCTCAGAGATCGAGCTGCTGCCCGGGCACGATCAGGTCGGGATCAGCGCCGATGACGGCCTTGTTGGCGGCGTAGATCTTCTGCCAGGTGGTCCCGTGCTCGGCGGCGATGCCGCTCAGCGTGTCGCCCTTGCGGACGGTGTAGTCGCCGCGGGTCGTACCGCGGGTCGTGTGTCCTGTCGAACGTGCCGGCTCCTTCGACGGCTTCGACGGGGCTGCCTTCGTGGTGGCGCCGCCGGTGGCGGGAGCCGCGGGTGCGCTCCCGTACGCTCCGGCGCGCGCCGAACAGGTCGGCCACGCGCCCCACCCCTGTGCGCGCTGGACCTTGGTGGCGACGGCGATCTGCTGCTCCCTGGTGGCGTTGTCGGCGGTCGCCGCGTAGGCCGTACCGCCGTACGCGCGCCAGGTGCCGGCGGAGAACTGGAGTCCTCCGTAGTAGCCGTTGCCGGTGTTGATGTGCCAGTTGCCGCCGCTCTCGCACTGGGCGATGCGGTCCCACACTCCGCCGTCCGCCGCCGCGGCGTTGCCGGTCGCGGCCAGCAGTCCGAGGGGGGCGAGCAGTGCCGCCCCGGCGAGGACCGCCGTCGTACGTGTCTTACGGGCGTTGTCGCGCGTGGTGTGGGTGCTTGTATGGGCACAGTCGGACATGGAAATCCCTCTCCACGGACCCGGGGTCCCCCAAGACGGGGCGCACTTCCCGCGTTTGGCCGCGGTGGGCGCGCTCCGTCCCGTCCGCCGGAGGCTGTGCGGTGAGCTGGCTTGGTGCGGCCGGCGGACGTACCCGAGCGGTGCTCGTTGCACACGGCCGAGGAATGTACGGAGGCTGACGGGGCGATATCAACCAACTTCTTGTCATTCCAGGCCAGTTCGCTGTTACCCTGGGTATCGGCGATTTTCAGCCACCCACTTCATTCGCTGATTTCATGATTTGTCGACCAGCCGCCCTGGCGATCTGTGACCCACTTCACCGGTCCAACTTCCTTGGGTTTCCAAGCAGTTGACATGGAGTGCCCGATTCCGTACTCGGCGTGACACTGTGCGGTGGATGGTTCGATTCCGTTCGCCTTGGAGCGTGACCCCCGCCACAGATCGTCCGTTGTCTTCTTCATGAGCCCGGGACCCACCGGGCACCGCATTCCGAGGGAGCCACCCGTGCCGCGCATGCTCGACGTCAGCGACGACGTACGCGCCGAGATCGGCGACGAAGAAGCCGACCGGCTGCTCGCCGGAGAGAACGCCCCGGGCAGTTACGACTGCACGTCCTGCCGCACCCAGGGCGACTCCGAACAGGAGCGCACCAGCACCGTCCTGTTCATCGGCGACGAGACGGCCGTCCTCGCCTTCGCCCACGCCAGCTGCCTGCCGTCGCAGGTCGTCCAGGTCACCGAGGAGCAGCTGCGGGGAGCGGTCCGCTCCATCAGCGGCGACACCGTCGACCTGGAGCCGGAGAAGATCGTGCCCCAGCAGGCCGTGCTCGGTGTCACCAGCGGACTCGTGCTGATCGCCGGGGAGTTGCACCCGGCCCTCGTCGTCGAGCCGACCGGACCCATCGTGCGACCCGGCTCGACCGACCTGGGCGACGACTTCCTGCCGTTGCTCATCGAGCAGGGGTTCATGCCGCTCCCCGAGATCTCCGCCGTGCCGCCGGTGCTGCACGGCTGGTCGGTGCTGCTCGCCATGGGCCAGCTGCATGCCGTGCTCCAGCCCGGCACCAACGGGGGTACGCCGGTTGCCTGGTGGCAGGCGCATCAGCCGCTGCAGGTCACGGAGAGCTGGCGGGCGGCTGCCAACAAGCATCAGCAGGTGCTGCTGTTCGCGGCGCCGGTCGGGTCGATCGGGCGTCAGCCTCGGGAGGATCTGCTGCGGGGGGCGTTGGACAAGGCTGCGGCGAACGGCAAGTTGGTTGCCAGTGCGCTGCCGCTTGCCGGGACGTGAGCGCGATTGGCGGGTTGTTCGCGCCCCCAATAGTCCGGTGACCTGCCTGAATCAGCTTCTTGGCCGCATCTCTTGCCTGTTGGGGTCGTTTGGACATACGTGCACGCAAACGACGTTCCCCGCCGCCAGTCCTACCAGCCGATCCCGTCCGCGCGGTCGGCTCAGGACTCCCAGAGCGGATCATCGGCCACGCCGATCTACGACAGGCTCTATGCCGAGTGGGTCAAGACCTTTCGTTCGCTGCCGGGTGACCGCAGCGGCGAGGAGGAGCTGGGCTTCACCGCCTTCGGGAACGGCCCGCACAGCGGGGAGTCGTACGGCGGCGGGCACCGTTCGGGCTCGTTCAGCAGCTCGTACAGTGCCTACAGTGCGGGCGCGTACAGCGCGCGGCAGGGCGGCGGGCAGCAGCAGTCCCAGTGGCAGCGTGTGGGACAGCTCGGGCACGGCACCGGCATGCACCACATCCCGGCGGCACTGCCGCCCGGACCACGCCGAGGTCTGTGAAAAACGGACGCGTGACGGATGGACGTACGACGGAAGGGCGGCCCCTCAACAGGGGCCGCCCTTCCGCTACTTCCCGAAGCCGCTACTTCTTCTTCGCGCCGCGCTTCTCGCGCACCCGCACCGAGATGTGGATCGGGGTGCCCTCGAAGCTGAACTCCTCGCGCAGGCGGCGCTCGATGAAGCGGCGGTAGCCCGCCTCGATGAAGCCGGAGGCGAAGAGCACGAAGCGGGGCGGCTTGGTGCCGGCCTGGGTGCCGAAGAGGATGCGGGGCTGCTTGCCGCCGCGGATCGGGTGCGGGTGGGCGGCGACCAGCTCGCCGAGGAAGGCGTTCAGCCGGCCGGTCGGGACCCGGGTCTCCCAGCCCGCGAGGGCCGTCTCGATCGCCGGGACCAGCTTCTCCATGTGCCGCCCGGTCTGCGCCGAGACATTGACCCGCGGCGCCCAGGCGACCTGGCCGAGCTCGGTCTCGATCTCCCGCTCCAGGTAGTAGCGGCGCTCCTCGTCGAGGGTGTCCCACTTGTTGTACGCGAGGACGATCGCACGGCCCGCCTCGACGGCCATGGTGACGATGCGCTGGTCCTGGATGGAGATGTTCTCGGAGGCGTCGATGAGGATGACCGCGACCTCCGCCTTCTCCACGGCGGCGGCCGTACGCAGCGAGGCGTAGTAGTCGGCGCCCTGCTGGAGGTGGACGCGCTTGCGGATGCCCGCCGTGTCGACGAACTTCCAGGTGATGCCGCCGAGTTCGATCAGCTCGTCGACCGGGTCACGGGTGGTGCCGGCCATCTCGTTGACGACGACACGCTCCTCGCCGGCCACCTTGTTCAGCAGCGAGGACTTACCGACGTTGGGGCGGCCGATCAGGGCGATGCGGCGCGGGCCGCCGACCGCGGTGCCGAAGGTCTGCGCGGGTGCCTCCGGCAGCGCCTCCAGGACGGCGTCCAGCATGTCGCCGGTGCCGCGGCCATGCAGGGCGGAGACGGGGTGCGGCTCGCCGAGGCCCAGCGCCCACAGGTAGGCGGCGTCCGACTCGCCGCTCATCCCGTCGACCTTGTTGGCGGCCAGGATGACGGGCTTGCCGGCCTTGCGCAGCAGTCGTACAACCGCCTCGTCGGTGTCGGTCGCGCCGACCTTGGCGTCCACGACGAAGACGACCGCGTCGGCGGCCTCGATCGCGTACTCGGCCTGCGCGGCGACGGAGGCGTCGATGCCGAGGACGTCCTGCTCCCAGCCGCCGGTGTCGACGACCTTGAAGCGGCGGCCCGCCCACTCGGCCTCGTAGGTGACGCGGTCGCGGGTGACGCCCGGCTTGTCCTCTACGACGGCCTCGCGGCGGCCGATGATGCGGTTGACCAGAGTCGACTTGCCGACGTTCGGGCGGCCGACGACGGCGAGGACGGGCAGCGGCCCGTGACCGGCCTCTTCGATGGCCCCCTCGACGTCCTCGACGTCGAAGCCCTCTTCGGCGGCGAGCTCCATGAACTCCGCGTACTCGGCATCGCCAAGTGCCCCGTGCTCGTGCTCCGAGCCGTCGGGCTGGATGTGGTCGTTCATGAAGTCGGTACCTCGTAGTTCATCGTGGTGATCGGTGGAACCGCCCGGGTATCGGGCGGTCCACTACTCAAGTGTCGCCTAGCGCCCGGTGAGACGCCTGGCGTTGTCCAGGTGGGCGGCCAACTGCTTCTGGATGCGCTCGGTCGCCTCGTCCAGTGCCTTGCGCGTACGGCGGCCGGAGCCGTCGCCCGCCTCGAAGGGATCGCCGAAGACGACGTCGATGCGGGAGCGCAGCGGGGGCAGCGCCTTTATCAACCGTCCTTGCTTCTCGGAACTTCCCAGGACGGCGACCGGAACGATCGGGGCGTTGCCGCGTACGGCGAAGTACGCGAGCCCGGCCCGCAGCGAGGCGAAGTCGCCCTCGCCCCGGCTGCCCTCCGGGAAGATACCGAGGACGCCGCCGGCCTCCAGCACACCGAGCGCCCGGGTGATGGCCGTACGGTCGGCGGTCGAGCGGTCCACCTCCAGCTGGCCGGTGGCGCGCATGAAGGAGGCGACCGGGCCGACGAACGCTTCCTTCTTGACCAGGAAGTGCGACGCGCGGGGTGCCACGCCGATGACCATCGGGCCGTCGAGGTTGTGCGAGTGGTTGGCGGCGAAGATCACCGGGCCGGTCGCGGGGACCTTCCAGGCGCCCAGGACGCGCGGCTTCCACAGCCCGTACATCAGGCCGACGCCGATCCGCCGCCCGATCTCCGCGCCCCGCGCGGAGGGTGCCGTCACTTCGCTGGTCACTTCGCTGCCCGCTTCTCCTCGACGAGGGTGACGACGCACTCGATGACCTGCTGGAGCGTGAGGTCGGAGGTGTCCACCTCGACCGCGTCGTCCGCCTTCGCGAGCGGCGAGGTCTTGCGGCTGGAGTCGGCCGCGTCGCGCTTGAGCAGCGCCTCGCGGGTGCTGTTGACGTCCGCACCCTGCAGCTCACCGCTGCGCCGGGCGGCACGCGCCTCCGGGGACGCGGTCAGGAAGATCTTCAGGTCGGCGTCGGGCAGCACCGTCGTACCGATGTCACGGCCCTCGACGACGATCCCGTTCTCCGCGGAGGCCGCCAGCGAGCGCTGGAGCTCGGTGATCCGGGCCCGCACCTCGGGCACCGCGCTGACCGCGCTGACCCTGGAGGTGACCTCCTGGGTGCGGATCGGCCCGGCGACGTCGGTGCCGTCCACCGTGATGGTGGGGCCTTCCGGGTCGGTGCCGGAGACGATCTCGGGCTTGCCGGCCGCGGCGGCGATCTCGGAGGGGGCGTCGACGTCGATGCCGTTGTTCACCATCCACCAGGTGATCGCCCGGTACTGGGCGCCGGTGTCCAGGTAGCTCAGCCCGAGCTGGGCGGCCACGGCCTTGGACGTGCTCGACTTGCCCGTGCCGGAGGGGCCGTCAATCGCGACAATCACTGCCGGGGCGGTCCGGGCGGCGCCGTTTTCCACGGGGGGACACCTTCCTGGTGCGGTGTGGTGGGAGCGTGCGGGGCGTGATCGTGCCCCGCACAAGGTTACTGGGTTCGGGTCACTCGTCCGGCCGCGCGGCGACTGCGAGACACCTTTCAGCGCCGGCCCAGGTCACTTCAGCCCGTCCGGCGTTTGAGGACGAGGCCCCTTCAGGGCCGAAGCGGGGGTCTGGGGGCGCAGCCCCCAGCAACGGCCCGCACCAGCACCGACCGGAACGCGACCTACTGCCGAATCGCCCAGCCCCGCTCCTTCAGCGAAGCGGTAAGCACGGGCGCGGCCTTCGGCTCCACGATCAGCTGAACCAACCCGGCCTGCTGCCCGGTCGCGTGCTCGATCCGTACGTCCTCGATGTTGACCCCCGCCATCCCCGCATCCGCGAAGATCCGCGCCAACTGTCCCGGCTGGTCGTCGATCAACACAGCCACGACCTCGTACACCCGCGGAGCGGTCCCGTGCTTGCCGGGCACACGGACCTGCCCGGCATTGCCCCGGCGCAGAACGTCCTCGATACCGCCGGCGCCCTCACGCCGCTTCGCCTCGTCGGAGGACTGAAGGGCCCGCAGCGCCTGAACCGTCTCGTCGAGGTCGGCGGACACGTCGGTGAGGAGGTCTGCGACCGGCCCCGGGTTCGCGGAGAGGATGTCGATCCACATCGAGGGGTCGGAGGCGGCGATCCGGGTCACGTCGCGTATGCCCTGCCCGCACAGTCGTACGGCGGCCTCCGACGCGTTCTCCAGCCGCGCGGCGACCATGCTGGAGACCAGGTGAGGCATGTGGGAGACGAGCGCGACAGCGCGATCGTGGGCGTCGGCGTCCATGACAACCGGCACGGCCCGGCAGTGCGAGACCAGCTCCAGGGCCAGGTTCAGAACCTCGGTGTCCGTGTCACGGGTCGGGGTCAGCACCCAGGGGCGGCCTTCGAACAGGTCGCCCGTCGCGGCCAGCGGGCCGGACTTCTCACGGCCCGACATGGGGTGCGTGCCGATGTACGAGGACAGGTCGAGGCCGAGGGCCTCCAGCTCGCGGCGCGGGCCGCCCTTGACGCTGGCCACGTCGAGGTAGCCGCGGGCCAGACCTCGGCGCATGGCGTCGGCGAGGACGCCGGCCACGTGGGCGGGCGGGGCGGCGACGATCACGAGGTCGACCGGTCCTTCGGGATCCTCGTCCGTGCCGGCGCCGAACGCGGCCGCCGTACGGGCCTGCTCCGGGTCGTGGTCGGCGAGGTAGACGACGACGCCGCGGGAGACGAGGGCGAGGGCGGCGGACGTACCGATGAGGCCCGTGCCGATGACCAGGGCGGTCCTCACTGCGCGATGTCCTTGCGCAGGGCGGCCGCGGTGCCGAGGTAGACGTGCGCGATGTCGGCGCGGGGTTTGTCGGACTCTATGTGCGCGAGGACGCGGACGACGCGGGGCATGGCGCCCGCGATGTCGAGTTCCTGGGCGCAGATCAGCGGCACGTCGACGATGCCGAGCTTGCGTGCGGCGGCCGCCGGGAAGTCGCTGTGCAGGTCGGGCGTCGCCGTGAACCAGATGCTGATCAGGTCGTCGGCGCCGAGGTCGTTCCGCTCCAGGATGGCGGTGAGCAGGGCTCCGACCTGCTCGTCCATGTGGCCGGCCTCGTCCACTTCGAGTTGGACGGCGCCCCGGACCGCTCGTACCGCCACGGCTCTGCTCCTCGCTGATGTACGTACTCGGCTCTTCGACCGTCCAGCCTAGTCAGCCCCCGCCGGACCGGCGTACGGCGCCCGCCCGCTGAGACGGCGGTCCACCTGGCTCGAACCATGCCAATGTCACTCGAACTGCCCCATTCTGCTACTTGGGGTCAGAAACCCCCAGTGCGCCTCTGGACGCCGGGGCCGCCGGTCCGCTCTCATGGCAGGAAGCTCTCGGGGGAGGCCCGAATTGAAGCGCTCCGGACCGCTGTTCACTCTGCTCGCGGGACTGGTACTCGGCGTGTTCATGCTGTCGCTCAACGCGACCACGGGGACGAAGAACGCGTCCTCGCAGCAGGACTCACCAAAACAGAACCCAGCCGCCTCGGTGTCGCCGAGCAAGGCGGCCACGCCGACGCCCGCCAAGACCACACCGTCACCGACACCGTCGAAGACACCCGTGCCGAACGCCGACTACGCGGGCCGCACCGACGACGACTCCGCCGCCGTCGCCGTGACCCTGCGCGACGGCAAGGCGGTCGCCTACTACTGCGACGGCCGCACCAAGGAGGCCTGGCTCAAGGGCGACGTCAAGGACGACGGCACCATGAAGCTCACCGGTGAGAACGGCGCCGAACTGAACGGCACCCTCAAGGAGGGCAAGCGCATCAGCGGCACCGTCGCCGTCGGTGGCGGCAGCTACAAGTTCACCGCGCAGAAGGCCCTCAAGCCCTCCGGTCTCTACCGGGCGACGGCCACGGTGCGCGGCGCCAAGGTCGACGGCGGCTGGATCGTGCTGCCGCCCGACGGCCGCCGCCAGGTCGGCATCGTCACCCGCGACGGCGAACCCTCGGCGGCACCCGAGATCGACCCGGAGACCCTCACCGTGACGGTCGACGGACAAGAGCTCACCGCACGGCCCGTCACCCCCTGACCGCCTCGTCCGCTCCAGGGAGCCGATATGACCGTCGACCCGAACGCCATGACTCAGGGATTCCCTTCTCCCCCGCCCGCGCAGCGCGGCCCGCACCCCGCCCGCTATCTCGTCCCGGCGCTGGTCGCCGCCGCCGTGGCGGTGGCCCTCGGCGTGTACGGCAAGGTGCACGACCCGGCGGGAACCGCCTTCAACCTGGCCGGATTCAGCAGCACGGGAGCCGTGAAGTCATGGCTGGCGACGGCCGCGATCTTCTTCGCGATCGTCCAGGTCGTCTCGGCGCTCATGGTCTACGGGAAGCTGCGGGGCCCGAGTTGGTCGTCGACGCTGCACCGCTGGTCGGGCCGGGTGGCGTTCCTGGTGGCCGTCCCCGTCGCGGTGCACTGCCTGTACGCGCTGGGCTACCAGACGTACGAAACGCGCGTTTTCTGGCACTCCATCCTGGGTTGCTTCTTCTTCGGCGCATTCAGTGCAAAAATGCTGTTGCTCCGCTGGGAGCGACTTCCCGGCTGGGTGCTGCCAATCATCGGCGGTCTCGTCTTCACCGCCCTCACGATCGTCTGGCTGACTTCCGCCCTCTGGTTCTTCCGCACCTTCGGAGTAACGACATGACCCCTGACCCGACGCGGCGCACGGTTCTTCTCGCGACGGGCGCGGCGGCGCTCCTCGTGGGCTGCAGCGAGTACGGCGACGAAGACAGCGGCTCCTCGACCGTGAGCGCCTCCGCCGGCCAGGAGCTGGCCACGACGGCCGACATCCCGGTCGGCGGCGGCAAGATCTTCAAGGACGAGAAGGTCGTGGTGACCCAGCCGAAGGAGGGCGAGTTCAAGGCCTTCTCGTCGATCTGCACGCACCAGCAGTGCCTGGTGGCGAGCGTCTCGGACGGCACGATCAACTGCAACTGCCACGGCAGCAAGTTCAGCATCACCGACGGCTCGGTGGCCAACCCGCCGGCGACGAAGCCCCTGCCCGAGCAGCAGATCACGGTGGACGGAAATTCGATCCGCCTCGCGTGACCTGGGCCGTACGCTCCCGTACATGCCCCAGACGGACCCGAACCTCGACCTGGTGCGCGACCACACCATCTACGCCTGCGTGATGGGATCGCGCGCCTTCGGTCTGGCGACGGACGGCAGCGACACGGACCGGCGCGGGGTGTTCCTCGCGCCCACTCCCCTCTTCTGGCGCTTCGAGAAGCCGCCGACGCACGTCGAGGGCCCGGGCGAGGAGCAGTTCGGCTGGGAGCTGGAGCGCTTCTGCGAGCTGGCACTGCGCGCGAACCCGAACATCCTGGAGTGCCTGCACTCCCCTCTCGTCGAGTACGTCGACGGCACGGGCCGCGAACTCCTGTCCCTGCGCGGGGCGTTCCTCTCCCGCCGGGCGCACGACACGTTCGCCCGCTACGCGCTCGGCCAGCGCAAGAAGCTGGACGCCGACGTCCGCGCCCACGGCGCCCCGCGCTGGAAGCACGCGATGCACCTCCTACGTCTCCTGATGACCTGCCGCGACCTGCTGCGCACGGGCGGGCTGACGATCGACGTGGGAGACCAGCGCGAACCCCTGCTCGCGGTGAAGCGCGGCGAGGTCCCGTGGCCGGAGGTCGAGTCGTGGATGACGCGCCTGTCCGCCGAGGCGGAGGACGCCTCCCACCACAGCCCCCTGCCGGCCGAACCGGACCTGCGCCGCGTCGAGGACTTCCTGATCCGCACCCGCCGCGCCTCAGTCCTCCAGGCGGACCCGTACGACGAGGTCGTGCAGAGCGTCGTACCCGGCCGGGGCGTCCGGCAACATTGAAGCGCTCTGCGCCTCGTCCTCCCGGTGGACGTCGGTGGTGTGCACGACCAGGGGCGAGAGCAGCTGCTCCAGCACGTAGCCGTTGCGCCGCAGCATCAGCCGTACGAACTTGCGCAGGTCGTGCGTGACGAGGTCCATCTCGACGCCCTCCCGGTCCCACATCCGGGACCGGGTCTCCTCCGGCTCGCACGGGGTCGGGCTGCTCCGCCACCACGGGCTTCAGGTCGATGTCCAGGGCGTCGATCATTCCTCAAGCGTCCCAAAGCGCCCCGAGAGCGACCAGGTCCCCCCGGTACTCGATGCGGTCGGCCCACTCGGTCGGCCAGGCGTCCGTGCCGAGGTACGCGCCCGCGAAGGCGCCCGCCAGGCAGGCGATCGAGTCCGAGTCACCGGACGTACAGGCGCCGCGGCGCAGTGCCGTCACCGGCTCGTCGACGAAGAGCAGGAAGCACAACAGCCCGGTCGCCAGGGCCTCTTCGGCGATCCAGCCCGCGCCGGTGGCGAGACAGGGGTCGATCTCGGGCGAGACCGTGCGCACGGCGTCCTGGAGCCGGTCGAGGATCGCCAGGCACTCGTCCCAGCCGCGTGTGATGAAGTGCTCGGCGGTGGGGTCCTGGCTGCGCGTCCACAGGTCGCCGAGCCAACGGTGGTGGTACTGGGCGCGGTTCTCGTAGGCGTACGACCGGAGCAGTCCGACGAGTCCGGTCGGCTCGGCGCCCTGCGCGAGCAGCCGTACGGCGTGTGCCGTGAGGTCGGACGCGGCCAGTGCCGTCGGATGCCCGTGCGTGAGAGCGGACTGCAACTGGGCGGCGCCCGCGCGCTGTTCGTCGCTCAGACCGGGGACGAGCCCGATGGGCGCGACGCGCATGTTGGCGCCGCAGCCCTTGGAGCCGATCTGGCTGGCGTCCTGCCAGCGCCGGTCCGGGTCCTCCAGCAGCTCGCAGGCCCTCAGGCAGGTGGTGCCGGGGGCCCGGTTGTTGTCCGGGGAGCGGTTCCAGGCGATGAACTCCCGCCGCACGGCCTCGGCCATCCCGGCAGGCGCCAGCACCCCCCGGTCCATGGCCGTCCGCAGCCCTCTCCCCAGCGCCAGCGTCATCTGCGTGTCGTCGGTGACGATCGCGGGCCTCGGCAGCCGCATCTCCCGCCAGGGGCCGAACTTGGCGAGGATCGACGGGATGTCGTTGAACTCGGTCGGGAAGCCGAGGGCGTCCCCGAGGGCGAGTCCGGTGAGCGCTCCCGTGGCAGCGCGCTTGGCGACGGTCGTGGTGGTCATGCGGGGCGTCCTTCCCGGGACGGTCGGAGCAGCGGCGGGTGCAGGGTGGTGGCGGCGCCCGCGCGGTACAGCGCGGCCGGTTTGCCTCGGCCACCTGTCAGGCGGGCGGCGCCCGGGACCTGTTCGACGAGGCCCGGCGTGGCAAGCACCTTGCGCCGGAAATTGGGCCGGTCGAGAGCGGTGCCCCACACGGTCTCGTACACCTGCTGGAGCTCGCCGAGGGTGAACTCGGGCGGGCAGAAGGCGGTGGCGAGGGAGGTGTATTCGAGCTTGGCGCCGACGCGTTCGTGGGCGTCGGCCAGGATCCGGTCGTGATCGAAGGCGAGCGGCCCGACCGCGACGTACGGCAGCCAGCGGGCCTGCGCCGCGTCGCCCCCGCCGTGCGGCTCGGGAGGGTCCGGGAGCAGCGCGGCGAAGGCGACGGACACGACCCGCATCCGGGGGTCGCGGTCGGGTTCGCTGTAGGTCCGCAGCTGTTCCAGGTGCAGCCCGGAAACGTCCGACAGGCCGGTCTCCTCGGCGAGTTCACGCCGGGCCGCCGTCTCCGCCGACTCGTCCGGCAGCACGAAGCCACCGGGGAGCGCCCAGCGGCCGGCGTACGGCTCCTGTCCGCGCTCGACGAGCAGCACGTGCAGGCCGCCCGCGCGGAGGGTCAGGACGGCGAGGTCGACGGTGACGGCGAAGGGCTCGTGGGCGTACTTGTCGTAGGCCTTCTCGTTCTGGCCCATGCGCGCCCGCCCCCTTAATAGTCAGTACGACTATAAAGAGGGCGGGTGCATCGGCACAACCCCTAGTCACGTCCCGGTGCGAACGCCGCCACCACCGCCCCGGCCCCCGCCGCACCCGCCATGACCCACAGCGCCGGACCGCATCCGTCGAGGAACGTCTCCGGTGAGCCGTAGCCGCCGTACGTTGTGAACACGGCCGCGGCGGCGGCGATCCCGAAGACTCCGCCCAGTTCGCGCAGCGCGTTGTTGACGCCGGCCGCGACGCCCGCGTCGGCCGGCGGTACGGAGGAGGTCACGGCGTTGGCCACGCTGGGGAACACCATGGAGATGCCGACGCCCGCGATGATCAGCGGGACGACGAGGCTGCCGTAGGCGACTTCGGGTTCGACCTGGCGGGCCAGCAGGGCGAGCCCCAGGGCCATCAGGAGCATGCCGCCCAGCATGAAGGGGCGGGTTCCGAAGCGGTCGGCGAGGGCGCCCGCGAGCGGGGCGACGAGCAGGGGCATGGCGTTCCAGACGAGGATGCGTACACCCGCCTCCAGGGGCGAGTAGCCGAGCCCGAGCTGGAAGAGCTGGGTGATCATGAAGAGCGCACCGAGCAGCGATCCGAACAGCAGGAAGGCCGCGCCGTTGGCGGTGGAGAATCCGCGTCGGCGGAAGTACGCGAGGGGCAGCATCGGATAACGGGCACCCTTGCGCTCCCACCCGAGGAACGCCGCCACGAACACGGCCCCGAGCGCCAGCGCGCCGGTCACCTCGGCGCTCCCCCACCCCGCCTCGGGCGCCCGCACCGGGGCCCAGGCCAGGCCCGTCAGACCGATAGCCGCCAACACCAGGCCCACGATGTCGAGTTGGGGTCGCGATCCATAGCTCTCGCGGAGTTTCGTGGCGGCCAGGGGAAGCATCGCGAGGCCGATCGGCACGTTCAGCCAGAAGATCCACTGCCAGGACAGGCCCTCGGTGACGGCCCCGCCGAGCACGGGTCCGGCCGCGACGCCCAGCCCGGTCACCCCGCCCCACACGCCGATCGCCACGCCCCGCTTCTCGGCCGGGAAAGCGTCGCTGATCAGGGTGAGGGTGAGCGGCAGCAGGACGGCGGCCCCGGCTCCTTGCAGCACGCGCGCGCCGATGAGCTGACCTGTGCCGTCCGCGAGGGCCGCTGCGGCGGAGGCCAGGGTGAAGACGGCGAGTCCGACGACGTACATGCGGCGCCGTCCGAAGCGGTCGCCGAGTGCGGCGCCGGTCAGGGTGAGGCAGGCGAAGACGAGGTTGTAGGCGTTGATCGTCCATTCCAGGTCGGACAGGCTCGCTCCGAAGTCGGCCTGGAGCGCGGGCAGCGCGGTGGCGACGACCACGACGTCGAGGGAGCACAGCAGCGCACCGACCCCGGCGAGCGCCACGGTCCACACACGCCGTGGGGGCGCCTGTTCGCCGGGAGGCTTTCGGACGGGGACGCGCACGGTGTCGGTCATGATGGTTACCTTTCGTGAGTATTCGCGGGGATTCGCGAGGGTCACTCACGGAAGGCAGACCGGGCTCACCCCGGAAAGGAATCGCGCCGCCCCAGGAAGCCGAGGAGCCGGTCGTCAGGGCGCCCGTACGGCGGCACCTCGACCGGCACCGCGAAGCGCACCCCCCGGTCCTCCTCGGCGACCACGCACCGCGCGACCGGCAGCAGCTCGGCCGCGAGGGCGGCCGGAATGGGCCGTGGCCGCCCGCAGGCCTGGGCCACGTCCCACCCGTGCACGGCGATCTCCACGGCGCCGACGGCGGCCATCACCCGCACGTCCAGCGCCCGCTCACCCACCAGCACCCGGTCGGGCGGCCCGGCCGTCCAGGCACCGAGCAGCGCACACGCCCGCCGCCGGAATCCGCACGCGAGATCGGGCTCGGCGCCACCGGGGAACGGGCCGATCGCTCCGCCCGTCACCCCCTCGTACAGCGCGTCGAGAGAGTCGTCGAGGTGCCCGAGCAGCTCCCCCAGGTCCCATTGCGCACAGGGGGTGGCCCGGCTCAGACTGCCGGGCGCCACGCCTGCGACGGCCACCAGCGCGTAGGCGAGCGAACGCTCCAGCAGCTCACCGGAGTTCACGAGAGCACCTCGGGCATCCCGAAGCGGTCGAACAGTCCCGCCCCGAGGAAGACGGTGATGCGCGCGACGCCCCGCCCTGCCACCGTGAGCACCTGCATCGAGTGCGCCCGGAAGACACCGTCCGCGCACCACTCGTACATCGCCACGGCCGGCTGCCCGTTCGCGCGCGTGGGCAGCATCCGGATACGGCCCTTCTCGCCCACCCGCGCCGCCAGGAACCCCAGCACGTCCTTCCTGCCGCTGAACCACTCCAGGTAGGGCGGCATCTCCAGTTCGACCTCGTCCCGGAGCAGCGCGAGGAGCGCGTCCATGTCGGCGTGCTCGAAGGCGGCGACGTACCGGTCGAGCACCTCGCGGTCGGCGGCGCCGTCCGGCTCCACGACGAGGTCCTCGTCGGGGGCCAGTTCGTCGAGGCGGGCACGCGCGCGTTGGAGGGTGCTCTTCACGGCCGCCGTGGACGTCCCGAGCAGCGCGGCGACCTCGGGGGCCCGCCAGGCCAGCACGTCCCGCAGGATGAGCACGGTGCGCTGGCGCGCGGGCAGGTTCTGGAGCGCGGCGACGAGCGCGAGCCGCAGGCTGCCGCGAGCGGCCACGACGGTCGCGGGGTCGACAAGCGCGTCGGGCAGCGGCTGGAGCCACGGAACGTCCCCCGCAGGGGCCCTCAGCGGCTCCTCAGGCGCCTCGGAGGGCCCGCCGAGCCCCGAGGGCAGCGGACGGCGCGTACGGCTCTCCAGCGCCGTCAGACACGTGTTGGTGGCGATCCGGTGGAGCCAGGTCCGCAGGGACGCCCGGCCCTCGTAGCCGTCGTAGGACCGCCAGGCCCGCAGATAGGTCTCCTGGACCAGGTCCTCGGCCTCGTCGACCGAGCCCAGCATCCGGTAGCAGTGCGCGAGCAACTCGCGCCGGTACGGGTCGGTCAGCCGTACGAACTCGTCGCGGTCCGTCGCCGTCGCAGCCATGCCCGCTCCCTCCGTCACCGATACAGACCGGCGGGAAGGCGAAAACGAATCGGCCGGCCCCGGACGAGTCCGGAACCGGCCTCCACGCGTGCGTGCCGCAAGAAGTGACCTACGGAGTGATCTACAGGTCGACTTCCTTCATGAGCATCCCGACCTCGGTGTTGGACAGGCGGCGCAGCCAGCCCGACTTCTGGTCGCCCAGGGTGATCGGGCCGAAGGCGACGCGCACCAGCTTGTCGACCGGGAAGCCGGCCTCGGCGAGCATGCGGCGCACGATGTGCTTGCGGCCCTCGTGGAGGGTGACCTCGACGAGGTAGTTCTTGCCGGTCTGCTCGACGACGCGGAAGTGGTCCGCACGCGCGTACCCGTCCTCCAGCTGGATGCCGTCCTTGAGCCGCTTGCCCAGGTCGCGCGGGATCGGGCCCACGATGTGCGCGAGGTAGACCTTCTTCACGCCGTACTTGGGGTGGGTCAGCCGGTGCGCCAGCTCGCCGTGGTTGGTGAGCAGGATGACGCCCTCGGTCTCGGTGTCGAGCCGTCCGACGTGGAAGAGCCGCGTCTCGCGGTTCGTCACGTAGTCACCGAGGCACTGACGGCCCTCGTTGTCCTCCATGGTCGAGACGACACCGGCCGGCTTGTTCAGCGAGAAGAACTGGTACGACTGCGTGGCCACGGTCAGCCCGTCGACCTTGATCTCGTCGTGCTCGGGGTCGACCCGCTGCCCCTGCTCCAGGACGATCTCGCCGTTGACCTCGACGCGCGCCTGCTCGATGAGCTCCTCGCAGGCACGCCGGGAGCCGTAGCCGGCGCGCGCGAGGATCTTCTGGAGCCGCTCGCCCTCCTGCTCGGCGCCGGGGAAGGTCTTGGGCAGCTTGACGTCCTTCTTGTTCGCGTACCGCTCGCGGTTGCGCTCCTCGGCCCGCGCGTCGTACTCACGGGAGGTGGCCGGCGCCCAGCGCCCCCGCCCGCCGGTCTGGCCCTGCTTGGGCCCGCCCTTGGCGCCACCGCGCGCGGAGGCGCCGCGCCCGGACTTCGGACCCTCATGGCTCCCGGCGGGGCCCACGTCGTAGCGGCGCTCCTCGGGGCGGGGCTTGCTGGGGCGGCCCGGGGCCTGGCCCTGCCCCTGCTTCTGGTCCCGGTTGTTGCCGGCACCGCGGTTGTTGCCACCGCTGTTGCCGGCCCCGCGGCTACTGCCACCGCGGTTGTTGCCACCGCGCCCGCCGGTCCCGCCACTCTTGCCGCTGCCGCTGCTTCGCATCAAAGTTCCGTCTAGTCGTCTGCGTCGTCTGCACCGGGCGCATCGGGTGCGTCCGGGTCGAACGACGGGACCCCTTCCTGGGTCTCGGCCTCGATCGCCTCCGCCTCCGGGAGGAAGGGCGCGAGCTCCGGGAGCTCGTCCAGGCCTCGCAGGCCCATCCGCTCCAGAAAGTAGTTCGTCGTCGTGTACAGGATCGCACCTGTTTCGGGTTCCGTGCCCGCCTCCTCGACCAGACCGCGCTGGAGGAGGGTCCGCATCACGCCGTCACAGTTGACTCCGCGCACGGCCGAAACCCGGCTACGGCTGACCGGCTGGCGGTACGCGACCACCGCGAGCGTCTCCAGCGCCGCCTGGGTGAGCCGGGCCTGCTGCCCGTCGAGCACGAAGCCCTCGACGGCCGCCGCGTACTCGGGCCGGCTGTAGAAACGCCAGCCGCCGGCGATGAGCCGCAGCTCGAAGCCCCGCCCCTGCACGGCGTACTCGTCGGCCAGCTCGCGCAGCGCGTCCCCGATCCGCCGCTTGGGCCGCTGGAGGATCTTGGAGAGGTGTTCCTCGGTCGCGGGCTCGTCGACGACCATGAGGACCGCCTCCAGGGCGGGCTTGAGGTCGAGGTCCGCGACGGTACGCAGGCCCGCGGGTACGTCAGTGGTCTCCTCGCTCACGCCTTCTTCTCCTCCTTGGGCGGCTCGGGCGGCCGGTCGAACTCGTCGGTGACCATGGGCTCGACTCCGCCCTCCCCACCGGTCCACCGCACGATCAGATCGCCGAGCGCGGTCTCCTGGTCGAGCGCCACGGCCTTCTCCCGGTACAGCTCAAGGAGGGCCAGGAAGCGCGCTACGACCGTGAGGGTGTCGTCGGTGTCCTCGACGAGCGTGCGGAAGCTGGCCTCGCCGAGCTCCCTGAGCCGCGCGACCACGATCCCGGCCTGCTCCTGCACGCTGACCAGCGGCGCGTGGATGTGGTCGATGTACACCTGCGGCTTGGGCCTGGGCTGCATCGCCTTCACGGCGAGCTTCGCGAACCCTTCCGGGCCGATGCTGATGACCACCTCGGGCAGCAGCTCGGCGTGGTGGGGTTCCAGTCCGACGGTGCGGGGATAGCGCCGGGCCTCTTCTTCGAGCCGGTGGTTGAAGATGTCGGCGATCTGCTTGTAGGCCCGGTACTGCAGCAGCCGCGCGAACAGCAGGTCACGGGCTTCGAGAAGCGCGAGGTCGGCCTCGTCCTCCACCTCGGCGGCGGGCAGCAGCCGGGCCGCCTTCAGATCGAGCAGGGTGGCCGCGACCACGAGAAACTCGGTCGTCTGGTCCAGGTCCCAGTCAGGACCCATCGCCCTGATGTGCACCATGAACTCGTCGGTGACCTTGGACAGTGCGACCTCGGTGACATCGAGCTTGTGCTTCGAGATCAGCTGGAGAAGCAGGTCGAAGGGCCCCTCGAAGTTGGCGAGCCGCACCTTGAAGACACCGTCATCCGGCTCTTCGGGCTGTTCAGCGGGCAGCTCGGCCACTTCGGCCGCGGGCGATTCCGGCTCAGGTACGACAACCTCGGGCTCGGGAGCCGCTACGACGACCTCGGGCTCCGGATCCGAACCCGGTCCCTTCCCCAGCGCACGCCGACGGCCGGCGGGGGCGCCGGAGACGGGAAGGTCGTTCGAGGTCATAGCCGTCGCAGGCTACCGCTACCGCCCGCGCAACCGTCGTACGAGAATGCTCGCGTCTCCACGGGACTCCAGATCGGCCAGTACGACGGCGACCGCCTCACGGACGATCCGGCCGCGGTCGACGGCGAGGCCGTGCTCGCCCCGGAGCACCAGACGCGCGTGCTCCAGATCCATGAGTTCCTCGGCGGAGACGTACACGGTGATCTTCTCGTCGTGCCGCTCGCGCCCGCTGGGGCGGCGCGAGGGGGACCGGCCGCCGCCGCGCTTGCGCGGAGCCGCGGACGCGTCGGCGGCGGCAGAACCTTCCTGTGCCTCCTGACGTCGCGCGGTGCGCTCCGCCGCGGCGGCCCGGATGCGGGACTCCCCGGCATCGACCGACTCCGCGTCCGACGCCACATGTTCGGCCCCGTCGCCGTCACCGCCCCGCGCGGGCACCGACTGCGGCGCGTCCTCCGACGCCGCCGAGTCGCTCTCCCCCGCGGGAGCCGGCACCCGGGCCTCGCCGTTGGCCCCCCGCCGGGGAGTTGACGCCTGGAGCGCCATCCCCCCTGTCGTACGGAACAGTTCGTCGGCCCCCGGCAGACTCACTCGGCGTGACACCGGGCGAGCACCTCCCTGGCGAGCTGGCGATAGGCGGCGGCGCCGACGGAGTTGGAGGCGTACGTGGTGATCGGCTCGCCGGCGACCGTGGTCTCCGGGAAGCGGACCGTCCGGCCGATGACCGTGTGGTAGACGTGGTCGTCGAACGCCTCCACGACACGCGCGAGCACCTCACGGCTGTGCACGGTGCGCGAGTCGTACATCGTGGCGAGGATGCCGTCGAGCTCCAGCTCCGGGTTGAGCCGCTCCTGGACCTTCTCGATGGTCTCGGTCAGCAGCGCGACACCACGCAGGGCGAAGAACTCGCACTCGAGCGGCACTATCACCTTGTGAGCCGCCGTCAGGGCGTTCACGGTGAGCAGGCCGAGCGAGGGCTGACAGTCGATCACGATGTAGTCGTAGTCGGCCATCAGCGGCTTCAGCGCCCGCTGGAGCGTGGACTCGCGCGCGACCTCCGACACCAACTGGACCTCGGCGGCGGACAGGTCGATGTTGCTCGGCAGCAGGTCCATGTTGGGGACCGCCGTCTTCAGGAGCACCTCGTCGGCCGCCATGCCCCGCTCCATGAGCAGGTTGTAGACGGTGAGGTCGAGCTCCATCGGGTTGACGCCGAGACCGACCGACAGCGCGCCCTGCGGGTCGAAGTCCACGAGCAGCACGCGCCGTCCGTACTCCGCGAGCGCGGCACCCAGGTTGATGGTCGACGTCGTCTTGCCGACGCCACCCTTCTGGTTGCACATCGCGATGATCTTCGCGGGGCCGTGATCGGTCAGCGGACCCGGGATCGGGAAGTACGGCAGCGGGCGCCCGGTCGGGCCGATGCGCTCACGGCGCTGACGGGCAGCGTCGGGAGCGAGCGTGGCCGCGTACTCGGGATCCGGCTCGTATTCGGCGTCGGGGTCGTAGAAGTGCCCGTCGGGCAGTTCGTCGTAGTCGGCGAAATGGTTGTGGGGCGCGCCACTTCCGTCGCCGGCCATGGCGTTCACGTGATGGCCATCCATGCTCTGGTGTGCTGTCCGAGTCGCCTGCGGACTCTGATGGGCTGCAAAGGTACGCACAGCGACAGAGCCGACAGCCTCGAACCCCGCGGGGCCCTGGCCCCGTGCAGGCATTCCTGGTTGACCACCCCCGGGAGTAAATGTCGACTCATTCACAAGTCGTCTTACCTCCTTGGTGACCAGGAAACTTCTCGATAGGTCAGCGTGGCACCATGCCGACGGTTGGCGACTCTATGGCGTGTCGGGCGTTCGCAGCAACACAATCCGCCGTACCCGGCAGGATGTGTCGGCAATGAAACATCCCTCTGTCAAGGGCGTACGGCCGTCGCACGGCAGGTTTCACCGGTGTACGAATCGGGTCAAGGGTTGCGTTCGAGGCGAGTTGACCGAGTGCCGCAAAGTGACCATACACACATCCGGCCGGACCTTGTCGGGCAAGGTCCGGCCGGGTGGGCGGTGTTGACGACCTGTGTTGACGTATCGCCTTTTTCCCGCTGCCGACTTGGCGACGAAGGTCAGCTGAGCAGGGACTCCAGCTCCACGTGCTCCAGGCCGTGCGCCTCGGCGACCTCGCGGTAAACGACCTTGCCGTCATGCGTGTTGAGACCCTTGGCGAGCGCGCCGTCACGGCGCAGCGCCTCGACCCAGCCGCGGTTGGCGAGCTCGACGATGTACGGCAGCGTGGCGTTGGTGAGCGCGTAGGTCGACGTGTTGGGCACCGCGCCGGGCATGTTGGCGACGCAGTAGAAAACCGAGTTGTGGACCGCGAACGTCGGCTCGGCGTGGGTCGTCGGACGCGAGTCCTCGAAGCAGCCACCTTGATCGATCGCGATGTCGACAAGGACACTTCCCGGCTTCATCCGCGAAACAAGCTCGTTGGTGACCAGCTTCGGGGCCTTGGCGCCCGGGATGAGGACGGCGCCGATGACGAGGTCGGCGTCCAGGACGGCCTTCTCCAGCTCGAAGGAGTTGGACATGATCGCGCGGACCTTGGTGCCGAAGACCTTGTCCGCCTCGCGCAGCTTGTTGATGTCGCGGTCGAGCAGTGTGACGTGGAAGCCCATGCCGACGGCGATCTGCGTGGCGTTCCAGCCGGAGACGCCGCCGCCGATGACGACGGCCTTCGCGGGCTGGGTGCCGGGCACGCCACCGGGGAGCACGCCACGGCCGCCGGCCG
Source organism: Streptomyces sp. JLBG701 (assembly GCF_058544905.1). Taxonomy (NCBI): domain Bacteria; kingdom Bacillati; phylum Actinomycetota; class Actinomycetes; order Kitasatosporales; family Streptomycetaceae; genus Streptomyces; species Streptomyces sp. JLBG701. The sequence goes on from NZ_CM178588.1 coordinate 2,644,503, forward strand.
AGCGCATCAGGTGGTAGGCGCCGACCTGCGGGGCGAGCCGGCCCGCCACCTCGGACATCGGGGCGAGCAGCGGCAGCGCGCGGCCGGGAAGCTCGACGGTCTCGTATGCGATCGCCGTGGTGCCGGACTCGATGAGCGCGTCGGTGCACTCCTTGGACGCGGCCAGGTGCAGGTAGGTGAAGAGCGTCTGGTCCTTGCGGAGGCGGTGGTACTCCTCCGCGATGGGCTCCTTGACCTTGAGCAGCAGGTCGGCGGTGGCCCACACCTCGTCCGCGGTCGCCAGGATCTGCGCGCCCGCCGCGACGTACTCGGCGTCCGGGATCGAGGAGCCGAGACCGGCGCCCTGCTCGATGACGACCTGGTGGCCATTGCGCACCAGCTCGTGCACACCGGCGGGGGTGATGGCCACCCGGAACTCGTTGTTCTTGACCTCGCGGGGGATGCCGACCTTCACGTCGATCACGGTCCTTGGCTCAGAGAGTGTGGGCATTGCAAGACATACCCGGCCGTGCGTGGACGCACCGGGATACACCGCAGGAGAAGGTGCGGCAGAGCCAGTCTAATGAAGGCGTTCTCTCTGTCTAGCCTTTCAATGCATCAATCTTCGACGGATGTACTACGGATTTCGCAGGCGTTAGGGCCTTGTTCCACCTCTGGATCACGGTCCGGGAGCTCATCGCCAAGCAATCGCTGCGCCGCGCTCCGGTGCAGCCGGGCCGACGCCGGGTCGCCGAGGTGCTCCAGGGTGTCGGCGAGCCGGAGCTGCAGCGCCGCCTGCAGGCGTACGTCCTCGGCGCGGCGCGCCCACTCCACCGCCTCCTGGCAGGTGCGCAGCGACTCCTCGGGCCGCCCCGCGTACTCCTGGACCCGCGCCAGCTCGCTCAACGCCCTTGCCTGGGCGGCCACATCACCGTTCTTGCGGTGCCCGGCGACCGCGGCCCGCCAGTTGCGCAGCGCCTCGCCGTAGCGGCCCGCGTAGGTGTGGACGGCGGCGATACGGCCGTACAGCCGGGCGGCGTGCTCGCGCTCGTCGCGCGCGAGCCGCTCGGCGAGGGCCCGGCCGAACCAGTCGGCGGCCCGGTCGTGGTCCCCGAGCTCCTGGTGCGCGCCGCCTACGGATTCCATCGCGCGGCCGGTCGCATACGGATCATTTGCTTGGCGTCCGGCGTCCAGCGCGGCGCGATAGCGGGCCAGCGCCTCGGTCGTACGGCCGGTCTGGGCGTCCAGGTCGCCGAGGTTCAGCAGCGCGGCGGCCTTCTCGCGGGGCAGGTTCCGGCGTTCGGCGACGTCGAGGACGAGCCGGTGGATGCCGTACAGCTCGGGCGCGGCCGCCTGGGTGCCGCAGTGCGCCACCATCGCCCGCACCAGCTGGGACATCAGCCGGCGGGCCAGCGTGTCGAGCTCGCCGTCGGCGACCGCGAGCCGGGCGGACGCCAGCAGGGCGGGCCGGCGGACCTGCAGCCAGTCGGCGGCGGCCCGCGGGTTCGGGAAGCGCAGCGAGCGCGGCATGCCGAGGAGCTTCTCGCGGGCCTGGGGGCTGTCGGTCTCGGTGATCGCGCGGCACGACTGCAGCAGCCGGACGGTCCGCTCCAGCATGCGGGCGCGGGCCAGCTGGAGCTCGGCGGGGCGGTCCTGGGTCTCGGTGAGCGCGCTCAGCAGGGGCAGCAGACAGCCGGGGACCTCGTACTCCGGCAGCGGTGAGGCCACGCGGCGCAGGAGTCCCAGGGCGGTGAATTCGTCCAGTGTCGTGCGGGCGCCGTTCACCGAGCAGCCGGCCAGCGCGGAGGCGGTGTGCGGGTCGACGATGCCGGCCGGGGCGAGGGAGAGCAGCCGCAGTGTCCGGGCGGCGGCGCTGGGCAGGGACGCGTGGACGAACCGGAAGACGCGGCTGAGAGGCGTGCCCTCGTCATCGTCGGAGTGCAGCTGCTTGGCGAGGTCGGCGACGGCCGCCTTCGGGCGGGCCGCGAGCCAGCCGCCGGCCAGCGTCAGCGCGGCGGGCTGGGCCTGGCACTCCTCGACCAGGTCCTCGGCGGCCCGCGGGTCGACCGTGACGCGGACCGAGCCGATGCGCCGGGACAGCAGTTCCACCGCCGACTTGGTGTCGAGGCCGCCGAGCGTGCAGGGGCGGACGTCCGCGATGCCGGTCAGCGGGCCGCCGGAGACGGCGACGACCAGGCACTCGGGCGTGTCCGGCAGCAGGGCGTCGACCTGCTCCGCGTCGGCCGCGTCGTCGAGCAGCAGCAGGACACGCCGGTCGGCCAGGGCCGCACGCAGGGCCTCGGCCAGGTCGTCGTCACCGGCGCCGGGCGGGGTCGGCAGTTCCAGGGCGGTGAGGAGTTCGCGGGCGGTGCGCTCGATGGGCACCGGCGTGCCGTCGGGTTCACTCAGGCGGGCGCGCAGCACCCCGTCCCGGTAACGGTCCGCTACCTGCGCCGCGAGCTCCTCGGCGAGGGCGGTGCGGCCGGAGCCGGGCCTGCCCGCGATGAGGAGCACGCGCGCGCGGGGTGCCTTCTTTCCGGAGAGGGTGTCGAGGCCTGCGCGCTCGATGTCGGCGCGCAGTTCCTTCAACTCTCTTGTCCGGCCCAGGAACTGACTGTCCGTGGAGGACGGGAGCCACTCGGCTGCCGACACCCGCACCCCGCCTGTGTCCACCGCCTGATCCGTCACGGGCCACACTCCCGTCCCACTGCACGCGCAAGCCCGCCGGGACTCCGGTTCGGGCATATCCAGAGCCTAGTTCACGCTCTGCGACGATCCGGGCGGAGCGCGGCGGAGACGTCCCCCGATCGGATCAGGCGATCGTCACACCGGAACGCCGGCATTGAAGCGCCGGGTGTGGCACGCGTCGGCTCAGGACTCGAAGGGACGCGCCGGCCACGGCGCCTCCGCGGGGCGCAGCGAGTCGAGCCCGTCGCCCTGCCGCGCGGCGACCAGCGAGAGGACACCGACGACGAGGCAGTTGTTGTGCAGCTCGCCCGCGAGGACACCCCGTACGAGCTCGTCGACGGGCACGCGCGCGTGCTCCATGTCGGACTCCTCGTCCTCGACCTCGAAGCGCTCCCCCTCGGCCTCGGACAGCTCGCGGGCCAGGAAGACGCGTACGGCCTCGTCGCAGCCGCCCGCGGTGGTGTAGACGTCGGTCAGCACCCGCCAGTCCTCGGCCTTGACGTGCGCCTCCTCGTACAGCTCGCGCTGGGCGGCGTGCAGCGGGTTCTCGCCGGGGATGTCGAGCAGGCCGGCCGGGATCTCCCACAGCTTCTGGCGCACGGGGTGGCGGTACTGGCGGATGAGGATGACCCGGTCCTCCGCGTCGAGGGCGAGGACGGCCACGGAGCCCGGGTGGACCTGGTAGTCGCGGCGGACGACCGACCCGTCGGGCATGACCACGTCGTCGGTGCGGACGGAGGTCTTGTTGCCCACGAAGGGGGTCGCGGTCGCGCGGATCTCCCACTCCTCCGGGGTGTCCTTGATCGTCATGCCCTGTCCTTCCAGACGTACAAAGGAAAGCGCGGGCGGGCGAAAGGAATCGGCCACCCGCGCACAAGCGAAAGCCGGGGTGCGCGCGTCTTGAACGCACACACCCCGGCCACCGTACAACCCTCGTGTTACTTGCCGGTCTTACGAGCGACAGCGGCCTTCACCAGGCCCGCGAACAGCGGGTGCGGGCGGGTCGGACGGGAGCGCAGCTCCGGGTGGGCCTGGGTCGCGACCAGGTAGGGGTGGACGTCACGCGGGTATTCGACGTACTCGACGAGCTTGCCGTCCGGGGAGGTGCCCGAGAAGAGGATGCCCGCCTTCTTCTCCAGCTCCGCGCGGTAGGCGTTGTTCACCTCGTAGCGGTGCCGGTGGCGCTCCTCGACGTACTCCTTGCCGTCGTACACCTCGCGCACGATGGAACCCTCGGCCAGCTTCGCCGGGTACATGCCCAGGCGCATGGTGCCGCCCATGTCGCCCTCGCCGGCGACGATGTCGAGCTGCTCGGCCATCGTGGAGATGACCGGGTGGGCGGTGGCCGAGTCGAACTCGGTGGAGTTGGCGTCGGTGATGTCGGCCAGGTTGCGCGCGGCCTCGATCACGATGCACTGCAGGCCGAGGCAGAGGCCGAGCAACGGGATCTTGTTCTCGCGGGCGTAGCGGATCGCGCCGACCTTGCCGAGCACACCGCGGTCGCCGAAGCCGCCCGGGATGCAGATGCCGTCGACGTCGCCGAGCTGCGCCTTCGCGCCGGCCGGGGTCTTGCAGTCGTCCGAGGTGACCCACTTGATCTTCACGCGGGCCTTGTTGGCGAAGCCGCCCGCGCGGAGGGCCTCGGTGACCGAGAGGTAGGCGTCGGGCAGGTCGATGTACTTGCCGACCAGGGCGAGGGTGATCTCGTCCTTGGGGTTGTGGACGCGGTCGAGCAGGTCGTCCCAGGTCCGCCAGTCCACATCACGGAAGGGCAGGTCCAGCTTGCGGACGACGTAGGCGTCGAGGCCCTCGCTGTGCACGGTCTTGGGGATGTCGTAGATCGACTTGGCGTCGGGGCAGGCGACCACGGCGGACTCGTCGACGTCGCACATGAGCGAGATCTTGCGCTTGATCGCGGTGGGCACCTCGCGGTCGGAGCGCAGCACGATCGCGTCTGGCTGGATACCGATGTTCCGCAGGGCCGCAACCGAGTGCTGGGTGGGCTTCGTCTTCAGCTCTCCCGAGGGGCCGATGTACGGCAGGAGCGAAATGTGAACGACGAAGACGTTGTCCCGGCCGACCTCGTGCCGGACCTGGCGGACGGTCTCCAGGAACGGCAGCGACTCGATGTCGCCGACCGTGCCGCCGACCTCGGTGATCACGACGTCGACCTCGTCCGTCGCCATGCGGCGGATGCGATGCTTGATTTCGTTGGTGATGTGCGGGATGACCTGGACGGTGTCGCCCAGGTACTCGCCGCGCCGCTCCTTGGCGATCACCGTCGAGTAGACCTGCCCGGTGGTGACGTTGGCCGAGCCGTCCAGGTCACGGTCGAGGAAACGCTCGTAGTGGCCGATGTCCAGGTCGGTCTCGGCGCCGTCGTTGGTGACGAACACCTCACCGTGCTGGAAGGGGTTCATCGTGCCCGGGTCGACGTTGAGATACGGGTCGAGCTTCTGCATGACCACACGCAGGCCGCGCGCCTTGAGCAGCATGCCGAGGCTGGAGGCGGTGAGCCCCTTGCCGAGCGAGGAGGCGACACCCCCGGTGACGAAGATGTGCTTGGTCGTCGTGGCTGCAATGTTTCGAAAAGCAGCGGGCGTCATGGCCAAGAGGGGGCTCCCGTGGTCGCGGTCTGGAGTGCGGAGCGGCTGCCGATCCTGGAGAATTCCGGAGGGTGCCGTCGCTGCGGTTCGGGGGTTTCGTGCCCACCGGTCCACGGGCTACCAGGGTATCAGCGCCTGGACGAGATGGCTTCCGGCCACGCTCCGCACATACGTCGACACAGGCCCGCGTGGCTTACTGGCCTCTCACCCGTCGCTCACCCGATCGGCGCACTCGCGTTGCCCGGAGCGGCACACAGATCATCTACGTGCGTCGTATCCTGCTCGGACACTCGCTGCCGAGCCCGGCCGGGAAGACGGCACCACCCCCGCCCGTAACCACCGGAACAACGAAAGCTCGTCAGTTCGTTGAGCATCAAATCGTCGTTTTGCATCACAGCGGCAATGACTGTTTTGCTTCACCGCTCAACGACGCTTTACAACGACCCCCTTGACCGCACTAGCGACAGCCCCCGTTTCCTGTCGGGGGTGACGTGGCCGTTCGACTGGAGTTGCACGTGGCCGGGCGCATCGAAGACTACGCACTCATCGGAGACATGCAGACAGCCGCGCTGGTCTGCCGGGACGGCACGGTGGACTGGCTGTGCCTGCCCCGCTTCGACTCGCATGCCATCTTCGCCGGCCTGCTGGGCACCGAGGAACACGGCTTCTGGCGGCTGGGCCCCGCGCACGCGGCGGACGCGCCGCCGCCCACGGCGGCCCGGCGCAGCTACCGCGGCGACTCGCTCATCCTGGAGTCGGAGTGGGACACCCCGCGCGGCACGGTCCGCGTCACGGACTTCATGCCCCCACGTGACGGCGCCCCCCAGCTGATCCGCATCGTGGAGGGCGTCTCGGGCCGCGTCCCGATGCGCTCGGCCCTGCGGATGCGTTTCTCGTACGGCCGGGTCGTCCCGTGGGTGCACAAGCACGAGGGCCGCACGGTCGCCGTCGCGGGCCCCGACTCGGTGTGGTTCGACACCGACTGCGAGACCTACGGAAAGTCCCTGACGACGTACTCGGACTTCACGGTCGCGCCGGGCGACCGCATCGCCTTCACGATCTCCTGGGAGCCCTCGCACAAGCAGCCGCCCGCGCTGCCGGAGCCGGAGCAGGCGCTGGAGGCGACCGAGGACTTCTGGCGCGAGTGGGTCGAGCAGTGCACGTACCACGGCCCGTACCGCGAGGCCGTGGTCCGCTCGCTGATCACCCTCAAGGCCCTGACGTACGCCCCCACGGGCGGCATCGTCGCCGCGCCCACGACCTCGCTCCCGGAGGAGATCGGCGGCGTCCGCAACTGGGACTACCGCTACACCTGGCTGCGCGACGCGGCGATCACGCTCTCCTCGCTCCTGCGCACCGGCTACCGCGACGAGGCCCGCGCCTGGCGCGAGTGGCTGCTGCGGGCGGTGGCCGGCGACCCCGAGAACCTGCAGATCATGTACGGCATCGCCGGCGAGCGCGAGCTGGGCGAGGCGGAGCTGGACTGGCTGCCCGGCTACGAGAACTCGGGCCCGGTCCGGGTCGGCAACGGCGCCGCGCACCAGCTCCAGCTGGACGTGTACGGCGAGGTCACCGAGGCCCTGCACCTGGCGCACATGACGGGCCTGGCCCGCAACGACTACGCCTCCCTCCTCCAGCTGAAGCTGATCCGCTACCTGGAGGGTCACTGGGACGAGCCGGACGAGGGCATCTGGGAGGTGCGCGGCCCACGCCGGCACTTCGTGCACTCCAAGGTCATGGCCTGGGTCGCCGTCGACCGCACGATCAAGCTCATCGAGTCCGGGGACGCGGACGGCCCGCTGGAGCGCTGGCGCGAACTGCGCGACGACATCCACCGGGACGTGTGCGAGCGCGGCTACGACAAGGAGCGCAACACCTTCACGCAGTCGTACGGCTCGAAGGAGCTGGACGCGTCCCTGCTGCTCATCCCGCAGATGGGCTTCCTGCCTCCCGACGACAAGCGCGTCATCGGCACGATCGAGGCGATCCAGCGCGAGCTGTCCACGCCGGACGGCTTCATCCTGCGCTACCCGACCTCGGGCGGCGAGGAGGGCGTCGACGGGCTCCCCGGTGACGAAGGTGCCTTCCTCGCCTGCTCGTTCTGGATGGCCGACGACCTCGCGATGATCGGCCGCGTCGACGAGGCCCGCAAGCTCTTCGAGAAGCTGCTGTCGCTGCGCAACGACCTCGGTCTGCTGGCGGAGGAGTGGGACCCGCGCCTCCAGCGCCAGGTCGGCAACTTCCCGCAGGCGTTCAGCCACGTTCCGCTGATCGACACGGCGCTGCGACTGACGGCTTCGGGGGCCTACGGCGGCTGAACAGGACCGCCGGCTCGCGCCCGCCTACCCTGGAAGCGGACAATCACCCCTTTCCGGGAGGGGATGGCCATGGCTTCCCCATCGAAGGCGGGCGCGGCTCTCCACGCGCTGCGTGAGGATCTGGTCGGCGACGTGTTCGCCCCGGGGGATCCGGGGTACGACGACGCCCGGACCGTCTTCAACGCGATGATCGACAAGCGGCCCGCGGTGATCGCCCAGTGCGTGGACGAGGCCGACGTCGTACGGGCGGTGCGCTTCGGCCGTGACCTGGATCTGCCGATCGCGGTGCGCGGCGGTGGGCACAGCGTGGCGGGTTCGGCTCTGAACGACGGCGGGCTGGTCGTCGACCTGCGCCATATGCGCGCGGTCACCGTCCATCCCGGGGCCGAGGCGGTACGGATCGCGGGCGGCGCCACGATGAGCGACCTGGACCTGGCCTGCCAGCCGTACGACCTCGCCACCACCGGCGGCCGGGTCTCGACCACCGGGGTCGGCGGCTTCGTCCTGGGTGGCGGCACCGGCTGGCTGGACCGGTGCTGCGGACTCGCCGTCGACAACCTGCTCGGCGTGGAGCTGGTGACCGCCGAAGGCGCCCGGGTCCACGCGAGCGCCGACGAGAACCCGGAGCTGTTCTGGGGCCTGCACGGCGGCGGAGGGAACTTCGGCATCGCCACCGCGATCACGCTGAAGCTGCACGAACTGCCCGAGTTCGCCATTGCGATGGTGTTCTGCCTTCCGGAGTTCGGCCGTGAGGTCACCCGTACCTACCGCGACGTGATCGCCGCCGCCCCGGACGAGGCGAGCGGTGGCGTCATCTATCTCACCGGCCCGCCCGAGGAGTTCATCCCGCCGCACCTGGTCGGCACGCTGCTGAGCAGTGTGCTGCTGACGTATGCCGGCGGGGAGGCGGACATGCGCAAGGTGGCCGAGCCACTGCTCGCGCTGCCGCACGAGTCGGAGATCGTCGGGGCGATGCCGTACGCCGATGTCCAGTGCATGCTCGACGATCCGCCGGGGATGCGGAACTACTGGTCGTCGGAGTATCTGACGGGCCTGCCCGACGACTGCGTCGACGTCTACTGCGCCCGCGGGGAGTCCGTGCCCGTGCCGACGGGCACCATGCACGCGCTGTTCCCGCAGGGCGGTGCGATCGCCGGAGGCCCGCACGAGTACCCCGTGCCCTACCGCGACGCGCCGTGGGGCGCCCACCCCTTCGGGCTGTGGGAGGACCCGGCGGACGACGAGCGATGCATCCAGTGGGTGCGGGACGTGCGCGCCGACGTGCAGCCGTGGAGTACGGGAGCCGTCTATCTCAACTTCACCGGAGATGAGGGGCCGGAGCGGGTGATCGCCGGTCTGGGCGCCGAAAACTACGGGCGCCTCGCACAGCTGAAGAGGCAGTACGACCCGGACAACGTGTTCCGCTTCAACCACAACATCAGGCCGGCCTGAGGGCGTTGAAACATCAGGCCGGCCTGAGGGCGTTGAGGGTGCGTGCGCCCGTGGACGCCCTCCACCACCCGCTTGCTTGACGTGCCGAGCGCCTGCACGCGCGCGTACCCGACCGCGAACGCCCTAACCCAGCGCGTCGATCACCTCCTGCGCCGCTCGCTCCCCCTCGGTCGCGCCGCCCTCCATGAACCCCTGGAAGTCGTACGAGCAGTGCTCGCCGCCGATGTGGACGTTGCCCTGTGCGACGCCCTCGTAGCCCGCGTACCGGTGGAGATAGCCGACGGGCCAGTACGAATAGGCGCCCAGGGCATACGGGTTGAGGTGCCAGGCGGAGAGCTGGGCCGCGCCGGTCCAGGCCGCCGACGTACCCGGGAAGAAGGCGTCGATCCCGGCCAGGTACCTGGTGGCGAGGCTCTTCACATAGGGATCGCTCTCGTACGAGAACGGCGCCGCCGGCGTCAGCGACTTGGCGAGGCTGCCGCCGCCGTACTGGATGAGGATGCCGCCCGTGCCGGACTGGACCTTGGTGGTGTCCCAGGTCTGCTGGACCTCGGTGTCGGTGAAGCAGTCGCCCGCGGAGACGCCCGGCCAGGCGCCGGTGCCGAGCCAGGGGCGGCTGGTGAACTGCATGTTGAGCTTGGTGCAGTGGCCCATGCGGGCGTCGCGCAGCAGGTTGGTCATCCGGGTGTCGAACCCGGCCTGGGTGAGGTCGAGTTGCTGGAGGACCGGCAGCGGGACGCACAGGATGGTGTGGTCGGCGGTGACGGTGCGGGTGCTGCCCGACGCGTCGAAGGTGAGGGTCTGCGTGCCGTCGCTGTTGGCCTTCACCGCCTCCAGGGACCAGCCGTGCAGGATCGTGTCGTCGGGCAGGGAAGCGGCGATGGCGGTGGGGAGTTGGTCGTTGCCGCCGGTGATGTGGTAGCGCTCGTTGGACAGGCCCCAGATGTTGAACTTGCCGGGATTGGTCTGGTAGCCCATCAGCAGCACCAGGGCCAGCGCGGACTGGTCGGTGGTGTCGGCGCCGTACTCGACGTTGTAGGCGACATCGATGAAGCGACCGAGCGGCGAGTCGTGGCCGCCGGGGACGCGGGAGTCGATCCAGTCGTAAATCGACATGTTGTCGAGGGCGGTGCCGGCGTCGGTGGTCTGGTTCCAGAAGACCTCGCCGGAGGCCTGGAGGTCCGTGTGGAGGGCCTGGTAGACGTCCTTGAAGTCCTCGTCGGCCTGGTCGCGCGGGTAGTACTCCCCGTCGAACCACAGGACTTCCTCTGCTCCGTTGGGCCCGCCGCCGAGGAAGTCCTCGACAGGCAACCCGAATCGGCGACAGAGCGCGAGCATCTTCTTGTGGCTGGTGTCGATCAGCTCACCGCCGATCTCCGAGGTCTGGCCGTACGCCCAGTGGTCGCGCTGGGTGTACATCCGGCCGCCGACACGGTCCGGGTTGGCCTCGTAGACGGTGCACGCGTAGCCGGCGTCCTGGAGGGTGAGCGCGGCGGTGAGGCCGGCGATTCCGGCGCCGACGACGGCGATGCGGGGTGCGGACGCCGAGGCTGCTTTCGCGGGTGCCGCGGCCATGGTCGACGCGGTGGCGGCGAGGGCGGCGGCTCCCTTCAGGAGGGAGCGGCGTCTGACGCGCGCCTCCTCGACGCGGACGCCCAACTCCCGGGCGGCCGCGTGGTCGGCGGTGAGGTTGCGAAGGACATGCATGAGGTGCGTACGCGACACGGTGCTGCCTTTCGGAACGGTGGCTGAGCCCAAGTAGGAACTCGGCTCAGAGGGCGGTGGCGGAGGCTTCGGTGACGTCGTCGTCGGTGCGCTCGGCCGCGTCCTCCAGGACGATCCGGCCGATGACGTCGTAGCGCTCCGGCCGCTTCACCTTGAGGTAGAGGCCGAGGCCCAGGCCGCCGAAGAAGACCAGGCCGACGATCCACGGGATGGCCTTGAAGAAGAGCGAATCGGCCGCCGTACCGGCCGCGGTGTCGAGGTCGACCACCAGCAGCACCACGACCGCGATCATGCCGATGCCGCCGACGAGCGGGGCGGTGAAGGTGCGGAACCAGTGGCGGTCCTCGGGGTGGTTCCCGCGGAAGTAGCCGATGACCGCGAAGGAGCACAGGGTCTGCACGATGAGGATCGCCATCGTGCCGAGGATCGCGAGCAGCGTGTACAGGTGGATCTACGAAGGAGGCGATGTACGGCGAGCCGTGCTTCACGTGCGTGCGGCCCAGGGCGGGGTGCAGGAAGCCCTCGCGGCCGATGGCGTACAGGTAGCGGGCCGCGCACTGGTGGAAGGCCATACCGCAGGCGAACGAGCCCGTGATCAGCAGCCATTGGAAGGTGTCGACCCGCGGGCGCCAATGAAGGTATGGGCGGGGCGGAAGAGGTAGAGGGGGCTGGTGCCGGAGGAACGTGCACCTACCGGACCAGCCCATCGCCCCCGATCGTCATCCAGGAGACTTGGAGCTCTCTCCCGCCTGAGAGGGCGGGAGACTCCCGCCTGGATTGCTCCGGCGGGGTTTGACGGCGCTTGCGTCCGTCTGACGACGATCCTCCCGACCGCCGGACAGGTCAGTGACCTGCCTCGGCGATCAGCATCACGCCGAGGGCCTTCGCCGTCAGGTTGATGTCGAAGTAGGAGAGGATCGCGGTGACCAGCAACATGGCGGCCGCGTAGACGATCCAGGAGGTCGAGGCCGAGTTGGTCGTCGACGGTGGTCTTCGCGAAGTACGAGAAGACGCCCACGATGGACGCCTCGAAGACGATGTACGCCAGCACGGCGAGCATCCCGGAGGCCATGCCGGCGATCCGGCCCAGGCCGTGCGAGATATCGCCGTAGAAGGCGCCCGCGGCCGTGATCCGCTTGGCCATGGCGACGTAGCCGACGGAGAAGACCGTCAGGACGGCGGTGGCGAAGATGTAGCCGGCCGGCGCACCCGTGCCGTTGCCGAAGCCGACCGCGATGGGCAGGTTGCCGGTCATCGCGGTGATCGGCGTGGCGGTGGCCACCGCCATGAACACGACGCCCACCAGGCCTACGGAATTCGCCTTGAGTCTCTGTACCTCTCGCGTGGGATTCTCTGCCATTCCCGCCCCTTTCCCCTACTTCCCGTGCACTTCCACAACGAAATCCGAAGATCACAGATGCGTTTTCTTACGGATGCGACAGTGTGGAGGCGGAGTGACGCATGCCACAACAGGCACGCGGTCGTGCAATTCGGTGCGGGGCACGACGCATTGTCGGGTACGAGGGTCGGGTGATCGTCTCCGTAACGGGTCGGAGATGTGCCCGGAACGCGCGCGCGGGTACCGTCCGCTGCATGGACAGCCGCGTGGACAACCGTTTCGACACCCAGGGCGCCGGGATCACCGTGCAGCGGGCGCTCGAACTGCCCGGGCTGCGCAGCGGGCTCCCCGAGGTACTGGCCGGCGCCGACCGGCTGCAGCGGACCGTCCGCTGGGTCCACGCGGGCGAGGTCCCGAACATCGCCTCGCTGCTCAAGGGCGGCGAACTGCTCCTGACCACGGGATACGGGCTCGGCACCCGTCCGGCCGAACAGCGGGCGTTCGTCCGCACCCTGGCCGAGCGCGGCATCGCGGCCCTGGTGGTGGAGCTGGGCCCGCGCTTCACCCGCCTGCCCGCGGCCCTCGTCGAGACGGCACGCACGACCGGCCTCCCGCTGGTCCAACTGCACCGCGAGGTGCCCTTCGTGGCGGTGACCGAGGAGATCCACACCGAGATCGTCAACGGCCACTACGCGCTTCTCCAGCGGGCCGAGGAAGTGCACCGCCGATGTACGGAGGCCCTGCTCGGCGGCGGCGGAATCCCCCAGGTCCTCGGCATCCTGGCCGACTTCAGCGGCAACCCCATCTTCCTGGAGACGACGGACGGCCAGCTCCTGTACGCCGCCGGGGCCGGTCCCGAGGGCGCGGATCCGCTCCAGGTGTGGGAGGGGCTGCGCGGCCAGCACAAGGACGCGCCGCCGCCTGCCGGTTCGGTGCTGGTGGACGTGCCGGGGGGCGGTCCCGGGACGGGTTCGGTGCGCGCGCGTCTCGTCCTGCTCCCGGTGCGCGCGCCCCTCGCACCGGTGCACCGGATCGCCGCCGAGCGGGCCGCGGGCATCCTGGCCGTCGTGCTGATGCAGGCGCGGCAGGAGGAGGAGCTGGCGGCACGGGGGCGCGGCGACTTCCTCACCGACCTCGCCGAGGGCCGTATCGCGGCGGAGGACGCGCCCGCGCAGGCGCGCGTCCTGGGCTTCAAGCCGGGCGACAGCCCCCTGCTGCCGGTGGTCATGCGGCTGAGCGACACGCTCTCCCCCGGCGGCGGCTGGGCTGTACTGGCACGCGCGGTGGCGGAGGAGCTGGCCGCGGTGGGGGTGCCGGTCCTGTTGGGCGTACGACCGGTCGAGGGCCGCGTCCCTCTGCTGCTCGGCCTGCGTTCGGAGTCGGAGCGGTCGGCGGTCGCGGACCGTGTGGCGGCGGCACTGCGGGCGGGTGTGGAGCGGGCCGGGATGCAACGGCCCGGCGCCCAGGCCCCCGTCGTGGTGGTCGGCGTGGCCGGCGGCTGGGCGGCCGCTTCGGCGGGCCTCAGACACGCGGCGGAGACGGCGACGGCGGCACAGGGCCTGACCGACCTCCCCTGGTACGACGCCCGGCGCCTCGACATCGACCTGCTGTTGTGGCGGCTGCGCGACCACCCGGACCTCGCGGCCTTCGTGGACCGCGCCATCGGCCCGCTCCGGGACCACGACCACCGCTCCAAGCCCCCGCTGGTGCCCACGCTGGAGACCTACTTGGCGCACGCCGGGCGCAAGGCCGAGACGGCACGCGAGCTGCACCTCAACCGGCAGACCCTCTACAACCGCCTCGCCCGCATCGGCGAGTTGCTGGGCACCGACCTGGACGACCCGCAGACGGTCCTGGCGTTGAGCCTGGCGCTGCGGGCGAGGAGACTCGTGCCGTGAGGCGGGCTACGGCAACGGCCGGGGCTGCGTCAACTCGTCGTAGACGCTGAGGACTTGGGCGATGGTCTCGTCCTCGGTCGGCCAGGTGGCCGCCTGCCGGACGCCCTTGTCCCGCAGCAGGTCCCGGCGTTCGGGGTCGGCGAGAAGCGCCCCGACGGTGTCGGCGAGGGCCTCCGCGTCCCCGTACGGGACGAGTTCGGCCGCGTCGCCGACGAGCTCGGGGATGCCGCCGACGGCGGTCGCGACGAGCGGCACGCACGCGTGGAGGGCTTCCTGCGCGAACACCGAGCGGGACTCCCAACTGCTCGTCAGCAGCGCGATGTCGGCGGCGGCGAGCAGCTCGCCCACGTCGTCACGCCGCCCGATGAGCCGGACCGGCAGCCCTTCGCTCTCGATCCGCTCCTGGAGAACGGGGCGCAACGGGCCCTCCCCCGCGATCACGAGCAGGGGCACGGGATCGAGGCCGCGCCACGCGCGCGTGGCGTCCAGCAGCGTGTCGTAGCCGCGATGAGGGTCGAGCGAGCCGATGGCCATGAGCAACGGGCGGTCGGTGGCACCGAGTTCGGCCCGTACCTTGGGACGCAGCTTGTCGGGATCCTCGTGGTCGACGCTCTTGCGCTGCCCCGGCAACGAGACGGCGGCGAGCCGCGCGTCCCGGGCGCCCGTACCGCGCGCCCGGTCCACGAGGTCGGACGTCGTACCGAGCACGACGGTGGCGGCCTTCACCACCCGCCGCTCCAGCAGTCGCAGCAGATGGGCCCGCGCCCCTTCGGCGTGCGCGCGGTTGTGCCACGTGACGACCAGCGGGGTGCGCCGCCCGCTGAGCGCGAGGACGGCCCGGAAGGACGCGTGCAGCCCGTGCGCGTGCACGAGGTCGGCGTCCGCGCAGGCCGCCCGCAGCGCGGTCACGGAGGCCGGGTCGCTGCTGCGCGGCACATGGACGTGCTCGGCGCCGGCCCCGGTGAAGTCGTAGGCGCGATCGGCATCGGCAGGGGCGCAGACCGTGACCCGCACGCCCCGTGCGACAAGCCCGGAGGTCAGCGAACGCACATGTGCGCTGCTGCCGGCGTTGCCTCCGCCGAGCACCTGCACGGTGCGCAGCGGCGACTGGCCGTGCGGTGAGTGGCTGCTCACGTGGCCGGGGCTCCTGGTTCGGGTCGGGCGGTCACGAAGAAACGTACAGAAGGATCGGGCGGAGGGGTGTACCGCGCGACTTCCCTACGCGTACTGCTCCAAGGATGCCAGGCCGTACGGGTGTTCCGGCAACGCCGAGGTGAAGGACCTGGGCAACACGGCCGCGAGGGTCACTCACATGAGTGAAGAGACGGGGCGGCTCGCATACGCGTCGAGGCGAACGGGCGTACGGCGGAGCGCACTTCGGGGCGCGCGGCGATGGGGTGCCGTCAGCGTGCCGCGAACGACGACCGGGCCACCTGGCTCACCTTGTCGCCGTACACCGTCGCGGCGACGAGCGCGGCCGCGTGGGCGACCAGCCCCACCCGTCCGTTCCCCGCGACGATGGCGGCCCCCAGAGCCGCGCCCAGGGCGTGCGCCCCGGTGTCGCCGATCATCGCCCGCGCACCGGCGTCGTCGGGCAGCACGGCCGCCGCGGCGCCCATCGCGGCGGCGGACAACTCCCCCGCGACCCCGCCCCGCAGCAGCCCGGGAGCCCCGAGCGCCAGCACCGCCCCCACGGCCCTCCCCGGCCGCACATCCACAAGGTTGACGAAGTGCGCGGCCCCGGCGATGACAACCCCCGCGAGCACCTTGTCGACGACCCGCTCCTTGAGCAACGCCCCCGCGACCAGCCCAGCAGCCGAGACACCGAACAACTTGACGGCCCCGCTGGAGACTTCACCACCCTTGAGCGCCGAGAGATGCGCCCGAAACCCACTGCGCGGATCACCCGCCCCGACGACATCGTCGTAGGCACCGCAGGCGCCGGCGGCGAGAACGGCGAACCCGGCACATCCATGAACCCGCGAGACGCCAAGCGAGGCGCCCGCAGCAGCAGCGGGCCCGGCGTACAACTCGACGGTCCGCCCGGCGTGGTTCTCGCGCTCCCAGAGCTCACGTCCACCCGGCGCCTTGGCTCGCAGAACGGCCATTCCAACCCGGGTGACGGCAGTGGCGAGCCCGAACGAGCTGGTCCTACCCATCGGCCCGAGCCGTCGCCAGCAACTCCTCCGCATGCGCCCGCGCCGTCTCCGAGTCCTCCTGCCCGGCGAGCATCCGGGACAACTCCCGGATCCGCTCCTCCCCTTCGAGGACCTTCACGCCGGACCGGGTCACAGAGCCGTCGTTGGTCTTCTCGACCAGCAACTGCCGGTCGGCAAAGGCCGCCACCTGCGGCAGATGCGTAACGACAACGACCTGCGCGGTCTTGGCGAGCCGCGCCAGCCGCCGCCCGATCTCGACCGCGGCCTTGCCGCCGACGCCGGCGTCGACCTCGTCGAAGAGATAGGTCGGCACGGGATCGGTCCCCGCGAACACGACCTCGACCGCGAGCATCACGCGCGACAGCTCACCACCGGACGCGCCCTTGGCGATGGGCCGCGGCGGAGCACCGGGGTGCGGCGCCAGCAGCAGTTCGACCTCGTCGACGCCCGACGGCCCATACGCGACCGTACGCCCGCCGACCTCGACGCCCTCCGGGTCCTCGGTCTGCCGGATCTCGAACGACACGCGCGCGTGCGGCATGGCGAGCGAGGCGAGCTCGGCGGTCACGGCGGCGGCGAACCGCGCGGCGGCCTCCACGCGCGCGTCCGTCAACGCCTGTGCCAGCCCGCTCAGTTCGCCCCGCAGCCCGTCCCGCTCAGCGGTCAGCTCGCCGATCCGCTCGTCGTCACCGTCGAGTTCGGTGAGCCGCGAAGCCCCCTGCTCGGCCCAGGCAATCACCGAGTCGATGTCCTGGCCGTACTTCCGCGTCAGCGCGTTGAGCGCGGCCCGGCGTTCCTCGACGGCGGCCAGCCGCAGCGGATCGGCGTCCAGGTCGTCGGCGTACCCCGCCAGTTCCCCGGCCACATCTCCCAGCAGGATCCCGATCTCGCCGATCCGGTCGGCGAGCGCGGCCAGCGCCGGGTCGTGCGACCGTACGGCCTCCAGCGCCCGCTGGGCCCCCGCGACGAGCATCGCGGCGTCGACGCCCTCCGGGTCCTCGGGGTTGCCCGCGAGGGCGGCGTGCGCGACCGTGGCGGCGGACGCCAGCGCCTCCGCGTGCCCGAGCCGCTCGGCCTCCTCGGCCAGTTCCACGTCCTCACCGGCCCGCGGCTCTACGCCGGCGACCTCGTCGAGCCCGTACCGCAGCATGTCGGCTTCCTGGGCCCGCTCACGCGCGCGTGTGGTGATCTCGTCGAGCTCGTTGGAGATCGCCCGCAGCCGCCGGTAGGCCTCCGCGTACTTGGCGAGCGCCCCCGCGACGGCGTCCCCCGCGTACCGGTCGAGCGCCTGCCGCTGCCGGGACAGCTTCAGCAACCCCTGCTGGTCGGTCTGCCCGTGCACGGCGACGAGTTCGTCGGCCAGCTCGGCAAGCAGCCCCACCGGCACGGACCGCCCGCCCAGATGCGCCCGGGACCGCCCCTCGGCGGAAACGGTACGGCTGATGAGCAACGTACCCTCGTCGAGCTCCGCCCCGGCCTCCTCGGCCCGCACGATGGCGGAAGCGCCCGCGGGCACGGCGATCCGCCCCTCCACGACCGCGTTCTTGGCCCCGATCCGCACGAGCGCCGGGTCCGCCCGCCCACCGAGCAGCAGCCCCAGGCTGGTGACCACCATGGTCTTGCCCGCACCCGTCTCACCCGTGACAGCGGTGAACCCGGGCGACAGCTCGACGACTGCGTCGTCGATGACCCCGAGCGACCGTATCCGCATCTCTTCCAGCACGGTGAAGACCTTACGAGGTAAGGGCAGCCAAGTGCGAGGCACCCTGTCACCCAGGGGAGTGGACCCACCTGAAGGGGCGCGGGGAACTGCGCGACAAGCCACGAAATACCCGCACTCGCCGAAGCTCCCCAGCCCCCCACAGCCGGCTAGTGAGGCGCCCCCCGCCACCCGGAAACCGGCAACGCGAACTTCGCGACCAACCGGTCGGTGAACGAAGCATGATGCAGCCGAGCCAACCGCACAGGCACAGCCCCCCGCCGAACCTCGACCCGAGCCCCCGGCGGCAACTCCACAGTCCGCCGCCCGTCACACCACAAAACCCCGGGCGGAATATGAGGCAGAACCTCAACGGCAAGCACAGAGTTCGGCGAAGTGACCAATGGCTTCGCGAACAACGCATGCGCACTGATCGGCACCATCAGCAACGCCTCCACCTCGGGCCACACCACAGGCCCCCCGGCGGAAAACGCGTACGCGGTCGACCCGGTGGGCGTGGACAGCACGATCCCGTCACACCCGAACCCGGTAACCGGCCGCCCATCGATCTCCAGCACGACCTCAAGCAGCTTCTCGGCGCCGGCCTTCTGCACGGCCGCCTCGTTCAGCGCCCAGTCGGTATGCACGATGTCCCCGTTGCGATGCACGACGACATCGACGGTCATCCGCTCCTCGACCTCGTACGCCTTCGTCACCACCCGGTCGACGACCTTGTCGAGATCATCCCGCTCGGCCTCGGCAAGGAACCCGACCCGCCCGAGGTTGACGCCCAGCATCGGCACCCCGGACGCACGGGCGAACTCGGCGCCCCGAAGCAGCGTCCCGTCACCGCCAAGGACGATGAGCAGCTCACACCCGTCGAGACACTGCGGAGTGGCCTCCTTGACCAGCTCCACGCTCTCGGGCAGCGGCAGATCCGCGGCCTCGGCCTCCAGCACACGCACACCGATGCCGGACTTCAGCAGCCCCTTCACCACGAGTTCGGCGCTGCGAATGGCCGCAGGCCGCCCGGTGTGGGCCAGCAGGAAAACAGTACGAGCTCGGTTCTGTGTCAACGCGGCCCCTCCGCCACTGCACGGTCAACGTCGGCCGGATCCAACTCGGGTGCGCCGGCCCGCATCCACAGAAAGTACTCGACATTCCCGGAGGGCCCGGGCAACGGACTGGCGGTGACCCCGTTCACCCCGAGCCCGAGTTCGGCGGCCCGCCGGGCGACACCCCGTACGGCGTCGGCCCGCAGCTCGGGACTGCGCACGACGCCCCCGCTGCCCAACCGCTCCTTCCCCACCTCGAACTGCGGCTTGACCATCATCACCAGATCGGCGTCCGGCTTCACGCACCGCACCAGGGCGGGCAGCACCAGCCCGAGCGGGATGAAGGACAGATCCCCCACGACTAGATCCACAGGCTCCCCATCGATCGCTTCAAGCGTCAACTCGCGTACGTTCGTACGGTCCTTGACGGTGACGCGTTCATCGCTTTGGAGAGACCAGGCGAGTTGCCCGTATCCGACGTCGACGGCGACGACCTGCGCGGCCCCCGCCCGCAGCAGTACATCGGTGAATCCGCCGGTCGAAGCACCCGCGTCCAGCGCCCGCCGCCCCTCGACGACGAGCCCTTGCGGCACGAAGACCTCCAGCGCGCCCGCCAGCTTGTGCCCGCCCCGCGACACGTACTCGGGGTCGCCGTCGTCGACCTGGACCACGATCGCCGCGGCGGTCTCCACCTGCGTGGCGGGCTTGGTCGCGACGGTCTTGCCGACGCTGACCCGCCCGGCGGCGATCAGCTGACTGGCGTGCTCCCGCGACCGCGCGAGCTTCCGGCGGACCAGCTCGGCGTCGAGACGGCGGCGTGCCACTCCTGCCACGTTCGGTTCAGCTCCTATTGCCATACGTCGAAGGGGGCGCCGGAGGTCCCGGGCGGGCGTCGAGCGCGGTGAGCGCGTCGCGCAGCCCCCGGTGTACATCCTCGTACACCTCGACGTGTCCGTCCGTGGCGAGGTGGTCGGCATCGCCGAGGCGCTCCAGCTGCGCGTCGACGTCGGCGTTGCCGGTCGCGGTGCGGTGCACGTTC
Source organism: Streptomyces sp. JLBG701 (assembly GCF_058544905.1). Classification (NCBI taxonomy): domain Bacteria; kingdom Bacillati; phylum Actinomycetota; class Actinomycetes; order Kitasatosporales; family Streptomycetaceae; genus Streptomyces; species Streptomyces sp. JLBG701. The sequence continues at coordinate 2,664,460 of NZ_CM178588.1, forward strand.
AGCGGGGCGGGGGCGGCGGGGTCGTACTCGGGCGCGGCCGAGAGCCGAACCGTGGGCTCGGCCTCCATGGCTTCCTCCGGAATCGCCGCTTCCGGAATCGCTGCCTCCGCCTCCGGCAATGAGTCGCTCATGCCCCGACGCTACCCCGAAGCGTTGGGGTAGCGTCGATCGAGATGGCGACGATTGAGGAGTGCCGCAGCGCACTCGACAAGCTCTCGGACAACATGCAGCGCGCTGAAGGGGACGTCCGCACGGCGGCGGCCCTGGACCGCTCGGTCAGCTGCCGTATCACCGACCTGGACGTGACGTTCGTGGGCCGCATGACCGGCGGCCGGATCGTGGTGCACGAAACCCTGCAGGGCCCACCGCCCGAGAAGGCCCAGATCAGGCTGACGATGGCCGGCGACGACCTGGTGGCCCTGGTCGACGGCGAACTGAACTTCGCGAAGGCGTGGGGCTCGGGCCGGATCAAGCTGGAGGCGGGCCTGCGCGACCTCTTCCAGCTCAGGAAGCTTCTGTAGCGGCGACCTTCGCTGTCGTACGTGCCTTGCGCGCGGCCGGGACCACCAGCGGCGTCCCCGTCTCCGGGTCGTCGATGACCTGGCAGCGCAGCCCGAAGACGTCCTCGACCAGTTCGGCGGTGACGATGTCGTTCGGCGCGCCCTCGGCGATGATCGCGCCGTCGCGCAGGGCGATGAGGTGGGTGGCGTACCGGGCGGCGTGATTGAGGTCGTGGAGTACGGCGACCAGGGTGCGCCCCTGCTCCTCGTGCAGCTCGGCGCAGAGGTCGAGGACGTCGATCTGGTGCTGTATGTCGAGGTAGGTGGTCGGCTCGTCGAGCAGGAGCAGCGGTGTCTGCTGGGCGAGGGCCATCGCGATCCACACGCGCTGGCGCTGGCCGCCGGACAGTTCGTCGACATAGCGATCGGCGAGCTCGGCGACTCCGGTCTGGGCCATCGACTCCTGCACGACCCGCTCGTCCTCGGACGACCACTGGCGCAGGATTCCCTGGTGCGGATAGCGGCCGCGGCCGACGAGGTCGGCGACGGTGATCCCGTCGGGCGCGATGGACGACTGCGGCAGCAGGCCGAGCGTGCGGGCGACCTTCTTCGCGGGCATCGACTGGATGACCTGCCCGTCGAGCAGCACCCGGCCCACGTTCGGCTTCAGCATCCGCGACAGGGCGCGCAGCAGCGTGGACTTGCCGCACGCGTTGGGGCCGACGATGACCGTGAAGGAGTTGTCGGGTATCTCCACCGACAGCTGTTCGGCGATGACGCGCTGGTCGTAGGCGAGGGTGACGTTCTCGGCGGACAGGCGGTTCACTGTGCTCCTTTGGGTGTTCTCGTTCGCTGAGCCGCGTGTCGTGGGCCCGTTTCCGTTCTCGGCGCTCATATCCGGCCCGCCTTTCGCTCGGTGACCAGCAGCCACAGCAGATAGACGCCGCCGAGCACTCCGGTGACCACGCCGACGGGCAGTTGGTCGGCGCCGAACACCCACTGCGAGATCCAGTCGGCGGTGACCAGCAGCGCGGCCCCCATGCACAGGGAGGGCAGCAGGTTCGGTCCGGGTGAGCGGGTCAGGCGCCGGGCGAGCTGCGGCGCGGTGAGCGCCACGAAGCTGACGGGTCCGGCGGCGGCGGTGGCGGCCGCGGTGAGCAGCACGGCGGACCCCAACAGCAGCAGCCGTACGCGCTCGACGCGCACCCCGAGGGCGTACGAGACGTCGTCGCCCATCTCCATCATCCGCAGCCCGCGCGCGTTCACGAGGACGAGCGGGACCAGGACGCAGCACAGCAGGAGCAGCGGCCAGACCTGATCCCAGTCGCGGCCGCTCAGCGAGCCGGTCATCCACACGACCGCGCGGGCCGCGTCGACGAGGTCGGCCTTGGTGAGCAGATAGCCGTTGACCGCCGTGACGATCGCGGAGACGCCGATACCGACCAGAACCAGTCGATAGCCGTGCACGCCCTGCTTCCAGGCGAGCAGATAGATGGCGAGCCCGGTCGCCAGACCGCCCACGAGGGCTCCGACGGTGACCGCCTCCGCGTCCCCGGAGAACAGCACGATCACCACGAGCGCCCCGGCGGTGGCGCCCTGTCCGAGGCCGAGCACGTCCGGGCTGCCCAGCGGATTGCGGGAGACGGACTGGAACAGCGCGCCGCCGAGTCCGAGGGAGGCGCCGACCAGCAGCCCGACCAGGACCCGCGGCAGCCGCAGTTCGTTGACGATGAACTCCTGGCCCGCGTCGCCGTTCCCGACCAGCGTCTTCAGCACGTCGGCGGCCGGGATCGGGAAGTCCCCGGTGCCGATCAGCACGACGCTCGCGGTCAGTGCGGCGAGCACCAGCAGGGCGACGACGGTGAAGGCACGGACGTCCAGCCGGACGGAGAGTCCGCCCGGGGTCCGTAGGGCGCGGTTGGCACGGTGGGTCCGGTCGGTGTTCACAGCTGGGCCGTCCTACGCCGTCTTACGAGAAAGATGAAGACCGGGCCGCCGATGATCGCGGTGACGATGCCGACCTGGAGCTCCGAGGGCCGGGCGACGATCCGTCCGATGACGTCGGCGCCGAGCAGCAGCACGGGCGACAGGATCGTCGCGTACGGCAGGATCCAGCGCAGGTCGGGCCCGGTGAAGGACCGTACGACGTGCGGGACCATCAGGCCGACGAACACGATCGGCCCGCAGGCGGCGGTCGCGGCGCCGCACAGCACGGTCGCGGCGAGCATGGACAGCGCCCGGGTGCGGTTCAGGTGGGCGCCGAGGGCCTTGGCGGTGTCGTCGCCCATGGCCATCGCGTTGAGCGGCCGGGCGAGGGCGAGCGCAAGGACGGTGCCGACCGCGAGGAACGGGAGCACCTGCTTGATGGTCGAGTCGGTCGCCGAGGCCAGTGAACCGACCGTCCAGAAGCGCATCTTGCCGAGCGCCGCGTCATCCATGATCATCACGGCCTGGAGATAGCCGTACAGCGCGGCACTGATCGCGGTGCCGGCGAGCGCGAGCCGGACCGGTGTGGCACCCCGGCTCCCGCCGAGGAACCAGACCAGCGCACCGACCGCGGCCGCGCCGACGAAGGCGAACCAGACATAGCCGCTCAGCGTGGTGACGCCGAAGAAGGTGATGGCGGTGACGACCGCGGCGGACGCGCCGGCGTTGATGCCGAGCAGCCCGGGATCGGCCAGCGGATTACGCGTGAGCGCCTGGAGGACGGCCCCGGACAGACCGAGCGCGGCGCCTGCCAGCAGCCCGAGGGCGGTACGGGACAGCCGCTCACCGACGACGACATCGCCGTAGGTCCCCGTGTCCTGAAACAGGCCGTGCCAGACCTGGTCCATGGACAGCGCCTTCGCGCCGATCGCGATGCTCGCCAGGGCGACGAGCATCAGGATCCCGACGGAGGCGAGGAGCCCAAAGGCACGTATCGCCCGACGGGTTGGGGGCGCGGGGGCGGTCTCCGCGCGCTGCTCGGGAGGACTGTCAACCAACACGGAGTTAGGTTAGCCTACCCTCCCATTTTGTCTCGATCCCGTGTCATGGGTGGATACGGGTTCACAGGTTCACCGCCCGGTACGGGTGCCGCCTTCCAACACGCGCGCGTCGCCTCAGAGCCCCAGCCGCGCCAGCGCCTTCCCCCCGTCCAGCTCGCAGGAGCCGTCCCCGGCCGCCGTCCAGGCCGCCGCGCACAGGGCGCGCAGCCCGTCCAACGCCTCACCCTCACCGTCCAGTTCAAGCCGCTCAACACCGGCTGTCGCCGTCCAGCCACCGCACCGGAAGCCGTCCCCGTGCCCGGTGACCTCCGGCTGCCCCGTGAGCATTCCGCGCAGATCGGCGTCGACATAGGTCGGCCGGTGCTGCGGGGGCGCGGCGAGGAGCTGGGCGCCGTCGGTCACTCCGGTGAGGACGAGCAGCGAGTCGACCTCGCCGTTGAACGCGCCCTCGATGTCCGTGTCCAGCCGGTCTCCGACCACCAGCGGCCGCTTCGCCCCGGTCCGCAGGATCGTCTCCCGGTGCATCGGCGGTAGCGGCTTGCCCGCCACCTGCGGCTCGGCTCCGGTGGCTATCCGGACGACCTCCACCGCCGCGCCGTTGCCGGGCGCGATCCCGCGCGCGCTCGGAATCGTCAGATCGGTGTTGGACGCGAACCACGGCACCCCGCGCGCGATGGCGTAACAGGCCTCCGCGAAACGCCCCCACGGCAGGTCGGGCCCGCCGAACCCCTGCACGACCGCCGCCGGATCGTCATCGGCCGACTCGACGGGTTCGAGCCCGCGCTCCCGCAGGGCGACCCGCAGCCCCTCCCCGCCGATCACCAGCACGCGCGCGCCCGCGGGCACCTGCTCGGCGATGAGCCTGGCGGCAGCCTGCGCGGAGGTGATGACGTCGGACGCTCCGGTCGGAATCCCCAGCTCGGTGAGGTGGTTCGCCACGGCGTCGGGCGTCCGCAGCGCGTTGTTGGTCACGTACGCGAGATGCATCCCGCCCGCGCGGGCCGTGGCGAGCGAATCGACCGCGTGCACGATCGCGTTCCCACCCGCGTACACCACCCCGTCCAGGTCGAGCAGTGCCGTGTCATACGCCTCGCTCAGGGCCCGACCACTGCCCTCGGGCCTTGTCCTGACGCTCTGGCTCATTCCACATCGCTCCTCGCTCGATCCCTTTCACCGATCATCGCTCATGCCACTGACACACGTACGATGCCGGGATGAACTCAGCAGGTCACTCGGAAGCGAAGGCGCACCGAGGCCTGGAACTCACCCCGTTCCGAGGCCTGCGCTACGACCCCGACCGGGTCGGCAGCCTCGCCTCCGTGACATCTCCGCCGTACGACGTCGTCGTACGCCCCGACGGCGTGTACCAGCTCCAGTCCGCCGACCCGCACAACATCGTCCGCCTGATCCTCCCGCAGGCCATCACCTCCGACGCCCGCAACGAACAGGCCGCCGAGACCCTGCACCGCTGGCTGGCCGAGGGAGTCCTGACCACCGATTCCGAGCCGGGCCTGTACGTCTACGAGCAACGCGACGGCAACGGCATGCTGCAACGCGGCATCATCGGCGCCCTGCGCGTGTCCGAACCGTCGGAGCAGGTGGTCCTGCCCCACGAGGACGTCATGCCGCATGTCGTGGCGGACCGCGCGGCCCTGATGCGCGCCACGCGCGCGAACCTGGAGCCCCTGCTCCTCACCTACCGCGGCGAAGGCTCCACGACCGCCACGGTCATCGAGCGCACCGCCGAAAGCGCCCCCCTGCTCTCGACGACCACGGAGGACGGCTTCAGCCACCGCCTGTGGTCGGTCACCGACCCCACCGACCTCAAAAAGATCCAGTCGGACCTGGCCCACCACCAGGCCCTCATCGCCGACGGCCACCACCGCTGGGCGACGTATCTGCGTCTACGCGCGGAGCACGCCTCCCCCAGTCCCTGGGACTACGGCCTGGTCCTCCTGGTGGACACGGTCCGCTACCCCCTGCGCGTGCGTGCGATCCACCGACTCCTGCACGGCCTCCCGGTCACCGACGCGCTGACGGCCCTCGACGGCCTCTTCCGCATACGCCGCCTCGAAACGCCCCTGCCACAGGCCCTGGAGACGCTCGCCGACGCGGCCTGCGCGGGCAACGCCTTCCTCCTCGCCGGCGACGGCGCCTTCCACCTCGTCGACCGCCCCGCCCCGGACCTCCTCGCCCGCACGATCCCCGCCGACCACCCGGCCGCCTGGCGCACCCTGGACGCGACGGTCCTGCACGCAACGCTCCTCGACCACGTCTGGCGCATCCCCGAGGACTCCCCGGCCCATATCGCCTACATCCACGACACGGAGGCCACGGTCGAGAAGGCGGAACGCGACGGCGGTACGGCCGTCCTGATGCACCCGGTCCGCGAGGAGGTCGTCCGCGAACTGGCCCGCCAGGGCGTCACCATGCCCCGCAAGTCGACGTCGTTCGGCCCCAAGCCGGCGTCGGGCCTGGTGCTGCGGGCGCTGGAACTCTGAGCAGAGCGCCGAGGCAAGGCGGAAACAGGAAAGGGGCGGAATCCCGGCATGGGATCCCGCCCCTGTTCACTGACTGACGTCAGCCCTTGTCGTCGCTCTCGACGTCGACGTCGACGACCTCGTCCAAGGCAGCGTCTTCAGGCCCGTCTTCAGGCCCGTCCTCATCCTCATCCTCGTCTTCGACGGAGGCGTCCTGAGGCTGGGCGTCACGGTCGCTGTCGCCCTCCTCGACGAGAGCGTCGACGAACTCCACGCCGTCCAGCTCCGCGAGCCGGTCGGATGCGTCCGTGCTGCCGTCCTTGTCGGCCTCGATGGCCTTGGCGAACCACTCCCGCGCCTCACCCTCACGCCCGGCGGCAAGCAGGGCGTCGGCGTACGCGTACCGCAGCCGCGCGGTCCACGGCTGTACGGAGTTGGAGGCGAGCTCGGGGCTCTGCAGCGTCACGATGGCCGCGTCGATCTGGTCCATGTCACGCCGGGCACCGGCCGCGACGAGCCGCATCTCCACCTGGCCGGCCTTGTCGAGCTTGTGCACCTCGGGCGCCCCGGCCATGTCCAGCGCCTTCTCGGGCCGCCCGAGCCCACGCTCACAGTCCGCCATGACGGGCCACAGCTCCACGTTGCCGGTCATACGCCGCGCGGCCCGGAACTCCGCGAGCGCCTCGCTGTACTTCTGGTTCGCGTACGCCGCGAACCCAGCAGCCTCGCGTACGGCGGCGACACGCGACGCCAGCCGCAAGGCCACCTTGGAGTAGCCGTACGCGCCCTCGGGGTCCTCGTCTATGAGCCGGGCGACCATCACCAGGTTCTTGGCGACATCCTCGGCAAGCCCCTTCGGCAGACTCTGCAGTTCCTGCCGTACGTCCTTGTCGATCTCGTCGCCCGTGACGTCCTCGGGGATCGGCAGCCGCTTGATCGGCTCCCGGTCCCGGTCCCGCTCGTCACGGAACCGCCCACCACCGCGGCTGTCGTCACGCCGGTCATTGCCCCGGCGATCGTCACGTCCCCGGAAACCGCCGCCGCCGGCGGGCCGACCCCCACGGTCGTCGCGCCCACGGAAGCCACCGCCGGCAGGACGACCACCGCGGTCATCCCGACGGTCGTCGCTGCGGCCACGGAACCCACCGCGATCGTCGTCCCGACGGACAAACCCGCCGCGCTCACCACGGTTGTCGTCCCGGCCACGAGTGTCGTCCCGACGGAAACCACCACGGTCACCATCACGGCGGTCGTCATCACGCCGGAAGCCACCACGGTCGCCCCGGTCGTCACGTCCACGGAAGCCGCCACCACCTCCACCGCCGGCAGGACGGCCACCTCGGTCGTCGTCACGCCGGTAACCGCCGCCGGCAGGACGGGCACCACGGTTGTCGCGGTCACCGCGGTTGTCGTCCCGACGGAAGCCGCCACCACCGGCAGGACGACCACCACGGTCATCCTGACGATCGTCCCGACGGACAAAGCCACCGCGCTCACCGCGGTTGTCGTCCCGGCCACGGGTGTCGTCCCGACGGAAACCACCACGGTCACCATCACGCCGGTCGTCCCTGCGGTCGTCACGCCCGCGGAAGCCGCCACCACCGGCGGGGCGACCACCTCGGTCGTCGTCCCGGCGGTAACCGCCGCCCGCGGGACGGGCACCACGGTCGCCACGGTTGTCGCCGCGGTTGTCGTCGCGACGGAACCCACCACCGGCAGGACGGCCACCGCGGTCATCCCGACGGTCGTCGCTCCGACCTCGGAACCCACCACGGTCGCCTTCACCGCGGTCGTCACGGCGGTCATCGCGCCGAACGAAGCCACCGCGGTCGCCACCGCCACGGTTGTCGTCCCGACGGAAACCGCCACGGTCTCCTCGGTCGTCACGACGGGGTCCCGCCGGACGATCCGAGCGGTCCGGCCGGTCCGGCCGGTCCGAACGCTCGTCACGCCGGAAAGCGGGACGAGCCCCACGATCGCCGTCGCGTCGGTCATCGCGACGCGCAAAGCCGCCGCGGTCGCCACCGCCACGGTTGTCGTCCCGGCGGAAACCGCCGCCGCCACCGGGCCGATCGCCCCGGTCGTCACGCCGGGGAGCTGCCGGCCGGTCGTCACGGCGACCGTAGCCACCCGAGCCACCCGTCGGTCGGCCGCCACGGTCGGAACCACCACGGTCGTTGTCACGGCGATCACTGTCGCGGCGCGGACCACTTCGGTACCCGCCACGGTCGCCGCGGTCACCACTGTCCCGGCGGCGCTGGTCGCGCTCCGGGCGCTCGTCGGGAGAGTTGGTGGACATGATGGGTGACTCCTGTCTTCGGTACCGCAAGTCATTCTCGCGCAGTCGGCTAGCCGACGCGCTCCGGGCTGTTTTTGTCTCAAAAAACAAAAGGACCCCTGGTCCCAGCGTGAACGCTGGGACCAGGGGTCCTCCAAAGATTGTTCGGCGGCGTCCTACTCTCCCACAGGGTCCCCCCTGCAGTACCATCGGCGCTGTAAGGCTTAGCTTCCGGGTTCGGAATGTAACCGGGCGTTTCCCTCACGCTATGGCCACCGAAACCCTAATGGTTTCGAGCGAACAAGCACACTTTTCTGTTGTGTGGTTCAAGCTCTAGCCGACAACCGTTCGTTGTCTCAGAACTAACACAGTGGACGCGAGCAACTGAGGACAAGCCCTCGGCCTATTAGTACCAGTCACCTCCACCCGTTACCGGGCTTCCAGATCTGGCCTATCAACCCAGTCGTCTACTGGGAGCCTTAACCCCTCATGGGGGGTGGGAATACTCATCTCGAAGCAGGCTTCCCGCTTAGATGCTTTCAGCGGTTATCCCTCCCGAACGTAGCCAACCAGCCATGCCCTTGGCAGAACAACTGGCACACCAGAGGTTCGTCCGTCCCGGTCCTCTCGTACTAGGGACAGCCCTTCTCAATATTCCTGCGCGCGCAGCGGATAGGGACCGAACTGTCTCACGACGTTCTAAACCCAGCTCGCGTACCGCTTTAATGGGCGAACAGCCCAACCCTTGGGACCGACTCCAGCCCCAGGATGCGACGAGCCGACATCGAGGTGCCAAACCATCCCGTCGATATGGACTCTTGGGGAAGATCAGCCTGTTATCCCCGGGGTACCTTTTATCCGTTGAGCGACGGCGCTTCCACAAGCCACCGCCGGATCACTAGTCCCGACTTTCGTCCCTGCTCGACCCGTCGGTCTCACAGTCAAGCTCCCTTGTGCACTTACACTCAACACCTGATTGCCAACCAGGCTGAGGGAACCTTTGGGCGCCTCCGTTACTCTTTAGGAGGCAACCGCCCCAGTTAAACTACCCATCAGACACTGTCCCTGATCCGGATCACGGACCCAGGTTAGACATCCAGCACGACCAGACTGGTATTTCAACGACGACTCACCGCGAACTGGCGTCCGCGTTTCAAAGTCTCCCAGCTATCCTACACAAGCCGAACCGAACACCAATATCAAACTGTAGTAAAGGTCCCGGGGTCTTTCCGTCCTGCTGCGCGAAACGAGCATCTTTACTCGTAGTGCAATTTCACCGGGCCTATGGTTGAGACAGTCGAGAAGTCGTTACGCCATTCGTGCAGGTCGGAACTTACCCGACAAGGAATTTCGCTACCTTAGGATGGTTATAGTTACCACCGCCGTTTACTGGCGCTTAAGTTCTCAGCTTCGCCACCCCGAAGAGTGACTAACCGGTCCCCTTAACGTTCCAGCACCGGGCAGGCGTCAGTCCGTATACATCGCCTTACGGCTTCGCACGGACCTGTGTTTTTAGTAAACAGTCGCTTCTCGCTGGTCTCTGCGGCCACCCCCAGCTCGGAGAGCAAGTCCCCTCACCAGTGATGGCCCCCCTTCTCCCGAAGTTACGGGGGCATTTTGCCGAGTTCCTTAACCATAGTTCACCCGAACGCCTCGGTATTCTCTACCTGACCACCTGAGTCGGTTTAGGGTACGGGCCGCCATGAAACTCGCTAGAGGCTTTTCTCGACAGCATAGGATCATCCACTTCACCACAATCGGCTCGGCATCAGGTCTCAGACTATGTGCCAGGCGGATTTGCCTACCTGACGTCCTACACCCTTACCCCGGGACAACCACCGCCCGGGCTGGACTACCTTCCTGCGTCACCCCATCACTCACCTACTACCACCTTGGGCCGGCGGCTCCACCACTCCCCTCAACTCCGAAGAGATCAGGGCGGCTTCACGGCCTTAGCATTAATGGGCTCGATGTTTGACGCTTCGCAGCGGGTACCGGAATATCAACCGGTTATCCATCGACTACGCCTGTCGGCCTCGCCTTAGGTCCCGACTTACCCTGGGCAGATCAGCTTGACCCAGGAACCCTTAGTCAATCGGCGCACACGTTTCCCACGTGTGTATCGCTACTCATGCCTGCATTCTCACTCGTGAACCGTCCACCACTAGCTTCCGCTGCGGCTTCACCCGGCACACGACGCTCCCCTACCCATCCCAGCGGGCGTTGGCCCTCATGCTGGAATGACACGACTTCGGCGGTACGCTTGAGCCCCGCTACATTGTCGGCGCGGAATCACTAGACCAGTGAGCTATTACGCACTCTTTCAAGGGTGGCTGCTTCTAAGCCAACCTCCTGGTTGTCTCTGCGACTCCACATCCTTTCCCACTTAGCGTACGCTTAGGGGCCTTAGTCGATGCTCTGGGCTGTTTCCCTCTCGACCATGGAGCTTATCCCCCACAGTCTCACTGCCGCGCTCTCACTTACCGGCATTCGGAGTTTGGCTAAGGTCAGTAACCCGGTAGGGCCCATCGCCTATCCAGTGCTCTACCTCCGGCAAGAAACACACGACGCTGCACCTAAATGCATTTCGGGGAGAACCAGCTATCACGGAGTTTGATTGGCCTTTCACCCCTAACCACAGGTCATCCCCCAGGTTTTCAACCCTGGTGGGTTCGGTCCTCCACGAAGTCTTACCTCCGCTTCAACCTGCCCATGGCTAGATCACTCCGCTTCGGGTCTTGAGCGCGCTACTGTATCGCCCTGTTCGGACTCGCTTTCGCTACGGCTTCCCCACACGGGTTAACCTCGCAACACACCGCAAACTCGCAGGCTCATTCTTCAAAAGGCACGCAGTCACGAGACATCAAGCAAGCTTGATGTCCGACGCTCCCACGGCTTGTAGGCACACGGTTTCAGGTACTATTTCACTCCGCTCCCGCGGTACTTTTCACCATTCCCTCACGGTACTATCCGCTATCGGTCACCAGGGAATATTTAGGCTTAACGGGTGGTCCCGCCAGATTCACACGGGATTTCTCGGGCCCCGTGCTACTTGGGTGTCTCTCAAACGAGCCGCTGATGTTTCGACTACGGGGGTCTTACCCTCTACGCCGGACCTTTCGCATGTCCTTCGCCTACATCAACGGTTTCTGACTCGTCTCACAGCCGGCAGACTGTGAAAGAGAGATCCCACAACCCCGCACACGCAACCCCTGCCGGGTCTCACACGTATACGGTTTGGCCTCATCCGGTTTCGCTCGCCACTACTCCCGGAATCACGGTTGTTTTCTCTTCCTGCGGGTACTGAGATGTTTCACTTCCCCGCGTTCCCTCCACATACCCTATGTGTTCAGGTATGGGTGACAGCCCATGACGACTGCCGGGTTTCCCCATTCGGAAACCCCCGGATCAAAGCCTGGTTGACGACTCCCCGGGGACTATCGTGGCCTCCCACGTCCTTCATCGGTTCCTGGTGCCAAGGCATCCACCGTGCGCCCTTAAAAACTTGGCCACAGATGCTCGCGTCCACTGTGCAGTTCTCAAACAACGACCAACCACCCATCACCCCGAACCAGCAGGTTCGAGTGCACTGGGGCCGGCACTGAAGGCAGCCTCATCGGCCGTACCCTCAGACACCCAACAGCGTGCCCGGCCCGGTCCCGCCCGAAGATCATGCTTTCCACGCCCTCCGAAGAGGGCAGTACTCGCAAGCCTCCGACCCGTGAACCAGACCGAATAATCAACGTTCCACCCATGAGCAACCACCGCAGAACGTTTGCCTGCGTAGTGGCCTCTGACCCGGACAAGTCCGAGTGAGAAGTGCTCCTTAGAAAGGAGGTGATCCAGCCGCACCTTCCGGTACGGCTACCTTGTTACGACTTCGTCCCAATCGCCAGTCCCACCTTCGACAGCTCCCTCCCCGCAAGGGGGTTGGGCCACCGGCTTCGGGTGTTACCGACTTTCGTGACGTGACGGGCGGTGTGTACAAGGCCCGGGAACGTATTCACCGCAGCAATGCTGATCTGCGATTACTAGCAACTCCGACTTCATGGGGTCGAGTTGCAGACCCCAATCCGAACTGAGACAGGCTTTTTGAGATTCGCTCCGCCTCACGGCATCGCAGCTCATTGTACCTGCCATTGTAGCACGTGTGCAGCCCAAGACATAAGGGGCATGATGACTTGACGTCGTCCCCACCTTCCTCCGAGTTGACCCCGGCGGTCTCCTGTGAGTCCCCATCACCCCGAAGGACATGCTGGCAACACAGAACAAGGGTTGCGCTCGTTGCGGGACTTAACCCAACATCTCACGACACGAGCTGACGACAGCCATGCACCACCTGTACACCGACCACAAGGGGGGCACCATCTCTGATGCTTTCCGGTGTATGTCAAGCCTTGGTAAGGTTCTTCGCGTTGCGTCGAATTAAGCCACATGCTCCGCTGCTTGTGCGGGCCCCCGTCAATTCCTTTGAGTTTTAGCCTTGCGGCCGTACTCCCCAGGCGGGGAACTTAATGCGTTAGCTGCGGCACCGACGACGTGGAATGTCGCCAACACCTAGTTCCCACCGTTTACGGCGTGGACTACCAGGGTATCTAATCCTGTTCGCTCCCCACGCTTTCGCTCCTCAGCGTCAGTAATGGCCCAGAGATCCGCCTTCGCCACCGGTGTTCCTCCTGATATCTGCGCATTTCACCGCTACACCAGGAATTCCGATCTCCCCTACCACACTCTAGTCTGCCCGTATCGAATGCAGACCCGGGGTTAAGCCCCGGGCTTTCACATCCGACGCGACAGACCGCCTACGAGCTCTTTACGCCCAATAATTCCGGACAACGCTTGCGCCCTACGTATTACCGCGGCTGCTGGCACGTAGTTAGCCGGCGCTTCTTCTGCAGGTACCGTCACTTGCGCTTCTTCCCTGCTGAAAGAGGTTTACAACCCGAAGGCCGTCATCCCTCACGCGGCGTCGCTGCATCAGGCTTTCGCCCATTGTGCAATATTCCCCACTGCTGCCTCCCGTAGGAGTCTGGGCCGTGTCTCAGTCCCAGTGTGGCCGGTCGCCCTCTCAGGCCGGCTACCCGTCGTCGCCTTGGTGAGCCACTACCTCACCAACAAGCTGATAGGCCGCGGGCTCATCCTGCACCGCCGGAGCTTTCAACCATCCCAGATGCCCGAGACGGTGTTATCCGGTATTAGACCCCGTTTCCAGGGCTTGTCCCAGAGTGCAGGGCAGATTGCCCACGTGTTACTCACCCGTTCGCCACTAATCCCCACCGAAGCGGTTCATCGTTCGACTTGCATGTGTTAAGCACGCCGCCAGCGTTCGTCCTGAGCCAGGATCAAACTCTCCGTGAATGTTTACCGGTAATCCGGTGCACACATCACGAGAGCGGAACAGCCAGGCGGAATAAGCCCGGCCGTTCACAGCGTCCTCGCTGTGTTTTCTTCAAAGGAACCTCGCCACCGGAATAATCCGATGGACGGGGTATCAACATATCTGGCGTTGATTTTTGGCACGCTGTTGAGTTCTCAAGGAACGGACGCTTCCTTTGTACTCACCCTCTCGGGCTTTCCTCCGGGCGCTTCCCTTCGGTCTTGCGTTTCCGACTCTATCAGACCGTTTCCGGTCCGAATTCCCTGTCGGCGGGATTGTCTTGAGCTCTGGGCTTTCGCTCCGTCGGCCTTTCGACATTCACTACGTTAGCCGATTCCCGCGCCAACTCATAATCGAGTTCCGCAGGTTCGAATTCAGACATGCGAGCATGCCGAAATCGCCCCCGCTGAGGGGAAGTCGTAGGTAGTGGGTGGCCGCTTCCGGCTGCTGGCGAAACGCCGTACCCGGTTCAAGCGGCTCGGGCTACGTTACGGTCCCCCCAGGGACGCGTCAAGTTGAGCGACGTCGGGGTGTATGGGCCCGATAAGGGCTCACCGTCGGGTCGTTGGCGATCCAGTAGCGCCACGGGTGGACTCCACCGTCGCCGGACACTCCGGTGCGGGGGCCGTTGCGTACCTGGTCGCGGGGTACGGGGGTGCCCGGCAGGACCGTGAGAGGGGCTCCCTCGACCGCGCACGCGTCCGTGCCGTCCAGGGCTCGGTCCACGCCCAGGGCCGTGGCCAGCCGGGCGGGCCCTTTGGCCAGTTCTTTGTCATTTCGGGCCGAGAGTCGACGTTTACGAGCCAGCTCGGCGCCCTCAACGACCTCGCCGGCCCGCAGCAGCACCGCGCTCGCCCTGCCCTCCGGACCGCACACCAGGTTCATGCAGTGCCACATGCCGTAGGTGAAGTAGACGTACACATGACCGGGCGGACCGAACATCACGTCATTGCGGGGCGTGCGGCCGCGATAGGCGTGGGAGCCGGGGTCGTTCGGGCCGTCGTAGGCCTCGACCTCTGTGAGGCGCAGGGCGATCGGACCATCGGGGGTGGTGCGTACGAGGATGCGGCCCAAGAGGTCGGGGGCCACTTCCAGTACGGGCCGGTCGAAGAACGCCCTGTGGAGGGGCGTACGGTCGGGGGTCGCGATCATGGCGTCCGAGCGTAGTGCAGAGCGGTCTGCGTGAGTGGGGTGGTCAGTGGCCGCTCGCCTTGCCAGGGTGTGGGCGCGGAACCGGTTACGGCCGGATCGCGTTTGTAGGGATCAAGGGTCCATGCGCAAGTAAAGAGGAGAGACATGGCGTTCAAGAAGCTGCTCGCGAGCCTGGGGGCCGGCGGGGCTTCGGTCGAGACGGTGCTGACCGAGGTCAACGTCGTCCCGGGCGGCGTCGTTCAGGGTGAGGTGCGGATCCAGGGCGGGTCCGTCAACCAGGAGATCCAGGGGCTGTCGGTCGGGCTGCAGGCCCGCGTCGAGGTCGAGGGCCAGGACACCGAGTACAAGCAGGACGTCCAGTTCACGAAGGTGCAGCTGGGCGGTGCCTTCGAGGTTCAGGCCGGTGCCGTGCACGCCGTGCCGTTCGGCCTGGAGATTCCCTGGGAGACGCCGGTCACGATGATCGACGGACAGGCCCTGCGCGGGATGAACATCGGGGTGACCACGGAGCTGGCGATCGCGCGTGCCGTGGACTCCGGTGACCTGGACCCGGTCAACGTGCACCCGCTGCCGGCGCAGAAGGCGATCCTGGACGCGTTCATCCAGCTCGGCTTCCGGTTCAAGAACGCGGACCTGGAGCGCGGGCACATCCGGGGTACGCGGCAGAAGCTGCCGTTCTACCAGGAGATCGAGTTCTTCCCGCCGCAGCAGTACCGGGGGCTGAACCAGGTCGAGTTGAGCTTCGTCGCGGACGAGAACACGATGGACGTCATTCTGGAGATGGACAAGAAGCCGGGTCTGTTCAGCGAGGGCAGCGACACGTTCCGGTCGTTCCAGGTGGGGCTGCACGACTTCCACGCGACGGACTGGACGGCGTACCTCAACCAGTGGCTGTCGGAGGTCGGCAGCAAGCGCAACTGGTTCTAGGCTCGTCACCCACGGAACGAACCGATCAGGAGGTACCGAGGTGACCGAGCTCAAGAGGCGGCCGCTCCCCCATGACTTCCATCCGCCAGTGCCGTCTTTCGCGGTCACGAGTGAGGATGTCGAGGCGGGTTCGACACTCAAGGACGCTCAGGTCTACGCGGCCGGCAACACCTCGCCGCAGCTGCGGTGGGAGGGTTTCCCGGCCGAGACCAAGAGTTTCGCCGTGACCTGCTACGACCCGGACGCCCCTACGGGGAGCGGGTTCTGGCACTGGGTCCTGTTCGACATCCCGGCCTCGGTGACCGAGCTGCCGGTGGGTGCGGGCAGCGGCAAGTTCGAGGGGCTGCCGGAGGGTGCCGTACAGGCGCGCAACGACTACGGGTCGAAGGACTTCGGTGGTGCCGCCCCGCCGCCCGGGGACGGGCCGCACCGCTATGTGTTCACGGTGTACGCCGTGGATCAGGAGAAGCTGGGTCCGGATTCGGACGCTTCTCCCGCGTATGTGGGCTTCAACCTGCGATTCCACGCGCTGGCACGTGCCCAGCTGATCGGTGAGTACGAGAATCCCGCTGAAGCCTGACGTTCATTGAACGTTTGCCCGCCTCTGGTCATGGAAGTGATCAGGGGCGGGCAGTTTTTATTGCGTTGTCCATCTCGGCGTGCCCGGCCAGAGTTGATCCAGCCCGCCAAGGGGTGGGCCGGTGCGCGGAGGAGGTGGGCTGGATGCGGGACACGCTGGTGCTGAACGCGAGCTTTGAGCCGCTGTCGACGGTGACATTGAATCGAGCCGTCGTTCTGGTGCTCCAGGACAAGGCCGTCGTCGAGCAGGCCCACCCCGAACTGCGTATGCGCGGAGCCGCGGTGGACATACCCGCGCCCCGGGTGATCAGACTGTGCCGCTATGTACGGGTGCCCTTCCGAAGACAAGCTCCGTGGTCGAGGCGGGGTGTCCTGGTGCGGGACAGGCACAGGTGCGCGTACTGCGGTAGGCGGGCGACGACCGTGGACCACGTGGTGCCTCGGGCGCAGGGTGGGCAGGACTCCTGGCTGAACACCGTGGCCTCGTGTGCCGAGGACAACCACCGCAAGGCCGCCCGGACTCCGGAGCAGGCGGGCATGCCGCTGCTGCGGCAGCCGTTCGAGCCGTCGCCTGCGAACGCGATGCTGCTGTCGCTGGGGCACGAGGACTTCGACGCCCTGCCGGACTGGCTGGTACGAGACGCCGCCTAGCCGGCGGCTGATGTGACTGGGGCCCACCTCCCGAGGGAGATGGGCCCCATTGTCGTACGGCCGCTGTCGTGTCAGTCGATCGACGGCTTCTCTCGGCGTTCGTTGCCGCCGCCTGAGCCGCCGGAGTTGCCTCCGTCGCTCGAACCGCCGCCGAACGGGCCCATGTTGCCCATGGCGCCGGAGAGGCCCTTGAGGGCGTCGCCGATTTCGCTGGGGACGATCCAGAGCTTGTTGGCGTCGCCTTCGGCGATCTTCGGGAGCATCTGGAGGTACTGGTAGCTGAGGAGCTTCTGGTCGGCGTCTCCGGCGTGGATCGCCTCGAAGACCGTGCGGACGGCCTGGGCCTCGCCCTCGGCGCGCAGGGCGGCGGCCTTGGCCTCACCCTCGGCGCGCAGGATCTGGGACTGCTTCTCACCTTCGGCGGTGAGGATGGCAGCCTGGCGCGTACCTTCGGCGGTGAGGATCGCGGCGCGCTTGTCTCGGTCGGCGCGCATCTGCTTCTCCATCGAGTCCTGGATGGAGGTGGGCGGTTCGATCGCCTTCAGCTCGACGCGGTTGACTCGGATGCCCCACTTGCCTGTCGCCTCGTCCAGTACGCCGCGCAGGGCCGCGTTGATCTCCTCGCGGGAGGTGAGGGTGCGTTCGAGGTCCATGCCACCGATGATGTTGCGGAGGGTGGTGACCGTCAGCTGCTCAATTGCCTGGATGTAGCTGGCCACTTCGTACGTCGCGGCCCGCGCGTCGGTCACCTGGTAGTAGATGACCGTGTCGATGTTGACGACCAGGTTGTCCTGGGTGATCACCGGCTGCGGCGGGAACGGGACGACCTGTTCACGCAGGTCGATGCGGTTGCGGATCGTGTCGATGAACGGGACCACGATGTTGAGGCCAGCGTTGAGCGTCCGCGTGTAGCGGCCGAAGCGCTCCACGATGGCGGCACTGGCCTGCGGGATGACTTGGATCGTCTTGATCAGGGCGATGAAGACCAACACCACCAGGATGATCAAGACGATGATGACCGGTTCCATCGTTGCTTCCCCGTACCCTTCTCCGCCTCGGCACTTTCGGAAGATCTTATGCTTGTTGAAGATCTTGCTGGTCGAGTGTGACAGACCGTCGTGCAGCTCGTGGGGCGTTCGTTCAGTTGCGTCGTACCCCGATTGGCGAGGTCACATGACGATTGCCGTGGCCCCCTCGATGTCCACGACGTCCACCTCTTGCCCCGCTTCGTAGATGCGGTCGGTGTCGAGCGCGCGTGCCGACCAGATCTCGCCGGCGAGTTTGATCCGGCCGCCGGCCGAGCCATCGACACGCTCCAGTACGAGAGCCTGTTTGCCCTTCAACGCCTCGACGCCTGTGGCGAGTTGGGGTCGCTGGGCGCGATGCCGGGTCGCGATGGGCCGTACGACGGCGATGAGGGCCACCGAGACGATCGCGAAGACGAGTACCTGGGCCACCACTCCGCCGCCCAGTCCGGCGACGGCCGCCGCTGCGCCGGCGCCCACCGCGAGCATGCCGAATTCCGGCATCGCGGTCACCACGAGCGGGATTCCCAGTGCGGCCGCGCCGACCAGCCACCACACCCATGCGTCGATGTCGTTCACATGGTCAATGGTAGGACCGTAGGACCTGCACGGACAGGGCGCGATGGGACCGGAACCGGCTTCTTACCCGTGTTCTCGCGGGGACTTCACCGCATCACGACATCGGGAGGCCCTGTGCGGTCCAGCGTTCGCCGACCTGTTCGACGACGAGCGGGAGGCCGAAGCAGAGGGAGAGGTTGCGGGAGGAGAGTTCGAGCTCCAGCGGGCCCGCGGCGAGGACCTTGCCCTGGCGGATCATCAGGACGTGGGTGAAGCCGGGGGCGATCTCCTCGACATGGTGCGTGACCATGATCATGGAGGGGGCGATGGGGTCGCGGGCGAGGCGGCCGAGACGGCGTACGAGGTCCTCGCGGCCACCGAGGTCGAGGCCGGCGGCGGGCTCGTCGAGGAGGAGGAGTTCGGGGTCGGTCATCAGGGCGCGGGCGATGAGGGTGCGCTTGCGTTCGCCCTCGGACAGCGTGCCGAACTTGCGGTCCAGGTAGTCGCTCATGCCGAGGCGGTCGAGGAAGGCGCGGGCGCGCTGCTCGTCGATGTCCTCGTAGTCCTCGTGCCAGCCGGCGGTCATGCCGTACGCGGCCGTCAGTACCGTCTGGAGTACGGTCTGGCGCTTGGGGAGCTTCTCGGCCATGGCGATGCCGGCCACGCCGATGCGGGGGCGCAGTTCGAAGACGTCGACCTTGCCGAGGGTCTCGCCGAGGATGGTGGCGGTGCCGCTGCTGGGGAAGAGGTAGCTGGACGCGACGTTCAGAAGGGTCGTCTTTCCGGCGCCGTTGGGACCGAGAATGACCCAGCGCTCACCTTCCTTGACCGACCAGGAGACCTGGTCCACCAGAGCCCGGCCCTCCCGGACCACGGATACGTCCTCCAGCTCCAGAACATCGCTCATGAGCGCGCTGTCTCCCATTGCAGTGTCGGCCTTCTCGGCTGTCGCGTGCGCCGGTAGGCGCAGCCCTCGAAGAAATCTACGCCACCGGCCCGGCAGTCCATTCCATCGGTCCGGTCCTTAGGGTGGAGGCATGCTTTCGGAACCACGTTCAGGACGCCTTGCGGCATGGGGAAATGCCCTGTTGGCCGGACTTGTCTCGCCGGACGACGCGGTACTCGCCATCGTCGGCGAGGACGCCGTGCATCGGGTGGAGGGGCTGCCGGGCGAGTCGGCGCCGGTCGGGCTCACGTTCGCGCTGGGGCGGCTGCGGACGCTCGGAGTGACCGGGCTGCGGGTCGCGCTGCCCGCGCCGGGGCATCCGCTGGGGCTGAGCGGACCGCCGGAGTTCAACGCGCGGGCGCTGGACGCCGAGGAGGCGGTGACCTGTTTCGGGGCCGCGCTGGGCCTGGTGCCCGAGGTGTACGAGGCCGGGCCCCAGGGTGATGTGCATGTCGAGGTCGTCTGGCACGTGCTTCCCGTGCGGGAGGCGCCGCCTGCCGATGTGCCGTCGTTGGGTGAGGCCGAGCGGGAGCTCGCGGAGGCGTTGCGGGACGCGACGGCTGTGTTGTCGCGGCTCGATGTCGCCGGGTCCGGGCCGGTTGCCGAGGCGGCCATCGACGCGTATCGGGCGCGGGCCGAGCGGGGGCGGGAGGTGTTGGCGCCGGGGTATCCGCCGCGGGCGGTGCGGGTGCTGGAGCTGGCGCAGCGGGTGGGGGTGCTGATTTCCGTCGCCGGCGAGAACGGGCATGGGGGTGCGGTGAGTGCGTCCGAGATCGCTGCGCGGGGGGATGCGTTGCGGCCTGTGGAACGGACGGCTCGGCGGGCGCAGGTCGCGGCGTACAACTCCGTTGTGGAGGAGCGGGAGCGGGGGGTGCGGTGAGCGTCCTCTTCTTGGTGGCCGGCGTTCGGGTGGGCGTCCCTGGGGGCTGCGCCCCCAGACCCCCGCTCCGGCCCTGAACGGGCCTTGTCCTCAAACGCCGGACGGGCTGAGATACCTGGACCGGCGTCTAGATGTGCACGCCTCACGGCCTGAAATGTGCCGGCATCCGACCCGGCCGCGGGTCGTACGCCATCCAACGCCGGAAAGGATCATTGGGCGGAAAAGCCGACCGGCCTCCCGGAGCGAAGTGCTCGGGAGGCCGGAGGTCGCTGCCGGGTCCGTGACAGACCTCAGCGGTTGATGCCCAGGTTGCCGAAGGCGGGGTTCAGCACACCGATGACGTTCACGCTGTTGCCGACCGCGTTCACCGGGACGTGGACCGGGACCTGGACGAGGTTGCCCGAGAGGACACCCGGAGAGCCCACGGCCTTGCCGTCCGCGTGCGAGCCGTCGGTGGCGGAGGCCATACCGGCGCCCGCGGCCACCAGCCCACCGGCCACCATCGTCACGGCCGCTACCTTCTTCAGGTTCTTCACTTCTAAGCCCTCCTAGCGATCGCCGCGGCAGTCGCCGCAGCACGCACTGGAGAACGGCGGAGATCCACAAAGGATGCGCCATCCGGGGGACATTCCCACGACGGTATGAATCTCACTCCGGAACGAGACGTTCCGTATTGCCGGTCGTCTTGGCGGTCGTCATGGCTTGTCCGTCGCCTTCCATGGGCTTTGTCAGGCCACACCGTGGCGTACCGCCCACAGCGCCGCCTGGGTGCGGTCCGCCAGGTCGAGTTTCATCAGGATGTTCGAGACGTGGGTCTTCACTGTCTTCTCGGACAGGACCAGGGCGCGGGCGATCTCGCGGTTCGAGCGGCCGTCCGCTATCAGGCCGAGCACCTCGCGCTCCCGTTCCGTGAGGGAACCTCCTCTGCCCTGGCCCGAGTTGGCCTCCTCCTGGGAGAGCAGCGCGCCCGCGACCTCCGGCTGGAGCAGGATGTGGCCGGCGTGGACCGAGCGGATGGCTCCGGCCAGGGCGTCGGGGTCGACGTCCTTGTAGACGTATCCGGCGGCGCCCGCGCGCAGGGCCGGGATCACCGTGCGCTGTTCGGTGAAGCTGGTGACGATCAGCACGCGCGCGGGGTTGGCGAGTTCGCGGAGCTTGCGCAGCGCGTCGATGCCGTCCATGCCCGGCATCTTGACGTCCATGAGGACGATGTCGGGCCGCAACTCCTCGGCGCGGGCGACTCCTTCGGCGCCGTCGGCCGCCTCGCCCACGACCTCGATGTCGTCCTGTACCTCAAGGAACGTGCGCAGGCCGCGGCGGACCACCTGGTGGTCGTCGACGATCAGCACCTTGATTGCGTCAGCCACCGGGGACCTCCATCTCGATCGTGGTGCCCTTTCCGGGCGCCGATTCCACCGTCAGCCCGCCGCCGACCCCGCTCGCCCGGTCCCGCATCGAGACCAGGCCGAGGTGGCGTCCCGCGCTGCGGGTCGTGTGGGGGTCGAAGCCGCTGCCGTCGTCCGTGACCCGCAGGACCGCGCCACAGCCGCGCTTGTCCACGCTCACGTCGACCCTGGCCGCCCCGGAGTGCCGCAGGGCGTTGTGCAGGGCCTCCTGGGCGACGCGGAGCATGGCCTCCTCCTGGGCGGCCGGCAGCGCGCGGACGCCGTGGGCGGTGAAGGTCACGCGCGCGGTGTGGGCGCGGTCGAGGACCTGGATGTGGGTGCGGAGGGTGGCGACCAGGCCGTCCTCGTCGAGGGCCGCGGGGCGCAACTCGACGACGGCGGCGCGCAGTTCGTCGACGGCCTCCGCCGCGAGCGCGGCCACCTGCTGCAACTCGCCCTTGGCGCGGGACGGGTCGCGGTCCACCAGGGCGGCGGCGGCCTGTGCCGTCAGGCGCAGGGAGAACAGCTTCTGGCTGACCGCGTCGTGCAGTTCATGGGCCAGCCGGGAGCGCTCCTCGGCGATCGTCAGTTCGCGGCTGCGCTCGTACAGGCGGGCGTTGGTCAGGGCGATCGCCGCGTGCTGGGCGAGGATCGACAGCAGTTCCTCGTCGTCCTCGGTGAAGCCGCAGCTGCCTTCGGGCTTGGGGCAGCTCTTGTTGGCGAGGAACAGGGCGCCGATGACCTCGTCGCCGTCGCGGATCGGCAGGCCCAGGAAGTCGGACATGTCGGGGTGGGCGGACGGCCAGCCCTCGAAGCGGGGGTCCTTGCGGACGTCGGCGAGGCGCTCGGGCCTGGCCTCGCGCAGCATCGCGGCGAGGATGCCGTGCTGGCGCGGGAGCGGGCCGATGGCCTTCCACTGCTCGTCGCTGACGCCGTCGACCACGAACTGGGCGAAGCCTCCGTGGTCGTCCGGGACGCCCAGTGCGGCGTACTGCGCGTCGAGCAGCTCGCGGGCCGAGGCGACGATCGTCTTGAGGACGTCGCGCACCTCTAGATGCCTGCTCATGGCCAGCAGCGCGGTGCTCACCGCGGCCAGACCGGACCGGGGGCCTTGACTCATGCCCTCACGCTACCGGCGGGGTCCGACAACGCGGATCGGGCTGTTGGCGGGGGCGCCTAGGGCGGTGGGTCTAGGACCGGTCCTAGGGCGGAGGTCCCCAGTTCGGTGGCTTAGGGCAAAGGGCCCCGCCGTCTTGGGGCCCGCGTCCGACGCGGTGGGGAGGGTCCGGTTCCTACGTTGAGGTCACCGCCGATCAGAGGCGGGCGAGGAACGAGGGGACGGTTGTCATGCCGGTAGCGATCATCACGGGGGCCTCGAAGGGGCTGGGGCGGGCGCTCGCCGAGGCCCTGGCGGCGCGGGGCTGGGATCTGGTGCTGGACGCCAGGACCGAGGAGGCCCTCAGGGAGGCGGCCGGGGCCCTGTCCGTGCACGGGACTCGTGTGGAGGCTCTGGCCGGGGACGTCACAGACGTACGGCACCGGGCCGAGCTGGTGGCGGCCGCGTGGAAGTTCGGCGGCGTGGACCTGGTGGTGAACAACGCCAGCGCGCTGGGCGCCGAGCCGCTCGTACGACTGGACGAACTGCCCCTGGAGGGGCTGCGGCGGGCGCTGGAGGTGAACGTGGTGGCCGCGCTGGGTCTGGTCCAGGAGGCGCTGCCGCTGCTGCGGGAGGCCCGGGCGGGTGCGGTGATCGCGGTCAGCTCGGACGCGGCCGCGGAGGCCTACGAGACGTGGGGCGGCTACGGGGCGTCCAAGGCGGCCCTCGACCACCTCACGGCGGTGCTCGCGGCGGAGGAGCCCGGTCTGCGGGTCTGGGCGGTCGACCCCGGGGACATGGGGACGGACCTGTACGCGGCGGCCGTACCGGACGACAAGGAGCCGCGACCGGAGCCGGCCGGTGTGGTGCCGGCCTTCCTGCGGCTACTGGAGGAGCGGCCGGCTAGCGGGCGGTACGCGGCGCCGGCGCTGCTGGAGGTGACTCGATGACGGGCCGCACAACCGACGGACGGAGTCCGGCGTCAAGAGGATCCGGCGAGCCGCCCACGCGCGGGCGGTGCAGCGTGCCGGGTCTGGCGGAGGGGCGATGACGCATGCGGTGAGGGTTCCGGAGGAGTTGTCGGCGCGGGTGCCGGCCGAGCAGCGTGGGCCCGGGCTCGGGCGGGACGACGTACGGCTGCTGGTGTCGTGTGGGACCGAGGTGTCGCATCACGTGTTCGGGGAGCTGCCGGGGTTGCTGCGGGCCGGGGATCTGCTGGTCGTCAACACGTCGTCCACGCTGGCCGCCGCGGTGGACGGGCGGATCGGGCACGCGCGCGTGGTGGTGCATTTCTCCACGCTCGGGGACGACGGGCGGTGGGCCGTTGAGCTGCGGGATCCGGACGGGCGGGGCACCACGCGTGCGCGTGCGGGAGGGCCCGCGGGGACGGAGGTGCGGCTGGCCGGGGACGTAGGGCTGGTGTTGGAGGAACCGCTGAGCCGGGACGGTGAGCGGCTGTGGTGGGCCCGGGTGTCGGGGGGCGGGGTGCTCGGGCTGTTGCGGGAGCACGGGCGGCCCATTCGTTACTCCTATACGGAGCGGGATCAGCCGTTGTCCGTGTATCAGACGGTGTTCGCGCTGCCGTCGGCCGACGGGGCGGGCAGTGCGGAGATGCCGAGTGCCGCGCGGCCCTTCACGGCACGGCTGGTGGCCGAGCTGGTGAGCCGGGGGGTGCAGTTCGCGCCGATCACGCTGCACACCGGGGTCGCCTCGGCCGAGGCGCACGAGCCGCCGTATCCGGAGCGGTTCGCGGTGCCGGAGGCGTCGGCCCGGCTGATCAACTCGGTGCGGGCGGGAGAAGGGCGGGTCATCGCGGTCGGGACTACTGCCGTGCGGGCCGTGGAGTCCGCTGTCGGGGCCGACGGGGTCGTGCGGGCGGCCGAGGGGTGGACCGATCTGGTCGTCACTCCCGAGCGCGGGGTGCGGGTGGTGGACGGGCTGCTGACGGGGCTGCACGAGCCGGAGGCCTCGCATCTGCTGATGCTGGAGGCGATCGCGGGGCGGGCGGCGGTCGACCGCGGGTACGAGGAGGCGCTGCGCGGGTTCTACCTGTGGCACGAGTTCGGGGACGTGCATCTCGTCCTTCCGGAGGAGGAGCCTCACTCAGAGCGTTGCTTCAGCAACTGCTGGTGAGACTGCTACCTGCTCGATGTGAGCCCGCACATAGGGCGCAAATCACGTACGAGGGTAGATAGGAGATAAGGGGGCCCCTCATGAGCGGGACAGACTGCCTAGTCTGTCCCGTTTTGCCCTTCCTGGGTCCACTACCCGGGATCGTAGGTCACACCTTTGCCACCGCATTTTGCGGCCGCTAAGAATGGCAGCCGTCGCTCAGCGCCGTGGGTCCTGCCCGCGGCGTTTGTGCCGGAAGCACCCGTGTCCCCCATCGGACGATGAGCGACCTCCGCGCTATTCGAAGAGGTCCACCCGCCATGCCCGAGAACAGCAACAGTCGTGGTCGTAGTCGTGCGCTGACCAAGACCCACAAGATCGCGCTCGCCGGTGTCGCCACCCTCGGCGCCGCCGCCCTCGCCTTCTCCGTGGTTCCCGCGAACGCCGAGACGACCACGTCCGAGGCCGGCGCGGCGACCTCGGTGGCGTACAGCTCCGAGCAGCTGAAGGACCTCCAGACCGGCGTCAGCGAGCAGCTGGCCGAGGCCGACTCCAGCCTCCAGGCCAAGGCCACCGAGGCCACCGAGGCCAAGGCGAAGGCCGCGGCTGCGGCCGCCGCGAAGAAGAAGGCCGCCGCCGACGCCGCCGCCGCCAAGAAGAAGGCCGCCGCCGCCGACGCCGCCAAGAAGGCGGCCGCGGAGAAGAAGGCCGCCGCGGACCGCAAGGCGAAGGAAGCCGCGAGCCGGTCCGCGCAGCGCGCCAAGGTCAAGGCGGTCGCCGCGAAGACCTACGCCAACAACCTCGACGGCTGGATCAAGGAATCCCTGGACATCATGAAGTCCAAGGGCATCCCGGGCACGTACAACGGCCTGTACCGCAACATCATGCGGGAGTCCTCCGGCAACCCGAACGCCATCAACGGCTGGGACATCAACGCCATCAACGGCACCCCGTCGATCGGTCTGCTGCAGATCATCAAGCCGACCTTCGACGCGTACCACGTCTCGGGCACGGCCTGGAGCCAGTACGACCCGGTCGCCAACATCACCGCCTCCGCGAACTACGCGGCCGACAAGTACGGCTCGATCGACAACGTCAACGGCGCCTACTAAGCGCTCCGCTGGATAAGCGCGTCATCGCTACTTGCGCATGACCTCTGGCTCGTGGCGGCGCAAGAAGCGGGCCACGAAGAAGCCGAGGACCACGCCGATGGCGATGAGGGCGATCATGTCGAGGCCCCAGGCGCTTACCGTGTGATCCCAGAGGGGGTCGGTCGAGTCGCCCGGCTTGACGGGCGGGTTGACCTTGTTGAAGTCCAGGGTGGCGCCCGCGGCGGCGACCGCCCAGCGCGACGGCATGAGGTACGAGAGTTCGTTGACGCCGATCGTGCCGTTCAGGGTGAACAGGCAGCCGGTGAAGACGACCTGGATGATCGCGAACATGACCAGCAGCGGCATGGTCTTCTCGGACGTCTTCACCAGCGCGGAGATGATCAGGCCGAACATCATCGAGGTGAACCCGAGACCCATGATCGGCAGGCACAGCTCCGCGAGGGTGGCGCTGCCGAGGACCAGGCCCTCCTTCGGGAGCCCACGGCTGGCGAACCCGATGAGGCCGACCATCAGTCCTTGCAGGACGGTGATCACGCCGAGCACGACCACCTTGGACATCAGATACGCCGAGCGGGACAGGCCGGTGGCGCGCTCCCGCTCGTAGATGACCCGTTCCTTGATCAGTTCACGGACGGAGTTGGCGGCGCCGGCGAAGCAGGCGCCGACCGCGAGGATCAGCAGGACGGTGGTGGCGGTGCTGTTCGGCTCGGGGAGTTTGGTCCTCGGGTCGATGGGTTTGGGCA
Organism: Streptomyces sp. JLBG701; assembly: GCF_058544905.1. NCBI lineage: Bacteria > Bacillati > Actinomycetota > Actinomycetes > Kitasatosporales > Streptomycetaceae > Streptomyces > Streptomyces sp. JLBG701. Next base: position 2,691,248 of record NZ_CM178588.1, read on the forward strand.
GGAGGGGGTCGCCGAAGTCGATGAGCAGGCTCACCGCGCCGAGGACGAGCGGCAGGATCACCGTCAGGGCCAGGAAGCCCTTGTCGGAGGCGATGACCGAGACATAGCGGCTCACCAGGGTGCCGAACTGGCTCATCCAGCCCTGCGGCTTCCGCGGTTTCATCGCCTGCATCGGAGGCATCTGTACGGACTGTGGCGCGACGGCGTCTATGTCGGCGGCGTAGATCTGGTAGTGCTGCGAGCCCCGCCAGCGTCCGGCCCAGTCGTAGTCGCGGTAGTTCTCGAAGGCGGAGAAGACGTCGGCCCAGGTGTCGTAGCCGAAGAAGTTCAGTGCCTCCTCCGGCGGGCCGAAGTAGGCGACCGCGCCGCCCGGCGCCATGACCAGGAGCTTGTCGCACAGAGCCAGTTCGGCCACGGAGTGGGTGACCACGAGGACGGTGCGGCCGTCGTCGGCGAGGCCGCGCAGCAGCTGCATGACGTCGCGGTCCATGCCCGGGTCGAGGCCGGAGGTGGGCTCGTCGAGGAAGATCAGCGATGGCTTGGTGAGCAGCTCCAGGGCCACGGAGACGCGCTTGCGCTGGCCGCCGGAGAGGGAGGTGACCTTCTTCTCCTTGTGGATGTCGAGCTTCAGCTCACGCAGCACCTCGTCTATGCGCGACTGGCGCTCCTCGCCCGTGGTGTCGGCGGGGAAGCGCAGTTTGGCCGCGTACTTGAGGGCCTTCTTGACGGTCAGTTCCTTGTGCAGGATGTCGTCCTGCGGCACCAGACCGATGCGCTGGCGCAGTTCGGCGAACTGCTTGTAGAGGTTCCGGTTGTCGTAGAGGACGTCACCCTGGTTGGCGGGCCGGTAGCCGGTGAGCGCCTTGAGCAGGGTGGACTTTCCGGAGCCGGACGGGCCGATGACCGCGACCAGCGACTTCTCCGGGACGCCGAAGGAGACATCCTTGAGGATCTGCTTGCCGCCGTCGACCGTGACGGTCAGATGGCGGGCCGAGAAGGAGATCTCACCGGTGTCGACGAACTCCTCGAGGCGGTCGCCGACCAGGCGGAACGTGGAGTGGCCGACGCCCACGATGTCGTTGGGGCCGAGCAGCGCCGAGCCGCCCTTGGGGATCGGCTGGCCGTTGACGTACGTGCCGTTGTGCGAGCCCAGGTCACGGATCTCGTAGCGGCCGTCGGGCGTCGCGTGGAACTCGGCGTGATGGCGCGAGACCTGCAGGTCGGAGACGACCAGCTCGTTCTCCAGGGCACGGCCGATGCGCATCACGCGGCCCAGCAGGAGCTGGTGGAACGTGGTCGGGCTACGGTCGCCGTAGACCGGCGGCGCTCCCGCGCCGACGCCGGGGCCCTGCTGCTGCGGGATGTGCGGCGCGGACTGCTGTGGCGCGGACTGCTGTGGCGTGGCCTGTTGCGGCGGCTGCCAGCTCTGCTCGGGTGTCTGCGGCGCCTGTTGGCCCCAGGCGGCGCCCGCGCCCTGTGCCGCGTACGGCTGTTGCTGGGGCTGTGCCTGCGGCGAGGCGACGGAGGCCGCGGTGCCGGACAGGTTCAGGCGTGGTCCGTCGGTCGCGTTGCCGAGGTGCACGGCCGAGCCCGGGCCGATCTCCATCTGGTGGACCCGCTGGCCCTGCACGAACGTGCCGTTGGTGCTGCCGTGGTCGTCGATGACCCAACTCCGGCCGCCCCAGCTGATCGTGGCGTGACGCCAGGACACCCTGGCGTCGTCGAGCACGATGTCCCCCTGCGGATCGCGGCCCAGCGTGTAGGGCCTGGACTGGTCGAGCGTCCAGGTCCGTCCATTCAGTTCCAGTACGAGTTCCGGCACTCCATGCCCCACCTGAGTAGTCCCCCGAGATACCCCCAACACAGGGAGTGTAGGGATGTCGAACATCGTCGGGAACTATTTCAGGCACGCCCCTGCGACTGAAAGCCGAAGCCTGTGAAGACTGCCGACGGGCGCTTCGTCTGTTTCCGTTGACGGGGTTGAAACCGGCCCGGAGAGTGGTAATCCCTCGCGAGGGGGATCTGCGCGGTGGCCGGCCGCGCTCGCGGATCGGGGGGTCTGCCATGAGCTCTGCCAGGAGTGTCGAGTCCACGCGGTACGACACGAGGCTGCCGTGGGGAGACATCCTGCTGGCCTCGATCGCCGCCGTGAGCTGGGCGTTGATAGGGATGGCGGGCACGGCCGCGCTCGGCCTGCACCTGCTGGAGGCCGACACGGCGGGCTCGCTCGGCCCGATGACCGCGGCTGTTGTGGCGCTCGGTGCGGGTGGTTCGGTCTCACCGTCCGGCGACGTGTCCGCATTTGGCCTGGAAGGCGCGGAGGCGACCACGGCCATCGTGATCACACCGTTGGGTGTGAGCCTGGTCGGCGCGCTGCTGCTGTCCTGGTTCTTCCTACGATCCCTGCGCGGGGCGGGAGTTGTCATCTCACGCTCCGAACTCCTCGCGCGCGCGGGCGCGGTGGTCGCGCTGTTCGTGGCGATGCTGGGCGGGCTGGCCTGGGCGGGGCACGACGTCATCACCTTCGACGGCAGCTCGCTGGGCCTCGACGACCTGCCGGGCACCGGCGGGAGCGGGAGCGGTCTTGAGATCCCCGGGCTCGGCGACATCGGTGACATCGGCGGACTGCTGCCCGATCAGGTCGGCGACCTCATCGACGCGAAGGCGGCGGTCGGCTTCACCGTCGACACCGTGCCCACCCTGCTCGGCGGACTCGGCTGGTCGGCCGGCATCCTGCTGATCGCCCTGCTGGCCTCCCGCCGCACTCCCCTGCCGCGCGGCTGGGAGGCCGTGCACCGAGTGGTACGGCCGGCCGTGTCGGCGCTCGTCACGGTGCTGCTGGTGGCGGTGGCGGCCGGGTTCGCGGCGGCGGGGTACGCGGCGATCAGCGACGACCACCCCAAGCGGATCGCCGGCGCGGCACTGCTCGGCGCGCCCAACGGGGTGTGGCTGGGCATTCCGATCGGCCTCTTCGTGCCCTGGGACGGCCGGGCGTCCGGCCCCCTGGCGACCCTGCTGCCGGATCCGCTGGACAACCTGCTGAGCTCGGAGAAGGACCAGTCCGTCTCCCTGAGCCGACTGGCCGAGCTGGACGGCCGGGTATGGCTGCTGGGCGTCGCGGCCGCCCTGATGATGCTGCTCGCGGGGGTGCTGATGGCGGCGCGGACCCCGCTCGTACGTGGTGTTCCGGGCGTACGTGACCCCGGCGCCCTCGGTTTCGCGGGGCAGTGCGCGCTACGGCTGGGCATCGCCACGGCGCTGGCGCTGCCGCTGCTGGCCTGGCTGACGGAGGTGTCCGTGAACGCCTCGCTGTCCGTGCTGGGCTTCCCCGCGTTCGGCGCGGGGATCGAGCTGCGCGGGGATCTAGGCATTGCGCTGCTCCTGGGCGCGCTGTGGGGGGCTGCGGTGGGGGCCGCCGGGGCCCTGCTGGCGTACGCGAGCGGGGCGGCGGGGCGGCGGGCGGCGCCGCTGGCACGGGGGGACGTGGGGGCGGGGGCCCAGGGAGCCGCGTATCCACGGCACACGGTGTGGTCCGGGCCGTACGCGCCTGTGGAGCCCTACCGGCCACCGAATTCCGCCACCAATCCCTATCTGCGGGTGCCTGACGAGCTGCTGAGGCCCGATGGGAGGCAGGGGCCGGAGGATGCGCGGCCGAGTGGGCGGGGGACGCCCTCTGGGGCCGGACGTCCGCCGGACGCGGCGCCGCCGACGGGTGGCGGGCGGCCGTACGAGGAGGCTCCGCCGACGGGTGGCGGGCGTCCGTATTCCTACGACGAGACGCCGGCGTCCGACCCGGCGCGAGGGTCGGGTGACGCCTCGCCGGGCGAGTCACCGTCGGGTGCCGATGTGTACGGCGCGCCCACCAGGGCCCGGCCGATGGGCCCGCCACCACGATGGCCCTATCGTCCCCGCCGGGCACGGAAGGACGGGGAACCGCCCTCCTCCGACGAGCGCCCGCCGCCGCCCGCGCCGCCACCTCCCCCGCCACCACCACCGGGGAGGCCCAAGGGGCAGCGGTGACGCAGAGGGGCGCGTGACCGGAAACAACCCTGCGGCATGCCGAGTGGTGGCCCCTATGTAAGGCTCACGCCACTGAACCGACACCCACTGTTCTCTGTCCGCCAGACGGACCTCAGCGGCGGTGGGCACTGGGTGCCGGATACGGTGGAAGCACCATGAACGCTGCGCAGACTTCCGACGTACCTACTCTCCTGGTCAAGATCTTCGGCAAGGACAGACCGGGCATCACGGCCGGTCTCTTCGACACCCTCGCCGCGTACTCCCTCGACGTGATCGACATCGAGCAGGTCGTCACCCGCGGCCGGATCGTGCTGTGCGCGCTCGTGACCGCGCCGCCGCGTGGGCTCGAAGGGAGTCTGCGTTCCACCGTCCACAGCTGGGCGGGGTCGATGAAGATGCAGGCGGAGATCATCTCCGGCCTCGGCGACAACCGGCCGCGCGGGCACGGGCGTTCACTCGTCACCGTGCTGGGGCATCCGCTGACGGCGGAGTCGACGGCTGCCATCGCCGCCCGGATCACCCGGGCCGGCGGCAACATCGACCGTATCTTCCGGCTCGCCAAGTACCCGGTGACGGCGGTCGAGTTCGCGGTGTCCGGCGTGGAGACCGAGCCACTGCGCACCGCCCTGGTGACCGACGCGGCGGCACTCGGTGTCGACATCGCGGTCGTCGCCGCGGGTCTGCACCGGCGGGCGCAGCGCCTGGTGGTCATGGACGTGGACTCGACGCTGATCCAGGACGAGGTGATCGAGCTCTTCGCGGCGCACGCGGGATGCGAGGACGAGGTCGCCGAGGTGACGGCGGCGGCGATGCGTGGGGAGCTTGACTTCGAACAGTCGCTGCACGCGCGCGTGGCCCTGCTGGAGGGGCTGGACGCCTCGGTGGTGGACAAGGTGCGCAGCGAGGTCCGGCTGACACCGGGCGCGCGCACACTGATCCGTACGCTGAAGCGGCTCGGCTACCAAGTGGGCGTCGTCTCGGGCGGATTCACCCAGGTGACCGATGATCTCAAGGAGCGGCTGGGGCTGGACTTCGCCCAGGCCAACACGCTGGAGATCGTCGACGGGCGGCTGACCGGCAAGGTCACCGGCGAGATCGTGGACCGGGCGGGCAAGGCGCGGCTGCTGCGGCGGTTCGCGGCGGAGGCGGGTGTGCCGTTGGCGCAGACCGTGGCGATCGGTGACGGTGCGAATGATCTGGACATGCTGAACGCGGCCGGGCTTGGTGTCGCCTTCAATGCCAAGCCGGTTGTCCGGGAGGCGGCGCACACCGCGGTGAACGTGCCGTTCCTGGACACCGTGCTGTATCTGCTCGGGGTGACTCGGGAAGAGGTCGAGGCGGCCGACACTCACGACGAGGACTGAGTGCTCCGCGTGAGCGCTTCGCTGGAAGGCCGGCTGTTCGCTGCGGGCCCGGTGGGGGCTGGTCGCGCAGTTCCCTGCGCCCCTTACCTGCGCTGAAGTGGCCCGGCACCTCAGAGGTGCCGGGGCTTTCGTATGGCGGTTACTCGGACGGCGACCAGTAGTCGAGCAGCGTGGCCGTGCCCGGTTCCAGGGTTTTCCAGGAGCCGGTGAAGGAGAGGACCGCGAAGGCGGCGGCCGGGAAGCCTCGGCGGCTCAGGCGCTCGCGGGCGTCGCCGTCGGCCGAGCCGGACAGGATGTCGGCCAGGCCCTGCACGCCCGGGTTGTGGCCGATCATGACCACGTCCTGGGCGTCGTCGGGCGTTTCGTTGAGCACGGCGATCAGCTCACCAGGAGAGGCCTCGTAGAGCCGCTCCTCGTAGACGGTTTTCGGCCGGTGCGGGAGCTCGTGAACGGCGATCTTCCAGGTCTCGCGGGTCCGGGTCGCGGTGGAGCACAGGGCCAGATCGAAGGGGATACCGGTGTCGGCCAGCTTGCGTCCGGCGACTGCGGCGTCCATGCGGCCCCGCTCAGCGAGCGGCCGCTCGTGGTCGGTCACCTGTGGCCAGTCGGCTTTCGCATGCCGGAAGAGGACGATCCTGCGGGATTCTGCGACGCTCATGAGACCCAGCTTCGCATGAAACAGGCCATGGGGCGCAGGGAGTTGGCTCGTCCCGCTCAGGCCCTGCCTAGCGCGCGACCAGCTGCTGTGCGTGCTCGACGAGTTGGCTGATCACGGGGTCGCCGGAGGCCGCTTGGGCGTCGGACGGGTTCAGTATCAGCAGGAGCAGCGTGATGAAGGCGAGCGCCGGGAGCGCGAGGGCCCACCAGGGCAGGCGGATGTCGACGCGGCCCGTGGTCGCCGGGTGGGTCCGGGAGTGCGCTGGGGCCGACATGGGTGCCTCCGCTGGCTTCGACTGGTCCGTGGTCCGCCTCTCGCGGCCACACCTCGAAACTACGGACTCCGCGGCCCCCAACCCATCCGGTGATCCACCCACTTGACCCTGACACTCACCCCCTAGGGGATGGGGGGCTAGCCCCACCATGTGCCGGGGACGCGGTCACGGAGAGGTGGTCAGCGAGAGGCGGTCACGGCGATGCGATCGACGCGATGATCGCGATGATCACGAAGATGGCGAAGAAGGAGCCGAAGACGATCAGCATCTTCTTCTGGCCGTTCGGGGGGTTCGGGTCGAGCACTGGCATACGGCAAGTCTCGCACCCTTCGCCCGCGCCGCCTCTCCCGGGGTGAGGTGAGCGGGGTGGGTCAGCGGGCCGCCGCCTCCTCCTCCACCGTGCGGTTGCGCCCCGCGAGGACGCCCACCACCATCTGGGGCATCATCAGGCCGGTCATGAGCGCGATCGGCAGCCCCCAGCCGCCGCTGTGCTGGTAGAGCACGCCGACCAGGAGCGGGCCCGGGATGGAGATCAGGTATCCGGTGCTCTGCGCGAAGGCCGACAGCTGGACGACGCCCGCGCCGGTCCTGGCCCGCATGCCGACCATGGTGAGCGCGAGCGGGAAGGAGCAGTTGGAGACGCCGAGCAGCAGCGCCCAGGCCCAGGCGCCGCCGGCCGCCGCGAAGTACAGGCCCGCGTATCCGGCGAGACCGCAGACGCCGAGCGCGATCACTATCGGGCCCTGCTGGGGCAGCCGGGTGGCGAGGCGCGGGATGACGAAGGCCAGGGGCACGCCCATGACCATGGTGACGGCGAGGAGCAGCCCGGCCGTGCCGGCGGGCACGCCCGCGTCCCGGAAGATCTGGGCCATCCAGCCCATCGTGATGTAGGCGGCGGTGGCCTGGAGCCCGAAGAACACGGCGAGCGCCCAGGCGGTACGGCTCCGGGTGATCCGCAGCGCGGGCTCCACACGCGCGCGTGCGTCAGTCCGACCGGACGGGGACACGGCCGCCGTGTGGGCGGGCTCCACACGCGCGCGTGCGTCGGCGGCGGGCTCCGCACTCCGCGCACCCCGCTCCCGTACGAGCGGAATCCACGGCACCACGGCAGCCGCCGCGAGGCCGCCCCACACCGCGAGCCCCAACCGCCAACTCCCGCCTAGCGCCTCGGTCATGGGCACGGTCACCGCGGCCGCGCCCGCGGTGCCGATGGAGAGGGCCATGGAGTACAGGCCCGTCATCGAGCCGACCCGGTCGGGGAACCAGCGCTTGACGATGACCGGCATCAGGACGTTGCTGACGGCGATGCCCATGAGGGCGAGAGCGCTGGCGGCGAGGAAGCCGGCCGTGCCGCCGGCGTACGGCCGGATCGCCAGGCCGGCGGCGATGGCGGCCATGCCCGCGCAGACGACCGCGCCCGCCCCGAACCGGCGCGCGAGACGCGGGGCCGTGACACCGAAGACGGCGAAGCAGAGCGGGGGCACGGAGGTGAGCAGTCCGGCCAGGCTGCCGCTCATGCCGAGCCCGTCGCGGACCTCTTCGAGGACGGCACCCAGGCTGGTGATGGCGGGGCGGAGGTTGAGTGCGGACAGCACGATGCCGACGACGACCAGTCGCGTCAGCCACGCGCGCGTGACCGCTCCCCCGTCTCCCTGGGGCTCGCTCTCGCTCTCGGCAGAGCTGCTCGCGGCCGAACTGCTCGCGGTCATGGTCGTGGACGTCGTCGTCCGGGTTGCCTCACTTGCCATGAGAGCCATCATAGAATCATGGGATGATTGGCTGTCCAGTCCTGGGTTGCCTCCCGGCACCCCCGTCGTGCCAAGGTGTGCCATGCCCCTGAGCCACCCCCGACGCTCGGCGTTGTCCGAGCAGGTCATCGCCGCGCTGCGAAACCAGATCACCTCCGGCGAGTGGCCGGTCGGCTCCCGTATCCCGACCGAGCCGGAGCTCGTGGAGCAGCTCGGGGTCGCCCGCAACACGGTCCGCGAGGCCGTCCGCGCGCTGGCGCACAACGGCCTGCTGGACATCCGCCAGGGCTCGGGGACGTATGTCGTGGCGACCAGCGAGCTGGCCGGCGTGATGCACCGCCGGTTCGCCGAGGCCGACCCGCGGCACATCGCCGAGCTGCGCTCCACCCTGGAGTCGAGCGCCGCGAAGCTGGCGGCCCGGCGGCGCACCGAGAAGGACCTCAAGCAGCTCGACGCCCTGCTCGTACGGCGCGAGGAGGCCTGGGAGTCGGGCGACGCGGAGGCCTTCGTGACGGCCGACGCGACTTTTCACCTGGCGGTGGTGGCCGCGTCCCACAACGACGTCATGACGGCGATGTACGCGGACCTGGGCGAGGTGCTGCGGGACTGGCTGCGTGAGGACGTCGGCGAGGATCTGACGCCGGAGACGTACATGGACCACGCGCGGCTGGTCGACGCGATCCGCGCGGGCGACGCGGAGGCGGCCGCGACGGAGGCGGCTGGCTATCCGTTCGTGTGCCGCCCGGGGCGGGTCAGCTCCCCGACCTCAGGTGACTGACCCACACGGAGCGGACCTCTTTCCAGCACCGGCCGGTCAGCCGCACCGTCTGCGCCGGCCCCGCCTCGACCGTGGCGCTGTCGCTGTCGACGTCCCACCAGCGCTCGCACTCGACGTGCAGGCCGACACGGTCGGTCTGCGGATACGGGTTGTGGCAGTACGCGGTCACATGGGAGCCGGTGATCCTGCTGCGGCACGCGGCGCCGAACGGCTCGGGTGCGGCGGCTTTCCGTACCTCCACGCGCGCGTGCGGCATCGCCTCGTACGACAGGGAGATCACGAGAGCGACGGCGGCGGTCACTGAGGCCAGGCTGCGGGACAGGCGCACAAGGGGGACCTCCTCGGCCGTGCGGGGGAGGAAAGCGTGTGGTGAACGCGTAATCCAGAGTGCGCAGTTGTGGCCTCTCCCCGCCCGGCCGGGTGGGCCGAACGAGTGACGGGTGAGGGCCCGCGTCCGAAAGGACGCGGGCCCTCACCCGTCGGTCATGCCACAGCGGCAGCGTCACGCACCGATGGCGTGCAGACCGCCGTCCACGTGGATGATCTCGCCGGTGGTCTTCGGGAACCAGTCGCTCAGCAGCGCGACGATGCCCTTGCCGGCCGGCTCCGGGTCCTTGAGGTCCCACTCCAGCGGGGAGCGGTTGTCCCACACGGCGGCCAGCTCGTCGAAGCCCGGGATGGACTTGGCGGCCATCGAGCCGAGCGGGCCCGCGGAGATGAGGTTGCAGCGGATGTTCTGCTTGCCCAGGTCGCGGGCGAGGTAGCGGCTGGTCGCCTCCAGGGCGGCCTTGGCCGGGCCCATCCAGTCGTACTGCGGCCACGCGAACTGGGCGTCGAAGGTGAGGCCGACGACCGAGCCGCCGTTCTGCATCAGCGGCAGACAGGCCGTGGTCAGCGACTTCAGGGAGTATGCCGAGACGTGCATGGCGGTGGCCACGGACTCGAACGGGGTGTTGAGGAAGTTGCCGCCGAGCGCGTCCTGCGGCGCGAAGCCGATGGAGTGCACGACGCCGTCCAGGCCGCCCAGTTCCTCGCCGACGAGGTCGGCCAGGCGGGCGAGGTGCTCGTCGTTGGTGACGTCGAGCTCGATGACCTTGGTGGGCTTGGGGAGCTTCTTTGCGATGCGCTCGGTCAGCGTGGGCCGCGGGAACGCGGTCAGGATGATCTCGGCGCCCTGCTCCTGGGCCTGCTTGGCGGCGTGGAAGGCGATGGAGGACTCCATCAGCACACCGGAGATCAGGACGCGCTTGCCCTCGAGAATTCCGCTCATGGTGATCAGTGACCCATTCCCAGTCCGCCGTCAACGGGGATGACGGCTCCAGTGATGTACGAGGCGTCGTCCGAGGCGAGGAACCGCACCGTCGCGGCGACCTCCTCGGGCTGCGCGTACCTGCCGAGCGGCACCTGCTTCACGATGCCCTCGCGCTGCTCGTCGGTGAGCACCTTGGTCATGTCGGTGTCGACGAAGCCGGGCGCGACGACGTTGAAGGTGATGTTGCGCGAGCCCAGCTCACGGGCGAGAGAGCGCGCGAAGCCGACGAGGGCGGCCTTGGAGGCGGCGTAGTTCGACTGACCGGGACCGCCCATGAGACCGACGACCGACGAGATCAGGACGACACGGCCCTTCTTGGCGCGCAGCATGCCGCGGTTGGCGCGCTTGACGACGCGGAAGGTGCCGGTGAGGTTGGTGTCGATGACCGAGGTGAAGTCCTCCTCGGACATGCGCATCAGGAGCGTGTCCTTGGTGACCCCGGCGTTGGCGATCAGCACCTCGACCGGGCCGTGCTCGGCCTCGATCTCCTTGTAGGCCTGCTCCACCTGCTCGGTGTCGGTGATGTCGCACTTGACGGCGAGGAAGCCCTTGGGGGGCTCACCGGAGCGGTATGTGATGGCGACCTTGTCGCCGGCGTCGGCGAACGCACGGGCGATGGCGAGGCCGATGCCCCGGTTGCCTCCGGTGACGAGAACCGAGCGGCTCAACGGATCACCCTTTCGATAGCGGTCTGACTCACCCGCCCGAACACCTGGATGACAGGCGGCTTCCCCGAAAACCTATCGGTCCCGTCGCGTCCGCGGACAATCGGGCACCGACAGTGGCTTACGGGACTCACTGTCGGGTCCCTACAGAAAGTTGCCGACGCCCGTCGGAAAGGTGTGGTCCATGGCACGGCCCGCGCGACATGATCGGAGCCACCAAGGTCCCAGCGACGAAAAGAGACGTAGGTGCCTCATTCCATCGACGAAGCCTTCACGGCACTTCCCCTACGGGCCCTGGCCGACGCCGCGCTCGCACGCGCGCGTGCGCTGGGGGCGGACCACGCGGACTTCCGGTTCGAGCGGGTGCGCAGCGCCTCCTGGCGGCTGAGGGACGCCAAGCCCTCCGGATCCTCGGACAGCACCGACGTCGGGTACGCGGTGCGGGTCGTGCACGGCGGCACGTGGGGCTTCGCGTCCGGCGTGGACCTGACGATGGACGCGGCCGCCAAGGTCGCCTCGCAGGCCGTGGCGATGGCCAAGCTCTCCGCGCAGGTGATCAAAGCCGCCGGGTCGGACGTGGGGGCACCTCCCACGCCTTTTGGGCAGTGGGGGAGGGTCGAGCTGGCCGACGAGCCGGTGCATGCCGAGCAGACGTGGGTCTCGTCGTACGAGATCGATCCGTTCACCGTGCCCGACGAGGAGAAGTCGGGGCTGCTGGCCGACTGGAGTGCGCGGCTGCTGGCGGCCGACGGCGTCGACCATGTGGACGCCTCGCTGCTCACCGTGCACGAGAACAAGTTCTACGCCGACACCGCCGGGACCGTGACCACCCAGCAGCGCGTGCGGCTGAACCCGCAGCTGACGGCCGTGTCCGTCGACGAGTCGAGCGGCGAGTTCGACTCCATGCGCACGCTCGCGCCGCCCGTCGGACGCGGCTGGGAGTACCTCCAGGGCACCGGCTGGGACTGGGACGGCGAGCTGGCGCGGATCCCGGAGCTGCTCGCCGAGAAGATGCGAGCACCGAGCGTCGAGGCGGGCCCCTACGACCTGGTCGTCGACCCGTCCAACCTGTGGCTCACCATCCACGAGTCCATCGGCCACGCCACCGAGCTGGACCGCGCACTCGGCTACGAGGCCGCCTACGCGGGCACCTCCTTCGCCACCTTCGACCAGCTCGGCAAGCTCCGCTACGGCTCCGAGCTGATGAACGTCACCGGCGACCGCACCGCCGAACACGGCCTGGCAACCATCGGCTACGACGACGAGGGCGTCGCGGGCCAGTCCTGGGACCTCGTGAGGAACGGCACGCTCGTCGGCTACCAGCTGGACCGGCGGATCGCGAAGCTGACCGGCTTCGACCGCTCCAACGGCTGTGCCTACGCCGACTCCCCCGGGCACGTCCCCGTGCAGCGCATGGCCAACGTGTCGCTGCAACCGGACCCCGGCGGACTGTCCACGGAGGACCTGATCGGGGGCGTGGACCGCGGGATCTACGTCGTCGGCGACCGGTCCTGGTCGATCGACATGCAGCGCTACAACTTCCAGTTCACCGGTCAGCGGTTCTTCCGGATCGAGAACGGGCGGCTCGCCGGACAACTGCGGGACGTGGCGTACCAGGCGACGACCACCGACTTCTGGGGGTCCATGGCGGCCATCGGCGGTCCGCAGACGTACGTCCTGGGTGGCGCCTTCAACTGCGGCAAGGCCCAGCCGGGGCAGGTGGCGTCGGTGTCGCACGGCTGCCCGTCCGCTCTCTTCAAGGGCGTCAACATTCTCAACACCACGCAGGAGGCAGGTCGATGAGCGCCCCTACCAACAAGCCCCACGAGGTCGTCGAGCGTGCCCTCGAACTGTCCCGGGCCGACGGCTGTGTCGTGATCGCCGACGAGCGGTCGACCGCGAATCTGCGCTGGGCGGGCAACGCGCTCACCACGAACGGCGTCACGCGCGGGCGCTCGCTCACCGTCATCGCGACCGTCGACGGCCAGGAGGGCACCGCCTCCGGAGTCGTATCGCGGTCCGCCGTGACCATGGACGAGCTGGAGCCGCTGGTGCGCGCCGCCGAGGCCGCCGCCCGCGCGGCCGGGCCCGCCGAGGACGCGCAGCCGCTGGTCACGGGGGTACCGGCGGCACCGGACTTCACCGACGCGCCCGCCGAGACCTCCTCCGCCGTGTTCGCCGACTTCGCGCCGGCCCTCGGCGAGTCCTTCGCACGCGCGCGTGCGGGCGGCCGGGAGCTGTACGGCTTCGCCAACCACGAGCTCGTCTCCACCTACCTCGGTACGTCGTCGGGGCTGCGGCTGCGGCACGACCAGCCCAACGGGACGCTGGAGCTGAACGCCAAGTCGCCGGACCGTACGCGGTCGGCGTGGGCCGGGCGGTCGACGCGGGACTTCAAGGACGTCGATCCGGCGGCCCTGGACGCGGAACTGGCCGTACGCCTGGGCTGGGCCGAGCGGCGCGTGGAGCTGCCCGCCGGGCGGTACGAGACGCTGCTGCCGCCGACCGCTGTCGCGGACCTGCTGATCTACCAGCTGTGGTCGGCGTCGGGCCGGGACGCGGCCGAGGGGCGCACGGTGTTCTCCAAGCCGGGCGGCGGCACCCGCGTGGGTGAGAAGCTCGCCGACCTGCCGCTGACGCTGCGCAGCGACCCGAACGAGCCGGGCCTGGAGTCCGCCCCCTTCGTGATCGCCCACGCCTCCGGCGGCGATCAGTCGGTGTTCGACAACGGGCTGCCGCTGACGGCCACCGAGTGGGTGCGAGCGGGCGAGCTGGGTCACCTGATGACCAGCCGGCACAGCGCCGGTCTGACGGGGCTGCCCGTGGCGCCGTCGATCGACAACCTGGTCCTGGAGGGAGGCGAGGACCGCTCTCTGGAGGAGATGGTCGCGAGCACTGAGCGCGGGCTGTTGCTGACCTGCCTCTGGTACATCCGCGAGGTCGACCCGGCGACGCTGTTGCTCACCGGTCTGACCCGGGACGGCGTGTACCTCGTAGAGAACGGCGAGGTGACCGGCGAGGTCAACAACTTCCGGTTCAACGAGTCGCCGGTCGATCTGCTGGGCCGGGCCACCGAGGCCGGGCGCACGGAAAAGACGCTGCCCAGGGAGTGGAGCGACTGGTTCACTAGGACGGCGATGCCTGCCCTGAGGGTGCCCGACTTCAATATGAGCTCTGTCAGTCAGGGCGTATAACCTCGTAGCCGGTAGTCACTCGACTGCCTCGACCACCCGAAGATCATCTAGGAGATACGAGAACCGTGACGGACATCGTCGACGAGCTGAAGTGGCGGGGGCTGTGGGCCCTGTCCACTGACGAGGACGCTTTGCGCAAGGCGCTCGCGGACGGTCCCGTCACGTTCTATTGCGGTTTCGACCCGACCGCGGCCAGTCTGCACGTCGGTCACCTGGTGCAGGTCCTCACCATGCGCCGACTCCAGCAGGCGGGTCTGCGCCCGCTGGCTCTGGTGGGCGGGGCGACCGGCCAGATCGGCGACCCGCGCCCCACGGCGGAGCGCACGCTGAACGACCCGGAGACGGTCGCGAACTGGGTGACCCGGCTGCGCGCCCAGATCGAGCCGTTCCTGTCCTTCGAGGGCGAGAACGCCGCGGTGATGGTGAACAACCTGGACTGGACGGCCGGTCTGTCGGCCATCGAATTCCTGCGTGACATCGGCAAGCACTTCCGCGTCAACAAGATGCTGACCAAGGACTCGGTCGCCCGGCGGCTGGAGTCCCAGGAGGGCATCAGCTACACGGAGTTCAGCTACCAGCTGCTTCAGGGCATGGACTTCCTGGAGCTGTACCGCAGGTACGGCTGCACGCTCCAGCAGGGCGGCAGCGACCAGTGGGGCAATCTCACGGCGGGCCTCGACCTGATCCACAGGCTGGAGCCCGAGGCCGAGGCGCACTGCCTGGCGACGCCGCTGATGGTCAAGGCGGACGGCACGAAGTTCGGCAAGACCGAGGGCGGTGCCGTCTGGCTCGACCCGGAGATGACGACGCCGTACGCCTTCTACCAGTTCTGGCTGAACGTGGACGACCGGGACGTCTCGACGTACATGCGCATCCTGTCCTTCAAGTCCCGCGAGGAACTCGAAGAGCTGGAGAAGCAGACCGAGGAGCGTCCGCAGGCCCGTCTCGCACAGCGTGCGCTGGCCGAGGAGCTGACGACGCTGGTGCACGGCGCCGACCAGACGGCCGCCGTGATCGCCGCGTCCAGGGCCCTCTTCGGCCAGGGCGAGCTGACCGGCCTCGACGAGCGGACGCTGACCGCGGCCCTCTCCGAGGTGCCGCACATCCAGGTCGCCGAGCTCGGCCCGGTCGTCGACCTGTTGGCGGAGGTCGGCCTGGTGGCCAGCAAGTCCGCTGCGCGGCGGACAGTGAAGGAGGGCGGGGCCTACGTGAACAACGTGAAGGTCGCGGCGGAGGACTCCGTCCCGGCGAAGGAGGATCTGCTTCACGGGCGGTGGCTGGTGCTGCGGCGCGGGAAGAAGAATCTTGCCGCCGTTGAGGTCACCGGAGCGTAGGACGCCGTAGGGGCGCGGAGATCTGCGGGCTGCCACCTTCGCCGTGGTTGCTCGCGCAGTTCCCCGCGCCCCTGTCGGGGCGCTCTAGCTCACGCCTGCTGCTTCCTTTTGCCCAGCGTCGCCGTGTAGGCCATGTCGCCCAGGAAGACGATGACGATCGCGGCGACGAGCTGGAACGCGTGGCGGCTCCAGTCGATGCCGCTGGTCGCGTCGACGCCGGCCCACCGGGCGATCGAGTTGCCGACGATGGCCCCGATCATGCCGAAGATGGTGGTCAGCCAGAGAGGGCTGTGCTGCTTGCCCGGAAGGATCGCCTTCGCGATCAGGCCCAGCACGAATCCCACGATGATCGCCCACAACCAGCCCATGGCTGCCTCCTCGTACCGCTCCACGTGAGCATTACGCCAAGTGTCGGCCTGTCCACCGTACGTCGCATTTCGGGTACGGCCATACGGTGTACGGCCGTACGCAGCGCGGCGCAGGTCGCTCGCGCAGACAGAAGGTGACCCGCTCTCGAAGGCGGCGGATACGCGGCGTAACGTGGGGACTGTCCGGGCTCGGGTCCCCGAACGGGTACGGGCCGGGCAGGGGCGGGGGCGGGTCCGATGCGGGCGGATGGTGGAATGTGAATCGGAAGCAGCACGACGGCGGCAATGCCCAGGTCTTCCGGATCACGGGAGCCCGGCAGGGTCTGGCGGAAGACGTGCGCGGCCGGCAGCGCCGGTACATCATCTCGATGTCGGTTCGGACGGTGTCGGTGATCCTCGCGGCCACCCTCTGGAACGTCGAACGGCACGTCGCGATCGTGGCGTTGGTGCTCGGGGCGGTGCTTCCCTATATTTCCGTGGTGATCGCCAACGCCGGGCGGGAGAACGCGCCGTCGCTTCCGTCGACGTTCGTGATGGCGCCGACTCGTCCGATGATCGCGCCGCCGCGGGCGGATGCGGACGCCTCCGCGGCGAGCGGGGACGGGCGTGTGGACGGCTTCGCGGAATCCGTCCCGGAAGACGTCACAACCGAGCCGACCGCAAGAATGCGGGGCGAACCGCGCGAACGGTCGTGACCTTCGGGGAAGGTCCGTAACCGGAAGGCGGCTCCGCACCAAGCTCAAGAAAAGCTCAGATCAATCATGTTGTTCCGGTGCCGGGCGGCAGGTTCCCCGTGACATACTTCGTATGCGCTCCGCATCCCCCGTCGGAGTGACAGACCGACGCCGGGCAGCTCCCCCCGTGGCTGCTCGGCGTCGCCTTTTTGGCCCCTTCCGCTGGATCCCTTGCGAGACGAACCTGTGAGTGACGAGACCCCTATCTGCTCCGCCAAGGGCTGCCGCCTCGACGCCGTCTGGGTTCTCGCCTGGAACAACCCGAAGATCCACACGCCGGAGCGCCGCAAGACGTGGCTCGCGTGCGAGGAGCATCGGGAACACCTGTCGCAGTTCCTTGGTGTACGGGGGTTCCTGAAGGACGTCGTCCTGCTGAAGGAGTGGGAGTCCCCCGAAGGGGACTAGTGCCTGTCCTAGCCGCCGATCGCCGACATCGGGCGGTCCGGCTGTATGAACGTCGGGTCGTCCAGGCCCGCTCCCGCCTTCTTGCCCCACATCGCCACGCGCCAGATCTCGGCGATCTTCTCGTCGGGGGCGTCCGAGCGAAGCGCGGTGCGCAGGTCCGTTTCCTCGGTGGCGAACAGGCAGGTGCGTATCTGGCCGTCGGCCGTCAGGCGGGTGCGGTCGCAGGCCGCGCAGAACGGGCGGGTGACGGAGGCTATGACGCCTACGCGGTGTGGGCCGCCGTCCACGATCCAGCGCTCGGCGGGGGCCGCGCCGCGCTCCTCGGAGCCCTCGGGGGTGAGCTCGAAGCGGGTGCGCAGGGAAGTCAGGATGTCGCCCGCCGTGACCATGGACTCGCGCTTCCAGCCGTGCTGGGCGTCCAGGGGCATCTGCTCGATGAAGCGCAGTTCGTAGTCGTGCTCGACGGCCCAGGCGAGGAGGTCCGGGGCCTCGTCCTCGTTGAGCCCCGGCATCAGGACCGAGTTCACCTTCACCGGGGTCAGACCCGCCTCGCGGGCGGCGTGCAGGCCCTCGATGACGTCCTTGTGGCGGTCCCGGCGGGTGAGGCGCTTGAAGGCGTCCGGGCGGAGGGTGTCCAGCGATACGTTGACCCGGTCCAGGCCCGCCGCCTTCAGGGCCGCCGCCGTGCGCTTGAGGCCGATGCCGTTGGTCGTGAGGGACATTTGGGGGCGCGGCTCCAGCGCCGCGACGCGCTCCACGATGCCGACCAGGCCGGGGCGCAGCAGGGGCTCGCCGCCGGTGAAGCGGACCTCCTCGATACCGAGGGAGGTGACCGCGATGTCGATGAGGCGGACGATCTCGTCGTCCGTGAGCAGGTCGGGCTTGGCCAGCCACTGGAGGCCCTCTTCGGGCATGCAGTAGGTGCACCGCAGATTGCAGCGGTCGGTGAGCGAGACCCTCAGGTCGGTGGCCACTCGGCCATAGGTGTCGATGAGCACGTGGGCCCCCTCCCTCGCAAGCGGATCAATCATTTTCCGACACCTGCGAGCCTACGCGACGTCACTGACATCGAGCAGAGCCCTGATCCCACCAGGTACGGCGCGGCCGCGTCGTAGGGATCTACGACGCGGCCGCGAAGAGGGGAGAGACTCCATGAGACTCAGTGCGCCCCGGTGCCCGTGAGGGAGCGCACCTCCAGCTCGGCGTACTTGCCGGTGTCCGGCTCCTCCTTGGACAGGATCGTGCCGAGGAAGCCCATCAGGAAGCCGAACGGGATCGAGATGATGCCCGGGTTCTTCAGCGGGAACCAGTGGAAGTCGACGCCGGGGAACATCGCCTTGGGGTCACCGGAGACGACGGGCGAGAACAGCACCAGGCCGACGGCGACGATCAGACCGCCGTAGATCGACCACAGGGCGCCCTGGGTGGTGAACCTCTTCCAGAACAGGCTGTAGAGGATCGTCGGCAGGTTGGCGGAGGCCGCGACCGCGAAGGCCAGGGCGACCAGGCCGGCGACGTTCAGGTCGCGGGCGAGGGCGCCCAGGAGGATGGAGACCGCGCCGATGCCGATGGTCGCGAGGCGGGCCGCCTTCATCTCCTCCTTCTCGGTGGCCTGTCCCTTCCTGATGACGTTCGCGTAGATGTCGTGGGCGAACGACGAGGACGAGGCCAGGGTGAGGCCGGCGACCACGGCGAGGATCGTCGCGAAGGCCACCGCCGAGATCGTGGCGAGCAGGATCGCGCCCCAGGCCGAGTCGACGCCGCCGAGATGGAGTGCGAGCAGTGGCGCGGCCGTGTTGCCGGATGGGTTGGACGCGATGATCTCGTCCTGGGAGATCAGCGCCGCGGCGCCGAAGCCGAGGGCGATGGTCATCAGATAGAAGCCGCCGATGATGCCGATCGCCCAGTTGACGGACTTACGGGCGGCCTTGGCGTTGGGCACCGTGTAGAAGCGGATCAGGATGTGCGGCAGACCGGCGGTGCCGAGCACCAGGGCGATGCCCAGGGAGATGAAGTCCAGCTTGGTGGTGCCGGTCGCGCCGTACTGGAGGCCGGGCTCCAGGAACGCGGTCCCCTTGCCGCTGTTCTCGGCGGCCTTGCCGAGCAGGTCGGAGATGTTGAAGTTGAACTTCAGCAGCACCAGGAACGTAATCAGGATCGTGCCGCTGATGAGGAGGACGGCCTTGACCATCTGGACCCAGGTGGTGCCCTTCATACCGCCGATGGAGACGTACACGATCATCAGGACGCCGACGAGGGCGACGATGCCGATCTTGCCCGCGTCGGAGGTGATGCCGAGCAGCAGTGAGACGAGGACGCCCGCGCCCGCCATCTGGGCCAGCAGATAGAAGATCGAGACGACGATCGTGGAGGTGCCGGCGGCGGTACGGACCGGGCGCTGGCGCATGCGGTACGCGAGCACGTCGCCCATCGTGTAGCGGCCGGAGTTGCGCAGCGGTTCCGCGACCAGGAGCAGGGCCACCAGCCAGGCGACCAGAAAGCCGATGGAGTAGAGGAAGCCGTCGTAGCCGAAGAGGGCGATGGCGCCCGCGATGCCGAGGAAGGACGCGGCGGACATGTAGTCGCCGGAGACCGCGAGGCCGTTCTGGAAGGCGCTGAACTGCCGTCCGCCGGCGTAGAAGTCGGCGGCGTCCTTGGTCTGGCGGCCCGCCCAGACGGTGATGACGAGGGTCGCCACGACGAACACCGCGAACAGACTGATGATCAGCGGCCGGTGCTCGCTCGCCTCTCCGGCCGCCAGGGTGATCGCGGGGCTCATGCGCCGCCCTCCATTCGGGTCTTGATGGCCTCGGACTTGGGGTCGAGCTTCGCGGCGGCGTGCCGCGAGTACCACCAGGCGATGAGGAACGTGGTGAGGAACTGTGCGATGCCGAAGACGAAGGCGACGTTGATGTTGCCGAAGAGCTTGGTGCCCATGAAGTCGCCCGCGTAGTTGGACAGCAGGACGTACAGCAGGTACCAGGCGATGAAGCCGATCGTCAGCGGGAAGGCGAAGGAGCGGTGGGAGCGGCGCAGTTCACCGAACTCCGCGCTCTCCTGCACCTCGACGAACTCCTCCGTGGAGGGGAGGTGTTGGGACTTCTCTTTCGAGGGGGGCGGTGCGTCGGTAGCCACGGAGTCTCCTCGCGTTGCGGGTGCTGTTGTGACCCCCGAACCGGACTGCTCGGGCGTCGGGGACGGATTTGGTACGACGGACATGTCGGCTCTGTTCCTCTTAGTGATCAGGGGGCTCGATCGTGCTCGGGCTCCCTGTTCAAGGTCACGGCGCCACGCGAGGGGCGGTTCAACTCACCCGGCTTCTTTCGGAAGTCGCCTGAGTGGGTCATTGCTGGCCAGCGAGTTCGGGAGATAGCTTCGCCCTGCACCACCAGTCATGTACCTGCCCGAACAGCACCCTCTGTTCCGGGCGGTTTCGCTTCCGGATGATGTGGAGATCCCATGGCTCATCTGCGTTCAAGACGCCGGCTCGCTCTCGCGGTGCCGCTCGCGCTGTCGCTGACCGCCTCCCTCGGCGGCTTCCTGCCGACGGCGGCGACGGCCGCCCCGCTCGCCGACTCGGCGTCACAGACCGCGGAGGGTACATACCTGCCGTACGTCGTCAACACCAAGCTGGACCACCGCTCCATCGAGTCGGTGAAGAAGGCGATCACCGCGGCCGGCGGCACCATCGTCATCGCGTACGAGAAGATCGGCGTGATCGTCGTCCACGCCTCCAACCCGGACTTCGGCGCGCAGATACGCGCGGTGCGCGGGGTCGTGTCGGCGGGTGCCACGCGCACAGCGCCGCTGACCGCGGCGGGGACGACGGACGAGGGGGCCGTGCAGGTCCTCTCCAAGGCCGAGGCCGCGAAGGTCACCGCGCAGAGCACCGCCGCCGCCGAGGAACCCCTAGAGGCCGAGCAGTGGGATCTGCGCGCGATCGGCGCGGACAAGGCGGCCGAGATCAACCCGGGCAGCAGGAAGGTGACCGTCGCCGTCATCGACAACGGCGTCGACGACACCCACCCGGACCTCGCCCCGAACTTCTCCGCCTCCCAGTCCGCCAACTGCGTCGGCGGCGTCGCGGACACCAGCGAGGGTGCCTGGCGCCCGTACACGACCGCGGACGCCCACGGCACGCACGTGGCGGGTGAGATCGCCGCGGCCCGCAACGGCATCGGGGTCGCCGGTGTCGCCCCCGGCGTCAAGGTCGCCGGCATCAAGGTGAGCAACCCCGACAACGGCCTCTACTTCCCGGAGAGCGTCGTCTGCGCCTTCGTGTTCGCCGCCGACCACGGCGTGGAGATCACGAACAACAGCTACTACGTGGACCCGTGGCTGTACAACTGCGTGGACGACCCCGACCAGCGCGGCATCGTCGACGCGGTCAACCGGGCCCAGCTGTACGCCCAGCACAAGGGCACGCTGAACCTCGCCGCGGCCGGCAACTCCAACGACGACCTCGCCTCCGACGCGATCGTCGACGACTCCAGCCCCGACGACGTGCCGACCCCCGTGACCCGGACGATCGACCCGCACGAGTGCTTCGACGTGCCGAACCAGCTGCCCGGTGTCGTCACGGTCAGCGCGGTGGGCGTGAAGAACCTCAAGTCGTACTACTCGACGTACGGCAAGGGCGTCATCGACGTCGCGGCCCCCGGCGGCGACCGGCTCTACCAGATCCCCGACACTCCGTCGAAGAACGGCCGCATCCTCTCCACGCTGCCGAACAACCAGTACGGCTACCTCCAGGGCACGTCCATGGCGTCACCGCACGCCGCGGGCGTCGCCGCGCTGCTGAAGTCCACGCACCCGTGGGCGACTCCGGCGCAGCTGCAGGCGCTGCTCAAGGCGCAGGCGGACAACCCGGGCTGCCCCGAGTCCTACGACCAGAACGGCGACGGCACGCAGGACGCGACCTGCGAGGGCGGCACGCGCGTGAACGGCTTCTACGGATTCGGGATCGTCGACGCGCTGGACGCGGTGAAGAAGTAGAAGAAGCAGGAGTGACCAAGTAGGGGTCCTCTCAGGGGCCTTGACGTACCGGGCCGGGCGGAATCACCGCCCGGCCCGGTGCATAGTGCCTGTATGACGCAATCACCACTGGCCGTTGTGTGGAAGGAGCTGGGCGGGGATCCCGCGCCGCTCCCCCGGGTTTCGCGCGTAATGCGGGCCGGCACGTTGGAGGCCCGGCTGCCCGTACGGGAGTTGGCGCACGCGTGCGTGGGCGCGTGCGCGCTGGCCGCCGCCGAGCTGGGGGCGCGGCGGGCAGGGCTCGCCGAGGTGCCCCGGGTGCGGGTGGACGACGGGGCCGTCGCCACCGCGTTCGTCAGTGAGCGGCATCTGCTGGTCGACGGGCGCGCGCCGGTCAACTTCGCGCCGCTGTCGGGATTCTGGCGTACTGCGGACGGGTGGGTGCGGACCCACGCGAACTATCCGCATCACCGGGCGCGACTGCTGGCCGCCCTGGGGGTCGCGGAGAACCGGGCCTCCGTCGAGGCGGCGCTCGCCGAACGGCCCGCCCTGGAGGTCGAGGAGGCCGTGTACGCGGCCGGGGGGCTCGCCGTGGCGTTGCGCACGCCGAAGGAGTGGGCGGCGCACGAGCAGGGGGCGGCGGTGGCCGGACGGCCGCTGATCGAGGGCGCGCGGCTCGACACCGCACGCGCGCGTGCGCTCGCGCCGCTCGGGACCGGCCCGCTGCTGCCCGCGGCCGGGGTCCGCGTCCTCGACCTCACCCGGGTCATCGCGGGCCCGGTCGCCACCCGCACGCTCGCCCTGCTGGGCGCGGACGTACTGCGCGTGGACGCGCCTCAGTTGCCCGAACTCCCCGACCAGCACGCGGACACGGGCTTCGGCAAGCGGTCCACGACCCTGGACCTGGCCTCCGACCGGCGCGCCTTCGAGGAGCTGCTGGCCACGGCGGACGTCGTCGTCACCGGATACCGGCCCGGCACCCTGGACCGGTTCGGCCTCTCCCCCGAGGCGCTGGCCGAGCGTCGGCCCGGCGTGATTGTCGCGCAGTTGTCGGCCTGGGGGGCGTACGGGCCGTGGGGCGGGCGGCGTGGGTTCGACAGCCTGGTGCAGGTGGCCACCGGGATCGCCACGATCGAGGGGTCGCCGGAGCGGCCGGGCGCGCTGCCCGCGCAGGCCCTCGACCACGGGACGGGATATCTGCTGGCGGCGGCCGTGCTGCGGGCGCTGACCGAGCGGTCGCGGGAGGGGTACGGCCGTGTCGTACGGCTGGCTCTGGCTCGCACCGCGGCCTGGCTGACGGACGGGATCGAGCCGGCCGGGACCGGGGCGGGGGACGAGGCTTACGAGGGGCCGGATGCCTGGCTCGCGGAGACGGACAGCGGGATCGGGCGACTGCGGTACGCCCGCTCGCCGGTGTCCTTCGCGGGCGGGCCTGCCGACTGGACGCGTCCGCCGGGACCTTGGGGAGCGGATCCCGCCCGCTGGGCGTGAGACGCGCAGGCGGCCTGAAACGTACCGATGGGCGGAATGCCGTTCCGCCAGTTGTTTTCCTGGACTTGCCCGGTTCTGTCCCGACTGGCGAAGATCCCTGAGGTGACCTTGATACGACCCACGGCCGAGGCAGCCGACCCGAGCGACCCGGCGCCGAGACCGGGCACGGGCCGGGCCGTCGCCGTCCTCGCCCTGGTGGCCCTGGCCGCGCTGATCCCGCTGTTCGGGCCGTCCGCGGCGCTGCGCGGCACCGGTGAGGCGGCGGCGCCCGGCGTCGGCGGCATCGCGCTGCTGCGGGCGGTGTTGTTCGCAGCGCTGTGTGTGCCGGCGGGCGAGCTGTTGGTGAACCGGCTGGCCCGCAGGCTTCCCGGCGCTTCCGCAGACGCTCCACGCAGCTGGGCCCCCTTCGCCGCCGGCGTCGGTTTTCTCGCCGCCCTCGGGCTTGCCTCCGTCGTGGCCACGGGCAACCTGGTGCCGGACAGTCTCGCCGCGATCGATGTCGGGGGCCTCTACCAGTCCCGGGACGGCAAGCTCGCGCTGCTTGAGGTGAACGCGTTCGCCGTCGCCGGACTGGTCGCCCTCTCGCGCCGGCCGGCCGCCCAGGTGTGGCCGTTGGCCGCGGTGGTCGTCGCGGAGGCGTTTCGGGCGCACCTCACCACGGAGCAGGGCCCGCTGGTCGGCTCGGCGCTGACGTTCGTCCATCTGGCCTGCGCGGCGCTGTGGGCGGGCGGTCTGCTGCACGCGCTGCGGACGCTGCGGCACTGGGGCGGGGGCGAGGCGGGCGCGGCTCTGCTGGGCCTCTACGCGCGCGTGGCCGCCGTACTGTTCGCGGTGATCACCGCGACCGGCATCTGGAGCACGCTGCGCCGGATGCCGCCGGACACGGTCCTGGACCAGCTGACGACGACGGCGTACGGGCGCGTGCTGCTCGCCAAGGTGATCCTCGTGGCCGCCGTCGCCGTACTCGCCCTGTGGGCGCGGATCCGGCTGCGCCGCGCGCCCGACCCGCTGACCGCCTGCTCCCCCGCGCGTGCGGAGGTCGTCGCGCTGGGGGTGGTGGTCGTGGTGACGGGGCTGCTGACGGCGCTGCCGGTGCCGATCCGCTGGTCGTAAGAGGCGGCGGTTCAGCCGTTGGTGACGAGAACCTTGAGCGCGGTCCGCTCGTCCATCGCCCGGTAGCCGCCGGGCACGCCTTCCAGGCCGACGGTCAGGTCGAAGACGGGCGACGGGTCGATGGTGCCGTCGAGGACGTCGGGCAGCAGCTCCGGGATGTACGCGCGCACCGGCGCGACCCCGCCGCGCAGCGCGATGTTCCGGTCGAACAGGATGCCGAGGTCGAGACCGGTACCGCTGCCGTGCGGCACACCGACGAACCCGATGGCGCCACCGTCACGCGTGACACTGACGGCCGTACGCATCGACTGCTCGGTGCCGACGGCCTCGACGACGGCGTGCGCGCCCTGGCCGCGGGTGAGTTCACGCACCGCCGCGACGGCCTCGTCCCCGCGCTCGGCGACGACGTCGGTGGCGCCGAAGAGGCGCGCGATGTCCGTACGGGCCTGGTGGCGGCCCAGCGCGATGATCCGCCCGGCGCCCAGCCGTTTCGCGGCGAGCACGGCGCACAGTCCGACGGCCCCGTCTCCGACGACGGCGACCGTGGCGCCCAGGCGGACTCCGGCGCCGAGGGCCGCGTGGTGGCCGGTGCCCATGACGTCGGACAGCGACAGCAGCGCGGACAGCAGGTGGTCGTCGGAGGCCGCGTCCTTGGGCAGTTGTACGAGGGTGCCGTCGGCGTGGGGTACCCGCACCGCCTCGCCCTGGCCGCCGTCGTGGCCGACGGAGCCCCAGAAGCCGCCGTGCTCGCAGGACGTGGTGAGGCCCTCGCGGCAGTAGTCGCACACCCCGTCGGACCACATGAACGGCGCGACGACGAGGTCACCGCGCCGGACGCCTGTCACCTCGGAGCCGGTCTCCTCGACGATCCCGAGGAACTCGTGCCCGATCCGCTGCCCGGGCTCCCGCACCGACTCACCGCGGTACGCCCACAGGTCACTGCCGCAGATACAGGCCCGTAGCACCCGCACGACGGCGTCGGTGGGCTGCCGGACCACGGGATCGGGCACGTCCTCCACGCGCATGTCGAACGGGGCGTGGATGGTGGTGGCGCGCATGTCGAGGATCCTTCTCGTGCGAGGCGGTGCGAGGTGCGTGGTGCGGTGGCGCTCAGGGGGTGGTCGAGCGCGTCTCACCGTACGTCGCTGTCGGCACCTGGCGCGCATCGAGGGCCCCGAGTATGCCCCTGACCAGCAGAAACTGCGCGGCAATATAGGTGAGCATGATCCAGAGGTCGGGCCTGGGAAGCTGCGGCCACTCGGCGACGCCGGTCGCGATGAGCGTGTCGGAGAACAGGAAGAGGAGACCGCCGAGCCCCGCGACGGGGCCGAGCCGCATCGCGCCGTACGCCATGGCCGTCAGCAGGAGGCTGTAAACGGCGACGGGGACACGCAGGTCGGCGGGCAGACCGGGCCAGAGCGCGGCCACGGTGGCGGCCAGGGCGACGCCGTACGCACCGATGAGCCATCGGCCACGCGCGCGTGGCGTGCGCGTGGTGAGGAGCAGCCTTCTGAAGAGCAGCAGGTAGCACACGTGTCCCGCCGCGAAGGAGGCCATCCCGGCGAGGAAGGCCGGTTCGGCGTCGGACAGGAGGAGCACGTCACCGCCCCATCCGAAGAGCAGGGCGGCCACTAGCAGTCGGGGCCCGCCGCACGCACGCGCGTGTGCGGCGAGCAGCGGCATCAGGAGGGGCTTGGCGACGGCGTGCCCGAGGTCGGAGCCGGCGGCGAGGGAGACGAGATCGACGGCCGCGGTGAGGCCGAAGGTGGCGAGGAGGACGCGGGACGGCTTCATACGGCGACGGTGTCTTCGGCGGCCTGCTGCCCCGTGGACGCCGGCTGCCAGCCCGGCCCCCGGAACACCCTCCCCGCCCGCTCACGCCAACTGCCCGCCGCCCTCAGGTCCTTGGCGATGGCGACGTACTCGTGCGTGGCGACCTTCAGCGGGTTGTACGTCTCGATGTTCTTGGTCAGCCCGTAGACGGGCCGCTGGGTCTCGGCGACGAACGACCCGAACAGCCGGTCCCAGACGATGAGGATCCCCCCGAAGTTGCGGTCCAGATAGCTGCCTTGGGAGGCGTGATGCACCCGGTGGTGGGACGGCGTGTTGAAGGCGAACTCGAACCACCGGGGCATCTTGTCGATCCGCTCCGTGTGGATCCAGAACTGGTAGACGAGGTTCGCGGAGGAGCAGAAGGCGAGCGCGGCCGGGTGCACACCGAGGGCGACGAGGGGGACGTAGAAGGGCCAGACGGTGAGGGTCGTCCAGGGCTGGCGCAGTGCGGTGGTGAGGTTGAACTTCCGGCTGGAGTGGTGGACGACGTGGCAGGCCCACAGGATGCGGATGACGTGGTGGCCGCGGTGGGACCAGTAGTAGAAGAAGTCCTGCCCGAGCAGCATGAGCGGGATCGTCCACCACAGCACGGGAACGAGCAGGGGCGTGAGTTCGTAGATCGCCGTGTAGACGCCGAGGATCGGGATCTTCCAGAGGAAGTCGAAGACAAGACTCCCGAGCCCCATGCCGACGCTGGTCGCGGCGTCCCTGGTCTCGTACCCCGCGGCGTCCTCGTCGGGATGGATGCGGACGCTGATCATCTCGATCACGGTGAGCAGTACGAAGGCGGGTATCGACCAGAGCACGACATCGGGCAGGTTCGGCATGGGTGCACCGTAGAACCGCTGGTCGGCGGGGGCTAGGGGTTGTTACCCACAAGTATTACCGGTGGTATGCGCTTGCTTGTTGGCGATCTCCGCCAATGGCCGACCCTGCCCGACCTACGATTCCGGCATGCAGGGGCTCGAAGTGGTGCTCGTCCGGCTGGCGTCGACGGTGGCCTCTACGGTCGCGAGGTCGATGCTCGCACCGAAGCCCGGGGCGGGTCTGGTGAGCGATCCGGTACGACCGCTGCCCAAGCCGGCGGGGCCGGAGAAACTGGCGCGGGTGCTGGGGGGCCGTATCGTCTCGGCGTATGCGGCGGTGCCGGAGCACGAGCGGCTGGCGGCGGTGGCGGCCGTCCAGGACACGTTCGCGGCGGCGGGGGCGGGGGCGGTCGACGCGGAGCGGTTGTTCGCGGTGGACCTGGATCCGGGGCGCCTTGCGGGTGAACTACGGCGGCCCGTGGCGGACTTGGCCGAGCGGGCGCGGGAACTGTACGGGGAGCTGCTGGAGCTGTGCTGTGCCCATGTCGTCGAACAGCTCACGGCACAGCCGTCGTTCGCGGCGCGGGCAGCGGTGGAGCAGACGCGGCGGACGGGTGTGCTGCTGCGGGGCGCTCCGGGGGCGTCGGGTTCTTCGGCGGGGGGCGCTCTCGGATTCGAGCAGCGGTACGCGGACTTCGTCTCGCGGGCGTACTCCCGGCTGGAGCTGTTCGGGGTGACCATGGGCGGGCGTCGGCGGGCCGAGTGGCCGTTGGACACCGCGTACATCAGTCTCGCCGTGAGCGGGGAGCGCCTCCATGAGCCGCATCGGGAGGGACTCGGCGGGGTGGGTGCGACACCGACCGCCCTGAAGGTGGAGCAGGCGCTGGCGGACTGCGACCGGCTGGTCCTGCGGGGACCGGCGGGGTCCGGGAAGTCGACACTGTTGCAGTGGCTGGCACTGAACTCGGCGCGGCAGAGCTTCGGTTCGGAGCTGGCGGACTGGAACCGGTACGTTCCGTTCGTACTGCGGCTGAGGTCCTTCAACACGCCGGACGGGCTGCCCATGCCGGAGGAGTTCCTGCCGGCGTCGGGCATACCGCTGCGGGCGCCCGAGGGGTGGGTCGAGGAACTCCTCGGCAGTGGGCGGGCGTTGGTACTGGTGGACGGGGTCGACGAGGTGCCGGTGCGGTTGCGGGGCCGTACGGAGAACTGGCTGCGGTCGCTGATCACCGCGTTCCCGAAGGCGCGGTACGTGGTGACGACCCGGCCCGCGGCGGTGCCGGAGGAGTGGCTCACGGCACAGGGGTTCACGGCGCACACGCTGCTGCCGATGGAGCGGGACGACATCAGGGCGTTCGTACGGCACTGGCATGACGCGGCCCGACTGGAGTGCGGGCCGGAGAGCGAGCGGGAGCTGCTCGACCGGTACGAGGAGGGGCTGAACCAGGCCGTGACCATGCGGCGCGATCTGGGGCGGCTGGCCACCAACCCGCTGATGTGTGCGCTGCTGTGCGCGTTGAACCGGGATCGGCGGATGCAACTGCCGCGTGCGCGGAAGGAGTTGTACGACGCGGCACTGGACATGTTGCTGGTGCGGCGGGACACGGAACGGGAGATCTCGTCCGTCGAGGGGGTCGTACTCTCCCGTGACGAACAGACGGTCCTGCTCCAGCGGTTGGCCTACTGGCTCATCCGCAACGGCCAGGTCGAAGCCTCCCGCGACGAGGTCGTCGGCATGCTGGACGAGTGGCTGGCCTCCATGCCACAGGTACGCGAACAGGGCGACGCCGAGCAGATCTTCGCCCACCTCCTCATCCGTAGCGGGCTCTTGCGTGAACCCGTGCCGGGTTACGTCGACTTCGTGCACCGCACCTTTCAGGACTACCTCGGCGCGAAGGCCGCCGTCGAGGCGCGGGACTTCGGTGTTCTGGTGCGCAACGCCCATGACGACCAGTGGGACGACGTGGTCCGATGGCTGTGGGGCACGCGCGCGTGGAGGAACGGGGGCGGCTGTTACGGCAGTTGCTGCGGCGGGCGGAAAAGGTGCAGCGGTATCGGGAGCGGCTGGTGCTGTTGGCGGCTGCCTGTTTGGAGCATGCGCCGGAGTTGGATCCTGGGGTGCGGGGGGAGGTTGAGGAGCGGGTGGGGGTGCTTATGCCGCCGCGTAACAGCAAGCAGGCGAATTCCCTGGCCAAAGTGGGTGAACTGGTACTGGAGTTGTTGCCGGAGCCCGGGGAGCTAACGGAACGTGAGGCCGCGGCAGTAGTGCGGACAGCGGGGCTGATCGGAGGTGACGCGGCGCTGGGGGTGATCTCGCGGTTCCGTGCGGATCAGCGCAGCGGAGTGCGAGACGCGCTCGCCGACGCATGGCAGTCGTTCGGCATCGACGAGTACTTCGAAGCGGTCCTCGACGGGACCGTGACGGCCAACCAACTTCTGACCATGCACAGCGCCGAGCAGTTCGCGTTGCTCCCCCGTCTGCCGCAGCTCACAGATCTGGTCCTGGAGGGCGATCACCGCATTCCCGACGTCCTTCTCGAACACACCGCGATGGCATACTTGGGCTTCAGAAAAAATGACTCACTCAGTGACCTCTCACCTCTGCGTCGGCTGCCACGCCTTCGCAGCCTCCTCCTCGCACGTTGCCGGTTGGTCACTGATCTCGGCCTACTCTCCGACCTTCCCTTGGAACAGGTCTATCTGTACCGGCCTGCCAGGCAGCTCTCACTGGCACCCCTCGGTGGCCTGCCCACCTTGCGATTCCTGGTCCTCGACTTCCCGCCCGTGGAGACGAGCCTGCGCGAGCTGCCCTTCGGCCCAGAACTCACCGGCCTCGGCTTCCTCCAGGGGGCCGGAGCCATGAATCTGTCGGGGCTTGAAGCCCTGACCTCACTCCGCTGGCTCGCGATCAACGAAAACCAACAGTGGCGCCACTTCCTCGCTGCTGGTGTGTTCTCACCCCTACTCACGTTCCAGGTCCTGGATGTGCACCGCGTCGATCTCGCCGACCTGTTGCCCCACCAGGGGCTGAAGGAGATCTACTTGAGCGCGATCGCCCAGGTGGAGAATCTCGCGGCACTCGCCGAGCTACCCGATCTGGAACTCATTGGGCTCTCTCGCTGCGGCCCGGTCGACCTGACGCCACTGGCCCGCTTGGAGCACCTCAGGGTCGAGCTTTTCGACTGCCCACAGGTACAAGGCACCGACCTCTTCCCACCGAACCGCCTGTACATCGAGTAACCGGAAGCCCCCTCACGCCCCCGCCGCCCCCAACAGAACCCCCACCCCATAAGTAACCCCCATAGCCAACGCCCCGCCCACCACATTCCTCCGCACCGCCCGCCCCACATCCGCCGCCCCCAACCGCGCGCTGCTCCACCCGGTGAGCACCAGCGCGCCCAGCACCGACACCACCGTCACCAGGAGCCGCCAGTCGGAAGGCGGCAGCACGATGGCCAGCAGGGGGAGCAGCGCGCCCACCGTGAACGACAGGAAGCTCGCCCAGGCCGCGTGCCAGGGGTTGGTCAGGTCGTCGGGGTCGATGCCGAGCTCCACGCGTGCGTGGGCCTTCAGCGCGTCCCGTTCCGTCAGCTGGAGGGCCGCTTCCAGCGCGACCTTCCTGGACAGCCCGCGGTCCTCCAGCAGCTCGGTCAGTTCCTCCAACTCGGCTTCCGGTTGGTCCCGTAGCTCTCGTCTCTCCTGGGCCAGCGCGGCCATCTCCGAGTCCCTCTGCGTGGACACGGACACGTACTCGCCCGCGGCCATGGACATGGACCCGGCGAGCAGCCCGGCCAGGCCCGCCGTGAGCAGAGCCGACCGGTCACTCGTCGCGCCGGCCACGCCGACGACGAGGCCGGCGGTGGAGATGATGCCGTCGTTGGCGCCGAGGACCGCAGCCCGCAGCCAGTTCAGGCGGGAGCTGAGTGTGCCGCCGTGGGCCTCGCCCTCATGCGTTGGTTCCGTCACAGGACGGAGGATGGCACCCCGGGCGTCACCAGACCCGTACCGACGCTCCTCGGGCGAACACCGGGCTCGTCGCGTCGGCCGGAGGGTCGGTCAGCGGTTCGGCGATCTCCGCCACGGTGGGGCCCACCTTGGCCGCCACGGCGTCCAGCGTCTCCAGGTCGAAGCCGTACACGCGCGCGGCGTTGCCGCCGACCATCGCCGCGACCTCGTCCCTCGGCACGCGCGCGTAGGCGTATCGCAGGCCCTCCCGGGAGTAGGGGTACGTTCCCTCGTCGTGCGGGTAGTCGCTCCCCCACATGATCTTCTCGACGCCGATCCGGTCCCGTAGCGGCACCTCGTGCGGGCGCATGAAGCTCGCGCCGACGAAGCAGTTGTCCCGCCACACCGCCGAGGGGCCCTTGCCCATGCGTGCCGCCAGCCCCGCTCCGAACTTCGACTCCGCCGTGGAAGCAGACGCAGAAGCAGACGTGGAAGACGCTTTCGTCGCCGCCGCGACCAGCCGCCCGTGGTAGTAGTCCAGCATGTCGAGCACGCCGGGGATCCAGCCCGAACCCTGCTCGGTCAGCACCAGCTTGAGGCCCGGGTGGCGGCGGAAGGCGCCGCCGAAGATCAGGTGCCACAGCGCGCGGTGGGAGAACCAGGTCGTCTCGACCATGAAGACCGCGCGCGCCGCCGGTTCGTCGCCCAGGGGCGGGGACGCCGAGCCCGCGTGATGGTTCACGGGGATGTTCAGTTCCTCGCAGACGCCCCAGATGGGGTCGTACGTCGACGAGTACAGCTCGGGCAGTCCCGAGCCCGGCGGAGTGCCGGGCAGCAGCAGGCCGCCCCGCAGGCCCGCCTGTGCCGACCGGCGGATCTCCTTGACGGCCTCCTCGACGTCGTTCAGGAGGATCTGGAAGACGCCCGCGCGGCGGCCCGGGGCGGCCGCGCAGAAGTCCGCCAGCCAGCGGTTGTGGGCGCGCAGGCCCGCCCAGCGCCGCTCGAACTCCTCGGGCGCGGGCGCCGGCGCCATCAGCGAGCCCGACGGGAAGAACGGCGGAATCGTGTTCGGGAACACGACCTCCGCGACGATCCCGTCCTCCTCCAACTCCGCCAGTCGGCGCTCGGAGTTCCAGTTCTTGTCGGCCGTGTCGGCGACCAGGTCCTCGTACGGATTGACGTACGTCGCCGCCCACGCGTCGAACTCGTCGTGGTAGCGCTTCTCCAAGTACGGCCTGTAGTCCAGGAGATCGGCGCCCGCGTGGCAGTCCGCCGAGATGACCGTGTACCGGTCCTCGCTCATGGCGTCACCCCCAGCACCGGGAAGTCGTGGTCGGTCAGCCAGTGCCGACCCACCTCGCGCGAGCGCGCCCAGGACGCCTCCACGGCCGTCTGGTCGTCGGACTGGCCGAGGTCGGCGGGGGTGGGGCCGATGCGGCGGGCCAGTGGGGCCAGCTTCGCGGTGTCGAAGCCGAAGACCTCCGCCGCCGCCAGGCCGAGCATGCGGCGGGTCTCCGTCACCGGGATGTCGTGGAAGGTTCGTCGCAGCCACGCGCGCGTGTCCGGCCAGGTGCCCTCGGGGTGCGGGAAGTCGCTGCCCCAGAGGATGTTGTCGACGCCGATCTCGTAGCGCTGGGCGAGTTCGCGGCGCTTGGTGTTGGTCGCGCAGATGAAGACCTGGCGGTCGAGGTACTCGTGCGGGGGCCGCTTCACCTCCTGGAACGGGGACAGCTTCTTGCCTCCGTGCGCGCCCAGGTAGAGGCGGTCCATGAACCACAGGAGGTTCGGCAGCCACCAGCAACCCGACTCCGCGACGCCGAACTTGAGGCCGGGGTGGCGCTCGAAGACACCGGACCACAGGAGGAACCACAACGGCCTGGCCGGCCACCAGGTGACCTCGGAGACGAAGATCCCGAGGTGGTGGCCGTACTCGTGACGCGGGGCCGCTCCGGAGTGGGTGAGGACCGGCATCCCGCACTCCGCTGCCGCCGCCCACACGGGGTCGTAACGGCGGTCGTGGTAGGGCTCCTTGTCGACCCACATGGAGGGGATCATCAGCGCGCCGAGACCGGACTCCTTGGCGCGGTACACCTCGTGGACGACCTTCTCCGTGGGGGCCGTCACCGGCAACAGGGCGACCCCGCAGTGCCGTTCGGGGTTCTCGGAGACGAAGTCGGCCAGCCAGCGGTTGTGCGCCTGCGCGCCCGCCATGCCCAACTCCGGGTCCTGGTCGCCGGAGAGGCCGAGGCCCACGCCGAAGGGCGCGGCGGTCTGGCTGTCCACGGCGTCGGCGTCCGGGAAGACCACCTCGGCGGCCACCCCGTCCCCGTCCAGCTCCTTGAGTCGCTGCGCGGTGTCCCAACCCCCGCGCAGGCCCTCCTCGTTGTCCTGGAACCACTTGGTCGCGAACGCCTCGTTGCGGATGCCGAGCCGCGTCATCTCCTCGCGGCGCCGGTCGCGCCCCGCGAGGAACTCGTCGAAGTCCCGGTGGAAACGGGCGTCCAGATAGGGCCGGTACTCCTCGGTGGGCAGCCCGGCGTGGCAGTCGGAGGAGATGATCAGATAGGGCTCCGTCATGACGGCTCCTCAGTCGAGGATGAAGTTCTCCAAGTACGCCGGGTTCGTGCGGTCGAGCATCGACTGTGACCGCGCCCGGATCTGGGCGTCGCTGCGCTCGCTATCCGGAAGCAGCCAGAAGCGGTCCGCGCGGATGCCGTCCACCACGAGGTCGGCGACCTCCTCGACAGGCGTGAAGGCGACCTCCCGGCCGGCCTCCTTCATCGCCTGCTCCCACTGGTCGAGGCTGCGGTACGGGGTCTTGCGGGGCCTCTGTTTGGCGTACCGGTCCGGCCTGTTGCGGTACGACTCCCACAGGCCCGTGCGCAGCATGTGCGGCCCCGGGAAGAGCACCGAGGCGCCCACGCGCGCGTGCTCCGCCTTCAGGTGCGCGTACAGGGACTCGGTCATCGTGACGACGGCCGCCTTGGTGACGGCGTACACGGAGGCGGTGGGCAGGGGCGCGATGCCGCCGTCGCCGGACGAGGTGTTGACCACGTGACCGGGCTCGCCCGACGCGAGCATCCGCGGTACGAACGCCTGGATTCCGTGGAAGACGCCCCACACGTTGACGGCGAAGGCCCACTTCCAGTCGTTCGGTTCGTGCTCCCACATGCGGCCCTCGGCGCCCGAGCCGACGCCGGCGTTGTTGCACAGGACGTGGACGGTTCCGTACGTCCGGTACGCCGACTCGGCGAGTTCCAGGACCTGTTCGCGTTCGCCGACGTCGACCACGCGCGCGTGCACGTCGGCGCCGTCCGCGCGCAGGGCCGCGGCGGCCTTCTCCAGCGCGGCCTCCTCGACGTCGGCGAGGACCACCTTCAGTCCCTCGGCGGCGAACCGGCGTGCCATCGCGAGCCCGATGCCGCTCGCCGCTCCGGTGACGACGGCGACCTGGCCTTCCCGCAACTCCATCAGACGCTCCCCTCGGGCGGCCCGTCGAGGATCTGCCGGGGATCGTCGTAGCGCTGGTGGATGTACGGCAACAGGGCCCGCCCGCTGACCCGTTCGACGACCTTGCCGCGCTGGTCGGTGGTCTTCTCGCCGATCGTGATCCCGACGAGGCTGCGGACGGGGAGGTCGGCGACCGGGTCGTACATCGACTCGCGCAGGACGACGTCGCCGGTGATCCGCTCCAGTCTGCGCACCTTCTCGTTGCGCAGACAGTGCACGAGCACCGGGTCGGCGTCGAAGCCCGAACCGTCCACCGCGGGCAGGAACTTGAAGTAGAAGTCGGTCTTCTGCACCGGCTCGGGCAGCGGCAGGTCTCCGCTCACCGCGCCGCGCACTTCCACGAAGGCGATGCCGTGCCGGGCGAGCAGGGCGCGGACGACGAGGCCGTCGCGTTCGACGGTCACCTCGCCGAGTTTCTTGGGCTCGCCGAAGACCTCACGGCCGCCGGTCAGCGCGCGTTCGTGGGTCATCGGCATGACCAGCGGGTACCAGCCGTCGACGCCGTCATGGGCGGCGGCGACCGCGAACGAGCCCGCGCCCAGCGGATATCCGGGCAGGTCGACCTTGCTGATGTTCACCCGCACCAGCGGCCGTCCGGTGGGTTTGAGGGGTGGGGGCAGGACCGCCGCGACCGCGTCCGGGTCGGTCTCCCACAGGGCCACCACGCCGGTGGACCAGATGTCGGGGAGCCGGGAGTTCGCGGTGCGCGCGGCGGCGATCTCCGCCTCGGTCCGTGCGCCGTAACGTACGCGTGCCATGTCGTACCGCCCTTCATTTTGACGGGCCGTCACCTGTAACACAGTTACAGGAGACCTCGTGCTGGGTAAATACGCGTGCACGAAGTGGACTTGGGGGCCCGATGGCGAGACCCGCACTCACCCGGGACCAGGTTCTGGACGCGGCCGCGAACCTGGTGAAGCAGCATGGTCCGCAGGCCCTGACGATGCGCAAGCTCGCGGCCGAGCTGGGCACCGCGGTCACCTCGATCTACTGGCACATCGGCAACCGCGAGTCCCTGCTGGACGCGCTCGTCGAGCGGACCATCGCCGACCTCGGCGAGATCCGCCCCGCCGGACGCACCCCCGAGCAGCGCGTCGTCTCCGTGGCCCGCGCCCTGCGGCGGCAACTGCGCGAGCATCCGCATCTGGTCGCGATGGTCCACGAGCGCGGCCTGACCGAGCGCATGTTCCTGCCGGCGCAGAGGGCGCTGGTGCGGGAGGTGCGGGCGGCGGGACTGAGCGGCGCACGCGCGGCGGAGGCCGTACGGGCCGTGCAGTTCCAGGTCGTCGGCTTCGTACTCGTAGAACGCAACCGGCAGCGCGCGCCCGCCCAGCACCCCGCCGAGGAGACCTTCTGGCGGACCTCCACCGCGGGCCAGGACCCGGGCCTTGCACGGGCGTTGGCCCGCCCGGTGGACGAGGAGCGGCTGTTCGTCACGTCCGTACGGGCGTTGGTGGCATCCCTGCTCGCACCCGCGAGCACATCCGCGGAAGCGCCCGCGCACACGTCTGCGGAAAGGTGAGCGAAAACGGGTGCGCGCGGCACTGTCAGTGTCGACCCGTATCCTCATGGACCATGCTCGAAGACCGCGGGACCGCAGCGTCCTCCCCCACCGTGTGGCCGGCCGCGTATCCCCAGGGATACGCGGTCGTTGACGTGGAGACCACCGGCCTTGCCCGGGACGACCGGATAATCTCCGCGGCCGTCTACCGGCTGGACGCGCGCGGCGAGGTCGAGGACCACTGGTACACGATGGTCAACCCGGAGCGCGATCCGGGCCCGGTGTGGATCCACGGTCTGACGAGCGACGTGCTGGAGGGCGCGCCCCTCTTCGGGGAGATCGCGGAGGAGTTCGCGACCCGCCTGGAGGGCCGGGTCCTCGTCGCGCACAACGCCGTCTTCGACTGGCAGATGATCGCCCGGGAGTACGCGCGCGCGGAGCGCGAGGCGCCGGTGCGGCAGCGGCTGTGCACCATCGCGCTCTCCAAGGAACTGGGCCTTCCGCTGCCCAACCACAAGCTGGAGTCGCTGGCCGCCCACTTCGGCGTCGTACAGCAGCGGGCGCACCACGCGCTGGACGACGCGCGCGTGCTCGCGGAGGCGTTCCGGCCCAGTCTGCGAGCGGCGGCGGAGGTCGGCGTACGGCTGCCGCTGCACGAGTGCCGGCCGCTGACGGAGTGGTCCGACCGGCCGCCCGCGGCCCGGATCGGACAGCAGTCGGGCGGCTACGGCAGCTACCGGCCCGGCACTTGGCGCCCCTCCCGCAAAAGGCCTGCATGCCCCTATCCCAACCCGGGCCGCTACGAAGACGGCAAACCTCTCAAGCAGGGCATGCGGGTCGCGTTCTCCGGGGACACCTCGATCGAGCGCGAGCTGCTGGAGGACCGCGCGGCGGAGGCCGGGCTGCATGTCGCGACGAGCCTGTCCCGGCTGACCAGCCTGCTCGTCACGAACGACCCGGACTCGGGCACGTCCAAGGTGGTCAAGGCCCGCCAGTACGGCACACCGGTGGTCGACGAGGCGGCGTTCGGACAACTGCTGAGCAATGTCGCACCGGCGTCGGAAGGCTGACCGTACGGACGGGTGATTGCGACGCGACTCGCCCGCCGCCCGCTCGCCCGCGCGGCACCGACGGCCCACCCTGTGGCGCATGGCGAGATGCGAAGTTTGTGGCAATGACTACGGGATGACCTTCGAGGTGCACGCGCAGGGCGCGGTGCACGTCTTCGACTGCTTCTCCTGCGCGATCCACCGCATGGCACCCATCTGCGAGCACTGCCGGGTCCAGATCATCGGCCAGGGCGTCGAGGTGGAGGGCCACTGGTACTGCGGCGCCCACTGTGCCCGGGCGGAGGGAAGGGTGGGGATCGTCGACAAGGTGTGAGGCGCGGCACGAGGCGGCACCCGGCTCCGTACGCCCCACGACCGAGTTGTACGGTCGTGGGGTGTACCGCTTCCTGTTGTCCCGCCAATGGGTGATTCTCACCCTCGTGGCCATTGCGCTCATCCCGACGATGATCGAACTGGGCTTCTGGCAGCAGAGCCGCTACGAGATGCGCAGTGCCCGCAACCAGCTGGTCACCGACGCGCTGTCCGCGAAGCCGGTACCCGTGGAGCAGCTGACCTCCCCCGGACACAGCGTCACCAGCACCGAGCGGTACCGCACGGTCACCGCGACGGGCACCTTCGACACCGCTCATGAAGTCGTCGTCCGGCGCCGCGTCAACGCCGACGACGAGGTCGGCTTCCATGTCCTCACCCCGTTCGTCCTCGACGACGGCAAGGTGCTCCTGGTCAACCGCGGCTGGATCCCCGCGGCCGCCGCGCAGACCGCCTTCCCGAAGGTCCCCGCCCCGCCCGCCGGCAAGACCACCGTCACCGGGCGGCTGATGGCCGACGAGACGACCGCGGCGAGCGGCATCAAGGACATCAA
This sequence comes from Streptomyces sp. JLBG701, assembly GCF_058544905.1. Lineage (NCBI taxonomy): Bacteria > Bacillati > Actinomycetota > Actinomycetes > Kitasatosporales > Streptomycetaceae > Streptomyces > Streptomyces sp. JLBG701. The sequence continues at coordinate 2,729,207 of NZ_CM178588.1, forward strand.
GGGGCTGCCGGACCGCCAGATCATGCTGATCAACAGCGAGGAGCAGGCGCGGCGCCTCGGCACCGAGGTGCTCGGCGGCTACATCCAGCAGACGGCACCGGAGCCCAAGGGCGACACCCCCCAGCAGATCTCCGACCCGGGCAAGGAAGACGCCCCGCTGAACTACGCGTACATGATCCAGTGGTGGCTGTTCGCCGCGGCCGTACCGGTGGGCTGGGTGGTCCTGGTCCGGCGCGAGCTCCGCGACCGGGCTGAGGCCGCGGCCCAGGAGCAGACGGCGGAAGCGGAACCGGCGGCGGTGTAGCGGCAGGGCCGAGGGTGGCGCAGCGCACTCACCCGCCCGGCCCCACCCTGATTGCCCCCACCCCACGCCGGGAACCCGCACCCCGTGCACCCGCGTATCGAGGACTACGCCCTCATCGGCGACGAACAGACCGCCGCCCTGGTCGGCATGGACGGCTCCGTCGACTGGCTGTGCCTGCCCCGCTTCGACTCCGCCGCCTGCTTCGCCAAACTTCTCGGCGACAAGGACAACGGCCACTGGCGCATCGCCCCCAAGGGCGCGGACCGCTGCACCCGCCGCGCCTACCGCCCCGACACCCTGGTCCTGGACACCGAGTGGGACACCGACGAGGGCACGGTACGCGTCACCGACCTGATGCCCCAGCGCCACCGCGCCCCCGATGTCGTACGCATCGTGGAAGGCCTCAGCGGCAAGGTCACCGTCCGCAGCACGCTCCGACTCCGCTTCGACTACGGCTCGATCGTGCCGTGGATGCGCAGGGCCGACGGACACCGGGTGGCCGTCGCGGGCCCCGACTCGGTGTGGCTGCGCAGTGAGCCCGAGGTACGCACCTGGGGCGAGGACTTCGGCACACTCTCGGAGTTCACCGTCGCGGCAGGCGAGAAGGTCGCCTTCGTCCTCACCTGGCACCCCTCGCACGAGCCACGCCCTCAGCTCGTCGACCCGTACCTCTCGCTGAGCGCCAGCGTCGCGGACTGGAAGCGCTGGACGGCCCGCTGCCGATACGACGGCCCCTACCGGGACGCGGTCGTACGGTCCCTGATCACCCTCAAGGCCCTCACCTACCGCCCGACCGGCGGCATCGTCGCCGCGGCCACCACCTCGCTGCCCGAGAAGATGGGCGGCGTCCGCAACTGGGACTACCGCTACTGCTGGCTGCGCGACTCCACCCTCACCCTGGGCGCACTCGTCTCGGCCGGCTACCAGGAGGAGGCCGAGGCCTGGCGCGACTGGCTGCTGCGCGCGGTCGCCGGCGATCCGGCGGATCTGCAGATCATGTACGGCGTGGCGGGCGAGCGCCGGCTCCCCGAGTTCGAACTGCCGCACCTTTCCGGCTTCGCCGGCTCGGCCCCCGTCCGAATCGGCAACGGCGCGGTGACCCAGCTCCAACTGGACGTGTACGGCGAGGTCCTGGACTCGCTGTGGCTGGCCCGGCGCGCGGGGCTTTCGCCCAAGCCCCAAATGTGGTCGCTCCAGGGCGTGCTCCTTGAGTGGCTGCGCGCGCAGTGGCGGCAGCCGGACGAGGGCCTGTGGGAGGTGCGCGGCGGCCGCCGGCACTTCGTGCACTCGAAGGTCATGGTGTGGGTGGCCGCCGACCGGGCCGTACGCGCGATTGAGGAGTACGCCGACCTGCCCGGGGACATCGACGGCTGGCGCGAGCTGCGTGACGAGGTGCACCGGGAGGTGTGCGAGAAGGGCTACGACCCGGTGCGGAACACCTTCACGCAGTACTACGGCTCGCGCGAACTGGACGCCGCCCTGCTGCTCATCCCCCGCGTCGGCTTCCTGCCGCCCGACGATCCGCGTGTCGTCGGCACGGTCGACGCGGTCCGCGAGGAACTCGGCCACGACGGTTTCGTACGCCGTTACGACGCCGCCGACACCCCCGTCGACGGGCTTCCCGGCGGCGAGGGCACCTTCCTGGCGTGCTCGTTCTGGCTCGTGGACGCGCTGCATCTGACGGGTCGTACGAAGGCGGCCCGGGAGTTGTTCGAGCGTCTGGTGGGGCTCACCAACGACGTGGGACTGTTGTCGGAGGAGTACGACCCGGTGGCCGGACGCCAGCTCGGCAACTTCCCGCAGGCGTTCAGCCACATCGGCCTGGTGAACACCGCCCTCGCTCTGTTCGGGGGCGACGGGGCAGGATAGGGGCCATGGATCTTGGACTGAAGGACCGGGTGTACGTCGTCACCGGAGCGACTCGGGGACTGGGCAACGCCGCCGCGCGCGAGCTCGTGGGTGACGGGGCGAAGGTGGTCATCACGGGGCGGGATGAGAAGCACGTCGCCGACGCGGCGGCCGCGCTGGGGGCGAACGCGGTCGGGGTGGCCGTGGACAACGCCGATCCGGAGGCGGCGGCGCGGTTGATCGCGGCGGCGCGTGAGCACTTCGGGGGATTTGACGGGATTCTCGTCAGTGTCGGGGGGCCGGCGCCCGGGTTTGTCGCCGACAACACGGATGAGCAGTGGCTGGCGGCGTTCGAGTCGGTGTTCCTTGGCGCGGTTCGGCTTGCGCGGGCGGCTGCGGTTGAGCTGGAGGCGGGCGGGGTCATCGGGTTCGTGCTGTCCGGGTCGGTGCACGAACCGATTCCTGGGCTGACCATCTCCAACGGGCTGCGGCCGGGGCTTGCCGGGTTTGCCAAGTCGCTGTCCGACGAGTTGGGGCCGCGGGGGATTCGGGTGGTGGGGTTGCTGCCGGCTCGTATCGATACGGATCGCGTGCGCGAGCTGGACGGGTTGTCTGCGGATCCTGAGGCTACGCGTGCCGCGAACGAGTCTCGGATTCCGTTGCGGCGGTATGGGGCGCCGGAGGAGTTTGGGCGGGCGGCGGCGTTCTTGTTGTCGCCGGCTGCGTCTTATCTGACGGGGGTCATGCTGCCAGTTGATGGCGGGATGCGGCACGGGTTCTGACCCACCATTGCCGGCTGCGGGGCGGTGGGGGCTGGTCGCGCAGTTCCCCGCGCCCCTGAGGGAGTTGCACTACCCGGGGGTTTCAAGTCACCCTCTCTGCCCTGTGTTTGACTCCCCTCATCCTTACCTCCGCCGGGAGCGCTGACAGGCCCGCTGAATCTCGGGCGTGTGTCAGGGCCTGGCTCGTCAGGTGGTCGAGTGCCGTCCCTGGATCCACATGGGGCTCCAACAAAAGCTGTACCTGTGTCTCGGGGGCGCTTCTGCGTCCTGTGAGCAGGACCTGGGCTCGGGCCACTCCGTCCAGGGCTCCTGCCTCGCTCGCCAATACGCCCTCCAGGGCTCGGCCTCGTAGCAGGGCGCCCTCGCCGTCGCCGGTGTCGACCAGTACCTCGGTCAGGCGGCGTCGGCGAAGGTTCGCCGTGAGCCACCACAGGGACAGTAGGACCAGCATCGCCAGTACGGCCAGGACCGTTGGCCACCACCAGCCGTCGTCGTGCCAGCGGGTGCGCTCGGTGTTGTTGAGGAGTACGTCGTGGCGGCTGTCGTGGATCCACCAAGAAGGGGCCGGAGCGCCCAGGCCCACGGCGAGTACCGAGCCGCCCAGCAGGAGCAGCAGCAGGCCCACAAAGCCGAGCGCCACGCGGTTCACGATTCTCAGCATGGTCCTCAGCCCTTCCGTCCGGGGCGGCCCACGCGTACCGACAGCGCGGGTGGGCGGGTCAGGCCCAGGCCCCTGATCGCTTCGGCGAGTGTGGTGTCCAGGTCGGCGCGTACCTCGTCGAGTTCGCGGAAGTGGGAGACCGCGCGGACGTCGGCGCGGGTGCGGCTCATCCTTACCCGTACCGACTGGACTCCGGAGACCTCCATGGCCCGGTCGCGCAGCACCGTCGCGGCGGCGGCCCGGTACAGGCCGGCCCGGACATCGGCGTGTGCGGGGCGCATCGGCAGGACGGCGCGCAGGCCGGGCGTGACGGCGAGCACGATCAGCCAGAGGCCCAGGGCCGCGGCGATGCCCGCGCCGACCAGGACCCAGGTGTCGTCGAGGGGGCGTTCGGCCAGTTGCCGGGCCAGTTCGCGGCGCCATCGCATGGCCGGCCGGTCGGCGCGCACGGCGGCGATGTCGTAGAGAAAGAGTCCCGCGGTGGCGAGGAGCAGCAGGGCGACAACTGCCGCGGGGGCGCGGCGTGTTGACCAGAAGCGGCCGCCCTGCTTCTTCTCGTCGCCTACGCGCTCGTAGGCCGCCGCCGACGTGGACTGGTCGAGGTCGCCCTCGACCGCCTTCTCGATGACGGGCAGCCGTTGTGTGCTCTCGGACCCCTGGGACTCGCTCATTGCGTCCTCCCGTGCGTCGCGCCGGGTGTCGGTGTCAGGTGCAGGCGCTCCACCTGGACGGTTACCTCGTGCACCTCCATAGCCACCAATGCGACTACCCGCTGAGTGACGTGACGACGCACGGCACCGCACTGGTGACCGATGTCGGTCGGGTAGGCGAGTTCGACGTTGACGCGGATCCGGGCGGTTTCGTGGTGGACGACGACCGTGGCGTGCGGGGGGACGGCGTCCGGGGGCAGGGGGCCGAGGGCCTCGTGTGCGGCCTGTGAGGCGATCTTCGCGACGACCCGGTCGGCGATCCGGGTCGCACCGCGCTCGCCCGGCTCGACGACCGTCGGGGGTCTGCGAAGCTCACCGGCCCCCTCGACCATGGCCGTCACCGTTTCCGGTCGTCACGCGAGCGGAAGAAGTCGCCGATGTCCAGGTCCCCCTCCAGGAACCGGCCGACGACGAAGCCGACGGCGCCCAGGGCAGCCACCAGCAGGAAGGCGCCGAACCCGCCGAAGTATCCGGCGAATCCCAGCGCCATTCCGGCGATCATGCCGATCAGGGCCCTGCTCATGCTGCGCTCCTCGGGCTCACTGGATCCGGGGCTCCGGCTCCTCGTCTTCTTCCTCCGGCAGCTTCACATCACTCACCGCGATGTTGACCTCGACGACTTCGAGCCCGGTCATCCGCTCGACGGCCGCGATCACGTTCTCGCGCACGACACGCGCGACATCGGCGATCGACACGCCGTAGTCGACGACGATCTCCAGGTCGAGCGCGGTCTGCACCTCACCGACCTCGGCCTTGACGCCCCGCGTCACCGACTTGGACCCGCCCCCGCCGGGCACCCGGTCCCGTACGGCGCCGAAGGTGCGGCTCAGCCCGCTGCCCATCGCGTGCACGCCGACGACGTCCCGCGCGGCCAGCCCGGCGATCTTCTCCACGACCCCGTCGGCGATCGTGGTCCGCCCCCTGCCCCCCGGGTCCCCGCCGCCGCGTTTGACGGCCTTGCGGGTCTGTACCGTCGGCTCCTTCTCCCCTTCGGAGGCTTGCGTCCGGTTCCGTTCCGTCATGTCGGTCATCGCCGTACATCCCTTTCGGTTGTCCTCCTGTGACCACGGTAAGTGCGGTGACGCCCCGGCGCGCCGGGGATGCGGCAGGCTGGAGGAATGACGGCTGACCGGTGGACGCGGACGGTACGGCACCAACTGGCGCTGGGGCGGTTGCTGCCCCTGGGCCGTGCGCCCGACGGCGCATGGATCACGGAGGGGGCGGCCGAGGCGGTACTGCGGCACGCGGCGGCCGGCGTGCCGGGCGTACGGCTGGACGTCCTGCGGATCGCCCTCGCCGACCCGGAGGACGCCCAGGCCCCTGTCGTACCGGCGCCGCCGAGCGCGCTGCCGCCCGGTGCCCTGCGGATCACCGCGGACTTCGCGGCGTGGCCCGCCGAACCGCTGCCCGCCTCGGCGTCCCGGCTGCGCGGGGCCCTGGCAGCGGCGGCGACGGAGCAGCTCGGGCTGGTGGTGACCGAGGTGGACCTACGGGTGACGGGGCTGCTGGAGGGAGAGACGGAAGCTGATTCCGTACGACCGTCGCAGCCGGCGGAGGCCGGGGAATCCGCGGATCCCGACGAGGCCCGGGCAGCGGCCGCGGCGCTCGCTGTGGCGGGGGTGGCTCGGCTGACCGGCGTGCTGGGGAGGGCCGTACACATGGATGAGCGGCAGGGCGAGGCGGTCCTGCCGCGGCGTCACGTCAGGGTGGAGATCGCCGTGCGCGCGGACCGTCGGGTCCTGGACGTGGCCCGGGAGGTCCGCGCGGCGGTGTCGGAGTCGTTGGACGACTCTCCGACGGTGGCGGTGTTGGTGACCGCCGTCGTGGTGGGCTGATGGACTACTCGCCGACGCCCGCGAGGTCGCGCAGTCGGCGAGCCTGAGCCTGGCGTTCGGCGGCGCGCTGGGTCTCGTAGTCGCGGTCCTGGGCTCCGCGCAGGAGGGCCTTGGTCTCGATCACGGCATCGCGGGGCGCGGCCAGGATCGCGGCCGTCAGGTCCCGTACCGCCTCGTCGAGTTGCTCTGCGGGTACGGCGAGGTTCGCCAGGCCGGTGCTGATGGCTTCCTCGGCCGTGACGAAGCGGCCCGTCACGCAGATCTCCAGCGCGCGGGCGTAGCCGACCAGGCTCACGAGGGGGTTGGTGCCCGTGAGGTCCGGTACGAGTCCGAGGCTGGTCTCGCGCATGGCGAACTGCACGTCGTCCGCGACGACGCGCAGGTCACAGGCGAGGGCGAGCTGGAACCCGGCGCCGATGGCATGGCCCTGCACCGCCGCGACGGACACGATGTCGCTCCGCCGCCACCAGGTGAAACCCTCCTGGTACTCGGCGATGGCCGCGTCCAGCTCGGCGTCGCCGCCACGCGCGAGGTCGATGAACGACGGCTCGCCGTCGAAGCCCTCGGGCGTGAACGCCTGCCGGTCGAGTCCCGCCGAGAACGACTTGCCCTCGGCACGCAGCGCGACGACGCGGACGGAGCCCGGCAGCAGCCGACCGGCCTCGGTCAACGCCCGCCACAGAGCGGGGCTCTGCGCGTTGCGCTTGTCCGGATTGGTCAGCGTCACCGTGGCGATCGCGTCGTCGACGGTGAGCCGTACGCCGTCCTTGTCGAGTACGGGAGCTTCGGGCATGGGGCGCCTCCGATGAGTGCGGTCAGCAGAGCAATGCTAAGTGACTGCACAGTAACCACCCGGCCGGTCAACCGACCGACCGGGTGGCCACCATCGAAGACGACAGGCCGCCCGGGTCAGGCCGAAGCGGCCTTCTTGCCCCGCGTCGCCCCGCCACGCCCACGAAGCGTGACGCCCGACTCGCTGAGCATCCGGTGCACGAAGCCATACGAGCGACCGGTTTCCTCGGCCAACGCTCGGATGCTCGCACCGGAGTCGTACTTCTTCTTCAGGTCTGCCGCGAGCTTGTCGCGCGCGGCGCCGGTTACCCGGCTGCCCTTCTTCAGAGTCTCGGCCACCCGTGCCTCCTCATGGGAAGTGCGCTCTGGTCCCCTCATGATCACCCCTCCGGGGCGCGATGGCCACCCATTCGGCAAGGTCCGTGAGACATGGTTTTGACGACAGGAGCGCATCCCCACAAGCGGAATCTGTGATTCCTGTCAGAGCTGTCCGTACGGCCGAACGGGTTGTCCGGCGAAGTGCCTGGTCAGAGACGCACGACGGCCGAGCCCTTGTCGATAAAGGGCTCGGCCGCGAAATGGATGTAGGACACACTTCGGTACGAGGAGATCTCACACAGATGATGGATCACCGATAAGCCGAATGATCCATACGCTGTGGATCACGCATTCGATCAAGCCAGGGCGACGAGATCCGCGTAGTCCGCGCCCCACAGGTCCTCGACGCCGTCCGGCAGCAGAATGATCCGCTCCGGCTGGAGCGCCTCGACGGCGCCCTCGTCGTGGGTGACGAGGACGACGGCTCCCTTGTAGGTGCGCAGCGCGCCGAGGATCTCCTCGCGGCTGGCCGGGTCGAGGTTGTTCGTGGGCTCGTCGAGGAGCAGGACGTTCGCCGAGGAGACGACCAGGGTCGCGAGGGCGAGACGGGTCTTCTCGCCGCCGGAGAGGACGCCGGCGGGCTTGTCGACGTCGTCGCCGGAGAACAGGAACGAGCCGAGCGTCTTGCGGACCTCGACCAGGTCGAGGTCGGGGTTGGCGGAGCGCATGTTCTCCAGGACCGTGCGCTCGGGGTCGAGGGTCTCGTGCTCCTGGGCGTAGTAGCCGAGCTTGAGGCCGTGGCCCTCGACGACCTCGCCGGTGTCGGGCGTCTCGACGCCGCCGAGCAGACGCAGCAGGGTCGTCTTGCCGGCGCCGTTGAGACCGAGGATGACGACTCGGGAGCCCTTGTCGATGGCCAGGTCGACGTCGGTGAAGATCTCCAGCGAGCCGTACGACTTCGACAGGCTCTCCGCCATCAGCGGGGTTTTGCCGCAGGGGGCCGGCTCGGGGAAGCGGAGCTTGGCGACCTTGTCGGAGACGCGCACCGCGTCGAGCCCGGCGAGCAGTCGGTCGGCCCGCTTGGCCATGTTCTGCGCGGCGACCGTCTTGGTGGCCTTGGCGCGCATCTTGTCGGCCTGGGCGTTGAGGGCCGCGGCCTTCTTCTCGGCGTTCTGGCGCTCGCGCTTGCGGCGCTTCTCGTCGGCCTCGCGCTGCTGCTGGTAGAGCTTCCAGCCCATGTTGTAGACGTCGATCTGGGCGCGGTTGGCGTCCAGATAGAACACCTTGTTGACGACCGTCTCGACCAGGTCGACGTCGTGGGAGATCACGATGAAGCCGCCGCGGTAGGTCTTGAGGTAGTCCCGCAGCCAGACGATCGAGTCGGCGTCGAGGTGGTTCGTGGGCTCGTCGAGGAGCAGCGTGTCCGCGTCCGAGAAGAGGATCCGGGCCAGCTCGATACGGCGGCGCTGACCGCCGGAGAGCGTGTGCAGGGGCTGGCCGAGCACCCGGTCGGGCAGGTTGAGCGCGGCGGCGATGGTCGCGGCCTCGGCCTCGGCGGAGTAACCGCCCTTGGTGAGGAACTCCGTCTCCTGGCGCTCGTACTGGCGCAGGGCCTTCTCGCGGGTGGCGCCACTGCCGTTGGCGATGCGCTGCTCGTTCTCCCGCATCTTGCGGATCAGGGTGTCCAGGCCGCGCGCGGAGAGGATGCGGTCGCTGGCCAGCACATCCAGGTCGCCGGTGCGGGGGTCCTGGGGGAGGTAGCCGACCTCGCCGGAGCGGGCGACCTGGCCCGCGGCGGGCTGGCCCTCACCCGCGAGGACCTTGGTGAGGGTCGTCTTGCCGGCGCCGTTGCGACCGACCAGACCGATGCGGTCGCCCTTCGTGATACGGAAGGTGGCGGACTCGATGAGGACGCGGGCGCCGGCGCGCAGCTCGATACCGGAGGCGGAGATCACGGACAGACTCCAGGGCAGGGTGGTTGGCGGGGTGGACGGCTGAGGACGTTCCCGCCGTCTAATGCGCGAGGAGAATGGCCATGGGCCAAGTCTAACGGGGCCGTGCAAGCGCTTTTCGTGCGTTCGGGTGTTCGGGCCGCCTGCCGGGGACGTCGTTGCCGAGAGGTGTGCGGTGCGGGGTGATCCGTCCCAGGTCGTCCACCGCGATGAGCTGGGCAGTCCAGGCCACGCCGGCGCAGGGCTGGGCGAGCAGCAGGGCCGCACCGTGATGTAGAGCACGCGCGGGTTCGAAGGCGCAGCCCTCACGCGCGGGCAGCACCCAGCGCAGGTCGCCGTCGGCGGTGCGGTACGCGGCGACGCGCATCGGGGTGACGACGGCGAGCATGCCCCGGCCCAGGGGGCGCAGGACGCCGGTGCCGCCCTGGGCGGGCAGCCAGTCGGCGGCCGCGGGCAGGGCTCGGTGCCAGCGCACGGAGCGGCCGTCGGTGGCGGTGAGGAGACCGTCGTCCCAGAGCGCGATCGCGTCCCCGCGCGCGGGCACGACGGTGAGCGGACGGCGGCCTTCACGCGCGTGGCGCCAAAGCAAGACGCCGGTGGTCGGGTCGTACGCCTCGACGGTCCCCGTGCCGGTGCGCAGCCGCGCGGTGTGCTCCACGCGCGCGTGGAGCGTGCTCGCGACGAGGTGGTCTCCGTAGGGCGCGGGGCGCGCCTGGTGGGCCGCCGCGAGGACAGGGGCCGCGAGGAGGAGGGCGAGGGCCGCGGAGAGGAGGCGGCGGCCCGCGGCGGGTGCCGGAGGGAACCCCGGAACGGCCGGTGGGGCGTCCCTCGGCTCGGCCACGACCGGTGGAACGACCACCACTCCCCCTTCGGAAACCCCCACGGATCAGGCGCAGAGCGTAGCCACGCGCGCGAGGGGCGACGCGGCCTGCCGTCGCGACACGGCGGACATGCCGGGGCGCGTCCCCCGTTCGGACCTCCGCCCGGCGGGCGACGGGCGGGCGGACGGGGGCCGGGCGAGGATGGCGCCAGAGCGACCCCGAGCAGCACCGTACGCAAGGCGACAGTCGGCGGCGGCGCCGGTCTGATCTCCCTGCTCCTCGCAGTGCAACACGTTCCGCTGAGCAGGCGGATTCCCGCTCGGCGGGGCGTTGTCAGTGGTCGGTGCAAGACTGGGCGCAGGCTGATTTTCCAGCGGATTTCCGGCACCGAGTCACAAGGGAGTGATCGGCATGGCAGGGACGGGCGGTGGGCGTCCGAGCATCTACCCCACGCTGCTGTACACGGACGCCAAGGCGGCGATCAAGCAGCTCACGGAGGCCTTCGGTTTCACCGAGCTGTCGGTGTACGAGGGCGAGGACGGTTCGGTGATGCACGCCGAGCTGGTGCAGGGCAACGGCGCGGTGATGGTCGGCTCGAAGGGCCGCGGCGGTGTCTTCGACACGGCGATGAAGGAAGCGGGCACGACGGGGGTGTACGTCGTCGTGGACGACGTCGACGCACACCACCGGCGCGCCGTGGACCACGGCGCGGAGATCCTGATGCCCCCGACGGACCAGGAGTACGGCTCGCGGGACTACATGGCCCGCGACGTCGAGGGCAACATCTGGAGCTTCGGCACCTACGCCCCCGAGATACAGGGCTGACACCCCCGCCGGGCCAGCCCTTCGGTCAGCTCCCCCCGGTGTGCACCTGGAAGGCGGCGCGGCGTACGGCCTTGGCGAGGGCCGGGTCGGGGTGTGCGGCGGCGAGGGCGACCAGGACCTGCACGGTGCGGGGGTGACCGACGGCGCGGACCTCGTCGAGGAGCATGGGCACGGTCGGCTGCACCGCGGACTCCAGGTGCCGGACGAGCCACGGGGCCTCACCGTGGTCGGCGACCGCGGCGGCGGTGTCGACCCACAGCCAGGTGGCCTCTTCCCGGGTGAGGACCTCGTGGGCGTCCTCCGGGTCGACTCCGTCGTGCTCGGCGAGCCACAGCAGGGCGTACGGCCGTAGCGGCGGCGCCTCGACGACGGCGCGTACGTCGGGCTCGGCGGGGGCGCCGACGACGCGCAGTGCCTCGAAGGCGAGGCCGCGCAGCAGGGCGTCCTCGCCGCGGGCGGCGTCAAGCAGTTCGGTGACCGCGCTGCCGACGGGGCGGGCGGCGAGCCAGGCGCGGTATTCGGCGCGGGCCGCGTTGGGGCGGAGCTGGGCGCAGCCGCGGAGCATGTCCTCGGCGGCCTGCTCGATGTTCCCGGCGGGGCTCTGCGCGGCGACGCAGATCTGCTCCAGCTTGACCCACACCGCCCAGCTGCCGAGCGGGGTGAGCGTGGCCTGTCCGTCGCCGCAGGTGAGGGCGCCGACGGAGGCGAGGGCGTGGAGGGACCAGGCGAGAAGGGGGGCGAGGGGAGTGTCGCCGACCTGCTCGGGCTGCGCCGGAGCGGGGGGTTCGGGCTGAGGCCCGTAGGGGATTTCGCAGCGCTCGGTGCGCAGCTCGGTGACTCTCTGTTCGAGGAGGTCGAGGAGCTGCTCCACGGGGACGGGTCCGGCCGAGAGCTGGAGGAAGGAGAGCACCTGGGGCATGGCCGAGACGACCTCGGCGACGGCGGAGGGCTCGTGGTCGGGTTCCGGGTGGGCCAGCGACCAGGCGTCGAAGAGGGCGACCCAGCCGCGCAGGACGGCGCTGTCGTCGCGGTCCCAGGCGCGCAGCCGCCAGCCGGGGCGGGCGCTGTCGCCGTGCACCTCGACGAGGCCGGCGAGGCGTGCCGTGTCCCAGTCGTGGCGGACCTGATCCGAGGTCAGCCCGAGTTCGGTGGCGGCCCGTTCGGCGGTCGCGTCGGAGAGGGTGCCCTTGCCGTCGGGGCTCGCGCCGTCGCGGCCCGGGCGCAGGGCGGTGTCGGCCCAGCGGGCCACTCGGGCGGCGCCGGCCAGGCCGGAGCGTGCCATTCTGGCCAGCTCCGCGGGGGCCGGTGTGCCCTCCGGAGGGCGGGGTGCGGGGCGGCGCGAGGGCCGCTGGTTCATCGCTCGGGGGGCGGCGGCCAGGGGTCGCGGGCGAACGAGTCGAAGCCTGGAGTCGCGCGGGATACGGGACGTCACGGGTGCAGTCTTCCGGTTGACGGTCCGAAAACCCAAACGGAATGTCACGGCGGGCGACGGGGTGGGCCAACGCACGAGGTCCGACGAGCGGTCGGGAGGCGCTAACAAGCCAGTGGCACGGCCTTAGGGCCCGTCCGGCGGATCCTGTCGCAGACGCGTGGTCCCGCACGCCGGACTGGCCCTAAACGGAACGTCCGCGTGATCGCCGTAGCCGCTGGTCGGGGGCGGTCACATCAGTGGGGTGAGGAAGCGGCGCAGGGCTTCCTCGTAGGCCGTCGGGTCGGCGTTCCACATGGCGCCGTGCGGGGCGTGCCGGACGGTGTGGAGGGCGACCAGGTCCGGGCGGCGCTCGGCGAGGCGGCGGGAGTACGTCCAGGGGGCCACCGTGTCGTCCGGTCCGTGGAAGACGAGGGCCGGGACCTGGAGCCGGGCGGGGTCGGCGGCCTCGTCGATGCGGTCGCCGTGCAGACCGGTGCGGCCCTGGGCGGCGCGGACCGCCAGCGGCAGCAGGGCGCCGGGCGTGCGGCGGGCCGTGGCGAGGGCACGCAGGGTGTTCTCCCAATTGAGTACCGGCGAGTCGAGCACCAGGCCGACGACGCGGTCCCGCATGGCGGAGTGCGCGGCGGCGCGCAGGGCCATGGTGGCGCCGGTGGACCAGCCGTGCAGGACGACCTGGCGGGCGCCGTTGCGGACGGCGTGGCGGATCGCCGCGTCCAGGTCGCGCCACTCGGTCTCGCCGAGGTGGTTGAGGCCGTCCGGGGAGCGGGGTGCGCCGGCGTCGCCGCGGTAGGCGAGGGCCAGTACCGGGAGGCGGTGGCGGTGCAGGAATCCGATGACGTTCAGGGGGTGTTCGCGGGTGGTGCCGAGGCCGTGCACGGCGATCACCCAGGTGTCGCGGACGCCGGGCACGAACCAGGCGGGCAGGGAGCCGAGTTCGCCGGGGATGTCGACGTCGGTGTGGGCGAGGCCGAGGGCGGTGGTCGGGTCGCCGACGTGGGTGTTCGGGGTGAACCACACCTTGTCGCCGGCTTCGAGGGTGCCGTGGGAGACGCGTTCCAGGCGGCGTACGACCGCGTCGGCGGGGTGCGGGGCGGTCTCCAGGACGGGGCCGACGACCGCGTGCGAGGCGTCGCCGGCGAGGCCGTAGGTGCCGGGGCGCAGTGAGGCCAGGTTCCGGGTGAGGGTGATCCGGCCGGCCGCCGTGCCGTGCACGGTGAGCCGGGGTTCGGTGGGCAGGGGCCTGCCCGCGGGAGCCTTGAGCGCGGCGCCGCTGGCGAACCGGCCGACGGCGATACCGGCCGCGCCGGCCGCCAGGGCCGCGGTGACAGCGGCGGCCGCCGCTTTGACAGTGCGCACGGGTCCAGTGTCCTGGCGGACCCCGCTACCGGCCAGCGGGGCGGCGGGTCGGGGTGACGTTTCTCGGTTGACCCGGGGCACGCCGGTTGCTGGTGGTGCGGGAGGGTTCGGCACCGCCGGAAGGGGCCGCACGGTCGTGAGTCAACGGCGCTGGCCGTACCCCCGCAGTCGTTCCCCCGCCTCCTCCACCTGTTCCTCCGTGAGCAGGTGGGGGGCGCGGTCCGGGACGGAGGATGCCGTCAGCCATACGCGGCACATCCACTCCAGTTGGGCTGTGCGGTCGTAGGCCTGGTCGAGGGTGTCGCCGTAGGTGAGCGTGCCGTGGTTCTGGAGGAGGCAGCCGGAGCGGTCGGTGAGGGCGTGGAGCATGTTCTCGGCCAACTCCGGGGTGCCGTACGTCGCATACGGGGCAATTCGGACCGGGCCGCCGAGCGCGCCGGACATGTAGTGGATCAGGGGGAGCTCGGATACGAGCGTGGAGACGGCGGTCGCGTGCACGGCGTGGGTGTGGACGACCGCGCGGGCGCTGGTGGTGCGGTAGACGGCGAGGTGCATGGGCAGTTCGCTCGTCGGGATCAGGGTGCCCAGCACCTGCCGGCCGTCGAGGTCGACGCCGGTCACGTCGTCGGGCGTCAGCCGGTCGTACGGGACGCCCGACGGCGTGACCAGCACGGTGTCGCCGACGCGTACGGAGACATTGCCGGAGGTGCCGACGACCAGTCCGTCGGACACCGTGCGGCGCGCTGTCGCGACGAGTGCCGCCCAGGCGCGCGCCCCCTCCTCACCCACACCGCTCCCCCGCGACTCCGGCACACCCTGTGCACCCTCTCCCGTATCCCCCGGGTCTCGCTGGTCCCGCCGCTGCTCAGCCATGCCGCGATCCTCCCAGGAGGCCCGCCGAACCGCCGTACGGCCGGGGCACTTTAGGGCGGAGGCGGCACGTCCGGAAGGGCGCGCAGACGTATACATCCGCTCCCGACAGCACTTGGCCGGAGATCGACGAGCGTTAAAGGATCTTCCAGTACTCTCTGGGGGATTTGTCGTGCACGTCGCCATTCCGGGGGGGAATATGGCCCGTGATCGCACACTGCCCCGCGCTCGCCGCCGCCTGATCGCGGCATCCGTGACGGCGTTAGCCATCGGAGGAACCGCACTCGTCGAGATTCCGGCGTCGGCGGCCTCCCAGCCGAAGGGGCACGACGTCTCTTCCCACCAGAAGAACGTCAACTGGCAGAGCGCGAAGGCCAAGGGCGCCAGGTTCGTCTACGTCAAGGCGACCGAGTCGCACACCTATCGCAACCCGTACTTCGGCCAGCAGTACAACGGTTCGCGCAACGCGGGCCTGGTCCGCGGGGCGTACCACTTCGCCCTGCCGAACAAGTCGTCGGGCAGGACGCAGGCCGCGTACTTCGTGCGCAACGGCGGCGCCTGGAAGGCGGACGGCTGGACTCTGCCGCCCGCGCTCGACATCGAGTACAACCCGTACAACAAGAAGCGCCCCTGCTACAACATGAGCAATTCCAAGATGGTCAACTGGATCAAGTCGTTCAGCGACGAGGTCAAGCGGCTCACCGGCCGCCGCCCGGTGATCTACACGACCGCCCACTGGTGGAACAAGTGCACCGGCAGGAGCGGCGCCTTCGCCTCGAACCACGCGCTGTGGGTCGCCCGCTACGACTCGGCGAGCGCCGGGTCGCTGCCGGCCGGCTGGGGCTTCTGGACGTTCTGGCAGTACGACAACAGCGGCAGCCTGCCGGGTGACCAGAATCTCTTCAACGGGTCCATGACCCAGCTCAAGAAGTTCGCCCGGGGGTAGGGCCCAAGGGGCGTAGGGGCTGCCGTGGCCGACGGGACCGAACCGGGAACCGATCGGAACGACAGCCCCCTCCTTGCGACACCCCACAGGCTCCTCTAGTTCACCTTTCGTTCACCTGGGTTACCTACGTTCGTCCGGCCAATGACCTCGAACGATTGCCTGGGTAAATGGAAAACTTCTCGCTGATCCTCGCGATTGTGGTGATAACCGCACTCGCGTTTGATTTCACGAACGGTTTCCACGACACCGCCAACGCGATGGCCACCACCATCTCGACCGGTGCGCTCAAGCCCAAGGTCGCGGTGGCCATGTCCGCCGTACTCAACCTTGTCGGCGCCTTCCTCTCCGTGGAGGTCGCCAACACGATCTCCAAAGGTCTCGTCGACGAGACCGGCATCCGCCCCGAGGTCATCTTCGCCGCCCTGGTCGGCGCGATCCTCTGGAACCTGGTGACCTGGCTGGTCGGCCTCCCCTCCAGTTCCTCGCACGCCCTGATGGGCGGCCTGATCGGCGCCACCATCGCCTCCGCCGGCGCCGGTGCCGTCCACGGCGACGTGCTCGTCACCAAGGTGCTGATCCCCGCGATCGCCGCCCCACTGGTCGCCGGCATCGCCGCGCTGCTCGCCACCCGCCTGTCGTACACGCTGGGCAAGAAGGCCGACGGCAAGGCCGCCGCCAAGGGCTATCGCACCGGCCAGATCGCGTCCGCCGGGCTGGTGTCGCTGGCCCATGGCACGAACGACGCGCAGAAGACCATGGGCATCATCACCCTCGCCCTGGTCGCCGGCGGCGTCGTCGCCCCCGACTCCGACCCGCCCACCTGGGTCATCCTCTCCGCGGGCCTCGCCATCGCGCTCGGCACCTACCTCGGCGGCTGGCGCATCATCCGCACGATGGGCAAGGGCCTGACCGACCTCCAGCCGCAGCAGGGCTTCGCCGCCCAGACCAGCGCGGCCACGGTCATCCTGGCCTCCTCGCACCTCGGCTTCTCCCTCTCCACCACGCACTCCGTCTCCGGCTCGGTGATGGGCGCGGGGCTCGGCCGCAAGGGCGGGGTCGTCCGCTGGTCCACGGCCACGCGGATGTTCGTGGCCTGGGGCCTGACCCTGCCGGCCGCGGCCCTCGTCGGCGCGCTCGCCGAGTGGGTGACCGGGTTCGGCAGCTGGGGCACAGCCCTGGTCGCCGTCTTCCTGATCGCCTCCAGCGGCGCGATCTGGAAGATCTCCCGTCGCGAGGTCGTCGACGCGACCAACGTCAACGAGACGGAGGAGCCGGCCGGCGTGGTCACCACAGCGATCGCCGCGGTGACGCCGCCGCCCGCGGGCACCGTGACGTCCGACCTCACGACCACGATCCCGGCCCCGGCCCCGGCCGCCGACCCGGTGGCTCCCCCGGCCGCCACCGTCTGAGCCCCACGCACCCGGTTACCCAAGAAGGAAGCAACATGAAGATCGACTGGGCGTCTCTGGGCTCCGTCTTCGGCGTCAGCCTCGTGATCACGGTGGCCGTCGTGGGCCTGTTCACCGCCGGCATCGTCGGCCTCTCCCGCCAGGAGCGGGCTGCGGCGCAGGGCGACTCCGCCGCCCTCGCGGTCACAGGGGCGTACGCGTGCTTTGCGGCTTGCGTGGCGGCTGTGGGGTACGGGATCTATCTGATCGTGGCCTGAGCACGACACCCCTGACGCCTCCCAGCTGATCGTCGGTCAGCAGGGGGGCGTCTGGTCTGTGTGCTGGGGGAGTTGGCGGAGTACGGAGTCGGGATAGGCGTCTCCCACAGCGCGGCAAAAGCCTTGGACGAGCTCCTCCGGTGCCAGTGGAAGGCGGGCCGAGCCTGTGCCGTAGAGGGCGGTCACGGAGTTCTTCCTGAGCGACCAGCCACCCGATTCGGGAAAGTACAGAGTGGACACACGCTGCCCGGTACCGGCGTCCCAGAGCTGTGTGCGGTGCATGTAGACGTCCACCACCATCCGGCCGTCGCGCGAGAAGGCCTGTACGCCTCCGCCGCCGCCCATGTCCAGCTCGCGCACCACCTGGTCCCGGTCCGGGTCCCAGATCATGACGCCCTCGTCCGTGGTCACCGCCGCCACGGCTCCGTCGTCCCGGAACGCGTGCCGCGGGGAGAAGCGGCCCGGCTCCACCTCGTGCCGATGAAGTCGCCGCCCGCTGCGGAGGTCCCAGAGTTCCACCTGGTGGGGACGCACCACCAGGATCTGGTTCTCGTGGCCGGGGCGGCCGACGATGTCCAGGCACCGGCCGGCGTCCTCGGTAAGGGGGTCCGCGCAGACGGGTTTCCGTACGGTGGAGACCTTCCCGGTGGCGGAGTGCAGCCGGTGCAGACCCGCCGAGTCGACGAGGAGGAAGTCGCCCGCGCCCAACGGCCGCGCCCACACAGGTGGGCCTTCCTGGTCGGCGCCGTCCAGCGACCCCTGTCCACTCAGACCGAGTGCGGTGTCGTACCGGGCCCAGCCCTTCGCGTTCCAGTACAGGATCCATCGGCCGTCGGCACTGACCGCGGCCTCCGCCCCCTGGTCCGAGTCGGGAAGGTCGCGCTGCGCGTTCTCCCGGATCACCCGCCCTCGTGGACCCACCACGGTCAGCACGGTGCGGCTGTCGCTCCCGTCGCCGGAGCTCCCGGAACCGGCCGTCGCCCGCACCTCGCCCGAGGTGCTCCGGGCGATTGCCGAACTGCTCTCCACGGAGGCTCCCGCCATCGGGAACTCGGTCCGGACCGTGCTCAGGGACACCATGTCCGCGCCGAGGACGGCGTGGATCACCGGCGGCTGCCCGGCCTTCGCAGCGGGCACGACGGCGGCGGGAATCCGCTCGTACTGATCGGGGGCGAACTCCTCGTCGGGCAGATAGGTCAGATAGCGGCGGGGGGTCCGGCTGTCGTGCCAAACCATCACCGCGGCCTGGTTGTCCGTCTGGCCGAAGAACCGGCCGGTCGCATCACTCTCCCGGGCCAACTCGGCGTACCCGGCCGCGCTGACGCGTCGGCCGGAGTCCGGCGCGTGAAAGCTCCACGGCCGCCCTTCCGGTCGTACGGCCAGCGACCGGCCGCCGGTCCCCAGGGTGACCTCGGCGACCTGGTCCGTGGACCAGCGTTCCAGGCCCGTGGTCAAGGTCAGCGCCTGAGCCCGGTGCCGGAGGACGCTCTGCTCACCGAGCAGATCGTCGTGGCCGGTCACGACTTCGATGTCGGTCATCACGAGCGCGGTGTCCTGCGCGTGTGTGGGCAGCACCAGGTCGGAGACACAGCGGCGCGAGCCGGTCGACGGGATGGTGATCACTCCGCCGCCCACCCGGTGCACCTGGGCGAGCGAGGTGGTGAACCGCGCCGGATCCGCACACTCGTGCCGCTCCATGACGTGCGCCACGGTCTGCCCGTCCGCCGAGAAGTCCAGCCGCCTGGTCCGCTCCGCGTCCTCGGCCGGCCGCCAGTCCCAGTGGTCCAGCACCTTGCGCGAGCGCGCCGACCACACGACCACCCGCCCTTCGGGGTTCGCCACGGCGACGCGCTCCCCGTCGTCGCTGACCGCCACGCTGTCGGCCAGCGACGGAGTGTCCGGCAGTGGCGTCGGGCGGGCACGAGGCCGTCCGGGCGGCGGCAACAGCAGCGCCTGGACCTGCCCACCCGCCCGGGACCTCAGCACGGCGATCCGCCGCCCGTCGGCAGAGGCGGCGAGGTCCCTGGCCTGGCCACCCACCCAGCCGGGCCGCACGTCTCGCAGCGAGGAGACCGGCAGATAGCGGTCCAGCATCGCCTCGTACGCCTCAGGCGTACCGCCCGTGTCCCAAGCGGCCAGCGCGAGGCGGGCGGCAAGCACCGGATCCCGCCCGGCGCTGCGCTCGGCCAGCTGGACGAGCTTGCTCGCCGCCGCCTCCCGCTCATGCCGTTCATCCGCCTCCATCCCCCGCCACACCCCGACTCCAAGGAGCAGGGCAAGCACGGCCAGCACCCCCGTCACCGCCAACACCGTCCGGCTCCGCCGCAGCGCCCGCCGCCCCTGCTGGCGACTGAGGCGGATGAACTCCCGTTCCGCCTCCATGAGTTCCTCCGCATGCGCCGCGACCCGAGTCCGCGCATCCGACAACTCCCGCCCCCGCAACAGCAGATCGGGATCCCGCTCCCCCTCCTCCCACTCCCGCATCCGCGCCCGAAGCCGCTCCTGCCACACCCGGAACGCCCGACCGTCGTCCAACCACCCACGCAGTGCGGGCCATTGCCGTACGAGGGACTCGTGGGCCAGTGCGACCGTCTCGCGCCCGGCGCTGTCGCGGGCGATGACGAGCAGGCGGGTCGAGGCCAGGGCCTGGGCCGCGGTGCGCAGGTCGGCGGGGAGGGCGTCGTAGGCGAGGGCCACCCGGGCGTAGCCTTGGTCGCCCTCCGGGAGGGCCAGTTGAGCGAAGAGGCGGCGGAGCGTCGCCGTACGCAGGCCGTGCGTGCCCTTGCACACCTCGTCCAGCTGCTCGTCGGCGTAGGAGGCCAACGCTCCCTCGACGCCGCCGAGTTCGCGGTAACGGGCGTGGGTGAGGCGGCCTCGGTCCCGGTCCTCCCAGAGGCGGGAGAGGACGAACTCCACGAGGGGCAGGGCGCCCGGCTCGGTTCCGGCGTCGGCCACGATGCGCTCGGGGAGGCCGGGTTCGAAGTCGATGCCGGGGATGGTCTCCAGGGGGCTGTGGACGATCTCCATCAGCTGGCTCGGGCTCATCGGCGCGATCATCTGGACGGTGACGCTGAGGCGTTCGGCCTCGCCGCCCGCGACGAGTTCCTCGAAGGAGGCCGAGCGGAGGGTGGCGAGGACGCGCAGCCGGCGGCCGTGCGGACTGCGGGCGCGGGTCATGGCCAGGAGGGTGTCGAGGAGTTCCCGCGCCCGGGCCGGTTGCGCCCCTACCGCTTCCTCGAACTGGTCGAGCACGACTACGTGGCCCGCCTCGCCGGAGTGTTCCAGGAGCCGCACCCCGATGAGTACGGCGGTCTCCTCGGTGGCGTGCCGCCCTGCCTCGCGAGCGAGTTCACGCAGGGCGACCGCGTGCGGGAACTGGTCCTGGAGCGCCGCCAGCAACACCCGTACCGGAGCGGCACCCGGCTGGCCGACCAAATCCGTCACCGTGTAGCCGGCGGCGCGCAACAGCGGAAGCACGCCCGCGCGCACGAGGGAGGACTTGCCGACTCCGGAGGCGCCGGCGACCGGGACGAACGCCTGGTCACGTACCGCCCGCACGATGCGCTCGCTGTCCGCGCGGCGGCCGAAGAACATCGCCGCGTCCTGCTCGCGGAACGCCTCCAGGCCGCGGAACGGGCTCTCCAGCAGGGCCGGGTCGAGGCCCAGGAGATGGGCGGCCGGGATGAGGTACGCGGTCGTGGCACCGTCCCCGAGGTCGGCTGCCACCGTCATGCCGATGACCCCGCCCTGCTCGACGTCCCACACCGGCGCGCCGCTGAAGCCCTGCCCGATGGCCGGGCCGTGGAAGGACTCGCGGGTCTCCATCGAGGTCCAGCCCCGGCCCACCCGGCCGCGCAGCCTGCCCTGCACCCACACCCCGTGGTCGCCGGTGCGCAGCGGGAAGCCCAGGACGCGGAAGCGGTGGTCCCAGAAGTCGTCGCCGCCCGCGAGCCGTACGGGCGCGGTGCCCGGTACCGTCTCCTCCAGTTTCAGCAGGGCCATGTCGCCGCTGCCGTCGGGCCGTACGGGGACCCAGCGGATCACCCGGGCCCGTAGCCGTGCCGCGGTGGGGTGCGGCAACGGGAAGTCCAGCCACAGGGGTTCGCGGGGCGGTTCGGTGCCGGTGTCGGGGATGTCCAGTGCCCTGGCCACGACGTGGGCGCAGGTGCACAGGACATCGGCGGCGACGAGGAACCCGCTGCCGGTGACCTCGCGCTCGTTCCGCCAGATCCGTGCGATGCCCCGTTCGAGTCCGTCGTCAGGAAGGCCCGTCGGCATCCCGCTGCTCCGGAAGGCTCCTGGCCGGCGCGGCCGGCCACTGCATCGTGACGGTGAAGTTGGCCTCGGCGCTCCCCCGGGCCACGACCACACCCAGGTCGGCGCTGAGGGTGATCCCGAACTGCACGGTGATCTCGCCCGGCGGTCTGGGCAGTTCCCGGGTGCTGTCCACCACGGCGGCCAAGGCGGGACGTACGCGTGCCAGTGCCTGCTGGAGGGTCTCGGCCGCACTCGCGACGGCGGCGCCCGCGCGGCCCACCCGCTGTGCGCCGGCGGGACCGGACCCGGCCACCTCCAGAAGGACGACCTGCCCGTCGTCGAGCGCCATCTCGGCCACGTACGTCACAACGGCTCCCCTCTCACGGCTACGACATGTAGTGCACTGTCCGACGCACAGTGAACGCAAGCAGGGTCATCGATTGCCGCCCGCCCGAGGGGAATTCACCCCAAGCCACCTCCGACCGTCCGGTCGGCGTGGTAGCGATGTGGGCCTCGGCACACTCCCCCCTCGCAGGTCAACGGCAAGTTGACGGCTCTTCTCGGCCCGTGGTGGACTGCCGGAGCCATATACGGCGGCAGGAGAGGAAGCCGGTGCGAATCCGGCGCGGTCCCGCCACTGTCACCGGGGTAGTAAGCCCCGGGAGCCAGGAACTCTCGCCGCCGGTCTCGTCGAACCAGGGCGTGGACACCCTGAGTGAGGACATATCGCCATGCTCGGCTGCCGATTGCGGTCCAGTAGGTCCCGTACCAGAGCCCTGCCCGCCCCCGCGGTCGGCTGAGCGCGTGCGTGCCGATCGCGTCTTCGCGTACGGCGCCGCCGCCGGACTCATCGGTGACCTGCTCCTGGGCGATCCGCGCCGCGGGCATCCGGTCGCCGCGTTCGGGCGGGCCGCCGGGGTCGTGGAGCGGGTGTTGTGGCGGGACCACCGGGGGGTGGGCGCCCTGCACACCGCCGTGTGTGTCGGGGGTGCCGTCTCTCTCGCCGCCGTCGCCGCTTCCGCCGTACGTCCGTCCCGTGCCGCCTCCGTCGCCCTGACTGCCGCCGCCACCTGGGCCGTTGTCGGCGGTACCTCCCTCGGGCGGGAGGCGCGGGCCGTCGGGCGCTTCCTGGAGGACGGGGATCTCGACGGGGCGCGGGCGCGGCTGCCCCATCTGTGTGGGCGGGATCCGCAGGCTCTCGACGCCGACGGGATCGCCCGGGCCGTCGTCGAGTCCGTCGCCGAGAACACCTCCGACGCCGTGGTGGGGGCCCTGGTGTGGGGGGCGGTCGGTGGCGCGCCCGGGCTTGTTGGGTTTCGTGCCGTCAACACCCTTGATGCCATGGTTGGGCGCAAGTCGTCCAAGTACCGGCGGTTCGGGTGGGCTTCCGCTCGGCTCGACGATCTCGTCGGGTGGCCCGGGGCCCGGCTCACCGCCGTCATTGCCGCTGCCGCCGGTGGTGATCCGCGCGGGGCGCTGCGTGTCTGGCGGGACGACGCGGGCAAGCATCCGAGCCCCAACGCCGGGCCCGTGGAGGCCTCGTTCGCGGGGGCGCTCGGGGTGCGGCTGGGCGGGACGCTGTCGTACGGGGGGCGGGTCGAGCATCGGCCTGTGCTCAACAGCGCGGGGCGCGCGGTCGGCGTACCCGACATCGAGCGGGCCGTACGGCTGTCCCGGCGCGTGGGCTGGCTCGCCCTCGGCGTCTGTGTCGCCGGACGGCTTCTCGCGAACGCGAACACGAAGGGGCGTGTCTCATGAGCGGTGGTGGTCTTCTCGTCGCCGGTACGACCTCCGATGCCGGCAAGAGTGTCGTCACCGCCGGGATCTGTCGGTGGCTGGTGCGGCAGGGGGTGAAGGTCGCGCCCTTCAAGGCCCAGAACATGTCCCTCAACTCGTTCGTGACGCGTGAGAGTGCCGAGATCGGGCGGGCTCAGGCCATGCAGGCGCAGGCCTGTCGCATCGAGCCGACCGCGCTCATGAACCCCGTGCTGCTCAAGCCGGGGAGTGAGCAGAGCAGTCAGGTCGTGCTCATGGGGAAGCCCGTGGGTGAGCTCAGTGCGCGCGGGTATCACGGGGGGCGCCAGGAGCGGCTGCTCGGGACCGTCCTCGACTGTCTCGCCGAGTTGCGGGGCACGTATGACGCGGTGATCTGTGAGGGGGCCGGCAGTCCGGCCGAGATCAATCTGCGGCGGACCGACATCGTGAACATGGGCATCGCGCGGAATGCGCGGCTGCCCGTGCTGGTCGTCGGGGACATCGACCGGGGCGGGGTCTTCGCCTCCTTCTTCGGGACCGTCGCCCTGCTGTCGCCCGAGGATCAGGCGCTCGTCGCCGGGTTCCTCGTCAACAAGTTCCGGGGGGACGTCTCGCTGCTGGAGCCGGGGCTCGACATGCTGCGCGGGCTCACCGGGCGGCGGACGTACGGTGTGCTGCCGTATCGGCACGGGCTCGGGATCGACGAGGAGGACGGGCTGCGCATCTCGCTGCGCGGAACCGTGCGGGAGTCGAACGTCGCCCCGCCCGTCGGCGAGGACGTCCTGCGCGTCGCCGTCTGTGCCATTCCCCTCATGTCCAACTTCACCGACGTGGACGCCCTGGCCGCCGAACCGGGTGTCGTGGTGCGCTTCGTGGACCGGCCCGAGGAGCTGGCCGACGCCGATCTCGTCGTCATCCCCGGGACCCGGGGGACGGTTCGCGCCCTGGAGTGGCTGCGGGAGCGCGGGCTTGCGGAGGCCCTCGTCCGCAGGGCCGCCGAGCAGCGGCCCGTCCTCGGCATCTGCGGTGGTTTCCAGATCCTCGGCGAGCACATCGAGGACAAGGTCGAGAGCCGCCAGGGCCATGTCGAGGGGCTCGGGGTCCTTCCCGTCCGGGTGCGGTTCGCCCGCGAGAAGACCCTCACCCGGCCGGTCGGGGAAGCCCTCGGCGAGTCCGTCGAAGGGTACGAGATCCATCACGGCGTTGCCGAAGTCACCGGCGGCGACCCCTTCTTGGACGGCTGCCGCGTCGGTGCCGTCTGGGGTACGCACTGGCACGGCTCGCTGGAGTCGGACGGTTTCCGGCGGGCGTTCCTGCGCGAAGTGGCGGCCGCCGCGGGCCGTCGCTTCGTGCCGGCCGCCGACACGTCGTTCGCCGGGCTGCGCGAGGAGCAGCTCGACCGGCTCGGCGACCTGATCGAACAGCACGCGGACACGGACGCGCTGTGGCGGCTCATCGAGTCGGGCGCGCCGCAAGGACTGCCTTTCATTCCACCGGGAGCGCCCGCATGAGCACAGTGTTGTTGTTGTCGACCGCCGACACCGATCTGCTGGCGGCCCGGGCCGCTTCCGGTGCCTCGTACCGGATCGGCAACCCGAACCGCGTCGACGTCGCGGGCGAACTGCCCGCGCTCGTCGCGGGCGCCGACGTCGCCGTCGTACGGCTACTGGGCGGCAAGCGGGCCTGGGAGGACGGGCTCGCCGCGCTCAAGGCGTCCGGGATTCCGACCGTGCTGCTCGGCGGGGAGAGCGTCCCCGACGCGGAGTTGATGGCGGAGTCGTCCGTGCCGGCCGGTGTCGTCGCGGAGGCGCTGCGCTATCTCGTCGAGGGCGGGCCCGCGAACCTCACCGAGCTGGCCCGGTTCCTGTCCGACACCGTGCTGCTGACGGGCGAGGGCTTCGACGAGCCGCAGAAGCTGCCGGAGTACGGCGTCCACGGCGAGCGTGCCTTCGTCGAGGGCCGACCGAGCGTCGGCGTGCTCTTCTACCGTGCCCATCACCTCAGCGGCAACACCGCCTTCGTGGACACCCTGTGCGACGCGATCGAGGCGCGCGGGGCCAACGCCCTTCCCGTGTACTGCGGTTCGCTGCGGGGCGCCGACACGGAGCTGTACGAGATCCTCGGCAAGGCCGACACCCTCGTCGCCACCGTCCTGGCCGCCGGCGGCACGCACGCCTCGCAGGCATCGGCCGGCGGTGACGAGGAGGCCTGGGACATCGGGGCGCTCGCCGACCTCGACGTGCCTGTGCTGCAAGGGCTTTGTCTTACGTCGTCGAAGGCGGCCTGGGACGAGTCCGACGCCGCCCTGTCCCCCATGGACGCGGCGATGCAGGTCGCGATCCCGGAGTTCGACGGGCGGCTGATCACGGTCCCGTTCTCCTTCAAGGAACAGGGTCCTGACGACGTGCCCGTGTACGTCGCCGACCCCGAGCGGGCCGCGCGGGTCGCCGGAATCGCCGTACGGCACGCCCGGTTGAAGCACAAGCCGAACGCCGACAAGAAGCTCGCGCTCGTCTTCACCGCCTACCCGACCAAGCACTCGCGCGTCGGCAACGCGGTCGGCCTGGACACGCCCGCCTCGGCGGTCCGGGTGCTGGACGCGCTGCGGGACGCCGGGTACTCGCTCACCGAATACCCCGACAACGGGGACGAGTTGATCCACCGGCTCATCAACGCCGGTGGGCACGACGTCGAGTGGCTGACGGAGGAGCAGCTCGCCGCCGCTCCGGCCCGCGTGCCGCTCGCCGACTATCAGGCGTGGTTCGACAAGCTCGACCCCGAGCTGCGCGACGGGATGCTGGAGGCGTGGGGCGAGCCGCCGGGCTCGCTGTACGTCGACGGGGACGACATCGTGCTCGCCTCCCTGCAGTTCGGGAACGTCGTCGTGATGATCCAGCCGCCGCGTGGCTTCGGCGAGAACCCGATCGCGATCTACCACGACCCCGACATGCCGCCGTCCCACCACTACATGGCGGCCTATCGGTGGCTGGAGGCTGCATCTTCTCAAGGCGGCTTCGGCGCGGACGCGATCGTGCACATGGGCAAGCACGGGACGATGGAGTGGCTGCCGGGCAAGGGACTCGGTCTCAGCAGCGGCTGCGCGCCGGACGCCGTCCTCGGCGAACTCCCCCTCATCTACCCCTTCATCGTCAACGACCCCGGCGAGGGCACCCAGGCCAAGCGGCGCGGGCACGCCACCGTCGTCGACCACCTCGTGCCGCCGATGGCGCGCGCCGACACCTACGGCGACCTGGCCAAGCTGGAGCAACTCCTCGACGAGTACGCGCTCGTCTCCGACCTCGACCCGACGAAGGCGCCGGCCGTGCGGGCGCAGATCTGGACGCTGGTCAAGGCGGCCGAGCTGCATCACGACCTGCACGTGGACGACCAGCCGGACGACGAAGCGTTCGACGAGTTCGTCATGCACATCGACGGCTATCTGTGCGAGATCAAGGACGTGCAGATCAGGGACGGTCTGCACATCCTGGGCGGCGGGCCGGAGGCCGAACCGCGCGTGAACCTCGTGCTCGCCGTGCTGCGCGCCTCGCAGGTGTGGGGCGGCACGGCGAACGCCCTGCCCGGCCTGCGCGCCTGCCTCGCCGAGCATTTCGGCCTGGTCGAGAAGGAGTTGCTGAGCGAGCCGGGTGCGCCGGTGAAGGTGCCGGACGGGCTGACCTCGCTGGTCGAGGGACCCGCGCGCACGGGAGCCGACGCGATCGACCTGCTTGAGCTGCTGTGCCGCCGGTTCGCCGAGGGCATGGAGGAGCGCGGCTGGGACACGGCGGCCGTGCCCGCTCTGGTGCGTGAGGTCGTGGGCGTCGAACTCCCGGATGCCGTCGCGGTGTTGAAGTTCGCGTGCGACGAGGTCGTGCCGCGGCTCGCGAAGACGACCGACGAGATCGACCACATCCTCAAGGCACTCGACGGCGGTTACGTCCCCGCCGGACCGTCCGGCTCGCCGACCCGCGGGCTCGTCAACGTCCTGCCGACCGGCCGCAACTTCTACTCCGTCGACCCCAAGGCCATTCCGTCCAGGCTGAGTTGGGAGGTTGGGCAGTCCCTCGCGGACTCGCTCGTGCAGCGGTACCTCCAGGACACCGGCGAGTACCCGAAGTCCGTCGGCCTGACAGTCTGGGGTACGTCGGCCATGCGGACGCAGGGCGATGACATCGCCGAGATCCTGGCGCTGCTGGGCTGCCGACCGGTCTGGGACGACGCGTCGCGCCGCGTGACCGGCTTCGAGATCGTGCCGCCGGCCGAGCTGGGCCGGCCGCGCATCGACGTCACGGTCCGTATCTCCGGCTTCTTCCGGGACGCGTTCCCGCACGTCGTGGCCCTCATCGACGACGCCGTACGGGCCGTGGCCGAGCTGGACGAGTCCGCCGAGCAGAACTACGTCCGCGCCCACGCCGACGAGGACACCGCCGAACACGGCGACCGACGGCGCGCGACAGCCCGTATCTTCGGCTCCAAGCCGGGGGCGTACGGGGCCGGACTGCTGCCGCTGATCGATGCCCGCAACTGGCGCAGCGATGCGGATCTGGCCGAGGTGTACGCGGTGTGGGGCGGTTACGCGTACGGGCGGGGGCTGGATGGGCGGGCGGCGCGCGGGGACATGGAGACGGCGTTCAAGCGAATTGCCGTAGCGGCCAAGAACGTCGACACCCGCGAGCACGATCTCGTCGACGCCGACGACTACTTCCAGTACCACGGTGGCATGGTCGCCATGGTGCGGCATCTGACGGGGGCCTCCCCCGAGGCGTACGTCGGTGACTCCGCCGTCCCCGACCAGGTCAAGACCCGCACCCTCGGCGAGGAGACCCACCGAGTGTTCCGCGCCCGCGTGGTCAACCCGCGCTGGATGGCGGCGATGCGGCGGCACGGCTACAAGGGCGCCTTCGAGATGGCGGCGACCGTCGACTACCTCTTCGGGTACGACGCCACGGCCGGGGTCGTGGACGACTGGATGTACGAGAAGCTCAGCGCCGAGTACGTCTTCGACCCGGAGAACCGGGACTTCATGAAGAAGTCCAACCCCTGGGCGCTGCGCGGCATCACGGAACGGCTCCTGGAAGCCGCCGACCGCGGGCTGTGGGCGGAGCCCGACGCGGACACGCTGGAGCGGCTGCGCGCCACCTATCTGGAACTCGAAGGCGACCTGGAGGGTGACGACCAGTGACAACTCCCTTTCCGTTCACGGCCGTTGTCGGCCAGGACGACCTGCGGCTCGCGCTGCTGCTGAACGCCGTGTCGCCGGCGGTCGGCGGTGTGCTGGTGCGCGGCGAGAAGGGCACCGCCAAGTCGACGGCCGTGCGGGCGCTTTCGGCGCTGCTGCCGGAGGTCTCCGTCGTTCCCGGGTGCCGTTTCTCCTGCGCCCCGGCCTCCCCCGACCCCGCGTGCCCCGACGGGCCGCACGAGTTGGGGGCCGGGGTCCAACGGCCCGCCCACATGGTCGAGTTGCCCGTCGGCGCGTCCGAGGACCGCCTTGTAGGCGCCCTCGACATCGAGCGGGCGCTCGCGGAGGGCGTGAAGGCTTTCGAGCCCGGGCTCCTCGCGGACGCGCACCGCGGCATCCTCTACGTCGATGAGGTCAACCTCCTCCACGATCACCTCGTCGACCTGCTCCTTGACGCGGCGGCGATGGGTGCGTCGTACGTGGAGCGCGAAGGTGTCTCCGTCCGGCACGCTTCAAAGTTTCTGCTCGTCGGCACCATGAACCCCGAAGAGGGCGAGCTGCGGCCCCAGTTGCTCGACCGGTTCGGGCTGACCGTCGAGGTCGCGGCCTCCCGGGAGCCGGACCAGCGGGTCGAGGTCGTACGGCGGCGACTCGCCTACGACGATGATCCGGACGGTTTCGCTCTGCGGTGGGCGGACGAGGAGACCGACGTACGTTCGCGGATCATCGCGGCGCGGAAGCTGTTGCCCTCCGTGCGGCTGGGGGACGGGGCGCTGCGGCAGATCGCGGCGACCTGCGCCGCCTTCGAGGTCGACGGTATGCGCGCCGACATCGTCATGGCGCGGACGGCCGTTGCGCTGGCCGCCTGGGCCGGGCGGATCGACGTACTCGCGGAGGATGTGCGGCAGGCCGCATTGCTGGCCCTGCCTCATCGGCGGCGGCGGAATCCCTTTGACGCGCCCGGACTTGACGAGAACAAGCTCGACGAGACGCTGGAGGAGTTCGCGGAGCCGGACGACGACGATCCGGGGCCGGACGGTCCCGATGGTTCCGGCGGGGGCGGCGGGCAGCCGCCGGCGTCGGATTCCGACGGGCCACAGGGCGGGGACACAGGCGCACGGCCCGAGGCCGGGGAGGGCGGGGAGCCGCAGCCTTCCGGCTCGGGGGAACAGCAGCCCGTACGGGCCTCCGAGCCCTTCCGTACCAAGGCGTTGAGCGTGCCGGGGATCGGCGAGGGTGCCGCCGGGCGGCGTTCGCGGGCGCGGACCGAGCACGGGCGGACCACCGGAGCGCGGCGGCCCCGAGGGGCGCTCACCAAGCTGCACCTGGCGGCCACCGTGCAGGCGGCGGCGCCGCATCAGCGGGCTCGTGGGCGGTCCGGGCGTGGGCTCGTCGTGCGTCGGGACGATCTGCGGCAGGCGACCAGGGAGGGGCGCGAGGGGAACCTCGTGCTGTTCGTGGTCGACGCCTCCGGGTCGATGGCGGCCCGGCAGCGAATGAGTGCGGTGAAGGGGGCTGTGCTGTCTCTGCTCCTTGACGCCTATCAGCGGCGGGACAAGGTGGGGCTGGTTACTTTCCGGGGAGCCAGTGCCGATGTCGCGTTGCCTCCTACTTCGTCCGTGGACGCTGCTGCGGTGCGGCTGGAGTCGTTGCCCACCGGGGGGCGTACGCCGCTTGCCGCCGGGCTGCTCAAGGCTCATGACGTGCTGCGGGTTGAGCGGCTGCGGGATCCTGCCCGGCGGGCGCTGGTTGTCGTAGTGACGGATGGGCGGGCCACCGGAGGGCCCGAGCCTGTCGTGTTGGCCGGGCGTGCGGCTCGGCTGTTCGCGGCCGAGGGGGTTGCCTCTGTGGTCGTCGACTGTGAGTCCGGGCCTGTTCGGCTGGGGCTCGCCCGGCAGCTCGCGGGTGAGTTGGAGGGTACGGCCGTGACGCTGGACGAGTTGCGGGCCGACTCGATCGCCGGGCTGGTCAAGGAAGTTCAGGGGAATCAGGGTCGTTCGAGGAGGGCCGCGTAATGCCGCAGGGGCAGCCGAGTGTCGTGCCGGACGATGGGCTGACTACTCGTCAGCGGCGTAATCGACCGCTTGTCGTGGTGCATACGGGGATTGGCAAGGGGAAGTCGACCGCCGCCTTCGGGCTCGCGCTGCGGGCCTGGAATCAGGGGTGGCCCATCGGGGTGTTCCAGTTCGTCAAGTCGGCGAAGTGGAAGGTCGGTGAGGAGAACGCCCTTCGGGTGCTGGGTGCTTCCGGTGAGGGCGGGTCCGTCGACTGGCACAAGATGGGTGAGGGCTGGTCCTGGGTGCAGCGCGACGCGCAGCTCGACAACGAGGACAAGGCCCGGGAGGGCTGGGAGCAGGTCAAGCGGGACCTCGCCGCCGAGACGTACAAGCTGTATGTGCTCGACGAGTTCGCCTACCCGATGCACTGGGGGTGGGTCGATGTCGATGAGGTCGTCTCCGTGCTGCGGGATCGGCCTGGGAACCAGCATGTCGTCATCACCGGGCGGAACGCGCCCGAGAAGCTCGTCGACTTCGCCGACCTCGTGACCGACATGTCCAAGGTGAAGCACCCCATGGATGCCGGGCAGAAGGGGCAGAGGGGCATCGAGTGGTGACCGCGTGATGACTTCCTCTTCCTCTTCCTCTTCCTCAGTCCCTCGGCTGGTCATCGCCGCGCCGTCTTCCGGTAGCGGTAAGACCACCGTTGCCACCGGGTTGATGGCCGCGTTCGCCTCGCGAGGGCTTGTCGTGTCTCCGCACAAGGTGGGGCCCGACTACATCGATCCCGGGTATCACGCGCTCGCCAGCGGGCGGGTGGGGCGGAATCTCGACGCGTATCTGTGCGGGGCGGAGTTGATCGGGCCGCTGTTCGCCCACGGGGCCCGTGGGTGTGACATCGCCGTCGTCGAGGGTGTGATGGGGCTGTACGACGGGGCCGCCGGGGAGGGTGAACTGGCGTCCACCGCCCATGTGGCCAAGCTGTTGCGGGCGCCCGTGGTGCTTGTCGTCGACGCGTCTTCGCAGTCGCGGTCTGTGGCGGCTCTGGTGCACGGGTTCGTTTCGTGGGATCCGGAGGTGTGGGTCGGGGGCGTGATTCTGAACAAGGTCGCTTCCGATCGGCATGAGGAGTTGTTGCGGGAGGCGTTGGAAGCGGTGGGGGTGCCTGTGTTGGGGGTGCTTCGGCGGGTTCCGCAGGTGGATACACCGTCTCGGCATTTGGGGCTGGTGCCTGTTGCCGAGCGGCGGGATTCGGCTGTCGAGGCCGTTGCCGCGATGGCCGCGCAGGTGAGTTCCGGGTGCGATCTGGAGGGGCTGGTTGCGCTTGCCCGGGGGGCGGGTGCGTTGTCCTGTGCGGCTTGGGATGCGGCCGAGGTCCTGGCTTCTTCGCCCCCGCCGCCCCTTCCCGTCCCGTCCCTGGGGGCTGCGCCCCCAGACCCCCGCTGTCGGCCCGAAGGGCCTCGTCCTCAAACGCCGGACGGGCTGGAGGATGCGGGGCCGACGCTGAGGAGTGCGCCCCCAGCGGGTGGGTGCGGGATCGGGACGGCGGGAGCGTCCTCAAACGCCGGACGGGCTGAAGACACCGACCGGCATCGAGAAGTGCGCCCCCAGCGGGTGGGTGGGGGATCGGGACGGCAGAGTCGTCCTCGAACGCCGGACGGGCTGAAGAGAGTCGCCGTGGCCGGAGGGGCTGCGTTCACGTTCTCCTATGCCGAGCACACCGAACTGCTCTCCGCCGCTGGTGCCGAGGTCGTCGTCTTTGACCCTCTGCGCGATGAGCGACTGCCCGAGGGAACAGACGGGTTGGTCATCGGTGGCGGGTTCCCCGAGGTGTACGCGTCCGAACTGTCCGCCAATGAACCCTTGCGTAAGGCCGTCGCCGCGTTCGCGCTCAGCGGTGGGGCCGTCGCCGCCGAGTGTGCAGGGCTGCTGTATCTCTGTCGGGAGCTCGACGGGCAGCCCATGTGTGGGGTGCTCGATGCCTCCGCGCGGATGGACTCGCGGCTCACGCTCGGGTATCGGGACGCCGTGGCCGTCAGTGACAGTGTGCTTGCCGGGGCGGGGACGCGGATGCGCGGGCACGAGTTTCATCGGACAGTCGTGGAGCCGGGCTCGGGGGCGGCTCCTGCTTGGGGGGTGCGCGCCCCTCACCGGCGGGTCGAAGGTTTCGTACAACAAGGTGTGCACGCGAGTTATCTGCACACGCACTGGGCGTCGGTGCCCGGTGTCGCCAGTCGGTTCGTGGAGAGGTGCCGGACGTCATGAGCAGCAGCAGGTTGATCGGAGTCGGGGTGGGGCCCGGCGACCCCGAGCTGGTGACCGTCAAGGGCGTCAACGCTCTGCGCGCCGCCGATGTCGTCGTCGTACCTGTCATGGCTGCGTCTGATGGAACAGATGTGGGTGAGCGGGGGCGGGCCGAGGCCACCGTCCTGCATTACGTGGGCGAAGAGAAGGTTCTGCGGGTCGTGTTCGCGCTCAATGAGCGGACCGATCGTGCGCGGCGGGAGGCTGCCTGGGATGCCGCCGGGGAGCGGGTGGCCGAGCTTCTGCGTGGGCAGGATCGGGTTGTCGCCTTCGCCACCATTGGTGATCCCAATGTGTACTCCACCTTCACCTATCTCGCCCTGACCATCAGTGAGTTGGTGCCTGGGGTTGTCGTCGAGACCGTGCCCGGGATCACCGCCATGCAGGATCTCGCCGCCCGGTCCGGGGCCGTGCTGACGGAGGGGACCGAGCCTCTCACCCTCGTGCCCGTTACCGCGGGTGCCGAGGTGTTGAAGGATGCGCTGAACGGGCCCGGGACCGTCGTCGCCTACAAGTTCGGGCGGCAGGCCCGGGAGGTCGCCGAGGCGTTGCGGGAGACCGGGCGGATCGACGACGCCGTGTGGGGGTCCGCGCTGGGGCTGCCGGACGAGTCCATCCGGTCTGCCGCCGAGCTCGACGGTGCGCCTCTGCCCTATCTCTCCACTCTCATCGCGCCCGCTCGGCGTGACGGCGGGCGGGGCGGGAAACTGTGAGCCGGCCGCATGGGGCACTTGGGGGTTCAGCTTGCGATACCCACCACCAGCCAGATGAAGCCCACTCCCGCGGCCGTGCACAGAAGGGTCGAGCGGGCGGGGTGATGGTGGTGGGCCTCGGGGAGGATCTCGGCCGCGGCGAGGTAGAGGAGCACCCCGGCGAAGAGGCCGAGATAGCCGCCGAGCAGCTGCTCCGGGATGGTGAAGAAGAGGGTGGAGGCCGCGCCCACCACCGGGGCCGCCGCATCCGCCAGCAGCATCGCGATCGCCTTGCGGCGGGCGTTCCCGTACAGGCTCGTGATGGTGTACGTGTTGAAGCCGTCGGCGAAGTCGTGGGCGACGACCGCCAGCGCGACCGCCGTGCCCATGCCGCCGCCCACCTGGAACGCCGCGCCGATCGCCACGCCGTCCATGGCACTGTGACCGACCATCGCCGCGGCCGCTGTGAGGCCCACCTCGGGCGCTCTGCCGTTGTGCTCGTCGGCGCCGTGGGCCGCCTGGCGCGCGGCGAGCAGGCGTTCCACCAAATGGGCGAGCAGGAAGCCCGTCACGAACAGCAGCAGTGCGGCCGGCACGCCGAAGATCTCCCTGCCCGCCGCGTCCAGCGCCTCCGGCAGCAGGTCCAGGCCGACCACGCCCAGCATCAGGCCGCCGGCCAGGCCCAGGACCAGATGGCGGCGGTCGGTCACGCGCAGTGCCGTCCAGCCGCCGGCGAGCGTCATGAGGAACGCGCCGAGCGCGACGAAGACCGCCATGTGCCCTTGCTATCCGATCAAGGCCCGTTTCCGCACGTTCGCGACCCCGCGTCCTCGCCCGGCGCACAGCAGTTCTGATCAGCGATCCATCAGCAATAGACCCGCGCAGTAACCCGTAATACCCGTAGTTCCGTACGAGAGGACCCCTCCCATGGCCGATGCCCCCACCGGCAAGGTGACCTTCGTCGGTGCCGGCCCCGGCGCCGCCGACTTGCTGACGTTCCGTGCCGCGCGTGCCATCGCCGAGGCCGATGTCGTGATCTGGGCGGCCAGCCTGGTGCAGGCGGAGGTCCTCGACCACGCGCGCGAGGGCGCGGAGATCCTCGACTCGGCGACCATGTCTCTCGAAGACGTCGTCGCCGTCTATGAGCGGGCCGTGGCGGAGGGGTTGCGCGTCGCTCGTATTCATTCCGGCGACCCTGCCCTCTGGGGTGGGACCCAGGAGCAGCTCGATCGGTGTGCCGCGCTCGGCGTCGAGACCGAGGTCGTGCCCGGTGTCTCCGCCTTCTCCGCCGTCGCCGCCCTCGCCCAGCGTGAGTTGACGATTCCCGAGGTCGCGCAGTCCGTCGTTCTCACCCGGCTCGGCGGCGGCAAGACGCCGATGCCGCCCGGTGAGGAGGTGCGGGAGTTCGCCAAGCACGGTACGACCATGGCGATCTTCCTGTCGGCCGCCCGCAGCGGGCAGTTGGTGCGGGAGCTGCTGGAGGGCGGCTATCCGACCTCCACGCCCGTCGTCGTCGCCTATCAGGCCACCTGGCCCGAGGAGCTGGTCGTGCGGTGCACGATCGAGACGCTGGAGGAGACGGTCAAGGAGCACAAGCTCTGGAAGCACACCCTCTTCCTCGTCGGCCCGGCCCTCGACGCGTCCGGCACGCGTTCGCACCTCTACCACCCCGGTCACTTCCACGGTTATCGCAAGGCCGACCCGGAGGCCCGCAAGGCCCTGCGTGCGCGAGGGGCGAGTACGTGATCACCGTCGTCGGTACGGGGACGGGGGCGCCGACTCCGGCCGAGGTGCTGGCCGGCGCGCGGCTTGTCGTGGGCGGGCGTCGGCACCTGGCCGCCGCGGCTGTGCCGGCGGACGCGGAGCAGGTCGTCCTTGGTCCGCTGGCACTGGCGTTGGACGTCATCGAACGGCATCTCGACAAGCAGAGCCCCGTGGTCGTGCTGGCCTCCGGGGACCCCGGGTTCTTCGGGATCGTGCGGGCGTTGGCCGAGCGGTTCGGGGCCGGGCTGCTGGACGTCCGGCCCGGCGTCTCCTCCGTCGCGACCGCGTTCGCGCGGCTCGGGCTGACGTGGGACGACGCCGTCGTCGTCAGCGCACACGGGCGGGATCTTCGTACGGCCGTCAACGTCTGTCGTGCGCATCCCAAGGTCGCTGTGCTGACCGGGCCCGGCTCCGGGCCCGCCGAGCTGGGCGCCGCCCTCGCCTACGAGTCTCGCGAGCGTGTCCTCGTCGTCGCCTCCGCGCTCGGCGATCCCGAGCACGAACGCGTCGAGCGGGTCACCCCGGCCGAGGCCGCGGCCCGGGACTGGAACGGCGGTGGGGTGAGCGTGGTGCTGTGCCTCGACGAGACGCGGGTGCTCGGTCCGGTCCGTACCGTCGCCGGGGCGTCGCCCGTTCCCGCCGGATGGGCCCTGGACGAGGGCGAGTTCGCCCACCGCGACTCGATGATCACCAAGTTCGAGGTGCGGGCCCTGGCCCTGGCCCGGCTCGGGCCGCGCCTCGGGGACCTGGTCTGGGATGTCGGCGCGGGCTCCGGATCCGTGGCCGTCGAGTGCGCGCGGCTCGGCGCCGCCGTCACCGCGATCGAGAAGACCCGGGACGGGGTGGAACGGATACGCGCCAACGCCGACGCGCACGGCGTCGATGTGCGCGTCGTGCACGGGGCGGCGCCGACCGTGCTGTCCGACCTCGACGACCCCGACTCCGTGTTCATCGGCGGTGGCGGGCGCGAACTGCCCGCCATCGTCACCGCGTGCGCACGGCGGGCCCGGCGGAACGTCGTCGTCGCCATGGCCGCCCTCGACCGGGTACCGGCGGTGCGCGAGGCGCTCACCGCCGCCGGGTTCGGCTGCGACGGGGTGCTGTTGCAGTCGTCGCGGCTGGCACCGCTGCCGGGTGACGTGACCCGGCTCGCGGCCACCAATCCCGTTTTTCTGCTGTGGGGCACGCGTCCCGCGGCACCTACCGACATCGACATCAGCATCGACATCAAGGGAGTTGCTCAGTGATCGGCCTCATTTCCGCCACCTCGGCGGGCGCGGCTGCGCGGGACCGGCTGGCCGCGGCGTGGCCGGAACGGACGCGCGTGTACGAGGGTTCCGTCGGGGACGCCGTACGGGCCGCGTTCGCGGAGTGCGAGCAGCTCGTGTGTTTCCTGGCGACGGGGGCGGTCGTACGGCTGGTGGCCCCGCTGCTCGCCGACAAGGCGTCCGACCCGGGTGTGGTGTGCGTCGACGAGGGCGGGCGGTTCGCCGTCTCGCTGGTCGGCGGGCATGGCGGCGGGGCGAATGAACTCGCCCGGGAAGTGGGTGAGTTGCTCGACGCCGAGCCAGTCGTGACGACCGCGACGGACTCCGTCGGGCTGGCAGGGCTGGACACGCTCGGGTTGCCCGTGGAGGGTGCCGTCGCCGCGGTGTCGCGGGCGCTGCTGGACGGCGAACCCGTCGCTCTCGACGCCGAGTTGGCGTGGCCGCTGCCTCCGTTGCCGGTCGCGCCGCAGGGGTCGTACACCATCCGGCTCACCGATCGTGCGGTCGAGCCGACCGAGCACGAGGTCGTCCTCCGCCCGCCCTCCCTCGTCGTGGGCGTCGGCGCCTCGAAGGACGCGCCCGTCGACGAGGTGCTCGGGCTGATCGAGGACGCGGTGCGGGATGCGGGACTGTCCGGCCGTAGCATCGCCGAACTCGCCACCGTGGACGCCAAGGCCGCGGAGCCCGGCATCGTGGAGGCGGCTCGGCGCCTGGGCGTGCCCCTGATCACCTACTCCGCCGAGGAGTTGGCGTCGGTCGAGGTGCCCAACCCGTCCGACGCGCCCCTCGCCGCCGTAGGCACCCCCTCCGTCGCGGAGGCCGCCGCGCTCGTCGGCGGAGGTGAACTCCTCGTCCCCAAGCGGAAGTCGGAGCGGGCGGACGGGCTGCCGGCCATGGCGACCTGTGCCGTCGTACGACGTCCCGCGCGCGGGCGGCTCGCGGTCGTCGGGCTCGGGCCCGGTGCCCGGGACCTGCTGACGCCGCGCGCGAAGGCGGAGTTGCGGCGTGCCTCCGTGCTCGTCGGGCTCGATCAGTACGTCGATCAGATCCGCGATCTGCTGCGGCCGGGTACCCGGGTCCTGGAGTCGGGGCTCGGCGCGGAGGAGGAGCGGGCTCGGACCGCCGTCGCGGAGGCCATGCGTGGGCAGGCCGTCGCGCTGATCGGGAGCGGGGACGCGGGGGTCTACGCGATGGCCTCGCCGGCGCTCGCCGAGGCGTCCGACGACATCGACGTGGTCGGGGTGCCGGGTGTCACCGCCGCCCTGGCCGCCGCCGCGATCCTCGGTGCGCCGCTCGGGCACGACCACGTGTCGATCAGCCTGTCCGACCTGCACACTCCCTGGGAGGTCATCGAGCGGCGGGTGCGGGCCGCGGCGGAGGCGGACATCGTCGTGACCTTCTACAACCCGCGCAGCCGGGGCCGCGACTGGCAGTTGCCGAAGGCGCTCGGGATCCTCGCGGAGCACCGGGAGCCGACGACGCCGGTCGGGGTCGTACGGAACGCGTCGCGGTCGGACGAGTCCAGTCGGCTCACGACACTGGCCTCCCTGGACCCGGCGACGGTCGACATGATGACGGTCGTGACCGTGGGCAACACGGCGACCCGGGACATCGCGGGGCGCATGGTGACGCCGCGCGGCTACCGCTGGCAGGCATCCGAGGAGGGCGCCAAGTGAACCGTGTGGTCCACCCGATCGAGGTGGAGTCCTACCGGCGGCTGCGCGCCCGCCTGGACACCTCGCACTTCCCGCCGCTGACCCGGGCGGTGGTGGAGCGGGTCGTCCACTCCGCCGCCGATCTCGACTACGCGAGCGATCTCGTCATGGACGAGGGCGAGTTGGAGAAGGCGCACGCTGCTCTGCACGGCGGTGCGCCCGTTGTCGTGGACGTGGAGATGGTCGCCGCCGGTATCACCCGGCGGGAGACCGTCTGCCGGCTCCGGAACGCCAAGTCCGGTCCCGGGCTGACCCGTTCGGCACACGCGATACGCCTCGCCTACGAGCAGGTCGGTCCTGGCGCCCTCTGGGTGATCGGCAACGCTCCGACCGCCCTGGAGGAGTTGCTGACCCTGGACGCCTCCCCCGTACTCGTCATCGGCCTGCCCGTCGGCTTCGTCGGCGCGGTCGAGTCCAAGGCCGCGTTGCGCGAGAGCGGACTGCCCGCCGTGAGCAACGTGTCCGAGAAGGGCGGTTCGGCGGTCGCCTCCGCCGCGCTCAACGCCCTGCTGTACCACCCCGTTTCCACTGAGGAGAAATCTTGACCACCCCGCCGCCCGCCCTGCTCATCGCCGGCCACGGCACCCGGGACGAGGCCGGAGCCGAGGCGTTCCGTGACTTCGTCCGGGAGTTGGGGGCCCGGCACCCCGAACTGCCCGTCGCGGGCGGCTTCATCGAGCTGTCCCCGCCGCCGCTCGGCGACGCGGTGACCGAGCTGGTGGACCAGGGCGTACGGCGTTTCGCCGCCGTACCGCTGATGCTGGTGTCCGCCGGTCACGCCAAGGGGGACATCCCGGCGGCGCTGGCCAGGGAGAAGGAGCGGCACCCCGGGATCTCGTACACGTACGGGCGTCCGCTGGGCCCGCACCCCTCGCTGCTGTCGGTGCTTGAGCGGCGGTTGGACGAGGCACTCGGCGGTGGGGCGCGCACGCCTGCCGACCGGGCCGATGTGACCGTGCTCCTTGTGGGCCGGGGGTCGACCGATCCGGACGCCAACGCCGAGGTGCTCAAGGCGGCGCGGCTGCTGTGGGAGGGGCGCGGTTACGCGGGCGTGGAGACGGCGTTCGTGTCGCTGGCGGCTCCGGACGTGCCGAGCGGGCTCGACCGGTGCGTGAAGCTGGGGGCGCGGCGGATCGTCGTACTCCCGTACTTCCTCTTCACGGGCATCCTGCCGGACCGGGTGCGGCAGCAGACGGAGGGGTGGGCGGCCGCGCATCCGGAGGTCGAGGTGCGGTGCGCGGATGTCATCGGGCCGGAGCCTGAGCTGCTGGACCTGGTGATGGAGCGGTACCGGGAGGCCGTGAAGGGCGATCTGCGGATGAACTGCGACTCGTGCGTGTACCGGATCGCACTGCCCGGCTTCGAGGACAAGGTGGGGCTGCCGCAACAGCCGCACTTCCATCCTGACGATGACGGCCACCACCACGGACACCACCACCATGGCGCTCACACCCATGCCCACTGAGGCGCACGACCTGCGGCACCACGGGGACTCCGAGGTGCGTGACGACGGCTCGACGCTGGTCGACCTCGCCGTGAACGTCCGCGCCGACACTCCCCCGGCCTGGCTGCGGGAGCGGATCGCCGGGTCGCTGACCGGCCTCGCCGCCTATCCGGACGGGCGGGTGGCGCGGGCTGCGGTGGCGGCGCGGCACGGGCTCGGTGTGGAGCGGGTGCTGCTGACCGCGGGTGCCGCCGAGGCCTTCGTGCTGCTCGCGCGTGCCCTGAAGGTCCGTCAGCCGGTCGTCGTGCACCCGCAGTTCACCGAGCCGGAGGCCGCGCTGCGGGACGCCGGGCACACGGTCGACCGGGTGCTGTTGCGGGAGGAGGACGGTTTCCGGCTGGATCCGGCGGCCGTTCCCGAGGACGCCGACCTGGTGGTGATCGGCAATCCGACGAATCCGACGTCGGTGCTGCACCCGGCCGACACCATCGCACAACTCGCCCGTCCCGGGCGGACGTTGGTGGTCGACGAGGCGTTCATGGACGCGGTGCCGGGTGAGCGGGAGGCGCTGGCCGGGCGGACCGACGTGCCCGGGCTCGTCGTACTGCGCAGCCTGACGAAGACGTGGGGGCTGGCCGGGCTGCGGATCGGGTACGTGCTCGCGTCCCCCGAGACGATCGCGGAACTGGAGCGGGCCCAGCCGCTGTGGCCGGTGTCCACGCCCGCGCTCGCCGCGACCGAGGCCTGTGTGGAGCCCCAGGCGCTCGCGGAGGCCGCGCACGCCGCGCACCGCATCGCCGCCGACCGGGCCCATCTCGTCGCCGGGCTCAAGGAGTTGGCCTCGCGCGGGCTGCGGGTCGTCGAGCCCGCCGAGGCCTCCTTCGTCCTCGTACGGCTGCCTCGGGCCGCCACCGTGCGCCGGGAGCTGCGCGAGCTCGGGTTCGCTGTGCGGCGCGGGGACACGTTCCCGGGGCTGGGCGAGGAGTGGCTGCGGCTGGCGGTACGGGACCGGGCGACGGCGAACTCCTTCCTCGTGGCGCTGGAGCGGGCGACGGGGTCGCAGTAGCGCGACCCGTTCAGTCAGGAGAGCCAGTCGGTGTAGCGGGTGGGGGCGAGGTGGAGTGGGCGTCCTTGTCGGCGAGGACGTCGCCCTTGTGGGCGAGGGTGATCCGGCCCATCCAGGAGGAGGATCTCGGGGCCGGAAATGACGTCGACCCACGTCCGCGGCGTGCGCCGAACGTGGGTCAACGGTGAGAACGCTTGCCGGCAGGTCAGCTCCGGCGGCGGCGCGACAGGGCCACCGCTCCCGCGCCCGCCGCGAGCAGGGCGACCGCTCCGGCGGCGAGGTACGGGGTCGTCGAGCTGCCGCCGGTCTCGGCCAACCCCGCCTCGTCCGCGCCGCCTTGGGCCTGCACGCCGGACGCCGGGGTCGCGGTCGAGTCCGCCGTCGGGTCTGCGCTGGGGTCCGCGGACGGATCCGAAGCCGCCGCCCCCTGCGGTGCCTCGCAGGTCGCCTTGGCCAGGGTCAGGGTGCCCTCCACCTCGGCGACGTTCAGCTCCAACGGGTTGACGGAGACCTTGAGTTCGAGGGCGGTGGCGGCCGCCGTACGGGACGTGGTCTCGGTCTTCGACAGGTCGAGGCGCACCTCGCCGACGCCGGGCACCTGGACGTCGGTCGTGCCGCCGGCGGTCACCGTGACCTTCTTGCCGAGCACCGTCACGGGGCCCACCAGGTTCGACGAGGCGGCCGGGGTCTTACCGGCCTCGCAGCTCGCCTTCGAGGTGACCGCGCCGACCTCGATGAGCGACAGGAGCGGCAGGCCCGGGAGGTGGAGCTTGGCGTGGGCGATGTTCGTGGTCGCCTCGGCCTTGTCGGCGGTCACGGTCGCCTTCGCCGACGCCACTTCCGCGCCGAGGACGCTGAAGGGCT
The DNA here is from genome assembly GCF_058544905.1 of Streptomyces sp. JLBG701. NCBI lineage: Bacteria > Bacillati > Actinomycetota > Actinomycetes > Kitasatosporales > Streptomycetaceae > Streptomyces > Streptomyces sp. JLBG701. Next base: position 2,770,627 of record NZ_CM178588.1, read on the forward strand.
GTCCGCCGTCGACGCCGTCCAACTTGGCGGTGAGCGTGGTCTTCTCGGCGCTCTGCGGCGCCTGGACCTCGTTGAGGGAGACCGCGAGGGGGACGTTCACGGTCTTGTTGAGCAGGGACACGTTGAGCCCGGTACGCAGCACGACGGCGCTCGCCCGGCCCTCGTCGGTGGTCGCGTGCGCGGAGCCCGCGCCGGCCAGGGCCGCGGGACCGGCGGCCAGAGCCGTGGCCGCCACGACAGTGGCCAAACGGCGTGCGGGCATACGGAAGTTGATGCCATTCAAGGTGGGGACCCCTAAAGGGAGACTTGCCTGGGACCCGCCAAGAATTACGCACGGAGAGTGAACGGGGGGCGATCCACCGCCACTTCACCCCATCGTGGGTTTTCCGTGAACGTTTTCGATTCACCAGGCACGGGTGTTCCCCGAAGTCACCCCAGCCCCAGCACCTCGCTCAGTGCGAACGCTCAGGTTGACGCGCCGACGCGGAAGACGGCGTGTGTAACGCCCGGCAGCGGCGACCGGTTACGCCGCGTCAACTCGCCGGACTCTCAGGCAGTTCCCCACTCCGAATCGTTCATGCGCCCGCTGCTCCTTGGCGGAGAAGTGGTGTTGCCCCTCCTTCATGGAGATGATCTCGGGCCTGTCGACCTGATGGCTGTGCCCTTCGTGGACGATGGTGGCGCCCCCGGCGGCCAGCACGTTCTTCGTCCAGTCCGAGCGCAGGTCATAGGGCAGGGCGATAACGAACCCGTCGTCGGTCGCCACGACCACGACGGGGGTCTCGTAGGCCCTGCCCGACTTCCGGCCGCGATGCCGGACCACGGAGGCGTACGCGCCCGACGTGCCCGCGGATTTCATCTGCATCGGGTTGAAGACGGCGCGGTTGAACCGGCGCATGCCGTCCAGGACCCGCGGGGAGCCCGCCCGCAGCCCGAGCACGACGACGATCAGAACAGCCAGGAGCCCGAGGACAAGGGCACCCACGAGCAACATCGCCGACACGAGCATCGCTGCCTCCTACGCCACGGGTGACACCTCTCAGTGTCGAACCGGAGGGTCGCGACGGACAGGGCCGTTCGGCACCCGGCTACCCGACGACCCGCCCGTTCAGCACCACCCGTCGCGGTGCCGCCAGCACGCGTACGTCCGCCCTCGGGTCCCCCTCGTACACGACGAGGTCCGCCGGTGCGCCCTCGTCCAGGCCCGGGCGGCCGAGCCACCGCCGGGCGCCCCAGGTCGTCGCGGACAGCGCCTCGACCGGGGGGATGCCGGCGGTGACCAGTTCCGCGACCTCGCCCGCCACCAGGCCGTGGGCGAGGGTGCCGCCGGCGTCGGTGCCGACGTACACCGGGATGCCGGCGTCGTACGCCGAGCGGACCGTGTCGTAGCGGCGTTCGTGGAGGCGGCGCATATGGGCGGACCAGCGGGGGAACTTGGACTCGCCGCCGTCGGCGAGCTTCGGGAAGGTGGCGATGTTGACGAGCGTCGGGACGATGGCGACGCCCCGCGCGGCGAAGAGGGGGATGAGGTCCTCGGTCAGGCCCGTCGCGTGCTCGACGCAGTCGATACCGGCCTCGACCAGGTCCGGGAGGGATGCCTCGGAGAAGCAGTGCGCGGTGACGCGGGCGCCGAGGCGGTGGGCCTCCGCGATGGCCGCCTCCACCGCGTCCCGTGGCCAGCTGGGGGCCAGGTCGCCCAGGTCGCGGTCGATCCAGTCGCCGACCAGCTTGACCCAGCCGTCGCCTCGGCCGGCCTCCTGGGCGACGTACGCGACGAGGTCCTCCGGTTCGATTTCGTGGGCGTAGCCGCGGATGTAGCGGCGGGTGCGGGCGATGTGCCTGCCGGCCCTGATGATCTTCGGGAGGTCCTCGCGGTCGTCCACCCAGCGGGTGTCGGAGGGGGAACCGGCGTCTCGGATGAGGAGGGTGCCGGCCTCTCGGTCGGTCAGCGCCTGCTTCTCCGCGACGTCCTCCGGAACCAGGCCGTGAGGGCCGAGGCCCACGTGGCAGTGGGCGTCGACCAAGCCGGGCAGGGTCCAGCCCTGCACCGTGCGGGTGTCGCGTGCGCGGGCTGGACGGTCGTAGGAGATTCGGCCGTCTACGACCCACAGCTCGTCGCGGACGTCTTCTGGGCCGACGAGGACCCGTCCCTTTACATGCAGCACCGCGTGATGGCTCATGCCACGCACCATAGTTCGTCGGCTGCGGGTGCATTGTGGCTGGTCGCGCCCACGCGGCGGAGCCGCATATCGATACAGCCCCGCGCCCCTACCCGGCGCTGTCGTGGTCGTCCTCTACATCAGCCATCGCCGGGTCCAGCAGGCGTGACAGGAAGTGGCGCGTTCGTTCATGGCGCGGGTTGGTGATGACCTCCGCCGGGGTGCCGTCCTCTACGATCACTCCGCCGTCCATGAAGACGACCCGGTCGGCCACCTCTCGCGCGAACGTCATCTCGTGGGTTACGACCATCATCGTCATGCCCTCGTTGGCGAGCATGCGCATGACCGCGAGTACGTCGCCCACCAGCTCGGGGTCGAGTGCGGACGTCGGTTCGTCGAAGAGCATCACCTCGGGGCCCATGGCCAGGGCTCGGGCGATCGCGACCCGCTGTTGCTGGCCGCCGGAGAGGGAGGCCGGGTAGGCGTCGGCCTTTTCCGACAGGCCCACTCGCTCCAGGTTCTCGGCCGCCACCTGCGCCGCCTGCGCCTTGTCCCGGCGCAGCACCCTTCGCTGCGGGAGCGTGAGGTTCTCGGTCACCGACAGGTGCGGGAAGAGGTTGAACTGCTGGAAGACCATGCCGATACGGCGGCGTACGGCGTCGATGTCGACATCGGGGTCGGTGACCTCCGTACCGCCGACGAACACCTGGCCCTTGGTGGGCTCTTCGAGCAGGTTCACGCAGCGCAGCAGTGTCGACTTGCCGGAGCCGGAGGGGCCGATGACGCAGACGACCTCGCCCTGTCCGACCTCCAGGTCGATGCCGCGCAGGACCTCGTTGTCGCCGAACGACTTGTGCAGCCCGCGTACTTGAATCTCCGGTCGGCTCATCTGACGGCCTCCCCGGCCTTCGTCTCCATGCGGCGTACGACGAAGCCGAGCGGGATCGTGACCAGCAGGTAGCACAGGCCCGCGACGAGGATCGGCGTGGAGTTGGCGGTCGTACTGGCCAGATCGCGGCCGTACTTGGACAGTTCGCGTTCCTCCAGGGTGACACCGAGGAACAGCACCAGCGAGGAGTCCTTGAAGAGGAGGACGAGTTCGTTGGTGAGCGGCGGGAGGATGATCCTGAACGCCTGCGGGATGATGATCGAGATCATCGCGCGAGCCGGTGAGAAGCCCAGTGAACGGGCCGCCTCCATCTGGCCCTTGGGGACTGCCTGGATGCCCGCGCGGATCGTCTCCGCCATGTACGCGGCCGCCACCAGGCCCAGCGCGAGGGCGACCTTGCCGTACGTGCCGCCGACGATCTCCGTGCCCGGGAAGGCCAGCGGGACGGCGACGCCGATGAAGATGAAGATCAGCAGGGCGGGCAGGCCGCGGAAGATCTCGATGTACACCCCGGCGAACCAGCGGTACGGCCCCACCGACGACAGCCGCATCAGCGCGATGACCATGCCGAGCACCAGGCCGACCACGAAGCCGGACAGGGTGTAGAGCACGGTGTTCTTCAGCGCCAGCGTGATGACGTCCGGGAACATCTGCTCGGCGATGTCCCACTGGGCGAACTGGTTCTTCAGCCGGCCCCAGTCCGCCGAGAACGCGAAGGCGATCACGGCGGCGACGAAGACGGTGTACTGGATGCCGCGGGACAGGCTGCGCTTCTGACGCCGGGTCAGGCCCTTTTTCTTCGGCTGGAGTTGTACGTCCGTGGAGGTCATGACGCCGACGGGGACGCCGCGGTCTCGTCATACGGGCCGATCCACTTCTCGTACAGCTTCTTGTACGTGCCGTCCGCCTTGGCGTCCGTGAGCGCCTTGTTGATGGCGGCCAGCAGCTTGGCGTTGCCCTTCTTGACCGTGAAGCCGTACTGCTCGCCGGTGTTGATGTTGTCGGCGACCTCGAAGGCGTCGGCGTTGGCCTCGGTCTTGAGCCAGCCCTGGACCACCGGGTAGTCGATGATGACGGCCTTGACCTGGCCGGAGCGCAAGCCGCTCAGGACCGCGTCGGAGGACTCGAAGGAGACCGGGTCGAAGCCCTGGCTCTTGGCGTAGTCCTCGCCGGTGGTCTGCGCCTGGGCGCCGAGCTTGACGCCCTTGGACTTCGCGTCGGCGAGCGAGGTGATCCCGCCGTCCTTGTCGACGAGAAGGGCCTGGGTGGCGTCGAAGTACGGGTCCGAGAAGTCGACGTTCTTCTTGCGCTCGGCGGTGATGGTCATGCCGGCCGCGGCCAGGTCGCACTCGCCGGCGTTGAGGAAGGCGCCGGTCTTGAAGTTCTCGAACGGGGTGTCGAGGATCTCCTGCTTCACGCCCAGGTCGTCGGCGACCAGGTCGATGAGGGAGACGTCGAAGCCCTGGACCTTGCCGTCGATCTCCGACTGGAAGGGCGGGTAGGGCAGGTGCGTGCAGGTGGTGAGCTGACCCGCCTTGACGAGCTCGACCCCGCCGGCGGCGGTCTTCGTGGCGCTGCCTCCGTCGTCGCTCGACGTGCAGCCGGCCACGAGCACCAGCCCGGCCGTGGCGGTGGTGGCGGCCAGGACGCGGGCCCGGCGCCCGAGGAGCGTGTTCACGCGGGGACCTCCTGTGGGGGGATCTGCGGCTGTGAGGGAACTGTGGGTTCCGGTGATTCGGGTTCTGATTATAAGGAGAAGTTTGGGTCTCTCAAATCAAACCGATGGCTACGGGGCTGTACGGCCTAAGAAGTCGCCGGTCAGGGGACGGTGGTGCCCGCCGGTTACCCTCGTCTGCGACGACCCACGTGAGCGAAGAGAGCACCGCCGTGACCCACCCCTTCCTGGACCTCGCCCCGCTGAGCGCCGCGCACTTCGCCTCGATCGAGGACCGGGTGGCCCGGCTGCTTGGCACCGAGCAGGATGTCGTGATCATGCAAGGTGAGGCGCTGCTGCCGCTGGAGGGCGCGATCCGCGCGACGGCCGGTCCGGGCACGACCGCGCTGAACGTCGTCACCGGCCCCTACGGGCAGACCTTCGGCGACTGGCTGCGGGACTGCGGCGCCACGGTGATCGACCTCGCGGTGCCCTTCCACACGGCGGTCACCGCCGCGCAGATCCGGGACGCCTTCGCCGAGCACCCCGAGATCGACTTCGTGTCACTGGTCCACGCGGAGGCGGCGACCGGCAACACCAACCCGGTCGCGGAGATCGGTGAAGTCGTACGGGAGCAGGGCGCCCTGCTCTATCTGGACGCCGTCGCCTCCGTCGGGGCCGAGCCGGTGCTGCCGGACGCGTGGGGCGTGGACCTGTGTGTGATCGGGGCGCAGAAGGCGATGGGCGGCCCGGCGGGCGTGTCGGCGGTGTCGGTCAGCGAGCGGGCGTGGGCGCGGATGGCGGCGAATCCGGGGGCGCCGCGGCGGTCGTACCTCTCCCTGCTGGACTGGAAGGAGCGGTGGGTCGACGGCGGCCGGCGCACTCTCCTGCACGCTCCCGCCCAGTTGGAGATGCTGGCCCTTGAGGCGTGCGTCGAGCGGATCGAGGCGGTGGGGCTCGACGTGGTGATGGCCCGGCACCGGGCCGCCGCGTCGGCCACGCGGGCGGGGGCTGTCGCTCTGGGCGGCGGTCTTGAGCCGTATGTGTACGAGGCCGTGGACGCGGCGCCGGTCGCCACGACACTGCGGGCGCCGTCGGGTGTCGTCGCGTCGGAGCTGGTGGCGAGTGCCCTGGAGTCCGACCCGGCGCTGCCGCTGGCCGCGGGTGGGGGTGCGCTGGCCAAGGAGATGATCCGGGTCAACCACTACGGCCCTGACGCGACCGAGCGGGTGGTCGACTCCTGCCTCGCCGCGCTGGGCGCCGCGCTCGCCGCGAAGGGGCTGACGGTGGATGTGGCGGGGGCCCGGCGCGCGGTCAGGGAGTGTTTCCCTCCTTCCGGAGCATGATCGTCCGGGAGACGATGAACGTCACCGGGACCGCCGCCGCGGAGGCGAGCAGGGGGGCGAAGCGGTTCCCGGCGTGCAGGATGTCGACGAGGACGTAGACACCCGCGGTCGAGACCACGAAGTTGGTGGCGTTCGTCAGGGGGAACAGCAGGAACTTCCGCCACGTCGGCCGGATCCGGTAGGTGAACCGGGCGTTCAGGAAGAAGGATCCGGTCATGCTGAGGCCGAACGCGATGATGTGCGCGGCGAGATAGGGCAGCTGGGTCAGGAACAGCAGGTAAAAGCCGTAGTACGTCAGGGTGTTGACGACGCCCACCAAGGCGAAGGTGAGGATCTGGCCGGATATCGGGCGCACTTGGGCCGATTCCCGGCCGGTCTTCTGCCCGGTCTTCTGTGCGGTGTGCATCAGGGTATGAGGTCCTTGGTCGTGTCGCACGCGGTGCGGTCCTGTGTTCGGTTCACGTTCGTCGCCTTCACCAGGAAGTGCGGGCGGCCTTTGACCTCGTAGTAGATCCGGCCCGTGTACTCGCCGATGATCCCGAGCAGGATCATCTGCATGCCCGCGGCGGCGGTGACCGCTGTGATGAGGGTGACATAGCCGGGCGTCTCCACGCCGTTGACGAGTGCGGCGCCGACGATCCACGCCGTGTACAGGCCGGTGCAGAAGAGCAGCCCCATGCCGACGTAGAGGGCGGCGCGCAGCGGGCGGTTGTTGAAGGAGAGCAGGCCGTCGAGCCCGTAGTTGAGGAGGCTGCGGAAGCTCCACGAAGTCCGGCCGTGGGTGCGTACGGCGTTCTCGTACTCGAAGGTGGTGCCGGGGAAGCCGACCCAGGCGAACAGGCCCTTGGAGAAGCGGTTGTACTCGGTGAGGTCCAGGACCGCGTCCACCACCCGGCGGGACAGCAGCCTGAAGTCGCCTACCCCGTCCACGAGTTCGACGTCGACGAGACGGTTGACGAACCGGTAGTAGAGGCGGGCGGTGATGGTGCGGACGAATCCCTCGCCGGTTCTGGAGCGCCGGGCGATGACCTGGTCATAGCCCTGGGCGCGCAAGTCCACCATGCGCTCGATGAGTTCGGGCGGGTGCTGGAGGTCCGCGTCCATGACGATCACGGAGTCTCCGGAGGCGTGGCTCAGGCCGGCGAGGAGGGCGGACTCCTTGCCGAAGTTGCGGCTGAAGGAGACGTAGCGGACGCGTGAGTCGAGTTCGGCGAGTTCCTCCAGGACGGCGAGGGTCTTGTCGCGGCTGCCGTCGTCGACGTAGACGAACTCCATGTCGTGGCCTAGCGGCAGGAGTTGCTCCGCGACCTTCATGACCTGGTCGTGGAAGCGGGCGATGACGTCTTCTTCGTTGTAGCAGGGTGCGACGATCGAGATGAGCATGGGCTTTCCCCCTGGCGCGGTCGGCGAGCGTCGGTCAGGCGTCCGCGCGGTCGAGTCGTGGTGTGGTCGTGGGTGGTGCGGGGCGACCCGTGGCACGCCGGCGGCGGATGGCGTCGAGGACGCAGAGCAGGATCAGGGTCAGGAGTGCGGCGCCTCCCACGGCACCGCCCAGGCGGAGGCCGGGCGGGTGGAACGTGCAGGTGACGCTGGTCGAGGAACCGTCGAGGGGGACGGCGATCAACCCGTAGTACTCCCCCGCGGGTACGGCTGGGCCGTCGCCCGCGGCGCAGCGCCAGCCGGCGATCCTGGGGGCCGCGATGACGGCGGTTCCCTTGCTGCCGGGCGGGAGTTGGGCCCGGACGGTGCCGTCGGAGACGGTCACGTCGGTGGCGCCGGTGGACGTGAGCCCTTCGACGGCCGTACGCAGCCGGGTGGTGTCCAGGCAGCCGACCGCGCCGTCGGGGACGACGCCCGCCCGGTCGGGCGTCAGCTCGATCCGCAGGCGTCCGGAGGCCGGAACCGTGCCGAGCCGCTGCATGGCGGCGATCTTGGTGACGGGGTGGTCGGCCCGGAACCGTCCGGTCAGGCCGTCGGCACTCGCGCCGGTGAGTTGCGCGGTGCCCGAGAAGTGCGGGGCCCAGAGGTAAACCTCGTTGCCGGACGGGCAGTTGGCGGTGATCGTCGGCTTGCCCGCCGGGTCGAGGAGTACGCCCGGGCGGTCGTCTTGGCTGCGGGCCGGGGACTTGCCGTCGGCCGTGCGTACGGTGATGCGGGGCACCGTGTAGACGCGGGTGCCCAGCAGCAGTTCCTGGTTGCGGTACGGGGACGGGCCGAAGTCGGCGACAGTCGGCTCGCCGGACGGGCGCACCGTCACCAGGGGCGGAACCTCCTGCCGGGACACGGTCACCCGGCCGCCGTTCTGCGGGAACCAGCTCTGGTGCGGGTCCGGCGGTGAGTGGACCCGCGCGCCGACAGAGAAGATCGCGTCCGTGACGGCGTTGTCCAGGCTCTGCAGATTGCGGCCCCGCGAGGTCCAGCCGTCCCCGAGGGCGGTGAGGGTACGGCTGAGGACGTCGGCGGTGAGGCTGCTGTAGTACTGGGCGCCCTGTCCGCCGACCATCAGCGGGTCGTTGCCGACGGTCTGTTCGCGGCCCGGGTCGGTGCGGTAGCGGGGCCAGCCGTCGGCCTCGGCGATCGCCTCCGCCTGCGTCTGCTGCCGCGCTCCCCAGGGCGCGTAGTCGTCCATGTGCCCGAAGCGCAGCCGGGTGGCGACGGCCGAGGTGGCGGTGGCCTCTCCGAGCTGCGTACCGACGAGGAGCGTCACGGCCAGAGCGGCGAGTACGGTGCGGCGCCTCCCGCTACCGAGGGGCCCGCCCTCGGTGCGGGCGAGCAGGGCCAGTCCGGCCAGCGCGCCCACGGCCGCGAGCAGGGCGATCGGCAGGGTGAAGGCCCGCTGCGTCAGCGCGCTGCCGCTCGCGACGGCGATGACCAGGGCGAGCAGCGCCCCCGCCGCGGCCAGCGCGCGCCGGCCGGGAAGGCCGTAGGAGAGCGTGTGCCAGGCGGCGATGACCAACAGTCCGCAGAGGACGAACGTCTGGCGGTACGGGCTTCCCTGCGGGGTGGCGAAGGCGTGCCAGAGGAGGTGGGTCGGGCCCCACTGGAGTGACAGGGCCACGCCGGCGGCCAGCAGGGTCCAGCCGATGCGCACGCGCCGGGGAGCCGACCGGTGGAAGGGCAGGGCGAGGGCGAGGAGCAGTGCCGTGGTGCCGACGTACAGGGCGGGCGTACCGAAGGTGTACGTCGTCGGCAGCAGCCGGGCCAGCAGGTCCTCCGTCGGCACGGGCACGAACTGTCTGACCCTGCCTGGGTAGGCGTGCTTGGTGCCGAAGTAGACCACCGTCACCAGCGGCGCGGCCAGGCCCATGCCGAGCGCGACGGTGACACCGGCCCGGGCCGCCGCCGCGAGGCTTCGCCGGCGCGGGTGGCCGGCGAGCCACAGCCGGAGCAGGAAGACGAGACCGGCGGCCAGGGTGGCCATGTACGCCGTGTAGAAGTTGGCGATCCAGGCGAGGGCGACGACCGTCACGCCGAGAACCCGGCGCCGGTCGGTCAGCACCCACTCGCCGACCAGGCACAGCAGCGGGAAGGCGACGAGGCCGTCCAGCCACATCGGGTTGTACGCGCCGCCCGTCACGGTCCAGCCGCACAGGGCGTACGACGCGCCCAGCAGGCCCGCCGCCCACCAGCGGCCGGGGCGCAGCGCGAGCAACAGCCAGGCCATGGCGGCCCCGGCCGACGCCACCTTCAGCAGGGTGACGACATACACCGCGAGGTCGATCTCGTCCCGTGGGAACACCGCGACGAGCAGGGCGAACGGGCTGCCGAGGTAGGTGCCGAGGTCGGGGAGGAAGCTGGAGCCGTATCCGGACTGCCAGTTGACGAGGAGTCCGCCGTCGGCCCGTCCGTGCAGCAGGTCCCAGAGGTGCGCGTGGAAGGGCACGTACTGGTTGCCCAGGTCGTTGACGCTACGGGTGCGCGGGCCGAAGGGGTAGCTGCGGGCCACCGCGTCCGCGGCGCAGAACACGGTGACGGTGATGACCGCCGCCAACAGGGCGGCGGTCGGTCTTTCGCCGCCAAGGACGGCTCCGGCCTTCGGCTCGGATGAACGGCTCGCGGGTTTCACACCTGTACCTGTCCGCCCGGCGGGGAGCGTCCCCGTGCTGATCGATTTCGCCGTCTTAGATGGGCGGTTCCGCCGGATGGTTGTGCCGCTGCCGGAAGTGCGGGCCTGGACTCCGCTTGCGTACAGCTGATGTCAGACCCTCGTGCCAGGCTCACCTCATGACTACTGACACGCCGATGACCCTCCCCGACGGCCGCCCCGTTCCCCACCTGACCGGCGACGAGCGCGCCATGCTCGACAGCTGGCTCGACTTCCATCGCGCCACGCTGGAGTTGAAGTGCGCGGGCCTGGACGACGCCCAGGTGCGACTCGCGTCCGCCGAACCCTCGTCACTGACTCTGCTCGGGCTGGTCCAGCACCTGGCCGAGGTCGAACGGAACTGGTTCCAGCGGGCGGTCGCGGGGCTCGACGTGCCGCCGGTGTTCGAGGAGGAGACCGGGTACGTCCTCGATCCGGAGCGAGGGCTCGAAGAGGCGCTCGCCGTCTGGCGACGGGAAGTCGCTCGGGGGCGGGAGTTGTACGCCGGGCGGTCGCTGGACGATGTCGGGCGGATCGCCGACGGGCCCATGGCCGGGCTGGAGGTCAGCCTTCGGTGGGTGCTCATTCACATGGTCGAGGAGTACGCCCGGCACAACGGTCACGCGGACATCCTGCGGGAGCGAATCGACGGGGTGACCGGGGCGTGAATTGGGGCTAATTCTGGAATTCGCTTCAGAGTAGCTCCCCGTATTCTTCTGCCCGCTTTCCTTGTGGCTAAACGCAAATAATTCGCAGAGATCTCGTGAGGGTTACATATCTGTGACTCGTCACACAGGGCGGTCGATCTGCACCTTATTTACCGGTCAAATCGTCCCATATCTCATGCGCACGCCCGCGTGATAGCACGTCCCAGCCCCAGGCGTAACCCCGTTCCGCCATGCAATTTCGATTTTCCCTCGCTAAGTTCAATTCGCATGACTGCCGCGCAAGCAGACCTGCACATCGACCGCCCCGCCGTGGCGGACGGCGCCGCATTGTGGCGTATCGCCAAGGACTCGAAATCCCTCGATCTCAACTCTTCGTACAGCTATCTGCTGTGGTGTCGTGACTTCGCCGCCACGTCGGCCGTCGTGCGGGACGGGCGCGGTGAGCCGGTCGGCTTCGTCACCGGGTATGTGAGGCCGGAGCGGCCGAGCACGCTGCTCGTGTGGCAGGTGGCCGTCGACGCCGCGCACCGGGGACACGGGCTGGCCGCGCGGCTGCTCGACGGGCTCACCGAACGCGTGTCGGCGGAGCGCGGCCTGTCCGAGGTCGAGACCACGATCACCCCCGGCAACCTCGCCTCCGAGCGGCTCTTCGCGTCGTACGCCGAGCGGCACGCCGCCGCCATGGAGCGCACGGTCCTGTTCGAGGCCGGTGACTTCCCGGACGGGCCGCACGACCCCGAAGTGCTGTACCGCATCGGCCCACTCAGCCTCTGAACCCCCCTCGCAACCCCCCTCGCACCGTTCGTCACTCCCACTCCCCCCACACCGAGGAGCGATTCGTCGTGACCATCACCCAGCCCGATCTCAGCGTCTTCGAGACCCTGGAGTCCGAGGTCCGCAGTTACTGCCGCGGCTGGCCCGTCGTCTTCGACCGCGCGCAGGGCAGCCGTATGTACGACGAGGACGGCCACGCGTACCTGGACTTCTTCGCGGGCGCGGGCTCCCTCAACTACGGGCACAACAACCCCGTTCTCAAACGGGCGTTGATCGACTACCTGATGCGGGACGGCGTCACGCACGGGCTCGACATGTCGACCACCGCCAAGCGCGCCTTCCTCCAGACCTTCCAGGACGTCGTGCTGCGGCCGCGTGATCTGCCGTACAAGGTCATGTTCCCGGGCCCGACCGGCACCAACGCCGTGGAGTCCGCGCTGAAGCTGGCGCGGAAGGTGAAGGGGCGCGAGGCGATCGTGTCGTTCACCAACGCCTTCCACGGGATGTCGCTCGGCTCCCTCGCCGTCACCGGCAACGCCTTCAAGCGGGCCGGGGCCGGGATTCCGCTCGTGCACGGCACGCCCATGCCCTTCGACAACTACTTCGACGGCCAGGTCCCCGACTTCCTGTGGTTCGAGCGGCTGTTGGAGGACCAGGGGTCCGGGCTCAACAAGCCCGCCGCGGTGATCGTGGAGACCGTGCAGGGCGAGGGCGGCATCAACGTGGCACGCCCGGAGTGGCTGCGCGCGCTCGCCGACCTGTGCGAGCGGCAGGACATGCTGCTCATCGTCGACGACATCCAGATGGGCTGCGGCCGCACGGGCGCCTTCTTCTCCTTCGAGGAGGCCGGCATCACCCCCGACATCGTCACCGTGTCGAAGTCCATCAGCGGCTACGGACTGCCCATGGCCCTCTGCCTGTTCAAGCCGGAGCTGGACATCTGGGAGCCGGGCGAGCACAACGGCACCTTCCGCGGCAACAACCCGGCGTTCGTCACGGCCGCAGCCGCCCTGGAGACGTACTGGGCCGACGGATCCGTCATGGAGAAGCAGACCCGCGCCCGCGGCGAGCAGATCGAGCAGGCGCTGATCTCGATCACCGAGGAGAACCTCGCCGACGTCAAGGAGTACCGCGGGCGGGGGCTGGTCTGGGGCATCGAGTTCCACGACAAGGCGCGCGCGGACCGGGTCGCGCGACGCGCCTTCGAACTCGGCCTGCTCATCGAGACGTCCGGCCCGGAGGGCGAGGTGGTGAAGCTGCTCCCCGCGCTCACCATCATGCCCGAAGAGCTGGACGAGGGCCTGCGCACCCTCGCCCGCGCCGTACGAGAGACCGTATGAAAACCGTTTGAGAGAAGGGTTGTCGATCACCGTGATCGTCCGTTCGTTCAAGGACATCGAGGACACCGACCGGCATGTGAAATCCGCGTCCGGCACCTGGGAGAGCAAGCGGATCGTGCTTGCCAAGGAGAGGGTCGGCTTCTCCCTGCACGAGACGATCCTGTACGCGGGTACGGAGACGTCCATGTGGTACGCCAACCACATCGAGGCCGTCGTGTGCGTCGAGGGCGAGGCCGAACTCACCGACGACGAGACCGGGAAGAGGTACACGATCACGCCCGGGACCATGTACCTCCTCGACGGGCACGAGCGGCACACCATGCGGATCAAGGAGGACTTCCGCTGCCTCTGCGTCTTCAACCCGCCCGTGACCGGCCGGGAGGACCACGACGAGAACGGTGTCTATCCCCTGCTGACGGAGCCCGAGCCCGAGGAGGTCTGAGCCCATGACCATCACGATCACCGACCTGTACCCGAGCCGCGGCGCCACCGAGGTGTCCGCGCCCCGCCGGGACCCCGTCGTCTGGGGCACACCCACCACGCCCGGGCCGATCTCCGTCGCCGAACTCCAGGCGTACGAGCGTGACGGCTTCCTGCCCGTCGAGCAGCTCATCGGCGAGGACGAAGTCGCTGTCTACCACGCGGAGTTGGAGCGGCTCATCGCCGACCCGGCGATCCGCGGTGACGAGCGGTCGATCGTCGAGCCGAAGTCCCAGGAGATCCGGTCCGTCTTCGAGGTGCACCGGCTCAGCGAGCTGTTTGCGAGCCTCGTGCGCGACGAGCGGGTCGTCGGGCGGGCGCGGCAGATCCTCGGCTCGGACGTGTACGTCCACCAGTCGCGGATCAACGTCAAGCCGGGGTTCGGGGCCAGCGGCTTCTACTGGCACTCGGACTTCGAGACCTGGCACGCCGAGGACGGTCTGCCGAACATGCGGACGGTGTCCGTCTCGATCGCGCTGACCGAGAACCACGACACCAACGGCGGCCTCATGATCATGCCGGGCTCCCACCGCACGTTCCTGGGCTGCGCCGGAGCCACCCCGAAGGACAACTACAAGAAGTCGCTCCAGATGCAGGACGCGGGCACGCCCTCGGACGAGGCGCTGACCGCGATGGCGGGCGAGTACGGCATCAAGTTGTTCACCGGGAAGGCGGGTTCGGCGACCTGGTTCGACTGCAACTGCATGCACGGGTCCGGCGACAACATCACCCCGTTCCCGCGCAGCAACGTCTTCATCGTGTTCAACAGCGTGGAGAACAAGGCGGTCGAGCCGTTCGCGGCGCCGGTACCCCGGCCGTCCTTCATCGGCGCCAGGGACTTCACCCCGGTCCGGTAGGACCAACTCCCTTACAAGCGGGCGGTGTCACAGCCAAGCGAGTGACGCCGCCCGCTCCAGTAGGTTCTGTACGGCACTCTCGTCGCCGGTGGTGCCCCGCGGCACCTCGTCGGGCGTGTAGCGTCCGCCGACCAGCAGGCAGAAGTCGACGGGATCCAGGACGAGTTCGGCCTGTACGGGTTCGTCCTCGGAGCCCAGCACCCACTCCTCCCCGCCGGTGATCGCGACGAGCACCGGCGGTGCGGTGGGCCCGAGGGCGAGGCCGAGGATGCGCACGGCGAGGTGGACGAGTTGCCACAGGTGTTCCTCGGGCGGCGGCGGAACGTTCACGCCCAGGGCTCGGCCGATGTCGTCGGAGTGGATCCACGCCTCGAAGGCCCGCACGACGAAGTGGTCGGCGACCGGGAGCCGTACGCCCATCAACATCGTTGCCCTGGCGGCGAGTTCGGGGTCGTGGGCCTCCGGCGATGCGAGCAGCGCGCCGGCCTGCGCGGACCAGGTGTCGACGGTCTCCTCGGGCCTGCGGCCCCGTTCGTGGGCGATCACGTCGGCCGTGCGCCGGTTCCAGGCGTCCGCCCAGCTGACGCCCTCCTCGAACCGGGAGGGCGGTACGCGTGCGTCGATGCCGAGCCGGGCCGCCAAGTGCTCGTCGGCGGCGAGGAGATGGGCGACCGTGGCGTGGACGTCCCAATCGTGCACGACCGGGGTGTTCCAGCGGCCGTCAGCCTCGTGCAGCAGCGCCTTCAGGCCGGCCACGGCTGCGGTGTAGGGGGCGGCGTGTGCGGCGACCCGGGAAGCGGCGGGGCGGGTGCGTAGAGCGACGGCCAGGATGTCGGCGACACCGCTGCCGTTGTGGGACCGCGGCTCGTGCTCGTGCTCGTGCTCGTCAAGGGACTCGATCGGCTCCTCGACGGGCGTTCCGTCCAGCAGCCGTACCGTCGCGCGCAGCCGGCGCGCCTCCGCGGCGCAGCTCTCGCACTCGGCCAGGTGCGCGCGGACCGTGACCTCGTCGCCGGATTCCAGCGCCTCGAAGGCCCAGGCGGCCAGCAGGTCCCGTACGTCGTCGTGGTCAGTACCCTCGTGATCCGTGGTCACCGCCCACCACCTTTCCAGCTCTCCCCCGTTGTTCCCCTGTCTGCCATCATGCGCCTCTTTCGAGCGCCGGGTCGGGCGGGTCTGCCGAATCCGCCAAAGAAGCAGCCAATGTGCGTAAGGCGGTGCGCAGGCGGGTCTTGGCGGTCCCTTCGGGAATGCCGAGTTCCACCGCTGCCTGGCGGTAGGTGCGGCCCGCGAAATAGGCGAGGTGGACCACCTCCCGCTGGGGCTGCGGGAGTTCGGCGAGGGCGGAGTGCAGGAGGAGGGAGCGTTCTCGGTCGACGACCGTCTCGTCGGGGCCGGGCGAGGCGTCGGGGATGGCGTGCAGCGCGGAGTCGTCGGCGCGGGCGTCCTTGCGGTGCCGGGCCTCGCTGCGCACCCAGTCCACGGCCCGCCGGTGGGCCAGCATGGACAGCCAGGTGCGCAGTGAGCCACGACGCGCGTCGAAGGCGTACGGCCTGCTCCACAGCTGGGCGAAGACCTCCTGCGCCACGTCCTCGGCGGCGCCCGGACTGCGGGTGACGCGCATGGCGATCCGCCGCACCAGCCCCCCGTACGCCGTGTACGCCTCGGCCAGTGCGGACTCGTCGCCGTACACCAGCCGCCGATGCAGCTCCGCGTCGGCAGGCAGATCGACGGACACATTGCCCGTGGACTCCACGGCACCACCACCCCTTGGTGCCCTTCCTATCCTCCCCACCGGGCGCGCGCCAGTGGTTCAGGAAGACAGGACGTCCAACAGGCGTTCGACGTCGGTGGTTGTGTTGTACAGGTGGAAGGCGGCGCGCAGGTTGCCCGCGCGGTTGGAGACCTCGATGCCCGCCTCCCTCAACTCGGGCTGGCGATGGCCGAGTCCGGGCACGGAGACGATCGCAGAGCCGGGCGCGGGCACGGGTTCGTGGCCGAGCTCCGCGAGCCCCGTACGGAAGCGGTCGGCCAGGGCCAGGTCGTGGGCGCGTACGGCGTCCACGCCGAGTTCCTCGATCAGGGCGAGGGAATTGCGCAGTGCGGAGTAGGTGAAGAGGGCGTGGGTGAGGTCGAAGCGCCGGGCGGAGTGGGCGAGTTCGGTCACGGGGCCGTAGCAGCTGTCCCAGGGGATCTCGCCCGCGACCCAGCCGGCCAGGATCGGCGTCAGCCCGCCGAAGTCCTCCGGCACGGTGAGGAAGGTGGCCCCGTGCGGACCGAGCAGCCACTTGAAGCTCACGGTGGCGGTGAAGTCGTACGCGTCGGCCTCCATCGGCAGCCAGCCGGCGGCCTGGGAGAAGTCGACGTAGGTGCGGGCCCCGTGCTCCCGGGCCGCGTCCCGCAGCGCGGGCAGGTCGGCGATGCGGCCGTCGGCGGACTGGGCCGCGCTGACCGCGACGAGCGCGGTGCCCGGGCGGACGGACTCGGCGAGCCGCTCCAGGGGGACCGTGCGCACCTTGAGGTCGCCGCGCACGTGGAAGGGGTTGAGGACGGAGGTGAAGTCGTCCTCGGCGGTGAGGACTTCGGCGCCGGAGGGCAGCGAGGCCGCGATCACCCCGGTGTGGGCCGCGACCGAGACTCCGGCCGCCACCCGGTCGGCCGGGACGCCCGCCAGCCGACCGAAGGCGGCCCGGGCCTCCTCCACGTCCGCGTACAGCGGGTCGAGCGGCCGGCCCTCGGCTCTGATCAGCACGGCTTCGTGCAGCGCGGCCACGGCACGGGCCGGCAGCAGGCCGTTGCTCGCGGTGTTCAGGAAGGTGTTCTTCGGGGCGAATTCGGCGCGGACCAGGCTCTCGAAGGTCTCCATGGGTCCACTCTGCGGCCCCGGGAAGTCGTCGTCCATTGCGCGTTTTTACGTGGTTCCGCTAAGGAACGCTTATAGATCCGCCCCGACCTGCTGCTTTCAGCCCTGCGGCACCGCACACCCGTCGGGACCGCACGCCTCCGCGCCCCCGTCGTCGATCAGCTTCAGCGGCGACCGCTCGCCCCACGCCTGGTTCAGCGCCTGGGCGAAGACCTCGGCGGGCTGGGCGCCGGAGATGCCGTACTTGCGGTCGAGGACGAAGAAGGGCACGCCGTTCGCGCCGAGCTGTGCGGCCTCGCGCTCGTCGGCGCGGACGTCGTCGGCGTAGGCGGCCGGGTCGGCGAGCACCTTGCGGGCCGCGTCCGCGTCGAGTCCGGCGGCGACGGCCAGCTCGACGAGCCGCTCGTCGTCGGCGAAGACGGACCGCTCCTCGGCGAAGTTGGCCTGGTACAGCAGCTGGATCAGCTCGTCCTGGCGGCCCTGCTCCTTGGCGAAGTGCAGGAGGCGGTGCATGTCGAAGGTGTTGCCGTGGTCGCGGTCGCGGGTGCGGTACGCCAGGCCCTCGGCGGCGGCCTGCGCGCCCAGGTTGTCCTCGCCGGCGTGCGCCTGTGCCTCGCTCATGCCGTACTTCTTGGTGAGCATCTTGACCACGGGCTGGATGTCGCCCTTGGCGCGGCCCGGGTCCAGCTCGAAGGACCGGTGCACGACCTCGACGTCGTCGCGGTGCGCGAAGGCGTCCAGCGCCTTCTCGAAGCGGGCCTTGCCCACGTAGCACCAGGGGCAGGCGATGTCGCTCCAGATCTCGACGCGCATGTCTTCGGCTCTCCAGTTCGTACGGACACGGAGGCTCCCTCCGCCGAAGTGCATGAACGTTCAAGCGGCGGGCTTCATTCCCCGGTCACGGAGCCTCTGTCACGGAGAACCGCATCCTCAGGTGGTGACTCCCGTCGGCCGGATCCGCGACCCAGCCCTGGCGGGCGTAGAAGCCCTGGGCCCGCAGGTTGTCGACGTGCACGTCGAGCACGGCCGTCCGCCTGCCGTCGGCTCGCCACTCCTCCACGCAGGCCGCGTGCAGGGCCGTACCGATTCCGGAACGCCAGTGGTCGGGGTCGACGTGGAACTGAAACAGCTTGATCGTTTCAGCGGAGGCACCCTCCGGGGTCCGGAAGGACGCGATCCCGGCGATACGCCCCTGCTCGACGACGCACAGCACATGCCCTTCCGGCCGCGCGATGGCCCCGTACCAGGCGACGAGCCAGTCGGTGCCGTCGTCGGGGATCCCGTCCGGGTAGTACGTCGCCCGGGCCCGCGCATGCAGCGCGGCGACGGCCTCCGCCTCGGCGGGCAGGACGGTACGGATCACCCGGCCACCGGTCACTCGGCTCATGGGTCTCTGACGGTCACGGATCATGCACCGGAGGACGTGAGAGGCGGCGTTCCGGTTCCCGTCAGCTGCCGTCTCTCAGATCCTTCGGCCAGTCGGGCCTGAACTCGATGTGGTCGTACGTCACCACGCACCCCTCCCCCATCGGCGACTGCGTCATGAAGCCGATCAGGGCCGCGGCGGTCTCCTCCTCGCCACCCAGGGTGAACAGCCGCACGAAGACCCAGCGCTCACCGTCACGGGAGGCGTGAAACGCGAAGGAACGCCCCGTCCGGCTTATTCGCAGCCACACGGAACTCCCCTCCACGGTGAAGGAGTTGGCGTCGTCGGAGTGCCCCCGGGTCACCACCGTGCAGACGGTGGGCACATCCGGGGAGTACTCCAGACAGAGCTTGGCCCAGGCCCGCTCCCCCACATGGACATACAGCACCCCGGCATCGAACGACGCCGCGAACCCGACCGTGACCCGGGCGATCAGCTGGAAATCGCCCACGGGCGCCCCGAGCAGCCGCGGCGCGTCGGAGGCGGGGTCCACGGCTTCCCCGGTGGGCGGCACGAACCGATCCTGCCGGGACCCTGCCCACCCGGTGAGAACACCGTCCTCGTGGGACCAGTGCCCGTCGGGTCCATAGGTGCGGAGGGAGAAAGGAAGTTCGGGAAGCTCTATATCCATCGCCAAATTGTCTCAGGTCCAGTGGAGTCACCTAAGGGGCGCGGGGCTGTATCGATATGCGGCTCCGCCGCGTGGGCGCGACAAGCCACGACGAACCCGCAGCCCGCAGACCACCGCACCCCCAACGGCGACTACCGCTCCAACCGCCCGTTGAACCGACGAGGCAGCCCCAGCGGATTGTCATCCCGCAACTCCACCGGCAGCAACGCCTCAGGCGCCCCCTGGTAGGCAACAGGCCGCAGCCACCGCTCAATAGCCGTACCGCCCACGGACGTCGACGTGGAAGTCGTAGCCGGGTAGGGCCCGCCATGATGCTGAGCCGGGGCAACGGCAACCCCCGTAGGCCACCCATTCACCAGCACACGCCCCGCAAGCGGCGTCAGCTCGGCGAGAATCTCCGCGCCCCGCCCCTCCCCGGCCGCTTCCTCCGCCGAGAGGTGAACCGTCGCGGTCAAGTTCCCCGGCAGGCGCGAAAGAACCGCGCTCGCCTCATCCTCGTCCTCGTAACGAACCACCACGGTGACAGGCCCGAAGCACTCCTCAAGGAGAAGGTCGTACGCCCCCTCGGCCGTCAGCTTGTCCGCCGACACCGTGAGGAACCCGGGACTGACCGTGTGCTCACTGCCCGCCCCCGGCGTCACCGGCGAGTCCACGTCGGGCAGTTCGGCCCGCTCGGCCACACCGGCGACGAAGTTGTCCCGCATCCGGTGGTCGAGAAGAACCCCGGCGTCGGTGTTACTGACCGCGTCCGTAAGGGACTTGAGCAGTCGGTCACCGGAGGCACCCGCAGGGGCCAGCACCAGACCGGGCTTCACGCAGAACTGCCCGACACCCAGCGTCATCGACCCGGCCAGCCCCGCACCGATCGCCTCGGCCCGCTCGGCGGCGGCCGCCTCGGTGATCACCACCGGGTTCAGCGACCCCAGTTCACCGTGGAACGGAATCGGCACGGGCCGCGCGGCCGCCGCGTCGAACAACGCCCGCCCGCCCCGTACGGACCCGGTGAAACCGGCCGCCGAGACCAACGGATGCTTCACGAGTTCGACGCCCGCCTCGAAGCCGTGCACGAGACCGAGGACGCCGTCGGGGATGCCGTGCGCGGCGGCGGCCCGGCGCAGCACCTTGGCGACCAGCTCGGACAGCGCCGGGTGGTCGGGGTGGGCCTTGACGACGACGGGGCAGCCTGCGGCGAGCGCGCTCGCGGTGTCGCCGCCGGGGACCGAGAAGGCGAAGGGGAAGTTGGAGGCCGAGTACACGGCCACGACGCCCAGCGGGACCTTGTAGCGGCGCAGGTCCGGGATGGGCGGGGTCGCGGTGTCGTCGGGGTGGTTGATGACGACGTCGAGGAAGGCGCCCTCGTCGACGATGTCCGCGAAGGCCCGCAACTGGTAGCAGGTGCGGGCGAGTTCACCGGTCAGCCGGACCGGGCCGAGCGCGGTCTCGGCGTCGGCGGCCTCGACGAGCTGGTCCTTGGCCGCTTCGAGCTGATCGGCGGCGGTACGCAGGAAGGCCGAGCGGACGGCCCGGTCGGCGAGGGCGCCACGGGCGGCGTGCGCAGCACGGACGGCGGTGTCCACCTCCTGGGCTGTAGCCTCCACCGCAACCTGTTCACGCTGCTTCCCGGTTCGGGGGTCGACACTCCAGACTGGTGCTGCTGCCACCGCGGGTCCCTCCACACATGTAATGCCGCAGTTCTGGGTCATCCACCAGAGTCGTTCGATATACTGAACGCTGTCTCTGATGATGAATATGCTCTCGGAGACTATTTCCCGTCGAACGAAGGGGTCAAGGGCGATGTCGGCTGGCGAGACGGGGGGCGGGGCGCAGGTCAAGTCCGCGGTGCGGACGGTTGAGCTGCTCGAGTATTTCGCCGGACGGCCCGGAATGCACTCCCTCGCGTCGGTCCAGGAGGCCGTGGGTTATCCCAAGTCCAGCCTGTACATGCTCCTTCGCACGCTCGTGGACCTGGGCTGGGTGGAGACGGACGCGACGGGCACGCGGTACGGCATCGGGGTGCGGGCGCTGCTCGTCGGTACGTCGTACATCGACGGCGACGAGGTGGTCGCGGCGGCCCGGCCGACGCTGGACCGGCTGTCGGACGACACGACCGAGACGATCCACCTGGCGCGCCTGGACGGCACGAACGTCGTCTATCTCGCCACCCGCCAGTCGCAGCACTACCTGCGCCCGTTCACCCGGGTCGGCCGCCGGCTCCCCGCGCACTCGACGTCCCTCGGCAAGGCGCTGCTGAGCACCTACACGGACGAACAGGTCCGCAAGCTGCTCCCGGAGACCCTCCCCGCCCTGACCGAGAACACGATCACGGACCGGGAGAAGCTCATCGAGGAGCTGCACCAGGTGCGGGAGCAGGGCTTCGCGGTCGACCGCGAGGAGAACACGCTGGGGCTGCGCTGCTTCGGCGTGGCGATCCCCTACCGCACCCCGGCCCGCGACGCGATCAGCTGCTCGGTGCCGGTGGCCCGGCTGACACCCGCGCACGAGCAGATGGTGAAGGACGCCCTGTTCGACGCGCGCGACCGACTCACCCTCGCGACCCGGAGGCTCTGAACGATGGACATCGCACTGCGCCCGGTCCACGACAGCGACCTGCCGGTCTTCTTCCGCCAGATGAACGACCCCGAGTCGCTGACCATGGCGGCCTTCACCGCCAAGGACCCGGCCGACCGGGACGCCTTCGACGCCCACTGGAAGCGGATCCGCTCGTCGGCCGACGTCGTCATCCGTACGGTGCTGGCGGACGGCGACGTGGTGGGGCACGCGGCGGTGTACGGGGAGCCGGGCGAGCGCGAGGTCACCTACTGGGTCGACCGGGCGTACTGGGGCCAGGGCATCGCGACGGCCGCGCTACGGGCCCTGCTGACCGAGGTGCGCGAGCGCCCGCTGTACGCGCGTGCGGCGTCCGACAACGCGGGGTCGCGGCGCGTGCTGGAGAAGTGCGGGTTCAGGGTCACAGGAGCGGACAGAGGGTACGCGAACGCTCGGGGCGCGGAGATCGACGAGGTCTTGCTGACGCTGGGTTCGTGAACACCCTTCATGAACACCCGAGGTTCATGAACACCCGATGAGAAAAGCACCCCGAAGGGAACGAATCGCTCCGGCCTGATCGTCTTTCTGTGTGGGATGAACAAGACGATCAGGCGCGCGGCGGTCTTCTCACTGCTCCTGGTGCTCGCTCTGCTGATCAGGGCGACCTGGGTGCAGTTCTACGACGGGACCGCGCTCGCGGACGACAAGGACAACCGGCGGAACGCGATCGAGACGTACGCGTCGCCGCTCGGGAACATCATCGTGGCCGGGAAGTCGATCACCGGATCCGCGCGGACGAAGGGCAGCAGCGACCTCGAGTACAAGCGCACGTACACGGACGGCGAGCTGTACGCGGCGGTGACGGGCTATGCCTCGCAGAGCTACGCGCCGACGCAGCTGGAGGGCATCTACCAGGACCTCCTCAACGGCACGGACAGCTCGCTGAAGACCGCCATGGACACGGTCACCAACAAGCGGGCCGATCCGGGCAACGTCGTCACGACGATCGACCCGGATGTGCAGAAGGCGGCCTATCGGGCGCTCGGCGACAAGAAGGGCGCGGCCGTCGCGATCGATCCGACGACCGGCAAGATCCTTGCGGTCGTGTCGACGCCGTCGTACGACCCCTCGTCGCTGACCGATGCCAACACCGCCGCGGCGGCCTGGTCGAAGCTGACCAAGGACTCGGACAAGCCGCTGACCAACCGCGCGATCCGCCAGCCGGTGGCGCCGGGGTCGACGTTCAAGCTGGTCGTGGCGGCGGCCGCGCTGGAGGACGGGCTGTACGCGGACGTGGACACGAAGACCGACAGTCCTGACCCGTACACCCTGCCGGGTACGACGACCGAGCTGGCGAACGAGAACACCTCGGCGCCCTGCGAGAACGCCACGATCCGTACGGCGCTCCAGTACTCCTGCAACAACGTCTTCGCGAAGATGGCCGTCGACCTGGGCCAGGACAAGGTGAAGGCGATGGCCGACAAGTTCGGCTTCAACGACGACGAGCAGGACATGCCGGTGCGGGCCTACGCGAGCGTGTACCCCTCGGACATGGACAAGGCGCAGACGGGCCTGTCGGGCATCGGCCAGTTCGATGTCACGGCGACGCCGCTGCAGATGGCCATGGTGTCGGCGGCGATATCCAACGGCGGCAAGATGGTGACGCCGCACATGGTGTCGCAGACCACCGACAGTGGCGGCGATGTGTTGAAGAACTACGACGACGAGACCGAGACCACGCAGGTCGTCAGCTCGGACACCGCCGAGCAGTTGCAGTCCGCGATGCAGACGGTTGTCTCCGACGGTACCGGGACGAACGCGCAGATCTCCGGGGCGACGGTGGGTGGCAAGACGGGTACGGCCCAACACGGCGAGAACAACAGCCAGACGCCGTATGCCTGGTTCACTTCGTATGCGAAGTCCGACTCGACCGGCAAGGAGGTCGCCGTCGCCGTCATGGTCGAGCAGTCGGATGCGGCTCGGTCCGAGGTCAGCGGCAACGGGCTGGCGGCGCCGGTGGCCAAGGCGATGATGCAGGCAGCACTCAAGAGCTGAGAAGAAGGGGCCTCGGCACACGCCGAGGCCCCCGAACCGCTTACTTACTTCACACGCCCAGAATCTGCTCGATCGGGTCGATCGCGAAGTAGATGAGGAACAGCGCCGACGCGCCCCACATCAGCCAGTGGATCTCCTTGGCCTTGCCCAGGACCGTCTTGATCACGATGTAGGCGAGGAAGCCCGCGCCGATGCCGTTGGTGATCGAGTACGTGAACGGCATCACGGCGATGGTCAGGAACGCCGGGATGGCGATCTCGTACTTGTCCCAGTCGATGTGCTTGACCTGCGTCATCATCAGGAAGCCGACGGCGACGAGCGCGGGGGCGGCGGCCTGGAGCGGGACGATGGTCAGCAGCGGGGTGAAGAAGAGCGCCAGGGCGAAGAGGCCGCCGGTGATCACGTTGGAGAAGCCGGTGCGCGAGCCCTCGCCGACGCCCGCCGCCGACTCGATGTACGAGGTCGCGGAGGACGAGGAGGACGCGCCGCCCGCGACCGCCGCCGCACCGTCGATGAGCAGCACGCGGCCGAGGTTGGGCACCTTGCCCTCCTCGTCCAGCAGGCCAGCCTCGGCGCTGATGCCGAGGACGGTGCCCATGGTGTCGAAGAAGTCCGACAGGATCAGCGTGAAGATCAGCAGGACGACGGTGATGGCAGCGGTCTCGCCGAAGGCGCCGAACAGGCTGAAGTGACCGATCAGTCCGAAGTCGGGGGTGTCGACGATCTTGTCGGGCCACGCGGGCGTGGTCAGACCCCAGGACTTGATGTCGGCGATCGAGTTGATGATGATCGCGACGATCGTCATGGTGACGATGCTGATCAGGATGGCGCCCTTGACCTTGCGGGCGAGCAGTCCGATGGTCAGCAGCACGCCGAGACAGAAGACGAGAACCGGCCACCCGGTGAGGGTGCCGGTGCCGCCGAGCTGGACCGGGACCGTGGTGTTCGCGATGTCGGGGATACGGCTGACGAAGCCGGCGTCGACGAAGCCGATGAAGGCGATGAACAGGCCGATGCCGACGCCGATCGCCTGCTTGAGCTGTTGCGGGATGGCGTGCATGACGGCCTCGCGCAGGCCGGTCACCACCAGTACGCAGATCAGCAGGCCCTCGATGACGATGAGGCCCATCGCGTCGTCCCAGCTCATCAGCGGGGCGATCTGGAAGGCGACGACCGCGTTCAGGCCGAGGCCGGCGGCGAGGGCGAGGGGCAGGTTGCCGCCGACGCCCATGATGATCGTCATGACGGCGGCCACCAGGGCGGTGGCGGTGGTCAGCTGAACGGCGTCCAGCTGGTGCCCGAACTTGTCCTTCGCGCTGCCCAGGATGATGGGGTTCAGGACAAGGATGTAGGCCATCGTGAAGAACGTGGCGAAACCGCCGCGTATCTCACGGCTGAAGGTGGACCCCCGCTCGGAGATCTTGAAGAACCTGTCGACACTGCTCAGCGCCGGGGGCGAGGCACTTGGCCGGTCGGCCACCTTCTGCGATTCGGACATGGCGCGTAACTCCTCGTTGCCTGGTTGATCGGTGCGGATGCTGGCTGGATTGTTCCCTTGTTGAACCGGTTTCAGGTTTTCTCCGTGTTACGGAATGGGCGTCAGAGCGCCACTTGAGGTTCGAAGCCGCGTACGAACCCGCCCGACGATCACTGCTACGCTTCCGGATCTCATCCGGTGCATACCGGATCTCCCCATGTCATCTACATGACACGCACAGGCAGGAAGAGGTCGCCGTGGGCACTGTCGTCGACGACGCAGCCTCCGTGGAGTTCCACGCCTTCTTCGAACGGCACTACGCCGAACTGTCCCGCCTCGCCCACCTGTTGACGGGCGAATCGGACGCCGCCGACGATCTGGCGGCCGATGCGCTGCTGGCACTGTGGCACCGCTGGGACCGGGTGCGCGACGCCGATCACCCGGTCGCGTACGCGCGTGGAGTGGTCGCCAACATGGCCCGCACCCGGATCCGCAGCGCGGTGCGGGAGCGGCGGCGCATCGCCCTGTTCTGGTCGCAGCGCGAGGAGAAGGTCGAGAACCCGGATATAGCGGGCGTGGTGGACGTCCAGGAGGCCCTGCGCAGACTGCCGTTCAGGAAGCGGGCCTGCGTCGTGCTGCGGCACGCGTTCGACCTCTCGGAGAAGGACACGGCGCTCGCTCTGGGCGTCTCGGTGGGTACCGTGAAGAGTCAGACGTCGAAGGGCATGGCCGAACTGCAGCGGCTGCTCGGCACGCAGGCGGCCCCGCGTAGAGTGCACGCGGCGATGGCGCGCGGCGGCGAGACCGGAGGAACGACCCGATGAGGCAGCAGGACGTGCACAACGAGCTGCGCGCCCGGCTGCACGAGGCGGCCGAGGCGCACGAACCCGACCGCGCGCGCATCCTGGCGCGGATCGAACGCGGCATGGCGCCGGATCCGCGGACCGGCCGCAGCCGGGCGTACCGCCCGCCGCTCCTTGGCTGGGCCCGGGTGGTGGGTGCCACGGCCGCGGTCGCGAGCGTGCTCGCGGTCGGCGGTTACGCGGTCGCCTCCGCGGTGAAGGACGACACCCTCCCGGAGAAGACGGTCGCGGTCTCGCCGACGCCCACACCGTCCCCGGACGCGACGAGCCGGGCCCCGGTCCCGCCGCCGGATCCGACGCCGAGTTCCGGCGGGTCCGACAACTCGGGCAAGGCGAGTGTGTCGCCGACACCGACCCCGACCGCCAAGGCCTCCGCGTCCGCGCTGCCGGCCGCGTCGGGCTCCGAGGACGGCCCACTGTGGTCGGACGGTTCGGTGGACCCGCACAGCAACGACTTCTGGGCGCAGAGCAATGTGACCCTCAAGACGAGCAAGCAACTGACCGCGTTGACCGTCGAGTTGAAGATCGCGCAGACCGGCGGGGTCACCTCGGCGGGCGCCTGGCGCTCGCTGCCGGAGCAGGACTTCACGCTGACGGTCGCCGAGCAGGACGGCTTCCTGGTGTACACATGGGTCCTCAAGGAGGGCCGTACGGTCGCGCCCGGCGAGTGGGTGTTCGCGGGGCAGTACGACCATGAGCGCGGCGGCCGTGACGCCAAGGACGACACATACGCGGCGGCGGGCACGGTCGGATCCCAACAGCTGTCCGTGAAGGGCGACTTCGCGGCCACGGACGACAACGACTCGGCAGACGAAGGGGATTCGTAAAGAATTCCCGGAGGGGCGGCAACCCTTTCCTCACCCGTGGCGACCAGGAGACGCAAGGATCCTCTCCCCAGGCAAGGAATGGGCATGACTGCACCAGCTGAACAGCGCGTCCGCCACCGTCGCCGGGTCACCAGGCGGCGGGCGGTGATCGGCGGAGCCGCCGCCCTCGGCATCACCGCGGCGGCGGTCGTCACCACGACGATGCTGTCCACCGCCGGCGCGGCGAGCGCCTGGCCGACCGCCAACGGCAGCAAGGCCGTGTCGTCGACGATCAAGGTGTCCGGCACCTACGACGGGAAGCTCGCCAAGTTCTACGGCAGCGGCGCCCTCGGCAGCGACAGTCAGGACGAGAGCCAGGGCGCGATCTTCGAACTCGCCGACGGCGCGACCCTGAAGAACGTGATCATCGGCACCCCGGCCGCGGACGGCGTCCACTGCCTGGGCAGCTGCACGATCCAGAACGTGTGGTGGCTGGACGTCGGCGAGGACGCCGCCAGCTTCAAGGGCAAGTCCTCGTCGTCCGTGTACACGGTCTACGGCGGCGGCGCCAAGGGTGCCTCCGACAAGGTGCTGCAGTTCAACGGCGCGGGCAAGCTGGTCGTCAGCAAGTTCCAGGTCGAGAACTCCGGCAAGCTGGTGCGCAGTTGCGGCAACTGCAAGACGCAGTACAAGCGCACGATCATCATCAACGACGTCGATGTGACCGCCCCGCTCAAGGCGATCGTCGGCGTCAACGCCAACTACGGCGACACCGCCTCGCTGCGCAAGATCCGTATCCACGGCGACAGCGGCAAGAAGATCAAGACCTGCGTGCGCTTCAAGGGCAACAACACGGGTGCGGAGCCGACCGAGCTGGGCACCGGCGCGGACGGAACGACCTGCAACTTCTCGTCATCTGACATCACATACAACTGAGTGAACCTTCAAGTATGACGGAGTACGTTCCTTGAGCACGCACAAGAAGCACCTCACGCGCAGACGTGTGCTCGGGGCCTCCGCGATCGGCGTCGCCGCCACCGGCGCCGCCGTCGCGACAGGCACCGGCCTCCTCTCGTCCGCGTCCGCAGCGGCCTTCGGTTACACGGACGACGGCAAGAACTACGTCGTCGACACCGGCGCCTCCCTCGTCTTCAAGGTCTCCAAGTCGACCGGCGACATCACGTCCCTGGTCTACAAGGGCAAGGAGTACGAGGGCTACGGCGGCAAGCACTCGCACGTCGAGTCGGGCCTCGGGGCCTCCACCGTCACGATCAAGCAGTCGGGATCGACGATCCTGATCAAGGTCGTGCACGGTGCGATCACCCAGTGGTACGCGGCCCGCAGCGGCCAGAACAACGTCCACCAGTGGACCAACAAGGCGGACGCCTCCTTCACCGCGACCCGCTACCTGGTCCGCCTCAAGCCGGGAATGTTCCCCAACGAGGGCTCGGACACCTGGATCGAGGCGTCCGACTCGATCATCGAGGCCGGTGACGTCTGGAAGCGCTCGGACGGCACGACCCACTCCAAGCACTACTCGGGCAAGCGGGTCATCGACTACGACTACGTCGGCTTCACAACCGGCTCGGTGGGTCTGTGGATCGTCCGCTCCAACCACGAGAAGGCGTCCGGCGGCCCGTTCTACCGCTCACTGCTGCGCCACTCGAACGACCTCGGCGCCGGCCTGTACGAGATCCTGCACTACAACCAGGCGCAGACCGAGCCCGAACGCTTCGGTCTCCAGGGCCCGTTCGTCCTGGCCTTCACCGACGGCGGCGCTCCCTCGTCCTCCCTCTTCCACGCCAACCTCGACACCTCGTGGGTGGACGGCCTCGGCATCACCGGCTGGGTGGGCAAGGCGGGCCGCGGCAAGGTGGCGGGCGTCGGTCTGAAGGGCATGGACGCCAAGTACGCCTACACGGTGGGCTTCGCCAACGCGGACGCCCAGTACTGGGCGAAGGCCGCGTCCGGCTCCGGCGCCTTCTCCTGCAAGGGGATGCTGCCGGGGACGTACACCCTGACCGTCTTCAAGGGCGAACTCGCCGTGCACACACGGGAGGTGAAGGTGACGGCGGGCGGCTCGACCGCGCTCAACTCGATCACCGTCACCGGCGATCCGTCCGCCGCGCAGACCGTGTGGCGGCTCGGCGACTGGGACGGCACGCCCGGTGAGTTCAAGAACGCCCAGCTGATGACGTACGCGCATCCGTCCGACGGTCGCGCGGCGAAGTGGACCGGCAACGTCACCATCGGCAGCGGCGACGAGGCCGCGTCCTTCCCCGCGTACATGTGGAAGGACGTCAACGACGGCATCCTCGTCTACTTCAAGCTCACCGCGGCCCAGGCCGCCGCCGCGCACACACTGCGCGTCGGGGTGACGGACGCGTTCCTCAACGGGCGTCCCCGGGTGAGTGTCAACGACTGGGTCTCGGCCATTCCCGCGGCCCCCACGCAGCCCGCGACGCGCTCGCTCACCACGGGTTCCTATCGCGGAAACAACCAGACGTTCACTTTCAACGTCCCTACAAGTGCGTGGAAGACGGACACCTCTCAGTACAACGTGCTGAAGCTCAACATCGTCAGTGGTTCGACAGGCACGGCCTACCTCAGCCCGGGCACGTCGTTCGACTGCATGGACCTGCTGACCTGAGCCCCCCTCGGTCAGCAGAAGAACGCCCCCGCCCGGTGACGACCGGACGGGGGCGTTCGCGCCCCGTTAGGGGCGCGGGGAACTGCGCGACCAGCCACGACGGTCCCGCAGTCCGAAGACCACAGTCAGTTCATGGTCGATCCGAGAGTCGTCGACCCCGTAGTCAGAAACGTCGTCGCCGGCAATGCCCCGCTCGCCTGCCGGGAGGCATACGCCGTTGTCGCGTCCGTCGACTTGAACGACGGAGTGCTGACGCCGCTGTCCCAGTTGTTGGCCGCGGAGACGGTGGACGAACCGAGCTTGTCCAAACCGCCCTTGTTGCCGACCGCGAGGTTCCTGGCGAGCCGCGCCTTGCCCGTGGCGAAGTAGAAGCCGGCCTCGGTGTTGGCGTACGCGGTGTTGCGGTTGAGGATGATCGCCCCGGTGTTGGAGTTCTCGGTGAACCCGTTCAGCGTGTTGTCCCAGGCCGCGTTGTTGTTGACGACATGCGCGACCGCGACGCCTCCGCCGCCCAGCTTGAACCCGTTGCCGTTGCCCTCGAAGGCCGAGTCGCTCCAGCGGTTCTTGCCGTTGCCGAACGCCCAGGAGTGGTCGATGGTGACCGGCGAGGAGAACTGCCACAGGTCGAGGCCGTCGTCCGAGTTGTTGTACAGGCGGGCGCCCGTGACCTTGTTCCCCGTGCCGGAGCCGAACTTGATGGCGATTCCGTCGGCGTTCTGCCCGTGACCGGCGGCGTCGTAGTTGCCGTAACTGTCCAGGTTCTGCACGAGGTTGTTGGTGGTGCCGTCGCCGCGCAGGGTGAAGCCGGAGTCACCGTTGTTCGCGGTGACCAGGTTCTTGAAGATGCCGCCGACGGAGGAGGTGACGACGAAGCCCTGGGCCGGGGAGTTCTGGAAGGTGAGGTTCTGGACGGTCCAGTAGTCGCCGTAGATCCCGGCCAGCCAGGAGCCGTCGGCCAGCCGGGAACCGTCGATCTTCACCTTCTCGCTGCCGTACGCCTGGAGCGTGATCCGTGCCGAACTGGTGCCGTTCGCCGTCGACTTGAGGGTGGCCGTCGGGTAGTACGTGCCGGCGCGCAGCTGGATGACGGTGCCGGCGGTGGCGCCGGCGACGGCCGACTCCAGCTGTGCGCTGGTGGTCACGGTGACCGTCGACGAGGCGGCCTGCGCGCCGCCGTTCGAGAGGCCGAGGTAGACGCCGCCCGCCCCGGCGGAGACCGCCACCGCGGCGGCGATCGAGAGGGTCCGCGTTCTGCGGTGGCGTCCGGTGGACAAACGCACGGGGGCGTTCCTTTCCTAGGGGGTGGAGACCAGATCAGACGAAACGGGCCGGAGGGGCCGCCCCGGCCCGTTTCTGATCTCTGGTCGCCGCCGCACCCGGAAAGGGTTGCCGTGGCCCCTTCGAAAGTCGTCGAAATTTTCGGTACCCCGCGCCGCGTCCGCACCGATTGACGCACGGTTCCCGGCTGATGACACTCCGAGGGCAGTTCGCCCAACACAATCCATCAGACCCCCACAGGATGTGACATGCGACGCCGCACCGCCCGCGCGATCCTGCTGCCCCTGCTGGCTCTTCTGCTGAGCCTGATCGCCGCCCCGCCCAGTTCGGCCCAGACCGGAGCCCCCCACGTGAACAAACCGAAGTACGCCGGCTATCTCTTCGCCTACTTCACCGGCGAGGGCACCGCCGACGGCGAGCAGATCCGCTACGCCCTCAGCCGCGGCAACGACGCGCTGCACTGGCGTGAGCTGAACGCCGGACAGCCCGTCCTCACCTCCACCATCGGCGAGAAGGGCCTGCGCGACCCGTTCGTGATCCGCTCCCCCGAGGGCGACAAGTTCTATCTGATCGCGACCGACCTGCGCATGTACCAGAGCAGCAGCGGCAGTTGGGACTACGTCCAGCGCCACGGCAGCAAGTCCATCATGATCTGGGAGTCCACCGACCTGGTCCACTGGACCGACCAGCGCCTGGTGAAGGTGTCACCGGACACGGCGGGCAACACCTGGGCGCCGGAGGCCTATTGGGACGACTCGCTCGGCGAGTACGTCGTCTTCTGGGCGTCGAAGCTCTACGCCGACGACGACCCCGGCCACACGGGCTCGACGTACAACAAGATGCTGTACGCGACCACGAAGGACTTCCGCACCTTCAGCGAGCCGAAGGTCTGGGACGACCCCGGCTACTCGGTCATCGACTCGACGGTCGTGAAGTACAAGGACACGTACTACCGCTACACCAAGGACGAGCGGGACCCCACGTCCTCCAGCCCCTGCTCGAAGTTCATCACCGGGGAGAAGTCGACGAGCCTGACGGACACGTCGTACGACTTCGTCGCCGACTGCATCGGCAGCGGCTCGATCGACCGCGGCGAGGGGCCGACGGTCTTCAAGTCCAACACCGAGAAGAAGTGGTACCTGTTCATCGACGAGTACGGCGGCCGCGGCTACGTCCCCTTCGAGACCACCGACCTCGACTCGGGCCAGTGGACGATGTCCACCAACTACCAGCTGCCCGCGAGTCCCCGCCACGGCACGGTGATTCCGGTGACGCAGGCCGAGTACGACCGGCTGCTCGCCGCCTACCCGGCCACCCCGATGTCCGTCGTGGACGCGACGGCCAAGGACCAGAAGGCGTACGCGATCGTCACGGAGGCGGCGGACAAGGTCGTCCTCCCCATGCAACCCGACGCGGATCTACGGCACTTGGCGCCCGCCCTGGCCATCGGCGCGGGCGCGACCGTGAGCCCGCCCTCCGGTACCCGGCGCGACTTCCGCAAGCCGCAGACCTACACGGTGACTTCGGCGGACGGCACGGCCCGCACCTGGACGGTCGAGGCGGTGCCGACCCGCAGTCCGGTGCTGCCAGGCCTCTACGCCGACCCCGACATCCGCTACATGGACGGTCGTTACTGGATATACCCGACGACGGACGGCTTCCAGGGCTGGAGCGGCACGCAGTTCAAGGCCTTCTCCTCCACGGACCTGGTCCACTGGACGGACCATGGGGTGATCCTCGACCTGGGGGCGGACGTCTCCTGGGCGGACAAGAACGCCTGGGCCCCGGCGATCGCCGAGCACGACGGCAAGTACTACTTCTACTTCTGTGCCGAGCAGCAGATAGGCGTGGCCGTCGCGGACTCTCCGGCCGGGCCCTTCAAGGACGCGCTCGGCAAGCCCTTGGTCGCGAAGGGCGGTTCCCTCAGCGGGCAGATGATCGACCCGGCCGTGTTCACGGACGACGACGGGACGTCGTATCTCTACTGGGGCAACGGGCACGGTTACGTCGTGCCGCTGAACGACGACATGGTGTCGTACGACGCCTCGCAGGTGAAGGACATCACCCCGGACAACTTCCGCGAGGGTTCCTTCGTCGTGAAGCGGCAGGGGACGTACTACCTCATGTGGTCCGAGGACGACACCCGCAGCGAGAACTACCACGTGGCCTACGCGACGGGACCGTCCCCGCTCGGCCCGTGGACCAAGCGGGGGACGATCCTGTCCAAGCGTCCCGAGTACGGCATCAAGGCCACCGGCCACCACTCGGTGGTCAACGTCCCCGGTACCGACGACTGGTACATCGTCTATCACCGGTTCGCCCTGAACGGCCCCGGAAAGGCCGGCGGTGACGGTATGCACCGCGAGACGACGATCGACCGTCTCACCTTCGCGGCGGACGGGACCATCGAGCCGGTGGTGCCAACTCTGGGATCGATCAGGCCAGTTGAGAACTGACGGAACTAGCTGACGAAGTACGTCGGGTTGGGCAGCTTGTACGTCCTGTCGGCGTAGCCCCCGTCGAGGTCCGAGTACTGGTCGCCGAAGTTGGCGACGATCTCGTACCCGAGGTCCTCGATGTGCGCGCGGGTGCCGGACTTGTACTGCACGGTGGTGCAGGTCCAGGTACCCGCGGTGGCGCAGTCGCTCAGGTACGCGGGCGGGTTCGCCGTGTCCTTGAGGAACATGTGGGCGGAGTCGAGGTTGATGTCGACACCGATCTTCTTCAGGTTGTCGACGGCGGCGGTGCGCTGCGACTCCTTCAGGCCCGAGTTGTAGAACACCTCGACGCCCTTGGCCGCGGCGTACTTCACCAGCTCGGGGCTGCCGAAGACCGCCGGGCGGTCCGCCTTGGCCACGTACTCGGCCCAACTGGCCGAGTTGTACGTGTAGTTGGTCTTCTTCTCGTAGTCGAGGCTGAGCAGCAGCGTGTCGTCGATGTCGAAGACGACCGCGGGCTTCTCGCCCTTGTGGAGCGCCTTGCGCGCCGCCTGGTCGATGTACTTCTTGGCGGCGGCGTCGATGCGCGCGAGGTCCTTGGCGTACGCGCTGTCCGTGGACGCCTGGTAGACGCCGTTGGCGTCGAGCGTGGTGCCGTAGTAGGTGTCGATGTCCTTGACCAGCAGCCCGATGTTGTAGGGCTCGTGGGTCGAGTTGGCCGTCGACTGGCCGGCGGTCGCGACGCCGGTGCCGTACAGGGCGGCACCGGCGACGGCACACGTGGCGGCGATCGCCGCGATGCGGAGTGGCTTATGCATGACAGGAGTTCTACGCGCGTCACCCTCCCGGGCGCGAGACCCGTTGCCTGATCGAGACCTCCTTCACAGGCAAAAATCGGGTCAAGCGCCCCGGACGAGTGGCGGGGCAGGTCAGTTCATCGTCGCGCCGATGGTGGTGCTGCCCGTGGTGAGGAAGGTGGTGGCGGGCAGGGAGCCGTCCGACTGGCGGGAGTTGTACGTCGTGGACGCGTCCGTGGAGACGAAGGACGGGGTCGAGATGCCGGAGTCCCAGTTGTTGCCGGCGGAGGTGACCGAGGAGCTCTTGCTGACCGAGCCGCTGCCGTTGCTCACGGCCAGGTTCTTGCCGAGCCTGGCCGCGCCGGTGGCGAAGTAGTAGCCCCACTTGGAGTTGGCGTACGCGGTCGTCCGGTTGATGACGATCGCCCCGGTGTTGGAGTTCTCGGTGAAGCCGTTGCCGGCGTTGCCCCAGGCGGCCGAGTTGTTGACGACGTGCGCGACGACCTCGCCGTCGCCGCCCAGCTTGTAGCCGTTGCCGTCACCCGCGAAGGCCGAGTCCGACCAGCGGTTGACGCCGTTGCCGAAGGCCCAGGTGTGCTCGACGGTGACAGGCGAGGAGAAGGACCAGAAGTCGAGGCCGTCGTCCGAGTTGTTGTAGAGGCGGGCCCCGGTGATCAGATTGCCGGTGCCGGAGCCGTACTTGACCGCGATTCCGTCCGCGTTCTCGCCGTGGTTGGCGGAGTCGTAGTGGCCGTAGGAGTCGATGTTCTTGACGGTGTTGTTGACCGTGCCGTCGCCGGTGAGGGTGAAGCCGGAGTCGCCGCCGTTGATGGTCTTGATGTTGCTCCACACCGTGCCGGTGCAGGACTGGCAGACGACCGCGCTGTCCGGGGAGTTCTGGAAGGTGATGTTGGAGACGTTCCAGTAGTCGGCGGTCAGCTTGAAGATCCAGTCGCCGTCGGGCAGCGAGGAGCCGTCGATCTTCACGGTCTCCGAGCCGTACGCCTGGAGGTAGATGCGGCTGGCGGAGGTACCGTTCGTCGTGGACTGGAGGGTGGCCGTCGGGTAGTAGGTGCCGGCGCGCACCTGGATGACGGTCCCGGCGGTGGCGCTGGAGATCGCGCTGGTCAGCTCGGCGGTCGTGTCGACGACGACGGTTGCTGCCTGGGCCTGGGTGGGGAGCACGGCGAGGCCGGCGCCGAGGGCGAGGGCGGTGCCCAGGCCGAGAGCGGTACGACGAGACATGGAGTGCGGTCCTTTCGTCTCTTTGTCGAGGAACTGATTGGGGAACTACTCGGGGAACTGGTTGGGGATGTGGGGGTTCCAGTCGCCGAGGTAGGTCGCGGGGGTGTGCGACTCGGCCTCGGTGTCGGTGAGTTGGGGCCGGTTGTCGGGAACGGTGATCTCGGCGCCCGGCCCGGTGTTGCGGTACTCGCGGAAACGCATGGTCTGCCAGGGGTAGGCCTCCCGCATGTTGATGTAGGGCGTGACCGCGTCGATGCCCGGGCCGAGCCAGGTGTCCCGGACGACGAGGGACGGCCAGGCCGTCGTCTCGTACGACGGGACCCATGGGCGCGCGATCTTGTAGGCCGCGTCCTCGGCACCGGAGGTGACACGGCTGCGGAGGGCCAGGAAGCCGTAGGGGTTGGCGCGGGCCGTGGCCGGGGCGAAGACCATGCCCTCGGGCTTGAAGGTGACGTCCCGGTCGAGAGTGTGGAAGTGACAGTGCGCGAAGACCGCCCGGGCCCGCCCGAAGACGAAATCGACGTCGCCCTCGATGTAGCAGTCGCGGTAGTAGTGGCGGTCGAAGGCGTCCAGGGCCGTGGTGTCGGCGAACAGGGTGTCCTGGTGGGCCAGCAGCCGGACGTTCTCGAAGTGGGACCGGTCGCCGGTGACATACGCGGCGACCGCCTGCGTGCCGGTGATCTCCGGGTGGTCGGCGCGCAGCCAGTCGTTGGCGAGGGTCAGGTCGCGGACGGTCAGTCCGGCGGCGGCCGAGGTGAAGGTGGCGGAGCCCGCCGTGCCGTAGGTGCCCGAACCGTCGGGCTTCTGGGTGCCGTTGGCGTTGTCGTAGACGATGACGGCGTCACGCGGATCACAGGTGGCGCCACGCAAGGTCAACTCCGGCTTCCCGGCGGGGATGTTGACGACCTCGCGATACGTACCCGGGTGCACGACGATCGTCCAACCTGGCCCGGCCACCGCGTCCACGGCGGCCTGTACGGAGTCACCGGGCCGGACGTGCAGCACCCGGCGGCCGGTGGAGGCGAGGGCGGGGACGGCCCCGACGGCCACGAACCCGCCGGCGATTCCGGCGATCAGTGTGCGTCTGCTCAGCATCTTCAGCGCACCTTCCAGGGCGTCCAGTCACCGAGGTACGCCTTGCGGGTCGCCGACTCGGCTTCCTCGTCGGTGAGTTGGGGGCGGTTGTCGGGGACGGTGATCTCGGCGCCGGGCCCCGTGTTCCGGTACTCGGCGAACCGCTGGTTCTGCCACGGGTAGGCGTCCGACATGTTGGTGTAGGGCGCGACCGCGTCGGTGCCAGGGCCGAGGTGGGTGTCCCGGACGGTGAGCATGGGCCGGGCGGTGGTGTCGGAGCTGGGCACCCAGGGACGGGCCAACTTGTAGTAGCCGTCGGGGGCTTCACTCGTGACGCGGCTGCGCAGCACCAGATATCCGCGCGGGTTTGCGCCCGCCGTGGAGGGCGCAAAGACGAAGCCGTACGGGGCGGCGGCCAGGTCGGTGCGGGTGAGCGTGCGGAAGTGGCAGGAGTCGTAGACGCCGGTGGCCCGCCCGAAGACGAAGTCGACGTCGCCCTCGATGTAGCAGTGCGCGAAGTACTGGCGGGCGAAGACTCCGAGGGCGAACGAATCGGCGTACAGGGTGTCCTGGTGGCCGAGGAAACGGCAGTGGTGGAAGGCGGACCGGTCGCCCTGCACCTTGATGGCGACGGCCTGGGTGCCGGTGATGTCGGGGTGGTCGGCGCGCAGCCAGTCGTTGGCGAAGGTGATCCAGCGGGCGGTGAAGCCGTCGGTGCGGATCAGGGTGGTGGCCGAGCCGGTGGTGCCGTAGGTGCCCGAACCGTCGGGCTTCTTGGTGCCGTTGGCGTTGTCGTACACGATGACGACATCACACGGGTCCTCGCTCGCACCGATCCAGGTCATCTCGGAGGCGGCCTCGGTACGCAGCCCCGTGACGGGGTCGACGACACCGGCGATCACGGTCTCGCGGTAGACGCCGGGGGCGATGACGAGGGTGTACCCGGCCGTGGTGGCGGCGTTGACGGCGGCCTGGACGGAGGTGAAGTCGCCGGTGCCGTCCGGGGCGACGTACAGGGTCTTCGGGGTGAGGCGCGCGGCGGGCGAACCGTACCGGCCGAACGGGCACGGCCGCGAGGCGGCCCACGCGGGCACGGACGCAAGGGCGAGAGCGGCGGATGCGCCGGCGCTCGCCAGCAGGAAACCCCTTCTGGACAGGGGGAGTTGAGCATTGGGCAAGGGCATGCGGGTGCTCCTTGAGTGCGCGGCTCTTGATGGGGGGCTGGGGCGCAGCCCCGCCCCCCAGGGGCGCGGGGAACTGCGCGACCAGCCACAACGGCGCCGCAGACGATCGACGGCGCAAACGGTTAGCTCAAACGACCCGCACCGGCACAGTGATCGACGATCCCCGGAACCGCCTGCGCCGGATCGACCTTGGTACGCAAAACCGGCGTCCAACCCGCGCCCGACTCCAACGCCTCCGCAGGGATCTCGGCATTGTGAACGGCGATCAGGTCCACAACCTCACCGTTGACGTAGTTGTCGTCCGCGGTCAGCGGCGACACATTCCACCGCTTGAGCACCTTGGCCGCGCTGACCCCCTCCGGCAGCGTGAACGCGTTGTGCTCGGCGACGAGTTGGGACTCCTTGCCGATGCCGAAGCTGTAGGCGTAGCCCTCGGTGGCCACGAAGTGGTTGTTGTAGGAGTCGACCTGCCCGAAGCGAACGCGCGGCGCGCGCTCCACAAGGCCGGAGAACAGGTTGTGGTGGAAGGTGACTTTCAGATGCCCCCGGTCACCGGCGGCCGTCGACTCACTGTCGCTGTTGCCGATGAGGATCGTCTTGTCGTGCTCGGTGAAGACGTTCCAGGAGGCGGTGACGTGGTCCGCGCCGCGGACGATGTCGAGCTCGCCGTCGTGCTGCTGGTAGAGCAGGCCGAAGTAGGTGGGTGCGGCGCTGTCGGGGTGGCTGCCGTCGGTGAACGTGTTGTGGTCCAGCCACACATGGGTGGAGCCGTAGACGACGGCGGTGTCGTACTCGGAGTTCCAGTTGCCGCTTGAGCCGTCCGTTGGGTCCCACTGCGGGAAGCAGTCGATGGGGCTCTCGAAGGTGAGGTTGCGGACGATGACGTTGTCGACGGCCTTGATCTGGAGGCTGGCGCCCTTGAAGCCGGCGTCCTTGCCGACGCCGATGATGGTGGTGTTGGCGGGGACGATCGCCTTGATGGTCGAGTCCTGGTTGGCGGCGGAGGCACGGCGCAGGCCTTCGGGGCTGTCGTCCGGCTCAGCGCTCAGGTCGGTGTCGAGCCCCCAGGCCTCCGGCGAGTACTTGGCCAGGTAGGCGTCGAAGTCGTAGCCGGGCGCGGCAAGCGAGTCGCACCCCTCGGAGACCGCGTCGATGGTGCCCCTGACCTTGATGATCTTCGGCGCGGTGCCGCCGGCGGCGAGGGCGGCCTTGAACTCGGCCCAGGTGGTGACGGTGTACACGTGATCGGCGTCGGCCGCGGCACCGCCGGTGGTGCCGGTGCCGTAGGAGCCCCAGCCGTCACCGGCGGCGAGCACCTGCCGGGCGGGGTCGCGGGGCTGGGCCTGGGCGGCGGGCCCGGTCAGGGACAGCACGAGCGCGGTGCAGCCGACAAGCCCGGCGGTTCTCGCAATGGCATGTGCATGCCATATCCGTGTGTTCATGGTGCGGCTCTCTCTTCCGGTAAGGGGGTGGTTGTCAGGCGGCGGCCGCGTCCGGCCAGGTGATCCAGGACTCGGGGATCTCCTCGTCGAGCCGGCACACATCCCGGGGTGCCAGCACCCGCGTACGCAGCAGCTCCCGCACCACGAGCCGCGCCACGGCGATCGCGCCCGGCGGGTTGAAGTGCGTGTTGTCCTGCTCCGTCGCGGTCCAGTTGAAGTACTTCTTCGTCTCCTCGACCCCCAGCTCCTGCCACAGCGCGAGCGACAGTGCCTGAATGTCGAGCAGCGCCACGCGCTCCTCCTCGGCGAGCGCGCGCATCGCCGCCGGATAGTCGCCGTGGGTCGGCGAAGAGTTGCCGTCCACGTCGAACCTGCGGCGCTCGACGGGGGTGGCGAGCACGGGCCGCGCACCCCGGGCCCGGGCCCCGTCGACATACAGCCGCAGATAGTCCTGGTATGTCGTCCAGGGCTCGGTGTACCGAACGGGATCGGCGCTCTTCTCGTCGTTGTGCGCGAACTGGATCAGCAGGAAATCACCGGGCTGAATGGCGGAAAGGATGACATCGAGCCGCCCTTCATCGACAAAGCTCTTCGAACTCCGCCCGTTCACCGCGTGATTGGCGACGGGCCGATCCTTGTGGAGAAAGAAGGGAAGAGCCATGCCCCACCCGGTTTCCGGGGCGGCGTCGGCGTATTTCTGGGCGGCGGTGGAATCGCCGGCGATGTAGAGGGTGCGGGGCCGGGCAGCAGCCTGCACGGATCCGGCAGCCGCCACGGAGAGCGGAATGCCGGAAAGGGCGGCGAAGGTGACCTGCCTACGGGTAAGAGCCACAGGGATGTGCCCTTTCAACAGGGGGGAAGCTGACCTACCTAGGGGCGCGGGGAACTGCGCGACCAGCCACAACGGACCCGCAGCTCCCCACAACCGAACCCACCCGAACGAACTCAGTTATTTGCCTGCCAGTCCGCCTGAGCCGCATTCAACTGCTCGGCCAACGTGTTCAGAAATTCCTCCGCACTCATCTTCCCGAGCAGCACCTTCTGGAAGTTCGGCTCGTTGTCCGCCTTCGAGATGGTGTTCCAGTCAGGCAGGTAGTAAGGAAGCTGCACGATCTTCGTAGCGGTCCCGCCAATCGCCTCGGCGGCCAGCTTCGTAGCCTCGGCCCCCTGAATCCACGAATCCTGCGCGGCCTCGGTGTTGGCCGGAATCGCCCCGGCGGACTCGTTCCACTTGCTGTTGGACTCGTGGGACACGGCGAACTCGATGAACTTCCACGCCGCCGTCTTGTTCTTGCTGGACTTGAACAACCCAAGCCCGTCAACGGGGTTGGACACCTGCACCCGGGTCCCGTCGTCGAGCGTCGGGTTGGGAATGCCCTTGAACTTGTCCGCGCCCAGCGCCTTCAGATGGTCCTGGTAGGACCCCAGGTTGTGGCTCAGCATGCCGATCGTGCCGCTGTCCCACTGGGCGACCATCTTGGTGAAGTCGTTGTTGACGTCGGCGGATGGAGTGTCCTTCTTGTAGAGCGCGACGTACTTCTCCAGCGCCGCCACGTTCTTCGGGTCGTTGACCGTGGTCTTGTCGCCGTTCCAGAACGTGTCGATCCCGCTCTGCCCGTAACTCGCGTCCAGGGCCTGCGCGATCGAGCCCTCGCCGCCGCGGATCGTGTACCCGAACTTGTTGTCGTCCTTGTCGGTGAGCTTGTCGGCGGCCTCGTAGAACTTCGTCCACGTGGTCGGCGCGTCAAGACCCGCCGCCTCGAACAGGTCGGTCCGGTACCACAGGGTGCCGTTGTTGGCGGAGGTCGGAACCGTGAACAGGCTCTCGCCACCGCCCGCGGACTTGACGCTGTCGAGGAAGTTCTGGTTGAGCTTGCCGTTCAGCGAGCTCTTCTCGATACGGCTGTCGAGCGGCTCCAGGGCGTTCTGCGCGGCGACCTCGGCGAGCATCGCGGCGCCCACGCCACCGACGTCCGGCAGCCCGCCGCCCTGGATGGCGGTGTCGTACTTGGACTGGACGCTCGCGGCCGGCACCCCGACGTAGTTGACCTTGATGTCCGGGTACTTCTTCTCGAAGTCGGCGATGATCTCCTTCCAGATGTCGGTGCGGACACCGCCGTTGTTGTCCCAGAAGGTGATCTCGCCCTTGCCGGAGCCCTCGCCACCCTTGTCACCCGCCGCACCGCTGCCGTCGTCGCCGCAGGCGGTGGCGGTCAGCGCGAGCACGGAGCCCAGGGCGACGGCGATGGCGGCGCGCCTGCTTCTGCTGATACTGGTCTTCATTGATCGGCTCTCTTCTTCTGGATCCAACGGAGATATGAAGTTGTGGGGGTCAGTGACGGGCGGCGTACGGCGCCCAGCCGTCCGCCCCCTGGAGGTAGTTCGCGACGGTGTGAGTCCGTGCGTCGGTGTCACTCATCTGCGGCCGGTCCACCGTGATGCCCGCGCCCGCCCCGAAGTTCCGGTACTCCGTGAACCGCGCGTCCCTCCACGAGAACCCGCTCATGTCGGTCCACGGCGAGGCCTTGACCGCGGCGGGCAGCTCGGTGTCGCGGATCAACACCTGGGCGACCGCAGCCGGTTCACCGCCCGGATGCCAGGGCCGCCCCAGATGGAAGGAGTCGGCCGGCGCGTCGCTCACGACCTTCGACCGGGTGATCAGGAACCCGTACGGATTGCCCGTCCAGGTCGAAGCGGCGGTGATGTACCCGTTGTTGCTGTCGGACCCCCGGCTCAGCGCCCGAATGACGGACCGCTCGATGACGGTGGTCGCCCGCCCGTAGATGAAGTCGACATCGCCCTCGATGTACGAGTCGCGGATGTAGACCCGGCTGATCACGTCCAGCTTGGGGCTGTCGGTCATCAGGGTGTCCTGGTTGCCCAGGAAGGCGGTGTCCTCGAAGACGATCCGGTCGCCGGTCGTCTTCATGGCGAGGGCCTGCTCGCCGTTCAGCTCGACCGCGGCCTCGTCGAAGTCGTTGCTGAAGGTGAGGTTGCGGGCGGTGACGTCGTTCGCGGCGATCCGGACCGTCGCGCTTCCCGTCGAACCGCCGTACGCGGCAGGCGTGTCGTAGACGATGACGGTGTCGGAGCGATCTTGTCCAGTCCCCTGCAACAGGATGTTCGGCTTGCTCGCGGGGACGAAGACCTTGGCCCGGTACGTCCCCGGCGCGACCGCGATCGTCACCGGCACGGCGTTCCCGTCGGGCACGGCGTCCACGGCGGCCTGCACGGTCGGGTAGTCGCCCGGGACGTGCAGGGTCACCCCGATCCGCTTCCGCGGCCCGGAGAGCCGCTCGACCAACGCCGGTACGGCGGCGGCCGGATCGAGCCGATACGAGTAGAACTCCCGCGGATCGAAGGCGGCACCCCACTCGTCGGTACGCCCGCCGACGTCCTTCAGAATCGACCCGCGCTGCACCAACTCGGCGGTGGCGTCGGCCTGGTAGGGGTGCTGGACCCCGTCGTAGTAGCTGTTCTCGATGACCATCTTGGTGTGGCCACGCGACCAGTTCCCGTACGTCCACACCGGATCCCCGTCGGCCACCTGGGCCGACAGGTAGTTGTTGTAGAGGTGGGCGTAAGCACAGTTGTCGGCGGACGGATTCCGCTGCTTCGTCCCCGTGAACCAGTTGTGGTCGATGGTGATCTGCGTCAGCACATTGGTGGTCCAGCCGATGCCGAACGCCTTGTTATGGTTGCTGAACCGGTTGTAGGAGACGGTGATGTACTGACTGTCCTTGCGGATGTCGAGCAGCCCGTCGCCCATGTGCGTGAAGCGGTTGTGGTCGATCCAGACGTGGTCGACGGTGTCCATCTGGATGGCGTCGAAGTCCGTCGTCTTCCCGTCCCAGTCGCCCTCGACGTACGAGTCACGGATCGTCAGATTGCGGATGATCACGTTGCTCGTACCGGGGTTCAGATGCAGCTCGCCGTGGACGATCTCGCCGGTGTCGCCGACGCCGATGATCGTCTTGTCCGAGGCCACGACGATGTCCGAGCCGAAGGGCTCGACGGCAATCGCCCCCAACACCCTTATGATGCACGGCTCTTCGGCCGCCGCGAACCGGGCCAGCGAGGCCTGGTCGGTGACCGTGACCACCTTGCCGCCGGCCCCGCCCGTGGTGCCGCCGGCGAGTGAGGCGAAGCCGTGCGGCTGGTCGTCGAAGCGGTCCACCGGGGCCGGCGTCCGGACAGTGGCCTTCGCCTCCCCGACCGCCCCGAGGCACAGCGCGGCCACAAGACCGATCACGGCGGCCAGAACCCTGCCGGGTCCCAGTGCCGGAATCGGCCCCGGTCTCGGCAAGCGCTTGCTATGAAGGTGCTGCGTCATTGCGGCTCCCAACAGGCTTACGGGTGACGTGAGTTACAAAGCGGTGATCCGGAACTGCGTGAAGGCGGCCGCGCCGGCGTGGCCCCCGCCGGCGGGCGCGAGCGCGAAGAGCCCGAGCAGGGCGCCGACCCAGCGCCAGGGGGTGGCGGCGAAGACGGGACCCGACGGCCTGAGTCCGTCACCGATGTCGTAGAAGAAGCGGCAGCGCGCGCCCGCGCCGATCTCGATCCGCAGCCGGGCCCGTCCCTCGGGGGCGAGTCGCGGGTGGTTGGCGTCGCGTTCCTGGTCGGCGACGGCCTCGGCGAAGCGGTGTACGAGGTGGACCGTCCCGTCGGTCCCCCGCTGCAGGCCGATCCAGCTGAAGGCATCCCCTAGGACCGCGAGCCCGGCCCGTGCTCCCGGCTCCTCGCCGTGCAGGCGCAGCTCCACCTCGACGGCGGCCGGTATGCCGGGGAGCCGTTGGGTGAGGA
The DNA here is from genome assembly GCF_058544905.1 of Streptomyces sp. JLBG701. Lineage (NCBI taxonomy): Bacteria > Bacillati > Actinomycetota > Actinomycetes > Kitasatosporales > Streptomycetaceae > Streptomyces > Streptomyces sp. JLBG701. The sequence continues at coordinate 2,814,457 of NZ_CM178588.1, forward strand.
CGTTGGACAGTTTGCGCAGGTCGTGGGCGTCGGTGGTGCGTACGCAGGCCAGTCGCAGCCCGTCGCCGGAGTGCTGGGTGGCCCAGCCGTCCTGCGGGTTGGCCGCCCACTGCCACTGGCGGCCGTACCGTCCGCCGGGGAAGTCGTCGTCGGTGGCGGGCGCGGCGGGCGGCTGCGGTGGCAGGTCGGGTTTGCGGTGTACGGCGACGGGGGCGCCCTCGTCCCCGAGCACCGGCCAGCCGTCCGTGCCCCAGCGCATCGGCTGGAGGTGCACGACACGGCCGTAGGCGCCCCGCTGCTGGAAGTGCACGAACCAGTCCTCGCCGGAGGGGGTGCGCACCCAGCCGCCCTGGTGGGGGCCGTTGACGTCGGTGTCCTTCTGCTCCAGGACGACCTTCTCCTCGTACGGCCCGAAGAAGCCGCGCGAGCGTAAGGCGCCCTGCCAGCCGGTCTCCACTCCCCCGGCGGGCGCGAAGATCCAGAACCAGCCGTCGTGTTGGTAGAGCTTGGGTCCTTCGAGCGTGAACCAGCCGGGGATGCGGTCCCCGTCGACGATGACCTTGCCCTCGTCGAGGAGGGAGGTCCCGTCCTCGTGCATGCGGTGGCCGGTCAGGCGGTTCTTGATGCCCGAGCGGGATTTGGCCCAGGCGTGCACGAGGTATGCCTCACCGGTCTCGTCGTCCCACAGTGGGCACGGGTCGATCAGGCCCTTGCCCTCCTTGACCAGGTGGGGGTGGGTCCAAGGACCGCGTATTCCGGGGGCGTTGACCTGGAAGATGCCCTGATCGGGGTCGCCCCAGAAGATCCAGAAGCGGTCGTCGTGATGGCGGAGCGACGGGGCCCAGACGCCGCAGTCGTGGCGCGGGGTCCTGAACTCGGCGGCGGGCTGCAGGCGTTCGACGGCGTGGCCGATCAGCGTCCAGTTGACCATGTCGCGGGAGTGCAGCAGCGGCAGGCCGGGGGCGCGGCCGAAGCTGGACGCGGTCAGGTAGAAGTCGTCGCCCACGCGGACGACGTCCGGGTCGGACCAGTCGGCGTCGAGGACCGGGTTGCGGTAGGTGCCGTCCCCGAGATCGGCGCTGATCACGGGCTCACCGCCTTCCGTACCAGCGCGGCGGCCTCGCCCCGGTCCAGGCGGCCGTCGGCGACGACGGTGACGACGCGGCGTACGACGGTGTCGCCGGGCGGGATCGGGAGCCGCTGCTCGGAGGCCAACGACGAGCCCACGCCCGGGTATTCGTCGGTGCGCACGAACCACGGGTCGCGGCGGGTGTCGTCCGTGGCCCCGGCGAAGACCAGCGTCCAGGTGGCGCCGACGAGGGCGAGCCAGTCGGCGCGGGTGCCGTGGATCTCCGCCTCGCCCTCGGTGCCCGCGGTGAACACGTCCGGGGCCGTGGGCTCCTTGCGGGCGCGCCAGAAGAAGCCGCCGTAGGCCGCGCCGGGACGTCCGTTGGTGGCGGGGCTGCCGATCGACAGGGGGTCCGGGGTGACGTTGGTGAGGGAGAAGGTGAAGTCCAACGCCCAGGCGGTGTCGGTGAGTTCGGTGGCCGCGACCGTGCGGCGCTCGCGCAGCAGCTCGCCGCCCGCCGCCACCCAGCGCAGCTCCTCGACGAAGCCGTCGGGGTCGCGGAGCTGGAAGGCGGAGTGGCGCTGGGCGCCGTGGTTGTCCAGCTCGGTGGGGCCCTGGTCGCGGACGTAGGTCCTGCCGCCCCAGAAGTTGCGCCCCTCGACGTCGGGTACGGCTACACCGACGCCGAGGTGGTGGGTGTGGTCGGCGGGGCTGAGCTCGGTGACCGCCGTGCCGGCCAGGGTGGTGACGGGGTGGAGATACGGGCGCGGGGAGAGCCGGGGCGGCAGCTCGGGCCGGGTGACGTAGCGGCCGACCGGGCGGCCCGCGACGCGCAGGACGGGCGAGTCGTTGGGCGTCATCAGGTACTCACCTCTTTTGGCAGGGCGTACGGGTGGGCCGGCGGGAGCGCCCAGGGCGCGCCCAGCTCGGAGTAGAGGGCGAGGCTGTCGGCGGCGGCCGCGACGAGGCCGTCGATGCCGGGCACCACCCGACGCTGCTCCCCGGGGATCAAGTGCCAGGCCTCAGAGGGCAGTTGGGCCGGGTCGGGGGCCCGGCGGATCGCCTCGACGACCTTCATGAAGGCGCCCGTCACGGCCGGGGGCACCAGCAGCTCGGCCCCCGTGTCGAGGTGGTCGACCAGGTTCTCCAGCAGGTCGGTGCGGCCGTACTCCATCTCCTCGGGGCCGTGGTCGGCCCGCTGGAGGAGGACGCGGTCCTGCTTGTACCAGAAGGTGATCCGGCCGCGGTCGCCGTGGACGACGACGTACGGCTCGTCGGGGTCCTCGGCGCACAGGGTCGCCGCGACGGTGACCGGGCGGCCCTGTGCGGTGGTGACGCGGACGCAGGACGTGTCGTCGGACTCGATGTCGTTGGCGCGCAGCAGCTCGGTCTCGATGTCGGTGACGTCCTCGGCGCGGGTCGATCCGTTGAGCGCCAGGGCGGTGGCGACGGCGTGCGCGAGCGGGTTGGTGAGCGCGCCGTCGATGACGTCGGCACCGTTCAGCCTGCGCTTGCCGGCCCAGGGCGCGCGCCGGTAGTACGCCTCGGCACGCGCCCAGGCACCGGCCCCGCCGACCCCGGCCACCTCACCGATCGCGCCCTCGGCAATCAGCTCGCGGATCGCGGGCACGGCGTGCGAGCCCAGCGACTGGAACCCGATCTGGCAGACCACGCCCGCCTCGGCGACCCCGTCGGCCATCCGGCGGAACTCGGCGTACGACGGCGCGGGCGGCTTCTCAAGCAGCAGATGCACGCCACGTCGGGCCGCCGTGAGCGCCAGGTCCGTGTGGGTGGGGATCGGCGTGCAGATCACGGCGATCCGCGCGCCGGTGGCGTGGAGGAGGGCCCCGAAGTCGGCGGACTGCTCGGGCGTGCCGAGGCCTTCGGGCAGTTCGTCGGCGGTCAGCGGGGTCAGCTCGCAGATGCCGGCGAGGCGGACGAGGCCCTTGTCCTGGAGCCGGCGGATGTTGTCCAGGTGCCAGTGGCCGTGGCCGCGCGCACCCGCGAGAACGATGGGTGTGGTCATGGGATCCTCCCTGCGCCCGCGCCGCGCGCCACCTCTCGGTCGGCCACCTCGGCGCTGTCGATCTTTCCGTGCAGGGTAGGCGTCCAGCCGACGTCCGCCGTGAGGTCGCGCTCGCTGCCGGAGTTGTAGGCGTTGTAGATGGAGAGCAGGTCGACGGGGTAGCCGTCGAAGAGGGTGCCCGTCTGGTGCAGGGCGGTGCCGTTCCAGCTCTTGACCAGGTCGGCGACCTCGATGTGGCCGGGGGCGGTGAAGGAGTTGTTCTCGGCGTAGACGCCGGACTCGGTGGAGACGCCGAGGGAGTACCGGTAGTCGTCGCCGGTCACCACGTACCGGTTGTTATAAACGTGCACCTGTCCGAAGCGGACGCGGGGCGCGCGCTGTACGACGGACTCGAACTGGTTGTGGTGCAGGGTGACCCGGAGTTTTCCCCGGTCCCCGGTGGCCGAGTCGCCGCTGCCGATGAGCATCGCCTTGTCGTGGTCGGCGAAGCGGCTCCAGGAGACGGTGACCAGGTCGGAGCCGTTGGTGATGTCCAACAGGCCGTCGTGGCGCAGGTAGTTGCGGGCGAAGTAGGTGGGCTCGGCGGCGTCGGGGTGGCCCTTGTCGCTCGCGGTGATGTGGTCGACCCAGACGTGGGTGGCGCCGGTCAGCCACAGGTTGTCGTAGGCCGTCTTCCAGTCGCCGAGGCCGCCGGTGTTGGGCTGCCAGACGGGGAAGCAGTCGTAGGCGTCGCGGAGTTCGAGGTTGCGGACGATGACGTTGTCCGCGTTCTTGACCTGGAGACTGGCGCCCTTGAGGACGGCACCCCTCAGGCCGACGATCGTGGTGTTCGAGCCGACCGGCAGCACGATCCGCTCGGCCTGCCGGGCGGCGGAGGCCTGGCGGGCGTCCTCCTGTTCGCCGGCCGGCTTCGCACCGCCCCAGGTGCGGGGATCGTAGGCGGCCAGGTACTTCTTGGTGCTGTAGCCGTCGGTGGCGTAGTCGCCGCAGTCCAGGTGGTCACCGTCGTCGGTGTTGGCGTCGATAGTGCCGGCGATCCTGATGATCTTCGGGGTGGCGCTTCCGCCGTCCAGGGCGCGGACGAGTCCGGCGCGGTTGGTGACCGTATAGACGTGGGCGTCGTCGGCGGCCGCGCCGCCCGTGGTGCCCGTGCCCTCGGCGGCCCAGCCGTCGTTCACGGGCAGGGTGTCGCGGCTGATGTCACGGGCCTCTGCGTGCGCGGGGACGCAGAGCAGTCCCAACACACCTGTTACTAAGGCGATCTGACGGAGTCTCATCCCTTCACCGCCCCGGCGCTGAAGCCGGTGATCAGCCACTTCTGGATGAAGGCGAACACGATGACCACCGGTACGGCGGCGATGATGCCGCCCGCGGCGAGCGCGCCCAGGTCGACGCTGTCCGCGCTCATCAGGGTGTTGAGGCCGACCGGGATGGTCTGCTTGGTCTGGTCGCTGAGGAACATCAGGGCGAACAGGAAGTGGTTCCAGGCGTGCACGAAGGCGAAGGAGCCCACCGCGATCAACCCGGGCCGCAGCAGCGGGAGTACGACGATGCGGAACGCGGTGAGGCGGTTGCAGCCGTCGACCCAGGCGGCCTCTTCCAGGGAGTAGGGGACGTTCCTGATGAACCCGCTGATCAGGATCATCGACAGGGGCAGCTGGAAGACGGTCTCGGCGAGGATGACGCTGCCGAGCGAGTTGATCATCTGGAGCTTGGCGAAGATCTGGAAGAGCGGGACAAGCAGCAGTGCGCCCGGGACGAACTGGGAGCACAGCAGCGCCAGCATGAAGGCGCGCTTGACCTTGAAGTCGAAGCGGGCCAGGGCGTATCCGCCGGCCAGGGCGACGACCGTGGTGAGCACCAGGGTGGCGATGCCGATGAGGACGCTGTTCTGGAAGTAGGTGGCGAAGGCCCGTTCCGTCCACACCTTCTCGAAGTGGTCGAAGGTCATGGGCCAGGGCACGAGCGAGGTGGAGCCGGCCGGGCGCAGGGCGAAGAGCAGAATCCAGTAGAAGGGGATCAGGGTGAAGACCAGGTAGATCCCCAGGGGGAGGTAGATCTGCCAGCGCGGGGCCTCGTCCCAGGCTCGGCGTGCCTTGCGCGGGCGCGGCGGCTGCGGAATCTCGGGCGCCGGTGCCGGCGCGACCACGGTGGCCTCCTTGGTGATCACTTGTCCCCACCTCCGAACTTGCTCAGCCGCAGGTAGGCGATCGAGCAGAAGAGCAGAATCACGAACGCCACCGTCGTCAGGGCCGAGGCGTAGCCGAAGTTGTGCGCGTCCACGCTGGTGTTGGCGATGTAGAGCGGGAGTGTCGTCGTCTCGCCCGCCGGTCCGCCGCCGGTGAGGGTGTAGAGCAGGTCGACGTTGTTGAACTCCCACACCGCGCGCAGCAGCGTGGACAGCACGATGGCGTCCTTGAGGTGGGGCAGCGTGATGTGCCAGAACTGCTTGAGGCGGCTGGCCCCGTCGACCTCGGCGGCCTCGTACAGGTCCTTCGAGACGGACTGGAGGTCGGCGAGGATGAGGATCGCGAAGAAGGGGACGCCGCGCCACAGGTCGGCGACGACCGCCGCCGGGAACACGGTGGAGGTGTCCGACAGCCAGCTGGTGCCGTACTCGCCGATGCCCGCGTCGGCGAGGTAACGGGTGATGCCCGTCTGGGAGTTGTAGAGCAGCACCCAGATCGCGGAGGTCAGTACGCCCGACACGGCCCACGGGGAGAAGACGAGCGCGCGGCCAAGGCCCCGGCCCACGAAGGTCTGGTTGACGATCAGCGCCAGCGCCAGACCGAACAGCAGCTGCAGCCCGACCTCGACGACGACCCACTTGGCGCTGAAGGTCAGCGTGTCCCAGAACTGCGGGTCGTCGGTGAAGGCGTGGACGAAGTTGTCGAAGCCCGCGAAGCCGTTGCGCCACGGCTTGGTGGGGTTGAAGTTCTGCAGGCTGTAGTAGAAGACGCTGATGACCGGGTAGGCGATGAAGCCCAGCATCAGCAGGGCCGCCGGCGCGATCAGCAGGTACGGGAGCCTGCGGGGCGTCGCGGAGGCACGGCGCCGCCGGGGTGGCGCGGGCGGTTTCGCCACGGCTGCGGCTTGGGCCATGACAGTTCTCCGTTCTCGGTGAAGCGCTTCGCATACGTTGTTCGAGATCTCGGCCAAATGGAGTGAGGCCGAGGGTGGTTCAGCCCGCGTAGGGGTCCCGCACCTTGCCCGGCCTGGCCAGGAACTCGAAGTCGCAGCCGGTGTCGGCCTGCGTGATCTGCTCGTTGTAGAGCGCGCCGTAGCCGCGCTCGTAACGGACGGGCGGCGGGGTCCACTCCGCTCTTCTGCGCTCCAACTCCTCGTTGTCCACGTTGAGTTGGAGGAGCCGCGCCTCGACGTCGAGGGTGATGGTGTCGCCCGTGCGAACGAGCGCGAGCGGCCCGCCGACGTACGACTCGGGTGCGATGTGCAGCACGCACGCGCCGTAACTCGTGCCGCTCATCCGGGCGTCGGAGATCCGGACCATGTCCCGTACGCCCTGCTTGAGCAGGTGGTCGGGGAGGGGCAGCATGCCGTACTCGGGCATGCCGGGACCGCCTTTGGGACCGGAGTTGCGCAGCACCAGGACGCTGTCCGCGGTGATGTTCAGGGACGGGTCGTTGATGGTCCGCTGCATCGTCCTGTAGTCGTCGAAGACGACCGCGGGGCCGGTGTGCTTGAGCAGATGCGGCTGCGCCGCGATGTGCTTGATGACGGCGCCGTCCGGGCAGAGGTTGCCGCGCAGCACGGCGACCCCTCCCTCGCTCGCGACCGGGTTGTCGCGCGGCCGGATGACGTCGTCGTTGTGCACCTGCGCGCCGGCGAGCTGCTCGCGCAGGGTGTCGTGGGAGACCGTCGGCCGGTCCAGGTGCAGCAGGTCGGTGATCCGGGAGAGGAACCCGGTCAGGCCGCCGGCGAAGTGGAAGTCCTCCATGAGGTACGTCCGTCCGCCGGGCCGTACGTTGGCCAGCACCGGCACCGTGCGGGCGATGCGGTCGAAGTCGTCGAGGGTGAGGCGGACGCCGGCCCGTCCCGCCATGGCGATCAGGTGGATCACGGCGTTGGTGGAGCCGCCGAGGCCGAGGACGGTGGTGACCGCGTCCTCGAAGGCGTCGGCGGTGAGGAGGTCGCTCAACTTCCGGTCTCGGTGGACCAGTTCGACGATCCTGAGGCCCGAGGCGGCGGCCATCCGGTCGTGTCCGGAGTCCACGGCGGGGATGCTGGACGCGCCGGGGACGGTGACCCCGAGCGCCTCGGCGGCGGCGGTCAGCGTGGACGCCGTACCCATCGTCATGCAGTGGCCGGGAGAGCGCGCGAGGCCGCTCTCCAGTTCGGTCATCTCGCAGTCGCCGATGAGGCCGGCGCGCTTGTCGTCCCAGTACTTCCACATGTCGGTGCCGGAGCCGAGGACCTCGCCCCGCCAGTGCCCCGGCAGCATGGGCCCGGCGGGCACGAACACGGTCGGCAGGTCGACGGAGGCGGCGCCCATCAGCAGCGCGGGAGTCGACTTGTCACAGCCGCCCATCAGGACGGCCCCGTCGACCGGGTAGGACCGCAGCAGCTCCTCGGTCTCCATGGAGAGGAGGTTGCGGTAGAGCATCGGGGTCGGCTTCTGGAAGGTCTCGCTGAGCGTGGAGACCGGGAATTCGAGCGGGAAGCCGCCCGCCTGCCACACGCCCCGCTTGACCGCCTGGGCGCGATCACGGAGGTGCACATGACAGGGATTGATGTCCGACCAGGTGTTGAGGATCGCGATGACGGGCTTGCCGAGATGTTCCTCGGGGAGGTAGCCGAGCTGGCGGGTCCGGGCCCGGTGGCTGAAGGAGCGGAGGCCCTCGGTGCCGTACCACTGGTGGCTTCTGAGCTGTTCGGGGGCCTTTCGGGGATGATCGTCGAAGCGCTTCACATGGACCACCTCGCGGCTATCGCGGCGACCTCGGCGCGCTCGTCCTCGGGCAGCTGCCTGCTCGGCGGGCGCACCTCGCGCCGGCACAGGCCAAGGGAGGCGAGGGCCTCCTTGACGACCGTGACGTTGTTGGCGGAGCCGTTCGCGGCACGGAGTTCCTCGAAGCGGCGGATCTGCTCCCAGACCTTCATGGCGGCCGGATAGTCGCCTGATCGAAGCGCTTCGATCATGTTCAGCGAAACGGAAGGGGTGACGTTCACGAGTCCTGAGGTGAAGCCGGTGGCACCCGCCGAGAAGTACGAGGGCGCGTACGGTTCGGCGAGCCCTGCCACCCACACGAAGCGTTCCAGGCCCGCGTCCCGGGCGAAGGCGGCGAAGCGGGCGGCGTCCGGCACGGCGTACTTGACGCCGATCACGTTGGGGCAGGCGTCGGCGAGTTCGGCGAGCCGGGCGCCGGCGAGCTGGGCGTTGCGGATGTACGGGACGACGCCCAGCTCGGGGACGGCCTCGGCGATGGCGTGATGGTAGTCGACCCAGCCGCTCTGCGAGACGTACGGGTGCACGGGCTGATGGACCATCACCATCTGCGCCCCCAGTTCGCGGGCGTGCAGGGCGGAGGCCACGGCGGTCGGTACGTCATGGCCGACGCCGACGAGGATCACGGCCCTCTCGCCCACCTCGTCGATGGTCAACTCCGTGACGAGCCTGCGCTCTTGGGGGGTGAGGGCGTAGAACTCGCCGGTGTTCCCGTTGGGCGTGAGCGTCCTGACCCCGCCGTCGAGCAGCCGGCGCAGCAGGGCCCGGTGGGCGTCCTGGTCGACGGAGCCGTCCTCGGCGAACGGCGTCACCGGGATCGCCACCACATCGGCCAGCGCCGTCCGCTGGGTCTCGAACCTCACGCCGCTCATCCCTTGCCTTCCTCTGCCTGGAGCTCTTCGTGGACCCCCGGGAAGGCCCGCCGCACGAACGACGCGATGTGCGCGCGCAGGGCACTCGCCGCGCCGTCCGCGTCGCCTTCGAGGGCGAGCCGCAGAATCTCCCGGTGCTCGCTGGCCTCCCGCTCCCACGAGGGATCGGCGGCCCAGGCGACGGCGGAGACCAGAGCGGCCTGGTCGCGGACCTCGTCGAGCATCCGGCCCAGCAGCGGGTTGCCGCACGGCAGATACAGGGCGCGGTGGAACTCCCGGTTGGCGAGGGAGCGTTCGGCGGTGTCGGTGGCCTCGTCGGCACTGGTGAGCGCGGTGCGCGCGGCGTCCAGGGAGGCTCCGCGGCGCACGGCGCGCTTGAGTGCCTCGGGCTCCAGCAGGAGCCGCACGTCGTAGACCTCGCGCGCCATGTCCGCGTCCACCATGCGCACCGTGACGCCCTTGTACTGGCTCATCACGACGAGCCCGGTCCCGGCGAGGGTCTTGAGCGCCTCGCGCACCGGGGTCTTGGACACCCCGAACTGTGCGGCGAGCTCGGTCTCGACCAACGGCTGGCCCGGCGTCAACTGCCCGGTGAGGATGCGGCGTTTGATCGCCTCCAGCACGAACTGGGTGCGGGAGGGGATCGGGGTGGGCACAGAGGTCATGCGCGCCTCTCGGATCTCACGTAGCGGATCTCGCGTATCGCGTCTCATATATGACGTACGAAGTACGACGCGTTGAAGGTAGGAGTGCCCCTGTGTTTCGTCAATGCTTCCGACAAAGGAAGTTGGAGTTGCGGGAGTTGGGGTCGCGGGGAAGTCAGATGCTCCTGGTGTCCCGCTCACGGGCGATCGCGGTACGTCCGCCGAAGACGACGCCGGCGCGCAGGGCGGCCGTCTCGCGGGTGAGCGTGGGCCCGACATGGGTGATCAGGAGTTCGCGCGCACCCTTCGCGTGGGCGCCCGCGTCCTCCGGCGTGAGGTGGAACTTCTGTTCGCCTTCGCGATGCCGGTCGATGTCGGCCTCGCAGAGGAACAGGTCGGCTCCGGAGGCGAGTTCGGTGAGCGCGTCGCAGGGTCCGCTGTCCCCGGAGTACGCGAAGACGCTCTCCTGGCACTCGGCGCGCAGCCCGTAGGCCTCGGTGTCGTGAAGGACGGCTCGCGCGCTTAGGCGGAGGTTCCAGTGCCGGACGGCATGGCCGTCGTACAGGGAGCGGAACTCGAGGATGCCGCTCAGGAATCCCGCCTCCGGCCGCCCGAAGAACGCGGCGAGCCGGCGCAGGCAGTCCCTGGGCGCGTACACCGGAATCGGGGCCGCGGGAGTGAGCCCGCCGTAGACGAACGCGTAGATCGCCGACAGCAGATCGGCGCTGTGGTCCGCATGGAGGTGGGAGATCCAGATCGCCGTGAGCCGCGAGGGATCCGTGTGCCGCTGCAACTCGGCGAAGGTGCCGGGCCCCGCGTCCACCCACACCTCGGCGCCCCCACCGCGCAGCAGATAGCCCGAGCAGGGGCGGTCCGGCCCGGGGTGCGGGGAGGCGGTGCCGAGGATGGTGAGACTGAGGGGCATGGCCGGGAGAGTACGGATCCGGCACTCGGCGCGTTCATCTTTTGCGGCTGTCGAGGGCGCGGGGGCTCTTACCGTGTAGGCGGCTTCCCAAGGCTTGCTACGGATCGCTACAGCTCGCTACGGCTTCCAGCCCGGATCCCGCCCGCTCAGCCCGACCGCCCGGTCCAGCAGCGGCGCGTCGGCGGGCACGGGCACCACCGGTCCGAAGATGCCGCCACCGCGGGTCGGGTCCTCGGCCGCCGCGAGCAGGAAGTCGTACGACGCTCGCAGCGCGGCCGGGTCGGGTTCGTACTCCTGGCCGGTGGCCCGGGCCAGGTCCCAGCCGTGGATCACCAGTTCGTCGACCGCGACGGCCCCGGCGATCTCGCCCGGCAGGTCGATTCCGCCCGCGCGGGTCATCCCCGTCCAGGCCGCCGGGTCGCGCCAGGCCTCCGCCAACTCGTCGAGGACCTGGGGCAGTTCGGCACGCCAGCCGGGCCCGACGTCCGGCTCGGTCAGGTTCGGGTCGGTGTCCGTGGTGACGCCGAGGTCCTTGCGCCCGGCGTCCCGGAAGGCGGCGGACAGTCCGGCCAGGTGCCCCAGCATGTTCCGCACGGCGTGGTCGGGACACGGCGTCACATCGGCGAGCTGCCCGTCCTGCACCCCGGCGGCGAGCCGGGCGATGACACGGGTCTGCGGTCCGAGGTCGAGAAGGGTGGTGCCGGTCATCCTCTTCACCTCACGGGTCGAAGGGTCCATTCAGGGGGTAGACCGGCGCCGCCCCCAAAACTCATCTACGCCACCGCGCACACCCCGCTGTTCGCCGTCAGAGCCGGGCAAGCGCCTCCCGTACGGCGGTCAGATCGCCCTCGGACGCCAGCCCGGCGTGATAGAGCCGCAGTTCGCTCGCGCCGAGGTCGCGGGCTCGTGCGGCGTCCGCCGCCAGGGTGCCCGGCCTGCCGCCCATGCCGGAGACCACGGTGAGGTTGGCGGCGAGGACGGCGTCCGCCCGCCCCTGTTCCGCGAACGGCGTCAGCAGCCCCGCCCCGCCCGTGCACGGCAGGACCACGCCGTCGGCGACGGTCAGGATGTACGCCGGATCCACGCCCGCGTTGGCACCGCAGTGGTACGACACCGGGTCGGCGTGCAGCAGCACCTGGAAGCCGTCGGGCGCGGCCGAGCGGACCGCCGCGACCGCCGCCTCCTGGAGCGTGCGGGAGGTTTCGTCGCGCCACGCGCGCGTGGCGTCGGCCGTGGCCTCACCGAGGAGCTTCGCGACGCCCGCCCAGCCCCCGTCGGACGGCGCCCCCTGCCACAACGGCTCCAGCGCGGCCCGCACCGAGGCCGCCAACTCCTCGGCATCCAGGCCCTGTTCCCCGTACCCCGCGCGGCAGGCCGGGCAGAAGCAGAGCGACATCAGGTACTGGCCGGCGTCACCGAGCCCGACCCCGCCGATCTTGTCGTGGCCGTGCAGATGGGCCAGCCCGTACCAGCCGAGGGACTCCAGTTCGGTGCCGCGCGCTCCGGGCCGTACCGCGGCTTCCGCGGCCAGGTCGACGAGGTACGCGCGCGTGGCGGGCTGGGCGATGCAGGGGGCCCAGGGGTAGCGGTCGCCGTAGGCGTTGACGACCGAGGTGTCCGGATGCTCTGCGCCCAGGCGGGAGTTGTGCGCGAGCACGACCCAGGTGTGCACCTCCAGGCCGGCGCCCGCGAGCTGATCGGCGGCCTCGCCGTAGGCGTCCCCGGGGGCCCAGTCCCCGGCCGTGTACGGGCGCAGGGTGCGGCCGGCCCAGCGGGCGTCCGTGGGGTAGAGGACGGCGGCGTGCTCGGCGGTGACGATGCGGTGGCGCGGGTGGCGGGGGGTGAGGGCGCGGGTGGAGTGGTAGGCGGCGGCGAGGGTCACCTGTTCCACACCGAGGGAGGCGATCCTCTCCGCGGCCTCCGAATCGCCGTTGACGTCCCAGGGGTAGACGAACGCGGACGCCTTCACTTGTCCTCCTCCAGCAGCGCGTACCCGCGCTCGATCACCTGGGCGAGCTGCTTGACATGGTCCTCGGTCGGCTCGTGCAGCGGCGGCCTGACCTCCCCCACGTCGAGCCCGCGCAGCCGTACACCGGCCTTGACGAGGGCGACGGCGTAGCCGCGGCCCTGGGCGCGCAGTTCGACGAAGGGCCGGTAGAAGCCGTCCAGGAGGCGGTTCGCGGTGGTGTCGTCACCGGTCTTGAGCGCCTCGTAGAAGGCGAGGGCGATCTCCGGGGCGAAGCAGAACACGGCGGAGGAGTAGAGCGGGACGCCGATCGCGCGGTAGGCGAGCTGGGTCTGCTCGGCGGTCGGCAGACCGTTGAAGTAGAGGAACTCGCCGGGGACTTCGGCGCGTACGGCGCTGACGATCCGCTGCATCAGGTCCAGGTCGCCGAGCCCGTCCTTGAACCCGATGATTCCGTCCGTGCGGGCCAGCCCGACGACGGTCTCCGGGGTGAACACGGCGTTGTCGCGCTGGTAGACGATGACGGGCAGCGAGGTCGCCGCGGCCACCTCCCGGTAGTGCCGCAGAAGTCCCTCCTGCCCGGCGACGACGAGGTAGGGCGGCATGGCGAGCAGCCCGTCGGCCCCGGCCGCCTCGGCCACGCGCGCGTACCGCACGGCGAGCGCGGTGCCGTAGCCCGCGCCCGCGACGACGGGCACGCGCCCCTCGGTCGCCTCGACGGCGGCCCGTACGCACGCCTCGAACTCCTCGGGCGTGAGCGCGTGGAACTCCCCCGTGCCGCAGCACGCGAAGACGGCGGCGGCCCCGGCCTCGACCCCACGGCGCACATGGGCGCGGTAGACGTCGAGATCGAGGGCGCCGTCGGGGCCGTAGGCGGTGACGGGGAAGAACAGCGGCCCGCTGGGGATGCCGAGTCGGGTGGCCAGGTCGGCAGGCGTCACGGGCTCTCCCTAGAACGAGAAGCAGGAACAGGAAGCAGGAACAGGAGCGTGCAAGCTTCTGATCAGAGTTTACATTTATGAACAAGGGTCACGCCACCCTTGACCGGACACGGCAATGATCCTTACCTTGTCCACGAATGTGAATACCGTGCACTCACGCAGTCTTCGACTCAAGGAGAACCGAGGATGCCAGCGCCCCGCACCGTTCTGCTCACCGGCGCCGCCGGCGGGCTCGGCACCCTGATGCGGGACCTGCTCCCGGGCTACGGCTACCAGCTGCGGCTGCTGGACGTGCGGCCCATCGAGGGCGAGCCGGACGCGATCATCGCGGACCTCGCCGACAGGGCGGCCCTGCGCGAGGCCGTCCGGGGCGTCGACGCGATCATCCACCTCGCGGGCATCTCCCTGGAAGCCCCCTTCGAGAAGATCCTGAAGTCGAACATCGAGGGCACCTACAACCTGTACGAGGCGGCCCGCGAGGAGGGCGTCGCGCGCATCGTCTTCGCCTCCTCCAACCACGCGGTGGGCTTCACCCCCCGCCCCGAGGGCGACACACCTCTTGATCCAGGCGTGCTCATCCCGATCGACGTCCCGCACCGCCCGGACACCTTCTACGGCCTGTCGAAGTCCTTCAGCGAGGACCTCGCCCAGCTCTACTGGGACAAGCACGGCCTGGAGACCGTCTCGGTGCGCATCGGCTCCTGCTTCGCCGAGCCCACCAGCGTCCGCATGCTGTCGCTGTGGATGAGCCCCGCCGACGGCGCCCGCCTCCTGCACGCGGCCCTGACCGCCGAGGACGTCAAGCACACCGTCGTCTACGGCTCGTCCGCCAACACCCGCCTGTGGTGGGACCTGACCAGCGCACGGGCCCTGGGCTACGAGCCGCAGGACGACTCCGAGCCGTACGCCGAGAAGCTGATCGCCGAGCAGGGCGAGCTGGACTCGGAGAACGTGGCCCAGGCCTACCTGGGCGGCCACTTCGTGAGCGACCCGCCGATCTGGCCGTATTGATTCGCCGACCATACTGATTCATCGGACATAACCGCGGGCGGGCACCGAACGGGCCCGCCCGCCGCCGCGTTCGGGCATAGCCCCTGCCCGATCCCACCCGCCACCCCGCTCCCCCGCAGGTCCGCGACGGGCACGCCCCGGACCGAACGGGCACACCCGGGCAGTATCGGGCCCGCAACAGACCTGGTCAGTGCCGCGCACCCGCTGTAAAACTTCCCCCAAGGGCCTCACGGGGCCCGAACGGGCAACGAAGCCCTCAGCACTAAGGCAGGTGTCGGCCATGAGCACGAGTTCGGCGGAGGATCGTCAGCGGGAGATCGTGCGGGCCGCGCGGCGCACCGGCTCGGTCGATGTCACCGGGCTCGCCGCCGAGCTGGGCGTCGCCAAGGAGACCGTACGGCGGGATCTGCGCCTTCTGGAGGACCACGGCCTGGTCCGCCGCACCCACGGCGGCGCCTATCCCGTGGAGAGCGCCGGTTTCGAGACGACGCTCTCCTTCCGCGCCACCAGCCATGTGCCCGAGAAGCGCAGGATCGCGGCCGCCGCGGCCGAGCTGCTCGGGGACGCCGAGACGGTCTTCGTCGACGAGGGCTTCACCCCGCAGCTCATCGCCGAGGCCCTGCCCCGGGACCGGCCACTGACCGTGGTCACCGCGTCCCTCCCTGTCGCGGGCGCGCTCGCCGAGGCCGAGAACGTCTCGGTCCTGCTGCTCGGCGGCCGGGTCCGGGCCGGCACCCTCGCCACCGTCGACCACTGGACGACGAAGATGCTGGCCGGCTTCGTCATCGACCTCGCCTACATCGGCGCCAACGGCATCTCCCGAGAACACGGTCTGACCACGCCCGACCCCGCCGTCAGCGAGGTCAAGGCGCAGGCGATCCGGGCCTCCCGGCGCACCGTGTTCGCGGGCGTGCACACCAAGTTCGGAGCGGTCAGCTTCTGCCGGTTCGCCGAGATCGGGGCGCTGGAGACGATCGTGACGAGCACCCTGCTGCCCACGGCCGAGGCCCACCGCTATTCCTTGCAGGGCCCCCAGGTCATCCGAGTCTGAAAACCCAACCGACCCACCACAGGGCGAAGCACTGCCCAGACTCATACCATTTCTCCCGATAGATCCCAGGAGCGATCCATGCGAACCCAGAGCCGACGGAGGCCGCGAGCCACGCTCGCCATGGCCGCCGCAGGGACGCTGCTCGCCCCGCTGCTCTCCGGCTGCTGGGTCGGAGCGGGCGGGTCCGGTTCCGGCGGTGACTCCATCAACGTCCTGATGGTGAACAACCCGCAGATGGTGGAACTGCAGAAGCTGACCGCCGCCAACTTCACCAAAGAGACCGGCATCAAGGTCAACTTCACCGTCCTGCCCGAGAACGACGTCCGCGACAAGATCAGCCAGGACTTCGCCAACCAGGCCGGCCAGTACGACGTGGCGACCCTGTCCAACTACGAGATACCGATCTACGCCAAGAACGGCTGGCTGAAGGAGATGGACTCCTACGTCGCCAAGGACCCGGCCTACGACGAGCAGGACGTCCTCAAGCCGATGCGCGAGTCCCTCACCGGCGACGACGGCAAGCTCTACGGCCAGCCCTTCTACGGCGAGTCGTCCTTCCTGATGTACCGCAAGGACGTGTTCGCGGCGAAGGGCCTGACCATGCCCGCGAACCCGACCTGGACGCAGATCGCGGACCTCGCCGCGAAGGTGGACGGGGCCGAGTCCGGCATGAAGGGCATCTGTCTGCGCGGACTGCCCGGCTGGGGCGAGGTCATGGCCCCGCTGACGACCATCGTGAACACCTTCGGCGGCACCTGGTTCGACAAGGACTGGAAGGCGCGGCTCGACTCCCCGGAATGGGAGAAGGCGACGAAGTTCTATGTCGACCTGGTCCGTGAGCACGGCGAGTCCGGCGCCCCCCAGTCCGGCTTCGCCGAGTGCCTCAACAACATGACCCAGGGCAAGGTCGCCATGTGGTACGACGCCACCTCCGCGGCCGGTTCCCTGGAGTCGGCCGACTCCCCGGTCAAGGGCAAGGTCGGCTACGCCCCCGCGCCCGTCGAGGAGACCAAGTCCTCGGGCTGGCTCTACACCTGGGCCTGGGGCATCCAGGACGCGTCCCGCAACCCCGACAAGGCCTGGAAGTTCGTGTCCTGGGCGTCGAGCAAGCAGTACGAGCAGCTGGTCGGCGACAAGATCGGCTGGTCCAATGTGCCCGCCGGCAAGCGCGCGTCGACGTACGAGAACGCCGACTACCGCGCGGAGGCCGCGGCCTTCCAGGAGATGACGAAGGAGGCGATCGAAGGCGCCCAGCCGGGCAACCCCGGCGTACAGCCGCGCCCCGCGCCCGGCATCCAGTTCGTCGGCATCCCCGAGTTCACCGACCTCGGCACCAAGGTCTCGCAGGAGATCAGCGCGGCCATCGCCGGACGCCAGTCCGTCGAGTCGGCCCTGAAGAAGTCCCAGCAGCTCGCCGAGCAGATCTCCGAGGAGTACGAGGGACGATGACCGCAGCGACCACAGCACCGATGGCGACCACGCCGAACCGCAGCCTGCGCGCCCCCTCCAACCGGATGCGCGCCTGGGCCACCCGCGCCCCGCTCCTCCCCGCCCTCGTGTTCATGATCGTGGTGACCCAACTCCCGTTCGTGGCCACGCTGGTGATCTCGTTCTTCGACTGGAACGCCCTCTACCCCGACGCCCGCCACTTCACCGGCGTCGACAACTACCGCCAGGTCCTCACCGACACCGACCTGCGCCACTCGGTGTGGACGACGGTGCTGCTCACAGTGGCGGTGGTACTGGCCAGCCTGGTGCTGGGGCTGCTCCTGGCACTGCTCCTGGACCGGAAGTTCCGGGGCCGGGGCATAGTCCGCACCCTCCTCATCGCCCCCTTCCTGGTGGTCCCGGTGGCGGCGGCCCTGCTCTGGAAGCATGTGCTCTACAACCCTGAATACGGCCTCTTCAATGGGTTGTTGCACTATGTGGGCGGCCCACAGCCGGACTGGATCAGCAACACCCCACTCCTGGCGGTGGAGGCCTCGCTGGTCTGGCAGTGGACGCCGTTCATGATGCTGATCCTGCTGGCGGGCCTGCAGAGCCGCGATCAACAGCAGATGGAAGCGGCGAGGGTGGACGGCGCGAGCGACTGGCAGATCTTCCGCTACCTGACCCTCCCCCACCTGCGCCGCTACCTCGAACTGGGCGCCCTGCTGGGCTCGATCTACATAGTCCAGAACTTCGACGCGGTCTTCACGATCACCTCGGGCGGCCTGGGCACGGCGAACCTCCCCTACACCGTCTACCAGAGCTTCTACCAGGCCCACGAGAACGGCCTCGCCTCGGCCGCCGGCGTCCTGGTGGTCATCGGCTCGATCATCATCGCGACCTTCGCCCTGCGCGTGGTCTCGTCCCTGTTCCGCGAGGAGGTGTCCCGCGCATGAGCGCCAACGCGACACGTGTACGTCCCCGCCGCAACCGGGGAGCCGGCCTGGGCCTGGCAGCCTGGCTGCTCGGCATCGTCTTCTTCCTCCCCATCGCCTGGATGGCGCTGACGTCCTTCCACTCGGAGGAGGACGCCGCGACCAACCCACCGTCCTTCGGCGCCGCCCTCACCCTGGACGGCTACCGGGAGTTCTTCGGCACGGGCGGCGGCGCGACCCCCTGGCCGGCCCTCGCCAACTCGGCGGTGGCGTCGCTGGTCTCGACGCTGCTCGTCCTCCTCCTGGCCTTCCCGGCGGCATACGCCCTCTCGATCCGCCCGGTGAAGAAGTGGACGGACGTCCTGTTCTTCTTCCTGTCGACGAAGATGCTGCCGGTGGTGGCGGGCCTGCTGCCGATCTACCTCTTCGCGAAGAACGCGGGGATGCTCGACAACATCTGGCTGCTGGTCATCCTCTACACCTCGATGAACCTGCCGATCGCGGTGTGGATGATGCAGTCGTTCCTGGCCGAGGTCCCGGTGGCGGTGATCGAGGCGGCGCAGATCGACGGGGCGAGGCTGCCGACGATCCTCGCGCGCGTGGTGGCCCCGATCGCCCTCCCTGGCATCGCGGCAACAGCGCTGATCTGCTTCATCTTCAGCTGGAACGAGCTGCTGTTCGCGAGGGTTCTGACGGGCGTGGTGGCCGAGACGGCCCCCGTCTTCCTGACCGGCTTCATCACCAGTCAGGGCCTGTTCCTGGCGAAGGTGTGCGCCGCGTCGCTCGTGATCTCCCTGCCGGTACTCGCCGCAGGATTCGCCGCCCAGGACAAGCTGGTCCAGGGTCTGTCGTTGGGAGCAGTGAAATGAAGGCCGCCGTCATCGAGTCCGTGGGCAAGGCCACCGTCGCCGAGGTCCCGGATCCGACACCCGGCCCCCGCGAGGTCGTCGTCGAGGTCGCGGCCTGCGGCCTGTGCGGCACGGACCTGCACATCCTCCAGGGCGAGTTCGCACCCAGGCTGCCGATCGTGCCGGGGCACGAGTTCGCGGGCGAGGTGGTCGCGGTGGGCAAGGCGGTCACGGAACTGACGACCGGCGACCGGGTGGCGGTGGACCCGTCCCTGTACTGCTACGAGTGCCGCTACTGCCGTGCCGGCCACAACAACCTCTGCGAACGCTGGGCCGCGATCGGCGTGACGACGGCCGGCGGGGCGGCCCAGTACGCGGTGGCGCCGGTGGCGAACTGCGTACGGCTCCCCGAGCACGTCCGCACCCAGGACGCAGCCCTGGTGGAACCCCTGTCCTGCGCGGTCCGCGGCTACGACGTCCTGCAGTCCCGACTGGGCGCCCACGTCCTGATCTACGGCTCCGGGACGATGGGTCTGATGATGCTGGAGCTCGCGAAGCGCACCGGCGCGGCCAGCGTGGACGTCGTCGACCTGAACGCCGCCCGCCTGGAAACGGCCCGCCGTCTGGGTGTCTCGGGATCCGCCGCGAACGCCGACGAGCTGGACCGGCCGCAGGGCTGGGACGTGGTGATCGACGCGACGGGCAACGCGGCGGCGATCCAGGACGGCCTGGACCGGGTCGCCAAGGCGGGCACGTTCCTCCAGTTCGGCGTCGCCGACTACGCGACCCGCGTGACGATCGACCCGTACCGCATCTACAACCAGGAGATCACGATCACCGGCTCGATGGCGGTGCTGCACAGCTTCGAGCGGGCGGCGGAACTGTTCGCGAACGGGGTCCTGGACCCTGAGATCTTCATCAGCGACCGGATCCCGCTGGAGCGGTATCCGGAGGCGTTGGGGCAGTTCGCGTCGGGGGTGGGGAGGAAGATCGTGGTGGTGCCGTAGGCGTTTCTCGCCCCCGCCGCCCCTACCCGTCCCATCCCTGGGGGCTGCGCCCCCAGACCCCCACTGTCGGCCCTGAACGGGCCTTGTCCTCAAACGCCGGACGGGCTAAAAGAATCCAGCCCAGGCCGGCAAAAATCCAGCCCCTCCGGCGTTTGAGGAGCGGAGGTCCAGGGGGCAGAGCCCCCTGGGGACGGGGTCGAAGGGGCGGCAGCCCCTGGGGATGGGACGGGTAGGGGCGGCGGGGGCGAAAAAGCCCTGTGATCGCACACTGCGCCAAACAGCCCCCGGGTAAGGGAACGGTAAAACGCCATCGCTCGTTCACTGACCATGACAGCTATGACCCCCGGCTCGAACATCCCTCTCTCCGCCGCGAGCGTGACGGTGGACGTCGCCGCCCCGGTGCGGCTCGACGTATCGGGCCTGCTGCTCACCGCCGACGGCAAGGTGCGCTCCGACGACGACTTCATCTTCTACAACCAGCCCACCGGCCCCGGTGTCACCTACCGCTCCGGCGGCGGCACCGCCCCCGACGCGATCATCGTCGACACCGGCACCGTCCCCCCTGGCATCGAGAAGATCATCGTCACGGCAAGCCCGGACGCCACCGGCCAGACCTTCCAGGGCATCGAACCGACAGCCACGATCCGCAACACGGCCGACAACTCGGTCCTGGCCACGTTCACGCCCCCACAGCTCGGCACCGAAACCGCACTGGTGATCGTGGAGATCTACCTGCGCAACGGCGCCTGGAAGGCCCGCGCGGTGGGCCAGGGATACGCCAACGGCCTGGCGGGTATCGCCACGGACTTCGGCGTCTCGGTGGACGAGCCGCCCGCACCCCAGCAGCCGGTCGCCCCGCCCGCACCCATCACGCAGCCGCCGGTCACCCACACCCCGGTCACCCCGCCGCCGCCCCCCGCACCTCCGGCCCCGCCCGCCCCCACCCTCGGCGCGGGAAAGATCAACCTCGACAAGGGCCGGGTCAGCCTCCAGAAGAACCAGACCGTGTCCCTGGTCAAGGGCGGCCGCCCGCTCCTCTCCCAGGTCAAGATGGGCCTCGGCTGGGAGCCTGCGTTCCGCGGCAAGGACATCGACCTGGACGCCTCGGTCATCGCCTACGGTCCGCAGCGCAACCACATCGACAGCTGCTACTTCGGCAAGCTGTCCATCCTCAACGGCGCGATCAAGCACTCCGGCGACAACCTCACCGGCGAGGGCGGGGGCGACGACGAGGTCATCGTGGTCGACCTCGGCCGCATCCCCCAGGAAGCCACCGGCCTGGTCTTCACGGTCAACTCCTTCTCCGGCCAGAAGTTCACCGAGGTCGCCAAGGCCTACTGCCGCCTCCTGGACGCAGCCACCGGCGAGGAACTGGTCCGCTTCGACCTGACCAGCGCCGAACCCCAGACCGGCGTCATCATGGCGAAACTGATCAAGCAGTTCTCCGGCGAGTGGGAGATGACGGCGATGGGCGACTTCGTCAAGTCCCGTACGGTGCGGGGCATGGTGAAGCCGGCAGCCCAAGCGCTATAAGCAGCCGTACGACCGCTGCGGGCGCCCCTTTCGGGGGGCGCCCGGCGTTTCAGTCCCCGGTCAAGGGCCGTAGCCCATCTGTCAGCAGGGACAGATAGCGGCGGATGAACTTCCCCTGGCCGTCCGCCAGTTCGGAAGCCGTGGACACCCCGTGGGCCAGCCGCAGAATCTCGATCGGCTCGATGTCCTGCCGCAGGGTCCCCTCCCGCTGCGCCGCCTCGACCAGCCGCTGCGCCGCCCCCTTCATGGAGCCGGCGCATGCCGTGAGCGCGGCCTGGCTGCCATCGGTGACGGCCGAGCCCAACAGGGCTTTCATGCCGCGCACTTGAATCATGCCGAGGCCGACCCAGTACAGCCACTCGACCAGCGCCTCGCCGGGCGGGAGTTCCTTCGCGATCTCGTCCGCGCGGGACGCGAGCGCCTCGATCCGTTCGACGTAGGCCGCCTCCAGCAGCGCCTGCCGGGTCGGGAAGTGCCGGTACAGCGTGCCCGACCCGACACCCGCGCGCTTGGCGATGTCGTCGAGCGACGCGTTCTCCCCATGCTCGGCGAAGGCCTCCGCCGCCACCTTCAGCAGCCGCTCGTAGTTGCGCCGGGCATCCGCGCGCATGGGTCTGACCTGCGTCATCCAGAAACTCCTTGCGAACCGGGGACCCTCTCCGTATCTTACCGAGTACTAAACGGAGACAGTCCCCGCTTACCTGTGCGGGCAGTCCGTGCTGCCCGCACGCCTCTCACCCGGGGACGCCAGACCGGGAGAACTCCATGTCCACCCCGTCCGCACCGTCCACCACCCCCGATACTCCCTCCGCGCCGCCCGGACCCGCCAGGCTCGGCACCGTCCTCTTCGTGATCGTGACCGCCTATCTGATGGTCGGCGTCGACTCCACCGTCGTCAACGTCGCGCTGCCGGACATCCAGAAGGACCTCGGCTTCAGCCCCACCGGCCTGTCCTGGGTCCTCAACGCCTACACGCTCAGCTTCGGCGGACTGCTCCTGCTGGGCGGCCGGACCGGAGACATCATCGGCCGCCGCCGTACGCTCACGATCGGCGTCCTGCTCTTCGCCCTGTCCTCCCTGCTCGGCGGCCTCGCCACCGACAGCGCCTGGCTGCTCGCGGCCCGCGCGCTCCAGGGCGTGGGCGCCGCGCTCACCGCGCCCAGCACACTCGCGCTGATCACCACCAACTTCCCGGAGGGCCCGCGCCGGCACCACGCCCTCGGCATCTACACCTCCATGGCGGGCATCGGCGCCTCGACAGGCCTGGTCCTCGGCGGGATGCTCACCTCCTGGGCGTCCTGGCGCTGGGCCCTGCTGATCAACGTGCCGATCGGCATCGCCGTGGCCGCCGCCCTCCCCCGCTTCGTCGCCGAGACCCCGCGCCACGCGGGCCAATTCGACGCGGCGGGCGCGCTCACCGGCACCGCTGGGACGACCTCGCTGGTGTACGCGTTCATCCGGGTCTCGTCGGACGGCTGGGGAGACCTCCAGGCACAGCTCGGATTCAGCGCGGCGGTGGCCCTGTTGGCGGGCTTCACCCTCATCGAGTCCCGCGCCGGCCAGCCGATCATGCCGCTGCGCCTGTTCGCCGACCGCAACCGGGCGGGCGGTTACGCGGGCGTCCTGCTGCTGCCGGCGGGCATGTTCGGCGCGTTCTACTTCCTCACCCTGATCAGCCAACGGGTCCTGGACTACAGCCCGTTGCGCGCGGGCTTCGCCTTCCTGCCGATGACCCTGGCGATGTTCACGGTCGTCCGCGTCGTACCCCGGCTGCTGGCCCGCCTCGGCGCCAAACCGGTGCTGCTCACCGGCATGGCCCTGCTCGTCGTATCGGCCACATGGCTGTGGCAACTGCGGCCCGGCGACGGCTACTTGACCGGCCTCCTCGGCCCGCTCCTCCTGATGGGCGTGGGCGTCGGACTCAGCTTCATGCCCCTCAACGCGACGATCCTCGCGGGTATCGAGCCCCACGAGGCGGGAGCGGCGTCCGGCCTCCTCCAGACCCTGCAGTGGCTGGGCGGCACCCTCGGCCTGTCCATCCTGGTCACGGTCTTCGGTACGGCGACCCGGCACGCGACCGGATCGCCGTCCGACATCCTCGTCCACGGCTCGGCCCGCGCGTTCGGCGTCGGCGCGCTGATCGCCCTGACCGCGCTGCTGGTCTCGGCGTTCGTGATAACCGGCAGGAGGACCGGGAAGGCTGCCTAGAACAGCGCGCTGTACGCGTTCAGCGCGGGCTGTCCGCCGAGGTGGGCGTAGAGCACGGTGGAGTCCCGGTCGATCTCGCCACGTGAGACGAGATCGACCATCCCGGCCATCGACTTGCCCTCGTACACGGGATCGGTGACCATGCCCTCGGTGCGGGCGGCGAGGCGCATCGCCTCCAGGGTGGTCTCGTCCGGGATGCCGTAGATCCCGGCGTGGTAGCGGTCGTCCAGTTCGATGTCGTCGACGGTCAACTCCCGCTTGACACCGATGAGCCGGCCGGTCCCCTGCGCGATACGGGCCACCTGCTCGCGGGTCTCGGCGGGCTTCGCCGACGCGTCGATGCCGAGCACGCGCCGCTCGCGCCCGCCCGCCTCCTCGATCGCCTTGAACCCGGCGACCATGCCGGCCTGGGTCGACCCGGTCACCGAGCACACCACCACGGTATCGAAGAAGACGCCCGACTCCCGCTCCTGCTCGGCGACTTCGTGGGCCCAGTTGGCGAAACCGAGGCCGCCGAGCGGGTGGTCGGAGGCGCCGGCCGGGATGGCGTACGGCTTGCCGCCGCTCTCCTCGACCTCCCGCAGCGCCTGCTCCCAGCTCTCCTTGAAGCCGATGCCGAACCCGGCCTTCACCAGCCGTATGTCGGCACCGGCGAGGCGGCTGATCAGGATGTTGCCGACCTTGTCGTACACGGAGTCGGGCCACTCCACCCAACTCTCCTGGATCAGCACGCACTTCAGCCCGGCACGTGCGGCGCAGGCCGCGACCTGACGGGTGTGGTTGGACTGCACCCCGCCGATCGACACGAGCGTGTCGCAGCCCTGCGCGAGGGCGTCGGCGATCAGGTACTCCAGCTTGCGCGTCTTGTTCCCGCCGTACGCGACACCGGAGTTGCAGTCCTCCCGCTTGGCCCAGAGGGAGGCGCCGCCGAGGTGCTTCGTGAGCCGCTCCAGCGGATGCACGGGCGAGGGACCGAAGAGGAGGGGGTAGCGGTCGTACGAGGAAACGGAAGGGGCAAGGGACATGGGTCCTCCCAGGACACGGGTCAGTCGGGGTCGGCGAGGCCTTCGAGTCCCCGCCAGATCTCCGCCGTCACGCGGACCGCTTCGTCCACGTCACCGCCGGCACAGGCGTCGATGAGCCGCTCGTGCAGGCCGGCCGAACGACAGTTGCCGCCCTCGCCGAAGCGGCGGCGCTCCAGCCGGCGGATGAGCGGGGTGTAGCGGGCGACGGTGGCCGCGGCGGCACGGTTGCCGCTGGCGCGGACCAGGACGTCGTGCAGTTCGTCGTCGGCGCGCAGCGCGGCGTCCACGTCTCCGGCGTGCACGGCGGTGGCGAAGCGGTCGTTGGCCGCGCGCATCACGTCCACGTCGGTGTCCCGCAGGAGGGGCACGGCGACCCGGGTGGCCAGCTCGTGCATGGCCCCGACCACGGCCGCGGCGTCCCGCACCTCGGCGGCCACGACCGGGGTCACCCGGGTGTAGCTCTGCGGCTTGCTTTCCAGCAGCCCCTCGTCCACGAGCCGGGCGAAGGCCTCCCGCACGGGCGCCCGGGACAGCCCGAGCCGCTCGGCGAGATCGGCGTCCCGCACCACCGCGCCGGGCTCGATCTCCCCGGCCACGATGGCGTCCCGGATCGCCTCGTAGGCGCGGTCCCTGAGCAGGGTGCGGCGGACGGGTCGTAGGGCTTCCATGAACCGAATAATAGAACTGAAATGTTAGATGTCAATCTCAAGGAAGAGAGCGGGGTCCGCACCGATAGTGCGGTCCGTCATGCCAGAGGGGGGCAGATGGAACAGAGGGACCAGCCGTCACCGGAGGCGCGGGCGGAACACCTTCGGTGAACTGTCGTCGTTAACCGACGTCGAGGAGGTCGCCTCGGCGATCGTCGGCCTCATGAGCAACTTGTTCAGCGACTACGAACCGAGGGACGAGGGCGGGCGGCGGGTCGTCTTCGAGTTTGGGGCGAGCCTTCTGCGCGGTGGCTCGGGCGACGCCGAGATGGACGAGATACTCCGGGAGAAGTACCTGTCCTTCGACGACCGGCCGCTCGCGGAGTGGCACGCGGAGGCGGACTTCGACGCGATCGCCGCGCTGGCGCGAACGCTGATGGACTCACGGGAACGCCCCGAGACACAGATCGTCCAACCGGCCGGCCTGGAACTGCTCGTCCGTGACGAGACACAGCATGAGGTGCTGCGCGCCCCAGAAGGCACAGTCATGGTGTACGAGGTGCCGACGCCGAAGGGAACGTGCACGGTCACGGTCGGTCCACCCTCGCTCCCCCTACTGCTGCGGCTCGCGCTGAGGCGCTCCGGGATGGAGCGTCTGTCGGTGTTCGACCGTCAGCGGACGCTCGCTCACCTCATCGAGCAGGAGCGGCGCAAGGGGCTGACCGAAGGCGCCGTCGCCCCGATCTCGGCGCAGCGGCTGCTCGGCGTGACGGCCGAGCCCCGGCTGTGCTCATTGCGGCTCGACGGCCCGCCCGGCATCGACCTCGCCGAACTGGAGCAGGTGGCGACGGCATTCCGGGTGCGGCTGGCCTACGAGAGCGACGTGGTGCTCGTACCGGTACTCGACGTAAACCGCCTCGACGGGTCGTCCCAGCCTCGGCTGATCCGCCAACTGCCGCTGAGGGCAGAGGAGTTCGTGGAGGCGATCGGTCAGGGCACGGCGACCGGATTCACGGGCGACCGACTGCTGGGCCCGGCGCCCGAGGTCCAGGAAGAGCTGTCCCAGCGCTATCTCCGGGCCATCTCGGCGACCGATCCCTTCGCGGCCTTCATGGGCTATTACCAGGTGCTGGAGTACAGCATGGAGGAGGAGTGGTTCCAGGCACTGCGCCGACGGGTCGAAGCCGCGGGCGGCGTGCTGGAGCGCCCCGCGGACAGCATCCGCAAGGCCGCCAAACCGGCCGCCAGCGTCCTCGGCGAGCGCACCGAGGATCTCGCCCTCACTGAGGTCCGAGGCCTGAAGGCGGTGTTGGACAGGCATCTCGACATCGGTGCGCTCGGCGCCGACCTGGACCGGTATGTCCTGGGCGCGGCCGATCACTTCGCCACCGGCACGGTTCCCTTCGCCCAGGTGCCGCACCTGGACTTGGGCCGTGCCGGTGACCCGGCCGGGCAGGCGGTTCTCAGGGAGCGCGCCGCAGAGCGCATTTACCAGATCCGGTGCGCGATCACGCACAGCAAGGAGTCCGGCGACCGGTACAGCCCGTACACCGACGAGCCCGCCCTGGGGCGCGAGGTGCCGCTCGTCAGGATCGCCGCGGAACATCTGCTCTTCCCCACCGACGAGCGGCTGGGACCCGGTCGGTGACGGTCAGCGTCGCTGCCGCTTCCAGGGCCCAGTGATCGCCAGCATGATGCCGGGCGTCTGGATGTTGGCGTAGAGCGTCTTTCCGTCGGGCGAGAAGGTGACGCCGGTGAACTCGCTGTACTCGGGCGCGTCCGCGGTGCCCTGGTTCAGTTCGTTGCGGGCGATCGGGTAGGTGCGGCCGCTGTCGGTCGCGCCGAAGAGGTGCTGGATGCCCTCGCCGTCCTCGGCGATGACGAGGCCGCCGTAGGGGGAGACGGTGATGTTGTCGGGGCCGTCGAAGGCGCCGTCGACGGAGGGGTCGGGGTTGACGCCGATGAGGACCTTCAGCGTCAGGGTGCGGCGCTTGGGGTCGTAGAACCAGACCGCGCCATCGTGCTGCGCGCCGGGGCTCTCGGTGCGGGCGTACGAGGAGACGACGTACGTGCCGCCGTCGCCCCACCACATGCCCTCCAGCTTGCGGGCGCGGGTGACCTGGCCGGTGGTGAACTGCTTGCGGACGGAGGTGGTCTTCGCGTCGCGGTCCGGCACGTCCACCCAGTCGACGCCGTACACCGTGCCGATCTTGGTGGCGCGGGAGAGGTCGTCGACGAACTGGCCTCCGGAGTCGAAGCACTTGAAGGCCTGCAGGACGCCCGCGTCGTCGGCGAGGGTGCGCAGCTTGCCGCGGCCGTGGTGGAAGTCCTCCGGCGGGGTCCAGCGGTAGAGCAGGCCGTTGGGGTTGGACGCGTCCTCGGTGAGGTAGAGGTGGCCGCGCTTGGGGTCGACTACGACGGCCTCGTGGGCGTAGCGGCCGAGTGCCTTGATGGGCTTGGGGTTCTTGTTGGCGCGGCGGTCCTCGGGGTCGACCTCGAAGACGTAGCCGTGGTCCTTGGTGAAGCCGTTGGTGCCGGTCTTGTCCTCGGTCTCCTCGCAGGTGAGCCAGGTGCCCCAAGGGGTGTTGCCGCCGGCGCAGTTGGTGGCGGTGCCCGCGATGCCGACCCACTCGGCGACGTGGCCGCCGGGGCGGACCTCGACGACCGTGCAGCCGCCGGCCGCGGCCGGGTCGTAGACCAGGCCGTCGATGAGCGGCACCGGGTGGGGCCAGTTGGCGCGGGGGCCGGCCAGCTCGTGGTTGTTGACCAGGAGGGTCGCGCCGCGGGGGCCGTCGAAGGTGGACGTGCCGTCGTGGTTGGACGGGGTGAACTCGCCGGACTCCAGCCTGGTCTTGCCGCTGTAGGTGATGACGCGGTACTTGAACCCGGCGGGCAGCGCGAGGATGCCGTCGGGGTCGGGGATCAGCGGTCCGTAGCCGACTCCGCCGTTTCCGCCGAGCGCTTCGACCTCGTCCTCGGCGGTCTCGGTGTCCGTTGACGCGAGGGCGTTCGGGGCGGTGGCCAGGACGCCGGCGCTGCCCGCCAGCGCGACACCGGCACCGGTGATCGCGGATTTTCTGGCGAAGTCCCTGCGGGTGAGCGACATGGTGTCTCCTGTGACGGTGGGTGTGCCGTGGAGGGTGGCGGACCTCGGTTCGGCGCCACGGTCCCGCCCACGACTGAACGGGAGTTGAACACCACGCGACTTCACCGGACCCGCTTCCGTGAATCCGCCCCCTCTCCATAAAGAAGGTCAACGAGTAACAGATCATCAGCAGTATCGTGATTCACGGAGGAAAGCCTTAAGATCCGCCATACCGGACATTGGGTGGCCGACTTCAACCCCCTTGCTGCGACCGCGCCTTGAAGGCCGCCTTCCTGGCTTCCTTCGCGATCTTCTTGTCCGGATGCAGCCGCCCCATCGCCTCCAGCACATCCGCGGTCGCCGGGTGCTCCACCCGCCACGCCGCCGCGAAGAATCCGCCGTGCTGCTGCGCCAACCCCTCGACGAGGGCCTGGAGTTCGTCCGAGTTGCCCTCGGCGGCGAGCTGGGCGGCGACCGTGTCGACGGTCAGCCAGAAGACCATCTCCTGCGAGGGCACCGGCACATCGGCCGCCCCGTGCTCGCTCAGCCAGACCCGGGCGAGCCCGCCCAACTCGGCGTCGTCGAGCACCTCGCGCAGCGCCGGTTCGGCCTCGCCGCCGACCAGGGACAGCGCCTGCTGGCAGCGCAGCCGGCGCAGAGGCGCACCGGTGTCCCCGCCACGGGCCGCCGCCAGCAACTCCCTTGCCGCGTCAAGGGGCTGACGGCGCGCCAGCCACTGCTCGGTCTCGGCCTGGGCGGCGGCCGGCGGGAATCCCGACGTCCCGTCGAGCAGCGCGTCCGCCCCCTTGTCCGCGAGGTCGCCGACCGCGGGCGCCTCCAACCCGGCCTCCAGGAGCCGCGCCCGCAGCCCGTAGATGCCGAGCGGGGTGAGGCGCACCATGCCGTAGCGGGAGACGTCGGTCTCGTCGATCGGCGCGGTGACGTCCTCGCCGGAGTCGTCGAGGTCGGCCATGAGCGCCTCGTCCACCGGCTGGTAGGCCACGAGGCCGATCGGCTCCAGCATCCGGAACTGGTCGTCCAGCCGCATCATCGCGTCGGACACCTGCTCCAGCACGTCGTTGGTGGGCTCCCCCATGTCGCGGGGCACGAGCATCGAGGCGGCCAGCGCGGGCAGCGGGACCGTGCCGTCGCCGGAGCTGTCCTCGCCCGCCGTCAGCAGGTAGAGGTTGCCCAGGACTCCGTCGAGGAAGGTCGCCTCCGCCTCCGGGTCCCAGTCGAGGGACGAGAAGTCGATCTCGCCGCCCTGGTCCATCGCGTCGGCCAGGTCGTCGAGGTCGGGCACGCCCGCGTCGGCGACCACGGTCTCCAGCGCGCCGAGCCACACCGCGAGCACGTCGTGCGGCGAACCGGTGGTGAGCAACGAGAGGTCCTCGCCTGCCGCGACGGTCCCTTCGTCCTCGTCGACGACCTCGACGAGCCCGGTGTCGACGGCGACCCGCCAGGCCTCGCTCGCGTAGGCGGCGGCCTCGTCCCCGCTCAGCCCGAGCACCTCGGCGGCGTCCGCCAGCTGCTCCTCGATCAGCCCGCCCCCGGCGTCGACCCGGGTGTCAGGACCGGCCCAGCGGGCGAGCAGGGCCGCCCGCGACAGCAGGGGCGTGGCGAGCGCGTCCCTCGCCAGCTCCGCTTCGGAGTGCAGCCGCACCGGCGGCAGTGGGGAGCTGTCTGACATCGGTTGGTTCTCCTCGGGCGCCTCGAAGGCCGTACGACCACCTGGACGCCGTACGACAGCCCTCGGGCCACCGTACGGCTCAGCCGCTCAGCCTAGACGGATATCCACCCATGCCGCCCGGTTCATCTCCCCGCAGGGGGCTGTACATGGCCGAAACCTTGACAACTGGCCTGGCCAGGCACGAGATTGACGCGCGTAGACACTCATGGGTAGCTCCTGCCTCCCGCACAGGTGGTCCTCACCCGGAGGTCTACGCGCGTCGCCACCGCCCCACCGGTTGCGTTCCACACTTTGTTCCACCCGTTCACCCTCGTCCCGGCACTCATGCATGTCCCCGGAGGGATCCCGTTGCCGAGCAAGTCTTCCGCGCGCCTCGCCGCGCTCACCGTCGCCGCCGTTTGTTCCGCGGCCTCCGCCGTGGTGCTGACCACGCCCGCGCACGCCGACACGGTGCGCATTCATGACATCCAGGGCACCACCCGGATATCCCCGCTCGCGGGCACGGCGGTCACGGATGTGGCCGGAATCGTCACGGGTGTGCGGACCTACGGTTCCCGCGGTTTCTGGATCCAGGACCCGAACCCGGACGCCGACCCGGCCACCAGCGAGGGCGTGTTCGTCTTCACCAGCTCCACGCCGAAGGTCGCCGTCGGCGACTCGGTCCTGGTCTCGGGCACGGTCACGGAGTACGTCCCGGGCGGCGCCTCGACCGGCAACCAGGCGGTCACAGAGATCACCAAGCCGGTGATCACCGTGGTCTCCAGCGGCAACACGGTCCCGGCCGCCACGGTCGTGGACGCCAAGTCGGTGCCCGCCGCCTACACCCCGGCCGGCGACACGGCCGCGAGCGGCTCGATCAACGGTCTGACGCTGGAGCCGGCGAGGTACGCCCTGGACCACTACGAGTCCCTTGAGGGCATGAACGTCCAGGTCGCCGACGCCCGCGTGGTCACCGCCACCGACCCGTACACCGAGCTGTGGGTGACGGTGAAGCCGCGCGAGAACGCCAACCGGCGCGGCGGCACGGTCTACGGCTCGTACACCTCGCAGAACACCGGACGCCTGCAGATCCAGTCGCTCGCCGCGGTCGCCGACTTCCCGACCGCGAACGTCGGCGATACCCTGACGGGCACCACCGCGGGCCCGCTGGACTACAACCAGTACGGCGGCTACACCCTGGTGGCCACCCAGCTCGGCACGCTCAAGAGCGGCGGCCTGGAGCGGGAGACGACCCGCAAGCAGTCCCGGAGCGAGCTCGCGGTGGCGACGTACAACGTCGAGAACCTCGACCCGTCGGACGCCACGTTCGAGGAGCACGCCGCCGCGATCGTGAACAATCTGCAGTCGCCGGACATCGTGTCCCTGGAGGAGATCCAGGACAACAACGGCACGACGAACGACGGCACGGTCGCCGCCGACGTGACGGTGCAGAAGCTGATCGACGCGATCGTCGCGGCGGGCGGCCCGGCGTACGACTGGCGCTCGATCGACCCGACCAACAACACCGACGGCGGCGAGCCGGGCGGCAACATCCGCCAGGTGTTCCTGTTCAACCCGGAGCGGGTCTCCTTCACCGACCGCGCGGGCGGCGACGCCACCACTGCGGTCGGTGTCACGAAGGTCAACGGCAAGGCCCAGCTGACCGCTTCGCCCGGCCGTATCGACCCGGCCAACGCGGCCTGGACGACCAGCCGCAAGCCGCTGGCCGGCGAGTTCGTCTTCCGCGGCAAGACGGTCTTCGTGATCGCCAACCACTTCAACTCCAAGGGTGGTGACCAGGGTCTGACCTCGCAGTACCAGCCGGTGGTGCGCAGCTCGGAGACCCAGCGTCACCTCCAGGCGACGGCGGTGAACACCTTCGTCAAGGAGCTCCTCGCCGCGCAGAAGAACGCGGACGTCATCACGCTCGGCGATATCAACGACTTCGAGTTCTCCGACACCACGAAGATCCTCGAAGGCGACGGCGAGCTGTTCTCGGCGATCAAGTCGCTGCCGAAGAGCGAGCGTTACACCTACGACTATCAGGGCAACCAGCAGGTTCTGGACCAGATCCTGATCAGCCCGTCGATCCGCAAGAGCTGCGACTTCGACTACGACAGCGTGCACGTCAACTCGGAGTTCAACGACCAGATCAGCGACCACGACCCGCAGGTGCTGCGGTTCCGCCCGTAACTCGGGCCGCACAGGGGCTGGTTGAACAGGCCGCTCAGCCGAACACCGCGTTCAGCCAGCCCTGCCAGGCGGTTTCGCACTCCTTGATGTCGGTGCCGGGTGTGAAGTCGTGCAGGGAGATGCCGACCGGGTAACCCCAGTGGTTGCGCCCGAAGACACGGGTGAGGCCCCGGTCCGTGCGCAGCCCGATGAAGTACGGGTTGCGGAAGTCGACCACGGCGTCGAACTCGTCGGGCCCTGTGACCGTCACCCGCGTTCCCACGGCCACGTCCTCCCCGACACCGAGCGCCCGCCCTACGACGGCGAGGGCGTCCGGGGCCTTCGAGGCGTCGGGCCCGTCGAAGGTGGCGAAGGCGGCCGGCCGGGGCGCGAAGTGAGTGAGGTACTCGCGCAGGGTGTGCAGGTAGAAGTCGGTGTGCTTGGCGGCGCCGTCGTACTGGTTGTCCCAGTCGTCGACGAAGACGCCGCTGTGCACGTACCGTACCCAGGCCCGTCGGCCGTCGTCGCGGGGTTCGACGGTGTAGTCGAGCTGGTTGAGGGTCTGCTCGGAGATCCCCTCGACGTCCTCGACACGGTTGATGTAGCGGTGCGGCGGGTCCCAGGCGGTGACCGTGGACCCGAAGGGCCCCTTGCCGCCGACCCGGGGCTCGGGCGGCTCCATCGGCCACAGATACCCGCCGGTCCCGGTGGTGATCGCCTCCCACACCTCCTCGGGTGTGGCATCGACCTCGAACTCGCGGGCGATCTCGAATTCCTTGGACATGGTGGAACTCCTGACTAGTCCTGCTCGATTTCCTGGGGAGTGGGCTTGAGCGTGGGATGGACGGCCACGACGATCCGGTGGTCCCGACCGCCCTCGGCGTCCGGGGCGTCGTACTTGCGGATCAGCGCGCTCACCCCGGCCGTCAACTCCTGGATGAACGCGGCTCGTTCGGCGGCCGAGGCAAAGCGCAGCTCACCGTCGAGCGCGTAAGTCGCCAGCCCCTTGCGGGCCTTGGTCGCGCCGGTGATCAACGAGCCGACGTCCCGCACCAGTCGGGCGCCGAGCGCCAGCAGCCAGCGTGCGGACAGCTGGTCGCGGAAGCGGTCCGGGTCCGGCTGCACGGAGGCGAGCGCGAGCGGCGAGATGACGTACGACGCGGCGGTCGCGCGCATCAGCCGCTCGGTGACATTGCCCTTGCGCCGCTCCCCCGCCAGCTCGACCAGACCATGCCGCTCCAGCGCCTTGAGGTGGTAGTTCACCTTCTGCCGGGGAAGCCCGACCCGGCCGGCCAGCATGGCGGCCGACGCCGGCCCGGCCGCCAGCTCGGCGAGCAGCCGGGCCCTGGTCGGGTCCAGGGAGACGGCGGCGGCCTCGGGGTCCTCGATCACGGTCACGTCCAACATGACTCCACGATCCCACCGAACAATTTATTTGTCCAGGAGGCTGGAGTTTTCGGTGAGTGGACGGACGGCTGCCACTCGGGGACGAGAGCAGGGGAGGCGCTACGAAGCCCCTTGGCACCGCCTCCGGCGCCCGTTGCGCCGGTGTCGCAGCAACCCGGCCGCTACGACCACGCCCGCGGCGCCCGCGACCAGCGCCGGTCCGGGGTGTCGCCTCCCGACGTCGCCCGCCTGCCCGGCGCTGCTGCGCAGTTGTACGGTCATCGCGCCGGCCTTGTCCCTGAGGTCCGCCGCCCGGGCCTGCGCCCGCCCCTTCATGTCGGCCTTGGCCGCCAACCCCGCGACGGCGTCACCGAGTTGCGTCTTGATCTCCTCGAACTGCCGCCGCAGCTCATCGGGCCCCTTGACCCCGCTGCTCCTCGTATCCGCCATCGGTGTGCCCCTTCCCGGTCGAGGACACCCGGGTACCCGGCCCGACCTCGGCTATCCCTGGGGGCCGCCGCCGGTTCCGTGCTCGCCGAGGCGGGCCAGCTGGGTCTGGAACCAGTCGAGCCGGGCCTGCAACAGGGCTGCCTCCGCGACGAGTTCGGGCACGCCGAGCCCGTCGGCCACCGGCGCCACCCCAGCCCCTGCGGCACCGCCCGCCACCACTCGCAGCCTGTCTCCGGCCAGCCGGGCGAATCCGGCGAGCGACACCGTCGTACGGCCGCGGACGCAGCCCGCGCAGGAGGCGGCCAGGCCGCGCCAGCCGGGCCGGCCCCAGCCGGCGTCGGCGAGGGCCACCGCCGTCGCGCCGCACGCGCATGGCCCGACGGTCGCCGTGCGCACCCGCTGGCGGGCATAGCGGAAACCGAGCTCGAAGCGGATGTAGGCGCCGAGGACGGAGACTTCGAGCAGGACGGCCGCCCGGTGCTCGGCCGTGCAGAGCAGCCCCTCGGCTGTCGTACGGTCGTGGACGCAGTGGAAGCCGCAGTCGCAGCGGCGGTGCGGTGCCCGGTGCCGCAGGCCGTAGACACAGTGGGCGTCGTCCAGGACTCCGTACGGCAGCGCGCCGCCCAGCGACACACCGGTGAACCCGGCCCGGGTGCCGTCCTGGGACAGCACCGGGTGGGCGATCTTGTATCCGGTCGGCGGCTCCGTCGGGCGTTCCTCGGGAAGCCGCAGCCTCATCGGGCCGCCGGAACCTCTTCGGGGGCCTTCAGTTCCTTGATCTCTTCAGGGAGTTCGAGTCCGGGTTCTTCCTCATGGACCTGCGGCTGTTCTTCCGCGACTCCGGTGGCCAGTGCCTTGCCGAGCTTCATGACGCCTCCCATGACCAGGGGTCGATGACCGTCCCGGCCATGGTGACCCATGAGGGGCCGAATTGGACATAGGGCCTGCCGCACGCCGAGAGCCCCACTTCTCACTACTGCTTATCAATATCCTGAAGGAGAATTAAGTGGAGCTTCACGATCGCCCTGCCGAGACTGTCCCCCATGACGTACTCCGGTCCTTCCGCCCCGCCCTTCGGCCGCGCCCTCTGCGCGATGATCACCCCCTTCACCGAGGAGGGCGCGCTCGACGTCGACGGCGCGCAGCTGCTCGCCGACCGGCTGGTGTCGGAGGGCTGCGACGGACTGGTGCTGTCCGGTACGACGGGCGAGTCGCCGACCACGACGGACGCCGAGAAGTCGGCGCTCGTCCGAGCCGTGCGCGAGGTGGTCGGGGAGCGGGCGTCGATCGTGGCGGGCGTGGGCACCTTCGACACCCGGCACACCGTCGAACTGGCCCTGGAGGCCGAAAAGGCGGGCGCGGACGGCGTATTGGTGGTCACGCCGTACTACAGCAAGCCCCCGCAGGACGCCCTGGAGGCACACTTCCGGGAGATCGCGGACGCGTCCGGCCTGCCGATGGCCCTGTACGACATCCCGGGCCGCACCGGCACCCGCATCGAACCGGACACGATCATCCGTCTCGCCGAACACCCCAGGATCGTCGCGGTGAAGGACTGCGCCTACGACTTCCTCGGCACCCAAAAGGTCCTGTCCCGCACGGAGTTGGCGTACTACGCGGGCTGCGACGAGCACATCCTCGCGCTGTACGCGGTGGGCGCCGCCGGCTACATCAGCACGGTCGCCAACGTCGTCCCGTCCCAACTCAGGTCGATCCTGGACGCGTTCGAGGCGGGCGACACCCCCGTGTCCGCCCGCCTCCAGCAACGCGCCACGCCACTCATCGAGTTGATGATGTCGGCGGGCCTGCCCGGCACCGTCACCGCGAAGGCGATCCTCAACGAGCTGGGCCTGCCCGCGGGCCCGGTCCGGTCACCGCTGCTGCCCGCCGACCGGGATGCGGTCGAGGGGCTGCGGGCGGCGTACGGGGCGCTCACCGCGAGCTGATCAGCGGCGGGCGAAGATGGGCTCCCACTCCTCCTGCTCGATGGTCTTGCTGGTCGGCTCACGGACGCCGCTCAGCGGTACGACCTTGTCGCTGCCGATCGTGACCAGCACGAGCTGGGGCCGGTACTCCTCCTCCAGGCTCGTGACCCGCTCCCAGCCGATGAGGTGCGTGTCGTCGACCCAGGCGACCAACTGGCCGCTGCGGACCTTGGTGATCTCCTTGCCCGTAAGGGGGTCACGGATGGACGAGTAGCCCTTGCCGGGGTTGCCGGCGACCTCTTTCGTCAGACCGAGGGCGGCGAGCTTGCCGTTCGGGGAAAGGCGTGCGAGGACGTCCGCCCGCAGGTACTTCTCATTCGCGGGCGCGGCGACCTTGTCGCCCTTGAGGTCGTAGAACTGCTGCATACCGTCCCGGCTGCCGCTGACGTGCGCGTACACCTGGTCCCCGGTGCGGCTGAAAGCGAAGTCCTGGCGGGGGTTGAAGCTGCGGTCAGGTGCGACCGGGCTCCAGGAGCCCTCGCCGGAGGCTACGCCCAGATCGTAGAAGCCGGACCGGCTGGAGCCGCCGAACCCGCCCCACATCCACTCCTCCTGGCCGTCCTGGTTGATCACCTTCTCCTTGACGCGCAGATCGGGGTTCTCGTCGTAGGTCGTCGCGACGATCCTGCTGCCGTCGTACGAGAACGCGAGCGCGCCGACCCCCTGCTCGACCGGGACCCACCGCTCGACCTCCCCCGTCGCGAGGTCGAGCAGGCCGATCCGGTGAGCGGGCAGGTTCCGCTCCAGCACGGCAGCGGTCTTCAGTCCGGGGGCAACGGCGACGAAGGACCATCGGGTGTCCTTCTCGTATGTTCCGGTCTTCTCGTCCAGCAGCCAGTAAGTGCGCGCGGAGACGGCCCGCTTGTCGGTCTGCGGCTGGATCTCCGCCGTGTAGTACGCGGCCAGCACCGCGTCCCCGGCCCCGATCATGTCGCGCGGCGGCGATTGGTCTGGGTGAGCGTGGATGCCGTCCTGGTTCAGGACGTTCGCGGGACGTACGTCGTGCTTGCCGGAGTCCAGCAGCGGCACCCCGACGGCGATCGCGACCACGGCGGCGGTGGCCGCGGCGACGGACGCGAACGTGCGGGTACGGCGGCGTCGGCGGGCGGTGAGCACCCGGTCGGCGAACCCCGGTCCCGCCGGGGCCTGTTCGGCGGCCTGCTCCCGCAGGGAGTCACGCACGAGATCGTCGACGTTCACGGACGCACCTCCACGGGCGAGTAGTCACGGGACGGCGCCGGCGGGGTCACGTCCTGGGATGGCCCGAGGGCGGCGAGTTCGGGCGCGAGGGTGCGCAGACGGGCGAGGGAGCGGTGGGTGGTGGAGCGCACGGTGCCGACGGAGCAGCCCAGCAGACGCGCCACGTCGGCCTCGGGCAGGTCCTCGAAGTAGCGCAGCACGAGCACGGTGCGCTGGCGGGCGGTGAGCCGGGACAGTGCCGCGCGCATCACGACGCGCAGTTCGGCGGCGGAGACACCGTCGGCGGCACCCGTCTCGGGCGGCTCGGCGACACTGACCTCGCGGCGGGGCCACTTCAGCCGCCAGCGACTGACCTGCTGCCGGTAGAGAACCCGCCGTACATACGCCTCGGGCTCATCGATCCGCTGCCACCGCCCGGCCGCCTTGACCAGCGCACTCTGCAACAGATCCTCACCGGCGTGCCGATCCCCACCACTGAGCAGCACGGCCGTCTTCAACAACGCCGACGACCGACTGTCCACGAACTCCCGGAAACTCTCCAGCCCTTCGGCATCCATCGTCACCTTCTCTTCCCCGACGGCACCTGTGCACCGCCCCTGTGCCCCTTGTGACGCGCGCGCCCGCACCCTGCTATGCCTCACTCCGGGGAGAAAATTCCACGGCCCTTCCCCCACCGGCCCCGTACGTTGTCCCCGTGAGCCGCCCCCTGCTGTTCCTCGACGTCGACGGCCCCCTCAACCCGTACGCGGCGAAGCCCGAGCGCCGCCCCGAGGGTTACACGACACTCAGGGCGGCCGTGCACCCGGGAAGGCCCCTACGGGTCTGGCTGAACCCGGAGCACGGCCCGGCACTACTGGCCCTCGGGTACGACCTGTGCTGGGCGACCACCTGGATGGAGGCGGCGAACCGCTGGATCGCCCCGGTGATCGGCCTGCCCGAGCTGCCGTACGTCGACTTCGGTGACTCCCTGTTCGCCGGGCGGCCCGACGGTGTCCACTGGAAGACGGAGGCGATCGTCACGTATGCGCGGGGCCGTTCCTTCGCCTGGGTGGACGACGAACTGAGCCCGGCGGACGACGCGTACGTGGCCGCCCGCCATCCCGGGCCCGCGCTGCTGCACCACGTCAGTCCGAGGCTCGGGCTGCGCGAGGACGACTTCACGGTACTGGCGGAGTTCGCGGCCGCGCTGCGGACATGAGCGAGCGCCCTCCCCCTGAGCATGGGAGGGCGCTCAAGCAGTCGGCGGCTCAGTTGTGGCTGTGCAGGATCTCGTTCAGCCCGCCCCACACCGCGTTGTTCGGGCGGGCCTCCACCGCGCCCGTGACCGAGTTGCGGCGGAAGAGGATGTTGGAGGCGCCGGAGAGTTCGCGGGCCTTGACGATCTGGCCGTCGGGCATGGTCACGCGGGTGCCTGCCGTGAC
This sequence comes from Streptomyces sp. JLBG701, assembly GCF_058544905.1. Taxonomy (NCBI): domain Bacteria; kingdom Bacillati; phylum Actinomycetota; class Actinomycetes; order Kitasatosporales; family Streptomycetaceae; genus Streptomyces; species Streptomyces sp. JLBG701. Next base: position 2,852,924 of record NZ_CM178588.1, read on the forward strand.
GTAGAGGCCCGCTTCGACCACGCACTCGTCGCCCAGTGCGATGCCGACGCCCGCCTCGGCGCCGATCAGGCAGCGTTCGCCGATGGAGATGATGACGTTGCCGCCCCCGGAGAGGGTGCCCATCGTGGAGGCGCCGCCGCCGATGTCCGAGCCGTCGCCGACCACGACACCGGCGGAGATACGGCCCTCGACCATCGACGTGCCGAGGGTGCCCGCGTTGAAGTTGACGAAGCCCTCGTGCATGACGGTCGTGCCCTCGGCGAGGTGCGCGCCGAGGCGGACCCGGTCGGCGTCGGCGATGCGGACGCCCTTGGGGGCGACGTAGTCCGTCATGCGGGGGAACTTGTCGATGGACGTCACCTGGAGGTGCAGGCCCTCCGCGCGGGCGTTGAGGCGCACCTTCTCGACGTCGTCGACCGCGACCGGGCCGAGCGAGGTCCAGGCGACGTTGGCCAGGAAGCCGAACATGCCGTCGAGGCTCTGGCCGTGCGGCTTGACCAGGCGGTGGGAGAGGAGGTGCAGGCGGAGGTAGACGTCGTGGGCGTCGGTCGGCTTCTCGTCGAGCGACGCGATGACCGTGCGGACCGCTACCACCTCGACACCCCGGCGGGCGTCCGGGCCGATCGCCTTGGCGGCGCCCTCGCCGAGCAGTTCGACGGCCCGCTCGGCCGGCAGCCGCTCGGTGCCTGACGGGCCGGGCTCGACGGAGAGCTCGGGGGCGGGGAACCAGGTGTCGAGGACGGTGCCGTCGGCGGTGACGGTGGCAAGCCCGGCGGCAACGGCGCCGGTGGTGCGGGGTGCAGTCGTGTCGGTCATAGGGGAAACCTAACTTGGCGGGGCCCGCGCGGACCAACCGGTGCGCCCGGCATCTCACCTTCCGGGCGCACCGGACGGTTCAGTGCCGTTCGCCCTCCTTGTCCACCACCGCCAGGGCGAGGCGGGCGCCGCTGATGATCACGTCGCCCTTCTTCCACTCCGGCTCCGTGCCATCGCTCCCGGCCACGTACCGGAATCCGGTGTAGAGGTAGGTGCTCGGGTCGATCAGTGTCTCGTTCCGGCTCGCGGTCGGATCGTCGCTCTTCAGGTACAGCGCGACGGCGTCCCGCCCGGCCGCGTCCTCGACCTGCGCGGCGCGTACGCCGGGGATGGTGGCCAGGGCCCGGTAGATCTTGGCGAGACCTTCGGGGTCGTAGACATAGGCGCGGCTGAGGACCACGGTGAGCGCCCGGTACTCGTGTTGCGTACGGGTCTCGGAGTCGTCGGTGGCGTAGAAGAAGGCGCGCGCCTTCGCCCGTACCTTCGCCGGGTCGTCCGGGAGGCTCTTGAGGAACTCGTACTCCTCCCTCGGCGAGTGGTCGTCGCCGGCCCGGCCGTCCTCCATTTTCGGATCGGCGTACTTCACCCAGTTCTCGCTGGTCTGCGGTCCGGGCTTCTCGTCGTCCGTGACGTTCGTCGCGACGGTCTTGGTGTAGATCCACTGCCCGTCGCGGGCGGTGACCGCGGGGCCGGCCGCGATCACGTCCGCGGCGTCGTTCAACAGGGCCTTCGCGCTGCCCAGTTCGAAGGTGTAGCCCGGACCGGCGCCCGGCTGGACGCCCTCGGTGCCGCCCAGCACCTGCGTGCCGATCACCGCGACCGCCGTGATCGCGGCCGCCGCCCCGGCCACGACGAACCGCCGACTGACCGGGGCTCCGCGCATACGGCTGCCCCGCGAGGCCGTCTCCCGCAGCAGCCGCTGCCGTCCGGCCGCCAGCCGTGCGCGCGACGCGTCGGGGGCCTCGGCCCGCAGTTCACGGACCGTCGTCATCTCGTCCATGGTCAGACCACCTCCGTGGTGTCGAGCGTGAATGCGGGGTCGGCACCGAGCGCCGAACGGACCTTGCGGCGGGCCCGGTTGAGCCGGGAGCGGACAGTGCCGACGGGAATGCCGAGCGCCTCGGCGACCTCGGTGTACGTCAGATCCGCCCAGGCCACGAGCAGCAGCACATGCCGGTCACCGGCGGACAGGCCGGCCAGCGCCCCGGCGAGCGGGGCGTGCGCCGTCTGTGCAGTGACCCGGGCGTCGGCGCGCTCGGCCCAGGACTCGGCGACCGGGTCGTGTCCAGTACGAGCCAGCGCCCGCAGGGCCCGTACCTCGGTTCGGCGCTGCTTGCCGATGAGGTTGCCCGCGATGCCGTAGAGCCAAGGGCGGGCGTTGGGACGGTCGGTGTCGTAACGGACGCGGGTGCGGAAGGCGATGAGGAACGTCTCCGCGGTGATGTCGTCGGCGGCACCCGCGCCGAGGCGGCGCGTCACGTAACGGTGGATGTCGGGGGCGTAGCGGTCGTAGAGGCACGCGAAGAGTTCGGGCTCGTCCAGCGACTGGGCGACGACCTCGGCGTCCTGGGACACCTCGGGATCTGGTGGTCCGGTCAAGTCGGTGGCCTCCGTGGGCGTGGTCGGGGTAAGCATGTCACCCGCTGTTCCCCGCGGACGTGAAAAGGGTTCACGCCCCTGCGCCGACGATCCGCCCCAACACCTCCCGCGCATACGCCTCGTCGTACTCCGCCCCTGTCAACAGAACCTGCAGGCAGATCCCGTCAAGGACCGCGACCAACGCCCGCGCGGTCACCGGATCCGTGCGGCCGGCGAGCCGCTCGGCGAGGTCCTCGGCCCACTCGGCGGCGACGGGGCGCAGGGCCGGGCGGCGGAGTGCGGCAAGGTACAACTCGTACTCCAGCTCCACGCCGGTGCGGTCGCCGGCCAGCCACTCGCCCAGTATCCGGGCGAGTTCCGCGGCCAGGTCGCCCCGCGGGTCCTCCAGGCCACCGCGCGCGGCGACCACCTTGGCGAAGCCCTCGTTGGCCTGCCGCAGGGCGGCGACCATCAGCTCGTCGAGGGTCTTGAAGTGGTACGTCGTGGAGCCGAGCGGCACATCGGCCTCGGCTGCGACGGAGCGATGACTCAGCCCGGCGAGGCCCTTGTCCCCCACGACCCGGATCGCGGCATCGATGATCCGCTGCCGCCGCTCGGGGTCGTAGCGCCGGGCCATCAGTGCGCGCCCCCCATGTTCAGCACGACCACGCCGACGATGATCAGCGCGATGCCGGCGGCCTTCGCGACGCCCATCCCCTCCCCGAGGAACAGGATGCCGATGGTGGCGATGGCCGCGGTGCCGACGCCGGACCAGATCGCGTAGGCCGTGCCGACCGAGATGGTCTTCAGGGTCTGGGCGAGCAGCGCGAAGGAGACACCGTAGCCGAGGACCGTCAGCAGCGAGGGCCACAGCCTGCTGAAGCCGTCGCTGTACTTCATGGCGGTGGTGCCACCCACCTCGGCGGCGATGGCCCCGAGGAGCAACAGATATCCCATGTGTACGAGCGTACATAACAGCGATCGCACGACAGCCCTCCAGCCGCCCTGCAGAGACACATGAAACGAGATACCGAACCGCCCCGAAGGCGATCTCGCAGGTGCTCGACCACACCCTGGTCAGCTCCTCGATCGCGTCGCACGACTACGACGTCGTGCACATCAACAGCGAGTTCGCGGACCAGACCAGCGACCACGATCCGCAGGTCGTCCGCATCACCCCGTAAGTCCGGTAGCCGCGACGGGCCCCGGCTCACGCACCCGCGCCAGGCGGTCGAGCATCCGCCGCTTGGCGTGGGCCGCCCGGCGGAGCGTGGCCACCTTCCGGTAGCGCAGCAGCTCGGCGGGGTCGGGCCGGACGGCCCCGCTGAGCTCGTACCCGTTGCGGACCAGCCGATCGCCGAACACCGCGTCGCACAGGCGGATCTGATCCGGCGTCAGCCGCTGCTGCCAGCTGCCCGCCCGGGAGGCGTCCAGCGCGCCTTGGGTGCGCCGGTGCCAGGTCTTCCGGGCGGGCACGGCCGTGTTCGCCAGCCGACGCGGCTCGGTCATCCCGGGTTCGTACTCCTCGCCCAAGTAGTCGCAGATGCCGCGCAGTTGGGGCTCGGGGTCGCCGATCAGGTCCTCGAAGCGCACCTCGTGCCAGCTGTCCGGGCCGAGCCGGCGCGCGTAGCGGCGCGTCACGTCCATGACCTGCGCCCAGGTGGCGACGGCCTCGTGGAAGCCGCGGTGCCACCAGGGCATGCCGAGCAGCGAGGCGACGCAGTCCCGTCCGTCCCGGACCAGGTGCACGAACTGCGCGTCGGGGAAGAGCCGCAGGATCTCCTCGACGTGCAGGGCGTACGCGGGCCGCTTGTCGCCCCAGCGCACCTTGCCGTGGCTCTCCGCGTACGCCTTGAGCGTGATCCCCAGTGCGGAGCCCAGGGTGGGCGGGCCGCCGGCGATCCGCTCGGCGACGGCGCCTGCGTCCAGGCCGAGCTCGTGGAACCGGGTCTCCTGCCGCCCGGTGATCCACTGGGCGAGCCCGGCCCGGTTGTCCGGCTCCCGCAGATCCCCGAAGCCCAGCCGACCCTCGTAGGCGGGCAGCACGAAGCGGGTCTCCGGCGGCAGCGCGATCCTCGGGTGGGCGTGCAGCATCAGCTGGAGCAGGGTCGTCCCGGAGCGGGGACAGCCGAGGACGAACACAGGCCGCGCGGACGCGGTCACGGAAGGGTCAGGTGCACAGGTAGCCACGTCGCCACGCTGCCGTCGGCCGATGAGATGGGCCTGGGAGGTCACTGAGAAAGGGATATGAAGTCCCAAACGGCACACCTGGCGCCCCGAACGCCCCCGACACCACCCGGAACCCCGGAAATCTCATGGAAAGCGCTCGCCGAAACGCCTGCTGGGACCCCTCCACCCCCACTAGTGTTTCACCGTTCACACACTTGGCCGTCAATGTCACGGCCGGTCACCATGGGCTCCGCTGGAGGAACAGCGCATGCCAGAAAGCAAGTCCCAGCCGCCACGGGAGCAACCGTGGGAAGACGGCTGGTCTCCGGACAACTCCCGGATCCCGGGCACCCGTCGGCTCTGGCTGGCCGGTGCTCTCGCCCTGTCCACCATCGCCGCGTGCGTGACGGCAATCGTCGTAACGGACAGGGCGATTGACGATGCGTCAGGCAAGGATTCGACGCAGTCGCCGACGCCCCCGGCGGACGCGACCGTACCGGGCCTGATCTCGTTCGCCACCCCGTCGACGAAGACGGCCTCTCCCTCCGGAGGCAAGATCGGCAAGCCGACCTCATCTGCCGGCACCAGCGCGGCCGCCCACCCCGGCTCCACACCCACGACATCGGCGAAGCCGTCCAAGTCGTCGGCGGCGCCGAGCAGTTCACCGACCACCCCCAAGCCCACGACCACCTGGCGGTCGGTCCAGTCGGTCAACTACCCCTCCCGGTACTGGCAGGTGGACGACGGCTACGTGAAGGTCGACCCGGTCAGCTCGGCGTCGGCACGGCAGGACGCCACCTTCAAACTGGTCAAGGGCCTGGCCAAGTCGACCTGCTACTCCTTCGCCACCGCCGACGGCACCTACCTGCGCCACCGCAACTTCGTCCTGCGCGCCGACCGCAACGACGGCTCGTCCCTCTTCAAGCAGGACGCGACCTTCTGCCCCCGCGCCTCGGCCTTCTCCGGCGCGGTCATGCTGGAGTCGGTGAACTACCCGGGCCGCTACCTACGGCACAAGAACTTCGTGGTCCGCCTTGAGTCGTACGAACACAGCGACCTGTATCGCCAGGACTCGGCGTTCCGTCTGGTGAGCGGCCTGAGCTGAGGCGCCGGGAGACGCCAGTGGCCCCCGGCTCGAATCATCGAAGCCGAGGGCCACTTATCGCTCCGCGGGAAGAGCCGCGACATGCCGTCGGTCGTCTGCGGCGCCATCGTGGCTGGTCGCGCAGTTCCCCGCGCCCCTTTGGGGCGCTGCCCAACCGTCAGACGTTGAAGCCCAGTGCCCTGAGCTGGTCACGGCCATCGTCCGTGATCTTGTCCGGGCCCCACGGCGGCATCCAGACCCAGTTGATGCGGAGCTCGTTGACGAGGCCGTCCGTGGCGGACTTGGCCTGGTCCTCGATGACGTCCGTGAGCGGGCAGGCCGCGGACGTCAGGGTCATGTCGATCGTCGCGATGTTCGCGTCGTCGATGTGGATGCCGTAGATCAGACCCAGATTGACGACGTCGATGCCCAGCTCCGGGTCGACTACGTCGTACAGCGCCTCGCGGACCTCGTCCTCCGAGGCCGGCTTCATCTCAATGGTCTCGCTCATGCCGTCTTCCTTTCGGCGGCGTCCGAGCCCAGGGCCTGGGCCGTCGCGTCCTTCCACGCCATCCAGCTCAGCAGCGCGCACTTCACCCGGGCCGGGTACTTGGAGACACCGGCGAACGCGACCGCGTCCTCCAGCACCTCCTCCATCGCGTCGTCCGGCTCGATCCGGCCCCTGGACTGCATCAGCTCCAGGAAGGTCTCCTGGATCTTCTGCGCCTCGGACAGCTCCTTGCCGACCAGCAGATCGTTCAGGACGGACGCGCTCGCCTGGCTGATGGAGCAGCCCTGGCCCTCGTACGAGACGTCGCTGATCGTCGTGCCGTCATACTTCACGCGCAGGGTGATCTCGTCGCCGCACGTCGGGTTGACGTGGTGCACCTCGGCGTCGCCATCCCGCAAGCCCCGCCCGTGTGGGTGCTTGTAGTGGTCCAGGATGACTTCCTGGTACATCGAATCAAGCTTCACGACTCAGCCAGCTCCTCAGCCGAAGAAGTTCCGTACGTGCTCCAGGCCGTCGACCAGTGCGTCGATCTCGGCCGGCGTGGAGTACAGATAGAACGACGCTCGCGTGGTCGCAGGAATTCCGTACCGCAGGCAGACCGGCCGAGCGCAGTGGTGTCCGACCCGGACCGCGACGCCCTGCTCGTCGAGGACCTGGCCCACGTCGTGCGGGTGGATGTCGCCGAGCGTGAAGGAGATCGCCGCGCCCCGGTCCTCGGCCGTGGTGGGGCCGATGATCTTCAGGCCCGGGACATCGAGCAGCCTCTTCACCGCGTACTCGGTGAGGGCGTGCTCGTGGGCGAGGATCTTGTCCATGCCGATCGAGTTCAGGTAGTCGATCGCCGCGCCGAGACCGACCGCCTGCGCGATCGGCGGGGTGCCCGCCTCGAACTTGTGAGGCGCCGGGGCGTACGTCGACGAGTGCATCGACACCGTCTCGATCATCTCGCCGCCGCCCAGGAACGGGGGCAGGTCCTCCAGGAGCTCCTGGCGGCCCCACAGCACGCCGATGCCCGTCGGACCGCACATCTTGTGGCCGGTGAAGGCCACGAAGTCGGCCTGGAGGGCCTGTACGTCCAGCGGCATGTGCGGCGCGGCCTGCGAGGCGTCGATGCAGACCAGGGCGCCGACCTCCTGCGCCCGTCGCACTATCGCCTCGACGGGGTTGACCGTACCGAGGATGTTCGACACCAGGACGAAGGAGACGATCTTCGTCTTCTCGGTGATGATCTCGTCGATGTTGGAGAGGTCGAGCCGGCCGTCGTCGGTCAGGCCGAACCACTTCAGCTTCGCGCCCGTGCGCTGCGAGAGCAGCTGCCACGGCACGATGTTGGAGTGGTGCTCCATCTCCGTGATGACGATCTCGGTCTCGTGGTCCACGCGGTAGGGCTCGTCGGCCCAGCCCAGCATGTTCGCCACGAGGTTGAGCGACTCGGAGGCGTTCTTGGTGAAGATCACCTCGTCGCGGCTGGGCGCGTTGATGAACGCGGCGACCTTGTCGCGCGCGCCCTCGTACAGCGCCGTGGCCTCCTCGGCGAGCACATGCACACCGCGGTGGACGTTGGCGTTGTAGCGCTCGTAGTACTCGTTCAGGGCGTCGAGCACCTGGCGCGGCTTCTGCGAGGTCGCCGCGTTGTCCAGGTACACGAGCTTCTTACCGTCGTGGACCTGGCGGTCCAGGATGGGGAAGTCCTTGCGGATCGCCTCGGTGTCGAGGAGGCCCGGCAGCTGTGTCACGCGGATGCGCCACCCTTCGTGTATGCCTCGTAGCCCTCGTCCTCCAGCTTGTCGGCGAGCTCGGCGCCGCCGGACTCGACGATGCGACCGCCGGAGAAGACGTGGACGTGGTCGGGCTTGATGTAGCGCAGGATGCGCGTGTAGTGGGTGATCAGCAGGGTGCCGACCTCGCCGGTCTCGCGCACTCGGTTGACGCCCTCGGAGACGATGCGCAGCGCGTCGACGTCCAGACCGGAGTCCGTCTCGTCGAGGATCGCGATCTTCGGCTTGAGGAGCTCCAGCTGGAGGATCTCGTGGCGCTTCTTCTCACCGCCGGAGAAGCCCTCGTTGACGTTGCGCTCGGCGAAGGAGGGGTCCATGTTGAGACGCTCCATGGTCTCCTTGACCTCCTTCACCCAGGTACGCAGCTTGGGCGCCTCACCGCGGATCGCGGTGGCGGACGTACGCAGGAAGTTGGAGACGGAGACGCCGGGGATCTCCACCGGGTACTGCATCGCCAGGAACAGGCCGGCGCGGGCGCGCTCGTCGACGGACATCTCCAGGACGTTCTCGCCGTCGAGGGTGACGGTGCCGCCGGTGATCGTGTACTTGGGGTGGCCCGCGAGGGAGTAGGCGAGCGTCGACTTGCCGGAGCCGTTGGGGCCCATGATGGCGTGCGTCTCGCCCTGCTTCACGGTCAGGTCGACGCCCTTGAGGATCTCCTTCGTGGCGTTGTCGGCCTCGACGGTGACGTGCAGGTCGTGGATTTCAAGCGTTGCCATGGGTTCCTCAGGACTCCTGGGTGAGGGAGACGAGCACGTCGTCCCCTTCGATCTTTACGGGGTAAACGGGGACGGGGCGCGTCGCGGGAAGGCCGGACGGCTTGCCGGTGCGCAGGTCGAAGCTGGAGCCGTGCAGCCAGCACTCGATCTGGCAGTCCTCCACCTCGCCCTCGGAGAGCGAGACGTTCGCGTGCGAGCAGATGTCGTTGATCGCGAACACCTCCCCCTCGGTACGGACGACCGAGACCGGCGTGCCGTCGAGTTCCACCCGCTTCGGGGTGTCCTCCTCCAGCTCGCTCAGCCCACAGGCGCGTACAAAGGCCGACATCAGACCGACGCCTCCAGCTCCTCGTCGATCTTCACAAGGAGGCGCTCTTCGATGTCGTCGACACCGATCTGCTGGACCAGCTCGGCGAAGAAGCCGCGGACGACCAGGCGACGGGCCTCGCCGGCCGGGATGCCGCGGGCCATCAGGTAGAAGAGCTGCTCGTCGTCGAAGCGGCCGGTGGCACTCGCGTGCCCGGCGCCGATGATCTCGCCGGTCTCGATCTCCAGGTTGGGCACGGAGTCGACCCGGGCGCCGTCGGTCAGGACCAGGTTGCGGTTCATCTCGTACGTGTCCGTGCCCTCGGCCTTGGCCTCGATGAGGACGTCACCGATCCACACCGCGTGGGCGCCCTCGCCCTGGAGCGCGCCCTTGTAGGCCACGTTCGACTTGCAGTGCGGGGTGTTGTGGTCGACCAGGAGGCGGTGCTCCTGGTGCTGGCCGGCGTCCGTGAAGTACAGGCCGAAGAGCTCGGCCTCGCCGCCGGGGCCGGCGTAGGCGACGCGGGGGTGCAGGCGTACGAGGTCGCCGCCGAAGGTGACGACGAAGGACTTGAAGGTGGCGTCGCGGCCGATCAGCGCGTTGTGCTGGCCGACGTGCACGGCCTTGTCGTCCCAGTCCTGGACGGAGACGACGGTGAGCTTGGCGCCGTCGCCCAGGATGTAGTCGACGTTGGCTGCCACCACGGCGTCACCGGTGTGGTCGATGACGACGACGGCCTCGGCGAAGGCGCCCAGCTCGACGACCTGGTGGCCGTAGGCGACACCGCCCTCGCCGTGCACGGTGATGCGGATCGGCTCGGTGAGCACCATCTCCTTGGGGACGGTGACCACGCCGGCCTTCTCGAACGCCGAGTACGCCTGGGCGGCGACGCGGTCCACGGGGGTGCCGGCCTTGCCGAGGCGCGGGTCGTCACGGTCGACGGTCTCGAGCAAGACGCCCTCGGGGGCCTGGACGTCGACCTTCACGCCCTCGCCGGTGGCGACCGCGGTGCCGTCGTGCAGCCCGCGCAGGCGCTCCAGCGGGGTGAACCGCCACTCCTCCTCGCGGCCGTGGGGGACGGGAAAGTCCGCCACGTCGAAGGACGGGGGCGCGCTCATGCGCGTGGCGACGGTCGACTCGGCGGCCACCGCGATCTGGCCGGCGGTCGTGCTGCCCACCGGGATGTTCTGAGCCTCAGCCATGGCTGTCGGTCTGCTCTCTTTCCTGCGTCAGATTTCGCTTGCTGCTTACCGGGGGCGGTCTTAGCCGACCGCACCTTCCATCTGCAGCTCGATCAGCCGGTTGAGCTCAAGTGCGTACTCCATGGGAAGCTCCTTGGCGATCGGCTCGACGAAGCCGCGCACGATCATCGCCATCGCCTCGAACTCACTCAGACCACGGCTCATCAGGTAGAAGAGCTGGTCGTCGGAGACCTTGGAGACGGTCGCCTCGTGACCCATGGACACGTCGTCCTCGCGGACGTCGACGTAGGGGTACGTGTCGGAGCGGGAGATGGTGTCCACCAGCAGCGCGTCGCACAGCACGTTGGACTTGGAGCCGTGGGCGCCCTCGCCGATCTCGACGAGACCGCGGTAGGAGGTGCGGCCGCCACCGCGCGCCACCGACTTGGAGACGATGTTGGAGGAGGTGTTCGGCGCCATGTGGACCATCTTGGAGCCGGCGTCCTGGTGCTGCCCCTCGCCCGCGAAGGCGATGGAGAGGGTCTCGCCCTTGGCGTGCTCACCCATGAGGTAGACGGCCGGGTACTTCATCGTCACCTTGGAGCCGATGTTGCCGTCGATCCACTCCATGGTCGCGCCCTCGTACGCCACGGCGCGCTTGGTGACCAGGTTGTAGACGTTGTTCGACCAGTTCTGGATGGTCGTGTAACGGCAGCGGGCGTTCTTCTTGACGATGATCTCGACCACGGCGCTGTGCAGCGAGTCCGACTTGTAGATCGGGGCCGTACAACCCTCGACGTAGTGCACGTAGGCACCCTCGTCGACGATGATCAGGGTCCGCTCGAACTGGCCCATGTTCTCCGTGTTGATACGGAAGTAGGCCTGGAGCGGGATCTCGACCTGCACGCCCTTGGGCACGTAGATGAAGGAGCCGCCCGACCACACGGCGGTGTTCAGCGAGGCGAACTTGTTGTCACCGACCGGGATGACGGTGCCGAAGTACTCCTTGAAGAGCTCCGGGTGCTCCTTCAGCGCGGTGTCGGTGTCGAGGAAGATGACGCCCTGCTCCTCCAGGTCCTCGCGGATCTGGTGGTAGACGACCTCGGACTCGTACTGGGCCGCGACACCGGCGACGAGGCGCTGCTTCTCCGCCTCGGGGATGCCGAGCTTGTCGTACGTGTTCTTGATGTCCTCGGGCAGGTCCTCCCAGGACTCCGCCTGCTTCTCCGTGGAGCGCACGAAGTACTTGATGTTGTCGAAGTCGATGCCGGAGAGGTCCGAGCCCCAGTTCGGCATGGGCTTCTTGTCGAAGAGGCGCAGGCCCTTGAGGCGGAGCTTGGTCATCCACTCCGGCTCGCTCTTCTTCGCGGAGATGTCCCGGACGACGTCCTCGTTGATGCCGCGCTTCGCAGAGGCACCGGCCACGTCGGAGTCGGCCCAGCCGTATTCGTAGTTGCCCAGCCCCTCGAGCTCGGGGTGGGCAGTCTCCTCGATGGGGAGCGTCATGCGGGGTTCCTCCCGGCGGTGCTTGCAGATGATGCGTTATGGGTGGCGTGGGAAATCTTTGGGATGAACGTGGTGCACACACCGTCGCCGTGGGCGATGGTGGCCAGTCGCTGGACATGGGTGCCGAGCAGCTGGGAGAAGAACTCGGTCTCCGCCTCGCAGAGCTGCGGGAACTGTTCGGCGACATGGGCGACCGGGCAGTGGTGCTGGCAGAGCTGCTCACCGACCGGTGCGCTACGCGCCGTAGCAGCGTACCCGTCCACGCTCAGGGCCTTGGCCAGCGCTTCTGTCCGCTCCTCGGGGGTCGCGGCCTCGATGGCCTTGCGGTACGAGGCGGCCTGGGTAGCCATCCGGGAGCGGGCGAAGGCGACGAGCGCCTCGTCCCCGCCCTCACGCTGCGCGATCCAGCGCAGGGCGTCCGCGGCGAGCTTGTCGTAGGACTGGTCGAAGGCGTCCCGGCCACAGTCGGTCAGGGCGAACACCTTGGCGGGACGGCCGCGCGTACGCGCTCCGTAGACCCGCTGCTCACGTGCTTCCACGACATCGTCGGCGACGAGCGCGTCGAGATGACGGCGTACGGCGGCCTGGGTCAGCCCCAGCCGGCCCGCGAGGTCGGCCACGGTCGACGGGCCGTGGTCCAGGATGGAGCGCGCGACACGGTTGCGGGTGGACCGCTCCCCGGTCGCGAGTTCCTCCTGCGGAGCCTCGCCAACGTTTTTCACAACGCCATTGTTGCGTAATTCCTCAGAGGCAGGCAACCCACGTCCGGCCGCTGGACGGTGCCCTGCGTCACTTAGGTTTACCTAATCTGACCTGCGAAAACGATCACTGATCGATCAAACCGGTGGCACGGCCGGACCCCTTCCGGGACACTCCCGAACCATGTCCACACCCCCTCCGACCGGCCCACTTGTCACCCGAGGCACAGTCGCCGCACAGCTGCGCGCACTAGGGGTCGAACCCGGTGAAACCCTCCTCGCGCACTCCTCCCTGAGCTCCCTCGGCTGGGTCTGCGGAGGCGCCGTCGCGGTCGTCCAGGGATTGCTGGACGCACTCGGCCCGGACGGCACCCTGGTGGTCCCCACCCAGTCCGGCGACCTCTCGGACCCGGCCCTGTGGGGCAACCCGCCCGTGCCCAAGTCCTGGTGGGAGCCCATCCGGGCCGCCATGCCCGCCTACGACCCCCTCGTCACGCCCTCGCGCGGGGTGGGCGTGATCCCGGAGACCGTACGGAACTGGCCGGGCGCCCTGCGCAGCGCGCACCCCCAGACCTCGTTCGCGGCGCTCGGACCGCGCGCGGCGAAGATCGTCGAGGGCCACGCCCCCGACTGCCGACTCGGCGAGCACAGCCCCCTGGCACGCCTGGAGTCCCTCCACGCGCGCGTGCTGCTGCTCGGCGCGGGCTACGACGCGTGCACCAGCTTCCACCTGGCCGAGTACCGGATACCTGCGCCGCTCGTCGAGGTGGGCCGCCCCGGCCCGGCCGCCGGGTGGGAGGAGGTGACCGAGGTGTCGATCTCGTCGGATCGCTTCGACGAGCTGGGCCACGACTTCGAACGGGACCGTCCCGTCGTACGGGGAAAGGTGGGCGCGGCGGACGTGCGGCTGTTCCCGGTGGCGGACGCGGTGGCGTACGCCGAGCGGTGGTTGGCGGTTCATCGCCCCCGTGAAGAGGAGTTTCTGCACCCGCCCGTCTGAGACGGCGATCGCGTACCTAGACTCTGTGCCCATGCGAAGTCAGCCCGTGGTCCAGGTCCAGGCCCTGGTGAAGCGGTACGGCACGAAGACCGCGGTGAACGGCCTCGACCTGGTGGCCGAAGCGGGTGTCACCGCCGTACTGGGACCCAACGGAGCGGGCAAGACGACCACGGTCGAGACCTGCGAGGGGTACCGGAAGCCGGACTCCGGCACGGTGCGCGTCCTGGGCCTCGACCCGGTCAGACAGTCGGCCGCACTGCGCCCCAGAATCGGCGTGATGCTCCAGTCCGGCGGCGTCTACTCGGGCGCGCGAGCGGACGAGATGCTGCGCCATGTGGCCAAGCTGCACGCGCACCCACTGGACGTCGACGGGCTCATAGAGCGCCTGGGCCTCGGCAGTTGCGGCCGGACCACGTACCGCAGGCTGTCGGGAGGCCAGCAGCAGCGGCTCGCGCTGGCGATGGCCGTCGTCGGCCGCCCCGAGCTGGTCTTCCTGGACGAGCCGACCGCCGGTCTCGACCCGCAGGCCCGTCACGCCACCTGGGACCTGGTCCGCGACCTGCGCACGGACGGCGTCTCGGTCATCCTGACCACCCACTACATGGACGAGGCCGAACAACTCGCCGACGACGTCGCCATCATCGACGCCGGCCAGGTCATCGCCCACGGCTCCCCCGAACAGCTGTGCCGTGGCGGCGCCGAGAACACCCTGCGCTTCACGGGCCGCCCGGGTCTGGACGTGGGCTCCCTGCTGAAGGCCCTCCCGGCGGACTGCACGGCGGCCGAACTGACCCCGGGCTCCTACCGGGTGGGCGGCAAGGTCGACCCGCAGCTGCTCGCGACGGTCACGTCGTGGTGCGCGCAGCACGGGGTGATGCCGGACCGGATCTCGGTGGAACGGCACACGCTGGAGGATGTCTTCCTGGAGCTGACCGGCAAGGAGCTGCGCTCATGACGACCGTCACCACGGGGACGTACACCCCGCACCCCGGCGCCGCCCCGCTTCCCCGCATGATCGCGGCGCAGGCGGTCCTGGAGACGAAGATGCTGCTGCGCAACGGCGAACAGCTCCTCCTGACGGTGGTGATCCCCACCCTGCTCCTGCTCCTCTTCGGCTCGGTCGACATCGTCGACACCGGCGCCGGCAAGGCCGTCGACTTCCTCGCCCCCGGCGTCCTCGCGCTCGCGGTGATGTCGACGGCGTTCACGGGCCAGGCGATCGCGACGGGCTTCGAGCGCCGCTACGGAGTCCTCAAGCGCCTCGCCTCCTCCCCGCTCCCCCGCTGGGGCCTGATGACCGCGAAGACGGCGTCGGTCCTGGTCACGGAGATCCTCCAGGTCCTCCTGGTGACGGCGATCGCCTTCGCGATGGGCTGGTCACCGCACGGCAACCCCCTGGCCGTCGTCCTGCTGCTCGTCCTGGGCACAGCCGCCTTCTCGGGCCTCGGCCTGCTGATGGCCGGCACCCTGAAAGCGGAGGCGACCCTTGCCGCCGCGAACCTCGTCTTCCTGCTGCTCCTGGTCGGCGGCGGCGTGATCGTCCCGCTGGACAAGTTCCCGGCGGGCGCCCAGGACGTACTCGGGCTGCTGCCTGTCTCGGCGCTGTCGGACGGGCTGCGGGATGTGTTGCAGCAGGGGGCCGGGATGCCGTGGGGCGACCTGGGGATCCTGGCTGTGTGGGCGGTCGTGGGGCTGGGGGCTGCCGGGAAGTTCTTCCGCTGGGAGTGAGCGGGAGCGGGTCCAGGGGTGCCGACCCCTCGTGAAAGCGTGCACAAGCGGCCCCCTACGATGGTCCCCGTGCCAAACGTGACCCCCGCCGACGCCGTAGCCGCCGTGCGCAACCCGCTCGCCTTCATCGCCGCACGTTGGACGCCGACTCCTCGGACGGTCCAGCGGGCGGCTCTCGCCGCGCTCGTCATGTCGGTGGTCATCGTGGTCACCGGCGGTGCGGTGCGGCTGACCGGGTCCGGACTCGGCTGCCCGACCTGGCCCAAGTGCACCGACGACTCGCTCACCACCACCAGCGCCATGGGCGTGCACGGGGTGATCGAGTTCGGCAACCGCATGCTGACGTACGTGCTGTGCGCCGCCGTCGGCTGGGCGATCATCGCGGCGCGCTCCGAGAAGCCGTACCGGCGCGCCCTCACCCGGCTGGGCTGGGCGCAGTTCTGGGTCGTGATGAGCAACGCGGTACTCGGCGGCGTCGTGGTCCTCGTGGGCCTCAACCCGTACACGGTCGCCGCGCACTTCCTGCTCTCCTCGGCCCTGATCGCGGTCGCCACGGTGATGTGGCAGCGCACCCGGGAGGGCGACGGAGCTCCGCGTCCGCTGGTCGGCAAGGCCGTGCAGCAGTTGGTGTGGTTCCTGGTCGCGGCCTCGGTGCTGCTGATCGCGGTCGGCACGGTGGTGACCGGCTCCGGCCCGCACGCGGGCGACTCCAGCGAGGTCGAGCGCATGCCGCTGGACTGGGAGACCATCAGCAAGCTGCACGCCGTACTCGCCTGGATCGTGGTCACGCTGACCTTCGCCCTGTGGTTCGTCCTCAAGGCGGTCGACGCCCCCAAGGGCCCGCTGTCCCGCGCCCGCGACCTCTTCCTGATCCTCATGGCCCAGGGCGTCATCGGCTACGTCCAGTACTTCACGGACCTTCCCGAAGCCCTGGTCGGCCTCCACATGCTCGGCTCGGGGCTGGTGTGGATCGCGGTGCTGCGGGTGCTGCTGGCGCTGCGGGAGCGGCCCGACGTGCCGGCCGACGTGCCCGGTCTTTCGGCCGAGGCCACGCTGACCAAGGCCTGACCCCGGCTCACTCATCCAGCCCGTACACCCTCCGCGCGGTCCCCGCCGCGATCAGCCCAGCCACCCGCTGCGCGTCCGCCAGCGACCACGCCCCCTCGGCGACCCAGTTGCCCAGCACGCGCCCCAGCGCCTCGCGGAACAGCCGCGCGCCCACGACGTGCAGCTCGGGCAGGCCGTGGGCCCCGCTGGAGAAGAGGATCTTGCCGAAGGGGGCCAGCTCCAGGATCTCCGCGAGGATCGTCGCGGCGCGGGCGCCGGTGCGGACGAGGGCGGCGCCCGAGTCGGCGTAGACGTGCGGGAAGACGCCGGCGAGGTGGGCGGCATGGCGGTGGTAGGGGTAGCCGTGGAGAAGGACCAGGTCCGTGCCCAGGCCCGCCGTCGCCCGGACGAAGTCCGTGAGCAGGACCGGGTCGGTACGGTCGATGCGCAGGCCCGGTTCGCCGAGCCCGGCGTGGAGCTGGAGGGGCAGCCCGGAGGCGACCGCGATCCACAGCAGATGGCGCAGCAGCACCGGGTCGCTCAGGGTTCCGCCGACCCCGCGTCCGGCCAGCCAGCGGCCCGCCGCGCCGCGTACCTCACCCGGCCCGGGCGGCTCCGGTGCCAGCGCGAGCCCGTGCCGTACGCCCGCCACCGAGGTGAAGGCGACGGCGCTCGCGGCGGCCCCGTGCACCGACTCGGCGAGATTGGCGAGAAACGACTCGACCGTCCCGGAGGTGTCGGCGACCTGTTCGGCCAGCAGCTCCAGACGCACGATCTCGCGTGCGTCGGCGTCCCCGGCGGAGGCCATCTCGGTCGGTCCGGTGAGGTCGCCCGGCAGACCTGTGTCGACGAGATACGTCGTGATGCCACTGCCGCGCAGCAGTCTGCGGCCCGCCTCCAGTACGCCGAGTTCACGGCGGCGCGCGAGATAACGGGCGGGCGGGGAGTGCGGCTCAAGGCCGAGGAGAGGGGGGCACCAACGGCGTACGGCGAAGCCCGTCTGGGTGTCGAACAGAGTCGTTCCGGGCGCGGGCGGGCCCTCGGTGCGGGCCAGCTGGGCCTCGAAGGTACCGAGGCCCAGCTCTGTTCTCAGTACGCCGTGGCAGTACTGGTCCACGAGGGACGGCGTTTCGATCATCCGGACTCCCGTGGCTGGCCCTTGTCCTTTCTCAGGGCCTAACGGGTGAAACGGGGATCAGGTGTTGGTCACGCACACCCTGTGTGAATGACCGACGGCTGTCAGCCGTCGCCCCCGAGGTTCGCTTCTCAGCCGCCGATCTGGATGCCGGCCATGCGCTTCCACTCGTACTCGCTCGTCTTCACCTTGGCCGCGAACTCGCCGTCGAAGTCCTCGTGGACCGTGATCCCGGACTTCGCCACCGCCTGCTCGGCGATCGCCATCGTGGGGGCGACCAGATCGCCCCAGCCGCCGTCCTCGCCGACGAGGACGATGCGGGCGCCCCGCTCGCCGATGTACGCGATCTGGCCCTCGGCCCCGCCGTGCGCCTTGGAGAAGGCGTTGATCTGCTTGGCGAGCCGGGTCACCTTGCGCTCGGCCTTCGCGTCAACCTGCTGCGTGTCTGCCATGGTCAGGATGCTACCGATGGGTAGATCAAACGGCGACGGGCGGGGTGCGTGGCCTTGACCACGCACCCCGCCCGCAGACGACGTATACGAGACGTACGAAGTGCTAGCGGAGGAAGGGGTCCACCGCCACCGCCACGAACAGCAGCGAGACGTAGGTGATGGACCAGTGGAACAGGCGCATCTCCTTGAGCTTCACGCCGGTCACCTCGCCCCGTGCGCGATTCTGCAGCGCGTGTGCCTCCCACAGCCACCAGCCGCCCGCCGCCAGGGCGACCGCCGTGTAGAACCAGCCCGTGTAGCCGAGGGGCGTCAGCAGGAGGGAGACCGCGACCATCACCCAGCTGTAGATGACGATCTGCTTGGCGACGACCTTGTTGGAGGCGATGACCGGCAGCATCGGGACGCCCACGCGCGCGTAGTCCTCCCGCACCTTCATGGACAGCGGCCAGTAGTGCGGCGGCGTCCAGAAGAAGATGACGAGGAAGAGGATGACCGGCGCCCAGGAGAGGGAGCCCGTGACCGCGGACCAGCCGATCAGGACCGGCATGCAGCCGGCGATGCCGCCCCACACGATGTTCTGCGAGGTACGGCGCTTGAGGATCACCGTGTAGACGACCACGTAGAAGAGGAGTGCGCCGAGGGACAGCCAGGCCGACAGCCAGTTGACGGTCAGGCCGAACAGGAGCGTCGAGACGACCGCGAGGGCGCTGCCGAAGGCGAGGCATTCGCGCGGGCTGACCATGCCGGTGACCAGGGGGCGCTGTGAGGTGCGGTCCATGAGCGCGTCGATGTCGCGGTCGATGTACATGTTGAGGGCGTTGGCGCCGCCCGCGGAGAGGTAGCCGCCGACGCAGGTGAGGAGGACCAGCCGGAGGTCCGGCACACCCTGCTCCGCCAGGAACATCACCGGAACGGTGGTGATGAGCAGCAGCTCGATGATCCGCGGCTTGGTCAGCGCCACGAACGCCTTGACACGGGCCCCGATCGGCCGGTGGCTCGGGCTCTGGCTCGTCCCGATAATCCCCGCTGGACGGGATTCAACGGCCGTCACGCACACCCCTGACAGAGACATCCCAGCAAGCCTCCCCATGTGAAGTCCGGGTAAAGGCTCGCGCGTACCACGCCACTGTAGACGTTGCCCAGACCCGGATATTCGCGGGGGTGGGGTCGTGTTGGGCGGCGCCTCCGGAAGAGCTCGACGGCACTCTGTTGAGCACTCGGACGAGCGCCTCCGTATTCACTTGCCGAACGTGATCCGACCAGCCGGGAGGCGGATCCCCCGGACTCCCGGCAGTCTGGAATGAGTCGAAAAAACGCACGTACTCACGGGGGTAGGCTCGACAACGGCCGGGGCGCCCAGTGCACCGGCATTCGACATGCGTGACATGTGGAGAGGAGCCCTGACCCAGGGTGAGCACCAAGCCGACCACCACAGACCTCGAGTGGACCGAGTTGGACCAGCGGGCCGTTGACACCGCCCGCGTCCTGGCCGCCGACGCCGTACAAAAGGTCGGCAACGGCCATCCCGGTACGGCGATGAGCCTGGCCCCCGCCGCGTACACCCTCTTCCAGAAGGTGATGCGGCACGACCCGGCGGACGCCGACTGGGTCGGGCGCGACCGTTTCGTGCTGTCCGCGGGCCACTCGTCCCTGACCCTCTACACGCAGCTCTACCTGGCTGGTTTCGGCCTTGAGCTGGACGACCTGAAGGCTTTCCGGACATGGGGTTCCAAGACCCCGGGTCACCCCGAGTACGGGCACACCACCGGTGTGGAGACCACCACCGGCCCGCTGGGCCAGGGTGTCGCCAACGCCGTGGGCATGGCGATGGCCGCCCGCTACGAGCGCGGTCTGTTCGACCCCGAGGCCCCGCAGGGCGAGTCGCCCTTCGACCACTTCATCTACGCGATCGCCGGTGACGGCTGCCTCCAGGAGGGCATCTCCGCCGAGGCGTCCTCGATGGCCGGTCACCAGGAGCTCGGCAACCTGATCCTGCTGTGGGACGACAACCACATCTCGATCGAGGGCGACACCGAGACGGCCGTCTCCGAGGACACCGTCAAGCGCTACGAGGCGTACGGCTGGCATGTCCAGCGTGTCGCCCCGAAGCCGGACGGCGACCTCGACCCGCACGCCATCTACAACGCCATCGAGGCCGCGAAGCTGGTGACGGACAAGCCGTCCTTCATCGCGATGCGCTCGATCATCGCCTGGCCGGCCCCGAACGCGCAGAACACCGAGGCCGCGCACGGCTCGGCGCTCGGCGACGACGAGGTCGCGGCCACCAAGCGCGTCCTCGGCTTCGACCCGGAGAAGTCCTTCGAGGTCTCGGACGAGGTCCTCAACCACACGCGCGCGGCGCTGGATCGCGGCCGTCAGGCCAAGGCCGAGTGGGAGAAGTCCTTCCAGGAGTGGCGCAACAACAACGCCGAGCGCGCCGCCGAGTTCGACCGCATCGCCGCGGGCGAGCTGCCCAAGGGCTGGGAGGAGAAGCTCCCGGTCTTCGAGACGGGCAAGGGCGTCGCCACGCGCGCCGCGTCCGGCAAGGTGCTCCAGGCGCTGGGTGCGGTCATCCCGGAGCTGTGGGGCGGCTCGGCCGACCTGGCCGGCTCCAACAACACGACGATCGACAAGACGAGTTCGTTCCTCCCCGCGGACAACCCGCTGCCCGAGGCGAACCCGTACGGCCGCACCATCCACTTCGGTATCCGCGAGCACTCCATGGCCGCGGAGATGAACGGCATCGCCCTGCACGGCAACACCCGTGTCTACGGCGGTACGTTCCTCGTCTTCTCCGACTACATGCGCAACGCGGTGCGGCTTTCGGCTCTGATGCACGTGCCGGTGACGTACGTGTGGACGCACGACTCGATCGGTCTCGGCGAGGACGGCCCCACGCACCAGCCGGTCGAGCACCTGGCCTCGCTGCGCGCGATCCCCGGTCTGAACGTGGTCCGCCCGGCGGACGCCAACGAGACCACCATCGCCTGGCGCGAGATCCTCAAGCGCTGGACGAAGGTCTTCGGCAAGGGTGCCCCGCACGGTCTGGCGCTCACCCGTCAGGGTGTGCCCACGTACGAGGCCAACGAGGATGCCGCCAAGGGCGGTTACATCCTGTTCGAGGCCTCCACGGGCACGCCCGAGGTGATCCTCATCGCGACCGGTTCCGAGGTCCACGTGGCCGTCGGGGCGCGCGAGCAGCTGGAGGCCGACGGCGTTCCGACGCGCGTCGTGTCGATGCCGTCCGTGGAGTGGTTCGACGAGCAGGAGCAGGGGTACCGGGACAGCGTTCTGCCCCCGTCCGTCAAGGCGCGTGTCGCGGTCGAGGCCGGTATCGGTCTGACGTGGCACCGCTTCGTCGGGGACGCGGGTCGCATCGTTTCCCTGGAGCACTTCGGTGCTTCCGCCGACGGCAAGGTGCTCTTCCAGGAGTTCGGCTTCACTGCCGAGAATGTGGCCGCCAAGGCGCGGGAATCCATCGCCGCCGCCCAGCGCTGACGCTGATATACGACACGTAGGAGATGCAATTTCCATGACAGACGCACTCAAGCGCCTCTCCGAGGAAGGCGTCGCGATCTGGCTGGACGACCTGTCGCGCCAGCGGATCACGTCCGGCAACCTCGCCGAACTGATCGACCAGCAGCACGTCGTGGGCGTCACCACCAACCCGTCGATCTTCCAGAAGGCGATCAGCAGCGGCGACGGTTACGAGCCGCAGGTGGCCGACCTCGCCGCCCGCAAGGTCACCGTCGAAGAAGCCCTCCGCATGATCACCACGGCGGACGTCCGCGACGCCGCCGACATCCTGCGCCCGGTCTACGACGCCACGCAGGGCCAGGACGGCCGGGTGTCGATCGAGGTCGACCCGCGTCTGGCGCACAACACCCGGGCGACCATCGCCGAGGCCAAGCAGCTGGCCTGGCTGGTGGACCGTCCCAACACGCTCATCAAGATCCCGGCCACCAAGGCGGGCCTCCCGGCGATCACCGAGGTCATCGGCCTCGGCATCAGCGTCAACGTCACGCTGATCTTCTCCCTGGAGCGCTACCGCGAGGTCATGGACGCCTACCTCGCGGGTCTGGAGAAGGCGCGCGAGAAGGGTCTCGACCTCTCGAAGATCCACTCCGTCGCCTCCTTCTTCGTGTCCCGCGTGGACACCGAGATCGACAAGCGGATCGACGCGCTCGGCACGGACGCCGCCAAGGCCGCCCGTGGCAAGGCCGGCCTCGCCAACGCGCGGCTCGCCTACCAGGCGTACGAGGAGGTCTTCTCGACCGACCGCTGGGCGGCCCTCGACAAGGCGCAGGCCAACAAGCAGCGCCCGCTGTGGGCCTCGACGGGCGTCAAGGACAAGGCGTACAAGGACACCCTGTACGTCGACGACCTGGTCGCGCCGAACACGGTGAACACCATGCCGGAGGCCACCCTCTTCGCCACCGAGGACCACGGTCAGATCATCGGCAACACCATCGCCGGCACGTACGAGCAGGCCCGCGCCGACCTCGACGCCGTCGAGGCGCTCGGGATCTCGTACGACGACGTGGTGCAGCTCCTGGAAGACGAGGGCGTCGAGAAGTTCGAGGCGTCCTGGAACGACCTGCTCAAGTCGACCGAGGCGGAACTCGAGCGCCTCGCCCCTTCGGAGGGCTGAGACCTTGGCTCCTCTGTCCGGTTCCGGAGCGAATCCGCTTCGTGACCCCGCCGACCGACGGCTCCCGCGTATCGCGGGGCCGTCGGGCCTGGTCATCTTCGGTGTCACAGGCGATTTGTCCCGTAAAAAGCTGATGCCCGCTGTTTACGACCTCGCCAACCGCGGGCTGCTGCCCCCGGGCTTCTCACTCGTCGGCTTCGCCCGCCGCGAGTGGCAGAACGAGGACTTCGCCCAGGAGGTCCACGACGCCGTCAAGGAACACGCCCGTACGCCGTTCCGCGAGGAGGTCTGGCAGCAGCTCATCCAGGGGATGCGCTTCGTCCAGGGCACCTTCGACGACGACGACTCCTTCGAGCGGCTGCGCTCCACCATCCAGGAGCTGGACAAGGCGCAGGGGACGGGCGGCAACTTCGCCTTCTACCTCTCCGTGCCGCCGTCCGCCTTCCCGGTGGTCATCAAGCAGCTGAAGAAGCACGGTCTGGCGGACCAGGACGGCGGATCCTGGCGGCGCGCGGTCATCGAGAAGCCCTTCGGCCACGACCTCGAGTCGGCCGAGGAGCTCAACTCGACGGTCGAGGAGGTCTTCGCCCCGGACCAGGTCTTCCGCATCGACCACTATCTGGGCAAGGAGACGGTCCAGAACATCCTGGCGCTGCGCTTCGCCAACCAGATGTTCGAGCCGATCTGGAACCGGTCGTTCGTGGACCACGTACAGATCACGATGGCCGAGGACATCGGCATCGGCGGCCGGGCCGGCTACTACGACGGCATCGGCGCCGCCCGTGACGTCATCCAGAACCACCTCCTCCAGCTGATGGCTCTGACTGCCATGGAGGAGCCCGCCTCCTTCGACGCGGACGCGCTCGCCGCCGAGAAGACCAAGGTGCTCGGTGCGGTCAAGCTGCCGAAGGACCTGGGCGCGGACACGGTCCGCGGGCAGTACGCGGCCGGCTGGCAGGGCGGCGAGAAGGCGGTCGGGTACCTCCAGGAGGAGGGCATCGACCCCAAGTCGAAGACCGACACGTACGCCGCGATCAAGCTGGAGGTCGACAACCGCCGCTGGGCGGGCGTCCCCTTCTACCTGCGCACCGGCAAGCGTCTGGGCCGCCGCGTCACCGAGATCGCGGTCGTCTTCCAGCGCGCCCCGCACTCTCCCTTCGACCACACGGCGACGGAGGAGCTGGGCCAGAACGCGATCGTCATCCGCGTCCAGCCCGACGAGGGCATCACCGTCCGCTTCGGCTCCAAGGTGCCCGGCACCTCGATGGAGATCCGGGACGTGTCCATGGACTTCGCCTACGGCGAGTCGTTCACGGAGTCCAGCCCCGAGGCTTACGAGCGGCTGATCCTCGACGTCCTGCTCGGCGACTCGAACCTCTTCCCGCGCACCGAGGAGGTCGAGCTGTCCTGGCAGATCCTCGACCCGATCGAGCAGTACTGGGACAAGCACGGCAAGCCCGCGCAGTACCAGTCGGGCACCTGGGGCCCCGTGGAGGCGGACGAGATGCTCGCACGAGACGGACGGAGCTGGCGCAGGCCATGAAGATAGACCTGACCGACACCACGGCCAGCAAGATCAACAAGGCGCTCGTCAAGGGCCGCCGCGCCATCGGCACCCCCGCCGTCGGCATGGTCCTCACCCTCGTCGTCGTGACGGACGAGGAGAACGCCTACGACGCACTCAAGGCCGCCAACGACGCGTCGCACGAGCACCCCTCGCGCACGCTCGTGGTCATCAAGCGCGTCTCCCGCTCGCCCCGGGGCCGCACCCAGTCCCGCCTCGACGCCGAGGTCCGGGTGGGCGCGGACGCCGGTAGCGGCGAGACGGTCATACTCCGGCTGTACGGCGAGGTCTCCGACCACGCCCAGTCCGTGGTGCTGCCGCTGCTGCTGCCGGACGCGCCGGTCGTCGTCTGGTGGTCGGTGGACGCCCCGCGCGACACGGCGAGCGACCCGCTGGGCGCCCTGAGCCAGCGCCGGGTCACCGACAGCTTCGCGGCGGAGAAGCCCGTCGACGAACTACGGTCCCGCGCCGAGAGCTACGAGCCGGGCGACACCGACCTGGCCTGGGCCCGGATCACCCCGTGGCGCTCGATGCTGGCGGCCGCACTCGACCAGATCGACGCCGAGATCGTCTCCGCCGAAGTGGCGGGCGAGGAGTCCAACCCGAGCGTCGAACTGCTCGCCATGTGGCTCGCCGACCGCCTCCATGTGCACGTCCGGCGCGCGGTCTCCGCCGGTCCCGGCCTGACCCAGGTACGCCTGGAGACGACCGCCGGCCCCATCACGCTGCACCGGTCGGACGGCCGCATGGCCACGCTGGCGCTGCCCGGCCAGCCCGACCGCGCGGTGGCGCTCAAGCGCCGCGAGACCTCCGAACTGCTCGCGGAGGAGCTGCGCAGGCTCGACCCGGACGACACCTACGCGTCCGCCCTGCGGTTCGGCGTGGACCGGCTGGGCGGGCTCCAGTCGGCCATGGAGAGGGTCGAGGCGATCGCCCAGCCCACACCGTCCGTCCCGCTCCCGGTCCGCGCGGTACCGGACCCGGAGGCCCCCGGCCTGACGTCCAGCACGTCGGCGGGCAACGGCGACACCGACCGGCCCACGCCGGCACAGATGCCCCCGGTCAGGAAAGCGGATCCGCAGTGAGCACTCCCCAACTGGTCGTCCACCGCGACAAGGAGTTGATGGCCCAGGCCGCCGCGGCCCGCCTGATCACGAAGATCGTGGACGCGCAGGCCTCGCGCGGCTACGCCTCGGTCGTGCTCACCGGCGGCCGCAACGGCAACGGCCTGCTCGCCGCACTGGCGGCCGCGCCCGCCCGGGACGCCATCGACTGGGGCCGCCTCGACCTGTGGTGGGGGGACGAGCGGTTCCTGCCCGAGGGCGATCCGGAGCGCAATGTCACGCAGGCCCGGGAGGCCCTGCTGGACTCCGTACCGCTGGACCCGAAGCGTGTGCATGCCATGCCCGCGTCGGACGGTCCCCACGGCGCCGACGCGGAAGCGGCCGCGGCCGCCTACGCGGAGGAGCTGGCGCTGGCCGCGGGCCCCGAGAACCACGGCTCGGTGCCCACCTTCGACGTCCTGATGCTGGGCGTCGGCCCGGACACCCACGTTGCCTCGCTCTTCCCGGAGCTGCCGGCCGTACGCGAGACCGAGCGCACGGTGGTCGGCGTCCACGGCGCCCCCAAGCCCCCGCCGACCCGGGTCACCCTCACCCTCCCGGCGATCCGGGCGGCCCGTGAGGTGTGGCTGCTGGCGGCCGGCGAGGACAAGGCGCAGGCCGCGGCCATCGCCCTGTCGGGCGCGGGCGAGGTGCAGGCCCCGGCGGCGGGCGCGTACGGCAGGCAGCGCACCCTGTGGCTGCTGGACTCGGCGGCGGCTTCCCGGCTGCCGAGGTCGCTGTATCCGCCGGCTTCGCCCTGATACACCCGGCACCGGCATCCCGCTGAAGCCCCCGTACGGCCTCCGGTCGCACGGGGGCTTCAGCTCTTCCGGTGGGCTCAACGCCCGCGCAGCTCCCGGTACTTGGCGACCAGGGCCTGGGTGGACGCGTCCAGGCCGGGTACGTCGGCGCCCTCGGTGAGCGCGGGTTCTACGCGCTTGGCCAGCACCTTGCCGAGCTCGACGCCCCACTGGTCGAAGGAGTCGATGTTCCAGATCGCGCCCTGGACGAACACCTTGTGCTCGTAGAGGGCGATGAGCTGGCCGAGGACCGACGGGGTCAGCTCGCGGGCCAGGATGGTGGTGGTGGGGTGGTTGCCCTTGAAGGTCTTGTGCGGCACCAGCTCCTCGGCCACACCCTCCGCCCGCACCTCGTCCGGCGTCTTGCCGAAGGCCAACGCCTGGGTCTGGGCGAAGAAGTTGGCCATCAGCAGGTCGTGCTGGGCGACCAGACCGGGCAGCAGGTCGGCGACAGGCTCGGCGAAGCCGATGAAGTCCGCCGGGATCAACTTCGTGCCCTGGTGGATCAGTTGGTAGTAGGCGTGCTGCCCGTTGGTGCCGGGCGTGCCCCACACGACGGGCCCGGTCTGCCAGTCGACCTCCTGGCCGTCCCGGTCGACGTACTTGCCGTTGGACTCCATGTCGAGCTGCTGGAGGTACGCGGTGAACTTGGACAGGTAGTGGCTGTAGGGCAGCACGGCATGCGACTGGGCGTCGTGGAAGTTGCCGTACCAGACACCCAACAGGCCGAGCAGCAACGGCACGTTGGACTCGGCGGGCGCGGTGCGGAAGTGCTCGTCGACGAGCCGGAACCCGTCGAGCATCTCCCGGAAGCGGTCCGCGCCGATGGCGATCATCAGCGACAGGCCGATCGCCGAGTCGTAGGAGTACCGCCCGCCGACCCAGTCCCAGAACTCGAACATGTTCGCCGTGTCGATACCGAAGTCCGACACCTTCTCGGCGTTGGTCGACAGCGCCACGAAGTGCTTGGCGACGGCTTCCTGACCGGCCTTCAGCTCGGTCAGCAGCCAGTTCCGGGCCGAGGTCGCGTTGGTGATCGTCTCGATCGTGGTGAACGTCTTCGAGGCGATGATGAACAGCGTCTCGGCCGGGTCCAGGTCCCTCACGGCCTCGTGCAGGTCGGCGCCGTCCACGTTCGACACGAAGCGGACCGTGAGGTCGCGGTCGGTGAAGCTGCGCAGCACCTCGTACGCCATCGCCGGGCCCAGGTCGGAGCCGCCGATACCGATGTTGACCACGTTCTTGATGCGCTTGCCGGTGTGGCCGGTCCAGGCGCCGGAGCGGACGCGCTCGGAGAAGCCGGCCATCTTGTCGAGCACGGCGTGCACGGCCGGCACGACGTTCTCCCCGTCGACCTCGATCACCGCGTCCCGTGGGGCGCGCAGCGCGGTGTGCAGCACGGCCCGGTCCTCGGTGGTGTTGATCTTCTCGCCGCGGAACATGGCGTCCCGGAGGCCGAAGACGTCGGTCGCGGCGGCCAGTTCGCGCAGCAGCCGCAGGGTCTCGTCGGTGACGAGGTGCTTGGAGTAGTCGACGTGCAGGTCGCCGACCTGGAGCGTGTACCCGGAGCCGCGCCCCGGATCGGCGGCGAACAACTCCCGCAGCCGCGCGTCGCCGAGCTCCTCGCGGTGCTTGGCGAGAGCGGTCCACTCGGGCGTCTGGTTGAGCCGGGTACGGCTGTCTGCGTTCATCTCGGACTTCAGCCTTCTTTCGTGCCTGCGTGTGCTGCTGTCTGCCTTGCCCCGCTGCCCGTCCCAACCTAATTGATCAGCGTGGGACATGACCTGTCGTGTCGTCGTCGCGCGGTGCAACAACAGGTACGTCGGGCTTGACCGCCGGTATCAACGAGATGACGGCGAGCCCGAAGAGCACGGCCGCCAGCAGCGCGGGCCCGTTCAGCCCGTACGTCCCCGCCACGGCCCCGCCGAGGAGGGCACCGAGCGGCGCTCCGGACGTGGAGGCGGTGCGGAACGCGGAGGCTATGCGGCCCACCATGGACTCGGGACTGCGCTGCTGCATCAGCGTGACCTGGTTGACGTTCCACACCATGCCCATGGCGCCGAGGAGCAGCATCCCCACGAGCAGCGCGCCCAGGTGGCGGACCGTGCCGACGAGCAGCAGGGAGGCCGTCTGGACGGTCCCGGCCACGAGCAGGGCGCCGACCCGCCCGGCCCGGTCCGCGATCCGCCGGGCGACAAGGCCGCCGGCGAGGCTGCCGACCGCATAGACGGTCGTCGCGGCCGCGTACCCCGTGTTGCCCGCGTGCAGCCAGCGGGTCACGTGCAGCACGAGTGTCGCGATCAGGGCGCCCATGCCGATGTTGCAGAGCAGCGTCGCCACACAGGCCGCGCGCAGCGACCAGTCGCCCCACAGCGCCCGCAGTCCCTCGCCCACCTCCGCACGGAGGGTGCTGCCGGCCGGGCGCGGTGCGCGCTCGGGTGCCGGTATCCGCAGGGAGGCCACGAGGGCGGCGGCGAGCAGATAGGTGGCCGCGTCGGCGGCGAAGGGCATGAAGGCCCCGGCGGTGAGCAGCAGCGGCACGAACGGTCCGGCCAGGAGTCCGCCCGCGAGCTGCTGGCCGGTCATCAGCCGGGCGTTGGCGCTGCCGAGGGCCTCGCGGTTCACCAGGGAGGGCAGCAGCGCCGTCGAGGCGTTGTCGAACAGCGTCTGCAACGTGGTCAGGGAGAAGGCGAGCGCGAGCAGCAGCGCGACCGACGCGTGGCCGAGTCCCACGGCCACCGCGAAACCCGCGACCAGCAGCCCTCGTACGGTGTCCACGGCCCACATCGCGCGCCGCTGGTCCACCCGGTCCGCCACGGCCCCGCCGAGCAGCCCGAACAGAAGCCACGGGAGGTAGCCGCAGGCGGTCACGGAGGCGATGACGAGCGGATCGTCCGTGAGCTGGACAGCGAGCAGCGGCAGCGCGGTCGTACGCAGCGCGTCCCCGAACCGGGAGACGACGGCGGCACTCCACAGCCGTCCGAAACCCCCACGCCACGCGGGCGCATCCACGCCCGCAGCCTCGACCGTCGTCACGACTCCCCCTCACGATTCGCCGATTCACAAACCGTAGAGGGCACCACTGACAATCGGTCCGGGGGCGGTCGGCCGCCGGGGCGTGAAACACGTCCGGCCAGGCGCTGGCAGGGCCGCCCGGCCGGATCAACTTCTAGATTTCGCCTCGCAGTTTGGCGAGCGCCTCGGCGAGGATCGCCTCGCCGTCCGCGTCGCTTCTCCGCTCCCGTACATACGCGAGGTGCGTCTTGTACGGCTCGGTGCGCGGCGGGTCCGGCGGGTTGTCCCGGTCTTGTCCGGCGGGAAAGCCGCAGCGCGGGCAGTCCCAGGTTTCGGGTACCTGCGCGTCGCTGGCGAAGCTGGGCTGCGTCTCGTGCCCGTTGGAGCACCAGAAGGAGATGCGCAGCCGGGGCGCGGACTCGCCCCGCTCGGCCTCGCCCATCGGCCCCGCCCCGACCCGGCTTCCTCGGATCGCGTTGCCACTTGCCACGGTCGTAACTCCCTGCGTGATGGTGCCGCGAAGCGAGTCGGCGTTTTCGCTTCGTTGCGAGCGCCTCAGTCTACGTAAGGCCCAACGCGCGTCCAGTGGTTGGAGTTACAGCCCCCACACCTAGACGCAAGCCCCATGATAGGCCGCGCTTTGATGCGCGTACCGAACATGGGGCCTTACGTACGGAATGTGCGTCAGCGACGTACCGATCAGCTGTTCGTCTTCATGATGAGGCCGAGGACGACGATGCACGCGAACCACAGCAGACCGATCACCAGGGTGATGCGGTCGAGGTTGCGCTCGGCGACCGAGGAGCCGCCGACGGACGACTGCATGCCGCCACCGAACATGTCGGAGAGGCCGCCGCCCTTCCCCTTGTGCATCAGCACCAGCAGCATCAGCAGCAGGCTGAAGACGATCAGGGCGATCGAGAACCCCAAAACCACGGCTGGACCAACTTCCTCGGATTCGGATAAACAACGGGGCGCAGTGGCGCTGTCAATATGCGGCTCTGCCGCGCGGCACTACGCCCCGCAAGGGTACGACGGATCCCCGCTACCGCATACTCACTGGTCGCGGAAGCGGACGATCTTGACGAACTCGTCGGCGTCCAGCGACGCACCGCCCACCAGGGCGCCGTCGATGTCGGCCTGCGCCATGATCTCGGCGACATTGCCGGCCTTGACCGAGCCGCCGTACTGGATGCGGACCTGGTCTGCCAGTTCCTGCGTGTACAGCTCGGCCAGCTTGCCGCGGATCGCCGCGCAGACCTCCTGGGCGTCCTCGGCGCCGCAGACCTTGCCGGTGCCGATGGCCCAGACCGGCTCGTAGGCGATCACGACGGTCTCGGCCTGCTCGGCCGGGAGGTCCTTGAGGCCGCCCTCGACCTGGGCGAGCGTGTGCGTGACGTGGTTGCCCGCCTCGCGGACGTCCAGCTCCTCACCGACGCACAGGATCGGGGTCAGACCGTGCTTGTAGGCGGCCTTGACCTTGGCGTTGACGACCTCGTCGGTCTCGGCGTGGTACTGGCGGCGCTCGGAGTGGCCGACGGCCACGTACGTGCACTTCAGCTTGGCCAGCATGGCGCCGGAGATCTCGCCGGTGTAGGCGCCGGAGTCCTGTGCCGAGATGTCCTGGGCGCCGTACTTGATCTTCAGCTTGTCGCCGTCGACCAGGGTCTGCACGGAGCGCAGGTCGGTGAAGGGCGGAAGGACGGCGACCTCGACGGCCTCGTAGTCCTTGTCCGCGAGGGCGAAGGCGAGCTTCTGGACGTGGGCGATGGCCTCGAGGTGGTTGAGGTTCATCTTCCAGTTGCCCGCCATCAGCGGCGTGCGAGTGGTCATGCGGGGTCAGTCCTCCAGTGCGGCAAGGCCGGGGAGCGTCTTGCCCTCGAGGTATTCGAGGGAGGCGCCGCCACCGGTCGAGATGTGGCCGAATGCGGTTTCGTCGAAGCCCAGGATGCGGACGGCCGCGGCGGAGTCGCCGCCGCCGACGACCGTGAAGGCCGGGGAGTCGAGCAGTGCCTGGGCGACCGCCCGGGTGCCCTCGGCGTAGTCGGGGTGCTCGAAGACGCCCATGGGGCCGTTCCAGAAGACGGTGGCGGCGTCGGCGAGCTTCGAGGCGTACAGCTTGCGGGACTCCGGACCGATGTCCAGGCCCATCTGGTCGGCGGGCATCGCGTCCGCGGCGACGGTGGTGGGGTTCGCGGGAGCCTTGGTCTTCAGGTCCGGGAAGGCGGTGCCGACCAGCACGTCGACGGGGAGGACCAGCTCGATGCCGTTCTTCTCGGCGCGCTCGATGTACTCCTTGACGGCCGGGATCTGGTCCTCCTGGACCAGGGAGGCGCCGATCTCGGACCCCTTGGCCTTGAGGAAGGTGAACACCATGCCGCCGCCGATGAGGATGCGGTCGGCCTTGCCGAGGAGCTGGTCGATGACGGCGAGCTTGTCGGAGACCTTGGCTCCGCCCAGCACGACGGCGTAGGGCCGCTGGACGTCCTCGGTGAGCTTCTTCAGGACACCGACCTCGGTGGCGATGAGGTATCCGGCGTAGTGCGGCAGGCGCGCCGGGAGGTCGTAGACGGAGGCGTGCTTGCGGTGCACGGCACCGAAGCCGTCACCGACGTACACGTCGGCGAGCGCGGCCAGCTGGTCGGCGAACTCGCCGCGCTCGGTGTCGTCCTTGGACGTCTCGCCGGCGTTGAAGCGCAGGTTCTCGATGACCGCGACCTGGCCGGGCTGCAGGCCGTTCACCGCGTCGTGGGCGGCGGGGCCGACGGTGTCCTGGGCGAACGCGACCGGGGCGCCGAGGAGTTCGGCGAGCCGCTCGGCGGCCTGGAGCAGGGAGAAGGCCGGGTCCGGGGCGCCCTTGGGGCGGCCCAGGTGGGAGGCGACGACCACCTTGGCGCCCGCTTCGGCGAGGGCCTTGACGGTGGGCAGTACGGCGCGGATGCGGCCGTCGTCGGTGATGAGGCCGTCGGCCATCGGCACGTTGAGGTCGGCGCGGACGAAGACCCGCTTGCCGTCCACGCCTTCGGCGAGAAGTTCGTCGATCGTCTTCATATGGGGACTCCTGGAAGGGCTCTTGTTCGCGTACGTGAGTCAGGGCCCGGACGGCGCGTACCTGCGCCGCCCGAGCCCTGCTGTCACATCGAAGTGCCTGCTCTGTCTGTCAGAGCTGGTTGCCGACGAAGACCGTCAGGTCGACGAGGCGGTTGGAGTAGCCCCACTCGTTGTCGTACCAGCCGAGGATCTTCACCGAGGTGCCCTCCTGGACCATGGTCAGGGAGGAGTCGAAGGTGCAGGAGGCCGGGTCGCTGACGATGTCCGAGGAGACGATCGGGTCCTCGGTGTACGACAGGTAGCCCGCCAGGTCGCCGTCCTCGGAGGCCTTCTTGAACGCGGCGTTGACCTCGTCCTTGGTGACCTCGCGCTGCAGCGTCACGACCAGGTCGGTGGCCGAGCCGGTGGGGACCGGGACGCGCATGGCGATGCCGTCCAGCTTGCCCTTGAGCTGCGGGAGGACCAGCGCGGTGGCCTTGGCGGCACCGGTGGTGGTCGGGATGATGTTCTCGGCGGCGGCGCGGGCGCGGCGCAGGTCCGAGTGCGGGAAGTCCAGGATGCGCTGGTCGTTGGTGTAGGCGTGGACCGTCGTCATCAGGCCCTTGACGATGCCGAAGTTCTCGTCGAGAACCTTGGCCATCGGCGCCACACAGTTGGTGGTGCAGGAGGCGTTGGAGATGACGTGGTGGTTGGCCGCGTCGTACTTGTCCTGGTTGACGCCCATCACGATGGTGATGTCCTCGTCCTTGGCCGGAGCCGAGATGAGGACCTTCTTGGCGCCGCCCGCGATGTGCTTCTCGGCGTCGGCCTTCTTGGTGAAGATGCCGGTCGACTCGATGACGATGTCGACACCCAGGTCGCCCCACGGGATGTCGGCGGGGTTGCGCTCGGACAGCACCTTGATGGTGTGACCGTCGACGGTGATCGTGTCGGCGGTGTGCGACACCTCGGCCTTGAGGCGGCCCAGGATGGTGTCGTACTTGAGCAGATGGGCGGTAGTCGCGGTGTCACCCAGGTCGTTGACAGCCACGATCTCGATGTCAGCACCCTGCTCCAGCAGCGCGCGGAAGTAGTTGCGCCCGATGCGGCCAAAGCCGTTGATGCCTACGCGGATCGTCACGAACCGATCTCCTCGTTAGGTACGCCGGTTTTCGACGCCGGCGAGTTGTATGGGATGTCCCCGACCGCCTACGACCCTACCTCCCTGAGACCTCGGGAGTGACATCGAGACGGCCCATACACGGCAGGGCGGTCCGTACCCGTCAGTAGGGGTACGGACCGCCCGGGCCCGAAGACCCGATCACTCGATCCGACTACGAGGAGTCAGTCCTTGTTGACCGGCGCGTCACCCGTCGAGCGCGGCGAGCGCCTTGCCGATCAGCGCCGTCCGGTCGGCCGCCAGGGCGACGTGCTCCAGGCCGAAGCCCAGCAGCACGGTGTCGTCCGTGGTGACCGCGCCGTAGGTGCTGAACAGCTGGCCGGCGATCCCCCAGTCCTTGATGACCGCGGGGCTGCCCGCGGGCGGTCCGGGGACGCTCCAGGCGCCCAGCGACGTCTCGAAGCCCTCGGTCTCGACGGCGTTGCCGCCGATGACGACGGACGCGTTGTCCGCGAGGACGCCGTGGCCGCCGGAGCCGGGGTCGGTGATGTAGCTGAGCGAGATCTCGACCGTCTTCCCGGCGTACGCCGAGAGGTCGAAGCTCACCCGCTGCCAGCCGGTCGACGCCCCGGTGAGGCTGTTCCAGGAGCCGCTGGTGCCGGTGCCCGTGCAGGCGCCGTCGGTGAGCGTCAGGTACCGCTTGAGCGCGGGGTGCGCCGCGATGAAGTACCCGGCCCCGCACTCGGTGGGTACCACCGTGCTGGTCGCGCCGCCCGCCTCCGGGAGCGTGGTCCAGTCGTCGGCCCCTGCCGTGTGAGCTTCGAGGACTGCGTGGTCGTAGCCCTCCTCCGTGTCCCACAGCAGCTGCGTGCGCAATGCGGGCGCCTGGGCGGCGGTCACTCCGGTGAGGTCGATGGTGCGGGTGAGGCGGTTCCAGGCGTAGTCGGTGTGCGTGACGGCCGCCATGGAGGAGCCCTCGTAGGGGCCGTACGGGTTGACGGTCCCGGGGTACTGGCCCGCTCCCGCGCTGGCGAACTGCGGGTAGTCCTCCACGGACAGGTTCTCCGAGGTGACGCTGTAGGACCCGGCCGTGTCCAGCGGGTTGCCGGCCGCTGCGGCCAGGGCCCCGGTGAAGCCCGCGAGCTTGCCCGAGCCCTCGAAGGAGGTGGCGCCGGGCAGGGACGTACGGGAGTAGGCGCCCAGGTAGTACTGGCTGAAGTCGTTCGACGGGGTGCCGTCGCCGAGGTCGACGCTGCCGCCGGCCCGTTCGCCCGCCTCGATCAGCTTGCCGCCCTCGTTGAGGAAGGCGCGCAGCTGGAGCTGGGTGGGGTTGCCGGGGACGGATGCGCCCGTGTAGTGGACGACCGTGTCGAAGTGGTCCAGCACGCCGAGCGCGTCGGGTGCGCCCAGGGTGGCGACGTCCCAGACGATCGCCTTGCGGCCGTTGGCCTTCAGCGCGTCGACGTAGGCCTGCGCCTGTGTGGCGGCCGCGCCCTCCTCGGCCACGACGAGTGTGCCCGCCTTGGGCCGTGCGGCGATGGTGTAGGTGAAGTGCTCGCTGGAGGTGCGCTTCCCGGCCTTGGTCTCGCCGGTGAACCACACCTCGACCTTGTCGCCCGGTTCGCCGTCCTGCACCTTGGCCCGGTACTCGTCGAAGAAGATGTTGTCACCGCCGCCGAAGGTCTCGCCGCCCTTCCAGGGCTTGAGCGCGTTGTCCCACGTACGGCCGCCGTTGACACGGTACTTGAGCTCCTTGTCGCGCACGGACTTCCGTACGACGACCGAGACTTCCTGGTCGGCGCCGCGGGAGTACGACGTGGAGAAGCTCGATGGGGTGAAGTCGGCGGCGCTCAGGCCGACCGAGGAGGCCGGCTGGTCGGGGTGGGCGGCCGTCTCGGCGACCGAGAGCGCGAACGAGATGTTCTTCTCGAACTCCTGCTCGATCAGCGTCTCGTCGTCCGGGAAGTTGAAGACCGACTGGCAGTCGGCGGCGTTCCACTGGTCATCCGGGTTGATGTCCGACGCGGTCTGGCAGGTGGACATCTCGGGGGTGAACATCGCCATGCCGTTGACGTTCGACGCGTGGCCGTCCGCCTCGCCGTTGGTGGTGTAGAGCTCCGAGGAGACCTGCGGGTGGTACCCGGGGATCGCGGAGTTGTCGGGGGTGCCGGCGAGGGCCTTGTAGATGACGTCGTCCGGGCTCGGCGTGGCCACCTGCCAGCCGACTCCGTAGAGGAGGAGTTCGGCGGCGGAGTGGTAGTTGATGCCGTAGTCGAAGCCGATCCGCCGCTCGAAGGCGTCCAGCGCCTGCGTCTCGGGCTCGGAGCCCGGGCTCGCGCCGCGGTAGGTCTGGCTGGTCGGGTTCGGGGACGAACCCTCGTCGTCGTAGCCCCACTTGTAGGAGAAGTTGCGGTTGAGGTCGACGCCGTCGCCGGTGCTGATGACACCGTCGGCGTTGACGTCCCGCAGGTTCTTGCGCCACAGGCGGGTGTCGGAGTCCTGGAAGGTGTAGTCGTAGCCGTCCGGGTTGGCCGAGAGGACGAACCACAACTCGGTCGAGTCGACGATCTTCTTGACGCGCTTGTTCGTCGCGTAGTTGTCCAGGTAGTAGTGCATCATCCGGCGGGTCATTTCCGGCGTGATCCACTCGCGCGCGTGCTGGTTGGACACGTACAGCACGGACGGCTTGGCGCCGTCCTTGGTCCTCTTGGCGCCCTTGGTCAGTTTGAGCGCCAGGATGTCCTGGCCGTTGACGGTCTTGCCGATGGAGACGACCTTGGTGAGGCCGGGGTTGTCCTGGCCCGCCTTGAGGATCTCCTCCTGGAGACCGCCGGTTCCGCTGTACGGGCGGTACACGCCCTCGGCGGCGGCCTCGACGCGATTCTCGGCCTTGGCCGAGAGGGTGTGCTCCGTGAGGTCGACGCCCTGCTTCTCCAGCTTCTCGGCCTGCTTGTCGGTCAGATAGACCTCGACGGTGGCCGTGCCCTTCTCGGGCGCCTGCTCACTGAGTTCATGGCCGTCCTGTCCGGCCTGCAGCAGCAGGGGAATCTGTTTCTTGGTGACCTCGGCCCGGAAGACCTTCACCTCGTCCGTGTCGGACCCTGGTGAACTTCCGGGCTGCGCCTGGGCGATGGGCGCGATGGCCGCCCCGCCGAGCAGGAGCGCGCCGACAGCGAGGATCGATCTCGCTCTTCGTCTCATGAACCCCCCTAGCAGTGATCCACCACAACGGTGGACAAGTGCCAGGCTCATGACAGTTCATGATCATGTCAAGGGAGCCTCAAAGACGGACAAACGCCGGTGCCGCTCACCCAAGTGGGCGTCGGCACCGGCGTGTTGAGAATCTTCCGCGTCACTAGACGAGGTTGTCGGCCATCTCCTCGCTGAGGTTGGACTCCGTCCCCGGGATGCCCAGGTCCTGGGCCCGCTTGTCGGCCATCGCCAGCAGACGGCGGATACGGCCCGCCACGGCGTCCTTGGTCAGCGGCGGGTCGGCGAGCGCGCCCAGCTCCTCCAGGGAGGCCTGCTTGTGGTCCATGCGCAGCCGGCCGGCCGCCGCGAGGTGCTCGGGAACGTCGTCGGCGAGGATCTCCAGCGCGCGCTGGACGCGGGCACCGGCGGCGACGGCGGCGCGGGCCGAGCGGCGCAGGTTGGCGTCGTCGAAGTTGGCGAGCCGGTTGGCGGTGGCGCGGACCTCGCGGCGCATCCGCCGCTCCTCCCAGGCCAGCACGGACTCGTGCGCGCCGAGCCGGGTGAGCAGGGCGCCGATGGCGTCGCCGTCGCGGACGACGACCCGGTCCACACCGCGCACCTCGCGGGCCTTCGCCGCGATCGACAGGCGGCGGGCGGCGCCGACGAGGGCGAGCGCGGCCTCGGGGCCCGGGCAGGTCACCTCCAGGGACGATGACCGGCCCGGCTCGGTGAGCGACCCGTGCGCCAGGAACGCCCCGCGCCAGGCCGCCTCCGCGTCGCAGGTCGCCCCGGAGACCACCTGCGGGGGCAGGCCCCGGATCGGGCGGCCACGGCCGTCCACCAGGCCGGTCTGCCGGGCCAGCTGGTCACCGCCGGCGACGACCCGCACGACGTAGCGCGAACCGCGGCGCAGTCCGCCGGGTGCCATCACGATCAGCTCGGAGCTGTGGCCGAAGATCTCCAGGATGTCCCGCTTGAGCCGGCGGGCCGCCATCGCCGTGTCCAGCTCCGCCTCGATCACGATGCGCCCGCTCACCAGGTGGAGGCCGCCGGCGAACCGCAGAATGGCGGAGACCTCCGCCTTCCTGCAGCAGGTCCGGGTGACGGGGAGCCGGGAGATCTCGTCCTTCACCGCTGCCGTCATCGCCATGGGCCGATCCTTCCATGCATCCGAAAAATACGGTCGTACGCGGCGGCGAGGAGCTCCGTGTCATGCCGTGGAGTTCCGTCGGTCCGGGCCACCGGCGCCAGCTCGACCGCCGCCCCGAACCGCTTGGCGGCATCGCTCAGGGAGTCACGGTCGGGCACAGCGGCCTCGTCGGCCAGCACCACGTCCAGGGCGAGTTTAGGGGCGTGTCGTCCCAAAACCTCCAAATGACGCTGCGGGGAGAAGCCATCGGTTTCTCCCGGCTGCGGCGCGAGGTTCAGGGAGAGTACCCGGCGCGCCTTCGTCTCCGTCAGCGCGTCCAGGAGTTCGGGGACGAGCAGGTGCGGGATGACCGAGGAGAACCAGGAGCCGGGGCCGAGCACCACCCAGTCCGCGTCCAGCACCGCGGCGACGGCCTCGGGGACGGCGGGCGGGTCGTGCGGCACGACGTGCACGGACTGCACCTCGCCGGGGGTGAGCGCGACGGTCGCCTGTCCGCGGACGGTGTCGATGTCGTCGGGCCGGTCCGGGTCGTGCCCCTTGACCAGGGCCTGGAGCTCCAGGGGTACGGCGGACATGGGCAGCACGCGCCCGTGCGCTCCCAGGAGCTTGCCGACCAGGTCCAGGGCCTGCACGTGGTCGCCGAGCTGCTCCCAGAGGGCGACGATCAGCAGATTGCCGACCGCGTGCTCGTGCAGGTCGCCCTTGGACTGGAAGCGGTGCTGGATGACGCGGGCCCAGGTCTGGCCCCAGTCGTCGTCGCCGCACAGCGCGGCCAGGGCCTTGCGCAGGTCGCCGGGCGGCAGCACGCCCAGCTCGTCGCGCAGGCGTCCGCTGGAGCCGCCGTCGTCGGCCACGGTGACGACGGCGGTGAGGTCGCCGGTGATCCGGCGCAGTGCGGCGAGCGAGGCGGACAGGCCCATGCCGCCGCCGAGCGCGACGACCTTCGGCTGGGCGCCACGGCGGCGCGGCCGGGCGCCCCTGGCCTCGACGGGCCGGCCGGCGCGCCCCTCGGGAACGGTCCGGCGCAGCCTGCTCAGCCGCGGAGTACGTGCTGTCATTCCCGTCCCATGTCCCGGTGCACGACCACGGTCTCCACGCCCTGGGAGGCGAGGCGGGCGGCGAGCTTCTCGGAGGTGGCGACCGAACGGTGCTTGCCGCCGGTGCAGCCGACCGCGATGGTCACATAGCGCTTGCCCTCGCGGCGGTAGCCGGCGGCGATGAGCTGGAGCAGTTCGGCGTACCGGTCGATGAACTCCTTGGCGCCGGGCTGGTTGAAGACGTACGCCGACACCTCCTCGTTGAGGCCGGTGAAGGGGCGCAGCTCCGGGACCCAGTGCGGGTTGGGCAGGAAGCGCATGTCCACGACCAGGTCGGCGTCGACCGGGAGGCCGTACTTGAAGCCGAAGGACATGACGGTGGCCCGCAGTTCGGGCTCCTCGTCGCCCGCGAACTGGGCGTCCATCTTGGCGCGCAGCTCGTGCACGTTGAGGCTGGAGGTGTCGATCACCAGGTCGGCGTCGCCGCGCAGCTCGCGCAGCAGCTCGCGCTCGGCGGCGATGCCGTCGACGATGCGGCCGTCGCCCTGGAGGGGGTGCGGACGGCGCACGGACTCGAAGCGGCGCACCAGGGCGTCGTCGGAGGACTCAAGGAAGACGATCCGCCGGGTGACGTGCTTGGACTCCAGGTCGGCGAGGGACTCGCGGAGGTTGTCGAAGAAGCGTCGGCCGCGTACGTCGACGACGACCGCGATCCGCGCCACGTTGCCCTGGGAGCGGGCGCCGAGCTCCACCATGGTGGGTATCAGTGCGGGCGGAAGGTTGTCGACGACGAACCAGCCGAGGTCCTCCAGACATTTGGCGGCCGTGGACCGCCCGGCCCCGGACATGCCGGAGATGATCACCAGCTCGGGGATGGCCGCCTCGGGGACCCCGGCTGCTTCGATACCCGTACCCACCTGTGCTCCGTTTTCCTGGCCTGACTCCTGCGGAGTGTGATCATCGCCGGTTTCCTTGCGCGACTGATCTCGCTCGGCTGTGGACTTCTTGTCCTGCTCGCTCATGTCTCCTGCCCCCGTCGTTCGTCCCGGGTGCCCGCGGACACGGGCTCCCCCGGGGTGCCCGCCGTCGTCTCGGGCGCCCCGTCCGTCTCGTCTTCCATGATCTCTCCAGTCGCCGTGTTCACGGCGGGTGCGGCCGGGGCCGCCTGTGCGAGGGCCACGGCGATGGTCTCGGCCGTCTTGCGACCTATGCCCGGTACCTCGCAGATCTGATCGATTGTCGCCGCTCGAAGCTTCTTCACCGAACCGAAGTGCTTGATCAGCGCCTGCTTGCGGCTCTCGCCGAGGCCGGGTACGTCATCCAGGGGGCCCGCGCGGAAGCGCTTGGCGCGCTTGGCGCGCTGGTAGGTGATCGCGAAGCGGTGGGCCTCGTCGCGGACGCGTTGCAGCAGGTAGAGGCCCTCGCTGGTGCGGGGCAGGACCACCGGGTCGTCCTCGTCCGGCAGCCAGACCTCCTCCAGCCGCTTGGCAAGCCCGCAGACGGCGATGTCGTCGATGCCGAGCTCGTCGAGGGCCTTCCTGGCGGCGGCGACCTGCGGCCGGCCGCCGTCGACGACGACGAGCTGGGGCGGGTAGGCGAACTTCTTGGGGCGGCCGTCGTCCTCGGTGAGGGAGTCCTCGCCATCGGTCCACTCCCCCGTCTTCTCCTTCTCGGCGAGGTAGCGCCTAAAGCGGCGGGTGATCACCTCGTGCATGGAGCGGACGTCGTCCTGGCCCGCGAAGCCCTTGATCTGGAAGCGGCGGTACTCGCCCTTGCGCTGCAGGCCGTCCTCGAAGACGACCATGGAGGCCACCACGTCGTCGCCCTGGAGGTGCGAGATGTCGTAGCACTCGATCCGCAGCGGGGCGCTGTCCAGGTCGAGGGCCTCGGCGATCTCCTCCAGGGCACGCGAGCGCGTGGTCAGGTCGGAGGCGCGCTTGGTCTTGTGGAGGGCGAGCGAGTGCTGGGCGTTGCGCTGCACGGTCTCCATCAGGGCCTTCTTGTCGCCGCGCTGCGGGATGCGCAGGGAGACACCCGACCCACGGCGCTCGGCTAGCCACTCCTGGACCGGCTCCACCAGGTCGGGCAGGGCGGGGACGAGGACCTCCTTGGGCACGGAGTCGCCCTTCTCCTCGCCGTACAGCTGCTGGAGGGCGTGCTCGACGAGGGCGCCGGTGGTGATGTCCTCGACCTTGTCGGTCACCCAGCCACGCTGGCCGCGCACGCGACCGCCGCGCACGTGGAAGATCTGCACGGCCGCTTCCAGTTCGTCCTCGGCGACCGCGATCAGGTCGGCGTCGGTCGCGTCGGCGAGCACGACCGCGTTCTTCTCCATGGCCTTTTTCAGTGCCTCGATGTCGTCGCGCAGGCGGGCCGCCCGCTCGTACTCCATGTCCTCGGCAGCGTCCGTCATCCGCTTCTCCAGACGGCGGATGTACGTCCCTGTACGGCCGGCCATGAAGTCGCAGAACTCCTCGGCCAGTTCGCGGTGTTCCTCGGCGGAGACCCGCTCCACGCAGGGCGCGGAGCACTTGCCGATGTAGCCGAGGAGGCAGGGGCGGCCGGTGCGCTCGGCGTTCTTGAAGACGCCGGCCGAGCAGGTGCGGACCGGGAAGACGCGCAGCAGCAGGTCGACGGTGTCGCGGATCGCCCACGCGTGCCCGTACGGCCCGAAGTAGCGCACGCCCTTGCGCTTGTGGCCGCGCATCACCTGCACGCGCGGGAACTCCTCGTTCATCGTCACCGCGAGATACGGGTAGCTCTTGTCGTCGCGGTACTTGACGTTGAACCGGGGGTCGTACTCCTTGATCCAGGAGTACTCCAGCTGAAGTGCCTCGACCTCCGTGGACACCACCGTCCACTCCACCGACGCGGCCGTGGTGACCATGGTGCGGGTGCGCGGGTGGAGGTTCGCCAGGTCCTGGAAGTAGCTCGCCAGGCGCTGGCGCAGGCTCTTCGCCTTCCCGACGTAGATCACCCGGCGGTGCTCGTCGCGGAATCTGTACACCCCTGGGGAGTCCGGGATCTGTCCCGGCTTGGGGCGGTAGCTGGAGGGGTCGGCCATGTTTCACACCCTACTGGCGAGGGGTGACAGCGCGGTGGGCCTGTGGATAACGCCCCCAGGGGCTGCCGGGACTCCAGGAACGTGAGGACGGCCAGGACACGGCGGTGGTCGTCGGAGGCCTCCGGGAGCCGGCCAGCCCAGGCGTAGCCGAAGACCTTCGGGGCGTCGAAGTCGAGCAGGTCCGGCAGTTGGCCGTCGGCCGCGGCGGCGCGGACCTCGGCGTCGTAGTCGGCCACCGAGAGGTCCACGAGGCGGACCTCGACCTCGTCCTGGGACGCGTTGAACCGCCGCACCTCGGCAAAGGACTTCAGCACATTCCAGCTGCCCGGAAGCTATGCGCGTCGACTCTTTCCGGCTAGCCGGAAAGCGCAATCACCTGCTGGCTGACACCCTTTCCGCATGTCCATGCGCTGTCTTCTGGTCGATGACAGCATCCGGTTCCTGGAGGCCGCGCGCACTCTGCTGGAACGCGACGGCATACCCGTCGTCGGCGTCGCCATGTCAGGCTCGGAAGCTATCGCGCGGGCCGCTGAACTGGCCCCGGACATCGTCCTGGTGAATCTCGATCTCAACGGCGAGGACGGCTTCGAGCTCGCGGCCGAGCTCGCCGAGAGCGTCTCCTCGGTCATCATCCTGATCTCCACGCACTCCCTGGACGACTTCGAGGAGCTGGTCGCCGCCAGCCCTTCCCGCGGGTTCCTGCACAAGTCCGCCCTGTCCGCATGGGCCATCCGAGAGGTGCTGGGCAGCGAAGGAACGGGCGCGCCGCCTTGACTCGACGGGGTCACACATCGGCCAGGGGTACATCGCGGTTGCCTCCGAGGTGTTGTCGGGACTTGGTCAACACGCTTCAATGCGTGGGAGCTCGGGGCCAAGGCCCTGTCGCCAGATTCCCGCCGTCCGCCCGGAGCACGGCTGGGGGAACCTCCCACGCCCTTGAGGCAGCGGCGGAGGGAATCCGACGACAGGCCTTGAACGGCGGCGTACGGATGTGAAGGCTCCCCGGCGCCGACGGGGGTGGCCCCGACCAACCAGCGCGAACGGCCTGACCAGCCGTTGTGAACATTCACAGAAAGGCCCCTGCATGCCGCACGCCACACAGCACGCGGACGTCGCCGCCACCGACGTCGCCGCCGCGGAACTGGACACGGCCCTGCGAGGCGGCCCCTTCCATGTCGCCCTGCGCGCCGCGATAGCCGCCCGTGGGCTGCCGTTGCAGCGCGTGCAGCACCACCTGTCGCGCTACGGCGTCAAGGTCGGCGTCACGAGCCTGAGCTACTGGCAGCAGGGCGCCCGGCGCCCGCAGCGCCCCGAGTCGCTGCGCGCCGTGCGGGCACTGGAGGAGATACTCCAGCTGCCGGAGGAGTCGCTGATCCGGCTGCTCGCCGAGGCCGACGACCCCCGGCACCCGGAAGGGCGCTCCTACCGCTCCCTCGTCGAGGCCTCGGGCGTCCTGGAACGGCTGCTGGAAGAGCTGGAGTCGCCGCTCGACGGCGGGCTGCACACGCTGGGCCATCACGAGCGGGTACGCATCGGGGCACACCGTGAGCTCGCGGGGCGCGAGTCGCACCACATCGTGCGCGTGCACCGGGACGGCGTCGACCGCTTCGTGGCCGTCCACCACGGCGACCCGGGATGCACGCCGGAGCGCATCACGGTGCACGCCCTGGAGAACTGCCGTACGGGACGGGCCCGCTGGGACCACGACACCGGTGTGCTCGTGACGGAACTGCTCTTCGGCACCCGGCTGCGGGCCGGTGACACCTACCTCTTCCGCTACGCCGTCGAGGACGGCACGGCCGGCGTGTCCCGCGAGTACGTCCGGGGATTCGGCCTCGCGGGCGGCCAGTACGCGCTCCAGGTGCGCTTCGACGAGAACGCGCTGCCGGTGCGCTGCCACCGGTTCGCCCAGCACTCGGCGGCGGCCCCGCGCAGCGGACGTCAGGAGCTGAGGCTCAGCGGCCTGCATCACTCCGTGCACCTCGTCGAGCCGCGGGTGCGCTCGGGGATCGTGGGGATCGGCTGGGACTGGGAGTGATCGGTGGTTTGGTGGCAGTTCGTGCTGCTTGAGTGGACGTAAACGCTTGCGCAAGCGTTTACGTGCGCCGCCGAATGGGATACGTTCCCGGCCAGGAGGCATGCCTCGGTCCAGGAAGGGGAACGCGATGCCGACGATGGCCGACGTCGCCCGGAGCGCCGGTGTGTCCGTGGCGACCGTCTCGCACGTACTCAATGACACCCGGCCGGTACTCCCCCGCACCCGCCAGGCCGTACTGGACGCCATAGACGAGCTCGGCTACACCCCGAACACCCTCGCCCGCTCCCTGGTGACCTCCCGCACCCGGTCCATCGGGCTCGCGGTGTCCGCGATCAGCAACCCCTACTTCACGGAGATCCTCCAGGGCGTCGAGGCCGGTGCCCTGGAGCGGGGCTACAGCCTGCTCATCGCCGACCCGCACGACGACCCCGGGCACGAGATCAAGGTCGTCCAACTCCTCCACGAGCGTCGGGTGGACGGCATGATCGTCGCCCCCTCCGCGGACCCGCGCGAGCTTCTTTCCTACCTCGCGCGCCACGACGTTCCCACCGTGTTCCTCGACCGCGTGCCCGACGCCTCCTGGGCCGGCGAGCCGCGCTTCGACCAGGTCTGCGCCGACGGCGCGGAACCGACGGCCCGGCTGGTCACCCATCTCGCCGGACTGGGCCACCGCCGGATCGCCTTCATCGCGGGCCTGCCCGGCCTCAGCACCACCGGCGAACGCATCGCCGGTTACCGCCACGGCCTCGCCGCCGCCGGACTCCCCTACGACGAACGGCTCCTGGCGCACGGCGACTCCGAGTCTGCGCGCGCCCAACAGGCCACCGACACCCTCCTCTCCCTCGGCGCCCGGCCCACGGCACTCATCACCGCCAACAACGCGATGACCATCGGCGCGCTGCGTGCCCTGCGCGAGCACGGGCTGTCGGTGCCCGACGACATCGCCCTGTGCTGTTTCGACGACTTCGCCTGGGCGGACCTGTTCTCGCCCCGGCTCACCGCGATCGCCCAGCCCAGCAGGGACATCGGCGCGCAGGCCGTCCGGTTGCTGCTTGAGCGCCT
This sequence comes from Streptomyces sp. JLBG701, assembly GCF_058544905.1. Lineage (NCBI taxonomy): Bacteria > Bacillati > Actinomycetota > Actinomycetes > Kitasatosporales > Streptomycetaceae > Streptomyces > Streptomyces sp. JLBG701. The sequence continues at coordinate 2,897,459 of NZ_CM178588.1, forward strand.
CGCCACGCCCGACCGCCCCACCCGCACCCTGCGGCTCCCCTGCGCCTTCGTCCACCGCACCTCGTGCGGCTGTCCCGAACAGCCCCAACAGCCGGACCGACCGGCTCGCCCCGCACAGCCCGCGAAAGGAACCGTCTCGTGATCGTCGTCGCCGGTGAGGCCCTGATCGACCTGGTACCGCAGGGCACAGGCGCCCTCGCGGGGCTGCAGCCGGCACTCGGCGGCGGCCCGTACAACACCGCCGTGGCGCTCGGCCGTCTCGGCTCCCCCGCCGCCTTCTGCTCCCGCACGTCGTACGACGCCTTCGGTGAGGCCCTGCTCGACGGGCTGCGCGTGGCGGGTGTGGACGTCTCGGCGGTGCAGCGCGGCGGGGAGCCGACCACGCTCGCGGTCGCCACGATCGACGGGAACGGGTCCGCCGCCTACTCCTTCTATGTCGAGGGCACCGCCGACCGGCTGTTCACGGAACCCTCCGAACTCCCCGCCGCCACACGCGCGGTGTGCTTCGGCACCTGTTCGCTCGTCCTGGAGCCGGGTGCGAGCGCCTACGAGGAGCTGATGCGGACCGCGGCAGCGCAGGGCGTGTTCACCGTGCTCGACCCGAACATCAGGGCCGGCTTGATCCCCGACGCCGACGCCTACCGGGCACGGTTCAAGAGCTGGCTGCCGTCGGTGTCGCTGCTCAAACTCTCCGAAGAGGACGCCCAGTGGCTGGGCGGCACGCCGCGTGAGTGGCTGGCCGCCGGGCCCTCGGCCGTCGTGATCACCCTGGGCGGCGACGGACTGACCGCCTTCACCCGGGACGGCGCGGTGCACTCCGTGCCGGGCGAGAAGGTCGACGTCGTGGACACGATCGGCGCCGGCGACACGGTGAACGCGGCCCTGCTGCACGGCCTGGCCGCCCAGGACGCCCTGTCCCCGGAGGCACTCGCCGGCCTGGGCCCCGACGGCTGGACACGGCTGCTGCGATTCGCGGCACGCGCGGCGGCGATCACCTGCTCACGAGCGGGAGCGGAGCCGCCGTACGCGTCTGAACTGGGCGACTTGTAGGCGGTATTGCCCCGCTGGGCGTGATGTTGTCAAGGTTCAGCTGGACATGCAGTTCGTCGAACCGCAGGGCCAGGGTGGCTGATTGTGGAACGAGCGGCGCCCCGCGGGGAGTTCCCGCGGGGCGCCGCACTTTTTCCGGACTTGTCGGGCCGGCCCGCTCGGACGGGATCAGGCCTTTCGTGCCCGCGTCGTCTTCTTCGCGGGCGCCGCCTTCTTCGTGGCCGTGTTGTTGGCGGTCTTGGCCGTGGCCGTCTTCGTCGCCGACGATTTGGCCGCGACCGTCTTCTTGGCCGCCGTCTTGCGCGGGGCCTTCACCGGGGCCGCGTCGCTGATGCGGTCGGGGACGAGGATCTCGCGCAGGAACTTGCCGGTGTGGCTGGCGGGGGCTCCGGCGACCTGCTCGGGGGTGCCCTCGGCGATGACGAGACCACCGCCGGCGCCGCCCTCGGGGCCCATGTCGACGACCCAGTCGGCGGTCTTGATCACGTCGAGGTTGTGCTCGATGACGATGACCGTGTTGCCCTTGTCGACCAGGCCGGCCAGCACCTTCAGCAACTTGCTGATGTCCTCGAAGTGCAGACCGGTGGTCGGCTCGTCCAGGACGTAGACCGTGCGTCCGGTGGACCGCTTCTGCAGCTCGCTGGCCAGCTTCACACGCTGAGCCTCGCCGCCGGACAGGGTGGTCGCGGACTGACCGAGCCGGACATAGCCGAGACCCACGTCGTTCAGCGTTCTGAGGTGACGGGCGATCGCGGGGACCGCCTCGAAGAAGTGCATGCCTTCCTCGATCGGCATGTTCAGGACGTCGGCGATGGACTTGGCCTTGTAGTGGACCTCCAGGGTCTCCCGGTTGTAGCGGGCACCGTGGCAGACCTCGCACGGGACGTACACGTCCGGCAGGAAGTTCATCTCGATCTTGATGGTGCCGTCGCCCGCGCAGTTCTCGCAGCGGCCGCCCTTGACGTTGAAGGAGAAGCGGCCCGGCAGATAGCCGCGGACCTTCGCCTCGGTCGTCTCCGCGAACAGCTTGCGGACGTGGTCGAAGACGCCGGTGTACGTCGCCGGGTTCGACCGGGGGGTACGGCCGATGGGCGACTGGTCGACGTGGACGACCTTGTCGACGAGGTCGTCGCCGTCCACACGCGTGTGCCGCCCGGGCACGCTCCTCGCGCCGTTCAGCTCCCGGGCCAGGTGCGTGTACAGGATGTCGTTGACCAGGGTCGACTTGCCGGAGCCGGACACGCCGGTGACCGCGGTGAACACACCCAGCGGGAACGAGACGTCGATGTCCTGGAGGTTGTTCTCGCGGGCGCCGTGCACCGTGAGCTGCCGGGACGGATCGCGCGGGCGACGGATGTCGGGCAGCGGGATGGACTTCTTGCCGGACAGGTACTGCCCGGTCTGCGACTCGGCGTTGGCGAGCAACTCCTTCAGAGAGCCGCTGTGCACGACCTTGCCGCCGTGCTCGCCCGCGCCCGGACCGATGTCGACGATCCAGTCGGCGACCTTGATGGTGTCCTCGTCGTGCTCCACGACGATGAGCGTGTTGCCCATGTCGCGCAGCCTGACCAGGGTCTCGATGAGCCGGTGGTTGTCGCGCTGGTGCAGGCCGATGGACGGCTCGTCGAGGACGTACAGGACGCCGACGAGGCCGGAGCCGATCTGGGTGGCCAGGCGGATGCGCTGGGCCTCGCCGCCGGAGAGCGTGCCGGCCGCGCGGTTGAGCGAGAGATAGTCCAGGCCGACGTCGACCAGGAACCGCAGTCGCTCGTTGACCTCCTTCAGCACGCGCTCCGCGATCTTCTTGTCGCGGGCGTCGAGCTTCAGCTTGCCCAGGAATTCCGCGCAGTCGCTGATCGACATCGCGGAGACCTCGGCGATCGACCTGTCCATGATCGTGACCGCGAGGACGATCGGCTTGAGGCGTGTGCCCTCACAGGTGGGGCAGGGCACCTCCCGCATATAGCCCTCGAAGCGCTCGCGGCTGGCGTCGCTCTCAGCTTCGCCGTGCCGCCGCTTGACGAAGGGGACGGCGCCTTCGAAGGGCGTGGTGTACACGCGCTCGCGCCCGTACCGGTTGCGGTAGCGGACCTCGATCTGCGTCTTGTGCCCGTAGAGCAGGGCCTTCTTGGCGCGCTGTGGCAGACCCGCGAAGGGGATGTCGGTCCGGAATCCCAGCGCGTCCGCGAGAGCGCCGATGAGGCGGCCGAAGTAGTCCTTGGTGTGACCGTGCGACCAGGGGTGGATGGCGCCCTCGTCGAGGGACTTGTCCTCGTCGGGGACGATCAGTTCGGCGTCGACCTCCATGCGCGTGCCGATGCCGGAGCACTCGGGGCAGGCGCCGAAGGGCGAGTTGAAGGAGAAGGAGCGCGGCTCCAGCTCCTCGAAGGACAGGTCGTCGTACGGGCAGTACAGGTGCTCGGAGTACATGCGCTCGCGCTCGGGGTCGCCCTCGGGGAGGTCGACGAAGTCGAGCACGACCATGCCGCCGGCCAGACCGAGGGCCGTCTCGACGGAGTCGGTGAGGCGGCGCTTGGCAGACTCCTTCACCGTGAGGCGGTCGATGACCACCTCGATGGTGTGCTTCTCCTGCTTCTTCAGCGTGGGCGGGTTGGAGAGCTGGATGGTCTCGCCGTCCACGCGCGCGCGGCTGTAGCCCTTGGTCTGGAGGTCGGCGAAGAGGTCGACGAACTCGCCCTTGCGCTCGCGCACCAGCGGCGACAGCACCTGGAAGCGGCTCCCCTCCGGCAGTTCCAGGACCCTGTCGACGATGGCCTGCGGCGACTGGCGCGAGATCGGGCGGCGGCACTCGGGGCAGTGCGGCTTGCCGATGCGCGCGAAGAGCAGTCGCAGGTAGTCGTAGACCTCGGTGATGGTGCCGACCGTGGAGCGCGGGTTGCGCGAGGTCGACTTCTGGTCGATGGAGACAGCCGGGGAGAGGCCCTCGATGAAGTCGACATCCGGCTTGTCCATCTGCCCGAGGAACTGGCGGGCGTACGAGGACAGCGACTCCACGTAGCGCCGCTGTCCCTCGGCGAAGATGGTGTCGAAGGCCAGCGAGGACTTGCCCGACCCCGACAGGCCCGTGAAGACGATGAGCGAGTCGCGTGGCAGGTCGAGCGAGACATTCTTCAGATTGTGCTCGCGCGCGCCACGGACGATGAGACGGTCGGCCACGCCGGTCCGCACCTTTCTTGAGAGAAGTGACAGGGGCGGGGCCCCCATCGATTTCTCAGACTAGGGGGAGCCACTGACAACGCCGGTCGGATTCCCGGTTGCTTAACAATCCCCGACCATCCAGCATGCCCGACGCCGCGTCCGACCATATAGCACGCGCATTCGATTTGCGGGGGCAGTCGACCACCTTCACCCAAACGTGTGGCGGGGCTAGGGTCGGATCCATGATTGATCACGCGCGCGACCTGGGATCTGTACGTGACGCGACGGAACGACTGCTCACCGCAGCCGCCAAACTGGACAACGCTTCCGTGGCCGAGCCGTCACGGCTCCCCGGCTGGACCCGTGGCCACGTCCTCGCCCACCTGGCCCGCAACGCCGACGCTCTCGTGAACGTCCTGGAGGGACGTCCCATGTACGTCTCCGTGGACGCCAGGGACGCCGACATCGAGCGTGACGCCCCGCGCGCCCTCGACATCCAGCTCGCCGACGTGCGCGAGAGCGCGGCCCGCTTCCAGGAGGCGGGTACCGCGCCCGCGGACTGGTCGCGCACGGTGGAGCTGCGGGGCGGGGTCACCGACTCCGCGTCCCGGGTGCCGTTCCGGCGGTGGGTCGAGGTCGAGCTGCACCATGTGGATCTCGGGGCCGGGTACGAGCTGGAGGATCTTCCGGCGGAGTTCACGCAGCGGGAGACCGACTTCCTGGCCGAGCGGTTCACCGGGCACCCCGATGTCCCGCCCACCCGTCTCACGGACGGCACGCGCGCGTGGAGCACGGGCCGGGAGACGTCCGAGCCCGAGGTCACGGTCAGCGGCGGCCCGGCCGATCTGCTCGGCTGGCTCGCCGGCCGCCGCGACGGATCCGCGCTGACCGTCAGGGGCGGATCTCTGCCGACGCTTCCCCCTCTGTAGTCATGGTGCCGGGTCGACCTCGGCGCGGGTTCCTCCTCCGCTCCCCCGCTATAGGCTGACCGCCATGACGTACAGCGGAGCGGTGAAGGTCGGCGGACCGGCCGACGTGCATGAGTTGCAGGACCTGATCATCACGAAGATCGCGGTCGGTCCGATGGACAACAACGCCTATCTGCTGCGCTGTCGGGCCACGGACGAGCAGTTGCTGATCGACGCGGCCAACGACGCGGACACGCTGCTCGGCACGATCGGTGACGACGGCATCGCGTCCCTCGTCACCACGCACCAGCACGGCGACCACTGGCAGGCACTCGCCGAGGTCGTGGCGGCCACCGGCGCCCGGACCTACGCGGGCCGGGACGACGCCACCGGCATTCCCGTGCCGACCGACGTCCTGGTCGACGACGGCGACACCATCCGGGTGGGGCGCGTGGAGCTGACCGCGCGCCATCTCATCGGGCACACGCCGGGCTCGATCGCCCTCGTCTACGACGACCCGCACGGGCACCCCCATGTGTTCACCGGGGACTGCCTCTTCCCGGGCGGTGTGGGCAACACCCGTAAGGATCCGAAGGCGTTCGCCAGTCTGATCCATGACGTCGAGACGAAGATCTTCGCGGTGCTCCCGGACGAGACCTGGGTCTATCCGGGCCACGGCAACGACACCACGCTGGGCGCGGAGCGGCCGCATCTGCCGGAGTGGCACGCGCGGGGGTGGTGAACGCGGGCGGTACGCACCGGCGTACGAGGTGCGAGCCCACGCGGGGCGCGACCGCAATGGGCGCGTGCCCCGGCGTGAACACGTAGCGCACGCCCGGCGCGTGCGCCCCGCGTGAGCCTCAATTCGCGCGCTGCGCGCGTGCCCGCCGCACGCGCCCCGTGTGAAGCCTTCACACACGCCGGTGGCGAACGCGCACTCCCGGCGCACCTGGTTGCGGAGTCAACTGGAGGCAGCCCCGCACAGGAAGACGGCTCCTGCGCGGTATGGGCCGCCGGTCTTTCGATCCCCGCCCTCGACCGGCGGCCCCGGCGAGCCGTCCACAGCGACCGTTCACAAGACGGCAACACCCGTTCCCACTATGCGGACAGTTGCCGCTGTGACCTGGACAAACGGGACGATGGACTGTCACTCTCCCGCCATGCACCTCGCCTCTCGCGCTCTGCGCCGCGCAGTCGCCGCCGCGACGATAGCCCTGCTCGCCACAGCCGTCGGTTGTGCTCCGCAGCCGGAGGAGAAGGCGAGCGACACGTCTTCCGGGTCGGCCGGAAGCACCTGCGCCAAGGGCAAGTTGGCCACCAAGACCTCCGGCAAGCTGACGATCGCGACCGACGAGCCCGCGTACGAGCCGTGGTTCAAGGACGACAAGCCCGCCAACGGCGAGGGCTTCGAATCGGCGGTCGCGTACGCCGTGGCCGATGAGCTCGGGTACGACAAGAGCGCCGTCGTCTGGCAGAGCGTCCCCTTCAACAAGGCCTTCGCGCCCGGGGTGAAGACCTTCGACTTCGACATCAACCAGGTGTCGATCAGCGCCGAGCGCAAGAAGGCCGTCGACTTCTCGTCCGGCTACTACGACGTGCGCCAGGCCGTCATCGCGCTGAAGGACAGCAAGGCCGCGAAGGCGACCAGCCTCGCGGATCTCAAGGGCCTCAAGCTGGGCGCCCAGGTCGGCACCACGAGCCTGGACTACATCAACGACGTGGTGAAGCCGACGCAGGACCCCGCCGTGTACGCCAAGAACGACCAGGCCAAGTCGGCGCTCAAGAACGGCCAGGTCGACGCCATCGTCACCGACCTGCCGACCGCCTTCTACATCACCGCGGCCGAGGTGACGGACGCGAAGATCGTCGGGCAGTTCGAGAACCAGGGCGGCACGCCGGAGCAGTTCGGCCTCGTCCTCGACAAGGGCAGCTCCCTCACCTCGTGCGTCACGGACGCGGTGGACACGCTGCGCAAGGACGGCACGCTGGCGAAGATCGAGCAGGAGTGGCTCTCGGACGCCGTCGACGCCCCGGTGCTCAAGTGACGATCGCGAAGGCGGAGTCCGGCCCGGAGGGCGCGGACGGCAAGGGTGACATGCCCGGCGCGGGGGACGGGTACGTCCCGTCGCAGCGACGGCTGGACCGCGAGCGCTTCAAGCGCACCCGCGCCCGCCGCGCGACCGCGCTGGCCGCGGCCTCGACCCTCGTCACGGGCGTCGTCCTGTACCTGGTCGTCGTCAGCGCGCCCGGCTGGCCGCGCACCAAGGAGACGTTCTTCGACTGGGGGTACGCGCGCGAGGCGTTCCCGAAGGTCCTCGAAGGGCTGTGGCTCAACGTGCGGCTGCTGCTGATCTGCGGCGTCGCGGTACTCGTTCTGGGCATGCTGATCGCCATCGCCCGTACGCTGCGCGGTCCGGTGTTCTTCCCGCTGCGGGTGCTGGCCGCCGCCTACACCGACTTCTTCCGCGGGCTCCCGCTGATCATCAACCTGATGATCGTGGTCCTGGGTGTCCCGGCGCTGCGGCTGCAGGGCGTGACCGTCGACCCGGTGCTGCTCGGCGGTACGGCGCTGACCCTGACGTACTCGGCGTACGTCGCCGAGGTGTTCCGCGCCGGCATCGAGTCCGTCCACCCCTCGCAGCGCGCCGCGGCCCGTTCGCTGGGCCTCAGCAACCGGCAGGCGCTGCGCTTCGTGGTGCTGCCGCAGGCGGTACGCCGTCAGGTGCCGCCCCTGCTGAACGACCTGGTGTCGCTCCAGAAGGACACCGGTCTCGTCTCCATCGGCGGCGCGGTGGACGCCGTACGGGCCGCCGACATCATCGTGGGCCGCAGCCTCAACTACACGCCGTACATCGTCGCGGGGCTGGTCTTCGTGGCGCTGACCATCCCGATGACCCGCTTCACGGACTGGGTGACGGCCCGGATGGACCGTCAGCGGGCCCAGGGAGGCACGATATGAGCAGCACGCCCACCGAAGGTTCTCCGGTTCTGCGCATGGAGTCCGTCCGCAAGACGTTCGGCGAGTCGGTCGTACTGCGGGACGTCGACCTGGAGGTCGCCCCGCACACGGTGACCGCGCTGATCGGCGCCTCCGGCTCCGGCAAGTCCACGCTCCTGCGCTGCGCGAACCTCCTGGAGGACATCGACGACGGCGCGATCTGGCTCGACGGTGAGGAGATCACCGACCCGCGCGTCGACCAGGACGCCGTGCGCCGCCGTATCGGCGTGGTCTTCCAGGCGTACAACCTCTTTCCGCACATGACGGTGCTGGAGAACATCACGCTCGCCCCGCGACGGGTGCACGGCGTGTCCCGCGAGGAGGCCGAGGAACGTGCCAGGGAGCTCCTGGAGCGGCTCGGGCTCGGTGGGAGGGCGGGCGAGTACCCGGACCGGCTGAGCGGCGGCCAGCAGCAGCGGGTGGCGATCGTGCGCGCTCTGGCCGTACGTCCCCGGCTGCTGCTGTTCGACGAGATCACCGCGGCGCTCGACCCCGAGCTCGTGGGCGAGGTCCTCAGCGTCGTCCGCGACCTGAAGGACGACGGCATGACCATGGTGCTGGCCACACACGAGATGGCCTTCGCGCGCGAGGTCGCCGATCAGGTTTGTTTTCTGGACGGAGGCGTGGTCCTGGAGCGCGGCACCTCGGAACAGATCTTCGGCGAACCGCAGCAGGAGCGCACGCAGCAATTCCTGCGACGGATCGTGGAGGCGGGACGCCTGTAAGGGGCGCACGCCCGGAGGCCGGTGCTTACGCGTCGGCCTTGCCTGCCCCCGCCAGCGCCGCGACCCGCTCCACGCCGAACACGTACCCCTGCACACCGCATCCCGCGATGACTCCGTCGGCACGCAGCGAGACGTACGAGTGGTGCCGGAACGATTCACGCTGGTGGATGTTGGAGATGTGGACCTCCAGCACCGGCATGCCGTCGCAGGTGTTGAGCGCGTCCAGGATCGCGACGGAGGTGTGCGAGTAGGCGCCCGGGTTGATCACGATGCCGGCGTGGTTCAGCCGCGCCTCGTGGATCCAGTCCACCAACTCCCCCTCGTGGTTGGACTGTCGGAAGTCCACCGTGCCACCGTGCGCGGCCGCCGCCTTGACGCACAGTGCCTCGACGTCGGCGAGTGTGTCGGAGCCGTAGATCTCCGGCTGGCGCTGGCCCAGGAGGTTCAGGTTGGGGCCGTTGAGGATCATGATCGGGGCGTTGGCCAGGGTGCGGGGCACGGTTCCTCCGGTCCGTTCAAAGGGGGCGGTCGATCGAAGACCGCTGCTCGGACCCGGTTTATCACGGTGCACGACCCTGGTGACGGCCCGTATCAAACCCACGTCCCGTAACCACTGGTCACCGTGGGTAGTTGACGCGGCATGCACGACGCACGCACCACAAAGGCACCTTCCATGCTGCGACTCGCGGCCGCCTCGCTCGCCGGGACGGCCATCGAGTTCTACGACTTCTTCGTCTACGGGACCGCCGCGGCACTGGTCCTGGGGCCGCTGTTCTTTCCGACGTTCTCGCCGGTGGCGGGGACACTGGCCGCCTTCGGGACCTTCGGCGTGGGGTTCGTCGCCCGGCCGTTGGGTTCGGTGCTGTTCGGGCACATCGGGGACCGGCGCGGGAGACGGCCGGTGCTCGTCGCCTCGCTGCTGCTGACCGGCGCCTCGACGGTGGCGGTCGGCTGTGTGCCGACGTACGACACGCTCGGAGTTGCCGCTCCGGTGCTGCTGCTCGTCCTGCGGTTTCTGCAGGGGCTCGGGCTCGGCGGGGAGTGGGGCGGGGCGGTGCTGCTGACCGCGGAGCACGCGCCCGCCGACCGGCGCGGGCTGTGGTCGAGCTTCCCGCAGGTCGGGCCGGCGGTGGGCTTCGTGCTCGCCAACGGCGTGATGCTGGTGCTGTCGGCGACGCTGTCCGACGCGCAGTTCGCGGCGTGGGGGTGGCGGGTGCCGTTCTGGGCGGCCGGGGTGCTGGCCGTGGCGGGGCTGTGGCTGCGCTCCTCGCTCGCCGAGAGTCCGCGGTTCCTCGAAATCGACGACCACGCGCGCGTGCCGCTCTCGGAGGTCGTGCGCGAGCACTGGCGGCTCGTGCTGCTCACCGCGGGAGCGCTCGCGGTCGGATACGCGGTCTTCTACGCCGTGACGACCTGGTCCCTCGCGTATGCGACGGAGCGGCTCGGGGTGAGCCGTACCGTCATACTGGCCTGCATCATGGCCGCGGTGGTGGTGAAGGGTTCGCTGACGCCGCTCGTGGCAGTGCTCGGCGACCGCTACGGTCGGAAGCCCCTGTGTATGGCGGGCTGCGCGGCGACCGCGCTGTGGATGTTCCCGATGGTGGCGCTCCTGGCGACCGGCGAGCCGCTGCTGATGTTCCTCGGTTTCCTGGTGGCGCTGCTCGCGTTCGTCACGATGTTCGCCGTGATCGCCGCGTATCTGCCGGAGTTGTACGAACCCAGGGTGCGCTGCACGGGCGCCGCGGTCGGCTACAACCTCGGCGGGGTCCTCGGGGGTGCGCTCACGCCGATCGTGGCCACGGCGCTCGCCGAGCACGGTGGCCGGGTGCCCTGGAGCGTGGCCGCGTATCTGACGGGCATCGCGCTGCTCAGTCTGGGGTGCTTCGCGCTGCTGCCCGAGACGCGCCCCGTGCCGGTGGCCGCGGTGGAGCCGGTCACCGGATGACGGCCCGCGTAATCGCTTGCGTAAGCGTTTACGAGCCGTCCGGCACCGTCCGGCACGCCCATCGATGAATCGCCTTATGGATTGATCGCCAGCTCCAAGTACACCGCGAACAACACCAGATGAACGCCCCCTTGGAGCGGCGTGGCCCGGCCATGGTCTCGGGGAGCAGCACGAGCGGCGCGATGATCACGCAGACGACGCGTGGGGCAGACCGGCGGCCTCGACCCCGGACTCGATCGTGGGCGACGCCCCCTTGGCCAGACCGACCACTCCGACCAGGGCGAGGCCGAGCAGCCCCACGCTGATCCAGGCGGTACGGGAGGTCGGCGCGTCGGCGTGGTGGTCCGCGGTGATCACCTCGCCCTGCCGGGTGATCGGCAGGAAGTAGTCGCGGTGCCGCACTGTCTGGGTCGCCACGAACAGGCCGTAGAGGATGAGCGAGGAGAGCGCGGCGAAGGTCAGCTGTGTGGTGGAGAACTCCGGGCCGGGCCTGCTGGTGGTGAAGGTGGGCCAGTACGAGGCTGAGCGTGGCCAGGGTCGCCACAGTCGCGAGGGCGGCGCCGGTGCCCTCGGAGTTGAAGACGGCTGTGCCGTGGCGCAGCGAGGCGACCAGAAGGCAGATGCCGACGATGCCGTTGCAGGTGATCATCACGGCCGCGAAGACCGTGTCCCTGGCCAGGGTCGAGCTCTTGTCCCTGCCGGCGGCCATCAAGGTCACGATCAGGGCGACCTCGGTGATCGTGACCGCCACGGCGAGAACTAGTGAGCCGAACGGTTCACCGACCCGGTGGGCAACCACTTCCGCGTGGTGCACGGCGGCCAGGACGGCTCCGGCGAGGACCAGGGTCACCAGCACGACGACCGCGCCGGGCAGGTCGCGCCGCCAGGTGAAGATCAGCAGGACGACCGCGAGACCCGCACGAGGAACGTCCACCGTGTGGCGAGCCACCGGATTCTGGCGATCACGCAGCGATCGTCGCAGAGGTGAACGGGCCCCGCACTCCGGTCACGCGGGGCCCGTCCGCAGGGCGCCCGGCTACTTGAGTTCGCGCATGTCCAGCAGGTCGCAGTTGGTGAAGACGCGATCGCCGATGCACAGCGCGCCCAGTTGCTCGGCCAGCTTGCCCGTCTCGGGAGCCTCGCTGTTGCGCATGGCCTCGTCATAGGAGTCGAACTCGATGAGGGCGAGGTAACGGCGTGGGTTGTCACGGTCCTTCAGGAGGGTTCGGCGCGTGGGGCCGCCGGTGCTGCCCGTGTTGCCCTGCATGGCTTCCTGGAGCACCTGCTCCATCTCCTCCATGCGTTCGGTCTCGAAATCGATGATCTGCACGAACTTCATGGGTGCCTCCACCCGGCCGCTGCGCCCCCTGGCCGGGAAACGCGCTCAGGATCAAAGCAAGCACCGGTAGGGGTGCTCGGCAATTCGCCGAGCACCCCTACCGGTGATGGTTGTTTCTACGCCCGAAGCGGTCAGGCCTCGATGCTGTCCTTCGGAGCGCCTTCGCTCTGCGCCTGCGCCGCCTCGGCCGCCGCCTGCTTCTTGGAGGCCATCAGACTGGTGATCGTAGTGACGATCAGGACCGCGCAGATCACGCCGAGCGAGACCGGGATGCTGATCTCCGGGACGTGGACCCCCGACTCGTGCAGTGCGTGCAGCACCAGCTTGACGCCGATGAAGCCGAGGATGACCGACAGGCCGTAGCTGAGGTGGACCAGCTTCCTGAGCAGGCCGCCGATGAGGAAGTACAGCTGCCTGAGGCCCATCAGCGCGAAGGCGTTGGCGGTGAACACGATGTACGGATCCTGGGTCAGGCCGAAGATCGCGGGGATCGAGTCCAGGGCGAACAGGACGTCGGTGGTACCGATCGCGAGCATCACGACCAGCATCGGCGTCATGACCCGCTTGCCGTTCTGCTGGATCCACAGCTTGGTGCCGTGGTAGCGGTCGGCCACGCCGAAGCGGCGCTCGGCGGCCTTGAGCAGCTTGTTCTCCTCGAACTCCTCGTCCTCCTCCTCGGACCGGGCTTCCTGGATGAGCTTCCAGGCGGTGTAGATGAGGAACGCGCCGAAGATGTAGAAGACCCAGGCGAAGCTGGCGAGGATCGCGGCGCCCGCGGCGATGAAGATCGCCCGCAGGACCAGGGCTATGAGGACGCCGACGAGCAGGACCCGCTGCTGGTACTGCGAGGGCACGGCGAACTTCGCCATGATCAGGACGAAGACGAAGAGGTTGTCGACGCTCAGCGACTTCTCGGTGATGAAGCCGGCGAAGAACTCTCCGGACGGCTGGCCGCCGCCGAAGACGAGCAGGCCGAGCCCGAAGAGGCCGGCCAGGGCGATCCAGACGACCGTCCAGATTCCGGCTTCCTTGATGGACACGTCATGGGGCTTGCGGCCGATGAAGAAGTCGATCGCGATGAGGGCGGCAAGGCCCACGATGGTCAGGACCCACAGGGTCGGGGAAACATCCACTGCGCCTCCGGCAGTACGTAACGGCAAATGTCAGCGTCGTCGCTGCCGGAGGTCTCTTCCACCCAGATGGGCCGACGCCCCGGGATCTGGCCTGATCCGTATTGACGGGTACGTCGCAGTAATTAGGGAGTACTCCCCTCCGCAAGGAAGACAGTACTCCAATCACCAAGGAAAGGTAAAGCAGTTGGCAAAGGAAACTTAAAAGACGCTGGTCAGAACTCTTTACCTGTACTTGGTTCGAGCCTCCGCGACCTGGGCGAGCACCTGCTGGAGCACCTGGCTGCCGGGCGGCACGGGTGCGGGGTCGTACGTCCAGGCATGTCCCACCCACGGGTCGGCGAGGTGGTCGTCAGGCACGGGGGTCAGTCGCAGCAGCGAACGCCAGAGCGGGTCGAGCAACGGGCCGTAGGCGGTGGCGTCCTCGCGGTCCGCGACCATCATCAGGTGGACTCCGACGGCTGGTCCCTCGTCCGCGAGGTAGCGGAGCTGGGTCACCGCCCGGTCGTCGAAACCGTGCGGGAAGTCATTGACGATCAGCAGCTGCTCGGCCGTGTCGAAGCCCGGCGGCAGCGAGTCGGCGGCTCCGCCGCGCACCGCCATCTGCACCAGGTCGACCCGCTGGGTGAGCCGGGCCAGGACATCCGCCACCCCCGCGGCGCCGGCCGCCGGCGGGGCCGCGAGCACGCCGGCCCGCACCAGGGGCGCCAGGGCCTGGGCTCCCGAGCCGGCCGGGTCGATGACATGGACGCTGAAGTCGCCTGCCGGATGGACGGCGAGCAGTCGGGCCGCGTGCGCGACCGCCGTCTCCATCGCGAGGCGTCGCAGGTCGTGGGAGTCGGCGAAGGACCCGTCGGGCGATCCCGCACGTCCGCTGTCGATCCACAGGCCGCGCTCCAGGGGCAGCCGGACCAGCATCGGGATGCGCAGTTCCGCGTTCTCGGGCAGATGGAGATCGCCCAGGCGCAGGGCCATGGGGGTCTCCATCGGTACGCGGTAGCCGTGCCAGACCGGGCTGTCCCAGCGGGCGAACGCGGGCGGCAGCGCGGGTTCCACCACGTCGGACTCGGCGGTGAGCTGGGCGAGGTCCCGGTCGAGGGCCGCCCTGGCCTGGTCCGCGAGTTGGGCGTGCTTGGCCCGGGCTGCCTCGCGTGCGGCGTCGCCCTGGCCGCCGATCCGACTGCGCGGGTCGGACAGGACCTCGTCGAGTTCCTTCTCCATGCGCGAGTCGGCAAAGTCGACGGCGCTGCGGTAGGCGGCCGTGGAACGGGCCAGGTCCTCGAACATGCCCCACACCTGGTTGTAGAGCCGCTCGTCCATGGACCAGCCGGTCGCGTCACCCGCGACAGGCGGCGCGGGCTGCCCGGACGGGGCCGGGGGCGCGGTCGGAGGGGGCGGCGGAGCCGCGTTCCGACGGCGTGGGTGGCTGTAGTCGATGGGGCCGCCCGCGGTGGGCGCCGAAGGCTGCGAGACGGCTGAAGGGTCCGCGGGTGCGGCTCCTTGGGCGTATCCCTGCTGCGGCGCCGGATGGCCCGGCACTCCGGTCGCCGGAGTGCCCTGCGGGGACTGGGGCCCGTACGGAGACCCCGGCTGCGGGGGTACGTGCCCGGGGGCGCCCTGGTCCGCATGGCCGGAGGTGCCCTGGTCGGGGCCGAGGGCCGGTGCGGCCGTCTGTCGGGAGCGGTCGCCGTCGGCCGTACGCGATGGAGGCGCCGCCACCGAGCGGGCGAGGCCCCGGGCCACCGCGTCGTTGATGCTGCCCGCGAGCTGACGGGCCTCGGGCATGCCCTGGTCGGTGAGGAGTTCGGAAAGGCCGCCCGCGTAGCCCTGGCCGACGGCTCGCACCTTCCAAGCGCCCTGTCTGCGGTAGAGCTCCAGGGCGACGACGGCCGACTCGGCGTCCAGACCGGTGATGGTGTAGCCGGCGACCTCGGTGCCGTCGAGGCCGGTGACGGCGACGAAGGGAGCCGGCAGGACACCGAACCGGACCGGGCCCGCGCCCCCGGCGGGCAATGCGAGCAGCACACTGACGCGGTGCACGGCCGCCGGCATGGCACCCAGGTCCACCGCGAGACGGTGGTCGGCTGCCGCCTGCTTGGAGACCTCGATGCCGGGCAGGGTGGGCGCACCGGGGTGCGCCACCCACTCGACTCCCGGAACCCTGCCGTGCTCGTCGCCGATCGTGGCCGCGGCCACGATCGGCTTGCCGGCCGAGATCCGGATCTCCAGACGGGACTGCGAGAGCGGGTGGTTCTGCCCCCGCACCAGCTCGGCCGTCATCGCGTTCGTCCCCCTGTGTCGCTGTGTCGTGTGCCGCTCGCGGGCGCGCCTTACAGGTGCGGCAGGATCGCAGGCATCAGGTCCTGGAAGGTACGGCCGTTGGCCGGCGTACCCAGGGCCGTCATGGTCCAGCCCGGGCCCGTCCGGTGCACCTTCGCCATGATCTGGGCCGTGTAGGCGCCGCCGCCCGCCAGTGTGTAGCGGGCGAGCTCCTGGCCGTTGGTCTCGTCGACCAGGCGGCAGAACGCGTTCTGCACCTCCTGGAAGGTCTGGCCCGTGAAGGAGTTGACGGTGAAGACGATCTGGTCGATGTGGACCGGGATGCGCTGCAGGTCCACGAGGATCGCCTCGTCGTCGCCGCCCTGCCCGACGCCGCCCACGAGGTTGTCACCGGTGTGGCGCACCGAGCCGTCGTCGCTCACCAGGTGGCGGAAGAACACCACGTCGACGGGCTGCTTGTCGGCGAACAGCACGGCGGAGGCGTCGAGGTCGATCTCCCGCGTACGCGAGCCGAACAGGCCGCGACGGGGAGCCGCCTGCCAGCCGAGACCCATGCGAACCGCGGTCAGGCTGCCTCCGTCACTCTTCTGCAGACTGATGGCCTGACCCTTGGTCATGTTGACGGTCACGCGCTGTTTCCCCTCTCGAACTGTCCCCTGTTGCCGCGGAGTCCGCGGATGACGAGAACCCTACGCAGCGGCACTGACAGTGCCGAACCCCGGTTCGCACTTTGTGTCGGTCTTGCAACACTGCGCGCATATGCCGAGGTCCGGCGGGGCTGCGGGACCGTCAGGCCAGTCCCGCCTCCCTCATCTGACGCAGCTCCTTCTTCATTTCGGAGACCTCGTCGCGCAGCCGTGCCGCGATCTCGAACTGGAGGTCCGCGGCGGCCGCACGCATGCGTGCGGTCATCTCCTCGATCTGTTCGGCGAGTTCGGCCGCGGGACGGTCCGTGGGCACCGTCTCCTTGGCCTTGCCCTTGGCGGACTTGGCCGCCTTGCCGCCGAGCGCGGGCACGGGGGCCTTGGCACCCTTGCCGTCCTTCTGCTTGCGGTAACCCGAGCCGAGCAGCTGCTCCGTGTCGACGTCCTCGCGGGCGATCTGGGCGACGATGTCGTTGATCTTCTTGCGGAGCGGCTGCGGGTCGATGCCCTTGGCCTTGTTGTAGGCGACCTGCTTCTCCCGGCGGCGGTTGGTCTCCTCGATGGCCTTCTCCATCGCCGGGGTGATCTTGTCGGCGTACATGTGGACCTGGCCGGAGACATTGCGCGCCGCGCGGCCGATGGTCTGGATCAGGGAGGTCCCGGAGCGCAGGAAGCCCTCCTTGTCGGCGTCGAGGATCGCCACCAGGGACACCTCGGGCAGGTCGAGGCCCTCACGGAGGAGGTTGATGCCGACCAGGACGTCGAACTCGCCCGAGCGCAGCTCGCGCAGCAGCTCCACGCGGCGCAGGGTGTCGACGTCGCTGTGCAGATAGCGAACCTGGATGCCGAGCTCCAGGAAGTAGTCCGTGAGGTCCTCGGCCATCTTCTTGGTGAGCGTGGTGACCAGGACGCGCTCGTCCTTCTCGGTGCGCTGCCGGATCTCGTGGACCAGGTCGTCGATCTGGCCCTCGGTGGGCTTGACGACGACCTCCGGGTCGATCAGGCCGGTGGGGCGGATGATCTGCTCGACGGCGCCGTCCGCTCGGGAGAGCTCGTACTTGCCCGGCGTGGCCGACAGGTAGACCGTCTGGTCGATGCGCTGCTGGAACTCCTCCCACTTCAGGGGGCGGTTGTCCAGGGCGGAGGGCAGGCGGAAACCGTGGTCGACAAGGGTGCGCTTGCGGGAGGCGTCGCCCTCGTACATCGCGCCGATCTGCGGGACGGTGTTGTGCGACTCGTCGATGACGAGCAGGAAGTCGTCCGGGAAGTAGTCGATCAGCGTGTTCGGCGGGGAGCCGGGCCCACGGCCGTCGAAGTGCATCGAGTAGTTCTCGACGCCGGAGCAGGAGCCGATCTGGCGGAGCATCTCCAGGTCGTACGTCGTACGCATCCTCAGGCGCTGCGCCTCCAGGAGCTTGCCCTGCTTCTCCAGCTCGGCGAGGCGCTCCCCGAGCTCCTTCTCGATGTCGTTGGCGGCCCGCTCCAAGCGCTCGGGTCCCGCGATGTAGTGGGAGGCCGGGAAGACGTAGAGGTGCTCGTCGTCGGTGATGATCTCGCCGGTGAGCGGGTGGAGCGTGGAGAGGGCCTCGATCTCGTCGCCGAACATCTCGATGCGGACGGCGAGCTCCTCGTAGACCGGGAAGATCTCGATGGTGTCGCCGCGGACGCGGAAGGTGCCGCGGGTGAAGGCCAGGTCGTTGCGCGTGTACTGGATGTCGACGAAGCGGCGCAGCAGTTGGTCCCGGTCGATCTCGTCGCCGACCTTGAGGGGGACCATCCGGTCCACGTACTCCTGTGGAGTACCGAGGCCGTAGATGCAGGAGACCGAGGCGACCACGATGACGTCGCGGCGGGTGAGGAGCGAGTTGGTCGCGGAGTGGCGCAGGCGCTCGACCTCCTCGTTGACCGAGGAGTCCTTCTCGATGTAGGTGTCCGACTGCGGGACGTAGGCCTCTGGCTGGTAGTAGTCGTAGTACGAGACGAAGTACTCGACGGCGTTGTTCGGCAGGAGCTCGCGGAACTCGTTGGCCAGCTGAGCGGCCAGGGTCTTGTTCGGCGCCATCACCAAGGTGGGGCGCTGGAGCTTCTCGATCATCCACGCGGTGGTGGCGGACTTGCCGGTGCCGGTCGCGCCCAGGAGGACGACGTCCTTCTCACCTGCCTCGATGCGCCGAGTCAGCTCGGCGATGGCCGCCGGCTGGTCGCCGCTGGGCTGGTAGGGGCTGACGACCTCGAAGGGCGCCACCGTGCGTTCGATGCTGGAAACGGGCCGCATGGAATCAACCGTACGACCCACCACTGACAACGGGGCCCGATCACCAGCTCTGCGGGGTGCGGGAGCTTCGCTGCCCGTCGCGCTGGCCGAGGCGGAGCGGGGTGCGGCGGCGGGAGTGCGTGACCGTCTCGGTGTGGGCCGGGACGCCCGGTTTGTTCTCGACGGGGGTCCAGTCGGGCTTCCCCATGACCATCAGCGGGTCGAACAGGACGACGACGCCGGCGAGGCAGAGGAAGGCGAGCGGGCCGATCATCAGGGGGGCGAGCAGGCCCGCGGGAGATTCACCGGCGGTGGTGGCGGCCGTGCCGTGCAGGTGGACGCGGAGGGCGGCCATGCCCGTGTAGTGCATGCCGCTGACGGCGAGCCCCATGACGAGGCTCGCACCCACACTCCACATGAATCCTCTGACCTGCCCGGCCGCCCACAGGGCGGCGATCGCCGCGACGACCGCTATGACGACGGAGGCGGAGACGGTGAGGGTGTTGTACTCCAGCCTTCCGTTGAGGCGCATGCCCGCCATACCCAGGTAGTGCATCGAGGCGATGCCCAGGCCGGTGATGGTGCCTCCGGTGAACAACGCGGTTCCGGAGGCGCCTCTGTACCCGACGATGAAGATCCCGATGCCCACCATGAGGATGGCGACGCCCAGGCTCGCGAAGGTCGTCGGCATGTCGTAGCGGATCGGCGTCTCCTGGACCCTGAAGCCCATCATCGCGATGAAGTGCATGGTCCATATGCCGGAGCCGATCGCCGCCGAGCCGAGGGCCAGCCAGCCGGGGCGCCAGGCGTGGGCGACCAGCATGGATCTGGTGGTGCAGCGCAGGCCGAGGGCGCCGCCGAGGCAGGCCATGACGTAGGCCACAAGCGGTGTGACGAGTCCGTAGCTGAAACCGTCGACCGTGCCTTGCATGCGCGGCTGCCCTTCCGCCTGTTACGTCCCGGAATTCCCTGATTGTGCCCCCGTCCCAGGACCGCCCGAGCGGTCAAGGTTGACGCAGAGAGTATGACTCCCACCGGAATGGTCGAACGATTTTCCGGCAAAGAAACACGCCCTTACCCCAGTTGTGCGGCACCGGTGAGGGGACTTGGGCATCTCTATGCCATCTGTGGGCATCCTGCACCCCTCACCCGCTGACGCTCCGCCGCCCCTTGCGAGCCGTCCGTGACATCTCGTCACGAGGAGTACGTGTGCACGCGCGCGCAGTTGCGGCTGCCCGAAGGCGTTGTCAGTGGTGGGTCGTACGGTGGGTCGCATGGACAGCGATGGGCAGGATCGGCACGAGCAGCAGGTCGTGTGGGCTGTTGTCGGGACCGGCATCGGGCCGCTGCTGCTGGCCGCGACCCGCGACGGACTGGTCAACGTCGTGTTCCACGCGACGGACGCGGTGCGCGACAAGGCGATCGAACGACTCGCGTCGCGGCTGGGCGTGGAGCCCGTCGAGGCGCCCGACTCCCCGCTGCTGGCCGAGGCGATACGCCAGGTCGGGGCGTACTTCGCGGGTGAGCGGCGGGACTTCGAGCTGCCGCTGGACTGGTCGCTGATCTCGGGGTTCAACCGGCAGGTGTTGCGCGAGCTGGCGTCCGGTGTCCCGTACGGCGCTGTCGTCGGCTACGGCGATCTCGCCGGGCGGGTGGGTCAGCCGGGCGCGGCCCAGGCGGTGGGGGTGGCGATGGGCTCCAATCCGCTGCCCGTCGTCGTGCCCTGCCACCGGGTCGTCGAAAGCGACGGCGGCATCGGCGGGTTCGGGGGCGGACTGGAGACCAAGCGGAAGCTGCTCGCGCTGGAGGGAGTGCTGCCCGAGCCGCTGTTCTGAGGGACCGGGGACGGTCGTCGCCTCCATCGGATCGGGGGTGCGTGACTGAGGTAGGGGCGTGAGGTGAGCTAGGGGGAGACTGCGCCGGTGACCACATCCTTCAGTCACGCGCACGTGTGCGCGCCGTGACCGCCGTCGAGCGGCAGGTCGCCGAGTCCGTCACGACTTGGACGAATGGGCACGGCCAGAGACGAGGGGGAGGCCCTGAACCATCGCTCCGGTGAACCCGCTCATCCGGATCCGCGCGAAGGGTGGCCGGGAGGCGGAGGCGGTAGCAGACTCCGCCATGCGCACAGCCGCTGGCATCCGAGATCACGGAGCCGAAGGGACGGCGATCACGTATGAGCCGAGGCGGAAACAGGGCAGTCGCGTATCTCAAGCCGGGCGCGGTGGAAGTCAGGACCATCGACCACCCGACGCTTGAACTCCAGGACGGGCCGGGAGTCGCACCCAAGAACGTCGGCCGCAAGTGCCGGCACGGTGTGATCCTCAAGGTCCTCGCCAGCAATATCTGTGGAAGTGACCAGCACATGGTGCGCGGGCGGACGACCGCGCCCGAGGGGCTGGTCCTGGGACACGAGATCACCGGAGAGGTCGTCGAACGGGGTCCGGACGTCGAGTTCATCGACGTCGGTGACATCGTCTCCGTACCGTTCAACATCGCCTGCGGACGGTGCCGCAACTGCAAGGAACGCAAGACCGGCATCTGCCTCAACGTCAACCCGGCCCGCCCCGGGGCGGCTTACGGCTATGTCGACATGGGCGGCTGGGTCGGCGGCCAGGCCGAGTACACCATGGTCCCGTACGCGGACTTCAACCTGCTGAAGTTCCCCGACCGGGACGAGGCGCGCGAGAAGCTGCTCGACCTGACCATGCTGTCGGACATCTTCCCGACCGGCTTCCACGGCGCGGTCTCCGCGGGCGTCGGAGTCGGCTCCACTGTGTACGTCGCCGGGGCGGGCCCCGTGGGCCTCGCGGCGGCGGCTTCGGCGCAGCTCCTGGGCGCCGCGGTCGTCATCGTCGGGGATCTCAACGCCGAACGCCTCGGCCAGGCGCGGAGCTTCGGCTGCGAGACCGTCGACATCTCGCGCGGCAGCGTCGAGGACCAGGTCGCCGAGATCCTCGGCGAACCCGAGGTGGACGCAGCGGTCGACGCGGTCGGCTTCGAGGCACGGGCCCACGGCCCGAACGCCCCGGAGGCGCCGGCGACCGTCCTCAACTCCCTGATGGGTGTCACGCGCGCGGGCGGTGCCCTGGGCATCCCCGGGCTGTATGTCACCGAGGACCCCGGCGGGGTCGACGAGGACGCGAGGACCGGGACCCTGAAGGTGCGGCTCGGCCTCGGCTGGGCCAAGAGCCACCGCTTCACGACGGGACAGTGCCCGGTGATGACGTACCACCGGGGTTTGATGCAGGCGATCCTGCACGGGCGCGTGCACATCGCCAAGGCCGTCAACGCGACGGTGATCGGCCTGGAGGACGCACCGCGCGGCTACGCCGAGTTCGACCAGGGCGCCAGCCGCAAGTACGTGCTCGATCCGCATGGGGCACTGGACGGCGTACGTCCGGTCTGAACCCGCTGAAAGGGGTGCCCACGCGCGCGTGGGCACCCCTTTTCACGCCCCGCCCGGTACGCGCGTGCCCTACCCGTAGTGCCGGGCCTCGAAGACGTTCCCGTCCGGGTCGCGGAAGTAGAAGCTGCGCCTGGCCATGCCACGGGCGCCGAAGGAGTCGTACGAGAGGTCCGACATGGGGACGGCGCGTTCCTCCAGGCGGGCGCGGAGTGCGTCGAAGTCGTCCGTCGGCAGGGCGAGGCAGACGTGGTTGACCGGGTGTCCGGCGCTGTCCGCGGCGCCGGGGAGCATCTTCATGCGTTCGGCCATGGTCTGCGGCATGAGGTCGAAGATGGTCTCGTCGTTGAGGCGTACGGAGGGGAAGGGCGCCTGGCCCGCGGCGAACTCGGTGAGCCTCACGGGCTCCATTCCGAGGGTCTTCTCGTAGAAGTCGGCCGAGCCGATCGGGTCGCGTACCCAGAGGACGACATGGTCGAGACGCGCGGTGTTGTCCGTCATGAACCCCAGGCTGGTGTCGTCCACCACAGGCCGCAAGGGTTTGACCGGGCGTGGTGCCCGCCAGAGATGAGGGAAGACCGAACAACAGGAGGCAGGCGCGTGGTGCTGGTGGTGTCCGAAGAAGTGCGGGAGGCGATCGACGCGCGTCGACCCGTGGTGGCCCTGGAGTCCACGATCATCGCGCACGGGCTGCCGCGCCCGCGCAATCTGCAGGTGGCGCTGGAACTGGAGGACGTCGTACGGCAGGAGCGCGCCGTCCCCGCGACGGTCGCCGTGCTGGACGGGCGGGCCCATGTCGGCCTGGACAAGGAGCAGTTGGAGCGGGTCGCGAACGAGGACGGGATCCGCAAGCTCGGCCACCGTGACCTGCCGCTCGCGGTGGCGGCCGGGGCGAGCGGCGCGACGACGGTGTCGGCGACGGCGCTGCTGGCGGCTCTCGCGGGCGTACGGGTGTTCGCGACGGGCGGGCTCGGCGGGGTGCACCGGGAGTGGACGGTGACGCAGGACGAGTCGGCCGACCTGGGCCTGCTCGCCAGCACCCGGATCACGGTGGTGTGCGCGGGGGTGAAGTCGATCCTGGACGTGCCGGCGACGCTGCAGCGGCTGGAGACGCTGGGTGTGGCGGTGGCCGGATACGGCACGGACCGCTTCCCCGGCTTCTATCTGTCCGACTCCGGACATCCCGTGGAGTGGACGCTGGACAGCCCGGAGCAGGTGGCGGACGTCATGCGGGCGCAGGACGCGCTCGACGTCCAGGAGTCGGCGCTGATCGTCGCCAACCCGGTCCCCGAGGCGGAGCAGCTGGATCCCGAGCTGCACGCGCGTGTGCTCGCCGAGGCGCTGCACGCGTGCGAGGAGGAGGGCGTCACCGGTCAGGCGGTCACGCCGTTCCTGCTCGACTACCTGGTGCGGCACACCGACGGCGCCTCGCTGAGCGCCAATCTCGCGGCGGTGCGCGGCAACGTACGGCTGGCGGGGCGGATCGCGGCGGCCTGGACCCGGGTGTGACCGCAGGACGCGGCGGGGCCCTGCTGGTGGTCGGGGACGTCGTCACGGACGTCGTCGCCCGGCACCGGGGTCCGCTGGCCCCGGGCACGGACACGGCCGCCGTGATCCGCACGGTGCCGGGTGGCGCGGGCGCCAACGTGGCGTGCTGGGCGGCCCACTCGGGCTGCGCGAACGTACGGCTGCTCGGGCGCGTCGGCGCGGACGCCGCCACGTGGCACGAGCGGGAGCTGAAGGCCAGTGGGGTACGGCCCCGGCTCGTCGTCGATCCGCGGGCGCCGACCGGGACGGTGATCTGCCTCGTCGATGCGGGTGCTTCGGCCGAGCGCACTTTCCTCACGGACAGCGGGGCGGCCCTGCGGTTCGAACCGGCCGACTGGTCGGACGCGTTGCTCGACGGGGTGGCGCGGCTGCATCTGTCGGGCTATCTGCTGTTCTCCGAGCCGAGCCGTGCCCTGATGGCGGTGGCGCTGGCGTCGGCACGCGCGCGTGGAGTGCCGGTGAGTCTGGATCCGGCATCGGCCGGCTTCCTCCGGGAGCTGGGTGTGGACCGCTTCCTCGCGCTCGTCGAAGGGGTGGACGTCCTGCTGCCCAGCCGTGACGAGGCGTGTCTGCTCACGGGGTTGCCCGATGCGGCGGACGCGGCGGCCAAGCTGAGCCGCCATGTCCCGCTGGTGGTCGCCAAGCAGGGTGCCGACGGTGCGCTGGTGGCCCACTCCGGCACGGTGCACGCCCGCGTGCCCGCCGCCCCCGCGACACCCCGGGACACCACGGGCGCCGGCGACGCCTTCACGGGCGCCTTCCTCGCCGCCCTGCTCAGGGGCACCGATCCCGAGGAGGCGGCGCGGGAGGGGTGCCGGGCGGGGGCGCTGGCCGTGGAGCGGGTGGGCGGGAGGCCGCCCACGCCCGGGTGACGACCGCCACCCGGCCTCAACTCCTCGCCCCGCCCTACGCCTTGCGCCCCCACGCCGAGATCATCGGTGCCGTGGCCAGGTCCATGCCGCCGGACGCGATGTTGGCCAGGTGCCGTTCGATGTCCTGGTCCGTGGCCAGGCCCGCGGTGACGAGCTGGTCGCGTACCTGGTGGATCGTGGCGGTCTCCAGGGCCGCGCAGGCGGGCGAGGTGACGGGGAAGTAGGCGTCTGCCGCCACGCTGTGCAGACCGGCCTCGCGGAGCAGGCGCGGAAGCTTGCGACCGTAGGCCAGGTCAGCGCCCCGGTCGGCGAGGAGCTTGCGGAAGCCGTGCCGGAGCCGGTTCGCCAGCTGCTGCTCGGGGCCGTACTCGTCGGGGCAGACAAGGGGCTGGAGGGCGGGGTCGGCGTCCTCGACCAGGAGGCGTCCGCCGGGGCGCAGGGCCTCGACCATGGACCGCAACGCCCGCTCCCGGTCCGGGACATGAACGAGGACGAGCCGGGCGTGCACGAGGTCGAAGCCCTCCCCCGGCGGCTCTTCCGCACCCACGTCGTGGACCCGGACCTCGACCGGCGGGCGGGCGGCCGGGGCGACCAGTGAGGTGTCGATGTCGGTCGCGACGACCTTTCCGGTCGGGCCGACCTTCTTGGCCAGCCAGGACACCACGGAGGTGCCCCCCGCGCCGACCTCCCAGCAGCGCCAGCCGGATCCGATGCCGAACCCTTCGAGATGCCGGAAGGTCGTGGGGTCGAAGAGGGTGGCGAAGGCGTCGAAACGCCGTCCCGCCTCGGTCTGCCGGTTGTCGAGGAGATACCCGTCGGTTCGCGTCATGCCGCGATCATCCCAGTTGACCGGCTTGTACCGATGGGTCGACGCTCCGGTACGACGAGATGTCCGACGCCGGCGCGGGGCGGGAATTCCGTACGGCGAAAGGGCCGCACCCTCCCTGCGAGGCGGCCGAATGCCGTTTGTCCACAGGCGGATGACGGAGCGGAATGTTCCGTTCCCACAGGGTTCCCCGCAGTTCGGCCAGGACTGGCAAACTGGCGCGCCAGGACGCAGGAATGCGGTGCGAGGAGATCCACGCGAGGAGACCCACATGTCGATGGCAGGGAATCTGCGGAAAGTCACGGGCCTGGGCAGGGTCGGCGGCCTCCGCAAGGTGGCACGGCTGGCGCGGCGACACCCCCGGGTCGACCTCAGCCACCACGCCCGGTCACCGCTGGGTTCCTCGGTGGTGAACTGCGTGACGTACCGGGACGGCGTGCGGGTTCCCACGGGCGCCGATCTGGTCGACGAGGTGGAACGGGTACGCAAGAGCGGCCACGGTTTCGTCTGGCTGGGACTCCATGAGCCGACGAATCAGGAGTTCGCCGGCATCGCCGAGCTCTTCGATCTGCACCCGCTGGCCGTCGAGGACGCGGTCGAGGCCCACCAGCGCCCGAAGCTGGAGCGGTACGACGACACGTTGTTCGCGGTGTTCAAGACGGTCTGCTACGTCGAGCACGAGGAGCTGACGGCGACGAGCGAGGTGGTGAACACCGGCGAGATCATGGTGTTCGTCGGCCGCGAGTTCGTCATCACGGTGCGGCACGGGCGGCACGGCTCGCTGGGCCCGTTGCGCGAGGAGCTGGAGTCCGACGCCCGCCAACTCGCCAAGGGACCGGCCGCGGTGCTGCACGCGATCGCGGACCATGTGGTCGACGACTATCTGAGCGTCACCGACTCGATGCAGGCGGACATCGACCAGGTCGAGACGGACGTGTTCGCGGCGAACGGCGCGCGTGCGGACCCGGGACGCATCTACCAGCTCAAGCGCGAACTCCTGGAGCTGAAGCGGGCCGTGGTGCCGCTCAGCCGGCCGCTGGAGGATCTCGCGACCCGGTCGATACGGGTGATCGAACCGGAGATACAGGCCTACTTCCGCGATGTCTCCGACCACCTGCTGCGGGCCAAGGAACAGATCGCCGCCTTCGACGAACTCCTCAACTCGATCCTGCAGGCACACCTCGCGCAGGTGACCGTCGCGCAGAACGAGGACATGCGGAAGATCACGGCGTGGGCCGCGATCGTCGCCGTGCCGACGATGGTGTGCGGTCTGTACGGCATGAACTTCGACTACATGCCGGAACTCCGCTGGAGGTTCGGCTACGGACTGGTCGTCGGAGTGATATCCCTCGCCTGTCTGGCGTTGTACCGCGGCTTCCGGCGCAACGGCTGGCTCTGACCCGAGCCCGCCCCCGGGCGGAGACGGGCTGGGACGAGCGAGGGGCGAGCCGAGGCAGGCGCCTGCGGAACAGGGCCAGGGACAGGGGCAGGGTCAGCGCGTCGTACTCGTGGCGTAGACGCTCCCGGCCCAGGCGGCGATCTGGTCCTCCGTCAGATGCCGGGCCAGGTCGGCCTCGCTGATCATGCCGACGAGGCGCTTGTTCTCGATGACGGGCAGCCGGCGGATCTGGTGGCCCTGCATCTCCTGGAGCACTTCGCTGACATCGGCGCCCGAGTCGATCCAGCGCGGTGTGCCCTGGGCCATCTCGCCCGCGGTGACCCGTGCCGGGTCGTGGCCCATGGCCACGCAGCCGACGACGATGTCCCGGTCGGTGAGGATGCCGCAGAGCCGTTCGTTCTCGTCGCTGATGGGCAGGGCTCCGACGCCCAGTTCGCGCATCAGCTGGGCGGCGCGGTCAAGGGTTTCGTGGGCGGGGATCCACTGGGCGCCGCGGTGCATGATGTCTCCGGCGGTGGTCATGAAGTACCTCCCGGTGCCGGACGGCCGGCGCGGCGCGGGCGGGCACCGCTAGTCCCGGCGCCCTATATTCTCGCCGCGTAACCCGGCCCGCGCACCCGGAAGCGCACCCGGAAGTACGGGGTCAGACCGAGAAGCCCACGAGTTTCCGCGGGACGACTCGGATGATCACGCGGACCTCGTCGTCCTTCTCGGCGGGCGGGTCGATGCCGAGGTACTTGTGCGAGAGCTCGTAGGGGAGCCGCTTGTCCTCGTCGGGGAGGATCTCGGCGGTGCCGCGGATCTCGACCGAGGTGTAGGGGTTGGCCAGGTCGAAGACGGAGACGCTGATGCGGGGGTCGCGTCGGAGGTTGCGCACCTTCTGGCGTCCTTCGGTGGAGGAGAAGAGCACGGTGTCGCCCTCGCGCTTGATCCAGACCACCGAGTTCTGCGGGGCGCCCTCGGGGCCGAGGGTGGCGACGCTGGCGAAGTTCTTGCCGTCGAGGAGGGTGCGCACGGAGTCGTCGAAGGAGACGGAAGCAGAAGCGGAAGCGGAAGCGGAAACGGAAACGGAAACGGAATCAGTGGACGCGGGATCACTTGAGGAGGTCGCCATGGCACCACAGTAATTAGATGCGCACGCATATAAAAGCGGTTTGCCGGATCCCACTCAGCCCTTCCACGCCGGATGCCGTGGGTCGTCGGCGCGGACCAGGACGTCGGCCGTGGCGGCGGGGGCGGTCTCCTGCTCGTAGCGCTCGTAGGCGGGGAGGGTCCAGTGGTCGGTCTCGGGGGTGCGACGGCGGAGGGCGCCGGGTGAGAGGAGGACGTGGACGGTCAGGTCGAAGGGGAACCAGTGTCGTAGGAGAAGGGGGCCGTGCAGCAACAGGAGGCCGCCTGGCGGGAGTTGGACGCGCGGGCTGCGGGTGGCTCGGTCGGTGGCCGGGTCCCACAGGTCGGGCAGGACACGGCCGTCGCCGCCGGGTTCGAGGGGGCCGAAGACCTCGCGCCACAGGGCGCCGGTGTCGAACCAGCCGTCGTAGTAGGCCTCCACGTCCTGGTGGCCGTACTCCAGACGGAGCGAGGCGGGGCGCAGGAAGCCCTCGGTGCCGACGACCAGGGATGGGCGGCCGCGTATGCGCAGTGCCTCGGCGACGCGCTCCGCGAGGTCTCCGGGGCGGGCTGCCGGGGCGCCGTCGAAGGCGACGCGGGGCCAGGGGCCGCCGTCGGCCGGCTTCAGGTCGAGCAGCCGCTCGGCGATGAGGTCGCCGAGCCGGTCCCAGGTGATCGCTTCGAGTCGCACAAGGCCCATGATGCGTCAGGCCACGGCTTTCGACATGGCATGGGTTCTCGTCGTACCAGGTCCCGTCGGGGGGAATGAACCACCTATGGCACCGTTCGCAACTCCCGCGCCCCTCACCGGGCTTCTCGTCATCCAGCCGATCAAGAAGAGGCACTGCGCCGAGTGCCGGGGCGGGCCGCTCGCCATGCTCGTGATGGAGGACGGTGCGCCGCGGTGTCTCGACTGTGCCGACCTCGGGCATCTGGTGTTCCTGCCGCGCGGCGACACGGCGCTGACGCGAAGGTCGCGGGAGGAAAGCGCGCTGTCGGCGGTGGTCGTGCGGTTCAACCGGCCCAGGGGGCGGTACGAGCGGCAGGGCGTCCTCGTCGAGGAGTCGGGGCTGGTCCGGGCCGAGCAGCGGTGTCTGGCGGACGCGGAGGCGAGGCGTCGCCGGCGGGTGCGGGACGCGGCGCGGCGGGCGGCGTGGGATCTGCGGTTCGCGGAGGCGTTCGCGGCGGAGATCCGGCGGCTGTTTCCGGGGTGCCCGGCCGACCGGGCGTGGGAGATCGCCTCGCATGCCTCGGTGCGGGGCAGTGGGCGGGTGGGGCGGAGCGCGGCGGGGCGTGCGCTGTCCGAGGGGGCCGTGACGTCGGCGGTCGTGGCGTCCGTACGGCATGTGGACACGCGGTACGACCAGTTGTTGATGAGCGGGGTGGCGAGGCACGAGGCGCGGCGGCGGATCGCGGCGGGTGTGGAGAGCGTGTTGCGGGGGTGGCGGGAGGCCGATGCCGGGGTCGGCTGACACCGGTGCGGGGGCCGGAGACGGCCCGGGTGCGGGGGCCGGAGACGGACGGCCCGGGGGTAGGGGCATGCCATGCCTGCGAGCCTGTTCCTGGACGCTCACGTATGCTCCCGCGCCCTTCGGCCATGGTCGCCGCGCTCGCGTCAGGAATTCACTTGTGGTGGCGGACAGTGCCGGGCAGGATCCCGGCCCGATGGGGGAGTTGATGTTGAGATGATCGATGGACCGTACTTCGTGCTGACGGTGCTTGGCGTGCTCGGGACCGGGCTGGTGGCCGGGGTCTTCTGCGCCTTCTCCACCTTCGTGATGCGGGGGCTCGCCGCGCTGCCGCCCGCGCAGGGTGTCGCGGCGATGAGTGCGATCAACGTGACCGCGCTGACGCCGGCCTTCATGCTCGTGTTCCTCGGGACGGCGGTGCTGTGCGCGGTGCTCGCGGTGGTGACGTTCGTGCTGTTTCCGGACGAGGGGACGGTGGAGTTGCTGCTGGGTAGCGCGCTGTATCTGTTCGGCTCGTTCGGGGTGACGATGGTCGCGAACGTCCCGCGCAACGAGAATCTGGTGAAGATGGACCCGGGCACGCCGGAGGCCGCCGCGTACTGGCCGACGTATGTGCGGGAGTGGACGCAGTGGAACCACGTCCGCATGGTCGCCTCGGCCGCCGCCTCGGTGGCGTATGTACTGGCCCTGACCTGACCGTCCGGGACCTGCGCGAGTGGCCGATGGGACGTATCGTGGCCGGAAGAGTGCCGCCCGATGACGCACGGCCTGTCGCATGCGGACGCAAGGAAGACGGCCATGGCCGATCCCAAGGGTTTCATGACCACGCCCCGCCAGGAGTGGCCCCGCAGACCTGTGGCTGAGCGGGTGCGGGACTGGGACGAGGTGTACGTCCCCGGGGCACTGTTGCCCATCATCAACAAGCAGGCCGACCGCTGTATGGACTGCGGTGTCCCGTTCTGCCACGACGCCTGTCCGCTCGGCAATCTGATCCCCGAGTGGAACGACCTGGTCTCGCGGGACGACTGGCGGGCGGCGGCCGACCGGTTGCACGCCACGAACAACTTCCCCGAGTTCACGGGCCGGTTGTGTCCGGCGCCGTGCGAGGCGGGCTGTGTGCTCGCGATCAACCAGCCCGCGGTCACCATCAAGAACGTCGAGGTGGCCATCGCCGACCGGGCCTGGGCGGACGGGTTCACACCCCCACGGCCGCCCGACCGGCTGTCCGGGCGGACCGTCGCGGTGATCGGCTCCGGGCCCACCGGGCTCGCCGCGGCACAGCAGTTGACCCGGGCGGGGCACACGGTCGCCGTGTACGAGAAGGACGACCGGCTCGGCGGGCTGATGCGGTACGGAATCCCCGCGTTCAAGATGGAGAAGCGGCATCTGGAGCGGCGGCTGGACCAGATGCGGGCCGAGGGAACCAAGTTCCGTACGTCCACGGCGGTCGGCCGGGACATCCGCGCCGCCGAACTGCGCTCGCGCTACGACGCCGTGGTGGTCGCCACCGGCGCGACGGCGTGGCGTGAACTGCCCGTGCCCGGGCGCGAGTTGACCGGCATCCATCAGGCGATGGAGTACCTGCCGCTGGCCGACCGGGTGTGCGAGGGGGACCTGGAGGTCTCCCCCATGTCCGCCGCCGGCAAGCATGTCGTCATCGTGGGCGGCGGTGACACGGGGGCGGACTGTCTGGGCACCGCGGTGCGTGAAGGAGCCGCGTCCGTCACGCAGTTGGACATCTACGCGCTGCCCGGCGCCGACCGCGACGAGGACACGGAGCCCTGGCCGACGTACCCGAAGGTCTACCGGCTGTCCGCCGCGCACGAGGAGGCCCGCGACCTGGAGACGGCGCCCGCCGCCGACGCGGACGCACGCCTGTTCGCGGCCTCGACCCTGCGCTTCACCGGCGACGCGGACGGGCATGTGCGCTCGCTGCATCTCGTCGAGGTCGACACGGAGCGCCGCCCACTCCCCGGCACCGGGCGGGCACTCCCCGCCGACCTCGTACTGCTCGCCCTCGGCTTCTCCGGGCCGGACCGGGAGGACGGGCTCATCGACCAGCTGGGGCTGGCGCTGGAGCCACGCGGCACGATCACCCGGGACGCCGACTTCGCGACCAGCGCACGGGGCGTGTTCGCGGCCGGGGACGCCGCGCGCGGACAGTCGCTGATCGTGTGGGCGATCGCGGAGGGGCGAGCGGTGGCGGCGGCCGTCGACCGCTACCTGACGGGGAGTTCGCGACTCCCGTCGCCGATCGGTCCGTACGACCGCCCCATGGCCGTATGACCCACGCCGAACCGGCTACCCAACGCCGCTCGTCCGTCCCCGCCACCTTCCCCCTCGCCAGGGCCACCCGGTTCCAGGTGTTGATCGTGAGGACCTGGGCGTAGACGTCGTCCGGGACGCCTCCGTCGGCCACCAGCGTGATCGCTTCCGTCAGGGGCGAGGGCCGCCTGCCCCTTACTCATTGGAGGCGGGCGGCCTCGCACCGCATAGGGAAGACTGGCTGTCGTGTGCATGCCCATGGCGGAATCATGGGTCAATTCAGCGGAGCGCATCGGCGCCGACCTGCATCTGGAGCTGTCCGGGACGGGCGGGCGGCGCGCCGCGCTCATCCGCGCCCTGCGCGAGGCCGTGCGCGGCGGGCGGCTCGCTCCGGGCACCCGGCTGCCGCCTTACCGCTCGCTCGCCGCCGACCTGGGCGTGGCCCGCAACACGGTGGCCGACGCGTACGCGGAGCTGGTCGCGGAGGGCTGGCTCACCGCGCGCCAGGGTTCGGGGACCCGGGTGGCGGTGGGGGTACCTCCCACGCCCTTAAGGCAGTGGGGGAGGGCCGAGCCCCTGCGACACGCCGCGCGAGCGCCCGTAAAGGCACCTCCACGCGCGCGTGGGCCTCGGCACGACCTGCGGCAGGGCACTCCGGACGCGTCGGCGTTCCCGCGCGCGGCCTGGGCGGCCTCATATCGGCGGGCCCTTCAGCGGGCGCCCGACGAGGTGTTCGGGCCCGGCGATCCGGCCGGCCGCGTCGAGCTACGCGAGGCACTCGCCGAATACCTCGCGCGCGCGTGGCGTGCGCACCGAGCCGGGCCGGATCGTCATCTGCTCCGGCTTCGCGCACGCCCTGCGGCTGCTCTTCGGAGGCGGTGTGCTGCGCGGCCCGCTGGCCGTGGAGGCGTACGGGCTGGGCTTCCACCGGGGGCTACTGACGGAGGCCGGCGCGCGGACCGTACCCCAACTGCTCGACGAACACGGGGCGCACGTAGACCGGTTGGGGCGCGAGCGGGGCGTACTGCTCACGCCGGCGCACCAGTTCCCGACCGGCGGACCGCCGTGATCGACTGACACATCGGCTCGGTCAGCAAGAGCCTGTCGCCCGCGCTGCGGCTGGGGTGGATGGTCCTCCCCGAGCGGTACGTCGACGACGTGCTCGCGGTCAAGGGCGAGCGCGAGGGATGGGCGAGCGTCCTGGATCAGCTGAGCCTCGCCGACTTCGTGGACTGCGGATCCTACGACCGTCACGTACGGCGCATGCGGCAGCGTTACCGGCGCCGCCGTGACCGTCTCGTCGCGGTGCTGCGGCTGCCGCCCGGCACCGAGCGGTCCACGGTCAAGGCGGCCGCCTGGCAGGGCATCGCCCTGGACGGGCTCGCCGAGTTCCGGCCCCCGGAGACGGACATGAGCGCGCCCGACGGACTCGTCGTCGGGTACGCGACGCCCTCGGAAGCCGCGTACGGCGCGGCAGTGGACGCGTTGTGCGGGGTGCTGCCGCCAGGCTGAACGCCGTACGAACAGCCGAGTCGTATCAGGGACGAATCCGGGCTGAATCCGAGCCGTATCCGGGGCGAATCGCATCTGGCCGGAATATGACCACTACCTGACATGTTGGACAACAGAAGTGGGATCCTTGATCCCAGGAGACGTGTCACTGCCGTAACCGGACCCCGGTCTCGGTCCCGGTGGCGATTCGTCCCATCCTTCGTTCCGCCGTCAGGCGCAGGGCCACCCCAGCGCGTCCCCCCTGTTGGCGGCCGGTCCTGGAGGGTGCACGATGACGACGCTCGACGAACGTTACGGAGAAGGCGCTCGCGACGGGGACGGGCCCCGGGGCGAGGTCGCCCCCGGCCCGGTCCAGGCTCCCGGCCCGACCGCGGTCCCGCTGGAGCAGCCCACCGCCGCACTCCCCCGACTCGCCGGTTCCAAGGCCGCCAACCTCGCGCTCGCGGCCCGTGCGGGACTGCCCGTGCTCCCCGGATTCGTGATCCCCCTCGGAGGGGCCGACGACCCGATCGCCCTCCGACAGGCCTGGCGGGACCTCTCCGACGGCGGTGCGCGTCCGCTAGTCGTGCGGTCCTCGTCGCCGCAGGAGGACACTCAGGGGTCCTCCTTGGCGGGCCAGTTCGACTCCGTGCTCGATGTGCGCGGCTGGCGCGGCTTCCTCGCGGCCGTAGGGACCGTGCGCGAGTCGGCGCACCGGCCCGACGGGTCCACGGCGCCCATGGCGGTGCTCGTCCAGCCGATGCTGGCGGCGCGGGTCGGCGGGGTGGTGTTCGGCGCCGATCCCGTCGAGGGGCGGGCCGACCGGATGCTGGTGAGCGCGGTGCGCGGCGGCCCCGACAGCCTGGTCAGCGGCGAGCAGACCGGCACCAGCCACTGGCTCAGCGCGCGCGGGCGAGTCCTGCGCACGGAGCCTGCGGACGCCGACTCGCCGCTCACCCGCGCCGAACTGTTCCGGCTGGCGCGTCTCGCGCGGCGGGCCCGGCAGGTGTTCGGCGGGCCGCAGGACATCGAGTTCGGGTTCGACGAGGACGGGCGGCTGTGGCTGTTCCAGAGCCGCCCGATCACGGCGATGGCGGCACGGCCGGTGCGCGGGGCACGGCTGCTCGGGCCCGGTCCCGTCGCGGAGACCCTGCCGGGGCAGCTGGGGCCGCTGGAGGAGGACCTGTGGGTTGCGCCCATGGCCCGTGGTCTCGCCGCCGCGCTCGACATCGGGGGCAGCGCGCCGCGCCGGCTGCTGCGGAGGACACCGCTGGTCAGGACGGTCGGCGGACGGGCCGCGGCCGATCTGCGCCTGCTGGGCGCCGTCCCGCCGAAACACCCGTGGCTCGCGCTGCTCAATCCGGCACCGGGGGCGCGCAGACTCGCCTCGGCCTGGCGGGTGGGCCGCCTCACCTCGGCATTGCCCGGCCTGGCGACGGATCTCGTGGCCGACGTGGACCGCAGGCTGGCCGAGACCCCGGCACCCGCCAGGCTGCCCGGCCCCGACCTCTCCGCCACGCTCCGCTGGACCCGCGTGGTCCTGGTCTCCCTGCACGCCCAGGAGACCCTCATAGGCGCCCTCGTACGCGAAACGTCCAAGGGCCGTACGGCCGCGGGCGCGGCCCTGACCGCCCTGGCCGCGGCACGCGCGCGAGGCGTACCGGACGACCAGGTGCCGGTGACGGACCCGGTGGTGCTGGCCCTGACGGCGCCTAGTCTGCGGGGGCAGGTGCGGCTGCCGGGTGGGGCGGACACAGGGGGCGCGCGAGGTGTCGGCTCTGTGGCAGCCGACATCGGTGGGACGGCGACCCTCGCGACAGCCGGAACCATCCGCGGCAGAACCACATCGACCCGCCAACCCCCCGCACCCCCCTTCCTCTCCCCCCGCGAATCCCTCCGCCTCCGCATCCGCTGGGTGCAGGAGCTCCAGGTGCGGCTCGTGCGGGAGGCGGCGTGGCGGCTGGGCCTGGACGTGGAGCGGGTCGGGCTGTTGCGCTGGCGGGAGCTGGCCGCCGTACTGGAGGGCGGGGCGCTGCCCGCCGACCTCGACTCACGAGTGCCGCGGCCCGAGTCGCCCCCGTTGCCGGACGCGTTCCGGCTCGCGGACGGTGGAGTCGTCGTCGCCGAGCGCACCGCCGGCAGCGAGGGCGGGCAGGGGGTTTCCGGAGGGCGTGCGGTCGGGACGGTCTGGGACGGGACAGGTGTCCGGCCGTCGGACGCGGTGCTCGTCGTGCGCACCCTCGACCCCGGGCTCGCCCCGCTGCTGCCCGGCCTGGCGGGCCTGGTCGCACAGACCGGCAGCCCCTTGTCCCATCTGGCCGTGCTGGCACGGGAGTTCGGGCTGCCCACGGTCGTCGGCGCCACGGACGCCGTACGCCGCTTCCCCGTGGGCTCGCGCCTCACCGTCGACGGGACCACCGGCGACGTACGCGCCGAGGAGGGGCCATGAGACGGGTCGCGTTCTTCTTCGGAGCCCTGGCCGCCGCCGGCGCGGGGACCTACCTGATCGTCTACCTGTACCGGTGGCAGTGGCAGCGGGCGATCATCTGCGGGGTGCTGCTGCTGGTCGTCGAGGTGATGCTGCTCGGCATCGTGATGCTGGGGCGGCTCACCCGGATCGAGGAACGGCTGCGCGACACCGACCGGCGGCAGCGGGAGCTGAACGCGCGGCAGGAGGACGTGCTGGCCCGGCTGCGCACCGCGCCCGAGCCCGAGGGCGGCGGCGGGTTCCGCTGGCTGGAGGACCCGGCGGAACGGACGTACGTCTTCGTGCCGGTCCTCATGTTCACCGGGGTGCTGCTGTCCGGGCTCGCCTGGGCGGTGCAGCGGATCGCGACGGCGACGGCCCGCCCCGCCGAGCGGCGGCTGGCCGGGCGCGCGGCCGTCCTGGCCGCGCCCGACCCGGCCCTCGACGACGATCTGGAGGACCTGCCGCCGCCGGGCACCCGGCGTCCCCAGGGCGGCACCGCGCGCGTGGTCACGGTCGCCGTGGTCGGCGCCGCCCTGCTCGCCGCGCTCGTCGTCGCCCTCGCCGATCTCACCCAGACCCGGGAGGAGCACGAGAACACCCGCGAGGCGACCTCCGTGCTGTTCCAGGTCGACACGCGAGGCACGGACATGACACCGCAGCGGCGTTCCCTCGCCGCGCAACAGGTCTGGGAGCGGTGCCGGGACTCCACGTCCGTGCCGCTGAACCACGCCACCCTCGGTGACCTCGGCGACGGTCTGTTCGCCGGAGCGGTGCGTCCCGCGCTCGCCGAGCACGACCGGATGCGGCTGCGGGGCTGCCTGGAGGACGCCACCCTCGACCGCGCCCACCTCACAGTGGTCGGCATCGGGGACGCCGACGAGGACTGAAACATGACAAATGAGACATAACGCACATCTATGGCCATAGCTCACAGATGATCACGGGCCCCGGGTTACGATGCGAAAGCGCCCTCGTCCCCTAGTCCCCCGGGTCGCCCCACATGGCCGTTCTCACCGCCACCCTGCCCCGCCCTGCCCTCCCCAAGCGCCCGCTCCATCGGCGCGGTCTGCGGATCCTCCTCGCCCTCACGGTCGGCTACGTCGTCCTCTGGGCCACCGGCGCGCTGGGCATCCTCGCCGTGTCGTACTGGGTGCGCGAGGAGACCCCCGCGCCCGCCGGAACCCGCACCGTCCAGGGCGTCCACAACTTCCAGCCGGTGGACACCGAGGGACGGCTGTGGCGTGGCGCCGCCCCCTCCCCCGCCGGATACCGGGCGCTGGCCGGCATGGGCTTCACCACGGTCGTCGACCTGCGCGCCGAGGACCTGAGCGCGGCCCAGCTCGCCGAACCCGGCGAGGCCGGCCTGAACGTCGTACATCTGGCCATCCGCGACGGGCAGACGCCCAAGCCCGAGCAGGTGCGGCGTCTTCTCGACATCGTCGCCCACGCGTCCGGACCGGTGTTCGTCCACTGCGGCGCGGGCGTCGGCCGTACGGGAACGATGGCGGCCGCCTACCTGGTGCAGACCGGCGAGGAGTCGTCCGCGCAGGCGGTCCGGCGCAACCTCGCGGTCGGACCGCCGTCGATCGAGCAGATCTACTACGGGATGAACCTCAGCACCACCAAGGCGGAGCAGCCCCCGCTCGCGGTGGTGGCCGTCAGCCGCGTGGTGGACGCGCCACGACGCATGCTGTCCTGGCTGTGAGCCGAGCCCCGGCGAACCCGGCCCTACGGCTCTACGGCCCTACGGCTTGCGCCCCACCGCCCCATACCCCGGAATGACCCCGTCGTCCTGACCGGGGACCGGCTCGCCCAGCTCCGGATGCCACTTGTCGACCACCGCGACGCCGGGCTCGACCAGGTCGAGGCCGTCGAAGAAGCGGGCGAACTCCTCGCGTGAGCGCAGGGCCAGGGTGACGCCGACCGCCTTGAGCTTGGCGATCGCCGCCGCCGACTCCTCCGGGCTGAAGTCGGCGCTGGCGTGGGTCATCATCAGGTAGCTGCCGGAGGGCAGTTCGGACAGCAGCCGGGCCACCAGCTCGTGCGCGCCGTCCTCGTCGGAGACGAAGTGCAGCAGCGCGACGAGGGAGAGCGCCACGGGCCGGCTGAAGTCCAGGATCTCCTTGGCGCCCTCGATGATGGCGCCGGGCTCCCGCACGTCGGCCTGCAGATACTCGGTCACACCCTCGGGCGTGCCGCGCAGCAGGGCCGCCGCGTGGGCCAGCACGATCGGGTCGTTGTCGCAGTAGACGACGCGCGACTCGGGTGCGATCCCCTGGGCGATCTGGTGCAGGTTGGGCTCGGTCGGGATACCGGTGCCGATGTCCAGGAACTGCCGTACGCCGTTCTCGGCGAGCCAACGGGTGGCCCGGTGCATGAAGGCGCGGTTGACCCGCGCCATCACCGGCACGCGCGGGTCGAGGGCGAGCATCTGGAGACCCATCTGCTCGTCCACGGGGTAATTGTCCTTGCCGCCGAGATACCAGTCGTACATCCGCGCGGGATGCGGCTTGCTGGTGTCGATCTCGACGGGGTGCTGCCCGGTCATCTCGGACTCCATAAGGCTCTGGCGCAGTCAGTGATCATCTTCAACTTAATGCCAAGGTAAGGGAATTGACGGAACATCAAAGGATCGGAAACAAGCCCTACGACAACAGGAAGTCGGCCGCTCCCGCCTTCGCGCCCTCGATGAAGGCCGTCATCTCGTCGCTGGTGTAGATCAGGGCCGGACCGTCCGGGTCGGTGGACTGGCGGACGGCGATCCGGCCGTCGGCGAGCTTCATGGCCTCCAGGCAGTTGCCACCGTTGCCGCCGCTCCACGGCTTGTGCCAGCCTTCGCTGCCCAGTTCCCGCGCGGGCATTCCGTTGTAGACGGGTATGCGCGGCTTGATGCGATTCATTCACAACTCCTTGCGGAGATCCCGGAGGATCTCCTTCGTGCGATGTGCTGTAGCGGCTTGCGCCGCCATGCGGTCCATGACCTCGAGGTGGGTCGCCACCTCTGGACGCGCGTCGAGATAGACGGCGCCGGTCAGGTACTCGCTGTAGACCATGTCCGGGAGTTCTGACATGGCAAATCGGAAAAGCACGAAGGGCCCGTACGTGCCCGGGTGCGGCCCCGAGGAGAACGGGGCGACCTGCAGGGTCACGTTGGGCAGCTTCGTGGCTTCGAGCAGTTTGTCGATCTGATCACGCATCACCTCCGGGCCGCCGACGGGGCGGCACAGCACGGTCTCGTCCATCACGACCCACAGCCGGGGCGCGCCCTGACGGGTGAGCAGATCCTGGCGTTGCATGCGCAGGGCGACATGGCGCTCGATGTCCGCGGGCTGGGTCTGCCCGATGGCACCCGAGCGCAGCACCCCACGCGCGTAGTCCTCGGTCTGGAGCAGCCCGGGGACGAAGTGGGGCTCGTACTGGCGGATGAGACTGGCCGCGCCCTCCAGGCTGACGTGCATCGAGAACCAGCCGGGCAGGACGTCGTGGAACCGCTGCCACCAGCCGGGTTTGTTGGCGTCCTCGGCCAGTTGGACGAAGGCCTCGGCCTCCTCGTCGGTAACTCCGTAGGACTTCAGCAGCAGTTGGAGGTACGGGATCTTGAGCGAGACCTCCGCCATCTCCATACGGCGGACGGTGGCGGGGGCGACACGGAGGATGCGGGCGGCCTCCTCACGCTTGAGGCCGGCACGCTCCCGCAGGTCCAGCAGGCGTCGGCCGAGGACGACCTGGCCGACCGTCGGCGCGGACCGCGGTTCGCTCACACCCCACCTCCACGAACTCTACGAAGCACGAACTCTACGAAGCCCCATGAAGCGCCCAAGCTCCACGAAAAGCATGCTGACAGCCGGGCGGCGCCATTCGAAGACCCATTCGAAGATCCCCGCAGATCTTCGCTGATCCCAACTGGCGCCGCTCGACGTGCTGTTGCGAGCAGTGTGCCACGGCAACCCACCGCGTCATATGGCACTCTGCATTTTTCAGAGTGACACTTGCCAAGTGTTCACGGCGGGGCGATAGTGGCAAGCGTGATTCCGTCCGCGCCCTTAGGAACAGACGCCGCCGCAGGCCCTCTCGGTCTCGGTGCCGCCACGGACATCGGCCCTGGCAGGGCCGTTGCCGAGCGCCGGTTCCGCTTCGAGCTGGCCGCACATCCGGGTTCGCCCGCACAGGCGAGACGCCTGACGCGAGCCCGCCTTGACGGCTGGTCGGTGTGCGCGGACACGTGCGACTCGGCGGTCCTGGTCATATCCGAGCTGGTCACCAACGCCATCGTGCACACAGCGAGCAGCCACATCGTCTGCGAACTGCACGACGGCGACGAACTGGTGCGCATAGCCGTGCGTGACGAGGGCTGCTCCCCGGGCGAGCCACGCCCGTCCGCACAGCGGCCCGAGGAGGAGCACGGGAGGGGATTGCTCCTCGTCGGCGCCCTGTGCCGGGCCTGGGGCGCCCAGGAGCACGGCCCCGGGCTGCTGGTCTGGGCGGAGCTCCCGCGCGAGGCCGAGCGCTCCGCCGAGGAACCCCGCGGCGACCTGGGCTGGGGCGCCCGCCCCAAGCCGGGCCCGCCTGGCGCCCCGGGCGGCGACGACGAGCCCGAGTCGTTTTGGCGGGCGGGCGCCGCCACGTTGTTCCCCCCTCGTGAGCCGGGCCCAGAGCGGGAAATCGCGTGAGCGCGGCTTCTCGGGTCGGTGGCCAGGTGCTCAGTCTGGACACGCTGGTACGTCTGAAGCGCGGGCTGCGTACCCCGGAAGGGCCCCGTCAGCTGCCTGTGCCCGAGGGCATGACGACGCCGCTGGGCTGTGACGCGGTGGCCATGCCGGCTCGCTTCGGTCCACTGCTCCTGCCTCGGCTGCCGCGCGTGGGATGCGTGTACGGCGACGAGGCGCGGTGGTGGTGGATCGTGCCGTCGGACTCCGACTACGCGTTGGAGTGGCCGGCACCGGCGTCCTATGTCACCGGCGCGGTTGTCTCCGACGGTCG
This sequence comes from Streptomyces sp. JLBG701, assembly GCF_058544905.1. Lineage (NCBI taxonomy): Bacteria > Bacillati > Actinomycetota > Actinomycetes > Kitasatosporales > Streptomycetaceae > Streptomyces > Streptomyces sp. JLBG701. Next base: position 2,937,727 of record NZ_CM178588.1, read on the forward strand.
GGCGGGGCTTATCCACCGGCCGGATGGCACGCTTCCCTACACCTCGCCTATTCCGCTCTACCTTGCGCTTTGTCGGCTTACGGGGACTGCGCCGGCCTGGTCTCGGCCCATCAGCGCGTAGCGCTCTGCTGGTTGGGCCGGTTATGCGCCGCAGGTCCGGTGGGGGCTTGTCGCGCAGTTCCCCGCGCCCCTTACGTGCGCTGGACCCGACCGGGGTTCACCAGTCCCGCCAAAGCCTCTCCCGTAGCGTGCGCCCGCGCGTTTCTCCTGCCTTTCCGTGCGCCCTGCCCCTGACACCACCCCTCCCGCGATAGTGGCGTCCGTTCACGATCGGGGGAGGTTGACGGTGAGGAAACGGCGGGGCTCGGAGCAGGCCGAGGTGTCCGAGTCTGAGCGGCTGCTCTTCGGGGGGCCCTTGCGGTACGACATGGGGTGGAACCGGCATCGTGAGGCGTTTCTGGAGCTGAGCTTCCGGGCCATGGTGACGCGGCTGCCCTCGATGCTGGGCTCCAGTTTTCGGCTGGCCTGGCAGGCCGACCGGGGGGCCGCGAAGACCGTGCTGGTCGCCGAGGCGGTGCGGGGGCTGGCGCAGGCGGTGAGTCTGCTGGCGGTGAACAGTGTGCTGGGGCGGCTGATCGGTGACGGGCCGATCCAGGAGCGGCTGCGTGGCGCGGCCCCCGCGCTGGTGACCATGGCCGTCGTGATGCTGGTGTCGGCGCTGCTGCGGGCCGCGTCGACGTATGCCACGGGCCGGCTTGAGCCCAAGGTCGAGCGGGTCGCGACTGAGCTGTATCTGGAGCGGGCGGCGGCGGTGGAGCTGGCCGCGATCGAGGACCACGCCTTCCACAAGCTGCTGGACACCGCGCAGTACGGTGCCTCGTCCGCCCGCCGGATGATCTCGTACAGCACACGTGTGATCAACGCGATGATCTCGTTGATCGCGGCGGCGAGTGTCCTCACCGTGCTGCATCCGGCTCTGTTGCCGCTACTGGTGACGATGACGCTGCCGAGCGCGTGGAGTGCGCTGACCAACGCGCGGCGCCGGTACGAGTCCTTCCACATCTGGGTGCAGCACGCGCGCGCGGGACACCTGATCAGCGGCCTGCTCACGGAACCGGAGGCCGCGCCGGAGATCCGCCTGCACGGCGTCGGGCCCTTCCTGCTGCGCCACTTCCACGCGATGTCGGAGACCGCGGAGGCGGAACAGACGCGGCTGGCCCGGCTCGCGGCGCGTACCGGACTGTTCGCGGCGGCCTGGACGGGCCTCGCGACGGCGGCGACGTACGCGACGCTCGGCGGGCTGCTGCTGGCCGGTGCGATGGCACTGTCGGTGGCGGCTACGGCCGTGATCGCGATCCGCACCGGATCGTCCAGCCTCGACAGTCTCGTCCTGGAGGTCAACGCGCTCCACGAGGAGGCCCTGTTCGTGGGCGACCTGCAGAAGCTGTACCGAGGCGGCCGAACGGGCGATCCCGGTGGGCGGCGAGGCCCTTCCGGAGGAGCCGCGGGAGATCCGCTTCGAGAACGTCACCTTCGGCTACCCGGGTGAGTCGCCCCGGCCCGCGCTGCGAGATGTCACGCTCACACTCCCCCTGGGCCGGATCGTGGCGCTCGTCGGGGAGAACGGGTCGGGCAAGACGACCCTGGTGAAACTGCTCGCCGGTCTGTACAAGCCGGACCGGGGCCGGATCCTGTGGGACGACGTCGACGCGGCGACCGCGGACCGGCACCAGCTGGCCGAACGCATCGCGATGGTGGCGCAGGACTTCAAGCGGTGGCCGTTCACCGCGCGCGTGAACGTCGCCGTCGGCCGCTCCTCGGCGCCCCTGACCGAGGAGCGGCTGGCCGCGTCGGTCGCGGAGGCGGGCGCCCAGGAGGTGATCGCTGATCTGCCGCGCGGCCTGGACACGCTGCTGGCCCGCAACTTCAGCGGCGGGCACGAGCTGTCAGGGGGCCAGTGGCAGCGGCTCGGTATCGCCAGGGCGGCCTACCGGCGTGGCCGCATCCTGATCGTGGACGAGCCGACGGCGGCCCTGGACGCGCGCGCGGAGCTCGAAGTCTTCGAGAAGATCCGCGCGTTGGCCGGCACCGGCCAGACGGTCATCCTCATCACCCACCGGCTGGCGTCCGTCCGGCACGCGGACCTGGTGCACGTACTGGACGAGGGCCGGCTCGTGGAGTCCGGGACCCCCGACGAACTCCTGGCCTCCGGCGGCATCTACGCGGAGCTGTACTCGCTCCAGGCGGAACAGTTCACGACCAAGCTGCCCGCCCCGAAGGCGGGCTGAGGTCACGCGGCCACGCCCATCGCGGCGTCGCTGCGCACGATCACCAGGAACGTGTCGGTGGCGAGGTCCATGACGACCTCCGCGGCCTGGCCCTCCCGACGCCGCGCCTGTGCGAACTCCTCCGCCGGCCACGAGCCACGCGGCCCGCCTGCGGGAAAGCGCTCAAGCACTGTTCGCCCGTTCACCCTGCACCTCCATGTCGCGCTGTACTCAATGAGTTAAACGCCAAAGATGGGGTGAACGCCTCGCAAAGTGACGGTACTGAGACGTAGTTGACACTCGTCCACCGCACGGTGTGAGGACTCTCTCAGTCTTTCGGGGTTTTCGGTCACACTCCGTGTTAATCGTCGTACTCGTCGTGATAACGAATGCGCTCACTGCCCGCAGGCGCCCCGAGAGCCGACGCGCGCCCCTTGGGCTCCTCCCACGCCTCCTGCCTCCCCAGCGCGGTGAGGTCGAGGAACATCGTGGTCGAGCCGAGCCCGTCGAGCCCGCGCTCATAGGTCGAGTAGGTGTGGAAGACACGGTCGCGGTCCCGCAGGAAGCAGCTGATGCCGGGCCGCTCGACAAGCTCCCCCTCGTGCTCCAGGCTCGCCTCGAAGTCACGGTTGAAGTCGCTGCCGTAGGAGGAGTACCAGGGCAGCGTCCACCCCATGCGCGCCTTGAACGGCAGGATCTTGGTGTACGGCGCCCGGGACACGGCGGCGAACGACGTGCCGCGTGCCTTCAGATGCGCCAGGTGCCCGATCTGGTCGAGGAACGCCGAGCAGCTACGGCAGCCCGCCTCCCACTCCGGGGCGAACATGAAGTGGTAGACGACGAGTTGGCCGCGCCCCTCGAAGAGGTCGAGCAGGGTCGCCTTGCCGTCACCGCCCTCGAACACGTACTCCGCGTCGATCTCGACCATCGGCAGCGCGCGCCGCTCGGCGTTCAGCGCGTCACGCGCGCGTGTGGCCGCCTTCTCCTTGACGAGCAGTTCCTCGCGCGCCGCACGCCACTCGGCACGCGAGACGATCTCCGGAAGCGACATGGCTCCTCCTGTGCAGCGGTCCGTCTGGGGGTGGACCGGTGGGGGGAGCGGAACTCATCGCTGTGCCCAGAAGTTTTTTGGTGCGTCCTTACGAGCCTCAGGTGTCGTAGTCCTGGATGCGCTTGCCGTGACTCCGGTCGACGAGTGCCGGCAGCCGCTCCCCCAACTCCCGTACGACGGAGGGCACGTCGAGGGTGAGCAGCTCACGGTCGCGCATCAGGATCCGCCCGTCGACGATCGTCGTGCGTACGTCGCCGGCGCGGGCGCTGTGCACGAGGGTCGCGGCCAGGTCGTGGACCGGCTGGGTGTGCGGCCCTGTGAGGTCGACGAGGATGATGTCGGCCCGGCGGCCGGGTGCGATGCTGCCGATCTCGCCGCCCAGCCCGACGACCCGCGCGCTCTGGAGCGTGGCGTGGTGCAGGGCTTGACGGGACGTCAGCCAGCGCGGGTCGCCCTCGGTCGACTTCTGGACCAGCGAGGTGAGCGCCATCGACTCCCACACGTCCAGGGAGTTGTTGGAGGCGGCGCCGTCCGTCGCGAGTCCGACCGGGACACCGATGTCGCGCAGGGCCCGTACCGGTGTGGTGGTGGGCCAGGCGAACTTCAGATAGCCGCGGGGTGCGGTGGCGACGCCGATACGTCCGGTCGCGCGCTCCAGGACGGGCAGGTCGCGCTCGACGATGCCGGTGCCGTGGGCGATGAGCAGGTCGGTGGCGAGGAGCCCGGTGCGCTCCAGGACTTCGATGGGCGTACGGCCGTAGCGGGCGAGGCTGGTGTCGGACTGGTCGCGGTTCTCGGCGGCGTGGATGTGGACGGGGAGGCCGTGGGAGTGGGCGAGTTCGGCGGTGGCCGTGAGGTCGGCGTCGTCGACGGTGTAGGGGGCGTGCGGGGCGAGGGTGGTGGTGATGCGGCCGTCGGCGCTGCCCCGGTGCCGTAGCGCGAACTCCAGGGATTTCTCCCGGCCTTGGGCACCCTGCGAGGAGAAGTAGGCCTCGCCGAGGTGCGCGCGGATTCCGCACTCGGCGACGGCGGCGGCGACCGCGTCCATCGAGAAGTAGTGGTCGGCGAAGCAGGTGACGCCACCGCGGATCATCTCCGCGCAGGCCAGCCGCGCGCCCAACTCCACGTCCTTTTCGGTGAGGTTGGACTCCATCGGCCAGACGACGTCGTTGAACCACTCCTCGGTGGGCAGGTCCTCGGCGACCCCGCGCAGCATGACCATCGGGGCGTGGGTGTGGCAGTTGACGAGCCCGGGCATGGCGACCTGCCCGCGCGCGTCGACGCGCTCGACGGCGTCGAGGTCCGCCGCGGCGGCGGCGCTGGTCACGGCGTCGACGACCCCGTCCCGTACGACGATGGCGGCGTCCTCGGCGAATCCGATCCGCTCCTGGTCGTCGTGCACGAGGACGGTGCAGCCGGTGATGACGAGTTGGGCCGGAGAGTCGGTGATGATCAGCTCGGCCGGAGAGTCGGTCATCACGCCAACGTACGACGGTGTCCTCGCCCCGTGTGAGCCGAACCGCGCATCTCGGCCGCGCCTCTGTCGCCCGGCGGCCCGCACCAGCACGCTTGCCCCACACGCCCTGACGGCTTCTGGAAGGAGCCCGGCATGCTCGTCGGTACCTGGAACCTGGAGAACCTCTACCGCCCCGGCGGAGAATTCGGCCCCAAGAACCAGGCCGACTACGAGACGAAACTCGCGGCCCTCGCCGCCGTGATCACCGAGCTCGACCCGACGCTGCTGGGCGTGCAGGAGGTCGGGGACCCCGAGGCCCTGCGGGATCTGGTGGGGATGCTGGGCAGCGGCTGGTCCATCGCGACCTCCCGGCTCGCGGACAGCCGGGGCATCCGCGTCGGCTTCATCGGCCGTACGTCCTTCGAGGTCCTCTCCGACACGAACGCGTTCCCGGCGAAGCTGCGTCCGGTGCAGGCGGACGACGCGGGCCTGGAGGTGTCGCAGACGGGCCGCGGCTTCCTGGCGGTGGAGGCCGCCACCGAGCACGGTCCGCTGCGGGCGGCCGTGGCCCATCTGAAGTCGAAGCTGCTGTCGTACCCGAACGGCCGCTTCCAGCCGCGCGACGAGGGCGAGCGGGCCCGCGTCGGCGCCTACGCCCTCTACCGGCGGGCCGCCGAGGCGGCCGCGCTGCGCGCGCTGGCGGACGAACTGCTGGCCGGCGAGGGCCGCACCCGTGATGTGGCGATCCTCGGCGACATGAACGACGAGGTGCAGGCGGCGACCACCCAGATCCTGCTCGGCCCGCCCGGCTCGGAGATCGACACACCCGGCTTCGACGTGCCCGACAAGGGCGACGCGGTCCGCCTGTGGGACGTGGCCCCGCTCATCCCCGCCGACCAGCGCTACTCCCGCATCAACTCCGGGCGCCGCGAACTCATCGACCACATCCTGGTGAGCCACCACCTGGTCCACCGCGTGACGTCCGCGGGAACCGGCCTGCCGAGTGAGGCCGCGCCGCGTCTGGCGTCGGTGGGCGCGGATCCGGCGGAGCGGCGGGGCGCGCCGGGGTCGGACCACGCGCCGGTGTGGGTGCGGATCGACTAGACGGATCGATGAGGACGTACGGCTTGCCGCTACCGCTACTAGCGCTACCCGGCGAGGGGAACCTCGGACGGCCGTAGCCCCACGTCCTCTCCCTGCCCGGCGAGTTCGTCGAGGAGGTCGGTGAGCTGTTCGGTGTGGCGTGGGGTGAGGCGGCCCGTGTCGTCGAGGTGCACGGCGCACGCGGTGGTCGTGTCGACGAGCCGTTCGAGGGTTTCGGCGACGGCGTCCGTGCCCTCCGAGTGCCGGGCGAGGGAGGGCAGTTCGGCGGCCGCGAGGGCGATGGCGGCACGGGCTTCGGCGAGGGCGCGATAGGCCTCGCGGCGCAGCTTCCAGCGTTCGGCGCGGTCGTCGGATTCGCTCAGGACGTGGGCGAGGTAGGCGTGCGCGGCGCCGCCGGCCGCCGCGAGCCGGGCCCGTACGGCCCCGCCCCGCTCCCCCGGCATCGGCAGGTGCCCGACGATCAGCACGATCGCGCAGGCCAGCAGCGTCTCGCCGATCCGACTCGCGGAGGCCTGCGGTTCGCCGCCGACCATCACGAGGGCGAGGACGAGGACGGTGACGACGGCGGTCTGCGCGGCGAAGTGCCGGGTGGCGACGGGAATGAGGGCACCGCTGACGGCGACGAGGGCGATGAGCCCTTCAGGGCGGGGCAGTACGGCGGCGAAGGCGGCGAAGACGAGCGCGCCGAGGACGGTCCCCGCGGCCCGGCACAGCACCCTGGACGCGAGCGGCCCGAGGTCGGGCTTGACCAGGAACACGGCGGTGGCGGGCAGCCAGTACCAGTGCGAGTGCTGCCCGTACCAGTGGGAGTGGTAGAGCGCCTGGGCCACGGCCGCGCTGGCCCCGAAGCAGAGGGCGACCCGCAGCCCGTACTCCCGCCCGCCGGCCCCGAAGGCGGTGCGGAACAGGTCCTTGGCGGTGTGGCGCCGGGTGTGCAGGTGCTGGTGACCGTCGCTGCGGTCGAAGGTTTCGGCGGCACGGAGAAGAGCGTCGTCGAGGGCGCGCAGGGCTGGCGCCGAGCGGTTGGGCGCGGGCAGCGGCCCGGTGTGGGCGTTGCCGCGCACGGCGGCGGCAAGCCGCCTCGGCCCCTCGGAGGCCCGGCTGGACACGGTCTCCCCGCCCCAGGCGAGCGCGGTCGCGGCCTCGGCGAGGGGCAACGCGGCGGCGTACTGCGCGTGCAGCCGCCGCTCGGCCGCGGAACTGGCGTACCGCCGCAGGCGTGGCCCGGTGAGGGCGTCCTGCGCGTGGTCGAGAGCGGCGGTGAGGGAGACACGCCGACCGCCGGCATCCTCCGTACCGACGGCATCGAGCAACCCGGCGATGGCGTCGTACACGGCTGCTACGGCGTCCCGCTCGCCGTCGAACCGGTAGTCACCGGAGGTGGCCCCGGGCGTGGGGAGGATCAGCCGCAGCGCGAGCAGCCACCCGGCCCCGGCGACGTAGGCGAGCCCCCGCTGCCACCCCTCCTCCGGCAAAGGCATCCCGGCCCCGATGGCGGAGGCGACGAGCAGCTGTGTACCGGCGCCGGAAGCGACCGGCCCGATGGCACTGATGCCGCCGGCGAACAGCCCGGTGACGGTGAGGAGGAGGGTGAGTAAGACCGCTCCGAGGTTCTGCCCTGCGTAGGTACCCACGACGATCCCCATCGCACCCGCGAACGCCGGCACCCCGAGCCGCTTGACGGAGGCCCGCCGGCTGCCGGGACGGTCGTTGATCCCGGCGAGCATGGCGGCGATGGCGGCGATGACACCGAGGTGAGTCCGGCCGAGAAGAACGGCGCCGAGAAGAATTGGCCCGGCGGCGAGGGCCCCACGCGCGACCGCGTTCCAGGGCACGGGCCCACGCTGGGCGCGCAGGGCGTGAGCGAACCAGGGGGGCAGGGCGAACGCGGGGCGGGGCGGCACGGGGCTCCTGTCGGGCGAGGCGGGATGGGCCTTCGGGCGACGGTGGCCGGGCTGTGGGCTGTGGTGACTACCGTAGATCGGGTTCCCGGAGAAAATGGAACGTACACGTTTCGGGGACGTGACAGCCCCTGCGGAACCCGCGTTCTTTATGAACACAAACGGGAAACGGGAGCGGACCCGAGGGCGTAGCCGGCCCCCGGGCCCTGTGATGCCGCCTCATCGCACGCCGGCACGCTTGAGGACCCAGGTCAGTCGTTATGTCGCCGCGTCCTGCCTTTGGACCACCGCACATCGAGCTGTGCGGGCCGGACTTGAACCGGCATTTCGACGTCCGGGGCCTGGGCCCGGTCGATCCGGCGATCGGCGGCGAATGCTGAGTCTGGAGCGAGAGTCTGAGATTGATCGCGGCCGGATCGGAGTCCGGACCGCCCCATCACGACAAACTTCAGCTTCAGCTTGCGCTCCTCGCGCACCCCGGCCGTGTTGCGTGGTGGCCGGGGAGTATTGGAGGCTACCCGAACAGGTAGCCGAACACGGCATCACCGACCCGCTGGTCGACGACGTCGACACCGTTCGCTTCCTCGCGCGCGAACTTCACGGCCTGCTGCAACTTCTCGACACGGTCGAGAAGTTCGTTGACTCGGCGGGCCGGCAGCGCACCCGAGAACTTCACGGTCGTCCAGTACCCGACCGGAATGTCCTCGTAGTAGACCTCGACCTGAGCCGGATGCTTGTCGGTGGCCTCCGCCTTGACATGGTTGCGGGGCACCTTCTTGGTCCGCAGCGTCCGTACCGGCTCGGTCTTCCACGCGTCGGTGGAGGGGTCCTGCACCCAGAACTCGGAGGCGTCGAGAACGGGCAACTTCCGCACGAAGGTGTTGAGATCGACGAGCTGCTTCTCCAGGAAGAGCAGATAGGACACGGGAACGTCGGCGACGAGCACCCGCCCGTCCACCTTCACATCGGCGCGGGCGGCACAGTTGGCCCAGTCCTTGGTGGCGGTCACGTCGAACAGCCGGGTGAGCGTAGCCGCGGTCTCCCGCAACACGTCCTCGGCCTGCACCTGGACCCGAGTCGACTCGGGCGGCAACTGCTCACCCTCCTCGTCCTTCGGCTGGTAGGTACGCGAGATACCGGCCAGCAACGCGGGCTTCTGGAGCCCGTGATGAGCGGCCGTCAGGTCCTGGTGGGACTTGGACTTGATGCCCTTCTCGACTGCGATGATCTGATTGAGTTTCGCCACGTCGATGACGTTAACAGCGGCAACAGGTGTTGTTCGATGGGTTATTGCCGGGCTCAGCACGTCACGGAGCCGGACATGCTCCTGTGCGCCCTCCTCGCGCTGAGCTTCTTGTGGTTCCTGTTCCAGGCCCCGGTCCCCTGCAGCGCCCCAACCCGCAAACAGGGTAAGACCTGCCGCATGAACAGCCGCGGCATCCTGCGCGGTTGCCGCTACGAGCAGCTCAAGTGGCAGCGCGTACGCACCCTCGCCGTACGCCCGGGACTCCGCCGGACGGGACGTGAGCTGTTCCCCGACCACAAGACGGGGCTGGCCGGCCTCCGGGCCATCGTCGCGCTGGTGTGCACTCTTACGACCATGGTGTTGGCGGTGTTGGGGAACGGGAGCGCGTAAGAGCAGGCCCGGCTGCGAGGGCGTAAGGCCGCCGGTCACGCCCCGGCGAAGAGCGCCTCCGCGTCGGCGATCGCCTGAAACAGCGCCTCGGGATCCGCGCGCAACTCGCCGATGATGTCGTCAACGGCTCGCAACCCGGCCCGCTCCAACAGCCGCTTCTCGTTCGTCACCCACTCCCCCCGCGCCGCCAGCACGGCGTGCCCGTTCTGCGCGGCTGCCGTGGCCAGCGCGCCCGCGACCTCGGTGAGACGGCCGTGGGGAGCGTGGTTGGCCTTGGCGTACATGAGGGTGGCGTCTCCGGTGCCATGCCAGCGCTCCGCCGCCGTGAGCCGCAGCTTCTCCGGATACGCCGCCGGCCTCGGCAACTCACCCCTCAGCACCTGATTGATCGCCAGTTCGGCGACGATCAGGTAGCTGGGAATACCGGCTAGATGGAAGAGCAGCGGCTCCACCCGGAACCGCCCCTCCTCCGCCTCCGCCAATTCCCGCTCTACGACGTCGAGATCGCGGTAGTGCACATCGACCCGCCGCCCGTCGATCGTCAGCCACGCACCCCCGTTGAACACCCCGCCACCCCAGCCCCCGACCTCGGACACCTCGCCCTCCCAGCCGAGGGCGCGGAGGTCGGCGGGGTCGAAGTCGCCTCGGTAGTAGACGGCCAAGTCCCAGTCGCTGTCCGGCCGTTCGGCGCCCTGGGCGCGGGATCCGCCGAGGGCGACCGCGTGGACCGCAGGCAGGGCGGCGAGGCGTTCGGCGGTGGTGTCGAGGAAGGCGGAGTCGGTGAGGGAGGAGGACATGGGCGCAGCGTACGTAGCGCTGGTGCCGCGCCTCCACGCAATTCCGTGCCTCTGTACGAGGACGCGCGTGGGGGTGAGGCATCGGCAACGCCCGTCCGGCAGGCGGCCGCGTCCCTACGCTCCGGGCCCATGAAGGACGATCAAGCCCTGCGCGTGCACGAACGCCTCGCCGCCCACCCCGAGTTGCGCCCCGTCACCTTCGGCGAGGGCCGCCGCTTCGGCCTCTGGGACCTCGCTTCACTCGCCGAGGGCGCCCTCGGCGAGTGCGTCGACCCGGACTCGCTCACCGTGTCGAGCGAGAAGCGGTGGCGTCTCCGGCTGGGCGCGGACGGACGCGAGGACGGGTACGCCGACGACTTCAGCCGGAGGTACTGGATCTGTCCGGCCGGCGACAGGCGCGGCCCCATGGGCACCGTCGCCGTCGACACCTGGCCCGTCGGCGCGGGTGCGCTGCGCGTCACCTCGCTCTACGTCCATCCCGTCGCCCGGCGGCGGGGGCTCGCCTCGGCCGTACTCGACACGGTGTACGAGTCGTGCCGCGCCGAAGGGCTGTACGGGTTCCGGCTGGACACCCACTGGACCTGGCAGAAGACCGTCCGCTACTACCTCGACCGCGGGTTGTGGCTCACCTCGTGGAAGCACTCACTGGGGTTTGCGCGGTTGTCCTATCTGCCTCGGTACGAAGTGCGCGAATTGGAAAGCGAGTTGGTCTTCCTGGTGACCGGCCCCGAGGGAGACATGGTTCCGCTGCTCGTGGCCGGCAGCGACGAGGGGCGGCTGCGCCTGCGGGAGACCGAGCAGTACCGGCGTATGCCGGACAAGCGCGATGCCGTGCGTCTCTATGCGCGATCGACGCTGGCGCTGCATCTGGCCGTGCGGGGGCGGCCGTTGGTGCGAGGGGAGGAGGAGTGGGCCAAGGCGCACCGCTGGTGCGACATCGGAGAGCCGGAGGGGCTCGCGTACAAGATCGGGGTCTTTGAGAGCGTGGCGCGAGACGGAGGCTGGCGGGTGGAGAGTCCGTACGGTGAGGGGGACCCGGGGAAATTCGGGTGCGTTCTCGGTCGAGGGCCCGGATGATCGGTGGGTTGTCCACCGCCCGCCCGGCCCAGGAGGCCTCTTGATCCAGCGCGTCACCGTCCCCGGTCTCTTCCCGCCGCCCACCTACTCGCACGCCTCCGTCGTCGAGGCCGGCACGAAGCTCGCCTTTCTCGCCGGGTCGGTTCCTCTCGACGCCGACGGGAAGCTGGTCGGTGATGGGGATCCCGTACGGCAGGCAGAGCAGGTCATCGCGAATCTCCGCGAGCAACTGCAGTCGGTCGGCAGTGACTTGGTGCATGTGCTGTCGACCGATGTGTACGTCGTGAGCAGTGAACCCGCGGTGCTCTCCGCCGTGTGGGAGGTGGTCGAGGCGTCCGGTCTCAGCGACGGCCCGCACTCGTCCACGCTCATCGGGGTGGCGTGTCTCGGGTACACGGGCCAACTGGTGGAGATCACGGCGACGGCTGTCGTCCCTGAGGTCCCTGAGGAGTCACGCCTCTGACGTCACTCGTGCGCGTTGCGGGCCAGCTCCAAGGCGTACCACGGCCACCACTGCCCCGCCGCCGGGCCGCCCCGGCACGTTCCGTCGGACTCGCCGGGGCGTTTGATCCAGAGGTAGGCATCGAGGAGGGGGGTGTCCGTACGCGTCGTCGGCGGCGTGCCCAGGGCCCGGCCCGGTGGATTGCACCACGTGTCCGCAGTGGTCGTGCCAGTCGCGTCGGTCGTGTCGGTCGCGACGGTGTACGGTCCGTTGCCGTTGCGGCTGGTGTCGATGACGTAGTGCTTGCCGCCCAGGTCCTTCGACAGCCAGTCGCCGTAGGCGGAACTCGCCTTGTTCGTCTGGAAGTTGGAGACGTTCAGGGCGACCCCGTCGGCGCGGGCGACTCCTGATGCCTTCAGGGCGTCGACCAGGCGCCATGCCTCGGGGATCCAGCCGGAGTTGCCCGCGTCGAGGTAGACGTGGGTGTGCGGCTGTCGTTTGAGGCGGTCGACGGCGTAGGCGAGCAGTGCGTACCGTTCCTTCGCGGCCACCTGTGTGCAGCCGGCCACCACCTGGGCCACGGCGTCCGGTTCGACGATCACGTAGGCGCCGCGGTCGGCGAGGGCCGCCGCGAACTCGTCCACCCAGACGCGGTAGTCGGCCGCGTGAGGTGCACCGCCGAGCGAGTACTGGCCGCAGTCACGGTTCGGGATGTAGTAGGCGACGAGGACGGCGATCTGTCCGGCGCGGGCCGCGGCGGTGGTGCGGGCCCGGACGACGGGGCCGGGGTCGGGACCGTTCAGCCACTCGGCCTGGGGGCGGGCGGCGATGCGGTCCATCAGCTCGGCGTCCGCGGTCCGGCCCACCGCGCGCCAATCGGCGGCCTGCCGCGCCGCGTGGGACTCCGGGTCGGTCCAGAACGGCACGGGCCCTGAGCCCGCCCCCGGCTCGGGCGCGCCACCGGACGCCGCCGTGCAGCACAGCCCCGCGAGCAGCGCGACGAGAAGCGTTCGCGGCACCGACCTGAGCGACCTGGGCAGCACGGCTGACTCCGTTCCCGCCGCCGGCAAGCGCCATGAAGGACCGGGATCAGCGACAGCCGGGCGGCGACTTGTCCTCTCGGGAGTTTGCGGGCCGCCCGCGCATGCCTCGGCGTACCACCGGCCAGGTCGCGAGAAGATCACCCCGACGGAGGGGTGGTGGTGCTGCGCGGGAAGCGCCGCGATGGGGGATGCCGCGATGTGTCGTCGGGCGGCTGCGGCGCCATCGTGGCTGGTCGCGCAGTCCCCCGCGCCCCTTTGGGGCGCTGCCCTCAGCCCCCACCGTCCCGCACCCCTTCTCGTTCCCTAAGACCTCGCGTACTTGTCCGTCGCCGCCACCATCGCCTCCGCCACCCCCGGAGCCCCGGCATCATGCCCGACCTCGTCCACGATCACCAACTCGCTGGCGGGCCAGGCGTGATGGAGCCGCCATACGATCCCGAGCAGGTTCCCGAAGTCGAGGCTGCCCTGCACCAGCGTGCCGGGGATGCCCTTCAGCAGGTGCGCGTCACGCAGGACGACGCCCTCCTCACCCCCGTCACCGAGAAAGTGACCGTTGCCGAAGTAGTGCGTGACCGTGCGCGCGAAGCCCATCCGGAACTCCGGGTTCTCGTACCGCCCCACCGACCGCGGCGGTGCCGGGAGGATCGCCGTCTCCCAGTCGGTCCAGGCCCGCGCGGCCCGCGCCCGCAGCGCCGGATCGGGGTCCTCGATCAGCCGGTTGTACGCGGCGGCCAGATTCCCGCCGCGCTCCGCGACCCCCAGCTCCCCCACGAACTGCTCGAACGCCTCCGGGAAAATCCGCCCAAGCCCCCTGGTCAGCAACGCCACTTCGGCATCGGAGCCGGTGGCGATCCCCGTCAGCACCAGCTCGGACACCACCCCCGGATACATCTGCGCATACCGCAGCCCGAGCACCGACCCCCACGACACGCCCCACACCAGCCACCGCCCGATCCCCAGCTGCCGCCGCAGCAGCTCCAGGTCGGCGATGAGGTGAGCCGTCGTATTGACACTCATGTCGGTGTCGTACGCGGCGGCGGACGGTGTCGAACGCCCCGCGCCCCGCTGGTCCAGCAGCACGATCCGGTACGCGGCCGGGTCGAAGAGACGCCGGAAGTACGGGGTGCAGCCGGAACCGGGCCCGCCGTGGAGCACCAGCGCGGGCTTGCCGTGCGGGTTTCCGCAGGTCTCCCAGTACACATGGTTGCCGTCACCGACGTCGAGCATGCCGTGGGCGTACGGTTCGATCTCGGGGTAGAGGGGCATCGGACGACCCTACCCCTGCTACGACTTCACCTTCAGCCCCGCCGTTTCCCCCGCCGTACGCAGCACATCCCGCAGCATCGCGGGGGTCAGCTTGCCGGTGAAGGTGTTGCGCTGGCTGACATGGAAGCAGCCGAAGAGCTCAAGGCCGTCGAGCGTCACCCGCGCCCCATGGGCGAACGCCGGTCGCGGCCGGGGCACGGTCCAGCCCGCCGCCGCGAACGCGGGCAGGGCGGCCTGCCAGCCGAAGGCGCCAAGCACGACCACGGCCCGCAGTGTCGGCCGCAGCAGCGTCAACTCCTCCACGAGCCACGGTCGGCAGGCGTCCCGCTCCCCCGGCGTCGGCTTGTTCTCGGGCGGGGCGCAGTGCACGGGAGAGGTGACGCGCACGCCGTAGAGCTCCAGGCCGTCATCGACGGACACCGAGGTGGGCTGCGACGCCAGCCCGACGTCGTACAGCGCCCGGTACAGCACATCGCCTGAACGGTCGCCCGTGAACATACGGCCGGTGCGGTTCCCGCCGTGGGCGGCCGGCGCGAGTCCTACGATCAGCAGCCGGGCGTCGGGCGGCCCGAACCCCGGGACCGGCCGGCCCCAGTAGGTCCAGTCGGCGAAGGCGGCGCGCTTGGTCCGGGCGACCTCCTCGCGCCAGGCCACCAGCCGAGGACAGGCGGCGCACCGGCTGACGCGGGCGTCGAGATCGGCCAGGCTGTCCATACCGCCCACCGTAGACCTGGGCCCTGAGGCATGGAAAACCCGGCCATTCCGCCCAGCCCGGGGGACTAAAGTCGGAGGCATGGCTTCCGAAGACACGGACGACGACAAGAAGGTGGGCGAGCCCAACACTCAGGGCCCGGCCGAGGCCGCGCCTGCGGACCCGCAGATCGCCGCCGCCGTAGCCGCCGCCGAAGCGGCCACCGTCTCGAACGGCGAGAGCGTGCGTCTCGACAGCTGGATCTGGTCCGTCCGTCTGGCCAAGACCCGCTCGGCGGCCGCCGCCGCCTGCCGCGGCGGGCACGTCCGCGTGAACGATGAGCGCGTGAAGCCCGCGTACACCGTGCGCGTCGGCGACGAGGTACGCGTACGGCAGGAGGGCTGGGAGCGGGTCGTCGTCGTGAAGCGGCTGATCCGCAAGCGCGTCGGCGCCCCGGTGGCGGCCCAGTGCTACGTCGACAACAGCCCGCCGCCCCCGCCCCGCCAGATCATCGCCCCGGCCGGCATCCGCGACCGCGGCACGGGCCGCCCGACCAAACGGGACCGCCGTGAGATGGAACGGCTGCGAGGGATCGGCGGGCTTCCGCCCGAGAGCCCGTAAGCGTGCGAGGGCGGTGCCGGGCGGCTCCCCTGTGGCCGCCCGACACCGCCGTCCCTCGCCGCACGTACGGCTCGGGTCACACCCTTCGTCGTACGAGATTCAGCAGATCCGTGTTGTGTGCGCGCCGCGCCCAGGCGATGAGGGCGAGGGGCACGATCAGGATGAGCGGGGTCAGCGCGTTCTCCCCGTCGAAGACGGTGAACTGGACGACGGACGCGCCCACCATCAGCCCGCTGAGCGCGATCGCCGACACCGACTGGAGCATCGGGATCAACAGGGCGACGGCTCCGGCGAGTTCGAGCGATCCGATGATGTACATGCCCGCACTGCCCCAGCCGATCCTGTCGAAGGCCTCGGCGGCCGTCGGGTGGGCGATCAGCTTGGGCAGGGCGCTCGCGAAGGCGTAGAAGAGGGCCAGCAGGACCTGAAGGCCGAGCAGGGAGATACGGGCGCGGCGGCCTCGGGGGGTCGCGGACTCGGCGATGACGGGAGCGGCGATCTCGGACATGGGGGTCTCCTGTGGGAAGCGGTCGGTGTTGCTGTCTGTTGTCTCTGTTGCTGTCACAGAGGTAGACCGGACCGTGTCCCCGAACTCATCGCCGCTCGGCGGGTTTTCGCACAACCCCACGCTCAACCAGCCCGCTACGACAACGGGAACCAGCCGTGCCCGACGTACCAGTGGCCGCCCGCCCGCAGATGGTCGCCGACCGCCCGCTCGACGGAGGTGCGGCGTGGCAGGTCGTTCACCGGCCGGTCCGCGTCGCCGAAGACGAACCTGACGGGTTCGGTGTCGGCGGGCTCCTCGTCCTCGTGGTCGAGCCGGAAGCGTTCCTGGAAGCGGACGATGTTCGAGTCCGCCGCGAGGTACTGCTTCAACTGCGGGTCCAGCAGCCAGGAATGACAGACCGCGGCCGCGTTGCGCTCCTCCGGGTAGTACAGGGCGAAGAACTCCCGGGCCAGCGCGAGGGAACGGTCGCAGGCGGCCGGTGACAGCGGCCCGAGGAAGTCGGGAATGTGCAGGCTCAGGCAGGGCGTGTCCGGGGCCACATCCTGCCCGGCCGCCGCGAGCACCCGCGCCGTATGCTGCCCGAGCCGCGCCCGCTCGAACTGCAGCCGGCCCAGCTGGTACAGCTCGCCGCGGAAGTGGCGGACCAGCCACCACGGCACGAGCACCCCGCCCGTGCCGTGCCGCCTGCGGTGCACCGCCATGTTGCGTCCCAGGTCGGCGAGGGTACGGCGGGAGACGTCGGCCGGGATGCCCCGCTCGCGGTGGTACGCGCGCGTGTGCGGGAGCGCCGCGAGGAACACGTAGACGGAGAAGTAGCGGCCCAGCGCCGCCGGGGCCCCGGCGAGCTGCTCACCGAGCCGCGCTCCCCGGCCGGCGGTGTCCCCGACCTCGCCGATGTCCCGCACCAGGTCCGCGACGCACTCCTCCAGGAGCCGCAGGGCACCGGGGTCCTGTACCAACACCCCTCGCAGCCGGACGAGTTCGTTGATGTCCTCGTGGGGTACGGCGAGGTCGAGAAGAACCTCCGGCAGTTCGTCGGCGTGCGGAAGCACAGCGCGATCCCTCCCCGTGTCGAGCCTTGTCGAGGTCTGGTCGAGGTCTGGTCGAGGCCTCGTCGAGCCTTTGGCGAGCGTCCGCACCGAGAGTACGTTGCAAGTAGGAGTGATGATCCGGATGCGTACGGGCAGTGAGCCGACGACAGCGCGCAGTGCACTGCGGCTGCGCTTCTGGCTGAGCGTGTGGGGGCTGATCTGGGCGGCTTTCGGCACGGTCGCGTTCGCCCTCGCCGGGCGGCCGGGGTGGGCGGTCGCCTGCGGGGTGCTGTGGCTGGTCGTCACCGTCGACCTGGCCATGATCCTCAGGCACATCCGCCAGGGCCCGCACTACCAGCCGGGCCGAGACATCCCGCCATATCGACCGCCGGACCACCACGGCACGTAAGGCACGCGGGTCCTTGGCTACGAGCCCTACGAGGTTTACGAGGGCCTACGAGTCGAAGCGCGCCGCTTCCAGGAACTCCGGCTTCGGATCGAGTGCCGCCGCCAGCCGGAAGTGCCGCTTGGCCTGGTCCGGCCGCCCCTGGCGCTCATAGGTGCGGGCCAGCGCGAAGTGCGCGAACGCGTTGGCCGGCTCACGCTCCAGGACGAGGGTGAACTCCAGCTCGGCGGGCCGCAGTTGCGCGGCGGCGAAGAAGGCGCGGGCGCGCAGCAGCCGGGCCGCCGTGTTGTCCGGATGCGCGGCTATCACTCCGTCGAGCAGCTTCACCGCGCCCCGCGGGTCCCGCGCGGCGAGCAGATGCTCCGCGGCGCGGAAGTCAATGACATGCGTCTCCGGAGTACGTCCGGTCGATCCGCTGGTCTCGGGCACGGCAAAGTCCTTCCCTCACTCCACAGCTTCAACGCCCGGCGGGCGGCAGGGATTCCCGGTCACCGCGGACTTGGATCGGCTCCTACCCCGCCCCGTGCGCCCGCAGTACAAGATCCGCCCACACCTCCTCCACCCGCCGCTGCAGCTCCGTCAGCGGTACGTCGTTGTCGATGACGACGTCCGCGATCTTCAGGCGTTGCTCGCGGGTGGCCTGGGCGGCCATGCGCGCGCGTGCGTCCTCCTCGGTCATGCCGCGCAGCCGGACGAGCCGGTCGAGCTGGGTCTCGGGACTGGCGTCGACGACGATCACGAGGTCGTAGAGGGGCGTCAGGGAGTTCTCGGCGAGGAGGGGGACGTCGTGGATGACGACGGCGTCCTCGGCAGCGGTGTCCTCCAGCTCGCGGGAGCGGGCGCCGACCAGGGGGTGGACGATCGAGTTCAGCAGGGCCAGCTTCTCGGGGTCGGCGAAGACGATGGAGCCCAGCTTGGGCCGGTCCAGGCTGCCGTCCGGCGCGAGCACGTCCGCGCCGAAGGCCTCGACGACCGCCGCGAGCCCGGGAGTCCCCGGCGCGACGACCTCGCGCGCGATGCGGTCCGCGTCGATGAGAACGGCACCGCGCTCGACGAGCAGCCGCGACACTTCGCTCTTGCCGGCGCCGATCCCACCGGTCAGGCCCACTTTCAGCATGTGCCGCAGCTTAGGGCCTGCCGCTGACAGCGCGCCCAAGAGGGCACACGGCAGCGCGTCCGACCCGACAGCGGGCCGGAGTTGCCTCAGTCAGTTGTCGCCCTCGCGTTCCGCCAGGAAGCGTTCGAACTCGCGGCCGATCTCGTCCGCCGACGGGATGTCGACGGGCTCGGCGAGCATGTTGCCCCGGGACTCGGCGCCCGCGGCGGCGTCGTACTGGTGCTCAAGGCCCTGGACGAGCGCGACGAGCTCCTCGTCGCCCTCCTGGATCTGGCGGTCGATCTCCGTCTGCGTACGGTGTGCGTCCGTGCGCAGGGTGTGTGCGATGGCGGGGAGGACCAGGCCGGTCGCGGCCGTGATGGACTCCAGGACCGTCAGCGCCGCGTCCGGGTAGGCGGAGCGGGCGATGTAGTGCGGGACGTGGGCCGCGACGCCCAGGACGTCGTGCCCGCCCTCGATGAGGCGGAACTCGACGAGCGACTCGGCGCTGCCGGGGACCTGCGCCTCGTCGAAGGGGCTGCGGTGGCCGGGCACCAGGTCGGCGCGGTTGCCGTGCGGGGTGAGGCCCACGGGGCGGGTGTGCGGGACGCCCATGGGGATGCCGTGGAAGTTCACGGACAGCCGGACGCCGAGCCGCTCCACGACCTGCTGGACGGCCTGGGCGAAGCGCTCCCACTCCACGTCCGGCTCGGGCCCGGACAGCAGCAGGAAGGGCGCTCCGGTGGCGTCCTGGACGAGCCGCACGTCGATCGTGGGCTCCTCGTAGTCCGTCCACTCGTCGCGCTTGAAGGTGAGCAGCGGGCGGCGGGCGCGGTAGTCCACGAGCCGGTCGTGGTCGAAGGTGGCCACGAGTTGGTGGGGCAGCGAGTCGAGAAGGGCGTCGACGATCTGGTCGCCCGTCTCTCCCGCGTCGATGTATCCGTCGAAGTGGTAGAGCATGACAAGGCCGGCCGACTCCTGGGCGAGCGCCATGTCGACGACTGCCAGGCCTTTCGGCTCCCACGTGTACAAACCCTGCGGATCAAGCATCGGTGACCGCTCCTCCTCGTGTTCGTACTCCACAACGCGGTACAGGGCGCAAGCATTCCCAGCCCGCGCCCTGATCAGCCGTCTTTTACCGCGTTCTCATGGGTGACGTCGTCGGTTACCTCGTGGGTTACGCCGACAGCACACGCGCGTGGAGGGCGGTCACCGCCTTGCGCGCGGACGCGAAGGCGCCGTGCTGCCAGGCGTCGGTGTAGCTGAGCCAGTCACCCGCGAAGTAGACGCGTCCCGTCGGTTCGTTGAGCGGCTTGTAGCGCGCGTCGTCGGGGCCGCCGGGGGTGTCGTGCCAGGCGGCCTCCAGGTGCGGGGTCTGCCGCCAGTGGTGGGAGAAGGAGGAGGCGAGCTCGGTGCGGTACTTCTCGCCGTAGATCTTCACACCGGCGGCCACCGCCCGCGCCTCGCGCTGCTTGGGGGTGAGCTTGGCGTACGCGTCCGCGCCGTCGCCGTAGTTGTAGTAGCCGATGAGGACACCGCGCTCGGCGTGGAAGCCGTAGGAGGGGTGCCAGATGTGGACGACGTCCTGATCGGTCTCGGTGATGCCGCCGTAGATGTCGTGGTCGAGCTCCCACCAGCGGGACTTGTACTCCAGGCCGATCTTGGCGGCGGAGGACGGGGTGATCGCCTCCAGCGCGGTCTGTACGCCGGTGCCGAGATTGTGCGGGATCTTGGCGAGGATGTTGGGCGGGAGGGCGCCGATGCAGTAGTCGGCGTCGACGACCTTCGTACGGCCGCCCTGGGTGTAGGTGACGGTGACACCGCTGCCGGTGTCGGTGATGTCGGAGACGACGGCCCCGGTACGGACCCGGTGGGCGCCGATCGCCTTGGTGAGCGCCTTGGGTATCTGGTCCATGCCGCCGACGGGCTGGAACATCAGCATGGCCTGGTCGAAGCCGAACTCGAAGGAGAAGTACCGGCCGACGCCGCTGGCGAACACGTCGGAGGCGCTGGGGACATCACCGAGCAGCACACCCGGGGTCCCGGCGGCGGCCGGCACCACGGAGTATCCGCGGCGCTCCCCACCCTCGTACGCCAGCGTGTCCCCGAGTTCGCCCCAGTCCTTGAGGAACTCGACGAGCCGCTCCTGGTCGGCGGCCGTCAACTCCTTGTCCAAGGCGCCCTTGTCGGTGGCCTTGGCGAGCAACTCCGAGACGTATCCGTAGACATCGGCTTTGGCGGTGCGGTACCGCACCGGCTTCGTCATGCCGGCCGACTCGTTGTAGATGTAGGCATCGGCGTTGACGTTGGTGAACACCTCGATGGGGACGCCGAGTTCACGACAGTAGTCGAGGGTGACCATCCACTGCGGGATACGGGCGGGCCCGGCGTTCATGTAGTGGCCGTCGGCGAAACGGGCGGTCTGCTTGTTGCCGTACAGGTCGGTGGTCGAATCCCCGCCCCGCACGGTGAAGTTGCGTCCGCCGGTGCGATCCCTGGCCTCCAGGACCGTACAGTCGTAGCCGGCCTTGCCGAGTTCGTACGCGGCCGCGAGTCCCGCGATCCCGCCCCCGACGATGACGACCTTCGCGGCACCGCGCCCGGTGAGCGTGAAATCGCCGGCACTGAGCGCCCGGAAGGACTGCTCCCGCTGGGCCGCCTGCGCGGTCGGGGCGAGCCCGAGCGCCCCCATGGTGGCGAACATCGTGCCCGCCCCACTGGCCACCCCCACATTCCGCAAAAACGCCCGCCGACTCGTCCCCGACCCGGTTTGAGGTTGCACCATGACTGGACTCCCCTTTCGATCATGAACGACCGAGGAAGCCTCCCAACGCCGAGTTACGGCAGCCTGGTTACTGGTGTATCCCACAAGTTTCTACAACGGGGGCAAGACCAACTCCCAAAGGGGCGCGGGGAACTGCGCGACAAGCCACAGACGGCCTGCAGTGAACCGACGACCGAAGCACACAAGTGTGAGGGCCCGCGCCTCGAAAGGTACGGGCCCTCAGCAAACTGCTAAGCCTCAGCGGTTAGCGTTCCGCGTCAGCTCTGGCCACCAGCAAGCTTCTCTCGCAGCGCGGCCAGCGCCTCGTCAGAGGCCAGCGCACCGGAGGTGTCCGCACCCTCGGAGGAGTACGACCCGCCACCGGACACGACCGGAGCCGCACCCGCCGCGTCGCCGCCCTCGGCGGCAGCAGCGGCGTCCGCCTCGCGGGACTTGATGACCTGAGCCTGGTGCTGCTCGAAGCGCTGCTGCGCCTCGGCGTACTGGTGCTCCCAGGCCTCGCGCTGGGTCTCGTAGCCCTCGAGCCAGTCGTTGGTCTCGGGGTCGAAGCCCTCCGGGTAGATGTAGTTGCCCTGGTCGTCGTACGACGCGGCCATGCCGTACAGCGTCGGGTCGAACTCGACCGAGGCCGGGTCGGCACCGAAGGACTCGTTGGCCTGCTTGAGGGACAGCGAGATCCGGCGACGCTCGAGGTCGATGTCGATGACCTTGACGAAGATCTCGTCGTTGACCTGGACGACCTGCTCCGGGATCTCCACGTGGCGCTCGGCCAGCTCGGAGATGTGGACCAGACCCTCGATGCCCTCGTCGACGCGGACGAACGCACCGAACGGAACCAGCTTCGTGACCTTGCCGGGCACGACCTGGCCGATCTGGTGGGTCCGGGCGAACTGCTGCCACGGGTCTTCCTGCGTCGCCTTCAGCGACAGGGAGACACGCTCGCGGTCCATGTCGACGTCGAGGACCTCGACGGTGACTTCCTGGCCGACCTCGACAACCTCGGACGGGTGGTCGATGTGCTTCCAGGACAGCTCGGAGACGTGAACCAGACCGTCGACGCCACCCAGGTCCACGAACGCACCGAAGTTGACGATCGAGGAGACGACGCCGGAACGGACCTGACCCTTCTGGAGGGTCGTGAGGAACGTCTGGCGGACCTCGGACTGGGTCTGCTCCAGCCAGGCACGGCGGGACAGGACCACGTTGTTGCGGTTCTTGTCCAGCTCGATGATCTTGGCCTCGAGCTCCTTGCCCACGTAGGGCTGGAGGTCGCGAACACGGCGCATCTCGACCAGGGAGGCCGGGAGGAAGCCGCGGAGGCCGATGTCGAGGATGAGACCACCCTTGACGACCTCGATGACGGTACCGGTGACGATGCCGTCCTCTTCCTTGATCTTCTCGATGGTGCCCCAAGCACGCTCGTACTGGGCGCGCTTCTTCGAGAGGATCAGGCGGCCTTCCTTGTCCTCCTTCTGGAGAACAAGGGCCTCGATCTCGTCGCCGACCTTGACGACCTCGTTCGGGTCGACGTCGTGCTTGATCGAGAGCTCACGGCTCGGGATGACACCTTCGGTCTTGTAACCGATGTCGAGGAGAACCTCGTCCCGGTCAACCTTGACGATGACGCCGTCGACGATGTCGCCATCGTTGAAGTACTTGATCGTCTCGTCGATAGCGGCGAGGAATGCTTCCTCGTTACCGATGTCGTTGACCGCAACCTGCGGGGTGGTGGCGGTGGTCTCGGTGCTGCTCGTCATGTGGGAAAGGGCTCCGGTACGGACATTGAGTCGTAGGTACTGCTACGCCGGGAACCCGTGATCGCTCTGAAGAAGCCGGACAGCCAAGGAAGCGCCACACCAGGAAATTCCGGTGGCGCCTCGACAACCGAGGGGACATACGACAGATGCGAGCGCAGCCTGCTACGTCTGAGGTGCGCAGGCTCGCAGCGCAACTTGTAGCATACGGGGGCAGCCAGGCAGGGTCAATGCGCGAAGGCGCACACCCGGGGCGGATCGCCGCATACCCGGCACAAAACCTGTCTCATGAGGCCACGCAGGCCGTAGGACGCCTCTTTCGTGACGCCCCCGAGACGGGTTGAGACGGAAGAGTACGACGAGGGAGCCGATCATCCAAGAGCCCGTAGAGATCGAAACGGTCGAGCCCGACGAGCACGACGAGTCCGACGAGCCGGAAGCCACCCGGCGTGCGGCCGGTGTCACGGAGAGTTCCCGGGCCAACCGGGGCTGGTGGGACCGGAACGCGGACGAGTACCAGGTCGAGCACGGCACGTTCCTCGGCGACGACCGGTTCGTGTGGGGTCCCGAGGGCCTCGACGAGGTGGAGGCCGAGCTGCTCGGCCCCGTGGAGGACCTCAAGGGCAAGGACGTCCTGGAGATCGGCGCCGGCGCGGCCCAGTGCTCGCGCTGGCTGACCGCGCAGGGCGCCCGTCCGGTGGCCCTGGACCTCTCCCACCGCCAGCTCCAGCACGCCCTGCGCATCGGCGGCTCCTTCCCCCTCGTCCAGGCGGACGCCGGCGCCCTCCCCTTCGCGGACGGCTCCTTCGACCTGGCGTGCTCGGCGTACGGGGCGCTGCCCTTCGTGGCCGACCCGGTGCTGGTGCTGCGCGAGGTGCGCCGGGTGCTGCGCCGGGGCGGGCGTTTCGTCTTCTCCACGACCCACCCGATCCGCTGGTCGTTCCCGGACGAACCCGGGCCCGAGGGGCTGAGCGTCTCGGCCTCCTACTTCGACCGCACGCCGTACGTCGAGCAGGACGACGACGGCCGGGCGGTGTACGTCGAGCACCACAGGACGCTCGGGGACCGCGTCCGGGACATCGTCGCGGCGGACCTTCGGCTGGTGGACCTGGTCGAGCCGGAGTGGCCGGCCTGGAACAGCGCCGAGTGGGGCGGCTGGTCGCCGCTGCGCGGCGGCCTGATCCCGGGGACGGCGATCTTCGTGTGCGAGCGCGACTGAGTCGCGACGGGGCTGCACGCGCGCGTACGACACTGGGGTCGTGATCCGCTACGACGCCCTGGACGCCCTGCCCGTTCGTGCCGCCCTGCCCGCTCTGAGCGACGCCCTGACCTCGCACGGCACCGCGGTCCTGGTGGCGCCGCCCGGAACGGGCAAGACGACCCTCGTGCCGCTCGCCCTCGCCGGGCTGCTCGGGGACGGACCCGCGCGGCGCGTGGTCGTGGCCGAGCCACGGCGGATCGCGGCGCGGGCGGCGGCCCGGCGGATGGCGTGGCTGCTGGGCGAGAAGGTCGGCGGGAGCGTCGGGTACACCGTGCGCGGCGAGCGGGTCGTGGGGCGGCACGCACGCGTGGAGGTCGTCACGACCGGCGTGCTGCTCCAACGGCTGCAGCGGGACCAGGAGCTCGCGGGCGTGGACGTGGTGGTGCTCGACGAGTGCCATGAGCGGCATCTGGACGCGGACACGGTGGCGGCGTTCCTGTGGGACGTACGGGAGACCCTGCGGCCGGAGCTGCGGCTGGTGGCCGCGTCCGCGACGACGGACGCGCAGGGGTGGGCGCGGCTGCTGGGCGGGGCGCCGGTGGTCGAGGCGGCGGGTGTCTCGTACCCGGTCGAGGTGGTGTGGGCGCCGCCGGTACGTCCCGTACGGCCGCCGCACGGCATGCGCGTGGACCCGGCGCAGCTGGCGCATGTGGCGTCGGTGGTGCGGCGGGCGCTGAGCGAACGGGCGGGGGACGTCCTGTGCTTTCTGCCCGGGGTGGGGGAAATCGCGCGCGTGGCCGGTCAGTTGGGGTCGCTCGGCGAGGTGGAGGTGCTCCAGGTGCACGGGCGGGCGCCGGCGGCCGTCCAGGACGCGGTGCTGTCCCCCGCTGCTGGGCGCCGGGTGGTCCTGGCGACATCCGTGGCCGAGTCCTCGCTGACGGTGCCGGGTGTGCGGGTGGTCGTCGACTCCGGGCTGGCGCGGGAGCCGCGGGTCGACCACGCGCGCGGGCTGAGCGCGCTGGCGACGGTACGGGCCTCGCAGGCGGCGGGGCGGCAGCGGGCGGGGCGGGCCGGGCGCGAGGCGCCGGGTGCGGTGTACCGGTGCTGGGCGGAGGCCGAGGACGCGCGTCTGCCGCGTTTTCCGTCGCCGGAGATAAAGGTGGCCGACCTGACGGCGTTCGCCCTGCAGACGGCTTGCTGGGGGGATCCTGACGCGTCCGGGCTGGCGCTGCTGGATGCTCCGCCGGGGGGAGCGATGGCGGCGGCGCGGTCGGTGTTGTCGGCGATCGGCGCGGTGGACTCCGTCGGTCGGGCCACGGAACGGGGTTTGCGTCTTGCTCGGCTGGGGTTGCACCCGCGATTGGGCCGGGCGTTGCTGGATGCCGGCGCGGACCGGGCTGCCGAGGTGGTGGCGCTGTTGAGTGAGGAGGCGCCGCGGGAGTACGGGGATGATCTCGGGGCTGCTTTGCGGGGTGCTCGGCGTGGGGGTGACGCCTATGCGGGGCGGTGGCGAGCGGAGGTACGGCGTCTGCGGGCCGCCGCGACAGACTTTTCCCACCCACCCGCCGGTGGCTCTGATCCGGTGGAGGTGAACACCGAAGCTGCGCGCGCCGCGAGCTCCGGGGAGGACAGGCTTGTTGGGCTGGTTGCCGCTCTCGCCTTTCCCGAGCGGCTTGCCAAAGCTGACGGTGGTTCTTACCTCATGGTCTCCGGGACTCGGGCCGAGCTGCGAGATGGCTCGGCCCTGCGTGGGGCGCCCTGGATTGCCGTTGCCGTTGCCGATCGGCCCGTCGGTAAAGGGCACGCGCGTGTGCAGCTCGCCGCCGTTGTCGACGAGGAGCTGGCTCGGCTCGCCGCTGCCTCGCTGTACTCCGAGGGGCAGGAGGTGCACTGGGCCGACGGGGATGTTGTCGCGCGGCGGGTGGAGCGGTTGGGGGCTGTTGAGCTGGCGGTACGGCCCTTGCGGGACGCCGCCCCCAACCTCGTACGGGAAGCGCTTCTTGAAGGGCTGCGGCAGGAAGGGGTCGGGGTGTTGCGCTGGTCGGCCGAGGCCGACCTACTGCGGCAGCGGTTGGCCTTTTTGTGGCTGCAAATTGGTGCGCCCTGGCCCGATGTCTCTGACGACGCTCTCCTCGCGCGCGTGGACGAGTGGTTGGAGCCGGAGTTCGGGCGGGCGCGGCGGCGGGCCGATCTCGGGCGGATCCAGGCCGGGGAGGCGCTCGGCCGGCTGCTGCCCTGGGCCTCCGGGGAGGCCGCGCGGCTCGACGAACTCGCGCCGGAGCGGATCGCCGTGCCGAGTGGGTCCAGAATCCGGATCGACTACGCCAACCCCGAACAGCCGGTGCTGGCGGTGAAGTTGCAGGAGATGTTCGGGCTCCAGGAGTCGCCCGTCGTGTGCGGGGTGCCGGTTCTCGTGCATCTGCTCTCACCCGCCGGGCGGCCCGCCGCCGTCACCGCCGACCTCGCCTCCTTCTGGAAGGACGGCTACAAGGGCGTACGGGCGGAGCTGCGCGGTCGGTATCCGAAGCATCCGTGGCCCGAGGATCCCGCCACCGCCGAGCCCACCCGGCACACCAACGCGCGGCTCAGGCGCTGACCGGCTCGGGCGCGGAGTTCTCGACGGGTCGGGGTTCGCCGGGGCGGCGGCTGCGTGCCTCCAGGTAGAGGGAGAGCGACAGCAGCAGGATGCCCAGGGTCGCGAAGCCCCAGGGGAGGTACGACGTCAGCATGAGGACGAGGGTGCGGTTGGACTTGACCAGGTCGACGGTGTGCTCGATGTAGTCCTCGCGCATCTTCACGTGGCCGGCGAACGCCGTCACCTTGTCGCGGTCACCGAGCAGAGTGCCGCCGCGGAGTTCCTCCTTGTGGATCTCCTCGCCGTAGACGGGGGCTCCGGTGACGGGTTCGACCCAGAACTTGCGGACCGTCGTGTACCAGCGGGTGGTGCCGGTCTTGGCCAGTTGCTCGGGGGTGACGCCCGCGATGGGCAGCTTCTTGGGCCACTTCACCTGCGTCCAGGGGATGGTCTGCTCGAAGTAGTAGACCTCCAGGCCACGGAAGTTCTGGGTGCCCTTGTAGTGGATGGGGGCGGTGGTGCGGGCCTGGGCGTCGAAGTACTCGTAGTCCCGTTTCTCGGTCAGGAAGGGCCACTTGAATTCGAGGCCCTCGCGTTTCACCGGGTCGCCGTCGACCATCTCGCCTGTGGCGTGGATCGGTTCCTGGGTGTGGGCGTCGAAGATGTAGCGCTCGGGGATGTAGGCGACCTGCTCGCCGTCGGGGCCCTGGGCGTAGGACAGGCCGTCCCAGACGACGACGTCCCGGCCCAGCGTCTTCTCGATCTTCTCGGAGGCCTCGACGTTGCCCTTGAGGGTCTGCACGATGGTGACCTTGGAGACCTTCTTGACCTGCATCGAGTTGTCCATGAGGGTGGCGTCCTTCGCCTCCAGGACCATGTCCTGGTACTGGTTCGCCGGGATCTTGGCGAGGCGCGGGAAGGCGTACCAGCGCAGCATGGGGGACAGCGCCGCGAAGAACACGGCGAGGGCGAGCAGGATCAGACTGGCCTTGCGGCGCATCTCGGCCTCCCCAGAGCGGTCTACAGAGCGGTCTACGGGTGTGCGGGCACCGTCGTCAGCAGGGGCTTGGGGGACGTCTTGCCCGTCGTCGACCCCATCGCGGTGATCGTGAGGACCAGGGCGAGCGCGACGGCGAGGCCGATCGCGGCGGCGATGAGGGCGCGCATGCCTGCCTCCCGACGGAGTGAAACTGATAGGTCATCAGATCCGGCACCGTAGCAACGGGTGGGCGAGATGAGAACACGTTGCACGCACAGACGAGGGGCGCCCTTTCCGCCGTAGCGAAAAGAGCGCCCCTGACGCTGCGGTACCTAGGGGGTGGCGCTCTCCGAGGTGCTGGCGCTGGGCGACGGGCTCGCCGAGGAGTCCGCCGCGGCCGCCACGGTCAGCTCGACCGTGATGGTCGCGCCGCCCGCGGTGTCGATGCGGAGCAGGAACGTGCCGGTGGTGTCGTCCGCGTACAGCTTCGGCAGCTTGAGCAGGCCGTTCTCGTCCGTCACGAGGCCGGTCAGGGTGCGTACGGTGTTGCCGTCCGCGTCCTTGAAGTAGGGGCCCTTGTCGTTCTCGGTCGCGTCGTCCGCCGACTTGATGAGGGTCGCGGTGGCGGCGACCTTGTCGGCGACGGCTCCGCCGTACGTCGCCTTCACCTCGACCTGGTCCGCGAACTCGCCGCCCGGGGTGCAGGTCAGCGCGGTGTCGCTGGTGCGGGCGAGGGTGTCGGCGGCGCGCGCGGTGACGGTGGCGGCGTAGTCGAGGCCGGTGACCGTGCGGCCCACGACGGTGGCGCGGACGGTGAAGTCGCCCGTCGTCTCGCCCGCCTGCAGCGTGGGCGCGACGGCGATGCCGGCGGTGTTGGTGACGACCGTGGCGACGGACTCGCCGCCGGTGAAGGTGGCGTCGGTGTCGCCGACGATCGTGAACCGGATCCTGACCTTGCCGACCGCCGTACCGGCCGCGGTCTCGGCACGGGTGCTGATCTTCTTCGTGAACGCGTCGCCCGCCATCGCGGTGAGCTTCGCCGTGCCCGCGTCCTCCAGGTGGTTCACCGTGTCGGTGGGCGTCGAGGTGCTCGGCGGAGTCGGGCTCGGGCTCGGGCTGGTGGAACCGCCGGTCTCGCCCGGCTCGGGGCTCGGCGAGCTCGTGGCCGGGTCGGTGGGCGACGGCGAGGTGGTCGCCCCGTCGTTGTCGTCGCTGCGGTTGTCCGGCAGGGTGCCCGTGCCGTCGGGGACCTCGTGGGTGCCCTTGCGGTAGTACTCCAGCCACGACAGGACCGTGTTCAGGTAGTCCGTCGAGTTGTTGTAGCTGAGGATCGCGCTGCTGAGGTCGGTCTCCGTGGACAGGTCCCAGCCGTACCGGCACAGGTAGTGGCCGGCCGCGAGCGCGGCGTCGTAGACGTTGTTGGGGTCCTTCTTGCCGTCGCCGTTGCCGTCCCGGCCCGCCCACGCCCAGGTGGAGGGGATGAACTGCATGGGGCCGACGGCCTGGTCGTACGCGCTGTTGCCGTCGTACTCGCCGTTGTCGGTGTCCCTGATGAGCGCGAAGCCGTTGCCGTCGAGCTCGGGGCCGAGGATCGGCGAGATCGTGGTGCCGTTCGCGTCGACGCGGCCGCCGCGGGCCTGGCCCGACTCGACCTTGCCGATGGCGGCGAGGAGTTCCCAGGGCAGGTTGCAGCCGGGCTTCGCCTCGCCGAGTGCGGCGGCCGCCTTCTTGTAGGCGTCGAGGACGGTCGCGGGTATGCCCGCCTCGGCCGCGCCCACGGAGACAGGGGTGCCGATGGTCGGCGAGGGGCTCGGGCTGTTGAGGGGCGGCAGGTCCGTGTAGTACGGCGAGTTGCCGGTGGCGCTGTCGTCGGTGCTCGCGTCGGGCGTGGACTGGGTGTCGCCGGCGCTCTGTCTGCCGGTGTCGCCGTCACCCCCCGTCAGCCCCGGAGCCTGGGACGCGGCCAGAGCCGCGACCGCGAGCGCGGCCACAGCTGTATTCGCCGCTCCCTTGCGCAGCCGCCTGCCGAATTGCGCCGCCATAAAAAGAACCCCTCCCATGGACGCCCGGCCGCCCGTCCGTCCGCCGACTTTTGTCGTCTGTTCCGTCCGCGCTCCCCGGCACGGCGACCCAGGTGACCCTACGACAACTTCCCTTACGTGGGCACCGGTTCGTGCCCGGTTTTCACCGGTTGGCCATGCTCCGTTGTGGCGTGGTTGCGACATACCGCTTCACGCATACTGGGCTCCAGTGATCGCCGGGGCCGCCGCGTCCCGCCAACGTCCGCAGCCGGGAGCCCTGTTGCCGTTCACCCTGAGTCATGCGGCGGCCGTGCTGCCCGCCGTGCGTACCGACGGTACCGGCCGGGGCCGACTGGTTCCGGCCGTTCTCGTGGCGGGCTCCTTCTGCCCCGACATGACCTACTACGCGGCGAGTGTCCTGCCCGAGGCGATGGAGTTCGGTGAGTTCACGCACTCCTTCGTGGGCGTCTTGACGGTCGATGTCCTCATCGCCTGGGCGCTGGTGGGGCTGTGGCTGCTCGTGCGCGAGCCGCTGGTGGCACTGCTGCCCCGGGCCCGGCAGGGGCGAGTGGCCTCGCTGCTGCGCTGCGGGGTGCCACGCGCGCGTGTCCGGCCGTCTCTGGTGGCGTGGTGGTACGTCTCCGCTGTCGTCGGCGCGCTGACACACGTCGTGTGGGACGCGTTCACGCACCTCGACCGCTGGGGGATGCGGCTGCTGCCCGTCCTGGGGCGGGAGGTGGCCGGCTGGCCGCTGTACTGGTACCTGCAGTACGGCGGTTCGGCGGTGGCCGCGGTGGTGATCGCGGTGTTCCTCGTGGTCGCGCTCCGCAGGGCGCCCGGCGGCGAGACGGCGGGGGTCGCGCTGTTGTCCGTACGGGACCGGTGGTGGGCCGGTGCCGTGCTCGGCGGATGCGCGGTGGTCGGGGCCGTGCAGCGAGTGGCCCGGTGGTGGGCCTACTGGGGGTCGAGCGCCAAGCCCTGGGAAGTGATCCCAACGGTGTGCTTCGGCGCGGGCGCGGGACTGTGCGTGGGGCTGCTGCTGTACGCCGTGGGGGTCAGGGTGTGGCGTCCGGTCCCGGTGGTCGGCGGTCGGGGGCGGGTCGAAGTGCCGTCGAGGGGTTCGGGCCCTCACTGGCGGTCGTCGCGATGAAGATCGTCATGGTGCGGACCGGGCGTGTCCTGAGCAGCCGGGTGAGGCCGAGGGCCAGGTAGCCGCGGCCCAGGTCGCTCCACTGGCGCCAGACGGCTGTGTCACTGGCGGCCCGTACGGCGGCCTCCCGGTGGTGGGTGATGCGGCGCCGGAGGTCTGCGGCGACCCGGGGCAGGTCCTCGGTGAGGTCGGTGGGGATGCGGGCGGTGCTC
Source organism: Streptomyces sp. JLBG701 (assembly GCF_058544905.1). NCBI lineage: Bacteria > Bacillati > Actinomycetota > Actinomycetes > Kitasatosporales > Streptomycetaceae > Streptomyces > Streptomyces sp. JLBG701. Next base: position 2,968,797 of record NZ_CM178588.1, read on the forward strand.
GCGGTGGCCGCGTAGGGCGGTACCGGTGGGGGCGGCACGGATATGGCCGCGCCGTCCTTCGCTTTCGCGTCCGCCTGGGCCTGTGCCTTGGCCGTCCGGCGGGAGAGCCTGCGTATACCCATGCCCGCATCCTTACGGGCGGGGGTGGTGGGGGGCCTTTTCGCGGGGGCCACGCGGGTGACGGGTCCCTCCGGGGGTGGGGCCGGGGTTGTGCGGGTGGTGTGTCGAGGGTCCGGGTAGTTCGGCACCGCCGGAGGGCACCGTGGTGGTTGCTCGCCGTTGCGGCGGAGATCTTTGTGCGGACCGGCGTCTTCCGCCCTGGCGGGCCTCTGCTGTGGGGACTGGCGCCTTCTAAAGCGAGCGCGCGCATCCTGTGCGGCTGGCACCTGCTAGCAAGCGGGTGCTTCCCCTCCGGCTTGCGCCTTCTGCGCGACCCGCTGCCTTCCATACGGCCCGGTGCCTTCAACGCGAGCCGGCACCTTCCATGCGAGCCGGCCCTCCCGCGCGAGCCGGGCCCCTCTCCCGCACCGGCGCCGAAAAGCCCTGCCCCCGCAGCGGAGGGGTTCGCTGCCCCGCCCACCGGCAAGCACGAACCCTTCCGCCCAGCCGCCGGAGGCTAGTGCGCCGCCGATTCCCAGTCCGGGCCCACGCCCACCGACACGTCCAGTGGTGCCCGGAGGTGGACCGCGCCCGCCATCTCGCGGCGGACGATCTCCTCGACCGCCGCCCGCTCGCCGGGGGCGATCTCCAGGACGATTTCGTCGTGGACCTGGAGGAGCATGCGGGAGTTGAGCTCGGCTTCCCGCAGGGCCTTGTCCACATGGAGCATGGCGATCTTGACGATGTCCGCGGCCGTACCCTGGATCGGGGCGTTGAGGGCCATCCGCTCGGCCGCCTCGCGGCGCTGGCGGTTGTCGCTGTTGAGGTCGGGCAGGTAGCGGCGACGTCCGAAGAGGGTCGCGGTGTAGCCCGTAGCGCGTGCCTCGTCGACCGCCCGGCGCAGATAGTCCCGTACGCCGCCGAAACGCTCGAAGTAGGTGTCCATCAGGACACGGGCCTCGCCCGCGTCGATGTTGAGCTGCCCGGAGAGGCCGAAGGCCGACAGGCCGTACGCCAGGCCGTACGACATCGCCTTGATCTTGCGCCGCATCTCCGCGTCGACCGCCGAGCCCTCGACCGCGAAGACCTGGGAGGCGACCGTGGTGTGCAGGTCCTCGCCGGAGGTGAACGCCTCCAGGAGGCCCTCGTCCTCGGAGAGGTGGGCCATCACGCGCAGTTCGATCTGGCTGTAGTCCGCGGTCATGAGGGACTCGAAGCCCTCGCCGACGACGAAGCCGCGGCGGATCGCGCGGCCCTCGTCGGTGCGGACCGGGATGTTCTGGAGGTTGGGGTCCGTGGAGGACAGCCGGCCCGTCGCGGCGACCGTCTGGTTGAACGTGGTGTGGATACGGCCGTCCGCGGCGACCGTCTTGATGAGGCCCTCGACCGTGACGCGCAGCTTGGCCTGCTCGCGGTGGCGGAGCATGATCACCGGCAGTTCGTTGTCGGTCTGGGTGGCCAGCCAGGCCAGTGCGTCCGCGTCGGTCGTGTAGCCGGTCTTCGTCTTCTTCGTCTTGGGCAGGCCCAGTTCGCCGAAGAGGACCTCCTGGAGCTGCTTGGGCGAGCCCAGGTTGAACTCGTGTCCGGCGGCCGCGTGCGCCTCCTTCACCGCCTGCTGGACGGCGCCCGCGAACATCTGCTCCATGGCCTCCAGGTGGGCCTTGTCGGCCGCGATGCCGTTGCGCTCCATGCGGGCCAGCAGTGCGGAGGTGGGCAGCTCCATGTCGCCCAGGAGGTCGGCGGCGCCGACTTCCTGGAGCCGCTCGCCGAAGGCTTCGCCGAGGTCGAGGATCGCGCGGGCCTGCACCATCAGAGCCTCGGCCTCGGCGCCGTCGTCCGCGCCGAAGGCCAGCTGTCCGTCGGCCGTGGCGGCGGGGGCCAGCTCGCGGCCGAGGTACTCCAGGGACAGCGCGTCCAGGTCGAAGGAGCGGCGGCCCGGCTTGACCAGGTAGGCGGCGAGCGCGGTGTCCATATGGACGCCGGCGACGCTCCAGCCGTGCTCGGCGAAGACGCGCATGGCGCCCTTGGCGTTGTGGAAGACCTTTGGCCTGTTCTCATCGGCCAGCCAGGCCGCGAACGCGTTCTCGTCGGCCTCGTCCAGCTGGGCCGGGTCGAACCAGGCTGCCGCTCCGTCGGCCGCGGCGAGGGCGACCTCGGCGACCGAGCCGGTGCCCAGCGCCCAGGTGTCGACGGTGGCGACGCCCAGCGTCCCGGTGCCGTGCTCGGTGAGCCACGGGGTCAGTTCGCCGGTGTCGAGCACCGTGCCGTCCACCGCCACGCCCGCCTCGGCGACCGGGCCGGCGTCGGCCTCCTCGGCGCCCGGGTCGACGGCCAGGAGCCGCTCCCGCAGCGAGGGGTTGCGGATCTCCAGGGTGTCCAGGACCAGGGCGAGGGCCTTGCGGTCGTAGGGCGCGCGCTCCAGGTCGGTGACCGACTTGGGCAGCTCCACGGTGCGGACCATCTCGGTGAGCCGGCGGTTGAGCTTGACGGCCTCCAGGTGGTCGCGCAGGTTCTGCCCGGCCTTGCCCTTGACCTCGTCGACGCGCTCGACCAGTTCCGCGAACGACCCGAACTGGTTGATCCACTTCGCGGCGGTCTTCTCGCCGACGCCCGGAATGCCTGGCAGGTTGTCGGACGGGTCGCCGCGCAGGGCGGCGAAGTCGGGGTACTGCGCGGGCGTCAACCCGTACTTCTCGAAGACCTTCTCCGGAGTGAACCGGGTCAGCTCGGAGACGCCCTTCGTCGGATAGAGCACCGTGGTGTTCTCGGTGACCAGCTGGAAGGAGTCGCGGTCGCCGGTGACGATCAGCACCTCGAAGCCCTCGGCCTCGGCCTGGGTGGCGAGCGTGGCGATGATGTCGTCCGCCTCGAAGCCGTCGACGGCGAACCGCACGGCGTGCATCGTGTCGAGCACCTCGCCGATCAGCTCGACCTGGCCCTTGAACTCGTCCGGCGTCTTGGAACGGTTGGCCTTGTACTCGGTGAACTCCTCGGAGCGCCACGTCTTGCGGGAGACGTCGAAGGCCACCGCGAAGTGCGTGGGCGACTCGTCGCGCAGGGTGTTGGCGAGCATCGACGCGAAGCCGTAGATCGCGTTCGTCGGCTGCCCCTGCGCGGTCGTGAAGTTCTCCGCGGGCAGCGCGAAGAACGCGCGATAGGCCAGCGAGTGCCCGTCCATGAGCATCAGCCTGGGACGGCTGCCGCCGGGGGTGCTGTCGGTCTTCTTCGATGCTGTCTCTGCCACGACCCCGATCCTGCCACGCCGCACTGACAGTCGGCCCCGTGCCGGGGCTGGGGAGACCTTTGTGCCGGGCTGGGGCGGCCCTTGTGCCGGGCCGGGGCGATCTTCGCGTCGGACCGAGCAGCCCTCGTGCCGGGCAGGTCGGTCCGACGCGACGAGCGGTTACGGGAGACGCCTTGTGCCCCGCAAGCTTTGCTCCCGTCCTGGCGTCCGCCCGGCCTCGGTCGTTGTCAGCGCCGCGTGCGAGGATCGGAGATGTACCGCACACGCATCACCGAAGGAGAGCGCCGCGATGGCCACGAAGCCGCCCACGAGTGATCCGGTCCAGGACGCTCCGCAGGTCGCAGAGCCGAAGCACACGGCGGCGGGACTCCCGGCGATCGGGCACACCCTGCGTATCGCCCAGCAGCAGATGGGCGTGAAGCGCACCGCGCTGACGCTGCTGCGGGTGAACCAGAAGGACGGTTTCGACTGCCCGGGCTGCGCCTGGCCGGAGCCGGAGCACCGGCACGCGGCGGAGTTCTGTGAGAACGGCGCGAAGGCGGTCGCCGAGGAGGCCACCCTGCGCCGGGTCACCCCGGACTTCTTCGCCGCGCACACGGTCGCCGACCTCGCGACCCGCAGCGGCTACTGGCTGGGCCAGCAGGGCCGCCTCACGCATCCCATGTACCTCCCCGAAGGGGGCGAGCGCTACGAACCGGTCACCTGGGAGCGCGCCTTCGACATCATCGCGGAGGAGCTGAAGGCCCTCGCCTCCCCCGACGAGGCCCTCTTCTACACCTCGGGCCGCACCAGCAACGAGGCCGCGTTCCTCTACCAGCTGTTCGCCCGCGAGTTCGGCACCAACAACCTGCCGGACTGCTCCAACATGTGCCACGAGTCGTCCGGTTCGGCGCTCACCGAGACGATCGGTATCGGCAAGGGCAGCGTCCTGCTCGAAGACCTCTACAAAGCCGACCTGATCGTCGTCGCAGGTCAGAACCCGGGCACCAACCACCCCCGGATGCTCTCCGCCCTGGAGAAGGCCAAGGCCAACGGCGCGAAGATCATCAGCGTGAACCCGCTGCCCGAGGCGGGCCTTGAGCGGTTCAAGAACCCGCAGACCCCGCAGGGCATGCTCAGGGGCGCCGCGCTCACCGACCTGTTCCTGCAGATCCGCATCGGCGGCGACCAGGCCCTCTTCCGCCTTCTCAACAAGCTGATCCTCGACACAGAGGGTGCCGTCGACGAGGACTTCGTCCGCGAACACACCCACGGCTACGAGGAGTTCGCCGAGGCCGCCCACGCCGCCGACTGGGACGAGACGCTCACGGCCACCGGACTGACCCGGAAGGAGATCGAGGCGGCCCTGCGCATGGTCCTCGCCTCCGAGCGCACCATCGTCTGCTGGGCCATGGGCCTCACCCAGCACAAGCACTCCGTCCCCACCATCCGCGAGGTCGTCAACTTCCTTCTCCTGCGCGGCAACATCGGCCGCCCGGGCGCGGGCGTGTGCCCGGTGCGCGGCCACTCCAACGTGCAGGGCGACCGCACCATGGGCATCTTCGAGCGGCCCGCGCCGGCCTTCCTGGACGCCCTGGAGAAGGAGTTCGGCTTCGCCCCTCCGCGCGGGCACGGCTACGACGTCGTACGGGCCATCGGCGCGATGCGTGACGACAAGGCGAAGATCTTCTTCGCGATGGGCGGCAACTTCGTCTCCGCGTCCCCCGACACCGAGGTCACCGAGGCGGCCATGCGGCGCGCCCGGCTGACCGTGCACGTGTCGACGAAGCTCAACCGCTCACACGCCGTCACGGGCGCGCGTGCCCTCATCCTGCCCACCCTGGGCAGGACGGAGCGTGATCTCCAGGGCAGCGGCGAGCAGTTCGTGACCGTCGAGGACTCCATGGGCATGGTGCACGCCTCCCGCGGCCGCCTGGAGCCCGCCAGCGGCCACCTGCTGTCCGAGCCGGCCATCGTGGCCCGGCTGGCCCGCAGGGTGCTCGGCGAGGACAGCAGGACGCCCTGGGAGGAGTTCGAGAAGGACTACGGAGCCGTCCGCGACCGCATCGCGCGCGTCATCCCCGGCTTCGAGGACTTCAACGCGCGCGTGGCCGACCCGGCCGGCTTCACGCTGCCGCACGCCCCGCGCGACGAGCGCCGCTTCCCCACCGCCACCGGCAAGGCCAACTTCACCGCCGCCCCGGTCGAGTACCCGGCGCTCCCCGAGGGCCGCCTGCTGCTGCAGACCCTGCGCTCGCACGACCAGTACAACACCACGATCTACGGCCTCGACGACCGCTACCGCGGCATCAAGAACGGCCGCCGGGTCGTGCTCGTGAACCCCGAGGACGCCGCCACCCTCCACCTCGCCGACGGCTCCTACGTCGACCTCGTCAGCGAGTGGAAGGACGGCGTGGAGCGCCGCGCCCCCGGCTTCCGCGTCGTGCACTACCCGACCGCCCGTGGCTGCGCCGCCGCCTACTACCCGGAGACCAACGTCCTCGTCCCGCTCGACGCCACCGCCGACACCAGCAACACCCCTGCCAGCAAGTCCGTCGTCGTCCGTCTGGAACAATCGGCAACCGACTGAGCGTTTGCTCAGCCGGCAGCCAGCCGCGCGGAACACGACGAAACGGAGCCGGGCCCCATGGGCGAACAGCAGCACGCGAAGTTCCCGCAGGAGGTCATCGACGAGTACGCCGCACTCGGCGTCGACCTCGTCGCCATGTTCTCCGCCGGACACCTCGGCAACCGCATGGGCGTACAGATCGTCGAGGCCTCCGCGGACCGCGTCGTCGGCACCATGCCCGTGGAGGGCAACACCCAGCCCTACGGACTCCTCCACGGCGGCGCCTCCGCCGTCCTCGCCGAAACGCTCGGCTCCGTCGGCTCCATGCTGCACGCCGGCAGCTCCAAGATCGCCGTCGGCGTCGACCTCAACTGCACCCACCACCGCGGCGCCCGCTCCGGCCTCGTCACCGGCGTGGCCACACCCCTGCACCGAGGGCGCTCCACGGCGACGTACGAGATCGTCATCAGCGACGAGGACGGCAAGCGCGTGTGCAGCGCACGGCTCACCTGCATGCTGCGGGACGTCAACCCCAGCGACGCACAGCGACTGAACAACGCCCGCTGAAAGACTCCCGTGCACCACTGCGAACCGGTGGGTACGGTTGCCCCATGAGGCTGCGGCCATGAGTGGAATCGGCCCCGTCGAGCCCATCGACTCGTCGGAGACGGACGGCAGTTACGACGTCATCGGCACCGACGCACCACGCCTGACCGACCGTTGGAACGCTCTGTCGCCGCGAACGCGCAAAGCCGCCGCGGCGGCAGGCGTGATCGCCTTCGCGGCGACCGGAGTCGTCCTGTTCCCGCCCTCCAACCGCGCCGCCACCGACGAGACCGCCCAGGTGCCCTGGCCCGCCAACGCCACCGGCTGGCGCTACCTCGGCCTCGCCCAGACCACCGACTCCCCCACCACCAGCGGCTACTTCCGCTTCGCCGTCACCGTGCACAGCGGAACCCCCGTCACCCTGCGCGTCACCGGCACCGCCTTCGACGGACTCACCGCCCACGCCACCCCCGACCCCGCCTTCACCGTGCAGGCCGGAACCACCCGCCGGATCACGGTCGAGATCTCTGTATCCAATTGTTACGGCCTGCCCCTGAACGCTGATCTTCCGTTCCTAGACGTAACGCTGCGTAACACGCGCGCAATACAACACCACAGTTTCATCTTCGGCGGGGCATTCTCCCGGGACCTTTCCGAACTCCTCCACAAGGCCTGCGACCCCGGAAACGCCCAGTAGGGCCCACTGCCAACCGGAAGTGCGGGTTCTCAAAATGTGGACTGAGCGGAATTTGAGCCAAACCGGCTGAGAGCGCCCTTCAAACATGTTCACCAACATGCACGTCATAACAAGAAAGTCACAAGCCAGCGCACGACGATGCCCTTGCCTACAGACCGGGCTTAGAGTCACGGCCAGTCACCGCTCCACCGGGAGTTCGGTACCCACGCGGCACCAGCCGTACCCAACAGGGGCGGACGTGCCTGCGGAAAGGACTGATTGTGCGACAGCGTTCCTTGCTGATAGTTACCGCCGTACTCACCACGGGAGCCCTGACCCTCACGGCCTGCGGATCCCGCGACGACAGCGACGACAGCAGCGGTGACAGTGGCAGCACCACCCTGACCATCGCAGTCGACGCCCCCCTGTCCGGTGAGAACTCCACCACCGGCCTCGGCATCCAGTACGGCGCCCAGATCGCCGTCGACGACGCCAACAAGAACAACTGGGTCCCCGGCGTGAAGTTCAAGCTCACCGCCCTGGACGACAAGGCGCAGCCCGCCACCGGCCAGTCCAACGCCACGTCAATCGTCGGCGACAAGACCGCCGTCGGCGCCGTCGGCCCCCTGAACTCCGGCGTCGCCCAGTCGATGCAGCAGGTCTTCGCCCAGGCCGACATGGTCGAGATCTCCCCCTCGAACACCAACCCCGAGCTGACCCAGGGCAAGAACTGGCAGACGGACAAGAAGCGGCCGTACGACACGTACTTCCGCACCGCCACCACCGACGAGCTCCAGGGCAGCTTCGCCGCCGACTACGCCTTCAACGGGATCAAGAAGAAGAAGGCCTTCGTCGTCGACGACAAGCAGACCTACGGCGCCGGTCTGGCAGCGATCTTCAACGACCAGTTCAAGGAACTCGGCGGCACCGTCGTGGCCACCGACCACGTCAACACCGGCGCCAAGGACTTCGGCTCCCTCGTCACCAAGATCAAGAACTCCGGCGCCGACCTGCTCTACTACGGCGGCCAGTACGACGAGTCCTCCCTGCTCACCAAGCAGATGAAGGACGCCGGCGTCGACATCCCGCTGTTCGGTGGTGACGGCATGTTCGCCTCCACCTACATCGAGACCGCCGGCGACGCCGCCGAAGGCGACTTCGCCACCGCCATCGGTGTCCCCGCCGACACCCTGCCGGCCGCCAAGACCTTCGTCAGCACCTACAAGAGCAAGGGTTACAAGGGCGACTACGGCGCCTACGGCGCCTACTCCTACGACGCCGCCAGCGCCATCATCAAGGCCGTGAAGGTCGCCGTCGACGCCAACGACGGCAAGGTCCCCACCGACATCAACGCCCTGCGCTCCTCGGTCGTCGACGCCGTCCAGAAGTCCAACTTCGAAGGCATCACCGGCAACGTCTCCTTCGACGAGTACGGCGACACCACGAACAAGCAGCTCACGGTTTACCAGGTCGAAAACGGCGCGTGGAAGGCTGTGAAGACCGGCACCGCCGGCTGACCCACAGCAGCACCAAGACACACCGCATCACGGGCCGCGCGGAAGGAAGGACCCCGACCGCGCGGCCCGTTTCCACACCCCCACACCCCGCACGCGACAAGTGCATCCACGACCTTGCACGCGACCAGTGCACACGACCACCAGCGACAATGGAGGCCACGCGGTGAACACCCTGCCGCAGCAGCTGGCCAACGGGCTGCTCCTAGGCTCGATGTACGGGCTCATCGCCATCGGCTACACGATGGTGTACGGCATCGTCCAGCTCATCAACTTCGCGCACGGCGAGATCTTCATGACCGGCGGCTTCGGAGCCCTCACGGTCTACTTCTACATCCTCCCCGACGGCACCCCCATGGCCGTAGCCGTCCCCCTGATGCTGATAGGCGGCGGCCTCGTCGCCATCCTCATCGCCGTCGGAGCGGAACGGTTCGCCTACCGACCACTGCGCGGAGCACCACGCCTGGCACCGCTCATCACCGCGATCGGCCTCTCCCTGGCCCTCCAGGAAGTCGTCCGCAACTTCTACCCCGACGCCGACCGCGCCCGCGCGTTCCCCGGCCTCGACACCACCCACGACATCGGCTCCGTCACCATCAAGGACGCCGACATCTTCCTCGTGGCCGCCGCCATCATCTGCATGTCGGCCCTCGCCTACTTCGTCCGCAAGTCCCGCACCGGCCGCGCCATGCAGGCCACCGCCCAGGACCCGGACACCGCACAGCTCATGGGCATCGACACCAACCGCATCATCGTCATCGCCTTCGCCATCGGCGGCTTCTTCGCCGCCGTAGCAGCCGTCGCCTACGGCATGAAGTACGGCAACGTCGACTACCGCATGGGCTTCCTCATGGGCCTCAAGGCCTTCACCGCGGCCGTCCTCGGCGGCATCGGCAACATCTACGGCGCCATGCTCGGCGGACTCGTCCTCGGCGTCGCCGAGACCCTCGCCTCCGCCTACATCGACGGCGTCCCCGGCATGCAGCAGCTCGGCGGCCAGGGCTGGGCCGACGTCTGGGCCTTCGCCCTCCTCATCATCGTGCTGCTTGTCAGGCCACAAGGCCTGCTCGGCGAACGTGTCGCGGACAGGGCGTGATCAAGATGACCGACATCCAGCAGACCCCCGAAACCAGCGGCACGCCCACGGCGACCCCCGCCCCCGGCCTCATACCCATGGCCCCCGGCGCCGCCCGCATCCTCACCCTCGCCGGCGGCATCGCCACGGCCGCCTCCGCGTTCCTCGCCTGGACCTGGACCTCCGAGTTCCCCGGCGACCTCACCATCACCGGATACCCCGGCGGCCTCCAGTGGCTCACCTTCACCGGTGGCATCCTGGTCGCCCTCCTGGCCCTCTCCGGACAGGGCATCCGCGGCCTGCGCTGGCTCACCCCCGCGGGCAACAACACGCCCACGCTCCTCGCCGCACTCGGCGCCCTCGGCACCACCTGGTACACCGTCATCGCGATCTCCACCAAACTCGGCGGAGTCGTCAACCTCGAACCAGGCGCATACATCGCCGCAGTGGCCTCCCTCGCCGCCGTCATCGGCGCCTTCGCGCTCCCCGCCGAAGCCGAGGAAACCGCCGCCGCCAAGGAAGCCTTCACCGCCGCCCGCAAGGGCTCCCCCGCCCGGATCGTCATCGCCGGCTTGAAGGGCCTCATCGCCTACCTCCACAAGCCCGACACCATCCCGGCCGCCCAGCCCGTCACCCCGTGGCTCGAACGCCTCATCATCACGATCGTCACCGCGATCGGCCTCGGCGTCTTCACCTACGGCATCGACACCGAATACGGCGAACTCTTCATCGGCTACCTGATCCTCGTGGTCTTCGCCGCCTGGGCCGCCCACACCGCCGGCCTCATGGACCGCTTCTCCCGCCTCGTCGCCCACAACCGCAGCTTCACGCTCGCCATGGGCTTCGTCGCGGCCATCGCCTTCCCCTTCACCCAGACCGACGACCACTACGCCAACATCGGCGTCAACATCCTCATCTTCGGCACCGTCGCCCTGGGCCTCAACATCGTCGTCGGCCTCGCCGGACTCCTCGACCTCGGATACGTCGCCTTCCTCGGCGTCGGCGCCTACACCGCCGCCCTCGTCTCCGGCTCCGAGTTCTCCCGCTTCGCCGGCGTCCAGTTCCCCTTCTGGGCCGCCGCCCTCACCGGCGCAGCCGCCAGCCTCGTCTTCGGCGTCCTCATCGGCGCCCCCACCCTGCGACTGCGCGGCGACTACCTCGCCATCGTCACCCTCGGCTTCGGAGAAATCTTCCGCATCGCCGTCAACAACATGGACGGCGTCTCCGGCCCCGACATCACCAACGGCCCCAACGGCATCCCCTCCATCCCCGACCTGAACCTCCTCGGCTTCAACCTCGGGGAACCCCACGACGTCGCCGGATTCACCCTCGGCCGATTCGCCAACTACTACCTCCTGATGGTCCTGATCATGGCCATCGTCGTCCTCGTCTACACCCGCGCCGCCGACTCCCGCATCGGCCGCTCCTGGATCGCCATCCGCGAGGACGAAACCGCCGCCACCGCCATGGGCATCAACGGCTTCCGCGTCAAGCTCACCGCCTTCGCACTCGGCGCCTCCCTCGCAGGCCTGGCAGGCACGGTCAGCGCCCACGTGACGTACAGCGTGGTCCCCACCCCGTACCAGTTCGCAGGCTCCACGCCCCCCAACTCGGCGTTCCTGCTGGCCGCGGTGGTCCTCGGCGGCATGGGCACAGTCGCAGGCCCCCTCCTCGGCGCAGCCCTGCTCTACCTACTCCCGGAAAAGCTCGTCTTCCTCCAGGACAAGTCGCTCCTCGCCTTCGGCATCGCGCTCATCCTCCTGATGCGCTTCCGCCCCGAAGGCATCATCGCCAACCGTCGCCGCCAGCTCGAATTCCACGAGACCGGCCAACTCGACGTACCAGAACAAGCGACGCTGACCGACGAACCGGCCGTCACCAAGGCGGGGGCGTGACCAACATGACGACACCAGTACTCGAAGCCCGCGACGTCACCATGCGCTTCGGCGGCCTCACCGCCGTCCGCAGCGTCGACTTCACGGTCAACGCCGGCGAAATCGTCGGCCTCATCGGCCCCAACGGCGCAGGCAAGACAACCTTCTTCAACTGCCTGACCGGCCTCTACGTCCCCACCGAGGGCAAGGTCTCCTACAAGGGCACGGTGCTCCCGCCCAAGCCCCACCTGGTGACCCAGGCAGGCATCGCCCGCACCTTCCAGAACATCCGCCTGTTCGCCAACATGACGGTCCTGGAAAACGTCCTCGTAGGCCGCCACACCCGCACCAAGGAAGGCCTCCTCTCGGCCCTCCTCCGCGGCCCCGGCTTCAAGAAGGCCGAAAGGGCGAGCGAAGAACGGGCCATGGAACTCCTGGAGTTCATCGGCCTGGCGAACAAGCGCGACCACCTGGCACGCAACCTCCCCTACGGCGAACAGCGCAAGCTGGAGATCGCGCGCGCACTGGCGTCGGAGCCGGGCCTGCTGCTCTTGGACGAGCCGACAGCCGGCATGAACCCCCAGGAGACGCGCGCCGCCGAAGAGTTGGTCTTCGCCATCCGCGACAAGGGCGTAGCCGTACTCGTCATCGAGCACGACATGCGCTTCATCTTCAACCTCTGCGACCGCGTAGCCGTCCTCGTCCAAGGCGAAAAACTCGTCGAAGGCACCTCCGAGGTCGTCCAGGCCGACGAACGCGTCATCGCCGCCTACCTCGGCGAACCCTTCGAAGGCGACCCCGGAGAGGCCGAGGTCGCGGAGGTCGAAGCGGCGGAAGCAGCCGCCGACGCCACCCCCGCCGACGCGGAGAGCACCGCCAGCACCAAGGGAGACGCCCAGTGACCGCACTGCTAGAGGTCGAGGACCTCAGGGTCTCCTACGGCAAGATCGAAGCCGTCAAGGGCATCTCCTTCAGCGTCGAAGCCGGCCAGGTCGTCACCCTCATCGGCACCAACGGCGCCGGTAAGACCACCACCCTGCGCACCCTCTCGGGCCTCCTGACCCCCACAAGCGGCAAGATCATGTTCGACGGCAAGCCCCTCACCGGCGTCGCCGCCCACAAGATCGTCGCCCTGGGCCTCGCCCACTCCCCCGAGGGCCGGCACATCTTCCCCCGCCTCACCATCGCCGAGAACCTCCAACTCGGCGCCTTCCTGAGGAAGGACAAGGAAGGCATCGAGAAGGACATCCAGCGCGCCTACGACCTCTTCCCGATCCTGGGCGAGCGTCGCAAGCAGGCCGCAGGAACCCTCTCGGGCGGCGAGCAGCAGATGCTGGCCATGGGCAGGGCCCTGATGTCCCAGCCCAAGCTCCTCATGCTCGACGAACCCTCCATGGGCCTCTCGCCGATCATGATGCAGAAGATCATGGCGACCATCTCCGAGCTCAAGTCCCAGGGCACGACGATCCTCCTCGTCGAACAGAACGCCCAGGCAGCACTGTCGCTGGCCGACCAGGGCCACGTCATGGAGGTCGGCAGCATCGTCCTCTCCGGCGCAGGCTCCGACCTGCTCACGGATGAGTCGGTACGGAAGGCGTACCTGGGCGAGGACTGAGGTCTTCCTGCCTTTGTGGCTATACGAAGAGGCCCGCGCCCCCTGCTGGGGGGACGCGGGCCTCTTCGCTTGACCTGGAGGGGTCAGCCCTTGTTGGCCTTCTTCTCGTCGGCGTCCAGGATCACGGCCTCCGCGACCTGCTGCATCGACATACGCCGGTCCATCGACGTCTTCTGAATCCAACGGAACGCGGCCGGCTCCGTCAGGCCGTACTCCGTCTGCAGAATCGACTTCGCCCGGTCCACCAGCTTGCGGGTCTCCAGACGCAGCGTGAGGTCCGCGACCTCCTTCTCCAACTGGCGCAACTCGTTGAAGCGCGACACCGCCATCTCGATCGCCGGCACGACATCGCTCTTGCTGAACGGCTTCACGAGATACGCCATCGCACCGGCATCCCGAGCGCGCTCCACGAGGTCGCGCTGAGAGAAGGCGGTGAGCATGAGAACGGGCGCAATGCTCTCCGCGGCGATCTGCTCCGCCGCCGAGATGCCGTCCAACTTGGGCATCTTCACGTCGAGGATCACGAGGTCCGGCTGGTGCTCACGGGCAAGCTCGACGGCCTGCTCACCGTCACCGGCCTCGCCGACTACGGTGTAGCCCTCCTCCTCCAGCATCTCTTTGAGGTCGAGGCGGATCAGCGCCTCGTCCTCGGCGATGACGACACGGGTCGTCAGCGGAGGCACGTGCGACTTGTCGTCGTCGGGCGCGTCTACGGGCTGGGGCGACTCGGGGGCGGTCACGGGGGCTCCTCATTACGGGCCGGGCATGTGCTGCTGCCCAAGAGCCTACCTAGCTGCAGCCAGCTGCGGTGACCCGGTACACTTCCCTCCAGATCCACAACCTGCCCGGTTGGAGGAATCTGGTCAGACTCGCGGTGCTCAAACCACCGTGCCTTCGGGCATGTGGGTTCGAATCCCACACCGGGCACTCAGGAAACGAAAGCGGAGGATCACGTTCGCGTGATTCTCCGCTTTTTGCTACGTGCGGCCATGATCCGTGACACAGAGTGGCCGCATGGAACAGCACAGTCCTTCGATTCGCGCACAAGCTGTCGCACTCATGCGCCAAGGCGTCCCGAACGGGACAGTCGCGGCTCGCCTCAACGTCCCACGGGGGACTGTCGGCTGGTGGCGCAGCGAGGACCGCAAAGTCCGCGGCGAGACCTACGAGCAGCCCACCGACTGCCCCCAGTGCACCGGCCGCGAATTCGACAACGCCGCGTACGCGTACCTCCTGGGCCTCTATCTCGGCGACGGCCACATCATCTCGAAGCCCAAGCAGCACCACTTGTCCATCTTCTGCAACGCCACGCAGACCGGCCTGATCGAAGCCGCCGAGGACGCGATGCGCAAGGTGATGCCCCTACCCAGCGTGAGACAGCGCTACAAGCCGGGCTGCGTCGAGGTGAAGTCGTACACCAAGCACTGGACCTGCATGTTCCCCCAGCACGGTCCCGGCAAGAAGCACGATCGGCGAATCGCCCTTGAGCCCTGGCAGCAGGAAGTCGTCGATGCCCACCCCTGGGAATTCATCCGCGGGCTCATCCACTCCGACGGGTGCCGCATCACCAACTGGACGACTCGTATCGTCGCCGGTGAGAGCAAGCGCTACGAATACCCCCGGTACTTCTTCACGAACGTCTCCGACGACATCCGCCGCCTCTGCACCGACACCTTCGACAAGCTCGGCATCGAGTGGACGCACTGCACCCGAAACGGCAACCCGTACAACATCTCCGTCGCCAAGAAGGCCTCCGTCGCTCTCCTCGACACCCACGTAGGCCCAAAGTACTGACCCCGCAATATGACGCATCACAAACCACCCCCACCCCCACTGGGACCTCCCCCAAATCCCGCCACAGAGGTTGGCCTGCCAAACCCCGCCGGAGATCTTCGGCGGCATGACCCCCCTCAACCGACGAGGCTTCGTCGTCGCAGCCGCTGCCGCCGTTGCCGTGGGCCCGGAATCCGTTGCCGCCGGTGATGTCGTCGGGGACAACGACGCCTACGCTTTCCTCGAAGGGAACGCGCCCTAGACCGCGAACGCCAGTCTCTGGCGGCAGTCCCGGCTCGTGCAGAAGCAGGGGCTCTACAAGGTCACCGACCGGATCTATCAGGTCCGTGGACTCGACCTCTCCAACATGACGATCGTCGAGGGCGACACCGGCGTCATCGTCATCGACCCCCTCATCTCGGCCGAGACCGCGGCCGCCGCGCTCAAGCTGTCCGCGACAACGTGGCCGGCGCCGCCGACAAGCCGGTCACCGGTCTCATCTACACCCACCCGCACGTCGACCACTACGGCGGCTGCCGAGGCGTCCTCCCGGACGGTGCCGGCGACGTGCCCATCCTGGCCCCCGAGGGCTTCATGGAGCACGCCGTCTCCGAGAACGTCTTCGCGGGGACGGCGATGACCCGACGTTCCATCTACATGTACGGCGCTCAGCTCGACAAGGGGCCCGCCGGGCAGATCGGTTGTGGGCTCGGGCAGAACATCTCCACCGGGACCATCTGGCTGCTCGAACCCACCAGGTACGTCTCCGAGACCGGGCAGCGCGAGACTCTCGACGGTGTTGTCATCGAGTTCCAGATGACGCCCGGGACGGAGGCGCCCGCCGAGATGAACTTCCGGGACGCCAAGCAATGGGCCGCGTATCTGACTGAGGCTGTCGGCCTGTACGGGGGCCAGGCCGATGTCGCTTTCGCCTCGCATCACTGGCCCCCGTGGGGGACGACAAAACCGTCGCGCTCCTGGTATGACGGGGCGGGAAGTCGCGGAGGAGTTCGTTCTCCCTCCGGCTCTCACCGAAGTCTGGGCGAATCGCGGGTATTACGGGTCGCTCAGTCACAACGTGAAGAGCATTTACCAGCGTTACATGGGCTGGTTCGATGCCAATCCGGCACACCTGTGGGAGCATCCGCCCGTCGCCGAAGCCAAGCATTATCTCAAGGCCTTGGGCGGTATGGCTTCGGCAATCTCGAAAGCCCGTGGATTCATCCGGGACGGCGACCTTCGTTTTGCCGCCACCCTTCTCAATCACTGTGTCTTCGCCGAGCCGGACTATGACAAGCCCCGGCAACTGCTCGCCCAGGTATACGAAAAGTTGGCGTACGCGACGGAGAACGCGGTCTGGCGGAACTTCTATCTCACGGGTGCGATGGAGCTGCGGGAGGGGGTGAAGCCGCGGCTGAGGCACGGTGTGTTGACGCATACCGTGGATGCCGTGCCGAGCTCCTCCGCCGGGCTGACGCTGACCATGAACAAGGTGCAGTTGCTTCAGCTGTTGGCGGGGAAGGGGCTCGGCTCCATCGAGACGTCGGGTGATGTCGGGCTGCTCGCCGAGTTGTTCTCGGTGATCGTGTCTCCTGCGGCCGACTCCAACATCGTGACGCCGTAGGTTACTTGGGGCTGTCGTCCTCGCCGATGTGGTGGACGCGGACGAGGTTCGTGGATCCGGAGACTCCGGGCGGCGAGCCTGCCGTGATGACGACGATGTCGCCCTTCTGGCAGCGGCCGTACTTCAGGAGCAGTTCGTCCACCTGGTCGACCATCGCGTCCGTCGACTCGACGTGGGGGCCGAGGAAGGTCTCGATGCCCCATGTCAGGTTGAGCTGGGAACGGGTGGCCGGGTCGGGGGTGAAGGCGAGGAGGGGAATGGGCGAGCGGTAGCGGGAGAGGCGGCGTGCCGTGTCTCCGGACTTGGTGAAGGCGACCAGGAACTTCGCTCCGAGGAAGTCGCCCATCTCTGCCGCCGCTCGTGCGACCGCGCCGCCTTGGGTGCGGGGCTTGTTGCGTTCGGTGAGGGGTGGGAGGCCCTTGGCGAGGATGTCCTCCTCCGCGGCCTCGACGATCTTCGCCATCGTGCGGACGGTCTCGATCGGGTATTTGCCCACGCTCGTTTCGCCGGAGAGCATGACCGCGTCCGTGCCGTCGATCACCGCGTTGGCGACGTCGCTCGCTTCCGCCCTGGTGGGGCGGGAGTTGTCGATCATCGAGTCGAGCATCTGGGTGGCGACGATGACGGGCTTGGCGTTGCGTTTGGCGAGTTTGATCGCGCGCTTCTGGACGATCGGGACTTGCTCCAGGGGCATTTCTACGCCGAGGTCTCCGCGGGCGACCATGATGCCGTCGAAGGCGGCGACGATGTCGTCGATGGCGTCGACTGCTTGGGGCTTCTCGACCTTGGCGATGACGGGGAGGCGGCGGTGTTCTTCGTCCATGATGCGGTGGACGTCTTCGATGTCGCGGCCGCTGCGGACGAAGGAGAGGGCGATGACGTCGAAGCCGGTGCGCAGGGCCCAGCGGAGGTCTGCCTGGTCCTTGTCGGAGAGGGCGGGGACGGAGACGGCGACGCCGGGGAGGTTCAGGCCTTTGTGGTCGGAGACCATGCCGCCTTCGATGACCGTGGTGTGGACGCGGGGTCCGTCGACGGCGGTGACTTCGAGGCAGACTTTGCCGTCGTCGACGAGGATGCGTTCGCCGGGGGTGACGTCGGTGGCGAGGCCGTCGTAGGTGGTGCCGCAGGTGTTGCGGTCGCCTTCGGCGCCTTCTTCGACGGTGATGGTGAAGGTGTCGCCGCGTTCAAGGAGTACGGGGCCTTCGGTGAATCGGCCGAGTCGGATCTTCGGGCCTTGAAGGTCGGCGAGCATGCCGACGCTGCGGCCGGTCTCGTCGGAGGCCTTTCGCACGCGCTGGTAGCGCTCCTCGTGTTCGGCGTAGGTGCCGTGGCTGAGGTTGAATCGGGCGACGTCCATTCCGGCTTCGACGAGTGCTTTGATCTGGTCGTACGAGTCGGTGGCGGGGCCCAGGGTGCAGACGATCTTTGCTCGGCGCATGTTTCGAGCGTAGGCCTTACCGGTGGGTAGGGAATTGGCCGTGCATGACTACCCAACAACCTTTGCGTGAAGGGTTATTGACAACTGTTGAATTGTGCGCAGGGGTGCTCCGATGAGCATGCGATCACTGTTTCTACAGCTGCGGCGGTCGCATGGTGAAGCGGGCGTTGACCTGTGCGTGGATGTGTTGTCGTTGGGGTTCGAGGTCGAGTGCGGCGACGGTGTCCTCGGCGGCTTCGGCGTGGGCCATGGAGCGCATGCGGCCTTGGGCGGAGGCGAAGCGGGGCTCGGGGTTCTCGGCGCCGATGTCCGCCAATTCGACGAGGGCTGCCAGCGTCGTGCCGAGCGCTTCCGCGTACTCCCGTGCTCGTTGGACGGCTTCGCGTACGGCTTGTTGGCGTGCTTCGCGGTAGGCCGGGGAGTCGGGGCGCAGGGCCCACCAGGGGCCGTCGACTCGGGTGAGTTCGAGGTCGGCGAGGCGGGTGGTGAGTTCGCCGAGGGCGGTGAAGTCGGTGAGTTCGGCGGTGATGTGGACGCGTCCGTGGTGGGCGTGGATGCGTTCGCCTCGGCCGCGTTCCTTGAGTTCGGGGGTGATGGAGAAGGAGCCGGTTTCGAGGTGTTCGACTGCGTCGCCGTAGGTCTTGACGAGGTCGAGGACGGTGGTGTTGCGGCGGGTGAGGTCGTCGAGGGCGGTTCGGCGGTCCTTGCCTCGGGAGGCGACGGTGATGCCGATGCGGGCGATCTCGGGGTCGACTTCGAGGCGGGCTTCGCCGCGTACGGCGATGCGGGGGGCGTCGGGGGTGCCGTAGGGGACTGGGGCTTCCTGTGAAGGCTCGGTCATACGTCCCACTCTGTCACTACTTACCTGGTTAAGGGCCTGCCAGGTCATCAGATCGAAACCTGCGGGGGCTGTTGCCGTTCGGCATGCCCGGGTCAGAATCTACGCGCGTCGTTGACCATTCCCCGAGGAGAGCCAGACATGCCGTTGAACCGCCGGAAGTTCCTGAAGAAGTCCGCTGTGACCGGGGCCGGGGTGGCGATCGCCGGTGCGGTGGGTGCTCCGGCGGCGGAGGCTGCGGAGGCGAAGAAGCCGGGCAAGCCCGTGAAGCGGTACTCGTTCACCGTGATGGGGACGACGGACCTGCACGGGCACATCTTCAACTGGGACTACTTCAAGGACGCGGAGTACACCGACTCCAAGGGCAACGCGCAGGGTCTGGCCCGTATCTCGACGCTGGTGGACCAGGTGCGTGCGGAGAAGGGGCGTTGCAACACGCTGCTTCTCGACGCCGGCGACACGATTCAGGGCACCCCGCTGACGTACTACTACGCGAAGGTCGACCCGATCACGGCCAAGGGTGGTCCGGTGCACCCGATGGCGCAGGCGATGAACGCGATCGGGTATGACGCGGTGGCGCTGGGCAACCACGAGTTCAACTACGGCATCGAGACGCTGCGGAAGTTCGAGGAGCAGTGCCGCTTCCCCCTGCTCGGTGCGAACGCGCTGGACGCGAAGACGCTGAAGCCGGCCTTCCCGCCCTACTTCATCAAGAAGTTCCATGTGGCGGGTGCGCCGCCGGTGAAGGTGGCGGTGCTGGGTCTGACGAACCCGGGTATCGCGATCTGGGACAAGGCGTATGTGCAGGGCAAGCTGGTGTTCCCGGGGCTTGAGGAGCAGGCGGCGAAGTGGGTGCCGAAGCTGCGGTCGATGGGTGCGGACGTGGTCGTGGTGTCGGCGCACTCGGGTTCGTCGGGTACTTCGTCGTACGGTGACCAGCTGCCGTACGTCGAGAACTCGGCGGCGTTGGTGGCGCAGCAGGTGCCGGGGATCGACGCGATTCTGGTCGGGCACGCGCATGTGGAGATCCCGGAGCTGAAGGTCACCAACACGGAGACGGGCAAGACGGTTGTCCTGTCGGAGCCATTGGCGTATGCGGAGCGGTTGTCGCTGTTCGACTTCGAGCTGGTCCTGGAGAAGGGCAAGTGGACGGTCGAGTCGGTGGCGGCGTCGGTGCTGAACTCGAACTCGGTCGCCGACGACCCGAGGATCACCAAGCTGCTGAAGGACGAGCACGACATTGTCGTGGCGTACGTCAACCAGGTGGTCGGTACGGCGACGGAGACGCTGACGACGGTCGAGGCGCGGTACAAGGACGCTCCGATCATCGACCTGATCACGAAGGTCCAGGAGGATGTGGTCAAGGCGGCGCTGGCGAGCACGGAGTACGCGTCGCTGCCGGTGATCGCGCAGGCGTCGCCGTTCTCGCGGACGTCGGAGATCCCGGCGGGCGAGGTGACGATCCGGGACTTGTCGTCGCTGTATGTGTACGACAACACGCTGGTCGCGAAGTTGATGACGGGTGCGCAGGTGCGGGCGTACCTGGAGTACTCGGCGGAGTACTTCGTGCGGACGGCGGCGGACGCGGTGATCGACACGGCGGCGCTGACGAACGCGAACAGCCGTCCGGACTACAACTACGACTATGTGTCGGGGCTGGTCTACGACATCGACATCGCGCAGGCGGCGGGTTCGCGGATCAAGAACCTGACGTACAACGGTGCGGCGCTGGATGACGCGCAGCAGTTCGTGTTCGCGGTGAACAACTACCGTGCGAACGGTGGTGGCGCGTTCCCGCATGTGGCGTCGGCGACCGAGGTGTGGGCGGAGTCGACGGAGATCCGGACGCGGATCGCGGAGTGGGTGACGGCGAAGGGTGTGCTGGACCCGGCGGAGTTCGCGTCGGTGGACTGGAAGCTGACGCGTGAGGGTACGCCGGTGTTCTAGAACCGCGGTGGGCTAGCGGTGGGTTGAGTTCGATGGCGTCGGCGATGGTTTTCGCGCCGACGCCATTGGCATGTCTGCTGCCTGACCTGCGACGGCTTCAGCGTCCCTCGCCGAGCGGGGTGAGTACCTGGGTTGCCTGGCGGGCGGGTGGGATGTGGGGTTGTGGTTCGAGGCCGAAGGTGGTGAAGGCGGTGCGGGTGGGCAGCGGGTAGGGGTCTTTGCCGGTGAGGGTGTTGAGGATGGTGGCGCTGCGCCAGGCGGCGAGGCCGAGGTCGGGGCTGCCGACGCCATGGGTGTGGAGTTCGGCGTTCTGGACGTAGATGTTGCAGCCGGAGCCGGTGATGGAGGGGTCGAGGACGAGGCGGAACTGCTCGTCGATGCGGGGGCGTTCGCTGCTGTCGCGGCGTAGGTAGGGGTCGAGGCCGGCGAGGATGCGGCCGAGGGGGCGTTCGCGGTGGCCGGTGGCGAGGATGACGGCGTCGGTGGTGAGGCGGGAGCGGGTGCCCTGCTGGATGTGTTCGAGGTGGAGTTCGACTTTGGTGGTGGCGACGCGTCCTGCGGTGCGGACGTGGACGCCGGGGGTGAGGACGGTGTCGGGCCAGCCGCCGTGCAGGGTGCGGCGGTAGAGCTCGTCGTGGATGGCGGCGATGGTGTCGGCGTCGATGCCTTTGTGGAGCTGCCATTGGGCGGCGACGAGTTTGTCGCGGACGGGCTCGGTGAGGGCGTGGAAGTAGCGGGTGTAGTCGGGGGTGAAGTGTTCGAGGCCGAGTTTGGAGTACTCCATGGGGGCGAAGGCCTCGCTGCGGCCCAGCCAGTGGATCTTCTCGCGGCCTGCGGGGCGGTTGCGGAGGAGGTCCAGGAAGACTTCGGCGCCTGACTGGCCCGAGCCGATGACGGTGATGTGGTCGGCGGCGAGGAACGCGTCGCGGTGTGCGAGGTAGTCGGCGGCGTGGATGACGGGGACGGTGGGCGCGTCGACGAGGGGTTTGAGGGCGTCGGGGACGTAGGGGGTGGTGCCGACGCCGAGGACGATGTTCTTGGTGTAAGTGCGGCCGAGGGCTTCGGCTTCTCCGTCGGTGTCGAGTTGGGTGAAGTCGACTTCGAAGATGTCGCGTTCGGGGTTCCAGTGGATGGCGTCGACCTGGTGGCCGAAGTGGAGGCCGGGGAGGTTTTCGCAGACCCAGCGGCAGTAGGCGTCGTATTCGGCGCGCTGGATGTGGAAGCGCTCGGCGAAGTAGAAGGGGAAGAGGCGGTCGCGGGCCTTGAGGTAGTTGAGGAACGTCCAGGGGTTGGCGGGGTCGGCGAGGGTCACCAGGTCGGCGAGGAAGGGGACTTGGATGGTGGTGCCGTCGATGAGGAGGCCGGGGTGCCAGTCGAAGCCGGGGCGTTGTTCGTAGAAGGCGGTGTCGAGTTCGGCGAGGGGGTGGGCGAGGGCGGCGAGGGAGAGGTTGAAGGGGCCGATGCCGATGCCGACCAGGTCGCGGGGTGCTTCGGGTTCGCGCCGTGGGGGGTTGGGCGGTGTGGGGGCTGTGCTGGTCGGGGGCTGGCTCATCGGGGGGTGTTTCCTTCCACCAGTTTCAGGAGTGCGGCCAGGTCGTCGGGCCGGGTGTGGGGGTTGAGGAGGGTGGCTTTGAGCCAGAGCCGGCCGTCGAGGTTGGCGCGGCCGAGGACGGCTCGGCCGTCGTGGAGGAGTTTTCGGCGTACGGCGGCGACGGCTTCGTCGGTGGCTTCGGCGGGCCGGAACAGGACGGTGCTGATGGTGGGTGGGTCGTAGAGCTCGAAGCCGGGGTGGTTCTGGATGAGGGCGGCGAACTCGCGGGCGCGGGCGCAGACCTGGTCGACGAGGTTGCCGAGGCCGGTGCGGCCGAGGGTTTTGAGCGTGACGGCGATTTTGAGGATGTCGGGGCGGCGGGTGGTGCGCAGGGATCGTCCGAGGAGGTCGGGGAGGCCTGCTTCGGTGTCGTCGTCGGCGTTGAGGTAGTCGGCTTGGTGGGTGAGGGCGGCGAGGTCACGGGGGTGGCGGACGGTGAGGAGGCCGGCGGCGACCGGTTGCCAGCCGAGTTTGTGCAGGTCGAGGGTGATGGTGTGGGCGGCTTTGAGGCCGGTGAGTTTGTCGCGGTGGCGGTCACTGAAGGTGAGCCCGCCCCCGTAGGCGGCGTCGATGTGGAGGCGGGCGCCGTGGGCGGCGCAGAGGCCGGCGATCTCGGGGAGGGGGTCGATGAGGCCGGCGTCGGTGGTGCCGGCGGTGGCGGCGACGAGCAGGGGGCCGGTGAGGTCGGTGAGGGCTTCGTCGAGGGCGGCGGGATCGAGGGTGCCGGCGGGTGCGGGGACGACGACGGGGTCGGGGAGGCCCAGCAGCCAGGCGGCGCGGGGTAGTGAGTGGTGGGCGTTGGCGCCGTGGACGAGTTGGACGCTGCCGTGTTTCTCGCGGGCCAGGAGCAGGGCGAGCTGGTTGGATTCGGTGCCGCCGGTGGTGACGAGGGCGTCGGCGGCGCCCACCTCCTGGGCGAGGGCGCGGGCGACGATGGCTTCCAGTGCGGAGGCGGCGGGGGCCTGGTCCCAGGAGTCGAGGGAGGGGTTGAGGGCGCTGGCTGCGAGGTCGGCGGCGGTGGCTACGGCGAGGGGCGGGCAGTGCAGGTGTGCGGCGCACAGGGGGTCGGCGGGGTCTGCGGCGCCTTCGGCGAAGGCGTGCACGAGGGCGCGCAGGGCGTCCGGGTCGCCTTCGTCGGGCAGTACGTCGCCCAGGGTGTCCCGTATGCGTTCGGCGACGGCGTCGGGTCCGCCGGCGGGCAGTGGTCCCCCGCGTGCCTGTGCGCCGTCCTGGAGCGCGTCGAGGACGACGGTCAGCAGCGGCCGCAGGGCGCCGGGGCCTTCGGGACCTGAGGCGAGGTGCGGCGTGCTCATGGGCGTGTCTCCTCCGGGGCGCGGGGCAGGGGGAGTTCCAGCTTGTACGCGCGGAGGTGGACGCGCCCGGAAAGTCCGATGATCCAGACCCGAAAGGGTGTATGGCCCTGCGGGGCTTTGGCCGGGGTTTGTGAGCGCCGGGTTCGTGTGCGGGGTGTTGGTGTGGGCCTCGCTGGGGGCTGCCGCCCCCAGGCCCCCGCTTCGGCCCTGAACGGGCCTTGTCCTCAAACGCCGGACGGGCTGAAGGTGCCTGGACCGGCGCTGAAAGGAGCACACCCCCTTCTCGTGGATGGGGGCGTGCTCTGCTTCCGGTGGGCTAGGCCTGCCTGACCCTCAACGCCCTCCCCAGGTCGTCCAGTTGGTCGGCCAGTTTGCGGCGGAGGGCCGGGATGGGGTCGGCGTCGCGGAGGCAGGTCTCGCCGAGGCGGAGGGTTTCGGGGTCGACGGCGTGGGCCGGGAAGGCGTAGCGGCCGGCGGCGTCGGCGATGGCGGGGCCTCGGCGGGCGGCTACGGCTACGGCGTCCTCGTAGTAGCGGGGGACGAAGTCCCGTACCAGGTCGGCCTGTTCGGGCTGCCAGAAGCCCTGGGCGGTGGCGGTGAACAGGTAGTTGGAGAGGTCGGCGCTCTCGTCGTGGGCGAACATCGCCTCCCACGCCGTGCGCTTGGCCTCAGGCGTGGGCAGGGCGGCACGGCAACGCGCGGCGCCCTCCTGGCCGGCGGCACTGGGGTCCCGCTCCAGCTCGGCTGCGATCGCGGTCTCGTCGGTGGCGCCGAGGACGGCGAGTCGCCCCAGGACGCGCCAGCGCAGTTCGGGGTCGAGTTCGGGGCCGCCGGGGACGGTGCCTTCGGCGAGCCAGGCGGCGATGGTTTCGGGGTGGGCGGCGACCTGGATGAAGTGGCGTACGGCGATGAGGCGCAGGCCGGGGTTGTCGCCGTCCTCGGTGCGGCGGATGAGGTCGCGGCACAGGGCGGTGAGGGTGGTGAGGGCGGCGGGGCGGTCCTCGGGGGCCAGGAAGCGGTCGGTGACCTGGGTGGTGGCGAAGGCGAGGACGCCTTGGAGGAGGGCGAGGTCCGTTTCGTGCGGGAGGTGGGCGCGGGCGGCCTCCAGGTAGGCGGAGGCGGGGAGTTGGCCGTCGCGGACGGAGTCCCTGAGGGCGTTCCACACGACCGCGCGGGTGAGGGGGTCGGGCAGGCCGGACAGGCCGGTGCGGACGGCCTGGAAAGAGTCGGGGTCGAAGCGGACCTTGGCGTAGGTCAGGTCGCCGTCGTTGAGGAGGAGCAGGGCCGGGCGCTTGCCGATGGGTTCGGGGGTGGGCTGCGGGACGTCGAGGTCGATGCGCTCGCGCAGGGTGAGCTGGTTGTCGTCGCCGGGGGCGTGGTCGTAGAGGCCGATGGTGATGCGGTGGGGGCGGGTGCCTTCGTGGGTGAGGGTGAGGGTGCTGGTGCCGTCGTCGGTGGGGTTGAGGCTCGGGGTGAGGGTGTCGACGCCGGTGGTGCGCAGCCAGGCGTCGGCCCAGGCGTGGACGTCGCGGTCGGTGCCGGAGGCGAGGGAGTCGATGAAGTCGGCGAGGGTGGCGTTGGCGAACTTGTGGCGGGCGAAGTGGGTGTTGATGCCGGCCAGGAAGTCCTTCTCGCCGAGCCAGGCGACGAGTTGGCGCAGGGCGGAGGCGCCCTTGGCGTAGGAGATGCCGTCGAAGTTGAGCATGGCGGACGCGGTGTCGGGGACGGCGTCGGGGTCGGGCGCCACGGGGTGCGTGGAGGGGCGCTGGTCGGCGTCGTAGCCCCAGGACTTGCGGGCGACGCCGAAGTCGGTCCAGGTGTCGGTGAAGCGGGTGGCTTCGGTGAGGGTCTGGTAGCCCATGTACTCGGCGAAGGACTCGTTGAGCCAGATGTCGTCCCACCACTTGAGGGTGACGAGGTCGCCGAACCACATGTGGGCCATTTCGTGGGCGATGACCATGGCGCGGGTCTGGCGCTCGGTGTCGGTGACGGCGGAGCGGTAGACGAACTCGTCGCGGAAGGTGACCAGGCCGGGGTTCTCCATGGCGCCGGCGTTGAACTCGGGGACGAACGCCTGGTCGTAGGAGTCGAAGGGGTAGGGCTCCTCGAACTTCTCGTGGTAGCGGTCGTAGCACTGCTTGGTGATCTCGAAGAGTTCTTCGGTGTCCGCATCGAGGTAGGGGGCCAGGGAGCGGCGGCAGTGGATACCGAAGGGCAGGCCGTGGTGTTCAGTGCGCACGGAGTGCCAGGGGCCGGCGGCGACGGCGACGAGGTAGGTGGAGATCAGCGGCGTGGGTGCGGCCTGCCAGCGGCCCTCGCCGAGGTGGTCGGTGATGCTGTTGGCGAGGACGGTCCAGCCTTCGGGGGCCTTCACGGTGAGGTCGAAGACGGACTTGAGGTCGGGCTGGTCGAAGGCGGCGAAGACGCGCTGGACGTCTTCCATGAACAGCTGGGTGTAGAGGTAGGTCTCGCCGTCGGTGGGGTCGGTGAAGCGGTGCATGCCCTCGCCGGTGCGGGAGTAGCGCATGCTGGCGTCGACGCGCAGTTCGTGCTCGCCGGGGGTCAGGCCCTTGAGGGGGAGCCTGTTCTCGTCGAGGGTTTCGGGGTCGAGGGGGTGTCCGTCCAGGGTGGCGTCGCGCAGTTCGGCGGGCTTGAGCTCGACGAAGGTGTCCTGGGCCGTCTGGTCGCCGCGCACGGTGAACCGGATGACGGTGCGGGAGTCGAAGGTCTCGTCCCCGGTCGTCAGATCGAGTTCGATCGTGTAGCGGTGGACGTCGAGGAGCCTGGCACGGGTCTGCGCTTCGTCGCGCGTCAGTACGGACATGCAGGACATGCTGCCTGATGCCACTGACATGGCACAGTGGCCGACCGGTACACGGCTTTTGTCCGGTCGCTCTATGTCCGGTCCTGTTCCAGTTCCCCGGTGCGTGCCCCCTCGGTCCGCCGGCCGCGCTGGGCCCGTTGGACGGGGACGCGGGCGTCCGGGTGGGGCAGTGCGGGGCGGGGGGCGGGTTCCTCGGCGTCGGTGTGGTCCTTGACCAGGGCGCGCAGTTCGCGGAGTTCCTGTTCGAGGGCGAGGTGGCGCTGGTGGGAGTCGTAGAGGTAGCGGACCTTGGTGCGCAGCGCCCAGGGGTCGATGGGTTTCATGACGAGGTCGGCGACGCCCAATCCGAAGGCGGTGGAGGTCAGTTCGTGGTCGGGGCCGAAGCCGGTGACCAGGACGACGGGGATGTGCTGGGTCTGTTCCAGGCGGCGCATGTAGCGGACCACGTCGAGGCCGCTGACGCCGGGCATGCGCACGTCGAGCAGGAGGAGGCCGACGTGGCCGCGCAGGACCTGCTTGAGCGCCTCGTCGCCGCTGGTGGCGCGGCTGAGCCGGTAGCCCAGCGGGGCCAGGGCGCTCTCCAGCGCGTACAGCGTGTCCTCGTGGTCGTCGACGATGAGGATCTTCGCGTCCGAAGGCATGGCCCCGGTCCCTCCCGCGTGGGACAACCAGTTTACGTCCGGAGAACTGACGGGGAGTGCTCGTCAGCTGACAAGGAGTGCACAGCGCAGCATGCCCCTGCGCGGCTCCCGTGTCACTCCCCCGTCGGGTTGACCCGTGGTCAATTCGCCACGGATGAACCTCCGTTCACCGCGCCGTCGGCGATGCTCTCGTGGTGCCTGATCACCTCGGCGATGATGAAGTTGAGGAACTTCTCGGCGAACGCCGGGTCCAGCCGGGCGTTTTCGGCGAGGGAGCGCAGGCGGGCGATCTGGCGGGCCTCGCGGGCCGGGTCGGCGGGCGGCAGCTGGTGGGCCGCTTTGAGGTGGCCTACCTGCTGGGTGCATTTGAAGCGTTCGGCGAGCATGTGCACGACGGCCGCGTCGATGTTGTCGATGCTCTCGCGCAGCCGGGCGAGCTCCTCACGGACGGCGGGGTCGACGTCACCGGTGCCGGTGTTGCTGGTGGTCATGGGCGTCCACCCTACGTGGCGGGCGGGGGCCTGGCCGCGCGGGCTGCCCGGGTGGGGTGCGTTCCGGTCAGGCCTCGGGCGAGTGCAGCATCGGCGGGTCGTCGGGGTCGGGGACCTGGTCGCTCCAGCCGCCGGGGACGGCGCGGCCCTGCTGGGCGCGGAAGCGGACGGGTGCCATGCCGACACGGCGGGTGAACAGGCGGGAGAAGTAGGCCGGATCGTCGTAGCCCACGCGGCGGGCGACGGCGGCGACCGGGAGTTCGGTGGCGGCCAGGAGGTCCTTGGCGCGGCCGAGGCGGATGCCGAGCAGGTAGTCCTTGGGGCTGCAGCCGGCGCCGCGTCGGACGGCGGTGCGCAGTTCGGCCGGGGTCATGCCCTGGCGGGCCGCGTGGTCGGCGACCGTCATGGGCAGGCACGCGTCGCGGGCGAGGGCCTGGAGTACCTGCTCGCCGTCGGGGGACAGGCCGGCGCGGGCGCGGCGCAGCGCGACGAGGAGTTCGTGGACGGCGGCGCCGGTCTCCACCTCCAGGAGGGGGTTGCCGCGGCGGGCGGCACGTGCGATGCGGCCGACGACCGCGCGCGGGCCTGTGGCGTCCGAGAGGGGCACGACGGGGTTGTCCGGCTCGATGTAGCCGAGTTCGGTGTACGTCGCGGTGGCGGGCCCGGCGAAGTCGACGAAGCCCTCGTCCCAGCCGGTGTCGGGGTCGGGCGCGTAGTGGTGGGGCACGCCGGGCGTGAGCCACAGGAGGGCGGGTGCGGTGACGGTCGTACGGGTTCCGTCGGGGCTCAGGTACCAGCCGCGGCCCGTGTTGATCACGACGGCGACGTGGTGGTCGAGGGTGCGGGGGCCGACCGTGGGCAGCACACCGAACTGGAGGCCCACGCCGAGGCAGACGAGGCCGAGGCGGTGGTGGGCGGGGCCGGGGCTGAAGAACCGCATCCAGGTCTGGTACATCCCCGCTCCTCCTCACCGGCGTCGGTTCGTCCAAACAGCGCCGATCTTTGTCCATGGACGTGATCGCCGCCAGTGGTGAGGCTGGGTGCATGAGCGAGTTCACTGTGGGCGACACGGATTTCCTGCTGGACGGGCGGCCGGTGCGGGTGCTGTCCGGCGCGCTGCACTACTTCCGGGTGCACGAGGAGCAGTGGGGGCACCGGCTGGCGATGCTGCGGGCGATGGGCCTCAACTGTGTGGAGACGTACGTCCCGTGGAATCTCCACGAGCCTCACCCCGGCGAGTTCCGGGACGTCGGGGCGCTGGGCCGCTTCCTGGACGCGGCCCGGGAGGCGGGGCTGTGGGCGATCGTGCGGCCGGGGCCGTACATCTGCGCGGAGTGGGAGAACGGCGGTCTGCCGCACTGGCTGACGGGCGAGCTCGGCACGCGCGCGCGTACCCGCGACGAGCGGTACCTGGGACATGTGGAGCGCTGGTTTCGCCGGCTGCTGGGCGAAGTCGTGCCCCGGCAGGTGGACCGCGGCGGCCCGGTGATCATGGTGCAGGTCGAGAACGAGTACGGCAGCTACGGCTCGGACGCGCTCTACCTGAGCCGCCTCGCCGACCTGCTGCGGGACGAGGGCGTCACCGTGCCCCTGTTCACCTCGGACGGCCCCGAGGACCACATGCTCACCGGCGGGTCCGTCCCGGGCGTCCTGGCGACCGCGAATTTCGGCTCCCACGCGCGCGTGGCCTTCGAGACACTGCGCCGGCACCGCCCCGAGGGCCCGCTGATGTGCATGGAGTTCTGGTGCGGCTGGTTCGACCACTGGGGTGCGGACCACGTCGTACGCGATCCTGAGGACGCCGCCGCGGCGCTGCGGGAGATTTTGGAGTGCGGTGCCTCGGTCAATGTCTACATGGCGCACGGCGGCACCAACTTCGCCGGCTGGGCGGGCGCCAACCGGGGCGGCGGCGACCTGCACGAGGGCCCGCTGGAGCCGGACGTGACGTCGTACGACTACGACGCCCCGATCGACGAGTTCGGGCACCCCACGGAGAAGTTCTGGCGCCTGCGTGAGGTGCTCGCCGAGTACGCGGAGGGCCCGCTGCCCGAACCGCCGCCCGCACCCGCGCCGCTGGCCACACCGGCCGGCGTGCGCCTGACCGGCTGGGCGCCCCTGACGGCCGTACTGGACGCGCTCGGCGGACCACAGACCGAGGGCCCCGTCCCGCCCACCTTCGAGGAACTCGACGTGGATCGCGGACTGGTGCGCTACGAGGTGACCGTGCCGGGGCCGCGGCAGCCGTACCCGCTGACCGCGCGGGGGCTGCGGGATCTGGCGGTGGTGTACGTCGACGGAGAGCGGGCCGGCGTGCTCATGGAGGGCGACGAGCAGCTCAAGGAGCCCGTCGCCGGGCACGCGCGTGTGGAGCTGTGGGTGGAGTCCCTGGGGAGGGTCAACTACGGGCCGCGCAGCGGCGAGACGAAGGGCGTCACCGGGGGGCTGCTGCACGAGCGGCAGTATCTGCACGGGGTACGCGCGCGTGGACTGCGCCTGGACGCCTTCGACGCCGGTGTGGGTGCGGTGCCCTTCGTGGGGCTGCCGGGGGATGGCTCGCGCGGGTTGTACCGGGGCACGGTGACGGTGGAGGGCGCCGGGGACGCGTATCTCGAACTGCCGGGCTGGACGCGCGGTTTCGTGTGGGTCAACGGGTTCAACCTGGGCCGCTACTGGTCCGTTGGGCCGCAGTCGGCGCTGTATGTGCCCGGTCCTGTGCTGCGTGAGGGCGACAACGAGGTGTGGGTGCTGGAGTTCGAACAGGCGCCGGAGGGCTCGCCGGAGCCGGGGCTCAGGAGCCCGTGACGCTGCCGGGGTGAGTGGAGTGGACGTCCGGCGGAGCCGCAGGGGGATCCCCAGGGGGTGCGGCTCCGCCGACGGCGGACCTACAGTGCGGCCGCCGCCTTCGCTATGTCAGCGGCGAACGTGGAGACCTGCGTGTAGACACCCGGGATGCCGGGGCGGGCGCAGCCGTCGCCCCAGCTGACGATGCCGACCTGGATCCACTTGCCGGCGTCGTCCTTGCGGAACATGGGGCCGCCGGAGTCACCCTGGCAGGTGTCGACGCCGCCGCTCTGGTAGCCGGCGCAGATCTCCTCCTTCTCGATCAGCTGGTCGCCGTAGGCCCAGCGGCACATGCTGTCGCTGACGAACGGGACGGTGGCCTTGAGGAGCTTGGTGGAGCCGGTTCCGGAGTTCTCCGCGGTGTCGCCCCAGCCGACGATGGTGAAGGTGCCGCGGTTGTACTTCGGGACCGCGGCGATCTTCAGGGTGGGCAGGTCGATGGGCCGGGCGAGCTTGATGAGCGCCCAGTCCTTGCCGTTGCCGTTGTAGCCGGTGGCCTGCTTGACCTTGGTCGACTTGACCTTGATCGCGGAGGAGGAGCCGAGGTTGGTGACACCGGCGGTGGCGGTGATGGCGGTGGTGTTGCCGGAACCGTCCACGCAGTGCGCGGCGGTCAGTACGACGTCCTTCTTGTAGAGCGCACCGCCGCAGCCCATGGAGAGGTGGACCATGAACGGGAACTCGTTCTGCGCGGCGGGCGTTCCACCGACGACGGGCGCGGGTGCGGCCTGCGCGTCGAGGGGCTGGAGGCTGGCCACCGCGAGGGCGACGGCACCGACCGCCGAGGCTCTCTTCGCCAGGGCGAGGAGGTTTCTCTTGGGCGTGTGGGGGATCAACAGACGTCCTTTCGAGGGAGGTTGGGCGCAACGCGGGATGATGCAGGATGATCACGAAACAGCCTGCATGACAAGGACCGATCTCACGCGGTAACCGTGGAACCCGGCCCGAGAAAATCCGCTCACATCCGCATAGAGTGGAGACGAGTTCAGGGCGTCTTTGGGGGTACGGACGTGACGGACGGCGGGCCTGTCGAGCACGGCTACCCACATCTGGAGACGGTGCGGGCCGCCATCACCGCGCTCTACAAACGACTGTCGTACGACACCATCCAGACGTTCTCGGCCAGCGTGGCCCCCGCCGACGTGGCGTTCGCCGACGCCGACGACCTGTATCTCGGGGTGCAGCGGGTGGCCCGTGAACTGGTCCGGCACTACCACCTCCCGGACGCCCGCATGATCGTCAGCTTCCGCGAGATGACACACGCGGCCAACGTCGAACTGGCCGCCGGACCCGAGTACTTCGTCGAACTGAACGACCGCTTCCGCACCCACCGACGCGATATCGGCGCCGCCTTGGCCCACGAGGTGATGCACGTCTACCTCCACCGCCTCGACCTGTCCTTCCCCGGCACCCGGGACAACGAGATCCTCACGGACACGGCGGCGACGTACCTGGGCGCCGGGTGGCTGCTGCTGGACGCGTACCGGGAGGACGCGGCGTCCTCGCAGAAACTGGGCTATCTGACGCCGGAGGAGTTCGGCTACGTCCTGGCGAAACGTGCCCTGGTATTCGGCGAGGATCCGTCGGTCTGGTTCACCAGCCCGCAGGCCTACACCGCGTACGTGAAGGGCATGGCCCAGGCCCGCCGCGACGAACAACAGCCCCCGCTCACGGCGGCCGGCTGGGCGGGCCGCCGCCGCTACGCCCGCGACCGCGACCATCGCCGGGGCCCCGGCCCCCAGCCCGGCGTCCCCTACACCTTCACCCCGGACGGCGGCGGCCACCTCCGCGTCTCGTTCCCCTGCCCGACGTGCCATCAGCGGATCAGGGTGCCGGTGAGGGGGCGAGTGCGGGCACGCTGCGCGCTGTGCGGGACGGTGCTGGAATGTGACACATAGGTGGCGGCCCCTGGGGGCTGCCGCCCCCAGACCGGCAAAAATTCAGCCCCTCCGGCGTTTGAGGAGCGGGGGTCCAGGGGGCAGAGCCCCCTGGGGGCGGGGTCGAAGGGGCAGCGCCCCTGGAGATGGGACGGGTAGGGGCGGCGGGGGCGAGGAAAGCCCCGTACCTTCAAGCCCCGTACACCTCCCCCGGCACCTCCGCCGCCGCCAGCAGTTTCAGGGCCGTCTCCCCCGCCTCCGCCGGACTCCACCGCGCCCCCTTGTCCGCACTGGGCCCCGCCCTCCACCCCTCCATCACGGTGATCCGACCCCCCTCCGCCTCGAACACCCGCCCGGTCACCCCCACGCTCGCGGCGGACCCGAGCCACACGACGAGCGGGGAGACATTCTCCGGAGCCATCGCGTCAAAACCCGCACCGGGCGCGGCCATCGTCTCGGCGAAGGTACGTTCCGTCATACGGGTCCGGGCCGCGGGCGCGATGGCGTTGGCCTGAACGCCGTATCGCCCCAGTTCGGCGGCGGCGACCAGCGTCAAGGCGACGATCCCGGCCTTCGCGGCGCTGTAGTTGCCCTGCCCGACAGAGCCCAACAACCCGGCCCCGCTACTGGTGTTGACGATCCGGCCCACCGGCATACGGCCGGCCTTGGCCTCCGCCCGCCAGTACGCGGCGGCCTGCTTCAGCGGCAGAAAGTGCCCCTTGAGATGAACACGCAGCACGACGTCCCAGTCGTCCTCGTCGAGATTGACGAGCATCCGGTCACGCAGGAACCCGGCGTTGTTGACAAGGGTGTCGAGCCGCCCGTACGTCTCCAGGGCGGTCCGGATCAGGGACGCGGCACCCCAGCTCGTGGCGATGTCCCCGCCATGCGCGACCGCCTCACCCCCTGCCGCACGGATCTCCTCGACGACCTGCCCGGCAGGACTGTCCGGCCCGTCGATGCCGGGTGTGCCGTCGAGGCCGACCCCGAGGTCGTTGACGACGACCCGCGCCCCCTCGGCCGCGAACGCGAGGGCGTGGGCCCGCCCCAGTCCACGGCCCGCGCCGGTGACGACGACGACCCGCCCGTCGCAGATCCCACTGCTCATCCCACGTCTCCTTTCACTTCTCCTTGTTGCCCTTGTTGCCCTTGTTGCTCTTGTTGTCCTTGTCGTCTTTGTTGGCGGTCGCGGCGTCGAGGAAGGCGGGCCGCTCCCCGCCTCCGTGGACCAGCAGGCTCGCCCCACTGATGTAGGCGGCGGCGTCGGAGGCGAGGAAGACCGCGGCCGCGCCCACGTCGGAGGGGTCGGCGAGGCGACCGAGAGGGACGGTTCGGGAGACCGCGTCGATTCCGTCGTCGCCGCCGTAGTGGAGGTGGGCCAGCTCGGTGCGGACCATGCCGACGACGAGGGTGTTGACGCGGATCTCCGGCGCCCACTCGACCGCCATGGAACGGGCGAGGTTCTCCAGGCCGGCCTTGGCCGCCCCGTACGCCGCCGAGCCGGGCGAGGGGCGGCTGCCGCTGACGCTGCCGATCATCACGACGGCGCCCCTGGCCCGTTTGAGGTGCTCGTACGCGGCGAGGGAGGCCGTCAGCGCGGCGGTGAGGTTGAGCTCGATGACCCGGATGTGTCGCTCTATCGATGTGTCGGTCAAGCGGCGGTAAGGGGCGCCGCCCGCGTTGTTGACGAGGACGTCGAGCCGGGGCAGGGCGCCGAAGAAGGCCCGTACGGCGCCGGGATCACGGAGGTCGACGGGCACGAACTCCGTTCCCTCGACAGGGAGTTCGGGTGATCTGCGGGCACAGGTGACGACCTGCGCGCCGGCCTCGACGAAGGACCTGGCGATGCCGGCGCCGACGCCACGGGTGCCACCGGTGACGACGACGGTCCGGCCGCTCATGGGCGCGGAGTGAGAGTTATCCACAGGGCCTCCCGCTGCGATCGGCCTGCTGCTAGCTTCGAAGTCTCGCACCTAACAAATGTTTGGTGGAAAGGTAGCTGAGTGGAAGGTAGCTGATGCGTCCATGGGTGTCTCCACCTCGTTCCCGGAAAAGGGGCCCGAAAAAAATGGAATCGCCGTCGTCACGGTCGACTACCCGCCGGTGAACGCTCTGCCGGTGCGCGGCTGGTTCGCCCTGGCCGACGCCGTGCGCGCGGCCGGCCGCGACCCCGGAATCCGGTGTGTCGTGCTGGCCGCCGAGGGGCGCGGCTTCAACGCGGGCGTGGACATCAAGGAGATACAGGCGCAGGGGCAGAGTGCGCTGGTCGGCGCCAACCGCGGCTGCTTCGAGGCGTTTTCGGCGGTCTACGAGTGTGAGGTCCCGGTGGTGGCGGCGGTGCAGGGCTTCTGCCTGGGCGGGGGGATAGGGCTGGCCGGGAACGCGGACCTGATCGTGGCGAGCGATGACGCCACCTTCGGGCTGCCCGAGCTCGACCGGGGAGCCCTGGGCGCCGCCACGCATCTGGCCCGGCTGGTCCCCCAGCACCTGATGCGCGCCCTGTACTACACCTCGCGCACGGCGAGCGCGGCCGAGCTGCACGCGCACGGCTCGGTGTGGCGGGTGGTGGAGCGGGCCGAACTGCCCACCGCGGCCCTGGAGGTGGCCCGCGAGATAGCCGCCAAGGACGGGGAGCTGATCCGCCTGGCCAAGGCTGCGATCAACGGCATCGATCCGGTCGACGTCCGCCGCAGCTACCGCTTCGAGCAGGGCTTCACCTTCGAGGCGAGCGTCAGCGGGGTGGCCGACCGGGTCCGCGACACCTTTGGCAAGGACACCTTGGGAAAGGACGGTGACTAGGTGAGCGACAAGACGATGACCGCCGACGAGGCCGTTTCCCGGCTGGAGAGCGGCATGACCCTCGGCATCGGCGGCTGGGGCTCGCGCCGCAAACCGATGGCCCTGGTGAGAGCGGTGCTCCGGTCCCAGATCACCGATCTCACCGTCGTCTCGTACGGCGGCCCGGACGTCGGCATGCTCGCCGCCGCCGGACGTATCCGCAAGCTGGTCACCGCCTTCGTCACCCTCGACTCGATCCCCCTCGAACCCCACTACCGGGCGGCACGCGAGCGCGGAGCCTTCGAGCTGACGGAGGTCGACGAGGCGATGTTCATGTGGGGGCTGCACGCCGCCGCGAACCGGCTGCCCTTCCTGCCCGTGCGGGCGGGCATCGGCTCGGACGTCATGCGGGTCAACCCCGATCTGCGGACGGTGACTTCGCCGTACGAGGACGGGGAGACGTTCGTGGCCATGCCCGCCCTGCGCCTGGACGCGGCCCTCGTCCATGTGAACCGGGCGGACCGGCAGGGCAACGGCCAGTATCTGGGCCCCGACCCCTACTTCGACGACCTGTTCTGCGAGGCGGCGGACGCGGCTTACGTCTCCTGCGAACGCGTCGTGGACACGGCCGAGCTGACGAAGGAGGCCGCACCGCAGACCCTGCTGATCAAACGGCACACGGTGACGGGCGTGGTCGAGGCCCCGAACGGCGCGCACTTCACCTCCTGCGCGCCCGACTACGGCAGGGACGAGGCCTTCCAGAAGCAGTACGCGACCACCCCCTGGGAGGAGTTCGAGGAGCGGTTCGCCGCCGGGGACGAACAGGCGTACCGGTCGGCCGTCCAGGACTGGCACAGGGAGCAGGAGAAATGACCGACGCTCACGACCCACCCACCGGCGCGCCTCTCCGCCCAACCACCCGCCCCCTTCTTCTCCCACCCGCCCGCGCCGAGTACTGCGTCATCGCCTGCGCCGAGGCCTGGCGCGATGCCGGTGAGATCCTCGCCAGTCCGATGGGCCTGATCCCGTCCGTCGGTGCGCGGCTCGCCCGGCGTACCTTCTCGCCGGAGTTGCTGCTCACCGACGGCGAGGCGATGCTCGTCGGCCTCGACGGGACACCGGAGGGCTGGCTGCCGTACCGACAGCACCTCACCCTCGTCACGAGCGGCCGACGGCACGTGATGATGGGCGCGAGCCAGATCGACCGGTACGGCAACCAGAACATCTCCTGCATCGGCGACTGGGCCAAGCCCAAGCGGCAGTTGCTGGGGGTGCGGGGAGCGCCGGTCAACACGCTGAACAATCCGACGAGTTACTGGGTACCGAGACACTCCCGGCGGGTCTTCGTCGAGAAGGTCGACATGGTGTGCGGGGTCGGATACGACCACGCGGCCGGCGCCCGCCACCACCGCATCCCCCGTGTCGTGTCCGACCTGGGTGTCTTCGACTTCGCGACCCCCGACCACTCGATGCGGCTGGCCTCGCTGCACCCGGGGGTCACCGTCGAGGAGGTGCGGCGGGCGACGGGCTTCGAACTCACCGTGCCGGACGAGGTGCCGCCGACCCGGGAGCCCACTCCCGAGGAACTGCGGCTGATCCGCGAGGTGATCGACCCGGCGAACGCCCGCGCGCGCGAGGTTCCGGAGGGAGCGGGAGAGGGGGCGAGGGCCTGATGGAGACGGCATTCACCCGGCTGGTCGGGGTCCGCCACCCGATCGTGCAGACCGGGATGGGGTGGGTGGCGGGCCCGCGTCTGGTCTCGGCGACGGCGAACGCGGGGGCGCTCGGCATCCTGGCCTCCGCCACGATGACCCTCGACCGGCTGCGCGAGGCGATACGGGAGGTCAGGTCCCGTACGGACGCGCCGTTCGGGGTCAACCTCCGCGCGGACGCGGGCGACGCCGGTGACCGGGTGCGGATCATCGTCGACGAGGGTGTCCGCGTCGCCTCCTTCGCGCTGGCCCCCTCGCGTGAACTGATCGCCGAGCTCAAGGAGGCGGGCGTGGTCGTCGTCCCCTCCATCGGGGCGCGGCGCCATGCCGAGAAGGTCGCGGCGTGGGGCGCGGACGCGGTGATCGTGCAGGGCGGGGAGGGCGGCGGGCATACCGGCGAGGTGGCGACGACCGTGCTGTTGCCCCAGGTGGTGGACGCCGTCGACATACCGGTCGTCGCGGCGGGTGGCTTCTTCGACGGGCGGGGGCTGGTCGCGGCGCTGGCGTACGGTGCGGCGGGTGTCGCGATGGGCACGCGGTTCCTGCTCACGTCGGACTCGACGGTCCCGGACGCGGTGAAGGCCAGGTATCTGGCAGCGACGGTCAAGGACGTCACGGTCACGAAGGCGGTCGACGGGCTGCCGCACCGCATGCTGCGCACGGAACTCGTCGACGCTCTGGAGAACTCCGGCCGCGCGCGAGCCCTGTCCCAGGCCGTGCGTCGGGCGGCCGGCTTCCGAAGACTGTCCGGGCTGACCTGGCGGCGGATGATCCGCGACGGCCTGGCGCTGCGGCACGGCAAGGACCTGACCTGGAGCCAGGTCCTGCTCGCGGCGAACACGCCGATGCTGCTCAAGGCGTCGATGGTGGACGGACGTACCGATCTCGGGGTGATGGCATCCGGACAGGTCGCCGGGGTCATCGACGACCTGCCATCGTGCACGGAACTGGTGGGCCGGATCATGGCGGAGGCGGAGGAGGTGCTGAAGTCCCTGGAGTCACTCAGGACCGACGGCTGACCGGCTGACCACCCCGACTGCTCAAAGCCGCTCGATGATCGTCACGTTGGCCTGTCCCCCGCCCTCGCACATCGTCTGGAGGCCGAACCGCCCGCCCGTGCGCTCCAGTTCGTGCAGGAGGGTCGTCATCAGCTTCACGCCTGTCGCGCCGAGCGGGTGTCCCAGGGCGATGGCGCCGCCGTTGACGTTGACCTTCTCCGGGTCCGCGCCCGTCTCCTTCAGCCAGGCCAGGACGACCGGTGCGAAGGCCTCGTTGATCTCGACGAGGTCGATGGCGTCGATGGACAGGCCGGTCTTCTTCAGGGCGTGGGCGGTGGCCGGTATCGGGGCGGACAGCATGCGGATCGGGTCTTCGCCCCGCACGGAGAGATGGTGCACACGGGCGCGGGGGGTCAGCCCGTGTTCACGGACCGCGCGTTCGGAGGCGAGCAGCATCGCCGCCGCGCCGTCGGAGACCTGCGAGGAGCAGGCGGCGGTGATGGTGCCGCCGTCGAGGACCGGTTTCAGTCCGGCCATCTTCTCCAGGGAGGTGTCCCGGCGCGGGCCCTCGTCGACGGTCACGTCCCCGTGCGGGACGGTCTCCCTCTCGAAGCGGCCCTCGTCGATGGCGCGCAGGGCCCGTTGGTGCGAGCGGAGGGCGAACTCCTCCTGGTCCTGCCGGCTGATCCCCCACTTCGCGGCGATCATCTCGGCGCCGGCGAACTGGTTCACGGGCCGGTCGCCGTAGCGTGCCCGCCAGCCCTCGCTGCCGGCGAACGGTCCCTCCCGCAGCCCGAGTGGCTCGGCGGCCTGGCGGGAGGCGAAGGCGATGGGGATCTGGGACATGTTCTGCACGCCGCCCGCGACGACGAGGTCCTGGGTGCCGGACAGTACGGCCTGTGCCGCGAAGTGCACGGCCTGCTGGGAGGATCCGCACTGCCGGTCCACCGTCACGCCCGGCACCTCCTCGGGCAGCCCGGCC
Organism: Streptomyces sp. JLBG701; assembly: GCF_058544905.1. NCBI lineage: Bacteria > Bacillati > Actinomycetota > Actinomycetes > Kitasatosporales > Streptomycetaceae > Streptomyces > Streptomyces sp. JLBG701. The sequence continues at coordinate 3,007,656 of NZ_CM178588.1, forward strand.
GCCAGCCAGCAGGTCCGGGCGATGTCCCCGGCCTGCGGCCCGACCGCGTCCAGGCAGCCGAAGACGACGTCCTCGACGGCGGCGGGATCGACGCCCGAGCGCCCGACCAGCGCCTTGAGCACATGCGCGCCCAGGTCGGCCGGATGGACCCCGCTGAGCCCTCCCCGGCGCCGCCCGACGGGCGTACGGACCGCTTCGACGATGTATGCCTCGGCCATGGCGACCAACTCCCCGAACTCGCCTTTGAGTTATGTGCGGTTATGTGCGTACGGCGATCCCGTCCAGCACCATCGACAGGTACTGCCGGGCGATCTCCTCCGGGCTGTGCTGTCCGCCGGGCCGGTACCAGGACGCGGCGACCCACACCGTGTCGCGGACGAACCGGTAGGTGAGCCGGACGTCGAGGTCGGCCCGGAAGACCTGGGCGGCGACCCCGCGCTCCAGCGTGGACAGCCACGCCTTCTCGAACTTGCGCTGCGACTCGGCGAGAAACGCGAACCGCTCCTGCGCGACGAGTTGCTTGGACTCCTTCTGGTAGATCGCGACGGCGGCGCGGTGCCGGTCGATCTCCCGGAACGACTCGGTGACCAGGGCCTCCAGCGTCTCGCGCGGCTCCAAGCGGGCGTCCAGGACGGTGTCGTAGCCGTCCCAGAGCTCGTCGAGGAAGGTGCGCAGGATCTCCTCCAGCATCGATTCCTTGGAGTCGAAGTGGTAGTAGAGGCTGCCCGCGAGCATGCCCGCGTGGTCCGCGATCTTGCGTACGGTGGTGGCCTTGTAGCCCTGCTCGGCGAAGACCTCGGCGGCGGTGCCGAGGAGTTCGCTGCGGCGGGCCGGGGCCGCGGTCACCTGGGGCTTCTTCTTGGTAGGCACGCGCACATTCTCACCCCCGCGCTCATGGGTGCCGACTGCTGACCGACACGACCTCGCCGGTCATGTACGAGGAGTAGCCGGACGCCAGGAACACGATCACGTTGGCCACCTCCCAGGGCTCGGCGTACCGCCCGAAAGCCTCCCGCGCGGTCAGCTCCTCCAGCAGCTCCGGGCTCGTCACCTTCACCAGGTGCGGATGCATGGCGAGGCTCGGCGAGACGGCGTTGACCCGGACCCCGTACTCGGCGGCCTCGATCGCCGCGCATCTCGTCAGCGCCATCACGCCCGCCTTGGCCGCCGCGTAGTGCGCCTGCCCGGCCTGGGCACGCCAGCCGACGACGGACGCGTTGTTGACGATCACCCCGCCCTGCCCGTGCTCGCGGAAGGACCGCATCGCCGCCCGTGTGCACCGGAAGGTCCCGTTCAGCGTCACGTCGAGCACCTTCGACCACTGCTCGTCGGTCATGTCGACGAGGGTCGAAGTGCCGCCCAGGCCCGCATTGTTGACGACCACGTCCACCCGCCCGTGCACCCGCGCGGCCGTGTCGAAGAGCGCCCGCACCTGTGTCTCGTCGGTGACGTCGCACGGCAGCGCGGCGACGGATGCCTCGCCGAACTCCCCGGCCAGCTCGGCCTCGTACTCCTTGAGCCGGCGCGTGTGCGCGTCGCTGATCAGCACACGTGCGCCCTCCTCCAGGAAGCGGCGCGCGGTCGCTCCGCCGATCCCGGCTCCCGCCGCTGCCGTGATGACGGCGGTGCGCCCCTTCAGCAGCCCGTGCCCGGGGACGTACTCCGGGCTCTCGACGCCTGTCATAGCCCCACGCTAACCTACCAAACACTTGTTAGGGAAGGATGATGAGGGAAGGATGCTGTCAGTGGACCTCACCCACTCCCCCGCCGACGAGGCCTTCCGCGCCGAGGCCCGCGCCTGGCTCGACGCGCACGTGCCCGCCGTCCCGCTCCCCTCCCTGGAGACCGCGGACGGCTTCGCCGCACACCGGGCCTGGGAGGCCGAACTGGCCGCGGACCGCTGGTCGGTGGTGAACTGGCCCGCGCGCTATGGCGGTCAGGACGCCGGTCTGCTCCGCTGGCTGGTCTTCGAGGAGGAGTACTACGCGGCGGGCGCGCCGGGCCGCGTCGGACAGAACGGCATCAACCTCCTCGCCCCCACCCTCTTCGACCACGGCACCGAGGAGCAACGCGCGCGCGTGCTGCCCCCGATGGCCACCGGCGAAGTGATCTGGGCGCAGGCATGGTCGGAGCCGGAGGCGGGTTCCGACCTCGCGTCCCTCCGGGCGAGAGCGGTTCGCGCGGACGGCGGCTGGCTGCTGAGCGGGCAGAAGACGTGGTCGTCGCGGGCGGCCTTCGCGGACCGCGCGTTCGGCCTGTTCCGCAGCGAGCCGGACACCCCGAGACCCCACCAGGGCCTGACCTACCTGATGTTCGACCTTCGAGCCCCCGGCGTCACGGTCCGCCCGATCGGCCGGCTCGACGGGAAGCCGGCGTTCGCCGAGCTGTTCCTGGACGAGGTGTTCGTGCCGGACGAGGACGTGATCGGCGAGCCCGGACAGGGCTGGCGTATCGCGATGTCGACGGCGGGCAACGAACGCGGGCTGACCCTCCGCTCCCCCGGCCGCTTCCTCGCCGCCGCCGACCGCCTACGCGACCTGTGGCACACCCAGGGCAGCCCGGCGGGAACACGCGACCGGGTCGCCGACGCCCTCATCGGCGCCCGCGCCTACCAACTCTTCACCTACGCCGGCGCCTCCCGCTTCCTGGACGGCGAGCCGCTCGGCCCCGAGTCCAGCCTGAACAAGGTCTTCTGGTCGGAGTACGACATCGCGCTGCACGAGACGGCTCTCGAACTCCTGGGCACAGAAGGCGAGTTCGCGGACACCGACTGGTCCGAGGGCTACGTCTTCGCCCTGGCCGGCCCCATCTACGCCGGCACGAACGAGATCCAGCGCGACATCATCGCCGAACGCCTGCTCGGCCTGCCGAAGGGACGCCACCGCTGATGCGCTTCCTCCTGGACACCGAACAGCGGGCGTTCGCCGCCTCGTTGGACGCGATGCTGACTGCCGCCGACACACCTTCGGCGATACGGGAGTGGAGTCGCGGCGAGCATGGCAGCGGGCGCGCGCTGTGGTCCCGTATCGCGGAGGCGGGGGTGTTCGCGCTGGCGGTTCCGGAGGCGTACGAGGGGATGGGCCCCCGGCCCGTCGAACTCGCCGTCGCTTTCCTGGAGTTGGGGCGGCATGCGGTACCCGGCCCGCTGGTGGAGACGGTCACCGGCGCGGTCCTGCTCGGCGATTCCGGCCCCGCCGCCAAGCTCCTCCTGCCCCGGCTGGCAACGGGCGAGGTCATGGCGACGGTGGCGACTGAAGGGTCGTACGCCCTGGACGGCGACGTGGCGACCGCCCGCCTGTCACTGACCCCCGACGGCCTCCACCTCGCCCCCGGCCACGGCCCGGTCCGTGCCTCCCTCGACCCCGCCCGCCGCCTCGCCCGACTCACCCCGGGCGGCGAACTCCTCACCGCCGACCCACCCGTTGCCGAGGCCCTCACCTGGGCCCGCCTAGCCACCGCCGCCCAGGCCCTCGGCGTCGGCCTGGCACTCCTCGACAAAACGGTGGCGCACGTCAAGCAGCGAACCCAATTCGGCGTCCCCATAGGCTCGTTCCAGGCGGTCAAGCACCAACTGGCCGACGCGAAGACAGCCCTGGAGTTCGCCCGCCCGCTGCTCTTCGGCGCCGCCCTCACCATGACCCCGTTTGACGTGGCCGCCGCCAAGGTCACGGCATGCGAGGCGGCGTACAGGACGGCCCGTACCGCACTCCAACTGCACGGCGCGATCGGCTACACGGCGGAGTACGACCTCTCCCTGTGGCTGACCAAGGCCCGTGCCCTGCGAACGGCTTGGGGCAGCCCGGAGGAGTGCCGGGCCCTCGTCGTCAGTGGTGGTGATCGCCGCTAGTGACCTCGCGATACTCCTCCACCGTTGGCTTCACGATCCGCGTCTCCGGCCCGAACATGGCCCGCGCCAGCCGCGCCCGCACCCGCTGCGACGGCTTGACCGGACGCCGGACGCCATTCGCGTCGACGAGGGGACCAAGCTCGTACGGCGGGTCCTGCTCATGCTGGGTGAGAGTGTGCAGCTGCTCCTGCGAGAGCGGTTCGTGGATCTCGACGAACTCGCCGTGCGGGAGCCGCTTGATGATGCCGGACTCCCTGCCGTGCAGCACCTTGTCCCGGTCCCGGCGCTGCAGGCCCAGGCAGACGCGCTTGGTGATGATGAACGCGACAACAGGTGCCACGAAGAAGGAGATCCGCACGAACCAGGTGATCGCGTTGATGGAGAGATGGAGATGGGTGGCGACGATGTCGTTGCCGCCGCCGATCAGCAGAACGGCGTACAGAGTCAGCCAGGCCACACCGAGGCCGGTCCGGACGGGCATGTTTCGCGGTCGGTCCAGGATGTGGTGCTCGCGTTTGTCGCCGGTGATCCACGCCTCGATGAACGGGTAGACGCCGAGGGCGACCAGGATCAGCGGGAAGAGGGAGAAGGGGATGAAGACGCCCAACTGGAGTGTGTGGCCCCAGGCGTTGATCTCCCATCCCGGCATCACCCGGATCAGTCCCTCGGAGAAGCCGAGGTACCAGTCGGGTTGAGCACCCGTCGTCACCAGGTCTGCTCGGTAGGGGCCGAAGGCCCACACCGGGTTGATGCTGGCGATCCCGCCCATCACCGCCAGCACGCCGAAGACCAGGAAGAAGAAACCGCCCGCCTTCGCCATGTAGACCGGCAGGAAGGGCATGCCGACGACCGTCTTCTGGTCGCGGCCGGGGCCGGGGTACTGGGTGTGCTTGTGGTAGAAGACCAGGATCAGATGGGCGACGACCAGGCCGAGCATGATCCCGGGCAGCAGCAGGACGTGGACCGGGAAGAGCCGCGGGATGATGTCGTGCCCGGGGAACTCGCCGCCGAAGAGGAAGAAGGACAGGTACGTTCCGACGATCGGGACGGACAGGATGGCGCCCTGCGAGAAGCGGATGCCGGTGCCGGACAGCAGGTCGTCGGGGAGCGAGTAGCCGGTCAGGCCGGTGATGATGCCGAGGAACAACAGGGTCCAGCCGAACACCCAGTTGAGCTCGCGCGGCTTGCGGAACGCGCCGGTGAAGAACACCCGCATCATGTGGATGAGCATCCCGGCGACGAAGACCAGCGCCGCCCAGTGGTGGATCTGCCGGATCAGCAGTCCGCCGCGTACGTCGAAGCTGATGTCGAGGGTGGACTCGTACGCCCTGGTCATGATGACGCCGTTGAGGGGCGTGTACGAGCCGTTGTAGACGACCTCGACGCCGCTGGGCTCGAAGAACAGGGTGAGGTAGACGCCGGTGAGGATCAGGATGAGGAAGCTGTAGAGGCAGACCTCGCCCAGCATGAAGGACCAGTGGTCCGGAAAGACCTTGCGCATGTTGGCCTTGGCCAGCGCATACAGGCCGAGCCGTCCGTCCGCCCAGTCCGCGAGTTTCTCGCCGCTGCCCGCCGGGGCACGGCGTGCCGAACCCGCCCTGCCGGCCGCCCCGTTCACCGATCGTGCGCCGTCGTCCATGACTTGCGTCGCCTCCCCGCCGGATCAACCACAGGGTGGCACGACGGCCCGCTCCAGCCAACGGTGCCGACAGCCGCTCCGCGTCCCGGACTGGCCACAGCAGCCCCGCCCCTCCCTCACCCCCCGGCATTCGCTATTTTGTTCGCCGCCGCCCCCACCGGCTCGCACGCCCGACCCACCCCTGTCCCACCCCATTTGCAGAGCCGAGGAGCCGGCCGTGGAATCCGAGTCCACCGTCACCACCTGCTATCGCCATCCCAAGGTGGAGTCATGTCCGCTGCACCCGCTGCGACCGGTACATCTGCCCGGACTGCATGCGCGAGGCGGCCGTGGGCCACCAGTGCCCGGAGTGTGTGAGGGAGGGCGCGCGGTCGGTGCGCCAGGCCCGGACCGCGTTCGGCGGCCGGATCACGACGGCGCCCGTGGTGACGTACGTACTCATCGGTCTCAACGTCCTCGCCTACCTCGGCGAGTTGGTACGCCCGGCGATCGTGGACCGGTTCCAGATGCTGGGCGCCGGGCTGCTTGGACCGGACGGCGGGCACTATCTGTGGCAGGCGACCTACCCCTCGGGCTTCCGGCCGGAGGGGGTCGTGGACGGTGAGTGGTACCGCCTGCTGACCGGGGCGTTTCTCCATCTCCCGCCCACCGAGGGCACGTTCGGGATCCTGCACATCGTGATGAACATGGCGTCGCTGTGGAATCTGGGGCGGGTGGTGGAAGGGCAACTGGGCCGCGTCCGCTTCACGGCCCTCTATCTCCTGTCGGCGCTCGGCGGCTCGGTGCTGGTGCTGCTGCTCGCGCCGTACGACCCGACGGTCGGCGCTTCCGGCGCCATCTTCGGGCTCGGCGCCGCGTACTACGTCATGGCCCGGCGCCTCGGCGCCGACATGCAGGCGGTCAACCGTTTCATGGCGGGCCTGCTGCTGTGGCTGCTGATCTCCGCCGGCCTGACCTCCTGGCAGGGTCACCTCGGCGGCCTGCTGGCGGGCGGCGTGGTGACACTGGCGTACGCCTACGCGCCCCGGGACCGACGCCGTTCGCTGATCCAGGCGGGGGCGTGCGTGGCGCTGCTGGCGCTGCTGGTGGCCCTGGCCGTCGGGAAGGTGACGGGGCTGAGCTGAAGCATGCCGACAGGCGCTGCGTCAGTGCTCGACGACCTCTCCATCGCTCAGTTCCAACACCCGGTCGGCCAGGCCCAGGAGTTGGGGGTCGTGGGTGGCGACCAGGGCCGTGACGCCCTCGCTGCGGACCACGGCCCGCAGCAGTTCCATCACCGCCAGACCGGTACGGGCGTCCAGTTGCCCCGTCGGCTCGTCGGCGAGCAGCAAGGCCGGGCGGTTGGCGAGGGCCCGGGCGATGGCGACCCGCTGCTGCTGCCCGCCGGAGAGCTCCGCCGGGCGCTGGGCCTCGTGCCCGGCGAGCCCCACCAGGGCGAGCAACAGGGCGACCCGTTCGTCGCGTTCGCGTGGCTCGGCCCGGCGCAGCCGCAGCGGGACGCCCACGTTCTCGGCGGCGGTGAGGATCGGGATGAGCCCGAAGGACTGGAAGACGAAGCCGATCCGGTCCCGGCGCAGTTCGAGGAGTTCGCGCTCCCCGAGCGTGGACAGGTCGGTGCCGTCGAGGACGATGCGACCGCTCTGTGTGCGGTCCAGCCCGCCGATCAGCTGGAGCAGCGTCGTCTTGCCGGATCCCGAACGGCCTTTGAGGGCCACGAGTTCACCGCGCCGCACGTCGAAGGAGGCGCCGCGCAGCGCGTGCACGGCCGCGGCGCCCTTGCCGTAGGAGTGCCGCAGGTCGGCCACGCTCAGCATCGGCTCGCCGGGCGGATCGTCCGCGAGGGCGGCACCGGACTGGGGGCTGGCGTTCTCCGTCATCGGTGCATCTCACACAGAATCGGCCCGGACCGTCAAGAGGGGAACCTGCGGAAGGAACCGATGCCGCGGCTCGAACGCATGTACCGGACAGCGAACTCCGTGATATGCATACCGGATTGACCGGACGGCGGCTCGGCGATCGGGTGGGGGAAGAGTGACGGGCTTCTTGCTGTTGCGCGTGCGTGCGCATCGGCTGCTGCTCGCGGCGGCTCTGCTCGCGGTGCTGTTGACCACGTCGGTCCTGGCCGCTCTCGCCGCGTTCTCCGGTGCCATCGGGAACGCCGCGCTCCGCAACACCCTGGGTGAACGGGCCGCGATATCCGCCTCGCTCGTCGTCGGCGCGGACGTGCCCGGGGAGGAGCGGGACGCCGCGCAGAAGGCCGTGGTCGGCGGTGCTCGGGAGGTGTTCGCCGGGCTGCCGGTGACCGTGCGGAGGCTGGAGGGTTCGGGACCGTACGCGCTGCCCCGCTCCCTCCAGGACGCCGACGCCCGCGCCGGGGAGCCCGACCTCACCCACCTCGCCGCCCTCGACCGGTCCCGGATCACGCTCGTCTCCGGCGCGCTGCCCGGGCCCGCCCCGGCGGACATCAGCGCCGCGATACCCGTCGCCCTGCCCGAAGCGGCCGCCGGCCGGCTGAGGCTCGGGCCCGGCGACCGGATCGACCTCATAGACCGGCTGGGCGGCGAGCCCCGCACGGTCGAGGTCACCGGTGTGTACCGGGCGGCCGACAGCTCCGACCCGTACTGGCAGGCGGACGCTCTCGGCGGCCACGGGGTCCGCACCGTCGTCTTCACCACCTACGGCCCGCTGCTCGCCGACCCGTCCGTGTTCACCGCCGGCCGTGTCTCCGAGGGCGACACCGGCTGGGTGGCGACGGCCGACTACCGGACGCTCACCACCGACGGGATCGGCGCCCTGCGCGAGGCGGCCGTGCACGGGGCCGCGGCCCTGCGCAAGGACCCGGCGCTCGGCGGCTACGCGTCGGTGAAGTCGACGCTGCCCGACGTGCTCGACCGGACCTCGCGCGCGCTGCTCGTGTCCCGGTCCACCCTGATGATCGTCTCCGTCCAGCTGGTGCTGCTCGCCGGGTACGCGCTGCTGCTGGTGGCCCGGCTCCTGGACACCGAACGGGCGGGCGAGACAGACCTGTTGCGGGCCCGGGGCGGTTCGCGCCGCCGGATCGCCGCTCTCGCCGCGGTGGAGGCGCTGCTGCTGGCCGTACCGGCCGCGGCCTGTGCCGCGCTGCTGTCCGGCCCGCTGGCCCGGCTGCTCGCCCGCTGGTCCTCGCTCGACCGGATCGGGCTACGGTTCGATACCGCCCCGACGGCCCAGGTGTGGCTGGTCGCGGCCGGAGTCGCCGTGTGCTGCGCGGTGGCGGTAGTAGCGCCCGCGCTGGCCGCGACGGCGAGTGCGCCCGTACGGCTGCGGCGCATCCGTGCCGCCACTTCGGCGGCGCCCGTGCGCGCCGGGGCCGATGTCGGGCTGCTCCTGATCGCGGGGGTGGCCTACTGGCAGCTGGACCGGCAGACCGACGCGTCCGGTGGCGGCGCCCTCAGCCGCGACCAGTCGGGGGACCTGGGGATCGATCCGCTGCTGGTCGCCGCGCCCGCCCTGGCGCTGCTGGCCGGCACGGTGCTGACGCTGCGTCTGCTGCCGTTCGCGGCCCGGCTCGCGGAGCGGCGGTCGGCGAGCGGCCGGGGGTTGCCCGCGGCGCTGGCGGGCTGGCAGTTCAGCCGGCGCCCGCTGCGCGGGGCGGGGCCGGTGCTGCTGCTGGTCGTCGCGGTGACGACCGGGATGCTGGCGATCGGGCACGGCGCGTCCTGGGACCGGTCGCAGGACGATCAGGCGGACTTCGGGACGGGCGCCGACGTGCGGGTCCTGGACACCAGGCCGGGCAGCCCCGGCCAGACCGGCCAGTACACCTCCCTGCCCGGAACCCGGGACGCCGCCCCCGCGCACCGCACCACGATCGACCTCTCCGGCAGCCGTACGGCGACGGTCCTCGCGCTGGACACGGCACATGCCGGGGACCGGATGCTGATGCGCGGCGACCTCGCCGACGAGCCCGTGGACAAGCTGCTGCGGTCGGTCACCCCGGTGCAAAAGGCGACGAGCCGTGCGGTGCCGCTGCCCGACGGCACCCGTCGACTCGCCCTCGACGTGCGGATCACCGACGAGGACGCGGGCTCGGGACGCTCCCCGTCCGGCCTCGCGCCGCTGCTCACCGTGGTCGTCGAGGACGCCTACGGCATCGCGTACCGGATGAGCGCCGGAACAGTCCCCGTGGACGGCCGGGTCCACCGGATCACCCTCGACCTGGACCTGACGGCCACCGGCAACCGTGCCGCCCCGGTCGGCCCGCTCCACCTGACCGGACTGCAACTCGACGCCACGGTCCCCACCGGCGAGTCCGAACATCACCGGCTCACCATCGAGCGGCTGCTGTCCCTGGACCGCGACGGAGCCGAGCGGCCGGTCCTGGTGCCCAACGGGACGCGCTGGCAGGGCAGTTGGACCGGGACGCAGAACGGGGAGGCAGGGCCGAGTGAGGAGTTGAAGGCGTCCGCGTCGCAGACGATGCCGCTGACCGTCGCGTACGAGACGGGTACGGCCGCCGGAGCCTCGCAATTCGGCCTGGGCACGCCGACGTTCAGCGTCCGCGTCGCCGCCGCCGGGGCAACGGCTCCGTCGGCGATCCCGGCCGTCGCCACCGACAGCTTCCTGCGCGCGGCGGGGGCCGAGCCCGGCGACAGCATCGACGTGACGCTGGCCGGGGAGCAACTGCGGGTGCGGATCGTACGGTCGGCGAAGGAGCTGCCGACGACCGGCACCGGCGCGAATGCGGCCGGGTCCGGGGCGGATTCCACAACCGGATCCGAAGCCGGGACCGAAGCCGCGTCCGACACCGGGTCCGAAACCGCCGACGGCGGTGCGCTGTTGCTCGATCTGCGTGCCGTCAACGCGGTCCTTGCCCAGCGTGCGAGCGCCCCGCTCACGCCCACCGAATGGTGGCTGAGCACCGCCCCCGGCAAGGCCGCGCAGGTCGCCGCCGAGCTGCGGGCACGTCCCGACCTGGAGCCGGACCAGGTGCTGGTGCGGGACGAGGTCGCGGCCGAGCTGCTGGGGGATCCGCTCGGTGCCGGGCCGCGTTCGGCGTTGACGGCGGTGGCGGTGGCCGCCGCGGTGCTCGCCGCCGGGGGTTTCGCGGTGAGCGCGGCCGGTTCCCGGCGGGAGCGGTCCGCGGAGTTCGCCGTGCTGCGTGCCCTGGGCGCGCCGCGCCGGGATCTCGCCAGACTGGTCGCGACCGAGCAGAGCCTGCTGATCGGCGCCGGACTGCTCGCCGGTCTCGGCCTCGGCACCGTCCTGACCCGGGCCGTCGTCCCCCTGATCGTGCTGACCTCACAGGCGGCCCGCCCTGTCCCCGGCGTCCTGGTCGAACTCCCCCTCTCCCAGGTGGCCTTGCTCCTCGCAGGGGTAGCCGCCCCGCTCCTCCTGATCACCGCCGCGTCAGCCGCCCGCCGAGCGGAACCGGCGGTCACACTCCGCCACCAGGGGGAGGACTGAGATGACCCCGTCCTCACGGCCGCCCAAGCCACCGCAGCGCGCTGTAGCGCCCTGGGTGCGGACGCGTCTGCGGACCGCCCCCGCAACCGCCGCCGTCCTCGGTGTGCTCGTGCTGATCACGGCGTTCCTCGCGGCCGCACTGCCCCGGGCAGTCGACGCCTACGAGACGCGCGGCCTGCGCCAGACCATCGCCGCAGCATCCCCCGCCTCCACCGTGCTGGAGTTGACCGCGCCGCAGCCCGGCCTGGAGATCGCGCAGAAGTTCCGGGAGGAGGCGATGCGGCCCGCCGCGCTGGAGGCGGTCGAGCACAAGGCGCTGGACCTGCTGCCCGAGCCGCTGCGGGCGGATGCCGCCGAGTCGGCGTACGGGGTACAGACCTCCGAGAGCCTTCCCGCACAGGACTCCTGGCTGCCGAAGCCCGACGGGGTACCGCCCCAGTTCACCCTGGCCGCCCAATCGGGACTCGCCGCCCACACCGTCGTACGGGACGGACGGCTGCCCACCACCACCGAGCCGGTCACGCAGGACACCAGCGAGGTCGAGGCCGCGGTCACCGCCGAGACCGCCCGGGCCCTACGCCTACGGGTCGGCTCAGTCATCCACGTGACCGGCTTCCCGGCCGGGCCGCTGGCCGTGCGGATCACCGGAATCGTCGAACCCCGGAATCCGCAAGGCAGTTACTGGTCCGTGGAACGGATCCTCCGCACCCCTGGCCTGAACGTGTTGCCGGGCAGCGTCCCAGTACAGTTCTACTGGCAGGCGGCCCTCCTGCTGGCGCCCGACACCGCCCCGGCGCTCCTTGCCAGCCAAGGGGGTCCGGAGAAGTACTGGCGGCTCGCCCCCGCCACCGAACAGCTCACCGCACAGGACGTCCCGGAGCTCACCGCCGGGATCGCGTCCCTCGAAGGCGGGCCCGACCTGCTGAGGATGCGCGAGGTCGCCGGCCCCACCGCGGCGCTCGCCACCGAGCTGGAGAAGGTCGTCGACTCCTACACGCAGGCGCGGGACGCGATCACGCCCGTCGTCGCCGTCGCGGCTTTCGGCGTCGGGGCGGTCGCCGCCGTCGTCCTGGTCATGACGGGCGGGCTGGCCGCCGCCCGCCGCACCACCGAACTCGCCCTGCTGCGCGCGCGGGGCGGCTCCCTGCGCGGCATCGCCGGCCGGCTCCTCGCCGAGACCGCGGTGGTGGCACTGCCCGCCACAGCGGCCGGCCTGCTGCTCGCCCTGCTCGCCGCGGACGGGACCAGGTTGCTGCCCTCCCTGCTAGCCGCGGCGGCCGTGGCGCTGCTCGCCTGCGCCGCGCTTCCGGTGCGCGCGGTCGTGGCGCACCGCAGACCGCGGGCGCACGAGGAGCGCGACGACCTCGCCAACGCCAGGCCCGGCGGGCGCCGCACGGTCGCCGAACTGACCACGCTGGTCCTGGCCGTCGGCTCGGTCGCCGCCCTGCGCCGACGCGGCGTCGCCGGCCCGGGTGACCTGCTGGTGAGCGCCGCCCCGGTCCTCGTCGGACTGGTCGCGGCCATCGTGCTCGTACGGCTGTATCCGCTCCCCCTGCGCTGGGCCGCCGGCCCGGCCGCACGTCTGCGCGGGGCGGTCGGTTTCCTGTCGCTGGCCCGCGCCGGCCGCTCCCCGGCGACGGTCGCCGCCCTGCCCCTGCTGGCCCTGCTGATGGCCCTGACGACGGCGGCGTTCGGCGGCTCCGTGCTCGCGGGGGTGGCGGACGCCCGCGACCGGGCCGCACTTCTGGCGACGGGCGCGGACGCCCGGATCTCCACGCCCGACGGGAGCGAGCTCGCGGCGGGGGTGGAACGGACGGTGCGGGACGTCCCGGGCGTGCGTGAGGTGACGAGCGTACGAATCGACCTCGACGCGACACTCGCGTCCGACGCGGCCGACACCGGGGTCGAGCAGCCACTGACCCTGGTCGCGGTCGATCCGGACACATACTCCCAGCTGGCCCGGACAGTGGGTCTCGGGGGCTTTCCGGCCGACGTGCTGAAGGGCCGGGGCGATGTCCTGAACGCCATCGCCTCCCCCGGGCTGGCCCGGCGGCTCGGTAGCGCCCCGCGCCTGATCACGTCCTCGGCCGGTGACGTCACCGTGCGGATCGCTGCCGTACGCCCCCGTACGCCCGCCGTTCCCGACTCCGACTTCCTGTTGGTGAACGCCGCGGGACTGGAGCGCTCCGGCGCGACGACGCTGCTGGCCACCGGTGCGGGACTCGACGCGGGGACGCTGCGGGCGATCATGCGGGGCACCGGGCAGGACCTCTCCCTGACACTGCGCAGTGAGGAACGCGCGGCGCTCTCCGACTCGCCGTTGCAGTCGGGGGCCGGGCGGATCTACGCCTGGGCCGTCGTCGCCGGCGCGGGGTACGCCGTACTCGCCCTGGTGCTCTCCCTCCTGCGGTCCGCGCCGGAACGGGCCGCGCTGCTCGCCCGGCTCCGTACCCTGGGCCTGACCACCCGGCAGGGCCGTCAGCTGCTCGGCCTGGAGGCGCTGCCGCAGGCGTTGCTCGCGGCCGGCGGGGGCGTGGCCGTCGGCTGGGTCACCGTCCAACTGCTCGCCCCCGGCATCGACTTGGACCGACTCGCCCTGGCCTCCGCACCGGGCCTCACCGCGGTGGACGGGGCGTCGCTGCGGGCCGACGTGTGGTCGCTGGCGCTGCCCGCGGCGGGCACGGTGCTGCTGGCCGGAGCGGTGGCCGCGGCGCAGGCCTGGTGGGCGGGGCGCCGGGCACCGATCGACCGACTCAGGGCAGGAGATGTGCGATGACCGGTACGACGGAATCGATGGAATCCACCGAACCGGCGGACTCGCGGACGACCCTGGCGGAGCTGGAGCAGCGGGCGGCGGCACACCGCGACCGGCCCGCGTACGGGCACGACGCCCTGATCGCCTGCGACCGGCTGGTCCGTATCTTCTCCAGCCGGGAGTCCGCGGGCGCCTCCCGGGGCAAGCGCGGCGCCGCCGACAGCGTGGAGGTTCAGGCGCTCCAGGGGCTCGATCTCCTGGTCCAGGAGGGCGAGTTGATGGCCCTGGTCGGCGCGTCCGGCAGCGGCAAGTCGACCCTGATGAACATCCTCGCCGGCCTGGACGTCCCCACCGCGGGCGCCGCGAAGGTCGCGGGCCGCGATCTGCTCACGATGGACGCGAAGGCCCGGCTGCTCTACCGCCGCGAGGTCGTCGGGTTCGTCTGGCAGCAGACCTCGCGCAACCTGCTCCCCTATCTGACGGCAGCTCAGAACGTGGCGCTGCCGATGCAGTTGTGGGGCGGCGGCCGGGGTCGCGGAGGCAAGCGGACCCAACGGGCAGAGCGTGCGGTCGAGTTGCTCGGGATGCTCGGCGTAGCCGACTGCCGTGACCGCCGCCCGCAGCAGATGTCCGGCGGCCAGCAGCAGCGCGTCGCGATCGCCGTCGCCCTCGCCAACTCCCCGTCCGTGCTGCTCGCCGACGAGCCCACCGGCGAACTGGACTCGGCGACCGGCCAGCAGGTCTTCGCGGCGTTCCGCCGGGCCAACGAGGAACTGGGCACGACCATCGTGATCGTCACCCACGACCAGACGGTGGCCGACGAAGTCCGCCGCACGGTCGCGATCCGCGACGGCCGCACCTCGGCCGAGGTACTGCGCCGCACGGAGGTCGACGCGGAGGGCCAGGAGTCCCTGGTGGCACGGGAGTACGCGATGCTCGACCGCGCCGGCCGCCTGCAGCTCCCCGCCGAGTACACGGCGGCCCTGGGCATGGAGGACCGGGTGCTGCTTGAGCTGGAAGAGGACCACATCGGAGTGTGGCCCGATGAGAACGGCTGACAGCCTGAGCGCCTGAGGACATGCGGCGGCGCCTGCCAGGTCGTCCGGTCGGGGACTGGTAGGCAGGCGCCGTCTAGTGTTCCGTACGCCTTTGTACGGGACGCTTTTTTAAGTGACCGTCAGACCATCAGCGAACGGTCCGTCGGACGAATCGGGGCGGGCAGTTCGCTCACGCCGGTCAGGAAGCGGTCGCAACCACGGGCGGCCGAACGGCCCTCCGCGATCGCCCAGACGATCAACGACTGACCACGGCCCGCGTCACCGGCGACGAACACACCCGGCACGTTGGTCTGGAAGTCGGCGTCGCGGGCGATGTTGCCGCGCTCGTCGAGGTCCAGGCCGAACTGGTCGACCAGGCCGTTCTCCCGGTCGGTACCGGTGAAGCCCATGGCGAGGGTGACCAGCTGGGCGGGGATCTTGCGCTCCGTGCCCGGCTTCTGGGTCAGCTTGCCGTCGATGAACTCGACCTCGGTGAGGTGCAGCCACTGGACGTTGCCGTCCTCGTCGCCCTCGAAGTGGGTAGTGGAGACGGAGTAGACCCGCTCGCCGCCCTCCTCGTGCGCGGACGTGACCTTGTAGAGCATCGGGAAGGTCGGCCAGGGCTGCCCCGGGTTCCGCTCCTCGCTCGGCCGCGGCATGATCTCCAGCTGCGTGACCGAGGCCGCGCCCTGGCGGTGGGCGGTGCCCACGCAGTCGG
Organism: Streptomyces sp. JLBG701; assembly: GCF_058544905.1. Taxonomy (NCBI): domain Bacteria; kingdom Bacillati; phylum Actinomycetota; class Actinomycetes; order Kitasatosporales; family Streptomycetaceae; genus Streptomyces; species Streptomyces sp. JLBG701. Next base: position 3,023,094 of record NZ_CM178588.1, read on the forward strand.
CGCCGGTGTCGCCGCCGCCGATGACCACGACGTGCTTGCCCTCGGCCGAGACCGGGGGCGCCACGAAGTCGCCTTCCTGGACCTTGTTGGCCAGGGGCAGGTACTCCATGGCCTGGTAGACGCCCTTCAACTCCCGCCCGGGGACGGGGAGATCACGGGCGGTCGTCGCACCGGCGGCGATGACGACGGCGTCGTAGCGCTTGCGCAGGTCCGTCGCCTTGAGGTCGCGGCCGATCTCGATGCCCGTACGGAAGCGGGTGCCCTCCGCGCGCATCTGCTCGATACGGCGGTTGATGTGCCGCTTCTCCATCTTGAACTCGGGGATGCCGTACCGGAGAAGGCCTCCGATGCGGTCCGCGCGCTCGTAGACGGCGACCGTGTGACCCGCCCGGGTCAGCTGCTGCGCGGCGGCGAGGCCAGCCGGGCCCGAGCCGATGACCGCGACCGTCTTGCCGGACAGGCGCTCCGGGGCCTGCGGGGCGACATCGCCCGTCTCCCAGGCCTTGTCGATGATGGAGACCTCGACGTTCTTGATGGTCACGGCGGGCTGGTTGATGCCCAGCACACACGCCGACTCGCAAGGAGCCGGGCACAGCCGGCCCGTGAACTCCGGGAAGTTGTTCGTGGCGTGCAGGCGCTCGGAGGCGGCGCCCCAGTCCTCGCGGTAGGCGAAGTCGTTCCACTCGGGGATCAGGTTCCCCAGCGGACAGCCGTTGTGACAGAACGGGATACCGCAGTCCATGCAGCGGCTGGCCTGCTTGCTGATGATCGGCAGCAGGGAACCGGGAACGTAGACCTCGTTCCAGTCCTTGAGACGCACATCCACCGGGCGGGACTGGGCGACCTCACGGCCGTGGTTCAGAAAGCCCTTGGGATCAGCCATTGGTCGCCGCCTCCATCATCTTCTCGGTGATCTCGGACTCGGAGAGCCCGGCCTGCTCGGCGGCGGCCTTGGCGGCGAGCACTGCCTTGTACGTGCTGGGGATGATCTTGCTGAAGCGCTCCACCGCGGTGTCCCACTCGGCCAGCAGCTTCTCGGCGACGGTCGACCCCGTCTCCTCCTGATGCCGGCGCACCACATCGTGCAGCCACAGCTTGTCGTCGTCCGACAGAGCCTCTACGGCGTCCAGGTTGCCGACGTTGACGTTGTCGCGGTCGAGATCGACGACGTAGGCGATACCGCCGGACATGCCGGCCGCGAAGTTGCGGCCCGTCTCGCCGAGGACGACCGCGTGACCGCCGGTCATATACTCGCAGCCGTGGTCGCCCACGCCCTCCGAGACCACCGTCGCGCCGGAGTTGCGGACGCAGAAGCGCTCGCCCGTGCGACCGCGCAGGAACAGCTCGCCGCCGGTCGCGCCGTACGCGATGGTGTTGCCCGCGATGGTGGAGAACTCGGCGAGGTGGTCGGCGCCCCGGTCGGGACGCACGATCACGCGGCCGCCGGAGAGACCCTTGCCGACGTAGTCGTTGGCGTCGCCCTCCAGGCGCAGCGTGACACCGCGCGGCAGGAAGGCACCGAAGGACTGCCCTGCACTACCGGTGAAGGTGATGTCGATGGTGTCCTCGGGCAGGCCCGCACCGCCGAACTTCTTCGTCACCTCGTGGCCGAGCATGGTGCCGACCGTGCGGTTGATGTTGCGGATCGCGACCTGGGCGCGGACCGGACCGGCGTCGTTCGCGGAGTCCGCGGCCAGGGCGTCGGCGGCGAGCTTGATGAGCTCGTTGTCGAGCGCCTTCTCCAGGCCGTGGTCCTGCTCGATGACCTGGTGCAGCGCGGCACCCTCGGGCAGTTCGGGCACGTAGAACAGCGGGGCCAGGTCCAGGCCCTGCGCCTTCCAGTGGGTGATCGCCCGCTCCACGTCGAGGTTCTCGGCGTGGCCGACGGCCTCCTCGATGGTGCGGAAGCCCAGCTCGGCGAGGATCTCGCGGACCTCTTCGGCGATGAACCTGAAGAAGTTCACGACGTACTCGGCCTTGCCGGCGAACCGGTCGCGCAGCACCGGGTTCTGGGTGGCGATGCCGACCGGGCAGGTGTCCAGGTGGCAGACGCGCATCATGACGCAGCCGGAGACGACGAGCGGCGCGGTCGCGAAACCGAACTCCTCGGCGCCGAGCAGCGCGGCGATGACGACGTCACGGCCGGTCTTCAGCTGGCCGTCGGTCTGTACGACGATGCGGTCGCGCAGGCCGTTGAGCAGCAGGGTCTGCTGGGTCTCGGCGAGACCGAGCTCCCAGGGACCACCGGCGTGCTTGAGGGAGGTGAGGGGCGAGGCACCCGTACCGCCGTCGTGGCCCGAGATGAGCACGACGTCCGCGTGCGCCTTGGACACACCGGCGGCGACCGTGCCGACGCCGACCTCCGAGACCAGCTTCACGTGAATCCGCGCCTGCGGGTTCGCGTTCTTCAGGTCGTGGATCAGCTGGGCCAGGTCCTCGATGGAGTAGATGTCGTGGTGCGGCGGCGGGGAGATCAGGCCGACACCGGGGGTGCTGTGCCGGGTCTTGGCGACCCACGGGTAGACCTTGTGGCCGGGCAGCTGGCCGCCCTCGCCGGGCTTGGCGCCCTGGGCCATCTTGATCTGGATGTCGTCCGCGTTGACGAGGTACTCGCTGGTCACACCGAAGCGGCCGGAGGCGACCTGCTTGATGCTGGAGCGGCGGGCCGGGTCGTACAGCCGGTCCGAGTCCTCGCCACCCTCACCGGTGTTGGACTTGCCGCCCAGCTGGTTCATGGCGATGGCGAGCGTCTCGTGCGCCTCGCGGGAGATCGAGCCGTACGACATGGCGCCGGTCGAGAACCGCTTGACGATCTCGGAGACCGGCTCGACCTCGTCGACGGAGATCGACGGGCGGTCGGACTTGAAGCCGAAGAGCCCGCGGAGCGTCATGAGCCGCTCGGACTGCTCGTTCACGCGGTCCGTGTACTTCTTGAAGATGTCGTAGCGGTTGGCACGCGTCGAGTGCTGGAGGCGGAAGACCGTCTCCGGGTCGAACAGGTGCGGCTCGCCCTCGCGGCGCCACTGGTACTCGCCGCCTATCTCGAGGGCGCGGTGCGCCGGGGCGATACCGCTCGCCGGGTACGCCTTCGCGTGCCGGGCGGCGACCTCCTTGGCGATGACGTCGATGCCGACGCCGCCGATCTTGGTGGCCGTGCCGTTGAAGTACGTCTCGACGAAGGCCGTGTCGAGACCGACGGCCTCGAAGACCTGGGCGCCGCGGTAGGAGGCGACGGTCGAGATGCCCATCTTGGACATGACCTTCAGGACGCCCTTGCCGAGCGCGTAGATCAGGTTGCGGATGGCCTGCTCGGGCTCGATGTCCGACAGGAAGGTGCCCGCGCGGACCAGGTCCTCGACCGACTCCATGGCCAGGTACGGGTTGACCGCGGCGGCGCCGAAGCCGATGAGCAGGGCGACGTGGTGGACCTCGCGGACGTCACCGGCCTCGACGAGGAGGCCCACCTGGGTGCGCTCCTTGGTGCGGATGAGGTGGTGGTGGACGGCCGAGGTGAGCAGCAGCGACGGGATCGGCGCGTGCTCGGCGTCGGAGTGGCGGTCCGACAGGACGATCAGCCGGGCCCCGTTGTCGATGGCGGCGTCGACCTCGGCGCAGATCTCCGCGATACGCGCGGCGAGGGCGTCGCCGCCGCCGGAGACCCGGTACAGGCCGGAGAGGGTCGCGGCCTTCATGCCGGGCATGTCGCCGTCGGCGTTGATGTGGATGAGCTTGGCCAGCTCGTCGTTGTCGATCACCGGGAAGGGCAGGGTGACCGAGCGACAGGACGCGGCCGTCGGCTCAAGCAGGTTGCTCGCGGGACCCAGGGACGAGCGCAGCGAGGTCACGAGCTCCTCGCGGATCGCGTCCAGCGGCGGGTTGGTGACCTGCGCGAACAGCTGGGTGAAGTAGTCGAACAGCAGCCGGGGGCGCGCGGACAGGGCGGCGATCGGCGAGTCCGTACCCATCGAACCGAGCGGCTCGCCACCGCTCTTGGCCATCGGCGCGAGGATGACGCGCAGCTCCTCCTCGGTGTAACCGAAGGTCTGCTGGCGGCGGGTGACCGAGGCGTGGGTGTGCACGATGTGCTCGCGCTCGGGCAGGTCGGACAGCTCGATCTCGCCGGCTTCGAGCCACTCCGCGTACGGCTTCTCGGCGGCGAGCTCGGCCTTGATCTCGTCGTCCTCGATGATGCGGTGCTCGGCGGTGTCGACGAGGAACATCTTGCCGGGCTGGAGGCGGCCCTTGCGGACGACCTTGGCGGGGTCGATGTCGAGGACGCCGACCTCGGAGCCGAGGACGACGAGGCCCTCGTCGGTGACCCAGTAGCGGCCGGGGCGCAGACCGTTGCGGTCGAGGACCGCGCCGACCTGGGTGCCGTCGGTGAAGGTGACACAGGCCGGGCCGTCCCAGGGCTCCATCATCGTGGAGTGGAACTGGTAGAAGGCACGCCGGGACGGGTCCATGGAGTCGTGGTTCTCCCACGCCTCCGGGATCATCATCAGCACGGAGTGCGGCAGCGAACGCCCACCGAGGTGGAGCAGTTCGAGCACCTCGTCGAAGGACGCCGAGTCGGAGGCGTCCGGCGTACAGATCGGGAAGACGCGCTCCAGGCCCTTGTCGCCGAACAGGTCGGAGACGAGCTGGGACTCACGTGCCCGCATCCAGTTCCGGTTGCCCTTGACCGTGTTGATCTCGCCGTTGTGCGCGACGAAGCGGTACGGGTGGGCGAGCGGCCAGGACGGGAAGGTGTTCGTGGAGAAGCGGGAGTGCACGAGCGCGATCGCGGAGGCGAAGCGGCGGTCGGACAGGTCCGGGAAGAAGGGCTCCAGCTGACCCGTGGTCAGCATGCCCTTGTAGACGATGGTCCGCGCGGACAGCGAGGGGAAGTAGACGCCGGCCTCGCGCTCGGCGCGCTTGCGCAGCGCGAACGCCTTGCGGTCCAGCTCGATGCCCTCGCTGGTGCCGTCGGTCACGAAGATCTGCCGGAAGGCGGGCATCGTCGAACGGGCGGTGGCGCCGAGGAGTTCGGGGGCGACCGGGACCTCGCGCCAGCCGAGCACCGTGAGGCTCTCGTCGGCGGCGATCGCCTCGATGCGCGAGACGGCCGCGTCGATGCCGTCCTCGGGCAGGAAGGCGATACCGACGGCGTATCCACCGGCGGCGGGCAGTTCGAAGCCGGCCACCTCACGGAAGAAGGAGTCCGGGACCTGGGACAGGATGCCCGCGCCGTCACCCGAGTCGGGCTCGGCGCCGGTGGCACCTCGATGCTCCAGGTTGCGCAGAACGGTGAGCGCCTGCTCGACCAGCGCGTGGCTCGCCTCGCCGGTGAGGGTGGCCACGAAGCCGACGCCACAGGCGTCGCGCTCGTTGCGGGGGTCGTACATACCCTGCGCAGCAGGGCGAGCATCCATGAAGGACCAGTTCTGGCCATTCTCGGAATGCTGGGACGGCTGGCGCGGCGTACGCATCGGCTCTCCCGTCGTCGTCTCAAGTGGCATATGCAGATTGCCGAGGGACGACGTTGGCCCTCTGCTGGATGCAAAATTTCGTGCAGGTTACATGATGGAGCGGTTCTCGGGAACCGGATACTCCGTTCCAACATGCGGACACCGCGGGGTCGCGGTGGGGGTACCGCGCTCAGCGGTGGAAGTAAGGGGATCGAATCGGACAGATCGATGTCCGTCGACCCGCAACGAAGCAGACGCCGTCGCCCACCTCGCAAGCGCGCGGTTGGCTTCATCGCCCACAGCGCTTACGGCTCATGCCCCGTGGTTAAGCGTTCGAAACCAGCGAGTAACGGCTACTTATGCGGCCCGACGCATAAGTGCACGCCCCACTATCGTACGGCCGTTCCGAACAGGCTGCCCAGGACGTACGTCACACCGGCCGCCGCACCCCCGAGCGCGAGCTGCCGCAACCCGCTGAACCACCAGGTCCGCGCGGTCACCTTGGCCACCACGGCCCCACACCCGAAGAGCCCGAAAAGCGCGAGCAGCAAGGCGGGCCACAGCGAGGTCGCACCAAGCAGATAGGGCAGTACGGGGAGCAGCGCCCCCAGCGCGAAGGCCCCGAAGGACGAAACGGCGGCGACCAGCGGCGAAGGCAGATCGCCGGGATCGATCCCCAGCTCCTCCCGCGCATGTATCTCCAGCGCCTGCTCGGGATCACGCGAAAGCTGTTTCGCCACGTCACGGGCAAGTTTCGGCTCGACACCCCGGGTTTCATAGAGCGCGGCGAGCTCGGCTTCCTCGTCCTTGGGATGTCTGCGCAATTCCCTCCGCTCGACCTCCAACTCGGCCTCGACGAGCTCACGCTGCGAGGCCACGGACGTGTACTCGCCGGCCGCCATGGAGAAGGCCCCGGCGGCAAGCCCGGCGAGCCCGGTGACGACGATGATCCGGTTCCCCACGGCCCCACCCGCGACTCCGGTCATCAGGGCGAGATTGGAGACCAGCCCGTCCATCGCACCGAAGACGGCGGGGCGCAGCCAACCACCGTTGACGTCCCGGTGGGTGTGGTTGTCGCGGTGCGCTTCGTGCAGCGCGGCCTCGGTTTCGATGATGGACATGCGGGCCCCCAGGGGTGTTGAGCAAGGCAGCAGATTAGACAAGTTCTACTCTTCGACAACACCCAACATACGCCCGGAATTCCACCTCTGCCAGCAAGGAAAGGCTGGGCTAACCTGCGGGTTTACCGCCAATCGCTCATCCGTAGTTGCATCTGCACAGATGTCGACCGGGTGACGCTGGGGCGCCCGAGGCTCTGCCGAACCCCTCCCGTGGGACACATCCGCAAAGGTTCCGTGCCCTGGGCGGAACCCCCGGAGGAGAGGCCGCCGCGTATGGCATCGATCGCCTGCATGCCCTCGGTTCCGGCGCCGGGGGACGCCGCCCGACTCCGCGAACGAGCACGCGGCGCGCTGCTCGGCCTCGCCGTCGGGGACGCCCTCGGTGCCCCCGCGGAAAACATGAAGCCGTCGGAGATCCGCGCCCGCTGGGGCCGTATCACGGGCTATGTGGTCGAAAATCCCTCCGGCACGGACGACACGGAGTATGCGATCTTCTCGGGCCTGCTGCTGGCCCGCCACGGCAGCGCACTCACCCCCGCTCATGTCGAGGCGGCCTGGCACGAGTGGATCGCGGACCGCGACGAGGGCCCGTTCCGAGGCGCCGGCTTCAGCGAACGCGGCACCCTGGAGAACCTCCGCAGAGGCCTCGCGGCCCCCATCTCGGCCCAGCACCGCCACGCCTGGAGCGACGGCCTGGCCATGCGGGCGGCCCCCTTCGGCGTCTTCGCGGCGGGCCGCCCGGCCGAGGCGGCCCGCCTGGTGGCGATCGACGGTTCGGTGAGCCACGACGGCGAGGGCATCTACGGCGGCCAGGCGGTAGCGGCGGGCGTGGCGGCGGCGATGGCGGGCGCCCCCACGATCGCGGTGGTCGCCTCAGCCCTGGCGGTAGTCCCGGACGACTCCTGGACGGCCCGCTCCCTGCGCCGGGCGGTGGCGGTCGCCCACCGAGGCGGACGAGCGGTCCGCTCGGCGGTGGTCATCGGCGGCTACCCCTGGACCGACCTGGCCCCCGAGGCGGTGGCCCTGGCTTTCGGCGCGTACGCGGCAGCCGACGGCGACTTCGAGGAAGCGGTCCTCACCGCGGTCAACATGGGCCGCGACGCCGACACGACAGCGGCGGTGGCGGGAGCCCTGGCGGGCGCGACACAGGGGGCCTCGTCGATCCCGGCGGAGTGGGCGACGGCGATCGGCCCGGCGCGGGGCAGCTGCCTACCGGCGATGGCGGGCCACCACGTACTGGACATCGCGGAGTTGCTGATCCCGGGGGAGAGCGGCAAGTGGGGCGAGGGAGTAGCGAATCTCGCACAAGGCGCCGACTGGCCAGTGCCGGACGCAACGGCGTACGTACTGGCTGCGGACGAGGACGAGGTGGAACCGTGAGAGCACACGAAACACGGCCAGCCGCAGGAGGCGAGGAGCCCCCACGAAGACCACCCGCAGCCGCAGGCAGCGAGGAGCCTCCACAGAGACCGGCGGCGGCAGCCGCCAACGACGAGCCCGTCCCACAGGAGCCACCCACACCCGACAACACCGCAGCCCCCACAAACCACACCAGCCCAACCAACCCCGCAGCCACCAACGCTGAACCCACTCCCCAGAGACCACCCGCAGCCGCCGACGGCGAGAAGGCCCCACAGGAGCCACCCGCACCCGACGACGAAAGTTGTACGGGTGGTGCGGGTGGGAACAAAAAGGCCGAAGGCGAAGCCGAGGCCGCACAGAACCCCCGCCGGATCGAAGGCCTACTCCTGGGCCTGGCCGCAGGCGACGCCGCCGGCTGGCCCGCCGCAAGACACCGAGCCGCCCGCATGCCGGAATGGACCCGCCGCCTCACCCGCGAACTGGACACCTTCGCGGAACAGAACGCGACGACAACCCTCCCCGTCCCCATCGCCCTGAACCAACCCCCCGAGCCCCTCCGCCTGGGCCCCTCCGACGACGCGGAATGGGCGGCCTTCGCCGCAGAGGCCGTACTACGCGCCGGCGACGACACCGCGCTCGGCGACCTCAGCCGCGAACGAAGAACCCGCGCCGCAATCGACCTCACCTGGAACGCCATCGCCAGCGAGGTAGCCGCGGCAGCAGACCGCGCCCCCGAAGTCGAGTCCGCGGTCCTCCCCCTCCGCGCCCGCATCTCCGTACGAGCCGGCCTGGGCAACCTGGCCACAGGCCTACGCCCACCCGCCACCGGCCACGACAACCCGCACTACTTCGACGACGCGGCCTGCGTACGGGCCTGCGTACTGGCGGTAGCCCACCCCGGCAACCCCCAACTCGCCGCCGAACTGGCCGAGTTCGACGCCCGCTACACCCAGGACGGCGACGGCGTACACGGAGCGAGGGCAATGGCGGCAGCGGTGTCACTCGCACTGACCGGTACCGAAATCGAAACCTGCGTACGGGCCGCACTGGCCGAGCTGCCGGACGGAACGGAGATCGGCCGCAACGCCCGCCACGCACTGAAACTGGCCCACGACGCCGAGAGCTGCTTCGCCCTCGTCCCCCTCCTGGAACACCAGATCGTGGACCACGTCTACAGCTACGGAATCGCCGCCGCCGAGACGGTCCCGGTAGCCCTGGCCCTGGCCACCGCCGCCCAGGGCCGCATCGCGGAGGCGGTCCCGGCGGCTGCCTGTCTCTCCCGGGTCGCGGACTCGGCCCCGGCACTGGCGGGTGCCCTGACCGGAGCGCTCGGCGGCGGCGCCGCGATCCCGGCCACCTGGCGGGACGCCTGCCGCACCCTCTCCGGCTGCGCACTCCCCCGCCTCACCGGCACGGACCTGGTGGAACTCGCCGAACTCCTGGAAGCCACGCAACCGGCCCCCACAGGAGGATGATTCGGGGCATGACGCCCAAAGGAGAAGAAAGCCGAACAGAGAGTCTGGACGACCGGATCACCGCCGCACTCGTGGGCGCGGCCGTCGGCGACGCGCTCGGCGGCCCGGTCGAGGGCTACTCCCCCGAGCAGATCCTCGAACGGCACGGCGGCCGCGTCCACGGCATCGTCGGCCCCTGGAACGGCGACGCCTGGCGCACCGCCCGCCCCATCGCCCCGTACCACAAGGGCGACGGCCACGTCACCGACGACACCTTGCTGACGCACGCGCTGATCCGGGTCTACGCCCAGGTCCGCGACCACCTGGACGCGTACGCGATCGCGGACCACCTCGTCCCCGATCTGATGACGAACCCGCGCTGGATCCCGGAGTTGGAGGCGGAGGCACTCCCGCTGCACCGCGTGTTCCTCGCGGAGAAGTGGCTGGTGACCCGCCTCCACTACGGCCATGTCGACCCCCGCGAGGCAGGCGTCGGCAACATCGTCAACTGCGGCGCGGCGATGTACATGGCCCCGGTCGGCCTGGTCAACGCGGCCAACCCGCCCGCCGCGTACGCCGAGGCCCTCGACATCGCGGGCGCCCACCAGTCGTCGTACGGCCGTGAGGCGGCCGGAGTCTTCGCGGCGGCGGTCGCGGCGGCCTGCGCCCCGGGCGCGACACCGGACTCCGTGGTGACGACGTGCCTGTCACTGGCGAAGGACGGCACGAGGACGGCGATCGAGCGGGTCTGCGAAGTAGCAAGCGGCTACACGGACTTCGAGTCGGCACTGACCCCCCTCCGAGAAGCGGTGGCCCCCTACGACACGGTGGGCCCGGACTACCGCTCCCCTTCCCTGGCCGCCCGCCGCCCGTCCCGCCTCCACACCATCGAGGAACTCCCGGTGGCCTTGGGCATGTTGATCGTGTCCGGCGGCAACTACCGCCACGCGGTCCTGGGTTCGGTGAACTACGGCCGCGACTGCGACTCGATCGCCACGATGGCAGGCGCCCTGTCCGGCGCCCTGGGTTCCCCGCCCCCGGAGGACTGGGCGAAGCAGGTAGCGGAGGCAAGCCGCCTGGACCTGTGGACCCCGGCGCAATCGCTGACGCAGGTCACCCGAGAGATCTTCGAACGGGACACAGCCCAACGCCGAGCCCACGAAACGGCGTTCACCGCGCTCGGAGGCCCACGGTGCTCCGACTGACGTGGGTCCAGCCGGAGGACCTACTGGGCCACGAACTCCACCAGGCAACCCAGGACGGCCGCGAACCATCTGCAATCGCGGCGAGATGGAAATCGGCGGGCGGCACGGAGGCCCCACTACGAGCGGGAGCCTCGCCAAACAGGGCATCGCGCTACCTGAGGCAACTGGCGGAGGACTTGCTGGATGAACTAGCAGACCTACCAAGCAAGTTGAAGGAGGTCGAACCAACGAACCTGGCAAGCATCAAGACCCTGTGCCCGAACTGGCCGTCACAGCACCCCACCCACCCCCCAGCCCCCACCCCGCTCCACCTGGAAGCCGCCTGGCTAGGCCGAGCCGTCGGCTGCCTACTCGGCAAGCCCGTCGAGAAACTCCCCCTCCACGCCATCCGCCAACTAGCCCAAGCCACCGGCAACTGGCCCCTGAACACCTACTTCACAGCCCAAGGCGTCCCCCAAGAACTCCTCGACACCCACCCCTGGAACCGCCGCTCCGCACCCACCTCCCTCGCCGAGAACATCGATGGCATGCCCGAGGACGACGACCTCAACTACCCCCTCCTCAACCTCCTCCTGCTCCAACGCCACGGCAGGGACTTCACCACCACGGACGTAGCGAAGCTCTGGCTGGACGAACTCCCAGCCGGCCGCGCCTTCACAGCGGAACGCATCGCCTACCGCAACCTCCTCACCGGCCTGGAACCCCCGCACACGGCCCGCCACCGCAACCCGTTCCGCGAATGGATCGGCGCCCTGATCCGCGCCGACGTCCACGGCTGGACCAACCCCGGCAACCCAGCGGCCGCAGCCGAACAGGCCCACCGGGACGCCACCCTCACCCACACCGCCAACGGCGTCTACGCGGCGATGTTCACGGCCTCGACCATCGCGATGGCAACGACCGGCACCGCCGACATCCACACCTGCCTGCGCACGGGCCTCACGGTGATCCCCCCGCACTCCCGCCTGGCGAAGGCCGTCCACCACGCCATCCAACTAGCCGAATCCCACCAGGACTTCGACGACGTGGTGGACGAACTCCACGCCACCCACGCCGCCACCCACCACTGGGTCCACGCCATCCCCAACACGGCGTTGATCGCCGCCGCCCTCACCCACGCGAACGGCGACTTCACCGCGTCCATCTGCCGTGCCGTGTCCGGCGGTTGGGACACGGACTCCAACGGCGCCACGGCAGGCAGCATCGCCGCCCTCCTCACCGGCACCCCCACCGCCCTCCCCGACCGCTGGACGCTCCCGCTGAAGAACCGCCTGTCCACCTCCGTAGGCGACTTCAACGGCACCGGCTTCGACACCCTCGCCCACCTCACCCACGCACTCACCCTCACGCCCCTCACGTCCCTGGAGGCATCTCACCCATGACCCACATCGCCGTGCTGGGCAGCACGAACATGGACCTGGTCGCCTACGTCGAGAAGGCCCCGGCGCGCGGAGAGACAGTGACGGGACGGGAGTTCCGTACGATCCCCGGCGGCAAGGGCGCCAACCAGGCGATCGCCGCGGCCCGCGCGGGCGCCTCCGTCTCGATGATCGGCGCCGTCGGCAACGACGCGTTCGGCGCCCAACTGCGCTCCACACTCGAACACTCCGGCGTGGACACCGACCACCTCCGCACAGTCGAGGGCCCCTCCGGCACCGCCCACATCGTCGTGGACGATGCAGGCGGCAACGCGATCGTGGTGATCCCCGCCGCGAACGGCACCGTCGACCACCTCGCCCCCGGCGACGACGGCCTCATCGCCTCCGCCGACGCCCTGCTCCTCCAGCTGGAGATCCCGCTGGCCGCGGTCCTCGCGGGCGCGGAATCGGCCCGCGGCCACGGCGTCCGTACGATCCTCACACCCGCACCGGCAAGACCCCTCCCACCCGAACTCCTCGCCGCCACCGACCTGTTGATCCCCAACGAGCACGAGGCCGCCACGCTCACCGGCATCACCGACCCGCGCGCCGCCGCCACCGCCCTGCTCAGCCAGGTCCCGGAGGTGATCGTCACGCTCGGCTCGGCGGGCAGCCTCTACGCGACCCGCGGCGCCGAGCCGCTCACCGTCCCCGCTCCCCAGGTCACCGCCGTGGACTCGACCGGCGCGGGCGACACGTTCGTCGGCACCCTCGCCGTGGCACTGGCCGAGGCCCGCCCGATGCGGGAGGCGCTCGCCTGGGCGTCCGCGGCGGCGGCCATCTCCGTTCAGCGGGCCGGGGCGTCGGCGTCGATGCCGTACCGCCCGGAGATCGAGACGCAGTTCACGTCATGAACCACACCCCGCCGCCCCACGCTCTGCCGCCCAACACCCCGCCCCTGACCGGCCTCCGCGTCCTCGACCTCGCCACCCTCTTCGCCGGCCCCCTCGCCGCCACCATGCTCGGCGACTTCGGTGCGGAGGTCATCAAGATCGAGCACCCCACCAAACCCGACCCGTCCCGCGGCCACGGCCCCTCGAAGGACGGCATCGGCCTGTGGTGGAAGCTCCTGGGCCGCAACAAGCGCACGATCACCCTGAACCTCTCCAAGCCCGGCGGCCGGGCAACCCTCCTTCGGCTCGCCGAGACCGCGGACGTGATCATCGAGAACTTCCGCCCCGGCACCCTGGAGAAATGGGACCTGGGCTGGCCTGAGCTGTCGGCCGTCAACCCCCGCCTGGTCCTCACCCGGGTCACCGGCTTCGGCCAGTTCGGCCCGTCCGCTCATCGCCCCGGCTTCGGCACCCTCGCCGAGGCGATGAGCGGCTTCGCGGCCATCACGGGCGATCCGGACTCGCCCCCGACGCTGCCCCCGTTCGGCCTGGCCGACTCGATCGCCGGCCTGGCGACGGCGTACGCGGTGATGACGGCTCTGGCGGCCCGCGACCGCACGGGCGAGGGCCAGGTCGTGGACATGGCGATCATCGAGCCGATCCTGACCGTCCTCGGCCCGCAGCCGACCTGGTACGACCAGCTGGGATACGTCCAGGAGCGCACCGGCAACCGATCCGCCAACAACGCCCCGCGCAACGCCTACCGCACGGCGGACGGCAGTTGGGTCGCCGTGTCCACCTCGGCCCAGTCGATCGCGGAACGCGTGATGCGTCTTGTGGGCCGCCCCGACCTGATCGACGAGCCGTGGTTCGCGACGGGCGCGGACCGGGCCGCCCACGCGGACGTCCTGGACGAGGCGGTGGGCGGCTGGATCGCCGAGCGCAGCCGGACGGAGGTCATGGCGGCCTTCGAGAAGGCGGAGGCGGCGGTGGCCCCGATCCAGGACGTACGGGACGTCATGACGGACCCCCAGTACCAGGCCCTCGACACCGTCACCACCGTCGACGACCCCGAACTGGGCCCCCTCCGCATGCAGAACGTCCTCTTCCGCCTCTCGGAAACCCCCGGCGCGATCCGCTGGGCGGGCCGCCCGCACGGCGCGGACACGGACACCGTCCTCACCGAACTGGGCCTGACCCCGGCCGAGTTGGCCGCCCTGCGCACGGAGGGCCCCCTACGATGACCTACCCACTGACCTGGCTCTACGCCCCCGGCGACCGCCCACATGTGGTGGCGAAGGCCCTGGCCGCCGGCGCCGACGTCGTCGTGATCGACCTGGAGGACGCGGTCGCCCCGGACCGCAAGGACTACGCCCGCGCCGCCACAGCCGAACTCCTCTCCGACTCCCAGCCCCTCCCGGTCCACGTCCGCGTGAACGCCCTGGACGGCCCGCTGGCGACGGCCGACCTCAAGACGCTGGCACCCCTCCCCGGCGTGTCCGGCCTACGACTCCCGAAGGTGACGTCGCCGCGGCAGATCGTCACCATCGCCGAAGAAGGCGGACCACCGCTCTACGCCCTCCTGGAATCGGCCCTGGGCATCGAACACGCCCTCACGATCGCGACCGCCCACCCGTCCCTGCGCGGCATCGCCCTGGGCGAGGCGGACCTACGGGCCGACCTGGGCGTACGGGAGGACGCGGGCCTCGACTGGTCCCGCGGCCGCGTCATCGTGGCCGCGAGAGCGGCCAACCTGCCACCCCCGCCCCAGTCGGTCCACCCGGACACCCGCGACCTGACCGGCCTGGCCACCACCTGCGCCCACGGCCGCGCCCTGGGCTTCCTGGGCCGCGCGGCCATCCACCCCCGGCAGCTCCCGGTGATCGAGCGGGCCTATCTCCCGACGGAGGAGGAGATCGAGAGAGCGGAGACGATCGTCAAGGCGGCAACGACGAACGAGGGCGCCCAGGCCCTCCCGGACGGCCGCTTCATCGACGCGGCGGCGGTGGCGGAGGCGCAGAGAACCTTGTCCCTGGCCCGCCGAACCTGAAGCAAGAACCTTCGCTGCTCAATTTTTTCCCGCCGCAACGGCGAGAACCCCCGCGGCGCGATCCGGCGGTGCCGAGCTCACCGGAACCTCTCGCCCACACGCGCTGAGGGCGCCCCGACCACTCGGGGCGCCCTCATCGTCGTACGACCGGCCGTCAGCTCTTCTTCGCCGACTCCGCCTCGTTCTTCACGTCCGAGGAGTCCGCCTCGACGTCCTCGTCGGACTCGGACTTCCCCTCGGCGTCAGCCTCGCCCTCGGCCTCGGACTTTTCGTCGGCCTCGGATTCACCATCGGCTTCACCGCCGGAGGCAAGCGGCTCGACTACCGCCTCGCGCCCCGGCCGCTTCCGCGCCGACAGCACGATGTAGATCACCGCGAGCAGGAACACGACCATGGCGGTCCAGTTGTTGAGCCGCAGGCCGAGGAAGTGGTGGGCGTCGTCGACGCGCAGGTACTCGATCCAGAAGCGGCCGACACAGTACGCGGCGACGTAGAGCGCGAAGGCGCGGCCGTGGCCGAGCTTGAAGCGGCGGTCCGCCCAGATGACCAGGAGGGCGACGCCGATGCACCACAGGGACTCGTAGAGGAACGTCGGGTGGTAGTAGCCCGGCACCCGGCCGTCCGTCGAGGACGTGATGTGCAGGGCCCACGGCAGGTCCGTCTCCCGCCCGTACAGCTCCTGGTTGAACCAGTTGCCCCAGCGCCCGATCGCCTGCGCGAGGGCGATACCGGGTGCGACGGCGTCGGCCCAGGCGGGCAGCGGGATGCCCCGGCGGCGGCAGCCGATCCACGCGCCCAGCGCGCCGATCGCGATCGCGCCCCAGATGCCGAGGCCGCCCTCCCACACCTTGAAGGCGTCCACCCAGTCACGGCCCTCGCTGAAGTACAGCTCGTAGTCCGTGATCACGTGGTAGAGCCGGCCGCCGACGAGGCCGAACGGCACCGCCCAGACAGCGATGTCGGCCACCGTGCCGGCCTGCCCGCCGCGGGCTAGCCAGCGCCTGTTGCCGAGCCAGACCGCGACGAAGACGCCGATGATGATGCAGAACGCGTAGCCGCGCAGCGGAATGGGGCCGAGATACAGCACTCCGCGCGACGGGCTGGGGATGTAGGCAAATTCCATGGCAGGGTCGACGCTACCCTGCCGGGCCACCCGCAGGACAAGGCAGCCCGGCTACGGGTCCATAACGGGAGGCCACTCATGCCTTGTTCGCGGCCTCCACCAGCTGCTTCAGCTTCGCGGGCGTCATCGTCTGGTCCTGGTAGATGTTCTTGCCGTCGAGCAGCACGGTGGGGGTGCCGGTGAAGCCGCCGCTCTTGAAGGCCGCGTTGGACTTCTCGACCCAGCTGTTGTGCGTGCCCTGCTCGACACAGGTGCGGAACGTGGCCGTGTCGAGGCCGTCGACCTTGCCCGCCAGCTCGATGAGCTTGCTGTCCTTGGCGAAGGCGTCGTCGGTCTCCTGGGGCTGGTTCTCGTAGAGCACGTCGTGGTACGCCGTGAACTTTCCGGCGTCCTGGGCGCAGGCCGCCGCGTTGGCCGCGTGCCGGGAGCCGCTGCCGCCGAGGTTGCCGTCGATGATCGTCGCCAGGTGGTAGTCCACCCGGAGCTGTCCGGCGTCGGTCAGCTCGTGGATCGTCGAGCGGTACGTCGTCTCGAAGGCCTGGCAGGCCGGGCAGCGGAAGTCCTCCCACACCGTGAGCGTCGCCTTGGCGCCGTCCTTGCCGACCGGGATCGCGAGGCTGTCCTTGCCCTGAGCCCCCGAGGGGGCGACGACCGGGCCCGACTTCTCGCTGCCGCTGTCCTTGCCGGCGTTCGCGGCGACGACGCCGATCACCGCGGCAAGCCCCAGCACGCACACGACGCTCGCGCCCACGATCAGCGCACGCCGTCGCTTCTCCGCGGCCTTGTGCTTCTCACGCTCGACCGCCAGCCGCTCACGAGCGGTGCGCTTTCCCTCACGGTTCTTCTCGCTCACACCCGCAGAACGAACCGGGGAGGCGCAGCGCGCCTCCCCGGCCCCAGGTCCACCCGTTCGAGTGACCGAAATATCCGCATGACTACATGCTTACGATCCGCTACGGCGTGCCGCGCACGCCCTTCGCCAGGTCGCCCGCGAGCGCCCGCACGGCCTCGACGCCGGCCGCGTCGTCCGGCGCGTCCAGCATCCGCTTGACGAAGGCCGAGCCGACGATCACGCCGTCGGCGAAGCCGGCCACCTCGGCGGCCTGCTCGGCGTTGGAGACACCGAGCCCGACGCAGACCGGCAGGTCGGTGCCGGTGGCCCGGGTGCGCCGGACCAGGTCCTGGGCCTGCGCGCCGACCGACGCGCGGGTGCCGGTGACGCCCATCAGGGAGGCGGCGTAGACGAAGCCGCTGCCCGCCCCGGTGATCGTGGCGAGCCGCTCGTCCTTGCTGCTCGGCGCGACCACGAAGACCGTGGCGAGCCCGTGCTTCTCGGCGTGCTCCCTCCACAGCGCCGACTCCTGGACGGGAAGGTCGGGCAGGATGCACCCGGCCCCGCCCGCCTCCGCCAGCTCGGCCGTGAAGCGCTCGACGCCGTAGCGGTCGATGGGATTCCAGTACGTCATGACGAGCACGGGCTTCCCGGTCGCCGCGTACGTCTCGCGCACCGTCCGCATCACGTCGGCGATCTTCACGCCGCCGCGCAGGGCGATGTCGTCGGCGGTCTGGATGACGGGGCCGTCGAGGACGGGGTCGCTGTGCGGCAGTCCGACCTCGACGATGTCCGCGCCGCCGTCGAAGGCGGCCTTGATCGCCGCGATGCCGCCGTCGACGGTCGGGAACCCGGCCGGCAGATACGCGATGAGCGCGGACCGCCCCTCCGCCTTCGCGCCGGCGAGGGTGTCGCTCAACAGCTGGATGTTGCCGCTCACTTGGCGTCCCCCTCGATCTCCGCGATGGCGCTGTCGGCGTCGGCCGCGACGGAGGCGTCGGCGTCCGTGTCGTACAAGCCGAAGTAGCGTGCGGCGGTGTCCATGTCCTTGTCGCCGCGGCCCGACAGGTTGACGATGATCAGCCCGTCCTTGCCGAGTTCCTTGCCGACCTCCAGGGCACCGGCCAGCGCGTGCGCGCTCTCGATGGCCGGGATGATGCCCTCGGTCCGCGACAGCAGACGCAGAGCCTGCATGGCTTCGTCGTCGGTGACCGCGCGGTACTCGGCGCGGCCGCTGTCCTTGAGGTAGGAGTGCTCGGGTCCGATGCCGGGGTAGTCGAGGCCCGCCGAGATCGAGTAGGGCTCGGTGATCTGGCCCTCCTCGTCCTGGAGGACATAGGACCGCGACCCGTGCAGGATGCCGGGCTCGCCGGCGGTGAGCGTGGCGGCGTGCTCACCGGTCTCGACGCCGTGTCCGGCGGGCTCGCAGCCGATGAGGCGTACGTCCGCGTCCGGGATGAAGGCGTGGAAGAGGCCGATGGCGTTGGAGCCGCCGCCGACACAGGCGACGGCCGCGTCGGGGAGACGGCCGGCACGCTCCAGGATCTGGCGGCGGGCCTCGACGCCGATGACGCGGTGGAAGTCGCGGACCATGGCCGGGAAGGGGTGCGGGCCCGCGACGGTGCCGAAGAGGTAGTGCGTGTGGTCGACGTTGGCGACCCAGTCGCGGAACGCCTCGTTGATGGCGTCCTTGAGGGTGCGGCTGCCGGACTTCACGGCGATGACCTCGGCGCCGAGCATGCGCATCCGGGCCACGTTGAGGGCCTGGCGCTGGGTGTCGATCTCGCCCATGTAGATGGTGCATTCGAGGCCGAACAGTGCGCAGGCGGTGGCCGTGGCGACGCCGTGCTGGCCGGCGCCGGTCTCGGCGATGACGCGGGTCTTGCCCATGCGCTTGGTGAGCAGGGCCTGACCGAGCACGTTGTTGATCTTGTGGGAGCCGGTGTGGTTCAGGTCCTCGCGCTTGAGGAAGATGCGTGCGCCGCCCGCTTCCGCGGCGAAACGGGGGACCTCGGTGAACGCGCTTGGCCTGCCGGTGTAGTTGACGAGGAGGTCGTCCAGTTCTCGGGCGAACTCCGGGTCGTGCTTGGCCTTGTCGTACTCGACGGCCACCTCGTCCACGGCGGCGACGAGGGCCTCCGGGATGAACTTGCCGCCGAATGCGCCGAAGTAGCCTTCGGTGCTGGGGATTTGACCCTCGGGGTCGGGGATGAAGAACTCGCTGGGCATGCCGATACCTCACGGTGAGTGCGGTGAGTTGTTGTGTGCACTGAGCGCCGTGGGGGCGGGGATTTGTTGGTTGGCTGCCGGCCGTCAGTGGCTGGTCGCGCCCACGCGGCGGTAGCCGCAAATCAAATAGAGCCCCGCGCCCCTAAAGGTCGGCTGGTGCCATCGCATGCCGTTCACTTGGCCCGGCTCGTCTCCGATGACGTAACGCACGCGCCTTCCATGCACCCGCCGCGCGGGCGCGCGGCAGCCACGGGGCCGACAGCCGCGCGCGAGGCGGGCGTAGCGGTCCATGGGCGTCATGGCGGTCGTGAGCGTCATCGGAGCCAACTCTACCCAGCCGTCAGCTACGGCCGTGTCGCAGTGCCGGGTGTTCGCCCGCTGCCACCAGGTCGGCGACTGCCGTCTTCGGGTCCTTGCCCGTTACCAGGGACTCGCCGACCAGGACCGCGTCGGCGCCGGCATTGGCGTAGGCGATGAGGTCGTGGGGGCCGCGGACGCCGGATTCGGCGATCTTGACGATGTGCGCGGGGATCTCGGGGGCGAGTCGCTCGAACGTCGAGCGGTCGACCTCCAGGGTCTTGAGGTTGCGGGCGTTGACGCCGATCACCTTGGCGCCCGCGTCGACCGCGCGGTCGACCTCGTCCTCGTCGTGGACCTCGACGATCGGGGTGAGGCCGATGGACTCGGCGCGCTCGATCAGGGATTCCAGAGCGGGCTGGTCGAGGGCGGCGACGATCAGCAGCGCGAGGTCGGCGCCGTACGCCCGGGCCTCCCACAGCTGGTACGACGTGACGATGAAGTCCTTGCGGAGGACCGGGATGTCCACGCGCGCGCGGACCGCCTCCAGGTCGGCGAGCGAGCCGCCGAAGCGGCGCTGTTCGGTGAGGACGGAGATGACGGCCGCGCCGCCCGCCTCGTAGTCCGCGGCCAGGCCGGCCGGGTCGGCGATCGCGGCCAGCGCGCCCTTGGAGGGGCTGGAGCGCTTGACCTCGCAGATGACCTTGACGCCTTCGCCCCGCAGTGCGGCGATTCCGTCCTTGGCCGCGGGAGCCTTCGCCGCGCGTTCCTTGAGCTCGTCGAGGCTGACGCGCGCCTGCCGCTCCGCGAGGTCGGCACGGACTCCGTCGATGATCTCGTCGAGCACACTCACGCGAGAGGCCCCCTTCCAGACGGTTGACAGTTCCAGCGACCAGCGGGAACGGATGGTCACTTCGATGGTATCCGGAGGAAGGCGTAGGCCTCGCATCCGGTTGACGCCAGTCCCATTACCTGGACGTTCGCCATTTGATCAAGGATGCAGCCAGCCACCGAACGGCAGGTTCCGGACAACCATGAAGACCAGCAGCAACGCGCCCAGGCTCCACAGGTGCACCGGCCCGAGCTCGATCCGCAGGGGGCGTCCGCGGGCCGCGCGGACCACCCAGACAGTCCACAGCACGGCGAAGGCCAGATAGCCCAGTACGGCCAGCGCGTTGTCCTGGAACGCCGCCAGGAAGTCCCCGTGGACGACGGCGTGCGCGCTGCGCAGTCCGCCGCAGCCCGGGCAGTAGACGCCGGTGTAGCGCAGCAGGGGGCAGACGGGGTAGTGACCGGGCTCGTTGGGGTCCACGGTCCCGACGTACGCGAACGCCCCGACGACGGCCGCGAGCATGCCCGCGGGGACGGCCAGGCGGCCCGGCAGGGAGGCGCGGGAGAGGCGCTGAGTGTCGGCGTTCACGCCTCGCATTGTGCCCCGTGCGGACCGCACACGCGCCTGAGGGGCGGCCCGGCATCGCGCCGGCCGCCCCTCAGAAGGCTGGAATGAAGGCTGGAATCAGACGTCGGCGCCGGCCGTCTCGACCATCTTGATCGCCTTGGGCTGGTCCTTGGGCTGCCCCAGGCCCATCGAGCGCATGATCAGGCCGACGACACCGCCGAGGACCGCGATCGCCATGCCCGCCCAGAAGCCCGGCACGTTGGCCAGCACCATGAAGGCGCCCGAGACGCAGAATCCGATGAGGACGATGATGGATCCCGTCCAGGCGGCCGGGGTGTGACCGTGGCTGTTGCCCGCCATGACTTGCTCCTCGTTGTTGCTGTGTGCCTGTGTGAGCCGGACGCTCCGCGTCCATTGTTCCGCACGCGCGCGTACGGCGTGATCGGGGGTCACCCTGCGTGGTGCGGTCAGGCCCCGGTGGGGTCCTCGCCGCGGTCGAGCGCCTTCCAGACGTCCTCGGGCCGGTCGGGGTCGACGACCGTCGCCTTACGGGGCCGGGGGGCCCCGTTGCGCTCGTAACGGCCGGACATCGCCGGCCACAGGGGTGCGTAGCGCAGCGCGAGCAGGCCGGCGATCAGGATCAGCGCGCCGCCGACGGCGGTGACGTAGGGCCAGGCCGTGTGGCTGAACGCCTCGACGGTGGCGGAGGTGTCGCCGCTGGCCTGGGCGGCCAGCTCGTCGAGCGCGGAGCTGTCGGAGGCGCCGAGCAGGGCCGCTGCGACCGATCCGGCGCCGGAGAGGGTGAGCAGGGCTGCGACGAAGACCCGGCCGAAGCGGCGGACGGCGAAGACGGCGACGAGTGCGGCGAGGCCCACTATGGCGAGCGCTGCCGGCACGCCCGTGACGTCGCTGCCCGTGACGGTCAGCGGGAGGTCGCCGCCGGCCACCGTCGCGGTGCCCCGCGACCACTCCTGGCGGGTGGCCAGCAGCACGACGGCCGCGCCGAGCGCACCGGCCAGCAGGGCGACGGCGAGGCTGCGGCGGCCGGCCCGGGCGGGTCCTGCGGCTTCGGAACGGGGGTGAGGAACAGCAGTCACGTACCCCACTATCGCCTGAACCCCGGGCGAACCGTCACCCGGGGTTCAGTGAGAAGCGTCCCAGTGCGTCCTACTAGCCCCTACTGTCCGAGTCTGTTCGCCGTGTGGACCGCGCGCAGCACCGCCGCCGCCTTGTTGCGGCACTCGTTGTCCTCGGCGACCGGGTCCGAGTCGGCGACGATGCCGGCGCCCGCCTGGACGTACGCGGTGCCGTCCCGGAGCAGGGCCGTGCGGATGGCGATGGCGGTGTCGGAGTCGCCCGCGAAGTCGAGGTAGCCGACGCAGCCGCCGTACAACCCCCGCCTGGACGGCTCCAGTTCGTCGATGATCTGCATCGCGCGGGGCTTGGGCGCGCCGGAGAGCGTGCCGGCCGGGAAGCAGGCCGTCAGGACGTCGAAGGCGGTGCGGCCCGCCGCGACTCGGCCGGTCACCGTCGAGACGATGTGCATGACGTGCGAGTAGCGCTCGATGGACATGAAGTCGACGACCTCGACCGAGCCGGGCTCGCAGACGCGTCCCAGGTCGTTGCGTCCCAGGTCGACGAGCATGAGGTGCTCGGCGCGCTCCTTGGGGTCGGCGAGCAGCTCGTCGGCGAGGGCCTGGTCCTCCTGCGGGGTCGCGCCGCGGTGCCGGGTGCCGGCGATGGGGTGGACCATCGCCTGTCCGTCCTCGACCTTGACGAGGGCCTCGGGGGACGAGCCGACGACGTCGAATCCGTCGAAGCGGAACAGGTACATGTACGGCGACGGGTTGGTCGCCCGCAGCACCCGGTACACGTCCAACGCGCTTGCCGTGCACGGTGTTTCGAAGCGCTGGGAGGGGACCACCTGGAAGGCCTCGCCGGCCCGGATGCGCTCCTTGATGTCCTCGACGGCTACCTGGAAGTCGGGGCCGCCCCACAGGGCCGTGTACTCGGGGAGTTCGGAGGGCGGGAGCTGGGCGGGCGGCTGGGCCACCGCGCGGGAGAGGTCGGCCTCCATGGCGTCGAGGCGGGCCACGGCGTCGGCGTAGGCCTCGTCGACACCGGTGTCGAGGTCGTTGTGGTTGATCGCGTTGGCGATCAGCAGGACCGAGCCCTGCCAGTGGTCCATGACCGCGAGGTCGCTGGTGAGCAGCATGGTCAGCTCGGGCAGCTTGAGGTCGTCCCGCTCGCCGGGGCCGATCTTCTCCAGGCGGCGCACGATGTCGTAGCCGAGGTAGCCGACCATGCCGCCGGTGAAGGGCGGCATGCCCTCCTGGTGCGGGGTGTGGAGGGCCTCGATGGTGGCGCGCAGGGCGGCGAGGGGGTCACCGTCGACGGGGACGCCGACGGGCGGGGCGCCCTGCCAGTGGGCCTGGCCGTCGCGCGCGGTCAGCGTGGCGTCGCTGCGGACACCCACGAAGGAGTACCGGGACCAGGAGCGGCCGTTCTCCGCGGACTCCAGCAGGAAGGTGCCGGGGCGCTCGGCGGCGAGCTTGCGGTAGAGCGCGACCGGGGTGTCGCCGTCGGCGAGGAGCTTGCGCGTGACCGGGATGACGCGCCGGTCGGTGGCGAGCTTGCGGAAGGTCTCGAGGTCCATGGCTGGTGACCCTACTGATCCTGCGCCCGTACGCCGGAATCGGCGTCCTTGAGCAGCACATCCACGTCGAAACAGGTGCGCGCGCCGGTGTGGCAGGCGGCGCCCACCTGGTCGACCTTGACCAGCACGGTGTCGGCGTCGCAGTCGAGGGCGACGGACTTGACCCACTGGAAGTGGCCGGAGGTGTCGCCCTTCACCCAGTACTCCTGGCGGCTGCGCGACCAGTACGTGCAGCGGCCGGTCGTCAGGGTGCGGTGCAGTGCCTCGTCATCCATCCAGCCGAGCATGAGCACCTCACCGGTGTCGTACTGCTGGGCGATCGCGGGGACGAGCCCGTCGGCACCGCGCTTGAGGCGCGCGGCGATCTCCGGGTCGAGGTTGTTGGGCGGAGGCGTGCTGGTCATGGGGCCCATTGTGCCGCGCCCCACTGACAGTCCAGATGCTCTGTCCATTGGGCGGACTTGTGGGACGGTCGTAGGCTGACTGCATGTCGACTTTCGCCAAGCGTGAACGACTCCTCCTGGCCGACCTCTTGGAGACCGAGGGCCCGGACGCCCCCACTCTCTGCGAGGGCTGGCAGACCCGTGACCTCGCCGCGCACGTGGTGGTGCGCGAGCGCCGCCCCGATGCCGCCGGCGGCATCCTGATCAAGCAGCTCGCGTCCCGCCTGGACCGGGTGATGGAGGAGTTCGGCGACAAGCCGTACGAGGAGCTGATCCAGCTCATCCGTACCGGCCCGCCGCGCTTCTCGCCCTTCTCCCTCAAGCAGATCGACGAGGCGTCGAACACGATCGAGTTCTACGTCCACACCGAGGACGTCCGCCGCGCCCAGCCCGAGTGGACGCCGCGCGAGCTCGACACGGTCTTCCAGGACGCCCTGTGGACCCGCCTTGAGCGCACCGCCCGGATGATGGGCCGGAGCGTGCCGACGGGCCTGGTGCTGCGCCGCCCGGACGGCCGTACGGCGGTCGCGAACCGGGGCACGCCGGTCGTGACGGTGACCGGCGAGCCGTCCGAGCTGCTGCTGTTCGCGTACGGCCGGCAGAGCGCGGCCAAGGTCGAGCTGGACGGCGACGAGGACGCGATCACCAAGCTGCACGGGTCGAAGCAGCTGGGCATCTGAGCGGAACCGGCTCTTCCGGCGGAGCCCTCAGCGGGGCAGCTCGGCGCGGCGGAGGTCCCTGACGCACAGGGCGACGACCCCGCCGAGCGCGCAGACCGCCGCGCTGACGACGAAGACCGGACCGGTGCCCCAGGCGCCGATCGCGGCGGCGGCCAGCGGCATGCTCAGCGGCGCGAATCCGAGGCTGACCAGGCTGGAGACGGCGGTGACGCGGCCCAGGTAGGCGGGGTCGGCCTGGGTCTGCAGCAGGGCGCCGCACATCGCGCCGCTGAGCCCGGCGAGCAGCCCGATGAACAGGGCCACGACGACGGCCGTGCCGACGTTCCGGGCGTAGGCGAGCGAGCCGATCGCGACCGCCCCCGAGATGATCGCGTACGCCGCGACCTGCCCGGCGTGCGGCAGGCGCCCGCGCACGGTCAGCAGCAGGGACGCGGCACCCGCGCCGATGCCGAACCCGGAGAGGATCCAGCCCATCCCGGCGGCACCCCAGCCGCGCTCGTCGGCGAGCAGGGTGAGGCCCACGTTGAGCGGGCCGACGAAGCCGAGGTCGCCGAGGGCGATGGTCAGCATCAGGGGGGCCAGGACGCGGTGGCGGCGGATGTAGCGCAGCCCGGCCACCAGATCGCGCCAGGCGGTACCGCCCTGAGCGGCCGCCTTGTCGTCGGCGGACAGCTCCCGCATCCGTACGGACATCAGCAGCGGCACCGACACCGCGATCAGCAGCCCTGCAAGCCCGAACGCGGCCGCGGCCCCGCCGACCGCCACCCCGAGCCCGCCGAGCGGGCCGCCGACGACACTCGCGAACCGGATCCCCAGGCCCCTCATGCCCTGCACGCGCGCGAGCTGGTCGCGGCTCGTCACGCGCGCGGGGAGGGCTCCCACGGCCGGCATGAACACGGCGTCGACGGTGCCGAAGACCAGGGCGAGCAGGGCCAGCGGCCACAGGCCGGGGCTGGTGAGGAACAGCAGCGCGGCCACCGCGAGCACGGCCGCGCAGCGCACCGCGTCGCTGCCGACGACGACCTTGCGCGGCCCGAGCCGGTCGGCGATCACTCCCCCGCCGAGCATCAGCAGCGCCCGCGGCACGGCGCTCACCGCCATGACCACTCCGGCCTGCGATGGCGTCCCGGCCTGTACGGCGGCCCAGGACAGGGCGATGTAGTACACGTTGTCGCCGACCATCGAGCTGGTGTAGGCGGCGAGCCAGCGCAGGACGTTGCCGTCGCGGTGGGCCGGCCGGTCGGTACCGGCGGCCGCGGCTATGAGCGTGGCGGGCACGAAGGATGTCCTCTCAGACACGGAAGGGGAAGCCGTACAGGTGCAGCGCGACGTTCTCGCGCCCTTCGGTCTCGCCGGCGGCCTCACGGGCGCGCCCCTGCTCGTCGTACTTCTTGAGCACGTCGTGCACTTCCTTCTTCAGCTCCGCCAGCTCGGCGGCCGTCAGGCGGAGCAGCGACTCCGAGTCGTGCGCGGCCTCGTTCCACTCCCGCCCCCAGTGGGCGCGCTCGTCGAGGTAGGTGCGGTACATCTCGGAGCGCTGCTCCTGGAAGAGCCGGGATGCCGCCAGGTGTGCCGCCACCTTCTCCGGGGCGTCCTGGAAGTCCTCGTCGCGGACGCTGACGCCCTCCGAGGCGGGACGCCACCAGCGCTCGCGCCCGTCCCCGCTCTGCGGCTCCGCCTCCTCGATCAGTCCGTGGTCGGCGAGCTTGCGCAGGTGGTAGCTGACCAGGGAGACGGCCTCGTCGACCTGCTCGGCGAGCTGGGAGGCCGTCGCCACCTCGGCGACGAACAGCAGCCGGTAGAGCCTCATGCGCAGCGGATGGGCGAGAGCCTTGAGCGTGCCCAAGTCCGTGATCCGACGGTTCTCCTTGCTTGCCATGCCCCTACCGTAGGTACGAAAGAAAAATTGCACAACATATTTTGCGCAAGTTCTCTTTCTCATCTACCCGACAGAAAGCCCCGGCCGCCATCAGGCAACCGGGGCTCAAGCCAAGCGCAGCGTCACCGCACCGGATGCCCCGCCGCCCGCAGCGCGTCCTTCACCTCTCCGATCCGCAGATCGCCGAAGTGGAAGACGGACGCCGCCAGCACCGCGTCCGCGCCCGCCGCCACGGCCGGCGGGAAGTCCGCGAGCTTGCCCGCGCCGCCCGACGCGATCACCGGGACTGTCACGTGCTTGCGTACGGCCGCGATCATCTCCAGGTCGTAGCCGTCCTTCGTACCGTCCGCGTCCATCGAGTTGAGCAGGATCTCCCCCGCGCCCAGCTCGGCGGCCCGGTGCGCCCACTCGATCGCGTCGATGCCGGTGCCCTTGCGGCCGCCGTGGGTCGTCACCTCGAAGGTCCCGGACGGCGTCCGCCGCGCGTCCACGGACAGCACCAAGACCTGCCGCCCGAACCGCTCCGCGATCTCACGGATCAGGTCGGGACGGGCGATGGCGGCGGTGTTGACGCCCACCTTGTCGGCGCCGGCCCGCAGCAGCTTGTCGACGTCCTCGGCTGTGCGTACTCCGCCGCCGACCGTCAGCGGGATGAACACCTGCTCGGCGGTGCGGCGCACCACGTCGTACGTCGTCTCGCGGTTGCCCGACGACGCGGTGATGTCCAGGAACGTCAGCTCGTCGGCGCCCTCGGCGTCGTACACCTTCGCCATCTCGACGGGGTCGCCCGCGTCGCGCAGGTTCTGGAAGTTGACGCCCTTGACGACCCGGCCGTTGTCCACGTCCAGGCAGGGGATGACTCGGACCGCCAGGGTCATGAATCCACGGCTCCTCTGTATGCCTATAGCCTCTGGCTGCTTCAGCCTCTGAAGGCTTCCAGTTCCACTTCGACCAGGATGCGCGGATCGACGAAGCCCTCCACGACCACCAGGGTCGAGACCGGGCGCACCGCGTCGAAAAGCTCCCTGTGCGCGCGGCCGACGTCGTCCACGTCCCGCGCATGGGTCAGATACATCCGCGTACGGATCACGGCGTCGACGCCGAGCCCGAACTCGCCGAGCGCGTCCAGAGCGGTGCCGAAGGCCGTCCTGGCCTGTGTGTAGGGGTCGCCCTCCCCGTAGAGCACGCTGCCCTTGAAGGACGTCGTGCCCGCCACCAGGACGCGGTCGCCCGCCGCGACGGCACGTGCGAAACCGAAGGACTCTTCCCAGGGACTCCCGCTCTGCACGCGCCGCACGGCATCGGACGTCATGAAGACACAGCCTCCAGTGCTTCTTCCAAAGTGAACGCCTTCGCGTAGAGGGCCTTCCCGACGATCGAGCCCTCGACACCGAGGGGTACCAGCTCCGCGATGGCCCGCAGGTCGTCCAGCGACGACACGCCACCGGAGGCCACGACGGGCCGGTCGGTGGCCGCGCAGACGTTCTTCAGCAGCTCCAGGTTCGGGCCCTGGAGCGTGCCGTCCTTCGCGATGTCCGTCACCACATAACGCGCGCAGCCCTCGGAGTTGAGGCGCTCCAGCGTCTCGTAGAGGTCGCCGCCGTCGCGGGTCCAGCCCCGTCCGCGCAGGGTCGTACCGCGTACGTCGAGACCGACCGCGATCTTGTCGCCGAACTCGGCGATGACCTTGGCTACCCACTCCGGGGTCTCCAGGGCGGCCGTGCCCAGATTCACCCGGGTGCAGCCGGTGGCCAGGGCGGCGGCGAGGGAGGCGTCGTCCCGGATGCCGCCGGACAGCTCGACCTTGATGTCCATCGCGCCCGCGACCTCGGCGATCAGCGCGCGGTTGTCGCCGGTCCCGAACGCGGCGTCCAGGTCGACGAGGTGCAGCCACTCGGCGCCGGACCGCTGCCAGGCGAGGGCGGCCTCCAGAGGGGAGCCGTAGGAGGTCTCGCTCCCGGACTCGCCGTGTACGAGGCGGACGGCCTGGCCGTCGCGGACGTCGACGGCGGGGAGGAGTTCGAGCTTGCTCACAGTGTTCCGATCCAGTTGGTGAGGAGCTGGGCGCCGGCGTCGCCGGACTTCTCGGGGTGGAACTGCGTGGCCCACAGGGCGCCGTTCTCCACGGCGGCCACGAAGGGCTTGCCGTGCGTCGACCAGGTGACCAGAGGGGCGCGCATCGCCGGGTTCGCGACTTCCAGGGACCAGTCGTGGACGGCGTAGGAGTGCACGAAGTAGAAGCGCGCGTCCGCGTCCAGGCCGGCGAAGAGCTGTGAGCCCGCCGGTGCTTCCACGGTGTTCCAGCCCATGTGCGGCACGATGTCGGCCTGGAGCGGCTCGACCGAGCCGGGCCACTCGTCGAGGCCGTCGGTCTCGACGCCGTGCTCGATGCCGCGCGCGAAGAGGATCTGCATGCCGACGCAGATGCCCATGACCGGGCGCCCGCCGGCCAGCCGGCGGCCGACGATCCAGTCGCCGCGGGCGTCCTTCAGGCCCTTCATACAGGCGGCGAAGGCACCGACACCGGGGACGAGCAGCCCGTCGGCGTTCATGGCCTTGTCGAAGTCACGCGTTATCTCGACGTCGGCACCCGCGCGCGCGAGGGCACGCTCGGCGGAGCGGACGTTGCCGAAGCCGTAGTCGAAGACGACGACACTCTTTGCGGCACTCAATTCCACACCTCCAGCCTCAGGATGCCCGCGACGAGACACATCGCGGCGCCGATCGAGAGGAGCACGATGAGGCTCTTGGGCATCTCCTGCTTGATGAAGGAGTAGACCCCGCCGGCCAGGAAGAGGCCGACGACGATCAGGATCGTGTTGAGACCGTTCATGGCTAGAGCGCACCCTTCGTGGAGGGAAGGATGCCGGCCGCGCGCGGGTCGAACTCGCTCGCGTACCGCAGGGCCCGCGCGAGCGCCTTGAACTGGCACTCCACGATGTGGTGGGCATTCCGACCGTACGGCACGTGCACGTGCAGCGCGATCTGGGCCTGGGCGACGAAGGACTCCAGGATGTGCCGGGTCATCGTCGTGTCGTACTCGCCGATCATCGGCGCCATGTTCTCGGGCTCGCTGTGCACGAGGTACGGGCGGCCGGACAGGTCGACGGTCACCTGGGCGAGGGACTCGTCCAGCGGGACCGTGCAGTTGCCGAATCGATAAATACCCACCTTGTCGCCGAGCGCCTGCTTGAAGGCGGCGCCGAGCGCGAGGGCGGAGTCCTCGATGGTGTGGTGCGAGTCGATGTGCAGGTCGCCCTCGGTCTTCACGGTGAGGTCGAACAGACCGTGCCGGCCGAGCTGGTCGAGCATGTGGTCGTAGAAGCCGACGCCTGTCGACACATCGACCTTGCCGGTCCCGTCGAGGTCGATCTCGACGAGGACCGAGGTCTCCTTGGTCACCCGCTCCACACGTCCAACGCGGCTCATGCGCTCTGCTCCTTCTTCAGTTCACGTACCGCGTCGAGGAACGCGTCGTTTTCGGCCGGGGTTCCGGCGGTGACCCGCAGCCACCCCGGTACGCCGTTGTCCCGGACCAGGACGCCCCGGTCGAGGATCCGCTGCCACACCTCGTGGGCATCGTCGAACCGCCCGAACTGCACGAAGTTCGCGTCCGACGCGGTCACCTCGTAGCCGATCGCGAGCAGCTCGCCGACCAGCCGGTCCCGCTCCGCCTTCAGCTGCTCGACGTACTTCAGCAGCGTGTCGGTGTGCTCCAGGGCGGCCAGCGCGGTCGCCTGGGTGACGGCCGACAGGTGGTACGGCAGCCGTACGAGCTGGACGGCGTCGACGACGGCCGGGTGCGCGGCGAGATAGCCGAGGCGGAGCCCCGCCGCCCCGAAGGCCTTCGACATCGTCCGCGAGACGACGAGATTCGGCCGACGTTCGAGCAGCGGCAGCAGCGAGTCGCCGTGGCTGAACTCGATGTACGCCTCGTCGACGACGACGATCGCCCCGGCAGTCGCAGCCTTCGCCGCCTGCGCGGCCTCGTACAGCGCGAGGACCGTCTCGGGCGGGACCGCGGTACCCGTGGGGTTGTTGGGGGTGGTGATGAAGACGACGTCCGGCCGGTTCTCGGCGATGGCCTGCTCGGCCGCCGCGAGATCGATCGTGAAGTCCTCGTTCCGGGGCCCGGAGATCCAGCCCGTCCCCGTGCCCCGCGCGATGAGCGCGTGCATCGAGTACGACGGCTCGAAGCCGATCGCCGTACGGCCCGGTCCGCCGAAGGTCTGGAGCAACTGCTGAAGGACCTCGTTGGAGCCGTTGGCGGCCCAGACGTTCGCGAGGCCGACCGGGTACTTGCCGGTCTTCGTCAGGTACTTGGCAAGTTCCGTGCGCAGCTCGACCGCGTCCCGGTCCGGGTAGCGGTTGAGGTTCCGGGCCGCCTCGCGCACCCGCTCGGCGATCCGCTCGACGAGCGGCTCGGGCAGCGGGTAGGGGTTCTCGTTGGTGTTCAGCCGTACGGGGACGTCGAGTTGGGGCGCGCCATAGGGGGACTTGCCGCGCAGCTCGTCCCGTACGGGGAGGTCGTCAATTCCGAAAGTCACTTGCCGGGTACCTTCCAACCACGTGTCCACTGTTCGGCTCCGCCAAAACGAGCCTTGATCGCCGCGCCGTGCGCGGGCAGATCCTCCGCCTCCGCCAGCGTCACCACGTGATGCGCTACGTCCGCCAGCGCGTCCTTCGTGTAGTCGACGATGTGGATGCCGCGCAGGAAGGACTGGACGGACAGCCCGGAGGAGTGGCAGGCGCAACCGCCGGTAGGCAGGACGTGGTTGGACCCGGCGGCGTAGTCGCCGAGCGAGACCGGCGCCCAGGGCCCGATGAAGATCGCGCCCGCGTTGCGGACCCGATCGGCCACGGCAGCGGCGTCGGCGGTCTGGATCTCCAGGTGCTCGGCCCCGTACGCGTCGACGACCCGCAGGCCCTCGTCGATGCCGTCGACGAGGACGATCGCGGACTGCCGCCCTGCGAGGGCCGGGCGGATCCGGTCCTCGACGTGCTTGGTGGCCGCGACCTGGGGCTCCAGCTCCTTCTCGACCGCGTCCGCGAGGGCCACGGAGTCCGTGACGAGGACGGCGGCCGCGAGCGGGTCGTGCTCGGCCTGGCTGATCAGGTCGGAGGCGACGTGCACCGGGTCGGCGGTGTCGTCGGCGAGGACCGCGATCTCGGTCGGGCCGGCCTCGGCGTCGATGCCGATCTTGCCGGTGAAGTAGCGCTTGGCGGCGGCGACCCAGATGTTGCCGGGCCCTGTGACCATGTTGGCGGGCGGGCAGGACTCGGTGCCGTACGCGAACATCGCGACGGCGGTGGCGCCACCCGCCGCGTACACCTCGTCGACGCCGAGCAGCGCGCACGCGGCGAGGATCGTCGGGTGCGGGAGCCCGTCGAACTCGGCCTGCGCCGGGGAGGCGAGGGCGATCGACTCGACGCCGGCCTCCTGCGCGGGCACCACGTTCATGATCACGGAGGACGGGTAGACGGACCGCCCGCCGGGCGCGTAGAGCCCGACCCGGTCGACCGGCACCCATTTCTCGGTGACCGAGCCGCCGGGAACGACCTGGGTGGTGTGGGTGGTCCGGCGCTGCTCGCGGTGGACGAGACGGGCGCGCCGGATGGACTCCTCAAGGGCCGCGCGCACGGCCGGGTCGAGGGCTTCCAGTGCGTCCGCGATCGCCTGCACCGGCACCCGTACGGATTCCAGCCGCACCCCGTCGAACTTCTCGGCGAAGTCGATCAGCGCCGCGTCGCCCCGATGATGCACGGCCTCGCAGATCGGACGCACCTTCTCCAGGGCGGCCTGAACGTCGAAGTCGGCTCGGGGCAGCAGGTCGCGCAGGGCGGGTCCCTCGGGAAGGGCGTCGCCGCGCAGATCGATTCGGGAGATCACGGGGCCAATTCTCTCAGACGCCTGTCGCGCGTCGTTCAGGCATTCCAGTGGCTGATACGCAACCCGGAAGATCAGGGGGGTGTGGGGGGTGTCCCCCCACAAGGCACAGCACGTCTAGCGTTCGGGGCGTCACGCACCGGGCATGAACAGTTGCACGAAACCACTACCGGGGAGGAAGGAAGACTGGTGACCGAGGGTGCCGGCATCCGCGCCGGAGACCTGCCGGACGATCTCACCGCCGCCGAGGCAGGCATGTGGCAGGCCTTCCGCAACGGCAGCGTGTACGACCTGAGCAGCGGCGACACGGTCGTCGACGATCCGCACGGCGGGCACCCCTGGGGACCCGGGCGGACCGTCCGGGCCCGCATCGTGTGCTGGCTGCTCCTCGACGGACCGCCCGCGCTCGCGGGCCGTGTCGCGTCACTCAAACTCACCGGGGTGCAGATCAGCGGCAGCCTGGACCTCGCGGGCGGCACGGTCACGCCGTACGTCGAACTGCGGGGCTGCCGTTTCGAGCAGGAGGTCCTGCTGCCGGAGGCCCGCTTCACGACCGTACGGTTCGTGGACTGCTCGATCCCACGGCTTGAGGCGGCCCGGGTGCACACCGAGGGCGACCTGCACCTCCCCCGCTGCCGCTTCCACAACGGGGTGCGGCTGACCGACGCGCACATCGGTACGGATCTGCTGCTCAACCAGGCGATCGTGTACCGCGACCGCACCGGCCGCTCGATCGCCGGGGACGGCGTGACCGTAGGACAGGATCTGCAGGCCGAGCTGCTGGAGTCGCACGGCGAGCTGAGCCTGCGCAGCGCCACCATCGGCGTCTCGCTGAGCCTGCGGGGCGCGCGGCTGGCCAACCCGTACACGCGGCTCGCGCTGAACGCACCCCAGCTGACCGTGGGGCGGACGCTGTACCTGACCCCGGCGGGCGTCGGGAATCCGCGCTGGACCAGCGGCACGACACCGGCACGCGGAACACGGATCCAGCGGTTCGAGTGCGGGGGCGGAGTGCGCCTGGACGACGGGCGGTTCGGGGACTCGGTCGACCTGGCGCGGGCCCGGTTCACCTTCACCGACGAGCAGGAGTTGTCCCTGCGCCGGATCCAGACACCCGAGCTGCGCTTCCTCAGCGAGAAGCCTCAGCGCGGCAAGGTGGTGCTGTCGGGTGCGCGGATCGTCAACCTGATCGACGGGGCGGGCAGCTGGCCGGGGCCGGGCAATCTGCACATGGGCGGTTTCGCGTACGAGAACCTCGTGCCGCAGGGCCCGTTCCCGCTGGCCGAACGCCTGGAGTGGGTGGCGGCGGCGACCCCGGAGTACAACCCGGAGCCGTACGAGCGGCTCGCGGCGGTGCTGCGCAACAGCGGTGAGGACGAGGACGCCCGCGAGGTGCTGCTCGCCAAGCAGCGCCGCCGACGCGAGAGCCTGCCGCTGGCGGCGAAGCTCTGGGGATACGTCCAGGACTGGACGGTCGCCTACGGCTACCGGCCGGGCCGCGCCGCGGTGTGGATGGCGGTGCTGTGGGCGGCGAGCTCCTTCGCCTTCGCGCACGCCGACCATCCGCCGATCAAGGGCGACGAGCATCCGCCGTGGGACCCGGCCCTGTTCGCCCTGGACCTGCTGCTCCCGGTCATCGATCTGGGCCAGGTCGGCTTCTGGCGGCTGCGCGGCGGCTGGCAGTGGCTGGCCGCGGTGATCATCCTGCTGGGCTGGATCCTGGCGACGACGGTGGCGGCGGGGGCGACGAGGCTGCTGCGCAGAAACTGACCCGTCTGAGTCCACAACCATCGCCGCTTGTCAGCCGTCTCCTCACCGCAACCATCAATTGAGCAACCACGACGGCGAGCAACCAGGACCGCGAGAGCGGCGCCGGTTTAGGCGCAAAGGAGGCCCACCATGGCTCTGCTGCGCGCGTTCATCCGTACGGCACGGATGGCGACCCACGCCTCGCGCCTCGCCGCCGGGCTCCCCGCCGACGACGAGGTACTGCTCGACGCGCCCGACGACCGCCTGGCACCCGTGCTGGTGGCGGCCGGGCGGGGCGAGTACGAGCCCGCCGCCAAGCTGCTGGCCACCACCCGCGAGGCCGCCGAGTGGGAGAACCGCGACCGCTACGCGACCCGGCTCGCCGCCTTCGCCCGCTCCCGCGCCGAGTGGTTCGAGGACTGGTGCGCCGCCGCCCCGCACGACCCGGACACGCTACTGGTCAAGGCCCAGCTGGCCGTGCACCGCAACTGGGACTCGCCGGCCCGGTCCGAGCTGCTGCGCGAGGTCGGCCCGCTGATCGCGGCGGCGGCCGAGGGCGACCCGCGCGACCCGGTGCCGTGGCGGCTCGCGCTGGACCACGCGCGCGGCACGAACGCGGGCCACACGGAGTTCGAACAGCTGTGGGCGGAGGCGGTGCGCCGCTCCCCGCACCACTACGGCTGCCACGTCGCCGCCGTGAAGTACTTCTCGGCGGCCTGGTACGGCTCGCACCGCGAGTGCTTCGACTTCGCCGAGCGCGCGGCGGAGGACACGCTTCCCGGCTCACTGGTCCAGGCACTCCCGGTCCGTGCGGCCTTCGCCTACCTGGCCGGGGACGGCGGCACGACGGCGTTGCTGCGGGAGCGGGCGGAGGCGGCGGCCGACCGGGCGATAGAGCTGTCATCGGCATACGCGCCCGCCGACCCGTGGCCGGCCGAGGTCCGCAACCTGCTGACCTACGTCCTGGTACGCCTGGACCGCTGGAAGGACGCGTTGGAACAGCTGCGCCTGATCGGCCCGTACGCGACGTCCTTCCCCTGGGACAGGGTCTCGGACGACCCGCTCGGCCAGTTCCTGGAGGTACGCGACGGCATCCGGCTCGCGGTGGCCTCGGAGCTGCCGCTGGGGGGCTCCCGGCATCCACGGAGTGGGCGCGGCGGACGCGCGAGCTCCGGCGACCATTAGGCTCTCGCACCGTGACCACCGTCCGGCTTCCGCTCTTCCCCCTGAACACCGTTCTGTTCCCGGGGCTCGTGCTTCCTCTGAACATCTTCGAGGAGCGCTACCGCGCCATGATGCGCGAACTGCTGAAGACCCCCGAGGACGAACCACGCCGGTTCGCCGTCGTGGCGATCCGCGACGGCCACGAGGTGGCGACGAGCGCCCCGGGCATGCCGGACCAGACGTCCGTGCCCGAGCGCGGGCCGGCGGCCGGGTTCGGCACGGAGCCGCTCAAGGCGTTCCACGGGGTGGGCTGCATCGCGGACGCGGCGACGATCCGCGAGCGGGCGGACGGCACGTTCGAGGTACTGGCGACGGGAACGACGAGGGTGCGCCTGGTCTCGGTGGACACCTCGGGCCAGTTCCTGACGGCGGAACTGGAGGAGCTGCCGGAGGCCCCGGGAGACGAGGCGGGCGCACTGGCCGAGGGCGTCCTCCGCGCCTTCCGCCAGTACCAGAAGCGCCTGGCGGGAGCACGGGAGCGATCGCTGACCACAGGTGCGGAACTGCCGGACGACCCGGCGGTGGTCTCCTACCTGGTGGCAGCGGCGATGATGCTGGACACCCCGGCCAAGCAACGCCTCCTCCAGGCCCCGGACACGGCCTCCCGCCTCCGCGACGAACTCAAACTCCTTCGCGCCGAGACGGCGATCATCCGTAACCTGCCGTCACTGCCGGCGTCGGACCTGACGCGGGGCCCGACGAGCCTCAACTGACGTATCGCGGAAGACCTGAGATGGCGAAGAAGTCAAAGAAGCAGCAACAGGGCGGCACCCCTGCAACGGTGGCGCTGACGGCCGCAGGCGTCGCGTACACGATCCACGCCTACGACCACGACCCCTCCCACCCGTCCTACGGCGAGGAGGCGGCCGAGGCGACGGGCGTCTCCCCGGCCCGAGTCTTCAAGACCCTCCTGGCGGAAGTGGACGGCGCCCTGACGGTGGCGGTGGTCCCGGTGGCGGGCCAGCTGGACCTGAAGGCCCTGGCAACGGCGGTGGGCGGCAAACGAGCGTCCATGGCGGACCCCACCCTGGCAGAACGCACGACAGGCTACGTCCGAGGGGGAATCAGCCCCCTGGGCCAGCGCAAACAACTCCCCACAGTGATCGACGCCTCAGCCTCCACCCACGCCACGATCTGCGTCTCGGCGGGCCGCAGAGGCCTGGAGGTAGAACTCTCCCCCACCGACCTGGCGGCCTTGACGAAAGCAACCCTGGCCCCGATCGGCCGTGCGTAACCCCTCGACGAGCCTCCCGTACTCGGTTAAGTACGAGAGACATGTCGAAGAAAACCCGGAAACGCAAATGGCGGATCAGGAAGCACCGAGCAAACCACGGCAGGCGCCCGGCGTAGGTGTTCTTTCAGCGCTGGCCAGGCATCTCAGCCCGTCCGGCGTTTGAGGACGAGGCCCGTTCAGGGCCGAAGCGGGGGTCTGGGGGCGCAGCCCCCAGGGATGGGACGGGTAGGGGCGGCGGGGGCGAGAAAAACTACGCCGGCGGCGCCCCGTAGGACTCCTGCTGATACGGCGCCTGCTGATAGGGATCAGGATCCCGAGGCCCGAACAACGCGGTCAGCCCAAGATGCACGATCAGCGCGGCCAACGACCACGCCAGCAACGCCCCCTTCGCCGCCAACTTCAACGGCGCCGAGAACGTAACCCCCTTACCCACATCCTTCGCATGCGCGATCACATCCTGCGCAGGCCCGAGCCACACCCCGACCCGCCAGGCCAGCAACGACCCGAGCACACCCCCCACACCCAGCGCGACGACCAGCGGAATCCCCCCACGCCGCCGCACAAGAAACACCACGCCCGCACTGACCGCCCCGAACGCCAACGCCAGCAGAGTGAACGTTCCGTCGACCCCGACCGCCTGCTCCCCCTCGGTGTCCGAGAGATAGACGACCCAGCTCTTGTCGACGACATCCCCGACCAACGGCACGTGCGGCGCCAGCCACCACCACAGCACCCCGAGCAACACCCCACCGAGCGCCACAGCCACCGTGACGACGGCGGCCTCCCGCACTTCGGTCTTCATCCCGGGCCCGTCCTGTCCGTACGAACCGCCGTGCACGGCGTCATGAGGCGAGGCGTAAGAAGCCGCACCGCCCCCGTACCCGCCCGGCGAATGCGGCGGCCACGCATCGTGCGGAGACTGTTCATGCGGCGGCGGAGGCGGAGTCAACGGTGCGGTCACCCTGACATCGTGCCAGGCCCGCCTGTGCGGCGCGTCACCGGACGGCCGCCCGGCGGTACGCCCAGGTGGCGACGCCCAGCGAAACGACCCCGACACCCGCGCACACGGCCAGGTCACCGAGCACGAAGGCCCAGTCGGGGTTGGGCCCGAAGGTCCGGGCGAAGGCCTCGACACCGTACGTCGACGGCAGCAGATCCCGGGTGAACCGCACAGCCTCGGGCATCCGGTCAGCCGGCAGCACGCCCAGCAGCAGCGCCGCCGACATCCCCAACTGCCCGAGCACGGTGGCCAGTTCGGGCCGCGGCGCGAGCAGCCCCAGCGCGGCGCCGAGCCCGGCGAGCGCGGCTCCGGCGAGCGGGATCACGGCGATCAGAACCCACAGATGCGTAAGGGGCAGCCCGAACAGCACGCACCCGGTGACGGCGGTCACGACGGTCCCCGGCAAGGTGAAGGAGGCGTACGCGCCCGCCGCCCCGAGCACGACGGCCGCGGGCGGCACCGGCAGGGTCGCGTAGTGGTCGAGCCCGCCGCTGGCCCGCAGCTGCCCGAAGTACTGGGCGAGCAGGTTCAGCGCGACGTAGGCGACGACGAGCACCGCGGACCCGGCCACGACGGCCCGGGCCTCGCCCCCGCCGTCCACGACCCCCCGCATCAGGATCATGATCCCGACCGACTGGAAGGTCGCCACGAACAGCAGCGGGATCCGCGCGACCCGCGCCCGGGACAGCTGTGCCCGGTACACGGCGGCGAGGCAGGGCCAGAACCGCGCGGGCGGCCCGAGCTCGGCGGCGCCGTCGGCGGCCTCCCCCACGGCCAGGGCACCGCCCGGCAGAACATCGGCGGACACGACACTCACGTCGAGCTGCTCCCCTTCGTGCGGCGGACTCCAGCGGTAACCCTGTCCCATACGGATACGACGGCTCGCGCGCTCACGCTTTCACCAGCCCCTGCCCGTTCCCGCCCAGCGCCAGATAGACGTCCTCCAGGCTGGGCGTGGCGAGCGTGAAGTCGTCGAGGGCGGTGAAGGCGGCGCCGCCGGTGACGGTGGCGACGACCGCGCGGGCCTCCTCGGGCGCGAGCCGCAGCGTCCAGCGGCGCCCGGACTCGACGGCCCGGTCACGCAGCGCGGCGACCTCGGGCACCTCCAGCGGCGCCCGCTCCCGCCACACCAGGTCGACCCGCACCTCGCCGGCGACCTGTTCCTTGAGCCCGGCGGGGGTGTCGCAGGCGATCACCCGCCCCTGGTCGAGGACGGCGACCCGGTCGAGGACGGTCTCGGCCTCGATGACGTTGTGGGTGACGAGCAGGACGGTCGCGCCGCGCTCGGCCCGGCGCCGGTCGACGGCGGACCACACGGCACGCCGTGAAACGGGGTCCATGGCGGTGGTCGGCTCGTCGAGCACGAGCAGCGACCGCTCCCCGACCAGCGCGGAGGCGACACACGCCAGCCGCCGCTGCCCCCCGGACAGTTTCTTCAATGGGCGCCCGGCAAGCGACGTAAGGCCGAGTTCGTCGAGTACGGCGTCCCGCTCGGCCCGTGCCGCCCGCAGATCCAGCCCGCGCAGACGCGCCGTCGTCTCGGCGGCGAGCGACACGGTCAGCTCGTCGAGGGCGGTGGACTCCTGGCCGAGGTAGGCGAGGATCCGCGCGGCCCGCTCCGGGTGGCGCACAATGTCGTGCCCGAGGATCTCGACGCTGCCGGCGTCCGGCCGCATCAGCCCGGTCAGCTGCCGCACGAGGGTGGTCTTGCCGGCCCCGTTCGGCCCGAGCAGCCCGAAGATCTCACCGCGCCGGATGTCCAGGCACACGTCGTCGGTGGCCCTGACCTCGGGTGTCGCGGGGGTACCGCGCCGGCCCCGGGTCGCCGGATAGGTCTTGGTCAGCCCGCGCACCGCGCACACGACATCACCACTACGTCGAAGTGCCGGTGCCACGCGCGTACTCACAAGGGACGAGACTACGGGGTCGCGAACCCCAGGCCGCTCCCGGGGGCGCTCAAACCCACCCCAACCGGCCGAGGGTTTGTCTTTCGGATCACGCCTGGGTCGCGAGGCACCGGGCATCGAAGCGACCTGATCCGAAAGACAGGCCCTACTCGCCGACCGGCGCGTGCTCCGCCGCCGTCCGTACGTCGATCTCCCGCCAGAACCCGGCCCGGATGGCGTACCGGTCGTGTTCGTCGATCTGGTCGTCCTTGTGGGCCAGCAGCCCGAAGCGGGCCGCGTAGCGCAGCAGCTCGCCGTCGATGCGGTGCGGGATGCGCGGGTACATGCCGGACAGCTTCTGGAGGTGGGTCTGCTCGCCCAGCCGCTCCATCCACCGGCGCGCGAAGACCTGCCCCACCTCGTAGGGGTCCCCGCCGACCGTGGTGATGTCCTCCTCCCGGTCGGCCCACCGCTGCTCGGCCGTCGTCACCTGCGCCAGCGTCGGCATCGACGCGACGTCCGGAGGTTCGGCGGCCACGCCGGGCCGGTCGACCCAGCCCTTGTCGGACGACCAGCGCAGGGTCGCGCTCGCGGGCTGCGCGGCCGGGACACCGGGGGCGCGCAGCGCGGCCAGGTCCTTGGGGGTGGGTACGCCCTTGGGCGCGGGCACCCGCTCCTGCGTGCCGTTCTCGGAGCCGGCGACCGCCGCGTGCTCCCCCTCGTCGGCGGGCCGCTCGGCCGCAGGGGCCGGCGCGGACTCCGGCAGCGGCGCGGAGAGGATCGCGGCGATCTCGGGCCGGGGCACGGGCTGCGGCGCACAGATCCCGCCGAGGTCCTTGGCCCGTACGGCCTTGGTGATCCACGTACGGTCCAGGACGCGCCGCTCGTCCGCCTCGGCGACCAGGTCCTCGGACTGGTTGTAGTCGCCGTCAGCGGCCTGCACGGCCCACAGGTGTACGGCGACCCCGTGCTCCTTGGCCGCCATCATGCCCGGCAGCAGATCGCCGTCGCCGGTGACGAGGACGACATCGGAGCAGGCGCGGTTGCGGGCCAGCTCGGTCAGCTCGGCGTGCATGGCGGCGTCGACGCCCTTCTGGGCCCAGCGTCCGTCGCTGCGGGTCAGCGCACCGAGCCGGACGGTGACGCGGGGCATCACGCGCAGTCTGCGGTGCTCGGGCTGCGGGACGCGGTCGGGGGCGCCGTCGAACCAGTAGATGCGCAGCAGGGGCCGTTCCGTGTCGTGCTCGGCGCGTTCACGCAGGCCCTGGATGAGGGCGGCGTGATCGACGGTGATGCGGGAGCGGGATGGCTCTCCGGCGAGGAGAGACGCGGCGGCCCCCAGCAGATACCCGGCGTCCACCAGGACGATGCAGCGGTCCACGCGATCCACCCTCTTTCCGGGAGGTTTGCTTCGGGCTTCCTTCGAGTCTGCCCGACCACGCGGGGGTTAACGGCCCGAACTCGATCTTCGGCGTGGCGTTTCGGGGCAACGATCTCCGACAACCCTGTAACATACGGTAATTATCCGAAATGCGTTCTTTGTTAGGCTATGTGAATCTGGTCCCGGCCCTGGCCCCTAGATCCCCCGTAGGAGGCAGATCACCATGGCCAAGAACAAGAACCGCAAGCAGGGCAGCCAGCAGAACCGCTCCTCCCAGGCCGAGCAGGCACAGGAGCAGGCACAGCGGAGCTCGTCGGAGGCGCAGCAGTCGCCGATGTCGATGCCCCAGGGCAGCCCGGCGGATGTTGCCCGTAAGCACCAGAAGCGCTTCGGCCACAACTGAGTCGGGCGCGGGGGCTGTTGAGCCCAGGCACACATAAGGGGCGCACCTGTTGGCAGGTGCGCCCCTTATGTACGTCAGTTACTCAGGTTGGTCAGTTGCTCAGCCGGCCAGACAGGCCGGGCCCAGCAGCACCTTCAGGTCGCCGAACAGCGCGGGGTCGGGCTTCACCCGGTGCCTGTCGAGCCGCAGGACCGTCGTCTTGCGCGGGCCCTGGAGCCTGATCCGCACCTCGCTCTCGCCCTTGTGGTGGCTGAGGATCTCACCGAGGCGCGTGACCATCGGCGGAGTGACCTTGAGCGCCGGGATGGTGAGGATCACGGGCGCGTTGGCGCCCGCGTTCGACAGGTCCGGGACCTGGAGTTCCATCGCGACCAGACGCGGCACGTCCTCGCGCTTGTCGAGGCGGCCCTTGACGAACACGACGGCGTCCTCGACGAGTTGGGTCGACACGAGCTGGTAGGTCGCCGGGAAGAACATGCACTCGATGGAGCCCGCGAGGTCCTCGACGGTGGCGATCGCCCAGGCGTTGCCCTGCTTGGTCATCTTGCGCTGGAGGCCCGAGATGATGCCGCCGATGGTGACGACCGCGCCGTCCGCGTGCTCACCGCCGGTGAGCTGGGAGATGCCCGCGTCGGCCTTGTCGGACAGCACGTGCTCCAGGCCGAAGAGCGGGTGGTCGGAGACGTACAGACCGAGCATCTCCCGCTCCTGGGCGAGCAGATAGGCCTTGTCCCACTCGTCGGTCGTGAACTCCACGTCGAGTCCGAAGCCGGGCTCGCTGGTGTCCTCCTCGCCCATGCCGCCGAAGAGGTCGAACTGCCCCTCGGCCTCCTTGCGCTTGACCGCGACCACGTTGTCGATCATCGGCTCGAAGTGCGCGGTGAGGCCCTTGCGGGTGTGCCCCAGGGTGTCGAACGCACCGGCCTTGATCAGCGATTCGGTGGTGCGCTTGTTGCAGGCGGCGGCCTCGACCTTGTCCAGGTAGTCGGGGAAGGAGGCGTACTTCCCCTTGGCCCTGCGGGACCGGATGATCGACTCGACCACGTTCGTACCGACGTTGCGCACGGCCTCCAGGCCGAAGAGGATCACGTCGTCGCCCTGGGCCGCGAAGTTGTGCACCGACTCGTTGACGTTCGGCGGGAGCACCTTGATGCCCATGCGCCGGCACTCGTTGAGGTAGACGGCCGACTTGTCCTTGTCGTCCTTGACCGAGGTGAGCAGTCCGGCCATGTACTCGGCGGGGTGGTTCGCCTTCAGATAGGCGGTCCAGTACGAGACCAGGCCGTACGCGGCGGAGTGCGCCTTGTTGAACGCGTACCCGGCGAAGGGGACCAGGACGTCCCACAGGGCCTGGATGGCCTCGTCGCTGTAGCCGTTGTTCTTGGCGCCGGCCTGGAAGATGGTGAAGTTCTTCGCCAGCTCGTCGGGCTTCTTCTTGCCCATCACGCGGCGCAGGATGTCGGCCTCGCCGAGCGAGTACCCGGCGATGATCTGGGCGGCCTTCTGCACCTGCTCCTGATAGACGATCAGGCCGTAGGTGACGGCCAGGACCTCTTCGAGGGGCGCCTCCAGCTCCTTGTGGATCGGGGTGATCTCCTGGAGCTTGTTCTTGCGCAGCGCGTAGTTGGTGTGCGAGTCCATGCCCATCGGGCCGGGACGGTAGAGCGCCGAGACGGCGGAGATGTCTTCGAAGTTGTCGGGCTTCATCAGGCGCAGCAGCGAGCGCATGGGGCCGCCGTCGAACTGGAAGACGCCGAGGGTCTCGCCACGCTGGAGGAGTTCGAAGGTCGTCGGATCGTCGAGCGGGAGGGCCAGCAGGTCGAGGTCGATGCCCTTGTTGGACTTCACCATCTTGACGGCGTCGTCCATGATCGTCAGGTTGCGCAGGCCGAGGAAGTCCATCTTCAGCAGGCCGAGCGACTCGCACTGCGGGTAGTCCCACTGCGTGATGGTCACGCCGTCCGTGTGCCGCACCCAGATCGGGGCGTGGTCGACGATGGGCTCGCTGGACATGATCACGCCGGCCGCGTGCACACCCATCTGCCGGACCAGGCCCTCGACGCCCTTGGCGGTGTCGATGACCTTCTTCACGTCCGGTTCGTTCTCGTACATCGAGCGGATCTCGCCGGCCTCGCTGTAGCGCGGGTGCGAGGGGTCGGTGATGCCGTTGAGGTCGATGCCCTTGCCAAGGACGTCGGCGGGCATCGCCTTGGTGAGGCGGTCGCCCATGGCGTACGGGTAGCCCAGCACGCGCGC
Organism: Streptomyces sp. JLBG701; assembly: GCF_058544905.1. Taxonomy (NCBI): domain Bacteria; kingdom Bacillati; phylum Actinomycetota; class Actinomycetes; order Kitasatosporales; family Streptomycetaceae; genus Streptomyces; species Streptomyces sp. JLBG701. The sequence continues at coordinate 3,066,542 of NZ_CM178588.1, forward strand.
GGAGTCCTTGATCGCGTTCTTGGCCTTGATCTTGCCGTAGGTGCCGATCATGGCGACCTTGTCGGCGCCGTATTTCTCCGTCACGTACCTGATCACTTCGACGCGCCTACGCTCGTCGAAGTCGATGTCGACGTCGGGCATGGAGACGCGCTCGGGGTTGAGGAACCGCTCGAAGATCAGACCGTGCGGGATCGGGTCGAGGTCGGTGATGCCCATGGCGTACGCGACGATCGAGCCGGCCGCGGAGCCTCGCCCTGGGCCGACCGCGATGCCGTTCTTCTTGGCCCACATGATGAAGTCGGCGACCACGAGGAAGTAGCCCGGGAACCCCATCTGGATGATGACGTCCATCTCGTACTCGACCTGCTTCTGGCGGTCCTCGGGGACGCCGCCGGGGAAGCGGCGGTCCATGCCGAGGCGGACCTCCTCCTTGAACCAGGTGACCTCGGTGTAGCCGTCGGGGATGTCGAACTTCGGCATGAGGTTCTTGGCCTCGAACATGCCGGAGGTGTCGATCTGCTCGGCGACCAGGAGGGTGTTGGCGCAGCCCTCCTGCCAGGCGTCCGAGGAGTCGACGGCGTACATCTCGTCCGTGGACTTCAGGTAGTAGCCGGTGCCGTCGAACTTGAAGCGGTCCGGGTCGGAGAGGTTCTTGCCGGTCTGGATGCACAGCAGGGCGTCGTGGGCGGTCGCCTCGTGCGCGTACGTGTAGTGCGAGTCGTTCGTCACCAGGGGCGGGATGCCGAGCTTCCGGCCGATGTCGAGAAGGCCGTCGCGGACCCGGCGCTCGATCTCGATACCGTGGTCCATCAGCTCCAGGAAGTAGCGGTCCTTGCCGAAGATGTCCTGGTACTCGGAGGCCGCCTTGAGGGCCTCGTCGTACTGGCCGAGGCGCAGCCGGGTCTGGAGTTCGCCGGAGGGGCAGCCGGTGGAGGCGATGAGCCCCTCGGACCACTGGGAGATGGTCTCCTTGTCCATCCGGGGCCACTTCTGCAGCCAGCCCTCGGCGTACGCGTCCGAGGAGAGCCGGAAGAGGTTGTGCAGGCCCGTCGCGTTGGCCGCCCAGATCGTCTTGTGGGTGTAGCCACCCGAACCGGAGACGTCGTCCCGCTTCTGATGCGGCTGGCCCCACTGGATCTTGCGCTTGTTGCGCCGGGACTCCGGAGCGACGTACGCCTCGATGCCGATGATCGGCGTCACGCCCGCCTTCTTGGCGGAGTGGAAGAAGTCGTACGCCCCGTGCAGGTTGCCGTGGTCGGACATCGCGATATGGGTCATGCCCATCTCGTTGCACGCGTTGAACATGTCCTTGAGCCGCGCGGCACCGTCCAGCAGCGAGTACTGGGTGTGGACGTGCAGGTGCGTGAACGGCGGCTTTGACACGGCGTGGCCTCCATGGGGCAGTGCAGCGGCGCGAAGCGCCTCGTTGAGGGGCGGTGGTCGGGTGACGGGTGGGCACTCGGCGACAGGCTGCGGACAGTCTGGGGGGACAGCTCCGAATCCTATGCCTCGGCACTGACAGTCGGCGGGCACTCCCGGGTACCTTCGAGCGTTGCAAGAAGACGGACAGCCGTCCGGGGAAGACGGCACATCCGCACCACACGTCACGCACCACCCGCACCAGGAGGCACCCAGCGATGTCGGTACCCCAGCTCAACGGCGAGCAGCGCGGCGAGGAGATCCTCGCCGTCTTCGACACCGCCTTCGGCGAGCTCCTGGCCGCCGACCCGGCCGCGTTCCGCGTGAAGTTCCGCAAGATGGCGGCTTCGGCGTTCGCCTTCTACCGGGGCACGGCGTGCCTCTTCTACCACGACCTCGACGCGGAGAAGCGGGGCGGCCCGTTCCTTGACGAGCGCACCTCGCGCGTGTGGATCCACGGCGACCTGCACGCGGAGAACTTCGGCACGTACATGGACTCCACGGGCCGGCTGATCTTCAACGTCAACGACTTCGACGAGGCGTACGTCGGCCCCTTCACCTGGGACCTCAAGCGCTTCTCCGCCTCGATCGCCCTCATCGGGTACGCGAAGGCGCTCAGCGACGAGCAGATCGCCGAGCTGGTGAAGGTGTACGCGGGGGCGTATCGCGAGCGGATCCACGCCCTGGCCACCGGCGCCAAGCGCGACGAGGTGCCCCCGTTCACCCTGGACACCGCCGAGGGCCCGCTCCTGGACGCGCTGCGGGACGCCCGCTCGCTGACCCGCTTCGGGCTGCTCGACTCGATGACCGAGATCCGTGACTTCGAGCGCCGCTTCGCGCCCGGCGGCGGCTCCATCGAGCTGGACGCGGCCACGCGCTACAAGGTGCTCGCGGCCTTCGACGGCTACCTGGAGACGCTGCCGGAGTCGTCCCTGGCCCGCCCCGACTCCTACCGGGTGAAGGATGTCGTCGGCCGCCGTGGCATCGGCATCGGTTCGGCCGGTCTGCCGTCGTACAACATCCTCCTGGAGGGCGCCACCGACGCCCTGGAGAACGACGTCGTGATCTACATCAAGCAGGCCCAGACCCCGGCCGTCTCCCGGCACATCACCGACTCGGCGATCCGCGACTACTTCCAGCACGAGGGCCACCGCACGGTGATCTCCCAGCGCGCCCTGCAGGCCCATGCCGACCCGTGGCTGGGCTGGACCGAGCTGGGTGGTATCGGCCAGCTGGTCGCCGAGGTGTCGCCGTACGCGGTCGATCTGGACTGGGGCGACATCGACGACCCGGAGGAGATCGCGGCCGTGGTCGCCGACCTGGGCCGGGCCACCGCCACGATGCACTCGGCGGCGGACGACCAGTCCGGCGAGTCCCTGGTGCCCTTCTCCACGGAGCGGGCCATCGACGCGGCGCTGGCTGCCGATGAGGACAGCTTCGCGGACCTGCTGGTCGACTTCGCGCACAGCTACGGCACACGCGCGCGTGCCGACCACCAGATCTTCGTCGACCTCTTCCGCAACGGCCGGATTCCGGGTCTGTAACCGTCGGGGCACTCACAGGGATCCTTTAGGGGTCTCCTACAGGAGTCCATGACACACTCTCCCCGCTATGGACATATCCGGGACCCAGCTCAGAGCCGTGCGCGCGGCGCTGTTCACGGCACTGGTCGTGACGCTCAGCACCGCGTCGCACGTACTGCTGTCCCGGGTCCCGCTCCCGCTCAACACGGTGGCCGCGGTCGCCGCCGGCGTGTTCGTCGTCGCCTTCGCCCTGGCGGGCAAGGAGCGCGGCTTCGGCCGTATCGCCGCCCTTCTCATCCCGCTGGAACTGGCCGCCGACACGGTGTTCACCACGGGCCAGCACGTCTGCTACGGCGCCGCGGGCGGCCCGGTCACGGGCCCGCTGCGCTCCGTCGGTTTCGACGTGCTGTGCGGGGACGGCGCCGAGGTCGGCACCCCGCTGGCCCGGGTCACCGGCACCGGCACCGACCGGGTATCGGCCCTCCTCGCCCACGCCGACCCGGCGACCGCCTGGCTGCTGCTGGGCGCGCATGTCGGCGTGGGGCTCCTCGCCGCCGCCTATCTGCGGCGCGGCGAGCGGGCGTTGGACCAGCTGCTGCGGGCGGTGGCGGCGACCACCTTCCGCCCGCTGCTGCTCGCGGTCGCCGCGGTGCGGGTGGCCCCGGCCCCGGCGGCCCGTCCGCCGTGGCGCGCGGTCCGCCGTACGGCCACCGCCCGCGACCGCCTCCTCGTGCACTCCCTGGGCCGGCGTGGACCGCCGTGCGCAGTCGCCTTCGTGTGAAAAGCCACCACGAAAAAGCACTGAGCACCCGTAGTCCCCCATACGTATTCCGCGCACACCGTGTGCGCATCCCCTATGGAGATCTCCACCATGAGCAAGCGGAACAGCCAGGCCGCGAAGACCGCCGCCCGTGAGCGGCTGCGTCAGGAGCGCGAGCGCCAGGCCAAGCGCAACAAGGTCAAGCGGCAGGTCATCGTCGCCGCCTCCATAGTCGGCGTCCTCGCGATAGCCGGCGGCATCAGCTACGCGGTCGTCCAGGGCAACAAGCCCAGCTACTGGGAGGCCGCGAAGGACGACAAGCTCGTCAAGCCGGCCAACACGACCGGCAAGAACGGCACCACGGTCGTCGTCGGCGAGAGCAGCGCCAAGAAGACCCTGGTGATGTACGAGGACCCGCGCTGCCCGATCTGCGCCTCGTTCGAGCAGACCGTCGGCGCGACCGTGAAGAAGGACCTCGACGCAGGCAAGTTCAAGATCCAGTACGTCGGTGCCACGTTCCTCGACAACAGCCTCAGCGGCGAGGGCTCCAAGAACGCGCTGAGCGCGCTGGGCGCCGCCCTGAACGTCAGCCCCGAGGCCTTCCTTGAGTACAAGACCGCGCTGTACTCGACGAAGTGGCACCCGGAGGAGTCGGACGACAAGTTCAAGGACGACTCCTACCTGATCAAGGTGGCGGACACGGTCGACGCCCTCAAGGACAACGCCAAGTTCCAGAACGCCGTGAAGAACGGCACCTACGACAAGTGGGCGCTGGAGATGTCCGCGACGTTCGACGACAGCGGTGTCACCGGCACGCCGACGCTGAAGATGGACGGGAAGGCACTCACCGCCCCGAACAGCGAGAACGCGCCGATGACGGTGGCCGACTTCAACACGGCGATCGAGGCGGCGCTCAAGGCCTGACAGGCTGCCGCATTCCCCTTCAGTTCCAGGAGGGGGAGCGCACCGGGCCGGACGCGCTCCCCCGCACGGCGCGAGCGGCCCGCGGCCTCAGGCAACGGCACACCAAAGAGCGGGCGAACTTTTACGCGTTCGCCCGCTCTTGGTCATACTGGTCAGTAACCTAAGCGCTCGTGACCAGTGACTTCAAAGCACCCGCGAGCGCCAACTGGCGCACACCGCACCGCCGTACGGTCGTCAAAGCCGCGGCCGCCACCGCCGTTCTGGCCGGCCCGCTCGTCGCCGCGATACCGGCCCGCGCCGCCGAGGCGCCCGCCTTCCTGCACGGTGTCGCCTCCGGCGACCCGCTGCCGGACGGCATCCTGCTGTGGACCCGCGTGACGCCCACCGCCGAGGCGGTGCCCGGTTCCGGGCTCGGCCCGAATACCGAGGTCAGCTGGACCGTCGCCAAGGACAAGACGTTCGGCACCGTCGTCGCCAAGGGCTCCCTCACGGCGACCGCCGCCTCCGACCACACCGTCAAGGCGGACATCCGCGGCCTGGAGCCTGCCACCGACTACTGGTTCCGCTTCTCCGCCGGCGGCACCGACTCCCCCGCCGCCCGCACCCGCACCGCGCCCGCCACCGACGCGGCCGTGTCGGGCCTGCGCTTCGGCGTGGTCTCCTGCGCCAACTGGGAGGCCGGCTACTTCTCCTCGTACCGTCATCTCGCGGCCCGCGGCGACCTGGACGCCTGGCTGCACCTCGGCGACTACATCTACGAGTACGGCACCGGCGAGTACGGGACGCGGAACACGGTCGTACGACAGCACGCGCCGACCCACGAGATCCTCACGCTCGCCGACTACCGCACCCGGCACGGCAAGTACAAGACCGACCCGGACCTGCAGTCCCTGCACGCGACGGCTCCCGTCGTCGCGATCTGGGACGACCACGAGTTCGCCAACGACACCTGGTCCGGCGGCGCCGAGAACCACACCGAGGGGACCGAGGGCACCTGGGCCGCGCGCCAGGCGGCCGCGAAGCAGGCGTACTTCGAGTGGATGCCGGTCCGCACCGCGATCGCCGGCACCACCTACCGCCGGCTGCGCTTCGGCAAGCTCGCCGACCTCTCCCTGCTCGACCTGCGGTCCTTCCGCTCGCAGCAGGTCTCCACCGGCAGCGGCGACGTCGACGACCCGGACCGTACGATCACGGGTCGCGCCCAACTCGACTGGCTGAAGTCGGGACTCAAGGCGTCCGACACCACCTGGCGGCTGGTCGGCAACTCGGTGATGATCTCGCCGTTCGCGGTGGGCTCGCTCTCGGCGGACCTGCTGAAGCCGCTCGCCAAGCTGCTGGGTCTGCCGCAGGAGGGCCTGGCCCTCAACACCGACCAGTGGGACGGCTACACGGACGACCGCCGCGAACTCCTCGCCCACCTGCGCTCGAACGCCATCCGCAACACGGTCTTCCTCACCGGCGACATCCACATGGCGTGGGCCAACGACGTGCCCGTGGACGCCGGCACCTACCCGCTGTCCGCCTCGGCCGCCACGGAGTTCGTCGTCACGTCGGTCACCTCGGACAACCTCGACGACCTCGCGGGCTTCCCCGAGGGCACCCTCACCGCGATCGCCTCGCCGATCATCCGCGCCGCCAACCGGCACGTCCACTGGGTCGACACCGACCGCCACGGCTACGGCGTCCTGGACATCACCGCCGCCCGCGCACAGATGGACTACTACGTCCTGTCCGACCGCACGAAGGCGAACGCGACCTCGACCTGGTGGCGTTCGTACCGCACCCGCACCGGCACCCAGACCGTCGAGCGGACGTACGACCCCGTGTAGCCGCCGCTCATCGACCGGCCCTACAGACTGTCGAGGAAGCCGAGCGCCACCCGCCAGGTGGCCTCGGCGGCCTCCTCGTCGTAGTCCGGCAGGTCCGGGTCGGTGTACAGGTGGCCGGCCCCGGCGTATCTGTAGATCTCCACGTCCGCCCCGGCCTTGCCCATCTGGAGATACCAGGCGCCCAGCCAGTCGTCGGTCTCGAACGGGTCCGGCTCCGCCACGTGCAGCTGGACCGGCAGTTCGTCCACCGAGGCGCTCTCCGCGATGTCCGACGTGCCGTGCAGCAGGAGCAGCCCGCGGGCCTTCTCGTCGCCGAGCGCGAGGGTCTGCGCGGTCGCGGCTCCGAAGGAGAACCCGGCGTACACCAACCCCCGCTCGGAATACGGCGCGGCGGCCAGCACGGCCCGCTTGAGCAGCTCGTCCTTGCCGACCTGGTCCTTGAAGGCCATGCCCTCCTCGACCGTCTCGAACGTACGCCCCTCGAAGAGGTCCGGCGTCCACACCTCGTGCCCGGCGGCACGAAGCCGGTCCGTGGCTTGGCGCACCGCCGGCCTGAGGCCATAAGTCGAGTGAAAGAGCATGATGTTCATGAGCCCATGGTGCCAGCCGGGTACGACAACGCCCGCGCGGCTCCATACCGGGGCCGCATGTTCAGGACCCCCTTCGGCCGGTTAGGTTCGGGGCATGGAGATGGAGAACATACTCCGACCGCTGATCGTCGTGGGCGGCTCAGTCGTGCTCACGCTGCTCATCGGCTGGGCCACGGACCGTCTGCTGCGCAAGGCCGACAGCCGGGACAACGAGAACCCGCTGTGGGGTCTGCTGCGCCGCGCCCGAGTCCCGTACCAGCTGGTCCTGTTCGCGGCCATGCTCAGAGGCTCGTACGACACGGCGAAACTGCTGCAGGACTACCGGATCGGACTCGGACAGGCCCTCACGCTGATCCTGATCGGGTCGGCCGCCTGGCTGGTGGTCCGGATCGCGGCGGCGATCGTCGAGACCTCCTACACCCGCTACGCGCGCGTGCACCCCGATCCGGCCCGGGTCCGCCGCGTCCGTACCCAGGTGTCGCTGATCACGCGGGTGGTGGCGGCGATCGTCGGTGTGATGGCCGCCGCCGCGATGCTGCTGACGTTCCCGGCGATGCGGGCGGCCGGCGCCTCGCTGCTGGCCTCGGCCGGCATCCTGGGCATCGTCGCCGGCGTCGCCGCCCAGTCCACGCTCAGCAACATGTTCGCCGGGCTGCAGATCGCCTTCGGCGACATGGTGCGCATCGGTGACACGGTGGTGGTGGACGGCGAGTGGGGCACAGTCGACGAGATCACCCTCACCTTCCTGACGGTCCGTACCTGGGACGAGCGCCGCATCACGATGCCCGTCTCGTACTTCACGTCCAAGCCCTTCGAGAACTGGTCGCGCGGCGGCGCCCAGATGACCGGCATCGTCTACTGGCAGCTCGACCACTCGGCACCGATCGAGGCGATGCGCGTAAGGCTCCGCGACATCCTGCGCGACTGCGAGGCCTGGGACGGCCGAGCCTGCGACCTGTCGGTCACGGACGCCACCGCGAGCACCATCGAGGTACGGGCCCTGGTGACCGCGAAGGACGCGGACGACATCTGGAAGGTACGCGTAACGGTCCGCGAGCGAATGATCCGCTGGCTGACGGAGACACACCCGTACGCACTCCCCCGTGTGAACACGGCGGACGCGACCCTCCCCCCGGGCCGCACGCCCCCGGACGGCGAGGTGACAAGGCGCCGAGCACACGAAACGCCGAGAACGGGCCGAGGCTAAGGCGGCGCCCCACTCAGGGTCAGCCGCCAACGACGAGAACCCCCACGGGAGACGCCCCCTCTCCATCCAACTGGAAACGGGTGGTGCGCGGGTGGGAGACATCTGCAACGCGCACCCCCACCGACCCGTCACCGCAAACTACGCACGTCCAAATGCCGAAGCACCCGATCCACCACCTCCGGATCCGCCCCCGCTTCACTCCGCGCCGCCAACACCTCATGCCGAGCCGCGCTCAACATCTCCCCCTGAATCCGCCGAACCCGCTTAAGCCGCCGCACCCGCTGCTCCTGCGCCGCCCGCCGCTCCTCACCCCCCACCCCCGGATTGATCCGCGCCCCGATGTCATAGGCACGCCGCAACATCTGCTCGGACAACTCCTCCGGCAACTCCTCCACGGCCTCGATCTCCTTCAGCCGCCTCTTCGCAGCCTTGGCCGCCCGAACGGCAAGCTCCCTCTCGAACGCCTCCTCCCGCTCCGTATCGGCCCGCACCCCCAACCGTTTCACCAGCCAAGGCAACGTCAGCCCCTGCAACACGAGCGTCGCCATGATGACCCCGAACGCGATGAACACGATCTCGTCCCGGTCCGGAAACGCCGACCCGTCATCGGTCTTCAACGGCACGGCCAACGCCAGCGCCACCGAGGCCACCCCCCGCATCCCCGACCACCACATGACGACGGTCTCCCGCCAACTGGTCGGAATGTCCTCGTCGTAGTCCCGCCGGGCATGCAACCGTTTGGTGAGCCAGGTGGCAGGCAGCAGCCAAGCGAGCCGTACGAACACCACCACCCCCACGACCGCCCCGGCCCACCCGAGCATCTCGCCCCACCGCCCGGACGCCGTACGGATCGCGTTGTGCAGCTCAAGGCCGATCAGCCCGAACGCCACCCCCGTGACCAGCGTGTCGACGATGTCCCAGAACGTGTGCCCGGCCAGCCGGGTCAGCACGTCGTCGGCGTCGGTGGCGTACTCGGCGAGGAACAACGCGGTGGTGAGCACCGCGAGCACCCCGGATCCGTGCAACTGCTCGGCCAGGACGTACGAGGCGAACGGCACCAGCAGCGTCAGCCCGATCTGCAGGGTCGCGTCCCCGAGCAGATCCATCAGCTTGTTGGCGCCCCACCCCAGCACGATCCCCACGACGACCGCGACCACCGCGGACAGCACCAGATCGAACCCGGCACTCCACGGCGAGAAGCTCCCGGTCACCACGGCGGCGATCGCGACGTTATACAGCACGATGGCCGTCACGTCGTTGAACAGCCCCTCGCCCGCCAGAATGGACACCAGCCGCCGCGGCAGCCCCAGTTGGCCGGCCACGGCGGTCGCGGCGACCGGATCGGGCGGCGCGACCAGCGCACCTAGCGCGACGGCTGCGGCGACGGGCAGCCCGGGCACGATCGCGTTCGCGACGACGGCCACGCACACGGTCGTGACGAACACCAGCGCCACGGCGAGCAGGAAGATCGGCCGCAGATTGGCCGTGAACTGCCGCCAGGAGGTGCGTCGTACGGCCGCGTACAGCAGGGGTGGCAGCAGCAGGGGCAGGATCAGATCCGGGGGGATGTCGACGTTCGGCACGAAGTCGAGCACCGCGAGGACGATCCCGAGGAGCGTCATCAGCACCGGCGCCGGCAGCCCCAGCCGGTCCCCCACCGGGACACTGAGCACGGCCCCGACCAACAGCACGAACAACAGGGCCAACTGATCCACGGTCAGCGCTCCGGTGAGATCTAGGCGTTCACACAGCGGATCTCAAGCCTGCCATGTCACGCATCTCACCAGCCCGTTCGAAGCTCTCGGCTACAGAGCGCGCCGCATCGCCCGGTGCGGGATCCCGGCGTCCTGGAACTCCGGCCCGTACGCCTCGTACCCCAGCCGCTCGTAGAACCCCAGCGCATGCGTCTGCGCGTGCAGATCCACCGCGGCGAGCCCACGCGTGCGTGCCGCGTCCTCGATCGCCCGCACCAGCGCGACGCCGACGCCGAGCCCGCGCGCCTCCCGCGTCACGGCGAGCCGCCCGAGGGACCCGACGGCGAGGTCACCGCCGGTCTTCGCCGCGGCCGCCGGCCCGTACAGCAGCCGCCCGGTTCCCAGGGGCACCCCGTCGTCCCGTACCGCCAGCACATGCAGGGCGTCGGGGTCGTAGGCGTCGTACTCGATGTCCTCGGAGACGCCCTGCTCGACGACGAAGACCTCCTTGCGCACCGCGAAGCACGCCTCGCGGTCGGCGGCGTCCTCGGCGACCCGCAGCACGTAGGAGGGGCTCATGCGTAGCTTTCCTCCCGCACCTTGTCCAGCGCCTGCTGGAGGTCCTCGGGGTAGTCGCTCTCGAACTCCACCCACTGCCCGTCACCGGGGTGCTCGAAGCCGAGCCGCACGGCGTGCAGCCACTGCCGGGTGAGTCCGAGCCGCTTGGCGAGTGTGGGATCGGCGCCGTACGTCAGGTCGCCCACGCAGGGGTGCCGGTGGGCCGCCATGTGGACGCGGATCTGGTGGGTGCGCCCGGTCTCCAGCTTGATGTCGAGCAGCGAGGCCGCGCGGAACGCCTCAATCAGGTCGTAGTGCGTGACGGACGGCTTGCCCTCGGCCGTCACCGCCCACTTGTAGTCGTGGTTCGGGTGCCGTCCGATGGGCGCGTCGATGGTGCCGCTCATCGGGTCCGGGTGTCCCTGGACCAGCGCGTTGTAGCGCTTGTCGACGGTGCGCTCCTTGAACTGGCGCTTCAGCGAGGTGTAGGCACGCTCCGACTTGGCCACGACCATCAGCCCGGAGGTGCCGACATCCAGCCGGTGCACGATGCCCTGGCGCTCCGCGGCACCCGAGGTCGAGATCCGGTACCCGGCCGCCGCGAGCCCGCCGATCACCGTCGTACCGCTCCAGCCGGGGCTCGGGTGGGCGGCCACACCGACCGGCTTGACGATCACGACGATGTCGTCGTCGTCGTGCACGATCTCCATGCCCTCGACCGGCTCGGCGACGATCTGCACCGGCGCGGGCGCCTGCGGCATCTCGACTTCCAGCCAGGCCCCGCCGTGCACCCGCTCGGACTTGCCGACCACCGAGCCGTCGACCGTGACCTTCCCCGCGGCGGCCAGCTCGGCGGCCTTCGTACGGGAGAAGCCGAACATGCGGGAGATGGCGGCGTCGACGCGCTCGCCCTCCAGGCCGTCGGGCACGGGCAGGTTGCGGATCTCGGGAACGGTGCTCACCCGTCGAGTATGCCGGACGGGTCCGACAGCCCCGACCAGAGCCGGTGGATCACGCCCCGGCTCAGTCCTTGTGGACGGTGCCGTCCGGGTCGAGCCCCCGGAACGACAGCAGCACGATCAGGATGCCGCCGCACACGATCGCCGAGTCGGCGAGGTTGAAGACCGCGAAGTGCTTGGGCGCGATGAAGTCGACGACCTCGCCCTGGAAGATCCCCGGCGAGCGGAAGATCCGGTCGGTGAGGTTGCCGAGCGCACCGCCGAGCAGCAGCCCGAGCGCGATCGCCCACGGGACGCTGTAGAGCTTGCGCGCCAGGCGGACGATGACCACGATCACGGCCGCCGCGATCACCGTGAAGATGATCGTGAAAGCCTGTCCGAAGCCGAAGGCCGCACCCGGGTTCCGGATCGCGTTGAACTCCAGCCAGTCACCGATGATCTGGATCGGGTCGTGGTGCTCCAGCTTGGCGACCACGACCATCTTGCTGACCAGGTCGAGGGCGTACGCGATCGCCGCGACCACGAACAGGACGGCGACCCGGCGCTTGCCCCTGGGCCGCTCGGCCGTACCCTCCTGGTCGGCCTTCGCCCCCTCGGGGATGTCCGGCGTACCGATGATGCGCTCCGCCTCTGCCACGTGAGTCCCTCAACCTAGGTGCCTGACTGAGGACGAGGGTAACGGGTCGGTCGGCTTCGATCAGTACCGGCGTTCCTGCTTCTGCTTGCACTCGACGCACAGCGTGGCCCGCGGGAAGGCCTGCATACGCGCCTTGCCGATGGGATTGCCGCAGTTCTCGCACAGGCCGTAGGTGCCCGCGTCCAGCTTCTCCAGGGCGTGCTCGATCTGGGTGAGCATCTCGCGCGCGTTGGCCGCGAGCGCCAGCTCGTGCTCGCGCGTGATGTTCTTGGTGCCGGTGTCGGCCTGGTCGTCGCCCGCGCCGTCCCCGGAGTCCCGCATCAGGCCGACGACGGCCGCCTCGGACGAGCTGATCTCGGCACGCAGCCGCTGTCCTTCGGACAGCAGCTCGGTGCGCGCCTCCGCGACCTCCTGCGGAGTCCAGGGGTCCTCGCCGGGGCGCACCGCGAGTTCGCCCGGCTCCGCCGCCGCGGCGAGCCGAGCCTTGGGAACGGCGGTCTTGGCCGCCGTGGCCGTGCCAGGAGTCTTCTTCGCAACCACCGTCGTGGCTCCCGTCTGCTCCGCGGCCTGCGCCGCGCCCGCCTTCTTGGCCATGCTCTTCTTGGCCGCGCCACTCTTCTTGGCCGCACGCTTGGAGGTGCCCGCCGCCACATCACCCTGCCCGGCGGCCTCCTTCGCTACGACGGTCTTCTTCGCGACCGCCTTCTTCGCAACCGCCCTCTTCGCAACCGCCTTCTTCGCTCCGGCCGCCGGTCTCTCGGGCCCAGCCGTCGCCTTCCGCGCGGCGGACTTCTTGGCAGCCGCCTTCTTGGCGGGGGCTCTCTTGGCGGGTGCCTTCTTGGCCACCGTTTTCGATGCTGCCGCCTTCTCGGCCGCGACCTTCTTCACGGGCTTCGCCCCGCCCTTGCCTGACTCGGCCTGGGCGCTCTTCTTGCCGTTCACGTCCTTGGCCGCACCGCCGGAGGCATGTGTGGCCCTGCCGGACGCCGAACGCTGTACGGCGGTCTTCTTCGCCACCATGGCCGCGGCCCCTTCACATATTGTGATCTTGCACGCGAATCGTGCTGGGACGATAAATCGACTTCCGTCCCGCGGCAACGGGGCACGCCGCCCGATCCGCCCGCCCCGCGACCCCCGCGCGACAAGCCTGCAAGCGTTGTGCCCAGCTCCCCGCCGGGTAATCCGCCGAGCGGGCCGTCCCGGAATGCGAACACCCGCACCTCGGCATTCGGGTCACCCCACCCCGCACGGAAGCCCGGCCCCGGGGTCCCTGAAATCCGGTCGGCCGCTGTCGTCCCGGCGCCGTACACTGGGCGGAGCGAGAAGCGTGGATGGGGACGAGTAGCGGCGTACGCAGCCCAGAGCGACCCGGGGACGGTGGAAGCCCGGGGGCCAGCGCGACGTGAAGATCACCCCGGAGCCGCCGGAAGAAAGCCGCAGCCGAAGGGCGACGGCGAGTAGAACCGGCATCGCGACCCCAATGAGGGGGCTCACCGGCGCACAGGACGCACCGGGGAGCCAAGGAGGGTGGTACCGCGGGAGCGCGCCGAAAGCGGCGTACGGAAAGCCGTAGCTCTCGTCCCTCCGGACGGAAGGCAGCAAGTCCGCCGGAGGAAGCCCGCTGATGACATCGCCGACGTACCGCCAGGTGCCCGCCCAGGTCGACCTGCCCGCGCTCGAGCACGCCGTGCTCGAACTCTGGCGCGAGCAGAAGATCTTCGCCAAGACCCTGGAGCAGTCCGAGGGCCGCCCCGAGTGGGTGTTCTACGAGGGCCCGCCCACCGCCAACGGCATGCCGGGCGCCCACCACATCGAGGCGCGCGTCTTCAAGGACGTCTTCCCCCGCTTCCGCACCATGCGCGGCTACCACGTGGCCCGCAAGGCCGGCTGGGACTGCCATGGCCTCCCCGTCGAGCTGGCGGTGGAGAAGGAGCTCGGCTTCAGCGGCAAGAAGGACATCGAGGCGTACGGCATCGCCGAGTTCAACGCCAAGTGCCGCGAGTCGGTGACCCGCCACACCGACGCCTTCGCCGAGCTCACGACCCGCATGGGCTACTGGACCGACCTCGACGACCCGTACCGCACGATGGACCCCGCGTACATCGAGTCGGTCTGGTGGTCGCTCAAGGAGATCTTCAACAAGGGCCTGCTGGTCCAGGACCACCGCGTCGCCCCCTGGTGCCCGCGCTGCGGCACCGGCCTCTCGGACCACGAGCTGGCGCAGGGCTACGAGACGGTCGTCGACCCGTCCGTGTACGTCCGTTTCCCCCTCACCTCCGGTCCACTCGCCGGCGAAGCCGCGCTCCTCGTCTGGACGACGACCCCCTGGACCCTGGTCTCCAACACCGCCGTCGCCGCACACCCCGACGTCACGTACGTCGTCGCGACGAAGGGCACAGACGGCGCAGAGAAGCTCGTCGTGGCCGAGCAGCTCGTCGCCAAGTCGCTCGGCGAGGGCTGGGAGACCACCGGCCAGACCTTCACCGGCGCCGAAATGGAGCGCTGGACCTATCAACGACCGTTCGAGCTCGTGGAGTTCCCGGCCGAGGCACATTTCGTCGTAAACGCCGAGTACGTCACGACCGAGGACGGTACGGGTCTGGTCCACCAGTCCCCCGCCTTCGGTGAGGAGGACCTCAAGGTCTGCCGCGCGTACGGCCTGCCCGTCGTGAACCCCGTCCGCCCCGACGGCACCTTCGAGGAGGACGTCCCGCTGGTCGGCGGCGTCTTCTTCAAGAAGGCGGACGAAAAGCTCACGGAAGACCTCCACAATCGCGGTCTCCTCTTCAAACACATCCCGTACGAGCACAGCTACCCGCACTGCTGGCGCTGCCACACCGCGCTCCTCTACTACGCGCAGCCGTCCTGGTACATCCGCACCACCGCCGTCAAGGACCGCCTCCTCCAGGAGAACGAGAAGACCAACTGGTTCCCGGAGACGGTCAAGCACGGCCGGTACGGCGACTGGCTGAACAACAACATCGACTGGGCGCTGTCCCGCAACCGCTACTGGGGCACCCCGCTGCCGATCTGGCGCTGTGAGGACAACCACCTCACGGTCGTCGGCTCCCGCGCGGAGCTCACCGAACTGACGGGCACCGACCAGTCGGAGCTCGACCCGCACCGCCCGTTCATCGACGACGTCACGTTCCCCTGCCCCCAGTGCGCGCAGCCGTCCACGCGCGTGCCGGAGGTCATCGACGCCTGGTACGACTCCGGTTCGATGCCGTTCGCGCAGTGGGGATACCCGTACAAGAACAAGGAGTTGTTCGAGAGCCGCTACCCGGCGCAGTTCATCTCCGAGGCCATCGACCAGACCCGCGGCTGGTTCTACACCCTGATGGCGGTCGGCACGCTGGTCTTCGACAAGTCGTCGTACGAGAACGTGGTGTGCCTGGGCCACATCCTCGCCGAGGACGGCCGCAAGATGTCCAAGCACCTGGGCAACACCCTGCAGCCGATCCCGCTGATGGACCAGCACGGCGCCGACGCCGTCCGCTGGTTCATGGCGGCGGGCGGCTCCCCGTGGGCGGCACGCCGCGTGGGCCACGGCACCATCCAGGAGGTCGTCCGCAAGACGCTCCTCACGTACTGGAACACGGTCGCCTTCCAGGCCCTGTACGCCCGTACGTCCAACTGGGCGCCCAGCGCGGCCGATCCGGCCCCGGCGGACCGCCCGGTCCTGGACCGCTGGCTGCTGTCCGAACTCCACGCGCTCACCGACCAGGTGACACAGGCTCTGGAGGCGTACGACACCCAGCGCGCCGGCAAGCTCCTGTCGGCGTTCGTCGACGATCTGTCCAACTGGTACGTACGGCGGTCCCGTCGCCGCTTCTGGCAGGGCGACAAGTCCGCGCTGCGCACGCTGCACGAGGTCGTCGAGACGGTCACGAAGCTGATGGCCCCGCTGACCCCGTTCATCACGGAGCGGGTCTGGCAGGACCTGGTCGTGCCCGTCACGCCGGGCGCCCCCGAGTCGGTGCACCTGGCGTCCTGGCCGGAGGCTGACCTGTCCGCGATCGAGCCGGAGCTGTCGAAGCAGATGGTGCTCGTGCGCCGTCTCGTGGAGCTGGGGCGGGCCACGCGCGCGGAGTCGGGTGTCAAGACCCGCCAGCCGCTGTCCCGCGCGCTGGTGGCGGTCGCGGGCTTCGAGACCCTGGACCGCGAGCTGCACGCGCAGATCACGGAGGAGCTGAACGTGAGCGCGCTCGCGTCCCTCTCCGAGGTGGGCGGCTCGCTGGTCGACACGACGGCGAAGGCCAACTTCCGCGCGCTGGGCAAGCGGTTCGGCAAGCGCGTACAGGACGTGGCGAAGGCCGTGGCGAACGCCGACGCGGCGGCGCTGTCCCTGGCCCTGCGCGAGGGCACGGCGTCGGTGGAGGTCGACGGCGAGACGGTCACCCTGGCTCCGGACGAGGTCATCATCACAGAGACCCCGCGCGAGGGCTGGTCGGTGGCCTCCGACTCCGGCGCGACGGTGGCACTGGACCTGGAGATCACGGAGGAGCTGCGCCAGGCGGGCCTGGCCCGTGACGCGATCCGCCTGATCCAGGAGGCCCGCAAGAACAGCGGCCTCGACGTCGCCGACCGCATCGCGCTGCGCTGGACGTCCACGGACCCGGCGGTCATCGCGGCTCTGACGGAACACGCCGGCCTGATCGCCGACGAGGTCCTCGCCACGGACTTCGAGCAGGGTGAGGCGGACGCCACATACGGCGAGCCGTTCACGGACGAGGGACTGTCCCTGACGTTCCGCCTGCGCAAGGCGTAACAGCACGCCCGAAGGCCCGGGCCCGCCAGGATTCCTGGCGGGCCCGGGCCTTCGGCGTTGTGTACGTGCGAACATCCGACGCAAAAGGGCGGGGCCCCGGATCAAAAATCCGGGGCCCCGCCCTGAACGCTGCCGACGCCTATGGCGTACTACAGGCCGTCAGTTGTCGTCCTCGTCGATGAGGAAACCGCGCATCGGCGAGGGAGCCTGGCCCATCGGGCCGGGACCCTGCGGCCGGACCGGAGCCATGGGCTGGGTCATCGCCGGGGACATCTGCTGCTGACCGCCGTAGGACGGAGCGGCCGGAGCCGGACCACCCATGGGCTGGCCACCGTACGACGGGGCGCTCGCGCCGGCCGGAGCCATCGAGGGCGCCGGGGACGGCGGCAGAGAAGCCGTGGCCGGAGTGCGCGGCGGAGCCAGCGAGTCGTCGGCCTGGGTCTCCAGCTGACGCAGCTGGGACTCCAGGTAGGACTTCAGGCGCGTGCGGTACTCGCGCTCGAAGCCACGCAGATCCTCGACCTTGCGCTCCAGCGTGGCGCGGGCGGACTCCAGGGAGCCCATCGCGACGCGGTGCTTCTCCTGCGCGTCCCGCTCCAGGGCGTCGGCCTTGGCTCGGGCGTCACGCTCAAGACCCTCGGCACGGCTGCGGGCCTCGCCGACGATCTTGTTGGCCTCGGAGCGGGCCTCGGCGATCGCCTGGTCGGCGGTCTGCTGGGCCAGCGAGAGGACACGCGCGGCGCTGTCGCCACCGGGACCCTGACCGGGGCCACCCATCTGCGGACCGTGTCCGCCCATGGGGCCGCCCATCGGGCCACCCATCTGCTGCTGCATGGGGGGCTGCCCCATCTGCTGCATCTGGCCCTGGCCCATGGGGCCCTGGCCCATCGGACCCTGGCCCATCGGGCCGGGACCCTGCTGACCACCGGGACCGGCGGGCAGCTGCGGCGCACCGCTCGGCAGCTGGGGCGGACCACCCATGGGGCCGCCCATCTGCTGCTGCGGCGGGCCCGATATGCCGGCGGGCACGGGGCCGCCAGGCCCACGCATGCCCTGCTGCGGCATACCTTGCTGAGGCATCCCCTGCTGGGGCATGCCAGGCTGCATTCCGCCCATACCGCCCTGGTCCTGCGGCTCCGGGGGCTTGCGCATGTTCTGCTGGTTCTGGGCAGCAGCACGCGTGGCCGCGGCCAGCTTGGCGCGCAGGTCCTCGTTCTCGCGGAGCAGGCGGGTCAGTTCGGCTTCGACCTCATCGAGGAAGGCATCGACCTCGTCCTCGTCATAGCCTTCTCGGAGGCGGACGGTCGTGAACTGCTTGTTCCGCACGTCCTCGGGGGTCAACGGCATCTCTTCACCTCAACGTAGTCGTCGGCATTCGGCAAGACCGTATCGTTCACAGCCGGCTCACGACGGAGATCAGGATGTAGACGATGATCATCAGTACGAAGAAGGACAGGTCGAGCGCCACGCCCCCGAGACGCAACGGCGGGATGAACCGCCGCAGAAGCTTGAGCGGTGGATCAGTGACAGTGTAAGTGGCCTCAAGAACGACCACCATTGCCTTGCCGGGTTGCCACGAGCGGGCGAACTGGAAGACATAGTCCATGACCAACCGGAAGATGAGCACGATGAGGAAACACATCAGAGCGATGTAGATCACGTCCAGAACCACGCTCATGACCTGCGCTTCCCTCTCCCCTGTTTCGTGCTGCCGGGTACTGCTCGTTACTGCTGTTTCCGGTGGTGCGTCTCAGCTCTGGTTGAAGAACCCGCCCTCTGCGATGCGGGCCTTGTCCTCCGCCGTGACATCGACGTTAGCAGGCGACAACAGAAACACCTTCTGCGTCACCCGCTCGATGCTGCCGTGAAGACCAAACACCAAACCGGCCGCAAAGTCGACAAGTCGCTTGGCGTCTGTGTCATCCATCTCAGTCAGATTCATGATCACCGGGGTGCCCTCACGGAAGTGTTCCCCGATAGTACGGGCCTCGTTGTACGTCCGTGGGTGAAGCGTGGTGATCCGGTACGGCTCTCGTTCCGACACGACCTTGGGCATGATCACCGGTGCGTTCTTCTCTAGACTTTGACGTTCTTGTGTGATGGACGACACGGGTGCGATGCGCGCCGGCCGTCCGGATTCCGCACCCAGCGAAGCGGAATGGGGCACCGGATCACGCGGCGCCGGAGGCTGCACCACTCGTACCGATTCGTCCCTTTGGAGCTGATGAGGGCTGTGCGACTGGTGCGACGGCTCGTGCCGTCGGCGGTCGCGCTCGGGCTCCGGGTCCAGTTCGGGCTCGAAGTCGTCGTCGGGGTCGAAACCCCGGCCGTCGTACCCATCGTCCTCCACGAGGCCGAGGTAGACCGCCATCTTGCGCATCGCGCCGGCCATGCTCTGAGTCCTCCGCTCTGTGGTGGATCAGCTGACGACTGCCAAGTGCCCGCGATCCACGAGGTCGTTACACCCGCCCTTCGGCGGTAATGACCATATTTTCTGCTGTGGTCCGACTTCTTGGCGACGTTACCCGAGCCTGGGGCGGACTCCGAGTACCGCACTGCCGACGCGCACATGTGTCGCTCCGGCCGCCACGGCCTGTTCGAGGTCCGCACTCATCCCTGCCGACACCATGTTCGCAGCCGGATGGGCTCGGCGCAGGTCGGTCGACAAATCCATCAACCGCTCGAACGCCGCCAGTTCACGTTCCGCGTACGGTCCGCTCAGCGGTGCGACGGTCATCAGCCCGTCGAGCCGCAGCCCCGGTGCTTCCGCGACCAGACCGGCCAACTCCCCGATTCCGCCCGGCCCCACGCCACCTCGCTCCCCTCGCGCGCCCTCCTCGGCATCCAGCGCGACCTGAACGAGGCAGCCCAGTTCACGCCCGGCCCGCACGGCCTCCGTAGAGAGTGCCGTCACCAGCCTCGAACGATCAACAGACTGCACGAGATCCGCGTAACCGACCACAGATCGAACCTTGTTGGTCTGCAACTGACCGACAAAGTGCCAAATAAGCGGCAGATCGGAGCACTCGGCGGCCTTGGGGGCCGCGTCCTGGTCCCGGTTCTCGGCGACATGGCGCACACCGAGTTCCGACAGGATCCGCACATCGCTCGCGGGGTAGGTCTTGGTGACCACGATCAGGGTCACCTCTTCGCGCTTCCGCCCGGCGGCCGCACAGGCGGCGGAGATGCGCTCCTCGACTTTCGCCAGATTCGCGGCGAGTTCGTCCCTACGGTCCGTCATGCACCATCAGTCCAACCAGACATATCCCGCGAGTCGCCCTGTCGTGCGATCGCGGCGGTACGAGAAGTGGTCGCCCGATTCCCGGGTGCACACCGGCGACTGCTCCCGGTCGTGCACCCCGAGCCTTTCGAGCTGCGCGTGCACTCCGGCGGTCACATCGACCGACGGTGTGCCCCAACTCGTCTCGGCGTACGCCGCCGGTTCGACCGCGGCGACCTCGGCCCGCATGGCTTCCGGCACTTCGTAGCACCGGGCGCAGACGGCGGGCCCGGTGCGGGCGACGATCCGGGCGGGCTCGGCGCCGAGTTCCACCATGGCCGCTACGGCGGCGGGGACGACCCCCGCGACCATCCCGGGCCGTCCCGCGTGGGCCGCGGCGGCGACCTTGGCGACGGGGTCGGCGAGCAGCACCGGTGTGCAGTCGGCGGTGAGCACGGCGAGGGCGAGTCCGCGGCGGGCGGTGACGATCGCGTCGACGGACGGGATCTCGGCGGCGGAGCCCCAGGGCCCGTCCACCACCGCCACGTCGTCGCCGTGCACCTGGTTCATCCAGACCACCCGGTCCGGCTCAAGCCCCAGCGACTTCGCCGCCAGTTCGCGATTGGTGCGCACGGAGTCGGGGTCGTCGCCGACCGCTCCGCCGAGGTTGAGCTCCTCGTACGGAACGGCGCTCACCCCGCCCCACCTGTCGGTGAAGGCGAAGTGCGCGCCGCTCACGGTGTCGCGAGGACTTATCACTTGAGGAAGTCCGGCACGTCCAGCTCCTCGGCCGCGCTGTCGGAGTAGCTCCGCGACGGCGGGACCGGCGGGGAGACCGGGATCTCGTTCGCCGGCTCCGGAGCGGGCGCCTCCTCCTTCGGCGTGACGCTGCCGAGCGAGCCGAAGGACGGGCGGCTCTCGGTCTGCCGTACCGGGGTGGGCTCGTCGCGCTTGGCTCCGGCCGAGCCGAGGATGTTGTCGCGCCGGGTCGGCGGCTGGCCTCCATCGAAGCCGGCCGCGATCACGGTGACCCGCACCTCGTCGCCGAGGGCGTCGTCGATGACCGCACCGAAGATGATGTTGGCCTCGGGGTGCGCGGCCTCGCTGACCAGCTGGGCGGCCTCGTTGATCTCGAACAGGCCGAGGTCGGAACCGCCGGAGATGGAGAGCAGGACGCCGCGGGCGCCGTCGATGGAGGCCTCCAGGAGCGGCGAGGAGATCGCCATCTCGGCGGCGGCCACCGCGCGGTCGTCGCCGCGGGCCGAGCCGATGCCCATGAGGGCCGAACCGGCCTCGGACATGACCGACTTGACGTCGGCGAAGTCGAGGTTGATCAGACCCGGCGTGGTGATCAGGTCGGTGATGCCCTGGACACCGGAGAGCAGGACCTGGTCGGCCGACTTGAACGCATCCAGGACCGAGACCTGGCGGTCCGAGATGGACAGCAGCCGGTCGTTCGGGATGACGATGAGGGTGTCGACCTCTTCGCGGAGTTCGGCGATGCCGTCCTCGGCCTGGTTGGCGCGGCGCCGTCCCTCGAAGGTGAACGGGCGCGTGACCACGCCGATGGTGAGGGCGCCGAGGGACCGGGCGATGTTGGCCACGACGGGCGCGCCGCCGGTGCCGGTGCCGCCGCCTTCACCGGCCGTCACGAAGACCATGTCGGCCCCCTTGAGGACCTCCTCGATCTCCTCGCGGTGGTCCTCGGCGGCCTTGCGTCCGACGGCCGGGTTGGCGCCGGCGCCGAGTCCGCGGGTGAGTTCGCGGCCGACGTCGAGTTTGACGTCGGCGTCGCTCATCAACAGCGCCTGCGCGTCGGTGTTGATGGCGATGAACTCGACGCCCTTGAGACCGACCTCGATCATCCGGTTGATGGCATTGACACCACCGCCGCCGACACCGATGACTTTGATGACTGCGAGGTAGTTCTGCGGTGCTGCCACGTCGAAGGCCTCTCGCCTCGAGTTACGTGTCGACGCTTCGCGAGCTTGCCGCGATCCGCCGACTGATGCCGAATGGGACGGTCCGAACGCCGACCCGAACCCTAACGTTGAAGTTTAGGGTTACCAGTGTGTCTGTTCCTTGGACTCTTCCGAACAGGACACTAAGTCGACAAGTGGCGCACGTTCAACGAACACGCCGAACCTCCCGTTTTTCTTTTCACCCTATGTGATCAGCCGTAGCAGTGCCCAACCAGGGTGCTGGCCTGCGCTGATGTGCGTCAACTCCCTGATGACGCAGGGGCCGTGGGAACGCTGACATCGAAGTGCCGGGCATCCGGCGCGGCTTTCATGAGGGCGAGAAGTGTGCGAGCCTTCGCGCGACCGCTCTCGGCGCTCCCCCAGGAGACGACCCGGCCGCCGCTCAACTCCAGCGAGATGTCGTCGTACGAACGGACCTTGACGGTCCGGGTGTCCCGCGCGACCGCGGCCGGAATCCGACCGGCGACCCGTACCGCCTCGCGCACGAGCCGGTCCTCGCCGAACCGGCGCAGGCTCGCGGCGCTCGAACCCGACCGGGAAACCGTCAATTCCAGTGCGGGAACGCCTTTCGGGGCCTGGGAAACCGTGGCGAATCGGACACCTTCGTCGTCCACTTCGACGTACTTGCCCGCATTATCTGGGTTTTTCAGAATCAGGACCGGGGTGCGCTCGACCACTTTCAGCCCGATTCCATGAGGCCATGAGCGAACGACGTCAACCGAGTCAATTCGGGGCAATTTCCGGCGCAGTCGGGCTTCCATCGCATCGGTGTCGACGGAAATCAGCGGCGCTCCGACCGGTACGTCGGCGGCCTCGCGCACCTGCTCGGGCGTCAGAACTCCGGTCCCGGAGACGGATACCCGCTCCACGCGCAGCCACTGTGAGCCGTACAGCACCCAGACCGCACCGGCGCCGAGGACCGCCAGAGCGGCGGCCGAGATGATGATCGTACGGAGGCGGGGCGGTCGCCGCCTGAGCCGGGGCGGGCCGGACGACTCCTCCTGGCGTTCACCGCGTTCGGCGGTCGTCGCTCCGGCCACGCTTCCTGCCTTCCCTCAAACGTTCCTAGTGCCGTGCCCGGTGCGCGGCGATCGCCTCGTACACCATGCCGACGAGCAGGTCGTCGGCATCCCGGCGGCCGAACTCGCCCGCCGCGCGGGACATCTCGTACAGCCGGTGCGGGTCGGCGAGCACGGGCAGGACGTTGCGCTGGACCCACTCGGGGGTGAGTTCCGCGTCGTCGACCAGGAGACCGCCGCCCGCCTTGACCACCGGCTGGGCGTTGAGCCGCTGTTCGCCGTTGCCGATGGGCAGCGGGACGTAGGCGGCCGGGAGTCCGACGGCGGAGAGCTCGGCGACGGTCATCGCGCCCGCGCGGCAGAGCATCATGTCGGCCGCGGCGTACGCGAGGTCCATCCGGTCCACGTACGGTACCGGGATGTACGGGGGCATTCCCGGCATCTGGTGGACCTGGGGCAGTTCGTTCTTCGGGCCGACCGCGTGCAGGATCTGGATGCCCGCCTGCTGGAGGTAGGGCGCGACCCGCTCGACCACCTCGTTGAGGTGCCGGGCGCCCTGGGAGCCGCCGGAGACCAGCAGCGTGGGCAGGTTCGGGTCGAGGCCGAAGGCGGCGCGGGCCTCGGGGCGGACGGCGGCCCGGTCGAGGGTGGCGATGGAGCGGCGCAGCGGGATGCCGATGTAGCGGGCCCCGCGCAGCTTGCTGTCGGGGGTGGAGACGGCGACCTGGGCGGCGTACCGCGAGCCGATCTTGTTGGCGAGGCCGGGGCGGGCGTTGGCCTCGTGGATCACGATCGGCACGCCGAGGCGCTTGGCGGCGAGGTAGCCGGGCAGCGCCACATAGCCGCCGAAGCCGACGACCGCGTCCGCCTTGGTGCGCTCCAGGATCTGCTCGGCGGCCTTGATCGTGCCGCGCAGCCGGCCCGGGACGGTGATCAGCTCAGGGGTGGGCTTGCGCGGCAGCGGTACCGCCGGGATCAGTGCGAGGTCGTAGCCCCGCTCCGGTACGAGCCGGGTCTCCAGGCCGCGCTCCGTGCCCAGGGCCGTGATCCCCACCGTGGGGTCCTGCCTGCGCAGGGCGTCCGCGAGGGCGAGCGCGGGCTCGATGTGGCCGGCGGTCCCCCCACCAGCGAGTACGACATGCACCGAAATTCACCGCTCTCCGGACGCACGCGCCGCCGAGGCACGCCGTCGCATCGTGTTCCATCTCCGGGGCCCCGAAGGTCCCCCGGCCCCCCGCTTTCTACCAAAGCGGGGTTGCCGCATCGCAAGCGCCGCCCGCGCAGCGGGTTCGTCGCGTGCGAAGGCGATCAGCAACCCGATGGCGAACATGGTCGGCAGCAGGGCGGAACCCCCGTAGGAGAACAGCGGGAGCGGGACGCCGGCGATCGGCAGCAGGCCGAGCACCGCACCGATGTTGATCACCGCCTGAGCGGTGATCCAGGTGGTCACGCCTCCCGCGGCATACCTCACGAAGGGGTCCTCCGTGCGTCCGGCCACGCGGATACCCGCATAGCCTAGAGCCGCGAAGAGGGCGAGCACCGACAGCGTCCCCGCCAGGCCCAGTTCCTCACCGGTGACGGCGAAGATGAAGTCCGTGTGCGCTTCGGGGAGTTGACCCCATTTTTCCACACTCGCGCCGAGCCCGGAACCGAAGAGTCCGCCGGAGGCCAGCGCGTAGATGCCGTGCACGGCCTGCCAGCAGTCGGCGGCGCCGGTGCCGGGCTCGGTGGCGCCGATGCAGGCGAACCGGGCCATGCGGTTCGGGCTGGTCTTGATGAGGATCAGCCCGATGAGACCGGCGACGGACAGCACGCCCACGAACAGCCGCGTCGGCGCCCCCGCCAGCCACAGCATGCCGAACAGGATCGCCGTCAGGATGATCGCCGTACCCATGTCGCCGCCGAGCATGATCAGACCGAGCAGCATGAAGGCGACCGGGACCAGCGGCACCAGCATGTGCTTCCACTGGGTCAGCAGCTTCTTGTCCTGCTTGCGGGCCATCAGGTCGGCGCCCCACAGCACCAGGGCGAGCTTGCCGAACTCGCTGGGCTGGATCTGGAAGGAGCCGCCGAGCGAGATCCAGTTCTGGTTGCCGTTGACCGCCATCCCTATCCCCGGCACCTGCACGAGGATCATCAGGAAGACGGAGCCGGCGAGGATCGGGTAGGCCAGCGCCCGGTGCAGCTTCACCGGCATCCGCGAGGCGGCGATGAGCAGGCCGGCGCCGATCGACGCGGCCAGCAGCTGCTTGCGGAAGAAGTACGAGCCCGGCAGCGACATCTGCAACGCCGTGATCTGGGAGGCCGAGTAGACCATCACAAGGCCGAGCCCGGTGATCAGCAGACTGCCGCCGAGGATCAGGTAGTAGGCGGTCAGCGGCCGGTCCCAGGCGCGGCGGGCGTTGCCGTAGAGGCGGCGCAGCGGGTTGTCGCGGGGCGGCCGGGGGGCCGCGGGTCGTCTCGGGGCCCGCTGAACCGGCGGACGCCCGGTGCGGCTACTGGGCATCCCTGGCTCCTGCCGGGCGGTGGAAGTGCGTCCCGTCGGCGGTCCCACCAGGCCGTTCCGGCACCGGCCACGGGACGGGCCCGCACAGCGCCGTACCGTCGGCGGCCGTCCACCGACCACACCCGAGCCACATCCGAGTCACCCGTCCCTCCAAGCGTCCCGAAGCACCCGCCGCGGCTGAGACCCGCCGTCAGGCACCCGCTCCGAGTTCGCGAACCGCCTCCGCGAACGCGTCACCGCGCTTGTTGTAGTTGGCGAACATGTCCATGGAGGCGCAGGCCGGGGCCAGCAGCACCGTGTCGCCTGCGGCGGCGAGTCGCTGAGCCTCCTGGACAGCCGCGAGCATCGCCCCAGTGTCGGTCCGGTCGAGGTCGACGACAGGTACTTCCGGGGCGTGTCGCGCAAGGGCTTCTCGGATCAGCGCACGATCCGCACCGATGAGGACGGCACCGCGAAGTCGCTTTGCCGACTTGGCGACCAGCTCGTCGAAGGTCGCCCCCTTCGCCAGTCCGCCGGCGATCCACACGATCGACTCGTACGCCGCCAACGAGGCTTCCGCCGCATGCGTGTTGGTGGCCTTGGAGTCGTCGATGTACGCGACCCCGGCCACGTCGGCGACGTGCGCGATGCGGTGCGCGTCCGGGGTGAAGGCCCGCAGCCCGTCCCGTACGGCCTTGGCGGGCACCCCGAAGGCGCGGGCGAGGGCCGCCGCGGCAAGGGCGTTGGCGATGTTGTGCGGGGCCGGCGGATTGACGTCCGAGACCTCCGCCAGCTCCTGGGCGTTCTTCTGCCGGTTCTCGACGAAGGCTCGGTCGATCAGGATGCCGTCGACGACGCCGAGTTGGGACGGCGCGGGGGCACCGAGGGTGAACCCGACGGCCCGGCAGCCCTCTTCGACATCGGCCTCGCGGACCAGGTCCTCGGTGGCCTTGTCGGCGACGTTGTAGACACAGGCGACGCGATTGCCCTCGTAAATACGGCCCTTGTCGGCGGCGTACGCCTCCATGGAGCCGTGCCAGTCGAGGTGGTCGGGTGCCAGGTTCAGTACGGCGGCGGAGTGGGCGCGCAAGGAAGGCGCCCAGTGGAGCTGATAACTCGACAATTCGACTGCCAGGACGTCGTACTGCTCCTCGCCGAGCACCGCGTCCAGCAGCGAGACTCCGATGTTGCCGACGGCTGCCGTGCGCAGACCCGCCGCCTTCAGGATCGAGGCGAGCATCTGGACGGTCGTGGTCTTGCCGTTGGTGCCGGTGACGGCCAGCCAGGGGGCCGCGTCGGGGCCGCGCAGGCGCCACGCCAGCTCGACGTCGCCCCAGACCGGGACGCCCGCCTCCGCCGCCGCGGCGAACAGCGGCTTGTCGGGCTTCCAGCCCGGCGCGGTGACGATCAGTTCGGTGCCGGTCGGCAGGGTCGCGCCGTCACCGAGGCGCACGGTGATGCCGAGCGCCTCCAGTTCCGCGGCCTGTTCACGCGCGCGTGCGTCGTCGCCGTCGTTGACGACCGTGACGTGCGCGCCGAGGCCGTGGAGGACCTTGGCCGCCGGGATCCCGGAGACGCCGAGCCCGGCGACGGTGACGTGCTTGCCCTGCCAGTCGGTCACTTGTCTGCTGCCCATCCCGCGTAGAAGAGCCCCAGGCCGACGATCACACAGATGCCCTGGATGATCCAGAAGCGGACCACGATGAGCACTTCGGACCAGCCCTTGAGCTCGAAGTGGTGCTGGAGTGGCGCCATCCGGAAGACCCGCTTACCGGTGAGCTTGAAGGAGCCGACCTGGATGACCACCGACATGGTGATGAGGACGAACAGGCCGCCCATGATGGCCACCAGCAGCTCCGTGCGGGAGAGGATGGCCAGGCCCGTGACGACACCGCCGAGGGCGAGCGAACCGGTGTCCCCCATGAAGACTTTGGCCGGCGAGGTGTTCCACCACAGGAAGCCGAGACAGGCACCCATCAGCGCGGAGGAGACGACCGCGAGGTCGAGCGGGTCGCGGACCTCGTAACAGGCGCCCGGGTTGGTCAGATCCAGCGCGTTGGCGCACGACTCCTGGAACTGCCAGACGCCGATGAACGTGTAGGCGCCGAAGACCAGCACGGAGGCGCCGGTGGCGAGGCCGTCCAGACCGTCGGTGAGGTTCACGCCGTTGGACATCGCCAGGATCATGAACAGCGCCCAGACCACGAACAGCACCGGGCCGATCGTCCAGCCGAAGTCCGTGATGAACGACAGCTTCGTGGACGCCGGGGTGTTGCCGCGCGAGTCCGCGAACTGCAGCGACAGCACCGCGAAGGCGATACCGACGGTCAGCTGGCCGGCCATCTTCGCCTTGGCCCGCAGACCGAGCGAACGCCGCTTGACGATCTTGATGTAGTCGTCGAGGAAGCCGACCAGGCCCATGCCCGCCATCAGCCCCAGCACCAACACCCCGGAGAAGGTGGGCTGGTAGCCGGTGATCAGCTTGCTGAGGAAGTAGGCGGCGATGGTCGCGAAGATGAAGGCGATGCCGCCCATCGTCGGCGTACCGCGCTTGCTGGCGTGCTCGCGCGGGCCGTCGTCGCGGATGTACTGGCCGTAGCCCTTGCGGGCCAGCAGCTTGATCAGCAGCGGCGTGCCGACCAGCGTCAGGAAGAGGCCGATGACGCCCGAGAACAGGATCTGCTTCATCATCGGGCATCGACCCCGCCCTCGGCACCGGCCGCGACGAGCGCCTGCGCCACGCTCTCCAGACCGACCGACCGGGACGCCTTCACGAGTACGACGTCTCCCGGGCGCAACTCGCTGCGCAACAGGTCGACCGCCGCCTGTGCGTCGGACACGTGCACCGACTCCTCACCCCACGAACCCTCGTTATATGCGCCCAGTTGCAGCCAGGAGGCCTCTCGGTCCCCGACCGCGACGAGCTTGCCGACATTGAGCCGGACGGCGAGCCGTCCGACCGCGTCGTGCTCGGCGAGCGCCTCGTCCCCGAGCTCGGCCATCTTGCCGAGCACCGCCCAGGTCCGCCGCCCCTTGCCCATGGCCGCGAGCGCGCGCAAAGCGGCTCGCATGGACTCGGGGTTCGCGTTGTAGGCGTCGTTGACGATCGTCACGCCGTCCGGGCGCTCGGTGACCTCCATCCGCCAGCGGGAGAGGGAGCCCGCCTGGGAAAGCGCGGTGGCGATCTCTTCCGCGGACATGCCCAGCTCATGGGCGACGGCGGCCGCGGCGAGCGCGTTCGACACGTGGTGCTCACCGTACAGGCGCATGGTCACTTCGCTGCACCCGGAGGGTGTGTGAAGCCTGAAGGCAGGCTGTCCACTGTCCGTGAGTTGGACGTTCTCGGCGCGTACGTCCGCTTCGCCGGACTCTCCGAAAAGGATCACTTTCGCCTTCGTACGGGATGCCATGGCCCGTACGAGGGGATCGTCGGCGTTGAGAATCGCCGCACCGTCTTCCGGCAGACCCTCGACGAGTTCGCCCTTCGCCTGTGCGATCTGCTCGCGTCCGCCGAACTCGCCGATGTGGGCGGTTCCGACGTTGAGGACGAGGCCGATCTTCGGAGGCGTCAGATCCGTGAGGTAGCGGATGTGGCCGAGGCCGCGGGCGCCCATCTCCAGCACGAGGAACCTGGTCTCCTCGGTGGCGCTGAGCGCGGTGAGCGGCAGCCCGATCTCGTTGTTGAGCGAGCCGGGCGTGAAGACGGTCGGCGCCTTGGTGCGGAGCACCTGGGCGATGAGGTCCTTGGTGCTGGTCTTGCCCGCGGACCCGGTGAGGGCCACGAGGGTCGCGCCGAGGCGTCGTACGACATGGCGGGCGAGCGCGCCGATGGCCGTCTGCACGTCCTCGACCACGATCGCGGGCACGCCGACGGGGCGCGACGCCAGTACGGCGACCGCGCCCGCTTCGACGACCTGCCCGGCGAAGTCGTGGCCGTCCACGTGTTCGCCGACGAAGGCGACGAAGAGGCTGCCGGGGACCACCTCGCGGGAGTCCCGGACGACCGGACCGGTGACCTGGACGGACGGATCCGGTATGTCGTGCGTCTGCCCGCCGACGACTTCAGCGATCTCGGCGAGAGAAAGGGCGATCACAAGTTCATCCCTGGGTCTTCTGGATAGCTTCGCGAAGCACCTGGCGGTCGTCGAAGGGACGGACCACCCCGGCGATGTCCTGGCCCTGTTCGTGGCCCTTGCCCGCGACCAGCACGGTGTCCCCGGGCTGCGCGCGGGCGACGGCGGCGGCGATGGCCGCGGCCCGGTCCTCGAAGACCTGCACCTCACCGCGCTCGTGTACTGGCACGGACGCCGCGCCCTCCAGCATGGTTGCGAGGATCGCGAGCGGGTCCTCGGAGCGGGGGTTGTCGGAGGTCAGTACGGCCGTGTCGGCGAGCCTGGCCGCCGCGGCGCCCATCGGCGCACGCTTCGTCCTGTCGCGGTCACCGCCGCAGCCGAGCACGACGTGCAGCCTGCCCTCGGTGACCTTGCGCAGCGCGCGCAGGACCGATTCGACGGCGTCGGTCTTGTGGGCGTAGTCGACGACCGCGAGGTACGGCTGTCCGGCGTCCACCCGCTCCAGGCGCCCCGGCACACCCGGCACCGCGGCGACGCCGTCGGCGGCGGCCTGCGGGTCGAGCCCGGCCTCGGCGAGGGCGACGATCGCGGCGAGGGTGTTGGCGACGTTGAAGGGGCCCGGCAGCGGCGATCTGGCGCTGATCCGCTCGCCCTTGGGGCCGACGGCCGTGAACGTCGAGTCCATCGGGCCGACTTTGACGTCCTCGGCGCGCCAGTCGGCGTCGGGGTGGCCCTCGGCGGAGAAGGAGACGACCGGCACGCCGGCCTCCTCGGTGAGCCTGCGGCCGTACTCGTCGTCGAGGTTGACCACACCGCGGCGGCTGCGTTCCGGCGTGAACAGCTGTGCCTTGGCCCGGAAGTAGTCCTCCATGCCGGAGTGGAACTCCATGTGTTCCGGGCTGAGGTTGTTGAAGACCGCGATGTCGAAGACGCAGCCGTCGACCCGGCCGAGGACCAGCGCGTGGCTGGAGACCTCCATGGCGACCGCGTCCACGCCGCGCTCGCGCATGACGGCGAACAGGGCCTGGAGGTCGGTGGCTTCGGGGGTGGTGCGCTCGGACTTCATGCGCTCGTCGCCGATGCGCGTCTCGACCGTGCCGATGAGTCCGGTGGAGCGGACCGTCTTCAGACCGCCCTCGACGAGATAGGCCGTCGTGGTCTTGCCGGAGGTACCGGTGATCCCGATCTGGAGGAGGTCGCGGCCTGGGTGGCCGTAGATCGTGGCCGCCAGCTCGCCCATCCGCCCGCGCGGGTCGTCGACGACCAGGACGGGCAGGCCCGTCGCGGCGGCCCGCTCGGCGCCGGTCGGGTCGGTCAGTACGGCGGCGGCGCCGAGGCCGGCCGCCTGCGTGACGAAGTCGGCGCCGTGCAGACGGGCGCCGGGGAGAGCGGCGTACAGGTCGCCGGGGCGGACGGCCCGGGAGTCATGGGTGATGCCCGTGATCTCGGGGGCGCTGTCCGGCAGGACGACACCCAGCTGATCGGCGAGCTCCGCGAGGGGTGTGGCGGAGACCTGTACCGGTCGCGGCGGTCCCGGATATGTCACGGGGACGCCCTTCTGGGTGGTTTGGGGCTGATCAGCGGTTGACACGGCGGTGAGCGTACCGGGCGCACCCGCTCCGGAGCGAAGCGAGGGCGCGGGCGGGGCTTGGTTCCCGGGATCGGGAGTGATCGTTGTCACGGGCTCGTTCCTGGCTGGTTCCGTGCTGAACAGGTGCTGATCAGGGTTTGTAGGAGACGGGGAGGTTGGCGGCGGCGGTTCCGGTCGGCGGGACCTGGAGGGTCTTGAGCGCGAACTCCATCACCTGCTTGTAGATGGGTCCGCAGATCTGGCCGCCGAAGTAACTGCCCTTGGTGGCGTTCTGGATGGCGCAGTAGACGGTGATACGGGGGTTGTCGGCGGGCGCGAAGCCGGCGAACGACGAGGTGTAGCCGTTGTACTTGCCGGTGGCCGGATCCACGCGGTTGGCCGTACCCGTCTTGCCCGCGACCCGGTAGCCGGGGATACGCGCCTTGGCGCCCGTACCCTCCTGGTCGTCCACGACCGACTCCAGCATCTTGGCGAGGGTCTTCGCCGTCTTCTCGCTCACGACCCTTGTCTTCTTGGGCGTCGCGGCGGGCGTGAAGCGGCCGTCGGGCCCCGTCGTACCGCGCACCAGGGTCGGCTCGACGCGTACGCCGCCGTTGGCGATCGTCGAGTAGACGGACGCCGCCTGCATGGCGTTGATGGAGACGCCCTGGCCGAAAGGAATCGTGTACTGCTGCGAGGTCGACCAGTCCTGGGGCGCCGCGAGGATGCCCTTGGTCTCGCCGGGGAAGCCGAGCCCGGTGTAGCTGCCGATGCCGAACTTGCGCAGGTAGGAGTAGAGGGTCTGGTTGCTCTGCGCCTGTGTCTTGCCGAGCTGGCCGACCGCCAGGATGGTGCCGATGTTGCTGGACTTGGCGAGGACGCCGTTGAGCGTCAGGTACCAGGTCTCGTGGTCGATGTCGTCCTGGAAGAGCCGGTCGCCGCGGTGCAGCCGGTTGGGCACGACGACATGGGTCTCGGGCGTGGCGACGTTCTCCTCCAGCACCGCGGCCATCGACATGACCTTGGCGGTGGAGCCGGGCTCGTAGGCGTCTTCGAGGCTCCAGTTGTGCAGGGAGTTCGGGTCGGCCTGGGTGAGGTCGTTGGGGTCGAAGCCGGGCGAGTTGGCCATGGCCAGGATCTCGCCGGTCCGGGTGTCCTGCACTATCACGTACCCGCGGTCCGCCTTGGACTTGGCGACCTGCTCGGTGATGGCGTTCTGCGCGGCCCACTGGATGTCGCGGTCGATGGTCAGCTCGACGTCCGAACCGGGCACTGCGGGCGTCTCGGTGGAGCCCGCCGTGGGCACCTGGCGGCCGCCGGACTGGGCGTAGCGGATCTTGCCGTCCTTGCCGGACAGCTCCCCGTTCAGCTGCTGTTCGAGGCCGCCGCCCCCCTTGCCGTCGGCGTTGACCCAGCCCAGTATCCCGGCGGCAAGGTCGGCGTTCGGATAGACGCGCTTGCTGCTGGAGACCGCGAAGACGCCGGCCAGGACGTTGACGGTGGACGGGTCGTCCTTCGCCTTGGCGACAAGCGCGGTCCGCAGGTCCTTGATCTGCTTCCAGACCTGCGGGGTCTGGCGGCGGGCCAGCATGACGTACTGGCCCTTCGTCTTCAGCTTCTTGGTGAGCGCGGCCTGGTCCTGGCCGAGGATCGGCGCCAGGAGGGCGGCCGCCTGCTCGGGCCCGTCGTCGATCTCCAGCTGCTTGCGGCTGAAGAGGGTGGGGTCGGCCGTGATGTCGTAGGCGTCCACGCTGGCCGCGAGGGCCACGCCGTTGCGGTCGGTGATCCCGCCGCGCTCGGCGGCCAGGGTGTAGCCGACGTACCGGTTCTGCTCGGCCTTCGCGGCGTACGTGCTGGCGTCGACGGCCTGTACCTGGAGCAGCCGTACGACGAAGGCGATCAGCACCAGGGTCAGGGCGAGGCTGACCATGCGCAGCCGGGGCCGCGGACTGCCGAGCCTGATGATGCGCGGGCCCGTGGGGCGGGGCGCGGCCGGGCGGCGGGCGGGGCGGGCGCCGGGGCCCGGGCGCCGCTGACCGCCGGGGCGGTCGGGCCGGGCGGGTCCGGGCACACGGCGGCGCGGCGGTTCCCTGTCGGACACTTCCGTCACCTGCCGTCGGTCGTGGTCGTGGAGGGCTCGGGGGTGGAGGCCTGGGGTGTGGAGGGCTGGGGTGTGGAGGGCTGGGGTGTGGAGGGCTGAGGCGCGGAGGAGGTGGGCGTGGGGGTCGCGGTGGGGGGCGTGGTCGGCGCGGCGGTGCCGGCGGTCAACGCCTCGGGGGCCAGGACCAGGGGCACGCTCGCGGCGGGCCGGCGGAGGGCAGTGGCGATGCCGGGTACGCCCTTCACGGTGCCGTCGGGGTCGAGGAAGGCCGGGGTGCCGCCGGGGACCATGCCGAGTTCGCGGGCCCGGCGCTGGAGGGCGTCCGGGGCGGAGTAGGCGTCCACGTCCCGCTGGAGGGACTGCTCCTCGTCGGTGAGGGCCTTGGTGTCCTTCTGAAGGTCGTCAAGCTTGAAGGAGCCTTCGCTGAGTGCGGAGTTCAGCACCAGCAGCCCGATCAGGCCACCGCCGAGAAGGAGGACGACGAGGAGGACGAACGGTGTGCGGGCCGCCTGTCCGGAGCCCGCGGGGAGCAGCCGCGTGAGCCGGGCGGCCCGCCCCCTCAGTTCGGGTTTCCTACTCACTCGCCCTCCCCCGGGTCCGGATTCCAAACCCGCGCATCCGTCCCCAAGTTCGGTGAGTTCGCTGAGTTCGGTGAGTTCGCTGAGTTCGCTGAGTTCGCTGAGTTCGGTGAGTTCGGTGAGTCCGCTTTTCCAACCCGCACACGCGCCCCCTTCGTCTGCCTCGCTCGCCTCATTCGACGGACTCCCTGACGCGCTGGGCCCCGCGCAGTCGTGCCGGTGCCGCCCGCTTGTTCTCGGCGACCTCTTCCTCGGTGGGAAGTTCGGCACCGCGCGTGAGCAGCTTGAGCCTCGGCTGGTAGCGCTCGGGGACGACGGGCAGCCCGGGTGGCGCGGTGTTGGCGGCCCCGGCCGCGAACACCTGCTTGACCAGCCGGTCTTCGAGAGAGTGGTACGACAGCACGGCGATGCGTCCGCCCACGGCGAGCGCCTCCACCGCGGCCGGGATCGCCCGCTCCAGGACGGAGAGTTCGCCGTTGACCTCGATCCGCAGAGCCTGGAACGTGCGCTTGGCCGGGTTGCCACCGGTGCGCTTGGCGGCCTGCGGCAGCGAGTCCCTGATGAGCTCGACCAGCCGCGCGCTGTTGGAGAACGGCTCCTTCGCGCGCTCGCGCACGACCGCGCCCACGATGCGCTTGGCCTGCTTCTCCTCGCCGTACGCGCGCAGGATCCGGACGAGTTCGCCCGGCGGGTAGGTGTTGAGGACCTCGGCGGCGCTGATGCCGGTCGTCTGGTCCATGCGCATGTCGAGCGGGGCGTCCTGGGCGTAGGCGAAGCCGCGGTCGGCCTCGTCGAGCTGCATGGAGGAGACACCGAGGTCGAACAGGACGCCCTGCACGCGCGCGATGCCGAGCCGTTCCAGTACGTCCGGGAGCTCGTCGTAGACCGCATGCACCAGGGTGGCCCGCTCCCCGTACGGTGCCAGCCGCTCGCCGGACAGGCGCAGGGCCTCCTTGTCGCGGTCGAGGGCGACGAGCCGGGCCTCGGGGAACCGGGAGAGCAGCGCCTCGCTGTGGCCGCCGAGGCCGAGGGTGCAGTCGACGACCACCGCTCCCGGTTCCTCCAGGGCGGGGGCCAACAGGTCCAGGCACCGCTGGAGCATCACCGGGACGTGTCGACTGTTGCTCAAGGGGCCCTCTCAGTTCCGGCGCGCCCGAAGCGTCAGCCAGCCGGGAGCGGGAGGAGGCCGAGCCGTACGTACGCGCCGCGTACGCGGGAAGATTCAGTCCAGCAGGGAGAGCCTCGCCTCCCGCTTCGCGTCACTTTAGTCCACGGTGACTCTCGGTCAATCAACCGGCCTGCGCGTCGCGGACCCCGCCTCGATCCGAGCGAGGAAACAACGAAAAAGAGGCAAATCACCCGTTTGGCCTTAGACTCTCCACTCATGTGGGTTACCTCACATGGCGCCCCTATGACTCTCTTTTTCCCTTCTCACAGCAGGACCGGACCACACGTGACCAGTAACGTCATCGGTATGACGACTTCCGCATCGGTACCCGCCGGCTCCGAAAGCGCCATATCCGGCGGCGACACTGTCACCGACCGCCTCGTCGAGGCGAACGGCCAGTACGCCGCCGCGTTCAGCGACCCGGGGATGGACGCCCACCCCGTGCTGCACGTCGCCATCGTGGCCTGCATGGACGCCCGTCTCGACCTGCACGCGGCGCTCGGCCTGGAGCTGGGCGACTGCCACACCATCCGCAACGCGGGCGGGGTCGTCACCGACGACGTGATCCGCTCCCTGACGATCAGCCAGCGGGCGCTCGGGACCCGCAGCATCGTCCTCATCCACCACACCGGCTGCGGCCTGGAGTCCCTCACCGAGGACTTCCGGCACGAGCTGGAGATGGAGGTCGGCCAGCGCCCCGCCTGGGCGGTCGAGGCCTTCCGGGACGTCGAACAGGACGTACGGCAGTCGATGCAGCGCGTGCGGACCTCGCCGTTTCTGGTGCATACCGACGATGTGCGGGGTTTCGTCTTCGACGTGAAGACGGGCCTGCTGCGCGAGATCGACCCGGCGTAACCGGCTTCCGGGACGGTCGTTTCACGAAAAACTTGGGCTCCTCGGCGCCCATAAGGCCGTAGAGCAGACATATCGCGGCCAGTTGTCCACAGTCGAGTGACACGAATCGGTAACGGCAGCAAGAATGCGGGTGTGGTGCCGCGCGGAACTTTTCACGCGTGGTGTCCGTGTTCCAGGGGTGGGCCGGTCCGCATCGTGTGCGTCGGCCCGAGTAAGAACGGGCCGAGGAGGGCCGGGTGACGACCTATGACGATCGAGCGAGCCTTACAGATCTGACCGCCACTGTGGAGCGTGTCCGCAGTTCGGTGGAAGGAGTGATCGAGGGCAAGCCCGAGGTCGTACGGCTTTCGCTGACCGTGCTGCTCGCCGAGGGCCATCTTCTGATCGAGGATGTGCCGGGCGTGGGCAAGACAATGCTGGCCAAGGCGCTGGCACGGTCGATCGACTGTTCGGTGCGGCGTATTCAGTTCACGCCCGACCTGCTGCCGTCGGACATCACCGGCGTGTCCATCTGGGACCAGCAGCGCAGAGACTTCGAGTTCAAGCCGGGTGCGATCTTCGCGCAGATCGTGATCGGCGACGAGATCAACCGCGCGTCGCCCAAGACGCAGTCCGCGCTCCTGGAGTCCATGGAGGAGCGCCAGGTCACCATCGACGGGACGACCTACGAACTGCCCAGCCCCTTCATGGTGGTGGCCACGCAGAACCCGGTCGAGATGGAGGGCACCTACCCGCTGCCGGAGGCCCAGCGCGACCGCTTCATGGCCCGGGTCTCCATCGGTTATCCGAGCGCGGAGGCCGAGCTGCAGATGCTGGACATCCACGGCGGGGCGAGCCCGCTGGACGACCTCCAGCCGGTGGCGCACGCGCACGACGTCGTGAAACTGATCGACGCCGTCCGCGGCGTCCACGTCGCCGACCCGGTCCGGCGGTACGCCGTGGAACTGGTCGCCGCCACGCGCACCCACCCCGACCTCAGACTCGGCGCCTCCCCGCGCGCGACGCTGCACCTGCTGCGCGCGGCGAAGGCGTCTGCGGCCCTGAGCGGCCGTGAGTACGCGCTGCCGGACGACGTACAGGCCCTCGCCGTGGCGGTGCTGGCCCACCGCCTGCTGCCCACGGCCCAGGCCCAGCTGAACCGCCGTACGGCGGAGCAGGTCGTCGAGGAGATCCTCCAGCGCACCGCGGTGCCGGCGGCACCCCAGCAGCAGAGCGGCTTCGGCGGTCTGGGCCGCGGCACACCGCCGGTGTACCCCTCGCAGCCGCCGCGGAGGCTGTGATGACCTCCGGGGGGACGGGGCACGCGGAGAACGACCGGGGCGAGCAGGGCGGCGTGCGCACCGCCCTGGCCGGTCTGACCACCCGCGGACGCTCCTTCCTGGCGGCCGGCATCGCGGCCGCCATCTGCGCCTACGTCCTGGGGCAGAGCGATCTGCTCCGGGTCGGCCTGCTGCTCGCCGCACTGCCGCTGGTGTGCGCGAGCGTGCTCTACCGCACCCGCTACCGGGTGGCCGGCAGCCGCCGCCTCTCCCCCGCGCGCGTACCGGCCGGCTCCGAGGCGCGGGTCCATCTGCGGATGGACAACGTCTCGCGCCTGCCCACGGGCCTGCTGATGCTCCAGGACCGGGTGCCCTACGTCCTCGGCCCGCGCCCCCGCTTCGTCCTGGACCGGGTCGAGGCGGGCGGCCGCCGCGAGGTGTCCTACCGCGTCCGCTCCGACCTGCGCGGCCGCTATCCCCTTGGCCCGCTCCAGCTGCGCCTGACCGACCCGTTCGGCATGTGCGAACTGACCCGCTCCTTCTCGGCGTACGACACCCTGACCGTCATCCCGCGCGTGGAGGCGCTGCCGCCGGTGCGCTTCAGCGG
Organism: Streptomyces sp. JLBG701; assembly: GCF_058544905.1. Lineage (NCBI taxonomy): Bacteria > Bacillati > Actinomycetota > Actinomycetes > Kitasatosporales > Streptomycetaceae > Streptomyces > Streptomyces sp. JLBG701. The sequence continues at coordinate 3,104,330 of NZ_CM178588.1, forward strand.
CGAGGCGAAGGGGTACGGCGACGGGCGGCAGCGCTCCCTGGCGCTGGCCGGCGAGGACGACGTGATCCCGCGCGGATACCGCTACGGCGACGATCTGCGCCGCGTGCACTGGCGCTCCACCGCGCGCTACGGCGAGCTGATGGTGCGCCGCGAGGAACAGCCCCAGCGCTCCCGCTGCACGGTCCTGCTCGACACCCGGGGCATCGCCTTCGCGGGCGCGGGCCCGGACTCCGCCTTCGAGTGGGCCGTCGCGGGCTCGGCATCCGTGCTGGTACACATGCTCGAACGGGGCTTTTCCGTACGACTGTTGACGGACACCGGCAACTCCGTACCCGGCGAGGGCGCGGACGGGTTCGCGGGCGCCAACCAGGAGTCGGCGGACGCGGCCGGACTGATGATGGACACCCTCGCGGTGATCGACCACTCGGACGGCGCGGGCCTGTCCCGGGCCTACGACGTGCTGCGCGGCGGGAACGAAGGGCTGCTGGTGGCCTTCTTCGGGGACCTCGACGAGGAGCAGGCCGCGGTGGTCGCCAGAATGCGGCAGCGCAGTGGCGGCGCGGTCGCGTTCCTCCTGGACAGCGACGAATGGATGCGTGAACCGACCGACGTGTCCGGACCTGCGAGCACCATCGACGAACGGCTGCGGCTGCTGCGCGAGGCGGGCTGGACCGCCATCGGCGTGACCCGCGGCGCCGCGCTGACCGAGCTGTGGCGCCAGGCCGACCGAGAGCGCACCGGCATCGGCGCGACGCTCAGTGGGGAGCCCCGGTCATGAGCGGGCGGGCCCGAATGGCGCTGTGTGCCGCGCTGGCCACGCTGGCGGCGTCCTGCGCCCTGATGCCACTGGTCGATCCGGACACGTGGATCCTGCAGGCTGCCTTCCTCCTGGCGATCCAGACGGGCGTGGGCGCACTCGCCCGGCGGGTGCCGCTGGCCCGGGCACTGACCGTGGCGGCGCAGGCGCTCGTCACGCTGATGCTGCTCACCCTGGCCTTCGTCCGGGAGCAGGCCGTCGCCGGGCTGATCCCCGGACCGGACGCCTTCCGGCAGTTCGGCGTCCTGCTGCAGGAGGGCGCGGACGACATCAGCCGGTACTCGATCCCGGCTCCGCTGCACGACGGCATCCGGCTGATGCTCATCGGCGGGGTCCTGGTCATCGGCCTCGCGGTGGACGCCCTCGCGGTGACCTTCCGCAGCGCGGCCCCGGCCGGCCTGCCGCTGCTCGCCCTGTACTCCATCGCCGCGGGACTGTCCGAGGGCGACACCGACTGGGTGTGGTTCCTGGTCGCGGCCGCCGGTTATCTGACGCTGTTGCTGGCCGAGGGGCGGGACCGGCTCGCCCAGTGGGGCCGCGTCTTCGCCGGGGCCTCGCGCACTCCGGGCGACCAGTCCGGCGGCGCGGTGGCACCCGTGCGCACCGGACGGCGCATCGGCGTGGTCGCGCTGGGCATCGCCCTCGTGGTGCCGCTGGCCCTGCCCTCGATGACCGGCGGTCTGCTGGACGGCGCCGGGACCGGCGTGGGCGGCGACGGGAGCGGCGGGACGATCTCCGCGGTGAACCCCCTGGTGTCACTGCGCGACAACCTGAACGTGGAGGACGACCGCGAGGTCCTGACCCTGCGTTCCAACCCGAGTGACGCCTCCGACCAGTATCTGCGGATCGTGTCCCTGGACGACTTCGACGGCACCACCTGGAAACCGTCCCAGCGGCACATCGAGGCGGTGCCGGACGAGTTCCCCACACCGATCGGCCTCGGCGCCGACATCCGGCGCGGGGAGATCAAGACCCGGATCACCGCGGCTGACGGGTACGAACAGAACTGGCTGCCGATGCCGTACCCGCCGAGCGGCGTGGACATCGAGGGCAGGTGGCGCTACGAGCCCGAGGGCATGACCGTCGTAGGCGACAAGGGCCAGAACACGAGCGGCGCCACTTACGAGGTGTCCAGCCTGGACGTGCAGCCGACGGCGGAGCAACTGGCCAACGCGCCGGCCGCGCCGGTGGCCCTGACCCGCGAGTACACCGATGTCCCCGAGTCGCTGCCGGCGGTGGTGGCCAAGACCGCCGACGAGGTGACCGCGGGCGCGACGAACGCCTACGAGCAGGCGGTCAAGCTCCAGGACTACTTCGCGGTGACCGGCGGCTTCCAGTACGACACCCAGGTGCAGGTCGGCACCGGCCCCAACGCGATCGCGAAGTTCCTCAAGGACAGGCAGGGCTTCTGCGTCCACTTCTCCTTCGCCATGGCCGCGATGGCCCGCACCCTGGGCATACCGGCCCGGGTCGCGGTGGGCTTCGCGCCGGGCGCCCAGCAGGGCGACGGTTCGGTGTCGGTGACGCTGAGGGATGCGCACGCCTGGCCCGAGCTGTACTTCGAGGGCGTGGGCTGGACCCGCTTCGAGCCGACCCCGACCCGCGGCACCGTCCCCTCGTACACCGTGACGGACACTCCGGGCAGCACCGTCCCGGACCCGACTCAGCCGTCCGCGGCCGCGTCCACCTCGGCCTCCGCCTCGCCCTCGGCCAGCGAGAGCTGCTCGGCGGCACAGCGGAAGCTGGAAGGATGCGCGAGCCCGTCGACCGGCGCCCTCACCGGCACAAGTGGCGGTGGCCCCGACAACTGGGCGATCTTCTGGTGGACGCTCGCCGGACTCGCCGCGGCGGCCGTTCCCCTGTTGCCGATGCTGCTGCGGCTACGGATACGGGGCGTACGGCTGGGAGCGCACGGCCGCACCGAGGAGGACGCGGCGGTCCACACCCTCGCGGTCTGGCAGGAACTGACCGATACGGCATGGGACTTCGGGATCGCGCCGGACGAGTCGCAGACCCCGCGCAAGGCGGCCGCCCGGATCGTCCGGCTCGGCCACCTCGACCCGCCGGCCGCGGCCGCGGTGCACCGGGTCGCGGACGCGGTCGAGCAGGTCCTCTACGCGCCGAGGCCCCGCCCGACGGCCGGCCTCGCGGACGATGCCCGCCATGTGATCGGCGGCCTGCAGACCACGGCAAGCCGAGGCACAGAACTGCGCGCGATGTTCGCCCCGCGCTCGACCGTACGGGTGGTGTGGGCGGCGTCGGCGTGGTGGGCCGGGGTCAAGACCCGCGCGGCCGCGGCACGACCGACGCTGCGCAAGCCGTCCGGCCAGCAGAGCTGAGCCGGGAGGACGAGGGAATCGTCCCGGACCCCGTGAGGGGCCCGGGCATGCGTGAGGGGGTGACCGCCCGGCTGGGTGGTCACCCCCTCAGGCGTCTGCCTCGGGGTGCTGCTCGTAGATCTACTGACCGCCCTGTTCGTCACGGCGCTTCTGCCAGCGCTGCTCGATGCGGTCCATCATGGAGCGCCGCTGCCGTCCCTGACGTCGGGCGGGCGGAGCTCCGGGGGCACCCGCTGCGGGCTGTTCGCCCGGCTTGGGGGCCTTGCGCCAGCCGGTCACGGCCAGCACGGCACAGCCAAGCATGACGAGGAAGCCCACCACGCTGAGCCAGACCTGCTTGGTGACCATTCCGGCCATGAGGAGCGCGATACCTACAAGGAAGCCCGCGACCGCCTGGTAGACCCGTCGCCGGGTGTACGTGCGCAGCCCGCTTCCCTCAAGCGCTGTCGCGAACTTGGGATCTTCGGCGTACAGCGCTCGCTCCATCTGCTCGAGCATGCGCTGCTCGTGCTCCGAGAGCGGCACGGAGTCCTCCTCATCGTGCAGTCGCCGGGGCGACCCGGGGGGTCCCTTCAGGATAGGCAGGGAATCGCCCCCGTGAAACCCGCCCCTCTACGCCAATTGCCAACCGGAATCCGTCATGGCCGTCTCGGCTCGCTGAGGCTTCCATTCCCCAGGAGCCGACCCGTCATGCCGGGCGGTCTCCCTCGATCATACGGCGCGGGGCGCCCGATCGGGGGGCCTGTGGCGTACTCCATGCGCAGCCAAGGCCCTGATCAGCGCCGCGCCTCGGGAGGCCGCTCAGGCCTCGGCGGCACCCGAAGTCTCACCGAGCACATGAAGCTGCGTGGCCACGGAGTGGAAGGCGGCGAACTCGGCCGCGGCGGCCTCCAGCTTGAGCAGCGCCTCCAGGGCTCCGGGCTCGGTGTCCACGAGGACGCCGGGGACCAGGTCGGCGAAGACCCGCACGCCGTGCACGGCACCGATCGTGAGGCCCGCTCCCTCGACCAGATCGGTGAGCTGTTCGGCGGTGAAGCGGCGCGGCACGGGATCACCGGCGCCCCAGCGGCCGTTCGGGTCCTCCAGGGCCTGCTTGGCCTCCTTGAAGTGGCCGGCGAGGGCACGCGCGAGGACGGCGCCGCCGAGTCCGGCGGCGAGCAGGCTGAGGACGCCCTCGGAGCGCAGGGCGGCGACCACGTTGCGGACGCCCTCGGCGGGGTCGTCCACGTACTCCAGGACGCCGTGGCACAGCACCGCGTCGTAGCCGCCGCGCTCGACCACGTCGAAGAGGCCGTGGGCGTCGCCCTGGACGCCCCGGACGCGGTCGGCGACGCCGGCCTCGGCGGCGCGGCGCTCCAGCGCGAACAGCGCGTTGGGGCTGGGGTCGACGACGGTGACGCGGTGGCCGAGGCGGGCGACGGGCACGGCGAAGTTGCCGCTGCCGCCTCCGGTGTCGAGGACGTCCAGCGACTCCCGGCCCGTGGCCTTGACCCGCCGGTCGAGGGCGTCCTGGAGGACCTCCCAGACCACGGCGGTGCGGAGGGAGGCGCGGGGTCGCATCGGGTCCGGCACTGCAGTTGACTCCTCTGCGCGGCACCGCCTCTGGTGCGGCGGAGCGAACGGGGTGCCCACCCGGCCCGGAGTACGGGCGGAGGGAAGGCTTCAGGCGCCCTCCACCCTATTGCCTCCGCCGCCGTACCCGGCCACCGCGAGGGCGTGCTCCGCGCCGCGTCTCGTACGGCGGACCGCCGGCCCGCCGCCGCCCCGGTCAGCCCGCGTCCGGGATGTCATGCTCGGGGCCCGGGGCGGCCGGCCGGTCGGTGTCCTGGCGTGGCTGTGGCAGGACCGGCTGGAGTACGAGCATCCGCTCGACGAGGCGCAGGAACATCGCCACGTCGCGGATCAGGTCGTCGGCGTCCCGGCGGCCGGCCGCGCCCTGGATGCCCGCCTCGGCCCGGGCACGGCGCCGGGCCCCGGACGCGAACAGCGCGCTCCACTCGGCGAGTTCGGGCGCTATCTCGGGGAGCACTTCCCAGGCGCTCCTGATGCGGGCCCGGCGTCGGGTGGTGGGTTCCGGGCGCCCCCGGGCGGCGAGCACGGCGGCCGCGGTGCGCAGGGCGGCGAGGTGGGCCGTCGCATAACGCTCGTTGGGCGTTTCGAGGACGGCGGCCTCGTCGAGTCCGGCGCGGGCCTGGGCGAGCAGGTCGAGGGCTGCGGGCGGGGCCGTGGCCCGGCGGAGCACGGGGTGCACGTCGCTCGCCGGGCCGGTCAGTGAGGGGGCAGGGCCGGTGGCGCGGCGCCGACGGGCGGCGGCTGCGGACGAGTTGGCCATGACGAACCTCCTGTCGTCGTGTGACGGCACGCCCTGTCAAGTGGTGCCGTATGTGCCCATCGTGCGGTATGCCACTGACAATCCGTTCTGACCTGCGCTTTTGCTTCGATCGAAGGTTCGGGTTAGTTTTTGCACTGACCAGTCAGTTCAAATTCAGGGGGCGGGGAACCGTGGGTGGGGTCGGTGTCACAGCCGAGGGTTTCGGGCTCAAGGGGCCGCGTGGCTGGGCGTTCCGGGAGGTTTCCCTGGAGGCCGGGCCCGGCTCGTTGATCTCCGTCGAGGGACCGTCCGGGTCGGGGCGTACGAGCCTGCTGCTCGCGCTGACCGGGCGGATGAAGGCGTCGGAGGGCACCGCGTCCGCGGGCGGGTTCGGGCTGCCCAAGCAGTCGGCCGCCGTACGCCGCGTCAGTGCGCTGGCCAACGTCGCCGGGGTCACCGACCTCGATCCGGCCCTGACCGTCGGGGAGCACCTGCGCGAACGGGCGCTGCTGCAGCGGCGGTTCGGGGACTCGGTTCGTGAGTCGCTGCGGCCTCGGGCCGAGCGTTCGGCCGAGGCGAGGCTGCGGATCGAGCGCGCGCTGACCGCCGCCGGTCTCGACCGCGAGGCCCTCCCCAAGGGTTCCCGGACCGCCGTACGGGATCTGGAACGGCCTCAGGAGCTGCGGCTGTCCATCGCTCTGGCGCTCATCGGACGGCCGGCGCTGCTCGGCGTGGACGACATCGACCTCAAGCTCTCGGATTCCGAACGCGCGGAAGTGTGGGGCCTGTTGAAGTCGCTCGCCGAGGCCGGAACGACAGTTGTGGCCGTGTCCACCGAGGGGACGGAGAAGGCCGATGCACGCGCCCAGACTGGCCGCGCTTGAGCTCAGGCGCTTCGGCAGGGGGAAGCTGCCGCGCGCCGCCCTCGTCGCGCTTCTGCTGCTGCCGCTCCTGTACGGCGCCCTGTACCTGTGGTCCTTCTGGGACCCGTACGGCCGCCTTGACCGCATCCCGGTGGCGCTCGTGAACGCCGACAAGGGCGCGAGCGCCGACGGGAAGAAGGTCACGGCCGGCGACGACATCACCGCCGGGCTGCGCGACAGCGACGTCTTCGACTGGCACGAGGTGAGTGCCGCCGAGGCACGCGCGGGCGTGGAGGACGGCACGTACTACCTGTCGCTGACCATGCCGGCCGACCTCAGCGAGCGGATCGCGTCCAGTGCGGGTGACTCCCCGGAGACCGGCGCGCTCCAGGTGCGGACGAACGACGCGAACAACTACATCGTCGGCCAGATCTCGCGGACGGTCTTCAGCGAGGTGCGTACGGCCGCGTCCACGAAGGCGTCGCGGTTCTTCCTCGACAAGATCTTCATCTCGTTCTCCGACATTCACGATTCGACCGTCAAGGCCGCCAAGGGTGCCGACCAGTTGGAGAGCGGCATCGGGAAGGCCGAGCAGGGCTCGAAGGACCTCGTCGACGGGCTGGCGGACGCCAAGGAGGGCAGCGGCCGGCTGTCCAGCGGGCTGAAGAAGCTCGACGCGGGCGCGGGTGACCTGGAGGACGGTTCGCAGCAGGTCGCGCAGGGCACGCAGACTCTCGCCGACCAGGTCAACGGGGTCGCGGGGAAGGTGGGCCCCTTCATCGCGGAGAACGAGAAGGCCATCGGTGACACGGCCCGGCTGGTCGCCGACTCGGCTGGAGCGATCCGCGACAACCTGGACACGCTGGTGAAGGCGGCCCCGGTCGCCGCCAAGGGCGCCCGAGCGGCCTCCGACACACTGGACGCGGTCTACAACAGGCGCTGCGGGACCGCCGTACTGCCCGATGCGGCCTGCTCGGACCTGAAGAAGGCCAGGAACGCGGCCGCCGACGTGGCGACGATCGCCGGCGACGTCGACACGCTGGTCGCGGACCAGGACGGCGACCTGAGGAAGCTCGACAAGAACCTGGCCACGCTCCAGACGCAGGCGCAGGCACTCGCCGACCGCGCACCGCGCCTCTCCGAGGACCTCGCCACCGCCGTCGCCAAGGTCAACGAACTGAACGAGGGGGCCGGGAAGGTCGCCGCGGGCGCGCAGCGGTTGCACACCGGGCTCGGCACGGCCAGGACCGGTGCGTCGGACCTCGACGAGGGCGTCGGCGAGCTGAAGACGGGTGCCGAGGACCTCAACGGCGGCATGTACAGGCTCGTCGACGGCTCCGGGGAGCTGGCCGGCGGTCTGCACGACGGCGCGGAACAGATCCCCGACTACGACGAGCAGGCCCGCGACCAGCGCACCGAGGTCATGGCGGACCCGGTCCAGCTGGCCTCCAGGGACCTGCACAAGGCACCCAACTACGGCACCGGTTTCGCCCCGTACTTCATCCCGCTGTCCCTGTGGGTGGGCGCGATGGTGGCCTACATGCTGATCGCACCGCTCAACCGGCGTGCGCTCGCCACGGGCGCCTCGGCCTGGCGGATCGCGTTGGCGGGCTGGCTGCCGGTGGTGGCGATAGGCATGCTGCAGACGGTGGCGCTGATGGCGGTGCTGCACTGGGCGATCGGCCTGGAGATGGCGCGGGCGGCCGGGACGGTGGGCTTCCTGTTCCTGGTGACGGCGTGCTTCGCGGCGATCGTGCAGTGGCTGAACGCCCGCTTCGGAGCGGCCGGCCGAATCCTCGTCCTGGCCCTGCTGATGCTGCAGTTGACGTCCGCGGGCGGCACGTACCCCGTGCAGACCAGCCCGGAATTCTTCAACGCACTGCACCCCTTTCTGCCGATGAGTTACATCGTCGAGGCCCTGCGCAGGCTCATCACGGGCGGCGGTCTGGGACCGGTGTGGCACGCGTGCGTGGTGCTGACGGCCTTCACCGCGGGCGCCCTCGCGCTGACCGCCGTATCGGCCCGGCGCCGGCAGGTGTGGACGCCGGCCCGGCTGCACCCGGAGCTGAGCCTGTGACCCCGCCCAGGACCTCCCGGCCCGTGCGGCCTCCCGGGGCCGGGCCTGTGACAATCAGGGCCATGGAAAGCAGCAGCGCCCCGTCGGGCGGCAGCACGCGCCGCGAGGCCACCCGGCAGAAGCTCTACGAGGCCGCCGTCACCCTCATCGCCGAGCAGGGCTTCTCCGCCACCACGGTGGACGAGATCGCCGAGCGGGCCGGAGTCGCCAAGGGCACGGTCTATTACAACTTCGCGAGCAAGTCCGTCCTCTTCGAGGAGCTGCTGCGGCACGGCGTGGGCCTCCTCACCGCCTCCCTCCGGGAGGCCGAGGAGCAGACGGCCCGGGACGGCGGCACCAAGGTCGACGCCTTGGACGCGATGATCCGCGCGGGCCTCGGTTTCATCGCCCGCTATCCGTCCTTCACCCAGCTGTACGTGGCCGAGCTGTGGCGCACCAACCGGGCCTGGCAGTCCACCCTGATGGTCGTCAGGCAGCAGGCGGTGGCGGTCGTCGAGGGTGTCCTGCGCGAGGGCATCGAGAACGGCGAGTTCAGCGACGAGATCGACGTCCAGCTGACCGCGGCCGCACTCGTCGGCATGGTGCTGGTGGCCGCCCTGGACTGGCAGGCGTTCCAGCCGGAACGGTCACTGGACGACGTACACGCGGCACTGTCCCGACTGCTCCAGGGACGCGTGAGCGGCAGGCGGTAGGCGCACGCGCGCGTGGAAGGCACAGACGAAAGCGCCGGTCCGATGTGGCCGCGTCCCCCGCGGGCCACTCGAACCGGCGCTTCCCTCTTGCTCCCCCGTAGTCCCCCGTATCCCCCGTTCCCCCCGTTGGACCCCCGTTCGGTCGCTCCCCCGGGTCCCCCGGCCTCGCTCCCGCCGATCGTGTCGGCGGAAGGAGCGGCCAAGGGCGCGAACTTCGTTCCGCCGCCCCGTGTCGGCGGTTCCGGAGTCGCGCCCCTTTCCGTGACTCCACTCTCTCGTTCGCGCAGGTCGGGCCCCATCCGCGCGCGTACTCAACTCACCCACTAGGTACGGATACTCAGCCGTACGCACTCAGCCCCAGGACGCACTGTTGCGGACTGGTTACTATCGCCTCCGTGTCCGTACTCCCTCTGGTCTTCACCAGCGGCTGGGCCAGCGGCGTCAACGCGTACGCGGTGGTGCTGCTCCTCGGCCTCTTCGGCGCGACCGGGGTGAGCGACGACATCCCGGAGGCGCTCCAGCGGCCTGAGGTCCTCGTCACAGCGGGCGTGCTGTTCCTGTGCGAGGCGGTCGCCGACAAGATCCCGTACGTCGACTCGGTGTGGGACTCCGTGCACACCGTGATCCGGCCGACCGCGGGGGCCTGGGTCGGGGCGCTGCTCGCCGGGCAGAGCGGTTCGATGTCCGACCTGGCGGCGGGCACGATCGGCGGTTCGACGGCGTTGGCCAGTCATGCGGTCAAGGCCGGGACACGGATGGCGATCAACACCTCGCCGGAGCCCTTCAGCAACGTGATCGTGAGCCTGGCCGAGGATCTCGGGGTCGGCGCGATCGTCACGTTCGCCGTCTTCCATCCGGAGGCGGCGGCCGTCATCGCGGGTGCGCTGCTGCTCGCGGGACTCACCGTGCTGTTCTTCGTCGCCTCGCGGATCCGGCGGTTCCTGCGCCGCAGGGCGCAGCGGCGCGACGAGAAACGGCTCGCCGCGCAGGTGGGAGGGCCACCGGGCTGACCGCCCGCGGCGGGATTGTCAGTGGCGGCCGATAAAGTCCCTGGCATGGCACGGATTGCGGTGATCGGCGCCGGGATGGGCGCGATGGCGGCCGCTGCCCGGCTGGCCGTCGCGGGCCACCGGGTGGCGGTGTACGAGCGTACGGAGACGTACGGCGGAGCGGTGCGCCGTTTCGAGCGGGACGGCTTCTCCTTCGACACCGGCCCCGGGCTGCTGACGCTGCCCGCGGTCCACCGCGACCTGTTCCTCAAGACCGGCAAGGAGCCACTGGAGGACTGCGTCGAGCTGGTCCAGGTCGACCCGTCCTCACGGCACGTCTTCGCGGACGGCACGCAGGTGTCCCTGCCGAACGCGTCGCGCGCGGGCGTCGTCACGGCCCTGGACGGGGCGCTGGGCGCCGGCGCGGGGCAGCGCTGGGGCGACTTCCTGGTGCGGGCCCGCGAGGCCTGGGACCGCACCCGCAGGCCGCTCCTGGAGGAGCCCCTGTGGCCGAACTGGTCGGTGCTGGCCGACCGCGAGCCCTATCCGTCGGTGCCGCACAAGCGGCTGCTGCGCACGCGCAGGGCCGGCACCCTGGCCGAGATCGGCGCCTGGGAGCTGCGCGACCCGCGCCTCGCCGCCCTCCTGGAGAGCCACGCGCTCGCGTACGGCCTCGATCCCGGCGTCGCTCCGGCGAGCGCCGCCGTCCTGCCGTACATGGAGCACGCCTTCGGCATCTGGTATGTGCGGGGCGGCATGCGGGAGTTGGCGCGCGCGGTGTACGAGCGGTGCGTGGCGCGAAGGGTCGAGTTCGTCTTCGGCGCCGAGGTCACCGGGGTCCTGGAGAAGGACGGCCGGGCGGCGGGGGTGGAGTTCGAGGACGGCAGCGTCGCGGAGGCGGACATGGTCGTCGGGGGCGGGCCTTGGCAGCTGGGCGCCATGCTGCCGGGCCGCGAGCTGTACGGGGCGGAGGACGTCGAGCCGAACCCCGAGGGCATGTCCCCGGGCCGGGTCGTGGTCTGCCTCGCCCTGCGCGGCGCGCGGGAGCCGGGTGCCGTCCACCGCACAGTGGTGCACACCCCGGACCGCGAGGCCGAGTTGAGCGCCTTCGGGCTCGGTGAGCCGCCCGCGCGGCCCACCGTCCGCATCGACCGCCCGGGCGACCCGGCGCTGCGCCCCGACGACGGGCACGAGTCGGTGGTGCTCACGGCGACCGTGCCGTCCGCGAATCTGTACGACTGGAACGCGGCCGGGGCCGCCGACACCTTCGCGGACCGTATGGTCGCCGAGGCCGAGCGGGCGATACCGGGGCTGCGCGGCCGGACGCTGTGGCGCGAGGTCCGTACGCCCGTGCACACCTGGCAGGAGACGGGGGCCAAGGGCGGCGGTGTGCCCGCGCCTTCGCTGGCCGCCGCCGAGGGGACGATGCTGCATCCGTCGAACAGCACCCGGATACCGGGCCTGTTCAGCGTCGGTGGCTGGTCGCACCCCGGTGGAGGTCTCCCCCACGCCGGCATGTCGGGTGCGCTGGTCGCCGGACTGATCGTGGAAGGACCGGAGTTCAGAGGGTCTCAGTAGCCGTCAGCGGGTCTCAGTAACCGTCAGAAACGGTACTGCTCGTCGTACCCCGTGCCGCCCTGCTGCTGTTGCTGACCCTCGCCCTGGTACGGGTACGGCTGCTCCGGCGGGAGTTCGCCGCCGTACTCGTCGGTGCGCTGCTGCGGGACCCACACCCCGCCGGCCGGAGTCTCGCCGCCGTAGCCGCCGGTGGCGTACTGGTCCTGGGTGTAGCCCTGCTGGCCGTACTGCTGCTGGTCGCCGTAGCCGGCGTCGTACGGGACACCGCCGTAGGTCTGGGTGCCGATGTACGGGTCGGAGTAGGCGGCGTACTGCTGCTGGCCGGTGGCGTCGTAGCCGTACTGCTGCTGGTCGTAGCCGGAGTAGCCGTCGTACGCGTAGCTCTGGTCGGCGCCCTGGGCGGCCGTCGCGTAGGCCTGGTCCTGGCCGGTTGTCGCGTACTGGTCCTGGCCCTGGCCGGTGGCGGCCGCGTACGCGGCGTCGCTGTATACGCCGTAGGAGCCCGTGTCGTCGGGCAGGGGCTGCGGCTCGTAGACGGCGGTGGACTCGGCGGCCGCCGCGGTGTCGCCGGGGCGGGCGGGGGTGAACACGTCGTCGCGGTCGTAGTCGTCGTCGCGGCCGAACGTACCGGTGTTCTGGCTGCCCTGACTGTACTTGTCGTCGCCGTAGGCTGCCGCGGCCTCGGCCGCCTGCAGGTCGGAGACCTCCAGGCTCGGCTCGTGGTTCTCGGGCTCGCCGCGCCGGCGCTTGCTGCTGCCGCCGAGGCTGGGGCGGCCGGCGACCGCCCAGCCGGCCTCGAAGCCACGCCGGAAAGACAGGGTGACGTAGGTCTGACCGACCGCGAAGGCGGCCGCGCCCAGTCCGATGACGACGACCGACGGCATCAGCACGCCGAGCACGACGCCGAGGAAGCCGACGAAGGCGAGCAGCCGCCAGCGCAGCCGCGCCTTGTACTGCAGCAGCACCTCGCCGAGCAGCCACAGCGCGACGACGCCGAACGCGATGTAGAGGACCGTCCAGCCCATGTACGCCCCTCTCCCAGTGGCCGCTACGCAGTGTGTCGTATACCGGTGCAGCCGGTCTAGGCCTGCGGCGGGTGGTGCAGACCCAGGTTTTCGTAGATTTCCAGTGTCGCCGTGGAGTTGTTGAGCGTGATGAAGTGCAGACCTGGCACTCCCTCGGCCAGCAGCCGTGCGCAGAACTCCGTGGCGAACTCGATTCCAATGGAGCGTACAGCGGCCGGATCATCTTTTGCTGTGAGGATCCGCTCTTTCAGACCGTCGGGGATGGCGGCGTTGCTGAGCTGCGGCAACCGCTCCAGCATCCGCACGCTGGTCACGGGCATGACTTCGGGGATGACCGGGGTGTCGCAGCTCGCGGCCGCGACACGGTCACGGAGCCGAAGATACGACTCCGGCTGGAAGAACATCTGGGTGATCGCGTAGTCGGCGCCGGCCCGGCACTTGTCGACGAAGTGCGCGACGTCCGAGTCCCAGTCGGCGGAGCGCGGGTGCATCTCCGGGAAGGCGGCGACGCCGACGCAGAAGTCGCCCGACTCCTTGATGAGCCGGACCAGTTCGGCGGCGTACGTCAGGCCCTTCGGGTGTGCCACCCAGTCGGCCATGGGGTCGCCGGGCGGGTCGCCGCGCACGGCGAGGATGTTGCGGATGCCGGCGTCGGCGTACTGGCCGATGATGTTGCGCAGTTCGGCGACGGAGTGGTCGACCGCGGTGAGGTGGGCGACCGGGGTGAGTGTGGTGTCGGCGACGATCTGCTCGGTCTCCTTGACGGTGCCCGCACGGGTCGAGCCGCCGGCGCCGTAGGTCACCGAGACGAAGTCGGGGGCGACCGCCTCGACCCTCCTGAGCGCGCTCCACAGGTTCCGCTCGCCCTTGGGAGTCTTCGGCGCGGAGAACTCGAAGGAGTACGTCCTCTTGCCGGTCGCGAGCATGGCGCGCACTGTCCGTGCGCGGTCAGTCCTGGTGGATGCGGTTCCAAGGGCCATACCCGCAGGTTAGTCAGGGGGCGCCGGTCACCCAACCGGAACCGGATATTTGCCCGGTTTGTCGCCTCATTGTCCATCCCTCGGACAGCGTCGAGACCCCTCGACGTTCGTCAGACCTGCCGGAGCCGCTTCGCGAACTCCGCCGCCGCGGCGCCCGGGTCCTCGGCCTCCGTGATGGCCCGGACGACGACGACCCGGCGGGCGCCCGCCTCCAGCACCTCGTCGAGGTTGCCGAGGTCGATGCCGCCGATGGCGAACCAGGGGCGGTCGGTGCCGAGGGAGGCGGTGTGGCGGACCAGGTCGAGGCCGGGAGCGTGCCGGCCGGGCTTGGTGGGGGTCGGCCAGCACGGGCCGGTGCAGAAGTAGTCCACGCCCTGCTGCTCGGCGGCGGCCTCGGCCTCGGCCTCGGCGTGCGTGGAGCGGCCTATCAGGACGTCGTCGCCGAGGATCGCGCGCGCGGCGGGGACCGGAAGGTCGCCCTGTCCCAGATGGAGTACGTCGGCGCCGGCGGCGTGGGCGACGTCCGCGCGGTCGTTGACCGCGAGGAGCTTGCCGTGCCGGGCGCAGGCGTCGGCGAACACCCGGAGGTGCTCCAGCTCCTCGGCCGCCTCCATGCCCTTGTCGCGCAGCTGCACGATGTCGACACCGCCGGCCAGGACGGCGTCCAGGAACTCGGCGAGGTCGCCCTGGCGCTTGCGGGCGTCCGTGCAGAGGTAGACGCGGGCGTCGGCGAGCCGGTCACGCGCGGTGGCGGCGTCGGGCATACGTGTGTCCCCCCGTTGTCGGTGCTTGTCTGTGGCGTAGGGGCCGAGGGAGTGCCCGGCCCCTACGCCGGAAGGTGTTCGGATCAGACGGCGAGCGCCTGGGCGCGGCGCTTCACCTCCGTGCCGCGATTCTCGCTGAGAGCCTGCGCGGGGGTGCCGGGCAGGCTCGGGTCGGGGGTGAAGAGCCACTCGAGCATCTCTTCGTCGGAGAAGCCGTCGTCCCTCAGGAGCGTCAGGGTCCCGGTCAGGCCCTTGACGACCTTCTGCTCGGCCTTGTCGATGAAGGCGGCGGGCACGTGCAGCGCCCGGTTCTCACCACGGCGTACGGCGATGACCTGGCCCTCCTTGACCAGCTGCCGCACACGCGTCACCTCGATATCGAGCATCTCTGCGATGTCGGGGAGGGTGAGCCAGGCGGGGACTAGAGCATCGATCTTTGCGTCAATCTCGGTCACAGGAACAAGCCTGCCATCCCGGACTGACAGTCGGAAGTCGAGCCCGCCCGACCTGGGCTTTCGCACTACTCCACGACAGCCGCCTTCAGCGGTAGCGCGGAATCCGTCAGCAGCTCGGGGTTCATCGCCACACCCGCCTCGATGAGCCGCCGTCCCTGGGCCAGGTCCCTCGGGCGGCCCACCGCCAGCAGGGCGACCAGGCGGTCCTCCCGCAGCCAGCAGACCGTCCAGGAGGGGCCGGAGGGGTCGCCGCGCCACAGGGTCGTGTCGGCGGACGCGTGGTGGCCGACGTACTGGACGAAGCGACCGAACTGCTCCGACCAGAAGTACGGCACCGGGTCGTAGACGGCGGGAGTCTCTCCGATGATGTTCGAGGCGACCGTACGAGGTCCCTGGAGGGCGTTGTCCCAGTGGTGGACCAGCAGCCGCTCGCCGTACCTCCCCGAAGGGAAGGAGGCGCAGTCGCCGACCGCGTAGACGTCCGGTGCCGAGGTGCGCAGGTGGTCGTCGGCGAGGACCTCGCGGTGGGCGCCGAGCTCGATGCCGGAGCCGGCCAGCCAGCCGGTGGCGGGACGGGCGCCGATGCCGACCACGACGGCGCCCGCGGGCAGCCGGGAGCCGTCGTCGAGGACGACCGCGCCGGGCTCGATGTGCTCCACGCGCGCGTGGGTGCGCAGTGTGGCGCCGCTGTCGGCGTACCAGGCCGCCATCGGTGCGGCCACCTCGGCGGGCAGCGCGCCCGCGAGCGGCCGGTCGGCGGCCTCCACAACGGTCACCGCGCAACCCGCCTCGCGCGCGGCCGTGGCGAACTCCGCGCCGATCCAGCCGGCGCCGACGACCACGATGTCGTGCTGCCGCACGAGAACAGGCCGCAGTCGCTCGGCGTCGTCCAGGGTGCGCAGCAGATGCACGCCGGGCACGCCTTCCGCGCCCGACAGCCGGATCGGTTCGGCACCGGTCGCGAGGACCAGGACGTCGTACGGCACCGGTCCCTCGGCGGTGTCCAGTTCGTGTTCGCCGGGGCGCACGCCAAGGACCTCGCGCCCCAGCCGCAGTTCGATGCCGAGGGCCTCGAAATCGACGTCGAAGGCGGAACCCTCGGCCTTGCCGAGCAGCACGGCCTTGGACAGTGGGGGCCGGTCGTAGGGCTGATGGGGTTCGGCGCCGATCAGCGTCACGGTGCCGGTGAAGCCCTGTTCCCGCAGGGCGACCGCGGTCTGCACCCCGGCCATTCCCGCACCCACGACGACCACGCGTCGCGGCTGCGACGGGCCCGGTTCCTGCGTCTGCTCGCTCACCCGATCACCATAGACAACTGACAATTTGTCAGTCAGGGGGCGCGTGCAGTGACCTGCTGCACATCACCTGATGCACATCATTGGTCGACCTGTTCCACCACACTCGTCCCGCTGCCCGCCCGCGACTCCCACTCCCAGGTCTCCTCCAGGCGCACGCGTCCGTCGGGCAGTTCGACGACCGTCGACACGCAGTGCCCGGAGGCGGTGGTTCCGTCGTGCCTCAGCTGGACGTACCGGAAGTCCAGCCGGTCGCCGTCCCGGGTGCCCACCAGATGGCCGCGTACGACGTCGCCGCCCGCGTACTCGGCCCAGATCTGGCCGTCCTTCTCGTGGTAGGTGAACCGGGTGCGCGTACCCACTTGACCTGGGGCCAGGTCCGCGACCGGGGCGAGGACGAGGCCGTCGAGCGAGCGGGGCATGGCGGGAGGCTCCCTTACAGAGGCGCGGAACCAAGGGCTAGGGTGGCCAACGTAGAGCACTCGCGGGAGCCCGGACGCACCGGGCTGAGAGGGAGGCTGGCGGCCTCCGACCGTACGAACCTGATCCGGGTCATGCCGGCGAAGGGAGGGGCTGGACGCCCATGTCGCGTACACACACATCTGACGTCCTCGTCGTCGGGGGCGGAATCATCGGCCTGGTGACGGCCTGGCGGGCCGCGCAACGCGGGTTCACGACGGCCCTCGTGGACCCCGAACCGGGCGGCGGGGCCGCGCAGGTGGCGGCCGGGATGCTGGCCGCCGTCACCGAACTGCACTACGGCGAGCAGACCCTGCTCGGTCTCAACCTCGAATCCGCCCGCCGCTATCCGGACTTCACGGCCGAACTCGCCGACCTCACCGGCCTCGACCTCGGCTACCGCCGCTGCGGCACGCTCGCCGTCGCGCTGGACGCCGACGACCGCGCCCATCTGCGCGAACTGCACGCCCTGCAGCACCAGTCGGGCCTGGAGTCGGAGTGGCTGTCCGGGCGGGAGTGCCGACGCCTTGAGCCGATGCTCGCGCCGGGTGTGCGCGGCGGGCTGCGCGTCGACGGCGACCACCAGATCGACCCGCGGCGGCTGGCCCGCGCGCTGGTCGCCGCGTGCGAGCGGGCCGGCGTGGTCTTCCACCGCGTGTGGGCCGAGCGGCTCACCGTCGTACGGGATCGGGCCGCGGGCATCGTCACGGGCGACGGGACCGCGCTGGGCGCCGGGCAGGTGGTGCTCGCCGCGGGCAGCCTCAGCGGGCGGCTGGCGGGGGTGCCGGACGCCGTGCTGCCGCCCGTACGGCCGGTGAAGGGGCAGGTGTTGCGGCTGACCGTGCCGAAGCGGCACGCGCCGTTCCTGAGCCGGACCGTGCGTGCCGTGGTGCGCGGCAGCCATGTCTACCTGGTGCCGCGCGAGAACGGCGAGCTGGTCGTCGGCGCGACGAGCGAGGAGCTGGGCTGGGACACGACGGTGACCGCGGGCGGGGTGTACGAGCTGCTGCGCGACGCGCATGAGCTGGTGCCGGGCATTACGGAACTGCCGCTCACGGAGACGCGGGCCGGGCTGCGTCCCGGGTCCCCCGACAACGCGCCTCTGCTCGGGCCGACGGAGCTGGACGGGCTGCTGCTCGCCACCGGTCACTACCGCAACGGCGTGCTGCTCACGCCGGTCACCGGTGACGCCCTGGCGCATGCCCTGACCACCGGTGAACTCCCGGACGAAGCCCGGCCGTTCACGCCCAAGCGGTTCGCGCTCATGGAGCAGTCCGCATGAAACTCCTGGTCAATGGCGAGTTCCAGGAGGTCGCGCCCGGTACGGCTCTCGACTCCCTCGTACGGACCCTCACCCCGGCGCCCTCCGGGGTGGCCGCCGCCCTCAACGAAACTGTCGTCCCGCGCGGGCAGTGGTCGTCCACATCTCTCTCCGAGGGAGACCGCGTCGAAGTCCTCACCGCCGTCCAAGGAGGCTGACCCATGGCCGACGATCCCTTTGTCATCGGTGATACGTCCTTCTCGTCCCGGTTGATCATGGGTACGGGGGGTGCGCCCAGCCTCGATGTGCTGGAGCGGGCGTTGGTGGCCTCCGGGACGGAGCTGACGACGGTCGCGATGCGGCGTGTGAACCCTTCGGTGCATGGTTCGGTGCTGTCCGTTCTGGAGCGGCTCGGGATTCGGGTGCTGCCGAACACGGCCGGCTGTTTCACGGCGGGCGAGGCCGTGCTGACGGCTCGCCTTGCGCGGGAGGCGCTCGGTACGTCGCTGGTCAAGCTGGAGGTCATCGCCGACGAGCGCACGTTGTTGCCGGATCCGATCGAGTTGCTGGACGCGGCGGAGACGTTGGTGGACGACGGGTTCACTGTGCTGCCGTACACGAACGACGATCCTGTTCTGGCGCGGAAGCTGGAGGATGTCGGGTGTGCGGCGGTCATGCCGCTCGGGTCGCCTATCGGGTCGGGGCTCGGGATTCGCAATCCGCACAACTTTCAGCTGATCGTCGAGCACGCGCGCGTGCCGGTGATTCTCGACGCGGGGGCCGGTACGGCTTCCGATGTCGCGTTGGCCATGGAGTTGGGGTGTGCGGGTGTGATGCTCGCCTCGGCGGTTACTCGCGCTCAGGAGCCCGTGCTGATGGCTGCCGCCATGCGGAGCGGGGTCGAGGCGGGGCGGTTGGCTCGGCTGGCTGGGCGTATACCCCGACGTCACTTCGCATCGGCGTCGTCCCCTGCGGAAGGACTCGCCTCTCTCGACCCCGAGCGTCCTGCCTTCTGAACCTGCGCTGCCCTCCCGCCTCGTCTCCCACCCACGCACCACCCGTTTACTGTCGCGGAAGAGGTGGGCCTCGCCCGTCGGGCTCCTCCTCGTCGGCGGCTCCCGGCCTCCTCCTCCGCCCCACCCCGCCGTGTTAGCCCCGTCACAGCTCCGCTGCAGTCCCGCCCCGATCCTCCTCGAACCGGGCCTCGTGTCAGTCTCGGCTCGTACACTCACCTGCGTGGACACGACCCTTCAGGACCCGCTCGTCGGGCAGCTGCTCGACGGCCGTTATCGCGTTGACGCGCGGATCGCGGTCGGCGGGATGGCCACGGTCTACCGGGCCGTGGACACCCGCCTCGACCGCGTTCTCGCGCTCAAGGTGATGCACCCGACGCTCGCGGCCGACCGTTCCTTCGTCGAGCGGTTCATCCGGGAGGCCAAGTCGGTGGCGCGGCTCGCGCATCCGAACGTGGTGCAGGTCTTCGACCAGGGGGCCGACGGGGCGTACGTCTATCTCGCCATGGAGTACGTCGCCGGGTGCACCCTGCGTGACGTGCTGCGCGAGCGCGGGGCGCTGCAGCCGCGTGCCGCCCTGGACATCCTGGAGCCGGTGCTCGCCGCGCTGGGCGCCGCGCACCGCGCCGGGTTCGTGCACCGGGACATGAAGCCCGAGAACGTGCTGATAGGCGACGACGGTCGTGTCAAGGTCGCCGATTTCGGACTCGTCCGGTCCGTCGACACCGTCACCAATACGACCGGTGCCGTCCTCGGGACCGTCTCCTATCTCGCTCCCGAGCAGATCGAGCACGGCACCGCCGATCCCCGGGTCGACGTGTACGCGTGCGGGGTCGTGCTCTACGAGATGCTGACCGGTGATCGTCCGCACCAGTCCGACTCCCCCGCCGTGGTGCTCTACAAGCACCTCCACGAGGACGTCCCGCCGCCCTCGGCCGTCGTGCCGGGGCTGCCGTACGAGCTGGACGAGCTGGTGGCGGTGGCCACCGCGCGGACGCCCGACATCCGGCCCTACGACGCCGTGGCGCTGCTCGGCCACGCACGCGAGGTGCGCGGCGCGCTCAGCGTGGACCAGCTGGACGCCGTACCGCCGCAGGCCGTCGCCTCCGAGCACCCCAACGCCGAGGACCTCACGAGCGTGATCCCGCGCGCGTTGAGGGTGCCTAGGCCGCTGCCGGTGAACGAGGACGACGAGCCTGCGGGGGTGCATCGGACCAGCCTGCTGGAGACCCCGCCGCCGCTGGCCCGGGAGCGGCGGCGGGCGCGCCGGTCCCGGCGTGGGCTGTTCACCGTCGTCGCCGCCGTGCTGCTGGTCCTCGGAGTCGGCGCGGGCGTCTGGTACATCAACTCGGGCCAGTTCACCAAGGTCCCGGCCGTGCTGACCAAGACCGAGGCGCAGGCGGAGCAGCAACTGGAGGCGGCAGGGCTCGAAGTCGGGTCGGTCAAGCACGTGTACAGCGACACCGTGAAGCGCGGCACGGTGAGCGATGTCGACCCCGAGGTCGGCGCCCGGATCCGCAGCAACGACTCCGTCACCCTGACCATCTCCGACGGGCCGGAGACCGTGCAGGTGCCCGACGTGGACGGCTATCTGCTCAGCAAGGCCAAGGTCGTGCTGAAGCGGGAGGGCCTCGCACCGGGCATGGTCACCCGGGAGTTCAGCGAGGACGTCCCCAAGGGCTTCGTGATCAGCACCGACCCGCAGGGCGGCACCACACGGCACGCGGGCTCGGCCATCGCCCTCACCGTCAGCAAGGGCAGCCCGGTGGAGGTGGCCGACGTCACCGGCGCGAGCCTGGAGGACGCGCGGGCCGAGCTGGAGGAAGCCGGCTTCACGGTGAAGGTCGCCACCGAGCAGATCAACTCGGAGTTCGACAAGGGCCAGGTCGCGCGACAGACCCCGGAGGCCGGCAGCGAGGCCGGCGAGGGCGACACCGTGACGCTGACGCTCTCCAAGGGCCCCGAGCTGGTCGAGGTCCCGGACGTCGTGGGTTACAGCGTCGACGACGCGAAGGCCACGCTGGAGGCCGCCGGCTTCGAGGTCGACGAGGACCGCGGTCTGCTCGGACTGTTCGGCGACACCGTGAAGAAGCAGTCCGTGAAGGGCGGGAAGACCGCCCCCAAGGGATCGACGATCACGATCGAGATCCGCTGACGCGGAAGCCCGTACGAGATCCGCCGACGGGAGCCCGTACGGGATCCGCCGACCGGGTCCCCCGCGCCGCATGACACCCTGGTCATGTGACCAGTACGCAGCTCCGCAACCCCGTCGGCGGCCATGTCCCCGTGGCCGGTGGCCTCAACTCCGTAGGGCTGTCGTACGCCCGTGAGCTGAAGGCCGAGACCGTGCAGGTCTTCGTCGCCAACCCGCGTGGCTGGGCGACGCCCGCCGGGAATCCGCGGCAGGACGAGGAGTTCCGGGCGGCTTGTGCGGAGGCGTCGATCCCGGCGTACGTCCATGCCCCGTATCTGATCAACTTCGGTTCGCACACCGAGGCGACCGTCGAGAAGTCGGTGGAGTCGCTGCGGCACTCGCTGCGACGCGGGCGGGAGATCGGTGCGCTTGGCGTGGTCGTGCACACCGGGAGTGCGACGGGCGGGCGGGAGCGGTCCGTCGCGCTCGCGCAGGTACGGGAGTTCATGCTGCCGCTGCTCGACGAGCTCACCCATGACGACGACCCGTTCCTGCTGCTGGAGTCGACCGCCGGTCAGGGTGCCTCCCTGTGCTCCCGCACCTGGGACTTCGGGCCGTACTTCGAGGCGTTGGACGCCCATCCGAAGCTGGGCGTGTGCCTGGACACCTGCCACATCTTCGCCGCCGGACACGATCTGACCGGGCCGAGCGGAATGCACCAGATGCTCGATCTGTTGGTGGACACGGTCGGCGAGGGCCGGCTGAAGCTGGTCCACGCCAACGACTCCAAGGACGTGGTCGGCGCCCACAAGGACCGGCACGAGAACATCGGCTCCGGGCACATCGGCGAGGACCCGTTCCGGGCGCTGATGACCCACCCCGCGACAAAGGGCGTACCGCTGGTCATCGAGACGCCCGGCGGCAAGGAGGGGAATGCCGCGGATGTGGAGCGGCTGAAGAAGCTGCGGGACATCTGACCCAGGCCGACCCTCCAAAACGCGTGAGGGAATACCCCATGGGGGTATACGGTTCCTGCTGGGTGCAGCAACCGTGACCTGACTTTGGGGGTACTCATGCAGCACGAGGCGCACGCGGCACACGCGCACCACCACCAGCCCGCCGCGACCTGGGCTACGGCCGTCCAGGCCACCCTTCACTGCCTCACCGGATGTGCCATCGGCGAGGTGCTCGGCATGGTGATCGGCACCGCGTTCGGCTGGGGCAACGTTCCGACGCTGGTCCTGGCGATCGTGCTCGCCTTCTTCTTCGGCTACCTGCTCACCCTGCGGGGAGTGCTGAAGGCGGGCGTCGGCCTGCGCACCGCCGTCCGGGTCGCGCTGGCCGCGGACACCCTGTCGATCGCCGTGATGGAGCTGATCGACAACAGCGTGATCGCGCTGTGGCCGGACGCGATGGACGCGGAACTCGGCGACCTGCTGTTCTGGGCGGCACTCGCGATCTCCCTCGCGGCCGCCTTCGTGATCACGACGCCCGTCAACAAGTGGACGATCGGCCGTGGCAAGGGTCACGCGGTGGTGCACCAGTACCACTGAGGCAGGCGCCGGGAGTCAGAGCTCGGGGCCGTCCCCGGGCTCTTCCTGGTACGAGTAGCGCTGCTCCCGCCAGGGGTCCCCGACGTTGTGGTAGCCGCGCTCCTCCCAGAAGCCGCGGCGATCGGCGGTCATGTACTCGACGCCACGGACCCATTTGGGCCCCTTCCAGGCGTACAGATGGGGGACGACGAGGCGGAGCGGGAAGCCGTGCTCGGCGGTGAGGAGTTCGCCGTCCTTGTGGGTGGCGAAGATCGTGTGCTCGGACGCGAAGTCATCGAGGCGCAGGTTGGAGCTGAAGCCGTACTCCGCCCACACCATCACATGGGTGACGGCGGGTGCGGGCGGGGCGATCTCCAGGATGGTCCGGGCGGGGATGCCGCCCCACTCGGCGCCGAGCATGCTGAACTTCGTCACACAGTGCAAATCAGCCACCACGGAGTCGTACGGCAGGGCCGTGAACTCCTCGTGGTTCCAACAGTGTTTCTCACCGTCGGCGGTGGCGCCGAAGACCCTGAACTCCCAGCGCTCGGGCCGGAACTTGGGCACCGGCCCGTAGTGCGTGACCGGCCAACCACGCTGCACTCGCTGCCCCGGCGGAAGCTCGGACGGCGCTGCTTCTCCCTCTTCACGCTCCACCGGCTGACCCATGCCTCCATCCTGACAGACCCCGGACGGTGCATCTGACCAGGCCTGTCCGAATTCGGGCAACTACCACTAAGGCTGTACTTACTTACTAAGCATGCACTTACTGGACGATCTTCGGAGCCGGTGCAAGGATGCGGCGCATCCCGCCTTTCCCTCTGCTTGGAAGGAGCCTCTGCGATGCAGGGCGACCCCGAGGTCCTCGAGTTTCTCAATGAGCAGCTCACCGGTGAGCTGACAGCGATCAACCAGTACTGGCTGCACTACCGCATCCAGGACAACAAGGGTTGGACGAAGCTCGCCAAGTACACGCGTGAAGAATCCATCGACGAGATGAAGCACGCGGACAAGCTCACCGAGCGCATCCTCATGCTGGACGGTCTGCCCAACTACCAGCGGCTGTTCCATGTGCGGGTCGGCCAGACGGTCACCGAGATGTTCCAGGCGGACCGGCAGGTGGAGGTCGAGGCGATCGACCGGCTCAAGCGGGGTATCGAAGTGATGCGCGCGAAGAGCGACGTCACGTCGGCCAACATCTTCGAGGAGATCCTTGAGGACGAGGAGCACCACATCGACTATCTGGACACGCAGTTGGAGCTCATCGAGAGTCTCGGCGAGGCGCTCTACCTCGCACAGCAGATCGAGCAGCCCAGCTAGGCGACGGCCGGTCGACGGTCAGGCGGCGTCTTCCAGTTCCGCCAGTTCGGCGAGCACCGGCTTACCCCGGTCGGCCAGCTCACGGCGCGGGCAGGCATCTCTGCCCAGCAGCGCCTGGATACGGCGTACGCACGAGCCGCAGTCCGTGCCCGCCTTGCAGGCCGACGCGATCTGGCGAGGGGTGCAGGCACCGCCGTCCGCGTGTTTCATGACCTGCGCCTCGGTCACGCCGAAGCAGTTGCAGACGTACACGCGGGTCACCTCCCGAGCGGGATCGAAGAAGTCGTGCCATCCCGATGGATCGGTGAGGCTAACCTAACCTTACCCGCCGCGCAGGTGCTGTAAAAGTGCTGCGGGGCGCGGATCGTATGTGATCCGCGCCCCACTAAACGCTCCTGTAACAGGTGAACCGGTTACTGGTCCCTGTACATCTCCGCGACGAGGAAGGCCAGGTCAAGCGACTGGCTGCGATTCAGACGCGGGTCGCAGGCCGTCTCGTAGCGCTGGTGCAGATCGTCGACGAAGATCTCGTCGCCGCCGCCCACGCACTCGGTGACGTCGTCGCCGGTGAGCTCGACGTGGATGCCGCCCGGGTGGGTGCCCAGGCCCTTGTGGACCTCGAAGAAGCCCTTGACCTCGTCCAGCACGTCGTCGAAGCGGCGGGTCTTGTGGCCGGAGGCCGCCTCGTAGGTGTTGCCGTGCATCGGGTCGGTGATCCAGGCGACGGTCGCGCCGGAGGCGGAGACCTTCTCGACCAGCTCGGGCAGCTTGTCGCGGACCTTGTCCGCGCCCATCCGCACGATGAAGGTCAGCCGGCCCGGCTCGCGCTCGGGGTCGAGGCGCTCGATGTACTGCAGCGCCTCCTCGGCCGTGGTCGTCGGGCCGAGCTTGATGCCGATCGGGTTGCGGATCTTCGAGGCGAACTCGATGTGCGCGTGGTCCAGCTGCCGGGTGCGCTCGCCGATCCACACCATGTGCGCGGAGACGTCGTACAGGTGCCCGGTGCGGGAGTCGACCCTGGTCAGGGCGGACTCGTAGTCGAGCAGCAGCGCCTCGTGCGAGGAGTAGAACTCGACGGTCTTGAACTCCTCCGGATCGGCTCCGCAGGCGTGCATGAAGTTCAGCGCCTGGTCGATCTCGCGGGCGAGCTGCTCGTAGCGCTGGCCGGAGGGGGACGAGCGGACGAAGTCCTGGTTCCAGGCGTGCACCTGACGCAGGTCGGCGTAGCCGCCGGTGGTGAAGGCACGCACCAGGTTGAGCGTGGAGGCGGAGGCGTTGTACATCCGCTTCAGGCGCTCGGGGTCCGGGACGCGGGACTTCTCGTCGAAGTCGAAGCCGTTGACCGAGTCGCCGCGGTAGGTCGGCAGGGTCACGCCGTCGCGGGTCTCGGTGCCCTTGGAGCGCGGCTTGGAGTACTGGCCGGCGATCCGGCCGACCTTCACGACCGGCACCGAGGCGGCGTACGTGAGGACGGCGCCCATCTGCAGCAGGGTCTTCAGCTTGTTGCGGATGTGGTCGGCGGACACCGCGTCGAAGGCCTCGGCGCAGTCGCCGCCCTGGAGCAGGAACGCCTCTCCCTTGGCGACGGCCGCCATCCGGGCGCGCAGCTGGTCGCACTCGCCCGCGAAGACGAGCGGCGGATACGACTCCAGCTCCGCAACGACTGCGCGCAGAGCCTCGGTGTCGGGGTACTCGGGCTGCTGCGCCGCGGGCAGGTCTCGCCAGGTGTTGCCAGCGCTCGCGCTGGTCTTAGCGTTCACGGTCACGCCCTCAACATTACGGGGTCGTGTCGAGTCGTTTTCGCACGGCTCGACAGGTGAGACGCACGCACGCTCAGGTGGGCGTGGGGTAAGGTGCGTCGCATGTTCGCGCACTCGACCCAGAACTGGTGGTGGACCGCTCATCCGGCGGCCCACTGACTGCGCGTACGCAAGACTTCGCGAAGGCCGCCCGAGGGGCGGCCTTCGGTGTTTCCGGGGTCCGTTCCTCCTTCAGTGAGAAGGAACAGGACCGATGAACCTGCTCGACCTGCTGGACGATCCCCGCCCGTTCGCCCTGCTGCGCCGCCGCACCCCCGGTCACGACCACGACCTGATCGAGGTGCTGATCGGCCCGGTCACCCCGTACGACCGCCTCGCCGACCTCCCCGACGAGAGTCTCGCCCTCATCCCCTTCCGCCAGATCCGTGAGCGCGGCTTCGACGTCCGCGACGACGGCACACCGCTGGCCGCGCTCATCCCCGAGGAGACCCACACCCTCCCCCTGGAGCAGGCCCTCGCCCAGCTCCCGGCGCACGAGGTGCGGGTCGAGGGCGGTGGCTTCGACGTGGCGGACGAGGAGTACGCCGGGATCGTCGGGCGGGTGCTGCGGGAGGAGATCGGCGCGGGCGAGGGCGCCAACTTCGTGATCCGGCGGACGTACGAGGGTGAGCTCCCGGGGTTCGGACGGGCCGACGCGCTCGCACTGTTCCGGCGGCTGCTGACCGGGGAGCGGGGCGCGTACTGGACGTTCGTCGTCCACACCGGAAATCAGAAAGGGCCCGAAGGGCCTTCCTTGGAAGGGCGGGGGCGGGAGACGGGCGGGCGGACCCTGGTCGGCGCCAGCCCCGAGGTGCACGTCCGTATGTCCGGCGGCACGGTCGTCATGAACCCGATCAGCGGGACGTACCGCTATCCGGCCGAAGGGCCCACCCCCGAGCACCTGCTGGACTTCCTCGCCGACGGCAAGGAGATCGAGGAGCTGTCGATGGTCGTCGACGAGGAGCTCAAGATGATGTGCACCGTCGGCGACATGGGCGGGGTGGTCGTCGGCCCCCGGCTGAAGGAGATGGCCCATCTCGCGCACACCGAGTACGAGTTGCGCGGCCGTTCCTCGCTGGATGTGCGGGAGGTCCTGAAGGAGACGATGTTCGCGGCGACCGTCACCGGCTCGCCCGTGCAGAACGCCTGCCGGGTCATCGAGCGGCACGAGGTCGGCGGACGCGGGTACTACGCCGGTGCGCTGGCGCTGATCGGCCGCGACTGCGGCGGGGCCCAGACCCTCGACTCCCCCATCCTCATCCGCACCGCCGACATCTCCTCCGAGGGACACCTGCGCGTCCCGGTCGGCGCGACCCTCGTCCGCGGTTCGGATCCGGCGAGCGAGGTGGCTGAGACGCACGCGAAGGCGGCGGGGGTGCTCGCGGCTTTGGGCGTACGACCGTCACGGCCGCGTGAGGAGCACGCGCGCGTGCGTCTCGCCGACGACGCACGCGTGCGTGCCGCACTCGACGGGCGTCGGGCTTCCCTCGCCCCTTTCTGGCTGCGGATGCAGGAAGCCCCCAAAAAGGGAGCGGAGCTCTCCGGGCACGCCCTGGTCGTGGACGCGGAGGACACCTTCACGGCGATGCTCGCGCATGTGCTGCGGTCCAGCGGTCTGGACGTCACCGTCCGGCGCTACGACGAGCCGGGGCTGCGGGAGGCCGTGCTCGCGCACGAGGGACCGGTGGTCCTGGGGCCCGGCCCCGGTGACCCGTGCGACCTCGCCGATCCCAAGATGCGGTTCCTGCGGGAGCTGACCGCCCGGGTGATCCGTGAGCACCGGCACGGCGTCCTCGGCGTCTGTCTCGGGAACGAGCTGATCGCGGCCGAGCTGGGGCTGGAGATCGTACGGAAGGAAGTGCCGTACCAGGGGGCGCAGACGGAGATCGAGTTGTTCGGGAAACGGGAGACCGTCGGCTTCTACAACAGCTTCGTCGCCCGCTGCGACGACGAGGCGGCGGCCGAGCTGGCCGCGCACGACGTCGAGGTGAGCCGGAGTTCCTCGGGTGAGGTGCATGCCGTACGGGGACCCGGGTTCGCCGGCGTTCAGTTCCACCCGGAGTCGGTGCTGACGCTGGACGGCCCCGGCGTCGTACGGGACCTGGTCGGTCAGCTGAGCGGCACGAGTACGTTCTCGGAGCGGCGGCCGGCCCTGTAGTCGAGGACGTTCTGGACCGTGGCGTCGATGATCTGGCCGACGGCGTCCTCGGTGTAGTACGCCTGGTGGGAGGTGACCAGGACGTTCGGGAAGGTGACCAGGCGGGCCAGGGTGTCGTCCTCGATGGCCTCCAGGGACTTGTCGAGGAAGAACAGGCCGGCCTCCGCCTCGTACACATCCAGTCCCACGCCCGTGAAGCGGCCCTCGCGCAGTTCGGCGACGAGGGCCGCGGTGTCGATGAGGCCGCCGCGACTGGAGTTGACCAGGATCGCTTCGTCCTTCATCGCCTTGAGGGCGCCTGCGTCGATGAGGTGCTGGGTCTCCGGCATGAGCGGGACGTGCAGGCTGACCAGGTCGGATTCGGCGAGGAGCGTGTCCTTGGGGACGTAGCGCATGCCGAGGTCCACGCAGGCCTGGTTCTCGGCGACGTCCCAGCCGAGCAGCCGCATGCCGAAGCCGTGGGCGATCCGGGCGAACGCCTCGCCGATCTTGCCGGTGCCGAGGATGCCGACGGTGCGGCCGTGCATGTCGCGGCCCATCAGACCGTCGAGGCGGAAGTCGAAGTCGCGGGTCCGGTTGGAGGCGCGGACGATACGGCGGTTGACGGCCATGCCGAGGGTCCAGGCGAACTCCGCGACCGAGTACGGCGAGTAGTACGACACCCGGGCGACCGTCATACCGAGGCGTTCGGCGACCTGGAGGTCGATGTTGTTGAAGCCGGTGGAGCGCTGGGCGATCAGCTGCGTGCCGCCGGCCGTGAGGGTCTGGAGGACACGGTTTCCGAGTCCGCAGTTGACGCTGGTGGAGATGATCTCGTAGCCGGCCGCGATGGGGGCGGTGTCCTCGTTCAGGAAGACGCCCAGGCAGCGGACCTCGTGGTGGTCGGCGAAGGCCTTCTCGATCAGGGGGCGTTCGTCGGCCTGCACGCCGAAGGCGAGAATCTCCACGGAACCCTCCGGGGGTGTGCCGGAATTATCCGGTCAAGGCCGAATATACGACCGCACCGCGCCGCCCGCGCCCCCTGGGGGCTGCCGCCCCCAGACCCCCGCTTCGGCCTGAACGGCCTCGTCCTCAAACGCCGGACGGGCTGAGATTGCCCGACCGGCGCCGAAGAGCCAGCCGTCAGCCGAAGAAGACGCCGATCTCCTCGTACAGCTTCGGCTCCACCGTCTTCAGCTTGGCCGTGGCCTCCGAGATCGGGACGCGGACGATGTCCGTGCCGCGCAGGGAGACCATCTTGCCGAAGTCGCGGTCGCGGACGGCGTCGATGGCGTGCAGTCCGAAGCGGGTGGCGAGCCAGCGGTCGAAGGCGCTGGGCGTGCCGCCGCGCTGGATGTGGCCCAGGACCGTGGTGCGGGCCTCCTTGCCGGTGCGCTTCTCGATCTCCTTGGCCAGCCATTCGCCGACCCCGGACAGGCGCACGTGCCCGAAGGAGTCGAGGGACTCGTCCTTGAGGACCATGTCGCCCTCCTTGGGCATCGCCCCTTCGGCGACGACCACGATCGGCGCGTACGACGCCTTGAAGCGGGACGTCACCCAGGCGCACACCTGGTCGACGTCGAAGCGCTGCTCGGGGATGAGGATGACGTTGGCGCCGCCGGCCAGTCCGGAGTGGAGGGCGATCCAGCCCGCGTGCCGGCCCATGACCTCGCAGACGAGGACGCGCATATGCGATTCGGCGGTGGTGTGCAGGCGGTCGATCGCCTCGGTCGCGATGCCGACGGCGGTGTCGAAGCCGAAGGTGTAGTCGGTGGCGGACAGGTCGTTGTCGATGGTCTTCGGGACGCCGACGCACGGCACGCCGTACTCGTCCGAGAGCTTCGCCGCCACGCCCAGCGTGTCCTCGCCGCCGATCACGATGAGCGCGTCGACCTCCTGCTTGGCGAGGTTCTCCTTGATACGGCGGATGCCGTTCTCCTGCTTCAGGGGGTTGGTGCGCGAGGAGCCGAGGATGGTGCCGCCGCGGGGCAGGATGCCGCGTACCGCCGGGATGTCGAGGCGGACCGTGTCCCCTTCGAGCGGCCCGCGCCAGCCGTCCCGGTAGCCGACGAAGTCGTAGCCGTACTCCTGCACGCCCTTGCGGACGATGCCCCGGATGACGGCGTTGAGCCCGGGGCAGTCACCGCCTCCGGTCAGTACTCCGACTCGCATGGAAATGTCCCTTCACCGCGGATGCCTGGTGAGGGTCACGCTAATAGTGATCCAGGTCACTCAGGGATGGGCGGGAAGGGCAATTCCGGTGAATCGTCGGGCGGTTGGTTTACTCGTCGTCAAGCCCGCGCTCTATCGCGTACCGCACGAGTTCCACCCTGTTGTGCAGCTGGAGCTTGCCCAGGGTGTTCTGGACGTGGTTCTGGACCGTGCGGTGCGAGATGACGAGGCGCTCGGCGATCTGCTTGTAGCTCAGGCCCTTGGCGACCAGCCGTAGCACCTCGGTCTCGCGGTCGGTGAGCTGCGGGGCCTTGGGCCCGTCGCCGTCCGCGGCGGGCGCCGGGTCGGAGGCGAGGCGGCGGTACTCGCCGAGGACGAGCCCGGCGAGGCCGGGCGTGAACACCGGGTCGCCCACCGCCGTACGACGCACCGCGTCCAGCAGCTCCTCGGTCGACGCCGACTTCAGCAGATAGCCGGTCGCACCGGACTTCACGGCTTCCAGTACGTCGGCGTGCTCGCCGCTCGCCGACAGGACCAGGACGCGCAGTGCCGGGTTGGCACCGACGAGCTCCTTGCAGACCTGGACGCCGGGCTTCGCGGGGAGGTTGAGGTCGAGCACGAGGACGTCCGGCGCGGCCGCCTTGGCCCGGCGCACGGCCTGCTCCCCGTCACCGGCGGTGGCGACCACCTCGAAGCCGGAGGCGGCCAGGTCACGGGCGACGGCATCGCGCCACATGGGGTGGTCGTCGACCACCATGACCTTGATCGCGCCCTGCTGCTCACTCATCGCTTCTCCGCCTTCCCCCGCGCGTTCTTCGCGTCCTTCGGCACCTTCAGTTCGACCTCCGTGCCCTGCCCCGGCACCGAGATCACCTCGGCGCTGCCGCCGATCTCACGCAGCCGGCCCCTGATCGACAGGGCCACCCCGAGCCGCCCCTCGCCCTCGGCCTGAGCGAGCCGCCCCTCGGGGATGCCGGGCCCGTCGTCCCGTACGGTCACGATGATCTCGTCCGGTTCGTCCTCGACCAGGATCCAGGCCCGGGCGCCCTCGCCGGCATGTCTGCGCACGTTGTCCAGGGCCGCCCCGACAGCCGCGGCCAGCTCTTTCGCCGCGGGCGCCGGCAGCGGCACCGGGGCGCCGGGCTCGGCGAAGCTGACCTTCGCGGCGGCGTACGGGGCGAGAAGGGCGCGCAGATCCAGGGGCCCGTCGTCGTCGGGCTCCTCGACAGCGCGTACGACCGCTCCCTCGGCGGCGTCCTCCGACACCCGGGACAGCGGGACGAGGCCGCCGGAGACCAGCATGCGCAGCGCGACCTCCTGCTCGCCGGCCATCCGGCCCAACTCGGCCGCCTCGCCGCCCAACAGGACGCTGCGCCGCTGCACCATCGCCAGCACCTGGAGGACACCGTCGTGGATGTCCCGGGCGAGCCGCTCCCGTTCGCGGGTGGCGGCCTCGATCTCCAGGGCGCGGGCGAGGGTGCGCTCGGAGGCGCGGGCGACCTCGACGACGTAGCCGATGGCGATGGAGGCGACCCAGACGAGGATCACGTTGTGGACGGTGTCGCGGGCCGGGGAGCCGCGGTGGATCAGGTTGGCGACGGCGACCGGTGTGGAGGCGAAGATCGCCCAGCGCCAGCCGCCCTTGATGGCGAACGCCAGCGCCACGCCCGCGGTCCATATCGACGGCAGCGTCGGACCGCCGGCGTCGATCCGCTCCGGTGAGTCGGCGAACCTGGTGAGCAGGATGCCGACGAGGGCGATGGTCAGGTCCACCGCGAGGAAACGCTTCGTGCAGGCCGCCGCGCTCGCGACCCTGGGGAGGGTGGCGAGCGTCCAGACGAACAGGACGACGTAGTACGCGATGGCGACCCAGGGGCGGACGAACTCGTCGTAGGCCGTGGCGAACAGACCGATCGCGTACAGCATGGTCAGCACGCGGTAGGCGCTGAGCGCACGCCACAGCGGCTGCTCGACGGACATCCGCATGACGCGTTCCCGCTTGGCCATTTCCCCCATCCCCCTCTTTTCTGGCTCGTTCGCCTCCGGGGCGCTCCAGCCGGTGTCGAGAGCCCGACCGTGCTCAGCCCTTCGGGCCTCCGCGCGCTCGACCTCTCGACACCGGCGCGCCCCTCCGGCTCACTCACGCACCCCCCGGCCCCGTGTCTAGGAGCCGGACCCTTCCTTTGCCTTCTCGGCCTGCTTGAGCGCCTGCTTCTCGGCCTTCGCCGCGTCGGCGATCTGCCGCTTGGCGGCGGTCGCGTAGATATCGACGTACTCCTGGCCGGAGAGCTTCATGATTTCGTACATGACCTCGTCGGTCACCGCTCGGAGCACGAAACGGTCGTGTTCCATGCCGTTGTACCGGCTGAAGTCCAGCGGCTTGCCGATCCGGATGCCGGGGCGCATCAGCTTCGGCATCACCTTCCCCGGCGGCTGGATCTTCTCGGTGTCGATCATGGCGACCGGGATGACCGGCGCTCCGGTGGCGAGCGCCACGCGTGCGAGGCCGCCGGGTTTGCCGCGGTAGAGGCGGCCGTCGGGCGAGCGGGTGCCCTCCGGATAGATGCCGAACAGCTCACCGCGCTCGATGACGTCGACACCGCTCTTGATGGCGGCCTCACCGGCGCCGCGCCCGCCGGAGCGGTCCACGGGGAGCTGGCCGACGCCCTTGAAGAAGGCGGCGGTCATACGGCCCTTGATGCCGGGGGTCGTGAAGTACTCGGCCTTCGCGATGAAGGTGACCTTGCGGTCCAGGACCGCGGGCAGGAAGAACGAGTCGGAGAAGGAGAGGTGATTGCTCGCCAGGATCGCGGGGCCCTCGGCGGGGATGTTCTCCAGGCCCTCCACCCAGGGCCTGAAGGCGACCTTCAACGGCCCCCCGACAGCAACCTTCATCGCGCCGTACAACAACCGACTGCCTCCCGTGTATGTAGATCAGACCTTAACCCGGAGCACCGTCAAAGACCCCGACGACCCTGGTCGGTGTCAGTGCGGTCGCGTACCGTGAAGTACCTGCAATCGACCTCATGAACAGGAGACCGTGGTGCCGGTCCTTCCTGGAGCCGAGCCGTTCCGCCATGAGGGCGGGGAGGTCGGCATCCTCCTCTGTCACGGCTTCACCGGTTCCCCGCAGTCGCTGCGTCCCTGGGCGCGGTATCTCGCCGATCGCGGTCTGACCGTCTCACTGCCGCTGCTGCCGGGGCACGGCACCCGCTGGGAGGACATGCGGCTCACCGGCTGGCAGGACTGGTACGCGGAGGTGGACCGGGAGCTGCGCGCCCTGAGCGAGCGCTGTTCACAGGTGTTCGTGGCCGGCCTGTCGATGGGCGGCGCACTCGCCCTGCGGCTGGCCGCCAAGCACGGGGACGCGGTCGCCGGCGTCCTGCTCGTCAACCCGGGCAACAAGGTGCACGGCCTCGCGGCGTCCGCCCTTCCGGTGCTCCGGCACATCGTCCCCACGACGAAGGGGATCACCAGCGACATCGCCAAGGAGGGCGCGGAGGAGGTCGGATACGACAGGGTGCCGCTGCACGCCGCGCACTCCCTGCGGATCTTCTTCCGCACCGTCGACGGCGAACTGCCGCAAGTGACACAGCCGCTGCTGCTTCTGCACAGCGCGCAGGACCATGTGGTGCCGCCGGCCGATTCGGCGCGAGTGCTGAGCCGGGTCTCCTCGCGGGACGTAACAGAGGTCGTGCTGGAACAGAGCTACCACGTCGCGACGTTGGACCACGACGCGGACCGGATCTTCGAGGAGAGCTACGCCTTCATCGGCCGGCTCGCACCCAGTGTCGGCAAGGAAGGGACGGCCGCAGGTGGCTGAGCACGACTCCGACCGCGAGGACCGCGAGCCGGAAGAGCAGGGCGTCCCCTTCGACGAGGAGGCCGCCTGGGCGGCGATCGTCGCCGGTTACGGCGAGGAGCCGCCGGACCCGCCAGGCGCCAAGCCGTTCAAGTCGGTCGAGGACCTGGCGCTGCTGGAACCGGAGACCAACGACAAGCCCGACGGCAAGCAGCCGGACAAGACAGAGGAGACCGTCAAGGACGACAAGACCGAGGCGCCGCCGGACAAGGGTGACACCAAGGAGAAGGCCGCCCCGGCCAAGCCGCTGGGCGGTTCGGTCTCCTTCGCGCCCGGCGTCGGCCCCCGCGACTACTCCACCGCCGACGCGACCGAAGACGACTTCGACGAGGACGACGAGGGCCACTTCGTCCCGCCGGAGCCGCCACCGCTGCCCACCGCCGACGCGACCGCCAAGTTCGCCTGGCTCGCGGTGATCGGCGGCCCGATCCTGCTGCTGCTCGCCATCGTGCTCGGCTGGGACATGACGTGGTGGCTGGCCACGGTCGGCGTCGGCGGCTTCCTGGGCGGCTTCGCCACGCTGGTGATGCGGATGCGCACGGATGACGAGGACGACGGGGATCCGGGACGGGGAGCGGTCGTCTAGTTCGCGGGCACCTTTAGTTCGCGGGCACCTTGAGGGCGGCCAGGACCGGAAAGTGGTCCGTGGCCGCCCTCAAATCTGTCTCGCTCACGCCGGGGTGGCCGAGCGGCACCCCACAGCCGAGTACCTCGACGCCCGGTGTCGCGAAGATCGCGTCGATGCGCTGGAAGGGGTTGCCGGGCGTCCAGGTGTGCTCGCTGCCCCAGGGGGCCGTGGCCCAGCAGTCCTGGAGGTCGGCGGCCAGGCGTTTGAAGGTGCGGCCGTCGGGGCGGTCGTTGAGGTCGCCGCCCGCGATCGCGTGCTCGACGCCCATGCCGGCCAGCCGGTCGAGCAGCATGCCGCCCTGCTCGTACCGCTCGTCCTGCCGCAGGCTCAGATGACAGCTGAGGACGCCCAGCCGGGCGCCCCCGAACCGTACGACCGCGGTCGCGAATCCGCGCCGGTGCTCGCCGGGCGTCAGCGGCAGCAGGATGTCCTCCGTGCGTTCGACCGTCGCCCGCAGCGAGCACAGCAGCGCGGGGCCTGCGGCCGTGGCCCCGCCGGTGAGGATCACCAGCTCGGACGCGGCGGCGAGCCGGGCCAGTTTCTTGCGCCAGCGGAAGAAACGCGGCGCCTCCTGGACTAGGACGAGATCCGGGGCGCAGGCCCTGATCACCCGGGCCAGGGCGTCCGTGTCGTCGCGCATCGAGCGGATGTTGTAGCTCAGGACGCGGATGACGGCTGAACCGTCGGATTCGGTCTGGGAGTTGGGCAGCAGCCGGCTCGTCTCCATACCGATCAAGATATGACGAAGCCCGCCACCCCGGGGTGGGGCGCGGCGGGCTCATCACATCCAGCCGTACGGCGGGTCACATGATCGGGTCCGGCTCCCTCGCCAGGTCCGCCGCGCCCACCAAGCCCGCCTTGTTGCCCAGCTGGGCGGCGATCACGTCGGCGACCGGGCGCCAGTTGCCGCCCACCAGCCAGCGCTTGTACGACTTGCGGATCGGGTCGAGGACCAGCTCGCCCTCGTCCGAGAGGCCGCCGCCGACGATGAAGGCGGACGGGTCGAAGAGGGAGGCCAGGTCGGCGAGGCCGGCGCCGGCCCAGCGGGCCAGCTCGCGGTAGGAGTCGACGGCGACCGGGTCGCCCTGGCGGGCGGCCATGGAGATGTGCTTGCCCTCGATGCCGTCGGGGGTGCCGTCGCCGAGGGAGAGCAGCACCTCGGCGGCCTCGGGGGTGGCGTTGGCACGCTGCTTGGCGTAGCGGACGAGGGCACGGCCGGACGCGTACTGCTCCCAGCAGCCCTGCGAGCCGCAGCCGCACAGGAGGCCGTCCGGGACCATGCGGATGTGGCCGAACTCGGCGGCCACCCCGAAGTGGCCGCGGCGCAGCTTGTTGCCGATGATGATGCCGCCGCCCAGGCCGGTGCCGAGCGTGATGCAGATGACGTTGCGGTGGCCCTTGCCGGCGCCGAACTTGTACTCGCCCCACGCCGCGGCGTTGGCGTCGTTCTCCACGACCACGGGCAGGCCCACGCGGGCCTCGACCTTCTCCTTCAGCGGCTCCTGGCGCCAGTCGATGTTGGGCGCGAAGTAGACCGTGGAGCGCTGACGGTTGACGTATCCGGCGGCACCGATGCCCACGCCGACGATCTCGTGCCCGGCGCGTGCTCCGTCGACTGCAGCGGCGATGGCGTCCACGATGCCCTCGGGCGTGCCCGGGGTCGGCACCTTGTGCGTCGAGAGGATGTTGCCTTCCTCGTCGACCACACCGGCCGCGATCTTCGTGCCGCCGATATCGACGCCGATGGTGAGTCCCATGAATCCCTCAGTTTCGGTCGAGCCCCGCTACGGCCAACCGTACCCGAGGCCCTGCCGTCAGGTTCCCGTCGTCCGGCCTGTGGGCGGGCCCTGCGGCCTCATGGGACCGGGCCGTCAGTCCAAGTCGATGCGTTCCCCGGGGCCGGAGTCGTCGCCCCGGTCGTCGAGGTTCCTGAGGTCGTGTTCGCCGGTCGTCCGGGTCGTCCAGCGCTGCTCCTGGGCCTGGACGGCCGAGCGGTAGGCGGCGAGGAGTTCGTTGCCGGCCGCCGCCAGGTGGTCGAAGACGTCCGGGTTGCGCTCTATGACGGGCTCGACGGCGGCCTTGGCCTGCTGGACGACCTGCTGCACCATCTGCTGTGCGGCACCCTGGGCGAC
Organism: Streptomyces sp. JLBG701; assembly: GCF_058544905.1. Lineage (NCBI taxonomy): Bacteria > Bacillati > Actinomycetota > Actinomycetes > Kitasatosporales > Streptomycetaceae > Streptomyces > Streptomyces sp. JLBG701. The sequence goes on from NZ_CM178588.1 coordinate 3,140,964, forward strand.
GGCACCGAGCAGCGGCGACTGGATCGTCGACAGCTTGTCGGCGACGGCGTCGACGAGCTTGCGCAGCTCCTCGGCGGCCGAGGTCTGCGGCGGGCCGTACTCGGCGCGGCGGCGGGCCTTCTCGGCCTCCAGATCCTCGGCACAGGCCTTGGCCCAGGCGTCGGCGTCGGTGGCCCGCACCTCGTCGATCGCCTCGCGCTCGGCGGGGGCGTCGGACGGGGGGAGCTCTTCGCTCATGACGGACTCCTGACTACGGTTCGTCTCTACGACGTTACCCGAACGGCCGCAGGTGCTTCACCGGGTCTCCGGCCATAGATCCGGGTCGGGCGCGAAGCGGACACGCAGCTCGCCCTCGCGCAGAGCCGCCCCGTCCACGGTGCAACGGCGCAGGGCGGAAGGCAAGGGCACGATGCGGCGGAACGCTCCCGCCGTGACGACGAGTTCGTCGCCGCGGCGGACGAGGTCGAGGTCGTCCCGTATCGCGCCGGGCAGCGGAATGTGCCAGACAAGCACGCCGTCCTCGGCGAGCCGGTCGGTGACGGGCCACTCGACCGTGGAAGGGGGCGCGTTGACGACGGGCACGTCGAGCGTGGCCAGGTCGTCGGGGCCGTGTGGATCGCGGCCGAGGTGGGCGACCGGGCGGACGTCGTGGGCCTCGCGCCATTCGTCGAGCGTCTTGCGCTGCTGGGCGTTGAGGCCCGCGAGCCAGGGGTCGTCGGCCGCCTCGGGCAGGACCCGGTTGGCGACCAGTACGTCGGGGCGCAGGCCGCGGACGGCGAGGGCGAGAGTGGCGACGGCGACGGCTTCGGCGCCGGCCGGGCCGGGCTCGGCGACCAGTCGTACGGAGGTGTTCCGATCGGCGAGGACCGCCTCGACCGCGGCCAGCTCCGTGTCCCAGCGGGCCGCCGTCTCGTACAGCCACTCCGCGGGCATGGGGACGCCGGCGAGCCGGCCGAGGACGGGGCGCAGGGCGCGCGCCGCCTGGCGCTCCGGTGGGAGAAGGCGGCGGAGGTAGCGGCGGAGTTCCTCGGGGAGGGCGAGGAGGGCGAGGGCCTGCGGGGTGGGCGGGAGGTCTACGACGAGGAGGTCGTACCTCTCCGAGAGGGCCGCGTCGCGCAGGGCACGCAGGAGGGTGAGTTCCTCGGCGCCGGGGAGGGGGGTGAGTTCCTCGGGGTCCAGGCGGGAGGCGCCGAGGAAGTCGAGGGTGGATGAGGCTCGGCCCTGGAAGGCGGTGAGGTCCGCGCGGAATGACTCGGCCGCGTCGGGGCGCCAGGCGGTGAGGTTGGGGGAGGCCGGCACCGGGGTCGCGCCCGTCCGTACCCCGAGGGCGGTGCCCAGGGTGTCCGTGCGGTCGGCTGTGATCACCAACGTGCGGGTGCCTTCTCCGGCCGCCTTCAGTGCGGTGGCCGCCGCGACGGTCGTACGGCCGGAGCCGCCCGGGCCCGTGATCAGGATGGTGCGCATGAGGTGACGGTACCTGTGCCGGGGCACTGCGATTTTCGCCCCCGCCGCCCCTTCCCGTCCCGTCCCTGGGGGCTGCGCCCCCAGACCCCCGCTTTCGGCCCGAAGGGCCTCGTCCTCAAACGCCGGACGGGCTGAGTTGTCTGGACCGGCGTGGAGAGGTACCTCCTGCGCCACCTACTTCTCGCCCGATTCCACCCGCTTCTTCAAGCCCGCCAGCGCCCGGTCGATGATGACCTTCTCCGCCTTGCGCTTGATCATGCCCAGCATGGGGATCTTGACGTCGACCGTCAGCAGGTAGGTGACCTCGGTCGCTCCCGTGCCCGTCGGCTTGAGGATGTAGGAGCCGTCCAGGGAGCGCAGCATCTGGGACTTGACCAGGGTCCAGGAGACCTCGTTGTCGCCGGTCCAGGTGTAGCCCAGGGTCTGGTCGTCCTTGATGGCGCCGGCGTCCATGACGAGGCGGACGTGTTCGGCGCGGCCCTGGGCGTCCGTCTTGAGGACCTCCGCCTCCTTCACCTCGCCCGTCCAGTCCGGGTAGCGGGCGAAGTCGGCGATCACCGCCATGACGTCGGCCGGTGCCGCCTCGATCGTGATGCTCGAGCTGGTGTGTTCCGCCATCGCGGTGGCTCCTCCAGATGCGGGCCGGTGTGAGGTCTGCGTCACGTGTACGTGGGTGCGATGTGAAGGCTACCGCGCACGTGTCCGGCCGACTTCACCCCCTACCTGCGTCTCTCGACGATCGGGCTCACCACTCCAGCGCCCACGGCTTCCCGCTGCCCGCGAAGTGCCCCACGTTCACGCACTCCGTCGCCCCGATCCGCATGCGGTTCACCAACGGCTGGTGGACGTGGCCGAAGAGCGAGTAGCGGGGCTTCGTGCGGCGGATCGCGTCCAGGAGGGCGCGGCTGCCTCGCTCGAAGCGGCGGGCCACCGTGTCGTAGACCAGCTCCGGGACCTCCGGCGGAATGTGCGTGCACAGCACGTCGACCTCGCCGACCGCCTCGATCTTCGCGGCGTACTCCTCGTCGCTGATCTCGTACGGGGTGCTCATCGGCGTCTTCAGGCCGCCGCCGACGAAGCCGAAGACCCGGCCGCCGATCTCCACGCGCTCGCCGTCGAGGACGGTCGTGCCGGGGGCGGCGTACTCCGGCCACAAGGGCGGCATGTCGACATTGCCGTAGGTCGCGTACGTCGGTGTCGGGAACGCGGCGAACATCTCGGCGTACTGCTTGCGCACGGCCTTCTCGATCGCGGCCCCGCGGTCCGAGCCGATGCCCGCCCACAGCCGGGCCCCGAACTCGCGTGCCTCCTCGAAGCGGCGGGCGGTGCGCAGTTCGACGATGCGGTCGGCGTTCTCGACGCCGAACAGCTCGGGGAAGATGCCGCGCGAGTGGTCGGCGTAGTCGAGGAAGAGAACCAGGTCGCCCAGGCAGATCAGCGCGTCCGCGCCCTCGCCGGCTTTGGCCAGGTCACGCGCGTTGCCGTGCACGTCACTGACCACATGAATGCGCTGCCGGCGGTTACCGGCCGGTGTGGGTGCCATGACGATCAAGGGTAGGCGTGTGCGGTGTACGTGAACAGTGGCGGCCGGACCTGCGGTTACTGGCACGTCGTCAAATGGGTGGACTACTGTGCGGCGAGGAACACCAATCTGTGTGACGCAGCGAACATCTCGCCGGACCCCCCTGTCGAAGAGGCCATACCGGCGGGTAACGTCCGGGCAGTCCAGTCGTACTCAGGATTTCAACAACGATCTCTCTGGGTGCCCGCCCGAGTCTTGGACCGGACCGTCGCATCACACAACGTCGTGGCGCCGGCGCCCTATGAGGAGCAGCAGTCTTGCGCGAGTTCAGCCTTCCGGCTTTGTACGAGGTCCCTGCGGACGGCAATCTGACAGACATCGTCCGCAGAAACGCCGCGCAGCATCCTGATGTCGCCGTCATCGCCCGCAAGGCGGGCGGTGCGTGGCAGGACGTCACCGCCACCACCTTCCTCGCGGAGGTGCAGGCGGCGGCCAAGGGGCTCATCGCCTCCGGTGTCCAGCCGGGCGACCGGGTCGCGCTGATGTCCCGTACGCGCTACGAGTGGACGCTGCTCGACTTCGCGATCTGGAGCGCGGGCGCGATCACCGTGCCGGTGTACGAGACCAGCTCGCCCGAGCAGGTGCAGTGGATCCTCAGCGACTCGGGCGCGACCGCCTGCGTCGTGGAGCTGGACACGCACACCGCGGCCGTCGAGTCGGTGCGCGACCGGCTGCCCGCCCTCAAGCACGTCTGGCAGATCGAGGCCGGCGCGCTGGAGGAGCTGGGACGCGTCGGGCAGGACTTCACCGACGAGGCGGTCGAGGAGCGCAGCTCGCTCGCCAAGGCCGACGACCCGGCGACCATCGTGTACACGAGCGGCACCACCGGGCGGCCCAAGGGCTGTGTGCTCACCCACCGCAGCTTCTTCGCCGAGTGCGGGAACATCGTGGAGCGGCTGCGGCCGCTGTTCCGCACCGGTGAGTGCTCGGTCCTGCTCTTCCTGCCGCTCGCGCACGTCTTCGGGCGGCTCGTGCAGGTCGCGCCGATGATGGCGCCGATCAAGCTGGGGCTTGTCCCCGACATCAAGAACCTCACGGACGAGCTGGCCTCGTTCCGGCCGACGCTGATCCTCGGTGTGCCCCGCGTCTTCGAGAAGGTCTACAACTCGGCGCGCGCCAAGGCGCAGGCGGACGGCAAGGGCAAGATCTTCGACAAGGCGGCCGACACCGCGATCGCGTACAGCCGCGCGCTGGACACCCCGGCGGGCCCGTCCATCGGCCTGAAGATCAAGTACAAGACGTTCGACAAACTCGTCTACAGCAAGCTGCGCGCGGTGCTCGGCGGCAAGGGCGAGTTCGCGATCTCCGGCGGCGCCCCGCTGGGCGAGCGCCTTGGCCACTTCTTCCGCGGCATCGGCTTCACGGTCCTGGAGGGCTACGGCCTGACCGAGTCCTGTGCCGCCACCGCCTTCAACCCCTGGGACCGCCAGAAGATCGGCACGGTCGGCCAGCCGCTGCCCGGCTCGGTGATCCGCATCGCGGACGACGGGGAGGTGCTGCTGCACGGCGAGCACCTGTTCACGGGGTACTGGAACAACGAGGCCGCGACCGCCGAGGCGCTGGCTGACGGCTGGTTCCACACGGGTGACATCGGCACCCTCGACGAGGACGGCTACCTCAGGATCACCGGCCGCAAGAAGGAGATCATCGTCACCGCGGGCGGCAAGAACGTCGCCCCGGCCGTGATCGAGGACCGCATCCGCGCGCACGCGCTGGTCGGGGAGTGCATGGTCGTCGGTGACGGGCGGCCGTTCGTGGGCGCGCTGATCACCATCGACGAGGAGTTCCTGGGCCGTTGGGCCGCCGAGCACGGCAAGCCGGCGGGCTCCACCGCGGCGTCACTGCGCGCGGACGCCGACCTGAACGCGGCCATCCAGGCCGCGATCGACGACGGCAACGCGGCGGTGTCGAAGGCGGAATCGGTGCGGAAGTTCCGCATTCTGTCCGCCCAGTTCACGGAGGAGTCGGGCCACCTGACGCCGTCCCTGAAGCTCAAGCGCAACGTGGTCGCGAAGGACTTCGCGGACGAGATCGAGGCGATCTACCAGAAGTAGGGGCGCCATCCGGGGTGCAGGGTGCGCGGGCGGGCGGCTGCGGGTTGTGTGTGGCTGATCGCGCCCACGCGGCGGAGCCGCAAATCGATACAGCCCCGCGCCCCCAAAGACTAAAGAAGCTCTCTTAGCTTCTCGGCGAGCAGGTCCCACCGCCATCTTTCCTCGACCCACTGCCGCCCCCGCTCGCCCATCCTGCGGCGCAACTCCGCGTCGCCGAGGAGCGTGACGATCCGGTCGGCCGCCTCCTCCACCGAGCTGCCCCGCACGACCCAGCCGGTCTCGCCGTCGAGTACGGCGTCGGGGGCCCCGCCGGAGTCGCCGGCGACGACGGGCAGGCCGGTCGCGGACGCCTCCAGGTAGACGATCCCGAGCCCCTCGACGTCCAGGCCGCCGCGCCGGGTCCGGCAGGGCATCGCGAACACGTCCCCGGCGCCGTAGTGGGCGGGCAGTTCGGACCAGGGCACGGCCCCGGTGAAGCGGACGGAGTCGGTGACGCCGGTCTCCCGCGCGAGCCTGCGCAGGTCCTTCTCGTACGGCCCGCCGCCGACGATCAGCAGCACGGCCTCGGGCTCGGCGGCCAGGATCCGCGGCATGGCGAGGATGAGCGTGTCCTGCCCCTTGCGCGGCACGAGCCGCGAGACGCAGACGACCACGGGCCGGTCGGTGAGCCCGAGGTGGGCGCGGATCTCGTCGCCCCCGGACCCCGGATGGAAGGTCTTCTCGTCGACCCCCGGCGGCAGTTGCACCATTCGCCCGGCCGCCTCCGAAGTCAGCGCGGTCGCGATCCGCGAGCGCGTGTACTCCCCGAGGTAGGTGATCGTGTCCGTCGACTCCCCGATCCGGCGCAGCAGTTGGCGCGCGGCGGGCAACTGGGCCCACCCGGCCTCGTGCCCGTGGGTCGTGGCGACCAACCGCTCCGCCCCCGCCTTCCGCAGCGCCGGCGCCATCAGCCCGAGCGGCGCCGCCGCCCCGAACCACACGGACGTACACCCGTGCTCCCGCAGCAGCCCGACGGCCTTCCTGGTAGCCGCCGGCGTCGGCAACAGCATCGTCGTACGGTCCCGTACGACGGTGAAGGGCTGCTCGGCATCGAAGGCGGCCGTGGCCTCGACGCCCTCCCGGCTCCGCTTCCACGTCGAGGCGTAGACGACGAGCCGCTCGGGATCGAGCCGGAGCGCCATGTTGTGCAGGAACGCCTGAATACCGCCCGGGCGAGGCGGAAAGTCGTTCGTCACGATGAGCGTCTTATGCATCGCGGCCGAGCCTATCCAACGCCTGCTCACAGCTCGGGCCTGGCCGGCGGATCACGTCGACGACAACGCCGCAGATGTGCGTGCCAAGCCCCGCGTCTCCGACAGGATCCGCCGGCCAGGCCCGGAGGACCGGCCGCGCTTCATGGCTCTCGCACAGGCCTGCGGGAGATCATGTGGCCCTCACCCGGGAAGCGGACGAACAGGGGCTCCGGTGGACATTGCGGGCAGAAGGTGGCCGCTGGCAGGGCTGCTGGGAACCTGGGGCCTGACCAGGCTGTTGCTGCTGCTCTTCGTCTTCAAGGTGTACGTCTTCCCGGGTCCGGACGTCACCAGCGACGTGTCGGTGATCTACCAGGGCTGGTACGAGGTGCTGCGCACCGGCACCTTCCCGCTCGACGACGTCACCTGGCAGTACCCGCCCGCCGCCGCCCTGGCGATCCTCTCCCCCGCGCTGCTGCCCTTCCTGGACTACGCGAGCGCCTTCCTCGTCCTCGCCTTCCTGGCCGACCTGCTGGTCGTCTCACTGCTCCTCTACGCCGGCCTGCGCCCCGGCAAGACGCTGCGCGGCGCCTGGGTGTGGGTGGCGGGCCTGCCGCTGCTCGGCCCGACCGTGTACGCCCGCTACGACGTCATGGTCACGGCCGTGGCGATGGCCGCGCTCCTCGCCGGCGCCCGGCATCCCCGCGTGATGGGCACCCTGGTCGGCTTCGGCGCGATGCTCAAGGTGTGGCCGGCGCTGCTGCTTGTGGGTGCCGTCAAGCGGCGGGCCTGGGGTGCGGCGGCGGTCACCGTCGTGGCGCTGGCGTCGCTGTTCGCGGTGGCGATGCCCGGCGCCTTCGCCTTCCTGACCTTCCAGCGCAACCGCGGCACCGAGGTGGAGTCGCTGGGCTCCCTCGTCTTCCACGTGGCCCGGCAGTTCGGCTGGAACGGCCAAGTACTGCTCAACTACGGCTCGGTGGAGTTCCTGGGCCCATGGGTCAACGTCGTCAGCACCGCGGCCCTGGCCCTCACCGGCATCGCCTTCGGCTGGCTGCTGCTGTGGCGGCTGATGGCGACCCGCTTCCTGCCGTACACGCTCGCGGACGCGGCGTTCGTGGCGGTGCTGATGTTCACGGCCACCAGCCGGGTGATCAGCCCGCAGTACATGGTGTGGCTGGTCGGCATCGGCGCCGTCTGCCTGTGCTTCCGCTCCAGCCGGATGAGCCTGCCCGTCGGCCTGGTCCTGGCGGCGTCCTTTGTGACGGTCCTGGAGTTCCCGATCTGGTTCTCACACGTGGTCGTGAGCGACGCCCTCGGCACCACCCTCCTCTTCCTCCGCAACGGCCTCCTGGTCATCGCGGCCCTGCTCGCGGCCCTGGAGCTATGGCAGTCCACGGTGACGGACCCAACGGCCCCACCCTTGCCGACACAAGCGACCCGCACGAAGGCAACGTCAGCCTCCTGAGCGGAACCCGCACCCGACAACGGCCAACCCGGCTCACACTCAACCGAGCTGAACCTTCAAGTAGTCCCGCCAGTCCGCCGTAAAGTCCTCCGGCGTCGTCCCAAGCACATCCGCCATAGCCTCCTCCACCGCCCCCGCCCGCTTCTGATGCGTCCCCACGGCCCGATAGAACGCACCGAGCCGCTCCTCGCCCCAGCGTTCAGCAATCATCCGGCAAGCCATCCAGCCGCCCTCATAGGCCCGCGCCAGCAATGTCGCGTCCCCGCTGAAGCCGAAGTCCGCGTCGGCGGGCAGCGCGGCCGGCAAGTGCCCCTCCTGCACCGCCCGCCACAGCTCAGGCGCGACCTGGGCGGGGGTTCGACCGGTACCGAGGTAGCCGACCCAGTCCGCGTACCCCTCGGAGAGCCAGAGCGGGGTCGCGGCGGTCGTGTGGGTACGGGAGGCGACATGGATCGTCTCGTGGGTGAGCACGACCTGTCTGCCGACGCTGCCGAGCAGCCCGTACGCGTCGGGGTTGACGATGATCCGGTCCGCGGGCGCCTTCGCCGGCCCGCCCGCCTCGCCGGTGGTGACCGCCGCGATCCCCCGGTACGAGGAGGCAGGCGACCCGAGCAGCCCCGCCATCCCCTCCAGCGACTTCGGTACGAGGACCACGACCCGCCGGGTCCAGTCCGTGCCCCACGCCCGGGACACGGCCGGGACGGCCCGGTCCGCCAGATCCGTGTACCGGCGCAGCGCCTCGCCGGACTGTCCGACCCCCAGGACGAGACTGTGCTCGCCCCGGACGACCGTGACCGCCCCCTGGTCCCACAGCTGCTCGCCGGTCTTCTTCTTCGGCCCGTCGGAGGCGACGTACCACTGCCCCCCGGCGTCGAGGGTGAGCTTCAGCGTGCGGGCGACGGTGACGGGGGCCTTGTCCACGCCCTTGACGCGGTAACGCAACTCGGCGTCGGCGGTGGCCGTCTCCCCGGTGCGGTGCAGGCCGGTCAGGCGGTACGACCAGGCCGCGAGGGGGACCGACCGGAGATTGACGAACGCGGTCCGCGCGCCCGTGGCGGCGTACGCCGTCTCGTCGCGGTCGAGAAGGGCCGCCGCCCGCTGGTCGAGCAGACTCTGCACCTCGGCCCGCGCGCTGCTCGTGGCGGGCTGCCCACCGCAGCCGACGAGGGAGACGAGCAGCAGACAGAGCGCCACGACTCCGGATCCCGACGCACGTCTACGACCAGCCATCTTCCCGATCGTACGGCCCCTGATCGGAGCAGGTCAGACCCTGGTGACCGTCGCGCCCGGCATCATGCCCACCGGGTCGTAGCGCACGGGGGCTCCGGGGTAGGGCGCGTGGATGACCTGGCCGTTGCCCATGTACATCCCGACATGGCTGGCGTCGGACCGGTAGGTGACCAGGTCGCCGGGCTGGGCCTGGGACAGCGGGACCTGCCGCCCGGCGCTGCGCTGGGCCTGCGAGGTGCGCGGCAGAGAGACGCCGGCCTGTCCGTACGACCACTGCATCAGACCCGAACAGTCGAAGCCGGAGGGCCCGTTGGCGCCCCAGACGTAGGGGCGGCCGAGGGCGGAACGGGCGGCGGCGACGGCGGCCGCGGCACGTCCCGAGGCGGGGACGGTGCCCCCGAGGTCGGGCATGTCGTCGCGGCCCGAGCGGGAGGCGCGGTCGTAGGCGGCGCGCTCGGCGGGCGGCAGGGAGCTGAGCAGCTGCCGCGCCTTGGCGAGTTTCCGCTCGACGGTGCGTTTGTGGGAGGCGACGGCCTCGCGGCTCTGCTCCAGCTCGCCGAGTTTCCGCGAGGCCTCGGCCCGCTCCTGGGCGAGCTCGCGCATGGCGTCCTGGAGGTCCTTCAGCTCCCCGGCCTGGTGGGCGCCGATCCGGTCGAGCGCGGCGGCCTTGTCGAGGTAGTCGTCCGGGTCGTCGGAGAACAGCAGGGCCAGCGAGGGGTCGATGCCGCCGGAGCGGTACTGGGCGCCGGCGAGCGAACCGAGCTCCTCCCGCATGGCGTTGACGCGCTCCTGCTGCCGGGCGATCCGGTCCTGGGCGTCGGTCACCTGCCGGCGCAGCGTGTCGGCGCGCTCGTCGGCCCTGTTGTAGGACTCGGTCGCCTTCTCCGCCTCCTCGTAGAGGCGGTCCACCTCGGCACGGGTGTCCTCGTGCGGCGCGGCATGGGCCGGTACGGCTCCGAGGGCCGCTGCCGCGGCGGACATGACGCACAGGGCGACCGCGCCCCGGTCGAACCCGGACGGTACAAGGCGACGATGGGACCCCACAGGAGCCGCGCTCCTTCCGCTGGCGGACATGGACCGCTCCCCCGGTGCCGGACCCCGGCGTTGGGGGAAACGCGCCAGACAGTAGCCCCGCCACCGGGCCCCGGCCAAAGCCCTCCACGCGCACACAACGTGACGCCCCGCCTATGACGCAGGTCATCGGCGGGGCGCGGGGTCAGCTGCAGTTGTCGTAATTCGCCCGTTCGGGGGGCCGGGCGGGCCGGATTCCGGTGCGGATCAGATCCGGACGCCGAACTGGGCCGGCATGTTGTCGATCGACTCGTAGCGCACGACGGTGCCGGTGCGCGGGGCGTGCAGCACCTGGCCGTTGCCGGCGTAGAAGCCGACGTGGTGGTAGTCGCTGTAGAAGATGACGAGGTCGCCGACCTGGAGATTGCTCAGCGAGATGCGCGTGCCGGCGTTGGCCTGGGCCTGGGAGGTGCGGGGTATGGAGACGCCGGCCTGGGCGTAGGCCCAGTAGGTCAGGCCCGAGCAGTCGAAGGAGGAGGGGCCGGAGGCGCTGTAGACGTAGGGCGAGCCGATCTTGCTCTGGGCAGCCGAGTAGGCCGCGGCGGCACGGCCGGTGGCGGCGCCGCCGGAGCCGAGGGCGGTGCGGGAGCTGTCGCGGCTGGCGCGGGCCTGCTCCTCGGCGAGGGCCTGCTTCTCGGCGGCCGTCAGGGTGTTGAGGATCTTCTGCGCCGCGGCGAGCTTGGTCTGGACTTCCTTCTTGTTCTTCTTCAGCTCGGTGCGGGTGCTGGCGAGGTCCTTGAGCTTCTCGGTGGCCTCGGCGCGCTCCTGGGCGAGCGAACGCTGCTTCTCCTGGACCTTCTTCAGCGTGTCGACCTGCTGACTGGTCAGCTGGTCCATCGTGGACGCCTTGTCCAGGTAGTCGTCCGGGTCGGAGGAGAGGAAGAGCTGTACCGAGGGGTCGATGCCGCCGGTGCGGTACTGGGCGCTCGCCATCGAACCGAGGCCGTCGCGCAGCTCGTTGAGCTCTTCCTGGCCGCGGGCGACGTTGTCCTGGATGGTGGAGATCTCCTTCTGGAGCTTCTCCTGCTTCGCCTCGGCCCCGTTGAGCTTCTCGGTGGCCTGCTCCGCCTCCTCGTAGAGCTTGTCGACCTTGGCCTGCACCTCGTCCTTGCTCGGCTTCTCGCTCGGCGCGGCATTGGCCGCGTTGGCGCTGAGGGCTACGGCGGCAGCGGCGGCGGTGGTGAGCACGCTCACGCGCATGCGGCTCGGCTGCTTAGGTCGACGGTGGGACGCCACGGAGGCGATCTCCTTCTTGTGGGTGATCACTCGTGCGGAGGTTCGAAGGCAGACCCTAGTGACCTTCCTGTGATCAGTTCAAATCCTCACGTGAAAAATGTTTGTCACGGAGCGCATTCTTCACAACAACTCACGAGCAGTGATGCGCGATTGACGCTACGTTGCGTGACGGAACCGTCAATTCGGGCATTAAACCTGTACATTGACAGTCACGACAGTCGCTTGAGGAGTACCGCAGAAGCGACGGGCCGCGCGCCCGCCTTGGCGATCCCGTCGGCGACCTCGCGGTCGGTGGAGGCGACGATGACCGGCCGCCCCGGCGGCTCGGCACGCACCAGCTGGCGGATCAACTCGTCTGCGGTGACGCCCGGCTTGGAGAACAGCACCCGCACCCCGCGCGGCGGCGCGAGCAGCACCGGCGCCGCAAGCTCGGCCCCGTCGAAGACACACGTCACCTCGGCGCCGGTCTGCGCGGCGAGCTGCGAGAGCTGCCCGAGCAGCCTCAACCGCTGCTTCTCCAGGGGCATCTGGGGATAGCCGGTCTTGGTCACGTTGTAGCCGTCGACGACCAGATGCGCCTGCGGCAGGGCGAGAAGTTGATCGAGGATGGCGGGGTCGTTTTCGGACAGGGCCCGCGCGGCGATGTCTTTCGGGGTCATTCGTCCCGGTTCGACGGCATCCACGGTCTCCGCCGGCCGCACCGAGATCGGCGGCAGCGCCAGCTCCCGCCGCAGCCCCTGGGCCGCGTCGAGCACCGTGTCGAGCAGCAGCCGTACGCGCATGTCCTCGACGCTGCGCCCCTCCCGGGCCGCTCTCCGCGTCGCCTCCAGGGCCGCCTCCGCCTCGCCGAGCCGCGTCTTGAGCCGCCGAGACTCGCTCTCGGCTGCGGACACCTGCGCCTGTCCCTCGGCCCGCGCGGCCTCGGTCTCGCCCAGCAGCTTGCGCAGGGCGGCCTCGCCGCGCTTGACGTCACTGTGGGCGGCACGCAGTTTGCGGTGAAGCGATTCGGCTTCCTTCTTGGCGGCGTCGAGCTCGGTGCGCAGCCGCTCGGTCTCGGCCCGGGTGTGGTCACGGGCGGCGGCCAGCTCCTCGCGCAGCCGCTCCAGCTCGGCCCGGCTCTCCTCGTCGGCCCGCTCGGCGTCGGCCCGCAGGGCCTCCTCCCCGGCCGCGGTCACGAGCTTCACCCAGCCCGTGGGGCGCAGCACATAGGCCGCGGCCGCCACATCGAGCGGGTCCGCGGCCGGAGGGGGCGAGCCGGAGTCGAGGGCGCCGGCCAGCTCCGACTGCGCCTCTCTGAGCTTCTCCCCGATGCGCTGTCTGAACAGCGGATCGGTCTCCAGGGCGGCGGCCATGGCGTTGCCGGCGAACTTGGCACGCCGGTTGGGGGCGAAACGGGCGTACTGTCGCAGCTGGGGTGGCAATTCGGCCACGGTCAGCCCGCCGAAACCGTCGGAGACGATCTGTACGACCCTGCGGCGCACACCGTCGGGCAGCGGACGGTCGAGCACCTCGGCGGCGCCGTCGGCCGGCCCCCCGCCTGTGGTCTCCACCATCCGTCACCCCAATGTCTCTGGGGCCTGCTCCCGTCAGGAGCCGGCGCCCGGCCTGTCCACGAGTTCCACCTGATCCACCGCGTTGCACCAGCGACAGCGCACTGACTCGATGGTCTCACTGACCACCTCGCGCTCCTCGACGTTCGGCTCACCGGCCAGGTCGAGGTGGACGTACTCCACGACCTTCGACGAGCGGGTCACGTCGAAACGCGTGAGGTTGCCGCAGAGGGTGCAGCGCCAGCGCGTCGAGGCGGTGGGCAGGGGAACCGTCATCGTGACTGTGCTCTTTCCTTCGTGGCCTTCAATTGTCCGTGACGCACCAGGTCCCCGGTACGCGTGGCTCGTAACCCTAAGGCCTGGCGGGTACTCGCCGCTTACCCGCTCACGGCGGCGAGGCACTCTGTGCAGCTTGGTCCTGTTACGTCATGCTCTGTGTCCATGATCAGCGACTGGAGCACGACGATCCGCAGGACGAGGAGATCCCTTCGCGGATCGTCGGCAGCGATGACGTACGGACTGATCGCGGTCTGCTGTCTGCTCTTCCTGATCGGCCCCGCCTCGGGTCTCAATCCGGCCTACGGCTCAAGCGACGAGCTCCTCGCCGCCCAGAGCGCCTACTTCCGCCGCTGGGGCGTGGTCCCCGCCGAACTCTTCGAGGGCGCCCCCCGGGAGGCCCTCACCCCCGCCACGGCCCTCTTCATCCACGGCAGCTGGGTGCATCTGCTCGGCAACATGCTCTTCCTCTATGTCTTCGGGGCGATGACCGAGGAACGGATGGGCCGCGTCGAGTTCACCCTCTTCTACGTCGGCTGCGGCTATCTGGCCCTGCTGGGCTACGCGGCCGCCAACGCCGACTCCCAGCAGTCCCTGGTCGGCGCGTCCGGGGCGATCTCGGCGGTCCTGGGCGCGTTTCTGTACTTGTTCCCCGGAGCCCGGGTGACCAGCCTCCTGCCCTTCCTCTTCTTCCTGCCCCTGCGCTTCCCCGCCTGGGTGGTCCTGCCGTTCTGGGCGGCCCTGCAGTGGCTGGCGGCGGGACAGGCCTCGGGCGGCCCGGGGGTGGCATATCTGGCGCACCTGGTGGGCTTCGGCCTCGGCTTCTGTTACGCGTGGGTCCGATTCCGGCGTGGGGCCGGGTCTTCCAGGCGAATCAGGCCGCCCCTGAGCGATGGCACCGAGTAACGCCTTGCCCCTCAAGCCGGTCCGGCCTCCACCTGGCCATCCGGACACCGCCCTGGCTGCAGTCCGCAGCTCACCCTCTGGTGATATACGGATCAAGTCTTAGAGTGAAGGCCATCCCAGCGAAACAAAGCGACGACGGACCCCAGGAGAGAACCAACCGTGATCACCGCGATCGTCCTCATCAAGACCAGCGTGGACCGGATCCCCGAGATCGCCGAGTCGATCGCCGCACTGGAGTCCGTCAGCGAGGTCTTCTCCGTCACCGGCACCTACGACCTGATCGCCATGGTCCGCGTCAAGCAGCACGAGGACCTCGCGGACGTCATCCCGGGCCGGATCAGCAGGATCCCCGGCGTGGAGGCCACGGACACGCACGTCGCGTTCCGTACCTACTCCCAGCACGACCTTGAGGCGGCGTTCGCGATCGGGCTGGACAACTGAACTCCGTTGCCGCAAGGCCCTCTTGACTCACCTCTGTGGGTGACAAGGGTCAGACGGCAGGGACGCAACGCCCCTCCTCCGTACGGTAGTTCCACTTCGCGCCGTCCCTGACCAGTTCCTTCACTGCGCCAACGAAACGCTCGACGTGCTCGTCCGGCGTGCCCGCGCCGAAGCTCACGCGGATGGCGTTGAGGGACTTCTCGCCGGGGGCCGCCTCGGGGGCGCCGCACTCGCCCTGGGTCTGCGGGTCGCTGCCGAGCAGGGTGCGCACCAGCGGGTGGGCGCAGAACAGGCCGTCGCGTACGCCGATGCCGTACTCGGCGGAGAGGGCCGCGGCGAAGTGCGAGCTGTTCCAGCCCTCGACGACGAAGGAGATGACGCCGACGCGCGGCGCGTCGTCCCCGAAGAGGGAGAGGATCCTGACCTCGGGCACCTCGGCGAGGCCCGCGCGGACGGTGTCGATCAGGTGCTGCTCGCGCGCGACCAGCGTGTCGAAGCCGGCCTCGGTCAGCGCCTTGCAGGCGGAGGCGATGGAGTAGACGCCGATGACGTTGGGCGAGCCCGCCTCATGCCGCGCCGCGCTCTCGTGCCACTCCACGTCCACTCCCCCGTCCTCGCGCCGCGTGACCTTGCGGCTGGCGCCGCCGCCCGCGAGGTAGGGGTCGGCCGCCCGCAGCCAGTCGGCCCGTCCGGCCAGCACGCCGGAGCCGAAGGGGGCGTACAGCTTGTGCCCGGAGAAGGCGACCCAGTCGACGTCGAGATCCTGGACGGAGACCGGGTGGTGCGGGGCCAGCTGGGCGGCGTCCAGGACGATCCGGGCACCGTGGGCGTGGGCCACGGCGGCGAGCTCGCGTACGGGCCACAGCTCGCCGGTGACGTTGGAGGCGCCGGTGACGCAGACGAGGGCCGTGCCCTGGGGGTCACGCTCGGCGAGGGCCCGCTCCAGGGTCCGTACGGCCTGCTGCGGGGTGCGCGGCGCGTTGAGGTAGGTGACCTTCGCGTCCTTCCACGGCAGCAGCGAGGCGTGGTGCTCGGTCTCGAAGACGAAGACCTGGCAGTCGGCGGGGAGGGCGGCGGCGAGGAGGTTGAGGGAGTCGGTGGTGGACCGGGTGAAGACCAGCTGGTCGTCGGCGCGGCAGTCCAGGAACTCGGCGACCGTCTTCCGGGCGTCCTCGAAGAGGTCGGTGGAGAGCTGGGAGAGGTAGCCGGCCCCGCGGTGGACGCTTCCGTAGTACGGGGCGTAGGCCGCCACGTCGTCCCAGACACGCTGGAGCGCGGGCGCGCTGGCCGCGTAGTCGAGTGCGGCGTAGGTGACTTCGCCACCCGTGACGAGCGGGACGGTGACATCCCGGCCCAGAACGGGCAGCGGGGCACAAACCGAAGTGTTGGCGGCAACGGTGGAGACAGACATGGCGAAACTCCCGTGAGAGGAAAGAACGAAGACGCAAAGAGGGATGCGGAAGCGGGGCTCTGCGGCCCTATCGCATTCGGTTGCTCACGAGAGACTCCTCGACGACCAGGACCCCTGGCGTGCGAGGGGTCCGCGCTTGCCGTGGACCTAGCTGTCCACAGCCTGGTCTTCACCCGGGGCACCCCGCCACGGACGGAGGGTTGCCGGACAGTCGGCCGGGGCCTCATGACTGTCACTCATGACCTGGTCCAAAAACCTACGCGAAAAAAACGATGTCCCGCAACCCGTGTCCGGATCGCGGGACATCCCTCGGCCAGGAACTACCTGTTGCTGGCCGCCACCCAGCGCTCAAGGGTGCGCTTCGCCGCCCCCGAGTCGATCGACTCCGCGGCCTTCTCCATGGCGGCCCGGAGCTGGTCCGCCAGGGGTCCGTCGCCCGGGTCCAGGGCGACCAGCGCTGCCGCCGAGTTCAGCAGCACCGCGTCGCGCACCGGTCCGGTCTCGCCGTTCAGCAAGCGCTGGGCCACGTCCGCGTTGTACGACGCGTCCGCGCCCCGCAGCGCCTCCACGGGGACCAGCTCGATGCCGACGTCGCGTGGGTCGAAGGACTCCTCGGTGACCTTGCCGTCCCGGACGACCCACACATGGGACGTGGCCGTGGTCGTCAGCTCGTCGAGGCCGTCGTCGCCGCGGAACACCAGGGCCGAGTTGCCGCGCTCCGCGAAGACGCCCGCCACGATCGGCGCCATCCGCGGGTCGGCGACGCCCACCGCCTGGGCCTTCACCTTCGCCGGGTTGGTCAGCGGGCCGAGGACGTTGAACGTCGTCCGGATCCCCAACTGGCCGCGCGCGGCGGCCACATGACGCAGCGCCGGGTGGAACTTCACCGCGAAGCAGAAGGTGATCCCGGCCTCCTCCGCGACCTCGGCGACCCGCTGCGGCGTCAGCTGCAGATTGACGCCCAGCTTCTCCAGGACGTCCGAGGATCCGGAGGCGGAGGACGCGGCACGGTTGCCGTGCTTGACGACCTTCGCGCCCGTACCGGCCACCACGATCGACGACATCGTGGAGATGTTCACGGTCTTCGCGCCGTCGCCGCCCGTGCCGACGATGTCGACCGTGCGCCCCGGCACCTCGATAACGTTCGCGTGCTCGTACATCGTCCGGACGAGGCCGGTGATCTCCTCGACCGTCTCGCCCTTGGCCCGCAGCGCCACCACGAACCCGGCGATCTGCGCGTCGGTCGCCTCACCGCGCAGGATCCGGTCCATCGCCCAGGCGGTGTCCTCGGCACTCTGGTCACGGCCCTCCAGCAGACCGTTCAGTACCTCGGGCCAGGAACGGCCCGCCGCGGTGTCGCCTCCAGCGGGGGTCACAGCGCTCATAAAGCCGCTCCTGAATGTCGTAGAAGAAGTGTGAGCCCCACCCTATCCAGCCCGGGGGCACGGCGAAGGGCCCCGTCCGGTCTGCGGACGGGGCCCTTCGGGTGGCGCGTGGCGTGCGCAGCGATCAGTGGTGGCCGTGGCCGCTCGTGATCTCCTTGTACTCCTCAACGGTGGGCTTGGAGATCTGGCTCTCCTCGCCGTAGTAGGCCTCGCTGAGCTTGGCGCGCAGCTTCTCGGTGCCCTTCACCTTGCGCTCGACACCGTTCTCGTCGACCGTCGCGCCGATCGCGGCCGGCACGTACTGCTCGTGCGCGGTCAGCGTGTGCAGCGCGTCCTGGCTGAGCGGCTCGTGCACCTCGATGAACTCACCGTGCGGCAGGCGCTTGATGATGCCCGACTCGCGGCCGTGCAGCACCTTGTCCTTGTCGCGGCGCTGAAGGCCGAGGCAGATCCGCTTGGTGATGACGAACGCGATGACCGGGGCGACGAAGAACGAGACCCGGACGAACCAGGTGATGGCGTTGATCGACAGGTGGAAGTGAGTGGCCCAGAGGTCGTTTCCACCACCGATCAGCAGCACCATGTACCAGGTGATCCACGCGACACCGAAGGCCGTGCGCGTCGGCGCGTTGCGCGGGCGGTCCAGGATGTGGTGCTCGCGGTTGTCGCCGGTGACCCAGGACTCGATGAACGGGTAGACCGCGATCGCGACCAGGACCAGCGGGAAGATGATCAGCGGGATGAACACGCCCAGGACGAGCGTGTGACCCCAGAAGTTGATCTCCCAGCCCGGCATGACACGGATCAGGCCCTCGGAGAAGCCCATGTACCAGTCGGGCTGGGCGCCGGTGGACACCTGGTCCGGACGGTAGGGGCCCATGGACCAGATCGGGTTGATCGAGGCGATCGCCGAGATGGCCGCGATGACACCGAAGACCAGGAAGAAGAAGCCCCCGGCCTTGGCCATGTAGACCGGCAGCAGCGGCATGCCGACGACGTTGTTGTTCGTCTTTCCGGGGCCCGCGAACTGCGTGTGCTTGTGGTAGAAGACCAGGATCAGGTGGCCGACCACCAGGCCGAGCATGATGCCCGGCAGCAGCAGGATGTGGACCGAGTAGAAGCGGGCCACGAAGTCGCCGCCCGGGAACTCCCCGCCGAAGAGGAAGAACGACAGGTACGTGCCGACGATCGGCACGGACAGGACCGCGCCCTCCATGAAGCGGACACCGGTGCCGGAGAGCAGGTCGTCCGGGAGCGAGTAACCGGTGAAGCCGGTGAACATGCCCAGGACGAACAGCAGGAAGCCGAACAGCCAGTTGACCTCACGCGGCTTGCGGAACGCGCCCGTGAAGAACACACGCATCATGTGCACGAACATGCCGGCGAGGAAGATCAGCGCCGCCCAGTGGTGGATCTGCCGGATCAGCAGACCACCGCGCACATCGAAGGAGATGTGCATGGTCGAGTTGAACGCCTCGGACATCAGCTGGCCCTGCAGCGGGACGTAGCTGCCGTGGTACTCCACCTCGTTCATCGACGGGTGGAAGAACAGCGTCAGATACACACCCGTGAGGATGATGATGATGAAGCTGTAGAGGCAGACCTCACCCAACATGAACGACCAGTGGTCGGGGAAGATCTTGCGCATGTTGGACTTGGCCAGGGAGTAGATCCCCAGTCGGCCGTCGGCCCAGTCGGCGACGCGCTCGCCGGCCGGTGCCTTCCCGCGAGAGCGGGACTCAGTCGTCTCTGTAGTGCTCATCCGCGCTCCCAGAATGCAGGACCGACGGGCTCCTCGAAGTCGCCGAGCGCCTGGAGGTAGCCATCGTCGTTCACGCCGATGCGCAGCTGCGGCAGGGCGTGACCGGCGGGACCGAAGATCACTCGGGCACCGTCGGAGAGGTCGAAGGTGGACTGGTGGCAGGGGCAGAGCACGTGGTGCGTCTGCTGCTCGTACAGGGAGATCGGGCAACCGACGTGGGTGCAGATCTTCGAGTACGCGACGATGCCCTCGTGCGACCACTCGAGCTCGCGCTTGTCCTTGATGTTGTCCGGCTGGATCCGGACGATCATCAGGGCGGCCTTGGCGATCTCGGTCTGGAACTCCTCGTCGTGCTCCTCCAGGCCCTCGGGCTTGGCGAAGGTGAGCGAACCGACGGCGACGTCCGAGGGACGCAGCGGCTCGTTCGTGTTCATGTTGACGAGGAGCTTGCCCTTGCCCCACAGGGTGTGGCGGAGCTTGGTGCCGGGCAGCGGGCCGAGGTCGCGCAACAGCATGACGCCGGAGAGCGGGAACAGGGCCAGCGCGCCGAACATCGTGTTGCGGATCAGCTTGCGGCGGCCGAGCGCCGACTCCTTGGCGCCCTGCTTGAAGTCCGCGTGGACCTTCTCGCGGACCTCGGGGGGCGCCTCGATCGGGTGGCGCTCGTCGGCGATCTCCTCGTCGGACATCAGGGTGCGGGCCCAGTGGACCGCGCCCGCGCCGATGCTGAACAGCGCCACACCGAGGGTCATGCCCAGCGCGAAGTTCAGCGCGCTGATGTGACCCAGCGGGAAGATGTAGACCGCCTTGTCGTGCGGGATCGCCACATACGAGGCGATGAAGCCGACGGTGGCCAGCATCGAGAGCGTGAACAGCATGGCGACCGTACGCTCGGACCGCCTGGCGGCCCGCTCGTCGATGTCCTGGACACGGTGCTCGTGGGGCGGCAGGCCCGGGTCCGCGAAGGGGTCCTTCTCGTCCGCGATGCCTACCGCGCCGTGCGCGCCCTGCTCAACCGGCAGGTTCTCTTCTGGAATTTCTTGGCTACTCATGACTTCTTGGCCTTTGCGGTCCGAGCGGCAACCCAGACGGCGACGGCGATCAGAGCGCCGAGACCGAAGACCCAGCCGAACAGGCCTTCGCTGACCGGACCGAGGCCGCCGAGCTCAAGGCCACCGGGGCTCTCGGTGTTGTCGCCGTTGACCGCGTCGAGGTACGCGATGATGTCCTGCTTGTTCTCCTCCGACAGTGTGGTGTCGGGGAAGGACGGCATGTTCTGCGGGCCGGTCTGCATGGCCTCGTAGATGTGCTTCGGGTCGACGCCCTCAAGGCCCGGCGCGAACTTGCCGTGCGTCAGCGCGCCACCCTTGCCGGTGAAGTTGTGGCACTGCGCGCAGTTGGTGCGGAACAGCTCGCCACCCTTGGCGATGTCCGAACCGTCCGGGCTGTACTCGTTCTCCGTCGGGATGACGGGACCGGCGCCCAGCGAGGCGATGTACGCGGCGAGCTGGTCGATCTCGGCCTGCGAGTAGACGACCTTCTTGGCCGGGACCTGTGCCCCCTGCGAGGTGGCGGCCGGCATACGGCCGGTGCCGACCTGGAAGTCCACGGCCGCGGCGCCCACACCCACGAGGCTCGGGCCGTCGGAGCTGCCCTGACCGCCGGTGCCGTGGCAACTGGCGCAGCCTACGGCGTAGAGCTTCTTGCCCTCGTCGATGGCGAGGGACTGGGCGGTGTCATCGGCCTGTGCCTTGCTCGCGGGCGCGAACACGGCGTACAGCCCCCCGGTGGCCGCCAGCGCGAGGAGTAGGACGACGACCGCCGCCAGCGGATGGCGTCGTCGTGCGGAGAGCTTTTTCACGGATTACCCCGGTGTCAGGATCTTCTGCGTCGATGCTTCTGGAATGTGCGCGGGAACGGGGCCCGGGCTACTTGATCATGTAGATCGTGGCGAAGAGGCCGATCCAGACGACGTCGACGAAGTGCCAGTAGTAGGACACGACGATGGCAGCGGTCGCCTGCTCGTGAGTGAACCTCTTGGCCGCGTAGGTGCGCCCGAGGACGAACAGGAAGGCGATGAGACCTCCCGTCACGTGCATGCCGTGGAAGCCGGTGGTCAGGTAGAACACCGAGCCGTACGGGTCGGAGGAGAGCGAGAGCCCGTCCTTCTTCACCAGCTCCGTGTACTCGAAGATCTGACCGCCGATGAAGATCGCACCCATGATGAAGGTGACGATGAACCAGCCCCGGAGCTTCTTCACGTCACCGCGCTCGGCGGCGAAGACGCCGAGCTGGCAGGTGAGGGAGGAGAGCACCAGGATCGTGGTGTTCGTCGCCGAGAACGGGAAGTTCAGGCTCTCGGCCATTTCCTTCCAGTGATCCGGCCCGGTCACCGATCGCAGGGTGAAGTACATCGCGAAGAGGGCCGCGAAGAACATCAGCTCGGAACTCAGCCAGATGATGGTTCCGACGCTGGTGAGGTTCGGCCGGTTGACCGACGGGTGCGCGTGCCCGGTTTCTACTGTCGTTGCTGTCGCCACGACCGACATTATGTCGGTCGCTTATCTCGCGCTCACTCCGGGGGGTGCCGTTCGGAGTGTTCGCAGCTCGCGTACTGCCCGTATGGCCCATCGAAGTGCTGTCCGAACCGGTGTTGACGGGGTGTTCAAGGGGGTAGCATCCGCCGCATCGGGCTCCGCCCGTCTTTGGCCGTACGACGCTGATGTCAACGGAGGAAGCATGCAGCCGACCGCCACGGTGCTGGTCTACAGCGACGACTCCAACACCCGGGAGTCCGTGCGGCTCGCGACCGGGCGCCGGCCTGCGCCGGACGTTCCCGTTGTGGAGTTCCTGGAGTGTGCGACTCCGGCGGCCGTCCTCAAGGAACTGGACCGGGGCGGGATCGACGTCTGTGTGCTGGACGGTGAGGCCGTGCCGATGGGCGGCATGGGGGTGTGCCGGCAGATCAAGGACGAGGTGTTCAACTGTCCGCCGGTGCTGTTGCTGATCGGGCGGCCTCAGGATGCGTGGCTGGCCACGTGGAGCCGGGCGGAGGCGGCTGTGACGCTGCCGGTGGATCCGGTGGAGTTCGCGTCCGCGCTGGCCTCTCTGTTGCGGCAGAAGAGGCTTCAGCAGAGCGCCTAGGAGCTCGGTTCGGCTCGGTCTAGACGCTCTCGGGGCGTAGGCGGGCCACCTGTTCCGGGCTTGGGGCCTCCGGGGTGCCGCCTACCAGGGCGCTGCCCTTGCGCCAGTTCTTCCAGTCGAGGTTCCAGTCGCCGAAGCCGTTGCCGAACGACTCCATCGTGTTGCCGTACGAGTTGATGACCTTGACCACATCGCCCGCGCGCACGGTGTCGTAGAACCACTCGGCGTTGCTGGTGCTCATGCCGGTGCAGCCGTGGCTGACGTTCGCGTAGCCCTGGGAGCCGGTGGACCAGGGAGCGGCGTGTACGTACTCGCCGCTCCAGGTCACGCGGGTCGCGTAGTAGACGGGCAGGTCGTACGACTCCGCGGAGCCCTCGGCGATGCCGATGCTGGTGCCGCGCATACGTACGAAGTACTCCTTGCCCAGTACGACCTTGACGCCGTTGCGGGTCTCGAAGCCGGCCTTGCCCGTGGTGACGGGGATCTTCTTGAGCTCCTTGCCGTTCCGGTAGACCGTCATCGAGTGTGACGAGGCGTCGGTGACGGCGATGACGCTGTCGCCGATGGTGAGCTTGAGCGGCTTCGCCTTGCCGCCCCAGAGGCGGTCGCTGATCTTGACGCCTTCCAGGTTGCTGTGCGCCTGGACGGTGGCGTGGGTGGGCCAGTACTCCTTGGGGCGGTAGTGGAGTTCCTTGTCGTCCACCCAGTGCCAGGCGCCCGCCACGGCGGGCGTGGAGTCCACCTTGAGGGCGCGCTCGACCACGGCCCGCTGTGCCTCGTCCTTGACGGCCTGGCTCAGTTTGGCGGTGATGGGCTGGCCGACGCCGTACTTGCCCGCGTCGGGCCCGAACTTCACGGTCAGGCGCTTCTTGGTGGTGGGCTTGCTGGTGTCGAAGGCGAGGACCTTGCGACCGGGTGCCCCGTCCTCGTCCTCGGTGCTCACCCGCAGCGTGTAGTGGGCGTTGGCGGCGAGCGGCGAGGTGCTGTGCCAGCGGGAGCCGTCGGCGGAGAGTTCGCCCACCACGTAGCGTCCTGTGGCGTCTATGGCCGTGACGTCCGTGATGCGCCCGTCGGAGTCCTCGGCGGTGACCTCCAAGGGCTTGTCGGGGTCGGCCTTCTTCCCGCCGTCCGAGGGGCCGTTGAAGGAGATCTGGTCGGCCGCGTCGTACGGCTCGGCCGACAGGGGATGGCCGTCCGAGCCGCAGGCGGTGACGCCCGCGCCGAGGGCGACCACCAGCAACGTGCAGCTGACGACGGTGCGGGTGCGCGGGCGTGGCGGTGTCGAGAGGGCGAGCGCGCGGAGGCCCGAAGGGCTGAGCACGGTCGCCCTCTCGACACCGGCTTTTGCGCCCCGAAAGAACACTGATTGGCTCATGCGTTCACGCTATGGAGGGTCGTCAGCGGCGGCGCGGTGGGTAACTCGGACGAGGGACGATCCGTAGGCCAAAAGCAGGAACCCGGACCCTCCTGACGGAGTGTCCGGGTTCCGGAGCGCTCAGCGCGTGTTACTGGGTGCGGTTCTCGCCGCGGTAGTACTCGAAGACCCAGCCCCACAGGCCGATCAGCATCAGCGGCAGCGAGAAGTACAGCAGCCACCAGCCGATCGCGACCGACAGGAAGGCGAGCGCGCCGCCGAAGGCCAGCGAGAGCGGCTGCCAGCTGTGCGGGCTGAAGAACCCGACCTCGCCGGCGTCGTCCGCGACGTCCGCCTCCTTGTTGTCCTGGGCGCCCGCGTCGACCCGCCGGGCCGTGAAGCCCAGGTAGAAGCCGATCATGATGCTCAGGGCGAAGGAGAGGAAGAGGGCCGTGGTACCGGCAGGCTCCTTCGACCACACGCCATAGACGACCGCCATGGCGAGGAGGAAGACGCTCAGCCACATGAACATCTTGCCCTGGATCTTCACTTGCCGGCCTCCTTGCTACCAGCCAGTGCCGCAGCGCCGTGACCGGTGTTCTCCAGCTGGTCGAGCGCGGCGATCTCCGGGTGGTGCAGGTCGAACGCCGGGGATTCGCTGCGGATCCGCGGCAGGGTGAGGAAGTTGTGCCGCGGGGGCGGGCACGAGGTCGCCCACTCCAGCGAGCGGCCGTAGCCCCAGGGGTCGTCGACCTCGACCTTCTTGCCGTACTTGGCCGTCTTCCAGACGTTGTAGAAGAACGGCAGGATCGACAGGCCGAGCAGGAAGGAGCTGATCGTCGAGATCGTGTTCAGGGCGGTGAAGCCGTCGGCCGCGAGGTAGTCCGCGTAACGACGGGGCATGCCCTCGGCACCCAGCCAGTGCTGGACCAGGAAGGTGCCGTGGAAGCCGATGAACAGCGTCCAGAAGGTGATCTTGCCGAGGCGCTCGTCGAGCATCTTGCCGGTCATCTTCGGCCACCAGAAGTGGAAGCCGGAGAACATCGCGAAGACGACGGTGCCGAACACGACGTAGTGGAAGTGCGCCACCACGAAGTACGAGTCGGAGACGTGGAAGTCCATCGGCGGCGAGGCCAGGATGACACCGGTCAGACCACCGAAGGTGAAGGTGATGAGGAAGCCGGTGGCCCAGAGCATCGGGGTCTCGAAGGACAGGGAGCCCTTCCACATGGTGCCGATCCAGTTGAAGAACTTCACGCCGGTCGGCACGGCGATGAGGAACGTCATGAAGGAGAAGAACGGCAGCAGCACGCCGCCGGTGACGTACATGTGGTGGGCCCACACGGTCACGGACAGGCCGGCGATGGAGACGGTCGCGGCGATCAGGCCCATGTAGCCGAACATCGGCTTGCGGGAGAAGACCGGGATGACCTCGGAGATGATGCCGAAGAACGGCAGCGCGATGATGTACACCTCGGGATGGCCGAAGAACCAGAAGAGGTGCTGCCACAGCAGCGCGCCGCCGTTGGCCGCGTCGAAGACGTGCGCCCCGAACTTCCGGTCGGCCTCCAGGGCGAACAGCGCGGCGGCCAGGACGGGGAAGGCGAGCAGGACCAGGACGGCGGTCAGCAGCACGTTCCACACGAAGATCGGCATGCGGAACATGGTCATGCCCGGAGCGCGCATGCAGATGATGGTGGTGATGAAGTTGACCGCGCCCAGGATGGTGCCGAAGCCGGAGAAGGCCAGGCCCATGATCCACAGGTCGGCGCCGATGCCCGGGGAGCGGACCGCGTCGGAGAGCGGGGAGTAGGCGAACCAGCCGAAGTCGGCCGCGCCCTGCGGGGTGAGGAAGCCGCCGACCGCGATGGTCGAGCCGAACAGGTACAGCCAGTAGGCGAACATGTTCAGCCGGGGGAAGGCCACGTCCGGTGCGCCGATCTGCAGCGGCATGATCCAGTTCGTGAAGCCGGCGAACAGCGGCGTCGCGAACATCAGCAGCATGATCGTGCCGTGCATCGTGAACGCCTGGTTGAACTGCTCGTTCGACATGATCTGCAGACCCGGCCGGGCCAGCTCGGCGCGCATGAACAGCGCCATCACGCCACCGATGCAGAAGAACGCGAACGACGTGACCAGATACAGCGTGCCGATCGTCTTGTGGTCAGTGGTCGTCAGCCACTTGATGACCACGTTGCCGGGCTGCTTGCGCCTTACCGGCAGCTCGTCCGCGTAGTGGGACTCCGCCGCCGCGGCACCCTGGGGTTCGTTGAGGATGCTCACAGGTTGTTCGTCTCCCGGTTCTTCTCGTGGCTCGTCTGCGCGATGCCGGCGGGAACGTAACCGGTCTGCCCCTTCTTCGCGAGGTCCTTGAGGTGCTGCTCGTAGCGCTCGGGGGAGACGACCTTCACGTTGAACAGCATCCGGGAGTGGTCGACGCCGCAGAGCTCGGCGCACTTGCCGAGGAAGGTGCCCTCCTTGTTGGGGGTCACCTGGAAGGAGTTGGTGTGCCCCGGGATGACGTCCATCTTCATCAGGAACGGCACCACCCAGAAGGAGTGGATGACGTCACGCGAGGTGAGGATGAAGCGGACCGTCTTGCCCTTGGGGAGCCAGAGGGTCGGACCCGGGTTGTTGGTCTGCGGGTTCCTCGTGCCGGGCGTGCCGACGTCGTAGACACCGCCTGCGTTCGCCGGGAACTGGTTCTTGAACCGGTCCGGAATGGCGTCCAGGTTCGCGTCGGTCGCCGCGTCACCGGTGGAACCGTCGACGTTCTCGATGTAGTTGAAGCCCCAGCTCCACTGGTAGCCGACCACGTTGACCGTGACGTCGGGCTTCTTGTCGAGGCTGAGGAGCTTCGACTCGTCGCGGGCCGTGAAGTAGAAGAGCACCGAGACGATGACCAGCGGGACCACCGTGTACAGCGTCTCGATCGGCATGTTGTACCGAGTCTGCGGAGGAACCTCGACCTTGGTGCGGCTGCGCCGATGGAAGATTGCACTCCACACGATCAGGCCCCACACCAGCACGCCAACGGCGAGCGCGGCAGCCCACGAGCCCTGCCACAGGGAGAGGATCCGCGGAGCCTCTTCCGTGGTCGGGGTCGGCATACCAAGGCGGGGGAAGTCCTTGTATGTGCAACCGGTGGCGGTCGCCAGGACCAGGCCCGCAGTCAGTGCCTGCAGCAGCTTCCGCCGCATCGGGCGCCGCGGCGAGCGGTCGGAGCCGTTGGGACTCACGTAGCGCCTTCCCGAGAGTCTCGCCCGCGCGGATTGGCTGCGGCCTGCCTCACTCGGTGGTCGGTCGCCGCCCTGCGTCGGGCAGGGGTTTGGATGTTTATGCGGACCAAACCCTAGCCGACGCCCTCCGGGGGTTCGCGGGGAGGGTGGCATACGCGTCGCGGGTCACCCTGATGGGGTGGGTTCAGGGCCTAATAGCTCGGGTCTGCGGCTTTGTTGGCGGGTGCGGGTGCGTTGTGGTTTCTCGCGCAGTTCCCCGCGCCCCTAAAGGCCTTAGCGTTGCCGTGTGTCCTACTTTGATGCCGCTTCCTCCGCTCCCCTTCATCCCGTTGCCCGGCAGGCTCTGTTGGCCTCGCTCGATGAGGGGTGGGCCGATCCCGCACGTTTGTACAAGGAGGGGCGGCGGGCCCGGATGTTGCTGGACGCGGCGCGGGAGGCGGCCGCCGAGGCGGTGGGGTGTCGACCGGACGAGTTGGTGTTCACCTCCTCCGGGACTCGGGCCGTGCACGCCGGGATCGCGGGTGCGCTGGCCGGTCGTCGGCGGGTTGGGCGTCACCTGATCGTGTCCGCTGTCGAACACTCCTCGGTGCTCCATTCCGCCGATGCGCACGAGGCCGAGGGTGGCGAGGTCACCCAGGTCGCGGTGGACCGTGCGGGGGCGGTGACTGCGGAGTCGTACGCCGCCGCCCTGCGGCCCGAAACCGCGCTGGCCTGTCTTCAGTCGGCCAACCACGAGGTGGGGACCGAGCAGCCGGTGGCCGAAGTGGCCGAGGTCTGCCGGGAGGCCGGGGTGCCGTTGCTGGTGGATGCCGCTCAGTCGTTGGGGTGGGGGCGGGTGGCGGGTGGGTGGTCGTTGTTGACGGCGAGTGCCCATAAGTGGGGCGGACCGTCGGGGGTGGGGCTGCTCGTCGTGCGGAAAGGGGTGCGGTTCGCTGCCCAAGGGCCCGTGGACGAGCGGGAGTCGGGGCGGGCCGCCGGGTTCGAGAACATCCCGGCGATCGTGGCCGCGGCGGCGTCGCTGCGGGCGGTACGGGCCGAGGCGGCTCAGGAGGCGGTACGGCTGCGGGAGCTGACGGAGCGGATCCGGGACCGGGTGCCGCGGCTGGTGCCGGATGTGGAGGTGGTGGGCGATCCGGAACGACGGCTCCCGGGGATCGTCACCTTCTCCTGTCTCTATGTCGATGGAGAGACACTGCTGCACGAACTCGACCGCGCCAGTTTCTCCGTATCGTCCGGATCATCCTGTACGAGCAGCACACTGACGCCCAGCCATGTGCTGAAGGCGATGGGGGTGCTGAGCGAGGGAAACGTGCGGGTGTCGTTGCCCATGGGGACCCCGGCCGAGGATGTCGACCGGTTCCTGGAGGTACTGCCGGGGGTGGTGGCCAGGGTGCGGGAGACGCTGGGAGCGCCCGCACCGGCGACCGTCGTCCAGGAAGACGTACTGGTCGTCGACGCCCTCGGCAAGCGCTGCCCGATCCCGGTGATCGAACTGGCGAAGGTCATCGGCGACGTCCCGGTGGGCGGCACCGTCAGGGTCCTGTCGGACGACGAGGCGGCCCGCCTGGACATCCCGGCGTGGTGCGAGATGCGGGGCCAGGAGTACGTAGGCGAGGAGGCAGCACAAAGCGGAACGGCATACGTAGTACGCCGGACGACCTGACTGACGTCAGGGGCGCGGGGCTGTGTCGATATGCGGCTACCGCCGCGTGTGCGCGACCAGCCCCCACGCCCCGCGCCCGGCGAACTACCCCAGATGCCCCTGAACCTCGGCCGCGGCGTCATGCCCGTACGCCTTGGTGAACCGGTCCATGAAGTGAGCCCGCCGCAGCTGGTACTCCTGCGTACCCACGGTCTCGATGACGAGAGTCGCCAGCATGCAGCCGACCTGAGCCGCACGCTCAAGCGAGACCCCCCAGGCCAGCCCCGACAGGAACCCCGCCCGGAAGGCGTCGCCGACACCCGTCGGGTCGGCCTTGCGCTCTTCCTCGGCGCAGCCGACCTCGATCGGCTTCTCGCCGACGCTCTCGATGCGTACGCCCTGCGCGCCGAGCGTGGTCACCCGGTGCCCGACCTTGGACAGGATCTCCTCGTCCGACCAGCCGGTCTTGGACTCGATGAGCCCCTTCTCGTACTCGTTCGAGAAGAGATACGTAGCCCCGTCGAGCAGTATGCGGATCTCGTCGCCGTTCATCCGGGCGATCTGCTGCGAGAAGTCGGCGGAGAAGGGGATACCGCGGGACCGGCACTCCTCGGTGTGGCGAAGCATCGCCTCCGGGTCGTCGGCGCCGATCAGCACCAGGTCGAGACCGCCCACGCGGTCCGCGACGGTCTTCAGCTCGATGAGGCGGGCCTCGCTCATCGCGCCCGTGTAGAAGGAGCCGATCTGGTTGTGGTCGGCGTCGGTGGTGCAGACGAAGCGGGCGGTGTGCAGCGTCTCGGAGATACGTACCGAGGCGGTGTCGACGCCGTGCCGGTCCAGCCAGGCCCGGTACTCGTCGAAGTCGGAGCCGGCGGCCCCGACCAGGATCGGCGTGGTGCCGAGCTGGCCCATGCCGAAGGCGATGTTCGCGCCCACCCCACCCCGGCGTACGTCGAGGTTGTCGACCAGGAAGGAGAGCGAGACCGTGTGCAGCTGGTCCGCGACGAGCTGGTCGGCGAAACGGCCGGGGAAGGTCATGAGGTGGTCGGTGGCGATGGAGCCGGTGACTGCGATGCGCACGGCGGGGAATCTCCTGCGGCTGCGGGGAGTGTGCTTTGACAGTTCACGCTACCCGGTCTACGCGCCACCCCTGCAAGCTGCCAAAACTACCCGATAGTAGATCTTTCTTCGCGAGCGTGCCCGTGCCTACGGTGCCGTTATGACGAACCTTGAGGTCCACACCCCCGGTCCGGTCGATCTGGAAGGCGATCTGGAGTCGCTGCACAGCGACTGCGCGCGGATGGCCGCGCACTGGTCCGCTCCCGACCGGATCACTGCCCTTCCGGTCTCTCCGTCACTCATCCACGGCGTGACCGTGCCGGCGCGGTCGGCCCATCTGCTGGACGCCATGTCGGACTACGGAGACTGAAAGAGCGCCCGCAGGGAACCGTGCACTCCCCCGCTGCGTCCCATCGCCGTCCCCTGTAAGGGGGATACGGGATACGACCCACCAGAAGCCCTTCTTGGCAGGGCCGGGTCACCTGGGACAGCAGTGCGTGCGAAGGAGCGATGCGGTGAACACCGAGCGACCCGACAACGACGACGCCGCGGACGAGGCCGCCGGCGCCGACGAGGCCTCGGGCACCACGCGGGACGCCGATGACACCGCAGCCGGCGCTCCGGAGGAGCAGGAAACACCGGAGCAGGTGACGCCGGAGCAGGTATCGCCGGAGGAAGAGACCGAGGCACCCGAGGAGATCGAGCACGCGGAGGAAAGCCCGGCCGGGCAGGAGAGCGCGGTCGGGCAGGAAACCGGGAGCGCGGCAGAGCCCCAGGGCGTCCAGGAACCCGAGGGCGCGGCGGAAACCGAGGCCCCGCAGGAAAACGAGGGCGCGCAGGAGTCCGAGGCCCCGCAGGAAATCGAGAGCGCGCAGGAGTCAGAGGGCGTGCAGGAGTCCCCCCTCGGTCACCCCGGCCGCCGGCGCTCCCCCGTGATCATCGCCTCCGTCGCCGCCGCCGTACTGCTCGTCGGCGGCGGTGGGGCCTTCCTCGCCACCAACGCGTCCAGCGGCTCCGGCGGTCGTACGGGCTCCGGGGCCCCCGGTGGCGACGGCACGCCCTCGCCGCTAGCCCTCGACGGCTACTCCGCCGGCGGCACGAGTGGCATCGCGCCCGGCGAGCCCGACCCGAACGGCGTCACCTACGAGGCTGCCGGCACACTCGCGGACGGCCCCGGCTCGGCGGCCGTGTACTGGGCGAAGGGCGAGGTCAGCAAGGACGAGGTGGTCCGGCTGGCCGAGGCCCTCGGGGTCGACGGGACGCCCGCCGTCCAGGGCGAGGTCTGGCGGATCGGGGGCAAGGACGGTTCGGGGCCCAGTCTCCAGGTGAACACGAAGGCGCCGGGGGCCTGGACCTTCTCCCGGTACGCGCCCGGCACCGACGACTGCCAGAGCACCACCGTGTGCGCGAACGACCCCGCTTCTCCGGCGGTCGATCCCGTGAGCGTGGCGGCGGCGGAGAAGGCGGCCGCGCCGGTCCTCAAGGCGGTGGGCCAGGACGACGCG
Organism: Streptomyces sp. JLBG701; assembly: GCF_058544905.1. Classification (NCBI taxonomy): domain Bacteria; kingdom Bacillati; phylum Actinomycetota; class Actinomycetes; order Kitasatosporales; family Streptomycetaceae; genus Streptomyces; species Streptomyces sp. JLBG701. The sequence continues at coordinate 3,171,972 of NZ_CM178588.1, forward strand.
AAGCTGGACGCGAGCCAGGTCATGGGCGCCCAGCGGGTCGTGAACGCCGCTCCGGTGGTCGGCGGGCTGCCGACCTACGGCTGGTCGACCGGGATCAGTGTCGGCGCCCAGGGCGAAGTGGTCAGCGGCAACGGGCAGTTGAAGGCGCCGGTGGAGGGGGACACGTATCCCGTCCTGAACGCGAAGAAGACGCTGGACCTGCTGAACGCGAACGTGGGCGGTTCCGGGCAGGGCACGCCCGAGCCTCGGATGGGCATCGGGGGGTGCGCCAGTCCCGTACCGCTGAAGGACCGGCTTGAGGCGCCCTGCGGATCGTCGACCACCGTTCCCGAGCAGCAGTCGGTCACGGTCGAGAAGGCGGTGTTCGGGCTGGCCTCGCACACCGTCGAGGCGCGGCAGACGCTGGTGCCGTCCTGGCTGTTCGAGGTGCGGGCCGAGGGTGCCGAGGACAGCTTCACGGTGACGTATCCGGCGATCGAGCCGGAGTACCTGGTCTCGTCCACGCCTTCCGCGGGGACGACGACCGGGCAGCCCAGTCCGGCTCCGACGGGGCCGAGCGACGAGCCGACCTCGGCGCCGACCACGCGTGATGTGAAGGTGGAGGGCTACTCGGCCGACGGGCAGGAGCTGACCGTGAGCTTCACGGGCGGGGTGTGCGCGGACTACGAGGCGTCGGCGAGTGAGACGCCCGACACGGTGACTGTCACGGTGACCGAGACGCCCTGGCCGGACAAGGTCTGCATCCTGATCGCCAAGACCTACCACCAGACCGTGCAGCTGGACGAGGCGCTCGGTGACCGGCAGGTCGTCGGGTCGGACGGCGAGGGGATCTCGAAGGGGACGGCGACCCCGCTGCCGGAGAACTCGGTCGCGCGATAGCCGTCCACACAGACGCGAAGGCGGCGGCCCCGTCGGAGGGGGCCGCCGCCTTCGTCGTACAGCGTGTGGCTCAGCTGAGCGTGTGGCTTAGCTGAAGGAGTCGCCGCAGGCGCAGGAGCCCGTCGCGTTCGGGTTGTCGATCGTGAAGCCCTGCTTCTCGATGGTGTCGACGTAGTCGATGGACGCGCCGCCCAGGTACGGGGCGCTCATGCGGTCGGTGACGACCTTGACGCCGTCGAAGTCCTTGAGGACATCGCCGTCGAGGGAGCGCTCGTCGAAGAAGAGCTGGTAGCGCAGGCCGGAGCAGCCGCCGGGCTGGACGGCGACGCGCAGGGCCAGGTCTTCACGGCCTTCCTGGTCGAGCAGGGCCTTGACCTTCGCCGCGGCGGCGTCGGACAGGATGATGCCGTCGGTGACGGTGCTGGTCTCGTCCGATACGGACATCTACATCTCTCCCGGGTTGTACGGAGACTGCTTGCCGACGTTTGCAACCACCTGGGCCGCGGATTCATTCCGGGCCGGGCAACTTGTCTGTTCGCCTGTTCTTTCATGCTCGCACACCCGCGACGAAGCGAACAGCGGCCCTAGGGCCTCACCGGGATTCATGTCACATCGACGTTATGACCATCGTCAAGGTGACGTGAACCGGGTTATGATAGATAACGTCAGATCGACGAAAAGGCACGTCTTTCATCAGAACAGCCCGCAGAACAGAAAGGGTGCGTGTCGTGACCACCGCCCAAACCCAGGAGCTCGACGTACAGCCGACGCCCCTCGCCCTGTTGCTTCTCGGCCGTGAGGCCGACCCGAGGAGCGAGCGTGGTGTCGAGTGTCCCGGCGACCTGCCCTCGCCGTCCGACCCGAACCTGGTCGAGCGTGCCCGCGTGGCCAAGGAGAAGCTCGGCAGCAAGGTCTTCGTGCTCGGCCACCACTACCAGCGCGACGAGGTCATCCAGTTCGCCGACGTCACGGGCGACTCCTTCAAGCTGGCCCGGGACGCGGCCGCGCGCCCGGAGGCCGAGTACATCGTGTTCTGCGGTGTGCACTTCATGGCGGAGTCGGCGGACATCCTGACGTCCGACGACCAGAAGGTCGTCCTGCCGGACCTGGCGGCCGGCTGCTCCATGGCCGACATGGCCACCGCCGAGCAGGTCGCCGAGTGCTGGGACGTGCTGACCGAGGCCGGGATAGCCGAGCAGGTCGTGCCCGTCTCGTACATGAACTCGTCCGCGGACATCAAGGCGTTCACGGGCAAGCACGGCGGCACGATCTGCACCTCGTCCAACGCCAAGAAGGCCCTTGAGTGGGCCTTCGAACAGGGCGAGAAGGTGCTGTTCCTCCCCGACCAGCACCTCGGCCGCAACACGGCGGTGCGGGACATGGGGATGACGCTGGAGGACTGCGTCCTCTACAACCCGCACAAGCCCAACGGCGGGCTGACCGCCCAGCAGCTGCGGGACGCGAAGATGATCCTGTGGCGCGGCCACTGCTCGGTCCACGGGCGCTTCAGCCTGGAGTCGGTCGAGGACGTGCGCGCACGGATCCCCGGTGTGAACGTCCTGGTGCACCCCGAGTGCAAGAACGAGGTCGTGGCCGCGGCGGACTACGTCGGTTCGACCGAGTACATCATCAAGGCCCTGGAGGCCGCTCCCGCCGGCTCCAAGTGGGCCATCGGCACCGAGCTGAACCTGGTCCGACGGCTCGCGAACCGTTTCGCGCCCGAGGGCAAGGAGATCGTCTTCCTCGACAAGACGGTCTGCTTCTGCTCGACCATGAACCGCATCGACCTCCCCCACCTGGTGTGGACCCTGGAGTCCCTCGCCGAGGGCAACCTGGTCAACCGCATCGAGGTCGACAAGGAGACAGAGGCGTTCGCGAAGCTGGCGCTGGAGCGGATGCTGGCGCTGCCGTAGCCGTCCGCCCCGCTTGTCACCCCGAGGCGGGTTTCTCCTCGGGGTGCGCGGGGTCGAGGCTGAAGACGGTGCCGTCCGGGGTGGCCGCGATCAGCGCGCCGCCGTACGGGAACACCGCGGGCTCGATCGCGTCGCCGTTCGAGACCTGCGCGACCCGCGCGGCCGTCTCCCACAGCAGCGTGCCCTTGCGGGCGTCGAGCGCCGCGACCCGGCCACTGGGGCTGACCGCGTACAGGGTGCGGGACTTGGCGTCGTAGGTGGGCGGGCCCGCGTGCTCGACGCCGGTCCGGGTCGTCCACAGCTGCTCGCCGGTCAGCGGGGACACGGCGCTCACCTGGCCGTCGGCCCCGGTGGTCCACAGGGTGTCGGCGGCCAGCGTCACCGAGCCCGTGTAGGTCTTCGTCAGCTTGGTCGCGGTGCTCGCCCCGGTGTCCGGGTCGACCAGCAGGATCTTGCCGGACGTCCCGTCCTCGGCGGACGCCTTGCCATCGGTTCCCGCCACCAGGACGACCAGCCTGCCGTCGGCGGCACCGAGCAAGAGGCTCTGGAACGGGACCTCGATCCGCCGGACCACCGAGCCGTCGGACTTGTCCAGCCGGAGGATCTCGGCGACCTGCTGATCATCCGTCGACACGCAGTGCGCGTACAGGTCGCTGCCGGCGGCGAGGAAGGTGCAGTACCTGTCGGCGGGCAGTTGCATGGTCCAGCGGTCGGCGCCGGTGCGCGGGGAACGGGCCGTCACCAGCCGGCCGCCGGCGTCGGTCGTCAGGACCAGGTCGCCGGTCAGAGTCAGGTCCACGTTGTCGTCGTTCACCTTGCGGGACCAGAGCTCATCGCCGCTCTCCGTGTCGAGGGCGACCACGCGGGTCGTCGCCTCCAAGGAGTTCTCGTCCTGGTACGCGGCATACCGGACGAGCATCGCGCCGTCCCGCACCCCGAGGAGCGCGAAGTCGTTCCGCCCGCTGTCCGCGCCCTCGGCGGAGGACGCGAGGGAGGAGCGCCAGACGGTGTCGCCGCCACGGGCGTCCAGGCGGACCGGGAGGATGCTGGCGCCCGCACAATAGACGGCGGCTTCGTAGCGTTGGCAGGTGGCGTCACCCCGGTTGCCGTTCTCGTCCCCCAGGGGCTGGACCTCGCCCCACTGGGCCGGCTTGAGCACCGTCGTCTGCCAGGCCTGCCAGCCGGTGGGGAGCGCCGCCCATCGGGAGCCCGGGGCGGCACTCGCCGCTGGGCTGTCCGAGAGCCCGAACTGCACGTACCCCACCGCCCCCAGGCTCAGCGCGCCGACCGTGCCGGCCGCCACCAGCAGTGGTCGCACCCGGCGGCCCCGCGCTCGCCGGGACGGTCCCGGCGAGCGGGTACCCCGGGTGGGCGCCGCCGGGTCGGCGCCGCCGTAGGTCTCCTCAAGAGTCCTCAGGTCGGACAGACGCAGGGTCGTGGTGTCCGGGTCCATGGGGTCGGGCTCGGGCAGCGCCTCGGCGAACTCCTTGGCAAGTACGTCCAGTTGGGGCCGGTCGGCGGCCTCCTTGACCAGGCAGCGCTCCAGGACCGTGCGCAACGGCTGCGGTACGCCGTCCAGTCCGGGCGGCTCGTGGACGACCCGGAAGGCGGTCATGTACGGGCTGTCGGCGTCGAAGGGGCCGCGTCCGGTGGCCGAGAAGACCAGCAGCGCGGCGAGCGAGAAGACGTCCGAGGCGGGTCCGACCTTGCGGGCGTCCGTGAACTGTTCCGGTGACATGAAGGGCGGGGTGCCGATCATCTGGCCGGTCTCGGTGAGGGTCTGGTGGTTCTCGGCGGCGCGGGATATGCCGAAGTCGATGACGCGGGGCCCGTCCTCGGCCATCAGGACGTTGGCGGGCTTGAGGTCCCGGTGGACGACTCCGGCCCGGTGGATGTCCTGCAGCGCCTCGACCAACCCCAGGGCCAGGCGCCGCAGTTCGGTACCCCTGAGGGCGCCGTGGTCGCGGATCCGTTCGGCGAGGGAGCTGCCGGGGACGTACTGGGTCGCCATCCAAGGCCGTACCGCCTCCGGGTCGGCGTCCACCACGGGCGCGGTGAAGGCGCCGCTGACCTTGCGGACGGACTCGATCTCCTGCCGGAAGCGGGCGCGGAAGACCTTGTCCTCCGCGTACTGGGCGTGCACCACCTTGACGGCGACCTCACGGCCCGAGCGCGATCTGCCCCAGTAGACGACACCCATGCCGCCGGCGCCGAGCCGGTCGACCAGCTTGTACCCGCCGACCGATTTCGGGTCGTCCTTGTGCAGTGGCACGACCGGGATCCCCTTCACCGTAAAGCAGTTCGAGCCACAAGATACATAACGCCGAAACGCCGGCGGCCGGGTTCCGGACTGTCGTCGTCCAGAACCCGGCCGCCGTGAGGTCAGGCCGTCACACGCCCGCGGGCTCCGGCTCCTGCACCGGCGTGTCCGTCTTCCCCGCCTTTTTCGCCGCCCGCTTCTTCGCGCGGCGCTCCTTGCGGAGCTCCAGCATCGCGTACAGCGTCGGAACGAGCAGCAGGGTCAGCAGAGTTGACGTGATGAGGCCGCCGATGACGACCACCGCGAGCGGCTGGGCTATGAAGCCGCCCTCGCCCGTGACGCCGAGTGCCATCGGGAGCAGCGCGAAGATCGTCGCCAGTGCCGTCATCAGGATGGGGCGGAGTCGGTGACGGCCGCCCTCCACCACGGCCTCGACGACGCCGTAACCCTGCTTCCTGTACTGGTTGATCAGGTCGATCAGCACGATCGCGTTCGTCACCACGATGCCGATCAGCATCAGCATGCCGATCATCGCGGGGACGCCCATCGGGGTGCCCGTGATGATCAGGAGGCCGATCGCGCCCGTCGCCGCGAACGGGATCGAGACGAGCAGGATCAGCGGCTGGGCGAGCGAGCGGAACGTCGCCACCAGGAGCATGAAGACGATCGCGATCGCCGCCAGCATCGCCAGGCCCAGGTTCTTGAACGCGTCGTCCTGGTCCTGGGAGACACCGCCGATCTCGGCCGTGGCGCCCGCCGGGAGCTTCAGGGCGTCGAGCTTGGACGTGAGGTCCGCGCTCACCGCGCCCGTGTTGTCGCCGGTCGGCTTCGCCGTGATGGTCGCCGCGCGCTGGCCGTCGATGCGGGTCATGGAGACCGGGCCGTCGACGAGCTCCACCGTGGCGATGTCACCGAGCTTCACCGGGCCGAGCTGAAGCGCCTTCAACTGGGCCAGCGTCTCGGCCGGCTCGGCCGACCTGATGACGACGTCGCGCTCGGTGTCGTCCAGGATCGCCTTGGCGGCGGTGGTGCCCTTGACGGCCTGGGTGACGGCCGCGCCGAGGGTCTGGTCGTTGAAACCGGCCGCGGCGGCACGGGAGTTGGCCTTGACCGAGATGCGCGGCACGCTCTGCGCCAGGTCGCTGGTCACGTCCTTGACGTCGTCCAGGTCCGCCACCGCGTCCCGGACCTCCTCGGCGGCCGTGCGCAGCACGTCACCGTCGGCCGCCTTCACGACCACGCTGAGGTCCTGGCTGCCGAAGCCGTCACCGGCCGCGATCGTGGTCGTACCGATGCCGGAGAGCTTGCCGAGGCCCTCCTCGATACGGTCCTGGACGTCGTCGGAGGAGGCCGAGTCCTCCAGCATCACCGAGTACGAGGCGTGGTTGGTGTCGGTGCTGCCGCCGAAGGCGGCCATGAAGCCGGACGAGCCGACCGTCACCTGGTAGTCCTTGATGCCCTTCACGCCGGCGAGCATCTTCTCGACCTTCTTGGCCGACTCATCGGTCGCCGCCAGGCTGGTGCCCGGCTTCAACTCCTGGTTGACGGTGAGGACTTCCTGCTCGCCCTGGTCGAAGAAGTTCGTCTTCAGGAGCGGCGCCATGCCGAAGGTGCCGACCAGGATCACGGCCGCGAGCGCCAGGCTCGTCAGACGGCGCCTGGTGGCGAAGCGCAGGACGGGGACGTAGACGCGCTGGAGCCTGCTCTTCGACTCCTTCTCCTCCGCCAGTCTGCGGGCCTCGTCCGCGTCCTCGGGGGTGCCCTTGGGGGCGCGCAGGAACCAGTACGACAGGACCGGTACGACCGTCAGCGACACCAGGAGCGATGCCAGCAGGGCCGCCGTCACCGTGAGGGAGAACGCGCCGAACAGCTGGCCCACCATGCCGCCGACCAGGCCGATCGGGAGGAAGACGGCGACCGTGGTGAGCGTCGAGGACGTCACCGCGCCCGCGACCTCGCGGACCGCCTTGAGGATGGCCTCCTCGCGCTCCTCGCCGTAGCCGAGGTGGCGCTTGATGTTCTCCAGGACCACGATCGAGTCGTCGACCACCCGGCCGATGGCGATCGTCAGCGCGCCGAGCGTCAGCATGTTGAGGGACAGGTCCCTCGTCCACAGGACGATCAGGGCCAGGACCACAGACAGGGGGATCGAGACCGCGGTGACGAGGGTCGAGCGGATCGACGCCAGGAAGACCAGGATGATCAGGACCGCGAAGAGCAGGCCGAGCGCGCCCTCCGTCGTCAGGCCGTCGATGGACTTCTTGACCGCCGGGCCCTGGTCGCTGACGACCGTGACCGTGGCGCCGGAACCGACGTCCGCCCGCATGTCCGACAGCTTGTCCTGGACCGCGTCGGAGATCGCGACGGCGCTGCCGTCGTTGTCCATGGTGACCATCACGGCGAGGCTCGGCTTGCCGTCCGTGCGCGTGATGGAGTCGGCCGTGGACTGCTCCTGCTCGACCGTGGCCACGTCGGCGAGGCGCACCGGCTTCTTGCCGGTCTCCCCCGTGACCATCAGGTCCTGGATCTGCTGCAGCGAGGTGAAGCCGCCGCCGACCTGGACGGTGCGGTTGTTGCCGCCCTCGTCGAAGGAGCCGGCCGCGACGGTCGCGCCGCCCGCCTGGAGGGCCTGGGCGAGGGCGGCGGAGGTGAGGCCCGCCGACGCGAGCTTATTGTCGTCGGGGGTTACGGTGACCTGGAGGTCGCGCACACCGTCGACGGTGACCTGGCCGACGCCGTCGATGTCCTTCAGGTCCGGTACGACGGTCCGGTCGAGCCGGTCGGCGAGGGCCTGCTGGTCCTGGCCCGAGGTGACGGCGAGCAGGCGATCCGGTTGTGTGACTTTCAGCCGTGTCCTGAGTGGGACGGCGTCGTTGTACGAAGCAGCGGTCAGCCCTCCGAAGCTGATCGACTGAGAAAGCGCCCCGTGCCCAGGAAAGCGACGCGGGGTCCCCGCCCCGCCCGGGTCCACACCGGGCGGAAAGCGTCCGGCGGGGCGGATACCGGAGTCACCGAACCGCCGCGGCCAGCGGCGAGCGAGGCGGCAGGTACTGCACACGATGAGCACCCACGCGGCAGCCAACCGCGCGGGCACCGACTCGGGGCAGGAGTCCAGCCCGCACCACGGGCAGGCCCGAAATCCCAAGTCGGCCCAGGAACACCTCAGCTCGTCAGCGACGCTGAATCTGGACAGCCACAGACTGTGGCATACGCGGCAGGAGCGGGCCACCTCGTACATGCACGTGGGGCCCGCCCTACGCCCTCGGCCGTGCGCGGGGCCGATCCCGCGCCCTCGGTCCAATTCCTTATACGGCGTATACACCAGCCGCAGTACAGGAGGGTCGAGCTCACTCCACCCTCGGGCGTACCAGCCCCGACTCGTACGCGATCACCACGAGCTGGGCCCGGTCCCGGGCGCCCAGCTTGGCCATGGCCCGGTTGACGTGCGTCTTCACCGTCAGCGGGCTGACTTCGAGGCGCTCGGCGATCTCGTCGTTGGAATGGCCGCCGGCGACCTGGACCAGCACCTCGCGCTCCCGCACGGTCAGCGCGTCGAGGCGCTGCGCGCGGGCCGGGTCGCGGTCGTCGTCCAGCGCGCCGCCCTGCGCGAGGAAGCGGGCGATCAGGCCCTTGGTGGCCGCCGGGGACAGCAGCGCCTCGCCGCCGGCCGCGACCCGGATCGCGTTGAGCAGTTCGTCGGGCTCGGAGCCCTTGCCGAGGAAGCCGGAGGCGCCGGCGCGCAGCGACTGCACGACGTAGTCGTCGACCTCGAAGGTCGTCAGGATCACCACCCGGACATGGGCGAGGGTGGCATCGGCACTGATCAGCCGAGTGGCCGCGAGACCGTCCGTGCCCGGCATACGGATGTCCATCAGCACGACGTCCGCACGGTGTTCCTTCGCCAGCCGCACCGCCTCCGCGCCGTCGGACGCCTCGCCCACGACCTCCATGTCCGGCTCCGAGTCGACGAGCACCCGAAACGCGCTGCGCAGGAGTGCCTGGTCGTCGGCGAGCAGGACACGGATCGTCATACGGGGTCCTCCGCGGGGCGGGTACGGGTCTTGACGGGCAGGATCGCATGGACGCGGAAACCGCCGCCGTACCGGGGACCGGTGGTGAGGGTGCCGCGCAGGGCGCTGACCCGCTCGCGCATGCCGAGCAGTCCGTGGCCGCCGCCCGAATCGGGGTCCTCGTCCTCGCCGGAGCCGTTGTCGAGCACGGTGATCTCGACGTTCGGTCCTACCCGTACGACGCTGACCTCGGCCTTCGCCTCCATGCCGGCGTGCTTCTGCACATTGGTCAGGGCCTCCTGGATGACGCGGTAGGCGGCCAGGCCGACGGCGGCGGGCAAGGTGGTGCCGTGGTCGGCGCGGGCGACCTCGACCTGGAGGCCCGCGCTGCGGAAGGTGCCGACGAGTTCGTCGAGGCGGTCCAGGCCGGGGGCCGGTTCGGTCGGGGCCTCGGGGTCGCCGGACTGGCGCAACAGGCCGACGGTGGCGCGGAGTTCGTTGAGCGCGGAGCGGCTGGCCTCCCGTACGTGCGCGAGGGCCTCCTTGGCCTGGTCGGGGCGCTTGTCCATGACGTGGGCGGCGACTCCGGCCTGGACGTTGACCAGGGCGATGTGGTGGGCGACGACGTCGTGCAGGTCGCGGGCGATCCGGAGGCGTTCCTCGGCGACTCGGCGGCGGGCCTCCTCCTCGCGGGTGCGTTCGGCACGGTCGGCGCGTTCGCGTATGGCGTGGACGAAGGCGCGGCGGCTGCGGACCGCGTCGCCGGCCGTGGCCGCCATGCCTGTCCAGGCGAAGATGGCGAGGTTCTCCTGGGCGTACCAGGGGAGGGGGCCGGCGAGCATGGCGGCGCCGGTGAGCACGGTCATCGTGAGCAGGCCCACGCGCCACGTGGTGGGGCGGTCGGTGGAGGCGGCGACCGTGTAGAGCGCGATGACGGCGGACATGGCCACGGGGGCTCGGGGGTCGCCGGTGATGGACTCGATGACGGTGAGGGTGCCGGTGAGGGCGAGGACCGTGATCGGGGCGTTTCGGCGGAAGACGAGGGCGGTGGCGCCGAGGGCCATGAGGATCAGGCTGAGGGCGTTGGGGCCGGTGCGGGCACCCCAGCCGACGCCGTTCTCTCCGTGCGGGTCCACGAAGGAGCCGGCCACCATGCATCCGAGGACGCCCGCCGCGAGGGCCGCGTCCAGCGCGAGGGGGTGAGCTTTCGCTCCGCGGGTTACGCGTTCCAGGGTGCTCACGGTTTTTACAGTACGGGGGGCTTGTGGTGGCCGGAACGGTGCCGGCGGTGCCCCTTGTCCAGGGCGCCGTCCCTGGGGGCTGTGCCCCCAGACCCCCCTTCGGCCCGAAGGGCCTCGTCCTCAAACGCCGGACGGGCTGAGATTGCCTGGACCGGCGCTGAAAGGCGGCAGCCTGCCGGCGCTCGCCCAAGAAATCCCTCAGCCCGGGATCAGACCATCGTCACTCAGCAGGTCCCGGACCTCCTCCAGCGTCGCGTCGGACGCCGGGAGGATCAGTTCCGAGGGTTCCAAGGAGTCGTCCGGCAAAGGGTCGCCCAGTTCTCGGACCTTGGCGAGGAGTGCTTGGAGGGTGCGGCGGAAGCCTGGGCCGTCGCCGTTCTCCATTTCCCGTAGGAGTTCGTCGTCGAGCTTGTCGAGTTCGGTGAGGTGGCTGTCGGCCAGCCTCACCTGCCCCTCCCCCATGATCCGTACGATCATGTCGCCCTCCTCAGGCGTGGGCTACTGCTTGTCGAAGCGTGGCGTGTCCTGGGACTGCTGCTGGGACTGGGACTGCGCCTGGTCCTTGCCGCCCTCGATGGCCTGCTGGCCGGACGACGAACCGCCCGCCAGCTCCGCCTTCATGCGCTGCAGTTCCAGCTCTACATCCGTACCACCGGAGAGCCGGTCCAGCTCGGCCTGGAGGTCGTCCTTGGCCATGCCCGTGGGGTCGTTCAGGGCGCCCGAGGCGAGGAGTTCGTCGATCGCGCCCGCTCGCGCCTGGAGCTGGGCCGTCTTGTCCTCCGCGCGCTGGATCGCCAGGCCCACGTCGCCCATCTCCTCGGAGATGCCGGTGAACGCCTCGCCGATCCGGGTCTGGGCCTGGGCCGCCGTGTACGTGGCCTTGATCGTCTCCTTCTTGGTGCGGAAGGCGTCGACCTTGGCCTGGAGACGCTGGGCCGCCAGGGTGAGCTTCTCCTCCTCGCCTTGGAGGGTCTGGTGCTGGGTCTCCAGATCCGTCACCTGCTGCTGCAGCGCGGCACGGCGGGACAGCGCCTCGCGGGCCAGGTCCTCACGGCCCAGCGCGAGCGCCTTGCGGCCCTGGTCCTCCAGCGTGGTGGACTGCTTGTTCAGCTGGGCCAGCTGCAGTTCCAGGCGCTTGCGGGACGTCGCCACGTCCGCGACGCCGCGGCGCACCTTCTGGAGCAGCTCCAGCTGCTTCTGGTACGAGTAATCGAGGGTTTCGCGCGGGTCCTCGGCCCGGTCAAGGGCCTTGTTCGCCTTCGCGCGGAAGATCATCCCCATACGCTTCATGACACCGCTCATGGGCTTCGCGCGCCCCCTTCTGACGGACTCCAGCTCCAGCGACTGCAACAGAACCCACAGTACGGGCCCTGCATCCATTACCGCACTGTTCGGGGACGGATGCGCTCATCCCCAAGGACGACTGCGTTCGTTCCAGGTCCGGCGTAGGGAGTAGGTGACACCAGTAGGTGACACCCGGGTGATCCCCAGGAAACGCGACGTGACGTCCCTCTCTGTCCCCTACATGACGATCGGTGTTGCCGGATCGTTCCCCACCGGGGTGGGGTCCATGCGCGTGCACCCCGTACCCTTGGGTTTTGTGTTCCGTAGCCGTGCCAAGGATGAGAAGGCAGCCGCCGACAAGTCGTCGCTGACCGACTCCAAGCAGACCCGCGACCCGCAGGCCCCGAAGGGTCGGCCCACGCCCAAGCGCAGTGAGGCCCAGACCCAGCGCCGCAGCGTCGCCAACACGCCGTCGACGCGCAAGGAGGGCGCCAAGCGGCAGCGCGACGAGCGCCGTGCCGCCATGGAGCGGCAGCGCCAGGCGCTGGCGAGCGGCGACGAGCGCTACCTGCCCGCCCGTGACAAGGGGCCGGTCCGCAGGTTCGCCCGTGACTACATCGACTCGCGCTTCAACGTCGCCGAGTTCTTCCTGCCGATGGCCGTGGTCATCCTCGTGCTGAGCATGGTGCGCGTGGGCGCGCTGCAGAGCATCGCGCTGCTGCTGTGGCTCGTCGTGATCGTGCTCATCGTTCTTGATTCGATCAATACGGCGGTCCGGCTGAAGAAGCGGCTGGGCGAGCGCTTCCCCGATCAGAACAAGAAGGGCGCCGTCGCCTACGCCCTGATGCGCTCCCTCCAGATGCGTCGCCTCCGGCTGCCGAAGCCGCAGGTCAAGCGCGGAGAGAAGCCCTGAGCGCGGCTTCCTTCTCCGGGGGTGCGGCGGATGCCTGGCTGAACAAGCTGGGCGGGCTGCGTGATGTCGTACGACAGGAGCTGGTGGCCCGGCAGCTCGACGAGCAGATAGCCGGGCGGTTCCCGGTCGGGCAGCGGCTGCGGGTGCTCGACGTGGGGATGGGACAGGGCACGCAGGCGCTGCGGCTGGCCCGTGCCGGGCATCAGGTCACCGGGGTCGAGCAGGATCCGAAGATGATCTCCGCCTGTCGCGAGGCGCTCGCCGCCGAACCGGAGGGGATCCGGGAGCGGGTGCGGATCGTCCAGGGCGACGGCCGGGACACGGGTGTGCACTTCCTGCCGGGCAGTTTCGACGTCGTGCTGTGTCACGGCGTGCTCATGTACGTCCAGGAGCCAGATCCGCTGCTCGCCGGGCTGGCCCGGATGCTCGCGCCCGGCGGACTGCTGTCCCTCCTGGTGCGGAACGGGGATGCCTTGGCCATGCGGCCGGGCTTGTCCGGGGACTGGGCCGGTGCGCTGGGCGCCTTCGACTCGACCGCCTACCGGAACCGGCTCGGACTCGACGTACGGGCGGACCGGCTGTCCACCCTGACCTCGACGCTCGCCGGGATCGGGGCACCGCTGCACGCCTGGTACGGCGTGCGCGTCTTCACCGACACCGCCGCGGACGAGGCGGAGATCCCGGCCGACCTGGACGCGCTGCTGGCGGTCGAGGAGCGGGCCGGGCGGACGGATCCGTATCGCGGGGTGGCGGCGTTGCTGCACCTGTGCGGGGTGCGGGGCTGAGCCCCGTTTCGTACGACGAGCGAGGCAATGGGATGGAGAAGGGGCGGGCGAGAGCCGTATGGCCCTCGCCCCTGCGGCTGCGCCTGCGGGTCCCAGGAGTCGGTCCTAGGACTCCTTCGACTCCTTGGGCTCCTCGGCGTGCAGGCTCATCGGCCCGTAGATCTCCGTGGAGTCCTCGAACAGCCGCACCTGGTCCGCGCCCCCGGCCAGCAGGTCCTTCCAGTGCTCCCCGAGCCAGGACTCGGCGTCCCCCTGCGTGGTGAACTCCTCGGGCTGCACCGCCGGCTGGACCTCCGTCCCGTCGGCCTTCTCGAACCGCCACGTCCATGCCGCCATGTACGCCTCCAACGTATGAGCACATGCAGAGCAGAAGCCGGATCTTGGTCCGGCTCCTGCCCTGAGCCTAGCCGGACGCGCAAGACCTGCGGCGACACGGGAAAATCGGGTCCGTGGAACTGACTCTGCTCGGCACCGGCGCCCCCGCGGGCCTCCCCCGCCCCAGCTGTCCCTGCGCGGCCTGCGCGACCTCGCTCGGCGTGGACGCGCGGGCTGCCACCGCGCTGCTCGTGGACGGGGCGCTGCTGCTCGACCTCACGCCGGGCGCGGCGCTCGCGGCGGCGCGGGCGGGGCGTTCGCTGGGCGGCGTACGGCAGGTGCTGCTGTCGCATCCGCACAACGGGCCGGCCGTCGAGGTGCCGGCCGGGCTGCCACAGGCCGGACGGGTGCCGGACGGGCGGGAGTTGGCGCTGCTGACGGGGCACCGGGTGCGGGCGCTGGCGATGGACGCGGGCGGTACGGGGTACGCGGTGACCGGGCCGGACGGGCAGCGGTTGCTGTATCTGCCGCCGGGGGGCGCGCCTGCCGGTCTTGAGGAGGAGTCCGTCGAGCGGTACGACATGGTCGTCGCCGATGTCGTGGGGCGGCCCGACGCGCTGGCCCGGCTGCGGGCGGTCGGGGCGATGGGTCCTACGACGGATGTCATCGCCGTACATCTGGATCACGATGTGCCGCCGGGGGTCGAGATGCGGCGGCAGCTCGCCGCGGCAGGGGCGCGGGCCGTGCCTGACGGGACGTCGCTGGTCGTGGGCGCCTACGAGGACGTACCGGATCTGCCGCGGCGGACGCTGGTGCTGGGCGGGGCGCGGTCGGGGAAGTCCGTGGAGGCCGAGCGGCGGCTGGAGGCCTTTCCCGATGTGCTGTATGTGGCGACGGGCGGTTCGCGGAACGGGGACGGGGAGTGGGCGGCGCGGGTCGCGCTGCACCGGGAGCGGCGGCCGGGGTCGTGGCGGACCGTGGAGACGTGCGATCTCGTGCCGTTGCTGGGGGTGGACGGGACGCCGCTGCTCATCGACTGTCTGTCGCTGTGGCTGACCGACGCGATGGACTCCGTCGGGGCCTGGGACGACGCGGTGTGGGCCGATGGCGGTGAGCGGGCCCTGCGGGAGCGGGTACGGGAGTTGACGGCGGCGGTGCGGGCGACTCGGCGGACCGTCGTCCTCGTATCCAACGAGGTGGGGTCCGGGATCGTGCCCGCGAGTGCCTCCGGCCGGCGGTACCGGGATGAGCTCGGACGGCTCAACGCGGCGATCGCGGGTGAGTGCGAGCATGTGCTGCTTGTCGTCGCCGGGCAGGCGATTTCGTTGCGCGGCTAGCTCCGCTGGCCAGGCGGGTCGTTCACTGCGGGTTCGGTGGGGGCTGGTCGCGCAGTTCCCCGCGCCCCTGGCGGGGTGCCGCCTTGCGCGCGATGATCAAGCGCGCGGTCGGGAAGCGGTCGGGGACGCGGGTTCTCACCGTGGTGATCGTGCAGCCCTGGGACTCCAGTGCCGTGCTGACGTCGTCCGACTGTGGATGGGGCGCCTCTACTAGGAGGAGGCCGTCGGGGCGGAGAGCTGTCAGGGCGGCGCCCAGTTCCGCATCGGGATCCGGGGCCGGTGACCTGTGCCGGAGCAGGGTGACTACGTCGTAGCGGCCACGCAGGAGCGACGCGATGTGCGGGTCCGTCAGGTGACCGGTGTACGCCTCCTCGATGCGGTCGGCCTCTTGGGCCCGCGTCACACGGTCCGTGGGGTCCAGGCCGTCGAAGGACGTGTACGGGAAGAACTCCTTCGCCGTTTCCGGGAATTGGCCGTCGCCCGTGCCCACGTCCAGCCAGCTCTCCGGTTCGGGAAGGAGCCGCAGGATCGCGCGGGCCGCGCCGCGGTGGCGGCGTCGCTCGTCGAGGGCGTTGACGCGGGTGCGCAGGGTGGTCATGAGCGGCTCCCGGGGACGTACGACAATGCGGTGCAAAGCGGAACGTATGGGATCGCGATCTTGGGTGCAATGACGTCACGCGCGCGTGGTGGCCCCGGGCCTCCTCCTCGTTGGATCGCTGCCGGTACTGTTCGGCGAATGAGCTCGCTTAATCTCGACGACTTCACCGATCTGATCGAGCGCCCCGACGGTGGTGTACGCCGCGACGCCGAGGCGCGCCGGGAACGTCAGATCGTGCCGCCCGGGTCGCTGGGGCGACTGGACGACCTGGGTGAGTGGCTGGCGGCGGCGCAGGGCGTCGTACCGGTACGGCCGATCGAACGGCCGCGGGTGGTGCTGTTCGCCGGCGACCACGGGATCGCCGAACTCGGGGTCTCGGCCCGGCTCGCCGGCAGCGCCGACCGGTTGGTGCGGGGGGTCCTGGAGGGCGTCAGCCCCGTGTCCGTGCTCGCGCGGCAGCACGGCGTCCCGGTGCGGGTCGTCGACATGGCGCTGGACTGCGAGGCGGACACGCTGCCCGAGGAGGTCGTCAAGCATCGGGTACGGCGGGGCAGTGGACGCATCGACGTCGAGGACGCGCTGACACTTGAGGAGGCCGAGGCCGCGTTTCTCGCGGGCGTCGCCGTGGCCGACGAAGAGGCCGACTCCGGTACCGATCTGGTCGTGCTCGGCGATGTGAGCGTGGGCGGGACCACCGTGGCGGCCGTGCTGGTCGCGGCGCTGTGCGGGACGGACGCGTCCGTCGTCACCGGGCGGGGCGGACAGGCCATCGACGACCTCGCGTGGATGCGGAAGTGCGCCGCGATCCGGGACGCGTTGCGGCGGGCCCGGCCGGTGCTCGGGGATCAGCTGCAGCTGCTGGCGACCGTGGGCGGCGCCGACCTCGCGGCGATCACGGGATTCCTGTTGCAGAGTGCCGTGCGGAAGATGCCGGTGATTCTGGACGGGGTCGTGTCGGCGGCCTGTGCGCTGGTGGGGCAGCGGATCGCGTTCCGGGCGCCGGACTGGTGGCTGGCCGGGCACAACAGCGGGGAGCCCGGCCAGGCGAAGGCGTTGGATCGGATGGCCCTGGAGCCGGTGCTCGACCAGGATGTGTCGGTCGGGGAGGGCGCGGGGGCGCTGCTCGCACTGCCTCTGGTGCAGGCCGCGGCGGCATTGGCGGCGGAACTGCCGGAGAAGACCGAGAAGGTCGAAGAGCCGACCGAGGAACTGGTCGAGGAAGCGGAAGAGCCCGAGACGGAGTTGTGAGGGTAGCCGCGCTGTTGCGGTAGACAAAAGGGACGTTTGCCGCAACAACCCCCATATGATCCCGCCTTATGGGAGATGTCCGCGCCGCGCCCGTCCAGGATCGACCCAGTACCGCCGCTGCTCGGCGGGCCGCCGCGTTCGCCGTCTGGTACTTGCGGGTTGTCGCGTTCGTCAACTTCCTCAGTGCGGTGTGGGTCTCCCTGGGGCAGGACGTGCGGCGGCACAACCAGGAGAACTACTTCACGCCGTACCTGCTGACCGCCGGCTTCGCCTCCGGCGTGTTCACGGCGTTCCTCGCGATCACGATGCGGCGCCGCAAACGGGCCGCGTGGATCCTGAACCTCGTGCTCAGCGGGCTGTTCCTGCTGCTGTTGCTGTTCGCCATGGTGTTCCCGGAGATCCGGCGCCACCCGCAGAACTGGATCTCCGTCGCCCTCACCGCCGCCTTCGTCGCCTCGCTGCTCGTGGGGCGGCGGGAGTTCTACGCGAAGGGCGACCGGTCCAACCCGAAGCTCGCCGCCGCCGTCGCGGTCGGCGGGCTGCTGGTCAGCTCGCTGCTCGCGGCCCTGCTGGTGACGGTCACCAACGAGGCGCACGACGACTACCGTTCGACGTTCCTCGACCGCTGGCTCTACGGCGTCCTGCGCCTCATCTCGGTCGCCGCCGACGACTCCCACTTCCCCGGGATCACGGCCCCCAACTGGGTCAACGTCACCATCAACGTGCTCAGCACGATCCTCGTCCTGGCCGTCTTCTACGCCGCCTTCCGCTCCCGGCGTGCGGTAGACCCGCTCACCGAGGACGACGAGACGCGACTGCGGGCGCTGCTGGAGAAGCACGGGGAGCGTGACTCGCTCGGGTACTTCGCGCTGCGCCCGGAGAAGAGCCTCGTCTGGTCGCCGACCGGCAAGGCGGCCGTCGCCTATCGCGTCCTCGGCGGGGTGTCGCTGGCTTCCGGGGATCCGATCGGCGATCCGGAGGCGTGGCCCGGCGCCATCGAGCCCTGGCTCGCCGAGGCACGCGTGCACGGGTGGATCCCGGCGGTGATGGGGGCCGGCGAGGAGGCCGGGACGGTGTACGCGCGGCACGGGCTCGACGCCCTCGAACTCGGCGACGAGGCCATCGTGGAGGTCGCCGAGTTCACCCTGGAGGGGCGGGCCATGCGGACCGTCCGGCAGGCCTACAACCGGGTCAAGCGGGCGGGCTACGAGGTGCGCATCCGGCGGCACGAGGACATTCCGGCCGACGAGATGACGTATCTGATCGGGCGTTCGGACGACTGGCGAGACGGGGCCACCGAGCGCGGGTTCAGCATGGCGCTCGGGCGGCTCGGGGATCCGGACGACGGGCGGTGCGTGATGCTCGAATGCGCGGACGGGGAGGGCGAGTTGAGGGCGGTGCTCTCCTTCGTGCCCTGGGGGCCGCACGGGCTCTCCCTCGACCTCATGCGGCGGGACCGGGAGTCCGAGAACGGGCTCATGGAGTTCATGGTGATCGAGTTCCTCAACCGTGCCCGGGAGATCCAGGTCACGCAGGTTTCGCTCAACTTCGCGATGTTCCGTTCGGTCTTCGAACGTGGCGCACGTCTTGGTGCCGGGCCGGTGCTGAGGCTGTGGCGGTCGCTGCTCAGCTTCTTCTCGCGCTGGTGGCAGATCGAGTCGCTGTACCGCGCGAACGCCAAGTACCGGCCCATCTGGGAACCGCGGTTCCTGCTCTTCGAGAAGAGCGCGGACCTGCTGCGCATCGGCCTCGCGGCCGCCCGCGCGGAGGGGTTCTTGGAAGCGCCGGGGCTGCCGAAGTGGTTGCACCGCAAGCATCTGGAGACACGTCGATGAAAACGCTCGCCCGCTGGGCCCGCGCCGAATGGGGACTGCTCTACGTCACCGTGCGCGAGCCGCTGCTGAAGCGGCGTTGGCGGGCGATCCCGATGACGATCGGGGCGGTGTGCCTGACGGCCGTCCTGCAGTTCGTGCAGAACCAGTCGTGGGGCTACCAGTTCGTGCAGAACGTGGGCGCCGTGCGCGCCGAGGACCCCCTGTGGCTCGCCCTTCTCCGCACCCCGCTCTCCCTCTTCGTCCCGGCCCTGGATCTGCCGGTGTGGGGTGCGCTCGCGCAGGTCCTGTTCGTGTTCGGGATCGCCGAGATCTGCCTCGGCTGGTGGCGGACCCTCACCATCGCCTACGTCGCCACCCTCACCGGCACGCTGTACGCGCGCGTGGGCATCGCCGTGGGTCCGGCCGGTCTGCTGGGGCTGCCCGGGGCGGACGCGCAGGTCGTGGACACGGGCCCGTCGGCCGCCGTGGTGGGCCTGGCCGTGTTCCTCGGCTGGCGCTACGGCGCGTATGTGACGGCGGGTGCGGTGGTCCTGGCGATGATGGTCGAGGTACTGCTGAAGGAGAACCTCGCGGGCAAGGAGCACCTGGCGGCGATCGCGGCGGTGGCGGTGCTGTGCGCGGTGCCGGTGGTCCGAAGCAACTGGCGTGCCCGAGTACCGGATCCCTAGACGTCCGGCCTGCCGCCGATCAGGTCCTCCAGCTTGCGGCGGGGGCCCGCCCAGCGGCGGTCGTGGCGGTAGGCGCGGAGGGTCGAGCGGGCGCGGGTGCGGGGACGCCGGGCGTAGAAGCGTCTGGACCAGGCGGAGCCGGGGCGGGCCAGGCGGATCGCGCCGACCAGGCCGACGATCGGGATGACCGCGCCGAAGATCGCGGTGCGGGCCTTTCCCTTGGTCAGGGCGATCAGGGCGAAGAGGAAGTTCACCGCGATGCTCAGGATGACGGTGCCTCGGCCCTGGAGTTCGTCCTGGGACAGGTCGTTGACCCCGAAGGGTGAGAAGCCCGCGAGGAGGAGGCCGACCAGGGCGGCGGTGAGGACGACGACCTCGACGCTCTTGCGGCCCTCCTCGGTCCAGTACACGTCGTCGAGGTGCAGGATCAGCGCGAACTCGTCCAGCACGAGACCGGCGCCGATCCCGAAGACGACCGCGAACGCCCCCGCGCCGACACCGTGCCGGGCGCTGGCGACCGCCCCGAACCCGCCGAGGACGCTGAGAATGACGCCGGGGACGACGTGGTGGATGTGCATTCCGCCGGCCTTGACGTTGCCGAACGGGCCCTTGCCGGCCCGGATGAGGCGGGTGATGACCCGGGTGACCACGAACGTCACGACGAAGGCGACCAGGGCGAGAAGCAGCGGCAGCTTGCCCGGTTCCACGATGTTGCGCTGCAACCAATGTCCCATACGCGCACTTTATCCATGGCGCCCTCCCTCGCCTCTGAGCCCCCCGGGTAACCTGCGCCGATGTCCAAGACCTCGTGGCCCGACGGCCTCCGCTTCGCCTTCGGCACGTTGACCGTGCTGCCGGTCAAGGTGACCCGCTGGGACCGGGAGGCCGCGCGCGGCGGCATGTTGTGCGCCCCGCTGGCCGGGCTGGTCGTGGGCGGGGTGGCCGCCGCGCTCGGTCTGCTGCTGCTGTTCCTGGGCGCGGGCGACTTCCTCGCCGCCGTCGCCTCCGTCGCCGTACCGGCCGCCCTCACTCGCGGCCTCCACCTCGACGGCCTCGCCGACACCGCCGACGGCCTCGGCAGCGGCAAGCCCGCCGAGGACGCGCTGCGCATCATGAAGCAGTCGGACATCGGGCCGTTCGGGGTGATCACGCTGCTGTTCGTCCTGCTCGCCCAGGTTGCCGCCCTGGCACAGGCCTACGGCGACTCGTGGGCCCGGGGTGCCCTGGCGGCGATCGTCTCGGCGACCGCCGCGCGGCTGGCCCTGACCCTGGCCGCGCGCACCGGGGTGCCGGCCGCCCGGCCGGAGGGTCTGGGGGCGGCGGTCGCGGGCGTGGTTCCGGTACGGGGTGCGGTGATCGCGGCCGTCGCCGTCACCGCGCTGGCGGCGGGCGGGGGCGCGCTGTTCGGGGCGGACGACGTCGTGCGTACGGCGATCGCGGTGGTCGCCGCCGTCGCCGTCGCCGAAGTCCTCCTACGCCACTGCACGCGCCGCTTCGGCGGGGTCACCGGCGATGTCTTCGGCGGGCTCGCGGAGACGGCGGCGACGACGGCGCTCGTGGTGCTGTCACTCGGGTGACGCGGGCCAACGTGCCGCCGCCGCGCCATGGCTGCGGGGGCCGTCGCCGCCCGGCCCGGCGACGTCGACATAGCTGGTGAAGCCGGTGCGGGGCCTGGCCACGAAGGCGTAACTCTCCTGTACGGACGGGGAGTTGTCCTCGAACGCGCCGCTGGGCCGTGATGGCCTGGATGGGTCAATCCGTCGAGGATCCGTGGAAATCACGCGAATCACGCGAATCGGTGAGCGACTCGCTCACCGGAACTTCACGAGTGTGGCCCACCTCCCCGCGGGAGAGGATGGAGAAATGGCCACGCCGCCACCCAGAGGTGAACGCCCGCAGGAATGAGCGAACCCGCCCACGCGCGTAGGCTCGTCCATGGTGTTCGCCGCCGGGCGAAGGCCCCGGTGAAGACCCCAGCGAGACCGCCGCCTCGTGTCGGATCTAGGGTCGGCTGTCGGGCCCGGTCGACCCACCCCATTCGACCCCTGCACTTTTCAACGGAAGCGAGAATTCACCACCGTGACTGCTCTCACTCTCAGCACCGCCGCGGCGCCCGGGCTGCGTGCCGACGCGATCGTCGTCGGTGTCGCCAAGGGACCCAAGGGCCCGGTCGTCGCACCGGGCGCCGAGGCCGTGGACAAGGCGTACGACGGCAAGCTCGCCGATGTCCTGGAGACCCTCGGTGCCTCCGGTTCCGAGGGCGAGGTGACGAAGCTGCCCGCGCCGGCCGGCTTCAAGGCACCGCTCGTGGTGGCGGTGGGCCTGGGCCCCGAGCCCGAGAAGGACGGCGCGTACGGCGCCGAGGCGCTGCGCCGCGCCGCCGGTGCGGCCTCCCGCGCCCTCGCCGGCACCAAGAAGGCCGCCTTCGCCCTGCCCATCGAGGACGCGGCGGACGCCGGTGCGATCGGCGAGGGCGCGCTGCTCGGCGCGTACGTCTTCGACGCGTACAAGGAGAACGGCCGGGCCGAGGGCGCCAAGAGCAACGGCAAGGCACCGGTCGCCGAGGTCACCCTCCTCGGCGCCAAGCCCCGCGACCGCGCCCACAAGGCGGCGATCGAGCGGGCGACGACCGTCTCCGAGGAGCTCAACCGGGCCCGTGACCTGATCAACACCCCGCCGAACGACCTCGATCCGGAGGCGTTCGCGGTCGTCGCGCAGACCGCGGCCAAGGAGCACGGCATCAAGGTGCAGGTGCTCGACGAGAAGGCGCTGGAGAAGGGCGGCTACGGCGGCATCCTCGGCGTCGGCGCGGGCTCGTCGGCGGCTCCCCGGCTGGTGAAGCTGTCGTACACGAACTCCAAGGCGAAGAAGCACCTCGCCTTCGTCGGCAAGGGGATCACCTACGACTCGGGCGGCATCTCGCTCAAGCCGGCCGGGCACAACGAGACGATGAAATGCGACATGAGCGGTGCGGCCGCCGTGTTCGCCGCGGTGGTCTCCGCCGCGCGGCTTGGCCTGGAGGTCAACGTCACCGGCTGGCTGGCGCTGGCCGAGAACATGCCGTCCGGATCCGCGACCCGGCCCGGTGACGTGCTGCGCATGTTCAGCGGGAAGACCGTCGAGGTGCTCAACACGGACGCGGAGGGCCGGCTCGTCCTCGCGGACGCGCTGTGGGCCGCGTCGGCGGAGAAGCCGGACGCGATCGTCGACGTGGCGACGCTGACCGGGGCGATGATGCTGGCGCTGGGGAACCGGACGTTCGGGATCATGGGGAACGACGACGCGTTTCGCTCCGCGGTTCACGACGCTGCCGAAGAGGTTGGTGAGCCTGCTTGGCCCATGCCGCTGCCGGATCACCTGCGCAAGGGGATGGACTCTCCTACCGCCGATATCGCCAACATGGGTGAGCGGGCCGGGGGTGGGCTGGTTGCCGGTCTGTTCCTGAAGGAGTTCGTGGGTGAGGGGATCGCCTGGGCGCATCTCGACATCGCGGGGCCTGCCTACAACGAGCAGGGGCCCTTCGGGTACACGCCCAAGGGCGGTACGGGGTCTGCTGTGCGGACGCTGGTTCGGCTGGCCGAGCTGACCGCGGCGGGTGACCTGGGCTGACGTCTTCCTTCGGGGTGCGGGGAATGTGCGCCTGATCACTCGGTCCGTTCCGTCTTGTGCCGGCTGCGGGTCATTTGTGGCTGGTCGCGCAGTTCCCCGCGCCCCTGAGGTGGGTCTGCTCCCCTGGGGCCACAAGTGAGCGTGCTGCTTCTCACACACCGGCCCGGCGTCTCGTCCTGCTCCTACAAGTGCGAAGATGGGGCTCGGCAGGACAGGGCCCCCACCACAGGGCCGAAGAAGATGCGGCCGGACACCAGCCGCCGACCGGTCAGTGGAGACCGGCGTACGGCGCACATGCATGGAGGACGTGACGTGGCGAACGACGCCAGCACCGTTTTCGACCTAGTGATCCTCGGCGGTGGTAGCGGTGGGTACGCCGCGGCCCTGCGCGGGGCGCAGCTGGGCCTGGACGTCGCCCTGATCGAGAAGGACAAGGTCGGCGGTACCTGCCTGCACCGGGGTTGCATCCCCACCAAGGCCCTGCTGCACGCGGGCGAGATCGCCGACCAGGCCCGCGAGAGCGAGCAGTTCGGCGTCAAGGCCACCTTCGAGGGCATCGACGTCCCGGCCGTCCACAAGTACAAGGACGGCGTCATCGCCGGCCTGTACAAGGGCCTGCAGGGACTCATCGCCTCCCGCAAGGTGACGTACATCGAGGGCACGGGCCGTCTGTCGTCCCCGACCTCCGTCGATGTGAACGGCCAGCGCATCCAGGGCCGCCACGTCCTGCTGGCGACCGGCTCCGTGCCGAAGTCGCTGCCGGGCCTGGAGATCGACGGCAACCGCATCATCTCCTCGGACCACGCCCTCGTCCTGGACCGGGTGCCGCAGTCGGCGATCGTGCTCGGCGGCGGTGTCATCGGCGTCGAGTTCGCCTCCGCCTGGAAGTCCTTCGGCTCCGACATCACCGTCATCGAGGGCCTCAAGCACCTCGTCCCGGTCGAGGACGAGAACTCCTCCAAGCTTCTTGAGCGCGCGTTCCGCAAGCGCGGCATCAAGTTCAACCTGGGCACCTTCTTCTCGAAGGCCGAGTACACCGCGAACGGTGTCAAGGTCACCCTCGCCGACGGCAAGGAGTTCGAGGCCGAGCTGCTGCTGGTGGCCGTCGGCCGCGGGCCCGTCTCCGCCGGTCTCGGCTACGAGGAGCAGGGCGTCGCGATGGACCGCGGCTATGTCCTGGTCGACGAGTACATGCGGACGAACGTCCCGACCATCTCCGCCGTCGGTGACCTGGTCCCGACGCTCCAGCTCGCGCACGTCGGCTTCGCCGAGGGCATCCTGGTGGCGGAGCGTCTGGCCGGTCTCAAGACCGTTCCGATCGACTACGACGGCGTGCCCCGGGTGACGTACTGCCACCCCGAGGTCGCCTCCGTGGGTATCACCGAGGCCAAGGCCAAGGAGATCTACGGTGCGGACAAGGTCGTCGCTCTGAAGTACAACCTGGCGGGCAACGGCAAGAGCAAGATCCTCAACACCGCGGGCGAGATCAAGCTCGTCCAGGTGAAGGACGGTGCCGTGGTCGGCGTCCACATGGTCGGCGACCGTATGGGCGAACAGGTCGGCGAGGCCCAGCTGATCTACAACTGGGAGGCGCTGCCGGCCGAGGTCGCCCAGCTCATCCACGCCCACCCGACGCAGAACGAGGCGATGGGCGAGGCCCACCTGGCCCTGGCCGGCAAGCCCCTCCACTCGCACGACTGACCCTCGGTCGACGAACGCGACGACACAGACTTCCGCAATTCGTTAGGAGCAACCGAAACCATGGCGGTTTCCGTAACCCTTCCGGCGCTCGGCGAGAGCGTCACCGAGGGCACTGTCACCCGCTGGCTGAAGGCCGAGGGCGAGCGCGTCGAGGCCGACGAGCCGCTGCTGGAGGTGTCGACCGACAAGGTCGACACCGAGATCCCCTCGCCCGTCTCCGGCATCCTCGCGTCCATCAAGGTCGCCGAGGACGAGACCGTTGAGGTCGGCGCCGAGCTGGCCCTCATCGACGACGGCACGGGCGCCCCCGCTGCCGCCCCGGCACCGGCCGCCGAGCCGGTCGCCGCGCCCGCACCCGCTCCGGCTCCCGCCCCGGTCGCCGAGGCCCCCGCGGCTCCGGCCGCGCCGGCCGCCCCGGCCCCCGTCGCCGCCCCTGCCGGTGGCGCCACGGGTACCGACGTGGTTCTGCCCGCACTGGGCGAGTCCGTCACCGAGGGCACCGTCACCCGCTGGCTGAAGTCGGTCGGCGACAGCGTCGAGGCCGACGAGCCGCTCCTTGAGGTCTCCACCGACAAGGTCGACACCGAGATCCCGGCGCCCACCTCCGGTGTGCTCCTGGAGATCGTGGTCGGCGAGGACGAGACCGCCGAGGTCGGCGCCAAGCTGGCCGTCATCGGCGCCCCGGGTGCCGCTCCGGCGGCTGCTCCGGCCGCCCCGGCTCCGGCGCCCGTCGCCGCTGCCCCGGCGCCCGCGCCGGTGGCCCCGGCCGCGCCGGTCGCTCCCCCGGCCCCCGTGGCTCCGGCTCCGGTCCAGGCCGCGGCTCCCGTCGCTCCCCCGGCGCCCGCGCCGGTAGCGCCCGCCCCGGTCACCCCGGCTCCGGCTCCCGTCGCCGCGCGGGACACCGACGAGGGCGCGTACGTGACCCCGCTGGTGCGCAAGCTCGCCGCCGAGAACGGCGTCGACCTGGCCACCGTCAAGGGCACCGGCGTCGGCGGCCGTATCCGCAAGCAGGACGTCATCGCCGCCGCCGAGGCCGCGAAGGCCGCCGCCGCCGCTCCGGCGCCCGTCGCCGCTGCCGCTCCGGCCGCCAAGAAGGCGCCGACCCTGGAGGCCTCTCCCCTCCGCGGTCAGACCGTCAAGATGACCCGCATCCGCAAGGTCATCGGCGACAACATGGTCAAGGCGCTGCACGAGCAGGCGCAGCTGTCCTCGGTCGTCGAGGTCGACATCACGCGTCTGATGAAGCTCCGCGCGCAGGCGAAGGACTCCTTCGCGGCCCGCGAGGGCGTCAAGCTCTCCCCGATGCCGTTCTTCGTGAAGGCGGCGGCCCAGGCGCTGAAGGCCCACCCGGCCGTCAACGCCCGGATCAACGTCGACGAGGGCACGATCACCTACTTCGACACCGAGAACATCGGCATCGCGGTGGACTCCGAGAAGGGCCTGATGACCCCGGTCATCAAGCACGCGGGCGACCTGAACATCGCCGGTATCTCCAAGGCCACGGCCGACCTGGCCGGCAAGGTCCGCGCCAACAAGATCACCCCGGACGAGCTGTCCGGCGCGACCTTCACCATCTCCAACACCGGCTCGCGCGGCGCGCTCTTCGACACGATCATCGTGCCGCCGAACCAGGTCGCGATCCTCGGCATCGGTGCCACGGTCAAGCGTCCGGCCGTCATCGAGACGGAGGAAGGCCAGGTCATCGGCATCCGTGACATGACCTACCTGACCCTCTCCTACGACCACCGTCTGGTGGACGGCGCCGACGCCGCCCGCTACCTGACGGCGGTCAAGGCGATCCTGGAGGCGGGCGAGTTCGAGGTCGAGCTCGGCCTGTAACTCACAGAGCAGCTGGTACGGCGCCCTCACCCGGAGTCTTCAGGGTGGGGGCGCCGGTCTGTTGCGGGGGAAGTCACCGCGGCGTCAGCTTCTTGTCCGACCAGCCGTAGAGCTCCTCCACCCACACGTTCGGGATGGACAGCTTGGGCGCGGGGGTCAGGTGCCGCGTCCGGTAGGCCTTCAGGACGTCGTAGGTGGCGTCGAGGCAGTCCCACGACGTGAGTTTCTTGGTCTTGGGGTCGACGCCGACCAGGAAGCCGCGGCTCTCGACGGTGCGGATCATGGCCCAGGCCGAGTTCACGTCGCTCCGCGACGAGCTGATGCAGCGGTAACGGCTGTACGGGTGCTCCGACTTGCCCGGGTAGTGGGCGTCCCGTGACATCTCGCTGAGCATGCGCGCCCAGGTCCCCTCCGCGTGCCAGGCGCCGATGTCTCCGCCGGGCGGGGTGTAGAGCTTGTTGGTCGGGTTCTCGACGGCGCCGTACACCCAGCGGTCCGTGCCGGTGACCCGGAAACCCCAGCCGACGTGGCCGAACTTCTGGGCCCCGTCCGGCTTGACGAAGACGCAGGCACCGCCGCCGCTGCCGCCCCGGGCCACGCCCGCACCCGTGCCCGCGCCCGCCATCCCGACGATGCCCTCCGTGGCCGTACCGCTCGTGCTCGGCTGCGCCTGCGTCCGAGTGGCCGCCTGC
The DNA here is from genome assembly GCF_058544905.1 of Streptomyces sp. JLBG701. Taxonomy (NCBI): domain Bacteria; kingdom Bacillati; phylum Actinomycetota; class Actinomycetes; order Kitasatosporales; family Streptomycetaceae; genus Streptomyces; species Streptomyces sp. JLBG701. The sequence goes on from NZ_CM178588.1 coordinate 3,199,099, forward strand.
TGGCAGCCGGTGAGTCCGACGATCGCGCCGATCACGGCCGCCGCGGCCGTCCAGCGGACCAGCTCTCGCCGCACCCGCTCTCCCTGCCATCCCCCGATGTTCATGTCATCCCCCTGCCGTTCCAGGAGCGCCTCCTTGCGAGCACTCCTGCCGACCGCGACACGGTTTCGCGCCCGGGGGTTCCCTCGGTGACACGGCGGTGACGCCTCCGGGCCGTAGCCGGTACGGGTCTTTACAGGGAGCCGTGTGCTGTGGAGCGTGTAAGTCTCGTCTCACCTGCATGGAAGCGCCCCCGTGCGCCCCTCCCGGACGGGCCGTCGGCCTTATTGTCTAAACGTCAAACGCCCTTAAGGAGCTCTCATGACCGCGCCCGTCGTCCACTCGCTGCGCGAACAGATCCGCGAGCACATCGTGGAGGGAATCGTCAGCGGGCGCTGGCAGCCGGGTGAGCGGATCGTGGAGCGACGGATCGCGACCGAGCTTGAGGTCAGCCAGACGCCGGTGCGGGAGGCGTTGCGCGAGCTGGAGTCGCTGCGGCTGATCGAGTCTGCGCCGAACAAGGGCGTACGGGTGCGGAATCTGACCGCTGCCGACCTGGAGGAGAGCTATCCGGTCCGGGCCGGTCTGGAGGCCATAGCGGCGGAGCTGGCGGCGGAGAAGCTGGCGGTGGACTGCTCGGCCCTGGAGCCGCATGTCACAGCGCTGTACGAGGCCGACCGCGAGGCCGACGGGACGGGCCAGGTCCGGCACACGGTGGGGTTCCACCGGGAGCTGGTGCGGGCGGCCGGGAACTCGGTGCTGCTGCACACCTGGGAGGGGCTCGGCATCGAGGTGTTCACGGCGCTGTCGATCCGTTGGCTGGGGACGGTGCAGCAGTCGTACGCGGAGGAGCACCAGGAGTTGGTGGAGGCGTTCCGGCGCCGGGATCCGCTGATCGCCGACATCGTGAAGGCACATGTGCTGGGGTGCGCGCCGAGGGCCTGAGCCATCCCTTCAGCGGGTGAGCGTGGGGGCGCTCAAACGTTCCCCCACCTGCGAAAACTCACAGACTTCCCGGCACCCGGTGCCTTCGCCAAAGGCACCCCGTGCCGACTTTCTCGTGATCAAGAGGTTTTGCCCTTCAACCCTTTGATCGATCATCGATCAGGGGGTTACAGTCACCGACGGGCTTCTACCGAGGCCCAAGCCCTGTCCTGCCAAAGACTCAAGGGCACCCCCCTTCGACTGAGGAAGGCGGCGACATGACCGACCCCTACGCCATCCAGCCGAGCGAGCTCGACCAGCTCCCGGACCGCGACCCCGAGGAGACCGCCGAGTGGCAGGCCTCCCTGGACGCCGTCACCAAGGCTGCCGGGCCGCATCGTGCCGCGTATCTGATGCGCCGCACACTGGAGCGCGCGGAGGGCAACGGCATCGCGCTGCCCAAGCTCCTGGAGACGGACTACGTCAACACCATCCCCACCGCCGCCGAGCCCGCCGTACCGGGTGACGAGGCGATGGAGACCCGGATCACCGCGTGGAACCGCTGGAACGCGGCCGCGATGGTCTCCCGGGGCAGCAAATACGGCGTCGGCGGCCACATCGCCACCTTCGCCTCCGCCGCCTGGCTGTACGAGACCGGCTTCAACCACTTCTTCAAGGGCAAGGAGGCCGACGGCTCGGGCGACCAGCTCTACATCCAGGGCCACGCCTCCCCCGGCATCTACGCCCGCGCCTTCCTCGACGGCAGGCTCGGCGAGCACCACCTCGACAACTTCCGCCGCGAGTCGGGCGGCAGCGGCCTGCCGTCCTACCCGCACCCCCGCCGCCTGCCCTGGCTGTGGGAGTTCCCGACGGTGTCCATGGGCCTCGGCCCGCTCTCCGCGATCTACCAGGCGCGCTTCAACCGCTACCTGACCAACCGCGGCATCAAGGACGTCTCCGAGTCCCACGTCTGGGCCTTCCTCGGCGACGGCGAGATGGACGAGCCCGAGTCGACGGCGGCACTCGCACTGGCCTCGCGTGAGGAGTTGGACAACCTCACCTTCGTCATCAACTGCAACCTGCAGCGCCTCGACGGCCCGGTCCGCGCGAACTTCAAGATCGTGCAGGAGCTGGAGGCCCAGTTCCGCGGCGCCGGCTGGAACGTCATCAAGACGCTGTGGGGTTCGGCCTGGGACGAGCTGTTCCGGCTCGACACCACGGGCGCGCTCGTACGCCGGCTGCGCCAGGTACCGGACGCCCAGGTGCAGACGTACCAGACCCGCGACGCCGCCTACATCCGCCAGGACTTCTTCGGCGGCGACCCGGCGCTCGTCGAGATGGCGAAGCTGCTGAGCGACGACAAGATCCTGGAGATCTTCCATCTCTCGCGCGGCGGTCACGAGGCACGCAAGGTGTACGCGGCCTACAAGGCGGCCGTCGAGCACAAGGGCGCGCCGACGGTCATCCTGGCCCAGACGGTCAAGGGCCACACCCTCGGCGAGGGCTTCGCGTCGAAGAACGCCAACCACCAGATGAAGAAGCTGTCGACGGACGAGTTCAAGCAGATGCGTGATCTGCTCGAACTGCCCATCTCCGACGCCCAGTTCGTCGACGGGGTCGTTCCCTACGGCCATCCCGGCGCCGACTCTCCCGAGGTCCGGTACCTCCAGGAGCGCCGGGCCGCTCTCGGCGGTCCCGCCCCGGCCCGCCGCACGCACGCACTCGCCCCGCTGCCCGCCCCCGCCGACAAGGCGTTCGCCTCCTTCGACAAGGGCTCCGGCTCGCAGAACGTGGCGACGACGATGGCCTTCGTCCGCCTGGTCAAGGACCTTGTCCGCGACAAGGAGACGGGCAAGCGCTGGGTGCCGATCGTCCCCGACGAGGCGCGCACCTTCGGTATGGAGTCGCTGTTCCCGTCGCTCGGGATCTACTCCCCCAAGGGCCAGACGTACGAGCCGGTCGACCGCGACCAGCTGATGTACTACAAGGAGGCCAAGAACGGCCAGATCCTCAACGAGGGGATCACCGAGGCCGGTTCGATGGCCGACTTCATCGCCGCGTCGACGTCGTACGCGACGCACGGCGAAGCGATGATCCCGTTCTACATCTTCTACTCGATGTTCGGCTGGCAGCGCACGGCCGACCAGATGTGGCAGCTCGGCGACCAGCTCGGCCGCGGCTTCCTCGTCGGCGCGACGGCCGGCCGTACGACGCTGACGGGCGAGGGTCTCCAGCACGCGGACGGCCACTCGCCGGTGATCGCGGCGACGAACCCCGCCGCGCTGTCGTACGACCCGGCGTTCGCGTACGAGGTCGCGACGATCGTGCGGGATGGACTCCGCCGGATGTACGGCGAAGCCGCACCCGGCGAGGACCCGAACGTCTTCTACTACCTCACCGTCTACAACGAGCCGATCCCGCAGCCCGCCAAGCCGGCCGGCCTGGGCATCGACGAGGGCATCGTCAAGGGGCTGTACCGCTTCAACACGGCCGAGTCGGCGGGGCTCTCCCCGGCCGCCAACGCCGCCCGCATCCAGCTGCTCGGTTCCGGTACGGCCATCCACTGGGCGCTCAGCGCTCAGCGGATGCTCGCCGAGGAGTGGGGCGTGGCGGCGGACGTCTGGTCGGCTACGTCGTGGACGGAGCTGCGGCGTGACGCGCTGGAGGCGGACGCGGCTCTGCTGCGGGGCGAGGAGCGCATTCCGTACGTCCGTCAGGCGCTGCATGGGGCCGAGGGGCCGGTGCTTGCGGTCTCCGACTACATGCGGCAGGTGCCGGACCAGATCGCGCAGTGGGTGGAGCAGGACTACTCCTCACTGGGGGCCGACGGTTTCGGTCTGTCGGATACCCGTGACGCGGCTCGCCGTTACTTCGGCGTGGACGCCGAGTCGATCGTCGTGGCGGCGCTGGCCCAGCTCGCCCGGCGCGGCGAGGTCAAGGCGACTGCCGTGAAGGAAGCGCGGGAGCGGTACGGGTTGTAGTTCGGCCGCGGGTGCGTGGGGGCTGGTCGCGCAGTTCCCCGCGCCCCCAAAAAGCGGGGCTGCGCCCCTGCTTTTGTCTTTAGGGGCGCGGGGAACTGCGCGACCAGCCCACCACAACCTGCACCCGACCACCGGCATCATGACCGTATGCGTGCCGCCCGCCTCATCAAGATGGTGCTGCTCCTGCAGTCCCGCCCCTCCATGACCGCCGCCGAGCTGGCCCGCGAGCTGGAGGTGTCCGAGCGGACGGTTACGCGGGATGCGCAGGCGCTCTCGGAGGCCGGAGTCCCGGTATACGCCGATCGGGGGCGGGCCGGGGGGTATCGGCTGGTCGGTGGGTATCGCACGCGGCTGACCGGGCTGGCCCGGGGTGAGGCCGAGGCGCTGTTTCTGAGCGGTGTACCGGGGGCGCTGCGGGAGATGGGGCTGGAGGATGCCGCCTCCGCCGCCCGACTGAAGGTGTCCGCGGCTCTGATGCCCTCTCTCCGGGACGCCTCGAAGACGGCCGCCCAGCGTTTCCATCTGGACGCGCCGAACTGGTTCACCGAGCCGAAGGCACCCGAGTTGCTGCCCGCCGTCGCGGACGCGGTGTGGGACGACCGGCGGATCCGCGCCCGCTATCGCAAGGGCGCGGCCGAGGTTGAGCGGGAGCTGGAGCCGTACGGGCTCGTGCTCAAGGCGGGCGTCTGGTACCTGTGCGCGCGGGTCGCCGGGGGCGGGTCCTTCCGGGTATACCGGATCGACCGGTTCACGGCCGTGGACGAGGGCGAGGAACGCTTCTCCCGCGACGAGGAGTTCGATCTACCCGCCTTCTGGCTGGAGCGGGCCGAGCAGTTCGCGCGGTCCATCCTGCGGGCCGAAGTCGTCGTGCGGCTGTCCGTGGACGGTGTGCGCAGACTGCCGTACGCCGTCGATCCCCTGTCCGCCCGCGAGGCGCTGGCCGCCGCGGGCACCCCGGACGAGGACGGATGGGTGACGGTGACCCTGCCGGTGGAGTCCGAGAACGTCGCCCACTCGCAGCTCACGGCGCTCGGGCCGGAGGTCGAGGTACTGGCGCCGGAGAGCCTGCGGGCGCGGTTCGCGAGCGATGCCGTACGCCTCGCGGGCCTTTACGACTCGTGAGCCTATGACATGCGGTCTTGCCATTCTTCGCGTGCGGCTCGCCGCCCATAACAATCCGCCGCACTCCACGTGCGTCCCTCCCCGTCAGGGCCGATGCTTGACCCGTGATGGACGAGACGGAGTACTGGGAGCTGGTGGACGCCACCCGCGAGGCCGCCGAGGGCGACCCCGAGGAACAGGCCGACCTGCTCGTGGAGCGGCTTCTCACGCTGGACCCCGAGATGGTCCTCGACTTCGCCCGTCACTTCGAGTCCCGCTACAACCGCGCCTACCGCTGGGACCTGTGGGGCGCCGCGTGGGTACTGCTCGACGGGGTCAGCGACGACGCCTTCGACTTCTTCCGGTGCTGGCTGATCGGCCAGGGCCGTGAGGTCTTCGAGGGCGCGATGCACGACCCGGACTCCCTCGCCGACCTCCTGGACGACTTCGACGAGGAGATCGACGGCGACGGCGAGGAACTGGGCTACTCGGCGGACGAGGCCTACGAACAGCTCACCGGCACGGTGGCACCCGACCTGGGCATCCCGCCGGCGCCCTCCGAGCCCGAGGGCACGCCGGTCGACTTCGAGAACGAGCGGGTGCTCGCCGAGCGGTATCCCAAGCTGTGGGACCGCTTCAAGGCCTGACCGTCACGCCGTGGTGCGGCGACGGCTCGTGTCCGACGGGATGTACGCCTGCGTCTGGTCCGCCCTCACCGCGTGGTACATCGGCGCCGCGTTCGCCTGGTCCAGCGCGGATGCGGTGACCGCGGCCGGGCCGAGGATGACGGCCGCGACCGCACAGACGACGGCCCAGGGGCCGCGGGCGGTCTCGCTCCATGTGCGGGTTCCGGTGTCAGTGCTCTTCATGATCCCCACCTCCAGTCAGTGCGTGTGCATGACGATAGGGAGGCTGCCTCGGGGGACTCAGTGAGCTGCCTGCGAGAAACCTGTGAGCGTGGAGTTCAGGAAAGTCGTCCATGCGTCGGAGGAAAGGGCGAGCGTGGGGCCGGACTTGGCCTTGGAATCGCGGATGTGGATGGTGGAGGCGGGGGCGGGGTGTTGGACGGCGACTTCAAGGCAATCGCCGCCCGCATCTCCGCTGTAGCTGGACTTGAACCACGCGAGATCTGCGGTGTTCACAGTTCGTTCACCAACCCCTCGATCAACTTCGCTGACTCCCCCGGCGGGAGCGCCTGAGATCGGATCATGCCAAACCGCTGGAACATCGCGCTGACTTCTTCGCGGTCGTCGATCACCAGGCCTCCGGCCTGACCCTCAACGTACGCGACCCACTCCCGCTCGGGTGTCTCCAGCAACGTCCACGCACCGTTGAACCCGGCGTGGGACTCAAGCTCGGTCGGCATGACCTGGATCGAGATGTTCCGCTTCTCGCCGAGCTCCAGCAGCCGCTCCAACTGCCCCCGGAGGACCGCCCGTCCACCCACAGGACGCCTGAGAACCCACTCCTCGATGACCAGGGCCAGCGACACGGGCGGTGTGCGGGTCAGGAGCGCCTGCCGAGCCATGCGGGCCTGCACCCGGAGTTCGATCTCCTCATCGTCCAGAACAGGAACGCGGGCACTGAGCACGGCTCGCGCGTAATCCTCGGTCTGCACGAGCCCCTTGAACACGTGGGTGTCGTACGACCACAGACTGACGGCCTGCACCTCCCTCTCCACGTAGTCGTCGAACCAAGACGGATACCTCCGCCTCTCCAGATGCGCCGCCGCAGCCTCGATCGCCTCCTTCTGCCGAAGGAACTCCGCCGACCTGGCCACGAACTTCGCGCTCGGCATCCGCTCCCCGCGCTCCACCATCGCCACCTGCGACGCCGAGTACCCCACAAACGCACCCAACTGCTCGCGCGTACCGCCCTGTGCATCCCGCAGCGCACGCACCACCGCCCCGAACATCCGCATGCTCGAAGAGCCCTCGACACCGTCCTGCACAGCGAACCCCCTTGCCCGCACACTCCCTTGTGTGCCACCGACAGTCCTGGTCAGGCCAGCCATTACTCACGCACTGTGAGGGCATGCACACGCAATCGCCACCCGAAGTGGTGCTTCAACTCCTCGCGGAACCCGAGCGGTTCGCCGCCGTACGTCGTGTCGTCCGGGCGCAGCTGGAGGACTGGGGGTACGCCGAACTCGTCGACGCGGCAGCGCTGTGCGTGACCGAGATGCTGGCGAACGTCCATCGCCACGTGGAGTCCCCGGCGTGCGAGCTGCGGCTGAGCACGCTTCCGGAAGGTGGGGTTCGGGTGAGCGTCGGCGATCGTTCGCCTGTACTGCCCGTCTGGTACACCGAGCCCGACTGGGATACGGAGAGCGGGCGGGGCATCTTCCTGATCGCGTCCGTGGCAGATGTCTGGGGCGTCACGCCCAGGAGGGGCGGTAAGCAGGTGTGGGCGCAGTTCACTGCCGTGAACTCTTGACCGGGCCCGTGGTCCCCTGCCTACGGTGGCCGCCCCGAACAGGAGTGCCCTGCCCATGACCAGCCTGTACGTGCGGGAGATCCCGCGCCAGGAGCACCTGGCCCATCTGCGGCTGCACCCCGACGCGAGTCACCTCCAGATCCCCGAGTGGGGCGACGTGAAGTCCGACTGGCTGCCGGAGAGCGTCGGCTGGTTCGAGGGCGACACCATGGTCGCGGCGGCGCTCGTCCTGTACCGGCCGCTGCCTCGGACCCGGCGTTATCTCGCCTACCTTCCCGACGGGCCCGCGATCGACTGGCGGTCCCCGCGGCTTGAGCGGTGGCTGGACCCGCTCATCGCCCACCTGAAGCGGATCGGGGCGTTCTCGGTCCGGATGGGGCCGCCCCTCGTCGTACGCCACTGGGACGCGCCCACCGTCACGGCGGGCATCGCCGACCCCGACGTAAGCCATCTGCACGATCTGCCCCCGGCCGGCATCGACGGGTACGCGCTGGACGCCGCGGAGCGCTTGCGGCGGCTCGGGTGGCGGCGGTGCGACGAGGAGGACGGCAGCGGCTTCGGGCTCGGCCAGCCGCGCTACGGCTGCCAGATCCCGTTGGCGGGGCGCTCGGAGGACGACCTGCGCGAGGCCCTCGCACCGCACTGGGCGGATGCCCTGCGGACGGCCGAGCGGTCGGGTGTGCACGTCGGCTGGGGCACGGTCGCCGACCTGCGCGAGTTCTACCGGCTCTACACCGCGACCGCCGAGCGCGACGGGTTCCGGGCGCGTCCACCGGCCTACTTCGGGCGCATGTGGCACGCCCTGAACGCCGAGGACAAGGACCGGGTACGGCTCTACCTCGCGGAGTCCGACGGCGAGGTGCTCTCCGCCGCGCTCATGATCAACGTCGGCTCCCGGGTCTGGCACTCGTACGCCGCGTCCGGCCGCCGGGGGCGCGAACTGCGGCCCAGCAGCCTGCTGTTGTGGCGGATGCTGTGCGACGCGAGAGCGGCGGGCGCCGAGATGTACGACCTGCGCTCCATCACCCCCGCCCTCTCCGAGGACCGCCTGCGGGGCCGGCTCCTCTTCAAGACGGGGGCGGGCGGCCGGGCCGTGGAGTACCTCGGGGAGTGGGAACTGGCGGTGGGCAGCCAGGGCAAGGTGCTGCAGAAGGCGTTGGGGGTGTACCTCGGGCGCAGGGGCGGTAGTTGACCCGCACTGACCCGCAGGTCATCTCCTGCCCTGCAGCCGCGCCGCCTCCTCCCTGATGGCCGGCAGGAGGGCGGTGAGGGCGGCGCCGGGGCAGCTTGTCATGAAGGCGTCCTTGTGGCCCGCGAGGGCGGGCAGGACGGCGGTGGTGCCGGCGGCGTAGCGGCTGAGGCCGTTGCTGGAGACGAGCCGCACGTGCGTGCGCGGGTCGGTGTCGGAGAGGGCGAGTTTCCAGGCGGCGAGCCGGGCGATCGCGTCGACCATCGGCTGCGGCACGGACACGCCCGCGGTGAAGGTGCCGAGGGCGGCGATGCCGGCGGTGCGGTGGTTGAAGCCCTGGGTGTGGGCGCCGGTGACGGGGCGGGCGACGCCGCCGGCGCGGCCCTCGTAGACGGTGCCGCAGCGGTCGACGAGGAAGTTGTAGCCGATGTCGTCCCACTGGCGGGTGCCGGTCTGGCCCGCGTAGAGGTAGCGGATGATGCGGGGCGCGTCGGCGCAGTCGTAGCCGTTGGGCGAGTCGGTGTGGTGGATGAAGACCGCGACGACCTTGTCGTCGTGGCGCGGTGGCGGCTGGGTGTGGCGTGAGATGTCGTCCAGCCAGACCGATCTGGGCACGATGTGCGGCTTGGCGGCAGGGTGCAGGACGGCGGGGCGGGCCGCGGCCTGCGGCGGGGGGCCGGCGCCCGTGCGGTCGACGCCGGTCGCGCACAGCGCGAGGGCGGTGCCGGCGGCGAGCCCGGGCACGGCGCCGAGCAGCAGCCAGGCGGCGCTCTGTATGCGGAGCGGACGCTCTCTCCGTGCCCCCCGCGCTCTTCGGAAGACACGCATGGACCCACTGTCGAACGGATCCGCTCCGCCCGCGATGTGTGTTGTGCCACCTGGTGGAACCAACGTCCTGGTCCGGGGCGTTTCTGGAGGTACACGCGCGCGTGGCCGGATCCCATACGTCACGCGTGCGCGGCTGATCACCGGCGCCATCCCCACTGATCACTGGACCCGTTCCCCACGTATTAACGGGTCCGAGAGAAAGGCGGCCTCGTGGACCTGCTCGACATCCTGCTTGTGCTGGTGATCCTCCTGTACGCGGCTTCCGGCTACCGGCGCGGTCTGGTGGCCGGCTGTGTCTCGCTCGCCGGGTTCGTGGGCGGCGCGATCATCGGTGTGTGGGTGCTGCCCTGGATGATGGACCTGGCGACACCGGGGACGACGACGGCGACGGTCACCGCGGTGCTCACGGTGCTGGTCCCGGCGGTGGTGGGGCACGAGCTGGCGGGGCGCCTCGCGCTGAAGCTGCGGCGCGAGCTGGACGGTGCCAGTCTCCGTCCGCTGCGGTTGGCCGACGGGGTCGGCGGGGCCGTGGCGAACACGGCGGCGGTGCTGATCGTGGCGTGGGTGGCGGCGAGCGTCCTGGGCGCGTCCTCGTCCCCGCTGCTGACGACGGCGATCCGTGAATCCCGGCTGCTGGGCGCCGTGCAGAACACGATGCCGGACACCACGCCGACCTGGTTCTCGCGGGCCACCTCGGCGCTCACCGAGGCGGGCTTCCCGCAGGTCTTCAACCCGTTCGAGAGCGAGTCGACGGCCGAGGTGGCCAAGCCCTCCGGCGACAGCGTCACGGCGAGCGCCACGAACGCGGCCAAGCTCTCCACGGTGAAGATCGAGGGCGCCTCGGGCACCCAGGGCCGCGAGGGCAGCGGGTTCGTGTACGCGGCGCGGCATGTGATGACCAACGCGCACGTGGTGGCCGGCATCGACAACCCGAGCGTCCGGGTCGGCGGCGTCGGACGGTCGTACGACGCGCGGGTGGTGCTGTTCGACCCCGACAAGGACGTGGCAGTCCTCTACGTCCCCGATCTGCGAGCCCCCGTCCTGCGCTTCGACGACAGTGCCGCGCGCGGCGACTCGGCCGTGGTCGCGGGCTATCCGCAGGACGGCGACCTGAATCTCCAGGCGGCGACGGTGGCGAACCGGGTCGACGCGACGGGCCAGAACATCTACAACGACGACACGGTCACCCGCGAGATCTACTCGATCCGCTCGACCGTCCGCCCCGGCAACTCCGGCGGCCCCCTCCTGACCATCGAGGGCGAGGTCTACGGCGTCGTCTTCGCCCGCTCCACCTCCGACGACGAGACGGGCTACGTCCTGACGGCGGCCGAGGTCGCCCCCGACGCGAAGAGCGCGGCGAACGCCACGGCGGCGGTGGACACGGGCGACCTCATCACGAGCTGAGGCTCACAGCATCTCCAACTGAGGCTCACTGCAGGAAGCGCCCCATCATCACGTCGTCCACATACGCCCCGTCCAGCCAGAACTCCTCCGGCTGGACCCCCTCCACCACGAAGCCCTCCGACTCGTACAGCTTGCGGGCCGGGGTGTTGTGGCCCAGGACGCGCAGGGTGATGCGGCGGGCACCACGCTTGCGCGCCTCGTCGACGACGGCCCGGATCAGCGCCCGGCCGACGCCCTTGCCGCGGGCCTCTTCGGCGACGGCGAGCCCCTGCACCTGCCGCACATGCGTGTTGGCGGCGAGCGGCGTGGGGAAGCCCAGCCGGACATAACCGAGCAGGCGCCCGTGGCGCTCGGCGACCAGACAGTCGCCGGCCGGGTGACGCTCGTCGAAGAAGGGCGCGTAGGGCGGCTCGGCCCGGGGGGTGACCGCGTGCAGGTGTGACCAGGTGTCCCGGTCGAGCCGGCCGAGTTCCTCCTCGTCGTCGGGCAGGGCAGTGCGTATGTAGGGCTGGTACGGCTCACGCATGACATTCACTGTACGAGGGGGATACGACAACGCCCGGAGCGGTGGCGGAGGATGGGCGCATGGAACGTAGGCGAATCGCGGTGGCCGGTGCGTCCGGTCTCGTCGGCAGTGCGCTGGTGCGGTCCCTGACCGCGGACGGGCATGAGGTGGTGCGGCTGGTGCGCCGGTCGGCCGGGGACAGCGGCGAGGTCTGCTGGGATCCGGAGGGCCAGTACGTGGACGCGGCCGGGCTCGTCGGGTGCGACGCCGTGGTCAATCTGGCGGGGGCCGGGATCGGCGACCACCGCTGGACGGACGCGTACCGCAAGAAGATCCGCGACAGCCGGGTCCTCGGCACGGCGGCGCTCGCGGAGGCCGTCGCCTCGCTCGACGTGCCGCCACGGGTCTTCGTGAACGGCAGCGCGATCGGCTTCTACGGCGACACCGGCGAGCGCGCGGTCGACGAGGAGGCGCCTCCCGGGGACGGCTTCCTACCCTCGCTGTGCGTGGAGTGGGAGGAGGCGACGGCCGCCGCGCAGGAGGCGGGCGTACGGACGGTGTTCGCGCGGACGGGGCTGGTGGTGGCCCGCGAGGGCGGGGCCTGGGGCAAGCTGTTCCCGCTGTTCAAGGCCGGGCTCGGCGGGCGGATGGGCAACGGGCGGCAGTACTGGTCGTTCATCTCGCTGCACGACGAGGTGGCCGCGATCCGGCATCTCATCGACACCGACGGTCTGTCCGGGCCGTTCAACCTGACCGCCCCGCAGCCGCTGACCAACCGTGAGATCACCGCGGCGATGGGGCGCGTGCTGCGCCGGCCGACGCTCTTCGCCGTGCCGGCGCCGGCCCTGCGGCTGGTGCTCGGCGAGCTGTCGGGGGACGTGCTGGGCAGCCAACGGGTGCTGCCGACGCGACTGTTGGAGTCGGGCTTCCGGTTCGCGTTCCCGGACATCGAGGGAGCGATCCGCGCGGCGACGTGACACACTGCGACCGTATGCGACCGCTGTGCGACCGTGCCCTGCGTATGCGCGACCTCCCTTGACCGATCACGGCCCTAACCTCGACCAGAACCCGGGTATCCCCGAAGTCCGTTGGGGGCATGACGTCCCCACCGGCCGCTCAACGTCGAGGAGGGGCACGTGCTTGAACCCGCGTATCAGGCGGACGTCGTCGCCGATGTCGTAGCGGAAGTCGTCATCGTGGGAGCCGGGGTCGCCGGACTCTCGGCAGCGCATCGGCTGACCAGCGCCGGAGTAAGGACCGCGGTCCTGGAGGCCGCCCCTTACGTCGGCGGCCGGATGTCGACCGAGAAGGTCGACGGCTTCCGACTCGACCGGATCGGCCAGCTCCTCTCCACGTCGTACCCCGAACTGACCCTGACCCCAGGGCTCGACGCGCTCGTCCTGCGCCCCTTCGCGGCGGGCGTCCTGCTGCACAGCGACGGGCGCCACCATCGCGCGGGCGCCCCGGCGGCCGGAGGGAGCACGAAGGGCGCACTCCACACCGTGCGCGCCCTGGCAAGCGCCCCCCGGATCACGGCCACGCCCTCGGGCGCCCCCCTGGGCACCGCCGTCGACCAGGCCCGGCTCACCGCGGCCCTCGCCCGCATCGCCGCCACGCCCGTCGACCGCCTCCTGGCCCGCGCCGAGTCACCGGCCCGCCGGACCCTCGCGGCACGCGGAGTCCCGGCCCGCACGATCGCCGGGTTCCTGCGCCCCCTGCTCGCCGCCCTGCTGTGCGACCCGGAACTCACCACGTCCAGCCGGTGCGCCGACCTGGCGCTGCGCGCCTTCGCGAGCGGCCACCTGTGCGTGCCGGAGGGCGGCGCCGAGATGCTGCCGGAACTGCTCGCCCGCTCCCTGCCGCCCGGCACGGTCCGCACGGGCGTCCGCGTCACCGCGGTCTCCACGACCTCGGTGACCACCGCCGAGCACGGCGAGATCCCCTGCCGCGCAGTCCTCCTCGCGACCGACGCCCGCGCCGCCGCCGACCTCCTCCCCGGCCTGCGCGTACCGGACTTCCACCCGGTGACGGTGGTCCACCACACGACGGACGAGCCCCCGACCACAACCGGCGCGTCGCTGTTGCTCGACGCGGACCGCGGCGGCCCGGTAGCGCACACGGCGGTCATCAGCCGGGTGGACCCGACCCGCGCCCCCGCAGGCCGCGCCCTGATCTCCTCGACCGTCCTGGGCCCTCCCCCACCGGACGTCGAAACCGCCGTACGCACCCACCTGTCCCGCCTCTACGCCACCTCGACCACCCGCTGGGAAACCCTCGCCGTCCACCACACACGAGAGGCGGTCCCGGCGATGCGCCCCCCGCACGACGTGCGCCGCCCGGTACGCCTCCTGGCAGGCCTGTACGTCTGCGGCGACCACCGCGACACCAGCACGGTCCAGGGCGCCCTGCACTCGGCCCACCGGGCGTCGACGGCGATCCTGCGGGACCTGGGAGCGGCGGGCTCGATGCACAGGGCGGACCCGCTCCCCACAGCACGGGCCGCCTGAAACCCCCTACCCCAGCGCAGCGACCTTGTCCCGATACCCCCGCACAGGCGCCGCGTCCTTGTACGGCTCCAACCTCCGCTCGAAGTCCCGCACATACTCGACCGCACGAACGGACCGCATCTCCGCGGCGGCGCCGGCCGCCTCCGCCCCCAACTGGCAAGCCTGGTCGAGCTCGCCAAGGCCCAACCGGGCGGAGGCGAGCACAACCCGGCAGAACAACCGACTGCGAGCGAAGGCGGGCGCACGCAACTGCAGGGAGCGCTCCGCATGCTGGGCGGCCGCCCGGAACTGCTGAAGGTCACGATGCGCGTGCCCGAACTCGTCGGCCATCTGCGCCTCGTCGAAGAACCGCGCCCAGTACGGCACGTCGTCCCCGGGCCGGGCCGCCTCCAAGGACCGCTCGGCCCGCACGAGCGACGCCGTACAGGCCCGCACCTCACCGAGCACCCCGTGCCCACGCGCCTCGGCGGCATGCAGCAGCGCCTGCACGACGGGCGGCCCGGTCGTCCCGACCCCCTGCTGCGCCACACGCGCGAGCTGCACGGCCTCCCGCCCGTGCCCGAGATAGACGGCCTGTCTGCTCATGGTCACGAGCACATAGGAGCCGTACGCCCGGTCCCCGGCCGCCTGCGCGAGCCGCAACGCCTGCACGAAGTACCGCTGCGCGAGTCCGTGCGCGGCGATGTCGTACGAGGTCCAGCCGGCGAGCCTGGTCAGGTCGGCGGCGGCGGCGAAGAGGCGGCGGCCCGTCTGTTCGCCGTAGGTGCCGCGCAGCATGGGCTCGGCCTCGTGTTCCAGGTAGCGGACGAGGGCCTGGCGGGCGTGGCCGCCGCCGTAGGCGTTGTCGAGGGTGCGGAAGAGCTCGCCGACGGAGCGCAGGGCGGCGATGTCGCCGCCGGTGACCTTCTGTCCGGGGCCGCGTTCGGCCTGGCCCCGCTGGCGGGGTACGGCCGGGCGGCCCTGCGGGGGTACGCGGGCCGGGGGTTCGCCGCGGCTCACCTTCTCGTCGGCGCGGCCGATCAGCCAGTCCCGGCTGGGGACGACCAGGCCGGCCGCGGTGAACGCGATCTTGCGGAGCTCGGCATGACTGCCGGAGTCCTTGCGCCACAGCCCGCTGACGATGTCGACGGCCTCTTCCGGGGTGCCCGCGAATTCGAGGCCCGCGTAGACGGGCGCGCAGGCGTCGAGGCCGAGGTCCTGGGCGGTGAGGCGGCGCCCGAGCCGCCGGGTGAAGACCTCGGCGATGAGCGCGGGCGTCGTCCCTCTGGGCTGCTGCCCGCGCAGCCAGCGGGTGACCGATGTCTTGTCGTATCTGAGATCGAGTCCGTGTTCGAGGCCGAGCTGGTCCACGCGACGGGCGAGACCTGCGTTGGAGAACCCCGCTTCTGCGATGAGCGCGGCGAGCTGGCGATTGGGAGTGCGCTGCGCGGGTCGTTCCGTCATCTGCGGTGCGGTCTCCTGCCTTCCAGGCACGTGACGTGCCTGGATTGCCTGTGAGCAGCCCTTATGGCCTCTGTGAACGGCGCGAATGTAGCGGAGAGTAAGCACCCGGTCGCACGCTTCGCCGCCCATTCATCCGATCGTGTGAGGATTGGCCCCAGAGCTGACGGGCATCGAGCGGACGTACAGTGGCTTGAGCCCATTACGTGCCTGACACACCGACCTGCGAGGAGGCACTTGCCGTGAGCGAGTTGCGGTTCGTCCGTATGGGATTCGGCGCGGACGCCGTCGAGTACCAGGAGGCCTGGGACGAGCAGCGCCGGGTGCACGCGGCGCGGTTCGCGGACGAGGTCCCCGACACGGTCCTGCTCCTGGAGCACCCCCCGGTCTACACGGCGGGCCGGCGCACCGCGGACAACGAGCGCCCCCTTGACGGCACCCCGGTCATCGACGTGGACCGCGGCGGCAAGATCACCTGGCACGGTCCGGGCCAGCTGGTGGGCTACCCCATCCAGAAGCTCCCGCGCCCGGTGGACGTGGTGGCGCATGTACGACGCCTGGAGGACGCCCTGATCCGCACGTGCGCGGAGTTCGGCCTGGAGACCACCCGGGTCGAGGGCCGCAGCGGGGTGTGGGTGCTCGGCGATCCGGTGGAGCGGCGCCCGCTGCTCGGCGGCTTGTCCCTGGACTTCGACCCACGCCTGCAGGACGAGGAGTTCGACCCCCGTCTCAACGGCCCCGAGTACGCCCCCTCCAACGCCGGCCAGCGCCGCGAGGACCGCAAGATCGCGGCGATCGGCATCCGCGTCGCCAAGGGCGTCACGATGCACGGCTTCGCGCTGAACGTGAACCCCGACAACAAGTGGTTCGACCGCATCATCCCGTGTGGCATCCGCGACGCCGGCGTCGCCTCGCTGGCGGCCGAGCTGGGCCGCGACGTCACGATCGACGAGGTCCTGCCGGTGGCCGAACGGCACCTGAAGGACGTACTGGAGCATGCGGAACTGAAGCCGCGGGAGATCGAGCGGGCGTCGGCGTAGTCCTCGCAGCCCTACGGGAATGGGCCCCTGTTCCCCAGGGTTGGCCCATCTCGGAGACCAAAACTCACGGGCGTACCCTGGTGTACGCCGAAGAATCGAAGTTACAGGGAGCCCATCGTGTCCGCAGTCGCACCCGACGGACGCAAGATGCTGCGCCTGGAGGTCCGGAACGCCCAGACCCCCATCGAGCGCAAGCCCGAGTGGATCAAGACCCGGGCGAAAATGGGTCCCGAGTACACGAAGATGCAGGGCCTCGTCAAAAGCGAGGGCCTGCACACGGTCTGCCAGGAAGCCGGCTGCCCCAACATCTACGAGTGCTGGGAGGACCGCGAGGCGACCTTCCTCATCGGCGGCGACCAGTGCACCCGGCGCTGCGACTTCTGCCAGATCGACACCGGCAAGCCCGAGGCGCTCGACCGCGACGAGCCGCGCCGCGTGGGCGAGTCCGTGGTCACGATGGACCTCAACTACGCCACGATCACGGGTGTCGCGCGCGACGACCTGGAGGACGGCGGCGCCTGGCTGTACGCCGAGACGGTCCGCCAGATCCACGAGCAGACGGCCGCCCGCGAGGCCGGCCGCACCAAGGTCGAGCTCCTCGCCCCCGACTTCAACGCGGTCCCGGAGCTGCTCCGGGAGGTCTTCGCCTCCCGCCCCGAGGTCTTCGCGCACAACGTCGAGACGGTCCCCCGCATCTTCAAGCGCATCCGCCCCGGCTTCCGCTACGACCGCTCCCTCAAGGTCATCACCGAGGCCCGCGACTACGGTCTGGTCACGAAGTCGAACCTGATCCTCGGCATGGGCGAGACCCGCGAGGAGGTCAGTGAGGCACTCCGCCAGCTGCACGAGGCGGGCTGCGAGCTGATCACGATCACCCAGTACCTGCGCCCGTCGGTGCGCCACCACCCCGTGGAGCGCTGGGTCAAGCCGCACGAGTTCGTTGAGCTGAAGGAGGAGGCCGAGCAGATCGGTTTCTCCGGTGTCATGTCCGGTCCGCTGGTACGTTCGTCGTACCGCGCCGGTCGGCTGTACCAGATGGCCGTCGAGAAGCGCGGTGCGTACGTCGCCTCGCAGGCCGTCTGAGCTGACGTACCGTCACTTCCCTTGCCCCGTACGGCTCCACGCCATGAGGGCAAACGTGTGAATTCGCGCACAAGCAGCTACCCGTGAGTAGTAAGTGCTGCCGACGCGGCCCTGAACGTCCTCGCAGGTGAGGGCACCCATCAGGGCCGCGTCAGTGTTTTCGGCCTCCGCATCAAGGCTTCATTGGCGTTTGACCGGTCGGTCACGCCCTGGTAACACCAATCAGTGACCCTGGACTCACGCCACGTAGACCCGCAGCCGTTCCGAGGGGGGACCTCCACCATGCAGGCCGCACCCGTCAGCGCCACCGCGATCCCGTCCATCACCGACGCACTCCGCGCCGTCGAGTCGCTGCTCATGAGCAGCGGTCAGCGCACCGCCCGCCGCAACGCCTGGACCTCCGTCCTGGAGGACCGCCGCCGCGCCAAGGACCGGGTCGAGGCGCAGCGCGTCCTGGAGCAGAGCCTCGTCGGCCGCCCCTGACCCCGTCTCTCCCCTTCCGCCGGGCACTGCCGTCGTCGGCGCTCCCGGCGCCACGTAGACTGCGTGACATGGCGAGGAAGGACACGGCAGCGGACGACGCTGCGAACCCCGGGCGACTCAAGCAGATCGCTCTGACCTACAAGATGACCCGCAGGGCCGACAAGAAGATCGGTCTTGTACTCGCGGCTGTCGGAATCGTCACCATTGGTGTCTTCCTCGCGATCGGCTTCTTGATCGGGCACCCCATCTATCTGGGCATTCTCGGACTCCTGCTCGCCTTCCTCGCGATGGCGATCGTCTTCGGACGCCGGGCCGAGCGGGCCGCCTTCGGGCAGATGGAGGGACAGCCCGGCGCCGCCGCGGCCGTGCTCGACAACATCGGCCGAGGCTGGACGACGACCCCCGCGGTGGCGATGAACCGCAGCCAGGACGTGGTGCACCGCGCCGTCGGCAAGGCCGGCATCGTCCTGGTCGCCGAGGGCAACCCGAACCGGGTGAAGACCCTGCTGGCCGCCGAGAAGAAGAAGATGGCCCGCATCGTCGCGGACGTACCGGTGCACGACATTCTCGTGGGCACGGGCGAAGGCCAAGTCGAGCTGAAGAAGCTCCGCACGGCCATGCTGAAGCTGCCGCGCGTACTGGCCGGCCCCCAGGTGACCGCGACCAACGACCGGCTGCGCGCGATGGGCGACCTGATGAGCAACATGCCGGTGCCGAAGGGTCCGATTCCCGGCCGTGGCCTTGGCGGCCGTCCCCCCCGGACGCCGCGAGGATGACACCAGGCCTCACCCCCTGGCGCTCATCTCCATGAGCGTCAGGGGGTGAGGTGTTCTTCCCATGAGGCGGGCGAACGCCGGCGGTTCACACGAGGTGGGCGAAGACCACCAGGTTGTCGGTGTAGTCCTTCACGGCACGGTCGTATTCACCAGCGCAGGTGATCAACCGAACCTGGGCCTGAGGGGTGTCGGCGTACACGCGCCGGTCGGGGAAGTTGTCCTTCGCGAACGTCTCGACGCTGTCGACCACGAAGGAGGCCGTGCGCCCGTCGGCCCTTTCGACGGCGAAGCGGTCCCCCTTCTTCAGCTCGCTGAGGCCTGCGAACACCGCGGGGGACGTTGTCGTGTCGACATGCCCGGCGATGATCGAGGTACCCGCCTCTCCCGGGGACACGCCGTCGGCCTGCCAGCCGACCAAGTTCACGTTGTCGGCGGGCGGGGGGTCAAGCCGCCCCGAGGGGCCGATGGCGAGGTCGACGAAGGGGGCATTCACCGAGATCTCCGGGATGAGCAGCCGCGTCGGCCTGGCCCGCGGCAGATGCTTTCCCGTCGGCGGCGCGGCCAACGACGGCGACGGCGGCGCGAGCGCCGCTGCGGCCCGCGGCGCAGGGGAGGCATCGGACGGCTCGTCATGACCGCCGAACAGGCTCAGGGCCAGGAGGACCAGGATTCCGACGGAACACACGATCAACGTCACGCCTGGGCTGTAGCGCTGCCCGGACGGCACGGACTCAGTCTCAGCAGGGGAAGGCAACCGGGCTGCCATCGGGCACCACCTCACTAGATCACAGCAGAGCGGGGAACAGCACAAAGGAAAGACAGCCGGGCCGCCGCAATGTGCTCAGGCGGCGGCCGCGGCTGCTATGACGGGCATCGGTCAGGACACGCCGTCGGCGACACTCTTGCGGCGCATCGCATACGCACCCGCGGCGCCGACCGCCAGGACCGCCAGCCCGCCGGCCGTGACACCCGGCGTCGCGAGCCCGCCGCCACCGGTGTGCATGCCACCGCTGGGCTTGTCGTGCTCGGAGCTCCAGGAGTCCTTGCCCTTCTCGCCGTCCTTCTTGCTCCCGTCCTTGGTCCAGTCGTCTCCGCTGACCGCGGTCAGCGCGCCGCCACCGGTGTGCACGCCGCCGTGCGGCTTGCCGTGCTCGTCCTTGCCCTTCTCGCCGTCCTTCTTGCTCTCGTCCTTGGTCCAGTCGTCTCCGCTGATCGCGGTCAGCGCGCCGCCACCGGTGTGCACGCCGCCGTGCGGCTTGCCGTGCTCGTCCTTGCCCTTCTCGCCGTCCTTCTTGCTCTCGTCCTTGGTCCAGTCGTCTCCGCTGATCGCGGTCAGCGCGCCGCCACCGGTGTGCACGCCGCCGTGCGGCTTGCCGTGCTCGTCCTTGTCCTGCTCCTTGCTGTAAGAAGAGTCACCGTTGTCCCAGTCGCCCCCGATGGCGGCATAGGCGCCGGGAGCAGCGATCGCGAGAGCGGCCGTAGCCGTCGCGGTAGCGAGGAGAATGCGGGCAGAGCGCATCGTAGAAGTCCTTCCGCCGCAGCCAGGCAGCTGACACTTTGTCAGCTCGGGAGACCCGGCCCCGACGTGATCCACCGTCAGCCAGACCTGCCCTACGCACCACTCGAGCCGCCCACCCGGCCCCACCCGCGACCACACCACTCCAGCGTCCAACCGCTCCCCCAGGACGAGCCAGAGATCCCTGACCAGGCATTTCGCCATGGAACAGCAGTCACCCCCCGGCCCGCACCGCGCTGTGCGTACAACCCGATCGGCCGCAACCCGACTGCGCACGCCCTCCCTCAAACGCTCCAACTGTCCGCCCGTATCAGAGAAGGTGTCACCGTCCCTGAGAGGTGCCACAGGAGAGCTGACGAACAGTCCGATGAACGCCTGCCCCGCGAGCGGCGCCCGGCCGCTCACGGGCGCCAGGGCCGCACAACATGGATGCGCGCGCACGGCGCCAATCCCCTGACAGCACCTCAGCAGTCCTGTCCAGGACGGTGGGTGCCGCGCTCGGGCGCCCGCAACAGGCGCTCCACCAACTCCCGGGGAATCTTGCGAAGGGCGAGCAGTCCGCTCGGGCAACTCACGCTCGCCGTAAACTACTTGACCGCCAAGCTCGAGCCGCGGAGCCGGCGAGAACAGGGCAGGGCGCCGAGGACGAAGGCATCGTCCCCGGCGCCCTGCCGGCAGAGTACGCCGCCAACCCAAGCAACTGTCGCTCCGAGGGCGGCGAGTGGAGTTGTCAGTCCCGGTCCAGGACCGCCGCGAGGGCCTCCCGCAACGCCGTTTCGGGATCCGCTGACGGTCCTTCGGAACGCCACGCGACGAACCCGTCAGGGCGGACCAGCACCGCACCGTCTGCGGTGACGCCGTGGACCTCTGCCCAGTCCATGTCGCTCGCGGGGGACAGCTCCGAGTCGGGCCCGCTGCCGATCCGGTACGAGTCGAGCGGCACGGACAGCCGTTCCGCGACGCCCGTCGCCGCGGTGTGCCAACCGCCGGCGTCGCCCCCGGAGCTCAGGAGCACCAGGGACCGTTCGTAGAGGTCGAGGGTGGAGATCCGGGTGCCGGCGCGGTTCAGCCACATGTGGGGCGCCCGGCTCCCGGGCTCGCCCGTCAATCGCAGGCCGTCGGGCACCACCGGCATCGCCGGATCGGCACCCAGGACCGCGCCGTGCGGATAGCGGTAGCCCAGTGCCACGTTGAGGATTCCGCCCTTCTTGCCCGCGGGCCCACCGGCTCCGGGGCCGGGGGTGTACCCGGGGTGGC
The DNA here is from genome assembly GCF_058544905.1 of Streptomyces sp. JLBG701. Lineage (NCBI taxonomy): Bacteria > Bacillati > Actinomycetota > Actinomycetes > Kitasatosporales > Streptomycetaceae > Streptomyces > Streptomyces sp. JLBG701. Next base: position 3,220,608 of record NZ_CM178588.1, read on the forward strand.
TGTGCTCGACCGATCGCGACGAGGCGCGGGCACTCGTCGCCTCCGCGACCGGCCGGCGCTCCGCGTCGTACGACTTCAGGAGACCGGGGCCGGCCCAGCCGCCCAGCACGGCGGCCAGCTTCCATGCGAGGTTGTGCGCGTCCTGAATACCGGTGTTGGAGCCGAACGCCCCGGTGGGGGACATCTCATGGGCCGCGTCACCGGCCAGGAACACCCGGCCGTCCGCGTACCGTTCGGCGACCCTCTCGGCGGCGTGCCAGGCGGCTCTGCCGGTGATCTGCACATCGAGATCCGGCACCCCCGTGGCCCGCCGGATGTGTTCCGTGCACCGCTCGTCGGTGAACTCCTCCAGCGTCTCGCCGTGTTCGGGGTGCCAGGGGGCGTGGAACACCCAGCGCTCCCGGTTGTCGACCGGCAGGAGGGCCCCATCGGCATCCGGGCTGGTCAGGTAACAGACGATGAAGCGCCGGTCACCGACGACGTCCGCGAGGCCGCGGGAGGTGAAGGTGACGCTCACGTTGTGGAACAGGTCGCCCGGGCCGCTCTGCCCGAAGCCGAGCTGCTCGCGGATAGGGCTGCGCGGACCGTCCGCCGCGACGAGGTAGTCCGCTCGAATGGTGGTGTGCTCGCCCGTGTCCCGGCTCTTGACCCGCGCGGTCACCCCCTCGGGGTCCCGCTCAAACGACATCAGCTCCGTGGAGTACCGCAGGTCTCCGCCCAGCTCCCGAGCGCTCTCCAGCAGCACCGGCTCGAGGTCGTTCTGGCTGCACAGGCACCACCCGCCGGGGCTGAAGCGGGCGAGCCCGCCGCCGGGGTCGATCTCCTTGAACAGCCACTCGCCGGCATCGCCCACCAGGGTCGGCGTCTGCAGGATGCCGTGATTGTCCGCCAGGACCGACGCGGCCTCCTCGATGCGCCGCTGCACCCCGGCCACCCGGAACAACTCCATCGTGCGCACGTTGTTGCCGCGCCCGCGTGGATGAATCGAGGTGCCCGCGTGGCGCTCGACGAGTGTGTGCGGCACGCCGAGACGCCCCAGGAACAGGGAGGTGGACAGGCCCACCAAAGAGCCACCGACGATGAGGACGGGCGTGTGGTGACCGACCTCGTCGGCCTCTTCCGATTGGTTCATTGTTTGCCTCCAGCGGCACCTGCGACGCGAGTCGGGGGATGGGATGCAGATCCCATCCCCCGTACGGACCGTTCCGTGCACTCGGGGCACCCGGATGGCACGCGGTTCACTCGTCCGCCCTGCGGGGCTCGCGCACACCGGGGCTGCCGTTCACGATCGGCTCATGGCGACCCCGGCCTTTCGGACACGGCGGTCGTTCCAGACCTTCCGTGAAGAAGAGGAGAGGTGCGCCGGATGACCATCTCGGGACGTATATCGCAGTCGGTGTTCGACGGCTCCAGGCTGCGGGTGATCCTGCTGCTCGATCTGTACGAAGGGGCCCAACAGCAATTCCTCGACGCATACGAGCACATGCGCAAGCAGGTCGCGTCCGTCCCCGGTCACCTCAGTGACCAGCTCTGCCAGTCGATCGAGAACCCCTCGCAGTGGCTCATCACCAGTGAATGGGAGAGCGCCCCGCCCTTCCTCGCGTGGGTGAACAGCGAAGAGCACGTGGAAACCGTCAAGCCGATGCACAGCTGCGTCCGGGACACCCGGTCGATGCGCTACAGCATCCTCCGCGAGACGAGCCCTGCTCAGCCGCTCACGCCGGAGTCGGCGAAAGCGGACATGCAGGTGGCGGCCCGCGTGGGCGACGGTGTCGCACGCCACGCCCTCACCTTCACCGTCAAACCGGGCTCCGAATCGAAGGTCGCGGAGCTCCTGGCCGGGTACAAGTCCCCGCAGGCCCAGGTCGACGACACCACGCGGCTGCGCCGCACCTCGCTCTTCATGCACGGCAACCGCGTCGTGCGGGCCGTGGAAGTACAGGGCGATCTCCTCGCGGCACTGCGCCACATCGCACGCCAGCCCGAGGTGCGGGCGGTCGAGGAGGCCATCAACCCGTATCTGGAACAGGACCGGGACCTGACCGACCCCGATTCGGCGCGGGTCTTCTTCACCCGGGCCGCGCTCCCGGCCGTGCACCATGTGGTGTCCGGTCGGCCGGAACCCGGTCACCTGCGGCGTCACGCGCTGTACTACCCGGCCAAGGCAGGCCGCGGGATGGAGATGGCCCGGTTGCTCGCCCAACAGGACGAGGCCGCGGCGGACGACCCGAACAGCCCGGTGTACGGCAGCACCGTCTTCCAGCGCGACGACATCGTGGTGCGCCTCATCGACATCACGGGCGAACTCGACACCGACCCCGTCGCCTCCCTCGGCCTCAAGAACGGCGCGGAGCTCGAGCACCTCCTCGATGGTGCCGCGATCGGGGTCGAGGGCTCCCTGAAGACGGACCGCAACATCAACCGGCTCCTGACGCACGCCGACATGATGCCCATCACCGACCGCAGCTCGGCGGATTCCTGACGGACAACCGCGGCGGAGTCCGCGGCCGTTCCCCCGGCCGTCACTGCCACACCCGGAGGTATCAACCATGATCAAACAACGTCCACGCATCGTGGACCTGAGCGAGACGGAACCCAACCGCAGGCGCGGAGGTGACCTGCGGGCCATGCTCACACCCGCCACGGTGGGTTCGACCAGCGGCTTCATGGGCCTCGCCATCGTTCAGCCCGGCGAGCGCATCGGCGAGCACTACCACCCGTACTCCGAGGAGTTCGTCTACGTCGTCACAGGCGCGCTCGCGGTGGACCTGGACGGCGACACGTACGCGCTCCAGCCCGATCAGGGCCTGTTGATCCCGATCAACATGCGGCACCGTTTCCGCAACGTCGGCGACGTGGAAGCCCGCATGGTCTTCCACCTGGGCCCGCTCGCCCCACATCCGAGCCTCGGCCACGTGGACACGGAGGTGACCGACGGCACCGTACACAGCCCCGAGTGCGCCGCCGCCGGGCCGGCCCCGTCTGCGCCGGACCACGGACAGCCGTCCGAGCGAAGTGGGGCCATAAAGTGACCCGGCGGGTGGCTGTCACCGGTATCGGTGTGGTCGCTCCGGGCGGTATCGGGGCGACAGCGTTCTGGGACCTCCTCGCAGGCGGCCGTACCGCTACCCGCGGCATCACGCTGTTCGATCCGGCGGGCCTGCGCTCGCGCATAGCCGCCGAATGCGACTTCGACCCGCTCGCGCACGGCCTGGACCCGGAGCTGATCGAACACGCCGACCGGTACATCCAGTTCGCCGTGGTCGCCGCCGGAGAAGCCGTACGCGACTCCGGACTCGACACCGGCAGGGAAGACCCCTGGCGCATCGGAGTCTCCCTGGGCAGCGCCGTCGGCGGCACCACCCGTCTGGAACACGACTACGTCCTGGTCAGCGAGGGAGGGCGGCGGTGGGACGTGGACCACCGCGCGGCCGACCCGAAACTGCACATGGCGTTCTCGCCCAGCACGCTCGCCTCGGTCGTCGCCGAGCAGTTCGGTTCCCACGGCCCGGTGCAGACCGTCTCCACCGGCTGCACTTCCGGACTCGACGCGGTCGGCTACGCCTTCCACACCATCCAGGAGGGCCGGGCCGACGTCTGCATCGCCGGGGCCTCGGACTCGCCGATATCACCGATCACCATGGCCTGCTTCGACGCCATCAAGGCGACGTCACCCACGAACGACGACCCCGAACACGCCTCCCGGCCCTTCGACGCCCACCGCAACGGCTTCGTGATGGGCGAAGGCGCTGCCGTGCTCGTCCTGGAGGAATACGAGCACGCCCGTGCCCGCGGCGCGCACGTGTACTGCGAGATCAGCGGCTACGCCACCTACGGCAACGCCTACCACATGACCGGTCTGACCAGCGAGGGGCTGGAGATGGCCCGGGCAATCGACACCACGCTCGATCATGCCCGCCTCGACGCCTCGCAGATCGACTACGTCAACGCGCACGGCTCGGGGACCAGACAGAACGACCGGCACGAGACCGCCGCGGTGAAGCGGTCCCTGGGCCCCCACGCCTACGACACGCCCATGAGCTCCATCAAATCCATGGTGGGGCATTCACTCGGCGCGATCGGCGCGATCGAGGTGGTTGCCTGCGTCCTTGCCCTGAAGCACCAGGTGGTGCCGCCGACGGCGAACTACGAGACCCCCGACCCCGAGTGCGATCTGGACTACGTGCCGCGCACCGCACGCCCGCGGAAGCTGAAGAACGTGCTCTCCGTCGGCAGTGGATTCGGCGGCTTCCAGTCCGCGGTGCTCCTGACCGGGCCGGGTGGGAGGACACGATGAGCACTCAGCGCCCCCGGCGCGCGGCCGTCACCGGGATCGGTGTGATCGCGCCCAACGCAGTACGTGTCGACGCGTACTGGAAGTCCGTCAGGGAAGGCCTCGGCGTGCTGGACCGGATCACCCGCGAGGGGTGCGAGCACCTGCCGCTCCGCGTCGCGGGCGAGGTCCGGGCCTTCGACGCCTCGGCACTCATCGAGGAGCGTTTCCTGGCCCAGACCGACCGGTTCAGCCACTTCGCCATGGCCGCGGCCGCACTCGCCCTCGACGACGCCGGCCTCGGCAGCGGTGACCCCGCGGAGCCGCACTCGATCGGCGTGGTCACCGCTGCCGGGTCCGGAGGCGGCGAGTTCGGGCAGCGGGAACTTCAGAAGCTGTGGGGCCAGGGATCCCGGTTCGTCGGCCCGTACCAGTCCATCGCCTGGTTCTATGCCGCCAGCACCGGCCAGATCTCCATCCGGAGCGGCTTCAAGGGACCGTGCGGAGTGGTCGCGAGCGACGAGGCGGGCGGCCTGGACGCCATCGCGCACGCCGCCCGAGCTGTACAGCGCGGCGACGCCGGCGCGGTCGTCGTCGGTGCCACGGAGGCGCCCCTCGCCCCCTACTCGATGGTCTGCCAGCTCGGATACCCCGAGCTCAGCACCGTCGACGACCCCGACCGCGCCTACCGCCCCTTCACCGCGGGAGCCTGCGGCTTCGTGCCCGCGGAGGGCGGCGCCATGCTCCTTCTGGAGGACGAGACCCGCGCCCGCGACCGCGGAACGGCCATCCGGGCCATCGTGGCCGGACATGCCGCCACGTTCACCGGCGCCTCCCGCTGGGAGCGGTCCAGGGAGGGGCTCGCCCACGCGATCCGTGGCGCCCTCGACGAGGCCGACTGCGCCCCGGAGGAGATCGACGTCGTGTTCGCCGACGCCCTGGGCGTACCGGAGGCGGACCGCGCCGAAGCGCTGGCCATCGCCGACGCCCTGGGAGCGCACGGTACCCGCGTACCCGTCACGGCACCCAAATCCGGAATGGGCCGGGCCTACTGCGCGGCGCCCGTGCTGGACACCGCGGCCGCGGTGCTCGCCATGGAACACGGCCAGGTACCCCCCACCCCCAACGTGTTCGACATCTGCCACGACCTCGACCTGGTGATGTCTCGCGCTCGCCCCGCCGAGCTGCGCACGGCCCTGGTCCTCGGCAGGGGACTCATGGGCTCCAACGCGGCGCTGGTAGTGCGCCGCGGCGGCGACTCCGCCCGGTAGGACCGGGCGGGAAGGAGAACACACGCATGATCACCACCGAAGTGACCTTCGACGAACTGGCCACGCTGATGAAGAAGGCCGGAGTCACCGTCGACCCCCATGCGCTCGAGCAGGCGGCGGATACCCCCTTCGGCTCCCTCGGCCTCGACTCGCTCGGCCTGCTCGGCATCGTCGGCGAGTTGGAGAACCGGTACAGCCGACCGCTTCCCCCCGACGCGGAGCGCTGCAAGACGCCCCGTGAGTTCCTCGACCTCGTCAACAGCACCCTCAAGGCTGGAGCCTGAAGTGGCAGGACACACCGAGAACAGCATCACCATCGACGCCCCTCTCGACCTCGTCTGGGACATGACCAACGACATCGAGCACTGGCCGCAGCTCTTCAGCGAGTACGCGTCCGTCGAGGTGCTCTCCCGCGACGGGGACACGACGACCTTCCGCCTGACCATGCACCCGGACGAGTCCGGGAAGGTCTGGAGCTGGGTCTCGGAACGGATCGTGGACCGCGGCCAGCGGACCGTCCGGGCCCGCCGCGTCGAGACGGGACCCTTCGCGCACATGAACATCCTGTGGGAGTACACGGAGATGCCGGGCGGCATCCACATGCGCTGGGTGCAGGACTTCGCGATGAAGCCCGACGCTCCGGTCGACGACGCCTGGATGACGGACAACATCAACCGCAACTCCCGCACGCAGATGGCCCTCATCCGGGACCGGATCGAGCAGGTCGCCCGCGACCGCCGGAACGCGCCCGTCATGCCCGGCTGATCGCCGGCTCAGGAAGGACACTCGATGCACCACGCCCTGCTCGTCGCCCGCATGGCGCCCAATTCGGCGTCGGCCATCGCCGACGTGTTCGCCGCCTCCGATCGGGGTGAACTCCCGCACCTGGTCGGCGTCACCCGGCGCAGCCTCTTCCAGTTCGGCGACGTGTACCTGCACCTCATCGAAGCCGAACAGGACCCGGCGCCCGCCATCGCGAAGGTGGCCGGGCACCCCGAGTTCCGGAGCGTCAGCGAGAAACTGTCGGCGTACGTCAGCGCGTACGACCCCCAGACGTGGCGCAGCCCCAAGGACGCCATGGCGCACTGCTTCTACCGCTGGGAGCGGGACGCCGGCTCCTGAGCGAGCGCCCGGAGAAACCCGAGGCCGCCCGCTCCGCGTCTGTCGCGGAGCGGGCGGCCTCGGGTTTCTCCGGGTCGGCCGGGGAGAGATGTCAGTCGGGGATGGTGCACTCGAAGGCGTGGAGATACGCGTTGACCGGGCGGATCTCGCCGATGACCAGACCCGCGTCCGTCAGTCGCTCGACCATGCTCTGCCGGGTGTGCTTCGCGCCGCCGACATTGAGGAGCAGCAGCAGGTCCATGGCCGTCGTGAACCTCATCGACGGGGTGTCGTCCACGAGGTTCTCGATGACGATGACTCTGGCACCGCCACCGGGCCGCGCCGCCTTCCGGACGTTCGCCAGCGCCCTACGGGTGCTGTCGTCGTCCCACTCCAGGATGTTCTTGATGATGTACACGTCCGCCTGAACGGGGATGTCCTCGCGGCAGTCTCCGGCCACGATACGGACCCGCGCGGCCAGCGCGCCTCCGTCTCGCAGGCGCGGATCGGCGTTGTCCACCACCCCCGGCAGGTCGAGCAGTGTGCCGTGCATCCCGGGGTGTTTCTCCAGCAGACTGGCCACGACCTGCCCTTGACCGCCCCCGATGTCCGCCACCGAGGACACCTCTCGCAGATCGAGAAGGTTCGCGATGTCCCGCGCCGACTGCTCGCTGGACGTCGTCATGGCCCGGTTGAACACGTACGCGGACTCGGGGGCCTCTTCGTTGAGATACGCGAAGAACTCCCTCTCGTACACATCCTCGAAGACGTTGCGGCCGGAGCGCACCGCCTCGTCGAGCTTCGGCCACACGTTCCACGTCCACGGCTCGGTGCACCAGAGTGCGATGTACCGCAGGCTGTGCGGATCGTCCTCGCGCAGGAGCCGGGACATCTCCGTATGCGCGAAGGTGCCGTCGGGGTGCTCCGTGAAGACCCCCTGGCAGGACAGTGCGCGCAACAGCCGCCGCAGTGTCCGCGGCTGGGACTTCACCGCCGCCGCCAGGTCCTCCACGGTCATGGGTGTGTCTTCCAGGGCGTCCGGCACACCCAGGCGGGCGGCCGCGCGTACGGCGGCGGCACATGCCGCCCCGAAAACGAGCTCCCGCAGCCGCATGGGCGGCGGGGGAGCCGGATCAACGGTCGTCATCCATTGCCTCGCTTCTGCTGTCGTGCTGGATGTGGGGGGGCGCGGACCGGTCAGCACATCCCGGCGGGCTCGGAGACCGCGCACGTGTTGTCGTGGAATGTGTTGCCCTCGCCGGTGTCCCGGTTGGCCAGATCGGCCGGGCTGTTGCGCAGCACCACGTTGTCGCGGATCTCATTGCGCTGGTTGAGGGCACCTACGAAGCTCTTGAACAGCACGATGCCGCCCGACAGAGGGGATGTGCCCACGTTGTCCTCGACCCGGTTCTCCGCCACCAGCATGTCCTCGGTGCCGGTGAGGACAATCCCCGAGCCCTGCAGGAAGGGCAGACGGGCGGTCTTGGGACAGTTCTTGTTGTTGTCGTGGACGTAGTTCCGGCGCACGCTCAGCGCTCCGGTGCGCGGCTTGTTCTCGTCACCCACGACGAACACCGCGGTGCAGTTGCCGGTTGCTTCGTTGTGATCGACGGTCAGGTTTCGCATACGCCTTACCGTGACGCCGACCCGGTTGCCGAGCAGACGGTTGTGACTGACCACCGTCCCCTCCGCGTCCCGGGCCCCCTCCTCGGTGTCGACCGTGTTGGACAGGATCAGGCCGGCGTCGCCGTTGTCCTCGGCGACGTTGTGGCGGAACACCCCGCGGACGGATCTCTCCTGGGCGAAGCCCCACTGACCGTTCTTCTCGGAGGTCACTCCCTGGACCGTCAGCCGATCGGTCCCCGACGCCCACAGGCCGTTCTTGGCGAAGCCTCTGAGAGTCAGTGAGCGTACGGTGACGCGTGCGACGGGATTGCTGTCCGTCCCGGTCACGCAGATGCCGTTGCCGGCCTTGGCGCACGTTCCGTCGGCGGAGGCCACGCCAGGCACGATGACGGTGGATTGGCCGCCAGAGCCCTGCAGGGTCAGGTCCGACACAGTGATGCGGACGCTCTCGTGGTAGGTGCCGGGGGAGAGGACAATGATGTCCCCCGGTTTCGCAGAGTTCACAGCGTTCTGGATTGATTCGCCGGGTTTTACCCGGTGCACCGTCAGGTTGGCGGCCGACGGGGCGGCACCTAGCCCCGACGCCACGACAGCCGCGGTGCATGCGAGGTAAGCCATCTGTCGTTTGGTCATATGCCGAAGCTATGAGCGGGTGTTCCGGCTCGCCACCGCTGATCACCCAGGTGGGCAGCCCTCGTCGCCTCTCGGCGCGCAGGAGTGTCAATCGGTGAAGTCGCAGACCCGGGGAAATCGAGACGATGTGGCAGCGCGCGTCCGACGCGGGTGCCCGGCCGGCATGGACCGCCGACCGAGCCAGGGTCCGGTGCTCGGGCACGAAGACGTCGGAGAGGAGCAGGGTGTCGCTGCCGGTCCCGCGCATCCCCACGGTGAACCAGCCGTCCGCGATGGAGAAGTCGGCGTGCACCCCGCTGATGTACTTCCACTCACCGCCAGCCGCCAGCCGCCGGCCACGGGGCTCCATCTCGCCGGACGGCATGAGCGCGCCGGCCCGGCGTCACAAGGGAGCATCACAAGGGGGGCGCCCAGATGGCTCCGGGCGCCCCCCTTCGTCGTACGACTTCTTCTAGATCCGCACCTCGACCGTGCGCGCCAGCCGGTCGTGGAGGCCCCGCCCGTCGCGGTCCCAGATGAGGGCGGGGACGGCGATGCAGAGGAGGGTCGTGCGCAGCAGGGCGCGCAGGGGGTTCACCCGGCCGGTGTCCAGGGCGACGACCCGGAGGCCGAAGAGGCGCTTACCCGGGGTGAAGCCGACGGTGCCGACGGTGAGGGCGCCCAGGACGAAGAAGACGAGCAGGGCCCAGTTGCCGGTCGCCTGGTCGTAGCCGTCAGTGATCAGCCCGTATGCGATCAACAGGCACAGGGCCCAGTCGACGGCGAGGGCGCCGAGGCGGCGGCCGGGGCGGGCGATCGAGCCGGGCCCCTCCTCGGGCAGACCGAGCTGCTCACCGCGGTAGCCGAAGTCGGCACCGGCCTCTTCGGCGGCCGCGCGCGGGCCGGAAAGCCACGATCCGATTGCTTGCCTGTTGTCCACCCGTCCACGGTACTGCGCCCTCATATGCCCGGGGGACGGCGGGGTGCGACAGGGCTAGGGTGGAGACCGGCCCGGTTAACTTGCACGAAACAAATGGGTCATGCCAGAGAAATCACGCGTCCCTATGGTCGTGGTCAACGTGTGCCACCGCACTGGCCGCACGAACGAACTACCACCCCGGCACGGACGGCCGGGAGTAGGAGGAGCTGGATGTTCCAGAACGCCGACGAGGCCAAGAAGTTCATCGCGGACGAGGACGTCAAGTTCGTCGATGTCCGCTTCTGCGACCTGCCGGGTGTGATGCAGCACTTCACGCTGCCGGCGACGGCCTTCGACCCGGACGAGGAACTCGCCTTCGACGGCTCCTCGATCCGCGGCTTCCAGGCCATCCACGAGTCCGACATGGCGCTGCGCGCCGACCTGTCGACCGCGCGCGTGGACCCCTTCCGCCGCGACAAGACGGTCAACATCAACTTCTTCATCCACGACCCGATCACGGGCGAGCAGTACTCCCGTGACCCGCGCAACGTGGCGAAGAAGGCCGAGGCCTACCTCGCCTCCACCGGTATCGCCGACACCGCGTACTTCGGCCCCGAGGCCGAGTTCTACGTGTTCGACAGCGTGCGCTTCGACACCAAGTCGAACGAGGCCTTCTACCACATCGACTCCGAGGCGGGCGCCTGGAACACCGGTGCGCTGGAGGACAACCGCGGTTACAAGGTCCGCTACAAGGGTGGCTACTTCCCGACCCCGCCGGTCGACCACTTCGCCGACCTGCGTGCCGAGATCTCCCTGGAGCTGGCCGCGTCCGGCCTCCAGGTCGAGCGTCAGCACCACGAGGTGGGCACCGCCGGCCAGGCCGAGATCAACTACAAGTTCAACACGCTGCTCGCCGCGGCCGACGACCTCCAGCTCTTCAAGTACATCGTGAAGAACGTCGCCTGGCGCAACGGCAAGACCGCGACCTTCATGCCGAAGCCGATCTTCGGTGACAACGGCTCGGGCATGCACGTCCACCAGTCGCTGTGGCAGGGCGGCTCCCCGCTCTTCTACGACGAGGCCGGCTACGCGGGTCTGTCGGACACCGCCCGCTACTACATCGGCGGCATCCTCAAGCACGCCCCGTCGCTGCTCGCCTTCACCAACCCGACGGTGAACTCCTACCACCGCCTGGTCCCGGGCTTCGAGGCGCCGGTCAACCTGGTGTACTCGCAGCGCAACCGCTCCGCCGCGATGCGTATCCCGATCACGGGCTCCAACCCGAAGGCCAAGCGCGTCGAGTTCCGCGCGCCCGACTCCTCCGGCAACCCGTACCTGGCGTTCTCCGCCCTGCTGCTCGCGGGCCTGGACGGCATCAAGAACAAGATCGAGCCGGCCGAGCCGATCGACAAGGACCTCTACGAGCTGGCCCCCGAGGAGCATGCGGGCGTCGCCCAGGTCCCGACCTCCCTCCCGGCCGTCCTCGACCGCCTCGAGTCCGACCACGAGTTCCTGCTCGCGGGCGACGTCTTCACGTCCGACCTGATCGAGACGTGGATCGACTACAAGCGCACCAACGAGATCGCCCCGCTCCAGCTGCGTCCGCACCCGCACGAGTTTGAGCTGTACTACGACGTGTGATCGACCCGTAGGCCCGTAGGCCCGTAGGCCCTTCGACGGCGCCCCCGTTCCTGTTTCTCAGGGCGGGGGCGCCGTCGTATGGTGTCGGGCACGACTGTTCGAGAGTGCTGACGGGGGTTACGGGGATGTCCGAACGGGACGACGAGGAGCGGGAGTTCGACATCAGGTGGGCGGACGGGGCCGAACACAAGGAGCCCTCGGCCCGGGCCCGGATGCTCTCCGCCCGCTGGAAAGAGAACCCGCCCGAGCCTCAGCCGTTCCGCGCCGACCCCGAACCGAGCGCACCGCGTCGGTCGTCGTGGATATCGACGGTCGTCGTGCTCGGGAGCGTCGCCGCGATCATCGTGCTCCTTGGGTACGCGAACTTCCGGGCGCCCTTTTAGCAGCCCTGGATTCACAGGGACCTTTTGCTGCTCCTAGGGCCGATCGGGACCGCTTCATGGGCGGCGGCGGGTGCACACTGGGCAGTGGGACGAGTGCCTGACTGCGGGGTGATGCAGATGCAGAGCCGATTCCGGAGTGACCGGCGCCTGACCGTGCGGATGACGGTCACACTTTTTCTGCTCGGATTGCTGTACGTGGCCTTTGTCGCCGCGCTGATCGTGCTGCTGAAGTCCTGGGTGCTGGTCGTGGTGGTCGCGGCGGCGTTCCTGGGTGCGCAGTACTGGTTCTCCGACCGGGTCGCGCTGTTCGCGATGCGCGGGCGGGTCGTGGAGCGGGAGGAGTATCCGGGGCTGCACGGGGTGATCGACCGGCTGTGTGCCGTGGCGGACATGCCCAAGCCCGTGGTCGCCGTGTCCGATATGGACATGCCGAACGCCTTCGCGACCGGGCGGAACGCCGATCACGCCGTCGTCTGCGTGACCACCGGGCTGCTACGACGCCTGGAGCCGGCGGAGCTGGAGGGTGTGCTGGCGCACGAGCTGTCCCATGTGGCCCACAAGGACGTCGCCGTGATCACCATCGCGTCGTTCCTCGGGGTGATCGCGGGGCTCGTCGTGCGGTTCGCCTTCTACTCGCAGCTGTTCGGCGGCGGGCGCCGGGACCAGAACACCGCCGTGGTCTTCGCGGCCGTGATGGGTGTCTCGGCGGCTGTCTACGCGATCAGTTTCCTGCTGATCAGGGCGCTGTCCCGGTACCGGGAGCTGGCGGCGGACCGGGCGGCGGCGCTGCTCACCGGGCGGCCCTCGGCGCTGGCGTCCGCGCTGACCAAGGTGTCGGGCGACATCGCCAAGATCCCCACCAAGGACCTGCGGACGGCGCAGGCCTTCAACGCCTTCTACTTCACCCCGGCGCTCGGCCGGGAGCCCGGCATCGCCCGGTTCTTCTCGACCCACCCGAGCCTGGACCAGCGGATCGAACAACTGGGGCGGATCTCCGCCGAGTTGGGTGAGGCGGCCAAGCCGGGGAAGGCGGGCTGAGCATGGGGCTGCTGGACATCATCCTCGGCCGTACGAAGCCGGTCGCGCCTGATCTCGACCAGCTGTTCGCGTTGCCGTCGGCGTCGGTGACGCTGGAGGCGGCGGCCGGGTTCAGGCCGACCGGAAGCGGCGCGGTGTGCTTCGCCACGGTCGAGGGCGGCGCCTTCGAGCAGACGCACCGCGAGGTCCAGGCCCTGCTGGACGCGGACGCCGACCGCAGCGGGCCCCCGGTGGAGCTGACCCGGGACGACTACGGCTACTCCTGGCTGGTCTCCAGCCGCTCCCCCGACCAGCTGCCGCAGCTGGTCAACGACCTGCACGCGGTGAACAGTTCGATGGAGGTCAACGGCTTCGGGCCACAACTGCTGTGCTCGCTGGCCGGATTCAAGGACGAGGACGGGCGTTCCCTCGCACTCGTATACCTCTACAAGCGCGGTGCCTTCTACCCGTTCGCGCCGCTGCCCGGCACGGGACAGCGGCGCGACAACGCACTGGAACTGCAGGTGAAGGCGGCCCTGGCCGACGATCTGCGCATCGAGCAGGACCTGAGCCGCTGGTTCCCGCTCTGGGGCGCCCCCGGCCTGTGACCGGGGGCTACCGCCAGAGGTCTCAGTTGCTCTTCTCGTTCTCCTGACGGCGGGACTGGAAGGGGCGCTCGCGGCGGTAGCGGCGCTCCCACTTGGCCTGCATGTCACGGCGATCGCGGTACGAGCGGTAGTCCATGGGCATGGACCCTGAGGACCCCGACCCCGACCCCGACCCGCCGCCCGACGAGGGCGAGGACGAGCTTCGCCCGTACTGCATGTACAGGAAGAGCACGGCGGCGGCTGCGAGCCAGTAGATGTGGTTTCCGAATCCCAGGACGACCAGGACGGCCGCCCCGGATATGACGATGGTGCCCATGACGGGCCTCCGTTGGGCGTGGGTGGTGGCTGAGCGGTGTTCATGTGTCCCCGACGGGGCGCTGGGGGTGGGCGACCGTCCGTCGGTGCGTCTGAGAGTAGCGCCGAGTCAGCAAGGTGATGCCGGTCCTGCTGAAAGCGGTGGTCAGCGGCTCCGCAACGCGTGTCCAGCGTAGGGAATCGGTTACTCGGTGTGCATCTCCTTTAAAAGGTGATCCCCCAAATCGCCTCGTACGGCGGCCAGTTGGGGCTGGTCGCGCAGCTCCCCGCGCCCCTTACAGGGCGCCAACACCCGGACCTTGTATGGCAGTTCCCTCCGTCAGACACCGGGCGCCGCCGTCACCACCCCCGCCGCGACCGCGGCGCCGAGAACGGCGTGGTCGGCGGCGGTCTGGTCGGCGTAGTGGACCGCGAAATCGGCGACGGCCTGGTCGAAGGTGTCGGAGCTGCCCAGGTAGGCGGCGATCGCGACGCGGTCGCCCGAGCGGGCGTGGGCGCGGGCCAGCGCGGTCCCGCACAGCCGGGCGTAGCTCAGCAGCTCGTCCGGGCTCATGCCGGCGACGTCGGCGGAGCCCTTCATGTCGCGCAGCTGGCGCCAGTAGAAGGCGCGCCCCTGCGGCCCGGTCATCCACCCGAGGAAGATGTCGCTGGCGGTCTGGAGCAGACGCTGACCTGCGACGACACGGTGCCCCGGATGGTCGTAGGGCCCGCTGGGGAGATGTTCTTCCAGTACGGACTTCCGCGCCTCCTTGATCTGCAGGAACAGCGGGTCGTCCGCGTCGCGCCCGGCGAGCAGCACGATGAAGCAGCGGCTGCCGACGCTGCCGACGCCGACGACCTTGCGGGCGGCGTCGACGAAGCGGTAGCGGTCCAGGAGCAGGCGGCGTTCGTCGGAGAGGGTGGAGCGGTAGTCGCTGAAGATCTTGCGCAGGGCGGCCATGTCGGAGATGCCGGCGGGTTCGAGGAGCGGCGGGTCCTGGATGAGGCGGCGCCGGCCGTCGACGACCTCCGTCAGTTTGCCGACGGCCTGGAGGCTGGTGCGGCGGCGGGCGCGGGTGAGGCTGGACTCGACACGGCGCCGGCGGCGGGCCGAGCGGACAAGCGGCAGCAGGCTGTCGGCGTCGATCCGCTCGTACCAGACGGCGAGCTCGCCGAGCCTGGCCAGTCGGCGGACGGCCGCGCGATAGGCGGCGGCCGCTTCGACTGCGGCCAGCCGCTCCTTGGCGGCACTGTGACCGTTCTCGCGGGCGGCCACGGCGACACTCGCGGCGAGCCGTTTGACGTCCCACTCGAAGGGTCCGGGGAACGTCTCGTCGAAGTCGTTGAGATCGAAGAGGAGCGCGCGTTCCGGGGAGGCGTACAGCCCGAAGTTGAGGAGATGGGCGTCGCCGCAGAGCTGGACGGTGAGCGCTGTGTGCGGCGCGGAGGCCAGGTCGGCGGCCATCACGGCGGCGGCCCCGCGCAGGAAGGCGAAGGGGGAGGCGGCCATCCGCCCGTACCGGATCGGCAACAGCTCGGGCAGCCGGTCCCGGCCCTGGCGCTCCAGTACGGCCACGGGGTCGGCCCGGTCCACGGGCGGGATCCACGCGGCGTGCGCGGAACGGGAGACACGTTTGCGGGCGGCCCTGCCGCGCTCGCCCCGGTCGGCGGGGGTGGTCATCTGCCGCGCCTCTGCATGCCGCCTCCGGTCGTCCGCACCTCCTGTGTTTGTTCGCATTGAAGAGCGGATGCGGGGTGGTGCGCATGCCGGGGACGGCAACCGGGTGAGGGCGGGGTCCGGTGGGCGGTCGGGGGCCGGGTGAAGGGCGGGTGGGGGTGGTGCGCACGCCGGGCACGGCATCGCGGTGAGGGCGCAGTCCGGTGGGCGGTCGGAGGCCGGGTGAAGGACGGGCAGGGGCAGCGCGCACGCCGGGTACGGCATCGCGGTGAGGGCGGGGTCCGGTGGGCGGTCGCGTCCGATTGTCAGTGGCGTCCGCAAGGATGCACTCACGGATGTGACGGGTGGAGGCCGGCATGGGTGTGGCTGACGGGGAGCGGTTCATCGGGGTGGCGGAGCGGCGGGCGCGGCTCGCGCTGCGGCACCGGCTGGCCGGGGAGGCGCGGGCGGGGAGTCCGGAGGAGGTGGCCGACTCCCTGGTCGCCCTGCACGGCAGCGACCCCACGACGGTGTACCTGGCGCTGGGCGCACGGCTCAGGGAACCGGCGAAGACGGTGCCGGAGACCGAGCGGGCGCTGTACGAGGACAGAACCCTGGTCCGTATGCACGGCATGCGGCACACGGTCTTCGCTTTCCCGGCCGGCCTCACCGCGGTCGTCCACGCGTCGACGGGCCTCACCGTCGCCGCGCGCGAGCGGGCCTCGCTGCTCAAGGACATGGCGAAGGCGGGCGCGCCGGACGCGGCCTGGCTGAAGGAGGTCGAGGAGTCGGCACTGGCCGCGCTGGCCCGGCGCGGGCAGGCGACGGCGACGGAACTCGCCGAGGACGAGCCGAGGTTGCGGCAACAGTTCGTGTACGCGGCCGGGAAGAGCTACGAGGGGATCCACACCGTCTCGACGCGGCTGCTGAAGGTACTTGGCGTGGAGGGAAAGGTGGTCCGGGGCCGACCGCTCGGCTCGTGGACCTCCACGCAGTTCCGGTGGGCGGTGGCACCCGAACATCCCGAACTGGACGCGGCCGAGGCCCAGGCGGACCTGCTGCGCCGCTGGCTCACCACATGCGGGCCGGCCACCGAGGCCGACCTGAAGTGGTGGACCGGCTGGCGGGTGACGGACGTCCGCCGGGCGCTGTCCGCCATCGGGGCGCGGGCTGTGTCCCTGGACGAGGGCACGGGGTACGTCGTCGCCGACGACGTCGACCCGGTGGCGGGGCCCGCCGAGCCATGGGCCGCGCTGTTGCCCGGCCTGGATCCGACGGCGATGGGCTGGCAGCAACGGGACTGGTACCTGCCCCCGAAACTGCGCCCCCCGCTGTTCGACTACAGCGGCAACATCGGGCCGACCGTGTGGTGGAACGGCCGAGTGGTGGGCGGCTGGGCCCAGCGGGCGGACGGCGAGGTGGTGTGGCGCATCCTCGACACGGACGGGGTGGGCCGGGAGGCGGAGACGGCGATCGGGGTGGAGGCGGAGCGGTTGCGGGGGTGGCTGGGCGCGACACGGGTGACGCCACGGTTTCGGACGCCGGTGGAGAAGGAGTTGGTGCGGTGAGGTAGGGGTGCGCCTCTCGACGCCGGTCAGGGCATTTCAGCCCGTCCGGCGTTTGAGGACAAGGCCCGTTCAGGGCCGAAGCGGGGGTCTGGGGGCGCCGCCCCCAGTGACGCGAGCACCAGCGCCGGGCGCCCAAAAAACGAAGGGCACCCGGCGCCACAGCTAGCGCGCGTACCGCATCAGCGCCCGCACCATGTGGCACGTCGTGTCCGACGGCGGATGGACGCCGATAAGTTCCGCGGTACTCCGAATCGTCTCGTTGCGCGCCTGGTTCGGCATGTAGACGCCCGAGTCGAGCAGGGCGATCGCCAACCGCATGGCCTTGAGGCGACGGTTGTGCGTGACGTACCACTCGCGCGGACGCCCCGGCGGCAGCGGCCGCTTCTCCACGGGCGTGTACGGCAGGTCGAGCAGGACGGGCCGATTGGCGGTCGACTGGGTGGGCAACGGCTTGAATGCGGCAGCGGGCACAGGCATCCTCCTGTCGCGGTCAGGGCGCCGTCCGGACCCCCCGGCGACACCCTCGAACACTGCTTCTAGTTTAGCGCCCACCACTGACAAAAGCCCCTGGCCACAAGGGCTTTCGGGGTCACTGGGACGCACGTGGAAAACGAGTTTTCGGGGCCGTGGAGCTACCGTGGGCGGCATGGAGATCTGGATCAACCCGGCCTGCTCGAAGTGCCGCAGCGCCCTCACCCTGCTCGACGCGGAGGGCGCCGACTACACCGTCCGCCGCTATTTGGAGGACGTACCGAGCGAGGACGAGATCAGGGACGTACTCGACCGTCTCGGCCTGGAACCGTGGGACATCACCCGCACCCAGGAAGCCGCCGCCAAGGAGCTGGGCCTCAAGGAGTGGGCGCGGGACGACACTTCGCGCGCCCGGTGGGTCAAGGCGCTGGCCGAGCACCCGAAGCTGATCCAGCGCCCGATCATCACGGCGGACGACGGCACGGCGATCGTGGCCCGCACCGACGAGGCCGTGCGGGATGCCCTGTCCCGTTAGTCAACGGTTTGTCGCCGGACGGGAGTTCGAGCCGTCCACGCTGTTACCCTCCGCGGCCATGAGCTTCGGTGATCAAGGAATGCAGTACGGGCCGCCCGACCCCTACGGGACACCCGACCCGTACGCCCAGTGGGCGGCCGAGCAGGAGCGGATACGCAGGAGGCGACTCACGGGGCTCACAGTCGGCGGCGCGCTGGGGATCGTGCTCGTCGCGGCCATCGCCGTGGGCGTGGTGATGGCGGTGGGCGACGCCGGCGACTCGGAGGCCGCCCCGACGACGCCCTCCACCTCCGCCTCCACCCCCGTCACCCCGCTCTCCGCCGTACGCCCCGAGCAGGTGTTCCCGGCGAGCGAGAAGACGGTCCACCTCAAGGACGGCAAGGGCACCTCCACGTACGAGCGCGTCGACGTGGCCACCACCACCGACTGCGCCCGCGGCATGTCCCCGGAGCTCGCCTCGTTGGCCGAACAGGGCGAGGGATGCGCCCGGTTGACGTCGGCCCTGTTCACGGATGCCGAGCGGCGCTCGCAGGTGACGGTGACCGTGGTGAGTTTCCGGCGGGCCGAGGACGCGTGGCTGGCGTTCGGGATGGCGTCCACTGATCCGGTGACGTATCAGGTGGTCTCGCTCGATCCGCCGCCGCGCGCGGGGCTGCCGACGGTGCCGCCCGGTTCGGCGGGCGTGTTCCGGCGGCTCGCGACCGTGCGGTCGGTGGTGTTCGCCAACGGGCAGTGGGGCGACGGCTCCGAGACCGGCGAGGCGGAGCTCACCGAGGAGACCGAGAGCCTGCTTCAGTACTTCAACGACAGGGTCGTGAAGCACGAGGACACCGGCGTGTGACGTACGTTACTTCGGTGACTCCTGTAACCGCTGAGTAACGTTGTTCGGCATCTCGTACCTAGCTGCGTACGCTCCCCCGACCTCACAGGAGCCGCGCATGTCGCGTAGGAGAACTCTCAGCACGCGGAAGAAGGTGGCGCTGCTGGTCAGCGCCGCGGCGGTGGCGGGAGGCGGTGCCTTCGTCATGGCGAGCACCTCGAACGCCGCACAGTCCGCCGCGGATTCGACCGTATGCCAGGGACTCGCCACCGCCCTCGGCAACAACCAGAAGTTCATCGCCGACCAACGGGCCGCCCCCGACGCCCAGTCCGCGGCGCGGATCGCGAACCGCGAGGCGGTCATCGCACAGATCAAGGTCCAGCAGCAGGCGTCGGGGTGCGTGGTTGGGGAGTCGGCTCAGGGCTCCCAGACCACGACTCCGGCGAAGACCACACCTCCGGCCCAGGCGGCCAAGCCGACCCAGACCGCTTCGGCGGGCGGCGGTGCCGCGACCTCCGCCCGGCAGGTCTGCAACGGCTCGACGATCACCCTGTCCGGCGAGGGCGGTGCCCCTGCCGCGTCCAGCAACCAGTTCCCGGCCGGAACGACGCTGAAGGTCACCAACCTGGACAACAACAAGTCCATCACGGTGAAGGTCACTTCGGTCTCCGGCAGCTGCGCTCTGCTCAACAACGCGGCCTTCGAACAGGTCCGCGAGCCCGGCAAGTTCCTGATCCGCCGGGCGCTGATCGAGAAGGTGGGGTGATGCTCAAGCGGCCAGGAAATCGCTGAGGCGGCGGTTTCGCCACCTCGTACGTGTCATGAGTCCTGCTGTTCTCGGCCAAGAGCAGCAGGACCGGCACGTCCAGGGCACGCGAGCGCGCACAGGAGGTACGCCGTCTTGATCCGGTGAAGCACGGGCCGGGTCGAGGAGGAACAGACGGCGTACCCGTGCGGGCGTGGGCAGGGCGCGACTGAAGCCGCTCGTACCCCTCCCCCGCCTCCTCAACCCCATCGCATACGAGCTGTGGGACGGGCCCTCCGAGAGTGGCCCTCTCCCTCGCGCGCGCCGCTTCACAGCGTGAATTCGGACACAAGACCAGCAGGTAACACGGGGTTCACATTCGAGCAATGATCGGGAAATCGCCTGTTGACAGGCTCGCGGGCAACAAGAGCGGCGCCTCAGTGCCGCAGCGCCGCAGCACCCGCAAGTGCGCCTAGACCCACCCCCGAAGGATGTGGCCCGTGACCTTCAAGGCTGAGTACATCTGGATCGACGGCACCCAGCCGACGGCCAAGCTCCGTTCCAAGACGAAGATTATGGCCGACGACGCCAAGGGCGCCGAGCTGCCGATCTGGGGCTTCGACGGGTCCTCCACGAACCAGGCCGAGGGGCACTCCTCGGACCGCGTGCTCAAGCCGGTCTTCTCCTGCCCGGACCCGATCCGCGGTGGCGACGACATCCTCGTCCTGTGCGAGGTCCTCGAGATCGACATGACGCCGCACGAGTCCAACACCCGTGCCGCGCTGACCGAGGTCGCCGCGAAGTTCGCCGCGCAGGAGCCGATCTTCGGCATCGAGCAGGAGTACACCTTCTTCGACGGCTCCCGTCCGCTCGGCTTCCCCGAGGGCGGCTTCCCGGCCCCCCAGGGCGGCTACTACTGCGGTGTCGGCGCCGACGAGATCTTCGGTCGCGAGATCGTCGAGGCCCACCTGGAGAACTGCCTCAAGGCCGGTCTCGCCATCTCCGGCATCAACGCCGAGGTCATGCCCGGCCAGTGGGAGTTCCAGGTCGGCCCGGTCTCCCCGCTGGAGGTCTCCGACCACCTGTGGGTCGCCCGCTGGCTGCTCTACCGCACCGCCGAGGACTTCGGTGTCTCCGCGACGCTGGACCCGAAGCCGGTGAAGGGCGACTGGAACGGCGCCGGTGCGCACACCAACTTCTCCACGAAGGCGATGCGCGAGGGCTACGACGCGATCATCACCGCGTGCGAGTCGCTCGGTGAGGGCTCCAAGCCGCTCGACCACGTCAAGCACTACGGCGCCGGCATCGACGACCGTCTGACCGGTCTGCACGAGACCGCCCCGTGGAACGAGTACTCGTACGGCGTCTCCAACCGTGGCGCCTCGGTCCGTATCCCGTGGCAGGTCGAGAAGGACGGCAAGGGTTACATCGAGGACCGCCGTCCGAACGCCAACGTCGACCCGTACCTGGTGACCCGCCTGATCGTGGACACCTGCTGCTCCGCCCTGGAGAAGGCCGGCCAGGTCTGATCCGGCCCACTGCCTGACCGAGAGGGCGTCCACCGTCGTGGTGGGCGCCCTCTTCGCGTTCATCGACTTCCCGTTCCTCGACTTCGCGTCAAGGAATCGTCCAAGCAGTGAGAGGAGGCTCCCTGTCCTGCCCCTTCGTCTGCTTCAATGGACCACATGGCCAGCTTCCAGAAGGACACCGCGACGGGTCGCCATGACCTGGAGCCCTTCTGGCCTTCCCGCCAGCACCACGACTTCGACCGGGTGTGTTGTCGCGCGATGAACGCGCCGGCCCTCTAAAGCCGTACACCTCGGCCTTCGGCCAGCGCACGACGTACGTCCCCCGACGAACCTCTCGCGCGAAAGAGCTGACCTCTCATGGCGACCACTCGTTCACTCTCCACCGCCCCTGCCTCCTCCGCCGCCACGTCCTCGAACGGTTCGCGGCACCGACTGCGCGCCGTCGACCGGGACGAGGTGGTCGACGTCTCGGAGTTCCTGCCGCCGGGCGCCACCTGGCTGCCCGCTCCCCAGCACACCCTGCCCACGCTCCCCGGCCAGCCGCCGATGATCGGCTACCTGGTGCTCGTACCGGCCGACCATCAGCCGTCGTTCCTCCCGGTGGCGGTGCCGGACCAGCCGGAGCCGGACAGCGGCGCGGACGATCCGCTCGTCCGCGTCGACACCGTGGAGCGCACCGCCGCGGTGGACGGGCGGGAACTCGACCTCACCTACCTGGAGTTCGAGCTGCTGGCCCACCTGGTCGCGTACCCCAACCGGGTGCACACGCGTGACCAGTTGGTCACCACCGTGTGGGGCTACGGGCACGTGGGCGACGGCCGTACCGTCGACGTCCACATCGCCCGGCTGCGCCGCAAGCTGGGCACCCAGTACCGGCAGACGATCCAGACGGTCCGGCGCGTCGGGTACAAGTACGCGCCGCCGACGGGACGTTGACGGTCCCCTCGGCTCGTACGGGGGTGTAGCCGGCACCACCCCCTGAGCGACCGTCCAGACCCCGTGACCCCCGCCTCGCCCTCGGCGGGACTGGCGCCATGACCACAGACACGAAGTGCGGCAGCGGTCTCGCGTGGGCCGGGGAACAGGCCTGGCGGCGGTGCGGGGGCTCGGGCTGGCGCTGGTGACGCTGCCGGGGGCGGCTGCCTGCTTCGTTCTCTCCGTCCTGTCCATCGCACTCATTCCGGTCGGGGTGGGCGTCGTCCCCACACCCTGGGTGCTGACCGGTGTACGGGCGTTCACGGACCGGCGCCGGACCCTGGCGGCCCGTTGGTGCGGGGTGCGGATCCCGTCGGCGTACCGGCCGGTCCCCAAGGGCGCCAGTCCGTGGACGCGCACGGTCGGCATGCTGCGCGACCCGGCGACCTGGCGGGATCTGCGCTGGCTGCCGGTCGACATGACGGCGGGGTTCGTCACCGCGCTATTCCCGGCCGTGCTGGTCTTCAAGCCCCTGGAGGGGTTCGCCCTGGTGCTCACGCGCCAGACGGGTGACGGACGGCCGCCCGGGCGGCACACGCCGCGTGAGGTCGAGGTGCTGGAGCTGATGGCGCAGGGGCGGTCGAACGCGGCGATCACCGGGCAGCTCGTGGTGACGGAACGGGCGATTGCCAAGCACACCTCCAACATCTTCGCCAAACTGGGCCTGGAGGTCTCGGACGACGACAACCGTCGCGTCCTGGCGGTACTCGCCTATCTGGACCAGGATCGCTGAAACCACGCCGAATCCCCACCCCGCCCGCACACTTGCGGTAGGGGATCAACAACTCCTGGTATTTCCTTGGCAGTTGGGGCGGAATTGTCGTACGAACCTCTCATCAATCTCTGAGACAGCTGAACACCCGTGGGACGACAGCCGTATCTGATGGAGCCGCTTCACTCCTGTCGGGCGCCTCGATAGCCCCCGAAAAAGGAAGTCAGAGGAGTTCCATGGGACGCAACACACGTAAACGCCGCTCGTCGATGGCCACCAAAGCCATAGCCGCGTCGGCGGCCCTAGCGCTCGGTGGGGGCGGGCTGATCTGGGCGAACTTCTACGCTTCGGCGCACGAGTCGAACACGGCTCAGAACCAGACCAAGGCCACGGCCGCCCAGATCGCGACGATCAACTGCCCCGACGTCGGCCAGAAGCTGACGAAGATTCCGAGGAGCGCGCGCCGGGGAGTCGCGAAGGAGGTCGCGCTGCTCGACAGGCAGGTCACGGATGCCTACACGCGTCTCGCGAGTACCCGCCAAGCCCAGGCAGGGGACGCCAGTTACGTCGACAACGCCATCCTCAGCCCGCTGAAGTCCAAGCGGACGGCCACGCTCGACCGGATCGCCATCAACATCAAGCGGGCCGGCGGCAAGTCTCCGCAGGGACTGGACCAGCTCGCCCAGTGCCAGGGCGTACCGGCCGAGCAGCCGGACACGAACGACGGCAACGGTCAGGACCAGAACAACGACGGTCAGGACCAGGACCAGAACAACGACGGCCAGGATCAGGGCCAGGACGACGGTCAGGACCAGGGCCAGGATCAGGGCAACGGCGGTCAGGCCGGCAACGGCCCGGCGGCGGCCGACTTCGTGGACATCACCCAGGTCCAGGCCAACGCGCAGCTGGGCGTCGGCGCGAACGGGCTTCCCGCGAACGGTGACAGCGGTTCCACCGGTACCTTCACCACGGACTGCGGCACCAACGAGAACGAGAACCGCAACTCGGACAACGTGATCGTCGCTCCGGGTGTCAGCAACGGTGCGCAGCACCAGCACGACTACGTCGGCAACCAGGCCAACAACGCTTTCGCGAGCGACCAGGACCTGGCGAACGGCGACACCACCTGCCAGAACCAGGGCGACAGGTCCTCGTACTTCTGGCCGGTGCTGCGTGTGCAGGACGGCCAGAACGACATCGACGCGAACGCGCCCGGTGGTGGCCAGGACGGCAACGTCGGCACGATCCAGCAGGTCAGCGACGTAACGCTGAAGTTCGTCGGTAACAAGACGAGCGATGTCGTCGCGATGCCGCAGGCCCTGCGCATCATCACCGGTGACGCCAAGGCCTTCGTCAACGGCAACGCGAACGCCAACGCCAACTGGAGCTGCACCGGCTTCGAGGACAAGGTCCAGCTGCACGACAAGCTCCCGATCTGCCCCGAGGGCAGCAGCGTGGTGCGGACGACCAACTTCCAGAGCTGCTGGGACGGTCAGAACATCGACAGTGCCAACCACCGCACGCACGTGGCCTTCGTGCAGGCGGACGGCACCTGCGCGAACAACTTCGTGGCCATCCCCCAGCTCCAGGTCCGGATGGTCTACGACGTTCCCGCCCCGCAGATCCAGAACGGGCAGGTCATCAACGCCTACGCGGTGGACTCCTTCCCGGACCAGCTGCACAAGGCGATCACCGACCACAACGACTTCATCAACTTCTTCGACGAGAACACGATGAACCAGGTGGTCAGCTGCATCAACAGCGGCCAGGACTGCCAGTAGTCCTGACCCAGTAGGAAGCCGGCGGTGGGATTTCCCACCGCCGGCTTTCGTTTGCCCCGGTCCTACGTCCTACGCGGTCAGCCCTCGTGGGTGGAGTGGCCGTTCATGTGCTCGGATCCCTCCTCCATGGTCCCGCCGAGCGTGGAGCGCAGCGTCGTGACCGTCTTCTCCGGGCCGACGGCAACCCACTTGCGGCCGACGAGGTAGTAACCGCCGTAGTCCTTCGCCCCGTTGATCCACTCGCGCTGGCCGCGGTCGGTGGCGAAGGTCGCGAGGATGAACTTGTCGGTGGTGTTGCCGGCCTTCTTGCACACCGCCTGGCGGAGTTCGTCGGCGTCGATCTGGATGTTCGGCGTGCACTTCACCTCGGCGGCCAGGTGCTCCAGGCTGCCGGTGGCCGTCTCCGGCACCGCGGCGGTCTTCGTGTCACCACCGGATCCGCAGCCCGCCAGTGCCAGCACCGCGGCCGCGCCGGTCAGCGCGAGCTTCGGTCGGGTCAACCTCATCTGTTCCTCCGGTCCCGTGCGGCGGCATGGAGCAGACGCATGCCGCGAAGAGCCCCGGCGGGGACTCCTCCCCTTCGATACGGGCGGGGCGCCCGGTGCGCTCAATTTTGCCGTCACTGTAGGCACATGCGTGCGAAAGTGACCCCTGTGAACCGAAACTGGGAAGCGCGTGTGGCCGGGGCCTGGGCCGCCTTCGCCCACTACGCCGAAGAGGACGCGGGCGACTTCCGCGCCGTGATCGACGCGCTCGTCGCCGAACTGCCCAAGGACAGCCCGCTCGGCCCGTTCGAGCAGGCCTCCGCCTGGGACTCGACGGGCCACTCGGACAAGGCCGTGCCGCTGTACCGGGAGGCGCTGGAGCTCGGGCTCAGCGAGTACGACAGCTACAAGGGCCGCCGGGCCAAGATCCAGCTGTCCAGCTCGCTGCGGAACATGGGGCTCGCGGAGGAGGGCGTCAAGCTGCTCACGCCCGAACTGGACGCCCCGTCCGACGAGTTGGACGACGCCGTACGCGCGTGCCTGGCGCTGTGCCTGTCCAGCCTCGGCCGGGACCGCGAGGGTCTTTCCCTGGTCCTCGGCGCCCTGGCACCCCATCTGCCGCGCTACCAGCGGTCGATGGCCAACTACGCGCGGCTGCTGGTGGAGCCGGAGGACTGAGTCCCCCGGGTGGCGGTGACCAACCACTGATTCGCTCGTTTTGCTGAACGTGCAGTCACAGGATGTCGCCCCGCGCCCCGCCCCCTCCGCTTCCGCCGGCCCGGTCATCGACGTCGAGCAGGCCGAGGCCGCGCTCGTCGAGCACTATCCGCGGCTCGTCCGGATCGCCTACCTGGTGCTCCCGCCGAGCCTCGGCCGCAACCGGCGCGTCCTGACCGCCCACGCCCTCACCCAGCGCGCGCTGCCCAGAGGACGCAAGACCGCGTCCGTGATCCCGGCACAGTCGACCGGCCGGGACGGCGACCCGGGGTACAACTTCGTGCGCCTCCAGGTCGTGCGTAAAGCGCTGGAGGCGGGCCTGCCGCTGAAGCGCAAGGCGTGGCCCAAGCGGTCCCAACTGCCGCCGCTGCTCCCCCAGGTGTGGGGTCTGCGGCTCTTCCCCCGCTCGGGCGGCGCCGACGAACTCGCCCTGGACCAGCGGCTGTCCGCCCTGTCGGGGCCGGCCCGAGCCGCCTATATGCTGCGCGGTCTGGAGAAGCTCCCGGACCCTGCCGTACTGAAGGTGCTGTCCGCCGCCGGCGTCGAAGCCCCTGACGCGGCGCTGCAGGACGCCGACGGAGTCGAAGCCAAGTACACCCTGCTCGACTCCCCCGAGTTCGACCCCTGTTCGCTGCACGCCCGGCCCACCGACCTGATGCGGCGCCGTCAGCACGCGAAGGCCGCGCTCGCCGCCGGGGCGGCCGTCGCGGTGTGCGGTGCGCTGCTCGCCATGCCCGGCGGCGGATGGGGCCCGGACGGCGCCGCGGCGCCCCGCTACGCGCAGAACCCGGCCGCCGAAGCCGCCCTGGACCCCGGCAAGTTGACCCGGGTCGCCCCGACCGCCTGGCAGAGCTCGGCCCGCACCGACTTCTCCGTCTGGCCCGCGCGCGGCACCCTCACCGGCGACACGGCCCTCCTGCGCCGCGCCCTCGCCGTCTGGGCCCGCCCCGGCGAGACCGTCCAGGTCTCCGCGACCCCCGGCACCTTCTCCGGCGGCCCGGCCGGCCCACCCCAACTCCTCTACGCGGGCGACGTCGGCAACGCGCGCGTGGTGATCCTCTACGACGGTCTGCGCATCGCCCGCTACGCCGAGCCCAAGGGCAGCGCCAAGGGGGCCGCGCTCGACTTCGCGCGGGTCGACGGCGCCGAAGGCTCCGAGGCGAACGCGATCGTCCTGGACCGCGCCGACGGCAACGTCCGCTATCTGACGGCCCCTTGGGTGACGAAGGTCGCGGCGCGGGACCTGATGAAGCCGGGGTCCCAGGCGATGGACCTCGATCTCACCGACGGCATCACCACACCGCTGGCCAGCCCCGCCACGACGACCGGCTCGTGCACCTCCTGGAACGTGCTCCAGCTGACCGACGACTCCGGCACCCGCCTGATGACGGACCTCGCCGAACTGGTCCCCGCCCACCTCACCACCGGCCGGCCCGGCTCCACCCGCGAGGCGTCCGGAGCCGAGGCGCTGCGCACCTGGTCGCCGTACGCCTGCTCGCTCGCCGCCGTGCGCTCACAGGGCGTGCGCTCGGTGAACGCCTGGGAGTACGCCCAGCAGTCACTGCCCGACGCGAGCGGCTCGGCCCAGTGGGTGTGCACGCGGGCCGAGACCTGGCGGGGCGGCGGCACACGCGTACTGGCGCAGTTCCACACGCCGGGCGGGACGTACGGGGCGGTGGCGGCGAAGGCCGAGAACGTGCCGTCGTGCGGCTCCCGCGACCCGCATGTGCTGGCCGGGGTGCTGTGGAAGTCGGCGACGGGTTCCTGGTACCTGCTGGCCGCCGGCAGCAAGGACACGTCCTCGATCAACGCGACCGGCGGGGTCGGCGGATCCGCCCAGGGCAACCTGCTGGCCGTGAAGACCAAGCAGGGGGTACAGGCCGGGCTGAAGGGGACGTTGGAGGACGGTCGGTCGATCAGCGGTCTGCGGTAGGCGCCACTTGTGAACACCCCTGGCCGGACAGGCCCGTTCCGGTCCGGATCCGATCGGTAAGGTGTTCGCATGAGTACCGGGGTACGCCGAAGAATGGGAGTCGAGGAACGGCGTCAGCAGTTGATCGGCGTCGCCCTCGAACTGTTCAGCAGCCGCTCGCCCGACGAGGTCTCCATCGACGAGATAGCCGCGGCCGCGGGCATCTCGCGGCCGTTGGTCTACCACTACTTCCCCGGCAAACTCAGCCTGTACGAGGCGGCGTTGCAGCGCGCCGCGGATGATCTGGCGGAGCGTTTCGTCGTGCCCGAGGAGGGGTCGCTGGGGTCGCGGCTGCTGCGGGTCATGCGCCGGTTCTTCGACTTCGTGGACGATCACGGGCCCGGTTTCTCGGCGTTGATGCGGGGCGGTCCAGCGGCCCCCGTGGACGGAGTCCGCTCAAGGGCCGCGGCATTGTCGAGGACCAACGCGTTGGTCGAAGCGGTGCGGCAGGCCGCGTACGTCCAGATGCTCTCGCACATGAAGGTCGAAGACCCGCCCGCCCGGCTGGAGTTGGTGATCCGGTCGTGGATCTCGCTCGTCGAGTCGACGGCGCTGATCTGGCTGGACGGACGGCGGATTCCGCGCGTCGAGCTGGAGGTGCAGCTCGTGCACGACTTCGCGGCGCTGGCCGCGGTGAGCGCCTCGCACGACGAGGAGTTGGCCGCGCTGCTGCGCAAGTCACTCAAGGGCGAGCCGGGCGACGGGCCGTTCACCGACCTCGTCGTCCGACTGCTCGCACTGGCGACCCCACCGACGACGTAGACCCTCTCGGGGCTACGCGTCGAACTTCCGGTAGGACGGGTCGAGTTCGCGTACCTCGGCGGACGCGTGGAGCGCGAGTCCGTCGCCGGACTTCACGTATTGCCGCAGCAACTCCAGTACGGCTTCCGTGAGTCGGGCCTTGGTCTCGTCGGTGCGGCCGGCGAGCAGACCGAGGGTGACGTGGACGATCGCGTGGCCGACCTCGTCCCGCCCCACCGTCGTGTCCTCGGTGGCCCGGAACTGCGTCTTGCATGCCTCGTACTTCGCGGCCGCGATCTCCACCACCGATTCGTGCACGGCCAGCGCGAACCCACGCCGGTCGAAGCCCTCGGTGAGGGCCGCGGAGTAGTCGACGGTGATCTGCGGCATGAGCACTCCTAGTTCTAGGTCAACAGGACCCACCCTAGTTCGTGAGCTGCAGCGCCAGCATCGCGATGTCGTCCTCGCGTTCGTGACCGAAGGAGGAGAGGAGCGTGTCGCACAGGGCGTCCAGGCCGGGCAGGGAGCCGGAGGCGGCCGCGCGGAGGTGTTCCATCGAGGCCGCGAGGTCCGTGCCCCGGGTCTCGATCAGGCCGTCGGTGACCATGAGGAGGCGGTCGGTGGGGTCGAGGAACAGCTCGGTGGGCGGCGGGTGGGGCAGGCCCACGCCGAGCAGCGGTCCCGCGGCCTTGGCGTAGTCGGCGCTGCCGGTGTCGCGGATGATCAGCGGCGGTATGTGGCCCGCGTTGGCTATGCGGGTGCGCCCGGTGGCGGGGTCGATCAGGACCAGGCAGACGGTTGCCGTGACCTCGGGGTGGTAGTGCTGGAGCATCCGGTCGAGGTGCTCGGCGAGCACGGCCGGATCGCTCTCCTGCACGGCGTGGGCGCGCAGCGCGTGCCGGATCTCGACCATGACGGTGGCCGCGTCCAGCGAGTGCCCGACGACGTCGCCGACCGCGGTGAGCATGCCGTCGCGGGTGCGCAGCGCGGCGTAGAAGTCGCCGCCGATCTCGGCCTTCCGGGACGCGGGTACATAGCGGACCACGACGTCGATGCCGGGCAGCTCGGGCAGCCGGTCGGGGCGGGGCAGGAAGCTGTGCTGGAGGGTGAGGGCGACATGCCGCTCGACCTGGTACATGAGCAGCGGCTCGGCGGCGAGCGCGGTGGCCTGGGCGAGCTGGGCCAGCAGTGCCTCGCCCTCCAGGCCCACCCGGCGCATCCCGCGCGCGGGAGCGGCCAGGCACACCGGCGCGCCGCTGTCCTGCGTGAGAACCAGCGCCAGCCGGGCGTCCTGCTCCACGCCCGGCCGGAAGAACCCGGTGGGCCACAGCGGCGCGGGCACCGTGGTGAGCTGCACGCCGGCCTGGCTCCGGGTGAGCCGCCGCAGCAGGGCGGCCACGGCAAGGTCGGCACTCCGGTCCGGAAGGGCGACGGGAATACGGTCCCGGGACAGGCCGCGGTAGGGCTGGTCGTCCTGGTCGACGACGAAGACGGCGGCGGTGGTGCCGGTGACGCGAGAGACGCTTTCGGCGGCCGCGTCGGTGAGCTCCTGCAGGGTGCGCGCCGCCTGAATGGTGACGATCATCTCCGACAGCAGCGTGAGCCGTCGCACCAGTGCCCGGTCGTCGGCCCGCAGGCGGGCGTTGCGTACGGCGGCCCGGACCACCGCCTCGATCTCCAGGGGCTCGGCGGGCATCTTCAGATAGGCCTCGGATCCGGCGGCCAACCCCTGGCAGCAGTCGGCCGGGGGTACGGCGGCGGCCGAGAAGTGCACGACGGGCAGCCCGGCGGTGTGCGGCCGTTCCCTGAACAGGCGGCACAGGTCGAACCCACTCATGTCCGGCAGGCCCACGTCGACGAGTGCCACGTCCGGCAGGGTGCCTTTGAGCAGTCGTACGTCGAGTTCGGCGAGAGCCTCACGGCCACTGGCGACCGGGACGACCCGGTGCCCGGCACGGCTCAGCACGCTGCCCATGGCGTACCGGCTGGCCTGCACGTCGTCCACGACCATCACGGTCGTGCCTGTCCGCTTGCCATTGACGTCCATCTGTCCGTCCTTGGACACGCCGGTGGGGCAGACCGGGGTTCGGGTCTGCCCCACGAGAGTAATGCCTGTATCAGGCGGACCGGGTGAATACCGCCACAGTCCGGCCGGGAACGGCGAACGTACCCGATTCCATTTCGTACGCGGAGGACCTGACAGTGGCGTCCGCACCCGCCGACTGCACCGGGTGCAGCCGGAATCCCTTCCCGGCCAGGGCGGCGACGGTCTGCTCCTGCCGCTCAGGCGTCGCGTTGAACACGATCACGAGATCACCGAGCTCCATGGTGATCACGCCGGGTGTCTCGTTCTTCCCGGACAGCGGGAAGGAGAGCTTCGACTGCACCTGGTCCGCCGTGCCGAGGGAGAAGACGCTCTCCGTCGTACGGATCTTCAGCAGATCCTGGTACGCGGCGGAGGCGCCCTCGATCTGCGCGCAGCCGACCTTGACCGTGCTCAACAGGGGCTTGGCATATGACCACTTGGAGGCGTTGTCGGCCGCCATCGGCAGTCCGCGTGCGAAGCCGTTGCCGTCGGCGCAGTTCCAGTTGATGGCGTTGAACCAGTCGCCGCTGTCGTAGGAGTTGCGGTCCAGGGACTTGGAGCGCAGCAGGTCGGTGCCGGCCTGGGAGAGGGACGGGCCCTGCGAGAGGGTGGCCGTGGCCATGGCGAGGACCTGCATACGGGCCCGGTCGGACGCGGAGGTGCCGGCGGGCAGCTTGTACGTCAGCGCGTCGAAGAGTGACTCGTTGTCGTGGGCGTCGGCGTAGGCGAGGGCGTCGCCGGGCGCGTCCGCGTAGCCGGCGGGCGAGCCGTTGTAGTCGACCTCGGCGCCGGTGACCTCCTTGCCGTCGGTGTCGGTGAAGGTGAACGCCCTGAGGTTGCCGGACAGGCCCACCTTGATCAGGTCCTGGTAGTGCAGGAGACGGGCCTTCTGCTCGGCCGTACTCCCGTTGCTGGTCGAGGAGTTGGGGTCGGTGTAGAGCCCGGACGCGAAGCCCTGGACGCCGGGGTCCTCGTCGAAGGGGCCGCCGCCGCGTACGGCGTCCCGGGCACGGTCGGAGAAGGTCGCGACGCCGGTGCCCGCCATGTTCTGCTGCGTGGCCTGCACGAAGCGGGCGTCGTCGGCGACCTCGCCGAAGTTCCAGCCCTCGCCGTAGAGGATGATCTTCTTGCCGTCGACGCCGTCCTTGGCGAGGGTCAGCTCGTCCAGAGCCTTCCTGACCGCCAGGATGTTGGCCTTCGGGTGGTGGCCCATCAGGTCGAAGCGGAAGCCGTCGACCTTGTACTCCTTGGCCCAGGTGACGACCGAGTCGACGACCAGCTTGCCCATCATGGCGTTCTCGGTGGCGGTGTTGGCGCAGCAGGTGCTGTTCGCGACGGACCCGTCGGCCAGCAGCCGCTGGTAGTAGCCCGGTACGACCTTGTCGAGCACGGACGTGTCGGCCTGGCCGCTCGCCGCGGTGTGGTTGTAGACCACGTCCATGACGACCCTGAGGCCGTCCTCGTTGAGCGACTTGACCATTTTCCGGAATTCGACGGTACGACCGCTGCCGTCCGGGTCGGTGGCGTAGGAGCCCTCGGGGACCGTGTAG
Source organism: Streptomyces sp. JLBG701 (assembly GCF_058544905.1). Taxonomy (NCBI): domain Bacteria; kingdom Bacillati; phylum Actinomycetota; class Actinomycetes; order Kitasatosporales; family Streptomycetaceae; genus Streptomyces; species Streptomyces sp. JLBG701. The sequence continues at coordinate 3,252,697 of NZ_CM178588.1, forward strand.
TGGTAGGGGTCGTAGCCCCAGTTGTAGGCGTCCTGTGCGGCGATCGCGGCGACGCACTCCTGCTGCTGGTCGGAGTCGGCGGCGTAGGAGGCGAGGTCGCAGTCGGTGGTCGCCTGGTCGGACTTCTTCTCGGGGATGGTGGCGATGTCGAAGGCGGGGAGGAGATGGACGTATGAAGTACCGGACTTCGCAAGCTGCTTGAGGTGCTTCGAGCCGTCGCTGGTCTTGTCGGTGAAGGCGAGATAGGTGCCGGGGTTGTCGGCCGTCTCGTCCCCGACGGAGAAGTCCCGGATGTGCAGTTCCTGGATCTGGGCGTCCTTCAGCGCCGCCGCCTCGGGCTTGGTGTAGGTCGACCAGCCGCTGGGGGCAAGGGACTTGTCGTCGAGGTCGACGACGAGGCTGCGCTCGGAGTTCGCGGTGAGGGCGACCGAGTAGGGGTCGGTGACCTTGTTGGTGACGACCAGCTGGACGGTCGGCGCCCACACCTTCACGACGTACCGGTAGGGCTTGTTCTTCCAGGACTTGGGGCCGCTGACGGACCAGACGCCGGTGGTGTCGTTCCTCTTCATGGTGACGGTGGATCCGTCGAGTTCCAGCTTTACCGACTGAGCAGTGGGCGCCCAAACGGCCAGCGTGGGACGGCCGTTGCGGAACGTCGGCCCGAGATCCGCCTTCGTCGCAGCGCCGTACACGTCGTCGAGTACGCCCGCGATCTGGACGCCCGTCGCCGCCAACACCGCGCCGTTCGCGGCCCGTTGGGAGGCGACGAGCTGGCCGGTGAGGGCCTCGCGGACGCGGTCGCGGTCACGGGGGTCGACGGTCCAGGCCGTGTAGTCCTTGAGATGCGGGAACTTGGCCTTCTGGGCGTCGGTGAGGCTGGTCTTGGACAGCCGCAGCCAGCGCTCGTCGTCACTCGTCAGCGTGCCGTCCTGCACCGCGATCGAGCCGTCGGCGGAGTAGAGCAGCTGGGTGGAGGCGGCGGCGTCGGAGCCGTTCCAGGCGACCGTGTTCCGGTCGATCCAGACCGCCTTGGACGTGGTCAGGTCGAGGGCGGCCGCGCTGCCCGCGGGCTGCGGCAGCAGGTAGTCCTCCTGGCCGTTCAAGAGCCACACCTCGTGGCCGCTGGCGGCGAGGTCGAGGGACTGGTCGGCTGGAAGGTCCTTCTCGTCGCCGTTGTGGATGATGTAACTGAGGCTGGTGGCACCGTCGGTGAGCGGTACCTCGAAGACCGCGCCATAGGCGTCAGTCTTCACCGGCTGGAGGGGGTTCGACCAGTCGGTGGGGTTCGCGGCGCCCGTCCAGACGTGGAGGCCCCAGCCGTCGTAGTCACCGTCGGCGCGGTGGTAGTGGACGACCGCCTTGGTCTTGTCCTGGTCCGGGTAGTCGGCCGTGGGCTTCTCGGTGAGGACGTCCTCCTTGCCCTGCTCGACCCAGACCTCGCCGGTCTTGGTGACGTCGATGGAGCGGTCGGCGGAGACGTCCTTGTTGCCGTCCTTGTCGATGACGAGGAACCCGACGTTGGAGGCGCCCGCCTTCAGCTTGACGTAGGCGAAGGCACCGTACGCGTCACGGCCGATGAAGGGGTGACTGTCCGGCCAGGTCGTCGACTCGCCGTCGGCGAGGTCGCCCCAGGCGTACACGCCCCAGTCGTCGTAGTCGCCGTCGGTGCGCTTGTAGTGGACGATCGCGTAGTCGCGCGAGGAGGCGGTGGGGACCTCTTCGGCGGGCGGGGTGCCGGTGGTGCTCTCGGCGGTGGCGCCCGCGGTCCGGCCTGCCGAGTCGATGACAACGGCCTTGTAGCGCAGGGCTGTTCCGGTCGCCACATCCGCCGAGATGGTCTGGGTGACCTTGTAGGGGGCGTGGTCGGCGGAACCGAGGGTCTGCCACTTGCCGTTGCCGGTCTGGGCGGCGAAGACGACGCGGTTGAGCTGTCCGCCGTCGACGTCCGCGGTGAGCTCGACGGTGCCGGTGGCGCCGGTGGCGGGGGCCTTGAGGGTGAGGGTCGGCTTGGTGGCCGGCTTGCCGAGGGGGGCCGTGGCCTTGAGGACGATCGCGGAGCCGGCCGGGACGGTGACGGTGATCTTCTTGTCGGCGTTGGAGGTGACGGCGGCCGAAGTGCCGTAGATCCCCTGGAAGTCGGTGCTCGCCGAGCCGGTCGCGAAGGTGGCCGTCTTCGCCTCGTCGGCGTTGTTGAAGGCGACGACGTACTCGGTCCTGTCCTTGCCGGTGCTCGTGCGGGAGAAGGCGTAGACGCCGGCGCCGTCGGCCGCGTAGCGCTCGGTCTGGACGCCGTCGGTGAGGGCCGGGTTGGCCTTGCGGAGCTTGGCGAGAGCACTGATCTGCTTGTAGAGCGGTGCACTTGTGTCGTAGGCGTCGGCGGCGTGGGTGCGGTCGGTGCCGAGTTCGTCGTCGTCGAGGTAGTCGGAGACCTCGGAGGCGAACATCGTCTGGCGGGCGTCCTTGTCGCCGCCGGAGCCGGTGAAGCCCTGTTCGTCGCCGTAGTAGACGACGGGGTTGCCGCGGCTGAGGAACATCAGCTCGTTGGCGAACTCGTCCTTGGCGAGGAGTTCGGCGTCGGTCGCGTCAGGGTTGTCCTGGTTGAGGAAGTACCCGATGCGGCCCATGTCGTGGTTGCCGAGGAAGGTGACCTGCTCGTACGCGTTCGCCTTGTCGGTCGTGTACTTGTAATCGTCGCCGAATACGGACGCGAGCTGCTGTGCACTGCCGCCCTGGGAGGCGTACTGGCGGGCCGCCTCCTGGAAGGGGAAGTCGAGCGTGGCATCCAGGCGGCCCTGGGTGACGTACGGCGAAGTGATCGACGTGTCGGCGGAGTAGACCTCGCCGAACATGAAGAAGTCGTCACGGCCCTGCTTGGCCGCGTACGCGTCGAGGGCCGTGGCCCACTGGGTCCAGAACTCCATGTTGACGTGCTTCACCGTGTCGATCCGGAAGCCGTCGATGCCGAAGTCCCTGACCCACCGCTGGTAGATCTTCTCCATGCCGCTGACGACCTCGGGACGCTCGGTCCACAGGTCGTCGAGGCCGGAGAAGTCGCCGTAGGTGGAGTTCTCGCCGGCGAAGGTCGAGTCGCCGCGGTTGTGGTACATCGTCGTGTCGTTGAGCCACGACGGGACCTTGACGTTCGTGCCCGCGGCCGTGGCGGTCGGCGTGCGCGGGAAGGTGTCGGCGTCGACGGCGGGGAAGTCGGATGTCCCGTCCGCGTAGTCGGCGTCGTCGAAGGGCTCGCCGTCCTTGGTCAGGTACGGGAACGCACCCTTGGACAGGTAGTCGTAGGACTTCTCCTCATAGTCGACGACATCGGCGGTGTGGTTGGTGATGACGTCGAAGAAGACCTTCATGCCCTTGGCGTGGGCCTTGGAGATGAGGGTCTCCAGGTCCTTGTTGGTGCCGAAGTGCGGGTCGACCTGGGTGAAGTCGGTGATCCAGTAACCGTGGTAGCCGGCGGAGGCGTTGCTCCCCGTCCCCTGCACGGGCTGGTTCTTGAAGATCGGGGCCATCCAGATGGAGGTGGTGCCCAGGCCCTTGATGTAGTCGAGGCGCTTGGTCAGGCCCTTGAGGTCGCCGCCCTGGTAGAAGCCCTTGTCGGTGGGGTCGTAGCCGGTGCTCAGGCGCGAACCCGTGAGCCCGCCCTCGTCGTTGGCGGTGTCGCCGTTGGCGAAGCGGTCCGGCAGCACGAAGTAGAACTGCTCGCGGGTGTCGTCGTGCCGGGCGGGCTCGGCGGCGAGCTTCGCGTCGGACGGGGGTGCGGGCGGGGTGTCGGCCCGGGCCGCGAGGGGCTGGACGAGCGCTGCGGCCAGCGCGGTCACGGTGACCGCGGCGATCCGTGCGGCATGGGCTTTACGGTGCCTCGACGGCACCGGCCATCTCGGTATCACTGAAGGGGACTCCTTGCGATCGCGGCTCTCGTGGGTCCGACCCCGCGCGACCGTATCGCCGCCGTAAGGCTTACAGCAAGAGTCCTGAAAGAACCGGTAAGAAGTTTCAGTACGTCTCCATACGGCCGCGCGCCGCCTGATGGGGCGACGCGCGGTCACGGGGAGGGCCGGAGGGTGGTGGCTCAGCAGCTCGACTTGCCGGCGTAGATCGCCAGGGCGGTGTTGGAGCTCAGGGTGGCGGTGAACTGGCCGCTGGAGTTCACGGTCACCGTCGTGTTGTTCTGCACGTTGCAGTACGTGCCCGCCGCGAGGGAGGTCTGGTAGGTCCGACTCAGGCTGCTCGACTCGTGGTTGATGGTGACGTAGCCCTTGCTGCCGCGGCCGAAGGCGATGGCGTCGGCGCCGTTGTCCCACCAGTTGGTGACCGACTCGCCGCGCGTGGCGTTGCGGAAGGCGACCATGCGGAGGATCTCCGGCCAGGCGTGCTGGCACTTCCAGCCGTCCGACCAACAGGCGTTGACCGTACCGCCGTTGGGCGGGCCGGCGTCCGAGTCGGACCACTCGTAGCCGGAGTTGATGTCCGGGGCGCCGTACGGGTAGGCGAGCATGAAGACGTTCGCCAGGGTGTAGTTGGCACCGTCCTTGTAGTTGAGGGTGGAGCCGTTGCGCTCGGTGTCGTGGTTGTCGACGAAGACACCGGCGACCGAGCTGCTCATGTAGCCCCAGCCTTCACCGTAGTTGGTGAGGTAGGCGAGGTTCTCGTTGTTGAAGACGCGCTTGAGGTCGTACGCGTAACGGAACTCCTGCACATCCCCGTTGCCCGTGTACTCGGTGGGCTGGACGGCCTCTCCACTGCCGTAGATGACCTCCTGCTTCCAGTAGACGGAGGTGTTGGACAGACGCGACTTGATGTTGGCGAGGTCGGTCGCCGGGATGTGCTTGGCCGCGTCGATGCGGAAGCCGTCGACGCCGTAGCCGAGGAGGGTGTTCATGTATCCGGCGATCGTCGCGCGGACGTACTCCTCGCCCGTGTCCAGGTCGGCGAGGCCGACGAGTTCGCAGTTCTGGACGTTGGTGCGGTTGGTGTAGTCGCTGATCGTCGCCGTGCAGTCGTCGAAGTCGTAGGAGGAGTACAGGCCGGGGTAGTTGTACTTCGTGTACGACGAACCGCCGGTGCCGGTGCCGCTGCCCGCGGACATGTGGTTGATGACGGTGTCGGCGACGACCTTCACACCGGCGGCGTGACAGATGGTCACCATGTTCTGGAAGGCGGTGGCGTCACCGAGCCGGCCGGCGATCTTGTAGCTGACGGGCTGGTAGGAGGTCCACCACTGCGAGCCCTGGATGTGCTCGGCGGGCGGGGAGACCTGGACGTAGCCGTAGCCGGCGGGGCCGAGGGTGTTGGTGCACTCCTTGGCGACCGAGGCGAAGTTCCACTCGAACATCACCGCGGTGACGTCCTTGGTGCCGGGCGGGGAGGCGTACGCGGCGGTGGGGGCCAGGACGGCGGCCGCGGTGGCGAGCGCGGTGGCCGCGGCACTGGCGGTTGCGGACCATCTCGATATCACGTGGGGGCTCCTTGCGTGACGGCCAGGCGTCTTTGCCCGGCGCCGGCGAGAACGTACCGCTAACGAAAGCTTTACAGCAAGGGCCTTGAAAGTCACAGCAAGAACTTTCACACGGTCTCTTGACGTGCCCTTCTCAACTACCCCACGCTCACGACTTGTTGAATCCCTGACGTCCGCTCGACTTCAGCTCCGGGAGCCGCATATGACCACCAGACACCACCCGCCGGGTGTCCTGCGCCGCGCCGCGACCGCCGCGGCCGCCGGCGCGCTCGCACTGGCCGGCGCGATGGCCCTGCCCGCCGCCACCGCCCACGCGGACGCCACCACCTCCGGCGATGTGATCGCCAACCTGTGGGAGTACAACTGGGATTCGGTCGCGAGCGAGTGCACCGACGTCCTGGGCCCGAACGGCTACGGCGCGGTGTGGGTCGCGCCGCCGTCGGAGTCGTTGAAGCAGACCAACTACTACTGGTGGGACGTCTACCAGCCGTACTCCTACGACTTGAACGGCCGTTTCGGTACGGCGGCTCAGTTCGCGTCGATGGTGGATGCCTGCCACGACGCGGGCCTGAAGGTATACACGGACGCGGTGATCAACCACACCGCCGCCCAGACCGGCACCGGCTACAACGGCACGACGCTCACCAACAAGTACGACACCGCCGACTGGGATCCGGACGACTTCCACACGTCCACGGAGTGCTCCGACTCCGACCTGATCATCGACGACTGGTCCAACCTCACCGAGATCCAGAACTGCGAACTCCTGGGCCTGCCCGACCTGGAGACCGAGGACGACGACATCCGCTCCGGCATCGCCGCCTTCCTCAACAAGCAGATCGCACTGGGCGTGGACGGCTTCCGCATCGACGCGGCCAAGCACATCCCGGTCACGGATCTGAACGCGATCTGGTCGAAGCTGAGCACCACGGCGTCGGGCGGAACGCCGTACATCTTCCAGGAGGTGTACCCGGGTTCGACGCCGGCGGCGAGCGACTACTACTCGACCGGCGACGTCCTGGACTTCACATACGCGAGCAAGTTGAAGTCGGCGTTCCAGGGCAATGTGAGCGACCTTGAGTCGCTGTCGTCGTCGGGTGTGCTGACCCCCGCCAACTCGGTGTCCTTCGTGACCAACCACGACACCGAGCGCAACGGCCTGCACATGAGCTACAAGGACGGCGACACCTATCGCCTCGCCAACGTCTTCGAGCTCGCCTACAAATGGGCGACCCCGACGATCTACTCCGGCTTCGAATGGTCGTCCTCCGACCAGGCCCCGCCGAACTCCAACGGCTTCGTCACCGACACCAACTGCTCCAGCGGCTGGTACTGCCTGCAACGCGACACCGCGATCACCGGCATGGTGAAGTGGCACAACGCGGTGGGTTCGGAGGCGGTGTCCAACTGGTCGACGAAGTCGTCGAGCGTGATCGGCTTCGGCAGGGGCACCGGCGGCTACATCGCGCTGAACAACGGTTCGTCGGCGGCGACTTACACCTTCACGACCGGGATGGCCGACGGCACGTACACGAACGTCATCGACAACGGCGCGACGACGGTGACGGTGTCGGGCGGCAACGCGACGCTCACGATCCCCGCGAAGAGCGCGATCGCCTTCTACGACGGCGAGTTCACGCCGTGCACGACGTGCGAGGACGATGACGACGACTCGACGTCGACGGTCACGGCGACCTTCAACGAGTACGCGGCGACGACGACCGGGCAGGACGTGTACGTCGTCGGCTCGATCGCGGCGCTGGGTTCCTGGAACACCTCGAACGCGATCAAGCTGTCCTCGACCGGCTACCCGATCTGGTCGGGTGGGGTGAGCGTGCCGATCAACACGTCGTTCGAGTACAAATATATAAAGCGCGACAGTTCCGGCAATGTGACCTGGGAGTCGAACGCCAACAGGACGGTGTCCACGACCACTTCGGCGGTCAACTTCACCAACTCCTGGAATGTGGCGAGCGCGAACGCCACCGACGTCACCTTTAACGTGACCGCCACGACCGACTGGGGCACCAATGTCTACGTCGTCGGCTCCATCGCCTCCCTCGGCTCCTGGAACACGTCCGACGCGATTCCGCTGTCGTCGGCTTCGTACCCGACATGGAACAAGCTGGCGATCGTGCCGAAGAGTACGACGTTCGAGTATAAATTCCTAAAAAAGGACAGCTCTGGAAACGTGACGTGGGAGTCCGGTACGAACCGCTCGTACACCACGGGTAGTTCCTCGGGCTACACCACTGGCGACACCTGGAGGTAGTCACGCACCTCGATGCCTTCGAGCGGGCTGCCACCAAGATGTCTCCTCGGCGGCAGCCCGCTCCGTCGTACGTAAGTCGAAGCCGTGACCGATCGCCAAGAGTGTCGTTGATCCTGTCGTATGAAAGCCGACATGGGACGAAAGTACCGCCTGTACCCCACCCCTGGGCAGGAGGAGGTCCTCACCGCGTGGGGGCATTCAGCACGCGCCTTGTGGAATCTGGCACTGGAGCAACGCCAGTACGTCTACAAACAACGGGGCGCGACGCTGCGGTCCATGGAACAGAGCCTGCATCTCACGGTTGCGAGAGCCGAAGTCGACTGGATCGCGGAGCTTCCGGCGACTGCGGGGCACCAGGTACTGCGTCACCTTGACTCCGCATTCGACAATTTCTTCAACCCCTCCCATCCCGCCCGGTATCCACAGTTCAAGAAACGCGGCCGTCCGCTGAAGCTGTCGTTCCCTGGACAGACGGTCAGGGTGCGCAAGCTGAGCCGCCACTGGGCAGAGGTGCGGCTACCCAAGATTGGGTGGGTGCGCTTCCGTCTCTCTCGTGCGTTGGGTGGGACGCTTCGCAACACCACGATCAGTAAGAACGGCACTGGTTGGCACGTCTCGTTCGGCGTGGCCACGGGGGTCAAGCCGGGGCCTCGCCTCGACAAGCCTGGGTGCGGAGTTGATTTCGGAGTTGCTGCATCCGCCTTCTTGTCCACGGAAGACGCGCCGAGACGAATGCCCGCGACGCTCACCAAGGCGGAGGAGTCCCGGCTCCGGCACCTTGAGCAGAAGAAGGCCCGACAGACCGCCTACGCAACGAAGCATCAAGGGGGTCGCTACAGCAAGCGCCTCCGGCGCACTCTCGCGCAGATCGCGAAGATCAAGGCCCGGCAGGCCAATCGGAGAAGAGACTTCACGCACAAGTTGACCACTGACCTCGCCAAGAACCACGGCTATGTCGGTATCGAAGACCTGCGTGTGATGAATATGACCAAGAGCGCCAAGGGCACTGCTGAACGTCCGGGTGTGAAGGTGAAGGCCAAGGCCGCGTTGAATCGGTCGGTCCTGGACAACTGTCCTGGGGAGCGGCGCAGACAACTTGAGTACAAGTGCAGGATTTTCGGGTCGGAGGTACGGGCGGTTCCTGCCTTCCACACCTCCAACACCTGCGGGAATCCCGACTGCGGAAAGGTCGATCCAGCGTCACGGTCAGGTTGTGGCCGCCTCTTCGTCTGCGTGCACTGCGGATTCGAGGACGACGCCGACCACAATGCCGCCGTCGAGATTCACGCCCGAGCCCGCCGGACGGGTGGCTCGGTCAACAACAGCACGCGCAGACGCTCTACAGCGTCGAGTCCCGGTGAAGGCCGGGGGCGGTTGCGTGAAGCCCAGACCACTGTCACCGGACAGTGATGGGAATCGTGGCCTGCGACGGGCAACGAGTGTCGTCAAAAGTTCATCAAGAAGGACATGTTCGAGCGGCCTTGGCGGTCATGCCAGAGGCCCGGTTCGTACCCTCGTCGCTATTCCGTACGGAGGCCGCTCGATCAGTAAACGGTCTCTTCGGTTGTCGGCTCCGGGGTGTCATCGGCGGTGATCTCGGCCAGCAGGGTGCGGGCTTGTTGGAGACGCGGGTGCTCCGGATGCAGAGACCGTTCGCAATCAGCCAGCGCCTGACGGGCTGCCGTTTCCGCCTCGCTCCGGCGTCCCAGGCCGTGCAGCGCGGCGGCTGTGGCCATGTCCAGTCGCCCGCTCTGCTCTCGAACCCGGTGTGGGGTGAATCGACGCGCCTCGGTGAGCGCTTCGTCCTGACGCCCTTGGCCGTTCAGACTGTTGACCAGGCCACAGTGCAGGGACGCGAGCGTACGTCGTGCAGCGCGGGGCAGGTTTCCCCGGGCGATGGTCTCGGCCTCCTCGTAGCGGGCCTGCCCGCAGAGCGCGTCAACGAGGTTGGAGAGCACGGACAACTCGACACTCTGCACCGACATCAGATGCTTGAGCCGGGTCAGTTCGCGCAGAACGGCCAGCCCTTCCGCCTCGGCCTCGCCGTAACGCCGCTCGTCGTTGAGGACGGCCATGCGGTTCCTCCGCACACCCAGCAGGAGCAACCGATACGGTCCCGCCGTCTCGTTCAGCTCTGCCGCGAGCGAGTCCATCTCGTTTAGCGCCTGTGCCCCGCGCCCGTGGGCACACGCTGCGGCCGTGGCCATGAACCTCGCGTACTGCCCCAGGGCGAGGCGCCGGGAACGGCTGTGCAAGCGCCCCGCTTTCGCCTCAAGTGCCCGGGCCCCGGTCTCGACCGCCTCGTACGCGTCTTCGTCCCAGAGCTGGTAGAGGCGCTCGATGTCAGCCTCGTCCCGCGCGTGGCCCCATTTCGCCCAAGTGATCTCCACAGGCGATGAGGCTACGTGAGAACTCGGGCCGAACACAGCTGCGGCCGGTGTCGCCGACAGAACAGGGCCCGCCATCTCAACAGGCAGCGGGCCCTCTCCAGGGAGAACGACCACCAGGCCGTCGTCCACCACATCGTCGTGTCCGACGGAACCTTCGTCTCGCCGTCGGCCTGCCAAACTGCTGGAGCTGTTACGGACCGCCGCAACCGATCGCGCGGGACAGCGACGCCCGTTCAGGATTCGGTGAGCAGGATCTGGACCAGGCCGACCCTGTTTTCCTCCTCGGCTTTGGTGTGGGTGGCCCGGACCCTCCAGCGGCCTGCGGGCAGCTGGACCAATGCCTGGGCGGGCATTCCGCCGCCGGGATACTCGATGCTCAGGTCGGAGCCTGCCTCGGCGGAGTCCATGAGCACGGCTGGGCCGTCCGACACCCATGTCCCGCACTCCTCCCACACGGTGGCGGGGTCGTCCAGGACGACCTCTGCTGCCGCCTTCAGCCCGGCCTCGGAGTATGCGGCCAGCCCTCCGCAGGAAAGCTCGGTGCTCGGGCAGGTAGCAGCCGGTGGCCGGCTCGTCCGCCAGCACCAGTGCCTGCGCACCGTTGTCGCCGACGGCGATCACCGCGGCCAGGTCGTCCACGGCACAGGCCCGGTCGTAGTCGTCCGGAGCGGTGGCGTCTCCCGCGATGACCCCGGTCTCCGTACACCCACCCCAGGCGTCCACCGCGGAGACGGGGACGACGATCAGGGGTCCGCCCATCGACCCCACCCAGACAGGAGAGGCAGAGGACGCATCAGCTGCGGTAGCGGAAGCGGCGCACATGCCGCCAGTGTGCCCTCCCACTACGTCCCTGGGCATTCCTCCGAGGAAGTCAGGCTGGAGCTTGTGCTCTTCCCCGGAGATGGTGACGTGACCAGGCCCGGACGTCTCCTGGTCCCTGCATCTGAGGCTCTGCCTGGACAAGGACGTCGAGCTCGTCTTCGGCCGACTGCTCCCCGCCTCTGAGCGGAACGCCGTCACCGGGACACGGTGGCGGTGTTCCGGCGTGTCGTCGTCCCGGTCAAGGGGGCCAAGGCCGCCAGCAGGAGCAGGGCGCAGAGCGGAATCAGGTCGAGGGAGAGGGCGAGGACTACGAAGGCGGCGAGTACCAGGGGCGGGCTCCAAGCCGGGAGGCGACGCGGTCGGCCGACCGCCAGGATGGTCAGCAGGGTGAGCCAGCCCAGCTGGGGAAGGCGAGGGGGCCGATCAGTTGGAGGGCATCGGGGAGCGCTGTGAAGTCTTGGAAGAGGTCGCCCAGGATCACCCAGAGGAAGCAGGCGATGCCGAACAGGCTTGCTGCGGCGGACGCGTTCGCGGCGAGGCGGGTGCGTGCGATGGGGGGCGGGATCAGGTGGCGCAGGCCGGCGGTCAGGACACCGAGGAGCGCGAAGGCGACGAAGAAGAAGGAGTGGCCCAGGTTCCAGGCGAGGCCTGGGCCGTGGTAGCCGTCGGCGCCGTCGATCAGTCTGAGGACGCCATAGAGGAACAAGAAGGCCGGGGCGACGAGGGCCGGGACGCGGACTGCCGCGGGTGTTGAGGTCATGTCAGTAAATTCGCAGGTCGGCGGTCTCAGACCCATCGGGGCGGCCCCTCACTCGGCCCTGGTCGCGCCCCTAGGGGTACGCCGGAGGCCCGCCACCTCAACAGGCTACGGGCCTCCGCGAGTTGGGGCCGGGGTCAGGCCGTCGTCCACCACACCGTCGTGTCCGCCGGTACCTTCGTCTCGTCGTCCGCCTCCGTCACCTCGCCGCTCGTCAGCAGGACGCGGCCGTAGGCCGGAGTCGTCACCGACTCGCCGCTCGTGTTGGCGACGCAGACGAACTCGCCGCGGCGGAAGGCGAGTACGCCCTCGGGGGCGCGCAGCCACTCCACCGCGTCGCCTGTGCCGAGGTCGGGCTGGGAGCGGCGGATGCTCAGTGCCGAGCGGTACAGCTCAAGCGTCGAGCCCGGCTCGCCCTCCTGCGCCTCGACGCTCAACTCGCCCCAGCTGTCCGGCTGAGGGAGCCAGCTGCCGCCAGTGCCGAAGCCGTACGACGATCCCGTGCGCGTCCAGGGGATCGGCACCCGGCAGCCGTCGCGGAAGCCGTCCTGGCCTGCGCCGCGGAAGTAGGCGGGGTCCTGGCGGACCTCGTCCGGGAGGTCGACCACGTCCGGGAGACCGAGTTCCTCGCCCTGGTAGACGTACGCCGATCCCGGGAGCGCCAGCATCAGCAGCGTCGCTGCCCTGGCGCGACGCAGGCCCAGCTCCCTGTCGCCCGCCTCGCGGATCTGCGTGCCCAGGCCGGGCGGGTTGGCGAAGCGGGTCGCGTGGCGAGTCACGTCGTGGTTCGACAGGACCCATGTTGCCGGGGCGCCCACCGGGCGCATCGCCTCCAGCGTGCGGTCGATGCAGCCGCGCAGCTCGTCCGCGTCCCAATGCGTGCTCAGGTACTGGAAGTTGAAGGCCTGGTGCAGCTCGTCCGGGCGGACGTAGTTCGCCGTACGCTCGATCGTCGGAGTCCAGGCCTCCGCCACGAAGATGCGCTCGCCCGAGTACTCGTCGAGGATGACGCGCCACTGGCGGTACACCTCATGCACGCCGTCCTGGTCGAAGAACGGCATGACATCGTTGCCCAGCAGCTTCAGCTGCTCGTGCGAACCCAGGTCCGGCAGGCCCTCCGCCTTCACCAGGCCATGAGCCACGTCGATGCGGAAGCCGTCCACGCCCATGTCCAGCCAGAAGCGCAGGATCGAGCGGAACTCGTCGCCCACCGCCGGGTGTTCCCAGTTGAAGTCCGGCTGCTCCGGCGCGAAGAGGTGCAGGTACCACTCGCCGAGGGAGCCGTCCGGTTCCGTCACCCGCGTCCACGCCGGGCCGCCGAAGATGGACTCCCAGTCGTTGGGCGGGAGTTCGCCGTTCTTGCCCTTGCCGGGGCGGAAGTGGTAGCGCTCCCGCAGAGGCGAGCCGGGGCCTTCCCGCAGGGCCCGCTTGAACCACTCGTACTGGTCGGAGGAGTGGTTCGGAACCAGGTCGACGATGATCCGCAGCCCCAGCTCGTGCGCGTCGCGGATCAGCGCGTCGGCGTCCAGCAGGTTGCCGAACATGGGGTCCACGGCCCGGTAGTCGGCGACGTCGTAGCCGGCGTCGGCCTGCGGGGAGGCGTAGAACGGGCTGAGCCACACGGCGTCCACACCGAGGTCGCGCAGATACGGGAGTCTGGAACGTACGCCCTCCAGGTCACCCATGCCGTCGCCGTTGCTGTCGGCGAAACTGCGCGGATAGACCTGGTAGATCACCGCATCCCGCCACCAGTCACTGCGCGAATCGCGGCGCTTGGCTTCGGCGGGGTTCGGGGCCGGGGCAGTAGCGGAGTGCTGCTGGGTCATGGCGTCCTTGGTACGTAACGGGGTTCTGGTCATGGGGAGTTGGTGACGAGGCGGCCGTGGTGTCAGCGGGGTCGGATGGACACCACGGCCGCCTCGGGTTTTGGGTGCGGCTGAGTGGGGGCTGGGCGCGCAGTTCCCCGCGCCCCTCAGGGGGCGCCAGTAGCCGGCGTTTTAACCCTTCGTGCCGCCTGCCGTCAGGCCGGTCACCAGGTTCTTCTGCACGAGGTAGAAGAACGCCGACACCGGTATCGCGATCAACACCGCGGTCGCAGCCATCAGGTTGCGCTGCGCATCGTGCTCACTCACGAAGCTCTGCAGCCCGACCGCGAACGTGTACTTAGTGTCGGACAACATGAACGTCGACGCGAACGCGACCTCACCGAACGCCGTGAGGAAGCTGTAGAACGCGGCGACCGCGAGCCCCGGCTTGGCGAGCGGCAGGATCAGTCGGGCGAACGTGCCGAAGGGGGTCAGCCCGTCGACGCGTCCGGCCTCGTCGATCTCGAACGGGATGGTGTCGAAGTAACCCTTGAGCAGCCAGGCGCAGTACGGCACCGCGGTCGTGCAGTACACGAGGATGAGCCCAAGGTAACTGTCGACGAGCTGCAGGTCCGAGAGCATCTGGTACATCGGCACCATGAGTACGGCTACCGGGAACATCTGGGTGACCAGTAGCACCCACATGAACTTCCGGTACCCCGGAAAACGCATGCGGGAGACGGCGTAACCCGTGGTCGCGGCGATCAGCACGCCGATCACCGTCGTGCCGAGCGACACGATCAGCGAACTCTTCAGCCAGTCGAAGAAGGCCGTGTGCTGCAGGACGAACGAGTAGTTGTCGAACGTCATCTTGTCCCAGATGCCGCCGGGGTGGAGGTAGTCGTCCTTGTCCGGGCCGAGGGACAGGAAGACCAGCCAGGCGATCGGGAACAGCGCGATCAGGCACGCGAAGATCAGGATGCCGTGCGAGACGAGGGAGCCGGCGAGGCTGTTCTCGCCGCGGCGCCGGACCCGGCGGGGGGCGAGCGAGGAGCGCTGCTCGCTCGCGTCGGCGGGGGTCTCAACTGTGGTCGTACTCATGGGGACTCCTGCCTCAGATCGCGAGCTGCTGGTCATTGCGGTTCAGCCAGCGGCGGTAGAAGGAGGTGAAGACGATCAGGATGGCCAGCAGCAGGATGCCGTAGGCGGCCGACTGCGCGAAGTCGCGCGGCTGTTGGCCGAAGCCGAGGAAGTAGGCCCAGGTGACGAGGATCTGGGCATCCGGGGCCGTGTTGCCGAACAGCAGGAAGATGACGGCGAACTGGTTGAAGGTCCAGATGATGCCGAGGAGTACGACGGTGGAGCTGACGGACCTCAGGCCCGGCAGGGTGACGTACCGGAACCGCTGCCAGGCCGTGGCGCCGTCCATCTCCGCGGCCTCGTACAGCGAGGTGTCGATGGACTGCAGTCCGCCGAGCAGCGAGACCATCATGAACGGCACACCGCACCAGGTGTTGACCATGATCGCGGCGAACCGCTGCCAGAAGGTGTCCTCCAGCCAGGCCGGGCTGGGCAGATGGAGCGTGTCCAGGAAGGTGTTGATGATGCCGCCGTCGGCGAGCATGAAGCGCCAGCCGAAGACGGTGACGAAGGTCGGCACGGCCCAGGGCAGGACCAGGATCAGCCGGTAGAGCGTGCGGCCGCGCAGCTTCTGGTTGAGCAGCAACGCGAGACCGAGCCCGATGCAGTAGTGCAGGGTGACGCAGACCGCGGTCCAGACGATCGTCCAGATGAAGTGCGACCAGAAGCGGTCGTACGCGGTCGGGCCCCACAGGATGTCGGCGTAGTTGTCCAGGCCGATGAACTTGTAGGTGGCGTCGATGTGGTTGACGCCGATGGTGCGGGCCGTGTTGAGGCTGTTGGCGTCGGTGAGCGTGAGGTAGACGCCGTACACCAGGGGGTAGAGCACGAGGACGCCGAGCACGACCGCCACGGGGGTGATCATCACGTAGGCGTACCAGTGCTTCTGGTAGCTGTGCTTCAGGCGTTGGCCCAGCCCGGGCCGCGGCGCGCGGTCACCGCGGCGTTTGCCGGTGGCGCGGTCGATGGCGACTGTCATGTTCGACACCTTCTGGAAGTTCTACGGCCTTGAGGTTCTACGGCACTGGGCAGTGGCCGGGCTCAGGGAAGTGCGGCTGGGCACAGGCCGGTGGCCGCCGGATCTCTCCCCCCATCGGGAGATCCGGCGGCCACGCTGGCTCACTTGCTGAAGTCCGGGACCAGCTTGGCGATCGCGGTCTCAGCGGTGCTCAGACCCTCGTCGAGGGACTCCTTGCCGCCCGCGATCTTGGGCAGTTCGGTGTCCAGCGGGCCCCACAGGGAGCTGTACTCGGGCAGAGCCGGGCGCGGCTGGGCGGCGGCGAGGACGCCCTGGTAGCCGGCGATGCCCGGGTCGGCCTTGACCTCGGCGGTGTAGGCGTCGTCGCGCGTGGGGAGCGTGGAGTTCTTCAGCGCGATCGTCGACTGGGACTTGGCGGAGGTCATGAAGTTGACGAACTTCAGGGCCGCCTTCTGGTGTGCGGAGTCCGAGCCGGCGTAGACCGAGAGGTTGTGGCCGCCGGTCGGGGCGCCCGCCGTGCCGGAGGAACCGGCCGGGACGGTCGCGATGCCGAGGTTGGACTTGTCCGTGAACGCCGAGCCCTTGTAGAAGTTCGTGATCTCCCAGGGGCCCTGGATGATCGCGGCGACCTTGCCGTTGATGAACGCGTCCTGGATGTGGGCGTAGGCGTCGGCGGTGGTGTCGGCCTTGTGCAGGCCCTTGCCGTCGAAGAGGTCCAGCCAGGTGCCGTACGCCTTCTTGGCCTCGGCCGAGTTCACGGTGATCTTCTTGGCGTCGGCGTCGACGGTGTCGGTGCCCTCGCCGTAGAGGAAGGACTGGGCGTAGTAGGCCTGGGTGGAGCCCCAGTAGCCGTCGACGCCGGTCTTGGCCTTGATCGTGGCGGCGGCGGTCTTCAGTTCGTCCCAGGTGGTGGGGGCGGCGACGCCGGCCTTCTCGAAGAGTTCCTTGTTGTAGACCAGGGCGAGGGTGTCGGTGACCAGCGGCACGCCGTACGTCTTGCCGTCGTACTGGGCCTGCGTGATCAGGTTCGACTTGAACTTGCTCTGGTCCGCGAGGGCCTCGGTGCCGTCCAGCGGCAGGAAGTAGCCCTTCTTCGCGAAGGCGGGGGTCCAGCCGACCTCGGAGCGCAGGATGTCCGGGGCGCCGGAGGCACCGGCGGCCGTGTCGAACTTGTTCTGCGCCTGGTCGAACTGGACGTTGACGTACTTGACCTTGATGTCCTTGTTGACCGCCTCGAACTCCTTGACCAAGGCCTTGTACGTCGGCGCCTCGTTGGTGGCGTTGGAGGTGTCCCACCAGGTGATGGTGACCGGCCCGTCGGCACTGTCGCCGCTGTCGCTTCCGCCGCAGGCCGTCGCCGCGAGGGCGAGGGACGCCACCAGCGCGGTGGCCGCTATGCCACGCCGCATGAGTTCTCCTTGAGGGTGAAAGCCCGTGTGCTCACAGAAGCGGCCCCGTCCGCCGTTTCTGTCGACTTGCCGACTGCGCCGTTGCCGCCGCCGGGCGTCGCCGAACGTAACAGCGATGTAAGCGGCGCGAAAGACCTTGCAGCAAAAAACTGCAAGACGGCCCGAGAGTTATCTCCGCGTGACCTTCTCCTGACCCCCGTGAAACCAGGCATTGAGGCGGCTGAGCGGGCAGTGGGACACTTGTGCAAGACTCTGCAAGCTCTGCAAGCTCTTGCCGTACGCCGACCAGAACATGAGGGAGCGCGATGACGCAGCAACCCGCAGCGGGCCGTTCAACCGGCCGCGCCCGGCGTCCGTTTGGTGTGCAGGGTGAGGGCCGACCGGTACAGTCCAATCCCGTGACCACACGGCTTGCCGACATCGCTGCTCAGGCGGGGGTGAGCGAAGCGACCGTCAGCCGCGTCCTCAACGGCAAGCCGGGCGTCGCCGCCACCACCCGCCAGTCCGTACTGGCCGCCCTCGACGTGCTGGGCTACGAGCGTCCGGTGCGCCTGCGGCAGCGCAGCGAGGGTCTGGTGGGCCTGATCACGCCGGAGCTGGAGAACCCGATATTCCCGGCGTTGGCCCAGGTCATCGGCCAGGCGCTGACGCGGCAGGGCTACACGCCGGTGCTCGCCACCCAGACCCCGGGCGGTTCCACGGAGGACGAGCTGACCGAGATGCTGGTCGACCGGGGCGTGGCCGGCATCATCTTCGTCTCCGGGCTGCACGCGGACACCTCCGCCGACATGCAGCGCTACGAGCAGTTGCGGGCGCAGGGCGTGCCGTTCGTGCTCGTCGACGGCTTCTCCCCCAAGGTGCAGGCGCCGTTCATCTCCCCCGACGACCGTGCGGCGATGACGCTGGCGGTGACGCACCTGGTGTCGCTGGGCCACACAAGGATCGGTCTGGCGCTGGGCCCGAAGCGGTTCGTGCCGGTACAGCGCAAGATCGAGGGCTTCGTACGCTCGATGCAGGACCAGCTGGGCCTGAACGCGCAGGACATCGAGACGGACCTCGTCCAGCACTCCCTGTACACCCTGGAGGGCGGCCAGGCCGCGGCCACAGCACTCTTCGACCGCTCCTGTACGGCGGTGGTGTGCGCGAGCGACATGATGGCGCTCGGCGCGATACGGGCGGCGCGGCAGCGGGGTCTGGAAGTGCCGAAGGACGTCTCGGTCGTCGGTTTCGACGACTCCCCCCTGATCGCCTTCACGGATCCGCCGCTAACGACGATCCGCAAGCCGGTCCCGGCGATGGGACAGGCCGCGGTGCGCACGCTGCTTGAGGAGATCGGCGGGACGCCCGCGCCGCACAGCGAGTTCGTGTTCATGCCGGAGCTGGTGGTGCGGGGTTCGACCGCTTCGGCGCCTGGTGACCGTAATCGTCCCTAAGGCGGAGAATTCCCTTCCCACGGCAGTGCGCTGGTAGTAGTCAGGGGGGTCTGGCCGTCGTAGAACGTGCGACCTGAACCAGACCAGGGGATGATCGGGGGGCGAAGGCTTTTCTGGCAGACTCATGCCCATGGGTGAGACGACCGTGACGACGATTGAGGAAGGCCGCGAAGAGGCCGTTCCGTACCCCGTCGCGGACGAAACGGAGCAGGGTTTCCTGCACCGGCTGCGCGCTCCGCGCCGACCCCGGTTGTGGTTCGAGATCCTGCTGATCGCGGTGAGTTACTGGACTTACTCACTGATCCGTAACGCCGCGCCGGAGCAGCGGGGCAAGGCCCTGCGCAACGCCGACTGGATCTGGCGGGTCGAGCACGATCTCGGGATCGCCGTCGAGGAGTCGGTCAACCACGCTGTGAACTCGGTGACTTGGCTGATCGTGGGCATGAACTACTACTACGCCACCCTGCACTTCATCATCACGCTCGGTGTACTGGCGTGGCTGTTCCGTAGCCACCCCGGCCGCTACGCGGCAACACGCATGGCACTGTTCGCGACTACGCTCGTGGCCCTGGTCGGTTACTACCTGTATCCGCTCGCCCCGCCCCGTCTCATGAACGGCGGCGACTTCGTCGACACGGTGATGGTCCACCACACCTGGGGTTCGATGGCCTCCGGCGACCTGAAGAACGTGTCGAACCAGTACGCCGCGATGCCGTCCATGCACATCGGCTGGTCCCTGTGGTGCGGCCTGACGATCTTCGCGCTGGCGTCCGTCCCCTGGGTGCGCGTCCTGGGCCTCCTCTACCCGGCGACGACACTGATCGTGATCGTCGCGACGGCCAACCACTTCTGGCTGGACGCGGTCGGCGGCATCCTCTGCCTCGCCTTCGGCTTCACGGTCGCCCGCCTCTGGTACGGCGCCCTGCCGTACTCCCTGCCGAAGCTGGTACCGGCACGGGAGCCGAGGCGCCCGCTCCTCCCGACGAAGGCAGAGCCGGGCCCCTGCACGGTGACGGTGGAACGACAAAGCGCTACGCCCCGTAGAACAGCACCTCGACCAGCGCGCGAGCCCTCCGAGTAGTACGCCGATAGTCATCGAGCATGTCCCCCACATGCCCCGGCCCATACCCCAAGTACCGCCCCACGGCGGCGAGTTCACGCCCGCCGGACGGGAACGTGTCCCCGGCCCGCCCTCGCACCAGCATCACGGCGTTCCGCACTCGCGAGGCCAGTATCCACGCCTCGTCGAGGATCGCGGCATCCTCCCCGGAGATCAGCTCGGCCGCACACGCGGCGGCCAGCGCCTCCCGGGTCCGCGTCGTGCGCAACCCCGGCTCCACCCACCCGTGCCGGAGCTGGAACAGCTGCACGGTCCACTCCACGTCGGACAGCCCCCCACGCCCCAGCTTGGCGTGCAGCGTGGGGTCGGCGCCGCGCGGCATCCGCTCCGTCTCCATCCGTGCCTTGAGCCGCCGGATCTCCCGTACGGCGTCGTCCCCGAGCCCCTCCGCCGGGTACCGCAGCGGATCGACGAGCTCGATGAACCGTCGCCCCAGGTCCAGGTCGCCGGCCACGACTTCGGCCCGCAGCAGGGCCTGCGACTCCCACACCAACGACCAGCGCCGGTAGTACGCCTCGTAGGAGTTCAACGTCCGTACGAGCGGCCCGGACTTGCCCTCCGGTCGGAGATCCGCGTCGATCAGCAGTGGCGGATCCGCGCTGGGCACCTGCAGCAGCCGCCGCATCTCGGAGACGACCCGGTTGGCGGCCTCGGAGGCCTCCCGCTCCCCCACTCCGTCCCGCGGCTCGTGCACGAACAGCACGTCCGCGTCCGAGCCGTAGCCCAGTTCGTGCCCGCCGAACCGCCCCATGCCGATGATCGCGAACCGGGTGGGCAGGGTGTCCCCCCACCCGTCCCGTACGACGGCCCGCAGGGTCCCGGCGACGGTGGCCGCCGTCAGATCCGAGACGGCACCCCCGACCCGGTCGACCAGCGCCCCGGGATCCGCCTCGACGGGCGAGGTCTCGGTGCCGTACGAGCCGACGATGTCGGCGGCGGCCGTACGGAACAGTTCCCTGCGCCGCACTCCGCGCGCCGCCCTGACCGCCTGTTCGCCGCCCTCCGCGCGTCCGACCGCCGCGAGGATCTCCTGCTCCAGATGGGCACGCTCGCGCGGCTCCAGCCCCCCGCCGTCACCGTCACCCAGCAGCGCGACGGCTTCCGGCGCCCGCATCAGCAGGTCGGGGGCGAGCCGCCCGGCGGAGAGCACCCGGGCGAGGTTCTCGGCGGCGGCGCCCTCGTCTCTCAACAGCCGTAGATACCAAGGGGTCTTCCCCAGCGCGTCGGACACCTTGCGGAAGTTGAGGAGCCCGGCGTCCGGATCGGCCGAGTCGGCGAACCACCCCAACAGGACCGGCAGCAGCGTGCGTTGAATGGCGGCCTTGCGTGTGACGCCGGACGCCAGCGCCTCCAGATGCCGCAGTGCGGAGGCCGGATCCGCGTACCCCAGCGCGACGAGCCGCTCCCGTGCCGCCTCCACGCTCAACCGGGCTTCCCCGGGGGCGAGTTGGGCGACGGCGGCCAGCAGCGGCCGGTAGAACAGCTTCTCGTGGAGCCGCCGTACCACGGAGGCGTGCCGCTTCCACTCGCGGTTCAGTTCGACGACGGGGTCGGCCCGCAGCCCCAACGACCGCCCGATACGCCGCAGATCGGCGTCGTCCTCGGGCACGAGATGCGTACGCCTCAGCCGGTAGAGCTGGATCCGGTGCTCCATGGACCGCAGAAAGCGATACGCGTCGTCCAGCTGAACGGCGTCGTCCCGCCCGACATACCCGCCGGCCGCGAGCGCGCTCAGCGCGTCCAGGGTGGTGCCGCTGCGCAGCGACACGTCGGCCCGCCCGTGCACCAACTGCAGGAGCTGTACGGCGAATTCGACGTCACGCAGTCCCCCGGGCCCGAGCTTCAGCTCCCGCTCGACCTCCGCCACCGGAATGTTCTCGATGACCCGGCGGCGCATCTTCTGCACGTCGGCGACGAAGTTCTCGCGCTCGGCGGCCTTCCACACCAGGGGTTCGAGCGCGGCGACGTAGTCCTCGCCGAGGCCGAGGTCGCCGGCCACCGGCCGTGCCTTGAGGAGCGCCTGGAACTCCCAGGTCTTGGCCCAGCGTTGGTAGTAGGCGAGATGGCTGCTGAGCGTACGCACCAGCGGGCCGTTTCTGCCCTCGGGCCGCAGGTTGGCGTCGACGGGCCAGATCGAGCCCTCGATCGTCGTCTCGGAGCAGATCCGCATCATGTGCGAGGCGAGCTTGGTCGCGGACCGCAGCGCCTTGCCCTCGTCGGCGCCCTCGACGGCCTCGCCGACGAAGATGACGTCGACGTCCGACACGTAGTTCAGCTCGTGTCCCCCGCACTTCCCCATCGCGATGACCGCGAGCCGGCACGCGGCGGCGTCGTCGGGTGCGGCGGCCCGTGCGATGGCGAGGGCGGCACGCAGGGTCGCGGTGGCGAGATCGGCGAGTTCGGCGGCGGTCTGGGCGAGGTCGGTGGTGCCGCACACGTCGCGGGCGGCGATGGACAGCAGGCAGCGCCGGTAGGCGACGCGCAGCGAGACGGGGCCTGTGGCCTCGGCGAGGCCCCGCTCGAACTCCTCCACCCCGGGATGGAGGTCGCGCGGCTCGTACGTGACGAGCGCCTCCCAGTCGCGGGGGTGCCGGGCGAGATGGTCGGCGAGGGCGGCGGAGGCGCCGAGGACGCCGAGCAGGCGGTCGCGCAGCGGCTTGGCCGCTATCAACGTGTCGAGGAGTTCACGCCGGGCCGTGTGACCGGGCTGCGCTTCGAGGAGCCTGACGAGTCCGCGCAGGGCCAGATCCGGGTCGGCGACGGCGCCGAGCGCGTCGAGGAGGATCGGGTCGTTCCTTATGGGCGCGAGTTCCGTGCTGTCCAGGAGCCGCTCGGCGCCCGAGGGATCGGTGAAACCGTGCCGCAGCAGCCGCGTGAAGGTACTGCTCCTGCGCCCCGGCGCCGTCATCCTCGGCCTCCTGTCGGATCAAGGTCGTACTGGCCCGAGCCTAACCGCAGTACCTGCGGGAAGCTCCGGGGCAGAGCGCGATGAGTTGCGCCGCCGTACCGGGTCTGCCCTTCTGAGAAGACATCCGGCGGCCCGGAGGACACGCCATGACGACGAACAGAGAACCGCGGACCCGTCTCGACTCCCGCTACAGCGATACGACGGCCACCGCACGCCCCTGGGCGGAGGCCGAGTCTCTGCTCGCGGAGGCCGAGCTGTTCTGGATCTCGACGGTACGGCCGGACGGGCGGCCGCATGTGACACCGCTGCCGGCGGTGTGGGCGCACGGGGCGCTGCACTTCTGCACCGGCCCCGAGGAGCGCAAGGCGAGGAACCTGGCGGGGAACCCGCACGTGGTGCTGACGACGGGCACGAACACCTGGGACAAGGGTTACGACCTGGTGGTGGAGGGCGAGGCCGTGCGGGTGTCCGACGACGACCGGCTGCGGGAACTGGCCGCGGCGTGGGAGGCGAAATACGGCAGCTTCTGGCACTTCGAGGCGCGGGACGGTTTCTTCCACCACGGCGCTGGACACGCCGCTGTCTACACGGTGGCGCCACAGACGGTTTTCGGCTTCGGTAAGGGGGAGCCGTTCAGCCAGACCCGCTGGCGGTTCGCATGACGTCCGACCAACATGCCGACAAAGGAGTCGCGCCATGGACATGACCCTCGAAGTGATCCTGCTGCCGGTCTCCGACGTGGACCGGGCCAAGGAGTTCTACCGGGACAAGGTCGGTTTCCACGTGGACCTCGACGGCGAGGTCATGGAGGGAGTACGGATCGTCCAGCTCACGCCGCCCGGCTCCGGCTGTTCCATCGCCCTGGTCGACGGCCTCCAGGTCCCGACGGGGACGCCGAAACCGGGGACGTACCACGGGATGCAGCTGTGTGTCACGGACGCGAAGGCGGCCTACGACGAGCTGACCGCCCGCGGCCTCGACGTGACCGAGCCCCAGGTGTTCGCACCGCAGGACGGCGCCACCTTCATGTACTTCAAGGACCCGGACGGCAACGGCTGGGCGATCCAGGAGTACCGCCAGCGGGCGACGAAGCCGCTGCACGCGCTGCTGACGGAGCTGGCCGCCGACGGTCGGTAGACGCCCGGATCACCCGGGGCCGCGCCTGCGGCCCCGGGTCGGACGGCGACGCCTAGAGAACCGGCAGGTTCTTCCGCAGCTCGAAGGCCGTGACCTCGCTGCGGTACTCCTCCCACTCCTGGCGCTTGTTGCGCAGGAAGAAGTCGAAGACGTGTTCGCCGAGGGTTTCGGCGACGAGTTCGCTGCGCTCCATGAGGCCCAGTGCCTCGCCGAGGTTCTGCGGGAGGGGCTCGATGCCCATCGCGCGGCGCTCGGCGTCGGAGAGGGCCCAGACGTCGTCGTCGGCGCCCGGCGGAAGCTCGTAGCCCTCCTCGATGCCCTTGAGGCCGGCGGCCAGCAGGACGGCGTACGCCAGGTACGGGTTCGCGCCGGAGTCCAGCGAGCGGACCTCCACGCGCGCGGAGCCGGTCTTGCCGGGCTTGTACATCGGGACGCGGACCAGGGCCGAGCGGTTGTTGTGGCCCCAGCAGATGTACGAGGGGGCCTCGCCGCCGGCGCCCGCGGTGCGCTCGGAGCCGCCCCAGATGCGCTTGTAGGAGTTGACCCACTGGTTGGTGATGGCGGAGATCTCCGCCGAGTGCTTCAGCAGGCCGGCGATGAAGGAGCGGCCGACCTTGGAGAGCTGGTACTCCGAGCCGGACTCGTAGAACGCGTTGCGGTCGCCCTCGAAGAGGGAGAGGTGCGTGTGCATGCCGCTGCCGGGGTGTTCCGAGAACGGCTTGGGCATGAACGTCGCCTGGACGCCCTGCTCCAGCGCCACCTGCTTCATGACCAGGCGGAACGTCATGATGTTGTCCGCCGTGGAGAGCGCGTCGGCGTAGCGCAGGTCGATCTCCTGCTGGCCCGGGGCGCCCTCGTGGTGGGAGAACTCGACCGAGATGCCCATCGACTCCAGCATGGTGATCGCCTGGCGGCGGAAGTCCATGCCCACGTTGTGCGGGGTGTGGTCGAAGTAGCCGGAGTTGTCGGCGGGGGTCGGGCGGGAGCCGTCGGTCGGCTTCTCCTTGAGGAGGAAGAACTCGATCTCCGGGTGGGTGTAGAAGGTGAAGCCCAGGTCGGAGGTCTTCGCGAGGGCGCGCTTGAGGACGTAGCGCGGGTCCGCGAAGGACGGGGAGCCGTCCGGCATGAGGATGTCGCAGAACATCCGGGCCGTACCGGGGGCCTCGGCGCGCCACGGCAGGACCTGGAAGGTCGACGGGTCCGGCTTGGCGATCATGTCCGACTCGTATACGCGGGCGAAGCCCTCGATGGCGGAGCCGTCGAAGCCGATGCCCTCGTCGAAGGCCTGCTCCAGCTCGGCGGGGGCCACGGCGACGGACTTGAGGAAGCCCAGCACGTCCGTGAACCACAGCCGTACGAAACGGATGTCGCGCTCCTCCAACGTCCGGAGCACGAACTCCTGCTGCTTGTCCATCTTCCGCTTCCCCATCCTTGCTGGTCAGGCCGCCTGTCTCCCGCACCACGGGAGGCGGTCGGGCACCTGAGCATCCCACCACAACACCATTTCATGCGCGTTGCCGACCATGATCGTGCGGCCGACCTCGGCGTGAACGCCTCGCGTATGGCAGGTGTACGGCTCAATGAGCCGGTGAACTGCTCCACCGCCCATATTGCCTGCTCGCACCGACATCCGTAATGCCCGGCCCCGCCGATCCGCCATTCCTGAGCCCTGACTGTCCCCGGCGACACCCTCCCCCACTACGATCAGCGGACCCGAACCGTCCCTTTCCCCAGAAGGACACACACCTCATGGGTTCCGCCAACAAGACCAGCTCCGCCGAGCGCAAGGCGCGCATAGAGGAGATGCGGCGCGCCGAGCGTGCCCGCGAGCGTCGCAACCGGGTGCTCATCATCACGGCCAGTGTCGTGGTCGTCGCCGCTCTCGCGGTCGGCACCGTCGTCCTCGTGCGGTCGCAGTCCGACGACAGCAGCACGGCGTCCGACTCCAAGGGCTCCGGGCACTTCACCACCGGCAAGGACGGCGTGAAGACCTGGTCGGCGAAGCTGAGCCAGACCCATGTCACCAAGACCGTGAAGTACCCGATGGAGCCCCCGGTCGGCGGTGACCACAACCAGGTGTGGATGAACTGCAACGGCGATGTCTACACCAAGGCGATCAACAACATGAACGCCGTGCACTCGCTGGAGCACGGCGCGGTGTGGGTGACGTACACCAGCAAGGCCTCGAAGTCGGATGTCGACGCGCTCGCGGCGAAGGTGAAGGCGACGCCGTACACGCTGATGAGCCCGGACGAGAAGCAGGCGGACCCGATCATGCTGTCGGCGTGGGGGCACCAGCGGACGGTGACGGGCGCGGACGACCCGAACGTCGCCAAGTTCTTCGAGACCTACGTCCAGGGCAAGCAGACGCCGGAGCCTGGCGCCGCCTGCACGGGTGGTCTGTCGCAGTGAGGCAGGTGGCATGGATCGCGTCGGCCGCGGCGGGCGTGCTGGTCGCGGCCGGTGCGATCACCTACGCGGTCGCCGAGGACGGCGGCTCCGCGACACAGACTCCGGCCGCCGACTCCGCCGACGCGGGCTTCGCGCGCGACATGGCGGTGCATCACCAGCAGGCCGTGGAGATGTCGTACATCGTGCGCGACCGCACGAAGGACACAGAGGTCCGGCGGCTCGCCTACGACATCGCGCAGACGCAGGCCAACCAGCGCGGCATGCTGCTGGGCTGGCTCGATCTGTGGGGGCTGCCGAAGGTGTCGGCGGACGGGCCGATGACCTGGATGGGCATGGGTGACATGGCGTCCGGCAAGGACGGCTCGCTGATGCCCGGCATGGCGACCAACACCGAGCTGGAGAAGCTGAACACGCTCAGCGGCGAGCAGGCCGAGGTGTTCTACCTCCAGCTGATGACGGACCATCACAAGGGCGGCATCCACATGGCGGAGGCCTGTGTCGCCGAGTGCGCGGTCAGGGTGGAGAAGAACCTCGCGCAGGGGATGGTCGACGCGCAGGAGTCCGAGATCCAGTTGATGGCGGACATGTTGAAGGAGCGGGGCGCCAAGGCGCGTTCGTAGGCGCGCGTCCCCTTGTTCGCGGGGATTCATGCGGACGTAAGCCCCAAATCCCTTGCCGTTACGGTTCCTTGGGGCCTTCTTGGGGCACCCATTCCCTTCGGAATTCCCTGGCATGAACGGTTCATCGCAAGAGTGGCCACCGTCGAGTGATCACTCGCGATGAACCGCAAACAGGGGGTTCCATGAGATCCAACCGCGCCAAGGTGCGCGCCTCAGTGAGCATGGCAGCGACACTGCCTCTGCTCGCGGGCGCGCTGGCGCTCGGCATACCCGCCGCGCACGCCGCGGACGACCCGGGCCGGGACACCCTCGCGGGCACCAAGCCCACGTGGGCCACCGCCAAGGCGGACAAGGGAGCCACGTCCGACGGCTCCGCTCTCTCCGCCCGGGTCTATCTCGCCGGCCGGGACGCCACCGGTCTGGCCGCGTACGCCAAGGCCGTGTCGGACCCGGACTCGGCCTCGTACGGCAAGTACCTGAGCGCCTCGCAGGCTCAGACGCGCTTCGGCGCCACCGCCGACCAGGTGGCCGCCGTCAAGTCGTGGCTGACGTCCGCCGGGCTCGAGGTCACCGGTGTCACGCAGCACTACGTCACCGTCTCCGGTGACGTGGCCGCCGCCGAGAAGGCGTTCGGCACCCAGCTGCACAACTACACCAAGGGCACCAAGACATACCGCGCACCGGCCAAGGCGGCCTCCGTGCCGGACGCGCTGAACGGTGCCGTCCTGACCGTCACCGGCCTGGACACCGCGCCGCACAAGGCGAGCCACAGCGACACGCTGCCGGAGCCGGAGACCGTGTTCCGCAACTCCGGGCCGTTCTCCTCGTACTACGGCTCGAACATCGCGACCACGCTGCCGGACGCCTACGGCACGAAGATCCCGTACGCCGTCAAGGGCTACACGGGCAAGCAGCTGCGGGCCGCGTACGGCGCGGGCAGCTGGACGGGCAAGGGGGTGCGGGTCGCCATCACCGACGCGTACGCCTCATCGACCATCGCCTACGACGCGGCCACCTACGCGAAGAAGCACGGCGACGCGGCCTACACCACCGGCCAGCTGACCCAGGTCCTGCCCAAGAAGTACACGAAGACCGAGGAGTGCGGGGCGGCCGGCTGGTACGGCGAGGAGACCCTCGACGTCGAGGCCGTGCACGCGGTCGCGCCGGCCGCTGACATCGTCTACGTCGGCGGCGCCTCCTGCTACGACGACGACCTGCTCGACTCGCTCAGCAAGATCGTCGACAAGCACCTGGCCGACATCGTCTCCAACTCCTGGGGCGACATCGAGGCCAACCAGACGCCGGACCTCGCGGCCGCCTACGACCAGGTGTTCCAGTTCGGCGCGGTCGAGGGCATCGGCTTCTACTTCTCCTCCGGCGACAGCGGCGACGAGGTCGCCAACACCGGTACGAAGCAGGTCGACATCCCGGCCAGCTCGGCGTGGGTGACGGCGGTCGGCGGCACCTCGCTGGCCGTCGGCAAGGGCGACAGGTACCAGTGGGAGACCGGCTGGGGCACCGAGAAGGCCGTGCTGTCGGCTGACGGCACGAGCTGGACGGGCTTCCCGGGCGCGTTCACCTCCGGTGCGGGCGGCGGCACCAGCAAGACCGTCGCCGAGCCCTTCTACCAGAAGGGTGTCGTGCCGGACGCGCTCGCCAAGGCCAACAGTGCCACCGGCAACCGAGTCGTGCCGGACATCGCGGCGGTCGCCGACCCGAATACCGGCTTCAAGGTCGGCCAGACCCAGACCCTCCCCGAGGGCGGGCAGGCCTACAGCGAGTACCGGATCGGCGGCACCTCGCTCGCCGCGCCGGTGATCGCGGCCGTGCAGGCGCTGGCCCAGCAGGCGCGGGGCGGCAAGGCGATCGGGTTCGCCAACCCGTCGATCTACGCCAAGTACGGGTCGAAGGTGTATCACGACGTCACGGACAACCCCACGGGGTCCGGACTCGCCGTGGCCCGCCTCGACTTCGTCAACGGCTACGACGCGGCGGACGGGATCACCACGTCCGTCCGCAGCCTCGGCAAGGACAGCTCGCTGTCGGCCGTGAAGGGGTACGACGACGTGACCGGCGTGGGTACGCCCACGGGCGGATACGTGGAGTCGTACCGCCGACGGTAGTCATCTGATGGGGGTGGTGTGAGGTGTCGTCCACCTCACACCACCCCCATCGCGTCGTTCTGACGATTACACTGGGCCTGTGCCTCAGCTTCGACTCGCTCTGAATCAGATCGACTCGCGCGTCGGCGACATCGCCGGCAACGCGGAGGCGATCGTCCGCTGGACCCGGCACTCCGCCGGGCAGGGAGCGCACCTCGTCGCGTTCCCTGAGATGGTGCTGACCGGGTATCCCGTCGAGGACCTGGCGCTGCGGTCGTCCTTCGTGGAAGCCTCCCGCGCTGCCCTGCTCTCGCTCGCCGCGTGGCTGGCCGACGAGGGCTTCGGGGAGTTGCCGGTGATCGTCGGCTACCTCGACCGTTCCGAGTCCGGCCGGCCGAAGTTCGGGCAGCCGGCGGGCGCGCCGAGGAACGCGGCGGCGGTGCTGCACCGGGGCGAGGTCGTCCTGGCCTTCGCCAAGCACCACCTGCCGAACTACGGCGTCTTCGACGAGTTCCGCTACTTCGTGCCCGGCGACACCATGCCGGTGATCCGGGTGCACGGTGTCGATGTCGCCCTCGCCATCTGCGAGGACCTGTGGCAGGACGGCGGCCGCGTACCGGCCGCGCGCAGCGCCGAGGCCGGGCTGCTGATCTCGATCAACGCCTCCCCCTACGAGCGCGACAAGGACGACACCCGCCTCGAACTGGTCCGCAAGCGGGCCCAGGAGGCCGGCTGCACCACCGCCTACCTGGCGCTGACGGGCGGCCAGGACGAGCTGGTCTTCGACGGCGACTCGATCGTGGTGGACCGCGAGGGCGAGGTCCTCGCCCGGGCACCGCAGTTCTCCGAGGGCTGCGTCGTCCTCGACCTCGACCTGCCGGCGGCCTCGCCGGACGCACCGACGGGCGTGGTGGACGACGGTCTGCGCATCGACCGAGTGGTGCTGTCCGAGGCGCCGCTCCCGCCGTACGAGCCGGAGCACACCGGCAGCCACGCGGACCGTCTCGACGACGACGAGGAGGTCTACTCGGCGCTGGTCGTGGGCCTGCGGGCGTACGTCACGAAGAACGGCCTCAAGTCCGTCCTGGTCGGTCTGTCGGGCGGTATCGACTCGGCGCTGGTGGCGGCGATCGCGTGCGACGCGGTGGGCGCGTCGAACGTGTACGGCGTGTCGATGCCGTCGAAGTACTCCTCCGACCACTCGAAGGGCGACGCGGCGGAACTGGCCCGGCGCACGGGCCTGAACTTCCGTACGGTCCCGATCGAGCCGATGTTCGACGCGTACATGGACTCGCTGGGCCTGACAGGGCTGGCGGAGGAGAACCTCCAGTCCCGCCTCCGCGGCACCCTGCTGATGGCGATCTCCAACCAGGAGGGCCACATCGTGCTGGCGCCGGGCAACAAGTCCGAGCTGGCGGTGGGGTATTCGACGCTCTACGGCGACTCGGTGGGCGCGTACGGCCCCATCAAGGACGTGTACAAGACGTCGATCTTCCGCTTGGCGGAATGGCGCAACCGGGCGGCTCGCGAGCGTGGCCAGACCCCGCCGATCCCGGAGAACTCCCTCACCAAGCCGCCGAGCGCCGAGCTGCGCCCGGGCCAGATCGACACGGACTCGCTGCCCGACTATCCGGTGCTGGACGCGATCCTCGACCTCTACGTCGACCGGGACCAGGGCGCGGACGAGATCGTCGCGGCCGGTTTCGACCGGGACCTGGTCACCAAGACGCTGCGGATGGTCGACACGGCGGAGTACAAGCGGCGCCAGTATCCGCCGGGCACGAAGATCTCCGCGAAGGGGTTCGGCAAGGACAGGCGGCTGCCGATCACGAACGGCTGGCGCGAAACGGCGTAGCCGAATGACGGCAACCATCCTTCCCCGGGCGGCCACTTAGGTCTGACATCGCCGAACCGCCCCGAAGGATCCGCCTGATGAGACCGCCCCGTACGACCCACCGCCTGCGCGGACGCCTCACGCGTCCGGTGCCTCTCGCGCTCGCCGCCGCACTAGTGGCGACGACCGGCGCCCTGGTGCCCATGCTGGCCAACGGTGCCGAGCCCACCTGCGCGGTGGACTACGCGGTCACCGGCGAGTGGGCTGACGGCTTCCAGGGGGCCGTCGAGATCACCAACTCGGGCAAGCCGGTGACCAGTTGGCGGCTCACCTTCAAACTCACCGGTGGCGAGAAGGTCACCGAGGGCTGGAACGGCACCTGGACCCAGTCCGGCGCGACCGTGAGAGTGAAGAGCATCAGCGGGAACGGCTCGCTGGCCACCGGAGGCAGAGTCAGCGCCGGCTTCACGGCCTCGCGGTCCGGCGCCACCTCGGTACCCGGTTCGTTCAAGCTCAACGGCAAGACCTGCGCCTCGGGCGTGGACGTGACCCCGAGTTCCGGTTCGACCGTCGCGCCCACCTTCAGCGAGTCCAGCTCCCCCACGGCGACCCCGACGGCCACAACCACGCCGTCGGCGACCGGGACGGTGAGCGCGGCCGAGTGGAACCCGCCGTCCGGCCTCGTGCAGCCGCTCGGTGAGGTCTGGGATCACATGGCGTCGACGTACCCGGACATCTACGGCTTCAAGAACTACGGCTTCGACCAGATCATGGCCAACAAGGGCAGCGTCAACTACTGCGTCCGCTGGGACTCCGACAACCCGGTCACCGCCGATCTCCGCGACCGGATCGAATCGACCCTGCAGAAGCAGTTCGGCAAGTGGATGGACGCCCTCACCGAGAACGGCGCGGGCTACAACGACTGGCCCTACGCCAAGGTCCCGGTCAAGGTCGTCGGCTGGGCCGTCAAGGACCGCGCCACCCTGAAGTGGACCGACGACTCCGTCGACATCTACGCCGGCAACCTGGACGAGGGCGGCGCCCCCCAATGCGCCCCGCCCTGCGGCCGGTTCTTCCACCAGGACGGCGACTACTCCCAGTGCCCCGGCAAGGAGGAACGCCACTACGACCAGTCCCTCTGGCTCACCAAGGGCATGGGCTTCGGCGGCGCCGGCGGTGACTGGGGCCAGCGCGTCGACCAGGAGTACTTCACGAACGGCCTGGACGAGGAGAACCTGCACATCTACCTGCACGAGGTGGGCCACACGTTCGGCCTCGACGACTTCTACGACTGGACCCCGACGGGCGTCGGCGGCTTCATCATGAACGCCGGCAGCGCGACGGAGATCACCGAGTTCGACAAGTGGATGGTCAGGGACTTCTGGCGGCACATCAAGAGCCGTTACGGATTCTGAACCGCCTCCGCGAGAGCGGCGCCGGTTCAGGTGCAAAAAGGCGGCAGCCCGCCGACGGGGGAAGTTCGGCGGGCTGCCCTGGTGCCACAGTGGCTCTATCGGTCAGTGGACGGAGTGCTCCTCCAAGGGGAACGTTCCGCCAACCACGTCCTCCGCAAACGCCTTCGCCGCGTTCCCCATGACCTCACGCAGGTTGGCGTACTGCTTGACGAACTTCGGGACCCGCCCACCCGTAAGCCCGAGCATGTCGGTCCACACCAGTACCTGCGCGTCGGTCTCCGCCCCGGCCCCGATCCCGACCGTGGGAATGTGCAGTACCCGAGTCACCTCGGCGGCCAGCTCCGCCGGAACCAGCTCCAGTACCACCGCGAACGCGCCCGCGTCCTGCACGGACTTCGCATCGCGCAGCAGCTGCTGGGCCGCCTCCTCGCCCCGCCCCTGCACGCGATAGCCCATGGAGTTGACGGACTGCGGCGTCAGCCCGATGTGGGCCATCACCGGGATGCCGGACTCCACCAGCAGCCGGATCTGGCCGTGCGACCGCTCGCCGCCCTCCAGCTTGACGGCCCCGACGCCGGCCTCCTTCACCAGCCGGGTCGCCGAGCGCAGCGCCTGCACCGGACCCTCCTGGTAGGACCCGAAGGGCAGGTCGCCCACGATGAGGGCGCGGGAGGTGCCCCGCACGACGGCGGCCGACAGCATCGTCATCTCGTCGAGGGTGACGGGCACGGTGGTCTCGTAGCCGAGGTGGCAGTTTCCCGCCGAGTCGCCGACGAGCATGACCGGGATCCCGGCCTCGTCGAAGACGGACGCGGTCATCGCGTCGTAGGCGGTGAGCATGGGCCACTTCTCGCCCCGCTCCTTGGCGAGGGCGATGTCACGAACGGTGATACGGCGTGTGCCCTTGCCTCCGTACAGCGCATTGCCGCTGCCGCCGGAGGAACTGTTCTGGGCAGCCGAAAGCTGCGTCATTGCAACGGCTCCTTACGTCATCTCGAGGCACCCTTACGGCGTCCCCGGATCACCTCCATGGTGGCACCTCGGCCTGGGGACGGCTAGGGGACCCCCTGTGACCTACATCCGGTGAGCCGCACCCGTTTTCGGCGTGCTGGGTAAGGCCTCGGTAAAGGATTTCCGATACGAGACGGTGCCGTATCGAAATTCCTCTAGGCTCGTCCCCATGACGACTCGACCTGCCCCCGCCACCCGGATCCCCGAAGCGGTGCACAAACGCCGCTGGGCAATCCTCGGCGTGCTGATGCTGAGCCTGCTGATCGTGGTGCTCGACAACTCGATCCTGAACGTCGCCGTCAAGACGATCTCCACCCCCGCCCCGACCGGCCTGGGCGCCACCCAGGGCGAGCTGGAGTGGGCGATCAACGCCTACACCCTCGTCTTCGCCGGCCTGCTCTTCTCGGCCGGGCTCCTCGGTGACCGGCTGGGCCGTAAGCGGGTCCTGCTCGGCGGTCTCGCCTTCTTCGGCATCGGCTCGGCCCTCGCCGCCTTCTCCGGCACGCCCACCGAACTCATCGCCTTCCGCGCGGTGATGGGCCTGGGTGCCGCGTTCGTGATGCCCGCCACCCTCGCCGTCCTCATGAACGTCTTCGAGCGCGACGAGCAGCCCAAGGCCATCGGCATCTGGGCCGGCGGCGTCGGCCTCGCCATCGCCATCGGCCCGATCACCGGCGGCGTTCTCCTCGACCACTTCTGGTGGGGCTCGGTCTTCCTCATCAACGTGCCGATCGTGCTCATCGCGATCGCCCTGATGGTGTGGCTGGTGCCCGACTCCCGCGACCCGAACCCCGGCCGCGTGGACCCCGTCGGCGTCGTCCTGTCCGTCGTGGGCCTCGTCCTGCTCGTCTACGGCATCATCAAGGGCGGCCAGCTCGCCGACTTCACCGACCCGCAGGTCCTGGCGACGATCGGCGCGGGCCTCGCCGTACTCATCGGCTTCGTCGTGTTCGAGGCGCGCAGCGACCATCCGTCCGTCGACGTGCGCTACTTCAAGAACAAGGTCTTCTCGGCCGCGATCTCCGCCATCGCGCTGGTCTTCTTCGCGCTGATGGGCGTGACCTTCTTCTCCGTCTTCTACACGCAGAGCGTGCGCGGCTACTCGCCGCTGCAGACCGGTCTGCTGATGCTGCCGCTCGCCGTCGCCCAGCTGTTCTTCGCACCGCGCGCCCGGCTGGTCGTCGACCGCTTCGGCAACAAGGCCACCACCACGGGCGGCCTGCTCCTCATCGCCGCGATGCTCGCCGCCTTCGCCACGTTGGACGCCGACACCCCGATCTGGATCCTGGAGGTCATCTTCTTCCTCATGGGCACCGGCATGGCGCACATCATGACGCCGACCAGCGTCGTCATCATGCAGGCCCTGCCTCGCGAGAAGGCCGGCTCCGCCTCCGCCCTCAGCAACACCTTCCGCCAGGTCGGCGGCGCCCTCGGGATCGCCGTACTCGGCTCGGTCCTGTCCACCGCCTACCGCGACGGCATCGAGGGCAAGCTGGGCCTCGTCCCCGCCGGCCTGCGCCACACCGCGGGCGAGTCCATCGAGGCGACGCTCGCCGTGGCCGCCAAGCTCGGCCCCGAGGGCAAGGCCCTCGTCACCCCCGCCAACGACGCCTTCCTGCACGCCATGCACGTCACCGCCCTGTGCGGCGCCGGGGTCGCGGTCATCGGCGCGGTGGTCGTGGCGCTGTTCCTGCCCGGGAAGCAGCCCGCGCCCCAGGCGGACAAGGAGGAGACGGAACTGGCCAACGCGTAGGCCACGGGCGCCTACGAGACGTACGCGAGGGAGAATCCTCCCAGTGCAACGAAGGGAAGGACGCACGTGAGCCTCGCCGACAGCCAGCACCGGCACGAGGGCCCGGTCAGGGGGCGCCCCCGCAGCGAGGCCGTGGAACGCGCCATCATCGAGGGCGTGATGAAGCTCCTGGAGGACGGCGTCCCGCTCGCCGAACTCTCCATCGAGCGCATCGCCCGCACCGCCGGCGTGGGCAAGGCCACCATCTACCGCCGGTGGAGCGGCAAGGAGGAGCTGTTCGTCGACGTCATGCGCGCCGCCGAGCCCCCCGACCCCGAACTGCCCGGCACGTCGATGCGCGACGATCTCGTCGTCCTCCTCGAATCGATGCGTCAGCGCGGCCTGGTCAACCGCTCCTCCGCGATCCTGCACAACGTCCATGTCCAGATGAAGAGCAGCCCGAAGATCTGGGCCGCCTACGACAACACCGTCATCGCCCCGCGCCGCAGGCTCGGCAACGAAGTCCTGCGCCGCGGACAGGAGAACGGCGAACTCCGCGCGGACCTCGACATCGAGCTGCTGAACGACATCTTCATGGGCCCCATGCTCGTACGCGCCGTCATGCGCCCGGACGCCGACCTCCCCGAGGACCTCGCGGAACGGATCGTCGACACGCTCCTCGAAGGCCTACGGCCCGTCAGTTCACCGCCTCCGTAACCACTGTGCGGGTTTCGTCACAGGGGGCGGCGTTGAGCTCGGTGTTCGGAACTCCGGACGGCGACTTGTTCGTCCTCGTCCGAGTACGCCCGTCATGGGAGGGCGGGAACGGAACCGATCATCCCCTAGGGTCGTAGGCACGGGGACGATGGTGTGCACGGCAGGTAGTGAGGCGAAGGTATGGCGCAGCAGGCGTACGCGACGGAGACGGACAACGGAGGCTCGGGACCCGAGCGCCGGGGCTCCCGGCTTCGGAGCCTGCTCGGCAGACTTCTCGACGGCTGGCGGGGCGATCCGCGGATCTGGCGGCGCGGTCTGGTCGTGGCCGCGATCGCGGTGCTGCTCGCCCTGGTCATGCTGGTCCACTCGCGCATCCCGAACCGGATCGGCAACCTCGGCAGCCTCACGGAGACCTTCCTGCCCTGGGTGGGGCTGCTCATCCCCGTGCTGCTCGTCCTCGCGCTGGTCCGGAAGTCCGCGACCGCGCTGATCGCGGTGCTGCTACCGTCCGTCGTCTGGCTGAACCTGTTCGGCGGGCTGCTCACCGACAAGGCCGGCAGCGGCGGCGACCTCACGGTGGCCACGCACAACGTCAACGCCGACAACACCGACCCCTCCGGCACCGCCCGCGACGTGGCCGCCTCCGGCGCCGACGTGGTGGCCCTGGAGGAACTGACGGCGACCGCGGTCCCGACGTACGAGAAGGCCCTTGAGTCGACGTACAGGTACCACTCGGTGCAGGGCACGGTCGGACTGTGGAGCAAGTACCGGCTGAGCGGCGTCAAGGCCGTCGACATCAAGCTCGGCTGGACGCGCGCGATGCGGGCCACGGCCGCCACGCCGGAGGGGCAGGTCGCCTTCTACGTCGCCCACCTCCCGTCGGTGCGGGTGAAGCTGGAGGCCGGGTTCACGGCCCGGCAGCGCGACAAGAGCGCCGACGCGCTCGGCGAGGCCATCGCCGACGAGAAGCTCACGAAGGTCGTCCTGCTCGGCGACCTCAACGGCACCATGAACGACCGCGCGCTCAACGCCGTCACCGCCCAGATGCGCTCCACGCAGGGCGCGGCGGGCAGCGGCTTCGGGTTCAGCTGGCCGGCGTCGTTCCCGATGGCGCGCATCGACCAGATCATGGTCAAGGGCGTCGAGCCGGAGAGCTCGTGGACCCTGCCGCAGACGGGCAGCGACCATCTGCCGGTGGCCGCGCGTGTGAAGGTCGACACACCAGTCTCGTAAAGCCCCAGGGCAACCCCGTTTTAACCTGCTGGAATACTTGGCCTGAGAGGCTTTGTTCCGTACCTGAACATAAGATGTACGGAACTCCCCCTGAACCTCTGAAAGGCCCTCCATGCCTCTGGCCCTGCTCGCCCTCGCCGTGGGCGCCTTCGGCATTGGTACCACCGAGTTCGTGATGATGGGACTGCTGCCCGACGTCGCGGACGACCTGAACATCTCGATCCCCACCGCCGGCCACCTCGTCTCGGCGTACGCGCTCGGCGTCGTCATCGGCGCCCCGCTGCTCGCCGCCGTCACCGCGCGCATGTCCCGCCGCACGGTCCTGATCGGCCTGATGGTCCTCTTCGTCGCGGGCAACGCGTTCTCCGCGCTCGCTCCTTCCTACGACTGGCTGCTCGCCGCCCGCTTCCTCAGCGGGCTGCCGCACGGCGCGTTCTTCGGCGTGGGCGCGGTCGTCGCCACCAACCTGGTCGCCCCCGAGCGCAAGGCCCGCTCCGTCTCCCTGATGTTCCTCGGCCTCACCGTCGCCAACATCGTGGGCGTCCCGGTCGCGACCCTCATGGGCCAGCAGCTGGGCTGGCGGGCCACGTTCCTCGGCGTCAGCGTGATCGGCCTGGCCGCGATCACGGCGCTGACGCTGCTGATCCCCCGCGACCACGCCCACGCGGCCCCCTCGGCGGGCCTGCGCGGCGAACTGGCCGCCCTGCGCTCCCTCCCGGTCTGGCTGGCCCTCGGTACGACGGTCGCGGGCTTCGGCGCGCTGTTCGCCGCGTACAGCTACATCACGCCGATGCTCACCGACTCCGCCGGGTACGCCGACTCCAGCGTGACGCTGCTCCTTGCGCTGTTCGGCGTCGGCGCGACGGCCGGCAACCTGCTGGGCGGACGGCTGGCCGACCGCTCGATGCGGGGCACGCTGTTCGGCGGGCTGGTCTCTCTTACGGCGGTCCTGGCGCTCTTCCCGGTCCTGATGAGCACGGCGTGGAGCGCGCCCCTGGCGGTCGTCCTGCTGGGCACGGCGGCCTTCGTCACCAGCTCGCCCCTGCTCCTGATGGTCATGGAGAAGGCGTCCTCGGCCCCGTCACTGGCGTCCTCTGCGAACCAGGCCGCGTTCAACCTGGCGAATGCGGGCGGCGCGTGGATCGGCGGTCTCGCTCTGGCGGCGGGCTTCGGCGTGACGTCTCCGGCGCTCGCGGGCGCGGCGCTGGCGGTGCTCGGGCTGGGGGTTGCGGGGGTGGCCGCGGTGGTGGACCGGCGGCGGGTTGCTCCTACGGGCGGCCGGGAACGGCTTGTCGCGGGGCATGTGCCGGAGGTTTCGGAGGCGGTGCACCACTGACGGGGTGCCCCTACGGGGGGACGCCGAGCCGAGTGCGGTGGGCACGTCAATATTGCTGTGGCAGGAGATGCCCCGTTCCGCGGCTTGCCAGAGCAGTACTCACCGGCCTGCATCTGCACGACGCCGACCCTCCTGAGGTCCTGCCATTCTCTGATGGCTCCAGCAGACACACAGGGCAATCCCGTTCTGCCAGACGTGAAAGCTAAGGACCGACATGGTGCTGTTCAGCAGTTCGTCCATGAAGTTAAGTTCCGCGGCATTCTCCGCGCTGTTCCTGCTGTGCGCCTCGCCCGGCGCGGTGGCGGCATCGCGGGACGCGGGCGGCCATGCGGCCGTTCACGAGGTCGATGTCACCAACATGCCGGCCACCAAAGAGGGACAGCCGACGGTCGCCGTCAACCCGAGGAACCCGAAGAACCTGGTGTTCGTCTCGACGATCTTCCCGCCGTCGCCGGGCCTGGAACCGGTCGACGGCGGGTGTTTCCTCGCCTACTCCGACGACAGGGGCAACACCTGGACCCGGGTGGCGTGGCCGCTGGGCGACGCGGCGCCCAAGTGCGGTGAGCCGAGCGTGCAGTTCGACGCGAAGGGCACCGTGTACGTGGACAACAACCAGGTCAGCTCGGGCCTGGAGGCGAACCTGCTCAACCACAACCAGGTCGCGAAGTCCACGGACGGCGGCCGGACTTGGACCGACCCGGTGTCCACGCCGCTGCTGCTCGGGGGTGCCCCGAAGATGCGGGTGGACGCCGCGACCGGCAAGGTCTACGCCGTCGCCGGGGCGGTGTGGGAGTACCCGAGCGCGGTTTCCGTCAGCGCCGATGGCGGAAAGACGTTCAGCAGCGACTCACGGGTGATCCCGGGCCCGATGCCGTGCATCCAGGTGGCGCCGGGCATCCCGCTGGTGTGCGGCTATCCGGGTCGTGAGATCGCCGTGTACGGCGGAATCCTCGTCTCCGCCTCCCAGGAAGCGGGCAAGCCGGTGAACTTCCACGTCAGCCGCGACGACGGCAGGACATGGACGAACACGACGGTGAACGACGGGCAGGGATCGCCCGTCGCGGCAGGCACCGGTTCGATGGTGCCGACTCCGGCACGGGGTGCGGCGGCCGACCCCGTCCCGTGGCTGGCCGCCGATCCCTCCCACCGAGGCCGGTTCGCCGTCATGGTGCCCAGGGACTCCAACACCCTGGAGGTGTACATCACTCCGGACGCCGGCAAGACCTGGACCGGCCCGACGACGATCGCCACCCCCAACGCCCAGCGTCCGGCGATCGACTTCGGCGCCAATGGTGACCTGGGTGCCATGTGGCGGACCACCACGGGCGACGCGTTCTCGGTCGTCTCGTTCGACCACGGCCGCTCGTTCAGCGCCCCGGTGCAGGTCAACCACGTGACCGAACCGGTCGGCGAGATGGGCCCTCCCGGTGACCGCTGGTCGGGGATCACCCTCGCCGACGGCTACGCGTACGTCACCTGGGCCGACGGACGGAACAACTCCTCCCTCGACTCCGTCATCAGCCGGGTGCCGCTGAAGCTGTACAAGAAGCGCACCGCCTCGAAGGCGACGAACTGACGCAGCCACTGACAGCACTCCTACGCATGACGATGGTCCGCCGAGGCGCCTCGGCGGACCATCGTCGTCACCGGTCGTCGGTGGTGCCGTCCGTCCGGGGCCGGGGATGTACGAGGCCGCTCTGGTAGGCGATCACGACGAGTTGGGCGCGGTCGCGGGCGCCGAGTTTGTTCATCGCCCGCTGGATGTGGGTGCGGACGGTCAGGGGGCTGAGGACGAGATGGTCGGCGATCTCCGCGTTCGCCTTGCCTTCCGCGGCCAGCGCCATCACTTCGCGTTCCCGGGTGGTGAGTGCGGTCAGTTCCGGCGGCGGGGCCGACTGAGGGTCGGCTGTGGTGAGGAAGCGGGTGATGAGGGTCCGGGTGGCGGTGGGAGACAGAAGGGCCTCGCCGGAGGCGACCGTGCGGATGCCGTCCAGCAGGGTGTACGCGGAGACGTCCTTGCCGAGGAAGCCGCTGGCCCCGGCTCGTAGCGCCCGGGCGACATATTCGTCGGTCTCGAAGGTGGTGAGGATGAGTACGCGGGTGTCGGCGAGGTTCGGGTCCCGGCAGATGGCGGTGGTGGCGGCGAGGCCGTCGGTGCCGGGCATGCGGATGTCCATCAGGACGATGTCGGGGCGGTGGATACGGGTGAGGGAGACGGCCTGCGCTCCGTCTGAAGCCTCGCCGACCACCTCCATGTCGGGATTCTCCTCGATGAGGATCCGGAAGGTGGTGCGCAGGAGCTCTTGGTCGTCGGCGAGCAGGATGCGGATGGTCATGGAGGTCTGCCTTCTCAGCAGTCGGTCTCGACAGTCGGTCTCAACAGTCAGTGGAGGATCGGCAGTTCGGTGGTCACGGTGAAACCGCCGTCGGGCCGTCGGCCGGCGTCGAAGCGCCCGCCGGCGGAGTGAGCGCGTTCGCGCATGCCGATCAGGCCGAACCCGTCGCCGGGACCGGCCGGGGCCGGTTCGCGGAGTGAGGGCTCGTTGGTGATGGTGACGGTCAGCCTGTCGCGGCCGTAGGCCAGCCTGACCTGTGCGGTGCTTCGCGGCGCGTGCTTGGTGACATTGGAGAGGGCCTCCTGCACGATCCGGTACGCGGTCAGGTCCACTCCGGGTGACAGCTGCTGTGGTTCACCGTCGACGACGACCTCGACACCCAGGCCGGCCGCGGCGAAGGAGTCGACGAGGGCGGGCAGTTGGAGCAGGCCGGGGGTCGGCTCCGTAGGCGAGTCGGGGTCCTCCGGCCGGCGCAGAAGTCCGACCGCCGCCTTGAGCTCGCGCAGTGCCGCGGAGGTGGTGGAGGCGAGCTGGGCGACCATGGGGGCGACTTTGTGCGGGCTGGTCTGCGCGAGGAAGGTGGCGGTGCCGGCCTGCGCGTTGGCGAGCGCCAGGTGGTGGGCGACGACGTCGTGCAGCTCGCGTGCGATCCGCACACGCTCTTCGGCGACGCGGTGACGGGCCTCGTCCTCACGGCTGCGTTCGGCGTACTCGGCGCGCGCCTTGACCGCTTCGAGATAGGCGCGCCTGGTCTGCGCCGCCGTCCCCAGCGCCACCGGCAGCAGCAGACACACGATCGGATTGACGACCGCCAGGGGCCAGGGGTGGCCGTAGCGGTCACCGAGGACCACCGGCAGCACAATCACCGCCGTCATGGCGAGGCACCACCCGTAGGCGGTCCCGCGCGGCATCTGCGCGGCCAGCTCGTACAGGGCCGCGATGACCGGCGCCAGCAGCATGGGGGTGAGCAGGTAGCCGAGTCCGCCGGCCGCGCCGGCGCACACCGCCGTCACCATGAGCACGGTCCGGGGACGGGTGCGGCGCCACAGCAGGGCGAAGGAGGCCACGACGGCCAGCGGCAGGGCCGACCACCAGCCCAGTCCCTCGGTATAGCTGTCGCTGCTGTAGAGGGCCACCGGCCCGGACAGCACGCACAGCACGCCGATGAGCACCGCGTCGACGGTATGGGGATGGTTCTGCGCGTAGTCCTGCCAGCGGCTGGTCATCACGTGCTCCGGTCGGGGGGTGTCTCGTCCATGATCGGTCACACCGCGCGGCGACACCTGTGGGGCTTCCCGTGACACCACGGGAAGCCCCACAGGCCGCGCACGGAAGGGCCGGCTCAGTTCAGCGCCGAGGCCGGCGCCTTGCCGGAGACCGGCTCCCGCGTGCCCGACCGCTCGTCGGTGAGAGCCTCACCCTCGATGTCCACGTGGGGCAAGCGCCGGTCGAGCCACTTCGGCAGCCACCAGGCCTTCTGCCCGAGCAGGGCCAACACCGCCGGGACGAAGACCATCCGGACCAGGAAGGCATCGAACAGCACGGCCACGGCCAGGCTGAAACCGATCATCTTGATCATGGCCAGTCCGGCCCCGACGAACCCGGAGAAGACGGCGATCATGATCAGTGCGGCTGCCACCACGACACGGGCGCTGTGCCTGAACCCGCTGACCACGGAATCGGCGGGCCGCTCCCCGTGGACGTACGCCTCCCGCATCCGGGAGACCAGGAACACCTCGTAGTCCATGGCCAGGCCGAAGACGATGCCCACCATGATGATCGGCATGGTGCTCATGATCGGTCCGGTCTGCTGCAGACCGATGAGATCGGCCGCCCAGCCCCACTGGAAGACGGCCACGACCGCGCCGAGGGCGGCGAGCACGGAAAGCAGGAACCCGACGGCGGCCTTGAGCGGCACGAGCACGGAGCGGAAGATCACGAGCAGCAGCAGGAAGGCCAGCCCCACCACGACCGCGAGATAGGGGACGAGCGCGCTCTGCATCTTCTGCGCGACGTCGATGTTGACCGCCGTGGTGCCGGAGACCAGGAACGTCGCACCGGTTTCGGACCGCAGACCGTCACGCTCGGCGCGGATCGCCCGCACCAGGTCCTTGGTCTCCTCACTGGTGGGCGCGGTGGAGGGAGTGGCGGTGAACAGGGCTGTGTCACCGGCCGAGTTAAAGGTCGCGGTCGAGACGGACACGACTCCCGCGGTGTCGGCGATCTTCTCCCGGATGGTGGAGAGCGCAGCCTTCGGATCCTTCACACCCTTCGCGTCCACTACGACGGTCAGCGGACCGTTGAAGCCCGGACCGAACCCCTCGGCGAGCTCGTCGTAGGCCCGCCGTTCCGTGGTCGCGGTCGACTTCGACTCGTCCCCGGGCATGCCCAGCTGCATGTCCATCGCCGGCAGGGCAAGCGCCCCCAGCACCGCGACCGAGGCGAGCAGCACCGGCACCGGACGGCGCAGCACAAACCGAGCCCACCGGGTTCCGGCGTTCGTCGTCGTACCGCCGCGCTTGTCCTTGCCTTTCCTGATCCGGCGGGACAGAACGGCGTTGGGGAACAGGCCCAGCAGCGCGGGTACGAGGGTCAGCGCGACCAGGACGGCGATCACGACGGCCCCGGCCGCGGACAGCCCCATCTTCGTCAGCGTCGGAACGCCGACCACGGAGAGCCCCGCCAACGCGATCACGACCGTGAGCCCGGCGAACACCACCGCCGAGCCCGCGGTTCCGACGGCCAGGCCGGCGGCCTCCTGCGGGGTGCGGTCCTTGGCCCGTTCCTCGCGGTACCGGGACACGACGAAGAGCGCGTAGTCGATACCGACCGCCAGGCCCAGCATCGACGCCAGGCTGCTGCTCGTCGTGGACAGCCCGAACGTGCTGCCGAGCGCCATGATCGACACCATGCTGATGCCGACCCCCAGGACGGCCGTCAGCAGCGGCAGTCCGGCAGCCGCCATGGAACCGAAGGTCACCAGCAGCACCAGCGCGGCGATGCCGATACCGATCGCCTCACTCGAACCGCCGGCCGCGGCCTCGGCGGCCAGCACCGGACCGCCGACGTCCACGGTCAGCCCCGCCTCGCGGGCGTCATCCACCGCCGCCTGCAGGTGCTGCTTGGTGGAGTCGGTGATGTCCTTGGACTTCGCCTTGTAGGTGACGATCGCGTACGCGGTGG
Organism: Streptomyces sp. JLBG701; assembly: GCF_058544905.1. Lineage (NCBI taxonomy): Bacteria > Bacillati > Actinomycetota > Actinomycetes > Kitasatosporales > Streptomycetaceae > Streptomyces > Streptomyces sp. JLBG701. Next base: position 3,296,264 of record NZ_CM178588.1, read on the forward strand.
AACCGCTCTTGTTGACCGCGCCCGCCTGGAAGGGGCCGACCGCGGCCTCGACCTGACCGCCCTCGCCGGCCTCATCGACCAGCTTCTCGATCGTGGCGCGGTTGTCGGAGGCGGTGACCTTCTGTCCCGCCGGGGCGACGAAGACAATTCTGGCCGATGCGGTGTCGGCATTGTCGGAGGTGCCCGGGAAACGCTGCTGCAGCAGGTCATAGGCACGCTGCGCCTCGATGCCGTTCATCGAAGCGGTGTCATCGGGAGGCGCGGGCGCCTTGGTCGAGGCGAACCCGACGGCGCCCAGCACGACCACCCACAGGGCGGTCACCAGCCAGCGTCGTCGAAAGGCCGTACGGCCCAGTCGGTAGAGAAGAGCGGCCATGGGACGGAGGTCTCCACATCTGATTCGGGAACCTCCCCAGGCTCTCCGCCACGACCGCGCCCGTCTCCCTGCTCCCGCCGACACTTCGGCTACTGAAACGGCAGTACCGGCCTCCTGAACTGGCAGTACCAGGCCGTGTGGGTGGAAAGCCGGCGCACTGTACGGCTGGCAGGGAGCGGAGCGGCCTCAGGCCACCATCACGCCACGGTGATCGGCCCAAGACCGAGCGGCCTCGGCCATGGCCCCGAGCCAGGACGCTTCAGGCTTCCGGGCGGCGAACGCCCGGTACATACGCACGAAGGCCGCGGCGAACGCGTCGACCGCCCTCGGGTCCCCGTTCGTCCATGACGGACTACGGGACGCCCACGACTCGGCGGACTCGGGGCTGTGTCCGGCGGCCACCAGCTGAACGACGAACATGGCCGGATCGATGAACGCCGCTCCCCGAGTCGGCCATGCCCAATCCACGACCCACATGTCCCGGACGCCGATCAGGAAGTTACTCGGGTTGACGTCGGTGTGAAGCAGCGCGTCACCCTTGAACAGCTCGGCTTCGTCCTGGTTCCGAGCGAACCGGTCCCATCGGGTCTCCGGCCAGTCCAGAGCCACCCAGTGTTCGTCTTCCGCATACCAACGCAGGGCTGGGGAGAGGGGGCGGACAAACGGATTGATCAGCATCTCGCGCGTGATCGAGTCGAACCGCCCACCGGGCCGGTTTCGGACGGCCTTTATGAAGAACGCTCCCTTCTCGCTGTCGACCAGGGCCGTGACATCGGAACTGAATCCGCGCGCGGTCCGCTCAACGCTGGTCACGTCGCCCACGTACGGATGGATCAGGGCCCGAATCTCGGATGCGGGAAGGGAGTTACTCATGCGTCCTTCAGTTCTTCGGGGTGCACTCACTACCCGGCTTTCCGGGGCTGCACTCGTCGTCGGTGTCGGGTGTGCAGGCACCGAAGCTACCGGGCGAGCCGAGGCCGCGCGCGGCCCGAATGGACGCGTTGGTTCGCGCCATGGCGGGGCCGCCGAGTAGTTCGGCCAGCGGGGTTTCCTTGACGTTTCCGATGCTCAGCCACCCCGAGAAGACGCAGGGGGAGACGTCGCCCGACGGGCTGATCGCTGCGCCCAGAGGCAACTTGAGATTGGGCACCTCGAAGCCGCGTGCGCGACGTGGGGGGAGTTCCTCGACGACTACGCGCGACTCTCCTCCAAGGCTGCGGCCTAACCGCGGGCGCGTGTAAACGACGGATAACGTAAGACGAGCCCCCGCACCATGAAGCGTGCGGGGGCTCGTCTTACGGCTGGTGCTCTGACCGCGAAGGTTCGCCGGGTTGAGGGGTTCGCCCCGTGAGTGAGGCGGTCGGCGATCGTGACCTTGTTGGTCGGGGCGGGTGCGGAGACGGGTGCGGTCACCGTTGGTCACCACTCGCATTGCAGGTCATCCAGCTGGCGGTGCAGACTGATATTGAGCGGCGGTACCCCAGAAGGGCCTGGAGCGATGGGCGACTATGTGGAGCTCCCCGGCGTCAGGACGTGGTACGAGACCGAAGGTGCCGGTGACCCGTTGGTTCTCCTCCATGGCGGCCTCTGCACGAACGAGACGTGGGGGGCTCAGCGCGCCGATTTCGCGGCGCGATTTCGAGTGCTCCTCCCCGAGCGCCGCGGGCATGGGCACACGCCCGACGTCGACGGGCCGCTTTCGTACCGGGACATGGCCGAGGACACCATCGCCTTCATCGAGTCGGTTGTCGACGATCCCGTTCACCTCGTCGGATGGAGCGACGGCGGGGTCATCGCCCTGCTCGTCGCCATCGCCCGTCCCGACCTGGTCCGAAAGGTTGTGGCCATGGGTGCCAACTCCCTCCCGAATCCACAGAGCGGCGCGGCGCCGGAGATGCTCGATCAGCTGACGCCCGATGCCCCCGACCTGACCATGTTCCGAGAGGCGTACGAAGCCGGGTCGCCTGACGGCGCCGCCCACTGGCCGGTCGTCGTAGGCAAGTTGGTCGACATGTTTCGCACCGAGCCGACCATCCCCACCGAGGACCTGACTCGCATCACCGCACCCACGCTCGTCCTGGTCGGGGACGACGACCTGATCACGCTCGAACACACGATTGCCCTGTATCGCGCAATCCCCGGATCCGAGTTGGCCGTAGTGCCCGGCACGTCTCACGCGCTGCTGATGGAGAAACCCGGAGAGGTCAACCGGATCATTCTCGACTTCCTCGCCAATGATCCAATCCCCACGATGCTTCCCATACGGCGCTCCCCGGCGGCGACCACCGCGGTCAACGGTCCGGCCTGACCGCCCGACAGCGTGCGTGCCCTTCTTCAGTCTGGAGCGGCCTGCCGCAGTGACGGACCTGCTGACCGGCTTCCTGCGCGAGACGGTCCCCGCCGGTTGAGCCTGATTGCCGGATGTCCCGGTCAGGCCGCCTGTGCGAGGCGGCGCCCGCCCCAGCGGATGCCCTGCCCGCTGCGGATGCCGGCGCGCTCCTTGCGTTGGGGAATCGACGTACTAGGCCAGGTTGGTGGCGGCCTGCCGAGTGCGGGGCTGTCATGGCCCCCAAGGGCGGTCGCAGCGCCTGTAGGCGGGCTGTAGGTGGCTGTAGGCGGGATGTCGGTGGTTTGTCGGTGGGCCCTGGCACTGTCTTCGGCATGACGCGAATCGACAACAAACCCAGCAACACGGCTGTCACCGTGCGGGGGCTGGTCAAGCACTACGGCGAGACCAAGGCGCTGGACGGCGTCGACCTGGACGTGCGTGAGGGCACCGTGATGGGTGTGCTCGGGCCGAACGGGGCCGGGAAGACCACCCTCGTGCGGATTCTGTCCACCCTTCTCGCCCCCGACGCCGGGCAGGCGACCGTCGCCGGCTACGACGTCGTACGGCAGCCCCGGCAGCTGCGCCGGGTGATCGGGCTCACCGGGCAGTACGCCTCCGTCGACGAGAAGCTCCCTGGTTGGGAGAACCTCTACATGATCGGGCGGCTCCTCGACCTGCCCCGTAAGGAGGCCCGCGCACGGGCCGACGAGCTGCTGGAGCGGTTCTCGCTGACCGACGCGGCGAAGCGGCCGACCTCCACGTACTCCGGCGGTATGCGGCGGCGGCTCGACCTCGCCGCATCGATGATCGGGCGGCCTGCCGTCCTGTTCCTCGACGAGCCGACCACCGGGCTCGACCCCCGTACCCGTAACGAGGTGTGGACCGAGGTCAAGGCCATGGTCGGTGACGGGGTGACCGTGCTGCTGACCACCCAGTACATGGAGGAGGCCGAGCAGCTCGCCTCCGAACTGACCGTCGTGGACCGCGGCAAGGTCATCGCGAACGGCGGGATCGAGGAGCTGAAGGCGAAGGTCGGCGGCCGCGCCCTGCGGATCCGCCCGGCGGACCCGCTGGAGCTCCGCCCGCTCGCCCGAGACCTCGACGAGCTCGGCATCACCGGCCTCGCCACCACGACCGTGGACTCCGAGAGCGGCAGTGTCCTGGTCCCGATCCTGAGCGACGAGCAGCTCACCGCCGTGACCGGCGCGGTCGTCGCGCGCGGCATCACGATCGCCTCGATCACCACCGAACTGCCCAGCCTGGACGAGGTGTTCCTGTCGCTCACCGGCCACCGCGCCAGCGCGCCGCAGGACGCCGTACCCACCGACGCACGCGAGGAGGTCGCCGTATGAGCGCCGCCACCATTCCTGTCCCGGCCTCGGCCTCGGTCGGCGACGCCCGTATCTCGCTGCGCGGGCATCTGCGCCACACCGGTGCGCTGATCCGCCGCAACCTGCTGTGGATCCGGCAGGACCCGGAGTCGATGTTCGACGCCATCCTGTTCCCGGTCATCTTCACCCTGCTGTTCGTGTTCGTCTTCGGCGGCTCCATCGGCCAGTCGCTGGGCGGCGGGCAGGAGGCGTACGTGCAGTACGTCGTCCCCGGGCTGATGGCCATGATGGGCATGAACATGGCCCAGGGCGTCGGCACCGGCTTCAACACGGACTTCAACAGCGGTGTCATGGACCGTTTCCGGTCCCTGCCGATCGGCCGCGGCTCCGTGCTGTTCGCGAAGATCGCGGTGGAGCTGATGCGGATGCTGTTCGCGACCGCCGTGCTGATGGTCGTGGGTGTCCTGGTCGGCTTCCACATCACCAACTGGCCCGGTCTGCTGGCCTCCGTGGGACTGTCCACGATCTTCGGGTCGGCCCTGATGTGGGTGTTCCTCACCCTCGGTGTGGTCATGAAGAGCGCGCAGTCCGTGCAGGCGATGGGCTTCCTGGTGCTGATGCCGCTGCAGTTCGGCTCGTCGATCTTCGCGCCGACCACCTCGATGCCGGGCTGGCTGCAGAACTTCACCGACTACAACCCGCTGTCCGCGCTCGCGGACGCGGCGCGCGGACTGATGGTGGGCGGCCCGGTCGCCCACGACCTGATGGTGACGCTCGCCTGGTCGGTGGCCCTCACCGCGGTGATGGCGCCGATCGCGATCCACAAGTTCCGCACCAAGGCCTGACGGCCCGGATCGGTTCGGTCCGCGTCAGACCAGGGCGGCGGCCTCCTCCACGGAGAGGCCGCCGCCTTCCGCGTACGCGGCCTCGTACGCCTCGTCACCGAGGGCGGCCCGGGTCCGGGTCTCGGCCCGCTCGTGCGCATGGCGTTCCAGGGACGAGGCGAAGTGGCGGGGCGGCAGTGCCGCGTCGGCGGCGCCGAGGCAGCGGGCGGCGTCGCGGGCGCGGCGACCGCCGTCGACACCGGCGAGGGCGATCGCGGCGACGGTCAGATACATGGAGCGCATGCTCGGTGCGATGGCCTGGGAGAGCGTGTCCGCGCCCCGTTCCAACGCCTGCCGGGACTTGTCCAGACACTCCTCGTAGCGTCCGTCGGCCGCCTCCAGCCAGGCCTCCGACCCCAGGATGAAGGCGTCGAAGACGACGAAGTGGGCGATGGAGAACTCCTCGCGCAGCCGCCGGATGTGCTCGCGGGCCTCCGGGATCCGGCCGGTCATGCCGAGCCAGCTCGCGAGGAAGAGCCGGGCGGCGGGCATGGCCTCGCTGTGCCCGCCGGTCTGCTCGGCGATCACCTCGCGCAGCAGGCGTTCGCCGCGTTGGGTTTGCCCCGCCTCCAGGAGCGCGCTGCCGAGCCGGGCCCGGAGCACCGCCTTGTGGGCGTGGGCGCCGAGCCGTTCGGCGTGTTCAATGGCCGTCTCGTAGTCGGCGGCGGAGCCGAGGTAGTCGCCGCTGCGCTCGCGGGCCTCGGCGCGGGCGGAGAGCGCGTCCGCCGTGCCCCAGGCGTCGCCCAGGCGCCGGAAGATCTCCAGCGACTCGTCGGCGTCGCGGGCCGCGTCTCCGGCCCAGTCGGTGCGGTTGGCCAGGATGTTCGCGCGCAGCTGGAGGCTGGCGGCGAGCTCCCACTCGTAGCCCGGCGTACCGCGGCAGGTGGCGACGGAGGCGTCCATGACCGTGCGCAGGTCGCCCACCTCGCCGGTGAGCATCACGGCGAAGAACCAGAATATTCCGGGGCTGCGGCAGGTCTGCGGGAGGCCGGGCTCGTAGGTCGTGGCGATGGAGCGCAGCTTCTCCTGGGCCACCGGGTTCTGCCAGGAGTCCAACTCCGTGTCCATGCACGCGAGATGAGAGAGATGGATGCCGCGCCGGGCCTCTTCGAGGAGTTCACCGCTCCACGGGGGCGGGGTGGCCGTGCAGCGCTCCCACACCGGAGCGGCGGGGCGTGCGGGGGTGGTGAAGGGGGCGGGGCCGAGTGGCATGATCTCGCGGAGCCAGTTGCGGGCCTCGATGCGCAGGTCGCGCATCTGCCAGTACCAGCCCAGCGAGAGGGCCAGGCACATCGACTCCTGCTCGTCGCGGTCGGCGACGGCGTGCCGCAGGGCGGTGCGGAGGTTCTCGTACTCGCGCTCGAACCGCTGGATGGCGGCGAGTTGGCCGGGGCCGCGCAGCAACGGGTCGGTGGTGCGGGCGAGTTCGCGGAAGTAGGTGAGGTGGGCGCGCTCGGCTGTGCCGCGTCCGCCGGTCTCGTCGAGGCGCTCGCCCGCGTACTCGGCGACGGTCTCCAGGAGCCGGTAGCGCATCTCGCCGTCGCCCGAAGGGGCGGCGACGACAAGGGACTTGTCGACGAGGGAGCCGAGCGCCTCGAGGGCGGCGGGCCCGCACACGGCCTCGGCGGCGGCGAGGTCGCAGCCGCCCGCGAAGACCGACAGGCGGCACAGTACGTCCCGTTCGTCCTCGTCGAGCAGGTCCCAGGACCAGTCGACGACGGCGCGCAGGGTCTGCTGGCGGGGCAGGACGGTACGGCTGCCGGAGGTGAGTAGCCGGAAGCGGTCGTCGAGCCGGTCGGCTATCTGACGTGGCGTCAACATCCGTAGCCGGGCGGCGGCTAGCTCGATGGCAAGGGGCATTCCGTCGAGCCGCCGGCAGATCTCGGCGGCGGCCTCCGCGTCGTCCTCGACGCGGAAACCGGCCTTGGCCGCGGCCCCCCGGTCCGCGAGCAGCCGTAGCGCGAACGGCTCGGGCAGTGGCTCCACCGGCCGCAGCAACTCCCCCGGTACGCCGAGGGGTTCGCGGCTGGTGGCGAGCACCGTCAGCCCCGGGCAGCGCTCCAGCAGATGCTCCACCAGCCGGGCGGCGGCCTCGACGACGTGCTCGCAGTTGTCGAGGATGAGCAGCATGCGGCGTCTGCCGCAGTGCTCGGCGAGGCGGGTCAGGGGTTCGTCGTGCCGCTCCTGGACGGCCCGCATCTCCTCGGCGCCGGCGCCGTACAGCACGGTCTCGCGGGCGCCGACGGCGGTGAGCACGGCCTCCGGTACGGCGGCGGGGTCGTCGACGGGTGCGAGCTCGGCCAGCCAGACCCCGTCCCGGGCCGCGTACCGCACGGTCTCGGCGGCCTCCTGCGACAGCCGTGTCTTCCCGGCCCCGCCGGGCCCGAGCAGCGTGACGAGCCGGGCGGCGGCGATATCACCGCGGATGGTCTCGATGTCGGCGGCCCGCCCGACGAAGGAGGTGAGCCGGGCGCGGAGGTTGCCCGGCGGCAGCGGGGCGGGCGCCTCGGCGGGCGTCGCCGGCTCCGGCTGTACGACCGCGGGTATCGGGTCGGGGCTCAGCAACTCCCCGTGCAGCGCCCGAAGTTCGGGCCCCGGGTCCGATCCGAGCCGGTCCGCGAGGAGTTGTCGTACGTCCTCGTAGGCGGCCAGCGCTTCGGCGGTGCGGCCCGCGTCGCGCAGGGCGCGCAGCCGTAGGGCCTGGAGGGGTTCGTCGAGGGGGTGGGTGTCGCACAGGGCGGTCAGGTCCGGCAGCGCCTGTTCGGTCTGGCCGAGGGCGAGGGCGGCGGTGAGGCGGGCGCGGCGGGCGTCCAGGTGGCGGGTCTCCCAGCGGGCCGCCTCTGCGGTGCGGTCGGGGAGGTCGGCGAGGGCCGGGCCGTGCCACAGGGCGAGGGCGTCGTCGAGGACGACTGCCGCCTTGGCGGGGTCGCCGTCGGCGAGCGCGCGCGTGCCCTCGCCCGCGAGCCGCTCGAAACGGTGCAGGTCGATGTCGTCGGGCGCGGCGGCGAGCCGGTAGCCGCCCTCCACGGAAGCGATCGTGTCCGCGCCGAGGGCCCGGCGCAACCGCCCCACCAGCGCCTGCAGCGCGCCCGGCGCGTCCGCGGGCGGGTCGCCGTCCCACACCTCGTCGACGAGGAGGCTCGCCGGCACGGTCCGGCCGGGCCGCAGGGCCAGCACCGTCAACAGAGCGCGCAGCCGCGCCCCGCCGACCGGGACGGGCGTGCCGTCGGAGCGGAGTGCCTGGGTGGTGCCGAGGATGCGATAGCGCACGGGGTCCATTGTCTCTGGTGACGTCGGGGCCGGTCACGGGGATCAGGCGGCGCGGCGCGGAGTGCGGGCGCGGACCCACCCTCGCACGGAACCCCACAGGGTCCGCGAGACGTTTTCGGCGTAGGCCCGGTACCGTCGGGCAGTCCCAGTGCGTGAACGAGAGTCCGGGGAGCCCCATGACCACCGCCACCACCCGCCGCAGTGACCGGCGGATCAGTCCCGTCTTCCTCGGGATCCTGGCCGTCACCGCGGTGACCGGCTGGGCCACGTGGACCGGCTTCGCCGAGCAGCCGGGCGTCGCCGTGTTCCTGTTCGTGACTGCGGCGTGGATCGTCTCGCTCTGTCTGCACGAGTACGCGCATGCCCGTACGGCCCTGCACAGCGGGGACATCTCAGTCGGCGCAAAAGGGTACTTGACTCTCAATCCCCTCAAATACACTCATGCACTGCTGAGCATCGTGCTCCCCGTGCTCTTCGTGATCATGGGCGGGATCGGTCTGCCGGGTGGCGCGGTCTTCATCGAGCGGGGGCGGATCCAGGGCCGTTGGAAGCACAGCCTGATCTCGGCGGCGGGGCCGCTGACGAACGTGCTGTTCGCGGCGGTGTGCACGGCGCCGTTCTGGCTGGACGCGTTGGACGGCGTGCCGCTTGAGTTCCGCTTCGCGCTGGCCTTCCTCGCCCTGCTCCAGGTCTCCGCCGCGATCCTGAACTTCCTGCCGGTCCCGGGTCTGGACGGCTACGGCGTCATCGAGCCTTGGCTGTCCCCCGGCTTCAAGCGCCAGGTGGAGCCCTTCGCCCCCTTCGGGCTGCTGTTCGTGTTCGCGCTGCTGTGGCTGCCGACCGTCAACAGCGCGTTCTTCGACATGGTCGACGCGGTCCTGCGCGGCCTCGGGGTCAGCGAGCTGGAGGCCTCGTACGGCTGGAGCCTCTACCGCTTCTGGTAGGCGATTTTGCCGCGCTTGAAGTAGTACCAGCACATGTTGGAGGAGAGCCCGGCCAGCAGCACCCACACGATCCCCAGCCAGCTGCCCTGCGCGAAGGAGACGACCGCCGCGCCGACGGCGAGGAGACAGACGGCGAGCGCGTAGAGGGCGAGTCGCCGGGCCGGGCCGGGTGGGAGCAAGGGGGGCATGGCTACGGGCTCCTGTCGGGGGACACTGCTTGCTTGCGACGACCAGTGTCCCCCATGGGGCCCATGGCTCTATACGTCCGTGACGCGCAGCCCCGCGTGCGCCTTGTAGCGGCGGTTCACGGAGATCAGGTTGGCCACCAGGGACTCGACCTGGTGGGCATTGCGCAGCCGGCCGGAGAAGACGCCTCGCATGCCGGGGATACGTCCGGCCAGGGCCTGCGTGATCTCGACATCGGCCCGCTCCTCGCCGAGGACCATGACGTCGGTGTCGATCTCGTCGATCTCCGGGTCCTGGAGCAGAACGGCCGACAGATGGTGGAAGGCGGCGGTGACCCGGGAGTCCGGCAGCAAGGCGGCGGCCTGTTCGGCGGCGCTGCCCTCCTCGGGCTTCAGCGCGTAGGCGCCCTTCTTGTCGAAGCCGAGCGGGTTCACGCAGTCGACGACGAGCTTGCCGGCCAGTTCCTCGCGCAGGGACTCAAGGGTCTTGCCGTGGCCGTCCCACGGCACGGCGACGATCACGATGTCGCTGCGGCGCGCGGTCTCGGCGTTGTCGGCGCCCTCGACGCCGTGACCGAGCTCGTCGGCGGCGGCCTGGGCGCGCTCGGCGGCACGCGAGCCGATGATCACCTTCTGGCCGGCCCTGGCGAGCCGGTAGGCGAGGCCCTTGCCCTGCGGCCCGGTCCCGCCGAGCACGCCGACGACGAGCCCGGAGACATCGGGCAGGTCCCAGGGGTCCTTGGCGGGGGCCTTGGCAGGGGTCTGTGCACTGTCGGTAGAGGTCATGGGGCCGACTTTACGTCCGCCCCGGCGCCGTCACGGGGTCAGGTGAGCCGCGTCACGGGGACCCTCCGGAAGACGATGCGCTCGTACGCTCCGAAGTCCCCGGTCTCGTAGAGGAGTCCGATGTTGTCGTCGTCGATCTGTACGAGGTCGGAGTAGGCGGCGGGCAGGCCGTCGACCGTGTACACGGGCTGCCAGGTGGTGCCGCTGTTGTCGGAGGCACGGATGGTCATCATGGCGCGGCCGCCCGGGAACGCGGGGCCGGAGAAGAGCAGCAGGTCCGGCTTGCGGAGCTGCAGGACGCTGCCCTGGCAGACGGGACCGTCCAGACAGGCCTGCGGGCGGAACGGGTTGGCGAGGGTCTTGCCGCCGTCCTTGGAGTGGGCGTCTGCGCGGTTGCCGGGGGCCGGGGAGTCGTTGCGGGTGTTGAAGTAGAGGCGGCCGTCGGGGAGTTCGGCGGCGGTGGTCTCGTTGACGTTGATGTATCCGTCGGTGTTGTCGTCGAGGTAGCCGATCGACCAGGTCTCGCCGTGGTCGTCGCTGAGCAGGCAGTGGCCGCCGTTGTACTTGCCCTCGCCGCCGGTGTCCGTGCCGGTGGGCGCCTGGCTGTGGTTGGCGGGGACGACGACCCGGCCGGTGCTCAGCTGGAGGGCGTGGCCGGGGGTGGTGGCGTACCAGCGCCAGCCGGTCTGCTTCACCGACTCGGTGATCTCCTTGAGGCCGGTCCAGGTGACCCCGTCGTCGTCGCTGTGCTGCACCCACACCCGGCGCCCGTCGGCTTCCTTCACCTGACCGAGCCGAATCTCGGACTCCGTCGAGGAACCGGCCGAACGGCAGTGGACGAGAAGAATGCGGCCGGTGTCGAGGACGACGGGGGCGGGGTTGCCGGCGAGGCCGGTGCCGTTGTCGGCGACGGCCTTGACGGGGCCCCAGGTGCGGCCGCCGTCCGTCGAACGCTTCAGCACGATGTCGATGTGGCCGTGATCGCGGGCCGAGTTGACCCGGCCCTCGCAGAAGGCGAGCAGGGTGCCGGAGCGGGAGACGACGATCGCCGGGATCCGGTAACTCGCGTATCCGTCACGGCCGGCGCGGAAGGGAACACTGACTACTGGCATGCGCACAACCTTCCTCACGCCGGGCGAATTCGTGGTGAACTCCGCGTCACGAGTGGTCGATTGAGGCAGGATGCGGTCGCATGGATGCCGTGAGGGTCGCGTTGCTGCGTGAAGTGCTCGCCGGGACCGAGTGGTTGGGGGCCACGCGGCGGTTCGCGGGGGTGCTGCGCGGGTCCGTGGTGTCGCACGGGGGCGGGTTGCTGCTGGTCGGTACGGCGGAGTACGAGCCGTGGCATCTGGCGGCCCACCTCGTGGACGAGGCCGCGTGGTCCGGGACCCCGGAGCTGGCCCCGACTCTCGTACGACATTCCGCGCGCCCTTCCGACCCCGCGCAACTCTCCGTCGGCCTGGGCAGGATCGAGGCCGCTCGGCGAGGAGAGACGTTGCTGGTGGTGTCGCCTGAGGGCCCGGACGCGGTGCTGTTGGAGCGGGTGCACGACGCCCGGCGGGCCGGCACGACGGTCCTCGCGTTGGGCGCGGCCGAGGGGGAGTTGGCGGCGATGTCCCACGAGTCGCTGGCGGTACCGGACGGCCCGGAGCTGGACCTGGACACGGTGCAGCACTTGGTAAGCGCGGCGGCCGGGGAAAACGCGCTGCCTGCCCCAAGGGGACCCCGCCGTCTCCGGGACAGGTTCTCAAGGCTGACGGACCAACTGACGGCGCCGCCTCCTGCCCGCTGGTAAGGCAGGGATCCCCGGCAGCACCCCTTCAAAAAGCGGTTGCCCCCATCCCCACCCCCGCCGACCATGACCCCTCGTGACCGACGAAGCCCCTCCCTCCGGCCTACGCGCCCTCCTCCCCGACCTCGCCCCCTGGCGGGCCTCCGTCGACTTCCGGCGGCTCTGGGTGTCGGGGCTGGTCACCAACTTCGGGAGCTTCCTCACCTTCGTCGCGCTTCCCGTGCAGATGAAGGAGCTCACCGGGTCCGCCGCGGCGGTGGGGGCGATCGGGGCCGTAGAACTCGTGCCGTTGATCGTGTTCGGGCTGTACGGCGGTGCGCTCGCCGACGCGTGGGACAAGCGGAAGCTGATCGTGTGGACGGAGGCCGGGCAGGGCCTGCTCTGTGTGGCGCTGCTGTGGAACGCGCTGCTGCCCCGGCCGGCCGTCTGGCCGCTCTACGTCGTCGCCGCCCTCTCCTCCGCTCTCGGCTCGGTCCAGCGCCCCGCGCTCGACTCGCTGATCCCGCGGATCGTGGCCCATGAGCACATGCCGGCCGCGAGCTCCCTCAACTCCCTGCGCTGGACGGTTGGCGGCGTCGCGGGCCCGGCCCTTGCGGGTGTGGTCGTGGCGTACGCGGGGCTCGGCTGGGCGTATGCCGTGGACCTCGCGACCTTCGTCGTCTCCGTCGCCTTCATCGTCCGCGTCGCGCCCTCCCCCGCCTCCCACGAGGCCGCGAAGCCGTCGCTCCGGTCGATCGCGGAAGGCGCCCGGTACGCGTGGAGCCGTAAGGAGCTGCTGGGCACGTATGCCGTCGACCTCGCCGCGATGATCCTCGCGATGCCCATCGCTGTCCTGCCGTTTCTCGCGGACGAGCTGGACGCGGAGTGGTCGCTGGGATTGATGTACGCGGCGCTTCCGGCCGGGGCGCTGCTGGTGAGCCTGACCAGCGGCTGGACCTCGCGCATCCATCGGCACGGCCGGATGGTGGTGCTGTCGGCGGCGCTGTGGGGCCTGTCCGTGGCAGCCGCGGGCGTCACCGGCAACGTATGGCTGGTGCTGCTGTTCCTCACCCTGGGCGGCGGGTTCGACATGGTCAGCGGCATCTTCCGCGCGGCCATGTGGAACCAGACGATCCCCGACGAGCTGCGCGGCCGGCTCGCCGGGATCGAGCTGCTGTCGTACTCGGTGGGCCCGCAGCTGGGTCAGGTGCGGGCGGGCGGCATGGCGGCGTGGACGGGCGTGCGGACGTCGGTCTGGTCCGGCGGGCTGCTGTGCGCGGCCGGGGTGGGGCTGTTGGCCCTGTGTCTGCCGGGGCTGATGACGTACGACGTGCGGACGAACGAGCACGCGGTGCGGCTGCGCGAACAGCGCGCAGCCGCCACAGCCACACCCGTACAGGGATGAGTCAGTCGTCCTCCGCGTTCCGCGCCGACGCGTCGTGCCACTTGGGGTCGTTCTCCCACTCCAGGTTGCGCTCGCGGGCCGTCTCCATCGCGTGCTCGGCCTCCTGGCGGGTGGCATACGGCCCGAAGCGGTCCTTGGCGGGGCACTCCGGCCCCTCCTCGACCTTCTTGTGTTCGAGGCAGTAGTACCACTCGCCCGGCTTCCCGACCGTCCGCTTCTTGAACAGGGCCATGGCTGGGGCTCCTTTCGCCAGGGACATGTTCCCCCACACCGGCTGGTTAGACTCGCTGGCATGTCTGGCCAGTCGCTGCTCGTTCCAGGGGAGCTCTCTCCCATCCGTTCGGTGCCCGGAAACATCCGCCGGCCCGAGTACGTCGGCAAGCCGGCGCCTACGCCGTACACCGGACCGGAGGTGCAGACGCCCGAGACGGTCGAGGCGATGCGGATCGCCGGGGGGATCGCCGCGCGGGCGATGGCCGAGGCGGCGAAGCTCATCTCCCCCGGCGTGACGACGGACGAGCTGGACCGGGTGGCGCACGAGTACATGTGCGACCACGGCGCCTACCCCTCGACGCTCGGCTACCGCGGCTTCCCCAAGTCCCTGTGTACCTCGGTCAACGAGGTCATCTGCCACGGCATCCCGGACTCGACGGTGCTGCGGGACGGCGACATCGTCAACCTCGACGTGACGGCGTACATCGGCGGGGTCCACGGCGACAACAACGCGACGTACCTGGTCGGGGACGTCGACGAGGAGAGCCGCCTGCTGGTGGAGCGGACCCGGGAGTCGCTGGCCCGCGCCATCAAGGCCGTCAGGCCCGGCCGCCAGATCAACATCATCGGCCGGGTCATCGAGTCGTACGCCAAGCGCTTCGGGTACGGCGTGGTCCGTGACTTCACGGGCCACGGGATCAACTCGTCATTCCACTCCGGGCTGATCATTCCGCACTACGACAGTCCGCACGCGACGACGGTGATCCAGCCCGGGATGACCTTCACGATCGAGCCGATGCTGACGCTGGGGACGCACGAGTACGACATGTGGGACGACGGGTGGACGGTCGTCACGAAGGATCGCAGGCGGACGGCTCAGTTCGAGCACACGCTGGTCGTGACCGAGACCGGGGCCGACATCCTCACGCTGCCGTAGCCCCACGCACGCTTTCCCCTGCCCGCTCTCTTCGGAGGGCGGGCATTTCTCTGTCCGGGTAGGGTTTTACCGACGCCCTGTCGGAAACGTTACCGACAGAAGGTCAGTAAAGCATTGACTTAGGTAAGCCTAACCATAGAAAATCCGGGGCATGGACTCGTTCTCGACACTCATCCGCACCGCGTCCCACGAGCAGCACGTGGAGGCGGAGACCTCGACGTTCATGAGCGACCTGCTCGGTGGCCGGCTCGGCGTGGACGCGTACGCGCGCTACACCGAGCAACTGTGGTTCGTCTACGAGGCGTTGGAGGCCGGGGCCGAGCGGTTGGCGTCGGATTCGGTGGCCGGGGCGTTCATCCGGCCCGAGTTGTTTCGGCTGACGGCGCTGAAGCGGGACCTTGCGCATCTGCGTGGGCCTGGCTGGCAGGCTGGGGTGTCCGCGTTGCCCGCGACCGAGGCGTACGCGAACCGGGTGCGGGAGTGTGCGGAGCAGTGGCCGGGGGGTTACATCGCCCATCACTACACGCGCTACCTCGGTGATCTCTCCGGCGGCCAGATCATCCGCGACAAGGCGGAGAAGACCTGGGGTTTTGAGAAGAAGGGCGACGGCGTCCGCTTCTACGTCTTCGAGGAGATCGCCAACCCGGCCGCGTTCAAGCGGGTGTACCGGGAGCTGTTGGACTCCGTCCAGGCCGACGATCTGGAGAAGCAGCGGATCGTGGCCGAGTGCAAGCGGGCGTTTGCGTTGAACACCGGGGTGTTCCGGGCCCTGGGTGAAGAGTTCTCGCTGTCTGCGTGAGCGTCTCTGGGGGCTGCCGCCCCCAGACCCCCGCTTCGGCCCTTAAGGGGCCTCGTCCTCAAACGCCGGACGGGCTGGGATTGCCTGGACCGGCGCTGAAATGCCACGGTCAGCGCTGTAAAAGCCACGGTCAACTCCGTGGATGTCAGCGTTCGAGGAAGACCCGGCCCCCGACCTCCACCCAACCCCCCGGCTGGGGAGCCGTCAGTAGTTGTGAGCCCGCGCCCTGGACGATGTTCAGGGCGCGGCCCAGTTGGGCTGTCAGTTGGATTGCCGCCGCGCCCGTTGCCTCGTCCTCGTCGATGCCGTCGCCTCGGCCGGGGAAGCCGCGGGAGCGGATTCGGCCCGCGGCCTCGTCCTCCCAGGCCCAGGCGTAGATCCACTCCCCCGGTGGCGGGACGGGCAGTTCGTCCACCTCGGTGGCCGAGGCGTATTGGCGCAGCGTGCGCGGCTCGGGCCATTCCGGGCGGGCCTCTATCCAGCTGAACTCGCCGTCCAGGCGGGCACCGACGACCCCGGCCGGCGTGACCAGCTCGGGGACGTCGAGGAGCCAGGCCGCTCCCACGCACGGGTAACCGGCGAAGGGCAGGCGCACGCTGGGTGTGTAGATGTCGATGACACCGCGCTCGGGGTCGTCGACGAACACGGTCTCGCTGAAGCCGAGTTTCGCCGCGAACGCCTGTCGCTCGTTGCGCTCGGGCATGACCGAGCCCTCTCGGACGACGCCGAGTTCGTTGCCGTATCCACCGCGCGGGCCGCAGAAGACACGCAGCACGTCGTAATCAGTCACGTCGGCATTGAAACATCACCCCGTGACCGCTTATTCGGCGGTACGCCGCCTGCGCATCGCGAACACCACGCCCGCGCCCGCCGCCACCGTCAGCGCGGCCGCCGTGCCCAGGGCGCCCACCGGGACGTCGGAGCCGGTCGCGGCGAGGCCGCCGGTCACGCTGCCCGTGGTCGAGCCCGTGCCGCCGGTGGTCGAACCCGTCGTACCGGAGTCGTCATCGGTGCCGCCGGTCGACGACGACTCGTCGTCCGTCGGGAGTTCCGCGTCCTCCGTCAGGGCCACGGACAGGTCTACCGGGTCGAGTTCGGTGCCGGACTCGTAGAAACCGCCGAAGGCCTTCGCGCCGGCGTCGGTCAGGGTCGCGGTGATGTCGTCCAGGGTGATGACGTCGTCCTGCGATGTCAGGTCGGCGCTGTCGGCCTTCAGGTCGGCCAGGACCACGTCCGCCGACTCCTCGCCGAGGCTCGTCACGTCGGCCGTCAGCTCGCCGGAGCCGCCGTCGAGGGTCGCCTTCAGGTCAGTGAGGGTGAGGTCGAGGCCGTAGCCGCCGTCCTCGCCCTGGCCCTCGTGGCCCTTGAAGTTGACCGCGCCCGCGAAGGCCACGGAGAGGGTGTCCGCGTCGGTGTCGTACTCGCCCGTCGCGTCGGGGAAGGTGAAGACCCCGTTGTCCGCCGCCTGGCTCGCACCGTCCGACACCGTGATCTCGCCGTTGGCCACGCTGCCCACGACATACGAGCGGAAGGACTCCTTGACGCCCCAGCCGAGCGTGCCGTCGACCACGTCGCCCTTCGTCGCCGCGTCCGTGGTGGAGGGCGACGGGCTGCTCGTGCTGTCCGAGGGGGACGGCGACGCCGTCGTGGTCTGGGTGGGTGTCGGGGTCGGAGTCGGGGTCGCCGACTCGGTCGCACTCTGCGTCGCCGTCGGAGTCGTGGACGGAGTGGTCGAGGTCGGGGGCGTCGTCTGCTTCACCGTCAGCGGGTCGCCCGCCGCGCCCTCGTAGCTCGCGCTGCCGAAGACGTCCGCCGCCTCCTTCGTGAGCGTGGTCGTCATGTCCGTCATGGCCTGCGTGACGGTGACCTTGGCGAGCGGCACGTCGTCCGTCGTCGTTCCGCTCTTCGTCACGTCGGCGGTGATCTCGGCGGCCGAGCTGTCGAACTTGACGTCGGACAGGCCGATCTCGAAGCCGTGCAGCGTCGACTTGATGTTCAGGCTGCCCTTGAAGGCGAGGTCCACGGTGTGGGCGGTGGAGTCGTAGGTGCCCGTGCCGTCCACGAAGGTGAACGCGCCGTTGTCCGCGGCCTGCGTCGCGCCGTCCGCGGGGGTGAAGGTGCCGACCGCGGCGCCGGTCACGTACGTGCGGTACGACTGCTTGATGCCCCACGTCAACTCGTAGCCGCTGAGCGGTACTTCGGCAGCCGAGGCGGTGGTCGCGCCGAGGGTGGCGAGCGCGGTGGCGCCCAGCGCGGTGGCCGTCGCCACGGCGGCGGCGAGGGCGAAGGGGCGGCGGGATCTGGCGGGTATCGCTGACATGGTTGTGGTCTCCTCGGCGTGACTCGGGGGTTAGTTCTCTTCGGAGGGTTCGGTGGTGGGCCGCGCCCTGCGCCTGCGGAGGGCCAGCAGTGCGACGGCCGCGGCCACCAGCAGCAGGGAGCCGGCCGCGAGCGCGACGGGCAGGGCGACGGACGTGTCGTCGGAGTCGGACGTACTCGCCGCGGCGGCGGGCTCGGCGGACGCCTGCTTCGACGCGTCCGGTGACGCGCTCTCCGTCACCGTGCTGCCCAGGTCGGGCAGGGCGGGCAGGGCCGCGTTGTCGGTGAGGGCGACGGCGAGCGTGACCGGGTCCATCTCGGTGCCCGGCTGATACATCCCGGCGAAGGCCTTCGCGCCCTTGGCGGTGAGTTTCGCGGGCGCCTCTGTTACAGCGACGAGGCCGTCGTGCGGGGTGAAGTCCTTGGCGGTGAAGGTGACGAGCGGGACCTTGGTGCCCTTGAAGTCGGCGCTCGTGACGTCGGCGTAGAGCGTGCCCTTGCCGTCCGCCACCGTCACCCGGACATCGGCGAACTCCAGGTCGAGCCCGTTCTCGCCGGTGAAGTGCACGCCGCCCTTGAAGGTGGCCGTGAGCGAGCGGTCGGTCTTGTCGTACGTCCCCTTTCCGCTCGAGAAGCGGAAGAGGGCGCCGCCGTCCTGGGCTCCGGAGGACAGTGCCCACTTGCCCTGGGCGATGTCGCCGGTGACGTACTCGCGGAAGGTGCGGCGCACACCCCAGTCGACGGCGCCGTCCTCGATCGCCCCGGAGGTGTCCTTCTTCGTGGCGGTGGCCGACGGCTTCGGGGTCGCCGACGCCGTCGCCGCCACCTGTACGTCCGCCGACAGGCTCACCGGGTCCAGTGCGGTCCCGGCCGTGTAGTACCCGGCGAAGGACTGCGCGCCCTGTGAAGTCAGCGTCGCGGGAAGGTTGTTGAGGGCGACGGTGGCGCCGCCGCCCTTCATGTTGATGCCACCGAGGGAGAGGGAGGCGAAGGGCACCTGTGAGGACGTCGTGACCGTCCCGGTGTCCTTCGCCTTGCTGATGACGTCGACGTACAGCGTGCCGCTGCCGCCTGCGATACGGACCGTGGGGCGGCTGATCGTGAGGTCGAGCTGGTACGTCCCCGCGTCCGTCTTGTGGCCTACGAAGTGGACTCCGCCGGAGAAGGAGGCGGTGAAGGCGCCGGTGTCGCCGTCGTAGGAACCCGTCGCCGAGTGGAAGCGGAAGCTGCTGGCGCCGACGGTCGCCGCGCCGCCGGTCAGCGAGTAACTCCCGTTCGCTATGGGGCCGGTCACATAGCTCTGGAAGGACGCCTTGATGCCCCAGTCGAGCCGACCGCCCTGCACGGTGCGGCTCGCGGCGTGCGCGGTCACGGCCGGGAGCAGGGCCACCAGGACGAGCGTGCACAGCACAGTGACCAGTGCTCGAAAGCGCGCGGGCATGGGAGGTCCTCCGGATACGACTGCCGGTAGCGAATGAAGGTAAGGCTAACCTAAGCTCTGATCAGCTGAAACGACAGAGGCCCGAGAGGATCGGACGGAACCGTGCCACGCTTGCGCACCCGACTGGCGGGAGCAGTGCTGTCCGTACTCGCCCTCGCCCTGACCGCGACCGGCTGCGGAGGCCCCACACAGGCGGCCTCACCGGCCTCCTCAGGTAAACCCGCCGCCAACCGTGTCGAGCCCCTCACCGACACCCCGGCACCCCAACTGCCCGTCACCGTCCGGTCCGCCGACGGCAAGAAGGTGACGGTCGAACAGGCCGACCGCATCGTGCCCCTGTCCGGCAGCCTCAGCGAGATCGTGTTCACGCTCGGGCTCGGCGAGAGAGTCGTCGCCCGCGACATCACCGCCACCTTCGCGCAGGCGGCCAAGCTCCCGGTCGTCACCCGCAATCACGACGTCTCCGCCGAGAGCGTGCTCTCCCTCAAGCCGGACCTCGTCCTCGCCGAGACGACGACCGGTCCCGCAGAAGCCATGCAGCAGATCCGGGACGCCGGCATCCCCGTCCTCGTCGTCGACCCGGCCCAGGGCCTCGACGACGTGGGCCCGCGTATCCAGGCGGTGGCCGACGCGCTCGGCGTACCGGCCGCCGGCAAGGAGCTCACCCAGCGGTCCGAGGCGCGGATCGCCGCCGTACAGAAGGAAGTTCCGCGGCACTCGGACAGCGACAGGCCGCGCGTGGCCTTCCTCTATCTGCGCGGCTCGGCCTCCGTCTATCTCATCGGCGGCAGGGGGTCGGGGGCCACCTCGCTCCTGGAGGCGGCCGGCGCGGTCGACGCGGGGGCCGAGTCCGGGTTGGAGAAGGACTTCACCGCCATCACCACCGAGGCGCTCGCGCAGGCCGCGCCCGACGCGATTCTCGTCATGTCCAAGGGACTTGAGTCGGTCGGCGGTGTCGACGGGCTCGTGAAGATCCCCGGTGTCGCCCAGACCCCGGCCGGGATGGACCGCCGGGTCGTGTCCGTCGAGGACGGGGTTCTGCTCAACTACGGGCCGCGCACCGACCAGGTACTCCAGTCCATCGTCGACCAGTTGTACGGAGACGAATCCAAGTGACCGTTCTGGAAAAGGCCGTTGAGGGCACACCCGACGCGGCGACACCATCTCGCAAACGGCGCGGCACCACTTGGCTGCTGACCGCCGGGCTCGTGGTCGCCCTCCTCGTCCTCGTGCCGGTCGCCGCCGGCCTCGGCGCGTATCCGATCCCGACCGGCGACGTGCTCTCCTCCGTCCAACACCGCATCGGCCTGGGCGGCTCCGCGCTCGACCGGGTTCCCGAGTCCGTCCTGTGGAACGTCCGCTTCCCGCGCATCGTGCTCGCGCTGCTCGTCGGCGCCTCGCTGGGGTGCGCGGGCGCGTTGATGCAGGGCGTGTTCGGCAACCCGCTCGCCGAGCCGGGTGTCATCGGCGTCTCCTCCGGGGCGGCGGTGGGGGCGGTCGGGGCGATCGCGTTCGGGCTGACCTTCCTGGGCAACTGGACGGTGTCGGCGTTCGCGTTCGTCGCCGGGCTCGGCACGGTGCTGCTCGTGTACGGGATGTCGCGTTCCGGGGGCCGGTCGGAGGTGGTGACTCTGATCCTCACCGGGATCGCGGTGAACGCCTTCGCGGGGGCGTTGATCGGGCTGTTCCTGTTCTTCGCGGACACCGCCGCGGTGAACCAGATCGCGTTCTGGCAGCTGGGGTCGCTTTCCCAGGCGACCTGGCCGAAAGTGCTGGCGGTGCTGCCGTGCGCTGCGCTGGGCCTCGCCGTCGCCCCGCTGTACTCCCGTCGGCTGGACCTGCTGGCGCTCGGTGAGCGGCCCGCCCGGCACCTCGGTGTGGACGTCGAGCGGCTGCGGATCCTGCTGATCCTGGTCATCGCGCTGCTGACCGCGGCCGCGGTGAGCGTCTCCGGGATCATCAGCTTCGTCGGGCTGGTCGTGCCGCATTTGCTTCGCATGGTGGCGGGGCCTGGGCATCGGTTCTTGATTCCGGCCAGTGCGCTGCTCGGTGCGGTGGTTTTGCTTGCTGCGGATCTGGCGGCCCGGACCATCGCTGCGCCAGCCGAGCTTCCGCTCGGTGTGCTGACGGCTCTGCTCGGCAGTCCGTTCTTCTTCTGGCTGTTGCGGAGGACGCGGCGTAGGCAAGGGGGTTGGGCCTAAGGAGGGGTTGTGTGTCGTCTGCGGGCTAGTGGGGGCTGGTCGCGCAGTTCCCCGCGCCCCTGGGTAGTCCACCTCAGCCCTGTATTCGAAAGGACCCCGCCATGAGACTCCTCCGACCCCGGCCCACCCCTCCTCCACCCGCCGAGCCGGGTGACGTCCTCGCCTCAGCCGAGAACCTTCACGTCCGTCTCGGCGCCCGCGAGGTGCTCCAAGGTGTCGACGTAACCGTCCGCGCCGGCGAGGTGCTCGCCCTCGTCGGGCCCAACGGCGCCGGGAAGTCGACCCTGTTGGGTGCCCTCGCCGCCGATCTTCCGGCCGCCGAGGGGGTCGTACGCATTCATGGTCGGCCGGCGAGCGAGTGGTCCGCGCCTGAACTCGCCCTGCGGCGGGCCGTGTTGCCGCAGTCGACGTCCCTCTCCTTTCCCTTCACGGTGGAGGAGGTCGTGCGGATGGGGCGGGCGCCCTGGGGCGGATCGCCCGAGGAGGATGAGCTGGCCGTCGCGGGGGCGATGGCGCGGGCGGAGGTGACCGGGTTCGCGGGGCGGTCGTTCTCGGCGCTCAGCGGGGGTGAGCGGGCTCGGGTCGCGCTGGCACGGGTGTTGGCGCAGCACGCGCCGCTGCTGTTGCTCGACGAGCCGACCGCGGCGCTCGATCTCAGGCATCAGGAGTTGGTGCTGCGGTTGTGCCGGGAAAGGGCGGACGCGGGGGACGCGGTGGTCGTGGTGTTGCACGATCTGGGGCTCGCGGCCGCCTACGCGCACCGGGTCGCGATTCTGCGCGCCGGTCGTGTCGCGGCCGACGGACCGCCGGCCGAGGTCTTCACCGAGGGGCTGCTGTCGGAGGTCTACGACCAGCCGGTCGAGGTGCTGCCGCATCCGCGGACGGGGGCGGTGCTGGTGACGCCGCGACGGAGTCTGTGAGCCTGCTATGGGCTTACTGTGATTTCTTTGCCTTTCTTTACCATCCCATGGGGTCCGGTTTGAGCCACCGTGATCGGCTCGTGCTCATACACCGTCTATGAGAGGTGGATCACCGCATGCCTGGGTATCACGCAGGTAAGGCTCAGATAAGTTAGGCGAGCCTACCCATAGCTATGTGATCCCCGTCAGCGATTTTTCGCCACCCTCATGGAGCCCGCATGCGAGCCGTCAGACTCTCCGTCGTCACCGCCGCCGCCACCGTGGCGGCTCTGACCGCCGTCACCGGCTGCACCGAGAAGGGCAGTTCGGGCAGCGGCGACCACGTGATCAACGTGACCGCGACGGACGACAAGTGCGAGACGTCGAAGAAGGAGATCCCCGCCGGGCACGTGGAGCTCGCCATCGAGAACAAGGGCTCCAAGGTCAACGAGGTCTACATCCTCTTCCCGGACGACCGGGTCGTCACCGAGCGCGAGAACATCGGCCCCGGCACCAAGCAGCGGGTCACCGCCGAGGTGAAGGCCGGCGACTACCAGATCGCCTGCAAGCCCGGCATGACGGGCAAGGGCATCCGCCAGGACCTCAAGGTCACCGGCGGCACGGTCGCCAAGCGGGACGCTCGCCTGGACTCGGCCGTCGCCGCCTACCGCCAGTACGCGCAGGAGCAGGCCGACGAGACCGTGCCGCTCGCCGAGACCTTCGCCAAGGCGGTCAAGGCCGGCGACATCGAGGCCGCGAAGGCCGCGTACGCGCCCTCCCGCATCGGCTGGGAGCGCACCGAGCCGGTCGCCGAGTCCTTCGGCGACATCGACCCGAAGGTCGACGTCCGCGCCGACGGCCTGGAGCCCGGCCAGGAGTTCACCGGCTGGCACCGCCTGGAGAAGTCCCTCTGGCAGGACAAGAAGATCACCGACGAGGACAAGACCCTCGCCGACCAGCTGATCACCGACCTCAAGGACTGGCAGAAGCGGGTAGGCAAGGCCGAGATCACCCCGACCTCCATGGCCAACGGCGCCAAGGAGCTCCTCGACGAGGTCGCCACCGGCAAGGTCACCGGCGAGGAGGAGCGCTACTCGCACACCGACCTGGTCGACTTCAAGGCCAATGTCGAGGGCGCGGAGAAGGCGTACGAGCTGCTCAAGCCGGTCGCCAAGGAGAACGACGCGGCTCTGGTGACGGAGCTCGACAAGCAGTTCGCCGCGCTGAACACGCTGCTCGACAAGTACCGCGCGGACAAGAACTCGTACGACTTCACCTCGTACGACAAGGTCGGCGAGGCCGATCAGAAGGAGCTGTCGGACGCGGTCAACGCGCTCGCCGAGCCCCTGTCCAAGCTCGCCGCCGCCGTCGTGAAGTAGGGGGAGCTCACCATGACGGAGAAAATGACGGAGAAGACGACAGACAGCACGGAGGCGACCGGAACCTCCCGGCGTTCGCTGATCGGCTGGGGTGGTGCCGGGCTCGCGCTCGGTGCCGTCGTGGCCGGGGGCGCGGTCGCGATGAGCCGGGTCGGCGACGATGTGGACCCGGCCGGCGCCGAGACCGGTGCCGCGATCGACTTCCACGGCACGCACCAGGCGGGCATCGCCACGCCCGTGCAGGACCGGCTGCACTTCGCCGCGTTCGACGTGAAGACGGACGACCGCGCCGAGTTCGTACAGATGCTGAAGGACTGGACCGCGGCCGCCCGCCGGATGACCGGCGGGCAGGCGGTCGGCGAGGGTGCGTACGGCGGTCTCC
This sequence comes from Streptomyces sp. JLBG701, assembly GCF_058544905.1. NCBI lineage: Bacteria > Bacillati > Actinomycetota > Actinomycetes > Kitasatosporales > Streptomycetaceae > Streptomyces > Streptomyces sp. JLBG701. Next base: position 3,320,115 of record NZ_CM178588.1, read on the forward strand.
CCGAGGCCCCGCCGGACGACACCGGTGAGGCGCTGGGGCTGAAGCCCTCCCGGCTGACGCTGACGATCGGCTTCGGGCCGTCGCTGTTCGAGAAGTTCGGGCTGGCGGAGCTGCGGCCTGAGGCGCTCGTCGATCTGCCGCAGTTCGCCGGCGACAACCTCGACAAGAACCGCAGCGGCGGCGACCTGTGCGTCCAGGCCTGTTCCGACGACCCGCAGGTCGCCGTGCACGCCATCCGCAACCTCGCCCGGATCGGCTTCGGCAAGGTCGTCGTCAAGTGGTCGCAGCTCGGCTTCGGCAAGACGTCGTCCACGACCCCGGACGCGCAGACCCCGCGCAACCTCATGGGATTCAAGGACGGCACCCGCAACATCGCGGGCACCGAGACGGACCGGCTGAAGAAGTTCGTGTGGGTGGAGGAGAAAGACGGGCCCGGGTGGATGGACGGGGGCTCGTATCTCGTCGCCCGCCGTATCCGTATGCACATCGAGACCTGGGACCGCACCTCGCTGCAGGAGCAGGAGGACATCATCGGCCGGGACAAGGGCGAGGGCGCCCCGGTCGGCAAGGCCAAGGAGCGCGACGAGCCGTTCCTCAAGGCCATGCTGCCCAACGCGCACGTCAAGCTCGCGCACCCGGACAGCAACCACGGGGCGACGATCCTGCGCCGCGGCTACTCCTTCACCGACGGCACGGACGGCCTCGGCCGCCTTGAGGCAGGCCTGTTCTTCCTCGCCTACCAGCGCGACGTCCGCAAGGGCTTCATCCAGATCCAGCGCAATCTCGGCACCGACACGCTCAACGAGTACATCCAGCACGTGGGTTCAGCGGTCTTCGCGATCCCGCCCGGCGTCCGCGACAAGGACGACTGGTGGGGCCGGACGCTGTTCTCCAAGGAGGCCTGACCCTGTGTTCTCCAACTACCTGATCGGTCTGCGCGAGGGCCTGGAGGCCAGCCTCGTCGTCTGCATCCTCATCGCCTACCTGGTGAAGACGGACCGCCGGGACGCGCTGAAGCCGATCTGGATCGGCATCGGCGTCGCCGTCACCCTCGCGCTCGGCTTCGGCTGCGCGCTCGAATTCGGCTCCCAGGAGCTGACGTTCGAGGCGCAGGAGGCGCTCGGCGGCTCCCTGTCGATCCTCGCGGTCGTCCTGGTGACATGGATGGTCTTCTGGATGCGGCGCACCGCCCGCCACCTCAAGGCCGAACTGCACGGCAAGTTGGACGCGGCCCTGGCCATGGGCACGGGCGCGCTGGTGGCGACCGCGTTCCTCGCGGTGGGCCGGGAGGGCCTGGAGACCGCCCTGTTCGTGTGGGCGTCGGTCCACGCGGCCAGCGACGGCACCCCGCGCCCGCTGATCGGCGTCGCCCTCGGCATCGCCACGGCGATCCTGCTGGGCTGGCTGTTCTACCGGGGGGCGTTGAGGATCAACCTCTCCAAGTTCTTCACCTGGACCGGCGCCATGCTGGTCGTCGTGGCCGCCGGCGTGCTGGCGTACGGCTTCCACGACCTCCAGGAGGCCGACTGGCTGCCGGGCCTCAACGACAAGGCCTTCGACATCAGTTCCACGATCCCGCCGGACAGTTGGTACGGCACCCTCCTCAAGGGCGTCTTCAACTTCCAGCCCGATCCGACCGTCCTCCAGGTCACGGTGTGGGCTCTGTACCTGATCCCGACGCTCGCACTCTTCTTCGCCCCGGTAGGGTTCGCCTCCGGGAAGGGGAAGGTGAAGGTAGCCGATGAGCAGGGATCGCAGCCTTCGAAGGCGTCGCAGTCTTCAACGGATTGACCGGAGCGCACTGATAGCGGCCTCGCTGACCGCTTTGTCGCTGACGGCGAGCGGATGCGTGGTGGTGCACGGCGAGCGCGAAGTGCTCCCCGCCACCACCCGCGCCGAAGCCGCGAGCGCGCTCAAGGAGTTCACGAACGCGTACAACAAGGCCGATGAGGCCTACGACAGTTCCCTGGACGCCGACTTCGTCACCGGCGCCCTGGGGGACATCGACGCGGCACGGCTGAAGGCCGGCCACACGACCAGCCCGGACGGCAACGCGGCGCACACGCCGCTGGAGCTGACGGACACGGAGTTCACGATTCCCAAGAAGGCGGGCTGGCCACGCTGGTTCCTCGCCGACACCGCCGCCAACAAGGGCGGCGCCGCCCGCTGGCTGTTCGTGTTCACCCGGGACGCCCTGGGCGATCCGTGGGAGGTCGCGTATCTGACGCTGGTCGCCGAGGACGCCGTACCGGAGTTCAAGAAGGACAAGGACGGCTGGGCCGAGGCCGTACCCGTCGACTCCACCCAACTGGCCGCCGCGCCCGAGGACTTGAGCAAGGACTACACGACCTACCTGAACAGCGGCAAGGGCGACTTCGCGGACGGCGCGCACACCAGCGGGTGGCGGGCGCAGCGGGCGGAGGCCACCAAGCCCGGACTCGCCACGCAGTACATCGACGAGCCGCTGACCAGCGGCGACTACGCGCCGGTGGCGCTGCGCACGGCGGACGGCGGGGCGTTGGTGTTCTTCACCACGCACCACTACCTGAAGCAGACGGCCGCGGCGGGGGCGTCGGTCCCCGAACAGACCGCGAGCGTGCAGGCCCTGACGACCGGTGAGGTCAAGCAGTCGCTCACCATGGAGTACGTCTCCAACCAGGTCGCCCTGGACCCGAAGAAGGGCTCGGTGGACGCGAAGGTGTCGCTGCTGGGCCGGATCGAGGGACTGACGGGCGCGAAGGGCGAGTAGGGATCCCCGAGGGGACCGACTCGGGAGGGATCAGCCTCGGAGGGGCCAGGCCGCGCTCGCGTGGTCCGGCTCCTCGCCTGCGTGACGGGCGCACGCGTCCGTGAGGATCTCCAGCAGGCTCAGCGGGTCGGGCAGCGGGTGTTCGAGGCCGCGTATCCAGTGCACGGAGCGGCCGTCGTCGCCGGGGAGCCGGGCGGGCGGGACGAGGACGTAGGAGCCTCGACAGTGCCAGCGCAGGCCCGGGTGCTCGTCCGCCGTCTCGGGGTGGCAGTCCAGCTCGCACGGCCACCACTCGTCCTCGTCCTCGGGGGTGCCGCGGGTGAGGGTGAAGAAGAGGAGCCGGCCGTCGTCGCTCTCGGCGACGGGACCGACCTCGATACCGGAGGCGAGCAGCCGCTCCAGCGCCTCGCGGCCGGCCTCCAGGGGCAGGTCGAGGACGTCGTGCACCATGCCGGTCGCGGTGATGAAGTTGGCCTGCGGCTGGTACCGGGCCCAGCGCTCGATCTGCGCGCGGTCGGTCGTGGACTGCGTCTGCCAGGCGAAGGAGACTGGGTGCCGGGCGGGTGTGGGGCATCCCACACGGTCGCAGGAGCAGCGGTAGCCGGCGGCGGGGTGCGCGGCGGGCGCCAGCGGCAGCCCCGCGTCGGCGGCGGCGAGCAGCAGGGCCTCACGGCCGCCGTCGCCGGCGGCCTCCTTCGGGCGGCGTCCTCGCAGCCACTGGGAGACTTTGCCCTGCCGGCCGTTACGGCCGCCGAACGTCGCGCTCATCTATCGCCTCGCCTCGTCTCGCCGTGGTGCGGACTGCATGTCCCATGGTCCCACCATCCTGCGCTTCGGGGTGCCGGGGGCCACAACCGGGGTGGGTGGGGCGAGGTGCATCCGGGCAGATATCTGCATCCATGGGGCGCTTTGTCAGGGTTCCTGTTGTGGTTCCGGCGGCCACGAGTCGCCCCAGTCCGCGTCGCGGGCCGCCTTGTACAGGTCGCCGTGGCGCTTGCTGACCGTCGTGCGGCGCAGCTGTTCGTCGGCCTCGCACAGGTCCAGGAGGACCTGGCCCTTGCGGATCTGCGGGCGCCGGACCACGCGGGAGGGGGCCGCCGTCGCGGGGAAGCGGGTGGCGGCTACATAGCTGAACTTCTCGTCCTCGTAGGCGAGGGAGCCGCCCTTGACCTTGCGGTGGAGGGAGGAGCGGCTGACCCGGGCCGAGAAGTGGCACCAATCCTCGCCGGGGACGATGGGGCAGGCGGCGCTGTGCGGGCAGGGGGCGGCGATACGGAATCCGGCGCCGATCAGGCGGTCGCGGGCGGCGATGACGCGGGCGTAGCCGTCGGGGGTGCCGGGTTCGATGATCACTACGGCCTGGGCGGCGGACGCGGCGGCGTCGACGACGGAGGTGCGGTCGGCCTCGGTCAGCTCGCCGAGGACGTAGGAGACGGTGACGAGATCGGTGCTCTCGATTTTGAGCGCTGATCCGATTCGGGCGCGCTGCCAAGTGGCTTCGCCGAGGGCCGGGTTGGTGGCGGCGAGTTCCTTGCCGAGGGCGAGTGCGGGGTCGGCCCAGTCGAGGACGGTGACGGGGCGGGTGCCGGTCCAGGTCGCCGTGACGGCCCAGGTCGCGGCGCCGGTGCCGCCGCCGATGTCCACGTGGCTCGACGGGGTCCACTCCGGGACTGCGTCCGCGAAGGCGTCGAGGGCCGCCCGTACCGCCTCGAAGGTCGCCGGCATGCGGTATGCGGCGTAGGCGGCCACGTCTGCGCGGTCGCGGAGGATGGGGGCGGCGGTCGGGGTGGCGCCCCGGTAGGTGGCGATGAGCCGCTCCACGGCACCGGCGGCCTGCCTGGGCGGGAGCCCGTCGAGCAGGGTGGCCAGGGCGGTACGGAGTCTTTCGGCCGGGGGTACGGGGTCGTTCACCCGGCGATTCTAAGTGCGGCGGTGCGGGTGCGGACCTCGCGTGTTCTTCGCCCCCGCCGCCCCTACCCGTCCCATCCCTGGGGCTCCGCCCCAGACCCCGCTCCTCAAACGCCGGAGGGGCTGAATTTTGCCGGCCGGCGCTTGAATCTTTCAGCCCGTCCGGCGTTTGAGGACGAGGCCCTTTCGGGGCCGAAAGGGGGGTCTGGGGGCGCAGCCCCCAGGGATGGGACGGGTAGGGGCGGCGGGGGCGAGCTCAAATGCCTGAGGGGCTGGGGAAAGCCGCCCTCGCCAGATGCGTCGCCGCCCTCGCCCTCGGCCTGCTGTCCGGGTCCCGTCTCCTCGGGTGCACGGTGTTGGCCAGCAGCACCAGGAACGTGTCCGTCGCCGGGTCCAGCACCACCGACGTCCCAGTGAACCCCGTATGCCCCGCCGCTCCCCTCCCCGCCAACTCGCCCATGAACCACGACTGGTCGAGGGCGAAGCCGAGCCCCGGCGGGGTCAGCAACAGCTCCACGATGTCCGGCCCGAGGATGCGGGCGGGACCGTAGGAGCCACCCGCCAGCAGCGTTCGGCAGAAGATCGCCAGGTCCCGGGCCGTCGAGAACAGGCCCGCGTGGCCCGCAACCCCGCCAAGCGCCCACGCATTCTCGTCGTGGACCTCACCTCGCAGCATCCCCCGGTCCGCCTTCGCCCACGGCCGGCGCTGATCCTCCGTGGCAGCCGCGCCCCGGCACGGCCCGAAGCCCGTCGACGTCATGCCCAGCGGGCGAGTAATCCCGTCGCGGATCAGGACGTCTAGGCGGCGTCCACTGACGCGTTCCAGGACGTGCTGGAGGAGTAGGAGGTTCAAGTCCGAGTAGCGGTACATCCCGGGCTCGTCCACCGGCAGTTCCGCCCGCAGCATCGCCAGCCGTTCCGCGCCGTCCGCGCAGTCGTACAGGGGAAGTTCGGGCCGCAGGCCAGAGGTGTGGGTGAGCAGCTGCCGCACGGTGATGCCGTGCTCGGCAGCCGCCCGGAACTCCGGGAGATACGCCCCCACGCGCGCGTCGACGCCCAGCGTGCCCCGCTCGATCTGCTGCATCGCGGCGACCGCCGTGAACAGTTTGGTGAGGGAGGCCAGGTCGAAGGGGGTGTCGACGGTCATCGGGACGCGTTCGGCGGGCGGGAGCGCCACGCCCGCGTCGGCCTCCGGGTCGTAGGACGCGTAGCGGACGGCCCAGCCCGCCGCCTCCTCCACGGCGATCACGGGGCCGCGCCCGGCGACCACGACGACGCCGGCCGCCCAGGGGCGTCGGCCGGTGGTGAGGGCGCGGACCTCGGCGACGAGGAGGCGTAGTTCGGCGGGGTCGAGGCCGGCCCGTTCCGGTGTGTCGCTGCGCAGTCTCGGGGCGCTCAGTTCTCGACTCCCTCCGCACCCGCACGTTTGTTCCAGGGACGGCACATTCCCACGAAGCAGGCCAGCGCCACCAGTGCTGCCGCCAGTTGGACGACGGCCATCGGGACGGCGGTGTCCTCACCGGCGATGCCGACGAGCGGGGAGGCGATCGCGCCGATCAGGAAGGAGGACGTGCCGAGCAGGGCGGAGGCGGAACCGGCGGAGTGCTTGGTGCGCATCAGGGCGAGGGACTGGGTGTTGGGGAGGGTCACTCCCATCGCGGACATCAGGACGAAGAGAGCGGCGGCCACCGCGAACAGCCCTACCTCGCCGAAGACCCCCGTGGACATCAGCAGGAGGGCGACCGCCGCGGCGATCACCACGATCAGGCCCACGCCCAGTACCTTCTCCAGGCTCACCCGGCCGACCAGCACCTTCCCGTTGATCTGGCCGACGATGACCAGGCCGACCGAGTTGACGCCGAACAGCAGACTGAACGTCTGCGGTGAGGCGCCGTAGATCTCCTGGATCACGAACGGCGACGCCGATATGTAGGCGAACAGCGCGGCGAAGGCGAAGCCGCCGGAGAGCATGTAGCCGGTGAAGGGGAGGTCGGCGAGCAGGGTGCGCATGGCGCGCAGGGTCTCGCCGACGCCGCCGGCCTGGCGTTCGGCGGGCGGCAGGGTCTCGGGGAGCCTGGCCCAGACGAGACCGGCCAGCAGCGCGCCGACGGCTGTCAGTACGACGAACACGCCTCGCCAGTCCGTCACCCGCAGGACCTGCCCGCCGATGAGCGGCGCGACGATCGGGGCGACCCCGCCGATCAGCATCAGGGTGGAGAAGAAGCGGGCCATGGCCACACCGTCGTGGAGGTCGCGTACGACGGCCCGGGCGATCACGATCCCGGCCGCACCCGCGAGCCCCTGGAGCAGCCGGAAGGCGACCAGGAACTCGACGGTCGGCGCCACGGCACACAGGGCGGTGGCTACGACGTAGACGACCAGGCCGATGAGGAGCGGGCGCCTGCGGCCCCATCTGTCGCTCATCGGGCCGACCACCAGCTGTCCGAGCGCCATGCCGGCCAGGCAGGCGGTGAGGGTGAGCTGGACGGTGGCGGCAGGCGCGTGCAGGGCGTCGGTGACCTCCGGGAGCGCCGGGAGGTACATGTCCATCGCGAGCGGAGGCGTCGCCGTGAGGCCGCCGAGGATCAGGGTGACGAGCAGGCTGGTGCGGCTCAGCGAGCGGGCGGACGGTTGTCCGGGCTCGGGCTTGGTTGTCGGTTCGGCCGCCTTCGACACGTCCGATGTGGATGCCCCGCGCTCGGGCATGCGCCCCTCCCTCTCCGAGTAGGTCGGCACCTATGCTCTCAGCTCGAACACGATGTTCGGGGACACAGGAGCGAGGGGCAGGTCCGGGATGACGGCGGAGAGCGTGCGGTGGGGAATCCTCGCGACGGGCGGGATCGCGGCCGCGTTCACGGCGGATCTGGTCGACCTGCCGGACGCGGAGGTGGTGGCGGTGGCCTCCCGGACGGAGACCTCGGCGAAGGCGTTCGCGGACCGGTTCGGGATCGAGCGGGCCTACGGCGACTGGGCCTCCCTCGCCCAGGACGAGGACATCGATGTCGTGTACGTCGCCACCCCGCACGCGGCACACCGTGCGGCCGCCGGTCTGTGCCTGGAGGCCGGGCGGAACGTGCTGTGCGAGAAGGCGTTCACGCTGAACACGCGCGAGGCGGAGGAACTGGTCGCGCTGGCGGCGGAGCGCGGGAGCTTCCTGATGGAGGCCATGTGGATGTACTGCCACCCGGTGATCCGGCGACTGAAGGCGCTCGTCGAGGACGGCGCGATCGGCGAAGTGCGCACCGTGCAGGCCGACTTCGGGCTGGCGGGCCCCTTCCCTCCCTCGCACCGCCTCCGCGACCCGGCGCAGGGCGGGGGCGCGCTTCTCGATCTGGGCGTGTATCCGGTGTCGTTCGCGCAGTTGCTGCTGGGTGAGCCGTCGGACATCGCTGCGAGAGCGGTGCTCTCCGAAGAGGGCGTCGATCTCCAGACGGGAGCACTGCTCACCTGGGAGAGCGGCGCTCTCGCTTCGGTGCACTGCTCCCTCGTGGGCGGTACGTCCGTCTCCGCGTCCGTCACCGGCTCGCTGGGCCGCATAGACATCCCGGACGGCTTCTTCCACCCCGACCGCTTCATCCTCCACCGCGACGGCCGCGACCCCGAGGAGTTCCCGGCCGACCCGGCAGACGGCCCCCGCAACAGCTTCCGCCACGAGGCCAGAGAGGTCATGCGCGCCCTCCGCGCCGGCGAGACCGAGTCGCCTCTTGTACCGCTCGCCGGGTCGCTCGCGGTGATGCGGACGCTGGACGGGGTGCGGGAGCGGATCGGGGTGCGGTATCCGGGGGAGGCCTGATCACAACGGCTAAGAACGGCTTACACAATGAAGCCGATCAGCTCCGGGAGCATGCACGGCCTTCTGTGCGAGGTCTCCTGGTCCTCCTGCCCGGGCGGTCGATAGGGTCCAGAGGTCAGCCTTGAAGAGGATCTGCGGCGGAGCATCCGGAGGTAGTTGGCGGCATGCGTGGACGACCCAGTCATGAGCCTGGTACTCCTCGCATGTCGAGACACGACTGGTGGGGCGTCGTGCTTGAGGCGCCCGATCCGCGGGCGCTCGCCCACTTCTACTCGGACCTGCTGGGCTGGGAGATCACCAAGGAAGAGCCTGATGGGGCGGCTGTCGCGCCCTCGGAGGGTGTGGGCTATATAGCCTTCCAGCTCTCGGACGGCTACGTCCCTCCAGTCTGGCCCGCTCAAGAGGACGCCCAGCGGATCACGATGCACCTGGACTTCGAAGTCGTCGATCTGCAGGCCGCCGTAGCCCATGCGCTGGAACTCGGTGCGCGGGAGGCCGGGTATCAGCCGCAGGACAACGTCAGGGTGATGCTCGACCCTGCTGGTCATCCCTTCTGTCTCTATATGGATGACGACAGCAACTAACAGAGTGAACGAAGTTGGCGGTGGGTGATGAGGCAGCAGGCCAGTTTCAGGAAGGCTTCGTGGATGTCGGCCCGGCGTTCCCAGCGGACTCGCAGTCGCCGGAAGCCGTGCAGCCAGGCGAAGCTCCGCTCTACCACCCACCGGTAGACGCCAAGTCCGGTGCCGTGCCGGGTGTTTCGGCGGGCGATGGCTGGCACGATGCCTCGGGCGCAGACCTGGTCACGGTAGACGTCGTGGTCGTAGCCGCGGTCGGCGAACAGCGAGTCCGGCTTGCGCCGTGGGTGGCCGACACGGCCACGGATGGGCGGGATGGCATCCAGCAGCGGCATGAGCTGGGTTACATCGTTGCGGTTGCCGCCGGTGAGAATTACTGCGAGCGGGGTGCCGTGGCCGTCAGTGATCAGGTGATGCTTGGAGCCGGCCCGGCCTCGGTCGACTGGCGACGGGCCCGTGTGAAGCCCCCCTTTTAGGGCCCTGACGTGGGAGGAGTCGACCACGCAGCGGGACCAGTCGAGCCGTGCTGCCGCGTTCAGCTCGGCCAGCAGGACCTCGTGCAGCCGTTGCCAGACTCCGGCCTCGTTCCAGTCCCGAAGCCGGCGCCAACAGGTCATGCCCGAGCCGAAGCCGAGCTCCTTGGGGAGATGTTCCCACTGGATGTCTGTGTGCAGTACGTACAGGATCCCGCACAGGACCTGGCGGTTCGGGACGGGCAGGCGGCCGGGGTAGCGGAACCGCCGCTCCTTCTTCGGGAGCAGCGGCTCGATCCGCTCCCACAAGTCATCCGGCACGGTCCACGGTGAAGTCCCCACGGTCAGGAAACGCCCAACTCGCCCGTCAGGCACGGCTACCAGGGGCGATCCACCTCATTGTGTTAGCCGTTCTAAGGGCGTGCAGATCTTTAACTCGTCTTTTTGACCTTGGTTTGGGTCGGGTCGGAAGCGAGGAAGGTTGTGACGTCGGCTGGTGTGCGGAGGCGGGCTGTTGAGGTGTTGATGTGGTGGCCGTGTGCTTCCAGGAGTGGGCTGACCTCCTGTTTCGCGCGGCTGATGGTCATGGCGGTGACGCCGAAGAGTTGGCCGAGGAGGTCCATGGTGGCGAGTTTGCGCAGGTGGAGCACGGTGGCCAGGATCCGGTCGGCTGGGGTCAGCTTGGCTTTGGCGCCCGCGCCAGGGGCGACCATGCGCTCGTGACCACGGCGGGTGTGGAGCACTCGCTCGTGTTGAACCTGCAGCGCGGGAGTCAGAGCGTCGATGAGGTCGGTGAGCTGTTGGCGGGTCATCCCGGTCAGTTCAGGGTCCTGCAGCGACTGCTGGGTAAGGCGATCCGGTCCGTCCGTCGGGGCCTGGTCTGACGTGCTGTTGATCGCCGTCGCGTCCAGTGGATGCCGTGGGTGGAGGGTGTAGTTCCAGTCGCCGTGGAAGCGGTGCCGGGTGATCGGCAGGGCGGCGATCTCGTCGTCGCTGACCTGGATGCCGGTGGGGTACGGGTTGGTGTCGAGCTCGGCGTGCACCGTCAGGCCGGTCTTGGTGGTGGTGGCCGCGATGCTCTCGATGATGACTTCGTGGCTGGTCAGGGGCCTGCCTCGCCAGTTCATGGTGATGTGGGAGAACAGCCGGTGCTCGATCCGGTTCCACTTTGAAGTGCCGGGAGGCAGGTGGCAGACGGTGATGGTCAGGCCGGACTCAGCGGCGAACTGGGCGAGTTCGGTCTTCCAGGTGCGGGTGCGATAGCCGTTGGAGCCGCCCGCATCGGCGGTGATCAGCAGTCGGTCGGCCGTCGGGTAGGTGGCCCGGCCGGCTCCGTTCCACCAGCGGCGGATCGACTCGACGGCGAACGCGGCGGTGTCGTGGTCGGTGCCCACGTTGACCCAGCCGGTGTTCGCGGCGACGTCGTAGATGCCGTAGGGCACCGCTCTGCCCAGCTTGCGATCGGGGAAGTCGTGGGTGTCGACCCGCACCGGCTCGCCTCTGGGCTCCCATTCACGGCCGTTGTTCTTGAACGGGCCGACCAGTTCCTTCTTCTTCGTGTCCACACTGATCACCGGTGCCTCGCAGTCCTGGTGGTCGCAGGCCTGTTCGTTGAGGTAGCGGAACTGTGTGTCCCGGTCGGGGTGCTGCTTGCCTTCGAGGGTCTTGGCATTGCTCTGCAGACTGAAGCCCTCCTCGCGCAGGAGGTCGCCCACCGTGTCCGCACAGATCCGGTGGCCCTGCCGGGTCAGCTGTTCGGCGAGCTTGCGGGTGGATTTGGTGGTCCAGCGCAGCGGCGACATGGGATCCCCGCGGACGTCGGGCTCGACCAATGCGAGGAGAGCCTCCCGGACAGCTGGGTTCAGGTCGGCGACGCGTTTGCGGCCACCGCCGGGCCGACGGATACGTCCCAACGGGGCCTCACCGGAGCCGAGTTCGCGTATTCCGGCAGACACAGTGCCCTCACGGACACCGGCGGCACGGGCGACCGCTCTGATCCCGCCGTGGCCGAGAGACTGGGCCTCCGCCCCTATCACCAAGCGACGCTGCCGCTCGTCGAGGTGCGGCAGAATCGCCCTCAACTTGGCTGCCAGCATGGCCCGTTGCTCTTCCAACCCGCTCATGTCAGACCAACGAACCACCGAACGGAAAGCCACGAGTTAAAGATCTGCACGCCCTAACACACGATTGGTCTCGCCGCGTGGTCGACTCCTCCTACGCCAAGGCTCTAAGGGGGCCGCACACGGGCCCGTCGCCGGTCGACCGGGTCGGCTCGAAGCACCGCTTGAGCGGAAGGCTCCACGGCCGGCCCTTGCGAACCGCAGCCGCACCCGCGCGCCGCAGCACGGTGACCAGCTTCCTGAAACAGCGCGGGCTCAGCCCGGTGAACGGGGCTATCCGAGACGGCTCCGACGCCGTGATCACACCAGCCACACCAAGATCATCCTCTGCGGTGGAGCCTCAGGGCGACGTCCCACGGAATCTGATGGTGCGACGCAGCTTCGGCGTCAAGAATCGGCGGATGGATGAAGTGAAACTGTCCGACGGGATCATCACTCTGTCGCCGCTGCGCCTGGACGATGTGGAGGCGCATCTCACGGGGGAGGATGAACTGCTGGTTCGCTGGCTCAACGGCGGTCCCGGCACGCGCGAGGGCGTTGAAGCGTACTTCCGGCACTGCTGGGAACAGTGGGACACGGCCGGGCCGCTCCGCGCTTTCGGCATTCGGGTAGGCGCCGACGAGGCGCTCGCGGGGACGATCGACTTGCGGTTCGCAGGAGAGGGCTTGGCTCCCGGCCAAGTAAACGTCGCCTACGGCCTCTATCCGTCATGGAGGGGGCGTGGCCTGGCTACCCGCGCGGTCCACTTGGCGTCCCAGTACGCGGCCAGTGAGGGCGGGGAGGAGGCGGTGATCCAGGTGGAGCCGGAGAATCCCGCATCCGCGGCAGTCGCCCGGCGGGCAGGATTCACCCCCGGCAAGCAGCCGCACAGCAAGGACTGCACACGGTTCGACTGGTACATCAGGGACCTGCGCGTTGCTCCCCAGTGACGACCAGCAGTTACGGGACAACCCTTAGGTAGGGGGAATACCTCCCAGGGTGCCTGTGCATTCCGGAGGAAGCGTCTCAAATCCTCCAGGCGGCGGTACGCACGACTGCGGCGGCGCGGTCGTCCCGGACCCCGGCGCGGTCGTCCCGGACCCCGGCGCGGTCGTCCCGGACCCCGGCGCGGTCGTCCCGGACCCCGGCGCGGTCGTCCCGGACCCCGGCGCGGTCGTCCCGGACCCCGGCGCGGTCGTCCCGGACCCCGGCGCGGTCGTCCCGGACCCCGGCGCGGTCGTCCCGGACCCCGGCGCGGTCGTCCCGGACCCCGGCGCGGTCGTCTCCCCGGTCACGCTTGGCGGGTTAGGCAAGTTCGGCGCGTTTTGCTGGCCTGGCATCGCAAGATAAGAGGGATAGTCATCTTGTGAAATGATCACATCAACGTCCATGTCAATGTTAACCTGGCTGATGTAACGCTCGAAGAGCACGTCGTTGTTGATCTCCACCATAATGATCTGGTTGATCACGGTTGGGGCCTGCCTGACGACAGTGACCGTAGTCTGGGAAAAGCTGGTCCACTGAGGTCCGACGAACGTCAGTCGCGCACCCTTCGGCGGCGCCGTCGCCTTCACCGGGTTGCCGCAGCCGCACTTCACGACCGGAACGCCGCGCTTGTCGATGAACGCTGCGGTACCGGCCTGGAGGACGACGTCGTTCGACGTCACCTCACCGCCGTAGCCGTAATTCGTCGCATAAGTGTCTGACCGCAGGATGACACTGCCCAGTTGGTTGACATAGGAGGGAATGTCAGCCGACCGGATTCCCTGGACCTGGCTCCAGGCGGCCGCTCTCTGTGGGTCAGCCTGCAGGTTATTGATCAGGGCCTGGCGATCACAAGTCGGCTGCTTCGGGGTCCCGGCGTAGAGCCCGGGGGTATTGCCCTCGAAGGTGCGGCCTCCGTTCGATGGCGTCTTTACCTTTTTCCGATCATTGCCGACGGGTTTAGTGAACGCCGGAACCGATGTCGTCCCGACTGGTTCAAGGTGATATTCGGTTGCCGAGTCTGATCGGGAATTGTAGAGAGCCACCGTCACGGCGACTACCACAACGACTAATAGTCCGCCGATCAGTGCTGAACGACGCCAGGTGAGCCACGAGATCGAGCACATCTTCCTGTCCCTTCCTCAGCCGTATCCTGATCCTTTTCACGGTCCGAGGCGAGGCGGGTAGCCCGAATGGGTGCTCCAGCTCCGCAGAGCTGTTGGGCCTCACCAGGAACGACGAGAAGCAACTGGTCACTGCTGCAGTGCCCGCCGCCAGCGATTCACTGACACCCGCGCCACTCGGAACGGCCGGACCTGTCCACGCCGAGCCCGCCCATCAGCCCTCAACCTGCCACCATCGGGATACCTCAGAGCTTCGATATATCGTGGCCCTCGCCAGTCGTCACCGCACCCCACAACCCGCACCTTTAAGAATCTATAACTAAACGGCGACGTTGGATCCCAAGACCACAGCTGACACTATGTCAAATTTCAACCCTATGGTAAACTTGAAGAGTTGGTCCGTTCGCTAAGCTATAGCCATAATGCACGGTTCGATTCCGGCAGCGGTCACACTTGCGGTCATCTTCCTACTCTGGCACCTGTACGAGCTGGTCGAGCGCATCAGGGAAAACCGTAAAACACGCCAGGTAAACCAGAACATCAAAGAGAAAATGGTAATTTCAAGAAAGGCGGTGGTCGACATGAGTAAGTTTCGAATTTTCATGTCGGCTGCAAGTGTGGTCTACGCAGTGGTACATGTGGCTGAAGCTGAGTAAACGGCACAACACCGAAAGGGGCACCCCAGGGTGGGGTGCCCCTTCGACGTTCGCCCGGCGAGTGACTTAGAAGGGCACACCGGCGCGCTTGGCAAGCCGGGTCAAACGTGGGTTGCTCCGACGGTGGAGCGAGGTCAGCACGCGCATCAGCTCCTGGGACGTCGGGTGGACCCGGGCCATTTCCGGCGCGACGTCCCACGCCTCTTCGAGCGATTCGAGGGCGGCATCACGGTCGCCCAGAGCGAGGTGAGACCGGCTGAGGTTCATGTGCAGGGGACCAATGCGGGTCGCCGGCAGCGAGGTGCCGCCCCGGATCAGGTCGTCGGCGGTATCCAGCGCGGTGCGGTGTTGGTCCATGTCGGAGTAAGTCGAGATGACGTGTGTGGCCGTCTGGTCGGGCCCGAAGTGGATACCGTGCTCGTCGGCGTCCACGCCGTACCCCTCGGCCGTCCACCACGCCGCCTCGATGTGCTGCCGGGCGGTGACCTTGTCCTTGAGACGACCGGCCAGCGTCAGCCCCCGCAGGTGCAGGATGCCCAAACCGAACGCGCGGTCCCGACCGTGCAAGGTCGTCTCGGCCTCGACGATCGCGCGGTCGACGATGGCCAGTCCACCCGCGAAGTCACCCGAGTTGAGGAACGTGCCGGCCTCATCGCGGGCGGCCACCGTGGCGGCAATCGGGTTTGCTCGTTCGGCGGCCAACCGCTGCTTCAGGACGGCCAACTCGGCGAGGTGCATCCACCTGTGCCGGGCGGCGAGCCAGTAGACCGCCGAGTATGTGTCGGCGACGCGCGTCCAGGCGTCGGGCGACTGGGTGGCGTGGGCGAAGTTGGTCATCCGGGTGAGCACGCCCGGGGTCTTCTGCAGGACCGCCGACAGCTCGGTCCGGTAGCGGTGCTCGTTCAGTTCGGCCAGTTCGCGCGGCAGGTCCTCGGGGTGGGGCGGTGGAGCGTCAGGGATGTCGAACCGCCGGATGGCGTAGTTCAAGGCGGTCACGCTGGTTTCGTCGGCCTTGTTGACGGGGGCCGTACCGAGAAGCTCGTCGAGTGTCATCCGCATGGCCTGGGCGAGGGATGCGGCGATGCCCTGCGTCAGCGCGCGGTCGCCCACCTCGATCTTGCTGAGCAGCGAGACCGACACACCCGCCCGCCGGGCAAGCGCCACCTGGCTGAGGCCGCGTTCCTTGCGACAGACAGCAACGTTCGTACCGGGTCCGGGAACCGTGGTCGCGCTCATACCGTGCGTCTTCCCTGCTCGACTTCCGTTACGTCCCATCGTCTCACCGTGGCCACTCACGCGCCCTGGTGTTGTGCAAGAGGTGTGCAAGTTCGGTTTGCACGGCGGCAGTTCTCTTGAGTGACACACATATGCCCAGGTGGGACGAGGGGTCATGGCACTGACAGAGAAACCACCGACGATGCTGAGCCACGGCGAACTGCCGTACCCGCCCGGAACGCTCGTCGAAGACACAAGGCACCAGCGGACCGGCGAACTCCTCGGCGTGATCGATGAACGCATCAAGGAGACGGGGAAGCTGTTCAGCCGTACGGCTTACCTCCGCCCCAAGGGGGGTGGCATGGAATGGGACGTCCCTTTGGACGCCATCCGGCCCGTCGAGAACCGTTAGGCGTCCCGACCAAGCGCGCGGCCCTCGTCACCCCGGGCGACGTCATCGGCTACGAGGGCGAGTGGCGCACCGTCAAGGAGGTGACCACCGCCCAGGGCCCGATGGGCGGGTTAGCCGTCGTCGTCACCTGGGAGGAGGGCGGCACGGCGCGCTTTCCCGCCGGGGACGAACTCCTCCTGGAAGAACCAGACCCCGCCTGACCAGCAACGAGGCCCCATCCCAACTCGATGAGGTGGGGCCTCATTCTGTTCAGCGCTACGAGGTACCTGCGCAACCCAAACGGCTACCCACAGGGCCGACCGGGGACGACACGCTCGCATGGTCGGACATCGCCAGGGACGCGGGCACGGTGTACTTCACCCGCGAGGAGATCCGGCTCCCGGAGGAGCTCGCCAGCCGAAGGCTCGCTATCTCCGCTTTCAGACACCCTCGCCGACGAACCACTTGCCGGGGCAACTCACCAGCCACGAAAGCCAGGAGGATCGCCGTGTACGAGATGCGTCCAGTTGCCGCCGAGGATCAGGAAGCGATTGCCGCGATGGTGCGAGCGCGTATGGCCTGGATGCGGGAGCGTGGTGTCCCCGACTGGCCCCGGACCGATGAAGACGTGAACATCATCGCCTCTCAGGCCGCCGACCCGAGCTTCCCCGTCTGGGCTCTCTTCGACGGCGGCCAGGTCATCGGCTGTACCACTGTGTTCACCGCGACTCCGGAATGGGGCTGGACCACCGAGGAACTGGCCCAGAGCGCCTACTTCCTGGCGACGTCGTTCACCCACCCCGCCCACCGACGGGACCGACCCGGTCGCCTGATGGCGTGGTGGGCTGTGAACCGGGCAGCCCATCAGGGCGTCGAGTGGGTGCGCCGCGGGACCTTCACGGCACGGCTCATGACCTACTACCGTGACGTGCAGGGTTGGGGGTTGGTCCACACTCCCCGCCGCAGGGACCGCACCGCCTACCTGATGGCCCGCAGGGCAGAGGCTCTGCCCGAGCTGATGGCGGCAATCAAGGACTCCGACACCCCGGCAGACTGACAGCGGCACACAACATCCGTTCCGGCCCCCTCCCGTACGCTGCGGCCCCATGAACGCCATGAACGCCTCGCACACCGCCCCTCAGTCGAAGATCGCGATCGTGACGGGCGCGGGTTCCGGTATCGGCCGCGCCGTCGCCGTAGAACTCCTACGCACAGGCTGGTCGGTGGCGCTGGCCGGCCGTCGCGCCGAGGCTCTGGAGGAGACGGCGGCGCTGGTGCCCGAGGGCGCCTCCATCGTCGTACGTACGGATGTGTCGCGGCCGGATGATGTGGCCGCACTCTTCGCCGCGACCACCGACCGCTTCGGTCGGCTCGACCTGCTGTTCAACAACGCGGGGACGTTCGGGCCGGGTGGGGTGCCGGTCGAGGAGTTGCCCTATGACGCGTGGCGGCACGTGGTGGACACCAACCTCAACGGGGCGTTCCTGTGTGCGCAGGCGGCGTACCGGCAGATGAAGGAGCAGGATCCGCAGGGCGGGCGGATCATCAACAACGGGTCCATCTCCGCCCATACGCCTCGGCCGCACTCCGTCGCCTACACCGCCACCAAGCACGCGCTGACCGGGCTGACCAAGTCGCTGTCGCTGGACGGGCGGCCGTACCGGATCGCGGTGGGGCAGATCGACATCGGGAACGCGGCGACCGAGATGACCGCGCGGATGCAAACGGGAGCGCTGCAGGCCAACGGGGAGGTGGCGGTGGAGCCCGTGATGGATGTCGCGGATGTGGCGACGACCGTGCGGCACATGGCTGAGCTGCCGCTTGAAGCGAACGTGCAGTTCACGACCGTAATGGCTACGACTATACCCTATGTGGGGCGCGGCTGAGGGGTCGGGCCGCCCCTCGTCAACTACTCAATTTGCACAACCGGAATTGATTCCTCCGTAGCGTTCGGGCCGGTTGCTGACCTATGCTCAATTTCTCTCTCCACGAAAGCTTCACACTTGGAGCACTGAACTTCCGCTGACCACACCGAGGGGGGAAGGGGCAGTCGTTCCACGGCACGGGTGGGGGTGGACCTCGCGTGGGACCGCGAGGTACGCACCGGGCCGTGGGACGGCTGCCGTATACGTCAACTCCGGCGTCGTCGCAGCGCGTACGCCCCGCCCGCCAGCAGTGCCGCCACTCCCCCGGCCCCGCCGAGCAGCCCCCAGGACGTGTCCGCGGCCGCGCCCGGCGCACCGGCGGCCGCCTGTACGGCCTTCTGCGTGGGCGTCGGACTCGCACTCGCCCCGCCGCCCTCGCTCAGCGGCTCGACCAGCGTGCCGACCGCCTGCGCCGAACTCGCCTTCGCGAAGCCCCAGTCGAGCAGCGCGGCCGTCTCCTCGTAGACGGCGTTGTTGCCGCTGGCGGGATGCAGCACGGTGACGAGGAGGGTCCGGCCGTCGCGCGTGGCCGCGCCGGTGAAGGTGTTGCCGGCGTCGCTGGTGTAGCCGTTCTTCACGCCGATCAGGCCCTTGTACGTGTCCAGGCCCCAGGCGCCGGTGAGCAGGCGGTCGGTGTTCTGGATCTGGAAGGTCTTCTTGCCGCCGGCCGGGAAGTTCGCGGTCTTCGTGGCGCAGTAGGAGCGGAAGTCGGCGTCCCGCAGGCCGTGCCGGGCGAAGAGCGTGAGGTCGTACGCCGACGACAGCTGACCCTTGTGGTCGAAGCCGTCGGGGCTGACCACGTGAGTGTCCAGGGCCTGGAGGTCCTCCGCCCTGGCCTGCATCTCGGTGACCGTCTCGGGGAGCCCGCCGTTCATGCGGGCGAGCACATGCACGGCGTCGTTGCCCGAGCGCAGGAACACGCCCTGCCACAACTGCTCGACGGTGTAGGTGATTCCGGGCTTGATGCCGACGAGGCTGGAGCCCGAGGGTATTCCGACCAGGTCGGCGTCGGTCACCTTGTAGCGCTCGGTCCGCTCGAACTTCTCCAGCACCGTGTCGGCGAAGAGCATCTTCAGTGTGGACGCGGGTGCGAGGCGCTGGTGCGCGCGATACGAGGCGAGCACCTCGCCGCTCTCGTGGTCGGCGACGAGCCAGGCGCGGGCGGTGATCTTCTTGGGGAGCCCGGTCGCGCCAAGCACCTGGATGCCGTCCCGGGCCAGTCGCTCACCGCCGATCACGGTGGCGGCGGAGGCGGCAGAGGCGGGGGTCGCCGCAATGAGGGGCAGGCATGCGGCGGTCAGGCCCAGGGCGGCACGCCGGGTGCGCGGAATGGAGTCGTGCATCCGGGGACCGTACAAAGTCAGTCTGTGGGAGCGGCGACGGGGGCCGTGGAAAGGTGCGGGCCCTCCCTGTGAACCGGCCCGCCGTCCCGTCGGTAGGCGCGCACCGGAAGGGCCCGCTGTCTCTTCACCACCCACCCACTCAACAGGGGTTTCCTGGCAGGAAGCCCTTGGCAGCTTAGGAATCAGCTGTCTTACCGAATTCTGATTCCGAACCCTTTTTTCTCAGTCCTCACACATCCTTTACTCAGCGGTACTCAAAGGTTTCTCCATAGCTTGTGGCCGCGCCCACAGCGGGCGCCAAGAACCTTTGAGGAACGGGATGTTTGGCATCTATCTCAAGCGTGAGCTGGGCCGGCGCAAGAAGGCGGCGCTGGTCATCGCCATGGGTCTGGCGCTCGGAATCGCGCTGGTCATCACCGTGAACTCGGTGTCGGCCGGCATGACGCAGGCTCAGGACAAGGTCCTGAAGTCGCTCTACGGCCTCGGCACCGACATGACCGTCACCAAGGCGGCGACGGCACCCACCGGGAACAGTTCGGGAAGACCGAACTTCGAATTCGACGCCTCTTCCGACGAGGACGACTCGCAGAGTTCCGACCGCGTGATGGCCTCGGGCGGGCAGACCCTGAGCGCCTCGCTGGTCAAGAAGGTCGCCTCACAGACGGGCGTGTCCACCGCCGTCGGCGCGATCACCCTGAACGTCACCAAGGTCGACGGCTCCTTCACCCAGGGCAAGGCCCAGTCGTCGGACTCCTCCAGCTCCTCCTCGCAGCAGGGCGGCCCCGGCGGCAGCCAGGGCGGCACCAGCACCGGCCAGCCGCAGGTGCAGGGCGGCGGCGCCTCCTTCGACGTGAACTCGTACTCGGTCGCCGGCGTCGACGTCTCCAACCTGGACCTCGGTCCGCTGGCCACGTCGAAGATCACCTCCGGCAAGGCGTTCACCACCTCGCAGACCAACGCGAAGGTCGCGGTCGTCAGCAAGTCGTACGCCAAGGAGAACAGCTACAAGGTCGGCAAGACCTTCAAGATCTCCGGCACCAAGTACACGATCATCGGCATCGCGACGCCCGACAGCAGCGAGTCCACCACCGACGTCTACCTGCCGCTGAAGCAGGCGCAGACGCTGGCCGACTCGAAGAACAAGGTCACCACGATCTACGTCAAGGCGACCGACTCCAAGCAGATCGACACCGTCAAGGCGACGATCCAGAAGAACATCTCCGGTACGACCGTCACGACCTCCGCGGACCTCGCGGACACCGTCTCCGGCTCACTGTCCACCGCCTCCGACCTGGCGACCAGCGTCGGCAAGTGGCTGTCCATCGCGGTGCTGATCGCCGCGTTCCTGGTGGCCGCGCTGCTCACCTCCTCCGCGGTCTCCCGCCGGGTGCGTGAGTTCGGCACCCTGAAGGCGCTCGGCTGGCCGTCCCGCAAGGTCACCCGGCAGGTCGTCGGCGAGTCCATGGTCAACGGTCTCATCGGCGGCGCCCTCGGTATCGCGCTCGGCCTCGCCGCCGCGTACACGGTGACGCTGATCAGCCCCACCCTGCAGGCCGAGCTCGGCTCGACCGCCACGGGCGGCGGCATGGGCGGCGGCCCCGGCGGTGGCGGCCCTGGCCAGCAGGCCACCTCCAGCACCATGGAGATCGCCCTCTCGGCCCCGGTCTCGCTGACCACCATCGCCCTCGCGGTCGGCCTCGCGGTCACCGGCGGTCTGATCGCCGGCGCGATGGGCGGCTGGCGCGCCTCCCGGATGCGCCCGGCGGACGCGCTGCGCAGCGTCTCCTGACCCGCCTCACCCCTTGAACAGGGGCGCCGCCTCCACTCCCCCCGGGAGGCGGCGCCCCGCCCCTCTTCACTTCAGCCACGGAGAACCCATGTACAAGCTCACCGGTGTCACCAAGAGATACACACGGGGCAAGGAGACGGTGGAGGCGCTGCGCGGCGTCGACCTCACGATCGAGGACGGCGACCAGCTCGTCATCCAGGGCCCCACCGGCGGCGGCAAGTCGACGCTGCTCCAGATGATCGGCGGCCTCGACCGTCCGTCCGACGGCAGCGTCGAGTTGGACGGCGTGAACCTCGCGACCATCAGCGAGGCCAAGCTGACCCGGCTGCGCGCCGAAAAGATCGGCATCATCTTCCAGTCGTTCAACCTCATCCCGACGCTGACCGCGCAGGAGAACGTCGAGACGGCGCTCGTACCGCTCGGTGTGAAGCCCAAGGAGCGGCGTGAGCGGGCCGCCGAGGCGCTGAGCTCGGTCGGTCTCGGCGACCGTCTGGGCCACGCGCCGTCGGAACTGTCCGGCGGCCAGCAGCAGCGTGTCGCCATCGCGCGCGCCCTGGTCAAGAAGCCGAAGGTGCTGCTCGCGGACGAGCCCACCGGCAACCTCGACGAGGGCACCCGTGACGACATCATGGCGCTGCTCGAAGGGCTGTGGCACGAGTACGGGCTGACGTTCATCATGGTCACCCATGACTCGTCGATCGCTCGGCGGGCGCCGCGCCTGGCCACCATCAAGGCCGGTCAGATCACGCTCACCGAGCAGCAGCAGGCGCAGCAGCCGTTCGCCCAGTACGGCGGGCAGGGGTACTAGTCGTTCGTCTGCGGGTGCATGGGGGCTGGTCGCGCAGTTCCCCGCGCCCCTTAGGTGGGACCGCTCACCGCCCGAGTATGAGGTCGACCTCGGCCAGCTGCTCTGCGGTGAGCGGTCCTTTCGCGATCGCGCCCGCGTTCGCCTCAGCCTGCTCGACCGAGCGGAACCCCGGGATCGGGACGGTCAATGGACTGCGTGCCCACAGCCAGGCCAGGGCGCCCTGGGCGAGGGTGCGGCCGTCGCTGGTGAGGATCTCCTTGAGCGCGTCGACCCGGGCGAGCCAGTCCGCGTCGGCACCGGCGCCCTCCTGGAAACCCTGCAACCAGGCCGGCGGCCTGCTGCGGATGTCCCCGGCCTCCAGAGCCCCTTCACGCTTCCCCGCGAGCAACCCCATTGCCAGCGGACTGCGGTTGATGCTCGCGAGCTCCAACTCCTCGCACAGCGCGATCATTTCGGGCGCGTCCTGGAGCACGTTGATCGCGTGCTGTACGGCCGCGCAGTGCTCCCCCTCCGCGAACACCCGTGCCCTGGCCGGGTCGTCGGTGCTCCACGCGTAGGCCCGGATGAGCCCTTCGCGCACGAACTCCTCGCAGATGTCCCGGAGTTGGGCGGCCCGCTCGGGGTCGGCGTCGGAGAGGTGGAGTTGGTAGAGGTCGACGTGGTCGGTGTCCAGGCGGCGCAGGGAGGCGGTCAGCGCGCGGCGGGCGTACGCCGGGGAGTCGTCGCCGCCGGTGAGGGTGCGGGTCTCCTCGTCGAAGACGTTGCCCCACTTGGTGGCGACGACCACCTCGTCCCGGCGCTTGCCGAGGGCACGGCCGAGGACGCGTTCGCTGTGTCCGGCGCCGTAGGTGTCGGCGGTGTCGAAGAAGGTGACACCGAGGTCGAGGGCGCGCCGGATCGCCCGTACGGACTCGTCGTCGTCGACCTTGCCCCAGCCCAGGGGCTGCCCGTCGGTGTTCTGCCACTCACCGCCGATGGCCCAGCAGCCGAAGCCGAGAGCACTGACCTCGATGCCGGTGCGGCCCAGCGTCCTGTTGTGCGAAAACGTCTCCATGCCCCAGGACGTTAGGAGTTGGAGCGCACACGAAGGCAAGCGGTTTCACGGACTCGCGCGGTACGGCTTGCCAAGCCTGCCCTGTTTCTACGCCTGGCCGGTCTCGAAGCGGGCGATCCTGCCGTCGTCCGCGACCTCGAAGCTCCAGCGGGTGCGCATCTCGCCCCAAGTGTCGTTGCTGTAGCGGGCGATGAGGGCGCGGCCGCCCTTCGACTCGTTGTCGACCTCCATGTGACCGTGGGAGGAGAAGATCTCACGGTCGATCCAGTCGGAGAGGTCGCGGTCGGAGCCGTCGTCGGACATGGTCGCGCCCGGTGCGAGGAGGGCCTGGAAGGCGTCGCGGTCGTGGGAGTTGACGGCGCTGACGAAGGCCCGGACGGCCGGATCGCTGAGCTTGGCTGTCTGAATCGTCATGACGGCCAGACTCGCACCGCCCCCGCGACGCCGCCACCCGAACGGCGCCCAGGACGGGCCCACCGGGTGTCGTCGGTGCGACGGTGGGAGGCGGGCGGAGCTGTTCCCACTGCCTGTTGTCCGTTGCCCGTATGTCTGTTCCGGGAGTCATCGTGACCTGTTACGACCGACGTGATCTGGGCCTGTTGCTGCTGCGGCTGGGGACCGGCGGCGTGCTGGCCGCGCACGGCGCGCAGAAGCTGTTCGGCTGGTTCGGCGGGGGCGGCATCGCGGGGACCGGCCAGTTCATGGAGGCCGTCGGTTTCCGGCCGGGCAAGGCGAGCGCGACGGCGGCGGGCCTCGCGGAGACGGGCGGCGGCGCACTGCTGGCGCTGGGGCTCGCGACCCCCGCGGCCGGAGCGGCGGCGGCCGGCGCGATGGCGGGAGCGGCCGCCGTACATCTGCCGAACGGGTTCTTCGCGCAGGGCGGCGGTTACGAGTACGCGGCCTCCCTCGGTCTCACCGCTGCCGGGCTCGCCGTCACGGGGCCCGGCCACCTCTCCCTCGACCACGCGCTCGGCCACACCGTCAACCGGGGCTGGATGGTGCCGGCCGCGTTCGCGGTGACGGGGGCGGCCACGGCGCTGGTGGTGGGGGCGCGGAGCAAGCGGATGCGGCGGGCGCAGGAGGGGGAGCAGGAGGGGGAGCAGGAGGCGTTGTTCGAGGAGTCGTTCGAGGAGTATAGGTAGCCCCGCAAGCTGCGAAGTGGGGTAGCCGTAAGCTGCCCGCATGACCGATCAGGGCACGCCCCCTGCCGCTTCCGCGGAAACGGCCGCGGACCTCTGGGCCTCCATCGACGACCTGTGGGCCTGGCTGGACGCCAACCGTCCGTTCGGCGGCCGGGAGGGCATGCCGCTGTGCATGCTGAAGCTGTCCGAGGAGGTCGGCGAGGTCGCCGAGGCGGTAATCGGCGCGACGGGGCAGAACCCGCGCAAGGGCACCAGCCACACCTGGGACGACGTCCAGTCCGAGCTGTGCGACGTCGTCATCACGGCCCTGATCGCCCTGCGCACACTGACCCCGGACACCCGCGAGGTCTTCACCCGCCACCTCGCCCGGGTGACGGAACGCTCGCTCGGCACCGGCCGGGCCTCCTAGGACCCAGGACCCGTCATGCAGATCACCCTTCTGGGCGCCACCGGTCCCACCGGACAGCAGATCCTCGAACAGGCCCTGGCGGCCGGACACCGGGTCACCGTGCTGGTCCGCGACCCGTCCCGGCTGCCGCAGCGCGACCAGTCCGGGGTCACCGTCGTCACCGGCGACGCCACCCGGGTCGACGACGTCAAGCGGGCGCTGACCGGCAGCCAGGCGGCGCTGTCCGCGCTGGGCTCGGGCGGCAAGTTCAAGTCGGACATCGCGAGCCGCTCCGTGCGGGCGCTGATCCCGGCCGCCGAGGAGACCGGGGTGCGGCGGGTCGTCGTACTGTCCGCGTTCGGTGTGGGTGAGACGCTGCGGCACTACAAGGTCGTCCAGCGCGCGGGCGTCATGCTCGTGATGAAGGACCAGTTCGCGGACAAGGCCGCCGCCGACGGGGAGATCCGCGCGAGCGGCCTGGACTGGACCCTGGTCTACCCGACGATGCTGACCAAGGGCGCGTACACGGGCACGTACACCGTACGGGACGTCCCCACCGGCACCGACACGGTCGGCGGTCGCATCAGCCGCGCCGACGTCGCGGACTTCATGCTGCTCCAGGCGGGCAGCGAGGAGTGGTCACGGCGTACGGCGGTGCTCACGCACTGAGGGCGCCCGCGTTACCGCGCGGGACACGGGGCTTCACATGGTGGGGCTAGGGTCTGTCCGGCGGAGCAGGTCGCAGGGAAGAAACGGCCCCTTACAGGCGCAGGCCAGACCCCGCGTCTGCGGCGTGATCCGCCGGACAGGCCCTGGGCTTCGGGGCCTTCGACATGGAGCTGAGCCGCGGAGGTTGCCTGATCATGGAGGTACATCACAGACCGTGTAGTTGCGGTGTGACCGTCTTGCTGACCGGTCTGCCCAGCGCGGGGAAGTCGACGATCGCGCGGCTGCTCGCCGAGCGGTTGCGCGTGGCCGCCCACCGGGTGGAGGTGCTGGACGGCGACGCAATGCGCACGTCGCTGACGGCCGGGCTGGGCTTCTCTCGCGCCGACCGCGACGCGAACGTACAGCGGATCGGCCTGGTGGCCGAAGTGCTGGCCCGTAACGGCGTGATCGTCCTGGTGCCGGTCATCGCCCCCTACGCGGAGAGCCGCGACGCGGTGCGCGAGCGCCACGCGAGGAGCGCCACGGCTTTCCTGGAGGTCCATGTGGCTACGCCGGTCGACGTCTGCGCCGAGCGGGACGTGAAGGGGCTCTACGCCAGACAGGCGGCCGGTGAGCTCTCGGGGCTGACCGGGGTGGACGACCCGTACGAGATACCGGAGACCCCGGACCTGATCGTCCCCGCCCACACCCAGTCGGCCGATGACTCCGTCGCGATGCTGATGGACCTGCTGGTGAAGAAGCGCTTCGTGGAGTGACCGGGACGACGGTCCCGCGAAGGGCTACTCACCACCGGATCTCGCGTCCTCCAGTTCGGGCGTGACCTCCGTCTTCTCCGCCGCCTTCGAGGATTCGGGCAGCGTGCGTCGGCGGGTGGCCAGGGTCCAGCCGATGGCGATGACCGCGGCCACCGTGAGGGTGACCAGCATCAACGTGGTGTGGGAGCCGGCGCTGTCGGCCGCCCGGGCGACCGGGTTGGGCAGGCCGAGCCGGTCGATCAGCCAGCCGAGGGCCGCCGTTCCGGTGAGGACCGCGCCGCCGACCCGGACCGCGGACTGAATCCGCAGCCGCGCGACGACCAGCAGCGTGGGCAACGCGAGGCAGACCAGCAGGAGTTGGACCAGTTCGATGCCCAGGTTGAAGCCGAGGAGGCTGAACACGAGCTGTCCGGTGGACAGTTGCATCTCGGCGAGCACGAAGGAGAACGCCATGCCGTGGCCGAGCCCGAAGACGCCGGCCACGACCGCTTCCCGGCCGGGGAACAGTGGGCGGATCGCGTGCACGGCACCGACGAGGATGCTGGCGGCGATGAACGCCTCGACCGGCCAGCTGGGGATCTCCAGGCGGCCAAGGGCGGTGGCGGCCAGCGCGATGGAGTGGCCGACGGTGAAGGCGAGCGTAATCCGGCCGATGCGCACGAGCGCGGCACGGGCGCCGACCAGTCCGTCCCAGTGTCGGCCACGGGCCAGCAGCGGTGCCGGCAGCAGCAGGATGAGCAGGAACAGCAGGTGGTCGGTGCCGGTGAGGATGTGGTCGCCGCCGAGTTCGAGCATGGCGAGGAAACCGCGCCAGGCGCTGCCGTCGCCGAGGTCGACGGTCAGGGCGGGGACGGTCATCTTCCGGGTGTCGAGACGCACGGTGCCGACCTGGGTGGTACCCACTTCGCCGACCCGGCCGGCGGCCCAGTCCTGTCGTACGGTCACCAGCGCCACGTGGGTGACGACCTGGTGGACGATCACGTCGTAGTCAAGTTTGAAGTGCCGTACATCGGCGCCCGTCGGCGGGGTGAACACGGCCTCGGCGACCAGCTCGCGGTACGGGCCGGTGGAGGTCTGCTGGGTGCGGCCGAGGCTCAGCGCGCCGATGCCGACCTGCCAGGCCTCGCCCTTCAGCGTGGTCGGGCGGATGTGCTGGGCGAGGTAGGTGCGGACGGCCTCGGCCTTGGTGGGCAGGGCGGCCGACTTGATGGTGGTCAGGTCGATGCCGCTGGCCGTGGCGAGGTCACCGGCCGGCAGTTCGAGGCGCGCGGTGACCGAGTCCTTGTACACGTCGAGCTGGACCACCGAGTGCGGCATCGGATGCGCGGCGGCCGGCGACGCCCCGAGAAGGAGCGCCGCCGGTACCGCGATCGCGATCCCGGCCACCAGGCGGAGTGCTGTGGTCAGCCAGTTTCGCGGTCGGATCATGAGAAGGAGAACTCGCTGCCGTAGTCGCGGGTGTGGTCGCGGTACACGGTGTGGTAGTGGACCTTGCCCTGGATGACGAGGCCGTTCTGGCAGACGAACTCGACCCACACGCCGGGACCGTCGATGCGCACGTAGTCGCCCTGGGTGTCGAGGGCGGTGCCGCCGGAGTAGGCCACGTAGGTCTCGTTCAGCTCACGCTCGTACGTCTTCATGAGCTTCTTCGCGGTGGCGTCGTCCACGTTGGAGACCCAGGGGTAGATGGCCTTCAGGACCAGCTTCTGCTGCTTGGGCGACAGCTCGCTGACCTTGATGCCTTCCTTGGTCTCCGGGAACTGGCCGTCCTCGCCCGGGCCGAGGAGCACGTCGTTGTACGTCCCGGACAGCTTGGCCGTGGCCAGCTGCTCGGTGCTCAGGCTGCCGGTCAGCGCGAGCATGCCGTTGCGCTGTTCCTCCAGCGGCGAGTACGTGGTGCCGTCGTCGGCGGTCCAGCTGGTGGGCTCGACTCCGATGAAGAAGGGGCTGGCGCCTGCCACCTTGCCCTTCTTGTAGGTGAGGTTCACGGCGAGGTGGTGGCCGCCGAAGTGCAGCTGCCAGGTGCCGTCCGCCGAGGGGGTGCCCAGGAACGCCATGTAGTAGAGGCCGCTGCCGTAGCCGAAGGAGCCGCCTCCGCCGGTGCCGCCGGAGGGCGGGGTGCCCGTCGGGGCGTCGGTGGCCGTGGAGCTCGGGTCGGCCGTGGCGGACGGGTCCGCGGAGGCGGTGCTCGACGCGGTGTCCGAGGGCGCGGGGCCCGTCCCCGCGGAGCTGGTGGCCTGCACCGAGGCGAGCACGTCGTCGGCCTTGATGATCTGCGTGATCTGGTCGTACCCGCTGCCCTTGCCGGTGCCCGTGGCCACCTTCAACAGCTGCACGGCGGCGGCCAGTTGGGTGTCGCTCAGGGAGCCGAGCTCGATGCCGGGACGGCAGGTCGACCCGCACGGCAGGTTCGACCACGCCGTGGCGTTCGCCTCGGTGAGCTCAAGCAGCACCTCGGCCTGCTGGTCGGAGTCCAGGGTGTTCAGGAACGCGTTGGCGGCGCTGACCACGGCCTTGGTGCCGGTGGCCTTCTTGTCGACCGGGCGCTGGACCCCTACGGCTGCCTTGTCCGCCTTGATGTCCGTCGAGGCACTCGCCACGGCGATACCGCCACCGACCAGCGCGACCGTCGCGGCGGCACCGGCTATACGCACCCAAGTCCGTCGCGTGCGTACGCGACGGGTTCTTTCTCTGCTCACGAACCACTCCTGTTGACCTGGAATGTCTTGTCGACACGATTGTTGACAAGATTATCGAGAGTCTTACCGAAATCTCAATGCATTACCAGGTGAATAAAAGAAGCTTCAGTTCACACAGGAAAGCGGCGTGAATTCAGAGAATTCACTTATGGGTTTGACAGGTAACTCCTATTGCGCGAATAGGTTTCCCGTCTATTTGTTCTCGGTCTTGCGCGGTGGCGTCCTGACGGCGGGCGCCATGAACACGGCCGCGATCACGCACGCGAGGACGACGATCATGGCGGTGCGCAGTCCGTAGCGGTCGCCGAGGAAGCCGAGGCAGGGAGGGCCGACCAGGAACGCGACGTAGCCGATGGTGGCCACCAGGCCGACCCGGGCGGTCTGTTCGGGGGCGGGGCCGGAGTCGCCTGCCGCCGACAGGGCGAGGGGGAAGCCGAGGGCGGCGCCCAGTCCCCAGAAGAGCACGGCGGCGCCGGCCAGTGCCGGGCTGTCGGAGAAGATCACGAAGGAGAGGCCCAGCGCGCCCGAGAGTGCGCTGGCCCTGACGACGGCTGTACGGCCGTAGCGGTCGATGAAGAAGCCGCCGCTGAAGCGGCCGATGGACATGGCGGCGGCGAACCCCGCGTAGACGAGGGACCCCGCTGCCGGGTCGAGTCCGTGTCCGTCGACCATGAGGAGCGGCAGCCAGTCGTTGGCGGCGCCCTCGGCCAGTGCCATGGCCAGGACGATCCCGCCGATCAGCAGGAGCCGTGGGTCCTTCCACACCCTCGGTGCGGCCGCGCGCCCGGGCTGCTCGGCCCGGCTCTCGCGCAGCCCGGTGCCTGACGGGACGGCCCTGATGGCGTAGGCGAACATCGCGGCGGATACGACCGTGATCGCGGCGAGGTGCCACTGCACCGGGAAGTCGCGGGCGGTGGCGAGGAGTCCCAGGCAGGCGCCCACGACGGTGCCCAGGCTGAAGAAGCCGTGCAGGGTCGGCAGGACGGTGCTGTTGGTGGCCCGCTCGACCTCGACCCCGTCGACGTTGATGGCGACCTCTCCCCCGCCCATGCCCGCCCCGAAGGCGAACAGGCCCAACGTGACCAGCGCGGCGGAGGAGTTGAGAGCGCCGAGACCGATGAGGGCCGTACTCGCCACGACGAGGAGGGTGCCTGCGCCGATGACGGGCCGGGTGCCGAACCTGGACACCAGGGCGCCGGAGGAGAGGACTCCGAGCATGGACCCGGCGGAGAGGCCGAACAGGATCAGGCCCATCTGCGCGGTGGACACGGCGAGTTGGTCGCGTATGTCGGGGGTCCGGGTCACCCAGGAGGAGATCGACAGGCCGGGGAGGAAGAAGAAGAGGAACAGGGACCGCCGACGGCGGCGCAGGGCGCGGTCCGCGGAGGGCGGGGTGGCGCCTGGGGAGGTGGCGCCTGGGGAGGTGGTGCCTGGGGAGGTGGTGCCTGGGACAGCGGGTGCCGCCGCCTGTATGTCGCTCTCGTTCGTCATGGTGGTTGGTCTCCCCGTCGTGCCCTCGTGGCGAAGTCCCAGTGTGGACATGGCGCCAGCACAGTGCGAACGCGGACTACTCCGTGGACAGCCGGAGCGCCCGGGTCTAGATTGAGCCTCATCCGATTACGTGAAAGCAGCTTTCACTCACCGAAATACCCTGACGAAACCTGACGGAAGAAGGTACCCGTGTCCCAGCAGCCCCCTCCCGCCTTCGTCCCCCGCCGCTTCGACGGCCGCACCGTGCTGGTCACCGGTGCCGGAACCGGCTTCGGCGCCGAGATCGCGGTGCGCGCCGCGCGGGAGGGAGCCCGGGTGGCCGTCCACTACCGCAGCTCCGCCGCCGGGGCGGACCGGACGGTGGCGCGGATCAAGGACGTAGGCGGCGAGGCCTTCACCACGCAGGCCGACATCACCCGTCACGCCGACATCCGGCGCATGGCCGAGGAGGTGTTCACCCGCTTCGGCGGTCTGGACGTGCTGGTCAACAACGTCGGTGACGTGGCGGGCGACCAGATGTCCTGGCGGGACGTCACCGAGGAGTCGATCGACCACGTCCTCGCCGTCGACATCAAGGGCACGATGCTGTGCGTGCACGAGTTCGGCTCGCGGATGCTGGAGCAGGGCCACGGCGCGATCGTCAACATCGGCTCAACAGTGATCGTGCGCGGCAGCGCGCGGGCGCCGCAGTACGCGGCGGCGAAATACGGAATCCTCGGCATCACCAAGTCCTACGCGCAGGCCTTCGCGCCCGCCGTACGGGTCAACACCTTCGCCCCCGGCTTCATCGAGACCGAGACGCTCCTCAACCGCGCGGACTGGCAGTCCGGCCGCCGCGAGGACATGATCGCCAAAACCCCCATGCGCCACATCCCGGGCCCGGCCGAACTCGCCGGCACCGCCCTCTTCCTGGCCACGGATGACGCTGCACACATGACGGGCGTGTACTTGAACGCCGACGGCGGCTTCAACATGATCGGCGCGTAGCGCTCCGCTGGGTAGGCGGTTGTTTGGCCGCGGGCCCGGTGGGGGCTGGTCGCGCAGTTCCCCGCGCCCCTGAAGGCAAAGCGGGGCTGCGCCCCCCCGCTTTGCCTTCAGGGCACGGTCACGAAACGCTGCCGGATCTCCCCGATTCCCTCGATGCGGCTGACCAGTTCGTCGCCCTCGGTGAGGTAGCGCGGCGGGGTCATCCGGTTGCCGACGCCGGCCGGGGTTCCGGTGAAGACCAGGTCTCCGGGGAGGAGTTGCACTACGGCCGAGAGGCGGGCGACGAGTTCGGAGACGGGGAAGATCATGGACTTCGTACGATCGTGCTGGACCGCCTTCCCGTTCAGCAGCCCGGTGATCTCCAGGTCGTCGGGGTCGGCGAACTCGTCCGGGGTGACCAGGAGCGGGCCGGTGGGACCGAAGCCCGGGAAGGACTTGCCCAGGCTGAACTGGGCGGGCTTGCCCTGGAGTTGGGAGACCCGCTCGGAAAGGTCCTGGCCGACGGTGAGGCCGGCGACGTAATCCCAGGCACGGTCGGCGGGTATCCGGTGGGCGTGGCCGCCGATGACGGCGACCAGTTCGACCTCCCAGTCGACCTTGCCCGGGGGGAGCTCGATGGTGGTGTGGGGGCCGGTGACACAGGTGGGGAACTTGGTGAACACCAGCGGCTCGTCGGGCGGGGTGAAACCGGCCTCGGCCGCGTGGGGCGGGTAGTTGAGGGCCACGGCGAACACCTGGCGGGGTCGGGGAACCGGGGCTTGGAGGGCGGCCGCGTCCACCTCGATGTCGTAGGCCTCCTCGGACAGGCCGCCGGCGAAGTCGCGGAGCCGTTCCCACTGCTCCAGCAGGGCCATCGGGTCGGCGGGCAGGGACCCGGCGGAGGCCTCGTGGACGTCGGCGGCCCGGCCCTCGCGGACCAGGACCGCACGGCCGCCGAGGACGCCGAGCCTCACCAGTCCACCTTCTGCGGTACGGGGGTCCCGTGGCCCTGCTCCCAGCTGACGATCGGGGTGCGCAGCACGCCCAGGCGCTCCACCTCGGCCTCGACGAGGTCGCCGGGCTTGAGGTACATGTCGGGGTCACCGCTGAAGCCGGCGACGCCCTGAACGGTGCCGGTGGTGATCAGATCGCCGGCGCTGTAGCCCTGCGGGGAGTGGTAGGCGACGATGTGCGGGATGGAGACCGACATGCGGTTGGTGTTGGACTTCTGCCGGACCACGCCGTTGACGCGCAGTTCCATGTCGAGGTTCTGCGGGTCGGGTATCTCGTCGGCGGTGACGATGTAGGGGCCGACGGGGCAGAAGGTGTCGATGGCCTTGCAGAAGGAGAAGACGCCGGACTCCATCTCGCGGCGCTGGATGTCGCGGGCGGTGATGTCGTTGAAGACGACGTATCCGGCGATGTGGTCCGGGGCGTCGTCCACGCCGAAGAACTTGCCTGGCCTGCCGATGACGACGGCTATCTCCAGCTCGTAGTCCAGCTCGCTGGTGAGGTGCTCGGGGTAGATGACCGGCTCGTCGGGGCCGACGATCGCGTCGACGTTCTGGAAGAACACGATGCCCTTGTGCATGGGGTGGGACCAGTCGACGTTCTTCGACTCGTCCTCGTGCTCACGGAAGTTGCCGGAGGTGTGGAAGAACTTCTTCGGCACGATCGGCGCGCGCAGCTTCACGTCGTCGAGGGCGAGGCGCTCGCCGGTCTCGGTGACGTGGCCGTCCCGCTCGAAGTACTCGCGGGTCGAGCCGACCTCCAGCGGCAGGATCAGCCGCTCCTCCAACTCCAGCCTGCCGACGCGCCCGTCGTCGTAGGTGACCAGCTTCATGGTGTCCCGCTTTCTGTGTCGGGGTGGTGGTCAGTGGCCGTGTCGCATGGGTGGTCTTGTCGCACGGTGTCGCCCGGGTGGCCTTCTCCCGCGAAGACCCGCAGTTGGAGGGCGAGCATGCCGTAGTAGCCGACCAGCGTGGTCAGTTCGAACAGGCCGCGCTCGCCGATGGCCAGGACTGCGTCGTCGTACTCCTCGTCGGTCAGTTCGCCGGAGTGGAGGAGGGCGACGGTGATCCGCAGTGCCGTCCGCTCGGCGGGGTCCGTGAGTGGGGGCAGCGCGCCGACGCGAAGTGCGGCGAGTTCCTCCTCGGTGAGACCGCAGGCACGGCCGACGGCCTCGTGGGCCTCGCGCTCGAAGGCGCTGCCCCAGTACGCGGCGACGGCCAGTACGGCCATCTCCCGCGTCCGGTCGCTCAGGGTGCTCCGGTAGCGCACCGCGGCGCCGACCGCCTGGACGGCGTGGCCGACCGGCGGGCTGAGCAGCATCGCGTTGAAGGGGCCGCGCAGCCGTCCCTGCTCGTCGGCAAGCGGGAAGGCCTGCGGCCCGGCCGCTCGGGGGCCGCCGACGATGGCCTCGTAGACCTGGGTCTGCTGCTCGTCGAGGTCGGCGGGCAGGAGTCCGGCGAGTCGAGCGGGTCGGACGGGTCGGACGGTCGTCATCTGTTCACCCTAGCCACTCAGTTCGGTGAACGAAAGTAGATTTCATCAAGCAAAAGTGGTGGCTGGGAATTCGGGTGAGACTGACTTCCGTAGAATGAAAGCGGACGCCCCTTCAGAGAGTGAGACGACCTTGCCGCCGAACCGCTCCACGCCCGCCGAGTCCGCCGAGTCGGTCGAGTCCGCCGGGACCGAAGCGCCCGCCAAGCGCAGCTACCAGGTGGAGTCGCTCGCCAAGGGGCTTCGCCTGCTGGGCCTGTTCTCCGAGCAGCGGACGTCCATGAAGCTCTCCGACATGGCGGCCGAGACCGGCGTACCGCTGCCGACCGCCTTCCGGATGGCCGCGACGCTGGTCACCGAGGGCTTCCTGGAACAGGTCCCCGACGGCTCCTACCGCCCCGCCCCCAAGGTCCTCACCCTCGGCTTCTCCGCCCTGCGCGGCCTCGACCTGGTCCAGCTGGCCGACGGCCCCCTGCACCGACTCGCGGCCTCCACCGGGCAGACGGTCAACCTGTGCACCCTCTCCGACGACCGGGTCCTCTACCTGGTACGACTGCGCAACAGCGACCTGGTCACGGCCAACATCCAGGTGGGCTCGCGACTCCCCGCGGTCCGCACCTCGACGGGCAAGCTGCTGCTGAGCGAGCTGGACGAGGCAGACCTGGACCGGCGCCTGACAGCGGACTCCTTCATCGGATCCGCCGGCCCCAACGCCATCCGAACGCTCGCCGCACTGAAGCCCCGGCTGGCCGAGATCCGCGAGCAGGGCTGGGCCGTACAGGACGAGGAACTCGCCTACGGGCTGCGCTCGGTGGCGGCCCCGGTCCGCGGCGCCGACGGCCGCATGGTCGCGGGCGTCAACATGGCGGTCCCCGCCCGCGAGTTCCCGATGTCCCGGCTGTTGGGCGAGCTGCGGCCGCGGCTGGAGGAGACGTGCGGGGAGATCTCGCGGTTGCTGGGCGGTAGTTGACGCGGCGGTCCAGCGGCGGTCCATGGGAATCACCGAATGGGTCAGACCAGAGTCCGGCCGCCGTCGACGTAGAGCACCTGGCCGGTGACGAAGGACGCTCGCGTCGACGCCAGGAACAGCGTCGCGCCCACCACGTCGTCCGGCGTACCCAGCCGCCCGGCCGGGACCAGGGCGGTCAACTCGTCCCGCATCCCCGGCTTGTCGAGGTACGCCTGGGTCAGCTCGGTCTCGGTGTACCCGGGCGCGACCGCGTTCACGGTCACACCGTCGGCGGCCCACTCACGGGCCATCACCTTGACCAGCTGGTCGAGGCCGCCCTTGCTCGCCGCGTAGGGCGCGTGGTGCCGATGCGCCAGCAGGGAGGAGACCGAAGAGTAGAACACCATCCGGCCACCACCGGCTTCGCGCATGATCCGCCCGGCGGCACGGCCGATCCAGAACGCGGTGGACAGATTCAGCAACAGGATCCGGTCCCACACCTCGTCGGGGGTATCGACCACGGGCCGTCGGTCGTTCGTCCCGACCGCGTGCACCAGCACGTCCAGCCCGCCGAGCAGTCCGGCGGCGGTGCCGACGAGCTCGTCGCAGGCCTCGGAGGAGGTCATGTCCACCGCAAGGGTCCGTACGTCGGCACCGGCGACTCGCGGGTCGTCGCGAAACTCCTTGAGCCGCTTCTCGTCCACGTCCACGACAACGAGCCGCGCCCCCGCCTCCGCCAGCCCTCGCGCACAGGCGGCGCCCAGACCGCCCGCCCCGAGGACGAGCGCCCGCCCGGCTTCCAGGCCCAGCCAATCCATGAGCGCCTCCGTTTTCATTTGGCGAAAGCTGGTTTCACTGCCCCTATGAGACCATAGCGAGCGCCTTGGGCGGTGTCCATGTCGCGTACGGGGCACGGGACACGAAGCGCGGGGATTCGATGCGGAGCGGGCCCGTCGCTCACGTCCCGGGAGTGACGACGATGCGGACCGGGTAGCCGGGTGGCGGATCCCCGAGTCCATCGTCCCGACGAGCCAGAGGGCCTTGCGGAACGCCTCCTGGAGCTGGTCCATGACCACATACTCGGCGACCGAAGCACCGGTCTCAGAGTCCGTGCCGAACAGCTCGATCGACGGCAGCCGGGGCATGCCGATCGCGCGCAGCCCAATCACGCCAGTCTCGGCATGCCTTGCGCCCAGGCCAGATACAGACTCCGTGACGCGTCAATCACGCTTGGCAACGATTCAGCTCAGAACTGTCGCTCAACGTGACAAGGGGGTGCTTCGCGGCGAGGCCGGACTTTTCCCGACGACATCACCCGCTGTCCGAGAACGGCTCCGCCGCTGGCAGGCGGTCTTGCGGCTCTCGTTTCACGGCTCTGACAGTGAGGACCAGCGGGGCGGCCTGACGACCGTGAAGGGGACGATCTCGTGGGGGCTGGGATCGAGGGAATCGACGAAATGCTGCGGGACCGTCTGCTGATCATGGTCAACGACCAGTCGGCGATCGACGTACTCCCTTACATCCCGGCCCGAACGGGCGGGCTGGTGCTGACAGGCGCTGCCGCACCGGCCAGGTGCAGGGAAGTACGCAACGCCCTGCCGGAGACGGTCGTCGCCATGGACCACGGCAGCCACACCCAGCAGGTCGCTACCGCTGACGCACCCTTCGGGCTCAAGACCAGCTACGGCTGGCGCGACCTGGACCTCGCCGGGCTCAACGAGATTCTGGACGGCCAGCGCGACAACAAGGCGTCCTACGCCGTGACACCCACCTGCTTCATCCCGGCCGAGCAGGCGGGAGACACGTCAGTGCTCAAGGCCGTGGTCCGTCAGGCGAACCTGCTGCGCCGCCAGGACACCGTGGTGCTGCTGCCGTGTAGCTGGCGGTGGCTACGACGGTCCTCCTTGTCTCATCTCACCGAGCAGATTCGAGCCTGCCGGCATCCCGTGGGGCTGATCCTGCAGGCGGATGGTGATCCACTTGAACGCGTCGGAGTCCCTGAGGGGCTGCGGCAGTTATGCCGTTCCTGTCCGCGGCTCGTTCTGTGGCGCACCGATCTCGCTGCCTTCGACGCGATGGCGCACGGGGCGCTGGGCGCGGCGGTCGGAGCCGCGGCCGTACTCCGCCATGGGATGGTTCCGCGGCCGGACAACGGGGGCGGCGGCCACAAGGCATATCCAGTGGTCCTGGTCCGACGCCTGCTTCGCTACCACCGCGTGGCCACCCTCCAGGACTGGTTCGCCCACATCGATCCGTGGACCTGCGACTGCGCGGTCTGCAAGGGCGCCGCTCTCACCCGCTTCACGGACAGCCAAGCCGACGTCGTTGCAGCACTGCAGCACACTATTTGCGAACTCTACGGCCTGCATGACGAGTTGGACGCGACCCTGCCGGGCGACGAGCGCATCGGCTGGTGGCGTCAGCAACTCGCGGACGCCTGGGAATACCACCGCCTACTGGCTTCTCAGACGGACACCGAGGTCCGGTTCCCGAAGGTGCTTCAGGCCTGGCGCCTCCCGAGTCCGCCCGCGCTGCCGGCGACTGGGGAACGCCGGAATCAGGACCAGTCCGGCCCGAGCTGACGCCAGGCCTGCTCGTGAAAGAGCCACTGTGCGGCTGAGTGCCGCAGGGGGCGGTAAGGGGCGGGTTCCAGGACCCAACACAGCCCTGATGGCCCCTGGGTGGCGACGCCGACTCCAAAGAAGCGTGCCTTGAGGAGGAGAAGGTCGAAGTCGGGGTCGCGAGACAAGTCAGGGTTGTGCAGCGCTCGTTCCGACACCTGGTGCGATACCACGACCCCCCGGGCGCAGAATGGAGCGAATTGCGAGGCGTCCCGCACCGCGGAGTCCCACTCGCGGGGTGAGACGCCTTGCGGCCGGACGAGAACCAGCTCGACGCGGGCTGCGGACACCAGCCGCCGTACAACGATGCCCTGCCCGTTCTCCCGATCCAGGACGCCGGGCGGAGCAGTGCGCAGCGTCCGCAGGGCATGGGCATCAAGAGAGGACAGCGGTACGGGGAGGTCCACGGGAAGGTTGTGCAGGACGGTGAGCAGCGCCCGGCTGTCGACGGCTCCGAGGCCGACTGCGGAACGACGGCGAGCCTCATCCGCGAACACGGTGACGGCGGCCCGCACCTGCTGTCCGCGCAGCCTCAGCTCAGCGAGTGTCTGCTCGGCCAGCAGCATGTCTCGTGTCCTTGTTCTGGTAGCTCGGTGGCGTTTCGTCGGACGGCGTGAGGTGCAGCAGAGGCCGTTCGCCACTGTTGTCTATCAGCCCCCGCACGCTCCGAGCACATCCGCCGACGGAATGCTGCCGCCCGGTGGCCGTGCCCACTACCATGCGCCCCGCTATGCGGCCCTCCGTACGGGTTCCGGCACCGACTGAGGGTCTTCCTGGCCGGGCTCCCGTGCAGGGGTTGTCGGATGCGCAAAGGTATCGAGCGCATTCACCACGCGGGCCTCCGTCAGGCCTGCGGCTCGTTGCCCACGTCGTCAGGGGTGACTGTGATGATCCCGACCGCCGGCGGATGCGGCTGTGGCGCGTACACGTACACGATGGTCAGGCCCGGCATGTCCTCGCGTGGTTCGAGTCCGGTCCGGTAGACGACTGTGCCACCGTTACCCTGCACCGAGCCGCGCCGGATTCCGAGTCTGGGGTTAACCCTCCAGCTCTAGTCGCAGCTCCTCGACAGCCTGCTGGGCGACCGGACCGAGCATCTGGAGGCGTTTCGCCGCCGAGGTCGTAATCACGGCGATGGCTCAGCTCACTCCTGATTGCCCTTCTTGACCTCAGCAATGAGGTCAAGCCCCTCCTGCAGCGCATCGTCGAACCCGGGATCGTTGAAGGCCCGGATGCTGCCGGCATACGTCTTGATGACGTCTGCGACCTGATGGAGGTCGGTGGCCGTGGAGCTGTTGGGGCGGGCGTAACGTCTGACGGCCGCTTGAAGCGGCCCTGGCTAGTTTTCCGCTTCAACCGTCGTACTGAAAGCGCGCCGGCTCGCCAAGCACCAAGCTGGCGCTCTCGAAGTCGGCCAAGCGGGCCGCCACCGTGGCCACGGCGAGGCGTTCCGGGAGGGCGGCGGAGAACTTCAGGCCGCGTACGGCCCGGCGGTCCACGTCGGGCAGGACGAGGTTCTCGCCGACGTTCTCGCGGGCCACACGCCAGTCGGCCGGGGTGAGGTTCTCGCGCAGGCGCAGCCAGCTGTCGGTGGGCCGTTGCAGGGGGTCGGTGACCGACTGGAGGGTGGCCGCCAGGGTGGCGTTGGCGCGGTAGCCGGCCCAGGTCCACCAACGGACATCGGAGCCGATGCGTGTGATCAACGTGCCGCCCGGGTGGACGGTGTCAGGTGCGTCGGTTTCGCGCTGCTCGGCCAGGCACGCCTCCGCCCGCCGGGTGAGGGAGACGGGCGGGTTCGTGCCGAGCAGTACCTCGCGCATGGCGCGCGTCAGTGCGTACGACAATCCGGCGACGCCGCCGTTCATCCACTTGGCGATTCCGCCGCCGTCGGCCGGCTCGACGAAGACGCGTTTGCGCAGCCAGTCGATGTACGTGACCTGCCAACTGCGCCCACCGAGCAGCAACCGTCTGGGGCCGGGGCGTTCCTCCGTGAGCACGCTCGGGTCGGTGCGGCCGATCTCCGTGCGTCCGGACAGGACGGTGAACTGCGGAGGTGCGGTGAAGGAGGCGGTGAGTTCGATGAAGTGCCGTTTCCCGAAGCGGCGTTCCGCCTCGGGACCGATGAACAGCATCCCACCGTCACTGTCGAGGTAGCCCTCCTCCGCGAGGAAGCGCAGGATGGGGGCAGCCGACTTGTCGAAGGGGGCGAGGCCGTTCCACTGCCGATCCCACAACTGGTCACCGAGCTTGTGCTGTTGCAGGGTCACAGCGAGCAGTTGCTGGGCCACCAGGTGGCGCGGCTCCGGCGGGGGGACGACCGGTTCCACCCAGCCGCGCGACCACAGCAGCAACAGCCCCGCAGCCTGCAGCAGTGTGTCCTTGCGGGTGGTGAGGAACAGACAGTTCCGCACGGTGCCGGACCGCCGACCGGTGCGGCCGATGCGCTGCAGGAACGAGGCAACGGAGGCCGGTGAGTCGATCTGGATGACGCGGTCCAGGTCACCGACGTCAATGCCGAGTTCGAGAGTTGACGTGGAGACGATGACGCAGTCGCGTGCCTCGGCGAACGCCTGCTCGGAACGGGTGCGTTCATCGACGGAGAGGGAGGCGTGGGACAGGAAGACGGTCACCTCGCGTGCGCGGAGCGCCGCGCCCAACTCCTCGACCTGGCGGCGTGAGTCGCAGAAGACGAGCCGTTTCTCTCCCCTGTGCAGCGCCGCGATGAGTTTGGCCGCGTTGTCGAGGGAGCCGACGTAGTCGAGTTCCACTTCGCCCGCAGGCCAGCTGGACGGCTCAGGACTCGGTTTGTCGCCGTATCCGCTGCCGTCGGTGGCCGGCAACTGCACTCCAGGGGCGACCACCTGACCAGTGCGGCTGCCGACGCCCGCGCCTTGCAGCCAGCGCAGCAACTCGGCCGGGTTGCCGACGGTCGCCGAGAGCCCGACGCGCTGAATAGGCCGTCCGGTGACCCGCTCCAACCGTTCGAGCACGGCGAGCAGGTGCCATCCCCGGTCGTCCCCTGCGAACGCGTGCACTTCGTCGATGACCACGGCCCGGACGCTTCCCAACATGCGGGCGTGGTCGGTCTTGACGCCGATCAGCATCGCCTCGAGCGACTCGGGCGTGGTCAGCAGGATGTCCGGTGCCTCGGCCCGGATGCGCTGCCGTTGCGATTCCTTAGTGTCGCCGTGCCAGAGCGCAGCCCGTCGCCCCAGCCACTGGGCGTACGCGTCGACGCGGACGACCAGGTTGTTGAGGAGTGCCTTGAGCGGGCACAGGTACAGCACGGATGTGCCGGTCCATCTCTGCTCGGTCATCGCCGACAGCAGGGGGAAGCAGGCCGCCTCGGTCTTGCCCCCCGCCGTCGGAGCCAGCAGTACGGCGTCCTGTCCCTCCATGAGCGGGGGGATCGCCGCCCGCTGCAGGGGGCGCAGATCGGGCCAGCCGAGGGTGTTGACGATGTGATGCAGGACGACGGGATCGAGTCGGTCCAGTACGTCGACATCCTCGTCACCCTGGTCTTTCCCGGCCGAGAGTCCCGCGTCCGCCATCACAGCTCCAGGTGGATGTCATCGGCCGACGCAGAGTCTCCGGAGACCGTGGCCGCCAGATTTCGCTCGACGTCGGTGAGTTCGCTGCCGGCGACGGTGAGCCGATAGTGCTGCCGGGGGTCGAAGTCGTC
Source organism: Streptomyces sp. JLBG701 (assembly GCF_058544905.1). Taxonomy (NCBI): domain Bacteria; kingdom Bacillati; phylum Actinomycetota; class Actinomycetes; order Kitasatosporales; family Streptomycetaceae; genus Streptomyces; species Streptomyces sp. JLBG701. Next base: position 3,360,868 of record NZ_CM178588.1, read on the forward strand.
GAACTGGTCCACGCGGTCGAGTACGTCCCCGACGAGTTTCTTCAAGAACAGCCGGGGAGCCACCCCGACCTTCCCGCCCAACGCCCCGCCGACGGCCACCGCGAGGTCGGCGACATACGCGTCGTCGACGACCTTCCGCACGCGCTCGGGCATTTCTGCGGCATCGGCGTACAGGTCACGGATGGTGAGGCCGAGTCCGACCAGGGACTCCTGGTTGAAGCCGGGAAGCCTGATCTGCACAGCGCGAGGGTTGTCGAAGCGCGGGTCAGTGGTGAAGTCGGTGGCCAGCCGCTGAGCGAGCGGGGCCAGCCGCTGCACGCCCTGCTGACCGTCGTAGAAGGCCGGGGTGCCCGTGATGACCAGATAGAGGCCGGGGAAGCGGCCCGAGTGCACCTCGTCGATGAGCTGCCGCAGCGCGTTGAGTGCCTTGTCGCGGGCGTCCGACCGAACCCGCTGCAGCGTCTCCACCTCGTCGAGGACGACGAACAGCCCGGTGTGTCCCGAGTCGCGCAGCACGGTGAGGAGCCCCTGCAGGAACCCGAGCGCACCGAAGTGGTCGAGGTCTCCGCGCACCCCGGCAGATCGACGGGCGGAGGCAGCCACGTGCGGCTGGCCGCCGAGCCACGCCAGGACGGCTGCCGCGGTCGCCTCGTCGCCGTCCGCGAGGGCGGCGCGGTAGCCGCGCAGCGCGGTGGCGAACGCCGGGGCGTGCCGGGAGACCTCCGCGAGCCGCGCGACGAGCAGCTTCTCCACCTCGTCCGGAAGATCGTCCTCGGTCGCACCGGCGGCGAGGGCGTCCTCTTCCAGGGCGTAGAACCAGGCGTCGACGACGGGTCGGAGGGCACTGGGAGGGAAGCTGGACGTGGTGAGGCGCTCGGTGAGCCGCCGGTAGACCGTCTCCAGCCTGTGCAGTGGTGTCTCGTTCTCCGAGATCTGGATCTCGGCCACGGCGAAGTTACGGCGCTTGGCCCGCTCCCCCAGCCAGCGGGTGAAGAACGTCTTGCCGGACCCGTACTCGCCCCGCACGGCCTTGAACACGGACCCGCCAGATGCCACGGCGTCCAGTTCCGCGTCCAGGGCCGCTTCGAACCGGTCGAGTCCGGTGGCCAGCAGGTCGAGTCCGCTGTCGGGCACGGCACCGCGTCGCAGGGCGTCGATGACGGTGCGGCGGCGGGCGGCGCTCACCTGGGCGGGGCGCTGGGATCCGGTGGTGCTCACAAGAAGCAGTCTTCCATTTCCAAAGGCACGCCCGTACGGGAGGCGAGACGCCCTCTTCGCTGAACCGGTTGACGGTCACCTGAGGACACTGCTGGAATCACTCTCCGTACATACGGCAGGGTGGGAGTGGGACGAACGTGGCGGCACTCGACAATGTGAAGCTGAAGGACGTACTCGCGGATGTGGCGTCGGGCTCCTTACAGTTGCCCGACTTCCAGCGCAACTGGAAGTGGGACGACGACAGGATCCGCGCGATCATCGCGACGGTGACGCTGGACTATCCGCTCGGTGTGGTGATGACGCTGCAGACCGGCGGCGCCACCCGCTTCCGCTCCCGGACACTCACCGGAGCACGCCCGGACGGGGATCCGGCCGCGGACCTCCTCCTGCTGGACGGGCAGCAACGCCTCACCTCCCTCTTCCAGGCCTTGTGGCTCGACGCCCCGGTGGAGACCGCGGACGCCCGTAACAAGCCCATCGAGCGGTGGTACTACGTCGACATCGCGAAGGCCGTCGGCCCGTCCGCGGACCGCGACGAAGCCATCCTGTCCGTCCCGGCGGACAAGGTACTCCGCACCGACTTCAATCGCACGGTGGTGCTGGATCTCAGCACGACGGAGAACGAGTGTGCGGCCGGTCTCTTCCCTCTGCATCTCGTCTTCGACGCACAGCGTGTGAACCAGTGGATGATGTCGTACGTCAAAGCGGACGAGGGCCGGAACTGGAACTTGTGGGGGCAGTTCGACGAGTTGGTCCTCCAGCAGGTCCGCGCCTTCCAGGTCCCGATGATCCGGCTGGCCGCCACCACCTCCATGGACGCCGTGTGCGCGGTCTTCGAGCGGGTCAACACGGGCGGCGTACCTCTGAACGTCTTCGAACTGCTCACCGCGACCTACGCCGGGGACCGCGAGCACGTGGACCGGAGCGGGGACTACTACCAACTCCCCGAAGTGTGGCGGGAGATCAAGCAGGGGCTGGCGGCCAAGTACCCGGTCTTCGGCCGTCTGGACGGCGGCATCGAGAACGGGCTGAGCAGCATCGACTTCCTGCAGGCCATCGCCCTGGTACGCACCTGGGAGCGGAAGCAAGCCGGCACCGGCGCGACGGTGTCGTGCAAGCGCCGGGATCTGCTGGACCTCCCGCTGACCGACTTCGTCCGGCTGGCGCCGAAACTCGCCGACGCCTTCGCCTGGGTGGGCGACTTCCTGGAACGGCAGTGCATCGTCCGCCCGAGCGACCTGCCGTACAAGACGCAGCTCGTCCCGCTCGCGGCCGTCCGTGCCATCCTCGACACGGCGCTGGACGGCCTGGGAGCGGAGGAGAAGACCGAGCAGTGGTTCTGGTGCGGAGTCCTCGGCGAGATGTACGGCGGCTCCACCGAGACCCGCTTCACCCGTGACGTCGAGCAGCTCGTCCCGTGGATCGCGCAGGACGACCGAGCACCCGACACCGTCACGGACGCGTTCTTCTTCGCCGACCGCCTCGACAGCCTCACCACCCGCAACAGCGCCGCCTACAAGGGCATCTACGCCCTGCTCATCAAGCAGGGGGCGGTGGACTGGCACCACACGGACAGCCCGCTCAAGCCGGGCAGGCTGGACGAGTACAGCGTGGACGTCCGGCAGATCTTCCCCAAGACCTGGTTCCGGCGGGGCAACAGCCAGGACCTGCCCACGAACTCCATCGTGAACAAGACCCCTCTGTCCTACCGCGCGGCGATGGACATGACCGGGGCACCGGCGTCGTACCTGTCCACGATGGTCGCCGCCTCCGACATGCGCCCCGAGTGGTTCGACGATGTGCTCGCCACCCACCTCATCGATCCGGAAGCGCTCCGCGACAACGACTACGAACGGTTCTACAACGACCGTTCCAAGCAGTTGCAGGATCTCGTGCACGCCGCCATGGGCAAGAGGACCATGCTCCGTGACCTCGCGGAGGGCGACGCCCGATGACGACCGCACCGAGCGGGCAGGACCTCGCGGCGCTCAAAGGCAGAACCGTGCCCGTGCAGGACATCCTCGACCTGTTCCAGGTCAGGGTCCGTGACCACCGGACGGTGCACCGCATCTCGCAGGCACTCACGGACGCCGGGCTGACGACGCTGCCGGACTTCGCCGTCTGCGGTCAGCGCAGCAATGTCGACGTGGTGCCGCTCGCGTCCATCCCCGCGCAGGCCGCCCCTGCCGACGCGGAGGAGGACGAGACCGACGAGGCCCTGCCCTCGGCCGCCCTGCCGCAGCGTCTATTGCTCGGCGACATCCCGTCGGCGCGGCGCGGTCTGGTGTCCGTCGGTCCCGGTACGCCCCTGGCGCAGACCACGTTCCTGATGCGTACGAAGGGCCTCGCGCAGGTCCCGGTGACCACCGGCATGGCGCAGGTCCATGGGGTGGTCACCTGGGGGTCCGTCGCCAAGATGTACGAGGCGGGCAAGGAGCCGACCCTGGACAACGCGATGGAGAAGGATTCCTTTCCTCTCGCTGACACCCGCCAGGAGTTCTTCTCCGCCCTGCCGGTCATCCGTGTACACGGCTACCTGCTGGTCCGAGGTGACGACGGCTGCCTCTCGGGCATCGTCACCGCTGCGGATGTCACAGACCGCTTCGAGGGCGCGGCACGGCCCTTCTTCATCGTCGGGGAGATCGAGTCCCTGCTGCGCCGCTGCCTGGGCGCGGCGCTGGACGAAGAGACCATCAAAGCCGTTCAGACGAACAAGAAGGCCGAGCACCGCACCGGCCAGGTCTCCGACCTCATGTTCGGCGACTATCTGAAGCTCCTCGATGGCGACCAGACGAAGACATCATTGGCCGAAGCCGCAGACGCCAACTGGGAAGCCCTCAAGTGGCCCAACATGCCCAGGGAGCAGTTCATCGGCCGCCTGAAGCGAGTGAAGGACATCCGCAACCGGATCGCACACTTCGACGAGAAGCCGCTTCCGCAGGAGCTGCTCGACGAACTGACGACGTTCGCGACGCTGCTGCGGGCGTTCGTGGCCTGAGGCGGCGGGGTGCCTTGATGCGAACGCCAGAGGCACCCCGAACGCCGTCAGCCTGCCCTGAGTGCGAACTGTTCGCGCAGCAGCCCCTCATGGAGCCGTAGCGTGCGTCCGTCCGGCAGGGTCTCCAGTACCTGTACGCCGTCGTAGTTGAGGAGCTGCCGCAGGACCGCCGCGAAACCGTCGCCACGGGTGGTGGGCATGCCCGCGCGCTGGGCGAGCGCGGTTACGGGCAGGGTGCCGCCCGCGTCGAGCAGCGCGGCGAGGGCTTTGTGGACCTGCTCCTGCTGCGGCTTGCGGGCCAGACCGTCGAGCTGCACCTGATACGTCTGCGAGTCGAGCAGCGCCTTCACGAGCACCTCGGTCCGGGAGACGAGGGTCGGTGTGAGCAGGGTGTCCTCTCCCCCGGCGGTCAGTGCCACGTCGAACAGCGCGTCGGGCAGCGACTCGGGGTCGGGCTGCTTCCTGCGGGGTTTCGCCGCCCCCTTCCTCGGAGCCGCGCCGACCGACTGAGCCGAACGCTCGCCCGACACCGGCCTGCCCGCCTCCTCCGAAGCCCACCAAGGTGGCCGCTGGTCTCCCAACTCCTGCCATCCCTTGGGTGGTTCCGCCCCGAAGGGCAGGAAGGCGAGCACCGGGATGGTGAACTCCGCGAGGGAGGCTCCGCCGTGGTAGCCGGCCTTGAGGGCGGTGTAGCGGGAGTCCGCGTCCCAGAGCGCGACGATGGACGCGCCGGGCTCGGGCCAGACCACACGCGGCCCGGTGAGGGCGATCTCCCGTTCGCCGATCGGGCCGCCACCGGGCAGGCGGTGGCGCGCGGACGCGGGCTCGGTGGCCGCGTCGGCCTTCGTTCCGTGCCGGTCGACGACGTGGCCGTGGTCGCTGGTGACGATGACCGCCATGCCCTGGGCCGCCGCCACCCGGAGCAGGTCGCGCAGGCCGGGTACGTCGTCGACCCGCCAGGTACCGTCGCCGAGTTTCTGTTCCTTGGCGAGGCGGTCGTCGATGGCGTTGAGGACGACGGCGACATGGGTCCTGCCGTCGGTGAGCGCTTCCGTGAGGGCCGGGCCGAAGGTGTCGCCCGCGGTCTCAGTGCGCAGGTCGTCCTTGTGGAAGGCGGCGGCCGGTGCCCCGCTCCACAGCTTCAGCGCGGGGAAGAGCCTCTTCTCGTCGGCCTGGGTGCCCTTCATCAAGGTGCCCGCGAAGAGAGACGTCCGGGACACGGCCGTCACCGTGGGGAGGGCGGCGGCCATCGCCCGCCGACGCGGGGTGTCCTCGGCCAGCGGGTCGAACTCCGCCCAGGAGCGGCGCAGTTCCTCACCGAGTTCGTTCGCTATGGCCGCGCTCATGCCGTCGAGCACGAGCAGCAGCACCCGCCGTTCCTCCCCGCGCCGGACGACGGGCCCGACCACCCGGTCGAGAAAGGTCTCGACGGTGAGCATGCCGCCGGGCCGGGTACCGTCCTGCGTCCAACCGGCCAGCGAGCGCGCGAAGGACGCGTCGATCTGCCGCCGCCGGTCCCGGACGCGCGCGCCGAGGGTGTCGTAGGCGGCCTTGAGAACGGAGTCCGGGTCGCCGCCGGCCTCGATGTGCTCCAGGGCGAGGTCGGCCCAGCCGGTCTCGGCGACGTGCCGCTGTATGGCGTCGGCGACGGTGGGGGCGTCGGCTGACGGGTCGGTGGCCAGCCAGAGGGCGAGGCGCTGCCCCATGCGGGCGCGTTCGGTGCGGGCGGACTCCTCCGGGTCGGCGGCGAGCCTGTGGTCCGCGAGCCGTCGCACGGCCTCCGTGACCGCGACCGTGTCGCCCGCCGCGAGGGCCTGGCCGACGGCGGTGAACCGGGCTTCCAGTCCGCCGCGCAGGACGGGGCTCGCCGCGACGGCCGCCTCCGCGCCGAACTGGCGGGCCAGCACGGCGGCCCGGTCGAGCACGATGCCGCTGGTGCGGCGCGCCTCGCGGGCCTGGTCGGCGTCGACGCCGCCGCCCCGGTGTCCGGCCGTCAGCAGCGTGCTCACGTACTCCTCGGCGGACCGTCCCAAGACACCCACCAGGGCGTCGAGTTGTTCGCCGACGGCCGGGGGCTGGTCGCCGAAGTAGCGTTCGGCACGGCCCCGGGCCTGATACGTCTCGGGGGCGGGCTCGGCGTGCTGCCACAGGGCCTCGCATACGAGGCCGAAGGCGGCGGCGTCCGTACCGCGCTCGGCGTCGACGAGAGCGAGCAGTGCGCGTCCGGCGAGACCGGCCTGGTCCTCCTCGCCGAGGAAGGCGGTCAGCCCGGCGCGCTCGGGACCCCGCAGGGCCGGCAGCCGCTCGGGGGCTCCGGGCCGGGTCGACCAGTGCAGCAGGGTCTGCGCGTCGAGCCGGTCCTCGCCAGGGCGCCGCGTACCGCCCTCGGTGTCGTAGCGGCCGAGGCGCAGGCGGCGCTGGGCGAGCGCGGTGAGGGCGTACTGCCGGGACAGCCAGCCGCCGGGCACCGGCGGCCAGCCACCGGGCGGGGTGGCGTCGAGCAGGGCTTCGGCGGCCCAGTTGGCGTCCTTCAGGCGAGGGTCGATCTGCCGGGCGCCGAACGCCTCCCGCACGACGTCCCAGCTGTCGACCATGTCGATGCGCTTCTTGTGGACGCGGGCGACGATCGCCGGATCGAGTTCGTTCTGCTCACGGTCGGTGAGGACGACCAGGACAGCGGGGCCGGGGCGCCGGCCCGTCAGGTGGTCGAGGACGAGTTCGTGGACGGCCAGCGGTGAGGGCGCCACCACGACGCCGGCCGTCCGGCCCTCACCCCAGGCGGGTTCGGTGGGCCCGTCCCACTGAAGCGCCGACCGCAGCAGCACGACCCGGTGCCTGCCCCCGCCGTCTCCGGTCAGGGAGGCGGCGAGGGAGGACTGCGAGGACAGGTACTGGGTCACGGTCGCGGTGTTCAGCCGGACGGCGCCCGGTGCGGCGGCGACGGTGTCCGTCATTCGACGACCTTCCAGGTGATCTCGATGGTCGCGTCGGGGTGGCGGACGGCCAGTTCGGCCAGTTCCGCCTGGAGGTCGGCGGCGGCGCGTGCCACGGTCGTACGGCGGCCACCGGCCGTCCGCGCGGAGCCGCTGCCGGAGGAAGCCGGTGTGGGTGTCTCCTGCGGGGCGTAGGGGATGCGCGGGTCGCTGGTCGGTGTGTTCAGGGACAGGTCGTCGGCCGTGGGCTGCGGCGCGACGGGCGCGGGTGGCTGGGCGGCGGCCTGGTTCCGCTTCAGCAGGGCGACGACCTCGCGCTGGGTACGGGCGAGGGCCTCGCGCAGGTCCGCGGTGCGCTGGTCGTCCCGTGCCACATTGCGCAGCGACTCGAGCAGCGCCTCGCCCTCAGGTCCGGTGGCGAGTTCCAGGGTGCTCCAAGGGGCGGAGGCCACGGCCTCCGCGACGGCGCGGGCCTGCTTGATGGAGGTCCCGTACCGGTCGGCGCTGGTCTCGCCGAGGTCGAAGGAGGCAAGGGCCTCCACGGTCTTCTTCGCCCCGGCCGCGCCCTTGCCGGCCTCCGCCGTGAGCGCGTCCAGCAGTTGCAGGGAGCGGCGGGCGAGGGCGAGCCGTCCGGTGTCGGCGGTCTGGTCGAGGCCGAGGAAGGAGGTGTGGGCCTCCAACTGGTGCACCAGGTCCGCCGCGTGGTCCCGGTGGGCGCGGGCGGCCTCGATGATCTGGCGAGCGAACTGGTTGATCATGCGACCGCGCCACAGGGCGGGCGGCTTGGCGCCGAAGATCGTCTCGAAGCGCTGCCGTGCGGTGTCCCAGTCGCTTTCGGCGGGCCGTGGCTGGTTGCGCAGCGCGTCGAGGTCCTTGATCGCGGACAGTTCGGGCGCGGGGTCGAGGACGGTGCCGCCGCGTACCCACACCCGGTCGTCCATCTCGGCGAAGGATGCGACGACGAGTCGGGCGAGGAAGTCGGGCAGGCCGCGCGGGTGGGGTTTGTCCGTCCAGTCGGTCAGGGTGATCAGGGACAGGTCCCCGGTGACGCCCTGGGCGCTGGCGAGCTGGCGGAAGTGGTCGGCCCAGTAGCGGGACAGCTCGAAGTACGCCTCCTTCTGCTGCCCGAGGCGCAGGGGTCCGGCGATCCGCTGCATGAGCTTGCGGTCGGCGGCCGGGACCTCCACCCGCCCGTCACGCGCTTCGGCGGCGGATCTGACGTGGGTGAACACCTTCTTGGTGTCGATCGACTTGACGGCGGTGCCGGTGCCGTCGGGGTCGAGGTCGGGGTGCGCCGGGTACTGGTGGACGAGCAGCTTGCCCGCGACATGCCGGATACCGTCGTGCAGGCTCTGCCCGAAGGACAGGGTGAGGCCGTCCACGTCGGGCAGCGCGACGAGGTGGTCGTCGAAGTCGGGCACGACGTCGGCGGGCTGCTTCTGGGCGAGCCCGTACGCCTGTTTGAAGGCGCCCTTGACCTGCTTGAGCAGCGCCTCGCGCTGGGTTTCGAGGAGCCCCTTTGCACGGCTGCGGTTGTCCGCGTTGAGATGGCCGGCGTACTGGGTGTCGAAGCGGTGCTCGTCGGCGAGGGCCTTGTCGATGACGACGAGCCGCCGGAAGTCGGCGAAGCGCTGCGCGGACAGATGGGCGGGCAGCCAGGCGACGATACGGGACCGCTCGCCCTGCTGGCGCTCGCGGAGCCGCCGGATGCGGTTGACGTCCTCGACCGGGCCCCACTCCCCCTCGTCGAAGGGGAGGTCTATGGCGATCCGCCAGCGACCGTCCTCCTGCGGCATCAGGTCGTGGTCGGGCAGCTCGTCCTCGTCGGCGACGTTGCCGAACACGATCTCGGCGGTGCGGGAGGTACCGCGCCACACGAAGCCGAGCTGGTCGCTCAACTGCCCGTGCTCGACGCCCAGTTCCTCGGACAGCAGACGCCGGGCGAGGGCGACCCGGTTGCCGGGGTTGTCGTTGACCTGGGCGTTGGCGATGACGGAGTCCACGTCGACGCCGGACAGCTCCAGCCGTACGCCGGGGTTGGCGTCGGTGCCGGTCTCCTTGATCTCGGGGAACCTGGCCGCCCATTCGGCGACCTTGTTCTTGATGATGCCGACCTCGGCGCCCGGGATGGGCGCGAGGACCGACCCGTGGTTGAGGGCGCCGAGCCGCCGGACGGTCAGCTCCGCCAGGGAGGGCACGCTGGGCGCGAGCGCCGACAGCAGCAGGGTGCACACGAGCCGGTTGTCGCCGACGAACATGCGGCAGCGGTTGGCACGCTGCGGGTCGGTGATGGCCTCGGGCCGGTTGACGAACTGCTCGACGTCGTCCTCGGTGATGTCGTACGAACTGAGGAGGTAGGGCCGCAGCTTGGTTTTGTACAGCTTGTCGGCGGCCTCGAAGACGACCTTCAGGCTGTCGGTGAACGGCTTGTCGCCGCCCTTGGCGATCACCGGGTAGAGGTCGCCGACGGGGATGAGCTGCCCGAGCCGGATCTCGCCCCGGTGGTCGGCGAGGAGTTCGCCCATCAGCTTCAGACCGGTACGGGAGCGCTGCAGCGCGGACGAGATGTGGACGAGGGTGTCCATGAACGCCGGGGAGAACGGGTACGTCAGCCGGAACGACTCCGCGTCCGCGCCGGTCGTGCCCTTCTCCGAACCGAGGAGGGTGTCCCAGACCTGGGTGCCGACCCGCTTGGTCTGCTCGAAGGCCTCGTCGATGAGTCGTTCCGCGTCGGCGTCCTTCGGCTTGAGGATGCGCGCGTGAGCGATCTGCGGGAGGTTGCGGTCCTCCAGGGTGATCTTGTCGAACCGGCCGGAGGCCAGGTTCAGGGTGTCCTGGATGGATGCTTCCGCCGCGCCGGACACCTCTTCGCCGACGAGTTCACGCAGGTCACGCTGGCGGGCGATGAACGACACGACGGGGATGGCGCGTCGGGCGTCGCCGCCCTCCACGAAGTTCGTGATCTTGCTGGCCTCGCGGGCCACGAACTTCTGCTCGTGGATGAGGGTCGCGAGCCAGAGGATCAGCTCGTCCAGGAACAGGATCAGGCCGTCGTAGCCGAGCGACTTGGCGTGCTCGGCGATGACCGACAGACCGGCGTCCAGGGAGATGAAGCCGTGCTCGTTCTCGACGGCGTTCTTGGCGAAGCCGGGGAAGAGGTTGGTGCTGGCGTCGTTGACCAGCTTGGCGCGCAGCTCGGCCGGGGTGGAGGGATTACGGAGGTTGAGCGGGGTGCCCCCCTCGTGGTTCTCCTCGGCGGCGAGGGCGGTGTCGAGGAGCTGCGGGGTCCACGCGAAGCCCTCACCCCACTCGTCCGTTTCGCCGTCGCCCGCGTCGCCTCCGCCCAGGCCACGGACGACCGCCTCGTCACCGTAGGTGTCGCGGTTGGCGCGGATGTCGGCGAAGAGGGAGTCGGTCCGGTACACCTGCGGGGTCGGCGCGTCCGGGTGCAGCTTCTTGACGTGCGTGACGTACCCGCCGAGCACCCGCTGTTCGAGGGCCTTCGCGCCGAGCATGTGGTACGGCACGAGGAGGAACTTCTTGCCGTCCGTGGTCAGCCACTCGTGCTTGGTCAGCACCGGGTCGAACTCGGTACGTGCACGGGCGGCCGGGTCACCACTGAGCAGCGCGTACAGCACGGCCATGAAGTGCGACTTACCGGAACCGAACGAGCCGTGCAGGTAGGCCGCCTTGGAGCGGTGCCCGTCGAGCGAGGACTTGATGAGCGCCAGCGACTCGTCGAAGTTCTCCAGCAGCCGCTCGGTGACGACGTAGTCCCGGAGCGCGTTCTGAGCACCCTCGGGTGTCGTCGCCTCGGCGAGGGACAGCACGAAGTCCGAGGTGGAGATGTTCTCCTTGATGTCGATGACATCGCGGAGAAGGGGCTGCTGGGCCATTGCGGGTCTCGCTCTCCCTGACGGTGGTCGGTGCTGCTGCTCGTACTCGGTGTCGTGCGGGGTCCGCCGCCGAGGCCCGAGGCCGGTGTCCGAGGGGTGGGGCGGGGCCCAGGAGTATGGATGGCCGGTGCGGCGGGCCGGCTGTCCTGACCGGTGGCGAGGACGGAAGTGGTCATGTGGTGACCGGACGGGAACGACGCTCACGGCATCGGCCGGGTCAAGGTAGACGGGTTCGCAGCGTCTGCACTCTTCGTCCCCCTCGTACTGAACGTCACCCGTACGGCCTGCGCATAGCACCCTACATCCGTACTCCCATCGCCCCCGTGCCGTACACCCTCGCGCACCGTCCGCGCGAGCCGCTCCCTTCCCATCGCAAGCGCTACGGCCGCCATCGCCCTGACCGGTAGGCGCCCAGCAGTTGTCGGCTCGCGACCGTGAAGGGGTGTTCGGGGCCCAGGCCGCGTTCCCGCCGCTCGACGACGTCGGTCATCAGCGCGATCCCCTCCTCCACGTGACCGAGCGCGGCCCGGGTCCGGGAGAGGAGTTGCCGGGCGGCGAGCACGATCGGGTACTCGGGCCCGAAGCGCCGCACATACGTCTCGGCGACCCGCCGGATCTCACGGTCGGCCTCGTCGAAGCGGCCCAGGAGGTACAGCGCCCATGCGTGGTTGTGCCGGGCGCCCAGTGTCACGGTGTGGTCGGGGCCGAGGGACCGATCGCATTCCGACGGCAGCGTGAGCAGTGTGCCGCCTTCCTCGGTGACCACTTCGTCGGCGGGCAGCATCTCCAGCAGGCTGGCGCGGGCCCGCAGGGTCAGCGGATGCGCGGGGCCCAGCGACGAGCGCCGCCCGGCGACGGTGTCACGGAGCAGCACGACGGATTCCTCGCGTCGGCCGAGGTTCGCCAGCACGAGCTGGAGGCCGTAGCCGCTGTCCGTGGTGTCGGGGTCGGAGGCGCCGAACAGGCGCTCCTGGGCGTCCCGCACCGCGCGGAGCGCCGCTTCGGCTTCGGCGTACCTGCCCAGCCGGAACAGCGCCCGCCCTGCCCTGGAGCGGGCGGCGAGGACCGTACGGTGGTCCGCGCCGAGGAGTCGCTGTGCGAGGTCCGCCGCGCTTCGGGCGGTCTCCCAGGCGGAGAGGTAGTCACCGGTCCGGTGCAGGGCGACCGACAGTCGCGTCGCGACGGCCAGCGCGTCGGCGGCGGACGGCCCGCCGATATGCCGCAGCAGGGCCAGCGCGTGAGGTACCAGCAGGCCCAGTCGCGGATCGTGCGGACCCGCGTCGGGTACGCCGGGCACGGCCGCGTCGAGCAGCCGGACGGCTGTCGTGTCGAGGGCGGGCACCAGGTTCGCCGGGGTCGCCGCGGAGACGCTGTCGAGCAGGATGCCGTGACTCTGTACGCAGCGCGCTCCGGCGGCGTCGACCAGTTCGGACAGCGACTGGTCGAGGAGGGCTCTGAGGGCTGTCTCGGTTCGGGCACGAGGCAGTACGGCGCCGATGTCGGTGTGGTTGAGCAGAGTCAGCGGCAGCGGTTCGGCGGCGAACCGGGCCAGCAGTCTGAGCAGGGCCGCCGCTTCGGGCAGCCCGCGCGCTTCGAACGCGTCGAGGGTCAGCTGCCAGGTCAGGCCGACGAGATGCCGGGGGTCCGCTTCGGACAGCGCGTCGGCTCCCCGGTCGATCAGCTGGACCCGTTCGTCTCCGTCGAGCTGGTCCCCGTAGGCGTCCATCGTCCAGGGGACGATCACCTGGTGGGAGAGGAAGCCGCCCGCCAGGGTGAGGGCGAGGGGCAGCCGTCCGAGCCGGTCCGCGACCCGCGCCGCCTGCTCCGTCGTACCGCTGTGCGGTGCGAGATCGCGCAGTACGAGCGCGGCGTCCTCTCGGGGCAGTACGCCGATGTGCTGCAGCTCGGCGCCCGGCCACCACCGGGCCGCCGCTCGGCGGGTGGTCACCAGGACGGTGCCGCGCGGGCTGGTGCGCAGCCAGTTGCCGTCCCGCAGGATCTCCGGCTCGTCGGTGTTGTCCAGGACCAGTAACCAGGGTTCGGCGGAACGGTCGAGATACGTCCAGACGAGATCGGCGGCAGGTCTGAGGCCGTTGCGTGCGGCGAGCAGTTCACCGTCGCCCGCCCCTCGGTCGGCGGCCACGGCGAGCATGCCGGCGCGCAGGCTCGCACGGTCGGAGGCGTTGACCCACAGACCCACCCGTCCCTGTTCTCCGGTGACCTCCTGGAAGAGGGCACAGGCGACCGCCGTTTTGCCCGAACCGCCCATGCCGTACAGCACGTAGACCTGGCCGCCGCGCTCCGCCTCGACGCTCGCCCGCAGGTGTTCCATCACCTCGCTGCGGTCGCGGAGCGCGACGGGGGGCCGACCGACCGCCGGGCGTCGCACCGAGTCCGGTCCGCCGTGCTCCGGCCCGTCACCGCCGTAGTGGTGGTGGTGTTCGCTGATGTGCTGGTCGCCCCGTGACTGGTAGACGCGTCCCTGGTCCTCGGCGTGGCCGTCCGTCCCGCCCGTCATCGCTCTGCGATGTGCTGGTCACGTCCCGCTTGGTAAACCCGGGCCTGACCGGACGCGGTGGCGTGCTGGGTGATCTGCCGGGCGTCAGCCGAGCCACCAGGGTCGAGTTGGTCCAGCAGCGCGCGCAGTTCAGCGACAGCGGCGGGCCGGGCGACGAGCAGCCGCCGCACCAACCCCTGCCACTGAATGCGTAGTTCGTCCAGCGTCTCCTGGTCGTCTGCCATCACGGCGGCCAGCCCGTTTTCACGACTGGCCTCCAACTCGGCGGCGACGGTCCCGGCGCGCTCGGGTTGTGTCCGGTGCCAGAGCTGTGTGATCCCGTCACGCACACGATGCCAGGCATCGGTCGTCATCAACGCGACCAAGGTGGTCCCCGCACTCTGTGCGAGCAAGGTCACTTCTGGGTCCACAGCCACCCCTCCGTTCACCCGATTTTCCGACAGCAGAGATGGAAAGTGTCGCCTGCCAGGCGTTGGCATGATTTTCTTTCCGATCAATATCATTCCAGCCCTGAGCGACATGAGACAAGGAGGAATCAATCCTCGCCATTACCCCGGTGGGCTGGTTCCAACACATCGTCAGGCGGGCAAGATGCACGCTACAGTGAGGCATCCTGACCGATCGAGGGGGCGACGGAAATGGCCAGGCCATGGGAAGCGGATCCGGACACAGGTTTCAAACAGCGACTGGGAAAAACACCCCAGGAACTCGGAAACACAACCGGAACTCCTGACTGCCCGGACATCTGGGAACTCGTCAACGGCGACATCGCTGTCATCGGCCGGGACCTGACCCAGTCGCTCGGCAGGAACCTGCCCGACGGGGTCTCGATCGGGTCAGACGAACGCCTCGTGGTCATCCCCAGGAACATGCTCATCGCGGCGAAGCCGGACATCCCCAGTGTTTGACTCCTTCCCCGGCGGCACCTCCGAACGCCTGGACCGCCCCAGGTACCACACGGACTTAGGCCGGGTCTACAGCAGCGGGATCGACTTCCTCAACAAGCTTGAGCGCGGCCAGCACTTCAAGGAGCGCGGCTTCCCGAGCTGGGAGGCCTTCGCCGACGGCGACTGGGAGAGGGCTCTGTCCCTGGCCGCCGAGAGGCGCGAGGACTACGCCCAGGAACTCCGCGAGGCGTCGCGACTGGGCGTCATACACCGCCGCCTTCGCGTCGTGGAATTCCCGGTCACGCCGTATGTGCAATGGGAGTTGTTCGTCCTGCGCGTACGCGTGGACCTGGGCGACGACATCAAGGTTCTCGACGCTCACGATATTTCGAACATCGAGCGGATTCGCCCGGTTCCAGAGGTGGTGATTCTCGACGATGTAGTCATGTACGAGGTCGTATATGACGAGGACGGAAACGCGGCCGGCGCCAACCGTTACACAGACCGCTCACTGATCCGGGAAACGAACGCCGGATTCGATGCGCTTTACGAGCGTGGTGAGGGATTCCACGACTTCTTCGACCGGGAGATCCTCACCCTGGCCCCGCCCCAGGTGTCCGGTGCCCCGACGGGTTTTCGCGGTTCGCGGTGATCAGCGAGGCGGGGTGACGAGCGAGCCCTCGTGCCAACGGATCATCGCCCCCGGCGATGACGGGAGGGCCCGCAGTGTCGGCCACCTTTTCGGCATTCGGGAGTGCACTTGCGGCGTCAGGACTGAGGTTCCTCCAGCTTGATGGCTACGGCGTCTGCGTCGCGCTCTTCAGCGTGTGCTGTGGCGAAAGGCCCATGGTCTTCCACGACTTCGCCGTCCAGGACTTCCCCATCCATCTCTCGGTGCAACGGCTCCGCCAGCGGCAGGCTGGCAAGGTGCTTCTTGAGCCTCTTGGCCATCGGAAGGAAGGTCGCAAGAGTGAGCCCGCCAGAGACAACGGCCCCGACGAGGGGGATGGCCTTCGAGACGCTCTTCGCGAAGGACTGCTTTGTCATCTGAACACCGAGGTAAGCCGCGACCTTTTTCACTATCGGGTAGATGACACCCTTGGTGAGTGCCTTCTGGGGCAGCTTCTTGGCGACCTGCTCCGCCATCATCCCGGCGACCTTCCCCACAGCGGCGTTCGCCGTCTGGGTGCCGAACATCACGCCGAAGAACAGCGTGAGCACCCCCATGGTCGCGTCATCGACGTCGTCGCCCTCGTCGGAGAACAGATCTGGCCAGCTGTAGAGGTACGCGAGTTTCTGCGCGATACGCACCATGTGGCCGAAGTACTGGGCCACGTCGGCGGGCACAGTGGCGGGAAGGGCGAGGATGCCGGGTATCCCGGCAGCTGCGGAGAGAGCGCTGACCTTGGCGGTTTCGTAGCGGATGGAGTCGTTGGCCACCTTGTCGAGAACCTTGACAGTGATGCCCGCCGCAGCGGGGGACTCTTCTACCGCTCTTCGGATGTCGTCCTCGGAGCAATGGCGAGCCAGCGCACTTCGGAGGTACGCCTCCCTGTTGATACGCACACCCGGAAGCTTTGCTGCCGCCAGCAGCATCGCGGAGAAGCGCGACTCGGGGTTCTCTATCCCTTTGCCCTGTTTCATAGCAGGAACTTACAGTAACTCCGCGCTCCAAGGGCCGTACTGTGTCAGCTCAGTTGGGGCCTGGTTGTGTGAGTGACGGTGGCGTGCGGGCCGGGTCCATCACGATGCCGATCGTCACTCGGGAAGGCGACCGCTGTCGCGAACCGACCCTCTCCGGGCGGACGTTGATCGCCGTGGCAGCCAGCGCCGGCGCGGCACCCGGCGAGCAAGGCGCGAGGGCTGCTGAAAGTGCTGCGGAGGCGGACATGCGCAGGGCCCTCGGCAAGCACATGCCCGCCGGGAGGCCCTGCCATCGGTGCCACCTCTGTCAGAGTGCCGCGAACTCGACGAACGCAGTCCACGCCGTGGGTTCTACGGCGAGTGCGGCGCGGGTTGTGTCCTTTGAGTCGCGGACGTGCACGGCGCCTATCCCAGCCACGACCTCAACGCACTGGCCCCCGTCGCCAGCGCTGTAACTGCTCTTGAACCATGCCAGGGCATCGGTGTCCGGCCCCGCCTTTTCCCCGCTCATCTCTCTCCCAGCAACTTTTCGATCAACGCCAGCGATTCTGTCGGAGTGTGGGCCTGCGCGCGAAGGATCCCGTACGTACGCTCAAGCTCCCGCACCTTCCGACGCTCTGTGTGCACATGGCTGTCGCCTTGTACCTCCGTGTACGCGATCCTGCGCCCATCCTTGGCCTCCATCAAGGTGAACGGTCCAGCAAGTCCCGCATGTTCCTGGCGGGACAACGGCATCACCTGGATCACCACGTTGCGCTTCTCCGCCATCAGCATGAGGTGCTCCAACTGGCCTCGCCAGACAGCCTCTCCGCCGAGCGGCCGGAGCAGGACAGCCTCCTCGATCACAAAGCTCAGATGCGGCGCCGGGCGTCGGGAGAAGATCTCCTGCCGCGCCAGCCGTGCGGCTACTCGCTGCTCCATGAGCGCTTCGTCCAGCAGTGGCTGCCACATGGCAAACACCGCTCGCGCGTATTCCTCCGTCTGCAACAGGCCGTTGACCAACTGAGTGTCATACGCATGAAGCTCAACCGCCTCGGCCTCCAACTTGGCCGCATCCCGGAAGAACGCCGGATACTGCGCCCGAGCCACCTCCTCCTTGCTCGCGCTCAACACCCCACCCGCGTCCAGCACTTCATCGGCCCGGTCGATGAACTTCGGCGGCGGAATACGTCTCCCCTGCTCGAACGACGCGATCGTCGAGGCCGAGTACCCGGTCAGCGACCCGAGCGTCGCGCGGTCCATCCCCGCCCGCTCCCGGAACAGCTTCAGCTGTCGCCCGAACACGCACAGAATGCCCGTCCCGAACTCGTACTCCGGCTGCTGAACCTCGTCGTCCACGCCGCAACTCCTCCCGTACGACCATCACAGTCACCGGACGCCGTCCGCCCAACGCACGGCCCGGAAACCGGTCACGCCCGACACCACGTACAAGCGCACCACCGACGTGTACAGCCCGCACCCGTCAGCGCATCACTGCTGTTCAACGCTACGCAGAGTCCGCGACCGTTGACCCCATGAAGTCACCAACTCCCCCGAACGGGCATATGCCACAGCACCCCGCAGCCGAACGCGAGTTCACCATGCGCTTCACCTCAACCCCACGCGGTGCCCGCCTCGCCCGCCGACTCGTCTCGCATCGCCTGAACGACTGGGGCCACCCCTACACGACCCCGGCCAACGAGACGCTCACCCTCATCACGGCGGAACTCACCGCCAACGCCGTACGCCACGGCCACGTCCCCGGCCGGGACTTCCACCTCCAACTCACCCTGGCCGAGGGCACTTTCCGCATCGAGGTGACCGACACCCGCGCCGAGAGGCAGCCCCCGTCCACTCCCCCGACCCCCGACTCCGCATCCGAGTCCGGCCGCGGCCTCCACCTCGTCTCCGCCCTCGCGGACGACTGGGGCGTCACTCCTCGCCCGGCCGCCCCCGGCAAGACCGTATGGGCGAAGCTGCGCGTAACGACCGGAGGCCACCCGCGCATGCGCCAAGTGGCCCCTCGTCCGGCAGACTCGGCATCGGCGTACGGGCACGACGCCGAGTCGCTTCCGGCTACTTCTTCACTGCTGCGCGACGGCCTCGGGTTTCGGCCGGAGGCTGCCAGTTACGGAGATCGTCGTCCGTGAGTCCGTGCTCGCCCTGCTTCTGCTGGCGGTAGCCGGCGAAGAAGTCCGCCGGGGAGCCGCTGTAGAGCATGTCGAAGTCGTTGTGCCACTGGGACAGCCACGGCTGGAGTTCCAGCAGGCCGGCGAGGAACGGCGTGATCTCCTCGGTGGACAGCGCGGTGTTGGTGAAGTACGTGGCGAGGGCCTGCGCCTGCTCGCGCTGGTCCCAGCCGGCCCACCCGTACAGCTCGGGAGTTGCGGCGTTGGTCTGCCCGTAGGAGACGAACCGTTCCTTGGGTACGTCGAGCTTGCCGCGCGCCCTCCAATAGGAGGGGCGGAGAAAGTCGGCCGAGGTGTACTTGGGCGGCACGGGGATGGAGTCCCGGATTTTCCGCTTGGCGGGCTCGTCGGGCGCGGCGTCCTCCTTGCGCTGGAGGTCCCAAACCGCTTCCCAGTCTGCGCGCTTCTTCATGCCGGAGGGCTTGTAACGCAGGGCGGAGAGGAACGGCACGTGCTCGTCGGTGATCAGCTCGGCGACGACCTTCGCAAGTTCCTTGCGGGGTGCGTAGAGCTTGGCAACGGAAACGAAGTCCTCGTCACGGGAGAGGGCGTCGGTGAGGCGGGCGAGGGTGAGAATGGTGGGCTGACTGTTCTCGTCGAACCAGTGGTCGCGGTTCTCCATGCGATCGAGCAACCAAGAGCGGAGGGCCTTCTCCTGGAGGACGTCCCAGCCCTCGGTGGCCCAGCGGCGCTTGTACTCGGGGCGCTCAACCATGCCGATAGCACGGTTCGACTCAATGGCGTCGATCCGCTTCTGGACGATCTCCCGGTAGGGGGCTGGCCAGTGGGCGGGGATCTCCGTGATGGGGGTGGAGTTGTGCCGATCAAACCAGACAGTTTCCCTCGCACCCTCGGCCACCTGACGCGCGAGCACGATTTCAAAAGCACGCTCACCCAGAGCAACCTCAGGCACATCAACAAGTTCAGGGGCACTTAGATCTTCAGAATGAAGACTGTACAGGGCATATACCTGCCAGTCCAACTCTTCCTGAGCAGCGATCATCTGCGACCGAATGCCGGTCCAAGCTTTTCGGGCATCCCGAAGAGTCGATACACTTGGCGCCACTTCCGCCAACACGGCAGACGGATTGACACCGGAAAGCTGTCGGGAGAGTACGTCTAGGGAAGCGGCAGACTTGGCTGGGTAATCGATAGGGAGCGGAAACTCCTCCAGTTTCGTTCCAGTAAACTCGTAGAACCTCTCCCATTCATCATGCATGAAGCCACCAGAGCCCGACTGGCTCCCTTTGTCGTGACTTACCTGCTTAAGCCAGAAACATGCAGTGGAACTGTTGAGCAGCCCGACAAGACTTACATGCTCCCCCTCTGCCACTTCTTCACGCAACCTAATGATGGGCGCACTACGGTTAAATAGCATCCCACTCCGGTCGAGCACAAAGTGATTATGGGTAGCGACAAAGGCGAAACTGATGCCAACATCCGTGGTCAACTTGCTACTGTAATTCTCCAAGTGAACGTACCAGGGTCGACCGTTTGCACTCAGTGTCTTGCCGAAAATCTTACGTCGCCCCAGGCGGGTTCGGTCAAGCCACAGGAGTCGCGCGACCAACTTGTCATCCTCAGACCGAAGTACTCGCTGCTCTCTGTCATTGTACGGATTTAGAACAGCGGCCAGATCGGTAAACCGATAATCGCGGACTGCGTCGCCAACTACCATTTGGCGCACTCTATCCGCGCTACGGAGCCTATTAGCCGTGATCACGCCAGGGAGCAGAAAAAGATCATCCGCTCCAGTTGACGTAGTCCGGCCGATACTGGACGTCAAAACCTGGAGACGAGCAGTCGAGGACCGGCCGATCTCCTCAAGCATCTCAAGCCCCCCGTCGGACAAGACCCACGGGTGGGAAGCGAAATAACGTCCGCGTTCCAGATCATCCACCGAGACCCATCTGCTCACTGAGCCAGGCTTATCAATCTGCTCAACGATTGCGGTCCAGACAAGCCCAAGCTCAGCATTCTCAGGCTCCCCAGGCTCGCCCTGCACGCTTCGCACGGTCCGGATAGTATTCGAACGCCCGCTATCGCTGCGGAACTTGCCGATCAAGATCACTGTCGGTGTTCCATGACCGGGAATATGTGCCCCAGAGGTGTCAATTACCTCTGTTAGCTCAACCCGGCCATGAAAGAAGTTCTCGACGAGCTTCGCCCCAAACTCACGCTTCATGAACGAGTTTGCCGTGATCTGTCCGACCATGCCAAACCCGCGACCGTCGGCAGACCCCCGCTTAGCTAGCTCGAAGAATCGCTGCGCGAATGGAACGGAGAGAGCAAATCCCCCAGCGCAGGCATTGTAGAGCTCCCGATAAATCTTGTTGAGGCTCGCGTCCGCTACTTGAATGTAGGGAGGATTACCGACCACCACGTGGTAGCGCCCCTGCTGCAGAATCCCCGGATGCTCATCGTGAATGTCTTCTGTGGAATATGAGAAGGTCGCCAGCTCATCTTCACCCTCTAGCCCGTCAAAGAGCCCCAACTGCCGAGCCTTGATGAGCGAGTCACCCACCGCCAGGTGAATCGGCAAGTCAAGCTTCGCCGCCTTCGCGAGCGTCCGCACACCACTCGCTGCCATGGCCGCAACCAACAACCGGAACCGAGCGATAGCCACCGCGAACGGGTTGATATCCACACCGTGCACCGAGTCCAGCGCAGCCCGCACCCGCTCGTGTACATCCCGCCCCGGCTGCTCTTCCCCCCACAGCCGCACCAACCGCCGAAACGCCCCCAACACAAAGTGCCCCGACCCGCACGTGGGGTCGATCATCTTCAGTTCCTCGTACCCGAACTCCCGCACAGCCGGATTCATGGTCCGGTCGAGGATGAACTCCTCCACGAACTCCGGCGTCTGGAGCAGCGCGTACGTCTTCCGCGCGGCCTCACTCAGATCCTGGTACAGGTCTCCCAGGAACCGCGTGTCCCACCCCTCCGTACCGTCCTCGTTCAGCGGGTCGGTGAAGTCATGGACGAGGACACCCCCCTCATCCCTCCCCCGCCAGAACTCCACCAGCTCCCGTGCCCCGTCATGCGAAAGCGGAACCTGGTACAGCGGGTTGTGCCGCTGGTCGAAAAGCAGCCGCCCCGCCTGCCCCTGCCCCAGTTCCTCGAACGCCTTCTCCAGCCACCCCCGGTACGTCGGATCCTCGTCCGACTCCACATACGCGTCGTACCGAGACTCCGCCAACTCCCGCCGGTCCCCGTCCGGTCCCGTCAAATACGGCTCCGGAATCAACCGGTTGTCCTCGCAGAACCGCACGAAGACAGACCCCAGCACCCACGCCACCGCGACTTGCGTGACCCGCTCGTCCAGCCACAAGGTCCACGTCGCCGCCGTACGCCCCAGCTTGCGCGCCTGGTCGTACTCGGCCCTCAGCCGCGCGCCGACATCCCCCAGCGCCTTCACCTGGCGCCCGAGGTCGGTCTCGACCGCCTTGACCTGCTGCTTCAGGTCGTTCAACAGAGCCTTGCGGTCGATCACTTGACGTCTCCCTCGACACCACTGGCACTAGCACTTGCCACGCCCTCGCCGGACCCGCGATGGGCGTTGCCCACCCACGTGTCCGGAAGCTGAATCCACTCCCCCAGGCCGGCCTGGTACGGCACCGCCACCTGCCCGAGCCGGGGCTCACGCGACGGGTCGCTCTGCGGGACCAGGAGCCACAGCCCCCGCCCGCCCCGACGGGCCGCCGACGCCAGTCGGTCCAGGACGCCCATCGCGTCGTACCGGGCGAACACCCCTGCCTCTGTCAGCAGAACAGGACCAACAGGACCAGCCCCGCCGCCGCCACCGTTGCCCAGCATCTCCGCGATCCGGGGCTCCACCGCGCCCCACGCCGTCCGCGTGTACTCCGCGAACCGCACCGCGCCCTTCGAACCCGGCTCGGCGGCGTCAGCCTTGAGCAGGGTCTCCCAGGTCGGCTTGGTGCCCGGCGTGACCTGCGCGTGCAGGGCCTCCAGGAACAGCTCAGTCACCGACACCGCATCCGTGCCCAGCCGCCCGGCACCCAGTTCCCGCACCGCGTCCCGCACCAGCTGCTGCCGTACGGTCAGCACCCGGTACCCGTCCCTGCGGGCCGACGCGAGCAGCCGTTCCTCCGCACGTACCGCGCCCGCGAGCTGCGGGTCGTCGGCGTACCGCGTCACCGCACCCGTACGCGTCGACTGCCGCCACGCACCCGTCGTCAGATAGCTCGACGCGTCGTCCACCCGCGTCGGCAAGTAACGCAGCACGCCCTCGCGTTCGTGCATGTTGAGTGACAGTTCGAAGCCGGCGTCGCGCAACGCCTTGGTGAGCGGGCCGCCCGTCGGCAGTTCGTGGTGCGTGCCCCCACGCCCGTCAGGAACGACCATCTCCGGGAAGCGAGCACGGACCCGCTCGTGCACGGCCTCGCCGGTCAGGCCCGGCTGCTGCCCCTCCGGCATACCCGGGATCCAGCGGACGAGCCCGGCCTGCGTGAGGCGCAGCGCCCGGACCAGTGAAAGGTCCCTCGGATAAATCTCCAGGCGCGGAGTAGCCGCAGCATTCACCGACGCCGCAGCCGCCAGCTCCACCATCCGCCGCTCGTCCCACTCCACCGCACCCGGCGGAACCGTCAACGCGCCCAGCTCGGCCAGGACGGTCGCTGCCGTCGGCAGGGTGTCCAGCCTGGCGAGCCGGTCGGCCGTCTTGCCGAGACGGGTCGCGTACTCCAGTAGGCCCGGCGCGGTCGGGGTGTCCGGGCCGTCGTTCTCCCGTACGTCGAGTGCGAGCAGGCCGGCGCCCAGGGACTCGTCCGTCGCCTTGCGGTTCGGCTGGTGCTGGAACTCGGCTTCCTGCGGCAGCAGTTGCTCGACCTCGACCACGGCCCGTACGGCCGCCAGCGCCATCGCGCGCCGCTGCTCGCGCCCCGCGAGATGCGTGCCGCGCCGGACCGCCAAGGCATCCGCGATCTCCACCGCCGAAGCGACCCGTCCCATGCTCACCAGGAGGTCGATGATCTCCACGCGCAGTGCCTGGACGGCGGGCTCCGCCTTCCAGCGCTTGCGCTCGTCCTTGAGCATCTGCGGGATACGGCCGTGGCTCAGCCCAAGCCCCTCCGCGACATCCTTCTGCTTCGGCCAGACCCCGATGTCCGGCAGGACCCCGTGCTCGTCGGGCAGGCGCAGCAACAGCCGTACCATCTCCGCCTTGTTGCGGTTGGAGCCGTTGTTGTTGACGGCGGGCACGAAGACGGTGGCGAGGGTGTCGAGGCTGACGGAGCGGAGGGTGCGGGGGGACAGCGTGCCCGCCGAGGCGCCCGTGGCGAGTTCGCCGACGAGGGCCGACTCGGCGGCGGTGAGCTGTTCCAGCTCCTCCTTGGCCTCCGCGCGGCCCTTCGGCGTGAGCGGCGAGACGGGGATCTCGCGCAGCCGCTCGCCCCACTCGCGCTGCCGCTGCTGAACCTCGTTGCGGGTCTTGGCGCCCAGTCCGGGGGCGTTGACGAGCTTGCGGCGGCTGTAGTCGAGCAGTTCGCCGACAGTTGTAATGCCCAGGCCGTACAAGAACGACTGGGCGGCGGGCGTGAGGCCGGAGACCGTCAGCGGAGTATCCCGCGTGACCTCGGCGGCGAGGCGGTCGCGCTGCTGCTCCGCGGTCTCCGGCTCGGCGTCCGCGATCGCCACTGCGGCGGCGCCCTCGGCGGGTGTCCCCTCCCCCGTGGTCGTTGCGGCCGGGTGGCGGGAACGGTGGCTGGACGGGACGGTCTGGGAGGCGTCGAGGAAGACCTTGCGCCAGGCGTCCCGCATCGGCTTCAGCTCGGGGAACCGCTTGCCTGCGTCGCGGTGCAGGGCCTTCTGGAAGAAGGCGACGAGACCGTCCCGTACGGCCGGGTCGAAGGCCTCGGCCGCGATGGTCGGGTACGGCCACTCCTTGGCGTCGGTCATGCGGGGCAGGACGCTGCCGTCGCCCCACTTGGGCAGCTCGCCGGAGGCCATCTGGTGCAGGGTGACGGCGACGGCGTACCGCTCGGCGTGGGAGTCGTACGAGCCGCGGGTGATGACGTCGACGAAGGGGTCGAGGTAGCCGTCGGTGCCCGCGTTGGTGCTCTTCGCCGGGTAGCCGGCGAGGGAGAAGTCGATGAGGACGAGTTCGCGGGTGCGGTTGGGGCGGATGCGGATGGCGATGTTGTCGGGCTTGATGTCGCGGTGCCAGACGCCCTCGCCCTCCAGGAAGTCGACGGCTCCGAAGAGGTAGTCGCCGTACGCCTCCAGCTGGTCGACCTGGAGGCGGCCGTTCTCGCGGAGTTGGCGGGAGACGGTCTCCTCGCGGCGGCGTGGACGTGCGCTGCCCTCGGTGCCCTGTCCGTTGTCGTCGCGCTCGTCGCCGACGTACTCCAGGGCCAGGACGGTACGGCCGCCGATGTGCAGCGGCTCGGGTTCGACGAGGCGGATGATGCCGGAGTGGGGGCGCAGGCGTCCCATGGCCTCGGCCTCGCGGGCGAGGATCTCGCTGCGGCTGTCGGAGAGGGCGACCTTCAGCACGGCCAGCGGGCGGGTCCTGCGGGCTTCGGCCTGAAGGTCGCGGACGAGGAAGGCGCGGCTGGTGGAGCCGGTGCCGAGGCGGCGGCGGATCTCCCACCGGCCGGCGAACACGTCACCGGCTACGGCCTCCAGCGGGTCCTTGTCGGCGGCGGTCTGGTCGTCCTCGTCGCCCAGCCCCTCCGTGGCGGTGGCCGCCTGGGCCGGGGCGGTGAGGGAGTCCTCGACGACCTCCAGCAGCTCCAGGAACTCGTCCACGCTGGACAGCCGCTGGCCCGGCCGGTACGCGGTGGCGGCCTGCACCAGCTCGTCCACGTCCTCCGACAGTCCGTCCACCAGGGAGCTGGGGCGCAGGCCCTCACCCGCCTCCAGTCGGGCCAGCAGCTCGGCCTGGCTGGCGGCCGGGGCCTTGCCGGTGACCAGCAGGTAGGTGAGGACGCCGAGCCCGTACACGTCGAGGTGGACCGGGTCGGGGTTGAGAGCGGTGAGTTCGGGCGCGAGGTAGGCGTCGGCATCGTCGGCCAGGTGCATCGCGGACAGGGCGGTCGGCGCGAAGCGGGTCATGCCCTGGGAGGAGTCACCACTGCGCTGGGTGGCGATCTGCCAGTCGGAGATCTGGAGGTGCGGGGTGAGCCAGGCGGCCTCCTCCCCCACGGCCCGGCCCTTCCCGCCGCGCGGCCGGGGGACGACCAGCACTGAGCGGGCGGCGAGCGCCCGGTGGTGGATGCGGCTGGAGTGCGCGGAGCGCATGGTCTCGGCGATCTGGCGGACCAGCGCCATCCGGCCGAGGATGTCCAGCTTCTCGCCGTACTGGACCAGGTACTCGTCCAGCTTCAGGGTGTCCGGGTGGTAGTCGAAGATCAGCGCGGGGCCGGCGGCGTGCCCGGAGGGGAAGTACTGCTTGAGCTCGACCACGCCCGGGTGCTTGAAACGGCCCAGCACCGCGGCCTCGCGCCGGGCCGCGTTCTCGACGGACTGGCGCAGGGAGGCGTCAGAGCCCCGCTCGCTGAGGTAGATGCGGACGCGGGCGGCCTCTGGCAGGTCGCTGTGACGGGCGAGGTAGTCCGCCCAGGTGGGCCCGGAGTCGAAGGACTTCCGCTCCAGCTCGTACGGGCCGACCTTGTACTGCGCGTCGCTCTTGCGGATGCCGATGTTCTTGAGGGCAGCCTCGATCTCGCGCGAGCCGATCGCCGTGATGCGGCGCCGCTCGTCACGCGGAGGCTGCTTGAGCATCTCGACCAGCTGGTGGACGGTGTACACGCCGTTCTGGTCGTGGGCGGGCAGGCGTACACGAAGGCCGTTGTCCGTGAAGCAGACGGCCTCCGCGACCCAGACCCGCTTGCCGCCGGGCAGCGCGAGCAGGCCGGCCAGTTCCTTGGCCTTGCGGTTGACCAGATGCAGTGGGTTGCCGTGCGTACGGCGGCGACCGCCGGGTGTGGTCTGTACCCAGGTGCCGTTCTCGGAGGTGACCGAGCCGTGCCAGTCCTTCAGTTCGATCATGCAGACGCCGCCGGGAGTGACGACCAGGAGGTCGACCTCGCGGACGTGACCGGTGTTCGCGGTGAAAGTGAAGTTCGACCAGGCACGCCAGGGGTCGGAGTCCGGGAGTCGCTCGCGGATCGCCTCCAGGCCGCGGCGTTCGTGATCGAACTCGGACTCGGTGACCGTGACCCACCGGCCTTCCCGCATGCCTGTTCCCCGCTTCTCGTGTCCCGCAAGGGCGACCGTTCCCCGTGGTCAGACCCTTGACGCAGATCCTAATGGCTGGCCGTGCCATGAAAAGAGACGGTGAAGGACAGAAGTACGGGACATTCCCCCCTTATCGCCCGACTCTGGTGACTTGTTGTGCACGGGCCACCAATATCCTGGAGCCTCGCCCACCTCCTCAGGTGAAAATGCGCAAACTCCACACAGCCATTGTCATCGCGATCAACGACGTCCAGCCCGGCGCCATAGCGTCCGGCGCCCGGGTGGAGACACCGTGGCGTCCAAAATTGATCTACACCAACTGCCGCGTGCACTAACGTGGTTACCCGCTGCGCACCTTCCCGGAGGGTACGTCGGCGGTGTTCCAGGTGCCGGTCCCCGGCGATGAGCGACGAGTGGTCTCCACCGCGTGCTACACGCGGTGTGACTGCGGATGCCCGGTAGGGCGATCCCTGCCATTCCCAGCTCACGCTCAGGAGTGGAAACCGATGAACCCCGTTGAGTACAAGCTTGCACGTCGTGACCGGATTCGTCAGATTCTGGTCGACGTCACGGTGGGAGTCATCACCAATCTGTTGGTGACGACCCTTGCCGTGGTAGCGCGCCTGGTCTTCTGACCGGCAGGTGGCGGGCCCGGGAGCCCGCCACCCCACCTACCGGTCCACCGCTTCAGAAAAGAAACATCTCTCCGGGCGGACTGTCCTTCTTCTGACGCTTCCTGCGGCGGCGTCGTCCTCTGCTGGGACGGGGCAGATGTGGCTGTCGCGCCTGCTCCGGAAGGTTCTCCCAGGTGGGGCGCAGACCGTGGATCTGGACGTCGCCGACGAGACTCTTCAGGTAGTCCCGGGTCTCCTCGTCCGTGGAGTAGAGCACGGTTGCACGGCTCGCCCGGGTCATCAGCACGTGGTACGCGTGCCGGACGAGTCGGGCGAACTCGTCGTCGTCCACTGTCTTCGGCTTCACCTTGGGATCGAACGACCCGGGAACAGCTACCCGCTTGACGCCCGCCTCCTTGTCCGCCCTGTCCTTGCCCCGGCGGAACACCCAGCGGTCGCCCCGGCGCACCATGTCCTCGCCCATGATCACGCCGCACCAGTCCCACTCCAGGCCCTGCGCGGTGTACACACAGCCGATCTGGCCGAGGCCGTTCTCGTGCACGGACCAGATCTTGGAAGGCGGGACGGTCTTGTTCTCACAGAAGGACTCGCTGTCCGCGTTCCACGGCCGATGCCAGTCACCGATCCGGACGTCGGGCTCAAGTCGCTTTTCCTTGCCCAGGGGTTTCGTCCAGGGCCAGCAGTATCCGGCGACCATGCGCGCTGACGCTCCCGCCCCGGCCTCGGAACGGATGATCCGCTCGAGTTCCTCCGGGCTGTCCACGACCTCGACATGCATCAGTCCGTCCGGGGTCCACAGCTCCGGCTCCGCATCGGACACCCCCAGCGCGCCGCGCACCCAGCGGATGTAGCCGTCGCTGCCGCCGCACCGGAACTGTTCCCACAGGCTGCCACGGACCAGGTGGGCGTCGTAGCGCCGTGCCGCGTCCTCCACGAGAGCAGCGGTGCCGACCTCCTGCGGGCGCACGGACTGACCCTCGTCCAGGAAGAACACCGTCAACCGGGAGGCGTCGAGGAGTTCGTCCACCTGCGGCTTGGTACCCCAGTCCTCGGGTTTCCAGAAGCGGTTGGTGGAGCGGTCGCGCAGGCGGTGGGCCTCGTCGCAGATCAGCACGTCCAGCGGTGGGTCGGGCGGGGTGACGAAGTTGCTGAAGTAGGTGAAGGTCTCCTTGAACTCCCGGTCCCCGTAGCCGACATGCTCCTGCAGCGCGCCGTTGAAGGCCCTGCTGCCGCTCGCGTACTTGACCGTGCGGCCCTCCGCCTCCAGTTCGGCCTTGAGCTGGAGGCCGATGGCGCTCTTGCCCGTGCCGGCGCCGCCCGTGACGAGGAACACCACCCGCCGCTCGTCAGGGAGGAGCGCGGGGCGCTGAGGATCGGGAAGCACCTTGGCGGCAGCCTCGAGGATCTGGTCCGCGACCTTCTTCTGACGGCCGCGCAGGGTGAAGACCGTGTCCTCGCCGCTGGAACGGATCATGGCGTCAAGCAACGGGGTGTTGCGCAGGCCCATGCTCCGCAAAAGGATCTCGGCCGCCGAGTCGGCACCGTCGGCGGCGAAGGCTGTACGCAGGTCCGATATCAGTTGGGCGCGGCGGTCGCTGGTGTAGACACGGGCGTAGGAACCGGTCGGCGCATCCACGCCGACCAGTGGCAGCACTGCGGCGTCGGTGGCGTTGTGCAGATAGGCGAAGCCGCCACACTCGTAGTCCAGTCCGTGCAGCGGTCCTCTGTCACCGGTGAACGCCTCGTAGTATTCGCGCAGTTGCAGCGCGGGATGCTTCTTCTCCCCCATGCCAGGGACATGCACCAGCTCCGCGGTGGCTCGCTCCACCCGGGTCACCGTCGACCAACGCTTCAGCTCGACAAGCTGGACGGACAGCCCGTTCTCTTCGGGATGATGGCCCACGAGGACGACGTCGATGAGCCGCGGGTCCCCAGCGCGGTCGGTCTCGTCGAGCGTGGCCGCGCACTCGACGACCATCTCGACGTTTCCCCGGTCGGCGGCGACGAGATCCTCGGCGAGATGCACCAGGCTCTCAGCCCAGGCGGAACGTTCGGTCAAGGAGGCGTCGGTGCTGAGGAAGTGCTTCCATCTCGCGGCGAGGTGGGGCACCATACGGCGTCTCGAGTTCAGGTTCAGCAGATCCCGCGCTGCCAGTTTCAGCAGGAGCATGGACACGAGGTGGATCCCCCAGGGCACGAGTGACTCGTGCGGATGGGGGCATGTCCACGTGGGGAAGCCCGTCGGGCCGCAATGACCCCTGGGATCTTAGGTAAGTGACCACCCTCCCAGCGCATATGACACGTCGGTCGGCTGGAAGCACCGACATCATGGCCGGATATCACGCGCTCACCGCCGCAGAAGGGGCTCCTCGATCGCGGCAGGCCGTGGCTTCGGTCGGCTGGACACCAGTTCCCGCAGCTTCTCCCGGGTCTCCGGATCGGTCGAGTACACGATCGTGCCGACCATCCCCCGCGTCAGCAGCACCTTGTACGTGTTCCGGATGAGACGGTCCACATCGGTGTCCGGTGTGGACTTCTTGAACACCGGGTCCTTGGAGGCGGAGCGGTCGGTGACCCAGCGGTCGCTTCGCCAGACCAGGTCCGGGCCGATGATGACGCCGGACCAGTCGTACTCGAATCCCTGGGCGGTGTAGACGCAGCCGATCTGCCCGAAGCCCGCCGGGTCGGTGGCCCACAGCGCCGACGGGGGCGCGCCGGAGACCGACCGGTCCCCGCGCAGGTTCCAAGGCCGGGCCCAGCCCCCGATGACGACGTCGGGAGGCAGTGGCTCGCCGGGCTTGGGCTCGGGGGACCACCGCCAGCAGTAGCCCGCGGACATCCGGGCGCCGTATTTCTCGGCACGGCGGGCGTCGAGGAACGCCTCAAGTTCTTCAGGGCTGTCGGCAACCAGCAGCTGCATGCGGTCGTCGGGCTCCCACACGACCGGCCCGCCGGGCTCAAGGCCGAGGAGTCGAACCACCCAGCGCAGGTAGGCGTCGCTGCCTCCGCAGCGGAACTGGCTGTCCAGGGGGACAACATGGCAGTCGATGCCGCGTCTGGCCGCGGCTTCACGGATTTCGCCCACGGTGCCCATCTCACCGGGACGCACCACTTGGTGCTCATCGAGGAAGAAGACCGGTACGTGAGCGACGTCGATGAGTTCGTCGATCTGTGCCCTACCGGTCCGCAGCGCCGCGCGGGTGTAGCGGTTGGCAGACGTCTCCCGGATGCGGTGCGCCTCGTCACAGATCAGAGCACCCAGGCTGTTCTTCTCCGTGGTCATGAAGCTGTTGAAGTACTTGAAGAGATCCTGGACTTCCCGTTTCCGCGAACCGGCCACCTTGCGCATCGTCTTGGTGAACGACTGCGAGCCGGTCGCGTGGACCGCTGCCACGCCCCTCCGGTAGAGCTCGCCGAGCAGTTGGAGCGCGATCACGCTCTTCCCGGTACCGGGGCCGCCGGTGACGATGACGACTTCCTTGTGGTCGGCGCGCTTCGCCCGCTCCACCGCGTTGAGCACCATGCGGTAGGCGACCTGCTGCTCGTCGAGGAGGACGAACTGCTGTCGCTCCCGCACTTCCTGGGCGGCCACAGACATCAACTGCTTCGACGGCACGGTGGCGCCCGCGAGCAGTTCGTCGGCCGCACGAGCTCCGGGGTGCTTGTCGCTCAGCTTCGACCGGAGGTGGTCCAGGAACGCACCACGACGCTCGCCGGTAAAGAGCCGACCCTGCCCGTCGCGCTCGATCTCCCGCAGCCCCGCGACCCCGAACTCTGTGGCGTTGTGCAGGAAGGCCACTCCATGGACCCGCTCGCTGTGCTCGGCCAACGCACCGTTGAAGTTGACCAGGTAGTCGCAGTATCGCCGCACCTGCTCGATCGGGTTGAGCACGGGGTGCGCGTAAGCGTCGACATGGCACAGCGTGGGGTCGTCCTCGTGCGGAGCCGCCTGGCTCCACTGCTTCAACTCCACCACGACGTAGGACGGCTCCTGCGTGACCGGGTGCAGGCCTGCGAGGACGGCGTCGGCACGCTTGCTGTTCAGCGGTAGCGCGTACTCCAGCATGACCTCGACGTCGCCCAAGCCGGCGTCGTTGAGCGCGGCTGCCAGAAGCGGGATGCTGCGCTCCCAGGAACGCATCTCCGAGGCTCCGGGCCGATAGCCGTGCATGTGAACGAACTGCTCGGTGAGGTGCAGGAACAGCGAACCGTCGAGTGCCATGACGGCGACCGTTTTCGCGGACGCACGGAACAGCAAGGACTTCCCCCAGGCAGCACGAAGAGACTCGTGCGGGTGGGGGCATGTCCTTCGAGACTCCACCGGAGTGGAACGGAAGCCCGTCGGGCCGCGTTGACGATGTGTTTGAGGGTACCTGGCGGTTCTGGCAGTCGTACCGGAGGTCGCAGTGGCGGCAGCAGACGCTGTGCCTGGTCTCCCCTGCCGACGCCGGACGCCCTCGTCAGCGGTCAGCGGTGCGCTTGTGCCGGCCCCGTGCTAGCCCACCGTTCCGAGGCATCGGGCTCTTCGTGGCACCTCAGGAGGTGTGGCCTCTGGTCCGAAAATGAAGGATGAGTGCTGGTCAACGAGGTGACTGGTGGGGTGTGTTCACGGGGCCTCGATGGGGTCGAAGCGGACGGTGTATCCGAGGGCGTTGGCCTGTCGGGTGAGGCGGCGCATGGCGCGCTCGGGGTCGTACTTGGCGTAGGAGTCGCCGTCGAGGTCGGTGTAGGGGACGTTGTCGGTGAGCATGTGCCAGACGGCGGTCAACAGGGAGTGTTCGAGGGCGACCAGGGCTTTCTTCTTGCCGAGGCGGGGTACGAGCCGGTGATAGCGGGCGCCGAGGTAGGTCTTCTCCTTGGTGCGCGAGGCGGCCATCGAGGCGGTTCCCAGTGCGGCGTTGAGCCAGCGGTTGCCGTGGCGTCATCTGCCGGATTTGTGTTTCCCGGCGGATTCGTGGTGGCCGGGGCAGACCCCGGCCCACGAGGCGAGGTGGCCGGCGGTGCGGAAGCGGCCCATGTCGCCGCCGGTCTCGGCGATGACAGCCTCTGCGGTAGCCCGGCCGACGCCGGGAATGGTTTCAAGCAGCTCCAGCTGGTGGGCGAAAGGGAGCATCTCCTCCTCAATCCGTGCCGACAACTCTGCGATGGTCTCGGTGAGGTGGTCGATCCGCTCCAGGTGCAGTCGGCACAGGAAGGCGTGGTGTTCGCCGAAGTTGCCGGTCAGGGCCTCCACCAGAACAGGGATCTTGGGGCGCATACGGGCCTTGGCCATCTGGGCCAGGGTGTGGACGTCGCGTTCGCCGTCGATGAGCGCGGTGAGCATGGCCCGTCCGGAGACGCCGAGGATCTCGGTGGCCACGCTGGAGAGCTTGATGCGCGCGTCCTCCAGCTCCTTCTCCAGCCGCTGGGCCTCCCGGGACCGCTCCATGGTGAGGCTGGTGCGGTAGCGGGTGAGGTCACGCAGATGACGAATGGGCTCCGGCGGTACGAAAGAGGCTTTGAGCAGGCTGCATTCACCCAGCTGGCACAGCCACTGGCTGTCGGCGACGTCGGTCTTGCGTCCGGGCAGGCCCTTGGCGTGCGCGGCGTTGACCAGGATCACGTTCAGGCAGTCCTCCAGCAGGTAGAACACCGGCCGCCAGTAATCGCCCGTTGCCTCCATCACCACCAGGGTGACCTGTTCGGCGACCAGCCAGTCCCGCAGCTCCAGCAGAGCGTTGGTCATGGTCGCGAAGGTACGGGTGACCTGCGCGAGGAAGGCGTTGCTGTCGAATCCTTTGTCCCACAGCACCAGCATGTCCGGCCGCAGCAGATGCAGCAGCCGGCCGGCGTAGCTTGTCTCGCCCTCGGCGGTGGGGCCGAACACCGCGCCGACCAGGGCCCGGGTGCCGGTCTCGACCAGCGTCATCAGCTCCAGCGTCGGATAGCCATGATGCGAAGTCCTGCCCAGCCAGGCCCGGTTCCGTTCGGAATCGGGAACCCCCAGCGAACTGCAGCCGTCGAACGACACCATCCGGTACGAACCGAAGCGCACACCTGGCGTCGTCGGCCGGGCCAGCAACCCGGCCAGCACCTCGAACAACGCCCGCACCGGCACGCTGCCGATCCGCCGGCGCAGGTCACGCAACGCCTTCGCCGACGGACAGACCACCGGCATCCCGGACAGACCAGCGGTCAGCTTGTCCCAGACCAGCCGGTAGCCGGCCTCGGGGAACAGGCACATCGCCAGCAGGAAGTAGACCCCGACCCGCGACGGAAGATCACGCAACCGCCGCTGTACCGCCCTCGTATCCGCAAGGACCGCGTCCACCAGCTCGAACGGCACGACAGCAGTCAGCTCCCCCAGATGCCCGGGCGCGAACCGGCCCGCGGCCACCGTGACCGTACGGGTGATGGCCGTCAGCGCAGACGGCAGGACACAATGATCGGGCAACGGAGCTCCCTCGGGACAAGCTGTCTTGGTCGACTGCCTGTACCAACGAGCTCCGTTGCTCTGCGCCGGGAATCCTTCAACTCCCTTGCGTGACCTGCGAAAACGCTAACTACCCGGCCTTGGGGGAAGCCCCAGGCCACCGATCGGGTGACGGCGACCTTGGCCACAACGCACAAGGCTCCCGTGCCGTTGAGGGAGGTGTTCGAAGTCTCAACCCATCGACGCAGGAGCCCTGTTGGTCCCTCATCCTGCCGCACTCGACCTGCCTCATGCCCTGGTCGAGTGGGTCACCATGCTCATCGTCACCCGCGAGGGTGACCGCCGCTGCAAGCTCCCACCGCACCAGCGTGCCCTGGTCGCTCTGGTGTACCTGCGCAAGCACGAGCCCCTCGCGCAGATCGCCGCGGGGTTCGGCATCTCGGTCGGCACGGCGCATGCCTACACCAGCACGTCCTCGATCTGCTGGCCGCCCGCGCCCCCGGTCTGCTGCGCGCTCTGCGCGAGGCGGACCCCGAGTTTGTCCTGCTCGACGGCACCCTGGCCAAGTGCGACGGCCGCGCCGACTACTCGGCCAAACACCGCCGGCATGGGGTGAACCTGCAGGTGGTCACCGATCCCCATGGCGAGGTGTTGTGGCTGTCCTCGGTCCTGCCCGGGCGCTGTCACGACCTCACCGCGGCCCGCACCCACCGGATCATCAGGATCTGCGAACGTCAGGGGGGGACCGATCCTGGCCGATCTCGCCTACCTCGATGCCAGCGCGTGGGTGACCACACCGGCCAGACGGCCTGCGGGGAGGCGAGCTGACGCTCACCCAGCAGACCGTCAACCGGGCGCTGTCGAGGGCGCGGGCCCCGGTCGAGGGTGGAATCGCCCGTCTGAAGTCCTGGCGAATCTTCCGCAGAGCGCGGTGCAGCCCGAATCGAATGACGTCAATCGCAGCAGCGGTCCTCACTCTGGAGCGGAAACGCTGAAAGACCTCACTGGCCATGTCCACCCAAGCTTGCCGTGTGAGGCACCGTCAAACGTGATTCGTAGTACCTTGTGTGCCCCAGTGCCAAGAACGACCTGGCCGCGACCGGCGTGCCGGTCTGGAGCGATCACCTTGGTCGAGAACGTTGGGGGGGCGTCGTGGGTACCGCGCCGCGGTTCATGGCTGCGAAGGCACGTCCGCTGCCAGTCCTTGTGCTGGCGGACGTAAGTGGAAGTATGGGGGAGCCGCAGGAGAAGATCGATGTACTCAATGAGTGCATCCGCCGTATGCTCAGCGACTTCGCAACGGCTGATGTTGGGCGGGGCGTCATTCACGTCGGAGTGATCGCCTTCAGTCAGGATGGTGCCGTTCTGCACCAGGAGCTGGTTCCCGCAGCCAAAGCTTCGTGGACCGACATGCAAGCCCGGGGCGGCACCCCACTAGGAGCCGCTCTCACACTCGCCGACGAACTGCTGCGTGACGAGGCAACGCTTCCACCCCGCGCGTTCTCCCCCACCCTCATTCTCGTATCCGACGGGAAACCCAACGACGACTGGGAAGAAGCACTCGACCGTTTGCTCGACTCTCCCAAGGGTTCAAAGGCCACCCGACTCGCGATCGCTATCGGCGGCCCCGACATGACCGAGCAGGCGAAGGCCGTTCTGCGGCGGTTCGTCAGCGATGAGGCCAGCGGCGTATTCGAGGCGCAGGATGTCAGTCGGATCCAGCAGTACTTCCGTTGGGTGACGGTCACTGTCACTCAGCGTGCCCAGAGCACCCGCCCAGACCGGACACCGGCGTTGAACCCCGAGGACCTGTCCGACTTCGGCGCCTGAACCAGCAGAAACGCGCAGCGAGAGGAAAACCGGTGACATCGCGCTGGGACCTCGGCGGTCTGCTGCGGCCAGTCGAGGACGAGTATCACCAACTGTGGTCGCTGTCTCATTCCATCGGAGCCGGTGGCCAGGGCGAGGTATGGCTGGCCCGAGGGGGACGCACCGCCGTCAAGATGATCACAGCTCCGACTCAGGAAGCGGCCGAGGCCGTACACGCTCGGCTGCGGCGTATCCAGCGTCTTCCGCTGGACGATATCCCGCTGGCCGGCGTACTTGCCCTGCTTGCCCCTCCCAAGCTTGGCTACGTCATGGAACTCGCTGACGAGATGGTGCCCTTGGACACTCTGTGCGTCTCGGATGAGGAGGATTTAGCGGCCTGGTACGTGCGTACCGGCGGACTGGAACGCCGACTGCGTCTGCTGGCTAAACTCGCAGACGCCATCGCCCGCCTGCACGCCCGAGCCATCGTGTACCAAGACCTGTCTCCGTCGAACGTCCTGGTATCCGCCGCTCCTGAGCAGCAGGAGATCAGGCTCATCGACGTGGACAACCTCGGTCTCGTCTCGGCAGTCGATTCCGCGCCGGTGCACACCCCGGGATACGGGGCTCCGGAGATTGTTGCAGGCTCCAGCGGCGCAACCACCCTGGCAGACGCCCATGCGCTTGGTGTGCTGGTCTTCGAAACTCTGACAGCGAGCCATCCGTTCCGTGGTGACGAGGTACTGGATTCCGATCCCGACTACCAGCAGGAGTACGCCGACCGCTTCCGCCTGCCGTGGATCGATCACCCCACCGACCGCACCAACGAGTGCACTGTTGGCATCACGCCTCGGCAAGAACTGCTGTCGCGTCGGCTGTGGGAACTGGCTTCCCAGTGCTTCATCGACGCTGTGACCGACCCTCTCGTCCGCCCGTCCGCCGCCCAGTGGGCCGCAGCACTGCACTCCGCGGCGGCACAAACCATTCGGTGCCCGGAGTGCCGCTGGACCTACCGCGCTGCCGCAACCTCATGCCTCTTGTGCCGACGACCCCGAGACCGTGCCTGGGTGCTGCACCATGGACTGACCGGGCCGGTGGGTGCTGAGTCGGAAGGCCGATCGGAGACCGGCGACGACATACCCGACGTCCGACTATCCGAAGTGCCTTTGCCGGATTTCACCGTGCTGCGCCCTGACGCCGAGACGGTGCTCACCGCACGTCACGCCTCCCCTGCTCCCGACCACCCCGACGCTGTGATCGCTCAAGTGCGACTCGACGGGCAGGATGCCACCGTACTGAACCTCTCGCGCAACAGCCTCTGGCTCGACCACCAGGATGGGCGCCCCTGGCGGGAGATAGCCCTGGGAGGTCAGGCAACCGCTCCCGTCGACGGCCGACCCTGGACGCTGCACTTCGGAGAGCGAGACGCCATCCACCGCTGGGTACGTCTGACGGCTTTGGAGGCCAGGTAGGTGAGTGTCCGCTCCAAGGAAGCAGCGATGCCGGCCCGCATGCCGGGTGAACCGATCTTCGTGTCGCTCCTCTGGCACCGCGTGCCACAAGGGCTTCCCGACCAGAAACTCTCCCGCGGCACGGAGATCCGCCTTTATCATCGGCCCACCGGTCAGCTCGACTTGGTCACCGCCTCCGCCACGTACGGTGTCCGACCGGCAAGCCCCGAGGACCAACGCAAGCTTGACCAAGTGCGGTCCGCCGGAGCCAACTGCGTAGCAGTGACTGCTCATGAGGTCGTGCCGAGACCGCCCGTCGCGAGCACACAACACCGGCCCCGCGCGGGCAGGGCGAGTTCATCTGCGCCAGCCACCGACGAGCCCTTCACCGTGCGGGCCCACATCTACGCGCCGGCAATGGGGCTCGCCGTACCACTCAGCTCCGGGCTGCAACTCGACATCAACGATGCCGTACTGGAAGACGCTGTGAAGTACGCGGGCCGGGCCGACGCCGCCAATGCCGCAGCCGTCATGGCATTCCTGACCCGCGAACTTCTCCTCGCTCCCCGCCCCGGGGGTTCGG
This sequence comes from Streptomyces sp. JLBG701, assembly GCF_058544905.1. Taxonomy (NCBI): domain Bacteria; kingdom Bacillati; phylum Actinomycetota; class Actinomycetes; order Kitasatosporales; family Streptomycetaceae; genus Streptomyces; species Streptomyces sp. JLBG701. The sequence goes on from NZ_CM178588.1 coordinate 3,398,219, forward strand.
GCGCCGCCTGGCGCATGGTGGTCTCGGCAGGACTGGCGGGAGGTTTTGAGGCCGGCTTCCGGGTACACGGGCCCGGCCTCATGGCCGACGTCGAAAGGCACAGTGCGGGCTACCGCATCATCCGTCTGCTCAGCGCAGTCCATGACCGCGGCGTTGGCCAGAAGGCCCTGGCGGTCGGCGCCCTTGAGTTCCGCGACATGACCGCCAGACAGCGCGACCGGGAGAGAATCCAGCAGGGGCTCGACTTGGTGGCCAACCAGAACGGCTACCTGGCCATGTGGGACAGGTACCAGGAACTGGAGGCCCGCCACATTCGGGGACGTATCCGCGACTTCGGGACCATCCGCTACACCGCAGTCAAGGTCGAGTCTGACGGCCGCTGCGCCTTCACCGTGGACCTGATCCGGGCGCTGCCTCGCACTCGAGCCGCGTTGGAGAACTCCACAACGGCAGAGAGGGTGGAGATCGAGGCAGCAACGGAGGTGCCGACCTCCGCAACCGATGCCGTGATGACGGATCGGGAATGGCTGGTTGCCTCCCGCGCCCAGAAGGGCCGGGGTTGGATCGGTGAACCGGCCGGATACGACAGCGTCACCGAGACCCTGCGCCTTGCCGGGACCTTCAACGATCAGAAGGATCCGCCGCCCGCGGGCTGGCTCTATCTGGCACACCGCGGTGACCAGCGCCGACTGGACCGGCGCGAGAATGCGATGCAGAAGCTACGCACGGACGGGACGCACATTCCCGCGTTGCCGACGTTGTTGGAGGGCGGCTCCTGGCCGCAGCCGGCGCAACGGCGGATCACGAAGCTCTCCCGCTCAGCACTCGACTGCTTCGCTCCGCACGGGCCTACACCCGCTCAGCGGGAAGCCGTGCTCACCGCCCTCAACACGCCTGATGTGGCAATCATTCAAGGGCCTCCGGGTACCGGCAAGACTCAGGTAATCGCCGCCTTGGTGAACCAGCTGGGTGATCTCGCCGAGGGCGGAAACATCGCCGGAACCACTCTGCTGACGAGTTTCCAGCACGCAGCGGTCGACCATCTGGTCAGTCGGGGCTGGGTCTTTGGCCTGCCTCCGCTGAAGGTGGATTCCCGCGGCCGGGGCAGTACGGTCGCGCTGGACACTTGGCGCATCGAGGCAGCTCGATCTGCCGATCTACGGCTTCGTGAGCGGCCCGTAGGCCGCCATCTTGCTGCTCAACGCGCTGCCGCGGAGTTCGCCGCCACGTATCGGGCAGCACCGGTCCCGCCCGAGTTTCTGTCTCAATTCCTCGACCAAGTGCTGGCCGAGCTTGGCGACATTGCCGAACCGTCACTGGTCGAGGAACTACGCACGCAAAAGGACAGAGCCGAGAGGCACCGGCACCGAGCCGCCGCCGACCCTGAGACCCGCGCGGACCTGCTGCCGTACGTAAGGTCCCTGCGCTGCACAACGACGGGCTTCGAGGACGATGGCCCCCATACGGCCCGCGCACTGCTGACCCGGCTCGACCTCATCGACAGCCCACTGCTCGATGGCGTCTCGTACCGCGAGCCTCTGCAGGCGGCGATCCGGGGTACCACGTCCCTGCCAGAACTGCTGGAGCCGCTGACCGAGTTGCGCGACACGCTGCTCGACAATCTCACCGCGCGGATCCGGCTGCCGGAGGTCACCGTCGCCGACCCCGAGATCGTGACCCTCCTCGACCGCCTGGCTGCACAGCTCGCGGAGGCGGTCACCCGATCACCCGATGCCGTAGCAGCAGCGCTGCTCGACTATCGGGACGATCTGCGCAGCGACCCCGAGGGGGTCGACGACACCCTGCGTGCCTATACCGTTTCGCTCGCCTCCACGTGCCAGCAGGCGGTGTCCAAGGCCATGGCGGACGCAGGTGGTCAAGATGGCGTGTTCGAGTCGGTCATCGTCGATGAAGCGGCGCGGGCAAACCCTCTCGACCTGCTCATCCCACTCGCCCAGGCCCGCCGCAGGATTGTTCTGGTCGGCGACCATGAACAGCTTCCCCACATGCTGGAACCCGATGTGGAACGGGAACTGGGTTCGCTGGGCGACGACGTTCGCGACCGGTTGCAGGAGAGTCTGTTCCAGCGCTTGGCCAGACAGTGGGAGCACGGCTCGCCGGATGGACACTCCCGGTTCGTCCGCCTCGACACCCAGTTCCGGATGCATCCGGTGCTCGGCAGCTTCGTCAGTGACAACTTCTACGACAGGAAGCTGCGCAACGGCCGTGCAGCAGCCGAGTTCGCTCACGGAATCGACCGGTACGGAGAGGTTCCCGCGGCGTGGCTGCCCATACCGCTGTCGTCCGGCGGCGAGACGTCACGCGGTACCAGCCGGGTCCGTAACGCTGAAGCCATGGGCATCGCAGCGGAGATCGCTGCCCTGATCGAACGCCACCGACAGCTGACCTTTGGGGTCATCTCTTTCTACGCCGCGCAGGTCACCGAGATCTGGAGGGAACTGAAGAAGGCCGGGCTCGCCGAGTTCACTGAGGCAGATGGATGGCGCCCCGTGCCCCGGCTCTGCCGGGACGAGGACGGCGCGCCGCTGGACCGGTTGCGGGTAGGTACCGTCGACGCCTTCCAAGGAATGGAGTTCTCTGTCACCTACTTGTCCACGGTACGCAGCTGCGCTCCGGCCGCTCGGACTGACACCAAGCGCGCCTATGGGCACCTGACCGTCGCCAACCGGCTGTGCGTGGCGATGAGCCGTCAGCAGCGGCTGCTTGTCGTGGTCGGCGACGACTACATGTTCGGCCCTGATTCGCCCTCCGAGGTCAAACCCCTGGCCGCTTTCCTCGCCCTGTGCCAGAAGGGGGTGGACGGCCGTGTCATTCGACCGTAGGACGCCCATATTCCAGCTCGCCTTCCCGCCCCACGGACACTATCGGCCCGTCCTCCTGCCGGTATGGGTCTACCAAGTGACCGCACCAACCGGCTACTCCCGGACCCTTGATGTCTTCCAGACAGTGGTGTTGCGCCTGTGCGCCGCCGGAATCCGCGACATCGGCGACCTGTCCCGGCTGATCGGACTCGACACCACCCTGTGCCGCACCGTGGTCGCCCGGCTGGTGGAGGGCCGGCTGATGAAACCTGGCCTCACGCTGACCGAGGCAGGACGGCAGACAGTGGCCGAAGGAGAGGTAAAGGAAACCGATCCCCAGCTCCTACGCGTCTTCCAAGACCCGGCCAGCGGGGCACTGCTCCCACGCATCCTGGTCGCCGACCCCGTACGCGCCGACGTGCGGGAGCACCGCGGACGCCGGGTCACCATCCAGTTCGGCACAGCCGGCGCCTCCCGGGAAGTGAGTGCACTGGCGTTGCATGGCAACGGCTCTTCGATGCGCCCGTCAGAACGCGCTGTGCTCGAAGCCTGCAGAGATCACGACATGGCGGCTCGTGGCCTTCGCGGCGCGTCCCGCAACGCCGACCACGCTTCCGTGGCAGCCCGCAGAATCGGATTCCATGGCGACCCCAATCCTGCCTACCTGGTCTGCTATGCCGCCAAGGGCGATGACGGATCTGGACGCATGTGGACGGTCCACGACCCGTTCGCCGTGGGCGACGGGCGGGTCTTCGCCGACCTGCTGGCCGGCCGCGCCGAGCGAGATGACGAGTTGAGTCGGCTGATCAACGACCTGCTCGGCCGGGAACGCCGCGATCGGACCGCCACCGCCCGCAAGGTCGACCGGGAGCTCGCCGAAGACGCCCGCGCTGACGTCGTGCGGATTCTGGGCGAAGAGATACGTGAGCACCCCGAGGTCTTGACCCATCTCGCGGACATCGAGCTGGCCCTCATCAAGGACACCGCACGGGAACGTGAGAACGCGGCTCGCAACGCGATCCGCGTCTTTGAGTGCATACTTCCCGAGCTCAACGAAAGGTTCCCCGCGCAGCTGCCGACGTCAAGAGTGCCAGCCGTACGAGAGCGCGCGTTCGTGCTGACTGCCTTCCGGCTCGGCGCCACCTCAGTGCCCCCGGAAATGCAGAAGAACTGCGCCAGCCCAAAGACCAGTTTGGCCGGGGACATCATCAGGGCTGTGTGGGCAGCCGGAGACAACAACCAGCACCCCCTCAATGCATTCATCCGGCAGCGTCCCACGCTTCTGGAGGACCTGGATCGGTCACGGATCCTGCGCAACAACGCAACACACGGACCGACTGACGCCCCGTCCCCCGATGATCTGGACCGCATCCGAACTCTCACCTACGAAGCAGCCCGCCACTTGCTCGGACTGAGCGGTGGCCGACCGACAGCAAGAGGGTGAACCAACGTCATGGGGAGAAAGCAGACGCGGGGCCGCGGTAAGGGGAAGGGACCCGTGTGGCCAGGCCAGCCGCAGGCGTCTCAACGTCCCGCTCCCACCCAGACCCGCCAATCCGCGGCAGCGGCCCCGGAGGGGCCTCCGATAGCGCCAGACGGCACTGCGGTGTTACTTGAAGAAATCAAACAGGTGGCGACCGAAGCTCAGTTGGTCAGCGCCGCCGGTGACGAGCCGGACAGCGGAGTCTCTGGACTCGAGCACGCCTGGCAGCTTTTCCGTGCGCTCGCCAAGCGCCAGACAGAAACCACAGACGCGCTGATAGCGCAGGGTGAACGGCTCCGTGCCGAGCGGTCGGAGTTCGATGCCCGTTTCACCCGACAAACTCAGCAAGCTGCAGCCCTGCAAGAGCAGCAGGAGACGCTCGACACCCGAACCGCTCTGCTCGACCGCAAGGAGAGCGAGCTCTCTGATCGAGAGTTTACGGCCGAAGCCCGATTGGCCGAACGTCGTATGGAGGCGGGCCAGGAACTCGAATCCTGGCTGGCAGACCGGCGCCGGGAGGCCGTCGAAGCCCTCGACACGGACCGCCAGGCTTGGCAGACCAGGTGGAGCGAGGCGCAGCGTCGCCTTGCTGACGCCCAAGCCGCCCTGGACCAGCGGGAGAGCGAACTCGCCCAGCGGGAGAGGGACCTGCGATCCGAGCAGGCCCGGTTAGACGGGGAACGCGAGGACGTTGCCCATCTCAGGATCGCGCTAAAGGAGCAACAGTCAGGCCGTGCCGAACGGTTCGAGCGTGAGGTGGCAGACCGCACCGGCCAGCTGATGGAGCAGATGGAAGAGGGCCGACGCCGGGTGGCAGCTCTGACTGCTAGCAACGAACGTCTCAGGGCCTGCCTCACTGAGTACGAGACCGCGTTGGCCTCCCTCGGTGGTCTAACCCTGGAGCAGGTCGTCGAGCGCTTGGCCGAGCTTCGTGCCGAGAATGCCCGTCTGACAGAGGAGAACGCCACCGCGCCTCGGGCCGATGCCCGCATGCTCGAACAACTGCAACAGCAGGTGATGCAGCTGGCCGCCGACAACGAAGAGCTGGTGAGGGAACGAGGCGAACTGGAATCCGCTCTGCAACGCGATCGCATCGCTGTCAACGAGCGCCAGAACTACCTGGAAGCCAATAACTGGCTTAGTGCCGCCAACAGCCAGCTTCGACAACTACTGAATGAGGAAGCCGCCAAGCTCAACGCCACTGCCCAAGCTGGCAAAGAAGGCCACGCCTTCCCGGCCTGCTCACGCATGGACCATGACTTCGGCACACCCCTGCCATCCGTTCCCAAGGCTCCGGAACTGCCCGCACTCGTGGAGCAGATGCAAGCGGTCATCCAGCAAAGGGCCGGCCTCTCGTATCGCGATTCGGATTTGCGCCTTGTCCTGGCAGGCATGGCCATGAGCCGACTTCATCTCTTCCAGGGCATCAGCGGCATCGGTAAGACGGGACTGGCACGTGCGCTGGCGACTGCTCTCGGCAGCCCGAGCAGCGTGGCTGTAGTCCCGGTGCAGGCTGGCTGGCGGGATCCGCAGGATCTTATGGGGTACTACAACAGCTTCGACCGGCTCTTCTACGAATCCGAATTCACCAAGGCCTTGTACCAAGCGCAGTGCCCCGCGTTCAAGGATCGGCCGTTCTTCATTGTGCTCGACGAGATGAACCTCTCCCATCCTGAGCAGTACTTCAGTGGAGTACTCTCGGCCCTGTCCATCAAGGACAGGGCCAGGCTGGCGCTAACCACAGCCCCCGTCAAGAATCCTCCCCGATTGCTGATTGACGGGACGCACATCGCCGTTCCGGACAACGTGTGGTTCATCGGAACCGCCAACCACGACGAGACGACTGTCGGCTTCGCCGACAAGACCTACGACCGAGCTTTCGTCCTTGAACTGCCCTGGCAACACCCAGAGCTCCCAGACACCACCACCGCGCCTCCGGAGCCTGTCGCCCACCGAGGCCTCACCCAGGCCTTCAGCGAAGCACGAGCCAACTACGGCACCCATGCCGCCGACATCATTCACTTCCTTGACGACAACTGGCGTCGTCGCTTCGCCGAGGAATTGCGTATCGGCTGGGGCAACCGACTGGAATTGCAGATCAAGGAGTTCGCCCCCGTCGTGGTCGCCACAGGCGGCAGCCCGGGTGAGGCTCTGGACCACCTCCTGTCCACCCGCATCCTGCGGTCTGTCCGAGGGCGGTACGACATCCACGCCGACACCCTCGACGCACTCCGCACCGGCCTCGGGGACAGTCTGAGAGGATTCGACGACACTCACGAGCCCATGGCGACGCAACAACTGCTGGATGACGAGATCCGTTCGCGTGGTCGGCGATGAACAGGAAAGCAGAGGAGCTGGCTCTCGATTCCTTGCTCGTCCGCCATCTCCTCGCGTTGTCAACCCGTCTCAGCGAGGGGACCACGACGCTCGACAGTTGGCTGGCTATGCCACCTATCATCCTCGACGTCTCCGACGAGACCTCAGCACTGCCGGTGGAGAATGCCTTCGAGCACGATTCCGGTGCTCTGCGTGCGATTTGTAATCGCCCGTACACGCGGCTGCGCACGGTAGAGGAGATCCTGCCAACTTCACGAGTGCGCTCCGTTGCCCCCGGCGCGGCGGCGCGGCTGGCCGCCCGCCCGGAAGAGTGGGCCTCGCACACGCTCGCCGGCGTCAGACCGGCCCGACTGCTGGCCCGACGCAGCGAGGAAGACGCCGACATCTACGAGAACCGGGTTGCTGTCGCCGTGCTCAGCGTGATGCGGACGCATCTGCAGCAGCGGATCGCAAAGGTGAGCGACCTGAGCAGGATGGTCGGCGATGTGCATGGGCTTCTGATGCACTCGGCAGAGAGCACGTGGCGGGCCCGACAGGACCTGACCCGGCTTCTGAGGAATGTCGAAGACTCCAGCAGGCACCAAGCAGCAGCGGGAATCCGCCTGCGGGAGCTTGAGTCCGCCCTCGCCTCTGTGGAAATCATGCTGGGCTCACCTCTGGCACGCTCAGTCGACCACCGTGCCGCGCCGCCCCGCGAACTGCATCCCACCAACCTGTTCCGCAGCGATCCCGGCTACCGGAGGGTAGCCGCGCTATGGGAGGCGTGCACCACCATAGAGGCCCCGCAGCTCGGAGCGGCTGAGACCGACCGGCGTCGGCAGGAAGTCGGCGTCGCCTTCGAACGTTTCACCGGCCTTCTCCTACTCCTCGCTTGCAGACTTCTCCAGGCAACTCCGGTCGCCGACCAACCGGCTCCTGGCCGTGGCCGCTCCACTCGCTTCCGTATGCGCGGCGCACCGTTGACGATCACCTGGTCCCTGACAGGCGACTTCACCGTCCACTGGCGAGACCGGCAGGCTCTGCGCGTGCTGCCCATAACTACTGACCTGTGCACGGCTCCCGACTCGGCCTCGGTCGCTGCCTTAATCATCGACGCCCTCCGGAGCCGACCGCCTGCTGAATGTGGGAACGATCTCGTCGTCTACCCAGGCCAGCTGCAAGCACGGGAAGACGCCGAACCGGACGTCCTCCGTGCCTCCTATCGCATTGGCCGCAGAGACGGTGATGCGCCGGAACAGCGCGCCGACGTCGCCCCGTTGTCCCCGCTGGACATCTTCAGCGTCAGCCGTCTAGTGCGGGCAATACGCTGGGCGACCCTGGGCGCCGACACTCGCCGTTATCCATACAGGGTGTCTGTGCCCGCAGCCGAACGGTCAGTCCTTTCGGAGTGCGATTGGCTCGAACCGTACCCCAGCGGAGTCGTTGTTCTACGCGCTCCGCTGCCGAACGAACTCGACCAACTGCCCGTGCTGTTGAACCGTTCGCGCTCACGCTCCGGTGGTGGCCGAGAGGGGAGGCATGACGCACAGCGGCTGCAGGACTTGCGCGCGGCACTTGAAGACGCGGCGGCGAAGACGGCGCTCCTCGAAGTGTGTCCACTGTGCCCCAAAACCGACGCTAGGAGTCGACCTACGCTCGAAGCCCGTGATGAAGGTCTGTTCGCAGTGTTCTGCCCTTCCTGCAGCACCCGGTGGGAACTCCGCCGTTGCCTCGCTTGCGGCCACACCTTCCCTCTGCTCGATCCGGACGGCCTCGCCACCATCGGGGCCTCGGAATCGGATCTTGACCGCCGCTTCGGCGGCTCCCTTCTGTCGTCACCTTGTTGGGCTGAGGAGCGCACTGGCCAGTCCATCTGCCCCGCTTGCGGCACCTGTGGCCGAGCGGACCGAGTCTCTTCCTGCCCACGTGGATGCTCCTCCCAAGCGCCTTCCTGAGCGACCAAGGCATCCCGACCTGGCTGATCGAGGCCGAAGCGATCGCATTCCCACCGCGGCATCCTTGGCGGCTTCGATGTCCCCAGGTTCTGCCCCGCGACACTCGGCAAGAGAAGAGCGCGTACGGACCCTGGCCGCACACAGGATCGTGCCCCTTGTCGTGGTGTAGCCGATCAAGGTGTGGGAGTGCGCGGGCGTCTGCCCGGGGCGCACACCTGATGCGGGTGGCCACTCCCTGACCAAAGGCGGGCCACCGTGCAACTCTCCCTGCTAAAACGCCAGTTCAAGCGGTAGGAGTGCACGATGGCCCTGTCTCAGTCTGACCTGATACGGCTGCTGGAGTCACTACGCTCGTCGGACGGAATCGAGCTCGTCCGCAGCGTGGCCGAGCGGATGCTTCAAGAACTGATCGAAGCCGAGGCCACCGCGCACATCGGCGCCGAGTGGAACGAGCACACCGCCTCACGAACGGCCCTGCGCAACGGGCACCGCGACAAGGTGCTGACCACGCTGGCCGGCGACCTGGACCTGGAGATCCCCAAGGTCCGCACCGGCAGCTTCTTCCCGTCCCTGCTGGAACGGCGGCGCCGCATCGACCAGGCTCTCTACGCCGTCATCATGGAGGCGTACGTGCACGGGGTATCCACCCGCAGCGTGGATGACCTGGTCAAAGCACTGGGCGGGGACACCGGTATCTCCAAGTCCGAGGTCTCGAGGATCTGCGCGGCCCTGGACGAACCGCTGACCGCCTTCCGCACCCGCCCCCTGGACCACACCCGCTTCCCCTACGTCTATCTGGACGCGACCTACTGCAAGGTGCGGGTGAACCACCAGATCGTCTCGCAGGCCGTGGTCATCGCCACCGGCATCACCGAGGACGGCGGACGCGAGGTCCTCGGGCTGATGGTCGGCGACAACGAGACCGAAGCGTTCTGGAAGGAGTTCCTGCGCTCTCTGCGCGAACGCGGCCTCAGCGGTGTCCGCCTCGTCATCACCGACCAGCACTCCGGCCTGGTCGCCGCAGTCAGCAAGGTGATGCTCGGAGCCGCCTGGCAAAGGTGCAGGGTTCATTGAAGCCGTCAAGGAACAACCCGTTGCTTTCATAGGACAAGCCCGTTGCTCTGGTATGAGCTTCGCCGACGATGTTCTGGACCAGCTCGCGCTGCGGTTCCAGGTCGTGTTGCCGCATCTGAATGAGCGTCAGCGGCGTCTGATGCTGGCGCAGGAGGCGCGATTGCTCGGCCACGGTGGGGTACGGGCCGTGGCGCGGCTGGCCGGGGTGAGCGAGACGACGGTTCGCAACGGTGTGTTCGAGCTGGAGGCCGGTGGGGATCCGTTGCGGGACGGCTGTGTTCGGCGTCCCGGGGGTGGCCGCAAGCCCGTCGAGGAACAGGATCCTTCTCTGGTTCCGGCGTTGCTGAAGCTGGTGGAGCCGGACGAGCGGGGCGATCCGATGTCGCCGCTGCGCTGGACGACCAAGTCCTTGCGCAACCTCGCCGAGGAGCTGACCGGGCAAGGGCATCGGGTCTCCGCTCCTACCGTCGGCCGGCTGCTGAAGGGGCAGGGTTTCAGTCTGCAGGTCAGCGCCAAGACGCTGGAGGGCAAGCAACACCCCGATCGGGACGCGCAGTTCCGCTATATCAACGAACAGGTCAAGGAGTACCAGTCCGGCGGTCAGCCGGTGATCAGCATCGATGCCAAGAAGAAGGAGCAGCTGGGACAGCTGCCGAACCTCGGACGGCAATGGCGCCCCGCCGGGGATCCGGTGCAGGTGGAGGACCACAGCTTCTACTTCATCGGTCCCGACGTCGAGGTGGCGATACCCTTCGGCATCTACGATCTGGCCCGCGACAGCGGCTGGGTGAACGTCGGCACCGATCACGACACCTCGGTGTTCGCCGTCGAGTCGATCCGCCGCTGGTGGCGGGCCCGTGGCCGGGTTGACTACCCGGATGCCGGCCGGTTGCTGATCACCGCGGACTGCGGAGGGTCCAACAGCTACCGCTACCGGCTATGGAAGGCCGAACTCGCCGCGTTCGCCGCCCAGACGGGCCTCACGGTGAGCGTCTGTCACTTTCCGCCGGGCACCTCAAAATGGAACAAGATCGAGCACCGGCTGTTCTCCCACATCTCCATGAACTGGCGTGGCAGGCCCCTGACCAGCCACGAAGTCGTGGTCAACAGCATCGCCGCGACCCGCACCCGCACCGGCCTGCGCGTTCACGCCGAGCTGGACACCGGGACCTACCCGGTGGGAATCTCCGTTAGCCGCGAGCACCTGCGCTCACTATCGATCACGCCCCATGACCAGCACGGATCCTGGAACTACACGATCGCCCCAGTCGGCACCACCGGCGACTGCGCGATCAATACCAGCGACCGCGACCACACCAGGTCACAGGTCCTGGCGATGCTCGCCGACCCGCGCCTGAGCGGCATGACCTCAGCCGAACTGGACGCACTGTGCGCCCAGTTGGCTCCCGCGCAGGCCGCCCGGGCCGAACAGCGCAAGTTCCAGCAGCGCGGCGGCCGGCGCCTGCAGGCCCCCGGAGCACACGGCAAACCCCTGCTCTCGAACGCCGACCGCATCCTGATCACCGTGATCTACCTGCGCCGCGTCTGCTCCCAGAAGGTCCTGGTCGACCTGCTCGCCATCAACCCGGTCACGATCGGCCAGGCCATCGGCGAGACCCGCACCCTCATCGACGCGCAGAAGATCACCATCTCGCAGACCGCGCACTACTTCTCCTCCGCCCAGGAACTGCGCGACTGGGCGCAGGGCGGCGCCACCACCAGCAAAATGGATCTCTCCCAGACTCTGTCTCACCCCGCACTCACCGGCATGTCCCGTCCGGACTTCCAGGCGCTGATCGACCGGATCACCGTGCCCTACCAGGCCGCGCTCGAACAACGCCGGCATCACCAGCGCGGCGGTGATCGACGCCCGGGAACCCGTGGCGGCGTCTTCCGTCAAAAGATCACCGACGCTGACCGGGTCCTGGCGACGGTCCTTTCCCAGCGAGATCTATGCAACCAGCAGACCCTGGCTGACTTGTTCGGAGTCAGCCGCGGCACCATCCGCAACGCCATCGACGACGTCCGTCCCCTCCTCGAACAAGACCCGCACGTCCCGACGCCCGCCGAACGACGCTTCGCCACCGCCACCGACGTACTCGCATCCGTCACAGAAGACAGCGAAACACCATGTTGAATCCTTACGGCTTCATTTCCTGCGCAACGTCTTCAGCGTGATCGACAAGGAGTCCGGCGAGATGGTCGCCGCGACGATCCGCACGATCTTCACCCAGCCGACCGCGGACCTCGTGCGCACCCAGCTGGACACCGTCGCCGACATGCTCGGCAGCCAGTTCCCCAAGGTCAGGGCCATGCTCCTGGACGCCAAAGAAGACCTGACCGCCTTCGCGGACTTCCCACCACGGCACTGGAAGAAGATCCAGTCCACCAACCCTCTGGAACGGATCAACCGGGAGATCAAGCGTCGCACCAACGTCGTCCAGGTCTTCCCCAACCCGCCCGCCCTGGAACGGCTGACGACCGCCGTGCTCTGCGAGATGCACGACGAATGGATCGCCTTTCCCCGCCGCTATCTCCCTGAAGGCAGCATGGACAAGCTCTACCCCGAGCTCCCCGAAAGCGCCCCCGCACTCCCCAACACCACCAACAAGCCGACCAGTTGATCGGCTACACCACGACAAGGGGCACGATCAGCAATGGGAACTGCTGGAGGAAGCGGCCCGCGGTATGTGCACCTGGGACGAGGCGTCCAACGAGTGGGACCAGCACGACGCTATCCGGGAATGGCTGCGCCGACTGCGAGGGCAGGCCGCTCAGATCCTCGCCGCCGTCCTGCGCGAACACCCCAACAGCGCGGGGCACTTCGCCGATCTGACGCGGGAGCGCACCGTGGACGTGGCCATCCGCGGCGCCATCAACTCCGCAACCAGTGACTGACCACACCCCGCCTGGCGAACAGTTCTGTGTCTGTTCATCACCCCGGTCGACTGTATGCCCCGTGACGGTTGGACAGGCGCGGACTGTGCGCATCACCAGCAGAACCTGGACAGCAAGGAGTTCACGAGGAGGGCTGGGCAAGACGAGCACGGCCATACCCAGGCAGCAAGGAACAGCGGTGATCGGCTACTCACAGCCCCGTCCTGGCGTAGTAGACCAGCTACAGACCGCCAGCCCCGCCGCCCGTGTCGTCGACCCCGAACGTCTGGAGAGTGTGTTCGTGATCTGCCGCGCGCCCCCGTAGCCGATTGAGGGCAAGCGGTAGACAGCGGCAACGTGAAGCCCGCCGGAAAGCAGGCCTGGCTGCCGCGGGCGTGACAGCCACGCTCTTCGTCCTGCAGGACCACCTGTTGTGACTCATTCTCGGCGGCCTCGGTGTTGCGGCCGTTGCCGTCGTCGGATGGCTCACCCTGCGGGCACACCTACGCGAACGCGATGGCGACAGGACGTGACGCGCAAAGGAGCGCCGTATGGAACTGGAGCGTTCCGTGGCCGCTATCGACGACATGAGCTGGCAGGACTTTGAGCACTACGTAGCCGAACTATGCCGACGCGACGGCTGCACCGACGTGACCGTGGTCGGCGGCTCAGGAGACCTCGCTGCGGACATCTTCGGTCGTATGCCGGACGGTCGGCGCCTCGTAGTGCAGGTGAAGCACTACGCCGCTCATCGGACCGCGCCCAGCGGCGACATGCAGAAGTTCGTCGGTATGGCGTTTGCAGAGCATCACGCGGATGTCGCTCTCTTCGTCGCCACCTGCGAGTACGGAAAGGCCGCACGCGAGCTTGCCCCAAGCACAACATCGTCACCTTGAACCGAAACCTCTTCGGATCCTGGAACAGTGGAGCCCCGCTCACCTCACTACTACCGTTGAGTGGCGCCGGGGGCGGAATCCGGCGCAGACGGCGTACCAACCCGACACTCTCCGTCTCCGCGGTGCCCGTTGGGCGGTAAGGCAGAGGGCCTAGCTACCAGGATGCGGAAGTCTCGCTCCAGGACTCCCAATTGGTGAGTCAAGCTCATAGCCCGTGCATTGCAGGCGAAGCCCGTGTTCTAGGCCCCGGCTTCACGGGCTTTCGACCGGCCCAGGAGGGGACTGCGAAGGTGTTGGGTCCTGCCCTGTAGGGGAGTGAAGAAGCCCGGTCGTGGCCGCGCCCGCCAGCAGCGTCGCGGCAGCCGTGGCCGCAGCGACGATCACTGCGGTAGCCGGTGCGCCAAGTGCCCCCACGCTCCGCAGATTGCGCACGGCACCCCATGGCACCCGCCCGGCGATCGAGATCCTTCGTTCCCACCACAGCCCCAGCAGGAGGCCGAACGCGACAAGCTCACCCGCCCGCAGAAGCAGGGCGAGCCCGATTTCGCCGGCACTGGCGGGCTGTGGGAACAACACCAGCACCGCCTCCGGCAGGGCGATCGCAACCATCAGGACCCGTGCCTTGGAGAGCGGTGCCTTCCCGGGAAGCAGCGGATAGAAGTACCCGAATACGAAGCCGTACGCCGCCCACCGCAACGAATGTCGTACGACATCGGTGAGCTGAATGGTGACGAGGGAAGGGAGCCAGCTGTGGAGGGCGACGAAATCGTAGACGACCATGGGTAGCGACAGGATGAATGCGGTGGCTGCGGCCGAGCGCCCGTTCACCCAGGGCGCGAATCCGGCGTCGGTGCCCAGGGCTTGCTGCTCGCCTGACAAGGAGCCGTGAGCGTCCCCGCCGAGGCTTTGCCACTCCTGGTCGAACTTCTCCAGACTTACATCCCCGGACCCGAGCCGCGACGCCGCGGTACGGCTCATTGCAGCCCGGGCCTGGGCGAGCAGCTGCTCGCGCGCGAATCGAGTCAGCCGCTGCGTGTGTTCGTCGACGGTCACTGCCATACAGTCCAGCGAAGGGCTGCCTCGCACGAGCGGTCCGAATCCGGCAGCAACGGCGAGCGCTACGACAGCGAAGTACCAGAGGGGTGCGCTGAAGGTAACGACAACGGGTTCGATGAAGAAAAGCAGCGCAGTCACAGCGAGTAGGTAGAGAGGTCGGTCGTAGGCCAGTCGGGGTGTCACACCACGGCGCCGCAAGAGCAGAACCGCGCCCCCGAGCGCGGCGCTTGCGGCGACGTCGGAGCCGACGGACGCGAATCCGAGGGCGAGACGCGGGGTGGTGTCACGCACCAGGTAGTACGCCGTTTGCCACTGGGCTACCGGAAAGGTGTCCCAGAGGGGCCAGTGTTCCAGTGGTGAGGTTTCGGGCGACCAGCTTTCGCCCCTCTCTGCCCCGAAGGTCATCAGCCACGGCAGGGGGACGCAGAGCCCGGCGGTGGCGAGGACAGAGCCGACCAGCCACCATCCTCGATGCGCACGTTGCTCGGGGCGTGCGAACAGCAGGACACCCACCAGAGCAGCGAATGGCAGCCACAGCAGCCCGACAGCGGCCAGGACGAACGACTCCGCATACGGATGCTGGTCCAGGGTGACCACGACGGCACTCATCCCCTGGAGGCCGACGAAGGCCAGTTCCCCGCCGAGCACACACAGCGATAGCCAGCGTGCCAGCCGCAGTCCCCTGTATATGCCGAGCAGCAGGACTACGAGGAGCATCACGACGGGGATGAGGAGCATGGACGAGGGCACCAATCCGGTGATGCCCTCCTTGTGGCGCCAGGCTTCGGCACTCGACGGCGCCCAGAGCATGAAGGCGCCTATAACGGTTGCGATCAGGCATGGCAGCGCGACCGACAACCTTCGCTGCCAGGGTTCGGGGAGATCCATGCGGTCCTGGAGCCACAGCGTTGCCACGACAGGCGTGGCGAACGCCATCAGCAGGGCGAGGAGTTCCCCTGTGGGGAGCGTGAACAGGTTCAACTTGCCGATGCGCCGGAGAATGAAGAACTCGATGCTCGACAGACCCACCAACACCGTCGCGATATACGGCGAACGGTGCCACCAGAGGCTGCTTCGGGAGCGCAGCACGGGACGGGCGGCAACAACGAGCGCGGCGGTGAGCAGCATCAGAACGACCGAGGTCTTGAGGAGCGTCCCCTCGCTTAGGTGGGGGCGGGGCGTTCCGGGGCGGCCAGGGCTGAGGAGCGCGCTGGAGAGCCGTTTGAGCGTGGTGTGATCCGGTGTGCATCCGACGCCCCCATCCTCTTCCGCGAAGTCGACGCGAGCAACCAGACGACGTTTGTCGGCTGCGGTGATCTGGCCGGAGTAGAACCAACTGGTGAAACCTGGTCCGCACTCCGCAGTGACCGTCCAGGTCGTGTCATGGGGCCGGTAGAGCCGGTCGGGGTATTTCACATACCGTCCCAAGTCCCAACCAGCTGACAGATTGCACCTCTCGATCCGGCAGGACGACGTCGATGTGACCGACACGACGGCCATCTTCGTCCCAGGAGTGACCGCTCTCAGGAAGAGACCGGAGATCTGCTCTCGGCGGTCGAGATAGGGGTCGCCGTGAGGGGCCGGGGGTGTGCCTACCAGGGCGACTATCAGGTTGGCCGTGCCCTGTGTGTCTGGTGATGGGGCGAGCTGCTTCCACAGAGGATCGGTCGTGCGTAATGAAACGTCGTGCGTGACATGCGTACGCAGGAGGAGGCCGTGCAGCTCGATGGCGAAGGTCGAGTGGATGCTGCGAACAGGGTGAGGGCCCACGGCCACCCTTTGCCAGTCCTTATCGGTCCAGTCAGCGCGCCACGGCTTGGATGTGAGCCACGACCCTCCCGAATCGACGCTGCGGGTGCTCGCGAGAATGAGCCCCAACAGCAAAGGGGTTACCGCCAACTGCGCGACGAGGCCCGCGCGCAGTATGCGGAGTATCCACCCGATCCCTCGCCTCGCCGAGCTCACATAGGGACGATAGCGGTGCACTTGCACCCCGGGTAGGACGGAACCGATGAAGGGTGCAAGTCTCGGCTCATACAAGATTTTCGTAGGCATTGATCGACCAGAGGTCGTCGGCGGCGGGTCGTTGGGGGATGCGACGGGAGTGAGCGACGAGGAGCATGGTCAGTATGGCGCCAGCCACAACGACTTGAACAACCTCCAGCGCTTCGTCAAGGAGCGCCTCGAAGACGAGCACAAGCCGATCAAGGCTGGGCTGTCGCTCTTCCTGTCGTACATCACGCTCGGCATCTACGGCATCGTCTAGGACTACCAACTCCACACCGACCCGGAGAAGCTCTATCCCGAAGTGCACTCCGCCGAGGACGCAGTCCTCAGCGCTCTACGGAACGTCGACCCAGTCCTCCCGCGCTAGTAACTGCAACGTTCGGCCTCCCGGCCCGGAGCGATGCCAAGGAACCGGGGCCGTACAGACCGCGTCCTGCCCCACGGCAGTAGCAGATCTCGCGAGCGCAGGGCACAGCGCAATGTCCCAGTCATCCGAACCAGCCCAGAGACCCCGCCCGCCCCTCCGCTCCAGGGACTTTTCAGGGACTTTCAGCGCTGTCCGAGGGACTTCCGAGGGACATTTCGCCGCCTAACGCGGCAAGCCCGTGAAAGATCGGAAAGGGCCTCCGTCCCAGATCAGAGGCCCTTTCCCAGGCAAAGCCGCAGGTAGCGGCAGACGAGTCGGGCTATACGCCGGGTTCTGTCACCCACCCGCCTCGCGGCGGCCGGGGAGACGGCCATCCATCTAGGGCCGGTGTTGCCACCGGCCTCGTGCGGTCTACCCGCGGACTCGGGCGGGCAGCCCTCGGACGTCCGCGCAGAAACACCGGGGTGTTTCCTTTTGACCTTGCTCCGGGTGGGGTTTACCTAGCTGCCCAGGTCGCCCTGGGCACTGGTGGTCTCTTACACCACCGTTTCACCCTTACCGGGGGCCGGAGCCCTCGGCGGTTTGTTTTCTGTGGCACTGTCCCGCGGGTCACCCCGGGTGGCCGTTAGCCATCACCCTGCCCTGTGGAGCCCGGACGTTCCTCGGGGAGGTTCACAGGAACCTCCACGCGGCCGTCCGCCCGGCTCGTCTGCCGTGTCGACCATGTTACCGGGCAATCGGGGCAGGCCGGTTCCGCCTTCGCCCGTACCGGCCCCGCCGTCGCCAGCACCGAACCCGCCAGGATCAGGGCGAAGGCTCCCAAGATGCCTGCCGTCAGCGATTCGTCCAGGAGCAGCGCGCCCGCCGCCACCGCTACCGCCGGGTTGACGTACGTGATGACCGTCGCCCGGGTCGGGCCGATCTCCTTGATCAGCTCCAGGAAGGCGACGAAGGCGACCGCCGTGCAGATGACGCCCAGGGCGGCCAGGGCGGCCAACACCTCGGCCGAGGGGATCGCGGAAGGCCAGGTCGCCGCGGCCGCCGGGGCGTACACCACCGCCGCCAGTGCCAGGCACGGCGCCGTGAGCTGGAGCGAGGGGACGTCCTTCAGGTGGCGGGCGGCTATCAGCGGTGCCGTCGCGTAGCCCAGCACCGTCACCAGTACCTCGGCCAGTGACTTCGCGTCGCCGCCGGTCAGGTGCGGGGCCGTGAGGACTCCGACGCCGGCCAGGCCCAGCCCCAAGCCGGTCACTCGCCGCACTCCGAGCCTCTCCGTGTCGCCGAAGAAGCGGGCCAGGACGACTCCGACGATCGGTACGCCCGCGATCAGCAGCCCTGCGGTGGAGCTCGACAGGTGCCGTTCGGCGTCCGTCAGCGTGTACCAGGGGCCCATGATCTCGATGACCGCGAAAGCCAGCATCGGGCGCCAATGAGCCCGCACGTTCCTTGTCAGGCCGCCCTGCCGTATCGCGAAAGGCAGCAGCAGTACGGCGCCCAGCGCGCAGCGCGTGAACACCACCATCGTCGGGGACAGGTCCGCGTCCACCGCCACCTTGATCAGCATGTAGGGGATGCCCCAGACCACTCCCATCAGGGAGAACAGAAACCAGCCGCGTGCAGTCATGCGGGCAGTTTCCGCCGCCTCAACCCTCGCCGTCTTGAACGCTGTTGCGGTACGCCGCCGGCGTCACCCCCAGCACCCGCCGGAACCAGCGGGTCAGGTGCGCCTGGTCGGCGAAGCCCACCAGACCCGCCACCTCCGCCGGCCTCAGACCGGACTCCAGCAGTCCGCGCGCCCGGCCCACCCGGTACTGGGCGAGCCAGGCGTACGGCGGTATCCCCATCGTCGTACGGAAGGCCCGCAGGAGTTGGTAGCGGGACAGGCCCAGGTCCGCGGCGAGGTCGGACAGGGAGGGGGGCTCGACGAGCTCGTCGGCCAGGCGGTCGCGTACGGCCTCGGCGATGGCGTCGGCGCCGGGGACCGTGTCCGACACCGCCCGGGCCGTGGAGTGGCGGTGGGCCAGGGCTGTGAGGAGCCACGGGAGGCGGGACTCGGCCTCCAGCGGGTCCGGGCAGGCGCTCAGGTCCATGTGGGCGGCGCGGAAGGCGGCGGCCAGTTCGGGGTCGTCGAGGAGCGGCTCGCGGAAGTGCGGGAAGCCGCCCTGGGTGCCGTCGGTGAGGAGTGTCGGGTCCGCGTACAGGGCTCGGTAGGCGAAGCCGGCGGAGGATGCCGGGCCGCCCGTGTGCATTTCTCCGGGCTCCAGTACGACGATGGAGCCCGGGCCCGTACGGATGTGGCCGCCCCGGTAGCCGATCAACTCCGAGCCGCCGACTGAGACGCCGATCGTGAACTCGTCGTGGGCGTGCGGGGCGTAGACGTGTCGGTCGAAGCTGGCCGTCAGCAGGTCGAGCCGCGGCCCGCAACGGCCGAGCCGCGCCCTGGTCCACAGCGCCTGTTCCCTCGCGCCCACCTGGCACCCACCCCCTGATATCTCAAGGGTGCAACGCCTTCAGGCCCCCGTTCCATGCCGCCGTCAGATCCGCGTCCGGCGGAAAGCGGTCGTGGATCTCCAGGATCACCATGCCGTGCGCGAACGCCCAGACCGCCCGCGCCCGGTCCAGGTCGCCGCCGCACACCCGCAGCAGCGGTCCGGCGGAACGGTCCTCCAGGCCGGGGGGCAACGCCTCGCGCGGGAGCGGGCGTTCGGTGGCGAGGCGGTAGAGGTGGGGGTGGGCGAGGGCGTACGTGCGGTACGCCTCCGCCAGTGCCGGCAGCGAACCCGGGGCGCGCGCCTCCGCCGCCTCCATCGCCGCCGCCGACTCCGCGAGCATCTGCGCGATCAGCTCCACCTCGACGGCCTGTTTGTCGGGGAAGTGCTTGTAGAGGGAGGGCGCCTTGATGCCGAGGCGGTCGGCGAGGGCCCGCATGGTGAGGACTGCGGGGCCGGACTCCTCCAGGATGTTGCGGGCCGCGGCCGCGATCTCCCGCGCCCTCGGCGTCAGTCGCGGCTCAGCCACGCTGGAAGCCCTCCTTGCCGCGCAGCCGGTAGCCGAAGGCGCGGTCGTACGAGATGTGGGCGAGCCAGCCGCACAGGGCCGCGAAGGCGGGTGCCCAGGTCAGCGGTGTGACGACGGCATACACGACCACCAGCGCCAGCGGGACCACCGCCCGGTGCAGGGCGTTGTAGTAAGGCACCGCTCGGGGCGGGAGCTGGCCCTTGGCCATGCGGGGCGCCTCGTCGAGGGCGATCAGGAAGCTCAGGTCCGGCAGCACGAAGAAGGCGAGGGCGAGGGTGCCGGCGAGCCAGCCGTGGTTCACGGCTTCCAGGACCGCGAACGCGGACCAGAACAGGGCGCTCGCCAGCCAGGCGGCCCGGCGGGCGATCGTGTGGACCGGGCGGGGTGGTGGCTGGATGGATTCCACGACTCCGACCGTATGGCTAACACTGTTAGCCGTCAAGAAGACGCCCTCTCACGACTGTCGCTTGACCCTGCCGCAACGTCAGAGTTTCTACTGGTCCCATGCGGATCGGAGAACTCGCCACGACCGTCGGCGTCACCACGCGGACCGTCCGGCACTACCACCATCTGGGGCTGTTGCCCGAGCCCGAGCGGCTCGGGAACGGCTATCGGGACTACTCGCTGCGGCACGCCGTCGTGCTGGCGCGGATCCGGCGGCTGACCGAGCTGGGGCTCGGCCTTGCGGAGGTGCGGGACGTGCTCGCCAAGGACGCCGGGAAGGACCTCGTCGAGGTGCTGACCGAGCTCGACGAGGATCTCGCCCGTCAGGAGGCCGCCATCCACGAGCGGCGCGAGCGGCTGCGGGCGTTGCTGGAGACCGAGGGCGGGCTGCCCGCCGAGGGGCCCGTCTCGCCCCAACTGGCCACGCTCTTCGGCGCGATGGGGGACGTCGCCCACTCCCCCATGGCCGCCAAGGACCGCGAGATGCTCGCCTTGATCGAGACCTCGGCCACCCCTGAGGTCCGGGAACGGCTGGTGAGTGCCCTCCGCTCCACCCTGGCCTCACCGGGCGGGATCGAGCGCGCCCTCGCGGCCTACGCCCGGCTCGACGACCTCGCCGACGCCGACCAGGCCGACCCCCGCGTGGACGAGGCCGCGCGCGCCCTCGCAGACTCCATGCCCCGGGCGTTGCTGCCCGAGGGGTCCATCGACAACGACAACAACAGCGACGACAGCTTCCTGCGCGCCTTCTACGCCGACTTCGCCCCGGCCCAGGCGGAGGCGATCCGCCGTGCGCTGCGCATCCGCACGGAAGAGGGACGGCCATGAGGACCGCGTACAGGACCGCGTACGCCCTCCTCCGCCATGAACTCCGGCTCCTGGCCAGCCTGTTGATGTGGGTGGCACGGCGGACGCATCAGACCGACCGCGGCCGGGCCTTCGGATACGCGAGCGGGCAGGGCGCGATGATGTTCGGATTCGCGTTCGTGTGCGTGATCGAGTCGGTGACGATGTCGGTGCTGCTGCGCGACTGGCCGACCTTGCACGGGGTGGTGCTGATCCTCGACGTGTACACCATCGTCTTCGTCGTCGGCCTGCACGCGGCCTCGGCGGTCAGACCCCATGTGCTCAACCCGGGCTCGCTGCACGTCCGTTACGCCGCCCACATCGATCTGCGCATCCCCGTCGAGCGGGTCGCCTCGGTACGCCGGGAACTGCGCATGACCCACCAGCGCACCGAGGGCGAACTCGACGTCCCCGTGGGCTCGAAGACCTCCCTCACCCTCGAACTCACCGAGCCCATCGCCCACTTCACCTTCTTCGGCCGCCGACGGGACATCCGCGTCGTCCGCCTCCACGCCGACGACGCCGACACCCTCGTAAAGGAGATACGGCTGCTCACGCAGGAGCGAACCGCACCTTCCCCGCTCCCGGGTCCGCCCGGGTGAGGCGGACCCGTAGCCGCTCCCCCAGGGGCAGTGGATCCGGGCCGCCCTCGATGCGGGCGACGATGGCCGGGGACTCCAACTGGACGGTTCCCACGGTGGGTTGGCGTTCCTCCACGTCGACCACGCAGCCGTCGAAGAGCTCACCGATCCGGTCCCGCAGCAACGCGGCCTCCACGATGTCGACGCACTCGCGCTCCACCTGGCCCGCGCGGCGGGTGCCGTCGGCCATCTCCTTGGGGAGGGCGTCGAGGCCGGCGAGGACCCAGTCCGGTGGGGAGTCGGGGGCGAGGCAGAGTTCGGAGGCGTAGCGGTCGGCGAGGCGGCGGAGGGGGGCCGTGCAGTGGGCGTACGGGGCGGCTACGGCGGAGTGGGTGGTGATGTCCGGGAGGGCGCCGTCCCTGAACACCGTGTAGCCGGCGCCTCGCAGCAACGTCGTGCACTCCTGGAGGAAGGCCGCGTGGTCGGGGCGGTGCGGATCGAGAGAGCGGATCAGCCGGGCGTACGACATGTGGTGCGGCCAGTCGATGTGCAGGGCGTGCGCGGTACGGCGGAGCCGGCCCACTGCCCCGTCGGGCGCGGCGGGGAGGGTGCGGAGCACGCCGGTGCCGTGGGCCAGCATCAGCTCGGCGGCGGCCATGCCCGTGAGCAGGGAGATCTGGGCGTTCCAGCCGTCGGCGGCGAGCGGGGCGCGGTAGGTCAGCTCGTACGCCCCGTCCCGCTCGCCGATCTCCTGCTCGGGGACGTTGAGGGAGATGCCGCCGCGTTCGATCTCCAGGCGTTCGCGGGCCTCCCCGATGTCCTTGAGCAGCGCGAGCGGCACCTCGGCCGTCTTGGCGTCGATCTGCTTCTGTACGCCCTCGTAGTCGAGCTTGGCCCGGCTGCGGACGAGGGCGCGGCGGACGTCGACGGCGAGCGCACGGCCGTCCGCGTCGAGGTCGATCGTCCACAGGACGGCCGGGCAGGTCTGGCCGGGCAGCAGACTCGCGGCGCCCTCGCTGAGCCGCGTCGGATGCAGCGGGACCTTCTCGTCGGGGAAGTACAGGGTGGTCACCCGGCGGTGGGCCTCGGCATCGAGTGCCGCTCCGGGTACGACGAAGGCGGCGACGTCGGCGATGGCGTACCGGACGCGGTGGCCGGAGCCCCGCCGGGACAGGTGCATCGCCTGGTCCAGGTCGGTGGAGGTGGGCGGGTCGATGGTGAAGAAGGGGATGTCGGTGGCGTCGTGCTCCGGCAGCGTGGGGGCCTTCGCGGCCCGCTCGGCCTCGGCCAGGACGTCGGCCGGGAAGCTCTCGGAGACGCCGAGTTCGGTGCGCAGTGCGGTGAGGGCGGCCCGGAGGTGGGCTTCGGGGGCGCCGGTCACGCGGATGTGGCGGCGGGGCATAGAAACGAGCCTAGGCACAATCAGCCCGTCCGGCGATTGAGGACGAGGCCGTCCAGGCCGAAGCGGGGGTCTGGGGGCGCCGCCCCCAGCGACGGGACCGGACCCGGTTCACCCCGTAATCTGGCGCGAGCCGATCCCCGCGTGCCCGTTTGGAGAACGCCCCGTGCTTGTCCTGCTGCCCCCCTCCGAAGGCAAAGCCCCCTCCGGTCGCGGCACCCCGCTGAAGCTGGAGTCGCTGTCACTGCCCGGGCTCACCGCCGCCCGCGAGGCCGTACTCGGCGAACTCGTCGAGCTGTGCGCCGGCGACGAGGAGAAGGCGCGCGAGGTGCTCGGGCTGAGCGAGGGACTGCGGGGCGAGATCGGCAAGAACGTCGAGCTGCGGACCGCCGGGGCACGGCCCGCCGGGGAGATCTACACGGGTGTCCTCTACGACGCCCTCGACCTGGCTTCTCTCGACGCGGCCGCGAAGAAGCGCGCCGCGCGTTCGCTGCTGGTCTTCTCGGGGTTGTGGGGCGCTGTCCGGGTCACGGACCGGATCCCGTCGTACCGCTGCTCGATGGGCGTGAGGCTGCCGGGCCTTGGGGCGCTGGGCGCGCACTGGCGTACGCCGATGGCGGCGGCGCTTCCGGAGGCGGCCGGGGCCGGGCTGGTCCTTGACCTGCGCTCCTCCGCGTACGCGACCGCCTGGAAGCCGAAGGGCGAGATCGCCGGGCGGACGGCGAACGTACGGGTGCTGCACGCGCCGACGCGGAAGGTCGTCAGCCACTTCAACAAGGCGACGAAGGGGCGGATCGTACGGAGTCTGCTGACCGCCGGTGCGGCGCCCTCGGGTCCGTCTGAGCTGGTGGAGAGGTTGCGGGACCTCGGGTACGAGGTGGAGGCGCAGGCGCCCGCGAAGGCGGGGACGGCGTGGGCGCTGGATGTGCTGGTGGACGAGGTTCACTGAGCCCAACACATATATACATTGCAGCATGCGCAACGCCCTTTGCGCATGCTGCCTGCCGGGGGCAGGATGAGGCGCATGACAGCCTCCGCCTCCGTGCTCGACCTCGCTCCCGTCCTCCCCGTGGTCGTCGTGGAGGACGCCGCCGATGCCGTGCCGCTGGCGCGGGCGCTGGTCGCCGGGGGGCTGTTCGCGATCGAGGTGACGCTGCGGACGCCCGCCGCGCTCGACGCGATCTCGGCGATCGCCGGCGAGGTGCCGGACGCGGTGGTCGGTGCGGGGACCGTCATCACGCCGGAGCAGGTGACGGCGTCGGTGGCGGCCGGGGCGCGTTTTCTGGTCAGCCCGGGCTGGACGGACGTACTGCTGGAGGCGATGCGGGCTTCGGGGGTGCCGTTCCTGCCGGGGGTGTCGACCACGTCGGAGGTGGTGGCGCTGTTGGAGCGCGGGGTGCGGGAGATGAAGTTCTTCCCGGCTCAGGCGGCGGGCGGCACGGCGTATCTCAAGTCGCTGGCGGGACCGCTGCCGCAGGCGCGCTTCTGCCCGACGGGCGGGATCGGGCTGTCCTCCGCGCCGGAGTATCTGGCGCTTCCCAACGTCTGTTGTGTGGGCGGGACTTGGATGTTGCCGGCGGACGCGATCGCGGCCCGGGACTGGGGCCGTGTCGAGGCCCTGGCCCGTGAGGCGGCCGCGCTCAGCGCAGGTGGGACGTGTCGTTGAACAGCCGTACGCTCGCGTTGCCGTCCGCGTAGTACGCCACGGCCGAGAGTGAGGCCGCCGAGAGTTCCATGCGGAACAGGGACTCGGGCGGTGCGCCCAGGGCGAGTTGGACGAACGTCTTGATCGGGGTGACGTGCGTGACGAGGAGGACCGTGCGGCCCGCGTACGCGGCGACCAACTTGTCGCGGGTGGCGGCGATACGGGTGGCCGTCGCCGCGAAGCTCTCGCCGCCGCCGGTCGGTTCGGCCGTCGGGTCGGCCAGCCAGGTGTTCAGGTCATCCGGGTAGCGCTCGCGGACCTCGCCGAAGGTGAGGCCCTCCCAGGCACCGAAGTCCGTCTCGCGCAGGCCCTCTTCGATCGTCACGTCCAGGCTGAGGCGCTCCGCTACGGCTGCGGCGGTTTCCCTGGTGCGAGTCAGGGGGGACGCGATGATGTCCTGGATCGTGCCGCGCTTGGCCAACGCGGCGGCGGCTCGCTCGGCTTGGTCCCGGCCCACGTCCGAGAGGGAGGGGTTGGTGCCGCCGCTGCCGGAGAAACGCTTCTGGGGGGTGAGGGGGGTTTCGCCGTGGCGGAGCAGTACGAAGGTGGCGGGGGCGCCCATGTCTGCGGGGGCCCAACCTGCGCTGGGGGTGGCTACGTTGCGCGCGGCGCGGGTATCGGCGGTGGTCTTGTCGGTAGTCGTCATAGTGCGGGCGAGTGGGGGCTGGTCGCGCAGTTCCCCGCGCCCCTTAGGTGTCTGACCTGAGCCTGCGATCCATTGGTCGCCCCTCTTCCCAGCGTCCATCGCCTCGTTCGCCAAGCGGTCCGCGTGCTTGTTCTTCTCTCTCGGGATCCACTCGTACGTCACCTGCGTCGCCGGAAACACCCGGGCCGCCTCCGTCGCCAGGGGCTTCATGTCCGGGTGTTTGATCTTCCAGCGGCCCGACATCTGCTCGACGACCAGCTTGGAGTCCATGCGGACGTGGACCGAGGCGGTCGGGTCGAGTTCGTGGGCCGCGCGGAGGCCCGCCACCAGTCCCCGGTACTCCGCCACGTTGTTGGTGACGACGCCGAGGTACTCGGCGCGCTCCGCCAGCGTCTCCCCCGTCGCCGCGTCGATCACCACGGCTCCGTAGCCCGCGGGTCCCGGGTTGCCCCGTGACCCGCCGTCGGCCTCGACGATGAACTCCCGCACCGAGAACTCTCCCTACAGGCCGGACTCGGACGTGCGGACCAGGATGCGGCTGCAGTTCCCGCAGCGCAGGACCGTGTCGGGGGAGGCCGCCTTCACCTCGTTGACCTCGGTGATGTTGAGCTCCAGACGGCAGCCCTCGCAGCGGCGCTGGTAGAGCTTCGCGGCACCGACGCCGCCCTGCTTCTCGCGCAGCTTGTCGTAGAGCTTGAGAAGGTCGGCGGGGATGGAGCCCGCGATGACCTCGCGCTCCTTGGTGACGGTCGCGACCTCGCCGTCGATCTCCTCGTATGCGGCGTCACGGCGGGCCGTGGCGTCGTCGACCTTCGACTGGATGGAGCCGTCACGCACGCGGAGCTCGGCGACGCGCTCCTGTGCGGACTCGCGGCGCTCCATGATCTCCAGGACGACGTCCTCCAGGTCACCCTGGCGCTTGGCGAGGGAGGTGATCTCGCGCTGGAGGTTCTCCAGGTCCTTCGGGGAGGTGACGGCACCCGAGTCGAGGCGCTGCTGGTCGCGGACGGCGCGCTGGCGCACCTGGTCGACGTCCTGCTCGGCCTTGATCTGCTCGCGGGCGGTGTCGCTCTCCTCGGTCTGCGCGGCCACGAGCAGGTCGCGCACCTGGGTGAGGTCCTTGGTCAGCGAGTCGATCTCGGCGTGCTCGGGCAGCGACCGCCGCTTGTGGGCGAGCTGCTGGCGGCGGACGTCGAGGGCCTGGACGTCGAGGAGGCGGATCTGGTCGGCGGACGCGGCGTTCAGTTGGGGGCTCCAGATGAATCGGTAGGGCCAGAGGAATCAGGGGTGGACGCCGCGTGGGCGGTCCAGGGGTCGGTGACCGTGGCGGAGACGTGGACGCGCAGTCCCCAGCCCTTCCGGTCGGAGATCTCGTCGAGCTGGGCGGCGGCCAGCTCGCACCAAGGCCACTCGGTGGCCCAGTGCGCCGCGTCGAGCAGCGCGAGAGGGCTCTGGGCCCGGGCTTCGGAGACCGGGTGGTGGCGCAGGTCCGCGGTGAGGAACGCGTCGACACCGGCCGCGCGCACGTCGTCGAAGAGGCTGTCGCCGGAGCCGCCGCTGACGGCGACCGTACGGACCAGGGCGTCGGGGTCGCCGGCCACGCGGATGCCCTGCGCGGTGGCGGGCAGGCGCTCGGCGGCACGGGCCGCGAACTCGCGGACGGTCACCGGATGGTCCAGCTCGCAGATCCTGCCCAGGCCGCGGCGGCCCTCGCTGTCGGTCGGGTCCGGCACGAGGGGCCCTACGACACGCAGGTCGAGGGCGCCGGCCAGCGCGTCGCTGACACCGGGGGCGGCGCGGTCGGCGTTGGTGTGGGCGACGTGCAGCGCGATGTCGTTCTTGATCAGGGTGTGCACCACGCGGCCCTTGAAGTGGGAGGCCGCGACCGTCGTCGTACCGCGAAGGTAGAGCGGGTGGTGGGTGACCAGCAGGTCGGCGTCCAGCTTCACCGCCTCGTCGACGATGTCCTGCACGGGGTCCACCGCGAGCAGGACCCGGCCGACCTCCTGGTCGGGGTCGCCCACGACGGTGCCGACCGCGTCCCAGGACTCGGCCCGCTCGGCGGGCCACAGGGTCTCCAGCGCGGCGATGACTTCAGACAGACGGGGCACGGGGAAAGGCTACCTGGCTGGTCTGTGGCGATGTACCGCCATGGCTCCCGGCCGCTGTCCGTAGGGCCCCGGCCAGCACACCGGCCCCCGTTTCCTCAGGAGAATCGTTACTTGGCCACCCTTATGTGTGAAGCGGTTGCTGACCGGTCCCACGCCCGCGCGTGCGAAAACTAGCTTCGTGGCCGGAGGTGACCGAACCATGACGGCCTGTGCGATCGAGCCCACGGCGGAGGACGGCGACGCGGACGGCGATGAGAACGAGGTGACCCCTCGGGCGGCGTGCGCGATCACGGTGGACGGTTCCTACGGCGCCCGCCTCGCACGGGACGGCGACTCCCTGTTCCCGGAGCGCTGGACGCTGGACGGCCCGGAGCCGTACGCCGTGCCGCTGCCCGGCAACCAGCCGGAGGAACCCGGTACCGAGGTGCAGCCGATGGGCGACGGACGCGTCCTCATTCGCCGGCTTGCGGACGGGCGGCACGCGTTCTCGCTGCTGTACCCGACCGGCCCCGGCACCGGTGAGCTGCTGCTCGGCGCGGTCGAGTGCCCCGACGGCGACACCCGGCTGCGGCTGCTGCCGCCGGCTCCGGGCGGGGAGCGGGCGTACGCCCTCGCCGTGGGCCGGCGTTCGACGGCGGTGTGGCTGGTGGTGGGCGGCGCGTTCGGGCCCGAACATCTCGCGGAGATCCCCGGCCGCTGTTCGGGCGGGGTCTGGCTGGACCGTACGGGACGGATGCTGGCCCTGGACCGGGAGGTCGGGGGCCGGACCAAGGCGATCGTGGTCGACCTGGAGCGGGGCGGCGAGGTGTCGCCGCTGCTCCAGATCGCCGCGGACAGCGACGACCGGCTGCTGCTCGCCGACCCGGACAGCGGGCTTCTCCTGATCCACTCGGACGCGCCCGCCCCCGGGCACGGCGGGCGGCTGGGCTGGGGCGTCCTCGGCTCCACCCTGCCGGTGCGCTTCCCGGAGTGCCTGCGAGTGCCGGACTGCGTGGTGACACCGTTCGCGATCCAGCCGGGGCAGGTGCTGATGCCGGAGGGATGCGGGGTCGCTCTGCGGATCGACGGGGCGGGCGGCAGCTGGGTGGGGCTGTGGCGGCCACGGGATCGACAGGTACGGCACTTTCCGGCGCCCGAGGGATGGTTGGCGGGGGCCGGACTGTGGACCGAGGACGGGGTGCTCCAACTGCCGTACGTCGCGGGGGTGGTGGGGTGCGGGTTGGCTCGGTGGGTGCCCGACGGGGTGGGGGAAGCGGGGGGTTCGGGGGACGACGGGGGTTCGGGGGACGTGGGGGACGTGGGGGACGTGGGGGACGTGGGGGACGTGGGGGACGTGGGGGACGTGGGGGACGTGGGGGACGTGGGCCCGGAGGATCCGGAATCGACGGATCCTCCGGGGCCTGCCGCCGCCGGGGATATCGTGACGGAAGGCTTGACGGAAGCCGTCGGGGAAAGCGCGGCGGACTCCCTCGCGGATCCTGCCGCGGAGTCCGCCGCCGACCCTGCCACAGGCTCCGCCGCCGAGTCCGGCGCGGCCCGCCCGGTGCCCTTGCAACAGGCCCCACTCACCGGGCGGGTGACTGCCGGGTGAAGGCCGGATAACAAAGTTTGCGACCGGGTAACGAAGTAATTCCGGTCGGCCTGCCGCCTCGCTTCACCCCGAGGGCCGCCGGTTAAGATCGCGACTGTTAGAAAGATCATGTTGACGGGGTGAAACTTCCGATGAGCGACGCACACAACACGCCGCCCATGTCCGCTGACGCCCAGGAGGCCACGGTTCACGGCCGCCACCGGGGTCAGGTCTCGGCCCAGGACGGCGACTCGGCCCCTCGCGGCCGTCACCGCAAGCCGGCCGACCAGAACGAACAGGCGGCCTGGGCAAGCTGATTGACGGTACGTCAGTACGTCAGTCAGCCAACAGGCGGTTCGGCCAACCAGGCGGCACGAGGCCCCGTCCTTCGCACGAAGGGCGGGGCCGTTCTGTTATCCGCGTTCCGGGCTACCCGCGCTTGAGGCCGAGCACCTCCGACGCCGCGAAGGTCTCCCCCTGCGGCCGGTCCGCGTAGTACCGGGTGAGCAGCGCGTCGAGTTCGGCGTAGGTGAAGGTGTCCTGTTCGCTGTCGAACTTGGCGGCCACGCGCGGGCGTTCGACGACGGCGACCATGCCGCCGTGTACGACGAGGAGCTGGCCGTTGATCCGTCCGGCGGCCGGTGAGGCCAGGTAGCCGACGAGCGGGGCGACATGTTCGGGGGCGAGGGGGTCGAGGCCCTGGTCCGGCTTGGCCAGGCCCGCGCCGGTGAAGACGTCCTCGGTCATCCGGGTGCGGGCGCGGGGGCAGATGGCGTTCGCGGTGACGCCGTACTTGGCGAGGGCGAGGGCCGTGGAGGTGGTCAGGCCGACGATTCCGCCTTTGGCGGCGGCGTAGTTGGGCTGTCCGGCGGAACCGGCGAGGAACGCCTCCGAGGAGGTGTTCACGATCCGCCCGTACACCGGCGCGCCGGCCGCCTTTGACCGCTCGCGCCAGTAGGCGGCCGCGAAGTGGGTGGTGTTGAAGTGCCCCTTGAGGTGGACCCGTATGACGGAGTCCCACTCCCCCTCCGTCATGGAGAAGACCATGCGGTCGCGCAGGATGCCCGCGTTGTTGACGAGGATGTCGAGCCCGCCGAACTCCGCGACCGCCAACTCGACGAGCGCACGCGCCTGTTGGAAGTCGGCGACGTCCCCGGTGTGGGCGATCGCCTGTCCGCCCGCCTTGCGGATCTCGGCGGCGACGTCTTCGGCGGGCCCGGCCGAGGCCTCGCCGGAGCCGTCCCGGCCGGGTTGCCCGTAGTCGTTGACGACGACGGCCGCGCCGAGCCGGGCGAGCTCCCGCGCCTCGGCCCGGCCCAGCCCCCTGCCCGCGCCCGTGACGATCGCGGACCGGCCTTCGAGTGGCAGTGACATCAAGACCTCTCAAGTCCTCTCGGGTAAAGGGGAGTTCAGGGGTGTTCAGATCTCGATGCAGGTACGCAGAGCCGTGCCCGTGCGCATCTGGTCGAGGGCCTCGTTGATGTCGGCCAGCGACACTCGGTGGGTGATGAGGCCCTCCAGGTCGATGCGGCCCGCTCGCCACAGGGCGATGGTCCGCTCGTAGGAGCGCAGGACGTCCCCGCCGCCGTACATCGAGGGCAGGATCCGCTTCTCGTCGAAGAACAGCTCGAACATGTTGAGTTGGAGGAAGTCGTCCATGGCGCCCACGCCGACGACGACGAGGGTGCCGCCGCGCCGGGTGTTCTCGTAGGCGGTGCGGGCGGTGGCGGACTTGCCGACGACCTCGAAGACGTAGTCGAAGCCCTCGCCGCCGGTGACCTGTTGCTTGACGGTGGGCAGCTCGTCGGGCGAAACCGCCTTCGTGGCACCGAACTTGAGGGCGGACTCGCGGCGCGAGGCGACGGGGTCGACGGCGACTATCTCGGCGGCGCCCTTGACCCGGGCCCCCTGGATGGCGGAGATGCCGACGCCGCCGCAGCCGATGACGGCGACCGACGAACCGGCCTCCACATCAGCGGTGTTGAGGGCGGCGCCGAGGCCGGTGGTCACCCCGCACCCGATGAGCGCGGCGATGTCGAAGGGCACGTCGTCGGGAATGGGCACGGCGCAGCCCGCGGCGACGACGACCTCCTCGGTGAAGGTGCCGGTGCCGGCCATGCCGAAGACATCGCCGCCGGGGCGCCTGAAGTTGGGGGTGCCGGCGTTCATGAACCCGGCGAGACACAGTTCGCTCTGGCCGCGCTTGCAGGCGGGACAGACTCCGCAGGCGGGCAGCCAGCAGACGACGACCCGGTCGCCGACGCTCAAGTTGCTTACCCCGTCCCCGACTTCGACTATCTCGCCCGCCCCCTCGTGCCCCGGCACGAACGGCGCGGGCTGCGGCAGTACGCCGCTCATCGCGGACAGGTCCGAGTGGCACAGCCCCGTGGCCCGTACCCGGATCCTCACCCGGCCGGGGCCGAACCCCACCGCCTCGACGTCGTCGAGGACTTCGAGCTTGTCCTGGCCGATCTCGTGCAGTACGGCTGCGCGCATGGTGCGGCTCCCCTCATAGGGCTAGGGCTTTGTGGCTCAGGAGTGCTGGACGATGGTGTCGGCGAGGACGGGCGCGTCGTCCCGCTCGACGGCGCTGACGGCGACGCGGACGGCACCTGTCGCCCCTGCTGAGGACGCGGCATCCTGCCGCCACATACGGATGCGCAGGGTCTCGCCCGGATACACAACTCCGGCGAAGCGCGTGCCGTACCCGCGGACCCGGGTGACATCGCCGCCGAGGAGCGTGTCGACGACCGCCTTGAGCGTCATCCCGTACGTGCAGAGCCCGTGCAGGATGGGCCGGTCGAACCCGGCGACCTTGGCGAACTCGGGGTCGGCGTGCAGTGGGTTCCAGTCGCCGGAGAGGCGGTAGAGGAGGGCCTGGTCGGCTCGGACGGGCCGCTCGACGGTCCGGTCGGGTGGGCCGGCGGGAGGTTCGAGCCGAGTGGACGGCCCGCGATCGCCTCCCCAACCCCCCTCCCCCCGTACGAAGATCTGCGCGTCGCTGGTCCAGAGCGGACCCTCGGCGTCGGCGACCTCGGTGCGCATGACGAGGACGGCGGCTTTGCCCTTGTCGTAGATGGCGGCGATGCGGCCGGTCGCGGTGGCCGTGCCCTCGACCGGGATCGGGCGGTGGATTTCGAGGCTCTGACCGCCGTGCAGGACGCGGGCGAGGTCGACGTCGATGCCGGGCATGGACAAGCCGCTGATCACGCCGGGTGAGCCGTTGCCGGCGACGGTGGCGAAGCTCGGCAGGACGTGCAGCCGTGATTCCAGGGTGTAGCGCAGCTCGTCGGGGTCGGTGGCGGGGCTGTCCTTGTCGGGGTTGGCGCCCGCACCGAGGCCGAGGTGATAGAGCTGAACGTCCTTCTGGTCCCAGGCGATCTCGCCGGTCCGCGGTTCGGCGGCGAGCGCCAGGGCTGCGTCGATGGGCATGGGGCTCCTGATAGCCGGTGGGTAAGACCCCGGTGCGGCCGTCCGCACCGTCGGCCGCACCGAGGTCGTCACGGGGCCGCGGAACCCGTTTGTTCTAGAACGCGTTCCAGTACGGCGACCCCCTGTATAGCCCAGCTCCCAGAAGTTGTGAAGACTGCTGACGGCATGTCAGAAACGGCGCCCATGACATTTGTCCCGCCCGACTCCGTACATCTGCGTCTGCCGGACCGGCGCCGGCCTGCGTAGCGTCGAAGCAGCATCGTGGACCCGAACGGGGGAGCAGAGACATGTCCTGGTTGCGAAAGACCTCGTGCGACATGAAAGACGCCGAACGGACAGCCGAAGGGACAGCCGAAGGGACAGCCGAAGGGACAGGGGAGGAACCGTTCCGGGACCCCGGCCCGCCGCCCACCGGCTTCTCCCTCCTCCCCTGGCTCCTCCTCGGAATGGGCGCCTTCTCCAACCTCTTCCAGGGCGAGACCCCGAACCCCTGGATCGGCGGCCTCGGCCTGCTCACCTTCAACTCCCTCTACATCTACGTCGTGTTCCGCGCCTTCGTGAAGAAGGCCCGCGAGGCGACATCGACGCGGGTGGCACTCGTCCTGCTGGCCGCGGTGACCTGCGGCCTCGCCGTCGGCTACGGCGGCAACTGGCTCCTGTTCTTCCCGTTGTTGGGCCTGGCGACAGGGGCGATCGTGCGCGGACCGCTCCTCGGCAAGGTGGGCCTCGCCCTGACCGCGGTCGCGGCGCTCGTCGCCGGGCTCCGCGAGGGCTGGGACGCGATCAACATCGCGTACGGCACCTTCCTCTCCACGATGGTGACCGCGGCGATCCTGTCCCTCTCCGAGGCCGTACGTGAACTGCGTGCCGCCCGCGAGGAGTTGGCCCGGCGTGCCGTCGAGGAGGAACGCCTGCGCTTCTCCCGCGACCTGCACGACCTGCTCGGCCACACCCTCTCGGTGATCGTCGTGAAGTCGGAGGCGGCCCGCAGGCTGGCGGTGCGGGACATGGACGCGGCCCTGCTCCAGATCACGGACATCGAGTCGGTCGGCCGCCAGGCCCTCACGGAAATCCGCGAGGCGGTCACGGGCTACCGCCAGGGCAGCCTGGCCACGGAACTGGAGGGCGCCCATTCGGCACTGACTGCAGCGAACATGGACCCGGTCATCCGGCGCTCCGGCCCACCGCTCACTCCGCAGACCGAGGCGCTGCTGGGGTGGGTGGTGCGAGAGGCGGTCACGAATGTCGTACGGCACAGTGACGCTTCGCGGTGCGAGATCGAGGTCGACGGTACTCAGGAGCGCGTTCGGCTGCGGGTTTCCGACAACGGCACGGGGGCCCGCGGGGCTGCGTCAACGGCGACAGCCACCGGCACCGGTCTCATGGGGCTCACGGAACGGCTGGCGGCTGCCGGGGGCTCCCTGCGGGCCGGGTCGGGGCCCCAGACCGGTTTCACTGTGACGGCTGAACTTCCGGTGGAATCGCAGGAGTTGCCGCCGATGCAGGCGCCCGCACCCGCCGGGCGGGTCGGATGACGGGCCACTGGATTTACGGTCGTTCACTGCGGGTCTGTGGGGGCTGGTCGCGCAGTTCCCCGCGCCCCTTGCGGGGCGCTGCACTCACCCGACTTCACCGGTCCCGCCCGGGACACTTCCCCCGTCCTACCCTTGGCCCGTGAACGAGATGCCCCGGGATCACCGGCCGACCAAGTCCATCAGGGTGTTGCTCGCCGAGGATCAGGGGATGATGCGCGGGGCGCTCGCGCTGTTGCTCGGGATGGAGGCGGACATCGAGGTGGTCGCCCAGGTGTCGGCGGGGGACGCGATCGTGGACGCGGCGCTGATCCACCGGCCCGACGTGGCGCTCCTGGACATCGAACTGCCGGGCATGAGCGGCCTGGACGCCGCCGCCGTTCTCCGCGACGAGGCTCCCGACTGCCGGGTGCTGATCCTGACCACCTTCGGCCGCCCCGGTTATCTGCGCCGGGCCATGGAGGCGGGCGCCGCCGGTTTCCTGGTGAAGGACGGTCCCGTGGAGGAGCTCGCCGCCGCGATCCGTCGCGTCCTGACCGGCGAGACGGTCGTCGACCCCGCGCTCGCCGCAGCCGCCCTGAGCGCCGGCCCCAACCCCCTCACCGCCCGCGAGTGCGAGGTCCTGGGCGCCTCGGCGGACGGCGCCACGGTCGCCGACATCGCGGACAGGCTCCACCTCTCCGAGTCCACGGTCCGCAACTACCTCTCCGCCGCCATCGGCAAGACGGGCACCCGCAACCGCATGGAGGCGATGCGGGAGGCCCGGCAGCAGGGGTGGCTGTAAGGCCGTAGCGCATGGGTGGGCTAGTGGACCGAGAACCCGCCGTCCACGAAGATCGACTGCCCGGTGACATACGCGGAGGCGCCGCTCGCCAGGAACACCGCCGCGCCCGCGAAGTCGTCGGCCAGACCGTTGCGTCCGATCATCGTGCGGGCGGCCAGCGCCGCCACCTTCTCCGGGTCGGACGACAAACGGGTGTTGAGCGGTGTCATGACGAAGCCCGGGACGAGGGTGTTGCAGGTGACGCCGTGCGGCGACCACGCCTCGGCCTGGGAGCGGGCCAGCGACTCCAACGCCCCCTTGGACACCCCGTAGGCGCCGCTCTGGACGAACGCCCGGTGCGCCTGTTGGGAGGTGATGTGGATGATCCGCCCGAAGCCCCGCTCGGCCATGCCGGGCCCGAACCGCCGGCCCAGCAGTCGGGGCGCGTCCAGGTTGACCGCCAGCGTGGTGTCCCACACCTCGTCGCTCAGTTCGCCCATCGGCGGCCGCAGGTTGATCCCGGCGCTGTTGACGAGGATGTCGGGTTCCCCGAACACCTCGGCCGCCGCCTCCGCCGCCGCGCGCACCCCGTCGCGGGTGCCCAGGTCGGCGCTGACCCAGCCCGCCCGGCAACCGTCCGCCGACAACTCGCCGACCGTGGCGGCCAGTTGCTCCTCCTTCCGCGCTACGACCACCACGCTCGCCCCCGCCCTCGCGAGGGCCCCGGCGATGGCCCTTCCGATGCCGGAACTGCCGCCGGTCACCACGGCGACCCGGCCGTCCAGCGAGAACAGTTCGGAGAGGTAGGTCTGCGAGGTCGTCATGCCCCAACCCTAAACAGCCCTGTTCAGGGCCCTGAACAGCCCCGTCCACAGGAAGTCTTCCCCGAAGTACGGCGACTCGGCCGGTTCGTCGTGCATACGGCGGAGTTCCACCTCCGTCAGGTCCGAGAAGATCCGGCGCAGGGACTCGGGGGTGTAGGCGAGGCCGCCGTGCAGGCCGGGCCGGCGGGAGTAGAAGTCGGCGTCGGGGAGTTCGGAACCCATGCCTCCGGCCGCGAAGCAGGTGAGGCTGAAGTGGCCGCCTGGGGCGAGGAGTTGGTCCAGCAGGGCGAGGTAGCTGATGCGGCGGTGCGGTGGCAGGTGGTGGAAGCAGCCCGAGTCGTGGATCAGGTCGTAGGGGCCGGTCAGCTCCTCGCCGGCGAGGGCGAAAGCGTCCCCGCAGTGGAAACGGACCGGGCTCCCCGACTCCCGCGCCCGTTCCTCCGCCCAGGCGACCGCCGCCGGGGACAGATCGACCGCGTCCACCTCGAAGCCGTTCGCCGCGAGGTGCAGGGCGTTGCGGCCGGGTCCGCAGCCCAGGTCCAGGGCCCGGCCCCCGGTGATCAACCCCCGGTCGAGGTACGACACCAGGTTCTCGTCCGGCTTCTCCACAAAGAACGGCACCGGCCGCGAACGGTCCGCGTAGAAGCCGTCCCACCAGTCCGCGGCCCCGGCCGTCCAACGGTCGCTCTCCGGCGCGAACAGGCCGTCCAGGAGGTCGAGTACGTCGTCCACTGTGCGTATGTGCCGATGCGTCGAGTCCATCCGGGAATCGTAGGCGCGGGCGGCAAGTAAGCCCAGGTCAGCGGGTGTTGGTGGGGCTTGGCGGAGGCCGTCGTCCGGCGCGTGGCGGGGTGGGAGGAGATGGGGTTGGCCCTCTATCCGGGGGCAGGGGGAAATTCCCTCCGCGCCCCGCCCAGGGCCACCTGACGGGCAACCAGCCCCCCGCGTGGCCCACTTTCCGACCGCCTCACCGCGTCAGCCCGCCGGGCGTATGTGCACGACGTCCTGCGCGACCTCGGGCGGCGCGCCGAGCAGCTGATGGAGGCTCTGCGCGACGGTCGCGGCGAGGAGCGGCTTCATGGCGCCCACCCTCGTCAGATAACCGTCGGCCTCCCACACCGGGTGGGCACGCTGCCGGTCCTCAACGCTGAAGTTCTCGTGGAAGGCGCTGTCCGCGACCGATCCGAGGATGACGAGGGTGACGCGGATCCCGTCGGCGCGCAGCTCTCTGTGCATGGCGGCGGTGAAGCCGTTGAGGCCGTGCTTGCTGGCCGCGTACATGGACATCAGGGGCATGTGGTCGAGGGTGATCTCGGACGAGAGGTTGACGATGTCGCCGCCGCCCGCCGCGCGCATCAGGGGCACGGCCGAGCGGATCGTGTGGATCGGGCCCATGAGGTTGGTGCCGACGCAGGCCTGGATGTCCTCGTCCTCGGTCTCCTCGATGGCGCGAATACGGGCGACCCCGGCGCAGTTGAGCAGGATGTCCACCCGCCCGAACCGCGCCTCGATCTGCTCGAAGGCGGCCCGGACGGCACTGCCGCTGCTGACGTCCGTCGGAATCGTCAGCACGGACCCGGCCAGCCCGCCCATGTCCCGGGCGGCCGCTTCAAGTCGGTCGGCGCGCCGGGCGAGCAGGACGACGTCCGCGCCCTTCTCGGCCAGCAGCCTCGCCACGGCTCGACCAACCCCGGTCGAGCCGCCGCTGACCACGGCGACCTTCCCCTCCACACTGCCGGCCAAGGTGACCTCCTCATCGAGACCAGGACGATCCGAGACCGCCGATGAGAGGCTACCTCTCAAATTTCGAGAACGCCATATTCAAAACAGGCGAGGCCGACACCCCGGGAAGGGGCGCGGGGCTGTATCGATGTGCGGCTCCGCCGCGTGGGCGCGACAAGCCCCCACCGGCCCGCGGACTAGTCACAACGCTCCCAGCGGCGCCCGCAACACCGTCACCACCGCAGCCCCGCCCAACCCAATGTTGTGCGCAAGCCCCACCCGAGCCCCCGCCACCTGCCGCGCCCCCGCCTCCCCCCGCAACTGCCACACCAACTCGGCAACCTGCGCAATCCCGGTGGCCCCCAGCGGATGCCCCTTGGAGATCAGCCCGCCCGACGGATTCACCACCCACCGCCCCCCATACGTCGTAGCCCCCGACTCGACGAGCTTCCCCGACTCCCCCACCCCGCACATCCCGAGCGCCTCATAGGTCAGCAACTCATTGACGGAGAAGCAGTCATGCAGCTCTACGACATCCACGTCCTCGATGCCGAGCCCCGCACGCTCGTACGCCTGCCGCGCCGCCTCCCTCGACATGGGCTGCCCGACGACGTCGATACACGACCCCGACGCGAACGACTCCTCCGTATCCGTGGTCATCGCCTGCGCGACGATCTCCACGACCTTCCTCTCCCCCAACTCCCGCCGCTCCACGAACCGTTCGGACACGACGACCGCGGCGGCGGCCCCGTCGGAGGTCGGCGAGCACTGGAGCTTGGTCAGCGGCGCGTGCACGGTACGCGCGGCAAGGATGTCGTCCACCTCGTACACGTCCTGGAACTGCGCGTACGGATTATGGGCGGAGTGCCGGTGATTCTTGGCGGCCACGGCGGCGAGCTGCGCCTCGGTCGTCCCGTACCGCTCCATGTGCTCGCGGGCCGCGTCGCCGAAGATCTGCGCGGTGGGCGGAGTCATCTCGAAGCCGTGCCGGGCGGCCATGATGCCGTAGTGCCGGGCGACCGGGGAGGTGGCGAAGTCACCGCCGTCGGCCCCTCCCCCCAACGCGCCTCGCTTCATCTTCTCGAAGCCCAGCGCCAGCACGCAGTCGCTCGCCCCGCCCTCGACGAGCTGTCGCGCCAGCATCAGCGCGGTCGAGCCGGTCGCGCAGTTGTTGTTGACGTTGTAGACGGGGATGCCGGTCAGGCCGAGCTCGTACGCGGCGCGCTGGCCGGCGGTCGAGGGCTGGAAGCAGTAGCCGACAGGAACCTGTTCCACATCGCCGTAGGAGATTCCCGCGTCCGCGAGGGCGGCGTTCCCCGCCTCCCGCACCATGTCCCAGTACTGCCACTCCCGGGTCTCGGGCTTCTCGAACCTCGTCATCCCGACACCGGCTACATAGGCCTTCATGGCGGGTCAGACTAGAACACGTTCCACTGACGGGCCAGACCTGACGGGGGATCAGATCTCCATGGGCAGGTCAAGAATTCGTTAGTACGCCAAAGCATCGGAATAGTTGCCTGGACGTACGGGGTTCACCTGACACCTATCTGACTTCCCCTTACGTCACTTCCCGGCCTGGAGGCCTCACTCAATGACGCACACGTCGACCGACCAGCCCGCTCGAAGGCCGTCCGGCGCCATCGTGCCGGTGCTCGCCTTCGCGGGCATCGTTGTCGCGGTGATGCAGACCCTGCTCGTCCCGGTCATCAAGGATCTGCCGCAGCTGCTGGACACCGCGCCCAGCAACGCCACCTGGGTCCTGACATCGACGCTCCTCTCGGGAGCCGTGGCCACCCCGATCATGGGACGCCTCGGTGACCTGTACGGCAAGCGGCGCATGCTGATCCTCAGCCTGTCCGTGATGGTGGTCGGCGCGCTGATCAGCGCCCTCACCAGCGACCTGCTCACGATGATCGCCGGCCGTACGCTCCAGGGCTTCGCGATGGGCGCGATCCCGCTCGGCATCGGCCTGATGCGCGACATGCTGCCCCGCGAGAAGCTCGGCTCGGCCATGGCCCTGATGAGCTCCTCGATCGGCGTCGGCGGCGGACTCGCACTGCCGCTCGCGGCACTCATCGCCCAGCACGCCGACTGGCACGCGCTCTTCTACGGCGCGGCCGGCCTCGGCGCCCTCTCCATCGTCCTCACCCTCCTCGTCGTACCGGAGTCCCCCGCGCGCGCCGAGGGCACCTTCGACGTCCTGGGCGCGATCGGCCTCTCCGCCGGGCTCGTCCTCTTCCTCCTCCCCATCACCAAGGGCAGCGACTGGGGCTGGACCTCCGGCACCACGCTCGGCCTGTTCGCCGCGTCCGCCGTCGTCCTCGTCCTGTGGGGCGTGATGGAGCTGCGCCTCAAGGCCCCGCTGGTGGACCTGCGCACCACGGCCCGCCCGGCCGTCCTCTTCACCAACCTCGCCTCGATCATGGTCGGTGTCTCCTTCTACGTCGTCTCCCTCGTCCTTCCCCAGCTCCTCCAGCTGCCGAAGGCCACCGGGTACGGCCTCGGCCAGTCGATGGTGGTGGCCGGTCTGCTGGTGGCGCCGCTCGGGCTGACGATGATGTTCACGGCTCCCGTGTACGCCCGTATCTCCGCCAAGTACGGCCCCAAGGTCACCCTGATCATCGGCATGGTGATCATCGCGATCGGCTACGGTGCCGGCCTCGGCCTGATGAGCGCGGCCTGGCAGTCCCTCGTCATCGCCGTCGTCCTGGGCGCGGGTATCGGGCTCGCGTACTCCTCGCTGCCCGCGCTGATCGTCGGTGCGGTGCCGGCCTCGGAGACGGGTGCGGCCAACGGGCTCAACACCCTGATGCGTTCCATCGGTACGTCCGTGTCCAGCGCCGTGATCGGGATGGTGCTGGCGAACACCGCGAACAATGTGAACGGGGTTGCCATCCCGACCATGCACGGGTTCCGTGTCTCCTTCCTCATCGCGACGGGTGCGGTCGCGGTTGGGCTGCTCATGGCTCTCTTCCTGCCTCGCAATCGGCCGGCTACCAAGCCGCAGCTGCGTGCCAGCAGTGAGGAGGACGCCAACCTTGAGCGGGCGGCGGAGGTTCTCGGTGGGTTCCGGGGGCGGGTTCTTGCCGCCGACGGGGAGCCGGTCGCTCGGGCCAAGGTCACGTTGATCGACCGGCGTGGGCGGCAGGCCGGCGCCACGTTGTCCTCGGAGGACGGGAGTTATGTCCTGGCGGTGCCGGGGCAGGGGGCGTATGTGTTGGCTGCGCGGGCCTCCGGCCATGGGCCGCTTGCCTCGTCTGCTACGCATGCCGGTGACGAGACTGCTGTTGACCTGGATCTTTCGTTGCCCGGAGAGACTGTTAGCGCGTAGTCGGTTGTGTGTTGTCTGCGGGTGTGTGGGGGCTAGTCGCGCAGTTCCCCGCGCCCCTAAAGGGGCACTGTCCGTACCCTCCGTCGAATCATCGGCCGGGGGTACGGCAGCATGGGGCGCCCGTGCGCTCGTATCTCCGAAGGGACCCTCATGACCCCGGCCGCGCCCAAGCACTCCGTCCTGGCCGCCTTCGAGGCCGCCAAGGGGTTCATGCCCTTGGGTGAGGGGCTGGCCCTCTACGCGGCGGCCGTCGAGGCCGGGCGGCTGGGGCTTCCTCTCCTTGAGGTCGGGACGTACTGCGGGCGGTCCGCGATCCTGCTCGCCGACGCGGCCCGGGAAGCCGGCGTCACGGCGCTCACTCTCGACCACCACCGGGGCAGCGAGGAGCAGCAGCCGGGCTGGGACTACCACGACCCGGAGACCGTCGACCCCGAACTCGGCCTGATGGACACGCTGCCCACCTTCCGCCGCACGCTCCACCGCGCCGGGCTGGAGGACCACGTGGTCGCACTGGTCGGCCGTTCCCCGCAGATCGCGGCCTTCTGGAACTCCCCCCTCGCCCTCGTCTTCATCGATGGCGGCCACACCGACGAGCACGCGAACGCCGACTACGAGGGCTGGGCCCCCCACGTGAGCGAGGGCGGCCTCCTCCTCATCCACGACGTCTTTCCGGACCCGGAGGACGAGTTCACCGGCCAGGCCCCGTATCGGGTCTACCTCCGCGCCCTCGCTTCCGGCGCCTTCACGGAGGTCTCGGCTACGGACTCGCTGCGTGTGCTGCGGCGAACGGGGGCGGGGATCTGAGGGCGCGGTTAGGGCCTGCCCGGCGGATCAGGTCGCAGGGAAGAAACGGCGCCTCATAAGCGCAGGTGAGCGGGGTCTGGCGCGTGCAGCTGCAAGGCGGAGGAGGGCGTCGACGCGGAGCGTCGGCAACCGACGACAACGCCGCAGATGTGCGCGCCAGACCCCGCGTCTGCGAGCTGATCCGCCGGACAGGCCCTAAAGTCGCAGACGTGTCGTACGTAGGGCCTGACTTCGATCCTCCGCGCCCCCGCCGCTCCCGCCGCGGCCCCCTGACCGTCGCTGTCGCCGCGCTGGTGCCGGGGGCGTTACTCGGGTGGCTTGTCTATGACTCGGTGGGCGGGACCGGTGACGGGTCCGGCGGGTCGGGTACGGCGGCCGCGCGGGCGTCGGTTTCGGCGACGGCCTCCGCCTCCGGCACCGCCACCGCCTCTGCCTCCGGTGACGACGAGAAGCCGAGTCCCTCGCCGACCTCCTCCGCGCCCGCCGCCACCGGCCCTCTCAAGGGCAAGGTCGTCGTCATCGACCCGGGGCACAACCCGAACAACTTCCAGCACACGGCCGAGATCAACAGCAAGGTGCAGATCGGCAACGGCTCGAAGGAGTGCGACACCACCGGCACCTCCACCAACTCCGGTTACACGGAGGCCCGGTTCACGCTGGACGTGGCCCGGCGGATTCGCACGATTCTGGAGAAGCA
Source organism: Streptomyces sp. JLBG701 (assembly GCF_058544905.1). NCBI lineage: Bacteria > Bacillati > Actinomycetota > Actinomycetes > Kitasatosporales > Streptomycetaceae > Streptomyces > Streptomyces sp. JLBG701. The sequence continues at coordinate 3,440,497 of NZ_CM178588.1, forward strand.
GGGCGCCACCGTGAAGTTCACGCAGGACGGCGACCGTTCCTGGGGGCCGTGCATCGACGAGCGGGCCCGCATCGGCAACAACGCGCACGCCGACGCCGTCGTCTCCGTCCACGCGGACGGCGCGGGCACCGGCAACCGCGGCTTCCACGTGATCCTCCCGGGCTCCGTGCACGCGGGCGGTGCCGACACCCGGCCGATCGTCACCTCCTCCCGCGACCTCGGCGAGCGCATCGCGGGCAACTTCGTACGGGACACGGGCAGTACGCCCTCCAACTACGTCGGCGACGGCACCGGACTCGTCACGCGGACCGACCTCGGCGGTCTCAATCTCTCAACGGTCCCCAAGGTGTTCATCGAGTGCGGCAACATGCGCGACAGCAAGGACGCGGCGCTGTTGACCAGCGGAGCCTGGCGACAGAAAGCCGCGCAAGGGATCTCTGATGGAATCGTGAGTTTCCTGCACGGGTAGTACTCGGCGGGCTGATCCGGGCGGACACCCTGATGGGGCGGACGATAGTGTCCTCTTTACGATGAGGGGCCACCCCCGCGCTTCACACCGGGGCCTGAAGGCGACATGGTGACAGCGATGCCGATGACGAGACGACCTGCGAAGGACCGACTGAAGTGAATATCCGCTCCCTCACTCGAGGCGACGGCGTGGTGATCGGAGCAGCGGTATTGCTGTTCATCGCGTCGTTCCTCGACACGTACTCCAGCGAGACCGGCGGCGACATCCCCAATGCCTGGGAGAACCTCGGCCTGGTGATGAGCCTGTACATCGGCGGCATCATCGGGGCGGCCCTGATCGTCGTATCCCGCGCGCTCCCGCAGCCGCGCAAGGTCGCCGGACTCGACCTGGGGCAGTTGGGTGTCGCACTGACGATCTTCGCGGCGTGGACCTCCCTCTGGTCGATCATCGACCCGCTGGGCGCGTTCAGCGACACCGGAGCCGACATCGGCGCCGGCAGTGGCCTCATCCTCGGCCTGATCGGCGCCCTGGCGCTGGCGGGCGCAGCCGTCGCGACCCCCCTCGTCCCCGCCCTCCAGGCCGCCCTCATCCCGGCCCCCAAGCCGCCGCAGCCCCAGCCCTACGGCGCCCAGCCGCCCCAGGGTGGTTACGGCTACCCGGGCGCGGGTGCCCCGCAGCCGGGTCAGCCCTACGGTGGTCAGCCGCAGGCCGGTCAGCCCTTCGGGGCGCCGCAGCCGCAGGCGCAGGCCCCGCAGCCGCCCGCGCCGGACTTCTCGCCGTTCTGGTTCGCCGTGCCGGTGCCGCGCCCCCTGTTCTCCGAGGACGGTTCGCCGACGCCGATCGCCGAACTCGCGCCGGGCACCTGGTACCTGGCCGTCGAGCAGCGTGGTGCGGCTCTGGTCGCCCAGACGCAGGACGGTCGCCGTGGCGTCCTTCAGGACACGAGCGGCATTCAGCGAGGCTGATCCCCCGACGCCGACCGCGGCCCCTCTCCCTTCCGGGTGAGGGGCCGTTGTCGTAGAGTCGCAGCCCCTCGCACATAACTGACACACCGTCAGATGGGAGCGCCGGTATGCGGCTCGGTCTCGCACTCGGTTACTGGGGGCGCGGCCCCTCCCCCGATCACGTGCCCCTCGCCCAGGAGGCCGAACGGCTCGGCTACGACTCCGTGTGGACCGCAGAGTCCTGGGGATCGGACGCCTTCACGCCGCTCACCTGGATCGCCGCACAGACCTCAAGGATCAAGCTGGGTACGGCTGTTGCGCAGATGGCGGCCCGGTCACCCACCACCACCGCCATGCACGCCCTCACCCTCGACCATCTCTCCGGCGGGCGCATGATGCTGGGGCTCGGGCTGTCCGGGCCGCAGGTCGTCGAGGGCTGGTACGGGCGTCCGTTCCCGAAGTCGCCGCTGACCGCGACCCGGGAGTACGTCGATGTCGTACGGCAAGTCCTCAGGCGGGAAGGGCCCGTTGAGCTCGACGGCCGCTTCCACTCCCACCCCTATCGCGGCGCGGACGGCACCGGTCTCGGCAAGTCGCTCAAGTCGATCACCCATCCCCTGCGCGCCGAACTCCCCGTCCTGCTCGGCGCCGAGGGGCCGAAGAACATCGCGCAGACGACCCGGATCGCGGACGGCTGGCTGCCGCTGTACTGGTCGCCCGCGCGGAGTGAGGTGTATGAAGCCTCCCTCGCCGATGCTCCCGCCGGGTTCCTCGTCGCTCCCATGGCCCGCGTCAAGGTCTGCGACGACGTCTCCGAAGGGCTGTTGCCCGTCAAGGCCATGCTCGGCTTCTACATCGGCGGGATGGGGCACGCCGCCCGTAACTTCCACGCCGATCTCATGGGGCGCATGGGGTACGAGGAGGAGGCCCGGCGGATTCAGGCGCTGTTCCTGGAGGGCCGGCGGGAGGAGGCCGTACTGGCCGTTCCCGATGCCTTCGCCGACGAGATCTCCCTCATCGGGCCGCGTGAACGCATCGCGGAGCGGCTGGAGTCGTGGCGAAAGGGGCCGGTGACCGACCTGCTGGCCCTGGCCCCCGATCCGCACACCCTGCGCGTACTGGCCGAGCTCAACACGTAGGTGCGGGGTGGGTTTCATTCAGCGTTCAAGGGCAATTCGCAAGGTATGTCTCCTAGCAGCGGTTCGAACTCGGCCGGGTCGGTCATCGCGATCATCGCGGACATCATGGCCGGCATCCTCGGCCTGTGGATCCTCATGTACTTGCTGGACGCGAACCGCGCGAACGAATTCGTGCAGTTCATCCATGACGCGGCCCTCTGGCTCGCCGGCTGGTCCCATGACCTGTTCACGTTCGACGAGGCATGGGCGCGGGTCGTCTGCGGGTACGGCCTCGCGGCGGTCGTGTACCTGTTGGTGGGGCACGCCATCGCCGGCCGGATCGGCAAGCACTGAGCACACTCTGAAGCCCGCCCTGAGCTCACCGGCGCGCTCAGCCGCAGCAGTCCGTGTCCAGTCCCCTCGGGAGGTGTTCGCCGCCGAAGACCGCGCAGGTGGCCTCGTCGCCGCCCAGCGCGGCCACGGCCAGCAGCAGGGAGCCCGCCGTCCAAGTGGTCAGCTCCCGAGGCCAGATGGCCTTGTCGTCGAAGACATAGCCCGTCCAGTACAGGCCGCTCTCCGCGTCCCGCAGATGCTGGATCGACTGGAGAATGTCGAGCGCCCGGTCGGACTCGCCCAACACCCACAGGGCCAGGGCGAGTTCGGCCGACTCGCCGCCCGTCACCCATGCGTTGGGGACGACACAGCGCACCCCGAGACCGGGCACGACGAAGCGGCTCCAGCCCTGCTCCACCCGGGACTTGGCCTCCGCGCCGGTCAACGCGCCGCCCAGCACCGGGTAGTACCAGTCCATCGAGTAGCGGTCCTTGTCGAGGAACCGCTCGGGGTGCCGGCGTATCGCGTGCCGAAGCGCACCGACCGCCAACTCCCAGTCCGGCTGCGGCTCTTCACGCTGCTCGGCGATCGCGAGCGCACAGCGCAGCGCGTGGTGGATCGAGGAGCAGCCGGTGAGCAGCGCGTCGGCGGTCTGGGAGCCGTCGTCCTCCCGCTTCCAGCCGATCTGCCCGCCCGGCTGCTGCAGGAGCAGCACGCACTCGATCGCCGCGTAGACCGTCGGCCACATGCGGTCCAGGAAGGTGTCGTCCCCGGTCGCCAGGTAGTGGTGCCACACGCCTACGGCTATGTAGGCGACGAAGTTCGTCTCGCGCCCCCGGTCGGTGACGGCGTCGAAGTCGCCGTCGGCGTAGGCCGCGTACCAGGACCCGTCCTCGTTCTGATGGGCCGCCAGCCACAGGTACGCCCGCTCGGCGGCCTCGTGTTCGCCGGCCGCGTCCAGGGCCATCGCGGCCTCGGTGTGGTCCCACGGGTCGAGGTGATGCCCCCGGAACCACGGGATCGCGCCGTCCTCCCGCTGCACGGCGAGGATGCCGGCGACGGTCGCGGCGGCCTGCTCGGCGGTGAGGACCCCGGGCAGGACGAGGTGTTCTGTCCGGGGGGTGGTCACTTGGCGGCCACCTCGGAGTCCTTGGAGAGCTGGGGCAGATGCGGCTTGGTCGCGTAGGCCACGAAGCTCTTGCCGATCAGCGGGTTCAGCGCCTGTTCGGCGACCCGGGTGGCCAGCGGTTTCTTCATGATGTCCCAGACCAGGAGCTTGTGGTACGCCCGCACCGGCAGCGCCTTGTCGTTGTCGACGCCGAACGCGCACTTCAGCCACCAGTACGGGGAGTGCAGGGCGTGGGCGTGATGGGTGCCGTAGGGCTTGAGGCCGGCTTCCCTGATCTTCGCCAGCAGTTCGTCCGCCTTGTAGATGCGGATGTGGCCGCCCTCGACCTCGTGGTAGGCGTCGGAGAGGCTCCAGCAGACCTTCTCGGGGCCGTAGCGCGGGACGGTGATGGCGATCCGGCCGCCGGGCTTCAACACCCGTACCATCTCGGCGAGTACGCCCTTGTCGTCGGGGATGTGCTCCATCACCTCGGAGATGATGACGACATCGAAGGACTCGTCGGGGAAGGGCAGCGCGAGCGCGTCGCCCTCCATCGCGGTGGCGGTCGCGCCCTCCGGGGCCTCCCCCGCCTCCTTCATCGCCGCGAACCACTTCGCGACCTCGCGGATCTCCTCGCCGTTCTGGTCCAGCGCCACGACCTGGGCGCCGCGCCGGTAGCACTCGAACGCGTGCCGGCCGGCACCGCAGCCGAGGTCCAGGACGCGGTCGCCCGGGGCGAGCGGGAACCGGGAGAAGTCGACGGTCAGCACGTGGCCCTTCCTTCGCGATCGGGGGTTTCTACTGAGGTCACGGGGATGAGGCCTGCGTCTTGTGAGGCCGCGGAGCGGCCGGGTGGCGTGGGCGCGGAGCGGCTCAACGGGGCTGCCGCGGAGCGGGCGATGGCCTCACGGTAGTGGGCTACCGTTCCCTCGGCCGCTCGGGCCCAGGTGAAGTGGCGTAGGACTCGCTCGCGGCCCGCCGTGCCGAGGCGGAGGCGCAGCTCCGGGTCGGAGAGGAGGCGGCTGAGGCCGGTGGCCAACGCGCCCGCGTCTCCCGGGGGTACGGCGACGCAGGTCTCTCCGTCGCGGCCGGCGACCTCGGGGATCGCGCCGCCTGTCGTGGCGACCAGCGGGGTCTGCGTTGCCATCGCCTCGGCCGCCGGGAGGGAGAAGCCCTCGTACAGGGAGGGCACGCAGGCGACTTCCGCCGAGCGGACCAGATCGACCAGTTCGGCGTCGGTGATGCCCTTGACGAACTCGACGGCGCCGGAGAGTTCGTAGCGCTCGACGGCCTGCGCGACGGGGCCCTCGGCGGGGCGCTTTCCTACGACGACGAGGTGGGCGGCGGGGTGTTCGGTACGTACCTTCGCCAGCGCCTCGATGAGATGGACGAGGCCCTTCAGCGGAACGTCCGCGCTGGACGTCGTAACGATGCGGCCCGGTACGCGCGGCACCGACGGATCCGGTGAGAAGAGGTCGGTGTCGGCGCCGATGTGGACGACGTGGAGGCGGTCCGAGCGGACGCCCAGGTGGTCGATGATCTCCTGGCGGGAGGTGCCGGAGACGGTGAGGACTGACGGCAGGCGGCGGGCCACTCGCTTCTGCATGCGGGTGAAGCCGTACCAGCGGCGGACGGACGCCTTGCGGCGCAGGCCCTCGGCCGCGTCCAGCTCCAACTGCCGGTCGACGGTGATGGGGTGGTGGATCGTGGTGACCAGGGGCGCGCCGACGTCGCCCAACAGGCCGTAGCCCAGGGTCTGGTTGTCGTGCACGACGTCGAAGTGGCCGCGCCGGGCGCGGAGATGGCGGCGGGCGCGGAGCGAGAAGGTCAGGGGCTCGGGGAAGCCGCCGGTCCACATCGTCGCGACTTCGAGGGCGTCGATCCAGTCGCGGTACTCGCCGCGGCCCGGGGTGCGGAAGGGGTCCGGCTGCCGGTAGAGGTCCAGGCTCGGCAGCTCGGTGAGGGTGAGGCCGTCGTAGCCCTCGTCGAGGACGGGGTAGGGCTGGGAGCCGATGACCTCGACACGGTGGCCGAGGCGGACGAGTTCGCGGGAGAGGTGGCGGACGTAGACGCCCTGGCCGCCGCAGAACGGGTTCCCTTTATAGGTGAGGAGCGCGATGTCGAGCGGTCGCCCGCCGTCGGCGGCGGTTTCCCCCTGGGGACCCGCCTCGCTGGCCTCAGCGGTCACTCCGGGCCCCCTTCTCGCTTCACTTTCCCGCGACATTACGCCGCCACGGTAATCTAGAACAAGTTTCAGACTTGATCGTTCAGGAGGCTCTGAATCTACCGGCAGGTAGCAGTGCTGTGAGTGGTGGATCAGGTGATTCGCGCCACGGCAGAAGGCCCTGCCATGCTGTCTGATCACTCGCCCTCACCGACTGTCACGGACCACGGAACGGGACCCATGCCTGCGGAAGCCAAGGTGGAAGCCAGTACCGCGCGAGCCTCGACTCCGCCCCTCACGGAGCGGCAGGAGGCGCGCCGCCGGCGCATCCTGCACGCGAGCGCGCAGCTGGCCAGCCGGGGTGGTTTCGACGCGGTGCAGATGCGTGAGGTCGCGGAGTCCTCGCAGGTCGCTCTCGGCACCCTCTACCGCTACTTCCCGTCCAAGATCCATCTGTTGGTCGCCACGATGCAGGACCAGCTGGAGCACATGCACGGCGCCCTGCGGAAGAAGCCGCCGACCGGGGATTCGGCGGCCGATCGGGTCGCGGAGACCCTGATGCGGGCCTTCCGCGCCCTCCAGCGCGAGCCGCACCTCGCCGACGCGATGGTCCGGGCCCTGACCTTCGCGGACCGCAGCGTCTCCCCCGAGGTCGACCAGGTCTCCCGCCAGACGACGGTGATCATCCTCGACGCGATGGGCCTGGACCGCCCCACCCCCGAGCAGCTCTCCGCGGTCCGCGTCATCGAGCACACCTGGCACTCGGCCCTGATCACCTGGCTCTCGGGCCGCGCCTCCATCGCCCAGGTCAAGATCGACATCGAGACGGTGTGCCGGTTGATCGACCTGACGGATCCGGACGCGCGATAGAGGCAGTCGCGATAGAGGCAGCGCGGCTGGGCGCATGACGAAGACCTACGAGACGGGTTCCCTTCGCCGGCATGGTCCGGATCAGGTGACGGGGGTCGCCTTCCGGCCCGACTACTGCCTTCCGGCCTCTCAGCCCGACCGTCGACGTCGGCCCCGGCGGATGCCGAAGCGTCTCGCCAAAGTCGGCTACTCCGGTCGGACTCCCTCACTCGTCCCGTAGGCCAATAACAGAATAGAACGCCCAGTGCAATATGGAACCCCCGAAAGGGGACTTTTTTACTCCTCAGGCGGGAAAACCGGCTCGCCGCTCCCCAGCAGCGTGATCATGATGGCCTCGACCGGGCAGTTCTCCGCGGCCTCCAGGATCTTTTCGTTGGCGTCCGTCTCCGGGTCGACCGGGTGGGACTGGCGGCCCGCGTCCAGGTGGAAGCCGTCCGGGGCGCGGTGGACACACTGGGAGGAGCCGATGCAGATGGAGCGGTCGACCTCGACCTGCCAGCGGTCGCCCATGCTCTACGCCTCCCAGCCCGCCGGGAGGTGGATCATCTTGTGTTCCAGAAACTCGCCGTATCCCTCCGGCCCGAACTCCCGGCCAAGACCCGAGTTCTTGTAGCCGCCGAACGGGCCGAGCATGTCGAGACTGAAGGTGTTGACCGAGTACGTGCCCGTACGGACCTGGCGTGCGATGTCGATGCCGTGGGCGACGTCGGCCGTCCACACGCTGCCGCTGAGCCCGTAGTCGGAGTCGTTCGCGATCTTCACGGCCTCGGTCTCGTCGCCGTAGGGGAGCAGGCAGATCACCGGGCCGAAGATCTCCTCCCTGGCTATCCGCATGGAGTTGTCCACGTCGCCGAAGAGGGTCGGTTCGACGTACCAGCCTCGGTCCAGGCCCGCCGGACGCCCGCCTCCCGTAAGGATTTTGGCGCCTTCCTCCTGGCCGATGCGGATGTAGTCGAGGTTGCGCTGCTGCTGGCGTTTGGCGACCAGGGGGCCGACCTGGGTCGCGGCGTCCAGCGGGTCGCCCACCACGAGGGCACTCGCGGCCTGCGCGAACGCGTCCGCGAACTCGTCGTAGCGCGAGCGCGGTACCAGGATGCGGGTCTGGGCCACGCACGCCTGCCCGTTGTTCATCCAGGCCGCGGAGACGATGCCGGGGACGGAGGTCGTGATGTCCGCGTCCGGCAGGACGACCGCCGCCGACTTGCCGCCCAACTCCAGTGTCACGCGCGTGAGATTGCGCGAGGCGACCTCCATCACGCGCTTGCCGGCCGCGACGGACCCGGTGAAGGAGACCTTGTCGATGCCGGGGTGCCCGACGAGATACTCGCTGACCTCGCGGTCGGCGGGGAGGATCGACAGGACGCCCTCGGGCAGCCCGGCCTCCCGGGTGATCTCCGCGAGGATGTACGCGTCGAGGGGCGACTCGGGCGACGGCTTGAGCACGACCGTGCAGCCGGTGAGCAGCGCGGGCGCGAGCTTGGCGGCGGCGACGAACTGGGGGACGTTCCAGGGGACTACGGCCGCTACCACCCCGACCGGCTCGCGGCGCACGAGGATCCTGCCGAGGACTCCGTCGCGTGTCTCCTCGTAGGTGAAGTTCCGCGCGACCGTGATCGCCGCGTCCCACACCATCATCGCGCCGAGGGCCTGTGCGAGGACGCTCCAGGAGTACGGCGACCCGTTCTCGGAGGAGATGACGCGGGCGATCTCCTCGTGGCGTACGGCGATCGCGTCCTTGATCCGGGTGACCACCTCGATCCGCTCGTCGAGGGTCATCCGCGGCCAGGGTCCCTCGTCGAAGGCCTTGCGGGCGGCGGCGACGGCCCGGTCCACGTCGGCCGTCGAGGCGTGCGGCACGCGTCCGATGACCTCCTCGGTGTGCGGGGAGATCACCTCGATGACGTCCTTGCCCAGGGGGTCCGTCAACTCCCCGCCGATGAACAGCTGTCCGTGTTCCACGAGCTCGGTCATGGCGACTGCCTCCCCGGAACTACTTACTGACGCACCATCAGATAGTGGAACTGATACCAGTTCCACTCGGAGGAGTCCACGGACCTGACACCACTTCAACGCACCCTCACCCGTCGTACAGGTGACTTGGGCTACCGTCGAAACCCGTTCTAGTTATAGTGGCCGGACGGTGGCGACCGGACTGCGGCGATTGGGGAGCCCATGGCGGTGCACACGTCCGATCACGGCGGAGGCATACGGTCCATCAGGGTCCCCATCCCGGACAACCCCCTTGGATACACGCTGGTGTACGTCGTCGACACCGACCGGGGTCCGGTGCTCATCGACACCGGCTGGGACGACCCGACCTCCTGGGACACGCTCGCGGAAGGGCTGACGGCGTGCGGTACGTCGGTCGGCGAGACCCACGGCGTCGTCATCACCCACCACCACCCCGACCACCACGGCCTGTCCGCCAAGGTGCGGGACGCGTCCGGCGCGTGGATCGCCATGCACGCGGCCGACATCTCGATCGTGCGGCGGGCCCGCAGCACCGAACCGAGCCGCTGGTTCGCGTTCATGACGGCGAAGTTGGAGGCCGCCGGCGCACCCGAGGAGCACATCGCCCCGATGCGCAACGCCCGCCCCCGCACCCTGCCCGGCCTCGCCCCCGCGCTCCCCGACCGCGAGATCGTCCCCGGCGAACTCGTCGACCTCCCCGGCCGCCGCCTGCGCGCGATCTGGACCCCCGGCCACACCCCCGGCCACGTCTGCCTCCACCTGGAGGAAGCCCACCCGGCCCAACTCCCGGGCAACGGCCGCCTGTTCTCCGGCGACCACCTGCTCCCCTCCATCACCCCGCACATCGGACTGTACGAGGATCCCGACGACGCCACCGTCGCCGACCCCCTCGGCGACTACCTCGCCTCCCTGGAACGCGTCGCCCTGCTCACCCCGGCCGAGGTCCTGCCGGCCCACAAGCACACGTTCACCGACGCACCCGGCCGCGTACGGGAGTTGCTCGACCACCACGAAGAGCGCCTCACCGGACTCCACGCCCTGCTGACCACCCCGCTCACCGCCTGGCAGGTCGCCGAGCGCATGGAGTGGAACCGCCCCTGGTCCGAAATCCCGTACGGCTCAAGGAACATCGCCGTCTCGGAGGCCGAGGCCCATCTGCGCCGGCTGGTGAAGCTGGGGCGGGCGGAGTCGGTGACGGGGAGCGAGCCGGTGACGTACGTGGCGGTGTGAACGGCACCTGGCAGCTGGAAACCCGGGTCCTGCACCTGGCCTTCGGTGGACCGACGCCCACTGTCTAGAACGCGAGCGACCGGATCAACTCCTCCGCATCACCAAGGAGTTCGACCTCGCGGCGGGTCATCGTCGGCTGGGCGGCCCGTCGGCGTCGTGCCTCCGCGAGGCCTTCCTCCGTGAGGTCGGACGGGTCGGTGAGGAGGGCCGTCAGCATGGTGTGGGCGGGGTCGGCGAGCGGTTCGTCGGCGACGGCGACCTGGGCGAGGATCACGGCCGACATGCCCCAGTCCAGGGCCGGGGCGCCCTCCTCCGTGTTGGACCAGTCGATCACGTAGGGGCCGTCGGGCGTCAGCATCACGTTGTCCGGGTGCAGGTCCAGGTGGAGGATCCGGTCAGAATGGGTGGCGGTGCCGCTGCGGGCGGGGATCGCGTGCAGCCGTCGTAGCAGAGTGGCCAGCACCTCCCCCGCCTCGCGCGCGTCGATCCGGCCCGCGACGAATGCCGACAGCATCGTCGATCCGGTCAGCCGCCGCATCACCAGCTCGGTCCGCGAGGAGTCGTCGAGCCGCGCCTGGGGCACGGGGTAGCCGTGTCCGCGCACGTGCTCCATCACCGCGCCCTCGGCGAGCGCGTCCCCCCAGTCCTCCCGGTTGCGGCGCAGCACCCACGCCTCGTCGATCTCGTACACGTCGGCCGCACGGCCCGAGCCGATCAGTCTCCCCGTGATCCCCATGGGCCCGAACCTACCCGTCACTTCACAGGCGGCCCTCAGGCTCCCAGTTACGGGCCGGTACAGTGGCCAGGTCGTCATCACACCCGTACGGGGGGAAGCCGGTGTAATTCCGGCGCTGACCCGCAACCGTGAGCAGCCCACGCTGTGAGCCGGACTGCCCCGCGCGAACGTGACCGGCTCAGGCACATCGGCCGTCCGTCGGTGTGCGGCACCGTCGAGGCATACGGAGCCGAGCCGCCCGGGGGTGTCCCCTGTGCTGCGCCCGGCTCCCCGCAGGGGAAGGCATCCGCCGATCATGAACGTCCGCCGCAGCGCCGCGGTTCTGGCCGCCAGTGTCGTGATCGGGGCAGCCGCGCCCGCCGTCGCCGCCAGTCCGTCACCGTCGCCGTCCGTCGCGATCCCCTCCGGGTTGTACGGCACCACCGACCCGACGTACGACGGCGTCTGGCGCCAGTCGCTGGCCCTGCTCGCGCAGGACACCGTGGGTGTGAAGCCCGCCGCCGAGGCCGTGGACTGGCTGACCGGGCAGCAGTGCGAGAACGGGGCGTTCGCCGCCTTCCGCGCCGACCCCACCACGGCCTGCGACGCCAAGCTCATGGTCGACACCAACAGCACGGGCGCCGCCGTCCAGGCCCTCGCCGCGCTCGGCGGGCACGACACCGAGACCGGCACGGCGGTCGCCTGGCTGAAGTCCGTGCAGAACACGGACGGCGGCTGGGGCTACAACGCGGGCGGGGCGAGTGACACCAACTCGACTTCCGTCGTCATCGGGGCGCTGGCCGCCGTAGGAGAGAAGGCGGGGGAGGTCCTCAAGGACGGTCAGTCTCCGTACGACGCCCTGCAGAAGCTCGTCCTCCCCTGCAAGGGCGACGACCCGGGCGCCTTCGCCTACCAGCCGGACAAGGACGGCGAACTCGCTCCCAACGCGAACGCGGACGCCACCGCGGCCGGTGTCGTCGGCGCGCTCGGCGAGGGGCTGGTCGTGGAGCCCGGTAAGGCGGCCGACCCGGCGGTCTGCGTCGACGGTGGCTATCCGGCTCCGCAGCAGGCCGCCGCCAACGGTGCCTCCTATCTGGCGAAGGCGGTCGCGAAGGACGGCTACGTGGTCGCGCCCCTCGCCGGGGCCGACGACCAGCCCGACTACGGCAACACCGCCGACGCCGTCGTCGCGCTCGCCGCACAGGGCGGGGCCGCGCAGGCGAAGAAACCCCTGGCGTGGCTGGAGAAGAACTCCGCAGCCTGGGCGAAGCAGAGCGGCCCCGCCGCCTACGCCGCGCTGATCTTCGCCGCCCACGCCACCGGCACCGACCCGCGCGACTTCGGCGGCGCCGACCTCGTGCAGCAGCTCAACGCGACCGGGCCGACCCCGCAGACGGTGGCCGCTGAGGAGAGCGGCGAGAAGTCCGGCAACAGCGTCTGGTACATCGTCGGCGTCGGTCTCGTCGCCGGTATCGGCGTCGGCTTCCTGATCAGCGGCCGCAACAAGAGGCAGCAGCCGTGATCCGACGCCGTGCCGCCGCGCTGCTGCTGGCCGCGGTGACCCTCCTGGTGGGGTTCACGGGCCAGGCTCAGGCCGCCGGTTACCGCTACTGGTCCTTCTGGGAGCGGGACGGCAGCGCCTGGACGTACGCCACCCAGGGCCCGTCGACCGCCCGCCCCTCCGACGGCGACGTCCAGGGCCTCCGCTTCTCGGTGAGCGAGGACTCCGGCGACGCGGCGCAGCCACGCGGCACGGCGGACTTCGCGACGATCTGCGCGAAGACTCCGGCGCGGGACGGCAGGAAGCGGGTGGCGCTGGTCATCGACTTCGGTACGACGGCCGACGCCCCGTCCGGCGAAACCCCACCCGACGGTCGTACGGCCTGCGCCCTCGTCCCACCCGACGCGACTACGGCAGAAGCCCTGGCCACGGTGGCGAAGCCACTGCGCTACGACACCAACGCCCTGCTGTGCGCGATCGCGGGGTACCCGGAGTCGGGCTGCGGGGAGCAGGTGACGGCGGAGGAGCAGGAGAAGAAGTCGATGAGTGACGGTCCGTCAATAGGCCTGCTCGCTGGAGCAGTTGTGGTGGCTCTCCTGGGCGCGGCAGCCGTATGGCAGACCCGACGGCGCCGACATGCGTCCTAGGTCCGCCCTCCACCCCGGCGCCTGGTGGCTCTGGTCCCTCGGTCTGGGCACCGCCGCCACCCACACCACCAACCCCCTCCTCCTCACCCTCCTCATCGCCACTTCCGCCTATGTCGTGGCGACCCACCGCACCCCCACCCCCTGGTCCCACTCCTACGCCGCCTTCTTCAAGCTCGCCCTCGCCGTCCTCGCCATCCGTCTCCTCTTCACCGTCGTCCTCGGCTCCCCCATCCCCGGCACCCACGTGATCGTCACCCTCCCCGAACTCCCCCTCCCCACCTGGGCCCAGGGCATCCGCCTGGGCGGCAAGGTCACCACGGAGGGCCTCCTCAAGTCCCTCTACGACGGCCTCAAACTGGCCACTCTCCTCATCTGCGTGGGCGCCGCGAACGCCCTCGCCAACCCGGCCCGTCTCCTCAAGTCCCTCCCGGCAGCCCTGTACGAGACCGGCGTCGCGGTGGTCGTGGCCCTCACCTTCGCGCCGAATCTCATCGCCGACGTCCAGCGCCTGCGCGCCGCCCGCCGTCTGCGTGGCCGCCCCGACCGGGGCATCCGGGGTCTGCTGCACGTAGGACTCCCGGTCCTGGAGGGCGCGTTGGAGCGTTCGGTCGCCCTCGCCGCCGCGATGGACGCGCGCGGATACGGCCGTACAGCCGATGTCCCGGCCACCGTCCGCCGTACGACCACCGCCCTCACGCTCGGCGGCCTGCTCGGCGTCTGCGCGGGAACGTACGGGCTGCTGACAGCCGAAGGCGGCACGTACGGCCTGCCGCTGCTGCTCGCCGGAGTGGTCGCGGCGCTGGCCGGACTCCGGCTGGGAGGCCGCCGTTCGCTGCGCACGCGCTACCGTCCGGACCCCTGGGACGTCCGCGCCTGGCTGGTCACGGCGTCCGGCGCCGCCGTCGCCGCGCTGCTCACGCTCGCCGCGTCCGCCGACCCGGCGGCACTGAACCCCGGGGTGGTTCCCCCGACTTCGCCCACCCTCCCGCTCTGGCCCATGGCCGCCGTACTCCTGGGCCTGCTCCCCGCGTTCGTCGTCCCCGCCCCCGCAAAGGAGCCGTCGTGATCCGCTTCGAGGATGTCTCCGTGACGTACGACGGAGCGGCTCAACCCGCCGTCCAGGGCGTGGACTTCACCGTCCCGGAGGGTGAACTCGTGCTGCTGGTCGGCCCGTCGGGGGTCGGCAAGTCGACCGTTCTCGGTGCGGTGAGCGGGCTCGTGCCGCACTTCACCGGCGGCACCCTGCGCGGCCGCGTCACGGTGGCCGGCCGGGACACCCGTACGCACAAGCCGCGTGAACTGGCCGACGTGGTGGGCACGGTGGGCCAGGATCCGCTCTCCCACTTCGTCACGGACACCGTCGAGGACGAACTCGCCTACGGCATGGAGTCGTTGGGACTGCCACCCGAAGTGATGCGGCGCCGCGTGGAGGAGACCCTCGACCTCCTGGGCCTCGCCGACCTGCGTGACCGCCCGATCGCCACCCTCTCCGGCGGGCAGCAGCAGCGGGTCGCGATCGGCTCGGTCCTCACCCCGCATCCCAGGGTCCTGGTCCTCGACGAACCCACCTCCGCGCTCGACCCGGCCGCGGCGGAGGAGGTCCTCGCCGTCCTCCAGCGCCTCGTCCACGACCTCGGCACGACGGTTCTCATGGCCGAACACCGCCTGGAACGCGTCATCCAGTACGCCGACCAGGTCGCCCTCCTCCCCGGCCCGGGAGCGGCACCGGTGCTGGGCACGCCGGCCGAGGTGATGGCCGTATCGCCGGTGTATCCGCCGGTGGTGGGCCTGGGCCGGCTGGCGGGCTGGTCCCCGCTGCCCCTGACGGTCCGGGACGCGCGCCGACGGGCGGTGGACCTGCGGGAACGGCTGCCACGGCAATCCCCGGCGATCGCCGGGCCGCCCCCAACTCCCGTACAAACAGCCGCAGTCCGCTCCCTCGCCGTCCGCCGCGACCGCGTCCAGGCGCTCCGTCACGTCGACCTCACCGTCTCCTCCGGCGAGACGATCGCCCTGATGGGCCGCAACGGCGCTGGAAAATCAACCCTGTTGGGCGCGCTGGTCGGCCTCGTCGAACCCTCCGCCGGAACCGTCCGGGTGGGCGGCGCCGCACCCCACAGGACGCGCCCGCGTGACCTCGTACGCCGTGTCGGTCTCGTCCCGCAGGAACCCCGCGATCTCCTGTACGCCGACACGGTCGCCGCCGAGTGCGCGGCAGCCGACGACGACGCGGGCGCGGCCCCCGGCAGCTGCCGCGAGCTGGTGTCGGAGCTGCTCCCGGGCATCACCGACGGCATCCACCCCCGCGACCTCTCCGAGGGCCAGCGCCTCACGCTCGCCCTGGCGGTCGTACTGACGGCACGCCCTCCCCTGCTCCTCCTGGACGAACCGACCCGTGGCCTGGACTACGCGGCGAAGGCCCGTCTGGTCACCGTCCTGCGCGGCCTCGCGGCGGAGGGGCATGCCGTGGTCCTGGCCACGCACGACGTGGAGCTGGCCGCCGAGCTCGCCCACCGGGTCGTCCTCCTCGCGGAGGGTGAGGTGATCGCCGACGGTCCGACGGCCGAGGTGGTCGTCTCGTCACCGTCCTTCGCCCCGCAGGTGGCCAAGATCCTGGCCCCGCTGCCGTGGCTCACGGTCGCCCAGGTGAGGCAGGCGCTCTCATGACCCGCGCGGTCCGCCTGGGCCCCCGCTCCATAGCGACACTCGCCCTGGTGAGCACGGTCGGCGTGGCCTCGCTCGGCTGGCCCTTCCTCGCGCCGCCCACCTCCACGGTGAGCGCACACGCACAAGACGCCCCGTGGCTCTTCGCGGGTCTGCTAATCCTGCTGGTGGCCGTCGTGGCGGCGACGATCTCGGAGTCGGGGCTGGGCCCCAAGGCGGTCGCGACGCTGGGCGTGCTGGCCGCGACGGGGGCGGCGCTGCGGCCGCTCGGCGCGGGGACGGCGGGGATCGAGCCGATGTTCTTCCTGCTGATCCTGAGCGGGCGCGTGCTCGGCGCGGGCTTCGGTTTCGTGCTCGGCTCGGTCACGATGTTCGCGTCGGCGCTGCTGACGGGCGGGGTGGGGCCCTGGCTGCCGTTCCAGATGCTGGCGATGGGCTGGTTCACGATGGGCGCGGGCCTGCTCCCGGGCCTGGACAGGCTGCGCGGCCGCGCCGAGGTCGCGCTCCTCGCCGCGTACGGATTTCTGGCCGCCTTCGCCTACGGCACGGTGATGAACCTGGCGGGCTGGCCCTTCATGGGCGCCCTCGCCTCGAACATCGCCTTCGACCCGCACGCCGAGGTCCCCGCCAACCTGGCCCGCTTCCTCGCGTACTGCCTGGCGACCTCGCTGGGCTGGGACCTGGGCCGGGCCGTGGTGACCGTCGTACTCACCCTCCTCCTCGGCCCGACGGTCCTGAAGGCGCTGCGCCGGGCCACGCGGCGGGCGGCGTTCGAGACGCCGGTCACGTTCGACGCACCCTCTGCGTGAGGGGCGACGCACCGGCCGTTACTGGAGCCGTGAACCACCCCACATGACGTGAGTCACTTACGAAGGGGAGTAGTAGCGCAAACACATGGCATGTGCACAACTAAACAGCCTCTGACCTGCGGCTTGAGAGCCACGTCACACGTGGGACTTTTGCCCCTCATGCGACCACAACTAGTAAAAGGGGTCATTGCGGACGGGCCGCCGGTTTGTTTCTCTGGAGCAGTCGCACGGCGCCGACGAGCCCCCACGGGCCTCGGCGCCGCCGCATGTCCCAGACATACGGCGACCGCCCTGTCCCCGAAGAAATAGGTTCTCCGTGTCCGTCTCCACCATCCTCCGCAGCGTCGCCTCCCCGAAGAAGGCCCTCACCACCGCCGTCGTGGCCACCGCCGCCGTCGGCATGGCCCTGACGGCCGCCCCGGCCCAGGCCGCGACCTCCGTCGCCTCGGCCTCCGAGGCGAAGGCGATCGCGCAGAAGATGATCCCGGACGCCGCCCAGTACAAGGCGTTCAGCAACATCGTCGAGCACGAGAGCGGCTGGGACGTCGACGCCACCAACGCCTCCTCCGGCGCCTACGGCCTCGTCCAGGCCCTGCCCGGCTCGAAGATGGCCTCGGCCGGCTCGGACTGGAAGACCAGCGCCGAGACCCAGATCGAGTGGGGCCTCGACTACATGAACTCCCGCTACGGCAGCCCGACCGGCGCCTGGAGCTTCTGGCAGGCCAACGGCTGGTACTGATCCGGCCCCCACACACGCGAAGGCGGCGACCCCCGATCCCCGGGGTCGCCGCCTTCGTCGTGTCCGCGTCCCGGCCGTGGTCGACTGGGGCGATGAGCGCCAAGACGCAGGCCTACGACCCCGAGGCGCGCGGACTCCGGCTGGTGCCCGTTCTGCTCGTGCTGACCGTGGTCAGCGGGCTGATCGACGCCGTCAGTTATCTGGGGCTCGGTCATGTCTTCACCGCGAACATGACCGGCAACGTGGTGGTCCTGGGCTTCGCCGCCGCCGGGGCGCCCGGCTTCTCCGTGACGCACACACTGACGTCCCTCGGGTCCTTCCTGGCAGGCGCGGTCGTCGGCGGCCGGATCGCGGTGCGGCTCGGAGGTGGCTCGCGACGGACCTGGGCGCGGGTCACGCTCGCCGCCGAGGCGGTTCTGCTGGGCGCCTCGGCGGTCGTGGCGTTCGCGGCGCCGGGCGCCAGGGGCACGACGTACACGCTGATCGCGGTGACCGCCTTCGCGATGGGCATGCGCAACGCCACCGTCCGCAAGCTGGGCGTGCCCGACCTCACGACCACCGTCCTGACGATGACCCTGACCGGCCTGGCCGCCGACTCACGCCTCGCCGGCGGCTCCGCCTTTCACTCGCCCCGCCGTTCGGCCTCCGTGGTGGCGATGGCGGTGGGCGCCCTGATCGGCGCATTGCTGGTGGTGCACGTCAATCTGGGCGTTCCGCTGCTGGTCGCGGCGGCGATGGTGGCGGTGCTGGCCGTGGCGGCCTCCGGCCGGGAGTGAAGGTCGCCCTTCCGCACTTCCTCGGCACCCTCGTCGCCCTCACTCACGATAGTTAGAGGTTCTCACTGAGGTTATTGACAGTCACAGTGCGAGCGAGTTACAACTTCTAACGAACACGAAGGCACATAACTCTCATGGAGGCCGTCATGAACGCCGAAGCACTCGTCGAGATCGTCCTGCCGGGCAAGGTCGAGCCGGACGGGCTGGAGATCCGGCACGGAGCCGTCCCCGTCGCGGGACCTGGCCAGGTCGTCGTCCGCATGGAGGCGACGGGCGTCTCGTTCGCCGAGCAGCAGATGCGGCGAGGGCGCTACTACGACCAGCCGCCGTTCCCGTTCGTTCCGGGCTACGACGTGGTCGGCACGGTGCTGACAACCGGCGAGGGCGTCGACGCGGGCCTGGCCGGCAAGCGGGTGGCCGCGCTCCTCAAGGTGGGCGGCTGGGCCAGTCACGTCGTCGTCGACGCGGCGGACGTGGTGGAGGTGCCCGCCGGGGTCGGCGCGGCCGAGGCCGAGACCGTGGTCCTCAACGGCATCACCGCCTGGCAGATGCTGCACCGCAAGGCCCGTATCCGCTCCGGCCAGACGATCCTGGTGCACGGCGCCAACGGCGGCGTCGGCTCCGTCCTGGTCCAACTCGCCCACGCCGCCGGGGTGAAGGTCATCGGCACGGCGTCCGCCCGCCACCACGCCGCCCTGCGCGAACTCGGCGTCACCCCGATCGACTACCGCACCGAGGACATCCCGGCCCGCGTCCGCGAGCTCGCCCCCGGCGGGGTGGACGCCGTCTTCGACCACGTCGGCGGCCGCAGCGTCGTCGACTCCTGGAGCCTGCTCGCACCCGGCGGCACCCTCGTCTCGTACGGCAGTGCAGCCACCCGGGACGACGAGGGGTCGAAGCAGTTGCCCGTGCTGAAGATCCTCGGCCGGATGTGGCTGTGGAACGCCCTGCCCAACCGCCGCCGCGCCTACTTCTTCAACGTCTGGGCCGGCCGCGCCCTGGCCAAGGACCGGTTCCGGGCCCGTCTGCGCAGCGACCTGACCCAGCTCTTCGCCGCCCTCCAGCGCGGCGACGTCACGCCCGCGATCGCCGCCCAACTGCCGCTCGCCCGCGTCGCCGAGGCCATGCGGCTCGCCGAATCGGGCACGGTCGCCGGAAAGGTCGTACTGAACCCGTGACGCGGACACTGACGAGGTCCGTCACGGGGGAGGCAGGAACGGGGCGTAGGAGGGATGCTCCTGCCTCCCTCGGGACGGGCCGGCGGCGCCGGGAGGCCGCCGGCCCGAGCAACTGGATGCCGGTCAACTAGTCGGCGGTGACCTGGAGTTCCTTGACTCCGTTGATCCACGCCGAACGCAGGCGCCGGGGCTCACCCACCAGTCGCAGGGACGGCATCGCGTCGGCGATGGCGTTGAAGATCAGGTCGATCTCCAGGACGGCAAGGGACTTGCCGAGGCAGTAGTGCGGGCCTCCCCCGCCGAAGCCGAGGTGGGGGTTGGGATCGCGGGTGATGTCGAAGGTGTCGGGGTCGTCGAACACCGCGGGATCGTGATTCGCGGAGGCGTAGAAGATACCGACCCGGTCACCCTTCCTGATGAGCTTGCCGCCCAGTTCGGTGTCCTGAGTGGCCGTGCGCTGGAAGGAGTTGACCGGGGTGGCCCAGCGCACGATCTCCTCGGCGGCGGTGGCGGGACGCTCCGCCTTGTACAGCTCCCACTGCTCGGGATGGGTGAGGAAGGCGTGCATGCCGTGGGTGATGGCGTTGCGGGTGGTCTCGTTGCCGGCGACGGCCAGCATGAGCACGAAGAAGCCGAACTCGTCGGAGCCCAGGTTGCCTTCGTCCTCCGCCGCGACCAGCGTGCTGACGATGTCCTTCGCCGGGCACTGCTTGCGGTCGGCGGCCATGTTCATGGCGTAGGCGATGAGTTCGGCGGCCGACTGCTGGCCGACCTCTTCGGTGATCGCGACTTCCGGGTCGTCGTAGGAGATCATCTTGTTGGACCAGTCGAAGATCTTGGACCGGTCGTCCTGCGGGATGCCGATGAGCTCGGCGATGGCCTGGAGGGGCAGTTCGCTGGCGACCTGGGTGACGAAGTCGAAGGGGCCGTCGTGGGCGCGGGCCGTCTCGACGATCGCGTGGGCGCGGGTGCGCAGCCGCTCCTCCAGCGCGCGGATGGAGCGGGGCGTGAAGCCGCGTTGGATGATCTGGCGGACGCGGGTGTGTTCCGGCGGGTCCATGTTCAGCAGGATCAGGCGTTGCGCGTCGATCGCGTCCCGCTCGATGTGGTCGTTGAAGCGGATGACGGCGGTGTTGAGCATGGAGGAGTACAACTCCGGGTGGACGGAGACGTACTTGACGTCCTCGTGCCGGGTGACCGCCCAGTAGCCCTCGTCCTGGAAGCCGGCGATGTTCAGCGGCTGGGGGATCCAGCGGACCGGTTCGACCAGGCGGAGTTCGGCGAACTCCGGCAGGGGCACACGGTGGTGCAGCAGGTCGGGGTCGGTGAAGTCGAACCCGTCGGGCAGCGCTGGACAGGGCATACGGCGACTCCAGCTGTCTGATGTCTCTATCCGAGAGTCTCTATCTGACGGTCCATCAGGAACCGTGAGTTGCCGTGAAGGTAGTAACGGGTTCTATAAGTCGCAAGGGGTACGGCGCCTCGAATTGCGTGCGAGATTCGTGCAGATCACGAGTTCCGGGCGTGCAAGACCCTTGCGCCTGCGGACGCCCTGTCAGCAGACTGCAGACAGAACTAGAACACGTACTAGTTCAGCGTGGCGGGGCCGGCCGGGACGCCCCCGCGCCGCGCGGGTACCGGAGGAGAGGATCCCCCCATGGCCGCGGAACCCGTGATCGTCGAAGCCGTGCGCACCCCCATCGGCAAGCGCGGCGGAGCGCTCGCCAACCTGCATCCCGCCTATCTCCTGGGCGAGACCTACCGTGAACTCCTCGGCCGCACCGGCATGCCCGCCGACGCGGTCGAACAGATCGTCGGCGGCACGGTGACCCACGCCGGCGAGCAGTCGATGAACCCCGCGCGCACGGCCTGGCTGACCATGGGCCTGCCGTACGAGACGGCGGCGACGACGGTCGACTGCCAGTGCGGCTCCTCGCAGCAGGCCTCGCACATGGTGGCCAACATGGTCGCGGCGGGCGTGATCGACGTGGGCATCAGCTGCGGTGTCGAGGCGATGTCGCGGGTGCCGCTGGGGTCGGGGTCGAAGCACGGCCCGGGGAAGCCGTTCCCCGACGAGGCGAACGTGGACCTTCCCAACCAGTTCGAGGCGGCGGAGCGCATCGCGCGACTTCGGGGCCTGACACGCGAGAACGTCGACTCCCTCGGCCTCATCTCGCAGGAACGGGCCGCGATCGCCTGGTCGGAGGAACGGTTCAAGAGGGAGACGTTCGCCGTCCAGGTCCCCACGACGGAGGACGAACAGCGCGCCGGCCACGGCATGTGGCGCCTCGTCGACCGCGACGAGGGCCTGCGCGACACATCGATGGAGGTACTGGCGAAGCTGAAGCCGGTGATGCCGACGGCGATCCATACGGCGGGCAACTCGTCGCAGATCAGCGACGGCGCGGCGGCGATCATGTGGGCGTCGAAGCGGATGGCGCGAGCGCTGAAGCTACGACCGAGGGCACGGATAGTCGCCCAGGCGCTGGTGGGTGCGGACCCCCACTTCCACCTCGACGGCCCGATCGACGCCACGCGGGCGGTGCTCGGCAAGGCGGGCATGTCGCTGAAGGACATCGACCTCGTCGAGATCAACGAGGCCTTCGCATCCGTGGTGTTGAGCTGGGCCCAGGTCTTCGAACAGGACCTGGAGAAGGTCAACGTCAACGGCGGCGCGATCGCACTCGGCCATCCGGTGGGCTCGACGGGCGCCCGCCTGATCACGACGGCACTGCACGAACTGGAGCGCACGGACAAGGAGTTCGCGCTGGTGACGATGTGCGCGGGCGGCGGGCTGGCCACGGGGACGATCATCCAGCGGCTGTAGAGCCTGCGGGGCTCGCACAGTGGCCGGAACTATGGCCTCCGCCACAGCGGAAGTTGACGCGGCCTGATCAACTTGCCCGATGCTGATCAACGTAATCCTCCGCGTCCTGCCCTTCTACATCCGCGACCCGCTGATCATCGCCGTCAGCCTCTTCTTCGCCGGCCTGGGCCTCTACTGGTTCGCCACGGTAGGAGGCTGGCAAAGGGGCGGCATCGGCCTGCTGTTCCTGGCGGTCGCGGCCCTGCGCATCCACTTCTTCCGCAAGGAGTGGAGGGAATGGAGATCCCGCCGGGAGGCGAAGGCAGGGGGTGTCAGAGCGCAGGCCTAGCACCGCTCCAGGCAACGAAGCGACGAAACGCGTCGGGCCGGAAGGAGAGCACCGGCCCGGCGGGGTTCTTGGAGTCGCGGATGGCGAGGCATCGACCGGCACGGCCCTCGCCACGGATGGAACACGGGGCGCCGATGGGGGTGTTCGTGGTCACGGGACAGCCCACATGAACTCGACAGATGTCCCGTCTCGGACGGCTGTTGCTGGCGTGGCGGGGTGCTCTGTGCCGTCAACGAGCACCGGAATATTCCCTGGGGCGTCAGGCCACCGCCTCCTACGATCATCAGATGGCTGATCCCCGCTATCCCGCCAAGCCCCGCCCCGGAGACCGGGTCGCGGTGCTGTCCCCCTCCTCCGGTCTGCCCGGTCTCTTCCCTCTGCCCTACGAATTGGGGCTGCGCAGACTCCTGGAAGACTTTGGGCTGAAGGCAGTCGAATATCCGACGACCCGGAAGATGGGTGCCACGCCCGAGGAACGGGCCGCCGACATCCACGCGGCCTTTGCAGACCCCGGCATCAAGGCGGTGATCGCCAGCATCGGCGGCGACGACCAGATCACCGTCCTCCCGCACCTCGACCAGGCTCTCCTCCGCGCCAACACCAAGCCGTTCTTCGGCTACAGCGACAACACCAACCTGCTGCTGTTCCTGCGGAACCTGGGCATCGTCAGCTATCACGGCGGCTCAGTGATGGTCGAGCTCGGACGGCCCGGCGCGATGCACCCGATGACCGAGGACTCCCTCCGGTCGGCGTTGTTCACCTCAGGTGAGTACGAGCTCACCTCGTCGAGCACCTACGGGGACGTCAACCGCCCGTGGGATGACCCGCACACCTTCGAGTCCGAACCGGAAATGGAACCCGTCGACGGCTGGTCCTGGCACAACGGCGACCGGGTGGTCGAAGGCATCACCTGGGGCGGCAACCTGGAGATCATCTCCTGGCTGCTGATGGCTGACCGCGCCGTGCAACCGGTTGAGGCCTACGCCGACAACGTGTTGTTCCTGGAGACCTCCGAGGAAATGCCACGCGCCGAAGAGGTCTACCGGATCCTTCGGAACATGGGCGAACGAGGGCTGCTGCAACAGTTCCCCGCGCTGCTGATGGGCAGGGCCAAGAGCTGGTCGTTCGAGAACCCGCTCAGCACCCAAGAGAAGGCGGACTACCGCCGGCAACAGCGGGAGGCCGTCCTACGGGCTCTCCAGCAGTACGCCCCCGACACCATGGCGGTGTTCGACGTCGACCTCGGCCACACCGACCCGCAACTCGTCGTCCCCGTCGGAGGACGAATCCGGGTGGACGGCCCGGCACGCCGGATCATCGTCACCTACTGACAACGAGCTGGTCGAAGCCGCCGACGACAGACAGCTGGGCAAGGCCATCGCCCGCTAGCGGCGCGGAATCAAGCGCCTGCAGAAAGGGACGTGGGCCTGCGCAGCAGCCATTGCGCGAATGTCCGACGCGGGGGCCGCACCACCACGCGGCCGTGGGCCTTCTGACCGACCAGCTCCACTCGCAAGGTGACAGGCGTATCTGGATTCGTCGGAGTCTGACGGTACTTGACCCTGCTGTGTACCAGCTGCAGACCATCGGTATCGACCACGATGCCCGGCCTCGTGACCAGCGTCAGGGTCTTCCCCGTCATGCCCACGTCGATCCGCAAGGTGTCGTGCGTGATCACCGCGTCGGTGAAGTCAAGCGTCACCTCGCAGTACGTCACCGCGAGCTCCAGCCTTCGCGGTACCACCCAGCGCCCCACGCGTTCGACCGCGCCGCTGTGGACCTGTTCGATCCGAACCAGGTCCTTGGCCTCCGCTCCGGTCCCGCCGACCGTGGCTACGGGCGGCAGGTCAGCGGTGAGCACGGTCAGTTCGCTCAGAGTCCGCGCCGTCAGGGCGGCCTCCAGACGTTCGTCCAACTCGTCCGCGGTCAGCAAGCCGTCCCCCGCCGCGATACGCAGTACATCCACCACCCGGTCCCGGTCCGCGTGAGAGGCTCGCAGCTCGGGCGACGAGCCGGGGCCGGAGCGCTTCCCGGTGGGCGAAATCTCTCCCGACATGCTTCCGTCCTGGTCCTGTCGAACGTTTCCGCGCAACGCGGGCAGCGGCGCGAGTGGAAGACCAACGCTATATCGCGACATGAATCCCGGCTGAGCCTCTCACGGAGAGGCGACGGTCAGCGTCGATTCACGGCATGCGGCATCCATCATGCCGAGGCCCGGTCGCGGCAACAACCGCATCCCAGGGGCCAGTTCTCAGGGCCACAGTCGGTCCTTCTCCGGATGCCGCGACTCACCCCTCCCATGATCGGCACGACCTCTGGCACTGTTCGCGCATGAGCATCGTCCACCGTCGCCTCGCGGCAGCCGTGATTCTCCTGGAGTGTCTCGCGATCTGCGCGCTCGCCTGGCTCGTCACCCAGTTCGCGAGGGGGATGTGTCAGTTCAACCAGGCGGACGGTCGGAATCTCGACGACGACTGCGGACTCGCGGGCCCGGGCGGGGTGTTCTACGCGGTCGCGTTCGTGGCAGTGACAGGGCTGGCCTGGTGTGCCGTCGTACTCGCTTCCACCCGCGTGACGAAGCGGCTGCCGGGCCAGGTGACGGCGGCCAGCCTTGCCGCCGTCACCGTGCTCCAGGCGGGCGCGGCGCTCTGTCTCGCGGGGTTCCTGGTCGACGACGCGAGCGGTGGCTTCGTGCTGCTCCCGCTCGCGGAGTTCGCCGCCCTGCTCGCCGTGGGGTACGTCTTCGGCGTCGCCGGGCGACAGCTCATGACCGGCCGGGCGAACCGGGCGATCACTCCGCAGCCGTAGCGGCCCTTGTCGCTGCTGCGAGTGAGAGCGAGAGGCCAGGACCTTAGGGAGCGTCCTTCCGCAACGACGCGATGAGGCGGTCAAGGTCTCCGCGTGCCGTGTACGTGCGGATCGGGTCGATGATCTGACCGTCCCGGACACGCATGACGAAGACGCAGGGCACCTTGGCCATGGAGTCGTCCGGCAAAGTGAACTCATAGCCGAACTCGGCGACGATCACTTCAGGATCGGCGGTCTCGTGCACGACGACATCGACGACCCGCCTCTTCGGCAAGGACTCCCGAACTTCCGGCGGCACGGTGAAGTGCTCCTGGAGGGCGCGCCGACTCGTCAACGGCTTGGACTCCGGCGTCGCCATCGGATGCCGGACATCGGTGAACTCGCCGTACAGGTCAGGCAACTCGTCGAAGTTCCCGCCGGCGACCCCATGAACAAGCCGGAGAAACACCTCGCGCGGACTCGGACTCACAAGACCTCCCCAAGCAACACACACAGGATCTAGCGATCATTATCGCCTGATCCGTGCCGGGACCCTCGACAGACGACCCCCACTCCCCAAAGCACCGCCTACAACACTGCCTACAGCACCGCCTCGGCAAGGCGATCGACCTCTTCGAGGTCGGCGGTGGCCGGGTTGAATATCAGCTCGTCGACGCCGAGATCGGCGTAGATCTTCACCGTCTCGCGCAGCGACTCGGCGGTGGACTCCACCCCGGAGGCCATGGCGGCGGCGTTTTCGGCGCCGAGACTGGAGTAGTAGTCGTGCACATTGGCCCGGGCCGCGTCCGGGTCGCCGAAGGCGAAGTAGGACACCGCGACCAGTCGCGGTGCGCCGGCGCGGTCGGCGCGCTGCCAGGCGTCGCGGGCCTGTTGGAAGACGCCGGCCGCCATCCGGGCCGGGATCGCGGGGCCGACGTAGCCCTGTCCCAGTCGTGCCATGCGGGCGTACGCGGCGGGGGCGAAGGCGCCGAACAGCAGCGGGATTTCGCGGGTTCCGGCGGGCACCGCGGGGTTGTCGCCGCCAAGGGGCTTGCCGTTCCAGACCTGGCGGTAGATCTCGATGTCGGCGTCGAGTCGGCGTCCACGGCCGCGGTGACCGTGGCCGTCGGCCACGAAGTCGTCGGTGCGCTCGGGGGTGCCGACGCCCAGGCCGAGGGTGAGCCGGCCGCCGGAGACGCCATCGATGCCCGCGGCCTCCTTGGCCAGCAGGGCCGCAGGCCATACCGGTCCCAGCAGCACCGTGCTGATCAACCCGATTCTGCTCGTCGCGCCGGCTGCCGCGGCCAGTGCGACGGTGTCCATGACACCGGGGTAGGCGATACGGCCGTTCGTCGCAAGGCTGCTGAAACCCAGTTCCTCCCCTCGCGCCGCCCATTTCGGGAGGACGGGGGCGTGTAGGTCGCGCACCTGGTTGGGGAGTCCGATTCCGATCTGCATCAGTGTCCTCAGCGTCCTTCCTGCGGGCCGGCTCGATACCGGCCGAGTCGGATCACTGTGCCGAGCGCTGATCGACATCCGATCGACGGCGCGTGAAGGCGATGCGTGAGGGCAATACATTGTCGGCGGCGGTGCGGACTCAGTGCTGCTTCGCCGCGTGCTCCCGCAGGTGGTCGCTCACGTCGTAGACATGCTGTGCCGCGGCGATGTTCACCTCGGCCAGGTCCGAGCTCAGCGTGGTGAACAAGCGACCCACCTCGTGGAGGAAGTAGGCCGGACTGTTCGGATCGTCCTCCGCGCCGGCGACGGCTTCCGACTCGGCGAAGTACTCGACGGCCTCCGCATCCCGGCCCTGATCCGCCAGTACGACCGCCAGCAGCCGAGTGGACATGAAAAGTGCCAGCGTGTCGGCGCCGGCGCGTTCACGCCGGATCGCCTCGCGGAGGTCGGATTCCGCCGCTGTCAGATCACCGCGGATGAAGGCGAGCCAGGCACGCACATGCCAGGCATGCGCCCGCCACGCCGAGTCGTCGCCCAGGCCGGCCATCGCGACCGCCTGATCCGTGATCCGTTCCAGTTCCCGCTGATGCGCGGGCCCGGCGAAGAGTCCGCTCAACGCGATCACCGACAGTGAATTGACGACGATCTCCGAAGCGTCGGGGATGTCGCGCAGCACCCGGGCGAGCACCGAGATCAACAGTGTGTGCTCGGCCAGCAGCCAGGTACGCGCCGCGTCGGCGTCGGCGAACCGCAGTCCGGGCTGATGCGCGGCGGGCATGTGCGTGCCCAGCGAGCCGGCTTGCTCGGTCGCACTCATGGCCTGCAGCAGGGTGGCACGGAGGAACACCGCCAACCGCAGCAGCGCCGCCTCGCGCTCCGCGACGGGATCCTCGCGCTCGGCACGACGGGCGGCGAACGCCCGTACCAGATCGTGGAAGCGGTAACGGTCGGCCGAATGCGGTTCGAGCAGACCGGCTTCCACCAGATACTCAAGCTGGTCCTCGGTTTCGTGCTCGGGCTGTTCGAGCAGTACGGCCGCGACCGCGACCGGGAAATCGGCGGCATCGAGCAGCGCGCACAGGCGCATGGCCCGTGCCTGCGCGGGGGCGAGAGCCCGGTATCCGACCTGGAAGGTGGCCTCCACCGACACGCCTCCGGCACGCAACTCGTCGAGCCGGTGCTCCTCGGTGCGCAGTCGCTGCAACTGCGCACCGAGCCCCCGTCCGGGACGAGCCGCCGCACGGGCACCGATGATGCGCAACGCCAACGGCAACTGCCCGCAAGCGCTGACCAGTTCGAGCGCGAGTTCCGGGGCGGCGGCGATCTGGGCATCGCCGGTGAACCGGCCCAGCATGACCACCGCCTCCCCCTTGTCGGGCACCGGCACCTCGAAACGCGGTGCGCCCGGCGGTACGAGCGACCGGTGCCGACTCGTGATCAGCGCGGCGTTGCCCGGTGTGCCCGGGAGCAGCGGCGTCACCTGAGCGGTGTCGAACGCGTTGTCCAGGAGCACCAGAATCCGGCGATCAGCGGTCAAGGTTCGATACGCCCCGGCGCGGGCGGTGCGGGTCGCGGGGATCTCGGCGGCGGGCATGCCGAGTGCGAGCAGGAAATCGACCAACACGTCTGCGGGATCGGCGGGTTGGTCGCCGTCACCCCGCAGGTCCACATAGAGCTGCCCGTCCGGATAGTCGCCACGGATCCGGTGGGCGACGCGCAACGCGAGCGCGGTCTTCCCCACGCCGCCGATACCGCTGAGCACGGCGAGCGCGACCGCTTCCGTACTGGGCCGCAGCGCGATGTGGACACGCTCCTGCAGCCGTTCCCGGCCGACGAAGTCGCCCGGTGCCGGGGGGAGTTGCTGCGGGCGAGCGCCGATTGCCGCTGATACCGATTCACCTGGATGCGAGTCGACAGGGACGGAAACGGGGTCAGGAACAGGAACAGGCTCGTCGCCGCGGAGGATCCGTGCCTGCAACTCACGCAGCTCCGGCCCCGGATCCATGCCCAGTTCGGCCGCCATGGTCTCGCGGGCCACGGCGTAGACCGCCAGCGCTTCCGCCGCCCGCCCGGCGTTCTGCAACGCGCGCATACGCAGTGAGTACAAGTCCTCCCGCAGCGGATGGTCGGCGATCAGCGCGGACAGTTCCGTCGCCACGCGCGCGTGCTCACCCAGTTCATTGGCACACTCCAACTGCGCCACCTGGGCATTAAGTCGCAGATCGGCGAACCGTCGGCGATGCCGGTGCGCATAGGGGCCAGGCACTCCGGACAGCGGCTCCCCGGACCACAACGCCAGCGCGGCGTCGAACGCACGCAGGGCGGGGCCGGTCTCCCGCGCGGCGCGCAGTTCCTCGCCCTCACGTACGAGTCGCTCGAAACGCAGGGCGTCGACCGCCTGCTCCGGAATATCGAGCCGGTATCCGCCCGGCGTGGATTCCAGCCGGGAACGATCATCGCCCAGCATGATTCGGATGCGATAGACGTACGTCTGCACAGAGCGCACCGCGTTACCGGGTGGCTGTTCCCACAGCGCGTCGATGAAGTGGTCGAGCCCGCACTGGCGTCCTTCCCCGAGCAGCAGCCGCACCAGTACCGCACGCTGCAACGGGCTGCCCAGCTCCAGCTCAAGCCCGTCATGCCGGCCACTCAGCGGCCCCAGCAGCCGAAACCCGAACCCTTCCACCGCTGTCACCACGCGGCAGAGTTTAACTGGCCGTCCGAACGGGCTCGGCGGACGCTTGTCGAGCTATACGGTTCCGCCGGTCATCCCGCTGACGCTCCATACAGGCGAACCCGCAGGCGGGCGTACGAGCGCCGCCCGAACAGGCTCCACATGAGACGCGCGGGCAGCGGCGCCTTGGCGAGAAGCGTTCGCCGCTCTTCGGGAGTCGCCACCGCCAGCAACGCGCTGAAGGCGCGCAGCAGATACTGCTTGTCCATCTTCGCCAGGCTGAGCTGCCCGAGCTCCTCCCATTCCGCGATGGTCAGATGCTCGGCGGCCAACGGCAGAATGAGGTTCTCCTCCTCGTCCATGTGCGCGTTCAACACCGATCCCAGTTCGGTGAGTTGTACTGCCACCTGCTCACAGAGGGCCCGCCGGGGATTGACGGCCAGCTCGTCCAGCACGCCCGTCACCTGCGCGACCAGCTCCTCGATCCGATGGTGTTGCGCCTCCATGCGCGCGATCACCTCGGCCTCCTCCGCCATCCGCTTTTCGAGCCGGGGCCAGAGGAATTCGTCCTCGCTGCGGTGGTGGGCGTCCAGGCCACTGAGCATGAGCCGCACCGAGTCGACGACCAGCGCGGCCCGCGCGGTGTCACCGGTCGGCAATCCACGCACCAAATCCGGCAATTCCGCACACGATTGACGGAAACTGCGGTGCACCACCACCATGTCGTGGACATCCGGCTTCGAGCTCACTACACCAGTCACGGTCGCGCATTCCTTGTGTTCGACGGGTCCTCGCCGGGAACCAGGGCCCGGCGACGACAACAGTGAGCGCTGCCGATCGACGCGGGTTGAATCGCCGATCGACAGCCGGTCGACGGGTTCCCCATCCGTCATGCCAGTGGGGGTGACTGGAACCTCTGGGCCACGCCCCGTCCACCCCGACCTGCGGTTTCCTTCTCGCTCGCCGGCCCAAAGGCTCCCATCACAGACCTCACCCGATGGACGATGGACGGGCCGGTCAGCCCGGAGCGGAGGCCTTCACCGGCTCCCGCTCCCCACTGACCGCAACCCCCACCACACCCTTCGCGCGCGGCCCCTGGAACAGATACGCCAGCCCGAAGCCCGCGCCGACCACCACCGCCCCGCCCACCGCGTCGAGCACCCAGTGGTTGCCGGTCGCCACGATCGCCGAGGCCGTGAAGAGGGGGTGCAGCAGGCCCAGGGCCTTCATCCACCACTTGGGCGCGATGATCGCGATCACGACCCCGCACCACAGCGACCAGCCGAAGTGCAGCGACGGCATCGCCGCGTACTGGTTGGTCAGGGCCGTGAGCGTGCCGTAGTCCGGCTTGGTGAAGTCCTGGACGCCGTGCACGGTGTCGATGACTCCCAGGCCCGGCATCAGGCGCGGCGGCGCGAGCGGGTAGAGCCAGAAGCCGACCAGGGCGAGGAGTGTCGTCAGGCCGAGGGACGCCCGCGCCCAGCGGTAGTCCACCGGGCGGCGCACATACAGCACCGCCAGCACGCTCAGCGGGACCACGAAGTGGAAGGACTCGTAGTAGAAGTCGAAGAAGTTCCGGAGCCAGTCGACCTTCACCACCGCGTGGTTGGCCCACTGCTCGATGTCCATGTGCAGCCACCGCTCCAGGTCCAGGATCTGGTCGCCGTGGCGTTCGGCGGTGGCCCGGCCCTCCGCGCTGCTGCCGCCGGTCGCCGCGAGTCTGACCTTCTGGTACGCGGCGTACGTCACGCGGATCAGCAGCAGTTCCAGGAGGAGGTTCGGGCGGGTCAGGACCCTGCGCAGGAACGGGAGGAGCGGGACTCGCTTCCAGCGTGCCGGGACCGGTTCGGCGTACTCGGTCGGGATCGGTGACCGGTAGTAGGGCGACTCGCGTGGCAGGAACGGTACGACTGTGGCGGCCAGCAGCGCCGCGAGGAGCACCACGTTGTCCCTGAGCGGGTACACCGCCGCCATGTTCGGCAGCATCATCTTCGCCGGCAGGGTCATCACGATGACGACGGCGACCGGCCACACCATCCGGTCCGAGGCTCGCTTGCCGACCCGGCCCACGACCGCGAGCAGGATCCACAGCAACTGGTGCTGCCAGGTCGTCGGGGAGACCACGATCGCGGCGCAGCCGGTGATCGCGACCGCGAGGAGCAGTTGTCCGTCGCGCGCGTAACGCACCGCCCGGCGCACGCCGAGCGTCGCCACGGCCGCCCCCAGGACGAAGAACAGGCCGATCTCCAGAGGGCCTTCGAGGCCCAGCCGCAGCAGCGCACCGTGCAGGGACTGGTTGGCCAGGTCGTCGGCCTTGCCGCCCAGCCCCACGCCCGCCATGTGGTGGACCCAGTAGGTGTACGAGTCGTGCGGCATCGCGGCCCAGGCGAGCACCGTGCACGCGGCGAAGGTGAGGCCGGTGGAGGCGGCGGCCCGGTGGCGGCCGGTGAACCAGAGGAGGGGGGCGAAGAGCAGCACGGTCGGCTGGAGGGCCGCCGCGACGCCGATCAGCAGGCCGCTCGTCCGCTCCCCTCGTACCGTGAAACAGCCCAGGAGGACGAGCAGGACCGGGATGATGCTGGTCTGGCCGAGCCAGAGCGTGTTGCGGACCGGCAGCGACAGCATGAGCAGGCTGATCGCGACGGGCGCGGCGAGCAGCGAGGCGCGGCGGGTCACGGGCTTGGGCAGGGCACGGGCGGCCACGAGGCCGAGCGCGACGACCAGGAGCAGGGTGCCGAAGGTCCAGCCCCAGCCGAGGGCCTGTTCCGCGGACCTGGTGAGCGGCTTGAGGACGAGCCCGCCGAAGGGGGTGCCGGTGAACCGCGTCGAGTCGTACAGCGAGCCCTTGACGTGCAGGACGCCGTTGGGACCGACCCAGGTCTCCAGATCGGTCAGCCGCTCCCCGCGCGGGGTGCTGAGGACGACGGTCACCTGTCGTACGGCGAGGATCGCGGCGACGGCCCACAGGGCGACGCGTGCCGCGCGCAGGCGTGCCCTGGCCGTGCCGGCGGCCGTCGCTCCGGTCGTTCCGAAGACTCCCGCCGGTCGTCCGCTGTGCTCCACGTTCGCCACGCCTCGTCGGCCTCCCGCCCCGTTCGTCCCACGCGTCACGCGCGCGAGGTCCCTTTGCGAAGCCTATGCGGCCCGCACCACCCCCGGGAGAGACGCAGGCAACCCCCGGTTCACCTGACGTCCTCTCTCCTTTTGTCCGGATGACGATAGTGCGCAAGAGGTTGCCTCGCCTCCGTTGGACGCGACTTGGATCACATCGCGATGAGGAGATTCCGCTCAGTGACGGCCATACCTGCTCGCACGCCCCTCGCGACGCTCCGTATCTCCACGGTGACAGGGCAACGGAACCTCCCGTTCCGCCGTACCGTCTGAGTGCCTGTCGACGCGCCATGAAAGGGGCTTCACAAGAATGGTCCGGTTACTGCGGAGATGGGCACGCGCGCGTACCGCGATCGTCGTCCTGACCCTGCTCGCCCTCCAGCTCGGCTCGCTGGTGGCGCCCGCCTACGCGTGCGGCTGCGGGGCGCTGGTGCCCGACACCGGGCAGCGGGTCGGGGTGGACCGCGAGGTGTCCGTCGTCCGCTGGGACGGCCGGCAGGAGCAGATCGTGACGAGCCTGACCGTCGAGGGGGACGCCGAGCGGGCCGCGTGGGTCATGCCGGTGCCGAGCCGCGCGACCGTACGGCTGGGCGATCCGGCACTCTTCGACGAGCTCGCCGCCGCCACCGCGCCCGTACACCGCGAGCGGTACCACTTCTGGCCCCAGGACGGGGACTGGCCGCTCGTCACGGGCGACAACGCCGACGCGCCACCACGGCCCCCGCAGGGTGGCGTGGACGTCGTCGGCCGCCAGCGCCTGGGCCCCTTCGACGTGGCCCAGCTGACCGCCACCGACCCGGGCGCCCTCCGCGACTGGCTCAACACCAACGGCTTCACCCTCCCGTCCCGCCTGACGGTGGCGCTACGGCCCTACGTCGCCCAGCGCTGGGAGTACGTCGCCCTGCGCCTCGCCCCCGAGACCGCCGGCACCGCCCTGAGCGGCACCCTCGACCCGCTCCACCTCACCTTCGCCGCCGACACGCCCGTCTACCCGATGCGCCTGTCCCGGCCGGCCGCCACACCGCAGTCGCTCGGCCTGTACATCCTGGCCGCCCACCGCATGGAGCCGAGCTCCGCGATCGGCGGCGAGCGCCCCCGGGTCGCCTTCGCGGGCCGGGTCACCGCGACCTCGGGCGCGCTGGCCGAGCTGGCGGAGGGCACACCGTTCCTGACGTCCGTCCTCCAGGAGTTCCCGTCCCCCGGGAACATCTCCGCCGACCACGAACTGGTTCAGGCCGCCCAGGACACGCCCTTCCAGCAGGTGATCTACGAGGACCGGCTGACCAAGGCGATGGGCATCCCGGCATGGATGCTGACGGTCGCCGGCGGACCGGCCGCGTTCGCGACGGCCACCGCCCTGCTGGTCGTACGGCGACGGCGGCGGGCCGCACACGCCAAGCGCACGCGCTTCCCTCCACGACCGACCCAGCCGCCTCCTCCGATCGGCTGAAAACCGCCGACGAGGGGGAGAATGGAAGCTGACATGGGAACCGGCACGCGACTATATTCGTTAGCGGAACTAGTTAGAAGCACTAACTAGGCATACGAAAGGCATAGCCTCGATGAGCGAGTCGCAGCTCTGGGACGACGTCGACGACTACTTCACCGCCCTGCTCTCCCCGGAAGACGAGGCGCTCGAAGCCTCGCTGCGCGACGCCGACGCGGTCGGCATGCCCCACATCAACGTCGCGGCGAACCAGGGCAAGCTGCTCCAGCTCCTCGCCCAGATCCAGGGCGCCCGCACGATCCTGGAGATCGGCACGCTCGCCGGATACAGCACCATCTGGCTGGGCCGCGCCCTCCCCGAGGACGGCCGCCTCATCTCGCTGGAGTACGACGCCACCCACGCCGAGGTCGCCCGCCGCAACCTCGCCCGCGCCGGCCTCGACCGCATCACCGAGGTGCGCGTCGGCCCGGCCCTGGAGTCGCTGCCCAAGCTGGCCGACGAGAACCCGGCCCCCTTCGACCTGGTCTTCATCGACGCCGACAAGGTCAACAACCCGCACTACGTGGAATGGGCCCTCAAGCTCACCCGCGTGGGCAGCCTGATCGTCGTCGACAACGTCGTACGCGGCGGCCGGGTGACCGACCCCACGAGCACCGACCCGAGCGTGCGCGGCACCCGGGCCGCGCTCGAACTGATCGCCGAGCACCCGCGCCTGAGCGGCACGGCGATCCAGACGGTGGGCAGCAAGGGCTACGACGGTTTCGCGCTGGCGCGAGTGCTGGCGTAGGGCCACCGGACGCCGAAGGCGCTACTCCTGGGCACTACTCCTCGTGGTAGAAGCCGACGTTGACGCTGCGCGGGCCGGTGCGGTCCTGGATGACGAGTTCGCCGGCGCCGCCCCTGGGCAGCCGCACCGTGCCGCCGTAGGGCACGGGCTGGGCGTACTCGCCCACCACCAGCCGGACCTCGGAGGACGGCTCGGGCAGCGAGCCGCGCAGCCAGGTCACCTGCCAGATGCCGTCCGGTCCGCACAGGAACTCCAGGTGGACCCGCGAGACGAACAGCCAGTCGTCGGGTGACGCGAGACGGCACACGGCCTTGTCCCGGCCCACCCTGAGCACGGCTCCCGGGTCGCTGGGCGCGTCGGCCATGAGCATCCCGGCCGTGGCGCCTGCTTCCGTCCCGGAGACGGTAGCCATGGTGAGTTCGAGCACGTGCGCTCCTTCTGCAAGGTCCTTGCCCGGCGGCCCGGTTGGCGCCACCGGGCGGCATCCTAAATCGCCCGGCGTTATCGCGTCCGGCACAATGGGTTCATGACCGAGCGAAAGCCACCTGGTGTCCCGTTCGAGTCCTGGGTCGACAAGCAGATCCGCGACGCGGAGGCACGCGGCGAGTTCGAGCACCTGCCCGGCGCGGGCAAGCCGCTGCCGGCCGACGCCGACACGACGACGTACGACGAACTCTGGTGGATCAAGCGGAAGATGGCCCGCGAGGGCCTGTCCGTCCTGCCCCCGGCGCTGGCCCTGCGCAAGGAGGCCGAGGACGCCCTGACCGCGGCGTACGCGGCCCCCTCGGAGCGGATCGTCCGGCGGATCATCACCGAGATCAACGCGAAGATCAGCGAGATGATGTTCAAACCGCCGCCCGGCCCCCCGCTGGGCAAGAAGCCGTACGACGTCGAAGAGGTCGTACGCGAGTGGCGGGAGCGCAGGACGGCGGCCGGGTAGGGCGCGTACCGGGGGTCAGAGGCGCAGAAGTCGCTCGGTCAGCTCGCGGTAGTCCCGCAGGGCCAGGCGGAGCTGTTCCGTGTCGCCGCCGGCGGAGGCCGCAGTCTCGCCCCGGCTGTCGCCCTCGCCCTCGCCGTCGCCCTCGGCATTGGTCCCGTCGGTGGGCCGCCAGGACCCGCGCAGGAC
Source organism: Streptomyces sp. JLBG701 (assembly GCF_058544905.1). NCBI lineage: Bacteria > Bacillati > Actinomycetota > Actinomycetes > Kitasatosporales > Streptomycetaceae > Streptomyces > Streptomyces sp. JLBG701. The sequence goes on from NZ_CM178588.1 coordinate 3,476,278, forward strand.
ACTGCGGCGCCGGTTGACCGCGTCGGAGAAACGTGCGGTGACCTCCTGAAGTACTTGGTCGGCCTCCTCCACGGCGGCGCGGGGCCCGTCCACGAATCCACTGACCGCGTGCTGAAGCCGCTGCGAGAGCTTGTCGTGCTCCTCGCTGGGGAGAAGCGCTGTGTCGATGCCCATGCCGGTCAATTCCCCTTCGTCTGACGCCTGGTGAACGCCCACGGCAGCCGGCCGGCGCCGTCGGTACGGGCGGGTTGCTCGCTGTCGTCGCCGGCCGTCCGAGCGGGCCGACGGCCGTTTTCCTTGGGGGCGGCCTCTGGGGCTGCCTTGGGAGCGGTTGCCGGGGCTGCCTTGGCAAAGGTCTTGGGGGCGGTGCCCACCAGGTCCAGGAAGAGGGCGCGGGCCTCGACCATGGCCGTCCGCATCTCCTCCGTGCCGGGCGCGGCCTTGGCTCCCTCCTGGGCGCTGCCGACACGCGCGCGTGCGACGCGGTGCACGCGCCGGTAGCCGTGCACGTGGTCCGCGTGGTGCACGGAAAGCGCGGCGAGCTGCTCGTCGTACTGTCCGCCGTCCGGGAAGCCGCGCACCCCGGCCAGCTCGGCGAGGAGTCGGTCCGCCTCGGAGACGGCCTCCCTGGGCGACTCGACGAAGTGCTCCTGGGCCGCGGTCCAGCGGGCCTCGAAGCGGCGGCGCTCGGCGGGCTCCAACGGCCGTTCGCGCAGGGCACCGTGGCGTTCGACGCGCTCGGCGAGTTCACGCTCCGCCGCCTTCGCGTCGCCGTCGTGCCGGGCCACGGCCCGTTCGTACTCGGGCCCGAAGCGCCTCTTCAGACCCGCGCCGCCCTGCGGAACACGGGGGACGCGGGCACGCAGGGTCGGAACGGCCGCGACAACGACAACGGCTGCCCCGATCACGATCAGGATCAAAACGATGATCACGCCTGTGGACATGAATGCCTTCCGGGGTTCTCGACCCAACCAACCCTCGTGCAGGGTCGGTTAGAAATCCGGGTTGCCCGAAAGCCCGACCTCAAACGGCATATCCAGTTGCGGACGAGGTGGCCGGACTCCCGAGAATGTCGTTCATGCCCTGGACCATCGCCCCGGAGCCCTTCGACTCCCCCGTAGCCGCCGCGCTCTGGCGGGCGTACTACACGGAGGTCAGCGACCGCTGGTACCTCCTCCACGAGGGCCACCGCACGGACCCGGCCGAACTGGAACGCGAGATCGCCGCGAAGACGGGCGCCGAACTCACCCCGCCCAGCGGCCAGTTGCTGATCGCACGCTACGACGGCGCCCCGGCCGGCAGCGCGGGCGTACGCCTACTGGACGCGACGACAGCCGAACTGACCCGGGTGTACCTCTACGAGGAGATGCGAGGCAAGGGCGGCGCACCCCTCCTGGTATCCGCAGCGGAGGACGAGGCCCGAGCCCTGGGCGCCACCCACATGATCCTGGACACCCGCTCCGACCTAATAGAGGCCCGCACCCTCTACACCCGCCTCGGCTACAAGGAATCCGCCCGCCACAACACCGACCCCTACGCCGAACACTGGTTCCGCAAAACCCTCAACTAAACCGCGCCACTGCCCCATTGCGCGGCTGCTCCCCATCCGACCCACAAAGCTCGTCGTTCAGCTCCTTCACCAACTGCACCAGGTCCGTAGGCCGCTCCGCCCCCCACCAGTCGCCCAGCAACTCGCTCAGGGACTCCTCCCGTGCCCGCGACAACTGTTCGGCAACCTCACGCCCCTGCTCCGTGAGAACAAGGTCCAACCCCTCCCGCACAGCAAGCCGACGTTCCTCGACCTGCCGTGCGGCCGCGATGATGACGGTCAGGGGAATGTCGGTGCGCTCGGCGAGGACGGCCGGTTCCGTCCAGCCGTACTTCCTGGTCCGCAACAGCAGCCAACTCGCCGCAGGCAACAAGTCATACCCAGCCTTCTCCGTGATCGTCCGATAGATCTCACGCCGCCCCTCACGGCTGCCGAGCACCGACAGGGACCGGCACACCTCGTCGTAGGAGGACCGCTGGACCGGGTTGCTGGCGAGGGTCTCGGTGACGTCGGGTGCGGTCACCGAGGCGCGCAGTCTGTCCTCCTTGAGGAACCAGGCCAGGACGAAGCCGAGGAGGGCGACGGGGGCGGCGTAGAGGAAGACGTCGGTGATGGACGACGCGTAGGCGTCCAGCGCGGGCGGGCGCAGGGCGGCCGGGAGTTCGGCGATCCCGCGTGGGTCGGCCTTCAGGGTGTCGGCCGAGACGCCGGGCGGGAGTTGGGTGCCGCGGAAGGCGTCGGTGAGTTTGTCCCCGAGGCGGCCGGCGAAGACCGTTCCGAAGATGGCGACGCCGAACGAGGCCCCGATGGACCGGAAGAAGGTCGCGCCGGAGGTGGCGACGCCGAGATCCTCGTAGGAGACGGCGTTCTGGACGATCAGGACCAGGACCTGCATGACCAGGCCGAGACCGAGCCCGAAGACGAAGAAGTAGCCACTCATCTCTGCCGTGGAGCTGTGTTCGTCGAGTTGGTGGAGGAGGAGCAGGCCGAGGGCCGTGACACCTGTCCCCGCGATCGGAAAGACCTTCCAGCGCCCGGTGCGGCTGACGATCTGCCCGGAGGCGGTCGAGGCGATCAGCAGGCCGAGGACCATCGGCAGCATGTGCACGCCGGACATGGTGGGCGTGACGCCCTGGACGACCTGGAGGAAGGTCGGCAGGTAGGTCATCGCGCCGAACATCGCGAAGCCGACGACGAAGCTGATCACGGCGGCGAGGGTGAAGGTGCGGATACGAAAGAGCTTGAGCGGGAGGACGGGTTCGGCGGCCCGCCGCTCGACCCGGACGAAGGCCACGGCCAGCACGACACCCAGCACCGCGAGGCCCACGATCTGCGGCGAGCCCCAGCCCCAGGTGGTGCCGCCGAGGGAGGCGACGAGGACCAGGCAGGTGGCGACGGAGGCGATGAGGAAGGTGCCGAGGTAGTCGATGACGTGCCGGGCGGCCCGGTGCGGGATGTGCAGGGCCGCCGCGATCACGGCGAGGGCTACTACGCCGATCGGCAGGTTGACGTAGAACACCCAACGCCAGCTGAGGTGTTGGGTGAACAGGCCGCCCAACAGGGGGCCCAGTACGCTCGTCGCGCCGAAGACCGCGCCGAACAGGCCCTGGTAGCGGCCGCGTTCGCGGGGTGGGACGAGGTCGCCGACGATCGCCATCGACAGCACCATCAGGCCACCGCCGCCCAGGCCCTGCAGGGCGCGGAAGGCGATCAGCTGGGGCATGTTCTGCGCCATTCCGCACAGCGCCGAGCCGATCAGGAAGATCACGATCGCGGTCTGGAAGAGCTTCTTGCGGCCGTACTGGTCGCCGAGTTTTCCCCACAGCGGGGTCGCGGCGGTCGAGGCGAGCAGATACGCGGTGACCACCCAGGACAGGTGCTCCAGGCCACCCAGCTCGCTGACGATGGTGGGCAGCGCGGTCGACACGATCGTCTGGTCGAGGGCGGCGAGCAGCATGCCCAGAAGCAGGGCGCCGATCGGGACGAGAACGTCGCCGGGCACGTGTTCCTGGGCGCTCGACCCCCGCCGGGGAGGCTGTGCGTCTCGCACATTTCCCGTCCTACCGTGCGCATCCGCGGCCATGAAGACCTCCAGGGGCTCTCGTTACACATACATCGTGATCGGTGTGACCGGTTATGGCCTGTTGAGTCCTGGTGGAACCCGGTATTCCGGAGGGTTGGGGGAGACGAGGCGGGTGGGACCCGCATAGTCTCTGGTTTCGTTGTGAAGAACCTGGGGAGGGGACGAACGCGTGGACGAGGCGAAGGGGCACATGTGTCCGGAGTGCGGGGCGCCCCGCGGACCGGACAACACCCCGTCGTGCGCCTGCACCCAGCGCGCCTCCGACGCCCTGCGTGACGCCCGTACGGCGGAGGCGGCCGCGGCCGAGGACTTCGATCCGCTGCGCATACGGCCGTACGTCGACCTGGACGCGGAGGCCGTCGGCGACGAGACCGAGCAGTTGCCGGCCGTCGAGGTCACGATGGCGCTGCACCCTGTTGCACCGCAGGCACCCGCACCCAGCACCGACGACCTGCGCATGTTCGAGGCCGACGCCTCGGCCTCCGGCGACGAGGACGAAGAGGGGGCGTCGCGTCTCCCGCGTCGCCGTACCGTCGTTCTCGGTGTCGGCGGCGGCCTCGTCGCGGTGGTGGCCGCGGCCGGGTTCGCCAGCGGGCTGTTCACGTACGAGACGCCGTCACGCGCCGCCGCCCCGCCGAAGGACGTACGGGCCGCGGTCCCGGAGGCGTCGACCAGCGCGGTGTCCGTGTCACCGTCCAGCAGCCGTACGTCCGCCCGGACGGCGTCCGCGCAGCCCGCACCGTCGCGCAGCGTGTCGCCCTCCGCGCCGGCGTCGAGCGCGTCCTCGACTCCGTCCCGGTCCACGTCCCCCACCGCGTCCCCGACGACCGCGTCCGCCACCGGCACGGTGGAGCCGGGTAACGGGCGGGAGAGCGAGGACCTCGTCCTGCGCGAGGGGGACCGTGGCGACGAAGTCGTCGAGCTCCAGTTGCGGCTGAAGCAGGTGTATCTGTACAACGGCGAGGCCGACGGGAAGTTCACCACCGAGGTGGAGGACGCGCTGCGTAACTATCAGTGGTCGCGGTCCGTCGATACGGACGACCTTGGGGTCTATGACGCGCCTTCGCGGGAGAAGCTGGAAGCGGAGACTACTGAGCCGTAGGGGTGCGTTGGCGTTTGGCCGCGGGCCGGTGGGGGCTGGTCGCGTCCACGCGGCGGAGCCGCATATCGACACAGCCCCGCGCCCCTGAAGGGGCGCGCCTCAGCCGACGTGCACTCGAATCGTCCCGTCCCCCACAACCTCCACCCGCACCTGCGTCAGATCCCGTACCACCACATCCGGACCGTAGAAGCCGGCCCTCGGGCCCACCCCGACCACGCGCATCCCCGCGGAGCGCCCCGCCTCAATCCCCGCGCCCGAGTCCTCGAAGACGATGCAGTCGGCGGGGGCCACGCCCAGTTCGGCGGCGCCCTTGAGGAAGCCCTCGGGGTCGGGCTTGCTGGCGCCGACGGACTCGGCGGTGATGCGGACGTCGGGGAGGGCGAGGCCGGCGGCGGTCATGCGGGCCGTTGAGAGGGCGACGTCGGCGGAGGTCACCAGGGCGTGCGGGACCCCGGTGAGTGACGCGAGGAACTCGTGCGCGCCGGCGATCTCGACGACGCCGTCCATGTCGGCGGTCTCCTCGGCGAGCATGCGCGCGTTCTCGGCGTGGTTCTGCTCCGTGGGCCGGTCGGGCAGCAGCAGCGCCATCGTGGCGTGGCCCTGGCGCCCGTGGACGACCTTCAGGATCTCGTCCGCGTCGAGCCCGTGCCGTTCGGCCCAGCGACGCCAGATCCGCTCGACCACGGCGTCGGAGTTGACGAGGGTGCCGTCCATGTCGAGCAGGAGGGCGCGGGCGGTCAGCACGGTCGTGGCCGTCATCAGCAGCTCCAGGGCGCGAGAAACGAAAACGCGGGAGAAGAAACAAGGCGGCCCCGCCCGCCGGTCAGGGAAAACGGGCGGGAGCCACTTTGTTTCTCAACGGTACAAAATGAGCGAGGCTTCCCGCCACCACCTCCGGTAACAGTTCACCCACCGTTCAGCTCACCCGGTCACGGCTTCCCAGAGGCTCCACACGCCGAGGCCCAGCATCAGCACGGCCGCGACCTGCGTGATGAGCCGCAGCGGCACCCGCTTCATCAGGGCCTTTCCGCCGACGATGCCGAGTCCGGCCACCGCCCACAGCGCGAGTACCGCACCGAGACCGACGGAGAGCGGGTCGTCGTACCGGGCCGCGAGGTTCGCCGTCATGATCTGCGTGAGATCACCGAACTCGGCGACCAGGATGAGCATGAATCCCGCCCCGGAGACCTTCCAGAAGGACTGGTTCTCGGGCCGCCGGACCTCTGCGTCACCATCGGCCCCGCCCTTCTGCATGAGCAGCACCGCCGCGCCGCCCAGGAACAGCACGCCCGTCAGCGCGTGCACGATCTGCTGCGGCAGGAGGGTCAGCACACTGCCGGCCGCGACGGCGAGCGCGACATGCAGCGCGAAGGCGGCGGCGACGCCGGCGAAGACGTAGGAGGCGCGATAGCGGGTGCCGAGGACGAGGCCCGCGAGGGCGGTCTTGTCCGGCAGTTCGGCAAGGAAGACGACGCCGAAGACGACCGCCATGACGGTGAAGCTGATCAAGGTTCCTCAATCGGTCGGGGCTGCCCCACCGAGAGTGTTACCGCGAAACGACACCTCGGCACGGCAGCACACAGTCAGTGCACTGCTGGCCGAAGGTCTCGCTGGCCGGTCACATGTGACCTGCCTCCGGGCGCCGGCTCAGACGAGCTGAGCAGTATGTCGACGGTCCGGCGAAGAGCTACTCCCCTTCAACGCCGCCAATCATACGAGATCGTTTCGTAGTAAACCTTGTTATGTCATGTCCACGTCACTAACTTCTTACCGAACGCATACCTCCCGGCAACACAGGGCCGCGAGCATTTCCTCGCTCGCGCTCAACACCCCCACCCCCCGAGGGAGTTAGCATGCCGAAGTTCTACGCGCGTCGACGGCTCAGCATACTCGTCGCTCTTACCGGACTCATAGCCTCGGTCGGACTTTTCAACGGTCCGTCCGCGTCCGCCGCTCTCCCCACCCCGGTCAGCGCCGCCACCGCGCGCACCTACCTCGCCTCGCTCACCGTGGCGACCGAGGACCGCACCGGCTACGACCGCGACCTGTTCAACCACTGGATCACCATCTCCGGCACCTGCAACACCCGTGAGACGGTCCTGAAGCGGGACGGTACGAACGTCGTCACCAGCTCCGCCTGCGCCGCCACCAGCGGCACCTGGTACTCCGTCTACGACGGCGCCACCTGGACCGCCGCCTCCGACCTCGACATCGACCACCTGGTCCCGCTGGCCGAGGCCTGGGACTCCGGCGCCGACTCCTGGAGCAGCGCCACCCGCCAGGCGTTCGCCAACGACCTCACCCGGCCCCAGCTCATCGCCGTCACGGACAACGTGAACCAGCAGAAGAGCGACCAGGACCCGGCCGAGTGGATGCCCTCGCGCACCGCGTACACCTGCACGTACGTCCGCGCCTGGGTCCAGGTGAAGTACTACTACGACCTCTCGGTCGACTCCGCCGAGAAGAGCGCGCTCACGAGCTACCTCGCCAGCTGCTGATCAACTTCAGTCGGCTCCAGGAAGATCCGCCGGTTTCTGTGAAGGAACCTCGCCACTGACCTCCGTCGTTCCGTACCGTACGGGGCGACGGAGGAGGGCGATCACGTGGCGGAACTGCGCCTGGGACCACTGCTGAGGTACGCCGACGGCTCGTCCGCGACCATATGGGTCGAGACGAGCCGTCCGTGCGCCGCCGAGGTGCGCTGCGCGGACGGCGCCGGCGGCACGGCCCGCACCTTCCAGGTGGCGGGCCATCACTATGCCCTAGTCCCGGTGACCGGCCTCTCACCTGGCACTTCACCGTCGTACGAGGTGTTCCTGGACGACACGCGCGTGTGGCCGCTCGTCGGCTCCCGTTTCCCTCCCTCCGTCATCCGCACCGCCGACGACGGAGAAGGAGATGAGGACGCCGATACCGTCCGCGTCGCCTTCGGCTCCTGCCGCTGGGCCGCCCCGCCCGCCGACGAGCACGACCCGGTGGGCCCGGACGCCCTGGACACTCTGGCCGCACGCATGGCCGCCGACCCGAACGGCGAACGGCCGGACGTACTCCTCCTGTTGGGCGACCAGGTCTACGCCGACGAGGTCTCCGGCTCCACCCGCCGCTGGCTCGCCGCCCGCCGCGATCTGCGCGAGCCCCCGGGCAGCGAGGTCGCGGACTACGAGGAGTACACGCGCCTCTATTACGAGTCGTGGCTGGACCCCGAGATCCGCTGGCTGCTGTCGACCGTGCCCAGCTGCATGATCTTCGACGACCACGACATCATCGACGACTGGAACACCTCCGCCGCCTGGCTGGAGGACATGCGTGCCACGTCGTGGTGGCGCGAGCGGCTGCTGAGCGGGCTGATGTCGTACTGGGTGCACCAGCACCTCGGCAACCTCTCCCCCGACGAACTCGCCACCGACCCCCTCTATGCCGCCGTACGCGAGACACCCGACGGCACGGACGCGCTGCGCGCCTTCGCCGCCAAGGCCGACGCCGACCCGTGCTCGGTCCGCTGGAGCTACCGGCGCGACTTCGGCCGCGTACGCCTGCTGATGGTGGACACCCGCGCGGCCCGGGTCCTCGACGAGGAGAGCCGCGCGATGCTCGACCCGGGCGAGGAACGCTGGCTGCGCGAACAGGCCCTGGAGGAACCCGGTTCCTACGACCATCTCCTCATCGGCACCTCGCTGCCCTGGCTGCTGCCGCACCTGGTGCACGACGCCGAGGGATGGAACGCGGCCCTGTGCCGGGGCGAGAAGGGCGCGCGCTGGGCGCGGTTCGGGGAGGATCTGCGGCGGCGGGCCGATCTGGAGCACTGGGCGGCGTTCCCGTCGTCGTTCGCGGCGCTGACCGAGCTGATTGCGGAGGCGGGCACGGGGGCCGAGGCGCCGGCGACGGTGTGCGTGCTGTCGGGGGACGTGCATCACGCGTACGTCGCCGAGCCGCGGTGGCCCTCCCGCGCCCCCGACGCCCGCGTCCTCCAGCTCACCTGTTCCCCCGTCCACAACTCCATCCCCCTCTCCATACGCCTCGGCTTCCGCTTCGGCTGGAGCGCGGTCGCCCGTGCCCTCGGCCGCCGTTTCGCCGGGCACGGCGGTCTGCCGCGGCCGCCGGTCAACTGGCGTAAGACGGGCGGGCCTTGGTTCGGCAACCAGCTCATGACGCTGACCCTGCACGGGCGTTCGGCCCGGCTGCGCCTTGAGCAGGCGCGGCCGGGCGGGGTGCTGAAGACCGTGGAGGAGTCCACCCTCACCTGACTCGAAGAGGCGGGGAAGGCATGATGAGGCGGACCGTCCGCTTCCAGTGGGCGGTTTGCTGCCATGCGCCCCACACGCCCGGGAGTCACCCCTTTGTCTGCAACCGAGGTCTCCGTCGCCCTCGTTGGTGCCGGACCACGCGGCACCAGCATGCTGGAACGTATGTGCGCCTCCGTGCCGGAACTCCTCCCACCCGGCATCCGACTCACGGTCCACGTCATCGACCCGGCCCCGCCCGGCCCGGGCCGCGTCTGGCACACCGCCCAGTCGCCCGAGCTGCTGATGAACACGGTGGCCTCGCAGGTGACCCTGTTCACGGACGAGAGCGTGGACTGCGCGGGGCCGGTGCGACCGGGGCCGAGCCTGTACGAGTGGGCGGACGGCGAGGCGCGCGGCCCGGCGGATGGTGACGCTCTCGATCCGCTCGGTCCGGACGACTATCCGACCCGGGCCGAGTACGGCCGTTACCTGGAGTGGGTGTTCGCGAGGACCGTGCGCGAGGCGCCACCCGCCGTGCGCGTCGAGGTGCACGCGGCCCGTGCCGTGCGGCTCGACGACGCGGCCGACGGCCGGCAGGTGCTGACGCTCGACGACGGGCGGGTCCTGTTCGGCCTGTCCGCCGTGGTGCTGGCCCAGGGCCATCTGCCGGTGATCGCGGACGCCGCCCAGCAGCGCCTCGCCGCCTACGCCGAACAGCACGGCCTGCGCCACATCCCACCCGCCAACCCGGCCGACGTAGACCTCTCCCTCCTCAGCCCAGGCGAACCGGTGCTGCTGCGCGGCCTCGGCCTCAACTTCTTCGACCACACAGCCCTGTTGACGACGGGCCGCGGCGGCCGTTTCGTGCGCGGCGACCAGGGAGGGCTGCGCTACCTACCCTCCGGCCGCGAGCCACGCCTCTACGCCGGCTCCCGTCGCGGCCTCCCCTACCAGGCCCGCGGCGACAACGCGAAGGGCCCCTACGGCCGTCACACCCCGCTCGTCCTGACCCCGGAGGTGATCGCCGGTTTCCGCAAGCGCGCGGACTCCGGCGAGGCACCGGACTTCCTCGCGGAGATATGGCCGCTGGTGGCGAAGGAGGTGGAGACGGTCTATTACGAGACACTGCTCGGGGCGCGGGAAACCCTCCCGCACGAAGACTCGCCGGGCGAAAAACCTTCGCTCGTACGGGACTTCAGGGACCGCTTCCTGGAAACCACCCACCGCACCTCCCAAGAGGCCGCCGTTCTCGACGAGTTCGGTGTCCCGGAGGCCGACCGCTGGTCCTGGGACCGGATTTCACGGCCGTACGCGGGCCGCGTCTTCGCGAGTCAGGACGACTGGCGGGACTGGCTGCTCGTATACCTTCGCGACGATGCCGAGCAGGCCGGCCTGGGCAATGTCGCCGGCCCGCTGAAGGCGGCCCTGGATGTGCTGCGCGACCTGCGCAACGAGTTGCGGCTGATCGTCGACCACGGCGGCCTCGCGGGCACCTCCCGCCGGGAGCACCTGGACCGCTGGTACACCCCGCTCAACGCCTTTCTGTCCATCGGTCCGCCGAGGCGGCGCGTGGAGGAGTTGGCCGCGCTGGTGGAGGCGGGTGTGGTGCGGGTGCTGGGGCCACGTCTGGAGGTGCGGGAGGAGAGCGGAGCGCGGGGCGGGGCGTGGGTGGCGCACTCCCCCGACGTGCCGGGGTCGGCCGTACGTGTGACGACTCTCATAGAGGCGCGTCTTCCGGAACCGGATCTGCGACGCACCGCCGACGACCTTCTCGCCCGGCTCCTGAAGACGGGGCGGTGCCGTCCGCACGCGGTGGACGGTTACGAAACCGGAGGGCTGGACGTAACACCGCGTCCCTACCGTCTGATCGACCGTCAGGGGCGGGCGCACGCACGGCGGTTCGGGTTCGGGGTGCCCACGGAGGGCGTGCACTGGGTGACCGCGGCGGGGGCCAGGCCCGGGGTGGATTCGGTCACGCTCTCGGACGCCGACGCGGTGGCGAGGGCGGTTCTACGGACGGCCGTGGCCGAAACGGAACCGGAAACGGAAGCCGAGCCGTGGCCAAATGTTGAACTTGCAAGCATTGATTAGGGTCACCTAACGTAGATCACTCCTTTCGTTCAGTCCCCAGACCGGTCCATCCAGGCCCGGCCCGACCGAAGGAGTAACCCCCCACATGTTCGACCGTCTCAACACCACGCAGCCGTACGCGATCGGCCTGTACCGCATCGTCGTCGGCCTGCTCTTCGCCTGCCACGGCGCCGCGTCCCTCTTCGGCGTCCTCGGCGGCGCCGCGGGCACCGAGGGCGGCACCGTCGACGCCGGCACCTGGCCCGGCTGGTACGCGGCCGTGATCCAGCTGGTCGCCGGCACCCTGGTCCTGCTCGGCCTCGGCACGCGCGGCGCCGCGTTCATCGCCTCGGGCTCCATGGCGTACGCCTACTTCGACGTGCACCAGTCCATGGCCCTGTGGCCGATGGAGAACGGCGGCGAGGCCTCGGCGATGTTCTGCTGGGCCTTCTTCCTGCTGATCTTCACCGGCTCCGGCGCCCTCGGCCTTGACCAGCTCTTCGCCAAGCGCTCGACGCCGGAGGGCAAGCGCGCGGCGGAGCAGACCCCGGTCGCCGCCTGACCGAAGCCCGCCCGAACCGATGACGGCGCCCTTCCTCTTCTACGAGGGGAAGGGCGCCGTCTCTCGTGTGGTCACGCGGTTCCCGTGACCCAGCCGAACGGCACGGTGAAGCAGGCGGGACGGCCCGCCCGCTGGGCGGTGGCAGCCAGGTGAACCTCCTGTGCGCAACACACGCGCCCCCCGTGAACCTCCTGTCACAGCCCCGGCGTACGCTGTATGGCTGTACTGGCCGCCCCTGCCGCTCCCCCGCGACGCTGCGGCACGGTTGGCTACGGGGGAGTCACGGGGAGTCTTGGTGTTGGAGAGTGTGGGTTCGCTGACCGGCAGCCCAGGGATTTACGCGTGGGTGGCTCTGTCCGTCCTACTCGATGTCTTCCTCCCGGTCCTGCCGAGCGGTGTCCTCGTCATCGCGGCTGCCACGGCGGCTGCCGCGGGCTCGGGGGCGGCGACCGGGACGGTGCCGGACGACGTGCCCGACATCCTGGCGCTGATTCTGTGCGCGGCGACCGCGTCGGTGCTCGGTGACCTGGTGGCGTATCGGCTGGCCTGGCGTGGCGGGGACCGTCTTGACCGGGCCATCGCCCGCTCGCGCCGCCTGACGACTGCGCAGGAACGTCTCGGCGCGGCGCTTGCCTCCGGCGGTGGGGCGCTGGTCGTCCTCGCCCGGTTCGCCCCGGCCGGCCGGTCGGTCGTCTCCCTCGGCGCCGGTGCTGCCCATCGCCGGGCTCGCGACTTCCTTCCCTGGTCGGCTCTGGCGGGCCTCACTTGGGCGGCGTACAGCGTGGCTCTTGGCTACTTCGGTGGGCAGTGGCTGGGGGCGACTTGGCTGGCGACGGGTGTTTCGCTGGTGGCGTTGTTCGGGGCGGGGGCGGGGGCGGCTTACGTGATGAAACGGCAGCCCGCGTAAGCGTTTCGCGGGTAGGTGGTTCGTTCAGCGCGGGCCGGTGGGGGCTGGTCGCGCAGTTCCCCGCGCCCCTGAAGACAAAAGCGGGGCTACGCCCCTGCTTTTGCCCCCCTCACCTCAAGGCCCGCCAGCAGCTCGGCCGTCGCCTCCGCGATCACCTCCACTGCGCGGTCGAAGACCTCCTGGTTGTGGGCCGCTGGAGCGCGGAAGCCGGAGACCTTGCGGACGTACTGGAGGGCGGCGGCGCGGATTTCCTCCTCCGTCGCCTCCTCGGGCAGTACGGGCGGGCGAAGCGTCTTGATGCTGCGGCACATGAACCCAGTCTCCCGCATCGGTCTCCGGACTGGGATGATCACCTCCGAGGCGGCCACCATTCCGGGGCCGACCGACGAGAGGACCCGTCCATGGCGCCCGGCGCGAATGGCACGCACGAAGAACTCACCGTGGCCGTACTCGGCCCCGGCGGCATCGGTGGCCTGCTCGCCGCCCTGCTGGCCCGCACCGGTCACCGCGTGATCTGCCTGTCCGGCGCGGACACGGCCCGCGCCATCGACGCCGACGGCCTGCGTGTCCGCAGCGCTGTGTTCGGCGACTTCACCGCACGCGTCGAGGCGGACACCCTCCTCCGCGAACCGGTGGACGCCTGTCTGATCGCGGTCAAGGCCACGGCCCTGGAGCCGGCCCTCGCGCGCATCCCGGCCGAGACGCTCGGCGACGCCCTGCTCATACCATTCCTGAACGGCGTCGAACACCCGCAGACCCTGCGCTCCTCCGCCCACGGCTACCGTCCCGACCGCGTCGCCCCCGCCGTCATCCGCGTCGAGTCCACCCGCCTGTCCCCCGGCGAGATCGAGCACGCCAGCCCCTTCGTGGAGATCGACCTGACCGGCGACCCGGTGCCGCGCGACCTCCTCGACGGCATGGCCAAGGCCTTCGACGCCGCGGGCCTCACCACCCGGGTGCTCGACGGTGAGGCGGAGGCGCTCTGGGCGAAGATGTCGTTCCTGGCCCCGTTCGCCCTCCTGACCACTCGCTACGGCCTCCCCCTGGGCGACGTACGCACCCTGCACCGCGACGAGTTGACGTCCCTGGTCGCGGAGACGGCCGCGGTCGCCCGAGCCTGCGGCGCCCCGTCCGATCCCGCCCAGGCCCTCGCCCGCTACGACTCCTTCCCGCCCGCCACCAAGTCCTCCATGCAGCGGGACGCGGAGGCACACCGCCCGCTCGAACTGGACGCGATCGGGGGCGCGTTGCTCCGCGCGGCCGACCGACACGGGGTGCCCGTGCCCGTAACGGCAAGGCTGGTAAGGGAGTTGCGGACCGCGGGCCACTGACCGCAGCGCACGCCACCCTCGGGCCGGGCGACCCGCCCGAGGACGGCCCCTGTCATCCTTACGCCGTGCAGCAGCCCACCTCGGTCACCCCCGACGCCCCCGCCCCCATACGCACCCCGCTCCTCACCCAGCAGTGGCTCGACCTCACGTTCGTCCACTGGGCCGTCGAACCGGGCGTCGTCGCGGGCCTGTTGCCGAGGGGGACCGTGCCCGACACGCACGACGGGGTCACGTACGTCGGTCTCGTCGCCTTCCGGATGCACAAGGTCGGGTGGCTTCGGCTGCCCGGGGTGCCGTATCTCGGGTCCTTCCCGGAGACCAATGTGCGCCTGTACTCGGTCGACGCGAACGGGCGCCGTGGTGTCGTCTTCCGGTCGATGGACGCGTCACGGCTGATTCCGGTGGTGATGGGACGCGTCGGCTTCCGACTGCCGTACCTCTGGTCCCGGATGACCGTCCGCCCCGACGGCGACACCGTCACCTACACCAGCTCCCGCCGCTGGCCGGGCCCGCGCGGCGCGTACAGCCGGCTGGCCGTGCGCAGGGGTGACCGGATAGCGGAGCCAACGGAGTTGGAGCACTTCCTCACCGCCCGCTGGGGCATGCACAACGCGTTCTTCGGCGGAGCGGCCTACCTGGCCAACGACCACCCCCGCTGGCCCCTGTACCGCGCCGAACTGCTCACGTGCGAGGAGAACCTCCTCACGGCGGCCGGTCTCCCCGCCCCGGACGGTCCCCCGGTCAGCGTCCTGTACTCCCCCGGCGTCCCGGTCCGCCTCGGCCGCCCGTCCCGCCCGGCGGGTATCCCCACGCCTTGAACGGCGATGGTGGCTGCCGGAGCCGCTGCCGCCGCCGTTCAGGCGTCGACACCGGCTCCGGCGCCGGGTGTCAGCCGATGTGGTAGCTGTCCCCGTAGACCTTCCAGTCCAGCGGCGGATCCAGGTTCAGGTTCCCCGCCCTGAGGAATACCCGCTGGGCGGTGTCGACGCGACTCGTGTCCGAGTGGGCCTCCTCCTGTTGCATCGCCCAGACCCGGGCGTCGAGGAACGCGTTCAGATACGTCACCTCGTCGCCGCCCCAGGCCGGCGGGTTGGCGTTGGCCAGGGCCCGCCTGCGGATGTTGCCGAAGCTGGTGCTGTCGCCGCCGTCGCCGTGCATGACGATGGCGTCGTAGTACGTGAACTGGCCGAGCACACCGATACCGTCCTCCTTGCCCTGCCGGACGGACGGGTTGAAGTAGACACGGTCGCGTTCGTCGTTCTGCGCCTGCCGGAACGCCGAGTCCTCGGCCGCGCGCCGCCAGTCGTCGGGGAAGCCCGGGTCCAGGCCCTCGTGCGAGTCGGTGCCGTTGACCTCGCGCAGCGCGGGCAGGTAGCCGGCCAGGACGTTCCCGGGCCGGCGCTGGGCGTAGAGCTCCACGAGGTCGAGCATGTCGCCGGTGCCGGAGCAGAAGCCGATGATCCCGGCGGTGTAGCCGCGGCCGTCGCCGATGTCCTCGATGTACTTGTACTGCGCCTGCCAGTCCAGCGAGGAGTTCTCCGCGCTGGACACGAGCTTCATGGCGATCTCCTTCTTCGCCGGGTCGTCGAGACCGACGGCCGCGGCGGGTGAGGTGGCGCAGGCGCTGGCGGACTGGGTCGCGATGAGGGGGCCTGCTACGAGTGAGGCTCCGATCAGGGTGAGCAGAGTGCGGCGTGAGGTGTGGACGTGGGGGGTGTGCACGATGCCTCCGAAGGGGTTCGGTGGTTCACGCTTTCTGTTAGGAATGTTTCCTATCAGAATTCGAAGATGACGCATACCCATCAAGCAGGGCGTTCGATATAGTGAACGTATGGTTCATTCAACTGGAGCCCTTTGATGACGCCCCCGCCCTCCGGCCGCCAGCCGGTGAGCAGCACCGCGGCCGCGGTCGGCGCGAAGATCCGCCTCCGTCGCCAGCAGCGCGGCATGAGCGCGGCGGAGATGGCCCGACGCGCCGGACTGAGCAAGGCCACGCTGTCGCAGCTGGAGGCCGGCAACGGCAATCCGACGATCGACACCCTGGACGCGATCGCGATCGCCCTGCGCATCCCGATCGCCGACCTGCTGGCGCGGGACGCCGACACCGGGCCGGTCTTCCGCCCCGGCACGGACGCCGAGCCCGGCGAGGTATCCCGGGAACTGCTACGCCGTATCAGCAGCGGCAACAGCCTGGAGATCTGGCGGCTGCGCATCCCGCCCGAGACGGAACTGCCCGGCGTCCCGCACGCCACGGGCACGATCGAGCACCTGCTCATCGCCACCGGGCACGTCACCGCCGGCCCCGTCGACGCCCCGCAGGACCTGGGCCCCGGCGACATGCTCGCCTTCGCCGGAGACGCCCCGCACTTCTACCGCACCGGCGCCGAGGAAGTGGACATCACGGTCGTCTTCGCGTCCCCCATCAGCAGCTGAGACCTGCCGGCGCCCAAGGCTCGTCGGCACCTGAGACCAAGGAACCCCCGAGCATGACCACGACCGCCACCACCGCCAGCACCGCCACCACCCCCTCCAGCCATGCCTTCATCAGCGACAACATGGCCGGGGCATCCCCGCGGATAGCCCAGGCCGTCGCCGACGCGGCCGCCGGGCAGGTCCTGCCGTACGGCAACGACCCCTTCACCGACAGCGCCCGCCGCAGGCTCGGCGAGATCTTCGAGCGGGACGTCGACGTCTTCCCGGTCTCCACCGGGTCGGCCGCCAACGGCCTGAGCCTGGCCGCCCTCACCCCGCCGTGGGGCAGTGTGCTCGCGCACCCCGACAGCCACATCAACACGGACGAATGCGGAGCTCCGGAGTTCTTCACCAACGGCGCCAAGCTCGCCAAGGAGGCCCAGCATGGCGATCCAGCGGATGGACAACGTCCTCATCGTCGTCGACGACCTTGAGGCCGTGATCTCGTTCTTCGTCGAACTCGGCATGGAGCTGGAGGGCAAGGGGCCACTCGAAGGAAGCTGGGCGGAGCGTGTCATCGGGCTCCATGACGTCCGGCAGGACATCGCGATGCTGCGGACCCCGGACGGCCACGGGCGAGTCGAGCTGGCGAAGTTCCACAGGCCGAGCGCCATCCACACCGAGCCGAAGGACGCGCCGGCGAACACGCTGGGCCTCCGTCGCATCATGTTCGCCGTCGACGACATCGAGGCCGATGTCGCCCGCCTGCGGGCCCACGGTGCCGAACTCGTCGGCGAGATCGTGCGGTACGAGGACGTCTACCTGCTCTGTTACGTCCGCGGCCCCGAGGGCATCGTCGTCGGACTGGCGGAGCAGCTGGGCTGAAGGCTGCCGAAGGGGGCTTGGCCGGCACCGGGGAGACCCCACCCGTTCGCATGAACCGCCCAAAGGAACTCGCAACTCAAAATCGAACAGGCGTACCATTGCCGCTGTGGCTAAGACCTATGACTTTCCGAGTGACCTCCTCGCCGGTCAGGAGGAGCTGCATCAGGTCCGGGCCGAGCTGTCGGCCCTGCTCAAGCGACTCCCCTGGTCGGTCGTGCCCCTGGACGGCTTCAGCGACGACCACGGCTGGCGCAAGGTGGAGCGGCCCGCATCCCCGGGCTGGACGGACGACGAGCAGGCCGAGGTGGAGAAGCTCAGGCAGCGGGAGCACGAGCTCGCGGTGTTCGTGAGCTGCCACCGCTTCTGGACGGAGGTCACGGGCGGGGAGCGCGTGGACGCCCGTATGGGGCTCAAGCACGTGCATGAGAGCCCCGCGCGAAGCCAGCCGTAAGAGCGGAGAATGAGGGATGCAAGCCGCATATCGCCAGTCAATCGAGAGGTGGCGATCACAGTGGCAGAACACCCGCACGCAGCACTCGTCCGCAAAGGCTACGACGCCTTCATACGCGGGGACATGGACACCCTGCGCTCACTGATGGCGGCCGACGCCACGCACCACGTCCCCGGCAGTCACCCGCTCTCGGGCGACTTCAAGGGCCAGGACGCGATCATCGGCATGTACGAGCAGCTCTTCGAGCGCACCAACGGCACCATCCAGGTCAACCTGCGCAACATCCTCGTGGACGGCCGTGGCCACGCGGTCTCCGTCCACCACTTCGCCGCCGAGCGCAACGGCAAGCGCATCGACGAGACCGGAGCCATCGTGTTCCGCGTCGTCGGCGAGAAGATCACCGACCTCGACGAGTGCGTCGAGGACATCGAGAAGAGCAACGAGTTCTGGGCCTGACGTGACAAGAGGCCTCCGGAAGCCCTTCCGAAGGCCTCTTCCCCTTGGTCAATCAGCACCGACTGTGGTCAACTCACCGCCGTGGACACGGTTTTGGCGAGCGTGGTGGCTGTCGCGGGCACGCTGATCGGCTCACTGAGCACCTATCTCTTCCAGCAGCGCACGGCCGAGCGCACCAGCGCCCTGGCCCGCGAGGAACGCCTGCGCCAGGAGCGCCTGACCGCGTACAGCGGATACGCGGGCGCGGTCACGGAACTCAAGCGAGGCGTCATCACGCTCTGGTTCGTCCGCCGACGATCGCAGCGTGACGGCACCTACGACGGCTACCGGGACGCCCAGGTCGAGAGCGACCGGCTCGGTGCCGCCGCCGAGACCGCCGCCTTCCGCCTCCACCTCGTGGCGGACGACCCGGCCCTACGACAGCTGATGGACACGGTGTCCTCGAAGATCGGCAAGCTCGACAAGGCGGAGACCCGGGACGAACTCGTCGCCATCGAGGCGGAGTTCGAGCAGGCGGTGCGCGCCTTCCTCGACGCTGCCGCCCAACGCGTCCGGTAATGACCCCAGCAATGGCGAAGGCCCCCCGGAGTCACTCCGGAGGGCCTCTGACCTGCTACCTGATCCTGGTGGGCGCGGACGGTTTCGAACCGCCGACATCCGCCTTGTAAGGGCGGCGCTCTACCACTGAGCTACGCGCCCAGGACGAGACGAGTCGACAGCCTACATTGCCCGGGGCACTGGTCCGCAAACCCGTATCGCGAGGCCAGATGCGGAGGTGGGCGGGGGTTATCCCCCCGGCGGATCCGGGAGCACGCCGGATCCCGCGCCGGGCCGCCGCTCCCTACCGTCGGTGGAAAGGACCCGCACGTCCACCCCAGGGGGAGACCATCATGGCCCGCACCGTTCGCGTTCCCGTCCGTGCCCTCGCCCTCACCGGCGCCGTCGTAGCCGTTCTCGCCGCCGCCACCGCCTGCGGTGCCTCCGCCGGGGACGACAAGGATCCCGATCACCGGTCCTTCGCCCTGGAGGGCCGTACGCTCACCGTCGACTCCGACGACTCGGCGCTCGACATCGTCGCCACGGACGCGAATCCGGCGGGCGAGGTCGAGGTCACCCGCTGGTTCCAGGGTTCGGTGGCGATCGGCGAGGATCCCGAGGTGACCTGGTCGATGAAGGACGACCGGCTGGTGCTGCGCGTGAACTGCTCCGGCGTGGTCGCCGACTGCGCGGCCAGGCATCGCATCGAGGTGCCGCGCGGGGTCGCCGTCAAGGTCGAGGACGGGGACGGCAGCGTGCGGGTGCGGGGGCTCAAGGAGGCACTCGGCGTGCGCACCGGTGACGGCTCCGTCCACATCAGCGACTCCACCGGCCCGCTGGACCTGCGCACCGGCGACGGATCCGTGCACGCGGACGTGGACTCCCGGCAGGTGCGCGCGAGCACCGGTGACGGCTCGGTCCACCTCGAACTCGGCGTCGTACCCGACCTGGTGGACTCCCGCACCGGCGACGGATCCGTCACCATCACGCTGCCCCAGGCCTCGTACCGTGTGACGACCGCGACGGGCGACGGCTCGGTGCATGTGTCCGTGCCCCGGGACGAGTCCAGTTCTCATGTGGTGTCGGCCCACACGAACGACGGAAAAGTCACTGTGCGAACCGCGAACTAACCGGCCCGTGTGTTCGTCCTTAACCGGTGGGAGAATGACACCGGGCAAGGGCGGAAATCAGCACGGGAGAGGGATGTGACGGCGACACCTGCGCAGCCGTATTCGCCGTCGGTGCCGCGCGCGCAGCGCGCACGTCGTCGCCCCTGGCGGGCCCCGGCCCAGATCCGGGGCGCGCTCACTCTGATGGGCCTGCCGCTGCTCGCCGCCCTCGCACTCCCCGTCGTACTGCCCCTCGCGTTCGCCGGTGGCGGCACCCGTCGATGGTTCGGCGGGCGGGCCGAGGGCCAGCGGGCGGAGGCGCAGGCCGCGAAGGACGCCGCCGCGGCCGCGTTCTACGAGCTGGACACGGCCCAGCGCGACCTGCGGATCTCGATAGAGACGATCACGGCCGTCGACGACTCACCGGCCGCCAAGCGCGCCGTCTCCGACTTCCAGGCGCTGGGCCGGCGCATCGACGAGGCCAGCGGCCAGTACATCAGCGCCGTCGACGCCCACGACCTGGACCGCGACGACCTGGAGGCCTCGGTCGCCGCGCAGGCGCGCACCAAGCTGACGGCCGCCAAGGACGAGCTGGGGCGCGTCAAGCAGGACCTGGACCGGTTCACCGACGGCCTCGGCCCGCTCCTCGGCAAGGCCGAGACCCAGCTGGCCCGACTGGCCCCCGCCGTGGAGCGGGCCCGCCAGTCCCTGCTGGCCGCCTCGAACGCCCTGGATGCCGTACGAGGATCAGGGCTGAAGGCGGACGACCTCGCCGCCCGTCTCGCCGCCCTCGCCCCCGAGCTGACCAAGCTGAACCAGGGCGCGGGGCAGCACGGCGTACCGCAGACGCTGGAGCGGGCGGAGCGGGTCGCGCGGGAGGCCGAGGGGGTGCGGGCCGAGGCCGAGCGGCTCCCGGAGCGCGCCGCCGAGCTCGACCACCGGCTCGTCTCGTTGCGCACGCGCGCGCAGGCGCTCACCACGCGGGCCGGGCAGGTGGAGCCGGTGCTGAGCGAGCTGCGGCGGCGTTTCTCGGCCGCCTGCTGGCAGGACCTCCAGCATGTGCCGGAGGGGGCCGAGGAGAACGTACGCCAGGCCGAGCTGAAGCTGAAGGAGGCTCAGGCCGCGCGCGACGAGCAGCGCTGGCCGGACGCCACCGCGCTGCTGTCGACGGTGCGCGCGCTGCTGAACACGACCGACGAGGCCGTCTCCGCCGCCGGCGACCGGCTGCGGCGGCTGAACGCCGTGCAGAAGGACCCGCAGCAGGAGATCGACCGTACGCGCTTCGCCATCCGGGACGCGCAGCGCCTGGCGATGAGCGGCCGGAGCACGCCCGACCCACGGGACGCGCGCCCCCTGGACGACGCGGTCGCCCGGCTGGAGCGCGCGATCGGCACGCTGGAGGGGCGGCACCCCGACTACTGGCACTTCCTGACCGAGACGGAAGCGGTACGGCAGACGGTGGCCCGGGTGGTCTCGCAGATCCGTGAGGAGCGTGGGGCGGGGCACTGACCTCGCCCGGCTGGTCCAGGTCCCCTGGGCCAGCCGGGGGACGCCGGTTAACCTGTGCGCATGCCTCGCTATGAGTACCGCTGCCGGACCTGCGGCGACACCTTCGAACTGAGCCGCCCGATGGCGGAGTCCTCCGCCCCGGCGGCCTGCCCCGAGGGCCACGACGACACGGTCAAGCTCCTGTCGACGGTGGCGGTGGGCGGCTCGGCCTCCGCACCGGCGGCGGCGCCCCGCGCGGGCGGCGGTGGCGGTGGCGGCGGGTGTTGCGGCGGGGGCTGCTGCGGCTGATCAACGGTTGTTGGCCTACAGGCGTGGGCCTACGAGCGTGGGCCAACACCCGTAGGCCAACCGCCGTTGGCCCCGCCCACCGTCACCGAGGCGTCCGCACCGCCCGCAAGAACTCGCGCATGATCCGCTCCCCCGCCAGCACGCCCCGCTCCGGCAGTGCGCTGATCGCCGGGGCCGTCCAGTCGGCGTCGGCCAGTTCGCCGTGGCCGGGGCGCCAGCCCTGGTCCGCGGCGAGGAGCAGGTCGGCGTCGAGGAGGGAGTCGCCGGCCGCGAGTGTGAGGGCGGCGCCGGTGCGGCGGGCGACCTCGCGCATGGCCGCGCTCTTGGTGAGCGGCTTGGGCACGGCGTAGATCTTGCGGCCCTGGAGCGACACCGTCCAGCCGCGGTTCTCCGCCCACACCGCGAGTTCCTTCACCCACTCCTCGGGGAGCAGTTCGCGCTCTACGACGAGGTAGGCGAAGAAGTCCTCGGCGATGCGGTGCTTGCGTACCCACAACGGGTCCGCGGTGTCCGCCAGATACTCCCGGACCTCCTCCAACGGCGCGCACTCCTCGGCCAGTTTGGCCGTCACCCGCGCGTGCCAGTCCGCGTCGGACACGCCGTCCACCAGCAGGTGTCCGCCGTTCGCGCAGATCGCGTACTTAGGCGGCGGGCCGGGCAGGTTGATGCGCTGGTACTGCTTACGGGTCCGGGTCGTCGTCGGCACGAAGACCGCCTCGTCGCCCAGCTCGGTCAGCAGCTCGGCCGACGTCTCCGTCATGTACGACAGCGGCTTGCTCTCGTGCACCTCGACGCAGAGCAGCCGCGGCGCCCGCGCGTCCGGCATGGTCAGCGCGAGGGCCGCCGCGGAGTAGATGAGCGTACGGTCGAGGTCGCTCGCCACCAGTACCGGCATCAGACCGTCACCGCCTTGCCGTCGGCACCGGTCGCGCCGCGCGTGTACTTGGGGTGGATCAACCCCACGCAGGTGTACGGGAGTTCGTCGACCTCCTCCACCGGGACGCCTCGCTGCTCGGCCAGCAGCCGTACGTGGTCGAGGTCGGCCCCCGCCCCGGCGTGCGCCAGGATCTTCCAGGGCACCCGGCGCAGCAGCACGCGGGTG
Source organism: Streptomyces sp. JLBG701 (assembly GCF_058544905.1). NCBI lineage: Bacteria > Bacillati > Actinomycetota > Actinomycetes > Kitasatosporales > Streptomycetaceae > Streptomyces > Streptomyces sp. JLBG701. The sequence goes on from NZ_CM178588.1 coordinate 3,498,854, forward strand.
GTCTCGCCGACGCCGGGCTTGACGAGGTTCACGTCGTGGATGCCGTACTCCTCGCTGATCCGCTCAACTGCCGCCCAGCCCTCCCAGGTTGGCGTCCGGTCGGCGGCCAGGAGCTCCTTGGCGAGCGCGTCCACGGCCTCCATCACCTCGGGGAAGCGCGCGGCGACCGCGTCGAGGAAGTCCACCGAGACATCGGCGCCGGCGAGTTCGCGGTAGAACTTCGCGCCGTGGAAGTCGTGCGGGCCCACGAGGTCCGCACGCAGCACGGTGCGCGATATCAGGCCCGACACGGTCGAGTTGAGGCAGGCGGAGGGGATGAGGAAGTCCTCGCGGGTGCCGTACGTCCGCACGCAGGAGCCCGGGTCGGCCAGCACCGCGATCTCCGGGTTGAAGCCGGACACCCCGTCGGATTCCTCGAACTCCCGCAGGGCCTCGGCGAGTTCGCGGGTGATGGCGCCCTTGCCGGTCCAGCCGTCGACGAACACGACGTCGGCGGGGTCGTGGTGGGCGGCCAGCCAGCGCAGCGCGTTCGCGTCGATGCCCCGGCCGCGCACGATCGACACGGCGTAGTGCGGCAGGTCGAGGCCGTGCCGGTACTGGGCCCAGCGGCGCATCAGGACGCCGACGGGCGTGCCCGCGCGGGCCAGCGACACCAGGACGGGCCTCGGCGAGCGCTCGGTCAGGACGAGCTCGGTCACCGCGCCGACCGCCAGTGCGAGGCGCGCCGCGGACTCCTCCAGCGCCGTCTGGAACAGCTCCTGGTACTGCTCGCTCGGCTGGTACTCCACCGGCAGCGACTCCGCGTAGTGCGCGCCGCCGCTCTGGATGGCCTCCTCGCGCTCCTCCGTCGGCGCCTCCAGCGTCACGTCCGAGAGATCCTGGAGCAGCCAGCCGACCTCTTCCGGTGGGTAGGAGGAGAAGGCGGGTCCGCGGAGGGGCTCCGGAAGCATGGCGGGCCTTTCGGGTACGTACAGGGGCTCGGGGACGTAGCTGGGGACGACCGCGAGCAGGACGTGCGGGGTGTGTTCGGAGAGCTGCGCGAGCAGGCCGCCCGGGGCGTGCAGTTGCGGTGTGTCCGCGTGCGAGTCGATGACCGCGACCACGACGTCGAAGCCGGCGCCGGCGACGTTGTAGACGTAGCGGTCGCCTGGGCCGTCGGCGGGGTCGTCGTGTGCGGGGAATATCAGGCGGCTGCGTATCGCGTAGCCGGGGTCGTCCACCGCGAGGACCGGTGAGCGGGTGGTGGTGGAGGTGCGGACCTCGGCGTCGACGATCTGTTCCAGCTCGCGGGCCAGGCGGAGGGGGGCGTACATCAGCTCTTCGAAGCCGAGGATGTGTACGCGGCTTGCGTCTTGCGGCAGTGCTTCAGCAAGGCGTGCCGCCATCGCCGGGAGGGCGTTCTCCAGGCGTATTCGATGCGAGGGGGTGAAGCCGTGTCTGCCGCCGTCAGGGAGGCCGCGGGGCCAGCGCAGGTCTACTCGCGTGATGTTGTGTGTCGGGTGCGGGTTTGTGGGGGCTGGTCGCGCCCACGCGGCGGTAGCCGCAGATTCAACACAGCCCCGCGCCCCTACGTCAGTGACCTCATGCCTTTCTACAAGGTCCTGGCCTTTCTCCAGCACTCCCTCCGGCAGCTTTACCGTCCCCGACGCCGCCGTCACCAAGTCCACCCTCGCGTCTATCTCCCTCGCGAAGTCCTCCAGGCGGCCCGTGTCCGTCGGTGAGCGCATGTCTACCAGGGCCACCACTACGTACCGTCGCCGCGGATAGCGCTCGTGGAGGTCCCGGATCGTGTTGAGGACCGTGTTGCCCGTCGAGAACTCGTCGTCGACCAGGACCAGCGGGCCGTCGCCCACCAGGAGGGCCGGGTCCTCGGGGAGGAGGAGGTGGGACGTGGCGTGGGAGTGGGACTCCTCGAAGCCTCCTGCGGGGGCTACGCCGGGTACGGGGCGGCGGGTGGAGTGGAGGTAGGGGGCCAGGCCTACGCCGTCGGCTACGGAGTGGCCGAGGCCGGTGGCCGTCTCCGCGTAGCCGAGGACGACCGCCCTGCGGGCCTCGTCGGTGCCCAGCAGGGCGCGCACCCGCCGGCCCAGGGCGAAGCCGTGGCCGTACACGACGGACGGTGACTGCGGTACGTGCTTGCCGAGCACGTTGGACACGAGCAGGTGCGCCCGCTTGGGGTTGCGCCGCAGCGCGAGCCCGAGCAGGTCGCTCAGTTCGTCGTCGCCGACGAGTTCGAGCCCGAGTCGCTCGGCGACCCAGCTGCCCGACCAGACCCCGTTGTTCACTGCCTTTTTCATGCGTCCCTTGGTATTCAGCGGAAATCGGGTGGAGGCCCGGTCAGCCGGGGAGTCCGGCGGCGAGCAGCTCCACGAAGCCGATGTCCTCGTTGGCGACACCGAAGACCTCGGCGCGCAGCATGGTGCGCTCGGCCCAGGCCCGGTGCGGCTTCACCTCATTCATTTTGTTCGTGTACGCCGACCTCAGTACACCCCCGCCGCCCCGCTCGGGTCGCAGGATGTCCGCCGCGTCACTGAACTCCTCGTGGCTGACCACGGAGAGTGCGTGCACGGGCAGTACGTGCGTGGGGTGGATGCAGGTCTTGCCCGTCAGACCGTTGGCCCGGTCGAGGGCGATCTCGCGCAGCAGTCCGTCCATGGCGTGCTCGATGAGCGCCTCGCGCAGTTCCTCGGCCTGTCCCTCCGAGAAGGGGCTGCGGCGCAGCTGCGGCTTGAACATGCGCTCCTGGACCCGGAAGTACTCCCACACCGGCCCGGTCACGGTGAATCCGGTGCCGTCGGCCCGCCCCAGCATGTTCACCACGTCGGAGATCACGGAGGCGACGACCTGGACGTCGTAGGCGGTCATGTCGGGGGCTCGGCGGAGCGCGTACGAGGAGCAGAAGTCGGTGACGCCGAGGCGCAGGGCGAGGACGCGGTCGCGGTACTTGTCGACGGCGCGGGAGATGCCCTCCAGGGTCTCCACGCGGGACTCGCGGTACAGCAGCTCGGGCGACTCCAGGACCGGCATGGCGAACAGGCGCTGCCCGCTCGCGACCTCGGCGGCGGTGAGCGCCTCCAGGAAGGGCATGCCGCGTTCCTCGGTGAACTTGGGCATCACGAACCCGGACAGCAGCCGGGCGGCGGGACCGAGGCGTCGTACGAGATCGGGGATCTGTTCGGGGGCGCGGACGCGGATGAACAGCAGCGGCAGGTCCACGTCATCGCGGCCTGCCAGGTCCGTGAACTGCCGGACCAGGTTCTCCTCGCCCTCCTCCACGTCGTCGTCGCCGATCGAGTCCTCCAGGCACAGCACCATCGAGACCACGCCGCGGGCGACCTGCTTGAGGATGTCGTCCGCGAGCCTCGGCCGGGTGGCCGGGCTGTAGAGCGTGGCGCCCAGGGCCACGGAGAGCAGCCGGGCCGGGGAGTCCGCGTTGAACTCGCACGGCTCCTGGTGGAAGAGGCGCTGGCGCACCTCAGGGGCGATGTGCCCGAAATGACGCATAAGACTCCCCCGCGATGGTTGGTGTGATGGCTGAGTAACCTGTGAAGCGTCGACAGGTGGCCGGTAATAGTACGTATAGGCCCATGTCAGGGGTTCCCGTCGGGCATGAATTTCAGGTAACGCAGACAAGCATGGCCGAGCAGAGCCGAGTACGGCTCACCACTGGGATCATGTACCCCCACATTGTCGTGATCAGGACCGAGAGGGCAGGATGACCGCATGACGCACGCGATGCTGAAGGGGTCGAACGTCCCGCTGGAAGCCACGACGGTACGTGCCGTGCTGCGCTGGACGCCCGGGCAGGAGGTCTCGGATGTCGACGCCTCGGCGCTGCTCCTCGGCCTCGACGGTCGTGTGCGCTCCGACGAGGACTTCGTCTTCTACAACCAGCCCCGGCACCCCTCCGGGAAGATCTGGCGGCTCGGCAAGAAACGCGTCGCCGAAGGTCTCACCGACACGATCCAGACAGATCTCGCCGGTGTCGAGGCCGCTGTCGGACAGATTCTGCTGGTCGCTTCGGCCGACGGCCTCACCTTCGACCGCGTACGGGGGCTGCGCATCCTGCTGTACGACGCCACCGCGCCCGACGGCGACCCGCTGGCGTACTTCGACGTGAAGCCGGAGACCGGCGAGGAGACCGCCCTGATCTGTGGCGAGCTGTACCGCCGAGGCGAGGGCTGGAAATTCCGCGCACTCGGCGAGGGCTACTCGAACGGCCTCCAGGGCCTCGCGACGGACTACGGCATCTCGGTGGACGAATCGGAGGCGGCGGCCGACCCCGAGCTCTCCGCCCCCCTGCCCCCGGAACAACCGACGGCGGTCCCCCAACAGACGGCCCAGCCGGCCTACGGCTACCCCCACCCGACCAGCCAGCCCGCCTACGGCTACCCCCAACCGCAGACCGCGGCACCGGCCCAGCCGGCGGCCACGGCGGGAGCGTACGGCTATCCGCAACCGGTGGGCACGACGGTCCCGGACCCGGACTTCAGACTGCCTCCACAGGGCCCACAATTCATCGGCCGGTAGGACAGCGCCACCCGAGTCAATAGGCGCCCCGTCCAAGCCCAGCGCTAGCGTTCCGCATTCGCCTTGTAACCCCGCCCCCACTGCAATCCCCACCCGTACAACCGATCCAGCTCCGCCTGGAACCCGTAAACGAACTTCACTTCCCGCCGCACCACCAGCTCGCCCTTGACGTTCTCGATCATCACGACGGCACAGGAGCGAGCCTGGGGGTGCCGTTCGTCGAGGCCTATCTCTATGCGGGGGCCGTTGCTGGGGTACAGCGTGACGATGGCGTGCGTACGGTCGAACGCGGGCGTCTGGTCGTAGATGTAGACGAACACCAGAAGCCGCTTGATGCTCTCGCGGTGATCGAGGTTGACGTAGATCGTCTCGCCGGAGGCCGACCCGAACCGGTCGTCACCGCTGAGCTTCACGTACGGCGGCGAGTTGACGTCACCCAGGAAGCCACCGAGCGGCTGTACGACCCCCTTGGTGCCGTCCATCAGCTCATATAGGCACCCGAGGTCGAGGTCGACGTTGACCATGCTCTGGCTGTGGCCGATGACCTCCGGGGGCTTGAGCGCCTTGAAGGGGTGCCGGAGCAGGCTTTCCCGCTGGTTGCCGCCCACGTCAGAGGTCCGCATGCTCCAGGTCAGGTTGACCCGGAGGTTGCCGGTGTCCGCGCCCTGTTTCTTCAGCGAGACCTGGCTGTGCCGTTTGGTCAGCTGGATCGAGTTGGTGGCGGCGCTCCCCGAGTCGAAGTCGGCCTCACGCCCACGCCACAGCCCGTCGAAGAAGCCCATTCCCGCCCCCACGTCCACACATCACGAAACCGAAGGGGCGGCCGACTGGAGGACACGTCCTCGACGGCCGCCCCGAACAGAGCGTTCCCTTACCAGGGAGCTTGTCACACCCCGGACGAGACCTCAGTCTTCTCGTCCGAGCCCGCTTTTCCCTCGGCTTCCGCCAGTGCGTTGTTGCGACGTACCGAGGACCAGAAGGAGGCGGCGATCAGGACGACGCCGACGAGGCCGGTGATGATCTCGCTGATCTGGTACTGGATGGTGACCAGCAGGATCATGGCGAGGGCGCCGATCGCGTAGTGGGCGCCGTGCTCCAGGTAGACGTAGTCGTCGAGGGTCCCCTGGCGGACCAGATAGACGGTGAGCGACCGGACGTACATGGCGCCGATACCGAGGCCGAGCGCCATGAGAACGATGTCGTTGGTGATGGCGAAGGCGCCGATGACACCGTCGAAGGAGAAGGACGCGTCGAGGACCTCAAGGTAGAGGAACATGAAGAACGCGGCCTGGCCTGCGAGGACGATGGGCGGCTTCTTCTTGCCGGTCCGCTCGGCTTCCTCCTCCTGCTCGTGCTCCCGCTCCTCCTCAGCTTCGAGTCTGTCCTCGAAGTAGCCGGAGAGACCGCCGACGACCATGTACGTGATGAGGCCGAGGACGCCGGAGATCAGCACCGTCTGCGCCTTGTCCGCGTGGCCGGCGTGCAGGTGGGCGTTGGTCGCGAAGGTCATCGAGGAGACGAGCAGGACGACCAGCGCGATGCAGACCGACAGCATGTCGACCTTGCCGAGCTTGGACAGCGGGCGCTCGATCCAGCGCAGCCACTGGATGTCGCGCTCCTCGAAGATGAAGTCAAGGAAGATCATCAGCAGGAACATGCCACCGAAGGCGGCGATCGACGGGTGGGCGTCGGTCACCAGCTGTTCGTAGCGGTCCTTGTTGTTCAGCGCGAGGTCGACGGCCTCGATCGGGCCCATCTTCGCGCTGATCGCGACGATCACGACAGGGAAGACCAGCCGCATGCCGAATACGGCGATGAGCACGCCGACCGTGAGGAAGATTCGCTGCCAGAAGGCACTCATCTTCTTCAGGATCCCGGCGTTGACCACCGCGTTGTCGAAGGAGAGGGAAATCTCAAGGATGGAGAGGATGGCCACGATTCCGAAGGCGGTCCACCCCCCGTAGAAGACCGCCGCGACCAGGCCGACCGCGGTTACCGCGAACGACCAGCCGAAGGTTTTCAGAAGCACTGGCTACCCAATCTCGTTTGTACGGGTCTCCCCCGCGCCGTACTCGGCTTTACTCAACGTTGACCGAATTCTAGAGGGCTCGCCCCCGGGGTGGGACACGCGGGCCCACCCGGTCGAAGAGTCGCAGGTCGGGGGGTTTGCAGCGCTACGAGACGTTCACTCCGAAGTCCAGGGCGATTCCTCGCAGACCCGACGCGTACCCCTGGCCGACAGCCCTGAACTTCCACTCGGTCTGGTGCCGGTAGAGCTCGCCGAAGATCATCGCGGTCTCCGTCGAGGCGTCCTCGCTGAGGTCGTAGCGGGCGAGCTCCTGGCCGTCGGCCTGGTTGACCACGCGGATGAAGGCGTTGCTGACCTGGCCGAAGGTCTGGCCGCGGTTGTCGGCGTCATGGATGGAGACCGGAAAGATGATCTTGTCGCAGGCGGCCGGCACCTTGGACAGATCGACCAGGAGCGACTCGTCGTCGCCCTCGCCCTCACCGGTGAGGTTGTCCCCGGTGTGCTCCACCGAGCCGTCCGGGCTCTTGAGCTGGTTGTAGAAGATGAACCACTCGTCGCCCATCACCCGGCCCGCGTTGCACATCAGCGCGCTGGCATCGAGGTCGAAGTCGGCTCCGGTGGTGGAGCGTGCGTCCCAGCCGAGCCCGACCATCACCTGCGTGAGGTTGGGTGCGGCCTTGGACAGGGAGACATTGCCCCCCTTGGCGAGCGTGACGCCCATGATGCTGGTCCTCCCCGAGGTGTTTCTGTCTTCGGTTGTCCTGCGCGTCCGGCGCCGCACGCGAACCGTGCGGCGCCGGACGGTGAAGCGGTCAGGCGGTCCGGCTCAGACGTTGACGCCGAAGTCCTGCGCGATGCCGCGCAGGCCCGACGCGTAGCCCTGGCCGATGGCGCGGAACTTCCACTCCGCGCCGTGGCGGTACAGCTCGCCGAAGACCATGGCGGTCTCGGTGGAGGCGTCCTCGGAGAGGTCGTAGCGCGCGATCTCCGCCTCGCCGGCCTGGTTGACGACGCGGATGAACGCGTTGCGCACCTGGCCGAAGGACTGCTGGCGGTTCTCGGCGTCGTAGATCGAGACCGGGAAGACGATCTTGTCGACGTCGGCCGGGACCGTCGCGAGGTTGACCTTGATCTGCTCGTCGTCGCCCTCGCCCTCACCGGTGATGTTGTCGCCGGTGTGCTCGACCGAGCCGTCGGCGCTCTTGAGGTTGTTGAAGAAGACGAAGTTCGCGTCGCTGGCGACCTTGCCGGCCGAGTTCACCAGCAGGGCACTGGCGTCCAGGTCGAAGTCCGTGCCGGTCGTGGTGCGGACGTCCCACCCGAGACCGACGATGACCGCGGTCAGGCCCGGGGCCTCCTTGGTCAGCGATACGTTGCCGCCCTTGCTGAGGCTGACTCCCACGAGTCCTCCATTGGTGTCCAAGGGGCGGGGCGCCCCGTAGTGCGTTGCTATCGGATCAACGTCTCGATCCTAGTGACGGGTTCCCGCCCCCTGCAGGGCTTGGGACCGAACAATCACAGGGTGTCGAGCGCCTTCACGTACTCGGTGAGATCGCGCGCGTCCGGCAGAGCGTTCACCACGGTCCACCGCACCACGCCTTCCTTGTCGATGACGAAGGTCCCGCGCACCGCGCAGCCCTTGTCCTCGTCGAAGACGCCGTACGCGCGCGAAGTGTTGCCGTGCGGCCAGAAGTCGGACAGCAGCGGGTACTCCAGGCTCTCCTGCTCGGCGAAGACGCGCAGCGTGTGGATGGAGTCGTTGGAGACGGCGAGCAGCTGGGTGTCGCGGTCGGAGAACTGCGGCAGGTTGTCACGCAGCTCGCACAGTTCACCCGTGCAGACGCCGGTGAAGGCGAAGGGGTAGAAGAGCAGCACGACGTTCTTGTCGCCGCGGAAGTCGGACAGCTTCACGGTCGCACCGTGGTTGTCCTTGAGCTCGAAGTCAGGGGCCTTTTCGCCGACCTGGATCGCCATCGTCCTGCATTCCCTTCGGTGGGCTGTTCGGGTGAGAACACCCTACGCAGCGATCACCGTGGGCCGTCGGACGGGCCGAGCACGCCTGAGCGAGTCGGCCCGTCCGGTGGGTCGAGGCTACTTCTTGGACTTGGCCGCCTTAGGCGTCACCAGCCGGCTACCGCTCCAGTCCTTGCCCACGCTGACGCTCTTGGACGCCGACAGTCCGGCCGTCGTGGCGGCTTCGGAGATGTCGCTCGGCTCGACGTATCCGTCGCGGCCGGTCTTGGGTGTCAGCAGCAGGATGGAACCGCCTTCCTCGATGTACGTGGTGGCGTCCACCAGCACATCGGTCAGGTCGCCGTCGTCGTCGCGGAACCACAGCACCACGGCATCGGCCACATCGTCGTAGTCCTCGTCCACGAGGTCGCTGCCGATAATTTCTTCAATGGCCTCGCGGAGCTCCTGGTCTACGTCTTCGTCGTAGCCGATCTCCTGGACCACCTGCTCGGGCTGGAACCCCAGCCTTGCGGCAGGGTTCGTCCGTTCCTCCGCGTGGTCCGCGGTCGCGCTCACGGGTTGCCTCCTGATCATGTTTTGGGGAATAACTCAGCCACGCGCGTGCGCGAAGCATTGGCCGTAGTCCACACGGGCGGGGCGGATCGCGCAAGTACCCGGCCGTTCAGACCGCCGAAACGGTGACGATCCTGGCCGTGTCGCCGCAACTCCAGGCACGTCGTTGCAGCCGCAAGTGACACACACCACACCGTTCTGCCCGCTTTGCGCGTTTGGGAACCGCCTTCGGGTACGAGACTCGAATGAGTTTGCTCAACGCACCCCAAGCTGACGCAGGTCTCGGTTACCTCTCAGTAGAGATGACGTTTGTCTCCCCGAGGTACACGATGGGGAGCGGTGCAGCCCCCAGAACAAGGGCAAAAGACGGCCCTACGACAGGTAAGGAACAGCGTGGCTTCCGGATCCGATCGCAACCCGATCATCATTGGCGGCCTTCCTAGTCAGGTTCCTGACTTCGATCCCGAAGAGACCCAGGAGTGGCTCGACTCGCTCGACGCGGCGGTCGACGAGCGAGGCCGCGAGCGGGCCCGCTATCTGATGCTCCGGCTGATCGAGCGGGCGCGTGAGAAGCGCGTGGCCGTGCCCGAGATGCGCAGCACGGACTACGTCAACACGATCGCGACGAAGGACGAGCCCTTCTTCCCCGGCAACGAGGAGATCGAGCGCCGCATCCTCAACGCGACCCGGTGGAACGCCGCGGTCATGGTGTCGCGGGCCCAGCGCCCGGGCATCGGCGTCGGCGGCCACATCGCCACCTTCGCCTCCTCCGCCTCGCTCTACGACGTCGGCTTCAACCACTTCTTCCGCGGCAAGGACGAGGGCGACGGCGGCGACCAGATCTTCTTCCAGGGACACGCCTCCCCCGGCATCTACGCCCGCGCGTTCCTGCTCGACCGGCTGAGCGAGCAGCAGCTCGACGCGTTCCGCCAGGAGAAGTCGAAGGCGCCGTACGGCCTGTCCTCGTACCCGCACCCGCGCCTGATGCCGGACTTCTGGGAGTTCCCGACCGTCTCCATGGGCCTTGGCCCGCTCGGCGCGATCTTCCAGGCGCGGATGAACCGCTACATGGAGGCGCGCGGGATCGCCGACACCTCCAAGTCACACGTATGGGCGTTCCTCGGGGACGGCGAGATGGACGAGCCGGAGTCGCTTGGCCAGCTGTCGATCGCGGCGCGCGAGGGCCTGGACAACCTGACCTTCGTCGTCAACTGCAACCTCCAGCGACTCGACGGCCCGGTGCGCGGCAACGGAAAGATCATCCAGGAGCTGGAGTCGCAGTTCCGGGGCGCCGGCTGGAACGTCATCAAGCTCGTCTGGGACCGCACCTGGGACCCGCTGCTCGCCCAGGACCGCGACGGCGTCCTGGTCAACCAGCTCAACACCACGCCGGACGGCCAGTTCCAGACGTACGCCACCGAGACCGGCGCGTACATCCGCGAGCACTTCTTCGGCCACGACCACCGGCTGCGAGCGATGGTCGAGAACATGACCGACGACCAGATCCTGCACCTGGGGCGCGGCGGTCACGACCACAAGAAGGTGTACGCGGCCTTCGCGGCGGCCAAGGCGCACAAGGGCCAGCCGACCGTCGTCCTCGCCCAGACCGTCAAGGGCTGGACGCTGGGCCCCAACTTCGAGGGCCGCAACGCCACGCACCAGATGAAGAAGCTGACGGTCGCCGACCTCAAGGGCTTCCGCGACCGCCTCCACCTGCCGATCACCGACCAGGAGCTGGAGTCCGGCGCGCCACCGTACTACCACCCGGGCCGCGACTCGGAGGAGATCCAGTACATGCACGACCGCCGCAGCTCGCTCGGCGGTTACGTCCCCACCCGCGTCGTGCGCGCGCAGCCGCTGACGCTGCCCGACGACAAGACGTACGCGAGTGTGAAGAAGGGCTCGGGCCAGCAGTCGATCGCGACGACGATGGCCTTCGTCCGGCTCCTCAAGGACCTCATGCGGGACAAGGAGATCGGCAAGCGGTTCGTGCTGATCGCGCCGGACGAGTACCGCACGTTCGGCATGGACTCCTTCTTCCCGAGCGCGAAGATCTACAACCCGCTGGGTCAGCAGTACGAGTCCGTGGACCGCGATCTGCTCCTCGCCTACAAGGAGTCGCCGACCGGGCAGATGCTGCACGACGGCATCTCCGAGGCGGGCTGCACGGCCTCGCTGATCGCGGCGGGTTCCGCGTACGCGACGCACGGCGAGCCGCTCATCCCGGTCTACGTCTTCTACTCGATGTTCGGTTTCCAGCGCACCGGTGACCAGTTCTGGCAGATGGCCGACCAGCTGGCGCGCGGTTTTGTGCTGGGTGCGACCGCGGGCCGTACGACTCTGACCGGCGAGGGGCTGCAGCACGCGGACGGTCACTCGCAGCTGCTCGCCTCGACGAACCCGGGCTGTGTCGCCTACGACCCGGCGTACTCGTACGAGATCGCGCACATCGTGCAGGACGGGCTCCGTCGGATGTACGGGCCGGACAGTGAGAACGTCTTCTACTACCTCACCGTCTACAACGAGCCGATCCAGCACCCGGCCGAGCCGGAGGACGTCGACGTCGAGGGCATCCTCAAGGGCATCCACCGCCTGTCGACCGGGACTTCGGGGTCCATTCCCGCGCAGATCATGGCTTCGGGGGTCGCTGTGCCGTGGGCTCTGGAGGCGCAGAAGATTCTGGCCGAGGAGTGGAACGTACGGGCTGATGTCTGGTCGGCGACCTCCTGGAACGAGCTGCGGCGCGAGGCGGTCGAGGTGGAGCGGCACAATCTGCTGCACCCGGAGGAGGAGCAGCTCGTTCCCTATGTGACGCGGAAGCTGTCCGGGGCCGAGGGGCCGTTCGTGGCTGTGTCGGACTGGATGCGGTCGGTGCCGGATCAGATCTCGCGGTGGGTGCCGGGGACGTACCAGTCCCTGGGCGCGGACGGGTTCGGGTTCGCCGATACGCGGGGGGCTGCTCGGCGGTTCTTCCACATCGACGCTCAGTCGGTGGTGGTGGGGGTGCTGACCGAGTTGGCCAAGGAGGGGAAGGTTGATCGGTCGGTGTTGAAGCAGGCCATCGATCGGTATCAGTTGCTTGATGTGGGGGCTGCGGATCCTGGGGCGGCCGGTGGGGACGCGTAAGCGTTCCGCTTGGGGTTAGTTGTTGTCTGCGGGGCGTGGGGGCTGGTTGCGCAGTTCCCCGCGCCCCTTAAAAGGTCCGTTGTTGTCTGCGGTTCGGTGGGGGCTTGTCGCGCAGTTCCCCGCGCCCCTAACCGGCGCTGCAGGGGACCTACGATGCCGAGCATGACCGGGATTTCTGCCCAAGAGCGGTGGGAGCGGCTGACGCAGCGGCCGTTGTTGGCCCTTGCCGTGGTGTTCGCCGTTGCCTATGCCGTGCCCATTGTGGACAGTTCCGCCGGGCGGTCTTTGACCTCTGTCTGCACCCTTGTCGAGTGGGTGGTGTGGGGGGCCTTTGCTCTCGACTATGTCGTGCGGCTCGGGCTTGCTCGGGATCGGCGGTCGTTTGTGCGGCGGCATTGGATGGATCTGTGTGCTGTCCTGTTGCCGTTGTTGCAGCCGTTGCGGATTCTGCGGCTGGTGTCGACCTTGCTGCTCGTCGGTCGGCGGGCTCGGATGGCCTCGCAGATTCGGCTGACCACGTATGTCGGTGGGGCCGTGGTGGGGTTGCTGATGTTCGGGTCGCTCGCCGTGTTGTCGGTGGAGCGGGACTCACCCAAGGGGAACATCAAGACGCTGGGTGACGCGGTGTGGTGGTCGTTCACGACGATGACGACCGTGGGGTACGGGGATCACGCGCCGACCACCGGACTCGGGCGGATTATCGCCGTGGGGCTGATGCTGTCCGGGATCGCCCTGCTCGGTGTGGTCACCGCGAACATCGCCGCCTGGTTCATCGCGCGGTTCGAGAAGGACGACGTGGAGGAGCGGCGGCAGACCGAGGCGATCACCGCGCTCACGGAGGAAGTACGGGCGTTGCGGGCCGAGGTGGCGGCGTTGTCAGGGGTTGTTGTCGTGCCGCACCTGGCCGAGAACGAGAAAGAGAAGGCCCTGTAGCTGTCGCTACACGAGCCACATCACCGCCGCCAGGGTGTCGATCGCGCCCAGGACCACGGCGACCAGAGCCGGGATGCGGTGGCCGCCCGCCCAGGTGCGGCCCATCGCCAGCCAGCCGCAGATGATCGCCAGCGGGCCGAGGAGGATGCCCAGGGTGAAGAAGCCGGCGATCGCGCAGACCGTGCCGATGATGCCGAGCGTGGCTCGGTCCGGCCCGGTGCCCATGCGGGCGCGGAGGTTCCTGCGTGTTTCGTTTCCGAAGCCCGGCATCATCAACTCCCGGAATCCCTTGGTGAGTTCGGGTTCAGTTCGGGTCCTGATGACGCGGGTACCCCCGATTTCGGCGGTGAGTCCCGCGGTTTCCGGGCTGTTTGCGCGCCGCCCCCCTCCGGCAGCGCGCAAGCAGCCCGGCCGTCCTCCCTGCCCTGCGGAGGACTTGACCAACTGTGACCTGCGGCGCGTACCGAGGGCGAGGAATCTTTAGCGGAGTCACCCTGATAGGCGAAGTTCGGAGGCTTCGGCGAGTTCGGCTGTCAGGGCAACTCGCTGACCAGCACGGTCAGATGTGGGCCGCGCCCGCACCCGCCTCCGCGTTCTCGCCGCGCTTGGTGAGCAGCGCGACCAGGACCGCCACCGTGGCCACGCCTGCTGCCACGAGGGACGCCAGGCTCATGCCGGAGATGAAGGTGTCGTGGGCCACGTCCGTGATCTTCGCGGCGATCTCCGCCGGGGTGCCCTGCGCCACCGGGGCGGCGCCCTGCTGGACGACCTCCGTGGCCTGGGCCTGCTGCTCCGCCGTGAGCTGCGGGAGACCCGCGTCCGCCCAGTTGCCGGCCAGGTCGTTGTCGACCTTGGAGGCCATCACGGCGCCCAGGACGGCCGTACCGAGGCTGCCGCCGATCTGCATCGCCGCCTGCTGGAGACCGCCGGCCACGCCGGACAGCTCCATGGGGGCGTTGCCGACGATGACCTCCGTGGCACCGACCATGACCGGCGCGAGGCCGAGGCCCAGGCCTGCGAACCAGAGCGACATGACGGCGCTGCCCGTGTTCGCATCCAGCGTGGACATGCCGAACATGGCGATCGCGACGCAGGCCATGCCGCCGGCCAGCGGGATGCGCGGGCCGAGCTTGGTGATCAGCACGCCCGCGAGCGGGGAGCCGACGATCATCATGCCGGTGAGGGGCAGCAGGTGCAGACCGGCGTCGATGGGGCTCATCCCGTGCACGTTCTGCAGATAGAACGTCACGAAGAACAGGCCGCCCATGAAGGCGATGGCCATCAGGACCATGAGCACCACGCCCGCCGACAGCGGCACCGAGCGGAACAGTGCCAGCGGGATCAGCGGCTCCTTCACCTTCGTCTCCCAGAAGGAGAAGAGAGCGAAGCCGATGACGGACGCGGCTATGAAGGTCCACGTCTTTCCGGCGCCCCAGCCCCACTCCGGGGCCTTGATCAGGGCCCACACGAGGCAGAACATCGCGCCGGAGAGCAGGGCGATGCCGAGGATGTCGAAGGAGCGCGGCGCGTTCTCGGCGCGGTGGTCGAGCAGGATCACCACGCCCAGGGCGAGGGCGAGGAGACCGACGGGCACGTTGATGAAGAACACCGACTGCCAGTTGACGTGCTCGACCAGCACGCCGCCGAGGATCGGGCCGCCCGCGGTGGAGGCGCCGATGACCATGCCCCAGATGCCGATGGCCGTGTTGAGCTTCTCGGCCGGGAAGGTGGCGCGCAGCAGGCCGAGCGCGGCCGGCATCAGCAGGGCGCCGAACAGGCCCTGGAAGACGCGGAAGGTGACGACCAGTCCGATGCTGTCGGACAGACCGATGGCACCCGAGGCGGCGGCGAAGCCGACGACGCCGATGAGGAAGGTCTGACGGTGGCCGAAGCGGTCACCGAGCTTGCCCGCGGTGATCAGGGAGACCGCGAGGGCGAGGAAGTACGCGTTGGTGATCCACTGCACCTGGGCGAAGGTGGCGCCCAGGTCGGTGGCGATGGCCGGGTTGGCGATCGCCACGATGGTGCCGTCGAGGGCCACCATCATGACGCCGACGGCGACGGTGATGAGGGTGAACCACGGGTGGCCGCGCAGCCCGGAGGCCGGCGACCGCTCGGACGGAGCGGCCTCTTCGTCCCCCGGCCCCGTCTTGTCGAGGATGGTCTGACTAGTCATGCGTTCGAGGCTAGTGACAGCCTCTGACAATTGACAAACGAGTTCACAAGTCGGTAACTGACACAACATGGAAACCCTGCGCGAACGCAAGAAACAGCGCACCCGCGAGGCCCTGGTGCGGGCCGCCCTCGAACTGTTCACCACGCGCGGATACGAGGAGACGACCGTCGACGACATCGCCGCGGCCGTCGATGTCTCGCAGCGCACCTTCTTCCGCTACTTCGCGAGCAAGGAGGAGGTGGTGTTCTTCGCGCCGGGTCTCGCGGAGGCGCAGTTTGCCGAGGCCGTGCGCCGGCGCCCGCCCCACGAGGCCCCGCTGGAGGCGCTGAGCCGGGCCGTCCTGGAGGGCTGGGACAGCATCGGCCAGGCCATCGAGCAGGTGGTCCCGATCGAACTGCACATGCGCACCTACCGGGTGATCGAGTCGACCCCGGCGCTGCTCGCCACCCACCTGCGCCGCGCGACGGAGCTGGAGGACGAGGTCGTAGGCGTCATCGCGGCGCGTGAGGGGCTCGACCCGGACGTGGACCCCAGGCCGCGTCTCGTGGTCGCCCTCTTCGGCGGGGTGATCCGGGCGACGGAGCGGATGTGGTCCGAGGGGAACGACTACAGCCTTGAGGCAATGCGACAGCTGACCGCGTCATACCTCGACCAGGTGGGTCCGGCACTCGTCGGCCACTGGCGCGAAGGCTGAGCTCAACGTCACGTTCACCGAAACGTGATCCCCATCACTTGGTTAACGCGAGACCCTCCCGTTCTCCTAGTGTGTCCTTTCAGTGACCTCCTTCGACACCTCCCCCCAGCTCAACGTCTGGCGCGCACTGCTCGCGCTGGCCGTGGTGTTCCTGATGCTGGCGACCACCGGCTGGACCGCGGTGCGCCACCAACGGAGCTCGACCGAACTCCAGGCCTCACGCACGGCGTGGGAGCACGGCGAGGTCAACGGGCTCCGGCTGCCGGACCCGGACACCGCCCCGGCCCTGCTGGCCCGGTTCTTCGCCTCGCTCACCGCACATCAGCGCATACGTCTCGCCGAGCGCTATCCGCTGGCGGTCGGCAACATGAACGGCGCCCCAGTCCAACTGCGCTACCGCGCCAACCACATCGCGCTCGGACAGGCACACGAGGCCGAGCGCAGACGCATGCACGACAGCCGCCTCACGCCCGCCGGGCAACAGGAGGCGGGCCGCCGTATGCACCGCTTCGAGTCGATGCTGGGTACGAAGCGCAAGATCCTCGCCTTCGACCCCGAGGGCGCGGGCCGCGCCGCAGAGGTGTTCGGCGACCTGACGAACGCCGAGCGCGTCTCGGTCGTCGTCCCCGGTGTCGACACCAACCTGCTCACCTTCCAGAAGACCGACAAGAAGTACACGGCCCCCGTCGGCATGGCCCAGGCCCTGTACAAGGCCGAGCGCGCACAGAGCCCCACGACGCGTACGGCCGTGATCGCCTGGGCCGACTACACCTCGCCCACCGGCCTCGGCATCGACGCGGCCACCGCGATGCGCGCCGAGGACGGTGCCGTACGACTGAACGCGCTGGTGCGGGCGCTGCCCGGCAGCTCACCCGTCTCCCTGTTCTGCCACAGCTACGGCTCCGTGGTGTGCGGAGTCGCCGCGCACACGCTGCCGGATCGGGTGGCCGACATAGCGGTGGCCGCCAGCCCCGGTATGCGGGTCGCGAAGGCCGCGAGCCTGCACACCTCCGCGCAGGTGTGGGCGATGCGGGACGCCGACGACTGGGTGCAGGACGTGCCCTACCTGGAGCTCGCCGGGCTCGGCCACGGCCAGGATCCGGTGTCCGCGGCGTTCGGCGCGCGCGTGCTGTCGGCGAAGGGCGCGGAAGGACACAGCGGCTATTTCGAGCCGGGCACGGAGAGCCTGGCCAACTTCGCCGAGATCGGCATTGGCGCGTACCGCGCGGTGCACTGCGCGGACCAAGACAAAGCGTGCCGGGAGGGTTTGTCCGGCACGGTGACAGACGGACGCGCGTAGAGACCGCGAAAATCGCGGTCTGCGCGAGGAGGGGACGTAGAAGCTCGTGCCGCATACGATGAGCCGCATGGGTGACGTACTGGCCGGATTTCATGCTGCCTGGGAGTTCGAGTCCGACTCCGTGCTCATCCGCTACGAACGTGGCATTCGAACACCCAAGCTGTTCCAGGTACTCGGCGAACGCCGGGTGCCGCTGGCGGCGATCGAGGGTGTGACGCTGACGCCGGGCAAGCGCGGGACCGTCGTCCTGCACGCCGTGCCGAGGCCGGGTGCCGATCCGCTCATGGAAGCCGCCGCCGGGCAGCTCAAGGACGGGTCCGACCCGTACCGGCTGGTGCTGCCCGCCGACAAGGAGACCCTCGCCGAGTACTACGCCGACGAACTACGGCCCCTGCTCACCGAGTCCGGGCCCGCCGAGCAATATCTCGTGGCCGCGCCCGAGGCGCCCCGGGCCTTCAAGGCGTACGACGCGAAGGCGTCCTTCGACGGGCGTGCCGTGTCGTTCCGGTGGTTCTGGACGGGGGCGTCTTCGGCGAAGTGGAAGGCCGGCGACCAGAACTTTCCGGTCGCCGATCTGAGTGGGGTCGAGTGGCGGTCGCCCGAGGTCTTTGAGGGGCATCTACGGCTGTTGCGTCGCGAGTCTTCTGTCGAGCAGCCGGCTCAGGCGGATCAGGATCCTGCGGCCGTTGTGTTCGGGCTCGGATATGGGCCGGTGCATGAGTCGTTGCCGTTCGCGGCGGCTGTGCTGGCGGCGGTTCGGGCCAGCGGGCCGGTAGCCGCCGTGCCTGCCGGCGGGGCTCGGCGGGATCCTGCCGATATCGCCGAGCGGATTCGGCATCTTGGGGAACTGCATCAGGCTGGGCTGGTGACTGATGAGGAGTTCTCTGTGAAGAAGGCCGAGTTGTTGGCGGAGCTTTGAGGTTGTTCGTCGGGTGCAGGCCGGTGGGGGCTGGTCGCGCAGTTCCCCGCGCCCCTAAGGTCAGCTGCCCTACTGCCCGCTATCAGTGCCGCTCTGATGCCAAGGCCCTTCCCGCGTCCGCGTAGAAGGCGATCTTGCCGTCTAGTACCGCCAGCGTGTCCTGGAGTTCTGCGATGCGGGCTCGTACGTCTCGGCGGGTTGCCTCCAACAGCTCGAAGCGCTCCGTGTAGGTGTTGTCGCCCTCCCGCACCAGCTCCGCGTAGCGGACCATGTCGGCTACCGGCATGCCCGTGAGGCGGAGCTTGCCGACCAGGCCCAGCCAGTCCAGATCACGGTTGCTGTAGCGGCGCTGGCCGGTGTGGGAGCGGTCGATGTGTGGCATCAGGCCGATGCGCTCGTACCAGCGCAGGGTGTGCGCGGTCAGGCCGGTGAGGGCGACGACCTCGCTGATCGTGTACTGGTCCTGGCCGTCCGGACGCCTGGCCCCCTGGCGCGGTGCGGCGCAGCTGTTGGTCTCGGTGGTCTCGGCCGTGGTCTCCATCACCGTCATGGTCTCCACGCTATGACCTTGGAGTGCACTCCAGGCAAGCGGAACCGGTAAGAAATAGGCAGGACGCGAGACGCCCCGGCTGATTAGCGTGCGGGCCATGAGTCTCGTACGCCGTGCCACTCCCGATGACGCCCAAGAAGTGCTGCGCCTGCGCCAGGTGATGATCGACTCCATGGCCGGGGCGGACACCTCGGACCGGTGGCACTCCGAGTCGCTGCCCACCGTACGCAAGAGGCTGTCCGACCCGGACGGGGACTTCGTCGCGTTCGTCGTCGATCATCCTGAGCGGCCGGGAGACCTCGCCGCGCTCGTGGCCGGGACGCTGGACTACCGGATCGGGCGGGCCGGGAATCCGCACGGGCGGATCGGGTACGTCTTCAGCGTCGCGACGGATCCGGGCGCCCGGCGTCGCGGGTACGCACGCGCGTGCATGGAATCGCTCCTGGAGTGGTTCCGGGAGCGGGGCGCGGCCCAGGTCGACCTCAACGCGTCCGCCGAGGCCGAGCCGCTGTACGCGTCCCTGGGCTTCGTCCGAAAGCCGGACCCCTCGATGCGGCTGCAGCTCTGAGCCACATAGTCTCGACGGCATGTCCTTGTCCTTGAAGAGCTTGGTGTTGATCGAGAACTGGCCGGTTCCCACCGCCGCGGCGGGTGTCGTGCGGGCCGACGGCACGGTCCTGGGGACCCACGGGCCGGTCGGGCGGCGCTTCCCGCTGGCCTCGGTCACCAAGCCGCTCACGGCGTACGCCGCCCTCGTCGCGTACGAGGAGGGGGCGATCGAGTTCGACGAGCCGGCCGGGCCGCCCGGGTCGACGGTCCGTCATCTACTCGCCCACACCTCCGGCCTGGCCTTCGACGAACACCGCGTCACGGCGGCGCCCGGCGAGCGGCGGCTGTACTCCAACGCGGGTTTCGAGCAACTCGGGGACCACATCGCGAAGGCCACGGAGATCCCCTTCGCCGAGTATCTGCGGCAGGCGGTGCTGGAGCCGCTGGGGATGACGTCGACGACCCTTGAGGGCTCCCCGGCGAAGGACGGCGTCTCGACGGTCGAGGACCTGCTGCGGTTCGCGGCCGAGGTCCAGGCCCCCCGCCTCCTCGACCCCCGTACGGTCGCGGAGGCGATGACCGTCCAGTACCCGGGCACGAAGGGCGTCCTGCCGGGCTACGGCCACCAGAACCCCAACGACTGGGGCCTCGGCTTCGAGATCCGCGACTCCAAGTCCCCGCACTGGACGGGGAGTTCGTCCTCACCTCGGACGTTCGGACACTTCGGGCAGTCGGGTACGTTCGTGTGGATCGACCCCGACGCGGGGCTCGCGTGCGTCGCCCTGACGGACCGGGCGTTCGGGCCGTGGGCGGCGGAGGCATGGCCGCCCTTCACGGACGCGGTGCTGGCCGAGGTCCGCGGCTAGGCCATCTCCCAGATCAGCAGCTCAGCCTCCGTCACTCCTACCGCCTCCACGTCCTTCGCGGCCGTGATCCTCGCCGCGTCACCCGGCCCCAACTTCTCGGCGCCCAGCCGCACTTCACCCCGCACGACATGGACGTACACATTCGACGCATCCGGCACCGCAGTCCGCTCCCCCGCCGCCAGCCGCCGCACATGGAGCATCGCGCCGGCCTCCGGAACGGCGTACGGGGTGGAGTCGGCGATGCCGTGGACGATCTCGTACGCCGGTTCGCCGCCGGGTTCGAGGGGGGCCAGCCACGTCTGGACGAAGGTGAGAGGACTCTCGCCGTCGTTGCGCTCGACGTGCCGGACACCGGCCGCCGAACTGAGCCGCTGCACATCACCGGCGCGCACCACCGTCTCCTGCCCCGTGGAGTCCCGGTGGGTCAGCTCCCCGTCGACCACCCAGGTGACGATCTCGGTGTGGCTGTGGGGGTGCTCGTCAAAGCCGGCACCGGGAGCAAGCCGCTCCTCGTTACAGGCGATGACCGCACCGAAGCGCAGGTTGTCCGGGTCGTAATGCGGCCCGAAGGAGAAGGCATGCCAGGACTCGATCCCGCTGCCCGGGTCCCCTCCGCGATAGCGAGCTTCGGCACGCCGTACGTCCATCACAAACCCCACGGTAGCCCTGCCGGACACCAACCCGCCCCCACCGGCGGGGGTTGCGGGCCCACCAACCCCCACTGTCCCCACGCGCCGGCCGAGAGGGAGCCGTAGGGGCGCGCCGGTGTCGAGAGTGCGAGCGCGCGGAGGCGCGCAGCGCCGAGCACGGTCGTGCTCTCGACACCGGCTTGAAGCGCCCCGAAGGCGACCGAACCAAAGGAGGTGCGCGCGCGAGGGCGCCTACTCAGCACCGGCACACTGCACCCAGCACCCCACAACCCCGGCACACTGCACCCAGCACCCCTCAACACCGGCACACTGCACTCGGCACAACCCCTAGAGGCGCCCGCCCCACCCAATAAGGCAGTCTTGTCCCTGTGCCCGAACCCGAACCCAGCAACACAAAACCAGCAGCGCAAACCCCGCACGCGCACATCGCGACCCTGAAGCGGCTGGAGAAGTCCTCCGGCAGTCTCGCCGCCCAGGCCATCGCGCGCATGGACGAGACGTTGCCGTGGTACCGGGCCATGCCCCCGGAGAACCGTTCCTGGATCGGGCTGGTCGCGCAGGCCGGTATCGCCGCGTTCACCGAGTGGTTCCGGCACCCCGACGCGCCCCAGGCCATCTCCACGGACGTCTTCGGGACCGCTCCCCGTGAGCTGACCAGGGCGATCACCCTCCGCCAGACCGTCGAGATGGTGCGGACCACCATCGAGGTGATGGAGAGCGCGATCGACGAGGTCGCGGCGCCCGGTGACGAGAACGTGCTGCGCGAGGCCCTTCTCGTCTACGCCCGTGAGATCGCCTTCGCGACCGCCCAGGTGTACGCGCAGGCCGCCGAGGCACGCGGTGCCTGGGACGCGCGCCTTGAGTCCCTGGTCGTGAACGCCGTGCTCAGCGGGGAGGCCGACGAGGGTGCCGTGAGCCGGGCCGCCGCTCTTGGCTGGAGTTCGCCCGAGCATGTGTGCGTGGTGTTGGGAACCGCGCCGGACGGTGACTCCGAGTTGACGGTGGAGGCGATCCGGCGGGCCGCCCGGCACGCCAAGCTCCAGGTGCTCACGGGGGTGCTCGGGGACCGGCTCGTCGTCATCGCGGGCGGCAGCGACAATCCCCTCGCCGTGGCCAAGTCGCTGATCGGGCCGTACGCGGCGGGG
Organism: Streptomyces sp. JLBG701; assembly: GCF_058544905.1. Classification (NCBI taxonomy): domain Bacteria; kingdom Bacillati; phylum Actinomycetota; class Actinomycetes; order Kitasatosporales; family Streptomycetaceae; genus Streptomyces; species Streptomyces sp. JLBG701. The sequence continues at coordinate 3,520,847 of NZ_CM178588.1, forward strand.
CCGGTCGTAGCCGGACCGATCGTGCCGGATCTGCTTGCCGCGACCCGTTCCGCGCAGGCCGCCGCGGCCGGGATGAAGGCGTGTTCTGCCTGGCAGGACGCCCCGCGGCCGGTGCTGGCGGACGATGTGCTGCCGGAGCGCGCGATCGCCGGTGATCCGAACGCGCGTGAGCAGCTGGTGGAGGAGATCTACAGACCGCTGGAGGAGGCCGGGTCCGCGCTTCTGGAGACGCTCTCCGTCTATCTCGAACAGGCGAGCAGTCTCGAAGGCGCCGCCCGGATGCTGTTCGTCCATCCCAACACCGTGCGCTACCGGCTGCGACGTGTGACTGACGTCACCGGTTGGTCGCCCTCTGATGTACGTTCGGCGTTCACGTTGCGCATCGCGCTGATCCTGGGGCGTCTGGCCGATGGAGATCTCCAGACCTAGTCTTTTGTCGGGGCCCCACAAAACCCCTTCGTGTTCTTCGTCCCTGTCCCCACGGGCGGCCGTGGCCGTCCCCAAGAGAGAGTGTGAGAGTGCTCGTACTCGTCGCTCCCGGCCAGGGCGCCCAGACGCCCGGCTTCCTGACCCCCTGGCTCGAACTCTCCGGTGCCGCGGACCGCGTCGCCGCGTGGTCCGACGCCATCGGCCTGGACCTCGCCCACTACGGCACCCAGGCCGACGCGGACGCGATCCGGGACACCGCTGTCGCCCAGCCGCTGCTGGTCGCGGCCGGAATCCTGTCGGCCGCGGCACTCGGTGACATCGCTGATGTCGCGCCCGGCGCCGTCGCGGGCCACAGCGTCGGTGAGATCACCGCCGCGACCTTCGCCGGTGTCCTCGACGACACGGCCGCGCTGACCCTCGTACGCACCCGTGGCCTGGCCATGGCCGAGGCCGCCGCCGTGACCGAGACCGGGATGTCGGCGCTGCTGGGCGGCGACCCCGAGGTGTCCGTCGCACATCTGGCGAAGCTGGGGCTGACCGCGGCGAACGTGAACGGCGCGGGCCAGATCGTGGCCGCCGGCACCATGGAGCAGCTCGCCGTCCTGAACGAGGACAAGCCCGAGGGTGTCCGCAAGGTCGTCCCGCTGAAGGTGGCCGGTGCCTTCCACACGCACCACATGGCTCCCGCGGTCGACACCCTGGCCAAGGCGGCCTCCGGTCTGACGCCGGCCGACCCCACGCTGACGTATGTCTCGAACAAGGACGGCAAGGCCGTCGCGACCGGCGCCGAGGTGCTGGAGCGGCTCGTCGGCCAGGTCGCCAACCCGGTCCGCTGGGACCTGTGCATGGAGACCTTCAAGGAGCTCGGCGTCACCGCCCTCCTGGAGGTCTGCCCCGGCGGCACGCTGACCGGCCTCGCCAAGCGCGCGCTGCCCGGTGTCAAGACGCTGGCCCTGAAGACCCCCGACGACCTCGACGCGGCCCGCGCGCTCATCGCCGAGCACGCTCAAGCCTGACGCCTTAAGGAGCCGTACGAACATGTCGAAGATCAAGCCCAGCAAGGGCGCCCCGTACGCACGCATCCTCGGCGTGGGCGGTTACCGCCCCGTCCGGGTCGTGCCGAACGAGGTGATCCTCGAGAAGATCGACTCGTCCGACGAGTGGATCCGTTCGCGCTCCGGCATCGAGACCAGGCACTGGGCCTCCGACGAGGAGACCGTGGCCGCGATGTCGATCGAGGCGTCCGGCAAGGCGATCGCCGACGCGGGGATCTCCGCCGAGCAGATCGGCGGCGTCATCGTCTCGACGGTCTCGCACTTCAAGCAGACCCCGGCCGTCGCGACCGAGATCGCCGACAAGCTCGGCACGAACAAGGCCGCCGCCTTCGACATCTCGGCCGGCTGCGCGGGCTTCGGCTACGGCCTCACCCTCGCCAAGGGCATGATCGTCGAGGGCAGCGCGGAGTACGTCCTCGTCATCGGCGTCGAGCGACTGTCCGACCTGACCGACCTGGAGGACCGCGCGACGGCCTTCCTCTTCGGTGACGGCGCCGGCGCCGTCGTGGTCGGCCCCTCGCAGGAGCCGCACATCGGCCCGACCGTGTGGGGTTCCGAGGGCGACAAGTCCGAGACGATCAAGCAGACCGTGCCGTGGGACGAGCTGCACGCCGGAGACGCTACGACGCTCCCGCTCGACAGCGAGGGCAACGTCAAGTTCCCTGCGATCACGCAGGAGGGCCAGGCGGTGTTCCGCTGGGCCGTGTTCGAGATGGCGAAGGTCGCCCAGCAGGCGCTGGAAGCGGCCGGGATCACCGCGAACGACCTGGACGTCTTCATTCCGCACCAGGCCAACGAGCGGATCATCGACTCGATGGTGAAGACGCTGAAACTGCCGGAGCACGTCACGGTCGCGCGTGACGTACGCACCACCGGCAACACCTCGGCCGCCTCGATTCCGCTTGCTATGGAGCGGCTCCTGGCGACCGGCGAGGCGAAGAGCGGCGACACCGCGCTCGTCATCGGCTTCGGGGCGGGTCTCGTCTACGCCGCGACGGTCGTTACCCTCCCCTAGGCACTCCGTGCCGGATCCACACGGTCCGGTGCGGGATTCAACCGCCACACCCTCTGGATCACTAAGAAGGAGCGCCTGACATGGCCGCCACTCAGGAAGAGATCGTCGCCGGTCTCGCCGACATCGTCAACGAGATCGCCGGCATCCCGGTCGAGGACGTCCAGCTGGACAAGTCCTTCACCGACGACCTGGACGTCGACTCCCTGTCCATGGTCGAGGTCGTCGTCGCCGCCGAAGAGCGCTTCGACGTCAAGATCCCCGACGAGGACGTCAAGAACCTCAAGACGGTCGGCGACGCGACCGACTACATCCTCAAGAACCAGGGCTGAGCCGCCGCCTAGGCACTCAACCCCACTGCAAGGCCCCGCCACCCGGCGGTGGCGCCGTTGTCCCCGCCTACGCGGGGGTTGTCCTCCTCGTATCCGTTGGAGAAAGAATTCCCGTGAACTCGACCAATCGCACCGTGGTCGTCACCGGTATCGGCGCAACCACACCGCTGGGTGGCGACGCAGCCTCTACCTGGGAGGGTCTGATCGCCGGACGTTCCGGTGTCAAGCCCCTGGAGCAGGAGTGGGCGGCCGAACAGGCCGTCCGTATCGCGGCGCCGGTCGCCGTGGAGCCGAGCGAGGTCATTCCTCGGCCGCAGGCCCGCCGCCTCGACCGCTCGGCGCAGTTCGCGCTGATCGCGGCCAAGGAGGCCTGGGCGGACGCCGGTTACACCGGCAGGGCGGGCGAGGACGAGTCCGTCGACCCCGACCGGCTCGGCGCGGTCATCGCCTCCGGCATCGGCGGCGTGACGACCCTGCTCGACCAGTACGACGTGCTCAAGGAGAAGGGCGTACGCCGCGTCTCCCCGCACACCGTCCCCATGCTCATGCCGAACGGCCCGTCCGCCAACGTGGGTCTGCTCGTGGGCGCCCGCGCGGGCGTGCACACGCCGGTCTCCGCGTGCGCCTCGGGCGCCGAGGCCATCGGCTACGCCATCGAGATGATCCGCACCGGTCGCGCCGACGTCGTCGTCGCCGGTGGTACGGAGGCGGCGATCCATCCGCTGCCCATCGCCGCGTTCGGCAACATGATGGCGATGTCCAAGAACAACGAGAACCCGCAGGGTGCCTCGCGTCCCTACGACACCGCCCGGGACGGCTTCGTCCTCGGCGAGGGCGCCGGCGTCGTCGTCCTGGAGTCCGCCGAGCACGCCGCGGCGCGCGGTGCGCGGGTGTACGCCGAGGCGGTCGGGCAGGGTATCTCCGCCGACGGCCACGACATCGTGCAGCCGGAGCCGGAGGGGCGTGGCATCGCGCACGCCCTGCAGAACCTGCTCGACAACACCGACCTGGACCCGGCGGAGATCATGCACGTCAACGCGCACGCGACGTCTACGCCGGCCGGTGACGTGGCCGAGCTGAAGGCTCTGCGGAAGGTGTTCGGCGACGACACGGATCACTTCGCGGTGTCCGGTACGAAGTCGATGACCGGGCATCTGCTGGGTGGTGCGGGTGGTGTCGAGTCCGTCGCCACCGTGCTTGCCCTGTATCACCGGGTGGCGCCGCCGACCATCAACGTCGAGAACCTCGACCCTGAGGCCGAGGCCAACGCGGATGTTGTTCGCGGGGAGGCTCGCAAGCTGCCGGTCGAGGGGCGGATCGCTGCTCTGAACGACTCGTTCGGGTTTGGTGGGCACAACGTGGTGCTGGCGTTCCGTACGGTCTGATTTTTGAACGGCGTGTGGCCCGCACCCCGGGTTGGGGGCGGGCCACACGTCGTTTGTCGTCTGCGGGGCGGTGGGGGCTGGTCGCGCAGTTCCCCGCGCCCCTTAGGGAGTTGCCCCTCAGGGCGTTTCAGACCACCTGGTGGAGCCAGCGCACCGGTGCGCCTTCTCCCGCGTACCTGAAAGGTTCCAGCTCGTCGTCCCATGGCTTGCCCAGGAGTTTGGACAATTCCGCCTCCAGGTCCGTTTCTCCTCGCTGGGAGCGGATCAGGGCGGCCCTGAGGCGGTCCTCCGGGATCAGGATGTCGCCGTGGATTCCGGTTACCGCGTGGAAGATGCCCAGGTCGGGGGTGCAGCTGTAGCGTTCGCCCTCGGCTGTGGGGCAGGGTTCCGCCGTTACCTCGAAGCGGAGGAGGTGCCAGCCCCGCAGTGCCGACGCCAGTTTGGAGGCGGTGCCGACCTCGCCCTTGAAGGAGAACTCGGAGCGCCAGGTGCCGGGGGCCGCGGGCTGTCGGATCCAGTCGAGGTTGACGCGTGTGCCGAGCACCCCGGCGACGGCCCACTCGACATGCGGGCACAGCGCGCGCGGCGCGGAGTGCACGTACAGAACTCCACGTGTCGTCACCGGAACCTCCGGACAGAGCGGGACATCTTGCTTACGGGCTGGGCGGCGGTTGCAGGGCAGCCACGTTGATGGCGAGGCTACCGTGCGGCGGCGCAAGGAGTGTGACGTACCGTCGGTCCCACTGCCATGAAACGCCCGCCATTCACCCAGCAGGACGCTAGTACGGGTGTGAACCGTTGCATCTGATCGACGATCGAGGGGATCTCCAGGGGATGCGGAAGCGAAGCCACCGTTCGCGGGCCGTTGTCGCCGTCGTCATCGCGGCCGTTCTGGGCGCCGCCGGCTGTGACGCCGTGGGGGGCGATTCCCCCGCGCCGTCGGGCGCCGGGGCGCCGAAGGCGACGCCGTCCGCGACACCCACAGCGGCGTGGGACACCAGTCCGGCCTCCATTGCTGCGGTGGGCGACTCCATTACACGCGGCTTCGACGCTTGCACCGTCCTGGCCGACTGCCCCGAGGTGTCCTGGGCTACGGGCAGCAGCACGCAGGTCGACAGTCTCGCCGTACGGCTGCTGGGGACGGCGAAGGCGGCGACGCGGAGCTGGAACTACGCGGTGACCGGGGCGCGGATGGCGGATCTGGCCGGTCAGATGGCACAGGCCGCGATGCGGAAGCCGGCGCTGGTGACGGTGATGGCGGGGGCGAACGACGCGTGCCGGAAGACGACCGACGCGATGACCTCCGTCGCGGACTTCCGGGCCGGGTTCGAGGACGCGATGAGCACGCTGCGGGAGGCTTCGCCGAAGACGCAGGTGTACGTCGCGAGCGTGCCCGATCTGAAGCGGCTGTGGTCGCAGGGGCGCACGAACCGGATGAGCAAGGAAGTGTGGAAGCTGGGCATCTGCCCGTCGATGCTGAGCGACCCGGACGCCATGGACACGGCGGCCAACCTGCGGCGTGACACGGTGCAGGACCGGGTGCGGGCGTACAACGACGTGCTGGAAGAGGTCTGCGCGAAGGACCGGTGGTGCCGCTTCGACGGGGGCGCGGTGTACGAGTACCGGTTCGGGACCGACCAGTTGAGTCACTGGGACTGGTTCCATCCGAGCAAGAACGGTCAGGCGCGGCTGGCGGAGATCGCCTATCGGGCGGTTGCGGGGAAGAAGCCGTGATCTAGAGTTTCGATCATGAGCGAACTTTTCGGGACAGTTTCCGACGGCACGCCGGTCCACCGCTGGACGCTGGAGCGGTCGGGCCTGCGGGTGCGGATCCTGTCGTACGGCGGGATCGTGCAGTCCGTCGAGGTCCCGGACCGTGCCGGGCATGCCGTGAACGTGGTGCTGGGGTTCGCGGATCTCGACGGCTATCTCGCGCATCCCGAGCCGTACCTGGGGGCGCTGGTGGGGCGGTACGCGAACCGGATCGCGGGCGGCCGGTTCCCACTGGACGGGCGGACGTACGCGCTGGCGCGGAACAACGGGCCGAACTCCCTGCACGGGGGCGAGCGCGGCTTCGACAAGCAGGTGTGGGACGTGGAGCCGGTCGCGCACGGTGTGCGGCTCAGCAGGGTCAGCCCGCACGGCGAGGAGGGGTTCCCGGGCCGCCTTGAGGTCTCCGCGACCTACACGCTGGACGAGGGCGGGGCGCTGCGGATCGCGTACGAGGCGGTGACAGACGCGCCGACCGTGGTGAACCTGACGAACCACAGCTACTTCAATCTGAGCGGTGTCGGCAGCGGCAGCGCGGGCGGTCATGAACTGCGGCTGGCCGCCTCCCGGTTCACGCCGGTCGACGCCGAGCTGATTCCCACCGGGGTGGTGGACGAGGTGGCGGACACGCGCTTCGACTTCCGGGCGGGGCGGAAGATCGGTTCCGGTTACGACCACAACTTCGTGCTCGACAAGGGCGTGACGCCGGACCCCGTGGAGATCGCCGAGCTGCACGACCCGGCGTCCGGGCGGGTACTGACGGTGTCGACGACCGAGCCCGGCATCCAGCTCTACACCGCCGACCATCTGAGCGCCCCGTTCGCACCGGGCGACGGCATCGCGCTGGAGACACAGCACTTCCCGGACTCCCCGAACCGGCCGGAGTTCCCGACGACGGAGCTGGGTCCCGGCGGGGTGTACCGGTCGGAGACGGTGTACGGCTTCTCCGCCAGGTAGCGATGTAGCCGCCAGACAGAGATATAGCCCCGGTCCGGGTGTCAGGGCCCGGACCGGGGCTGCTCATGAGGGCTTGGCCCTGATCAGACGTTAATCGTCGCGGTGACGCGGCGGTCGGCGATAGAGCGCCCCGCCTCGATCTCGTACGAACCCTTCACAAATACCCAGCCGCTCGTCGTCTCGTCCCAGACCTCGAAAGCGCGGCGCGGGAGTTCGACGGTGACGGCGACGCTCTCACCGGGACCGGCCTCGACGCCGGCGAAGGCGGCCAGCCGGCGGGCGGGGCGGACCGGGTCGGCCTCGGTCGGCGCCAGGTAGACCTGGACGACCTCGCGGCCGGCGCGCTCACCGGAGTTGCGGAGCCGCACGGTGACGGTCGCCCCATCACTTTCGACGTCGATCGACTCGTACGTCCAGTCGGTGTAGCCGAGGCCGTGTCCGAAGGCGTACGACGGGCTGCGGCCCTCCTTCTCCCAGGCGCGGTAGCCGATGAACACGTCCTCGGTGTACGGGAGTTCGCCGTCGGCCGGGACGACCTGGGTGACCGGGGCGTCGGTGAGGGAGCCCCAGGTGGTGGGGAGGCGGCCGCCGGGCTCGTGGGCGCCGGTGAGGACGTCGGCGAGGGCCGCGCCCCCCTCCTGGCCGGGGAACCAGCTCAGCAGCACGGCCGCGACCTCGTCGCGCCACGGGAGTTCGACCGGGGAGCCGGAGTTGACGATCACGACGGTGTTCGGGTTGGCGGCGGCGACGGCGTGGACCAGTTCGTCCTGGCGGCCTGGCAGTAGTAGGTCCTCGCGGTCGAAGCCCTCCGACTCGACGCGGTCGGTGGTGGCGACCACGACGACCGCGGTGTCGGCGGCGCGGGCAGCCTCGACGGCCTCGGCGATGAGTTCGTCGGGGTCGCGCTGCGGCTCCTGGTGGGCGAGGGAGAACCCCACGACCTTCATCGGGACGTCCTCGGGGAGGACGACGACGTAGGTGAGGGAGACGTCGACCGGTTCGCCGGCGGTCAGTTCGGCCTGGGCGCGGGGCACGGGGGCGCCGAAGAAGGAGACGAAGGGGTCGTCCTTCTCGCTGCGCTGGACGTCGTCGAAGTACGTCGTGCCGCCGACCGTCAGCTCGAAGGCGCCGAGGCCCTTGATGCCGAAGGTGTGCGGGCCGGTGTCGCGCGGGGTGAAGGTGCCGGTCAGTTCGACGGTGTGGAGGTTGTCGTGGGTGACGCCCTCGGGGAGGTCCGAACCCATCCACTGGATCTGGCCGTTGGGTGCGGAGGCGGTGCCGATGACGGTGCCGTCGGCGTCGCGGCAGACGGCTCGCAGCTCGAATCCCTTGTCGGCGACGGCGAGTTCGGTGTTCGGGTCGGCGCCGACGGCGTAGGTGAGGGTGCCCTCGGGGAGGGCGGCGGTGAGGCCGTCCAGCGGGGAGACGACGCGGGACGGGAAGACGGTCGCGGAGCCGCCGCCGAGGACACGGGCGTCGCGGGCGGCGGCGCCGATGAGGGCGACCGTGCGGTTCGGGGGCAGGGGAAGGGTGCCCTGGTTGCGGACCAGCACGAAGGCGCGGCGGGCGATCTCGCGGGCCAGGGCCTCGCCGTCGACGGTGGCGGGGAGGTCGGTGACGGCGGGCTCGGCGCCCTCCAGGATGCCGACGCGGGCGGCGAGGCGCAGGACGTTGCGTACGGCGTCGTCGACCGTGGACTCGGCGACTTCACCGGCCCGTACGGCGGCGGCGAGGTCCTCGCCGTACACGGTCTTGGGGCCGGGCATGGCGACGTCGAGGCCGCCCTCGATGGCGCCCTTGGTGGAGCGGGCGGCCATCCAGTCGGAGACGTTGTAGCCGTCGAAGCCCCATTCGCCGCGCAGGATCTCGTTCACCAGGTAGTGGTGCTCGGTCATCGTCGTGCCGTTGACCGTGTTGTAGGCGGTCATGATGCCCCAGGGGTGGGCGTTCTCGACGATGATCTCGAAGGGGGCCAAGTACAGCTCGCGCAGGGCGCGTTCGGAGACCAGGTTGTCCACCGTGAAGCGGTCGGTCTCGGCGTCGTTGGCGACGAAGTGCTTGACGGTGGTACCGACGCCGCCTTCCTGTACGCCGCTCACATAACCGGAGCCGATCTGTCCGGTGAGGTACGGGTCCTCGCTGTAGGCCTCGAAGTGGCGGCCGCCGAGCGGGGAACGGTGCAGGTTGACGGTGGGCGCGAGCAGGACGTGGACGCCCTTGCGGCGGGCCTCCTGGGCGAGGAGCGTGCCGGCGCGGCGGGCGAGGGCCGGGTCCCAGGTGGCGGCGAGCGCGGTCGGGGACGGCAGGGCGATGGAGGGGTCGTCGGCGGTCCAGTGCACACCGCGGACACCGATCGGGCCGTCGGACATGACGAGGGACTTCAGACCGATCTCGGGCAGCGCGGGCAGGGACCACATGTCCTGCCCGGCGAGCAGCCGCGCCTTGGCGTCCAGGTCGAGCTTGCCGAGGGCGGCCTCGACGACTGCTTCATGGGTTCCCGCCATCGCGGTGCCTCCTCATTGAGACCGTTACTGATTCCGTTCGGTGCCTCCATCCTGCATGGATTGCCTGTAGGGCGGTAGGTTTCGTTATATGGCCGTAATATTTGAGGTGATCGGATAGTTCTGGGGTGTCGTACGGTGACGGCATGACGACCAGGACCACCAGGAGCGAGGAACGCCGCGGGGAGATCGTGCGGGCCGCCCTGGAGGTGATCGCCGAGCGCGGTTACCGGGGTGCGAGTCTGGCCGCGGTCGCCGAGCGGGTCGGGCTGACCCAGCAGGGGCTGCTGCACTACTTCCCGACGAAGGACGCGCTGCTCGTGGCCGTGCTGGAGGAGCGCGACCAGTGGGACGCGGTGCCGGCCGGCACGACCTGGCGGGTGGACCTGCTCGCCTCGCTCGTCGAGTACAACGCCATGCGGCCCGGCATCATCCAGACCTTCTCCGCCCTGCTCGGGGAGAGCGTCACGGAGGGGCATCCCGCGCGCGGGTACTTCACGGAGCGGTACGCGCGCGTGCGGGCGAGCATGGCGGCTGTCCTGCGCGCCGAGTACGGCGAACACCTCCCGAACGGGCTCACCCCCGAACGCACCGCTCCCCTGCTGGTGGCGGTGATGGACGGCTTGCAGTACCAGTGGCTCCTGGACCCGGAGTCGGTGGACATGCCGGGGGCGTTCCGGGACTTTCTGGCACTGCTGGGCGAGGACCCCGGGAAGCGCAAGCGCTCCGCTGGATAGGCGGTTCGTCTGCGGGCCCGGTGGGGGCCGGCCGCGCCCACGCGGCGGAGCCGTATATCGACACAGCCCCGCGCCCTTTGCGGGGCGCGGCCGTGCGGATCTCTCAGGAGTCACACCCTATGGCGTAGACCACTCCCGTCACGCGATACTGCCGCCGTCCGCAGCACGCTCCCCACGGCGACGGAAGGACCTGAACTTCCTTGAAATCCATACGTGTTCACATCGGCCTCCTCGGACTGGCCCTGCTGACGAGCCTCACGGCCCCGACGACCGCGACCGCCGCCGAGGCGGCACCCGCTCCGACCGTCGAGGAGCTGCGGCTCGACAAAGCCGTGCCGCAGGAGATTCTTCGGCGGTCCGGATTCGACGCCGTGGCACCGGAGTTCGCGCGAGCGCTCGGGGCGGCGCGGTCCTATGCGCAGGCCCGGCGGGTCGTCGTACGGGAGGGGGCGGCGTTGTGGCGGCGGGCTGTGGCTCGGGCGCAGGGGCGGGGGCCGGATGTTGGGGATCTGAGTCGGGATGATGATCGGCCGTTGTACTGGGCTCGGCTGGGGATGACTCGGGAAGTGCGGGGATGGGAGCCGGGGTTCGGGCTTGGTGATGCGCAACGGGCCTCGCTGATCGGCGAGTTGGAGCGGACCTCTCGTGGGCAGACCGATATTCGGTATCGGCATGAGAAGGGGGTCAAGCGGATTCTCGTCACCGGGTTCGATCCGTTCACTCTCGATCGGGACATTCGGATCTCCAACCCGTCCGGGGCGACCGCGCTCGCGCTCGACGGCACGGTGATCGAGACGGCGGAGGGGCCGGCGCGTGTCGAGACGGCTGTTTTCCCTGTGCGTTGGCAGGACTTCGCGGAGGGGACGGTGGAGCGGACGTTGCGGCCGTATCTGCCGCGGGTCGATCTGTTCGCGACCGTGAGTCAGGGGCGGGTGGGCCGGTTCGACGTCGAGCGGACCAACGGGGCCTGGCGGGGCGGGTTCCCGGACAACGACAACATCGGCAGGACGGAGACGATCCCGGTCGCCGATCCGGCCTCGCAGCCGCAGTGGACGTCGACGACCTTGCCGTACAAGGAGATTGTCGCGGCTGGTACCGGGCGGTTCCCCGTGTACGACAACACCGCCGTGACCGAGATTCCGGCGGGCGGTACGGAGGCCGTGGTGCGGGCGGACGGGCCTACCGACGGGTCTACGGCTCGGGCGGGGGGTGGCGGGAACTACCTCTCCAACGAGATCGCCTATCGGGCGACGCTGTTGCGGGATCGGCTGGGGCTGCGGGACACCCTGCCGGGTGGGCATGTGCATACGCCTGTGCTGCAGTTCGGGGCCGGGAACACCGATCCGGCTACGGGGGCGGTGACCGATCCCGCGTTCGTGCAGAACCGGCTGGACATCATCGGGCAGGTGAGGGCGATTCTGACGGTGGCCGTCGATGCGAGCCCGGAGTTGGGGTAGCCGTCGCCTCTGGGGGCTGTGCCCCCAGACGGGCTGAAGTTACCTGGACCGGCGTCAAGAGGCCCCACCTCACTCAGAGGCCACTGCCCGCTCGTCCTCATCCTCGTCCTCGTCCCCCGCCGTCCCCTCACCCAACAGATCCCGCGCCATCAGCGTCGCCCCCGCCACCGCCCCCGGCATCAGGAACACCGCGACGAACGGGACCACGAAGGCCAGTGCCAGCGGGGTGCCGAAGCCCCAGATCAGGGGCTTGCGGGAGCGGAGGAGCGTGAGACGGTCGCGGAGTTCGACTCGGCGGCGCTGCAGGGCCACCGCCGTGAGTTCCTCGGTGAGGAAGAAGCCAGTGACGAGGAAGCCGATCGCCGGGACGACCGTCTGGCCGGCGACGGGGATGAAGCCGCAGGCGAAGAGGAGTACGCCCCACAAGGCGGCGCGGATGACGATGCGGAGGCTGTCGCGGGCCGAGATCAGCAGTTCGCGCCAGAGGGGGAGGCCGGACTCGGGGGCCGTGCCGTCGGCGGAGACGTCACGGTCGACCTTCTCCGAGAGGTTCTCGTAGAAGGGTTGGCCTATCAGGAGCGTTACCGCCGTGAAGGTCACCACCGAGAGGAGCAGAGCGAGCGCGAACAGTACGGCCGCGAGGAAGCCGCGGAACAGGCCCGGCCAAGGGCTCGACCAGTTGTCGGCGAAGGGCGTTGCCCAGGCCACGACGTCCGTGCCCCAGAGGGCCAGAGCCGTCAGCGCCGCCGCGTACAGCACGAGGGTGATGACGCCGGGCAGCAGGCCGAAGCCGTACTGCTTGCCGTGCCGGGTCACCCAGCGTTGGCCCTGCAGGAGGTAGCCGAAACCCTTGCCAAGATCGCCCATGGCCGGAACTTTACCGGGGGTCGCTACGCCGGTGTCACCGCCACCACCACTCCCCGGTCCGCCGCCGGATTCACCGCCGCCGACACCCGTACCGCCGCCCCACGCGCCACACGCCCCGCACGGAACGCGGCCGCCAGCAGCAGGGGTTGGAGGTGTTCCAGGCCCGCCACCAGCATCTCCTCCCCCGCGATGAGCATCGGCCGGGCGGCCTTCGTCGCCGCCGCTGCCGCCTCCGTGAGGTCGGCCAGCGGGGGCAGGGTCGCCCGGACCAGGCCCGCGCCCGCGGCGGCGGCGCGTTCCGCCAGGGCCACTTGGAGGGGCATCAGGGGTGCCAGCGCGGCCGTCAGCGCGTCGGCGATGCGGCGCAGCTCCGGGGACGCGTCACGCAACACCTCCGCGGCGACCCTGATCACGGGGGTCAGGGCAAGCAGCACACCCGCCGCCACACCGGCGCCCGCCGGCAACAACGGCGACGTCGCATCCACCAACTCCCCGAGCGCCTCCGCGAATTCCTCCACCGCCGGCTCCACCGCGTCCAGCACCGGAAGCAGGCTGTCGCTCAGCGCCGCGAGCAGCACCTGCGCCGGTTCGCTCACCGGGTGCACCGCCAGCGGGGCCCCGCTGGTGCCGAGCCGGGTGAGGGTGTCGACGATGCGATAGAAGGCCTCCTGGGCCTGCGGCGACGCACTTGCCTCCGCCAGCTCAGCAGTCGTCTCACGAAGGACGCGAAGCACCTCCGCCCCCGAACCGTCCCTTGGATCAAAGGTATTGATCGCGATCTTGGTGATGTTCCCGGCCGTGTCCAGAAGTTGGCCGGTGATGTCGGTCGTGCTGCGTGCCATGCGCAGCATGTCGTCCCTGCTGGGGAGTGAAGGAATCGTTGCCATGGGCTCTCCTCGACTCAGGGCCTGCCCTGCGCGCACCGCTGCCGGACCCGACTTCAGCATGCCCCGTCCCGCCCGTCCGCATGGGCCATCCGGGGCATCGGCGACACCAACGCCCTCTTGTTGCTGTTGAGTCGAACAGGTACACCTCGCCGTACCGATCTCTGGAAGCCCGAGGAGGTACGCGTGCGTCGCATCACGAGAACCGTCCCTGCGAAACCTGCGAAACCTGCGAGACCTGTACTGATCGCCGCCCTCGCCCTGTCCACGGCAGGTTCACTGCTCCTCGCCGGACCACACACCGCCGGCGCGGACTCGAAGCCCGTCACCCGGGAAGGCTCCGCCCTCGACCAACGGACGGCCGCAAGGACTCCCGGCAGTGCAGCCCAACGCTCCCTCACCGCCCCCGTCACCGACCTCTCGGCCGCCGACTCCAGCCGCGGCTATCCCCGCGAGCAGGTCCTGACCCCCGAACCGGAGAACCCGGCCGACAAGTCCATCAAGCTCGGCCTCACCCCGTACTACGCGATCGCGCCGAAGCTCAACGCCCTCCAGGCCCTTGGCGACCGGGTGAGCGTCGAGGTCGCAGGCACCTCCGCCGGCGGGCACCGGCTCTACCTCGTCACCGTCACCGCCCCGGAGAGCGCCCGCCAGACCCGCGCCCAGGAGCGGATGCGGAAGCTGATCGAGAGCGCACCCGCCGTGGCCGCCAAGTCCCCTGAAATCAAAAGCAGTTACAAAGCACCCGTCTTCTTCAACAACAACATCCACGGCAACGAGTGGGAGGGCACCGACGCCTCCCTGAAGCTGATCGAGCGGCTCGCGACCGCGAAGGACGGAAAGACCAAGGACCTCCTCGCGCACTCCCGCCTCTACTTCAACGTCACCGCCAATCCCGACGGCCGTATCGCCGGTACCCGCACCAACGCCAACGGCTTCGACATGAACCGGGACTTCGTCACCGCCTCGCAGCCCGAGGTGCGCGCGATGCGACAGATCATGATCGACAAGCAGCCGGCGGTCATGCTCGACCTGCACGGCTACGTCAACGGCACCCTCATCGAGCCGACGACCCCGCCGCACGGCGAGAACTACGAGTACGACCTCTTCCTCAAGAACACCTACGCCAACGCCCTCGGCATGGAGGCCGCCGTCAACGGCCTCGGCTACACCCCCGAGAAGGACGGCGTCGAGCCCGCCCAGATCCCCTTCCGCGACACCGACGAGGGCTGGGACGACTGGCCCCCGATCTTCACCCCGCAGTACGCCGCCTTCCACGGCACGGTCGCCGCGCACACCGTCGAGATCCCGATGACGGTGAACAACGCCGCGTACAACACCCTGCCGGAGACCGAGCTGCGCCGCCGCTCAGCCATCAACGTGGATGTAGCCGGGGCCGCCCTCACCGCCACCCTCAACTACGTCCAGACGAACCGCACTTCACTCATCGCCGACCAGATCGAGGTCTTCCGACGCGGGGCGGCGGGCGCCGAGCAGGTACCGGTCTCGGAGGAGACCGTCCCTGGGGTCCCGGGCATCGGCCCGGAGGACGTCTACACCACCACCTTCCCCCGCGCCTACGTCATCCCGGCCGCCCACCGCTCCACCTCCACCGCCACGGCCGCCGCCCGCCTTGTCGACCACCTCCTCGCCAACGACGTCCAAGTCACCCGCGCAGGCGCGGCATTCCGGCTCGGCGGACGGTCGTACGCGAAGGGCTCGTACGTCATCGACATGCACCAGTCCAAGCGGGGCCTGGCGAACGTGCTGCTCGCCGACGGGACCGACATCAGCGACAAGGTCTCGGTGATGTACGACATCTCGGGCTGGAGCCTGGGTCGCCTCTGGGGAGCCGAGGTCGAGCCCGTGACGACGACCGGCGGAGGACTCGCCGGGCTACCCCTGCGCACCATCCACGCGGCCGCCGACGTCGGCTACGTAGCCCCGCACGGCACCCTGCGCCTCCGCCTGGACGACCCGCAGGAAATCGCGGCGCTCAACTCACTGCTCCAGCAAGGAGTTTCGGTACGACAGGCCGCAGACGGCAGTGCGATCGTGCCGGCGTCGGCGCGGGCGAAAGCGGCCACGGCCGCGCGGACGTACGACGTGTCGTTCGACGCGACAACCCTCACCGGCACGACAGCACTGCACCGCGTTCGCGTGGCGGCGGCAGCCACGGCCGGCGAGCTGTTCGCACTCCGTGAAATGAACTTCGAGGTCACGCCGGTCTCGACGGCGATTCTCAACGCGGGCTTCGACTGGTCGACGGCCGACGCACTGTTCGTGTCGGCAGGCCTGGACTACACCGACCTCACCCCCACCGCCCGCACCACCCTCGACACGTTCCTCGCCGACCGGGGCCTGGTCGGCCGAGGAGCGACCGGCGCGGCTCTCAACTCGGCGGCCGGGCTGCTGACCGCCAAGCCGGTCGAGGGCAACGGGGACGCCAACGGCGTGGTGAGTGTGGTGAATTGGAATGGCACCGTCACCGGCCCCGCCACCCCGAACCACAGCTTCGTCTACGCGCCGGTCTGGTTCACGGACCTCGGACCGGACGTCCGGGTGGACCAGTCGTACGCAACCGGGAACCCACTGGTCTCCGGACATTGGCGGGCCCTGGAGGACGGCACCGGGGGCCCCACGGCAGCCGCCGGTCAGGCCGCGGTGGTGAGCGGCCCGCACGCCGTTCTGTTCGGCACCGAGCCCCTCTTCAGGGATCACCCGAAGGGTGAATTCCCGCAGGTCGGACGGGCGTTGTTCACAATGGCACACGCAAGCTGAGGGAGAGCGGATGACGCAGGAGATCACCGTCCACGGCACGGTCGCCGAGGGATTCGAGGAGGTGCGTGAGGAGTTCGCCACGTTTGTGGCGGGCGAAAACCCCGACTACGAGGGCCAGTTGAGCGCGTACGTCCACGGCCGCCGGGTCGTCGACCTGTGGGCGGGCGGCGGCGACGCCGACTCCCTCTACGGCGTGTACTCGTCCACGAAGGGCGCCGCCCATCTGGTGGTCGCTCTCCTCGTCCAGGACGGCACGCTCGAACTCGACCGCAAAGTGACGTACTACTGGCCGGAGTTCGCGGCCGAGGGCAAGGGCGCGCTGACCCTGCGCGAGCTGATCGCGCACCGGGCGGGCCTGATCGGGACGGACTCCGGCTTCACACTCGACGAACTCGCCGACGACCGTCTGGTCGCCGAACGCCTCGCCGACCAGCGCCCGTTCTGGCGCCCCGGCACGGCGTTCGGCTATCACGCCTACGTCATCGGCGCGCTCACCGGCGAGGTCGTAAGACGCGCAACCGGCCGTACGCTCCAGGAGGTGTACGAGGAGCGAATCCGCGCCCCGTACGGCCTGGGCTTCCACCTGGGCCTGTCCGACGCCCTGGAGCACCTCTTCCGGACGGCCCAGCCGATGGCCCCGACCCCGGACGAGCAGGCCCTGCTCGACGCGCTTCCCCGGGGACCCCACAGCCTCGCCTCGATCGCCTTCAACCGCCACACAGCGGATCCGACCGACCTCGAAACGATTCCCAACGTGCGCGCGATCCGTGCCAAGGGTCAGGCGTCGATCGGCGGGGTGGCATCGGCGCGCGGGCTCGCCGGGATGTACGCGGCGGCGATCAGCGAGGTGGACGACAAGGCGCCGCTGCTGAAGCCGGACACGGTGGCGGAGTTCGGCCAGTTCCATTCCGTCGGCTACGACCTGGTGGCCCGGGAGCACAAGTCGTTCGGCCTCGGCTTCCAGGCGGTCGCCGACACCCACTACCCGTTCCTGGGCGCCGGTTCGTTCGGCCACAGCGGCGCCGGCGGCTGCCAGGCCTTCGCCGACCCCCGCAGCGGCCTGGCCTACGGCTACACCCGACGCCGTTTCGCCTTCCCGGGCGGGGCGGCAAAGGAGAACGACCAGTTGGTCAGGGCCGTACACAGGGCAGCGCTGGCGAGTTGACCCTCAAGAGAGGGCAAGGGCCCACCAAGGCCCACTGTCCCCACGCGTCGGCCGAGAGGGAGCCGTAGGGGCGCGCCGGTGTCGAGAGTGCGAGCGCGGAGGCGCGCAGCGCCGAGCACGGTCGTGCTCTCGACACCGGCTTGAAGCGCCCCGAAGGCGACCGAACCAAAGGAGGTGCGCGCGAGGGCGCCTACTCAGCACCGGCACACTGCACCCAGCACCCCACAACCCCGGCGCACTACACCCATCCCCCAACAAAGCCCCCCAAACTACAACTTGACGATCATCTTCCCAACGTTGTCCCCCCGCAGCACCCCGAAGAACGCCTCCAGGTTGTTCTCAATCCCCTCGACAACGGTCTCCCGGTACTTCAGCTCCCCGGAAGCAACCCACGGCCCGACCTCCTGAACGAACTGCGACTGCAGGTCGTAGTGGTCGCCAACCAGAAGGCCCTCAATCCGACCCCGCGTCGCAATAAGACGGGCAAGGTTCTTCGGCCCGGGCACCGGCTCGGTGCTGTTGTAGACGGAGATCATGCCGCAGATCGCAATGCGCCCGTGAAGATTGAGCGAGCCGATAGCCGCCTCCAGGTGATCACCACCGACGTTGTCGAAGTAGACGTCAACCCCATCCGGCGCAGCCTCACGCAGCTGCGAACTCACCGACCCGTTCTTGTAGTTGAACGCCGCGTTGAACCCGTACTCCTCGACAAGCAGCTTGACCTTCTCGTCGGACCCGGCGGAGCCGATGACCCGCGAGGCGCCCTTGAGCTTGGCGATCTGGCCGACCTGGCTGCCGACGGCACCGGCGGCGCCGGACACGAAGACGGAGTCGCCTTCCTTGAAGGAGGCGGTGCGGAGGAGGCCGGCATAGGCGGTGAGGCCGGTCATGCCGAGTACGCCGAGGTAAGTCGACAGGGGCGCGGCCGAGGCATCGACCTTGACGGCCTGCGCGGCGTCGAAGGTGGCGTACTCGCGCCAGCCACCGAAGTGCAGTACGTGGTCGCCGACGGAAAGGCCCTCGGCGTTGGAGGCGACGACCTCGCCGACGGCACCGCCCTGCATGGCCTTGCCGAGCTCGAAGGGGGCGACGTACGACTTGGCGGCGCTCATCCGGCCGCGCATGTACGGGTCCACGGACAGGTACAGGTTCCGCACGAGCACCTGACCCTCGGCCGGCTGCTTCACCTCGGCCTCGACCAGGGCGAAGTCCTCGGGCTTGGGCCAGCCGACGGGACGGCTGAGCAGGTGCCACTCGCGGTTGATCATGACAGAACCTCTCGCATTTACTTCAGGCGTCTTTAACTTCAGGCGTTTTTACTTCACTACCTGAAACAACAATGCTCCTGAATATTTCATGTTGTCAAGTAAAGGGGTACGCTGGAGCCCATGGCCACTCCACAGAAGACCCGCCACCCCGACGCCCTGACCATGGAAGTGGTCGAGCTGATCGGCGACGTCGTGGCCCGTTTCTACGAGGACTACGAGGACGCCGCCGCCGAGCACACGCTCACCGGCGCGCAGGCGCGGCTGCTGAGCCTGCTGTCGCTGGAGCCGCTGCCGATGCGGAAGCTGGCGCAGAAGCTGAAGTGCGAGCCGTCGAACGTGACCGGGATCGTGGACCGCCTGGAGTCCCGAGGACTCGTGGAGCGCCGCCCGGACCCCACCGACCGACGGGTGAAACTGGCGGCGGCGACAGACGACGGCCGACGGGTGGCCCGCAGCCTACGAGAGTCACTCCGCTTCGCCCGCGAGCCCCTCGCGGGGCTGTCGGACGCGGAGCGACTGGCTTTGCGGGATTTGCTGACGCGGATGCTGGAACCGGGGGCGTAGCACCCCCGGAACACCCCAGGAACACCCCCGGACGCCCCTCCGTCACGAGCCGTCGGCGGCCTTCAGCTCCTGCACCTCGGGCGGCAACCCGCCACCGGAACCGTCGACGGAGACGAAGATCGCGTCAGCGGGCGCGTCCCCCACCGCGACAGCGATGTCGGGGTCCAGCCCCTCGACCGCGTAGACGGTCGTCGTGGTCTCCGGCATGCCGTTGTCGACGGAGTCGCCCGTGTCGTCACACGCCGGACGGACGGCGGTGCCGAGCTCTTCCCCGACCGTGAAATCGGTGACGCTGACGTCGTGGTATCTGCGGTCCTCGTACTCGACCACGAACGCACAGGACGCCGAGCTCTCACCGCCCGCGCTCAGCAGCCCGCAGCCGCTGGACACCATGGCGGTGGCAGCCATCAGCAGCACCCGTGCAGTCTTCATCGATACGTCCCCTCATCCATCGCCGGTCTCATGACACCGACGGAGCAGAGGCCGCATTCGTTCGATCAGCTGCACCACCACAGGAACCGCGTGCAAGTCTCCGACGGCGTCGGATCAGCCGTAGGTTCCGAGGTCGGGTCCGAAGACGGCGTGCTGGACGCCCCCGAGCTCGCCGTCGACGTGGACGTGCCCGGCGCCGTGCTGATCGTGCCCGACTGGCTGTCCTTGTCCCTGTCGTCCTTCTCGTCCCCCGTCTCCTTCGAGGACTCCGAAGGCGAGGGGGAATCCGAGGCGGACGGCGAGGCCGAGCTCGATGCCGTGGCCGCGTCCGAGGCGTCCTCCAGGGGTTCCGCCGTCCCGCCGGCCTCCTCCGAGGCCCCGCCCTCCGCCGACGCGTCCCCGGCCACCGCGGGCTTGGAATCCGAGCCGGGCGCGTCTATGCCCAGTTCCGCCAGGCTCAGACCGCCCGCCGCGAGCAGGGCGGCGGCCGTGATGAGCAGGATCCGGCGTCGGCGGCGTCGGTGTGCGGCGGCCTTGCGGTCGCGACGGCTCGCCGCCGGGCCGACCGGGCCGGTCTCCTCGACGGCGGCCCGTCCCCCGCGGCCCTTGTTCCGCCGCCGGGCGGCACGTCCCTGAGGCTCATCCTCGCCCTCATCGTCGTACCCGGCCTCATCGTCGTACCCGGCCTCGCCGTCGTCCTCGCCCTCGTACGAGTCGTCCGCGCCCCCTTCAGGGCGCGCGTCGGTCTCATCCGGGTACGCGGGCGTCGTCGCGCGCGGCGGTTCGGCTGTTGCGCCGCAGCCCGGGCAGGCGAGAGCGCCATTCAGGTGTCGTCGGCAGGGGTGGCAGTAGTCCATGACGCGGGAAGACTAAGTTCCTCACAGGTAACGTTCATAGTCACAGCTGTGAAAGTTGTGTGGGGAACTACCCGTTCCGGCGCGGCGAGTTGAGGACAGCGTGTCGGCCACCCACCACCGACCCGTCGAAACACTCCCCCGAAACTATCGAAACCGTTATGTGTTCGACCCATTGACACCCCCGCCACCCCGTCCTTACTGTCACGCCAGCATTTCGAACGTGTGACGAAATTTCGAACAGAGCCGACGTTCACTGAGGGGCAACTGCCGTGCGCATCACCGGAATCAGCACACACGTGGTCGGGACGCCTTGGCGCAACCTGACCTACGTCCAGGTGCACACCGACGAGGGGATCACAGGAGTCGGCGAGACCCGGATGCTGGGCCACACCGACGCGCTGATCGGCTATCTGCGCGAAGCTGAGGCCAACCACATTCTCGGCTCCGACCCCTTCGCGGCGGAAGACCTCGTGCGCCGGATGAAGTACGGCGACTACGGCCGGGCCGGCGAGATCGTGATGTCCGGTATCGCGGTCGTCGAGATGGCCTGCTGGGACATCAAGGGCAAGGCGCTCGGCGTCCCCGTGTGGCAGCTCCTTGGCGGCAAGGTGACCGACAAGGTCAAGGCGTACGCCAACGGCTGGTACACCACGGAGCGGACCCCGGAGGCCTATCACAAGGCCGCCCAGGCGGTCGTCGAGCGCGGCTACAAGGCGCTGAAGATCGATCCCTTCGGTACGGGCCACTTCGAGCTCGACCACGACGAGACCCTCTACTCCGTCTCCCTGATCGAGGCCGTGCGGGACGCGATCGGCCCCGACGCCGAGCTGATGCTGGAGATGCACGGCCGCTTCTCCCCCTCCACCGCCGTCCGGCTCGCCCGTGAACTCGCGCCCTTCAAGCCGGCCTGGCTGGAGGAGCCGGTCCCGCCGGAGAACCTCAAAGCCCTGGAGAAGGTCGCCGCCAAGGTCGACATCCCGGTCGCCACCGGTGAGCGTATTCACGATCGCATCGAGTTCCGGGAGCTCTTCGAGAGCCAGGCTGTCGACATCATCCAGCCCGACGTCGGCCACATCGGCGGTATCTGGGAGACCCGGAAGCTGGCCGCGACCGCCGAGGCGCACTACGTGCTCGTCGCGCCGCACAACGTCGGCGGGCCGGTCCTCACCGCCGCCTCTCTCCAAGTCGGCTTCTCCTCCCCGAACTTCAAGATCCTGGAACACTTCAACGACTTCGCGGACGCCGACATCAAGAAGGTCGTCAAGGGCGCCCCGCAGGTGGTCGACGGCTACTTCCACCTCTCGGAAGCGCCCGGTCTCGGCGTCGAGCTGGACGTCGACGCGGCGGCCGAATTCCCGCAGCAGCAGGCCCGGTTCGACCTGTGGGCCGAGGGCTGGGAGCAGCGCAAGCCGAAGGGATCCCAGTGAGCACCGCGGTCGTCGTCAACGCGCCGGGCGAGCACAGCCTCATCGCCCACGAGCCCGCCGAGCCCGGCCCCGGCCAGGCCCTCGTCGCCGTCCACGCGGTCGGCATCTGCGGCAGCGACCGCGAGGTCTACCAGGGCAACCGGCCCGAGGGGTACGTCCGTTACCCGCTGACGCCGGGCCACGAGTGGTCCGGCACGGTCCGCGCGGTCGGCGCCGGGGTGCCCGCGAGCCTGGTCGGCCGCAAGGTCGTCGGTGAGGGTTTCCGCAACTGCCAGGTCTGCGACCGCTGCCACGCGGGCGAGGCGACGCTGTGCACGGCGGGCTACGAGGAGACCGGCTTCACCCAGCCGGGCGCGATGGCGACCACGCTCACGCTCCCGGCCCGGCTGCTGCATGTCCTGCCGGACAATGCGGACCTCACCGCCGCCGCCCTCTTGGAGCCCGCGGCCTGCATCGCCGCTGCCGCCCTGAAGGCGAACGCACGGCCGGGCGAGAAAGCAGCCGTCGTCGGCACCGGAACCCTCGGCATGTTCGCGATCCAGTTCCTCAAGGCGAACTCCCCCTCCGAACTCCTCGTCGTGGGGTCACGCCCGGACCGCGCGGCCCTCTCGAAACAGTTCGGCGCCACGGACTTCCGCACCAAGAACCAGCCCCTCCCGGACGACTTCGACCTGGTCATCGAAACCGCCGGCTCCGCGGATGCGGCCCGCACCGCCGCCTCCCTGCTCAGGCGCGGCGGACGCCTGGTCCTTACGGGCATCCCGGCGCCGGGCGCCGAGGGTCTGGACCCCACCGAGCTCGTCGTACGGCAGCTGGAGGTGCACACCGTCTTCGGGGCACCGCCGGAGGCCTGGGCGCACACGGTGCGCGTGTTCGGGGCCGGGTTGCTCGATCCGCTTCCGCTGGTGACCCATGAGCTGCCGCTCGCCGAGTTCGCGCAGGCGATCGAGCTGGTGGGGTCCGGTGATCCGAAGGTCGGCAAGGTGCTTCTGCGGCCGTGACCCCCTAAGGCGTACGCCGGTGCGGGGTTACCTGACGAGCCCCGTACCGGCGTACCACTCCAGCCTTCTCCACCCCGAGCCGCGAACCTTGTCCGAAATATCGAACGCGAAGGACAGCTTGTGAACGACGCTACCGCCACGGCAGCCCGTCGACCCGGTGAGCAGGCGCTCGCCGCGCTCGGCCTGGGCGCGCCCGACCTCTCCCCCGCCGACGCCTCGCCGCACACCTTCCCGGGCGGCGGTCGCTGGCGCACCGAGATCCCCTCGTGCGAGGGTCCCGAGGCGCTGGCCGTGATCCTCAAGGAGTCCTCGCGGCTCGACGTGCCGATCCACCGGATCAGCCAGGGCAGCGGCGTGTGGATGCTGACCGACGCCGAGATCACCGAGATGGTCCAGGCCACCGACGAGAACAACATCGAGCTCTGCCTGTTCACCGGCCCGCGAGGCACGTGGGACATCGGCGGCTCGACCCGCAGCGACTCGCGGGGCGGCGGACTGCGCGCCCGCGGTCATGACGCCGTCGCCGGCTGTGTCGAAGACGCGGTCCGGGCAACGGAGTTGGGCGTCAAGTGCCTGCTCGTCGCCGACGAGGGCGTGCTGTGGACGCTGCACCGGGCGCGTGTGGCCGGCATCATCCCGGCCGACACGACGCTGAAGGTCTCGGCACTGATCGGGCCCGTCAACCCGGCCTCGTACGCCGTGTACGAGCGCCTTGGCGCCGACTCGCTCAACGTGCCAAGCGATCTGACTCTCGATCACCTCACCGAGATCCGGCGGCTGTCCGCCGCCCCCATGGACATGTACATCGAGGCCCCCGACGACCTAGGCGGGTACGTCCGGATGTACGAGGTCGCCGAGCTCATCCGGCGCGGCGCACCGCTCTACCTGAAGTTCGGTCTGTCCAAGGCTCCCGGCATCTACCCGTGGGGCACCCACATGCGGGACCTGACCCTGGACACCGCCCGGGAGCGGGTGCGGCGCGGCCGTCTCGCTCTCGACCTGCTCGCCCGGCACGGTGCGGACGGCGACATGGCGCCGCTCGGTTCCCGGTTGCCGGGTTCTTTGAACCGGTTCCCCTCCGAAGCTGCCACTGGCTGACCAACGCTTCAACCGACCTCGTCAACATCTCAACGAAGAGAAGAACAGGGACGACCATCATGCGTACTCGTAGAAGCGCCCTCGCCCTCATAGCCTCAGCCGCCTCCCTCGCCCTCACTCTGTCCGCCTGCGGGCAGAGCAGCGAGGGTGGCAGTGAGGAGGAGACCACGGGCAGCGCCAAGGGCGGCACCATCGGCATCGCGATGCCGACCAAGTCGTCCGAGCGCTGGATCGCCGACGGCAACAACGTCGTCAAGGACCTGGAGGCCAAGGGCTACAAGACCAAGCTGGTCTTCGGCGAGGACGACCCCGAGAACCAGGTCTCGCAGATCGAGAACCTGATCACCCAGAACGTCAAGGCGCTGATCGTCGCGGCGATCGACAACAAGTCGCTGAACGGCGTGCTCCAGCAGGCCGCCGACGCCAACATCCCGGTCATCGCCTACGACCGGCTGATCCTCGGCACCGAGAACGTCGACTACTACGCGTCCTTCGACAACACCAAGGTCGGCGAGCTCCAGGCCAACTACATCGTCGAGAAGCTGGGCCTGGAGGACGGCAAGGGCCCCTTCAACATCGAGCTGTTCGCCGGCTCCAACGACGACAACAACACCAAGTACTTCTTCAACGGCGCGATGAGCGTCCTGCAGCCGTACATCGACAGCAAGAAGCTCGTCGTCAAGTCCGGCCAGACCGAGCTCACCCAGGTCACCACCCTGCGCTGGGACGGCGCCACCGCCCAGCGGCGCATGGACGACATCCTGACCGGCTCCTACACGAGCGGCCGGGTCGACGCGGTGCTCTCGCCGTACGACGGCATCTCGATCGGCATCCTGTCCGCGCTGAAGTCCGACGGCTACGGCACCAGCAGCAAGCCGCTGCCGGTCCTCACCGGCCAGGACGCCGAGCTGGCCTCGGTGAAGTCGATCATCGCGGGCGGTCAGACGCAGACCGTCTACAAGGACACCCGTGAACTGGCCAAGGTCGCCGGGAACATGGTGGACGCGGCCCTCAACGGCAAGAAGCCGGAGATCAACGACGACAAGACGTACGACAACGGCTCGAAGGTCATCCCGGCCTACCTGCTGGAGCCGGTGAGCGTCGACAAGACCAACTACGAGCAGGTCCTGATCGACGGTGGCTACTACACCGCGGCTGACCTCAAGTAATCCGTCGGCGCCCGCAACAGACACAGATTGGAAGGCACGACCATGGCGGGACCCGTCCTGGAAATGCGCTCGATCGTCAAGACCTTTCCCGGTGTCAAAGCGCTCTCGGACGTCACACTGACCGTCCGGCAGGGCGAGGTCCACGCCATCTGCGGTGAGAACGGCGCCGGAAAGTCCACCTTGATGAAGGTGCTCTCCGGCGTCCATCCGCACGGCACGTACGAGGGCGACATCCTCTTCGAGGGAGAGGCCTGCGAGTTCAGGGACATCCGCGCGAGCGAGCGGCACGGCATCGTCATCATCCACCAGGAGCTGGCGCTGGTGCCGTACCTCTCCCTCGCGGAGAACATCTTCCTCGGCAACGAGCACGCCAAGGGCGGGCTCATCGACTGGCGCGAGACCCTGCGGCACGCCAGTGAGCTGCTGCGCCGGGTCGGTCTCAGCGACCACCCGGAGACCCGTGTCGCCGACATCGGTGTGGGCAAGCAGCAGCTCGTGGAGATCGCCAAGGCGCTCTCCAAGAAGGTGAAGCTGCTCATCCTCGACGAGCCGACCGCGGCTCTGAACGACGAGGACAGCGGCAAACTCCTCGATCTCATCCTGGAGTTGAAGAAGCAGGGCATCACCGCGATCATCATCTCCCACAAGCTCAACGAGATCCGCAAGGTCGCCGACTCGGTGACGATCCTGCGCGACGGGCAGACCATCGAGACGCTCGACGTGAAGGCCAAGGAGACCACCGAGGACCGGATCATCTCCGGCATGGTCGGCCGCGACCTCGACCACCGCTTCCCCGAACGCACCGCGTACGAAGGGGAGTTGGACGCGGCTCCGGCACTGGAGATCCGCAACTGGACCGTGCACCACCCGATCGACCAGCAGCGCAAGGTGGTCGACGACGTGTCGATCAACGTCAAGCGCGGGGAGATCGTCGGCATCGCGGGCCTGATGGGCGCGGGGCGTACCGAGCTCGCGATGAGCGTCTTCGGGCGTACCTACGGCCGGCACGCGGGCGGCACTGTTCACAAGGACGGCAGGGAGATCCGTACGAAGACCGTCGCCGAGGCGGTCAAGCACGGCATCGCGTATGTCACCGAGGACCGCAAGCACTACGGCCTCAACCTCATCGACACCATCAACCGCAACATCTCGCTGACCGCGCTCGACAAGGTCACCAAGCGCGGTGTGGTCGACGAGCACGAGGAACGGCAGGTCGCCGAGCGCTTCCGCAAGTCCATGAACATCAAGGCGCCGACCGTCTTCGAGCCGGTGGGCAAGTTGTCCGGCGGCAACCAGCAGAAGGTCGTCCTCAGCAAGTGGATCTTCGCGGGTCCCGAGGTGCTGATCCTGGACGAGCCGACGCGCGGCATCGACGTGGGCGCCAAGTACGAGATCTACACGGTCATCGACCAGCTGGCCGCCGAGGGCAAGGCGGTCGTCTTCATCTCCTCCGAGCTGCCCGAACTGCTCGGCATGTGCGACCGCATCTACACCATGGCCGCCGGGCGGCTCACCGGTGAGGTCTCGCGGGCCGAGGCCTCGCAGGAAGTGCTGATGCGCCAGATGACGAAGGACAAAGAGGTAACGCGATGAGCACGGATGTGACCGCCAAGTCCCCGGCCCCGGCGCCGCCCGGGAAGAGCGGGGGTGCGGCCGCGGGAGGCGGCCTGCTACAGCTGATGCTGGACGGCCTGCGGCGCAACATGCGCCAGTACGGAATGCTGATCGCGCTGGGTCTGATCGTCGCCCTGTTCGCGGTGTGGACCGACGGCGTCCTGCTCCAGCCGCGCAACGTCTCCAACCTGGTCCTGCAGAACAGCTACGTCCTGATCCTCGCCATCGGCATGATGATGGTCATCATCGCGGGCCACATCGACCTCTCGGTCGGCTCGCTGACGGCGTTCGTGGGCGCGTTCGCGGCCGTGCTGACCGTGCAGCACGACGTGGCGTGGCCGGTCGCCGTGGTGCTGTGCCTGGTGGCCGGCGGGGCGGCGGGTGCCGCGCAGGGCTTCTTCATCGCGTATCTGGGGATACCGTCGTTCATCGTCACCCTCGCCGGGATGCTGATCTTCCGTGGTTTCACGGAGATCCTGCTGGAGGGCCAGACCCTCGGCCCGTTCCCGGACGGGCTGCAGAAGATGGGCAACGGCTTCCTGCCGGAGACCGGCCCGGAGACCAACTACCACAACATCACGCTGCTGTTGGGCCTCGTACTGATCGTCTTCGTGGTGCTGCAGGAGGTCCGGGACAGGAAGCGTCAACAGGAGTTCGCGCTTGACGTGGCGCCGCGGAACATCTTCCTGCTCAAGCTCGTCGCCATCGTCGCCGCGGTCCTCGTCGTCACGATGCTGCTCGCCAGCTACAAGGGCGCGCCGATCATCCTGCTGATCCTGGGCGCGCTGGTGGTCGGCTACGGCTACGTCATGCGCAACGCGGTGTTCGGCCGGCACATCTACGCGATCGGCGGCAACCTGCCGGCGGCCAAGCTGTCCGGTGTGAAGGACAAGAAGGTCAGCTTCCTGGTCTTCCTGAACATGGGCGTGCTCGCGGCCCTGGCGGGTCTGGCGATCGCCGCCCGTCTGAACGCGGCCTCACCGAAGGCGGGCCTGAACTACGAACTCGAGGCGATCGCCTCGGCGTTCATCGGTGGCGCGTCCATGAGCGGCGGTGTCGGCACCGTCCTCGGCGCGATCATCGGCGGTCTCGTCCTCGGTGTGCTGAACAACGGCATGAACCTCCTCAGCGTCGGCTCCGACTGGCAGCAGGTCATCAAGGGCTTCGCCCTGCTGGCCGCGGTCGGCTTCGACGTGTGGAACAAGCGCAAGTCCGGTTCGTAATTCAGCGAAGACGCTCCGCTGGGAAGGCCGTTCTGAAGCTGCGGGCCGTGCGTGGCTGGTCGCGCAGTTCCCCGCGCCCCTTTGGGGGCGCGGGCCCAGCGGGCGTCTACCAACCCACTTCTCGGGAGCCGCTACATGGAACTGAACAGACGCACCGTCATCGCAGGGGCCGCGGCCGCGGGTATCGCCGCGACCACCCTCGGAGGCACCGCTCACGCCACGGGCAGCAGGACGCCCGTGAAGTCCCTCTTCGGCAAGCTCGCCGACGGCACCAAGATCTACAGCTGGGCCCTGCAGAACGGCGGGACCAAGCTCAAGGTCCTCACCTGGGGCGGCATAGTCCAGTCCCTGGAGATCCCCGACCGGCACGGCAAGTACGCGAACGTGTCCCTCGGGTTCGACAACATCGAGGACTACGTCGCCAAGACCCCGTACTTCGGCGCGCTGATCGGGCGTTACGGCAACCGCATCGGCAAGGGCCAGTTCACCCTCGACGGCAAGAGCTACCAGCTCTCTGTCAACGACGGCGTCAACAGCCTGCACGGCGGCACCGCGGGCTTCGACAAGCGCGTGTGGGACATCGAGCCGTTCACCAAGGGCTCCGACGTCGGCCTCTACCTGTACTACACGAGCGTCGACGGGGAGATGGGCTACCCGGGAACGCTCAAGGTGAAGGTGACGTATACCCTCACCCGGCACGGCGACTGGCGCATCGACTACGAAGCCACCACCGACAAGGCCACCGTCGTCAACCTCACCAGCCACGTCTACTGGAACCTCGGTGGCGAGGGCACCGGCACGATCGAGGACCACGAGCTCAAGATCGCCGCCTCCCGCTACACGCCCACCGACTCGGGTCTGATCCCCACCGGTGAGCTCGCGAAGGTCGCCGGCACCCCCTTCGACTTCAGCAAGGGCAAGCCGATCGGCCGGGACATCCGCGTCGGGCACCCGCAGCTGGTCACCGCCAAGGGCTTCGACCACAACTGGGTTCTCGACAAGGGGATCACCGCGAAGCCCGAGCACGTCGCGACGCTGCGGGACCCGGCCTCCGGCCGCACCCTGAAGATGGCCACCAACGAGCCCGGCCTGCAGTTCTACTCCGGCAACTTCCTCGACGGCACCCTCGTCGGCCCCAGCGGACACACCTACCGCCAGGGCGACGCCCTCTGCCTGGAGACGCAGCACTTCCCGGACTCGCCGAACAAGCCGTCGTTCCCGTCGACCGTGCTCCGGCCCGGTGAGACGTACCGGACGACGACCATTCACTCGTTCAGCGCGTGAGCCAGGGTATGAATCGGGTGTGATTCCGACCGTGATCACGTTTCACAGAGGTTTCACAAGTTCCCACCATTTCCACAGAGGTTGAACAGCGCCTCACAGCTATCCGTATGTAAGGGCGGCCCGTGCTCCCCCGCGCGGGCCACCCAAGACGACGGGCCCGGTCGTCCCCGCCGGGCCCGCCCTCATACGGAGGTTCCATGGCCGACAACGTCACCTCGTTGTTCCGCAGCACCGCTGCGCACAGCCCGTCGATGGCGGCGCTGACGCGCGAGGGCGGGGACGGGGCCGGTCCGGTCGACTTCTGCATCCCGTGCAACCCGTACTTCCCCACGCCGGCCATGTTCGACACCATGGCGGCCCGGCTGCGCGACATCATCACGTACTACCCCAGCGGCGCGGACACCATCACGGCCGAGCTGTGCAACCTGCTCCAACTCCCGCCGCAGGCCGTGGCGATGGGCAACGGCTCCACCGAGCTCATCACCTGGATCGACCACCTCCTGGTCCGCGAGTCGCTCGCGATCCCCGTCCCGACCTTCGGCCGCTGGACCGACCAGCCGATGGAGACCGGCAAGCGGGTCGACATGTTCCCGCTCCAGGAGTCCAGCGGATTCGCCCTGGACCTCGCGCAGTACGCCGAGTTCATACGGGCCCGCGGCACCCGTGTCGCCGTCCTGTGCAACCCGAACAACCCCGACGGCGGCTACCTGCACCGCCACGCCATCGTCCAGTTCATGGACGCCATGGCGGACCGGGACCTGGTCGTCATCGACGAGTCGTTCCTGGAGTTCGCCGACGCCGAGGCCGAATCCAGCGTCGTCCAGGAGGCCATGCTGCGGCCCAACGTGATCGTGCTGCGCAGCCTCGGCAAGAACTTCGGCCTGCACGGCATCCGCTTCGGCTACCTGGTCGCCAACCCCTCGCTCGCCGGCCGCGTCCGCTCGATGCTGCCCAAGTGGAACCTCAACTCCTTCGCCGAGTACGTGGTGTTCATGCTCAAGGAGCACGGCCAGGAGTACATGCAGAGCCTCCAGCAGGTCCGCCGCGACCGACTGGACATGGCCAGCCAACTCGCCAACCTGCCCGGCCTTACGGTCTACCCGTCGCAGGGCAACTTCCTCTTCGTGCGCCTCCCCGTGGGCGCCGAAGGCACCGTGGTCCGGGACCGAATGCTCACCGAGCACCGGATCCTGGTCCGCGAGTGCGGTAACAAGATCGGCTCGTCCAGCCGCTTCCTGCGGCTCGTGGTGCGCCCCCAGGTAGACGTGCGTCGCCTGGTGTCCGGCCTGGAACAGGTGCTCTACGGGACCAGGAGGGGAGCCGCCGTGCCCGAGCTGGGTACAGGGACCAGCTACAGCTCGGGTACGGCGGCGGTGGACCGGCTGATCGGCCAGACCAGCGGAGGGGCGGGCATGCCACTTGCTGCGCAGGCTCTCGGGGTCGGTGGCTTCCCGGGGCTGGCGGCCGCCCCGGCGCCCCAGCAGATGCCGATGCCGGCCATGGCGCAGGCGCAGACCGGCGGGGCCGGGATGCCGATGCCCATGCCGGCCCCGCAGGCCTACCCCCAGCCTGTCGCCGCGCAGGCCCAGCCGACCGGCCCCACGCCGACCGGCGTTCCCGCGCGTGGAGGGCTCACCGCGGCGCAGGTTCGGGGGACGAACGGGATGCCGGATCTCGCCCCTGCCCAGCCGGCCGGCTGGCCCAATGCCCAGAGCTGGCCTAACGCGGCTGGTATGGGGCAGACCGGCTGATTGGCGGCTGCGGGTGCGTGGGGGCTGGTCGCGCCCACGCGGCGGAGCCGCAAATCGACACAGCCCCGCGCCCCTGGGGGGTTGCGCTAGACCGGGTTTAGTTTCCACTGTTGGCAGGTGTTGGCCAGCCATGACCACTGACGTACGTCCGCCGTCGAACAATTCGCTACGTCCGCGACCTTGCCCGTGGCCTGGTTGACGATCCTGACGTAGCCGTCGCTCGTGGTCAGGAACCGGAACCGCTGGCAGGTGTTGTTCAGCCAGCTCCACTGCCGCAGGTCGGCCCCGTCGGCGGTGGAGCAGTTGGCGGTGTCGAGGACCTTCCCGGTGGCGACGTTCACCAGCCTGCTGGTGTCGTCGCCCTGGTCCTCGATCCGCCACCGCTGGTTGTTGCCGCCGCTACAGCTGTACTGCTGCACATTGGCCCCGTCGGCGGTCGAACTCCCGGCGACATCAAGGCACTTGCCGCTGTTGCGATTGGTGATGGCGTACGTCGTCGAGGCGGCCGACGGCTCACCGGAGGGCCCGGCGAGACTGCTGCCGAGCGCGACGGGCGTACCGAAGTTCGGCGACCCGTCCGAGTTCCAGGTGAACTTCTGCGCCCGGGTCGTACGCCCGTTGTCACAGCCGTCGCTCGCGCTGTCGTTGG
Source organism: Streptomyces sp. JLBG701 (assembly GCF_058544905.1). Taxonomy (NCBI): domain Bacteria; kingdom Bacillati; phylum Actinomycetota; class Actinomycetes; order Kitasatosporales; family Streptomycetaceae; genus Streptomyces; species Streptomyces sp. JLBG701. The sequence goes on from NZ_CM178588.1 coordinate 3,552,516, forward strand.
CGTGGTAGACGATCCAACTCTCGCTGCCGTCCGGTGAGTTGAAGAACCCGTTGTGCCCAGGCCCGTACACCCCCGCCGAGTCGTTGCGCTGGAAGACGGCCGTGGACTTCTTCGTCCAGGAGGACGCGGCCAGCGGATCGGAGCCGGTCAGGGTGAGCTGGCCGAGCTTGTAGTCGGGTGTCCAGCAGCCGCTGGCGGAGTAGATGATCCGGGTCGTCCCGTTGTGCTGGAGCACTTCGGGCCCCTCGTTCACCGAACCCCCGGAGGTCTCCCAGGAGTAGGTGGGAGTGGAGATGGTGGAGAAGGAGGTGGCGAGGGTGTACGGGTTGGACATCCGGGCGGCGACGAGGTTCTGCGTGCCACCGCTGGCACTCCCGAACAAGTACATGCTGCCGTTGATGGTGGCGACCGTCGGGTCAAGCATCCAGGCGGAGTTGAGCTGGTTCTTGTAGGTGTACGGCCCCATGGGATCCGTACCCGCGCTCTCCAGCACATGGGTGCGCTGCGTCGGGATGTAGTCGGAGACGTTCTGCCCGGCGACGTAGTACAGATACCAGTGGCCGTTGGCATAGTGCAGCTCGGGCGCCCAGATGTTGCAGCACCGGGAGGCGGCGTCGCCCTGCCACACCTGGACGCTCGGGGCGGTGGCGAGGCCGGCGAGGGTGGTGGACTTGCGGATGGTGATGACGTCGGTCCAACTCGTCGTCACCAGGTAGTAGTTGCCGCTGTAGTACGAGATCCAGGGGTCGGCGCCCTTCTGGGTCTTGATCGGGTTGGCGAACGAGGCCGCGCTCGCGGAGGACTGCCCCAGCGCGAAGACGCAGAGCAGCGCGGCCAGCAGGGTCAGTAGGCGACGGGCCATCCGGTGCTCCAGTCCAGGAGGTTGATGCCGAGCTTGGGCGTACCGCTGTCGTTGCCGTCGTAGTAGTGGTAGACGATCAGGTCCCCGTCGGAGTCGTTCATGATCGACTGCCCGCCGGGCCCGATGTAGCGGCCGTGCGACTCCAGCACCGGCGTACCGCCGTTGTTCGTCATCGCGACGCCGCTCTTGTCGTAGTACGGCCCGGTGACGCTCGTCGCCCGGCCGACCTTGACCTTGTACGTCGAACTGGTGCCGGCGCAGCAGGTGTCGTACGAGGCGAAGAGGTAGTAGTAGCCGTTGCGTTTGACGATGTACGGCGCCTCGACGGCCTTGGTCCCGGTCGGGCGGGAGGCGATGGAGTACCGAGTGGTGTTGGACGAGAGCTGCTTACCACTCGCCGGATCGATCTGGATCATCTTCAGCCCGGTCCACCAACTCCCGAAGGACAGCCACCACTTGCCGTCGTCGTCGACGAAGAGGTTCGGGTCGATGGCGTTGTAGTCGCTGGAGGAGGTGGAGGTGTAGACGATCCCGTAGTCGCTCCAGGAGCCGGGAAGACCGGTCGTCGAACCGGCGAGACCGATGGCGGAGGTGTTCGACCCGAAGGTCGAAACCGCGTAGTACATCAGGTACTTGCCGCCGTGGTACGAGATGTCGGGCGCCCAGGCCTCGGTGGCATACGTCGACCACCAGCCGGGCTTGGTGGTGAAGGCGTCGCTGCCGGCGCTGAACGCGGTCCGGTCGGTGGAGGTCTTGTAGGCGAGACCGCCGCCGGTGGAGTAGAGCAGATAGCGGCCGGCCGAGGTGCGGATCATCGTCGGGTCGTGGACGACGACGGAGCCCGTGACCGTGCCGGGGTTGGGGTACGCCGACGCGCTGGACGGGATCAGGGCGAGCAGAACGGCGGCGGGGAGGGCGAGGAGTGCGGTTCTGCGGGGGATACGGGAGGTACGGGAGGTGCGGCTCACGCGGGTCCTCCTTCTGGGGTCGAGTGTGCGACCGTACGAGTAAGTCCGAAATATCGAACGTCGATCGCAGCTTCGGACGGAACGTAGAATCGAACCCCTTGCGCGTCAATGGTCCGCGCAGCCCCACCCTCGAACGCCAAGTACCCGCCAACAGAACGCTGTTGGCGGGAATGGCGAGGCGTCAGGTGATCAGTGGTCGTTCTCCAGGTGCAGCTTCAGCAGGTCGATGCCGTAGTCGCCGCCGTTGGGGGTGCGGATGATGGTGTGGATGTGCTCCTGGGACGGCGTGCCGCCGCCCATGCCCATGCCGCCGCCGGGGCCTCCGCCGTTGGAGCTGGCGCTGGCACTGGCGCTCGCGCTGGCGCTGGCCGTGGAGTCCCCCTTGTAGAAGAGGGGAGCCTGGGCGTCGTACTCGATGAGGACGACCGGGCTGTGAATCCGGTAGTAGAAGGCGGAGTCGTCCTCCGTCTCGCCCATCCAGAAGAAGTACGTGTCGTCCAGGTGCTTCTCCACCTCGGCCAGCTTGACCTCGGCGTGTCCCTCGTTCATGTAGCCGATGTAGACCCCGGCCAGGGCGAGCAGCTTCTTCCTCTGCGCGGAGGTGAGCGCGGAGCACTGAAGGCCCTCGTAGGCGAGCTTCAGGTTGTCCTGGCCCGCACCGGCCTTCATGTCCTCGTTGCCGTTCGACTGCGAGGAGACGGCCTTCTTGAGCTGCGCCGAGGTGAGGGAGCGGATCATGGCCAGGCCGGCCGTGGTCTCCGGCTTGAAGAGGGTGATCTTCTCGCCCTTGTACGTACCCGTCGTGGGCTCCGAGCCCATGAAGGTCGGCGTCATCACGACCTGGTCACCCAGGACGAAGTAGTTGATGGCGACGTGGTGACCCTCGTACTGGAAGCCCCACGGCTTCGTGGTCGAGGGGGTGCCCATGAAGGTGAAGAAGTAGTGGCCCTCGGTGAGGGTCTTCTGGTTGCCGCCGTTGGAGTCGCCCAGGAACGCGTTGAGCTTCATGATGCCGCGGGTCTGGGTGAGACCGTCGGCGGAGAGGGCCTTGCCGAGGAGCGCGTAGCCGAGGTTCTGCTTCTTCTCCGTCATGTCGCCCATGCGGACGCCCTTGCGGTCGTAGCCGTCGACGTTGCTCCAGGCCGTCCATTCGTCGGCGTCGATGTCGAAGACGCAGGACTTGCGCTCCGTGGCGGAGAGCCCGTCCAGGAACGCCTGCGCGGCCTTGACCAGCCCGTCCGTGGAGACGTCGGTGGAGTGGATGGTGTAGAGGTCCTCGACGACGTTGCCGTCGGTGGTGACGCCCACGACGTCCGCGTACTTGATCTGGGTGGCGCCGGGGCCCATGCCGCCGCCACCACCTGCGCCGGGCCCGCCGGAAGGCATGCCGCTGGCGGCGGCGGAGGACGACGAGGAGCTCGCCGTGTCGGAGGAGCCGTTGGAGCAGCCGGTCATCGTCGCCACGGCGGCGACACCGCCGGCGAGCAGGGCCTTGTTCATGAACCAGCGACGGCTGCGCTCGGCTTCGGGGGTGCGGGGCTTGTGCCCGTGATCGTGTCCATGCATGCGCTCAAGGTTCTGGACGGACCTGAAGCAAACCTGAAGCCGGCCTGAGGCCCCGCGAGGTGCGGCCTGTGCGCTCTCTGTGAGCGAATGCGCACACCCCGATGACCTTGACCGGCAGGAAACTTGACACATCGTCACTTTGCCAAACTGACAGCAACCCGACAGGAACCACTCCTACGGTGCCGTGTCCATGACAGACACTTCACACGGCACAGCAGAGGCAACCCCCACCCCGATCGGGCGCCGCACCGTACTGATCGCCACGGGCGCCACGGCCGCCACCCTGGCCGTCGGTGCCGCAGCCGCGACTGAAGCCCCCACAGCCACGAACGCGACGGACACCGACACCGCGCCCGTCGCCGCAGCGGCCGTCTGCACCCTCACGAAGGAGATGACCGAAGGCCCCTACTACCTCGACGGACAGTACGTCCGCGCCGACATCCGCGAGGACAAGACAGGCATCCCCCTCAAACTGACCCTCACCGTCGTCGACGACGACACCTGCGCGCTCCTGAGCAACGCCCTCGTCGAGATCTGGCACTGTGACGCGCTCGGCGAGTACTCCGGCTTCGTCGGCAACAACGGCCACACCGAACCGGACGACGGCACCTTCCTGCGCGGCGGAGTCCTCACGAACTCCAGCGGAGTCGCCGCCATCACCACGGTCTACCCCGGCTGGTACAGAGGCCGCTGCGTGCACATCCACATCAAGGTGCACACCGGCGTCACGCTCACCTCCGACGGCTCCTTCACCGGCGGCACGGAGCTGCACACCGGCCAGCTCTTCTTCGACGAGGCGATCACGACCAAGGTCGCCGCACTCTCGACGTACGCGGCCAACACGGTCACCCGCACCACCCTCGCCCAGGACTCGATCTACGACGACGGAGGCGCCGCGTCCGGCCTCCTCACCCTCACCGCCCTGGGCAGCTCGACGTCCGCCGGCTATGCCGGAACGCTGACGTTGGGAGTCGAACAGAGCTGACCCGCGCAACGCCCCTTCGCCGCCCGCCCGGTCCCCACGCCGGGCGGGCGGTGCGTATGCTGGTGACTAGGTCAACCTCCGGGATTTCGACGGATGTTGACGCCGACGACGCGGACTCCAGCAGCCCGACTCGGCAGGGGGCGTAGGCAGGGCATGGACGTGCGACTTCGACTGCCGGACGATCCGGACGGCATCGAACTGAAGCAGCTCTACGACTGGTTGCTCAGGGACCGGGAACTCCATCGCGACGCCGACATCTCGTTGGCCACCTATCCAGTCCACGACGCGGACACGGGCACGGCCCCGGGCGCGGACATGGGCGACGCCCTGGACGTCGTACAACTCGTCCTCGACGCCGGATTCCAGCTGGCCTCGCTGGGCATCGCGGTCGTCGCCTGGCGCAGGGCCCGGCGCCCCCGGTCGTCCGTGATCCTGGAGTACGGAGACACGCGGGTGATCCTGCCGCAGGACGCATCCCCGGAGGATGTGGCGCGTTTCCGGCGGGCCCTGGGGGACGTGGCCGGCGGGCGGAACCCGGAGGGCTCACCGGAGCCGGACGGGGAGGGCGACGACCGGTGAACGACGGGGGGCTGCGCGACCCCGGCGACTCGGCGGCCGTACTCATCGGTGTCGGCGCGTACCGGCGCATGCCCAAACTGCCGACGGTGGCGAACAACCTCACCCGCCTCGACGAGGCGCTGACCAACGCCCGGATCTGGGGTCTGCCGGCCGACCGATGTGTCACCGTCCCGGATCCGACGGCGTCGGACGACATGATCACCCCGGTGGTCGAGGCGGCCGGGCTGGCCCGGGACATCCTGATCGTCTACTACGCCGGGCACGGCTTCGTCGACAAGAACGGCTCGCTCCGTCTCACCGTGGTCGGTTCGAGGGAGGACCGGCCGCACACGGCGGTCCTGTACAGCGAACTCCGCGAGGCCCTCCTGGAACACAACCGGGCCCGTCGCCTCGTCATCGTCCTCGACTGCTGCTACAGCGGCCGCGCCCTCGGAAACATGGCGGGCAAGGTGACCTCCCTGCGGACGGCGGCGGGCGTGAAGGACAGCTACCTGCTGACCTCCGCCGCCGAGAACGTCAAGGCGCTGGCTCCGCGCGACGAGGAGTGCACGGCGTTCACGGGCGAGTTGGTAAAGGTCCTGCAGAACGGCATACAGGGCGAGGACGGCAAGGAGACACCGCCCTACCTCACCCTGGACATGATCTACGAGAGGGTCCGCGACTCCCTGTCGGAAAGAGGCCGCCCCAGACCCCAGCAGCAGGACAACGGCCAACTCGGCAGACTCCCCTTCGTACGCAACCTGGCCCGCCCGACACCCCCGCCGCCTCCCCCGCCCCCGGTCTGGAGACGCCCCCTGACGATCGCGGCGGCCGCACTCCTGGTCCCGGCGCTGACACTGGCCGCCGACAGCGCCGGAGCCCCGTCCGACATCTGCTCGCCCCAGGCTTCCCTGATCGGCTTCTCCGACGCCCTGGACAAGGCGACGTACCGGGGGCAGGGCGTCATCGGCCTGTCCTCGCTGGCGATGTCGGGCCCTTCCACGGCACTGACACTGGCCGACAACTCACCGCCCTTCCTCTACAGCCTGTCCCTGGGCGAGCCGGGCGGCCGGCCGGACGTCCGGATCACGGCGATGAGACGGCTACTCACAGGCGACGAGGGCTTCGACGGGGAGGCCATAGCCCTGGAGAAGGGCGGAAAAACGGTCCTGGTGGCCTCCGAGGCCGCCCCCTCGATCAGCCGCTTCGACCTCTCGACCGGCCGACGCCTCTACGACCTCCCCATACCGGACCGCTACCGAACCCCACCCACAGGCAGCGCGGTGACGAACGCGATCTTCGAGTCGCTGGCCCTCACCCCGGACGCCCGCCACCTCTACGTCGGCCTGGAGGAACCCCTCGGCGCCGACGGCGCCCGCCAGGGCAGATACCTGATCCGCATCCTCCGCTACACGGGAACACCGGGCGGCCGCTACGTCCCCGACGCCGAGTTCGCCTACGAGACGGAGGCGGGCCTGCGCCTGGCGGACCTCGTTCCGACGGGGAACGGCGACCGTTTCCTCGCCCTGGAACGCGGCTACGCCGAACGCCAGGGCAACAGCGTCCTCGTCTACGAGATCTCGTTCACCGACCTGCCCGACCTAAGGCGGATCGGCTCGCTGGCGGACGTGGACCCCGCCCTCTTCATCCCCAAGAGGGAAGTGGTCGACATGGGCGACTGCCCGACCTTCGGCGCGAAGGCCAGACAACCCCAGAGCAACCCCCTCCTCGACAACGCGGAGGGCATGGCCCTCGGCCCCCGTCTGACGGAGGGCCCACACAAGGGCCGGCGCCCGCTGTACCTGGTCACGGACGACAACAACAACCCGGTGCAGCTGACGCGGTTCTACGCGCTGGCGGTCGACGGCTTGTGAGCGTTGAGCCGCGCCGACCACCACCCAGGAAGGTCCACTTCGGCCCGCACGGTCTTCCCGGGCGGTGGCACGCGGTCGACGACCTCCCACCGATCGGCCAACGCGTCGACGAGCACGAGCCCACGCCCTGACTCGTCGAGCGTCGCGGGTGGTTGTACGTCCCTGGGTCCCGGCGGACGCGGAGACGTACAGGTGTCACTCACTTCAACGCGCACGCTGCCGGTGACAAGAGCGAGCCGCAGTTCGAAGTCCCGTCCGGGGACGCGGGCATGGGTCACGGCATTGGCAGCCAGCTCGGCGACGATCACTGCGACGGCATCGGATACGTCCGTCCCGCGCGGGATGCCCCAGGCGTGCAGCTGGTTGAGGGCGAGGTGGCGGGCGAGGCGGGCGCCGCGCGGGGTGGAGCTGAGGCGCTGGGCGAACGCACGTACGGTGACGGAGGGTTGGGGGGCGAAGGGTGCGGTCATGTGCCCAATGTGGCGGGCGGGAGGGGCGGTTGCCCAGGTCGACGCCGCGTACGCTGCGGCAGCGTACGCAGTGACGGGGTGGACAGTACTCGTCACCAACCGTGACCATGTGCACGGGAGGTGACCGCAGTGGTCGATGGCGTGGTGGGGACGGGCGGGGAACCGGAGTCGTCGGACAGTCTGCGGACGTTCGGGGCGGTTCTGCAGGCGCTGCGGGAGCATGCGGGGCTGAGCCGGGAGGAGTTCGCGGAGCGGGTGCGGTTCTCGAAGCACACGATTGCTTCGGTGGAGCAGGGACGAAGGATGCCTGATCCGGTGCTTGTGGAGCGGGCCGAGCCGGTGTTGGGGAACACGGGGGCGTTGCGGAAAGCGGCGAAGTGTTTGGGGCGGCAGCCTGGGTTGGCGGCTTGGTTTCGGCGGTGGGCGGGGCTGGAGACGACGGCCATCACGCTGTACACGTACGAATGCCGGTTGATTCCGGGGTTGTTGCAGACGGAGGCGTACGCACGGGCGCTGTTCACGAACCAGTTGCCCCCACTGGATGACGAGCAGATCGAGGCTCAGTGGTTGGCACGGGCGGAGCGACAACAGCTACTGCGGGACCGGCCGAACACGGCGTTCGGCTTCATCCTGGAGGAGGGGCTGTTCCTGCGGCGCACGGGCGGGTTGGAGGTGACGCGGGAACTCATCGACCACGTCCTGGAGATCGCCGAGCTGCGGAACGTAGAGCTCCAAGTCATGCCGCAGGTACGGGAGACGCATGCTGGGCTCGACGGTCCCATGCAGTTGCTGGAGACCCCGGAGAACAACTGGTTCGCCTACTGTGAGGGACAGCGCGGGGGCCTGTTGATCTCCGACTCGAAGGAGGTCAGCGTCCTCCAGAGGCGGTATGCCAGGATGCGTTCACAGGCTCTCACTCTTGATGACTCCGTGAGCCTGTTGCGGCGCATGCGAGGAGACTTATGAGCAGCAGCGAACTGTCGTGGTTCAAGTCGAGCTACAGCAGCGGCGGCGACGGGGACTGCGTCGAGATAGCCACCTGCCCCGGCACCATCCACGTCCGCGACTCCAAGGACAAACAGGCCGGCCACCAACTCGCCCTCTCCCCCACCGCCTGGTCCGACTTCCTCACCCACGTCACGAAGTGACCGTCGGGGCCGCCCGCTTCTTTGTCAGTGTCGTGCTTCCACGGCCCGCCTCAAGGGCGCTACGCGTCGCCTCCGGCGAGCGAGCAGCCGTTATGGACAGGGTTTGCCTGTTGTCCGTGGCTGAGCAGTTCTCGATCACGCCGACCTGGTTCCTGGAGGAGAGGTCTGCTGGCTCCTGAATGCACGTTCGAGGCTGGGGCGGGTTATCTGGGGCAAGCGAGCTGGTGGTCAGGCGGTGTGGGGCTGGGGGAGGGTTCCGTTCAGCCAGGTCGCGGTGAGTTCTGTCCGGGAGCGTGTGCCAGTGCGCTGGAACAGTCGGGTCAGGCGCTGTTCGACGGTCTTGGGGCTGCACGCGAGTTCGGCGGCGATCTGCCGGTTGGTCGCGCCGTCGCTGACCATGCGTACCAGGGCGATGTCGGATTCGGTCAGCGTCTCGTGGGCTTGTCGGAGTCTGGGGACGGGGATGTTGCGCCGCTGTGCGACGCGAGTGATGGCGGCGCGGAACGGGCCGCCGAGGCTGAGGCGATGGGCATGGCGCAGGGCCTCGGCCAGACGGCTGCGGGGGTCGTCCCCGATGTCCGCCAGGCAAATGCTGGAGGTAATGCTCAGGTGGACGTCGCCTCGGCCGTTGATCAGGTGGTGGGCGGTCAGCGCGCTGTCTCTGTCGTGGTAGGCGATGCCGCGTGCGAGGAGGAGAGCCTCGTGGGTCATGGTCGCGGCGGATTCGTCGTGCAGAGTTTCCAGCTCCTCCAGAGCCTGCCGGACTGTCTTGTGGTGCCGGTCGTGAAGCGCGGCGAGAGACAGAGCGCGTAGCAGCAGCCGTTCGACGCCGGCGAGTTGCCCGTTCTTGCGGGCCTGCCGCGCGTCGTGCCCGGCTCCTTCGAATGCTTCTTGTGTATGGCCGGACTGGTACCGCAGGGCCAGGCGGGCGCGGGCTGTCAGGGGGTGGGTGGGGGCGTCGGGGATCAGGTCGAGCCATGCGCGGGCGTGTGTGATGTTCCCGCGGGCGGCGTGGATCTCCGCGGCCAGCGCCCGTGGCAGGTGCGGGAAGCCGACTGCAGGGTGGGTCCGGCTGCGTATTTCGATGCGGCGGGCCGCTGCCAGCGCGGTGTCCCAGTTTCCCGTCAGGTAGTTGCGGACCATCTCGTGGTACTGGGCGGCGATGCCGTCGGGGTCCGCGGTGTACCGGTCGCCGAGGACGGCGGCGCACGCGCCGGCCAGGTCCGCGTAGGCGGCGGCCTGGCGCAGCCGGTCCAGGGACTCGTTGTCGATGGCGTCGGCGGGCATGCGGTGCCGTGCCCAGAGCAGTTCGGCGTGGCTGCCCACCGCGGCGGCGATCAGGTGCAGTTCGGCGGGTGAGGGCACCTGGGTGGGGTGATCTCCGGGCTCGGTGTCCGGGACGTGCCGGTCGGATGTTGTCGCCCGGGGTGCGATCGGGCCGATGCCGTATAAGCCGCCAAGTGCCGTTGGCGGCCCGGCCGCGGCGGGAAACCGGTCGGTGTGGGGGGAGCGGTGTTCGTGGAGTGCCGCCCATGCCCATGCGGCGGCGACGTCCTCGGTGTGTTCGGTGTGTGGTGCGTCGAGGGCGAACAGGGGCTCGCCGAGCGCCAGGAGCCCGGCGTGGTCGCCGTGTCGTAGGCTCAGGCTGCTTGCCTCGTGAAGCGCCCCCGGGGTGCGCTCGTCCTGCGGTGTGAGCCGGTGGAGCGCGGCCGCGTAGGCGCGGGCCGAGCGGCGCCAGTTAGTCCTGGCCTCCTCGCGGGCCGCGGCCAGCAGCAGCGGCACCGCGAGGTCGTCGTCCAGCCTCTGACCGGCCGCCGCGACACGGTCGGCGAGCCTGGGGTAGCCGCGGCCCACCGCCTCGGCACCGATCTCGTCCGTCAGCCGCATGACGTACCGGGCGGAGTTGCCCTGCACGTCACGCTGGATGGGCAGGGTCCGTAAGGCCGCCGCGAGCGCCGGGACAGCGAACGACAGGCGGCCCTGCGGGTCCGCGGTCAGGATCCGGTCCATGATCAGGCGATCCAGAGCCTGCTCGATTGCTCGTGCGTCGGCCGATGACGTCATCCTGAATGCGTCGTCAACATGCACTTCAGCGTGGTCCAACACCAGGGCGGTGACGATGGCTGCCTCGACTATGCCGGAGTAGGGGGGCGAGCCGGGCCAGTCCAAGGGGAGCAGCGCGGCCGGCCCCGTGGTCATGCGCAGCCGTTTCTCCAGAAGCGTGAGGCACATCAGGCCGTCGAGTTCCACCAGGTCCTGCTCGTCCAGCGCGTCGAGGACCGACAGCACGGCTCGCGGGTTGCCCGCGAGTGGGCCCAGCGCCCGTGACACCGCGTCCGCCAGCTCGGGTTCGGCCGGGCGGCCGAACCGCCTGACCATATGGACGTTCACGAGCGCGGCGATGTCGACGGGCCGCAGCGGGGGCAGTTCGAGCACCCAGTCGGCAGCGGCCCTCAGCTGGTGGCCGCCGAGGTCCGCCGCGGGCCAAGGCCGACCGGCCATCACCACGGGTACGCCTCGTGGTCGGAAGACCCGCAGGAGCAGCGCCAGAGTGGCGGCGCTGTGTTGCGGCATCTGCTCGATGCCATCGACGACCAGCGCGAACGGGGTCTGGCGGGAGGCCTCCGTCAGCAGCTCGGAGAAAGCGGACAGCGCGCTCACCTCGCCCTCCCTCACGGCGGCATGCGACAGCGCCCGGCGTTGGGCGGAGACGGACGGCAGACAGCCGTCGGGATCCTCGACGACCAGACGGCACCCCACCTCGACAACGGTCGCGTCATCAGGGTCGCCGGTGCCTTCCCAGCCCAGACGCAGCACCGTGGCGCCGTCATCGGCCGCCACCTGCCGCGCCTGCTCCACGACAGCGGTCTTGCCCATTCCGGTCTGCGCGGTGATCAGCAGAACACGAGCCGAATCACCGGTGGCGCGCAGTGCCTCCACCACATCGTGGACGGCGCTGTCTCTGCCGATGACTGCTTCACGCTGTTGCCGCACGGTGCCACCTCGCTCGCTCTGCCCACACTCCGAGGAGAGACGGCACCTGGCCTTTTCCCGTTCCCATGACCGGACGGACGCGAATGGCCCTAGCGGTTCACAATGTCATCGCACCGGCGATGGCCCACCTACGAAAAAGGGATGTACTGCACCGTGGCTGCGTGGTCGGACACCAACGAACTGATCCGCTGGGGTACGGCCGCGCGCCTGCACCGTACTGATGGTGGTCTGCTCGGCCGCAAGCGCGAGTTGAAGCAGGTCCACGATTACCTGAGCGACCCCGACGGCCCTCGCCTGGTGCTCGTGCGCGGCGAACTCGGCGTGGGCCGGACCGCTTTCCTCAACGCGGTCGGCGAGCAGCTGCGCGCAGAAGGGACCGCCCTGCACACGGTGGATTGTGTGCCAGGTGACAGTGATCGGCCGCTGCTGCTGGCGCTGCGGCTGGTCATGGCACTCGAAGAGCACCGACCCGTCCCGACACGGCAGCGGGCGGCCGGCAAGAAACTGATTACCGAGGCGCTGGCCGCTGTCGACCGGCGCGACCGGACGGCGATGGAGACATTGCTGCGCTCTTCCCTCACCCAGGCCGGGCCGCTGGCCGTCCTGGTCGACGACATCCAGCATGCCGATCCCGAGTCTCTGACCGTGCTGTGCCGGATGGATTTTTCGCGCTGTGCGCCCGGCGTACGGCTCGTGGTGTCGGCCACGGACGCCCGAGGGCCGGGCCGGGACCGTCCGGCCGGGCTCCTGCACCGGCTGGCCGGTGTCGAAGGGGGCCGTACGGTGGCTCTGTCTGCGCTGGGACAGGATGACGTCACCGCGCTGGCCGCGCGCTGGCTGCAGGCGACACCCGACGCCGCCCTCGCCCGGCAGACGTGCGAGCTGACCTGCGGCATACCGGGAGCGATCGACGCCCTGCTCGCCGGCTGGACCCGCCGAAGCGAGATCCGGGTCGCCGACGGCCACTCCTTTATCGGCGCGCGGACACCGGTACCGGTGCTGGCCGACGACGACCGGTTCGTTGCAGCACTGGATGCGCTGGGTGAGCCGTGCCGTGCGGTGGCCGCAGCGCTGAGCATCCTGGGGCCGCTCGGCCGGCCGGCCCTGCAACTGACCGCGGCGTGGACCGGCCTGTCCATCGACGCCGTCGACGACGGTGTCGGCGGCCTGGTCGAGGCGGGCATCGTCCATGAGGAGCCTGGCCCCGGCCCGGACGTCACCACGGCACAGGGCTGGACCTTCCGGCTCCCGCTGACGGAGCACACGATCCGGGAGCGGCTAAGACCCATGGAACGCAGCCGGCTGTCCGCCCTCGCGACCGAGGCGTTATGGACCGGCGAGCACTCCCGGCGAGCCGGAGGAACGATGCCGCCGACATCGGTCCCGCTCGACGACACCACTGCGGTGGCGTACCGGGCGGACCGGGTCGCGGACGCGGGCAGCCTGGTCGACCGGGAGCGCGCGGTGGCCGAACTGACGGACGCCGCCCGGCGGATCCCGCCTGGTACCGATGACCAGGCGGTGCTCCGGTGGCTGCGAGCCGCCCACGACCTGACCGAGCATGCCGACGCCCGCGATCTCGCCCTGCAGCGCTACATCCTGGCCGCCCACCTGGCGTGTGACCACCAAACCGGCCGGGCCGGCGGGGAGTCCTTGCTGCGCAACCCAGGGCCGACACTGACCGGACTCGACCTCCAGGAGGCAGCCTGCCTCGTCGTGGCACTCACGGCCAACGAACAGGACTGGCAGGCGATGTCCCGGCTGGCGACCGCCTACTGGTGGGATGTACTGCCGGTGCCCGAGCTGGCGAAGGTGACCGGCCGGGCCATGGCCCTGTGCTACCTCTCGCGATGGCGGGAGGCAGTGGAGCTGCTCCAGCACAGCGAGACGGTGTGGAACACCGGTCCACACGCGCGTGCCGCGCCCGCCCGGTTCAAGGCCAACGCCGACCTGGCAAGGGGGCGGCCCCAGCCCTACCGGCACGAAGTGACCATGTACGACGCCTCCGAGCTGCCTCCGGGCAAGGTGTACTCGCTGGCCGGCGGCATGTTCGACACCCTGCTCACCGGCTACGACCTCAACGCGGCCAACGCCCTGCTGGAGACCGCCGGCCTGAACGTGCACGTGCTGCCTCCACTGGGGCGGTTCCTTTTCGACCACGCCACGGGCCGGTGGGATCAGGCACTGGAATCAGCCCGCCGAATGCTGGCCCACAACGAAATCCGCTCCACCCCGGTGTTCGACAGCTCGCTGCTCCCGGCGCGGACAGCAGCCATCCTCCTGGCCCGGGGGCGCCTGACCACCGCTCTCCAGATGATCGAGGACATGCGCGGTCCCGACGGTAGCCCGCCGCAGTGCGCACTGAACGCGTCAGAAGCAGAACTGCTCATGACCTTGGGAGATCTGGACGGGGCCGAAAAGACTCTGCGCAGAGCGCTCGCCACGGCACAGGAGCACGCCCAGATCTACGGCACGGACGAGTTGTGGGCCCTGCTGGCAGAGGTGACAGTCCGGGCGGGACGCACCGGTGAGGCGACGGCCTGCCTGGGCCACCTGGAACGGATCGCGGCCCGGACCGGCACCGACCGTTCCCACCTCTTGCGGCTGATGGCCTCGGCCCGCATCCTCCGGACTGACGCCCCTGACACCGCCCGCGACCACCTGCGCGAGGCTGTGCACCTCGCCCGCGCCTGCGGACTGCCCTTCGAGACGGCGACCACCCTGCTCGCAGCCGCCACCGCGGAGGCGGTCCCGACCGTGCTGCTGCACGAGGCGTACGAACTCTTCGGCACGACCGGCGCAGCCCTGTGGCGCTTCCACACCAGGACCGCGCTGCGCGAGGCCGGGCTCACTGTTCCCGGCCGCAAGCGGGCCACCACCGCCGAGAACGACCACCTGCTCGCCACCCTGCTCGCCGAACGGCTCACCACCCGCCAGATCGCCACCGTGCTGCGACTCACCGAAGACGCGGCCGGCCGGCGCGTGTCCCGGCTGATCGCCCGCACCGGAAAACGCTCCCGCGCCGAAGTCGTCACCGCCGTACTCACCGGCTCTCTCTGACACAGCACTGAACGCCCCCCCCGAGCTGCCCCGTCCGCCCACCGGACAGCCCTCCGACAGGTTTGACGAGGACACGACGGTCAGCGTCCTGTTTCCCTGTACTTAGCCCATCACCGGCCGAGACGGCCGAAGCGGCTACTCCCATCTGCCACGATCTCAACCCAGCGGCACACCCCGTGAGTTCGGACAACTACGCGGGAGTGCCTACCTGCATGCGCACAACGGCGGCGGCTACCGGACGTGCAAGTCCGGAACTGAGCTCTTTCAGCGTGCCGCCGGCCTCAGTTGGGATCGAACACGGCACCCCAAAGGTCGTCCAGGCGAAGGAAGTTGACATGACATACCCGAAGAGACCCGGCACGGGGCATGATAAGCGGGATCAGCCGGCGCAGCCTCGGACTTCGGGGCGCTTCACGCGCCGCGCGTGGACGATGGTGCTCGCTCTGGCCGCGTCCATGGGGTTCGTGTTCCTGAATGCCGGTTCAGCGTCCGCTCTCAGCACGGGCGACGTGATCCGCACGGACTACCTGCGCAACTGGGAGACCGGCCGTTGCCTGACGGCCTACCGCGGCATCACCACCCAGCCCTGCGGCGGGAACCTCTGGGCTTTCCAGCAGTGGGACATTGTCTACTGGCAGCACCAGGGTAGCGACTGGGTGTGGATCAGGCAGTCCGGTACCAACAGTTGCCTGCAGTGGAACGACGACATCTCCTTGGGCAGCTGCACCGCAGCGGAAACCACGTGGTCTGCTTTTGGTACGAGCTGGGACAAGGTTATTCTTGGCAGCCTCTACCATAATGGGGACATCCTCGACAGCAATTACAACGGGGACGTCTACCCGAATAGCCTTAACGGTGGTGGCTATCAGATGTGGAAATCGGGTTACTGACGCACATCCTCACCCCGGGGGAGGGCGGCTATATGCGGACCTCCCCCGATGGTGATTCTGTCAATTCGCGAGGAGCGTATTGAGCCTTTCCCAGTAACCGCCCGTTGCTCGCTGTGATCGCGATGCTGTCGCTGCCGCCAGTGCGGTCCTCAAGTGCGGGCAGGCGTAAGGCCCCTGGTAGGAACGATCTTGCGACGGATTGTTCTGACCGAGGGGCCTCACGTGTCGAACCGTGTCACATGTACCGCGGTGCTCGATGTGAAGCGGTCCAGCGCCGAACACCTGATTGGAGCGTTTGGGCCACGACGGGGAGAGTCGAGCTGCGGTTTCTCTCTCACGGTCTTGCCCAAAGGGGCCAATCACTGCATCCCGATCCCCGCACCCTCCCTCTCCCCTTCCCTCTCCCCCGCCGCTCGGCTAAGGCGCACCGCCCACGCACCGCAGGCCGCCAAGCCCGCCCGGAGTCCCCCCATTCACCCGCCGCGCGCCCACCACCCACCGCTCGCCGCTAAGCCCACCCGGCGTGCCGCCACCCATCTGGTGCGCACCCCCACCGGCCGCTCGCCGCTAAGCCAGCTCGGCGTGCAGGCGAGAAGCGACCGCGCCCGCCAACTCCGGTCAGCCGCATAGCCAACGGGTGTCGTCGGCCGGCCCGGGACCCCCACTTTCCTGGGGCGCTCGCTCGCTTCTCGCCCGTGCTGGAACGGACCGGGTCAAGGGGCGGCCGCAGGCCGATCGGCGCAGCCGACGCGGAGCGCAGCGCCCTTGAGGCGGGCCGTGGAAGCACGACACTGACAAAGAAGCGAGTGGCCCCGATGCCCGAACTCTCCTTAAATAAGGCGGCGTTGACAAGTACATCCCCAGGCTGTTCACAGCCGCACATTAAGGCTCTCCTCAGGTACGCCCCTAGCTTCCTCCGCATGACGGGAAACACAGAGCACAACGAGCAGTTCGACAACCAATCCGACAACAGCGCCGAGCCCGGTAAGCACCGGCTCGACAAGAGCGTTCAGCGTCGGCGCGTCCTCATCGGTGGCGGTTCGGTCGCCGTCGTGGGCGGGCTCGCTGCCGCCGGACTCGCTGCGGCCGACACCGGCAAGAGCAAGACCAAGACGGCCAAGTCCGCCACGTCGGCGTCCGCCTCCACCAACGCCTCCGCGTCCAGTTCAAGCGGGGTCTGCGTGCTGAACGCCGAGGTCACCGAGGGGCCGTACTCCCTCGACGGTGCCCTGGTGCGTGAGGACATCCGGGAGGAGAAGGAGGGCTTCGAGGTCCAGTACACCTTCACCGTCGTCGACACCGCCAACGACTGCGCACCCCTCGCGGACGCGCTCGTCGAGATCTGGCACTGCGACCACCTCGGCGAGTACTCCGGCTTCGTCGGCGGCAACGGCCACACCGAGGACGACAACGGGACGTTCCTGCGCGGCGGTCAGATGACCGACGAGAACGGCCAGTGCAGCATCATCTCCATCTGGCCCGGCCACTACGTCTCGCGCGCCGTCCACGTACATATGCGTGTGCACACGGAAGTGACGCTGACCGACACCTCGTACACCGGCGGCGAGATCATCCACACCGGCCAGCTGTTCTTCGACCCGGACATCAACGAGGAGATCCAGGCGACCTCCCCGTACTCGGAGAACACGACCTCGGAGACCGCCCTCGCCGACGACTCCATCTACGACGACGGCGGCGCTGCCTCCGGCCTCCTCACCCTCACCGCCCTGGGCTCCAGCGTCTCGGACGGCTACACGGCGACCCTGACCGTGGGCGTCAGCAGCTAAGCGCTCTGCTGGAAGAGCCGCGATGTGCCGTCGTTCGTCTGCGGCGCCGTCGTGGCTGGTCGCGCAGTTCCCCGCGCCCCTTCAGGGCGCGCCCGACCCGCATACACATCTATGGGCTGCCGCCCCTCGACCATGAGGGGCGGCAGCCCACGTCGTTAAGGCCCCGAACCCCAAGCCCCAACCCCCTACGCGCTCACCCGCTCCCGCTCCCCCACCAGCCCTGCCGCCGCCTCCTCCGCCACCTTCTCCTTGCGATAAGCCCGGATCGAGTACGTCAGAGCCGCAGCCCACACCCCGTACAAGGCGACGTACACCGGAGTGCTCAAGGCGCTCGACGCACCGATCCAGTCGCTCTTCAGGAGGGTACGGACGTTGGTCACGATGATGACGCCGCCGACCGCGGAGCCGAGGACGCGCGGCGGGACCAGGCGGACCAGCCAGGCGGCGACGGGGGCCGCGACGAGGCCGCCGATGAGGAAGGCGAGGACCCAGGTCCAGTTCAGGCCTTGGGAGCCGAGCGAGAACAGGAAGCCCAGGCTTGCCGCGATCGCCACCAGGAACTCGCTCGTGTCGATCGAGCCGATCACCTTGCGGGGCTCCATGCGGCCGCTCGCCAGCAGGGCGGGCGTACCGACCGGGCCCCAGCCGCCCCCGCCCGTGGCGTCCAGGAAGCCGGCGACCAGGCCGAGCGGGGTCAGGAAACGCTTCCCGAGCGGCTTGCCGAGCTTGTCCTTGGGGAGGCCTCGGAAGGTGAAGCGGGACATGACGTACAGGCCGAGGCCCAGGAGGATCAGGGACATCACCGGCTCGGCGACCTCGGTCGACAGCTTCGACAGGACCGTCGCGCCGAGGAAGGAACCCACCGCTCCCGGCACGCCGATCTTCGCTACGACCTTCCAGTCGACGTTCCCGAAGCGCCAGTGCGAGGCGCCCGACATCAGCGTCGTGCCGATCTCGGCGAGGTGGACCGTGGCCGACGCCATGGCCGGGTTGGTGCCCATGGCCAGCAGCAGCGTGGTCGAGGTGACCCCGTAGGCCATGCCGAGGCTGCCGTCCACGAGCTGGGCCCCAAGGCCCGCGAGGGCGAGCAGTATCAGCGTGCGCATTGGTGCGTCCCGTCGTCTCCGATGTTTCCCACCTGATAGGTAGGGATGAACGGGTGGCGACGATAGGCGCTGAATCTGAGGACGCGGTTAGCGCGCGACGAGGACCGGCCCCGGCTGACCGCCTGACACGCCCGCCGAATGCACCGTTTTCGACCGGTTTCCGGTACCTCTTTTTCCAGCCACGAGGGCAAAAGGGCAGTGGCCGACATCACCCCGCGCTTGGCATATTGCGACGGTGAGCAAAGGCAAGGAGATGCGTCGGCTCGCCGACGACATCATGTCCCGTGTCTCCCCCGTCACCTCTTCGAGCGCCTCCCCCAGAACCTCCTCCACTCCCTCCTACGACGACCTGTTCGCCTCGCTCGTCGAGATCGTGAGCGAGAAGCGCGGGCGCAGGGTCGTCCTGTGCCGGGAGGTCTTCCCTCCGCACACCGCGAGCGGGCTGTGGCTGGACCTGGAGACGCACGACGTCATCGTCGTCGAGAGACGCGCGGCCTCCTGGCACCAGCTCGTGATCTTCTTCCACGAGGTCTGGCACATGCTCAAGGACGACTGCGACCTGCACGTCGCCGCCCGCACCGCCTTCAGCACCCACGCCGAGCAGGAGGCGGAACGCTTCGGCCTGCTGATGGGAGGCCGACTGCGCACCTGGCTCCAGGAGACGACGGACGGCCCACGCTCCCAGGCTTCCACCGCCGGTTCCGACATCGCCGCCCGCATCGAGGCCGTCCTCTCCCACCGAGGCCCGCGCGCCTGACCCCTGCAGCGGGACGGGAACCGGCTACGGGTTCTCCCAAGCCGCCGGTTCCGCCGCCAGCTTGCGTACCGGATCCGGGAGCGCGTCCGCCGCGATGTCGGCGATCGAGACGCCCTCCAGGATCTTCCGCACATTGGCGCGCAGCGCGATCCACAGGGGTAGGAGCGGTTCCGCGGTACCGGTGTATTCGAGCCCGGTCGGCCGCTCGCCGCGCACCGAGACGATCGGGCCGTCGACCGTCCGGATGACGTCCGCGACGGTGATCGTCGCGGCCTCGCGCGCCAGGCGGTAACCTCCGTTGCCACCACGCCGGCTGTCGACGATGCCGCCGCGCCGGAGGTCGCCGAGAATCCCCTCCAGGAACTTGTGGGGGATGTCTTGCGCGGTGGCGATGGCCTCCGCCTTCACCGGGCCGCCGTCCTGGCGTACGGCGAGCTCCAGTACCGCCCGTACCGCATAATCCGCCCGTGCCGAGATCCTCATGCGTCCATTGTCCCGTCTCCGGCGATGGAGAATGTCTCAGCACACCCAGCCGTCACACAGGTAAACAGAGGTAAACAGGAGGTCCCCTTGGCGCTCAGCAGACGTACCTTCAGCGCCCTCGCCGGCACCGCCGCGCTCGGTTTCGCGCTGAGCGGGAGCGCCGGGACGCCGGATGCGTACGCCGCCCGCTACGCGCCCACGGGACCGGCCCCCGCCCCGCCGAGCGCGGACCGGCGCCGGCACACGATCGGCTTCGACCGCTACTCGCTGCTCATCGACGGCAAGCGCCTGGTCGTGTGGTCGGGCGAGCTGCACCCCTTCCGGCTGCCGAGCCCGTCCCTGTGGCGCGACATGCTGGAGAAGATGCGGGCGCACGGCTACAACACCGTCAGCGTCTACGTCGCCTGGAACTACCACTCCCCCGCCCCCGGCCAGTACGACTTCACCGGCGTCCGGGACCTCGACCTGTTCCTGCGGACGGCCGCCGAGACGGGCCTCTACGTCATCCTGCGCCCGGGCCCCTACATCAACGCCGAGGTCGACGCGGGCGGCTTCCCCGGCTGGCTGACCGCCACCAAGGGCACCGCCAGGACCTCCGACCCGACCTACCTGTCGTACGTCGACGAGTGGCTGACCGCCGTCAACGCGATCGTCGCCAAGCACCTCTACACCGAGGGCAACGGCACGGTCCTGCTCTACCAGATCGAGAACGAGTACGACTCCCACGTCGGCCGGCCCGAAGGCCTCGACTACATGGCCCACCTGTACGAGAAGGTGCGCACCGACGGGATCGACGTACCCCTGTTCCACAACGACAAGGGGCGGAACGGGTATTGGACGCCCGGGTCGTTCGACATGGGCGGGGAGAAGGGGGGTTGGCTGTACGGGTTCGACGGCTATCCCTCGCCTTCCAAGACCCCGCCCGACTGGGGGCACTTCGGGTCGGGAGGAGCGACGGGTGGTGCCACCGCCAGTCCGCGCACTCCCGGGTTCGTCCCCGAGTTCGGGGGCGGCTGGTTCGATCCGTGGGGCGGGGTGGAGTTCAAGGGGAAGGGGTACGCGGAGTCGCGGCGGACGCGTGACGCGGCCTACGAGCGACGCTTCTACCTGACCAATCTCGCCAACGGCATCACCCTGCACAACGTCTACATGGCCTTCGGCGGGACGTCGTGGGGGTGGCTGCCCGCGCCCGTCGTCTACACCTCGTACGACTACGGGGCCGCCTTCGACGAGGCACGCAACGCCACCGCAAAGCTGGCCCCGATGCACCAGCTCGGCCAACTGCTGTACCACGTACCCGACTTCGCCAAGCTGGACCGGGCGGCGGACGTCGAGGCCGCCGACAAGCGGGTCAAGGTGTACCACCTGACCAACAACGACACCGGCGCCCATGTGTACGTCCTGCGCAACGACACCGCCGAGCCCGTCTCCACGAGCCTCCCGGTCGGCGGGGAGGACCTGCCCGTCACCGTGCCGGCCCGCGATGCCCAGCTGCTGGCGAGTGGACTGGCCCTGGGCTGGGTGAAGTTGAGGAACGCCGACGTACAGCCCATGCTCACCCTCGCCGCGGGGCGGCAGGACATCGCTGTGTTCACTGGCCGCCGGGGCGACATGGCGCACCTCGTCCTTGAGTGCCCGAGCGAACCGGAGGTCTTCCGGCTGGACGCGGAGGCGGCATGGACGTACGACCGCGGTCTGCTGCGCGTGTCCGCCCGGCTCGGTGAGGGCGGGCTGACCCGGGTACTGGTCAACCAGCTCGACGGCAGCAGGCCGTTGCTGATCCTCCTCGCCGACGACGAGACCTCGCTACGGCTGTGGCCGCACCGGACGCCGGCGGGCTCGGTGCTCGTGTACGGCCCGGCGCTGCTGCGGAAGGCCGCCGTGAGCGGTGCCATCGTCCAGCTCACCGGGGACACGACCGGGGCGACGGGACTTGAGGTGTGGGGGCCGCGCGGTATCGGTGAAGTCACCTGGAACGACGGCCTGTTGCGGACGCGGACCAGCGCCGCCGGAAGCCTGCTGGCCGAGGAGCTCGTGCCCGGGGTCGCCCCGGTGGCGCTGCCCGCGCTGGGCGGCTGGCGCCAGCGGACCGAGAACCCCGAGTCCGCGCCCGCGTTCGACGACTCGACGTGGAAGGTCGCCGACAAGTCCTCCTCGTACAGCACGACTTCGGTACCGGCCGGGCAGCCCGTGCTGTTCGCGGACGACTACGGCTTCCACTACGGGGACGTCTGGTACCGGGGCTCCCTGACGGGCTCGGAGGGTGTCGAGTCCGTGGCCCTGTCCTACAGCACGGGCACGCAGGGGATGCTGATGGCCTGGCTGGACGGGGAGCCGCTCGGGTCCCATCGGATGCCGGTGCCGGACAAGACGACCGTCCGGCAGGGCAGTTGGACGGCCACGGCCGCCTTCGACGTGCCGGAGACGCTGCGGGAGAAGCTCGGGGAGGGCGACTCGCACGTGCTGTCCGTGCTCGTCCGGCGGATGCAGCACGACATGGACGGCAAGTCCCTCGACACCCACAAGGCGGCCCGCGGTCTGACCGAGGTCACCTTCAACGGTGCCTCGCCGGTGGTGAGTTGGCGGCTCCAGGGCGAGGCGGCGGCCGACCCCGTGCGCGGGCCGCTGAACAACGGCGGGCTGTACGGGGAGCGGGAGGGCTGGCACCTGCCCGGGTTCGCCGACAGCGACTGGGAACTGGCCGAACTGCCGCGCGCGGACCGGCGGCAGGGCGTGACCTGGTACCGGACCACCTTCCGGCTGGGCGTCGACCACGGCATCGACGCCTCGGTCGGGCTCACCCTGGAGGACGACGCCACCCGCGCCTACCGCGCCCAGATCTTCCTGAACGGCTGGAACATGGGCCAGTACATCAACGACGTGGGTCCGCAGCACACCTTCGTCCTGCCGAACGGGATCCTCCGCACACGTGGCACCAACACACTGGCCCTGGCCGTCCTGTCCGACGGGACCACACCGTCGGGCCCGGGGGCCGTACGGCTGACGCTGCTGGGCAGCGCGGCCGGAGGAGTGCCGGTGACTGCCGTCGACTCCCCCGGCCGGTGATCTTCGGGCGTTACGCCAGGCGGATCACGTTCCAGGACAGTGGCTCCAGTACGGCGGTCAGGGTGCCGTCGTCCTGGAGGGCCGTGCCCTCGACCGTGTGCGGGGCGACCCGCTCCGGCTCGTCCAGTGTGTTCCGGGCGTCCGGGTCGGCGTCGGCGAGTGCGCTGTGCTCGACCAGCGACGTCAACTCCAGGCCGTTCAGGGCGACTTCGAGCGGAAGCGCTTCGGTGCGGCTGCGGTTGACCGCGAACACGGTGACGGTGCCGTCCTCGGCGCGGACGGCGGTCGCGTGCAGGAGGTCGGTCTCGCCGAACTTCTTCGTCTCGTACGTCGGTGAGTCGACCCGTACGTCCAGGACCTGGCCGCGGCCGTACTTCGCCGCCTGCGCGAACGGGAAGAACGTCGTCTGACGCCAGGCCGGGCCGCCCGGTTCCGTCATGATCGGCGCGATGACGTTGACGAGCTGGGCGAGACAGGCGACGGTGACGCGGTCCGCGTGCCGGAGCAGCGCGATGAGGAGCGAGCCGAAGACGACGGCGTCCAGGACGCTGTAGTTGTCCTCCAGGAGACGCGGGGCCTCCGGCCAGTCCTCCTGCTCGAACGTCTTCGCCTTCGCCTCCCATTCGGGCAGGTACCAGACGTTCCACTCGTCGAAGGAGAGGTTGATCCGCTTCTTCGACTTGACCCTCGCGCCCACGTGGTCGGCGGTCGCGACGACGTTCTCGATGAACGACTCCATGTCGACGGCCGAGGCCAGGAAGGAGTCGATGTCACCGTCCTCCGGCCAGTAGTAGGCGTGGAGAGAGATGTAGTCGACGAGGTCGTACGTCTCCTTCAGGACCGTCGCCTCCCACTCGGCGAAGGTCGGCATGGACTGGCTGGAGGAGCCGCAGGCGACGAGTTCCACGCTCGGGTCGATCTGGCGCATCGCCCGTGCGGTCTCGGCGGCGACACGGCCGTACTCCTCGGCCGTCTTGTGGCCGGTCTGCCAGGGGCCGTCCATCTCGTTGCCGAGGCACCAGAGTCTGATGCCGAAGGGGTCCTTGTCGCCGTGGCTGACGCGGAGGTCGGACAGGGCGGTGCCCTCGGAGTGGTTGGCGTACTCCTGGAGTTCCAGGGCTTCCGCGACACCTCGCGTGCCGAGGTTCACCGCCATCATGGGTTCGGCCTGGGGGCCGATCTTGCGGAGGAAGGCGATGTACTCGGAGAGGCCGAAGCGGTTGGACTCCGTCGAGTGCCAGGCCAGGTCGAGGCGGCGGGGGCGGTCCCCTGCGGGGCCTACCGAGTCCTCCCACTTGTAGCCCGATACGAAGTTGCCGCCGGGGTAGCGGATGGCTGTTACGCCCAGTTCCCGGACGAGGTCGAGGACGTCCGTACGGAGGCCCTGTCCGTCGGCCGATGGGTGGTCCGGCTCGAAGATGCCCGTGTAGACGCAGCGGCCGAGGTGTTCCACGAAGGAGCCGAAGAGGCGGGGGTTGACCTCGCCGATGGTGAAGGCTGGGTCGAGGGTGAAGCGGGCGGTGCTCATCTTTTCCTTTCGGGTTGTGTCTTGTCTGCGGGTTTGTGGGGGCTGGTCGCGCCCACGCGGCGGAGCCGCAAATCGATACAGCCCCGCGCCCCTAACGCACGACTGGCCAGCCGTTCTTTTTCCAGCTCAGGGGGTTCAGCCCCAGCTTTGGCGTGCCGCCGTCCTCTGCGTCGTAGTAGTGGTACGCCAGGACATCCTTGCCCCCGTCCTTGAAGATCGACTCGCCGCCCGTGCCCACATACCTTCCGTGGCCGGCCAGCAGCAGATCGCCGCCGCCCTCCAGCATCGGCTTGCCCGTGCTGTCCTCGTACGGGCCCGTCACCGACGTCGACCTACCCACCCTGATCTTGTACGTGGAGTTCACGCCCGCGCAGCAGGCGTCGTAGCTCGCGAAGAGGTAGTAGTAGCGGCCGTGCTTCACGATGTACGGGCCCTCCACCGCGTACGGGGCGTCCGGGCGGGTTGCCAGGTGGTGGACCGGGGTGCCCTCGGCTGCCTTGCCGGTCCTCGGGTCCACCTCCACCATGCGGATGCCCGTCCAGTACGAGCCGAACGACATCCACAGCTTGCCGTCGGCCCGGATCAGGGCCGGGTCTATGGCGTTCCAGGTGTCGGTCGTCTCCGACGTGAAGACCTTGCCCTGGTCCGTCCAGGTGCCGGGGAGGCCGGTGCTGGACGTCGCCACGCCTATCGCGGAGTGGTTGGTGCCCCAGGACGAGACGGCGTAATACAGCCAGTACTTGCCGGACCGGTAGGAGATGTCCGGGGCCCACGGGTCGCCGGTCGAGTTGTACTCGTACCACCAACTCGGGGGCTCGGCGAAGGCGTTGCCCGCGTCGTCCCATTGGACTCTGTCCTTCGACGTGCGGGCTCCGATGATGCCGCCGGTCGAATAGGCCACGTAGCCGCCGGACTTCAGCTTGATGATGGTTGGGTCGTGGATGATCTGTTGGCCGGTGATCGGTTGGGGGTCGGGGTAACTCTCCGCCGCCTGGGCCGTGTTGGGGAGCAGGGCCAGGACTGTTGCCAGGGTCGCCGCGGCGAGGCCGCTTCTCAGGGTCACTGGCCCGCCAATCCCGTGTGGGCCACGCCCGCCACGATCTGCCTCTGGAAGAAGACGAAGACGATGATCAGCGGGAGGCCCGCCATCAGGCCGCCTGCCATGAGTTGGGCCCACTGGATGCCGTAGGAGTTCATGACGGTCGCGATGCCGTTCGGCATGGTCATCAGGTCGGGGTTGTTGGTGACCATGTACGGCCAGAGGAAGTTGTTCCAGGAGGCGATGAAGGTGAAGATGCCTACCGCCGCCAGGGAGGGGCGGGCCAGCGGGACGACGATCGTGAAGAAGACCCGCCAGCGGCCGGCGCCGTCGATGAACGCCGCTTCCTCCAGTTCGCGCGGGATGCCCTGGAAGAACTTGTAGAGGATGTAGACCATCGCTGCGGGCGCGCACTGCGGGAGGATCATGCCCCAGTACGTGTCGACCATCCCCATCTGCTGGACCGTGGTGAAGAGGGGGACGCCGAGGACCGCCGGGGAGATCATCAGGCCCGCCATGACCACGGCCATCAGGGCGCCCTTGCCGCGGAACTCGGTGCGGGCGAAGCCGTAACCGGCCAGCGCGCTGACGAGAAGGACCACGGACGTCACGCACACCGAGACGACCAGGGAGTTCACGAACCAGTTGGTGATGTTGCCGCTCTCGAAGAGGGCCTTCCAGGCCTGGCCCGTCCAGTCCTTCGGCAGCCAGTGCGGGGGCACTTCTACGGCTTCGGTCTCCGACTTGAGGGACGTGAACAGGCCCCAGGCGAAGGGGGCGAGGAAGACGACCGAGACGGCCGCTCCGAGGAGGGTGAGGATGATCTGGCTGGGGGTCCAACCCCTGGTCCAGCCCTTGGTCCCACCTTTGCGAGGCTGCACTGCTGTGGTCATCGGGCGCTCTCCTCTCGGTTGCGCAGCAGCCACATTCGGGCCAGGGCTACGGCCGCGATGATCACGAAGAAGATGATGGAGATGGCGGAGGCGTAGCCCACGCGGTAGGCGGTGAAGCCCTCTTCGAGGGTGTACTGCACGAAGGTGCGGGTCGATTCCTCCGGGCCGGGGCTGAAGTCCATCATCACGACCGCCTGGTCGAAGATCTGGAGTGACGCGAGGATCTGCAGGGCGATGACCAGGCCGGTGATGTTGCGCAGCAGCGGCAGGGTGATGTGGACCATGCGGTGCCAGGCGTTCGCGCCGTCCAGTTTGGCGGCCTCGTAGAGGTGGTCGGGGATGCCCTGGAGCGCGGCGAGGTAGAGCAGGAA
The DNA here is from genome assembly GCF_058544905.1 of Streptomyces sp. JLBG701. Lineage (NCBI taxonomy): Bacteria > Bacillati > Actinomycetota > Actinomycetes > Kitasatosporales > Streptomycetaceae > Streptomyces > Streptomyces sp. JLBG701. The sequence continues at coordinate 3,578,921 of NZ_CM178588.1, forward strand.
GCTGAAGCCGACCGTCCACCACAGGGTGGTGATGACGATGGCGAGCATCGCGTACGACTTGTCGGTCAGCCACGGTGTCTCGATGCCGAAGACGTGGTTGATCATTCCTGTGCCGGGGTTGAAGAGCCACTGCCAGAGGTTGCCGGCGACGGTGGAGGGCAGCAGGAACGGGGCGAAGAAGCACAGGCGCCACAGCCATTTGCCGCGCTCTATGTGGTGGGCGAGCATCGCGAGGAGGAAGGCCAGCACCGTGATGCAGGGGACTACCAGGAGCGTGAAGTACGCGCTGTGGCCGAGCGCGTCCCACATCAGCGGGTCCTTGAGGGCCTCGCGGTAGTTGTCCAGGCCGACGAAGTGGGCGGCGTCACCCGTGATGTTGGCGTCCGTGAAGCTGAGGTAGACGCCCCGGAGGAGGGGCCAGATCACGAAGAGCGTGAAGAGGACGAGGAACGGGGCGATGAACCAACCGCCCTGCTGGAAGCCCTGCTTGCGGCGGAGGGTGGCGCTCTGCGCGACGGTACGCGCGCGTGCTGGTGCGATCACTGTTTGAGCGCTGGTCGTCATGCGGCCGTACCTCCCTGTGCGGCGGTCCTGCCGTCCATGGGGTTCTTCATGGCCAGGAGTTGGGTGAGCGCGCCCTTCATGCGGTCGGCCACGGCTTCGGGCTTGGCCGAGCCCATCGTCGAGGAGACGACGATCGGGCCCACGCGCTGGGCGAGGATGCCGGTGGAGCCCGCGAACCACACCTTCGGCTCGGTGGCCTGGTGGTCCATGGCCGACACGTACTCGTTCTGCGGGCTCAGCTTCTTGTACGCGGCCGTGGACAGGGTCGGCGTGTAGGCGGGGATGTGGCCGCCGGCCGCCCACTGCTGGGCGTGCTGGACGACGTAGGCGGCGAGTTGGTGGGCACCCTCGTTGGCGGCGCCGCCCCGGTCGGACTGGTGCGGGAGGACGAAGGCGTGCGACTCGGCGTGGGTGGCCTGCTTGCCGAAGACGGGCGGCAGCGGGGTGGCGCCGTAGTCGAGCTTCGCTCCGGAGTAGACCGGCACCGACCAGTTGCCCTCCCAGGCGAAGGGCGCGCCGTTGATGAACTGTTCGGCGCCGACGGAGCCGAGGCCCGGGTCGGCGTATCCGTCGGTGATGTGGCGGCGCAGGAACTCCAGGACCTGGACGGCCTTGTCGGTGTCGAAGGTGACTTCGGTGTTGGCGTCGTTGAACCAGGTGCCGCCGAGCTGGGTGTAGAAGGCGACGAAGAACCACCACTGGAAGTTCTGGTCGTTGACCCACAGACCGATGGTCTGCAGCCCCTTCTTGGTGGCCTTCTTGGCCTCCTTGAGCACGTCGAACCACTCGTCGGTCGAGGTGACCGGCACGATCCGGCCGTCGTCGCCGAGAAGGCCCGCCTTCTTCAGGACATCCTTGCGGTAGAAGCAGAGCTGGACGTGGATGTCGAGCGGGAGGGCGTAGAGCTTGCCGTCGATGACGGCGCGTTTCCAGAGGTCCGGGTTGAAGTCCTCTTCACGTACGCCGTACTTGGCGAGCAGATCCACGTCCCAGGCGTCCAGGAGGCGGCCGGGCGAGAAGCCGGTGACCCGGCCGAGGTGCATGACGCCGAGGTCGGGTGCGCGGTTGCCCGCGGCGGCCATGGCGAGCTTGGTGTAGAAGGGGTTGCCCCACTGGAGCGTCGAGTCCTTGACGTCGATGGCGGGGTTCGCCTTACGGAAGGCGTCCAGCATGGCGATCATGTTGTAGCCGTCGCCGCCGCTGAAGAGGTTCCAGTAGCGCACGCGGGTGTCCGCGCTGGAGGCGAGTGCGTCGGCCCCGGTGCCGAGGGCCGCGAAGGCGAAGCTGCCCGCGACGGTCAATCCGCCCGCGGTGGCCAGAAGTTGCCTGCGATTCAGGTCAGGTCGTCCCATTCCTGCCCCGTTCCAAGTTGTGGAGAGCGACTGATTCGGGTGATTCGATCGATTCGATAACCGTCCGCTTTCGTTCGGTATCTCGGATTGCGCTCGTAACTTCGAACGGGACCGTAAATAGGAAGCGCTTTCGCGTCAATGGGTTGGACAGGAACCGCAGGCGAGAGTTTCGGACAGCGCTGGTCGTTCACCGTCGAACAACGGTCGCCGGATCACATGACGCGGACACTTCGGGCCGCGTAACCTCGGACGGACCGCCGAACGGCGGTGAGAACGCCCTGGACCCGACCACAGGGAAGCATGGTGCGCAGGAAGAAGGAGATGCGGCGGCTCGCCGACGCCCTCATCGGGTCCGTGCGGGTTCCCGAACCGGCGGACCCAGAGGCCGTGTTCGCCGCGCTCGTCGAGTCCGTCAGCGCGTGGCGGGGGCGCGAGGTCGTCGTCCGCCGCGAGGTGTTCCCGCCGCACACCGCCAGCGGACTGTGGCTGGACCGGGGGACATACGACATCATCGTCATCGACCGGCGTGCCGCCGTGTGGCACCAGATCGTGATCCTCTGCCACGAGGTGTGGCACATGAGTCAGGGGCCGGCCCATGGGCACGGGGTCGTGGACTCCGCCCAACCCGCTGCCGCCCAACCCACCGCCGCCCGCACCGACTTCAGCCTCGCCGACGAGCAGGAGGCCGACCGGTTCGGCATGTTGATGGGGCAGCGGCTGCGCACCCTCCTCGAGGCGCCCGCGGAGTCCGGGGGCACCGGGTCCGAGGGCGTCGCCGGGCGTATCGGGGCCGCGCTCAACTACCGTGGGACACGCGGATGAGCGGCCTGATCAACTACATCAGCTGCGCCGTCCTGTGGCTCGGTCTCGCGGTGAAGGCCCCCGACCTCGGACGCCACCCCCGCGATCCCTACCTGCGCGCCATCTGCGCGGTGCTGGGCCTGGCCGGCCTGTGCTTCCTCCTCGGGGCCCCGCCCACCGTGGGCGCCATCAACCGGGTCAGCGGCGTCCCGAACCTCGCCGCGCCGCTGACGTACGCGTCGATCACCGCGTACAGCGCCGCCGCCCAGGTGCTGATCGTCTGCTGGCGGGGCGGGCCGCATGTGCGGCGGACCGCGCGCCGCTGGATGCTGGCCTACGCGTTCGTGGTCATCGGCATCGTGACGATGTTCGCCCTGGGTGACGCGCCCGTGGAGCGCCGCGTCGACCTGGACACCTACTACGCGAAGACGCCGTTCATCGCCGAGATGATCGTGCTGTACCTGGTCGGGCATCTCACAGCCGTCACGTTCACCACCGTGTCGTCCCTGCGCTGGGCCCGCGAGGTGCACGGCTGGCTGCGCGCGGGCCTGGTCGCCATGGGCGTGGGAACCCTGTGCAGCGGGGGCTACAGCGTCTCGAAGCTCATCGCGGTGAGCGCCCGCTGGTTCGGGCAGGACTGGTCGGCGCTCAACACGAACATCTCGGTCGCGGCCGCCGGCCTCGGCGCCCTCCTCACCGCTGCCGGCGTGCTGATTCCGCTGGCCGGCCCCCGGCTCACGCACTGGGTGCGGTCCTGGCGGACGTACGCCCGTCTCGCACCGCTGGAGCGCGAACTGGACGACGTCCTGACCCGCCGCTCGCTGCGCTTGCCCCGGCCGCGCTATGCCTCCCCCGCCACGCTCCTGGTGTGGCGCCAGACGAGCGTCCACAACGCGCTCAGCTACCTGGACGCCTTCTTCGACCGGGAGTTGTACGAGCGGGTCCGCGACGCGGCACTGCGGTCCACGGGCCGGCCGGAGCGGGCCGAGGCGCTCGCGTGGGCGGCGGTGATCTCAGCGGCGGTGCGGGCTGAGCGGGACGGGAGACCGAACCCCGGCTCGGCGGCGGACGGAGCCGACCTGCTGGCCGACGGGGCGCCCGGACCGGCGCTGCTGGTCCCCATCGCCGAGGCCCTGACCGCCTCCCCGCCGCTTGTCCCGGGCGTCATGCCTGCCGCACCCGCACCGGAACGGAGTTCTCGACCGTGAGCCTCGTCGTGTACCTGGCGGCCGGCCTGCTGGGCATGTCCTTCGTCGTGCTGCTCCGCGGCCCGCGTACGGCCTTACGGAATCCGCTGACCGTGTCCACCTGCGCGGCGATCGCCCTCGGCGCGTTCGTGTTCGTGTGCTCGGCGCCGCTGACCCTGGAGGCCGTCAACGACCTCACGGGCGTGCCCAACTTCGGTGCGCCGCTGACGTACGGACTGATCTCCGCGTACAGCTGCTCCCTGCTCATCCTGCTGATCCACTGGAGGGGCGGCCCGCGCGAACACGTCCGGCGGATGGTCGTGCGCAGTGTCACCGCGTACGGCTGTGTGATCGTCGCCATCGTCGTGCTGTTCGTGCTCGCCGACGCGGACACCGAGCGGCTTCGCGACCTCGACACGTACTACGCCAACACGCCGTACATGCGCGAGATGACCGTGCTCTACCTGCTCGGGCACAGCGCCGCGACCCTCGCGATGTGCGCGCTGTGCGTCAAGTGGGGCCGTGAGGTGACCGGGCTGCTCAGGGTCGGACTGCGGCTGATCTTCGTCGGGGCGGCGCTGGACGTGGTGGGTTTTCAGCTGACCAAGTACACGGCGGTGGCGGCGCGTTGGGCGGGCGGCGATCTCGACTTCCTGTCCACCGACGTGGCCCCGCCACTGGTCTCGCTCGCCGGACTGATCTGGTCCGCGGGCTTCGTCCTGCCCAGGGTGCTGCCGGCGGCCACCGCGCACTGGCACACCCTGAACGACTACCGCAGGCTGCGTCCGCTGTGGTCCCAGGTGCGGTTCGCGTCCACCGCGCCCAAGCCGCCCAGCAGTTGGTGGCAACTGCCGCGGGAGCGGCTGCACTGGCGTGAAGTGTCCATCCACGACGCGCTGTTGGCGCTGGCCCCGTACTTCGACGACGGGGTGCGTGAGCGGGCCCGGGACGCCGCCGCACGGCAGAGCCCGTCCGAGCACGAGGCCCGGGTCGTCGCGGAGGCGGCCATGCTCACCGACGCCGCGCGCCGTGCGGCGGCCCGCGAGCAGCCCCTGGACCGGCCGAGCACATATCGCCTCTACGCCACCGAGGTCTCCGACTCCAGCGGGCTGGTGGAGCTGGCGCAGGCGCTGGTGAGGTCGCCGGTCGTGGCGGCTGTGCGCGAGGGGACGGTGAGTGCTTCACATGGCTGAAATGGGTGCGGTGTCGGCCGAGTTGGCCTTGTCAGCCGCAGTTGTCTCTTTGGTTTCTTTGGGTGCGTTCGAGGAGTTCCATGTCGCGTAGAGCTGTCGTCATCGGTGCCGGTCTGGCCGGCATGCTTGCCACGGCCGCGCTGTCGAGCGTCGTCGACGAGGTGGTCGTGCTCGAACGCGACGATCTGCCCGAAGGGCCCGAGCACCGCAAGGGGCTTCCGCAGGGGCGCCATGCCCATCTCCTGATGGCCGGGGGTCTGGCCGCCATGGAGGAGATCGTGCCGGGCGCCCGGCTGCGCAAGGACCTGCTCGCGGCCGGTGCGCATGAAATCTCCCTCGGGCAGGGCATGTTGGGGCTCACGCCCGAGGGCTGGTTCCGGCGTTGGCGGCATCAGGGGCCCCAAATGATCACCTGTACCCGGGCGTTGCTGGACTGGACGGTGCGGGCGGCTGTCCTGTCCGGAACCGGGGTGGAGATACGCAAGGCCCAGGCGCTCGAACTCAGGGGAACGTCGCAGCGCGTCACCGGGGTATTGGTGAGCTCCTCAACTGGCGGCGGCGATACGTCACTTGACGCCGAGATCGTCGTCGACGCGAGTGGACGCGGGTCGCGGGTCATGAAGTGGCTGGACGGGCTCGGGGTGAGCGGGATCGGGGAGCGGGCCGTCGACTCCGGGCTCGTCAACGCGACACGGATCTACCGCACGCCCGCGGGAGCCGCCGGCTTCCCCCTGACGGTCGTGTACGCCGATCCGTACGCGTCGCGGCCCGGCCGTAGCGCGATGGTCCTGCCCATCGAGGGCGACCGCTGGATGGTCAGCCTCGCCGGCACGCGGGGCGGCGAGCCGCCGACGGACCCGGACGGCTTCCTGCGCTACACCCTCGATCTGCCCGACCCCATCGTCGGCCGACTGATCGCCGGCGCCGAACCCCTCACCGACGTGCACACCAGCCGCAGCAGCAGCAACGTCCGGCGGTACGTGGAGAAGGCCCGGCAGTGGCCCGAGGGTTTCGTCGTTCTCGGCGACGCGCTCGCCACGTTCAACCCGGCCTACGGCCAGGGCATGTCGGTGGCCGCGCTCGGCGCGCGCGTCCTGGCCCATGAGGTACGGGACTCCGGCCCCACCGCGCCCGGGCTGTCCCGCCGGGTGCAGCGCGGGGCCGCCAAGTCGGTGGAGGCGGCCTGGGCCACGGCCGTCGGCCAGGACGTCTGGTACCCGGGGGCGGTGGGCGGGCCCCCGACCGCCGCCGACCGGCTCATCGCCGGCTACTCGCGGCGGCTGACGCGGGCGGCCACCGGGTCCTATACGGCGGCCTCCGCGCTGTGGGAGGTGACCAGCCTGACGGCCGACGCGAGTCGGCTCCTGCGCCCGGATGTCGCACTGGCCGCGCTGAGCGGTCCCCCGCTGCCGAGGCTGGCGGGGCCACCGCTGACGGCGGGCGAACGGGAGATCCTCCGGGTGCTGGACGCCCGAGCCGCGGCGTCGGGGGCGGGTTCGGTGCCGGACTAGGAACCGGGGTCAGCCCGCGAACGCCGGCTGGGGCAGACCCTTGCCCGCTCCCGGTACGACGAGGAGGGACCCGGCGAGCGGAGGGGGCACCGGGAGTCCCGTACGGGCCGTCGTGATGTACAGGTCAGTGAGGTCGGGGCCGCCGAAAGCGCAGGCCGTCGGGCGGGGCACCGGGAGCGGGATCACGCGGTCCAGCTCGCCGGACGGCGTGTAGCGGCGGACCGCCCCGCCGTCCCACAGGGCCACCCAGACGCAGCCGTCGGCGTCGACGGTGAGGCCGTCGGGGAAGCCGGCGCCGTCCTCGATCACGGCGAGTGGCCGCCGGTTGGTGACCTGACCGTCGTAGTCGAAGACGTCGATGCGGCGGGTGGGCGAGTCGATGTAGTACATCAGCCGCCCGTCGGGGCTCCACCCGGTGCCGTTGCTGACGGCGACGTCGTCGAGGACGGTGCGGTGGGTCCCGTCACCGGTGATACGGGACAGCGTGCCGCCGCCCGCTGCCTCGTCGTAGCGCATGGTGCCCGCCCAGAGGGAGCCGTCGGGTGCGACGGCGGCGTCGTTGGCGCGGCGGCCGGGGACGGGGGCGTGGTGCAGCCACCGGAACCCTCCGCCCGCCTCGTCCGTGTCGACCAGCCCGACCCCGTCGCGCAGGTTGAGCACCAGCCCGCCGCCGGCTCGCGGCTTGGCGGCGCCGACGTGCTGGTCGGTGACGCGGACGGTGCGTCGTCCGGAGGCGGGGTCGTAGGTGTGGACCCGGGCGCCGAGAATGTCGATCCAGATGAGCCGCCCGGCGTCGGCGTCCCAGGTCGGCCCTTCGCCGAGGGCCGCTTCAGCCCGTACGGCGACCTCGGTCTCGTAGGCCGTCATCCCACGCTCCGGTGGCCGAGGCGCTCGGACAGCTCGGCGGCGCCCTTCGCGGCGAGTTGCTCCAGCTCGACGCGGCGCTCGTCGCTCCAGCGGATCATCGGCACGGAGATGGAGAGCGCGGCGACGACCTGCCCGGTGCGGTCGCGGACCGGGGCGGCCACGCAGGAGACGTCCGGGTTGGACTCGCGGCTCTCGACGGCGATGCCGCGCTGCCGGATCTCGTCGAGGGCCTCGCGCAGGGCGCCGGGCTCGGTGATGCTGTTGGGGGTCATGGCGACCAGCTCGGCCCCGTCGGGGATCCGCGCGGTGAGCTCGGGCGCGGGGAGGGAGGCGAGCAGCATCTTGCCGACGGAGGTGCAGTGGGCGGGCAGCCGACGGCCGGCGGCGGACACCATGCGCACGGCGTGCGTGGAGTCGACCTTGGCGATGTAGATGACGTCGGTGCCTTCGAGGATGGCCACGTGCACGGTCTCGTCACAGGTCTCGGCGACGGACCGGGCGACCTGCTGGCCCTCGGCGGCGAGGTCGAGCTGCTCGGCGTAGCGGCTGCCGAGCTGGTACGGACGTACTCCGAGCCGGTAGCGTCCGGGCTGGCCCGGCACCTGGACGATGTACGACCGAGCGGCGAGCGTGGTGACCAGCTCGTGCACGGTGGTGCGGGGCAGCTGGAGCCTGCGCACGATGTCGGGGGCGGAGAGAGTCCCGTCTCCGTCGAGGAAGAGCTCCAGTATGTCGAGAGCCCGGGTCACGGCAGGTACGAGGCGTCCCACGTGCGGCCCCTCCCTTGTGTTGCGGCGCCTTGTTCCCAAGACCCCTGTGTTCGAAATTTCAACAGACGATCGGCATGACGAACACAGGCTAGCCATAGTGCGTTTGCCCCGGCAATGGGCCTGCGTCAACCACCTCCGCAGCCACCCTGCTCCATTTCCGTTTTCCTTACGACCGCGCCCCACCGGTACTACCGTTTCCCATGTGCGACACGTCACATCTTGTCGCGCAGTATGCGGCCGAGGCAGGAGATGCCTCTGTCCTGGGGGAGCACGATTTGGGGGGCATTGTGCGCGAAATGGTCAAGGGCTCGAATGTGGCGCTGACGGCTCTGAGCGAGGACGTCGGTTCGGTGATCGTCAGTCTGGGCTGGGGCAGCCCGACCGGTGAGGGCGACGCGGATGTGTCCGTCCTCCTGCTGGACACGAACGGCAAGGTCCGCAGCGACGCCGACTTCTACTTCTACAACAACCCGGTGGCCGCCGACGGAAGCGTGCAGCTGCTGGGCAAGACGCCCACGGAGGACGGCAACGAGGACCGGATCAGCTTCGACCTGACGGCGGTCCCGGCGGACGTCGACCGGATCGTCGTGGCGGCGAGCCGGTACGAGGGGGCTGTCTTCGGAGAGCTGGAAGACCTGAGGGTGACAATGGCCGACGCGGTCGGCGAGAACCTCCTTCGGTTCGGCATCGACGACGCGGGCGCGGTGGGCGCGATCATCTTCGGTGAGTTGTATCGGCGGGAAGAGGAGTGGAAGTTCCGGGCGGTGGGGCAGGGCTACGACACTGGGCTGGCGGGGCTGGCAACGGACTTCGGGGTCGATGTCGACGCCGAGGACGATGCGGAGAGCGGCGAAGCGGAGAGCGGTGAATTGGCGGCGGATACGGCGCTCTCCGAGGACCTCGTCGAGCCCGCCCCGCAAGCGTCGCCGGCGCCGCTGGCATCGCTGGGGGCCATCCCGACTCCTCGTCGGGCCGAAGGCGAGGCCGGTCCGAGGAAGACGGCCGCGCGTCCCCGCACCGCGAAGAGGAAGGTCTCGCTGCCCAGCACGCCGCAGAAGTCCCTGGCGGAGAACGATTCCTGGAAGGCCGCCAGGCTCTTTCCCGTCTCGGCGCTCAAGAGCGACCGGGACCGGGAGATGCGCGCGACCTCGGTGCTGTTGTCGGTGATGGCCCAGGTGCCACGGTTCGGCAGACGACTCACCGCCGCCTTCGGTGCACCGTCCGGCCGCATGGAGACATTCACCGAGGTGTCCCTGCCGCACGGCGACACGCCCCGACGCCCTGACGGAGTGATCCGTATCGAGCGTGCCGGCAAGCTGTGGACGGCACTCGTCGAGGCGAAGACCAACGGCAACGCCCTCAAAGCCGACCAGGTGCAGGCCTACATGGACATCGCCGCCCGGCGCGGCTACGAGGCCGTGATCACACTGTCGAACGACGTCGCGCTGGAGGGCAGCCCACTGGTCGACGTGAAGATCGACGGACGCCGCAAGCACAAGGTCGCTCTCTGGCACCTGTCGTGGGCCGAAGTGGCCCACCAGGCACAGCTGTTGATCCGGCACGAGGGAGTCGGCAACGCGGCGCGCACCTGGCTGCTCCAGGAACTGCTGCACTATCTCCAGCACGAGAACTCCGGTTGCCACGGCTTCCAGAGCATGGGCTCGGCATGGGTGCCGGTACGCAACGGCATCGGCGACGAGACCCTGTGCCAGGGCGACCCGCGCGCCCTTGAGGTGGTCGAGAGCTGGGAACGGCTCATCCGCCAGGTGTGCCTACGGCTCGGCGGCGAACTCGGCCAGAAGGTACTCCCCGCCCACCGCACCAAGCGCGGCACCGATCCTGGGGCCCGCCGAGCCCGTCTGGCCGACCAACTCTGCCTGGATGGACGGCTTCAGGCGGAACTGCGGGTTGAGGGGACTCCGGGTTTGCTGGCTATCAACGCCGATCTGCGAACCGGCAAGCTGCGCACGGCGATCGACATCCCGGCGCCGGAGCAGGGGTATCCGTTGACCTGGGCGAAACGGCTCGTCCGCAGGCTGGCCGAGGCGCCGGCGGATCTCCATGTCGAGACCCTGGTGGAGGGTGAGGGAGGGGGGCCGCGGGGCACGTTGGAACGGCTCCGGCCTGAGCCTGGGGACATGCTTCCGAAAGGCAACGGCGTCCAGATCACGGGATTCCGGCTGTCGCTGTTCAAGAGCATGGGGAGTGGACGGGGGAACGCCGAGTCCGGGTTCATTCGCAGTGTTGATGACGCTGTGCAGCGGTTCTTCGCTGGGGTGGTGGTCCATCTGGATCGACCCGCATCGACGCGAGCATCGTCGAAGGAGCCGGTTGGGATGAGCTAACTGGCTGACTGTCGCTGTCCGTTGCATTCCAGGTACGTCGGGCGACGGGGCGGCGGATACTTGGTAGGGCATCGGCGTCGCGGGGGCGCGCGGATGTGGTGTGAACGGGGGAACGTAGGTGTTCAAGGGGCGTCTTGCCGGCGTTGGGGTCGGCGATTACACAGTGGAGGATCATCAGCCGCTGGCGCATGCGGTTGGTGATGTCGTCGCCTTGACCGCCCTGTTGGGGGATTCCTTCGGCGGGGAGGCGCTGGAGAACCCCACTGAGGCAGAGGTGCGCGCCTTCTTCAAGTCGCTCCGGGGCTCCCTGTCCGCCGACAGCCCGTTGGTCGTGATGTGGAGCGGCCATGGTGTCCTCCCTGCGGCGGGCGGCCTGCGGCTCCTGGCCAAGGACAGTGGCACGTACGCGGACGACGGCGTCGGCCTGACCGACGTCGTCCTCCCCTCCGCACTGTCCGGGGCGAATCAACTCCTGTTCGTCTTCGACACCTGTTTCTCGGGCGATGCGGTCTCGGCGGCCGACCTGGCGACGCTGATCATGCGGGAGACGCAGGATGCGTCGCAGGTTTGGGTGGGGGTGGTCACGTCGTGCCTGACTGTGGAGACGGCCCGCGACGGGCTGTTCGGGCAACGTCTGCGCAAGGTCCTGGAGTTGGGTCCGGACATGCCCGAGCTGCGGGTGCGGTGGTCGGTCCATAACGAGTACGTGCGCGGGGACGACGTATGCGATGCCGTGCTGAAGGAGTGGGGCAGGGGTGGACAGTCACCGGTCTTCCGGTCCACGGGCAGCGCATGGTGGATGTTCCGGAACCCCCTGTATCGGCCGGGGGCACCTGAGCAAGTGGTCGAGCATCTGCTGCGGGCCGCGCGAAGCGGCGCTGAGTTGAACGAGCGATCGTGGTTCACCGGACGCACCGAAGAAGTGAACACGGTCGTGGATTGGGTGCAGCGGCGTCAGCCCGGTCTGTACGTCGTGAGTGGATCGGCGGGGACCGGTAAGTCGGCGATTCTGGGGCGGGTTGTGAGTCTGTCCAACCCTGAGGAGAGGGAGCGGCTTCTTGGCGACGGCCATCCTCGGAGCCACGTGTTGCCCGAGGAGCGGTCGGTTTCCGCGCATGTGCATGCGCGTGGGCTGACGGCGGACTTGGCGGCTGATCATCTTGCCGGGCAGCTGGTGCAGCAGGGCGTGCTGACCGCGCAGGATGCTCGGCGCAACGCCAGCGAGTTGGTGGGTGAGGTCCAGCGGGCGGTCGAGGATGGCGCAGAGCCACCGGTTCTCGTTGTCGACGGGCTGGACGAAGCGCGGGGTAAGGCCTTCGAGATCGCCGAAGACCTGTTGACGCGTCTGGCCGCGCACGCTGTGGTGATCGTGTCCACGCGGGAGATGCAGCGTGGTGACGGGCAGTCCTCACTGGTGGGGACCCTGGCGCCTGGGGGCCCGGCCCTCAGCCTTGATGATCCTGCTGTCCGGCAGCGGGGCCGGTCGGATCTGGCGAAGTACGTGCGGCTGCGGCTGAGCGAAGTCGACCCTCGTATGGATGAGGCTGCGGTCGCGGCCCATCTGTTCGGGGAGGACTCGGCCGAGGTTCAACACACGTTCCTGCTTGCCAGGTTGGTGGCGGACCAGCTATCCGCGGCTCCGGTGGACACGTCGGACGAGGGGTGGGAGGAGAGAGTCAGCCACTCTGTTGAGGATGCGCTCGACACGGATCTGGCGGCAGTTGTTCCGGCGACAGGTCGGGTGGTTGGAGAGGCGCCGGAACCAGCGGTGCTGGCCGAGATAATTCTGCGCGCCTTGACTTGGGCGTACGGAGCCGGCTTCCCGGAGGAGGAGTGGCTCAGCGTCGCCAACGCGGAGGCGCCGGACGGCGTTGAGGTGACTCGGGATGACATCAGCTGGGTGCTTGACCAGCTCGGGCGTCATATCGTGCAGGACGGCGAGGGGGGAACCGCGGTCTATCGGATGGCTCATCAGAGTCTTGCCGATCATTTGCGTCCTGCGTATCGGGGGTCGGCTGAGCAGCCGTTCAATCCGCGGTCGGTGGTTGTGGCTCAGGCGTTGCTGGGTACGTATCGAGCACACCTGGAGGCGGGGATTCCGGCCGAGGAGTCCGTCTACCTGTGGCTCTATGGGTGGCGTCATGCCGCGGATGCCGGACCCGACGGTCTCGGTCTGTTGCGGGGGCTGACAGAGGAAAGCGCCGCTCTCCTTCCCGACGTTGTCATGACAGCAACGCTCGTCGCCGATCGGTTTCAGTATTGGGGGCGCCTGGCCGAAGCCCTGCCTCCCGCCGAAGAAGCGGTCACCCTGTCACGTGCCGTGGCCAACGCAAACCGCGTCTACCTCCCTAACCTCGCCGGTGCTCTGAACGACCTCGGCACCTGCTACAGCGACGTGGGCCGCCGAAAGGAGGCAGTGCCCCCCACCGAAGAATCCGTTCGCCTCTGGCGCGCCCTCACCAACGAGAACCCCGCCTACCTACCCAACCTCGCCGGCGCCCTGAACAATCTCGGAAACCGCTACAGCGACGTTGGACGACGGGACGACGCACTGGCCCTCACCAGAGAAGCCGTTCGCCTCTGGCGCACCCTGGCTAACGAAAACCCCGCCTACCTCCCTAACCTCGCCGGCGCCCTGAACAACCTCGGTATCCGCTACAACAGCGTTGGACGCCGGAACGACGCACTGGCCCCTTCCGGAGAAGCCGTTCACCTCTGGCGCACCCTGGCTAACGAAAACCTCGCCCACCTCCCCGACCTCGCCATGGCCCTGAACAACCTCGGCACCCGCTACAGCAACGTTGGACGCCGGAACGACGCACTGGCCCCCGCCGAAGAAGCCCTAGGCCTATACCGAACCCTGGCCAACGAAAACCCCGCCCACCTCCCCGACCTCGCCATGACCCTGAACAACCTCGGCACCCGCTACAGCGACGTTGGACGCCGGAAGGACGCACTCCCCCCCACCGAAGAAGCCGTTCAACTACGACGCGCCCTGGCCAACGAAAACCGCGCCTACCTCCCCGACCTCGCCAGCGCCCTGCATAACCTCGGCGCCTGCTACAGCGACGTTGGACGCCGGAAGGACGCACTACCCCCCACCGAAGAAGCCGTTCAACTACGACGCGCCCTGGCCAACGAAAACCGCGCCTATCTCCCCGACCTCGCCAGCACGCTGAACAACCTCGGCGCTTGCTACGGCGACGTTGGACGCCTGAACGACGCACTACCCCCCACCGAAGAAGCCGTTCAACTACGACGCGCCCTGGCCAACGAAAACCGCGCCTACCTTCCCGGCCTGGCCAGTGCCCTGAACAACCTCGGCGCCTGCTACAGCAACATCGGACGACGGAATGACGCGCTGCCCCCCACCGAAGAAGCCGTAGACCTATACCGAACCCTCGCCGACGAAAACCGCGCTTACCTCCCCGACCTCGCCACGGCCCTGAACATCCTCGGCACCTGCTACAGCAACGTCGGACGACGGAACGACGCACTGTCCCTCACCGAAGAAGCCGTTCAACTACGACGCGCCCTGGCCAACGAAAACCGCGCCTACCTGCCCAACCTCGCCGGCGCCCTGAACAACCTCGGCATCCACTACAACAGCGTTGGACGCCTGAACGACGCACTGCCTCCCACCGAAGAAGCCCTAGGCCTATACCGAACCCTCGCCAAAGAAAACCCCGCCCACCTCCCCAACCTCGCGATGACCCTTAACAACCTCGGCACCCGCTACAGCAACATCGGACGACGAGACGACGCACTGCCTCCCACCGAAGAAGCCCTAGGCCTATACCGAACCCTCGCCAAAGAAAACCCCGCCCACCTCCCCGACCTCGCTGCGGTCCTAGACAACATCGGCACCTGCTACAGCAACATCGGGCGACGAGACGACGCGCTACCTCCCACCGAAGAAGCCCTAGACCTTTACCGAACCCTCGCCAAAGAAAACCCCGCCCACCTCCCCAACCTCGCCACGACCCTGAACAACCTCGGCACCCGCTACAGCGACGCTGGACGATCAGCCGAGCAGCTCTGGACAAACATCCTCAGCGAAGCTACGCCGTACACCGCCGCGTTCCTCCTGCTGTCCCGCTCAGCCGACGCGCAGCCAGGCGACACGAGTGCGACGGCATGGCTCGTAAGGGTCGAACAACTAGCAGCTGCTGCAGCGGACCCTGAGTTTGTCAGTGTCTTGCACGCGGAAGGCCGCCGACACCGCAGCGCCAACCAGGCAGCGTTCGACAGCTCCTGGCACCAGCTCGCCGGCACCGAACCCCCTGCCTGGCTCACCGTCGATCTTGACTTGCTGACCAAGGCTCAAACCTGGGTCGACACCGAGAGCTACGACGCCGAGCGCGACTACCTCGCAGCGCACCCGGAACTCCTCTCGCCGGAAGCCGACAACGGCGTGGCCGAAGCCTTCCTCGACATCAGGGAAGACGAGGCTGATCGCTACCGTGACCTGCGCCAACAAGCCCAGAGCGAGGGTGTTGATGCGGCATACCGTCCACTCCTGCAGTCGGTCCTCGCCTACGAGTTCGCCGCCGCCGCTCCAACGGACCAGCGGGCACTTCTCGAACAGCGTCGCGACGACCTGCTTGGGGAGATCGTCTGGGCAGCTCTGTCTGACGGTGCCGACGACCCTGAAAATGCCTATCTGTTCGTTCGGGCTCAAAGCCTGCTTCAGCTCGCACAATTCCACGCCCAAGCCCACGCCTTCGAAGCTCTGGACGACCCTTCCCAATTCCCCGCACTACTCCACGATTCGGCACGCCAACCCAACCCCGCCGTACTGGAAGCAACCGCATACCTCGCACTGAGTGCTGGCGCAGATGCCCCTCTCGCAGCCACAGCCGAATTCCACCTGGCCATAGCCTCAGCCATCGACGCCGACCACGACCGCGCCGAAGCCGCGCTGAACTCCGCCTGCGACCGCACCCCCGAAAACATCAGGGCCTGGATAGACGACCTGGCAGAAATCGCCCCCCACCACCCCGCCGCCCTAACCCTCATCCCCCACCTGACCGCCCGCCTCTCCGCCGCGCCCCCCGAGGAGCCCTATGACACAGCCCCCAACACCCCCAACTGACCTAGTAGTAGTCCTCCCCGGCATAACCGGCACCACCCTCCGCACCCCCGAAGGCCTGGTCTGGTCCCCCACCCCCGGCGCCCTCCTCACCGCAATCAAAACCCTCGGCCGCTCCCTAACCCGCCTCCAACTCCCACCCGGAATAGGCGACGACCACCCAAACGACGGCGTCGAACCGGTAGCCCTAATGCCGGACCTCCACCTAATCCCCGGCATCTGGACCCCTGTAAAGGGCTACGACGTCCTCCTGGCCCGCCTCCGCACCCTCGGCTACCGCGAAAGCACAGCCCACCCCGACGCACCCCCCGCCAACCTCCTCCCTTTCCCCTACGACTGGCGCCTCTCCAACCGCTACAACGCCCGCCGCCTAGCCACCACCGTCGAACCGGCACTGGCCCGCTGGCGCGCCCAAGGCGGCCCCTACTCCGACGCCCGCCTGACCTTCGTATGCCACTCAATGGGCGGCCTCATCGCCCGCTGGTACATCGAGAAATGCGGCGGCGCCGAACTCACCCACAAACTCATCACCTTCGGCACCCCCTACCGAGGCGCGGCCAAAGCCCTGGAACAACTGGTCAACGGGGTCCAGCAGAAAATCGGCCCCCTCTCCGTCGACCTGACCGCCTTCGCCCGCAGCATGCCCTCCCTCCACCAACTCCTCCCCGAATACGCCTGCATCGAGAACCCGACAAATCCAGGAACCGCCCTCGCCAAAACCACCGAAATGGCCGTCCCGGAACTGAACACCGCCCAAGCCGCCGACGCCATGCGCTTCCACACAGCCCTCTGCGAAGCCGAAGCCGCCCGCCCCGCCTCCCTGACCTCCACCCACGCCCTGGTCGGCATCCACCAGAACACCCCCACCACCGCCCAGATCAAAGACGGCCGCATCACCCCCCTCACCACCTACACCACGAAAGCCCTCTTCGGAGACGGCACCGTCCCCATCGTCGGCGCCTGCCGCAGTGACGTCCCCATGGACAGCCCCGCCCTCCGCCGCATCCCCGACCAGCACGGCAACCTTCAGCGCAACCCGGCCGCACTCGACGAACTCGAAGGCATCCTCACGGCCACCGACATCGTGGTCCGCGCCCCGGAAACCGCCCACCTGCGCCTGGACGTCCCCGAACTCATCACCGCCGGGCAGGACCTGCCCATCCGGCTGACAACAGTCGACGGCGCGAAGGCAGCCGTGCGGATCACCATCTCCAGTGAGGCCGGCCGACTCGAAGAGGCCCGTGTCGTCATGGCGGGAGCTGACCCCGTAGAAGCAGCCTTCGACGGCCTTCCCCCCGGCGCCTATACGGTCAACGCAACGGGCACCACGCCCGGCTCGCGCATAGCCCCGGTCAGTACCGACACCCTCGTGTGGGACTAACCGGCACGCGCCCTCCCTTTCAGTTCCGTCGTGCAGGATGACGCCATGACGGACATGGAGGCGATCCCCGACGGCCGGAATGGGGCGGCGGGTGGCCCGTTGGACGAGATGGATCTGCGGGTGGTCAACGCATTGCAGGTCGCGCCTCGGGCGCCTTGGAGCGTTCTCGCCCGTGGGGTGGGTGCCGATCCGGCGACCGTCGCGCGGAGGTGGGAGCGGTTGCGGGAGCGGGGGCTTGCCTGGACGGCCGTTTATCCCGGCATGCTCACCGGGGTGCCCGGGGCGTGTGTGGACCTGGTGTGTGAGGCGGGGCGGCTCGACGAAGTCGCTCGGGTGCTGGCCGGAGACCCGGAGTGCGTATCGCTCGACATCACCTCCGGCGAGCGGAATCTGATGCTCTCGGTGCGGGCCGCTGACGAGCGCAGCCTGACCGGATACGTTCTGGATCGGGTGGCCGTACTGCCGGGGGTCGTGTCCGTGCGGATCCATCTGATGGTGAGCAGCACTGCCGAGGGCGGGAAGTGGCGGCTGCGGGCTCTCGATCGCAGCGAGGCCCACGCCGTGCGGGCGGAAGGCACCAGCCGGCCGGCCGATGCCGGTGACGTCTGTCGGCAGCCCTGGTTCTGGGAGGCGGCCGCCGCCCACGGTGACTCCTTCGCCCGCGCGGTCGCCGCCGGTGTGCGCGTCGCCATGGGCACGGACAGCGGCGTCGGCCGCACGGCGAGAATCTCGGCGAACTGCCCCTCATGGAGAAGCGCGGCGTGAGCCCGGCCCAGGTGCTCGCGGCGACCACCTCCTCGGCGGCAGACCTGCTGGGCATGGGCGAGGTCACGGGGCGGCTGCGGCCAGGGCTGCTCGCCGACATCGTGGTCGTGGACGGGGATCCGTACGATCTGGCGTCCCTGCCCGAGCGCATCCGCGCCGTGTATCAGGCGGGGCGGCGGGTGCGGGGCTGAGCCGTGACCGGAAAGACCTGAGGGGTGGGGGCGCCACGGGGCAGCGCCCCCTCCCCCCTCTCTCTCCCCCCCGTCCCTCACATCTCCCCCGCCCGCCCCCTCAACCTCTGCGCCCGCAACACCAGCTCCAGCTCGAACCGCCGATCCGGGTCATCGATCTCGTCCCCCCACAACTCCCGGATCTGCCGCAGCCGATACCGCACCGTCTGCGGATGCACCCCCAGCCTCGCCGCCACCTCCGGCGCCCCGCCCCGCGTCTCCAGCCAGGCAAGCAACGTCTCCGCAAGCCGTCGCCCATGCGTGGGCCCGCAATGAGCCAACGGCGCCAGGCACCGCAGCGCGAGGTCGTCGATCAACTCCTCCGGCTGCAACAGTACGAGCGCCTCCGTGTGCTCGGTGCAGTACAGGACCTCTCCTACGGGCAACAGTCGCCGTTCCATCAACCGCACTGCCGCTTCAGCCCAGTTGAGGGACTTCACCGCGTCGGCCAACGGCACCGGCGGACCGATCGCCCCCGCCCATCCGCTCAACGCCCGGTGCAGCAGCTCGGGTCGGCCGGCGGCGTCCGGTTCGGGCACGACCATCCGGGGCTGCTCGTACTCCATGTCGAGCAGCACCCCTTCCCCCACCGCGGGCGGCACCGCTTCCCGTGCGGGGCGGAGCAGCACTCCCACCGCGACCTTCTCGGGCAGTGGCCAGCCGATCCGGGCGGCGCGTTCGGCGAGTGCGTCGGCCAAGTCGCCGCCGCGGCCGTGGTGTTCGGCGAGCAGCAGTTCCATCAGGCGGCGCTGCAAACGCAATCGCTCGCCGGCCTGCCGGGCCGCCGCCTCCGCGTACCCGCGCACGGACTGGTCGACCAACCCGTCCAGGTACTCGTAGCCAGCGTCGACGAGTTCGTACATCGCCGGGGGCGGGATCTCAACGCGCTGGCCGATCTCGGCGAAACGGCGCCAGGCCAGTCGTACGCCCATCCGGTAGATCGCCTGGAGGGAGTCCAGGCTGCGGCCGTTGAGGCCCTCGCCGCGTCCGAAGTCCTGGAAGACGCCCGGCGGTACGGTCAGGCGGCCCTCCGCCGTCTCCAGGTGCTGGACGAAGACCTCGATGGCGCGGCGGATGCCGACCAGGGCCATCGGTTCGCCCGACTCGTCGAGGACGACCGGCAGATGGGGGTACTCGCGGCGGATCTCGCGCAGGATCTCCTCGGCGAGTTCGGGCGCCTCGGCCATGGCGATCGCCGCGAACCGGCGCACCTGGAGCCGGGGTACGTCGAGCCAGGCCGAGCGGCCTGCGACGGCCGGCGACGACCGGGCGGCTGTCACGGGTCAACTCCCTTGGCCGGCTTGCTCGTACGTGATCAGTGGTGTGTTGGGCTGCTCGGGCCTGGCTTCGAGCAGCGCGACGATGCCGAGCGCGGCGCCCACGGCGAGGGCTGCGGCGAGTACGACGGTCAGTGCGGCTGCGAGCAGTCTGGACATCGCAGGGTCGGCCTCTCTGTCAGAGCCTGTCCGGCGGTCGTCCCGACCCCCGGCGTCCCACCCCTGCCTGTCGGAGTCAGTGTCGGCAGACATTGACACTCCGTCAAGGGGCGCCTACCGTTCCCGCCCCATACCGCATATGCACCTTCCCTCGCGTCATCTCACGCCCGCTTGGAGTGCCGGATGCGCCGTACAACCTCACCTTTCTCCCTGGTCGTTCTGGGCCTGGGTGTCTTCCTGCTGGTGCTGGCCCCGCTGCTCGCCTGGTACGTGGAGCCCCGTGCCGCCGTGAACCCGATCGACATCGATCAGACCGCCGTCTACACGGGCACGGGCAGTTACTTCGACACCGGCGAGATCGAGACCGTGGACGACAAGCGGATCACGGTCACCCAGCGGGTGCGCGGCGATGTCGAGGACAGTGAGCGCAGTGGACGGGCGGCGGTGTGGGACGTGACGACGACGGTCGACACGGACGAGTCGCTGCCGGCGGCCGATCCGCACGACGCGCTGGACTTCACCCCGCACCGCTGGGTGATGGACCGCAGGACCACCAAGCCGGTGCACTGCTGCGGGGAAACCCCGTACATCGAGGGCGAGGCCTATCTGAAGTTCCCGTTCGACGTGCAGAAACGCGCCTACCGGTGGTGGGACAACTCCGGTGGGACCGTTGTCACGTTGAGTTATCGGGGTACGAAGAAGGTTCAGGGGTACACGGGTTATCGGTTCACGGGCACGGTCGATCCCGTCCGGGTCGGCACCCGGCTCGTGCCGGGCACCATCGTCGACGAGCCCGACCGGCCCCAGGTGCTGGCCGAGGAGTGGTACTCCAACCACGGCATCGAGCTGGTCGTCGACCAGGCCACCGGCCGAGTGGTGTACGCCCAGGTCGGACCGCGTCGGACGCTGCGTGCTCCCGGGTCGGAGACGGACGCGGTGGTGCTGCTGGACAGCCGGAAGCTGGCGTTCACCACCGAGACGCAGAAGACGGCGGTGAAACTGGCGAAGAAGGAGAGCGGTCAGCTGCGCATGGTGGGTCGGACGCTGCCGGTGGGGGCCGCTGTGGCCGGATTCGTGCTGACGGTGCTGGGGGGCGTTTTCGTGGCACGAGGGCGAGAACGCCGTCCGCGCCCCGATTCGTCCGAGACGCCCCAACCCGCGCTCACGATGTGACGTGACGTCAGCTCTAATAAGGCCGGAAATTGTCACTTCCGTGAGTAGCCGTGACGGACGACTGGGCGAAAACTGTCCACCCCACCCCGAGCACAGCCTGTCCACATCCTGCTCGCAGGAAGAGCTCAGAAACGCACAGAACTGGCCAACACCACACGCTGAGTTCCGCACCCTGAGACGAGTTGGAGCACCCATGCCCCAGCACGTGCCGTATTCGCTGCACGCCGCCTTCCCCCGGGCGTCGCAGCACCCCTCGGCGCTCCCCCCACAACCGCGCCGAATCGTTTTCCTGTCCCATCGGGATCTCGACAACCCGGCCGCCGGCGGCTCCGAGATCCTCGTCGACCGGCTCGCCGACGGACTGACCCGCCTCGGCCACCAGGTCACCCTCCTGTGCGGCGGCCCCGCGTCCTACCGCGACTACCGGGTCGTGTCGGCGGGCGGCCCGCTCGATCACTTCGTACGGGCCCGCTCCGTCTTCACCCGGCAGATCGGCGACTGCGACCTGCTGGTCGAGGTGCACAACGGCATGCCGTACTTCGCGCCCTACTGGCACCGCGGCCCCACCCTGTGCCTGGTCAACCACGTCCACACCGACATGTGGCGGATCCGCTTCGGCGGCACCCCGCTGGCCCCGGCCGCCGGGCTCGGGCGAAGACTCGAACACCTGGCGCTGACCGGTGCCCAGCACCGGAGTCTGCTGGTCGCCGTCTCCCCCTCGACGGCCCACGACCTGCGCGGTATCGGTGTGCGGCGGGACCGCATCCGTGTCGTCCACAACGGCGTCGAGGAGCCAGGCCCCCTCGCCGACCGTTCGCCCGAGCCGCTGTTCCTGGCGGTGGGCAGGCTCGTCGAGTACAAGCGGATCGATCTGCTGCTGCGCCTGTGGGAGCGGGTGCGGCCGGTGACCGGAGGCCGGCTGGTGATCGTCGGTGACGGGCCGGAGCGGGAGAAGCTCCAGCAACTCGCCGGCGCCGACGTGGAGTTCACGGGACGTGTCTCGGAGGCGGAGAAGCACCGGCTGCTGTGCGCGGCCTGGCTCCTGGTCCACCCGTCCGCCCTGGAGGGCTGGGGGCTGGTGGTGACCGAGGCGGCCGCCCGCGAGACCCCGACGGTCGCCTTCGACGTACCCGGGCTCCGGGACTCCGTGGTCGACGGCGAGACCGGCGTCCTCGCCCGCGGCGAGTCCTCCTTCGCGGCGGCCTGGTGCACGCTTGCCCTCTCCGGGCATCGGCGCGAACTCATGGGCAAGGAGGCCCGGGACCGGGCGGCGCGCTATCGCTGGGATCGAACAGTGAGACAGTTCCGGGCAGTTGCCGCCGAGGCGGTGAAGGGCTGGGCGCCATGACCCACCCCAACGGCACGGGTCTCAAGGATCCGTCCATACGTCGCTCGCTCACCCTCTTCCGCGCCTTCCTCCACGAGCAGGACGACCCCTCCTCCTGCTACGCCCTGCTCGCCCGCGACGCCGCCGATCAGGTCGAGGCGTACGACGGCCTCGTCGCCGGCCGTACCGTCGTGGACGTCGGGGGCGGCAGCGGGTACTTCACCGAGGAGTTCCGGCGGCGGGGCGCCCACGCCTACCTCTTCGAGCCGGACGTAAGGGAGTTGGGGGCCAAGCCGCCCGCCGGGGCCGTGATCGCGGACGGGTATCTGCTGCCCCTCTACGACGGGGTCGCGGACGTCACCTTCTCCTCCAACGTCCTTGAGCACGTGGCGGATCCGCAGACGTTCCTCAGCGAGCTGGCGCGGGTGACGCGGCCCGGCGGGCTGATCTATCTGTCGTTCACCAACTGGCTGTCCCCGTGGGGCGGTCACGAGTGGGCCCCTTGGCACTACCTCGGTGCCGAGCGGGCCCGCGCCCGCTACCGGCGCCGTACCGGGAAGCCCGCCAAGCACACCCTGGGCGAGAACCTGTTCGCCGTGCACATCGGAGCCACCCTGCGGCAGGTGCGCGCCCGGGACGACGTGAGTGTCGTCTCGGCCCGCTCCCGCTACTGGCCGTTCCTCGCGGAGACCGTCGTGAAGGCGCCCGGGATACGCGAGTTGGCCACCTGGAACCTCCTCCTCATCCTCCGGCGGTGTCCACCATGACGACGTCCACGGTCCAGGCTCCACCTCCGGCGACAGTGCCGACCACGGCGGCCACGGCGGGCCCGCCGGAGCGTCCTCGGTCGCGGCGCTGGCTGCTGGGGTTCTGGGCCGTGGTGTTCGTGCTGCTGCTCGCCGTCCATCCGGGCCGGCAGACCTTCGACACCAAGCTCGGGGTCACCGTCGACCCCGGTCAATTCCTCGCCGATCTGGGCCAGTTGTGGCATGACCGGGGTTCCTTCGGCGGGCTTCAGGACCAGTACGTCGGCTATCTGTGGCCGATGCTGCCGTTCTACTGGCTGGCCGATGCCGTACGGCTGCCCGTGTGGCTGGCGGAGCGGCTGTGGCTGTCGCTCGTCGTGTCCGTGGCCTTCTGGGGTGCGTTGCGGCTGGCCGAGCGGCTGCGCGTGGGCAGCGGCAGATCGCGGCTGCTCGCGGCCGTCGTATACGCGCTGTGGCCGGTGTTCACCATCGTCGTCGGCTCCACCTCGGCCGCCGCGCTGCCCGGCGCGTTTCTGCCGTGGGTGCTGCTGCCTCTCGTCAACGAGCGCTACAGCGCCCGCGTCGCGGCCCTGCGCTCGGTGCTGGTCGTCCCGTTCATGGGCGGTGTCAACGCGGCCTCGACCCTCGCCTCGCTGCTCCCCGTCGGGCTGTATCTGCTCTCACGCCCGCCCGGACCACGGCAGCGCAAGCTGATCGCCTGGTGGGCGCCGGGGCTGATCCTGGTGACGGCCTGGTGGTGGGTTCCCCTGCTGCTGCTCAACGCCTACGGCTCGAACTTCCTGCCCTACGTGGAGACTTCACAGACCACCACCGCCACCATGTCGGCGACCGAGGGGCTGCGCGGCGCCGGGAACTGGGTCGCGTATCTGCACTTCGGGGAGGCCTGGCTGCCGGCCGGCTGGACTGTCGCGGCCTCCGTCGTCGTCATCGTCTGCTCGACGCTCGCGGCCGGGCTCGGCCTCGCGGGCCTGGCCCGGCGGGACATGCCCGAGCGGCGCTGGCTGGTGCTGACCGTGCTGATCGTCGCGCTGTTCCTGTTCGCGGGGTACGGCGGCGCGTTCGGCGCGCCCTTCCACGGGGTCGTGCAGGACTGGCTGGGCGGCTGGCTGGTGCCCTTCCGCAACATCTACAAGTTCCAGACCGGCTTGGCCCTCGCGCTGGTCCTCGGGTTCGCCCATATCGTCGGCGTGGCCACCGACGCGCGGGGGGCGCGGCGGGTGCGCGGCCGGCGTTTCGCCCCGCTCGTCGCCGCGGTGCTCGTCCTGCCGGGGCTCGCGTGGCCGTATCTCAACGGGTCGATTCTCAACCCGGGTTCGTTCCAGGAGCTCCCCAAGTACTGGCAGTCCACGGCCGACTGGCTGGAGAAGTACTCCCCCGACTCCCGCGCCCTCGTCGTCCCCGCCACCACACACGGCATCTACACCTGGGGCTCCCCCATCGACCAGCCCCTCGACGTCCTCGCCGACTCCCGCTGGGCACAACGGGACTTCGTCCCCTTCGGCGAGCACGGCAACCGGCGCGCGATGGACGCGGTCCAGCAAGCCCTGGCGAGTGGCGGTGAAGTCCCGGGCCTGGCCGACTACTTGAGCCGGGCGGGGATCTACTACGTGGTCGTACGCAACGACCTCGACCCCGACCAGATCGGCTACCTGCCGACGACGACCGTCAGGCGCACCCTCGAACAGTCCGGCTATGAGCGGGTGATCGGCCTCGGCCCCGTCATGACCGGCGGGCGGATCGCCCACGACACCCCGCTCCAGGTCGAGGGGCTGGTTCCGCGGCAGCGGGCCGTGGAGATCTACCGGCCGGCGAGCGAGGACGTGATCCGACCGGGGCAGGCCGGGCTGACCCCGGTCGCCGACACGGCCGTAGTCTCCGGCGGGCCCGAGGCGCTGCTGCCGCTCGCCACCGAACTGCGCGGCCGGGCGGCCGTCCTCACCGGCGACAACCACCCCGGCCTCGGCACCCCGCAGGTGCAGGTGGTCGGCGACGGACTGCGGCGCGCGGACACCCGGTTCGGGCTGGTCAACGCCAACACCTCGTACACGTACACCCGAAACGAACGCAACGCGCCCGACGCCGCCCAGGACGCCGGCGAGGAACCGCTGGAGATCCTCCCCACCGAGGGCATCGCCCATCAGACGGTGGCCGAACTGCGCGGCGCCCGCTCGGTGTCGGCGTCCTCCAGCGGCAACTGGCTGTTCCACCTGCCGCAGTACGACCCGGTGAACGCCTTCGACGGCGACCCGGACACCGCCTGGGCGGAGGGCACGGTCGGCACGCCGGACGGGCAGTGGCTGCGGATCGCCTTCACCGGCACCTACACCATGCCGTCGTCCTTCGAGGTCACCCCGCTGCCGGAGGAGAGCGTGCGGCCGGCGGCGACCCGGGTGCGGGTGGAGACGGAGAAGGGGTCGGTGACCAGCTACCTGGAGCCGAACGGCACGACGCAGAGCGTCAAGGCCCCGGCCGGGGACACGAGTTGGATGAAGCTCACCATCGTCGACTCGGAATCCCGCCGCACCGGACTGACCGGCGCGGGCTTCTCCGAGATCAGCCTGCCCGACGTGCGGGTGACCCGGATGCTCCGGCTGCCGACCGACGCCGACAACTCCGAGGCCGCCGCCGAGATCGTCTCGCTGCACCGCACGGCCGACCCGACAGGGATGTCGGCGACGGGCACGGAGGTGGGGCTGCACCGCCGGTTCGACACCGGGACGGCGGGGACGTACGAGGTGAAGGCGAGCGCGGTCGCGGTGCCGGGCGAGGAACTCGACAAGCTGCTCTACGCGGTCGCCCCCGACCAGCATAACCGCATCACCGCGACCGCCGACTCGACGGCACGGCTCGGTGCGGGCCTGTCCCCGCGCAACCTCACCGACGGCGACCTGACGACGGGCTGGGTCGCGGGCGACCGGCCGACCATCCATCTGCGGTGGAACGGCCAACAGCCCATCGGGGAAGTGGTGTTGGCGCCGTCCGGCGGCCTGTCCAGCCGGGCCACGCAGGTGCAGATCAGCTCCCCGAACGGCGCGGCGATCGCGGGCGTCGACGAGTTCGGCATCGTCCGCTTCGACCCGATCACCACGGACCAGCTGGACATCACCATCACGGAGACCGCCCCGCTCACCCTGTTCAACCCCCTCGCCGACGACGACCTGCAGCTCCCGGTCGGCCTGTCGGAGGCGTACATCCCGGCGCTCGACCAGTACCGCACCCCGCAGCCGGCCGCCTCCCGCGAGTTCTCGCTGCCGTGCGGGGAGGGCCCCGAGCTGACGGTCGACGGGCAGCTGTACCAGACGAGCGCGAAGGGGACCGTACGGGATCTCACCGAGCGCCGGGCCGTCGAGGTGACCCTCTGTCAGGAATCGGCCGACAACACCGAGTTGGAGCTGACCTCGGGCAGGCACGACGTCGACGCCGGTGACGCCGGACCGCTCACCCTCACGGACGTGACACTGACGCGCGGCACGATCACGGAACCCACCCCACTCGACCGCGAGTTGACGATACGGGACTGGCTGGGCGATCGCCGCGAGGTGAGCGTCGGCTCGGGCGCGGCGACCTATCTGACGACGTACGAGAACTACAACGACGGCTGGAAAGCCACCCTGAACGGCAAGGAGTTGACCCCACTGCGGCTGGACGGCTGGCAGCAGGGCTGGCGGATCCCGGCCGGAGCGGGCGGCACGGTCAAGCTGTCGTACGAGCCGGCGGTGACGTACGACGCCGGGCTGATCGGCGGCGGCGTCGCGATCGCGGGCCTGATCGCGCTCACCCTGTGGCGGCGGCGCGCACCCAACCCCGACGAGCCACAGCCGCTCCCGGCGCCGCCCGGCCTGTGGCTCGGCACGGTCGCGCTCACCCTGGTGGCCGTCGTGATCGCCGGGTTCTTCGCGCTCCTGGTCCCGGCGCTGGCCCTGCTCGCATACCGGCGGCGCGCGTTGCTCGTACCGATCGCGTTCCTCGCCCTGGCCGGGGCGGGGGTCGCGGCGGCGATCGGGGCCGGGGAGCCGGTCGCGGCGGAGGCGGGGGCGTTCGGTCCCGCGGCTCAACTGCTGGCGCTGATCGGGTTGTTCGCGGGACTGGTGAGTGTGCGGGAGCCGGGTGCGGGCGGCGACGGCCGGGTGGCGGGGTCGGCCCTCGCCGGGGACCCGTCCCAATCCGAGGCGCCCACACAGCAGTTGCCGCGCCGGCAGCGGGGCGCCAGCCCGCTGGGTGAGGTGCCGGGGCTGCCCAGGACCTGGACGGAGGGCGCGTCCGGGCCGACCGTCTCCGCGCGCGGCCCCGGACAGCCCGAGCCCGACCCGCCCACCGCGCGCATCCCGCTCCGCAAATCGAGGTTCAGGGCGACGCCGCCCGAGGAACCCGCCGCCGCGGAGGAATCCGAAGCCAGACCGGAACCCGAAGACCCAAGGGACGACACCAGGGAAAACCCAAGGGGGGACCGCACATGACCGCGCTGGACCACCGCGCCGAACACCCCATCCGGCCTCCCGTGCGCATCCCGTTCCCCGTCGTGGACGAGATCGCCCGGCACTGTCTCCAGGACGAGGAGCCGGAGACGGTGCACATCGAGGTCCATCTGCCCGGGCACCTGGACCCGGCCCGGCTGCGCACCGCCTTCAACGAGGCCCTGCGCCGGCATCCCCGCGTCCTCATGCGGGAGGCCCCGGGCCGCTGGTACCGGCGGCACTACGAGTGGGAGCTGACGCCGGAGCCGGACGTGGAGGTGGTGAGCTTCCCGGCGCCGGACCGCGACGCCCTCAAGCACGCCCGCGACCGGGCCCTGGGCTTCGCACCGCCCCTGTCTCTGTCCCCGCCGATCCGCGTCGAGGTGGTGAACGAGGGCAGGGGCATCAAGACGGCCACGGAGACCGGCGAGCCGACCGGCACGGTCCTGTTCCTCACCATCAACCACACCGCCCTGGACGGCCCGGCGTGCCTCCGCGTCCTGGCCACCGCGGCGGAACTCTACGGCGGCCGCGAGAACGCCCCCACGACCTCGCCCGTACGTCCCCCCGAGGCACCCCGCGACCCGAACAACACCCCCTCCAACTGGTCGCCACCGGCCCGTGTGGCCCCCGGCACCCCGGAACCGTCGCCCGGCAACGGCATGCTCGTCACCGAACTCTCCCTCCCCCACCGTCCCAAGGATTCCCCCTACACCGTGAACGACCAACTCATGGTCACCACGGCCCTGATGATCGCCCACTGGAACAGGGAACACGGCGCCCGTCCCCGCCCCCTGCGCATCACCATGCCCGTCGACGACCGCCCCCGGGACGCCAGCATGCCGATCGGCAACGGCACGCGGCTCGTCAGCGTCCCCTTCGCACCGGCCGAGTTGGACCCGTCGGCGATGCCGGAACTGCTCCGTCGTACGGCCGTCCGCACCCGCGCCCGCAAGGCCGTGCCCAGCCCTCAACTCGGCCACGGTGCGGCCCTGTTGACCACCCCGGTCGTCCCCGTGACCTGGCGAGCGGCGTTCACCCGGGGGCTGCGAAGAGCGGCCGCCCCGTGGACGTCGACGACGCTGCTCAGCAACATCGGCCGGATCGCGTACCCCCTGGACTTCGGCGAGGAGGCGGGCCGTGCGCACGCGGTGTGGTTCTCGGCGCCGGTCCGGATGCCGCGCGGCCTCACCGTCACGACCACCTCCACCGCGGGCCGGCTGCACGTGGCCCTGCGCTGGTCCCGCACCCTGCTCGGCCCCGGCGACGGCGCACATCTGCGGGACCTCTTCGAGCACTACCTGCACGCGACGGAGGAGGGGACATGACCGCGTTCCCTTGGACGTCTGTACGTGAGTGAGGGAGGCAGGACATGTGGTGGGGAGTCGCGGCGGCCCTGATGGCCAACGTCCTGTACAGCACCGGATTCGTCCTGGAGAAACGGGCGTTGGCGGCTCTCCCGGAGGTCGACATCCACCGCCCGGCCCGCCTGGTACGGCTGGTGCTCGGCAGCCCGCTGTGGATAGCGGGCTCACTGTCCCTGGCGGCGGGCTTCGCCGCACAGCTCGCCGTCTACCGCACCCTGCCGATCGCCGCCGCACAGGGCATCTTCGTGTCCGGCCTGGTCCTGCTGGTCCTGCTCTCCACCCGCCTCCTGGGCGAGGAGACCACCGGCCGCGAACGCTACGCCCTCGGCGCGATCCTCGCCGCCCTGCTGATGGTCGTACTGTCCCTGAAGGAGGGCGCGGAAACGGTAAGCCGCGAGGCCCCCTACCCCCTGATCCTCCTGGTCTGCGTGCCGTCCCTGGCGGCCGGCGTATGGCTCTACGGATCCGCCGAACGCCGCACCCGCCACCGCCACCGCCTGCCGACGACGGGCGTCGAATACGGCGTGGCGGTCGGCCTGTTGTACGGGGTGAGCTCGCTGGCCATCAAGGGCGTGTCGAGCTACCTGACGACAAGTGGCCTGGCAGACGCTCTAGTTGGACTACTGCGCTCCCCGTACCCATATCTTCTGCTGTTCACGGGCGCGTTCGGCCTGGTCATGTCGCAGGCGGCGCTGCAACGCTGCCGGGCCTCCCTGATCGTGCCGGTCTGTACGACGGTGACCTGCCTGTTCACGGCGGTGCTCGGCACGATGTCGTTCGGCGAGGCACTCCCCCAGGACCCCCTGCGCCTCGCCCTTCGCCTGGCGGGCACGGTGCTGGCGGTGGCCGTGCTGCTGACCATGCCGAAGCATGATGCGACCCCCCAACAGCCCATCGCCGCCAAGGAGTTGACCACCCCATGAACCCCGACGACCCCCTGCTGAAGATCCTGGCGTGCCCGCTGGACAAGGGGAGACTGCACCTGCTCGCACCTGTGCCGGTGGCGGACGAGTCGGTGTCGGCGCGGGAGGCGCTGTACAACCCGAGACTGCGTCGCCGTTACCCGATCGTGGACGGGATTCCGCAGTTGCTGCCGTCGTCGGGGGTGCAGGTGTCTGAGGACGAGCACGAGGAGTTCGTAAAACGGATGACGCCGTGACGGAAGGACGGGAAGGCGAGAGAGCGGCCGGGCGACGATGATGGCCCCATGCCCTTCAACACCAACGACTTCCAGCTGGTGCTGCTGCGCCGTATGGCCGACCACAACCCCGATCTGGTGGAGGACGCCCGCCACGAGCTCGGTGTCTCCATCGCGGACATGCGCGAGGCCAACAAGCGTTGGCAGGCCATGCTCCACTCCCCACGGGCCCGTGCCGCGGCCTCCCGGTACCGCTCGATCCTGGGCACCCCGGAGTCGGTGACCCCTCGCAAGATCGGCGACCTGGAGTGCGAGGCCTGGCACTGGCCACTCCCCCTCTGGCCCGACCTCCGCTTCGAGGTGCTGGTCGCCCCCAACGGCCAGGCCTGGAACGAATGGCTCGTCCGAGCCCCAGGCGCCAAGGGCCCTGACCTGCGCACCCTCGATGACCTGACCCCCTGGTCCTGCACGGTCGACGAAACGGCCCACGCCTTCGCCCCCGCCCGCCCACTGGAGGGCACGGCCCCGACCCGTTGGGGGCTGGCGTTCACGGCTCCGGACGGGCAGGGGGTGCGGCGGAAGGTCGTGGCCGAGTTCACGTGGGGGTTGTTGCAGAGGACGGCGGTCGACGGCTAGCGGCTGGGCCCGCCCGTGGGGTTCAGTCCCGGCGATTGGCCCCTTTGGGCCAGGCTGCGAGGGGAAAGCCGCAGGTCGGCCGCCGCCGACGTGGTCCAAACGCTCCGATCACCCCGGCTACCGGCGCCGCTAACGATGCTCGTCGGTCGTTGCCTTCAGCAGCCGGTCCAGCTCCTTCCCGGCCTCCTCGTACCCTGCGTCGGAGATCCGTTGCAGCTCGCGCAGGTCGGCGGTCGCGGTCGCGCGTCGGGTGAGCAGGAAGCCGGCGTGCATGGATCCCTCGTCCAGCAGCTCGCTCAGCTCCCCGAGGTCGGCGGCCGCGTCGGCGAGGTCGGCCAGCCGGTCCAGAGCCGTCTCGTTGCCCTCGTCTGCCAGCTCGCGCAGAGTCTCCCGATCGAAGTTCATGTTCGCCATGACGCCATGCTGCAACCCTGCCCCTGGGGAAGGGTCAAGTGGAAGGATCGCCAGGTGATCACCATCGGGCAGCTGGCCGGCTACGTCGGAGTGTCGATCAAGACCATCCGCGTCTATCACGACAAGGGGCTGCTCCCTGAGCCCGACCGTGACGCGTCCGGCTACCGCCGGTACGGCGCGAACGACGCAATCGACCTGATCAAGATCCGGACGCTCGCCGAAGCCGGCGTCCCGCTGGCACGTATCCGGGAACTGAGATCAGGGACCAACGAGGAGTTCCAGCAGGCGCTGCGCGAGATCGACGACGAGCTCACCGCCCGCATCCGCGGCCTGCGGGCAACGCAGGGGCGTCTGCGCCGACTCGCCGCCGGACAGCTGTCGCCGCTGCCCGCCGAGGTCGGCGCCCACTTGGAGGACCTGGCCGGCTGGGGCTTCACCCCGCGCTGGGTGAACCTGCAACGCGACCTGTGGATCCTCGTGTTCGCCACCCACCCCGACCATGCGAGCGCCGCGTTCCACGACCAGACCGAGATCCTGTCGGACCCAGCTCTACGCCGACTCTTCCTCGCCTACGACCACGCACACGACCTCAACCCCGACGACCCCGCCATCGACGACCTCGCCCGCCGAATCGCCGAGGCACATCGAACACGCTACGGCCCCGACGAACCGCCCCAACCGAACACCGGCTCCGAGATCCCCGCCCTCATCCAGAGCACGGTCAACGCCTCGTCCCCGGCATGGCAGCGACTCGACACACTCATCCGCGCACAACTGGAGGCGTGAACCGGCCTAACGGCTCGCCGCCGCCAAAATCGCCTCGCTCGCTCCCCGCACCGACCCAGGATGCAGGAAGAGAAAGAAGTTCGGCTCGACCAGCTCCAGTTCCATGACCCGCGGCTCCCCGTCCTCTCCGTCGACGAGGTCCACGCGCGCGTACAGCAGCTCGGGCGCATCCGGTACGGCGGCCAACGCGCGTTCGGCGACGGAGAGTTCGGCCGGGGTCGGGGTCCAGGGCTCCAGGTTCGGGTGGGCCACCCGGGCGTCGTCGTAGGCCGTCCCCGGCGCCAGTACCGCGCCCTTCCGGCTGGCGTGCAGGAAGCTCCCGCCGACGAACAGGAGGGCACGCTCGCCACTGACGTCGATTCCGGAGACGTACGGCTGGATCATCGCGGTGAGCCCCTCGCTGTGCATGCGCGCGAGGTGTCGTACGGCCGTCTCGGGCTGGTCGGGTGTGTGGCGGGCGGCGAGACGGGAGCCGGCTCCGGAGGTGGGCTTGATGACGTACTCGCGGTCTTCGGGCAGGTCGACCGCGTCCCCGGGAGCGACATACCGCGTCGGCACGACGGGCACGCCGGCCGCCGCCAGCTCCCCGAGATACCGCTTGTCGGTGCTCCAGCGCACGACGCCGACGGGATTGGCCAGCCGCGTCGCCTTCCCGCACCGCTCGGCCCACGCCACGAACTCCTCCGCCCGCCAGCTGTAGTCCCAGGTCGACCGGATGACAGCGAGATCGAACCCACTCCAGTCCACGTCCTGGTCGTCCCAGCACACGGCGACAGCATCGGCACCCGCCTCCCGCAACGCCGCCACCAGCACCGGGAGGTCGACGTCCTTGTGCGGTTCCGTTCCGGGGTCGTAGGTGACGAGGGCGATGCGAGGCACGGCGGACTCCAGGTTCGTACGGCGGGTGGCTGCGGGTGATCGATCCGGTCGCAGGTTACGCACTTCCACCGCAACCGCGGCAACCGAATTGACCTTCACCTTCGGGGAAGCCCCAGCATCGGTGGCAGGGAACGAACGAGGAGCTCACATGGAGTGGCTGACCATCGGCGCCTTCTCGAAGGCGTGCCGACTGTCACCGAAGGCGCTACGGCTGTACGACGAGCTGGAACTGCTGCGTCCGGCACGGGTCGACCCGGACACCGGATACCGGTACTACGCGATCGGCCAGCTTGAGCAGGCCCGGCTGGTGGCGTGGCTGCGACGGCTGGCAATGCCGCTGGCCCGCATCCGCGAGGTGTGCGCCCTCGAACCCACGGCCGCCGCCCGGGAGATCCGCGTCTACTGGGCGCGGGTCGAGGCGGAGACGGCCGTACGGCGGGACCTGGCCGCGTTCCTGATCGACCAGCTGACGACTACGACTGCACCGAGGAAGGACACCACCATGCTCGAACTGCGTTACTCCGCCCACTCGGACCCCGGCCGGGTCCGCGCCCAGAACCAGGACACGGCGTACGCGGGCACCCGGCTGCTCGCGGTCGCGGACGGCTTCGGAGCGGCGGGCGCGCCCGCGAGCGGCGCCGCTGTGGAGGCGCTGCGGTTCCTGGACACCGACGAGCTCCCCGCGGGCAACGTCCTCAACCTCCTGGACGAGGCGGTGCGGGGTGCGACGGAGGCGGTCCGGGACGCGGCGCGGGACGACGAGGAGGCCGGCACGACACTGACCGCCCTCATCTGGACGGGCTCCCGGCTGGCGCTGGTGCACATCGGCGACTCCCGCGCGTATCTGCTGCGCGGCGGCGGCCTGTTCCGGATCACCGACGACCACACCCTCGTCCAGTCGATGGTCGACGAGGGCCGGCTGACCCCCGAGGAAGCGATGTCCCACCCCCAGCGCGCCCTCCTCCTGAAAGCCCTGACCGCCGGATCCCCCACGCCTCCGGACCTCCGCCTCCACGACGCCCGTCCCGGGGACCGCTACCTCCTCTGCTCGGACGGCCTGTCGACAGTCGTCCCCGAGGACCACCTCCGCCGGCTCCTGGTCTCGACCCCCGCCCCGGACGAAACGGTCCGCGCACTCGTCGCCGAGGCGAACGCCGCCGGCGGCCCGGACAACGTCAGCTGTGTGGTCGCGGACGTGGTGGAGGCGGCCGCGTAGGGGACTTCTCGCGACGCCGGTGAGGACGAGGCGCCTCGTCTGAACCGGCGCCCGATCGGCTCTCGACGGCACCCTTGACGCCCCAGCCTGTCATGCCCACGCTAGCCCCACTCAACCGCTCCGGGACCCAACGACGGGAGCCCGTATGTCCCCCGAACTCATCTCGATCCTCGTCCTCGCCGTGGTGTTCGTCATCGCCACCACCCGCTCCGTCAACATGGGCGCGCTCGCTTTCGCCGCCGCCTTCGCGGTCGGTGAGCTCGTCGCCGATCTCGACGCGGACGGCATCTTCGCCGGGTTTCCCGGCGATCTCTTCGTCGTCCTCGTCGGCGTCACGTACCTCTTCGCCATCGCCCGCGCCAACGGCACGACCGACTGGCTGGTGCACGCCTCGATACGGCTCGTTCGCGGGCGGGTGGCGCTGATCCCCTGGGTGATGTTCGCGCTCACCGGCACGCTCACGGCGATCGGCGCGGTCAGTCCGGCCGCGGTCGCGATCGTCGCGCCGATCGCGCTGAGCTTCGCCGCGCGGTACGGGATCAGCCCGTTGCTGATGGGCGCGATGGTCGTGCACGGCGCCCAGGGCGGGGGTTTCTCCCCGATCAGCATCTACGGCTCGATCGTGAACGGCATCGTCGAGCGCGAGAAGCTCCCCGGCAACGAGATCGCCCTGTTCCTGGCCTCCCTGGTCGTCAACCTCGTCATCGCGAGCATCCTGTTCGTCGCCTTGGGCGGGCTCAAGCTGTGGGCGCAGGGTTCGGTATCGACGGACGGGGACGGCGGGTCTTCCTCATCCCAGGGCACGTCCTCCAAGGGCGAGGGTCCGGGTACTCACCCGGACACCGGCGGTACGTCAGGTGCCACCCCCACCACCACCGCCGTAGCCACCCGCACCCCCACCGAACCCGGCACCCGTCTGACCCCCGCCCGCATCGCCACCCTCACTGCCCTGGTCGCGCTCGTCGTCGCCGTGCTCGCGTTCGACCTCGACACCGGGCTCACCGCGATCACCCTCGCCGTACTGCTCAGCACGGCCTGGCCGGAGGACAGCCGCAAGGCGGTCGGCCAGATCGCCTGGTCGACGGTGCTGTTGATCTGCGGTGTCCTCACCTACGTCGGTGTCCTGGAGGAGATGGGCACCATCACCTGGGCGGGCGAGGGCGTCAGCGATATCGGCGTCCCGCTCCTGGCCGCGCTGCTGCTCTGCTACATCGGCGGCATCATCTCGGCGTTCGCCTCCTCCGTGGGGATCATGGGCGCGCTGATCCCGCTCGCGGTGCCGTTCCTGGCGCAGGGCGAGATCGGGGCGGTCGGCATGGTGGCGGCGCTCGCGGTGTCAGCGACGGTCGTGGACGTGAGCCCCTTCTCGACGAACGGGGCGCTGGTGCTGGCCGCCGCTCCGGACGTCGATCGTGAGCGTTTCTTCCGGCAGTTGATGATGTACGGAGGGATGGTGGTCGCGGTGGTGCCGGCGGTGGTGTGGCTGGTGCTGGTCGTCCCCGGTTGGGGGTGACGTCCCGGGCGGGTGACACTCGTCGAGTCACCCGCACCACCTGGACCCGCTGGACCTGCTGACGGACGACAAGGAGTACGACGCGTGCCTTCTCTCTTTCCGGCCCTCACCGACGGTCCGGGCGAGCGCATCGCCCTGCGGTTCGGCGCCCGTTCCCTGACGTACGCGGAGCTGGCCGCCGCGGCCGGTTCACTGGCGGACCGTATCGGCGGTGCGGGCCGGGTGGCGGTGTGGGCGACACCGGCGCTGGAGACCGCCGTCGCCGTTGTGGCCGCGCTCCAGGCGGGCGTGGCCGCCGTACCGCTGAATCCGAAGTCGGGCGAGAAGGAGCTCGGGCACATCCTGTCCGACAGTGCGCCGTCGGTGGTGCTGGCGGCTCCCGGTGATGAACTACCTGCTGCCGTACGGGATTTGGAGCGCATCGACGTCGACGTACGCGCCGCCGGACCAGTAGCCGATGCCGATGCCTCCCGTGCGGGCGACGAGGCCCCCGCCCTCGTCGTCTACACCTCCGGCACCACCGGCCCACCCAAGGGTGCCGTCCTCCCGCGCCGGGCCGTCGCCGCGACCCTGGACGCGCTGGCCGACGCCTGGCAGTGGACCGGCGACGACGTGCTCGTGCACGGGTTGCCGCTGTTCCATGTGCACGGGCTGGTGCTGGGCGTGCTCGGCCCGCTGCGGCGCGGCGGATCGGTGCGCCACCTGGGCCGGTTCGACACCGAGGGCGTGACGCGGGAGCTGAACGACGGCGCGACCATGCTGTTCGGGGTGCCGACGATGTACCACCGCATCGCGGAGGCACTGCCCGACGACCCCGGGCTGGCCAAGGCGCTCGGCCGGGCGCGGCTGTTGGTCTCCGGTTCCGCCGCGCTGCCCGTGCACGACCACGAGCGGATCGCGGCCGCGACCGGGCGGCGGGTGATCGAGCGGTACGGCATGACGGAGACGCTCATGAACACGAGCGTGCGCGTGGACGGTGAGGCCAGGGCCGGGACCGTCGGACTTCCGTTGCCGGGCGTCGAGTTGCGCCTTGTCGAGGAGGACGGGACGCCGATCACGTCGTACGACGGTGAGAGCGTGGGCGAGATCCAGGTGCGCGGCGCCAACCTGTTCACCGAGTACCTCAACCGGCCCGACGCCACAGCCGCCGCCTTCACCGCCGACGGCTGGTTCCGCACCGGGGACATGGCCGTGCGCGATCCCGACGGGTACGTCCGCATCGTCGGCCGCAAGGCAACCGACCTGATCAAGAGCGGGGGTTACAAGATCGGGGCCGGTGAGATCGAGAACGCGCTCCTCGAACACCCGGGGGTGCGCGAAGCCGCCGTCACCGGGGAGCCCGACGCCGATCTGGGCGAGCGGATCGTCGCCTGGATCGTCCCGGCGGATCCCCAATCACCGCCGGGGGTCGAGGAGTTGGCCGATCACGTGGCCCGGCGGCTCGCCCCGCACAAGCGGCCACGCGTCGTCCACCACCTCGACTCCCTCCCCCGCAACGACATGGGGAAGATCATGAAGCGGGCGCTGGGCAGCGACAGCCGTGCCTGAGCCGCGCCGCCTGTCCGCCCGCGAGACCATAGCCCTCGTCGCCGACGAATTCCGCCAACTGCCCACCCCCACAAGGGAGTCCCAGGGGGATTCCCATAGTCGGTCGAAGCCCGACGGGCCCCTCTCCTGGCAGGGCTACGACGCCTCGCGCGCCCGCGCCGCCGCGCGCACCGGCGAGGAGGAGTCCGTCGTCTGCGGGCACGCGACCGTCGGCGGTATCCCGGCCGTGCTGATCGCCTTCGAGTTCGGCTTCCTCGGCGGCTCGCTGGGCGAGCGCACCGGGGACCGGCTGGAGGCGGCGTACACGTATGCGCGCGAGCACCGTCTGCCGGTCGTCCCGCTCATCGCGACCGGCGGCAGCCGCATGCAGGAGGGCATGCTCGCCCTCACCCAACTCCAACGCGTTGCACGGCAGTCGGCGCTCACCCGGGAGGCGGGGCTCGCCCAGATCGCGGTGCTCCGCGATCCGACGACGGGCGGCGGCTGGGCCACCCTGGGCGCGGGCGCCGACGTGATCCTCGCCCTGCCCGGCGCCCAGGTCGGCTTCGCCGGTTCACGGGTCCGGCCGCCCGACGCGGATCCGACGGCGTACACGGCTCAGGCGCAGGTGGCGGCGGGCGCGGCCGACGCGATCGTACGGCCGGAGGAGCTGAGGGAGACGCTGGGGGTGTGGCTGCGGCTGCTGACGGGGACGTCCGGCGAGGCGGCACCGCCACCCCGACCCCTCGGCACCGTCGACCTACCCGTCAC
Source organism: Streptomyces sp. JLBG701 (assembly GCF_058544905.1). Lineage (NCBI taxonomy): Bacteria > Bacillati > Actinomycetota > Actinomycetes > Kitasatosporales > Streptomycetaceae > Streptomyces > Streptomyces sp. JLBG701. The sequence continues at coordinate 3,616,383 of NZ_CM178588.1, forward strand.
CGGATGGGAGGCCGTCCATCGGGCCCGCTCGCCCCAACGCCCGCACGCCGAAGGCTACTTGGACACCTACTTCACCCACCGCGTCACCATCAGCGGCGACCGCTGCGGCGGCACCGATCCCGACGGCATGCTGTGCGGGTTCGGCGAGCGTGAAGGCCGTACGGTCGCGTACGCCGCCCAGACCGGGGCCGCGACCCGCCCCGCCGGCTACCGCACCGCCGCCCGCCTGATCCGCCTCGCTGACCGGCTCGGGATCCCGGTGCTGACCCTGGTGGACACCCCGGGCGCGGCCAACGACGCGGAGGCCGAGCGGCAGGGGGCCGGCGCCGCGATCGCCGACCTGTTCGTCGCGGTGGCCGCCGCACGCACTCCGGTGACGACGCTGGTGATCGGCGAGGGCGGCTCCGGCGGAGCCCTCGCCCTGGCCGCACCCGGCAACACCTGGGCCACGCCGGACAGTTACTTCTCCGTCATCGCGCCGGAGCTGGCGGCGGCCATCCTGAAGCGACCGGCGGAGGAGGCGGAGACGACGGCCGACCAACTCCGCATCCGGCCGCAGGACTTGGTGGAGTTGGGGGTGATCCGGGGCATCGTCGGAACGGCGTAGGCGGCGCCTCGTCCTGTCAGTCAGGGCAGTCAGGGCAGTCAGGGCAGTCAGGGCAGTTCATGCTCCGGGCGCGGAAACCGGGACAGTCCCAAGCACCGTCCGTAACAATGGGTATGGGCTGGAGTCACTACGACGGGGGACGTCATGGATGGCCTGGTGGAGTTCAAGACGGGTGACGGTGCCGTGATCGCGGTGGAGGCCGTCGACGAGGGGCCCGGGTCCCGGCTCGTCTCGCGCGGCGACGGCACGGTTCAGGCCACGCGAACCTTCGAGGGCGCCCTGGACGGGGTGCGCGCGGCGGCGGAGTCCGCGCTCCAGGTGTTCCGGAGCGGCTCGCTCAGGCCGGACGGGATCGAGATCGAGTTCGGGGTGAAGATGTCCGCCGAAGCGGGCGCGTTCATCGCCAAGGGCACGGCCGAGGGGCACCTCGTGGTCAAGCTGACCTGGTCTCCGTCCTCGGCGGCCCCGACCGCCCCGGAGGCCGGCAGCACCTCATGAACAGCGCCGAGTGGCAGGCCCGTATCGAATACGGGGGCAGGGTGGTCGGGACCGGCTTCCTGGTGACCCCGCGCAAGGTCGTGACCTGCGCCCATGTCATCCGGGACAACGACCGGGTCACCGTGACCTTCACGGAGCACGCCGGCTCGCCCTCCGTCACCGCCCGGGTCGCCGCCCACGGCGGCTGGGCCGGTCATGTCACCGCCTCGGGTGACCTGGCCGTCCTGGAACTGGACGAGGAGGTCGCGATCACCCCGGCCGCGCTGGCACCCGCCGACGCCGCGTACGGCGAACCGCCCCGCAAGCTCGTCGTGCACGGGTTCCCGTCCGGATACCTCGACGAGGGCGTCTTCGCCGAATGCCGCACCACGAGCCGCCGGTTGCTCAAGGGAGAGTGGGTCCAGCTGGAGGCGTGGACGGTCGGCGGCCAGCCGCTGGCCGCCGGGTTCAGCGGCGCGGCGGTCACCCTGGCCGACACCGGCGAGGTCGTCGGCATGGTCACGGCGGCGAGCGGCGACCGCGATGTGCGCAACGGGCGGATGATGCCCACCCACGTCATGGCCCGGTACTGGCAGGACCTGGAGGGGATGATCCCCACGCGGGACCACCCGGCCGCCGACCGGACACGGCTGCGCGGGCTGGTCGAGCGAGCGGTACGGGCGGGCGTGGACTGCGATCCCGTACGGCTGTACTCGGCGGCGGCCGGTTCGTACGATCCGCCGACTCCGCCGGAGGGGTTCGACTCGCTGTGGTCGGCCGCGTTGTTCGTGCTGTGCGACATCTCCGGGCCGGAGGCCGCGGACACGGTGACGCGGTTCGCCGACCGTCTGGAGGCCCTGCTCACCGCCCCCGCGGGCCGGGCGGCGGCCGAGCCCGAGTGGGCGCCCATTCTCGTCGAGCTCGGGCACAGTGGCGCGGGTGCGGACATGGTCCGCGTCGAGGTGTCGGCGTACAGCGCGGGCCGTCGTCATCCGGTCGGCTCGGGCACGGTCCCGCGCGAAAGGCTGCGCGCGTTCGTCCAGGACCGGATAGAGGAGGCCTTCCCTCATCTGACGCCCGGCGGCGACGAGTTGATCGCCTTCTCGCTGCCTCGCGACTGGCTCGACTGGCCGGTCGACCGCTGGGGGATCGCCCCCGACGACGACACGCCCCTGGGCTGCGTGTATCCCGTCGTCGTCACCGACCACGCACGCCGCAAGGCCGGCACCCGCCATCTCCTGACCCGTGCCTGGAACCGGCTCGACTCCAGCGCCGGCGCGCGTGTGCACCGCGTCGAGTGCGGTGGCTCCGAGGATCCCAGGAAGCTGCGGCTGACGCTGCGGCGGTCCGACGCCTGCCTCGCGGGTTTCGCCGCCGCGCCGCGCGCCACCCGCACCCGCCCGCACTTCGAGATGTCGCTCACCGCACCCGCCCCGGTGATCGTGTGGTCGCGCGGCGGCTGCGAAGGCGTGCGAGAAGGGGAAGGGGTGGGCTGCGCGGGCGTGGACGGCTGCACAGGCAAGGCGTTCCTCGACGAGCTCGACGCGTACGTCTCGGACGTCGCCCCCGCCCAACTCCCGCGCCGCATCCTGGCGTTGCGCGAGGAGGCCGACGCGGAGGACCCGGACGGCCACTGGGCGCGTGAGATCCAGCTGCTGTGGGACGACCCGCGCTGCTTCACCGACCCGCACTACGACACCGCCGCCCACGTCAGATCACCCGTGGCATGACCCGACGCCGAACGCCCACCGACCCAGGACACGGAACCGGAGACCGCACATGCCGCACTGGTCCGTCTACACCGGGAACCGCGAACCCCACGACGGCATCGCCGAGTTGCCGGCCCCGCCGCCGTGGCGGGCGTTCGACGGCTCGCCCCTGGTGCCGTCGCCGGGCGACGCCGACGACGACGCCGCCGTCTCCCCGGACCGCGTGCACCGCGCCGAGACGTATGTGGCCACGCCGGAAAGCGTGCAGCTCGTCAACGCCGCGCTCTGTCTGCGCCGCCCGCTGCTGGTCACCGGGCCGCCCGGCACCGGCAAGTCGTCCCTGGCGTACGCGGTGGCGCGCGAGCTGCGCCTCGGCCCCGTGCTGCGCTGGAACATCACCAGCCGCAGCGCCCTCTCCGACGGCCTCTACCAGTACGACCCGCTGTCCCGCCTGTACGCGGCCCGGCAGGCCGCCCGTCGCGAGGAGCGGGCCGGCGAGCAGCCCGGCGGCCACCGTCCGGAGGCGGGCGGCGGTGTGGAGGACCACCTGCGCCTCGGCCCGCTGGGCACGGCACTCCTCCCCTACGACCGTCCCCGCGCCCTGCTCGTGGACGAGATCGACAAGAGCGACCTCGACCTTCCCAACGACCTGCTGAACATCCTGGAAGAGGGCCAGTACGAGATCCCGGAGCTGGTCCGCGCCGCCCGCGACGCGCCGGATGCCACCGCCAAGGTCCTCGCCGACGGCACGGACAGCCCGGTGACCGTCGAGCGTGGCCGGATCCGGTGCCGGGCCTTTCCGTTCGTCGTCCTGACCAGCAACGGCGAACGGGAGTTTCCCCCTGCCTTCCTTCGCCGCTGTGTCCGCCTGAAGCTGCGCCGCCCCGACCGCGCCCAGCTCACGGAGATCGTCCGCGCCCACCTCGGCACCCCCGACGACCAGGCCCTGCCCCTCATCACCCGCTTCCTGGAACGCGCCGGCAGCGGCGAACTCGCCACCGACCAACTCCTCAACGCCATCTACCTCACCGGCATCGCCGGCCTGGACGCCGCCTCCCGCGACGAACTGGCGGAACAACTGATGCCCTACCTCAGCGCTTCGGCGGACGGCGATGGCTTCTGACCCGGAGGGCCCGCGGGGCGGCGAGCCGAAAGCGGGGGCGGCAGGCCGCGATGCGCCGTCCCCGGTAGCCCGCCTCGCCGCGGTTCTGGCCGCCGCCGCGGGAGCCGACGCGTCGCCGGACGCCGGGCCTACCTCGCGCGAACTCGCCGAACTTCTTTGGTTGGCTGGGCAGTTGGGGCCTCCGGGGCAAAAGGACCCCGATACCGGCGACGCTCCCCTGTCCCCGGCCGCCGCCATCGACGTAGAACCGCAGCCCCCTCCCTCCCCACCCGCTCCGGAGCCCGAGACCGATCCCGATCCGTCCGATGACGACGGCCGTGTCCCCCTGCACCTGCCCTCGCCACCGGCCGCCCCGGCGGACGACCACCAGGGCGACCGGGGTGGCGGCGGTGCCCCTCTGCTCGCCCCCGCGCCCGCGATGCTCCTCCACCCGCTCGCCCTGCAACGCGCCCTGCGCCCGCTCAAGCGGCGGGTGCCGTCGGCGACCGGCCGGGTCCTGGACGAGCGGGCGACCGTCGACCGGATCGCCCGGCTCGGCGCGCACCCCTCCGTCTGGCTCCCCGTACTGCGCCCGGCCCGCGACCGCTGGCTGCGCCTCGACCTCGTGTACGACGCCGGGCCCACGATGCCCGTATGGCGGCCCCTGGTCCGCGAACTGCACACCGTGCTCGCCCAGTCGGGCATCTTCCGCACGGTCGCCCTGCACCGGGCCGGCCCCGACGGCCGGGTCCGCCACCTCCCCGCCCCCGCCGACGGCCGCAGCGTCACGCTGATCGTCAGCGACTGCATGGGCCCGCAGTGGCGCCCGGGCCCGGCGGGCGAGCGCTGGTACCGGACCCTGCGGCACTGGGCGGCCCACATGCCGCTGGCCGTCGTACAGCCACTGCCCGAACACCTCTGGCACACCACGGCCCTGCCCGCCGAGCCCGGCCTGTTCACGACCCCGGCCGCCGCGGCCCCCACGACCGCGCTCGCCTTCACCCCGTACGACCCGGACACCCCGCCGCCGCCCCCGGCCGCGGTCCCCCTCCCCGTCCTCGAACCGGGTCCGGCGTGGCTTGCGAACTGGGCCGCGTTGCTCGCCGCGCCCGGCGGAGGCCGGCTGCCGGGTGCGGCGGCCTGGCTGACACCAACGCCCGTCCCGCCCCCCGAACCGGCCCCGGACATCGCCTCGTTGGCGCCGGAGGACCTGGTCCTGCGCTTCCGCGCGACCGCGTCCCCGGAGGCGTTCCGCCTCGCCGGGCACCTGGCACTCGCCGTCCCGTCCCTGCCGGTGATGCGCCTCGTCCAACGCGTCCTGGAACCCCACCCGCGCCCCCAGCACCTGGCCGAGATCATCCTCAGCGGCATGCTCACGACCGTCCCCGGGCCGCCTGGCTCCTACGGCTTCCGGGGTGGCGTACGGGAGTTGCTGCTGCGGTCACTGCCGCGTTCGGCGCGGGGGCGGACCCGTGAACTCCTGGTGCGGATCGGCAAGTTGATCGACGACCGGGCCGGGCTCACGGCCGGGGAGTTCCAGGCGGAGACGCGGGGGCGGGGGGATGCGGCGCAGGCGTTCGCGACGGTGAGCGAGGAGACCGTAGAGCGGCTGGGTGGTGGGGGTGAGGAACGGTCGGAGCTGATCGGGGGGCGGTATCGGCTGGTCGGACCTCGGGGGCCGGGGCGGCGGATGTGGGAGGCGGTGGACGAGGAGACTGAGCGGCCCGTGGTGGTGCATCTGTATCCGGAGCAGGCTGCGGTGCAGGAGCGGTTTCTGCGCGAGGCGGGTGTGCTGGCCGAGGTCAGGGATCCGCATGTGGTGCCTGTGCTGGACTTCGGGTTCGAGGGCGAAACTCCCTATCTGGTCTCGGAGTTCGTGCACGGCGTGACACTGGCGGAACTGTTGCAGGGCAGCGGTCCGGGGGTCTCCCTCCGGATGTTCGCGCGGCTGGCGTGTCAGGGCGTGGCGGGCCTTGAGGCCCTGCACTCACGTGGTCTGGTACGCGGCCAGGCCGGCGGGGTAGGGCTGTTGCTACGGCCTGACGGCACCGTCCTGATCAGCCGGTTCGCGCTGGGCGATGAGTCCAGGGGCAGGGACGCGTCGACGGATCTCAACGACTTCGGGCTGCTGCTCAAGGAGTTGGCGCGGCGCATCACGACAGCTCCGCCGCCGTACCAAGAAGCGCTCACGCTGATCGATCACCACCCCGAGGCGGCCCGGTACGCGGCCATGCAGTTCGCCGGGGCCGACATCGCGAGCCACATCACCTTCCGACTGCTCGGCCCGCTGCGCATCTGGCACCGGGACAAGCCCCTGCCCGACCTCTCCCCCGCGAGCAAAGCCCTGCTGAGCATGCTGCTCCTCAGGAACGGACGGCGTGTGACCTTCACCGAGCTGATGCGGGGCATCTGGGAAGACCCGGCCCCGGAACGCCGGGCGATCGCCCACATCCACGAACTCGCCTCGGAGCTCGGCGACTTCCTGGGCCCCGGCACCCTCGCCGCCCTCCCCGACGGGTACGCGCTGCACACCGCCGACGCGTACGTCGATGTGGTCGAGTGCGAGGAACTCGCCAGTGGCCACGCCCCTGGCCTGGACCCCGCCGCTCGCCGCAACCGGGTCGAGACCGCCCTGAACCTCTGGCGCGGCGTCCCCCTTGACGACATTCCAGGCCCCGCCGCCAAAGCCGCCCGCGTCGACCTCCGCACCCTCCGACTCACCGTCCGTGCCACCCGATCGGAACTCGACCTGGAACTCGGCGACTTCGGACGTGCCGCAGCCGACCTCTCCGCCCTCCTCCGAGAGCACCCGGATCACGCGGAGTTCCGTCGCCTGCACATGCTGGCGCTGAAGGGCCTGGGCAACATCACCGCGGCCATCGAGTCGTACGAGGCCTACGAGGAGCGCTGCCGGAGGCAGCGCAGCGACCCGAACCCGACCCTCCTGGAGCTCTACCGCGAGCTGCGCGCCGCGCCGGAGCGGGACCGGTCCACGATCGTCTTCGAGGCGGACGGCCTGAGCGAGCAGCCGGAGGCCCGCTTCACCCTCCGCAGAGAGGTGACCAGGCTCCTGACACGCGGGGATCTGGCCGCCGACCAGTACGAGATACTCACCCGCGACAACGGCTTCGCCATCGTCACCGAACCCGATGCCGACGTGCTGCCTGTGCTGGTCGCGGTGCTCCGGGGTTTCCGTACCGCCCTCGCCGGTCTGGACGACCCGCCCCGGTTCCGGGTGACGTTCTGGCACACGCCGTGGTTCGCCGATGCGGACCATCCCGTCGAGCAGCCCGAGGCGCGCGCGGCCCTGGATCGTACGCCCGGGGACATCCTGGTGGTCGTCTCCCCCGCCGTGTACGAGAGGTTCGCGAACAGCTCCGCCTTCGACGACAGCACGGCCCGCTTCCAGGCGCTGCGCGCGAGCTCCTCAGGCAGCGCGCCCGTCGTCTGGTACTGCCCCCTGTACCTGTCGACGCCGCCGCAGCAGCCGGAGCCGGAGGATCGTGACCTGGTGCGCGGCCCCTTCACCACCAACAACGTCGCCGGGCTCACCGCCCCGGACGCCGGCACGGCCATCGTGCACACCCAGACGGACGGCCCGTTGACCCTCCTCAACCCCGCCCGGCCGTACGGCAAACGGCCGCCGAGGCTGACGACGTACTACGAAGTGGACGTCACCACCCACCAGGCCTCCCACGAGGTGTCCCTGCCGAGTTCCCGGGGCCGCGCCTTCGTCTCCTCGGTCGACCTCGCCTGGCACGTCGACGATCCGGTCGCCTTCGTCCGCTCCGAGGTCACCCGCGTGTCCGAGGTACTGCTCGACCACCTCCTCAAGGAGGCGGCCCGCATCACCCACCGCTACCCGCTTGCGCGCGGAGGCGCCGCCCAGCGCGCCGTGCGCGACGGACTGCGTTCGTGGCCGGTGCCGGGGCTTTCGGTGAGCTGCTCGGTAAGGCTGACGCCGGTAGACCCGCCGCCCGCACCGCAGCGGACCGCGGCCCCCGGGCCCCGGCCCCTCCGCGACCTCCTCGCCGGTGCCGAAACCGTCCTGGTCGGCTTCGACGGCCCCCTGACCACGCTGTTCTCCGCACAGAAGGCACGCGAGGCCGCCCTCGAACTCCTCTCCCTCGTGGCCGAACACCGCGACCCCGAGGACGCGTTGGCGGGCCGCCCCCTCACGGGTGCGGACGGCGACCCGACCGCCGGGCAGAGCGAGTTGGTACACCCGCTGGCCGTCCTGCGCGCGTTCGCCCACAGCCCCCTCGGGCCCCTGCTGCGCAGCCGCCTCGACCAACTCGAACTGCAGGCCGCCCGCATCGCCCACTCACCCCGCCACGCCACCGCCCTCATCCACGCCCTGCACGACTCCGGCCGCCGCGTGTCCGTCGTGACGGACGTCTCCGAGCCGGCCGCCGAACGCTATCTGGACCCTCTCCGCCTCCCACTGGCGTCCGTCCACGGCCGCGGGGACGACCTCGCGCGCCTCATGCCCCACCCCGACTGCCTCCTCCGCGCCCTGCGCTCCCCCGGCCTCCCCGCCCCCACAGGTGCAGTGATCGCGTCCTCGGTCGCCGAGATGACCGCCGCCCGGCAGCTCGGCCTGCGCTTCATCGGCTACGCGAGTGCGCCGACCGCCAACCGCCTTCTCCGCGAGGCCGGCTGCGACGTGACCGTCTCTTCCCTGGAACCCGTCCTCAACGCCGCCCGCTCCCTCTGACCCACCCTCACCCCCACCCCCAACGCCACCTTTAACTCATCTTTACAACATAGATAAGCCGCAAATACCCCCGTTCAGCCGCACCCCACCCGGCCCCCCACAAAGGGCGCCCGCTCCCCCACCCCCGCACGATGCGAGTGAGGCCCGCCACCCGGCGGCAGCCACGGTCTGCGCTCTCGGGAGGATCTGCCATGACCGACAGTCTGGAGCAGTTGCGCCGCTGCCATTTCGCCGTCGATCTGGGGGCGGCCCGTACCCGCGTGTACGTGAAGGGGGCCGGACTCGTCGTCGACCAGCCGTCCGTCGCCGCCGTGAACACGAAGACGGGTGCGCTGATCGCGGTCGGCGAGTTCGCCGAGAAGATGACGGGGCGTACGCCCCACTACATCCGCGTCGTGCGGCCCGTCTCCGGCGGCACCGTCGTCGACATCGAGATGGCGCAGCGCATGCTGCGGCACCTGCTCGGCGACAAGATCCGCCGCACCCTTCGCCGCAAGCCCCGGCTGCGTGCCGCCGCCTGCACCCCGCACGACGCCGATCCGCTGGCCCAGCGGGCGACGATCGAGACGCTCGTCGGGCTCGGCGCCCGCCGCGTCGAGCTCGTCGACACGCTCATCGCCGCCGCGGTCGGCTGCGGGCTGCCCGTCGAGCAGCCCGAGGCCACCATGGTGCTGGTCTGCGGCGCCGCCGCCACCCAGGTCGCGGTCCTCTCCCTGGGCTCCATCGTGACCGCCGAGCGCATCCCCGTCGGCGGCGAGGCCGTCGACCACGCGATCGTGCAGCACCTGCGCCACCAGCACGAGCTGATGCTGCCGAGTCAGTCCGTACGACCCCTGCAGCTCGCCCTCTCCGGCAACGGGCTCACCCCGCACGGCCCCACCTCCACCGAGATCCACGGCCGGGACGTGGCCACCGGCCTCGCCCGCAGTGTGCAGGTCGACACCGCCGCCGTACGCGAGGCGATCCAGACCCCGCTGACGGCCGTCCTCGACGGCATCGGCAAGGTGCTCCGGGCCTGCCCGCCCGACCTGGTGGCCGACCTCGCCGACCGCGGGATCATGATGGTCGGCGGGAGCGCACTCCTCCCCGGGCTCGACCAGATGCTGCGGCACGCGACGGGCATGCCGGCGCACATCGCGGAACGGCCCGACGTGTGTGCCGTACAGGGGCTGGGTTACATGCTGGAGGGCAAGATCGAGCCGCTGGTCCTGGACCCGCTGGCCTCCTGAGCCGGCCCAAGCCCCCGGCCGTGACCGACGCCCCCCTTCCCCCAGGAGGTCCGCACGGCGATCTTCGCCCTCCAGCAACTCCCCGCCGACGCCCCAACCACCTTCCGCGGCAAGGTACTTCGCGAGACCGCCGACGCCGCGGCCCTGCTCGGCTTCCAGCCGTCCGCCCAGTTCACGGGCCCGGTCGACCACCGCATCCCCGACCGCACGGCCGCCCACCTCCTCACCGCCCCTGCGCCGCGCCCTCGCCACCGCCTCCCGGCAGTCGCCCCTGACCTGAACAGCCACTCACCTCAACTCGGCAATGTCCGCGCCCAGTTGCGGCACCAGCCGCGTCACCGCCGCCGTGTCCTTCCCGTCCGCCGCCTCGCGCGCCTGCTTCAAGTCGGCCGCGACGGCATCGGACTTGTCGCCGGTCTCCCCCAGCCGCTGCCACACCAGCTCCAGACCGGTCACGTCCCCGGCCACCGACCCCGTGTCACCGGCCTCCGCGTCGATCCCCAACTGCCCTGTCCACAGCTCCAGTCGGTCGAGATCGACCGTCCGGAGAGGCTCGTAGCGCAGCCGCAGGTCCGTGACGTTCTGCGCGACCCGCAGCGCCGCCGAACGGTCCTCGGGGGCCTTGCGGAGAGCATTCACGTCACGGGTCATCTGCCGCTCCAGCAGATCCGGTACGGCGTCGGAGGCGCGGTACGCCTCCCAGGCGTCCCGTACCGCGGCGACCGTGGCGGCGGTGGGGTTCTCGTGGGCCGCAGCGGTCACCCGGTCGAGCGCGGCCAGCCGTTCCGGCACCGCCCCCTGCTTCGCGTCCGTCGGCACCGCAAGCGACACCGCCTCCAGGTCGGCGCCCTCGGATGTGGAGAACTCCCCGTACCCCGGGGCGAAGACCTTGTCCTCGGTGCTGCCGTCCATGTGCAGCTCGCGCACGGTCATCGCGCCCTCGATCCGGCCGTAGGGCCCGTCGACGGTCTGGTCCACCGCCTTCACCGTGACCTCCTCGAAGACGACCCCGGGCAGGTTCTCGGTGCGGTAGACGTCGCCCTTCGCGGGATCCGCGGGCATGATCATCGCGCCGGGTGCCTTGTCCTTCCCCGCTTCGCCCTTTCCCGCCTGCCAGGTTCCCTCGGTGTCGGCGACGACCCCGTCCTCGTAGTTGAAGACGTCCTCGCCGAGGTACCAGACGGAGCCGTCGTCGGCCTGCGCGTACCAGTCGAGGGCGACCTCGTTGACGCGTCCGTCGGAGAAGGCGACGTACTGCGAGGTCAGGGCGTGGATGGTGCGGCCGTCCCAGGTGATGGTCTTGGTGCCGGGCAGCGTGGTGACCTCGGTGCGGAAGGGCTTGCCGTCCACCTGGCCGCCGTAGATCGTCTGGTCGAGCTCGGCGGTGGGGTGGAGGCGGTTGGTGATCCGCGTCGGGTCGGTGAAGTCGGGTGCGGTGAGGTCGACGCGGGCGCTTTCGGGGGCGAGGGACAGACAGTCCGCGCCCGTCCTGCCCTCCTCGTCGACGACGTGTACGCAGTCGCTCCCCTTGGCCCCCGAGTTCTCGGCGTTCCCGGAGCAGGCGCCGGCCAGCAGGGCTGCGGCTCCTAGCGCGGGCAACAGGATCTTGTGCCTCATGACGACCTCCCGAGCTGATGCTCAGAGCCTCGCGCACCCCCGCTGAACAGAGGCTGAACCGACCTGAACGCGCCGTCAGGTCTCCGCCGCCCCTATCCCTCCCCCGCCGGCAGCGTCACCGTGAACCGCGCCCCGCCCAGGCCCTCCGCCACCCCCACCGTCACCGTCCCCCGGTGCGCCGCCGTCACCTCCGCGACGATCGCGAGGCCCAGCCCCGCCCCGCCCGCGCCTCGGGAACGGGACTCGTCCAGCCGTACGAAACGGTCGAAGACCCGGCTCCGGTCGGCGGCCGGGATGCCCGGACCGTCGTCCTCGACGATCAGCCGTACACGCCCGTCGCCGCCGTCGGCCAGCGTGAAAGCGACCCGCGAGCGCGCGTGCCGGGCGGCGTTATCGCCGAGGTTGCGCACCAGGCGCCGTAGCGCGTCCTCGTCGCCGGTCACGCGGGCCGCGCCGACACCTGTGCTGTCGACGCGCGCAGAGGAGGAGGACTTCAGCCTTCGCACCTCCTCCAGGACAAGGTCGTCGAGGTCCACCGGCCGTCGCGCGGCCCGGGGTGGCGCGTTCTCGTCGGCGCGGGCCAGGAGCAGCAGGTCGTCGACGAGGCGTTGCATGCGTACGGCCTCTTCGAGCACCGTGCCCGCCAGGGTGCCGGTGTCGGCGCGTTCGGGGTGGGCGAGGGCGACCTCGGCGTGTTGGCGGACGGTGGCGACGGGTGAGCGCAGTTCGTGCGAGGCGTCGGAGACGAAGCGGCGCTGGGCCGCCTCGGCGCGGGCGACGCGGCGAAGGGCCCGGCCGACGGCGGCCCAGGTCGCGGCGGCCGCGAGGAGCAGGAGTACCGGCAGGCCGATGAGGAGGAGGCGGGTGACGGTCTTCGTCGCCTCGGTGACGCCGGAGGGTGCCCGGCCGTCGAGGACGATCAGCTCCCGGTCCCCCTCCCGCGCGCCGACCGCGACGACCAGGAAGGCGTCCTCGTCGAGCGGGGTGTCGACGGACGTGGTCCCGCCGGGCGACAGGCTCGCCAGCGCGGGCAGGCCCTCGACGTTGCCGCTGGACGCGATCACATCTCCGGCGGCGGTGACGACCTGGAGGAACTCCTCGTCGGGGTCGGCCACGGTCGGCGCGGGCACCCCGCGCCCCGCCTCGATCACCTGGGCCACCTCGCCCGCTCGGGTGCGGGCCGCGTCGCGTACGTCGTTGCTGAGCTCGACCCGCAGCCCGAGCACGAGCGCGGCACTGCCCGCGATGAGGGCGATCGCCACGGCCAGGACGGCGATGAGCGTGGCGCGGACGCGCACCGCCCGCAGCCGGTCACCCGCTCTCAGCCGCTCACCCGTCATCGGGCACCAGCCGATACCCGTGCCCCCGCACCGTCGTGAGCGACTGTCTGCCGAAGGGCCGGTCGACCTTGTTCCGCAGCCGCCGTACGTACACCTCGACGATGTTCGGGTCGCCCTCGAAGTCGTCGCCCCACACATGGTCGAGGATGGTCCGCTTGGAGACCGCCTCGTCGGCCCGCCTCAGCAGGAACTCCAGAACCGCCAACTCCCTTGCCGTGACCTCGACTTCGCGGCCAGCTCGGGTGACGGTCCGGGTCGCCGGGTCGAGCCTGAGGTCCCCGGCCGCGAGCACGGCGGGCCGCTCCCTCGCGTCGCGCCGCAGCAACGCCCGTAGATGCGCGAGGAGTACGCCGTAGGAGACGGGCTTGACGAGATAGTCGTCGGCGCCGGTGTCGAGGCCCTCGATCTCGTCCCACTCGCCGTCCTTCGCGGTGAGCATGAGGATCGGCGTCCAGTCGCCCGCGCCGCGCAGTTCGCGGCAGACGCGGTAGCCGTTGAGTTTGGGCAGCATCAGGTCGAGGACGATCGCGTCGTAGGTGTTCTCGCGGGCCAGCCACAGGCCGTCCACGCCGTCGGGCGCCACGTCGACGGCGAAGCCCTCGGCCTCCAGCCCGTCCCTGAGCCCGGCCGCGAACCGCTCCTCGTCCTCGACGACCAGCACGCGCATGCCCTCACGCTACGCACGCCGCCCGCAGGTCGCGAGGTAGCGGCGGAGCCGCACGCTATTCCGCGGCGGTCCAGGCGATGACCGGGGGCTCCACCCGCGCGCACAGCGGGCCACCGCACGGGTCGGTCAGACCGAGGCGGCCGACCAGCAGGCCCGTGCGTGCGGCGGCGTCCAGGATCTCGGCGGGCAGGACGTCGAGCATGAGCTTGGCGCGGCGGAACATGCTGAAGACGCCGGACTCGTCGACCGTGCCCCACGACAGGTAGATGAACCGGCGGCCCAGCCGGTTCTGCACATAAGGACCGCTGACTTCCGTGCCGCCCGCGCCTTCCGGTGAGGCGACCACGGTGCATTCCAGGGTCCAGGTCGCGGACGCGGCGTCGCCGGGCTGCGGTTCGAGGAGTTCGGCCGGACGGTCCCGCCGCTGTACGGCGACATGGATGTTGCCGTACACCGGGACGCCGGCGCCGGCGGGCGCGGGGCAGGTGCGGCCGGGCAGGTCGACGGCGTCGATACGGATGCGCATACGAGCCATCATCCCCTCAGTGCCGGCGCCGGTGTGTAGGCCGGGGTCGAGGGGGCAGGCGCATCGAAGGGATCGACTTCACACAATTCACACACAACGTCGTGACGACTGTCGGCAATCGACAAGGCGGGGACATGACCTCAGCGACGACCTCAGGGGCGACCTCAGGGACGCGACAACCTCTCTCCAGGCGGCTGGCTCTCACGGGGCGGCTGAACCCGTTGGTCATCGGCGGCCGGCTGGAGTCGGGACGAGCGGTGCTCTCACCTCGCGGCGAGCTCGTCCACGGCTGCGCGGACACCCTGTCCGAGGCTCTGACCCTGCTGCCGGCCACCACCCGGCGGGTGGACCTGCACATGACCGGCGTGGTCTTCATGGACACGGCCGGGCTGCAGTTCCTGGACCTCCTCGGCGACTACGGCCGACAGCACCGGGTCCCCGTCACGGCCACCCACTGGAACGGCCAGCCGCGCCGGATCCTGGAACTCGCGGGACTCGACACCACGGATCCGCTGCACTCCACGGCCCACCAGCGAGACCCGGCGCCCGGACGGAGGCCTCCTCCGCTCCCCTCGGCGGTGGCCCTGGAGCGCGCCGAGCAGCTGAACCTCTTACGCCAGGAGATCGAACAGCTGCGCAGGGCGATCGCCTCCCGCCCGGTCATCGACCAGGCACGCGGCATCCTCATGGCCACCCACGCCTGCACGTCCCGCCAGGCCTGGGACATCCTGCGGGAGACCTCCCAGCGCTCCAACACCAAGCTGCACACCGTGGCCGCGGCGGTCACCGCGAGCACCTCGACCGACGGCCCCGCCTTCCCGGACGAGGTGCGCACAGCGCTGCGCGCGGTCCTGGCGCGCCACCGCTGAGCACATTCAGTAGGGCAGGATCCGCCCCGAGGGTGTCCTTCGGTCGATCGTGTCGTCACGCGGAGCGGCAGGCCGACGGACGACGCGAACTCGAATCTGACGGTTCATGACGCCCTCCTCGGGCCTGGGCCTGATGCATCCGATACGACCAGCCTGCTGGGTCCGAGGCTCGATCACATCGTGCCCACGGAGGCACTTGTCATGCCTCCGAGGCAGGAGTAAAGAGGCACGGGCTACTCCCCGGGGAGGACATCCGCCCCTAGGACGTCAGTCGCAGGCCGGCTTCAGCCAGTCGGGGTCCGCCCAGCGGCCGGGGGCGTCCGGGGCGGGCAGGTCCGGGCGGTACGTCGGGTCCTGTTCGTGCCGGAGTCCGACGCTCGCGTGGAACACCGCGTCGTCGGGCACGGCGCGCGACCGCCGGCCTACGAGGATCCACAGCGGGCCGTTGTCGTGGACGGGCGCGGAGGCGAAGTCCTCGTTCAGCGCGGTCGCTTCGGCGTAGGCGCCGGGCCGGAAGTCCAGGCCCTCGACCTCGCCCCTGCGCCCGCACACACCGTCGGTGATCCACTTCAGGGTGATCGTGGAGAGCAGCGGCGCGTGCTCCTCGTGGTCGAACGTCCCGCCGACATCGGAGTGCACGCCCGCGAACCACACCTCCTCCAGCGTGTCGCTGACCGGCTCCGGTCGCGGTGTGACGAGGAACTCCCGGTAGGGGCGCCGCTTTTCGTCGAGGGACACGGCGTGGCGGATGCGGGCGGCGTTGGGGAGTTGGCGGGTGTAGGGCCAGTGGAGGTTGCCGAGGCGGAGGATACCGGCCGCCTTCACGGTGTCCCAGAGGCCGAGGTAGGCGATGGGCAGGGCGTAGTGCGAGACGTGTTGCCGAGGTTCTCCGAGCCGGGGCGCATGAGTCCGGGCTTGTTCAGCATGCCGACGAGGGCGCGGGCCGTGTAGGCGCCCCGGCTGAACCCGAAGACGTACACCGAGTCCCCCGGCCGCCAGTGCCGCATCAGGTACGTGTAGGCCTCGACGAGGTTGGTCCTCAGCCCCGTACCGAACGCGAGTCCGCTCGTCCGGGAGATCCCGCGGCCGAGCGGGCCGCGTGCGGAGGCCACCGACATGGTCCCGTCGAGGCACATGACGATCTTGCGTGGCATGGTCACTCCTCCCCCCCCGGAACGCCGGTGTCTGAAAGGACCGGGGAGCCGGTGGCTAACCGGGGCGCCGGTTGCTTCTCCGCCGCGAGGCCGCGACGCGTCGCGCACCGCCGGTGACCAGCGGGCCTTCCGCGGTTTCCGCCCCGGGCGGGATCTGCTGCTCGAACGCCTTGAGAGCGATGTCGCTGTCCGCCGGGAGAACCGCCATCTCGCGCTTCCCCTGCGCCTCCGCCAGGGCGTCTCCCGCAGGCGTCCCGTGCCGGGCGTGGACGATGCGCAGTCGCCCGTCACCGGAGCCCCGCCGCCCCATCGGAACGACGCCGGCGTGCGTGCCGTCGGGCAGGGTCACCCACAGCTGGAAGTCGTCGACCTTGATGAATTCCGCACCCTTGATCGGCCAGGGGTAGTGATGCTCGCCTGCCGCCTTGGGCAGGATCCCCTGGTGATTCGCCTTGCTCAGCGGTACACACGCGTTGAAGAGGGAGTCGGTCCACGCGGCGACACCGGCCGCGTCCGTGATCGGGGTGCGCAGGAGGACAGCGGCACGCTTGTATCCCATGGCCTCCAGGGCCGGGAGCGTGAACGGGAAGGCGCCGACGAGATCGGCGGCCTCCCGCCGCAGCCGGTCGACCTTCGCGGGGTCGGCGCAGAACTGCATGCTCCACTCGATGCCGACCCGGGCCCGGTACATCCGCCAGCCACCCGCCGCCTTGACCCACAGGCTCCCGCCGTGGTGCATCTCCCACGGCCCGGTCCCGTACGGCAGGTCGGCCCCGGTCGTGGCCATCTCCAGGAGGATCTTCCGCGCCGTCGTCTTCGCCGCGCGGAAGTTCGCGGACTCGTCCCGCTTGGGATGCTTGACCAGTCGTATCTTCCAGGGATGGTTGCCCGAGAAGGTGCCGCCCTCCTCGATGACGGCTGGAGTCCCGCTCACTGTTCCAGATCGGGCACGGGCCATGGCGGCCTCCCTCTGCTGACCACGGCCCCGTGCGCCGCGTGCGTCTCCGAGCGCCGCTGTCTCCATCGTCCCGCGCCACCCCTACGACGTCGACTCCTGACGCCTGGCCGCCGCCATCCCCGACACCCCCGACTACACAAGGACCGCCCATGACGACAGTGACGCTCCTGCACCCCGGCGCCATGGGTGCCAAGGTCGGCGCCGAGGCACGCCGCACCGGGACGCGGGTGCTCCATGTCCCCGCCGGCCGCGGCCCCGCCAGTATCGAACGGGCCCGGGAAGCTGGCCTGGAGGCGGCCGAGTCGCTCGAATCCGCCCTGGCCGTCAGTGACCTGGTCCTGTCGATCTGCCCGCCCCACGCGGCGGAGGACGTCGCGTACGAAGTCCTCGGGCACGCCTTCCGCGGTATCTACGTGGACGCGAACGCCATCAGCCCCGAGCGCGCGCTTCGCATCGCCGCCGCCTGCCACGAACGCGGCATCGTCATGGTCGACGGCTCGATCATCGGCGCTCCCCCGGGAGCGAACAGCTCCCCCCGGCTCTACCTGAGCGGCGACGCGGAAGCTGCCGGCCGGGTCGCCTCACTGTTCAAGGGTACGGAGGTGCTCGCCAGGCAACTCGACGCCGGCGTCGGTGCCGCGTCGGCCCTGAAGATGTCCTTCGCCTCCTTCCAGAAGTCCGCCCGCGCTCTCGCCGCCGTCTCGCACGCACTCGCCACGAGCCACGGAGTAGGGGCCGAACTGGCCCTGGAGGCCGAGTCGTTCACCGCGAAGATCCTCGCCGAGGTGGACCACCTGCCCAGCGTCGCGGCCCGCGCCTGGCGCTGGGCCCCGGAGATGGAGGAGATCGCCGCCACCCTGCGCTCCACCGGCCTCCCACCCGACCTGGCGGAGGCCAGTGCCGCGGTCATGCGGCGCTGGACCCCCGACAAGGACCGCTTCGACCTCCCCCTGGAGGACGTACTGGCCCACCTCCACACACCCGACGATCGAGGCTGACGGCGGCGATCTCCAGAACAGCACCGTCCGCCGACTTCCTGACGTCATTGGAACGTCGGAGAAACACCTCCGTGGGAAGAATGCCGACGTGACGGAAGAACACAGCAGCCGCTTCGACGGCATGGCCCTGTACGACCTCCAGCACGTCCGCAACGCCCTGACTCCCCTGCTGAGCCGCCCCGGCCCCCTCACACCCGGCGATCTCGAACCGTACGACCAACTGCACTACCTCGGTCACCACGCTCTCGACCATGCCGCCGCGCGGCTGGGTGTCGTCCCCGGCGCGGCTGTCGTGGACATCGGCGCCGGGCTCGGCGGCCCGGCCCGCTATCTCGCCGAGCGGTACGAGTGCCACCTCACGGCCGTCGAACTCCAGCCGGACCTGCACCAGTTGAGCGAGGAACTCACCTCGCTGTGCGGGCTTTCGGAGCGCGTCCGGGCCGTCCGGGCCGATGCCCTGACCCTGGGCGGCGCGAGCTGGTCGCAGCGGTACGACCACCTGATCTCGCTCCTGGCGATCCTGCACATTCCGCGCCGGGACGAACTCTTCGGCGTCTGCCGACAGTTGCTCCGTCCCGGCGGCACCTTCTACATCGAGGACTTCTACACCCGTCGCCCCCTCACCGCCGAGGAACAGGCCGACCTCGCCGACCTCGTCGCCTGCCCCTACCTCCCGGACGAGGCCCGATACCGCGAGGACCTCGCACAGGCGGGCTTCACGGACGTGACGTGGACGGACGCCACCACCCTGTGGCTGCCCTGGGTACGTGACCGTGCCGACGCCTTCCGGCGCGGATACCAGGATCGGGTACGGCTGCACGGTGAGCCGCTCGCCGAGCGACTGATGCGGTTCTACGGCGCGGTGAGCGCACTGCTCGCGGGCGGCGGGGTCGGAGGGGTGCGGATCACGGGACGGCGGGAGTGAGGGGCGGTTTCCTCAGCGCGGGCGCGGATCCCTTCATTCGAGCAGAAGCCGCTGCCTGATCGCTTCAGGCACAGCAGCCCGAGCAGTCGACCGGAGTCGTCGACCACCGCCAGTCGACGTCGCGCCTCGAATTTCATCGCTGTCGTAGCGGCATCAAGTGGGTGCGATTCCCGCACCGTTCTGCCGACGAGAGTCCCGAACTCGGTGACGGCCGCGGAATTCGAGGCGGCTTGGGGAATATCCGGTCGCTCGATCGTCGTGATGAGCCGTCCGTCCGGATCGACGACCAGGGCCATGTGGACGTGATCGTCCCTGAAAAGAGCTCGGAGTTCGTCCGCACTGGAGAGCGGTCCCAGGGTCTTGGGACAGGTGACCATTACATCCGCAACTACGTCTGCAACGCGATTCCGCACAGTGGATTCATACGTCATGGATCTGCCCGTCACCAGTGATCATCCGCCGCTGATCGGTGGCAGCACCGCGATCTCGTCGCCGGCCTCGCATCGGGCGCCGCTCACCTCGTCGTAGAGCATCTCTCCGTTGAGCCACACCCGTGAGTTCGCCAGTACATGGGCGAACTCAGCGCCGTAGCGCCGGCGTGCCTCGTCGAGCACCTCACCGAGGGTGCTGCCGGGAAGGACGTCGCGCGCTCGGCCCGCCGCCTCCCGCGCGGCCGCGAACAGCAGCATTGTGGGCATGCGTCGATCTGCCTTTCGTTCCAGGTCAGCCACCGATGTAGGACATCTCCACCCGAGCGCCGCGCGAGGGTGTGCGGCGTCCGCGCAACTCCGAATAGCGGTCCTCCCGGGCACCCCAGAGTGCGCGGACGGCGGAGCGCAGTTCCCCGTCGGAGGCGCCCGCTCGCAGCAACGCCCGCAGGTCGGTCCCGCCCGAGGAGAACAGGCACGTGTGCACCTTCCCTTCGGCGGACAGGCGGGCTCGCGTGCAGTCCCCGCAGAACGGCCGCGTCACCGAGCCGATGACACCGATCTCCCCGGCGCCGTCCCGGAAGCGGTAGCGGGTGGCCACCTCGCCGGCGTCGGTCGCGCCGAGCGGTTCGAGCGGGTGACGGTCGTCGATCAGGCGCACGATCTCGGCGGCGGGCAGCACCTCACCGAGCTGCCACTCGTTCGTGGCCCCTACGTCCATGTATTCGATGAAGCGGAGGATGTGGCCGCTGCCCCGGAATCGCTCGACCATCGGCAGCACGCACCCGTCGTTGACTCCCCGCTTCACCACCATGTTCACCTTGACGGGCGTGAGGCCGGCGCGTGCGGCGGCGTCGATCCCGTCGAGGACCCGGCGCACCGGAACCGCCGTGTCGGCGAGTGCCCGGAACACGACGTCGTCGAGCGCGTCCAGGCTCACCGTCACCCGGCGCAGCCCGGCCTCGGCAAGGCGTTTCGCGAAGGCCGGCAGCAGCAGTCCGTTCGTCGTCATCGCGAGATCGAGCCCGGGTATCGCGGCGAGCAGCGCCACGAGGTCCACGACACCGCGACGCAGCAGCGGCTCGCCCCCGGTGAGCCTGATCTTGCGCGCCCCGAGGGAGGCGAACACCCGCGCCAGGCGCGCGATCTCGTCGAAGGTCAGCAGGTCGGCGGGTTCGAGGTAGTGGTGCCCCGGGCCGAAATGCTCACGCGGCATGCAGTACCGGCATCGGAGGTTGCACCGGTCGGTGATGGAGATCCGCAGGTCGCGGAGGTGGCGGTACCGGCGGTCGGCGATCGGAGTCGTCATCACGCCGCCGGTTCCGGGTTGCGGGCGGGGCACCAGCGGTGCGCCGCGGCGGTGACGTCGTCGATCCGGTTCCCGGTCGCCACCCAGCCGCTCGTACCGTCCCCACCGTGTTCGCGTTTCCACACCGGAACGGACTCCTTGAGGACGTCGATGCAGAAGCGGGCCGCGGTGAACGCCTCGCCGCGGTGGGGTGCCGAGACCACGACCAGGACGCTCGCCTCGGTGACCCGCACCGGCCCGATGCGGTGGAACAACGCCACGCGCCCGAGAGCGGGCCACCGGTCCCGGGCGGCGAGGGCGATCTGCCGAAGCCGTGGCTCGACGTGCCGGTCGAACGCCTCGTAGTCGATTCCGACGATCCCGGTATGGTGCCCCGCCAGGTCGTCGTTGTCGTCGCGCACCGTGCCGGTGAAAGTGACGACCGCGCCACAGTGCGGCACAGTCGCCCACTCGATCGCCTCGGCGACCGGGACACCGTCCCGAGTCAGGCCCACTCGGATGTCCTCGGCCGATTCCTCCGATTCCTCCGGACAGCGAATTCGATCATTCACGACGGCTATCACGATGCGTTCCCCTGGGTTATGGATTGGCAGGGCGTTCATCTTCACCGGCCTGGGTCGCCCGCACAGGACTCCGCGCGACAGGCTTTTGACCGGCGGCGACGGGAAAGCGCGGCTGAAGCGGGATTTTCCGGCTGTTTACATGGCGACAATGACCCGCCTATGGACGGGGCCGAGTATTCCGCCATGACAGCGGCGACACCGAACGAGACGAACACCAGCCGACATGAGGTCTGGCGGGACCTCCTCCGGGATCATTTCGTCAGCCTCGACGTGGACGTCGAACGGGACCGCGACACGTTCGACGGTGCCGTGCGCAGCGGCTTCCTCGGCCACCTCCGGGTGTCGGGAGTTCGCTCGGTGGACCAGGAGATCATCCGCACAGAGGAGTTGCTGCGGCGCGACCGCGAGCGCTACTTCCAGGTCTGTCTGGTCCGGCGTGGTGAGGCGCGTGCCGCTCAGGACGGGCACGAGGCGACGCTTCGCCCCGGTGACTTCGTCATCTACGAGACGGAACGCCCCTTCCAGTGGTGGCTTCGTTCGGATGTCACCTCCCCCTACTGGGACCTCGCCGTCTTCACCTGGCCACGCGACACGATCCGGCTGAGCGACAGCGAGTCGGCCTCGCTCACCTGCCGGGCTCTGGACGGCGGCAGCGGCATCACCGGAGTGTTGAGCAGGATGCTGACCGACCTGCTCGTCGCCACGCCGACCGTCAGCGAGGGTGGCGCCGTCCGGATCGCCGACGAGATCGGCGACCTGGTGGCGACCATCGCGACGGAGGCGCACGGTCTCGGCGTCGGCACCGACCGCCACGCGAGCCTGCTGCGACGGATCGACACCTACATCGCAGAGCATCTCGGTGATCCGGAACTGTCCCCGGAACGCATCGCGCAGGCGCACTTCGTGTCGACGCGCCAGCTCCAGCGGATGTTCGCCCACCGGGGACAGACGGTGTCCCAGGTGATCCGGCGTCAGCGGCTGGAGCGGTGCCGACGTGACCTGCTGACTCGCCGGGGTGGCGAAGCCACACTCACCGAGATCTGTCTCCGCTGGGGGTTCACCGATCTCGCCGTGTTCAGCCGGGCGTTCCGCGAGGCCTTCGGCACATCGCCCACCGCCTACCGCGCTCTGGCCCGGGCCTAAGCGCTCCGCTGGAAGTGCCGCGATGTGCCGTCGATCGTCTGCGGCGCCATCGTGGCTGGTCGCTCCCCCAAGTTCTCGGCTTCGCTCGAACCCGGGGGGGGACCCCCATCGCGGCGGAGCCGCATATCGATACAGCCCCGCGCCCCTTAAGGGCGCCGCCGAACCGCACCCGATTTAGCCAGGTCCACTTAGGGCTGTCACCCGCCATCGCTGGAGTGCCCCGGCGCCGTGCCCAGCGCGGGATCGACCAGGGGGGCGAGGTTGTTCACCGCGAGTGCGGCCTCGCCGAAGCCGACCGAGATCAGCGCGACCTTGCCGTCGTAGTCGGCGATGTCGCCCGCGGCGTACACGCGCGGTCGGCTCGTGCGCATGCTCCGGTCGGCCGCGATGTGCCGGCCCCGCATGTCGAGCCCCCACGTCGCGAGCGGGCCGAGGTTGGCGACGAAGCCGAGCGCGGCCACTACGGCGTCCGCCCGCAGGCTCTCGGTCGCACCGGTTCCGAGGTCGCGCAACTCCACGTGTTCGACGCGGTTCTCGCCGCTGATCCGGTGTACCTCGTGCGGGGTGTACAGCCGCACGGACGACGCGCGCAGCAGCCGGACGCTCTGTTCGTGCGCGCGGAACCGGGGCCGGCGGTGGACGAGCGAGACCGTGCGGGCGAGCGGTTCGAGCGTCAGCGCCCAGTCCACGGCGGAGTCCCCGCCGCCGACGACCACCACGTCGGCGCCCGTGAGTTCGGCCGGCTTCGGCACGAAGTAGCGCAGGCCGCGGTTCTCGTACTCGGAGCCCGCGGGCAGCGGGCGTGGTGTGAAACTGCCGATCCCGCCGGTGACCAGCACGGCTTTCGCCGTGACCACCGTGCCCCGGTGGGTGGTGACGGCGACGCCGCCCACCGCGTCCTCAAGGGTCCGCGCGGTGTGGCCGAGCAGATACCGGGGCTTGGCCCGCGACGCCTGCTCGACCAGGGCGTCGATGAGGTCCTGCGCCTTCACCGCGGGGAATCCGGCGACGTCGTAGACCTTCTTCTCGGGATACAGCGCCGCCATCTGGCCGCCGGGCTCGTCGAGAGCGTCGATGACCGTGACCGACATGCCGCGGAACCCGGCGTAGTAGGCCGCGTAGAGACCAACCGGCCCGGCGCCGACGATCAGCAGGTCGCTGCAGTGCGCGTCGCCGCCGGACCCGGTCTTGTGCTCAGCCCTCACCGGTGCCACGCCGTTCCCGCAGGATCGGGTGGTCGACACCGACCGGTCCGCGCGAGGACGCGCCACCGGCCGCGTCCTCGTGCTCTTCGAAGAACTCGACGGCGGCCGTGGTGAACGGGGTCAGTTCCACGGGGATCCTGTGTTCCCAGTGGATGGCGTCGCTCGGGCAGACGGTCATGCACTTTCCGCAGTCGACGCATTCGTCGGGGTGGATGTACATCATCCGGTCCCCCTGGTAGATGCAGTCCACCGGGCATTCCTCGACACAGGACTGGTCGAGGATGTCCGCGCAGGCGTCGGTCACGACGTAGGCCATCGGTCAGACCTTCTCAATCTGGACGAGTGTGTCGGAGAACGTGGGCGCGTTGCCCAGGTCGGCGAAGACCGTGGGATTCAGGGACGCCATCGTGGACAGCGACTTCGTGTGCATGCGCCAGCCGCCGTACGCCGACACCGCGACGCCCGCCAGGACGGACTTGTCCACCTTTGCCTTGACCACGAACGAGCCGCGGTCGTTGAACACCCGCACGTCGTCGCCGGTGGCGATGGAGCGCTCGGCGGCGTCGTCGGGATGGACGAGGACGGTGGGCTCCCCCTGCACGCGCCGGTGCAACGGCAGGTTGGCGCTGCTGGAGTTCAGGTAGGCGTGCGGCTTCGGGGTGATCAGGCTGAGCGGGTGCCGCGCGGCCAGCTCGGGGTTGGTGCGCACCGATTCGCGAGGCTGCACGTAGTGCGGCAGCGGATCGACCGGGGTGCCCGGCTGGTGGTCGTTTGAGCCCTGCCGGAACAGCGGCACCACGAAGTTCCCGACTGTCTCGGCGATGGAGGACTTGAACTCCACCTTCCCGGACGGGGTGGGGAAGTCGCCGTGCGCGTACGGGGCGTACTGGTCCGCGGGCGGCAGGTTCAGCCGCTGCCAGCCCTTCTCCTTCAGCGACTCGACGGTGATGCCCCGCATGGCGGGCGCCGACCAGTCGAACGCCTCCGCGATCATCTCGTCGTCCGTGCGCCGGAACACCGGGTCGGTGAAGCCCATCCGCGCCGCCAGCCGCCGGAACATCTCCGTGTTGGGCACCGCTTCGCCGAGGGGCTCGATCGAGCGGTGGTTGTAGGTGACGTAGAGGTGGCCCCAGGAGAACATGATGTCGTCCTGCTCCAGCTGGGTGGTGGCGGGCAGCACGATGTCGGCGAACTGGGCGGTGTCGGTCATGAACTGCTCACTGACCACGGTGAACAGGTCGTCCCGCTTGAGGCCCTCGATCAGCCTTTCCTGATCGGGGCAGACGACCACGGGGTTGGAGTTGTAGACCATCAACGCCTTGATCGGCGGGTCCAGTTCGAGGCCACCCGTGAGCGCCTGCCCCAGCAGGTACTGGTTCACGACCCGCTTACCGGGTTCGAGCATCTCCGGATGCATCATCGCGCCCCAGTTGACCGGGAACGCCCACAGCGGCAACTGCAGAATCCCGCCACCGGGGTTGCGCCACGCACCGACCAGCGCGGGCAGACAGGCCAGCGCCCGGACGGCCTGGCCACCGCCGGCATGCCGCTCCACCGCCACCCCGATACGGATCACCGACGGCTGGGCGGTGGCGTAGCCGCGGGCAAGCCGGCGGATGTCCTCGGCGGGCACCCCGGTCTCCTCGGCGGCCCACTCGGGGGTGTACTGCCGTACTCGTTCGGCGAGTTCGCCGTAGCCGACCGTGTGGTCGGCGATGTAGGCGTCGTCGGTGAGTCCCTCCTCGATGATCACGTTCATCATCGCCAGCGCGAGAGCTCCGTCGGTGCCCGGCCGGATCGGGATGTGCCAGTCGGCGGCCCTCGCGGTACGGGTCTTCACCGGGTCCACCACGACGACCGTGGCGCCCCGCTTACGGGCCTCGGCGATGAACGGCCACAGGTGAAGGTTGGTGCTCATCACGTTGCAGGCCCAGATCAGGATGAACTTCGAGTGGACCAGGCTCTCCGGATCCACCCCGGCGCAGTCGCCGATCGTCATCGTGTACGCCGTGCACGAGCCGGAGTCGCAGTAGGTGCGCTCGGTGACGGTGGCGCCGAGCTTGGCGAAGAAGGGGTCGCCGACGTTGAGCCCGTTCAGGATTCCCTGGGTGCCCAGGTAGCTGCACGGCATGACGGCCTCGGGGCCGAACTCCGCGGAGATCGCCCGGAACCGGTCCGCGATCTCGTCCAGTGCCTGGTCCCAGGTGATCCGCTCGAACCGGCCGCTGCCCTTCGGCCCCGTGCGCCGCATCGGGTACAGCACACGGTCCGGGCTGTACACCCGGTCCAGGTAGTTGTCGACCTTCACACACAGGCCACCGCTGGTATACGGATGCTCCCGGTCACCGGCCACGCTCACGGCCTTGCCGTCCGTGACGGTGATCCTCATCGCGCAGGTGTCGGGGCAGTCGTGCGGACACGCACCCCGCACCTGGACAGTGCCGGTCGCCGCTGTTGCGCTCATCTGTCTTCCCCTCGGATCGAGTCTGCCTCGATCGTCGGAGTACCGGCAGCCGGCGGGTGGGCATCAGGCGACAGGCTCTTGACCAAGCGCGACAGACCCGGGTCACGCGTCTGTGCGCCGACGGTCTGTCCCCGGGCGGCATCGCCGCGCCCGGGCCGTGTTTCCCGAGGTGTTCAGTGTCGATGCGGCGCAGCAGTTGCTCCGCGGCGAGCTCTCCGAGGTCGCGGGCGCCGTTGTCGACGACGGTGATCGGCGGGTGCCAGTACGAGAACCAGGGGGCCTCCTCGTGGCACACGAGGGAGAGCTGCTCCGGCACCCGGCCCCCGAACTGGACCAGCGCCCCGAGGGTCCCGAACGTCGCCTCGTGGTTGGCGCTGTACAGCGCGGTGGGCGTGCGCTCCGCGCCCATCACCCGCCGGGCCGCCTCCGCACCGAACGCCATGGTGTACGGCCCCCGCGCACAGGCCGGGATCGGGCTGATGTGCACCAACCCGGCCAGGCTCAACCACGGCCGCCATCTGCGCTCGGGCCTGCTGAGCCGGTTCCTGGTCTGCTGATCCCGCGGGTCCCCTTGAGGCGGCGGACGGCGCGTCAGCCCTGGGTGCCGTTCTGGTCGACGGGGTAGAGGCCGAGCCTGTCCTCGGGGTCGGCCGGGCGCACGCCTTGAACCTCACCGACGTACAGGGTGATGCGCCTCTTGTAGCGGTCGAGTGCGGTGCGGTCGCTCATGAACTCGCTGAGGCCGAGCGGGTTCATGTTCTTGTAGTCGAAGTCGCCGGTGCCTATCAGGTGGGCGGAGTCGCGGACGAACCTGGGGTTCTGGGCCAGCAGTTTCTTGACGTAGCCGAAGCCGTATGTGTCGGTGAGCTGCTTCCAGTAGTAGAGGACGGGGGTCTGGAGGTGGGCGACGTCCGCGACGACGTGATGCTCGTCGTGAGAGCTCCGCCCTCGGCCACGGCCTGCCGGTACAGCTTCTGCAACTGGGCTTCCTCACTGGTGCCCAGTACCGCTCGCGGCCAGTACGCCGAGTGTGAGGGCTCAGATCCATGCCCTGCGGGTGGACTTCACAGCAGCTCCTTGAGCGTTGGCTTGGACCCTCACTCGGCGAAGACGTACTGCTCGACGATCAGCCCCTTCTCCCGTTTCGTGAAGGTGACCGTCCGGCTGCCGAGGGCGGAGCCGTGGATCGCGCAGCTCCAGCCCGGGTACACGCCGACGATGCGCCTGAGGTCCTCGTTGTCGGGGTTGGTGAGGGTGAGCGAGGGGCGCTCGGTCGGGCGGGGTGTCTCCTCGGCGGGCAGTTCCCGCATGAAGAGGATTTCGCGGATGATCTGGCCGCCCCGCCACTGCGCCACGGTCGCCATCCGGACGCCCATGGTGGGGATGCCGCCGATGGTGGCCGTCCAGTCGCCCCGCGCCACATTGGGCTGGTGGGTGGCGACGAGGGCGTCGGGGGCCTCCACCTGGAACCGGTGCATGGCCTCGATGTGCGGCTCGACGCCCTCGGTGCGTACCCCGCCCCACTCCACGACGACATCGGCGGCGTGGAAGTGCCGCTGCATGTCCATGTCCTTGTTGTTCCAGGCGACGAAGTCCGCGACGTGGAAGTCCTTCGTGTTCTCCAGTTCCTGCTGGAACCTGCTCTCGCGTCGCCACGACGCGGGCGACGCGGCCGCCGGTGTGGCGAGTGCCGGGACGGCCAGCGCCGGGACACCGACCGCTGCGGCCCCGAGTATCCCTCTGCGGGTGAGATCTGCCATTTTTACCAACCTCCGCTGACTTGACGTTTCAAGTTATCTTTGGGTGTATGAGCGACGATGAGCCACGCTGGCTGAACACCGACGAGAGCGAGGCCTGGATGGCCCTCGCCCGGACACTCATGCGGCTCCCTGCCGCGCTGGACACACAGCTCCAGCGGGACGAGGGCATCAGCCACTTCGAGTACCAGGTGCTGGCCGGGCTCTCCATGTCGCCGGAGCGCAACCTGCGGATGAGTGAACTGGCCCTGTTCGCGGACGGGTCACTCTCCCGTCTGTCCCATGTGGTCAAGCGGCTGGAGCAGCGGGAGTGGGTCTACCGCGTCCCGGATCCGGCCGACGGGCGCTATACCCGCGCGATCCTCACCGACAAGGGCTGGGAGAAGGTCGTCGAGGCCGCACCCGGCCATGTCGCCGAGGTACGCCGCCTGGTCTTCGACCCGTTGACCAAGGCCCAGCAGAAGCAGCTGCGGGACATCGGTCGTCGTATCAACAACGCGATCACCCTTGAGGACCCCTGCCCCAACCAGTAGGACCGATCAGCCGAACTGGACCGATCGTTTCGCCATGCCGAGCCAGAAGCCTTCGATGACGCTGCGCTGGGTTGCCAGTTCGTCGAGTGCGGCGCCGAGGGTGACGAACAGGGGGGCCAGGTGGTCGCTGCGCGGATGGGCGAGCCGGCTGGACGGGGCCTTGCGCTCGAAGTCCAGCAGGGCGTCGAAGTCCTGTGCGTCCAGGACCTCGCTGCCCCAGTGGTCGAACTCGGCCAGCGCGGGGTGGACTCGGTTCTCCATGTTCATGGCTTGGAAGTTGTGGGTGAAGAATCCGCTGCCCATGATGAGCACGCCCTCGTCACGCAGCGGGGCGAGCTTGCGGCCCATGTCCATGAGTCGGCGCGGATCGAGAGTGGGCAGGGAGATCTGCAGGACCGGGATGTCGGCGTCGGGGTACATCTCCCTCAGCGGCACGTATGCGCCGTGATCCATTCCGCGGTCGGGAAAGTCCTGGGTCGGCGTGTTCGTGGTGCGCAGCAACTTGCGGACCCTGTCCGCCAGTTCCGGGGCACCGGGCGTGGGATAGGTGACCTCGTAGTAGTGCGCCGGGAAGCCGTAGAAGTCGTAGATCAACGGGACGGTGGTGGTGGCGCCGATCGCGAGCGGCGCGTCCTCCCAGTGTGCCGAGATCATCAGAATGGCCTTCGGCTTGGGCAACTCGGCGGACCACGCGGCCAGTTGGGCGGGCCAGATCGGGTCGTCGGCCAGCAGCGGGGCGCCGTGGGAGACGTAGAGCGTGGGCATTCGTTCGGCTGTGCCGGTCATCGCGGATCCTTGTGACACTGTCAACTGCGAGCGTGCGGTCAGCTGTCGAAGGTGACGACGATCTTGCCGCGGGCGGCGCCGGAGGCGATCGTGGCGAGGCCTTCGGCGGCCTGGGCGAGGGGCAGGGTGGTGGTGACGTCGACGGTCAGGGTGCCGTCGGCGACCTGTCGGGCCAGCGGGGCGATGACCTCGCGGGTGGGTGCGGCCATGACGTTGGTTCCCGTGAGGCCGAGGGCGGCCAGGGCCTGCTCGTCGGCGGCGCCGAGTGTGCTCGCGACCTTGCCGCCCTTGGTCAGCAGGTCCAGGGGCAGGGACTCGGCGGAGTAGGAAACGAGATCGATGAGGGCGTCGATGCCGTCGGGATGGGCGGCACGGACCTGGTCGGCCACGGAACCGGCCGTGTAGTCGACGACCATGGTGGCCCCGAGACCCTTGAGGCGCTCGGCGTCGTCGGCGGTCGCGGTGGCGATGACGGTGGCCCCACGGGCCGCGATGAGCTGGACCGCGTAGGAGCCGACTCCTCCGCCGGCGCCGACGACGAGAACGGTCTGCCCGGGCTGGGGGTCGATGCCGTCGACCGTGCCCAGGGCCGCGGCGCCGGACAGGGGCAGGGCGGCGGCGGTCACGAAGTCCAGCGCGGAGGGTTTGGCGGCGACCGCGGCGGCGGGCAGCACCGCGTACTCGGCGATGGTTCCGGCCTGGATGGGAGGGGCCAGCAGGATGTGTCCGAAGACCTCGTCGCCGGGCTTGACGTGGTCGACGCCCTCGCCGACCGCCTCGACCACGCCGGCGGCGTCGCGGCCGAGCACGAGCGGGTACAGGTGGGGCAGCATCTCGGCCATGGCGCCGATGGCGAGGCCGTTGTCGAGGGCGTTGAGGCCGGCGGCCTTGACCTTGACCAGGACGGTTCCCTCGGTGGCAGAGGGGACGGGCTGGTCGGAGATCTCCGGCGGCTGCCCGGCGGCGGGAACGCTGAGTGCGCGCATTTCCTGCTCCTCAAGTTGACGATTCAAGTTAAACGTAGGCTCGATAACTTGAAAGGTCAAGCGATATGACTTGAAGGATCAAGTAACGGAGACTTCTGTACCCTCGGCTGTCCGGGCGCGTCAACCTGCCCCGTGGGACGATCGACTACGACCTCGAAGCGGGGTGGGTGTGAGCGGTGGCGCGTGAACTGGTGCTCGGTGTCGACGCGGGACACACCGTGACCAAGGCCGTGCTGTTCGACGCCACCGGCCGACCGGTGGCGCGGGGCAGCGGCACGCTGCCGCTGGACACCCCTCACCCCCACTGGGTCGAGCGGGACATGGACGACGTATGGCGGACGGCGCACCAGGCCATCGCCGCCTGCCTCGCCCAGGCGGGTCCGGACGCGGGGCGGTCCGTCGCCGCGGTGGGGCTGGCCGGGCACGGCGACGGGCTGTACGCCGTCGACGGGCGGGGCCGGCCGGTACGGGCCGCGATCGTGGCGATGGACTCGCGCGCCGAACCGGTGCTGGAGGAGTGGCGGGGCACTCAAGTCTGGTCCCGCGCCCTGGAGTTGTCGGGCACGGTGCCCTTCGCGGGTTCCCCGGCCACCCTGCTGGCCTGGCTCGCCCGCCACGAGCCGGGGGTGCTGCGACAGGCCCGTTGGCTGCTGTCCTGCAAGGACTGGCTGCGTTTGAAGCTGACGGGCGCGGTCGCCACCGATCCCACGGACGCCAGCGCCTCCTTCGCCGACATGCGGCGGGGCGGCTACTCACCCGAACTGCTCGACCTCTACGGCCTCGGCGCGCTCGCCGACCTGCTACCGCCCGTCCTGGCCTGCGACGCGGTGAGCGGCACCGTCACCCCCGAGGCCGCGGCGCTCACCGGGCTCACCCCCGGCACGCCGGTCGTCACCGGCGCCCATGACGTCGACGCCGCCGCGCTCGGGATCGGCGGTACGACGCCGGGCGAACTGTGCCTGATCGCCGGGTCGTTCAGCATCAACCAGGTGGTCAGCGAACGCCCCGTCGTCGATCCGCGCTGGCAGGTCCGGCACTTCGTCCGCCCGGGACAGTGGATGACCATGTCCACCTCACCGGCGTCGGTGGCGAACCTGGAGTGGTTCCTGCGGGTCACGGGCGCACCGGCCGAGCAGCGGGACGGCATACACAAGGCGATCGGCCGCGAGGTCGAGGCGCATCTGCACGGTCCGTCGGAGGTGCTGTTCCACCCCTTCGTCTACGGCTCCCCGCACCCGCATCCCACCTCCGGGACGTTCCTCGGTCTGCGCGGCTGGCACGGCCGCGGCCATCTGCTGCGGGCCCTGATGGAGGGCGTCGTACTCAATCACCGCTGGCACGTCGACGCGCTCTGCTCGAAGCTGCCGGTCAGCGAGGCGGCGGCCCGGCTGACCGGCGGCGCCGCGCACAGCGAGGTGTGGAGCCAGATGTTCGCCGACGCCCTGCGGCGGCCGGTGGTGGTGACCGACGTGGAGCAGAGCGCCGCCCGGGGCGCGGCTCTGCTCGCCGCCACCGCCGTGGGTCTGCTCGACGACGTGACGGACCCGCGGGCCGAAGCCGCCGTGCTCAGACGCCACGAACCCCGCCCCGACCGGGTCGCCGTACTCGACGAGGCGTACGAGGTGTACCGGGAGGCGCTGGAGGCGCTCGGACCGGTCTGGGCCCGGCTGGACGCGCCGGAGGCCTGAGGCTCGTACGGCGGATCACGCTTGACGAGACGACTTAGCGATAACTTCTGAGAACTTTTCTCGCAAGATGTGTTAACAACGGCGCACTCTCCTGATAATAATTCGGCCATCGAAACGCGCCCGACCCCCCAGGGACGCATCCCGCACGAGAGGTCCCCCGTCACATGCGATCGACCAGATACGCCCTCATAGCCGGCGCCGCCGCCACCGCCCTCCTCGCCACCGCCTGTTCCGGAGCCGGAGCCGGCGGGTCCTCGGACGGGGGCAAGAGCATCAACGTCCTGATGGTCGGCAACCCGCAGATGGAGGACATCGCGAAGCTGACCAAGAGCACGTTCACGAAGGACACCGGTATCAAGGTCAACTTCACGATCCTTCCCGAGAACGAGCTGCGCGACAAAGTCACCCAGGACATCGCCACCCAGGCCGGCCAGTACGACGTGGCCACCATCGGCGCCTACGAGGTGCCGATCTGGGAGAAGAACGGCTGGCTGCACGAGCTCGGCTCCTACGCCGACAAGGACACCAGCTTCGACAAGGCCGACCTGCTCAAGCCGATGGTCCAGTCGCTAACCGGCTCGGACGGCAAGCTCTACGCCCTGCCGTTCTACGGCGAGTCCTCGATGCTCATGTACAACAAGAGCGTCATGAAGGCGAAGGGCATCACCGTGCCCGAGCACCCGACCTGGCAGCAGATCGCCGACATCGCGGCCAAGGTCGACGGCGCCGAGCCCGGCATGAAGGGCATCTGCCTGCGCGGTCTGGCCGGCTGGGGCGAGCTGGGTGCGCCGCTGACCTCCATGGTCAACACCTTCGGCGGCACCTGGTTCACCAAGGACTGGAAGGCGCAGGTCAACACCGGCGGCTTCAAGAAGGCCACCGAGTTCTACGTCAACCTCGTCAAGGAGCACGGCGAGTCCGGCGCCCCGCAGGCCGGGTTCACCGAGTGTCTGAACGCGCTGAGCCAGAAGAAGGTCGCGATGTGGTACGACGCGACCAGCGCCGCCGGATCCCTGGAGGACCCCGCCTCCAGCAAGATCGCCGGTGACGTCGGCTACGCGTACGCCCCGACCGTCGAGACGGACAGCAGCGGCTGGCTGTGGGCCTGGTCGTGGGCCATGCCGAAGACCACGAAGAACGCCGACGCCGCCTCGCAGTTCATGCTGTGGGCCTCCAGCAAGAAGTACGAGAGCCTCGTCGGCGAGAAGCTCGGCTGGTCGCGCGTCCCGGCCGGCAAGCGGGCCAGCACCTACGAGCTCCCGGAGTACAAGAAGGCCGCCGCTTCCTTCGGTGACATCACCCTGAAGTCCATCGAGGGAGCCGACCCGGCCAACCCGGGCGTCCAGCCGAGGCCGACCGTG
Source organism: Streptomyces sp. JLBG701 (assembly GCF_058544905.1). Taxonomy (NCBI): domain Bacteria; kingdom Bacillati; phylum Actinomycetota; class Actinomycetes; order Kitasatosporales; family Streptomycetaceae; genus Streptomyces; species Streptomyces sp. JLBG701. The sequence goes on from NZ_CM178588.1 coordinate 3,649,501, forward strand.
GGCATCCAGTACGTGGCCATCCCCGAGTTCCAGGACCTGGGCACCAAGGTCACCCAGGAGATCTCCGCCGCCATCGCCGGCAAGACCAGCGTGGACAAGGCACTCGACGACGGCCAGAAGCTCGCCGAGGAAGTCGCCAAGACCTACCAGAAGTGACCTTCAGTGCCCGGCCGGCCGCGACGCCGGCCGGGCACCGCTTCCCCGACTCCGGTTGTCACCGGCAGAGGAACCATCCATGACCACGCTCACCGCACCCCCCAAGACCGCACCACCGCCCGCCCGCCACCGCATGCCCTCGGGCATCAGCAAATGGCGGCGCCGTATCCCGCTGCTGCCGGCGCTGATCTTCACCATCATCGTCACCCAACTGCCCTTCGTGGCAACGCTGGTGATCTCCACCTTCCAGTGGAACATCCTCAAGCCGGGCGACCGCCACTTCGTCGGCCTGTCCAACTTCAAGTTCGTCTTCACCGACGAGCGGCTGCGCACGGCGGTGCTCAACACCGTCGTACTCACCGCGTCGGTGGTGCTCATCAGCGTGATCCTCGGCCTCGGCCTGGCCATGCTGCTCGACCGCCGGTTCGTCGGCCGCGGCCTCGCGCGGACGATGCTCATCGCACCGTTCCTGGTCATGCCGGTCGCGGCGGCGCTGCTGTGGAAGCACGCCATCTACAACCCCGACTACGGCCTGCTCAACGGCACCCTCAACGCCGTATACAGGTTCTTCGGCGCGGAGAACGGCCCCACGGTCGACTGGATCTCGTCGTACCCGATGCCCGCCGTCGTCATCTCGCTGGTCTGGCAGTGGACCCCGTTCATGATGCTTATCCTCCTGGCCGGCCTGCAGGCGCAGCCCGGTGACGTCCTGGAGGCGGCCCGCATGGACGGGGCGTCGGCGATGGCGACTTTCCGTTTCATCACGCTTCCGCACCTGCGCCAGTACATCGAGCTGGGCGTCCTGCTCGGCACGATCTACGTCGTGCAGACCTTCGACGCGGTCTACACCATCACCCAGGGCGGCCCCGGCTCACAGACGACCAACCTGCCCTACGAGATCTACCTGACCATGTTCCGCAAGTACGAGTACGGCGAGGCGGCCGCCGCCGGTGTCGTCGTCGTCCTCGGCTCGATCGTGATCGCGACCTTCGCGCTGCGCACCATCGCGTCGCTGTTCCGCGAGGAGGTTTCCCGATGACTCACGCAACCATCGCCGCTCCCGGGTCGAGGCTCGGGAAGCTCCTGCGCCGCCGCCCCGACGACCAGGGCGGTGCGCCCAAGCTGTCGCCGCTGTGGACGTTCGTCGCCTGGCTGGCCACGCTGGCGTTCTTCGCGCCGGTGGCGTGGATGGTCCTCACCTCCTTCCACCAGGAGGCCGACGCGGCCACCAACCCGCCGACCCCCTTCGCCCCCGTCACGTTCGACCAGTACAAGCTGCTGTTCAGCCGGGACATCACCCCCTTCCTCCTCAACTCGGCCATGGCCAGCATCATCTCGACGATCCTGGTGCTCGCCCTCGCGGTACCGGCGGCGTACGCGCTGTCCATCAAGCCGGTCGAGAAGTGGACCGACGTGATGTTCTTCTTCCTGTCGACGAAGTTCCTCCCGGCCATCGCGGCCCTGCTGCCGGTGTACCTGATCGTCAAGGACGCCGGGATGCTGGACAACGTGTGGACGCTGATCGTCCTCTACACCGCCATGAACCTCCCGATCGCGGTGTGGATGATGCGCTCCTTCCTCGCCGAGGTCCCGAAAGAGATCCTGGAGGCGGCCGAGGTCGACGGCGCCAACCTGTTCACCGTGCTGTGGCGGGTCGTCGCACCCGTCGCCATGCCCGGACTCGCTGCCACCTCGCTGATCTGCTTCATCTTCAGCTGGAACGAGTTCATGTTCGCCGTGAACCTCACCGCGACCCAGGCGTCCACCGCGCCGGTGTTCCTGGTCGGGTTCATCACCAACGAGGGGCTGTTCCTTGCGCGGTTGTGCGCGGCGGCCACGTTGGTGTCGCTGCCGGTGCTGATCGCCGGGTTCGCGGCGCAGGACAAGTTGGTGCGGGGGCTGTCGTTGGGGGCGGTGAAGTGAGGGCGGGCCTCCTGGGACGGCCCGCAACGTCCGCCCGTGTGGGCAGCCCTGACCCGTTGGCCGGTATCAGTCGCAAGATCCAGCCCAGCCGCGCCACCACCGCGTGAACACCCCCCCACCGAACGGAACCCGTCACCATGACCGAGCAGATTCGCCGCGTTCTCGTCCGCTCCCTCGACGACATCACCCTTGAGGAGGTGTCCGCCCCCGTCCCCGGGGACGACGAACTCCTCATACGCACCACGGTCGTTGGCGTGTGCGGCTCCGACACGCATGCGGCGGCCGGGCACCATCCCTTCATCGACCTGCCCTACCGTCCCGGTCACGAGGCGGTCGGCGTCGTCGCCGCTGCCGGGAAGGGGGCCGAGGACTTCGCGGCCGGCGACCGGGTGATCATCGAACCCAACCTGTACTGCGGCCACTGCCCCCAGTGCCTCTCCGGCCGCTACAACATCTGCCAGGAACTGAAGGTCTTCGGCTGCCAGACGCCCGGCGCGATGACCGACCTGTTCACCATCCCGGCCGACCGCGTCCACCGTGTCCCCGAGGGCATGACCGACATCGAGGCCGCCCTCGTCGAGCCCCTGGCCACCCCGGTGCACGCCGTGGCGAAGGCCGGGGACCTCACCGGACGTACGGTCGTCGTCCTCGGCGCCGGGCCCATCGGACTGCTCGTCCTCGCCGCCGCCCGGCACGCGGGCGCCGCGAAGATCGCCGTCACCGACCTGCTGGACGCCAAGCGGGACCGCGCTCTGCGCCTCGGCGCCGACGCGGCTCTGCCCGCCGACGCCGGCGACCTGGTCGAGCAGGCGCATGCGGCGCTCGGCGGTCCGGTCGACGTGGTCTTCGACTGCGTGGCACGCGAGCGGTCCATGGCCCAGGCCATCGACCTGGTCGCCAAGGGCGGCACGGTCATCGTCGTCGGCGTGGGAGCCGCGGGGACCACCCCCGTCCGCCTCGACCTGGTCCAGGACCGGGAGATCCGCATCGAGGGAACCCTGATGTACACCGGGGACGACTACCGCATCGCGATGTCCCTGATCGCTTCGGGCGCCATCAACACGGCCGAGATCGTCACCGCCACCTATCCGCTGGAGGACGCCGCCAAGGCCTTCGCCGCATCCGTCGACCCCGAGCAGGTCAAGGTGCTGGTCACCGTGGGCGCTCCGTAGGCCCGCGCGCCGGACAGCGCCCTGCCCCCACCGGCCCGTGTGGGAAACTTCGAGACCGGAGCGACCGGGAAGGGAGGGCGCTGTGACCGCCCGTACGCGACTGTCACAGGCTGCCGTCGAGGATCGGCGCCAGGCCGTGCTGCGGTACGTCGCCGAACACGGCGAGACCCGCATCGACGACCTCGCCCGGCACTTCGACGTCAGCCTGATGACCATGCACCGGGACCTGGACGACCTCGCCGGGCGCCACCTGCTGCGCAAGGAGCGCGGGCGGGCCGTCGCCTTCCCCGCCCTCACCATGGAGACGGCCACCCGCTTCCGTGAGAACAGCGCCCTCGCGGCCAAGCACGCGCTGTGCGCGGCCGTCGCCGGTCGGATCAGGCCGGGCAGCACGGTGCTCATGGACGACTCGACGACCCTGTTCCCCCTGGTCCCGGCGCTGGCCGAGCTGGATCAGCTGCACGTCGTCACGAACTCCGTAGGCCTCGCGCAGCGCCTGGGTTCCGCGCCCGGCGTGAGCGTCACGCTGCTGGGCGGCCACTACCGGGGCGACTTCAACTCCTGCACCGGCCCCACCGTCACCCGCGCCCTGTCCCGGATCCGCGCCGACCTCGCCCTGATGTCGGCCACCGCCGTCCTGGAAGGCCGCCTCTTCCACCCCCTGAACGACTACGTCGAGGTGAAGCTGGCCATGCTCGCCTCCGCCGAACAAGCGCTGCTCCTCGCGGACCACACGAAGTTCGGCAAGACCGCCACGTATGCCTACGGCACCGTGGCCGACTACCACGCCGTCATCACCGACACTGGCATCTCCGACGCGGAACTCGCGGCCATACGCGGCCTCGGAGTCCCCGTCGAAACCGTAGAGACCATCGAGCCCGCCGAGTCGGTCGAGTCGGTCGAGTCGGTCGAATCCGAAGAGTCCTCCCCGTGATCCACACCCTGTTCGAGACACCGAGCACCTACCGCCCCAGCGACGTCGAGATGGCCGCGCCCGTGCCCCCGGTCCAGGCCGTCCTGTTCGACTTCAGCAACACCCTCTTCCAGATGATCGACCTGGAGACCTGGCTGCGCCGGGTCGGCGCCGCCGCCGGCCGCCTTGCCCTGCTGGACGAGCCCGGCGCGGTGGCCGAGATCTCCGACCAGTTGAGGGCCGCCTTCCGGCTGCCCTCCGTGGTCGCCGAGCAGGAGGGCCGGGATCTCTCCTCCGGCCGGCACCGCCGCGCCATGCAGGCCTGGTGGGAGCAGGTGGACTTCCTGCGTGGCGCGGAGGAGGAGGCCTACGGGGAGCTCACCGCCCCGGACGCGTGGATCCCCTACCCCGACACCGAGCCGGTCCTGGGCGCCCTGCGCGAACGCGGACTGCGCATCGCGATCGTCAGCGACTTCGCCTGGGACCTGCGCATCCACCTCGCCCACCACGGGCTGGACGCCTTGATCGACACGTCCGTCATCTCCTACGAGCAGGGCCGCGAAAAGCCGGACCCCCAGCTGTTCCTCAAAGCCTGCGCGGACCTCGGCGCCGACCCCCGCGCCACCCTCATGGTCGGCGACAACCCACTCCGCGACGGCGGCGCGGCCGCCTGCGGTCTACGCACCTACATCCTCCCGGCGGAACACCGCACCGGTGAGCGCGGCTTGGCGGACGTGCTGGGGCTCCTGCCCTGACAGTGATGGCCGGCGAAGACCACGGTCTCCGGAGGAACCGGCCATCACCCCGGCCGACCCGGGGCCGCCGTCGAGCTGCGTACCACCAGCCGGGAGCCGACGCGGATGAGCCGCCCGGCGCTCTCTGGACCGGGCCCGTCGTTGTCGGGCCGGCTGTCGATGCGGCGCAGCAGTTGCTCCGCGGCGAGCTCTCCGAGGTCGCGGGCGCCGTTGTCGACGACGGTGATCGGCGGGTGCCAGTACGAGAACCAGGGGGCCTCCTCGTGGCACACGAGGGAGAGCTGCTCCGGCACCCGGACCCCGAGTTGGACCAGCGCCCCGAGGGTCCCGAACGTCGCCTCGTGGTTGGCGCTGTACAGCGCGGTGGGCGGGCGCTCCGCGCCCATCACCCGCCGGGCCGCCTCCGCACCGAACGCCATGGTGTACGGCCCCCGCGCGCACAGGTCGGGATCGGGTTCGAGCCCGGCGGCGGCGAGGGCCGCGGCGAACCCGGCGTAACGGTCGCGTCCGGAGTCGATGTGCGCGGGCCCGCCGATGAAGGCGATGCGCCGGTGGCCTAGCCCGAGCAGATGCTGGACGGCCAGCTCGGCGCCCTCCCGGTCGGCGGCCATCACGGAGTCGCCGGGCACGTTCTCGGGTGTGCGCATCAGGTTGACCACCGGGATGCCGGCCGCCCCCACCTGCCGGACCATCTCGGTGTTGTCCCCGGTGCCCACGATGATCAGCCCGTCGACCCGGTGGTCGAGCAGCATGTCCAGGTAACGGGCCTCGCGCGCCGGATCCGCGTCCGTGACGCACAGCAGCACCTGGTAGCCGCGCTCGTCCAGTCGCTGCTGAAGCACCTCGGTGATGACGTGGAACGAGGCGTTGACCAGGTTGGTTATCACCAGCCCGACCAGGTTGCTGCGCCGCGTGCGCAGTCCGCTGGCGATCCGGTTCGGCCGGTACCCGAGCCGTTCCGCCGCCGACTGCACCGCCCGCTTCGTCCGGTCGCTGACCCGGCTCGACCCGCTGAGCACCCGCGAGGCCGTGCTCTTCGAGACCCCCGCCGCCTCGGCCACCTCGTCCAAGGTGACTGCCACCGGCCCACCCCCGATCCGATCTGATCCGATCATGAAATCGATCCCATACGACCCTGCTCACACGCGGAGTCGAGATCGCCATGATGGCAGATCCGGTGAAGTCAGTGGCGTAAACAATGCGTTTCACAAGCAGTTTCCAGCCAGAACGACATTGACCTCCGCCCATTTCCGCTGCCACCGTGCTGTGCAATCGATCCCACACGGAGCACAGCATGACGACTTCGAGTGCCGTCCCCTGGCGCGGCTACTGGCCCGCCGCCCCCACCCCCTTCGCCGCCGACGGCTCCCTCGACGAGGACGCCTGGCGGGCACTGCTCGCGCTGTACGCCGAACACGGCGTCCACGGGGTCCTGGTGAACGGCACGACCGGCGAGTGGTTCTCCCAGACCCCCGAGGAGCGCCACCGGGTCGCCGAGATCGCGGTCGCCGAACTCTCCGGACAGATACCGGTGGTGATCGGCTGCGGCGCGTACACCGCGGCCGAGTCCGCCCGGTACGGCGAACACGCCCGCTCGATCGGCGCGGACGGCATCCTCACCACCCCGCCGCCCTACGTCCATCCGAGCCAGGACGAGATCCACGCTTTCTACGCCTCCCTCGCCGGGGCGGTCGACCTGCCGCTCATGGTTTACAACTGGCCGCGTGGCACCGCCGTCGACATCAGCGTCGACACCCTGGCCAGGCTGGCCGAACTGGACACCGTGGTGGCCGTCAAGGACAGCTCCGGCGACGAGTTGAAGGTCGCGGACACCTGCGCCGCCCTGGCCGGGAAGGTCCAGGTCTTCGGCCGCTTCATCCACCGCCGGGGCATGGCCGTCATGGCCGAGTTCGGCGGCGCCGGAAACATCGACGGCGGCGGCCTCGGCGCGCCGTTCGCCGTCCCCTTCTACGAGGCCTACTGGGCCGGTGACCTCGACCGGGCCCGGGAATGGTCCGCACGCTACGAACGGCTTGTGAACCTGCTCGTCAACGACGACTACAGCTCACGGTTCGCCTCACCCACCTCGCAGCTCAAAGCCGCCATGCGGCTGCTCGGGCAGCCCGGAGGGCATGTACGCCCCCCACTGCTCCCCCTGGAGGACCCGTCCGCGCTGCTCGGTCTGTCCGAGTCGCTCGACGAGGCCGGGCTGCACCCCTGTTCCACCAGCACCGGAAAAAGGTGAACCGACCGTGCGCAGACTTCTCATCGCGGCCTCCTCCGCCGCCGCCCTGCTTCTGACGGTGACGGCCTGCGGCAGCGAGGACTCGTCCTCGTCGTCCGCCGCCGCGTCCCCGACCGGCTGCACGCCCAAGGTGGCCAAGTCGGACCTGGTCACGGCGGGCACGTTGACGATCTCGACCAACGCGACCCTGCCTCCCATGCAGTACCTGGACGACTCCAACAAGATCGTCGGCATGCGGGTGGACCTCGGCAACGAGATAGCCCAACTGCTCTGTCTCACCCCGAAGTTCGTCAACATCCCCTTCGACGCGCAGATCCCCGGCGTCCAGTCGGGCCGCTGGGACATGATCGACACCGGCATGTTCTACACCCCGGAGCGCGCCGAGACCATCAAGCTCGTCCCGTACGAGATCCAGGGCGTCTCCGTCTCCGTCGCCAAGGGCAACCCGAAGAAGATCACCTCCGAGGACGACCTGTCCGGCAAGACCATCGCCGTGGAGGCCCCGGGCTACGAGTTCGACACCCTCACCGCGCTGAACAAGGAACTGAAGGCCGCCGGGAAGTCGCAGATCACCATCCGCTCCTTCACGACCACCGCCGACGCCTACCAGGCACTGTCCGCGGGCCAGGTCGAGGGAGTGGCCATCGTCGAGTCGGTGACGAGCTACTACCAGAAGGACGGCCGCTTCGAGACGGCGGTCAAGGGCATGAACCCCGCCCCGCTCGCCCTCGGCTTCGGCAAGGACAAGCCCGCCGAGGCGGTCGCGGACGCGCTCAACACCCTTCGGGACAACGGCTACTTGGCCACGTTGTTCAAGAAGTACGGCGTCACGGCCTACACCGGCGACCTCAAGGTGACCACCGGCGCGATCAGCGCGAAGTAGCGATCGAAGGGCGAGAGCCATGTGGTCCTGGGATGCCTTCTTCTCCTTCCTCAGCAACCCCCAGCTCGTTCAGGGAGCCTGGACGACGATCTGGCTGACCACGGTCAGCATGGCGCTCGCCCTTCCGCTCGCCGTGCTCGTGGCGCTCGGCAGAGCGTCCCGCCTCGCACCGGTCCGGGCGGTCACGGGCTTCTACGTGTGGCTGATGCGCGGCACCCCCCTGCTGGTCCAACTGGTCATCATCTACACGGGGTTGCCCCAGCTGGGCCTGCGCCTCGGCGTGATCAGCGCGGCCCTGACCGGTCTGGTCCTCAACGAGGCGGCGTACCTCTCGGAGATCGTCCGCGCCGGGGTGCTGTCGGTCCCGCGCGGCCAGTCCGAGGCCGCCCGCGCGCTGGGCATGCCGCCCTGGAAGGTGTTCCGGGTGGTGGTCATGCCGCAGGCGCTGCGGGTGATGGTCCCGCCGCTCGGCAACAGCTTCAACGGCCTGCTCAAGACGACCACGCTCGTCTCAGTGATCTCCGTCGAAGAGCTGCTGCGCCGCACCCAGTTCGCCGTCCAGACCAACTTCCGGGTCCTGGAGGGCCTCACCGCGGCGGCCCTGTACTACCTCGCGATGACCACCCTGTGGGGCCTGGTCCAGCGGTGGCTGGAGATCCGGGTCGGCCGCGGCCACCAGACCGGGCCGAGCGCCGGCCGCCGTATCAAGAGCGCTGCCGTACCGGCCCTCGAAATGGAGACCCGATGAGCATCGAGACGGTCGTCGAAGCGCGCCAGGTCCGCAAGTCGTACGGCGACGTCGAGGTCCTCAAGGGCATCGACCTGACCGTCCGGCGGGGGGAAGTCGTCCTCGTCCTGGGCCCGTCGGGCGGCGGCAAGAGCACCTTCCTGCGCACCCTCAACCACCTGGAGACCCCCGACTCGGGCACCGTCAGCATCTGCGGCGAGCGGATCGGCTACGGCGATCGGGGCGCCCTGCGGGAACGGCGGATCGCCGTCCAACGGCGGCGTACCGGCATGGTGTTCCAGCAGTTCAACCTGTTCCCGAACATGACCGCGCAGGACAACGTGGCATCCGGCCCCGTGCACGTGAACGGCGTCTCCAAGGCCGAAGCACGCCTCGCGGCAAGCGAGTTGCTGGCGATGGTGGGCCTCGCCGACAAGACCGGCTCCTACCCCGCCCAGCTCTCCGGCGGCCAGCAGCAACGGGTGGCCATCGCCCGCGCCCTGGCCATGCGCCCGGAACTGCTGCTCTTCGACGAACCCACCTCGGCACTCGACCCGGAGATGGTCGGAGAGGTCCTCGACGTCATGATCCGGCTCCGCGAGGAGGGCATGACCATGATCGTCGTCAGCCATGAGATGGGCTTCGCCCGAGCGGCGGCCGACCGGGTGGTGTTCATCGCCGACGGCCAGGTGGTGGAGGACAAGTCCCCGGACCTCTTCTTCTCCGCACCGGAACACGAACGCACCCGCCAGTTCCTGGACCGGATCCTCTGAACCCCCCACCCCTCTTGAGCCCTGTGAGCACAGCCATGAGCACCAACCCCCCACCGGAGACAGTCACGGTGACCATCGACGGCACCGCCGGCCAGGCCTGGGCGGGCCAGTCCGTGACCGCCGTGCTGGTCGCGGCCGGTATCTGGCCGCTGCGCCGCAACCCGGTCAACGGTCAGCTGCGCGGCCCGTTCTGCGGGATGGGCGTCTGCATGGAGTGCGAGGTGACCATCAACGGCCGCCCTGGCTCCCGGAGTTGCACCGCGCACGTCACCGACGGCATGGACATCCGGACGGCGACAGATGGCTGACGTCATCGAGGAGTCGGAGGCGGACGTCGCGGTGGTCGGCGGCGGGCCCGCCGGACTGCACGCGGCGCTGGTCCTGGCCCGGGGCGGGCTGAGCGTCGTACTGCTCGACGAGTCCGACGCCCTGGGCGGCCAGTACTACAAGCGCCGGGCCGAGCAACTCGCCGCCGCCTTCGGCGACTTCCGCCCGCGCGGCACCGAACTGATCCGCCAGGTGCGGGCCGCCGGGGTCGACTGCCGCACCGGCACCCTGGTCTGGGGCGCCGAGAACGCCGGCCGCACCCTCTTCACCTCCGACGTCCACACGGGTGCCCTCGGCCGCATCAACACCCGGGCCACACTCGCCGCCACGGGCGCGTACGAACGCTCCCTGCCCTTCCCCGGCTGGACACTGCCTGGCGTGGTCACCCCCGGGTTCGCCCTGCACCTGGCCACCATGGACCGGGTTCCCGTGGGCAGCCGGGTCGTCCTGGCCGGGACCGGCCCGTTCCTGCTCCCGGTCGCCTGCGCGCTGCTTGAGGTGGGCGCCCGGATCGAGGCGCTGGTCGAGCTGAACCACCCGTACCGGCCCGGGGTTTCCTCGATCGGCGGCGCGCTGCGGCAGCCGGCGCGGCTCGCGGAGGCCGCCCGCTATCTGCTCACCCTCGCCCGGCACGGCGTGCGCGTCGAACAGGGCGCGCGCGTGGTGGAGGCATACGGAGACACCCAGGTCACCGCCGTGGACATCGCCGGCGCTGACGGCAGCGTCCGCCGAGTCGAGACCGACGCCCTGTGCGTGGGCTTCGGCTTCCGCCCCAGCACCGAACTACCCCGGCTGTTGGGCTGCCGTACCCGGGCGGATCCGACAGGCACGGAGCAACTCCCGGTCGTGGACGTGGACGGCGCGACCTCGGTGGACGGGCTGTACGTCGCCGGGGACTGCGCCGGTATCGCGGGCGTGCACGCGGCAGGCGTACGGGGAGAGCTCGCCGCCCACGCGATCCTGCGCCGCCTGACACCCGGCCGCAGGGAGCCCTCTCGGGTGGCGGCACTGCGCCGCCGGGCCCGCGCCCTGGACCGTTTCGCGGCACTGGCCGACCGCCTCTACCCGCTCCCGTCCCTGGCCGACATCCCCGACACCACCCAGGTCTGCCGCTGCGAGGGCGTCACCGCCGGAGAGGTCCGTGAGGCCGTCGACACCGGCTGGAACGACCTGCACGGCACAAAGGCCGCCACCCGCGCCGGCATGGGCCCCTGCCAGGGGCGCGAATGCGGCCACATCGTCGCGGCGTTGGCCGGGCGGGGTGAGGCGGAGTGCTTCGCGGCCCGTATGCCGATACGGCCGCTGCCCATGGCCACCACGGTCGAAGGAGTCCAAGGGCAGGAGGTCCGGTGACCCAGCCAGATGTCATCGTCATCGGCGCCGGCATCCTCGGCGCCAGTACCGCCTTCCATCTCGCCGAACGCGGTTATCGCGTAGTGGTGTTGGAGCGCGGCGCCCCCAACAGGGAAGGCTCCGGCACCACCGCGGGCAACCTCCACATCCAGGCCATCCACACCCGCCGCCCCGGTCAGGAGGTCCCGGTCGACAGCGCCCGTCTGCTGCCGCTGCAACGGCGGGCGTCGGACCACTGGGCGCAGATCGAGGAACGGCTCGGCGCCGATGTGGAGTTGCGGCGCGGCGGTGGCTTCATGGTCGCCGAAACCGCCGTACAGGAAGAGGAGTTGAGGGAGAAGCACGGGTGGGAGCGGCGGGCGGGCATCCCCACCGAGGTGCTCACCGGCGACGAGGCCCGCAAGCAGCTGCCGTTGCTGTCCGACCGTGTACGCGCCGCCAGTTGGTGCCCCCTCGACGGCTACGCCAACCCGCTGCTGATCACCCCCGCCTATCTGGCCGCCGCCCGCCGTCTCGGCGCCGAACTGCACGCCTTCACCCCGGTGACCGGCATCCAGCGGGTCGGCGATGACTACAAGGTGCTCTCGGGCGACCGGAGTTGGACCGCGCCCGTCGTCGTCAATGTGGCCGGACCGTGGATCACCGAGATCTCCGCACTCGCCGGGGTGGGGATACAGATGTCCCCGGTCGCGATCCAGATGCATGTGACCGTGCGGGTCCCGCCGGTCATGCACCACCTGGTCCAGCACATCGGCGAGGGCATGTCGGTCAAGCAGGTCAGCGCCGGCAACCTGCTGATCGGCGGCGGCTGGCCGGCCGGCGAGCTGGACATGGCGGGCCGCAGCACCGTCAGTGTGCCCAGCATGGCCGGCAACCTCGCCCAGGCCGGGCGCATCCTGCCGTTCCTCGGGGATCTGCGGCTGCTGCGCATGTGGGCCGGACCGCTGGCCGCGACCCCGGACGAGATGCCGGTGGTCGGCGAGGTCCCCGGCCACCCCGGGTTCTTCGTCGCGGGCGGCACCTACGCGTTCACCCTCGCCCCGGTGTGGGGCGACACGCTGGCCCGCCAGATCGCAGGTGAACCCCCGGCCGACCCGGTGGACGACCTGGGCCCCGGGCGCCTGCTGCACCACGTCACCATTCCCGCTCCTCGAAAGGCCCCCGCACCATGACCACTCTGAAGATGTTCGTCAACGGCCAGGCGATGTCCGGAGGCACCCTCAACCACGCCCTGAGCGACGCCCGCCTGCTCGGCCCCGCCCGCACGGCATCCACGTACCGCTTCTTCTCCGTGCGCGACGAGTTCCCCGGCCTGCACCCGGTCGCGGAGGGCGGCGCGGCGATCAACGGCGAGGTGTACGAGGTCAGTTACGAGGTGCTCCGCGAGAAGCTGCTGCCCGAGGAGCCGCCGGAGCTCGAACTGGGCGTCATCGCCCTGGCGGACGGCACGGGCTCCTTCTCGATGCGCATGCGCGCCTCCGCGCTGACGGCCCCCGGCGTCGTCGACATCACCGCCCACGGCGGCTGGCACGCCTACCTCGCCACCCTCTGACACCCCAACTCCTGCTCTGTACCGATCTGTTGGAGGCAACCATGTCCCACCCCGAACCGATCGACCTCGTCGTCCGAGGCGGCACCGTGGTCAACGCCGACTGGCAGGGCCCCGCGGACGTCCTGGTGGGCGGCGGAAAGGTCCTGGGGGTGGTGGAACCGGGCGCGTACCGTGCCGCGCAGCCACCCGGCATCACCGAGATAGACGCCGTCGGCCGCCTCGTCCTGCCCGGCGGCGTGGACCCGCACTGCCATGTCGGCTTCACCTCGGGGGACTTCACCTCCCTCGACGACTACCGCCAGGCCACCACGGCGGCCGTGTTCGGCGGTACGACCACGATCGTGGACTTCGCCATCCCGCGCCCCGGCGAGAACCCGGCCGACGTCGCCGCGACCCAACGCGCCAAGGCGGCACAGGGGTTGTGCGACAGCGCGCTGCACGCCTGCGTGGTCGAGTGGGACGACACCGTGCCGGAGCAGCTGCGCTCGCTGACGTCCGACGGCATCGTCACGGTGAAGATGTTCACCACCTACCGCGGCGAGACCATGGCCGACGAGAAGACCATCCTCAACGTGATGACCACGCTGCGGGACCTGGGCGGCATGGTGGTCATCCACTGCGAGGCCGACCACATCATCGCGGACACACAGGAGCGCGGTGAGGCGGCCGGGGCGATCAGCGCCTGCCACCACGCCGACACCAGGCCGGAGTTGGCCGAGAACGCCTCGGTCGCCGAGATCCTCGCCATCGCCGAGTCGGTCTCTGCCCCCGTGTACTTCGTCCACCAGTCCACGCCCGAGGCCGTCGACCTGGTGGCGCGCGCCCGCGGCCGTGGGGTGCGCGCCTTCACCGAGACCGTCGCCCACCATCTCGTCCTGGACGACACGGCGTACGAGGGTCCGCATCCGGAGCGGTTCGTGTGCTGTCCCCCGCTGCGCGCCGCCGACACCGTCACCGGGCTGCGCTCACGCGCGCTGATGGGTCAGGTCGCCACCATCGGCAGCGACCACTGCTGCTACGACATGGCCCAGAAGGAGTCGGTGAGCCACGACGTACGGGCGATGCCCAACGGTCTGCCGGGAGTGGAGACCCGTATGCCGGTGATCTTCAGCGAGTTGGTGGTCAAGGGCGGCCTGCCGGCGGGCCGCTTCGTCGAGTTGATGTGCGCCAACCCGGCCAGGCTCAACGGCCTTTACCCCCGTAAGGGAGTCATCGCGCCCGGCTCGGACGCGGACCTGGCGATCTGGGACCCCGCGGCCACCCGGACCGTCCGCAGCACCGGCCTGCACATGGCCACGGACTACACGCCGTACGAGGGCATGCCGGTCACCGGCTGGCCGGAGACCGTCGTGGTGGGCGGCCGTCCCGTCGTCGAGGCCGGCCGGCTGACGGACGCCGAACCCCGCGGCCGTCATCTGCGCTCGGGCCCGCTGAGCCGGTCCCTGGTCTGCTGATCCCGCGGGCTTCGGGCCGTCCGTCGGGCCAGGTGGAGGACTATGCTGCTGTCAGGACGTCCCGGACCCCGGCGGCTTGCCGTTGCTCCGCTTCCGCTGCCGGATGAACCTCAGAACCGAGGCGTCATGTCCCTCCCACAGCTCACCGTGTACCGCCATGACCGCAGGCAACGAACACTGATCACCGAGGCCCGCGGGACCCTGCGACCGCACTCGGGGGATGCGCGGTGACGGCCCGGCCCAGGCAGGGGCAGCCCCGAGACCCTCGTCGGAGCGAGTCGGCCACCAAGGACGCGGTCCTGTTGCGTCGGGTGAACCGTTGGCAGGCGCAGGATCTGAGCGGGGATCTGGCGGATCTGTACGTGGACTCCCGCGAGGCGTCTGCCCGTAGGGGGTACCGCCCTCCCGGCCGCCAGGACTTCCTGAACCGGCTCACCGGCGATATCCGCCGGCCGGGCTTCGCCATGGTGGTCGCGGACATGGGCGGCCTGGCGGGATGTGCCTTCGGCTCCCCGATGCGCGGCACCGGCTTCTGGTCGCGCGATTTCGACGGAGTGCTGCCGCACGGCTTCGATCAACTCACCGAGTCCGGCAGCGTCTTCGCGATCTCCGACATCCTGGTCCGCCCGCACGCGCAGGACAAGGACGTGGCCCGCCGGTTGCAGGAGCGGCTGCTGTCCGACCATCATGCGTCGCTCGGCGCCACCCTGGTGGACCGGGCCGATCGCCCGACCCTCACCGCCCTCCGCGCCTGGGGATGGCTGGACGCCGGAGACCTCTGGAGGCCGGGCAGCGCCACGGTGGACCGCGTACTGGTACTGCCTGCGCGGGAACGAACTGCCGTACTGCCGGAGGGACTTGCCCGTGATGCCTGGACCGGGTGGGCCGGGTGAGGCCCGAGAGCAGGTCGGCCAGGATCCAGGTGCTGGTGGCCGAGCAGGCGGCCCTGCGGGGTGCCGGGGTCGGTGTGGTGGACGTGTGTACGGCGGCCGTGGTCGCGCTCCCGGTCGGCGGGGCCGGGCTGTCCGCGATGTCCAGGGACGTCGCGAGCCATCCGCTGTGCAGCACCGACTCCGTCAGCGAACAGTTGGAGGAGCTCCAGCTCACCCTGGGCGAGGGACCCTGCGTGGACGCCTTCACACAGGGCCGTGCGGTCCTGGCGCCTGATCTGCTGGCCGCTGAAGTACAGGAACGCTGGGCCGTGTTCGCGGATGCGGCCCTGGAGGCCGGAGCGCGCGCGGTGTTCGCGCTCCCCTTGCAGCTGGGGGCGATCAGCCCGGGAGTTCTGGACCTGTACGCCAACGTGCCGACCGTGCTGGACGCGGAGGAACTGGCCGACGCGCTGGCGTTCGCCGACCTCGCGACGCTGCTCCTGCTCGACGTGCGGATCGAGGAGACGGGCGCACCGGCCGGCGCACCCGTGCTGGAGCACGGCATCGAGGACCTGGGCGGATACCGCGCGGAGATCGACCAGGCCACCGGCATCCTCACCGTCCAACTCGGCGCCGATATCGGCATCGACGAGGCATTCGTCCGGCTGCGTGCCTACGCTTTCGTGGAGGGACGCCGACTCGCCGACGTGGCCGCCGACGTGGTGGCCGGCCGGCTCCGTTTCTCTCCGGAGCCGGACCAGACCGACCAGACCGACCAGACCGACGGGGAAACCTGACGCACCGGTGCCATCCGACGAACGTGCCGTGCTTCCCGCCCCTTCCAGGCGGGACTAGTCTCCATCGAGGGTGACACGATGAATCAGCAGCTCCTGGCCAAGACCTTCGTCGAGCTGGCGGACAACCTGGTCGCCGACTTCGACCTCTTCGACTTCCTGCGCCTGCTCACCGACCGCTGCGTGGGACTGCTCGGCGTGAGCGCCGCCGGCGTGCTGCTCGCCGACCGCGACGGCGAACTGCGCGTGATGGCCGCCTCCGACGAACGCGTACGGTTGCTGGAACTCTTCCAGCTGCAGAACGACGAAGGCCCCTGCCTCGACTGCTTCCGCACCGGCACACCGGTGATCGTCGCAGACCTCGGTACGGAGACCGCCCGCTGGCCGCGTTTCGCGGTGGCGGCCCGGCGCAGCGGGTACGGGGCGGTCCAGGCCCTGCCGATGCGGCTGCGGGACGAGGTCGTCGGCGCCCTGAACCTCTTCCGCGCCGCCCCGGGCCCCTTCGACCCGGCCGCCCGGCCCCTCGCCCAGGCCCTGGCCGACGTCGCCACCATCAGCCTGCTCCAACAGCGCTCCGCGCATCGCAGCACAGTCCTCAACGAGCAGCTGCAGACCGCGCTCAACAGCCGGGTGCTGATCGAACAGGCCAAGGGCAAACTCGCCGAACGCCAGGGCATCGACATGGAACAGGCCTTCACGGCCCTGCGCGGCTACGCCCGCGCCCACAACCGCCGCCTGTCCGACCTGGCGCGAGCCTTCATCGACGGCTCCGAGCCCCTCCCCGGCCTGTTGTCCTGACCCGCTCCGGGAGATGCGCCCGGGACCTGGGGGATGCATCCGGTACGTCGTCACGCCGCCCTTCTCGGACCGTGCACGTCGGCCATCGCCTGGAGACGCAGGCGTGCGCAGGTACGGGTGATCAGACGGGAGACGTGCATCTGCGAGATGCCGAGCTGCAGGCCGATGCGGGCCTGGGTCATCTCGCCGAAGAACCTCATGTACAGGATCTGGCGCTCGCGTTCGGGCAGGGCCCGCAGCAGTGGTCGTAGCGCCTCACGGTCGACGATCAGGTCGAAGCCGGGTTCCACCGCGCCGAGGGTGTCGGTCAGGGGACGGCTGTTCTCGAGACGGCCGTCCACGGTGTCCATGGACAGGACGGTGAAGCTCTCCATCGCGCCCTGGCCCAGTTGTACGTCGGCCTCGGTCAGGCCGGTGTGCGCGGCGATCTCGGGGACGGAGGGGTCGCCGCCCGGCGAGGAGCCGAGCTCATGGCCGGCGGCGCGGACCCGGCCGCGCAACTCCTGTACGCGCCGGGGCACATGCACGCCCCAGAGGTCGTCACGGAAGTGCCGTCTCACCTCGCCGAGGATCGTCGGTATGGCATAGCTCGGGAAGGCGGTGCCGAGAGCGGGGTCGAAGCGGGACACCGCCTTGACCAGGCCCAGTTGGGCGACCTGGTCGAGGTCTTCGAGGGTCGCGCCGCGGTGGCGGAAGCGCCGGGCGAGCCGGGTGGCCATCGGCATCCAGGCGCACACCACCTCCTGCCGCAGCGCGGACCTCTCCGGGCCGTCCGGCAGGGCGGCGATACGGCGGAACGCGGCGTCGGTGTCCGGCGCGTCGGCGTGGTCGTGAGGGCGTGTGCTTCTTGGGCTCAGCATGCGTACGTCCGGCATGGGCGCGTGTCTCCCCGATCGGTGGCGTCACTCACCGTGGGAGCGGGCGGACCGCGGCACACAGGGGAGCAGCGGTTGCCGCTCGCACGGGGGTGCCTCCGGTCCGAAGCACACCCGACGGGTTCCCGGACAGCACGTGTTCAAACGGGGTTCCGGTCGACGCGTTCACCGTTCGTCCATCGGCGCCCCAGTGGCCCCGTGCCCCCAACAGGCCCCGGCGCGGCGCCGATCCGGAGCTATGCTGCATACAGACGTCCCGGACCCAGGCGCCGTACCACTCATCGGCCACGATGGCAGTCCCGCACATCTGCCGGTCTCCTGAACCGAGGCGCCTCATGCGCACTTCGCGGCAACCACACGAACCCGAAGGCCCGGAGCCGTCCGCCATGGACACGGTGCGGCTGCGCCGGCTGAACCGCTGGCAGGCGGAAGGAATGCGGGAGGACCTGGCGGATCTGTATGTGGAGTCCTCCACCACCGAGCCCGGCGAGGAGTTCAGCGGCCGGCAGGACTTCCTGAGTCGCCTGGAACGTGATGTACAGCTGCCGGGATTCGACATGCTGGTCGCCGAGGCGCGGGCCCTGACCGGCTGTGTCCTCGGAATCCCGGTGCCGCGCGACGGCTCCTGGTGGCACGGGTTCGAAGGTCCACTGCCACAGAACCTGGAGCAACTGACCGCGTCCGGCCATGTCTTCGCGATTCTCGAAACCGTCGTACATCCGCACCGGCACGCCCAGGGACTGGCCCGTCGGATGCAGGAGCGCCTGCTCGCCGACCACCAGGCCTCGCTCGGCGTCACCCTGGTGGAGCACTCCGACCGCCAGGTGGGTGCCGCCCTGAAGGCATGGGGCTGGCAGGAGGCGGGCCGGATCAAGCGCCCACCCGAACCAACAGCCCTACGGCTCATGGTTCTTCCCCTCGGAGAACGCACGGCGGAACATCCGGACGGCCTCGCCCACAACGCCCGGACCCAACGGCCCGAATAACCTCGGACACCGCGCACACGAGCGTGCCCTTTTCCGGTGGGTGTTTAGCCTCCACGAGGCGGGCTACCCAACAGGGGCGTCCGACGGCCGTCCTGGACGAAGGCACCGGGGAGTTGGACCCACAGCTCCCGGTGCCGTCCGGCGCAGGCGCGCCGCGTCACCCCCGGGCCGTCGTGTGAAGGCGGCGCATAGCCCGGCGCAGCTCCCGCCGTATGGGTTCCGGGAGCGCCTCGTCCGTCGTCGTGGCGACCAGGGCCGCGGCCACGTCCCGGAGCTTGACATTGCAGTGCTGCGACACGTCCACCAGCACATCCCAGGCCCGCTCACCGGAACACGGTGCCAGCGCCATCACCATGCCGCGTGCCTGGTCGATCACCGCACGGCTCACCAGCGCCCGCTCCAACTGCTCGTTCCTTACGCGCAGTTCGACGACCTCGGCCAGCAGAGCCATGTCGTCGGCGTCATCGGCCGACGGCACAGCATCCAACAACAGCTGTTCCTCGCAGGTCACTTGAGGCGCTCGCTGTCTCGGCGGTCCTCGCGCCTCCAGCGCGCCCGGTGCTGACGGCTGTAGCGACGGTCCCATCGCTCCTGACGATCCCGGCGCTTCTCGTAGTCCCGGTACTCCCCGAGTCCGGAACTGCCGCCACGGCCCCGGCCCCCGCCACGATCGCGGCCGTAGCGGGTGGCACCGAAGACCAACACGGCCGCGGCCACCCACCAGACGGGGCTGACGAAGCCGAGGCCGAACATGACCACGATGAGGATGAGAAGCAGAACGAACACGACGGGCCTCCCCGGTGCGGAACAAAGCGTCACTGCCGGGGGCCGGGGCCTGTGTGAACAGCCTAGTCCTGCCCAGAGGTTGCGGATAGCGCCCCGTGTAACGGTCTCGTACCCCCGGTAGCAGGGCGAATTCGGCCATGGTGCGGTGGAGTGGCGCGGAATGCGTACGCCTTGCTTCCGAGGTCGTTCCGCGTGCGTCGGACGGGATCACGCGTGCCGCACTGCGTGAGTGGGAGGAGGGACGGATGGGGTGGCGGAATCTGGTTCCGCGTCCGTCACGGGCCGTGTCGCTGTGGTTCTCTGGCGGGACACCGGCGCGGCCCTCCACCCGGGGGCCGACGTACGTGACGTGACCGACGCGCCCGGCCCCAGCGTGTGCCCTGTGGTGAGAGAAGGGTTCCCTCCCATGCCGGTTCTGCGCGCACTGACCAACGCTCTCCTGAGCCCGCTCGCGAGTCCCCTCGCTCCGGACGACTACCTCGGCCTGCTCGACCCGCTGCTGTCCGCCCGCCATCCCGCGGGCCGAGTGGTCGCGATACGGCCGGAGTGCGCCGGTGCGGCCACGCTGGAGATCCGTCCCGGGCGCGGCTGGGCCAGGCACCGGGCCGGACAGTACCTGCCGGTGGGGGTGGAGATCGACGGCGTACGGCACTGGCGCACGTACTCGATCACCTCACCCCCCGAACCCCCGGCCCGGACACTGACGATCACGGTCAAGGAGCAACCCGGCGGCCGGGTCTCCCCGCACCTCGTGCACCACACCCACCCCGGCACGGTGCTCCGACTCGGCCCGGCACAGGGCGAGTTCACGCTGCCGGAGGATCCGTCGGCGCGGATGCTGATGGTGACGGCGGGCAGCGGCATCACCCCGGTGGCGGGGATGCTGCGCACCCTCGCGGGCCGCCGCTTCCCCGGGCCCGCCCTCGACGTCGTACTCCTGCACAGCGCATCCGGCCCGGACGAGTTCCTGTTCCGTGCCGAACTGGCCGCGCTGGAGGCCCGGTTGCCCTGGCTGAGCGTCCACGCTCGGTACACCCGTACGGCGGGCCGGCTGGCCCCAGAGCACATCGGCGTGCTCTGCCCCGACTGGTACGACCGGGAGACCTGGGCCTGCGGTCCGGACGGACTGCTCGACGCGCTGGAGCGGCACTGGGCGGGGGCCGGGGCCGGCGAGCGACTGAGGGTGGAGCGTTTCCGGCTGACGCCCGTGCGGCCACAGGACTCCGAGGCGTTGGGCGGCCGGGTCAGGTTCGAGCACAGCGGCGTCGAGGCCGACGCGCCCGCGTCCGTGCCCCTGCTGGAGACCGGGGAGGCGGCGGGTGTGGCGATGCCGTACGGCTGCCGCCGGGGGCTCTGCTTCGGCTGCCTCGTCCCACTGGTCCACGGCCGGGTCCGCGATCTGCGGACCGGTGAACTGCACGGTGAACCCGGCGAGTTGATCCAGACCTGCGTCAACGGTGCGGCAGGTCCGCTCGCCCTCGCTCTCTAGGCCCCTCAAGGAGCCTGCGATGACATCAACTGCCGTACCCCTCCCCCCTCTTGAGTCGTCCGATGATCAAACGGCACTGCTCGGCGAGGAGTTGGACCGCCTCCGCGCCGAGATCGTCGCCGCGCGTGGTGCCGAGGATGCCCACTACATCCGTACGGTGATCGCCGTGCAGCGCGGCCTGGAGACCGGCGGCCGTGCCGCCCTGGCCGTATCCCTGTTCCCGCCCGCCTGGGTCGCGGGCACCACGATGCTGACCACCGCCAAGATCCTGGAGAACATGGAGCTGGGCCACAACATCCTGCACGGCCAGTGGGACTGGATGGGCGACCCGGCGATCCACTCCACCACCTGGGAGTGGGACTTCCTCACCCCCGCCGACGCCTGGAAGCACACCCACAACCACCTGCACCACACCTACACCAACGTCGTCGGCCTCGACCGGGACCTCGGCTACACGATCCTGCGCATGAGCCCGGACCAGCCCTGGCACCCGGTCCACCTCCTCCAGCCGCTGTACAACGCGCTGCTCGCCCCCGTCTTCGAGTGGGGCATCGCCCTCTACGACCTGGAGACGGACTCCGTCACGTCCGGCCGCAAGAGCGTGCGGGCCCTCCTCGGCGACGTGGCCGGCCTGGCCCGCAAGGCCGTGCGCCAGGCGGCCAAGGACTACGTCCTGTTCCCCCTCCTCGCGGGCCCGTCCGCGCTGCCCTGTCTGCTGGGCAACGTCACCGCGAACGGGCTCCGCAACATCTGGGCGCACACCGTGATCTTCTGCGGCCACTTCCCGGGCGACGTCCAGACCTTCTCGTACGAGGAGGAGCAGCTGGAGGGCGAGACGCGGGGCCAGTGGTACCTGCGCCAGATCCAGGGCTCGGCGAACATCGAGGGCGGTCCCCTCCTCCACGTCCTCACCGGCAACCTGAGCCACCAGATCGAACACCACGTCTTCCCCGACCTGCCCAGCAACCGCTACGCCGAGATCGCCCCGCGGATGCGCGAGATCTGCGCCCGGCACGGGATCCCGTACGTGAGCGGGCCGCTGTGGCGGCAGTACACGTCCATGTGGGGCCGGGTACTGCGGCACTCGGTGCCGGACGGGTCCCGTCGCCACCGGGCCTGGGCCGACTGGCAGCAGTAACATGGATCGTGGGTTGGCTCACGCTCACGTGCAGCCGCCCGGAAGGGCGACTCCGGCGTGTTCGCGCCGGAGTCGTTGGCACAGCCGTATCGACGGGTGTCCCGATCAGGAGGGACAGCGCATGATCGAGGCAGCCGACATCCGCGAGTGGCGCACCTTTGACGTCGTGGACCCGAAGGGGCACAAGATCGGCGTGCTCGAAGCGGTCTACGTCGACACCGCCACCGACGAACCGGCCGTGGCCACCGTACTGACCGGGCTCCCGACTCGCCGGCGCCTGGTCTTCGTACCCCTCGACGACGCACTCCTGGGACCGGACTACGTCAAGATCTCCCACCCCAGGAGCCTCGTGAAGAAGGCCCCCTCCATCGGCACGGACGACATCCTGCCCGCCGATCAGGAGGAAGCGATCTTCCAGTACTACGGCATGCCCTACAAGCCGGGCGCGAACGGCGAACGAAAGCTCGCGCGCCGCTGAGCGACGGCACGGCCCGAAGGAGGTGTCCGAGTCGTGGCGATCTTCCTCCTGCTCGCCCTCGTCGCCGTCGTCCTGGGAATCATCGGCGCGACAGCCGGAGGTCTGGGCTATCTGCTGATCATCGGCATCGTGGTTCTCGTGGCCGACGTTTCCGTGGCGGCCGTACGACTGTCCCAGCGCGCTCGGCGGCGTCCTCTCCGCTGACGACGCCGACATGGCGGATGCCGGCGCCGCTCAGCGGAACGCCGCCTGACCGGTGAGGGCCTGGCCGACGACCAGGGTGTGCATCTCGCTGGTGCCTTCGTAGGTGAGGACGGACTCCAGGTTGTTGGCGTGGCGCAGGGGTGAGTACTCCAGGGAGATGCCGTTGGCGCCGAGGATCGTGCGGCACTCGCGGGCGATGGCGATGGCCTCGCGGACGTTGTTGAGCTTGCCGACGCTGATCTGTTCGGGGCGGATGCGGTGCTGGTCCTTGAGCCGGCCCAGGTGCACGGCGAGCAGCGCGGCCATGCCCACGGACACGCTCATGTCGGCGAGCTTCTTCTGGGTGAGCTGGAAGGCGCTGATGGGCTTGTCGAACTGGACGCGGGAGTCGGCGTACTCGATGGCCGTCTGGATGCAGTCGCGGGCCGCGCCGACCGCGCCGAAGAGGATGCCGAAGCGGGCCTCGTTCAGGCAGGACAGCGGGCCGCGCAGGCCCTGAGCGAGGGGGAGCCGGGCCGAGTCGGGCAGCCACTCCTGCTTCTGCTCCTCCGAGCCCCACTTCCAGATCGAGTACATCGACAGCGAGCCCTGTACGGAGACGAAGCTGCGGAAGCCCGAGTCGGCGGGCGACCTGCTCGCCCGGGAGGACCTGACCGCGACGGTGGCCGCCTACCTGACCTGCAACCAGGACGTACGCGCCACCGCGCAGGCCATGTTCCTGCACCCCAACTCCGTGCGCTACCGGCTGCACCGCGTCGAGGAACTGCTCGGCGCGCCGATCGCCTCGCCGGTGATCGTCGCCAATCTCTACCTCGCCCTCCACGACCGGTTGGCGGAGCCGCACCGAGGCGACCGGGACGAGGACGACGGGCCTGGAGCGGCTTCCGCCCGCAACCCGCGCCCCGACCGATGACCACCAGGTCAGCGGAGCCGGGCGGTCAGGTGGTAGCGCCCCGAGGGCAGCCGGTACGAGGCCACGCCGTCGTGATGACCGAGGAGACGCACCCCGTCCACTCGGGCCAGCGGAGTCCGTCCTTCGCGGACGGCATCGGCGGAGACGGCTGAAAGTCGCAGCGTCGCCTCACTGTTGGCGGGGACGACCGCGTCGTACACAAGACCCCTGCCTCCGTCCTCCACCTTCCACTCGCTCCTGATCTCGCCGTACGGCGACTCGTGCGAGCCCGACACCTGCGTGATCCTGCCGGTGGGATCGATGTGGGGTCGCAGGACGAAGTGCTTGAAGCCGGGGCTGTCCGGGTCGCGGGCGATGCCCGCCATGTAGGCGTACATCCACTCCATGATCGCGCCATAGGCGTAGTGGTTGAAGGAGTTCATGCTGACCGGGCCGAACCCGTCCTCCTTCGAGTACGAGTTCCAGCGCTCCCAGACCGTCGTCGCCCCGTTCTCCACCGAGAACAGCCAGGACGGCAGGGCGTGTTGGTGGAGCAGCTTGTACGCCAGGTCCGCGCGGCCCTCGTCGGTGAGGACGGGGGCGAGGACGTTGACGCCGAGGAAGCCGACGGACAGCGTGCTCTCGGCGTACCTGACCCGGCTGCTGTTCGGGTGCGCGGCCTTGTAGGCGTCGTCGTTGCCGATGTTGTCGGCGAGATGGCCGACGAGCGTGCGGCGTTGGGCCTCCGTCTCGTAGAAGCCGAGCTTGAGGACCCAGAGCAGGGCCGTCTGGCTGTTGTCCTCCGTCTTCTGGTTGGGGTCGGAGCCCGGTTCGATCGGGGAGGCGTCACCGAGGCTGGACTTGACCGTGGCCGTGCCGCCCTCGGTGCTCAGATACTTGGTGATGAACGCCTGCTTGATGCGCCCGAAGAGCCGGTCGTACGCCGCCCCTTCGGCCGTCCTGCCGATCGCGCGGGCCATCTGTGCCATCAGCCGGGTGCTGTAGCCGTAGTAGACGTCGCTCATCAGCTGGGCGCTGGTCTTCTGCGGCGCCAGCCAGTCGCCGGTGAGGGAGCCCTGTCCGGCGTAGGTGTCGCCGGTCTGCTCCTGGATCCAGTCCAGGTAGCGGGTCATCGCGGGCCAGTTGTCCTTGACGATGGTCGCGTCCCCGGTCATCTGCCACACGGTCCACGGCACGATGACGCCGGCGTCCGCCCAACCGCTGCCGCCGCCCGGGAAGTTGAAACGTCCCGTGGGGGCGACCCCGGTGAACTGAGCCTTGTCCATGCCGTAGATGACCTGGGAGTCGACGACCGTGTCCTGGAAGTGGCTGAGGAAGACACCGGCGTCGGCGTTGTACAGACCGGTGGTGGAGAAGACCTGGGTGTCGCCGGTCCAGCCGAGGCGTTCGTCGCGTTGCGGGCAGTCGGTGGGCACCCAGAGGTAGTTGCCGCGCTGGCCCCAACGGATGTTGCCCGCCAGCTGGTTGATGTCCGGATCGTTGGTCGTGACGGTGCCGATCTCGCGGATCGCGGACGTGGCGACCTTCCCGGTCAGGCCTGTGATCGTGACGGTGTCCGTCGCCGTGACGGACACATAGCGGAAGCCGTAGAAAGTCAGGGAGTCCTGGTGGTTCTCGCCGTTCCGGTCGCCCTTGAGGATGTACGTGCTGGTGGCCTTGGCGCTGCGGAGGTTGGCCCGGTAGAGGGAGCCCTCGGGACCGTCCGCGCCGGCGCTGTCGTCGTTGAGCATCTCGCCGAACCTGAACTCGACCTTGGCTCCGGCCGGTCCGCGCAGGTTGTAGCGGGCCACGCCGACCATGTTCTGCCCGAGGTCGAAGACGGCCGTCTCACCACTGCCGATCGTGACCGGGGTGGAGGCCGCCTTCGCGGGATCGGTCACCGTCCGGTCGGGATCCACGACGATGCGGCCCCTGCCGTTGGGGCTGCCGTCCCGCCCGGTCACCCCGGTGACGACGGTGATCGACTGCGGTCGCCGGTCCCAGCGGTGCATGAAGCGCGCGGTTTCGCCCGGGTAGGCGAGGAGTTGCGCGTCCGGGAACTTGTCGTCGAAGGCGACTCGCTCCACGTCCGACCAGGCGGCGTCGTCGAATCCGTGCGCCGTCCAGCCCGGCAGCTCCATCCGGGCGTCGTAGGTCTGGCCGTCGTAGATGTCGTCGGCGCGGTAAGGGCCGGTGTCGGTGGCCCTCCAGTTGTCGCCGGGTGCGGTCACCACGGTCTGCGTCGAGCCGTCGGCATACCGGATCAGGAGTTTGACCTTGACGGCCAGGGCGTTGCCGTCCGCCGAGTAGTAGGTACTGCCGTCGGATATACGGCCGTTGTACCAGCCGTTGCCCAGGACGACCGCGAGGGTGACGTCCGGCTCCCGTGTCACGAGGTCGGTGACGTCGTACGTCATGTAGTTGACGCGCGCGTCGTAGTTCGTCGAGCCCGGGGGCAGCAGTTCGGTCGTGGTGCCGCCGTCCTGCGGGACGGTCACGTGGCGTCCGTTGACGTAGGCCTCGTACACGCCGAGGGCCGAGACGTACAGCCGCGCTTCGCGAACCCTGGGCCGGTCCTTCAGGGTTGCTTCCTTCCGCAGCATCGGTGCCCCGGCCGAGTTGGGGGCCTTCCCCTTCATCCCGATCCACTGCGCGCCCTCCCATCCGCCGAAGCCGTCGGTGCTCATGAGGCCGGTCTCGAAGAAGGCGGGGGGTGCCGTACCGACCGGACGGCCTTCGGCGTCCCAGACGGTGACGGTCCAGTGGTAGCGGATCGAGGCGTTCAGTGCCTTGCCCGCGTAGCGGACGGCCACAGAATCGGCGGAGCGGACGCGGCCGCTGTCCCAGACGTCCGCGCGACCGGCGGTCAGCCGGTCCGGCGAGCTCGCCGCCAGGATCTGGTACGACCCCTGGCTGCGCCCGCGCGCCTCGGAACGCATACGCCAGCCGAAGCGCGGCAGTTCGGCGTCCACGCCGAGAGGGTCGGTGCGGTGTTCCACGGTCAGTCCGGACACCGGGGCATCCGGACGGCGGCGCGGTGCCGCCTGCGCGGCGGCCGAGCCGCCCACGACGCCGGCCACTACCGGCACCGCGCCGGCCGTCGCCACGAGCATGGTTCTACGGCGGATTCCCTCACGGTCCGTGCCGTCCGCATGGTGGGGTGCATTGCTCACACCGTCATCCCTTCGGGTGTTGGGGGGTGGTCAGGAGCCGGCCTTGTAGTCGGTGTCCATCTCGTCGAGGAGCTTTTCGGGCGTGGACTGGCCGCTGAAGATCTCCTGGAGGCCGCTGAGCATGGTCTGCTGGACCTTGGCGTTGGGCCACAGCTGGTCCATGAACGGCACCGTGCGGTCCGAGCCGATGAACTTGGACAGTTCGGCCAGCGACGGGTCCACGGAGTAGCCCGTGTCGGGCAGGGAGGGCAGGCCGCCCTGCTTCTTGACGAACAGGTTCATGCCCTCGGGCGACATCACGAAGTTCACGAACTTCAGGGCGAGTTCGTTGTTCTTCGCCTTGGCGTTGACGCCGTAGCCGGCGCCCGCCGCCGCCGGAATGAGGGTCTGGGACGGGTCGTCGGTGGCGGGGAGCGCCCGTAGCGTGAACGTGCCCTGCGGGTTCTTGCCCTTCAGGAGGGCGATCACCCAGTTGCCCTGGACGATGCCGAGGGTCTTGCCGGAGGCGGCGAGGGCCTGGCTGGCTTCGTAGTTGGTGCCCAGCGGGTTCTTCTGGAAGCAGCCGGTCTTCTCCATCGTCAGGTACTTGTCCAGGGCGGTGGCCCACGGCGACCGGGCGAAGGTGGCCTGGCCCGCCTGCATCTTCTGGTCGAAGTCGCGGTCGGGTCCGTAGACGGTCGTGGCGACCAGCGCGTACAGGACGAGCTGGGTCACCCAGTTGTCCTGGTTGCCGAGCGCGAAGGCGGGGGTTCCCTTGGCCTTCGCCGCCTTGCAGAAGGCCAGCAGGTCGGTCCAGGTGTCGGGTGGGGTCAGTCCCGCCTTCGCCATGGCCTGCTGGTTGTAGACGGCACCGATGCCGTTCTGCCCGAAGATCGCGTTGTACGTCTTGCCCTCGTACTGCGCGACGGACTTGATCGCATCGGGCATCTTGGCGGCCCACGGCTGGTCCGAAAGGTCGCGCAGATAGCCGGGCTTGGCCAGGACGACCGTGGCGCCCGGATTGCCGTTGCCGGGCCAGACCGACATCACGTCGGGTGCGGTGCCCGAGGACAACTGGGTGCGGATCTGCTGCTGGTACTGGTCGGCGCCGCTGGTGGTGTAGCGGACCTTGACGCCCGGGTTGGCCTTCTCGAAGGCCTTGACGACGTCCTCGACGGAGCCCTGGTCGACCGAGGCGAGCGTCAGGGTCTTCGAACCCCCGCCGGAGTCTCCTGCCTTGGTCCCGCCGCTACAGGCGGCCAGCACGGCACCGGCCGTCAACGCGGCGATCAGGACCGGCAGTTTGCGTGTCTTCATGATGTCCCCCTCGGGGAAGAGCCACCGGGCGTCGGTGACGGGCGGTCCTCGGATGTCATCCGCGCAGCCCTCCCGCGAAGCCGTTGATGATGCTGCGCTGGAGCAGGAAGTAGACGAGCAGGACGGGCAGGATGCTGATCACCAGTGCGGCGAAGATGAGGTTCCAGTCGGTGACGTACTGACCGACGAACCCGGCGATCGCGACCGGCATGGTCTGCTGGGCGCTGCCGCTGAGGTACAGCAGCGGGGTGAAGAAGTCGTTCCAGACGGCGACCGCGTTGAGCACCAGGGCGGTCACCGTGATCGGTTTGAGCATCGGCAGCACGATGTGGCGAAAGCCCTGCAGCGGGGTGCAGCCGTCGATCAGGGCGGCGTCCTCGAAGTCGCGGGGCAGGGCGCGCAGGAAGCCGACGTAGAGGAAGACGGTGAAGGGCACCTGCAGGCCGGAGTAGAAGAGGACCAGCGCCCAGGGGGTGCCTAGGAGCCCCATGTCGCGCATGGTCTGGTACAGCGGCAGAGCGGCCAGTTGGAAGGGCAGGACCAGGCCCAGGAGGAACATCAGGTACGTGCCCCTCGACCAGCGGGCCGCCACCCGGGCCAGCGGATACGCCGCGAGCGACGAGACGGCCAGCACGATGGCGACGCTGCACGCCGTCACCAGCACGCTGTTGCCCAACGCCCCGCCGAGTGAGCCCTGTTGCCAGGCCTGCGAGAAGTTGTCCAGGGTGGGCGAGGTGGTCGGGCTGATCGGCGACGAGGTGTCCGACGCCGGACGGACGGCCAGGTTGACCAGGACGTACACCGGGAAGCCCACGACCAGGGCGGCGGCGATCATCGCCAGTTCCAGGGCGAGGGTGCGGCGGCGGTAGCGGTTCACGAGACGGCCCTCTCGTTGCGGGACAGCACGGCGAACTGTCCGGTCGAGACGACCGCCACGATGATCGTGAGGACGACCGCGAGCGCGATGCTGTAGCCGAACTCGCCGAGCGTGAACGCGTCCTTGTAGATCAGCGTGGAGAGCGTGTCGGTGGCGTGGCCGGGGCCGCCGCCCGTCAACGCGTAGACCTGGTCGAAGAGTTTGATCCCGCCGATGATCGACAGCATCAGGTTGATGGTGAGGGCCGGGGCCAGCAGCGGGCGCGTGACCGACCAGAAGCGGCGCACGGGACCCGCGCCGTCGATGGCCGCCGCCTCGTGGATCTCCTTGGGCACCGACTGGAGTCCGGCCAGAAAGATGACCATCGAGTAGCCCGCGTACTGCCAGACGATCACCCCGATCACCGACCACAGCGCGACCTGCGGACTGCCCAGCCAGTCCTGCCGCCAACCGTCCAACCCCACGGCGCCGAACAGGCTGTTGACCGCGCCGTCCGGGCCGAGCAGGTTGCGCCAGAGGTAGGCCGTGACGATCGGGGTGATCACGGCCGGGGCGAACAGGAACACCCTCAGCACGTTCCGGGACTTGATGGCCGAGTTGACGCCGAGGGCCAGCAACAGGCCCAGCGCGTTCTGGACGACCGTGATCGACACGGCGATCAGCAGGGTGTGCCAGATGGCCTGCACCGCATCGGGGTCGTCGAGCATGTCGGCGAAGTTGTCCAGGCCGATGAAGGAGAAGTCGGGATCGAGACCGTCCCAGTCGGTGAACGCGTAGTACACACCGCGGGCACTCGGCACCAGGACCACGAAGGCGAACAGCAGCAGCGCGGGCAGCGCGAACCACCAGGGCGGGGTGGTGCGGGCCCGCCGGGCCTTCGGCACCAGGGTCATCGACGGACCTCCTCTCTTGAAACGTTTCAAACCGGGCGCTGGATCGAGGATGCGGTCCAGGTCGGATGGCCCGACAGTCCATGCAGGGCCGGATGCCCCGGCTGCCAGTGGGTAACGTTCCCCAAAGATGTTGCCAGACCCTAGAGAGCGTCCCGCGTGACGTCAAGATGCCGCGCAAGCTGCGCGATTGTTACGGTGGCTGCGCAGCCCAGCCTCTGCGACGGCCCCACCGATTCGCGCATTCCGTCCTACACTCGCCGACAACGTTTCCCGAAGGGACAAGGAACCGGATGGAGCCGCAGGCCCGGCCTCGACGCGTCACCATCGTCGACGTCGCCCGTCACGCGCAGGTGTCCACGACAGCCGTCTCCAAGGTGCTGCGCAACGCGTACGGGGCCAGCCCCGAGATGCGCGCCAAGGTGCGCCGCGCGATCGACGAGCTGGGTTACCGGCCGAACGCCGGCGCCAGGGGCCTGCGCGGACAGACGTACACCATCGGCGTGATGCTGCCCGACATCCGCAACCCCTTCTTCCCCGAGATCCTCGACGGCATCACCGCTTCACTGGCGGACACCGAGTACCAGGTGTTCCTCGGGCCGGGCTGCAACGGGGAGAAGGAGGAGGCCCGCGTCACCGAGGCGATGATCGACCGCGGCATGGACGGCATCATCCTGGTCGCACCGATCTCGTCACGCGCCCACATGGAGCGCGTCGGCGCCGCGGTGCCGACCGTCGTCGTCGGCCGCCACGGCTCGTCCCCGGCGTACGACACCGTGGCCGACGACGACATCGAGGGCGCCGCCCTGGTCGTCGGCCATCTCGCCGCCCTCGGGCATCGCCGGATCGCCCACATCGAGCATCACGAGACCGACCCGACACGTCTCACGGAGATGCCCAACGCCCGCCGCGCCGACGGTTACCGCCAGGCCATGCGGAAGCACGGACTGGAGGAGTGGATCGACGTCGTCTCCACCAACTACACCCAGGACGGCGGCTACCGGGGCACGAAGGAGCTGCTGGCCCGGCCTGTCCGACCCACGGCGGTCTTCGCCGGAGCGGACATCGTCGCGATGGGCGTACTCGAAGCGGTCGCCGAGGCCGGGCTGTCGGTTCCCGGCGACCTCTCGGTGGCCGGATACGACAACACCACGTTCGCCGCGTTCGGCCCGATCTCACTCACCAGCGTCGACCAGGCCGGCCGCGAGCTGGGCAGAAACGCCGTACGTCTTCTCCTGGAACGGATCGCCAAGCGTGACCGCCCGTCGGCCCAGGTCACCCTCTCCCCCACGCTCGTGCCGCGCCGGTCGACCGCGCGACCGGCGGAGTGAGGCGTCGACACCGAACCGTGCAGTGGGCGTTCAATCGTTGGATCGAACGTTGGATTGAGTCTTTGGGGAACGTTGCCCATCCGGGCGGGCAACAGCCGTATGTTCGTGTTCCGCGTCGAGAAGGATCAGCTTGTCGTGGTCGGCGGTACCCGGCTCGGCGAAGAACACCACGAACCGCTGCTTCTGGCTGTGCTCCAGCGGCATCGACTCGTAGCCGAGGTGGAGGTCGCCGACGTCGGGGTGGTGGAAGGTCTTGGGGTCCGGGGCGTGCGGTTTGACGTCGAAGCGGTTCCACAGGTCGGCGAAGTCCGGGCTCTTCGCCAGGAGTTCGTCGACCAGGTCGGCCAGGTCCGGGGCGTCCGGTTCGGTGCCGGCCAGGGCGCGCAGCCGGCCGACGCAGGCGCGGGCCTGCTCGTCCCAGTCGTCGAGTACGTCGCGGGCGAGGGGGTGGAGGAAGGCGTAGCGGGCGAAGTTCCGCCGCGGCGGCGGCCAGTCGGCCAGCCCGGCGAAGAGCCGGAGCGCGCCGGGGTTGAAGGCGAGCAGGTCCAGGGTGCGGCTGACGACGTAGGCGGCGTTCGGGCGCACGGACTCGAGGAGCACCGTCAGTTGTGGTCTCAGGGTGTGGCCGGGTGCGGGCGGCGCTTCGGGGGCGTAGGCGGCACGGGAAGCCAACTCGCGCAGATGGCGGTGCTCGGACGCGTCGAGGAGCAGGGCTCGGGCGAGGGCGTCGACGACCGTGGGGCCGGGGTGGGTCTCCTTGCCGCGTTCCAGGCGTACGTAGTAGTCGATGCTGATCCCGGCGAGCGTGGCGAGTTCCTCCCGGCGCAGGCCCGGCGTGCGGCGCGGGCCGGGGGCGGCGGTCAGCCCGGCCTGCTCGGGGGTCACCTGCGCACGGCGGGCGCGCAGATAGGCGCCGAGGTCACTCGCGGCGCCCGTCGTGTGGCCCTTCGCCTTCTCCGCTGCGCGCTCCATGCGTCTACTTTGCCCGTCTTTCCAAAGGCACGCATCGGTGGGTGTGCGTCCCGGCGGGGCCTGCGAGGTCCCCGTTCTGGATCAGGGTGATGCTGATCCCGGTGAGGGTGGCCGGCTCCTCGCGGCGCAGGACGAGGGTGTGACCCAGCTCGGCGCCGTCGTCCCCGCTCTGCTCGGATGCCATGCCCTTCAGTGTCACACCGCTCTGACCTGCGTGGCAGGGATGTGAGGGGCCCTGTCACTCCCCCGCTCGTCACCCCCTGGCACGGCTCGGCCTGCCACCGGTGGCGAAAGAGCGCGAAGGTGATTCTGGCGGGCTTCGCACCGTCCGCGTACGGGCCTCCCGCCTGTGTTCGAGCGTCGGCCGGCGTCCGGCCCGTGCTCCACACCCGCATCCCGCTCGAAAGGCAACCCTCATGCACAGCGTCACCCTGAACAACGGTGTCGAGATGCCGATCCTCGGCTTCGGCGTCTTCCAGATCCCGGCGGAACAGACCGAACAGGCCGTCACCGAGGCCCTCGCGGCCGGCTACCGGCTGCTCGACACGGCCGCCTCCTACGAGAACGAGGAGGCCGTCGGCCGCGCCATCAAGAACAGCGGGATCCCGCGCGAGGACCTCTTCGTCACCACCAAGCTGTGGGTCCAGGACGCGCCCGGCGAGGAGAACACCAAGCAGGCTTTCGGGACGTCGCTCGCCAAGCTGGGCCTGGACCACGTCGACCTGTAC
Source organism: Streptomyces sp. JLBG701 (assembly GCF_058544905.1). NCBI lineage: Bacteria > Bacillati > Actinomycetota > Actinomycetes > Kitasatosporales > Streptomycetaceae > Streptomyces > Streptomyces sp. JLBG701. Next base: position 3,682,313 of record NZ_CM178588.1, read on the forward strand.
CTGATGCACCAGCCCTACGGTGACGTGTACGGCCAGTGGCGTGCCATGGAGGCGCTGAACAGGGAGGGCCGGGCCAAGGCGATCGGCGTCGCCAACTTCTACCCGGACCGGCTCCTGGACCTGATCATCAACAACGAGATCACCCCGGCGGTCAACCAGATCGAGACCCACCCGTTCTTCCAGCGCGCCGACTACCAGGACCTGATGCGCGAGCACGGGGTGCAGATCCAGTCCTGGGGCGGTTTCGCCGAGGGCAAGAACAACCTGTTCACCAACCCGCTGCTGAGCGACATCGGCGAGAAGCACGGCAAGTCCGTGGCCCAGGTGGTGCTGCGCTGGCTGGTCCAGCGGGGCGTCGTCGCGATCCCCAAGTCGGTCCGGCCCGAGCGCATGGCGGAGAACCTCGACGTCTTCGGCTTCGAGCTCACCGACGAGCAGATGGCGGCCATCGCCACCCTGGACACCGGGGCGTCACTGTTCTTCGACCACCGCGACCCGGCGATGGTCCAGTGGCTCAGCGCGCGACGCGCGGACGGCTGAGCCGGGACGCACACGTGCAACAAGGTCTCACGTATGAGTACGCCCTACCCACCGCACCGCGGCGCCGCACAGTGCTCCGCGGCCTGCTCGCAGGAACGGCGATCATGACAACCGGTGCCGCGATCAGCGCGTGTTCCACCTCCCCTGGCTCACCCCGCCCGGATGAATCCGAGTCCGATCAGCGGCCCGGCACGCCCGCCCCGGGCGCCCGCACCGTCCTGCTGGCCTACTTCTCCCGGCCGGGCGAGAACTACTACAACGGTGGACGCCGGACCATCGAGGTCGGCAACACCGAGGTCCTGGCCCGCATGATCGCCGACCGGATCGACTGCGACGTCCACCGCATCCAGGCCGCGGACCCCTACCCGGCCGGCTACGACGCGACCGTCCGGCGCAACGTCCGCGAGCAGGACACCGACGCACGCCCGGCCGTAGCCAACCCGCTTGCCTCCATCGACCGTTACGACACGATCCTGCTCGGCAGCCCCGTCTGGAACGTCCGCGCTCCCATGATCATGACGACGTTCACCGAACCCCTCGACTTCCGCGGCAGGACCGTCGTCCCGTTCACCACCCACGCCATGAGCGGCCTGGGCACCACCGCACGCGACTACGCCGCCTCCTGCCCCGGAGCGACGATCGCCGAGGGCCTCGCGGTACGCGGCGAGGAGGTCCGGGACGCCGGTGCCGCCGTAGACACCTGGCTGAGGCGCATCGGACTGCCCACCTCCTGACCAGGCAGCGTTCGCGGCCAGGCGGTCAGCCGCGCCGGACCGCTTCGAGGTCCTGCCGTACGGAGGCCGGTTCGGCGTCGAGCGGCATGTTGGCAGAGTCCAGGGCGGCGTCGAGGGAGCCGGTCACATCGGCGGTGAGATCGGCGAACAGCGGGTCGAGGTCGGAGGGGGCGGGCCCGTGCTCGGCGACGAGTTCGAGGGTCTTGTGGTCGGCCTCGGGCGAGGTGAGCGCGGAGACGAGGACCTGGGCGATCTGCCGACGGGAGATGACACCGTCGCCGGGGTCGCCGGCGTGCCGGGTGTCGCCCTGCAGCATCGTCAGGGCGAGCTGGCCGGGAGCGTTGTAGTCGAACCAGCCCGGACGGACGATGGTGTACGGCCGCCCGCTGGCCCGAACCAGGCGTTCCCCGCGGCGCTTCCACGCGTGGGCGTCGGTGATCATGTCGTCGCGGACGGTGCCGTCGGCGTTCCTGGGGCGGCCGGTGACGCCGATCGCGGTCATCAGTGAGATCCGCGCCGGCTGGTCGCCCAGGGCCGCCAGGGTGTTGCGGACGGCCCCGTAGTCGATGAGTTCCGCCTGGCCGGGCCCGCCGTGGGAGCCGTGGGTGAAGACCACGGCGTCGATGCCGTCCACGGCCTCCTTGAGCGAGTCGGCATCGGTGAGGTCCCCGGTGACGAGCCGAACGGCCTGCGGCAGCACGGTCCGGGCGCGCCCGGGATCGCGGACGAGGGCCTTCACCTGGTGGCCCTGCCGGAGGGCTTCGGCGGCGACGAGGGTGCCGATGCTGCCGGTGGCACCGACGACCAGGACGGTCAGAGGGGTGGTGCGGGTCATGGCGGAGACTCTTCCGTGACGTGAGGAAGGGGGTCAGCGGTACGCGATGTGCTGAGGGGAGGCGTCGGCGAACCGCACCGCCGGCACGGCGACTTCACGCCTCGGGGATCTCGATGCCGTAGTCCTCAAGCGTGATGTCGGCCGGCTCCGGTCCGCCGCGTACGCCGGTGTCGAGCGCGTCGATCGCGGCGAGCTGCTCGGCGGTCAGCTCGAAGTCGAAGACGTCGAAGTTCTCGGCGATGCGGGCGGGCTTGACCGACTTCGGGATCGCGGAGCGGTCCTCCTGCAGATGCCAGCGCAGCATCACCTGCGCGGCCGACTTGCCGTGCTGCCCGGCGATCTCCAGCAGGACCGGGTCGTCGAAGGTCCGCTTCTCGCCGCCGCGGTAGGAGGTGATGCCGCCGATGGGCGACCAGGCCTGGGTCAGGATGCCGTGCCGGGCGTGCAGGCGCTGCAGCGCGGTCTGCTGGAAGTAGGGATGGACTTCGATCTGGTTGACCGCGGGCACGGCGGACGTCTCGGCCAGCAGGCGCTCCAGGTGCTCGGGCATGAAGTTGCTGACGCCGATGGCCCGTACCCGGCCGTCGGCGAGCAGCTTCTCCAGCGCCCGGTAGGCGTCGAGGGTGCGGTCGAAGGCGGAGGGCAGGGGCTGGTGGAGCAGCAGCAGGTCGAGCTGGTCGACGCCGAGTTTGCCCGCGCTCTTGTCGAAGGCGTGCAGCGCGCTGTCGTAGCCGTAGTCGCTGATCCACAGCTTCGTCTCGATGAACACCTCGTCGCGGGCGAGGCCGGAGCGGCGGATGCCGTCGCCGACCTCCCGCTCGTTGCCGTAGGCGGCGGCCGTGTCGATGTGGCGGTAGCCGACGCGCAGGGCCTCCTCGACCGAGGCGGTCGTGACATCGGGCGGGGTCTGGAAGACGCCGAGCCCGAGAGCGGGCATCTCCACACCATTGCTCAGAGTGATCGTGAGGGGGGACATGCTTCGAAGATAGGCAGGCGTCCGACGCCGCCGCATCTCATCTGAGGGGCCCTGTCACTACCCCGCATCCCACACCCCCGCACAACCCGGCCTGGAACACCCGACGGCCGGATCGCACGCTGAGAGAGCTCGAAGGATCACGTCCGTCTCCGGTGCCCCGGCCGTCAGCCGGGGGATCCCGGGGAGACCAGGAGAGGCTCGATGACCAGCACACAGGCGCCCACTCCGCGCAGCGCCACCACTCCGGCAGGCGGCGGCAGGACCGCCGGCCGCCCGGCCTTTGCGCTCGGTGCCGCGCTGCTCGGCTTCTTCGTCATCACCCTGGACGCGCTGATCGTCAGTGTGGCTCTGCCCACCATCGGCGCCGACCTCGGTGGCGGTATGACCGGGCTGCAGTGGGTGGTTGACGGCTACACCCTGGTGCTCGCCGCGCTGCTGCTGTCCGCCGGGTCCGTCTCGGACCGGATCGGCGCCCGGCAGGCGTTCGGCATGGGCATGGGGCTGTTCCTGGTCGCCTCCGCGGCCTGCGGCCTGGCGCCCACGCTGCCCGTTCTGGTCGCGTCCCGCCTGGTGCAGGGCGCGGGCGCGGCGGTCATGATGCCCGCCACCCTCGCCCTGATCCGCGAGGCGTACCCGGACGCCGCCCACCGCGCCCGCGCCCTCGGGTTCTGGGCGCTGGGCGGCTCGGTCGGCTCGGCCGCGGGACCGCTGCTGGGCGGCGCGCTGAGCGCCGTGGACTGGCGGTGGATCTTCTTCATCAACCTGCCGGTCGGCGCCGTAGCCCTGGCACTGCTCACCCGCGCCGCCCGCTCCCCACGGCGACCGGTGCCCTTCGACTGGACCGGGCAGTTCAGCGCGATCCTGGCGATGGGCGGTGTGACGTACGCGCTGATCGAGGGCGGCGAATACGGCTTCCGCCACACCCCCGTGATCGCCGCCTTTGCGGTGGCGGCACTGTCGCTCGCGGTGTTCCTACGATCCCAGGCCCGCGGCCACCACCCGATGCTGCCGCTCACCTTCTTCCGCTCCCGCCCGGTGACCGTCACCCTGCTGGCCGGGTTCACCCTCAACATCGGCTTCTACGGTCTGACGTTCCTGCTCAGCCTCTACTTCCAGCAGCTGCGCGGCCTCTCCGCGCTCGCCACCGGCATCGCCTTCCTGCCGATGACGCTGCTGACCGGCGTCGTGGCCCTCCAAACCGCCCGACTGGTAGGCAAATTCGGCGCCCGGCTCGTCATGACCGCCGGACTGTGGGCCATGGCCGCGGGCCTGCTGCTTCTGTTCTTCCTGCCCGGGACCACCCCCGTCTGGCTGGTCGCGGTCCTGATGATCCCGGTCTCTATCGGCGGCGCCCTCGCCGTGCCCGCGATGACCGGACTGATGCTGGAGAGCGTGCGGCCGGAACAGGCGGGCCTGGCCAGCGGCGTCCTCAACACCTCCCGCCAGTTCGGCGGGGCCCTCGCCGTCGCCGTCTTCGGCGCCCTCGTCGCGAACCAGACGACCTTCCTGCACGGCATGCGCGTCAGCCTGCTCATCGGCGCGGCACTGCTGGTGGCGACCGCCATGACCGGCGGACTGCTGCTCAGGCCGACGGCGAGCCGGTGAGCAGGGACTCGGCGGTGATGGGCAGCTCCCGCACTCGCCGACCCGTGGCGTGGAAGACGGCGTTGGCGATCGCGGGTGCCACGCCGACCAGGACGACCTCGCCCAGGCCCTTGACACCGAGGGGGTCGGCCTCGTCGTCCCGTCCGTCGACGTAGATCGCTTCGAGGTCGGGGACGTCGGCGTTGACCGGGACGAGATAGTCGGCGAGGTTGGCGTTGACGATCCGGCCGTCACGGTGATCGGTGACCGTGTGCTCCAGCAGGGCCGCGCCGATCCCACCGACCATGGCGCCGATGGCCTGACTGTCGGCGAGCTTGGGGCTGATGATCCGGCCCGCGTCGAAGACACCGAGCATCCGCCGCACACGAACCAGCCCCAGCCGGGCGTCCACACCGACCTCGGCGAACACCGCACCGTAGGCGTACATGGACGACCGTGACTGGCCGGGTGCCCAGGAGCCCATCGCCTCCAGATACGCACGCTTGTTGCGGACGAGGAGTTGCCGATACGTCTCCCCGCGCGCGGGGTTGTCCGTCAGGTGCAGTCGGCCGTTCCGTACGACGATGTCGTCGGCGTCGGCGCCGTACAGCGGTGAGTCCTCGTCCCCCACGGCGAGTTCGATCGCCTGCCGCCGCAGCTTGTCGCAGCCGTCCTGGACGGTGGAACCGACACTCGCCATGGTCAGCGAGCCGCCATGGAGCGGAGCCGTGGGCATGTTCGTGTCGCCGAGCCGGAAGGTGACGTTGCGGACCGCGAGGCCGAGAGCGTCGGCGGCGACCTGGGTCTGCGAGGTGTAGGTGCCGGGGCCCATGTCGCTGGTCGAGGACTCGACGAGGGCGGTGCCGTCGGCGTCGAGCCGTACCCGGGCCTGGGCGGGGGCCCGCAGGGTGTCGTAGACGGCGGTGGCCATGCCGGTGCCGATCAGCCAGTCGCCGTCGCGGGTGGAGCGGGGCCTGGGGTCGCGGCGGTCCCAGCCGAACTCGCGGGCGCCGACGGTGTAGCACTCGCGCAGCCGCCGGGTGGAGAACGGACGCCCGCTGGACTGGTCGTTGTCGGGTTCGTTGCGCTGCCGCAGCTCGATGGGGTCGATGCCGAGTTCGTGGGCGAGTTCGTCCATCGCGCACTCGATGGGGAAGGCGGCGCTGGAGTAGCCCGGGCCGCGCATCGGGGTGGGGGTGTTGACGTCCAGCGGCACCGTCCGGTGCGTCTGGCTGACGTTGGGGGTGGTGTAGAGCATCTGCCCGGGGGCGAGGACGCCGCGCTCCGCGAACGTCTCGTACCTGGACGTCTCGGCGCGCAGGTCGTGGGTCATGGCCGTCAGCCGCCCGTTGCGGTCGCTGCCCAGACGCACCTGGTACTCGTACGACGGCCGGTAGCCCACCCCGAAGGAGAGCTGCCTGCGCGTCAGGACGAGCTTGACCGGGCGGCCCGTCTCGCGGGCGGCGAGGGCCGCGATGGTGATGTGCGGCCAGGCCCGCGCGGCGTTGCCGAACGCGCCGCCGACGAAGGGTGAGATGACGCGGATGTTCTCGGCCGGGATGCCGAAGTTGGCGGCGAGTTCGGCCCGTGGGCTCTGCACCCACTGGGTCTTGTCCCACAACGTCAGTCGGTCGCCGTCCCATTGGGCGACGGTGGCGTGGAGTTCCATCGCGTTGTGGTGGGTGCGGGCGGTCCGGTACGTCATCTCCAGCCGTACGGGGGCGTCGCGCAGGGCCGCCTCCGCGTCGCCGCGCGCGTAGGTGCGGGGCTCGCCCGCCGCCGGGGCGTCGGCCAGGTCGGTGGCGGGCTGCTCGGTGTCGTAGTCGACCTTCACCAGGCTCGCCGCATGCTGGGCGGCCTCCAGGGTGAGGGCCACGACGACGGCGACCGGCTGGCCGTGGAAGCGGACCTGGTCGTCCTGGAAGACGCGCAGCCGCTCACCCGGCAGGTTGAGCGACCCGGGGTTGGGCCCGTAGGGCAGCTCGGGGGCGTTGCGATGGTGGATGACCTTCAGGACGCCGGGTTGGGCTTCGGCGGCGCGGGTGTCGATGCCGGTGATCCGCCCCCGTCCGATGTCGCTGTCGACCACGACCGCGTGCACGACCCCGTCGGGTTCGTGGTCGGCGGCGTACTTGGCCTGACCGGTCACTTTCAGGCGGCCGTCCACACGGGAGAGCGACGCGCCGACGGCTGCCTGCGGCTGGGGGCTCATCGGCTCTCTCCTACGATGCGCAGCTGGCGTTCGATGGTCCGCTGGAGCAACTCGACCTTGAAACGGTTGTGTCGGAGGGGACGGGCCCCGTCCGCCGCGTGCTCGGCGGCCTCGGCCCAGAGCCGGTCCGAGGGGCGCTCGCCGACAAGTGCTCGCTCTACGGCGGGCAGCTTCCAGGGCACGGTGCCCACGCCTCCGGCGGCGACCTTGGCCTCGCGGATCACGCCGGCGCGGACGTGCAGGGCGACAGCGGCGGAGGTGAGCGCGAACTCGTAGGACTGCCGGTCACGGACTTTCAGGTAGCCGGACTTCAGCGGGCGCGGAGATGCCGGGATCTCCACGGCGGTGATCAACTCGCCCTTGCGGAGGGCCTGTTCGCGGTTCGGGGTGCTGCCGGGCCGCAGCAGGAAGTCGGCGAAGGGGACGGTGCGTTCCCCGTCGGGGCCGAGCACGTGCACCCGTGCCTCCAGTGCGGCGAAGGCGACGGCCACGTCGGAGGGGTGGGTGGCCACGCAGGCGTCGGAGGTGCCCAGGATGGCGTGGCTGCGGTTGAAGCCGTGCAGCGCGGCGCAACCCGAGCCGGGTTCACGCTTGTTGCAGGCGATGGTCGTCACGTCACGGAAGTAGGTGCAGCGGGTGCGCTGCATGATGTTGCCGCCGATGGTGGCCATGTTCCGCAACTGGGCCGAGGCACTCAGCTCCAGTGCCTGCGAGACGACCGGGTAGAGGGCGCGCACCGTGCGATGGGCGGCGGCCTCGCTCATGGTCACCAGCGCACCGATGCGCAGCCCGCCGCGCTCGGTGACGGTGACCTTGTCCAGCGGTAGCCCGCTGATGTCGACCAGGGCTTCGGGGCGTTCGACGGTCTTGCGCATCAGGTCGACCAACGTGGTGCCGCCGGCGATGTAACGTCCGCCGCGCAGACCGGCGTTGAGGGCCTCATGCGTGCTGGGCGCCTTGGTGAAGGAGAAGGGATACATGGCCACTCACTTCCGGCCCGTGGCCTGCTCGACCGCGCGCACGATCTTGACGTAGCAGCCGCATCGGCAGATGTTGCCGCTCATCCACTCCCGGATCTCCTCAGGGGAGCCGGTGTGGCCCTCCTTGATGCAGCCGACACCGGAGACGATCTGGCCGGGGGTGCAGTAGCCGCACTGGAACGCGTCCTGGTCGATGAACGCCTGCTGGAGCGAATGCAGTTGATCCCCTCCGGCCAGCCCCTCGACGGTGGTGACGTCGGCACCCTCCAGCCGAACCGCCAACGTCAGACAGGAGTTGACCCGGCGCCCGTCGACCAACACCGTGCACGCCCCGCAGGCCCCGGCGTTGCACCCCTTCTTCGAGCCGGTCAGGCCAAGATGCTCGCGCAGCAGGTCGAGCAGCGAGGTGCGGTTGTCGACCGTCACGGTGTACCGCTCGCCGTTGACGGTCAACGAGACGCGGCTGCTGGGCGAAGTCTCGGCAGCAGCGGCCTCCTCCGCACCGATCAGCGACGCCCCCGAGACCAGACCGCCCGCCGCGATGACACCGCCTGCCACGGAGGTCGTCGCGATGAAGGCACGACGCGACGGTGCGGACGCGGCCCGGGTGGGGGGAGACGTGCCTGACTCGGGAGCTTCGTTGAACATGCTCACTTCTCTCTGCACAAGGAAGGTGGGGGACTTGCTGATCGACGTGAGCCCACGACGGAGTGCCGCCCTACGCCTCATGGCATGTGGCATGTCGGGCTTCCGCCCAGACTGGTGGTCCAACTGACCGCGTGACAGGCCGTGTTGTGCCAGGGGCTGGCCAACGGGGGGAACGAGAGGGCCCCTCTCCCACCCGCACCGAGCGAGCAGGGTGCGGGCGCCCCGATGGGCGTACGGCCCGCACCCTGCCGCCCCGGTCTTATGCCGCGGCCCGAGTCTCCGGCCATACCGGCACGCCAGGTGCCCGTCCGGCCTGGCGGACCTCGGTTCCGTCGTGAGCGATCAGCTTCGGCTCCGGCTCCCCCTCATGGAGTTCCGCGAGGAGAGCGGTCACGTGTTCCTCCAGGCGCGGTCCGGTGGTGTCCCTGGGCACGGTCACCCAGACCGGGCCGCCCTGCCGGGTGTCACCGACCGCGTGAGGTCGACCTGCGGCTGCCGGGCGTGCCCGACGTGCACGAGGGCGAGTTCGAGGATCTCCGGCTGCGGGCCGTCCTTGGTCCGCGTCACGGGCTGAAGCGTCAACTCCATCTCGTGCGCTTGGGAGGCGTGGAAGTGGTCAACCAGCAGCCCGCCCAGGGTGTGTTCGCCCCCGTTCCGGTACTGGCACCAGGGCGGGATGACGGTGTCGTAGCGGTGCCGCAGGCCGCGCAGGCTCAGAAGTGCTCCAGGCCGTCGACGAACGAGCCCAGGGCGGTGCTGTCGAGTTCGGCGGTACCGTCGACGGCCGCCAGCCACAGCCGGGGCGGTTCACCCCGGGCCTCCTCGTCGTGGCCGAGTCCGATCTGCACGGACAGCAGCGGCACTTCGACGCCAGGGCTCACCCCTTCCGGAGCCGCGGGTCGGACGGGTGCGCTGACGTGGCTGCCGGTCGCCTCGACGTGCGGGTCTTGCGCGCACCATGCGGGGCAGTCGCGCTCGGAGGCCGGCAGGACCAGCCTCCACCCCGGCTCACGTGGTCAAGTTCGCTATTACTCCTCGCCTACGGCGAGGTCGGCCACGGGAGCGGCCGTCTGGGCGTGCTTGGGCTGGGTGGCCATGGATCTCAGCGTCTCGAAGGCGGCGGCCGTCGGGCTGGCCGGTTCGGCTTGGTAGACCACCAGTTGTTGGTGCGGGGCGCCGTTGACGGTGAACGCCGCGAATTTGATGTGCAGGTCTCCGACCTGGGGGTGTTTGAGGTGCTTGCCCTCTTGGGACTTGCTCTTCACGTCGTGCAGTTGCCAGATTTCGGCGAACTCCTCGCTCTGGGCGGACAGTGCGGCGACGACTTCGGCGATGCGGGCCGATTGGGGGTCGTGTCCGTAGGCGGCCCTGATTTCGGCGACGCAGGAGTGCGCGGCGCGCTCCCATTCCTGGTAGAACTCGCGCCCGGCGGGGTCGACGAACACCATGCGGGCGAGGTTGTCGAACTCCTCGAACCCGTTGTGGAGGGCCGTGGCGAGGGAGTTGCCCGCCATGATGTCGAGGGCCGGGCCGACGACGAAGGCCGGAGTGTGGTCCCACCCGTCCATCAGCTGCAACAACTGCTGGCTGACGTCCGTCTCGCCCCGGTCGCGCGGGCGCTGTGAGGCGGTGAGGCAGAGGCGGTTGAGGTGGTCGGTGGACTCCGCGTCGAGTTTCAGCGCCTGTGCCACGGCGTCGAGGACCTGTGGGGAAGGGCTGTTCTCACGTCCCTGCTCCAACCTGATGTAGTAGTCGGAGCTCACTCCGGCGAGCATGGCGACTTCTTCTCTGCGCAGTCCCGGGACCCGGCGCCGTCCGTGTTCGGGCAGACCGACGTCCTGTGGTTTCAGGGCTTCTCGGCGGGCTCGGAGGAAATCACCCAAAGGGGTCCCATTGCTCATGCGGCAAGACTAGATGCATTTCAGCCGACGGGAACTTTCGGTCGCACACTATGCCACCACGTAGCACACCCTTCACCAAGAGTAGCCGTGTGTGCCCTGTTCGGCGAGGTTTTCCCGTGATGACTCGGCGCGGCCCGTCACGTGCTCTCCTTCCGGGGGACTCGTATTCCTGGGTGTGATGCACCCACCGTCTCCGGAACCGCGCACGGCGATTTCCGCCTACCTTGGCAAGCATGGACAACGACACACACACTGACCCGGTTGGAGGGCTGGGCCAGTTCCTCCGCTCCCGAAGAGAACGCCTCAGCCCCGCAGCAGCAGGATTGCCCGGTACAGGCCGCCGAAAGGTACCCGGCCTGCGGCGCGACGAGGTCGCGACACTCTCAGGTGTCAGCCTCAGCTACTACAGCCGACTTGAGCAGGGCCGTGAACTCGGCCCCTCGCCCCGGGTGTTGGAGGCCCTTGCCCGCGCACTGCAACTCGGGGACGAGGACAAGGGGGAGCTCTTCCGGCTGGCACGGCCGACAGCCCGCCGCACGAAGTCCCCCTCCCGGGTCGAGCGGGTCCGCCCGCACCTGCGGCAGCTGATCGAGAGCTGGACCCGGACGCCGGCCTTCATCATCGGCCACGCCCAGGACCTGCTGGCCACCAACGCGCTGGCCGACGCCCTCTACCGTGACTTCGCGCAGCACGACAACGTGCTGCGCATGCTCTTCCTCGACCCCGCGGCGAAGTCCTTCTACCGAAGCCCGGAGCGGGCCCGCGATCGTGCGGTCGCCGACCTTCAGCAGACCGCGGCCAGCACTCCGCAGGATCCCCGCATCCTGGAGCTCGTCGGTGAACTGTCCGTGCGCAGCAGCGAGTTCCGCGCCCTGTGGGCCCGCGAGTACACCCGGGTCCCGCCCTATGAGGTCAAGCAGATTCACCACTCCGTCGTGGGAGACCTGGAGTTGCGGCACGAGGCCCTCAACATCCGCAGCGTGCCAGGGCAGCAGCTCATCATCCTGCAGGCCGAGCCGGACTCCCCGTCCGCCGACGGACTGGCCCTACTGGGCTCCCTCAGCGCACCCGAAGTGCCTCACCAGCAGGATCCCGCGCACGGCTCCTGAACCGGGAGACCGCCGGAGAATCGGCCCCGGGCTCTTTTGAGCATTCCTCTCGGCGGCATCGAGAATCACATCCTGTGTATACCGCTGCGACGGGTGGTCCTTGGCCGCTCGCCGGAGTCGCTGCTCCGCCTTCGCTGCTTCGCCCGGACGTACGTCTTCTCTTCCTAGGTGTGGGACACCCAGGAAAAGCGCAGCCTTCATAGCTATGCAGCCAAGGGGCACCCTCGAATACGTCAACAGGAAATCCCCGAAAACGGGGAAACGACGAAAGAGGTCTTCCCCATGGCTACGTGGTTTGTCACCGGCGCCTCCCGTGGAATCGGTGCGGAAATCGCCCGCGCCGCTCTGGCAGAAGGCAACAACGTCGTGGTCGCCGTACGGAACCCGGAGCGCGTGCCCGACGATCTGAAGAATTCGGACAAGATCTTCGCGGTCGCCCTGGACGTCACGGACAACGACAGCATCCCGCAGGCGGTCGAGGCCGCCGTGGACCGGTTCGGCGGCATCGACGTGCTGGTGAACAACGCCGGCCGCGGCCTGCTCGGCGCGCTGGAGGAGATCACCGACGCGGAGGCCCGGTCGCTGTTCGACCTCAACGTGTTCGGTCTGATCAACGTCACCCGTGCCGTGCTGCCCGTCATGCGCAAGCAAGGCTCGGGCCGACTGGTGCACATCGGTTCCCGCTCCGGTTTCGAGGGCGAGCCCGGAGTCAGCCTGTACTGCGCGTCGAAGTTCGCCGTCGCCGGCATCAGCGAGGCGCTCTCCGCCGAGATGGCCCCGTTCGGCATCCAGTCGATGGTCGTCGAGCCGGGCGTCTTCCGCACCGACTTCCTCGACGCCAGTTCCCTGTCGGTCGCCACGGACCGCATCGCCGACTACGACGACACCCCCGCGCACGTGACGCTGGACTGGATCGACCGGGCCAACCACGCCCAGCTCGGCGACCCCGTCAAGGGCGCCGCGCTCATCGTCGAGGTCGCCGCCGACGAGAAGTTGCCCAGGCACCTCTACCTCGGGCGCGACACTCTGGAGCGGCTGGACGTCAAGTACCAGCAGGTGCAGGACGACCTCGCCCCGTGGCGCGTGAAGTCCGCCGCCACCGCCCACGACGACGCCGCCTGACACACCTCCGGGCGCCCTCGCCTTCTGGCGTCCCAGCCCCCTCTTCAGCAGCCCGGCCGGTCGCACAGACCTGACCGGCCGGGCACCCCACCACCCCAGCTCTCCCCACCTCCGAGCCTTCCGATCGAAGAGATTGAGGTCTTGTGATGTCTGCTGCTCTGCTCACCGGTACCCCGCTCGCCGGCCGTGTGGCCGTCGTCTCCGGCGCCTCCAGCGGCATGGGTGCCGTCACCGCCCAGCGTCTGGCCGAACTCGGCGCCACCGTGGTCGTGCTCGCCCGCCGCAAGGACAAGCTGGACGGTGTCGTCAAGACCATCGAGGCCAACGGCGGCACCGCTCTCGCCCTGGCCGTCGACGTCACCGATCGCGCCGCTGTCCAGAGCGCCGCTGATCAGGTCGCCGACCGTTTCGGCAAGGCCGACCTCGTGTTCAACAACGCCGGCGTGCAGCTGATCTCCGGCATCGAGGAGCTCAAGGTCGACGAATGGCAGCGCCAGATCGACCTCAACATCAGCGGCCTGATGAACGTGATCGCCGCGTTCCTCCCGCACTTGACGGACTCCGCCGCCCAGGGCAAGCCCGCCGACCTGATCAACACCTCGTCCATCGCGGCCACCCGCATCCTGGCGAAGTTCTCCATCTACTCCGGCACCAAGGCGTACATCAGCCACCTCACCCGGCTGCTCCGCGTCGAACTCGGCCCGAAGATGGTCCGTGTGGCCACCATCGAGCCCGGCATGGTCGAGACGGAACTGCCCGACCACGTCACCGACCCCGACGCCTCCAAGCTGATGGCGGACCTCATCCACGACATCGACTGCCTGCAGTCCACCGACATCGCCGAGACCGTCGCCTTCATGGCCGCCGTCCCGCGCCACGTCAACCTCACCGAGATCACCATCATGCCCACCGCCCAGGCCATCTGAAATCCGTCCCGTCATGGCGGGGGAGGAACAGCGTGTCGCTGTTCCTCCCCCGCCATGACGCGTTGGCGGAGACGGAAGGGCTACCACTCACCGAGCCCTGAGAAACGGGCCACGGACCCGCGTGCATGCCCTCAACAGGCAACAGTTCAGCCCTTGCTACCAGCCTTCGGGCACTGCGGGTACAAGGTGCGCAGGCGGGATTGGGGCATGTTGCTCGGGGTCTGGTCGTCGGTCTGGTCCGCGTAGACGCGGTACTTGCTGGTGCCGGCGGTGCTGTCGGCGAGTCCCGTGTCCTTGTCGCCAAGGCGCGGGGCCGTAGTCGGCGACGCACCTTTCAGGCGGCGGGAGCGGATCAGCTGAAGCTGCGAGCGTAGGCGGCTGAGCGCGGGAAAGGACTGATCCCCGAGCCGCATACCACCCTCGCTCTTCTAGGAGTTGGGGTCGTCCGGTGACGTCACCAGCTCCTCCGCATCGAGCACGTCCTGAACGGTGCGCAGGACGATGTCGTCGATACGGTCGGTGTCGCGCAGGTCGGTCAGCGTCTTGCGCTTGACCTGGAGCAGGGCGAGTTCGAGGCGTCGCATGCGCTCGCGGCGGCGCGCGATGCTGGGCGCGAGGGCCGTACGGTCCTCGCTGTCCTTGGCCATGCGCAGGGTGTCCGCTTCCGAGACCTCGAACCGCTTTGCCAACTCCGGCAGCGCGCAGCGCGGCACTGCTCATGTGACAGCGGGCAAGGGCGAGTTCCGCGGTCTTGTCCTCGTCCGGAGGGAAGCGTGCGCGGCGGACGACGGCCGGCAGCGTGGGGCCAGGAGCGCGAGGGTGACGACGATGACGACGGTCGTGATGAACACGACGGCGTGGCGGGCACGGTCAGCGCCGCGGCCAGATGGATGGCACCGCGCATCCCCGCCCAGGCCGCCTGCACCAAGGTGACCGAGGTCAAGGCCCGGACGACAGCGGGGAGTTGGATGCCGACGAGGAGGAACAGGGCGCTGTTGAGCCGATAGCTCGTCACTTCCCAGAAGGCGGTGGCCTGGACGCGGTCGTCGGAACCGATGACGCGAGGGCCGAACCGGGTGGTCACCAGGCCACAGGTGACGACGGCGAGGACCCCGGACACGTGCAGGAGTTCGGCGGGCGGACCAGGAGATAGCCGTTCGTCTGTGACGACCTCGATGGTCACGGCCAGCAGGGCGGGCAGAAAGAGGAACTGGACGACGTCGGGGACAGCGCGAACGAGGCGAAGGACGGTGTCAGTCTCAGGAGCTGCGTTCCTCGGAGTCCGGGTGGGCCGAGACACCTCGCTCGGCGAAGACCTTCTTTGCGACGAAGGTGGCGTTGAGGGCCTTGGGCATGCCGCAGTAGACGGCAGCGTGCAGCAGAGCCTCGACGATCTCATCGGGCTCCAGGCCGACGTTGAGCGAGGCGTTGATGTGGACGTCAAGCTGCGGCTCACAGCCGCCCAGGGCCGTCAGCATGCCCAGGGTGACCAGTTGGCGGTCCCTCGGGGCCAGTTGCGGACGGTTGTACATCTCGCCGAATGCCCAGGCGACCACCTGGTGGCCCAGCTCGGGGGAAATGTCGGCCAGCGAGTCGATGACCTTCTGTCCGCTCTCGCCGTCGATGCTCGACAGTACGGCCATGCCGTGGTCGAAACGCTCCTGCCGGTCCTTCGCGCGGTCATGGGTGCTCATGGCTCCACTTCCTCTTCCTGCCGCCAGGCGGCCTGTGCGTTGATGTTCGGGTCGTGGTGTCCCCTCGGGAGGGGCGCGCGGTCATTCGGCGTGGCGGTGGCGGAGCGCGGGCAGGGCCAGGAGGACGCCCAGCACGAGCGCGGCGGCAACGACGCGGAGGATGCCGCCGAAGCCCAGGCCGGTCAGCGCACCGGTGAGCTGTGGGCCCAGGCTTGCGCCGATGAACATGCTGCATCCGTACAGGGCGACGGCCGCGCCGCGGGCGTACGGGGCGGCGGCGTTGATGGTCTCGACGACGGCGGGCGCCGCTGCTGCGACGGCTGCCACGAACAGCAACAGAGGGATGGCCAGCGCCACGGGGTGGCCGCCGAGGACGGAGCCGACGGCGACGGCGAGGGCGGCCAACGTGAAAGCGAGGACCGTACGCAGGGGTGCGGTCAGTCGCTGGAGCACGGGGGCGAGCACGGGGACGGCGATCAGGGCGGGCAGCGCGCTCGCCCTGAGGGCGAGGATCGCGGAGGAGTTCCCGGCGATGCCGGCCGGTCCGGCGATGGCCACCGCCGTGTAGACGGCGACGAAGGCCGACATCAGGACCACAGTCGACAGGTACAGGGCGACCAGGCGCGGCCGGCGCAGGAGCCGCGGCATCGCCGCGAACGCCTGCCGCAGGCCGCCGCCGGTGTGTGTGTCGTGGCGGAGGGTGGGCCGCAGTACCCGGCGCACCGGTATAAGGCTCAGGGCCATGAGGGCGGCACTGATCCAGAAGACCGCGCGCCAGCCGAGCCCGGCCGCGACGGCCTGGGCGCCGATCTGCAGGAGCACGGCGGCGGCGAACATGCCGCTGGTGATGCAGGTCAGGGCGGTGCCGCGGCGCTGTGGCGCGATGTGGCGGACGGCGTAGGAGAGCGCGGACGGCGCGAAGGTCGCGGTGGCGAGTCCCTGCACGCTGCGCAGGGCGACGGCCCAGGTGAGGTTGGGGGCGGCGCTGACCGCCAAGGTGGCCGCGGTGGCAGCCACCAGCCCGGCGGTGATCACGGCGCGCGATCCGTAGCGGTCCGAGAGAGGGCCCGCGAGGAGAAATCCGCCGGCGTAGGCGAAGCCGAACGCCGTCGCGGTCCAGGTGACCTGCTCCGGTGTGGTGCCCAGCGCGGTGGCCATGGGGTGCAGCAGGGCCAGGACGGTGTACATCTGGCCGACCATCAGGACGCCGAGTGCGGTCAGCAGCGCGATGGTCAGCGCGGCAGGAGCCCAGGAGGACTGCTGGCCCGGAGTGCTGGACTCGGCTGCTACGTGCCGGGATGGAGTGGTTGTGGGAGCGGGGTGGGACATGGGAACTCCAGGAGAGGGGCGCTTGGTCGTCGCCCCGTGTGTCTGCGCGCGGCCCGATCTGCCGGTGGGCTCCACGGAGATGCGGTGGGTGCCCCCGGCCGTGGAGGGACGGCCGGGGGCCGAGGAGGGGCTGGTCAGGCAGCCGGGGTGTTGAGCACGTACTCGCGTGAGGCGTGCACCTCGCTGCGCAGGGCGGCCAGGTCGACGTCGAGAACGCGGCCGTCCCACTTGCGGGGCTCGCCGTTGATGAGGACGGCGCTGATGTTGCGGGCGTCGGAGCCCAGCACGACGGTGCCGATCGGGTCGTTGAGCGGCATGTTGTTGAGGTCTTCTGCCTGGATGACCAGCAGGTCGGCCTTCTTGCCCACGGTGAGTGAACCGGTGACACCGGCCAGGCCGTTGGTGCGGGCGCCCTGAAGGGTGGCGAAGTCCAGGACGTCATGGGTGGTGATACGGGAGGGCTGCTGGTCGGTGCCGTAGGCGGCGTTGACCGCGCGCATCCGCTGGATGGCGTGCAGCGCCCGCATCTGCGTGAACATGTCGCTGGCCAGAGCGACTTCGACGTCGATGCTCAGTCCGGGGCGGATGCCGACGGACAGGGCCTCGTCGACGGCGGGGATCGCGGTCTCCAGACCGATCTGCGCGTCGGACGTCGGGGCGAGGGCCACGGTGGTGCCGGTCTCCCCCATCGCCTTCCACGCCTCGGAGGTCAGCCCGGTGGAGTGGATGAGGGTGACCTCGGGGCTGAGGATGCCGTCCTTGGCCCAGCGCAGGACCGCCTCGGACCCCGACGTGCCGAACACTGCGTCCACGCTCACTCCGATACCCAACTCCCCTGCGGCACGGGCGAGTTCGGGGCCGTAGGCGAGCGCCGGCCCGGCGATCTCGTCGGTGGCCAGGGTCGCCAGACGCAGCGTGAGCAACTGGTCGTCACTGCTGAAGTACTGGCCCTTGAGACGGGTCAGGTCGCTGGGCCACTGCCGGTCCCACTCACCGAAGTGCGGGCCCATGGAGGCGTGCACGCCACGGATGCCGGTGTCGACGAGGGCCTCGATCGCGGCGTCGGAGTGTTCACGGGTGCGGGAGTTGTGGGAGAAGTCGAGCATCGTCGTGATGCCGCTGTCGATCGCGGTCAGCGCGGCCAGTCTGGTGCCGATGTACATGTCCTGGGGTCGGTAGACCGTGGCGTAGCCGGCCAGGGTGGCCATGACGTAGCCGCCGAGGTCGTCGACGTCCGGCATGATCCGGCGCAACTGGGCCTCCCAGGCGTGCCGGTGGGTGTCGACGAAGCCGGGGGCGAGGATGGTGCCGGTGGCGTCGACGACCACCGCATCGCCCGCGTCGAGGTCGCGGCCGACGGCGGTGATCGTGTCGCCCTCGACGAGGAGGTCGCCGTCGTCGATGACACCGAGATCGGAGTCCATGGTGACGATGGTCGCGCCGGTAAACAGGATGCGCCGCAGGTCGCCGGGTCGACGCCGGAGCTCTTCGAGGACGGCGGGACCGGTGGTGTCGTTGACGTTCATGAGAGGTCTTCCTTCGATACGGCGGACAGGGCCGGGAGGAAGGGCCGTCCGCTGGCGAGGCTGGGAGAGAGGAGAAGTGGGCCGCGAGGGAGGGCACCCAGGATCGGAACCGGGGAGCCGCTGACCGGAGGGAAGGTCAGCCGAGCTTCATGACGTAACCCGCGTGGTGCAGCTCGTCGCCCTGGAACTCTCCGTAGGCCCAGAAGCCCAGGTCGTCCAGGTAGTCGATGCGGTCGCCGTCGATCCAGTAGCGGCCCTGGTAGGCGTGCGGGCGCCCGCCCCGGGTCTCGTCGTAGCGGCCGTCGGCGGTGAGCTCCTGGTGCAGGAAGTCGTGCCGGTCGATCCAGACGCCGACGCGCGGGCTGCCGGTCAGGTCCGCTGCGGCCGGGCTGCCGGCCTCGGGAGCGGTGACCCGGCCAGGGACGTCCGCACCGGCCCACAGGACCGGCCTGCCTGCCGCGACGAGCGCACGGACCTGCTCCGGCGAGGTCATCAGAGCGGCCACGGCGCTCGGCGCGTCGGCGGCGCGCGCGTCGGGTACCACCAGGAAGTCGGTGGTGTTGCCCGGGGTCAGCGTCGCGACATACTCCGAGCGGTGGCCACGGCCGCCGGCCAGGGCGACGGTGTCCACGACGGCGGGAGCGATGGTCAGTCCGGTGCAGTCGACGACGATGGCGTTGTCGTCCCCCGCGGCGGTGATGATGCCCGGGCCGACGCCCACGAGCAGGGAGCCGACGAACAGGAGGTCGGCGCCGGTCATGGTCCCGATCAGCGGGTCCATCGTCAGAATGCGGGCGTTGGTGAACAGGATCGGCCGCCCCTCGTCGTTCGCAAGGATCGCTTCGAGGGCCTCGGGGTTCCAGCCCGCGGTGCCGGTGGTGTCGGTGATGCTCATGTGCGTGCTCCTCGGTGGGGTCGCCTCATCGGGGTCCCCGCTGCGCGAAATGAGCGCCGGTGCAGGTTCGAGGCGAGAGTCCAGCAGCTACAGCGGCTGCCTGACCACCAGGTTCGTCGCGCGGCGGAATCGGAACCAGGCCGCCGTTATCCCAGGTGTCCGACACCCACGATCCGTCCCGGCGCCGACGCCGGCGCGAGCCATGGGGAAGGTCCCGGACAGCCCGCCTCGCTGCCACACGACACGAAGGGCCCCGTCGCTCGCGATGCTGGGTGCACGGCACCCAGGAAGCCCCCACCTGGGGAGACGGCGGCCTGGTCACCCCCGGCCGCCGGGCCGATCGTAGAGCCATGACCAGCAACGACACACCCCGCGACCCACACCCCTACGTCGGCATGTGGGTGACCGCAGACGGACACATCCGCCAGGAACTCCTCCCCGACGGCCGCTACGACGAAGCCCGCGGCACCCGCCAGAGCGCCTACACTGGCAGCTACACCGTCACCGGCAACCACATCGACTACGTCGACGACACCGGCTTCACCGCCACCGGCGACGTCCGCGACGGCATCCTCTTCCACGAGCACCTGGTGCTTTACCGCGAGGGCGACGAGCACACCCGGCAGTGAGCCTGGCTACGGCCAAGGTTCACCGGCCGGTCGGACGGTCTTTCGCGGCAACACTGTCGAACCCACGAGCAGCGGATTGAGTCCATTCAGGCAAAGTTGATGCTCCGACACCCAAAAATGAACGTTTCCGCAGGTCAAACAAGTCGATCAATGTCAGCCCTGCAGGGTCCTTGTCGATCTGTTCCTCTCCTTGTGGCCCCTCAATGGCCCCTGGGCGTTTGCGAGGGAGGCACCTGCAACCCCGACAACGGTGTTCGCCAGTCCGACCAAGGGCGTGGCGCCGTCACGCAGCGGATTCCCCTTCCAACGCGCAGAGATTTCGCCCCTCTTTGTCGAGGCAGAGCCTCTGCGGCTGCTGTCGTGCGACGCTGTGAAGGGCGTCGGCCGTGGTCACTCAGCAGCCGACCGGGAGCCCGGGGACACGTTCCTGCGGACGGTGTGGTTCTCCGGCTGGAGCTTGGCGACCAGCTCTCCTCGGCTGCATACGTCGGCCTTGCCGAAGATGGACTTGAGGTGATCCTGCACGGTGTGCGGGGAGATCCCGAGCCTGGTCGCGATGTCCGAAGTGGACCGGCCGGCGATCACCTCCCGACAGACGTCGCGCTCGCGGGTGGTCAGCGAGTACGCCGCGAACAGCAGCCCGAGGAGTTCGGCGCCGGAAGCCCGTTTGAAGGTCACCACGGTCTCGTCGTCGTCCTCCCCGGAGATCAACCTGCTGGCCTCCAGCAGAATCCAGCCGCCCGAGGTGTCGCGGACCCGTGCCCGGAACGTCCCGGAGGCGGCCGATCGCGCGCCGACCACGACCGCGCGTAGCATCACCGCGAACCGGCCGGGTGCAATCTCGTCCAGCTCGCCTCGCCAGGAATGGGCCGCTGCCGTGGCTGCCCGGGGTTTGCCGTCCGGGCCGACCACGACGATCGCGGCCTCACCGGGTCCACGACGGCCGCCGGACCGTGCCGCCAGGCGGGTCGCGGTGGCGAGCGCCGGTGCCACGGCCGTGACGAACTCGACCTCGCGGTCGCTGAAGTCGCCGGACCGCACCATGCCCGCCGCACCCCAGCACGCGCCGTCGACGCGGAACACGGCGCGCAGTTCATGAACGAGGCCCAGAGGCTGCCAGACCTCGTTGGCCCGGCCGCTGCGGACGATGTCGCGGTGCGGGAGGTCCGACGATCTGGCCACCGGCACCGGGCGCCGGCCCAGTTCGGCGAAGCTGTGCGGTTCGGTGCCGTTGTACTCGTACGTTGCCAGCAGTGGCTCGTACTGCTGCGGGATGCGGCTGGCGCCACTGGTCATCGAGCTGATCACTGCGGTGTCCGGGTCCAGGGAGGCCCAGCAGGACAGTTCGGCGGAAACGACCCGGCCCACCAGCTCCATCGCGGCCGTGTGCAGTTCGGTGACCCCAAGGCCCGCTGTCGCGAGTGCGGCGATATCGCGGCGCACGCTGTGCGCCCGTCCTTCCCACATGTCGGAAGTATGCGCCTCCTTCTGACGGTCCGATATCCCAGATTTCCGGGATGGAACGCGCCGCGCCCCGGGCCTAGCTTCGGCTCATGGCACACAAGACACACCTCAGCAACGTGGGCGAGGGCCTCGAACTGGACTCGCCGGACGCCAGGATCATCGTGAAGGTGGACGCCGAGCACACCGACGGCGCCTACGAACTGTTCGAGGTCGACGCCCCCAGAGGTCCGACCGTGCCCCCGCACGGCACCCCGTGGGCCAAGACGTACTACGTGCTCCACGGCCGGATGACCGTGTTCGTGGACGGCGAGCTCCACGACGTGGGACCGGGCGCGTCGATCACCATCCCGCCGAACGCCATGCACACCTTCACCGTCCACACCCCGTCGGTGCGGTTCCTCGCCATCAGCCTCACCGACGCGATGGGCAGGTTCTTCCGCGACATCGACCGGACGGTGCCCGCCGGCACACCGATTGAGGAGGCGTTCCCGCTGCTCCAGGAGGTCGTCGGCCGACACGGCATCCGGCTGTCGGAGCAGCTGCCGTGAACGCGGTCACGCAACTGTTCGCGGGCCTGGCCGCGGCGATCCACGTCATGGTGTTCGTGTGGGAGACCATCGTGTTCGACCGTCCAGGCGTGCACCAGGGGATCTTCCACATCCCGAGTAAGGACGCGCCGGCAGTCAAGCTGTGGTCGTTCTGCCAGGGCTTCTACAACCTGTTCCTGGGCCTGGGCACCGTCATCGGCCTGATCGCGTTGCACAGCGGAATCGAAACCGTCGGCCGCACTCTGGTGTTCTACACCTGCGCTTACATGGTGCTCGCGGGGGTCACGCTCGGTGTTGCGGACCGTATGGGTCTCGGCCGCGCCAAGGGATCCGGAGTGGGCGGCACCGTGGCACAGATCTCGCCGCCGCTCATCGCGCTCGTCGCCGTAGCAGTGCCGTTGTGAGCAGTGCCGTCGGCGAGAGACCCAGGACCGGGAAGCCCCGTGGGCTCCAGGGCCCCACTCAGCAATGCCGCCCGGACCGGGATGCGCACTCATGCCGACGGGACGGCTGCGCCCGCACGATTCCCCTGCCGTGGTGGCCTGTTCCTTCCCGGCCCCACGGAAGCCAACGGAAGTAGGGGTGGTCTCCACGTCCACGTCACCCGTCGCCCGCGGTCTCGCCGCGGTCTGCTTTGCGGCCACCGGTGCCTCCGCCGTCCTCTCGAGTGTCCTGACCCCGAACACCACCAGCTCGTCGGAGGCAAGGATCGACGCCTTCGCCGCTCACTCGGGGCGCGTCGGCGCCGCGCTCACCGCCGATGTCTTCGTCGTGCTTCTCGGCGCGGCCACCGTGCTCGCCGCGCTGCTGGCGTGGCGGCGCTCACCGAAACTGGCCGGGGTCGCCAGCTGGCTGGGCATGATCTCCGGCGGTGCCATGACCTTCCTGGTCAGCCTCGACTTCACCACGAACGCGGCCGTGGGCGTCGACCGCAAGGCCGCAGGCAAGCTGCTGGACAACATCACCTCCACCCCGCAGTTCGTGCCGTTCCTGGTCCTTGCGCTGCTCGGAGGTTTCGTAGCCATGGTGTGCCTCGGCGTCGCCCTGTGGCGCGCCCGCGCTGGGCGGCCGCGGCGCTCATCGCGTACGAACCTGCCAACGTCCTGACCGCGGACGCCGGCGCGGTCCCGTTCGTCGCGGCTAACGCACTGCTGCTGGTGAGCTTCGCTGCTTGCGCGGTGGCCGTCCTGCGCGACGGGCTTCCGAGCCTTGCGGTCGGCCCGGAGCCCCAGCCGTCGGTGTTGCCGACGAACGAGGCTCCCGCGATCTGAAGACACGCAGACACGGCGTGAGCACTCGGTGCAGACAGGGGTGTCGCGGTGATGGGGACGGCACATGACAGCCAGACGTGCCGTTGGTGGGTGACAGCGGCGCACCGAGTCGAGTGTGCCGGGTCGGTGACGTCCCAGAGGTTCACGGTCCGGTCGCTGCTTCCGGACGCCGGCAGCCGCCCGTCCGGGCTGAACCCCACCGCGAAGCTTGAGGTAGGACTCGGTCAGTCCACGCCGCCGTTACCAGAGATGCGATACCGATGAGGTGTGCGGACGTCCGCTGCTTCGGCAGGCAGCAAACGGGCACGTTCGGAGCCCATCCGGGTGGGGATCATGCCCTGCTCTTGGCTAAATAAGGCTCCTGTCTGCGGGAATGCCGCATTCGAAGCGGGCACATCCGGTCACGGAATTCATGACGTTTAGCCTGTTCATAAAGCTGGGCGTGCTTCTAAATGGTCCGCATGAGCCCGAACGGGCCGGGCTCATGCGGAGGCGCAAACGCGCCAGACCGGAAACCGCCGGACCGAGTGTCGGGCCGGAGTCGCGGAGTGGAGGTGTCGCCGTGGACGCCGAAGAACGCCGACGCGCCATTCTGGAGGCGGCGCGCCACGCCGGCTCTGTGGACGTGGCCAAGACCGCCGCCGACCTGGGCATCTCCAAGGAAACCGTGCGGCGCGACCTGAACCTGCTGGATACTCACGGGCTGGTGCGACGAACTCACGGCGGCGCCTACCCCGTCGAGAGCGCCGGCTTCGAGACGACACTCTCCTACCGCACCACCAGCCAGGTCGGGGAGAAGTCGCGGATCGCTGCCGCCGCCGTGGAACTGCTCGGTGACGCGGAGACGGTGTACATCGACGAGGGCTACACCCCACAGCTCATCGCCGCTGCTCTGCCTCGCGACCGGCCACTGACCGTCATCACCTCCTCCCTTGCCGCGGCCGGCACCCTGGCCGCCGTCGAGAACATCACCGTGCTACTGCTCGGTGGTCGCGTCCGAGGCGCCACGCTGGGGACAGTCGATCACTGGGCGACTCACATGCTGTCCGGCCTCGTCATCGACCTGGCATACGTCGGAGCGAACGGCATCTCCCGCCAACGGGGGCTCACCACTCCGGACCCCGCGGTGAGCGATGTGAAGGCGCAGGTCATGGCTGTTTCCCGACGCCGGGTGTTCTCGGGCGTCCACAGCAAGTTCGGAGCGACCAGCTTCTGTCGTTTCGCTGAGATCGCCGACTTCGAGGCGATCGTCACCGACACCGGGCTTCCCGCCTCCGAAGCCCATCGCTACTTCCTCCTGGGGCCGCAGGTCATCCGGGTTTGACCTGCTTCGTTTCCCAACGCGTCTTTTCTCGGACCCGCCAAGCACTCGCACGACCGGGCCTGGGCCTCCCATGCCCTCGAACACCTCTGGAGTCGTCATGTCCATCCGAAAAGTCACCCGTGTCCGGAGAAGCACTCGCGCTGTGCTCGTCGCTGTGGCCGCGGGCTCGATGCTGGCCGCGTGCAGCGGGGCCGGCGGGTCGAGCTCCGGAGGCGGGGGCGAGAGCATCAATGTGCTGATGGTCGGCAACCCGCAGATGGAGGACATCGCGAAGCTGACGAAGGACACGTTCACGAAGGACACCGGTATCAAGGTCAACTTCACGATCCTTCCCGAGAACGAGCTGCGCGACAAAGTCACCCAGGACATCGCCACCCAGGCCGGCCAGTACGACGTCGCCACCATCGGCGCCTACGAGGTGCCCATCTGGCACAAGAACGGCTGGCTGCACGAGCTCGGCTCCTACGCCGAGAAAGACTCCGCCTTCGACGAGGCCGACCTGCTCAAGCCGATGGTCCAGTCGCTCTCCGGCGACGACGGGAAGCTGTACGCGCTGCCGTTCTACGGCGAGTCCTCGATGCTCATGTACAACAAGGAGGTCATGGAGGCGAAGGGCATCACGGTGCCCGAGAAGCCGACCTGGCAGCAGGTCGCCGACATCGCGGCCAAGGTCGACGGCGCCGAGCCCGGTATGAAGGGCATCTGTCTGCGCGGTCTGGCCGGTTGGGGTGAGCTCGGCGCGCCACTGACGACCGTGGTCAACACCTTCGGCGGCACCTGGTTCACCAAGGACTGGAAGGCCGAGGTCAACAGCGCGGAGTTCAAGAAGGCGACCAACTTCTACGTCGACCTGGTCAGGAAGCACGGTGAAGTGGGTGCCCCGCAGGCCGGGTTCACCGAGTGCCTGAACGCACTGAGCCAGGGCAAGGTCGCGATGTGGTACGACGCGACCAGCGCGGCCGGATCGCTGGAAGACCCCAAGTCCAGCAAGATCGCCGGCAAGGTCGGCTACTCGTACGCGCCGGTGGACAAGACGGAGAGCTCGGGCTGGCTGTGGACCTGGGCGTGGGCGATGCCGAAGACCACCAAGAAGGCCGACGCCGCCTCGAAGTTCATGCTCTGGGCGTCCGGCAAGGACTACGAGAAGCTCGTCGGCGAGAAGCTCGGCTGGTCGCGCGTTCCGGCCGGAAAGCGGACCAGCACCTACGAGATCCCCGAGTACAAGAAGGCGGCCGCGGCCTTCGGTGACATCACCCTGAAGTCCATCGAGCAGGCGAACCCGACCAACCCGGGTGTGCAGCCGCGGCCCACGGTGGGCGTCCAGTTCGTGGCCGTCCCCGAGTTCCAGGACCTGGGCACCAAGGTGACCCAGGAGATCTCGGCCGCCATCGCCGGCAAGACCAGCGTGGACAAGGCTCTGGACAAGGGCCAGGAGCTCGCCGAGGAAGTCGCCAAGACCTACCAGAAGTGACCCTCACCGCCCGGTCGGCCGCCGACGCCGGCCGGGCACCGCTTCCCCATCCCTCGGCCGTCACCGGCCGGTTCAAGGACCCCCTCATGACCACGCTCACTCCCGCACCCAAAGCGGTGCGCACACCCCCACCACACCGACCAGGCAAGCGCGAAACGGTGCACAAGTGGCGTCGGCGCTTCCCGCTGCTGCCGGCGCTGATCTTCACGGTCGTCGTGACGCAGCTGCCCTTCGTGGCCACGCTGATCATCTCCACCTTCCAGTGGAACATCCTCAAGCCGGGCCAGCGGCACTTCACCGGCCTGTCCAACTACGCCTTCGTCTTCACCGACGAAAGGCTGCGCACGGCGGTACTGAACACCGTCGTGCTCACCGCGTCGGTGGTGGTCATCAGCGTGGTCCTCGGACTGGGTCTGGCGCTCCTCCTCGACCGCCGCTTCCCCGGCCGAGGCCTGGCCCGAACCCTGCTCATCACGCCGTTCCTGGTGATGCCCGTCGCAGCCGCGCTGCTGTGGAAGCACGCCATCTACAACCCCGACTACGGCCTCCTCAACGGCACTCTGAACGCCGTATACCGCCTCTTCGGAGCCGAGAACGGCCCCACCATCGACTGGGTGTCGAACTCGGCGATGCCGGCCGTCGTCGTCGCACTGGTCTGGCAGTGGACACCGTTCATGATGCTCATCCTGCTGGCCGGCCTACAGGCCCAGCCCGGAGACGTGCTGGAGGCCTCCCGGGTCGACGGCGCCTCGGCACTGCAGACCTTCCGCTTCATCACGCTGCCGCACCTGCGCCAGTACATCGAGCTGGGTGTCCTGCTCGGCACGATCTACGTCGTGCAGACCTTCGACGCGGTCTTCACCATCACCCAGGGCGGTCCGGGCTCGCAGACGACCAACCTGCCCTACGAGATCTACCTGACCATGTTCCGCAAGTACGAGTACGGCGAGGCGGCCGCCGCCGGTGTCGTCGTCGTCCTCGGCTCGATCGTGATCGCGACCTTCGCGCTGCGCACCATCGCGTCGCTGTTCCGCGAGGAGGTCTCCCGATGACCACGCACGCGGCAGTCGCCGCCCCAAGGACCGGGCTCAGGAAGGTTCTCCGCCGTAAGGACGACCACGGCGGCCCGCCGCGGCTGACACCGGTGTGGACCTTTGTCGCCTGGCTCGCCACCCTGGCGTTCTTCGCGCCGGTGGCGTGGATGGTGCTGACCTCCTTCCACCAGGAGGCCGACGCCGCCACCAACCCGCCCAGCCTGCTCGCGCCCCTGACCCTGGACCAGTACGAGCTGCTGCTGGGCCGGGACATCACCCCGTACCTTCTCAACTCGGCCATGGCCAGCGTGATTTCGACGCTGCTCGTCCTCGCCTTCGCGGTGCCTGCGGCCTACGCGCTGTCCATCAAGCCGGTCGAGAAGTGGACCGACGTGATGTTCTTCTTCCTGTCCACGAAGTTCCTCCCGGCCATCGCGGCGCTGCTGCCGATCTACCTGATCGTCAAGGACGCCGGGATGCTGGACAACGTGTGGACGCTGATCGTCCTCTACACCGCCATGAACCTCCCGATCGCGGTGTGGATGATGCGCTCGTTCCTCGCCGAGGTCCCCAAGGAGATCCTGGAGGCCGCCGAGGTCGACGGCGCCGGCCTGCCCACCGTGCTGTTGCGCATAGTCGGCCCTGTCGCCATGCCCGGACTCGCCGCCACCTCGCTGATCTGCTTCATCTTCAGCTGGAACGAGTTCCTCTTCGCCGTCAACCTCACCGCCACCACAGCCTCCACCGCCCCGGTGTTCCTCGTCGGCTTCATCACCAACGAGGGCCTCTTCCTTGCCCGTCTGTGCGCCGCCGCCACCCTGGTGTCCCTGCCGGTCCTCATCGCCGGCTGGGCTGCTCAGGACAAGCTGGTGCGCGGCCTGTCCCTAGGAGCAGTCAAGTGAAAGCCGCCGTCATCGAAGCCCCCGGCAAGGTCACCGTCACCACGGTGCCCGATCCCACCCCCGGACCGCGCGAGGTCGTCGTCGACGTGGCGGCCTGCGGGCTGTGCGGCACGGACCTGCACATCCTCCAGGGCGAGTTCGCGCCAACCCTCCCGGTCGTGCCGGGCCACGAGTTCGCCGGGGAGGTCGTGGGCCTCGGCAGCGAGGTCACCGAACTCGCGATCGGCGACCGCGTCGCCGTCGACCCCTCGCTGTACTGCAACGAGTGCCGCTACTGCCGCAACGGCCGCAACAACCTCTGCGACCGGTGGGCAGCGATCGGCGTCACCGTCTCCGGCGGCGCGGCGGAATACGCCGTGGCCCCCGTAGCCAACTGCGTCCGGCTGCCCGAACACGTCGACATGGCGGACGCCGCCCTCATCGAGCCGCTGTCCTGCGCGGTACGGGGATACGACGTGCTCAAGGCCAGGCTGGGGGCGAACGTCCTCATCTACGGCAGCGGCACCATGGGCCTGATGATGCTGGAGCTGGCCAAGCGCACCGGTGCCGCCTCGGTGGACGTCATCGACCTCAACCCCGAACGCCTCGCCACAGCCGAGAAACTGGGCTGCTCAAGGGCGGCCGCCTCAGCGGAGGAGTTCCAGCAGCCCGGCGGCTGGGAGGTGGTGATCGACGCGACCGGCAACGCCGCGGCCATCCAGGATGGCCTGGACCGCGTCGCGAGGGCGGGGACTTTCCTGCAGTTCGGCGTCGCGGACTACGCGACAACGGCCACCATCTCGCCGTACCGCATCTACAACCAGGAAATCACGATCACCGGATCCATGGCCGTCCTGCACAGCTTCGAACGCGCGGCAGACCTCTTCGCCACCGGAGTGCTCGACCCCCAGGTGTTCATCAGCCACCGCCTCCCGCTGGACAACTACCCGCAGGCACTAGCCCAGTTCGCGGCGGGCCAGGGCCGGAAGATCGTCATAGTGCCCTGACCCAGGCGGGCCAGGTTCGGGTTTCCCGCCCGTCGCGGCTGCACCCACCGGGCCATGGCCGAGCTGACACATCGGGGTGCTGTACCTGGCCGGCGCAGGCTCGCGCCGTCACGACTGATGGCCACCTCCCCCAGGAGCTCCAGTACGCGGCGATGGACGGGGCCCTGCAGGGCTCGCACAACCACATCCACAGCGGCTACATCCGCGGCACGATCGCGAACCCGCATTTCTCCTTCCACCTTCCACGACGCGTTCGTCTTCCTGATCCACTCCAACGTGGACCGGTTGTGGGCCCGTTGGCAGAACGCGCCGGGCCATGCCTGGCGGCTCGACCCGGAACAGGTCTACGGCGTTCACGACGACAATCCGGCCTCGACCGTGAACGCCGTGCTCCAGCCCTGGGCCGGCGGCACCGACGGCAGCGTCCGCCCCTGGTCCACCGGGGAGGACCCGTCGGATCCGCCGACCGCCAAGACGTCGAAGGACCGACGATCGTGGCCCCGGCGCAGTACGACCGGTGAGCTGAGAGGGGTACGCACCGCAGAAGCAGTTGTGGGGCGAGACGAGCGGCGTTGAGCCCCTCGCCTCGCCCCGAGGACAGGTTCTGCGTCAGACCGCTGCCGGCTGAGGCTCAGGAGCCTCGCGTGTCAGGCGGCCGGCCCTGTGCAGCCCGTAAAGGGACCCTGCACACACCAGCCCCAGAGAGAGCAACGCCAGCCAGGGCAGCGCGGACATGCCCGCCGACCGCGCGGCGTCGAGGGCCGCCCCGGTGAGCAGGTTGCCCAAGGTGATGCCGACGCCGCAGATGGTGTTGTAGAGGCCGTAGTGCGTGGCGACGAGGCGGTCGCCCGACAGTCGGACGATCGTGTCCATCTCGAAGGGGTACGCGATCATCGTGCCCAGCGCCAGCAGCAGCGCGGCCAGCGTCGGCGGGACGGCGGCGAGCAGCCGACGCCCCAACCCCTCGTCCGGCACCGGCACGGCCGCCGCCGCGAGCAGCGGCACGAACGCCACACCCATGCTCAACAGCCCCCAGGCCAGGGCCTGTCCGGGCTCCAGCCGCTCCCTGCACCACGCGGTCACCCGGGTCTGGCCGAAGATCGTGGCCAGACCCGAGGCCGCGAACAGCACTGCGACGGCCGCGGTCCCGAACTCGCCGTCGCCGCCAAGGCGTCGTACCTCCAGTGGCAGCGCCAGATAGACCTGGAAGGACAGGACGTACGAGCCGATCATGGCCGTCGAGAAGAGCAGGAACGCTCGGTTGCGCAGGATCCCGCCCCACTGGGACAGCACACGCTCTCGCCCGCCGGACTTCGCGTTCGACGCGTCGTCCGCCCGGCGAGCGGGCAACGAGCGGATCTGTACGACGCTCAGCACCGCGAAGACCGCCGCCGAGACGAGGCAGGTGATCCGGAAGTCGAAGCCGGTCAGCAGCATCCCCACCAGCGGGCCGAGCAGGATGCCCGCCTGGTAGAAGACGTTGAAGAGGGCGAACGCCTCGACGCGGCGCTCCCCCGCGTCGGCCGCGAGATAGGCACGCACCGCCGGGTTGAACAGTGCCCCCGCGAAGCCGGTGGCCGCCGAGGCGGCGAGTAGTGCCGGAACCGAGTCGACCAGACCGAGCGTGGCGAAGCCCACCGTACGCAGCACACATCCGGCGACGATCAGTGGCTTGTAACCGAAACGATCCGCCAATGTGCCACCGATGAGGAACATGCCCTGCTGGCTGAAGTTCCGCACGCCCAGGATGAGTCCGACCAGCCAGCCGGCCAGGCCGAGGGAGCCTGACAAGTGGGCGGCCAGGTACGGCATCAGCATGTAGAAGCCGAGGTTGATGGTGAACTGGTTCACCATGAGCAGTTGGACACTCCGCTCGTAGGAGCGGACCTGCGTGAGCATCGTCTTCACCGCGCCACCCCGCCTTCGGCACCGGCCGCCTCGGCCGTCAGGGAGAGGGGATCGCCGACCCTCGCGCAGCGGGTCCAGCGGGTGACCTCCTTCTCGTCGGGACGTCCGACGACCTCCGGTTCGGGCGCGGGAGTGACACCCAACAGCCCTTGCTTGGCGCAGTATTCGTCGTCGTAGACCGTCTCCAGGTACCGCTGGGGCCCGTCAGGGAAGATCGCCACGATGCGGGTGCTCGCAGGTGTCGTACGGGCGAGCCAGCCGGCCACGAGCGCGACCGCGCCGACGCTCCAGCCCCCCGTGGCGTAGTGCGAGGTGGCCAACTGCCTGCAGGCCCAGACGGATTCGCCCGGTGCCACCCAGTGCACCTCGCCGAAGTTCTCGTAGGCGACGTTGCGTGGGTAGATGCTGGAGCCGAGGCCGCGCATGAGGCGGGGGCGGGCGGGCTGGCCGAAGATGGTCGAGCCGATGGTGTCCACGCCCACCAGTCGCATCTCGGGGTACAGCTGGCGCAGGACGCGTGAGATGCCGGCCGAGTGGCCGCCTGTCCCGACGCTGCAGACCAGTATGTCGATGTGGCCCATCTGCGAGGCGAGTTCGAGGGCCAGCGGGGTGTAGGCCGAGACGTTGTCCGGGTTGCTGTACTGGTCGGGGCACCAGGCTCCGGGGGTCCGCGTCAGCAGTCCGGCCACTCGGTCGCGGCGGGCCTGTTGCCAGCCGCCGGTGGGGTGCGGCTCGGGGACCATGTCGACGGTGGCGCCGTAGGCCGTGAGCAGTCGGGTCATGGACGGTTCGAGGCCCGGGTCGGTGACCAGGGTGACGGGATGGCCGTAGACCATTCCGGCCAGGGCGAGGCCGAGGCCCAGGGTGCCGCTGGTCGACTCGATGATCGGACGTCCCGGGCTCAAGTCACCGCGGGCTCGGGCCCGTTCGACCATGTGCAGTGCGGGACGGTCCTTGATGCCGCCGGGGTTGAAGCCCTCCAGCTTGGCCCAGAAGCCACGGTCGGGCGGGGAGAAGGGCTGGGATACGCGCAGAACAGGGGTGTTGCCGACCAGCCCGGGGAGGGTGGAGCCGGCGGGGGTGAAGTCACTCGTGGTCAGGGAGTGCATCTGTTTCGCTCTCGTTCGATGCGGACGCGTGCGGATGCTCATCTCGCGCGCCTGCGGATGCGCGGCGCGCGGCGGTCCGGCCGGGGCCGACCTGCCGGGGCAGCGCCTATATGCGCCACTGGCAGAGGGAGATGAGCGCGGGACGGCCGCCGCTCGGCGGGAGTCTTCGCACGGCACCACGGGGATCGTGCGAGAGGCGGTCCGCCGCGTCGTTCAGCGACGCGGCGGCGGTCGCAGGTGATGAGACGCGAGCCGAGGACTTCGAGAAGGTGGCTGCCCTGGAACCTGCGTCGTGGCAACGATCGGGAGTGTCCGATACGTCGAGGATCTCGCCCTCGGAGTTGTCCGGGGGCAGCGGGACTTCACTCGACTCGGCGGCTAAGTGACCGTACGGCGGCTCCGCCGCGTGGAGCTGCTCGCTGAGGCACGTCAGCAGCGCGAGCAGCAGGACGTACAGCGTGGTCCGGATGAAACGGTTCTTCTGATGCGAACTCGCCCTTGGGGCATGGGTGGTGACGGTTGCAAAGGTGGGGGGCACAAGTCCTCCGCGCGGCGCTGCCCTGGCCGGAGAGGGGCACGGCAGGGACAGGGATCAGTGGGGGGTGGAAAGGGTCGTCGACCATCCCCGCACCGCACCGGAAGAACGCCAGGCGGAGGAGGTCAGACGCCAGAACGGCGCTGACCTAGATACGCAGAACCGCGGAGTCCGCTGCATGCGCTATCGGGGCCACCATGTCCCGGGCCGCGGCGTGACCGGCGTACACCGATTGGGGCACGCCGCTGTCAACGCTCTCCGAACTCAGCGCGGACAGACAGGGCACGGCAAGGTCGGGCCCCTGCGGAGGCTGCCCCAGCGCGCACTCCCCGCCGGCGTGGTGCTGCCCGTGTCCGTCGTGGTGGTCGTCCAACGGAGCGTCGGGCGCCTCGCTCGGGCGCACTGCCGACGTGGCAGTCGCAACCTTCTCATGGTCTGCGACGGGCTCGAAATGAACGTCGGACACGGTGACGCCTTCGCCGGAAGCGAGGTGACGCACCGTGGCATCGGGGCTGACGGCGTGCGTATACAGCAGACCGAAGAGGAACAGGCCCAGGCCCAGCACGCGCCACGAAGCCGCTGTCGAGCGGCTCCGCTGCATACCGGAAAGCGACCAGGCCGTAATCACGCCGTGATCCTAACCCGCCCCAGGAGCCCCTTGCGTATCGAGTGCCGAGAACACTGCGTGAACAAGCCATCTGCGGGTGAGCCCGCCACCCAGGGGGACCAATCGAACGAGAGGGATGGACACTTCGCTGACTGCAAACGATCGGCTCGGCACCTCGTGATGCCACGGCGACGGTGGGCCGCCAGGGTCTCGCCCCGACGGCCCACCGTTTCCTGGCGCTGCGTCAGCTCTTGTCGAGCATCTTGTTCATCTGCTCGATCTCGGCGGTCTGGGCCGTGATGACGTCGCCCGCGAGCTTCGTCGCGGGGCCGTACTCGCCGTCGGACTTCTCGGTCTTGGCCATCTCGACGGCGCCCTCGTGATGCTCGACCATCATCTTGAGGAACATCTTGTCGAACTCGGCACCGGAGGCCTTCTCCAGCTCATCCATGTCCTCGCTGCTCATCATGCCGGGCATCCCGGAGGACATGTCATGGCCCTCCATACCCGACATGTCCGCGGGGACCTCCTCGCCCCACGAGGTGAGCCAGCCGGACATCGTCTTGATCTCCGGGTCCTGCGCTCCCTTGATCTTCGTGGCGAGGTCCTTGACCTCCTGCGAGGAGGCACGGTCGGCGGCCAGCTCGGCCATGCCGACGGCCTGACGGTGGTGCTGGATCATCTCCGTGGCGAAGTCGACGTCCGCGTCGCCGTGGCCGCCGGCCTTGGCCGAGGCGGAGGCGGACGGGCCGGAGTCGGACTCCATCGAGCCCATGTCGTGTCCGCCACTGTCGCTGTCGCCGCCACAGGCGGCGAGCACGAGGGCGGCCACTCCCGCGGCGGCGGCGAGGGCGGTACGGCGGATGAGCTTGCGGCGTGCGGTCATGGTGGAACTCCTGGGATCGGATCTGCGAAGGGCATGCCGATGCGCGGCGCCGCGCCCTGATGGGCATGCGGGGTCACGCGGGTCGCTCTAGATCCGCAGGAGCTGGAGTTCGGAGAGTGAGGGCGGCGCCCTGCCGCCGTCGGGTCCGCTGCCGTCCGGAGAGGTGCGCGCGAGCGGCGCTCCGGCGCAGGCCACCACATCGGGCAGCAGCGCGGGCACCACGCCGGGAGTCCCGGTCACCGACGCGGAGGCGCAGGTCGGATCCGCGTGCTTCGCGTGCCCCTGGCAGTCGCCACCGCCGTGATCGCACGTCGTGGGCTTGGCCGCGGTGGCGCCCATGCCCATGCCCGCGGCCTCCACCGTCCGGTCGCGTCCGTGAGCGGTCGCGGCCTTTGGCACCGGTCCGAGACCGTGCATGGCGAGCAGGCCGAGCAGCAGAGCGCCCACGAGCAACCCACAGGACCGCAGTACCGACTGCGGTCGAGGGGCGAGCTGTACGGGGCGCGTCACAGCGCCATCGTAGGTGCAGGCCGTCGACCCCTTGCATCTCGGCCGTACGCGAGATGGGCCGCAAACCGGCAGGGTGGGCGGGTGAGCGTCCGCCGCCAAGGAAGTCCGAGCAGACCAGCCGTCTACTATGGCCTTGCGTATTCGCTTGCGCATTCGGTGGCGAAAAAGGAGTCAGGCCCATGCGACGGCTGGGGGATCTCGAGGCGGAGATCATGGACCGCTTCTGGACGTGGAACCGTCCGGCCACGGTGCGCGAGGTCGTCGACGACATAAACAAGACCCGACCGGTCGCGTACACCACGGTGATGACCGTCACCAACATCCTGTACGGCAAGGGCTGGCTGCTGCGCGGCAAGCAGGGGCGAGCCTGGCTCTACTCCCCCGTACGCAGCCGAGAGGCGTACGCCGCCACGCTCATGGAGGACGGCCTGGGAGAGAGCAAGGACCGGCCGGCCGCGCTGGTCCACTTCGTCGAGAACATGTCCGAGGCAGAGGTGGCAGCCTTGCGCAAGGCCCTGCGGAGCGTCGGACGACAGGCGAAGCCGTGAACGCGGCCCCCGCCCTGGTCGGCTACACGGCCATGGTGGGTGTCGTCGCCCCGCACGTGATACTGCGGGCTCGATGGCCGCACCGGGCGCCCGCCCTGGCCGTCGCCGTGTGGCACGCCCTCGCGGTCTCCTTCTCGATCGGGGTCGCGCTCACCGCGTACAACCTGGCCATGCCGACCGAGCACCTGCACG
This sequence comes from Streptomyces sp. JLBG701, assembly GCF_058544905.1. Taxonomy (NCBI): domain Bacteria; kingdom Bacillati; phylum Actinomycetota; class Actinomycetes; order Kitasatosporales; family Streptomycetaceae; genus Streptomyces; species Streptomyces sp. JLBG701. The sequence continues at coordinate 3,717,248 of NZ_CM178588.1, forward strand.
CGGGGCTGGTGGGCCTGCTGCACTCCTGTGGGCTCGATGTGGGTGAGGGCAGGCCCGACCCCAGCACAGCGGACCGGCTGGCCGTCGGCGTGCCCGCCGCCATCGCGATCGCCCTGGCGGCCAGTTTCGCCTTCCACGTGACGCGCGCCCGCCGGGCGCGGACGGAACACCGGGAGACGCTCGACCTGGTGGGCCGCCACTCGGCCCGGCTGAGCGCCACCGTCCTGCCGTACGCCGTCCCCGCCGCGTACTGTCTGCCCGGCCGCCGGCCCAGGGTCGTGGTCAGCGACGCGGCCGTGCGCGAGCTGACACCGGGGCAGCTCGGTGCCGTACTGGAGCACGAGCAGGCCCACATCGCGGGCCGCCACCACCTGGTCCTGGCCGCCGTGGAGGCCTTCCACTCGGTGTTCCGCCGCCTCCCGCTGGCCCGCCACGCCCGGGAGCAGACGGCACTGCTGCTGGAGATGATCGCGGACGACCGCGCCCTGCGCCGGCACTCCGACCAGGTGCTGGCCACCGCCATGTACGAGATGGCCGCGGCCCGCACCCCGAAGGGTGCGTTCGCCGCGGGCGGCCACACCGTCCTCATCCGGCTGCAGCGAGTCCTGGGTCCGCGCAAGGCACCCCACCCCGCCCTGTGGGGTTCCGTCGCCGCCCTGGCCGTGGCGGTTCCGCTGCTGCCGCTGCTGGTCGCCTGCCCGCCCGGGCTCGGCTGAGCGATTCGTGTGAGACGCCCGTGACTCGGACTCGCTTGCGACACGAACTACGAAGCTACTAAGTTCTAACGTGCTTGATGGTCGGCGCCCTGGCGCCGGTACGACGGCCGCCAGAGCCCGTCGCCTGCTACACAGACCGCGCAGAGGAGTTCACCCCACGATGGGAACCCACCGTCGGCCGAAGCCGCCCAGCCGAGCCCGGATAGCCACCCTCGGGATGGCCGCCGGCGCCGTCAGCCTCCTGCCGACGCAGAGCCAGGCGGCCCCCGAGCCCACGGTGGACGAGGTGCGCAAGCAGGTCGAGCAGCTCTACGAGGAGGCCGAGGCTCCCACCGAGGAGTTCAACGCCATCAGCGAGCAGCAGAAGAAGCTGCAGGGCGAGGTCGACGCCGCGCGGGACCGGCTGGCCCGCAAGCAGCAGGAGGTCAACGAACTGCGGGAGAAGATAGGCCCGTTGGCGGCCGCGCAGTACCGCAGCGGCGGCATCGACCCGAGCGTGGAGCTCTTTCTTTCCGGCGACCCGGACGATTATCTCGACCAGGCCGAGATGCTCGACCGCACGAGCAGCCGGCAGGCCGACGCCCTGCGCGCGATGCAGGCCAAGCAGCGCGAACTCACCCAGGAGCGGGAGGACGCCCAGAAACGTCTGGAGTCCCTGGAGGAGACGCGCGCCCAGGCCGCCGCGAAGAAGGACGAGGTCCAGGGCAAGCTCACCAAGGCCCGCAAGCTCCTCAACAGCCTGACCGCCGAGCAGCGCGCCAGGATGGAGGCCGCCCAGGAGCAGGACGACGCCTCCTCGGGCGCCAGCGACTCCCCCGCCTCCTACAACGGCCCCGCCAGCGGTCGCGCCAAGACCGCCATCGAGTTCGCGTACGCCCAGCTCGGCAAGCCCTACGAGTGGGGTTCGACCGGCCCCAACTCCTACGACTGCTCAGGACTCGTCGGAGCCGCCTGGCGCTCGGCGGGCGTCTCCCTGCCCCGTACCGTCAAGCAGATGTACGACGCGGGCCGCAAGGTGTCCAAGTCGGACCTGCAGCCGGGCGACATCATCTACTGGTACAACGACAACCAGCACAACGGCATGTACGTCGGCGACGGCAAGGCCATCCACGCGCCGCGCACCGGCAAGAACATCGAGATCGTCCCGCTGGACTCCATGCCGTTCTTCGCCGCGTCCCGGCCCTGAGCACCAACACCCGTATCACTCAAGGAACTTCAGTGACCGCACGTTCGGCCGTCCGTAAGCTGCTCGCCGTCGTGGGCGCCTCGATCGCGTCCCTGTCCCTCGCCGCCTGCGGTGGAGGCTCCGCGGGCACGGACATGGCGGCAGATGCTTCGGACTCGTCGGGGATGCTCTCCCATGTGCACGGTCTGGGTGTCGATCCCGCCGACGGACGCGTGTACGTCGCCACCCATACCGGCGTCCACACCGTGGCCAAGGGCGAGAAGCCGAAGCTCGTCGGCGACAGCCGAGACGACTTCATGGGGTTCACCGTGACCGGCGAGAACACTTTCGTCGCCAGCGGGCACGGCGCCGAGGGCAGCGACCGTCCCGGGAACGTCGGCCTCATCGAGACCAAGGACGCGGGTCGCACATGGACGTCCCGGTCGCTGTCCGGAGAGGCCGACTTCCATTCACTGGACTCGGCCAAGGGAACCGTCTACGGATACGAGGGCGGACGCATCAGGGTGAGCAGCGATCTGAAGAGCTGGGAGGACCGGGCGACGCTGGAGGCGCTCGACCTCGCGGTGAGCCCGGCCGGGGACAAGCTGCTGGCCACCACGGCCGACGGCGTCGCGACCAGCACCGACGGCGGCCGCAGCTTCGGCAAGGGATCCGGGCAGGTCCAGGCCTTCCTGTCCTGGCCCGCGGAGAAGTCCCTGTTCGGCATCGACCCGTCCGGGAAGCTGAGCGGCAGCGCGGACGGCGGCAGGACGTGGAAGCAGCTCACGACCGTGCCCGGCGGACAGCCCCAGGCGTTGACCGCGGTGGACGCCGAGCACGTTCTCGCCGCGACGCAGGACGGCGTGTACGAATCCGTCGACGGCGGAAAGACCTTCACCGAGCTCGCGCCCCTCGCCTCGTGAAGGCGGCAATCGGGAGAGGGTCAACTGCCCTTGCGTGAAGGGCAGTCACCGGACAGTCGGACGGTCAGGCGAAGACACAGGCCCGACACCCACACCGGCCGCCCGGTCGTCCCGGACCGCCGAACGCTCCCCGCTCGCGACTCCTGCTGCTTGCGCCACCCGTAGCGCTAGCGACGATGTCGATCAGCAGCTTGAACCGGACCCAGTCGTGCCGGAACAGCCCCCGCGATGTCCCCAGCGCTGAACAAGCGGCTCCACCGCGAGACGAGGTGACGTGCGCGGTGAGCGCGATCTTGCGGAGACGAGGGTTCATGGCCATCGCGATCAGTGGTTACCCATGCCGCAGCCGAGCGCGTGCATGAGCACCAACGCCACGAGGAGGGCGGCGGCTATCGAGAGGATCTCGGCCCAGCGCGGCATGCCGGGATGCACCGCAGGATCGGGCCGTTGACCGGCGGCGGGTCCCTCACTGGGCGTGGGCGGTGCGCTGTTCGCGTTCCTGATCACCACGCCCGTGAACAAGTGGATGATCGGCCGGGGCAAGGGCCACGCCGTCGTCCACGCCTGTCACTGACAGCCGATCCGACCTGCGCGCGCTCTAATGGCCCCGGGGCCCCACGTTCCGTACTGTGCGGCCGGGCGAGCCATGCTTCGAGTGAGAAGCACGACGGCCGTCACGAGCACGGTGGAGATGGTCAGCGGGCCGAGCACGCGGCGCATGACGAGATCGAGCCCGACCCTCATGGTGGACACGGACGTTCTGACGAGCCCGGCCTGAACCGGCAGGCCGTCATCACCGGTCGCCTTCGGGCGGCCGGGCCGCGCGCTCCGCCCAGTGGCGCAACCGGGGCCAGAACGCCGGGGTGAGTCGGGCGTAGGCAGCCCACTGCTCACCGAACCGTGCGGCGACCTCGTGTTCCTCGCTGCGGGCCGGCCGGGCGTACACGTACACCAGGATCGGGAACATGACCAGGGTGGGGATGGTGGGCCACTGCAGGAGGAACCCGACCATGATGAGCAGGAAGCCGTCGTACCGCGGGTGGCGCACCCAGGCGTAAGGGCCGCCGGCGTGCGTGTCACGCAGCAGCGGGAACGGGGAGCCGAGCCAGCTGCCCAGCAGGTAGACGGTCAGCGGAATGCCGTACATCTCGGTGAACAACGCGACCAAAAACGCACTGTAGGCGCCCATCGCGCGCCAGTCCCGTTGGGGTGTTGAGTACCACCAGCGGCCACAGGCCGTATGCCGCGTCAGTCATGACGTCCTCCCATACGGGTACCGGATCGGGCTTCGGCGCGCCGCCGTCCGTGGGCGATGGCACTCATGCGGTGCTGGTAGGTGACCGCGTCGATGCGGTGGTGCAGGCGTAGGCCCACGCACCAGTTCTCCGCGACTTGGAGGGCGGCGCGTCGCCCCCGAAGGCGGGCAAGAGACGGGCAGCGTGGCTCGTCGGGGGTGATCAGGCGGGCAGTGTCGTAGACGATGCCCGCCAGGATCAGCACCCCGGCCAGCGAGGCGATGACAGCGGCCACGGCACGCACCCCCTGCCCGGGCCTGGGCGGTCAGGCCCGCCCGGGCCCGGTGTGGTGGTCGTGCTTGTGCAGTGGATCCTCGTCCCGGGTCTCACGGTCGTGACCGCCGTGCATGTCCTGGCCGTGCATGCCGCGCATCATGAAGAACATCATCAGCGGGCAGGCGGCCACGAGGGCGAGCCAGATGAGAGTGGCCAGCGGCATGCCGAGAGCCAGGACACCGACCAAGACGATCGCGACGGCAATCGCGTACTGGCCGTAGTTGCGCGTGTTCATCACACGCCTCCTTCAGCGGAGGGATGGACCGCAACCAGGTGCGGTCGGCAGTTCAGGGTTTGGTGACAGGGCCGGTGCGCAGAGCGTTCAGACGGCGCCCGTACTCGTCTTCGTCGATCTCCCCGCGGGCGAACCGGTCACCGAGGATCTGCTCGGGTGTGGGCAGAGGTGCCGGCGCGGCGGGGGTGTGGGTGTGCTCGTGGGGCCGGTTCGCCGCGCGGAAGAGCAGAACGGCCGCGGTGATGATCAGCGCCCAGAAGAGGATCATGCTGGTTGACATTGCGAACCAGCCCCACCCGGTGAGGTCGTGGTCGTACCAGAGCATCGCCACTCACCTGCCTCGGTGATCGGGGCGGACCCTGAGGTCGCGCCCGGAGGAGCTTTCTCCTTACGTGCATCGTGCCCCTGCCTGGGTGCGGTGGTCTGGGGCCGGACGGTCCTGACGGGTGGGCCATTAAGCCCCTACCGGGTGGGGGTAGTCGGGACGGAGGCTGGAGGAGCACGCAGCAAGGAGGCGAGCAACTCATGGGTGCCATCGATGTCGTCGTCGTCCTGGTCGCCGCAGGCTTGATCGCCGCGCTGGGATGGTTCTTCTTCGGACCGCGCCGTGCCGGTGCCGCCCGCGTGGTGGGCGGAGTGCAGCGGGTGGAAGTCACGGTGCGGGGCGGCTACCGCCCCGATCTGATCAAGGTCCGCCAGGGCACGCCGGTGGAGTTGGTCTTCGACCGGCAGGAGTCCGGGGAGTGCACCTCCCGCGTGGTCTTCCCCGATCTCAGGGTCGGCGCGGGCCTGCCCGCCCACACCCGCACCACGGTACGGCTCGCCCCCGAACGGCCGGGCTCCTACGGCTTCGCCTGCGGCATGAACATGATCCATGGCACGCTGCTGGTCGAGCCCGCTGACGGATCCACGACGGCCCCGCCCTCCCCCGACGACCACGGCACCACCGCCGCGACCGCGGCACAGGCGACGGGCGGACCGGCAGCCGGGGAGGAGCGGACCGCGGCCGACGCGGAGGCTGCGGACGCCTCCGAGCGGCAGGCGGAGATCAAGGACCTCACCCGCAGGGTGCTGGTGGGCGCGGTGCTCACCGCCCCAGTGCTGTTCGTGGTGATGGCGCACGAACTGTTCGGGGCCGACTGGGTGCCCGGTTGGATGCTGAATCACTGGCTGCAGCTGGCGCTGATCACGCCGGTGATGTTCTACACGGGGTGGCCGATCCATGTGACGGGGTGGCTGACCCTGCGCCACCGCGCGGCCGACATGAACTCCTTGATCACCCTGGGTACGAGTGCCGCCTACGGCTACAGCCTGCTGGTCACCCTCGCCCCCGGTCTGCTGCCCGAGAACGTGCGCGAGGTCTACTTCGAGGCCGTCGGCGTCATCCTGACCCTGATCCTGCTCGGACGGCTGCTGGAAGCGCGCGCGAAGGCCGGCACCGGCGAGGCCATCCGCGCCCTGCTGGGACTGCAGGCCCGCACCGCCCGCGTGGTGCGCCACGGCACCGAGACCGAGATCCCCATCGAGGACGTCGTGGTCGGCGACGAACTGGTCATCCGGCCCGGCGAGAAGATCCCCGTCGACGCCGAGGTTCTCTCCGGCTCCTCCGCGGTCGACGAGTCGATGGTCACCGGCGAGCCGATGCCGGTCACCAAGCACGCCGGGGACACGGTCATCGGCGCCACCGTCAACGGCACCGGATCCCTGCGGGTACGGGCGGCCAAGGTCGGCGCCGACACGATGCTGGCCCAGATCATCCGCCTCGTGCAGCAGGCCCAGGCCTCCAAGGCCCCCATCCAGCGGCTCGCCGACGCGGTCTCCGCCTACTTCGTGCCCGCGGTCATCGCGATCGCGATCGGCACCTTCGCCCTCTGGTTCACCGTCGGCCCGTCCCCCGCGCTGACCCTCGCGCTGGTCTCCGCGGTCGCGGTACTGATCATCGCCTGCCCGTGCGCGCTCGGGCTGGCCACTCCGCTGTCGGTGATGGTGGGTACGGGCAAGGGCGCCCAGGCCGGCATCCTGATCCGCTCCGCCGAAGCCCTGGAGACCGCGGACAAGCTCGACACCGTGGTGCTGGACAAGACCGGCACCGTCACCGAGGGCAAACCGGTCCTGACCGACGTCCACACGACCGACGTCCACACGACCGACGGCATCGACGAAGCGGAGATGCTGCGGCTGGTGGCGGCCGCCGAGGCCGACAGCGAACACCCGCTCGCCCGGGCCATCATCGCGGGCATCCGCGAACGAGGTCTGACCTGGCCCACCGCGACCGGCTTCGCCTCGGTCACCGGCAAGGGCGTCCAGGCCACCGTCGACGGACACGCCGTCCTGATCGGCACCACCCGGCTCCTCGGCGACGTCGGCATCGACACCACCGCCCTCGTCCCCGTGGCGGCCGCCTGCTCGGGTGAGGGCAAGACCCCCGTGCTCGTCGCCGTCGACGGACGTCCCTCCGGTGTGCTGGCCGTCGCCGACACCGTCAAGGACGACTCCGCCGCCGCCATCGCCGCCCTGCAGCACCTGGGCATCGAGGTCGTCATCATCACCGGCGACAACGCCCGCACGGCCGCGGCGATCGCCGCCCAGGTCGGCGTGGACCGGGTGCTGGCCGAGGTGCTGCCCGAGCACAAGGCCGACGAGGTCCGTCGTCTGCAGGGCGAGGGTCGCACCGTCGGCATGGTCGGTGACGGCATCAACGACGCCCCCGCCCTGGCCGCCGCCGATGTCGGCCTCGCGATCGGCACCGGCACCGACGTCGCCATCGAGGCCGCCGACATCACCCTCATCTCCGGTTCCCTCGGCGGCGTCGTCACCGCCATCCGGCTCTCCCGCGCCACGATGCGCAACATCCGCCAGAATCTGTTCTTCGCCCTGGTCTACAACGCCGTCGGCATCCCCCTGGCCGCCGGCGCCCTCTACCCGCTGTGGGGCATCCGGCTGAGCCCCATCATTGCCGCCGCCGCGATGGCGCTGTCCTCGCTGTCCGTCGTCACCAACGCCTCCCGGCTGCGCCGCTGGCACACCCGGCCGCTGCCGCCCGTCCACCCCGCACGCGTCCAGCCCCGTGTCGAGTCCGCAGCCGACCGGGCCGGCGACACGGCAGCCGCCGGGCCCCAGCCGCACCACCACGCCGCATCCGCAGCCCATGAGCTTCGGCGCGACAGCGATGATCAGGATGATCAGGCCGTGGATCCGGTGTGCGGTATGCCCGTCGACGAGGCCACCGCCCCCGAACAGCGCCGGACCGACACCGGCACCCGCTACTTCTGCTCAGCCCAGTGCGCCGCCGCGTTCGATGCGGCCCCCGACCGCTACCGCACCCACGCTCCCGGCCGTCATCACGAAGGAGGCGAACCCCGGTGACCACCGCCCCGGCCCGAAACAGCCACACCCGAGGCCGGCCACCTCAGGCACCCGGTTACGCCGACCACAAGGCCGACCACCTGGCCCGCCTGGACAAGATCGAAGGCCAGATCCGCGGCATCTCCCGCATGATCACCGACGACCGCTACTGCATGGACGTCATCACCCAGATCAGCGCCGCCACACACGCGCTCCAAGAAGTCGCCCTCGGTCTCCTCGACGACCACATACGAGGCTGCGTCACCGACGCCGCACGCAGCGGCCCCGGCACGGCCGAGGAGAAGTTCGACGAACTCGCCGACATCCTGCGTCACACACTGCGTGTGTGACGTGCCGACCTCTGCTCCCCACAGAACGATGGCGGTCTGGCGCCTGCCACGCCTCTTTGGCCCTCCTCATACGACCGGACGTCCGCCCCCCTTCGCCCCAAGGCGAGGCCGGTCGACCCGCCCATCGGGTACGACCGGCCCGTGTCCTACCGCTCACGACGGAGGGAGGGTGGCAGAAACAGGAACTTCGACGGCCGGCGCAGACCGTGGGCTTACGGGGCGGTGAGCAAGATGAAGAAGAACACGAACATCCATGCCTTACGCCGCGACCCCGGCCTCCGGCCATACCGGCACGCCGGGCGCCCGAGCTCAAGTAGCAGAGCTCCTGCGGGCGCTCACCGGGGGATCTGCCGATGCGGGCACCAACTGGCCGTGGCCGCCGCCGCCATGCGGGTCAAGGGCGCCGCCGACGCCCACACGGTCCTCGAACTCGGCGCCGGGCAGCAAGGGCACGCTGTTCTTCGCCCGCAATGGCTTCACCGTGCACGCCACCGACTTCAGCACCACCGCGCTCGGCCAACTCAGCGCCACAGCAAGGAAGCCCGGCCTCACCGACCGGGGCACGGCCGTCGTCCACAACCAAACGACAGCCGCCTGCGTTGTATTGCGAGATGGGCGCCCGACGAGCCTCCGGTCAGGCCGCGCGACTTCCTGCGACCCGTCTCCGTTTCCTCGCGTCCACTGAGCGTCCACTGGATCTTGCTTTTCGGCTCCGCTGCGTAACCTCCAACAGCTGAGCCTCACTCAGGGCCACCGAAGTGACGTTTCCGCAGGTCAGATGGCGTGGCTGGTGGGGCGGGTGGGACTCGAACCCACGGCCGACGGATTATGAGTCCTTTGAGGATCTTGGCGGTCCTTGCCGATCAACGCTCATCCTTGACGTTTTCGCAGGTCAGATGGGGCTATCCATGTGGGTGCTCCTCAGCCCTTGTCAGTCTGTTCCTGTCCTTGCGGCCTCAACTCGGCCTCAATGAGGCCCGGCAAGATCGCGCCGACGAGATAGCGGACGATCGCGCCAGCTCAAGGACGGAAATCGAACCCACGCGCAGCGGATTCCCCTTCCGACGTGCAGAGGCTCCGCCCCTGACGTCAGGGAGGAGCCTCTGTGTCCGTTGTCATCAGCCAGGAATCTTCGAACAAGCTACCGACTGGCGACTGACTACACCAGGGCAAATTGCATGGCCCAGTTCAATGCGGGGGAATGGGCATCCCCAGCGGCACGGACCTGGCCTCGATGCCGAGGCCGCTGTCAGAGGTATCGACTCCCCCTGCGTCCACGGCACCCTCTCAACTGCGGGGACGGGGTCTGCGAGTGACGGTGCCGGGTGGGAAGTGTTCTGCGCCGAGGACTTCGCGTGCATCGATGACGTTGATGGCGAGGTCTGCCAGACCGCGTAAGGGGGCTAGATCGACCTGTCGGTGCGTGCCTTGACACATGATTTCTAGCTTCGTGAGATTGGGGAGCGTCCTGGGCACGATGGTGAGGTCGTCATCTTCTTTCCACGTCCCCAGGAACAGGCGCTGGATCTGTGGGTTAGCAGGAAGTTGATCGAGCATGTACAGGCCAGCATCACCTTGAAGCATGAGGTAATTGAGCTCAGCTAACGAAGATGCGTGAGAAAGATCCAAGGGCCCGCACAGGTTCAGGGTGGTAAGGCTGGGCCAGCGGGTGACCCCTGCCAGAGTACTCACGTCGCTGCATGCTGCATGTCCAAGCATCAGACTGTGGAGATCTGCGGTGACGGGCAGCGTTTGAAGTCCGCTGTGCGCGAGTTTCATGTTGAGGCCCAGGTGCTGCAGCTTGGTCAAGGCATGGAGGCTCTCGACACGCTCTGTCCCGTCGAAGAGGTAGAGGCTCGTGACGGCTGTGTCGGCGAGGGGGGTGAGGTCTGTGCTGTTGGGGCAGTTGTTGAGGCTGAAGTACGTCAGGGACGTGTAGGACCGAAGGAAGTCCAGGTTTCGTAGCACTGAGTTGTTCGAGATCTGTAGGCTCTGAATTTTTTCCGGCGGGACTGAGTCTGCGATGTCACGGCTCGTGAAATCGCCGTCGAATCCGAAACTCTCTGGAGTGGGCAGGGTTCGTAGTGCACTGAGTTGTTCAGTTGAGTGCACTCTCACATGCCGGAGGCTGGGGATGTGGGTGAGGACTTCGCGGGCGTAGTCCTCAGCGTCGAAGTTGTCCCAGTTTCCTTCCAATGCCATCTTCACGTTGTTGCTGGTACTGGTGCGGAACTTCTTCATGACGGTGAGGGCAGCGTCACCGCCGATGCAGCCGGCGGTGCGTACAACTGCCTCGGCTTCGTCGTCTTCAAGACCCTCAGGGCCAGGAAGGAGGTCAAGGATTACCGGGCCGACAGCAGCCAGGGCCTGGGCTTCATCAAAGCTGCGAGGCGGCAGGAGGGCAGCGGTGCGCTGCTGGACATCTTGGCGAATGGCAGGGTCGAGTTCGGTGGCGTGTTCGAGGCAGGCGGTGGCCAGCAGGTGCAGCCGGGTGCGGTATTTCAGGGTGCGGTCGCCGCGGGCGATCAAACGGCGGAGCAGGCTGGTGCGTTCGTGGGGGCGGGCATGGGCGACGGCCATACGCAGGACGTCTTCCCACTGGTCGTCGTGGGCGTGGCGAACCAGGAGGGGGATGTCGCGGGCTTCGATGGCGGCTTTGGCTCCAAGGTAGTCCTGGAAGGTGCGGTGGACGAAGTCGATGGTGTCGGCGGTGGGCTGGCGCAGCAGTCCCGAGCGGGCGAGGAGGTGGGTGAGGACTTCGTCGGCGTTGGCCTGCTGGGCGATACGGGGCATGTGCGGCAGGGCATCGTCGATCTGGGCACGGGCGGTGTCGTGGTCGAGCTCGGTCTGCCCGTTACGGATGAGCCAGTAGGCCAGGCGCTGCAGGAGCTGAATGCTCTGGTGCTCGGTGAGGGAGATGCCTTCAGGGGCGTCGATGTCTCGTTCGCGGTCGCGCCGGTGCAGCAACATCGACAGGGCGGCCTCGTACAACTCCATGCGACCGTGGGGCAGATGGCCGCGCCGGTCGCGGTGCAGGGCACAGACCAGGGCACACAACAGCGGGGTGGTGGTCAAGCGTGCCAGGTCGCGCTGGGAGCGCACCGTGTCCTTCAGTTCCTCTTCCAGGACTGCCAGGCCCGCGCTTTCCTGCATGCTGGTGTTGTTGGCAGCGGCTGCGGTGTGCCAGCGGGTGACGAACACCGCCACATCCTTGGTGTTCATCGGACGTACGGTGAGTTCGGTGAAGTCGCTGTCGGCAAGCCAGCCCTCGGGCACCGCTGAAGGCCGGGTGGTAACCAGGTAAGCGGCGTGCGGGTAGGCGGCGAGCAGGTCGCGCAGCCACTGCCGGGTCTGCGCCCGCTGCGCCTGCGGTACTTCGTCCAAGCCGTCGATAAGCAGCAGACCGCGGCCGTCAAGCAGAACGCGGTCGGCCCAGCCGGGCGATTGGGCGCTTGCGCGCGGGCAGCTGGTCGCGGTCAGGTATTCGTCCGGGGAGGGAAGTTCGCCGCGACGTACCAGTGTCCGCAGGGGCAGGACGAATGGCAGGCAGTTCTCAAGGTGGGCGAGCTCGGGCGGCAGGCTGCGGCGGGCGGTGGAGACCGCGAGCCACTGCAGCAGAGTGGTCTTGCCACTGCCGGCCAGCCCCCGCACCAGGATCCGCCCACGTCCCGCCAGGGCCTGCTCGGCCCGCTCCACCCGCACCTCCACCCCGCCATCAGGGCCCGCGCCCATCGTGCTCTGGTTCACGATCGAGACGAGGCCATGAGCGGGTGTGGCGAGCTCCAAGCTGAGATAGGCGGCATCCAGCGGCCAGCAGGCGCGGTCCGGCCGCGACAGATCCAGCCCGATCACTGACAACTTCCCGTACTGGCGCTCCACATACTGCCGGTACCAGCCCTCAAACTGCCCGTCAGCTCCCGGTCTGGCGCCCGTATCCCCCACTGTCGGCGCAGGCTCGCTAGGCGGCAGAGCACGGGTCCGAAGGCGCAGCAGCGGTTCGGGGTCGGCGCCCAGCGCCGAGGCGAGCGCGGCTACGGTTGCATCGCTGGGTACGCTCGCCCCGTTCAGCGCCTGGCTGACTGTGGTACGCCCCAGACCGGCCCGTCTGGGCAGCGCGGTCATCGACAACCGCCGCTGCACCCGCAGGCGCCGCAGCCGCTCCTTCAACTCCGCCAGCGCCTCCCGCTGGTCCTCACTCGCCACCGGCCCCTCCCCCACACAGCGCCGTCGCTGTTGTTCAGGCCCGTTCATGTTTGTCCAACCGAACGCCGCTGTACGCGACTTCGACCATCTTCCCTTTACGTCACCCACCCAATAGACGGAAACGGAAGAACCCTCATGCCTGCCTCGCCGATACACCTCGTGCTACTGGCTCTCGCACTGTTCGCCGCCGCCCTTCTTGCCCTCCTGGCCGCCGTCACTGCCGCCCTTCTCGCCCGATGGGACGGCGCTTCCCTCCCAGCCGCGCTGTTGCGTTCCGGAGTTGCCTTCGGCAGCACACTCACTCTGCTCGCAGCCCTGCTCGCGCTGGTGGTCAGCACTCTGACCTAGCCGAGCCGCATACGCTGGCCACCTCTCCGAGAGAGGCCACGGAGGGACAACGGCCGCCGTAGCTTGGACGCTGACTCGGTACGAAGCTAGCGCGTGAGGCGGAACCGTCGCGGACAGCTCGTGGTCGCCCTACACCGCACTGGAGCGCCACCCATTTGGGCTAATTATCCACAGAGTGTTCCTGCGTCGCTCAGATGCGTGATAAGCCCTGAACTCCCCTTGCTGTTCGGTCCGTTCCCCATTGACAGCCCACTGCGATCGACCGCAGTCGTGATGAGAGCGCGGAATGAACCTTGGTGGATGAAGCCGGGGTGTGGGATGGGCTCGGGGTGTCCGAGCGGAAGAGCGGGGGGCGGGGGATGGAACGCAAGCATCTGGTGTATGTGCTGCCGGGGATCGGTGGCAGCGTGCTGGAGCGGCCGGAGGCGGGCGGGAAGGCCGCCAAGACGGTGTGGGATGCGGGGTTCGGTGACATCGCAGGCCTGCTGTGGCGTTCGGATCGACTGGCTGTGGATGAGCCGCTCAGGCCGACAGGCCTGATCCGTTCGAAGCGGCTGCTGCCGGGCTGGACGGTGGTCCCGGGTTACGAACGTCTGTGGGCGGGGCTGCAGGCCCTGCCGGGTGTGGTGACGGATATGGGGCACCCCGATCACCGCAACCCGCAGGCGAACGTGGTCCTGTTTCCCTACGACTTCCGTCTCGGCATCGGACATGCCGCGAAGCTTCTGGCTGCGGACGTCCACGAGCGGCTGAAGGACCTCAGCCCCTCCGAACGGGCCGGCCGGGTGGTGGTGCTGGCCCATTCGATGGGCGGGCTGGTGGCCCGGTACTGGCTGGGCCCGCTGGGAGGCTGGCCGCTGTGCCGCGCGCTGGTGACCCTGGGCACCCCGCATCGCGGCGCCCCCAAAGCCCTGCAACTGCTGGCCAACGGCGTCCGCGTGGCGGGCATGCGGCTGGACGGGGCGAGCGACCTGCTGCGGACGTGGCCGTCGGTGGCGGAGCTGCTGCCCCGCTACCCCATGATCTGGGACACCACAGCCGACACGGCCCGCTACCCCCACGACCTACCTCTGCCGGAAGTGGGCAAGTTGGCGGAGGCGGGCTTCGCGTTGCATCAGGACATCGAGCAGGCCTGGAAGACAATGCCCCGCACGGGGGCGGAGCCGCAGGTCGTACCGCGGCTGGGCTGGAGCCACGGCACCGCAGGCTCCGCCACCTGGGACGGCCACAAACTCACCGTCAACAAGGATCTCCCCACCTGGCTGGACCTTGAGGGATGGGATGAGGACCACGGAGACGGCACGGTCCCGGCGCTCTCGGCCGTCCCGGTGGAGATGAGTGGGCACGACACCACCCGCGACTGGCGGACCCGCGACCGGCACGGGCCGATCGCCTCCGCCAAGTGGATCCCCGGTCTCGCCCAGGACTATGAGACCAGGAAGACGTTGATGGCCGCTCGCGGCAACGAACGGGACACCGCACTCGGCCTGGACCTGGACGAACTCCACGCCACGGGAGAGCCCGTTCCGCTGCGGGTACGGCTGCGGGGCGACCACCTGCCCGACGAGGTGTCCGCTACCCCGGCCTCCCTCGCCCTGTGGGCAACCCTCCGCCCGACGGAAGGCCGTCGCACACCGGTCGCAGAGGTCCGGCTGGACTGGGACGAGGCCTCAGGCAGTTACGTCACCCAACTCCCCGGGAAACCAGCCGGGTTATACGACATCGAGGTGGCGGTGCAGGAAGTGCCCGGCATCGGCGAACTGAACGCCTCCGACACGGTGGCGGTGGTTGCCCCGTGAGTATCTGGCCCCGCTGGTCGATGGAGGGCGAGCCCGCCGCGCTCGCCAAGTACGTTCTACCCGACGAGGTCGCCGCACTGGTGCGCCTACCCGGGCCGCCTGCCAGCAGCCGGATCGCTCAAGTCCGGACCGTGTACGAGGCCCTGGCCGCTGCCGGGATCACCTACTCCCACGAGGCACCCTCCGACGAACCCGACCGCCAGGTCATCCGGGACCCCGGCGAAGTCCTCTGGTCCCCCAAGCACGCCACCTGCCTGGACCTGACCCTGATCATGGCCGGAGCCTGCCTCCACGCCGGCCTGCACCCACTCGTCCTGATTCTCGACCCACCCGAGACCGGGAGAGCCGCCCACGCTCTCCTGGGCGTGTGGGTCGGCGATCCGCCTCCCGACGGTCCCCAGGTGCCGGACGCGGATGTGTGGTCCGCCCCGCCGGAGGACTGGCTGGACCTGGTCCAGCAGGACATCGGCGGACGCCCACGCCCCTTGCTGCTGCTGGACCCAGTCGGTATCGCCCACCCTCTGCCCACCAGCCCAATCCTGGGCGCCCGAGCGTCTTTTGCCGATACAGTCCGCGCCGGGGCCGACTACGCCACTACGTGGAACTGGCGTCTAGCGGTTGATATAGGCCGCGTCTGGCGCGCCCAGGACACTCACACACCCGCCAACAGGCCCCAAGATGAACCGCTGCGCAGCCCATACGTGGAACTGGATCCACGCGTGCACCGGCCGCTGGAAGTCCTCAAGGCCGAGCACGCAGTGGTGCCCTTCCAGGCCCGCGACGAACTGACCGTCCTCACCCACTTCTGCCGCACGATCGCCGAGGGACCCTACACCGGCATCACGCTCATCCACGGCGTCGGCGGCGCCGGCAAGACCCGCCTCGCCCTCGAACTCGCACACCAACTGGACACCTGCGAGGGCTGGTACACCGGCTACCTGCGCGAGAGCACCGACGGAGACGACTGGCTCGGAGCCGTTGTCTCCCCCACCCTCATCGTCCTCGACTACGCCGAAGCCCGCCCCGCCGACGCCCAGCGCCTGCTGACCATCCTCAAACGCCGCACCGAACGCGGCGCCACCCCCGCCGTCTTGGTGATGACCGCCCGCTCCGCCGCCGGCCAATGGCTCACCAACCTGCGCCGGGCCTGGGAGCGCGACGGACACCTCTGCCGCGAACTAGCCCCCTTGGAACTACCGCCCGAGCACCCCGACGGCTCCGCGCTCTTCCGCCGGGCCGTCGAGGCATTCGTCGAGGAACCCGGCTCTGTCGATGTATCGGCAGCCGAGAGGGCAACACCTGTGGAGTGGACCACCCTGGACTACATCCTGCTGGCCTACCTCGCCTCCCGCAGCTCCGGCAAACTCCCCAACAGCCGAGAGGAGTTGTATGAGGAAGTCCTCGACCATGAACGCGGCTACTGGGCGCAGACCTATCAGCAGGTGATCGGTAACACGGCGGACGCTCCCATAAAAGTACTCAGCCGTGCTGTGGCCTGCCTGACACTGCGTGCCCCAACGACCCATATTCAGACGATCGCCGCACTCCGCGCGGTAGAAGAACTCGCCGACGCCGCCCAGTGGCGCGAGGCCATCCGCGCCACGCTCACTGCGTGTCTGCAGCCAGGCCCAGGCGAAGCACTCGTTCTGCGCCCGGACCCGATCGCGGATCATCTGGCCCTGCGTGAATTGCATGATGACCCCAACCTCCTCAACCGTGCCTTGGACGGTCTGGAACCGGAGCCACTGCTGGAGGCGCTGCGCCAGCTTAACCGCGCCGCTTCGGCCAACCCCGGCACAGCCGCCAATCTGATAGCCGCCTGGATTGAGGGCGAGCCGGACCGCTGGCTACATGTTCTCCGAGTCGCGAGCGAACAGAGCGGCAGTGCTCTGGCCGCGCTCTGCCAACTGATCGACGCTAATCCGGCACCGGCATGGCTCGATGGCCTCTCCCAGGCCATCCCTTTCATGTCAGTGGGACTGCCCCAACTCGGACTGCAGGCAGAGTCTCGACGTCTGACCGAACTCCGTTCCTCCGTCAACCCCGCGCCCGCAGACCTCGCGGAACTGCTCCAGCGTCTCGGTCAACGCCAGGCCAACATCGGAGATTATGACAGGGCGATAGCCACTGTAAGAGAAGCGGTGGAGATCCGCCGAGCCTTGGTCAAGGCCGACCCGGTTACGCATCTCCCCGAACTCGCAGCGTCGCTCAACATCCTTTGCGGGGCGCAGAGCGATCTCGGAGACCACAAGGGAGCACTGGCCTCCGTTAAGGAGGCGGTAGAAATCCGTCGAACATTGGCCCAGGCCGACCCAGGCACGCACCTACCCGACCTCGCCATGGTTCTCAGTAACCTCTCCGTGCTGCAACGTACGCTCGGCGAGCGTGAGAGGTCGCTGGCCACTGTTGAAGAAGCGGTAGAGATCCGTCGAACCTTGGCTCAGGCCGATTCAGGCATGCATCTCGCCGGACTGGCAACCACTCTCAACAACTTGGGCGGGTCACAGAGCGACCTTGGAGACCACAAGAGAGCACTGGCCTCCAGCGCAGAAGCAGTGGAGATCTATCGCAAACTGTTTAAAAATAGTCCGACTGAGATTCTCCCCGACCTGGCAGCCTCCCTCAACAACCTCTCGGCTCAACAAAGTAAAACTGGAGACCCCGGCGGGGCCCTCGCTTCCATCACAGAAGCCGTCGATCACTTCTGGGATCTCTCCGTAATTAACCCCGCTACCTTCCTTCCCCGCTTCGCTTCCACCCTCAATAACCTATCGACCCTGCAGGGAAACGTAGGAGATCACGAAGGTGCACTCGCATCGGCTGATCAGAGCGCGAGAATACAGCGCGAATTGGCGGAAATAAATCCGGTCGCACACTTGCCCGAACTCGCCAGTTCCCTCAAGAGGCTTTCCGAGTGTCAGAGCCAGTTTGGGAACGCTGCGGGGGCACTATCTAGCGCAGAAGAAGCCGTCGATATCCGACGCGAACTCGCTGAAACTAACCAAAAAGCGTTCCTTCCTGGCCTTGCATCTTCCCTAAACAACCTGTCAAATCGGCAGAGCCAGGTTGGCGACAGCACGGGTGCACTCATCTCAGCAAATCAAGCCGTCCACCACTATCAGCTACTGGCCAAGGCGCACCCAGAAGCCTTCCTCCCCGACCTCGCCATGGCACTGGCCAACTATGCGCGCTGCCAAAACGAAACCGGAGATCACTCAGGGGCTCTCACTTCAATAATGCAGGCCGTCGACTATTACCGACTGCTGATCGAAACACAGTCCGCAACCTTTCTCCCAGACCTCGCGATGTCGCTCAACAGTCTTGCCGCATTTCAAGACAACGCCGGAATTCACGCGGAGGCCTTGGCCTCTATCACTGAGGCTGTAGCAATCCGCAGGGATCTTGCGACAGCAAATCCCAAGGCGTTCCTTGCCGACCTAGCCATGTCCCTCAACAATCTCTCGGTCATGCAGGCCATGAACGGCGATCTTGCTGGTTCAGTCGCGCCCATCGTCGAGGCCGTCCACATCAACCGCACGCTAGCTCGAACCTACCCAGGGGCCTATCTTCCCAGCCTGGCCAGCTCGCTAAGCAACCTCTCCAACCGTCAAAGCGAAATTGGAGACTTGGACAGCGCAATGGATTCCGCCATGGAAGCTCTGACGATCGACCAGGCACTCGCCAAGACCAACTCCGGCGCCCATCTCCCCAACCTGGCAAGCTCCCTACATGACTTCGCAACCCTACTGACCCACAGGAAGGATTCTGAGGGAGCACTCGCCTCCATTACCAAGGCCGTCGAGATTCGACGCGCCTTGTCCGAGGAAAATGCTGCCGTCCATCTCCCCGCGCTGGCCAGCTCCCTCAACAATCTCGCAAGCCGACAGAGCGAAACCGGAAACCTGACCGCTGCACTCGCCTCCAGCACCGAAGCCGTCAACCACTACCGCACCCTCGTCAAAAACAACCCCACCAGCTTCCTCCCCCACCTCGCCGCCTCCCTCAACAACCTCGCAAGCCGACAGAGCGAAACCGGAAACCTGACCGCTGCACTCGCCTCCAACACCGAAGCCGTCAACCACTACCGCACCCTCGTCAAAAACAACCCCACCAGCTTCCTCCCCCACCTCGCCGCCTCCCTCAACAACCTCGCAAGCCGACAGAGCGATGCGAGCGCGATCACTGCCGCTTGGGAAGACGCCGCAGCCACCTTGGAGGAAAATGTCCTCGCGCAGGCGGAACTCCGCTCCCATTACGCCGAGTATCTGGCCGAAAATGTTGGTACCGATTGCGCCCTCAGGCAACTCATCCAGGCAAGCCGGGCGGCCCAGACCGGTAGCCCGCATCTGCTACGCCGCACACGGCACCAAATCCGCAACATCGTGATCCGCTACAGCATCAACGACCCACAACTTCCCAACTGGGCCACCCATCCTCTACCCGACGACTTCCTAGAACTGCTTAATCAGTGGGCCCAAGCTTCCGACTGGCCCAGAATCAAAGCATTTCTAGACGCGCATAGTGGCAAACTCCAACACTCTGACTTCCGGCACTACCTCCACTTGACGGCAGCCCTATTTCCGGACGACCCGCACATCAACACCCTCATCGATTTCCTGGCTGAAGCCGAGGCACAGAGTTTTATCACCGTCCTCGAGCGTGGCCAGCGTGAGCACGAAGCACGCCTTCTCCTCGAAACATGGGTCAACACCCCGACGTGGACGGACTCCAAGAACTTCATCGATCGGCATGAGTGCGCCCTACGCACACAAGAGATCCAGGCCCTCCTCGTCGGCAGCGACGCCCCTGAGGCACGCCGACACCTGGCCATTCTCCAGCTCGCTGAGCAACTGCCCCTTGACGAGGTGTATGAGATCGTCACCGACCAAGAGACATCCACCGAACAGGCTTTCCACGCCATGGACCAAGGAGACATCCCGCGTCTGCGCAGCATCCTGTATGCCCACGAACGCCCGCTGACAGGCATCACTGGAGCACTCTTCGCAACGGTCATAAGCACGGCTGACGGCCACAGCGGCCAAGCCCGCCGTCTCGCAGACCTGATCGCCCAGCGCGGCACGCCCATCCAGCGCCGCGCCTACGCCATCCGCCTGCGCACCCTGGCCGAGCACGATCACGAACTCGCTTCCGCAACTGAGCTCGCCGCCCTCATCGACCCCGACGACAACTCCTGACAAGGCACCCACACCCCGCAGCCCCAACCCCGTACCGACCCGCAGCTGAGCGCGGCTCGCCCTTCCGCCGGCGGATAGCGCACGCTGGGCGATGGCAGGTCTGGCCGAACATACACAGCCCAGCTCCGGCAGCCACCCGCGAGATGACGCCCTGGGGTACACGGAGCCACCGCACGCTCGGTTGGATCAGAGGGTGCATCACCCAGTACCCCCGGCCTCGGTCTCCAGCCGGCGGAGCACTACAAGGTCACGGTGCTCCATCGGGGCCGTTTTTCAGTACGGGCCGTTTCCGGTGCAGCACTCCCGTCAGATGACCGTTGCATACCGGTCCTTCGACGAGCAGCGTCTCGAACGAGATCTTGCTCGGTTCAGCAGCGCCGAACCCCACACACGGAACCTGCTGCCAGAGCACCCCAGAACGGGCGCAGCGGAGTCAGTTACACGCCTTTACCGAGACCCTTCGGCCTCAACATGGCCTCACGATCTTGAAATGAAGCCCGAGAGACGCGGCGCAGACAGTCGACGACAGCCACAATCGCTCGCATCGTCGCAGGTCAGAGAAGTCCCCTGCTCCCCGAGCTGCACCGCGCCTCAAACTCGCGAGCAGCGGATCCAGTCCGTTCAAGCAAAGTTGACGATCCGACACCCAAAAATGAACGTTTCCGCAGGTCACAGCTCTGCACAAGTGGGGCGGGTGGGACTCGAACCCACGGCCGACGGA
This sequence comes from Streptomyces sp. JLBG701, assembly GCF_058544905.1. Classification (NCBI taxonomy): domain Bacteria; kingdom Bacillati; phylum Actinomycetota; class Actinomycetes; order Kitasatosporales; family Streptomycetaceae; genus Streptomyces; species Streptomyces sp. JLBG701. The sequence goes on from NZ_CM178588.1 coordinate 3,737,819, forward strand.
TTATGAGTCTACGGCGGTATTGATACGCCTAATTCCGCCCTATGTCGCCCCCTGACGGGCACTGCCGATAACTGCTGGTCATGCGGCCAGCCTCAAGCGCCCCGACCCCTCCGTCGTGCCGTCCCGTGCCGTCTTCGATCGGCTACTTCCGGGGCATTCGGTTGAGCAGCGGCTGAGCAGAAAGGCCCCCGACCCGCAGGTCGGAGGCCTTGTCTCGTCTCCTCAACGGTACGCCCCCGACGGCCCGTTGTCAGTCCCGGACCGTACCGTGGAGGCGTCCCTAACCCATGCTGCTGGCTGCGCGTGGAGCGGACTCACGAGGGCCGGACCCGGCAGCGCGGGCCCGGCCCTCACCCCGCCTTCCGCGCCCGCGGCACGACAAGCGCGGCCTTCTCCGCGATCTCCAGGTCGACTTCCTTCAACAGGCTCGTGTACGTGTTGGACGTCAGCCGGATGTCGTCGTGCCGCAGCGTCTCCTTGATCGCATGCAGGTCTCCCCCGCCCGCATGGATCAGCGTCGCCGCACAGTGCCTCAGGTCCCGCAGGTTGATCGGCGGCAGGTCTGCCCGACGGCAGATGCGGCGGAACTCGTCGGACACCTTTTCGGGGTGCAGCCAGGTGCCGTCCTCGTCGACGAACGCCTTGCCGGTGCCCGTCCAGTCGGCGACCTTTTTACCCTTGGCGCGCTCCCGGGCCGCGTGCTCGTTCCAGGCGTCCCGCTCCGCCGGCTGGCGGGCCTTGTGCTCTCGCAGGACGGCCACGTTGAGACTGTCGAGGGCGATCGTGGCCGCGCTGCCGTCCGTCTTCGGGACACCTTCCTCCGGCGTCCACTGCCGCACGACGATGGACTTGGCGATCGTGATGGCGTGCCCGTCGAGATCGACGTCCCGCCAGTCCTGGCCGACTGCCTCGCCGCGACGCAGGCCCCGGAACGCGACCAGGTGGAACAGCGCGTACAGCCTGCTGTTCTCAGCCTCGTCGAGGAACGCTCCGATCTGCGGCGGCGTCCACACCATCACCGCCGACGGCTTCTCCCCCGTCATCCGCCAGTGCTCGACATGCTGCTCCGACCACAGCACCGCCTTGGGCCGCTTACCGGATGCGAGCTCCAGGTGGGAGGCCGGGTTGAAGGTAATGAGCTGCCGCCGGATCGCCGCGTTCAACGCGGTGCGCAGCGTCGCCCGTATGCGCTGCTTCGTCGCGGGGCCGGTGACAAGCCGGTACGGGGGCATCGCGGCCAGCTTCTCCCGCTCGACCGCGAGCCGGGCTGACTCAGCGGCCGGCGGGCGGGAGTTCTTGCCCCACTTCGCTCGGGCTTCCTGCTCGCGCCGGGCCTGGTTCTCCGCGGCGATCGTCTCGTTGGCCTCGTCGAAGGCGTCGAAGAACTCCTGGCAGTGGGCCACGGTGAGCTTGTCGAGCCGGTAGTGGCCGAGGCCCGGCTTGAGGTGGACCCGGATGTGGCTCTTGTAGCCGTCGGTGGTGGTGCCCTTGGTCTTCTTCGACGCGACCCAGGTGTCGAGCCACTCGGTGAGGGTCATCTTCCCGTCGAGGGGCACGCCGACGCCGAGCTTGCGGGACACCTCGGTCGGTTCGGGGATCGGGCCGCGCGTCTGCTGGAGTTCGGCGAGCAGGTCGCCGACGCGGCGTAGCCCGTCCTCGTCGTCCCCGGCGAGGTCGAGGATGGCGCGGATGCGGTCGAGGTCCTTCGTCGCGTCCTTGGAGTCGGCGTAGCCGGTGCGCTGGAAGCGGCGGCGATGCCCGTTGGCGTCCTCGGGTAGTTCCTGGCTGACGCGGTGCTTGCCGTGGCTGCGCTTCGACAGTTGTGGGCATGCCGTCCCGAGCCGCTTCCCGTCCGTACCGCGGCACTCACACCGCTTCGAGATACCACCAGCTCGACGAGACGTGGGCATGACGTACCTCTCTCGTTCGGGCCCGAGAGGCCCTGCCTGCTATCCAGCGTCACAGTCCGGCACTGGACGGAATTGATTGGCTAGCGCATACTGCTTGCCAGCACCACACGTGTGTTCACTCAACCCCTCGGCGACGCCGGGGGGTTTCGTCGTTCCTGGGAGGGTTCCATGGCAGAGAGCAGAGTGGTCCAAGACTGGTACACGGTGGCGGAGGCGGCAGAGCTTGTCGCGTGGTGGCGCAGCCTGTGGCTGCCAGACGCGCCACCTGTCAGCGTCCGTACGATCCGCTCGTGGGTAGCCCGCGGGCACCTCGCCCCCGCAGGCCTCGACGAGAAGAGACGACAGCTCTTTCGTTTCTCTGACCTTGCTCGTGCCGAGCGGGATACGCGAGGCCGGGCGCTTCGCCTCGCGGGTCTGCCGGAATCTCGGGCTTACGCTTCCGGGGCGGAAGCACCTACCCGCTGAGCTGCGGCACTCACACCGTTTGCTGATGCCGCCAGCGCGGCGAGATGCGGGCACCTATGCCTCCCCAGTCAGGCAGATTCCTCGTCAGGGCTTGGCACTACGCGCAGCCGATTTCGAGGATTCGCTAGATAGGCCATCATCTCAGGAGACTTCTGGATGCCGTCAACGAATCCCACCATCCTCTCCTGGGCTATCCGCTCTTCGCGGATCTCCTGCAATGCGGCCTTCTCTTCTTCAAAGTGATCATGAAGTTGGGTGATGCTGCTCATGAGGAACTGCTCGCGCTGGACCAGCCGCTCGATACGGAGCTCGTGCACTACCCGGAGCCATTCGTTGGCCTGATGGGCCTTGGAGTACTGAAGGGCTGACCTGTGGTAGCGCGCAATCCCGAGACCTACGGCGAACAGGGTGCCCGCCATAGAGAAAGCCGCCCAAACTGCGTGCCACAGGCCATCCGGAATGTCGACTGCGATCAATACCACGCCGACCAGGCCGAGAATAAAGATTCCTGTGGCGAAGCAACGGAACGCAATGGCAGCTATGTCGTATGCCAGGAAGGCAAAGTTCCGACCCGTAGGCGGGAAGACCCCCCAATACGCACGGCCCCGATGGCGCCCCCTACTCACGCGACCCCACTTTCACTGCCGTGGCCACCTGACCCGAGGTTCTGATCCGTTAGTAGCGCACGCACCATCGTCTCGAAGAGTTCCACCTTCGCCGGGTCCTTGATACCCAAGTCGGCAGCAGCCTCCCTGGGCGACAACGCCCGCGGCGGCTGCTGCTCGGTGAGGACATCCCGGGAGATCAGACCCGACAGCACCAACAGCTCGGGCAGTGGCACCCGCAGGGCTTGCGCAAGCGGCTCTAGGTATCCGGGATCCGGCATGGCTTTACCGGCGATCATGCGTCCCACCGATGACGGGGACATGCCGGTATCGCGGGCCAGGGCGGTCTTCCCACCGCCGCGCGGTGAGTCGATGTCATAGCCGGCCCGGCGAGCAGCTTCTCGGACATACGCAGCGAACTGCTCCGTCCTCAGTTCGTCATGGTCAGGCATGCCTTACATGCTAGCGCGCAAGTAAGGATGCGCCTACCCCGGCAGCAAGACCGTCTTAGCTACCGAGGCAGGCAGTTACTTGCGCCAGGGGCAGTAGAAGGCGTACGTTTTCTACATCGGCAGGTACTACCTACCGAGCAAGGAGATGTCCCATGTCCGACTACCGCCTTCGCGTGGACCGCCTGCACTCAGCGGCGGCGGCGAAGGGCGACCACACCAGCTACGCCATCTGGAAGCGCACCGGGGTCGCACAGTCCACCCTGTCCCGCCTGCGTCGCGGTATCGCCAAGCCCGCCGCCGACACCCTGCTCACTCTGGCTACGGCCTACGAGCTGAGCATCGACGAACTGATCGACCGCGACATCGAGAGCGGGGCGGCATGACCACGATCCAGTCCCGTCTGCCGGCGTTCTCCCACGAGGACGTGCGGGCGCTGCCCGCGATGTCCCCGGCCTACGAGACCTTGATGCGCCTCTGCGACGTCGGTAAGACCACCGTCGCCCAGATGATCAAGGAAGGGGCCACGCCGATCCCCGTAATCCCCGTGGGCCGCCAGCTCCGCGTCCGCAAGATCGACGTCCTGAACTACCTCGGCCTGACCGAGGAGAACGGCGACGGCGCCGGTGCTGGAACACCGACGCCGCTTGCCGAGCGCACTACCGCAACCACCTGATCAAGTAGAAGAGAGCACGCTCATGACCAGCGTAATCCCAGAGGCGACGCCGGACCCGAGAGACCAGCGCGCCGACGGCGCCCGCGAGCACGACGAGCCCACCCCGTGCCACCTGTACCCGGACCTGTGCACCACCCAGGACGGCGAGGACGGCGACCAGGCCGACGAGAACGGCCGCCACTTCGACCACGGCGGCGACGCCATCACCGTCCCCAGCGACTCCTTCCCGGAAGACCCGGAGATCTGGGCCGAGTTCACGCACTGCTCCGCGAGCACACCGCACATCGGGTTCATGAGCGAGTCGCTCACCCCGGACCAGGCTCACGAGAAGGCGGCACAGCTGCGGAAGTTCGCCGACGACCTGGATGACCTCGCCGACCAGACGGCGGCCGCCCTCGCGCTGTACCGGATCCGGGAGGCCCGCGCCAACGCTGACGGGCCGTGGGCGGAGATCCTCGACATCGTCCTCGACCAGATCGGAGATGGCTCCGACCCGCAGGAGGTCATGGACCAGGTCCTCACTCTCATGCAGCAGGCCCGCGCCGAGAGGGCGGGAGCGCGAGCATGAGCGACCACAAGCAGAAGCTCGACGCCGCCCTGCACGCCTTCAACCAGGCCGAGCGCGCCCAGTTCGTCGCCGAAACCGGCACGCGGTGGCTCGGCCTCGACGGCCCCACCTATCTCCTCGGCGACGTCCGCGTGAAGGCGTTCTTCGAAGACGCCCGCGGCCGCCACTGGGGCGACGCCTGCCTCGCCATCGAGTCACTCGCCGGAGTCGCTCACCTCAGCCGCAAGCACCGCGAGGTCTACAGGGACGCCGCCACCGCGATCCAGGAAGTCACGGACCTGTGGGTCTTCACCGACGCCCTCGGGAAGTGGAACGCCACCATGGTCCCGGTCGAAGCGCTGGCCGCCTCATGGGGCTACCCACCGCCTGTCCGTCTCCCTGATGGGAACTGGGCCCGTACCTGGCTCACGCTCCCGGACCGGACCGACGAGCAGGAGGTCGCGTGGATCGCCCGCGGAGGCGCTCCGCTCCATACGGACGGGGGACGGCTGTGACCGAGCGCCGCCCCGGCCAGTGGCCAGTGGGCCCCGTCGACCCTGACGCCGCCGCGCGAACTGGCGACGACGCCGAGCAGTACGTACAGCGCGCCACGGAGCGGGCCCTGCACGAGATGGTCCTCGACTCCATCCGGCACGACTTGGAGCAGCAGCCGAGCCCGGTGTGCGTCTTCACCGCGGCCCGCAACTGGTGCACGCGCATCACCGCCGAGGCCGAGAAGGTCGCCCGCACGAAGCGAAGTACGGCATAGCCCCTCGGGGCGGGCGCGCTGGGGGTGCGCCCGCCCCGCCACGAACCAACTGGCCGCTGCTCGTAGAAGAGAGCCGTTCGTGAACAGCAACACCGGAGCCATCCGCAGAATGCGCGCCGCACGCGCGTTCATCACTCGCGGCTGGCCCATCTTCCCCCTCAGCCCCGGCGCCAAGGAGCCGCTGCGGCACTGCGGTCTGTGCAGCAGGAAGTCACCCGACTACGTGTCGCACCAAGGCGTCGACGACTGCCCGCACCCCGCGGACTACTGCCACAGCTTCTACAGCGCCACCACCGACGAGGACCGGGTGCGCGACTGGTTCCGCCGCTTCCCCGAGATGAACCTCGGGATCAACACCGAGCTCGCGCGGCTGGTCGTCGTCGACCTCGACACGAACAAGGACGGGGATGCCGTCCCGGCCCCGTACAACCTGCCCGGAGTCAACGACGGCCGTGACGTCTTCGCTGTCTGCCTGGAGCGGTACGAGCAGCCGTTCCCGGGCGACACCCTCTCCGTGCTCACCCCGTCCGGGGGCGTGCACCTGTACTGGCAGCTGCCCGATGGGGTCACGGTGAACAAGTCGGAGGGCGAGTTCGGCTGGAACATCGACATCCGCGCCGCCGGGAGCTACATCATCGCTCCGACCAGCGCCACGAAGACCGGAGAGTACCGGCGCCTCGGCGACATCGTCGATCCCGCGCCCGCCCCGGCCTGGCTGCTGCACCACCTCGAAGGCACCGGGCACATGCCCAAGCCGCCCGCGCCCCGCCCCATCTACCGCGGACCCAAGCGGGATAGCAACGGGCGAAGGAAGAGCCTCGACGACCTCGCCGCCGAACTGGCGCACGCCGAGACGGGGCAGCGGCACAAGGTGCTGTGCACCGTGACGACGGCCGCCGCCCACCTCGTCGCCGAGGGACTGTGCAGCGAAGCCGAGGTGTACGCGGCGATCGAGCCCGCCGGCCGCGCTGCCGACCGCGGCGAATACGAGATCCGCGACGCCATCCAGACCGCCTTCGACTACGTCGCCCGGCGGGGCGCGGCGTGACGACCTACGCCGAGCCGGGAACATCGGCAGATGAGGATCCGTGGGCGGAGACCGTGCCGCCCATGCCCGACGAGGAACAGAAGGAGGAGAAGGAGAGCACCGGTTGGAAGTTCACCGACCTCGAATCGGTCCTCGACGGCACGTACAAGCCCGCGCAGCCGACCGTCGGCTGCCGGGATGACGGCGTCGGCCTCTTTTACCCCGGCAAGATGAACAGCGTCGCGGGCGAGTCCGAGGGCGGCAAGACGTGGCTCGCCCTGCTCGGCTGCGCGGTCGAGATGACGCGCGGCAACCACGTCGTCTACATGGACTTCGAGGACGACGCCGGCGGCGTGGTGAGCCGTCTCCTGCTGTTGGGCGCCACCCCGGACGACATCCGGGAGAAGTTCCACTACGTGCGCCCGGAGGCCGCACCGGACGCCGCTGACAGGGCGACGTTCATGGCCGCCGTGGCTCAGGTCAAGCCGACCCTGGCGATCGCGGACGGCGTGACCGAGGGCATGTCGATGTTCGGCCTGGAGCTGAAGGACAACACCGACATCGCGAAGTTCGGGCAGCGCCTGCTGCGGCCCTTCACCAAGCTGAACGCGGCCGCGGTGACGCTGGACCATGTCGTCAAGAACAACGAGGCCCGCGGCCGATACAGCCTTGGCGGCGTCCACAAGCTCAACGGCTTGTCCGGCGTGATGTACATGGTCGAGCCGATCACTCCATTCGGGATCGGTGTCACCGGGCGGTCCCGGATCCGGATCGCCAAGGACCGCCCCGGCCAGATCCGGCGGCACGCCCTGCCGGGGTCGAAGGGCGCGTTGCACTGGTACGCAGACCTCGTGCTCGTGTCCCACGGCGAGGACTTCGCCGAGGGGCGCCTGTACGCGCCGATTCAGCGGCCGGAGGACGTAGACCCGGAGGCACAGAGGGAGGCGGAGGAGCAGGCCCGCGTCGATGCGCTGAAGCCGCGGATCCTGCGCGCCATCAAGGGCGCCAAGCACCCTCTGTCGGGTCGGGAAATCATCGAGCGGGTGCCGGGCAAGCAGGCGGAGGTCCGGCGGGCCATGGCCGCGCTCGTGGACGCCGGACGCCTGGTGACCGAGCCCGGTCCTGCGCGAGCGACGCTCCACCGGATTCCTGATGGGGCCTCAGATGAATAGTGCGGTCAGTGAGTCCCAGTGCGTCCCGAGCGGCACGGTGGGCAATACGGGGCTCGCACATCTGCCCAGCTCAGGGCCGGTTTTCAGTGCGTCCACGATCTTGGGATGCACCTACCGCTACCTGATGGCCCGTCAGGAGAAAACCCGGGACGCACTAGATATCGCTCTGACCTGCGCGAACACCCAAAAACCTCAGTGCGTCCCAGTGAGTCCCAGTGCATCCCGGGACTCACCCGTCAGTGTGCGTCCCACACCCCCTTTAGGGGGTGGGACGGACGCCGCACAGACCACACAAACCACAGGGAGCCCCCGTGGACGACGACATCCTCACCACCGAAGACCTCGCCCTCGTCCTTCGCTCGGTCGTCGAGCAGGCCGGACCCGACGGCCTCCCGAAGGCCGAGGCCATCCGACGCGCCGAACTGGTCGCCGACCACGTCCGCGAATGGAAGGTCTCGGCCGGCCTCTACAGCCTCTTCGCCGCCGGAGACATCCGGCTCGAACTCACCGACGACGAGTCGGACATCCGCATCACGCAGACCAGCCAGCAGAAGGAGACGACCCGTGGCTAACGAGACCGTGATCACTGTGGTGGGGAATTTGGTCGACGACCCTGAACTCCGCTTCACCCCGTCCGGCGTCGCTGTCGCCAAGTTCCGTATCGCCTCCACCCCGCGCACCTTCGACAAGCAGACCAACGAGTGGAAGGACGGCGAGAGCCTGTTCCTCACCTGCTCGGTGTGGCGCAAGCTCGGCGAGAACGTCGCCGAGTCCCTCGCCAAGGGTGTCCGCGTCATCGTCCAAGGCCGCCTGAAGCAGCGCAGCTACGAGGACCGCGAGGGCGTCAAGCGCACGGTGTACGAGCTCGACGTCGACGAAGTCGGCCCGAGCCTGGCCCGGGCCACGGCGAAGGTCGAGAAGAACCCGGCGGGCGGCGGACAGCGCGCCAATACCCAGACGGGTAATGAGGACCCGTGGGCCACCGCGCAGCCCGCCAACGGCCAGCCCCAGGGCGGCGGATGGGGCGGCGGACAGCAGCAGCCCGCCGCAGCCCCGGCCGGCCACCCCGAGCAGCCCCCGTTCTGACCCGGAAGGACACGGCCATGACCGACAAGGAAATCCAGCTGCTGGCCATCGGCGCCGCGATCGGCATGTACTTCATGCTGCTCCTCCAGATCCTCTTCGGACTCCTCGACGACCGCCGCGACCGCAAGGCCGCACGCGCCGCCGAAGCCATGCTCGAAGCCGCACGAGCCCGCGTTGAGAGGGACAACGTGTCCCCCGCAGCCGTGACCGAGACGGACACGGTTGCGTCCGTCAGCCTGACGGAAACAAAGACGGCGTCGTGACCGCGTCCTGTGGCCTGTGCGAGCGCGACCTGGAACACGGCTACCTCTGCCCCGGCTGCACGCTCGGCACCGCCCAGCGTCTCGACCGTGTCCCGCGCCTGTACGACGCTCTCGCCGCGTTCCTCCACCCCGGCGGCCGCCGCCCCGAACTCGGCCGCACACGGCCCGCCGTGGCACCGATGCCGATCGCCGAGCCCGCGTTCAACCTCCGCGGGCCTGGCGGCATCGTCGGCGTCCTGGAGGACTGGCGCAGCGCCATGCAGGCAGACCGCGGATGGGGACAGCCGGCCATCGCGGGCAACACCGATCGACGCGTAGCCGTCGCTGCGCGCGCCCTGTCCATCAACCTCGACTGGATCGCGGCGAGTTGGCCGATGGCCGGCGCGTTCGCCGAAGAGATCCGCGGCCTCGAACGTGACGTCGCCTCGATCGTGAACCCGCCCGTCCCGTCGCTGCGGCTCGGGACGTGCCCGGCCGTCTTCGAGGACGGCACCGTGTGCGGCGCCGTCCTGCGCGTCCCGCAGGGCACCGCCAAGGTCGAGTGCCGGTGGTGCAACACCGCCTACCCGCCCGAGTCGTGGCTCGCGCTCGCGTCCGACACCTGGACGGACCAGGACTCTCACAACGCGCCCCAGACGCAAGCGAGTTGAACGCGCTGATTCCGTAACAGACCTATACGAACCATCAGATCTTGTGTCAAGCTAGCCCGTACAACCGCATAAAAAACGGCCCCCGCCGGTGCTGGTAACACCGAACGAGGGCCTGACCGAACTCCCTGACATCACCAAGGAGACGGCTGTGGCCGATCATTTCGCGCGCCCTGACGCGCCCGCAAGTTCCGTGCTCGCCGAGCCCAGCGACCTCGCCGTCGCGATCCGCGTCGGCCAGTACATGCTCACCACCTACGGCGACCCCAGCGGCTACGACATCTACGCCTACGCCCAGGCCCACGGCGGCCTCGCCGAGTCCCTGCGGATCCTGCTGCGCGCCCTCGGCGCCGAGCCTGTCGACGAGCAGGAAGCCGTACGCCGGTCCGTCGACGCCCAGTTCCCCGCAGTCGCCGCATTCCTCGCCGACGAGCGAGGTGAGGGCAAGTGAGCACCGAGCCCCGCACCGTCACGGTCCGCACCCTCGACCACGGCGACGTCACCGTCACCTGCCCCACCTGGTGCCGCAGCGACCACGAGCCGAACGGCTACCGCGCCGACATCCTCCACAGCGGCCCCGACATCACCCTCGCCTTCCACGGCCACACCATCGGCGACGCCAGCCTCGTACAGTCCCCGTACGCCGAACTCCCCGGAGGCGGTATCGGCGTCTCGGTCAGCCTGCTCGGCCAGACCCTCGACCCCGTGGGCCTGTACGACCTCGCGGCGGCCCTCGACACGCACGCCGACCGGCTCCGCGACCTCGCCGACCAGCTGACCGCGCTCCTGGCCGGAGGTGGCCAGTGAGCACCGACAACTCCCGCGTGTGGATCCGCCGCGCCTCCACCGCCGCCGGCCTCAGCTACACGGCCATCGCCGAGTACGAGCTCGCCCGCCGCCTCGGCGGCGCGCCGCCCATCGCCGTCATGCTGCCGATCTCGATCGACTGCTACGTCGTCGCCGCGTTGAAGTGGTTCCGGCCGCTCGACGTGTTCCTGTCCCTCGCCCTCATGGGCGCCGCCCAGGTCTGCGCGCACGCCCTCGACGCGGGTGTCGTCAAGGTGTCCCTCAACCTCGTCGCCGTCGTCTCGCTGCTCGTCCCCGTGGCGCTGTGGAGGACGCACGCGCTCGCCCGGCACACGCCACGGGACGTTATGCAGACGAATAACGTCCCGCCCGTCCCCGAGCAGACGCCGACCGTCCAGCCGGCCGCCGAGGTCAGCCTCGACCGCGTCGACGAGCAGGACGCCCCCGAGACGCCCGAACTCCCGCCCGGGACGGGCCAGGACGACGAGGACGCCCCGCGTCTCCTCACGTCCAAGGACGTCGCCGAGCGGTACGGCGTCGACCCATCCACCATCCGCAGCTGGGTCGCCAACGGGACGCTCGAAGTCCACGGCAAGACACCCCGCGGACACAACCTCTTCCACCCGGACGCCCTCCCCGAGGGGGTGGCCCGATGAAGTGGATCCTGACCGGCGCGCTCCTCGGCCTGCTGTGGGTGCTGTGCCCCGCCCTCGTCCTCGGCCTGACCGCCAACCCGGTTGTCGTCGCGTTCGCCGCCGGAGTCGCACTCCGTCCGGCCATCGCCCGCCGCATCCGGGGGTGGACGGCATGAGCGACGCCCTCGACAAAGCGGAGGCCGCGGCGAGAGAGGCCGCGACCAACAGCGCCGCCGTCCAGGTCGCGCTCGCAGCCGTCGAACTCGCCAAGCTCACCGCCACCCAGCCGCAGCCCCAGGCCTGCCAGCACACGCCGCCACAGCAGTTCGACGCGCGGAAGTGGCTCACCATCGGCGGCCTCGCCATCGTCGGCGGCTGCGTCGCCTGCGCCCTCGCGTTGGCGTTCGCCGTGGCCATGACCGCCGTCGCCATCGGCGGCGTGTGCGCCACCGCCTGCCTGCTCATCCTGCGCTCCATGTGGCGCGACTTCCGCGGAGGCCGCCGATGAGCGACACCGTCAACCTCACCAAGGACGCCCAGGACGCGCCCCGTCCCGCCGACGACGCCGGAGCGTCCACGCGTCTCCAAGGGATCCGCCGCATCGTCGTCGACGCCCGCCAGAACCCCGCCTACCGCGTCCTCGTCCGCCACGGCGCCTACATCTGGGGCGGCACCCGCATCCTCACCCGCCGCGCGTGGGAGGCCCGCACCACAGCGCTGCACGCCCGGATGATGCGCATCGCCGAAGCGTCCGGCAACGAGGAGATGGTGCAGAAGTGGGAGCAGCGCCAGTACGCCTACCGCTTCGCCCGCCACAAGCGCCGCATGGACCTCCTCCAGATGGCCATCAACCTCCCGAAGGCCCTGTTCACGACCATCGTGGCCAGCACCGCCGCGCTGCTCGTACTGGGCATCCTGATCGCCTGGCACAACCACGACGTCTCCGACGTCCTCGCCCCACTCGACGCCGTGATCCAGCTGGTGGCATGGCTGGCGTTCCTGATCAGCGTCATCTGGGACCCGCTCCTGTACTCGCTGCCCCTGCTCGCCCTGGCCGGCGCCTGGGCGGTCGGCAAGAACCAGAAGACCGCCCCCACCTGGGCACTGCCCGCAGACACGGGCGACCTGGACGTACTGCCCGACGAGAACGCCATCCTCCGAGCCCTGGGCAAACTGTCGATCCCGCAGCTCAACGCGGCCATCAAGGAAGGCTGGCAGCCCCGTTGGGTGCAGCCCACCGTGCGCCTCGGCAACGGCTACCACACACAGCTCCAGCTGCCGCTCGGCGTCACCGTCGAAATGGTCAACGCCAAGAAGAACGTCCTCGCCCACAACCTCATGCGCAAGCCCGTCGAAACCTGGCCCACCGAACCACCCAACCAGCCCGGCGTCCTCGACCTGTGGGTCGCCGACCAAGGCTCACTGAACGGCGTCGTGCCCGACTGGCCCCTGCTCCACGAGGGCACCACCGACTACTTCAAGGGCGTACCCGTCGCCGTCTCCCAGCGCGGCGACCCCATCATCGGCAAGCTCATGGCCGCGAACTGGATCGTCGGCGGCATCATGGGCTCCGGCAAGACGTCCATCGTCGTCTCGCTGCTGCTCGGCGCGATCCTCGACCCGCTCGTCATCGCCGAGGTGTACGTGATGGCCGCGAACGTCGACTACGACCCGCTGCGGCCGCGCCTGCGGCACCTGGTCAAGGGCGACGACCCCGAGGAACTGCGGGACGCCCTCGACGCCCTGCGCAGCCTGGCCACCGAGGTCACCACCCGAGGCAAGCTGCTGGAAGAACTGGGCGGCGAGTCGACCAAGCTCACCCGCGAACTGGCCATGAAGGACCCGCGGATGCGACCGAAGGTCGTCGTGTTCGACGAGTGCCACGAACTGTTCATGAGCAAGGAGTACGGCAAGGAAGCCGCTGAGCTGGCCATCCGCGTCATGAAGAAGGCCCGCAAGGTGGGCATCACCCTCATCTGGGTCACCGTCTCCCCGACCGCCGACAGCATCCCGCGCGACGTCACCCGCAACACCTCGCACCGTGTCGCGTTCGCGGTCGGCGACCAGGTCGCCAACGACGGCCTGCTCGGCTCCGGCAAGTACAAGGCCGGCATCCGGGCCACCGAGCTCGTTCCCGGGCAGGACGTCGGTACCGCGGTCACCTACGGGTTCACCAGCAAGCCGTTCGAGATCATCCGAGCCCACTACGTCCAGCGTGACCCCGAGAAGGGCATCGACGAGGTGACCCCGGTCGTCGAGCGGGCGATGGCCCTGTACGAGGGCACCGGGCCCGCGGACGCCCCGACGTTCGATGTGGTCGACCCGCTCGCCGACATCGCGGCCGTCCTCGGACACGAGCCCCGGATGCGGACGCAGGATGTCCTGCACGGGCTTCAGGACCGCAACCCGGTCGTCTACGGCAGCTGGTCGTTCCGGGACCTCAAGAGCGTCCTCGACGACGCCGGGCACGGCGACTACAAGACCGGCGGCAAGATGCACGTCAGCCTCGACCGCATCCTCGACGCCATCGCCGCCCGCGACGACGACCTCGACGACGAGGGAGGCACCGAAGACTGAGGGAGTTCTCCCTACCCGCCTCCCTACCCTGCCTCCCTGTACATGACCTGCGCAAATGGCCAGTCAGGGAGGCAAGGGAGGCAAGTTGCCAGGTCTCGTCAGGACCCCGCAAACGGCGCTTGTGCCTCCCCCGCGCCGCCTCCCTCCCTACCGCATCATGGGGCCATGGAGTCGCTCAACATCCGCCCCGGCCACCTCACCGCCCACCAGACCGCGCAGCAGCTCGGCATCACCCTCGACGGCGTCCGCAAGCTCGTCCAACGCGGCCACCTCACCCGCTCCGGTGGCAGCCCACGGCAACCCTGGTACGCCGTCCAGGCCGTCGCCGCGCTCGCCGCCGACAGGCGCACCACCAAGGCGGCTTGACCGCAGGTCAGGGCGCATGTCACGATCTCGGTGAACAACTGTGCCCCCAGACGGGCACGGGCGGCATGCTCCACGGAACACATCCGTGACACTCGACAGTGACGGTCGCCGCCCTCAAACGCACGACGAAGCCCTCGGCCACATCCCCCCGGCCGGGGGCTTCGCCGTGTCCAGGGGGTGACGTGGCAACCGACCGCAGCGAACTCACCAGCTACCAATGGCGACAACTACGCGCCCGCACCCTCGCCACATCCGACGTCTGCATCGTCTGCGGCCACGGCGCAGCCGACACCGCCGACCACGTCATCCCCGTCAGCAAGGGCGGCGCCCGCCTCGACCCCGACAACGCGGCACCCATCCACGGCGTGAACGGCTGCCCCGTCTGCCTCCGCAAGTGCAACAGCGAGAAGGGCAACAGACCACTGTCTGAGGTCGTCCAACTCGTCACGTCAGTCGACTGGTTCGCCGGCCCGTAGGGAGGATGCGTCTACGGGCGAGCGGCCTCAGAGAGGTCCTCCAACTCACTCGCGACGAAGTCGGGATCCTCCGGATCCACAGTGACGTCGAGCTCGTTCTCCTGCGAGTTGACGGGATGGCAGTGACCTTCGGCTGGCCGACGCCGTGCCAAAGCCTCGTATGCGCACGCGAGCTGGTGGGCAGTCGGCCCGTCACCCGCCTCCGCGGCCTTCCTGACCGACTCCAAGAGAGTGGCTCGGACCTCCTGCGCCAACTCGGCCTCGTCCCGTATCGGGGTGGACCGCGCGCCCTCGTCGCTCTGCTCCATGGTCCGGACGGTAGAGCAACGCGGCAGGCGCACAAGCCCTCACGACCCAGGGAATCGGCCGATCCGACCCGGGATCTCCTGGGGTTTTTAGAAATCGGACATATCGCAACCCCGCGCCCAGCTTTTATTTTTCTCCCTCCGGGCCAATGGCGCCCAGATGATCATGGAAGGGGGGCGCCATGGGCTCGGTCGAGGACGCCGTGCGCAGCGACGTCGAGCAGCTCGGCGACCTGGTCGGTGTCGAGCCGTCGCTGTCCGAGCTGGCGTACACGCTGGCCGGCCGGATCGACGCTGCGGCGACCGCTCAGTGCGAGACGTGCGGAGAGCCAGTGTCCCAGGAGGACCGGCTGCTCCCCCAGTTGACCCGCGAGTTGCGGCAGACGCTCGCCCAGTTGCTGGAGGGGCGGGCCGCTGACGATGACGACGACCTCGGAGATCTGGCTTCCCCCGACTGAGTTCGCCGAGGATCTGTACGAGCGGTACGGGCTCACCTGCCCGCCGCGCTGGGGGACGCCGCGGCATCCGGACCGGCCGTCGCTGGGGCCGAAGCTGTGGAAGGTGATGACTAAGCTCGGCGCGCCGCCGATGCCGTGGCAGAAGTACGTGAGCGACGTGGCGCTGGAGATCGACCCCGACACCGGCTTCCTGGCGCACCGGGAGAACGGCGTCAGCGTCTCCCGCCAGCAGGGCAAAACGGAGCTGTACCTCGGCGCCCAGGTGCACCGAGCGAACGCCTGGCCCCGGCAGAACATCGTCTACGCCGCGCAGACCCGGGGCATGGCGCGGCAGCGGTGGGAAGACGAGTTCTGGGAGAAGATCGTCACTTCCCAGCTGGCCCGTATGGCGCGCATCCGGAAGTCGAACGGCAACGAAGCCATCCTGTGGGGCCGCACCCGATCGCGTATGGGTATCACCGCGAACACAGAGAAAGCCGGGCACGGTCCGCCGCTGGACATGGGCCTCATCGACGAGGCGTTCGCCCATGAGGATGACCGGCTGGAGCAGGCGTTCAGCCCGGCCATGCTGACGCGTCCGATGGCTCAGCTGTGGTGGGCGTCGGCCGGCGGCACCACGAAGTCGGTGTGGCTGAACAAGAAGCGCGAGCGGGGACGTGCCCTGATCGAGGCCCTGTTCGCCGCGCTCGCCGAGGACCCGAACGCTCCCCGGCCGCGGGCTGCGTACTTCGAGTGGTTCGCCCCGGAATACATGGACCGAGCGGATCCGGCGACGTGGCGGGCGACGCTGCCCGCGCTCGGCTACACGGTGACCGAGGAGATCATCGCCGCCGAGCTGGAGAAGATGGACCCGGCCGAGTTCGACCGGGCGTACCTGAACCGCACCCGGAAGCCCACGCCGCCGACGGACCCGAACGTGCCGAAGGGCAAGTGGCCCGGGCTGGTCGACAAGGCCAGTAAGCCGGTGGCGTCGAGCGTGGCCCTGGCTATCGACGTGTCGCAGGACCGGAAGCGTGCAGCGATCAGCGCCGCCTCGCTGCGCCCGGACGGCCGGGTGCACTTGGAGGTCGTGGCGTACCGGCCCGGTACGGACTGGGTGGTGCCCGCGGTGGCACGGCTGCACAAGCTGTGGAATCCGGTGGCCGTGGCGATCGCCGCGCACGGGGCGCCGGCAAGTTCCCTCATCGACGACCTCGTTGCCGCGGGCATCGACGTGCCCAAGGACAAGGAGCATCCGGAGCGCGGCGACCTGGCCGTGATGCGGAGCGGCGACATCATCGAGGCGTGCGGGCAGATGGCCGACGCGATGAACCAGGGCACGGTCCGGCACCTTGACCAGGTGCCGTTCACGGCCGCCGTCAACGGGGCCAGGACGCGCCGCAACGGCGACGCCTGGACGCTGGACCGCACCAACTCCCTGACCGAGATCAGCCCGTTCTGCGCGGCGACGTTCGCCCGGTGGGCGCTGCTGATCCGGGGCCCTCACGTGATCGACGACTACGACATCGCGGACTCGTTCGCGTGAGAGGGGGCCACCGTGGGTGTCGGGTCGCGGCTGAGGCGGATGTTCACCCGGGACGCGCAGATCACGTCTGCTGAGGATCTGCTCGTCCAGGCGCGCGAGCGGCGCAGCAGTCGGGTGCACGTCACCAACGACACGGCGCTGCGGAACTCCGCGGTGTGGGCGTGCCTGCGGCTGCGGGCCGACCTGATGTCCACGTTCCCGATCGACGTCTACCGGTACGTCACCGGCATCCAGGTCGAGGTGCCCAAGCCTCCCGTCCTGGTCGCGCCCGGCGGCATGGAGGTCGGCATCAAGGAGTGGATGTACTCCACCGAGTTCGACCTGGACCGCGGCGGGAACTGCTTCGGCCTGATCACCGAACGGTCCGGGGTCATCGGGCCGGACGGGCGCGGCCTGCCCGGGCGGATCGACCTCGTCGAGCTGGGGGCGGTCACGATCCGCGGGAACGGGCCGACGATCACGAAGTTCATCATCAACGGCAAGGAGTACGAGCCGTGGGAGGTCTGGCACGAGAAGCAGTACACCGTCGCCGGTTTCCCCCTCGGTCTGTCCCCCGTCGCCTATGCCGCGTGGACGATCGAAGAGACGCTGTCCGCGCAGCAGTTCGCCCGCGACTGGTTCGCCGCCGGCGCCGTGCCGATGGCCGAGCTGAAGAACACGTCCAAGACCGTGGACAAGGAGCAGGCGCGTATCGCCCGGGAGCAGTTCCAGGCGGCCGTCGAGTCCAGTGGCTTGTTCGTGCACGGCGTGGACTGGGAGTACAAGCCGATCCAGGCTGTCGCTTCGCAGTCCTCGTTCCTGGAGGCCCGCCAGTTCGGGGCCAGTGACATCGCCCGTTTCTTCGGTTGCCCGGGCGACCTGATCGACGCCGCCGTGTCGGGCAGCAGCATCACCTACGCCAACATGACGCAGCGCAACCTTCAGTTTCTGATTATGAATTTGGGTCCGGCCGTGGGCCGCCGCGAGGACGCGTTCAGCCGGAAGCTGGTGTCCGGTCCGCGGTTCGTGAAGCTGAACACCGATGCGCTGCTGCGCATGGATCCCGAGGCCCGCGCCCGCACGATCGGCGCGCGCATCACCAACCGGACCCTCGCCCCGTCCGAGGCCCGGGCGCTGGACAACCTGCCGCCCTTCACCGAGGACCAGCTCGGTGAGTTCGACCGGCTCTTCGGCTCACGGTCCGTCCCCGCCCAGCCCACGACCGCCGTACCGGGAGCTACGTCATGACCACACCCGCGCTCGCCGCCGCCGCGGCGGCCCGAGCCCAGCAGGTACGCCAGCGCGCCGACCGCCCCTCGCAGCGCAGGTGCGCCGAGCAGACCGGCTCCCGGGCCACGGTGCGCGCCACGCTGTCCGGCGTCGAGGTCCGCGAGGCCGGGGACGGCGGCGGCCTGGAGTTCCTCGGGCACGCCACCGTGTACGAGCAGGCCTACGAGATGTGGGACATGTTCGGCCCGTACACGGAGATCGTCTCCGAGGGCGCGGGTGCCGACTCGCTCGCCCGCGCCGACCTCGACGTGCCCCTCGTCCTCGGTCACGACCAGCTGCGTCGCCTGGCCCGCACGACCACCGGCACGCTGTTCCTCACCGAGGACGCGAACGGCCTGTCGGTGCGCGCCCCGCAATTGGACCCGGCGGACTACGACGTCGCGTACATCGCGCCGAAGCTGCGCTCCGGGCTGGTCGACGAGATGTCGTTCGCGTTCCGCATCGAGGCGGGCCAGTGGTCCCCGGACTACACCGAGTACCGCATCAACCGCTACGACATCCACCGCGGCGACGTCGCCATCGTCGGCTACGGCGCGAACCCTCACACCGGCGCGAGCCTGCGGCAGCCCGCGGCCGCGCCGGTGAACAGCCGGGCCCGGGCGCTGCTTGAGATCGCGCTCGCCCGCTGACCCCCTGAACTTCCCGCCGTCCGGCGGGATATCTGCCCTGCGCTCTGCGCGCACGAGCCCGCCCGGCGCCATGCCTCGGGTGGCCGTCTGTCCTGGACCGGGGCGTCTGGACTCAACCGACCAAGGAGGGCCGAGCCTTGACGCTCGCCGAACTGATCGCCCAGGCGCGCACCGCGCTGGACACGGCGATCACCACCCGACAGCAGGAGCAGGACGCGCTGGTCGCGCTCCGCTCCGACCCCGACCTGACCGAGGAGGCCGTCACCGCGCGGGTCTCCACCCGCGACGCCGCCGACGCCGAAGTCACCCGCCGCCAGGGCGCCCTCGATGAGCTGCTCGCCGAGCAGGCCCGCGAGGACGAGATCGCCGCCCTGTCCGCGCGCAACACCCCTGCCGCCAACCGCGCCCCGGCCTACGACCGGGTACACCGCGTGGGCGCCGAGGAGCGCACCTACCGGCCCGACCAGGACCGGCGCGGCGCCGCGTTCGAGCGGGACGTCGCGGCCGCCTTCATGGGCGACTACGACGCGCGCGAGCGGCTCGGCCGGCACATGCAGGAGGAGCGCGTCGAGCGCGGCGACCAGCTGGAGCGCGCGGCCGGAACGGGCGCATTCTCCGGCCTGGTCGTGCCGCAGTACCTGACCGACCTGTACGCCCCGGCCGCGGCCGCGCGGCGCCCGTTCGCGGACTCGTGCCGCCCGCACGACCTGCCCGCGCAGGGCATGACGGTCAACATCTCCCGCATCACCACCTCGACGAGCGTGGCGCTGCAGGCGTCGGAGAACACCGCCGTCTCCGAGACGGACATCGACGACACGCTGCTGCCCGTCTCCGTGCAGACCAACGCGGGCCAGCAGACGCTGTCCCGGCAGGCCATCGAGCGCGGCGCCGGCGTCGAGCCGGTGGTCCTGGACGACCTGTTCCGGCGGTACGCGACGACCCTGGACTCCACGCTGCTCAACCAGGCCACCAACGGCCTGACCAACGTGGCCACCGCCGTCGCCTACACCGACGCCACGCCGACCGTCGCGGAGCTGTACCCGAAGGTCATCGAGGGTCTGTCGGGTGTCGAGGCGGCACTGCTCGACATGGCGACCGGCGACAACATCGCGGTCATGCACTCGCGCCGCTGGTACTGGATGCAGAACGCGATGGCGTCCACCTGGCCCGTGATCACCCAGCCGGGCATCGTGGCGCAGACCCTGGGCGCCAACTACGCGACGGTGTACGGCAGCGGCGTGCGCGGTGTCCTGCCCAACGGCACCCCGGTCATCGTCGACAACAACATCGCCACGACGCTCGGCGCCGGCACGGAGGACGAGATCTACCTCGTGGACCGCCAGGAGTGCCACCTGTGGGAGGACCCGAACGCCCCGATGTACATCCGGGCGGAGCAGACCAAGGTCGCAAGCCTCGGTGTCCTGATGGTCGTGTACGGCTACTTCGCGTACACCCACGCCCGCTACGCCCACGCCCGGAAGATCGCGGGCACCGGGCTGATCGCGCCGACGTTCACCGGCCTGTAAGCCGGATCACCTGGTGTCCGCGCGGAGGCCGGATGTCCGCGCGGACACCCCACGAGGAGGGACACGCCCATGGCGTGCGTCATCGAAACAGTGGCCTATCCGTCCTGGTGGGCGGCGACCAGCACAGTGCAGGTGGGCCTGGTCTCTGGCGGAAACAGCGGCTCCTTGAACCGAGCCGACGTGGAACTGCTTCCGCAGGGTGTGGCGTGGGACGGCGTCCTGATGCCTTGGTCCAACGTCATCGACATCCAGCGACTCACGTAGGGGAGCCCCAATGACTACCGAGGACCTGATGGTCGCTGCCCTGCTGCGCGAGCGCGCGGGCTACGTCGGGCGCGGCATGGACGACCGTGTCGCCCAAGTCGACGAGCAGCTGAAGCTGCGCGGCTACGAGCCGCCAGCCGACGAGAAGACCAGCGCGCCCGTGTCGCGTTCGACGCCGCCGAAGGGCCGCCGGACGCGGAGCACAGAGAAGGCGTGACGTGGCCAACGAGTACGTCACCCTTGAGGACCTGAAGGTCCAGCTCGGCATCCAGGCCGACGACACCACCCGGGATGCGCTGCTGGACCGGGCTCGCCGGTCCGCGTCCAGGAGTATCGACAAGACCACCGGCCGCCGTTTCTGGCTCGACGCGACGGCCGTGCAGCGGACGTTCAACCCGCGCGGCCGCATCGTGCGTGAGGACGACGGCGATCTGTTCCTCGTCGACGACATCGGCAGCACGACCGGCCTGGTCGTCGAGACCGGATCAGGCACGTCCTGGGCGGCCGTCACCGGCTACGAGACGAACCCCGACAACGCCCTGGTCGACGGCAAGCCGATCACCGGCCTGTTGCGCCCTCTCGGAACGTGGGGCATCGCGACAACGCGCCTGCGGGTGACCGCCCGGTTCGGCTGGCCGGCCGTCCCGGACGACATCGCCGAAGCCGCGATGATCCAGGCCTCACGGCTGTACAAGCGCAAGGACTCCCCCGAGGGGATCATCGGCTCGGCCGAGTGGGGCGTGCGGAATCTGTCCCGCCGGGACCCTGACGTGTGGGCGCTGATCGAGCCGTACATCCTTCCCGGCTTCGGATAGGAGGCTGCCGTGCAGATCTCCCTGGTACGCGAGGCCATCGCCGATGCCGCCCGCGCGGTCGTGCTGCCCGCTGGCATCGGGAAGCTCGTGTGTACGGGGTACCTTCCCGACGCCATCACGACGCCGTGTTTCTACGTGGGTGAAGTCGATGTCACCTACGACCGAGTCATGGGCCGTGGGCTGGACGAGCTGATGGTGACGGCTCGCGTCATGGCCAGCCGGTCCGATGACAAGGCGTCGCAACGCCTGGTGGACATGCTGGTTTCAGGGGCCGGGCAGGCGTCGCTGAAGCAAGCCATCGAGGTGGCCCGCGGCGCGCCTGGCGAACTCGCGCTTGGTGGCCTCGCGGACGATCTTCATGTTGTCCGTGTTCAGAGCTACCGCTGGTTCGAGCATGCGGGATCCACGTACCTGGGCGCCGAGTTCGCCATCAAGGTCATCGGAAGTGGGAGCACCTGATGAGACTGCGCATCCTGCAAGGGGCCCCCGAGGGTGCCCTGTTGTGCGGCGAGCCGTGGCCTGCCGAGGGGGACGAGATCGACCTGCCGACCGCTCAGGCCGCGCACCTGGTCGCCTCCGGCGTCGCCGAGGAAGTCGTCGACACCCCGCCCAAGCCCACCCGTAAGACCCGGCCGAAGGGAGGCGACGATGGCTAAGTCCGTCCTGCTCAACGTCCGCGCGTTCGCGGTCGCCGTCGACCTCACCGGCAACTCCAACAAGATCGAGCTGTCCTCCGAGGTCGAAGCCAAGGCGGCCACGAACTACGGCTCCTCCGGCTACAAGGAGGTCGTGGGCGGCATCGCGAAGGCCGAGATCTCCGGCGAGGGGCAGTGGGAGGCCGGCGACCCGTCGAAGGTCGATGACGGGTCCTGGTCCCAGCTGGGCGGGGTGGGCCCCTGGTCCATCAGCGCCAACAACAGTGCGGCCGTGGGCAGCCTGGCGTACCTGACGAACGCCATGCGCTCGGACTACAAGCTGTTCGGCGAGGTCGGCGAGGTCGCCCCCTGGACGGGCAGCGCGAAGTCGTCGTGGCCTCTGGTGCGCGGCCAGTTCGCGCACCCGCCCGGCACGGCCCGTACTGCCTCCGGTAACGGGTCTGGGCTGCAGCTCGGGGCCGTGCCCGCAGGTAAGCGGCTATACGCCGCGCTGCACGTGCTGTCCGTGGCAGGGACGACCCCGAGTCTCACGGTCGTGGTGAACTCCAGCCCGGACAACACGTTCTCCTCGCCGACGACTCGGCTGACGTTCAACGCTGCGACAGCGATGGGCGCGCAGATCCTGCGCACCGATGGCACGGCCATCACCGACTCGTGGTTCAAGGTGAACTGGACGATCTCCGGCACCACGCCGTCGTTCATGTTCGTCGCCACGCTCGGCATCCAGTAGCACCACCCACCACCCCAACGGCCCGTCCGCGGGCCCTCCGGCTTGCCTGAAAGGGGGCCCGCCGTGCCCAAGATGGTTCTGCTTGCCGAGTACCTGTCGATCAACGCCAACGTCCTGAACGCCTTCACCAAGAAGGCCGAACTTGCGGTCGAGGTAGAGGAGAAAGACGTCACGGTCTACACCTCGCTGGGCTGGAAGGAAGTCATCGGCGGCCTGAAGTCCGCCGAGCTCGGCTGCGAGTTCCTCCAGGACTTCGCCGCCGCCCAGCTGGACGCCATCATGTGGCCGCTGCTGGGCACGGTCGTGCCGTTCGAGGTGCGCGCCGACCAGGCCGCGGTCGGCACCTCCAACCCGAAGTACACCGGGAGCATCCTGATCAACGGCTGGAACCCGATCACCGGGTCGGTCGGCGACGAGGCCACCGTGTCGCTGGGCTTCCCCACCTCGGGAGCCGTGACCCGAGCGACGGCCTGATGGCCGGCGGCGGGCCGCCGTTCTCCCTCGGCGTAGAAAGCATCGAGGGACTGGACGCCCTGGTGCGCGCCATCCGCGCCGAGGAGGACGGCAAGGCCCTGCGCAAGGACCTCGCGAAGAACATGCGCGAGGCGCTCAAGCCCGGGGCGGTGCAGGCCAAGAGCTCCATCATGGCCATGGTGTCGCTGCACGGCGCGACGCCGGCACTGCGTACCTCGATCGCCCGGAAGATCCGGCCCGAGGTCAAGCTGGGCGGCCGCTGGTCCGGGGCCCGCGTGAAGGCGTTCAAGACCAAGAACATCAGGGGTTTCCCCAACGCGCCCAAGCGCACGAACCGCGCGTCCGGCTGGCGTCACCCCGTGTGGGGCGACCGGGAGAACTGGGTCCACCAGCGCGGAAAGCTGGAGTGGTTCGACCGAGCCTTCCAGGGGCGCGAGGGGATCTACAGGCAGGCCGCTGAACAGGCCATGGAAGACATGGCCCGGCGCATCGCGTCCCGGGCCGGATAGGAAGCGAGCAGCCGTGTACCTGGTCTACAAGCCCGAGGGCAGCGACGAGCCGCAGCGGTGGAAGTACAACCCGAAGAAACTGCTGACCCCCGAGCGGGAGGACATCGAGCGCCGCACGGGCTACGACTTCGCCGAGTTCACCACCCGCGTCCTCAAGGGCAACAGCCTGTGCCGTCGTGCGCTGCTGTACGTCTTCCTGAAGCGCGAGCACCCCAAGACCCGCTACGACGACGTCGCCTTCGCGTGGGATGAGCTGACCCTGGAGCACTCCAGGGGCGAGCTGTTGCTGATGCGGGAGAAGGTTGTCGAGACGGTCCCCGCCGACCAGTTGGCGGCCGTGCTGGAGAAGCTCGACGAGGAGATCGCTGAAGCCTTCGAGGATCCGGAGGAGGAGGGAAAAGCGAGTCTGCCGATCGCCGGATGAGGCGACTCGGTGACGCGGCCCACCTGCTCGGCATCGTCGGCAGGGACTGGGACACCCTCACCGTCGAAGAGACGGACGCCTACCTGAACTGGGTGGACGGCTACATCAAGGCGCAGCAGGAAGCCAACGAGAAGTTGAAGCAGGGGCGTTGACCGCCCCCTGATCACAGGGGGCGGGATGAGCGATACCTCACTCGTGTTCAACCTGGTCGCCCGCGACCGGGCCACCGAGACCCTGCAAAACGTCCGCGAGAAGTTCGACACCGCGGCCGCGGGCATCAGTGCGGGCGTCGCCGCCGGCCTCGGGGTGGGCGTGGCGGCGTCGCTGGACATGTCGGCGGCCTCGGACAAGATGGCTGCCCAGCTCGGTGTCGGTCCTGCCGAGGCGGCGCAGCTGTCCAAGGTGTCCGCCGCCGTGTACGCGGCCGCGTGGGGCGACTCGACTGAGACCGTGAACGCCGCCATCACAGGCGTGTACCAGAACATCGGTGACGTCTCCGATGCCGAGGGCGGCCTGGAGGGCGTCACCACCAAGGCCCTCGCGCTCTCGGAGACGTTCGGGCAGGAGGTCGGGCCCACCACCGCGGCGGTCGGGCAGATGATCCGAACCGGCCTGGCCAAGGATGCCGACGAGGCGTTCGACATCCTCACCCGGGGATTCCAGACCGGCGCCAACAAGGCCGATGACCTGCTGGACACGATGGGCGAGTACGGCACCCAGTTCCGCAAGTTCGGCTTGGACGGGCAGACGGCCACGGGCCTGCTCACCCAGGGCCTCAAGGCGGGCGCCCGCGACGCCGACATCGTCGCGGACTCGATCAAGGAGTTCTCTATCCGGGCGATCGACGGCTCGGAGACGACTAAGGCCGGGTTCGACGCGATCGGCCTGTCCGCCGGCGACATGGCCGCGAAGATCGGCAAGGGTGGTGCCTCGGCGACCGATGCCCTTGACCTGACGCTCGACAAGCTGCGGGCAATCGAAGACCCCGTTGAGCGGGAGGCCGCCGCGGTCGCCCTGTTCGGGACCCAGGCAGAAGACCTTGGTCAAGCCCTCTTCGCATTGGATCCCTCCAATGCCGTGGCCGCGCTGGGCGAGGTCGGCGGGGCCGCCGACAAGATGGCCGAGACCGTCGGCGACAACCCGGCCGCCGCCCTGGAGTCGTTCAAGCGCACGGCCGTCCAGAAGCTGGCCGACGTCTCCGGCGTCCTGGTGGGGTTCGCCACGGACAACGCGGGTGTGTTCGAGCCGCTCGCCTACACCCTCGCCGGGGTCGCCGCCGCCGTGATGCTGATCAAGGGCGGCATGATCGTGTGGACCGCCGCGCAGACCGCATGGTCCGCGGCTACGACGATCGCCACCGGCGTGCAATGGCTGTGGAACGCCGCCCTCGCCGCCTCCCCGGTGACGTGGATCATCGTTGGCATCGTCGCCCTGGTCGCCGCCATCGTGATCATCGCCACGAAGACCACCTGGTTCCAGACCATTTGGTCAACCGTGTGGGGCGCCATCACCACCGCGTTCTCTGCCACCGTGGCGTGGCTGTCCGACGCGTTCGGCTGGTTCGGCACACTGCCGGGGAAGTTCGCGGGCTGGTTCGGGGCCGCCAAGGACTGGGCGGTCACGAAGCTGACGGAGATGGTGACCTGGCTGGGCGGTCTGCCCGGGCGGGCGTGGGACGCCCTGATCGGGCTGCACGTCGCCGTGGCGAAACTCGCCTGGGACGCCTTCCAGTCCATGAAGGACGCCGCCGTCAACCGGGCTGTCTCCCTGACCGTGTGGATGGCCGGCCTGCCCGGCCGTCTGATCGACGCCATCGGCGGGCAGGCCTACCGCTTCTACAACATGGGCCTGGACTTCGTGTACGGCCTGTGGGACGGCATCTCGGCGGCCGGCGGCTGGCTGTGGTCGCAGATCTCCAACTTCGCCAGCAACAACATCGTCGACCCGGTCAAGGACTTCCTGCACATCGGATCCCCGTCCAAGCTCGCCGCGGACGAGATCGGCCACTGGTTCCCCGCCGGTATCGCCATGGGCGTCGAGGACAACGCGAGCGTCGTCGACGACGCCGTCCGCGGCCTCATCAACCCGGCCGCCTACCGGCCCACCGGCCCCATCAGCACGGGCCTGAGCCCGTTCGCAGGGGCGGCTGCCGCCCTCGGCGCGACGCGCAGCCAACCGCCCCTGGTGCTCCAGATCAACGGGAACGACCGGGGGTTCCGGGAGTGGTTCCAAGGGATGGTCCGCACGCAAGCGGGCGGTGACGTGATCAAGTTCGCGGAGGGATGACATGCCGAACCTGCCGCCGCCGGTGTGGGGCGAGCTGTTCTACAGCGGCGCCTGGAGCACCGTCACCGACGACATGCGGGTCGCCACGTCCGCGGTGACGATCACCCGGGGACTCAGCTCCGAGTCCTCGTCGGCCGCGGAGCCGACAGCAGGCTCATGCGACCTGGACAGCCGCGACAACCGGTACGCCCCGCGCAACCCCACCTCGCCCCTGTACAACCTGATCGGCCGCAACACGCCGATGCGGTACGGGTACACGGTCGGCTCGCCGTGGGCGGTCATGGCCGGCGGGCTGGGCAGCGACGCCCTGGAAACTCCGGACGCGGCCGCGCTGGACGTGAGCGGGGACTTCGACCTGCGCCTCGATGTGGCCCTTGAGGACTGGTCCGAGTCGCAGATGCTGGCCCTGCGGTACGTGCCCAGCGCCAACGACTGCTGGGCCCTGGAGATCGAGAACGGTTTCCCCCTGCTCATCTGGTCGCCGGACGGCACCCTGGCCAGCCGCATCAACCAGACGTGCACCGAGGAACTGAAGGCGTACCACGGCCAACGCCTCACGCTGCGCGTGACCTTGGACATCAACAACGGGGCGGGCGGCTACGAGTTGCGCTTCTACACCGGGCGCACGGTTGACGACACCGAATGGCACCTGCTCGGGAACCCCATCGTCGGGACGGGAACCACCAGCGTGTTCGCCGGCACCGCCGCGCTGGAGATCGGGCACGGTACCTCGTTCAACGCGCTGCCGTCCGGCGGCGTGCTGAACCGGCTGCGTGGCAACGTCTACGCGCTGAAGCTGCTGGACGGCACCACCACCAAGGTCAACATGAAGACCAGCGCGGCCGTCGCGGGCGGCACATCGTTCGTCGACGCTACGGGCCTGACGTGGACGAAGCAGGGCAGCGCCGTCTTCAGCAACAAGCACATCCGCCTGTCCGGGGAGGTGCCCGCCTGGCCGCCCACCCGGGACCTCTCCCTCAACGACAACTACGTCAGCGTCACCCCCTCGGGGATCATGCGCCGCATGGACGCGGGCAACAAACCGCAGGATTCGGCCCTGCTCAGGTTCCTCAAGGTCGCCTCCCCCCTGGCCTGCTGGCCGCTCACCGACAGCCAGGAGGCAGCCGAGGGGAGGCCCCTGTTCGGGCGGCAGTCGATGACCGTGTCCCTTCCGCTGTCCCTGGGCACCGACCTGCCCGCGTGGGGAAGCGGGACCCTGGTCGACTGGATGGAACCGGTCATCACCTTCAAGGGAGAGACCGGCGGTGTCATCACGGGCGGCATGGCGAACAGCACGTCCGCGGCGGATGCCTGGTCGGTGGACTTCCTGTACCGCAGCCAGGCCCCCGGCAACACCGGCGTGTTCGAGATCCGCGACCGCGGCCGCGGCGACGACGCCGACCCGCAGGTCTACTTCCAGCTGTCGCTGTCCACCCCGGACAACGACATCACGATCTTCCGTGTGTCCAAGGGCGACAGCTCGTCCTCGTCCTCGCTGCTGACCTCGGTGACGAACGTCGGGATCTACGACGGGGCCATGCACCACGTCCGCTTCTCGGTCGACCCCGGGGCCACAGACTCCGTGTGGACGATCTACGTGGACGGCGTCCAGAAGGCCACCGGCACGCTGACCAGCATCGTGGTCAAGGCACTGCACCACGTGACCTACAACTGGGCTCTCCTCACCGGTGGCGGCATCCCGGGCGGCGACCAGCAGCTCGGCTACGTCACCTACTGGGACGGCACCGGGCCCACCGCGGCTGAGTTCTGGGACGCGGCCACCGGCTTCCAGGGCGAGCTGGCCGGGGACCGCATCGTGCGCCTGGCCGCCGAGGCGGGCTACACGGCATCTGTGGCCGGCGAGGGCGAGTTCCAGCGGCCGATGGGCATCCAGGGGCCGAAGAAGCTTCTGGAGCTGCTGAACGAGGCCAACCGGACCAACTTTGGCTACCTGTTGGACCGGCGCGACGGCGCCGAGGTGATCCACCGGGGCCAGTCCACGCTGTGGAACCAGACGCCCGGGCTCACCCTGGACTTCTCAGCCGGGCTCATCTCGCCGCCCTTCAAGCCCGTCGACGACGACAAGCTCACCGAGAACGACGTCACGGTGCAGCGCGAGTACGGCTCAGTCCCGGCCCGGGAAGTACTGGAGGAAGGCGAGCTGTCCGTCCTGGCCCCTGAGGACGGCGGGGTGGGCCGCTACGACCGCGCCTACACCTACAGCCTTCACACGGACGACCAGGCCCGCCAGGTGGCCGGAATGCGGGTACACCTGGGCACGTATGCCGGGGTGCGCTACGCCCGCATCACGCTGAACCTGGCCAACGCGCGCGTCTACGCGCTGATCGACGACATCCTG
Source organism: Streptomyces sp. JLBG701 (assembly GCF_058544905.1). NCBI lineage: Bacteria > Bacillati > Actinomycetota > Actinomycetes > Kitasatosporales > Streptomycetaceae > Streptomyces > Streptomyces sp. JLBG701. The sequence continues at coordinate 3,766,525 of NZ_CM178588.1, forward strand.
CGCGTCGACGTCGGAGACAAGATCCGCCTGACTGATCTGCCGGCGGACCACGGGCCCGACGACGTCGACGTCCTGGTGGTCGGCTACACAGAGGAGGCCGGACCGGACGCCTGGCTGATCACCTTCAACTGCGTGCCCGGCGAGCCGTGGACGGCCCTGGTGGTCGGCAGCAGCAAGGCCGACACCGGCGGCTGCCGGCTCGCGGAGGCCCTGGACGCCTCGGAGACCGGGGTGGACGTGTTCACCACCGGCCTGTACCGGTGGGTCGACTCACCCACCTACCCGAGCGACTTCCCCTTCGACGTCCGCACCGGCGGGGAGATCATGCGGGTGACCGCCTGCGACAGCGCCGTGCGGGACACCTTCACCCGGACCGTGTCGAACGGCTGGGGGACGGCAACCGTCGGCGGGACGTGGACCACCGCGGGCGGGACGGCCTCGGAGTATGCCGTGAACGGCAGTGTGGGCACGCACAGTCTGACCTCGGTCAACGCCTCACGGCACACCGTGATCCCAGCCCCGTCGGCGGACGTCGACGTGATCGTGGACGTGGCCACCAGCGCCCTGGCATTGGGCAACCCGGAGTACGTGGGCCTGCTCGCCCGCTACACGGACACCAACAACCTCTACTACGCCCGGGCCGCCCTCAACACCAACCAGACGATCACGCTCGTCCTCCAGAAGCGGGTGGCCGGCGCACAGACCGACCTCGCGTCGGTCACCGTGCCCTACACGCATGCGGCCGGCACGTACAACCGCATCCGTTTCCAGGTCATCGGCTCCACGCTGCGCGCCAAGGTGTGGGACACGGGCGGACCGGAGCCGGTGGCGTGGCAGGCCTCGGTCACCGACACCTCCCTGACGGCCGCCGGGTCGATCGGGACGCGTTCCATCCTTGGCTCGGCGAACACGAACACGCTGCCCGTCACGGTGTCCTACGACAACCTCGCCATGCTCAACCCGCAGACCTTCACCGTGACCCGCAGCGTCAACGGCGTGAGCAAGACACATTCGACCGGCCAGCCCATCAGCCTGGCCAACCCCGCCTACGTGGCGATGTGAGGAGGACCGGTGCGCTTTCTCGCGGGCATGACGGTCACGGCCGACCGGCTCAACGACAACTCGCTGGACGACTCGACCTCGTCCGGTCTGACGGCTGCCACCGACTTCAGCGTGAGCTCCTTCTCCGGCCGCAAGGTCAACGGGATCACCACCATCCACGTGGTGTGTACGTACACCGGGACCACGGTGGCCATCACACCGGGCGGCAATCTCGCCGACACCGCCATGTGCACGCTGCCGTCCGGATGGCGTCCACCGGAGGTCATCAACGAAGTCTTCGGCGACGGGACGATCGACGGTGAATGCACCATCGGAACGTCTGGGCAGATCACCCTGCGTTCCATCCTCGACGACCTGACCAACGGGCGGAACCTGCGGGTGACCGCGGTCTGGATCAGCGAGAACGCCTGACCCGCCCCACCCCCGCCAGCCCCGTGCCTGCCGGCCGGGGCCTTTCTCATGTCTGGAGGCCCGATGGCCTGGTATCCCGGCGCTACACGCATGGAACTGCAGCCGGAGTCCGACTCCCAGCCGGCCATCAAGCCGACGCAGTTCATCGTCCACTCGCTCGCCGCGCCGTGGACGGCGAAGCGCGCCTACGAGTACTGGCGCGACTCCACCAACCTGGAATCCCACTTCGGGCTCGGCTATGAGGGCGACCTCGCCCAGTTCATCGGCACCGAGACCCGCGCCGACGCCAACGCCGCCGCCAACCGGCGCGCGGACGGTACCGGCGCCGTGTCCATCGAGACCGCGTCGAACACGGCGGCCTCCGACGCGTGGACGGACGCGCAGGTCGAGCAGCTCATCAAGCTCGGCGTGTGGCTGCACCAGACGCACGGCATCCCGTTGCGCCTGTGCCGGACGGCGGACGATCCCGGGTTCGGCTGGCACAAGCAGTTCGACGCGTGGAACCCCAACGCGCACGCCTGCCCCGGGCCCGCGCGCATCACCCAGTTCACGACGGTCGTGTTCCCGGGCATCGTCGCCCGCGCCACGGCCAAGCCCACCCCGCCCAAGGAGGAACTCCCCGTGGCCGTGACTGCCGCAGAGATCGCTGAGCTCGCCGCCGAGCAGGTGTGGAAGCACCCGGTCCAGAAGGGCGACACCAACGAGACGTGGACTGCCGCCGCGCAGATCCGTGCCCCGCACATCGCGCTGGGCCGCGTCGAGAAGAAGGTCGACGCGCTCACCGACCTCGTCAACCAGCTGCTCGCCGCGAACACCAAGGAGTCCTGACCATGCGCATCTCCAGCATCGCCAAGTCCATCGTCGCCGGGCTCGCGGCCGGCGCCACCGCCGCCGTCACGGCCGTACAGGACAGCGTCCTGACCACCGGTGAGGGCGTCACCATCGTGCTCGCCGTGCTCGGCGCCTGGGGCATCACCTACGCCGTCCCCAACCGGCAGGCGGGCGAGGCAGGTAGATGACGACGCCGCCGGACCCCGGGGTGTACATCAGTACGGCCCAGATGTACCAGGAGGTGAGGGACCTGGCTCAGACGGTCGGCCGCATCGAGTCCAAGGTGGACAGCTTCCTCGACGAGGCGAAGGACATCCGCGGCGATCTCCAGGACCACGAGCTCAGGATCCGCACCCTCGAACGCGCCCGCTGGCCCATGCCCACGATCGGCGTCCTCGCCGGTGTGGCTGGCGCCGCGACGGGCGCGATCGCCCTGTTCGCCCGCTGAGAGGAGGACGGCATGCCTCTGCCCGCAGGCGTGGAGACCGTCACGGTCACGGCCGGAGAGCCCCTGACCTTGCCCGATGGGACACCGATCCAGGGGCGGCTCATCTTCACCGGCCCCGACCTGGTGACGATCGGCGAGGACGACGTCATCCTCGGCGGCAGGGCTGAAACCCAGGTCGTCGACGGCGACTTCTCCGTGACGCTGGTCGCGACCGACGCAACCGGCATGTCACCAACCGGCTGGACGTACACGGTCACTGCGTCGTTCTCCAACGCGCCGCACTGGGTGCGATACATCAGCCTGCCCAAGGCAGCGCCGTCCGTCGTTCTTGCGGACATCGTGGTGCCCGACCCGATCGAGGGCGTCCAGGGCGCGCCGCTCGTCATCAACACCACCGGCGCAGCCTCCTACGACGACCTGCCCAAGGGCAACCTCGTCGGCTCGAACAACGCGGCCCTGCTGCTGGGTTCGTCGTTCGGCGGCGGCGAGGACAACGGCACCGGCACCGACTCCACCGGCCGGCTCGCCCTGTACTCGTACCAGCGGGCCAGTACCTACGGGTTCGGGGAGACCATCCGCAACTTCCTGATGCGGAAGGACGCCAAGGCCATGACGGCCTGGTACGGACCGCAGTCCGGTACGGCAGCGAACTACGACGGCAACCGCGACTGGACGGCCGGCTCCAGCGCGAAGCCATGGTGCTGGACCGGCGCGCACTACGAGGCCAACGACCACGGGTCGATTCACGGGCACTGGGAAGTCGAGGTCCCGGATGTAACCGGCGCGCTGCAGGGCCGCCTTGAGATCCCGTTCATAGACCAGGAGAACAGCCCCGGCACCATCGGTGTGGCGGTCACCAACATCCGCACGAACCTGGCGGACTTCTCGGTGCGCGCCTCGTCCGGCGTGCTGCGGGTCGGCGGCAACGACACCTTCAACAAGGACGTCCTGCTGTCCATCAGCTCGGACCGGGCCACGTCCGGTCAGCGGTGGATCCTGCGGGCCACGAACGAGACCGAGGCCGGGGCGAACGCCGGCACGAACTTCCACATCCGCCGGTACGACGACACGGGGACGTACATCGATTCCCCGGTGGTCATCTCTCGGTCCACCGGCAACGTCACCCTCGGGCCCGGCCTGGTGGCCCGGCGTTCCTCGTCGACCGTGTCCAGCCTCAGTCTCAACAGCACGTCCCTGGGCGGCGGCGTGGGCGTCATCGCGGTCGGTAACGCCAACACCGTTCCGGCATCCAACCCGACGGGCGGCGGCGTGCTGTACGCCGAGGGCGGGGCGCTGAAATGGCGCGGCCCGTCGGGCGCAATCACCACGATCGGACTGGCCTGAGAGGGGACCCAATGCACAATCACGACCCGGAGCAACTCGTCGAGGGTGGCCCGTCCGCCTCGGCACCGGGAGACCCGCTGTCGGCGGCTCGTGCGCTCATCGCGCAGGAGCAGCAGGCCCGCATGGAGGCCTGTGCGGCCGAGCTGCAGCAGGTCCTCGACAAGCACGGGATGCGGTTGGAGGTCACGCCAGCGCAGATCAGCCTCATCCCCGCCTGACCACCAACGGCGACGCCCCCAACCACGGCCACCACGGCCGTGGTTGGGGGCGTTTCGTCATGCCCGCGATCAGTGCAGCGCCTCGATGGCCTTGAGGATCAGGGCGCGCGCCTCAGCCCCGTACACGGCCATGCTGCGGAGTTCCTCGAACGCCCGGATGTACAGCTCGATTTCGGAGGGCTGATTGATCCGCACCCTGGCGGAGACCAACTCGACGGACACGAGCTTGTCGTCGTACACGTGGAAGGTCTCGCGCGGCCACTGAGAACGCAGGCTCGCGGCTGCCGGGATGATGCCGAGGGACACCGTGGAGATCGCGCCAGCGGTGAGGAGGTAGCCGAGCTGCGCCGCCATGGCGTCGACGTCGGCAATCTGGCAGTACAGAACCGGCTCTTCGATGAGCAGGACGAAGCGGCGGCCGGGGTCGTGGATGATGCGCGAGCGCTCGACCCGGGCGCGCGCGGCTTCGGTGCTGTCGTCGTCAGGGAGCTGACGGAAACGGGCCGCCGCGCCGAGGACACCGGCCGCGTAGCCCTCGGTCTGCAGGAGACCGGGGACGAGCGTGGACGAGTACACGCGGAACAGGTCGGTGGTGCGGAAGAGCTTGCCGGTGTTCTGCTGCAGCTCGGTCAGGCCCCTGCGGGTTTGATGGCGCCACTCCCTGTACATCGACTCGGCGTTCACCGACTGCACGACGATGTCCTGCGCCTGGGACTTTGCTCCGGTGGCAGCGCACCACTGGCGGATGTCGTTGGTGGTGGGGGCGGTGATCGAGTTCTCGATGCGGGACGTCTTGGAGTGGTGCCAGCCGCACCGGTCTGCCAGCTCGGTAATCGTCAGTCCTGCCTCTTTGCGGAGGCCGCGCAGCCGCTCGGCGACAGCTGCGCGCGCGGCCTGGGCGGACGAGGATGGGGAGACGGGCATGAGCTGGCTTACCGGCGCTTCCTGCTAGTGGATCTCGTACTGGTCGTGAGGGACGGCCCTGGCCCACACCTCGTCGAATGCGGTGGCACACAGCTTGGCGGCGGCAGGATCGTCGGAAAGCTCCTGGCCTGCAGACCCGCCGTCGCCAGTGAAGTGATTCCACCGGATCAGGCGGTTGTCGAAGAGCCAGAAGTCGTTGCCCGGCAGCGGGATGTCGGATGCGCGCCGACGGGGCAGCCACCGCACCTCTTCGCCCGCGGCGACGTTCGTGAAGGTGCCGGAGTGCTCGAAGCGGATGTATTCGCTGACGGGCTCGGACACGATCCGGGCACGCCGTACAGCAACGCCGCGGGCAACGGTCTCCTGGACCATGTCGAGCCACGGCCGCCACCAGGACGCCCGGTCCGCCGGGTCGTGGCGGAATCCCTGGCGCCACGCGTCGAACTGCTGCCGCTCTTTGTCGACCGAGTAGACGTCGCGCATCTCCAGGTGCACCGCCGAGTGGGTACAGCCTGCGATGAGTTCAGCGAACGTCGGCACGCTCGACGGCATCGCACGCCTCCCTGATCATCGGCACCATCCTGGCGGGGATACGGATCACGGCCTCGTGCTCCGGGATGCCCACCGCGTGGCCTGGGACGGTGAACTCTGCGCACTCCGCTTCGAGTTCGGCGGCGGGCTTCCAGCCCTGGAGTACGAGTTCCTGCTTCTCTTGGTCGACCCAGACTGTAGGGCTCTCGTCGTCGCCGGTGTTCGGGTCGATACCGATGAACTGCAGTGCCACGGCTGTCTCCCTCGATGTGTTGTGCAGTCTTCTGCAATACCGTCACGCCCAGCGACCTCAGGGTCAAGGGTGCGAATCCGCCAACGCTCCTCTACAGGGTGGGTGCGTTGCACAGTTCTGCACATTGCTAGCTGTGCCGCACGTCACGCTCCTAGCGTCGGCAGTTACGACAAGACCCCGGCGAGGTGACAGCCTCCCGGGGCGTGGCCAACGCTGCTGAGGAGCGCCGACATGGCAACAAATACCACCCATCCGCCGGCCACCGAAGAGCAGGATCAGGCCCCGCCCGACATCGAGGTGATGCGCGCGGCCGTGGGGTGCCTGATCGGACCGGACGACGCCCCGGAAGCCCTGCCGCCCTCCGGCGACGAGCTCGACACGCTCACCCTCCAGATGCGAGGGCACATCGAGCTGATGGTCATCGAGGTCTCGCGGACGACGCTGAAGCTTCCCAAGAGCAGCATCCCGCGCTTCTGCGCGCTCGCGTGCGTAGGAGAGGCGCGGCGGAAGCTGACGGAGGAACCCCGCTCCGGGCTGGGCGGGCGCGTAGCCCACGCGCGCAGACTCGCCCGTGTCCTGGGTGCCCTGTGCGACCACCACGAGGGCCTCGTCGGGGCCACGTCGTGACCTCGGCCCTGCACGTGTGCCGCTACTGCGACGGGCTGATCACCGACCCGGGCGACGCGGTCGCCCTGTGGCGCGAGGAAAGCATGAGCGGCCCCGGCTGGACGGTGTACGCGCACCGCGAGCACGCCGACCTGGTGCTGCCGGATGTCACCCCGCTGCGCATCCTCGCCCGCGTCCGAGCGGCGCGCCGTACCTCCTGAACCCCGCCCGCCCTCGCACCCCGTGAACTCCTGGGGGCGGGCGGCCTCTTGGCCCCGGTCGTAGCGCGTCGCGACCGGGGCCGCTCCATGTCTTGATCGTCTGCACTTCGGTTGAGCTTCGACTGAGCTAACGATCACCGGAGACGACAACAGCCCCTCGCTGACGTGAGGGGCTGGCATGCTTCCGCAGGTGAAAACGTTCCTGCACCAAAGCCGGAATGGTGGGGCGGGTGGGACTCGAACCCACGGCCGACGGATTATGAGTCCGCTGCTCTAACCGGCTGAGCTACCGCCCCATAGCGGCGTGTCGCGTACATGTGTGCGCGCCGTCTGCCGCAGCATAGCCGCTCATACGATCTCCTGCTTCGAGTGGTCGGCCTCGCATGACCTTGAGGACTACGCCGTGGGCGGGGCGGTTCCTCGGGGCATGAAAAAGGACCCCATCGGGGTCCTCTTCAGCCTGCTCTCCCGACTGGACTCGAACCAGTAACCTGCCGGTTAACAGCCGGCTGCTCTGCCAATTGAGCTACGGAAGATCGAAGCTCCCCCGACTGGACTCGAACCAGTAACCTGCCGGTTAACAGCCGGCTGCTCTGCCAATTGAGCTACGGAGGAATGCCTCGTTGCATCGATCGTACCTACCTGGGTATTCGCCAGGGGGCGCTCGTTCGCTGCGACACATACATTAGCGCAAGCAGGGGGGTGCTCCGCCAATCGGTTCCCCCGTGCCCGACCAGGAAGGGTGGCCGCCATGCGCTACCGGCTCACGTTCGTCGTCGGACTCGCTCTGGGTTACGTGCTGGGCACACGGGCCGGACGCGAGCGCTACGAGCAGTTGAAGAAGTCCGCTCGTCAGGTCGCGCAGAACCCGGCCGTCCGCAACACCGCGGAGTCCGCGGCACAGCAGGGGCGCCAGTTCGCCGGCAAGGCGTATCACGTGGTCAGTGAGAAGGTCGGCGACCGGATGCCGGACTCGGTCGCGGACCGCGTGAGGTCCCTGCGCGAGCGCAACACCAACGGCTCCGGCGAGGACGACTGGGGCACCAGCAACACCTAGCGGATGCGGACCGGCGCGCCCACCTTCCCGCGTACGGCAGAATTTTCGCCATGGGGATAGTCGCCGGGTTGGACAGTTCGCCCGATTTCACTCGAATCGTTGTCTGCGACGCGGACACGGGAGCCGTGCTGCGGCAGGGTTATGCGCCGCATCCGATGGAGGGCTCCGAGGGTGGCGGGGGACGGCCTTCCGATGTCGATCCACAGGCCTGGCTGCTGTCGCTGGGGGAAGCCGCCGGCGGGGGGCTGCTCGAAGGTGTGCAGGCCATCGGGGTGTCCGCGCAGCAGAACTCGGTCGTGCCGCTGGACTCGCAGGGCAACACCGTGCGGCCCGCGATGGTCGGCGGTGACAAGCGGGCGCAGGTCGCGGCGGCCGATCTGATCGACGCGCTCGGCGGGCGTGAGGCGTGGGCGCAGGCCGTGGGGTGCGTACCGCAGGCCCCGCAGCCCGTCGCCAAGCTCCGCTGGCTCGCCAAGACCGAGCCCGACAACGCCCAGCGCGCCGCCGTCCTCATGCAGGCGCACGACTGGCTGGTGTGGCAGCTCCTCGGGCGGCCGGTGCGCCGGACCACGGACCGGGGCGGGGCCTCCGGGACCGGGTACTGGTCCGCCGCCACCGGCGGCTACCGGCCCGAGCTCGTCGAGCTCGCGCTCGGCCACCAGGCCATGCTGCCCGAGGTGATCGGACCGTCCGACGCGGCCGGTACGACACCGGAGGGGCTGCTGATCTCCGCCGGGACCGGCGAGACCATGGCCGCGGCCTTCGGCCTTGGGATCGGGCTCGGTGACGCGGTCGTGTCGCTCGGCGCCTCCGGGTCCGTGATGGCCGTACACACCGAGGCACTGGTCGACCAGACCGGGATGATCACCTCCCTCGCCGATGCGACGGGCATGCACCTGCCCGTCGTCACCACACTCAATGCCGTACGGACCCTGCGCGGCGCCACCGAGCTGCTCGGGCTGCCCGATCTGGAGAGCCTGTCCGAGCTGGCGATGAAGTCGACGCCGGGGGCCCACGGGCTCGTGTTCCTGCCCTATTTGGAGGGTGAGCGGACGCCGAACCTGCCGCACACCGCCGGGACCCTGTCGGGGCTGCGGCGGGAGTCGATGAGGGCCGAGCATCTGGCGCGGGCCTCGTTCGAGGGCATGCTGTGCGGGCTCGCCGACGCGCTGGACGTGCTGCGCGGGCGGGGCGTCGACGTACGGCGGCTCTTCCTGCTCGGGCCGGCCGCCGAGCTGCCCGCCGTGCAGGCCGCCGCGCCCGCGATCTTCGGGGTGCAGGTCGTCGTACCCCAGCCCGCCGACTACGCGGCCATCGGCGCCGCCCGGCAGGCCGCCTGGGCGCTGGGCGTGACCCAGGGCACGCTCGACCCGCGCATCCCGCCGGCCTGGCAGGGCCCGGTCGCCCAGGTCCTGGAGCCCGGCGAGGAACTGGCGATGGGGCAGGCGGTGCGCCAGCAGTACGTGTCGGTGCGGGAGCAGACCCATCCGGGGGCGTTTCGGGGCTGAGTCTTAGGGCCAACGACGGACAACTCGTCCTTTCTTGGACCGCTCTTGGGTTAATCGGTTGAGGTAACGCGGGGGGAGTGTTCGACGATGGGGGGTGGTGCACCCACCCTTGTCGCCGACACCGAGAGATCCCGCGTGCTCATACGACTTCTGAGGGCCTACCTCAGGCCCTACCGAAAACCCATCGCGTTGCTGGTGCTGCTGCAGTTCCTGCAGACCTGCGCCACCCTCTACCTGCCCACTCTCAACGCGCACATCATCGACAACGGTGTCGTGAAGGGTGACACCGGATACATCCTCAGTTTCGGCGCCCTGATGGTCGGGATCTCGCTGGCCCAGGTCGTCTGCAACATCGGTGCCGTCTACTACGGCGCACGGACCGCGGCGGCGCTCGGGCGGGACATCCGGGCCGACGTCTTCGACCGGGTGCAGTCCTTCTCGGCGCGGGAGGTCGGCCAGTTCGGCGCGCCCTCGCTGATCACCCGCACCACCAATGACGTCCAGCAGGTCCAGATGCTGGCCCTGATGACGTTCACCCTGCTGGTGTCGGCGCCGATCATGTGTGTGGGCGGCATCATCCTGGCCCTCGGCCTGGACGTGCCGCTGTCCGGGGTGCTGGTCGCCGTGGTGCCGGTGATGGGCATCTGCGTGACCTGGATCATCCGGCGGCTGCGGCCGCTGTTCCGGACGATGCAGGTGCGGCTCGACACGGTGAACCGGGTGCTGCGCGAGCAGATCACCGGCAACCGGGTGATCCGCGCGTTCGTCCGGGACGAGTACGAGCAGACACGCTTCCGGAAGTCGAACACCGAGCTCACCGACATGTCGCTGGCCACCGGGCGGCTGCTCGCGCTGATGTTCCCGATGGTGATGACGGTGGTGAACCTGTCATCGATCGCGGTGGTGTGGTTCGGCGCCCATCGCATCGACAGCGGCCAGATGCAGATCGGCGATCTGACCGCGTTCCTCGCCTATCTGATGCAGATCGTGATGTCCGTGATGATGGCCACCTTCATGTTCATGATGGTGCCGCGCGCGGAGGTGTGCGCCGAGCGCATCCAGGAGGTCCTGGACACCGAGAGCAGTGTCGTGCCGCCGACGGCGCCCGTCGTGGAGCTGCGCCGGCACGGTCATCTGGAGATCCGGGGCGCCGGGTTCCGCTACCCGGGTGCCGAGGAACCGGTGCTCAGGACCATCGACCTGGTGGCCCGGCCCGGCGAGACCACCGCTGTCATCGGATCGACCGGCAGCGGCAAGTCCACCCTGCTGGGGCTGGTGCCGAGGCTGTTCGACACCACCGAGGGCGAGGTGCTCGTCGACGGGATCGACGTCGCGACCATCGAACCGACGCTGCTCGCGAAGACCGTCGGGCTCGTCCCGCAGAAGCCGTACCTGTTCGCCGGGACGGTGGCGACCAATCTGCGGTACGGCAATCCGGACGCGAGCGACGAGGAGCTGTGGCACGCGCTGGAGGTGGCGCAGGCCAAGGGCTTCGTGGAGGGGCTGGAGAACGGCCTCGACTCCCCCATCTCCCAGGGCGGCACCAACGTCTCCGGCGGTCAGCGGCAGCGGCTCGCCATCGCCCGTACGCTCGTCCAGCGCCCGGAGATCTATCTCTTCGACGACTCCTTCTCCGCGCTGGACTACGCGACCGACGCGGCCCTGCGTGCGGCGCTCACCCTGGAGACCGCCGAGGCGACCGTCGTGATCGTCGCCCAGCGGGTGGCGACCATCAGGGACGCCGACCGGATCGTCGTACTCGACGAGGGGCGGGTCGTGGGGACCGGCCGCCATCACGAGTTGATGGCGGACAACGAGACCTATCGGGAGATCGTGCTCTCCCAACTCACAGAAGCGGAGGCTGCCTGATGGCCGGGCCCATGGGGCGGATGATGGCCGGGACCGGCCCCGACCATCATTCGATGGACTTCAAGGTGTCGGGCAAGCGACTGCTCGCACAGTTCAGGCCCGAGCGCCTCACCCTCGGTCTGCTGCTGGCCTGCGTCGTCGTGAGCGTCGGCCTCAACGTCGTAGGGCCGAAGATCCTCGGCAACGCCACCGACCTGGTGTTCGCGGGCATCATCGGGCGGCAGCTGCCGGCCGGGGTCACCAAGGAAGAGGCGCTCGCGTCCATGCGGGAGCGGGGCGACGGCTCAATCGCCGACATGCTCCGCAGCACGGACTTCACCCCGGGCCAGGGTGTCGACTTCGGCGCCGTCGGGAACATCCTGCTACTCGCGCTCGTCGTGTTCCTGGTGGCGGGGCTGCTGATGGGGATCGCGACCCGGCTGGTCAACCGGGCCGTCAACCGGACCATGTTCCGGATGCGGGAGGACCTCCAGACGAAGCTGTCGCGCCTGCCCCTGTCGTACTTCGACAAGCGGCAGCGAGGGGAAGTGCTCAGCCGCGCCACCAACGACATCGACAACATCGGGCAGACGCTCCAGCAGTCGATGGGGCAGCTCATCAACTCGCTCCTCACCATCATCGGTGTCCTGGCGATGATGTTCTGGGTGTCGTGGGTGCTGGCGCTCGTGGCGCTGGTGACCGTGCCGCTCTCCTTCGGCGTCGCCAAGCGCGTCGGCAAGCGGTCGCAGCCGCACTTCGTGCAGCAGTGGCGCTCGACCGGCAAGCTCAACGCGCACGTCGAGGAGATGTACACCGGGCACACGCTGGTGAAGGTGTTCGGGCGGCAGGAGGAGTCGGCGAAGCTGTTCGCCGAGCAGAACGACGCGCTGTACGAGGCCGGGTTCAAGGCCCAGTTCAACAGCGGGGTCATGCAGCCGCTGATGATGTTCGTGTCGAACATCAACTACGTGCTGGTCGCGGTCGTCGGCGGACTGCGCGTCGCGTCCGGCGCCCTGTCCATCGGCGATGTGCAGGCCTTCGTCCAGTACTCGCGCCAGTTCTCGATGCCGCTGACGCAGGTCGCGTCGATGGCGAACCTGGTGCAGTCGGGCGTGGCCTCGGCCGAGCGGATCTTCGAACTCCTGGACGCGGAGGAGCAGGAGCCGGATCCCCTGCCGAGCGAGAGCGCGGACGCGCCGGCGGGGGGTGTGCAACTGGAGAAGCCGCGCGGGCGGGTGGAGCTGGAGAACATCTCCTTCCGCTACGACCCCGAGAAGCCGCTCATCGAGAACCTCTCCCTGAAGGCCGAACCCGGGCACACCGTCGCGATCGTCGGCCCGACCGGCGCCGGCAAGACCACGCTGGTCAACCTCCTCATGCGGTTCTACGAGGTCTCCGGCGGGCGCATCACCCTCGACGGCGTCGACATCGCGAAGATGTCCCGGGACGAACTCCGTTCCGGGATCGGCATGGTGCTCCAGGACACCTGGCTCTTCGGCGGCACGATCGCCGAGAACATCGCGTACGGGGCCTCCCGTGAGGTCACGCGGGGGGAGATCGAGGAGGCCGCACGGGCCGCCCACGCCGACCGGTTCGTCCGTACGCTGCCCGACGGCTACGACACCGTGATCGACGACGAGGGCACAGGTGTCTCCGCCGGTGAGAAGCAGCTCATCACCATCGCTCGGGCGTTCCTGTCCGACCCGGTGATACTGGTCCTCGACGAGGCGACGAGTTCCGTGGACACGCGGACCGAGGTGCTCATTCAGAAGGCGATGGCGAAACTGGCGCACGGGCGTACGTCGTTCGTGATCGCACACCGGCTGTCGACGATTCGGGATGCGGACACGATTCTGGTAATGGAGAACGGGTCGATCGTCGAACAGGGCGCGCACGCCGAGCTGTTGGCTGCCGACGGGGCGTACGCGCGGCTGTACAAGGCGCAGTTCGCGCAGGCGGTAGCCGAGGTGGACTGAGAAGTTGCCGCGGCTGAGCCCACCTAGGGGCGCGGGGAACTGCGCGACCAGCCCCCACTCAGCCGCGGCCGACGTCAATCCAAATAGCCCCTGAGCTGATCCGCGAATGCGTGATCCCGCAGCTTGTTCAGGGTCTTCGACTCGATCTGGCGGATCCGTTCCCGCGTCACCCCGAAGATGCGGCCTATCTCCTCCAGCGTGCGGGGGCGGCCGTCGGCCAGGCCGTAACGCAGTTGTACGACCTTCCGCTCCCGCTCCCCCAGTGTCGACAGGACCGCCTCCAGGTGTTCCCTGAGGAGCAGGAACGCCGCCGATTCCACCGGGCTCGTCGCGTCGCCGTCCTCTATGAGGTCGCCGAGGGCCACGTCGTCCTCCTCGCCCACCGGGGCGTGCAGGGAGACGGGCTCCTGGGCGAGGCGCAGGACCTCGCTGACGCGCTCTGGCGCGAGGTCGAGATGGGCGGCCACCTCTTCCGGGGTGGGCTCGTAGCCGCGCTCCTGGAGCATGCGGCGCTGGACCCGGACGACGCGGTTGATCAACTCGACCACGTGGACCGGGACTCGGATCGTGCGGGCCTGGTCGGCGAGGGCGCGGGACATGGCCTGGCGGATCCACCAGGTGGCGTACGTGGAGAACTTGTAGCCGCGGGCGTAGTCGAACTTCTCGACGGCCCTGATCAGGCCCAGGTTTCCCTCCTGGACGAGATCGAGCATGGTCAGGCCGCGGCCGACGTACCTCTTGGCGACCGAGACGACGAGCCGCAGGTTGGCCTCGATGAGGCGGCGCTTGGCCATGCGGCCCATGACGACCAGTTTGTCCAGGTCCAGGGCGAGTTGGCTGTCCAGGTCGGTGGCGCCGCTGAGCTTCTCTTCTGCGAACAGGCCGGCCTCGACGCGGCGGGCGAGTTCGACCTCCTCGGCCGCCGTGAGCAGGGGGATGCGGCCGATCTCACGCAGGTACTGGCGGAACAGGTCCGAGGACGGGGCGCCGGAGTCGGTGCGGCTGCGGGGCAGTGCCACGGGCTCGGGGGCCTCCACGGTGTCGACCGCTTCGGCCGGCGGTTCGTCGAGGTCGGGCGGGCTGTCCGGCTCCGCCGTCTCGGGGTGGCGCGCGGCGCGGCTCTGTGGGGGCACGGCCGCGAGAACGTCGGTCTCCGCGTCCGGCTCCGTCGTGTCCGTACCGATGTCGGTTTTGTTGAGGGTCTGGGTCTGCACGGGGGCGACCTCCAGGATGATCGCTGCTGAAGTGAGCGGCAGCGCTGTTTCGGGAGCGGAGTCGACGGCCTCGCCGCTGTCCGTCCCGTACGCGATGAGCGGAACCGCGGGGGTGTGGGACCCGCTGGGGACGGATCGGCCGCGCTCCGAGGACTCAGGCACCGGAACCCAGTGTGGAGTACGACACATAGCCGCCACGAGGGGCGTGCGGTGACTTTTTGAGTCCGGTCCGTGACCGGGTGGTTACCCTGACGGACCCGACACGCCTACAGAGCTGCGGCTCCGCGCTCCCGCAGCGCCTGCCCGTACTGCTGGAGTACCCACAACTCGTTCTGTACGGCGGCCAGCTGAGCCGGGTCTCCCTGGGCGCCCGCGCGGGCGAGGGTGCCCTGGACCTCCTGGATGCGGCGGTCGACCGCGCGGCGGCGGACCATGACGAGCTGATCGCCCGCGTAGACCTCGTCGACCGTGCGGCGCATGATCGCCTCGACGGCCAGCTCGGTGACCATCGCGCGGACCGTGTTGTCGGGGGCCGCCTCACGGACCCTGACCAGATACTCCTGCCCGTCCTGGACGCCGTACTCGGCGCCGCCCGCGTCCATGATCGTCTGGCGGACGGCGGCGTAGGGCGCGGCGGTGAACTCGTCGACGCCGTACGCGTCGAAGGCCGGGGAGACCAACTCGGGGCGCTGGAGGGCGAGTTTGAGGAGTTCGCGCTCAGTGGCGTAGACGGGGTTGCGGAGGTTCAGCGCCGGGCCGCCCGGTGCGGTGGCGCGGGGGGCGCTGTCGTACTGCTGGGCGCCGCGCGCGGGGGCCGGGCCCTGGCCGCCGCGGTCGCGGGCCCAACGGGCCAGCTGGGCCACCCGCTTGACCACGAACTGGGTGTCGAGGATGCCGAGCATGCCCGCGAGCTGGACGGCGACCTCGTGCTGGGCGCCGCTGTTCTTGATGCGGGCGACGACCGGGGCGGCCTCGTCGAGGGCGGACGCGCGGCCCGCCGGGGTCTCCAGGTCGTAGCGCGCGACGATCTGACGGAGCGCGAACTCGAAGAGCGGGGTGCGGGGTTGGACCAGGTCGGCGACCGCCTCGTCGCCCTGGGCGAGGCGCAGGTCGCAGGGGTCCATGTTGTCGGGGGCGATCGCGATGTACGTCTCGGCGGCGAACTTCTGGTCGTCTTCGAAGGCGCGCAGGGCCGCCTTCTGGCCGGCCGCGTCGCCGTCGAAGGTGAAGATCACACGGGCCGAGCCGTTGTCCATCAGCAGGCGGCGGAGGATCTTGATGTGATCGCCGCCGAAGGCCGTGCCGCAGGTGGCGATCGCGGTCGTCACACCGGCGAGGTGGCAGGCCATGACGTCCGTGTAGCCCTCGACGACGACCGCGCGGCTCGACTTGGCGATGTCCTTCTTCGCGAGGTCGATGCCGTAGAGGACCTGGGACTTCTTGTAGATCGCCGTCTCGGGCGTGTTGAGGTACTTCGGGCCGTTGTCCGACTCGTACAGCTTGCGGGCGCCGAAGCCGACGACCTCGCCGCCGATGTCGCGGATCGGCCACATCAGGCGGCCGCGGAAGCGGTCGATGGGGCCGCGGCGGCCCTCCTGGGAGATGCCGGAGAGGAGCAGCTCCTTGTCGGTGAAGCCCTTGCCGCGGAGGTAGCGGGTGAGGTGGTCCCAGCCCTGGGGGCTGTAGCCGACGGAGAAGTGCTCGGCGGCGGACTGGTCGAAGCCGCGCTCGGCCAGGAACTTGCGGCCCGCGTCGGCCTCGGGGCTGGTGGCGAGCTGCTCGACGTACCAGTCGGCGGCGATCTTGTGGGCCTCGACCAGGCGGATGCGCTCGCCGCGCTGGTGGGCCGGGTTGTACCCGCCCTCCTCGTACCGCAGGGTGATGCCGGCCTGGGCGGCCAGGCGCTCGACCGACTCCGAGAACGTGAGGTGGTCGACCTTCATCACGAACGTGATGGTGTCGCCGCCCTCCTGGCAGCCGAAGCAGTGGAAGAGACCCTTGCTGGGGCTGACCTGGAAGGACGGCGACTTCTCGTCGTGGAAGGGACAGAGACCTTTCAGGTTTCCGCCGCCCGCGTTGCGCAGCTGGAGGTACTCGGACACCACGGCGTCGATCGGGACCGCGTCCCGTACCGCCTTCACGTCCTCGTCGTTGATCCGTCCTGCCACGCGGTGATTCTACGGGGCAGGACTGACAGTCATGGGGCGAGGTGACCGACCCCTCTGCCGGGGGTCCGGCCCGCCGCGCAGCGGCAATGGGATACAGCGTCCCCGGGAATTGCGGCCGGGGACGGGGTGACAGTCGATCGCCCTCGTCGGGTCACGGGACCAGGCTGTCCAGCGGAACGTGCGGGTCCGCAAGTGCCTCCGTGTCCACCTGTGCCTTGGAGCGGATCAGCTGCTGGATGGGCTCTGTGACGTCCCACACATTCACATTCATCCCGGCCAGCACCCGGCCCTCCTTCACCCAGAAGGCGATGAACTCCCGCTTGCCGGCATCACCCCGGATCACCACTTCGTCGTACGACCCCGGGGGCGCCCAGCCGGAGTACTCCATCCCCATGTCGTACTGGTCGGAGAAGAAGTAGGGCACGCGGTCGTAGGTGACGTCCTTGCCGAGCATGGCGCGGGCCGCCGCCGGGCCGCCGTTGAGGGCGTTCGCCCAGTGTTCGACGCGCAGCCGGGTGCCGTAGAGGGGGTGCGGGAAGGCGGCCACGTCTCCGGCGGCGTAGATGTCCGGGTCGGAGGTGCGCAACTGGACGTCCACCGCGATGCCGCCGCCGTGGGCGCGGTCGGCGAGCTCCAGGCCGGCCGCCTCGGCGAGCCCCGTGCGCGGGGCGGCGCCGATCGCGGCGAGGACGTCGTGCGCGGGGTGTTCCTCGCCGTCGTCCGTGCGGGCGGCGAGGACCATGCCGTCCTGGCCGACGATCTCGGTCAGCCGGCCGCCGAAGTGGAAGCGGACACCGTGCTCACGGTGGAGTTCCGCGAAGATGTTGCCGAGCTCGGGACCGAGGACCCCGTGCAGCGGCGTCGGTTCCGGTTCTACGACCGTGACCTCGGCGCCGTACTCGCGGGCCGCCGCCGCGACCTCCAGGCCGATCCAGCCGGCGCCGGCGATCACGAGGTGGCCGTTGTCGCGGCCCAGGGCGGCCAGCACGCCCTTGAGGCGCTCGGCGTGAGCGAGGCGGCGCAGGTGGTGGACGCCTGCGAGGTCGGTGCCGGGGATGTCGAGGCGGCGGGGTTCGGCGCCGGTCGCGATCAGCAGCTTGTCGTAGTGGACGAGGGTGCCGTCGTCGCCGAAGCGGACCGTCTTGGCCGTGCGGTCGAGCGCGTCGACGGTCTGGCCGAGGTGCAGCTCGATGTCGTTGCGCGCGTACCAGGCGGGCTCGTGCACGAAGACGCTGTCGCGTTCCTCCTTGCCCAGCAGATAGCCCTTGGAGAGGGGCGGGCGCTCGTACGGGTGGTCGCGTTCGTCGCAGATCAGTATCACGCGCCCGGTGAAGCCCTCCGTCCGGAGCGTCTCGGCCGCCTTCGCGCCGGCGAGTCCGCCTCCCACGATGACGAATGTCTGGTCCGCGTCGACCACTTGATGCCTCCTCGTAAGGGTGCCGCCACATTGGAGCGTCCCGCACGCAGCGTGATGCGGGAAGAGGGTGTGGCCCGATCAGGCCACGGAGGGTCACATTCGAGCTGACCCATGTTCACTAGCGCACCGTCAGCTCCATTCGTGCCACCGCCAGTGTCATATGTGCCGTGTCAGTTTCACGAGCGTCCCGTCAGCCGGTCGTGCAGCGAGCGTGCCGAGGCGTCCGTGAGCGATGCGATCTGGTCGACGATCACGCGCTTGCGGGCGCGGTCGTCGGGGGCCTTGTCGAACAGGGCGCGGAACTGGGGGTCGAGGCCGTCCGGGGCGCGGGTCGTGAACGCCTCGGCGAGTTCGGCGACGACGATCCGTTGGTCGGCGCGGATCCGCTCCTGCTCGGCGCGCTGCATGACGTACCGGTCGGCGACCGCCTTGAGGACCGCGCACTCCATGCGGGCCTCGCGCGGGACGACCAGTTCGGCCGCGTACAGGGTGAGGCGGCCGGTGCCGTACGCCTCGCGCGTGGCGGCCTCCGCGGCCAGGCAGAAGCGGCCGATGAGCTGGCTGGTGGCGTCCTTGAGGCGGGCCTGGGCGACGGCCGAGCCGTCGTAGCCGTGCGGCCACCACGGCTGGTTCTGGAGCCGGTCGAGAGCCTCGGCGAGTTCGTCGGGGGCCGTGTCCGCGGGGACGTAGCGGCCGATGGCGACCTTGAAGATCTCCTGGCGCTCCGGCTCGGCGTGCAGGTAGTTGGGGTCGATGTGGCCGGCGTGCAGGCCGTCCTCCACGTCGTGCACCGAGTACGCCACGTCGTCGGACCAGTCCATGACCTGGGCCTCGAAGCACGTGCGTGTGCCGGGGGCGCCCTCGCGGACCCAGTCGAAGACCGGGCGGTCGTCGTCGTAGACCCCGAACTTCTTCGACTCCGGGTTGGTGGGGTGGGCTCCTCTTGGCCAGGGGTACTTGGTGGCGGCGTCGAGGGTGGCTCGGGTGAGGTTGAGGCCGACCGAACCCTCCGGGGTGAACCGTTTGGGTTCGATGCGGGTGAGGAGCCTCAGGGACTGGGCGTTGCCCTCGAAGCCGCCGCAGTCCTGGGCGAATTCGTTCAGTGCCTGTTCGCCGTTGTGACCAAAGGGGGGGTGACCGAGGTCGTGGGAGAGGCAGGCCGCCTCCACCAGGTCGGGGTCGCAGCCGAGGGCTGCGCCGAGTTCTCGGCCTACCTGGGCGCATTCCAGGGAGTGGGTGAGGCGGGTGCGGGGGCTGGCGTCCCAGGCGTGGCTGCGGGTGCCGGGGGTTACTACTTGGGTCTTGCCGGCGAGTCTGCGTAGGGCTGATGAATGCAGTACGCGTGCGCGGTCGCGTTGGAAGGCTGTGCGGCCTGGGCGTTTGTCTGGCTCTGTCGCCCAGCGTTCGACTGACGTCGGGGTGTAGCTGGTGAGGGGTGCGGTGCCTTCCATGTCACGACAGTAAGCGCAGGTACTGACATTTGGGGTGCGCCTATGTGTCTGCTGGGTTCTGTGATTTGGCGACTGCGGGCCGGTGGGGACTGGTCGCGCAGTTCCCCGCGCCCCTGGGTATGTCGGCCCTTGCCTGCGATTTTTATGCCGAGGCCAGTGTGGGCTCCATGCTCGCCGGGGTTGCCAGGGTCTGGTCGTAGCGGTGTAGTACCAGGCTTGCCATTGCCGGGTGGGTGCCCAAGGGGGCCGAGGCGATCCACGGGGCCGCCTCCGCGCACTCCGTGGCGAAGCGGCCGGGGGCTGTGAAGTAGGAGGCTACGGCCACCCTTGTGCGGCCCCTCTCGGTCAGGGCGTGGATGGCGTCCGGGACCGTCGGGGCCGCCGTTGTCGCGTAGGCGGGGACCACCGGGACGCCGAGGCGCTCCGAGAGGAGGTGGGCCGTGCGGCCGGTGTCGACCTTCGATGCCGGGTCGCGGGAGCCCGCCGCCGCCAGGACCACCGCGCTCTTCCTGCGCGTCGCCTCGTCCATACGGGTGCGCCAGCCGGCCTCGACCAGTCGGGCGTACAGGGTCTCCACGAGGAGGGGGTGGGGGCCCAGTGGAGCGGCCACTCGTGCGCGTACCCGGGTCGCGGCGGCCATCTCGGGGATGTCGCGCTTGACGTGGTAGCCGCGACTGAGGAGCAGCGGGACGAGGATCACCTCGCGGTCTCCCAGGGAGGCGAGCGTGTCCGGCAGCAGGGGCGCGTTCAGCTCGATGTGGCCCAGGTGCACGGGCAGGCCGGGGCGCAGCTCGCGGACGCGCTCCACGAGCGTGCGGACCGTGCGCAGGGTGCGCGGGTCGCGGCTGCCGTGCGCCACGAGGACCAGCGCGGGCGGCTCGGGGCGCCGCGTGCCGTTGCGCGAGACCAGGCTGAGCTGGCTGGAGAGCTGGGTGCTGATCCGGTTCATGATGTGCGCCGTACTGTCGAGGTCGGTCTGGGACTCGTCGCGAAGAGGGTTCGACGCCGTCATGCACCGATGGTCGCCGCGGGACGTTGCCGTCCCATTGCACAGGAATGACGGGTCTTTTCGGGGGGTTCACGGTGGGGTACCAGGGGTGTGTGAGGTGTTGTGACCTGCGGTTTCGTGATGCGGGGTGAAGCTGGTCACGTGGCTCGCGGCGAACCGGGCGGCCTGACAATACGTCTCTGCTTGTCGAACGCCGACCGGGGAGGGCCCGTCCAGATGCGTCACCCGATACTCCGCAGACCGTGTCTGTCACGGATGCCGCATCCGCCACGCACGCGTGCCGGGCAGCGGCGGCTGGTGCAGGCCGTGATGGCCGGGTGCGTGCTGGCGCTGCTTCCGGCGACCTGGATGTACGCCGTCACGGGCGACCGGCTGCGCACCACGGCGGACGCTCCCCGCACCGAGGTCGCCGTCGTCTTCGGCGCGGGCCTGTGGAACGACGAGCCGTCCCCGTATCTCGCGAACCGGCTCGACGCGGCGGCCGAGTTGTATCGGGACGGGCGTATCCAGGTCGTCCTCGTCACCGGCGACAACAGCCGCGAGGACTACGACGAGCCCGACGCGATGCGCGCCTACCTGACCGAACGGGGCGTCCCCGACGGGCGGATCGTCAGCGACTACGCCGGGTTCGACACCTGGGACTCCTGCGTCCGCGCCAAGAAGATCTTCGGTGTGGACCGGGCCGTGCTGATCAGCCAGGGCTTCCACATCCGGCGAGCGGTCGCGCTGTGTCAGGCGGCGGGGGTGGAGTCGTACGGCGTCGGCGTGGACGCCCGGCATGACGTCACCTGGTACTACGGCGGCGTCCGGGAGATCTTCGCGGCCGGCAAGGCGGCACTGGACGCGGTGTTCGAGCCGGACCCCCGGTTCCTGGGGCCGAAGGAACCGGGGGTGACCCGGGCTCTCGCTAGCGGCCGGTGAAGCGGGGCTTTCGTTTCTCCAGGAACGCCGTCATGCCCTCCTTCTGGTCCTCCGTCGCGAACAGGGCGTGGAACACGCGGCGTTCGAAGCGGATGCCGTCCCGCAGGCCCGTTTCCAGGGCGTGGTCGACGCACTCGCGGGCCGCCCGTATTGCCGCGCGGCCGTACGAGGCGATCGTCTGGGCCGCCTCCAGGGCCTCTCCCAGGACCCGTTCGTCGGGGACCACCCGGGAGACCAGGCCGGCGCTCTCCGCCTCCCGTGCGTCCATCGTGCGGCCGGTGAGGACGAGGTCCATCGCCTTGGCCCGGCCTACCAGGCGGGGCAGACGCTGGGTGCCGCCTATGCCGGGGATCACGCCCAGCTTGATCTCCGGCTGGCCGAAGACCGCCGACTCCCCCGCGATGACGAGGTCGCACATCATCGCCAGCTCGCAACCGCCGCCCAGGGCATGGCCGTTGACGGCCGCGATCTTCGGGGTGCGGAGATCGGCGAACTCCTCCCAAGCCGAGAAGTAGTCCTCCGCCGCCATCTCGGCGGCCGTCCTCCCCCTCATCTCCTTGATGTCGGCACCGGCCGCGAAGACCTTGTCCGAGCCCGTGACGACGAAGCAGCCGACCTCGGGGTCAGCGTCCAACGGGCGCAGAGCGTCGAGGAGTTCGGTCAGTAGCTCCCCGCTCAACGCGTTCAGGACGTGCGGGCGGTGCAGTCGGACCGTCACCACGCCGCCGTGGCGTTCCATCTTGATGGTGTTCATCGACTTCCCTTCCAGTCCGGAGAGTTACGAGTCCCAGATCGCGCCGTACGCCGGAATCCCGCGTCGTTCCAGGCCGTGCACCACCTGCCAGGTCAGCTTCTTGTTGGAGATGCAGATCACCGCCTCGGCCCCGAAGTCGCGGTACGCGTCATACGCGAGCCGCACCATGTCGGGCTTGCCGTCGCGGGAGGTGTCCCAGACCAGGGCGTGCGGCTGGACGGCGAGGATCTCGTCGACGAGCGCGTCGCCGTAGGTCGTACGGGGGTCCCTGGTGGCCCAGACCAGGCGGGACGGGACCTCTGCGGCCAGGAGATGGGGCAGGCAGGGGCCGATGCCGCTGCCTGTCGCGACGTAGACCACCTTCTTGAAGAGGGTCTCGATGTTGGCGACTCCCGCTGTCGTGATGCCCTTCACCCAGACCTGCCGGGGCAGGTCGTCGATGAACTCGCCCGTCCAGTCGCCCGCTCGGGAGATGGTGAGGCGGAAGCCCGGCTCGCCCGGGGAGGGGACGTTGGCGAAGGAGTGCCATTCCTTCAGTGGGCTGCGGCTGATCGCGGTCGAGGAACCCGCGAAGGGGGTCTCGCCGTGGTTGAAGCGGGCCAACACCACGTGCGGGGACGGGCGTTCGACGCGGACGTCGACCTTGCGGAGTCGTAGCCAGGGAAGGGCCACGCTGAAGGTGACGGTCGCGAGCACCGCGATCGGGACCGGGCCCGGGGCGGACAGCAGGGTGTGCGCCCAGAAGAGGGCGAGAGCGCTCCAGCCGCCGAAACGGTGGATCTTCTCGAAGTGGTCGTGGTGGCGGGAGCGGAAGAGGGGCAGGGCGGTGACGACGATGAGGGCGAGGAGCGCGACCAGGGTCCAACTCACCACGGCCAGGAGCCCGTTGGCCCCGGTGAGCGTGAGTGCCAGGAACCACGCCGACCCCGCCAGCGCCCCGCCCACGTGCAGTCCACCGAAGTGGTAGACCTTGCCGAGCGTCCAGCGGAGCTTCAGCGGCCAGCTCGTCGGCGCCGAAGTCGCCAGCCGGAAGAAGAGGTTGATCACGTACTGCTGGCGGACCAGGACGGCGAGGGCGAGGTTGGCCAGGGACGCGTGCGCGAGCGTGGGCGCGGACGGCCACCAACTGACGTACAGGAAGAGCAGGTTGGCGACGATCACGAGCGCCGCCAGCCGGTTGTGGTGCATCAGCCGCGGGTGCTTCAGGAGTCGTCGCGCCGGGGACATGAGCGGCGGGAGGTCGGTCGTCCGCCGCGCGGGTGCCGTCGTCATCGGGCCACCGCCACGCGCTCCTCGGCCAGCCGCAGCAGCGCCGCCTTGTCTATCTTGCCGCGGTCCGTCTCGGGGAGAGTTGTCAGCGGCAGGACGTCCTCGGGGACGCAGTAGTACGGCAGTACGGCCGCCACCGCGTCGCGCGCCCGCTGCGGGTCGACGTCCGCCGGGCAGACGAAGGACACGAGGCTACGCGCGTCCCGCTTGAGCGTAACGGCACGCGCGCAGCCCTCGACGGACTCCAACACCGAGGAGACGGAGTCGAGTTCGACGCGGAAGCCGCGCACCTTGACCTGGTCGTCGGTGCGGCCGAGGTGTTCGAGTTCGCCGTCCGGGGTCCAGCGGCCGAGGTCGCGGGTGCGGAACATGCGGTGGCCGTCGCCGAGGAAGGGGTCGGGGGCGTAACGCTCGTTGTTCAGGGGCGCGTTGGCGAGGTAGCCGGCCGAGACGCAGTCGCCGCCCGCCCACATCTCGCCGACCTCGCCGATGGGGAGCGGACGGCGATCGGCGTCCAGGACGTAGACGGTGTTGTTGGGGGTCGGGCGGCCGATGGTCAGCAGTGGGTCGCTCGGATCATGGCGGCGCATCGTGTTGACGATCGTCGTCTCGGTCGGGCCGCAGCAGTTGTGGAAGGCGGCCCGGCGCGCCCACCGGTCGGCGAGCGGGCGCGGGCAGGGCTCGCCGGCCACGGCCACGGTCCGTACGTGCGGGCAGGCGGCCGGGTCGATCGCGGACAGGACGGTCGGGGTGGCGATCAGGACGTCGACGGTGCGGGCCGCGGCGGTGATGTCCTTGCCGCGGATGACGAGGGTGCCGCCGTGGGCGAGGCAGCCGAGGATCTCCCAGGCGGCCATGTCGAAGGCGATGTTGAGGAGTTGGGCCACCCGGTCGCCGGGCCGGATGCCGAGGGCGCCGGGTTCGGTGAGCAGGATGTTGGCGACGTTGCGGTGGGTGACCTTCACGCCGTTGGGGCGGCCGGTGGTGCCGGAGGTGAACAGGACGTAGCAGCCGTCGTCGGGGCCGACGCCGAACGCCGGGTGCCGCCCGTACGGCATCGGCATCGGCTCGTCCAGCGCGATCAGCCGGTGGCCCTTGGGCAGGGGGACGCGGGACGCGTACTCGCGCTGGGTCAGGATCACCCGGGTCCGGGCAGTGTGGACGACGTGCGCGAGCTGGGTGCGGGGAGCGAGGCCGATGTCCTGGGGGACGTAGGCGGCGCCCGCCTTCAGGGTGCCGAGGAGGCCGACGAGCATCGGGATCGAGCGGCGGACGAAGAGACCGACGTGGTCGCCGGGGCGTACGCCCTCCCGGACGAGGCGGGCGGCGAGGGCGTCGGCGTAGCGGTTGAGCTCGCCGTAGGTGATCTTCGCACCCCGGTGTTCGGCGGCGATGGCATGCGGGGTGGCCGTGGCGCGCCGTTCGACGGCGCGGTGGACGAGCGGATCCGGGACGGGGACGGTCGGGCCGCGGCCGTACTGCCAGAAAAGGCGCTGGTCACGTGGGGTTAAGTGGCGCAGGGGCATGGTGGGGGGTCCTCCTGGCTGTTTCGAATGACGGTTTGCCTGGTCCGGGATGAGCGGCGGGCATGCCCGGTATGTCGAACGCCGTGCGGAGTCGTACGGAGTCTTGCTGGGGCGTACGGAGTCGTGCGGGGCCTGAGAGTAGGACGGGGGCTCTTGAAGTCTCAACAGCGTGTGATCGGCCAGGCACGGTACGGAACGAGCCACATGTGGCGTTCTTCGTCACACGGGCAACTTCCGTCCCGCCCGGCGGCGACTCGGGGGTGCGGTGCTGTGCGCCTCACGTCGGTCGGGCGGCGGCGGGGAGGTCGCCGTCCCGCCCGCGTAACACGGAGCCGCCATGGCACGTAACACGGCCGAAGCACGCTGGGCGGTATGAAGACCCCCGCCACGCCCACGCACTGCCCCTACTGCGCCCTGCAGTGCGGGATGAACCTCACCCCCGTCCCGGGCGGGACGGTCGAGGTGAGTGAGCGCGCGGATTTCCCGGTGAACCGGGGTGCGCTGTGCGGCAAGGGCCGTACGGCGCCGGCGGTGCTCTCGTCCCGGGTGCGGCTGACCTCCCCGTTGGTGCGCTCCGAGGGCACGCTGGTGCCCGCCTCCTGGGACGAGGCACTGGACCGGATCGCCGAGGAGCTGTCCCGTACGCGTGCGGAACATGGTCCGGACGCGTGCGGGGTCTTCGGCGGGGGCGGGCTGACCAACGAAAAGGCGTATACGCTCGGCAAGTTCGCGCGCGTGGTGCTCGGCACCTCGCAGATCGACTACAACGGCCGCTTCTGCATGTCGTCCGCGGCGGCCGGGGGCATGAAGGCGTTCGGACTCGACCGGGGGCTGCCGTTCCCGCTGGAGGACATCCCGAAGACGGGCTGCGTGATCCTCGTCGGATCGAACCTCGCGGAGACCATGCCGCCCTCCATGCGGTTCTTCAACGAACTCCGCGAGAACGGCGGCACGTTGATCGTCGTAGACCCGCGCCGCACCAAGACCGCCGAGCACGCCGACCTCCACCTGGCACCCCGCCCGGGCACCGACCTCGCGCTGGCACTCGGCCTGCTGCACCTGGTCGTCGCCGAGGGACGCATCGACCAGGCCTACGTCAATGAGCGCACCGCCGGCTGGGAGGACGCGCGGGCCGCGGCGATGGCTCACTGGCCGGAGTACGTGGAGCGGATCACCGGCGTGTCTGTGCCCGAACTCCGCGAGGCCGTACGGCTGTTCTGCGAGCCCGAGAACGCCATGGTGCTCACCGCACGCGGACCCGAGCAGCAGTCCAAGGGCACGGACACGGTGGGCGCCTGGATCAACCTGTGCCTGGCCACGGGCCGGGCGGGACGGCCGCTCAGCGGCTACGGCTGTCTGACCGGGCAGGGCAACGGACAGGGCGGGCGCGAACACGGCCAGAAGGCCGACCAGTTGCCCGGCTACCGCAAGCTGGACGACCCGGCGGCGCGGCGGCACGTGGCCGAGGTGTGGGGCGTGGACCCGGACTCGCTTCCCGGACCCGGGCGCAGCGCCTACGAGTTGCTCGACGCGCTGGGTACGGACATCAAGTCGCTGCTGCTGATGGGTTCCAACCCGGTGGTGTCGGCGCCGCGTGCCGCGCACATCGAGGAACGCGTCAAGTCCCTTGATTTCCTTGCCGTTTGTGACGTGGTGCTGTCGGAGACGGCCGCCCTCGCGGATGTCGTGCTGCCGGTCACCCAGTGGGCCGAGGAGACGGGGACGACGACCAACCTGGAGGGGCGGGTGCTGCTGCGGCGGCAGGCGATCACGCCTCCGGACGGCGTCCGCAGCGACCTTGAGGTCATGCACGAACTGGCCGACCGGCTGGGTGTGGAGAAGGGCTTCCCGACCGACCCCGAGGAGGTCTTCGAGGAGCTGCGCCGGGCTAGCGCGGGCGGGCCTGCGGACTACTCCGGGATCACCTACCGCCGACTGGCGGAGGAGAACGGGGTGTTCTGGCCGTGCCCGGCCGTTGAGAAGCAGGAACAGGAAGGGGAGAGGCTGGAGAGGGATGTCCACCCCGGCACGCCCCGGCTCTTCCTCGACCGGTTCGCCACGGCGGACGGGCGGGCGCGTTTCGTGGCCGTCTCGCACCGGCCGATCGCCGAGGAACCCGACGACGACTATCCCCTCCTGCTCACCACCGGGCGGGTCGTGGCGCAGTACCAGTCGGGCGCCCAGACCCGGCGCGTGGACGAGCTGAACGCCGCCGCGCCGGGGCCGTTCGTGGAGCTGCATCCGCGGCTGGCCGAGCGGCTCGGTGCCAAGGAGGGCGACCCCTTGTCGGTCGTGTCCCGGCGCGGACGGGCGGTGGCGCCCGCGCGGATCACGAACACGATCCGCCCGGACACCGTCTTCATGCCCTTCCACTGGTACGGCGAGGGGCGCGCCAACACGCTCACCAACCCTGCTCTCGACCCGACTTCGCGCATGCCGGAGTTCAAGGCGTGTGCGGTGCGGGTGGAGGCGGTAGGCGGTTGAGCCGGGCCGCCGTGTCGATCTAGGCGGCGGCCAGAACCGTCGTCGCGTCGGCGCCGTACGCCGCTATCTCCTCGTCCGAGAACTCCCGGGGCTCGGAGAAGCCCAGCCCGACCACGGCCAGCAGCCTGGCGGGGTCGTCCGGGGCGAAGACCGGCAGGGTGACCGAGCCCTTGGCCTGGGAGACACGGGCCGGCGGGCGGGCCACGCCCGAGGTGTCGGTCTGGAGGTCGGCGATGCCGATCGGGGCCCTGCGCTCGGCGGTGACTCCGGCCATGCCCTTGCCGATGACGACGACTGCGGCGCCGTTCACCACGGAGGGCGGCAGGTTGTACGCGGCGACGAGCACGATCTCGCCGTCCTCGGCGGGCTCGGACAGGTGGACGGAGCCGACGAAGCCGCCGTGGCATTCGACGAAGGCGGCGAGCCAGGCGTTGATCTCCGGGCGGGTGTTCTTCAGGACGGTCTCGCTGAGAGTGGTGGTGTTCGTCGCGGTCATGAGGTGGGGCTCCTTACCAGGTGACGGGGAGGGTACGGACGCCGTGGACGGCGCTGGTGGAGAGGGCGAGGCCCTCAAGAGGTGCGGCGAGCCGCAGGTCGGGGATTCGGCGGAAGAGGGTGGACAGGCCCGCCTGGAGTTCCACGCGGGCCAGGGACTGGCCGATGCACTGGTGCGGGCCGTGGCCGAAGGCGAGGTGCGGGCGGGAGTCGGGGGCGCCCGGGGAACCGAACGCCTCCGGGTCATGGTTCGCGGTGTGCAGCGCGACGATCACGCCCTCGCCCGCCCTGATGAGGACCCCGCCGACGCTTACGTCCTCCGTGGCGATCCGGCGCAGCCCGCTGCGGACCACGGTCAGCCGGCGCAGCAGTTCCTCCACCGCGTCCGGCCAGCGGGCGGGATCACTGTGCAGGGCGGCCAGTCGAGCCGGCTCCCGCACCAGCGCGAGCACGGCCAGCGGGATCATGTTGGCGGTGGTGTCGTGGCCCGCCGCGAGCAGCAGGGAGACCATGCCGACGGCCTCGGCGGAGGTGAGCTCGCCGGTGGCCACCCGCTCCGTGGCCAGCCGTGACATCAGGTCGTCGGCGGGCTCGCGGGCGCGCCTGACGAGCAGGTCGCCCAGGTAGCCGTACAGGTCGGCCCGGGCGGCCGCCGCCTCGGCCGGGTCGGCGACGAGGCTGGTCACGACGCGGTACCTCGCCTGGAAGAAGGCGTGATCCTCGTACGGCACCCCGAGCAGCTCGCAGATGGCGAGGGTCGGCAGGGGCAGGGCGTACGCCTCGACGAGGTCGGTGCCGGTGGCGCCGTCCGCGGTCATGTCGTCGATCAGCCGCTCGCAGATCCGCTGGAGCGCGCCGCGCAGCCCCTCGATACGGCGGAAGGAGAACTCGGGGATCAGCATCCGGCGCAGCCGGGTGTGGTCGGGCGGATCCATCACGTGGAAGTGGCCGGGGGAACGCGGCGGCGTCTTCTCGCGCAGTCCCGGGAAGCCCTCCCGGGCCGAGTCGGCGCTGAACCGGGGATCGGCCAGCACGGCCCGGGCGTCCTCGTACCGTGTGATCAGCCAGGGATGGTTTCCCTCGCGCAGAGTCACCCGCCGTACCGGCTCCTCCGTGCGCAGGCGGTCGTGTTCGGGGGTGGCGTCGAGGAGGGACGAGTCGATGGGGAGGGGCGGGGGCGCGGTCGGGAGGGTCACTCCGTCACCCCTGCCAGCCGCAGCAACAGCGCCTTCACATCCGTCGCCGCCAACTCCGGTGTCTCCAGCTCCGGTTGAGAGCACAGGAATACGGGGCCGTGGTCCGGGTCGGCCGGCAGCCGGCCGTGGCTGCCCCGCACGCCCGAGGGGTCCAGCGGGACCGTGCTGATGCGGTACCGGAAGCCGAGCTTCTTGCGGGCCACCTGGCCGATCGCCTTCAGCTTCACCGCCGGGACCGTCTCGTCGTAGAGCAGCTCGGCGGGGTCGTAGCCGGGCTTGCGGTGGATCTCGACCTGGCGGGCGAAGTCGGGGGCGCGGTCGTCGTCGAGCCAGTAGTAGTACGTGAACCAGGCGTCCGGCGCGGCGACGGCCACCAGTTCACCGGAGCGCTCGTGGTCGACGCCGTACGTCGCCTTGCCCTCGGCGTCCAGGATCTGGTCGACGCCGTCGAGTTCGCCGAGGATCTTGGCGACCTGGGCCACGTCCGCCGGGTCGCGGACGTAGACGTGGGCCACCTGGTGGTCGGCGACGGCGAAGGCGCGCGAGGTCCAGGTGTCGAGGTACTCCATGCCGTCCTGGGTGTGGACTTCGAGGAGTCCGGCGCGGCGCAGGGCGCGGTTGATGTCGACAGGGCGGGAGACGGGAGTGATGCCGTACTCGCTGAGGGCCACCACGGTGGCGCCCGCGTCGAGGAAGTGGGCGATCAACGGGCGCAGGGCGTCGTCGAGTTGGCGGGCCTGGCGGGCGGTCGCCGGTGAGCCGGGGCCGGAGCGCTGGGGTTCGTAGTCCATCTGCGGGATGTAGACGAGGGTGAGGTCGGGGCGGTGTTCGTCGAAGATCTGGCGGGCGGCGCCGAGGATCCACTGGGTGGAGGGCATGCCCGCGTTCGGGCCCCAGTAGGTGAAGAGGGGGAACGGGCCGAGGCGGTCGGTGAGTTCGGCGTGCAGGGACGGCGGCCAGGTGTAGCAGTCGGGTTCCTTGCGGCCGTCGGAGTAGTAGACCGGGCGGGGGGTGACCGTCCAGTCGACGTCCGCCCCCATGGCGTACCACCAGCAGATGTTGGCGACCGTGAAGTCGGGGCGGGTCTTGCGGGCCGCGTCCCAGATCTTCTCGCCGCCGACGAGGGCGTTGTGCTGCCGCCACAGCAGGACGTCGCCGAGGTCGCGGAAGTACCAGCCGTTGGCCACCGCGCCGTGTCCGGAGGGGAGTTCGCCGGTGAGGAAGGTGGACTGGGCGGTGCAGGTGACGGCGGGCAGGGTGGTGCCGAGGTGGGCGCGGAAGCCCCGGTCGCCGAGGGCGGCGAGGGCGGGCATGTGCTTGAGCAGGTCGGGGGTGAGGCCGGCGATGTCGAGGACGACCAGCCGGTTGGCGTTCGGGGTTTCGGTCATGAGTGGTCCTCCTTGAGGCCGAGAGACGTCAACCGGTCCCGGGCCCAGGCGAGTTCGGCGGCGATGCCGGCACAGAGGTCGGCGGGCGGACCGGGTAGCACCGACCAGGTGTAGGTCTCGACCTCGATGTGGTCGCAGGCCGCGGTCGGACCGCCGAGGAGGCCGGCGAGGACGGTGGTGAGCTGTCCGGCGGTGGTGCGCAGGGGTGGCTCGGGCTCGGCGTGCAGCGGGGCGTGGAAGTGGGTCCGCCAGGGGGTGCCGGTGTCGTCGGGGAGTCCGCCGGTCAGAGCCTCGGGGAGGTCGTCGACGCCCTGTACGGCACCCTGGTCGGTCGTCGTCCGGGTCTGGTGCAGGAAGCGCGCCTCGGCCAGCTCGCGCAGGGCCGCGCGGGCGGCCGGGT
This sequence comes from Streptomyces sp. JLBG701, assembly GCF_058544905.1. Lineage (NCBI taxonomy): Bacteria > Bacillati > Actinomycetota > Actinomycetes > Kitasatosporales > Streptomycetaceae > Streptomyces > Streptomyces sp. JLBG701. Next base: position 3,797,455 of record NZ_CM178588.1, read on the forward strand.
CCGCCGGGTCGCGGGCCTCGACCGCGCAGGACGCCTGGAGCTTGACGACCGGCAGCCCGTCGTCGGAGAGCCTGCGCAGCGCCTCGCCCGGTTCCTCGAACTGGACGGCGAGGTGGCAGGCGTCCAGGCAGATGCCGAGGCGTTCGCGGTCGACGTCCGCGAACTCCCGTACGGCCTGTTCGGTGGTCTCGACGACGCATCCCGGCTCGGGTTCGAAGCCGACCCGGACGCGGCGGCCGGTGTCGTGTTCCAACCGGTCGAGGCCCTCCGCGAGGCGGTCCAGGGCGCGGCGGGCCGCGTCGGCGCGCTCCCTCGGCCACGGGGTGCGCCAGGCGAGCGGCAGGGTGGAGACGCTGCCCCGTCGGGCGTCGTCGGGGAGGAGGGCGGCGAGGACGCGGGCGCAGTCGAGGGTGTAGGCGAGGCGGGCCTCGTCGGCCCAGTCGGGGAGGTAGACGTCCTTCTTGACGACTTCGCGGTGGAAACCCTCGTAGGGGAAGGCGTTGAGGGTGACGGTCTCCAGGCCGCGTGCCGCGAGTTCGCCCTTCAGCCGGGCCAACGCCCCCGCGTCGGCGGCGAGTTCGGTGACGGCGGGGCGGGCCAGCCACAGGCCGATGCCGAGCCGGGCGACGCCGAGCCGATCCCGGACCGGTTCGGCGTACGTGGCGAGCTGGGCGACGACTCCGGTGAGGTCCTCGGCCTGGTGGACGTTGCTGCAGTACGCGAGGTGGACGGGTGTCCCGTCGGGGTGGAGGAAGCGCACGGGCCGGTCACTCTCCCCCGCGTTTGACGGAGTTTCCCTCGAAGGTGGATGCCTCGTCGGGCTTGGGCTCGTCCAGGTCGAGGCGGCCGCTCTGGCCGTAGAAGGCGACGGGATTGCGCCACAACACGCGGTCGACGTCGTCGTCGCCGAACCCGGCGGCCAGCATCGCGTCGCCCGTCTTCCGGGTCTTCAGCGGGTCCGAACGGCCCCAGTCGGCGGCCGAGTTGACGAGGACGCGGTCCGTGCCGTGCTCCTGAAGGATGCGGACCATGCGGTCCTCGCTCATCTTCGTCTTGGGGTAGACGGAGAACCCGGCCCAGCAGCCGCTGTCGAGGACCATGGCGACGGTGAGCTCGTTGAGGTGGTCCAGGACGACGAGTTCGGGGGCGATGCCCGACTCCCGTACGACGTCCAGGGTGCGGCGGGTGCCGGCCGCCTTGTCGCGGTGCGGGGTGTGGACGAGGGCGGGCAGGCCGTGTTCGACGGCGAGTTGGAGCTGGCGGGCGAGGGCCTCGTCCTCCTCCTTGGTCATCGAGTCGTAGCCGATCTCGCCGACGGCGACGACCCGGTCCTTGGCGAGATAGCGGGGCAGGTCGTCGAGGACGGGGAGGCAGCGGGGGTCGTTGGCCTCCTTCGGGTTGAGGGCGATCGTGCAGAAGTGCTGGATGCCGAACTGGGCGGCCCGGTAAGGCTCCCAGCCCAGCAGCGAGTCGAAGTAGTCGTGGAAGGAGGCGGGCGAGGTGCGGGGCTGGCCCAGCCAGAACGCCGGCTCGACGATCGCGCGTACGCCGGCCGCGTACATCGCCTCGTAGTCGTCGGTGGTGCGGGAGGTCATGTGGATGTGGGGGTCGATGATGCGCATGGTCACACGGCTCCGTGGGTGGGGGTGAAGGGGCGCACCAGAGGGGCGATGTCCTCGGGTACGGGGCGTGAGGCCGCCGTCCGCTCGCGGGCGAAGTCGGTGAGCATGCGGGCGAGTTCGGCGTCGGCGCGGTGGTCGAGCCCGGCGACCCGGGCGAGCGGGATCTCGTAGAAGACACACTTCAGGACGGCCTGGCGGTACTCGTGGTCCGACAGGTGGGTGGCGGCGTACGGGCCGAGGGCCGCCTCGATGAGGGTGGTGTCGTTGCCGCGCAGGGTCTCCTGCACAAGGGTCAGGAAACGGCCGTCGTCCTCTCGGTCGAGGCGGGGCAACGCCCTTAGGATCGCCCGCTGTTCGGCGGGATCGCCGTGTCGATGGAGCGCTCCCACCAGCTCGGCGAGGGCGGGGCCGCGCAGGGGGAGGGCGGTGAGGAGGCGGGCGCGGGCTGCTTCGTCGACGGTCGTGCCGTCGGGGAGGGGTGCGCGTCCGCAGTGGCGGCGGACCGCGGGGAAGAGGGCGTGGAGGGCGGTGGGGTCGGCGGAGACGCGGGCGAGAGCCGTGTCGAGCCAGGCGCGGGCTTCAGGTGTGAGGGGGATGGGGGCATCGGGGGGCGAGGAGGGGGGTGTTGAGGGCATGACTGACCTGCCTCGGTGGGGTGGAGGAGAGTCGGAAAACCTCGGGACGGGGCTCAGGAGGCCAGTAACGCGGCCTCGGCGGTGCGCAGGAACTCCAGGGAACGGCGGGCCACTTCGGGAGCGTCCAGGGCACCGCCCTGGATCTCGACGGACACCAGCCCCTGGTGCCCGAGGTCGTGCAGTGCGGCCAGTACCGGCGGGAAGTCGATCTCGCCCGCCCCGAATTCGAGGTGCCGGTGGACTCCGCGCACCATGTCCTCGATCTGCACGTTGAGCAGGTACGGAGCGGCCAGCCGCAGGCACTCCAGGAGGGGCCGCTCCTCCACGCAGTGGGCGTGTCCGATGTCCAGGGTGATGCCGAACAGCTCGTGTCCGCCCACGAGTTGACGCAGTCGCAGGCAACGCTCGACGGTGTCGACGAACATGTACGGCTCGGGTTCGAAGGCCAGCGCGACCCCGTAGGTCTCCGCCGTCTCCAGCACCGCCCCGACACCCGCGGCGAGCCGCCGCCACGCCTCCGCCTCGGGGACGCCGTCCGGCGCCGGTCCGCTGCACAAGTGGACGGTGGGCGAGCCCAGTTCGGTGGCGATGCGCAGGGCGCGCCGCAGCAGGTCGACGCGGCGCTCGGGCTGCGACGACATGAGGGTGGGCCGGTGTTTGGCCCAGGGGTCGAGGAAGTACGGCGCGCCTGTCTCGATGGTGATGGTCAGGCCGAGCCGCTCCAACTGCTTGCCGAGACGCTCGACTTGGCGGTCCAGGTCGTCCGCGTACGGGTCGAGGTGCCCGTGGTCGAGCGTGAGCGCCACGCCGTCGTAACCGAGGTCCGCGAGCACGTCGAGCACATCGGCCGGCCGGTGCTGGGTGAACCCGTTGGTGCCGTACCCGAACCGCAGACCGCCCGTGCCCGTCGCCCCGGGCCCGCTCATGTCGGCGACACCCGTCTCGCGAGCCGCAGCGCCACCGGGTGCAGGGCCCCCAGCACCGCGCCGGCACCCGGCGCCCCGCCGCGTGCGGTGAGCGCCGTCTGCAACGGGACGAGGGCGAGAATCCCGGCCCCCACCGCCCGCCGTACGGTGCCGCCGCTCGGGTCGCGCACGGCGCGCGCCTGGGCCCGGCCGTAGGTGCCCAGGTAGGCGAGGGCTCCGGCGGAGGCGACGGCGGTACGGGCCACCTCGCCCCTTGTTGCCCGCCGGGCCGGGAGGACCGTCGCCAGTGCCGTGGCGGCGGAGACGGCGAGTGTCGTGGCGGGCAGCCGCGCCGGGGCCCCGGAGATCTCGTGGCGGCTGAGCGCGGTGAGGGTGTAGGTGTGCACTCCGGTGAGCAGGGCGGGCACAGACGCGCGCCGCAACACCGGTCCTGCGCCGCCGGGTTGACCCGAGGAAACGCCGCCCCCGCCGGCCAGCGCGCCCGCCAGCACGTCCAGCGTCCGCGCCGCGGCCATCGCCGCCGGACCGGCCGGGGTCGACTTCAGTTTCAGGTCGTACGCCCACACCGCCGCGGTCAGCGGAAGTGCGGCGGCGAGGCCGCGCCGGCCGCCGGACAGGGCCGCGAGGCCGATTCCGGCGGCGGTCAGCGCGGTGGCGACGGTCAGGGCTGTGCGGCGCGGGACCCGGCCGGAGGGCACCGGCCGCTCGGGGCGCTCCACCGCGTCGACGGTGGCGTCGGCATAGTCGTTGAGGGCCATTCCGGCCCAGTAGAGGCAGACGGAGGAGGCCATCACACCGGCCGTACGCGGCCCGAGCGGACGCCCTGCCGCGGTGGCACCGACGAGGACGTCACCAGGGACGCTGAGTGCGGCCGGGGCACGAACGAGACTCGAAAGGTCCGCGAGTCGTAGAAGGGGCAGTTGTCGGGAATCGGCGTGGGGTTCCGCTTTCCGCCTTTGCATGTTCCAGACATTACCCAGACTGTTTTAAGTCTCAGTCTTTGCGACCGAAAGTGACAGGTGTGACGCTTGTGACAACAAGAGGCGTTGACACCACGTTTGGCGGGGGATGAGGACGTCATGACGCCTGACCACGGCTACCGCTGGGGCCACTCCGCCCTGACCGCCGACTTCGACTTCGACCCCGGCGACGACACGCCCCGACTGCTGCGCCTGGCCCGCCCCGGCGACCCGGATCAGCCGGTCGCGACCCCCGCCCTCCCGCTGGTCGACGTGACCCTGCTGGGCGCGGGCACCGGCTGGTCCGGGCCGCGTTTCCGGGGTACGGCGCTCGGGGCGCGCCTGCGTTATCGGGCGCACCACGCCACCTACGGCGACGGATGGCACCACCTGACCGTCGAACTCCGTGACCCCGACAGCGGGTTGAGCGTCTTCGCCGAGTACTCCTCCCCCGACGGCGTCCCCGTCCTGCGCTCCCGCGTCCGGCTGCGCAACGACGGCACGGATCCGGTCACCGTTCGCGCGATCGGCAGCCTCCTGCTCGGCGGGCTGCCCTCCCCCGATGTGCTCGACGTGCAGCGGGCCCGCAACGACTGGCTGGCCGAGTGCCGTTGGTACTCCGAGCCGCTGCGGGACTCCGTGCCGGACATCAACCGGGACGTCCACGAGCACGACGCGCGGGCCGCCGTACGCCTGACGGGGCACGGTAGTTGGCCGACGGACGGCCATCTCGCGATGGGCGCGCTCACCGACCGTACGGACGGCCGGTGTTGGCTCTGGCAGATCGAGTCGCCGGCCGGGTGGGGCTGGGCCGCGGGCGAGGCACCGGCCCGCCGCACGTATGTCGGGCTGGGCGGGCCGACGTACGACGACCACGGCTGGCGTCAACTCCTGGGTCCGGGAGAGGAGTTCGCGTCGGAGTACGCGGCGCTGGCGCTGGGCGACGGTTTCGAGGGAGCGGTCGGCGCGCTGACGTCGTACCGCCGCGGGATCCGCCGCCCGCACCCGGACCACGAGCGGCTCCCCGTCGTCTTCAACGACTACATGAACACGCTGATGGGCGACCCCACAACCGCGAAGCTGCTGCCGCTGATCGACGCGGCGGCCTCCGCGGGCGCGGAGTACTTCTGCGTCGACGCCGGCTGGTACGACGACGAGGACGGCGGCTGGTGGGACAGCGTCGGGGCGTGGCAGGCGTCCGCCCGGCGCTTCCCGGACGGCGGTCTCCAGGCGGTCCTGGAGCGGATCCGGGAGCGTGGGATGGTGCCGGGGCTGTGGCTGGAGCCGGAGGTGGTGGGGGTGCGCAGTCCCGTCGCCGGGGAGTTGCCGGAGGGGGCCTTCCTGCGCCACGAGGATGGCGGCCGGGTCACCGAACAGGGGCGCCACCAGCTGGACTTGACGCATGCCGCCGCGCGGGCTCACCTCGACAAGACGGTCGATCGGATCGTCGGCGACTGGGGCGTGGGGTATCTCAAGCTGGACTACAACATCACCACCTCGGCGCCGGGGCTGCACGCGCACACCCGTGCGTGGCGGGCGTGGCTGGCGTCAGTTCTGGACCGGCATCCAGGGCTGGTGATCGAGAACTGTGCCTCGGGGGGTATGCGGATGGACGGTGCGTCTCTGGCCATCGCCCAGCTGCAGTCCACGTCTGACCAGCAGGATCCGGTGCGCTATCCGCCGATCGCGGCCGCCGCGCCGACCGTTGTGCCGCCGGAGCAGGGGGCCGTGTGGGCGTACCCGCAACCGGAGTTCACGGACGCGGGGATCGCCTTCACGCTGGGCTCGGCGATGCTCGGGCGGGTCCATCTCTCCGGGCATCTGGATCGGATGACGGGGCATCAACTTGGGTTGGTGCGGGAGGCTTTGGCGACGTACAAGGCGATACGCGGAGATCTGAGTACGGCGCTGCCCTTCTGGCCGCTGGGCCTTCCCGGCTGGATGGACGAGTGGGTGGCGCTGGGGCTGCGGGCGCCGGTGGCCGGGGCGACGTATGTGGCTGTGTGGCGGAGGAGTGGGGAGGCTGAACGGGCGGTCCCTGTGCGGCACTTGGTGGGTGGGGAGGGCGTACGGGTGGAGGTGCTTTACCCGGCGGGGCGGGCCCAGGCTTCCGAAGTGGCGTGGGACGGAGAAGGGCTCCGGGTTGTGCTGCCCGAAGCCCCTGCCTTTGTGCTGGTGAGGATTTCCGGCTAGGCGGGCCGGTGGAAGTGCCGCGATTTGTCGTCGGTCGTCTGCTGCGGCGTCGTGGCTGGTCGCGCAGTTCCCCGCACCCCTTCCCGGTGCTGCCCTCACCGGCGATTACGTCGCTGGCGTACCGCTGGGCATGCCGCTCGGTGGGGGGCCGCTCGGCGGTTCGCTTCCGCCTCCTCCGCTGCCCGCACCCGTGTTCTCCGCGTCCGGGTCGATACCGACCGTCAGGGCCGCGGTGAAGCCCTTGTCCGTGTCGCCCGTGACGGTCGTGAGGCCGTCCTTCGCGCCGCCGCCGGGGTACACCATGTCGTCGTCCAACTTGGTGCGGTAGCCGGTGTGTTGGCTGTACAGGGCCAGCTTGTACTGGTGTCCTCGCTCTCCGAGGGGGCGTTGCCGCCGGGGTTGGCGGTAGAGGGCGCCGTCGAGGTAGTACGGTCCCTCCGTGACACTGCCGTTGAGGACGCAGATGTCGGAGCAGGAGCTGAGGCCGAGGCCCACGGCGGCCCCGGCGGTCACCCCGCCGATCGCTAGGGCGCGCCGCCTGGTGATGTCGGTGTCGGTGTCCGTCATGGCCGGAGGGTAGGTGTGGGCGGCGGGCGGGACGGGGGTGCCTCACGGCCCGGTAACCCGCATGGCCGAGCCCGGGAACCGGCCGCTCGGCGCCGGCCCGGATCAGCCTCGGGTGCGCCAGTCGCCGCCCTCGATGAGCTTGCCGTGGGCGCGGAGGCTCGCGGCGACGGAGGGGGCGGCGAGGTAGACCCAGGCGCGTACGGCGGTGCCGTCGGCGTCCGTCGTGACGTCCCGTTCGACGCGCTCGTAGAGGTTGCGTGGGTCGCCGGGTGTCGCGCACTCCTCCAACTCGTCGAGGGCGGCGAGGAGTTCGTCGTACGCCTCGGGGTGCGCGGTGACGAGTTCGCCGGCCACGACACCGCCGGGTTCCTCGACGGCGTACGGATAGCCGGGGCCGTCGTACAGCACCGCGCCCGTGAGGCGTCCCGGTTCCTCCGAGCGCGTACGGCCGCGAAGGAAGAGGTCGTGGTTGGGCTCTCCGGGGCGGAGAGTGCCGTAGACGAAAAAGGGGAATCGCACGCTTTCTCCTGCACAGATGCGTTGCCGTGGCCTTTGCAGAAACGATTCTTACCCCTCACATACCGGCACGGAGGCGCTATGGACACGCCGTGTCATGACCCCATAAAACTCAGGGAGCAATCAACACCACCTCCACGTCACCCCCCATGAACCCCCCTGTACCCCCACGTCCCCCCACGCGCCGTGAGGCGCTTCCCCGAGGAGACCGATGAGTCGGATACGGCACATTCGAGGTTCCCGTCTCGCCGCGGCCGGTGTCGCCGCCACCACCGCCACCCTGCTCGCCGCCACACTCACCCCGACCGCCGACGCGGCCGACAGACCGACCGTCACGGGCGCGATCGCCGACGCGGCGTCCGCGTTGCTGGAGCACGCGACGGCCCTGGGCCTGACCGCCTCCCAGGACACGACGGTGCGTGACGTGGTCGTCGACAAGGACGGCACGCAGCATGTGCGCTACGACCGGACGTACCGTCAGCTCCCGGTCCTGGGCGGCGACTTCGTGGTCCACCTGACCTCCGACGGCACGTACCGCAGCGCCTCGCGCGCGACGAGGAAGTCCATATCCCTGACGAGCGTGACACCGTCGCTGTCGGCCCCGAAGGCCGCGAACCTCGCGGTGAACGCCCTGCGTGCCGTGAACCTCGGCGAGACGCTGAGGAAGATAACCGCCAAGCCCGAGCTGGTCGTTGACGCCCTGCACGGCACACCCGAGCTGGCCTGGCGGACGAACGCGGTGGCCCAGGACTCGCTCGGCAACCCCGTCGCGCGAACGGTGTTGACCGACGCCCGCACCGGCGCGCAGATCGACGCCTGGGACAGCATCGAGACGGCCACGGGCGACGGGCAGTCGCTGTACGGCGGCACGGTTCCGCTGGAGACGACGCTGTCCGGATCGACGTACCAGCTCACCGACCCGACGCGCGGAAGCACGTACACGGGCGACGCGGCGAACAAGACGGACCTGTGCATCCTGGGGATCTGCCTCAGCCGGGCGCCGTCGACGGTCTTCACCGACACGGACAACCACTGGGGCACCGGGGCGACTTCGGACCGCTCCACGGCCGCGGTGGACGCGCAGTACGGCACGAACGTCACCTGGGACTACTACAAGAACGTCCACGGCCGGAGCGGCATCGCGGGCGACGGCAAGGGTTCGTACAACCGTGTGCACTACGGAAGCAACTACAACAACGCCTTCTGGGACGACAGTTGCTTCTGCATGACCTACGGCGACGGTGACGGCACCCAACTCGGCCCGCTGGTCTCCCTGGACGTGGCCGGCCACGAGATGTCCCACGGCGTGACGTCCTCGACGGCGGACCTCACGTACTCGGGTGAGCCGGGCGGCTTGAACGAAGCGACGTCCGACATCTTCGGCACACTGGTGGAGTTCTACGCCGCCAACTCCTCCGACATCGGCGACTACCTGATCGGCGAGAAGATCGTCCGCTCCGGCTTCGGCAAGGCCGCCCTGCGTTTCATGGACCAGCCGAGCAAGGACGGCAACTCGGCGGACTGCTGGAGCTCGACGGTCGGCAACCTCGACGTCCACTACTCGTCCGGTGTCGCCAACCACTTCGCGTACCTGTTGGCCGAGGGCAGCGGGGCGAAGACGGTGAACGGCGTCAGCTACAACTCGCCTACGTGCAACAGCACTTCGGTGACGGGGATCGGGCGGGACAAGCTGGGGGCGATCTGGTACCGGGCGCTGACGGTCTACATGACGTCGTCGACGAATTACGCCGGTGCGCGGACTGCGACGTTGAGTGCGGCCACGGATCTGTACGGGGCCGGGAGCGCGGAGTACAACGCGGTGGCGGCGGCTTGGAGTGCGGTGAACGTGGGCTGAGGCCTGCGTGGTGAGTGATGCGGCCGCTTCGGTGATCACCGAGGTGATCATTGATCGGACCGGGGCGGCCGCTCCACACGCCCTAGACCAGCCACTTCCCGTCGCGCATCAGGGTCCTGCCCGCCATCTCGGCGACCGTCCCCCACGCCTGCAGCACCTCCGGAGTGACCCGGAACCAGACGTACGAGGGGTGGTCCTCGCGAGGGTCCCAGCCGCCCGCCTTGGCCGTGAACGCGTCGCCCACCTCGGCCGGTAGTTCCTCCCGGGTGAGCATGTTCGCGGTGCCGTGTACCAGGACCACGTCCCGGGTGTGACCGAAGGAGAGCCGGACGCGGCCCGAGGCGCACAGGTTGCGGCCGGTCGGGTTGGTGTCACGCGTGGCCAGCCACACCGCCTCGCCGTCCCACCAGAAGGCCAGCGGAATGAGACACGGTTCGCCGGTCTCGTCGGCCGTGGCGACCCATACGTCGATGTCGCGTTCGAGGCGTTCCAGCGCGGCGTGCTTACGCTGCTCCGGGCTGCGGGGTCCGGTGGGGTGTGCGGCAACTTCCGTCATGCGGGGAGGTTATGGCGTGCGGTGCTCGGTCGCATCCGGCGGCGGGACTAGGTCGGAGGGCGGAGGTCGGAAGGGGCATCCTTCCGGCACCAGATATCGGGCGTTCCCTAGAAGTGGACAGGGATGGTGAACCGCTGGTGGTAGCCCCAGAACTGGGTGGCGCTGTTCTGGTCGATGCCACCGCCCCGGATGTGGAAGTGGCCGGTGAAGTCGCCGTTCCAGGTCGTGGACGCCGACACCCGCTCGACGCGGAGCCCTGATCCTTCGACGCTGATACATGTCCGGTGGTTACAGCCGTTCGCCCCCGCCCCCGCCCCCGCTCCCGCCTGCGCCGGCGCCCCGCCGGAGAGCACCAGCGCCGCCGCACTGACCAGCCCCAGGCCCGCCCGCATCACAAGCCCGGTTTGGATCCGAACGGCCGACAACCGGCCCGGGGCGCGCCACAAAGCCCACGCGAAAGCCCCCGCCCCCGGTCACCCCGCATTCAGCCTCCGTACGCCCGCACCCCCTTCGCCTCCTTCAACGCCCACCCCCACCACACCAGTTGGTCCAGCATCACCTTCGCCGCCGCGTCCGGCCCCGTCGGGTCCTTCAGTCGCCCCTCGTCGTCGAAGGACGCGCCCGCGTTGTGGAAGGAGACGGTGTCGCGGACGGTGACGGCGTGGAGTTCGGCGAAGACCTGGCGGAGGTGTTCCGTCGCGCGCAGGCCGCCGGCGAGGCCGCCGTAGGAGACGAGGGCTACGGGCTTGGCGCGCCATTCCGTGTAGTGCCAGTCGATCAGGTTCTTCAGGCCCGCCGGGAACGAGTGGTTGTACTCGGGGGTCAGGACGACGAACGCGTCCGCGCCCGCGAGTTTCGGGGTGATGCCCGACAGTTCGGCCGTCGTCTCCGGGGTCCGGGCCAGGGACGTGGGCAGGGCGGTGTCGGCCACGTCCACCACCTCCACCGCGAGGTCGTCGCGGTCCCGGACATGGTCGAGGAGCCAGCTCGCGACGACGGGGCCGAAGCGGCCGTGGCGGTTGCTGCCGATGACGACGGTGACGTTCAAGGGCTTCAAGGGAGCGGTCTCTGTCTTCATGCGGCCCAGACTGGTACCTCAACCTTCCTTGAGGTCAAGCCGCGACTCCGTGGACGCGGTCACCCGTTCACACCCTCACCCCACCCCCTTCGGGTTCTTTTCCCCGACCCGCCCACATCCCCCCGATGACCTGCCGAAACAGCGTCATCACCCCGCCCCGGCGGCCTTACGACGACACCCATTCACCCTATTTCTGACGCACCCTCAGGAAGCGCGTGCGCCCTTGTGCCACTTACCTCGGAAGAGCAGAACCGTTCCCCCACCAAAGCTCGAAGGAGCACCATGCGACGTACCGCCCGTTCGCTGACCGGTACCGCGCTGGCCGTCGCCGCCGCGGGGCTGGTCGCCGCGCCCGCGTACGGTGCGGTGGGCGGCAGCCTGGAGGTGTATCCGTCCTCGGTCGTGCCGGGCGGAACCGTCTCCGTGAACACGGCGGCGTGCGGGGACGACGGGAGTGCGCAGGGGGACGCCAGCGCGGTCGGCGCCGGCTCGTTCACGTTGGCGCCCAGTACCCACGAGGGCGACGCGATCGGGCAGTTCAGGGTGCCGCCGAGCGCGCAGCCGGGGACGTACGAGATCGTCGCGACGTGCGCCGAGGGCGGGCGGAAGGTCACCGGAGACCTGATGGTCACGCTGACCTCCATGCGCGAACAGGTGCGCCCGCGAGGAAGTGTCAAGGCGGGGGTCGGCGGCGCTCTGGGCCCCGACCCCGTGCAGACCGCGGCCGGCGTGGCGGCTCTCGCCGTCGCCGCCGCGGGCGGTACCTGGCTCCTGCATCGCCGGGCGAGAGGCGACGGGATCTGACGGACACCCTCCGCTGTCCGTCCGCCGGTACCGCAAGTCCCTTCCCCCTCCGGGTCCGACGCCCCTCGCGGCCCGGAGGGGGAAACAGGGTTCCCCCAGGAAGCCCTAGGAGGCCCAGGAGGCTCGCGTGCGCAGATTCAGCAACGTAAGCACGGCGAACATCGCCATAGCGACCGTCACCGTCGGCGCCCTGTGCTCCGGCGCGTGGCTGCTGCGCGGCGGCGTGGAGACGCACGCCCCGCCGCAGCCGTCCGCCGCCGAGGCGCACACGGGCGCCCGCACGGACGTCGCCGCCGCGCCCGCGCTCCCGCCCTCCCCGCCGGACCGCATCCGCATCCCCGCCATCCACGTGAACGCACCCCTGATGGGCCTCGGCCTCACCCCCACCGGCAGCCTCGACGTCCCGCCCGCCGCGAAGAAGAACCTCGCCGGCTGGTACGAGGCCGGCACCACCCCCGGCGAGACGGGCACCGCCATCGTCGCCGGCCACGTCGACAACGCCGACGGCCCCGCCGTCTTCTACGGCCTCGGCGCCCTGAAGAAGGGCAGCACCATCGAGGTGGACCGGCGCGACGGCGGCGAGGCGCTGTTCACCGTCGACGCGGTCGAGGTGTACGAGGCCGAGCGCTTCCCCGACGAGAAGGTGTACGGGGCGGCCAAGCGGCCCGAGCTGCGGGTGATCACGTGCGGTGGCGGTTACTCCCGTACGACCGGCTATCAGGGCAACGTCGTCGTCTTCGCGCATCTCACCGGCAGCCGGTGAGCAGCTGAGACACGGCGCCTCAGCTCGGCACGTCCGGACTGGTCAGGTGGGTCTGCGCGCACTTGAGGAAGGCCGCGAGCAGGCGGTTGTCGTCGTCGGCGCGGGTCGCCAGTACGACGTGGCACGGCTCGACGCCCTCCAGCGGGACCGTGGTGAGGTCCGGGCGGAGGTTGGCGACCCGCAGGCCGCCCGAGGGGACGATGGCCACGGCCTCCCCGGCGGCGACGAGTTCGAGCTTGTCCTCCACATCCTTGACGAGGGGACCGTCGGGTGCCGGGCGGCCGTCCGGGCGCGGGTCGACGCGCCAGAAGTTGTTCCAGGCCGCGTCGGGTACCCGGGGCATGGGTTCGTCCGCAATGTCGTCGAGGGTGACGGACTCCTTGCCGGCCAGGCGGTGGTCGCGGGGGACCAGCAGCGCCCGGGGTTCGTCGTAGAGGACCGTGACGTGCAGCCCGTCGGTCGGGAACGGCAGCCGGGCCACCGCCGCGTCCACCCGGTGGTCGAGCAGGGCGGCGCGCTGTTCGGTCCAGCCCAGGTGCAGGGTGCGTACGTCGGCGTCCGGGTTGCGGTGGCGCAGCTCGCGTACGGCCTCGGTGACGATGAGGTTCGCGGTGAACCCGATGGTGATGCGGCGGGGCTGCGCGGCGGCCCGGGTGGCGGCCGCGGCCCGGCCGGCAGACCGCAGCAGCGCCTTGGCCTGGGGCAGGAAGACCTCCCCGGCCTCGGTGAGCGTGCTGCCCTGCGGGGTGCGGTCCAGGAGCCGGGCGCCCAGCTGCTGTTCGAGGCGGCGAATCTGCCGGCTCAGGGACGGCTGGGCGATCCGGAGGGCCTCGGCGGCCCGGCCGAAGTGCCGCTGCTCGGCTACGACCGTGAAGTACCGGACGAGGCGGAGATCGAGGTCCGCCGGGGGCGACGAAGAGGCTGATTCCGGCATGCCTCAACTGTATCGGAACCGCTGGCCCACTCACCCGCGAAATGTGGGCGTGACCTGTGGTGATGCCTGATACGTATTGCTGACTACGAAACAGGTCTTGGACCCGGAGCCCTCCCGGCACGCACCGTGGACTCACTCACCAGAAGTGAGTGCCGCAGAAGTCCTAGAAGGAGTGCACCATGCGTGTCTTCGTCACCGGCGCGACCGGCTTCATCGGGTCCGCCGTCGTTCGTGAGCTGCTCGGCGCGGGGCACGAGGTCCTCGGGCTCGCCCGGTCGGACCGGTCCGCCGTGTCGTTGAAGGAGGCCGGGGCCGAGGTGCACCGGGGTGACCTCGACGATCTCGACAGTCTGCGCGCTGGGGCCACCGCGTCGGACGGGGTGGTGCACACCGCGTTCATCCACGACTTCGTCGACTTCCCGGCCGCCGCCCGGACGGATCTACGGGCCGTCGAGACGTTCGGCGAGGTGCTGGCGGAGTCCGGCCGACCCTTCGTCATGGCCTCCGGCACTGCCCTCCTGCCGGGCGGCGTCGCGACGGAGGAGAGCGTGGCAGATCCCAGCCTGCCCATGGCGCACCGGTTGGCCTCCGAGGTCGCGGCGATGGCGATGGCCGAGCGGGGAGTGCGCGCCTCGGTGGTACGGCTGCCCCCGTCGGTGCACGGCCGCGGTGACCACGGTTTCGTCCCGCGCCTCATCGACATCGCCCGCGAGAAGGGCGTCGCCGCCTACCCGGGCGACGGCTCCAACCGCTGGGCCACCGTCCACCGCCTCGACGCCGCGCACCTGTTCCGGCTGGCCCTGGAGTCGGCGCCCGCGGGCACACGGCTGCACGGGGTCGGCGAGGAGGGCGTACCGACCCGCGACATCGCCGAGGTCATCGGCCGCCACCTGAACCTGCCGGTGACCGCCGTTCCCCGCGAGGAGGCTCTGACCCACTTCGGCTGGCTCGGCGGCTTCTTCTCCCTGGACGTACCGGCCTCCAGCGCCCTGACCCAGAAGTGGCTGGACTGGCATCCCGGGCAGGTCGGGCTCATCGCGGACCTGGAGGAGGGCCACTATTTCGAAGACCGGGGCTGACCCTTCAGGACGGAGCCGGTGATCAGGTCCGTAGACGATGGCCCCTGCACGGAAACCGTGTTTTCGGCCGATCGCGCCCCGACCTCACAGCGCTCCCCCCGCCCGCTCGCGAAACCCTCACACCTCCGCCCGGCCCCCGCTGAGGGCAGCGTTCCCCCCGGGAAACAGACGTGATGCGGCCGGGTAACACCGGCACCGCACGCTCCTAGGCATGACCTCGAATACGCGTGTGGTGGTGATCGGCGCCGGCCTCGCGGGCGTGCGGCTCGCCCGGCGGCTCGGTGAGCTCGGCGTGTCCGCGCTGGTCGTGGGCGAGGAGGAGCACAGCCCCTACAACCGGGTGCTGCTGGCCGAGGTGCTGGCCGGCCGCTACGCGCCCGAGGTGATCGCCCTCCCGGCCCCGGCGGAGCTGACGCGTGCCCGGGTCACCGGCATCGACCGCGCCGCGCGGCGTGTGACGTGCGCGGACGGCTCGGTGATCGCATACGACACGCTGGTGCTGGCCACGGGGTCGAACCCGGTACTGCCGCCGCTGCGCGGCCTGTTCACCACCGGGCAGAGCGAACTCCCCGAAGGCGTCCACGCGTTCCGCACGATGGACGACTGCCTCGGGCTCTCCAAGGCCGTACGGCCGGGAGTGCGGGCGGTCGTCATCGGCGGCGGGCTCCTCGGCGTGTCCGCGGCCCGCGCGCTCGCCATGCGCGGCGCGCAGGTCGTCCTCGCCCAGCAGAGCGAACGGCTCATGGAGCGCCAACTCGACCCGGGGGCCTCCAAGTTGGTGCTGCGGCACCTCAAGGACCTCGGCGTCGAGGTGCACACCGAGTGCCGGGTGCGCGATGTGCGCTGCGTGGGTGGCGCGGTCCGCTCGGTCGAGATGGCCGACGGCTACGCCCTCGACGCGGACCTCGTCGTCCTCGCCTGCGGGGTCCACCCGCGCGTGGGCCTCGCGCAGATCACCGGACTCGCCGTCCGCAAGGGCGTCATCGTCGACGACGAACTGCGTACGTCCGACCCGCACATCCGAGCCCTCGGCGACTGCGCCCAGCACGACGGCAACGTCTACGGGCTCGCCACCCCCGCGCTCGAACAGGCCGACGTCCTGGCCGAGTTGCTGGCCGGTGACGCGGGCGACGCCACCGCCCGCTACACCGGCACCCGGGCCCTGACCCGCCTCACGCTCGCCGGACAGGCGTCCTTGGACCTCGCCGCCTTCGGCGAGCCCGAGGCGCGCCCCGGCGACGACGTGATCCAGCTCGCCGACGCCACCCGCGGCACGTACCGCAGAGTCGTCGTCCGCGACGACCGCCTGGTCGGCGGGGTTCTCGTCGGCGAACTGGGCACCGTCGGCGCACTCGCCCGCGCCTGGGAGGGAGCAGAGCCGCTCCCCGCCGCCGGTGCCCCGCTGCTTCACCTGCTCACCAACGATGGAGGCTCCTCATGACCGCCACCCTGGGGGCCACCCCCACGATCGTGCTCGTCGGCCATGGCATGGTCGGCCAGCGCTTCCTCGAAGCGCTCGCCGAGCGCGGCATGACCGCCACGCACCGCGTGGTCGTCCTGTGCGAGGAGCCGCGCCCGGCCTACGACCGCGTCCAGCTCACCTCGTACTTCTCGGGCAAGACACCCGAGGAACTCTCCATGACCGACATGGAGTTCATCAACGACCACGGCATCGAGCTGTATGTCGGCGACCCGGCCGAGACGATCGACCGCGAGACGAAGAAGGTCACGGCCAGGTCCGGCCAGGTCTTCGAGTACGACACCCTCGTCCTCGCCACCGGCTCGTACCCCTTCGTGCCGCCCGTCCCCAACAAGGACGCCGAGGGCTGCTTCGTCTATCGCACGATCGAGGACCTCCTCGCGATCGAGGAGTACGCGAAGACCCGCACCACCGGTGCCGTGGTCGGCGGCGGTCTGCTCGGTCTGGAGGCCGCGGGCGCGCTGAAGGGCCTCGGACTCACCAGCCACATCGTCGAGTTCGCGCCGCGCCTGATGCCGGTGCAGGTCGACGAGGGCGGCGGCGCCGCGCTGCTGCGCACCATCGAGGACATGGGCCTGTCCGTCCACACGGGTGTGGGCACGCAAGAGATCGTGGTCGACGAGGCCGGCGCGGTCACCGGCATGAAGCTGTCCGACGGCTCCGAACTCGCCACCGACCTGGTGGTGTTCAGCGCCGGTGTCCGCCCCCG
Source organism: Streptomyces sp. JLBG701 (assembly GCF_058544905.1). Taxonomy (NCBI): domain Bacteria; kingdom Bacillati; phylum Actinomycetota; class Actinomycetes; order Kitasatosporales; family Streptomycetaceae; genus Streptomyces; species Streptomyces sp. JLBG701. Next base: position 3,814,131 of record NZ_CM178588.1, read on the forward strand.
CGACCAGCTGGCCCGCGACTGCGGACTGACGGTCGGCGAGCGCGGCGGCATCAGCGTCGACGACCAGTGCCGTACCGTCGCCGACCCGCACGTCTTCGCGATCGGCGAGTGCGCGCTGGCCTCGGACGGCCGCGTGTACGGCCTGGTGGCCCCCGGCTACGAGCAGGCCGAGACGGCCGCCGCGACCATCGCCGCCGACGAGGCGTCCTTCACCGGCGCCGACCTCTCCACCAAGCTGAAGCTGCTCGGCGTGGACGTGGCGTCCTTCGGCGACGCGCACGGAGCCACCGAGGACTGTCTCGACGTCGTCTACTCCGACTCCCGCTCGGGCCTGTACAAGAAGCTGGTCATCGGCCGCGACGGCACGCTGCTCGGCGGCATCCTGGTCGGCGACGCGGAGGCGTACGGCACGCTGAAGGCGTTCACCGGCTCGGTCCCGCCGGTCTCCCCCGAGTCGCTCGTCCTGCCCGCAGGGGCCGGCGAGTCCGTCCAGCTCGGCCCGACCGCGCTGCCGGACGACGCGATCATCTGCTCCTGCAACAACGTCCGCAAGGGCACGATCCGCGGCGCGGTCACCGAGCACAACTGCACCACCGTGCCCGAGGTGAAGAAGTGCACCAAGGCCGGTACGACGTGCGGCAGTTGCGTCAAGGTCCTCGGCCAGCTCGTCACCGCCGAGCTGGAGGCCAGCGGCGTCGAGGTCGACAAGGGCCTGTGCGGCTGCTTCTCGCAGACCCGCGAGGAGCTCTACGAGATCGTCCTCGCCCTGCGCATAAACACCTACCAGGACCTGCTCGACCGCTACGGCCGGGACGGCGCCAAGGGCGGCGACGGCTGCGAGATCTGCAAGCCGGCGGTCGCCTCGATCATCGCCTCCCTCGCCCCGACGATCGGCGCGAGCGGCTACGTCCTGGACGGCGAGCAGGCCTCCCTCCAGGACTCCAACGACCACTTCCTCGCCAACCTCCAGAAGAACGGCTCGTACTCGGTCGTCCCGCGCATCCCCGGCGGTGAGATCACTCCCGAGGGCCTGATCGTGATCGGCGAGATCGCCCGCGACTTCGGCCTCTACACGAAGATCACGGGTGGCCAGCGGATCGACATGTTCGGCGCGCGGGTGGAACAACTACCGCTGATCTGGGCGAGGTTGGTGGACGCGGGCTTCGAGTCCGGCCACGCGTACGGCAAGGCGCTGCGCACGGTGAAGTCCTGCGTCGGCCAGACCTGGTGCCGCTACGGCGTCCAGGACTCCGTCCGCATGGCGATCGACCTGGAGCTGCGCTACCGAGGCCTGCGCTCCCCCCACAAGCTCAAGTCGGCCGTGTCGGGCTGCGCCCGCGAGTGCGCGGAAGCCCAGTCCAAGGACTTCGGCATCATCGCCACCGCGGCCGGCTGGAACCTGTACGTCGGCGGCAACGGCGGCGCCACCCCGCGCCACGCCGACCTGCTCGCCCAGGACCTGAGCGACGCCGAACTGGTCCGCCTGATCGACCGTTTCCTGATGTTCTACATCCGCACCGCCGACCGCCTTGAGCGCACCTCGACCTGGCTGGAGCGGCTCCCGGGCGGCCTGGACCACGTCCGTGACGTGGTGGTGGAGGACTCCCTCGGCATCTGCGAGGAGCTGGAGTCCCTGATGGCGGACCACGTTTCGCACTACCGCGACGAGTGGGCGACGACCATCAACGACCCCGAGAAGCTCGCCCGGTTCGTGTCCTTCGTCAACGCCCCGGACACCCCGGACCCGGTCGTCGGCTTCGTCCCCGAGCGCGACCAGATCAAGCCCGACCTGCCACTGCTGACCATCGGCCAGCGTCCCCTGGAAGGAAGCGCCCAGCGATGACCCTGGCACCCGAGACCACGGACCTGAAGATCCAACTCCGGCTGGAAGACGGGTGGTTCACGGTCTGCGACCTGAACCAGCTGCTGCCCGGCCGGGGCGTGGCCGCCCTGCTGCCGGACGACCGCCAGGTCGCCCTGTTCCGCGACCGTTCCGGCACCCTGTACGCGATCGACAACCGCGACCCGTTCGGCGGCGCGGCGGTCCTCTCCCGCGGCCTGACGGGCACCCACCAGGGCCGCCCGTTCGTGGCTTCACCGCTCCTGAAGCAGCGCTTCGACCTGGAGAGCGGGCAGTGCTTGGACGACGAGACGGTGAGCGTCGCGACGTACGAGGTGCGGGCTTCGTAGGCTCTCGCAGGTGGGTGTACTCCGCCACCAAGGCCGCCGTCTCGGTCCTCACCAGGGGCGCCGCCCTCGACCACATCCGCGACGGCGTCCGCAGCAACGCGGTCAGCCCCGGCGCGGTCGACACACCCATGTCACTGCGCCCTGGCGAGACGGAGACCGACCTCGCCCACCGCGCACAGGCCACGCTCCCGCTGGACCGCATCTCGTCCACGGAGGAAGTGGCCGCCGTCCTCTGCCTGGCCTCCGACGACGCGGCGTCCGTCGTCGGCACAGATCTGGTGGTCGACAGCGGCGGCTCACTGTGACGCACAGGATCGGGCTCCGGGAGAAAGACGCCCCGGGCTCGGGGCCGGGGCGTCCTTCTCGGGATCACTGGATCGGGGAGTCGGGCGGCGGGAGCTGGATGGTGCGCTCCCGGTCGACGGAATCGACACCGTCGACCGCCTCCAAGGCCGGTATCCGGTCCTCCGCGACGGTGCCGGAGAGCGTGCCGAGGATCGGCTGCTCGCCCGTCACCGTCAGCCCGGCCCGCTGCAGGGCCTCGACCACTTCCGCGAACCGGTCGGGGTCGACCGCGAGGATGACCCCGACCGGCTCGGACTGGGACGACTCGCTCACGGCGCCTGGAGCAGACCCTCGCCGACGTCCCTCAGGGGCTGCGTCAGCGGGAACGCACCGGCCAGCAGACTGGCCTTGAGTTCGGCGGCGGAAGCGTTGGGGTTCGCCTGGGCGAGCAGTGCGATGACGCCCGCTACGTGCGGCGTGGCCATGCTGGTGCCGCTCATGAGCTGGGACCCGCCGCCAGGGGCGGCCGAGATCACTTGCCAGCCGGGCGCGGCGATGTTGACCTCGCCACCCTGGCCGTTGATGCCGCCGTTGGAGAAGAACGGCGTCGTCAGTGCCTTGTCGAGCGCGGCCACCGCGAGGATCGAGGGGCAGTTGGCGGGCCGGCTGACGGGCACGATGGTCGGGGGCCGGTTGCTGTCGTTGCCCGCGGCAGCGACGATCAGCGTCCCGCGCTTGAGCACGCGCTGGGCCAGCTGCTCGTACGTCTGCGGGAAGAGCTCACCCGGCCGGACCCGAGCGCCGAGCGACATGGAGATCACCCGCGCGCCGCGGGCGACTGCCCAGGCCATGCCCGCAAGGATCTGGCCGTCGGTGCCGATGCCCGTGTTGTCGAGCACCTTCGCCGCGAGGATCCGGGCCTCGCAGGCCACACCGTAGCGGGGGCCGCCCTGCTGGGGGTGGGCCGGACCGGCGGCGGTGCCGATGCAGTGCGTGCCGTGGCCGTTGCCGTCCTCGACGGTCTCGCCGGGCACGAAGGAGACCGTCGCCTCGATGCGACCGGCGAAGTCCGGGTGGTCGGTGTCCACGCCGGTGTCGAGGACGGCGATCTTCACGTCGCGTCCGGTCAGGCTGGACAGGTTGGCCCGGATCGCCTGCAGGCCCCAGGTCCAGTTCTGCTCGTCCCAGGCCGGGCCATGGGCAGCGGCGATTTCGGCGGTGGTGTGGCGGGCCACCACTTCCTCGTCGCTGCGGTAGGCCGGGAAGAACTCGGTCGGCGCCTGCTGCGGGGCGGTGATCGGCGAGGCGTAGACCATACGCTCCGGCTCCGCCGCGATGATCGAGGATTCCCGCTCGGCCGTGGTCACCAGCGCGTGGCGCTGCTCGGGCCGCACCTCGACGACGGCGGCGCCGAGTTCCTCGAAGAGCACCGAGACGTCGGGGCGCTCAAGGAGTTCGGCAACGTTGGCGGCCTCGGTTCCTCGGACTCTTTCGACGGACGCGATGTCGGCGGAGGAACGCAGTGCGTTCAGTCCGCTCTCCTGGTCGCTCGGGTCGAGCAGTACCACGTACCGACCGGTGTACTCCGAGGTCTGGCCCGTGAAGGGGCCATTGGGCCGATCGGGCTGCTCGCCGAAGGCGCGCCTGTCCATGGGTCCGTTCGCCATTGAATTTCCCGCTTCCTGTTTCTGTGCACTCCCCCCTTTCCTTGGACGCGCGCCGATTCACGGCCGGTCCGGCTCCGAGCATGAGGGAGCGCGGTTCAGTCGTGTGTCGACGCGTAGTGCCGTTGCCTGCGGGCCGTCCCAGGCCGTCGGCATCGCCCCCTCGAACACCGTCGCACCGGGCACAGAGGCCCGCAACACAGAGCCGCCGCCCATACGGCAAGGAGCACGACACATGCCACAGCCCCGTGACGGTCGTCAGACCTTCAGGGCCTCGTACGTAATCCCCGTGAGCTGTTCGGAGGCGGCCCAGAGCCGTTCCCCCATCGCATCGTTGAGAGTCCAGGATGCGCGCCAGGACGGTGCGGGGGCGCCGCGCCACATCGCGAAGGACGGGCCGGTGAAGGAGTCGGGGCGTACGTCGGGCGCGGTCGCCGCGTACAGCGCGGGCAGGGCGCCGGCCTCTGTCGGCTGCGCGACGACCCGGTTGGCGAACTCCATGAGCCGCTCGGTGCCCCGGCGTCCCGTCATCGCCGGGGCCGCGGTCGTGAGGTTGGTGTCGGCGTACCCCGGGTGCGCCGCGGCGGCCACGACGTCCGCGCCGGTCGCCGCGAGCCTGCGCGCCAGCTCGTGCGTGAAGAGCAGGTTGGCGGTCTTGGAGCGGGCGTACGCGGTCCAACGCCGGTACCGGTGTTCGCTGTTGAGGTCGTCGATGTCGATGTTGGCGAGGGCGTGCATAAAGCTGGAGACGGTCACGACCCGCGCTCCCGGCGGCGCGGCGAGCAGCATGGGCGCCAGCAGTCCGGTGAGGGCGAAGTGCCCCAGGTGATTGACGCCGAACTGCGTCTCGAACCCGTCCGCCGTGATCCCGTACGGCAGCGCCATCACCCCGGCGTTGTTGACGAGGAGGTCGAGTCGATCGTACGGAAAGCTGTCCGCGAACTCCCTTACGGAGCCCAGGTCTCCGAGGTCGAGCCGAGCGAACTGGGCGGTGGCGCCGGGCACTTCGGCGACGAGCCGGTCGGCCGCCTGATTCCCCCGAGCCTCGCTCCGACAGGCGAGGACAACTCGCGCCCCCTTGCGGGCCAGTTCCCGCGCGGTGACGTACCCGATCCCGCTGTTGGCCCCCGTCACGACGGCGACGCGTCCGCTCTGGTCGGGGATGTCGCGCGCACTCCAGCCCGCCATGACGGCTCCCTCACGAAGTCCCGGGGACGGTTTTGTCCAGCGTACGCCGGGGCCCGGGGCCTGCGGATCGCATGTCGGCCCCGCATCCCAGCCACCGAAAGGCGGCACTCCGTCACCCACCGTCCATGACATGTCCACTCCACGCCACTAGGGTCCCTGACCGCACGACCCCGCCGCCGACCGGCGACGGGGCTGTCACTGCACACCCCTGGAGCGACAGTGGAACGTCGCACCCTCCTGCGTGCGGCCGCCATCGGCGGCACCTCGGCCGTCCTCGGCGGCACCCTGTGGCGCGGCGCCGCGTACGCCGCCCCCGCCCAACCCGGCACAGGCCCCTACGGTGCGCTCGGCTCACCGGACGCGAACGGCGTCAGACTCCCGAGCGGCTTCACGAGCCGAGTGATCGCCCGCTCGGGCCAGACGGTCAGCGGAACGTCGTACACCTGGCACAACGCCCCTGACGGCGGCGCCTGTTACGCCGACGGCAGCGGCTGGATCTATGTCTCCAACTCGGAGATCAACCCGTCGGGCGGCGTGAGCTCGGTGAAGTTCTCGTCGGCGGGGACGGTCACGTCGGCGTACCGCATCCTGTCCGGCACCCGCCAGAACTGCGCGGGCGGCAGGACCCCGTGGAACACCTGGCTGTCCTGCGAGGAGGTGTCCCTCGGCTACGTCTACGAGACCGACCCGTGGGGCGTGAACGCGGCGGTCCAGCGCCCGGCGATGGGCCGCTTCAAGCACGAGGCTGCGGCGGCCGACCCGGTACGGCAGGTCGTCTACTTGACCGAGGACGAGACGAACGGACGCTTCTACCGCTTCGTACCGACGACTTGGGGAGACCTGTCCGCAGGCACGCTCCAGGTGCTGGTGGCGGGAACGGCCACGTCAGGAACGTACTCCTGGACGACCATCCCAGACCCGGACGGCTCCCCCACCACCACCCGCACCCAGGTCTCCGGCTCCAAGTCCTTCAACGGCGGCGAGGGTTGCCACTACGCCAACGACACGGTCTGGTTCACGACGAAGGGCGACAACAGGGTCTGGCAGCTCAACCTGACGGCGAACACCTACGAGTTGGCGTACGACGACTCCCTCGTCACCTCCGGCACCGCCCCCCTCACCGGCGTCGACAACATCACCGGCTCCTCCTCCGGCGACCTCTTCGTGGCGGAGGACGGCGGCAACATGGAGATCTGCGTCATCACCCCGGACGACGTGATCGCTCCCTTCCTCCGCATCGACAGCCAGTCGTCCTCGGAGATCACGGGCCCGGCCTTCTCCCCCGACGGCACCCGCCTGTACTTCTCCAGCCAGCGGGGGACGAGCGGGAGTTCGTCGGGCGGGATCACTTACGAGGTGACGGGGCCGTTCAGGTCGTAGCACTTGCATGACGGTCACGAAATGAACACTTCCCCTTCACAACTACAAGCACAGCAATACGGTCATCCCCTCGCGTAACGCCTCAGGGGGACGACATGACCAACCCGTACACAACTCCGCCCATGCCGCCGCAACCCGCTTCCGGACCCACTCCCAGATGGGCCCGGAAGCGGTACGTCCTGCCCGCGCTCGGGCTGGTGTTCTTCATCGGCGTCGGCATAGGCACCGGCGGCGAGGACACGACGACGGACGCCGCAAGACCGGTGTCCGCCAAGCCCGTCCCGACGGTCACGGTGACCGCCACGACGACGGAAACGGCAGAGCCGGAAGCGGCACCGACGGTGACCGCCACAAAGACCGTCAAGGTCACCAAGACCGTCACCGCCGAACCCGCCGAGGACACAGGCTCCAACTCCGACGACAGCGGCAGCGGCAGCGATTCCGGCGGCTCCGGCAGCGTCTACTACAGCAACTGCACCGAGGCCCGCGCCGCCGGCGCCGCACCTGTGTACAGGGGTGACCCCGGTTACGGCTCCCACCTGGACCGGGACGGGGACGGCGTGGCCTGCGAGTGAGGACGCGCGAGGGGCGGTGCCCCACCAGGGGTGCCGCCCCAGCCGCAGCGGGGCGCCAACAGGATGCCGGTGGCGCAAGGAAGAGGAACGTCCCGCGTTTCGAGGCACAGCTGACCCTCTTCACCGAGCTCGGCGAGTAGGCCACGCGAAAGGACGGCACCCCCGCACAGGGTGCCGTCCTCTCTCGGTGCGCCGGAGCCGCCGTCCATCGGTGGTGAGGGTCGGGGACGGACGACGGCTCCGGGGTCTGTGACCGGCGGCAGAGACCGGCCGGCCAGGTGATCTACCGGTGGTCGCTTCCCGTCGACTGCGAAGCCGCACGCCCCGCCTCAAGACGCGCCACCGGGATTCGGAACGGGGAGCAGGAGACGTAATCCAGGCCGACCTCGTGGAAGAAGTGGACCGACTCGGGGTCGCCGCCGTGTTCGCCGCAGACGCCGAGTTTGAGGTCGGGGCGGGTCTTGCGGCCCGCCTCGGCGGCCAGTTTGACCAGGGAGCCGACGCCGTCGCGGTCGATCGTCTCGAAGGGGGAGACGCCGAAGATGCCCTTCTCCAGGTAGGCCGTGAAGAACGAGGCCTCCACGTCGTCCCGGCTGAAGCCCCACACCGTCTGGGTGAGGTCGTTCGTGCCGAAGGAGAAGAACTCCGCCGCCTCGGCGATCTGACCGGCGGTCAGGGCGGCGCGCGGCAGCTCGATCATCGTGCCGATCGCCAGCTTCAGCTCCGTACCCGTCGCCGCCTCGACCTCCGCGATGACCTGGTCGGCCTCCTCGCGGACGATCTCCAGCTCCTGGACCGTGCCGACGAGCGGGATCATGATCTCGGCGCGCGGGTCGCCCTTGGCGCCCTTGCGCTCGGCGGCCGCCTCGGCGATCGCCCGTACCTGCATCGTGAACAGGCCGGGGATGACCAGGCCCAGGCGTACGCCGCGCAGGCCCAGCATCGGGTTCTGCTCGTGCAGCCGGTGGACCGCCTGCAGCAGGCGCAGCTCGTTCTCGTGCGGCTCCTGGCGGGACTCCGCGAGCGCGACACGGACCGAGAGCTCGGTGATGTCGGGCAGGAACTCGTGCAGCGGCGGGTCGAGCAGGCGGACGGTCACCGGGAGACCGTCCATCGCCGAGAACAGCTCGACGAAGTCCTGCTTCTGCAGCGGCAGCAGTTCCTTCAGGGACTCCTCGCGCTCGGCCTCCGTGTCGGCCAGGATGAGGCGCTCGACCAGCTCACGCCGGTCGCCCAGGAACATGTGCTCCGTGCGGCAGAGGCCGATCCCCTGAGCGCCGAAGCGACGCGCCCGCAGCGCGTCCTCGGCGTTGTCCGCGTTGGCCCGGACACGGAGACGACGCTTCCTGTCCGCGAACGCCATGATCCGGTGTACGGCCTCGACCAGTTCGTCGGCGTCGTGGGCGCCCGCGTGCATCCGGCCCTCGAAGTACTCGACGACCGGGGAGGGCACGACCGGGACCTCGCCCAGGTACACCTTGCCGGAGGAGCCGTCGATGGAGATGACGTCGCCCTCCTCCACCACGTGTCCGCCGGGGACCGTCATCCGGCGCCGCTTGGTGTCGACCTCGAGTTCCTCGGCGCCACAGACACAGGTCTTGCCCATGCCACGGGCGACAACGGCCGCGTGCGAGGTCTTGCCGCCGCGCGAGGTCAGGATGCCCTCCGCCGCGATCATGCCGTCGAGGTCGTCCGGGTTCGTCTCGCGGCGGACCAGGATCACCTTCTCGCCCGAACGCGACCACTTCACAGCGGTGTACGAGTCGAAGACCGCCTTGCCGACCGCCGCACCCGGCGAGGCCGCGATGCCCCGGCCGACCTGCTCGGCCTTCGCGTGCTCGTCGAAGCGGGGGAACATCAGCTGGGCCAGCTGGGCGCCGGTCACGCGCTGGAGGGCTTCCGCCTCGTCGATCAGGCCCTGGTCCACGAGCTGCGTGGCGATACGGAAGGCCGCGCCCGCCGTCCGCTTGCCGACGCGGGTCTGGAGCATCCACAGCTGCCCGCGCTCGATGGTGAACTCGATGTCGCAGAGATCCTTGTAGTGGTTCTCCAGGGTCTGCATGATCTGCATAAGCTGGTCATACGACTTCTTGTCGATCTCCTCCAGCTCCGCGAGCGGGACGGTGTTGCGGATGCCCGCCACCACGTCCTCGCCCTGGGCGTTCTGCAGGTAGTCGCCGTACACACCCTGGTGGCCGGAGGCCGGGTCCCTCGTGAACGCCACACCCGTGCCCGAGTCGGGGCCCAGGTTTCCGAAGACCATCGAGCAGACGTTGACGGCCGTGCCCAGGTCGCCGGGAATGCGCTCCTGGCGGCGGTAGAGCTTGGCCCGGTCGGTGTTCCAGGAGTCGAAGACCGCGTGAATGGCGAGGTCCATCTGCTCGCGCGGGTCCTGCGGGAAGTCCCGGCCGGCCTCGGTCTTGACGATCTTCTTGAACTTGGTGACGAGCTTCTTGAGGTCGGCCGCTTCGAGGTCCGTGTCGACGTTGACCTTCTTGGCCGCCTTCGCCGCCTCCAGCGCGTCCTCGAAGAGCTCGCCCTCGACGCCGAGGACGGTCTTGCCGAACATCTGGATCAGCCGGCGGTAGGAGTCCCAGGCGAAGCGCTCGTCGCCGGCCTGCTTGGCGAGGCCCTGGACCGACTTGTCGGAGAGGCCGATGTTGAGGACCGTGTCCATCATGCCCGGCATCGAGAACTTCGCACCGGAACGGACCGATACGAGGAGGGGGTTGTCGGCCTGGCCGAGCTTCTTGCCCATCGCCGTTTCGAGGGCGTCGAGGTGCGCACTCACCTCGTCACGGAGTGCCGCGGGCTCCTCGCCGCTGTCGAGGTAGGTCTTGCAGGCCTCGGTGGTGATCGTGAAGCCCGGAGGGACCGGGAGACCCAGGTTCGTCATCTCGGCGAGGTTCGCGCCCTTGCCGCCGAGGAGATCCTTGAGGTCCTTGTTGCCCTCGGTGAAGTCGTAAACGAACTTCGCTACGTGAGATTCTTTGTTTTCCGACACGGGTCTCGACTCCTCGAGGACTCGACGGCTGCCCTGACGGCCAGGAACATACCCAGATCGAAGGCGCCTGGGTACGTCCACTTGCACGTCATGCGTCTGTAACCACTCGTCCGCCAGTGGATCGAAAGTCAAAGCTTGGCAAGCGGTCGCCGCCGGATGTTTTCACTTCTTGAACACAGGAAGGGCCGCAAGACGGGTTCATTGCTCAAATGAGCGTCAATCCGCACGCCTGAGTTCGATCGATGAACGATCAAAGCATGGCACTCAGTGCCACCCTTTGGGAAGTGCAGTCGCCCAAGATCCGCTCACCTGAGCGCCACCCCTATCAAAGGTGGCGAGAATCACGCTTCCACACCCGGCCGGATTTCACCATGCGGACGGGTATCCGGACGGAAACGCGGACGTCACATGCCCAACGCGAGCAGCCGCTGCTCGGCCCGCTCGGGCGCGTACAAGTACTCAACGACCAGCGCACCCGCCCCCACCAGCCCCGCCCGCTCCCCGAGCAGCGACGTGACCACCTCCAGGCGGGCCGTGGAGCGCGGCAGCGCCCGCTGGTACAGCAACTCCCGTACGCCCGTGAGGAAGGGGGTTCCGGCCAAATCTCCCGCGATCATCAGAACCCCGGGGTTCAGCAGCGTCACCACGGTCGCCAAAACGTCCCCCACACTGCGCCCGGCCTCCCGCGCGAACGCCGTCGCCTCCGGATGCCCGGCCGCCAGCAGATCCCGCACATCCGAGCCGGACGCCGCCGGCATCCCGGCCTCGGCCAGCCGCCGCGCCACGGCGCCGCCGCTCGCGACGGCGGCGAGACAGCCGTAGGAACCGCAACGGCACCGCGCCTCGGCGCCCACCCTGATGTGCCCGATGTCGCCCGCGCCGCCGTCGATGCCCCGGTAGATGGTGCCGCCGACCACGACCCCGGCGCCGATACCGGTGGACACCTTGACCAGCATGAACGCGGAGCAGTCCGGGTAGGCGGTGCGCTGTTCGCCGTACGCCATGAGGTTCGCGTCGTTGTCGACGAGCACGGGCACCACCTGGCCGGCCCCGGTGTGCTCGGTGAATGATCTGGCCAGGCGGGACCTTATGTCGTAGCCGTCCCAGCCGGGCATGATCGGCGGCTGCACTACGCGGCCGGTGTCGCTGTCGACCGGGCCCGGCACCGCGAGGCCGATGCCGCAGACCTCCTCCGCCCGGTGTCCGGCCTTCTCCAGGAGCTCGGCGAACCAGCGGCCGAGTTCGCCCAGTACGGCGTCGGGGCCGTCCTCGATCACCAGCGTGCCGGAGTGCTCGGCGTGGATCTCGCCGGTGAGGGAGAGGACCGCCGCGCGCGCGTGCCGAGTGTCGAGGTCGGCGGCGAGGACGACCGCGTGGTCGTCGTCGAATTCCAGGGTGATGGAGGGACGGCCGCCCAGCGGGGAGTCCACGGGCCCGCCCGCGCCCTCGCGCAGCCAGCCCGCGCGGAAGAGGCGGTCGAGGCGCTGTCCGACGGTCGCGCGCGAGAGTCCCGTCACCTGTTGGAGTGCACCGCGCGTGGTCGCCCGCCCGCTTCGTACCAGTTCGAGCAGATCTCCGGCGCTCGCCTGCCCTCGTCCGGCCATGCGCACCCCCTTGTGTTTCTCAAGCTTGCATTACATATTGAGTTTTGCGTGTTAAATAGACGTAACCCTACGGTAGCTACAGCCGAACCGATCGGCAGGACGTCTTCGGGGAGCCCTGAGTGGACCGCACAACCCAGCTCACCGCCCGCGACACGGGTCACTTCAATCCCGTACGCACCATTTCCTCACCCCCTTTCCCCACCCATGGTGAGGTGACCGGCCCGGGGGGCATTGCATACGATCCGGGCGCGACGACACATTCGGCGAAACATTCGCTGCACGTCAGGGCGGCTCGGGTGCTCGAAGACAACTGGACCGGCAGCTCCACGGTGCCCTCACGCGGTCTGTACCCGCACCAGTGGTCCTGGGACTCCGCGTTCATCGCGATCGGCCTGCGGCACCTGTCGCCGCTGCGGGCGCAGACGGAGCTGGAGACGCTGCTCGACGCCCAGTGGGGCGACGGACGTATCCCGCACATCGTCTTCAATCCCTCCGTACCGCTCGACGCGTACTTCCCGAGCCCCGACTTCTGGCGCTCCTCGACCGCGGGGCGCGCTGCGGGCGCCCCGCGCACCGTACAGACGTCCGGCATCGTGCAGCCACCGGTCCACGCACTGGCCGCCTGGCTGGTGCACCGCGCCGACCCGGGGCTCTCCCGCGCGCGCGGGTTCCTCGCCCGGGTGTACCCCCGGCTGGCCGCCTGGCACCGGTATCTGCTGCACCGCCGTGACCTGGGCGGGGGCGGGCTCGCGTCCGTCGTCCACCCCTGGGAACAGGGTATGGACAACAGCCCCTGCTGGGACGCCCCGCTCTCCCGCATCACCCCCGCCCCGGCCCGCTCCTTCCGCCGCGCCGACCTCGACCACGGGGCTCCCGAGGACCGGCCCACGGACCTGGACTACGGCCGTTACGTGCGCCTGGCGACGGACTACCGGGACGCCGACTACGCGGACGGGACGAGCGAGTTCGCGGTGGAGGACCCCGCCTTCAACGCCCTGCTCATCGCGTCGGAGCACGCGCTGGCCCGGATCGCCTGCGAACTGGGCGCGACCGGCACGGCCCGGCACGCGCGCGCGGAGCGGCTCACGGGCGTCCTCATCGACCGCCTGTGGGACCCGGCCGAGGGGATGTTCTTCTGCCGTGACGTGCGCGGCGGCGCCCTCATCCCCGAGCGCAGCGTCTCCGGGCTGATCCCGCTGCTCCTGCCCACACTCCCCCGCGACATCGCCACGGCCCTCGTGAACACGCTCTCGGGACCGCACTTCGGGGAGGGCACCCGGCTCGTCCCCAGCTACGACCTGCTCGGCGAGGCCTTCGACCCGCACCGCTACTGGCGCGGCCCGGCCTGGTTCAACACCGGCTGGCTGGTGGAGCGCGGGCTGCGGACACACGGCGAGCGGGACCGCGCCGACGCGCTCCGGGAAGCGGTGCTGGACATCGCGGACACCTCCGGTTTCGCGGAGTACGTCGACCCGTACAGCGGCGAGGCATGCGGCGCGACCGGCTTCGGCTGGACCGCGGCCCTGGCCCTCGACCTGCTGCACGACCGGCCCATGCACGAACAGCTCACGTTCGGCACAAGCGACGTCACGGAGATCAAGGGAGGGGACCGGGGATGACGGACCGGCATCATCTGCTCGTGCACGGCGGGACGTTCGCCGCCGTCGGCGACGGCGGCGACATCAGCGGCGTACGGGGCGGCAGTTCCCCGGACGGATTATTCGTGCGGGACGCCCGGCACCTGAGCCGCTGGCAGTTGACCGTCGACGGCGCGGTGCCCGAGGCGCTCTCGCCGGTCGCGGACGGGGACACCGCACGCTGTGTGCTCGTCCCGCGCGGCGGGCGCCAGGAGCCGCCCGCTTACACGCTCTTCCGTGAACAGGCCGTCGGCGACGGGGCGTTCGTCGAGTCGCTCCGGGTGACCAGCAACCGCCCGGTGCCGACGACGGTCCGCATCGCGCTCACCGTGGACGCCGACTTCACTGACCAGTTCGAACTGCGCTCGGACCACCGCACGTACACGAAAATAGGAGCCACCCGAACCCGCCAAGTCCTCGACGACGGCGTGGAGTTCGGATACCAGCGAGGCGAGTGGCGGTCCGTCACCACAGTGACGGCGGATCCCGCGCCGGACGGCGTAGAGGAGACGGGCACGGGCGCCCGCCGCCTCGTCTGGACCCTGGACCTGGAACCGCACGGCACGGCCGAGCTGGCCCTGCGCGTCATGGCCCGCCCGCACGGCGACAAGCGGACCCTGCGTGTGCCCAGCTCCCCCGCCGCGCTCAACGAACAACTCCTGGCCCTGGAGGGCGAGTTCGTGGAGGGCGTGGCCTTCCCGACCGGCTGGCCCGAGCTGGCGGCGGCCTGCGCCCGCGGCCTGTCGGACCTCGCCTCGCTCCAGGTCCCGGCGAAGGGCCTGGACGGCGAGGAGGTCCGCGTCCCGGCGGCGGGGGCTCCATGGTTCCTCACCCTGCTGGGTCGGGATGCGCTGCTGACTTCGTTGTTCTCGCTCCCGTACCGCCCCCAACTGGCCGCAGCCACACTCCCCGCGCTCGCCGCGACCCAGGCGACCGACGTCGGCGCGGACTCGGTCGCCCAGCCCGGCAAGATCGTGCACGAGGTGCGGCACGGTGAGCTCGCGCACTTCGGGCAGGTGCCGTACGGCCGTTACTACGGCTCGGTGGACGCGACCCCGCTCTTCCTCGTCCTCCTCGGGGCGTACGTCGAACACACCGGCGACACGGCACTGGCCCGCCGCCTTGAGCCCAACGCCCGCGCCGCCGTCAACTGGATGCTCGACCACGGCGGCCTCACCTCCCGCGGCTATCTGGTCTACCGAGCCGACCAGGGCGGCCTCGCCAACCAGAACTGGAAGGACTCCCCCGGCGCCATCTGCTCGGCCGACGGCACCCGCGCAAGCGGCCCGGTGATGGCGGCGGGGGCCCAGGGGTACGCGTACGACGCCCTGCGCCGCACCGCGCACGTCGCCCGTACGGTGTGGGACGACGAGGTCTACGCGGCCCTCCTTGAGCAGGCGGCCGGCGATCTGCGCGACCGTTTCCAGCGGGACTTCTGGATGCGGGATCACTCCTTCCCGGCCCTCGCTCTGGACGGCGACGGCAACCAGGTCGACGCGCTGGCCTCGGACGCCGGGCATCTGCTCTGGTCGGGGCTGCTGGACAAGGAGTACGGCGAGCTGGTGGGCCGGCGGCTGCTGGAGCCGGACTTCTTCTCCGGGTGGGGCGTGCGGACGCTGGCGTCCGGGCAGGCGGCGTATCACCCCCTCTCGTATCACCGGGGTTCGGTGTGGCCGCATGACAACGCGCTGATCACGCTGGGGTTGGCGCGGTATGGGCTGCATGACGAGGCTCGTACGGTCGCTCACGCGCTGGTGGATGCGGCGACTGCTACCGGGCATCGGCTGCCCGAAGTGCTTGCGGGGTATGGGCGGGATACGCATGGAGAGCCGGTGCCGTATCCGCATGCGTGTGTACGGGAATCTCGGTCGGCGTCCGCTCCGTTGGCGCTGCTTACTGCGGTGGGCGGGGCGTAGTCGTTTGGGCGCCGGGCCGGTGGGGGCTGGTCGCGCAGTTCCCCGCGCCCCTTAGCGGCGCTGGTGTGCACCGGAGTTGACTGGTCCCGTCTGGTTGACGAGGCGTTTGCGCGGTGTTTGCCGAGCGGTGGGGCGTAGTGGCTGAACACTGCCCTGGGACCGGCCGTACGACATGACGG
Organism: Streptomyces sp. JLBG701; assembly: GCF_058544905.1. Lineage (NCBI taxonomy): Bacteria > Bacillati > Actinomycetota > Actinomycetes > Kitasatosporales > Streptomycetaceae > Streptomyces > Streptomyces sp. JLBG701. The sequence goes on from NZ_CM178588.1 coordinate 3,829,753, forward strand.
CGGGTCCCCAGCCTCCCCAGCGTGGCCCGCCGCTCCGTTTCACGGGCCAGCACGGAAGGACCTTCGGGTGCCTGTCTTCACGCGCAATCGTCAACTGCCGGACACGAAGGACGAGACCGCCGCTGTCGAGGCGGAGATGACCACGTCCGAAGACAAGGCACTACCCGCCCCCACCCCCACTCCATCTGCCCTCAAGTCCCGGCTCGCCCACTGGCGCAGCTGGCGCACCCGGCACCCTGTCGCCGCCCGCAACCTCCGGTGGACGACCACCGCCCTGGCGGCCGTCCTCGTCCTCGGCGCGCTGCTGCTGCCGAACACCTACGGCGCGCTGCATCTCAACCGGTTCACGCGGTTGCCGGCGGAGGCGATCGTCGGGGCCGTGCTGGCGTTGTGGCTGCCGAGGCGGCCTCGGGTGGTGCTGGCGGTGGTGGCCGGGGTGAGTCTCGGGGTGCTGACCGTACTGAACCTGCTCGACATGGGCTTCCAGGAATACCTAGGCCGGGGCTTCAACCTCGTCCTGGACTGGGAGTTGCTCGACGACGCGCAGGCGTACGTGGCGGACTCGCTGGGCGGGACGACGGCTCTCGCGGCGACCGTCGGTCTGGTCGTCCTGGTCCTCCTCCTGCTCGTCGTCATGGCCCTGTCGACGGTCCGGCTGAGCGACCTGCTCGCCCGTAACGCCCCGGTGGCGACCAAGGCCACGCTCGTCGCCGGGACCGTGTGGATCACCTGCTCGGCGGTCGGGCTCCAGATCGCCGGGGTGCCGTTCGCGTCGGACCGTGCGGTGAGTGCGCTCACGATTCAGGCGCGGCGGGTGCAGGACACGTTGCGGGACGAGGCGGCGTTCGCGAAACAGGCCAAGGCCGACGCGTTCGGGGCGACGCCGGGGGCCGAGCTGGTGCCCGATCTGCGGGGCAAGGACGTCATCTTCACGTTCATCGAGAGTTACGGCCGCAGCGCGATCGAGGATCCGGAGATCGCGCCGGGTGTGGACCAGACCCTGGAGACGAGTGACGCGGCCCTCGCGAAGGCCGGCTTCCAGGCGAAGAGCGGCTGGCTCACGTCGGCGACGTACGGCGGGAGCAGTTGGCTGGGACACTCCACCACCATGTCGGGCCTGTGGATCGACAACCAGCAGCGCTACCGCACCGTCATGTCCAGCGACCACCTCAGCCTCACCAAGGCCTTCCAGAAGACCGGCGCCTGGGACACGGTCGGTGTCATGCCGGGTATCCAGAAAGGCTGGCCCGAGCAGAAGTACTACGGCCTCGACAAGGTCTACAACGCCTTCCAACTCGGCTACCAGGGACCGAAGTTCAGCTGGTCGACGATGCCGGACCAGTACACCCTGGAGGCCTTCCAGCGGCAGGTCCACGGCAAGAAGCGCGACAAGCCGCTGATGTCGGAGATCATCCTCACCTCCAGCCACCAACCGTGGGCCCCCATCCCGAAGATGGTCGACTGGGACGACCTGGGCGACGGCTCGATCTTCGACGCCATCCAGAAGGCGGGCAAGAACCCGGCGGACATAGTCACCGACTCCACCAAGTCCAAGCAGGAGTACGGCAAGTCCATCCAGTACTCGGTCACCAGCCTCACCCAGTGGCTGGAGCGCTACGGCACCGACGACACGGTCCTCGTCTTCCTCGGCGACCATCAGCCGATCGCCCGCGTGAGCGGCGCGAAGGCCAGCCGAGATGTACCGATCTCGATAGTCGCCAAGGACCCAAAGGTGCTGGACAAGATCGCATCCTGGAACTGGACGGACGGCCTGAAGCCCGCCCACAACGCCCCGGTCTGGAAAATGAGCGCCTTCCGAGACCGCTTCCTTACGGCGTACGGCTCGACGCCACACCCTTCAGCGGACTGACCAACGCCGGGTTACCTCGCCCCCGCCGCCCCCCTACCCGTCCCATCCCTGGAGCTCCGCCCCAGACCCCGCTCCTCAAACGCCGGAGGGGCTAAGTTTTTCAGCCCGTCCGGCGTTTGAGGACGAGGCCCGTTCAGGGCCGACAGCGGGGGTCTGGGGGCGCAGCCCCCAGGGATGGGACGGGTAGGGGCGGCGGGGGCGAGAAAAACCCGGCGTCACCCCCCGGACGTGTCCAGCTCCGCGTCCTCCCCGATCCCCGCGCAGTCGTACGGATCCTTCAGCCAACCCTCCGGCAGAACCACCCTGTTGTTACCCGACGTCCGACCACGAGGCCCATCCGCACCCACAGGCCAAGCCTGGTCAAGGTCCAACTCGTCCAAGCCTCCCCGGAGTTCCTCCAGCGAAGACGTGATCGCCAGCCGCTTACGCATCTCCGAGCCGACCGCGAAACCCTTCAGGTACCAGGCGACATGCTTACGGAAGTCGATGACGCCACGCGCCTCGTCGCCGATCCACTCGCCGAGGAGGGTGGCATGGCGGACCATGATGTCCGCGACCTCGCGAAGAGTCGGCGCTGCGACGTCGGAGTCGCGCCCCTCGAACACCGCCACGAGGTCCGCGAACAGCCACGGCCGCCCCAGGCACCCACGCCCGACCACAACCCCGTCGCACCCGGTCTCCCGCACCATCCGCACCGCATCCTGAGCCGACCAGATGTCCCCGTTACCGAGAACCGGAATCTCCGGAACGTGTTCCTTCAGACGGGCGATGGCATCCCAGTCGGCCGTACCGCCGTAGTGCTGGGCGGCAGTGCGCCCGTGCAGGGCGATGGCCGTAACGCCCTCCTCCACAGCGATGCGCCCGGCGTCGAGGTACGTGATGTGGTCGTCGTCGATGCCCTTGCGCATCTTCATCGTGACCGGCAGATCCCCGGCGCCCGACACCGCCTCCCGCAGGATCGCCCGCAACAGGTTCCGCTTGTACGGCAGCGCCGAGCCGCCGCCCTTCCGCGTCACCTTCGGAACAGGGCAGCCGAAGTTCAGGTCGATGTGATCAGCGAGCCCTTCCTCCGCGATCATGCGCACGGCCTTGCCCACCGTCGCCGGATCGACCCCGTACAGCTGAATCGAGCGAGGCGTCTCGCTCGCGTCGAAGTGGATCAGCTGCATGGTCTTCTCGTTGCGCTCGACCAACGCCCGGGTCGTGATCATCTCGCTCACGAACAGACCTTTGCCGCCGCTGAACTCCCGGCACAGGGTGCGGAAGGGCGCGTTGGTGATCCCGGCCATGGGGGCCAGGACGACGGGCGGCTGGACGTTGTGCGGGCCGATCCGCAGGGTCGAGTTCATGGTGGACGTGAGCGTGGGCATCCCCCCATTGTGCCGTGTGGCGGATTCGATGGAAGTCATTAGTTAGCCGCACTATCGAAATCGGCGTACGATGGTCCGCATGCCCGAGCTCAGCCATCGCCGCCGCATGCTGGTTCTCGCGATCTGCTGTATGAGCCTGCTGATCGTGAGCCTCGACAACACGATCCTGAACGTCGCCCTGCCGACGATGCAGCAGGACCTCAACTCCAGCCTCGCCGGCCTCCAGTGGACGATCGACGCCTACACCCTCGTACTCGCCGCCCTGCTGATGCTCGCCGGCTCGACCGCGGATCGCATCGGCCGCAAGCGGATCTTCATCGCCGGCCTGGTCGTCTTCACCATCGGCTCGGCCCTGTGCTCCGTCGCCCCGAACCTGGAGGCGCTCGTCGCCTTCCGCATGGTGCAGGCGGTCGGCGGCTCGATGCTGAACCCGGTCGCCATGTCGATCATCACCAACACCTTCACCGACCCGCGTGAGCGCGCCCGCGCGATCGGCGTGTGGGGTGGCGTCGTCGGCATCTCGATGGCGGCCGGGCCGCTGGTCGGCGGGCTGCTCGTGGACTCCGTGGGCTGGCGCTCGATCTTCTGGGTCAACATCCCGGTGGGCGTGGCCGCCCTGCTCCTCACCCTCCGCTACATCCCCGAGTCCCGCGCCCCCAAGGCCCGCCGCCCCGACCCGGTCGGCCAGATCCTGGTGATCGCCCTGTTCGGCTCGCTGACGTACGCGATCATCGAGGCCCCGGCCTCCGGCATCACCAAGATCCTCCCCCTCGCCGCACTCGCGCTCGCCGCCCTGATCGGCCTCCTGTGGTACGAGCCCCGGCGCGACGAACCCCTCATCGACCTGCGCTTCTTTCGCTCGGCACCCTTCAGCGGGGCCACGGTGATCGCGATCAGCGCGTTCGCGTCGCTCGGCGGCTTCCTCTTCCTCTCGACGCTGTATCTGCAGAACGTGCGTGGCCTGGACGCCCTGCACGCGGGCCTGTGGATGCTCCCGATGGCCGTCCCGACCTTCCTGTGCGCGCCGCTCTCCGGCCGCCTGGTCGGCAACCGCGGCCCGCGTATCTCCCTCGTGATCGCGGGCCTGGCGATGACGGTGAGCGGCGTCCTGTTCGCCGCGTTCGAGGCCGAGACGTCCGACACCACGCTCTTCCTCGGGTACGTCCTCTTCGGCATCGGCTTCGGCTTCGTGAACGCCCCCATCACCAACACCGCCGTCTCCGGCATGCCCCGCGCCCAGGCCGGCGTGGCCGCCGCGGTCGCCTCGACCAGCCGCCAGCTCGGGCAGACGCTGGGCGTCGCCGTGATCGGCGCGGTGTTGGCGGCGGGGGTGGGCGCGTCGTCGTACAAGGACGTCTTCGTGTCGGCGGCCCAGCCCGGCTGGTGGATCATCGCCGGCTGCGGTCTGGCGGTCCTCGTACTGGGCGCCCTGACCTCGGGTCAGTGGGCCCGCCGCACGGCCGAACGCACGGCCCGCCGCCTGGAGACAACGGAGGTCCGGGAAGCAACCGAGGTCGCCCCGGCGCAGGCGGGTTAGGGCCGGACAGGCCCTGGTTCACGGTCAGGGTGACTCGGCGACGGCGAACGCGTACAGCTTCTCCAGGCGTTCGCGTGTCTCCTCGTCGGCGGGGACGTACGTCACCATGCGGAAGTCCAGGTCCGGGGCGAGCCACAGGTCGGTGTGGTCGAGGGTGAGCGGGCCGACGTACGGGTTGCGGAACTCCTTGGTCTTGCTGCGGGAGCCGATCACCTCGTAGCGCTGCCAGATCTCGCAGAACTCCGGTGACTCCGCCGTCAGCCGCTTGAGCATCATCTTCCAGGCGGGTTCGCCGAGATGGGAGGCGAGGGAGGCGCGCAGCTTGGCGGCCATCACGCGCATGACCTCGTCGAGGTGGACGACCGCCGAACGCCACTGCGGGTTCGTGTAGATGAGGAGCATGAGGTTGCGGTCCTCGGGCGGTACGGCGTCGAGGTCGCCCAGGAGGCGGGCGTAGGTGCGGTTGTAGGCGAGGATGTCGTAGCGGCTGTTCTGGATGAACGCCGGGATCGGGTCCAGGGCGGTCAGCAGCTCCTGCACCGGCGGCGAGAGGACCGGGCAGCTCGCGGCGGGCGTGGGGTCGACGGCTCCGGCCAGCTGGAAGAGGTGGGCGCGCTCGCTCGCGTCGAGCAGCAGGGTGCGGGCCAGGGCGTCGAGGACCTGCTCGGAGACCTGGATGTCGCGGGCCTGTTCGAGCCAGGTGTACCAGGTGACGCCGACGGCGGAGAGCTGGGCGACCTCCTCGCGCCGCAGCCCGGGCGTACGCCGCCGGCGACCACGCGGCAGCCCCACCTGCTCCGGCGTGATCCGCTCACGGCGGCTGCGCAGGAAGGTGGCGAGCTCGTGCCGCCGGATCTGCGAATCGCGCCGCTGCGGGGTCTCCTGGACCATGGTCGTCATACCTCCAAGCCTGCCGCCGCCCGGACCCTGTTTCCAGGTACTGCTTCTACCAGGATAAGAACACTCTGGTACCTGCCTGAGCGCGGGAGCAGTCTGTCACCGTGACCGAAACCACCGCGACACCCACCGTCCGCACACCGACGGCACCGCCCTCGCTCGGCGGCCTCGGACTGTTCACCGTGCTGCTCGGCGCGGCCCTGCCCCTCATCGACTTCTTCATCGTCAACGTCGCGCTGCCCACCATCGGTTCCGACCTCGCGGCCGGCGAGTCCGTCCTCGAACTCGTCGTCGCCGGGTACGGGGTCGCGTACGCCGTCCTCCTCGTCCTGGGCGGCCGCCTCGGCGACCTCTTCGGCCGACGACGCCTGTTCCTCGGCGGCATGGCGGCCTTCGGCGTCACCTCGCTGGCGTGCGGGCTCGCGCCCACCGCCTGGACGCTGGTGGCGGCCCGGGTCGCCCAGGGCGCGGCTTCCGCCGCGATGCTCCCGCAGGTGCTGGCCACCATCCAGTCGGCGACCGCGGGTCCGCGCCGCGCGAAGGCGATGAGCCTGTACGGCGCGACGGCCGGCCTGTCGATGGTGCTGGGCCAGATCCTCGGCGGAGTCCTGGTCGCGGCGGACATAGCGGGTACGGGCTGGCGCGCGGTGTTCCTGGTGAACGTACCGGTGGTGCTGCTGGGCTTGTTCCTGGCGGCCCGCGCGGTCCCGGAAACCCGCTCCCAGCACCCGGAACCGGTGGACGCCCCCGGTACGATCCTCCTCGCGGCAGCCCTCCTCTCTCTCCTCGCCCCGCTCACGGAGGGCCGGTCGGCGGGCTGGCCACTGTGGACCTGGCTGTCGCTGGCCGCGTTCCCGGTCGTGGCGGCGGGCTTCTACGCGGTGGAGCGCCGGGCGGACCGCCAGGGCCGTACGCCACTGGTGCCGCCGAGCCTGTTCGCGCTGGTGTCGCTGCGCCGGGGCCTGGTGATGATCGTGCCGTTCTCGATCGGCTTCAGCGGCTTCATGTTCGTGATCGCGGTCGCCCTGCAACAGGGCGCGGGCCTCGGCCCGGTCCCGGCGGGGCTGACACTGGCCCCCATGGCGGTGGTGTTCTTCGCCGTCTCACTCGCCGGCCCACGTCTCGTGGCCCGCTACGGCACCCGCGTGGTCACGGCGGGCTCGGCCGTCCAGGCGGCGGGCGTCGGCCTGATGGCACTGGCCGCCTGGCACTCCTGGCCGGACCTCGGCATCGTCGAACTCCTCCCCGGAGCGGCACTCGCCGGAGCGGGCCAGGCACTCCAACTCCCGGTCCTCTTCCGCATCGTCCTCTCGGAGATACCCCCGGCCCGCGCGGGAGTAGGCAGCGGCGTGATGATCACCATCCAACAGTCGTCCCTGGCCCTGGGCGTGGCAACCCTGGGCACCCTGTTCCTGTCCCTGATCCCACACTTGGGCATGCGAGACGCCCTGGTGACGACACTCGCGGCGCAACTGGCGGGGGTGGCACTAACGGGACTGCTGAGCCTGCGCTTGCCGCGAACGGTGGGCTGATTCCCGTCACGATTCGACGACTCGGCGAAATCGCATGCGAACTAGCTGTGAAGTACCCCCTGTTGATGTTGGTCATGCTGCACACTCCTCCTTGACCTCACTGGACGCTGGAGGCGTCATGCCGCAGATCACCACGAGCAAGGTAAGCCGCTGGGACCAGCACGGCCGCGAACACATCGTCCGCGTGGAACGCACCGGAGCACAGCGCCTGATCAGCTGCGACACCTGCGGCTGGCGCAAGAAGACCCAGTTCCTGCCCTGGCTGAAGGCGGAGGAACACTTGGCGGAGGCCCACCAGGCGACGGTGGATCCGAGCGAGGGGTAGAGCTGGGCGCAGTGTTCTGAGGCGGTTGTTCCGCCCTCAATGCCGGACCAGGCAGAACGGATGCCCCGCCGGGTCGGCGAAGATGCGCCAACTCCTGCCCTCGGAACCGCCGTCCAAGACCGTCGCGCCCCGGGCCAGTACCTGCTCCTGGGCCCGGTCCAGGTCCGCGACGCCGAAGTCCAGGTGGAACTGCTGGGGTCGGGCCGGGTCAGGCCACGCGGGCGGCTGATAGTCCGCCGCCCGCTGGAAGGCGAGGACGAGACCGGGCGGCGTGTGCAAGGTCGCCCAGTCATCGCCGAGCGCCCACCGCGGGTCCGGCTGATTGAGGGTCCCGCCGAGCAGCGACTGGTAGAACTCCGCGAGCTCTACCGGGTCGGAGCAGTCCAGTACGACGCACTGCAGGTCAGCGATCATGGGCGGATCCTAGCCACCGCTTAAGCCTTCAGCCCCCGTACCAGCAGATCTACGACCGCCTCGAACTCCTCCTCGATCCCCGGGCGTTCCCAGCTGGGCGCGTACGCGGGGTCGTGGAAGCGGGCCGTGGCGCTGAAGACCGCGCCTGCCGCGGTTGGCGGGTCGGTGACGGTGAAGGTGCCCGCGCTCGCACCGTCCTCGATGATGCGGGCCAGCTGATCGGTCAGGTCGGTCAGGTGGGCGCCGACCGCCTCGCCGTTCTCGCCGGCCAGCACGGTGTACGTGGCGAACAGCTCGGGGTCACCCCCCGCCTTGCGGCGCTTGGCGTCGAACAGCGCGGCGAGCCAGTCGCGCAGGCGGGTCTCCGGGTCGCGGTCCTCGGCGACGATGCCGGCCAACGCGTCGGACGTACGGTCCAGCCAGCGCTTCGTGACCGCCTCCCGCAGCACCGCCTTCGTGCGGAAGTGCCGGTAGACACTGCCATGGCTGACGCCGAGCGCGCGGGCCACGTCGACCACGGTGGCCTTGGCCGGGCCGTGGCGGCGCAGCACCTCCTCGGTCGCTTCGAGGATGCGCTCGGCGGTCAGGGTCTCGTTCGGGGGTGCCATGGCCTAGACCGTACCCGGCACGATGGTCACTACTTGCTGCCCAGGTGGGACATCTGCGCGGCCGGGTAACGGTCGCCCGCCGCCGCGTCCGCCGGCACGGCCCGCTCGATCGCGGCCAGGTCCGCCTCGTCGAGCGTGACGTCGAGGGCACCGAGCGACTCCGACAGCCGCTCCCGGGTCCGCGCACCGACCAGCGGCACGATGTCCTCGCCGCGGGAGAGAACCCAGGCGATCGCGATCTGCGCGACGGAGACGCCCTTCTGCTCGGCGATCTTCCGCAGCGCGTCGACCAGGGTCAGGTTGTGCTGGAGGTTCTCCCCTTGGAAGCGGGGCGAGAACGCCCGGAAGTCGTTCGCGGCGAGCTGCCGGTCGGCGGTGAAGTGGCCGGAGATCAGCCCCCGGGACAGCACCCCGTACGCGGTGATGGAGATGCCCAGCTCACGGGTGGTCGGCAGGATCTCGGCCTCGATGCCGCGCGAGATGAGGGAGTACTCGATCTGCAGGTCGGAGATCGGTGCGGTGGCGGCGGCCCGGCGGATCGTGTCGGCGCCGACCTCGCTCAGGCCGATGTGACGGACGTACCCCTTCTCGACGAGCTCGGCGATCGCGCCGACCGTCTCCTCGATCGGTACGTCGGGGTCGGCCCGGGCGATCCGGTAGACGTCGATGTGGTCGACGCCGAGGCGCTGGAGGGAGTACGCGGCGAAGTTCTTCACCGCCGCCGGGCGGCCGTCGTAGCCGACCCAACTGCCCTCCGGGTCACGCAGCGCGCCGAACTTCACGCTGACCAGCGCCTTTTCGCGCCGGGCGGCGGGCGCGGCGCGCAGGGCCTCGCCGATCAGCATCTCGTTGTGGCCCATGGCGTAGAAGTCGCCGGTGTCGAGCAGGGTCACGCCCGCGTCGAGGGCGGCGTGGATGGTGGCGATGGACTCGGTCCGGTCGGCGTCGCCGTACAACGCGGACATGCCCATGCAGCCCAGGCCCAGGGCGGAGACCTGGGGGCCGGTGGTTCCGAGGGTTCGGGTTTGCATCGTCATGACACCAACCATGGCATGACAGCTGACAGATTTCAATATCTGTCAGCTGTCATCTGTCAGTCGTGGCCAGCTTCGCCCCCAGCAGCACGAACGACCCCGCGAAACTCCGCCGCAGCCACGTCATGACAAGCGGGCGCGAGATGACGTGACTGCGAACCGACGCCGCAAGCACCCCGTACACAGCGAAGACGACAAACGTCACCAGCATGAAAACGCCGCTCAGCGCCAGCATCCGTGGCAGCGCGTGCGGCTCGGCCGGGTTCACGAACTGGGGAAGGAACGCGAAGAAGAAGATCGTCAGTTTCGGGTTGAGGATGTTGATCAGAACGGCACGGACGATCACCCCGCCCGCCGAACGCGGCGCTGCCCCCTCGTCCACGGTGATCGCCTCCCGGTCCCGCAGCGTGGCGAACGCCATGTAGAGGAGGTAGGCGACACCCGCGTACTTCAGGACCTGGAAGGCGGTGGCACTGGCGTTGAGCAGGGCAGCGAGGCCGGTGATCGTGGCCAGCATGTGCGGGACGATCCCGAGCGTGCAGCCGAGGGCGGCGACGACACTCGCCCGCCGACCCCGGGAGAGGCCGGCCGCGAGGGTGTAGACGACGCCGGTGCCGGGGGTGGCGACCACGACAAGGGTGGTCAGCAGGAACGCGATGCTCATGCCGTCACCCTGCCGCGGCCGCCGTACCGGATACAGGGCCAATCACCCGCCCCGTACGAGGACCACTCAGCCCTACTCGACCCCGCTCAGCCCTGCTTCAGCGGAATCGCCAGGTCGACCACCTGCCGCCCAGCCGGGAAGGAACCGGTCGAAGTCGCCTTGCCGGTCAGCAGGTTGACCCGGAAAGCACGGGAACCCGTCACCGCATACCCGGTGTTGGTACCGCTGTTCGCCGAACTGTAGATGTCGAACCCGGAGTTGGAGGGCGCGTCGACGCCCAGCTGGCCGGTCGGCGCGAGGTTGCCCGCGTTGGCCGGGGACTGGACGGAGACGCGGTCCTGAGCGGTGTCGAGGTCGAACAGGGTGGTGGCCGTCGTCGCGTCCAGGTCGTTGTTCGTGTACGCGGCTCCCGTCACGCCCTGAGCCGTTGTACCGGTCGTCGCGGGCGGGACCGGCGGGTTGGTCAGGGTGCCGTCGACCGCGGTCGTCCCCGCGGCGGGCGCGCCGGCCGGGTCGTCGATGTTGTGGCGGAGGTTCTGCCCGGTGTCACTGATGACGCGCAGCCGGTTGGCGGCCGGGTTGAAGTCGACGCCGAAGTTGGTGCCCTGAAGGGCGACGCTCAGCTGCGAGACCTTGACCGCCTTGGCGCCGACCTCGCGGACCGTGTAGACGCCGCCGCGGTCGCCGACGCCGTACAACTTGCCGTTCTGGACGCGGTAGTCGATGCCGACCAGCTTGGTGTCGCCCGTGAGGCCCCTCACCTTGCCGAGGGAGAGGGTGCGGTCGGGCCGGTCGGTGCGGAAGCTGACGAGCCGCTGGTCGGTGGTGAGCCCGACGGCGTTGAGCCGGTCGCCCCCGACGGCCTGCGGCAGTCCGGCCGCGCTGCCGGCCTGGGTGGAGATGGCCGAGCCGCTCTGCCCGCCCCCGTCGTTCGCCGCCACATACCCGACCGTGCCGATGGCCAGGGCCAGCGTGGCCACGCCGATGACTGCTTGCTTGCGCATGGTGCCCCCGTGAAGGTTGGTAGCCGCGGCCCGCACGGTGCGGGTCGCGCATGACCTCCCCTTCGGAGCCGTATGGGCACGGGATGGGCGAAACCCCGGTTCCGTTACGTCTGTTACGGAACCGGGGCTTCTGTGTGCTCTTGGTGACCAGCGGCCGATCGTCAGCAGCCGCTCATCAGCAACCGACGAGACGCCCGGCCAGGTAGCCCTCGATCTGGTCGAGAGACACTCGCTCCTGCTTCATCGAGTCGCGCTCGCGGACGGTGACCGCGTCGTCGTCCAGCGTGTCGAAGTCGACCGTCACGCAGTACGGCGTACCGATCTCGTCCTGGCGCCGGTAACGGCGACCGATGGCGCCCGCGTCGTCGAACTCGATGTTCCAGTTCTGCCGCAGCGCCGCCGCGAGCCCCTTGGCCTTCGGGGACAGCTCAGGGTTGCGCGACAGCGGAAGGACCGCCACCTTCACCGGGGCGATCCGGTGGTCGAGGCGCAGCACCGTCCGCTTCTCCATCTTGCCCTTGGCGTTGGGCGCCTCGTCCTCGGTGTACGCGTCCAGCAGGAACGCCAGCATCGCGCGGCCGACGCCGGCGGCGGGCTCGATGACGTACGGGGTGTAGCGCTCGCCCGCCTCCTGGTCGAAGTAGAAGAGGTCCTGGCCCGAGGCCTTCGAGTGCGCCTTCAGGTCGTAGTCGGTGCGGTTGGCCACGCCCTCCAGCTCACCCCACTCGTTGCCGCCGAACTGGAAGCGGTACTCGATGTCGGCGGTGCGCTTGGAGTAGTGGGAGAGCTTCTCCTGCGGGTGCTCGTACCACCGCATGTTCTCCTCGCGCAGGCCCAGGCCGGTGTACCAGTTCCAGCGCTGCTCCATCCAGTACTCCTGCCACTTCTCGTCCTCGCCCGGCTTGACGAAGAACTCCATCTCCATCTGCTCGAACTCGCGGGTGCGGAAGATGAAGTTGCCGGGCGTGATCTCGTTGCGGAAGGACTTGCCCATCTGGGCGATGCCGAACGGCGGCTTGCGGCGCGAAGTGGTCTGCACCTGGCCGAAGTTGGTGAAGATGCCCTGCGCGGTCTCGGGACGCAGGTAGGCGATGGAGCCGGTGTCCTGCGTCGGGCCGAGGTGGGTGGAGAGCAGACCCGAGAACTGCTTGGGCTCGGTGAACTGGCCCTTGTTGCCACAGTTGGGGCAGTTGACGTCCGCCAGGCCGTTCTCCGGGGCGCGCTTGTGCTTGGCCTCGTAGGCCTCCTCCAGGTGGTCCGCGCGGAACCGCTTGTGGCAGGAGGTGCACTCGGTCAGCGGGTCGGAGAAGGTGGCGACGTGACCGGAGGCGACCCAGACCTCTGGGGCAAGGATGACGGACGAGTCGATACCGACCACGTCCTCGCGCGACGTCACCATGTAGCGCCACCACTGGCGCTTGAGGTTCTCCTTGAGCTCGACACCCAGCGGTCCGTAGTCCCAGGCGGCGCGCTGGCCGCCGTAGATCTCACTACAGGGGAATACGAAGCCACGGCGCTTGCTCAGGCTGACGATGGTGTCGATCTTGTCGGCGGCCACGGTGCTCTCTTCATAACGACGACGGGCGACGAAGCGAACTGCTTCCAGCGAATGCTTCAGGTTACCGGCGGAGGCTCCCCCTCAACCAAATCGGCCCAGCCTCCGGACTTTCCCGGACCCTTGTTGACAATCGTTTCCAGATTTGTTGAAAATGACTGTCATGAACGTACGGCGTCGCCTCATACCCACGGCAGCTGTGACCGCGGCCACTGCCCTCGGTCTCACTGCCCTCTCCGCCTGCTCCAGCGACAGCGCTGCCGCGGGCAACACGGACAAGTTCGACGTCGTCGCGTCGTTCTACCCCATGGCCTTCCTCGCCGAGCAGATCGGCGGGGACCACGTGAGCGTCACCAGCCTGACCGAGCCCGGCCAGGAACCGCACGACCTGGAGATCAGCGCCAAGCAGACCGCACAGCTCCAGGAGTCCGACGCGGTGCTCTACCTCAAGAACCTCCAGCCCTCCGTCGACGACGCGGTGGCCCAGTCCGAGATCAAGACGAAGATCGACGCCGCCACGCTCACCAAGCTGGAGGAGCACGGCAGCGAGGTCGGCGGCCACGCCGAAGAGCACGACGACGAGCACAGCGAGGAAGAGTCCGGCCTCGACCCCCACATCTGGCTCGACCCGGTGAAGTACGCCCAGGTCGCCGAGGGTGTCGGCAAGGCCTTCGAGAAGGCCGACCCGGACAACGCGGCCGACTACAAGACCAACACCGCGGCCCTCGTGAAGAAGCTCGACGCCCTCAACACCCAGTTCGAGGACGGGCTGAAGAACACCAAGACCAAGGTCTTCATCACCACCCACGCCGCCTTCGGCTACCTCGCCGAGCGCTACGGCCTCACCGAGGAGGCCATCAGCGGCCTCGACCCCGAGTCGGAGCCCAGTGCGGCGCGGGTGAAAGAACTTGAGAAGATGGCGAAGGCCGACGGCGTCTCGACGGTCTTCTACGAGACGCTCGTCAGCGACAAGACCGCGAAGACCATCGCCTCCGACGCGAACCTCAAGACCGACGTCCTCGACCCGATCGAGGGCATCACGGAAAAGTCCCGGGGCAAGGACTACTTCTCGGTCCAGGAAGCCAACCTCAAGGCGCTCCAGACCGCCCTGGGCACCAAGTGACCGATACGGAGGACGCCATGCGCGAGCCCGTCATATCCCTGCGCGGAGTCCGCGCGGAGCTGGGCTCGCGCCCCGTCCTGCGCGGAATCGACCTCACCGTCCGACGCGGTGAGGTCGTCGCGCTGCTCGGGGCCAACGGCTCCGGCAAGTCGACCGCGATCCGCGGCATCATCGGCCAGGTGCCGGTGAGCGCCGGCGAGATCGAGCTGTTCGGCACCCCGCGCGCACGGTTCCGGGACTGGGCGCGCGTGGGATACGTCCCGCAGCGCACCACCGCCGCCGGCGGCGTCCCCGCCACGGTCACCGAGATCGTCGCCTCGGGCCGGCTGTCCCGGGCCCGCTTCGGCGTGCTCCGCAAGGCCGACCACGCGGCCGTACGCCGGGCCCTGGAACTCGTAGGCATGGCCGACCGCGCCAAGGACTCGGTGAACGCCCTCTCCGGCGGCCAGCACCAGCGCGTCCTGATCGCCCGCGCGCTCGCCTCCGAACCCGAACTCCTGATCATGGACGAGCCGATGGCGGGCGTCGACCTGGTCAGCCAGGAGGTGCTGGCGGGCACCCTCCGCGAAGAGGTCGCGGCCGGTACGACCGTCCTCCTCGTCCTGCACGAACTGGGCGCCCTGGAGCCGCTGATCGACCGCGCGGTCGTACTCCGCGACGGCTGCGTCACCCACGACGGCCCGCCCCCGCAGGCCCTCGGCCAGCACGCGCTGCCCGGCCACGACCACGTACACCCGCACGCGGCTCACGACGCCGAACCGATCCGGACGGGACTGCTGAGCTGATGGACTTCCTCGACTACGCCTTCATGCAGCGGGCCCTGCTCGCAGCCGTCCTGGTCGGCATCACGGCCCCCGCGGTCGGCATCTACCTGGTCCAGCGCCGCCAGGCGTTGATGGGCGACGGCATCGGCCACGTGGCGATGACGGGAGTCGGCCTCGGCTTCCTGTTGTCGACAAACCCGGTATGGATGGCCACGGCCGTCTCGGTCCTCGGCGCGGTCCTGATGGAGCTGATCCGCTGGTACGGCAAGACCCGCGGCGACATCGCCCTCGCGATGCTCTTCTACGGCGGTATGGCCGGCGGCGTGATGTTCATCAACCTCGCGCCGACGGGCTCGAACGCCAACCTGAACTCGTACCTCTTCGGCTCCCTGTCCACGGTGTCGGAGTCCGACGTGACGGCGATCTGCGTGCTCGCGGCCTTCGTGGTCCTGGTCACCCTGGGCCTGCGCAGGCAACTGTTCGCGGTGAGCCAGGACGAGGAGTTCGCGCGGGTCACGGGCCTGCCGGTGCGCGCCCTGAACCTGCTCACGGCGGTGACGGCGGCCGTCACGGTCACGGTCGCGATGCGTGTGGTCGGCCTGCTGCTGGTGAGCGCGCTGATGGTGGTCCCGGTCGCGGCGGCCCAGCAGATGACCCGCAGCTTCACCGCGACCTTCGCGATCGCCGTCGCCATCGGGGTGAGCGTGACGATCGGCGGGACCGTCACGTCGTACTACCAGGATGTGCCGCCCGGAGCGACGATCGTTCTGCTGACCATCGCCGCGTTCATCGCCCTCACCGCGCTGGCCACCCCGCTGGCCCGGCGCCGGGCCCGGGCACTGGCCGCCGCGCAGCCCGCCGAGGATCCCATGGAGTGCGCGATTCCGGCCACCAGGGGGTCGGCGGACAAGGCGGAGGTCTGACCGCGCACAGTCCGGGCTGGCACAATGGCCCGGCAAGCGCACAGCTGAGGAGGCAACGGTGACGACGGCCGGCCAGCCCGTTAAGGGACGATCCACCCGCCAGCGTGCCGCTGTGGCGGCGGCTCTCGACGAGGTGGACGAGTTCCGCAGCGCCCAGGATCTCCACGACATGCTCAAGCACAAGGGCGACTCCGTCGGGCTCACGACGGTGTACCGCACCCTGCAGTCCCTCGCGGACGCCGGCGAGGTCGACGTCCTGCGCACCTCCGACGGCGAGTCCGTCTACCGCCGCTGCTCGACCGGCGAACACCACCACCACCTGGTCTGCCGCGTCTGCGGCAAGGCGGTGGAGGTGGAGGGCCCGGCCGTGGAGAAGTGGGCGGACGCCATCGCGGCCGAGCACGGCTATGTCAACGTGGCGCACACGGTGGAGATCTTCGGTACGTGCGCGGAGTGCGCGGGGGCAGCGAAGTAACCACGCCTGCTTGGACGTAACCACTCCTGCTCGGAAGTGACTACTCCTGCTTGCCCTCCATGGCGAGCAGCTCCTCGTTCGGGATGGCCCCGCCGAATCGCCGGTCCCGCGACGCGAACTCCACGCACGCGCGCCACAGGTCACGCCGGTCGAAGTCCGGCCACAGCACGTCCTGGAAGACCAGCTCGGCGTACGCGCTCTGCCAGAGCAGGAAGTTGGAGGTGCGCTGCTCGCCGCTGGGGCGCAGGAAGAGGTCCACGTCCGGCATGTCCGGGTAGTACAGGTACTTCTGGAGGGTCTTCTCCGTCACCTTCGACGGATCCAGCCGGCCCGCCTTCACGTCCTCGGCCAGCGCCTTCGCGGCGTCGGCGATCTCCGCCTGACCGCCGTAGTTCATGCAGAAATACAGCGTCAGCTGATCATTGTCCTTGGTCTGCTCCTGGGCGACCTGGAGCTCCTTGGCCACCGACTTCCACAGCTTGGGCATACGGCCCACCCAGCGCACCCGGATGCCGAGCTCGTCGAGCTGGTCGCGGGTCTTGCGGATGAAGTCCCGGTTGAAGTTCATCAGGAAGCGCACCTCGTCGGGCGACCGCTTCCAGTTCTCGGTGGAGAACGCGTACAGCGAGATGTTCCGCACGCCGATCTCAAGGGACCCCTGGAGCACGTCGAGCACCCGCTCGGCGCCCATCTTGTGGCCCTCGGTGCGCGGCAGGCCCCGCTCCTTGGCCCACCGCCCGTTCCCGTCCATGACGATCGCCACATGCCGCGGGACGAGCTCGCCGGGGAGCTTCGGCGCGCGGGCGCCGGACGGATGCGGCTCCGGCGTCTTGTACTCGCGGCGCTGGCGCCCCAGGATCCCGCGTACGACCATGTGCTTCTCGTCTCCTTGTTTCTTGCAGGGCTTGCAAGGCTTAGAGGGCCTGCAGGACTTTTCAGGCCTTCTCCACGTAACGAAGCGAGCGAAGCCCGCGTTCCATGTGCCAGTGCAGGTAGGCGGACACCAGCCCGCTCCCCTCCCGCACATGCCGCGGCTCGCACGCGTCCGCGGTCTCCCAGTCTCCCGTGAGCAGCGCGCCGAGCAGTTCCAGGGTCTGCGGTGAGGGTACGACGCTCCCGGGCACCCGGCAGTCCACGCAGACGGACCCTCCGGAGCCGACCGAGAAGAACCGATTCGGTCCGGGCATCCCGCACTTGGCACAGTCGCTGAAGCTGGGGGCGTAGCCGTTGACGGCGAGGGAGCGCAGCAGGAACGCGTCGAGAACGAGATGCGGCGCGTGCTCGCCCCGGGCGAGCGTCCGCAGGGCCCCGACGAGCAGCAGATACTGCTGCACGGCGGGCTCGCCCTCATGATCGGTGAACCGCTCGGCGGTCTCCAGCATGGCGGTCCCGGCGGTGTAGCGGGCGTAATCACTCACAATCCCGCCACCGTACGGAGCGATCGTCTCGCTCTGCGTACACAACGGCAGCCCCCGTCCGACCAGCTCGCTCCCCCGCGCGAAGAACTGCACGTCGACATGGGAGAAGGGTTCGAGCCGCGCCCCGAACTTCGACTTGGTCCGCCGGACCCCCCGAGCCACGGCCCGCACCCGCCCATGCCCGCGCGTGAGCAGCGTGATGATCCGGTCCGCCTCACCCAGCTTCTGGGTGCGCAGCACGATGCCGTCGTCGCGGAACAGACTCATGCGGCCCATTCTCGCCTACGGCGGACGCGGTGTGGGCAAAGAGGCCATGGTTGCCCCCGCGCTTCAAGGGGCCTCGCCCCGGCTGCGTGCGTTGGCGTACGCCGTGGCGGCGCTGAGCCGCTCGGCCGGGGTCGCGCGCCGGACGACGCAGGGCTCGACGTCCCACTCCCGCCCGCCTCCATACGGTCTCAGCTGGACGTAAGGCCCTTCGTGCCCCATGACGATTCCCACCTTCCCGGTCCGGGTGTCGACGACGTACGAGCCAACGGGTTGCTTCATGGCGTTCCTCGCGTTCCGCGCAGCGCCGCCGCGAGCCGGGCGGCCGTCTCGGCGGAACAACCGCCCAATTCAACGAGCGGGCAGGGCGCCTCCCGCGCGAGACTCACCGGGTCCAGCCGGAGTGTCGGCAACGTAATTCCGGCGTTCGCCAGGGCCGTCCGCAATTCCTTCACAATGCCCTCCGCTTCTTCGACGCAGAGCGCCGAGTGTTGTACCTCCACCGTGCTCCCCTTCCTTTTCGGGTTTCACTCTTCGCATCTCTACAGTGCCCTTCTCCGCCTACACTCGGCAGGAGTCTGCGCACTACAAGTGCTGGTCAGTGGGAGGGGGTTGGCTGTGGCCAATGGTTCACGACAGGCCTGGGTGCGCTCGTTTTTGTCTCCGGCGGATACATCGGCCAGTTCGAACAGGCTATTCGGAAACCGCAACTTGATGTGGCGAAGCGGATTGACGCGGTACTGCAAACCGACGGTATTTTCGAGCGGCTGTGCCGGAAGCTGATTGATGATCCGAGGTATGCGGATTACTTCGCGCGGGCGGCGGAGCTGGAAGCGCTGGCGACGAAGATCTGCGAGTTCGCGCCCACGCTGGTGCCGGGGCTGTTGCAGACGGCGGAGTATGCGCGTGCGGTCACACTCGCGATGAACCCGTTCGCATCGGACGAGTACATCGAGGAGAGGGTCTCAGGCCGCCTGGACCGCGCCAAGATCCTCAAGGACGCTACACGGCCCGTGTATTGGGTGATCCTGCACGAGAACGTGCTGCGGATTCCGGTAGGTGGGGAGGCGGTGATGGCAACGCAGCTGGAGCATGTCGCCGCACTGGCGCGGGAGCGAACAGTGCTGGTGCAGGTGCTGCCGTACTCGGTTGGGGCGTACGCCTTGAGCGGGATGGTGACACTCATGGAGTTCGAGGACGCACCGCCAACGGCCTATACAGAAGCCGTGTATTCGGGGAACCTCCTTGACGATCCGGCCGTGGTGAAGCGGGCACAGTCGGCATACGATCAGCTCAGGGCCGGACGATGCGCGAGTACGACCTGAGCAACGCCTGCTGGCGCAAAAGCAGCTACAGCGATGGCAACGGCGGCAGCTGCGTCGAGATAGCCGACGGAGTCCCCGGCATCGTCCCGGTCCGCGACAGCAAGATCCGAGACACCAGCCCCGTCCTCCTGATCGGCTCGGCTGCCTGGACGGAGTTCATCGGCACCGTGGGGACCGCCCGCTTCTAGGCCAGTGTCGCGCTTCCACGGCCAGCCTCAAGGGCGCTACGCGTCGCCTACGGCGATGGCCCTACGGGCCACCCTTGACCCAGTCCCCGGCGGAGGGGACGCGCCACCGCCTCGCCAGCACCACCAGGGCTGGTCGGTTTAGCGGGAGCGCAAGGTGGTCTCCAAGACCTCGTGGACGGTCTTCGCGGGGTGACCGATGGTGGCTTCCAGAGTCGGGGTGATGGCGTTGAACTCGCCGTTGCGCGATGCCGCGAACATCGTCAAGGAGAACTCCGCAGCCGGCCGCGGCATCCCGCCGACGACTGCTGCGGATATCCACTCGTTGTCGTCCATGACGACTCGGGTGATGGTCCGGCCGGTGATGCGGCTGAGGATGTCGGCAACGTCGGCGAAGTCGAGCGTGTGGGGGGCCGTCAACGGCGGCGTGACCCCTTCGAGTGCACCGTCTTCGGTGAGGGCGAGGGCCGCGGCTTCTGCCAGGTCCTCGTGGGCCGTCCAGGACACCGGGCCGTCCTGCGGCACGGCGAGCGTGCCGGTCTTGAGCGCCGCGCCGATGTAGTAGCCCAGGGTGGAGGCGTAGAACCCGTTGCGAAGAGCGGTGTAGGGGACTCCTTGCTGCTTGAGGTGCTCCTCGGTAGCCGCATGGACCTTCTGCGGCGGGAAGAGCGACACGGGAGAGGCAGCCTGGTGGCTGGTGTAGAGGATGCGCCGGGCCCCCGCTTCCCGTGCCGCGTCGATGGCGGCGCTGTTGGCGGTCAACGCGCCGCCGCCTCGGATGGACGCGGAGACGACCAGGACACGCTCGGCACCTTCGAAGGCGTACTTCAGACTGTCGGGTTCGGTGAAGTCTCCCGCCCGGACTCGGACACCGCGCTCGGCGAGATCGGCGGCCTTGCTCACGTCGCGCACACTGACGCCGATCCTGTCGGCCGGTACCCGCTCCAGCAGGCGGTTGACGATCAGCGACCCGAGGTGGCCGGTGGCTCCTGTGACGATCAGCATCGGTGGCTCCAGGATGTTGTTTCCAGCGGAACGCAAATAACGTTAACACCGATACTTCGACTACTGAGGGTTTTCGATATCAGCGATAACATCTCCGGTCACGCATCGGCGATACCATCGTTCCCATGGCACCCACCACGCAGCGGCGAGACATCACCCGGGACCGCATCGTGACGGCCGCGGCCGGCCTGCTGCGCGACCAAGGGCCGGCCGCGGTGACCACGCGCCGCGTGGCTCAGGAGGCCGGGCTGCAGCCTCCTGCTCTCTACCGCTTGTTCCAGGACAAGGACGAGCTGCTGGATGCCGCCGCGGAGCGTGTCTTCGCCGAACATGTGGCGAGCAAAAAGACCGCCGAGCCTTCGGACGACCCCGTGGAGGACCTCCGCGCCGGGTGGAACACGCAGATCAGCTTCGGCCTGGCCAACCCGTACGTCTACGGCCTGTTGCTCGACCCGGTCCGCGCACGCGACACCCCGGCACAGGTCAAGGGCGTGCTGATCCTGGCCGAGCGTGTACACAGAATCGCCGCCGCCGGGCGGCTTCGGGTGAGCGAGGAACGCGCCGTCAACCTCATCCGCTCGGCGGGGATCGGGACCGTCCACACCCTGCTGACCCTGCCGTCAGAGCAGAGCGACCCGCACTTGGCCGACGCCGCCTTCGACGCGATCGCTCGCGCCATCCTCACGGATGAGCCCGCTGTCCCCACCCAGGACCCGGCGGCCGTCGTCGCGGCCTTCCGCACCCTCCTGCCCGAACTGCCCACTCTCAGCAAAACCGAGGCCGCGCTTCTCGACGAGTGGCTGCAACGCTGATCCAGCACCGCCCTACGGCCCTGGCCACCGCTCGGGCGTTCGCCCCCTCAGCCCCTCACCCCGAAGCAACCGAAGGCGCCGCCCCCTGCTGAGGCTCCGTCTCCGGCTCCGTCGCCTCCCACAGCACGTTGAAGCGGGCGATGCGTTCCTCGACATGGTCGCGGGTCATCTTCAGCGTCGTCTTCGCCGGCATGACGCGGATGTCCGGCTCCGTTTCGTAGCAGAGCTCCCCGTCGAAGATGATGAAGTCGTTCAGCGGGTTCACCTGAGCGTTCGGCTCCAGGAGGGCCTGGACCGCTATACGCGCGTCAATGCCGAACTTGCGTTGTCTTGCGCAGAGTTGCTGGAGGCTGGCGGTGACCTCGGACTCCTCCTCGACGAGGAACACGCGCCGGATCTCGACGCCCCGCGTCTTGATCGCCTTCTCCTGCTGGGCGAGGTAGCGTTTCGCCGGCTCGCTCGACCAGAAGTCCCGGTCCACCGAGGTGCTGGTGGCGTAGAGCGTCATCTTGACGCACTTGGTGAGGTCGATGAGCCACTCGTGGTTCTCGCCGGGGCAGTCCGCCGTGCCGTTGCCGAGGTTCTCCATCAGCTTGGCCAGGCGGGCCAACTCCTCCTCGGCGAAGGCCTTGACGACGTTCGCCCCTTGCTCGCCGACTTTCGTGTAGCCCAGCACCAGCTGGGTCACCTCGTCGGAGCGCAGTACCGAGCCGTCCACCTTGCCGTACAGCTCCGTCGCGGCGTTGATCTTGGCGAAGCTCTCCACGACCTCCGCGCGCATCTCCGCCTGATGGTTGGACAGGCTGTCCTTCATGTCCCGGATGCGCTTCTTCTGGCTCTCCTGAACGGCCTCCAGCCGCTCACCGAAGTCCACCAGGAGCTGCACGATCAGCGCCGCACAGCCGAGGACTATGGACATGGTCCACTGCCACAGGTCGCCGTCGTCCTCGTTGAGGACGCTGGTCACGAAGAACGCGGCCACCCCCGCTAAGATCGCGAAGAGCGTCCTGAGGAACAGCTTCGACTTGCTCTGCTGGGTCTGGTCCGGCTGTTGTGGTGCAGTCCGGACGTCCCCTGCCCCTGTTGTTGTCGTCGCTCCGTTCATGTGAGCCTCCCCCGTCGGATATGTGAGTCGTGCCGCCCCTCAGCGCGTGCTCAGTGCCTGGTGCAGCAACGGAATGGCCTGTATGGCCAGTTGGTCGCGGATCCGCTGGCGAAGGTTCTCCCACTGGCGGCTGAAGCCTGGTTCGCGCTCCAGTACGTCCCACAGGTGACCCAGCGTGCGGTCCACGTGCGCGCGCGGCATCCACAGATGCAGCAGATGGTCGACGGCCGGGCGCAGCGCCAGGACCGCCGAGGGCCCGTCCGCCGCACCGAGCCTGCTGTTCTCCAGCATGTGCACCACGGTCGTCAAAAGCCAGTCGTGCAGCGCGAGGTCTTCGCACAGACCCGCGACGGAGGCGGCCGGAACGGTCTCCGGCACCCGCAGTTCGACGGTCCGCAGCCCGTCCTCGGCCAGCGTGAAGCGGTCAAGGGACGGCCCCTCGCCCTCGGGCGCCCGTCGCGCGGCCCAACGCAGCTGCGTACGGCGGGACTTGAAGGGAGCCTTGTGGTCGAGGAGCGGATGGCGCACCAACTGCGCCAGCAGCCCCTCGGCGGTCATCCCCAGGTCCAGTTCACCGCGCCCGGCACCCCTCAACACGCCTTCCGCGGTGGCCTTTTCGGGCAGTTTCCCGAACGGCTCGACCACCCCAGGCCGGGCAAGATAGTGCCCCCAAGGACGGCGCGTGTCGGGACCGTCGGCCGGGACGGTGAAGTAGGCGGTGGCCTGCAGGACACGGCCCTCGGTGAGCGCCGCGCGGGCGGCCACCGTACCGACGCCCCGGACCTTGGCGCCGTTCGAGGTGGGCAGCCGGCAGTCCACGCCTGTGAGGACCTCGGGCGAAAGGGCGTACAGATTGGGCCGCTCGGAGACCCGGACGTGTTCGTCGGCGCGCAGCCTCAGCAGTTGGGCGGCGGCCCGGCCGTCCAGTGGCTGGAAGGACGGCAGCAGACCGGTTCGCACCTCACCGCAGGCGAGGACCAAACGCGCGGGCTGTCCGGTGGCCGTCATCTCAAGTCCCCCGGGGAGAAGGCGGATTGGCCGACACTCCTACAGCGCTGATGGACTCCACACCTGGCTCCTCGTAGAAGACGTACGTGGCGCGCTGTGCCACCGCCTCCGGTACCGCGACCCCTTCGCGGGCGGACCGCACGGCGACCTGTTCGAGCGCTCCGGAGTCGACGTCTATCTGGTCGAGGATGAGTCGTACGGCGTCCTCGACGGCGATGAACCGGTTCGCCATCAGGGTGCAGGTGCGGTACGCGCTGAAGGGCGCCGCGGAGTCGTTGAGCTTGAGCAGCGGCGGCAGCCGGTCCCAGTCCTGCGGGAAGTCCCCGCCGGTCCAGGCGCGCGGTTCCAGCACGGGCTCGCCGAGGTGTCGTAGCAGACCGAGCCGGGCCAGCTGCCATACGGCGGCCAGGAACGGGCAGGACCACAGGCGCCCCTTGTCCGTCTCGGACCACAGCTCTACGTCCATGAAGACCGAGTGGTTGCGGGCCGCGGTCTCCTGGGGCGGCTGCCAGACGGTGATGTCGGCCAGGGCGCTCTGTGTGGAGGTGGTGCGCTTGCCGTTGGCGAGCCAGCCGGTCTGGTTGACGGGCGGGCGGGAGCCGTAGCTGCCCGCCGCCGGGGACTCGACGAGGCGGTGCATGACGGACTCGGCCAGCTCGATCCGGTCGGCGACCGCGCAGCCCGACTCGCGGGCCAGGTAGTCGATGACCAGCCCGGCCTTCTCGGCCTCCGCGAGGATCATCGGGATGAGTTCGGCGGGGGTGGAGAAGCGGCTGAAGTAGTCGTCGATCATGAAGCAGGTGCTGATACGGGGGCGCTTGCCGCCGGCGCGGCGGGCGGCGGAGGCGCGCGCGGCGTCCACCCAGATCCGTACCTCGGCGAAGTGCTCGCGCAGTCGCTCGGGGCCCGCCTCGAAGTCCTCCATGTAGAGGTGGCCCAGCTCCAGCGAGAGGTGGGCGAGCGGCACGGACTGGGTGCGCAGCTCGGCGGTGGTCTCCTGGAACACGGCTTCGCTCACGCCTGCTCCCAGTACTTGTCGTCGGTCAGCCGCCCGGCCAGGGTGTTCAGCGCCTGCCAGGTCTCCATGTTGGCGATCTGGCTGTCGAGCACGTCCTCGTCGGTGATGAGCTGCTCACGCCACTGCAGGACCGGCTCGAGCGGCACGGAGCCGAGAACCTGGCTGTAGCCGATGCCGTTGTGGGAGGCGAGCTGCTTGAGCTCGGTGTCGCACTGCTCCATCCACGCCGACTGGGTGGGCGAGGCCTGCGACCACAGCGCCGAGTCGGGATCGGGTACGGCGGCCCGCACGAAGCGGATGGCACCGCGCAGCGCGTCCTCGTCGTGTCCGCGGGCGACGCCGCCGGCGACGATGCCGCGCTTGCCGAAGACCAGGCTCGCCGCGGCCTCCACATGCTGGCGGGTCCAGCGGTGGAAGACCAGCCAGCGGGCGTCGACGCCGCTCATCTCCCGCTGCGAGGTGGCCGCCAGGACCATGTCGACGGCGTAGCTGCGGCCCGCGCTGAGGTCTACGACGATCAGGTCGAACTCGCCGTTGAGCCGCAGCAGGAGGTCCACGCAGCGGCGCAGGTTGTCCCCGGTGGTGGCGAACTCGCCGCCGCTGAGGTCACCGGGCATCAGGATCAGCCGGCCCGCTCCGGGCGGCCGGTTGCGCAGCACCCGGTGTTCGGTGTCCGCCCAGACGTCGATCCGGACGGGTTCACTGACTTCGCCTATCAGGTAGGAGTGCAGTCCGCGGTCCTCGGCGGCCTCGCGGGCGTCGGGCACGTCGAAGACGGCCGACGCGGTCGGCGAGCCGAAGTCGAAGTCCAGGTAGCAGACGTCGTCTCCCAGCAGCGCCCGCTGGTAGGCGAGGTTGGCGCTGGTCACGGAGCGGCCCGTGCCTCCCTTGTCGGAGGCCGCGAAGATCAGCACGGTGTCACACTCCCTGGACCGCGGCGGCTTCGCGGGCCCGGGCGAGTGCGTCGAGCTGTCCTAGCACGTCGAGCGTCAACGAGTAGGCGGTGCCGGGCTGTTCGTCGACCAGGGCGCGGGCGCGGCGCAACTTGACCTCGATGCTTCGGAGTTGCATCCCGCGTTTCCCGTCGGAGTTGGGGGCGGGTGCCATCTGTTCGTTGCCGAGAAGGTGGGTGGACTCGCTGAGCAACGCCTTTGCCAGCTCGGTCAGTTCGAGGCTGCGGATCGGTGGCTGCGAGTACATGTTGTGGACCTGGACCATGACCTCGGTGACGCGCTCGGTCACGCTCCAGGACACCGGTCCCTCGGTGAAGGGGAGGGGCGAATCGGGGTAGGCGGCATGCACGTTGTCCCACAGGCCGTTGCCCTCGCCCTCGCCCATACGGCGCCGCCACACATGGCCGAAGATGTCCTCGGCCAGCCTGAGCAGCCGGTCGTGCGCGGTGAGGTTGCGGGAGAGCGTGCACAGCTGGACGGTTCGCTTGAGCAGCTGCGCGGAGAAGTCGCTCATCGTCCAGTCCATCGGCGGACCGATGGTCCCGCCGCCCTGGAGCGGCAGGGTGACGCCGGGGTTGTGCAGCATGATCATGGGGTCGTCGCGCGTCATCCGGCTGGTGATGCGGCCGCGTTCGGCGAGGCGCTCCATGACGCGGACGGTGCGGGTCAGGTCGTCGTCGGTGGCCCGGCGCCGCATCAGGTCGTGGACGAGGATGGCGGCGACGGAGAGGGAGAAGTACTCGGACTCCAGCTTCTGTCCCGTCGTACGCCAGGGAATGTCCTCCAGGGGCCAGCGGTCGCGGTCGAAGCGGGCGATGCGCGACCAGTACTGCTGGGTGATCTCCCAGCGCAGTCGCAACGCCTCGGCGAGCCGCTGCTGTTCGGGATTGAGCAGGCCCAGGGTAAGGGTGCGGTCGGAGAACAGGTCCTGGATGCCGTCGAGCGCGACCACCGTGAAGTACAGGTACGGCACCGGGTTGGCGATGCCGTCGGGCTGCGTCCCGATGTCCTCGGCGGTCTCGACCTCGGGCGCGTCCCGCACCAGGCTCCAGGCCCAGCCGCACTCGAAGAGCTGGCTCTCGTCCTTGAGCGCCTCATGGACGTCGACGCCGAGGATGAAGCTCTCGATGATCGCGGCGCGCGAGGGCCGGAACCGCCTCTGGAACTTCTCCAGCACCTGACGCTGCGACAGCCGTCCCTGGCCGAGGAGTTCGGTGAGCGTCTGCCCCTGGGAGGACTCGATGTCGTAGACGTTGACGGTGAACGAGCGCAGCAGGCTCACCATGGCGGCGGTGAGCCGGTTGCTGGTGGCGGCCTTCAGCTCTTTGATCGTCTCCTGCATGTCGCCGCGGCGGGTCTTGTTCTCGTAGACCTTGAGGAAGCCGAGCACGGCCAGGCACAGGGTGATGGACATCGAGTAGGAGTCGACGACGCCGAGTTGACGCTGGTCCTCGGTGAGGCCCTTCTCCTTGTCCCGGGACACGAAGTAGTAGCCGCCCGAGAACGTGGGTGTCTTGTCGTCCGTGTGGGTGCGCATGAACTCGATGGCGGCCGTGACGAGGTTGGCCGGGATGTCCAGCCGTCCGCCCGCCTTCTTCAGCGCCTGCTGGACGTCACCCTGAGTGGTGTCGGGGTCGTCCAGCCGGAACGACGGCAGCTCGGTGGCCGGATAGAGCAGGCAGAGCAGGCGCTCCGCGTCGGCGACGCTGCTCTCTCCGCCCCATTTGCCCCACGCCCACTCCCCGTCGCTGAAGGAGTGGCGGGCAACCGCCTGCCAGATGTCCAGCAGATGCTGGCGTGGCTTGATCTGCATCCCATGCCCCTCACACAGATCGCAGTGCCATCACTTGAGGAATTATCCCTCTTCTGTTGTGAAGACTTACCGGTCAGCGGATCGGAATATCCAAATCCGAATTCCGCCGCCAGCCATAGGAAAGGATCATTCCCGAATAACCGTCGCGCAGGCCGGCCTCGGTTTCGAGCCGGTGCACCTCGAAGTCGCCCGCGAATGGTTCAAGGCTCGCGCGCACATCGGATTCTCCCACGTCGCAGGCCGGGAAGAACTGCTCGCCCGTGTAATAACCCTTCGAATGTTCCATGAAGGCGGCGGCGAACGGGGCGCCGGGGGCCAGGGCGCGCATGAAGCGCTCCACGCCCAGGGTGAACTCCTGGTGGGAGGCGGTCATCGACTCGGCGACGAAGAACATGGTCCCCACGGACCACCGTCCGCCGAACTTCTCCAGGTCGAAGATGTCGCCCTGTTCGACCTTGGCGACCTCGCGGAATTGCTCACGCGGGTCGCGGGGGAACGAGTGGTAGGCCTCGTTCTCGCACAGGGCCTTCCAGAACTGGTCCCAGTTCGGGTCGTACGAGTGGAGCTGGCTCTCCAGGTACTCCACGTTCGCGGGCGAGCGCTCGAAGAGCGTGACCTCGTCGCACCACGGCATCATGGAGAGTGCGGGGTAAAGGTTGGCACCCGCACCTACGTCGATACCCGAAACCGGGCCGACGCCCTGCTTCCGGAAATGATCGCCAAAGTGATCCCGAATGATGTGCAGGATCTCCGCGTCCTCAGGCTGTAAGGCGCGGTAGTTGTGATCAACGTAGGCGATCGGGTCGAATGCGCTCCAGGAGACATCTGCATTCTTCACCTGGGCACCCCCCGAAGTTCTCAAGGTCATTCAATCACGGTACCAACATCGGAGGCACGGGGGATCCCCTCTCGTCAATGTTGCAGAGCTATTACGCCATGGCGGGGCAGCCGCCGGGGCGCACCAGGGGCGCATCGCGGCGAATGCATTCATGCGACCTGTTTAGGCCTTGAACTGCCGGATTGCCCCACCCAAGATGGTCGGAACTCTGCCGAACACACCAGAAAGGCAGAGAGCACGCGTCTCACCCGTACCACCCGTACGAGTGTCAACGTGAACATGACTTCCCACCCGCAGGAGGCAGTATGACGGCTTTTCCGGAGGAACGTTTCCCTTATGTTGGCGGCCGCGCTGACCAGGCATTCTTCGCCGACCGCACCGACCGTCCCCTGACCATGCGGGGCGTCACCCTGGCCGATCTGCCCGAACTCCTCCGCGTGGACAGGGAGGCCTTCCCCGAGGAGCCCTACCCCCACTTCGTCCTCCGTCAGCTGTACGACATCCACGGCGACCGCATCCTCGTCCTCGACGACGGCGAATGCCTGCTCGGCTACGTCCTGTTCGTCAACACCTGGGACCGCTACGTGAGTTGGGTCATGAGCCTCGCCGTCACCCCCGGCCAGCGGGGCCGCGGCCTGGGCCGGCGTCTGATGGTCGAGGTCCTGCGCCGGCTGCGCACGGAGCGTGTCCACCAGGTCCGCCTGACGGTGGAACCGACGAACGCCGCCGCGATCATGCTGTACCGCTCACTGGGCTTCTCGTCCGAGGAAGGGGTGCACAAGGACTACTTCGGCGCCGGGGAGGACCGGCTCATCATGACGCTGGGGTTGTGAAACGACGTCACAACTCCGGTTCCAGGCCGCCGAATCCCCGCACATACCGCTTCTGCCAAGGTGTCTCCACCGCATGCCGGTCGTAGTCACGGCGGACGAAGGCCACCGCCTCCCCGGCCGGTACGCCGTCCAATACCGCCAGACAGGCCAGTGCCGTCCCGGTGCGCCCCCGGCCGCCTCCGCAGGCGATCTCGACGCGCTCGCTCGCCGCCCGCTCCCAGGCCTCGGTCAGCGCCTCGCGGGCGGCCGTGCGGTCGGTCGGAAGCCGGAAGTCGGGCCAGCGCAACCAGCGGGATTCCCAGGGGACTTCGGGTGGTTGTCGGGCCAGGAGGTAGAGGCCGTACGACGGGGTCGGCGCCGTCGGGTCGAGGGGGCGGCGCAGGCCCCGGCCCCGGATCAGGCGTCCGGACGGCAGCCGGAGGACACCGGGATGCCGCGCGTCCCACAGTTCACCCATGGTCTCATTCGAACCCGGCCCCGGACTCCGGGCAACCGGATCCGCGGAAACGGTGGTCTGGTGGGCGAGGGGGTGCTTGATGCAGGCCGAACAAGAGGCCCAGTTCCAGGAATTCGTCAGAGCGCGGTGGTCCCATCTCGTACGCACCGCGTATCTGCTCACGGGCGACGCCCACCACGCCGAGGACCTGACGCAGACGGCGCTGGCGAAGGCGTACCGCTCCTGGCGTCGGGTCGCGCGGACCGACAACCCGGAGGCCTACGTCCGGCGGATGCTGGTCACCTGCAACAGTGACCGGTTCCGCAAGCGGCGCGTCAAGGAGGCGCTGACCGACGCACCGCCGGAGACGGCGGGGCTCGACGTGGCCGTGTCGTGGGCCGACGAGCGCAGCGCCCTGCTCGGCGCGCTGGCCCAACTGCCGCCCAAACAGCGGGCGGTGGTCGTCCTGCGCTACTGGGAGGACCTGTCCGAGGCGGAGGTCGCCGACACGCTCGGCTGCTCCAACGGCACGGTCAAGAGCCAGGCGTCCAAGGGGCTCGCGAAGTTGCGTGCGTATCCGGGGCTCGCGCAGGTCATGGACGGGCCCGAGCGCAGTCGCACACCGTCCAGGCAAGGAGACAGCAGGTGAACGAGGAGCAGAGGCAGGAACAGGGCGGCGATGACGGTGACTTCGAGGAGCGGCTGCGCGAGCTGCTCGCCGAAGACGCGTACAGAATCCTGCCGTCGTCGGCGCCTTATCCGGCGATCCGTCGCCAGGGCGTGGTCGAGTACCGGCGCCGGATGACGGTGGCCGGGGCGGCGATGGTGATGCTGGCCGCGGTGCCGGCGGGGGCCATCGCGCTGACCAGCGGGCCCGCGAGGGGCGACACGGCGACACCGACTCCCTCCGCCACCACCACTCGACTGACCACGCCGACACCGACACCGACGCCGTCCGCGTCGCCGAGCGGGCCCGAAGCTCCGGCCACAGCAGGGCAGTTGCTCGACGGGGTCACGTACGACAAGGCCGCCGCCTGGCTGGAGGACTGCCTCGCCTACTCCGGGCGCTACAGCACCTTGGACGACCAGGACATGGGCGACGCCGCCGACTACAAGATCCTCCTCGGGATGAGGAGCACCGGGGACACCAACTCGCCGGGCGACGGCTTCTACGTCTACGCCGTGCGGGAGGACTCGTCATTCAAGATGCTCTGCCACATCAAGGACGACGAGGTGTCCGGGATCTCGTCGGGCAGCATCGATGAGCAGCCCGACGCCGGCCATGTACAGACCGACCCCAACGACTACAAGCTCTACCAGCAGTCCTTCCTCGACAAGGGCAACTGGAAGCTCCCCTTCCGCTGGGGCAGCATCGGCTTGGTCGACTCGGAGGTCGCCAAGGTGACCGTCTCCTACGGCGACAGCACCAGCCAGGCGGTCCTGGACGACGGCTACTTCGTCGCCTCCGGGATCCTCAACGAGCAGGTCACCAAGAACCCGCACATCAAGGGCTACGACGCCGACGGCAAGCTGATCTACGACTCCGACGAGGACTCGTACTACGCGCCGACGATTCCGTAGAGCGGGAGCCGCGAGTGAGGAGAGGAGGGTGCCGCACGTGGGGTCGGCATCCCCCTCTTCCGTGCCCGGCCCCCGCTTCCCGCAGCTCCCGCTCCAGTACCGCGCCCGCCTAACACCGGCCCAACTGCACCATTTCATAGCATCATTGGTCCAACCTGCGGCAAGTGGGCCATTCGTGTACGTATCCTTGACCGCCCTCACGGCCCCTCCTAAGGTCACGCTGACCCCTTTGCTGGAGGAACCGTGCGCGACGTGACCCACGACGTGCCGGCGTTGCACCGCCGGTCCTTCCTGAAGCACTCCGGCGCGCTGGGCGCGGCCGCCACCGTCTCCTCGGCGCTGGCGGCCTGCTCGGCGGGACCGGAGTCCACCAACGACACCGGCGGAGGCGGCAGGAATCGCGCCGTCACCGCAGTCATCGGATACGGCAACGACGGCAGCTGGGATCCGACGCAGACGGCGTCCGCCTTCGCGATGGCAGGCAACAACCACATCTACGAGGGCCTGCTCGACACCGACCCGATCACGCGCGAGCCGTACGCGGCGCTCGCCACGCAGGTCCCGGCCGACCCGGACAGCACGTCCTGGAAGTTCACGCTGCGGGCGGGGGCGAAGTTCCACGACGGCGAGCCCGTCACCGCCGACGATGTCGTCTTCGTCTTCGACCGCATCCTCGACCCGGACACCCAGACCCTCGCCAAGGGCTTCTTCGCGGGCTGGCTGAAGGAGGTCCGGAAGATCGACGCGCGGAACGTCGAGCTGGTGCTGAAGTTCCCCTTCCCGGACGGGATTTCGCGGCTCACCCTCGCGAAGATCATGCCGAAGCACGTCTTCTCGCAGCCCGGCGCGTGGGACGACGCGATCCGTGGCAAGGCGGTGGGCTCGGGGCCGTACCGGCAGACCGCGCACCACCCGAAGTCCAACACCACGTTCGCCGCCTTCGCCGACTACAACGGCCCGCGCCCGCCCGCCTTCAAGAAGATGAACTGGCTGACGATCGTCGACGCGGCCCCCCGGGTCGCCCGGATCTCCGGCGCCAGCGCGGGCGCGCAGATCGCCGACAACATCCCCTACGCCAACATCGGGCAGCTCACCGAGGGCGGCATGAGGGTCGTCGGCGGGGCCGGGATGAACAACCTGTTCCTGATGTTCAACACCCGGCACAAACCCTTCGACGACGTACGGGTGCGACAGGCCCTGCACTACGCCATCGACAGCGAGAAGATGGTCGAGGTGGCGCTCAAGGGACACGGCACCCCGTCGACGTCCTTCCTCAACACGGCCAACCCGGCCTACCGGCGCGCGAAGACGGTCTACGGCTACGACCCCCAGAAGGCGAAGGCGCTGCTGAAGGCGGCCGGGGTCAGCGGGCTGAGTATCGACATCCTTGCCGTGAACGTGAGTTGGATCGTCGACTGTCTGCCGACCATCAAGGCGTCCTGGGACGCGATCGGCGTGAGGACGACGCTGTCGCCGCAGGAGACCACGGCCGTCTTCACCAAGATGGACCAGAAGCAGGACTACCAGGTCGTCGCCGCCGCCTCGAACCCCAACCAGTTCGGCCTCGACGCCGACCTGATCATGCACTACAACTACGGCCCGCAGAACCTGTGGATGGGCTACGCCCGCTGGGCCGACAACGCTGTCGCGAAGAAGCTCTTCAAGGACATGGACCAGGCGACGCGGGAGCCGGACCCTGCGAAGAAGAAGACGATGATCCAGGACTACGTCGACGTGGTCGCCGAACAGGCCGTGCTCTACCCGGTCGTCCACAACGAGCTGATGACGGCCTGGGACCCGGCCGAGCTGACGGGGATAAGGGCACAGCCGTATCCCGGCATCAACCTCCTCCAGGCCAAGTGGGTCTAATCCCTTTTCGTTGCACAGGAGTTGACCCGTGGTCGCCATCGCCAGGATCCTGGCCCGCCGTATCGCCCTGCTCGTCCCGCTGATGCTCGGCATCGTGCTGTTCGTGTTCCTGGTGATGCGCTTCTCGGACGTCGATCCGGCGTCCGCGTTCTTCCAGGGCGCCAACCCGACGCCCGGGCAGCTGCACGACTTCCGCGAGCAGAACGGCCTCCTCGACCCGCTCCCGGTCCGCTACTTCGGCTTCGTGGGCTCGCTCCTCCACGGCGACATGGGCACCAGCGCGCTGACCCGGGCGCCGGTCGTCGACCAGGTCATGACCGCGCTGCCACTCACGCTCCAGCTCACCTTCCTGGGCCTGGGTGTCGCGGTCGTACTGTCGCTCCTCGGTGGCGTGACGGCCGCGATCTACCGGGACCGGCTGCCCGACCAGATCATCCGCGTCGTGTCGCTGACCGGGGTCGCGGCGCCCGGCTTCTGGCTGGCGCTGCTGATGATCCAGTACCTGGCGGTCGACCTGGGCTGGTTCCCGGCCGGCGGCTACATCAACCCGGCGGACTCCTTCACCGGCTGGCTGAAGACGATGACGCTCCCGGCGCTCGCGCTCTCCCTGCCGGTGGCGGCCCAACTCACGCGCGTCGTACGGACGTCGGTGGTGGAGGAGTTGGACAAGGACTACGTCCGTACAGCGATCGGCAGCGGTCTGCCGCCCCGGGTCGTGGTCGGCCGGAACGTCCTGCGCAACGCGCTGATCAACCCGCTCACCGTGCTGGGGCTGCGCGTCGGCTACCTCCTCGGCGGCGCCGTCGTCATCGAGACGATCTTCTCCCTGCCCGGGATGGGCAAGCTGATGATCGACGCCGTGAAGAACGGCGACCCGGCCGTCGTCCAAGGCGTCGTCCTGACAACCGCGATCGGCTTCGTCGTCGTGAACCTAGTCATCGACATCCTGTATCTACTGGTCAACCCGCGACTGAGGGATGCGACCTGATGGTCACCCTGTTCACGCGCACCGGCCTCACCGAGGCCCTCTCGCGTCCCGGCATCCGGCTGCGCGGCTGGCGCCGGCTGCCGCTGCCGTCGAAGATCGCCGTCTGCTTCCTGGCCGTCGTGGTCCTCACCGCCGTATTCGCACCACTGCTCGCACCGGACGACCCGCTCGACCAGCAGCCGCCCGTCGACGGCACCGGACACCCGTCCGCCGCGCACTGGATGGGCCAGGACAGCCTCGGCCGGGACATCCTCAGCCGCCTGATGTACGGGGCCCGCTGGTCGCTCGCCATCGGGCTCGGGGCGACCGCGCTCGCGCTCGTCGTGGGCGCGGTGATCGGTGCTGTGGCCGCGACCTCCCGCAAAGGGGTCGACGAGACGCTGATGCGGTGTCTGGACGTGGTGATGGCGTTTCCGGGGATCGCGCTCGCGGCCGTCCTGGTGGCCGTGTTCGGCGGTGGGATCGCGGTGCTGATCTGCGCGATCGCGTTCCTGTTCACGCCGCCGGTGGCAAGGGTCGTACGGGCCAACGTCCTTGACCAGTACGGCGAGGACTATGTGACCGCCGAGCGGGTCATCGGCGCGCGCACCCCGCACATCGTGACCCTGCACGTGGCCATCAACTGCGCTGCCCCGGTACTGGTGTTCTGCACGGTGCAGGTCGCCGAGGCGATCGTGTTCGAGGCGTCGCTGTCCTTCATCGGGGCGGGCGTACGGCCGCCGGACCCGTCGTGGGGCAGTGTCATCGCGGACGGCAAGAACATGGTGCTGACCGGGGGTTGGTGGGCCACGGTCTTCCCCGGGCTGCTGATGCTGGTCACCGTGCTGTCGCTGAACGTGCTGTCCGAGGGGGTCTCGGACGCGTGGGCGGCCCCGGCGGCGCGTGATGTGGAAACGCGGGACGAGGACGACGAGTTGGAGGCGCCCGAGCCGGGTGGTGGAGAGGTGCTCGCGCTGCCCGGCCTGACCGAGGCGGCGCTGCGGCTGCGCTCACTGGCCCGGCCCCTTCCCGCCGAAGGTCTACCGGTGCTGGCGGTCGAGAACCTCGCGATCGGCTTCGCCAGCCGCCACCACGGTGTGGACATCGTCGACGGCATCAGTTTCGAGGTGCGGCCCGGTGAAGTCCTGGGCCTGGTGGGCGAGTCGGGCTGTGGCAAGTCGCTGACCGCGCTGACGGTGATGGGCCTGGAGCCGAAGGGCGCCCGGGTGCGCGGCCAGGTCCGCTTCAACCAGCGGGACCTGCTGGCCGAACCGCCGCGCGTGCGCCGCAAGTTGCTCGGCCACGAGATGGCGATGGTCTACCAGGACGCGCTGTCGTCCCTGAACCCGGCGATGACGATCCGCGCCCAGCTCAAACAGCTCGTACGACGCGGAGGCCGGCGTACACCGCAGGAACTGCTGACGATGGTCGGCCTCGACCCCGAACGCACCCTGCGCAGCTACCCACACGAGCTCTCCGGCGGCCAGCGCCAGCGCGTGCTGATCGCCATGGCCCTGTCCCGCGACCCGAAACTGATCGTCGCCGACGAGCCGACGACCGCGCTGGATGTAACGGTGCAGGCGCAGATCATAGAGCTGCTGCTCAGGCTGCGGGAGGAGCTGGACTTCGCGCTCATCCTCGTCTCGCACGACCTGGCTCTGGTCGCGGCCGTCACCGACCGGGTGGTGGTGATGTACGGCGGGCAGATCGTCGAGACGGGCGTGACGGCCGACGTGGTCGAGTCGCCGACCCACCACTACACGCGCGGCCTGCTGGGCAGCGTGCTGTCGCTGGAGTCGGCGGCCGAGCGGATGACGCAGATCAAGGGTGTCGTCCCCTCCCCCGCGGACTTCCCGGCGGGCTGCCGTTTCGCGGACCGGTGTCCGCCGGCGAGCGAGGTGTGTCGTACGACGCTCCCCGATCCGCTGGGCTCGCGGTCGCACACGGCGGCCTGCCATCACCCGGCGATCGACCTGGTGGCGGAGGGCAGTTCGGAGAGCGAGGTCGTCACATGAACGCGATTGTCGAGCTGTCCGGGACGCACGTCGTCCACAAGGCCCGCAGCGGCGGCCTGTTCACGCGGGACAGGGTGTACGCCCTGACCGGCGCCGATCTCGCCGTCGCGCCCGGTGAGACGGTGGGCGTGGTCGGGGAGTCGGGGTGCGGGAAGTCGACGCTGGCGAAGGTGCTGGTGGGGGTGGAACGGCCGACGTCCGGGACGGTGTCGTTCCGGGGCCGTGACCTGTGGTCGATGCCGCCCGGGGAGCGCAGGGCGGCCGTCGGCGGCAGCACCGGCATGATCTTCCAGGATCCGTCGACGGCACTGAACCGTCGCCTGCCGGTTCGCCGTATCCTGCGCGACCCGCTGGACGTGCACCGACGCGGCACGCCGACCGAACGGGAGGAGCGGGTAAGGGAGTTGATGTCGCTGGTCGGCCTGCCGAAGGCGCTGACCGACGCCCTGCCCGGCCAGCTCTCCGGCGGGCAACGCCAACGCGTCGCCATCGCACGGGCGTTGGCCCTTGACCCGGCTCTGGTCGTCGCGGACGAACCCACCAGCGCGCTCGACGTCTCCGTCCGCGCCCAGATCCTCAACCTCCTCCTCGACCTCAAGGAACGCCTCGGCCTGGCCCTCGTGTTCGTCTCGCACGACATCCAGACGGTACGGCGGATGAGCGACCGGGTGATCACGATGTACCTGGGCCGGATCGTGGAGCAGGCTCCGGCGGACCGGGTGACGGACGGGTCCCGGCACCCGTACACCCGCGCCCTGTTCTCGGCGACGCCGGGCCTTCTGGACCCGATCGATCCGATTCCGCTCGTGGGGCCGGTGCCGTCGGCGACTCGGCCGCCGAGTGGGTGTCCGTTCCGGACGCGGTGCTGGAAGGCGGACGGGGTATGCGCTGAATTTATGCCCGAATTTACCGTTTCATCCACGCCTGGGCATCGGTTCCGGTGCCACCATCCTGTTGAGGAGGACCAGTCGACCGCCGACCTCGTGCGCCAGAACCATCCCAGGGAGCCCTCATGAACTTCCCCACCCCGCTGACCGGAGTCGTTCCGCCCGTCTGTACGCCCCTGACGCCGGAACGTGAGGTGGACGTCCACTCGCTCTACAAGCTGGTGGACCATTTGGTGGAGGGCGGGGTGGACGGGCTGTTCGTGCTCGGTTCGACGTCGGAGGCGGCGTTTCTGACGGATCATCAGCGCAGGGTGGTCGTGGAGTCGGTCGTGGCCCATGTCGGCGGTCAACTCCCGGTGCTGGCCGGGGCGATCGACATGACCACGCCTCGGGTGCTGGATCATGTCGCGGCCGTGACGGCGGCGGGGGCTGACGCCGTGGTCGTGATCTCGCCGTTCTACACCCGTACCCATCCGGCGGAGATCGCCCGCCACTACCGCCTCGCCGCGGACGCCTCACCCGTCCCCGTCCTCGCCTACGACCTCCCTGTCGCCGTGCACACCAAGCTCGCCGCGGATCTCGTCCTGGAGCTGGCGGCTGACGGTGTCCTGGCCGGTCTGAAGGACTCCAGCGGTGACCTGGGCGGTTTCCGTCAGGTCGTCACCGGGGCTCGTTCGCACCCCACCATCAGTGGCTTCAGCGTGCTGACCGGGTCCGAGGTGATCGTCGACGCGGCGATGGCGTTGGGGGCGGACGGGGCGGTGCCCGGGCTGGCCAACGTCGATCCCGACGGGTACGTCCGTCTCGACCGGTTCTGCCGGGCGGGTGACTGGACTCGGGCTCGGGGTGAGCAGGAGCGGTTGTGTGAGCTGTTCGGGATGGTGAGTGTGGGGGATGCGGCACGGATGGGGGGTAGCTCGTCGGCGTTGGGGGCGTTCAAGGCGGCGCTGCATCTGCGGGGGGTCATCGACTGTCCGGTGACGGCTGAGCCGCAGGTGCCGTTGTCGGTGGACGAGGTGGAGCGGGTGGGGAAGTTTCTGGCGGGTGCGGGTTTGCTGTAACCGAGCTTTCCTCGCCCCCGCCGCAGAAAGGTCTAGCCGAGCTCGGCCACCCCCACCCTCCGGAACTCGATCGTCTCGTACGTCCCGTTCACTCCCGTCTCGTACAGGATGCCGACCGTGCTGTAGTTCACCCGGACCAGGTCCGAGTACGCGGCCCGCTGCTGGGACAGGGTCAGGGCCTTTTTGAAGGTGCGGCCACCATCCACGCTGCGCCAGATCGCCATCGCTCGCCGGGCCGTGGGGACGGACGGGCCGGAGAAGAGCAGTGGCTCTCCGGGGTAGCGGAGTTGGAGGACACTGCAACTCACCGCCGGGACGTCGTTGAGGATGGACTGGATTTCGTACGGGCGATCCAGGCTTCCTCCTCCGTCGGACGAATAGCTGTCCAGCCGGTTGCCGACACTCGTGCCGTTCTCGTCGCGAGAGCTGAAGTACAGCCTGCCGTCGGGGAGTTGAGCGACAGCGCTCTCGTTGGAGTTGTTGTAGCCGTTGTACGAGGCGTCCACGAAGCCGAGCTGCCAGCTGCGCCCGGAGTCGTCGCTGTAGAGGACGTGGGCGCCGTAGTACCTGGGCTCCTGACCGGTGTCCGACGAACCAGCGGGCGGGGCCGACGAGTGGTTGGCGGGGACGACCAGCCGTCCGGCATGCGGGCCGCTCGTGAGCGCGAGGGCGTGACCGGGTCCCGTCGCGTACCAACGCCAGCAGGCCGGCTTCACCGAGTCGGTGATGTCGGACGGAGTCGAGAAGCTACGGCCGTCGTCCCAGCTCCGCTGCACGAACACCCGACGGCTCTGCGCCCGCGTGACCTCACCGCGCATGATCTGCGCCTCGGTCACGGTGCCGCTGTTGTAGGAGGTAAGGAGCACGATGGCCCCGGTGCGCGGGTCGACGACGGGAGCCGGGTTGCCGCGCGTGTCGCCCTTCCCCGCGGCGACGACGGCCAGCGGACCCCAGGTGCAGCCGCCGTCGGTGGACCGACGCAGGACGACGTCGATGTTGCCGGTGTCGCCGCCGCCGGTACGGCGGCCTTCGGCGAAGGCGAGGAGGGTGCCGTACCGGGTGCTGACGGTCGCGGGGATGCGGTAGGTGTCGTAGCCGCCCTGCCCGGAGACGTAGGGGACCGAGGACGTGCAGGTCGCGGCGGCGGAAGCGGCCGAGGCGGTCGTGGGGACCGTGAGCGGGCTCAGGAGTACTGCTGTGGTGATGATCGTGCGGCTCAGGAGGGTCATCGCTCTCCCTTTGTTCTTTGCGGGTGTCATCCCTCACGGGATGACCGGCAGGTGCCGGTTCGTCACATGTTTCCCGGTGTCACCAACCGTGACTCATACGCGACGATGACCAGTTGCGCCCGGTCCCTCGCCCCCAGTTTCCCCATGATCCGGCTGACGTGGGTCTTCGCCGTGAGCGGACTGAGCCCCAACGTGTCAGCGATCTCGGTGTTGTTGAGGCCGCGCGCGACCAGGGTGAGGACCCCGCGTTCCCGTTCGGACAGACATTCGGGTCCGCCGGTCGTCGGCGCCGAAGGGGTGCGCAGGAAACGGGAGATGAGCCGTGCCGTCGGTCCCGGCGACAGCAGCGCCTCGCCGGCGGTCACCGTCCGGATGGCGTCAAGGAGTTCGGCCGGACGGGTGTCTTTGACCAGGAATCCGGAGGCGCCGGCGCGCAGCGCGTCCACGATGTACTCGTCGGTGTCGTAGGTGGTCAGGACGAGCACCTTCACCCCCGCGAGATCCTCGTCGGCGGCGATGAGCCGGGTCGCCTCGATGCCGTCCACGTCGGGCATGCGGATGTCCATCACCACGAGGTCGGCACGCCGGCTGCGGGCCAGTTCCACGGCTTCCCGGCCCGTTCCCGCCTGCCCAACGACCTCCATGTCCGGCGCCGACTCGACGAGCATCGCGAACGCGGCCCGTACGAGGGTCTGATCGTCGGCGAGCAGTACCCGAATGGCGGCACTCATGCCTCCCCCTCCCCGTCTCTCCGGGCTCTCACCGGCAGTACGGCGCTCACCTCGAACCCCTCCCCGGGACCCGGCCCGGCGTCCAGTGTGCCGCCCACGCTCCGCGCCCTCTCCCGCATGCCGACGAGCCCGAAGCCGGGCGGGGCGTCCCCGCCGCCCACCCCGTCGTCGGTGACCTGGACACGGAGGGCGCCGTCACCGTCGTAGACCCTCACCCGCACCGTCAGATCGTCGCGCCCGCCGTGCCGTACGGCGTTGGTGAGCGCCTCCTGGACGATCCGGTAGGCGGCCGCGCCCACGGCGGCCGGGATTTCGTCCGCCCGCACGGACAGGTCGACCTTCGCGCCGGCCAGCCGTGCGGCCTCGGCGAGGTCGGGCAGGCCGTACAGGCCGGGGAGGGGGCCGCGGGCGTCCGGGGTGCCGTGTTCGCGCAGCACCTCCAGGGTCGTACGGAGTTCGCCGCGTGCCGTGCGGCAGGTGTCCGCGATGTCGTCGAGGGCGGTCGCTACCGCCGTCCGGTCCAGGCGTTCGGGGTCAGCGGCCAGGACGTGGGCGGCGACGGAGGTCTGGACGCCGATGAGGGTGATGCTGTGGGCGAGCAGGTCGTGCAGGTCGCGGGCGATGCGCAGGCGTTCCTCGGCGACGCGGCGGCGGGCCTCCTCCTCGCGGGTGCGTTCGGCGCGTACGGCGCGGTCGACGATGGAGGCGACGTACTGGCGGTAGTAGCGGACGTCGATGCCGAGGAAGAGCACGGCGATGATCCAGCCGGAGATGCGGAGCAGTTCGACGGCCTCGTGGGTGTTGACGGTGAGCATCACGGTCACGGCGAACGCGATGGCGGTGACGCCCGTCAGGATCGTGCGCAGGGGGCGGCCGGTGACGGCGACCGTGTAGAGCGCGACGTACGCGGCCGGGGTCGGCGCCCCGTGGTTGTTGTCGAGGGCGTGGTAGGGGACGACCAGCGCCACCAGCGCGGCCAGCACGAGCAGCGGGTGGCGCCGGCGCCACACCAGGGGCACGTGGGCGGCGAGCAGCAGCGTCCAGCCGAGGGCGTCCGGGCGGCGGGCGTCGTTGGTGAACAGGGCCAGCGATACGGCGACTACGGCGAGCGCGAGCGCCAGCAGCGCGTCGTTGCGGGTGGCGTGCGGGGCGGTTCGGGGGTCGCGGTTGATCGCCGCCATGATCCGCTCGCCCGGGCGGGGCCGCGGTGCTGTCGTCGTTGGCTGCACGGGGTTCTGCACGGGGTTCATCCTCCGACAGGGGGCGCCCCTCCGGGGAGGGAGGGGCGCCCACGGGATCACACGAATTGCCGGACGGCTCACACGGGTTCCGGCTCCCGCACCGAACCGGACGCGTCCGGCGCCTTGGACAGCCGGCCCGGCCACCACACCCGCCGGCCCAGCGCGACGCTCGCACTCGTCACCAGGTACGTCCGGACGAGGAAGGTGTCCAGCAGCACGCCGACCGAGATGACGAAGCCCATCTCGACGAGCGGCACCAGCCCCATGTTGGTCAGCACGGCGAAGGTGGCGGCCAGCACCAGCCCGGCGGAGGCGATGACCCCGCCCGTGGTCCGCAGCGCGGTGAGCGCGGCGGCGACCGGATCCGCGCCCCGCACGGACTCCTCCCGCATCCGGTGCATGAGGAAGATGCCGTAGTCCACGCCCAGCGCGACAAGGAAGACGAAGGACAACAGCCCGAGCCCCGGATCCGTGCCCTCGAATCCGAACACCGGCCCGAACACCAGCCCGCCGATGCCGAGCGCCGCGCCCCACACCGCGACCACGGCGGCCACCAGCATCAGCGGCGCGACGAGCGAGCGCAGCAGCACGATCAGGATCAGCAGCACGGACACGAGAACGATCGGTACGACGATGAGCCGGTCCCGCGCGTTGGTGTCCTCCAGGTCGATCTGCTGGGCGCTGGTCCCGCCGACGTAGGAGCCGCTCAGCCCGTCCCGCAGCGCCTCGATGGTCCGGGTCTCGCCGGCCGACTGGGGCGCGCTCTGGGCGAGGACGGTGATCTCGCTCCAGCCGCTTCCGGTACGACCCAACTGCGCGTCGGCGACCCCCGCTGTGCCCTTGATGGTCGCGAGCGTCGCGTCGGCGCGGCCGGCCGGGGTGATCACGTCGATGGGCTGGCTGCCGCGATCGGGGTAGGCCTTCGCCAGTGTCTCCATCGCGGTGACCGACTCGGGCTTGTCGACGAAGGAGTCGCCCTGCTTGATCGAGCCGGGCAGGCTGAAGGCGCCCAGGGCGAGCGCGCCGAGCAGGACGGCGCCGGCGGCCAGCACGGTGAGCGGGCGTCGCCCGGCGGAGGTGCCCATCGCGGTGAACAGGGACCGGCGGGCCTTGGGCGTGCTGCCGAAGGCGGGGACGAGCGGCCAGAACACCCGGCGCCCGACCAGCACCAGGATGGCGGGCAGCAGCGTCAGCATGGCGACCAGCGCACACAGGACGCCCACCGTGCCGAGCGGTCCCATGCTCCGGCTGGAGTTGAGATCGGCGGCGAGCAGACACAGCAGCCCGGCGGCGACGGTCCCGGAGGAGGCGAGTACGGCGGGCCCGCAGCCGCGCAGGGCGGCGCGCATCG
Source organism: Streptomyces sp. JLBG701 (assembly GCF_058544905.1). Taxonomy (NCBI): domain Bacteria; kingdom Bacillati; phylum Actinomycetota; class Actinomycetes; order Kitasatosporales; family Streptomycetaceae; genus Streptomyces; species Streptomyces sp. JLBG701. The sequence goes on from NZ_CM178588.1 coordinate 3,871,793, forward strand.
CGTCGTACGGCCGCTCGATGCGCCGCAGTTCCTCCCGGTACCGGGCGATGAGCAGCAGTGCGTAGTCGGTACCGGCGCCGAAGACGAGGATGGTCATGACGCCCGAGCTCTGTCCGGAGACGGTCGTGCCGAAGGCCTGGTTGAGGCCGTAGGCGACGCCCATGGCCAGGAAGTCGGCCATCCCCGCGACGACGAGCGGCACCAGCCACAGCACCGGACTGCGGTAGATCAGGATGAGCAGGAGGGCCACGACGGCGACGGTCGTGTAGAGCAGCGGTCCGCCGAGCGAGTTGTAGACCTCGGAGGCGTCGGTGGCAAGCGCCCCGGTGCCGCCGACGTCGACGCTCAACCCGCCCTCCCCCTGGGCGACTTGGCGTACGTCGTCGACGAGTGCGTCCCGCTTGTCCTCGTCGGTGCCGGGTTCATTGCTGACGACCGGATACATCAGGGTCGTACCGTCCGCGGACGGCACCCCTTGCGGCGTCCCGGTCAGCGCGTGCCGCCCGGCGACCTCGGCGACCTGTCCGGCCGCCAAGTCCTTGTCACCGGCGGTCAGTCCACTGTCCCGGTGATAGACGAGCACGAGCTCGGTGCTCTCCCCTCCGGGCAACTGGTTCTGAATCTTGGCCACTTGGGTGGAGTCGGCACTGGCGGGCAGATAGTCGGTGATCCGGTCGTGCTGCACATCGGCGAGCTTCGACGCGAACGGCGCCGCGACCGCCAGCACCCCGATCCACAAGGCGAGCACGAGCCAGGGCACAGCTCGTCGCCGCCCCCGTGTAGCGGTTGTCCTTGTGGCCCCCATGGGTGGGCCTCCCTCCGGCGTGGACGTCTGGTTGCGCTCTCCAGACTTCCGGCGCGGGAGGGCGGAATCGTCGCGCGGGAGGGCGAGTTCGGGGGTACTGCCGGGGGTGGCGAAGAGGGCGGATTACTCCCTGGGGAGTACGGGGCGGCGCAGGCGGAGGGCGGTGTACATACGGCGCCAGTGGCCGGTGCCGAGGCAGAGGAGGGCATAGCGCCGTCCGAGCTGTTCGACCTGCCGGCTGTCGGCGCCGAAGAGGGCGACGCCCTCGTGGAGAAGCACGTCGTAGAGGGCCACGGAGCGGTGCGGGTGAAGGGCCCAGAGCGTGGCGTAGGCGTGGCCCGCACGCGCGTTCCAGGCCAGCAGATGATCAGGGCCGTGCACGCGGGCGCGGTCGGCGGCCAGGGTCGTGTACGCGGTCAGCGCCGTGCGGACTCGACCGGTCCGACGGGCCGTGGCCGCGACGAACCAGCGGGCGTTGAGGGTCCAGGGGTGGTCGGGGCCGTAGAGCCGCTCGTAGTCGGCGCTGCGATCACGGGCCGCCTCCAGCGCCTTGCGCCACCGGCCGGAGTGCCGGAGGGCTTCGCACCACCAGCTTCGCTGCACCAGCACGGCGGTGTGGTCGGGGCCGAAGTGCTCGGTCAGATCGTCCAGAAGACGCTTCTGCAGCGCGGCGGCACGCCACACCAGACCGACGGAGCAGTAGGCGGAACCCAGCATCCGGCGGGCCGCGACGGAGTTCCAGCTCCAGGGGCCGGACATGGCCTCGTAGGCGTCGAGCGAGCGCCGCCGGATGCGGAGGGCCTTCAAGCGCCGCTGCACCGCGCGGTGTCCGTCGGCCACCCGGTCGAGCCGAACGATCGTGCTCGGGTCGTCGTCTCCCAGCAGACGCCGGGTCTGCTCGTACAACTCCCGGGTCCGTCGGCGGGCTTCACGGCGGCGCCCGGTCGCCGCGAGTGCCGCCACGTGTTCGACTCGCGCGGCCAGGGTCAGCGCGCTGTCGACGCCGTACAGCTGTTCGCTGTCCGCGACCGCCCGCGCGGCCAGTCGGAGCCGTTCCCGGTACAGTCCGGCCTCACCGCAGGCGTTCGCCAGCCAGCGGCGGGCCAGCAGGACGGCCGGGTGGTCGGGGCCCCAGCGCCGGGTCACCTCGTCGACGACCGCGCGGTGCAGGGCGAGTGCCTCGTCGTGCTCCTGGCACCAGGTGAGCACGTCGGCGAGATCGCTGCGGGCCCAGACCACGCTGATGTGGTCGTCGCCGTAGCGGCGGATGTACTCGTCCAGGTCCTTTTCACGCAGCTCTCGGGCGGCAGTGGCCCTCCCCTGTTCGAGCAGCAGACGGGCGAGGTGCGCGCGTGCGGAGAACGCCTTCGGATGACCGGAGCCGAGCGTCTGCTCGGCGTCCCGCAGTGTGTGCCTGAGCAGCGTCTCCGCTTCCGTGTACTCGTCTGCCGCCGTCAGGGCGTCGGCGAGGGTGAGCCGGACTTCGAGGGTCTGCGGGTCGGAGAGGCCGCACAGCCGCTCGAAGTCGACGAGGAGAGCGCGTGCGCACTCGATCGCCTGCTGGTAACGGCCGTGTCGGGTGCAGACGCGGATGTGGAAGAAACGCGTGTCCAGGGTGATCGGGTCCTCGGCGCCCAACACCCGCGTGTGGTCGGCGATCAGCGCCGACTGCGCCTCGTACGCCTCAAGGATGCGGCTCGACTCGGTGAGCGACCAGACGAGTTGGCGGCGAGCGCGCAGCACGAGCTGGTGGTCGGGCCCGTGCACGTCGGTGTTCTCGTCGACCAGGCCGCGGAACGCGGCGACGGCCTCGTCGTCCCGGTTGTTCCACTGCAGACATGTGGCGAGAGTGTCGCGGACGGTCAGCGTGTCCCCGTCCTCCGGACCGAACACGCGCACCGCACTCTCCAGCGCGGCCTCGGCGGCGGCGAGCCCCTCGCTGTACAGATGGGCGTCCACGCACTGATGGGCGAGGCTGTTGCGGGCCCAGATCGTCTCGGGAGCGTCCGGCCCGTGCGCCGTCACGCAGTCCTCCACATGGCGGCGCAGCAGCGTCACCCCCTCCTCCGCCTGCCCCACCGCGCCGTAGGTGTCGGCGAGGCTGCGCAGCGAGGCGAGCCCCGACAGCGACGGCCCCGAACTCTGCGGGAGATCCGACCGCATCCGCTCCACGATGCGGACGGCTTCGGCACGCCGGCCCGCCGCCGCATACGCGTTCGCCAGGTCGTCGAGCGCACGACGGGTGTCCTCGTGGTCCGGGCCCTGGATCAGCCGGGTCGCCCGTTCCACCTCTTGGTACGTCGGCACGGACAGGTCGAACCGCCCTGCCCTCTGGTAGGCGTCGGCGAGGTCCCAGCGGGCGTCCCTGGTGTCCTCGTGCTCGGGCCCCTTCAACCGCTCGACGATCTCCAGCCGCCTCCGGTACGGCACGATGGCTTGTTCGCTGCGGCGGGACGCCAGGTAGACGTCGCCTTCACACTCCAGCGCGAGCAACGAGGCCGGCGCCTCCTCGTCCAGTACGGCCAGGCAGTCCGCCCGAGTGCCCACCGCCCATTCCAACGCCCGTGCCATCGCGCCCACATGGCGCAGATGGTCGTACGCCGCCCAGCACCGCAGCCGTACCAGAGCCGTCTGTTCCTCCTCGTCGTACGAAGCCAGGTCGGCCCGGACCACGGACCACAACGCGTCGATCTGATCGACGAGTTGCCCGCCGACCTCCCTGTGCTCCCACACGGCGCCGACGGGTATCAGGAAGGCGTCCAGTCCCCGGGTCACCGCCCCGACGACCGGCCTCAGTGTCTCGCCCGCCCGTTCGCGCACCACCCGCTGCACCAGTCGGTGCACGCTCACCGCATCCGCTCCGGCGTTCGTGGCCAGTGATGCCTGGGTCAGTGCGCCCAGAGCGTCCTCGACGGCGACCTCGTCGTCGATCCCGGCCTCTTTGGCCACCCTGTGCAGCAGTTCCCGTGGCACGCCGGCCGCCGACAGCACGGCGAGTGTGTCCAGCAGGATCCGCACCGCGTTGCCCGGCGCCTGCTGCTCCGCCTGCTCCACGGCGATGAGCACGGCCTCCGCGACCCGGTGCGGATAGCGCTCGCCCGGCACCTTCTCAAGCACCGAGCGGAGTGGATAGCTCCGCAGCCGCTCCAGATACGCCTGGTACCCCGTGCCCCGGGCGCGGATGACGTGAGCGGCCTGTGCCAGTGCCAGCGGCAGCCGCCCCAGTTCGTCGGCCACCGCACGCGCGCCGTCGTCGGAGGCGATCGCGGCGCGCCTGCGCAGGAAGTCCAGCGCCTCCTCCTCCGTGAAGACGGCGACGTCCACCCGCGCGCCCGCCAGGTTCTCGAAGGCGTGCGACGTGGTCGTCACCACGACCTGGGCACGGCCGGCGGTGGGCAGCCAGCGGGCCACCTCGTCCGGATCCGTCGCGTTGTCCAGCACCACCAGGCACGGATCCGGATTGCGGCCGATCCAGGTGAGAGCGGCCCGCGCGGCCGTCGCCGCGTCGTCCGCCGCGTCGCGCACCCCCAACTGGTCGGCCAGTTCGGCGAGTCCGGAGGTGAGCTGGCCGCTGTTCTCCGCGGTGATCCACGCGACGACGGGCCAGCCCTCCTCGATGCGGCGCCTGGCGTACGCGGCGGCCAACTGCGTCTTCCCGACGCCCCGCGCCCCGGTGACCGCGTGGACCACGGTCAGGCTGTGCCGTTCGGCGGCTCCGGCAAGGTCGGCGAGCAGGTCCTCGCGGGGCTGGAAGCCGACGGGTTCTCGCGGTAGGTCGCCCATACGGACAAGGAGTTGGGGCGGTGCTTCCGGCGGGGTCCCGTTCACCGTGACCGTCGCGTGCGGCAGTTCAAGGCGTACGCCGGTCCCCGGCTGCTGTGGCTCGGCCCGGGCGACCCGCGGCGCCCACCACGCTCCCCAGGTGCCGCCCACCGTCGCGGCCACGGTCGCCGCCGCCACTCCCACGGCCACCCGGCTGTCGTCGGACGCCGGCAGCAACGGCACCTCGGCCGCGTAGAACAGCAGGAAAACGCCCGCGAAGGCCAGGACGTTCAGTGCCACCACCAGCGCCCAGCGCATGCCGTGCCTCATGCGCTCCCCCTCGTCCCCCGGCACATTCCGGCAAGACGATTGTGCCCCTCACCGCGCTCGCGTGAGGCCTGTCAGCCGAGGGTTGTCACGACGGCGTGCGCGCCGCCTCCAGTAGCCGCGTCACGTCGTCCGCGCAGATCGTGAGGGCCGCGCCCACCGTGGTGAGGGCGTCGCGTTCGGCCGGGGTGTAGGGGCCGTCGGCGAGGGCGATGCGGGCGCCCTGGAGGAGGATGGACTCGCGGCCGGTGGGGGCGAGATGGGGGGCCAGGGGGTCCAGGGCCTCGTGGAGTTCTATGGCCAGGCTCGCCCCGCAGGGTTCGCCGAAGACGCGGCCGGCGTCTGCTGCCAGGGCCTCGACGAGGGCGTTGAGCTGGTCCTCCGTGCAGTCGTCGAAGCCGGCCGCGCGGACCGTGCTCGCGGCGGCCTCCAGGGACGTACGGGCGCAGGTGCCGCCCGCGGCCAGCACGGCGAGGGCGACGGTGTGGACGGCGTCGCGGAGCATCGCGGAGAAGCGGGTGGTGGTGGGGTGGTCGAGGACGTCCGTGCCGTAGTGGAAGCGGCAGGCGGCGCATTCGACGACCGGGGCGGTCTCGCCGCGCGGCAGTACGGGCATGCCGAGCAGGGTGAAGCGGCGGCGTCCGGCCAGCCGCTGGTAGTTGCGGTCGCCCCCGCAGCTGGGGCAGAAGAACTCGCCGTCGCCGACGCCGGTCCACGAGGTTCGGGTGCCCAGGACGCGCGGTCGCCGGGCAGCACGGTCGTTTTGTCCCCGTCCTGGCAGCACGTCGCACCTCCGCGTAACCCCGCGGCAACATCGCCGCGCTTGCGTGATGTTAGCCACATTGTTGAGGCTGAGTCAGTACCCAGGACGAGACCTTTCCGTGACCCACACAGCTCAATGGCCGGAAAGCGACGAACCCCGCCCGCCAAAATTCGGCGGACGGGGCCCAAAAAACACCGGGCGCGGCAACCCCCTAAGGGGCGCGGGGAACTGCGCGACCAGCCACGACGGCGCCGCAGTCAACAACGGACCCGGCCGCCCCCCTAGCGGAGCGAACCGTCAGCGACCCGCCCTGTTGACGGCCGACACGACCGCCTTCAGCGACGCACGTGTCGTGTTCGCGTCGATGCCGATCCCCCACATGACCTTGTCCTCGATGGCGACCTCGATATAGGAGGCGGCCTGCGCGGACGCACCCTCGCTCATCGTGTGCTCCTGGTAGTCCAGGAGCCGGGCGTCGATACCCAGGGACGTCATCGCGTCGAAGAAGGCCGAGATCGGGCCGTTGCCGGAACCGGACAGGACCGTCTCGACGCCGTCCACCTCCGCCTCGACGGTGAGCGTGTCCACGCCGTCCTTGTCGGTCGTCGACTGACCGTTGCGCACCTGGATACGACCCCACGCGTTGTCCGGGTTCGGCAGGTACTCGTCCTGGAAGACCGCCCAGATGTCCTTCGGCGTGACCTCGCCGCCCTCGGCGTCCGTCTTGGCCTGGATGATCTTCGAGAACTCGATCTGCATCCGGCGCGGCAGGTCCAGCTTGTGGTCGTTCTTCAGAACGTACGCGATTCCGCCCTTGCCCGACTGCGAGTTGACGCGGATGACGGCCTCGTAGGAGCGGCCCACGTCCTTCGGGTCGATCGGCAGGTACGGCACCGCCCACTCGATGTCGTCGACGGTGACGCCCTTGGCGGCCGCGTCGGCCTCCAACGCGTCGAAGCCCTTCTTGATGGCGTCCTGGTGGGAGCCGGAGAAGGACGTGTAGACCAGGTCGCCCACGTACGGGTGGCGCGGGTGGACCTCCATCTGGTTGCAGTACTCCCACGTACGACGGATCTCGTCGATGTTCGAGAAGTCGATCTGCGGGTCGACGCCCTGGGAGAAGAGGTTCATGCCCAGGGTGACCAGGTCGACGTTGCCGGTGCGCTCGCCCTGGCCGAACAGGCAGCCCTCGACGCGGTCGGCGCCGGCCATCAGCGCCAGCTCGGCGGCGGCGACGGCCGTACCGCGGTCGTTGTGCGGGTGGATCGACAGGACGACGTGCTCGCGGCGGGTCAGGTTGCGGCCCATCCACTCGAAACGGTCCGCGTGCGTCGAGGGGGTCGAACGCTCCACCGTGGCGGGCAGGTTGAGGATGATCTCGCGGCCCGGGCCGGGCTGCCATACGTCCATGACCGCCTCGCAGACCTCCAGCGCGAAGTCCAGCTCGGTGTCCGTGAAGATCTCGGGGCTGTACTGGTAGCCGAACTCCGTCTCCGGACCCAGCAGCTTCTCCGCGTACTCCATGACCAGGCGCGTGCCGTCGACCGCGATCTGCTTGATCTGGTCCTTGGAGCCGCGGAAGACGACCCGGCGGAAGACGGGGGCGGTGGCGTTGTAGAGGTGGACCGTGGCGCGCTTGGCGCCCTTCAGGGACTCCACCGTGCGCTCGATCAGGTCCTCGCGGGCCTGCGTCAGGACCGAGATCGTCACGTCGTCCGGGATCGCGCCCGGCTCCTCGACGATGGAACGTACGAAGTCGAAGTCGGTCTGGCCCGAGGCCGGGAAGCCGACCTCGATCTCCTTGTAGCCCATCTTCACCAGCAGGTCGAACATCGCGCGCTTGCGGGCGGGTGACATGGGGTCGATCAGGGCCTGGTTGCCGTCGCGCAGGTCGGTGGAGAGCCAGCGGGGGGCGACGGTGATCCGGTTGTTCGGCCAGGTGCGGTCGGTGATGTCGACCTGCTCGTACCGGCCGTACTTGTGGATCGGCATGGAACTGGGCTGCTGGCGATTGGCGCTCTGGGCCATGATGCGTGGGCTCCTCGTGGTGTCCTGAAGGACGGCCGACGGCGCAACGCCAGACTCCGCGGGGAGGGGGTCGGCCTCGACTTACAGGCCCTCGCCGCGGCAGCTAAGGAGGAGCAGCCCGAAACGCATGATGCTGCGCAGCCTAGCCGAGCCGCGCCGGATGCGCGGGCCTGTATCAATATGCGGGACTGCCAGTATGCGGGGTCGAGGGGATGAATGGGACAAAAAGTGCGCCATGCCACTACGCCTCGGCCGCCTCATACCACTGTGTCACTGAACGTCGCGCTCCATATCCCCGCATTTCACCAATCATGGTTGCCGCTAGTGACACTCACGTAACTCAGTGCAATGGTTTCGGGTATGACGACCAACGGGGGCTATGAGCCCGTCTTCTGCACCATCATCCCGCCGCACGTCCTCGACAAGGTGGCCCGCAACGAGGACCCCACGCTCGCCGGTCCCGCCCGCCGGACCCTGGAGCGCGACGCCTTCGAGCGCACCCACCGCCGTCTGACCACGGTCATCGGCGCCCCGACGATCGCCCCGCCGGCCGGCGCGGAGCCCGACAAACCGCACCGCACGATCTACGACGCCCTGCACGCCACCGAGCTGCCCGGAACCGAGGTGCGCGCCGAGGGCTCGGAACCCGGCAGGGACGCCACCGTCAACCGCGCCTACGCGGGCCTGGGCGCCACCTTCGAGCTGTTCCTCAAGGCGTACGAGCGCTACTCGATCGACGGCGACGGCCTCCCGCTCGACGCGACCGTCCATTACGACCGGGACTACAACAACGCCTTCTGGAACGGCGAGCAGATGGTGTTCGGCGACGGCGACGGCGAGATCTTCCTCGACTTCACCATCCCGATCGACGTCATCGGCCACGAACTCACCCACGGCGTCACGCAGTACACGGCGAACCTGACCTACTTCGGCCAGCCCGGCGCCCTCAACGAGTCCATGTCGGACGTCTTCGGCTCCCTCATCAAGCAGTACACGCTCGGCCAGACCGCCGCCGAGGCCGACTGGCTGATCGGCGCGGGACTGCTCGCCCCGCGCGTCACGGGCGAGGCCCTGCGCTCGATGAAGGCCCCGGGCACGGCGTACGACGACGACGTCCTCGGCAAGGACCCGCAGCCCGCGACGATGGACGACTTCGTCCGCACCGGCCGCGACAACGGCGGCGTCCACATCAACTCCGGCATCCCCAACCACGCCTTCTACCTCGCCGCCACCGCCCTCGGCGGCCACGCCTGGGAGCGCGCCGGACAGATCTGGTACGACGTGCTGACCGGCGGCGAGCTGGGCCAGCAGGCGCTGTTCGCGGACTTCGCGAAGCTGACGGTCGCGGCGGCCCGGGCCCGCTTCAACGACGGGGAGGAACTGCAGGCCGTCCTGAAGGCCTGGGAGCAGGTCGGGGTGCAAACGGCCTAGTTCCGTACTAGGAAGAGTCCCATGCGTATTCAGGTGAGGCGCACGGGCGGATTCGCGGGCATCGAGCGGCACGCCGAGGTGGACACCTCGGGGCGCCCCGACGCGCACGAGTGGCACGCCCTGGCCGAGAAGGCGGTCGCCGCCGGCCGGGGCGTGCCCCCGATCGGGGTCCCGGACGGCTTCAGCTACCAGATCACGGTGGACGGGAAGACGGTGTACGCGACCGATCCCCGACTCACGGAGGAGCAGCGAAAACTCATCACAAAGGTGTTGAAGGAAGGCGCGTAACTGGTTGTTCACGCCTGCCCGTTGACTTCCGTTACCAGCGGTACCGATGATCCGGCGCATGGCGACGAACCCGATACCTCAGTTCCCGGCCGGCTTCCTCTGGGGCGTCTCGACCTCGGCTCATCAGATCGAGGGGGCGGTGGACAAGCGCGAGGCGTCCGTCTGGGACACCTTCACGGCCGAGCCCGGGCGGGTCAAGGACGGCTCGACGGCGGCGGTGGCCTGCGACCACTACCACCGCTACCCGGAGGACGTGGCACTCCTGGCCGGCCTCGGCGTGGACGCGTACCGCTTCTCGATCTCCTGGCCCCGGGTGAACTCCCCCGGCGGCCTCGACTTCTACGACCGTCTCGTGGACGAGCTGAGCGCGGCGGGCGTACGTCCCGTCCCGACCCTCTTCCACTGGGACCTGCCGGTCGCCCTGGAGAAGAAGGGCGGCTGGCTGGAGCGGGACACGGCGTCGCGGTTCGCGGAGTACGTGACGCTGGTCGCCGACCGGCTGGGCGACCGCGTGAAGAAGTGGATCACGATCAACGAGCCGGCCGAACACACCATGTTCGGGCACGCGTTGGGCGCGCACGCACCGGGCAAGCAGCTGATGTTCGACGCGCTGCCGGCCGCCCACCACCAGCTTCTGGCCCACGGTCTGGGGGTGCGGGCGCTGCGCGCGTCCGGCGCCACGGACATCGGGATCGCCAACTCGCACGGTCCGACGTGGCCGGCATCGGAGGAACAGGCGGACCTGGAGGCGGCCGGTTTCTACGACCTGCTCCTGAACCGCCTGTTCGCCGATCCGATCCTGCTGGGCGAATACCCGGAAGGCCTCGGCGAGTTGATGCCCGGGGACGTCGCGGGCGACCTGAAGATCATCGGTGAGCCGCTCGACTTCTACGGCGTCAACTACTACGCGCCGACCCGGGTGGGCGCGCCTCAGGGCGAGGACATCGAGTTCGGCGGCCTCACGATCCCGGCCGAACTCCCCTTCTCCGTAAGGGAGATCGAGGACGTCCCGGTGACGGACTTCGGCTGGCCGGTGGTCCCGGAGGGGCTGACCGAGTTGCTCACCACCTTCCACGAGCGCTACGGCGACCGGCTCCCGCCCGTCGTCATCACCGAGAACGGCTGCGCGTACGAGGGCGTCGACGACCAGGACCGGATCGCCTACCTCGACGGTCATGTCCGGGCGCTGCACGGCGCGTTGGAGGCGGGCGTGGACGTGCGCGGGTACTTCGTGTGGTCGCTTCTGGACAACTTCGAGTGGGCCGAGGGGTACGCGCGTAGGTTCGGGCTCGTGCATGTGGACTTCGAGACGCAGAAGAGGACGCCGAAAGCCTCGTACGGCTGGTTCCAGGAGCTCCTCCGGGCCCAGAGGTGACCACGGCCCTGCCGCCGGAGGCCCTCGCCGAGCCCGTCGAACGGGTCGGCCGGGGCTGGACGGCCGCCCTGTCGCTGGCCAACGGGGCGATCTGGGTGGGCTGGTTCGGCCCGCTGCAGATCCTGCTCGCCTCCCAGGCCGAGGACTTCGCGCCTGGCTCCGGCATGTCGAAGGAGACGATGCTGGCCTGGGTCACGGGCGTGGGCGCGCTCGTGTCGCTGGCCGCGAACCCGTTCTTCGGCGCCCTGTCGGACCGGACGGCGGCCCGCTTCGGCCGCCGTACGCCGTGGATCGTGGGCGGTGCGGCGGGCGGGGCGCTCTCCCTGCTGCTGCTCGCGGGGGCGGGCGGGCTGTGGATGATGCTGGCCGGCTGGTGCCTGGTCCAGCTGACGCTGAACGCGGCGTTCGCGGCGGTGACAGCCGCGGTGCCGGACCGGGTGCCGCGGCTCCAACGGGGCTCCGTGGGCGGCTGGTTGGGAGCGGCGCAGATCCTGGGCGTGGTCGGCGGCACGGGGCTGGCGACGGCGGCGGGCGGGACCGGGGCGGGCTATGCGGCGTGCGCGGTGTTCGTCGTCGTGGGCGTGCTGCCGTACGTCCTGCGCCACCCGGACCTGCGGCTGTCGGCGGCGGACCGCCCGGCGTGGTCCTGGCGCGGATTCCTCGCGGGCTTCTGGCTGAGCCCGCGCCGCTATCCGGACCTGGGCTGGGCCTGGCTGACCCGCTTCCTGATCAACCTCAGCAACGCGCTGGTGCTGCTGTACCTCCTCTACTACCTGCGCGACCGTCTGCACTACGACGATCCCGACGAGGGCGTCCTCATCCTCACCGCGGTGAACGCCGTGACCCTCCTCGCCACGGTCGTCGTGGGCGGCGTCTGGTCGGACCGGGTGGGCCGCCGCAAGCCGTTCGTGACCTGGTCGGGCGTGCTGATGGCGGTGGCGACGGCGGGGCTGGCGTGCTGGCAGACGTGGCCGGGCGCGATCGTCGCGGCGGCGGTCCTTGGCGTGGGCTTCGGCGTCTTCACGTCGGTCGACTTCGCCCTGATGACGGACGTACTGCCGAAGGCCGGGGACCGCGGCAAGGACCTCGGCGTCATCAACGTGGCCAACGCCCTCCCCCAGGTCGCGGCACCCGCCCTGGCCGCGCCGATCGTGACGTACCTGGGCGGGTACCGGGTGCTCTATCTGGTGGCGGCGGTGGTCGGGCTGGCGGGGGCGGTGCTGGTGAGGCGGATCAGGGGCGTGGACTGAGCGCGGTCAAGGCCCGTGTCACAGGGCTCCGGCGTCCCGGGCCGACCAGACGGTCGGGAAGAGGGGGCGGAAGCCGAGGTCCCGGCGGATCCGCTCGGTGGACATGATCCCGAACCACGGGTCGGGGTCCGTGCGGGTGTGGGCGTCGGCGGGCATCTCGACCCCGTTGAGCTGATGCAGCTCGACGGCGGTGACGGGGGCGCTGTCGGCGATGTTGTAAAGACGGCCGGCGACACCAGGCGCGTACAGGAGACGCAGCAGTCCCTGGGCGACGTCCGCGTGGTGGACCATCTGCAGCCGCCGGGCCGGCGCCCAGCTCTCGGCCCACATCAGGGACTGGGCCAGGTGCGGGTCGCCCTCGCCGTAGACGAAGGGGAGGCGGCCGACGCGTACGTCCATGCCGTCGAGCGCGAACAGCTCCCGCTCGGCCTCGGCCTTGGACTCGGTGTAGGCGCCCCACATCTCGCCGCCGGGCCGGATCTCGTCCTCCTCGGTCACCGGGCGGCCCCGCCCGGTTCCGTACACGAGCCCCGTACTGATCTGTACGAAGCGCCGCACACCGGCGGCCAGCGAGGCGCGGCCCAGTTCCACGGCCGCGTCCCGGTTGACGGCCCACGCCTCCTCGTCCGGCACCCCGCGGAAGGACGCCGCGATGTTCACGACCGCGTCCACTCCGGCGACCGCCTTGCCGAGCGCCTCCGCGTCCAGCAGATCACCGACCACGACCTGCGCGCCCAGCTCCGCGAGGGGCTCGCCCCGGGCCGGGTCGCGCACCAGGACCCGTACGTCCTCGCCGGGCCGCTTCTGGGCCAGCAGCCTCGGGACGAAGCGCCGGCCGACCTGTCCTGTCGTACCTGTCACCAGTGTCAACATGTTCTGTTCCTCTCGTCCCGACCAGCCTGGAACGGCGGCGCGGACACCGGGAGAGACCTCCCGATCAGGGGACCGGCAGTCCCTGGATAAGCCGGGCGGGATGCCGCAGCCTGGAGACGTGCCCCTGAACCGCTCCGAACTCGCCGACTTCCTGCGCCGCGGCCGCGCCCGCCTGGACCCGTCCGACGTGGGCCTCACGGCCGGCGCCCGGCGCCGCACGCCGGGGCTGCGCCGTGAGGAGGTGGCTCAGCTGACCGGTATGTCCGTGGACTACTACACGCGCCTGGAGCAGGCCCGGGGCCCGCGGCCGTCCCGCCAGATGCTGACGGCACTGGCCCGCGCGCTACGCCTCACCGACGACGAGCACGACCACCTCTTCCACCTGGCCGACGAGGAGCCCCCACGCAACGAGACCCCGTCCGGCCACGTCCGCCCCGGACTCCTCCTGGTCCTGGACCGGCTGCACGACGCCCCGGCCATGGTGGTCACGGATCTCGGCGTGGTCCTCGCCCAGAATGCCCTGTCGAAGGCCCTCAGCGGAGACATCGCCGGCCTCCCGCCGCGCGACCGCAACCTGCTCCGCCGCTACTTCCTCGACCCCTCGGCGCGTGATCTGTTCCCGCCGGAGGACCGTGCGGAACACGCGCGCGGGCATGTGGCGAACCTGCGGGCGGTGGCCGCGGCGCGTCCGTCCGACCCGGAACCGGCGGCGCTGGTGGCCGAACTACGGGCGTCGAGTGCGGAGTTCGCGGGCCTATGGTCCGAGCACGAGGTGGCGGTACGCCGAGCCACGACAAAACGCTTCAAACACCCGTTGGTAGGCCTCCTGGAACTCGACTGCGAGATCCTCCTCAACGACCAGGACCACCACCGCCTGATCGTCCACACGGCCCGCCCGGGCACGGAGTCGTACGAACGGCTGCAGTTGCTGCGGGTGGTGGGGTTGCAGGACCTGTCCGTGAGCGAACGCTGAGTCGCCCAGGCCGGCACAATCCAGCCCCTCCGGCGTTTGAGGAGCGGGGTCTGGGGCGGAGCCCCAGGGATGGGACGGGTAGGGGTGGCGGGGGCGAAAAAAGGTCTTAGAAGCCCAGCTTCCGCAACTGCCGAGGATCCCGCTGCCAGTCCTTCGCCACCTTCACATGCAGGTCCAGGAACACCGGCGTACCCAGCAACGCCTCGATCTGCTTACGCGACTTGATCCCGACCTGCTTCAGCCGCTGCCCCTTCGGCCCGATGATGATGCCCTTCTGGCTGGGTCGCTCGATGTAGACGAACGCGTGGATGTCCAGCAACGGCTTGTCGGCGGGCCGGTCCTCACGCGGGAGCATCTCCTCCACCACGACCGCGATGGAGTGCGGCAGCTCGTCGCGAACACCCTCCAGCGCCGCCTCCCGGATCAACTCCGCGATCATGACCTGCTCGGGCTCGTCCGTGAGGTCACCCTCCGGATACAGAGCCGGCCCCTCCGGAAGCAGCGGCACGATCAGGTCGGCCAGCAGGTCGATCTGCTGGTCGCCGACCGCAGACACCGGCACGATCTCGGCCCACTCGAACCCGAGCTCCTTGCCGAGCTGGTCGATAGCGATGAGCTGCTCGGCGAGGGTCTTCGAGTCCACCAGGTCGGTCTTCGTGACGATCGCGATCTTCGGCGTCTTCTTGATGGACGCCAGTTCCTTCGCGATGAACCGGTCACCGGGCCCGAGCTTCTCGTTCGCCGGCAGACAGAAGCCGATCACATCGACCTCGGCCCACGTCGTACGCACGATGTCGTTGAGCCGCTCCCCCAGCAGGGTGCGCGGCTTGTGCAGCCCAGGGGTGTCGACCAGGATCAGCTGGGCGTCGGGCCGGTGCACGATGCCCCGTACCGTGTGCCGCGTGGTCTGCGGCTGGTTCGCGGTGATCGCCACCTTCTGGCCGACCAAAGCGTTCGTGAGGGTGGACTTGCCCGCGTTGGGGCGGCCCACGAAGCAGGCGAAGCCGGCGCGATGGGGGGCCTCGGACGGCTCGGATGACGGGGTACGAACGCTCATGGCGCCCATTGTCCCTGATCCACAAGCCCCCGCCGCACGGACGTACGCCTTCGCGGTGACGTACGGACGAGGAGTACACCGGCCTGGACCTTACGGTGCACGCCGAGACGACATACGATCACGGCGTCCTGGGCCACAGCGCCCCGGTCTCCTTCTTCTTCCGTAGTCCACTCCGCAGTCCACTCCGCGCAGAAGGCCAAGGCATGAAGCTCATCACCGCGATCGTCAAGCCGTACCGTCTCGACGAGGTCAAGACGGCGCTCCAGGAGCTCGGCGTACACGGTCTGACCGTCACCGAGACCAGCGGCTACGGCCGCCAGCGCGGCCACACCGAGGTGTACCGCGGCGCCGAGTACCAGGTCGACCTCGTCCCCAAGGTCCGCATCGAGGTCGTCGTCGACGACGCCGACTCGGACGCCGTGATCGACGCGATCGTCGAGGCCGCCCGCACCGGCAAGATCGGCGACGGCAAGGTGTGGGCGCTGCCCGTCGAGTCGGTCGTACGGGTGCGGACGGGCGAACGCGGCCTGGACGCGCTCTGACGGCGGGAGCGTCATGGGTTGGGGCTCGGGCGAGTGGTACGTGCTCGTCGAGGCGATGAAGGCGCTCGACGGCGAGTCCAGCTGGCGCCTCAAGGAGAAGCTGCATGTGGAAGGCGGCAGGGAGCAAGCCCTGCGGCGCGCCGAGGAGTTGAGCGTCTCCTATACGACGTCACTCCCGGGCGGCGAGTCCAGGTACGGCTACCAGGTGTTCCGGATCTCCGAGACGAGCTGGCTCCTGGAGATCACGAAGTCGTCCGCGTTCGAGTTCCTCGGCAACACGGAGTTCGTCCGCATATCCGTCGCGGAACTCGTCGCCTCGAAGGAGATCCCGCCGAGACAGGGCAAACTGCGCCGCACCCTGGGCCGTGAGTGACTAACCGGCCCGCGCCCGTACCCGTGCCCGTCGCGCCCTGATCAGCAGCACCACCCCGACGATCACCCCCACGAGCACCACCCCCGCCAGCAGCCACGGCAGCGCGAGGAACGACACGCTCGCCGACTCGCGCGTGTCCTGTGCGCTCGCCGTCAACGTGACGTCTCCCCAGTCGAGTTGAGGGGAGTCGTGCCACGGTTCGCTGAGCCGTACCCGCTCCCCCGGCAGCAGCTCCGCGGGCAGCTTGGTCACGTCGCGCGCCAGGAGCGTACGGCCGAAAAGGCCCCGCGCTCTCAGCTCCACCTTGGGATCGAGGGTGACGTTGCCGGTGTTGTGGAGGGTGTACGAGATGGTCGCGCCGCTGTCGCCCAGTCCCGGCACCAGCGGCTGGTGGCGGGTGAGGCGGACGTTCTCGACGGAGATCGCGGGGACGGTGGGCCCGCTCACCCGGAGATAGACACGGGCCGCGACGGCTCGCCGTACGCCGAGCGCGACCGAGCCCTGGCCGGCGTCGATCCGTTCGTCGAGCGCCACCAACGCGCCCGGATGATCGCCCGGTTCGGCGTCCTGGGGCACCCGCAGCGTGAACGGCACGGTGACGGTGCCGTGGGCGGGGACGGTGACCTTCGACTTCGCGGGCTTGCCCCACGCACCCACACCCCGCTGCCGCTCCGCCGGCGTCCGCACGGCGAACCCGCCGTCGCGCTCGGTGTTGTAGGCGTCGGCGGCGTACAGCCGGAAGGTCAGCGGCTCGCCCGTCTTGTTGGCGACGGTGACCTCGTCCTCGATCGTCTGACCGGGGTCGGCGGAGAGGTAGAAGTAGGGCCGGGCGGCAACCTGCGAGGAGACGGGATAGACGGACCAGCTGCCGTTGTCGGCGGCGTGGGCGGGTACGGCACCCAGCACCGCCGAGAACAGAAACAGGCCCAGGCTCAGCAAGCCCAGAAGGGGTGCGGAAGGCTTGCGCATGTCAGCTGAGCGTGAGGGTGAGTACGCCGGAGTACGAGCCCGGAGGCGTGAACGCCGGTACGTTCAGGGACAGTCCGGCGTCGACCGTGAACTCACCGCCGGTGAGCGTGGCGTCGGGGGTCGACGCGAGGGTCGCTCCCGAACTGCCCACCGTGCCCGCCGAACCGGCCTGGCAGGTGCTCGGGCTGCCCGCCTTGGTGTCACAGGAAGGCGTCCAACTCAGCTTCTCCGCCCCGATCTTGGCGCCGGGACCGGCGAAGTCGGTGACCTTGCCGGTCAGGGACCAGCCCGCGGGCCCGCCACGGAAGTCCTTGACGGTCACGGTCTGGAGAGCGCCGTCCGAGGCACCGCCACTGCCGAAGTCGACCGACGACAGCTGGACGCTGTCCCCGGCCTGGGACATGGAGAGCGTCCCCGCCGTGACCGTGGTGGTGATCTTCTGGCTGCCCTCGGGGACGGGTGTGTCGTCGATGACTACGTAGGCGGCGGGCCCGGCGCCGGTGTCAGCGTTCCACGCGTCGCCCTCGTATGCCACGACACCGGTCGTCGTCAGGTCGTTGACGACGAGGGCCCCGCTGAAGGCGCCCTGTGCGTCCGCCGTGACGGTCGCGGTGTCCGCGGTCTGGTTGCTCCCGGACCGTCCGGCCAACGTCACACTCGCGCCCGGCGTGAAGTCGCTGCCGGTCACGGTGACGCTGTCACCGGGGCTCCCGGAGGCCGAACCCAGGCTGATGGCACGGGTGTTGACCGAGCCGCCGTCCGTGGCGGTGACCGTCTCGGACACCGGAGCGGGCGGGTTGGTCACCGTGCACGGGGTGTCCAGCTCCAGGATGTAGCTGGTGTGGATGTTGTAGTCGCCGGGCGAGAGCGTGATCGCGCCGGCCGTGGTGACCGTGAAGGTGCCGGTCATGGAGAACGACGGGAAGGCGCCGTTGCCCGGCACCGGGTCGTTCTTCTTGGGTCCCGCGACCGTGACGTCCCCGGTCTGCGCACCGCCAAGGACGACCTTGCCGGTGGGCGTCATGATGTCGGCCGGCAGGGCGATGGCGGTGGGGTTGCTGGCGGCGGGCTTGACCACCGTGTAGGTCACGGTGACCGTGTCGCCGACCTGGGGACTGGCGTTGTCCACCGAGATGTTCGCGGTGGTGGTCCCGTCGATCGGCGGAATTCCGGCGATGGCCGGCGGGATGCAGTGCGTGGCGAAGTCCACGTCGACGGACGCGGCGGCCGGGACGGCCAGCGCACCGCCCACGGTGACCGCGAGCGCGGTGGCCCCGATCAGCGCCGCCCAGCGGCGTCTTCGACTTGTCGATCTCATACGTCCCATGAATGTGTTGCCCCCTCCTGAGGGATGCGGGCACAGCGGCTCGTCTGCGCTGACAGGGGGCATTGATGTGGGGATTGCGTGAGAAGTCAATGGACGCGATGAAAAGAACTGATGGACCGTCAGCTCCCGTTGCTGAAGCCAACACCGGGAACCGACAGTCCAGTTGGTGGGGGGTTGGGTGGGGCGGGAGGATCAGTCGAACACGAAC
This sequence comes from Streptomyces sp. JLBG701, assembly GCF_058544905.1. NCBI lineage: Bacteria > Bacillati > Actinomycetota > Actinomycetes > Kitasatosporales > Streptomycetaceae > Streptomyces > Streptomyces sp. JLBG701. The sequence goes on from NZ_CM178588.1 coordinate 3,890,144, forward strand.
GGACCCGGCGCCTGCGGCCCGGTCGCCGTGCACGTGATGGTGATGCCGAAGACGGTCATCTGCAGCGAACCCCCGTACGCCTCCAGACTGTCCCCGGAGGCGACGGTCCCGGAGAGCGGACCGACCGTGACGCTGTCGCCGGCCGCCATGGCCGGGTTCTCCGTGCCGGTGAAGGCCGTGGTGCCACCGCTCGCCTTCACAAAGGTGAGGGTGGACGCGATCGAGTCCTCCGCCAGCGCGATCGGCGCGGTGATCGCGGACGACGTCAGGGTGACCGTGGCCGCCGTGCCGTCCTGGGTTGCCGTGAGGGTTGCCTCGCCGCCGCCGAAGGTTCCGCAGTCGGCGGTGATCGTCGCCGTCTCGGGGGTGACGGCGACGGCAGTGGGCGCGAAGACGAGCCCGGCGACCGCGAGGGCCCCGACCGCCAGTGCCGCACCTGTTCCGATTCGCTTGCCTGTCATCTGAATCCGGCTCCCTTCCCATGAGTGGGAAAGCCATGTGGGGATGGATGGGAGACGCGAACCGACGAACCGAACACGAACACAGGGTGGATGCGGACACGCTGCGCACGGCTTGCGGATCTGACGGTCCGTCGGAACTGTCGGTTCCATTGATACGCGAGAGACGGGGGAGGGCAAGGGCGAATTCAGGCCGGGGAGCGTCACCCCTCAGCACCGGTCCAGGTACCTCAGCCCGTCTGGGGGTCCCCCCTCTGGGGGAGTTTGAGGACGAGGCCCCTTCAGGGCCGAACGGGGATCTGGGGGCGGAGCCCCCAGAAGGCCTCAGCCAGCCAAAACAGTCAGCCGGACAACCCCATCGAGCCCGGCAACCAACACAGGCGTCTCCGGCCCACCAAGATCCCGTACAGCCGCCCGATCCTCAGCCGAAACAGCCTCCGCCCCAGTCACCACCGCAGCCGCCTCCAAGGACTCCGCCCCCGAAGCCACCGCCATCGCCACGGCAGTACGCAACGCACTCAACTTCAGCGATTCCAGCTCCACGGTCCCGGCGACATACGTACGCCCGGTCTCGTCCCGCACGGCGGCCCCCTCGGGCACACCATTACGGGCCCGAGCCGAACGGGCCAGGGTGACGATCTTGCGGTCCTCGGGATCAAGCGCGTTGCTGTCGGTCATACGCTGAGCATACGAGGGCGTCAGGGCCGGTCGAGCCGGAGGCGCTCCGCACGCGGCAGACCGGCCACAACAAGGTCGTACGAGTCCTCGATGAGCTCCCGGAGCAGCCGATCCGGCAGCGAGCCGTCCGCCGTCACCGTGTTCCAGTGGCGCTTGTTCATGTGATAGCCGGGGATGATCAGGCCCTCGTGCTCGCCGCGCAGTCGGATCGCGTCGTCCGGGTCGCACTTGAGGTTGACCGTCAGGGGCCGTGCGTCCAGGTTCGTCAGGGCGAAGAGCTTGCCCAGGACCTTGAAGACCGAGGTCTCCGGGTTGAACGGGAAGTCCTCCACGGCCTCGTTGAAGGACAGGCAGAAGGCGCGCAGCTCCTGGGGGGTCATTCCGGTTTCCTCTCCTCCTCGTCCTTGTCCGGGTCCGCGAGGCCCAGCGGCTCCACCAGCACCGTCACGATCTTGTTCCGCCGCCCCGCGGCCGCCTCCGCCGTCAGCCGCAGCTCCCGGCCGTCCGGCAGCTCGACCACGGAGGACGCCCCGGCGATGGGCACCCGGCCCAGGGCCTTCGCGAGCAGTCCGCCGACGGTCTCCACGTCCTCGTCGTCGTAGGCCTCGAAGCCGTAGAGCTCGCCGAGGTCGCCGATGTCGAGGCGGGCGGTGACCCGGTAGCGGTCGTCGCCCAGCTCCTCGACCGGCGGCAGCTCACGGTCGTACTCGTCGGTGATCTCGCCGACGATCTCCTCAAGGATGTCCTCGATGGTGACGATGCCGGCCGTGCCGCCGTACTCGTCGATGACGACGGCGACGTGGTTGCGCTCCTGCTGCATCTCACGCAGCAGGTCACCGGCGTTCTTGGTGTCGGGCACGAACGCGGCGGGCCGCATGGCCGTCGACACCAGCTCGCTCTCCGCGTCCCGGCTGATGTGCGTCTTGCGGACCAGGTCCTTCAGATAAACGATCCCGACGACGTCGTCCTCGCTCTCACCGGTGACCGGGATCCGCGAGAAACCGGACCGCAGCGCGAGGGTGAGTGCCTGGCGGATGGTCTTGTAGCGCTCGATGACGACGAGGTCGGTCCGCGGGACCATGACCTCCCGTACGAGGGTGTCGCCCAGCTCGAAGACCGAGTGCACCATGCGGCGCTCCTCGTCCTCGATAAGGGACTCCTTCTCGGCGAGGTCGACCAGCGCCCGCAGCTCCGCCTCGGAGGCGAACGGGCCGCGGCGGAAGCCCTTGCCGGGGGTCAGCGCGTTGCCGATGAGGATGAGGAGCGACGGGATCGGGCCCATGATCCGCGCGAGGGGCAGCAGGATGTACGCCGCCGCCGTCGCGGTGTTCAGCGGGTGCTGGCGGCCGATGGTGCGCGGGGAGACGCCGACGGCGACGTACGACACGAGGACCATGACCGCGATCGCGACCAGGAGAGCCTCGGCGGTGCCGTCGAACTCCTGGAGGCAGGCGTAGGTGACGAGCGCCGCGGCGGCCATCTCGCAGGCGACGCGCACCAGGAGCGCCACGTTGAGATAGCGGGTCGGGTCGGCCGCGATCTGGGCGAGCTTCGCGCTGCCGCGCCGGCCGCTGCGCACGGCCTCCTCGGCGCGGAAGCTGGAGACGCGCGCGAGGCCCGCCTCCGCGCAGGCGGCGAGCCAGGCCACGACGACCAGGGCCACGGCCCCTATGACGATTTGCGGGCTCATGACACGGTCGGGGCCGGGGACGGGCCGGTGTGGCCCTTCTCCGCGCGCCAGCCGTCCACGATGGCCGCCTGGAGGCCGAACATCTCGGCCTTCTCGTCGGCCTCCTCGTGGTCGTACCCGAGCAGGTGCAGCACTCCATGGACGGTGAGCAGCTGGAGCTCCTCGTCCATGGAGTGCCGCGTAGGCGCTTCCTTGCCCTGCTTCTCCGCGACCTCGGGACACAGCACGATGTCGCCGAGGAGCCCCTGCGGGGGCTCCTCCTCGTCCTTCGACGGCGGACGCAGCTCGTCCATCGGGAAGGACATGACATCGGTCGGCCCGGGCAGGTCCATCCACTGGATGTGCAGCTGCTCCATGGCGTCTTCGTCCACGACGATCACCGAGAGCTCGGAGAGCGGGTGGATGCGCATCCGCGCGAGCGCGTAGCGGGCGATGTCGAGGATCGCCTGCTCGTCGACCTCGGTTCCGGACTCGTTGTTGACGTCGATCGACATGGTCGTGCTGTTCTACTTCCGCTTGTTGCGGCCGCCCTTGTGGGAGCCGTTCTCCGTACCGTTCTCGCTGTCGTACTTCTCGTACGCGTCGACGATACGGCCGACCAGCTTGTGTCGTACGACGTCCTGGGACGACAGGCGGGAGAAGTGCACGTCGTCGAGCCCCTCCAGGATGTCCTGAACCTGACGCAGACCCGACTTGGTCCCGTTGGGAAGGTCGACCTGCGTCACGTCACCCGTGATCACGATCTTCGACTCGAAGCCGAGCCGGGTGAGGAACATCTTCATCTGCTCGGGGCTCGTGTTCTGGGCCTCGTCCAGGATGATGAAGGCGTCATTGAGCGTGCGACCACGCATGTATGCCAGTGGCGCGACCTCGATCGTCCCCGAAGCCATCAGCTTCGGGATCGAGTCCGGGTCCAGCATGTCGTGCAGCGCGTCGTACAGCGGGCGCAGGTAGGGGTCGATCTTCTCGTACAGGGTGCCCGGGAGGAAGCCGAGCCGCTCTCCCGCCTCCACCGCCGGGCGGGTCAGGATGATGCGGTTGACCTGCTTGGACTGGAGGGCCTGGACCGCCTTCGCCATGGCGAGGTAGGTCTTGCCGGTGCCCGCGGGGCCGATGCCGAAGACGATCGTGTGCTTGTCGATCGCGTCGACGTACCGCTTCTGGTTGAGCGTCTTGGGGCGGATCGTGCGGCCGCGGGAGGAGAGGATGTTCTGGGTGAGGACCTCGGCCGGGGTCTCGTCGGACCCCTCGCCGTTGTCACTCGCCCTGAGCATGGCGATCGAGCGTTCCACTGCGTCCTCCGTCATCGGCTGTCCGGTGCGGAGCACCAGCATCATCTCGTCGAACAGGCGCTGGACGAGGGCGACTTCACCGGCGTCGCCGACCGCGCTGATCTCATTGCCCCGGACGTGGATGTCGGCCGCCGGGAAAGCCTTCTCGATCACACGCAGGAGGGAGTCGCCGGAACCCAGCACGGTGACCATCGGGTGCTGGGCGGGGACGGTGAACTGTGCTCGTGCCTGTCCCTGCGCGGGGGTATGAGCTGTGGGTGTCTGAGTCATGGGCCGGCTCGTAGGCCTTGCTCGTCCTCCTCGAAACGACTCGCCTGCCCCAAGGGCAGCCTGGCGGTTTCAAGCGTACGCCGGGGGACTGACAACGTCGTAGGCCTTTTCGGAGGCCGTCACGGTGCATCAGGCCGACTGTCGGAAGCCGATCGTCGGTACCGCCCGCCTCAGTGGCCACGGTCTGGCCTCCTCGTCGGGGAGCAGGTCCTCCAGGAACGCGTACCGTCTCAGCGCCGCCGGGTCCTGGTCGTCGTACGACTGGATCTTGCGCCACCAGGCCGCGATCTCGGACCAGCCGGGGGCGGAGAGGGAGCCGCCGAACTCCTGGACGGACAGGGCGGCGGTCAGGCCCGCGAAGGCGAGGCGGTCCGCGAGCGGCCAGTCGGCCAGGGTGCCCGTGACGAAGCCGGCCACGAACACGTCACCGGCGCCGGTCGGGTCGAGGGCCTCGACCGCGATGGCCGGTACTTCGGCGGTCTCGCCGGTCCGGCCGTCCACCGCGTACGCGCCGTCGGCGCCGAGGGTGACCACCGCGAGCGGTACGTGTTCGGTGAGCGCGTGGGCCGCCGCGCGGGGGCAGTCGGACCGGGTGTAGCGCATCGCCTCTTCGGCGTTGGGCAGGAACGCCTCGCAGTGCTCCAGGTCGGCGAGGCCTGCCAGGTCCCAGCGGCCGGTGTCGTCCCAGCCGACGTCGGCGAAGATGCGGGTGTTCTTGTGGGCCGCCTGCTCGATCCACGGGGCGCGCATGCCCGGGGTCAGGGACGCGATGGCGGCACGCGCGCGTGGGGGGCAGTCCGGGGCGGGTTCCTCCGGGGGCGGCTCGTGGCCGTGGGAGACCATCGTGCGCTCGCCCTCGTACGCCATCGAGACGGTGACCGGGGAGTGCCAGCCGGGGACGGTGCGTGACGGGGTGAGGTCGATGCCCTCGCCGTGCGCGAGCGCGTCCCAGCAGTACTCGCCGTAGTGGTCGTCGCCGAAGGCCGCCGCGAGGGAGGTTTTCAGGCCGAGCCTGGCCAGCGCGGTCGCCATGTTGGCGACGCCGCCGGGGCTCGACCCCATGCCGCGCGCCCAGGACTCGGTCCCGCGCACCGGGGCGGAGTCGAGCCCGGTGAAGATGATGTCGAGGAAGACGGTGCCCGTGAGATAGACGTCCCAGGCCGGGTCGTCCGGCGCGCGCAGACCGGCCAAGGGGTCGACCTGGGCCTGGCGGAACCGTCCCTCTCCGGCGGACGCGGCGGACGCGATCACGGTGCGCTCCCTGACGATGGTGCGGATTCAGGCCAGTCTGCACCAAGCCACCGACAACACGCCGCCGCTCACGCCTCAGGAGCCGCTCGGCGCGTCAGGCCATGGATTCAGCCCAGGCCGGAAAAAATCAGCCCCTCCGGCGTTTGAGGAGCGGGGGTCCAGGGGGCAGAGCCCCCTGGGGGCGGGGTCGAAGGGGCGGCAGCCCCTGGGGATGGGACGGGTAAGGGCGGCGGGGCGAACCTGTGTCGCTACCAGCGGGGCACGGTCGGCGTCACCCACGCCGGTTCCGCGACCCGCATCGCCGCCGCGTCGTCACGGTCGCGCAGCGAACCATCGTCGTCGAGCCACCGCTCGTGCAGGAACCGCAGCTTGTCCCGGTCGAGTTCGACACCGAGACCGGGGGCGTCGGAGACGGTCACAGCCCCGTTCTCGAAGGTGAGCCGCTCGGTGAGTACGTCCTCCGACTGCCAGGGATAGTGGGAGTCGCAGGCATGGTGGAGGTTGGGGACGGTCGACGCGACGTGAGTCATCGCGGCGAGGCTGATCCCCAGGTGGGTGTTGGAGTGCATGGAGATTCCGACGCCGAAGGTGCGGCAGATGGCGGCGAGTTGCTGTGTGTTGCGCAGTCCGCCCCAGTAGTGGTGGTCGGAGAGGACGACCTGCACGGCGTCGCGCGTGAACGCCTCCTTGATCTCGGCGAACGTCGTCACGCACATGTTGGTCGCGAGCGGCACGTCGGTCCCGGCGGAGACCTCGGCCATGGCGGGGGTGCCAAGGGCCGGATCCTCCAGGTATTCGAGGACGTCGCCGAGTTCCTTCGCCACGTTCAGTGAAGTCGCCACGGACCAGGCGCCGTTGGGGTCGAGGCGGAGCGGGTGTCCGGGGAAGGCCTCGGCCAGTGCACGTACGGCGGCGATCTCCTCGTCGGGCGGGAAGACTCCGCCCTTCAGCTTGAAGGAGGTGAAGCCGTACCGCTCCTTGAACTTGCGGGCCTGCTCGACGACTCCGGCCGGGTCGACGGCGGCACCCCAGTCGTCCTTCTCGGCCGCGACGCCCTCGGGGTGGTCGGCCCACTTGTAGAAGAGGTACGCGCTGTACTCGACCTCGTCCCGCAACTTGCCGCCGAGCAGGGCGTGTACGGGCAGGTCGAGGGCTTTGCCCAGCGCGTCCAGACACGCCACCTCGAAGGCGGAGACGATCGACAGACGCAGCTTGTCGGCGGTCTGGACGCCGCGCAGTCCGCCGACGTCGACCTGTCCGGAGACGCGGGAGCTGTCGACGGTGACTTCGTCGGCGACGGTGAACAGGCCGTTCAGGTCACTGACTTGACGGCCGATCAGCTGGTCGGCGAAGGGGCGTGCCAGCTCCAGGTATTTGGTGTCGCCGTAAGTCTCGCCGAGCCCGGTGAGCCCGTCGGCGGTGACGACCTCCACGATCAGGCGGGGGGTGTACGGCTGGTGGACACCCTGGGTGTTGAGGAGGGGCGGGTCGGCGACCAGGATCGGCGTCAGCCGCACGTCCGTAATGGTGAGATCGCGGGTCACAGGGCGGCTCCTACCCATATAGACGCCATCTATGTATGGAGATGGAGGTTAGATACGCGAACCGTACCGGTGTTGGTGTCGGCCTCGCTGGGGGCTGGAGTGACCTGGTCCCGCTCTGGAAAGCCAACGCCAGACCGGCTGAGACACCTGGCCCGGCGCTGAAAGCCAACGCCGACCTACGCCACGAATTCACCTTCGTTCACCCGGGAAATCGCCCTCGCCTACCCGCACTCCCCCACCCCAAACAGAACGTGCGCCACATCACACCCCCCGCCCTTCTTTCCACAACCACGTGCTTGATACAAATTGCCCGCGCGTTCCTGTCCGTCGACGGTCGTCGCCCAACCCCCTTTTTTTTGAGCCGCTTCTTTCGCATGCCCTGGGAACGCCCGTGTTCGCCCGCACCACCACCGCACCCTGGCCCCTCGTCGCCCTTTTCACGGCCGGGTACCTCGCCCCCTACCTCCTGCCCACCACCGTCGGCCGGCTGGACTCGGGGCTCCCCCTGTCCGCCACCGAGGCCGGTGCCATCGGCAGTGCGCTGCTGCTGAGTTCGGCGTCGGCGGGCTTTCTGCTCGCCTCGCGCGTCGATCGGTTCGGCCCGCGGACCCTGGCCCGCCTCGGCCTCGCGCTTGGCGTCGTCGGCTACGGCGGGGCGGCGCTCACCACCTCCGTCCCGGCAGTCGTCGTAGGCGCACTGGTCGGCGGATTCGGCTCCGGCATGGCCACCACGGTCGCCGCCACCGGAATCGCCGGCCGACAGGATCCGCACCGCACGACCACGCTCGGGCTGCTCTGCGTCTCCGCGCTCGCGGGCGCCGTCTATCTGACGGTCCCGCACCTGGGCCCGGGCCACGGCCTCCCGCTCGCCGCGATCGCCCTGACCGCACTCACCGTCTGGCCCCTGACCGCCCGCCTCCCCACCCAGCTGGCCACCGACCGGACCCGCCCCGCGGAACGCCCCCGCCTCCCCCACCTGCGCCCCGGTCTCGTCCTGGCCGCCACCCTTCTCTGCTGGTCCCTCGCCCAGAACTCCCTCTGGGGCGTCAGCGGCCGCATCGGTCTGACCCAGGCGCACCTGAGCGAGGTCACCGTCGGCGCGGTGTTCGCCATCGCGCTCGGCGCGGGGCTGGTCGGTGTCGTCGGGGCGAGCGCGCTGGGCCCCCGTCTCGGGCTCGCCCTGCCGATCGGCGCCGGTACGGCCGTCATCGCCGCCTGCATCGCACTCAGCGCGGCCGCGACCGACCTGACCACCTTCGCGACCGGCGAGATCGCCTGGAACGCCCTCTACCCGATCGTCCTGTCCTACGTCATCGGCCTCGCCGCCTCCCTTGACCAGCGCGGCCGTTGGGCGGTCCTGGTCGGCTCGGCGTCCTCCCTGGGCACGGCGGCGGGCCCGCTGGCGGGCAGCGTATTGGCTTCGCAGGCCGGGTTCCCGGTGATGGGCCTGCTGCTGGCGGCAGGCCTGCTGGTGATCGCCGTACCGATGACGGCGGTCGCGCTGGGTGTGGGGCGGCGCTCCCTGCCGGTCGTGGAGATCCCGGTGGAGGCGCCGGCCTACGACAAGGCGACAGCGGCCTGAGGGCGCCATACAACTGACGGCAGCCGCACCCACCTGAGGGGCGCGGGGCTGTATCGATTTGCGGCTCCGCCGCGGGGCGCGACCGGCCACGATGCACCCGCAGACAACCGACGAGCCTGCCTAGAACTCGTACGCATCGACCTCAGCGAGATACCCGGCCCGCCGCTCCTCGTCATGCTCCAAGAAGGACGCGACGAAGGAGTTGCGGGCCAGCTCGCGCAAGCGGTCCTCACTCAAGCCCAGCGCCAAGCGCACCGCATCGAAGTTGTCCCCGACGTACCCACCGAAGTAGGCCGGGTCATCGGAGTTGACCGTGCACAGCAGCCCGGCATCAAGCATCGCGGGCAACGGATGCTCAGCCAGAACATCGACGGCACGCAGCCGCACGTTGGACAGGGGGCACAGCGTCAGCGGCACGCGCTCACGCACAAGCCTCTCCACAAGCTCCGGATCCTCCATGCACCGCAACCCGTGGTCGATGCGCTCCACGCCAAGCACGTCGAGGGCCTCGGTGATGTACGCCGGCGGCCCCTCCTCACCCGCGTGCGCCACGCGCCGCAGGCCGAGCGCGGCGGCGGCCTCGTAGACCTCGCGGAACTTGACCGGCGGGTGGCCGACCTCGGCGGAGTCGAGGCCGATGCCGATGATCCGGTCGAGGTAGGGCCTGGCCGCCTCCAGCGTCTGCATCGCCGACTCGGCGGACTCGTCGCGCAGGAAGCACATGATCAGCTGGGTGGAGACGCCGTGGTTCGCCTCGCTGCTCCCCAGCGCCCGCCACAGCCCCTCGACGACCGTCCCCATGTCCACGCCCCGCGCGATGTGGGCCTGCGGGTCGAAGAAGATCTCCGCGTGCCGCACGCCCTGCGCGGCGGCGCGGGCGAGGTAGGCGCCCGCGAGGTCCTCGAAGTCCTGCTCGGTCCGCAGTGCGGCCATGAGCTCGTAGTACAGGTTCAGGAAGGACTGGAGGTCGTCGAAGAGGTACGCCTTACGGAGCTCTTCGGTGGTGGCGTACGGCAGCTCGACGCCGTTGCGGGCGGCCAGCGCGAAGGCCAGCTCGGGCTCCAGGGTGCCTTCGATGTGGAGGTGCAGTTCTGCTTTGGGGAGGGGCATCGAAGTATCGTACGGGCGCTTTATCGACGTTTCGGAACCGGCACTCTCAGTAGATCGTGCGCCACGGTCAGCTCCCCCTCGAACCCGGCGGCCCGAGCCTGCCGCTCGAACTCTCCCCCAGGCTCGGAGTAGCGCTGACTGAAGTGGGTGAGGACGAGATGCCGTACGCCGGCGTCGCGCGCGACAGCGGCGGCCTGACCGGCAGTCAGATGGCCGTGTTCAACGGCCAGTTGGATGTCCTCGTCGAGGAAGGTCGACTCGATGACGAGCATGTCGCAACCGTCCGCCAGCGCGTACACGCCGTCACACAGCCGGGTGTCCATGACGAACGCGAACCGCTGCCCGGGGCGCGTCTCGCTCACGTCGTCGAGGGTTACGTCCCCGAGGGCGCCCTCGCGCTGGATGCGGCCCACGTCCGGGCCTTTGATGCCGTGCGCGGCGAGCCGCTCCGGCAGCATCCGCGGTCCGTCGGGCTCGACGAGCCGGTAGCCGTAGGACTCGACGGGGTGGGAGAGCTTGCGGGCCTCAAACCTGTACGCGCGCGTGTCCGCGATCGTTCCGTCCTCGGACACCGGGGCGGTGGTGAGGTCGACGGTCTCGCGGTAGGCGGTGGCGTAGCGCAGGCGGTCGAAGAAGCGCTGGCCGGATGCCGGGTAGTGGGCGGTGATCTCGTGGGGTACGCGGTCGAGGTTGATGCGCTGGATGACGCCGGCGAGGCCGAGTGAGTGGTCGCCGTGGAAGTGCGTGACGCAGACCCGGTTGAGGTCGTGGGCGGCGACCCCGGCGCGCAGCATCTGGCGCTGCGTGCCCTCGCCGGGGTCGAACAGGATGCCCTCGCCGTCCCAGCGCAGCAGGTAGCCGTTGTGGTTGCGGTGCCGGGTCGGGACCTGGCTGGCGGTGCCGAGGACCACGAGTTCGCGTACGGACACGGCGACTTACCCGGGGGGCCACTGCATGCCGCGGCCGCCCAGGAGGTGGGCGTGCGCGTGGAACACGGTCTGGCCGGCGCCGGTGCCGGTGTTGAAGACGATCCGGTAGCTCTCCAGCTTCTCCTCGGCCGCGACCTCGCCGGCCTCGCGCAGCATGTCCGCGGCGATGGCCGGTTCGGCGACGGCGAGGGACGCGGCGTCCGGGTGGTGGACGCGCGGGATCACCAGGATGTGGGTCGGCGCCTGGGGGTTGATGTCCCGGAACGCGACGGTCGTCTCCGTCTCGCGGACGATCGTCGCCGGGATGTGTCCCTCGACGATCTTGCAGAACAGGCAGTCGTCCTGCGGTTCCCCTGCCATCCGTGGCCTCCTCGCGCGGGTGATCTCTGACTGGGGCATCGTATCGAGGGCGGGTGCTGTGAGCGCCGGTCAGCACCATCCAGCCGGAGATCACGGCAACGAAGGAGGAACCTTCGCCGGCCGCTCCTCCAACTCCGCCAATGCGATCCGGATCGCCTCGTCGAGCTGGGTGTCGCGGCCCGCCGCGTAATCCTGCGGCCTCTGCACCACCTCCACGTCCGGATCCACCCCGTGGTTCTCCACGCCCCACTCGTAACCCTCAAGCCAGTACGCGTACTTGGGCTGGGTGATCAGCGTGCCGTCGACGAGGTGGTAGCGGTTGTCGATGCCGATGACGCCGCCCCACGTGCGCGTGCCGACCACCGGTCCGATCCCGAGCGCCTTGATCACCGCGTTGACGATGTCGCCGTCGGAGCCGGAGAACTCGTTGGCGACGGCGACGACGGGCCCGCGGGGCGCGTCCCGGGGATAGCTGTACGGCCGCTTCCCGCGCGGCAGCGCCCAGCCGACGATTCGCCGGGCCAGTTTCTCGACGACCAGTTGGGAGGTGTGGCCGCCGCCGTTCTCCCGTACGTCCACGACGAGCCCCTCGCGGACCACCTCGACGCGCAGGTCACGATGGATCTGGGCCCAGCCGGGCGCCTGCATGTCCGGCACGTGGAGGTAGCCGAGCCGGCCCCCGGACCGTTCGTGGACGTACGCCCGCCGGTCCGCGACCCACGCGTGGTACCGCAGCGGCTCCTCGTCGGCGATCGGAACGACGACCGCGTGCCGTACCTCGCCGCCGCCCGAGGGCGAGATGGTCAGCTCGATCGCCTTGCCCGCCGTACCGACAAGGAGCGGCCCCGGCCCGGTCACCGGATCGACCGGCTGCCCGGCGACCGCGACGATCGCGTCCCCGGCCCGCACCGCGACCCCGGGCGCGGCGAGCGGGGCGTGGGCGTCGGGGTCGGAGGTCTCGGAGGGCAGGATGCGGTCGATCACCCAACTGCCGTCCCCGTGCCGGGAGATGTCGGCGCCGAGCAGCCCCTGCCGGGCCCCGTTGCCGTATCCGCCGCGCGGGACGACGTACGCGTGCGAGGTGCCCAGTTCGCCGTGCACCTCCCAGAGCAGGTCGACGAGGTCGTCCTTGGTGGCGACGCGTTCCAACAGGGGCCGGTAGCGGTCGAGTACGCCGTCCCAGTCGACGCCACCCAGGTCGGGCCGCCAGAAGTGGTCCCGCATGATGCGGCCGGTCTCCTCGTACATCTGGCGCCACTCGGCGGCCGGGTCGACGGTCTGCCGTACGCGGGTCAGGTCGACGGTGACGTTGGTGTCGCTGTCCTCGTCGTTGGAGGCGCGCCTATCGCTCGGTACGACCTTCAGTCGGCCGTCGGTCCACAGCAGGACGCGTTTGCCGTCGCCGCTGACCTCGAAGTCGTCGGCGTCGGCCGCGAGGTACTCGATTCGCTGCTGGGCGAGGTCGTAGCGCTCCAGGCTGGTCTTGGGGTCGGGGTCGTCCGGGGTGGCCCGGGACGCGCCGAGCACGCCCCGTACGGGGTGGCGCAGCCACAGCACACCGTCCTTCGCGGCGCGCAGGCCGGTGTAGCGGGCGGCCTCGACCGGGAAGGGCACGATGCGGTCGGCGAGCCCTTCGAGGTCGATACGGGTGGCCGGGGTGCCCTCGCTGTCGGGCGTCTCGTCCTTGTCCGGCACCTCGAAGGGCCGGCCGTGCCGCTGCGGGCCGAACGGCGAGGGCGTCGTGGCGGCGAGGGTGATCAGGTGCGGGCGGGAGCCGTCCACGAAGGCCAGGTCGAGGACGTGTTCGTCGTAGACCGGGTCGAAGGAACGGGTGGAAAGGAAGGCGAGGTGTTTGCCGTCGAGGGTGAACGCCGGTGCGTAGTCCCGGAATCGGAGCGGGGTCGCCTCGGTGACCGACAGGTCGGTGGTGTTGGCGAGCCTGAGCTGGGACAGCGGGCGCGGGCCGGGGTGCGCCCAGGCGAGCCAGGCGGAGTCGGGCGAGAAGACCAGCCCGCGTACGTCCCCGTCGGCGCTGCGGTCGACCTCGCGGACCTCGCCGGTCTCCCGCTCGACGAGCAGCACACGTCCGTCGTGCGAGGCTACGGCGGCCCGGCTGCCGTCGGGCGCCATGGCGAACCCCAGGACGCGCCCGAGCTGCCCCGCGGCGAGCCGGCGCGGGGTGGCGCCCGGGGCGACACCGGTGGCCGGCGCGAACTCCAGGGCGTCGTCACCCTCGGCGTCCGTCACCCACACCACCCACTCCTCGCCCTCCACGCGGAAGGTCTCCGGCAGCCGGGCCCGTACGCCGGGCTGGGCGGCGAGCGCACGGGCCGGGCCCGAGCGGTGGGTGACCCAGTGGACGGCCCCGCGCACGGAGACCGCGCTGCCGCGCGCGGTGTGGTCCGGGGCGGCCGAGTCGAGCCAACGGGTGGCGTTCACCGGGAACGGCTGCCGGTCCGTGTGCTGCCCGCCGAGCCGCACGTCGAGCCTGCGCGGCTCGGCCCCGTCGAGGTCGTCGAGCAGCCACAGTTCACCGGCGGAGGAGTAGACGACGCGGCTGCCGTCACCGGCGGCGTGGCGGGCGTAGAAGCCGTCGAGCGGGGTGTGCCTGCGCAGGTCGGACCCGTCGGCGAGGGAGGAGTAGAGCGCGCCGACGCCTTCGTGATCGGAGAGGAAGGCGATCCGCTCCCCCGCCCACACGGGGCACTCGATGTTCCCGTCGAGGTCGGCATGCAGCCGTACGAACTCCCCCGCCCCTTCCCCGTCGCGGACGTCACTGTCGATCCACAACTTGCCCGCCGTACCGCCCCGGTACCGCTTCCACCAGGCGGCCTCGCGGCTCATCGGCGCGGAGAGCAGCACCGTGCCCGGCCCGTACGCGACGTCGCCGACGGGCCCGTACGGCAGGGTGCCGGCCGGTCCCCCGTCGAGCGGGACGGTACGGGCCCAGGTGCGGCGCAGGCTCGCCTGGCCCTGTGCGCTGACCGCGAGGACCTGGCCGTCGGGGGTCCAGCCGCGCACCTGGGTCTTCCAACTGCCCCAGTGCGTCAGGCGTTTGGCGGGTCCGCCCTCCACGGAGGCGATGTGCACCTCGGGGGCGCCGTCGCGGGTGGAGGTCCAGGCGACCGTCGTCCCGTCGGGCGAGATACGCGGCATGGTCACCGGCACGTTGTCGGCACTGACCCGCCAGGCCCGTCCGCCGTCGAGCGGGGCGAGCCACACGTCGTCCTCGGCGGTGAAGGCGACCAACTCACCGCGCAGATGGGGAAACCGGAGATACGCGGACGCCGCGGGTTGAGTCACCCGGTCACCCTATGACTCACTTGCCCTCGACGGGCCAGCACTTCGGATCCCCCTGGCACCAGATGGTCTTGGTGACGGTGACCGTGGGCCCGGGCTGCTGACCGTTGCCCGGCTGCTGGCCGTTGGTCGTGGAGATCACCGGCGGATTGGTCGTCGCGTTGCAGTTGCCCAGCCCGTCCACGTGGAACCACTGCTTGCCGTCGACCTTGGCGGTCAAGTCCCCTCGCACACAGGCCCCGTTGACAGCGCGCGTGACCTTACCGGTGACGGTGATGTCCCGCCCGTCGGTGGTCTGCCCCGTGCAGTCGACGGTGGCGACGGCGTTCTCGGTGGCCGAGGGCGACGAAACCCCGGGCGTGTAGGCCTTGTTACCGCCTCCGTAGGTGGCGTAGCAGGTGAGCCACTGCACGTTCACCTTCTCCCGCTCCAGCTCCTTGGTCACCGTCTGGTCGGTCGTGTACGCCACGGTCGCGGTGCTGAGCCCGGCCGGATCGCACGCGGCCACCCCGAAGACGGCGACGGCCACGGTGCCGACCGCCCCGACCACTCGCCGGCGCCCCAGCCGGCGCGCTGTGCGCCTCAATGCCCCCATGGACGGCAGCGTGCCACTGTCCCGCACCCGGCGGTAGACCGCATGCGGTCACACCACTCAGGAGGATGACTCTCAGACGTGCAGCAGCAGCCACTCCTGGAGCTCCACCAGGTTGCCCTCCGGGTCCTTGAGGTGGGCGACGCGCATGCGGTCGGTCAGGAAGGCGGGGCCGTGCAGGAGGTTGGCACCGCGGGAGGCGAGCTGCTCGCAGTAGGTGTCGAGGTCGTCGACGCGCAGGACGACCAGTGAGCGGTGGCCGGTCGCCTCGTCGCCCAGCTCGCCGAGCACGTCGGCCATCATCGCCCGGTCCTGCAGGGCGATGCCCGCGGAGCCGACGGCGGGACTGAACTTCTCGTACGGCCCCTCGGTCGCCCCCGACTGGGGTTTCAGGCCCAGGACCTCGGCGTAGAAGCGGTAGCAGGCGGCGAAGTCCGTGACCAGCAGCCGTACTTGGGCGAGTTCCACGGAGTGCCTCCCGGTTGTCTCGGGCAGTCGTCTCAGGACCAGCGGCCGGTGCGGCCCAGGAGCAGGGCGGCCGCCGCGGTTCCGGCGGTCGAGGTGCGCAGCACGCTGCGCCCGAGCCGGAACGCCTGTGCGCCCGCCTCTTCGAAGAGTGCCAACTCCTCGGGGGACACGCCTCCTTCGGGTCCGACGACGAGCACGATCTCGCCGGAGGAGGGGAGTTCGGCGCTCGCGAGCGCCTGGCTGCCGTAGTCGCGGTCCTCGTGCAGTACGGCGGCGAAGTCGGCCTTGGCGAGAAGTGCCGCGACCTGCTTGGACGTAGCCGCGTCCGCGATCTCGGGGAAGCGCACCCGGCGGGACTGCTTGCCGGCCTCGCGTGCGGTGGCCCGCCACTTGGCGAGCGCCTTCAGTCCGCGCTCGCCCTTCCACTGCGTGATGCAGCGGGAGGCCGCCCAGGGGACGATCGCGTCGACGCCGGTCTCGGTCATGGTCTCGACGGCCAGCTCGCCCCGGTCACCCTTGGGCAGCGCCTGGACGACGGTGATACGAGGGGACTCCTCGGGTTCCTCGTGGAGTTGCGCCAGCTCCAGCACCAGGCGGTCCTTGCCCTCGGCCGCCTTCACCACGCCCTCGGCCCAGCGTCCGGCCCCGTCGGTGAGGACCACGTCCTCGCCGGCCCGCAGCCGCTTCACGGAGACGGCGTGCCGCCCCTCGGGGCCGTCGAGCACGAACTCCGCCCCGGCCGCAGGGAGTTGGTCCACGACGAACACCGGCGCGGTCATCGGATCTCACCCTTGCCGGACAACGCTGTCTCGGCGGCGTCCAGTTCGGCGGCCAGTACCTCCACGAGCTGCCCGGCCGGGAGTCCGCGGGCCATCCGGTGCCCCTGCCCGGCCCACAGCGCCATGCCCTGCGCGTCCCCCGCCTTGGCGGCCGCCTTGCGCAGCGGAGAGGTGAGGTGGTGGATCTCGGGGTACGCGGCGGGGGCGTAGGGGCCGTGCTCGCGCATGAAGCGGTTGACCAGCCCGCGGGCCGGCCGGCCGGAGAAGGCGCGGGTCAGCTCCGTGTGCGTGAACAGGGGGTTGGTCAGGGACTGCTTGTGCAGGGCGTTGGCGGCGGACTCGGGCGTGGCGAGGAACGCCGTACCGAGCTGGGCCGCGGTCGCGCCCGCGGCGAGCGCGGCGGCGATCTGGCTGCCGCGCATGAGGCCGCCGGCGGCGACGAGGGGCAGCGTCACGGTTTCGCGGACCTGGGCGATCAGTGACAGCAGTCCGATGCCGGAGCCGTCGTTCTCCTGGATGTCCCGGTGGGTGCCCTGGTGGCCGCCGGCCTCGACGCCCTGCACGACCACCGCGTCGGCACCGGCCCGCTGCACGGCGAGGGCCTCCTCGGCCGTGGTCGCCGTGACCAGGGTGAAGGTGCCGGCCCGGCGCAGGGAGTCCAGCACGTCCGCGCTGGGGACGCCGAAGTGGAAGGAGACCACCGGTACCGGGTTGTCGAGGAGGACGGCGAGCTTGACCTCGTAACCGTCGTCACGGCCGCATTCCGGGTCCCCGAGCTCGGTGTCGTACCAGGCGGCTTCCCCGGCCAGCTGGTGGGCGTACATCTCGACGGCGGTCTTGTCCGCGTATTCGGGCTGCGGCATGAACAGGTTCACGCCGAAAGGACGCCCGGTCAGCCCACGCAGCTGCTTGATCTCCTGGTACATGCCATCGGCCGTCTTGTACCCGGCGGCCAGGAACCCGAGCCCTCCCGCCTCGGACACGGCGGCGGCCAACTGCGGCACGGAAACCCCGCCCGCCATGGGGGCCTGCACGATCGGAAGGGGAAAGAGATCGGTCAGTGCGGAGGACATGACGGCATGTTGTCACGTCCTCCGAACAAGTCCGAATCGAGCCTTCCACCTGGCATAGGCCAGGTGCAAGCATCCCTCATCAGCGACCGGTCAGCGACCGTTGAACGCGTCCTTCAACCGCGAAAACAGGCCCTGCTGCCCCGGCTGGAACTGCCCCGTGGGCCGTTCCTCGCCCCGCAGCTTCGCCAGCTCTCGCAGCAGGCGTTCCTGTTCCGGGTCCAGTTTGTTCGGGGTCTGGACCTCGACGTGGACGATCAGGTCGCCGCGCCCGCCACCACGGAGGTGGGTGACGCCCCGGCCGTGCAACGGGATCGACTGGCCGGACTGGGTGCCCGGGCGGATGTCGACCTCTTCCATGCCGTCCAGCGTCTCCAGCGGGACCTTGGTACCGAGCGACGCCGCGGTCATCGGGAGGGTGACCGTGCAGTGCAGGTCGTCCCCCCGACGCTGGAACATGTTGTGCGGCAGCTCGTGGATCTCGACGTACAGATCACCGGCGGGCCCGCCACCGGGGCCGACCTCGCCCTCACCGGCCAGCTGGATCCGCGTGCCGTTGTCGACACCGGCCGGGATCTTGACCGTGAGGGTGCGACGCGACCGTACGCGACCGTCGCCCGCGCACTCCGGACACGGCGTCGGAACCACCGTGCCGAAGCCCTGGCACTGCGGACAGGGCCGCGAGGTCATGACCTGGCCGAGGAAGGACCGCGTGACCTGCGACACCTCACCGCGACCGCGGCACATGTCACAGGTCTGGGCCGAGGTCCCCGGCGCCGCGCCCTCACCGCTGCAGGTGCCGCAGACGACGGCCGTGTCGACCTGGATGTCCTTCGTCGTGCCGAAGGCCGCCTCGTCGAGCTCGACCTCCAGCCGGATCATGGCGTCCTGGCCCCGGCGCGTACGCGAGCGGGGCCCGCGCTGCGACGCCGTACCGAAGAACGCGTCCATGATGTCCGAGAAGTTCCCGAAGCCACCCGCGCCGAAGCCGCCGGCGCCCGCGCCGCCCGCTTGCGAGAGGGGGTCGCCGCCGAGGTCGTAGACCTGCTTCTTCTGCGGGTCCGACAGCACCTCGTAAGCGGCGTTGATCTCCTTGAACCGCTCCTGGGTCTTCGGATCCGGATTGACGTCCGGGTGCAGCTCGCGCGCGAGCCGCCGGAAGGCCTTCTTGATCTCTTCCTGCGACGCGTCGCGACGCACGCCGAGAACGGCGTAATAGTCCGTGGCCACTTACGACTCCGCCAGGATCTGTCCGACGTACCGTGCCACTGCGCGTACCGCTCCCATCGTTCCCGGGTAATCCATGCGGGTCGGTCCGACCACGCCGAGCTTGGCGACTGCCTCGCCGCCCGAACCGTAGCCGACCGACACCACGGAAGTGGAGTTGAGTCCCTCATAGGCGTTCTCATGACCGATGCGTACGGTCATGCCCGAATCCCCCGCCTCACCAAGCAACTTGAGGAGCACGACCTGCTCCTCAAGGGCCTCCAGGATGGGGCGGATGGTGAGGGGGAAGTCATGTCCGAAGCGGGTCAGATTGGCGGTGCCGCCGATCATCAGCCGCTCCTCGGTCTCCTCGACGAGTGTTTCGAGGAGGGTGGAGAGCACCGTGGAGACAGTGCCGCGGTCCTCGCTGTCGAAGGCCTCCGGCATGTCCTGCACCAGCTGGGGAACGTCCGAGAACCGACGGCCCGCGATCCGGCTGTTGAGCCGCGCGCGTAGATCCGCCAGAGAGGACTCCCCGAAGGGCGCCGGGCAGTCGATCATGCGCTGCTCGACCCGCCCGGTGTCCGTGATCAGTACGAGCATCACGCGCGCGGGAGCCAGCGACAGCAGCTCCACATGCCGCACCGTGGAGCGGGTCAGCGACGGGTACTGCACGACGGCGACCTGCCGGGTGAGCTGCGCGAGCAGCCGCACGGTCCGCGCGACGACGTCGTCGAGGTCGACGGCCCCGTCGAGGAAGTTCTGGATCGCGCGCCGCTCGGGCGGGGTCATCGGCTTGACGCCGGCCAGCTTGTCGACGAAGAGCCGGTAGCCCTTGTCCGTGGGGATGCGCCCGGCGCTGGTGTGCGGCTGGGCGATGAACCCCTCGTCCTCCAGGACCGCCATGTCGTTGCGGACGGTCGCCGGGGAGACCCCGAGGTTGTGCCGCTCGGTGAGCGCCTTGGAACCGACCGGCTCCTCGGTGCCGACGTAGTCCTGGACGATGGCGCGCAGCACTTCGAGCCTGCGTTCACTGAGCATCGCGCGCACCTCCCGCTGTCGGCTGCTCGTCCACTTGGTACCTGTTCCTGGCACTCTGCGCTTGTGAGTGCCAGCCTTCCCGGTTCAGTGTACGGCCGTGAGGCACGCCCCGGGCAAGGCCGGGCCTGCGAAGTCACGCCACGTGGGTCCTCCCCGCTAGCGTCGCCGTATGACGGTGACTTGGGAAGAGCTGGGGTGGGAGCGGCTGGCGGCCGGGGTCGGGCGATGCCGGCTGCCTGGCTGGGACTGTACGGCCGGACTCGTCGTCGGATCGGACAGCGCCCTCTTGGTCGACGCCGGGTCGAGCCTGCCGGAGGGCGCGCGATTGGGTACCGAGGCGCGGGTGCTCGCCGGCCACCGTGTGACCCATCTCGCGCTGACCCACCCCCACTTCGACCATGTCTTCGGGGCGGCCGCGTTCGCGGGCGTGGAGCTCTACGGCCCGGTGGGCATGGACGCCGTCTTCGCCTACGAGCACGAGGAGCTGCGCGCGGACGCGGTACGCAACGGTCTGGACGCGGATGCGGCGGCCGAGGCGGCCGGTGCGCTCGTCGCCCCGCGCCACCAGGTCTCCGGCGAGTGGACCCTCGACATCGGCGGCCGGCAGGTCCTCCTGGCCAACGTGGGCCCCGGGCACACCGGCCACGACCTGGTGGTCCTCGTCCCCGGCGACCCGGAGGTCGTCTTCTGCGGCGACCTGGTCGAGGAGTCCGGCGAGCCCCAGGCGGGCCCCGACGCCGTACCGTCGCACTGGCCCGCCGCCCTCGACCGCCTCCTCGACCTGGGCGGCGAGGACGCGCTGTACGTGCCCGGTCACGGAGCGGTGGTCGACTCGGCGTTCGTACGCTCCCAGCGGGACGCCCTGGCGGCCCGTTTCGGCGTGTCGTAGTCGCGGCCCGACTGCTTCTCCTATCGTCATCCGAATGCGCCAGTACTCTCCGGACCTGACCCCGCCGTGGAAGAAGCCCAAGCCCGTACCCGAGGTCCCGGCCGATCCCGGCCTGGTGGTCGAGGAGCCCGGCACCGGCTTCTGCGGCGCGGTGATCCGCTGCGAGGCGGGCACGGTGACCCTGGAGGACCGCTTCGGTAAGCACCGGGTGTTCCCGCTGGAGCCACGTGGTTTCCTGCTGGAGGGCCGCGTGGTGACCCTCGTACGGCCCACGTCGTCGGCTCCGGTACGTCCCACCCGTACCGCCTCCGGTTCGGTGGCCGTCCCCGGGGCACGCGCGCGTGTGGCTCGCGCCGGGCGCATCTACGTGGAGGGCCGGCACGACGCCGAGCTGGTCGAGCGGGTGTGGGGCGACGACCTGCGCATCGAGGGCGTGGTCGTGGAGTACCTGGAGGGCATCGACGACCTCCCGTCGATCGTCGCGGACTTCGCCCCCGGCCAGGACGCCCGCCTCGGCGTCCTGGTGGACCACCTGGTGCCGGGCACGAAGGAATGGCGCATCGCGGAGGCGGTGACGAGCGAACACGCGCTGGTCGTCGGCCACCCCTACATCGACGTCTGGGAGGCGGTGAAGCCGTCGTCCGTGGGCATCGAGGCCTGGCCCCGCGTCCCGCGCGGGCAGGACTGGAAGACGGGGGTGTGCCGGGCACTGGGATGGCCGGAAAACACCGGGGCGGCGTGGCAGCACATTCTGTCGCGGGTGCGGTCTTACAAGGATCTGGAGCCGGAACTCCTGGGGCGGGTCGAGGAGTTGATCGATTTCGTGACGCTCCCGACCGACTGAACCGGCCAAGCGGTCAGTCGACCAGGTCCCGCACCACCGCGTCCGCCAGCAGCCGCCCCCGCAGCGTCAGCACCGCGTGTCCCTCGTCGTAGGGCCCCTGTGCGAGCAGCCCGTCCGACAGTGCCCTGCGGGACGCCGCCAGGCCCTCCTGTCGTAGCAGCGACAGGGGTGCGCCCTCTCGCAGGCGCAGTTCCAGCAGGATCCGTTCCACCCGGCGGTCCTCCTCCGTGAGGAGCTCGCGGCCGGCGCCCGGGGACTTCCCCGCCGCCAACGACGCCGCGTACGCGCCGGGATGTTTTACGTTCCACCACCGGACGCCGCCCACGTGGCTGTGGGCGCCGGGGCCCGCGCCCCACCAGTCGGCGCCGCGCCAGTAGAGCTCGTTGTGGAGGCAGCGGGCGGCGGTCGAGGTGGCCCAGTTCGAGACCTCGTACCAGTCGAAGCCCGCCGCCGTCATCGCCTCGTCGGCGATCAGGTAGCGGTCGGCGTGGACGTCGTCGTCGGTCATCGGGACCTCGCCGCGGCGGATGCGGCGGGCGAGCTGGGTGCCCTCCTCGACGATCAGGGCGTAGGCCGAGATGTGGTCGGGGCCTGCGCCCAGCGCCGCGTCCAGCGACGCCCGCCAGTCGTCGTCCGACTCGCCCGGGGTGCCGTAGATCAGGTCGAGGTTGACGTGCTCGAAGCCGGCCGCGCGGGCCTCCGCGACGCAGGCCTCGGGGCGGCCGGGGGTGTGGGTGCGGTCGAGGATCTTCAGTACGTGCTGTTTCGCGCTCTGCATGCCGAAGGAGACGCGGTTGAAGCCGCCCTGGCGGAGGGCGGCGAGGTAGGTCGGGTTCACCGACTCGGGGTTCGCCTCGGTGGTGACCTCGGCGTCGGACGCCAGGCCGAACTCGTCACGGATCGCGCGCAGCATCCGTACGAGATCGTCGGCGGGCAGCAGCGTGGGCGTACCGCCGCCGACGAAGACCGTGCGGACCTCGCGCGGGTCGTCGCCGAGGACCTTGCGGGCCAGGCGGATCTCGTCGATCAGGGTGTCCGCGTAGTTGTCGCGGGAGGCGAGGACGCCGCCGGTGCCGCGCAGCTCGGTGGCGGTGTAGGTGTTGAAGTCGCAGTAGCCGCAGCGGGTCGCGCAGTACGGAACGTGCAGGTAGAACCCGAGGGGGCGGTCCGCGGCCCCGGCGAGCGCGGGCGCGGGGAGTGCGCCGTCGTCGGGGACGGGCTCGCCGTCGGGGAGTGCGGAGGGCATGTCCTCCATTGTCCAGCACCCGGGCGCTCTTCTTTGCGGGCTCCTATTCCGCCTGCAGCACCAGCAGCGCCAGGTCGTCCTCCGGCGGTCGTACGCCGAACTCGTGCACGAGCCTGCGGATGCGCTCGGCGATCAGCTGGGCGCCGAGCCCGGCGCAGCCGGCGAGCGCCGTCGCGAGGCCGTCGCCGTCGTCGAACTGGCGGGAGCCGGAGCGCCGCTCGGTCACCCCGTCGGTGACGCACAGCAGGCTGTCGCCGTGCCGGAGCTCGAAGCTCTGGCTGGTGTACGTGGCGTCCTCGATGACCCCGAGGAGGGTCTGCGGTTCCGCGGCCGTCCGGACGCTTCCGTCGGGCCCCAGGAGCAGCGGCAGCGGGTGTCCGGCGGAGGCGAGGGTGCAGTGGACGCCGTCGGCGAAGGGGGTGAGTTCGCCGTACAGGAGGGAGAGGAAGCGGGTCTGGGGGCCGTCGCCGGGGCCGAGGGTGCGGCTGTCGGCGGCCACGAGGGCGCGGGCCGCGGCGTCCGCGGACTCCGTCGCGTCGTCGAGGAGGAGCTGGTTGAGGCGGTCGAGGACGTCGGCGGCGCGGTAGCCCTCGCGGGCCAGCAGCCGCAGCCAGGGACGCGCCAGGCCGATGACCACTGCGGCCTCGGGGCCTTTGCCCTGGACGTCGCCGACGGCGAAGCACCAGCGGCCCTCGCCGGCCGGGAAGAGGTCGTAGAAGTCGCCGCTGGGGCCGCCCTTGTCGCACGGCTCGTAGACGAGGGCGCTGCTCAGCCCGGGGACGTCGGGGACGGCGCCGGGCAGCAGTCCGCGCTGCAGGACGCGGCTGATGGTGGCCTGGCGGGCGTACTGGCGGGCCGCGCCGACGGCGAGGGCGACGCGGCGGCTGAGGTCCTCGACGAGGCCGGTGATCTCGTCGGGGAAGCGGGGCAGTCCGGCCCGGCCGATGACCAGCGTGCCCAGCGGGCGGCCGCCGGCGACGAGGCGGTAGGCGAGCGCGGCGCCGTGTGTGCCGCGCCTGCCGAGGGCCTCGCCGGGCCAGGGGTACTCGACGGGCCCGGAGCGTGGGGTGTCCGGCGGGCGCGGGGGGTCCTTCTCCAGGGCCCGGCGGAGTTCCTCGATGCGGTTCTCGCTGCCGTGCCAGACACGGGCGAGGCGTGGTCCAGGGCTGAGTCCGCCGCCCTCGCCCCAGCTGCCGCGGCCCATGGCCTCGTCCTCCAGCCACACCGCGCACCAGTCGGCCAGCCGGGGCACGATCAGCTGGCCGGCGAGGGCTGCGACGAGGTCCTCGTCGAGCTGGCCGGCGAGCAGGTCGGAGGCCTCGGCGAGGAAGGAGAGGGCGCCGCGGTTGAGCCATTCCCGGTCGCGCTCGGCTCGATGGGGTTCGGGGGCGAGGATCTCGGCGACCTTGAGGTCGCGTTCGAGGGCGTGCTGTCCGTCGTCGTACCCCGCGATCTCCTCGATCCCCTCCACAGGGTCGATGCCCTCGATGCCCTCAGCGGGCAGCCGTGCCCACACGGTCTTCTCGCCTCTGCGGTAGGTGACACCCCAGGCGTCGGAGAGCGCGGAGACCAGCCGCAGGCCGCGGCCGTACTCCGCTGCCTCGCGCGCCGGTTCGCCGGCGCCGTCGCGCGGGGCGCGCGAGGGGTGGCGGTCGGTGACCTCCAAGGTCAGCGCGCCGGTCGACTCGTCCAGCCGGAAGGCCAGTTCGACGTCGGTGCCGGCGTGGACGACGGCGTTGGTGACGAGTTCACTGACGATCACCATGGCGTCGTCGGTGAGCCGGTCGGTGAGGTTCTCGGTGCCGGGGAGGCCGATTTCGGCCCACTCCCTGAGCGCCGCGCGGACGAGCCCGCGCGCGGTACCCGGCGCGAGGGGGCTTCCGGACAGGGTCGCGTGCGCCTGCGCGCATGGGCCCGTGCCCTGGTGCGCAGGCGCATCAGGGGCACGGGACATAGGCTCCCGTTGCGTCGAAATGGCCCCCATTGACAGCTCCCCGAGCAGTTCGGACGAATACACCTCGATCGATGCGGACAGAGTGACAGACTGGCTGCGCCCATAAGCGCCGAGTTACCGAAGTGGGCCGCCATGAGTGAGAACAGTGCTACGCGTGTGCTCGAAGACGGACAGAATGAGGGCCACATTCGAGCATCGGATCTGCGTCCGCTGCTCGCAGCGATGACCGCCGCTCGGGACGGCGACTTCTCGAAGGTCCCGGAGTCCGGCCACGGTCTGGCGGCCGAACTCGTCACGGCCTTCAACCAGATCATGGACCGGAGCGTGCACTTCAACACCGAGGTGCAGCGTGTGAAACGGGAGCTCGTCCGGCACGGCCGGCTCGACGAACGTCTTTCGGCCAGCCCCGGTCAGGGCAACTGGACGTCCCGGGTCAACGACGTGAACCAGCTCCTGGACGCCCTGGTGGCCCCGGCCGCGAACGCGACCCGCGTGCTGGACGCGGTGGCCGGCGGCGATCTGACCCAGCGGGTCGACCTGCACGACGGCAACCGGCAGTTGCGGGGTGATCTACGACGGCTCGGCCGGGCCGTGAACAAGATGGTCGACCAGTTGTCGCTGTTCACGGGTGAGGTGACCCGGGTCGCCCGTGAGGTCGGCACCGAGGGACGGCTGGGCGGCCGGGCCAAGGTGCAGGGTCTGTCGGGCAGTTGGCGGGATGTGACCGAGGCGGTCAACACGATGGCGTCCCGGCTGACGGCTCAGGTGCGTGACATCGCCCTGGTGACGACGTCGGTGGCCCGCGGCGACCTGACCCGCACGGTGACGGTCGAGGCGACCGGTGAGCTGCTCGAACTGAAGCTCACCGTGAACACGATGGTGGACCAGCTCTCCGCCTTCGCCGACGAGGTCACACGTGTCGCCCGCGAGGTCGGCACCGAGGGGCAGTTGGGCGGGCGGGCCCAGGTGAGAGGCGTGTCCGGGGTCTGGAAGGACCTCACCGACAACGTCAACTTCATGGCCTCGAACCTGACCTCGCAGGTGCGCAACATCGCCCAGGTCACCACGGCCGTGGCCAACGGCGACCTCAGCCAGAAGATCACGGTCGACGCACAGGGCGAGATCCTCGAACTGAAGTCCACCATCAACACGATGGTCGACCAGCTCTCCGCCTTCGCCGACGAGGTCACCCGCGTCGCCCGCGAGGTCGGCACCGAGGGCAACCTCGGCGGACGGGCCCAGGTGCGGGGTGTGTCGGGCGTCTGGAAGGACCTCACCGACAACGTCAACTTCATGGCCGACAACCTGACTTCGCAGGTCCGCAACATCGCCCTGGTGTCGACGGCGGTCGCACAGGGCGATCTCGGCAAGAAGATCACCGTGGAGGCGAAGGGCGAGATCCTGGAGCTGAAGTCCACCATCAACACGATGGTCGACCAGCTCTCCGCCTTCGCCGACGAGGTCACCCGCGTCGCCCGCGAGGTCGGCACGGAAGGCAACCTCGGCGGGCAGGCGCAGGTGCGGGGCGTGTCGGGCGTCTGGAAGGACCTCACCGACAACGTCAACTTCATGGCGCTGAACCTGACTTCGCAGGTCCGGAACATCGCCCAGGTGACGACCGCCGTGGCCAACGGCGACCTGTCGAAGAAGATCACCGTCGACGCGCGCGGCGAGATCCTCGAACTGAAGGACACCGTCAACACGATGGTGGAGCAACTGCGCGCCTTCGCCGACGAGGTCACCCGCGTCGCCCGCGAGGTCGGCACCGACGGCCGACTGGGCGGACGCGCCCAGGTGCTGGGCGTCTCCGGTGTCTGGCGGGACCTCACCGACAACGTCAACTACATGGCGGACAACCTCACTTCGCAGGTCCGCAACATCGCCCAGGTGACGACCGCCGTCGCCAACGGCGACCTCTCCAAGAAGATCGACGTGGACGCGCGCGGCGAGATCCTGGAGCTGAAGACCGCCATCAACACGATGGTCGACACCCTGTCCTCCTTCTCCTCCGAGGTCACGCGCGTGGCCCGCGAGGTGGGCTCCGAGGGCCAACTCGGCGGCCAGGCAAGGGTCGAGGGCGTCTACGGCACCTGGAAGCGCCTGACGACGAACGTGAACGAACTCGCGTCGAACCTGACCACCCAGGTCCGCGCGATCGCCGAGGTGGCCTCCGCCGTGGCGCAGGGCGACATGTCCCGCTCGATCACCGTGGAGACCCAGGGCGAGGTCGCCGAGCTGAAGGACAACATCAACCTGATGGTGGCCAACCTCCGCGAGACGACCCGCGCGAAGGACTGGCTGGAGTCCAACCTGGCCCGCCTCGCCGCCCTGATGCAGGGACACCGGGACCTGATGGAGGTCGCCGACCTGATCCTGCGCGAGCTGACCCCGCTGGTGAACGCCCAGTACGGCGCGTTCTTCCTGGCCGATCCCGAAGAGGACAGCACGACGCTCCTCACGCCCATTCCGGCGAAGGGCCTCGCGTTCATCGCCGGCTACGGCTCGGCGCAGGGCGCGACCGTGGACACGGGCAGCATGCCGGTGCACGGCCTGGTCCGGCAGGCGGCCCGGGAGAAGAAGCGGATCCTGGTGGAGGAGGCCCCGCCGGACTACATCAAGATCAACAGCGGGCTCGGCGAGGCGGCCCCGAGCAGCGTGGTCATCATCCCGATCCCCTTCGAGGACAAGCTCCTCGGCGTGATCGAGCTGGCGTCCTTCTCCCGCTTCTCCGACGTCCACCTGGCCTTCTTCGACCAGTTCGTGAACACCATCGGCGTCGCGATCAACACCATCATCGCCAACTCCCGTACGGAGTCCCTGCTCGGCGAGTCCCAGCGCCTGGCCATGCAGCTGCAGGAGCGCTCCGACGAACTCCAGAAGCAGCAGGCGGAGTTGCAGCGCTCGAACGCGGAACTGGAGGAGAAGGCCGCCCTGTTGGCCACGTCCTCGCAGTACAAGTCGGAGTTCCTGGCGAACATGTCGCACGAGCTGCGCACCCCGCTGAACTCCCTGCTGATCCTGGCCAGGCTGCTCTCCGACAACCCGGACGGCCATCTCTCCGACCAGGAAGTGCAGTTCGCGACGACGATCCACCGCTCGGGCTCCGACCTGCTGCAACTGATCAACGACATCCTCGACCTGTCGAAGATCGAGGCCGGCCGGATGGACGTACGCCCGAAGAAACTGCCGTTGATCAAACTGCTGGACTACGTCCACGCCACGTTCCGCCCGCTCACCCTCGACCGGGGGCTCGCCTTCGAGGTGACGGTCGGCGAGGACGTACCGCGCGAGATGTACTCGGACGAGCAGCGCCTCCAGCAGATCCTGCGCAACCTGCTCTCCAACGCGATCAAGTTCACCGCGACCGGCCGGGTCGAACTCCGTGTCACCCGGATCAAGGACCTCGAGCACCAGTACGTTCCGCACAGCGACGACGTGATCGCCTTCGAGGTCTCCGACACCGGCATCGGCATCGCCCCCGAGAAACTCCCGGTCATCTTCGAGGCGTTCCAGCAGGCCGACGGCACGACCAACCGCAAGTACGGCGGCACGGGCCTTGGCCTGTCGATCAGCCGGGAGATCGCCGGCCTGCTCGGCGGCCGCATCGTCGCCGACAGCCAGCCGGGCCAGGGGTCCACCTTCACCCTGTACGTCCCCGTCGCCAGCCCCGGACACTCGGCGACCGGGCCGACCTCCGAGGACCGCGAACTGCCGCCGATGCAGGACCAGTTGTCCAGCGAGCCCTACACGGCCACCCACGAAGTGGACGACTCATGGCCGACGCCGACCAAGCTGGAGGCGTGGAAAGCAGGCCGGGCCGGTCAAGTGCTGCCCGGGCGGCGGGTGTTGATCGTCGACGACGACATCCGCAACGTCTTCGCCCTCACCCACGTCCTGGGCCGGGTCGGGATGCCCGTGCTGTACGCGGAGAACGGCCGCGAGGGCATCGAGACACTGGAGCGCAACCCGGACGTCGAACTCGTCCTGATGGACATCATGATGCCGGAGATGGACGGTTACGAGACCATCGCCGCCATCCGCCGCACCCCGCGCTGGACCGGCCTGCCCATCGTCGCGCTCACCGCGAAGGCGATGCCGGGAGACCGCGAGAAGTCCATCGCCCGGGGCGCCAACGACTACGTACCCAAGCCGGTGGACGTCGATCAGCTGCTGACCGTCGTCTGCGCCCTCCTGGACCCCGAGGCCACGGACACCGCCGAGGGGACTGCAGTACCGGAATCGAGCACATCAGGGGAAGCCCCGATTCCGCCTACGACTGAGTGAGGCACAGTCACATGAGCACAGAGGAAACGACCGACGAGCGCGCCAGCATCCTCCTTGTCGACGACATGGAGGACAACCTGATCGCACTGGAGGCCGTCCTGGGGTCCCTCAACGAGCCGCTGGTCCGGGCCCGTTCAGGCGAGGAAGCGATGAAGGCGCTGCTCAGGCAGCGCTTCGCCGTCGTCCTCCTCGACATCCGTATGCCGGGCATGGACGGCTTCGAGACCGCCGCGAACATCAAACGGCTCGACCAGACCAAGGACGTCCCGATCATCTTCCTGACCGGCACGGACTCCGACGCGGGCTACGCGTTCCGCGGCTACGCCACCGGGGCCGCCGACTATCTGACGAAGCCCTTCGACCCATGGGTGCTACGGGCGAAGGTCACCGTCTTCCTCGACCTGCACCGCAAGAACCAGCAACTGGAACGGATGCTCGCCCGTGAACAGGAACAGTTCGACGAACTGGCCCTGCGCCTCAAGGAGATAGAGGCCCACCTGGCGGCGAGCGCCCCGGACGAGGTCCGCGAACTGCGCCACCAGGTAAGGCAGATGGAAGAGCTGGTCAAGGAGATGCGCCGGGGGCGCAGCCACTAGGACTGCGCCCCCGTAGACCTGCTGCAGGGCTCGCTGTACGGGCCTTACGCCTCGCGCGAGCCGGCGCACCCCAGCAGGCTCCGGATGCGCCGCCAATCACACTGCTAAGCCTCGCGCGAGCCCGCGTACATCTCGTCGATCAGGTGCTTGTACTCCCGCTCCACCACCGGCCGCTTCAGCTTCAGGCTCGGCGTGATCTCGCCGTGTTCGACGTCGAGGTCACGCGGGAGGAGGCGGAACTTCTTGATGGTCTGCCAGCGCTGGAGACCCTCGTTGAGTTCCTTGACGTAGGCCTCGATGAGGGCGACCGTCGCGGGCGCGGCGACGACGTCGGCGTACGACTTGCCGTCGAGGCCATTCTCCTTGGCCCAGCCAAGAATTGACGGCTCGTCAAGAGCGATCAGCGCGGTGCAGAAGTTCCGGTCGGCGCCGTGGACGAGGATGTTGGAGACGTACGGGCACACGGCCTTGAACTGGCCCTCGACCTCGGCGGGCGAGATGTACTTGCCGCCGGACGTCTTGATGAGGTCCTTCTTGCGGTCGGTGATGCGCAGGTAGCCGTCCGGGGACAGCTCGCCGATGTCACCGGTGTGGAACCAGCCGTCGGCCTCCAGCACCTCGGCGGTCTTCTCGGGCAGGCCGTGGTAGCCCTCCATGATGCCGGGACCGCGCAGCAGGATCTCGCCGTCGTCCGCGATGCGCACCTCGCAGCCGGGCAGCGGCTTGCCGACCGTGCCGGTGCGGTAGGCCTCGCCGGGGTTCACGAAAGAGGCGGCCGAGGACTCCGTAAGGCCGTAGCCCTCCAGGATGTGGATGCCGGCGCCGGCGAAGAAGTAGCCGATCTCGGGCGCGAGGGCGGCCGATCCGGAGACACAGGCGCGCAGGTTGCCGCCGAAGGCCTCGCGGATCTTGGCGTAGACGAGCGCGTCGGCGACCTTGTGCTTGGCGGAGAGCGCGAAGGGCGCGGAGGCGGTGCCGGTGCGCCGGAAGTTGTCCTGGCTGGCCTTGGCGTACTCGCGGGCGACCTCGGCGGCCCACTGGAAGATCTTGTACTTGGCGCCGCCGCCGGCCCGCGCCTTGGCCGCGACCCCGTTGTAGACCTTCTCGAAGATGCGGGGCACGGCCGCCATGTACGTCGGCTGCACGACCGGCAGATTCTCGATGATCTTGTCGACGCGGCCGTCCACGGCGGTGACGTGACCGACCTCGATCTGGCCGCTGGTGAGCACCTTGCCGAAGACGTGGGCGAGCGGCAGCCACAGGTACTGGACGTCCTCGCCGCTGATCAGCCCGGTCGCGGCGATCGCCTTCGCCATGTACGACCAGTTGTCGTGCGGGAGGCGGACACCCTTGGGCCGGCCGGTGGTGCCGGAGGTGTAGATGAGGGTGGCGAGCTGGTCCTTCGTGATGGCCCCGACCTTCTCCTTGATCAGGTCCGGGTTCTTCTCCAGGTACGCGGCACCGCGCTGCTCCAGCTCGGCGAGGGTGAGCACCCACTCGTCGCTCTCGACGCCGGCCGGGTCGATGACGACCACATGCGTCAGCTCGGGCAGCTCGCCGCGCTTCTCGCGCGCCTTGGCGAGCTGGGCGGCGTCCTCGGCGATCAGGACCTTGCTCTCGGAGTCGGAGAGGATGAACGCCGACTCGTCCGCGTTGGTCTGCGGGTAGACGGTGGTCGTGGCGGCGCCGGCGCACATGATGCCCAGGTCGCCGAGGATCCACTCGACCCGGGTGGAGGAAGCGAGCGCGACGCGCTGCTCGGGCTGCACGCCCAGCTCGATGAGCCCGGCGGCAATGGCGTAGACCCGCTCGGCGGCCTGCGCCCAGCTCAGCGACTTCCACTCGTCGGGACCCTGGCCCGAGGCAGGCGGTACGGGGTAGCGGTATGCCTCGGCATCCGGCGTGGCGGCCACGCGATCCAGGAAAAGGCCCGCTACGGACGGCGGACGGTTCTCGATCAAAGTCTGTGTGTCGCTCACGACATCCTCCGGGGCCCGCGGCTGCGCGGCTGGCTCATTTGCGGCTGTTTTCACTGCGGCTGTTTTCACTCGCGGCCGGTTGTTTAACTCGCGAGTAACTATCGAGCAGAGATCAGAGTAGAGCGCGTCCGCCCGGCGCGTAAGGGGCGGCGGCCTGTCACTTCACACGGAGGGCGACCATCCGCATGCACAGGGGCCCGCCGCGTCGACGCGCGACAGGCCCCTGATTTCACGGCTGAACCCCGGCTACTTCTTGCCCTTGCCGGATCCCGTGCTGTCGTCGCTCGACAGGACGGCGATGAAGGCCTCCTGCGGAACCTCCACGGAACCCACCATCTTCATCCGCTTCTTGCCCTCCTTCTGCTTCTCCAGGAGCTTCCGCTTACGGGAGATGTCACCGCCGTAGCACTTGGCGAGGACGTCCTTGCGGATGGCGCGGATCGTCTCGCGGGCGATGACGCGGGAGCCGATGGCGGCCTGGATGGGGATCTCGAAGGCCTGGCGCGGGATCAGCTCGCGCAGCTTGGCGACCAGCCGTACGCCGTACGCGTAGGCGGCGTCCCGGTGGGTGACGGCGGAGAAGGCGTCGACCCGATCGCCGTGGAGCAGGATGTCGACCTTCACCAGCTGGGCGTCCTGCTCGCCGGTGGGCTCGTAGTCCAGGGAGGCGTAGCCGCGGGTCTTGGACTTCAGGTTGTCGAAGAAGTCGAAGACGATCTCGGCGAGGGGGAGCGTGTAGCGGATCTCGACGCGGTCCTCGGAGAGGTAGTCCATGCCGAGGAGGGTGCCGCGACGGGTCTGGCAGAGCTCCATGATCGAGCCGATGAACTCGCTGGGAGCGAGGATCGTGGCCCGGACGACCGGCTCGAAGACCTTGTCGATCTTGCCCTCGGGGAACTCGCTCGGGTTGGTGACCGTGTGCTCTTTCCCGTCCTCCATGATCACGCGGTAGACCACGTTGGGCGCGGTGGCGATGAGTTCGAGGTTGAACTCGCGCTCCAGTCGCTCACGGATGACGTCCAGGTGCAGCAGTCCGAGGAAGCCGACGCGGAAGCCGAAGCCGAGGGCCGCGGAGGTCTCCGGCTCGTAGACCAGCGCGGCGTCGTTGAGCTGGAGCTTGTCGAGGGCGTCGCGCAGCTCGGGGTAGTCGGAGCCGTCCAGCGGATAGAGACCGGAGAACACCATCGGCTTGGGGTCCTTGTACCCGCCGAGGGCCTCGGTGGCGCCCTTGTCCTTGCTGGTGATGGTGTCGCCGACCTTGGACTGACGAACGTCCTTCACGCCGGTGATGATGTAGCCCACCTCGCCGACGCCGATGCCGTCGGCCGGCGTCATCTCGGGGGACGAGACGCCGATCTCCAGGAGCTCGTGGGTGGCGCCGGTCGACATCATCTTGATGCGCTCGCGCTTTGTGAGCTGGCCGTCGATGACACGGACGTAGGTGACCACGCCCCGGTAGGAGTCGTAGACCGAGTCGAAGATCATCGCGCGGGCGGGGGCATCCTTGACGCCGACCGGGGCCGGGACGTCGCGGACGACCCGGTCCAGGAGCGCGTCCACGCCGATACCGGTCTTCGCCGAGACCTTGAGCACGTCCTCGGGCTGGCAGCCGATGAGGTTGGCGAGCTCCTCGGAGAACTTCTCCGGCTGGGCGGCCGGCAGGTCGATCTTGTTCAGTACGGGGATGATCTTGAGGTCGTTCTCCATCGCCAGGTACAGGTTGGCGAGGGTCTGGGCCTCGATGCCCTGGGCGGCGTCGACGAGGAGGACGGTGCCCTCGCAGGCGGCGAGCGACCGCGAGACCTCGTAGGTGAAGTCGACGTGTCCGGGGGTGTCGATCATGTTCAGGATGTGCGTGTTGCCCGGGTCCTGGCTCGGGGCCCAGGGGAGTCGCACCGCCTGGGACTTGATGGTGATGCCGCGCTCACGCTCGATGTCCATGCGGTCGAGGTACTGAGCGCGCATCTGCCGCTGCTCGACCACACCGGTCAGCTGGAGCATCCGGTCGGCGAGCGTGGACTTACCGTGGTCGATGTGCGCGATGATGCAGAAATTGCGGATCAGAGCCGGGTCGGTACGGCTCGGCTCGGGCACATGGCTGGGGATCGCGGGCACGCAGGGTCCTGATTCTTGAGGCGTCCGCAGTGTCTGCGGTCTCGGGTCGGATCTATACGTAGGCTCCATGGTCCCATGGGTGAGGGGTCGGGACCGATTTGGGCGGCCCGAAAGGCCACTGGTACTGTGGGTCGCTGTGTCTCATGCCCTCTCAGCACGAGGC
The DNA here is from genome assembly GCF_058544905.1 of Streptomyces sp. JLBG701. Taxonomy (NCBI): domain Bacteria; kingdom Bacillati; phylum Actinomycetota; class Actinomycetes; order Kitasatosporales; family Streptomycetaceae; genus Streptomyces; species Streptomyces sp. JLBG701. The sequence continues at coordinate 3,923,834 of NZ_CM178588.1, forward strand.
ACACCTTCAAGAAATCACCGGCGCGTGAGGCGGACCGTCAGCGGTCCCGGTTCTCGCGTGCCTGAACCTGTAGAGGCTCATTCGTGGCGAACATCAAGTCCCAGATCAAGCGGATCAAGACCAACGAGAAGGCCCGGCTGCGCAACAAGGCCGTCAAGTCCTCCCTGAAGACCGCGATCCGCAAGGCCCGTGAGGCCGCTGCCGCGGGTGACGTCGAGAAGGCCACCGAGTACCAGCGCGCCGCGTCGCGTGCGCTCGACAAGGCCGTCTCGAAGGGCGTCATCCACAAGAACCAGGCCGCCAACAAGAAGTCGGCGCTTGCTTCCAAGGTCGCGACCCTCAAGGGCTGACCCTTTTCTTTGATCTGACCGATCCGTTCTCGATCTCAACGATCCGAACGGATCAAACCGCTGGAAGGACCAGAGCGGGCCCTCTCTCTTCCGCTCCCGACCGGCACCCCGGACCGCGCACGGCCTGCGTTCGCCACGCGGGCGCGGTCCATCCAGCTGTAACCCAGAACCCCGACTTCTTGCCCTCCCCAGGGCGGGCGCCGGGGTTCTTGGCGTTCGGGGGGCCGGGTTTTCACCGCCTAACGGACGCCGTCACCGACCGGAAGCGCGGGCCGCAGCTTTCCGGCCAGGGCGCGGATCTGGGCACGTTCGGCGGAGGTCAGCGCCTTCGTCGTGGCGTGAGGGCAGGCGCTGGACCAGGCCGTGTTTCTCGGCGCGGGCGACCAGGCCGGTCATGGAGGACTTGCCCAGACCTAGATGCCGAGCGAGTTCGAGCATGCCGGGCCGACGCTCGCGCAGATCTGGAACACCCCTACCGCCCCCCGGCCGACGCATCGTGCTGACGTCGCGGTAGCGGGGCCCGTCCTGTGGACCCGGCTTGCTGCACACCGAGCACACCGTGCAGCCCTGCCCTTACCCCCGTCCCCCGGACCGCGCCGCTCGCGCGATCGTCACGACCGCCTTCTCCAGGGCGTATCCGGGGTCATCCCCCCCGCCCTTCACTCCCGCGTCCGCCTCGGCCACCGCCCGCAGCGCCACAGCGACGCCGTCCGGTGTCCAGCCCCGCATCTGCTGCCGCACCCGATCGATCTTCCAGGGCGGCATCCCCAGCTCCCGCGCGAGATCGGCCGGCCGCCCACCGCGGGCCGAAGACAGCTTCCCGATCGCCCGCACTCCCTGTGCCAGCGCACTGGTGATCAGCACCGGCGCCACCCCGGTCGCCAGCGACCACCGCAACGCCTCCAGCGCCTCCGCCGCCCGGCCTTCCACGGCCCGGTCGGCGACGGTGAAGCTCGACGCCTCGGCCCGCCCCGTGTAGTACCGCCCGACGACGGCCTCGTCGATGGTCCCCTCGACGTCCGCGACCAGCTGGGACACCGCGGACGCCAGCTCCCGCAGATCGCTCCCGATCGAGTCGACCAGGGCCTGACACGCCTCGGGGGTGGCGGACCTCCCCGTCGCCCGGAACTCGCTCCGCACGAAGGCCAGCCGGTCCGCCGGCTTGGTCATCTTCGGACAGGCCACCTCCCGCGCCCCCACCTTGCGCGCGGCATCGAGCAGCCCCTTGCCCTTGGCCCCACCCGCGTGCAGCAGCACAAGCGTGATCTCCTCGGCAGGCGCCCCGAGATACCCCTTCACATCCTTGACGGTGTCGGCCGACAGATCCTGCGCGTTGCGTACGACCACGACCTTGCGCTCCGAGAAGAGCGACGGGCTGGTCAACTCGGCGAGCGTGCCGGGCTGCAGCTGGTCCGAGGTCAGGTCACGTACGTCCGTGTCGGCGTCGGCGGCCTTGGCGGCGGCCACCACCTCCTGCACGGCACGGTCGAGCAGGAGGTCCTCCTGGCCCACGGCAAGGGTCACCGGGGCGAGAGGGTCGTCATTTGCAGTCTTCCTGGCCATTGCGTAAAGCATGGCACGCACCACTGACAATGGGGACCGAGCGGGGTGCCCCCGAGGGGCGCGGGGAACTGCGCGACCAGCCCCCACCGGCCCGCAGTGAACACGCAAGCTCATGGCACCGCGGCTCACGCCACCCGCAGCTCCCGGCTCAACCCAGCGGAGCGCTACGGCTCCTCACGCCAGCCCTCCCACTCCCCCGCGAACTCGTCCAGCTCCGCGGGATCCAGCCGCCCGTCCTCGTCCCGCAGCACCACCAGCCACTGCGCGTCCTCGGCATCGTCCTCGCCGGCCAGCGCGTCCCGGACGAGCCGGGGCTCCTCGCTGACCCCGAACCGCTCCCGGAGCGCCTCCGCCACCTCTTCCGCGGCATCGCGGTCGGGCAGCACCAGCACATGTCTCACATCGCTCACGGAGCCATTTTCCGGCACCTGGGCCGAGGCCAGGAACGCAGGTCAGGAACACAGGTCAGCCCTTGGACGCACCGTCCGCAGACGGGGACGCGGACGCAGAGCCAGAGGTGGAGGTAGAGGTGGAGGTGGAGGCGGAGGCGGAGGCGAGATCGGCGGCGGAGGCCACCGTCGGCACGGCGTCGAGTTCGATCCCGAACCGCTCCCGGTACACCGCCAGCACCTCCTCGTCCTTCGCCAGGTCGCGCACCTCACGCGTCCCGTCGGCGGCCGTCACCGTGAGACTCCGCCCGCTGAGCGTGATCCTCCCTCCGTCCTCCGTCACCCGTGAACACACCAGCGACCGCGTGAAATGCGACGCCGGCGACGTCCTGTGCCACCAGGCCCCGGCCACGAAGTCACCGAGTACCCGGGGCCGCACCTCCAGGCGATACTCCGGTCGGCCGTCGCGCACGACATCCAGGTCCGCGCCCTCCACCGAGCCGGAAGCGCCCCGCACCCCGGCGGCGTCCTGCCCCGCCTCGACGATCCGGAACGTGCCTCCGGGATCCTCCTGCTCGCCCCTCTCCTCGAACGCCAGCGGGTAGTGGCTGTGCGCCCCGAACCCGACGTCGGCCAGCCACTCGCCCCCGTCCATCGTCCCGACCCGCAGCGCGAGATGGTCGTACGGGATCCCGAGCCGCCCCTCGTCCCCGTACACCCGCCCCGCCAGGAACGTGACGTCGAAGCCGAGGGCGGTGAGCAACACCCCGAACGCACCGTTCAGTTCGTAACAGAACCCTCCCCTCCGCGCCCCCACCACCTTGTCCAGCAGCCGCTTGTCCTCCAGCACGATCTCCTCGCCGAGGTGGATCGACAGGTTCTCGAACGGCACGGTCTGCAAGTGACGCAGATGCAGCTCGCGCAGAACGTCGACGGTCGGCCACGCCGGGTGTTCGACCCCCAGGCGGCTCAGATACGCATCCAGCAGACGGGCATCGACCTGTGCGGAATTCATGCCCTCAGTCTCTCGCCACCCGCAGCTCCCTGCCCGCGCCGACGACCGCCAGCGCCCCGTCCTGATCCGTCCGCAGCACCACCGCGCCCCCGGCCCGCAGCGCGGCGACCGTCCTCGGAGCGGGATGCCCGTACGGGTTGTCCGCGCCCAGGGATATCAGCGCCAGCCGCGGAGCCACCACGCGTATGAGGTCCGGATCCTGATAGGCGGATCCATGGTGAGCGACCTTGAGCACGTCCACGGCTGCCAGCCGCCCGGCCGCCGGCGACCTCAACAACGCCTGCTGGGCAGGAGGTTCGAGGTCTCCGAGCAACAGGATCCGCAAGCCACCCGTCCGGACGAGCAGCGTGACGCTGGCGTCGTTGGGACCTTCGGGATCCGGTGCGGGGGCGGACTGCGGCCAGAGCACCTCCCAGGACAGGGCTCCGGTGCGCCGCTGTTCCCCGGCGACCGCACGTGTCACGGGAATCCGCCGGGCGGCAGCCTCCTTGTGGACGAACTCGGCCTGGTCCGCGGGCTCTTCCAGCCCGGTCGTCTCGATAGCGCCCACCGAACGCCCCCGCAGCACACCGGGCAGCCCCGCCACATGGTCGGCGTGGAAGTGGGTCAGGACGACGAGCGGGATCCTCGTGATGCCGAGCTCGCGCAGACACCGGTCGACGAGCCTCGGATCCGGACCGGCGTCCACGACCACGCCCGTGGCCTCCCCGGCCGCGAGCACCGTCGCGTCACCCTGTCCCACGTCGCACATCGCGAACCGCCACCCGGGCGGCGGCCAGCCCGTGATCACCCTGGTCAGCGGCGGCGGCTGTACGACCACCAGGACGAGCAGCACTCCGCAGGCGGCGCACCACCAGGGATGTCTCAGCAGCCACCGCCCGGCGAGCACTACGCCCGCCGTGACGAGCGCGAGCAGCAGTGCCCCGGTCCAACTGCCCGGCCAGTCCACACCTCCGCCGGGCAGCGCCGCCCCGGTACGGGCGACGTCCGCGATCCATCCCGCGGGCCAACTCGCGAGCCAGGCCAGCCCTTTGGCCACCGGCATCGCCACCGGCGCCACGGCCAGCGCCGCGAAGCCCAGCATCGTGGCCGGCGCGACCGCGAATTCCGCGAGCAGATTGCAGGGCACCGCCACGAGGCTCACCCGCGCCGACAGCACCGCGACGACCGGCGCGCACAGGGCCTGGGCCGCGGCAGCGGCGGCCAGCCCTTCGGCCAACCGCGGGCGCACGCCGCGCCGTTGCAGCGCTCTGCTCCAGCGTGGCGCGAGCGTGAGTAGGGCTCCGGTGGCCAGGACGGACAGCAGGAAACCGTAACTCCGGGCCAGCCACGGGTCGTACAGCACCAGCAGCAGTACGGCCGTCGCCAGCGCCGGGATCAGGGATCTCCGGCGTCCGGTCGCGAGGGCGAGCAACGCGACGGCTCCGCAGGCCGCGGCCCGCAACACGCTGGGGTCGGGCCGGCACACGATGACGAAGCCGAGCGTGAGCGCCCCGCCGAGCAGGGCGGTCGTGCGCAGGGAGATACCGAGCCGAGGGGCGAGGCCTCGACGCTCGACCTGCTGAGCGAGGCCGGGCGGCCCGATCAGCAGAGCGAGGATGATCGTGAGGTTGCTGCCGGACACGGCCAGGGTGTGGGCAAGATCCGTCTCCTTGAACGCCTCGTCGAGTTCCGGGGTGATCCGTGCGGTGTCTCCCACCACCAGCCCCGGCAACAGCGCCCGCGCGTCCGCCGCCAGTCCGTCGGTCGCCTCACGCAGCCCGGCACGCAGCCGACCGGCGAACCTCTGCGGCCCCGACGGCTCGCCCACGACCTGCGGTGCCTCCTGATTCCGTACGCGCAGCACGGCCGCGTTCCGGTCGCCGCCCACCGTCGGGGGTGCCAGCCGCGCCGTCACACGCAGCCGCGTGGACGGCAGCAGCCCGAGCCACGGCGAACGCTCCGGCCCACCGTCGGAGCGCCGCGCGGCGAACTCCTCGCTCCCCGCGCCCACATCGACGATCACCAGCACCGGCGCCCGCGTCGCCACCACTGACCCGCCCACCTCCTCGACGCGTCGCACCTCGGCCTCGATCAGCACCGAGACCGGAGCCGCGTGATCCCCTCTGACCCGCGGCCGGGTGAGCCGGGGATCGGATCCGACCTCGACCTCCGCGGTCACGGTGGCGTACTGCCGCGCCAACTCGGGCACGGGCCCACGCCGCAGATCCGCACCGTGCAGCCCGGCGGAGACGGCGGCAGCGGCGACGCAGAGGAGCACAGCGGCGACAGAGGCACGGGGCCAGGTGATCCAGGCGGGACGGGCCGGTGCCGGCCGCGCTGACGGGCGCCCTGGGGCACACGACTGCTCTGGTTCTGAACATCCCGGGGCACACATCTGCCCAGGCCCGGGACCACTTGCGGCACACGTGTGCCCAGACCCAGGACCCCCCGCAGCACACGTGCACCCTGCCTCGGAGCACCCCGGAGCACGCGCCCGTCCCCGTTCGACGCGCCCTGCCTCTCCGCGTCGGCGCGTCAGCAGGAGTACGCCCGCCGCGGTCAGGCAGATCGCCGCGACAGCCGTGGCCCATCCCGATGGGGCGTCCAGCGTCAGCGCCGCTGTGATCCAGGCCGCGAGTGCCGGCGATACCAGGCGGAGATCCGTCGGTCCTTCCTGTCGGGGGTTCGCGGCTCCCAGCCGTGTCCCGGAGGCGGCGTGCACGGCTCGGCGGACGCGGGCCTGCCCCTCGGGAGTCGAGCGCTCGGCCGACTCGTCGGTGGCGTGACTCATGGCCGTACGAGATTCCGAAGATCGGCGAAGCGTCGCTCGCCGATACCGTTGACCTGGCGCAACTCGTCCACCGAGCGGAAGCCGCCGTGCTCGGTGCGGTAGGCCATGATGTGCTGCGCCAGCACGGGGCCGACGCCCGGCAGCGTGTCGAGTTGGTCCACGGTGGCGGTGTTGAGCGAGACCGGCGCCGCGGGTGCGGCTCCCGGCACGGAGCCGGCCGTTCCACCGCCGATCGTCCCGACCGGACCGGTCCCCGTCGCCGGGGCAGGACCGCCGACGATCACCTGTTCCCCGTCCACGAGGAAGCGGGCCCGATTGAGTCCCTCGGTGCTCGTACCGGGCCGCACCCCGCCCGCCGCCCGCAGCGCGTCGGCGACTCGCGAACCCGTCGGGAGGCGATGAATCCCGGGTTCGCGGACCTTGCCGCTGACGTCCACGACAATCTCGGTGGCCGCGCCCGCGACACCTGGCGCACTCGCGGCGACACCCGGCTCGGCCTCCGCGCTCTTCCCACGTTCCCCGGACTGAGCCGCCGCCCGCACCACCTCCGGTGCCTGGACTGACTGGGTCCGTCCCGTCCAGAAGTGCTGGGCCGCGAAGACGGCGGCGACGACGAGCAGCACCGTGAGCGCGAACACGCTTCTCCGCTCCAGACCACACCTCACCTGCAACCACACCGGCATCCGCTCCCGCAGAGCCAACGCGACCCGCCCCCGCCAGACACCGGCCACCCGGCCGGACCCTGCACGGGGCCCTCCAGCGACAACACCGCCGCCGGCCCCCAAGCCGACACCACTGGCACCGAGGCCGTCACCAACGCCAGTGCTTGTGCCTACGCCGACATCAAGGCCGAGTCCGCCACCGACGCCTGTGCCTACGCCGACACCGAGGCCAAGACCGCCACCGACGCCCGTGTCCGTGCCTACGTCGACACCGCGCCCGCCACCAACGTCCGTGTCCGTGCCCGCACTCGCAGCCATGCGCGGACCACCCCGCCCCAAGACCGGCCCAGCCCTCCCCCTGCGCACGGGATACGCCCCAGCGATCTCCTCGGCAGCCCTCTCCCCCTCTTCGGCGGTGCCCTCCAACTGCCCTGCGGCGTCCACCAACTCCCCCACAGCGTCGCCCTCAGACCGCTCCCCTCCCGGCGGCCCCGCCCCCGACTCCCGCCATTCCCCGGCGCGTTCAGCGAAGAGCACTTCCGCACGCCTCCGGAGCTCTTCCGCCGACGCCAAGCTCGACGCCGACGTAGGACGATGACGGATCCGGCCCCGACCGGGCGGGCGGCGATGACGGGCGCGCCCGTCGGACTCGGGGGCCCGGCCCGGGCCACTGGTAGCGGTACCTGTGCGTGAGCGTGATCGAAGTGCCATGCGACGAGGATCGGGCACACCGGCACATCCGCGATGATCTTGCTCAATTCCCGGGGACTACCGCCCAGTTGTGGATAACTCCGTCACCCACACGAGCTACAGCCCGCGACGACCCGACCCCAACAGCCCGTCATCGCGGCGAAACCACGGCCCCCAACAGCCCTGGCCCGGTGTGCGCCCCGATCACCGCCCCGACCTCGCTGACATGCAGGTCGGCCAACCCGGGCACCCGTACCCGCAGTCGGTCCGCGAGGGCCGACGCCCGGTCGGGCGCGGCGAGATGGTGGACGGCGATGTCGACCGCGGCGCTGCCCGCCCGGTCGGCCACGATCTCCTCGAGGCGGGCGATCGCCTTCGACGCCGTCCGTACCTTCTCCAGGAGTTCGATGCGGCCGCCGTCCAGTTTCAGCAGCGGCTTCACGGCGAGCGCGGAACCGAGCAGGGCCTGCGCCGCGCCGATCCGGCCGCCGCGGCGGAGATAGTCGAGGGTGTCGACATAGAAGTACGCGGACGTGCCCGCGGCCCGTTTCTCCGCGGCCGTGACGGCCTCGTCCAGGGTGCCGCCCGCCTCCGCCGTCTCGGCCGCGGCGAGCGCGCAGAAGCCGAGGGCCATCGCGATCATCCCCGTGTCCACCACCCGCACCGGCACCGGAGCCTCACGTGCCGCGACGACCGCCGCGTCGTAGGTGCCAGAGAGCTCGGAGGAGAGGTGCAGGGAGACGATGCCGGTGGCGCCGGATTCGGCGACGCGGCGGTAGGTCTCCGCGAAGAGCTGGGGGCTGGGGCGTGAGGTGGTGACGGGGCGCCGCTTCTGGAGGGCGTGGGCCAGGGCGCGGGCCGAGATCTCGGTGCCCTCTTCGAGTGCGCGGTCACCCAGGACCACGGTCAGGGGCACCGCTGTGATGCCGTGGCGCTCCATCGTCCGCGGCGGCAGGTAGGCCGTTGAATCGGTGACGATCGCGACATGGCGGGACATGAGCTGGAGGTTACCTGCCGTAGCGCCCGGACGGCAGCCCGGCCCCTCTCACCTGGGACGGGGCCGACCGGATCAAGTGGTGCTCTCGGGGCGGGTCTTCTTCTGCCAGGGGTAGGCGGGGCGCCGGCCCGGCGGGGTGATCGCGGGGCGGGTCGGCTCATCGGCCGTGCGTGACGTCGGGGTCTCCGGCCATGTCTGGTGGGCCGTCGTGGCGTCGGCGGCCGGGGCCTCGGGCCACGGGGGCGGCGCCGTTGTGTGGTCCGGCGTCGTCCAGTGCCGCAGGGCGCCTGCCTCCATGTCGATCTGGGCGCCCAGCGAGTCCAGGTCGTAGTCGGCGAAGCGGCGGGCGCGGTCACGGGCCGCCCAGCGCAGTGAGTCCGCGGACTGTGTGATGCGCTCGGTGCGCTCGCGCAGCCCGGGCAGCCGCTCGGCGAGTCTCGCCCGGTCCGGCTCGGACTCCAGGCGCTTGAGCTCACCGTCCAGTTCGTGCCCGTGCGCGCTGAGCCGTCGGAAGAGGCCGAGGGACTCCTTGAGCGACTCGTCCTCGGCCACGCCCGCGTGCAGCGCGTCCTGCGTGGCGCGCATCGACGTGCGCAGCGCGAGCCGCAGCTGGGCCAGCTCGCCCGCCGGGCCGGGCTGGGCGAAGGACTTGGCCCGAAGTGTGTGCTCCTCGACCGTGCGACGAGCCTGCGTGATCGTGCGGTCCACACCGCGCTTGGCCGCCCCGACCACCTTCACCGTGGCGTACGCGCCGAGCGCCATGAAGAGCACGAAAAGCAGGGCGACAACTGCGATCACTGCTTCCACGACGCTCCTCCTCGAACCGGCCACGACAGACCGCGGCGCTCTTCAACGGTAAACGCAACGGGCAGGCCCGGAGTTCCACAAGAACCCCGAACCTGCCCGTAGGGGACTACCCCGAGCCGGCACCACGCCCCCGGGAGCACAAGCCCGGCAACAGCGCCTTGACTCAGCCCAACACCTACGCCGTGACGATGTTCACCAGCTTCGGCGCCCGCACGATCACCTTGCGGATCCCGGCGCCGTCCAGCGCCGCCACGACCCTCTCGTCACCCAGCGCCACCTTCTCCAGCTCCTCGTCGGAGATGGACGGCGACACCTCCAGACGTGCCTTGACCTTGCCCTTGATCTGTACGACGCAGGTCACGCTCTCGTCCACGGCGTACGCCGGGTCGGCGACCGGGAAGTCCCGGTGGACCACCGAGTCGGTGTGGCCCAGCTTGCGCCACAGCTCCTCGGCGATGTGCGGGGCCAGCGGCGCGATCAGCAGCACCAGCGGCTCGGCGACGGAGCGGCACAGCGGGCCGCCCGCCTTGGTCAGGTGGTTGTTCAGCTCGGTGACCTTGGCGATGGCCGTGTTGAACCGCAGGCCCTCCAGGTCCTGGCGCACGCCGTCGATCGCCTTGTGCAGGGCACGCAGCGTGTCCTCGCCTGGCTCGGCCTCGACGACGGTGACCTCGCCGGTCGCCTCGTCGACGACGTTCCGCCACAGGCGCTGCAGCAGCCGGTACTGGCCGACGACCGCGCGGGTGTCCCACGGACGCGAGACGTCCAGGGGGCCCATCGCCATCTCGTACAGGCGCAGCGTGTCGGCACCGTACTCGGCGGCGATCTCGTCCGGAGTGACGGCGTTCTTCAGGGACTTGCCCATCTTGCCCAGCTCGCGCTTGACCTGCTCGCCGGCGAAGAAGAACCTTCCGTCCCTCTCCTCGACCTCGGCGGCCGCCACCGGGAAGCCGCGGGCGTCCCGGTAGACGTATGCCTGGATCATGCCCTGGTTGAACAGCTTGTGGAACGGCTCGGCCGAGGAGACGTGCCCCAGGTCGTACAGGACCTTGGACCAGAAGCGCGCGTACAGCAGGTGCAGTACGGCGTGCTCGGCGCCGCCGACGTACAGGTCGACTCCGCCGTGCGGCTGGCCCTCGCGCGGGCCCATCCAGTAGCGCTCGATCTCCGGGTCGACCAGCTTCTCGGAGTTGTGCGGGTCCAGGTAGCGCAGCTCGTACCAGCAGGAACCGGCCCAGTTGGGCATGGTGTTGGTCTCACGCCGGTACTTCTTGGGCCCGTCTCCCAGGTCCAGCGTGACGTCGACCCATTCCTCGTTGCGCGACAGCGGCGTCTCGGGCCGGGTGTCGGCGTCGTCCGGGTCGAAGGTGCGCGGCGAGTAGTCCTCGACCTCCGGCAGCTCCAGAGGCAGCATCGATTCGGGCAGGGCGTGGGCGACGCCGTCCTCGTCGTAGACGATCGGGAAGGGCTCGCCCCAGTAGCGCTGGCGGCTGAACAGCCAGTCGCGCAGGCGGAAGTTGACCGTGCCCTCGCCGATGCCCTTGCGGGCCATCCACTCGGTGACGCGCGCCTTGGCCTCGGCGACGGCCAGGCCGTCCAGCGAGATGTCGTCGTTGGAGGAGTTGATGATCTTCGCGTCATACGACCCGAAGGCGTTCTCCCACGTCGACGTGTCGGTGCCGCGACCGTCGGTCGGCTCGACGATGCAGTGGATCGGCAGCTCGAAGGCGCGCGCGAACTCGAAGTCGCGCTGGTCACCCGCCGGGACGGCCATGATCGCGCCGGTGCCGTAGCCCATCAGCACGTAGTCGGCGATGAAGACGGGGATCCGGTCGCCGTTGACCGGGTTGGTCGCGTACGCGCCGATGAAGACACCGGTCTTGTCCTTGGCCTCGGCCTGCCGCTCGACGTCGGACTTCGAGGCGGCCTGCGCGCGGTACGCGGCGACGGCCTCGGACGGCGTCGCGTGACCGCCGGTCCACACATCGTGGGTGCCCTCGGGCCAGGCGCCCGGGGTGAACTTCTCGACCAGCGGGTGCTCGGGGGCCAGCACCATGTAGGTCGCGCCGAACAGGGTGTCCGGGCGCGTGGTGAAGACGGTGATGTTCTCGCCGTCGATCGGGAAGTCGACGCGGGCGCCCTCGGAGCGGCCGATCCAGTTGCGCTGCTGCAGCTTGATGGCCTCGGGCCAGTCCAGCGCGTCCAGGTCGTCCAGCAGCCGGTCGGCGTAGGCGGTGATGCGCATGTTCCACTGACGCAGCTTGGCCTTGAAGACGGGGAAGTTGCCGCGCTCGGAACGACCGTCGGCGGTTACCTCCTCATTGGCCAGCACGGTGCCCAGGCCGGGGCACCAGTTGACGGGCGCGTCGGAGGCGTACGCCAGGCGGAAGTCGCCCAGGACGTCGGCGCGCTCGACGGCGCTCAGCTCGTGCCACGCGCGCGTGTGCCCCGGTACGGCGCGCTCACCGGTCTCGAACTGGGCGATCAGCTCGGAGATCGGGCGGGCCTTGCCGGCCTCGACGTCGTACCAGGAGTTGAAGATCTGCAGGAAGATCCACTGGGTCCACTTGTAGTAGTCCGGGTCGATCGTGGCGAACGACCGGCGCTTGTCATGGCCCAGGCCCAGCCGGCGCAGCTGGGACTTCATGTTGTTGATGGCGGCTTCGGTGGTCACGCGGGGGTGCTCGCCCGTCGCCACGGCGTGCTGCTCGGCGGGCAGGCCGAAGGCGTCGAAGCCCAGGGTGTGCAGGACGTTGTGACCGGTCATCCGCTGGAACCGGGCGAACACGTCGGTGGCGATGTAGCCCAGGGGGTGGCCGACGTGCAGGCCCGTACCGGAGGGGTACGGGAACATGTCCATGATGAACTTCTTGGGCTTGGCGACCAGCTCGGGGTCACCGGCCAGGTCGCCCTTGGGGTTCGGCGCCGCGTACGTGCCGTCGGTGTCCCAGAAGTCCTGCCAGCGTGCCTCGATGTCCGCGGCCATGGCCGCGGTGTAGCGGTGCGGCGCGGCCGCCTCGGCGGCGGCAGCGGGGTTCGTCTCGCTCATGGTCCTCAAAGCTCCATCGATCGTCTCTGCCAGCGGCTTGGGAAATGAAAAAGCCCCTCGCACAGGAGGGGACGCCGCGCCGATTCCCACCGCGACTCGTCAGCGGTGAGGGCTCATCAGCGCGGCTCGCTAAGCAGAAGGCGTACGGCACGCATGGCGTCAGGGTACCGCAGCCGTTGAGCGAGCCGCGACGCGCTTCCGTAAGGCACACTGACGCCCCGAAGCCGATTGTGAAGATTCAGAAAAGCTGAACAAAGTTCAATTATTACCCGGCGTAACAGCCCCTAAGGGGCAACACAGGCCCCTCATGGCCCGTAGATAACAACGCAATAACTCAAACTGCGTACCGCCCAGTTTGGAGCCACTTAGAGTTCGGCGCGGGACCGCTTTCCCGAAACTGCTCGGAGTTGCCCCCATGAACCCTCGTCGTAGTAACAGCTCGCTCCCCAAGCCAGGCCGCTCGGCCTACGGGGTGGCATCGGCTGTCGTCCTGCTCTTCATACCCGTGTTCGTGCTGGTAGGAGGTGACACGGTCCGTGACTTCCTGAACTTCGGCGCGGGCGTCCTGTCCCTCGTCTGCCTCAGCTGCTCGGTGATCTGGGGCCTGGTCGCCCAGGACCGGATCTTCCTCACCGCGCGGCAGCGGATCATCGGGCAGGCAGTGCACAGGTCGACAGCGGTCGCCTCAATCGCGTTCCTGCTGCTGCACCTCACCACCAAGATCGCACTCGACCACACAACGCTCATCGCTGCCGTGATCCCGTTCTCGCTCGGCGTCTCCGGAACCGCCGGCCTGATCGGCCTCGGCTCCCTGGCCGGCCTGCTCATGATCTTCGTGGGCATCACCGGCGCACTGCGCAGCCAGTTCGCCTCCCCGGCGGAGGTCGCGGCCCGCTGGCGGGCCATGCACATGCTGGCCTACCCGGCCTGGTGCGCGGCCCTGATCCACGGCCTGTACGCGGGCAGGCAGGCGAAGCCGATCTTCACGATCCTCTACAGCCTGTGCCTGGTCGGCGTCATCGCGGCCCTGGCGCTGCGCGCGTCGCCCCGCCCCGTCAAGCGCAAGGTCGCGGACAAGATCATGGCGATCCTCGGCACCGAGGAGAAGCCGGGCCGCGAGGACCTGGACGCGAGCCGGGCCCGGGTGGCCTCCGAGTCCGCGCTGCCGGGCTACGAGAACCAGCAGGCGGCAAGGGCGCCGTACGCCAACGGCGTGCCCCGGCAGCCCATGGCGCCCTCCCAGATGCCGATGCCGCAGTACGAGTCCACCCTGCAGCAGCCCGCCCCGGAGCCCGCGAACGGCTTCGCCGCCGCCTACCGGGCCGTCACACCCCCGCGCGAGCAGCAGCAGCCGTACCAGGTCGACCAGACCGCGCGCATGGACCTGCCGATGAACACGCAGCCCACGGAGGCCTTCCCGCGCGTGGACAGCACCGGCAGCTGGCCGGTCCCGTTGCCGCCGCCGGTCGGCGAGGCGCCTCCGTCGGCCTACGACCCGCTCCAGGACACCGGATACAACATCCCGGTCTATGGCAATTCGGGCGCGGGCGGGTACGGCACGAGTGACGTGTACGACACCGGTGAGTCGAACGGCCTCTATGGCACGTACAACCCGAACGACACGTACAACAGCGGTCCCGCCACTGATCAAACGCCCGGTGCCTCCTACGACTTCGAGGCTCCGGGTTCGGGCGAACCTTGGAACACGCCTTCCGGAGGCTTTAAGTGAACGAGGCCCTGCCCGACGTCCCAGAAGTCCGCGTGGTCGGACTTCCCCAGCTCACGTCAGGCTTCGACCTTGTAGAACGACTTGACCTGCCCATGCACCTCAAGGTGCACGGGCCACTCGAACCCATGGGCGGCGAGCAGCTCGCGAAGCTGTCCGAAGCCATCAACCTGAAGGGCCGCGGCGGCGCGGGCTTCCCCTTCCACAAGAAGCTGCGTTCGGTCGCCGAAGCGGCGATCAAGCGCGGTGTACGGCCGGTTGTCGTCGTCAACGGAAGTGAGGACGAACCGGCCTGTCGCAAGGACACGGTGCTCATCAACCGTGCCCCGCACCTGATCCTGGACGGCGCCCTCCTGGCCGCGGAGGCCCTGGGCGCCCGCACCCTGGTCATCGGTGTGACCCGTGAGTCGACACAGCGCTCCATGGAGGCCGCCCTCTCCGAACGCGGCCTCAGCAACGGACGCAGATCGGCTCTACGCGCGCGCGTGCAGCGCAATCCCGTACGGATGGTCACCGGAGCGGCAGCGTCGCTGATCCGGTCCATCGACGGCGGCCCGGCGATCCCGCCCGGCCGCAAGGTCAGCGCCTCGCAGAACGGCGTCGGAGGCGCGCCCACCCTCCTGTCCAACGCCGAGACGTACGCCCAACTGGCGATCGCCGCACGCATCGGCCCGGAGCGCTACGGCAACACCGGCCTCTACGACGAGCCGGGCACCGTCATGCTCACGGTCTCCGGGGCGGTCGCCCGCCCGATGGTGATCGAGGTGCCGACGGGCGTGCCACTGCGCTACGTCCTTCAGCTCGCCGGCGCTCCGCCCGTCCCGCAGGGCGTGCTCACCGGCGGCTACCACGGCAAGTGGATCGACGCGGCGACGGTCAACGAGGCGATCGTCTCCCGCAATTCGCTGGACGCGGTGGGCGGTGCGCTCGGCGCGGGCGCGATCCTGCCGATCACCCAGGAGACGTGCCCGCTGGGCGAGTCGCTGCGCGTGGCGCAGTGGCTGGCGGAGGAGAGCGCGGGACAGTGCGGTCCCTGCTACCTCGGTCTGCCCGCCGCCGCGCGCGGCCTGGAGGACATCCTCAACGGCGGCGGCCCCGCCGCCCTGGAGGCCGTCAAGCAGGTCGCCAAGAACGTGAAGCGGCGCGGCGCGTGCTCGCATCCGGACGGCTCCGCGATGTTCCTGGAGTCGACCGTCAAGGCGTTCACCGACGACCTTGCCGCCCATGTCCTCGGAAACGGCTGCGGAAGGCCCGTGGAGGGCGTTCTGCCGCTCTTCGAGGGCGGCAGGATGCCCACGGGCATCCCGGGCGGCGGCGAGACCGAGGAGAACGGCCCCAGCCGCCAGAAGATCTACGTCGACTGGACACTGTGCCGGGGCCACGGCCTGTGCGCCGACATCCTCCCCGAGGTCTTCGAACTGGGCGCCGACGGCTTCCCGACCGTCGCCCAGGCATCGGTCCCCCGCTATGCGGAGGCGAAGGCTCTGCGCGCGGTCCGCCGCTGCCCGGCGCTCGCCCTGCGCATCGAAGAGGACACGCGCGCGCAGGCACCGGCGCGCAACCTGCCGGTCCTGTCGCAGAACCGCGGACGCCGCGCCCTGGGGCGCTGAGAACGGACATTGGAGGGGCCGCCCGACGACGTGCGGCCCCGCTCCTGTGTGCGGCTTCCCCAACGGGCGCCGAAAGCCCGGGGTTTGGCCCAGAAAAACCAAGATCCCGCCAGTTCGCAATCGACCCGGCGGGATGTGTCTGTGGAGCTAAGGAGAATTGAACTCCTGACCTCCTGCATGCCATGCAGGCGCTCTACCAACTGAGCTATAGCCCCTCATACTGCTCCACCTGGTTGCCCTGGCGGCGACGCCAACATTACACGGTCGACAGGGTGGACCACCAAATCGTTTCCGTTCTGTACGGATACGGACGCTAGTGTCGGCCTATGTGACCGTGATCGCGTTCTCCGGAGTCCACCGTCGTGCACCGGCCGCGCTGGGAGTCTGCCTGCTCTCCTTCACGACGTTCTGGATCGCGCAGCGCGCCGCACACGTCTCGATGATCGACCTGATGGTGTACCGGGCCGAGGGCGCGACCGTACGCGCGCGTGGCGACCTGTACGCGCTGCGGACGACGGCGGCACAACTGCCCACCACGTACCCGCCGTTCGCGGCCCTGCTGTTCACACCGCTCACGCTGCTCGACACGGCGACCATGCGCACGCTCGCGACGGCCGGGAACCTCGCTCTCCTCGTGGCGTTCGTCCGGCTCTCACTGCGGCTCGTGGGGCACACGCGCGTGGAGAGCGTCTGGTGGGTCGCGGCGGCGGCCGTGTGGTGCGAACCCGTGTGGACGACACTGCGCTACGGACAGGTCAACCTGCTGCTCGCCGTCCTGGTGCTGTGGGATCTGTCACGGCGCCCGGGAGACCGCTGGGCCGGTGTCGGCATCGGGCTCGCGGCGGCCGTGAAGCTGACGCCCGCGCTGTTCGCGGTGCTCCTGCTGGCCGTCGGCGTCGTGGCGCACTTCAAGGACGGTTCCGGGGGCCGCCGATTGTGGCACGCGCGCGGGGCGGCCGTGGCGTTCGCGGGGGCGACGCTGCTCGCGGCGGCCGTCCTGCCGTACGACTCCTGGCGGTTCTGGACGTGCATGGTGTTCCGGACCGGACGGGTGGGGCAGACCGAGGACACCGCCAATCAGGCGCTGCGCGGGGTTCTCGCGCGTCTGCTGCACTCCCCGGAGCCAGGAGTCCCGTGGGCCGTCGCGGCGGCCCTGGTGGCGCTGGGAGGGCTTGCGGTGGCGGTCGCCGCGGAGCTGCGCGGGCGGCGGGCCTGGGCGGTGGCCGTCTGTGCGATGACGGCGCTGCTGGTGAGTCCGGTGTCGTGGTCGCACCACTGGGTGTGGTGCGTACCGGCGGTGCTGGTTCTGTGGACACGCGGCCCCAGGGCGGCCGCGGTGGGCACGCTGCTGGTCTTCTGCTCGTACGCCCTGTGGTGGGTGCCACACGGCTCGGGACGGCACGAACTGCGGCAGAGCGGCGTCGAGTTGACGTTGTCGGCCCTCTATGGAGGGGCCGCCCTCCTGTTCCTTGTGCTTGCCGGGACCTCCCTGCGGAGTCCCGGCCGGCGTCAAGCCGTGACGAACGAATAGAACCGCTTGAGCGTGCAGTGCTCCTCAAGCAGTCGGCCGTAGATCGGCTCGCCCTCCAGCTCGCGGTACGTCTCGATCGGGTCGCCTTTTATGATCAGCGCCCGCGCGCATTCCTCGCACCAGTACTGGTAGTCGTGGTTGACCGGTTCCATGTCGCGGACGATGGGCGTACCACTGCCGCACCAATCGCACTTTCGCCTGTGTGCACCCATCGATCAGCTCCAGCTGTGGCCGCAGGCCGTGCACACGTAGGAAATTCCACCGTTGTCGCCCAGGACCTGGGCGACATGGCCGGAACCGCAGGAAGGGCAGCTGAGGCGGGTGGCCCTGTCCCGTATCAACGCTGCTTCGAGGAGGTGGCCGACCTCCCCGAGGATGCTCGCAGGCATCGCTACTCCCTCCCGTCGGGCCGCGCCCCCTTCCGGCCGTTTGATTCTGCCACGGCCGGACCAATACGGTCAGCGACGCCTTAGTACCAGTCCGGACACGGCACCCACCACAGCGGTCCCGGCCAGCGCGTACATGCACGACAAAAGCGCCTCCGCAGAGGTATACGCCGCCGGGGCCCCAAGTGACTCAAGCCGGTTCAAGAACAGTGTGCCGAACACCGCGACGCCGGTCAGCTGCCCGAGCTGGGTGACCGTCGCGAGCAGACCGCTGGCGTCCGCGGCGTCCTCCTGCCGCACGGTGGCCAACGCGCGCGTGAGCGTCGGGCTGAAGGCGAGCGCCAGTCCGACGCCCACTCCGGCGTACGCGACGTACAGTCCGGCGCCGCCCTCGTCACCGCCCCTGAACGCCAGGCCGACGCCGGCCACGGACAGCGCGGTCAGCACGAACCCGGCCGGGGTCAGGGCGCGTTGCCAGGAAGCGGGCCACTTCCGCCAGGTCAGACCGACGAGGCCGAAGACCACGGCGGTGGGCGCGAAGGTGAGGCCGGCGCGCAGCGCGCTGTAGCCGAGGCCGCCCTGGACGTGCAGGGTGAGCGCGAACAGGAATCCTCCGTTCACGGCCATGACGGCCAGAATGCGGAGGACGGCCAGGCCCATGCCGGGATGGCGCAGCACCCGGGGTGCGATCAGCGGGGCGCCGCCGTGCCGGGCGAGCCTGGACTCGTACAGGCAGAACGAGGTGAAGAGGATCGCTGCCGCCGCCAGTGACAGCCACGACCACAGCGGCCAGTCCTCCTCCTGTCCGAGCACCAGCGGCACGGTGAACAGCGAGACGGCGGCGCCGAGGAGCACCAGCCCCGGCAGATCGAGACCGCGCGCCTGCCCGGCCGCACCGTCCCGCGGCAGCACGCGTCGGCCGACGACCAGTAGTACGGCGCCCACCGGCACGTTGACCAGGAACACCGGCCGCCAGCCCGCACCGAAGAGGTCGGCGTGGACCAGGACGCCGCCGAGTATCTGCCCGGCCGCGGCGCCGACGGCGATGACCGCCGAGTAGGCGCCGAACGCCCGCACCCGGGCCTCGCCGGTGAAGGTGCGCTGGATCAGGCTGAGGACCTGCGGGATCATCACCGCCGAGCCGGCGCCCTGGATCAGCCGGAACACGATCAGCTCGGTGGAGCCCTGGGCCAGCCCGCAGGCGAGCGAGGCGGCGGTGAAGAGGGCGAGCCCGGCGAGGTGGACCCGGCCGTGGCCGAAGCGGTCGCCGAGACGTGCGCCGGTGATCAGCAGCACCGAGTAGGTGATGGCGTATCCGGCGATCACCAGCTGCAAGTCGGCACCCGAGGCGTGGAGTTCGGAACCGATGGTGGGGGCCGCGACGTTCACGATGAAGACGTCGAGCAGTGCCATGAACTGGGCCGCGAGCACGACGGCGAGCAGCAGCCGAGGCCGATTGTCAGTGGCGGGGGCTTTACTGGTCGCAGGACTTGGAACGGGTGTGGGACCCGGTCCCGTCTGGGGTGTTGTCGTCATGCCGTCGAGCGTGACGGCGCCCCGGTACGGGTGCCGAGAGCCCGCTGATGCTGGTACTGCCAGCACCTGGCAGGGGACAAGTCCTGCGTCGACCATGGGGGATATGACGATGGGGATGACACAGCGCCGCCGACCGGAGCTGGCCGCTTTTCTGCGCAGCAGGCGCGCCCGGGTGACACCGGCCGACGTCGGCATGCCACCGGGCTTACGGCGCCGCACACCGGGGCTGCGCCGCGAGGAGGTCGCCCAGTTGTCGGGCGTCGGCGTCACCTGGTACACGTGGCTCGAACAGGGCCGCCCGATCAACGCGTCCGCACAGGTCCTGGACGCCGTGGCACGCACGCTGCGGCTCGACCCGCCCGAGCGGGAGCACCTCTATCACCTGGCCGACGTGCCGTACTCGTCCGTCCCTGAGGCGCTCGCGCAGACGGTGGGACCGGAGATCCAGGGCATCATCGACGCCCTCTGCCCGCGCCCGGCGGTGGTCTACAACTCGCGGTTCGACATCCTGGCCGCCAACGCCGTCTACCGCGACCTGTTCTTCGGAGATCCGAGGCCGGCCAAGCACCCGCCCAACGCCCTGTGGAAGCTGTTCACGGTGCCGGAGGAGGACTGCCCGCTGATGTTCCGGGAGAAGGAGCTGCCGGTGATGGTGGCGACCCTGCGTGCGGCCTACGGGGTGCATGCCGGCGAGCCCGGCTGGGAGGGCTTCATACGCAGGCTGTCGGCGGCCAGCCCGCTCTTCGCCCGGCTCTGGGAGGTCGGTGACGTGGCGGAACCGGGGCGGCGGGTGAAGGTCTTCCGGCACGCGGAGGTGGGCGAGCTGCGGATGACCTCGGTGTCGCTGTCGATCAACGGGATGCCGGAGTGCCGGATCGTGGTCTACACACCGGACGACGAGGAGACGGTGCGGCGCACGGCTGTGCTGCGGGAGCGGCGGGAGACGTTGTGGCCGCCGAGGAAGGAGTCGTGGCTGCCTGGCGAATGAGGTGACCTGGCGAATGAGGTGACAAAAAATCCCGCCCCTGTGCGGGACGGGATCTTCGTCAAGCGATCTTTGACAACTCAAGAGTGTCGATCTGTGGAGCTAAGGAGAATTGAACTCCTGACCTCCTGCATGCCATGCAGGCGCTCTACCAACTGAGCTATAGCCCCGCGCGTTCTTCCCGCTCGGCGGGGGCGAACAAGAAGAACTTTAGCCTGCGACCTGCCGGAAAGTGAAATCCGGGTCGAGGGCCCGGGTAGGCCGCTCAGTCGTCGTCGCCGAGCACCGGTTCGGGCAGTGTGCCGGCGTTGTGCTCCAGCAGGCGCCAGCCACGGGCGCCCTCACCGAGCACGGACCAGCAGCAGTTGGAGAGGCCGCCGAGGCTCTCCCAGCTGTGGGCCTCAAGACCCAGGAGGCGACCGATCGTCGTACGGATCGTGCCGCCGTGGCTGACCACCACGAGCGTGCCGTCATCGGGCAGCTTCTCGGCGTGCCGCAGCACGACGGGGGCGGCACGGTCGGCGACCTCGGTCTCCAGTTCGCCGCCGCCGCGGCGCACCGGCTCACCGCGCTTCCACGCTGCGTACTCGTCGCCGTAGCGCGCGATGATCTCCTCGTGCGTCAGTCCCTGCCAGACGCCCGCGTAGGTCTCCCGCAGGGCCTCGTCGTGGGTCACGTCCAGGCCGGTGAGCACGGCCAGCTCGGCGGCCGTGTTCGCGGCGCGCTGCAGGTCCGAGGCGACGATCGCGTGCGGCTGCAGGGAGGCGAGCAGCCGGGCCGCGCGGCGGGCCTGGTTGACGCCGGTCTCGGTGAGCTCGACGTCCGTGGTGCCCTGGAAGCGGCTCTCCACGTTCCAGGACGTCTGGCCGTGCCGCCAGAGGATGACGCGGCGGCCCCGGCCCGGCTTGCTGCCGGCCTGCGCGGGGGCGGTCACCGAAGCTCTCCGAACTCGGCGGCGTCCTCCTCGGCCTTGAGCTTGGCGTGCTCGGCGGCCTTGCCTCGGGTGGCCTTGGCGTCGTCCGGCAGCTCCAGCTCGGGGCAGTCCTTCCACAGCCGCTCCAGGGCGTAGAAGACGCGCTCCTCGCTGTGCTGGACGTGGACGACGATGTCGACGTAGTCGAGCAGGACCCAGCGGGCCTCGCGGTCGCCCTCGCGGCGCACCGGCTTGATGCCGAGCTCCTTCTGGAGCCGCTCCTCGATCTCGTCGACGATCGACTTGACCTGACGGTCGTTGGGAGCGGACGCCAGCAGGAAGGCGTCCGTGATCGACAGCACATCGCTGACGTCGTAGGCGATGATGTCGTGCGCGAGCTTGTCGGCAGCCGCCTGTGCGGCGGTGGTGATGAGCTCGATGGAGCGGTCAGTCGCGGTCACTGCAAGGCTTCCCGTCGGCGGTCATGTGACCTCAAGGGTCTCACGATCGCCGACGGCACCCCGCGTGATGAGACGGATCACTCGCCGGACATCTCCCCGGACGCCGTCCTCCCACCGCGCGGCGGCTAGGAAGAGGACGGTTTGTAGTCCTGGCCGAGGACCACCGAGACGTTCGCGTTCGAGGAGACCTTGCCCTTGGCCACGGAGCTGGTGGCTAGGCCCAGGGTCTTGGCGACCTCGGTGGCGTCGTCCTTGTCGGCGGCGTCGGCATAGGTGATCTTCGACGTCGCCTGGGCGGCGGACGCCGTGCCGGCCTCCAGGAAGGTGAAGCCGCCGTTGAGGAGCACCACGCGGGCCTTCTCGGTGTTGTCCTTCGTGCCGCTGGCGTTCTGGACGGAGACTCGTACGGCCGCGTCCTTGTCGGGGCTCTTCGCGGTGCCGCCGAGGACGTCCTTGACCACGCTGTCGCTGGCCTGCGCGGTCATCGTGCCGTCGCCCTGGACGGGCAGCAGCGCCGTCTTGTAGTCGCCGCCCTTGGCCAGGTCGGCCAGCTTGGCGAGGAAGGTGCCGAGGTCCTTGTCGGTCAGCGAAGGGTCGAGGATCTGCGCCAGCGTCTGCACGGTGGTGGTCGCCGCGGTCGCGTCGGAGGACAGCTTGCGCAGCACGCCCTGCATGACCTGGCCGAACCGCTGCAGCTGGGCGTTCTGAGCCTCGCCGGAGGCACGGTAAGTGGCGTAGGCGACGGCCATCTTGCCGCTGAGGGTCTGGCCCTCGCCCTTCGCCACCAGCGGCGCCTCGCCCTTCTTCTTCGCGGCCGGGTCGGGCACGGCGGCGTTGGTGTCGACGTCGATGTTGCCGACCAGGTCCACGAGGTTCTGGAGGTAGGGGGTGTCCAGGCGCCAGGTGCCCTCGATCTCGGTGCCGAGGACCGTGTCGATCTCGTCGCGCGTCCCGGAGGAGCCGTCGTCGTCGACGGACTTGGCGAGCGTCGTCGTGTTGCCGTCTTCGTCGGTGAGGGCGAGGGAGTTGGGCAGCAGGACGGTGGTGCCCTGCTTGGTGGTGGTGTTGTCGACGAGCAGCGCCGTGGAGGTGCCGCCCTTCGCGGTGTTGTGCAGGTGGACGACGACCACGTCACGGTTCTGCGCGGCGACCGCCGTTGTCGTACCGCTGTTCTTGGAGTCGGACGACGACAACCCGGGCAGCTTGCCCGCGTACCAGAGGTAGCCGACGCCGCCGGCGGCGACCAGTGCCAGGACGACGACCAAGGAGACGACACGACTGCGGGCTCGGCGGCGGGCCTCCTCGCGGCGCTCGGTGCGGTTCTCGGTGAAGTTCAGCCAGTCGATGACGTCCTCGGAGTTGCCGTCGGGCTCCTCCACGAAGGCGAACTGCTCGGTCCGGTAGTCCCGTTCGGGCCCGGCCTGCTGCGGGATGTAGGCGGTCCGCTCGGCGGCACGAGACTCCGCGCGGGACTGCGTGCGCGGCGGCCGGCCGCTGGTCGCGGCCTGCCCGTAAGGGTCATACGGCGTCGCGGTGCCGGCACTCCCCGCACCCCCGCCGCCCTGCCCCTGCCCACCCGTGCCGTACGGGTCGTAGCCGGAGACGGGTGCCTGCTGGCCGGTGTCGTAGGGGTCGTACGAGGGCACGGGCGGCTGCGCGCCCGTGTCGTAGGGAGGCACCGGCTGCTGCTGGCCGGTGGCGTACGGGTCGTAGCCGTAGCCCTGTTGCTGCGCGTACGGGTCGTACGGCTGCTGCGGGGACTGCTGCGCCGGGATCGGCTGGTACACGGGTCGGCCGTACTCGTCGTAGCCGACGATCTCGTACTGGTCGTTCCCGTATCCCGCGTCGTATCGGTCGTTCACCGGTGCCCCTCTCGGCTCACTCGCCGCGGTACAGCTCGCGCTTGTCGATGTAGCGCACGACTCCGTCCGGCACCAGATACCAGACGGGATCGCCCTTGGCGACTCTCGCACGGCAATCTGTGGAGGAGATGGCGAGAGCGGGAACCTCGACGAGCGAGACGCCGCCCTCGGGGAGCCCTGGATCGGTCAACGGGTGACCGGGCCGGGTGACTCCGATGAAGTGCGCGAGGGAGAACAGTTCTTCCGCGTCCCGCCAGGTGAGGATCTGGCCCAGGGCGTCGGCGCCGGTGATGAAGAAGAGGTCGGCGTCGGGGTTGAGGGCGCGCAGGTCGCGCAGGGTGTCCGTGGTGTAGGTGGGGCCACCGCGGTCGATGTCGATGCGGCTCACCGAGAACTGCGGGTTCTCGGCGGTCGCGATGACCGTCATCAGATAGCGGTCCTCGGCCGGGGAGACCTTGCGGTCGGTCTTCTGCCACGGCTGCCCGGTCGGGACGAACACCACTTCGTCCAGGTGGAATTGCGCGGCGACCTCACTGGCCGCCACGAGGTGCCCGTGGTGGATCGGATCAAACGTTCCGCCCATGACGCCGAGGCGGCGTTTGCCCGGGTTCGACGGGCCGTTGCCGGGACCGTTCACCTGACGGTTCACCGGACGATCGCCCGTGTTTCTCGCCGTTTCACTCGCCGCGCCGCTCGCCGTGTCTTTCGCCGGACCGGTAGGCATGTCCTGCTCTCCCATGCGTGCAGACCCTACCGGCCCGGCCCACGGGCCCCGGCCGACAGACCCCCCGGAAGCGCCCTGGGGCAGAGCCCTGTCGGACTCCGCGAGCCTCAGCGGTCGCGGTTGAAGCGGGTGGTGATCCACAGCAGGAGCAGCAGGATGCCGAACGCCATCCCGCCGGTCATGTAGGGGCTGAGGCTCTCGTGGTTGCCGCCGTGCTCCTCGCCCTCGGCAGCGAGGGTGACCAACTGGGCAGCGGTGCTGTGGAAGCTCATCTTCGGCAGGACCTATCCGGTGTGGGCGGGATAAAGATGTCGGCTCATCGTAAGCGGGCGCCTGGGCGTCGATCACGCCGACTCCGCCGTTGGGGACGCGGCAGGAGAGCGGCGGGGGAACTTCGCGGCCGTCTCACTCGTCCTTCTGCTTGTACCCCCGCAGCAGGAACCACGCGGTCAGGACACAGCCCACCACCATCACGATCAGTACGACCCGGAGCAGATCCCCCGACCCTTGTTGTTCGGCGGCGCGCGCGGCCTCGGTGAGCCAGGCGGACGCGGGACTGTGCTCCATGACGGGACTCCTTCGCTGTACTGCCCGTCCACGGTATCTCCGCCTAGGCTGGGCCCTGCCTCGGGGGTATGTAGCGCACACCAGACGCACATGGGGGAAGACATGTCCGACGACAGCCACGAGCAGAACGGGCACGAGAACGTTCCGAGCAGGCAGCGAAGGCGCTTCGAGGGGATCTCCTCGCGTGCGTACGAGCATCCGGCCGACCGCTCCGCCCTGGTGGCGCTGCGCAAGCTGAGCGGCTTCGACACGGTCTTCAAGGCGCTCAGCGGTCTGCTGCCCGAACGCAGCCTGCGGCTGCTGTTCCTGTCCGACTCGGTGCGTGTGTCCGACCAGCAGTTCACGCACCTCAACGACATGCTGCGGGACGCCTGTTACATCCTGGACCTGGAGAAGGTCCCA
This sequence comes from Streptomyces sp. JLBG701, assembly GCF_058544905.1. Taxonomy (NCBI): domain Bacteria; kingdom Bacillati; phylum Actinomycetota; class Actinomycetes; order Kitasatosporales; family Streptomycetaceae; genus Streptomyces; species Streptomyces sp. JLBG701. Next base: position 3,948,832 of record NZ_CM178588.1, read on the forward strand.
CCGATGTACGTCAGTCAGGACCCGCAGCCGAACGCGATGTGCATCGGCCTGGACGAGCCGATCATCGTCGTCACCACCGGCCTCGTCGAGCTGCTCGACGAGGAGGAGATGCGGGCCGTCATCGGGCACGAGGTCGGCCACGCGCTGTCCGGCCACGCCGTGTACCGCACGATCCTGCTGTTCCTGACCAACCTGGCCCTCAAGGTCGCCTGGATCCCGCTGGGCAACCTCGCGATCCTCGCGATCGTGACAGCGTTGCGCGAGTGGTTCCGCAAGTCGGAGCTGTCCGCCGACCGCGCGGGTCTGCTCGTCGGCCAGGACCTGCGGGCCTCGATGCGCGGCCTGATGAAGATCGCGGGCGGCAACCATCTGCACGAGATGAACGTGGACGCGTTCCTCCAGCAGGCCGAGGAGTACGAGGCCGGTGGCGACCTGCGCGACTCCGTGCTGAAGATCCTCAACGTCCTTCCCCGCTCCCACCCCTTCACCACCGTGCGGGCGGCCGAGCTGAAGAAGTGGGCCGAGTCCCGCGACTACCAGCGGATCATGGACGGCCACTACCCGCGGCGCAGCGAGGACAAGGACACCTCGGTCGGCGACTCGTTCCGCGAGTCGGCGTCGAGCTACGCCGAGAACGTGAAGAGCTCCAAGGACCCACTGATGAAGCTGGTCTCCGACATAGCGGGCGGGGCGGGCGACCTGGGCGGCCGAGTACGCCGAGGCTTCGGCGGCTTCACGAGCTCGACCCCGTCGTCAGAGGACGAGCCCCCGAGGGACACTCCCCCAAACCAGGCGGACTGACCAACTCGGGCCAACTGCACTGACCCAAGGGGCGCGGGGCTGTATCGATATGCGGCTCCGCCGCGTGGGCGCGACCAGCCCCCACCGGTCCGCAGCCGACGAACCAGCCCCTACCCCCGTTACCCCCGTCACACCTTCGGCTGCGCACTAGTCGCCAATGACCCACACAGCGCCGGTGCGCCGCCCGTGGCGTACGGGTCGGTGCCGGCCGGGCCACCCGTCTTCGCGGTCTCACCAGCAAGCAGCGGGCGGAACTGGGTCACAGAGTCCTCGGCACAGGACAGCGGCCCGGCCTGCACATAGGAGACGACGAGCTGGGCCTGGTGCATCCGCAGGTCATCGCGGTCGAAGCGGAAGTGCAGCTCGCGCCGGACGGTGAACAGGGACGCCTCGGCGCTTTCGTCGCCGGCCGGTCGCAGGGCGTACACGATGGTGTGGTCCGCGGTGACCTCAAGGGTGGACGAGTCGGTCTCGGCGGCGGTCAGGGTGCCCTGGACCCGGATCTTGCGGTCGGCGAGCTCGGCCTGGGAGGGGTCGAAGCGAACCAGCCATCCGGTGGGCGCGTGCCGGCCGTCGGCGGTGGGACTGTCGAAACTCTGGTCGTACTGGTCGAGTTGGTCCGGGTCGAGGAAGACGCGCGGGGGGCGGACCTGGCCGCCGGTGAGCGCCTCGGGGTAGAGCGCGGAGTCGACGATGTAGTCCTTGGCGGTGGTCAGGGCGGTGACGACCTGGCTGTCGGAGAAGTGCGCGGTGCGTCGGGAGGCCGGCAGCGGTATTCCCTCGGCGCCGATGCGGAACTGCGCGGCGGGGCTGTGGTCGTACAGGTACTCGGGGTCGGTCGCGCCGGGCACCTCGCCCTGCGGGGCGAGCGGGATGACGGTCATGCGCAGGGGCTCGACGGGTTGCTGGGCCTGTGGGGCCTGGTAGGGGTGGCGTACGCCCATGTAGATCGCGGTGCCGAAGGCGATGGCGATCAGCAGGACCAGGATCAGGGCCTGCCGGGACAGTCCGCGGCGCAGGGGCGGGCGGCGGCGTACGGCGGGCGCGTGGTCGGCCATGCGCTCGTGCGCCGAGTACTCCTGGAGCCGGGCAGCTCGGACGAACGACTCGTCGAAGACGACGGATCGGTACTCGTCCTCTCCACCACCGGGGCCGCCCTCGGGTGTCCCCTCAGGTGGGTTTCCAGGCCCGCCCATACATTCAGAGTAGGTCGCGGGGAGCTCAGGTAAACGCGCTGGTACACGACAAGTTCTGACAGGTTCTCACTACGGCGGTCAGGGGGTGGTCAGCGCCCGGTCAGGGAGTCCGCGGGATCGCCGAGACCGCGGGCGGGGAGTAGTCGGCGGACGCCGAGGGAGACGCCGCGCTGCCCTGTTCAAGGCCGGTCGAGGCGGGCGGCGGGACCTGGTCCCGGTTGTTCGACGAGGCGCCCCGGTAGACCGCCGAGAAGGCCAGCGCGACCATGCCGATACCCATCACCACGGCGAGTATCCAGGCGACGGGGCGGTGCCAGCGGACCTGTTTGCCGTAGGTCCCGGGGGCTCCGTAGCGGCCTTCGAGAACGTCGGTGTCGTCCAGGTCGCCGAGGTCCGGATCATGGCCGAATGAAGGTCCGCCGGGCCCGTAGCCGTCGTCGTAGCGCTCGTCGTCGCCCCGGGTGCCTCTGCCGTGGGCGCGGCGGGCCTCGGCCTCGGAGGCCTCCGCTCTCGCCTGCGCGGCGGCCAGGAGGCGTTCGACGGCGGTCGGCTCGTGCACCACGGCCGCCTGTACGAAGGCCTCGTCAAAGACCACGGAGGCGAACTCTTCGTCCGACACCCCGCGGTCGTGGTCGTCGTCGGGCTCCCAGCCGTCAGGGAACGGCGTGCCCCCCACGTCCTCCGGCACGGATCCAGAGTAGACCTGGGGGGTCAATTTGGGCAGACGGTATGGAAATTCATAGGCTCCTGAGATTCTTCCCACGCCTCGGGCGCAGCGCCCTGGCGCCAGACAGGCCCCTCAGCGCCGCCCCGGCAGCCCGTCAACGCCGCCCGGCGGGCCCTTCGGCATCTCACCAGCACCAGCAGCCCGCCGGCGCCACCACAAGCCCCTCGCGACCGGCTCCGTGGCCCGTCGACGCCACCCGGCAGGCCCCTCGGCACCGGCCCCGTGGCCCATTGGCGCCGCCCCGCAGCCGTCAGCGCCGGATGTGCCCGTCCCCCGTGACGATGTACTTGGTGCTCGTCAGCTCCGGCAGGCCCATCGGGCCCCGGGCGTGCAGCTTCTGGGTGGAGATGCCGATCTCCGCGCCGAAGCCGAACTGGCCGCCGTCCGTGAAACGGGTGGAGGCGTTGACGGCGACGGTGGTGGAGTCGACCAGCTGGGTGAAGCGGCGGGCGGCCTGCTGGGAGGTCGTGACGATCGCCTCGGTGTGGCCGGAGCTCCACAGCCGGATGTGCTGGACGGCCTTGTCGAGCGAGTCGACGACGGCGGCGGCGATGTCGTAGGAGAGGTACTCGGTGTCCCAGTCCTCCGGCGTGGCCTCGACGACGGTGGCCTTGGAGTCCTTGGCATAGGCCAGCACGCGCTCGTCGGCGTGCACGGTGACCCCGGCCGCCGCGAGGGCGTCCAGGGCGCGCGTCAGGAACTCGGGGGCGATGTCCTGGTGGACGAGGAGGGTCTCGGCGGCGTTGCAGACGCTGGGCCGCTGGGCCTTGGAGTTGATCAGGATGTCGATCGCCATGTCGAGGTCGGCGTGGGCGTCGACGTAGACGTGGCAGTTGCCGACGCCGGTCTCGATCACCGGGACGGTGGACTCGGTGACGACGGTCTGGATCAGGGAGGCGCCGCCGCGGGGAATCAGTACGTCGACGAGACCCCGCGCGCGCATCAGCTCGCGCACGCTCTCGCGGCTCTCGCCGGGCACCAGCTGCACGGCGTCGGCGGGCAGGCCGGCCCCGCCGACGGCGTCCCTGATGACGCGTACGAGGGCGGTGTTCGACTCGTAGGCGGAGGCCGAGCCGCGCAGCAAAACCGCGTTCCCGGACTTGAGGCACAACGCCGCCGCATCCACCGTCACGTTCGGGCGGGCCTCGTAGATGATGCCGACGACGCCCAGCGGGACGCGGACCTGGCGCAGGTCGATGCCGTTGGGCAACGTGGAGCCGCGGACGACCTCGCCCACCGGGTCGGGCAGGGACACGACGTCCCGGACGTCGGAGGCGATCGCGCGCACCCGCTCGGGCGTGAGCGTGAGCCGGTCGATGATGGCCTCGCTGGTGCCGGCCTCGCGGGCCTTGGCGATGTCCCTGGCGTTGGCCTCGACGATCTCGCTCGTACGGACCTCCAGCGCGTCCGCGATGGCGAGCAGCGCGTCGTCCTTCTCGGCCCGCGGCAGCGGCGCGAGGTCGGCGGCGGCGGCCTTGGCGCGGTAGGCGGCCCGGTTGACCGGGGACATGGAGTCGTACGGCGAAAGCGTGGTCATGAGGGAAGGGTAGTGCGCCTCACGGGCCCGTCCACCGGCTATCCCAAACCGCGAGACAAGCCCAGAAGGGCCCGAAGGGGGCTCAAAAGGGATGTACGCCTACGGGGGTCGCCGGCAGCGGGCCGTACCCCTCTGAGATGCGCTGGTGGTAGGTCTCGCGGTCGATGACCTCCAGGCCGACGATCTCCCAGGGCGGGAGCTGGGCGGTCTGGCGGTGCTCGCCCCACAGCCGCAGGGCGACGGCGGCCGCGTCGTGCAGGTCGCGGGCCTCTTCCCAGTAGCGGATCTCGGCGTGGTCGTTGGCATACCTGCTGGTCAGCAGAAAGGGGTGGTCGTGGGCGAGCTGTTCCAGGCCGCGCCGCACCTCCTTCAGCGGGGCCTCGGCGCCGGAGACGCTCAGCGTGACGTGCCACAGGCGCGGCAGGTCCTTCGGCTCCGCGTAGTGGTCCCCGGCCGCGACGCTGGTCAGGGCGCGCTCCTCGCCGACCGCCCGGGCGGGAGCAGCACCGGCGCCACCACGGGACGCCGCCGTCCCAGGGCGCACTCGTCTCACGACGGCCTCCTTTGCGCAGTGCTTGTACTCGCTCGTGCGGAACGTGTCCCTAAGACAAAGTTGAGCAGCCCGCAAGCCTTCGTGTGGCGCTTTTGCGGAACGTCCACCTCACGGCGGTGGCACCGTTCGGACGTTCCCCTCCCGTTACGGGTGCAGGACGACCAGATCGTCCCGGTGGACGACCTCGCGCTCGTAGGCCGGGCCCAGCTCGCGTGCCAGTTCCCGGGTCGAGCGGCCGAGCAGCTGGGGGATCTCCTTGGCGTCGAAGTTGACGAGGCCGCGGGCCACCGCGTGCCCCGTGCCGTCGCGCAGTTCGACGGGGTCGCCCGCGTTGAACTCGCCCTCGACCGCGGCGATTCCGGCCGGCAACAGTGACTTGCGGTGTTCGACGACCGCCCGCACCGCTCCGTCGTCCAGCGTCAACGCCCCCTGCGGGGTGGACGCGTGCTGGAGCCACAGCAGCCGGTCGGCGGAGCGCTTTCCGGTGGGATGGAAGTAGGTGCCGGTGTCCGCGCCGGACAGGGCGTCGGCCGCGTGGACCGCGCTGGTCAGCACGACGGGGATGCCGGCGGCGGCCGCGATCCGGGCGGCCTCGACCTTGGTGACCATGCCGCCGGTGCCGACGCCGGCCTTGCCCGAGCTGCCGATCTCGACGTGCGCGAGGTCGGCCGGACTGTGCACTTCCGCTATCCGCGAGGTGCCGGTCTTGCTGGGGTCGCCGTCGTACACGCCGTCGACGTCGGACAGCAGCACCAGCAGGTCGGCCCGGACGAGGTGGGCGACCAGGGCGGCGAGGCGGTCGTTGTCGCCGAAGCGGATCTCGTCGGTGGCGACGGTGTCGTTCTCGTTGACGATCGGGAACGCGCCCATCGCGAGGAGCTTGTCGAGGGTGCGGGAGGCGTTGCGGTGGTGGGCGCGGCGGCTGGTGTCGTCGGAGGTGAGCAGGATCTGGCCGACGCGGATGCCGTAGCGGGCGAAGGAGGCGGCGTAGCGGGCCACGAGCAGGCCCTGGCCGACGCTGGCGGCGGCCTGCTGGCGGGCGAGGTCCTTGGGGCGGCGGCGCAGGCCCAGCGGGGCGAGTCCGGCGGCGATGGCGCCGGAGGAGACGAGGACGATCTCCTTCTCCCCACCGCTGCGGCTCTTGGCGAGGCCGTCGACGAGCGCGTCGACACGGTCGGCGTCCAGGCCGCCCGCCGCGGTGGTCAGCGACGAGGAACCCACCTTGACGACGATCCTGCGGGCCTCGCTCACGGCCTGCCTAACCCCTGCCACGTGCTGTCCTGTCCCCTCGCGTAGGTCCGGCTGCCCCGCCAGGCAATCTACGCGAACGGGGGCGGGAGCCGTGCATCGGTCCAGCCCCCGGACAAGGCGGGCTGTAACACCACGCTCACGCGTCGCATCCGGCAAAAAGGTTGTACGGGTTGCGTATGGAAATCAAAGACCAGTCAAATTTAATTTGAACTCCGTGTCATCTAATGTTCACCCCGTGAAGCGCATACTCCTGAGGTCGGGGAAGAGCCCGTTCGACGCCGTCTCCGTGGAGGAAGCCCTCCACCGTGACGTCATCGCGACCAACTCCGGCAATCTGATCTTCAGCGACGCGACCCACAAGATCCTTGAGATCCCGGGTACCGAGGTCGTGTCCAGCCTCATGCGGGTCGACCCCGCCGCCGCGGGGCGGATCAACGAGGAGTACGACGCCTTCGTCGTGCCGCTCGCCAACGCGTTCCGGCTCTCGTTCGAGGGCGCTCTGACGCGCCTGACCCAGCTGATCACCAAGCTGAAGATCCCCGTGGTGGTGGTCGGAGTCGGCGCGCAGAGCGGGCTCGACAACGACCCGGCCCGCCTCAAGCGCATCGAGCCTGCCGTACGCGACTTCGTCTCCGCGGTGCTGGACCGCAGCGCGTCGATCGGCGTGCGGGGCGACTTCACCGAGAAGTACCTCAAGGACATGGGCTTCAGGGACGTCGAGGTGATCGGCTGCCCGTCCCTGTTCATGTACGGCAAGGAACTCGACGTACACAAGCGGGTGTCGGAGCTCACCCCCGAGTCCCGGATCGCGATCAACGGCTCGCACAGCGCCGTGCGGAAGCAGGGCATGGGCCGGGTCATCTCGCGCACCCACGAGCGCTATCCGAACCTGACCTACATCGCCCAGAACCTCAGCGACGCACAGCAGTTGCACTGGCGGGACCTGTCGCACCCGAACGGCCGGATCACGCAGATGCCGACGCATCCCGACCACCCCATGTACCGCGAGGGCAAGGCCAGGCTCTACGTCGACCCCGTCACCTGGATCGACGACCTGCGCGGATTCGACTTCTCCTTCGGCTCCCGCATCCACGGCAACATCGCGGCGCTGCTGGCGGGCACACCCGCGACCGTGCTGTGTGCCGACTCGCGGACGCTGGAGCTGTGCCGCTACTTCGACATCCCGCACCAGCAGATCGACCAGGTGCCCGAGGACATCGACCCGGCGCGGCTGTACGAGCAGGCCGACTTCGGCAAGCTGCTCGGCGGGCACCAGGAGCGGTTCGAGCGCTTCACGGGGTTCCTGGACCGGAACGGGCTGCAGAACACGTTCACGCACGGCGACGGCGGCGCGGCCTTCGAGAAGCGTCTGCGCTCGCTGACGTTCCCGGCGGGCATCGGTCCCTGGAACGACGCCGATATCGCCTCGCTCACCACGCGCTTCGGCTGGCTGCAGAGCAGCGTCGCCCAACTGTCCAAGGAAAACGCGCAGTTGAAGCGGGAGCTGGCTCAGTCGAAGGCCAAGAGCGCCAGGACGGCCAGGCTGGTCGCGGGCATCCCCCAGCAGCCCACGGCCTCGGTCTACCGCCGGGCCCGGCGCGCGGTGGGAGCACCGCTACGCAAGGCCCTGCGGTCGGGGCGATAAGCCCGTCAGGCCGCCGCCGCCCGACCCCCCGAGGCGACCTCGCGGGACAGCAGCACCCGCCGCGCCCTGCCCAGCGCGCGGCGCACGACGCTGCCGGCCGACTCCCGATACCCCTGAACGGCCCGCGCCTCGCGAGGCGCGGCCAGGTAGACCGAGTCGGGGATACCGGCCGCCTCTGAGCGAAAGTGCGGGTAGGCCAGGTACACCCGGTGACCCCTGGCCTCTATGACCGCGGCTGCCTCGCGCTTCGTCTTGACGAACTCCACGACCTCCTCAAGGAGTTCGGGCCGCCCCTCGGCCACCAGATGCAGTCGCAGCCGCTCGTTGACCCGGAGGCGGCGGGCGACGGCCTCGGTCCAGTACGTCTCCAACAGAGGTGCCGCCAGCTCGAACTTGTGGCGCCTGACCTCCTCGCTGTCCTTGAGGTACTTGGGGCCGAACTGCGGCAGCAGGGTCACCAGGAAGGGGCGGACCATGAGCGCGTCGCGCTTCGTGCCGGCCGGGACCAGGTCCGCGATCAGCTTCATCAGGGCGCGGGCGGAGTCGAAGCGCAGGGTGTAACTCCCGCTCTTCGTCACGTGTTTGCCGTCCTCGCGGCCCACCAGGTAGTAGCAGGTGTGGTCGGCGAGGACGGAGACGCCGTCGGCCCGCAGATACGCCTCCATCGTGAACAGCGCGTCCTCGCCGGTCCACAGGGACTCGTCGAAGCGCATGCCGTGCCGCTCCAGGAGGGCACGGCGGAACAGCTTCTGCGCGCTCAGCGTGAACTTGATGTTGGAGGAGAAGACGTCCGTCCGCTCCAGCGTCCTGTCCCACATCGACCGGGGCGGCTTGCGGTTGACGCCCTCGACGCGGCCGAGGACCACGTCCGTGCCGTTGCGGTCGGCCATGGCGACCATCCGCTCCAGGGCCTCAGGGCCGAGCCGGTCGTCGGCGTCGAGGAAGAAGACGTAGCGTCCGGTCGCCTTGCCGAGGCCGATGTTGCGCGGGCCGCTGGGGCCGCCGGAGTTCTCCTGGCGGATGACGGTGACCGGGATGGGGACGCGGGCCGCGAAGGCCTCCAGGTACTCCCCCGTGCCGTCCGTCGATCCGTCGTCGACCGCGATGACCTCCATGCGCGTCGGATCGATGGTCTGCGCCTCGACGGACGCCAGGCACTCGACGAGGTACGGCATCGCCTCGTACGCCCCTATGACCACGCTCACATCAGGCTGCTCAACAGCCATGTTTCCCCCTCGTACATGAAGCATTCCCCCGGGCTTACCTCAATCGCTTCCTACTAGACGGTTGGCTTCGACAAGCGGTTGCCTCGCCACTTTCGTGACTCAGGTCACATCAGTACAGGTCGCATCAGTAAGGGCTCGGCCCCGAGGAATGCTCTCCTCGGGGCCGAGCCCTTACTTGTACGTCGGGGACGCCCGACCTCGTTCAGACCGCCAGTTCGGCCCCGTCGGACGCGACCCGGGACTCCTGGCCGACGTTGCGTGTCTCCGCCTTGGCGGCGAGGTTCGTCACGGCGGTGTTGAACTGGTCGATGGACTTGGGCTCGTCCGGGCCCAGCAGGTACTGCTTCAGCTCCTTGCGCTCCGCCGCCAGCGGGTCGGCGGCGGGGTCGCGGACCGCGGCCAGCAGCGCGCCGAGCTCGGCGGCGCTGTTGGAGAGGATCACCGCGGCGCGCACCGCGGTGTTCTGCCGCTTGAACTCCTCGACGCCCAGCTCCGCGGAGTCGGTGACCGCGTACGGCTTGCCGCTCTCGATGAAGTCGGAGACGACGCTGGAGATGTCGGAGACCATCGCGTCGGACACGTTGAAGCAGTCGTACAGGCGGGGCTCGGCGCCCGCGATGACCCGGTGCTCCCAGGTGCCGAAGGAACGCCAGTACGCGTCGTTCCACTCGCCCCGCAGCCGGGCGATCTCCTCGTGCTTCGCCACGTCGACCACACCGTCGCGGGTGGCCTCGGCCTCGTCGCCCTTCTCGCCGCCGTTGCCGGACAGCTCGGCGATCCGGGCCTCGATGCGGGCCAGTTCGGCCTTGGCCTCGGCCTGGGCGGTCGCGTCCACGGCGAACTTCGGGTCGGCGGCGCGCTTGGCGGCGGCCTTCTCGACCAGCGCGGTGATGCGCCGGTGCGCGGCGCCGGCCTCGGCGCTGACGGTGCCGGTGAAGGGGTGCGGCTTGTAGAGGACGCGGACGGGCGGGTCGGCCTTCACCAGCTTCTTCACGATGCTCTCGCCGGCGAGCACCAGCGAGGTGTTGCCGGGGTTGGCGTCCCAGCCCTCCCAGGTGGGGGCGTAGAGAACCGTCGGGCAGTCTCCGGCCCCTGCGCCCCGCGCGGTCTCGATCGACGCCAGCTGCGGGCGGCCGACCTCCACGATGTCGTCGTCGCGGACACCGACGTCGGCGATGGCATAGCGGTCGCGGCCGGCGCGACCGGCGGTCCACACCTCGTCGTACACCTTGCTGAACGGGTTGACGCTGGCGAGCTTGTCGCTGTCGCCGTGGCCGATGAAGACGTGCTTCATGGTCGGGACGCGCAGCAGGTGGATGTTCTTGCCGACGTTCGCGGCGTACAGCGCGACGCGCACCGCGGACAGGTCCATGTTCATCAGGTGCACACCGCCGGGCACGCAGATGACGGGGACCGTGGTGGGCGCCAGGTTCTGCAGTATCACGCGCTCACGCAGGAGGATCAGCGGCCGGGAGTCCAGTTGCTCCATCGTCTCCAGCCACATGTTGACCTGGTACACCGAGTCCTTGGAGCCGGAGAAGTACAGCACCGTCTGCGGCTTGTACCCGCCCAGCCAGTCGTCGACGGCGGCCAGCACCGTGTCAGCGTCCGGCGGGGTCTTCTGGCCGCGGACGTACGGCATCAGCGCGAGGACGTACAGGCCGCCGAGGACCAGCGTGACGCCTATGCCGATGAGGGCGGCGAGGGCCGAGTCGGTGGCCCCGGCGACCAGCAGGCCGACGACCGCCGCGAGGTCGAGGTGGAGCATCTTCTCGGCGGAGCGGTTCAGCAGGCTCTGCGGCGGGGCGTCCGGGATGTCGATGCGCGACTTGAGGTCGACGTTGCGGGTGGCGACCGGCATCCGGCGGCGGTTGCGGATCAGGGTGATCAGCGCGCCGTGCGGGGCCTGGAAGCCGTAGGAGGCGATGAAGCAGGCGATCGCGCTGTAGAAGATCAGGTCGTTCGAGAGGTCGAGGCGGGCGAGCAGCAGGACCAGCAGGAGCTGCCGGATCAGGAAGCGGATCGACAGACCGGCCCTGACCTTGCTCAGCCGGTTGATCAGGTAGCTGCCCTGTCGGTGCAGATAGTGGTCCGCCAGGTACGTCACTGCGGCCGCGGCCGCGAAGGCGGGAACGCTCGGGACGAGAGCGGCCAGCATGAGGGCGGGATAGCCCAGCATCATGAGAGCCGCTGCGGCCAGTTCGGCCGCGCTGCCCACCCGGGCGACGCGAATAGCGGTGGAAATCACGGAGAACCTGCTCCAAAGGGCCTTTTTGACTTTACGGATTCAGGCCCCTGTGAATGCTTCGTGAACGAGCAGCCACAGAGGCCTGAATTTCGATCGCTATTTGCAGTCGATTATGCCACGCCGCCCTGATGGTCCAGGACGGAGGCCAGCGCCTGCTCGAAGCCGGAGGCCTTGCCCGCGGCGGCCGTCGGGTCCAGCTGACGGACGTCGATGACATGGCCGGTCAGCTCGGACAGCAGCACGTCGAGCGAGGTGCGGGCCACGGCCTCGGAGGAGAGCAGGCTGCCCGCGGGCTCCTGGCCGAAGGCCTTGGTGCGCATCGGGGTGGCGGTGCGCTCCGGGTTGATGCAGTTGACGCGGACGTCGTCGCCGGCCCACTCGTCGGACAGGGCCTGGGTGAGGTTCACCATCGCGGCCTTGGTCGAGGAGTAGAGGCTGTACTCGGCGCGGCCGCGGGTGTAGCTGCTGGACGTGTACAGCAGCAACTGCCCCTTGGTCTCGGCCAGGTACTTGTACGCGGAACGGGCGATCTGGACCGGGGCCAGGTAGTTGACTTTCAGCGCTTCCTCGATGGTCGCGTTGTCGGTCTCGGCCAGCTTGCCGATGCGCAGCACGCCCGCGGTGTTGATGACGTAGTCGATACGCCCGGTCTCGGCGTAGGCCTTGGACAGCGCGTCGTCGACCTCCTCCGGGTTCTCGACGTGCGTGCCGGTGGTGGAGCGGCCCAGCGCGTACACCGAGGCGCCGTAGCCCTCGGCGAGTGCGGCGATGTCCTTGCCGATGCCGTAGGAGCCGCCGAAGACGACGAGCGTCTTGCCGGTGAGCAGCTGTCGGTACTCCTCCTCGCCGTTCTGCTCGGGCGCCGCGGTGGAGGCCAGCTGGAACAGCTTGTCGGCGATGAAGACGTCGACGGGCTGGGTGACCTTCATGTTGTACTCGTCACCCGCGACGACGTGGATCGGCACGTCCGGCAGGTAGCGGAGTACGACCGTGCAGTCGTCCGTGGCCTGGAAGTTGGGGTCGCCGGCCGCGACCTCGTAGGCCCGCCGAATCGTGGACAGCTTGAACGCCTGGGGCGTCTGGCCGCGGCGCAGCCGGGAGCGGTCCGGGATCTCGGTGATGAACTCGCCGTCCTCGCCATGCGTACGGGTCACGATGATCGTGTCCGCGGACGGGATGGCGACGTCGACGGCCTGGTAGCGCTCCAGGGCGGCGACGCAGTCGTCGATCACCCGCTGCGACAGCAGGGGGCGAACGGCGTCGTGGAACAGGACGTTGGCGTCCTCGCCCTCGGCCAGGCCCTCACCGAGGGCCGCGATGGCACGCTCGGTGGTCTCGTTGCGCGTGGCGCCGCCCTCGATGATCCGCGTGACCTTCTTGAACCCGGCCTTGGCGACGATCTTCTCGACGTCCGGGACATAGCCCGGCGCCATCAGGACGATGATGTCGTCGATCGAATCGGCGTTCTCGAAGGTGGTCAGAGTGTGCTCGATGACTGCCTTGCCGGCGATCTTCAGCAGCTGCTTGGGGATCGAGAGCCCCACGCGCTGACCGGTACCGCCGGCCAGGACGACTGCGGTGGTACGGGGCTTGGCTATGCGCTGTGACACAGGAGACCTACCTCGGGACAACGGGGAACTCGGAAATGGTCCCACTTGCGGTTACCGCAGTGCAAGGTGAGCGCCCCCCGCTGCATATGTGCGCGCAACCTGTCATTCACCTTGTACTGCTGGTGATGCGTGAGACCACTCGCCGAACACGCGTATCACCCGGGAAAATCGCTGTGAGTAACTCCACAGCAATCCGGCGCCGCTGTGGGTGATCTCGACTCGCTCAGCGTCGCCGCAGCTTCTTGAGGCAGCGGTGCCCGAGCACCCGCACGAGTTCCTTCGACGACGTCTGGTGAACCGTGCGCGCCTTGACCGGAGCGGGGTGCCGGACCGGGGCCGCGGCAGCCGCGGCGAGTGCGCCGTACAGCGCCTGGGCAGCCACCTCGGGGGCGATCCGGGGCGTCTCTGAGGCCCCGTCGGCCGGCTCGGCCGCCTTCGATACGGCGGACAGCAGCGACGGATCACCGATGACGCGGACGCCCGACGCGACGATCGTCTCCGCCATCTCGCCGCCGACGGTCGCGGCGGCCTCGATCGCCCACTGGGGCGTCGAGATCTTCACGTCGTCGGGACCGGGAAGGCACACGTTCTTCATATGCATCACGGCGCCATATCGGACGAGCTTCGAATAAAGCTCGTCCGGGAGTTCATTGGCCCGGAATTCCACATTAAGATTCCGCAGCATTTCGGTCTCGGCGAGGGTAAGGGAACGATTCGCCGTGTCCGGAACGGGCTGGAGGAGATTCTCGGGCAGCCCGAGGAGCGACTCGAAGACACGCATCAGACCGCCCCGGTCGCTGTCGTCGACCACGACGACGGTGATCCGGTCCGGACCGACCACCCGGGCCCAGCGCTCGACGAGCCGGTCGTGCCGGTGCCGGCGCCAGAAACTGGGGTTGGGCTTCTCGTACGGGGCCTTGCGGAGCATGTGCTCCAGCCAGTCCTCGTAGCCCATGCGCAGGCCGTTCTGGACGTACTGCTGCCACTGCGAGGGCATGATCTTCGCCAGCGGGCGCAGGGTCACGAGGACGTGCACCCGGTCGCCGCCGAGCTCCTCGACGACCCGGGCGATGGTCTCGTCGTCCGGGGCGTCCGCGAAGAACTCGCTGCTGATCACCGAGGTCTGCCCGCCGGTGGCGTCGACCTGCTCCACCAGCCGCTGCCAGTGCCGCTCGGTGGGCTTGGTGTTGCCCATCATCCCGGGGCGGGCGCAGGCGGCGAGCACCGCTTCCATCGGGTGCCTGCTGCTCGCCGGGAAGACGACGCCGTGCTCGGGCATCGCGTCCTTCGCCGCGAACAGCGCGCCCTGGATCGACGTCGTACCCGTCTTGTGCGGGCCGATGTGCAGCAGCCGGGTCCCGGTCGGCAGGGGGGCTATCGCCTTCGCGCCGTTGGCCGGGAGTTCATCTCTCGTACAGTCCGTCTCCATGGTTAAGGGATAGTAAGAGGAATCCCTGAGACTGTGCTGAGAGAAGCCTGGAACACAGATGAGTCCTAGGCTCCAGCCACACACTTTTCACATTTGTGACTTCCGTCACGCAGGCTCCCGCCCGCCTCAGGTGAGACTCACACCATGCGCACGCCCGGCTCGTCCGACTCGACACGCAGCTTGGCCAGCGTGCTCGCGACCGCCGTCGGCTGCCGCACGGTGCTCACCGTCCGGACCTCCGCGTCGATGCCGTCGCGCCGGATGTCGAAGAGGTGGTAGCCGCGGTGGGCGTCGATCAGCTTCCAGTGCGGGTTGTCCGGGACCAGCGGGTCGAACTGGGCGTGGAAGGCGGCCTGGTCCTGGTCCCCGTTGCTGGAGATGGACGTACCGACGAACTCGGCGCCGACGACGTCCGAGTCCGGATCCGCGTAGTCCTTCTTCAGGTCGCTGATCATCGTCAGGTGGCGGTCGCCGGTGAGCACGACCGGGTTGCGGACGTCTGCGAACTCCGCCATCAGCGCGTTGCGTTCGACCTGGTAGCCGTCCCAGGCGTCGTAGAACCACTGCTTGCCCTCGCCGACCAGCAGATCGGTCTCGGCGACCATGATCTGCGAGGCGACGAGGTTCCAGCGGGCGGGCGAGTCCTGCAGCCCGTCAAGCAGCCACTGCTTCTGCTCGCCGCCGAGCATGGTGAGCGACGGGCTCTTGGCCGCTTCCTGGCTGGTCACCTGGTCGCTGCGGTACTGCCGGGTGTCCAGCACGTTGAGCCGGGCGAGCCGGCCGAACTCCAGGCGGCGGTACATCTGGATGTGCGGCCCGCTGGGGATCGCGGCGGCCCGCACCGGCATGTGCTCGTAGTAGGCCTGATAGCCCGCGGTCAGCCGGGCCACGAACGCGTCGTGCGTCTGCTTGTCCGGGTCCTGCGGGATCTCGCCGGCGAAGTCGTTGTCGATCTCGTGGTCGTCGAAGGTGACCACGAAGGGCGCGTTCGCGTGCATCGCCGCGAGGTCCGGGTCGGTGCGGTACTGCGCGTACCGGTTGCGGTACTCGACCAGGGTGTACGGCTCTCCGGTCCCCTCATGCCTGCGGACACCCGTCGACGCGGGCGTCGACTCGTAGATGTAGTCGCCGACGAACACGACGACGTCGGGGTCCTGGGCCAGCATGTCCGCGTACGGCGTGAAGTAGCCGTGCTGCCAGTTCTGGCAGGACGCGAGAGCCACGCGCAGGCTGCCGCCCGAGCTGTTCCGGGCGGGCGCGGTGCGGGTGCGGCCGGTGGGCGAGAGCTGGCCGTCGGCGCGGAAGCGGTACCAGTACGCGCGCCCCGGGAGCAGCCCACGTACATCCACGTGAACGCTGTGCCCGTACTCGGTACGGGCCCGGGCCACACCCCGGCGTACGACCCTCCTGAACCGCTCGTCGGAGGCGATCTCCCACTCCACCGGCACAGCGCGGTCGGGCATGCCGCCGCCGTTCAGCGGGTCGGGGGCGAGTCGCGTCCACAGCACGATGCCGTCGGGCAGCGGGTCGCCGGAAGCCACACCGAGGCTGAACACGCCGTCGGGCAGCGGGGTTTCGGCAGCTCCGGCGGCGGACGGCAGCCACAGCTGGGTGGAGGCGGCGGCGCCGAGCACGGCGGCGCCCGCGGTCAGAAAGCGGCGTCGGTCGGGGGATACTGCTCCGGTCATCGCGAACTCCCTTGCGTCGCTGGCCTCTTGGACACCTTGGAAGCTCACGCTCCGGGTCGGTCCGCCGGCTGAACCCGATCCTTCGCGAGCATGACAAATAGGCAGACAGCAGAAGACCCGCTGCGGCACGGGAACGCTCCCTTGTCGCAACGGGTCTGACGGTAGATCAGTGATCAGCCTTGACGAAGCACCCCATGGTCCCGGGCACGTCGGCTCCCGAGGCCTGAAACAAAAGCCGGGCGCGGAGAGGACAAGATCCTCATCCGCGCCCGGTACGACTCCCTGGCGTAACCCGCTCAGGTCCCCTAGAAGGGATTGAAGTCGTCGAACTCCTGCTCCGCCTCGTCCCGTTCGGCCTGCTTGTCGCGGCGGCGCTGGGTCGCGGGCCGGGGTGCCTCGAAGCGGTGGTCCTCGCCCCGTCGGCCGAGCATCTCGGCGCCGGCCATGACGGTGGGCTCCCAGTCGAAGACGACCGCGTTGTCCTCGGGGCCGATGGCGACGCCGTCACCGGAGCGGGCGCCCGCCTTCATCAACTTCTCTTCCACGCCGAGGCGGTTGAGCCGGTCGGCGAGATAGCCGACGGCCTCGTCGTTACTGAAGTCGGTCTGCCGCACCCAGCGTTCGGGCTTCTCGCCCCGCACGCGGAACAGGCCGTCCTCCTCCTGCGTCACGGTGAAGCCCGCGTCGTCCACGGCCTTGGGCCGGATGACGATCCGCGTCGCCTCCTCCTTCGGCTTGGCGGCGCGCGCCTTGGCGATCAGGTCCGCGAGCGCGAACGAGAGTTCCTTCAGCCCGAGGTGCGCGACGGCGGACACCTCGAAGACCTGGTAGCCCCGGGACTCCAGCTCCGGCCGCACCATCTCGGCGAGGTCCTTGCCGTCCGGTACGTCGATCTTGTTCAGGACGACCATCCGGGGACGGTTGCCGAGGCCGCCGTACTGCTTCAGCTCCTCCTCGATGATGTCGAGGTCGGAGACGGGATCGCGCTCGGACTCCAGGGTCGCCGTGTCCAGCACGTGCACGAGCACGCTGCACCGCTCCACGTGCCGCAGGAACTCAAGGCCGAGCCCCTTGCCCTGGCTGGCGCCGGGGATCAGCCCGGGCACGTCGGCGATCGTGTAGACGGTCGCGCCCGCCGTGACGACGCCCAGGTTGGGGACGAGGGTGGTGAAGGGGTAGTCGGCGATCTTCGGCTTGGCGGCGCTCAGCACCGAGATCAGCGAGGACTTGCCGGCGCTCGGGTATCCGACCAGCGCGACATCGGCGACGGTCTTCAGCTCCAGCACGATGTCCTGGAAGTCGCCGGGCACACCGAGCAGCGCGAAGCCGGGCGCCTTGCGGCGGGCGGAGGCGAGAGCGGCGTTGCCGAGCCCGCCCCGGCCGCCCTGCGCGGCGACGTACGTCGTCCCCTGGCCGACCAGGTCGGCGAGCACGTTGCCCGCCTTGTCCAGCACGACCGTGCCGTCCGGCACCGGCAGCACCAGGTCCTGCCCGTCCTTGCCGGAGCGGTTGCCGCCCTCGCCGGGCTTGCCGCTGGTGGCCTTGCGGTGCGGGGAGTGGTGGTAGTCGAGAAGCGTGGTGACGGACTGGTCGACGGTGAGGATCACATCGCCGCCCCGGCCGCCGTTGCCGCCGTCCGGGCCGCCGAGCGGCTTGAACTTCTCACGGTGGACGGAGGCACAGCCGTGACCTCCGCTACCCGCGGCGACATGCAGTTCGACGCGGTCCACGAAGGTGGTCATGGTTCGGTGCCTCCAGATAGTGCCGACACAGCTCAGGAGCTGCTGTTTCTATTAACAACACGCGAAAGGCGGACCCGCCTTCCCACAAGGGAAGTGAGGTCCGCCTCGCGAAAGCTTCCGATCAGGTGCCTGAATCAGTTACCTGATGCTTCAGGCGACCGGAACGATGTTCACGACCTTGCGGCCACGGTGGGTACCGAACTCCACCGCACCGGCGTTCAGCGCGAACAGCGTGTCGTCGCCGCCACGGCCGACGCCCGCACCGGGGTGGAAGTGGGTGCCGCGCTGGCGGACCAGGATCTCACCAGCGTTGACGACCTGACCGCCGAAGCGCTTCACGCCGAGCCGCTGGGCATTGGAGTCGCGACCGTTCCGGGTGGACGATGCGCCCTTCTTGTGTGCCATCTCTCCTCAGTCCCTTACTTCGCAGCCGCGGGGATCTCAGTGACCTTGATCGCCGTGTACTGCTGGCGGTGGCCCTGACGACGGCGGTAGCCGGTCTTGTTCTTGTAGCGAAGGATGTCGATCTTGACACCCTTGTGGTGGTCCACGACCTCGGCCTGGACCTTGATGCCGGCCAGCACCCACGGGTCGCTGGTCACGGCGTCGCCGTCGACAACGAGCAGGGTCGAGAGCTCGACCGTGTCGCCAACCTTGGCAGTGGAAATCTTGTCAACCTCAACGATGTCGCCGACAGCAACCTTGTGCTGGCGACCACCGCTGCGCACGATGGCGTACACGCGGATCTCACTCTCTCACTCAAGAACGGCACCCCCGCAGTCCAGCCGCCCGGGAAGGAACACCGGCGGCCTCTCCCAGCCGCCGAGGCAAGCCGGGAGGGATGAGGTTTACGGGGATGTGGCGCGCCCATATCCAAGGACACGCCGACGGTCAAGGTTACGGGGCCCGGCGTGAGGGGTCAAACCGGGCCCCGTCCGGGTCAGGAACCGAGGGACCCGAGGCTCTCCCGGTAGGCCACGCACGCCTCGTAGGAGGGCAGCAGGCCCTGTTCGCGGGCCTCGGCCAGGGTGGGCGCCTGCTCGTCCTTGGCGGAGAGCAGCGGGGCGAGGTCCGTCGGCCACTCGATGCCGAGGTCGGCGTCGAGCGGGTGGATGCCGTGCTCGCGCTCGGGGGCGTAGCCCTCGGAGCAGAGGTAGACCACGGTGGCGTCGTCGCTGAGGGCCATGAAGCCGTGGCCGAGGCCCTCGGAGAGGTAGACCGCGTGGTGGTCCCGGTCGTCGAGGCGGACCGCCTCCCACTGGCCGAAGGTGGGCGAGCCGGTCCGGATGTCCACGATCACGTCGAGGACCGCGCCGCGCACGCACTTGACGTACTTGGCCTGGCCGGGCGGCACGTCCGCGAAGTGGATGCCGCGCAGGGTGCCCCGGCTGGAGACGGACATGTTGGCCTGGGCCAGGGTGAGCGGGTGCCCGGCCGCCTCGGTGAACAGGGGCGCCTTGAACCACTCGTGGAAGCTGCCCCGGCCGTCGGGGAAGACCTTCGGCTCGTGCACCCAGGCGCCGGAAATCGAAAGGGGTCGCATCAGAGGGTCCTCAGCTCTTCTTCTGCTGGTTCGTGAGGGCGCGCTTGACGCGCCCGGCGGCCCGGCGCCACAGCGGACGCGGCGGGGCGGGCTTCTTCTCCGCGACGGGCTTCGGCGCGGGCTTGGGCTCCGGCGGGGTGTGCCGGTCGATCACCCGGGCGGTCGCCTCCGCGTCCACGACCACGTCGACGGGCAGCCGGGTCCACTTCGCCGCGCCCCGGGCGGCGGACGGCACACCGATCCGGACCGCCCAGCGCTTCCCGGTGAGCTGCTCCAGCGGCAGCGAAGCGCTCACGCTACGACCGTCGACCACGGCGTCGGCCGGGAACTTGCCCACGTTCTTGCGCTCGAACCGCAGCTGCACCGCGTTCCCGGCGTCCGCCGCGAGGTGCAGCGGGAGCGGGAGCCGGACAGTGGAGCCGTCGACCACGGCAGCGGCCGGGTCCATCACTGCCACCGCCTCGCCCTCCAGCTTGCCGGTGTGCTGGTCGACGTCGAGCGAGAGGTTGCCCGGCCCGTCGGTCCAGTACGGCAGGACCAGCCGCCTCGGCTCACCGGTGAGCGCGGCCACCCGGCCGGCCTCCACATCCTCGCCACGCACCGCGCCGAGCCGGGTCTCCTTGCCCCAGCCGCAGGACTTGACACGCAGGTGCAGGTCCCAGATGCCCTTGTCCAGGGGCCCGCCCGCGGCCGCGGTCTCCGGGTCGAGCACGGCACGCGCGGTCATCCGCAGCGCGAAGGAGTCGTCGCCAGCGTCCAGCCGGTGCGGCTCGCTGTCCAGCGGGAGGTAGTACTGCGTGGCGTTGTCCCGGTGCCGGACGACCAGGTCCACGCCGCTGGCGTCGACCGGGGCGTCCAGGCTGATGTCCTGCCCGGCCAGGGCCTTGAGCGCCTCGGCGGAGAGCGGCAGCCCGAGCAGGTCGCGCTCACCGTCGCGGCGGAAGGTCAGCGGGGCGCCGTCCACGTCGTACTCGCCGCTGAAGCCGATGTTGAGCTTGCCGTTCTCCCAGGCCAGGGAGGTGAGTTCGCCGGTGGGCCGGATCGCGGCCTCCCATTCGGCGAGCGCCCGGATGTCCTGGTAGAGGTCGGCGACGATCAGGCCGGCCACCACCTGCTGGACGGGGGCGATCTGCGCGATGACGCCCGGTCCGAAGCGTTCGGTGACCACGCCGCGGATCTCGCGGTAGAGCTCCTCGGCGTAGTCCTCGGGGAGCTTGAGGAGACGCTTGCCGCGCAGCCGCTCGACCATCTCGTTGCGCAGCCAGCGGCTGAACAGCCGGTCGCGCAGCGGGCCCGGCTCGGTGAGTTCCTCGACCACGTCGAGGGCCTCGCGCAGGTTCCCGAAGTAACCGGCCGGGTCGAAGCGCTGGAAGCCGGCGTTCGAGCCGTCGTCCCGGGTGATGTGGTAGTAGCAGAGGTAGTCGCCGAGGACGGCGACGCTCTTCGCCCTCAGGTAGGCCTCGGCGACGAAGACGTGGTCCTCCAGCCGCCGACGGCCCTCCTTGAACCGCATGCCGTGCTCGTTCAGGAACGCCCGGCGGAACATCTTGTGCGGGGTCAGGCTGTCGATCAGCGGCGCGTTCTCCACGGTGGCGTGCGGCCGGTTGACCCGGAACAGCTCCTGCGGGACCGGGCGGCCGATGCCCGCCATCTTTCCTACGACCACGTCGGCGTCGTTCGCCTTGCCGTACTCGTACATCCGCTCCAGGGCCTCGTCGCCGAGCCAGTCGTCGTGGTCGACGAACATGACGTACTCGCCGCGGGCGGCGTCGACGCCGGTGTTGCGGGGGCGGCCGGACCAGCCGGAGGACTCCTGGTGGATGACGTGCATATGGGCGTGCTCGGCGGCCAGCTCGTCGAGGCGGGCGGGCGTCTCGTCGGTGGAGCCGTCGTCGACGAAGAAGACCTCGAACTCGTCCGGGGTCAGGCTCTGCCGCAGCAGGGAGGAGACACAGTCCTCGACGTACTTGCCGGGGTTGTAGACCGCGATGACGACGCTGACCTTGACTGTCACGCCGGGTTCTCCTTCTCGTGGACCCGGTGGATCTCCGGGAAGGCCTCGGCGAGAGCCGCGCGCCAGTCGCGCGGCGGCTCGATGCCGGCCGCGTGGAAGCGGTCGTGGCCAAGGACGCTGTAGGCGGGTCGGGGGGCGGGGCGGGTGAACGCCGCGCTGGTGGTCGGGCGGACCCGGTCCGGGTCGGCGCCAAGGAGCCGGAAGATCTCCCGGGTGAAGCCGTACCAGGTGGTCTCGCCGGAGCTGGTGCCGTGGTAGATCCCGGCCGGGGCGGTGCCGGCCAGAGCGCCGCGGCCAAGGGCCAGCAGCAGTCCGGCCAGATCGGCGCTCCAAGTGGGCTGGCCGCGCTGGTCGTCCACGACGTCCAGGGTGTCCCGCTCGCCCGCCAGCCGGATCATGGTGCGCACGAAGTTGGAGCCGCCGGCGCCGTACAGCCAGGCGGTGCGGACCACATAGCCGTGGTCCGGGAGGGTCTTCAGGACGGCCTGCTCACCGGCCAGCTTGGTGCGGCCGTAGGCGCTGCGCGGGGCGGTGGGGGCGTCCTCGGCGTACGGGGTGGTGGCGTCGCCGGCGAAGACGTAGTCGGTGGAGACGTGGAGCAGGACGGCGCCGGTGCTCGCGCAGGCGGCGGCCAGGTGGGCCGGGCCGTCACCGTTGATCCGCAGCGCCTCGGCCTCGCGGGTCTCGGCGTCGTCCACGGCGGTCCAGGCCGCGCAGTTGACGACCACGGCGGGGCGGTGGAGCTCCAGCGCCTCCCGGACGGCCGCGGGGTCGGTGAGGTCCAGGGCCGCGCGGTCCAGCGCGACGAACTGCTCGCCCTCGGCGGCCAGTTGGTCGAGCACGTCCTGGGCGAGCATGCCGCCCGCTCCGGTGACCAGCCAGTTTCGGTTGTCTGTCACAGCGCCGCGCGCTCCTTCAGCGGCTCCCACCACGACCGGTTGTCCCGGTACCACTGGACCGTCTCCGCCAAGCCCTGCTCGAAGCTCTTGCGGGGCTCGTAGCCGAGCTCCTCGCGGATCTTCGTGCAGTCGACGGAGTAGCGCCGGTCGTGGCCCTTGCGGTCCTCGACGTACTCGACGCTGGTCTCCCAGTCGGCGCCGCAGGCCGCGAGGAGCAGCCCGGTGAGCTCCTTGTTGGACAGCTCGGTGCCGCCGCCGATGTTGTAGACCTCGCCGGCCCGGCCCTTGGTGCGGACCAGCTCGATGCCCTGGACGTGGTCGTCGATGTGCAGCCAGTCGCGGACGTTACCGCCGTCGCCGTACAGCGGGACCTTCTTGCCGTCGAGGAGGTTCGTGACGAAGAGCGGGATGACCTTCTCGGGGAAGTGGTGGTGCCCGTAGTTGTTGGAGCAGCGGGTGACGCGGACGTCCAGGCCGTGGGTGCGGTGGTACGACAGCGCGATCAGGTCGCTGGACGCCTTCGCCGAGGAATAGGGCGAGTTGGGCTCCAGCGGGTGCGTCTCGGGCCAGGAGCCCTCGTCGATCGAGCCGTAGACCTCGTCGGTGGAGATGTGCACGAAGGTCTTGATGCCGGCCCGGTGTGCCGCGTCGATGAGCGTGTGGGTGCCGACCACGTTGGTGCGGACGAACTCCGCGCCCCCGTCGATCGAGCGGTCCACGTGCGACTCGGCGGCGAAGTGCACCACCTGGTCGTGCTCGGCCATCAGCTTGCCGACCAGCCCGGGGTCGCAGATGTCGCCCTGCACGAAGGCGAATCCGGGGTGCGCGCGCACCTCGTCGAGGTTGGCCGGGTTGCCCGCGTACGTCAGCTTGTCCAGGACGGTGATCTCGACATCACCGGGGCCCTGCGGGCCGAGCAGCGTACGGACGTAGTGGGAGCCGATGAAACCGGCCCCGCCGGTCACCAGGATTTTCGTCGTCATGAGGAAATCTGCACCTTGCTGTGGTCGCCGAGCACGAGTCGGTGGGCCGAAGGGTGACGGGGGGCGGGCGTGACCTCGACATCGCGCCCGATGAGGGAAGCCTCCACCCGCCGCACGCCGGTCACGGAGGAGCCGCGCAGCACGATGGAGTACTCGATCTCGCTGTCCTCGATCCGGCAGTCCTCGGAGATCGAGGTGAACGGGCCGATGTACGCGTCGCTCACCACCGTACCGGCGCCGATGATCGCGGGTCCGACGATCCGGCTGCCGCTGACCCGGGCGCCCGCCTCGATGCGCACCCGGCCGATGATCTCGCTGCCCTCGTCCACCGTGCCCGCGTTCAGCGGCTCCACGGTCTCCAGGACGGACCGGTTGACCTCCAGCATGTCGGTGACATTGCCGGTGTCCTTCCAGTAGCCGGAGATCGTGGTGGAGCGGACGTCACGCTTCTCGTCGATCAGCCACTGGATGGCGTGCGTGATCTCCAGCTCGCCGCGCCAGGAAGGCTTGATGGAGCGGACGGCCTCGTGTACTGCCGCGGTGAACAGATACACGCCGACGAGCGCCAGATCGCTCTTGGGCTCCTTGGGCTTCTCCTCCAGGCCGATCACCCGGCCCTCGGCGTCGAGTTCCGCGACACCGAAGGAGGTGGGGTTGGGGACCTTGGTCAGCAGGATCTGTGCGTCGCGCCGCTCACTGCGGAACTCCTCCACCAGGCCCGTGATGCCGCCGACGATGAAGTTGTCGCCCAGGTACATCACGAAGTCGTCGTCGCCGAGGAAGTCCTGGGCGATGAGCACGGCGTGGGCGAGGCCCAGCGGCGCGTCCTGCGGAATGTAGGTGACCTCGATCCCGAACCGGGAACCGTCGCCGACCGCCTCGCGGATCTCGTCCGCGGTGTCCCCGACGACGATTCCGACCTCGGTGACCCCTGCTTCGGCGATCGCTTCCAGGCCGTAGAAGAGCACTGGTTTGTTGGCGACCGGCACCAGCTGTTTGGCCGAGGTGTGCGTGATCGGGCGGAGGCGGGTGCCCGCTCCCCCGGAGAGCACGAGAGCCTTCACGTATTAACCCCCCATGCGATGCATGTGCGGGGATCAAAATCCCCGTTTGTCTGAGTTTGGCGTTATTCAATCTCCTCATCTTAACCTTGTCCCCTGACCGCTATTCACACGCAGTTCACCTGCTCCAACGGTGTGGATTCGGTAAGCGACGCGGAACGGCGGTGGCCCGCCCGGTTCGCACCGAGCGGGCCACCGCCGTTCATCACTTCCGGAGTCGATCAGCCTTCCGTGGCCGCCGAGACCGTCGACTGTTCCTGCTGCTCGGCCGCCGCCGTCTTCTTCTTCGTCGCCGCCTTCTTGGCGGTCGTCTTCTTCGCGGCGGTCTTCTTGGCGGCCGTCTTGCTCGCCGCGGTCTTCTTGGTGGCGGCCTTCTTCGCCGTCGCCTTCTTGGCCGTCTTGCGGGCGGCCGTCTTCTTGGCGGCCGGAGCCGCTTCCTCGGCCTCGGGCTCGGGCTCGGCCGTGGCCGACGGGACGACCACGACGGCCATCTCCTCGGACGCGGTGGGCGCGGTCTCCTTGCGGACGGCGCGACGCCGTGGCCGGGCCGGAGCGGCGCTCTCGACGGGCGCCTCGGGCTCCGCGACGGCCGGAGCCTCCACGGGCGCCGGCTCGCTGACCGTCACCACGACCTCCTCGGCCGTGGCCGACGCGGGCGAACCGGCCGGCGCGGACACCTTCCGGGTCGCACGACGACGCGTACGGCCCTTGGGCGCGGCCTCGTCCGAAACCGGAGCCGCGGCAGCCGGAGCCTCCGCGACCGGCGCCTCGACGACCGGGTCCTCGACGGCGACGGGCTCGGCGTGCGCGACGACGGCGGACTCCACCATCGGACGCTCCTCGCCCCGGGGCGCACCCGCCGGAGCCGAAGCCCGACGGCTCGACCGGCGCCGCGAACGCCCACGTGTGGCGGCGGCCTCCGCCTCGGCGGCGCTGCTGTACAACTCCTCGTCGGGCTCGAAGACGGGCTCGGTCAGCGCGAGGGGCTCGGCGACCTCGGCGGCGAGCTCGGCCTCGGTCTCGATCTCCTCGGCCACGTCCGCGGCACTCTCGTGCTCGTGCGTTTGCTCGGCACCGCCACGCCCGCGCTTCTTGCGCTTGCCGCCGCCACCGGCGGAGGTCGGCTGCTCCATGTGCACGATGACGCCGCGACCGTTGCAGTGGACGCAGGTCTCGGAGAAGGACTCCAGGAGACCCTGGCCGACCCGCTTGCGGGTCATCTGGACGAGGCCCAGCGAGGTGACCTCGGCAACCTGGTGCTTCGTACGGTCCCGGCCCAGGCACTCAAGGAGGCGCCGCAGCACCAGGTCCCGGTTGGACTCGAGGACCATGTCGATGAAGTCGATGACGACGATGCCGCCCAGGTCGCGCAGCCGCAGCTGGCGCACGATCTCCTCGGCCGCCTCCAGGTTGTTCCTGGTCACGGTCTCTTCGAGGTTGCCGCCCTGGCCGGTGAACTTACCGGTGTTGACGTCGACGACGATCATCGCCTCGGTCTTGTCGATCACCAGCGAGCCACCGCTGGGCAGCCACACCTTGCGGTCCAGCGCCTTTGCGAGCTGCTCGTCGATCCGGTACGTCGCGAAGACGTCGACCTCGGACGTCCAGCGGGACAGCCGCTCGGCCAGGTCGGGCGCGACGTGGGAGACGTACCCGTGGATGGTCTCCCAGGCCTCGTCACCGCTGACGATGACCTTGGTGAAGTCCTCGTTGAAGATGTCTCGGACGACCCGGACGGTCATGTCCGGCTCGCCGTAGAGCAGCGTCGGGGCGTTGCCGCTCTTCGTCTTCTTCTGGATGTCCTCCCACTGCGCCTGCAGTCGCTCGACATCGCGGCGCAGCTCGTCCTCGCTCGCGCCCTCGGCGGCGGTGCGCACGATGACGCCCGCGTCCTCGGGGACGATCTTCTTGAGGATGGTCTTCAGCCGGGCCCGCTCGGTGTCGGGCAGCTTGCGGCTGATGCCGGTCATCGAGCCCTCGGGGACGTACACGAGGTAGCGCCCGGGGAGGGAGACCTGGCTGGTGAGCCGCGCGCCCTTGTGCCCGATCGGGTCCTTGGTGACCTGGACGAGCACCGACTGGCCCGACTTCAGCGCGGACTCGATGCGCCGCGGCCCGTTGGCCATGCCGAGCGCCTCGAAGTTCACTTCACCGGCGTAGAGAACGGCGTTGCGCCCCTTGCCGATGTCGATGAACGCGGCCTCCATGCTCGGCAGCACGTTCTGGACCTTGCCCAGGTACACGTTGCCGACGTACGAGGTCGACTGCTCCTTGTTGACGTAGTGCTCGACGAGCACGCCGTCCTCCAGGACGCCGATCTGCGTACGGTCGCCGTACTGCCTGACGACCATCACCCGCTCGACGGCCTCACGACGGGCCAGGAACTCGGCCTCGGTGATGATCGGAACGCGTCGGCGCCCCTGCTCACGGCCTTCCCGGCGGCGCTGCTTCTTGGCCTCCAGGCGGGTCGAGCCCTTGATGGACTGCACCTCGTCGCTCGGGTGCTCGTCCTTCTTGGCCGGACGCGGCTCGCGGACCTTGACGACGGTGCGCTCGGGGTCGTCGGCCGTCGCGTCGCCCTCGGTACCGGAGTCACCGGCACGACGGCGACGACGGCGCCGGCGACGGCTGCTGCTGGAGCCGGAACCGCCCGACTCC
This sequence comes from Streptomyces sp. JLBG701, assembly GCF_058544905.1. Taxonomy (NCBI): domain Bacteria; kingdom Bacillati; phylum Actinomycetota; class Actinomycetes; order Kitasatosporales; family Streptomycetaceae; genus Streptomyces; species Streptomyces sp. JLBG701. Next base: position 3,975,643 of record NZ_CM178588.1, read on the forward strand.
TCACGCCCCTCGTCGTCCTCGGCGTCTTCCTCGACCTGCTCGGCGGTGTCCTCGGCATCCTGCTCGGCCTGCTCGACGGCAAGCTCGTCGCCGTCCTCGGCCTCGTACTCACCGGCGGACTCGGCGGTCTCACCCCGACGACGGCGACGCCCACCACGACGACGCCGACGACGCGACCCGGTCTCCTCCCCGTCCTCACCGTCGACGGCGTCCTCGACTTCCTCGGACTCGTCTTCTTCTACGACGGTCTCGGCGACCGGGGCGGCAGCCTCGGGTTCCTCGACGAAGGCGGCACCCCGGCGACGGCGACGACGCCGCCCCCCGGTCTCCTCCTCGACGGGCTCGGGAGCCTCTACCACGGCCGCTGCGGCCTCGGCAGGCTCCTCGACAACCTCCGCCGCCTGGGCGGCAGCGGCAGCGGCGGCCCGCTCCGGCGTCTGGAACATCGGCTCGGTGAAGACGGGCGCCTGGAACACGGCGACCGCGGGCCGGGCGGGCTTACGCGGCCCATCGGCCTCGTCACCGCTCTTCGGCGCGGGCGCGGAGAACCCACCGGCGGCCTGCCGCACGGCCCGCCGCCGCGCACGCCGCGGAGCGGCACCCTCGACGGGCGCTTCGTCGGCCTTCGTCTCTACGACCGTCTCGGCGGCCTCGGTCTCGTTCTCGTCGGTCGGTTCGGCGGCCACGGGGGCCTCCTCGCTGGCGGGGGTCGCGGTGGGCGCGGCGACACGGCGCGTGGCACGGCGGCGGCTACGACGCGGGGCGGCGTCCTCGGTGACCTCATCGGCCTCGACCGGCGTCTCGGCGGCCTCTTCGACGACCGGCGCGGTCTCCACGACCTCGGCGGCAGCAGGGGCCCCGGCGGGCGCGGACGCACGACGGGCCACACGACGCCGGGAACGCCCGGCGGGCGCGGCGTCCTCGGTGACGGCGGGGGCCTCGGCAGCGACGGAGGGCTCGGTGACGGCGGGGGTCTCGACGACCTCAGCCGGCTCCACAGCCGGTTCCACGACCTCGGCGGCGGCCGGAGCCACGGCGGGCGCGGACACCCGGCGCGTGGCGCGACGGCGGGTACGAGGGGGAGCGGCCTCCTCCACGGACTCTTCGGCCTCTTCGGCCTCGTCCACGGACTCTTCGGCGGCAGGCACGACGGTCTCGGCGGCCTCGACCGGCGCGGGAGCCCCGGCAGGCGCGGAGGCACGGCGGGTGGCCCGGCGTCGCGTACGAGCGGCGGGCGCGGCCTCCTCGGCCTCGACCTTCTCGTCGGTCTCGGCCTTCTCCTCCGCCACATCGGCAACGGAGTCGGCGAGGTCGGCGGAATCGGCGGCCGGTATGGCCGGCGCGGTCGTCTCGGCCGCGGTGTCGGCGACCGGCGGGCCCGCCGGTCGGGAAGCGGCCCTGCGCCGACGACGCGGCGGCAGGGTGTCGCTGGGGGTGTTGAGTTCGGAACCCTCGGTGGGTTCGGTCGGCTCGAGCATGCGGGCGTTTCTCCCGTCAGGCTCCCGGGCGCCGCACCTGGTCCGGCTGTGATGCCGGTGACGTCCGCGGCTCGCGCGTTGCGCGGTGCCGCCGTCCGGGGCGCGGGCGCCGCACGGGAGCTCTCTGTGTCCTGTCTCGCCGGTTCCGTACGCCCATATGCGGACGGCCTGGCGAAAGTCTTGTGGTGGTCGCGCTGCCCGACCCAGGTGGCTCCCGGATACGAGGGCGGCGCTACGACGTCCGTCCCTACGCGGGACCTTCCTTACGCCGACGCCTTCGCGGCGGCAGACGTCAGGCCGAAACTGGGGCCTTGTCTGCCTCGCGGTCGGGCGCGAGCGGGTCGGTCACCGTGCCGGTCTCTTCATCGAACAGCCCCTGCGCCAGCCTGGTCACCGCTGCGGGGACCGGCGGCGCCAGGTCGGCCACGGCGCGGAGACCGGACAGGACGTCGTCGGGTCGTACGGCAGGCGTCACGTGCCGAACAACCAGGCGCAGTATCGCACAGGGCTGGTCGATAGGCCTATCAGCCTGTGGACTGTGCGTCTCATAACTGGATTCAAGACTGGCTTCAAGGCTTGCTACTGCGGGGCGGGCGTCGAAGGTGCGCATGCCGTTCTTGGCCATGCGCTGGACCTCTACGCTTTCGGCCGCGTTGAATGCGGCCACCGCGCGCTCGGCGTCCTCGGGCGCCACCCCGACCAGCCGCAGCTCCCAGACGGAAGCGGTGAGCCGGTCGGCGAGCCCCGAGGTCCGGGCCTCGACCGCGTCGACGATGTCGAGCCCGGTGGGCAGCGACTCGTCGAGCAGCTCGCGCAGCTTTTCGGGATCGCGCGCTTCGGTGAGCGCGATCTCCAGATACTCCGCCTCACTGCCCGTGCCGGTGGGTGCGGCATTGGCGTACGACACCTTCGGATGCGGCGTGAACCCCGCCGAGTACGCCATCGGCACCTCGGCGCGGCGCAGCGCACGCTCGAAGGCGCGCTGGAAGTCACGGTGGCTGGTGAACCGGAGGCGGCCGCGCTTGGTGTAGCGCAGTCGGATGCGCTGCACCGCGGGTGCGGGCGGCGGGCCTTCGGGCTGTCGCTTGCCCAGTGTCGTTCAGTCCTTCGTGAGAGCGGTCGTACTACTACCAAGAGTACGTGTCTCGACGCCCACAGGTTCCCGTCGCTCCACCGCCTCCGGCTGCCGCGGCTCCCCGAAGACCATCCGCCGGAAGTCGGCACGCGCCTGCCGGGCGGACTCACGCGCGGCGGCCAGAGCCTGCCGCGTCACCCGCCCCACACCGCGCAGGGCCTCGGCGACGGGCTTGAGCACCGCATCCCGTACGACATGCCCGACCGGCGTGAGCACGCGCGCGTACACCCACCGCACGGGCTCCACGAAGATCCACCGGAAGAGGGTCCCGAGGAACCTTCCGACGACGAGCGAGATCCGCCCGGCGACCCGCCAGGCATGCCCGATCGCGTCCCACACTTCCCGCCCCACAACGGCAAGGACCCGCCCGACCGGCACGAGCACCCAGCGCCACAGGGCGAGGGCGGGCAGGACGACCAGGACACGGGTCGTCCAGTACAGGGCCGCTCCGATCCCGGTGACGATGACGTTCCCGATCCAGGCGATCGCGCGTCCGACGGGCGCGAGGACCCACTCGTACAGCCACAGCGCGGGTACGACGAGGAGATACCGCCCCAGCCAGGCCAAGGCGGTGTACACCCCGATCCCGACGGCGGCGAACACGGCCCCGACGCCCTTCAGCACCCACACGACCGCGTGCCCGACCGGAGTGAGCACGCGCGCGTACACCCACGTGAACCCGGCGGCAAGTCCTCGCCCGACCCAGGCGACGGCGTGTCCGAGGGGTGTGAGGACGTGACGGTAGAGCCAGCCGAGAGGTACGACGACGAGCAGATTCCCCAGCCAGACGAGCCCCTTGCCGACGGGGACGACGACGTACCGCCACAGCCCCACCACCGGCCACACGAATACGGCACGCCCGATCCACAGCAGAGCGCGCCCGAGCGGCCTGAACACGGTGTCGTTCAGAAACCGCCAGGCGACGACAAGCCCGTCCCACACCATCCGCACCGGCACGACCAGCACAAGCACCACGATCCGCACAGGGATGCGAATCGCGACGACGAGACACCCTTCGGGGTTCTGCTGCTGCGGGGCCGGCTTCTCGAGGTCCATACAGACGAGGACGCCTCAGCGCCCCGTCCGGATCCAGAAACGCAGCTTTCCACCCCGCTGATCCTCGAATTCCCCGCGATTGGCTTCGATCACCTTGCGGGAGGCGGTGTTGGTGACATCGCAGGTGACCAGGACGCGGTCGAGGCCGAGAGCGCGGGCGTGCGGCAGGACGTCCCGGAGCATGGCGGTCGCGTGGCCCTTGCGGCGGGCGGAGGGCCGGATGCCGTACCCGATGTGACCGCCGTAGTCGCGGAGGGAGTCCGTGAGGCGGTGGCGGATCTGGATTCGACCGAGGTAGAGGTCACCGTCGACGTACCAGTACCAACTGGCGGGCACGAAGCCCTCGGGCCGTCGCCCCTCCTCCAGTTCCTCCTCGCGTACGGCGGCCACGTACCGTGCGAACCCGTCCGGCTCGTGCCAGCTGCCGCCGTACGTCCGCAGCTCCCGCGTGAGGGCGTCGCTGAAGGCCTCTCCTTCGGCCACGTTCTCCCCCACGGCCTCCAGGAACGAGGCACGGAACCGGACATGAGGCGGCGTCAGCTGCGGCATCGCCCCAGTGTGGCGCGACGGGCCGGAGCCCGGCCACGGAGTTTCGTCAGCCGTGCAGCTCCGCCGGCAACCCCCGCACCCCATCGTGATGATCACGGTGCCGCCCCAGCACCACCAGCTCTTGTTTCGATACATTTCTATATTGACAGCCGTCGATCAAAGACGCAAGCTTGCATCAACAAACCTCAATACAGGCAGCTCAGCTAGATCATCCGAGGAGTCAGCCATGCCTGATCAGCCCACCGACCCGCGCGAAACCGTCCGCCGCCGCTATGCGGCAGCCGCACTCCAGGTCATCGAAGGCGGAACGTCCTGCTGCGGCCCCCAGCCGATGGACGCGGTGGAGACCGACGACAACTTCGGCCCGGCCCTCTACACCGCCGACGACCACGACGCACTGCCCGCCGAGGCGGTCGCCGCCTCACTCGGCTGCGGCAACCCCACCGCCGTAGCCGATCTCCACGAGGGCGACCACGTCCTCGACCTCGGTTCCGGCGGCGGCATCGACGTCCTGCTCTCCGCTCGCCGCGTAGGCCCCACGGGCAAGGCCTACGGCCTGGACATGACCGAGGAGATGCTGGCCCTGGCCCTGACCAACGCGAGGAAGGCGGGCGCGCGGAACGTCGAGTTCCTCAAGGGCACGATCGAGTCCATCCCCCTGCCCGCGAACAGCATCGACGTGGTCATCTCCAACTGCGTGATCAACCTGTCCACGGACAAGCGGGCCGTCTTCACGGAGACGTTCCGCGTCCTACGCCCCGGCGGCCGCCTGGGCGTCTCCGACATCGTCGCCGAAGACACCCTCACCCCCGCCCAACGAGCGGCACGCGGCGACTACGTCGGCTGCATCGCCGGCGCTCTCTCCTTCACGGAGTACCGAGAGGGCCTGACCGAGGCGGGCTTCACCGACATCGAACTCATCCCGACCCACCCGGTGGCCGACGCCATGCACTCGACGACCATCCGGGCGACCAAGCCCCGGCCATAGCCCTACGTCGCGCACCCCGTCAGCAGCCCCGCGATCAGCGCCGTACGCGAAGGCATGTGGTCCAGCAGGACGTGCTCGTGGCGGGCGTGGGCACCGTCCCCCACCGCGCCGAGGCCGTCGAGGACCGGGCGGCCCAGGGCGGCGACGAAGTTGCCGTCGCTCGCTCCGCCGACGGCGGTCTCGCGGGCCGTCCAGCCCAGGTCGGCGGCGATCGCCTGCGCCTGCTTGAAGAGCAGGTCCGAGGCCGGGTTGGGCACCATCGGCGGCCGGGCCCAGCCGCCGGTGAGCGTGACCTTCACCCGGGGGTCGGAGGGCGTCAGCGCGGCCAGGGCGGCGTCGATGCGGGCCGTCTCGGCGGGGACGGCGATGCGTACGTCGATGCCGCAGCGGGCCTGTCCGGCCACGACGTTGCGTCCCGTACCGCCGCTGATCACACCGACGTTGACCGAGGTGCCGAGTGCCGGGTCGGCCAACGCGACGACCTGCGTGACGAGTTCCGCGAGGGCGTGGACCGCGCTCGCGCCCCGCTCCGGTTCGAGACCGGCGTGGGCCTCCACCCCGTCCACCGTCAACTCGAAGATGCCGCCGCCCTTGCGGGAGGTCTTCAGCGCCCCCTCGGGCCCGGCCGACGCCTCGCACACCAGCGCGGCCGCCATGTCCTCGCTCAACCGCTCGACGTGCGGCCGGGATGCGGGGCTGCCGATCTCCTCGTCGCCGTTGAGGAACAGCCGTACGGCGGGGCGCGGCAGGTCCAGTTCACGCAGCAGCCGCAGCGCCCAAACCGCCTGCACCAGGCCGCACTTCATGTCGAACACGCCCGGCCCGCTCGCCCGGCCCTCGTCGGTGACCCGGAACGGCCACTCGGCGAGGGTGCCGGCCGGCCACACCGTGTCGTAGTGGCACAGCACCAGGACCGTCGCGGGCGAGGTGCCCTCGTACAGCAGCTCCAGCATGTCGCCGTGCGGGCCGCCGTCGTGGTGCCGCCACTCGTCGGGCGGGCCGAGCCGTCGGCGGGTCCACGCCTCGATCGCGGTGAGGCCGGCGGTGAGCAACTCCTTGTCGTTGCTGGGGGTTTCGAGTTCGACCAGCGTGCGCAGGTCGTCGGTCATCTCGGGCAGGGCGGTTCGGGCCAGGGACTCGATGTGCTGCAGGGACATGTGCGGCTCTCCTCGTCGATACGTCGGTCAGCGGACGGGCACCCCGGGCCCCAGCGGGATGCCCAGCGCCCACCAGGCGTAGAAGAACAGCGTCCAGGCGACCAGCATGGTCAGGCACAGCGGCAGGGTCAGGGACAGCAGGGTGCCGATGCCGGCCGAGCGGCGGTAGCGCTGGATCACGCCCAGGGTCATGACGAAGTAGGCGCTCATCGGGGTCATCGCGTTGGTGCAGGAGTCGGCGATCCGGTACACCGCCTGCGTCACCTCCGGCGAGATGTCCAGGAGCATGAACATCGGCACGAACACCGGTCCGACCAGGGCCCATTGGGCGGATCCGCTGGTGACGAGCAGGTTGATGCAGGTGCACACCGCCAGGACGCCGAGGAAGGCCACCGGCCCGGTGATACCGGCCGACTTGAGCAGGTCGGCGCCCCGGATCGCCATGACCTCGCCGACGCCGGTCCACTTGAAGTACGCCAGGAACTGCGAGATCGCGAAGAACAGCACCAGGATCGGCGCCATCTCGCGCAGCCCCTTCGCCATGTGGTCCGGGATGTCCCGGCCGGTGCGCACGGTGCCGACAACCTTGCCGTACACCGCGCCGACGATCAGGAACGCCACCGCGAGCACGACCGCGATGCCGGTGAGCACGGGCGACTGCACGATGCTGCCGCCCTCGCCCCGCAGCGGGGATCCGGACGGGATCATCGCCGCCACGATCACGGCGGCGTAGATGAGCAGGGCGAGGCCCGCGCGACGCAGCCCTCGCCGCTCGTCGTCGCGCAGGGTCAGCCCTTCGGCGGCCTCCTCCGAGGCGTCGTCCTCCTCCGGCATCGCCGCCACCCGCCGCGCGATGACCTTCTCGGTGACGACGGTGACGACGACGGCCAGCACCAGCGAAGAGCCGAGCGAGAAGAAGTAGTTGGAGAGAGGAGTGACCACATACCCCGGGTCGACGGTCTGCGCGGCTGCTGTGGTGAGCCCGGACAGCACCGCGTCCGTCGGCGTGACCAGCGGACTCGCGTCATATCCGGCGGACACCGACACGAACGCCACCACGGCGCCCAGCATCGGGCTGCGCCCCACGGCCCTGAACGCCATCGCGCCGAGCGGGACCAGCACGACGTACGCGGCGTCGGAGGCGACGTGCGCGACCATCGCGCTGAAGGCGAGCGTGAACGTCAGCCAGCGCGCCGGCACCCGGGCGACGGCGGCCCGCAGCATCGCCGGGAGCAGCCCGGCCCGGTCGGCGACGGCCACGCCCAGCATGACGACGAGGATCGTGCCGAGCGGCGGGAAGGTGGCGTAGTTGGTGACCGCGTCGCCGATCATCATCCGCAGCCCCTCGCCGGAGACGAGGCTGTGGACGGTCACGGTCTCGTCGGTGGCGGGGTTCAGCGCGGAGACGTCGGCGGCGGACAACGCCCAGCTGGCGAGCGCGAGTACGACGCTGAGCACCCCGAACAACCAGAAGGGATGCGGCAGTTTGTTGCCCATGTGCTCGATCCGCATGAGCACGGAGAGCAGTCGGGAGAGCGGCTTCGAAGGGGCGGGGGATGGCGGGGAGGAAGTGGCGGTCACCTCCCCATTGACAACCCGAGCGGTGAGATCATGCAAGTAAAATGCTTGTTGCGCTCATATCGTTCTCGTGAAGCCGCTGGTTGACGGATTCGTTCTGTGAATGGATGTACGACATGGACACTCTGGACGACGACGATCTCGACCTGGTCGCCGCGCTCCAGCACGCCCCACGGGCCCCGCTGAGCCTGCTGGCGGAGGTGCTGGGCGTCTCGGCGAGCACCGCGGGGCGCCGGCTGGCCCGGCTGGAGTCCGAGCGGCTGCTGCGGGTGATCGGCCAGCTCGCCTGGTCGGTGTCCGGCGAGGGCCATCCGTGGCAGGTCTGGGTGACCGCGGAACCCGGCCGGGCGACCGAGGTGGCCCGCCGCCTCGCCGACCTGCCGGGGACGAGCCATGTCGCGGTCACCGCCGGGCAGTCGGACGTCTACTGCTCCGTCCAACCCGCCCTCCGCGACCAGACCACCGAGCTGCTGACCCGGACCATTCCGGCCACCCCCGGCGTCCGCTCCGCCCGCTCCGAACTCGTCCTCTCGGCCACCACCAAGTCCGACTCCTGGCGCCTGCCCCGCCTGTCCGAGGCCCAGGTACGACGCCTCACCGAACACGCGGCCCAGGACGCGGCAGTGGACACCCCGGCCCGCCACGCCACGCTCACCGACGACGAACTCCGCACCCTCCGCCTGCTCGCCGCCGACGGCCGTATCACCGCCGCCCAGGTCTCCCGCGAGCTCGGCATCGGCCAGTCCACCGCCTACCGCATCACCCAGTCCCTCCTCCAACGCGGCCTGGTCCGCCCCCGCGTGGAGATCGAACCCGGCCTGCTCGGCTACGCCCTTGAAGTCGCGATCACCCTGACGGTCACCCCCAGCGCGATGAGCGAGGTGGCCCACGTACTCGCCCGGCACCCCTCCGCCCGCTACGTGGTCACCACAGCGGGCACCGCCGGCGTGATCCACCACGGCGTCTTCCGCGACGAGGAGGGCCTCGCCGAGTTCCTCACCCGGGACCTGGCAGACCTGCCCGGGGTGACGTCCTTCGACGTCTCCGTCCTCTTGGACGCGCTACGACGGCACTGGCTGGACCGCGAGGACGGCCGCCTGGCCACCCACGACAAGCCGGAGAACGGGGACGACGAGGCATGACGACACGCGAGACCGCCATCGACCGGGCCACCGCCTACTACGACTCCGGCGCCTTCCTGACCGACCTGCGCCGCCGGGTCGCGATGCCGACGGAGAGCCGGCCCCCCACGGACACGGCCCGCCTCCACGCGTACTTGCAGGACGAACTCGCCCCGGCCGCACGCCGTTTGGGAGGGACGGTCCGCATCCTCGACAACCCGGTCCCGGGGGCCGGCCCCTTCCTCCTCGCCCACCGCCACGAGGCGGACGATGCGCCCACCGTCCTGGTCTACGGCCACGGTGACGTCGTCCCCGGCCAGGAGGGCCGCTGGCGCGCGGGCCTGTCCCCTTGGGACCTGGTGGTCGAGGGCGACCGCCTCTACGGCCGCGGCACGGCGGACAACAAGGGCCAGCACACCGTCAACCTGGCAGCGCTGGAACAGGTGTTGGCGGCCCGGGACGGCAGGCTCGGCTTCAACCTCAAGCTGCTGATAGAGACAGGCGAGGAGTCCGGCTCCCCGGGCCTGCACAAGTTCTGCCGCCGTATGAAGGACGACCTGACGGCAGACGTCCTCATCGCCTCCGACGGCCCCCGCCTCGCCGCCGACCGCCCCACCCTCTTCCTCGGCTCGCGCGGCGCCGCCAACTTCCGCCTGAGCGTGCCCCTGCGCGACGGCGCCCACCACTCCGGCAACTGGGGCGGCGCACTGCGCAACCCGGCGACGGTGCTGGCAGCGGCTGTGACGACCCTGGTCGACGCCCAGGGCCGCATCCTCGTCGAAGGCCTACGACCGCCCGCGATCCCCGAGCCGGTGCGGGCGGCCCTCGCGGACCTGACGGTCGGCGGCGGCGAGGCGGACCCCACGGTCGACACGGACTGGGGCGAGCCGGGCCTCACCACCGCCGAGCGAGTCTTCGCCTGGAACACCCTGGAGGTCCTGGCCCTGTCCGCCGGGGACCCGGCCAAGCCGGTGGGCGCGATCCCGGGCACGGCACACGCGGACGTACAACTCCGTTTCGTGGTGGGCACGGACTGGCGGAACCTGGCGTCGATCGTCCGGGCTCACCTCGACGCACACGGGCTGCGCATGGTCGAGGTCGAGGTCCTCCAGGCGGTCCCGGCAACGCGCCTCGACCCCGACTCCCCCTGGGTCCACTGGGCGAAGGCATCACTCCACCGGACCACCGGCAAAACCCCGGCCATCCTCCCCAACCTCGGCGGCACCCTCCCCAACGACGCCTTCGCGGAGATCCTCGGCCTGCCCACGGTCTGGGTCCCCCACTCCCACCCCTCCTGCGCCCAACACGCCCCGAACGAGCACCTGTTGGGATCGGTGGCCCGGGAGTCCCTGGCCGTCATGGCCGGCCTGTTCTGGGACCTCGGCGAAGATCCAGGCAGTATGTGCGCATGATTACGCTGACGAAGGAAGACGGCCCCGCCGATCTGGACGGGATGACCCACCTGACCATAGGGGTTTCCTGGGACCCCACCGCCGGCAGCAGCGGCGGACTGATCGGCAAGCTCCGCCACAAGTCCGGCACCGACCTCGACCTGATAGCCATCGCCCTGCACGACGCGGACCCGGTGCGCCTGGCAGGCCTCGACTCCCCCGACCCCATCGGCAACAGCTCCCTGCTGCACAGCGGCGACAACCAGACCGGGCACGGGGAGGGCGACGACGAGACGGTCACCGTCCAGTTCGAGAAGATCCCGCCGCACATCACATCGATCGTGTTCGTCGCCGCCGCCTACAAGAAGGGCAGTTCCTTCCAGAAGGCGCGCAACATCAGCTTCAAGGTCTACGACGCCTCCGGCGGCAGCACCCAGCAGGTCGCCGACATCTGGCCCAGCATGCTCACCACGGACAACGGCTGCGCCGTCGCCAAGGCCGTCCGCACCGGCACCACCTGGAAGCTCGAAGTCATCAACGTGACCGGCAAGATCAAGCAGGGCGACGAAATGGCCCTGATGCGCTTCGCGGCCAGCAAGTAAACGCCAATGAGCCGGGGCTGCCACCGACGGCAGCCCCGGCCGACCGACTCAGTGACTGTGCCCGCCCCCGGCAGGCTGCTTGACCGTCAACGGCAGCAACTTCTTGCCCGTAGGGCCGATTTGAATGGTCGTGTCCATGGCGGGGCACACCCCACAGTCGAAACAAGGCGTCCACCGGCAGTCCTCGACCTCCGTCTCGTCGAGGGCGTCCTGCCAGTCCTCCCAGAGCCAGTCCTTGTCCAGGCCGGAGTCGAGGTGGTCCCAGGGCAGGACCTCCTCGTAGGTCTTCTCGCGGGTCGTGTACCAGTCGACGTCGACCCCGTACGCCGGCAGCGTCTTCTCCGCGCAGCGCATCCAGCGGTCGTAGGAGAAGTGCTCGCGCCAGCCGTCGAAGCGGCCGCCGTCCTCGTAGACCGCGCGGATCACCGCACCCACCCGCCGGTCGCCCCTCGACAGCAGGCCCTCCACGATGCCCGGCTTGCCGTCGTGGTAGCGGAAGCCGATCGAGCGGCCGTACTTCTTGTCGCCGCGGATCTTGTCCCGGAGCTTGGTGAGGCGCTCGTCCGTCTCCTCAGCCGAGAGCTGCGGGGCCCACTGGAAGGGCGTGTGGGGCTTGGGGACGAAGCCGCCGATCGAGACCGTGCAGCGGATGTCGTTCTGGCCCGAGACCTTGCGGCCCTCGGCGATCACGTTCATCGCCATGTCGGCGATCTGGAGGACGTCCTCGTCGGTCTCCGTGGGCAGGCCGCACATGAAGTACAGCTTCACCTGGCGCCAGCCGTTGCCGTACGCCGTCGACACCGTCCGGATGAGGTCCTCCTCCGACACCATCTTGTTGATGACCTTGCGCATGCGCTCCGAGCCGCCCTCGGGCGCGAAGGTCAGGCCCGACCTCCGCCCATTGCGCGTCAGCTCGTTCGCCAGGTCCACGTTGAAGGCGTCCACGCGGGTGGAGGGGAGGGAGAGGCCGATCTTGTCTTCCTCGTACCTGTCCGCCAGGCCCTTCGCGATGTCGCCGATCTCCGAATGATCGGCGCTCGACAGCGAAAGCAGCCCCACCTCCTCGAAGCCCGTCGCCTTCAGGCCCTTCTCCACCATCTCGCCGATACCCGTGATCGAGCGCTCGCGCACGGGGCGCGTGATCATGCCGGCCTGGCAGAAGCGGCAGCCGCGCGTGCAGCCGCGGAAGATCTCGACGGACATCCGCTCGTGGACCGTCTCCGCGAGAGGGACCAGGGGCTGCTTCGGGTACGGCCACTCGTCCAGGTCCATGACCGTGTGCTTCGACACCCGCCACGGCACACCGCTCTTGTTCGGTACGACACGCGCGATACGGCCGTCCGCCAGGTACTCCACGTCGTAGAACGCCGGGATGTACACCGAACCCGTCTTCGCGAGGCGGAAGAGGACCTCCTCGCGGCCTCCGGGGCGGCCCTCCGCCTTCCACTCGCGGATGATCTCCGTCATGTCGAGCACGGCCTGCTCGCCGTCGCCGATGATCGCCGCGTCGATGAAGTCGGCGATCGGCTCGGGGTTGAAGGCGGCGTGGCCGCCGGCCAGCACGATCGGGTCGTCCAGGCCCCGGTCCTTCGACTCCAGCGGGATGCCCGCCAGGTCGAGCGCCGTCAGCATGTTCGTGTAGCCCAGCTCCGTCGAGAACGACAGGCCGAACACGTCGAAGGCCTTCACCGGGCGGTGGCTGTCCACCGTGAACTGCGGGACCCGGTGCTCGCGCATCAGCGCCTCCAGGTCCGGCCACACGCTGTACGTGCGCTCGGCGAGGACGCCCTGCTGTTCGTTGAGCACCTCGTAGAGGATCATGACGCCCTGGTTGGGCAGGCCGACCTCGTAGGCGTCGGGGTACATGAGCGCCCAGCGGACGTCACAGGTCTCCCACGGCTTGACCGTGGAGTTGAGCTCTCCGCCGACGTACTGGATCGGCTTCTGCACATGCGGGAGCAGAGCTTCGAGCTGCGGGAACACAGACTCAACGGCCTCGGCGGTTTCGGCTGACATCTCGCACTTCCGTGGGCTGACAGGGGGTGGTGCAGGGGTGGCCATCCAGCCTAACGCCCCTCAGACCTCCGCCCCGCCCTTGATCCCCGTCCAGGCCTCGGGCACCTCGGCCTCCACGGCCGCTGCCCGCTGCTCCTCGCGCCCGTACAGCACCCCGTACGTGAAGGAGCTCTCCCCCGCCGCGTGTGCCTGTCCCGCCAGCTCGCGCAGGGCCTCGCGGGTCATCACGCTGTCCTGGTGGTCGCCCAGCAGGGTCTGCAGGGACTTCATCGACTTGACGAGGGCGGACGCGGGGTCACCGAGCGCCGGGGCCGCCGTCTCCGCCGCGTACCTGGTCCGCTTGGCCTTCTTGCGCGCGTTGTGCAGCGCGAGGTCGCGATCGGACCCCGGCTCCAGCTCCACCGCCTGCTCGACCAGTGCGGCCAGCTTGCCGAAGTCCTTCCGTACGGCCTTGGCGATCACCTTGGAGGGCTGCCCGGCGGCCGCTTCGAGGAGCGGCGGGTCCTCGACCAGTGCGTCCAGCGTGCCCAGCAGCTCCAGATACCTCTTTCCGTCCAGTACGGCGATGAGGCGGCGGCGCGATCCCCCGCGTCGGGCGTTCGTCCAGGTGCGCAGACGGCCGCGGACCGGGCCGGAGACCAGCTGGCGGGGCAGGTCGTCCAGGGCGGCGGTGATGCGTTCCGTGAGGACCTCCTGGTCGCGGTCGACGCCCAACTCGCCCGCGAGCCACTTCAGTTCGTCGCCGATCGGGTCGGTCACGGTCCGGTCGAGGACTTTGCCGTACGACCGGAAGGCGCTGCGCATCCGACGGGTGGCGACGCGCATGCTGTGCACGGAGTCGTACTCGTCGCGCCGCACCGCGGGGTCGAGCTCGATGATCGCGTCCCGCTGGGCGCGGACGTATGCGAGGACGTGGTCGCCGGCGGTCACGGGGTCCGCGGGAGCGTTCCCCTTGGTCCCCTTGCGCTTCTTCTTCCCCGCCGTCTCCTCCAGCGCCCGCGCCAGCTTCGACGCCGACGCGGACGGTCGGACGCCCGCCTTGCGTAGTTTCTTCTCGACCTTGTCGAGGAAGTTGGGGTCGGCGTCGTCGGCGAGCTCCACCTCGATCTCGGTCCACTGGGCCTTGCCGGCGCCCCCGGCGAGGCGCTCGGCGCGTACGGCGTCGACGCTGACCTCGGCGAGCAGCGCGCCCTCGGCGTCGACGAGGTGGCGGATGTCGCGGGCGGAGCGGAGCCGGACGACGGGCAGCAGCTCGGCGTCGCGGACGCGGGAGCGGACGAGCCCGGTGAAGGAGCGGGGCACGGTGTCGGAGAGGGGGGCCTGGATCTCGTCGCGCACGTTGCGGGCGACGGGGAACTTCAGGTGCCAGCCCGCGTCGGAGCCGCCGGTGCGGCGGCGCAGGGTGATCGACGCGGCGGCGAGGGCCTCGTCGGCGGTGTCGTAGTAGGTGGCGTCCAGCTCGGCGACACCTTTGTCGATGACGGCTGCGACACCCGCGACGCCGGTGAGGTTCGGAAGACCGCTCTCGTCGGACTCGTACTTACGCTCGATCTCGCGCTTTGTGTCCGCCATGACCCGAATCTAGTTGCAGTCGGTCCGCAACAACAGAGCACACCATGGATGAACCCCAGGGAAACCCGAGGGGACCATGAGGTGACCTATGCCGACATAGGCTTCTGTACCCGAATCGACTGCAACAGACCCACCGCCACCCACACCGCGAACATCGACGAACCGCCGTACGACACGAACGGCAGCGGCAGGCCCGCCACCGGCATGATGCCCAGGGTCATGCCGACGTTCTCGAAGGCCTGGAAGGCGAACCAGGCGATGATCCCGGCGGCGACGATCGTGCCGTAGAGCTCGGTCGTCTCGCGGGCGATGCGGCAGGCGCGCCACAGGACCACGCCGAGCAGGACCAGGATCAGCCCGGCGCCGACGAAGCCCAGTTCCTCGCCCGCGACCGTGAAGACGAAGTCCGTCTGCTGTTCGGGGACGAACTGGCCCGTGGTCTGCGAGCCGTGGAAGAGGCCCGAGCCCGTCAGTCCGCCCGAGCCGATCGCGATACGGGCCTGGTTGGTGTTGTAGCCGACGCCGGCCGGGTCCAGGTTGGGGTTGGCGAAGGCGGCGAAGCGGTTGATCTGGTACTCGTCGAGCACGCCGAGCTGCCACACCGCGACCGCGCCCAGCGCGCCGACGCCGAGCAGGCCGAAGATCCAGCGGTTGGAGGCGCCGGAGGCGAGCAGCACACCGAGGATGATGATCACCATCACCATCACCGACCCGAGGTCGGGCATGAGCAGCACGACCAGGATCGGGACGGTCGCCAGGCCCAGGGCCTGTACCACCGTGCGGTGGTCCGGGTACGCCTTGTCGCCCGCGTCGACGCGGGCCGCGAGCAGCATCGCCATGCCCAGGATGATCGTGATCTTCACGAACTCGGAGGGCTGGAGCGAGAAGCCGCCGCCGACGACGATCCAGGCGTGGGCGCCGTTGATGGTCGCGCCCAGCGGGGTGAGCACCAACAGAACGAGGAACACCGAGAGGCCGTAGAGGATCGGCACGGCCGTGCGCAGGGTGCGGTGGCCGAGCCAGACCGTGCCGATCATCAGGGCGAAGCCGATGCCGGTGTTGAGGAGGTGCCGGAAGAAGAAGTAGTACGGGTCGCCGTTGTTGAGCTCGGTGCGGTTGCGGGTCGCCGAGTAGACGAGGACCGAGCCGATGAGCGACAGGGCGATGGCCGACAGCAGTATCGGCCAGTCGAGGCGCCGGGCCAGCGAGTCACGGGCGAAGAGCCGCGTCCAGCCGGCCCGGTCGGGCCCGTACCCGGAGACGGAGAAGCTGTTGCCGGTCATGTGAGCATCCTCCGGCTTCCCCTCTGACAACTCTGACGATTCCTACGACCGCCGCCCCGCCGTCGCCGTCGGGTGTCGCGGTTGCCTGTCGTGGGCGAGGCCGTGGTCCCCGCCAGCTGCGTCTCGTCCTGCTCGGCGAGGCCCTCCTGGCTGGCCCGCTGCTCCTTGGCCGGGTCCTTGGAGACCTTCGGAGAGATGATCGAGCCGTCCGTCTGGACCTTCGGCAGGCTCTTCTGCGGGGTGGGCAGCAGGGCGTTCTTCTTGTTGATCGTGCCGTCGTCGGAGACGCCGTAGAGCGCGTCGTAGATGTTGCGGACGGCCGGGCCCGAGGCGCCGGAGCCCGTACCACCCTGGGAGATCGTCATGACGACCGTGTAGTCCTTGGTGTACGTGGCGAACCACGACGTCGTCTGCTTGCCGTAGACCTCAGCGGTACCGGTCTTGGCGTGCATCGCGATCTTGTCCTGCGGCCAGCCGACGTCGGCGAACCGCCAGGCGGCGGTGCCCCGGGTGGCGACGCCCGCGAGGGCCTCGTCCATCTCGCTCAGCGTGGCCTTGCTCACGGGCAGCTTGCCGTGCGACTTGGGCTTGATCTCCTGGACGCTCTTGCCGTCGGCGCTGACGATGGCCTTGCCGACCGTCGGGTCGTACAGGGTGCCGCCGTTGGAGATCGCCGCGTAGATCGTGGCCATCTGGATCGGGGTCACGAGGGTGTCGCCCTGGCCGATGGAGTAGTTGATCTCGTCACCGGCGCGCATCTTGTTGCCTTCGAGGCAGTTCTCGTAGGCGATCTGCTCGACGTAACTGCCGTTCTTCTTACCGGTCTTGCACCAGACGTCCTTGTTGGCCTTCCAGTAGTTCTGCTTCCACTGGCGGTCCGGGATCCGGCCGGAGACCTCGTTGGGCAGGTCGATTCCGGTGGTCGAGCCGAGGCCGAACTGGTGGGCGGCCTTGAAGAAGTAGTCCTTGGGCTCGCCCTTCTTCGGGTTGATGCCGCCGTCGCGCTGCCACTCGCTGTGCGCGAGCCGGTAGAAGACGGTGTCGCAGGAGACCTCAAGAGCCCGGCCCAGGTTGATCGGGCCGTAGCCCTGCGACTCGAAGTTCTTGAAGACCTGGCCGCCGACCGAGTAGGAGCTGGAGCAGTCGTAGTTGCCGTCGAAGTCGTAGCCGGCCTCGACGGCGGCGGCCGTGGAGACCACCTTGAAGATCGAGCCGGGCGCCGCCTGACCCTGTATGGCCCGGTTGAGGAGCGGGTAGTTGGAGTCCTTGCCGGTGAGCTTCGTGTAGTCCTTGGCGGAGATGCCGCCGACCCAGGCGTTGGGGTCGTACGACGGGTTGGACGCCATGGCGACGATGCGGCCGGTCTTGGCCTCCATCACGACGACCGCGCCGGAGTCCGCCTTGTAGTTCTCGCCGGTGTTGTCGTCGAACTGCTTGCGGGCTTCCTTCATGGCGTCGTTCAGCTCGTACTCGGCGACCCGCTGGACGCGGGAGTCGATGCTGGTGACGAGGTTGGAGCCGGGCTCGGCGGCGTCGGCCTCGGCCTCGCCGATGACGCGGCCGAGGTTGTCGACCTCGTAGCGGGTGACGCCGGCCTTGCCGCGCAGTTCCTTGTCGTACTCCCGCTCCAGGCCCGAGCGGCCGACCTGGTCAGAGCGCAGGTAGGGCGAGTCGGTGTCCTGGGCCTGGGTGATCTCCTCGTCCGTGACGGGCGAGAGATAGCCGAGGACCTGGGCGGTGTTGGCGCCGCCGGGGGCGGCGTAGCGGCGTACGGCCTCCGGCTCGGCGGTGATGCCGGGGAAGTCCTCGGCGCGCTCGCGGATCTGGAGGGCCTGCTTGGCGGTGGCCTCGTCGGTGATGGGGATGGGCTGGTAGGGCGAGCCGTTCCAGCAGGGCTGCGGCGTCTTGGCGTCGCACAGCCGGACCTTCTCGATGACGTCCTTGGCCTTCATGCCAAGCACGCCGGCCAGCTTGGTGAGGACGGCCTTGCCGTCGTCGGCCATCTTCAGCAGGTCGGTGCGGGAGGCGGAGACCACCAGCCGGGTCTCGTTGTCGGCGATCGGCACACCGCGCGCGTCCAGGATCGAGCCGCGTACGGCGGGCTCGACGACCTGCTGGACGTGGTTGCCGGAGGCCTCCGCCGCGTACTCCTGCCCGTTGCGGATCTGGAGGTACCAGAGGCGGCCGCCGAGGGTGCCCAGGAGGGAGAGGACGAGGATCTGGATGATGATGAGGCGGGTCTGGACCCGTGGGCTCCGACCGGTCTCCGGGATGTTGGTCACTGCTGCTGCCTCCCCCTCTCAGTACGCGTACGAGTGATACGAGTACACGGTCAAGCTGTGGACCCGAAGTCGGGGTCCCGCGACCGTCAATTGGCGTGTGTTCACAGCCGCTTGACCCCCTTGATGCGTCCCGCGCGTGCCGTGCGGACCCGGGAGGCCTTCACCTTCAGTCCGCCGAGGCCGCCGCGCTGGCTGCCGATGCGCAGGCCGGTGCCGGCGGAGAGCCAGCCGGAGGAGATGTCGGTGGATTTCGCGGGGGAGTTGGTCTCGGCGAGCGGGTCGTTCTCCGCGCGCCGGGCCAGGAACATGATGCCGGGGACGACGAACGGGGCGAGCAGCAGGTCGTACAGGGCGGCGCTGAACAGCAGCCCGGCGAGGCCGACATGGCGGGCGGCGGTGTCGCCGACGAGGGCGCCGACGCCGGCGTAGAGCAGGGTCGAGCCGATCGCGGCGCCGACCACGACGAGCATGGGGCCGGTGGCCGACTTGAGGCGGCCGTTCTCGGGCTTGATCAGCCCTGCCAAGTAGCCGATGACGCACAGCACGAGGGCGTAGCGGCCGGCGGCATGGTCGGCGGGCGGGGCGAGGTCGGCGAGGAGACCGGCGCCGAAGCCGACGAGGGCGCCGCCGACATGGCCGTAGACCATGGCGAGGCCCAGGACGGTCAGGAGGAGCAGGTCGGGGACGGCGCCCGGGAGGTGGAGGCGGGCCAGGACGCTCACCTGGAGGACCAGGGCGACGACTACCAGCGTGGTGGAGAGCAGGATCCGGTTGAAGCGCATGGGAAAACTCAGCTCCTACTGCTCTTGCTGCTGGCCGTCGACGGGCGCGTTCGCCGACGGGGTGACCGTCACCGTCACGGTCGGCGTGGGGGTGGGCTTCGGCTTGTCCGGGAGGACCGTGTCGCGCGGGTCGCTCTTCGGGGCTTCCACGACGACGCCGACGATGTCGAGCTTGGTGAAGCTGACGTACGGCGTGACGTAGAGGATGCGGGTCAGGTTGCCGCCGGAGGGGTCGACCTGGGAGACGATGCCGACCGGGACGCCGGGCACGAACGGCTTGTCGGCCTGGGAGCCGAAGGTGACCAACCGGTCGCCCTTCTTGATCTGGGCCTTGCCGTTGAGGAGTTCGACGCGCATCGGGCGGTCGCCCTGTCCGGAGGCGAAGCCGAGTTCGTCGGTGGACTCCATGCGGGTGCCGACGGTGAAGTCGGGGTCGTTGGCGAGCAGCACGGTCGCCGTGTTGGGCCCGACCGTCGTCACGCGCCCGACCAGGCCATCCCCGTTCAAGACGGTCATGTCGCGCTTGATGCCGTCGCTCACGCCGACGTCGATCGTGATGGTCCAGGAGAAGCCCTGGGCCGCTCCTATCGCGATGACCTCGGCGCCCTTGATGCCGTACTGGCCCTCGCCCGCGATCTTCAGCATCTTGTCGAGCTGTTTGAGGCGGCTGTTGTTGCGGTCGTCGCTGCCGAGCTTCGCCTTGAGAGCCGCGTTCTCCGTCTCCAGGGCCGCGAGCCGGTCGTGGCGGTCGCCCGAGTCGCGGATCGCGGAGACCGCGTTGCCGACCGGGTCTACCGCTGCCGACACACCGTTCTCGATCGGGCCGAAGACCGTGGCCGCGACCTGGCGGGCACCGTCGACCGGTGAGTCCTCTCCGCCGCGGATGTCCACCGTGATCAGCGCGAACGCGATGGCGATCAGCAGCACCAGGAGCAGCCGGCTCTCTCGTGTGTCCCTCACGTGCGGCGGCCGTGCCCTTCCTCATAAGAATGCGGGAAGCCCGACGGGTGACCCTGGGAATGCCGGGGTAACCCCTGGGGCTCTTTTGTGGGAGCTTATGCCTCTATATCAACGATCCGCCGTACGAGAGGAGATCATCCCGTACGGCGGAATCGAAGAGTTACGTCATCTGCGGGGCTGAGCGTCCAGCACCTGCTGGAGCGCCTCGAACTCCTCCACGCACTTGCCGGAACCGAGCGCCACGCTGTCCAGCGGGTCCTCGGCGATGTGGATCGGCATGCCGGTCTCGCGGCGCAGCCGCTCGTCGAGGCCCTTGAGCAGGGCGCCGCCGCCGGTCAGAACGATTCCGCGGTCCATGACGTCACCGGACAGCTCCGGCGGGCACTTGTCGAGCGTGGTCTTCACGGCGTCGACGATCGCGTTGACCGGCTCCTCGATCGCCTTGCGGACTTCGGCCGCGGAGATCACGACGGTCTTGGGGAGGCCGGAGACCAGGTCCCGGCCGCGGATTTCGGTGTGCTGGTCGTCGTCGAGGTCGTACGCGGAACCGATCGTGATCTTGATCTGCTCGGCCGTCCGCTCACCCAGCAGAAGGGAGTACTCCTTCTTGATGTGCTGGATGATCGCGTTGTCCAGCTCGTCGCCGGCGACACGGATGGACTGAGCGGTGACGATGCCGCCGAGCGAGATGACCGCGACCTCCGTCGTGCCGCCGCCGATGTCCACCACCATGTTGCCGGTGGCCTCGTGGACCGGCAGGCCGGAGCCGATGGCCGCGGCCATGGGCTCCTCGATGATGTGCACCTGACGGGCGCCGGCCTGGGACGACGCCTCGATGACGGCGCGGCGCTCGACGCCCGTGATGCCCGAGGGCACACAGACGACGACCCGCGGACGAGCCAGATACCGCCGCTTGTGGATCTTCAGAATGAAGTAGCGGAGCATCCGCTCGGTGATCTCGAAGTCGGCGATCACGCCGTCCTTCAGCGGACGCACGGCAACGATGTTGCCGGGCGTACGCCCGATCATCTTCTTCGCTTCGGAGCCGACCGCGAGAATTCCACCGGTGTTGGTGTTGATCGCGACGACTGACGGCTCGTTGAGTACGATCCCGCGACCCCTGACGTACACCAGCGTGTTGGCGGTCCCGAGGTCGACAGCCATGTCACGGCCGATGAACGACATTGAGTTCCCCATCAGGATTCGACTGGCCTTCCTGGGAGCTTTTGAGGGCTTTTCAGGTCGGCGAAGTGGGTGCAGTGACGTGAAGGCTTCCATCGTAGACGCGCCTGCACGAACACCGCGCGAGGGTCTTCGCCATTGTCAGCAGATGAAGCACCGCCTCGCTTGTGGAGACGGTCCATCGGGGGCACTCGTTCCCCCGATCGGCACGCATATGCCGAAGGACGGCCGGAAATGCGCGGCCGTCCCAGGTCAGACGAATGGTCGGACGTGTGGGTTACTGACGGAGATTCAGGCCCGGCCCGGGAAGAAGATCTTCACCTCGCGCTCGGCGGACTCCTCGGAGTCGGAGGCGTGGATGAGGTTCTCACGGACGATCACACCGAAGTCCCCGCGGATGGAACCCGGGGCGGCGGCGATCGGGTCGGTCGGGCCGGCCAGCGCGCGGACGCCCTCGATGACCCGCTCGCCCTCGACGATCAGGGCGACGACCGGACCGGACGCCATGAACTCGACCAGCGGCTCGTAGAAGACCTTGCCCTTGTGCTCGCCGTAGTGCTGCTCCAGGGTCTCCTGGTCCAGGGTGCGCAGCTCCAGCGCGGTGATCTGCCAGCCGGCCTTGCGCTCGATACGGCTGATGATCTCGCCGGTCAGGCCACGACGGACGGCGTCGGGCTTGAGGAGGACGAGGGTGCGCTGGGTCACGAGCGAGCTCCTTCGTATAAAACGTGCGGGGTGATGCTGAGGCTACAGGGCCTGTATGAGTGCCTCTTACACCGCGTCAGCCGAGGCGGAATCCGCCTGAGCTGCGAATCTCGCCTTCGCCTCGTCGATCTTCCGGCCGTAGTGGACGGAGGCCCACCACAGGGCCGCGAAGATCGCGCCCATGAAGAACATGGTCGGGACGACGAAGCCGGAGGCGATCAGCGCGACTTGGAAGGCCCAGCCGAGCTGGACGCCGCCGGGCCGGGTCACCACACCGCACAGCAGGACGGAGAGCAGCATCGCGATGCCGCTGACCGTCCACACCGTCGTCGTGGACAGATCGGGGTCCTTCATCGCGACAAGTCCGGCGAAGCCGATCACGAAGAATTCGCCGATCAGCGTCGAAGCACAGAGCGTACGCACGGAAAGTCAGCCCCTCCCCAGAAGCAGTCGGGCCTCGCCGACGGTGATGACGGAGCCGGTGACCAGGACACCGCCGCCCGCGAACTCGCCGTCCTCCTCGACCAGTGTGA
Organism: Streptomyces sp. JLBG701; assembly: GCF_058544905.1. Lineage (NCBI taxonomy): Bacteria > Bacillati > Actinomycetota > Actinomycetes > Kitasatosporales > Streptomycetaceae > Streptomyces > Streptomyces sp. JLBG701. Next base: position 3,998,013 of record NZ_CM178588.1, read on the forward strand.
TCGCGGCCTCCAGGGCGTCGGGCAGCCGCGGCTCGACCTGGACGCGGTCGTCACCGAACACCTCGACGGCGATTCCGGCCAGTTCGTCCACGTCCATCGCGCGGTGACTGGAGTTCTGCGTGACGACGACCTCGGCGAAGATCGGTTCGAAGGCTTCGAGCAGCCCCCGTACGTTCTTGTCGCCGCTCGCGCCCACGACCCCGATCAGCCGGCTGAACTCGAAGGCCTCCTGCACCGCCTCGGCGGTCGCGCGGGCGCCCGCCGGGTTGTGCGCCGCGTCCAGGACGACGGTCGGCGAGCGCCGTACGACCTCCAGGCGGCCCGGCGAGGAGACCGCGGCGAAGGCCTTGCGGACGGTGTCGATGTCGAGCCGCTCGGGCCGCTGGGAGCCGACGCCGAAGAACGCCTCGACGGCGGCGAGCGCCACGGCCGCGTTGTGCGCCTGGTAGGCGCCGTGCAGGGGGAGGTACACCTCGTCGTACTCGCCGCCGAGCCCGCGCAGGGTCACCAGCTGTCCGCCTACGGCGACCTGGCGGGCCACAACGCCGAACTCCAGACCCTCCCGGGCCACTGTGGCGTCGACCTCGACGGCCTTCTTCAGCAGCACCTGCGCCGCGTCCACCGGCTGCTGGGCCAGGATGACGGTCGCGTCCTGCTTGACGATGCCCGCCTTCTCGGCGGCGATCTCGCCGGGCGTCTCGCCGAGCCGGTCGGTGTGGTCGAGGTCGATGGGGGTGACGACGGCGACGTCCGCGTCGATCACGTTGGTGGCGTCCCAGCTGCCGCCCATACCGACCTCGACGACGGCCACGTCGACGGGCGCGTCCGCGAAGGCTGCGTACGCCATGCCGGTCAGCACCTCGAAGAAGGAGAGCCGGAACTCCTGCATGCCGTCGACCATCTCGATGTACGGCTTGATGTCCTCGTACGTCTCGATGAAGCGCTCGGCGGAGATCGGGGCGCCGTCGAGGCTGATCCGCTCGGTCACGGACTGCACGTGGGGGGAGGTGTAGCGGCCGGTGCGGAGGTCGAAGGCGCCGAGGAGGGCCTCGATCATGCGGGCCGTTGACGTCTTGCCGTTCGTTCCCGTGATGTGGATCGAGGGGTACGAGCGCTGCGGCTCGCCCAGGACGTCCATCAGCGCGGCGATACGGCTTACGGAGGGCTCCAGCTTTGTTTCGCCCCAGCGGGTCGCCAGGTCCGCCTCGACCTGGCGCAGGGCCTTGTCGACCTCGGGGTCGTCGGGGCGTCCCGGCACGTCGGCCTCCGGCGGGGCGCCCTGGGTACGCAGGGTGCGGCTGCCTGCCTCGATGATCGCGAGGTCGGGGTCGCGGTCGGTCTCTGCGGCGACGATCTCGTCGAAGGGGTCGGTTTCGCTCACAAGGGCAGTCTACGGAGGTCGGCTCGTCTTTCGTCTGCGGGCCGGTGGGGGCTGGTCGCGCAGTTCCCCGCGCCCCCAGGTGGGTGATGGGGCCCGGTGCTTCGTAGCACCGGGCCCCTTGAGTTGCGAAAGGCCCCGGCGCTTTTCAGTACCGGGGCCCTCACTTCCGTACAACCACCTACGCCTGTGGCAGGCGGTCCAGCTGGGTCTTGATGCGCTCGATGTCCTCGTCGGCCTTCGTGAGGCGGGCGCGGATCTTTTCCACGACGTTGTCCGGGGCCTTTGCCAGGAACGCCTCGTTGCCGAGCTTGGCCGTTGCCTGGGACTTCTCCTTTTCGGCCGCCGCGAGGTCCTTGGCCAGGCGCTTGCGCTCGGCCGCGACGTCGATCGTGCCGGAGAGGTCGAGGGCGACCGTGGCTCCCGCGACCGGCAGGGTTGCCGTGGCCGCGAATTCTTCGCCCTCCGGCTGGAGGCGGAGGAGCTGGCGGATGGCGGCCTCGTGGGGCGCGAGCGCCGTGCCGTCCAGCGTCAGGCGGGCCGGGACTCGCTGGCCGGGCTGGAGGCCCTGGTCGGAGCGGAAGCGGCGGACCTCGGTGATGACCGACTGGAGCGTCTCGATCTCGCGCTCGGCTTCGGCGTCCCGGAAGCCCGAGTCGGCCGGCCACTCGGCGATGACGACCGACTCGCCGCCCGTCAGCGTCGTCCACAACGTCTCCGTGACGAACGGGACGACCGGGTGCAGCAGTCGCAGCGTGACGTCGAGGACCTCGCCCAGGACGCGCTTGGAGACCTCGGCCGGCTCGCCGCCCGCCTGGAACGTCGTCTTGGACAGCTCGACGTACCAGTCGAAGACCTCGTCCCACGCGAAGTGGAAGAGGGCGTCGGAGAGCTTCGCGAACTGGAAGTCCTCGTAGAGCGCGTCGACTTCGGCGACGGTGGCGTTGAGACGGGAGAGGATCCAGCGGTCGGTCGCCGACATCTCGGCGGCGTCCGGCAGCGGGCCTTCGACCGTCGCGCCGTTCATGAGCGCGAAGCGCGTGGCGTTCCAGATCTTGTTGGCGAAGTTGCGGGAGCCCTGGACCCAGTCCTCGCCGATCGGGACGTCGACGCCCGGGTTGGCGCCGCGCGCGAGGGTGAAACGCAGCGCGTCGGAGCCGTACTTGTCCATCCAGTCCAGCGGATTGACAGCGTTCCCGAAGGACTTCGACATCTTCTTGCCGAACTGGTCGCGGACCATGCCGTGCAGGGCGATGGTGTGGAACGGCGGGGTGCCGTCCATCGCGTACAGGCCGAACATCATCATCCGGGCGACCCAGAAGAAGAGGATGTCGTAGCCGGTGACCAGGACGGAGTTCGGGTAGAACTTCGCGAGCGACTCGGTCTGTTCGGGCCAGCCGAGGGTCGAGAAGGGCCAAAGACCCGAGGAGAACCAGGTGTCGAGGACGTCGGTGTCCTGACGCCAGCCCTCGCCGCTCGGCGGCTCCTCGTCGGGACCGACACAGACGACCTCGCCGTCGGGGCCGTACCAGACCGGAATGCGGTGGCCCCACCACAACTGCCGTGAGATGCACCAGTCGTGGAGGTTGTCGACCCAGTCGAAGTACCGCTTCTCCATCTCCTGGGGGTGGATCTTGACCCGGCCGTCGCGGACCGCGTCGCCGGCCGCCTTCGCCAGCGGGCCGACCTTGACCCACCACTGCATGGAGAGCCTGGGCTCGATCGTGGTCTTGCAGCGCGAGCAGTGGCCGACCGAGTGGACGTACGGCCGCTTCTCGGCGACGATCCGGCCCTCGGCGCGCAGCGCGGCGACGATCGCCGAGCGGGCCTCCAGGCGGTCCAGGCCCTGGAAGGGGCCGTGGGCGGTGATGACCGCATGCTCGTCCATGATCGTGATGGCCGGCAGGTCGTGCCGCTGGCCGATCTCGAAGTCGTTCGGGTCGTGGGCCGGGGTGACCTTGACGGCGCCCGTGCCGAACTCGGGGTCGACGTGCTCGTCCGCGACGACCGGGATGGAACGGTCCGTCAGCGGCAGCTTGATGAGCTTGCCGACGAGGTGCTTGTACCGCTCGTCCTCCGGGTGAACGGCGACGGCGGTGTCGCCGAGCATCGTCTCCGCGCGCGTGGTGGCGACGACGATCGTGTCGTCCCCCTCGCCGTACTTCATGGAGACGAGCTCGCCGTCGTCGTCCTGGTACTCGACCTCGATGTCGGAGATCGCGGTGAGACAGCGCGGACACCAGTTGATGATGCGCTCGGCGCGGTAGATCAACTCGTCGTCGTAGAGCCGCTTGAAGATGGTCTGGACGGCCTGGGAGAGCCCCTCGTCCATGGTGAAGCGCTCGCGGGACCACGCGACGCCGTCGCCAAGGCGGCGCATCTGACCGGAGATCTGGCCGCCGGACTCGGCCTTCCACTGCCAGACACGCTCGACGAAGGCCTCGCGGCCCAGGTCGTGACGGGACTTGCCCTCCTTGCCGAGCTCGCGCTCGACGACGTTCTGGGTCGCGATACCGGCGTGGTCCATGCCGGGCTGCCACAGCGTCTCGTAACCCTGCATGCGCTTGCGGCGGGTGAGGGCGTCGATGATCGTGTGCTCGAAGGCATGGCCGAGGTGCAGGCTGCCCGTGACGTTCGGCGGCGGGATGACGACGGTGAACGGCGGCTTGTCGCTCTTCTCGTCCGCCTCGAAGTAGCCGCGCTCTACCCAGCGCTCGTACAGCGCCGCCTCTACATCGGCCGGCGCGTACTGAGTCGGCAGTTCGGTGTGGGGCGCTGTTGGCTGCTGCTGAGCGTTCTCGGTCACCCGCTCAGTTTAGGGGTGTCACCGGGCAGTCCCGAAACGGGATTCCTCTGTAACGGTGCGTGCCCCGGGGCCGTGTGGTTCTTGTGACTGGGCCAGGATGTCAGGAACACATAAGCATCTGGAGGGGAACCCAGAGATGAGCTACAACCAGCCGGGCCCGTACGGCGGGCAGCCACAGCAGCCAGGACCGTACGGCCAGCCCGGTCCGTACGGCCAGCCGCCGCAGGCCCCCCAGCCCGGCTACGGCTACCCCCAGCAGGCCCCTCCGCCCCAGCCGGGCTACGGCTACCCGCAGCAGCCCACGCAGGGCGTCCCGACCCAGCCGCAGCCGCCGTACGGCCAGCAGGACCCGTACGGCCAGCAGCCGCCCTACGGCCAGGCGCCGTACGGGGTGCCCCAGCCGCCCTCCGGAGGCGGCGGCGGGAAGAAGGTGGGGATCATCCTCGGCGCGGTGGCCGTCGTGGCCGCGATCGCCGTGGGGGCGTACTTCGTGATCGGCGCGGGCAGCGGGAGCGGCAGCGGCTCCGACATCGCCGACGACGGGGCGCACAAGCTCTCGACGCCGGCCACGGTCGTCGACGGCACGTACAAGAAGGGCAGCGACGCCGAGACCGACGGGATGACCGACGAGGAGATCAAGGACGCCGAGTCGTGGGGGGTCAAGGACCCCAAGGACGTCAGCGCCGTCTACACGGCCGGTTCCGGGCTCAGCATGAAGAGCCTGATGTTCGCCGGCGTGTACGGCACGATCGACGACCCGGAGAAGGTCGTGGACGCGTTGTTCGCCGAGATGAAGAAGGACTCCGTGGCGGAGGCCGACGCCTCCGACGGCAAACTCGTGGGCAGCCCCAAGGAGTTCACGCCGTCCGGCTTCGACAACGGCGTCATGAAGTGCCAGGAGATCGAGTCCACCGAGTCCGGTACGACCACGACGATGCCCATCTGCATCTGGGGTGACCACAGCACCCTCAGCTATGTGATCTCGTACGACATCGCCGGCCTGGCCGACGGCAAGAGCACGTCGATGGAGGACGCGGCCGAGTTGGCCGCCAAGCTCCGTAACGACGTGCGCGTCGAGGCCTGAGTCTGACACTCCGTCAACGGCGAAGGGCCCCGGTCGGTTGATCGACCGGGGCCCCTCGCTCATGCCTGTGGCGGTGGCGGTTACGCCGTCTTCTGCTCGCCCGGGCCCCGTCCGGGGCGCGCGTCGCGCGGGATCAGGGTCGGGTTCACGTTGGAGTGGACGACGTCCGCCGTGATGACGACGCGGGCCACGTCCTTGCGGGACGGGACCTCGTACATCACGGACATGAGGACTTCCTCCATGATGGCGCGCAGGCCGCGCGCGCCGGTCTGGCGCAGGATGGCCTGGTCGGCGATGGCCTCCAGGGCCTCGCGCTCGAAGTCCAGCTCCACGCCGTCGAGTTCGAAGAGGCGCTGGTACTGCTTCACCAGCGCGTTGCGCGGCTCGATCAGGATCTGGAGGAGCGCCTCGCGGTCCAGGTTGTGGACCGAGGTGATGACGGGGAGGCGGCCGATGAACTCGGGGATCATGCCGAACTTGACCAGGTCCTCGGGCATGACGTCCTCGAACTGGTCCTTGGACTGCAGCTCCCGCTTCGAGCGGATCGTGGCGCCGAAGCCGATGCCCTTGGCGCCCGCCCTCGACTCGATGAGCTTCTCCAGGCCCGCGAACGCGCCGCCCACGATGAACAGGACGTTCGTCGTGTCGATCTGGATGAACTCCTGGTGGGGGTGCTTGCGCCCGCCCTGCGGCGGCACCGAGGCCGTCGTGCCCTCCAGGATCTTCAGCAGGGCCTGCTGAACACCTTCGCCCGACACGTCACGGGTGATGGAAGGGTTCTCACTCTTCCTCGCGACCTTGTCGATCTCGTCGATGTAGATGATGCCCGTCTCGGCCTTCTTGACGTCGTAGTCGGCGGCCTGGATGAGCTTGAGGAGGATGTTCTCCACGTCCTCGCCCACATAGCCCGCCTCCGTCAGCGCGGTCGCGTCGGCGATCGCGAACGGGACGTTCAGCATGCGGGCCAGTGTCTGCGCCAGCAGCGTCTTGCCGGAGCCCGTGGGGCCCAGCAGAAGGATGTTGGACTTGGCCAACTCGATGGCGTCCTCGCGGTTTTGACCGCCGCCGTTCTCACCGGCCTGGACCCGCTTGTAGTGGTTGTACACCGCGACCGAGAGCGCCTTCTTGGCCGGCTCCTGGCCGACCACGTAACCCTCGAGGAACTCGTAGATCTCGCGGGGCTTGGGGAGTTCCTCCCAGCGCACCTCGCTCGTCTCCGCGAGTTCTTCCTCGATGATCTCGTTGCAGAGGTCGATGCACTCGTCGCAGATGTACACACCGGGCCCTGCGATGAGCTTCTTGACCTGCTTCTGGCTCTTGCCGCAGAACGAGCACTTGAGCAGATCGCCGCCGTCACCGATGCGTGCCACGGTGTGCTTCCCCTTCGCCTGGGAGACGCCTAGGTCCAGCGGCTCCTGGTGCTGCCTTATGTCCGACGGTACCTTGCCGGGCCCCCCGTTCGGGCCCCCCTTGGCACGGTTCGCTTTGACGTGCAGCGTGTCAAACCGTGCCAAGGGGCGGCAGACGATACAGCGTCCGCGTCAGCGCACGGATTCGTTGTTCATCTTCCGGGTGGAGATGATCTGGTCGATCAGGCCGTACGAGAGCGCTTCCTCGGCCGTGAGGATCTTGTCGCGCTCGATGTCCTCGCGGATCTTCTCGATCGGCGTGGTCGAGTGCTTGGCCAGCATCTCCTCCAGCTGCGCACGCATCCGTAGGATCTCGTTCGCGGCGATTTCGAGGTCGGAGACCTGACCGCGACCCGTCTCGCTGTACGGCTGGTGGATCAGCACGCGCGCGTTCGGCAGCGCCATGCGCTTGCCCGGCGTGCCGGCGGCCAGCAGGATCGCCGCGGCGGAGGCCGCCTGGCCCATGCAGACCGTCTGGACGTCCGGCTTCACGAACTGCATCGTGTCGTAGATCGCGGTCAGCGCCGTGAAGGAGCCGCCGGGGCTGTTGATGTAGACCGAGATGTCACGGTCCGGGTCCATCGACTCCAGGCACAGCAGCTGCGCCATGACGTCGTTGGCGGAGGCGTCGTCGATCTGGACGCCGAGGAAGATGACCCGCTCCTCGAAGAGCTTCGCGTACGGGTCGTACTCGCGGATGCCCTGCGAGGTGCGCTCGACGAAGCGCGGGATGACGTAACGGGACTCCGCCGTGGGACCCGTGTACTCGGCGCGTGTGCGGTCGTACAGGCTGCTGCCGGGGAAGTCGTTCACTGTCTCTCTCCTAGAGGCTGAGGCGGTCGGCTGGGGGCTGTGCTGGGGCCTCAGGCCCCGGTGCCGCCGCCACCCGGCATGTTGGCGGCCGTGCTGATGACCTCGTCGATGAGGCCGTACTCCTTGGCCTCGTCGGCGTCGAACCAGCGGTCACGGTCGGAGGCGCGGGTGATCTCCTCGAACGACTGACCGGTGTGCCTGGACGTCAGCTCCGCCATGCGCTTCTTGGTGTGCAGCAGCCGCTCCGCATGGATCTTGATGTCGGAGGCCGAGCCGGCCAGGCCGGCGGAGGGCTGGTGGATCAGGATTTCCGCGTTCGGCAGCGCGAAGCGCTTGCCGGGGGTGCCCGCGCTCAGCAGGAACTGGCCCATGGAGGCGGCGAGGCCCATGGCGATCGTCACCACGTCGTTCTTGATGTACTGCATGGTGTCGTAGATCGCCATGCCGGCCGTGATCGAGCCGCCGGGGCTGTTGATGTAGAGGTAAATGTCCTTGTCCGGGTCAGCGGCAAGGAGCAGCAGCTGCGCGGTGATCTTGTTTGCGATGTCGTCGTCGACCGGCTGGCCGAGGAAGATGATCCGCTCGTTGAGCAGCCGGTTGTAGACCTGGTCGCCGAGGCCACCGATGGAAGGCTCGCCGGCAGCGGTAGGCATCAGATTCGTCACGTATCCACCTGCTCGTCTTACGACGGCGCCGGGCCGTCTCACGTGTTCCCGTCCGGGGGCTGGGCAGTTTGCGGGACTTCCCCGCCCTGGTACTCATGGACCCTAACGCGCTGGTCCCTTCGGGGAATCCCGCAGAGGGGGCTGTTCGCCGGGGGCGTAGCGCCGTGGTGACTTTTGGTACGTGGTCGGCTGCGGGTCCGCGGTGGCCGGTCGCTCCCCCACTCTCGGCTTCGCTCGAGCGGGGGACCCCATCGCGGCGGAGCCGCATATCGATACAGCCCCGCGCCCCTGAGGTGGCTGCCCCCAGGTACGACGAACGGGCCCCCGGGTCGCAGTGCCCAGGAGCCCGTCATACGTCCATCAGAGGTGCCGTGAGCGTCAGCCCTCGGTCTTCTCCTCGGCCTCGACAGCACCCTCGACGGCCTCGACCGTCTCCGTGGCCGTCTCGGTCTCGTCCTCGTCGTCCAGGTCGATGACCTCGCCGTTGGTGTCCTTGACCGTGGCGGCCTCGACCACTACGGCCAGGGCCTTGCCGCGGGCGACCTCGCCGACGAGGAGGGGAACCTGGCCGCCCTCGACGACCGCCTGGGCGAACTGGTCGGGGGACATGCCGGAGGAGGCCGCACGCCGCATGAGGTGCTCGGTGAGCTCCTCCTGGTTGACGTTCAGCTTCTCCTTGTTGACGAGCTCGTCGAGGACGAACTGGGTCTTGATGCCCTTGACCGCGGCCTCACGGGTCTCGGTCTCGAACTCCTCCTCGGTCTTGCCCTGGATCTCCAGGTACTTCGGGAGGTCGAGGCCCATCTGGCCGAGCTGGTGGTGCTCCAGGTTGTGCTTGCGGGTGTTGATCTCTTCCTCGAGCAGCTTCTCGGGGACGGGCACCTCGACGAGCTCCAGCAGCTTCTCCAGGACGCGCTCCTGGGCCTGCGTGGCCTGGTCGTACTGCTTCATGTTCTCGAGGCGCTTGCGGCTGTCGGCCTTCAGCTCGTCGAGGGTGTCGAACTCGGAGGCGAGCTGCGCGAACTCGTCGTCCAGCTCGGGGAGTTCGCGGGCGGCGACCTGGGTGACCTTGACGGTGACCTCGGCCTCCTTGCCGGCCGCCGAGCCGCCCTTGAGCTCGGAGGTGAAGGTGGCCTCGCCACCGGCCTCCACGCCCTTCACGGCCTCGTCGATGCCGTCCAGCAGCTCACCGGAGCCGATGGTGTAGGAGACGCCCTCGGCGACGCCGTCCTCCAGGACCTCGCCGTCGACCTTGGCCTCCAGGTCCAGCGTCACGACGTCGCCGTCCTCGGCGGCACGCTCGACCGGGGAGGTCGAGGCGAAGCGCTCGCGGAGCTGCTCGACGGACTTGTCGATGTCCTCGTCGGTGACCTCGACGGCGTCGACCTCGACCTCGATGCCGGAGTAGTCCGGGATCTCGATGGTCGGGCGGACGTCGACCTCGGCGGTGAAGTTCAGCGTCTCGCCGTCCTTCAGCTCCGTGATGTCGACCTCGGGCTGGCCCAGCACGTTGAGCTCGGCCGTGTTGACCGCCTCGGTGTAGAACTTCGGAAGCGCGTCGTTGACGGCCTCCTCCAGAACCGCACCGCGCCCGAACCGCTGGTCGATGACGCGCGCCGGGATCTTGCCCTTCCGGAAGCCCTTCACCGTGACCTGCTGGTTGATCTTCTTGTACGCCGCGTCGAGGCTGTCCTTGAGCTCCTCGAAGGGCACCTCGATGCTGAGCCGAACCCGAGTCGGGTTCAGGGTCTCCACGGCGCTCTTCACGGTTCGGTCTCCTTGGGGGCTGACTTCTTGGGTTGCGGACCCAGACAGGTCCGGCGGTTTCGCCGCCCGGAGGACTTCAGAGTGTGAGACACACGGGCGCGCAGCTTGCATAGTAGCCGCAGCGGCGGGACGCCCCAAAAAGCGATCTTTCGAGGTATCAGGTCGGTACAGGTCGCCGATGGCTCGACCGGTGGTCGGGGTGGCGGGATTTGAACCCACGGCCTTCCGCTCCCAAAGCGGACGCGCTACCAAGCTGCGCCACACCCCGTCTGGTGCGACACGTAGGGTACATGCCCGCAGGCGGCACGGCTGCCGCATTTCACGAGCGCGCGTGCGGGCGGCGGGGCGACCACGAGTGGGGTGTGCGGTCACGCCGCACGACCCGCTACGATGCCTTGTGTGCCGGGGTCACCTGACCTGCGGCGCGCCTTGTGCGGGCGTAGCTCAATGGTAGAGCCCTAGTCTTCCAAACTAGCTACGCGGGTTCGATTCCCGTCGCCCGCTCCATACGAATCAGGGCCAGGCCAGAGGCAGTCAGCACTCCTCCGCCTGGCCCTGAGTCGCTTCCGGGGACGCTGCTCGGGGAGGGGCCGAAGCCGACGCGAGCGCGGCAGCCCGCCCCGGCGATCCAACCGAGTCCCCTGCGGATTGACCCGGGCGCATTCGCTCGCGCAAAAGTCCACCACCGGGCCAGAAATGCCGGATTTGCGCATTTCTGGCCTCGACGGGCATCACGCTCGGACGGTCAGAACTGGATCGAGTTGATCGTCTCGGCTATCGAGTTGAGGAAGCGCTGGATGTCGTCGGCCATGCCGGTCGAGGCCAGGAAGAAGCCGAAGAGCACCGCGACGACCGCGGGGCCGGCCTTGATCGATCCTCCCCGGATCAACACCACCAGGATGATCGCCAACAGCAGCACCACTGACAACGAAATGGCCACAACTGATCACTCACCCTCGGTCGGTCCGCTCTCCCGGCCCGGAGGCGCGACCCCGCGCACCCCCGCCAGAACCATCGTGCCACCAACGAGGCCCCCGTATGCGGCCGGTGACGCATCATCGGCCACAGCCGTACGGGATCTTTGCCGTCCGAGGCGCCTCCGAGGCGCCCGCGCGTGGTACCGCACAGGAATTCGACGCCGCACCCACACAGGTTATTCACGACGATTGTTTCCGTCTCCACACATCGCGCTCGCAGCTAATTCGAATTGTTGTCACAGGCGCGAAATAGAGCAATGAAGCGGACATTTCGCCAGAGTCGCCCGCTGGTCTTATGCACCATTTAGTCGGGATGAAGCACGACAATCCGGGCGAAGGTGAGGCGGGATCGAAGTGTGCTTGCCGTCACGCCATAACCATGTCGACTTACGGGAAATGGCGGGTACCCGCAGCGGATGAACAGTAAATTCGCCGCCGGTTTTACGGAAACCCACAGGAAACGCTAGGGTGCCTCAGATGTTCTACGCTGCCTCGTCCCCCGAGTGTGCAGCGAGGTTCCTGTGACGAACTCGCTACACCAGCAAGGCCACAACCGAGCGCCACTCCCCCCGGCACCCTCGCCGGCGGACGGAGTGCCGAGTCCGCGCTCCCCGCAGAACAGACAGCAACACCAGCACCAAGAGGGTGGGCAACAGCCCCCTAAACAGCGCGACGCCTTCTTCGACAACGCCAAGTACCTGGCGATCGTGCTCGTCGCCGCGGCCCACGCCTGGGAGCCGCTGAAGGGCGACAGCCGCATCCTCGAAGGCCTGTACATGGTCGTGTACGCCTTCCACATGCCGGCGTTCATCATCATCTCCGGCTACTTCTCCCGCGGTTTCGACATGCGCGCCGACCGGCTCAGGCGCCTGGTCACCGGCGTCCTCGTGCCGTACGTCGTCTTCGAGGTCGCCTACAACCTCTTCGCCCGCTGGGGCAACGACGACCCGGGCCACGGGATCAGCCTGCTCGACCCCTGGTACCTCACCTGGTTCCTGCTGGCGCTCTTCATCTGGCGTATGACGACTCCCCTGTGGAAGGCGGTGCGTTGGCCGCTACCGCTCGCGCTCGCCGTCGCCATGTTCGGGTCCGTCGCGCCGGAGCTCGGCGACGACCTGGACATCCAGCGGGTCCTGCAGTTCCTGCCGTACTTCGTGCTGGGCCTGTGCCTGAAGCCCGAGCACTTCCAGCTGGTGCGCCGCCGCGAGGTGCGGATCCTGTCCGTGCCCGTGTTCGCCGCCGCGCTGGCCTTCGGCTGGTGGGCGGTGCCCCGGATGAACACCGGGTGGTTCTACCACCGCGCCGCGGCCCAGGAGTTGGGCAACCCGGCGTGGGTCGGGCCCGTGATGGTGCTCGCCCTGTTCGGCTGCTCGCTGGTGCTGACTGCCTGTTTCTACGCGTGGGTGCCGCGCCGCAAGATGTGGTTCACGGCACTCGGCGCGGGCACGCTGTACGGCTACCTGCTGCACGGCTTCCTGATCAAGGCCGGTGACTTCTACGGCTGGTTCGACCACGCCTGGCTGCACCGCCCCCTCGGCGAGATCTTCGTGACCGTCCTCGCGGCCACCGCCGTGACGCTCCTGTGCACCGCTCCGGTGCGGCGCGTCTTCCGGTTCGCGATGGAACCCGAGATGCGGTGGGCCTTCAAACGGGACGCCGCGGAACTGGCCCGAGATCGCGAGAAGGTCCGCGCCCAGGCCTAGGGCCTGTCCGGCGGATCATGCCGCAGACGCGGGGCTTGCCTGCGCTGGTTTGGCGCCGTTGCTTTCCTGCGACCTGATCCGCCGGACAGACCCTAGTCACCGATCGGAATCACGATTCAGACCGAGAAGTGCGCGCATCCGTGCGTACTTCTCGGTCAGTCGTGTGCGGGTGGGCTCGTCGAGGCGTGCGAGGCGCGCCGGGTCCGCGTTGTGCGCCAGGTCCGCCTCCTTGACCAACAACGCGCCGGGCGTGGCGAGTACGCGCCCCGCATACACCTCGGGCGCCTCTCCGGCCCGCTTGGTGACCGCCAGCACGATGTCCTTCGTACGACGACTCAGCGCGGCCTCGTCGAGCCATCGCTCGGACAGCGCGTCGTCCTCGACGGCGTCGTGCAGCCAGGCCGCCGCGATCTGCTCGTCATCACCACCACGCGCGCGTACGCCCTCGGCGACGGCGAAAAGATGCTCGGCGTAGGGCCGCCCCGCCTTGTCGGTCTGCCCCTGGTGGGCGGCGCGGGCGATGGCCTCTACTTCGGCCAGGGGCAAGGGGGTTCGGGGGGTGCCGGTCATGACTGTGGGCCTCCTGAGGGCAGCTTGGCAGCGCCGGTCCAGGCATTTCCAGCGCGCCCACACCAACACCGGTTCAGCGGGCGGCAGCCTGCGCGGCAGCCGTAGGACCTTCTCGGCACACCAGCAGCAGCGCCCTGTCGTCGTTGACGTCCTTCGCCACCGCCTCGATGAGATGCCACGCGGCGCCGTGGAAGCCGCCGGCGACATACCGGTCGGCCTCTCCGGTGAGGCGGTCGATGCCCTCGACGATGTCCCGGTCTGACGTCTCCACAAGGCCGTCGGTGAACAGCATCAGGACGTCACCGGGACGCAGGGAGCCCTTCACGGGGTCGAACTGGGCACCGTCGTACACCCCCAACAACGGCCCCTCCGCGGCCTTCTCCTCCCAGCGGCCGCTGCCCGCGCTGAGCTGGAGGCCCGGCGGGTGTCCGGCGGAGAAGAGCTCGTAGTCGCCGGAGTCGAGGTCGAGGACGAGGTGGATCGAGGTCGCGAAGCCCTCGTCCCAGTCCTGGCGGAGGAGATAGCCGTTGGCGGCCGGGAGGAAGGCGTGCGGGGGCAGGGAGCCGAGGAGTCCGCCGAAGGCGCCCGACAACAGCAAGGCCCGGGAGCCCGCGTCCATGCCCTTGCCGGAGACGTCCGTGAGGACGACCTCCATCGTGCGGCCACCGTTCGTACGGGCCGCGACAACGAAGTCGCCCGAGAAGGACTGGCCGCCGGCCGGCCGCAGCGCCATCTCGCGGTGCCAGCCGATCGGCAGCTTGGGCAACTTGCTCTGGACGCGAATGCGTTCGCGCAGGTCGAAGAGCATGGTGCCGCCGCGCCGCCAGGGCACGCCCACGCGGCTGCGGAACTGGGCGATCAGCAGGCCGAAGAAGCCGCAGGCGGCGACGACCAGGACCACGCCGGGTGTGACGCGGGAGGGGCCCTCCGTGTACGGGCCCAGCCGGACCGACTCCACGATCAGCGCGGTCGCCGCGGCCGCGTACAGGCCGAGCAGGCTCGCCGGGCGCAGCAGGATGCCGCCCGCGACGATCGGGAGGACCAGCGCGGCCGGTGAACACCACACCGAGTTGGCGAGTGTCGTGGCCGCGATCAGCGGGACGGTGAGGAGCAGACCGGCCAGCGCGACCCAGTCCGAACCGTCCCCCCGGAAGTAGTCCACGGCGCTTCTGCGCATGCCGGTGCGGGCCCGGTGAACCAGCTTTTTCAACCGGGCCGTGAACGTCTCGGCCTCCGCGCGCCGCTCTCGTGCTGCTGCCATTAGTTCGGGACCCTATCCATCCGACCAGCTCCTTGGCACGGGAGGTCCCACTTGTCCCCCGTCCGAGCGCTCAACCTCACAGTGAACTTCACCGAAAGCCATCGCGCTGCCACCCGAAGAAAATTCCCTCGCTCGTCCCGCATTGAGCCTGGTAGTCATGATTCATGGGGACTGACTCTGGAACGACCGTCCTGCGGGCACTGCGGCCGGACGAATGGGACATGTGGTACGACAACCTGGTTCGCGCCTTCGGTGGGGTCCCGGATTCGTCCGAAGAGCGGGAGTTGGATCACGCGCTCACCGAGATCGACCGCTCCATCGGGGTCTGGGACGGTGACGCGTGCGTCGGGACGACGGGCGCGTACAGCTTCCGCCTGACAGTACCCGGCGGCGCCCAGGTGCCCACCGCGGGCGTCACGATGGTCGGCGTCTCACCCACGCACCGCAGACGAGGCATCCTCACGTCGATGATGCGGCGGCAGTTGGACGACGTACGGTCCTGGGGCTGGCCGCTCGCGGCGCTGACGGCGTCCGAGCCCGTGATCTACGGGCGGTTCGGGTACGGCATCGCGACGCACGCGGTCGGTCTCGACATCGACACGAGTCGCGTACGGCTCTCCGTGCCGCCCGGCACCGACGACGTACGGCTGCGGTACGCCGATCCGGCCGACGTGCTCGACGCGTGCGAGGCGGTGTACGCGCGCGAAGTGCCGCTGCGACCGGGCATGTTGGCTCGCCGGCCCGGCTGGGAGCGGTACATGCTGCTCGACCCGGAGAGTGACCGGGAGGGGGCGTCGCCGCTGCAGTGCGTGGTCGCGGAGCGGGACGGGGAGGTCGTCGGGTTCGCGCGCTACCACGTCAAGCCCAAGTGGGAGGCGGGCGTTTCCAAGGGCACGGTCGAGTTGCGGGACACGCACGCGCTCGACGCGGCGGCGCACGCCGCGCTGTGGCGGTTCCTGTTCGAGCTCGATCTCACGTCGAGGCTGACCGCGCGCGGGCGGCCGGTGGACGAGCCGTGGCAGCACATGGTGTCCAACATCAGGCACTGCTCGCTGCGGGTGCGGGACGGGCTGCACGTACGCCTTGTGGACGTCGGGGCGGCGTTGGAGGCGCGGACCTATCAGGCGCCGGTGGACGTGGTGTTGGAGGTCGAGGACGCCTTCTGCCCCTGGAACGCGGGCCGTTGGCGGTTGACGGGCGACGCGAAGGGCGCGTCCTGCGGGCGTACGGAGGATGCGGCCGATCTCGCCTTGTCCGTACGGGAGTTGGGAGCGGCGTACCTCGGTGGAGTGACCCTGGCCTCGCTCGGCGCGGCCGGGCGGGTGCGGGAGCTGCGGCAGGGGGCGCTGACGGAGGCGTCGGTGGGGTTCGCGTCGACGGTGGCACCGTGGCTGCCGCACGGCTTCTAGCAGTCCGCGACAGCCTTTGACGGCCTCTGGTGGCTGGTCACTTGGCCTGACAGGTGGGGCACCAGAACAGATTGCGGGCGGCAAGATCGGCGGTGCGGATCGCGCCGCCACAGATGTGGCAGGGGAGGTTGGCCCTGCGGTAGACGTAGACCTCGCCACCGTGGTCGTCGACGCGCGGCGGGCGGTTCATCGCCTCCGGGGTGTGTTCCGGGCGGACGGTGTCGATGCGGTTGTGGCGGACGCCCTCGCGCATCAGGGCGACGAGGTCCGTCCAGATCGCGTCCCACTCGGCCGGGGTGATGTCCTTGCCGAGGCGGTACGGGTCGATGCCGTGCCGGAACAGGACCTCGGCGCGGTAGACGTTGCCGACGCCGGCGATGACCTTCTGGTCCATCAGCAGGGCGGCGATGGTCGTACGGCTGCGGGAGACGCGAGCGTAGGCCGGGAGCGGGTCCTCGTCGGGGCGGAGGGGGTCCGGGCCCAGGCGGTCGTGTATCTGGGCCTTCTCGACGTCCGTGATCAGGGCACAGGTGGTGGGGCCGCGGAGATCGACGTACGACGTGCTGTTCGCGAGGCGGAGCCTGACCGTGTCCGTGGGTGGGGGCGCCGGGGCGTCCCCGAAGTTCACCTTGCCGAAGAGACCGAGGTGGACGTGGACCCAGTCGCCGTCTCGGAAGCCGAGGAAGAGGTGTTTGCCGTGGGCATCCGCAGTGTGCAGCACGGTTCCGTCGAGGAGAGCCGCGGCGTCGGCGAACTTCCCCTGGGGGCTGGTGACTTGCGCGGGCCGACCGGAGAAGCGGGCAGCATAATCCAGCGCGAGCCGGTGAATAGTGTGCCCTTCTGGCACGTACCGATTTCCTTTCCCACCCACCCGTCCGTCTCGGTCACTTGACGGGCGGGAGTCGAAAGACCCGGGAGCACCTGCCCCCCGGGTCTCCGCCAAATCCTGCTACTGCTGCGGGTGGTGTGCCGGGATCGGCGGCAAGTCGCCCGTCGTCTCGTACCCCGCCAGCATCTCGATCCGGCGAATGTGACGCTCATCACCGGAGAACGGCGTGTTGAGGAAGGTCTCGACGAACTTCGTCGCCTCCTCCTCGGTGTGCATCCGCGCACCCACCGCGACGACGTTCGCGTTGTTGTGCTGTCGCCCGAGCGACGCGGTCTCCTCGCTCCAGGCGAGGGCCGCCCGTACGCCCTTGACCTTGTTCGCGGCGATCTGCTCGCCGTTGCCGGAGCCGCCGATCACGATGCCGAGGGAGTCGGGGTCCGCGGCCGCCTTCTCCGCGGCGCGGAGGCAGAAGGGCGGGTAGTCGTCCTGGGCGTCGTAGATGAGCGGGCCGCAGTCCACGGGGTCGTGGCCGGCCTCCTTGAGCCACTCGACGAGGTGGTTCTTGAGTTCGAAGCCCGCATGGTCGGAGCCGAGATACACGCGCATGGTCCGAGTGTGACATGTCTGTTTCGGGGCAGCAGGCCGGGGGGCCACCTGGGAAAAGGGACCGCAACGCTGCACAACCTCAGGAAAACCTCAAGTAACGATCCAGAATCAAAGGTTCAATAATTCCTTTGCCTCAGATTCACTGGACCGACTCGTACGGCGCCCCAACCGCCGCTACGGGAGGAAGTGCACCCGGCGCAAAGGAATTCCCCCCATGAGTGGCCTCCAGGCAGGGCTCAAGAACCGGCATCTGACGATGATCGCCATCGGCGGTGTCATCGGTGCCGGTCTGTTCGTCGGATCCAGTTCCGGCATCGCCACCGCAGGACCCGGCATCCTTCTCTCCTACGCGCTCGTCGGCACGCTCGTGGTGCTGGTGATGCGCATGCTCGGCGAGATGTCCGCCGCGAACCCCACGTCCGGCTCCTTCTCAGCGCACGCCGACCGCGCGCTCGGCCGCTGGGCCGGCTTCTCCATCGGCTGGCTCTACTGGTTCTTCTGGGTCGTCGTGCTCGCCGTCGAGGCGACCGCCGGCGCCAAGATCCTCGAAGGGTGGATTCCCGCCGTACCGCAGTGGGGCTGGGCGCTCATCGTGATGGTGGTGCTGACCGCGACGAACCTCGTCTCCGTCGGCTCGTACGGCGAGTTCGAGTTCTGGTTCGCCGGGATCAAGGTCGTGGCGATCGGCGCGTTCATCGTCATCGGCGCGCTGGCCGTCTTCGGCGTACTGCCGGGCGTCGACGCCGACAAGGCGGGCCTGTCCAACCTCACCGACGGCGGCGGCTTCCTGCCCAACGGGCCCGGCGCCATCCTCACCGGTGTGCTGCTCGTCGTCTTCTCCTTCATGGGCAGCGAGATCGCGACGCTGGCGGCCGGCGAGTCCGAGGACCCGCAGCGGGCCGTCACCAAGTCCACCAACAGCATCATCTGGCGTATCGCCGTCTTCTACCTCGGCTCGATCTTCATCGTCGTGACCCTGCTGCCGTGGAACGACCCCTCGATCGCGGAGAAGGGCTCCTACGTCGCCGCCCTCGACTCCCTCGGCATCGCGCACGCCGGTCAGATCATGAACTTCATCGTGCTGACCTCGGTGCTGTCCTGCCTCAACTCCGGGCTCTACACGGCCTCCCGCATGGCCTTCTCGCTCGGCGAGCGGGGCGACGCGCCCAAGGCGTTCGCGCGGACCACGTCCCGTGGTGTGCCGCTCGCGGCGATCGTCGCGTCGGTCGTGTTCGGGTTCGTGGCCGTGTTCTTCAACTACAAGTTCCCGGACTCGGTCTTCCTCTTCCTCGTCAACTCCTCCGGTGCGGTCGCCCTGTTCGTCTGGCTGGTGATCTGCTTCTCGCAGTTGCGGATGCGGAAGATCATCCAGCGGGAGTCGCCGGAGAAGCTGGTCGTGAAGATGTGGCTGTACCCCTATCTCACCTGGGCGACGGCCGCGCTGATCGTCTTCGTCCTCAGCTACATGCTGACCGACACCGAGCACGACGGGCGCGAGACCGTGCTGCTCTCGTTGCTGGTCGCGGCGGTTGTGCTGACGATCGCTCTGGTGAAGGAGAAGGTGACCGGCGGTCGTAGGGCCGCGGCGGTGCCGGTGACGGACGACGAGGCGACGGCCAAGGTGTCCGCCGGCTGAGTCCGTGCACGAAGGCATGACGTGAGGGAGCCCCGTATCTCGGGGCTCCCTCTTGTTCTGCCGGTGGCGCGCTCACATCACGGTGAAGCTGTCCTTCACCTTGCCGTAGGTCTTGAGCGCCTGCGCCTCGATGTCCGGCTGGTACCAGGTGTTGACCTGGTACGACTTGCCGTGCGCGTCGAAGCCGAGGAGCTGGGCGTGCCAGGCCACGTTGTTCAGGGTGAAGGTGTACTCCCAGACGACCGCCGGGTTGCCGCGGAACTTCGTCTCCTCCAGGCGGATCAGCTGGTAGTCCTTGCCGTCGCGGGCGTTCCGCTCCGAGGTGCGCCAGGACTCCATCAGGTTGCCGCGGGCCAGCGTGGACTTGGCCACCAGCTCCTGCTTGCCGTTCGGGGAGGTGTAGTGGATCTCCGAGCCGGTCTTCACGTCCCGCCGCCAGCCCGTGGGCGTGGCCCACGCGAACCCGCCGGCCTCCTGGTGCGCACCCGGCGGGATGCTGGGCGGCCTGGCCGTGCCCTCGACGGTGGGCGACGGGGTGGCGCTCGGGGTGTTCGAGGGGGCGGACGAGGCGGACGTCGAGGGACCGGCCTGGTTGTCGCCCGACGACCCTGAATTCGCCGCGAGCACGATCGCGACCACGGCACCGGCGGTCACCACCCCTATCGCGGCGAGGAGAAGCGCCCGGCGCCGGGCGCGCCGGTGGGTGGACGGCAGGGCGGGGCCGGGCAGTTCACCGGGGGGCATCGAGAGGGGGTGCGGTCCGAGCCCCGGCCGGTGCTCCTCGGTCACCGCCTGGGCACGCGCGAGGGAGATGCCGCCTCGACGGGGGCCGTTGCCCGCGGAGTTGGCGGAGTTGGCGGCGGACGCCTGTGGGAGAGGTCGGCTGGGCAACTTGGACGGCGTCTCGGAACCGGCCTCCGACCGCAGCTCGGAGACTGCTTCGGCGGAGGGGGTGGAGGCGGCGGCGGTTGTGAAGGTGGGGGTGGGCGTGGGAGGGGGCGTGGGAGTGGGGTCAGGCGTGGGGGCCTCGACTCCGGGGGTGTCCTGGGTCGGGGGGCGGTCGCCGGTGGCGGGTCGCTCGTCAGCGGCGGGTTGCGCGTCGGTGACCGGTCGGTCTCCGGTGACCGGCGGCTCTTCGTCGACCGGGGCCGGGTGTTGGGGTCGTACCGGTACCGCGTCCTCTATGACCTCCGGCTCCCGCGGATCACGGACCGCCCGCGCAGGCGGCGCCTCCACGAAGGCGGGGGTGGGCCACTCCCTCGGGGCCCATGGGAGGGGAGGGGTTGGTGATTCGGGTGACCTCGGGGTGGCTGGGGATTCGGGAGTGGGGGCGGGAGTTGGGCCGGACGCGGGGCCAGTAGTGGTGCCCGGAGCGGGGCCGGGGTGCACGCTCGGGGCGTGTGGGGATACGGGGTCGGGGGCGGGGGCGGGCCCAGATCCGGGGGCGTGGCCGGGAGTTCGGTCCGACTCGGCGCCGGGAGCCTGTTCCGGCGCGACTCCGGACGCGGGGTCGGGACCAGCCTCGGATCCAGAAGCGTGGCCAGGTGTGAGGCCGGAGGCCTGACCCGACGCGACTCCGAACACGGAGCCGGGAGCGGCTTCGGATCCAGAAGCGTGGCCGGGCGTGGGATCGAAGACCTGCCCCGACGCGGCTCCGGACGCGGGAGCGGGCGTAGGCCCAGGAGTGTGGCCGGACTGGGGGCCCGGCGCAGGTTCGGGCACGGAGCCGGCGACGGGCTCGGAAGTAGCGCCTGGGGCGGAAATAACGCCGGTGTCAGGTACAGATCCCGACGCAGGTCCGGACCCACGCTGCACCCCGGGTCCATGCCGGACCCCGAACGCAGACTGCGAGCCGGAGGCGGGCTCGGAAGTAGCGCTGGGGCCAGGTACAGATCCCGGCGCGGGTCCGGACCCACGCTGCCCCCCGGATCCATGCCGAACCCCGGACGCAGACTGCGAGCCGGAGGCGGGCTCGGGGAATGGCGCGGGCTGAGAGCCCGGCGCCCATTCGGAGGCGGCCACAGGATGAGAACCGGAGGCTGCTTGAGAACCCAGCGCTGTCTGAGACGCGTCCCCCGCCCGCGAACCGGACTCCGACTCGGCGGCAGATCCAGGTGGGGACCCCAGCCCCATCCCAGAACCGGACCCGGCCTGAGAACCACCCCCCTCTTGAGACACAGCGCCCGCCTGCGAACCGAACGTCGGCTCAGTGGCGGACGCCGGCTGGGACCCAGGCCCGGCGGTGGCCTGAGACCCGCCCACCGCCTGCGCACCAGGCACCGCCTCGGACGCACCCATCGCCCTCTCCGCCTCGGGCCCGCGATCGGGCGCCGCTGACGACGACCGACCCGGCTCTGACCCACCGGCAGATCCTTGCGCGGCCGACGACCGATTCAGGTCGACCCCGCCGGCAGATCCCGGCGCCGCAGACGACCGGCCCAAGTCAGGGCGGCCCACGTCTCCTTGCTCCGGCGCCGGCTCCCCGGCGCCCTGGCCGCCCTCCGAACCCTGTACCGGCGACGGCTGCCCGCCGCCTCGCCTGTTGCCAAGGCTCGGCGTGGCGAAGCGCTCCTCGCGGGCCGGACCGGTGTCAGCACTCGGGCCGACCGACGACTGCCCAACAGCGGGACCGCCACCTGACCCCGGGGCGGCCGAACGTGACCCAGCAGCCGCTCCCCCACCAGAGCCCGGCGAAGCCGAACCCGGCCCGCCAGCCTCTCCGGCTCCCGAGCCCGGTGCAGCCGAAGGCGGCCCAACAGCGGGTCCGCCACCAGAGCCCGGGGCGGCCGAACTTGGCCCAGCAGCCGCTCCCCCACCAGGACCCGACGAAGCCGAACCCGGCCCGCCAGCCTCTCTGGCACTCGGGCCCGCCGCAGCCGAACGCGGCCCAACAGCCGCTCCCCCGCCGAAGCCCGGCGCAGCCGAACCCGGCCCCCCGACAGGACCGCGCCCGACCCCTGCCTCAGCCCCTCGTCCCTCGCCGACCTCAGCCTCGGCTCCCCCGCCAGGCTGCCGCCCCTGCCCGGCCCCCGTCCCCGGTTCGCCCTCTTCCCCCCGTACCGCAATCGTCGATGCGTGCCTCGGGAAGGCGATCGGTTTCAGGGAGCTCTCCAGGTCCTCCAGGCTGGGGCGGGCCGAGGGTTCCTTCTCCAGGATCGCGGCCAGGATGTCGCGCAACGGGCCGCCTGTGGAGGGGAGTTCGGGCTCCTCGTAGAGCACCGCGTGCAACGTGGCCAGCGTGGTGTCCCTGGAGAATGGGGAGCGGCCGCCCAGGGCCGCGCAGAGGGTCGCGCCGAGGGACCAGACGTCGGACGGCGGGCCCTGCGGGCGGCCGGAGACGCGTTCGGGGGCCATGTAGTCGGGCGAGCCGACCAGCATGCCGACCATGGTGAGCGCCTTGGCGTCCTGGATCGCGGCGATGCCGAAGTCCGTCAGCACGACCCGTCGCCCACCGGCCTCGACGAGCACGTTCCCCGGTTTGATGTCGCGGTGCAGAACTCCCCCCGCATGCACCTGACGGAGTGCCGCCACCAGGCCCAGTCCGATCTGTGCCGTCTCGCGCGGGCCGAGCGGCCCCTCCTCCACCATGAGCCGTTCCAGGGAGCGGCCGGCGACCAACTCCATGACGATCCACAGGTGTTCGCCCTCGTCCACGACGTCGTACACCCGCACGACGTTGGGATGGTCGATCCGGGCGGTGGCCCTGGCCTCGCGCAGGGTGCGTTCACGGCGCGTGCGGGTGTCCTCCGCGTCGAGGCCGTCGATGCGCATCTCCTTGACGGCGACCTGCCGGTCGAGTATCTCGTCGGCGGCTCGCCACACCCGCCCCATTCCCCCCTGCCCAATACTTTCGACAAGCCGATAACGGCCCGTCACCAACAACCCGGGAACTCCGCCGCTCCTCGTATTCCCCGGCAATCCACTACACCCCCCTCAGGCTCCTTAACCACCTTCAATGACTGCCCAATTGAAACACGATGGTCACACTTCGTGCCGTACCAGCATAGTGCGGAGAAATCTTGTGGTACCTCTTCAAGTACTGCGAATTCAGGCGCAGCCAAGGGGGACGAACATGAGTTCTCGTCGTACGACGACCATCGCGGGATCGCTGGTTGCAGCATCCTTCTCGGCAGTGATGATCCTTCCGTTCACCGCCGCCGGCGCGGATGACCAGGGACCCGGAAGCAGCAAGGGGGGCAAGGCCGTTGACGAGGCACCGGCGGGGGTGGAGCTGAAGACCGAACTCCCGGAGACGATCTCCGTCGACAACAGCTCGCAGGAGACGGCGATTACCGCCACAGTCAAGAACGAAGGGACCAAGGACAGCGGAGAGATCAGGCTTTTGGTCGTCGGATTCGACGGCCTTACGGTCAAGAACGTACAGGGCTGTTCAGCGATCGCCGAAAGCGATCTACCTGAGGGATCGAACAGCGGTTACGCCTGTGCCATCGACAATCTCGCGGCCGGAAAGTCGAAGTCCTACGACGTCGACGCGACATTCGATCTGAGCAAGACGGGGAAGATCTGCCTTCCCGTCCAGACCGCGGACGGCAAGAAGACGTACTGGCAGCAGGGCCCGGTGCCATTCGGTACGACGAACCCGTCGCCGAACGCTCCGGCCACACCGCTGCTGCTGGGCACCGACAACACTCCGGTGGGGCCCGGCGGTGACGAACTGCCGAAGACCGGGGTCGGCCGTGATGTCCTGCCACTGGGGGCGGCCGGTGCGGCGCTCCTCACCGCGGGGGCGGCCGGGCTGTGGTGGTCGCAGCGGCGGCCGAGGCCGCGTCAGGAAGCCTGAGCGACCACGGCAACACGACAGCAAGACACGACAGCCGGGGTGCGGCGTACCGCACCCCGGCTGTCTCCTTGCCTCTTGCCTATTTGACGAACTTCCAGGCCGTGGGCAGCACGCCCATCGCCAGCGCGGCCTTCAGCGCGTCGCCGATCAGGAACGGCGTGAGGCCGGCCGCGATCGCGGCGCTCGCCGAGAGGTCGGCGCTCAGGGCCAGGTACGGGACGCCGATCGCGTAGATGATCGCCTCACCCAGCAGCATCGTGCCCGCCATGCGCAGCACGGAGCGGTCGGCACCGCGGCGGGCCAGGGCACCGACGGCCAGGGAGGCGAGCATCATGCCGACGATGTAGCCGAAGGAGGCACCGGCGCCGGATGTACCGCCGGCGAACCACGGCATACCGGCGAGGCCGGCCAGCGCGTACACGACGAGCGACAGGAAGCCGCGGCCGGCGCCGAGAGCCGTGCCGACGAGCAGCGCGGCGAAGGTCTGCCCGGTCACCGGCACCGGCGAGCCGGGCACGGGAACGGCGATCTGCGCGGCGAGCCCGGTGAGCGCGGCGCCGCCGAGCACGAGGGCCGCGTCCCGGACGCGGGAGGCGGGGATCAGGTCGGCGAGGACCTGCCCGGCGCGGGCGGAAGTGGCGGCGGCGGTGCTCATGGGGACTCCGCGGAGAGAGTGGGCAGTGAGGGACACCGTGACGCTATCCCGGGCCGGTTGACCCGAACACCGTCAGCGACCGACAAAGGGGAGACCGGACGCATGGTGGGCTCCGGACAAAGGATGGGGGTTACACCCGGTACGGCGTGATGCCGGTCACTGTGGTGGAGTGGTTTTGCGTACGGGGACGAGGTGGGCGGCATCTGTAGGTTCCCGCCAAACAAGCCGGCCCTCGCGCGCGGCCCCGTCTCGCCCGTCGGTCATGGTCTGGGCAGCGGTGGACCGTTTTGCTAGCTTCGAGCGCATGGTTGCCCAGGCCCTGAACTTCTCGTCGCGTCGCCATGTCGACCTGCGACGCGTGGGCGCGGCCGCCTGTCGCCCCCTCGGCTGAGGCGGCTCCGGCGCGCCTCACCTCCCGAGACGGCGCAGTGTCGGACCCGTTCCCGAGGATGATCGCCATGGGCGCACCCGCTCTTTCCCCCTCCCCTCCCCTCATATCCCGATCCCCCGTACCGCGTGCCGCCGACAGCGACCGGCGCCGCACCAGCGCCAGCGTCGTGCTGCGGTCCGTACTGGAGCACGGGCCGGTGGCGCGCAGCACGATCGCCCGGCTGACCGGGCTGTCCCCGGCGTCGGTGACGGACTACTGCGCCCGGTTCGCCGAGCTCGGGCTGATCCGTGAGGCCGCGGTGCCTCGCCGTTCCAAAGGGGTGGGGCGTCCGCACGTGCCCGTCGATCTGGACGACTCGCGGTTCGTGGTGGGCGGGGTCCATGTGGCCGTGCCGTACACCACGGTCGCGCTGCTCGATCTGCGCGGGCGGGTGGTGGCGGAGCGGCGGCTGACGCACCAACACACCGATCCCGACCGGGTGTTGGGGCGGGCGGCCGACGGGCTGACGGCGCTGCTCGCCGAGGCACCCGGACGTCGGCCGCTGGGTGTCGGCGTGGCCGTCGGTGGCTGGGTGGACCGGGACTCCGGGACCGTCGTCGAGCATCCGCTGCTTGACTGGCGGGACGTGGCGGTGGGTGAGGTGATCGGCGCGCGCACCGGGCTGCCGGTCCATGTGGACGGGCACGCACGGGCGTTGGTGAACGGGGAGCGGTTGTTCGGGCGGGTCCGGGGCAGCCGTAGCGTGCTGCATCTGTTCGCCGGCAATGTCGTCGACGCGGCGTTCGCGACCAACGACGAGGTGCACCACGGGCCTCGGTCCCAGGCCGGGGCGATCGCCCATCTGCCCCTGCGTGGTGGCACCGAGGCGTGCGACTGCGGCCGAGTCGGCTGCCTCCAGGCCGAGTTGAGCGAACTGACGCTGTGCCGACGGGCCCGTGCGGCAGGCGTCATCGACGGTACGAATCCGATGCGGGTGCTCGACGCGGCGGCGAACGGGGATTTGGTGGCCCTGCGGCTGCTGCTGGAGCGGGCGCGGATGGTGGGGCGGGCGGCGGGGTTGCTGCTTGACGTGCTCAATCCTGAGACCGTCGTCGTCACGGAGTTGGGTGTCATTCACCGGGAGGACTGTCTCAGCGCGTTGCGCGAGGGGGTCGGTGACGAGCGCGCGGTTTCCGTCGTGCCGACGAGTTTCCCGGATTCCGTACTTGCCGTGGCCGGCGGTTCGGTGGCGCTCGACGTGCTCTACCGGGATCCGCTGACCGCCTCACCTGAGGCTATTTAATTCAGAAACTCCGAATGTTGACAGGAGGGGCGCTTGACCAGGAACATCCTGCTCATGAGCCTGTTCGTGAGCTGTCGCACCCTTTGTTGCTGACACGTTGCCGCGTGTGAAGCGCTCATTTCTCCCTGCGTACATTGCGTGAATTCCCTTTCCCCTGGCATGCCTTGTGGGCTGAATTCCGCATGCTTTCCTGCCTTCTGAACTCACGGAGTCCTCCCATGCCTTCTTCTCCCGTGTCGGGTGTCGACCGACGGCTCTTCCTCACCTCCCTGCTGGGCGCCGCGGCCGGTGTCGCCGGACTGAGCGGCTGCGCCGAGAGCAGCGCCGCCACCACCTCCAAGGGCGCCTCGACCGCCCCGCTGGCCGACAAGGTTCCGGCCGGTACGAGTCTGAAGATCGCCTCGTACCAGAACGTGCAGCAACTCCAGTTCAAGCTGGCCAAGTTGGGCGAGCTGCCCTTCGAGGTCAGCAGCTGGGCGAACATCGGCGCCGGGCCCGACGTCATCAACGCCTTCCGCGCCAAGTCCCTGGACGTCGCCAACAACGCGGGCATCCCGCCGATCCAGGCGCACTACCAGGGCTACGACGCGAAGATCGTCGCGATCAACATCACCCGCAAGCCCAACTACCTCTTCGCCACCAAGCCCGGCAGCGACATCGAGTCGGTCGCGGACTTCAAGGGCAAGAAGCTCGCGTTCTCGCAGGGGCAGGCGCAAGGGGTCGTACTCCTGCGGGCGTTGAAGAAGGCCGGGCTCGCGTACGACGACGTGAAGCTGGTCCCGCTGACCAGCAACCAGTTCCTCACCGCCCTGCAGTCGGGCCAGGTCGACATCGCGCCGCTCGCCAACCAGCAGTCGCCCGCCTATCTGGCGCAGTACGCGTCCAAGGGCGCCCGCGCCATCACCACCGACGTCGTCGACCTGCTCAACCTGCTGTGGGCGCCGGCCTCCGTGCTGAACGACTCCGCGAAAGCGGCCGCGGTCGCCGCGTACGTCCCGTACTGGGCCAAGGGGCAGGTGTGGCAGTACGAGCACCCCGACACCTGGAACGAGGAGTTCTACGTCAAGACGCAGAACCTGACTCTCGCGCAGGCGCAGTCGATCACCGAGCTCGCCAACAAGCCGCTGTTCCCG
The DNA here is from genome assembly GCF_058544905.1 of Streptomyces sp. JLBG701. Taxonomy (NCBI): domain Bacteria; kingdom Bacillati; phylum Actinomycetota; class Actinomycetes; order Kitasatosporales; family Streptomycetaceae; genus Streptomyces; species Streptomyces sp. JLBG701. The sequence continues at coordinate 4,025,188 of NZ_CM178588.1, forward strand.
CCGAGTTGGGAGGAAGCGGTCAAGTGGGAGCAGGAGACCGCCGATCTGCTGGCGGAGGGCGGCTTCGTGAAGGAGTTCAAGGTCGACTCGCTCTTCGACCGGCGCTTCGAGGGCATCGCGGCGAAGGCCGTACCGGCGGAGTACCGGAAGTGACCGCCGTGACCACGACCGCCGCCGTCACATCCGTTGCCGCCGCCGAGGAACTCCCCCAGGTCCGCAGGCGTCGGCGTCTCTCCCCCGGCAAGCGTCTGCCCGCCGCCCGGCTCATCGGCCCGGTCCTCTTCCTCGCCCTGTGGGCCGCCGCCTCCGCCGCCGGGCAGCTCGACCCGGCCGCGATCCCGGCGCCCTGGACGGTGGTGGAGACCGCCGGCCATCTGTGGACCGACGGGACGCTGCCGACCGACATCCTGACCTCGCTGCAGCGGGCCGCGACCGGGTTCGCGATCGGACTGACCGCGGGGATCGTCCTCGCGCTCGCCTCCGGGCTCAGCCGGGTCGGCGAGGCGCTGATCGACGGGACGGTGCAGCTCAATCGGTCCATCCCGACGCTCGGTCTGATCCCGCTGTTCATCCTCTGGCTGGGCATCGGCGAGACCTTCAAGGTCGCGATCATCGCGATCGTCGTCTACATCCCGATCTACCTCAACACGCATTCCGCGCTGTCCGGCATCGACCACCGGTTCGTCGAACTCGCCGAAGTCCAGTGCCTGTCCAGGTTCGCCTTCATCCGGCAGATCGTCATCCCCGGTGCCCTGCCCGGATTCTTCGTGGGACTCCGGCTCGGGGTGACCGGCTCCTGGCTGGGTCTGGTCGTCCTGGAGCAGATCAACGCCACCAGCGGACTCGGCTACATGATGTTCCAGGCCCAGAACTACGGCCAGAGCGACGTCATCCTCGTGGGGCTCCTGATCTACGGCGTCTTCGGCCTGGTGTCCGACAGCACGGTCCGTATCGTCGAACGGAGGGTGCTGTCATGGCGCCGCACGCTGAGCAGCTGACCACAACCCGGCCTACGGTCCAACTCCGGGGGCTCACACGGTCGTTCGACGGACGTACCGTCCTCGACGGCATCGACCTCGACCTGCCGGCCGGGCAGTTCACGGCCCTCCTCGGGCACAGCGGCTCCGGCAAGAGCACGCTGCTGCGGGCCATCGCGGGGCTCGACCACGAGGTGGCGGGGAGTGGTCAACTCACCGCCCCCGAGCGGGTGTCCGTGGTCTTCCAGGACTCGCGGCTGCTGCCCTGGCGGCGGGTGCTGGACAACGTACTGCTGGGGAGCGAGGGCAAAGAGGCCGCCGAGAGGGGGCGTGAGGCTCTTGCCGAGGTCGGCCTCGCCGGGCGCGAGCGGGCCTGGCCGAGCGAGCTGTCCGGGGGTGAGGCTCAGCGGGCGGCTCTGGCACGGTCGTTGGTTCGGGAGCCTGAACTGCTGTTGGCCGATGAGCCGTTCGGGGCGCTTGATGCTCTTACGCGGATCAAGATGCATGCCCTGTTGCGGGAGCTGTGGGAGCGGCATCGGCCGGCGGTGCTGCTTGTCACCCATGACGTGGACGAGGCGATTGTGCTTGCCGATCGGGTGCTTGTGCTCGAAGAGGGGCGGATCGGGCTTGATCTGGCCATCGAGCGGGATGTGCGGGATGTGCAGGCGCACGGCGAGTATCGGTTGCGGTTGCTGAAGGCGCTGGGCGTTACGCCGGATGCGCGGTGACCGTCGGTTGGGGTGACCGTCCCCTGGGGGCTGCGCCCCCAGACCCCCGCTTCGGCCCTTAAGGGGCCTCGTCCTCAAACGCCGGACGGGCTGGGATTGCCTGGACCGGCGCTGAAAACCACCGCCAGACGGGCTGAGTTGCACACCCCTCATTTATAAGCAAAGGACCTGGCATGCCCCGGCACCTCCACCTCAACGCCTTCCTCATGAACACCGGCCACCACGAAGCCTCCTGGCGGCTCCCCGAGAGCGACCCCTACGCCCACGTCGAACTCGACCACTACATACGCCTCGCCCGGATCGCGGAGCGCGGCACCTTCGACTCCCTCTTCCTTGCCGACGGACCGCAGTTGTGGGGCAACCTGGCCCAGCGCCCCGCCGGCGCCCTGGAGCCGCTCACCCTGCTCACCGCGCTGGCGACGGCGACCCGGCACATCGGTCTGATCGCGACCGCCTCCACCTCCTACAACTCCCCCTACAACCTGGCCCGCAAGTTCGCCTCGCTCGACATCATCAGCGGCGGCCGGGCGGGCTGGAACATCGTCACCACGGCGGGTGCGGAGGCCGCCCGTAACTTCGGTCTCGACGCCGAACCCGCCCACGCCGACCGGTACGCCCGTGCCGCCGAGTTCCTGGACGTGGCCCTCAAGCTCTGGGACAGCTGGGAGGACGACGCCATCGTCGCCGACAAGGCGGCCGGCGTCTGGGGCGACGACGCCAAGATCCACCCACCTCGGCACCAGGGGACGTACTTCAGTGTCGAGGGTGCCCTCAACGTCCCCCGCACGCCCCAGGGTTACCCGCTTCTGGTGCAGGCGGGATCGAGCGAGGACGGCAAGCTCTTCGCGGCCCGTTACGCGGAGGCGGTGTTCACCGCCCAGCAGACCATCGAGGACGCGCAGGCCTTCTACGCCGACCTCAAGTCCCGTACGGTCGCGGCCGGTCGGGACCCCGACCATATCAAGGTGCTGCCCGGCATCGTCCCGGTGCTCGGCTCCACGGAGGCCGAGGCGCTGGCGAACGAGCAGGTCCTGGAGGACCACATCGTGTACGCGCACGGTGTGGAACGGCTGGAGGGTCTTCTCCAACTGCCCGCCGGAACACTGGAGTTGGACTCCCAGCTGCCAGCGGATCTCCCGCCCGAGAGCGCCATCGAGGGCGCCAAGAGCCGCTACACGCTCATCGTCGAACTGGGCCGGCGCGAACGCCTCACCGTGCGGCAGCTGATCGGGCGGCTCGGCGGCGGGCGCGGGCATCTCACCTTCGCCGGTACGCCCGAGCAGGTCGCGGGCGCGATCGAGACCTGGTTCACCCAGGGTGCCGCCGACGGCTTCAACATCATGCCCGCGGTCCTGCCGTCCGGCCTCGACGCCTTCGTCGACCACGTCGTCCCGATCCTGCGCACCCGCGGTCTGCTCCGCAGGGGATACGGGCCGCGCCAGACCCTCCGGGAGAGATACGGCCTCCCGCGCCCCGCCAACCAGTACGTCACCCCCGCACTCGTCTGACATCTGAAATCCGGCATCAGAAATCCGGCATCTGCTATCTGAAATCTGACGTCTGAAAGGACCCCGCACATGTCCGAGATCACCATCCGCAAGGTCACCGGGAACATCGGCGCCCAGGTCGGCGGCGTCGACATCGCCAAGCCGCTCGACGAGGAGACGGTCACCGCCCTCCGTGAGGCCCTCAACGTCCACAAGGCGCTCGTCTTCGACGACGTGCACCTCGACGACGAGGGCCAGCAGGCCTTCGCCCGCCACTTCGGCGACCTCACCACCGCCCACCCGACGGTGCCCGCCGTCGCGGACGCCCCGAACGTCCTCCCCGTCGACAGCGAGCAGGGCCGCGCCAACCACTGGCACACGGACGTCACCTTCGTCCTCAACCCGCCCCAGGCCAGCACCCTGCGCAGCATCACGATCCCGCCGTACGGCGGCGAGACCCTGATCGCCAGTTCGGCGGCCGCCTACCGCGACCTGCCCGAGCCCCTGCGTCACCTCGCCGACACCCTGTGGGCCGAGCACACCAACGACTACGACTACGCCGTACCGGAGGAGGACGTGGACCCCGAACGGGCCGCCCAGCGCGCCCAGTTCACGTCCATCAAGTACCGCACCGCCCACCCCGTCGTCCGAGTCCACCCGTTGACCGGCGAACGCGGCCTGTTCATCGGCGGGTTCGCCCAGCGGATCGTCGGTCTGTCGGTGGGCGAGTCCCGCAAGATCCTCGACCTGCTCCAGGCGTACGTCACCCGCCCGGAGAACGTCCTGCGCCACCGCTGGTCCCCCAACCAGCTCGTCCTCTTCGACAACCGCATCACCCAGCACTACGCCATCGACAACTACGACGCCCAGCCGCGCCGCCTCCACCGCGTGACCGTCGCCGGAGACGTCCCGATCGGCATCGAGGGCAAGGAGAGCTACTCGATCGAGGGGGACGCGTCGCACTACACACCCGTAGCGGCGTAACCCCTTGCCTGCCGAAAGGCCCTCGTGTGACACACGCGGGGGCCTTTTCAGGCGGAAAGAAAGCAGACCCCCGCGAGGACACGACTCGCGGGGGTCTGCCGGTATGGGAGGTTCCAGGGCACAGTTACGGGATGGCTGCGACCAAGGCGCTGTACTGCGCCACATGCAGGGGCGACAAACCCCACAAGCCGCTGAACCAGGCCGAGCGGGTCTGGCTGAGGAACAACAGTGGCGAAAAGTACGTGGACGGCTACTTCCTCTGCACCGAGGAAGGGTGCCGGCACCCGCGTACGACGTTCAAGAAGAGGCCCTTCGCCGACGGGTTCCGGGTCCCCGACCTGGACTGAGACCGTCCTACAGGTTGCTGAAGTCCGGCCCCTTCGTGCGCGTGCGCTTGAGTTCGTAGAAGCCGGGGACCGAGGCGACCGCCACCGTGCCGTCCCAGAGCTTCGCCGCGTCCTCGCCCTTGGGGGTCGGGGTGACGACCGGGCCGAAGAAGGCGATCTGTTCGCCGTCGGCGCCGGGGACGGCGATGACGGGGGTGCCGACCTCCTGGCCGACCTTCTCGATGCCCTCCTTGTGGGAGGCGCGCAGCTCCGCCTCGAACTCGAAGTCGTCCTGGTCGGCGTAGTCGATCAGGTCGGCGGGCAGGCCGACGTCGGCCAGGGCGCCGATGATCGCCTCGACGGTCGGGCCCTCGCCCTGGTTGTGGATGCGGGTACCGAGGGCGGTGTAGAGGGGGCCGAGGATGTCCGCGCCGTGCTTCTGCGCGGCCGCCGTCACCACGCGCACCGGCTTCCACGCCTTGGTCGCGAGCATGTCCCGGTACTCCTCGGGAAGCTCGTCGATCCGGTCCTCGTTGAGCACGGCCAGGCTCATGATGTGCCAGCGGACCTCTATGTCGCGGACCTTCTCCACCTCCAGCACCCACCTGGACGTCATCCAGGCCCAGGGGCACAGCGGGTCGAACCAGAAGTCGACGGGGGTCTTCGCGGAGGTGCTCGCAACAAGGGGTGTCTCGGGCATGGCGCTCCTAAGAAATGGCGTCTTTACGGCAGGAATGGCGTCCCTTCAGCGGCAACACCGACCGCGCCCCATCCCATTCCCGCTGTCCGGGGTCAGGGGCGCATGGCAGGATCGGTGATGTTCACAGCTGCCCAAGACATGACGAGGAAGTGCCCCCGTGCCCGGTGAGAATCTGTCCCGCGACGAGGCCCGGGAGCGGGCCGCCCTGCTGTCCGTAGACGGGTACGAGGTCTCCCTCGACCTGCGGTCCGCGGTGGGCGACGCGGACGGCGAGGGGCCGCGGACGTTCCGTTCCGTGACGACGATCCGCTTCCGCTGCGCCGAGCCGGGCGCGGCGAGCTTCGCGGACCTGATCGCACCGGCCGTCACCGCGCTCTCGCTGAACGGCAAGGACCTCGACCCGGGGGCGGTCTTCGACGGCTCCCGGATCCTCCTGGAGGACCTGGCCGCCGACAACGAGCTGATCGTCGACGCCCAGTGCGCCTACTCCCGCACCGGCGAAGGCATGCACCGCTTCGTCGACCCCGAGGACGGCGAGGTCTACCTCTACACGCAGTACGAGCCGGCCGACTCCCGCCGCGTCTTCGCCAACTTCGAGCAGCCCGACCTCAAGGCCCCCTTCCGCTTCGAGGTGCGGGCCCCCGAGGGCTGGGTCGTGTGGAGCAACGGCGCGGGCGAACTGACCGACGGCGTATGGAAGTTCGCGGAGACGAAGCCGATCTCGACGTACATCACCTGTGTGACGGCAGGCCCGTACCACTACGTGACGGACTCCTACTCCCGCACCTTCGCCGACGGTACGACGCTGGAGATCCCCCTCGGAGCCCTGTGCCGCAAGGGCCTCGCGCCCTACTTCGACTCCGACGACGTCTTCCTGGTCACCAAGCAGGGCCTGGACTTCTTCCACGACCACTTCGACTACCCGTACCCCTTCGGGAAGTACGACCAGGCGTTCGTGCCCGAGTACAACCTCGGCGCGATGGAGAACCCGGGACTGGTCACCTTCCGCGAGGAGTTCATCTTCCGCGGCAAGGTCACGCGGTCCTCGTACGAGGGCCGGGCCAACGTCATCCTGCACGAGATGGCCCACATGTGGTTCGGCGACCTCGTCACCATGGTGTGGTGGGACGACCTGTGGCTCAAGGAGTCCTTCGCCGACTTCATGGGCACGTTCGCGAACGTCGGCGCGACCCGCTTCAAGGACGCCTGGATCACCTTCGCCAACCGCCGCAAGGCCTGGGCCTACCGCGCCGACCAGCTCCCCTCCACCCACCCCATCACCGCCGACATCCGCGACCTCCAGGACGCCAAGCTCAACTTCGACGGCATCACGTACGCCAAGGGGGCCTCGGTTCTCAAGCAGTTGGTGGCGTACGTCGGTGAGGACGCGTTCCTCGAAGGCGCGCGGCGCTACTTCAAGCGGAACGCGTACGGCAATACGCGGCTGGGTGACTTGCTGTCGGTCCTTGAGGAGACCAGCGGGCGCGACATGGGCACGTGGGCGCGGGCCTGGCTGCAGACGGCCGGGGTCAACTCCCTTACTCCGTATGTGATGTTGAGCGCGGAGGGCCGGATCACTGAACTGGCGGTGCTCCAGGAGGCCGCCGAGTCGCATCCCGAGCTGCGGCCGCACCGGGTTGCCGTGGGCCTCTACCGGCGGGCTGCGGGCGGGGAGTTGGAGCGGTACGCGCGGGCCGAGGTGGACGTCGACGGTGCGCGGACGGTCGTGGCGGAGCTGGCGGGAGCCGAGGAGCCTGAGCTCGTTCTGGTCAACGACGACGATCTGACGTACTGCAAGATCCGTTTCGACGCGGGGTCGTTGGAGACGCTGCGCGGTCATCTCGGTGACATCACCGACCCGCTCGCCCGTGCCCTGTGCTGGTCCGCGCTGTGGAACCTGACGCGGGACGCGCTGATGCCGGCGCGGGACTTCGTGGACCTGGTGCTGAAGTTCGCGGGGCGCGAGTCCGACATCGGGGTGCTGCAGATGCTGCACGCGTGGGCGAACTCGGCGCTCGTCAACTACGCTGCCCCGGAGTGGCGCGAGACGGGCGAACGGCTGCTCGCCGAGGGCGCGTTGAAGGAACTGCGCCTCACCGCGCCGGGCAGCGAGCACCAGCTGGCGTGGGCCCGCTTCTTCGCGACGGTCGCGTCGGGCGAGGCCGACCTGCAACTACTCAAGGGCCTCCTGGAAGGCACGGCGAAGATCGACGGTCTGGACGTCGACCAGGAGCTGCGCTGGTCGTTCCTGGAACCGCTGGCCGCGCACGGTGTCGCCGACGAGGCGACGCTGGCCGCCGAACTGGCCCGCGACGACACGGCCTCCGGCAAGCGCCACCAGGTCCGCTGCCTCGCCGCCCGCCCCTCGGCGGCGGTCAAGGCGCAGGCCTGGGCGCAGGTGGTGGAGTCGGACGCGCTGTCCAACGCGCTGGTAGAGGCGACCATCGCCGGCTTCGAACAGTCCTCGCAGCGGGAGCTGCTCGCGCCGTACGCGGAGAAGTACTTCGCGGCGATCGAGCGGCTGTGGGCGGACCGGTCCATCCAGATCGCCATGGACGTGGTCAGCGGCCTGTTCCCCGCACTCCAGCACTCGCAGGCGACGCTGGACGCGACGGACGCCTGGCTGACGTCCCACGAGGACGCGGCACCGGCGCTGCGCAGGCTGGTCCTTGAGGCGCGGGACGATCTGGCGCGGGGGTTGCGGGGACAGGCGTGTGATGCGGCGGCGGGGCAGGCCGACTGATCACCGGCTGACCTTCGGCTGATCTCCTGCCGACCTCTGGCCCACGCTTGGGTGTTCCGTCACCGTTACGGAATTCAGGCAATAGGAGCCGTAACCCCTGGTCCTCGCCCGTACGGACCAGGGGTTTTCGGCAACCGAACGCCTGTCCTTTAGTGCGGGCTTGTCCGGATTTGTCGACGGGCGTGTAACACCGGTTAAGAGGCCGGTGGGGCGCGGGAAACCCCGGGTCATGAACCACAACACCCCGCTCTCCCCCCGCCCCCTCCGCCACCTCGCCGAGGTGCACCGCCGCGTCCTCACGGCAGCCCAGCTCCGCTCGCACGGCGTCTCCACCACCGAGATCAACGACCAGTGCCGTCCCGGCGGCCCCTGGCAGCAGATCCTCCCCGGCGTCCTCCTGCTCCACCCCGGCCCACCCACCAGCGAGGAACGACTGCACGCGGTCCTGATGTACGCGGCACGCGAGACGACCCCCGCGGTCCCGTCCCAGCCGAGCGCGAACGAGCCCCACCGCCCGACGTACACGGAAACCATGATCACGGGCCTGGCCGCCCTCACCCTCCACGGCTTCACGTCCGCTCCCCCGCTGATGTCCCTGGAGCGCATCGACGTCCTCGTCCCTCGCCTGCGCCGGCTCCGCGCGACGGGCTGCGCGCGCATCGTCCGTACGGCCGCGCTCCCCACCCCGCAGCAGGTCACGGGCCTCCCGGTCGCACCGGTGCCACGCGCCCTCGCCGACGCGGTGGCGGACCTCTCGGACGCGGGCGCGGTGCGTCGGCTACTCACCGAGGCGGTACGGGGCGGCCACTGTGAACCGGCCGCGGTGGTACGGGAGTTGAGCAACGCGAAATTGCTCGGCCGCCCGCACGTGGTGGACGCGGTCGACTCCCTACTGGCGGAGGGCCGCGCGATCGCGGAGGACCGCCTGTACCGGATGGTCCAGGAGCACGGCCTGCCGGACCCGGTGTGGAACGTAGATCTCCGCCTCCCCGGCGGCCCCCACCTGGGCGGCCTGGACGCGTACTGGCCCGAGCAGGCGGTCGCGGTCGAGCTGGACACCCGCGCCCCCCGCCAGGACGAGGACGCCCTCTGGTCCGAGTACGCCCGCAAGCGCGAGCACCTGGAGCGGCTCGGCATCACGGTCGTCCACATCACGCCCAGGAAACTCCGCGACGCGTTCGAGCAGCAGGCAGCGGTGATCCGTACGGCCCTGATGGCATCCGGCGACCGCGAACCGGCGGCGTATGTGGTGGTGCTGCCCCGGTAGTGACGGACGGGGGCGGGCAGCAGGAGGGAGAGGAGGGGCCATCGGGGGTTGCCGGTGGCCCCTCCTCGTATGACCTTGTGACCTTTACGGGCGTCTCAGTGAGGGTCGGGCAAAGGCGGCAGCGTCGCCTCTGCGTGGAGGCCGTCGATGAGGGCCGCGTACGAGGCGATCATGCGGGTGCGGCTGAAACGTTCGCGGCTCGCGACCAGGGCCGGGGTGAAGGCGGCACGGTTGTTGACGGCATCGGTCCAGGCCAGGGCGATGGCGTCGGGGTCGGGCGGGGTGACGATGCCGTGGCCGGAAACGATCGAGGCGCTGTCGCCGACGTCGGTACTGACCGGAACGGCGCCGCACATCATGCCCTCGATGAGGCACAGGGGAGCCGCCTCGCCCCAGGAAGAGGTCAGCGCGACCACGTCGGAGGCCGCGTAGATGGTCTCCATGTCGCGGCGGACGCCGAGGAGGTGGAGCCCCGGGGCTTCTCCTTCGAATTTCTCGAAGGCGAGGGCGATGTCCGCGCGCAGGGCGTTGTTGGCGGCCGACATGCCGGCGCCGCACATGAGGACGTGACCGTCGGGCGTCCGCCGCAGCCAGGCGGCGGCGGAGCGAAGGAAGAGGGGGACGTTCTTCATGGTGTCGTAGCGGGCGGCGAAGACGACGACGGGCGCCGTATCCGGAATCCCGAGGGACGCGCGTAGAGATACCCGCCGGGCGGAGTCGGGCCGGAAGCGGAACAGGTCGACACCGTTGGGGATGACGTGCAGCAGTTCGGCCGGGATACCGGCGGCCTCGTAGGCGTCCCGCGTCGACTCGGCGCAACAGACGCAGGCGACGACGGTTCCGTCGGCGATGGCCGCCTTCAGCTCGTCGAGGGCGGGGCCCTGGTTCTCGGGGTCCGAGCGATGGAGGCAGACCAGCACGGGGCGGCGGGGCAGTCCCGCCTGGTTGAGGAGAGCCAGCGGCTGCTCCTTGAGGGACAGGATGACGTCGGCACCGGCCATCGCACGGGCCGTGTCGGCGAGCTCGGGCCCGCTGAAGCCTGCGGGCGCGGTCACGGCGGGCCCGAAGCTGCGCCCCAGCGAGGTGACGTCGACCCCGGCGGAGGTGAGCGCCCGATAGGAGGCATTCTCTTCCATCACCTGCCGGGTGGCCTCGCGCAGCACCTCCCCGTGAATACTCAGAACGTGATGTCGCTGCTGGCCGCCTTCCTGCAGCCCCAGCACGACATCGGTATGCACGATCCGCGCCCCACCTGCGAAGAAACCCTCGTAGACAGACAGCACACGCAGTCCGCGTCTAGCACGCATACGACCACCCGCCTTGCACCGAATTCCAGCCAGTCCCGTCAAGTGCGGGTTTGCCGTTATCAGGCGGCTCGAACCTTTCAAGCGGATGAATTCGGCGTTTCATATACCGACATCTTTGGTTACGGACTGGTCAGCGCGCCGGGACCGACAAAGCGGGCGCGGACTGTCTTACCGACGTCCTGCCGGAGGAACCAGTCGAGCTCGGCAACGAGCTGAGCGACGACGAGGAGACCCCGGCGGCCCTCACTGTCGGGTTCGTCCTTGATCTCCGGGAATACGAGCACCGGGTCCGACACCTCGACTGTCAGCCCTCCGCACTCCAACACGGCCAGCTTCAGGAGGAGTTCGTGTCCGATGGTCTTGCCGTGCACCACGGCGTTGGTGACGAGCTCCGAGGCGACGAGTACGGCGTCGTCGATGTCACCGGGCCAGTTCCACATGGTGAGTCGGCGGCGGGTGTGGAGACGGGCGAGGCGTGGGCTGCGAGGGGTCATGGGGTAGGTCATGGACCAGGTGGGGGTGAGGAGGGTGGGCATGGTGGGGGTCCCTTCTTGACCGGGTTCCCAACCAGCGTGTTCGGCCTGCCCATGCTGCCGCAATCGAACATGCTTTGAATATTCAGCGGTGGAGAAAATGGACTATGCCGGAACCTGCACAAGCACCTGCGCGGGTGCAGCAGACGGTGCCAGACTCGGCGCAGCATGACCACGGACACGTACTACGGCAAGAGGGCGGTGCAGATGGCGGCAAAGCGCGGGCGGACGGCGCAGCGGCTCGAACTTGGGCTTCAACTGCGTCAGTTGCGCGAAAACTGCAATGGGGGCGACCACGGAACCGGGCTCACCCGTAAGCAGGCGGTACAAGGGCTGCGGATCTCCGAGGCGTCCTTGCAGCGAATCGAGACCGGGTCCCTCAACTTCCGTAACGTGGGCGACCTGAGGAAGCTGCTCGCCAAGTACGGCGTGACCGACGAAGAGGTTATCGACTCACTGATCAACCTCAACCGTGAATCGAATCAACAGGATTGGCTGACCCAGTACCGAGGGCTCCTGCCCGCCGGAATGCCGGGCTTCGTCGGTCTTGAACCGGAAGCCCACGCCATGAAGGCCTACCACCCCACCCTGGTGTACGGCCTGCTCCAGACCGAGCGCTACGCACTTGCCGTGCACGAGGTGCAGAAGCCGATCGAGGAGTACACGACGGAGTTCATCCGAAGTAGCGTTGAGCTCCGGATGAAGCGCCAAGAGGTCCTCACCCGGGAGAACCCCGTGAAGCTGCACGTCATCCTGGGCGAAGCCGCCTTGCGATATCCGCTCGGCGGCGCCGATGTGATGCGTGAACAGTTCGCCCGCATCGAGAAGTTGTCGGGGTGGGACCACATCACTGTCCAGGTGTTGCCATTCCGGCCCAGCTATCGCTCCATCCACGACTTCGCGATCCTCGACTTCGGCAACGAGCTCCCGCCGCGCGTCCAGGCGGACAGTGCTTGGGGCTCCGTCTCCACCTCGGACAAGCCCCGTGAGGTCGACCGGTTCAGCCGCCGCTTCGACGCCATGACAGCATCGGCACTGCCTCCCGAGGACACCGCCGGCTTCCTGCACCGACTAGAACGAGAGCTGTAGGCCCATGCACCCGCGCTTCCTTGCCCCCGAACTCGCCTCTGAGCAGGCCTGGTTCAAGTCCTCCTACAGTGACGCGGGTCAGAACTGCGTCGAGGTAGCCCTCCTCACCCCCAGCATCGCCATCCGCGACTCCAAGAACCCCACCGGCCCCGCCCTCCTCCTCCCCGCGTCCGCTTGGACACCGTTCGTCACCCACGTCTCCCGGGATCAGCCGAAAGCGTCGTAGAGGTGTGGGAGCGTGTCTCCTGCGAGGGGTTTTCGCGTGACCGTTGGGGCGGCCAGGAAAGCGGGGGTCCCAGGTCCGCCGACGACACCCGTCGGTTGCACTGCGGGCCCGGGTGGACGAGCGCGGTCGCGCCTCGCCTGCACGCCGGGCGGCTCTAGTCTGCGTTAAGTGGCAGCCGAGTGCCCGTGCCTACCCCCAAGATGTTCCTCATTGCCTGTTCGGCCTGGCGGAAGGAACTCGCCGGCGGCGGGGTACGGAGCAGATAGCTGTTATCCGGCTGGATCGCGATGTACTGAGGTAGCTCCACGGTTCGAGGCGCGTCAGGCTCGTCACCGAAGGAGACCGCGAAGTGGAGGAGGCTGAGCGCGCGGGAAGGACGCTCGTTCACCAGTAGCCCTGTGCGCCCCTCACGGGGAACAGACAGAAGTTCGCATACTCGCTCGTCGGGTTGGTCCATAGCTGAATCGACAAGACGGCCCGACCGGCGAGCCCATTCGGAAATGAGCCGTGCAAGGTCCCGCGCCCGGTTCGCGTAGCGCTGGTACCCGATGCTTTCGAATCCCGTTCTTGCCTGATGGGCAAAGTCGACAGCACGCTGATAGTCCTCCACGAACCACGACGCATGCGAGTTGGCAAGCGTGACCAGGCTGCTCGCGAAGACACCTTGCCCCTCTCCCCAGTTAGTGGCTCGCACCGATGCAACGCCGCGGAGGCTGTCGCATACGGCAATCGCATAGGTTCCATGCGTGAGTTCTATTCTGTGGGCGGGTACAGCCGTGTCGTAGGAAGCGACTGCGGCGTCGATGAGATCTCGAGCACGGTCGTATCGTCCTCCGCGCCGCAACGTGTTGGCCGCCACATATCGAGCAGTCCCTTGCGCGTAAGCGTCAGCGCTGTTCACGGCACCAATCGGGTCGTTGAGTCGGTCGGCGAGGGCATTGAGATCGGAGCAGGCGGCGCCAAGGTCGCCGCGCAACCTGCTGAATTCCATGCGCTCGACCCGGTAGAGAAGCCCGAGTTCGGTGTGGTCGGCCAGGGAGCAGAGTTCGTTGTCGAACCATCGCGCGTCGGGACGGCTCAGGCGTAGTGCTGCGTCAAGAGCCACCAGGTAGTGGGCCCAGAGGTGGGCACGAGAGCCCCGGGGGAACGCATGCAGCGCACGTTCCAGAAGCGGCAGAGCGGAGTCGAGGTTGTGCGATTCGATCCAGGCGCGCCCGTGATCGGCAAGAACTGCTGCGGCAACCGACTCATCCTGACTCTCGCATGCCTCGGACAGCCATCGTGAGGGCAGTGCGGCCATGGGGCTGACGGGCCGGTGGGACGAGACTGGCTCACTCTGGCCCGGCATCTGCCATGCGATGAGACGGTTGGGGTAGACAGACATCGGGAGCAGCAAGTCAGCACCGCTGGGATTACCGGTGGTGAACCTGGCACCGGCGGCGTCGAACAGTGCCTGCAGGCCTCGACTGACGCTGTCCTCAAGCTCCACATGGGCATCGCCTGCCCTGGCCGCGTCGCGCAGGGCGAGGGTGATCTCAGCGCTGTATCGGCGAGTTACAGCTCCGGAGGTCATCTCACTTGGGTGCACCGAGAGAGGAGTAGAAGCTGCAATCAACAAGCCAGCTGCATCGACGGATCGCATGTGTAGAGTTCGCCGCCCTGTGCGGGCGTGTGCGACTGCCGGCCGGAAGCCAGATCGGCGCAGCGTGCGCTGGAAACTCCGCGCTGACAGTGGCAAGGTCAGGGTGACCTCATCTGGCCACGCGGTGGGGTCGGCTGGCTCGGTCAAGGTCAGCCAGATCGGGTGTTCGCGCTGCGCGAAGAGGGTTCGGACCAAGCGAGGCACGTCGATGGTCGTATCCTGCAGCCAATCGCCCATGACAGGCGTTCGCAGCAGAACAGCCAGAAACTCGGCCTGGTCGGTCTCGATAGCTCGCTGTGCCCATCTCAGCGCCGTGTCGAGTTGGTTCCAGACATCCCCGCTCGAGGTCAGCACGCGATCGCTTCGCGTCGCGCTCGGCCTGGGATCAACAGCAAAGGCCCAGTCGCCCACGGCTCGGCGACCGGTTGCGCGAAGTGCCACGTCGAGCTCGCCGCATATTCCCGAACCGATTCCGATCAGCGCCGCGCGTCGGCCATGGAACGGGGAGGCTGTGTCCTCGATCGTGTGAATCAGAGCAGCTGCGCCGGGAGTGGGAGCGATGCGTCTGGCCAGTTCACGCTGAGCCTCCAGCGCAACTGACCGAGAGGGAGCCGGGGCCGCAGCGGCGAGCAACACGACAAGGCTGGCGCCTTGTCGCACGCGACGTCGCGCCTCACGAAGGCTACGCATACGCTTGGCCTGCTCGACCGCATGGTGAGCCCATTCCTGGCCAAAAACCGCTGTCGCACTCGTGTATACATTCCGGATACCGAGCATCAGCGCGGCGAGAGCGAAGAGAATCAAGGCGGTGAGAATCGCATCCGCCCCGCTCAGCATAGCGATTTGACGACTCCTCACCGATCCGAGTCTCAGCGGCACCGGTAGGTATAGCCTGACGCCTCGGAACCTCCTTGGAAGAGTAGGGCACGAACTCCGTGTTGAGGAGCAGGGCAATCAATACTCAAGGCAGTTGGCTGGTGCAGCCGCAGCGTTGCTTCGAACAGGGGAGATCGCTGCGTGGCATGGCGCTACCACGCGAGTCACATCCCCTGGCTGCCGACCCTCCGATGGCCGTGTTGGTGGAATGCCTGGCTGCGGCGGTCTGCCACGCGACGAACTGGGACCGGCTGCGAGGCCACTTGATGAACGCGGCAAAGGGCGGAGCGAAGCGGTTCACTCCGAGCAGACTTGCTGCCTTGACCAGGAACGAGTTCGTCAACGAATTCGGAGAGGCGTTCGCGGACACCGTGCGTGATCTGCCCCGTCGCCATGGCATGTTCACCTCTGTGGCTGCTGCCTTTGCCGAGGATGGTGGGGTCCTTGACGGCCTCCGCCTCCGTTCCGGCCCACACCGACTCGGCGGCCCGCTGGGGATCTACTCAGCCCTGGATCGACTGGGGCCCTTCCACTCTGACCCGCGTCGTAAGAAGTCGCGTGTCTTCGTACAGCAGTTGCTCAGGTTCGGCATCATCGCCCCTACCGACCCAGACGAGTTGCTCCCGGCGATTGAGTACCACCTCATCCGGCTCTACTTGCGCACGGGACGTGTCACACACGAGGATGAGCGTTGGCTCGGGGCGCATGCAGGTCGCGCTAGTGACCTCGACAGCGTCACAACCCTACGTGTGGCGGTTGAGGATGCCATGCGCTGCACCGCGAAGGCTGCCGGGCTGACACTCGGAGACATCAACGAGATCGAGTGGCAGATCGGCCGCTCCTACTGCGATCGCGAGACGCCCCGCTGCTCCGGACCGGCACGCCCTGACAAGCCGGTCGCCCACGTGATTGAGCAAGCCCGCACAGGCGAATGCCCATTCGCCGCCGTCTGCCAAGCCCCGCACGATCCTGGCCTGGCGCAGCTGACCGAACCTCAGCTCGCCAGTCATCACGCGTTTTATTGACACCAATCCGGCCATGCGTCAGGTCAGTCGACCCGCGCATTATCCCGGAGCGTCGGGTCGTAGTGCCACTCCCCCTCGACGGCTGTGCCGCTGAAGCGGCCCGGGAACAGTTCAGCCCAGGTCTCGTGCACGGCGACGCCCGGTACATGCCGGTATGCAGCGTCTCCCACGGACGCAACGAACCACTTACGGGCAAGTACTCGTCCAGAATCGGTCGTATCGATGAACGACGTACGGCCGTGTACCACCTGCCGGTTGTCGACGAGAACCGTGTCGCCAGGCCGCATGAAGTGCACGAATCGAGATCCTGGCCCAAAGGGGCCGCAAGCACGCTCCAGTACGGCACGAGAGCGTGCCAGAGCTGGATGGTCTCGCCATTCGATCCGATACTCACCGCTCGCCATCCGGAAGAACACCTGTGGTGCGCCTGCTCGGCCGATGAAGAAGACAGGCGAAGTTACCCGAATCGCGCCCTTCCCCCGCGGGCGGAGTGCCGTAATGGCATCTGGCAGGAACAGCGCCTCGAAGGCTTCGGGGTCACTGCGGGCTAGTGCTGGGGCAAGGGCGACAAGGTTCTGGAAGTATGTGTAGCCACCCGCCATCGGGGGGCGATCAAGAGTCATGATCACATGCTGGATGAGGCCGGCGTACCCGAGCCCGTCGTTGTGCGCCGCGAATCGGTCGCTCGTCTCGGCTTGCTCCCGATACCGGTCCAACCCTTCCGGGATAGGAAGGTCGTACAGCTTCAGAGTTCCGTCAGACTCGCCGAACCGGGATCGTGCTTCCGAGTGCCGCTCCATTGGGTGGTCCACCGGATGGCCGATCACCCCAAGCGACGTGAGTCGCGCGGCGAACCGCAGCAACGGGTGGTGCTCGCCCTCAACCGGCAGCGTGAACTGGCGAGGAACCACGTGGACGACCCCGCATCCCTGTTGGAGCGCGCTCGCCACGGCCGTGAGTTCGCTTTCGGTGGGCGCGTGCAAGTCACCGATGATCACCGGTTGCACGGGTTGCGGGGCTGCAGCGAGCACCTCACTGACCGACTTCGGAGCATCCGGGAAGCGTGAAAGGGCCGCCTCCAAGAATACTTTGTGCTGTGCAGTGAACGCGGACTCTAATCGGCTGATCCCACGCTTCGTCATATCGCCATGATGACCCAGTACATGGAAACCGTCACCGGGTTGGCGCCTCCTATCGGCTCACTGCCTTCGCAGGAGGGCAACAACGCGAATCTGCACCCCCGTACACCATCGCCCATCGGATACGCGCGTGTTCAACCACGTCAGTGGCCTCGGATGGAGATTTGTCGGCGAGGCCTGAAAGGCTACGGATCCATCACGCGCCCACTGCATCACCCCTGCGGGATCACTCACCCCCTCCGCAAAACTCCCCCTCCACCACAGCCTCCGCATCCCCACCCCAGTCCCCGTTGAAGTTGAACGCCAGGGAGTGCCGCCCATCCCCCGCAGTCACCGCCACCGATGACGAACCGTGGATGCCGCCGTCATGCCCCCAGACGTGGACGCCGCAGCTCAGTGTGCGTTCGATGAGGCCGAGGCCGTAGCCGGCGTTGGGGTGGCCCTCGGCTGTCACCATCGTCTTCATTTCCTTCAGCTGCTTCGGCGGGAGGAGTTTGCCGCCCAGCAAGGCCCCGTAGAAGCGGTTCAGGTCCGACGAGTCCGAGATCATCTCGCCTGCCGCCGATGCCAGGGACGGGTTCAGTTCCGTCACGTCGTACGTCGGGCCCGTCGTCGTCTCCGCCAGCTTGCCGTAGCCGCGGCTGCTGGGCCCAGGCACCGTGACGCTCGTGCCGGGGACCGACGTCGCGTGCAAGCCGAGGGGTTCAAGGATGCGGTCGGCGATCTCGTCGCCGTACCAGTCCCCCGTGACCCTCTCGATCACCATGCCCGCGAGGACGTAATTCGTGTTGGAGTAGCTCCAGTTCGTGCCCGGCGCGAAGTTGGGCTTGTGGGACATGGCGATCGCTACCAGGTCCTCGGGGCTCTTCGTGTCGTAACGGTGCTCGAGGAAGCCGGCCTTGAGGAAGTACGTCCGTACGAACGTCTCGTCTTCCGTGTAGTTGAAGATGCCGCTCGTGTGGTTGAGGAGCTGGCGGAGTGTGATGTCCCGGCCGTCGTGGCCGTTACCCCTCACCACTCCCGGCAGCCATTCCTCCACCTTGTCGTCCAGCGACAGGCGTCCTTCCGCCTCCAACTGCAACATCACCGTGGACACGAAGGTCTTCGTGATGCTGCCCACGCGGTAGCGGTCGTGCGTCGAACGTGCCTGGCCCGTCTCCAAGTTGCCCACGCCCGTCGTCGCCGACCACCTGTCCCGGCCGTCCCTCACCGTCGCCGTCACACCAGGCACGCCGTCCTTGACCGCCGCCTCCATGGCCCGACGGGTCGCCTCGTGGCCCTCCCCCTGACCGTGACCAGCCGACGCCGCCATCGCCGGGCCCGCCAGCACCGTCGCCGACAGCACTACCGCCGTCGCCCCCACCAGGATCGTACGTACGTGCATGTCTTCCCCCATCCGTCGGCCGAGCCACTCTGCTCGGTCGAGGGATGGGACACAGCGACTATCCACGAAGGTTGAGTTCTGTACGCCGGTTGAGCGGGATTCGGCCCTTTCTCAACCCCTCTTCTCTCAACCCCTCTTCTCTCAACCCCTCTTCTCTCAACCCTTCTTCAGCACCAGCTCCACATTCCGGTCCTTCGCCTCGCCCGACAGGTCCGTCCGCGCACCCGGCGCGTTGTATGACAGCTCCCGATACAGAGCCGCCAGCCCCGTCTGCGACAGGTCCGTGAAGTCCGTGGCGTGCGGAGCCGCCGATTCCACGCACGTCGTGAAGATCGACAGCGTGCCGTCCTTGTTGTCCACCAGCTCGATGACGCGGGCGAGTTGGGGGTAGTCGACGTGGGATGCCGTGCTGATCTCCCAGAAGGAGCGGCCGTCGGGAGCCGAGTGGGCGGTGATGGCGTTGCGGTGGATGTGGCCGTTGACCCAGGCGAGGACGTTGGGGTGGCTGCCGAGGAGGGCGATCACCTCGGCGCCGTTGTGGCGGCGTTCCGCCGGGTGGGCGGGGTCTCGGCGGGTGTTGTCCATGGACTCGCTGGTGTGGTGGCTGAAGATGACCGCGTACGAGTCCTTGTTCTGGCGGAGGGTCCTGTCCAGCCACTTCAGCTGGGCCGTGCCGATCGAGCCCTCGTAGTGGCCGCCCGCGTCCGTCGTGTCGAGGCTGATGCCGATGACGTCGTCGGCGATGCGGAAGGTGTAGTACTGGGTGCCCTCGTCCACGTTCGCCGAGGAGTAGCCGTGGCCTACCGGGCCCTGGCCCAGGTAGGCCGGGTCCAGGTGTGCCTTCACGTACTCGACGGCGGTGAAGGGGGCCCGGTTCTCGTCCGGGGTGACCGAGCGCAGGTCGCGGGCGTGGGCCTTCATCAGGTCGCGGTACTCGATGCCGACCGGGTCCTTGGAGCTCTTGATGGCGTCCTGGAGCTTCTTGGCGTCGGCGGCGGACATGTTCATCAGCTTCTTGCCGCCGACGGCGAACTCGGTGAGGAAGGACTCGCCGTGACCGTAGGTGCCGAGCGGCATGGCGTCGTGGTTGCCGACCGTCGAGTACCAGGGGAGGTTCAGGCCGGGGCTCCGGACTTCGCGGATCGCCGCCGCCAGGAAGCCCTCGATGTGCGGGAAGCCGCGCTGCTTGTCGGCGTCGTGGGTCGTCGAGTCCGGCTGCCAGAACGCCTTGAGGCCGCTGTTCTGGACGCCCTCGTAGTGGCGCGGGTCGCCCGAGTTGGGGGCGATTCGGCCGCCGCTCATGACCTTCAGGAACCAGTCCAGCTCGGTCTTCGCGTTGTTGTCCGTGTTGTCGCCGGTCGTCATTGCGAAGTGGAGCGGGGAGCCGGTGACGGGGGCTCCGCGTAGTGCGTTGACGCGCTCGACGAGCGAGATCGCGCCCTGGACCGAGAGCGCCTCGTGCGGGCGCCATGCGTGTATGTCCGTAGAGCGCAGGAATTCGAGGCGCAGCGGGTGCTGGCTGTCCATCAGGTGCAGGTCGGTGAGCTGCACGAACGCCGCGAGCGCGGTACGGCGGGACGCCCGGCCGGCCTTGGGTGCGGCCAACTCGCTGCGCACGACGCGCTTCCAGCCGGGGCCGTTGCCGAGGCGACGGTAGCCGGAGGAGGTGCGGGCGGCGGCGACGGTGGAGAGGGTGGTGCCCCTTGTGTAGGGGGCGAGGGCCACCGGGTCCGCCTTGCGGGCGGCGGCGACCGGCGCCTCGGCGGCGGTCGCGTTGGTGGTGGCGGCCTGGCTGTCGGTGGGCCGCAGGGCGTAACCGACGCCTGCGGAGAGGGACACCGCCCCGGTGGCGGCGAGAAGGGTACGGCGGTTGACCCCCAGCGCGGAGCTGGCGACAGAGCGTATGCGCGACATGGCGCGGTCTCCCCGAGTGCGAACGCGTCGACAGTGGGCGCGGGCGATCGCTTGCGCGAACATCCCGCTCTCACTGGATCGTTGGCAGCCGGGGTGACCTGCGCGTAAACGAGGCGGCAACGCGCAGCGCCGATCACCGTACGTCGATCTTGGACTACCCTGCGCGCCCCCGAGCGCTGGGCGAACGGCCGGGAGGGGGTCACTCCGCGTTCATCTTTCTGGGTACTGAAGCTATTCCACCCCCCTCACGAACCGCCCCCGACCCGCCCCGCCGGCGGCCGTTCGCGCCACAGCCGCAGACCGATATCGACCATCGGCACCTGCGCCAGCCCGGGTACGTCCGCCAGGTCCCGCCACGCCGCCAGGTCCGTTGAGCCGCCGATCTCGTTGCGCAACTCGCCGCCGGTGACCCGGCCTTCGTAGAAGAGCCGTAGACCTTGGTGGTCGGACTTGCGGCCGAAGCGGTGCAGGAAGGTGCGGTGGAAGGAGTGCACTCCCAGGAGGCCCGTCACCTCGATCCGGTAGCCGGTCTCCTCCTCCACCTCTCTGCGGACGGTGTCGTAGGGATCCTCGCCGTGTTCCATGCCGCCGCCGGGCAGGACCCACTCGGGGGTGCCGTCGGGGGCGGGTGAGCGGGCGAGCAGGATCTGGTCGTCGCGGACGCATATGGCGTAGGCCGCCACCCTCAAAGTCCTTCGCACGAAAGGAAGTTAGCCCAGGACAGCAACCGCTTACGCCCCACGGCTCACCTTCTGGACGATTTGCACCTTTCGCAACTCATCTCCCCAAAGGAGATAGAGGGGTTTCCCCATTCGGCCATATCGATTCGGTCAACTCTCCCTAAACATCCTTCCCATGCGTAAAGCTGTGCGACCGTCCGGGGTTGCATTCCGGACCACAGCGACCAGGACCGATCAGCCCCGGCCGCCACCCGTTCGTTCCTTTACCTACAAGGGATGCCGATGACCCTCACCCCCCAGCGCGAACCGATATCGGGCGCGAGACGTGTGGCACGGATAGCCGTGGCCGCCGGCCTGGTGGCCGCGCTCTCCGCGGCGGGGCCCATACCCATGGCCTTCTCCGTGGACGACCCGTCCGCCGTGGCCGACGCCGCCGTCAAGTCGGCGGACGACAAGCTCGGTTCGGACGACGCCGACCTGCTCGCCGACGCCAAGGCGGCCGGCGACAAGAACGTCACGATGATGATCGCCACCGCCCCCGGGAAGACCGAGCAGGTCGCCGAGGAGCTGGACGCGGTCAAGGGCGGCTCGGTCGGCCAGACGTACGACAAGCTCGGTTACGTCCGTGCCACCGTCCCCACCGCCAAGGCGGACTCGGCCATCGCCGCCGCCGTCAAGCTCTCCTCCGTGCACGGCATCGACCTGCGGCAGGAGATCGCCCTCGACGATCCGACGCCGACCGCGGACACCGCGAAGAAGGCGGCCAACGTCTCGACGGCCGCCACCTACTCCGGGCCCAGCGCGAGCACGCCCGCCGAGAACCCGTACAACCCGTCCTTCGAGACGGGTGCCGTCGACTTCGTGGAGGACCACCCGAAGGCGGACGGCCGCGGTATCACGATCGGCATCCTCGACTCCGGTGTGGACCTCGCGCACCCCGCGCTGCAGAAGACCACCACCGGTGAGCGGAAGATCGTCGACTGGGTGACGGCGACCGACCCGATCCTGGACAGCGACGCCACCTGGCGTCCGATGGTCACCTCGGTGGCCGGCCCCAGCTTCACCTACGGCGGCCGGACCTGGACGGCGCCCGCCGGGTCGTACCAGGTCAGCCTGTTCCGCGAGTCCGCCACCACCGGCGGCGACGCCGCGGGTGACGCGAACCGGGACGGCGACACCACCGACACGTGGGGTGTGCTGTACGACGCGGCCACCGGCACGGTCACCCTCGACCTCAACAACAACTACGACTTCAGCGACGACACGTCGATGAAGCCGTACAAGGACGGGTTCCAGGTCGGCTACTTCGGTACCGACAACCCGGCGACCGACGTCGTGGAGCGCCAGCCGTTCGTCGTGGAGATCCGCAAGGACGTCCCGATGGACCCCTACGGCGGCGACTGGGTCGGGCAGAAGCGCGACTTCGTCAACATCGGCGTCATCGAGTCCGAGCACGGCACGCACGTCGCCGGCATCACCGCCGCCAACGGCCTGTTCGGCGGCAAGATGAACGGTGCCGCGCCCGGCGCGAAGATCGTGTCGTCCCGTGCCTGCACCTGGTCCGGCGGCTGCACCAACATCGCGCTCACCGAGGGCATGATCGACCTCGTCACCAAGCGCGGTGTCGACATCGTCAACATGTCGATCGGTGGCCTGCCGGCCCTCAACGACGGCAACAACGCGCGCGCCGAGCTGTACACGCGCCTCATCGACGACTACGGCGTCCAGCTCGTGATCTCCGCGGGCAACTCCGGCCCGGGTGCCAACACCATCGGCGACCCCGGTCTGGCCGACAAGGTCATCTCGGTCGGCGCCGGTATCTCCAAGGCGACCTGGGCGGCCAACTACGGCTCGGCCGTGTCGAAGTCGTACGCGCTGCTGCCCTTCTCCTCCCGGGGCCCGCGTGAGGACGGCGGCTTCACGCCGACGCTCGTCGCGCCCGGCGCCGCGATCAACACCACCCAGACCTGGCTGCCCGGCGGCCCGGTCGCCGAGGCGGGCTACACGCTGCCGGCCGGCTACTCGATGCTCCAGGGCACCTCGATGGCGTCCCCGCAGGCCGCGGGCGCCAGCGCGCTGCTGCTGAGCGCCGCCAAGCAGAAGGGCATCGCCCTCACTCCGGCGACCCTGCGCACCGCGCTGACCTCGACCGCCGACCACATCACGGCGGTGCAGGCGTACGAGGAGGGGGCGGGCCGCATCAACATCGTGGACGCCTGGGACTCGATCCTCGACCACGCCACCGCCCACACGTACACGGTGAAGGCCCCGGTCGACACCGCGATCGACCAGTTCCTGGAGACCCCGGGCTACGGCACGGGTCTCTACGACCGTGAGGGCGGCCTCAAGGCCGGCCAGAAGAAGACGTACGAGGTCACCATCACCCGTACGTCCGGCGCCGACAAGGCGATCAAGCACGAGCTGTACTTCCGGAACAACGCCGGCGACACCTTCAAGATCCTCGGTTCCGACGTGATCGGCCTGCCGCTGAACACCCCGGTCACCGTCAAGGTGCAGGCCGCGCCGAAGGACAAGGGCATCAAGAGCGCGAGCCTGGAGGTCGACGACCCGAGGACCGAGGGCGTCGACCAGCAGATCCTGACGACGGTCGTGGTCTCGGCCCCGGTGAACTACACGTTCTCCGCGTCGGGTTCGATCCAGCGCAACAGCTCGAAGTCCTACTTCGTGACCGTCCCCGAGGGCGCCAAGTCCCTTGAGGTCGCGATCGGCGGGCTCGCGGACAAGAGCCAGACCCGGTTCATCGCCATCCACCCGTACGGCGTTCCGGTCGACAACACCGGCACCCCGTACTGCTACAACAACTACCTCGCCGGCAACGGCTGCAAGCCCGACGTGCGTGCGTACGCGGACCCGCAGGCCGGTGTCTGGGAGATCGAGGTCGAGTCGCGTCGTACGTCGCCGCTGCTCGACAACCCGTACAAGGTGAACGTCACCGTGCTCGGCGCGGCCTTCGACCCGGAGACCGTGACCGTGCCCGAGGCCAAGGTCGGCGTGCCGGCCGAGGCGTCCTGGACGGTGACGAACAACTTCGCGGCGATCGACGGCAAGCTCGTCGGCGGCGCGCTCGGCTCCTCCAAGTCGGCCCGGCCGACGATCGCGGACGCGGCCACCCAGACCACCACGGTCGAGGTGCCCGAGGGCGCCACGTCGCTCGACGTCTCCATCGGCAACGTCTCCGACACGGCCGCCGACCTCGACCTGACGGTGTACGACGCCGACGGCGCGGTCGTCGGCCAGTCCGCCGACGGCGACTCGGAGGAGGCCGTCTCGGTCGCCTCGCCGGCCGCCGGTACGTACACCATCGAGGTCGTGGGCTACTCGGTGCCGTCCGGCTCCACCGCGTACGACTACCTGGACGTGTTCTACTCCACCACCCTCGGCACCGTCACCGTCGATGAGTCGACGCCGGTGAACCTGGGCACGGGCGAGTCCACGACGGTCTCCGGCAGCGTCACCGCCGCCGCGGCCGCCCCCGAGGGACGCGAGTTCTTCGGCCAGGTCCAGCTGGTGAACGCCCGCGGCACGGTCGCGGGCTTCGGCAACGTGAAGATCGAAACGGTCACGCCGTAGTTCTTACGGCAGTCGTAGTTCCTACGGCTATGGGGGCGGGCGTCCGTACGGGCGCCCGCCCTTCGCCGTGTACGGGGGTCAGCCGGGGCCGTCGCAGGTGGCGCCCCGGGATCCCGGCAGCGCGGCCTGGATCCACTGGCGCCCCCTTTCCAGCTCCCCGGCGTCACTTTCGCGGTAGGTCTCCGGCCCTTCGTCGGGGAGGCTCGACACCACGACGAGCATGCGTTCCCCAGCCTTGAAGTAGTCCGGGTGCGGCGACCAACCGGTGTCGAAGGTCAGGCGCCCCTGCCCGTCCGCCGGCTTGTAGTAGCGGTCGGCGTCGAGCACCACCCGGTATTCGTCCCCGCCCAGCGGTTCGACCCGCTCGATCGTGCCCTCGGCGACGGCACGGGCGCAGGCGATCAGCCCCTCGGGGGTGAGCAGGGGCTCGGAGCCGCCGCCGACGGTGCCGTTGTGCGCCACGAGATACATCGTGCCCGTGCCCAGCAGCGCGGCGACGGCCGTGGCCGCCGCGACCCTTGCCGCGATTCTTCCGGTCAGTCGCACGTCATCGACCTCGACTGGGGCAGCGCCCGGACGATCCACTTCCGTTCGGTGGCGATGTCCTTCTCCCCGATGGCCCACACGTCCGGGGTGGCGGAGCGGCGCGGGAGGCCGATCAGGGCCTTGTCCCCCTCGTCGAAGCGGGCGAGCTCCTCCGGCATCACGAAGACGACCTCGTCCTTGCCCGTCTCCGGCTTGTAGAAGTGGGTGATGTGCAGGGTGACGCGGTCCTGGGCGGTGCCGGGGACCTGTTCGACGTCGGTGACCGTGCCTTCGGCGACGAGGCGGGCGCAGGCGAGGTAGTTCGCCCGCCCGTCCTGCATGGCAGCTTCCGGGCTGCCGCCGGACACCGTCCCCTTGTCCGCGCTACTCCCGGAGTCGCTGTCGCTGCTGCTCATGGCCCCGCTGCCCCCGGTGGCCATGAGCCACCCCAGTCCGGAGACCACGGCACCGGCGGCGGCGAGACCGCAGACGGTGGCGAACCCACGGCGCAGGGCACGGGACCGCCGTACCCGGACGACGACCGGTTCCGGCGCGGGTTCCGGCTCGGGCTCCTCGACCGAGGGGTCGGCGAGCGCGTCCCCGATGATCGCCAACTGCTCCCGCAGCAGCGCCACATCGGCCATCGCGGACCGGTGTTCGGCGATGAGGGCGCCGTCCGCGCGGGCGTCCTCGGGCAGCGGCTCGTCGAGGATGGCGGCCATCAGCGCGTCCATGCCGTCGTACGCGTTGCTTTCCCGGTTCTCGTTGCTTTCCTGGTTCTCGTTGTCGGCGGACACGTCACACCACCTCGTCCTCGTGCAGGCGGGCGCGCAGAGCCCGTACCGCCGTGTGCAGGCGGCTCTTCACCGTGCCCTCCGGGATGCCGAGCTCCTCGGCGATGCCCCGGACGGGCAGGTCGGCGAAGAAGCGCAGGACGACGACCTGACGCTGGGCGTCGGGCAGCTCGTCCAGGCCCTGGGCGACGGCCACGGAGAGCACGCTGGACTCCTCGCCGGAGGGGTGCGCCGTGGGCTGACGCAGGGAGGCGAGCCGCTCCCCCAGGCGATCCTGGCGGCGTTTGGCCCGATGCCAGTCCATGGCCAGGTTCGAGGCGACGACCGCCGCCCACGCGGACACGTCACGCGGCGCCTCACGCCCGCTCGCCGCCCGCTCCAGCAACCGCAGCCGTACCTGCTGTACCCCGTCCAGCAGGTCCGCCTGCGGCACCCCACCCAGTGCGAGCACCGCTCTCACCCGGCGTTCCTGGGCCGCGTCCAGCGGGTCGTCGATGACGTCGTCCCCCTGGCCGCGGCGCGCCTTTCTGCGCAGCAAAGCCACCCCTCCCGTCCCCGCGTTTCCCCTATGACGCCGCTCCGGACCAAAACGTTCGGCCGAGTTTCTCCGGGTCCTGCAGAGGCGTACGTCACACTGTTCCGGCAAGCAGCACAGCTTGCGGTCGGGGGCGATCGTAGGGCGAATTTATCCAGCTCAGAAGGGGTGTGGCGGGAGTTCCGCGAGCGTTGGGCATGCCGGGGTGTCCCACGGTTCGGGCATAGGGCGCAAAGAATTGGACAGGCGGACCCGGGTCGGCCGCATCATGGAAACGCCGCAGACACGCAGAGAACACGCAGAAGGAGTCGCCGTGAGGGTCGGAATCGTCGGAGCCACCGGTCAGGTCGGCACGGTCATGCGCAGGATCCTCAAGGAGCGCGCCTTCCCGGTGACCGAGCTGCGCCTGTTCGCGTCGGCGCGCTCCGCCGGGTCGGAGCTGGACGGTGTGACGGTGGAGGACGCGGCGACGGCCGACTACACCGGCCTCGACATCGTGCTGTTCTCGGCGGGCGGCGCCACGTCCAAGGCGCTGGCCGAGAAGGTCGCCTCGCAGGGCGCGGTAGTGATCGACAACTCGTCGGCCTGGCGCAAGGACCCGGAGGTCCCCCTGGTCGTCTCCGAGGTGAACCCGCACGCGATCGCGAACCGGCCCAAGGGCATCATCGCCAACCCGAACTGCACGACGATGGCCGCGATGCCGGTGCTGAAGGTACTGGACGCGGAGGCGGGCCTCGAAGCCCTCGTCGCCACCACCTACCAGGCGGTCTCCGGCTCGGGCGTCGCGGGCGTGGCGGAACTGCACGGCCAGGTCCAGAAGGTCGTGGCTGACGCCGACAAGCTGACCCACGACGGCGGGGCGGTCGACTTCCCGGAGCCGCAGGTCTACAAGCGCCCCATCGCCTTCAACGTCCTCCCCTTCGCCGGCAACCTCGTAGAGGACGGCCTCAATGAGACGGACGAGGAGCAGAAGCTCCGCAACGAGTCCCGCAAGATCCTGGAGCTCCCCGAGCTCAAGGTCTCCGGCACCTGCGTGCGCGTCCCGGTCTTCTCCGGCCACTCCCTCCAGATCAACGCCCGCTTCGCCCGCCCCATCTCCCCCGAGCGCGCGACGGAACTCCTCTCGACCGCCCCCGGCGTCGAACTCTCCGACATCCCGACCCCCCTCCAGGCGGCCGGCAAGGACGCGTCGTACGTCGGCCGAATCCGCAACGACGAGACCGTCGACAACGGTCTCGCCCTCTTCGTCTCCAACGACAACCTCCGCAAGGGTGCTGCGCTGAACGCGGTACAGATCGCGGAGCTGGTCGCCGCCGAGCTGCGCGGCTAGGGCCTGCGCACCTCGTAGAGGAAACAGCCGTACTCGACTGCCCGTACGTGGACGAGTGCCACGTGCGGGTCGGCGAACGCCTCGGCGAAGGCGCTGTCGAAGCTCTCGGAACCGGACACCAGCCGCCCGCCCAGGATGTGCCCCTCGGCCGAGTACCGGCGGACTGTGCGGTGGGCGTTCGTGAATGACAGGCCGCTGCCCTCCGGGCCCGCGCACTCCTCCGTGTGGATGAAGACAGGCCCCTGCTCGTCGTACGCGCCCGGGTCGGCGCCCGTTTCCGTTGCCCAGCGGCGCAGCGGGGCGTAGGAGACGAGGGCGATCCGCTCCCCGGGCGCGCTGCGGCGCAGGCAGCAGCGGAGTGGGGCGCCGCCCTCCTCGTCCGTCATGGGAACCATCTCGCGTCCCGCGTCGTCAGCGGAGCGGAGGTCCTTCAGGGTGGCGGGGGTGATCGGTCGTGCGGTGTACGTCGTCATACGTCCCAGGCTGGCGCGGGCGGAACCGGATGACCGGCGGAATACGGACATGGCGCTGCCGACACCACCAGCACCCTTCAATGCCGGTCCAGGCAATCTCAGCCCGTCCGGCGTTTGAGGACAAGGCCCTTCAGGGCCGGAGCGGGGGTCTGGGGGCGCAGCCCCCAGGGACGCGCGCCCCAACGCATGGAAGGATGACGGAACCCACCCATAACGAGGAGATGACCGCGTGCCTGGCACAAACCTGACTCGCGAAGAGGCGCAGCAGCGGGCGAAGCTGCTCACCGTTGACTCGTACGAGATCGATCTCGACCTCTCCGGCGCGCAGGAGGGCGGTACCTACAGGTCACTGACCACGGTGCGCTTCGACGTGAGCGAGAGCGACGCCGAATCGTTCATCGACCTGGTCGCGCCGACCGTCCACGAGGTGACCCTCAACGGCGACGCGCTCGACCCGGCCGAGGTCTTCAAGGACTCGCGGATCGCCCTGCCGGGATTGTTGGAGGGGCGCAACGTCCTGCGCGTCCTCGCCGACTGCGCCTACACCAACACCGGTGAGGGCCTCCACCGATTCGTCGACCCGGTCGACCAACAGGCCTACCTCTACACCCAGTTCGAGGTCCCGGACGCGCGACGGGTGTTCGCGAGCTTCGAGCAGCCGGACCTGAAGGCCACCTTCAAGTTCACGGTGAAGGCGCCGACCGGCTGGACGGTCATCTCCAACTCGCCGACGCCGGAGCCCAAGGACGACACCTGGGCCTTCGAGCCGACGCCGCGGATCTCGTCGTACATCACGGCACTGATCGTCGGCCCGTACCACAGCGTCCACAGCGTGTACGAGAAGGACGGGCAGTCCGTGCCGCTGGGCATCTACTGCCGGCCCTCGCTGGCCGAGTTCCTCGACTCCGACGCCATCTTCGAGGTCACGCGGCAGGGCTTCGAGTGGTTCCAGGAGAAGTTCGACTACGCGTACCCGTTCAAGAAGTACGACCAGCTGTTCGTGCCGGAGTTCAACGCGGGCGCGATGGAGAACGCGGGCGCGGTGACCATCCGCGACCAGTACGTGTTCCGGTCGAAGGTGACGGACGCCGCGTACGAGACGCGGGCCTCCACGATCCTGCACGAGCTGGCCCACATGTGGTTCGGCGACCTGGTCACCATGGAGTGGTGGAACGACCTGTGGCTGAACGAGTCGTTCGCCACGTACGCCGAGGCCGCCTGCCAGGCCTACCACCCGCAGTCGCGCTGGCCGCACTCCTGGACCACCTTCGCCAACTCCATGAAGACGTGGGCCTACCGGCAGGACCAACTGCCGTCCACCCACCCGATCATGGCCGAGATCGGCGACCTCGACGACGTGCTCGTCAACTTCGACGGCATCACCTACGCCAAGGGCGCCTCCGTACTGAAGCAGCTCGTCGCGTACGTCGGCATGGACGAGTTCTTCGCGGGCGTGCAGGCGTACTTCAAGCGGCACGCGTTCGGCAACACCCGTCTCTCCGACCTCCTCGGCGCGCTGGAGGAGACCTCCGGGCGTGATCTGAAGACCTGGTCGAAGCTGTGGCTGGAGACGGCCGGTATCAACGTCCTGCGCCCGGAGATCGAGACCGACGCCGACGGTGTCATCACCTCCTTCGCCATCCGTCAGGAGGCCCCGGCCCTCCCGGCGGGCGCGAAGGGCCGGCCGACGCTGCGCCCGCACCGCATCGCCGTCGGCCTGTACGGCCTCGACGACGACAGCGGCAAGCTGCTGCGCGACGAGCGCGTCGAGCTCGACGTCGACGGCGAACTGACAGTCGTACCACAGCTGTTGGGCAAGCGCCGCCCGGATGTCATCCTCCTCAACGACGACGACCTGTCGTACGCCAAGGTCCGCCTGGACGAGCAGTCGCTCGCTTTCGTGACCGAGCACCTCGGCGACTTCGAGTCGTCGCTGCCGCGCGCCCTGTGCTGGGCGTCGGCGTGGGACATGACCCGGGACGCGGAACTCGCGGCCCGCGACTACCTGTCGCTGGTGCTGTCCGGCATCGGCAAGGAGTCCGACATCGGTGTCGTGCAGTCGCTGCAGCGGCAGGTGAAGCTGGCCATCGAGCTGTACGCCGACCCGACCGCCCGCGAGGCGCTGCTGACCCGCTGGACCGACGCCACGCTCGCCCACCTGCGGGCCTCGGCGCCGGGCAGCGACCACCAGCTGGCGTGGGCGCGGGCGTTCGCGGCGACGGCCCGGACTCCGGAGCAACTGGACCTGTTGGACGCGCTGTTGGAGGGTACGCAGACGGTCGAGGGTCTGGCCGTCGACACCGAGCTGCGCTGGGCGTTCGTGGAACGGCTCGCGGCGGTCGGCCGGTTCGACGAGGCGGAGATCGCGGGCGAGTACGAGCGGGACAAGACGGCGGCCGGCGAGCGGCACGCGGCCACCGCCCGGGCCGCCCGCCCGACCGAGGAGGCCAAGGCGGAGGCGTGGGCGTCGGTCGTCGAGTCCGACAAGCTGCCCAACGCCATGCAGGAGGCGGTCATCTCGGGCTTCGTCCAGACCGACCAGCGTGAACTTCTCGCGCCCTACACGGACAAGTACTTCGCGGCGGCCAAGGGCGTGTGGGAGTCCCGCTCGCACGAGATCGCCCACCAGATCGCGGTCGGCCTCTACCCGTCGATCCAGGTCTCCGAGGACACGCTCACGAAGACGGACACCTGGCTGGCGTCCGCCGAGCCCAACGCGGCCCTGCGTCGCCTGGTCTCGGAGTCCCGCTCGGGCGTCGAGCGGGCCCTGAAGGCGCAGGCGGCGGACGCGCAGGCAGCGCAGGCGTAGGCGGTGTCGACGGCGGCCGGCTTCTCCTCGGACCCCGGCCGCTCATCGGTCGACCGCCCCCGGGAAAAACGCAGTACTCGGGATTGCCTCGCGATGACCGCGCCGGTCATCCCGGCTGACCTGCTGTGCGCGGTAAAGGCCGGAGGGCCCTCCCGGAATGGGAAGGCCCTCCGAACCGTCAAGTCCCGGACAGATCACGGGTCGATGTCGCCGAGGTCCTTCGTCAGGATGTCCTGGCCGTTCTGCTGCAGGTGCAGCTCGACGTCGTTGAAGGTGAGGTGGATCAGGCTGACACGCCAGTTCGCGTTGGGACACACCTCGCTGGGCGAGGGAGTCGCCGGTGGCGGGATCTTCACGTTCCGGAAGGTGATCTGGCCGTTGTGCGGGGTGATGTGCTGGACGGGGCCTTTCACGTCCTGGAACTCGGTGCCCTGGCCGGGGGCGACGTTGCCGCCGTAGTTGATGCACACGTACTCGGCCTCGACGGAGGACGCCGTGAGGAAGGCGTCGGTGGGGGTGTTGCCGAGACCGGCGGCCTTGCCACTGCACTGGAGTCCGGCGCTGAGGGACTTGGTGCAGGTGACGTCGCCGACGAAGTGCGGGCTCACGGCCGTCGCGGTCGAGATGCCGATGGCAGATGCTGCGAGAGTCATGAGCGCGGTGTTGAACACGCGTCGCATGCAGTTCTCCGTATCTTCGTGCAGGTAGTGGGAGTGGATGCTCGACGGGCGCCCCTGGGGCGAGTCGGTGCCACGTTCATATCCCGGAATGGACCCAAGGAATACACGGATTGCGACACATGCACTACGGACAGTAACCATTCGGGTGTCATGTCAGCGCGTCGGAGCGTCGATCTGGGGCGACGTCGTCACCGGCGCAGCGGCAGCCCGGACGCGACGGTCGCACCGGGCCCGCACAACGCGTCACACGGGAACGCCGTGACGCCGGCTACCGCGTCCGCGCGAACACCCCCGGCCGCGAGCCCCGTTCCGCCTCGCGCCGTAGCGAGGTGGTGGAGACCGGCGGTGCGGGGCGCGAGCCGAGCTGCCCCGCCACCGTCGCCCCGAACGCCAGTGCCATGCCCGCCAGTTGGACCGCCGTGAGGGCCTGGCCGAGGGCCGCCCAGCCGACGAGGGCCGCGGTCAGTGGGGAGAGCGGGCCGAGGAAGGTGACCTGGGTGGCGGTGAGGCGGCCGATGCCGCGGAACCAGAGCCAGTACGCCACGGCCGTGTTCGCCAGCGCGAGGTAGAGGTAGCCGGCGGCCGCCCGGCCGTCCAGCGCGGGCGGCGCGCCTTCGACGAGGAGGGCGACGGGCGCGATGAGCAGTCCGCCTGCCGTCAGCTGCCAGCTGGTGAGCGCCAGCGGGCCTACGCCCGCCGGACGCCCCCAGCGTTTCGTCAGCACCGTGCCGGTGGACATCGACGCGGTCGAGGCGAGGGCGGCCAGCACGCCCACGGGGTCGAGCGCCCCGGCCGCCTTCAGTACCACCAGACTGACGCCGAGCGCGGCCGCGATCCCGGTCAGCAGCGTCCGTACGGTCGGACGCTCGCCCAGGAACACCGTCGCGAGCCCGGCGACGAACAGCGGGCCGACCGAGCCGACGACCGCGGCCATACCGCCGGGCAGCTGGTACGCGGACAGGAACAGCAGCGGGAAGAAGGCGCCGATGTTCAACGCGCCCAGGACGAACGACTTCCACCACCAGGCACCTCGCGGCAGCACCCGGGCCAGGGCCAGCAGGACGAGCCCGGCGGGCAGCGCCCGAAGCAGGCCGGTGAAGAGAGGGCGGTCGGCCGGGAGGAACTCGGTGGTGACGGCGTAGGTGGTGCCCCAGGAGACGGGGGCGAGGGCGGTGAGGACTATGAGCGCCGGGCGACTTGCGGCGGTTGCTGAACTGACCATGGGAGGCACCCTTCGAAGTAGGTCGACGATAAGTAGCTTAGCTCTAAGCTACTTATCGTCAAGCCACTTTCTTGCGGGCGACCATCCCCCGCCCGATACTCGACCCATGAGCGAACGAGACGCCGTCGACGCGATCATCGACCAGTGGGCGGAGGTGCGGCCCGACCTCGACACCGCCGCGATGGAGGTCTTCGGGCGGATCTTCCGGCTCTCGCGCGCGATGGGCGACCGGATGGAGAAGTCGTACGCGCCGTTCGGCATCTCGCGCGGGGAGTTCGACGTCCTGGCGACCCTGCGCCGCGCCGGCGCCCCCTACGCCCTCTCGCCCCGTCGGCTCTCGGCCACGCTCATGCTCACCACGGGCGGCATGACCGGACGCCTGGACAAGCTGGAACGGGCCGGACTGCTCCGCCGCTCCCCCGACCCGCACGACCGCCGAGGCCTCCAAGTGACCCTGACCGAGAAGGGGTTGCGGCTGATCGACGAGGCGGTCGGCGCGGGCCTGGCCGTCCAGACGGAGACCCTGAACACCCTCGACGCCGAAAAGGCCGGTCAACTGGCCGTCCTGCTACGGGAGTTGCTGGCGGGGACGCGGCGGGCCGAGCCCTAGACCCTTTTCTCATGGTTGCTCCCCGCTCTTGCCGTAGCCCGCCCCAGGCGCTTCACTTGGCGCACCTCCCACAGGAGAACACCCGCTCCCACCTGCAGAAGGGGTAGTTCTTTTGTCTGCGATTCGCGCCACCGCCGTCACCGCGGCGGCCTGTGCGGCCGTGCTCACCACCGCACTGCCGTCCTCGGCCATCAACTCCTACAACGCGACGCCCGCTCCCGAGCGCACCGAGGTCGGCGCGCTCGTCGCCACGTGGGACAACGACGACGACCCCGCGACCCCGGACCGGGTCGACTGGGTCTGCTCCGGCACCATGATCGACGCGGACACGTTCCTGACGGCCGCGCACTGCACCACCGACTGGCCGGAGAACGTGAAGTTCTACGTGTCGCTGGACCAGGACGTGCAGTCCGGGCTCGACGCCGCCGCGAAGAAGTACCCAGGTGACCCGGCAGCACAGGCGAACGCCGTCGCCGTCCAGGGCACCGCTCACAGCCACCCCGACTACCCCGGGCCCGCGTCCGACCCGCACGACATCTCCGTGATCGAACTGCCCGCCGCACAGGTCAGGGCCCGCTGGACCTTCACGCCGGCGACACTGCCGACCGCCGGCCAACTCGACGCGCTCGGCGCGCAGGGCCTCAACTCCACCGACTGGTTCGTCGCCGGGTTCGGCACCCAGGAGGCCGTGAACGGCCCCGGCGGCCAGACCCACCCCGGCGGCGGCGTCCGCATGAAGGCACCCGTCACGTTCGACGCCCTCAACAAGGCGTGGGTGCGCCTCGCGATGACCGCCCCGCAGGGCAACGGCGGCGCCTGCTACGGCGATTCGGGTGGCCCCAACTTCGCGGTGATCGACGGCAGGAACGTCCTGGCCGCCACCACGATCACGGGCGACACCCCGTGCTACGCGACCAACGTGTCGTACCGCCTGGACACCGCCGGCGCACGCGCGTTCCTGTCGCCGTTCGTGAAGCTGCCGTAGCTCCGCCGGGTGCCGGTGAACGCGTGAGGAGGGTCGTACGGCGCTCGCCCGCCCAGTGCGCCACGGTCAGGCGGCTCTGGCGGGCGCCCTGGACCTCGTGCGCCTCCGGAGTGATCAACACGAAGCGCTCTGTGCCCGGGCCAGCCGGACCAGCCCGCCACTGCTGCGCAGGACCGCCTTGCCGACCGGGTGGCGCTCGGCCTGTGAGCCGGAGCGTCTCCGAACACACCGAGGGCGCCGGCCTCACCCACGTACGGCGGATGCGCGTACGTACGGCGAGGTCGGCGCCCTCGGCGGAAAAGCCTTAGACGGTTGCCTTCGACTTGGGCTTCGTCACCCGGTCCTTGGACTTGTCCAGGACCATGACCAGGCCCGCGATGACCACGAACAGCGCGATCGGGGCCACGACGTAGAGGCCCAGCGTCTCGATGACGCTCAGGCCCGTGCCGGGGTCGTCGCCGTCGTCGCGGCTGAGCGCGAGCGCGGGGGACGACATGAGCAGCATCATCAGCGTCGTACCGGCAGCCAGGGCGCCGGCGCGCAGGGCGTTCTTCTTGTCCACAGTGCAAAAGTAGCGAACGCCCGAACGGGGCGCGCGTCCGGGGTGCCGTACGGGGACACCGGGCACCTCAATCCCCCGCGGCACCCCCCGCGACATCGCCCGCGCCACCCCCCGTCGCACCGCCCGCGCGAGGTGCCCGCACCACCTCCACCAAGGCGTGCAGCCGCGGTGAGGCCGCCAGTTCCTCCAGGGTCACGGGGCGGCCCTCCGTGTCCGCGATCGGCAGGCGCCAGTTCGGGTACTGGTCCCAGGTGCCGGGGAGGTTCTGCGGGCGGCGGTCGCCGACGGCGTCCGGGAGCCAGATGCCGATCATGCGGGCGGGGGTGCGCAGCAGGAAGCGGTGGACGGCCTGGATCTCGGCCTCCTCCGAGGGGGTGCCGATGCCACCGCCCGTGCCGTGCAGCAGGCCGAGGCGGGTGAGCAGGGCGAGCCACTCCCCCGTGTCGGCGGCCGCTTCCGCGCGTTCCTCGGCGAGGGGGCGGGTCAGCAGGCCGAGGCGGTGGCGGAGTTCGACGTGTTCGCCGGCGAGGCGGGCCGCGGTGGGCGGGAGGTCGTGGGTGGTGGCGGTGGCCAGGCAGTCGGCGCGCCACTGCTCCGGCGGCAGGGGCTGTCCGTCGCCGGCCCAGTCGCGCTCGAACCACAGCACGGATGTGCCGAGCACGCCGCGTGCCTGGAGCGTCTCGCGGACGCCGGGCTCGACCGTGCCCAGGTCCTCGCCGATCACCACGGATCCGGCCCGCGAGGCCTCCAGCGCCAGTACGGCGAGCATCGCCTCGGCGTCGTAGCGGACGTACGTCCCTTCCGTGGGCGGCAGTCCCTGCGGTACCCACCAGAGCCGGAACAGGCCCATGACGTGGTCGATGCGCAGGGCGCCTGCGTAGCGGAAGAGGGCGCGCAGGAGGTGGCGGTAGGGGGTGTAGCCGGACTCGGCGAGGCGGTCCGGTCTCCAGGGCGGGAGGCCCCAGTCCTGGCCGCGTGCGTTGAAGGCGTCGGGCGGGGCGCCGACCGACATGCCGGCCGCGAAGTACTCCTGCTGCGCCCAGGCGTCTGCGCCGCCGGGGTGTACGCCGACCGCGAGGTCGTGCACGATCCCGACCGGCATGCCCGCCTCGCGCGCGGTGCGCTGGGCGGCGGCGAGCTGGGCGTCGGTGAGCCAGGCGAGGCGGGTGTGGAAGTCGACGCGGTCCATCAACTCGCCGCGGGCGCGGGCGGTTTCGGGTGACCGGGGGTCGCGGAGACCGGCGGGCCAGCGCTGCCAGTCGGAGCCGTGCACCTCCGCGAGGGCGTACCAGGTGGCGTGGTCCTCCAGGGCCTCGCCCTCCTGGGCGAGGAAGTCGACGTAGGCGGCGCGCCTTCCGGGCCCGAGGGGGACCTCCCGCACCAGTTCCAGCGCCTCCCGCTTGAGCTCCCACACGGCGTCCCGGTCGATCAACGCGCCCTTGTCCAGCACCGATTCACGCAACCGCCCGGCCCGCTCCAACAGCCCGCGCACCCGCTCGCGGTCCTCGACATACGCGTACTCGGGAATGTCCTCGACCCGCAGATGCACCGGGTCGGGGAAGCGGCGCGAGGAGGGGCGGTACGGGGAGGGGTCGGTGGGCGCGCCGGGTACGGCCACGTGCAGCGGGTTGACCTGCACGAATCCGGCGCCGAGCGCCCGCCCGGCCCAGCCGGCGAGTTCACCGAGGTCACCGAGGTCACCCATGCCCCAGGAGCGTTGCGAGAGGAGGGAGTAGAGCTGGACGAGCAGTCCGTACGAGCGTCCCGTGGGCGTGGGCAGTCGGGGCGGGGCGACGACCAAGTGGGCCTGCGCCGAACGCCCGTCGGGTGCGGTGGCCGTCAACTTGTGGATGCCGGGCGGGAGTTGTTCGGCGGCGGCGCGGGTCTCGCCCTGCTCGGTCTCGATGTGCAGCCGGGTGCCGGCCGGGAGTGCGGTGAGCGTGGGTGACTCGGCGCCGGCCCAGCACACGACCGTAGGCGGCAACAGCCTTGTCCGCAGCTCCCGTTCGCGTGCGGCCAGCGCGGTGCGGGCGGCCTGCGGGGTGCTCGCGTCGACGCCGAGGGCGGCCAGGGTCCGGATGACGGCGGCGTCCGAGGCCGCGACGACACGGTCCGGGGACGGGCTGTAGGAGGTGGCGACACCGTGCAGCTCGGCGAGCCGGGACAGCTCCTCGGCGTCCCCGGTGCCTTCGGCGTCCCCGGCGGGAGGTGCGGTCATCTACGGCCTCGTGGAGTCGGAGTCCGCGGCGGCGAGCGGGGGCTCGCTGGTGAGGGGTTCGGCGTCGGGCAGCGGCGGTTCGCTGGTGAGGGGGGCTTCGGCGCAGGAGCTCTCGGCGCTGAACACGCACGCGGGCTCGGGGTCGGGACTGACATGGGGATGGGCGGACGACTCCGCCGCGTGTTTGGAGAAGGCCGAGAGCAGAAGGTGTGCCGATGCGGCCACGGGGGCCTCCTTGTCGAGATGGCGTCGAGTACGGCTTCGTACGGGCTACAGCAGCCCTACCCAGCGGGCGCGACGGCAGACGTGCGGGGGCACAGGAACGCGCATCTCGTCCCGTTTCATTCTGACCTCACCACCGTCTTCCGGCCTCACAGCCACGTTTTCCTCGATCACTATTCACTCGGTACATGTATCGAGTGCATACTGATCGCCATGAGCACCCGCCACATCCTGCTGGGGCTGCTCGCCTCGGGGTCGAGCCATGGCTACGACCTCAAGCGACGCCACGACGAACGTTTCCCGCAGGCCCGCCCGCTGGCCTACGGGCAGGTCTACACGACCCTGCAGCGCCTCGTCCGCGACGGGCTCGCGGAGGTCGACGGCACCGACGCGGACGGCGGCCCGGAGCGGACGATGTACCGGTCGACGGCCGACGGATCGCGTGAACTGGCCGAGTGGGCCGGAGAGATCGCCCCGCCCGCGCCCTTCGTGACGAACGAGATCTTCGCGAAGGTCGTCGTCTCGATCCTGGCCGGCGGCGACCCGGCCGCCTACCTCCGGGCGCAGCGCGCCGCACACATGGAGCGGATGCGGGAGCTCACGGCGGTCAAGACCGCCAAGGACGCCGATCTCTCGACCGTGCTCTCGGCGGACTACGCCCTCAACCACCTTGACGCCGACCTCCGTTGGATGACGACGACGGCGGCCCGGCTGACCACTCTGACCGCGGAGGTCGACACCGCATGAACGACAACGGGGGCAACCCGGAAGTACCGCTCCTCGCGGCCCGTGACCTCGTCAAGGCGCACGGCAGGACGGAGGCCCTGCGCGGTGCCTCGGTCGAGCTGCGCGCCGGCGAGATCCTCGCCGTCACCGGGGCCAGTGGCAGCGGGAAGTCGACG
Organism: Streptomyces sp. JLBG701; assembly: GCF_058544905.1. Lineage (NCBI taxonomy): Bacteria > Bacillati > Actinomycetota > Actinomycetes > Kitasatosporales > Streptomycetaceae > Streptomyces > Streptomyces sp. JLBG701. The sequence continues at coordinate 4,063,673 of NZ_CM178588.1, forward strand.
TTGCTGCACTGCCTGGCGGGCATCGTCCGCCCGGACGCCGGCTCGGTGACGTACGACGGGGAGCGGCTCGACACGCTCCCCGAGAAGCGGCTGAGCGAGCTGCGCCGTACCGAGTTCGGCGTGGTCTTCCAGTTCGGGCAGCTCATCCCCGAACTGACGGCCCTCGACAACGTGGCACTGCCCCTGATGCTGGCCGGCGCCACGCGCAAGGAGGCGCAGACGAAGGCCGGCGAGTGGCTGGAGCGGTTCGGGGTGCGCGGGCAGGAGGAACTCCGGCCGGGCGGCATGAGCGGCGGCCAGTCACAGCGGGTCTCGCTCGCCCGGGCCCTGATCACCGGCCCTCGGGTCGTCTTCGCGGACGAGCCGACGGGCGCGTTGGACTCCCTGGCGGGCGAGCAGGTGATGACGGCCCTGGTCCACACGGCCCGCGAGTCCGGCACCGCGATCCTGCTGATCACGCACGACGCCCAGGTGGCGGCGTACGCGGACCGCGAGGTGCGGCTCGGCGACGGGACCGTGACCCCGCTGGAGGTGACCGCGTGACCTCTCTGACTTCTCTGACGTCTCTACGGACCGACCTCCGGATGGCCTGGCTGCTCACCCGCGGATCCGACCGGCGGGAGTGGTGGCGGGTCGGGCTCACGGCGGCGGGCGCGGCGCTGGCGACGGGGTTCGCGCTGGGGGCCGTCACGCTGGCCTCGCTCCAGGGGCGCTTCCGCATGTCCATCGGCGCCGGTCTGCTGGGCGACCCCGGGACGCGTTCCGGGGTGATCGTCACCCTGCTGCTCTTGCTGGTACCCGTGCTCGGGTTCCTCGGCCAGTGCGCCCGCGTGGGCGCCGTGCACCGCGACCGGCGGCTGGCCGGGCTGCGGCTCGCCGGGGCCGCACCGGGGCAGGTGCGGCGGATCGCCGCGCTGGAGACGGGGCTGGCCTGTCTGCTGGGCTCGGCGGTCGCCACCGTCGCCTTCGTCGTGTTCATGCTGCGCGAGTGGCAGAACCCGGCCACCTCGACCTGGGTGGGGATCGTGCTGGTCGCGCTGGGGGTGCCGGTGCTGGGCGCGGTGACGAGCGCGCTGGCGCTGCGGAGGGTCGTGGCCTCGCCGCTCGGCTGGGTGCGACGGGTGCGGCCGCGCACCGGTCGCGGGCCGGGTCTGGTGTTCCTCGGGGCGGTGCTGGCCGTGATGGTCGTGGGCCTGGGGGCCGTGGCCGTCACGAGCAGGCAGATGCCGCCGAACTCGGTCAAACTGGGGATGCCGCTGCTGGTCTTCGGCCTGGTCTTCGTGGTCGGCCTGGCCGCGGTGGGGCTCGCCGGGCTCACGGCCGGGCTCACCGGGCGCCTGCTCGCGGCCCGCACGGGAAACCCGGCGACGCTGATCGCGGCGGAACGGCTGCGCGACGACCCGTGGGCGGCGGCCCGCACCCACGCGGCCGTCCTGATGGTGACGGTCGTGGGGACGGGGTTCGTGGGGGTACGGCAGGTGCTGCTCGCCGGCCTGCGCGGCATGGGCCACACCGCCGAGAGCATGACCTACTACACGACGGGACTGAACCTGACGGCCGCCGCGATCCTCACCGCCACCGTGATCACGCTCTCCGCCCTCGCCGTAGGCACCGCCGAGTCACTCGCCACCCGCCGCCGGGGCCTCGCCGCGCAGACCGCCGCCGGGGTGCCGCAGCCGGTACTGGGCCGGGCGCTGCTCATGGAGACGGCGCTGCCGCTCGCGCCGGCGGTGCTGCTGGCGAGCGTCGGCGGCATGGCGATCGGCATCTGGTACGCCTTTGTCGGCGCCGCCAACGGCGTCCCCTGGTCCATCCCGTACGCCGCCCTGCTCGTCCCCCTCGCGGTGTACGCGGCCTGTCTCCTCGCGGCGGCCACCTCGCTGCCCCTGCTGCGCCGCACGCTGCGCCCGGCGGAGCTGCGCTACGCATGAAACTCCGGCCCCGGGGGCACAGGGGACCCCCGGGGCCGGTCCTAGGCAACCGGACACACACCGTCACGCACACCGTCGTACGGGCAAGCCACGAGCACAGCCGTACAGACGCGCACAAACAAGCAAAGCGACTACAGGCAATACAAAAGCCCGGATCGTCAGGCAGAAATGCCGTCGATCCGGGCCAACGCGTCGTCCGCGCCGTACGGCTGCAAGTACGGCATCCAGCGCGGGTCCCTATGTCCGGTGCCGATGATGCGCCAGGCCAGGCCGGAGGGTGGGGCAGGTTTGTGGCGCAGCCGCCAGCCGATCTCGAAGAGGTGTCGGTCGGCCTTCACGTGGTTGCAGCGGCGGCACGACGCCACCACATTGTCCCAGACGTGTTTGCCCCCACGGCTGCGCGGGATGACGTGGTCGACGCTGGTTGCGACGCCACCGCAGTACATGCACCGGCCCCCGTCGCGGGCGAAGAGCGCCCGGCGGGTAAGAGGAACGGGCCCCCGATAGGGAACCCGGACGAATCGCTTGAGCCGGACCACGCTGGGTGCGGGGAGTGTGACGGTCGCGCTGTGCATGAAGGCGCCGGATTCTTCCAGGGAGACTGCCTTGTTCTCCAGGACGAGGACGAGCGCGCGGCGGAGCGGTACGACGCCGAGTGGCTCGTACGACGCGTTGAGTACCAGGACATGCGGCACGGATGCCTCCTTGTGCGTCGGCGGCGCGTGGCTCGCGCCGGGACGATCTGTAGTCAGTCTCCCCTCATGCCTGGTGGAAGCGCCACCATGTCCCGGTAACGGGCTGGGAGTGTTTTCGACCACACCTTTCATCACTGCCCGGGAGCACTACCTGTTCATCCCCAGGTGAGCACGGTCTCTCCCTCGAACATGGCAACGATCCACACACGATGCCCCGATAGTGTGGTGAGTCTGCCGTCCGGTGACCTTCCCGTGACCTTGCTGACCCAGCTCCTCTCCCGGCGGCGGACCGCACCACCTGGAGGTACCTGCCGTGTCCTTGTCCGCCGTCCTACTGGCCGCCGCTTCGCCGTCGCCGTCGCCCTCGCCGTCCTCCTCGGAGACGGCGCCTACGGTGCCCTCGCTCCAGGACGCCCAGGAGAGCGCGACGAACGCCGCCGGCTGGATCGAGCAGAACTGGTCGACGTGGCTCGCGATCGGCCTCAGGGTGCTGCTGATCCTGGTGATCGCGGCGGTGCTGAGAGTGTTCGTGCGGCGAGCGATCACCAAGTTCATAGAGCGCATGAACCGCACCGCGCAGGCGGTGGACGGCACGGCGTTCGGCGGCCTGCTGGTCAACGTCGAACGCCGCCGCCAGCGCTCCCAGGCCATCGGCTCGGTGCTGCGCTCGGTCGCCTCGTTCCTGATCATGGGCACGGCGGCCCTGATGATCCTCGGCACGTTCGAGATCAACCTGGCCCCGCTGCTGGCGTCCGCCGGTGTCGCGGGCGTGGCGATCGGTTTCGGCGCCCGCAACCTGGTCACGGACTTCCTCTCCGGCGTCTTCATGATCCTGGAGGACCAGTACGGCGTCGGCGACCAGATCGACGCGGGGGTCGCCTCCGGCGAGGTGATAGAGGTAGGCCTGCGCGTGACGAAGCTGCGCGGCGACAACGGCGAGATCTGGTACGTCCGCAACGGCGAGGTCAAGCGCATCGGCAACCTCTCCCAGGGCTGGGCCACAGCCGGCCTGGACGTCACCGTCCGCCCCGACGAGGACCTGGACCGCCTCAAGGCGACCCTCGCGCAGGTAGGCGAAACGATGAGCAAGGAAGAGCCCTGGAACGAAATGCTCTGGGGCCCGATCGAGGTCCTCGGCTTGGACAGCCTCCTCCTAGACTCGATGATCGTCCGCGTCTCGGCCAAGACGATGCCGGGCAAGGCGTTGACGGTGGAGCGAGAACTCCGCTGGCGCATCAAACGAGCCTTCAACGAGGCCGGCATCCGCATCGTCGGCGGCGCGACGCCTCCGGCCGAGGAGGACCCGGACGCGGACCCGACGGCGGGAATGGCGGCCCCGTCGGCGTACTCCAACACGGCGTCGCCGCAGGCACAGGCGGCTACGCCGCTGGTGCCGCCGAGCGTGTCGAAGTAACCGACGTAACCGAAGCAGCCAATACGGCGGAGGCGGCGCCCGAAGTGTTCCGGGCGCCGCCTCCGCCGTATCCACAACGCCACGACATCCGGCATCAGCCGAACGTCAGTTGAACATCCGCCAGTCGTAGACCAGCCGGTACCTGCCGCCGTGCCCCGCGTACTCCACGGTGCGCTCCGGACTGTCCGTGTTGCCGGTCCAGCGGCTGGTCAGGGACGGAATGTCGGTGCGGACGGGAACCGGTGTGAAGACGTCGTCGCTCCACAGGCGGCTGAGGTACTTGAAGATCTCGGTCACCGCCACGGCCACGGCGATGCCGATGGCGGCCCCGATGACTCCTCCGGGGGAACCGAGCGCCCCGCCGACGGCGGCCGCGATCGCGACGCCGACCTGCTTCTTGACCTTGGCGAGCAGCTCGTCGAGGAAGTCCGCGACGCCGCCCCAGTCCACTTCCGCCACCACCAGGGTGACGAAGTACGACTTCGGGAACTGCACCGTGCCCTCGGTCAGGCTGAAGGAGGTGAACTGCCTGGGCGGAATGTACGTCTGCACATCGCCGGTGTGGAAGCTGCGCACCCGGAACGGGGAGATCTTCTTGGTGTCGCCGCTCGCGCTGACGCTGGTGCCGGCGAGGTCGATCTCGTCCGCCCCCAGGTCGCTTGTCTCATCCACGCACGTCACCCGGTGGATCCGCAGTTCCAGCTTGTTCAGCGGCACGGCGGTCGTCGCTTGCGCGCTCTCCGGGACCGCGGTCGCGGGCACCTTGCGCAGTTCGTCGGCCGGGAACTTCAGCCTGTCCGGGAAGGGGATGCTCCGGACCTGGGCCTCGACCGGAGTCGGGGACCGCAGATCGACCTTGGTGAGGTCGCCGAGCCGCTTCGACCGGGCGGCCCCGTTCTTCAAGTCCGCCGCGACCCGCCCCGCGGCCTCCTTCTTCTGACCTTCGGGAAGTGTCTTGAACCGCCTGGCCAGCAGGTGCTCCGTCGCGGAACCGCCTGTGGGCATCGGGAATTTGGCAGGTTCCCCATGGTGTGCCGCGACCTTGTCCGCGGCGAGCTGGAACTCCCGCACCACGCGCTCGGCCACGGCCTGGACCTTGGCGTTGGGAATACTGGTCACGATGGAATCGGTGTTAACGGGCACTTCGGCACGCTCCCCCGAGTCGGGCTTCCCTCCGCGGGTGTTCCTGCGGAGGCACAACCGACGTTAGGGAGCAGGCCGCGCGGCGGCACCGGGGAACGTCCCCGGGGGCTCCCTAGTCCTGTCCGTCGGCGAGCCGGGAGGCGAGCTGGTGGCGCGAGTCGATGCCGAGCTTCGGGTAGAGCCGGCCGAGATGGTATTCGACGGTCTTGACGCTGATGACGAGTTCGCGGGCCACCTGCCGGTTGGTGAGCCCGGACGCCACCCTGCGTGCCACCGCCAGCTCCTGCGGGGTGAGGAGAGCCGCCCCGCGGGTCCTGCGCTCCCCGGTCTCAAGACCGCAGGCCGCCAACTCCCTTTCGCAGCACTCCAGGTCGGGCTTGGCGTCCAGCCGTACGAGAATCTCCCTGGCGGCCCGCAACTGCCCGCCCGCCAGGGTGCGCTTGCCGGCCCGGCGCAGGAACTGTCCGTGAGCGAGGTGCAGCAGCGCACGGTCGAACGGCGCCCGGGTGTGCTCGGCATGGCCGTGCGCGGCCCGGAAGGCCCGTTCCGCCGCGGCCGCGTCGCCCCGCGCGGCCTCCAGGGTCCCGCGGCTGCGGGCGGCGAGCGCCAGGGCGCCGTGATGGGCGCGCTCGGCCGCCAGCTCTTCGTACGGGCCCAGGGCTTCCTCAGCGCGTTTGTGTTCGCCGAGCGCCGTCCAGGCATCGGCGAGAACATCCGGCCAGGGAATCATCCCCGGTTCCTCGAACGGGCCGCGCCTGCCGAGTGCGAGCAGAGGTTCCAGGGCGGCGACGACCTCCTCGGGGCGACCGCGGGCGCGGGCCAGGTAGGCCACGGAGAGAGCCGCCTGCACCACGGGATAGGGGTGGCCCGAGGCCGCGTACTCCCGGGTGACACGCACGTGTCCGGCGGCTTCGGCCCAGTCGCCGCGGGCGGAGCGGGCCAGCGCGGCGTTCACGTGACAGCTGAAGGCGATGTGGGGCTGGTCGGTGTCGGCTGCCAGGGACAGCGCCAGATCGCAGTGGACCATCGAGTCGTCCCAGTGGCCCGTCTGGTACTCGTACCAGGCGAGTATGGTCGCGGCGATCACCCGGAACATCGCCGAGCGCGAGTGGCAGGCACCGAGGACTCCCGTCAAGTCCCGTAGCGCGCCCGCCAGTTCGCCGGTGTGCCCGCGCAGTACGCCCCGCCCCATCAGCTCCTCGAGTTCCGCGGGCGAGGCGACGGCGGGGTCGGCTTCCAGTTGGCCCAGCGCGGTGAGTGCCTCCGCGGCCCGGCCGCTCGTCGCCTGCCCGCTGATCGCCAGAAAGCGGATCATGTCGGTGGCGGTGGAGTCGGGCGCGAGCCGCAGTGCCAGTTGCGCCCACTCGGCCTGTTCGGTGCCGCGCAGCATGCTTCCGTACAGCGCGGCGAACTGGCCGGCGATCCGCGCGCCGAGCACCGGCTCGGTCTCGGGGTCACAGCGTTTCCAGGCGTCGTGCAGCAGTGCCTCGGACCGGTCCATGTCGGACAGGGTGAGCCGGCCCAGGAGGTAGCTGCGCCAGGCACTCTGGGTGAACCCCTGGATCCGCTGGGCGGCTTCAATGGTGTCGGGCACCTCGCCCGCGAGCAGCCGGCATTCGACGGCCTCCAGGGTGAGCTGTTCGTACGCGGCCCGGTCGGGGCTCAGCCTGGCGGCGGTGGACAGTTGTCCGGCGGCGCTCGACCAGGCCCTCTCGGAGGCGAGCCGGCGGCCTAGCGCGGCCAGGTCCGCTGCCAGCGCACGATCCGGACCGGTTGCCGCACAGGCCCGGTGGCGCAGGGCCAGCGACTCGTCTCCGGTGAGGCCGGCGGCGCGCAAATGCAGCGCGGCCCGCCGGGCGGGGCCGAGCTGATGGTAGACAGCGGCGTGGATGAGGGGGTGCGGGAAGCGCACCACGTGATCGCCCACCCGTTCGGTCAACAGCCCCACGGACACGGCCTGTTCCAGGGCGGGCAGCGGATCATCCTGGCCGGCGAGTACGGCGGCCGCGTCGAGAGCGCCATGGACGCCGAGCACGCTCGCCGCGCACACCAGGGCCTCGGTCTCGGGGGCGCAGGCGGAGAGCCTGGCCAGCACGAGCGCGGTGAAGGACTTCGGGGCGGGCAGCGTGCTGTCGGTACGCTCCAGGTCGTCGAGCAGACCGGGGCCCGCCTGTTCGAGCAGCACCTGGGCGTGCAGGGGGTTGCCCGCGGTGTGCGTGTGCAGCCGCGCGGCCGCCCGGGCCGTGAGCCGTCCCGTGCCCAGTCCGCGGCTGAGGAGGCTGAGTTCGGCAGGGGCCAGCCCTTCGAGTCTGATCCGCACCGAGTCCGCGGCCGTGTACTGCCGGCGCAGTCCCTCCGGCAGCAGCTGGTCGTGGATGTCCCGTACCACCACGATCGCGACCACCCGGTCGGCGCGCAGCCTCCGTACCGCGAAGGTCAGTGCCTGCAATGAGGGATGATCGGCCCACTGTGCGTCGTCGACCACGACGGCCACGGTGTCCCCGCCGGGACCCTGCGCCTTGTCGATGACCTCTATCAGCCCCGCCCCCGCCGCCGGCGAGTCCACCCATCCGTCGCCACCCCCCGGCGCGCCGGGAGCGTCGGCCAACAACTGGCCCAGGACCCCGAAGGCCAGGCCAGACTCGGCCTCGGCTCCCTCGGCGTAGAGCACACGCGACACGCCCGCGAAGGTCACGAACCGCCGCACGAGAGCGGTCTTGCCGATGCCCGCCCTGCCCTCCACCAGCACCCGTTGCGGAACGCCCGTGCGCGCTCGGTCCAGCGCCTGCTCCAGCAGCGCGAGCGCCTCAGTACGTCCCACAAAGGGAGCATCCACGGTGCACCTCCATGCCGTCGGTCTCCGCGCATCGTGGCGAGGAAACGGCACGCCGTCCATGGCGTCGTCTCCTTTGCCGAGACGGAGGCCGTGGATGTGGTCCACGTCGACACCATCGCCGCCACCGTCTGGCTGGAGAACGAAGCCGAAAGCGCCACGTACAGCTCGTTCTTCGACCGCACGGCACGACTGAGCCTGGCCCCCAGGGACTCGCTCACCCTGATCGACAGCATCAGCAAGGACATGCATTGATAAACGGCTTCGACTTCGTGAAGTCCAGCTACAGCAGCGGGAGCGGCGAATGCGTCGAGGTCGCCCGCAACGTCCCCGGCACCATAGCCGTACGCGATTCCAAGGCCCCCAACGACCCGATACTCCGCCTCACCCCCACCGCCTGGGCATCCTTCACGACATCGCACCCTCACGTAGCCCTATGACGCCCCCTGGAAGAACACCGATGGACGCCGACCCCGCAACCGAGCCGGACCTCATGTCCCAACTGGAGCCGGTTGGTTTGCTGGCCAGGTACGAGGCGGTTTCGCCCATGCCGGTCCGGCCGGAGTACATCGAAGGCAGGGCCTACGTGCCGTTCTCCCCGCCGGATCTCTGGTAACGGATACCGATTCGCGGACAGTTCAGGGAACACAGCCGCCCTGCTCATCCCTGACTTCTGCGTCCTGCACCGCAAGCCGACGGCGGCCGAAGAGTCGTACTACGAGAGCTACCCCGGCTGGCACCCCATCGACATGGTCGCCCTGGTCGGCGAGGTCACCGCCACCAACCACGAGACGGACACCGGCCCGAAGCTGCGCGCCTACGCTGCCGCAGGTGTCCCCGTCTACGTCCTGATCAACCGCAACACCAAGACGGCCCACTGCTACACCAACCCGGTCCTCCCCGACGATGACCCGACCGAGGCGTACTACGCGGACGAGACCAAGGCCGACCTCGGAAGCGTTCTCCTCCTCCCGGCCCCGTATCCCGCCCTAAGCGGTTTCTGATGGCTCTTGGTCAGCCGCTGAGCCCGCCGACCGCACCAGCGCGAGCCGCCTCATCGCGAGCGTCGGTGAGGGGGCAATCTCAGCGATTGGCCCCTTTGGACCAGGCGACGAGGGGAAAGCCGCAGGTCGGCTGCTGCCGACGTGGGCCAAACGCTCCGATCACCCCCTCCAGCATGACGAGCGAGCCTGATGTGAAGCCTCGCTACGCCCACACCAGCGCCACCCCGACCCAGACCGAGAAAAGAACCGCCAGCACCAGCCGAGCCACCACCGCCCCCTCCACCGCCCGGCGCATGCGGCGGGACGGGAGTGCGCGTAGGGCCCAGGTGACGGGGATGCTGAGCAGGGCCGCGCACGCCACCACGACGTAGGGGGAGTTGAAGGCGGACTCCGGTTCGCCCGCCTCGTCCGGGCCGTCCGCCAGGTTGTGCAGGGCCGACACCACCGCCCACATCCAGGCGCACGCGGCTGTCAGGACGGTCTCGAACAGGGCGAAGAGGACGGGGCGCCGCCTCGACAGTTCCCATGCGGTGGGCGTACGACCAGATCTCTGCACGGCACTCGACACGTGACCGTCCCCCCACTTCACGTCAACCGGCGCTGCCACCGGCCCCGTTGGATCGTGCGGGCCCGCCGATCGTCGACGAGCGCCAGGTCATCGTCGTATGGCGAGACCCCGAATGCCAGGGGGCAGGGCTGCCGTTCAGTCGGCGGTCGTCGCTCCGGGCGATGCGTCGTCCTTCTGCTTCCTTCTCTTCAACGGGGCCCAGCGGCTCAAGCTCAACGCCACCACCCCCAGAAAGAACAGCAGCAGGTCCCAGTCACCCGTCACCGGCAGTACGCGGAGTCCATACACGCCGTAGCACAGCATCGCCACGCCCAACCACCGCGGTCGATCCGCCTGCCCGAACCCCCATACCAGCCGCCCGGACACGACCATCGCGAGTCCCGCCGGCAGCAGGACGCAGCTCAGTACGACGACGCTGTACTCGTACACCCTGCCTATCAACTCGGCTCCAGTGTCACGAGTTTGCGCGCTACCGCATCCCCATCAACCGCCACCAGCCCCAGCTCCCTGGCCAGTTCGCACACCACCACGAACGGAGCCCCCTTCCGCAGTCCCGCCACTCCCAGGTTGTCCTCCCCGTCCCCGACGTCGAGGACGACGGTGCACGGGCCCGAGGTGGCCGGAGCGAAGGTCAGTGAGCCCCAGACCGAATGGTCCCGGCGGCCGAGACGGCGGCGGAACGTGATCGCCTCCGGTATCGCTTGCCGGCCCTGCTCCGCGACCAGGAACATCCGTTCCGTCGCAGCCAGTTGGTCGCGGACCCGGTCCTGCCAGCCGTCCGCGCAGGGCACCGCACGGAGCACATACGTCTGCCGATCGCCCAGCACGTCGCCGGCCGGCACCAGGCCGAGGCCGCGCGCCCGGCGGCGCAGGAGCAGGTAGGCCGCGGCAGCCCACGTCAGGCTCACGGTCCCCCACGCCAGAAGGGCCTTCGCCACTTCCCAGGCCACCCCGCCCACGGTGAATCCGTCATCCAGAATGGTGATGACCAGCATCCCGCTCATGAGCGGAACGCAGCTGGCCAACGCGGCCCGCCAGCACGACAGCAACGCCTTGAGCGTCGTAAACGCCGTCAGTTGCTTCATCGGCCATCACCGCCGCACACCAAGTCGTAGGCCTCCGCCCGGACGGCCACACCGGAACAGTCGAGGACGAAGCTCGCCTCTACGAGCCGGGTCCCCCTGGCCGCACGCCCCTCCCCCACACCCCCGGTCGGCGGGCGGCCGTCGTCGCCGCCCACTCTGCAGGACACGGCGGCCGCCGCCAGCAGGCAGGATGCCGCCGTCAAAGAGAGGAGTCGGCGTCTCCCTCTGCGTCTCATCGGTCTTCTCCTGCTCGTCGGATCTGGCGGGATCAAAGAGCAGGAACCTGTGGATGTTCTTGTCTCGCGGAGCTTTTGGCGATCCCGGCGACCCATTCCTGTGACAACACCGTGTGAACGCTGTCCAATTGCCGACCGCGCAACGGGCCTAGGGCCTGCGATCGCTCACAATACTTGCCTGACCTGCGACTTCAGAGATCGTGACGAAGACGTGATGCGTCGATCGAATTAATCCTCTTCACATGATCCCCGCGTTCCCGTCACACCCGTGAACCATCTATCGTCACCCCAACAGCGGGCCCTTGTTCTGGAGCTCAACGCCCAGGGGCCCGCTTCGATTGTGGGGAATTACATGCGCAAGCTCGCCATAGGCGTCGCCGTGTCCGGCGCCCTGGCTCTGACCGGCCTGGCCGCGCCCGCCGCGCTGGCCGCGACGCCGGATCTCACCTTCGCCGACGTGACGGTCAACAACGGCAAGGCCATCTCGTTCGGCACCACGGCCACGGTGAAGGTCCCGGTCACATACACGCTGACCCGCCCGGCCGACCTGGTGATCGACTACAAGAACAACGCCGCGGTCATCATGCTGTACCGCGGCACGCTCGCCGGCATCCAGAACGAGATCGAGAGCGACGCCTCGCCGACCTGCACGACGACGGCGACGACCGACACCACCGTGACCGAGTCCTGCTCGGACACGATGACGGTCGACCCGTACGAATACCTCTACGCGGCCGCGGACGCGACCACGTGGAACGTCGGCGCCCTCTACGGCCAGGTCGCGTCGGACTCCGACGACTCCGACAACCACATCAGCTTCTCGTACAGCTACGACATCTGGGGCGGCCTCGGCAAGGTCCAGGTCAAGCGGCTCGCCAAGCTCACCACCAACGCCACCCCGGAGCCGGTGAAGAAGGGCAAGACCCTCACCGTCAAGGGCGCGCTGACCCGCGCCAACTGGGAGACCAGCAAGTACTCCGGCTACAAGGGTCAGTCCGTGGCCCTCCAGTTCAAGGCCAAGGGCAGCGACACCTACACGACCGTGAAGACGGTGACGTCCGGCACGGCCGGCGCCCTCTCCACCACGGTCAAGGCCTCGGCCGACGGCTCCTACCGCTACAAGTTCGCGGGCACCTCCACGACCGCCCCGAAGACCTCCACGGGCGACTACGTCGACGTGCAGTAGTCGATACGCGGCTCGCTCCACCGTCGCTTCGAGGGCTCCCCTTCTCCTGGGGGAGCCCTCGCTGCGTTTCCCGTTCCCCCGCAAGTAACGACTTTGTTGCCGCCCGCTCCCCCCATTGACGCCCCCACCACTGGAGGCCTACTTTCCTCCCACCGATAGGAAACTTTCCTAACAGTGATCGATGAGAAGCTGAGCAGCCAAGCAACCGAGCCGCTGATCAGTCGAAAGGGCAGGTGTCGTCCCCATGGCAGGAACCGCCGGTACGCCGGGCACCCCGCGCGTCCTGCGCGCCATGAACGACCGTGCCGCCCTGGACCTCCTCCTGGAGCACGGCCCCCTGTCCCGCACGCGGATCGGCAAGCTCACCGGCCTCTCCAAGCCGACCGCGTCGCAACTGCTGGCCCGCCTGGAGGCGGCCGGCCTGGTCCTGGCCACCGGCACCAGCGAGGGCCGCCCCGGCCCCAACGCCCAGCTGTACGAGGTCAATCCGACCGCCGCGTACGCCGCCGGGCTCGACGTCACCCCCGAACGCATCCGCGCCGCCGTCGCCGACATCACCGGCAGGACGGTCGGCGAGTACGAGCTGCCCACCCCCGGCAGACGCCCCGCCCAGCCCGTCGCCCGCCAGGTCACCGACGCCCTCGACGGAGCCGTCAAGGCGGCCGGCCTCGCCCGCGGCGACCTCCACCGCCTGGTCATCGGCACCCCCGGCGCCTTCGACCCCAACACCGGCCGACTGCGCTACGCCTCCCACCTGCCCGGCTGGCACGCCCCGACCCTCCTCGACGAACTCGCCGCCGCCCTGCCGATGCCGGTCGAGTACGAGAACGACGTCAACCTCGCCGCCGTAGCCGAACAGCGCCTCGGCGCGGCCCGCGGGCACGACGACTTCGTCCTCCTGTGGAACGAAGGGGGCCTGGGCGCCGCCCTGGTCCTCGGCGGTCGGCTGCACCGCGGCTGGACCGGAGGCGCCGGCGAGGTCGGCTTCCTGCCCGTGCCGGGCGCACCCCTGGTCCGCCAGGTCACCAAGGCCAACAGCGGCGGTTACCAGGAGCTGGCGGGTTCGCAAGCCATCCCCAAGCTGGCCCGTGAGCTCGGCATCGGCGACATCCCGACGGGCCCGTACGCCGAGGTCGCCGCCGCCCTCGTCGAGCGGGCCGCCGGTATCGACACCGGGCCTCACCGACAGCTCCTGGAGACCTACGCGACGCACCTCGCGACCGGTCTCGCCTCCCTCGTCTCCGTCCTCGACCCCGAACTCGTCGTCCTCAGCGGCGCCTCACTCACCTCCGGCGGCGACACCCTGCGCGCCCTCGTCCAGGCCGAGTTGGAAGAGCTGGCGGCGTCCCGTCCCCGTCTTGTCGTCGGCGACGTCCACGAACACCCCGTACTGCGGGGCGCGTTGGAGAGCGCGCTGGCGACCACCCGCGACGAGGTCTTCGACACCTCGCGCTGAACCCCCGTACCCACCCCCCTCTTTCACCCCCTTTCACCCCACCCCCCTTCTTGCACCACCCCCTTCACCGCCCTCACCCTGCCCTGCCCTGTCCTTGGGAGACCTTGCCATGCCCGGAATATCCCGAAAGGCGGCCGTCGCGCTCGCCGCCTCCGCTTCCCTCGCCCTTCTCACCAGCGCCTGTACCGGCCAGTCGTCCTCCGGCGCCGATGACGACGCGTCCACTGAGACGACCATCAACTTCTGGCACGCCTGGAGCGCGCCCGCCGAGGTGAAGGCCGTGAAGGCGCTGGTCGCCGGCTTCGAGAAGGCGCACCCCAACATCCATGTCAACGTCGTCGGCAACATGACGGACGACAAGATCAACCAGGCGCTGCGCGCGGGCGGCTCGAAGGCGCCCGACGTGATCTCGTCGTTCACCACCAACAACGTCGGCAAGTTCTGCTCGTCGGGCGCGCTCGTCGACCTCAACCCGCTCTTCGAGAAGTCGGGCATCGACCCGGAGACGACCTTCCCTAAGGCGATGAACGAGTACACCCAGTTCGACGGCAACCGGTGCTCCGTGCCGCTGCTGGGCGACGCGTACGGCCTCTACTACAACAAGACGGCGTTCAAGAAGGCCGGCATCACCAGCCCGCCCAAGACCTGGTCCGAATTCGAGGCAGACGCCAAGAAGTTGACGATCACTCAGGGAGCCTCGTACAAGCAGCTCGGCTTCATGCCGAACTACCACGGCTGGGAGTCCACCACCGAGCACTACCTCGGTCAGTTCTCGCCGACGTACTTCGACAAGGACGGCAAGTCGACCATCGCGACGGACCCGGCCGTCACCGCAGGTTTCACGCTCCAGAAGAAGCTGGTCGACGAACTCGGCGGCTACAAGAAGCTGGAGACCTTCCGCGCCACCCTCGGCGACGAGTGGGGCCCCAAGCACCCCTTCCAGACCGGCCAGGTCGCCATGCAGCTCGACGGTGAGTGGCGCCTGGGCATGGCCGTGGACGCGGGGACCGACTTCGAGATCGGCGTCGCCCCGCTGCCCGTCCCCGACGACCAGGCCGACCAGTACGGCAAGGGCTACATCACCGGCACCATCGCCGGTATCGCCGCAACCAGCCAGAAGCAGAACGCGGCCTGGGAGTTGGTGAAGTACATGACCACGGACACGGACGCGGTCGTCTCCTTCTCCAACGCCATCCACAACGTGCCGTCCACGCTGGCCGCCCTCAAGTCCCCGAAGCTGAAGTACGACCCGCGCTTCAAGACGTTCCTCGACATCGCCGCGAACGCGAACTCGACCACGTCCCCCGCGTCGGTCAACGGCGGCGTCTACCTCGCCACGATCCAGAACTTCGGCTACGAGTACGAGAGCGGAAAGGCCACCGACCTGAAGAAGGGCCTTGAGGACACGGCCAAGCAGATCGACACGGACATCGCGCAGGCGAAGTAACGATGAGCACCATCACGTTGGCCTCGAAGCGCCGCCGGTCGGCGCTTCGTACGGCCGCCTTCATGTCGCCCTGGCTGATCGGCTTCGCGGTCTTCTTCGCGTACCCGATGATCTCGACGGTCTACTTCTCGTTCATGCACTACGACGGCTTCAAGCCGCCGACCTGGAGCGGAACGAAGAACTGGACGTACGTCTTCGAGCACTACCCCTACTTCTGGCCCGCCCTGCGCAACACCCTGTGGCTGGTCGTCATCATGGTGAGCCTCCGCGTCCTGTTCGGCCTCGGCATCGGCATGCTCATCACGAAGATCAAGACGGGTACGGGCGTCTTCCGCACCCTCTTCTACCTGCCCTACCTCGCCCCGCCGGTCGCCGCGACGATGGCGTTCGCGTTTCTCCTCAACCCCGGTACGGGCCCGGTGAATTCGATGCTGGAGAAGATCGGCATCCCGGCGCCCGGCTGGTTCAACGACCCCACCTGGTCCAAGCCGGCGCTCACCCTGCTGGCCCTGTGGGGCATCGGCGACCTGATGGTCATCTTCATGGCCGCGCTGCTCGACGTACCGAAAGAGCAGTACGAGGCGGCGGAGTTGGACGGCGCGTCGGCGTGGCAGCGCTTCCGCTTCGTCACGCTGCCGAACATCTCGCCGATCGTGATGTTCGCGGTCGTCACCGGCGTGATCCAGGCGATGCAGTTCTACACACAGCCACTGATCGCCGGAAAGGTCGCCTCGGGTGTGATCCAGGGCGCGGGCACGCAGTTCGAGCCCGGCTATCCGGAGAAGTCCACGCTCACCCTCCCCCAACTCGTCTACAACCTCGGCTTCCAGCGCTTCGACTACGGCTCCGCCTGTGTCGTGGCCCTGGTCCTCTTCGCCCTGTCGATGGCGTTCACCGCGCTTCTGATGCGGCGCCGGGGCGGGCTCATCCAGGCAGGTGACTGACCCCATGACCCAAGTACTGGACAGGCCGGTGGAGTTGAAGACCCCGGCCTCACCCGCCGAACGCACCGCCCGCCGCAAGGCACTCCTGGAGTGGATCGCGGTCCACTCCCTCGGGGTCGCGGCCGCCCTCTTCTTCACGCTCCCCTTCGTGTTCGTGTTCCTCACCTCGCTGATGAGCGACTCGCAGGCCCTCAGCCGCGACCTGATCCCGGACACCTGGGAGTGGGCCAACTACAAGAAGGTCTTCGACACCCCCGGCTTCCTCACCTGGTGGAAGAACACGCTGATCTACGCCGGTCTCGGCACCGTCCTCAGCGTCGTGTCGTCGATCCCGGTGGCGTACGCGCTCGCCAAGTTCCGCTTCCGGGGCCGGAATCTGTCCCTGATGCTGGTGATCTCGATGATGATGCTGCCGCCTCAGGTTGTCATCATCCCGATGTACCTGTTCTGGGCGAAGCAGTTCGACCTGTCGGGCACGCTGTGGCCGGTGATCATCCCGATGGCGTTCGGCGACGCGTTCTCGATCTTCCTGCTGCGGCAGTTCCTGATGACGATCCCGAACGAGTACCTGGACGCGGCGAAGGTGGACGGCTGCGGGGATCTGAGGACCCTGCTGAAGGTGGTCCTCCCGATGGCGAAGCCTGGGATCGCGGCCGTGGCCCTCTTCCAGTTCTTCTACGCGTGGAACGACTACTTCGGCCCGCAGATCTACGCGTCGGAGAACCAGGGCGCGTGGACCCTGAGTTATGGCCTGGAGTCGTTCAAGGGCATGCACCACACCGACTGGAACCTCACCATGGCCGCGACCGTGCTGGTCATGGCCCCCGTGATCCTCGTGTTCTTCTTCGCGCAGAAGGCGTTCGTCGAGGGCGTCACGCTCACCGGAGTGAAGGGTTAACAGCACTCATGAAACTCACTGTTGTAGGCGGAGGCTCGACCTACACGCCCGAACTCATCGACGGCTTCGCGAGGTTGAGGGACACGCTCCCCATCGAGGAACTGGTGCTGGTCGACCCGGCTCCCGAACGCCTGGAGTTGGTCGGCGGACTGGCGAGGCGCATCTTCGCCAAGCAGGGTCACCCCGGCCGTATCGTCACGACGTTCGACCTGGACGCGGGTGTCGAGGGTGCCGACGCGGTGCTGCTGCAACTGCGCGTCGGCGGCCAGGCGGCCCGTGAGCAGGACGAGACCTGGCCCCTGGAGTGCGGCTGCGTCGGCCAGGAGACCACCGGCGCGGGCGGCCTCGCCAAGGCGCTGCGGACGGTCCCGGTGGTCCTCGACATCGCCGAACGGGTCCGCCGTACGAACCCGGACGCCTGGATCATCGACTTCACCAACCCGGTCGGCATCGTCACGCGTGCCCTGCTCCAGGCGGGCCACAAGGCAGTCGGGCTGTGCAACGTGGCGATCGGCTTCCAGCGGAGGTTCGCGGGCCTGCTCGGCGTGGCGCCGTCCGAGATCCACCTCGACCATGTGGGCCTCAACCACCTCACCTGGGAGACGGGCGTACGGCTGGGCGGCCCCGAGGGTGAGGACGTCCTCCCCAAACTCCTGTCGGAGCAAGGCGATTCGCTCGCCGCCGACCTACGGCTGCCACCCGCGCTACTGGAACGCCTGGGCGTGGTCCCGTCGTACTACCTGCGCTATTTCTACGCGCACGACGAGGTCGTACGGGAGCTGCGGACGAAGCCCTCCAGGGCCGCCGAAGTGGCCGAAATGGAGCGGGAGTTGCTGAAGATGTACGGCGACCCCGAACTGGACGAGAAGCCCGCGCTGCTCGCCAAGCGCGGCGGCGCCTACTACTCGGAGGCGGCGGTGGACCTGGCCGCGTCGCTGCTGCGCGGGGCGGGAAGCACGTACCAGGTGGTGAACACGTACAACAAGGGCACGCTGCCGTTCCTGCCGGACGACGCGGTGATCGAGGTGCAGGCGGCGGTCGGCAGGAGGGGCGCCACCCCCCTGCCGATCCCGGAGGTGGACCCCCTGTTCGCGGGCCTGATGGCGAACGTGACGGCGTATGAGGACCTGGCCCTGGAGGCGGCGCTGCACGGCGGCCGGAACCGGGTCTTCCGCGCCCTTCTCTCCCACCCCTTGATCGGCCAGTACGAGTACGCCGAACCCCTCACCGACCAGCTGATCGCGCACAACCGGGAGCATCTCGCGTGGGCCTGACCGCAAGTGTCCTCGCCATCGACGCGGGCAACAGCAAGACCGACGTCGCGGTCGTGGCGGCCGACGGGGAGATCCTCGCCACGGCACGCGGCGGCGGGTTCCGGCCGCCGGCTGTGGGCGTGGAGACGGCGGTGAACGCGCTGGCTGAAGCGGTGGCGCGGGCCTTCACCGCCGCGGAGGTCTCCGCCGTCACCCACGTCTCCGCCTGCCTGGCGAACGCCGACTTCCCGGTGGAGGAGGAGCAGTTGGCGGCCGCCCTGCACGCGCGCGCGTGGGGCACGACGGTCGAGGTGCGCAACGACACCTTCGCGATCCTGCGGGCCGGCATCACCGAGCCGCGTGGCGTCGCGGTGGTCTGCGGCGCCGGCATCAACTGCGTCGGCATGCGCCCCGACGGCCGCACCGCCCGCTTCCCGGCGCTGGGCCGTATCTCCGGCGACTGGGGCGGCGGCTGGGGCCTGGCGGAGGAGGCCCTGTGGCACGCGGCACGCGCGGAGGACGGCCGAGGCGGTCCTACGGAGTTGGCGCGCACCCTGCCGGCCCACTTCGGCCTGGATTCCATGTACGCGCTGATCGAGGCTCTGCACCTCGAACACGTCGAACACACCCGCCGCCACGAGTTGACCCCGGTCCTCTTCGCCACGGCAGCGGACGGCGACCCGGTGGCCCGCTCGATCGTCGACCGCCTGGCCGAGGAGGTGGTGGCGATGGCGACGGTGGCACTGACGCGACTGGAGATGCTGGAGGAGGAGACGCCGGTGTTGCTGGGAGGCGGCATCCTGGCCGCCCGACACCCTCAACTGAACGACGGTATCGGTGAGTTGCTGGCATCTCGGGCTCCGAAGGCGGTTCCGCAGGTGGTCACGGCAAGTCCGGTGCTGGGTGCGGTTCTGCTGGGGTTGGACCGGGTGGGGGCGGGGGCGGGGGTGCAGGAGAGGGCGCGGGCGTACTTCGAGGCGTGAGCGCGGGTGCATTGGCAAAGCTGGCGGTATCTCTCGACGCCGGTCCAGGTAACTTCAGCCCGTCCGGCGTTTGAGGACAAGGCCCGTTCAGGGCCGGAGCGGGGGTCTGGGGGCGCAGCCCCCAGGGAACCGAACAGATTCCCAAGGCGTATTCATGGGCAGGGGGTGACCGGGATCCTGCTCAGCCGCCGGCAGGCACGTGCGGATGTCAGTCCCGGCAGCGATACTTGCGGCGACGGATGACCATGGGGGAGGTCAAAGTGACACACCCGCCGAAGAGCAGCGCGGCGCCACCAGGATCAGCTGTGCCCACGACGCCGGCTGTACCACCGCAGTCCGAACGCCCGGCGCTGCCCGCACCGCCCGCACAGCGAGGCTCGTCCCCGGTGCCCGGCGGCACGCCCGACGCCTCGACGCCCACCCGTCGTACGGCGTTCGCCGAGGGCGTGGACCAGTTGCGCGCGGCCGCCACCACCGAGCCGGGCCGGCTGCGCATCATCGGCGCCCTTCTCGCCCTGCTGGTCGTCGCGTTCGGCGCGGTCACCGCCTGGCAGACGGCCGACCGCGCGGCCGCCGCCGACGACGTCCTGCACAGCAGCCAACCCCTGAGCTCCGCGGCGGCCGACATCTACCGCTCGCTGGCCGACGCCAACACCGCGGCTTCCAGCGGCTTCCTGGCGGGCGGCCAGGAGACGAAGGTGACCCGCGACCGCTACGAGCAGGACATCAGCACCGCCGCGGAAAAGCTGGTCACGGCCGCGGCCAACTCGGAGCCCGACTCCCCGGCCGCGGACACGATCTCGAAGCTGAACCGGATGCTGCCGGAGTACAAGGGCCTGGTGGAGCGGGCCCGGACGTACAACCGCCAGGGCTTCCCGGTGGGCGGCGCCTACCTGCGGTACGCCAACGAGAAGATGCAGCAGGACATGCTCCCGGCGGCGGAGGACCTCTACAAGAGTGAGAACGAACGCCTGCGTGCCGACTACGCCGACGCGACGCCCTACCCCTGGGCTGCGATAGCCCTCGGCGTCCTCGTGCTCGCCGCACTGGCGTGGGCCCAGCAGCGCAACTACCGGCGTACCAACCGCGTGCTGAACCACGGCCTGGTCGCCGCCACCGCCACCGCCACGGTGGTCATGCTCTGGCTGGTCGTCGGTCACAGCGTCGCGCGCGCGGGCCTCAACGACTCCTACGACCACGGCGTCCGCTCGCTGAACGTGCTGCACGACGCCCGCATCGCCTCCCTCAAGGCGCGGGGCAACGAGAACCTGACGCTGGTGGCCCGCGGCGCGGAGACGGTCACGGTCGGCAAGGGCGACGCGGAGAAGACCGTAGACAAGTACGACTACGACTTCCAGAAGGACATGAAGACCCTCGGCGACGGCCTGGCGTTGGCCGAGAAGCTCGCCGACGACACCTCGGGCACGAAGCCGGTCACGGCGGCCGTCGGCAATATGACGGAGTGGAAGAAGCGGCACACCTCCGCCCACGCCGAGGACGAGAACGGCAACTACCAGCTGGCGCTGGACAAGGTGATCGGCGCCAAGGGTGCGACGGGCGAGTGCTTCGACAGCGTCGACACCAATCTCGCCAAGGCGCTGGCGCACGAGCAGACCGAGTTCCAGCAGTCGGCCGGTGACGGCCTGGACGCGATGACGGGGCTGTCGATCGGCGCCGCCGCACTCGCCGTGCTGGGCGCGGCCGGCGCGGTGCTGGGCATCGGGCGCAGGCTGTCGGAGTACCGGTGAGGAGCGCGAGGATGAAAGGAGGCGTGAGGATGCATGCACGACGTTTGCGGGCCGGCCTGAGGGGCTGGGGCGGTGTGGGTGCGATGGCCGTCGTCTGCGTCCTCACGGTCGTCTTCGTGCTGCTGCCGCTGACCCAGTCCCGCGGCGAGGGCAGCACGGGCACGGGCGGCACCGGTGGGGCCGTAGCCGTGCAGGCGCGGGCCGGGGATGAGTGCGAGGCCCCGGAGAAGCAGACGCTGTCCCCGTCGAGCGCGGACGGCTCCACGATCGAGGCGATCAAGAACCGCGAGGGCGAGAAGCGGAAGCTGATCGTCGGCGTCGACCAGAACAGCTACCGCTTCGGCTACCGCGACCCCAACAGCGGTTCGAAGTCGGTCGAGTTGGAGGGCTTCGACATCGACCTGGTCCACGCGATCGCCGAGAACATCCTGGGCGATCCGAACGCGGTCCAGTTCAAGGCGATCCCCACCATCCAGCGCATTCCGGCCATCCAGGAGGGCCGGGTCGACATGGTCGTCCGCACGATGACGATCAACTGCTCCCGCCTCGCCGATGTGGCGTTCTCCGCCCCGTACTTCAAGACCGGCCAGCAGGTCCTGGCCCCCAAGTCCTCGGACATCACGGGCTACGACGATTCGCTCGCGAACAAGAAGATCTGCACGGCGGCGGGTTCCACGGCGCACACGAAGCTGGAGGAGGACCAGAAGGCGGGCGATCTGGTCTCCTCCGCCGACATATCCACCACCGTCCCCAACCAGCTCGACTGCCTGGTGCGGCTCCAACTCGGCGAGGTGGACGCCGTGGTGACGGACGGCGCGCTCGCCGCGAGCCAGGCCGCGCAGGACCCGACGGTCGAGCTCAAGGGCGAGCCCTTCACCACCGAGTACTACGGCGTGGCGATGAAGAAGGACGCCGACGATCTGGTACGCCGGGTCAACCAGATCCTGGTGGACTACCGCGAGGACGGCTGGCAGGCCTCGTACGACAAGTGGCTGTCGGCGACACTGGGAAGCGACTCCGCGAAGTCGGAGCCGCCGGCACCGCAGTACCTGCGCACGAGCTGACAGGCACCACCGGACGGGCACCATCGGACGGGCGACAACCGACAGGCACAGCCACAGGCACAGACTGGCACCACGTCAGCCACCGGCTTCAACAAGGCAGCGAGAGGTGATCGATGGGCGTCACGGGACCCCCCGGGCCGGTTATGGACCGGGACGAGGTGGACCGTGCGCTGGCGCGGCTCGGCGCGGAGCACGAGGCGATCGAGACCTCGCTCCTCGCCCTGCAGGACCACGCGGGCCGCAGACTCCTGGAGGGCGCCCAGCTCACGGGCACGACCAAGGAGCGCTGGTCGGCCGCGGAGGCGTCGATCACCCTGCTGTGGGCGTACTTCGACGCGTACACGGACGCGATGCGCTCCGCGCGTGAGATCCGCTCGCGCCGCCGCTGGTCCAGCCGCGAGGACCTGGTCGAGCTGACGGAGCTGCTGCGCGGCGAGTCCGTCACGGTCGCGGGCTCCACCACCACGGCGACGGCGAACGCGCCGACCCTGACCGGTGGCGCGGGCAGGCTCAGCCACCACTACTCGCTGGTCGCCCTGGTCGAGCGGATGAACGAGCTGTACGCGACCTCCCTCGACATGGTCGTCGCCGCCGACGCGGTGTGGTCGGCGCTGCCCGCCCGTATCGATTTACTGGCCGCGGAGCTCCAGCGCACCCGCAAGCTGGCGCACTCCGTCGGCGTACGCCCGGGCGAGCACCCGGCGGGCGACGACCTGGAGCGCATCACCCGCACGCTGACGTCACTGCGCGAGCAGGTGATCTCGGACCCGCTCGCCTTCTGGGTCAAGGCGCAGGGCAGTTCGGCGCCCGGCGGCGGCCGCCCGGACACCACGGTGTACGACCGCGAGGCGCGCGCGCTTGAAGACGTGCGCCGGGAGATCGACGCCGTGCTCACCGTGCGGCAGGACGCGGAGGCGCGGCTGGTGAGGCTGCGGGACGTGCTGTCCCGCGCGGACCGCACGCTCGCCGAGGCACGCAACGCGCGTGGTGAGGTGCTCGCGAAGATCGCCGCCACGGAGGTGCCGGTCGTCAGCGGACCGCCGACCGTGCTGCAGGAGCAGCTGGCGACGGCCGCCGAGTACCGCCGACACGCGCAGTGGCACCGGCTGTCCCCGCTCCTTGAGTCGCTGGAACAGAAGGCGGAGGACGAACTGCTGCGCGCCCGCGAGTCGTTGACCGCGGTCACACAGCCACTGGCGGTCCGCGCGGAGCTGCGCGGCCGCCTCGACGCGTACAAGGCCAAGGTCGCCCGGCACGGCCTGGCGGAGGACCCGCTGCTGATCGAGCGCTACGACGCGGCGCGGCGCATGCTGTGGAGCGCGCCCTGCGACCTGCGCGTCGCCGAACAGGCCGTGCTGCGTTACCAGCACGCGGCCGCCGAGCAGTTCGGCAGCCCGCGCGTACCGCAGCCGGGCGGGCCCGAGGACCGAAGGGGGGACTCGTGATGAGTGAGGCACAACAGAAGTGTCAGCGGCCCGACTGCGACGGGTCGTACGAGGACATGGGCGGCGGCGAGCTGTACTGCGACACCTGCGGTCTCGCGCCGGTCGTCTCGTCTGGGGGTCCCCCCTCCGGGGGAGGCATGGTGGGCTCGCCGGCGACCGGCTCCACGGGTGGCGGCAAGGGCTCGGGCAGCGCCAGTTCGCGCGCCAGCGGCCGCAGCAGCCGTAGCTCCCGTAGTACGTCGCAGTCGTCGAAGTCGCGGCGCTCGGTGTCGGGACGCCTCTCGCGCTCCCTGTCGGGCAAGTCCACGGGCCGCTCGGTGTCGGTGCGCAGCTCCGGCTCCACCGCCGGTTCCTCGGGCCGCGGCCGGCTGGGCATGGGTCTGGTGCAGGTCCCGGAGGTGCCGAAGCCCGACCCGCGCGCGATGGTCCTGGAGAACCCCGAGGTGCCCGAGCGGAAGCGGTTCTGTTCGCGTTCGGACTGCGGGGCGCCGGTCGGACGCTCCCGCGGCGAGCAGCCCGGGCGCACGGAGGGCTTCTGCACCAAGTGCGGCAACCCGTACTCGTTCGTGCCGAAGCTGAACGCCGGCGACATCGTGCACGGTCAGTACGAGGTCGTGGGCTGTCTGGCGCACGGCGGCCTGGGCTGGGTCTATCTCGCGGTGGACCGCGCGGTGTCGGACCGCTGGGTCGTGCTGAAGGGCCTGCTCGACACCGGCGACCAGGACGCGATGGCGGCGGCGATCTCCGAGCGGCGCTTCCTCGCGGAGATCGAGCACGCCAACATCGTGCGGATCTACAACTTCGTCGAGCACCTCGACCAGCGGACGGGTTCGCTGGACGGCTACATCGTGATGGAGTACGTCGGCGGCAAGTCGCTGAAGGAGATCGCCAACGACCGCCGTTCGGCCGAGGGCAAGCGCGACCCGCTGCCGGTGGAGCAGGCCTGTGCCTACGGCATCGAGGCCCTTGAGGCCCTCGGCCATCTGCACAGCCGCAACCTCCTCTACTGCGACTTCAAGGTCGACAACGCGATCCAGACCGAGGACCAGCTCAAGCTGATCGACATGGGCGCGGTGCGCAGGATGGACGACGAGGAGTCGGCCATCTACGGCACGGTGGGCTACCAGGCGCCCGAGGTCGCCGAGGTCGGCCCGTCGGTGGCGTCCGACCTCTACACGGTCGCGCGCACCCTCGCGGTCATGACCTTCGACTTCCAGGGCTACACGAACGTGTTCGTGGACTCCCTGCCCGACCCCGACCACATCGAGGTCTTCCGCCAGTACGAGTCCTTCTACCGCCTCCTGGTCCGCGCCACCGACCCCGACCCGGCCCGCCGGTTCGCCTCCGCGCAGGAGATGGCGGAGCAGCTGACGGGTGTGCTGCGGGAGGTCGTGTCGCTCCAGACGGGGCGTGCGCGTCCGGCGCTGTCGACGCTCTTCGGGCCCGAACTGAAGGTCACGGACGCGGAGTTGTTCCCGAAGCTGGACGGCGACGTGTCACGCCTCGGGGCGCGGGTGGTGCGGTCGAAGAAGGAGCAGCAGAAGGAGCAGCGGCCCCAGCTCACCGCGGCCCCGAAGGCCGTCAACGGCAGCCCCGAGGCCCCTGGTGCCCCTGACACCCCCAGCCTCGTCAAGAGCGTCAACGCCCCCGCCGCGGCCCTCGCCCTTCCGGTGCCCCATGTCGACCCGAGCGACCCGAACGCCGGTTTCCTGGCCGGGCTCATGACGCCCGCGTCGGCCGAGCTGATCAGCGCGCTCCAGGCGGCGCCGAACGCTTCTCCGGAACTGCGGCTGCGTGAGCTGCGGGCCCGGCTTGAAATGGGTGAACTGACCAGCGCGGCCGAGGCACTTGATGCCCTGGAAGCCGACCACCCGGACGACTGGAGAGTGGTCTGGTACCGGGGCGTCGCCGCGCTGGCGACCGGCGAGCACGAGATCGCGGCCCTGTCCTTCGACGCGATCTACGACGCCTTCCCCGGCGAGCCCTCGCCGAAGCTGGCGCTCGGCCTGTGCGCGGAGGTGCTCGGTCAGCTCGACAACGCCGCCGAGTACTACCGCCTGGTGTGGTCGACCGACCCGAGCTATGTGAGCGCCGCGTTCGGTCTGGCCCGCGTCCAGCTCGCATCGGGCGACCGCCGTGGTTCCGTACGGACGCTGGAGTCGGTTCCGGAGTCGTCCATCCACTACACGGCCGCGCGCGTGGCGGCCGTACGGGCGCGGCTGCGGCAGCGTACGGCGGTGGCCGCCGACGCGCCGTTCCTGGAGGATCTGACCGCGGCCGCGGGGCAGGTCGAGGCGCTGGACGCCTATGGTCTGGACCCGGCGCGCCGCGAGCAGTTGTCGGCCGAGGTCCTCGGCTGCGCACTGGACTGGATACTCTCCAGTAGCCAGGGTTCCGCCCCTCCTGCCGCCGGGGGACGGGTGCTGCTCGGCAGTGGTCTGGACGAGCGTGGTCTCAGGTTCGGCCTGGAGCGCTCCTACCGGATGCTGGCCCGGCTCGCGCAGGGCGGCGAGGAGAGGATCGACCTGGTGGAACGTGCCAATCGTTACCGCCCCCGGACGTGGGTGTAGTTCATGTCGCAGATTCCCCAGTTGTCCGCCTGCCCGAGCTGCGAGGAGCCGCTCGAGTCGGGTGACCGCTTCTGCGGTGCGTGCGGATACGACCTGTCCGCGGTGCCCGCACGGCCGGACGACACCCCTACGCTCACCATGAACGGCTCGGCGCCGCATCCCCCAGGAGACCCGGACGTGGACTGGCCCATCGCCCCAGAACCGGGCGCCTTCGACACCCCGCCGCAGGTCCATCTGCCGACGGACATCCCGGGTACGGACTCGGGCGGCTCGGTGCTGCCCGTGGGGGCGCCACAGTCCCCGCCCACGGGATCCCCCGTGTCCCCGGCGTCCGGGGTGCGGTTCGACCGTCCGCCGGAGCCCGACGAGTACCCGCTCCAGGCGCCGGACCCGCGCGTGGCCGACGTGCCGACGCCGCCCGAGGGCACCAAGCTGTGCGTGGCGTGCCGCGCGGGCCAGGTCGACCACGACGGCTACTGCGAGAACTGCGGGCACGCGCAGCCGCGCGAACGCGACCACATGGAGCAGGAGTCGGGGCCGATCGCCGCGGTCAGCGACCGCGGGCTGCGCCACCACCGCAACGAGGACGCGTTCGCGATCGGCCGGGTCGCGCTGCCCGACGGCGCGCCCGCGCTCGTGTCGATCGTCTGCGACGGCGTGTCCTCGGCGACCCGCCCGGACGACGCCTCCCTGGCCGCGTCCCAGGCTGCGAGCCAGTCGCTGCTCGCCGCCCTGCCGCTGGGCACG
Source organism: Streptomyces sp. JLBG701 (assembly GCF_058544905.1). Lineage (NCBI taxonomy): Bacteria > Bacillati > Actinomycetota > Actinomycetes > Kitasatosporales > Streptomycetaceae > Streptomyces > Streptomyces sp. JLBG701. The sequence continues at coordinate 4,090,323 of NZ_CM178588.1, forward strand.
CACCCGCAGCAGGCCATGCACGAGGCGATCGTCGCCGCCTCGCGCGCGGTCAACGCGCTGGCGGACGAACCGGCCACGGCCCGTGAGCACACCCCGCACCAGAACGCGCCCGCCTGCACCCTGGTCGGCTCGGTCGTCACGGCCGGCCTGCTGGTCGTCGGCTGGGTCGGCGACAGCCGCGCCTACTGGGTTCCGGTGGACCGCAACTCACCCCCCGCCCGGCTCACCGAGGACGACTCGTGGGCCGCGCAGATGGTCGCCGCGGGTCTGATGAGCGAGGCGGAGGCCTACGCCGACGAGCGCGCCCACGCGATCACGGGCTGGCTCGGCGCGGACGCGTACGAACTGGAGCCGCACACCGCTTCCTTCAAGCCGGACCGGCCGGGTGTAGTGGTGGTGTGCACGGACGGCCTGTGGAACTACGCGGAGGCGGCCGAGGAGCTGGCCGAGGTCATGCCCCTCGACGCCGCCGTGCGCCCGCTGCACTGCGCCCGGGTTCTGGTCGGCCACGCACTGGACGGCGGGGGCCACGACAACGTAACAGTGGCCGTCGTGCCGTTCCCCGCCCCGCCTATGGGGGCAGGATCGGCCTGAGGCCGCAGCGCAAAACGGACCGGAGGGGACCGGTCCGGACACAGTCGTCACCCCATCCCTGTGGGGTTTTCGAGGGGGATCAGAGTAGGCATGGCCAATTTCTCGAAGTCGAACGTGCCGCAGTTCTCGGTGGACGTGTACCAGAACGAGTTCCTGCCCGAGGGCGGCCGTGAGGTCAACGCGATCGTCACGGTCACCTCGACCGGCGGCGGCACGATAGGAAGCGCCGTCGCGTCGCCCCATCTCTACGCGCCGGGTCAGGGCCCGGACGCGGCCGTGGCGATCATGGTCGACTGTTCGGGGTCCATGGACTATCCGCCGACCAAGATGCGCAACGCCCGTGACGCGACGGCCGCCGCCATCGACACCCTGCGCGACGGCGTCCACTTCGCGGTGATCGGCGGCACGCATGTCGCCAAGGAGGTCTACCCGGGCGGCGGGCGCCTCGCGGTCGCCGACGCCACCACACGCGACCAGGCCAAGCAGGCCCTGCGGAAACTGAGCGCGGGCGGCGGTACGGCCATCGGTACCTGGCTGCGGCTCGCCGACCGTCTGCTGTCCTCGGCGGACGTCACCATCCGGCACGGCATCCTGCTCACCGACGGCCGCAACGAGCACGAGTCGCCGCAGGACCTCAAGGCCGCCCTCGACTCCTGCGCCGGACGTTTCACCTGTGACGCCCGCGGCGTGGGCACCGACTGGGAAGTGAAAGAAGTCACAGGCATCGCCTCCGCGCTGCTCGGCACCGCCGACATCGTCGCCGATCCGGCGGGCCTGGCCGCCGACTTCACGCAGATGATGGAGACGGCGATGGGCAAGGAGGTCGCGGACGTCGCCCTGCGGCTGTGGACGCCGGTCGGCACCTCCATCAAGTTCGTCAAGCAAGTCGCGCCCACGGTCGAGGAGTTGACCGACCGCCGCACCGAGGCGGGCCCGCGCGCCGGCGACTACCCCACCGGTTCCTGGGGAGACGAGTCCCGTGACTACCACGTCTGCGTCGAGGTCCCCACCGCCGACCTGGGCCGGGAGATGCTCGCCGCCCGCGTCTCCCTGGTCGTCCCGCAGCCCGACGGCACCACACAAAGCCTCGGCGCCCAGGGCCTCGTACGGGCCGTGTGGACCGACGACATGGTCGCGTCGACGTCGATCAACCCCCAGGTCGCCCACTACACCGGCCAGGCAGAACTGGCACAAGTCATCCAACAAGGGCTGGATCTACGCAAAGCGGGAGACATGGATGGAGCAACGGCCAAACTGGGTCGGGCCGTCCAGCTCGCCAACGACTCCGGAAACGCGGATACGGCGAAACTCCTTTCGAAGGTGGTGGACGTGGTCGACGCCGCGACAGGTACTGTGCGACTGAAGGCGAAGGTCGAAGAGGCCGACGAGATGACGCTCGAAACACGGTCCACAAAGACTGTTCGTGTAAAGAAGTGACCTAGAGAAACACCGATACAGACGCGAGCCTGGCCCCTCGGGGTTGGAGAAACCCGGTCATAACGGCCGGAAAAGGAGAGGGGGAAGCGCCGACATGCCGACCTGCCCGAACGGACACCAGTCGGGTTCCGACGACTGGTGCGAGGTCTGCGGTCACCGCATGGCCGGTGCCGTACCTCCGCCCCCGCCGCCCCCGCCCGGCGGTTACGGCTACCCCGGCGCACCCCCGCCGCCGCCCGGTCAGGGCGGGCGCTCGCACCTGTCCGCCGTACCGGACCCCGAGCCGGAGCTCTGCCCGCAGTGCCGCACGCCCCGCGAGGGCGGTGCGCCGTTCTGCGAGGAGTGCCGGTGGAACTTCCTGACGAACACGGCGACCTCGTACACCCCGGCGGCCCCGCGCCCGTCCGGCCCCGGCCCTGGTGGAGCCCCGCGCTTCCAGCCCCAGCCGCCCGGCCCGTCCTACGGCGGCGGTGACTCGTACGAGTACCAGGGCTCGCGCCCCTCGCAGATGAACCGGCCCGCCGAGCCGATCCCGCCGTTCGGCTCCGACCCCTCGAACCCCGGCGGCCAGTACGGCGGCGGGTACCAGGGCGGCCCCTCCGGTCCGCCCGGACCCTCCGGCCCTCCCGGACCGCCTGCGTTCGGCGCCGACCCCTCGCGGCCGGTTCCGCCGCCGCCCGGGCCCACGCCGCCCGCCGGCCCGGGTGCCACGAGTGGCGCTCCGCAGGCGTACCAGCAGTCCGGCCCGCCGGCCCCGCCCACGTTCCCGCAGGAGACCGGCCGCCCGCCCGGCGGTGGGTCCTTCGGTGGCGGTGACGACGACTGGGTCATCTCCCCGCCGGCCTCGACCGGCCCGCCCGGACCTCCTCCCGGCATGGGCGGACCCGGCGGACCCGGCACCGGTCAGATGCGCGGCGGTGGCTACGGCTATCCGCAGCCCGGCGCGACCCAGGCCCCGCCCGGCCCGGGGTACGGGCAGCAGCAGCCGACGACCTGGATGGCGACGATCGGCCCGGACCGCGAGTACTTCATGGCGATGATGCAGCGCTCCGGCCCCGAGGCCGCGGGCCTGAACCTGCCCGCGTACTCGCCCGAGCAGCAGCGCACGCTCACCGGCAACCAGATCACCATCGGCCGCCGCCGCCACTCCACCGGCGACACCCCCGACATCGACCTGTCGGTGCCGCCGGAGGACCCGGGCGTCTCCCACCAGCACGCGGTGCTGGTCCAGCAGCCGGACGGCAGCTGGGCGATCGTCGACCAGAACTCGACGAACGGTACGACGGTCAACGGCGGCGAGGAGCCGATCCAGCCCTTCGTACCGGTACCGCTGCAGGACGGGGACCGGGTACACGTGGGCGCGTGGACTACGATCACGATTCGCCGGGGCTGATCCCGACTCGGAGCATCACGGGAGGGGCCATGCGTACGGCCCCTCCGGGTCGTCCAGCCACGCCCATTCCCGCTCGCCGCTGACCGTGATGCCGTAGCGCTCACGCTGCGGCGCCCCTTCGCGCTCCCACAGCGCGAACGCCTCGTGCGGATCGAGGGCGCCGCGGGTCAGCGCCAGCAGGAAGCGGAACAGCTCGTGGTCCCTGGCCCGGCGCGGCACTCCGCCCAGGTGCGCGGACTCCGGCTCGGCCCTGCCCTCCCCGCGCAGGGGGACGAAGTAGGCGGGCGTGTGCAGGAACCTCCCTTCGGCGTGCCCCGCGTCCCGCACGTGCAGCGCGATCAGGCCCGTGGCGAGCGGTGCCAGGATCCGGGCGCCGGGTGTGCACTGGGCGAGCCAGGCGCGCGGCACCGAGGTCAGGGTGCAGGTCGCGATGATCCGGTCGAAGGGGGCGCGCTCTGGAACGCCGCGGGCGCCGTCACCGGTGACGACGGTCGGGTGATATCCGGCGGCGTCGAGGTGCCGGCGCGCAGCCTCGGTGATGTCGGGCTCCAGGTCGATGGTGGTGACGAGGTCGTCGTCGCCGAGCCGGTGCGCGAGCAGCGCCGCGTTGTACCCCGTCCCCGCGCCGATCTCCAGCACCCGGTCGCCGTCGGCCACCTCCAGCTCGACCAACATCTTCGCCATGAGCGACGGCTGGCTGCTGGAGGAGACCAGCTCCCCGTCGCGCAGCCGCGTGGCCAGCGGGGCGTCGGCGTACGCACCCCGCGCCCAGCGCTCCCGGGTGCGCCGGTCGCCGCTCTCCCCCCAGCGGCGTTCGTAGCCGCCCATGACGCCGACGTAGTAGTACGGCACGAACAGATGCCGCGGAACCGCCTCGAACGCCTCCCGCCACACCGGGTCCCCCTCGAAGGCCCCGCTCGCCTCGATCTCCCGCACCAGCGCGGCCCGCGCCGAAGCGGCAAGGTCGGCGAGGTCCTTGTCGTCCCGGTGGAGATCGTGCGTGCCCATATGTCCACTGTGCTGCGGGAAGGGCGATGAGGCGAGCGCCGACGGGTGGTCCTAGGCCTTGAGTCCTCCGTCTCCCCGTCTGAGACCATGGGTGGGTGAAAGAGATTCGGCGCGGCACGCTTCAGGAGCAGACCTTCTACGAGCAGGTCGGCGGGGAGGAGACCTTCCGCCGCCTGGTGCACCGTTTCTACGAGGGTGTCGCCGAGGACCCGATCCTCAAGCCCATGTACCCGGAGGAGGACCTGGGCCCCGCCGAGGAGCGCCTCACCCTCTTCCTCATCCAGTACTGGGGCGGCCCGACGACGTACAGCGAGAACCGCGGCCACCCCCGCCTGCGCATGCGCCACGCCCCCTTCACCGTCGACCAGGCCGCGCACGACGCGTGGCTGAAGCACATGCGGGACGCCGTCGACGAGCTCGGCCTCTCCGAGGAGCACGAGCGGACGCTGTGGAACTACCTGACGTACGCGGCGGCGTCGATGGTGAACACGCCGGGCTGACCCGCCTGGCTCCCGCCGGTCCGAGTGGTCAGCGCACGCTGACGCCCAACGCCCCAAGTCCCGCCCTGCGTACGGCGATCGACCCGTAGGGCGTACGCAGCCGCAGCCACGCACCCGAGGAGAACAGCCCCAGCGGCACCTCGTCGGGCACCGGGCCGCTCGGGGTCGCGGGCATGGCCGGCCGCAGGAATCCCAGCGACTGTGCCGCGTGCACGGCCCGCACCGGAAGGCGCGTGTCCCCGACGGCCCGGGACCAGATCTCCCGCCCGACCCGGTCGAGTTCGGCTCTCGTACGTCGCTCGGGCGCCAACTCCTGTGTACGGGACCGGAATTCGGTGATCCCGGCGGCGACCATCCGGCGCAGGGCGTCCGGCTCGGGCAGCCCCGGCTCGGGCCGCCATCCGCCGCGTGGCGGGAGCACTCCGGCCCACGGGGGCCCGGTCACCGCGGTCGGGACACCGGCGGTGGCCGCCGGCTCGTCGATGGACTCCAGGAGTTCACCGGCGGAGACGGTCACGTCCAGGGTGACGTCGAGGCCGTTCTCGTAGGGCTTGGCGAGTCGTACCGCGCGGATCGCCAGGACCTCGAAGGACGGTGGCCGCCCGAACACGGCGAGCGCGGTTCCGGCCGCCTGGAGGCGTACCGCGGCTCCACGGTCGTAGTGGAGCAGCCGGGAGAGGAAGGCCGCGAGATCCGCCGCCTCCCCCTCGTCGGCGAGGTGGAGCACCGTCATGCGGCGACGGCCTCCTCCTCATCATCGGCGGTATCCCGGTAGCCCTCCAGGAACTCCCGCTCCTCCGCGGTGATCCGGCGCGGCCGCTGCGTCGCGAAGTCGAACGGCACTATCACCGTCGAGGCCCGGACGTAGACCTGGTCCGGGTCCTTGACCTCGTAGGCGATCGTGAAGGAGGCCGCCCTTATCTCCGTGACCCACAGCTCGATGTCCACGGGCGTGTGCCGGTGGACGAGCTGCCGCTTGTAGTCGATCTCATGGCGTGCCACCACGGACCCCTGCTTGAAATCCTTCTCCGGGCGGAACAGGAAGTCGATACGGGCCTCCTCCAGATAGCGGAGGAAGACCACGTTGTTGACGTGGCCGTACGCGTCCATGTCCGCCCAGCGCAGTGGGCAGCGGTAGATATGCCGCAAGATCGATCAGCCCCGGGTCAGCTTCTTGTAGGTGGCGCGGTGCGGACGGGCGGCGTCCGGACCGAGACGCTCGACCTTGTTCTTCTCGTAGGACTCGAAGTTGCCCTCGAACCAGAACCACTTGGAGTCACCCTCGTAGGCGAGGATGTGCGTGGCGACCCGGTCCAGGAACCACCGGTCGTGGGAGACGACCACGGCCGCACCCGGGAACTCCAGCAGCGCGTTCTCCAGCGAGGACAGCGTCTCGACATCGAGGTCGTTGGTGGGCTCGTCGAGGAGCAGCAGGTTGCCGCCCTGCTTGAGGGTGAGCGCGAGGTTGAGGCGGTTGCGCTCACCGCCGGACAGGACACCCGCCGGCTTCTGCTGGTCCGGGCCCTTGAAGCCGAAGGCGGAGACGTACGCCCGCGACGGCATCTCGACCTGACCGACGTTGATGTAGTCCAGCTCGTCGGAGACGACGGCCCACAGCGTCTTCTTCGGGTCGATGCTCTCGCGGCTCTGGTCGACGTAGGAGATCTTGACGGTCTCGCCGACCTTGATCGAACCGGAGTCCGGGGCCTCAAGGCCCTGGATCATCTTGAAGAGGGTGGTCTTGCCGGCGCCGTTCGGGCCGATGACGCCGACGATGCCGTTGCGCGGCAGCGTGAAGCTCAGGTCGTCGATGAGGACCTTGTCGCCGAAGGCCTTGGAGAGGTTGTTGACCTCGACGACGATGGAGCCCAGACGCGGGCCCGGCGGAATCTGGATCTCCTCGAAGTCCAGCTTCCGCATCTTGTCCGCCTCGGCGGCCATCTCCTCGTAACGCGACAGTCGCGCCTTGGACTTGGCCTGCCGCCCCTTGGCGTTGGACCGCACCCACTCCAGCTCTTCCTTCAGACGCTTCGCACGCTTGGCGTCCTTCTGGCCCTCGACCTTGAGGCGGGAGGCCTTGTTGTCGAGGTACGTGGAGTAGTTGCCCTCGTAGGGGATCGCGCGGCCGCGGTCGAGCTCGAGGATCCACTGCGCGACGTTGTCCAGGAAGTACCGGTCGTGGGTGACGGCGACGACGGTGCCGGAGTACTTCGCGAGGTGCTGCTCCAGCCACTGCACGGACTCGGCGTCCAGGTGGTTGGTGGGCTCGTCGAGGAGCAGCAGGTCAGGAGCCTCGATCAGCAGCTTGCAGAGCGCGACGCGGCGACGCTCACCACCGGAGAGGTTGGTGACCGGCCAGTCGCCGGGCGGGCAGCCCAGGGCGTCCATGGCCTGCTCCAGCTGGGCGTCCAGGTCCCACGCGTTGGCGTGGTCCAGGTCGTCCTGGAGCTTGCCCATCTCCTCCATGAGCGCGTCCGAGTAGTCGGTCGCCATGAGCTCCGCGACCTCGTTGAAGCGATGGAGCTTGCCCATGATCTCGGCGGCGCCGTCCTGCACGTTCTCCAGGACCGTCTTGGTCTCGTCGAGCGGCGGCTCCTGGAGGAGCATGCCGACGGAGTAGCCGGGCGACAGGAACGCGTCACCGTTGGACGGCTGCTCAAGGCCCGCCATGATCTTGAGAACGGTGGACTTACCGGCGCCGTTCGGGCCGACCACACCGATCTTCGCTCCGGGCAGGAAGCTCAGGGTGACGTCATCGAGAATCACCTTGTCGCCGTGCGCCTTGCGCGTCTTGCGCATGGTGTAAATGAACTCAGCCAAGAGAAACCGTCCGGACGCTTGAAATCGGCAGTGGGCTTTACACCCCATCTTGCCGTACGTCCATCCCTCGACGGAAACCCGAATGGGCGGGGGCCTCCGCATCGGGCCCGAGGGTCCGGCGCGGAGGGTGAGCGGGGCATCACTCACTGTTGAGTTGCCAAGGATCCGTGACTCTCGGCCGCTCCGTCGGTCAGTCCTGGAACGGGGTCTGCTTCTTGCGGGTGAGGACCAGGAAAGCGCCGCCGATCACGACCAGGGCGATGGCCGTTCCCGCGATCAGGGGGGTCGCGCTGGAGCCGCCCGTCGCGGCCAGGTCGGTGCCGCCGGTGCTGGTGCCGCCGACCGTGGCGGGGCTCGGCTCGCTGAGGGTCTGGGTCGAGTCGCCGGACTCACTGCCCCGGGTCTGGCAGTCGAGCACTCCGGTGAACCGCTTCTCGAAGCCGTTCGGGCCCTTGATCGTGAAGTCGTACGCCTGGTCCTCCTGGAGCGGGAACGTGACCGTCTCCGACTCGCCCGCCGCGATGCTGCGCTCGATCTCCATCAGCTCGAAGGTGAACGCCTCGTCGCCCTGGTTGGACGCCGTGATGTCGAGGCCGCCCTTGGCGCAGTTCTCCTGCGCCGACAACGCGGGTATCGCGCCCTTCTTCGCCCAGTTCGCGCTCACCGTCGCCGAGACCGTCGACTCGCTGGAGCCGGCCAGGATCTGGGTCTGGCTTCTGCTCTCGGAGGCGAAGGCCCGGCCGACGGGGACGGTCGTCGAGCCCTGCACGGTCAACTCGGCCGAACCGTCCGCGGCACCGGCGGGCACGTCGAAGTAGATCTGGCTGCCGTCCACCGCGGACGTGACCGCCTTGCGGTTCTTGTCGACGATCGCCACCCCGCTCGTGGCGGCGTCGGCCGGCGGCGTCAGCGCCACGCTGCCCGCGTTGGTGTGGACGGTCACCGGGCCGAGCAGCTCACCGGGGTGGCCGGAGACCGCGGGCGGGTCGAGGGTCAGCGAGGCCTGCGGCTCCGCCACATCGCGTGCGCTCTTCTGCAGGTAGTCCGCGAGCTTCTCGGCCTGCGGGTCGACGGCGTCGACGTCCGCGCCGTCGGAGTAGCGCCAGATGGCCACCTGGGTGCCGGCCGCCGCGTCCTGCTCGGTGAGGCTGCCGACGCCCGCCTTCCGGGCGAGGGCCGCGAGGTCGTTCACCTGGGGGTAGGAGTTCTGCAGGATCCAACGGATCTTACCGGCGTCCTTGTTCGCCCCCAGCGAGGTGCCGCTCCAGGCGGTCTCGTGGTACTTGGCGTCCCGCTGCGTGGGGTTGTGGATGTCCACGCAGTACGTCTGAAGGGTGCCGCCGCCGTCGACGGACATCTCGAACAGGCCCGCGGACACATCGAGGTCCCCGCTGTCGTCGTGGACCACGGCGGCGCCGTACGTCTTCAGGCCGCCTATCGTCGCGGTCGCCCCGCCCTGACTCTGCGTAGTCGCGTCGGCGGCGGCCGGGCCCGCGGCGGTCATCACGCCGACGGTCACGAGCCCGGACACCAACGTCGCGGCGGCGAGGCGGGCAACCCCTCGCCTGCGCGCGGACACCGCCGACAACACAGAGAACGAAGAAAACACAGAATTCCCCTTCGAGCAGGACCCGTTGACGCGGGGGGTACGGTCCCACCAGCAGAATCAGAAGCCCCGAGAGCTATGCCCGGCATCCTAGGGATGCGGGCGCACCGTGCTTCCCGGTGAGATCGTCGGATCACCGATCCGACTCGGAATCGTTATCGCCAAGATCGCCTGCGAGCAGGGCTTATCGACAAATCCACCGGGCTTTCGGAGCGCATTCGTCGATAAGCCGCAGTTCGGTCAGCCCCCTCCAGTCCATCCTTGACGTGACAGCCCGTCACGTGATGTCACGTCACAGCGACCGGCTCCGCCCGCTGTTGGGAGGTCGCCCCCGCCGAGTCCCGAGCAGGTGTCTCCCACGTGGGCTCGGGCTGGGGTGGTGAAGTGGCCGGTCCCGTCTCGCCCTTGCTCGGTCGGCGGAAGACCGACGTGCCCCGCGAGAGGTCGTGGCCGATCGCCACCGCGTCGATGTCGGCCGAGGTCCAGTTCTGTCCCTCGCGCACTTCCGTACGTACCTTCAGCCTGCCCTGGACGATGACGGGATCGCCCACCGTCAAGGACGCGCCCACGTTCGTGGCGAGCTGCCGGTTGGCCCACACCGTGAAGAAATTGGTGTGCCCGTCCGTCCACTCGCTCTTCTCGCGGTCCCAGTAACGGGCGGTCACCGCCAGCCGGAACCTCGCCGACCCGCCCGCCGAAAGCTCCCGGTAGACCGGCTGTGTCGCCACGTTGCCCACCGCGCAGACCAACGTCTCGTTCATCGTGAACCCCTCCCTCGCCCGCACGCTCTCGCCGGGCGGATCCGCCGACGGGCCCGTCCCGTACGGCTGCGTCTGGCACGACGGCCGCGAACTCCTCGCGTACCGCCGCCGTGACGACCGCGTTCGTCGCGATCGCCGCGAAGCCAGACTGCCTCCGTCGGGCCGAGCCCGCTGAGCGCTGTGGACCACCGTCCGCCTGTGGAAAACTCCGCCACCCGAACGAGTGAGCCGCCCCCTCCCACCTCCTGCCGCCATCCCCGTTTCACCTCACCCCGGCGCCCGCCCCCAGCACCCGCCCGTACTGCTCCCGCACCTCCCGGTACCGCAGCAACTCCGCCGCCACCGGGTCCAGCACCCGGGCCCGCCCACAGCCGGCGGCGGCCTCCCGCAGACGCCGCTCCGCCTCAAGGCCGTAGCGCCGGGCCGGTCCGCGCGCGGCCATCCGGCAGCTCCACTCGACGAGCGGACCGCCGACGATGCCCGCCACCATCAGCAGCACCGGCACTCCGAGGTTCGGCGACATGAAGCCGATGATCTGGCTCACCAGCCACAGCCCGCCGACGACCTGAAGGATCGTCATCGACGCCTGGACGAACACGGCCATCGGCCACCAGCCCGGACGCGGCGGCCGCCCCGGCGGCAGTCCCGCGCGCGCGGCCAGCTCGTCCAGCGCCTCCGGCAGCCCCTGGGACCCGCGTGCGGCGGCCTCCCGTACGGCCTGCGCCCATGGGGCGGGCAGCCCGGTCGAGGCGCGGTCGGCCACCGTCCGTACCGCCTGTTCGACGCGCTGGCGCGCGGTGGCCTCCTCGTCCGGATGGCCGCGCAGGGACAGCCGGCCGGTGGGCGGCTCGGTCCGGTCCTGGTACCAGCGCCACAGCCGCAGCCAGGGCGTCCCGCACGCGCGGTTGGCGTTGCGCAGCCACGCGCGTTCGGCGGCCTCGCCCGCCGCGGTGGCGCCGACCGCGTCCGCGAGCCGGGCGGAGAACTCGTCCCGCGCCTCCTCGCTGAGCCCGGCTCGCCGTCCCGTGGCGTACACGGGCCACAGCCGGGCCGCGGCCGCGTCCAAGTCGGCTGAAATTCGACGTGCCGCGGCTCCTCGCTCCGTCACGAACTGGCCAAGCACCTCACGCAGTTCGGCCACACCGTCACCGGTGAGCGCGGACAGCGCGAGTACGGTCGCGCCCGGTTCGCCGTATTCGCCGAGGGCGATCCCGTCCTCGTCGAGCAGCCGTCGTAGATCGTCCAGGACCTGTTCGGCGGCCTCCCCCGGCAGCCGGTCGACCTGGTTGAGCACGACGAACATGACCTCCGCGTGCCCTGCCATGGGCCGCAGATAGCGCTCGTGCAGCACGGCGTCGGCGTACTTCTCGGGGTCGACGACCCAGATGACCGCGTCGACGAGCGCGAGGACGCGGTCCACCTGTTCGCGGTGCTGTACGGCGGCCGAGTCGTGGTCGGGCAGGTCGACCAGGACCAGCCCGCGCAGCTGCGCCTCCGCCTCCACGCTCTGCACCGGGCGGCGCCGCAGCCGTCCCGGGACGCCGAGCCGGTCGATGAGGGTGGCCGCGCCGTCGCTCCAACTGCACGTGATGGGCTGCGCGGTGGTCGGCCGGCGGACGCCCGTCTCCGAGATGGTCACCCCGGCGAGCGCGTTGAACAGCTGGGACTTGCCGCTGCCGGTGGCACCCGCGATGGCGACGACGGTGTGCTGCCCGGAGAGCCTGCGCCGCGCCACCGCCTCGTCGAGGACCCGGCCCGCCTCGGAGAGCGTCCGGCTGTCGAGCCGGGTGCGGGACAGGCCCACCAGTTCGCGCAGCGCGTCGAGCCGCGAGCGCAGCGGTCCGTCGTACGCCAGCGGGGCCGCGTTCTGTACGCCGCTGGAGAACCTGGTCTCCACGACGGCGGCCTGTTCCGCGGCGGCGTTCTCGTTCACCCGCCGGGCGATCAGGCCGTCGTCCCACGCGCTCGTGGAGTCCGTACGACCGTCCGCGGGGCCATTTGTAGAGCCGTCTGTACGACCGGACTCGTGGCCGTCCTTCACGCGCGCGTGCTCGTCGTCGCCGCCCTCGCCCTCGGGGAGCTCGGCGTCGGCCGGCTCGCCCTCCGACGCACTGTCAGCGCCCTCCGTGGGAAGAGCATTGGGCAGGGCGTTCTCGGATGAAACGCTTCCTTCGGGCTCGTCAGGCTTCTCGGGGATCCGGTTCTCGACCTGATCGGTGTGGTCCTCGTCAGTCACGGCGGTCACCGGTCACCTCTCCTTCTGCAGTACGGACAGCGCGGCGATGAGTTCCGCCTGCGGCTCCGGATGTACTTCGAGGGCGTCGAGCGGGGCGATCCTGCGCTCGCGTTCCGTGTGCATCACGCGGTCCACGTGTTCGGCCAGCAGCCGCCCGCCCCGATCACGCAGCCGCAGCGCCCCGTGCGCGCCGATCCGCTCGGCGAGCCCCTCCCCCGCGGACCTGGCTCTACGACCGCCAAGCAGCACGGTGGCGACCAGCGCGGCGATCACCTCGGGATCCGGCGCGACGCTCCGGTCGCGGTCGCGTACCTCCTCCTCGGCGTACTCCTCCAACTCCCGCCGCCACCGCCGTACGGCCATCCCGATGCGGTGTTCGGCGCTCTCCAGCGAGGGGTCACGGGCCGCCAGTTCCGGTGCGCCCGAGGCCGGTTCGCGGCGCCAGGTCTCGTCGACGCGCTCGTCGGCGGCCGTCACGGAGCACAGCAGGAGCGCGGCGAGGCTCTCCGCGAGCGCGTCGAGGAGTTCGGCGGCGGAGCAGTCGAGCGGGAAGGCCCGCCAGCGCTTCAGGGCGTCACCGGCGAGCACGGCCCCTGCCTGCAACCGCCCTCGCACGCGCGCGTGCTCGCTGCCGTACGCCGTGTCGACGGCCGCGGTGAGCCGTAGCGCGGCCGCGTACTGGGCGGCGGCCGCACCGGCCAGTTCGGGCATCCGGGACTTGAGCGAGTCGAGCACTCCGTACGCCGTACGGGCCATCGCGTGCTGTCTGGCCGCCGGGTCCTGGGCCTGCTGGAGGAGCCAGGTGCGCAGCGGTGCCACGGCGGTGGCCGGCAGGAGTCCGCCGCCCCAGGCCGACTCGGGCAGCTCGGGCACGGTGAAGCGCGGTACGTGGCCGAGCCCGGACTTGGTGAGCAGCGCCCCGAACTGCCTGGACACCTCGGAGACCACCTGGTGCGGAACGCGGTCCAGGACGGTGATGAGGGCGGCGTCATGTTCCTTGGCGGTGCGCAGCAGATGCCAGGGCACGGCGTCGGCGTACCGCGCGGCCGTCGTGACCATGATCCAGATGTCGGCCGCGCAGATCAGTTCGGCGGCCAGGACACGGTTGTCGGCGACCAGGGAGTCGATGTCGGGGGCGTCGAGGAGGGCGAGCCCGCGCGGGAGGGTGTCGGCGGTCTCGATGCGCAGTACGCGCGTGCCGTCCTCGCCGGGCAGCAGCAGTTCGTCCGCCGGGTCCTGGTGGGGCACCCACACGCGCGTGAGGTCGGGCAGTACGCGCATCCCGCTGAACCAGTGATGGTCTTCCGGGTTGCACACCAGCACCGGCGTCCGCGTGGTCGGCCGCAGCACGCCCGCCTCGCTGACGCGCCGCCCCACAAGGGAGTTGACCAGCGTCGACTTGCCGGCCCCCGTGGATCCGCCGATGACGGCCAGCAGAGGCGCTTCAGGTTCTCTCAGTCGGGGCACCAAGTAGTCGTCGAGCTGGGCGAGCAGTTCGTCGCGGTTGGCACGCGCGCGTGGAGCCCCCGCCAGGGGCAGCGGGAAGCGTGCGGCGGCGACACGGTCGCGCAGGGCGGAGAGTGCGTCGAGCAGCTGAGGCCGTACGTCCAAGGTCACCACATGTGAAGAATGCCCAATTTTAGGGGAATTCTGAAGCATATGAGCATGTCTGCGCGCCGACAGGACACAACGGACGGAAGGGGCGACTGGGGCGCAGCCACAGTCCAGGCATAACGAGTGCACAACACCCGGGGCGTGAGACGCCAAAAGCGATGCACGATTCGTACCTGCCTGCGATTATCAGGACCGCTTCACTGAACCTCCACATTGAGCCACGGAGGCTAAGCAACAGGGACAAGGATCCGGGAGCCCTATCCTTGTCCCCGGCAACGTCACGGATCAGCCCCGTCCGGGCACCACGACAGAGGCCACCACACCCGGCCCCCGTAGCTCAGTGGATAGAGCAGGCGCCTTCTAAGCGCTTGGCCGCAGGTTCGAGTCCTGCCGGGGGCGCCACGCAGAAGGATGGCGTCGGAGACGTCGTCCCCTCGCTCATTCCTTCCTCCTCGCTCGTTCGGGGCGTACCGCCCGGCCGTCCGGGCAAGAGGTCCGCCACATCCGCGACGGCAGCAATGCTGCCACCGGTCAGCGTGACGCGACAGGCCGCCCGTTCGGTCCTGTGGTCGTAGTGGATCTCCAGCCGCAGCACCTCGAAGAGATGACGCGAGATCTCGTCCGACATGTCGGCCAGATCGATCGAGGCGATGGGCAGCTCGCAGAGGAGTCCCGGATTCGGGACCTCCTGAATCTCGGCTTCCAGACCGTTCAGCTGCCGTTCCAGGTCCAGCTGCTGTCCGTGCAGCTCGGCGCGGCGCTCGTTGAGGTCGCGGAGGAATTCTCGGTCGGGGTTGTCGACGAGCTCCAGATTGCGGAGGAGCCGCTTGTTCCTGGTCCCCGCTTCCGCGATCGCGACACGGAGGGCCGCCGCTCGTTCCTCCCGCGCACGCTGCGCATCGGCGTCGAGCTGAGCCACCCCCTCGGCGAGGAGGTCGCTCCGGTACTCACCGAAGACCTGGTTGGCCAGGAAGTCGTTCAGTCCGCGAACGAGTCCTTGCTCAGGCACCCAGACGCTCGCCGGGTGGTCCGGTGACCGGTATGGCCTCTTGGGCGCGCACACGTAGTAGCTGATGCCCTTGCTCGGCTTCCCGTAGAAGCGGCGGCAGCACTGGACGCAGAACACGAAGCTACGCAGCCGGTAGCTGCGCTTGGCCCGCGGGTGCCTGCTCACTCCGGCGGCGCTGCGCGAGCGCTCGCGCTGGCCAGCGACCTCTTGCGCCTGCACGAACGTCTCCAGACTCACCAACACCTCGTGAGTCGGCTCGGAGGACCACACCCACTCCTCCACCGGGTTGCGTCGGTTCCGTCCGGCGCCCTTGCGGGCGCGGCGGTTCCAGACCATGTGGCCGGTGTGCTTGGGGTTGGTCAGGACGTCCCGGACGTTCGAGTAGGTCCAACGCCCGACCGCCGTGTCGGCCAGGATGGGCGACGGCGGCGGGTTGGTGATCAGCTCCAGGTTCAGCCGTTCCGCGATGGCCTCGTAGCTCATACGCTCCACCACTCGCCAGCGGAACATCCTCTGTACGACCGGCCCCTCGACGGGATGAACCTCCAGCAGCGTCTTCTTGATCCCCTTGGCCCGCTTCGCGGGCACAGGGTGCGGTACCGGCTTTCCCCGGTGGCCGTAGCACGGCTTGCCCACGTTGTAGCCGTGTTCGGTATGCACCTCGAAGCCGGCCCAGGACTTCTCCAGCAGCTCCGTGACGTACCACTCAGCTACGCCCTGCTTCACACGGCGGGTGAGGACCTGGGTGGCCGCCTTGGCCTTGCGGAGATTCCCGTCGAGCCGGATCGGCTCGTCGGACGCGAGCAGGGGCACGCCGACCTGCTCCAGCTGATACTCGATCTTGGTGCTGAAGTACGTCGTACGCGCGATCCGCTCGACCGCCTCGCAGATCACCGCGTCGAATCGTCTGTCGGGGCGTTGCGCCTCCTCAAGCAGATCCTTGATGCCGCCGTCCCTCGGGATCGGGATCTGGAACTGTTCGTGCGCCTGGCCGCGGCCCCGGGCGTCCAGTGCCATCCGGCCGGACTCCACGTCGTAGAAGTGCGCGACGATCACCGCATTGTCGGGCAGAGCGGCTTGGCTGCCGCGAAGCTGCCGCGGCAGCGAGAGGGTTGGGTCCTGAAGGTCGCGGGTGGAGGTCCGGCCCACCCATGCCACCCGGATCAATTGGTCTCGCGGTCTTCCGGGCAGTCCTGCGGTTCCGGCTCGCTGTTCAATCCAGGCTCGGATCGCTTCCGGGCCACCCATTCCACCACCTCCTTTATGACCCGCGCTTGTTCGCGGCGCAGTTGGGCCCCTTCCGGGCCGTCCAGGACTTGGATTTCGAACGTCATCGGTCACGTCCGCCCTCAATTCGCCCCCTCCGTCGCACCAGTAGATGCCTAACGAATAGACGAACGAGGCGAGGCTCGATCATGACGGCCGGTCACCAGTACGACTGGATCTGACGCTCTGGGGAAACGAATTGACCGTTGGCAGCCGTCGCATCGCGACAGTCTCGAGCCGCGATGTCACATCTAGTCGACTTCTCGCTTTAAGGATGTAGGTGCGGCGCTGCGGACGCGCTGTCGAGCAGGGTGGAGTGGGTATGGATCCGGTGACGATCGGAGTCACGTCAGTGGCCGCCGCAGGCGGCTATCTCCTGCGTCTCGGCTATCGGTGGATCAAGGTACATGCGGAGATACGTCGTGCGGAGTTGGATCAGCAAGGTCTGTTGGAGCGAACCCGGTCGCTCCCACCTGGGAGTCGGCTGACCGAGAAGACCTCGGATCGCGAGGTGGAGATCGTGGTCGGCGTAGGTCTCCCTGCAGTTGGCTGCCGAGAGAGGTGATGCGCGGCATGGTCATGGAACAACCTCCGGCGCCTGTCGGAGCCGAGACTCAACAGCAAACGTTGTTGGGACTTCCGGCCATCCAACGTGACGACTTTGACACCTTCTACATCCGTGAAATGCCTGCGGTGACGGTGTTCCTGGTGCACCAGGGGGCCTCGCCCTATGAGGCGGCCGACGCCGCGCACGAAGCGATGAGCAAGCTCTTGCCTGACCGGTGGCGCACCGTGGAACACCCGCGGGCCTTCCTGCGGGTGACCGCGCAACGCTGCTATTGGCGTCAGAACGACGTGCGGATTTCACCGACGGACGCGGTGCCGGAGAGGCCGGGTGGCACCTGTCCCGTGTCCGAGGTGCTGTTCTCGGAGTCCCAGCAGCGCATCCTCGACGCCTTGCATCAACTGACGCCTTCATTACGGACCGCGATGGCCTGGCACTTGGACGGTTTCGACCACAGTGAGATCGCCGAGGTGCTCGGGGTGAGTCTCGCCGCTGTGCGGCAGAACATCAGCAGGGCCCGCAGGAAACTGATCGCCATCCTTGACCTCGAAAAGGGGGATGCACATGGCTGACCGCACGCCCCATGAGGACGGGCGCGACGGCGCTGAGCAACTTCTGGACCAACTCCTGTCCCTCAGCCACGCTCAACTCCTCGATTCTGTGAGCGATGCCATTGACTCTGACGTCGGCCTCAACGTATTGCAGCCCCTGCGTGCTCAGAGCGGGCACGGCAGGAATAGCGAGCACAGGCGTCGTTTCGCGACTCGTGTGTACACGTACGGGCCGTTGTTACCGATCCTCTCGGAGGCGACAGACAGCCTCGCCGAAACCCTCCAGAGGGTCGAGCGGCTTCAGGGGCTGGTGGGAGAGATCGCGCGATTCGCGCACGCAGTCGCAACGCGCAGCGTGGAAACGTCAGCTGAAGCAAGCCTCCAGTTGCTCGGACAGCTGGCATCAGGCCTGGAGCATCGGTCCTTGACCCAGGCCCAGGTGCGTCAACTGTTCTCGGCCCTTGAGCAACAGGTGGCCAGGACGCTGCAGGCGATGAAGTTCACAGAGCACGTCCCGAACGCCTATCGATCGCTTCTTGTCCACGCCGAGACGTTGCCTGCTCTCAGGGCCCTGGTCATGCGACTGTTCGACGATGCGGACGACAACGCGCGTCTCCAGAACTGATGACACCGGCGGCCTGCCGACTCGGCACGCTGACGACCTTCAGCCACAAGAGGCGCAGAACACCAATCACCTGCTCCGTCAGTCGGCTGATCCGCCTTGGTTCGAATGGAGTTATCTCCATTCGAACCAAGGCGGATCAGCCGACAGATCGATCGAGAGCAGCCGCGCCACCGGCGACTGGAGAGACCGCGATCCCGAGCAGGAAGACCGGCCACACCACGTACCGCGCACGAAGGCGGCCGCGTACGGACGGTTCCAGCCACCCGCGTTCCTCGGCCGTCAGCCGTCGGCCCAGTCCACCGCCACGTAGGTGATGCCCTTCACGCCCGCCTCGTCCAGGGCTTGTTTGACCTGCTCGCCCACGAACACCATGGTGATGCCGCCCGGGACGCGGAAGACACGGGAGGCGAGGGCGTCCGCTTCACTCCGACGGAAGGCCGGGAAACGCAGCGCCTCGTAGGTCGGGTAGATGTCGATGATCGAGGCCTCCCGGTCCACGACGTCCAGCACGTTGTGCGCCTGTACGACGTAGACCGGTTCCCCGTCCAGGAGACCCTCCGCGATGGTGTTGATGTCGGCGCTCGCGACCCGCATCAAGACACGGTAGGCGCGCTCATCGCACACCCAGTCCAGGATCTGCGGGTACCAGAAGACATCGGGTCTGTCGCCTCCCTCACCACGCTCCCACTCGAACTCAACCACTCGGTCCACCGCCGGATAGCGGGTGTTCCAGTCGTGATCACTGGCAGCCACGGGAAAGGCCGATCCATCCCCGTCGAGGCAGCCGAACTCGTCAACGTCGAGTTCCACCAAGTAGGCCATCAGAGCGTTCCGTACCTTTCCCATCTGGCGTATTGGTCGACTGCGGCCAGTTCGGTCTTCAGCTGCGACATGAAGTCGACGACCGCCTGTTTCCCACCCCGGGCGTCGGCCGCCAGGACCTCGGTGTTGATGTACCGGTAGTACGAGTGGACGAATGTGCCCCGGTGGCCCTGGTGGCTCATCCACACCCCGTTCTCGGCCGAATCGATGTCGATCGCATGCTTCTTGAGGACGTTCCATGCCGCCGCGACCTTCTTGCAGCCGCAAGGAATGATGTGGTGCGCTTGGGCGTCCACGCCGCTCGGCTTCGCCTCGCCCGCGTTTTCGAGGTTCTTTCCCAGTTTGCGGCTGTCGCAGTTGTGCACCAGCAGCGGCGTCTCGCCGGCCGCCACATAGTACGTGTGGATCCCGGTGACCGTGAGGTCGTGTGTGCGCTGGCGGCGCTCGAAGTACCGGACGTCTCCGACCGTGGCCGTGGTCCCGGCGGCCGTGCGCAGGGTCATGCTCGGGTGCAGGTCGCCCGCCTGGATCCAACGGTTCTCCGAGACGGACCAGAAGGGGTGCGTGGTCGTCGCGACCAGGGACTCCGTCCCGATCGTGAGGTCGACGAAGTCCTTGTCGTCCTCGGTGACGATGGTGCCCGCGACCTCGCGGACGACCGTGCGGCCGGTCTTCGGGTCGGTGACCGTGACCTTGTCGCCCGGCCTGATGTCCTTGATCTTCTTCCGTTTACCGTTCGCCAGCAGGACCTCGGCGTCGGGCAGGAAGCTGTGGCAGGCACCCGCCTTGCGGCTGCCGCCGACCGAATCCTTGATCTTGTCGACGGCGGCCAGCGCCTTCTCCCGCGCCTTGTCCAGCGCGGCCCGCGCACTGTTGAGTCGCTCGGATGCCTTGGACATGGCCTTCAGACCGCCGAAGAGGTCTTTCAGCAGACCGGTGACGCGTTTGGCGAGTTTGATGCCCTTGCCGATGTTCCAGGGCATGCCGTACTTCGCCAGGAGTTTGCCGGCGATGCCTCCCGCGAAACTGCCCGCGATGTTCAGCAGCGTCTCACCGCAGGCGCCCAGATCACCGCTGGAGATGCAGTCCATAGCGGCGTTGATGCCGAGGATGTCCTTGACGATGTGAATGAGTTCCCGACCCGCCGACCTGATCTGCTGCTGAGCCTGGGACTGCTGGGACTGGGCGTCGGCGACGTCCTGCGCCGCTTGGCCCACCTCGGAGCTGCCACCGGCGCAGTACGGATCGATGGCGCTGGGGCACCAGGCTCCGGTCCCCCGCTCCCTGCCGTTCCGGTCGCAGTTGAGGGACTTTCCGTTGCGGCACTCGAACAGCCCGGTCGGGTCGGACAGAGTCACCGGGGTGTTGCTCGCGTACGCGTACCCGTTCATTTGCTGGGGCCGCGTGAAGTCGACGACCGGGTCCGGCGAGATGAACTTGCCCAGGTCCGGGTCATAGGCTCGGGCGCCCAGGTTGATCAGACCGGTGGAGGAGTCGATCGTGCCACCGACGAATCCCTTCTGACCCGGCCAGGTGGCGGTCTCCGGTGAGAGCTTGCCGCGGGCGGCACCGTAGGGGTCGGTGCGCCGCTGGGTAACGGCTCCGCTGACCGCATCGACGGCCAGTTCACCTGTGCCGTGATGGTCGGAGGAAAGGAATGAGGCCTTGTTGTCCGAGGTGCGGATCGCGATGGTCTGACCGGCGTATGCGTAGTAACGCGTGGCCGTGACCGTGCTGGAGCCGGTCTTCAGCTCCAGTTCCATGCCCGGCAGGTAGACGGTCGTCTCGTCGGCCGTTGTCCGCTTCAGACGGTCGCCTTCCGCGTCGTACAGGAACGACGTCTCGCTGCCGTCCGCCTCCGTGGCCTTCGTCAGCTTGCCGGTGGCGTCCCAGTCGAGGCTCTGGACATCACCGCCGATCGTGCGCTTCCACGTGTTGCCCGACACGTCGTACGCGTACGTCTGCTGCCGGTCGCCGGTCGGGGTCTTCTCGGCGACCTTGGTCACCTGGTGGGGGCCACCGTCGTCCGCCTCGCCCGGGGTGCCGTCTTGGTCGCCGTCCTGGTAAGTGAAGGTGCGGGTCGTGTTCTTGGTGGCGTTCAGGGACGGGTCGTGGCGGAGCTCCTGGGTGCGGTTGCCGATGTCGTCGACCGTCCAGCTCGTCCAGTACGCCGACGGTCCGCCCAGAGGGGTGGCGCCCGGTGCCGCGTCGCACGCAGTGGGCTTCTTGCCGGCGTAATCGGCGGTGCCGCCGATGGTGCCCTCGCCCGCGGCCGTGGCAGCGGTGGCCGCCGGGGTCCAGGCGTCGACCAGGCGGGCCTGGCCGTCGTAGGCGAAGCACTGCACGTCGAGGGTCGCGCTGCTTGCCGTATTGGCGGTGTCGGTGGTGGAGAGGACGTTGCCGACCTGGTCGTAGGAGTAGTGCTGGTCCTTGGCGACGCTGGCGGCGGAACCGACCTTCACCGTGGAGCGCGTGAGCCGGTCGGTGCCCTTCTCGTAGTAGAAGTTCTCCTCTGTGCGGGCGCCGCCTGTACTCAGCGAGAGCTGCAGTAGCTGGCTGGTGTTGGACCAGACCGTGCCGGTGACGTACGTCGATGTGGCACTGCCCATGGTCAGCGGGCGCTGCAGGTCGTCGTAGGTGTACTTCAGGCTCTCCGTGGGCAGTCCGCCGGCCGCCGGCACGCCTGTGGTGGCGACCGTGCCGTCCCGGTTGTAGGCGGTGGTGAACGGATACGTGCCCGCGAGCTTTCCTTCCGACGCCGGGACCGTGTAGTTGGTCGTCAACGGCCGATAGAAGCTGTCGTAGGACGCCACGACGGCCGAGTACGCCTCCCCGTTGGGCAGGTAGCGGTAGTCAGCGTAGGAGTAGCCGAGCGCACCCGACCGGTCGTACTTGGTCTCGGTCAGCTTGGTCCCCGTGGAGACCGCGCCCTCCCAGGTCGACTTGGGGCGGCCCAGGCTGTCGTACTCCGTGGAGACGATCCGGTGCCGGGCGTCCTCACTGGAGATAAGGCGGTCCGCCTCGTCATAGGTGAGCTTCGTCTCCCCCGCATCGGGGTCGACCTTGCGGACCAGCCGTCCCCGCTGGTCGTACTCCTGACGCCAGACGTTGCCCTTGGAGTCCGTGACGGTGGCGAGTTCACCCGCCGGGGTGTGCGTGTACTTGGTGACGGTGCGCTCGGTGCCCGGGCCGGTCGGAACCGGCGTGTGGCCCTTGTAGTGCCACAGCTCCTTGATCTTGCCCTCGGCGTCGGTGACCGTCGTGGTGGCCACTCCGCCGGGCGGCGGGTCCACGTGCGTCATGTTGCCGTCGTACGAGGTGGTGGTGCGCCACTGCTCGTATCCGGCGATGGTGAAGATCTCGGCGGTGGTGCGCCCCAGGCCGTCGTACACATACCGCATCTGGTTGGCGACGTCGCCGTTGGTGACGGTCAGCAGTTCGTCGGAGGCCCCGCCGGCCGCGTAGTACGTCTCGTTGGCACGCTTCACTGCGCCCGTGGCGTCGTAGAAGGTGTCGGCGACCATGCGGCCACCGGTTGGGCCCTCGGTCTGCTTCTGGCGCGGGCGCAGCAGGCCGTCGTAGAGCTGCCACTCGGTGCCGTAGGTGCCGTCCTGCTCGATCTTCTCGGTCTTCACCGCGACCGGCTTGTCCTGGCGGACGAGGTAGGAGTACTTGATGCTCGGCGTCTGGGTGCTGCGCCGGTCCGGCAGCCAGACCGAAGTGAGCCGGCCGAGCGTGTCGAAGGCCAGGTCGGTGCGCTTGGTGTTGGGGTCGGTCTGGCCGGTGGACTGGCCGCGCAGGCGATCGTAGGACGTGGTGGTGATGTGGCCGAGGTCGTTGGTGACCTTGGTGGCCGAGATCAGGCCGTTGACATCCGTGTACTCCGTGGTCGTCAGCGCACCGGCCACGTCCTCCTGCTGCTTGGGGCGGCCGAAGTCGTCGTACTCGGTGGTGCCGGTGGTCTGGTACGTGCCCTTGGTGCCGTCATGGGTCACCAGACGCTCTGTGGAAGTGGCCAGGCCCTTGGTGGGTGCGCCTCCGAAGACACCCTTGTCGTAAAGGGTGCGTTCGTCGGTGACGACGTCGCCCGGGGTCTTGCCGTTGGTCTTGCGGTTCGGGGCGACGTCGCAGGCGACGGCGACGGTCTCGATCTGCTTGGGCAGCGAGTAGATGTGCTGGGCCGCGCTGTCGGTGTACGAGGTTCGCGTGCAGGTGTTGTCCGCGGCGGTCGTCGTGTCGCCGCGGTTGTCGATCTGCAGCACCCGGCCGTACTCGGGGTCGAACTCCGTCGTCGACACCGTCTCGCGCCAGCCACCCGAGGACTGGGCAGTGTAACCGCGTACCTGCGTGGTTTCGACGATGGTCGCCTTGGTGGTGCCCCAGCTCTTCGTCTGGGTGGCCGTGTCGTGCTTCCACGGCGTGCTGACGACCTTGGAGACGACCTTGTCCTTGTCGTAGGCAGCCTTCTCCACCTCGAAGCCGGTGAACTCCTTGTCGCCCGTGTACGCGGCGCCGTTGGAGGCGGTGATCTTCTCCGTGCGGGTGCCGCCGCCGGGCAGCTTGTCGCCGTCCATGCCCTGCAGGTAGGTGTGGTCGACGCGGGTGCTGTGCTCGCTGTCGCCGCTGGTGACGGTGACCTTGCCGTAGCCCTGCCACTGGCTCCAGGTCAGGAACTTCTCGTCGGTGATTCCGTCGGGTTCGGCGTGCCGCCAGGCCGTGTCGCCCTGGTAGTCGTAGCTGGTGACCATCACGTCGTTCACGTCGCCGCCGGTGCGGTCGCGCTGGCTGACGGTGTCAACGACGTATTTGTGGAACCAGTCGGTGATGGGTTCCAGCCAGCCCGACGGTGCCCACACCACCGGGTAGCAGCGCTTGACCGACTCGCCCGGCTTGGGCAGTGAATCCGCCGAGCAGTCGGCGGACTTGTAGGAGATGTCGAGCTGCGAGCCGCTCTCGCTGATCACCGTGGCTAGCCGGTAGCGGTTCATCGGTGCGATGTTGTCGCCGATCGCGTCGACCCGGTTCGCCAGCTTGGTGCCGATCAGCGTGACCGGCGGCAGCTCGATGTCGGCGCCGTCGCCGGCCTTGCCGGTGTGCACGATCTCCGACAGCCACAGGGTGTTGGAGTCGTCGCCGTTGTCGGTGAAGCGGTGGGTGAGGGACCACGAGTCGACGTCGGCGTATGGGGCCGCGCTGTCGCCGGTGTAGGCCTGGGTGGTGATTGCCGTCAGCCGCTTGCGGGTCCAGAACGAAGGGGAGGACTGGGTGGCCGAGCACTTGGTGTCGGCCTTGCAGTAGCGGTCCCAGGGGGTGTCCGGCCACTTGCCCGCGTTGGCCGAGGTCCACTTGTCCTCGTCGCAGACGAACGTGTCCGTGTCCAGGCAGCGTTCGTCGGTGTCGAACACCACGCGGGCCGGGGCGGGCTGCGTGTACAGCGTGGACTGACGCTGGCCGTACTCGATGCGCTTGAGGTAGCCGCCGCGGTCGTACAGCGTGCCGTTGACGTCGGTCTTGCCGTTCAGGGCGTAGTGGTTGGTCTCCTTCCCGTAGTAGTAGGACATGACGTTGCCCTGGGTGTCCTTGACGTAGTCGAGGTTCCAGCGCCACGCCTGGTTGCACCATGCGCTCGTGAACGTGGCGTTGAAGCAGGGCTCCTTGTCGTCGTCACCGAAGACGGGTGTGGTCCAGGCGGAGTCCGTCTCGGTATTGCCGCTGCTCCAGCCCGGGAGGCGGTTGAGACCGAACCAGTACTCGGTGCCGTCGGTGGTGGTGACCTTCCAGTGCTCACCGTCATCGTCGTCGTTGGTGGCGCCGGTCAGCTTCTCGACCTTCGAACCGTCCTCGCCGGAGACGTGCCACTCGCCGCTCTCGTCGTCCTTGACCAGCTGCGCGGCCGAGCCGTTGAGCATGAGGGTCGCGTTGTCGTACGCCCAGCACTGCTCGCCCGAGGTGGAATGTCCGTCGTCGGCGCACGGCTTGTAGGAACGCTCGACATAGCCCGGCTCGAAAGAGAAGCCTTCGCCCACCCAGGAACCCTGGTTGTTGGTGGTCGCGGTGCGGCCGTCGGCCGACTGGGAGGAGTACGACAGGCCCACGGACGGGGTGAGTCCGCCAGGGGTCGGGACGACCTGGACCGGATACGACCAGGAGAAGCCGCCCGAGGAGGGCGAGACGTTCCACTCGGCCGACGGGGACAGCGGGGTCGCCTTGTAGTCGCCCTGCGCGGAGGCGTCGGCTGCAGCGAGGGCGACCACGGTGCCCGCGGAGGTGGTGGCGAGCGGCGCGGAGACCGTCTGGTTCTTCGTGTCGTTGACGGAGGCCAGAGGCTCCGGGCGGCCCTGGCACTCCTTGCCGCCCAGTTGCTTCTCCAGGGCGCAGGCGGGCACCTCGAACAGGGCCAGGCGGGAGCCGTAACTACCGCCGGAAGCCTCGGCGAACGCACCGTAGTCCACGCTGAGCCGGACCTTCGCCCGCTCGTCGGTGTCCGGGTTCTTCACCCGCAGCAGTACGCCGGCGGCCGTGGCGCGGCTGTGCGGGAGGACTTCGACGGCGAGGTCGTCGGGCGCGGTGACCGTGGTCTTCGTCGCTGCCCGCTGGTTCACCGCGGACAGGCCGATCGGCAGCCCGCCGACCTTCTCCGGCGTGGTCCGGGACTCCGATGCCGTGACGGGCACGCGGCGCTCGGCCGCGCCCGGCCAGGTCGGCTTGTCCAGGCTGCGGATCGCGGCCTTGCGGGTCGGGTCCGCGGGGATCTTGCGGGGTATCCCGGCGTCCTTGCCCTCGACCGGGTCACCGAGCGCCTGGACGGCGGGGCCTGGCGTGCTCTCCCGGTCGGGGAAGGCCACGGCCTGGATCGTGCCGGCCGTCAGGGCGAGGGAGGACACGACGGCCACGACCGCGGCCCGGCCTCGCAGGCGACGGCCGGTGAGAAGGGATCTGGCAGCAGGCATGCAGGAACTCCGCGGGGTGAGGAGCGAAGGTGGGGGGTCTTGGAGCTCTTGGAAGAGGCGGGCAGGGGTTCCGGCCGGGTACACCCGGCCGGAACCGTCCGTCACAGGTCCGGCTGTGCGAGACGATCGGCCATCCAGCCGACCGCGACCGCATCGGCGGCCCCGGTGTAGATCCGTACGTCGTCTACCTCGCCGCCGAGGTAATCGGCCCATCCGGTACCGGACTTGGCGCGGCCGATCTGTAGCCCGCCGGCGGCGGCCCAGTAACCGATCTTGTGGTCGCGGGCGTTGTCGGCGTCGGCGAGCTGGCCGTCGACGTAGAGCCGCAGCCGCTTGGTGAGGCCGTCGTAGACGACGGCGATGTGCTGTCCGCCGTCCAGTGTCGGGTCGCCCGCCTGGTCGTCGGGGATGGTCAGGGCCGTGGCGGCCGAGTCGTCGCTGCCGGGGACCACCAACTCCCAGTGTCCGTACGGGTTGTCCGCGGTGTACTTCGTGTAGCGGACCAGGAAGCGGTTGGTCTTGCTGCCCGGGAGCGAGAACAGGGTCTGGTCGGTGGTGTCCGACTCGGCGGCCACGCGGACCCGGGCAGCGACGGTGAAGCTGCCGTCCGCGCTGACGGGAGCCGAGGAGGTGGCCGCGTATCCGCCGGCGGCGAGCACCAGGTGACCGCCGGGAACGGCGCCCTGCTCGCCCACGGACGTGACGAGCGGCCAGGGCCCCTCAACCAGCTGGTCCTGGGTCTGCTGGAACAGCGTGGCGCCGCCGCCCAGGGTCAGAACACGCCCACCCACCGTGTCGGGGCTCGCACCGGACCCGACGGTGTCGAGCGGCCAGTAACCCTTGCGGGACGGCTTGACGGTCAGCATCGACTTGATCTCCGCCGCCGGGGTGAGCCGGTCGTAGGCGCGGACCTCCGCGATGTCCCCGGTGAAGTTGCGGGCGTACCCGGTCTTGGTCACGGCACGGCCGATCTGCAGGCCGCCGCGCGCCGACCAGTTGGACTGCCGGACGACGGTCTTCTTCAACTCGCCGTTGACGTACAGCTGGAGCTGTCCCGTCGCCGGATCGTAAGCACCGGTCAGGTGGACCCACTCGTTCGGGCACACCGGTTTGGTGGTGCTGTCCTTGCAGGTGGCGTTGGTGGTGGCGGTGGCCCGCCAGGCGCCGAGCGACTCGACGTCGTTGGCCGGGACGGTGAACGACCAGTTCTTGGCCACGGCGTCATAGCCGAGCGTGAACCCGGGCTCACCGGCACCGTCCTGGCTCACCACCACGCCGTCCTTGTCCAGTGCGGTGGGCCGTACCCAGGCGCTGACCGAGAAGCCCTTCGCGGTGTCCACCACAGGCGCGTCGGTGGTCAGGTAGGCATCGGCGCTGCCGTCGAGGTGGGCCGCCCGGTCCGCCGTACCGCCCGGGCCGTCCTTCGTGGTGAAGCTGACACCGGCGCCCACGCTCGCGGCCCGGCTGTTGTCGCTCTCGTCCTTGACATGCCGACCCTCGGTGGAAGGCAGTGGGTCGTCGCCGAGGTTCCACTGGCCGGCGACGCTCTTCCCCTCCTTGACCACGAAGGAGTACACCGCCGGGGCACTGGGGTTGTTGGCCGCGTCGTACGACGTAACTTCCAGCACCACCGTGCCGAGCTGCCCCGGTGTGAACTGCACCGAGACGGGGGCCGTGGGCGACGGCGGTGTGACGTTCTTCGGGCCGACGGCGTCGGTGGTGAAGTCGTAGGAGTAGCGGGTCACGTCGTCGTCGAACTTGTCGCCGAGGTTGGGCGAGAAGGTGAAGGTTCCTGTCTCGCCCACGCCCAGCTCACCGGACTTCTCCTCGGGGAACTCCTTGGAGTCGACGTCGGGCTTGCCCGGCACATTGCGGTCCAGGACGAACTCGCAGCGCACGGTGGCCTCGCCCTCCCAGCTCCACGGGCCCCACGTGGCCTTGTCGTAGACCGCCGCCGACCAGTAGACCTTGCCGTTCTCGGGGATCGCGGGCTTGCCCTTGGGCACCTTGATCTTGTGCTCGAACTTGGCGCCGGTCGGCGAGGAGTAGCCGGTGTCCTTCTCGTACTGCTGGGCGTTGCCGTTCTCGTCGGTCCACTCGATCCGGAAGCGCACCTTGACCGGTTCCGCCTCGTCCTTGGAGTGGTCGGGGTCGCGCGGGATGACCAGCAGCTTGGGCATCTCGTCGACGTGCGGGGAGCGCACGGCGCCGGTCGAGGTGGCGCACACTCCGCCCGGGCTGGCCCACATCTCCTTCATCGAGACCTTCGCGGGCGGGCGGTTGTAGGTCACCTCCAGGACGGCGTTGCCACACATCCGCTTCCACTCGTGCAGGTCGCCCTCGTCCGTGGCTCGCAGCCCGAACGTCATCTGGGTCCAGCCACCGGTGGCCGCGGCCTGCACCTCCTGAGTGAGGGCGCCGCCCTTGCCGGACTCGAAGCGCAGGTTGGGCGCGCTGGAGCAGGACACAGGCGAGATCGCCTTGTCCACGGTCATGATGTGGCTGTCCCACAGAGTGTCCGTGTTCCCCCAGTCTGTGGACGAGGAGATGCCGAAGTTCTTGCCGCCGACGCGGTAGAGCCGTACCGGCTCGTCCTCCGGGGTCGCGCTGTAGATGTGCGCCACCCGTACGGCGAACGTGGCCTCCAGGATGTCCTTCCCCTTGTAGAAGGAGGTTGGCATCGTGTACATGAGTCGGCGCACGTCGACGCCGTTGCAGGCGACCGGGTTGTAGTCGATCGGGCACTTGCCCACGCCGGCCGAGCCGCTGAACTTCCAGTCCTGTTCGTTCGGCATGCCCTTCATCACCGAAGTCCAGGCCGTACGGCTGGTGGTCTTCTCGGTCGGGTCGATGACCACCGGGAAGGAGGTGCCGGGATCGGTCAGCAGGTCATGGGAGGGGATGAGCGTCAGTTTGTCCTGGCTCACCTCCAGGTCGACCGGGGCGGTGGTGGCGTCCTGAGGCGGTTCCAGGTCGCTCGCGGTGGCCGCGGCCCCGGCTGCGAAGGAGGCGGTGCGGGCCGTCGTGGCAGTGCCGTTCTCCTGTTCGCCTGCGTCCCACATCACGGGCGAACCGGCCTCCAGGACCACGCCCTTGGAATCGCTGTCGAGGGCCCGCAGCGCACCCGAGGTGGTCTCCTGCAGGGTCAGTGACTTGGTGTCCACGCCCAGTTCGAGGCGGGCGAGGTCCGGATTCTTCGCGGCTTCGGCAGTGTTGACCACGACGAGGTGACCGAAGCCGTCCGGCTCCGCCTGCACCACGAGGTCCACATCGGGCAGCACGTTGCGATACGTCGCCGAGTCCCCGTCGACCGACGGCTTCGGGAGCGCGCCGCCCGGCCAGGACAGGGCGAGTTCGCGCCCGGCGACCCGCACGCGGGCGAAGGGCCCGTCGCCACCGCCGGAAAAGGTGACATCGGTTGTGGTCGCCCTCGGCGCCCAACTTCCGTCGGCACGCTGAACGAGGGATTCGTCGATGTCCACCCACGCTCCACCCTTCAGCGTGCGCACCGGCTCGGCGAACTCCTTGGCCGTGAAAGTGCCGTCACTGTTCGCGACCACGGTCCGGCGCTGTTGACGCAAGCCCGTCACCTCGACGCTCTGGCCCGCCTCCTGCGCCGCCGCCAGCGCCTCCTCCTCGGTAGCCACCCCCTCCTCGACGACCTGCTTCAGCGCGGCCGGAGTGGCGGTGGCCGCGATGGTCCGGGGCTGAACGTCCACGGACTCGGCTGGCACCCCCGCCACGCCAGCCGCGACCAGTCCGGCCGTGACGAGCGCGATCAACGCCGATCTCGAGGCTTGGTGTTGCTCCTTCTTCGCCCCGCTCATCGAACCACCGCTCCAAAAGCCGTAACGTCGTCGGCCGGAATGCCGCCCTCGCCCGGTCTCCAGGTCTGCACCGAGCCCGCGGTCCCGCCGGGCGCCACGTTGGCCCAAGGCAGGCCGTACACGGCCCGGTCAGCAGCAGGCCCGTACGGCACACCGAGGTACAGCGCGGCGCCGGTCGCGCCCAGGCCGGTCCCGAAATACTCCTGCGGGCCGGCGTCCCCGCCGACTCCAGCGATGCCCTGCTCGATCCACACGTCGCCGTCGCCGGGTGCGCCGACCAGCGGGAACGTCTGCACCGCACCGGCGTCGCGTGCGTCCCCGACGTCCTCAGCGGGTACGCCGACCGCGACGAGCACGGTGGCGGCCGTACCCGCCGAGCTCGGCGCGGTGTTGACGGCGGCGAGCCGTTCGCCGAACAGGTCACCCGGCTCGGCACCGTCGTCGACGCCGACGACGTTCTGGTGGATGATCGGACGCTCCGACACGACGCCCGCCGAGGTCACCTGGAACACCTGCACCTGGCCCCCGTCGGCGTCGGCCGGGTGATCCTCACCGGGCACACCCACCATCAACAGAGACTCCGTTGGCGTGCCCGTCCCCGAACTGCGGAAGGGGACCATGGCCAGCGATTTGCCGAAACTGTCGCTGGGCTCGGCCCCACCCAACACGTTCGTGCCGTTGCTGAGTGTGCCGTCCTGGTCCAGGCCGATGACCGAGGTCGGCACGCCGTCGGTGTAGGTGTGACCGAAGACCCCCACGCCGCCGGCGAAGGTGTCGGTACCGATGGCCTCACCCGGGCATGAGATGGCGAAGTGGTTTGACGTAGCGGCCACTTGTGCGCCGTAGCGGTCGTCCTTCTCCGCGGTGCCGGGAACGCCGGCCGTGTCCTGGTGCATGTCCACAAACGCGCCGCCACGCCAGTAGGCCACCAGTCCGGCGTCCACCATGGGTTCCGTCGTCGTGAGGTCCTCGCCCGGAGCTCCGATGATGAGGAAGGGCTCTCCTCCGGTGCTGCCCGCCGCCAGTGAGTAGCCGAACCAGTCGCCCGCCTCGGAGGCGCCCGGCACCGCCTCCTGGTCCTGGCTGTAGCTCACTGCGGCCGCGCCCTGGGCGAGCCCGGCAGGGGAGCCGTAGAGCACGTTGACGTATCCGGAGTCGGCGGCGGTGCCGATCGCCTCGTGCGGGATACCGACCGCAAGGTCGTCACAGCCGTCCTCGTTCGCGTCGAACGAGGCCAGGCTGAACCCGAACTGGTCACCCGCCTCCGCAGCGCCGGGCACCTCGGCAAGATCCTGATCCAGCCGCTTGGTGCCCTTGTCACCGCCGTACACAACGTCGACACGGCCTGCGCGGGCCTTGCCACCCACGGTGGCCTCCGGATCGGCGATCGCTATGTCACGGATGCCGTCGCCGTTGTAGTCCGGGTCCACCCCCGAAGCGCACGTCGCCGCGACAGCCGCAGTCACTCCAACCGTCACCGCCTCGCGTACGACGGCGGCGCCCGCTCCGGAGATACCGACCGCCGCGAGCACGAACGCCACGCCCACGACCGTCGTCCGGGCCGCACCGCGGCGCCATCGCCCGACGTCACGCGCAGACACGCCGCGACTCCCCCACCCCATCCCCACAGCCCCCACCTCAGAGAGTCACAGAAAACTCAAAAGTGCGCTGAGTTAACGGAGCATGAAATCGAAACGTCAAGGGTCATCCGAACGGTCGCGCATGACGCTTGGCCTGATCATGACCATCTGACAGGAAGCGGAGTTTCCCTACAGCAACGATCTCCCCTCAATACGTAATGCTTGATCACAAAGGCAATAGAGGAGCGACATTGCGAACGGCAACACATGCCTCCGCCATCGCCGCAACCCGTGCGTCTGCAAAGACTTGGCTGGTCTTCAACCCCGCAGGCAATGGCGAAGTCATGCGATCGAAAAGTCCTCGCAGAGCGAGTGAAGACCTGCGTGCGTCACGGTGCGGGTGGACGCGGCCCTGGAAAGCACGCTGTTCAACTCGACGGTGGCCGTCTCGACAGCGGGCGAACTTCAACCGTCGTCAACAGGCGGTACAGGCCGGATATCTCGACCTCAACTGCTGCCGTTACGGCTTGCACGCACCAGCGCCACCAACTGCCTCGACCGGTCGGCACCGATCCGCAGTTCCTTACGTAGCGACTCAGCCGAGACCGGACGCTGATGCAGCTCCCGGTGCCGGGCATCCACGCGCCGGGCACGTCCAGCAGATCACCCTGGGCGTGCTCACGGACACCATCGCTCTGATCGTCGTCCTTGTCGTCGCGCTCCGTCTCCGCCTGGATGGCCGACCGATGGGCCAGCAGCTCGACCGAGAGCAGCAACGCTACAGGCGGCCACCCCGCCACCAGCACCGGCTTCCAGGCGAGAGCCGGCGCGGCTGCGATATTGGCGGCCAGCGAGACCGCGATCCCGAGCAGAAAGGCCAGCCACACCACACACCGGGCACGACGGCCGCCACGTCCGGACGGCTTCAGCAACCCGACCGTCGCCAGAAGAAGCAACCCGTCCACCGACAGCGGCCACAACGCGGCGCTCGCGGGGTCCGCCCCACCCTGCAGGGCGAACTCCCGCTGATGGACGTACGACGCATACGCCCCAACCCCCGCCACCACCACCGCACCCGCGCGCCGCACCCACACCTCCGGATCGCACCGCACGACGGGCCGCCTCACCGCCCCGCCCTCCCCCGCGCGGTCGGGCAAAAACTCCCCTCAACGACGAGCTTCCCCGCCGAAACCCCCAGCTCAGGCCGCCATCCTTCTGCGAAGCGCCCTGCCGGGGGCGCTCCGCTTGATCTCTGGGTTTCCGCAGGTCAGACATCCCGGATCACAGCAGCCCGCTTCGGCGCCGTTGAGCCGTTTGGGCACGGCCGGGCTGTGACGTCTCCGTACGGCCTAGGAATACGCGCCCAAGCAGGACCTGGATCCATAGGGTCGCGGTGGGGGTCGAAGAAACCACCGCACCTGAAGGAACGCCCCATGGGCATACGCATCATGTTCTCCGCCGCGGTGACGGCTCTCGTCGCCACCGGACCGATGACGGGCCAGGCACACGCGCAAACCGACCTGGACTGCCGGGACTTCGTCTTCCAGGAAGACGCGCAGGCGGAGTTGGCCCGTGACCCCAGCGACCCGAGCCGGCTGGACGAGGACCAGGGTCCCGACGACGGCATCGCCTGCGAGGTCTTGCCCCGAAGGAGCGCCACCACCTTGACCGTGTCCGCCCCTCCCACGCTCGGCGTCAATGTCGGCATCGGCGGCAGCACGCACCCGGCCGACTTCGAGCAGGCTCTGGGCGCGGCCCTGGCCGTCGGCTCCCTTGCTCTGGCGGCCGGCCATGTGGCCCGGCGCCGCCGCCGTTCTGCCGGGCGACACGGGAACTGACCGACCGCTTCGTCTGGCTGCCGAGGATCGCTCGGGTGCGCCGGTTCCGATGCCCGGCGGCCAAGGCTGCGGGGAACCGCCCTGTCCGGTCCGCGAACCCTTGGGCCGCCATAGGCTTGAAGGACCGGAAACGCCCACCCCTGGAGGACGCGATGTTGCGGCAGACCAGACTGGCCGGGGAATCCGACGACTACCTCACCGCCCGCGAGGAGCTGCGCCTGGCGGAGATCGAGCTCATGCACCACCGCGAGCAGGTCGCGGCCCGGCGCAGGGCGCTTCCGCCGGGCCCGCCTGTGGACGACTACACCTTCGTCGAGGGGCCCGCCGACCTCGGCGACGGGGACACGCCGGTCCGCGAGGTCGCGCTGAGCGGGCTGTTCACCGCCCCGGACCGCCCGCTGATCGTCTACCACTTCATGTACGGCAAGGCGCAGACCGAACCCTGCCTGATGTGCACCCTGTGGATCGACGGCTTCAACGGCATCGTCCATCACATCGACCGCAACGCCGACTTCGTCATCGCGGCGGCCGCCGACCCGCCCACCCTGCGCCGGCACGCCCGCGACCGGGGCTGGCATCGGCTACGGCTGCTGAGCTGCGGGGACAGCGCGTTCAAGTACGACCTGGGCAGCGAGGACAAGGAGGGCGAGCAGGACTCCACGGTCTCCGTCTTCACCCGCGACGCCGACGGCACGGTCCGTCACACCTACTCCGCCCACCCCCGTATGGCCGACGACATCGACCAGCGCGGTATCGACCTCCTGGCCCCGGTCTGGCACCTGCTCGACCTGACCCCCCGGGGCCGTGGCGACTGGTATCCGAGCCTCGACTACTGACCCGGCCGCCATGCCCGTACGAGATCATCCGGCCCCCAGTGCGCGGTCAGCGGCAGGCCTTCGGTCACCCCGGAGCGGGAGACCGCGACCAGCGGAGTGTTCGCGTCGGTGCCGGGGACGGCGAGCATGTCGCGTACCAGGGCGTCGTATTCATGGCGGCCGAAGGGCTGGGTCTCCAGCCACTTGACCGAGCCGACGAAGTGCACCTGCCGGGCCACCGGCTCGCGGTCGGCGCCGACGAGGTCGAGCTCGGGGTTGTTCTGACGGTTCCACCAGCCGCCGACGGCCTCGGTCTCGGGCCACACCTCACTGGGCATCAGACGCAGCAGGGACTCACGGATCAGTGGCTCGACCGCCCGTCCGCGCCAGGTCGTCCAGGATCGCTCGATGCGTTCCAGCGCCAGGTCGCCGCGGCCACGCTCGATGAGAGGGATCGCGCGAGCCAGGAACGCCAGCCAGAACCGCAGATACGGGTCGGCGATCCGGTAGCGCTTGTTCTTGCTGTCCGACTTGACGGACAAGGGGAGGTCGGCGGCCAGGACCTGCTTGGACTGCAGTGTGGCCAGCAGCGGGGAGAGTGTGCCGGACGGCAGTGCGCCGGCGCCGCCGGCCCGGGCGGCGATCGCGCTGAACGTGCGCTCACCGCTGCCGACCACCTCCAGTACGGCCCGTGAGTGCGAGGCCTCGGGGAATTCGCCCAGCAGGGACAATTCCCCGGCCACCAGCAGGGGTGAGAGCGGACTCGCGACCGAGGCCCGCAGGAAGGCCGTACGGCTCATGCCGGGCCGCCACGACTGCACGATCTCGGGAAATCCGCCGGTGATCAGCTGGGCGTCGACGGCCCCCGCGGCATCGAGCCCGGTCATGGCCTGCACATCGGCCAGATTCAGCGGACGGACGGTCATCTTCGCCGCCCGACCGAAGAACGGACGCCCGTACGACTGCAGCGCCTCCATCACCGACGCGTCGCTGCCAACCAGCAGCAGAAGCACGGGCTTTGACGACAGGTGACGGTCCCAGACAGTCTGGAGTGCCCCCTCGAATTCCTGATCCTGCTCGACCAGCCAGGGCACCTCGTCGATCACCGCGATGCTGGGTGCGTCATCGGGGACGGTGAGCGCCAGCGAGCGCAGGGCCTGGTTCCAGTCCTGCGCCTGGAGGCCGGCCACCAGCTCCGCGCCCGGCAGCGGTGACTGCGCGAGGGTCGCGGTGAAGTCGGCGCGCTCCGCCACCGGGTTACGCCCCCGGGTGGCCTGGAACACCACGTACGGGGCTCCTGATCGGTCGCAGAACTCCTGGACCAGCCGCGACTTCCCCACCCGACGCCGGCCCGTCATGATCACAGCCCGTCCCCGGGTGGCACCGGCGCTCTCGACCACGGTCCGGTACTGCTCGGCCAGCAGCTCAAGGTCTCGGGCCCGGCCTCGGAACTCCACGACGCGCCCCCAGGGGGAATTAACGTAGATGGATTCTTACGTAGATTGAATCTTACTTCGCCCCACCCGCAATTGACCTATCGCCGGCGCCAGGGCAGCACTTCCTGATCGCCCTGGGCTACGTCCACACGCTGGAGCGCGCCGTTGATCGCCTCGCCGATCTCCGCGAACTGGCGCACCTGGTCGGGACTGAGCGCGTCGAAGACCGCACGGCGGACGGCCTCGACATGGCCGGGCGCCGCCCGTTCCAGAAGCTGACGCCCCTGCTCGGTGAGCACGGCGAGTTGGTTGCGCCGGCTCGCGGGGTCGTCGCGGCGGTCCACGTAGCCGGTCTGCTGGAGGCGGGTCACGGCATGGGTGAGCCGACTGCGGGTGATCTTCAGCCGCTCGGCCAGCTCGGACATGGTCAGGCTCTGGTCCGGTACGGAGGACAGGTGGGCCAGCAGCGTGTAGTCGGCGTGCGTCACCCCCGCGTCCCGCCGCAGCTGCCGGTTCAGGTGGTCGGAGAGCAGGGTGGAGAACTCGACGTAGGCGAGCCAGGCTCGTCGCTCCTCGTCATCGAGCCAGCGTGGCGTCGTGGGCATGGTCGCACTTTATCCCGTCTTTGTTTGAATCTTCAAACCTCCAGAGCTAGCGTGCACCGCAACGCAACGTTTGAAGTCTCAAACGATTGCCCGCACCCGAGAGGCAGCACATCGCCATGAAGCACCGGAACAAGCTGACGCGCCGGAACAAGCTGATAGGCGCGGCCGTCGCCACCGCCCTGGCCCTGACCGCCGTCGCCACGACCGCCATGGCCGACACCACCGCGCACCGGCACACCGCCGCGAGCGAGCAGGACCAGCTCCAGACCCTCTACCGGCTGACCAAGGCCGAGGGCGGCAAGGTCACCGTCTACATGGGCGGCGACGCGCCCGGTCAGTGGGACGGCCTGGCGTCCGCGTTCGAGAAGCAGTTCCCGGACGTCGAGCTGCACCTGGTCACCGACCTGAGCAAGTACCACGACGCCCGTATCGACAACCAGCTCGCCTCCGGCGACCTCGTCGCCGACGCCGCGATCCTGCAGACCACCCAGGACTTCGACCGCTGGAAGAAGAACGGCGACCTGCTCAAGTACAAGCCGGTCGACTGGGACAAGATCTTCGCGGGCCACTGACCTGCTCAAGCCGGCGTTCAAGAACAAGCTGATCCTGACCTATCCCAATGACGACGACGCCGTGCTGTTCGGCTACAAGCAGATCGTCGACCAGTACGGGTGGGACTACCTGGCCCAACTGGTCCAGCAGAACCCCAAGTTGATCCGCGGCGTCCCGGGATCGGCCGCCGGTGTGGCCAGCGGCGACTACCTCGCCTCCATCGCCGTCGGCGGCGACGCACGCCCGAACGGCACCCAGGTCTTCTCCAACACCGAGCGCTTCAACTCCTGGGCCCAGCGCGGCGCGATCTTCAAGGACGCCCCTCACAAGGCGGGCGCCAAGCTCTTCATGAGCTGGCTGGACTCCGAGGCCGTGCAGACGAACGCCATCGCCACCTGGACCTGGTCCGTCCGTGAGGACGTCGCCCCGCCGGCCGGACTCCAGCCGCTGGCGTCGTACAAGAACACAAACCCGAAGGCGTTCGCGAAGTTCATGGCGAACCGTGGCGAGGTCGAGCGCTTCCGCTCCCAGGTCGAGCTCTACTTCGGCCAGGTCAAGGGCGCCGACCCGGGTGACCCCGAGGGCACCCTCGGTCGTACGCCCGGAGGCTTCTGACCGCTCCTCGCGACGCCCGGGAGCGGGCGATGCCCATCCATGGTGTGGATGAGCCGGATACGGGATTCGGATCGCGCGGAGGATGGCGACCGGGCGCCCGACGACCCATAGTCGTCCCTACCCGCACGCCGCTGTCCGGACCAGCCGCCGGCGTGCGGCCGTCCTCCGCATGCCGTGCCCCGTAAGCACCGTGAAAGGCATGCCCGCTCCCGTTCACCGTCCCTGGAGTCGCCATGCCCGGTTCCGTTCCGTTGCCGTCTTCCACCGCGGTCGACGATGCCGCTCCGTCGTCCGTGGCCGTCTCGGGCCCGGCCCATCTGCTGCGCGTGACCCTGCTGATGGCGGGCAGCTGTCTGCCGATCCTGGGGGCCGTGCTGATCGCCCCGGTGCTGCCGAAAATGCAGGACCACTTCGCCTCGGTCCCGGGGGCCAAGGCGCTGGTGCCCCTCGCGCTGACCGTTCCGGCGCTGGCGCTGGCGCTGCTGGCCCCGTTCGCCGGTGTGATCGTGGACCGGCTCGGCCGTAAGCGCCTGCTGATCGTGGCGACCCTGCTGTACGCCGTGTTCGGCACCGCCCCGCTCTGGCTGGACTCGCTCGGTGGCATCATCGCCAGCCGCGCCCTGGTCGGGGTCACCGAGGCCGCCATCATGACGTGCTGCACCACTCTGATCGGCGACTACTACAGCGGTCACCGGCGGGTGAAGTACCTCGCCCTGCAGACCATGTGCGCCTCCGCGTCGGCCACCGTCTTCTTCGTGCTGGGCGGCGCCGCCGGGTCGGCGGGCTGGCGGGTGCCGTTCTGGGTGTACGGCGTGAGCCTGCTGCTCGCTCCGCTGATGGCGACGGCACTGACCAACCCGGCGCCCCGTACGGTCACGGAGGATGTCCCGGCCGCACACCAGGCCTTCCCCTGGCGGCAGTTGGCGGGCATCTGTGCCCTCACCTTCTTCGGGGCGATGGTCTTCTACACCGTCCCGGTGGAGATGTCGTACCTGCTCGACGACCTGGGCGTGGAGAACTCCGGTGTGATCGGTCTGGCCACCGCGATCGCCAGTGCGGCCACCGTGGGCGGGGCGGTCACCTTCGCCCGGCTCAAGCGCTCGCCCGACCCGATGCTGCCCGCCGTATTCGCGGTCTGCGCGATCGGCTTCGGGGTGATGTTCCTCGCGGGGAACGCCCCGCTGCTGGTCATCGGCGCGGTGATCAACTGCGTGGGCACGGGCATGCTGCTGCCGGCGCTGCTGACCAGCGCGATGTCCCGGCTGGCGTTCGAGGATCGTGGGCGTGGGACGGGGCTGTGGATGGCGGCGTTCTTCGGCGGGGAGTTCGTCTGCCCGCTGGTGCTGCTCGCCGGGGAGTCGGCGGTGGGGAGCCTGGCGGGGGCGGTGGGGGTGCTGGGGCTGGCCGCCGCGGCTGTCGCGGTGGGTCTGTGGGCACCTCATAGGCATACGGCAGGGCAACC
This sequence comes from Streptomyces sp. JLBG701, assembly GCF_058544905.1. Classification (NCBI taxonomy): domain Bacteria; kingdom Bacillati; phylum Actinomycetota; class Actinomycetes; order Kitasatosporales; family Streptomycetaceae; genus Streptomyces; species Streptomyces sp. JLBG701. Next base: position 4,128,810 of record NZ_CM178588.1, read on the forward strand.
CACCTAGGGGCGCGGGGAACTGCGCGACCAGCCCACCTACAAGCCGCAGCCGCGTCTGCCACGGACTGCGCATCGGCGTGTGCGGCTGGTTCGTGGCTGGTCTCGCCCACGCGGCGGAGCCGCACATCGATACAGCCCCGCGCCCCTTAGGGGGTCGTCGTGAGCGTTGCGCCCACCTCGGCCGCCTTCCCCCGCAGCCAGATATGCGCCGCATCCTGCGCATGCACCGGATGCCACCACATCGCCTCCTGCACCGGTACCGCCTCGAACGGGCAGGGCAGGACCCGCACCGCGGCGGAACGGACCGCCTTCCGGGCCAGCCGCTCCTGGATCATCGCGACGCGACTCGTGCCCTCGACCATGTGCGGCAGGAGCTGGAAGGTCTGCACGGAGACCTCCACCCGGGGGCTGATGCCGATCATGCTCAGCTGGCGGGCGGCCGGGGCGTCGTAGGGGCGCTGGTAGACGGCCCAGGGCAGGCGCGACAGCTGGTCGAGGGTGAGTTCGTCGCCGACCTCGGGGTTGTCGTCGGCGACCAGGCACAGCCAACGGTCCTGGTGCAGGTCGACCGCGGGGAAACCGTCGATGATGCCGTGCGGCAGCAACAGACCGTCGACGGTGCTCAGCACGGTGGCGGTGTTCTCCACCACCGCAGGCGTCGAGTGCTGGAAGGTGAGCCGGATGCCGGGCGCCTCCTCGTGCAGGGCGCGGGCGAGCGCGGCACCGAAGACGGCCGCCCCGTAGTCGGAGGCGAGCAGGGTGAACTCACGGGACTCCGCGGCCGGGTCGAAGTCGGCCTGGCTGGAGAAGACGCGTTCCAGCAGGTCGCACGCGGTGGCGCTGCGGTCCCGCAGGGCGACGCCGAGGGGGGTCAGTTCATAGGCGTTGCCCGTCCTGGCGAGCAGTTCGTCGTCGAAATGGCGGCGCAGCCGGGACAGCGCCGCGCTCATCGCGGGCTGGCTCAGCCCGACGCGCTCGCCGGCCCGGGTGACGTTGCGCTCCTCCAGCAGCGCGCGCAGGGCGAGGACCAGATTGAGGTCGAGTCGGGACAGGTTCACCAGGCACCACCAATGCGAGACCTATGCGAGCAAGAGCCATCCAGGCACCACTCACGCACTATCCATGCCGTGGATTCGGCGCATCCACAGGATTGATTTCCGTGATTGGTCGATCAGGGTCAGAGTAGACCGCAACCCAGCAGGAGGAAATCTGATGGCAACGCTCGCGCAACCTGCCGGCCCGTTCGCGCTCGGCACGTTCTCCGCTCAGGACGGGGATCCCTTCCCCGGCCTCCTGGCGAAGGAGCGGGTACTCGACCTGAGCAGCGCCCTGGACTGGGCACCGTCCGGCCTGCGTGCCGTCGTGGAGCGGTGGGAGGAGACCCTCCCCGTCCTGTACTCCCTCGCGGACGACGTCGCCCTCGACTGGCGACCGCTGGAGGGCCTGCGGGTGCACGCCCCGATCGAGCCCCGCCAGATCTTCCAGTCCGGTGCCAACTACCGGCAGCACGTGATCGACCTGGAGGTCGCGCACCGCTCCCCCGACGACCCGCGCACCGTGGAGGAGGCGCGCGCGGAGATCGCCGCGGTCATGGACCGCCGGGCCGCCGAGGACCTGCCGTACGTGTTCATCGGTCTGCCGAGCGCGATCACGGGCCCGTACGACGATGTCGTACTGCCCGCCTGGGCCGAAAAGCCGGACTGGGAGCTGGAGTTGGCGGCCGTCATCGCCAAGCCGGCCCACCGGGTGTCCGTCGAGGAGGCCCTGGAGTACGTCGCCGGGTACACGATCGCCAACGACCTCACGGACCGCGCCACTGTCTTCCGCCGGGACATGAAGGCCATCGGCACCGACTGGTTGCGCTGCAAGAACGCGCCCGGATTCACGCCGCTCGGCCCGTATCTCGTCCCGGCCGAGTCGATCGCGGACCCCGGTGACCTGCGGGTCACGCTGAAGCTGAACGGCGAGACCATGCAGGACGAGTCGACCAAGGACATGCTCTTCGGCGTGGCACGGCTGGTGTCGTACATCTCCCAGAGCGCTCAACTCCTCCCCGGCGACCTGGTGTTGACCGGCAGCCCGGCCGGCAACGGCATCCACTGGGGGCGGCTGCTGCGGGACGGTGACGTCATGGAGGGTTCCGTCACCGGTCTGGGCGTGCAGCGCACCCGTTGTGTGGCGGAGGTGCCGGCATGAGCCTGAACCGGGACCAGAACCGGGACCTGGACCGCCACGACCCGGAGGGCGCGATCGCCGAGGCCGCCAAGTCGTTCTCCAACTGGGGGCGTTGGGGCGAGGACGACGTGCTCGGCACCCTCAACTTCCTCGACGAGGCCAAGCGCCGCGAGGCAGCCGCACTGGTCCGCCGGGGCGTCAGCTTCTCGCTCTCGCAGTCCTTCGACATGAACGGCCCGCAGAAGGGCTGGCGCCGACGGACGAACCCCGTCCACACCATGCTGGACACCGGCACCGACGCGGCCCTGAACAACCAGGGCTTCCCGCACGGCATCGGCGGCGCCGACGACGTGATCAGCATGCCCTTGCAGTGCTCCACGCAGTGGGACGGGCTCGGGCACATCTTCGACCACGGCAAGGCGTGGAACGGGCGGGACTCCGAGAAGGTCGTCACCTCCGACGGCGACCTCGTCACCGGCATCGAGCACATGGCGCCGTACGTCGCCGGGCGCGGTGTTCTCCTCGACGTGGGCCAAGTCATCGGCACCGACGGCGAGTTGCCCGACGGCTTCCCGATCACCGAGACGCACCTGACCGCGACCGCCGAGGCCCACGGGGTGACCGTCGGCCGCGGCGACATCGTCCTCGTCCGCACCGGACGGCTCGCGCGCGCCCGGCGGGACGGCTGGGGCGACTACGCGGGCGGACCCGCGCCCGGGCTGTCGTTCACCACCGCCGGGTGGCTGCACGGCACCGAGATCGCCGCGATCGCCACCGACACCTGGGGTTTCGAGGTCCGGCCGAACGAGTTCGAGAACGCCTTCCAGCCGCTGCACCAGGTCGTCATCCCCAACATGGGCCTGCTCATCGGCGAGATGTGGGACCTCGACGCGCTCGCCGCGGACTGCGCTGCCGACGGCGTCTACGAGTTCTGGCTCACCGCCGCTCCCCTCCCCATCACCGGCGCCGTCGGCTCCCCCGTGAACCCGATCGCCGTCAAGTAGCCCACGTCCCCGTACCCCGTCCCCCGTTCCCCGAGCCCTCTGCCGCCCAAAGCCGCGCGGCCCAACCCGGGAGGTATCCCCGACATGGCTGACAACCCCACCAGCCTCACCAGCCTCACGCGTTCTGTCCTCGTCGTCGGCGGAGGCACCTCCGGAAACGCCCTGACCGTCCTGCTCCGCCGGGCCGGTATCGCCGTCGACCTGGTCGAGGCAAGCACCGACTGGAAGGCCTCGGCAGGATCCGGCATCACCCTCCAGGGCAACGCCCTGCGCGTGCTGCGCGAGGTCGGAGTCCTCGAAGCCATCGAGAAGGACGGTTACGCCGCCGAGGGCGTCGCCGTGCTCGCCCCCGACGGCACCGTGCTGCACGCCCACGCCGAACTCCGCACCGGCGGCGACGACTTGCCCGCCCACATAGGCATGCAGCGGCCCCGGCTGCAGCAGCTCCTCATCGACCAGGTGCGGGCCTCGGGCGCCGACATCCGCCTCGGCACCACCGCCACCGCGTTCGAGCAGGACGCCGACGGCGTGGACGTCACCTTCTCCGACGGCACCAGCCGCCGCTACGACCTGGTCGTCGGCGCCGACGGACTGAGCTCCGCCACCCGATCCATGATCGGCATCACCGACCGGCCCGAGCCCACCGGCATGGGCATCTGGCGCGCCCCCGCACCCCGCCCGGCCGGCGTCCGCCGCACCGAGATGATCTACGGCGGCCGCTGTTTCATCGCCGGGTACTGCCCGACCAGCGAGGACACGGTCTACACCTACCTCGTCGAACCGGCCCGCGACCGGGCCTCGCTGAACCCGGACGCGTACGCCGACGAGATGCGTGCGCTCAGCGAGGGCTACGGCGGCGCGTGGGAGGAGCTCCGCTCCGCGTTCACCGACCCGAAGGCCGTCAACTACACCTGGTTCGACCGGCACTTGGTGGAGGGCCCGTGGCACCGCGGCCGGGTCGTGCTGGTCGGTGACGCCGCTCACGCCTGCCCGCCCACCTTCGCCCAGGGCGCGGCCATGTCCCTGGAGGACGTCCTGGTCCTCGCCGAACTGCTGACCGGCCGGGGCGACTTGGACACCTGGGACGCCGAATCCCTCGACCGGCTCCTCACCGACTACCACGCCCGACGGCTGCCCCGCGTGCGCATGGTCGTCGACGCCTCCGTCCAGCTCGGCCAGTGGCTGCTCGACGGGGTGCGCGACGCGGACGTACCCGGACTGATGTACCGCACCCTGAGCGCCCTGAAGGAACGCCCGTGACCGACCGGACCGACCTGCCCGACCCCCTGTCGATACCGACGATCGACATCCACGCCCACCTCCTCCTCCCGGAGGTGGAGGAGGCCGTCGCCGGTCATCCCGGCCTCGCCGAGGCCCGCGGCCTGGACGCCCGCCGCAACGGCCCGGCAGCCCTGACCGTGAACGGCCCCATGGTCGGCGCGCGCGTGCCGAAGCTGACGGACGCCGCCGTACGCCTGGCGGCCATGGACGCGCAGGGCGTGGACATCCAGCTGGTGAGCCCGTCCCCGTCGCACTACCACTACTGGACCGACCTCCAACTGGCCGAGAAGGTCTGCCAGTTGGCCAGCGAGGGCACCGCCGCACACTGCGCCAAGGCCCCCGACCGACTGCACGGCCTGGGCCTGGTCCCGCTCCAACACCCCGACCTCGCCGTCGAGTTGCTGGACCACGCACTGGACCAGGGGCTGAGGGGCGTAGAAATCTCCTCGCACGCGCCCGGCCACGAGCTGTCGGATCCCGCGTACGAACCCCTCTGGAGCCGGGCGGAGGAAAAGGGGGCCCTCCTCTTCCTGCACCCCTTCGGCTGCACGCTCGACGAGCGCCTGGACCAGTGGTACCTGTCCAACACCGTCGGCCAGCCCACCGAGAACGCGGTCGCCCTCTCGCATCTGATCTTCTCCGGAGCCCTGGACCGCCACCCGACACTGAAGCTGATCGCGGCGCACGGCGGCGGCTACCTGCCCACCCACCTCGGCCGCTCCGACCACGCCTGGCGGACCCGCCCCGACGCCCAGGCCTGCTCACGGGAACCGAGCAGCTACCTGAAGCAGCTGTACTTCGACTCCCTCGTCCACGACCCCCACGTACTACGGGAGTTGATCCGGGCGGCCGGTCCCGACCGGGTCCTGCTCGGCTCCGACTTCCCCTTCGACATGGGCACGGACGACCCGCTGGCCGCGCTGCGCGCGGCGGACCTGCCCGAGCACGACTTCCACGCCGTACGGGGCGGCAACGCAGCCGCCCTCCTCCGGAAGGACCGACCGACACCATGACCGCACGCCTGCTCACCCACCTCCGGCACGTCGACCTCGCCGTGCCCGACTACGACAAGCAACTCGACTTCTACGCCGGCATCTGGGGCCTGACCAAGGTCGCCGAGGACTCCGGCATCTCCTTCCTCGCCGCCGAGGGCAGCCCCGAGCAGTACGTCGTACGGCTGCGCAGGGCCGACGAGAAGCGGCTGGACCTCGTGTCGTACGGGGCGGCTTCGGTGGCCGATGTCGACACGCTCGCCGAGCAACTGCTCGCGGGCGGAGTGCAGTTGATCTCCCAGCCGGGCAAGGTCGACACCCCCGGCGGCGGCTACGGCTTCCGCTTCTTCGACGTCGACGGCCGCACCATCGAGGTCTCCGCCGACGTCGAGGTCCGCCGGCACCGCAAGATCGAGGAGAAGGAGGCGATCCCGGTCAAGCTGTCGCACGTCGTCCTCAACTCCCCCGATCTGAACCGGACTCGGGAGTGGTACGAGCGCCACCTGGGCTTTTGCCTCTCCGACACCCTCAGCTCGCCGCACATGGGCGAGGTCATGCACTTCATGCGGATCAGCAACCAGCACCACTCCATGGCCATCGCCCAGGGCCCTCACACCGCCCTGCACCACGTCTCCTTCGAGATGCGCGGCCTGGACGAGTACATGCGCGGCTCCGGCCGTGTGATGCGGGCCGGCTTCCAGAAGGTCTGGGGTCCGGGCCGGCACATGGCGGGCGACAACACGTTCACCTATTTCCTCGACCCGCACGGCAACACGGTCGAGTACACGACGGAGTTGGAGGTCCTCGACGAGGACACCTGGCACCCGCACGTCTACGACTTCTCCCGGCCCGAGGTCACCGACCAGTGGGGCACCGCCAACCCCATGAACGAACTGGTCGCCAAGGAGTCCTTCAACGACGTCGACCGAGGCGTGTTCGTCGCCCCGCCGGTCTGATCCCCCCGACTCCCCTCTCCTCTCCTCTGGACCTGCCATGCGTTTCGCAACGTACGAACACCAAGGCCGACGCCAGGTGGCCGTCGTCGAAGAGGACGGCACGCTCTACCCCCTGCCCGGCGTCAGCTCACTGACCGGCCTGCTCGCCGAGGGAGGCGGCCTGCCCGAACTCCTCGACGCGGGCTCCGCGATGCTCGACGTCCCGGCCGGCCCCCACGTCTCCGCCGTACGACTCCTGCCCCCGCTCCAGCCGCCCACCGTGCGGGACTTCGTCACCTTCGAGGAACACGTCGAGGGCGTACGGAAGTCCGTGGACGGGGCCACCGGTGTGCCCGAACGGTGGTACGCGGCGCCGACGTTCTACTTCACCAACCCCTACGCGGTGTACGGCCCGCACGACGACATCCCCATGCCGCCGGGGTCGAACGTGCTCGACTTCGAGCTCGAAGTCGCCGCCGTGATAGGCAAGGAGGGCCGCGACCTCACCCCCGAGCAGGCCCGCGACCACATCGTCGGCTACACCGTCTTCAACGACTGGTCCGCCCGCGACCTGCAGTCCGCCGAGATGAAGGTCGGCCTCGGCCCCTGCAAGGGCAAGGACACGGCCACCACCCTGGGCCCCTACCTGGTCACCGCCGACGAGTTGGAGAAGTACCGCGACACCGACGGCTTCCTGCGCCTCGCGCTGACCGCCGAGATCAACGGCGAGGTGGTCGGCAAGGACCTGCTCTCCAACATGAGTTGGACCTTCGAGGAGATGGTCGCCTACGCCTCCCGCGGCACCGTCGTCCGCCCCGGCGACATCCTGGGCTCCGGAACCTGCGGCAACGGCGGCTGCCTAGCCGAACTTTGGGGCGTCCGAGGCAGCCAGGACCCGCCACCGCTGAAGCCCGGCGACACGGTCGCACTCACCGTCGAAGGCATCGGAACCGTCTCCAACACCGTGGTGAACGGCCCTGATCCCGTACCGATCCCGAACGCTCGGCATCGCTCACGGGAGCGGCCGTGACCGAGCGGCTTCTGGGCAAGGCCGTCGCGGTCACCAGCGCCAAGGAGTGGGCCGAACTCGCCGCCGAACTATGGGAGTCGTACGGCCTGGTGCACGGCCTGTCGAAGACCGCCGCCATGGAACCGGGCCCCCGCGGCATCCGCGTGATTCGGTCGGCCGGGCCTCTCCTCTCCCCTCTCAGGCGTCCCGGGCCGGTCGTACGAGCAGTCCGCGCTCCACGGCGACCACCACCGCGTAGGTACGGGGGTCGCCCTCGACCTCCTTGGCGAGGTTCCGCAGCGCGGCGGTCACCTCGGGCCGCGCGAGCCGGCCGACCATGGCGCGCCAGTGGTGTCCCGCGCTCCGACGTGTCCGGGTCCACCGGTCGGTGGACGGAGAGGGGTGGATACGGTGGCCCCACTGACGCCCCCGCGGGGAAAGGAACGGGAACCGACGTGCGCCTGCGCTGCGCTCTGCTGGACGACTTTCAGAAGGCCGCGACCGAGGTCGCCGACTGGTCACCGCTCGCGGACGACGTGGAGGTCGTCTCCTTCGACACCCACTTCCCCGACGAGGACACCCTGGCCGCGGCGCTCGCCGGCTTCGACGTCGTGGTCACCCTGCGCGAACGCGTCCCGTTCCCCGGCTCGCTGCTGGCCCGTCTGCCCCGGCTGAAGCTGCTCGTCGCCTCCGGCATGCGCAACACGGTCATCGACTACGCCGCCGCCGAGGCGCACGGCGTCACCGTGTGCGGCACGGCGAGCTCCGCGACGCCGCCCGTCGAACTGACCTGGGCCCTGCTGCTGGGCCTCGCCCGCGGCATCGTCGAGGAGAGCAACGCCCTGCGCTCCGGCGGCCCTTGGCAGAGCACGGTCGGCGCCGACCTGCACGGCCGCCGCCTCGGCCTGCTCGGCCTCGGCAAGATCGGCAGTCAGGTCGCCCGCATCGGCCTCGCCTTCGGCATGCACGTCAGCGCCTGGAGCCAGAACCTCACCAAGGAACGCGCCGACGAGGTCGGCGTTCACCTGGCCGCGTCCAAGGAGGAGCTCCTCGCCGACAGCGACTTCATCTCCGTGCACCTCGCGCTCGGTGAGCGCACCCGCGGCCTGCTCGGCGCGGCCGAACTCGCCCTCCTCAAACCGACCGCCTACCTCATCAACACCTCACGCGCGGCGATCGTGGACCAGGGCGCCCTGCTCGCCGCCCTGCACGAGGGCCGCATCGCGGGCGCGGGCGTCGACGTCTTCGACATCGAACCGCTGCCCGCCGACCATCCGATGCGCTCGGCCCCCCGCCTGCTCGCCACGCCCCACCTCGGCTACGTGTCCCAGGCCAACTACGCGACGTACTACCGCCAGGCCGTCGAGGACATCCAGGCCTTCCTGGCCGGTTCGCCCGTACGGCGCCTGGGCCAAACCCCGGAAAGGGACGCGGCGGCGGACCGGGGCGACCGCCGGTAGCCCCTCACCCACCGAACGCTCCGGAACCGGCATGCCCCTGACAGCGTCGGCATCACCCCTGCACACCGGCCACTGCCCGTCCGGCGCAGGGACGGGGCCGTCCCTCGACCACGACGATGTGATCGCCTCACCGTGAGGGACGTCCCCAGCACGAGGCTGCCGTCATCTGTCGACGAACACGACCCGGAACATCTTGGGCCACCACTTGCCGGTGAGGAGGAACTCGTCGGTACCGGGCACGGCGGCGATCCCGTTGAGAACATCTGCATGTCTCCGCTCCGCCGCGTTCAGCAGGGATGCGACCGAGATCTCACCGGTCACCACGCCGGTGTCGGCGTCGATGCGTACGATCCGGTGGGACGGCCACACATTCGCGTACACGCTGCCGCCGACGCACTCCAGCTCATTCAGCCGTGCCACGGGACGCCCGCGCGAGGTGACGGCCACCTCACCCCGTCTCGCCAGCGTCTTCGGATCCCGGAAGACGAGCCGGGAGGAACCGTTGCTCGTCACCAGACGGCCGCGGTCACGCTGGTAGCAGACCCCCCAGCCCTCGTCCGCGTAGCGGACCCGCCGCAATTCGGCCAGCGTCCGTACGTCACGCTCGACCGCGATGCCGTTTCGCCACGTGAGCTGCCACAGCGTCCGCCCCACAACGGTGACGCCCTCGCCGAACAACGGAGCCGGTAGTTCGACGCGGGCGGCAGGGGCCCTACCGGGCGGCCCGGCGCGAAGGGACGACTGCCCTGCCAGGCCCGTGCCCTCGTAGAGCGTGCCGCCGGTCATCTCCAGGCCCTCGGTGAAGGCCCCGGGGTCGTGAGGGAGGATTTCGAGGACCTCCGCCCGCAACCGCTCGGGGCCTTCGGCGGCCGGTTCGCGGCCGTGCGGGACACCGTCCACGGTTCCGTTTCCCGCTCTCCAGGGGTGGGCCAGGACACCGCCGACCAGCAGGACGGCCGCAACGTGGACCACGAGCTTGAGCCGCATGGCTTCACCCCGATCGTTCAGCGAGGGGGTTCGCCTTGGACCGCCGTCGGACCGGGACCGCCGCCCGCTGGGCCGGCCGCTGTGGCCGCAGGCTCGCGGAGAGGGAGCATCTGCGGCCTGGACGGTGCCGGCAGGCCGCCGATCGGCGCGGGCTTCCGGCGGCCCCAGAACCGGGGCCGACGTGGTGAATCGGTCGCCGGGCGGTACGAGTATTCGTACGAGTAGCGATCACTGTCGCCCTTTACCGAGGTCATGTTGAGGATCCCGCCGAGCATGGTGGCACCGACGCCCTGCAGGGCGTGAACCGCGTCGGTGACCTGGTTGCGGCTGGTCTTCGCGAAGCGCGCCACCAGCAGGTAGCCGTCCACCGCCGGGGCCATCGCGGGCGTGTCCGCCACCGGAAGCACCGGTGCGGTGTCGACGACGACATGGTCGAACTTGTCCGCGAGCGAGCGCACCACCGCCCGGAACTGCTCCGATCCGAGCATCTCCGCGGGGTTGGGAGGAAGGGCTCCGCTGGTCAGCACCGAGAAGGAGCCCGCCGACTGCATCACCTGGTCGAGCGTCGCCCGGCCGATCATCACTGTGGTGAGCCCCGCGTCCTGAACCAGGCCAAGGGTGCGCGCCACGTTGGGGCGGCGCAGGTCGGCGTCCACCAGGCACACGGAGGAACCGGCCTCGGAGAGCGTGGCGGCCAGGTTGACCGAGATGCTGGTCTTTCCTTCTCCGGGCAGGGCACTGGTGACCGCGATGATCTCGGGCGGGTTGTCGATGTCCACGAACTGCAGGCCGGTGCGCAGCCGGCGGAAGTCCTCCGCTCGCCGGCCGAAGGCGTCGTCGCGGGTGGCCAACGGGCAGTCGGACGTGCGCGCGTCATACGTGACGCTTCCCAGCACAGCCGGCCCACCGGCTTGGACCAGACACTGCGTCAGATCGTCGCGGGAGCGCATCGAGGCGTCCAGTGACTCCCGTGCGACCACGAAGCCGGATGCCAGTACCAGTCCGCCCACGAGTCCCAGTGCGACATCGACGGCGAGGTTCGGCGAGGAGGGCTCGGAGGGCTCGACCGCCGGCTCGGTGACGCTCAACCGCACGGGTGAGGTACGAGCGTTCGCGGGCCTTTCGATGTCGGCGATGACCTGAGCGAAACGGCCGGCGAGCGCGTTACTGAGGCGGGCTGCCTCGGACGGCGTGGCGTCCGTGACAGTGATCTTGAGCAGAACGGTGTCGAGCGGCACCTCGGTGGTGATCTTCTGGGCGAGTTGAGCAGGCGTCATCTCCAGGCGCAGGGCCCGCACGACCGGCTCGGTCACCTTCGGGCTCACCACCACTTCCGCGTATGAGCGGACGCGCGCCTGGGCGAAGCTGTTGCCCTGGTTGAGTTTGACCGTGTCGTCCCAGTCCTGGAGCGACACGAAGAGAGTTGACGTAGCCCGGTACTGCGGGGTGGCGACAAGGGCGGCGAGCGCTCCGATCACCGTTCCCAGCAGCCCCAGTACTACGACGGCGCGCCAGCGGCGGGCGAGGATCCGAAGGTAGTTGGGCAGATCCAAGATAGTCCGTCCCATTCGAGCCAGTTGGTGAGGGATGCGTAGATCCTGAAAGGGCAAAGTGAGCGTACAGCTTCAAAGCCGTCAAACTACGCAAGCCCGACCTCTGTTCCCGGCCTCCCTAACGCCAGTCCGGTGATCCGCGTGCGCCATATGGCGACTTACCGCGACACAACGGTTATCAGGACCGATCAAGCGCTATGTATCCGCATACCGTACGCACGGGTCGCACCATGCTGTCGGCCTGATCTCACCTAGAGGAGCGTGAATGCGATGACGGCGTCATCGAAATGGCGTGTCGCCCTAGCGGCCACGGCAGCATCCGCTGTCCTGGCCGTGACACCAGTCGTCGGGGCGGTGCCCGCCCAGGCCCAACCGTATCCGCCCCCGGCTCCGACTCTCACCCTCAGCACCACCGTCGTCGACGCAGGAGACTCGTTCGATTTCGAAGGAACGGGTTTCGAATCAGGTCAGTCGGTGGAAGCGGCGCTCTTCTCGCACAAGGTCGTGCTGGGCCACTTCACGGCCGACGGCAACGGCACCGTGGAGGGCACCGTCACCGTCCCCAAGCGAACCCATCCGGGCAAGCACCTCTTCCGCCTCAAAGCCTGGGACCCGGTGCACACTCTCTCGGCCAGGATCTTCGTGCACTCGCACAAGCCGCACCTCGCCAACACCGGTGAGGACCGCACGCCCATCCTGCTGGGCGGGGCGACCGCGCTGGTGCTGTTCGGCGGCTGGGCGGTCATGGCTGCCCGGAGACTGAAGCGCCGCTGACCGTCGCGGTCCGTCGTGCGGCTGCGACAACTGCGGCAGCGAACCTGCTGGGTCACCTTCACCGGAGTGCTCGCCCGCACCGAAGTTGCCGGCTGCCCAGCGAAAGCTGGGTGCACACCGGCAGTCCGCCCCGTACCCCCGGAGCATGCCGCTCCGGGGGTACGGGGCGCGGTGCTGTGGTCCCAGGTGGCCCACAGCCGCCCGGGCGCACCGCTTCACGACCGGCCCGGCCTGATACGTAGCCGCGCGCATGCCGCTCCTGGGCGACCGGTCAGCATGGTCCGCGGTCCGGCACACGTCGCCGACCGGTTTGATGTGGAGCATGCGGCCTCGGGAACAGCAACCCGTACCCGGTCTCCCCCCATCACTCAGCGTGCCGAAATGCCGCCCCACCGCACCGGACCGGGTGACAACCGACTGATCGCTTCCCGCTACGCCGGCGAGGGCGCGGAGTCAGCCTGACCGGTGGCGGCACTGGATGGTCGGCCCGTCGCGGTGAACGGCGGCGTCGAACGCGGCCACACCGTCCACACCCTGTATGTGGTGCCTGCGCAGCAGAGCCGTACGCCGACGCTCCACCTTCTTGAGCCGATCAATGACCGGCCCTCTCCCGCCACCCGCCACGGTTGACCGAGACGCGCCTCATCCGGTCCACACGGCCGCCGCGATGCGCTCCACCTCCTCTTCGATTCCCAGGAGGCACTCCCGCAATCGCTGCGGATGCGCACGGGCAGGGTCGTCGACGTCGTCCCGGCCCGCGTGCGCCCGCAGGACGCCACGCCGAGCAGCCGCACCCTGGACGAGAGCCGTGAACCGTGCGGCGGGATCCTCCAGGCCTGCGGCGTCCCCCGCCCGCACCAGCCGGGCGAACTCACGGATGGTGAACGCGCGGGACAACGCCCGTACGGGGGACAGCCGCACAGCGGCCTCGCGGTGCTCCGTCGCGGCTCCCAGTACCAGATCCGAACTCTCGACCATCTCGGCGGTCAGCCGGCGGGAGACCCACCCCGAGGGATCGACGCCACGCCCGAGGAGGAGAGATGCGGCCGCGGCCGCCGGGGGCGTGCCCGGGACGGCCTCTGTGCCCGCACTGCTCAGATGAATCACATGCCTGGCCTCGAACAGCCGCTGCCTGAGCAGGAATTCAGCGAGCGGGGAACGGTAGAGGTTGCCAGTACACACGACGAGCACGCGAAACTCGGACATGCGCGCAACGGGCGGGAGCGAGGAAGAGAAACCGCACATGTGAGACATGAGGTAAGTATTCACCTGAAACGCCTGCTGTACGTGGAAGGGCATGCCCTGAGGGCACGCTTTGGCGGGTCACCACGCAGGCCTTGAATCAGCAGCTCCGGACCCGGCGACAACGGCAGCGGTCAGTTCCGCAGGGTGCCGGAACCGAGATTCTCCACGTACCAGGCGTACGTCTGAATGAGTCCCTCTCGCAGCCCGATACGGGGCACCCAGCCCAGCATGGAGAGCCGGGAGACGTCGAGGAGCTTGCGCGGGGTGCCGTCCGGCTGACTCGGGTCCCACTCGACACTCCCCCGGTATCCGACGACCTCCGCGACCGTCTCCGCCAGTTGACGGATGGTCAGGTCCTTGCCCGTGCCCACGTTCACCGGCCCGTCCGCGTCGTAGTGCTCCAGCAGGTGCAGGCACGCCCGAGCCAGGTCGTCCACATGCAGGAACTCTCGACGCGGCGTGCCGCTGCCCCAGTTCACCACCCGCCGCGTACCCGACTCCTTCGCCTCGTGGAAGCGCCGGATCAGGGACGGCAGCACATGGGAGTGCTCCGGGTGGAAGTTGTCGCCCGGCCCGTACAGATTCGTCGGCATGGCGGAGATCCACGGCAGACCGTACTGCCGCCGTACCGCCTGCACCTGCAGGATCCCGGCGATCTTGGCAATGGCGTAGGCGTCGTTGGTCGGCTCCAGCGGGCCCGTCAGCAGCGCCTCCTCCCGGATGGGCTGCTCGGCGAACTTGGGGTAGATGCAACTGGAACCCAGGAACAGCAGTCGCTCCACGCCCTGTTGCAAGGCCGCGTCCAGCACATTGACCTGGATGCGGAGATTGTCGGAGAGGAACTCGGCTGGGCGGGTGATGTTCGCCTTGATCCCGCCCACCCGCGCGGCCGCGAGCACGACGACGTCGGGCTGCGTGGCCGCGAACCAGTCGCGAACGGCAGGGCGGTCCCGCAGGTCCAGCTGCGCGGAGCCGGGCCCGACCACTTCGGTGAAGCCCTCCCGGACCAGGTGCCGCCACACCGCCGAACCGACCAGCCCTCGGCTCCCGGCCACGAACACGCGTGCCGAGCGGTCGAGGGGGCGGTGCGCCCTTCCGTACGATGTCGTGGCCGGGGCACGCCCCATGGAGGCCGAGGCGGTCCTGCGGGTGACACCGGTATTCGTAAGCGCAGCCATGGGCATTGCTCTCCTCTTCCTTCACTGACGCTGTGTTTTTCATCGGCGTTGTGGTGAAGCCCCGCCGAACACACACGCTCTGCGCTGGCAGTTTGTGAAGAGCTTCCCCGTCCGTCCGCCGCCGACGTGTGAGGCGCGCGCACGGGCTGCAACTCGCCGACAGAATTCCGGTCGCCTTCTCCTCCTACGGTCACGGCACGAACTCGCCCTTCCGGGGAACGGGTTGCGAGCCGAATGGAATTGTATGGGCATTCGAGTACGTACGACACACCGTCATGACCGAGGGCCTGGAGCAGGATTTCCGTATCCTGGCCAGGAGTCTGAGCAGCCCTCGTTCGAGGCAGCGAGACCTGGAATACGCGTTTTTCCTGCCCCAACAGCCCAGCAAAGGAGGGCGCATGACGGTCAAGACTGCGCTCATCACCGGCATCACCGGCCAGGACGGCTCCTATCTCGCGGAGTTGCTGCTGCAGAAGGGATATCTGGTGCACGGCATCATCCGTCGCGCCTCGACCTTCAACACGCAACGCATCGACCATCTTTACCAGGATTCACACGACCCTGCGGCGCGGCTTTTCCTGCACTACGGCGACCTGACCGACGGGACCCGCATCGCGGGTCTGCTCGAGCGACTGCAGCCCGACGAGGTCTACCACCTGGCAGCACAGTCGCATGTACGAGTTTCGTTCGACGAGCCCGAATTCACCGGCAACACCACCGGTCTGAGCACCACTCGACTACTCGAGGCCATTCGGGCGACGGATCTGCCTTGCCGCTTCTATCAGGCCTCCAGCTCCGAGATGTTCGGCGCCGCACCTCCGCCCCAGAATGAGAGCACCCCATTCCACCCCCGCTCCCCCTACGGCGTCGCCAAGGTCTACGCCTACTGGGTCACCCGCAACTACCGTGAGGCATACGGCATCTACGCGGTCAACGGCATCCTGTTCAATCACGAGTCCCCGCGCCGCGGCCCGACCTTCGTCACCCGGAAGGTCGCCATGGCCGCCGCCCGCATCAAGGCGGGCCTCCAGAGCGAGCTCCACATGGGCAACCTGGAGGCTCGACGCGACTGGGGCTACGCGCCGGAGTACGTCGAGGCGATGTGGCGGATGCTGCAGCAGAACGAGCCCGACGACTACGCCGTCGCCACCGGCACCAGCCACAGCGTCCGCGACTTCGTCGAGCACTGCTTCGCCCACGTCGGCCTGGACTGGCGCGACCACGTCCGGTTCGACGAGCGCTACCTGCGCCCGTCCGAGGTCGACGACCTGGTGGGGGACGCCTCCAAGGCAGAACGGATCCTCGGGTGGCGTCCGACAGTGCTTGCTCCGGAACTGGCCCGGCTGATGGTCGATGCGGAGCTGGCGGCGCTGACACCGGTCGAGGCCGTCCCGGCTGCCGTGCCGGACACCTCTTCGGGGATCCTGGCGGCGATCGCGAGGTGACGGCGACCAGTTCGCGCGAGGTCACGGGAACGCTGCCTCTGGCTGTGCTGATGACGTGTCACAATCGCCGGGAGCGCACACTTCGGGCGCTGAATTCACTGCACGCCCAGGCAGGCCTCCCCGGCACGATACCCATCAACGTGCACCTGGTCGACGCAGGCAGCAGCGACAGAACCGCCGACGCAGTCCGTGCGGCGTTCCCCGGCACCGATGTGGTGACCGTGGAACCGGACGTGTACTGGGGCACCGGTATGGCGATCGCCGCACGGCGCGTCCCGGCCGACGCCCACGTGTTGTGGCTCAACGACGACGTGATGCTTCATCCGCGCGCACTCGCCACGCTCATCCGCACAGCCGACCCGCTGCGTGATCCGGTCGTCGTCGTGGGGGCCACGCGCTCCGACGACTCCCCCCGGACGACGTACGGCGGTTATCGAGTGCTTCGGAAAGGCGGCCTCCGTCCGCCTTCTGCGGTACTCCTCGAACCGGATGCGGACATGCCCCGGTCGTGCGACACGTGCAACGGCAACATCGTCCTGGTGACGGCAGCCGCTCGACGCGTGCTCGGGGACATCGACCCTGCGTTCCCCCATCGCCTGGGCGACATCGACTACGGACTGAGGGCTCGCAGAGCCGGCATTCCAGTGCTGCTGGCCGCCGGACACCTGGGCAGATGTGACCAGAACCCGCCGCGAGCAGCGGGGACGTCCACGGAGCCGGGCATCGGACCGAGGCTGGCGCTCCGTCGATTGACCTCGGTGCGGGAGCAGCCGCCGGGGCCGTGGTGGCACTACTGCCGTCGACACCTCGGAGGCTGGGCTCCGCTGGTCTTCTGCTCTCCGTATGTCAGGACTCTGCTGCGATCGATGGCGCGCTCGACATGAATGCCAGAGCCTCGCCGACCGCCACCATCCCACCGCCTGCAGGACGGACGAACCGTGCAACACCCGCTCACCGATCCGCTTGCCCTGCTCTCCCTCCTCGTGATGTCTGCCGTCACCGGTGGCCTGCTGGGGATTTTCATCAGGTATCACGCGGTCGGCGTCTTCCTGGTGCTGACCGTAAATGCCTGGGCCGCGACCGGCACCCAGACCTCGGCCGTGGTGCTGGGCGCCCATGTCTACCCAGCGGATATCGTGTCGCTCTGTGCGGCGGGCGTGGGCCTGTGCAGACTGTTGGTGCACGGTGTCCCGCGTCGGGCCGGGATGGTTCCCCTGCTGGGGTTGATCGCGCTCACCCTGTGGGCGACCCTCCGCGGCATCGCCTCCTTCGGTCTGCAGACAGCGGTCAATGACGTCCGTGTGTCCTTCGGGTACTTGCTGGCCGCCGCGCTCTACACCGCTACGATGCCTGCAGGGGTGGCGTTGGAAAGTGCCGTCAGGCGAGCCTGGGGCACGACGGCAGTCGCATATGCCGGATTGTGCGTAATCGGTTGGGCGAAGCACGGGCTGCACGCGGTCACCGACCGCGTCACCGACGATGGTTCGCTGATCGACCCCCGGCCCGTACCTGCGGCAACCGCCCTGCTACTGGCGCAGGCTGCCGCACTTCTGCTGCTCGCGCCGTCCGATCAGGGGAACGGCACGGCCCGCACAGTCGTCCCCGCGTGGATCCGCCGACGGGCGCTCCCGCTGGTGCTCCTGCTCTTCGTGCTCTTGCTGCAGCACCGCACCGTCTGGGTAGTGACGGCAGCCATGGTGATGACGGCCTGGGCCCTGTCCGGGCTCCGTGAGCGGGGGCGCCTGCTGTCCTCCGCCGTCGCTATGCTGTCCGTCGCCCTGACGATGCTGGCCTACCAGCTCGGCGCGTTCGGCACGATCGGCGCGACGCTCGCCACCTCGGTGGAAGAGGTGCAGGACAACGACAGTACCTTCGACTGGCGTGTGGCGGGCTGGCAGCAACTCCTGACGGTGCCGAAATCACTCGTGCAGTGGCTGAGCGGCATGCCCTTCGGGTCCGGTTACGACCGCATCATCGGCGGCCACCTGGTCACGGTCGGGCCGCACAATTACTACCTGCATCTCGGGCTGCGCCTGGGAACAGTCGGACTCGTGCTGCTGACGGCCCTCTACGTGCTGACGTGGTGGCGCCTGCGGAACACCGCCTGGAGCGTGCCGCTGCGTGTGCTGTTGGTGGGTCAGCTGGTCTTCTTCATGACTTATTCGGCCAGTTCCGAGCAGGGCGTGCTGGTGGGGCTGTGTATGTGGTGCCTGCGTACCCGCGCCGGGGGTGACATGCCCCGACGGAAGACGTCCGATGAGGTGCCGGCCCGAGTTCCGACGAGCGCGGCACATCCCGCGAGACAGATGCCCACAGCGCAACCGGTGCCCGGAGTTAGCCGGTGATCGCGCGTGCGGCGCGCGCCGCACATGCCAGGGCTCTGACGCTCGGCGGAGGATTCCGGCTGCGCCGGTCCGGGGTGCGGATCGGTGCGGACGTCCAGGCCGTGGGACCACCTCTGATCGACCTGGCTCCCGACTCACACATCACCCTTGGCGACCGAGTCGTCCTGATCTCACGGACGCCGTGGACCGCGCTCGGCGTCGCCCGGCCGGTCATCCTGCGCACCCTGCGGCCGGGTGCGGCCATCCGTATCGGCCCGGACACCGGCCTGAGCGGCGCGACGGTGTGCGCGGCGATGGGCGTCGACATCGGTGCCCGGGTCCTGGTCGGGGCCGATGTCCTCATCGCCGACACGGACTTCCACCCGGTCGACGTCTGCCCGCGCAGGTCGGCTCCCGAAAGCGCGGCCGCCTCCGAGCCGGTGCGCGTCGGGGACGACGTGTTCCTGGGAGCCCGGGCGATCGTGCTCAAGGGCGTCAGCATCGGCAGGGGCACCGTGGTGGGCGCCGGGAGCGTCGTCAGCTCGTCCCTGCCCGAATACGTGGTCGCCGCAGGCAACCCCTGCCGGGTGCTGCGCCCCCTCCAGGACGCCCCGGCTCTGCGGACGTCCAGCACCGCGGACGAGAACTGAGCGGCGTCGGCATGCGAGCGTCAGAGCGAGTCCATGGCTGGCGCGGCGGCCCTTCCCCTGCGCACCAGACCCAGAGCCTCGGCGACCGAGTAGAGGGGCATCCTGGTGCGCAGCAGGACACAGCACAGGAGTACCGGCAGGGTGGCGGTCAGCCCCCACACAAGGCCGGTGCCCGATGGCCGCCCCAGCGCGCCGAGCGCGCCCGCAGCGCCGAAGGCGCTCCCCACGGCCGCGTGCCACAGGTAGGTACGCACCACCTGTCCCGCGTCGAGCAGACCGGATCGATGCCAGCGCACCAGCTGCATGAGATGGCCCGCCGCCTGCCCGACCGTGGCCGTGCACGCCAGCAGAACGACGCTGCTCAAGGCGGCAGCGGCGGCAACGCCGACGATTGTTCCGGCGACCACCGCCAGCTGCGCGCGCCACAGCGCTCCCGTAGCCCCGCAGGCCTGGTCGACGACGCCTCCGACGACGCACAGCAGAG
The DNA here is from genome assembly GCF_058544905.1 of Streptomyces sp. JLBG701. NCBI lineage: Bacteria > Bacillati > Actinomycetota > Actinomycetes > Kitasatosporales > Streptomycetaceae > Streptomyces > Streptomyces sp. JLBG701. Next base: position 4,148,306 of record NZ_CM178588.1, read on the forward strand.
TCACCGCTGAGCCCACGGAGAGGAGCGGAACAAGCGAGGCAGCCGTGTCCCATCCGGGTCCCAGCAGCAACCGTAGGACCGCCGGCCCGATACCCGCCAGGATCCCGAACGCAGCGAACGCGGCAGCGGAGGCCATGCACATCGCGTACTCCACGGCGCGACCGAGTTGTCGGCCCTGCGCACGCCGCTCGGCGAGTGCGGGCAAGCAGGCCAGATTGAGTCCCTGGGCCAGAAAGGTCAGCGGAAGGCCGGTGAGGAGGCTGGCGCGTGAGAACCAGCCGGCCGAAGCCGGCCCGAGCAGTCGGCCGACGGCCCACATCGGCAGGCTGTTGGTGGCGAACTGCGCCAAACTGTAACCCGCCTGGAAACCCGACTGCCTGATCAGTTCGCGGACTAGTACCTGGGGTCCGCCTGTACCGAGCCGACGCCGCAAGGGAAGAGCGCCGACGGCGAGCATCGACGCCGCGGCGACAGGGGACGCGGCAGCCAGGCCGATGGGATTCCATCCCCGCGCAAGGAGCATGACACCGACTGCGGTGCCCGCCACTTGGCCGGCGACCTCAGCTGCGACGGCCACGCGCGCGTGGCCGAGCCGCCGCAGCGCGGAGGTGGCGACCGATGCGGCGGGCTGGAACAGGAACTGGCATCCCAGCACCCGCAGCATCGTGGTGATCCCGGGCATCTGCCACAGTTCCGCGCACAGCGGAGCGGCCGCCTCGACAACGGCGAAGCAGATGACGCCGGATGCGGCGGCCAGCCGGTATGCCGCGGTGACGGTAGCCACGTCCAGCCGGTCGGCGCGCAGCAGACACGTGGCCAGACCCGCGTTGGCGAAGTACCCAAGCAGTTGCGAGACGGTCAGTGCAATCGCATACGCACCGAAGGAGGCTGAGGCAACCGTCCGTCCGGTGTAGGCGGTGTAGCCCAGCTGGAGCAGCGCGGCGAACAGGGAACCCCCGTAGCTCCAGACCAAGCTGGTCCCCGCGGCACGGGCCACGCCGTTCGTGACACCGAGTCGGGTGGCGCGGGTCATACGCGGTGTGCCGGGACCTGGCCGGCCCCCAGGTGGAGCCGAGCGATCGCCAGCCACGGATCGTCGGGGGGCGGGGGCAGATTCACCTCGTCGCCGAGCATGTAGAGCAGAGCCTGCAGATCGGTCATACGCTCACGACTCCACTGGTGCGCCCGCATCCCGGCCGTGTGCAGCGTCTCCGGGCCACGGCGGAGTAGAGCCTTCACCGTGGACGTCGCCTGAGCGGGGGTATCGCACAGGTACAGACCCCCCTCCGGGCCGGGCAGCCATTCGACTCCCGGCGGGCGGGACGAGACATGCGGCCTCCCCGCGTAGAGGCTGATCGGCAGGCGGTCGGAGAAGTAGCCGGTGTAGTGCTGGTAATGGTCCCATCCGCAGGTGATTCTGGCGTCGCGCATGCATTCCAGCTGGCGTTCGAACGGGACTCGGCCCCGGGCCGCCCATCCGCGCCAACCATGCCCGTACAGGGCGATGCGGTTGTCCCGCATGGAGCTCAGGCCTTTCACCAAGCGCTGCCGGTCCAGCGCGCCGTCCAGGCGCTCGCAGAAACCGAACCGCACACAGCGGTTGCCGATGTGCGCCACATCGGCGGTGGCCGAGTCGATGCCGGGGACCCCGTCATCCTCACCAACCAGATGACCAGGCACCACGTGCGGCACATACCGGACGGGCGTGCGAGCATGCCGGTCCAGCAGGGCGGCCTGTGGGCCAACGGCGACACTGAAGACGTGGTCGGCGTGGCTCAGCCAGGCCGCCGTGCTCCTACCCACCGGCTTGCGGCCGCCCCAGGCGTCTCCTTCCCAGTGGACGACAAGAGGGCGGCCGAGGCTGTCGAGCAGTGCCGCGACGTCCTCAGGCTCCCAGGGGAAGGCGTGCGGTGACTGGACGAAAACCAGGTCCGGACTCGCTTCCTTGGCAATGCGCCGGATCGTGCGCAGGGCCCGTTCCCGTCCGCCTTCCGCCAGGAGAGCGCGCGGGGCAACCGGTACGTGAACAAGCAGTCCGTCGTCGGCCAGCCGGGCGAAGGCGTGCACGAATCGGGCTCGCGGCTGGAAGGCGGGTTCGTTGTTGATGTGGAGGACCACCGGGCACGACAGGCGCGTGCCGCTCGGTGAGGGAGTCCGCCAGCTCGGCGCAAGCGTGTGCGACTGGCCAAGTGAGGCGGCGCGACTGCGAGCAAGCCGTCTCATCCGGGGGCTCCGGTCAGTACACCGGCGGGGGACCGGCGTTGCCTGAGCAGCTCGAGATACAGCCGCTCTGTGTTCTCCGCCTTGGCTGTCCAGGTGTGCAGGCGCGCCCAGCGCACCCCTGCCTCCGACATGCGCGCACGCATCCCCTCATCCGCCAACACGGTGTGCAGGGCCTTCGCCAGCCGGTCCGGAAGGTCGGACGGATTTCCGAGCGGTACGGCGACGGCGCCGCCGGGAGCGGAGAAGTCGCCGATGCCCTGATGGTCGAGATGGACCACCGGCAGGCCCCGTGACCAGGCTTCGAGAGTCTGCACCCCGGAGGAGTCGCGGAGACTGGTGAACAGCAACGCATCGGCCTCGTCGTAGGCCCGCAGGGCCTCGTCCCACGGGATCCGACCCCGGAAGCGGACGGACTGCGCCACGTCGAGGCGCGACGCCAGACGTTCCATGTCCGCGCGCAGCGGACCATCTCCGACGAAGACGATGCGTGCGCTGGGAACGAGGTCCTTCAGACGGGAGAACGTGTGGAGGGCGAGCTGCGGCGCCTTGAACGGGGCGAGTCTGCCCACCCACAGCACGGTGGGCCGGTCGGACGTCCGGCATGCCGAACCGGGGCCTGCGGTCCGCACCAGGTCGTCCGGTACCCCGTCGGCCAGCTGCATGGCGGGGTTCCGGCAGCCGAGGCGGCGGGCACGCAAAGCGGTATCCGTGTTCGTGGTCAGGACAGCGGCGGCCTCGCGCACGGTAGCCCGGCACGTGCGGCGGTGGCTGAGGGCACGGACCCACAGCAGTTCCCGTACCAGTTCGCGTCCGTACCCGGAACTCACGAAGCGCCGGTGGCTGTACGGGGCCGTCTGACCGCCTCCCACGGGGCCGAACACCAGGGGCGGTCCCAGCTTCCGCAGGGCACTGCCACCCACGAGGGAACCGTACGAGACGTGATGCACCAGGTCGGCCCCGGAGAGACCGTGCCTACGGGCGTATCGCAGGGCGTTGCCCTGCCAGCCTCCGTAGCTGATGAACTCCCGGGCCTGGTCCCTCAGTGGGCTGGGCACCGCGGCGGTCCACCACGGGCACACGGGGACGGGTACGAAGTGCGGCCTGATCCGGTCTCCCAGGGAGCCGAGGACGGCGACGCGGCGGGCGATGTTCCTGGCGTTGTCCCCGTCGCGGTACGTCAGGATGTCCACCGTGTGGCCGCGCCGCGCGAGCGCTTCCGCCCATGCCCAGCCCAGGCCCGGCTCCGTTCCCCGATCCGGATCGCACCGGTAGGAGACGAGGACGATCCGCAGCGGCCGTACGCCGCCCTCGGCTTCCTCCTGTTTCTCCTGCTTCTCTCGCCGGTACTCGATTTCCTTCACCCCGTCCTCCACACCCGTTCCTTCCAGTCGCGACACAGCGGTCGATCACGCATCCGGCCGGGTGACCGCTGAAGTGAGAAGCCACTCGTGCTCGGCAATCTCGTCGGATTCGAACCGCCGGCCGATGGACACCGCGGGGTTGCCCGCGACGATGTCGTACGGGGCCACGTCCGAAGTGACGACCGCGCCCGCGGCCACGACCGCGCCGCGCCCGATGCTGAGCCCGCTCAGCACCACCGCCCCGTACCCGAGCCACACATCGGCGCCGATGTGCACGGGCCGGCTCAGCCGGTGCGGGTGGTCGCCAACCCAGTCGGCGTGGCGGACCGTTGTGCCGATCTGCCGCATGGCGTGGTCGGTCCGACCGACGATCCCCACCCGGTTCGCGATGAGCACGCAGTCGCCGATCGTGCCGTCGACCTCGATGGTGCATCCCTTGCCGAAGTAGACGTCCCGGCCCACCGTCAGTCTTCTCGGCGCCCACAGGATCGACCCGATGCCGATCCGCACACCGCGGCCGAGATGCACGTTCTGCCGCACCGCATAGAGCCGGTGCACGTGCTCCCATGCGGTCCGCAGATGCTTCCTCACCGGCCGGTACCTCCATTGCTGCTCGCGAGCAGTCCCATGACTCCGTCGCAGAACCGCTCGGCCATCCCTTCGATCGTGTATTCGGCCGCGCTCTGCGCGCAGGCCGAACGCAGGGACGCCAGTCGGTCGGAGTCGCGCAGCAGGGCGGCAACCGCCGCGCTGTAGACGCCCGGGTCGTCGGGTACGACCAACGCGTTGCGTTCATGCGCCAGGTACTCGAACTCCGGGGCGTGCCACGGCCAGTCCGTCGTCACGATCGGTGTGCGCAGTGCGAACGAGTCCACGGCGCACAGGCCGACCCGTCCCGGCATCAGCATGACGTCGCTGACCGCGCCCAGCAGTGCGGTGCGCGCTCCGGTCACTCGGCCCAGGGAGATCACCGGGCTTCCGGGGCGGGCCGCCGCGGCATCCACCAGACCTCGGTCCATGCCCTCGCCGGCGACCAGCAGCCGGAACCCGGGCAACGTGCGGGCGACGCGCTCGGCGGAGTCCAACAGGAAGGAAATGCGCTTAGGCGCGTCCAAGCCCCCGAGGAACAGGGCTGTACGGCCAGGTGTCAGTCCATGGCGCTCCCTGAGGGCCGCGGCCTGTGTGTGTTCCTCGGTACCCGGTCGGCAGGCACGGTCGCGAGCCTGGACGAGAGCCAGGGTGTCGACGGAGTTGCGCACCACGGTGATCCTGCTGCGCGGGAAGCCCCGCCGCGCAAGGTGGTCCGCACCGCCCTCGGTATAGGCGAAGAACCAGTTGCCCTGCCTCGTCAGGGCATCTTTGACACGTGCCTCCAGACGGTTCACCGGCCGGGTGTAGGTCCGGCCGTGGCCCCAGAAGGCCACCGCCGGAACGCGTCTGCTCCCCGGCGCCGTCCGTTGGCGCAACGCCAGCGGAAACGCCTCCAGACTGTGGAGCGCCTGTTCGAGCACGACCGCGTCGGCTGATGCCGTGCGAGGGCGGACACGGTGCCAGGCCACTGAGGTCCCGCCCACCGTGAACAGCCTTGCGGTGGGTACTTCGGTCGCGCAGGGGCAGGAGGCCGCGTCCCGCCTGGCGTCCTGGCCCGGCGGAGGCGGGCCGTGGATGACCTCGAGCGTGACACCGCGGGCATCCAGACACTCGTGCGCGCGCTCGAAGAAGCGGGTGCGGTAGCTCGGCAGATACGGCTGTACGACGACAACCCGCCTGCGCGTTGTGTACGTCACGCTGTCCGCCCCGGGGCAGTCGGGTGGATGGCCACGATGTTGTCCGTGGTGCCGCAACGGTGCTCGGGGTCCGACACCATGCGCACTTCTCCGCTGTCCGTGACCCGGTGCATCTGGTAGCCGTGGGCGGCCAGGACGTCCCAGGCACCCCGAGCGGGCAGCCCGGCAGCGGCCGCGGCCGGGGGCGTGTACTCGAAGACGACCACGGGCCTGTCCTCGGTGAGGATGGACGTGGCACCCTCCAGCGCCCACTGCTCGTATCCTTCGATGTCCATCTTGATGAGTGCGATGCGCCGGTCCCTCGGCACCACGTCGTCGAGCGACGCCACCTCGACAGCCTCCTCGGCTGCCGCACTCCCGGACAGCCCGACCAGGGTGGAACGGGATCGGTCCCGGTGGATGTGCAGGGTGCCCCGGGCGGCGCTTCTTCCGGCCGCGACCGGCAGCACCCGTACATTGCGCGCGTTGTTGAGCCGGATGTTCCTGGACAGCACGGAGCGGGCGTGCCGCGAGGGCTCCAACGCGATGACGAGCCCCTTGTCGGTGACGAACCCGGACATGGGCAGCGCGTACGCGCCGTAATGGGCACCCACGTCCACGACGTGGTCGCCAGGGCTCACCCAGCGGTGGAGCTGGGCCAGCTCTGACTCGTAGGCGTTGCGCCAGAGGTACGTCAGCTTCGCGTTGCCCCGCCACTCCGGCGGGCACCACATCCGCATTCTGGAGTGCCCGAGCGAGACCGTGGCTCCGACGCGTACCGCGGTACGTGCCCGCCAGGCAGCCAACCGCAGCAGCGAAGTGGCCGGCTGCGCCGTGAATGCGGGATGTCGCAAGGTCCACCTCACCTTGCCCATCAGTGACATGGTTGTCCTCTCCCTGGGTCCGTCTTTCTGGGCCGTGCCACGGCCTCCACCGACTGCCGGGTCACGCCCCAGACGAACTGCGCGTTGCCGAACAAGTAGCGCCGCCACAGGCGGCGTGGCTCACAGCCGAGCCGGAACAGCCATTCCAGACCATTGCTCTGCATCCAGGGCGGCGCCTGCCGTTTGGTGCCCGCGATGAAGTCGAAGGCCGCGCCCACAGCCACGGCCACCACGGGCAGCTGTGCGCACAAGTCGGCGGCCCAGCGGTCCTGTTTCGGGGTGCCGAGTCCCACCCAGACGATGTCCGCCCCCCTGGTCCGGATGTCCTCTGCCTGCTGCCGCAGTTCCTCGGAGGTCAGTGGGCGGAAGGGCGGAGAGCACGTACCGACGATCCGAGCCAGGGGGAAGCGCCGCCGCAGTTCCCGGTGCAGCGCGTCCAGTACCCGAGGTGTGGAACCGAGGAGGTAGTGGCGCACTTCGGTGTTCTGGCTCAGTGCGAAGACGTTCAGCAGGAGATCGGGGCCGTACACGCGCGTCCTCGGCAGGGTCGTACCGCGGTGGAGAAGCCGGCTCGCCCAGACAACTGACTGTCCGTCGGGGAGGTTGAGAGAGGCCGAGCGGAGAAGGCCTTGCAGCTCGGTGTCCCGGCCCGCGAGGGCGAGCGTGTACGCGTTGGACAGGTGAACGTCTATTCCGCGCGCGATGTCCATGACGTCGGCCCCGTCCACGTGAACGTGTCGTGCCTCGCGAGTCCGGTGGGCGAGTTGCAGGACGTGGCGGGCGGCGCTCTCGGGGGTGTGCACGGTAATGGGCACCCCCAGGCACTCGACCACGGGGGCGGATGCCGGCGCTGCTGCCGTCCGTGTTCTCGCTGATCCGGTCATGAGAGGGCTTCGACGCTCTCTGGGGATCCCGTGGGCTGACTCCCGATTCCTGCGAACACGTCGGAACCCATACGACGGCGGAAGTCGGCGATGGTGTCGCTCAGCCCGCGTTCCACCGGAGTCGTGGGTTCCCAGTCCAACAGCTCACGGGCCTTGGTGATGTCCGGGCGCCGTCGTTCCGGATCGTCCTGGGGGCGCGGAACCAGCGTGATCTCGGAGGTGGACCTGGTCAGCTTGCTGATCCACTGGGCCAGTTCGAGCATGGAGACCTCATGGGGGTTGCCCAGGTTGACCGGGCCCCCGTGGTCACTCTCGAGCATGCGCAGCAACCCGTCGACCGTGTCGTCGACAAAGCACAGCGACCTGGTCTGGGCGCCATCACCGGTGACCGTGATCGACTCTCCGCGCAGCGCCTGGCAGATGAACGTGGGGATGGCCCGCCCGTCGTCCGCGCGCATCCGCGGGCCGAACGTGTTGAAGATGCGCACGATCTTGGCATCCACACCACGGCTTCTACGGTAGGCCATGGTCAGAGCCTCACCGAAGCGTTTCGCTTCGTCGTAGACCGAGCGGGGGCCGACCGGGTTGACATGGCCCCAGTAGCTCTCCGGCTGAGGGTGGACCAGCGGGTCACCGTACGACTCGGAGGTGGAGGTCAGCAGGAAGCGGGCACTTTTCGCGGCGGCCAGGTCAAGGGCGTGCCAGGTGCCGGCCGATCCCACACGAAGTGTCTCCAGGGGCAGCCGCAGGTAGTCGGTCGGCGAGGCGGGTGATGCCAGGTGGAACAGGGCATCCACCGGGCCGGGCACGTTCAGGCCCTGGGTGATGTCGCAGTGGTTCAGCTGGAAGCGCCGGTCACCCCTCAGATGTTCGACGTTGGCGGGACTGGATGTCAGGAAGCTGTCCACGCAGACCACTTCGTGGTCCTCGTGGAGGAGCCGCTCGCACAGGTGGGAACCAATGAAGCCGGCCCCGCCCGTCACTACCGCACGCATGCAGGTCCTCTCGGCCGCCCCGCCCCAGGTTGGACGGGGCAAGTTGCTGTGTCATTGCTGAAGCTCAGGTCAATGTCGTGTTTCTATCTGTTGCTCAGTTATGGGGCAATTTGCGCTTCATGTTTGCGAACGTGCCGCCCCATAGAGGATATTTCACTCGTTTCGCCGTAGAAGGGGTAAGGAATGCTGGTATCCGGTGGAGAGACGGCTCTTCCTCAGCCGACCAGGTGCCGACGGTTGGCATTGGGAGGTCGGGCGGTCAAACGCGCCATCGACCTGGTGGGGGCCACCGTCCTGCTCCTGCTGCTGGCGCCAGTGCTCCTGGCGTCCGCCGTTGCTGTGAAAGCCGACACTCGGGGTCCTCTGTTGTTCCGCCAACGACGAACGGGCTGGCAGGGCAAGGAATTCCACGTCCTCAAACTGCGCACCATGCAAGTCGGATCCGAGAAGATGCGAGAGGCCATGGCGGCTCGCAACGAGTCGGACGGGCACTTGTTCAAAGTCCGTAACGATCCGCGTGTGACCGCGGTCGGGCGCTGGTTGCGGCGCTACTCCCTGGATGAGCTGCCACAGCTGCTCAATGTGCTGAAGGGGCAGATGTCCCTGGTCGGTCCCCGGCCGCTGCCGGTGGAGGACTCGGCGTTCACCGGGGAGGCCCGTCGTCGCCTCCAGGTCCGGCCGGGACTCACCGGGTTGTGGCAGGTGAGCGGGCGGTCCAACCTGGCCTGGGAGGACGCCCTGCGCCTGGACCTGGAATACATCGACACATGGTCGATCAAGCTGGACCTGGCGATCCTCTTCCGAACACTGCCTGCCGTGTTGCGCGGTGACGGTGCCTACTAGGGGCAACTGATGAAAATGCCACGCCTGCCGCAAACAGTCGTCTCTTGCGCCGTCGGCAACCTGCTGCGCAATCCCCGCGTCCTACTGCCGGTGTGCGCCGCCGTCGTCCTCCTCCTGGCAGGCGCCGGCTGGATCGCGGTCACCGCGATGCTCGCGCGCAACGAACTGCTGGCCGCGCAACGGAATCTCGAGACGCTGCGGGGACAGGCGAACGCGCAGCCCACCGCAGGTGCCGCCGCCCGGCTGCGGACTGCCGAGACCGCTGTACGCAGCGCCGCGCGGCACGCGGCCCGAGCCCACCAGCTCACCACCGGCCCGGCCTGGTATCCCGCGTCGCACCTTCCGCTTCTCGGGCAACCGCTCGCCACCGTACGCGGTATCGCCGAAGCCTCCGACCTGCTCACCCACGATGTCCTTCCCCCGCTGACGCACACCGCCGCCGAACTGGCGGCCGCCGGAGGCGACGGCGGGCACCTCGACCTCGCCGCTCTGCGCCGCGCGGCTCCCCTCCTCGAACAGGCCGCGCACAGCACCTCGGGCGCGCTTACGGACATGGACGAGCTGCCGCATGCCACCTGGCTGGCCGCCGCGGACCACGCCCGCGCCCAGCTCGCCGAACAGCTCGAACGGATCAGCAGTGTCACCGACGACGCCGCCATGGCGGCCCGTGTGATGCCGCCGATGCTCGGAGCGGACGGGCCGAGGCGGTATCTGGCAGTGTTCGAGAACACCGCCGAGGCACGTGGCACCGGCGGGCTTCCGGGGGCGTTCGCGGTGGTCACCGCGGAGCGGGGCCGACTGCGCTTCGAGAACTTCGGCAATGACAGCGAACTACCTGACATCCATGCGGCGGTCGACCTGCCGGCCGAGTACACCGCCCTCTACGGGCCCAGCGCCCCAACCAGCACCTGGGCCAACAGCAACATCAGCCCGCACTTCCCCTACGCCGCCCGCATCTGGGCAGCCGCTTGGCACGCGAAAAGCGGCCAGGAAGTGGACGGCGCGTTCTCACTCGATCCCGGCGCGCTGTCCGGGCTGCTCGCCGCGTCCGGTTCCGTCTCGTTGGCCGACGGAACCGTCGTCACCGCCGCCAATATGGTGGATCTCACCGAGCGCGCAAGCTATGCGACCTACGAGAACGTCCCGGAGCGCAAGGCGTTCTTCCTTGACGTGGCGCGTGCGGTCGCAGATCGGTTGCTGGACGCCGCGGACGATCCGGCACGCCGCCCGGCGCTGTTCGCCGCGCTGCAACGGCAGCTCAAGGACGGGCGGATCAAGATGTGGAGCGCCCACCCCGCGGAGCAGCGTGAACTGCAGCAGCGACCGCTCGGCGGTGCCCTGCCGGAAGGTCCCGCACCACTGGCCGGGCTGATCGTGACCAACGCCGCAGGCACCAAACTGGACTACTACCTCGACCGTCGGCTGATCTGGGCGCCGGGCCGGTGCACCGAGGACAGCCGCGAGGTCACCGTGACTGTACGGCTGTCCAACCGGGCACCGGTCTCGGGGCTTCCCACCTATGTCACCCAGCGGCTGGACCACCCGCCCTACCGCACGAGGCAGGGCGACAACCGGCTGCTGGTCTCGTACTTCGCCAGTGAGCAGGCGGAGTTGGCCAAGGCCACCCTGGACGGCCGGCCCGCGCAGCTGAATCATGCCGTCGAGCGCGGCCATCCGGTCTACACCCTCGATCTGGAACTGCCCGCACGCTCCAGCCGCACCCTGGTGCTGCACTTGTTGGAGCGGCCCACCGACCGCGCACCGACCGTGCTGCGCCAGCCGTTGGTCCGACCGCTGCAGGTCACGACACGGCCGTACGGTCCGTGCGATGACTGACCCTCGTCATGACGACTGACCATCGCCGTGTGGCGAATTACCTCATCTGGCCCTGTGAAACGACGGGCGTTCCTTATCGAATCGCACCATCGGACCGTACCCCTGCGGCAAGGGGGTGACAGCAGCGATTCATGCGGCTTCCGCCGTACACATGCGTGCTTTGCTTTTTCGCAGGGCCCTCCTCGCTCAAGGAATGAGGCGGCTCTCAAAAGAAAGGCGAGACAAAAATGCGCAAGGTCACCAAGGCGGCGGCAACGTTCTTTCTCAGCGTGCCGCTGACGATCGGTCTGGGACAGGCCGCCGTCGCCGCCGAAGGTCCGTCGTTCCACCACGGGGCGGCTTCTGCCAGTGCGGCGGGGGCAACGAGCAGTGACGTCCACAGCGGCGATCTCGGCTACTGGGGTTGGGGGGGCGCACTCCACCCGGGCTACTGGGACGTGGAAGGCCCGTCGTACGTGAGCGCGGATCAGAGCGCAACGGCCGCCGGTGCCGAGTCGGACGTCGTCAGCTCGGGCTTCGACGCCAACGGCGACGCGTACTACTTCACCGGGCACCTGGTGGCCAACAGCTACGGGGTGACGTCCTCCGTCACCCACGGCAACTCCTGACGCCGTAACAGCAGGGAGGCGGCCGTCCACGGACGGCCGCCTCCCTGTTTTTCCATGGAACACGCCTCCGTCCGCAACGGCGGAGTCAGCACCGCGGCCCCGGGCATCCAGGCGTGCGGCAGGCCGAACTCGTCGGGGCGCGGCGGAGTCAGCGGCACCCGCCACGCACGCCGTGACGGCGGCGAAGAATCCTCGACGAGTGGTCAGCTTCGTCTCAGGTGTGGCTCTTCTCGGGAGCGACAGGACAGACTGCGTCAGCCGCGCAGGTTACGCACGGGCAGTAGGACATGCGCCGCCTTTTTCAGCGTCTCCTCGTCGCCCGCGAAGGAGACCAGGGCTTCCGGCTCGACCGGCCGACCCGGCTCTGCCTCGGGCCAGGGACGCGTCGTGAACACGAGACAGGCACACCCACGTTCGCCGACCGCGGCCAGCCACTCCGGCGGCGCGGTGCACTGGGCGTTGAGACCCGGCATGCTGACCATCGCCTGGCCCGCCTCCACAAGGAGGCGGATTGGCAGGCTCGGTCGGCCGGCGCCATCGACGAGCCCCTCGCCGATGGGCAGGCCGCTGGTTCGCAGCAACTGCTCGACGGCGACCGCGGAGGCCTCGAGACCGCCTTCGCCGTCGCCGAGGGAGTAGGCCAGCAGATAAGGCATGTCGCCGTCGGGCGCTTCACCGCTCCAGGCAATGACGGCGAGAGTGCCGAGACCGGCAGCCGGAAGTAGGCGTTTTTCGCTTGAGGTTGAGGTCATCGCGGAGTCCTAACGACGGGCAGAGGACGACCACTCGGACGAGGGGCCGCCGACGAAATGAGCCGCTTACTTCTGGAGCGGAAGCCCACCGAGAAGCCCTCCGGGCAGGACGACCGCGTTGGCGTTGTCCACCGCGTGGGGCAGATTCTCGCCCGCCCGGCTGATGACGGTGTCGAGGGCACCGTTGAGGCTGGTGGCCGTGAAATCCGAGGTGTCGTTGGCGAAAGCGGGCGCGGCAGCGCCTGCGATGACCATCGAACCCGCAACGACAGCGGCAGCCTTCAGCGACTTCATCCTGTTCCTTTCTCAGGCAGCTCCTTCCTGGCTAACGAGCCCCCGTCTCGGCGGAAACCCCATGTACGGAAACTCGTATCAGATCCCCAAAGGGTTCACGTCTCCTGAAAGGCCGTTAACACAGCCGTCGTGCCGGCAGGGTGGGGGTCGTGGGAACGCTCGGCGCGGGGAGCGCCGACGGCTCGGGCAGCGTCGGCAGGCCGGGCAGGTTCGCCGGCGGACTGCAACGCGGCGAGCGCATCGTCCTTGAGGTCCCGAGCCGCCTTGGCGTGGTCACGCATGGCCGTCTTCGGCAGGTTGTGCAGCATCGACGTCATCGGCGCCGTGGTCGACGGGGTCAGTACACCGCCGGCATCGGCCAGGTGTTTGACCTGCGCCAAGAGTGCCTCCGCGCCGGGGTCGGGCGCGCTGGACGCCACGTGGACGGGGTCACGCGCCGAGTCGCTGTCGGCCGCCAGAGCGGCGGGGGCGCCGATCCCGACCAGAAGCGCGGCGCAGAGTGCGGAGGACGCGATGCGCCGTGCGGGCAGAGCGCGCGTGGATGTTCCTTTCGATGATTCCGGCCGATCTCGTGTTCACCGTGAAACCGGTGAACACGGCCTGCAACTCATCGAGTGCGCACCATAGCTTCCTCATGCCCGGATCGCCGACGTCGTCCCTGGTGAGACGCCCGATCCGCGCCTGCAGACCGGTTCCCCCGTTCGGGAAGCCGCATGGGACGGGGAACACGAGTGAGCCAAGGGCGACATGAGACGGCCGCCCTCCCCTGCGGGAGGGTGGCCGGGAGAGTCCGCAACTGCCTCAGTCGTTGGCGCAGGTGTTTCCGAACGCCGGGTTCAGCAGCCCGATGAGATTCGCGGTGTTTCCGCAGACGTTGACCGGGACGTGGATCGGGGCCTGCAGGACGTTGCCCGACAGAACACCGGGGGACTGGGCGGCGGAGGCCTGCGCGCCAGTGTCGGCAGCGGCGATGCCGGCGGTGCCCGCCGCGGCTGCAACGGCGATGGACGACAGGGCCAGGCCCTTCGCGATACGAGACATGGAAAGTACTCCTTGGGGGTTGACACAAATACCGGGCGGGACACCCGCGCTCTGGATCAACGCACGGCAACGGCCCTGGTTGTGCCGCCAATGGGGTGATCTCCAGTACGACCGGGGACCGCCGCCCCGTGACGTCAGGAGTGCCTTTCGCGCTCTCGCTCCCTTCCCGCCCGACGACGCGGAAAAGCCGGCCTTGGCACCGCAAGGACGGTCCAAGGCCGGCCGTGACACAGCCGAGCGCCCCGATGCGCTGCGTCAGTCGTTGACGCAGGAGTTGCCGAACGCCGGGTTCAGCAGGGCGATGACGTCGACGGTGTTGCCGCACACGTTGACGGGCACGTGGACGGGAACCTGGATGACGTTGCCCGACAGGACACCCGGGGAGCCGACGGCGTCACCGTCGGCACCGGTGTCGGCGAAGGCCGGGGCGGCCATCCCCATGGCCATGATTGCGCCGGCGACGACAGCAGCGCTCTTCTTGTGCTTCACGCGCATTCCCTTCGTTGCGGTCATGCCCCATATGGCGGCCGAAACCGAGCGAGCACAGCTTGAACGACTCGCACCATGACCTGCGGGCTGTAAACGAGGCATAGACGGCCGAAGAAACCACGGAACCTAACCCTCGAGGGAATTCACCCGAATCGCCCTGCCTTCAATTCACGCCGAAACGTTCCGGGCGGTGGACCCGCCCTCTTCCTCGCCGCTACCGGACAGCACCGGGATTGCGACTTCGCCGCTTGGGCCATCGGAGTGAAGTACAGGAACTTCGGGCGACCGACTCAGTTGATCCAGGGCGCTCCGGTGGACGGGGTTTCTTCAGAAGGGACAGTCAGTGATCAAGAAGGTTATGGCCGCTGCGGCGGTCGCCGCGTCCGTTGTCGGTGCCTCGGCTGCTGCCGCGCCGCAGGCTCTGGCGATCGGCGACGACGGTGGCACGACGTCCGCCAGCGGCAACGGTGCCGTGCAGAGCTTCGGCAACTCCGCCACGTACGGCAACATGAGCCCGCAGATGGCCCTCATCCAGGGTTCGCTGAACAAGCCCTGTGTGGGACTGCCGGCCAAGCTCAACGCCGGCTCGATCGTCGGCGTCGTACCGGTCACCGTCCAGGACATCCCCGTTCTGTCGGCTCCGCAGAACCAGCAGTGCGTCGAGAACTCCACCCAGGCCAAGGGCGACGAGCCGCTCTCGCACATCCTGGAAAACATCCCCGTCCTGTCCGGCAACGGCACGGGCAACGGCTGAGTCTTCGGCTCAGCCGCGGCGGGTCACCGGCTCCCCGGTGGCACCTCGTCACGGATCACAAAACTGATCACCGCGCAACTCCGAAGCGGAGTCCGCGTTCCGAAGGGAATGAACATGAAGAAGCTGTGGGCAACCGCGGCCATCGCTGCTTCCGTTGCCGGCGCGTCGGCCGCGGCCGCGCCGCAGGCTCTGGCGATCGGCGACGACGGTGGCACGACGTCCGCCAGCGGCAACGGTGCCACGCAGGCCTTCGGCAACTCGACCACACAAGGCGACATGAGCCCGCAGATGGCCCTCATCCAGGGTTCGCTGAACAAGCCCTGTGTGGGACTGCCGGCCAAGCTCAACGCCGGCTCGATCGTCGGCGTCGTACCGGTCACCGTCCAGGACATCCCCGTTCTGTCGGCTCCGCAGAACCAGCAGTGTGTCGAGAACTCCACCCAGGCCAAGGGCGACGAGCCGCTCTCGCACATCCTGAACAACATCCCCGTCCTGTCCGGCAACGGCGTCGGCAACGGCTGAGCCTTCTACTCAGCCACGGCGGGTCACCGGCTCCCCGGTGGCCCGCCGTTTCGTCGCGCGTCAGCGTCGGTACGGTGCCTCGATCTCGTCCGCGGTCGCCGTCGTCACCGCGTGCCGCTTGACCTTCAGGGACCGCTTCAGCGATCCGTACTCCTCGTTGAACTCGCCTTCGACCAGCGTGAACGCGCGGATGGCCTCGGCGCGCGAGACCCCCTGGTTGGCGTAGTCCACTGCTTTCTGGACGTCTGCGCGCATCCACGGGTTCCGTACGACCTCCGGCATAGGAGTGTCGGCGGGCAGCTGGCGGACCGACAGCCAGTGCGCAACCGCCTCGGGGTCGAGGGAGCCGAGGTCGCCGGTCGCGAACCAGTCGTCGGTAAGGGCCGCGTCGGTCGCCGCCGGGTTGTTCCGTAGGCGCCGGCGCCGCCCCCACCGCAGCCGGTGAGCGGCAGGCCGCCCGCCGCGGTGAGCGCCAGAAGCTAGGACACCACGTCCTTGCGGGCGAAACCGCGGAAGGCCAGGGCGAACAGCACCAGGGCGTACGTTACGGAAACCGCCGTGCCCTGGATCATGCCGGACCATTCGGGGCGGGGCTGGATGGCGTCGGCCCAGGCGAACTGCCAGTGCGCGGGCAGGAAGTGGCGCCAGTCGCCGAGGGCCGTGACGGCGTCCAGGACGTTGCCGACGATGGTGAGGCCGACCGCGCCGCCTACCGCGCCCAGGGGTGCGTCGGTCTTGGTCGACAGCCAGAACGCGAGGCCTGCGGTGACCAGTTGGGACACGAAGAGGTAGCCCACGACCGCCACCAGACGCTGGGCCGCCGTGCCCGCGTCGAGTGCGCCGCCGGTGGGGATCTCCAGCGGGCCCCAGCCATAGGCGGCCGTGCCGACGGCGAGCGCTACGACCGGGAGCAGGATCATCGCGGCCAGACTGAGGCCGAGCCCGACCATCAGCTTGGACCACAGGAGGCGGGCCCTGGGCACCGGGGCCGCGAGGAGGTAGCGCAGGGAGGACCAGCTGGCCTCCGAGGCGACCGTGTCCCCGCAGAACAGGGCGACCGGGATGACGAGGAGGAAGCCGGCGGAGACGAAGAGGTTCACCGCGGCGAAGTTGGCGCCGGACGCGGTGGCCGTGTCCATCAGGGTGACCTGGTTGCCCCGGCCGTCCGGGCTGCCGCCGATGGCGAAGGCGGCGACCAGGACGAAGGGCAGCGCGGCGAGGATCCCGCCCATGACCAGCGTGCGGCGGCGCTTGAGCTGGCGGACCAGCTCCACCCGTAGGGGCAGGGTGCGGCCCGCGCGGTAGCCGGAGGCGACCTCGATGGGCTGGGTGCGCTCGGTGAGCGTGCTCATGCGGAACCTCCGATCAGGGTGAGGAAGGCGTCTTCGAGGCGGCGGTGCGGGCCGACCGACTCGACGGGCACTTCGAGCCGGACGAGTTCGACGACCAGGCGCTGTGCGCTGCCGCCGGGGTCGAGGCGGACGAGGAGTCCGTCGGAGGTGTTCACGGCCGAGGCGACGCCGGGCAGTGCGGCCACCTTCTCGACGACGGGTTCCTCCACGGGCGCGCCGGTGCCGACCAGGAGCGTGTCGCCGGAGCCGATGATCTCGCCGACCGGGCCCGCCTGGACGAGGCGGCCGCGGTCCATCACCACGAGGTGGGTGCAGGACTGTTCGACCTCCGCCAGGAGATGGCTGGAGACGATCACCGTGCGTCCGGCGGCCGCGTACCGGATCATCACCTCGCGCATTTCGCGGATCTGTGGCGGGTCGAGGCCGTTGGTGGGTTCGTCGAGGATGAGGAGGTCCGGGAGGCCGAGCATGGCCTGGGCGATGGCGAGGCGCTGGCGCATGCCCTGCGAGTAGGTGCGGACCGCGCGGGCGAGCGCGTCGCCGAGGCCGGCGATCTCCAGGGCCTCGTCGAGGTGTGCGTCCTCGCGCGGGCGGCCGGTGGCCTGCCAGTACAGCTCCAGGTTCTCGCGGCCGGAGAGGTGCGGGAGGAAGCCGGCGCCCTCGACGAAGGCGCCCACGCGGGACAGCACCGGGGCACCCGGGCGGATGGCGTGGCCGAAGACGCGGATCTCGCCGCCGTCCGGCTTGATCAGGCCCATCAGCATGCGCAGGGTCGTGGTCTTGCCCGCGCCGTTGGGCCCCAGGAGGCCGAGCACCTGGCCCTTCTCGACGCGGAAGGACACGTCCCGAACCGCGTACCGGTCCGCGGACTTGGCGTACCGCTTGCTCAAGTCCGTGATCTGGAGCGGGACTTCGGCGAGTTCGGGGGCGGGGGGCGGGCCTGCGGTGCGGCGGCGGCCCGACAGCAGGAGGGCCAGGGCGACGACGGCGCCGGCCAGCGGCAGCCACCACACCCAGGCGGGCAGCGGGGCGGCAGCCGTCGTCACGGCGGGTGCCGTGGGGACCTTGAGGTCTCCCGTCAGGGAGACGGTGTACGTCGCCGGGGCCGCCGGTGAGGCGTAGCCGAGGTCCGTCGAGGCTAGGACCAGGCGGAGGCGGTGGCCTTCCTCGACCTCGTGGTCGATGGCGGGGAGCGTGATCGTCACGTCCTTGCCCGCCTTGGCGTCCTCAACGCGGAGGGGGGCGACCAGTTGGGAGGGCAGCACCTGCTGGGTGCCGCTAGGGCCGACGTCGTACACCTTGGCGAAGAGGACCGCGTCCTCGCTCGTCGACTTGATGTGGACGGTGGCCGTGGGCGATCCGGTGATGCGGAGGTCGCCGGTGACGGGCTGGGACTCGAACCGGGCGTACTGGCCCGGGAAGTCGAGGGAGATGCCGACCCCGAGGGACGACAGCTGGGAGAGACCGCCGCCGCCGATGCCGGGCAGGGCGGAGATGGCGGGCGGGTTGGCGCCGGCCGGGTTGGCGAAGGTCTGCTCGCGGCCGGTGAGGGCGATGGCCCGCTGGTCGTTCTCCAGACCCGGGTACGAGTCTCCGCTCGCGCCCCTCAACTGGGCCGCCCCGTCGGTGGAGTCGACGCCTCCGGTGCGGGTGATACGGAAGGCCGGGCCGGTGTCGGTGCTCTTGTCGTCCTTGAGGTACCGGTCGAACCATGCTGTCACGCGTGCCTGGACGCGGCTGGTCTCCAGGTCGCCGCCGTCATGGCCGCCCGCGATCCAGTCGACGTCGACGGGGGCGCCGTTCGCGCGGATCGCCTTCGCGGCGGCGTCGGCCTGGCCGAGCGGGAAGAGGGAGTCGGTCTGGCCCTGCACCAGGAGTGTGGGCACCGTGATGCGGTCGGCGACTGCGGACGGCGAGCGGGCTTCGAGGAGGTCACGGGCCTCGGTGTCCGGGGTGCCGGACTCGGCGACGCGCTCGTACATCGCGCACAGCTCGGCCTCGAACTGGTCGCAGCCGCCACCGGAGTTGATGAAGATGCCCGCCCAGAGCTTCTTGAAGACGTCGTTGGGGAACAGCGCGTCCGCGAGGTTCCAGTAGGTGATCGCCGGGGCGATGGCGTCCACCCGGTCGTCGTAGCCGGCGGTCAGGAGGGAGACCGCGCCGCCGTAGGAGCCGCCCGCCATGCCCACGCGCGGGTCGCCCGTCTTGTCGAGCTGGACCTGGGGCTGCTTCGCGAGCCAGTCGATCAGCTGGGAGACGTCGGCGACCTCGGCCTTCGGGTCGTTCAGCCCGATCTTGCCCGTGGACTTGCCGAAGCCGCGCGCCGACCACGTAAGGACCGCGTATCCGTCGCGGGCCAGGTCCTCCGCCTCTTGCCGGACGTCGTCCTTGCTGCCGCCGAAGCCGTGCGCCAGCAGGACGGCCGGGCGGCGGCCGGCCGGGCCGGAGGTGAAGTACGAGGTGTCGATGCGCACCCCGTCGGCCACGGTCATGACCCGGTCGGCGCGGTGCACCGCGGGCGCGTCGTCGGAGGCGACGGCCTGCCACGTACCGGCACCGGCGAGCACCACGACGGCGGCCGCGGCGGCCAGCAGCAGCCGCGGCTTCCGTAGGGCCCGCAGTCCGGGCAATCGAAGATCCATGCGTCAACGGTACGGGCCGCCACTGACAACCGAAGCAGCCGGTGGTCTGAACCCCCGGCCCTCCCACGGGCGTACGAGCCCCCTCCGGCATACCGCAGTCGCGGTAGGGCGCCGCCCATGTACCGCCGTGCGCGGCTGTGCACCGCTGTTCGAGGTGCCACCCGTTCCATTGAAAGATCGGGAAAGCGTGCGTGTCGGCCGCGGACCAGGCGTTCCCTTGATCGGACCCGACCCCATCTGCGAACGGAAACGCCCGTGCGAATGACCGACATCCAGCGTTGCGAGGTCCGGCCCGGGCGGCTCGTCGAGTGGACACTCTCGCCGGCGACCGTCGAGGCGGCGGCGAGTCTGCCGGAGGACTCCCGGCCGCCGGCGTACATCCAGGAGTCGCACATCAAAACGACCCGCTCAGTACGCGAGGGTGGCCTGTACGTGCCGACCTGGCTCGGCACGGCCTTCGACATCCCAGGCCGGGTCGACCTCGACGCGTTGCAGGACGCGCTGCAAAGGTGGACGCTGCGGCACGAGACTCTGCGCAGCGGCTTCCGCTGGGCCGGAAACGAGATGCGCCGGTTCACGCTCGACGCCGAGGAGGTGTCACTGCACCGCGAAGTGATCGGTGACTTCCCCGACGCGGCGGAACTCGCCCAGCACCTCCAGGACCGCTTCGACGTCGCGGCGGACGCGCTCGGCTGGCCGAACTTCCTCTTCACGGCGGTGGTCCGGAACGACGGCGTGAGCATGTACGTGGCCTTCGACCACAGCAACGTCGACTCCTACTCCATCCAGCGCCTCCCCGCCGAGATCCACGAGCTCTACGCGGCGGCTGTCGAGGGCTGCGCCGTGATGGAGACACCGGTCGCCAGCTATGTCGACTTCTGCGAGATCGAGCGGGCGGACGCGGACCGGATCGACGACACCCACGAGATCGTCGCCCGCTGGCGGGAGTTCATCCACCGGTGCGGCGGGCGACTGCCGAACTTCCCCGTCGACCTCGGGCTGGAGCCCGACGGGAAGCTGCCTCCCCAGAAACTCATGCGCGAGATGCTCGTGGACGCGGACGACGCCAGCGCGTTCGAGGCGTACTGCCGCCCCTTCGGCGGGAGTCTGATCGGTGTCCTGGCCGCCACGAGCCTCATCGTCCACGAGATCGGCGGACAGTCCGTGTACCGCGCGGTCGTACCGTTCCACACCCGGGCGAAGTCCCAGTGGTCGGACTCCGTGGGCTGGTACGTCGGCGGCGCGCCGATCGAGGTGCCCATCGCGCGGGCGCCCGACTTCCGCAGCGCCCTGGAAACCGTGCGCACCGCGCTGCGGGCCAACAGGTCGATGGCCCGTATGCCCCTCGCCCGTGTCCTGTCCCTGCTCGGCTCGGACTTCCGCCCCACCTCGCCCGACCTGTACTCGATCGTCTCCCTCGTCGACGCCCGAGGCATCCCCGGATCCGATCGCTGGGCCGAGCAGAAGGCGTACGGACTGCTCAGGATCTCGTACGGCGACCAGGTGTGCGTCTGGCTCCAAAGGCTCCACGAGGGCCTGTGGTTCAGCTGCCGCTACCCGGACACCGACATCGCGTACAAGAACATGCGGCTGTACGTCGAGCGCCTGCGGGACCTCATCACCTCGGTGGCCCGGGGCTGAAGCCGCGCCTACGCGCGCTCGTCCTCCGGGATCGACACCAGCCAGCGGGTCTCGCGGCGCGGGCGGAGGTAGAAGGCCCAGTAGAGGGTGGCGGCGGCCATGATGCCGCCGGTCCACAGGAGGTAGCTCGTCTCCTGCTGGCTGAGGATGTAGGCCAGCACCGCGATCAGCAGGACGGGCATCGCCGGCCACAGCGGCATGCGCCACGCGCGCGTGTGCCGGTGCGCGCCGCGGCGGGCGAGCAGGGCGGCGACCGCGACGAGGAGGTACATGCCCGTCACCGAGACCCCGGTGACGCCGTACAGGGTGTCCAGGTTGACGAAGCAGAGCAGCGCGCCCGGGACGCCCACCGCGAGCGTGGCCACCCAGGGGCTGCCGAAGCGGCCGAGCTTGGAGAAGAGGTTGTTCACCGGCTCGGGCCAGGCCTTGTCGCGGGCCGAGGCGAACAGGACGCGGGAGTTCTGGATGACCATGACGATGCCCGCGTTGATGATCGCGAGGGCCACACAGAGGCTGACGAAGGTGCCGACGGCGGAGTTGGACCAGGCGGTGACCATGCTGCTGATGTCGCCGCCGGTGAGCTCCGAGAGGTCGGTGGCGCCCAGGGTGATCGCGACGACCGGGACCAGGATGATCACCGACGAGATCGCGAGGGTCGCCAGGACTGTACGGGCGACATTGCGACGCGGGTTCTCCAGCTCCTCGGAGAGGTAGACGGCGGTCGAGAAACCCTGGGTGACGAAGAGGGCGATCGCGAGGCCGGAGACGACCAGGATGGCGGTCACCGTGTCCGTGTGGCCGTCGGCGCCGGCCACCTGCATCGAGGTGAGGCTGCCGAGGCCGCGCTCGCTGTGGGCGAAGCCCAGCACCGCCACCACGGCCGCCGCGATGACCTCCAGGACCAGGAAGACGCCGGTGATCCAGGCGTTGGCGCGCAGGTCGAGCAGGCCGGCGAGGGTGGCGAGCAGCATGACCGCGGCGCCGGCCATCGACGGGTCGAGGTGCACGATCGGGGCGAGGTAGTCGGCCGTGCCCATCGCGATCACTGGCGGGACGATCATGACGACCAGCAGGGACAGCACGAAGACCAGCCAGCCCGCGAGCCGTCCGGCCATCGTCGACACCATGGCGTACTCGCCGCCCGCGCTGGGGATGAGGGTGCCCAGCTCGGAGTAGCAGAACGCCACGGCGATACAGAGCAGCGAGCCGATGGCGATGGTGAGCGCGGTCGCCGTGCCGAGCGAGCCGAACAGGTCGGGGACGACCACGAAGAGCGTGGAGGCGGGCGTCACGCACGACAGCGTGAGCAGGGTGCCGCCGACGACACCGATGGAACGCTTGAGCTTCTGGGGACTGCCGGCCGGCGCCTCTGCGAGGGCGGTTTCGACAGGGCGGAGCGTGTCGGTCATGCAGGCGGTTCCGATCGGTGCGTGCGGGTGCCTCCGGCGGCTGGGGCGGTGCTGCATGGAACCCCGACTAAAACCGGCACGTCAATAGTCGTTTACCTACGGAATCCGTAGATCAATGTGCTCTTGGGAAACGTAAACAACAGTTTCGCCATGCCGTTTCCCGCTGCGGGCCCGTACGAGAATCGCAGCGTGAGCGTCAAAAAAACGTGAAGCCGTCCGGAATCCGGACGGCTTCACGCTGGGGTGGAGATGTGTCAGTGGTTGCGGGGGAAGCCCAGGTCGACGCCGGTGGGGGCGTCGGCGGGGTCGGGCCAGCGGGTGGTGACGACCTTGCCGCGGGTGTAGAAGTGGGTGCCGTCGTTGCCGTAGATGTGGTGGTCGCCGAAGAGGGAGTCCTTCCAGCCGCCGAAGCTGTGGTAGCCGACGGGGACCGGGATGGGGACGTTGACGCCGACCATGCCGGCCTCGATCTCCAGCTGGAAGCGGCGGGCGGCGCCGCCGTCCCGGGTGAAGATCGCGGTGCCGTTGCCGAACGGCGAGCTGTTGATGAGGGCGACGCCCTCGTCGTAGGTGTCGACGCGCAGCACGCACAGCACCGGGCCGAAGATCTCGTCCTGGTAGGCCTTGGCGGTGGTGGGCACCTTGTCCAGGAGCGAGATGCCGATCCAGTGGCCGTCCTCGTAGCCGTCGACGGTGTAGCCGGTGCCGTCCAGGATGACCTCGGCGCCCTCGGCCGCGGCGCCGGTGACGTAGGAGGCCACCTTGTCGCGGTGCACCTTGGTGATGAGGGGGCCCATCTCGGAGGTGGGGTCGTTGCCGGGGCCGATCTTGATCTTCTCGGCGCGCTCGCGGATCTTGTCCACCAGCTCGTCGCCGATCGCACCCACCGCGACGACCGCGGAGATGGCCATGCAGCGCTCGCCCGCCGAACCGTAGGCCGCGGAGACGGCGGCGTCGGCGGCCGCGTCCAGGTCGGCGTCGGGGAGGACCAGCATGTGGTTCTTGGCGCCGCCCAGCGCCTGGACGCGCTTGTGGTTGGCGGCGGCGGTGGTGTGGATGTAGCGGGCGATCGGCGTCGAGCCGACGAAGGAGACGGCCTTGACGTCCGGGTGCTCCAGGAGGCGGTCGACGGCGACCTTGTCGCCGTGCACGACGTTGAAGACGCCGTCCGGCAGGCCGGCCTCGGCGAGCAGCTCGGCGATCTTCAGCGCGGCCGAGGGGTCCTTCTCGGAGGGCTTGAGCACGAAGGTGTTGCCGCACGCGATGGCGAGGGGGAACATCCACATCGGGACCATCGCCGGGAAGTTGAACGGCGTGATCCCGGCGACGACACCCAGCGGCTGGCGGATGGAGGACACGTCGACGCGGCTGGCGACCTCGGTGGACAGCTCGCCCTTGAGCTGCACGGTGATCCCGCACGCCAGGTCCACGATCTCCAGGCCGCGCGCGACCTCGCCGAGCGCGTCGGAGTGCACCTTGCCGTGCTCGGCGGTGATCAGCTCGGCGATCGCGTCCCGGTTGGCGTCAAGCAGCGCCCGGAACTTGAACAGGATCGTGGTCCGCTTCGCCAGCGAGGACAGGCCCCAGGTCGCGTAGGCGTCCTTGGCGGCGGCCACCGCCGCGTCGACCTCGTCGACGGTCGCGAAGGCGACCTTGGTGGTGACCGCGCCGGTCGCCGGGTCGGTGACCGGCCCGTACGTACCCGACGCGCCTTCGACGGTCTTGCCGCCGATCCAGTGGTTGACGATCTTCGTCATGACCAAGAACTCCTTCACAGATGGCGGCGTCGGGTTGAGACGTGCCGGTCGTACAGCTCACGTGCCTTGACCGCGGACGATCGGGTCGCGGTCTCGGCCACAGGTACATCCCACCAGGCCTGAGCCGGAGGCGCGCCCGACACTGTGTCTGCCGTTTCGGTCTCGACGTAGACACATGTGGGAGTGTCGGCGGCCCGGGCCTCGGCGAGCGCGGCCCGCAGGTCGGCCACGGTCTTCGCGCGCAGCACGCGCATGCCGAGGCTCGCGACATTGGCGGCGAGATCCACGGGCAGCGGGGCGCCCGTGTACGTACCGTCGTCCGACTGGAAGCGGTACGCCGTGCCGAAGCGCTCGCCGCCCACCGACTCGGAGAGGCCGCCGATGGACGCGTAGCCGTGGTTCTGCACGAGCAGGATCTTGATCGCGAT
Organism: Streptomyces sp. JLBG701; assembly: GCF_058544905.1. Lineage (NCBI taxonomy): Bacteria > Bacillati > Actinomycetota > Actinomycetes > Kitasatosporales > Streptomycetaceae > Streptomyces > Streptomyces sp. JLBG701. The sequence goes on from NZ_CM178588.1 coordinate 4,172,787, forward strand.
CCCCTCCTGCACGGCCGTGACGATCTCCGTCGGCATCATCAGGTACGTGCCGTCGCCCACCAGCGCCCATACGGGACGGTCGGGGGCGGCCAGCTTGACGCCGATCGCGGCCGGGATCTCGTAGCCCATACAGGAGTAGCCGTACTCCAGGTGGTACTGGTCGTAGGACCGCGCCCGCCACAGCTTGTGCAGGTCGCCGGGGAGCGAGCCGGCCGCGTTGATGATGACGTCCGTCTCGTCGGCGATGGCGTCCAGGGCGCCGAGCACCTGCGGCTGTGTCGGGCGTACGTCGGGCTCGTCGGCCTCGTAGCAGGCCTCGACGCGCTGCTCCCAGCGCTCCTTGTCGAGCGCGTACTCGCCGACGTATCCGTCCGAGACCCGGTGGTCGTGCATCCCCAGCGCCTCGGTCAGCTCCTGGAGGCCGCTGCGGGCGTCCGCGATCAGCGGCATGCCGGAGAGCTTGTGGCCGTCGTACGGGGCGATGTTGAGGTTGAGGAAGCGCACGTCCGGGCCCGCGAAGAGCGTGCCGGAGGCGGTGGTGAAGTCGGTGTAGCGGGTGCCGACGCCGATCACCAGGTCTGCTGTGCGGGCGAGTTCGTCGGCGGTCGCGGTGCCGGTGTGGCCGATGCCGCCGACGTCCTGGGGGTGGTCCCAGCGCAGCGAGCCCTTGCCGGCCTGGGTGGAGGCGACCGGGATGCCCGTCGTGCGGGCGAACTCCTCCAGCGCCTCCTCGGCACGGCTGTGGTGGACGCCGCCGCCGGCGACGACCAGCGGCCGTTGCGCTGCCCGTATCGCCCGTACGGCCTCGGCGAGTTCGGTCGGGTCGGCGCCCGGGCGGCGTACGACCCAGGTGCGCTCGGCGAAGAACTCGTCCGGCCAGTCGTAGGCCTCGGCCTGAACGTCCTGCGGGAGAGCGAGAGTTACGGCGCCGGTCTCCACCGGGTCGGTGAGCACGCGCATCGCCTGCAGGGCCGCCGGGATCAGGGCCTCGGGGCGGGTGACGCGGTCGAAGTACTTCGACACCGGGCGCAGACAGTCGTTGACCGACACGTCGCCCGCGTACGGGACTTCGAGCTGCTGGAGGACCGGGTCGGCCGGGCGGGTGGCGAAGATGTCGCCGGGGAGGAGCAGGACCGGGAGGTGGTTGACCGTGGCGAGCGCGGCGCCCGTGACCAGGTTGGTCGCGCCCGGGCCGATCGAGGTCGTCACCGCGTGCGTCGAGAGGCGGTTGGACTGGCGGGCGTAACCAACTGCCGCGTGCACCATGGACTGTTCGTTGCGGCCCTGGTGGTACGGCATCTCGTCCGCGTACTCGACGAGCGCCTGGCCGAGGCCTGCGACGTTCCCGTGGCCGAAGATGCCCCAGGTCGCACCGATCAGCCGCCTGCGTACGCCGTCCCGCTCCGTGTACTGGGCGGAAAGGAAACGCACCAGCGCCTGTGCGACCGTCAGCCTCGTCGTTGAGGTCGTAGAGGTCATCAGTAACCCTCCGTGTGGTCCGGGTGGAAGCAGATCCGCCACTCGCGCGTCTCACCCGGACCGGCCATGACGTTCAGGTAGTACATGTCGTGACCGGGCTGGGCGATCGACGGACCGTGCCATCCGTCGGGGACGAGAACGGTGTCGCCGGAGCGGACCTCCGCGAGGACGTCGGATCCGCCCTCACGGGAAGGAGATACGCGCTGATAGCCGTAGCCGTTCGGACCGTCGATCTCGAAGTAGTAGATCTCCTCCAACTCCGTTTCCTCGCCCGGCCGGTGCTCGTCGTGCTTGTGGGGCGGGTACGAGGACCAGTTGCCGCCGGGTGTGATCACCTCGACGGCGATGAGCTTGTCGCAGTCGAAGGCGGCGGCGGAGGCGAAGTTCCGTACGTGGCGCAGGCGGTTGCCGTTGCCGCGCTGTTCCAGGGGGACCTCCGGCGCGGGGCCGTAGCGGGCGGGGAGTCGTCGCTCGCACTTCGCTCCTGCCAGGGCGAAGCGGCCTCCCGCGCCGGAGGCGATCTGTACCCGGGCGTCACGGGGCGCGTAGGCGAAGTCGGTGACTCCGGCGAACACGCTCTCCCTGCCCAGGAGTTCGAACTCTTCGTGCTCTGTGCCGTCCTGCACCCGCACCATGCAAGCACCGCTGAGCGGAAGAATGATCCACTCACTGTCACCCGTGGTGAAGGTGTGCGTGCCACCCGGTGACAATTCGACGACGCGCAGACTGGAGTGCGCCCAGCCGGCCCGCTTGGGGTCGATGTCCACGACGTACTGGGCGTTGGACGCGGTCCCCTTCGGGACGTACAGCTCGGTGTTCGTCATTCGGCGGCCCTCACAGCAGTCCTACGGCGGTGTCCACGGCGCCCGCCACATCTCCGTCGGCGGGGTACAGCAGCGAACGGCCGACCACCAGCCCCTGGACGGTGGGGAGTTGGAGGGCACCACGCCACTTCTCGTACGCCCCGTCCTGGTCGTCGCCGACCTCGCCGCCGAGCAGCACGGCGGGCAGCGTCGACGTCTCCATGACCTGCGCCATGTCGTCGGGGTTGTCCGTGACCGGGACCTTCAGCCAGGTGTAGGCCGAACTGCCGCCCAGGCCGGACGCGATGGCGATGGACTTGGTGACGGCCTCGGCGGAGAGGTCGTTGCTGAGCTTGCCCTCGGGCGAGCGGCGGCTGATGAACGGCTCGACGAAGACGGGGAGTTGGCGTGCCGCCATGTCGTCGATCGCGCGGGCCGTGGACTCCAGGGTGGTGAGGGAGCCCGGGTCGTCGTAGTCGATGCGCAGGAGCAGCTTGCCCGCGTCGAAGCCGAGGCGCTCCATGTCCTGGGCGCGGTGGCCGGTGAAGCGGTCGTCGAGTTCGAAGGAGGCGCCCTGGAGGCCGCCGCGGTTCATCGAGCCCATGACGACCTTGTCGTCGAGGGCGCCGAGGAGCAGCAGGTCGTCGAGGATGTCGGCGGTGGCGAGGACGCCGTCGACGCCGGGCCTAGACAGCGCCAGGCAGAGGCGCTCGAGGAGGTCGGCCCGGTTGGCCATGGCGAACTTGCGGTCGCCGACGCCGAGGGCGCCGCGGGCCGGGTGGTCGGCGGCGACGATCATCAGCCGGCCGGAGTCGTTCAGGAGGGGGCGGCGGACACGGCGGGCCGCCGCTTCCGCGATCGCCTCGGGGCGCCGGGTGCGGAGGCGCACGAGTTCGGACACGTCGACCTTGGGAAGCGCTTGCTCGGCGGGCGTACGTCGGCCCTCGGCGGCGGGGCTCACAGCACCGCTCCGGCGGCGAGCGCGGCCTCGACCTCATCGGGGGTCGGCATCGCGGACGAGCACTCCAGTCGGGAGGCGACGATCGCGCCGGCCGCGTTGGCGTGCCGCATGATGCGCTCCAGGTCCCAGCCGGCGAGCAGGCCGTGACAGAGGGAGCCGCCGAAGGCGTCACCGGCGCCGAGGCCGTTGAGGACGTTGACGGGGAGGGGCGGGACTTCGGCCGACTCGCCCTCTCGGTTGACCGCGAGGACACCCTTGGGGCCCTGCTTGACGACCGCGAGTTCGACGCCGGCGTCCAGGAGGGCGCGGGCGGCGGCATGCGGTTCGCGTACGCCGGTGGCGACCTCCACCTCGTCGAGGTTGCCGACGGCGACCGTGGTGTGGCGGAGGGCCTCCTCGTAGAAGGGGCGGGCTTCCGCCGGGTCGCTCCAGAACATGGGGCGCCAGTCCAGGTCGAAGACCGTCGTACCGGACTTGGCCCGGTGGGCGAGGGCCGCGAGCGTCGCCGTACGGCTGGGCTCCTCGCTCAGGCCGGTGCCGGTCACCCAGAAGATGCGCGCCTCGTGGACCGCGTCGAGGTCGAGCTCGTGGGCGTCGATCTCCAGGTCGGGCGCCTTGGGGCGGCGGTAGAAGTAGAGCGGGAAGTCGTCCGGCGGGAAGACCTCGCAGAACGTGACGGGGGTCTGCAGACCGGCGACCGGGGTGACCCAGCGGTCGTCGACGCCGAAGTCGCGCAGGGCCTCGTGGAGGTAGGCGCCGAAGGGGTCGTCACCGGTACGCGTGATCACGGCGGTGCTCCGTCCCAGGCGGGCGGCGGCCACCGCGACGTTCGTGGCCGACCCGCCGAGGAACTTCCCGAAGGTCTCCACCTGCGCCAGCGGGACGCCCGTCTGCAGCGGATAGAGGTCCACGCCTATCCGCCCCATGGTGATCAGGTCGTACGCCATCGACTTCCCTTCGGCATTCTTCGGTTCGCGGCTCACCCCGGTTTCTAGTCGCGCTCCCCGAGCCCTGTCAATGTTTTGTCCAGACATTCGGACGAGGCCTTGACACTCCCGGCCCGGGTTCCGCACGCTGACGGCCATGACGTCGTTGTCACCTCACTCCTCACTGTCCCGTATCCGGGTCGGATCGGCCCCCGATTCCTGGGGCGTCTGGTTCCCCGACGATCCCCAGCAGGTCCCCTGGCAGCGCTTCCTCGACGAGGTCGCCGGGTCCGGCTACGAGTGGATCGAGCTGGGCCCGTACGGGTACCTGCCGACCGACCCGGCCGTCCTCACCGACGAGACCGCCAAGCGCGGCCTGAAGGTGTCGGCCGGCACGGTCTTCACCGGCCTGCACCACGGCGAGGCCGTCTGGGAGAAGACCTGGGCGCATGTCGCGGACAACGCGGTGCTGGCCCAGGCGATGGGCGCCAGGCATCTGGTCGTCATCCCGTCCTTCTGGCGGGACGACAAGACCGGGGAGGTGCTGGAGCCGGACACACTCACACCCGAGCAGTGGCGCAACCTCACCTCGCTGACCGAGCGGCTGGGCAAGGAGGTGCGGGAGCGGTACGGGCTTCAGATCGTCGTCCACCCGCATGCCGACACCCACATCGACAGCGAGGCCAACGTCACACGGTTCCTTGACGGGACGGACTCCGAGCTGGTGTCGCTGTGCCTGGACACGGGGCACTACGCGTACTGCGGCGGGGACAGTGTGAAGCTGATCGAGACGTACGGGTCGCGGATCGGGTACCTGCACCTCAAGCAGGTGGACCCGGAGATTCTGGCGGACGTGCGGGCTAACGGAACTCCGTTCGGGCCAGCTGTGGCTCAGGGTGTGATGTGTGAGCCGCCGTCAGGTGTGCCTGCGCTGGGGCCCGTGCTGGAAGCTGCACAGAAGCTGGATGTCGAGCTGTTCGCGATCGTCGAGCAGGACATGTATCCGTGTGAGCCGGACAAGCCGTTGCCGATCGCTCAGCGGACTCGGGCGTTTCTTCGGAGTTGCGGGGCGTAAGCGGCGCCTATTGGGGTGGGGGGTTGCCCCTCGCGTCACTTTCGAAGGTACCCGTGTCAATGCGCCGCGCCTTCTCGCCGGCGTGCGCCTTTGCTTCACTCGTGTCACAAACGCCCCTTTCCTGTCACACATGTCGCGTGTACGCGGGCCTTCCGTCACACCCGGTCGACAGGCGCTTTCCGTCGGTCACTGAGTGTCGTTCACCGGGCACAGGCTTTGTGATCGCCAGCGCAGCGCACGGCTCCCCCGACGGCCGCACCGGGCCGCCCCCGCGGCGCGCGCAGGGAGGTGCAACTCATGACCGACCGAAGGCTCTGGTCGTACAAGGAGATCGCGGCGCAAATCCGTGTGCAGCCGGACACCGTGCGGTCCTACCGCAAGCACGGTCTGCTGCCCCCGCCCGACCACGTGGAGGGCGGAAAGCCCTTCTGGTACGCCGACACCATCCGGGCCTGGGTCGCCTCCCGCCCGGGCAACCGGGGTCGAAGAGAGGACTGAACGCTCCGGTGCCATCGGGTGCCCGCATTTCTTACTTGCGGGCACCCGTCGTCATGTCTGTGGATCGGCCCGCCCGAGTCCCTCAGCTCCACGGCTCGATGACCGTCACCCCCGCCCCCGGCGCCGTCCCCATCGCGGCCAGTGCGGCCGGCGTCGCGACCAGGGGGATCGTCGAGGTCACCAGGAGGTCGGGGCGCAGGATGCCCGCGCGGACCAGTTCCAGCATCGGCGGGTAGGTGTGGGCGGCCATGCCGTGGCTGCCGAGGAGTTCCAGTTCGAGGGCGATCGCGCGGGCCATGGGGACGGGGGTCGTGCCGTCGGGTGAGGGCAGCAGGCCTACCTGGATATGGCGGCCTCGGCGGCGCAGGCCGTTCACGGAAGCGGCGCAGGTGGCCGGTGAGCCGAGGGCGTCCAGGGAGAGGTGGGCGCCGCCGCCGGTCAGCTCACGGACCGCCTCGGCCGTGTCCGGCGTCCGCCCCCCGTCCACGCACTCCGCCGCGCCGAACTTCCGCGCCAGGTCCAGCGCCCGCGGCGATACGTCGACCGCCACGACCCGCGCACCGGACGCCGCCGCGATCATCACCGCCGACAGGCCCACTCCCCCGCAGCCGTGCACCGCGACCCACTCCCCCGCCGCGACCCTGCCCTGCTGCACCACCGCCCGGTACGCCGTGGCGAACCGGCAGCCGAGCGCTGCCGCTGTGGTGTAGGAGAGGTCGTCCGGGATCGACACCAGGTTCACGTCGGCGTGGTCCAGGGTGACGTACTGGGCGAACGAGCCCCAGTGGGTGAAGCCGGGTTGCGTCTGGCGCTCGCAGATCTGGTGGTCGCCCGTCGCGCACGACGCGCAGGTTCCGCAGGCGCAGACGAAGGGGACGGTGACCCTGGCTCCGGGCTGCCAGTCGGTCACGCGGGCGCCGACCGACTCGATCACACCGGCTAGTTCATGTCCTGGCACGTGCGGGAGTGTGATGTCGGGGTCGTGGCCCTGCCAGCCGTGCCAGTCGCTTCGGCAGAGGCCGGTGGCCTCGACCCTCACGACCACTCCGTGGTCGGCGGGGCTGGGGTCCGGCACCTCGCGTACCTCGGCCGGTTCCCCGTACTGCTCGAAGACCACAGCCCGCATGTGCGCTCCTATCGCCGTTTGTGTCTGCGGGTACATCGTGGCTGGTCGCGCCCACGCGGCGGAGCCGCAAATCGATACAGCCCCGCGCCCCTTAGGGCGTTTCAGCCGGGCGTGGCTATCTTGTCCCGCTTCTCCTCCACCGTCGGCTCCAGTTCACCGCCGCCGGCCTCGCTCAATCCGAACCGCTCGTGGAACCTCCGCAGCGGCCCCGGCGCCCACCAAGTCGCCCGTCCCGTCAGCTTCATCACCGCCGGTACCAGCAGGCTGCGGACGATCATCGCGTCCATCAGGACCGCCAGGGCGATGCCCAGGCCGAGCATCTTGGTGTTGGTCACGCGGGACGTGCCGATGGCCACCATCACCACGGCGAGGATCACCGCCGCCGCCGTGATCAGTCCGCCCGTGCGCTGCAACCCGTGCCGTACCGCCTCGTTGTGGTCGCCCGTCTTGTCGTACTCCTCCTTGATGCGGGAGAGCAGGAACACTCCGTAGTCCATCGACAGCCCGAAGGCCACGCAGAACATCAGGACGGGGAGCGTCGTTTCGATGGAGCCGGGGCTGGTGAAGCCGAGGAGGCCGGACAGGTGGCCGTCCTGGAAGACCCAGACCACCGCGCCGAACATGGCGGTCAGGCTCAGGGCGTTGAGCAGGACCGCCTGGATCGGTATCAGCACGCTGCCGGTCAGCAGGAAGACCAGGAGCAGGGTGACGATGGCGATGAAGGCCGCCGCCCAGGGCAGTTGCTCGGCTATCGCGTGCTTGGAGTCGACCAGTACGGCGGCCGTGCCGGTCACCTTGGTGTCGAACGGGGCCTCGGTGGCGCGCACTTCGCCCACCAGGCGCTGGGCGGGGTCGTCCACGGCCTCGCCCTTCGGCTGGACCGTGAAGTAGGCCGAGTCGCCCTTCACCAGCGGGCCGTCGACCCGCAGCACCTCGGGCAGCGCGGCGATCCGCTCCTTGTACGCGGTGTACTGGGCCGGTGTCGCCGCTCCCTCCGCCAGCACCTCCAGGCCGCCGCCCGGGCTGCCGGGGAAGCCGTCCCTGATGTGCTGCTGCACCACATGGGACTCGGCGCTGGAGGGCAGTTGGCGGTCGTCCGCGGTGCCGAACTTCACGCCCAGGAAGGGCAGTCCGAGCAGGATCAGCACGGCCGTGGTGCCCAGGGCGAAGAACGGGGCGCGGCGCATGACGAGAGACGCCGTTCGCGCCCAACCCGTCCCCTCCTCGCCCGAGGTCTTCGCGGGCCTGCCTCGGCGGAACAGGCGGCGCAGGTCCAGGGAGTTCACCCGGTGGCCGAGCAGCATCAGCGCCGCTGGGAGGAGGATCAAAGCGGCGGCTGCCGCTAGCAGCACCACCGCTATGCCGGCGTAGGCGAAGGACCGCAGGAAGTACTGCGGGAAGAGGAGCATCGCCGCAAGGGAGACCGCGACCGTGAGGGACGAGAAGAGCACCGTGCGGCCGGCCGTGCGCAGGGTCGTGGCGACGGCTGTCAACGGCTCGGCGCCGGTGGAGAGTTCCTCGCGGAAGCGGCGGACGATGAAGAGTGCGTAGTCGATGGCCAGGCCCAGTCCCAGGGCCGTGGTGAGGTTCTGCGCGAAGATCGAGACGTCGGTGAACTCGGTGAGGCCGCGCAGCACCGCGTTCGTGCCCAGGATCGCGACGATGCCGACGCCGAGCGGGAGCAGGGCCGCGATCGCGCTGCCGAAGACCATCACCAGCAGGAGGAGGGTGACGGGCAGGGCGATCATCTCGGCCCGGGTCAGGTCCTCCTTGATGACCGTCTGCATCTCGTGCCGCACGGCGACGATGCCGCCGATCTCGACCTCCACCGGGCCCTGCGTGCCACGGAAGGAGGGTGCGATGCGGTCGATGGTCTCGCCCATCGTCTTCTCGTCGCCCGTGATGCGGGCGGCGATCAGCGCCTCGTGACCGTCCTTCGCGCGCAGGGCGGTCGCGCCGGACTGCCAGTAGGAGCCGACCCCTATGACGCCCTTCTCCTCGGCCAGCCGCGCGGCGATGCGCTTCCCCTCTGCGGCGACCGCCGGGTCGTCCACGGAGGCGCTCCCCGCGTCGACGAGCAGCAGGAGGTTGGGCTGGGAGTCCGGGAACTCGCGCTCCAGCGCCTTGGTCGCGTACGTCGACTGCGCGTTGGGATCCTCCCAGCCGCCGCTGCCCAGGCGGTCGGTGACCCCGCTGCCCGCCAGCACGGCGAGCGCGGTGATCACCAGGGCCACGAGCAGGGACAACCGGGGGCGTGCGGTCACGAAGCGCGTCCAGCCTCCGATGCGCGGAGGCTTGTTGACTTCGGTCTTCATGCGGTGTCCCCTTCACCTGGCATCATAGAATGGCAAACACGAGAGACCGCTCGCGTTTGCACATCCAGAATGCGAGCGACCGCTCGCGTTTGTCAATGAGGTTCGGAGAGCTGGGGATAACTCGTGCCCGACAACCAGGAGAAGGAGCAGCAGCCGCGTCGCCGCCAGGCCCGCGGCGAGCGCCGCATCGCCCAGCTGCTGGAGGCCGCCGCCTCCGTCTTCTGCTCGACCGGTTACACCGCGGCCAGCACCAACGCGATCGCCCGCGAGGCCGGCGTCTCACCGGGCACGCTGTACCAGTTCTTCCCGAACAAGGAAGCCATCGCGATCGAGTTGGGCGACCGGCTCATGCACGAGATGCGCGAGATCTACGGCGTGGCGCTGGCGCCCGTCGGCCCCGCGACCCCGTTGGAGGAGGCCGTCGGCGGCGCCGTCGACCGCTTCATGGCCTTCAACTGCGACCACCCCGTGTTCTTCGCGCTGATGCACGGCCCCGACGTCCCGGGCCGGATGGCCGAGGCTCACGACGCCCTGCACGCGACCCTGCTCTCCCGCATCGAGGGACTGCTGTCCTCGTTCCTGCCGGACGCCCCCGCCGCCGACCTCGCCCGCACCACGCAGATCTGCCTCGGCATCTACAAGGCGGGCCTGGAGCTGGTCCTCTCCCACGAGGGCGCCGAGCGCGACGCGTACGTCCAGGAGACCAAGGACGTCCTGATCCGCTACCTCGCACCCCTGGTCGGCGACAGGATGGGCCGCGCCGGCGACGCCGACCTCACCACGACTCCGACCCACTGACCGGTTCCGAGGGCCGCACCTTCTCCCCCCGAAGGGGGTGAGGGCGCGCCGGTCCCGTCGTAGAAGATCGCGCGGGGCGAGGACGTAGACCGGAGGGCCGCGGACGAGCGGGAACAGGGCCAGGAACAGCGGCACGTACGTAGGCGTCGCGCTTCTGCACGCCCTGTGGGACTCGACGCACGGCATCGCGATCTGGCTGGTGGCGCGGCTGGCCGGCACCGGTCTCGACCAGCGGCTGTTCTCCCAGGGCTATATCCCGACGCCGGCCACCGAACAGCAGCACCTCTTCACGCTGTTCTCGGTCGGCGGACTGGTCCTCGTGTCGCTGCTCGGGGTCGCCTGGGCGCGCTCACCGGCCCGCCGTGAGCCCTCTTGGAGAAATACCCCGTAGGGGTATACCGTGGGGGGTGCAAGCCCACCGTGGGCCACCCAAGCCTCACGCGCCTCGACGAGGAGAACGACATGACCGCCCAGACCGAAACCCCGGGTTCCGTGACCGCCGTCTACAAGGTGAGCGGGATGAGCTGCGGACACTGCGAGGGCTCCGTCTCCGGCGAGATCTCCGAGCTCCCCGGCGTCAGCTCGGTGAAGGCCGTCGCCTCCTCCGGCGAGGTCACCGTCGTCTCCGCCGCCCCGCTCGACGAGGAGGCCGTGCGCGCGGCCGTCGACGAGGCCGGCTTCGAGCTCGTGGGCAAGGCCTGAGGCGCACCCAGCACTCTCCGCATCACTTCACACCGGGCCGTGCCGACCAGCTCATACTGGTTCCGTACGGCCCGGTCCGTTGTCTGGAGTCCGGACATGACCAGCAGCACCACCACCGAACAGACCCCCGCAGCGACATCGATACGTACGACATCCGAGGTCGAGCTGCTCATCGGCGGGATGACCTGCGCCTCCTGCGCGGCCCGCGTCGAGAAGAAGCTCAACCGCCTGGACGGCGTCACCGCCACGGTGAACTACGCGACGGAGAAGGCGAAGGTCAGCTACGGCGACGGGATCGACGTCGCCGACCTGATCGCCACCGTGGTGAAGACGGGGTACACGGCAGAGGAGCCGGCCCCCGAACCGATCGCGGACGCGGAAGAAGCCTCTGAGGCCCCCGACCCCGAGCTGGCCGGCCTCCGCCAACGCCTCCTCGTCTCCACACTCCTCGCGATCCCCGTCGTCCTGATGTCGATGGTCCCGGCCCTCCAGTTCGACAACTGGCAGTGGCTGGCGCTGACCCTCGCCGCGCCCGCCGTCGTCTGGGGTGGACTGCCCTTCCACCGGGCGGCGTTCACCAACGCCCGGCACGGCGCCGCCACCATGGACACCCTGGTCTCGGTCGGCACGCTCGCCGCGTTCGGCTGGTCCCTGTGGGCCCTGTTCTTCGGCGACGCGGGCATGGAGGGCATGCGGGAGGGATTCTCGTTCACCGTCTCGCGTACGGAGGGCTCGTCGGCGATCTACCTCGAAGTCGCCGCCGGAGTCATCGCGTTCATCCTCCTCGGCCGCTATCTGGAGGCCCGCTCCAAGCGGCGCGCGGGTGCGGCGCTGCGGGCCCTGATGGAGCTGGGCGCCAAGGACGTGGCCGTACTGCGCGACGGCCGTGAGGTACGGATCCCGGCGGCCGCGCTGAGTGTCGGCGACCGTTTCGTCGTACGGCCCGGCGAGAAGGTCGCCACGGACGGCACCGTCGTCGAGGGCGCCTCGGCGGTCGACGCCTCCATGCTGACCGGCGAGTCGGTGCCGGTGGACGTCATGGTGGGCTCGGCGGTGACCGGGGCGACCGTGAACGCCGGGGGCCGGCTCGTCGTCGCGGCGACCCGGGTCGGCGCGGACACCCAGCTCGCACGGATGGCGAAGCTGGTGGAGGACGCGCAGAACGGCAAGGCCGAGGTGCAGCGGCTCGCCGACCGGATCTCGGCGGTCTTCGTGCCGGTGGTCATCCTCCTGGCCCTGGGCACCTTCGGGGTCTGGCTCGGCGTCACCGGCGACATCACCGCCGCGTTCACCGCGGCCGTCGCCGTCCTGATCATCGCCTGCCCGTGTGCACTGGGCCTGGCCACCCCGACCGCGCTGATGGTCGGCACGGGGCGCGGCGCCCAACTCGGCATCCTCATCAAGGGCCCCGAGGTCCTGGAGTCCACCCGCCGCGTCGACACGATCGTCCTCGACAAGACGGGCACGGTCACCACGGGCCGCCTGACCCTCCAGCAGCTCTACGTCGCCCAGGGCGCCGACGAGCGGCAGGTACTGCGGCTCGCGGGCGCCCTGGAGCACGCCTCCGAACACCCCGTCGCCCGGGCGGTCGCCGCGGGCGCCGAGGAGCGGGTGGGTGCGCTGCCGCCGGTCGAGCACTTCGAGAACGTGCCGGGGCGCGGCGTACGCGGGCGCGTGGAGGGCCACGAGGTGGCCGTGGGGCGGCTCGTCGAGCTTTCGGCCGTTCTGCCGCAGGAGTTGGCCCGTGCGAAGGAAGAGGTCGAGAGCAGCGGTCGTACGGCCGTCGTGGTCGGCTGGGACGGGGCGGCACGCGGTGTCATCGCCGTCGCCGACGCGGTCAAGGAGACCAGTGCCGAGGCGGTGCGCGAGCTGCGGGCGCTGGGGCTGACGCCGGTGCTGCTGACCGGGGACAACCGGGCGGTGGCCGAGGCGGTGGCGAGGGCGGTCGGGATCGACGCCGATCAGGTCGTCGCCGAGGTGCTGCCCGAGGACAAGGTCGACGTCGTCAAGCGGCTGCAGGGCGAGGGGCGCAGCGTCGCCATGGTCGGCGACGGGGTCAACGACGCGGCCGCGCTCGCCACCGCCGATCTGGGCCTGGCGATGGGGACGGGGACCGACGCGGCGATCGCGGCGAGCGATCTGACGCTGGTGCGCGGGGATCTGCGGGTGGCCGCGGACGCGATCCGGCTGTCCCGCAGGACGCTGTCCACGATCAAGGGCAATCTCGTGTGGGCGTTCGGATACAACGTGGCCGCGCTGCCGCTGGCCGCGGCGGGGCTGCTGAACCCGATGATCGCGGGGGCCGCCATGGCCTTTTCCTCGGTGTTCGTGGTGACGAACAGCCTCCGGTTGCGGTCGTTCCGCTGAGGCGGCCGCCGAAGCGGCCATAAGTTACCGGCGGTTCACCAAAGTCGAGGTGAGAGTACCTATGGAGTCCGACGCGAGCCTCACATAAGCTCTTCACAAGGCTCGCGCATCATCATTACGCTGGGTCCCCATCGCCGTATCTGGGCTCTTGCGCATCTAACGGACAAATGCAAGAGACGCAGATCACAGTGATGTGAACGTAACCATCGAAGGGGTTCGAAGGTCTAAATTGACGATGTCAGACGGCGTCTTGGGGGGCGTTGGCTGATATCTGAGGATGTCTTGGGGGACTTCCTCGGAATGCGTTGCCGGGGCACGTACACCCGGGGAGCTTTGAGCGGCCCTCCCGCGCGTGCGCGTCCCGGCAGACCGCACAACCAGTAGTACGGCGAGTTTTGCTCGTTTTGCTCAACGGCTGCCCAGGCAGCTTGCTCGACGGCTGCTTCGGCAGCCGGCTCAACAGCGATTCAGGCGCTGTCCTCACAGACGCCCGGCCGGATCCCGTGGGGGGAATCCGCACCGGGACATGGGAAGGCGCCCTGACCGCCAGCCCGTGGGGGGACTGGCGCAGGGCGCCTTCCGCTTTTTTCTTACGTTTTCGGGCCCGTACGGCGGTCAGCCCCGGGCCCGTACGACGATCAGCGCTCTTCTACCGGCACGAAGTCGCGCTCGACGACGCCCGTGTAGATCTGGCGCGGGCGGCCGATGCGGGAGCCCGGCTCCTTGATCATCTCGTGCCACTGGGCGATCCAGCCCGGGAGGCGGCCGAGGGCGAACAGGACCGTGAACATCTCGGTCGGGAAGCCCATCGCGCGGTAGATGAGGCCCGTGTAGAAGTCGACGTTCGGGTAGAGGTTGCGCGAGACGAAGTAGTCGTCGGAGAGCGCGTGCTCCTCCAGCTTGAGCGCGATGTCCAGCAGCTCGTCGGACTTGCCGAGGGCGGAGAGGACGTCGTGCGCGGCAGCCTTGATGATCTTCGCGCGCGGGTCGAAGGACTTGTACACCCGGTGGCCGAAGCCCATCAGGCGGACGCCGTCCTCCTTGTTCTTCACCTTGCGGATGAAGGAGTCGACGTCGCCGCCGTTGGCCTGGATGCCCTCCAGCATCTCCAGGACGGACTGGTTGGCGCCGCCGTGCAGCGGGCCCCAGAGCGCGGAGATACCGGCCGAGATCGACGCGAACATGTTCGCCTGCGAGGAGCCGACGAGGCGGACCGTCGACGTCGAACAGTTCTGCTCGTGGTCGGCGTGCAGGATCAGCAGCTTGTCGAGCGCGGAGACGACGACCGGGTCGAGATCGTACTCCTGCGCGGGGACCGAGAAGGTCATGCGCAGGAAGTTCTCGACGTAGCCGAGGTCGTTGCGCGGGTAGACGAACGGGTGACCGATCGACTTCTTGTACGCGTACGCGGCGATCGTCGGAAGCTTGGCGAGCAGGCGGATCGTGGAGAGGTTGCGCTGCTTCTCGTCGAACGGGTTGTGGCTGTCCTGGTAGAAGCTGGACAGCGCCGAGACGACCGACGACAGCATGGCCATCGGGTGGGCGTCGCGCGGGAAGCCCTTGTAGAAGTTCTTGACGTCCTCGTGCAGCAGGGTGTGCTGCGTGATGTCGTTCCGGAAGACGGTGAGCTCGTCAATGGTCGGCAGCTCGCCGTTGATGAGCAGGTAGGCGACCTCCAGGAAGGTGGAGCGCTCGGCCAGCTGCTCGATCGGGTAGCCGCGATACCGGAGGATTCCCTGCTCACCGTCGAGGTAGGTGACGGCGGATTTATAGGCGGCGGTGTTTCCGTAACCGCTGTCCAGGGTCACCAGACCGGTCTGGGCGCGGAGCTTCCCGATGTCGAAGCCCTTGTCGCCGACGGTGCTGTCGATCACCGGGTAGGTGTACTCGCCGTCGCCGTACCGCAGTACTACAGAGTTGTCGCTCACGTCATCCCTCACCGACGTTGTGCCTCTTCTTCGAGGTTGCCCTGACTGTCTCTACCATCCCCCATTTGGCGCAGGTGAGTGCACTCGGGGTCGACCATTGGGCCTATTGGCGGCACTGAGTGCCGCCAACCTGCTCATCCTGCCCCTCTTCGACCCGGTTCCGGAAGAGCTCTGTGACCCACGTGACTCATTTGATCGATCATTTTTTGCAATGGGTCGGATCAGGTGCCCAGCGGGCGGGGGGCGAGCCTGAAGTCCAGTGCCGTACAACGCCGTCCCGCCGACACCGTGCGCACCGCCTGTCCGATCGCCTTGCGTGAACCGACGAGGACGACCAGCTGTTTGGCGCGGGTGACGGCCGTATACAGCAGGTTGCGCTGGAGCATCATCCACGCGCCCGTGGTGACCGGGATCACGACGGCGGGGTATTCACTCCCCTGTGAACGGTGAATGGTCACCGCGTACGCGTGCGCCAGCTCGTCCAGTTCGTCGAATTCGTACGGAACCTCCTCGTCCTCGTCCGTCAGCACCGTGAGGCGCTGGTCGACCGGGTCGAGCGAAGTGACCACGCCCACGGTGCCGTTGAAGACACCGTTCTCGCCCTTCTCGTAATTGTTGCGGACCTGGGTGACCTTGTCGCCGACCCGGAAGACCCGGCCGCCGAACCGCTTCTCGGGCAGGTCGGGGCGGCCCGGGGTGATGGCCTGCTGGAGCAGCCCGTTGAGGGCGCCGGCCCCTGCGGGCCCCCGGTGCATGGGGGCGAGGACCTGGATGTCCCGGCGCGGGTCGAGCCCGAACTTGGCCGGAATGCGTCGTGAAGCCACATCCACCGTGAGCCGCCCGGCCTCCTCCGTGTCGTCCTCGACGAAGAGGAAGAAGTCCTTGAGGCCGTCGGTGAGCGGGTGTTGACCGGAGTTGATCCGGTGCGCGTTCGTCACGACCCCCGACTGCTGCGCCTGCCGGAAGACACGGGTGAGCCTGACGGCGGGCACGGGGCCGCCGTCGGCGAGCAGGTCGCGGAGCACCTCGCCGGCGCCGACGCTGGGGAGCTGGTCGACGTCCCCGACGAAGAGGAGATGGGCGCCCGGCGGGACGGCCTTGACCAGCTTGTTGGCGAGGAGAAGGTCGAGCATGGAGGCCTCGTCGACGACCACGAGGTCGGCGTCGAGCGGCCGGTCCTTGTCGTAGGCGGCGTCCCCGCCGGGCTTGAGCTCCAGCAGGCGGTGGACGGTGGAGGCCTCGGCTCCGGTGAGCTCGGCGAGGCGCTTGGCGGCGCGGCCTGTGGGGGCGGCGAGGACGACCTTGGCCTTCCTCGCGCGGGCCAGCTCCACGATCGAGCGCACCGTGAAGGATTTGCCGCAGCCGGGGCCGCCGGTGAGGACGGCGACCTTCTTGGTGAGCGCGAGCCGGACGGCCGCCTCCTGCTCGGGGGCGAGGTCGGCGCCCGTACGGTCCTTCAGCCAGGCGAGCGCCTTGTCCCAGGCCACGTCACGGAAGCCGGGCATCCGGTCCGCGTCCGTCCGCAGGAGGCGCAGGAGCTGGGCGGAGAGGGAGAGTTCGGCCCGGTGGAAAGGGACTAGGTAGACGGCGGTGACGGGGTCGGGGCTGCCGTCGGGACCGGGGACCTTCTCCCGTACGACACCGGGGTCCTCCCCTTCCTCCGGGGGCGCCGCCAGCTCGGCGAGGCACTCGATGACGAGCCCGGTGTCGACCTGGAGCAGCTTCACGGCGTCCGCGATCAGCCGCTCCTCGGGGAGGAAGCAGTTGCCCTGGTCGGTTGCCTGCGAAAGGGCGTACTGCAGGCCCGCCTTGACGCGCTCCGGACTGTCGTGCGGGATGCCGACGGACTGGGCGATCTTGTCGGCGGTGAGGAAGCCGATGCCCCAGACGTCGGAGGCGAGCCGGTAGGGCTGGTTCTTCACGACGGAGATGGAGGCGTCGCCGTACTTCTTGTAGATGCGCACGGCGATGGACGTGGACACCTCGACGGTCTGGAGGAAGAGCATGACCTCCTTGATCGCCTTCTGCTCCTCCCAGGCGTCGGCGATCTTCTTCGTCCGCTTGGGCCCGAGCCCAGGAACCTCGATGAGCCGCTTCGGCTCCTCCTCGATGATCTGGAGGGTGTCCAGGCCGAAGTGCTGGGTGATGCGGTCGGCGAAGACGGGGCCGATGCCCTTGACCAGGCCCGAGCCGAGATAGCGCCGGATGCCCTGGACGGTGGCCGGGAGGAGGGTCGTGTAGTTCTCGACGGTGAACTGCTTGCCGTACTGCGGGTGGGACCCCCAACGCCCCTCCATCCGCAGGGACTCACCGACCTGGGCACCGAGCAGCGCGCCGACGACCGTGAGCAGATCCCCGCCACCCCGGCCGGTGTCCACGCGGGCGACCGTGTAGCCGTTCTCCTCATTGGCGTACGTGATCCGTTCAAGGACGCCTTCGAGTACGGCCAGTCGTCGCTCCCCGGCCGTCGTCTGGCTCTCCGCCTGATTGGACATGATCCGACGGTAGCGGGTCGGACTGACAGTGGTCGGGGCTGACAGTGGTCCGGGCCGACGGGGAGACGCTAGCGTCGGGTCGCATGATCGTATGGCTCAACGGCACCCATGGCGCGGGCAAGACGACGACCAGTGCACTCGTGCAGCAGCTGATCCCGGATTCGCGGGTGTTCGATGCCGAGAAGGTCGGCGAGACGCTCATGGACATCACGCCGGCGCTGCCCGGGCCCGGGATGGACAACATCGACTTCAACTTCCAGCACTGGCCTCCGTGGCGACCGCTCGTCGTCGAGACCGCCCGCCGCGTACTCGACTACACCGGCGGCACGCTGGTGATCCCGATGACCGTCCTGGTCGAGCAGTACTGGCGCGAGATCAGCACGGGCCTGGCCCAACATGCCATTCCGGTACGGCACTTCGTCCTGCACGCCGACCAGGACACCCTCCGCGGGCGCATCGCGGGGGACGCTCTCGGCCCCGACTCCCCGTTCCGCCTCAACTACCTTGAGCCCTACGCCGAGGCGGCCCGCGCCTGGCTGCACGACGAGGCCGAGGTCGTCGACACCACGCACCTCACGCCCGCCGAGGCCGCCCAGCGGATCGCGGAGGACGTCAGGAGTCGCACGCCGGGGAGCCCGCGCCCGGCCGCCGCACCATGAAGACGTCGACCGGGTCCTCGGCCTCCACGGTGAACCCGTGACGCTCGTACAGCCGCCGGGCCGCGCTGCCCCGCAGGACGTCCAGACGGACGGGCACGTTGTCGGCGTCGGTCCGCTTCAGCAGGGTTCGCAGTACTGCGGATCCGAGGCCGCGGCCGTGCAGCTCCGGAGCGAGAAAGAAATGCTCCAGCCAGTGCCCGTCATCGGCCGGGCGCACAGCGACGCAGCCCGCGAAGGCGCCCTCGACCACGATGACCGACATGTGCTGCGGGGCGAAGGCATCCCGGAACCGCTGCCGGACCCGGTGCTCGTCGAACCGCCCCAACCGCTCCAGGTCCGGCCGCATCACCACGGCCCGCAGCTCCGCGATCACCTCGCCGTCGGCCGGGTCAGCGGGACGCAGCGACCATGCCGTCGTACTCGTATCCATGGCCGGAGTATCTCAACGGCCCCTGTGACCAGGCACGCAGCCCAACCCACCCCGGACTCAGGCTTCGAACTCCGTGAGATCGATGACGTGGACGCTCAGCGGATAGTCGTAGACCGGGTGTACGGTCTCGCGCTCCGGCTTCATGCCGAGCTTGCGGATGACGTTCTCGGAGGCCTCGTCGCCCGGCCGGCTGATGCTGATGACGCGGTCGAGGCCGCGGTCCTGGAGTGCGAACTCCAGCGTGGCCTGGGCGGCTTCGGAGGCGTAGCCCTGGCCCCAGAACGGTGAGCCGAGCCGCCAGCTGATCGCCACGTCGGCCGACGCCTCCGGCAGGAACTCGGGCACGGACAGACCCACGGCACCGGCCAGTTCCCCCGAGGCCAGCAGTTCGACGGCGAAGACCCCGAAGCCCTCCTCGTCCCACTCCTCTTCCCACCGCTCGATGAGCTCCGCCGTCTCGTCCAGGTCACGCACCGAGCCGTCGTCGATCCAGTGCATGACCCGGGAGTCCGCGTTGATCTCCGCCATGGGGACGAGGTCGTCGTCGGACCAGCGGCGGAGGAGGAGACGGGGGGTGCGGATCTCGGTCATGCGTCCATTGTCGCCGCTCTGGACAGCGCCCCAAGCCACCTCCGGCAGGTGGTCTTGAGCGGTGGAGCACGCCAATGTTGGCGATGTATCCTGATAGCATACATCGTGGATTCTGGAGGTGCTCGATGTCTGTCACGCAGATTGATCTCGATGACGAGGCACTCGCCGAGGCCATGCGGCTGATGGGTGTCACGACGAAGAAAGAGACGGTCAACGCGGCCCTGCGGGACTACGTTGCACGCATCAAGCGCCTTGAGGCCGCCGAGAAGCTGGCCGCACGCGGTGCCCGTGGCGAGTTCGAGCAGGCCGCGGCGGCGCATGACGCAGGCAAGCGTGCCCATCGTGAGGCCTTCGAGTGATCACGTACCTGCTCGACACCTCCGCCCTGTGGCACCTGTTCCGCACCCCCGGAGCGTTGGCGCCTTGGGAGGGGCACATCGCCGCCGGGGTGTTCCACCTCTGCGAGCCGACACGCGCCGAGTTTCTCTACTCGGCAACCAGTCCGTCCCACCGGGACGAGCTCGCGGAGGAGTTGGACGCACTCTGCCTGCTCTCCCCCGTTCCGAAGAACGCCTGGCGTTGGGTCGACACCGCCCAGTACAAGCTGACCCAGCAGGGCCAGCACCGCGCGGCAGGAGCGATCGACCTGTTGGTGTGCGCGACCGCAGTCCACCACGGGCACACCGTCCTCCACGTGGACAACGACTTCGCGACGGTGGCCGGAGTACTCAAGGAAGTTCAGCAGCGAGACGTACGCGCCTGACTCCAGGGGCCGGTCCACGTCAACCGCCCGAGCCCTTCCGCCCGCCTGCGACTTCACGTAGTCGATCACCTTCTGGCAACTCCTCCGTAGGCGAGAACTCCACGCGGCTGGCGATGCAGCGGCGGCTGAAGCAGATCCAGTACCGGCCCTACGTGATTTACGGTTGCCTTGCCGAAACCGGCCTGATCATCGAAGACCAACCGAAGTCATGAATTCAAGTTCAGCACCCCCTCTCCATAACAAGATGCTCCTTCAGGCGTCTTCTTGACGTCCTCTCCGTCGCCTATTCATTAACTCTGCCACGGCGTCTCCAAGTGTGAGCTCGGAATAAATATCGAGCCACGCATTCAACTCGCCTGCAATGTTACCGTCGGCGATCTTTCCTTGGAACCAGTGGGATTTCGGTAGCAGAACGGTTATCGTGCGGAGTTCAGAGTCTCCATCCACACCGACCACGCGATCGAGTTCCTCCCCCTCCAGACCTGCGTTCAACGCATCCAGATAGCGGTTACGTTGCGCACTGGCCACCTCCAAGGCCTGACTGCGATTGAGGTGGAAGCATTGCAGCACGCGCGCAATCACAGCATCGGCACGCAGGGAAGGGGGCACCTCTGGAGCACTGTCCTCGATCGCCTTGCGGGCGACCTTCATATACTCGCGGGTGACGATGACCGGATCGGGAGCACCCAGTTCCTGGTCCACGAAGTCCAGCAGCCTTGACGCAAAGCGGAGGCGCACCGCAAGGTTGGTGCCGGGCTCTTGGTTGACAGGATAGTAATCCGTGCAGGAAATGTCGATGAGGGCGAAAATCCACTGCCCCTTGGCTTTCGGTGAAGCATTCCGCAGAGCCTGTGGGAGTTCGGTGGAGTCGAGTCTGATGAGCGCGCGATAGTCGATCATCGGATTGTTCATAAATGATCACCACCCGAATTTTTGGATCGCACCTTCGGGCACATTTATGCCCGCATTCCGGAAGGCTTGGACACCCGACTGTAGGAAGGAATCAACGTCGTCTTCAAGCCAGGGATAGTAGTGGCCGCTCTGGTCGGTGATGTGGCTGACCCTCCCTCCCTGGAACGTCACATCGCCCGCTCCCTGTACCGGCTTCCCCCCGAACAGCACCGAGTGCTTGATCGTATCTGACGCGTGGGAGATGATACGGAGCTTTCCATCGGCTCCGACGGCCCAAAGGTATTCGCCTCCGTTCCTCACTGCCTCGTCGAAGGCTTGAGTGCCTGCTCCGATGGGAGCCACACCGGCTGCGGACGCGTCGGCCAGTTCCCGAGCGAGGATGGCAGGGTCGTCGGCGTAGTGGTTGGGGAAGGCGCGCGGTCCGCCGTTCGTGTGTGCCGAGACGGTGACACCCGGCGTGACGAGTCGGTTCTTGAGCCAGTTGAAGGCTGGGCCTATGAGGCTGCTGCTGGCACCGCCGGCTGCGCCGATGATCACGTCCCACGGAGTGGTGGGGCGGCAGTGGACTTCGTTGATGGCCAAGGAGAAGCCTGCCCCTGCGGCGGCGTTGACGGCAGCGGAGGTTGCAAGAGCGCGGCCTCCGGTCAGGCCCAGCGAGCGCGCGGCGACGTTGCCTGCGCCAGGCATGATGGCGCCGGCGACCGCGCCAGTGAGAGCGCCTTCTCCGGTGGCTGTGGCAAAGCCTCCCCAGCTGAAGTCCCCATTGCGGTGTTGCCAGCTGTAGATGCCGCCCTCGACGGCGGCACCGATGACGGCACCTATTCCCGCGCTGACGCACAGCGGGCAGCGGCCAGATGGGTCGGACTGGTTGGCTGGGTCGTTGTTGGCGTAGGCGTACGGGGACAGGTTGGCGCTGTCGGCGGCCGGAGTCTCAGGGTCAGGACTGGTGAAACGCCCGTTGGCGGGGGCGTAGCTTCGGTCGCGCAGGTACAACCGGCCGGACAGAATAGGGTCCTGGTACTGACCGGTGTAGCGGAAGAGGCTGGACATTCCGCCGGCGACGCTTTCCTTGCCGGTGGCCACGCCCCAGGCGTCGTAGGTGTAGGTGTAGGTCTCCGTGCCGGCGGCGTCGTAGACGGCAGCGATCGAGTTCTGCCGGTCATGACGCATGTAGAAGATGCCAGCAGTGCGGTTCTGGGATTCGGCGATGCCCTCGGGGTTGTATTGCCAGTCGGCGATGAGGACGCCTGCGCTGTTGGTTTCGGTGGCGATCTGCGGCAGCGGGTTGACCACGTCCCAGCGGGTGGTGCGTGGCGTGGCGCCGTTCTTGTAGGTGATGGTGCGATTGCCGTCGGCGTCGTTGACGAAGGTGTAGGTGTCGGCGCCGAGAGTTGCAGACTTCAGGTGGCCCAGCGGGTCGGAGGTGTAGGTGCCGGCTGAGTCCTTGGTGAGGTTGCCGTCAGCGTCGTAGGTGTAGTTGACGGTGGTGGCGCCCTCAACATGCTTGGTGAGCTGGTCGGCCACGTCGTAGGTGTTGGTGCGGGTACTGGTTGCGCTGGAGATTGTGGCGAGGTTGCCGACCTTGTCGTACGTGTAGGTGCTGCCGCCGGTACCGGTCAGGCATGAGGTAGTGGCGACAGTGTCGGCACAGGTACGGGCCATCCGCCCTGCTGAGTCATAGCCGTAGCGGGTGGCGAGGCCGGTAGTCGTGGCGTCCTTGAAGTAGTCCTTGATCACGCGACCGGCACTGTCACGGTCGACGTAGCGGGCTCCAGTGCCTTCGGTCACTGAGGCCAGTCGGCCGGCCCTGTCATAGGTGCGTGCTTCAGTGATCGCGGTGGTGGTGGGCAGTTTCGTGGAGGTGAGGTTGCCCGCGGCGTCCCAGGTGTAGGACGTCGTCTTACCGCCAGCGGTCTGCCCGGTGATGTTGCCGTCGTCGTCGTAGGTGTAGGTGGTGGCCCAACCATCGGGGTAGGTGCGGGACTTGATAGTGCCGTTGTCGTTGTAGGCGTACTTGAACGTGGTGGCCAAGCCCGGCGTGCTGATACTCAGGGGCCGCCCCTCATCGTCGTAGCTGCTGACGATGCGAGTGCCGGTGCCATCTGTGATCCATACGGGTCGACCGACCGCGTCGTACACATAACTGGCGGTGGGAGTTCCGTCGGAGTAGGTGGTCTCGGTCAGCAGGTTGCGTGCGTCGTAGGTATGGCTGATGGTCTGCCCACGAGCATTGGTGACCTTGGCGCGGTTGCCATCCTCGTCGTAGCCATAGGACGTGGCGCGGCCCAACGGATCCGTGACCTTGGTCAGCCGACCCACCGCGTCGTAACCGTAGGTTGTGGTGTGGCCGTTGGCGTCCTTGCGGGAGGTTTGGTTGCCCAGGTCGTCGTAGCCGAGGCTGGTGGTGCCGCCGTCAGGGGTGGTTACCTTGGTCAGCTGGCCCAGTGCGTCGTACTCGTAAGCACTCTTCTTGCCCAGGGCATCGGCACGCTCGACCAGGCGGCCATTCCCGTCGTAAGCATTGGTGACGGTCTTGGTGCCGTACGGGTCGGACTGGCTGACGACGTTGCCAGCCGCGTCGTAGTCCGTACTCCAGGTGTACTGCGCGGGGTCGGCACCGGAAGCATTGCCCCGCGGCTCCACCGTTTTGGTCGGCCGGCCGTTGTCGTCATAGGCGTAGGCGGTCTTGTTGCCCAACGGCGAGGTCTCAGAGGCGAGGTTGCCGGCGTCGTCGTAGGTGTACGTGACGGTCTTGCCGCCGCGGTCGGTCGTGGTGAGCAGTTGATTGTTGGCGTCGTAGGTGTTGACGGTGGTCTTGCCGAGCGCGTCGGTCGTCTTGGTGACGTTGCCCTCGCCGTCGTACTCGGTCTTGCGGACCTTCCCTGCCGCGTCGGTGACAGCGATCGGCCGGGATTCCGCGTCGTAGTCCGTCTTGGTGGTGTTACCCCTCGGGTCGGTCACCGTGGTCTGGTTGCCGACCTTGTCGTAGCCGTACTTCCAGGTGTACTTCGAGGCATCGGCGCCGGACACGTTGCCTCGAGGGCTCGTCATCTTCAGCAGGCGGCTGGCCTTGTCATAGGTGTAAGTCGTCTTCGCGCCGGAGGCATCGGTTCGCGAAGCTACATTTCCCATGACGTCGTACGTCATCCTCGACACCTGCCCGGCCGGGTCTTTCATCTCGGTCAGCCGGTTAGCGGTGTCGTAAGTGAAGTTGGTCGCATTGCCTGCGGCGTCGGTCATGGTGACCAAGTTGCCTGCGGCATCGTACGTGTTGCGGGAGATGTTGCCCTTGGCATCCTTTACCGAGACAAGCCGACCTGTTTCGTCGTAACCGTAAGACGTGGTGAAATCATCGGGGTTGGTACCGGAGACGTTCCCGCGGGGGTCTGTCGAGGTCACTACACGGCCTGCGGCGTCATAGCTCCAGGTCTGCCGGGACTCGTCCGGAGATATTTCCGAAACCTTGTTGCCAGCCGTGTTGTACTCAAATTTTGTCAGCTTTCCGCGCGGGTCGGCGATCGAATCGACCTGACCTTGGCTAGTATATGTGAAAAGCGTCTTCTTACTGAGTGAATTTACGGCTGCGCTCAGCTGACCCTTGGCATCGTAAGAGTACGAACTTCTCTTTCCGTTTCCGTTGGTGTAAAGGAAGATATTCCCGGTCGCATTATAGGACCAAGTTCGGCTGGCCAGCGGTGTCGTGATCTTCTTGAGCTTCCCAGACCCGCTGTCGATCTGCCATTTCACGGTGTTGCCTAGAGCGTCGGTCACTTGTACCGGATCGAGTTTGTAACTGTAGCCATACGAGGCCTGATTGCCGAAGGGGTCGTATTGAGTGGTAAGTACATTCTGCTCGTAGATGTCAGTCCAGATCCCGCCATCCGGCGCGGTGACGTCCGTCTCTTTCCCGTTGTAGAAGAATGTGGTCTTGGCGCCCGACCCGTCGATCTGCTCAGTTATCTTTCCAGCACTGTTGTATGTATTCGTCAGCGCCGTATTGCCTCGCTGGTCGATTACCTTGTTTAGATTTCCTGCATTGTCATAGCTATAGTTGACTTTGCTTCCGCTCGGATCTGTTACCTCTGAAAGCTTTCCATTAGTGTAGCCGAAGGTTATCTTCCTGCCATCGGATAGCGAGATGAGGGATAGCTTTGCATCGGTGTACGAGAACTCGGCCTTCTGTCCGGATACGGTGGCTAGAGAGGATATCTCACCTGTTCCGTTGCGGTTGTAGGTGACTGCGCGGCCCTGCTTGTCTGCGGTCTTTGTGAGGCGCCCCTCCTGGTCAAAGGATAGCGCCTTCCCTTCAGGCGTCACTAACTGGTAACCGTCAGCCGTGGCAGTTAGCTTGGACTGTCCGGTGGCAGGCGTTATGTAGCTGTCGCCGCTCTTCGCGTACGGGTACTGGGATCCGTCTTCAGCTTGGAAAACGATGGAACCGTCGCTCTTCTTCTCAAGCTCTGCTTCCCAGGGGGTTGACCAGCCTTCGCCGAGAATAGGTGAGGAGCTGTCGTCAGCGGCCAGCGTGCCCCCCGATCTGTTGTTTGATGAATAACTGCGGACTAGGTCCACAGGAACGGACCCTGACAAGGTGGCGTCGGAGTATGCCTGGCTAAAGGCTCCCGTGGCCGTATTGACACCTGCGCCGCGGGAGGATTGACAGTGCACCGCCCCGGCGGAATTGCTGCCGCAGAACGCCCCGTAGGTCTGGTTTACTGGAACAGCGGCAAGGGCGTAACCGTGATTGTCCCAACTACTATAGATGTAAGTGGGCCACGTTCCGTCGCTCTC
The DNA here is from genome assembly GCF_058544905.1 of Streptomyces sp. JLBG701. Classification (NCBI taxonomy): domain Bacteria; kingdom Bacillati; phylum Actinomycetota; class Actinomycetes; order Kitasatosporales; family Streptomycetaceae; genus Streptomyces; species Streptomyces sp. JLBG701. The sequence continues at coordinate 4,198,406 of NZ_CM178588.1, forward strand.
TTTAAAAATGACCGAGGCCCGGAACTCCGAAGGATTGTCGCTGTCTGCTACGGAATTGGCGAGACACAGTTCAGGGTCGTATTTGTACGTGAAGGAGACACGTGCACCTTCGGTGAAGGGCGGACTCGAGGGGTCACGACCCCACATGTTGGAATGGACCCATGACGGTGCAGTCACCGTGATCGGATCGCCGAACCAGATCTTCGCCGTCGTGTTTCCGCACATTATCTGCGGGCGCACGACGACGGACTGCGGCCCCTTCTCCTCCGCTTCTTCGCCCCCGGCCCCTTCCCAGTTGTAGTAGATCTCGGCCTTGTAGGTGAAGACATCTCCCTCCTTCGGAATAAAACCGTTGAAGAAATGAAAGACGCTGTGTTCGTCAGTGTAGTAGTGCGACACCTCGGCACCTGTAGCGTCTGTCAGCAGAGCGTCCTGAAACTCAATTTGGTATGGAACTACCGATTCGACAGAAGTGGACACATCGCTCTTGGGGTCACTTCTCTTCACTTCATGTGAAGGGGCTTTCGTTTCCCTTTCTTTCCTTTCTCGCACCACCTGTGATCTTCGCTGTTCCAAGCTCATTGCCTGCTGAGGCTTGGCTGGCTTAGGACCCCGGTTGGTCGCCGCAACCGCATCCGCCACGCGCTGCGACTTCTCGGCAGAGGACACTTGCGCCACTCCGGCCAGCAGCAGACTCCATGCAATGACGAGGCACAGCAGCGCCCGCGCTCTCTTTGACGATCGCCTCAACACCGGTTCCATTCCCCCTCCATGCAAGACGGCAGGCAGGGGTGACGTGCGGTGCAGTGCGTGAAACGTTCCCCCGCGTTGGTCGTGCAGTCCGGACCGGGGACGTGTGGATGGTCTGAGCAGTGCCGGGCCGGAGCGCAGTCACTGTAGGCACGGCATAAACGCTCGTCACAAGAGGCCCAAACGGAGTTGGCCAGAAGCGCCATCGCAACCGGAACCCGTCCCCATACGTATCGCCCTTGCAAGATCTGTGTTGTTGCTGTGAAGCGGACGGGAAGGTGAGACAAGGGAGCGTTAGAGGGTTAGCCGATTTTCGCTCCTGGTCCGTCACCGGCTGCCTCATCAGCGCGCGGTCGCAACAGCCCAGACGCAGAGTCCGGAGCACGCTGCCGTGAGGGCTTGATCATGTTTGTGCGGTGACGGCGATGGGGACACCCGCCTCGCAGTCTGCAAGCCGGCCTTCAGCAGGCGCATCACAAGAGAGTGGCCCTCCCCCTACGCTTGCAGTGCCGACGTTGCGCGAGGAGAGGCAAGGCCATGTCTCAAGGTGCTACTCCTGACCCGTACGCCGACCCTCTGGTCTTCGGACAACGGCTGCAGATCCTCCGGTCGCGCAAGGGTATGACCAGGGAGCAGCTCGGGGGCCTGATCGGCCGCTCCGGATCGTGGGTGAAGGCGGTTGAAACCGGGCGTCTGAAGACGCCCAAGCTTGAAGTCATCCTGCGCATCGCCGAGTTGCTGCGCGTTCGTGACTTGGCCGACCTCACCGGCAATCAGTCTGTCCATGTCTCGTTGTTCGTCGGCCCAGGGCATCCTCGGCTCAGTGCGGTGAAGGATGCCGTCGATGCCTTCCCTGTCAACAGCGCGGACGAGGCCCCACCCACCGCGCACCTTCGGGCACGGCTGGCGCGCGCTTGGACTGCACGGCACTCGGCGCCCAACCACCGCGACGTGGTCGGTGCTCTGTTGCCCGATCTCATCCGAGACGCGCAGCTCGCCGTGCGCCAAGCCGACCGCATTGGCGAGCGGCAAGCGGCTCAGGCGGTGCTCGCCGAGGTGTACTCGCTGGCGCAGTTCTTCATCGCGTACCAGCCCGATGCCGCGCTGCTGTGGCGCGTCGCCGAGCGCGGGCTGATCTCCGCACAGGACAGCGAGGATCCGCATGCCATCGGCGTGGCCGCGTGGTTGGCCACACAGGCCCACCGCGACTCCGGCCACGCTCACTTCGACGCAGCAGACGCGGTGAATCTAGAGACGCTGGCGTACCTCGAACCGCTGCTGCCTGGCGCGTCGGACGACGTCCTCGCCATCACGGGCGCGCTCACCTTCGAAGCCGGATACACCGCAGCCCGGCGCGGCCAGACCGGCATTGCATGGCGATACTGGGACCAGGCACGTGCAATGGCCGACCGGTTGCCTGTCGATTACTACCACCCTGTGACGTCGTTTTCCCGCGCGATCATGGGTGCGCACGCTGTCACCGTCGCTGTCGAACTGCACGCCGGCGGCGAGTCTGTACGCCAAGCCGTTGCTGCGGACGCAGCCACGATCCCTTCCCGGCCGCGTCAGGCCCGGCACCGCATCGAGCAAGCCCGGGGCTATCAACTCGACGGACAGCCAGACGCAGCGCTTGCCACTCTGCACAAGGCACACGAGGCCGCCCCCGAGACAATCAAGTACAACGGCTATGCAAAGCGCATCGTTCTTGAGGAAGCCGAGTCCAAGAGTCCGGCACGCCGCCGCCGTGCATCTGAACTCGCAGTGATGCTCGGCCTCTTGGCGGCCTGACGATAGGGGCACAATCTGTGCCCCTGCTCAACTCTCCTCTCTCCTACGGTCGAAGACCAACCAAACCCCGGCGACCGCGCGAACGGCCCCGGGGCGTGGCCGACACCGTGTAGGAGCGTCGACATGAAGCAAGCTACAGCTCACCGTACGGCTGTCGAAGGGCGGGATTCCCGCCTCCTCGACGTCGAAGTGATGCGATCAAGCGCACACCGTCTGCTGGCAGAGGACGCCGAAATTCCCGCCCCCGACGAGTTGGAGACGCTCACTCTCCAGCTGCGTGGCCACATGATGCTGGCCATCCCCGAAGTAGAGACCGCGGCCGGTCTACTTCCCGAGGACGACGTACCCCGCGCCTGCGCTCTCGCGTGCATCGGCGAGGCTCGCATGCGACTCGGCCTTGAGCCCGGCACCTCTCTGCCCGCAGGGATCGCACACGCGCAGCGGCTCGCGCGGTCAGTCATCGCCCTTTGTGACCACTACGAGAACCTGGGCGGCGGCCACTCGTGATCAAAGCCGTGCACGTCTGCCGCCACTGCGACTGTCTGATCACCGCTCCCGGTCAAGCCGTTATGGTCGCCTACCAGCCGAGCGTCAGCGGTCCCGGCTGGCTGGTGTGGGCGCATCGCGAACACGCGCACTTGGTGCAGTCGGCCCCGGGCTCGGCCGTCCTGCTCACTCGTATCCGCGCATTCGGATCCTCGCAGTCCGACAGCTGAGCCCCGTCGCAGCGAGAAACCCCATGGCGGCCGTTTCGGGTCAGGGCCGCACCGCAGACCCACGGTGGGGATCGGCTAGCCCGGCCGGGGGCACACCCATGCCACTGCTCATCGGCCCGAGCCCCTCCACCGTCAGACGTCAGCCCGCCTGCGACTTCACGTAGTCGATCACCGTCTGGAACTCCTCCGTCGGCGAGAACTCCACGAACTCGCAGTCCTCAAGGGCCTCCGGGATGTGGCCGGGAGACCAGTAGTACGCGTCCCCCGCCTCGTAGATGTCCTCGCCCTCGGCCGTGCGCATCCGCAGGCGGCCCTTGAGCAGGTAGCCCCAGTGCGGGCACTGGCACGCGTCGCCGGGCAGGCCCTTGAAGGCCGGGGCCATGTCCGTGCCCTTCGGCAGGGTCACGTAGCCGACCGAGAGGCCGCCTCCGATCGGCTGTGTACGTAGCTCCACTCCGCCGCCTTCCATCGCGACGGGTACGTCGTTTCGGGTCGCCGAGGCCATGACTCCTCCACTCCGGCCCACCACAGGCCCGGGAAGCCCCCTCCCTCCAGACTGAACCGGCCCCGTCCCACCCGCGACCGTGCTCATCCGAGCGCCCTTCATCACGAACCGGTCTCGGGGTGTCGTCAAGGGCTTGATTAACGCGCGTGTAATCGATTCCAATCCTCCGTACACCATGATCGATGAAGTCCGCATGCCCCTGCGCCTCCCCGAAGACCTCCGCGACCGGTTGCGCGCCCACGCCAAGACCGAACGGCGCTCCCTGAACTCCGAGCTGGTGTACACGCTGGAGGTCGGCCTCCGCGCCATGGGGGTGAACACCGAACCGCCCGGCGGCGATTCGACCAAGAGCGACACCCCGCTCGTGGCCGTGGACCTGGCCGTCAGCAAGGCGGAGTCGGCCGCGCTCGTCGCCTCCGACAACGTCGCCGGCGGCAAGCTCGCCGCGAAGGCGCTCGCCGAGAGGCTCGGCGGCGAGGGCACGATCGTCGTCCTCCAGGGCCAGGCGGGCACATCCGCCAGCCGCGAGCGCGGCGCCGGCTTCACCGGGGGCCTGGACGTCATGACCAACCTCCTCCAGCCAACCCCGACGTCGACGGCGTCTTCGCCGAGAACGACGAGATGGCGCTCGGCGCGATCAAGGCGCTCGGTTCGAAGGCCGGAAATTCGGTGCAGGTGATTGGCTTCGACAGCACCGAGGACGGGCTGAAGGCCGTCCAGGAGGGCACTCTGTACGCATCTGTAGCCCAACAGCCCAAGGAACTTGGCAGGATCGCGGTGGACAACGCACTGCGCGCGGCCGAGGGCAAGAAGATCGAGAAGTCGGTCATGGTGCCCGTGAAGGTCGTCACGAAGGAGAACGTCGCCGACTTCGGAGGCTGAAGGCCTTGAGCAGGCGGCCTCAATTCACCCACGCAGGGAGACAGTTCATGTACGACTACGACCTTCTGGTCGTGGGATCGGCCAACGCCGACCTGGTGATCGGTGTCGAGCGGCGGCCGGGTGCCGGCGAGACGGTGCTCGGCTCCGACCTGGCCGTCCACCCCGGCGGCAAGGGCGCCAACCAGGCGGTCGCGGCCGCCCGGCTCGGGGCCCGTACGGCCCTGCTGGCCCGGGTCGGCGACGACGTGTACGGCCGGCTGCTGCTCGACTCGCAGCGGGCCGCCGGCGTCGACACGGTGGGCGTGCTGGTCGGCGGTGCGCCGACCGGGGTCGCGCTGATCACGGTGGACCCGTCCGGGGACAACAGCATCGTGGTCTCGCCGGGCGCCAACGGAAAGCTCGCCCCGGAGGACATCCGGGCCTGCGCCAGCCTCTTCCACGCCTCGCGCGTGGTGTCGGCGCAGCTGGAGATCCCGTTGGAGACCGTCGTGGAAGTCGTACGGAATCTGGCGCCCGGAGGCCGGTTCGTACTGAACCCGTCCCCGCCGCGGCCCCTCCCCACGGAGGTGCTCGCGGCGTGCGACCCGCTGATCGTGAACGAGCACGAGGCGAAGGTGATCCTGGGCGAGCAGGCGGCCTCCGTGAGCGACGACCCCGAGGACTGGGCGCGGATCCTGCTCGCGAAGGGCCCGCGTTCGGTGGTCGTCACGCTGGGCGCGGAGGGTGCGCTGGTGGCCTCGTCGGAGGGCGTCGTCCGGGTGCCGTCCGTGAAGGTGGACGCCGTGGACACGACGGGCGCGGGGGACGCGTTCACCGCGGCGCTGGCCTGGAAGCTCGGTACGGGCTCGACGCCGGCCCAGGCGGCGGCGTACGCGGCCCGGGTCGGGGCGGCCGCCGTCACCAAGGAGGGCGCTCAGGTGTCCTTCCCGACCGCCGCGGAGGTCGACGCCCTGTGAAGAAGGCGGGCATTCTCAACCGTCATCTCTCGCGGTTGGTCGTACGGACGGGGGAGGCACGGCCGTATGCGAATGTGTTGCTGCGGTGCGGGGTGTTTTTCTAAGCCGCGAAGGCTTCCAGGAAGCCTGTGACAGCTTCGAGGGGGCCCGGTCTGAGACCGGACCCCCTCAAGGTTTCCCCTCCACATCAGAACCCCCGCGATCCCCCCAGATCCCCCTCCAGAAGTCCTGATGCCAAGTACGACCCGCGAGGTACGGGAAGGGTTGCACGGACTTCCAGGATTTTTTTCCGCGGGCTTCCGGGGGCCTCTGGGGGAAAATGTCCCGTGACTCAGGGGGAACACAGGGAAGTTGGGGAGGCCGGGGCGGATGATCGGAACAGTGTTCCGAAGTGACGACGTGCCTGTGGAGGACAGGTTCGACTACTGGCGGGAGCTGGTCCATCGGGCGATCGCGCCCAGCGACATCAGCAGTGAGTACGCCCACGATTTCTGGGCGGAGCAGCGGCTGATGGAGTTGGGGCCGGTGATGGTGTGGCCCACGTCGTTGCTGCCGGCGCGGTTCGTGCGCTCCGAGAGACTGGTGCGGCTGTGCGACCCCGAGGCGTACCACCTGTCGCTGGTGCTCGGCGGCGGGCTGGGGCTCGACCACGTCGGGCGGGCCGACTTCTACGGACCGCGCGATCTGTGGCTGACCGACACCTCACGGCCGTACGAGGTGGTGCCACCGGCCGACGGGGAGCGCCACGTGGTCACGGGGGTGGGGGTGGACTTCCCCAAGGCTCTGCTGCCCATCTCACCGGACCGGATCCGGCCGCTGCTGGGCAGACGCCTGTCGGGGCGGGAGGGCATGGGTGCCCTGCTGGCGGGCTTTCTCGCCGGCCTGGACCGGGAGGCCGAGTTCCTCCAGCCGTCCGACGCGCCGCGGCTCGGTACGGTCCTGATCGACCTGTTGGCGGCCTGGTTCGCCCAGGTGCTGGAGGCGGAGGCCGCCCTGCCGCCGGAGACACGGCACCGGGCCATGCTCGCGCGTATCCGGGCGTTCATCCGGCAGAACCTCCACGACCCGGACCTGACGCCTCCAGTGATCGCCGCCGCCCACCACATCTCCGTCAGCTATCTGCACCGACTGTTCCAGGAGGACGCCCAGGGCGAGACGGTCGCGGCCTGGATCCGCCGCCAGCGCCTGGAGGGCGCCCGCCGCGACCTGGCCGACCCCGCCCTGCGCACCACCCCGATACGCGCCATCGCCGCCCGCTGGGGCCTGCCGCGCGCCTCCGACTTCACCCGCGCCTTCCGTACGGCGTACGGGGTGTCGCCCAAGGAGTACCGGGGGCGGGAGTAGACGCAGGGCCAACACAGCTGTGGACTCACCGGTAACGACAGTCCCAGGGCTGACACCGCATCCTGATCAGGCGGTTCTCGCACGTCGTTCCCGATCGGGGGACGGGGACGGCGTCGAATGCCCCGGCGAGTGCCCCAGTGGTCAGAGGCGGACGGTGTCACCCTCTGCGACCCGGCCGCCCCGCACCACCTGGGCGTAGACCCCGGCGCACGGTTCCGGGGCGCGGCCCGGTAAGGCGGGGACGCGGTTGTGGTGGGCCAGGGTGCGTAGGGCGTCGGGGTCGCGTGGCAGGTCGCCGTGGGGCAGGGTCGGGATCGCGCAGCGGGGGGTCGAGGCGATCACGCGGAGGGTGAGGTGGTCGCCGATCGTCACCTCGCGGCCGATCCAGTCGTGGTCGACGAAACCCGAACCCGGCGTGTCGATGACGATGTTGGGCCGGTAGCGCCTCACCTCGGCCACGCCACCCGGGTGCAGCTCGGCCAGCCGGCGCAGTGTCGAGGTGCTGATCAGATGGACCGGCGCGAAGTCGAAGAAGGTCCCCGGCGGTGACGCCGACCCGAACCGCACGACGTCGGCGCCCACTTCGGCGTCCACCCCCGCCCGCAGCACCTCCTCCGGCCGCGAGCGGTCCAACTCCCCCTCCGACGGCGGTACGTCGATGAGCGCGACCGCACGGCCGACGATCACGGAGAGCGCGTCATCGATGCCCGCGTCGCCGCTCCACAGGACCTTGCCGTCGGGACCGGTGATCCGCGTCGCCGCTTCGACGCGGGCGGCGGCGCAGGTCAGCAGGGCCCGCCACAGCCGCGGGTTCTTGGCGCTCGCGATCTTCCCCGACTCCCGGTCCAGCAGGGCGAGTTGACGGTCGCCCGCCAGACCCCGCCCGGTCACCTCGGCCGCGGGAAGCCGCTCGCCGAGCATCGACTTCACCGGGTAGCGCCACAGCGCGGCGACCGATACGCGGGTCAACTCGCCACGTCCCCGGCCACGGGCGGCTCGCCCTCCCGGGCCTGCGTCACCGCCCTGCGCAGGCTGCCCGCCGTCCAGGGCGTCTGAGGCGCCAGTCGAGCGACGACGCGCGCCAGCCAGTCCGGGTCACCCAGCCGGTGTGCCTCGCCCGCAGCGAGCATCTGGCTCAACAACTCGGTGAGGAGTACGAGTTCGGCACCGTGGTACCAGCGGGGCTCACGGTCGAAGCGGATCACCAGCGGTCCGTACGAGTGGCGCGTCGTCATGTGCAGATACCCACCGAACCGCCCCTTCCAGGGCCCCGGCAGCCCACCGAGCATCCCTCTCAAGGTGAGGGAGAAGCCCCTCGACGGGTACTTGCCGCCCAGCGTGAAGTGCATGTGGTCCATGACCCGTGACCAGGGAACCAACTCCCCCTCGGACTCTCGCGCATGCCGATACAGCCCGTCCGCGCGAAACTCCACCCACTCCCCGCCCACACGCCGAGCATCCCCCATCACCCAACGCCCGTCGACCAGGTTCAACGGCCCCAACGAAGCCCTCTTGTCGGTCACATGGTCATTGGATCACGTGTCCTACATGGTCGAGACCTGGTTTTCGGCGAGGCGAGGAAGCCTGCTCGTGAGGCATGCTCGCCGGCATGAGCGAATCGGGGTCGGAGCAACTCGCGTGGGGGTGGGGTGAGTTCATGGCCATGCCGTATCCCCACAGCCTCTACGGGCGAGAGCCCGACGGCGAGGACATGGTGTGGATCGATTCGACGGTGCTGGCAGCCGCAGAGCCGTAGACCCTCTGTTCAGTCGAGGATCGCGGTCGCCTCGATCTCGACCAGGTGGTCGGGGATGTCCAGTGCCGCCACTCCCAGCAGCGAGACCGGTGGGACCGGGGTGGTGCCCAGTTTCGCTGCCGCCCTGGAGATGCCGTCCAGGAGCTGGGGCATCTTGTCGGGGGTCCAGTCGACGACGTAGACCGTCAGTTTCGCTACGTCGTCGAAGGAGGCGCCGGCCTCGGCGAGGGCGGTGGCGATGTTGACGTAGCACTGCTCGACCTGGGCGGCGAGGTCGCCTTCGCCGATCGTGACGCCCTTGGCGTCCCAGGCGACCTGGCCGGCGATGTAGATCAGCCTCGAACCGGTCGCGATCGACACCTGCCGGTAGACGTCGATCTCGGGCAATCCGCTGGGGTTCATCAGGGTGATGGCCATGCTGTCCGCCTTCCGCGGTCTCTTGTGGTTACTCAGGAACCGTAGGAGAGTGGCCGCTGACATGGAAGAACGCACTTTTCGGTGACTGGGGAACCTCATGGGAACCAAGCAGCTCAGTGGCTCGCCGAAGGACGAGGCGGATCTGAGGCGCGCGGACTCACTGGCGCGGGAGATCTTCTCCGACGTCGCCAACAAGTGGGCGCTTCTCATCATCGAAGCCGTGGGTGACCGCACCCTGCGCTTCACCGAACTGCGCAACGAGATCGAGGGCATCAGCCACAAGATGCTCACCCAGAACCTACGCATGCTGGAGCGCAACGGCCTGGTCGAGCGGTGCGTGCACCCCACCGTGCCGCCCCGGGTCGAGTACACCCTCACGGAACCGGGCCGAGCCCTGCGAGCGACGGTCGACGCCATGTGCGACTGGACCCACCGCTACATCGGCCACATCGAAACCGCCCGCGACCGCTTCGACACCAGTCTCAACTGACGGTGACGGCCGCGGCCTTGGAGACCGTCTTGCCGGACTTGACGCGCAGGACCTCGCGGCCCTCCCTTGGTGGCGCTCGCCTTGATCCTGAACTCCCGACATGAAACTGCCCCGCACCGGACAACTCTCCGATGCGGGGCAGACAGCCCGGCCTTTTTCCTGACCCCTGGTTACCGGATCACGTGTTCCACGAACCTCGCGGCCGTCTCCGCCAGCACCTCGCGCCCGTCCCTCGCCCACAGCGCGTCGTTGAACAGCTCGACCTCGATGGCGCCCGTGTACCCGGCCGCTTCCACGTAGCCCTTCCACTCCCGCATGTCGATCGAGCCGTCGCCGATCTGGCCTCGGCCGTTCAGGACGCCCTCCGGCAACGGGGTCGTCCAGTCGGCGAGTTGGAAGGTGTGGATGCGGCCGCCGGCGCCCGCGCGGGCGATCTGGGCGGGCGCGTTGTCGTCCCACCAGATGTGGTACGTGTCCACCGTGACGCCGACCTGGTGTGCGGGGAAGCGTTCCGCGAGGTCAAGGGCCTGGGTGAGGGTGGAGACCACACAGCGGTCGGAGGCGAACATGGGGTGGAGCGGCTCGATGGCCAGCCGGACGCCGTGCTGCTGGGCATACGGGCCCAGCTCCCCCAGCGCGTCCGCGATCCGCTCCCGCGCGCCGTGCAGGTCCTTCGAGCCTGCGGGCAGTCCGCCCGAGACCAGGACCAGGGTGTCCGTGCCCAGCGTCGCCGCCTCGTCGACCGCGCGGCGGTTGTCGTCCAGGGCCGCCGCCCGCTCCCCCGGGTCGATCGCCGTGAAGAAGCCGCCACGGCACAGGGTGGTGACGGTCAGCCCCGCGTCACGGACCAGCTTGGCCGTCTCCTCCAGGCCGTACACCTGGACGGGCTCGCGCCACAGGCCGACGCCCGGAACGCCCAACTCCAGGCAGGCGTCGACCAGTTCAGGCATCGACAGCTGCTTGACCGTCATCTGGTTGATCGAGAAGCGGGACAGGTCGGCGGCGCTCACTGGTTCACTCCGTACAGGCTCAGCAGGTTCTTCATCCGTTCCTCCGCCAGCTTCGGGTCCGGGAACAGGCCCAGGCCGTCGGCGAGTTCGTAGGCGCGGGTGAAGTGCGGGAGGGAGCGGGCCGACTGGAGGCCGCCGACCATCGTGAAGTGCGACTGGTGGCCGGCCAGCCAGGCCAGGAAGACCACGCCCGTCTTGTAGAAGCGGGTCGGGGTCTGGAAGAGGTGGCGGGACAACTCGACGGTGGGGTCGAGGAGTTCGCGGAAGCCGGCGGTGTCGCCCGTGTCGAGGACGCGTACCGCCTGAGCCGCCAGCGGGCCCAGCGGGTCGAAGATGCCGAGGAGGGCGTGGCTGAAGCCCTGCTCGTCGCCGGCGATCAGCTCGGGGTAGTTGAAGTCGTCGCCCGTGTAGCAGCGGACGCCCTGCGGGAGCCGGCGGCGGATGTCGATCTCGCGCCGGGCGTCCAGGAGGGAGACCTTGATGCCGTCGACCTTGTCCGGGTGCGCGGCGATGACTTCGAGGAAGGTGTCGGTGGCCGCGTCGAGGTCGGACGAACCCCAGTAGCCCTCAAGCGCCGGGTCGAACATCGGGCCCAGCCAGTGCAGGATGACCGGCTCGGTGGCCTGGCGCAGGAGGTGGCCGTAGACCTCCAGGTAGTCCTCGGGGCCGGATGCCGCAGCGGCCAGCGCCCGTGAGGCCATCAGGATCGCCTGCGCGCCCGACTCCTCGACCAGCGCGAGCTGCTCCTCGTAGGCCGCGCGGACCTCGGCGAGCGTGCCCGCGGCGATCTGGTCGGTGCCGACTCCGCAGGCGATGAGGCCGCCGACCGCCTTCGCCTCGGCGGCGCTACGGCGGATCAGCTCGGCCGCGCCCGCCCAGTCCAGGCCCATGCCGCGCTGGGCGGTGTCCATGGCCTCGGCGACGCCGAGCCCGTGGGACCACAGGTGGCGGCGGAAGGCGAGGGTGGCGTCCCAGTCGACGGCGGCGGGCGAGTCGGGGGAGACGTCCGCGAACGGGTCGGCGACGACATGGGCCGCCGAGAAGACCGTACGAGAGGTGAAGGGGGTGCCGGAGGTGACGGCGAGGGGTTCGGCGCGGGGCTCGTACGCCCGCAAGCCGCCCTTGCCGTCCGGGAGTTGGATGGTCACAGGGAGACCTCCGGTACGTCGAGGCGGCGACCCTCGGCCGAGGACTTCAGGCCCAGTTCGGCGAGCTGGACGCCGCGGGCGCCGGCGAGGAGGTCCCAGTGGTAGGGGGCGTCGGCGTAGACGTGGCGCAGGAACAGCTCCCACTGTGCCTTGAAGCCGTTGTCGAACTCGTCGTTGTCGGGGACTTCCTGCCACTGGTCGCGGAAGGAGTAGGTGGCCGGGATGTCCGGGTTCCAGACGGGCTTGGGGGTGAGACTGCGGTGCTGGACACGGCAGTTGCGCAGCCCGGCGACCGCCGAGCCCTCCGTGCCGTCGACCTGGAACTCGACGAGTTCGTCGCGGTTGACGCGTACGGCCCAGGAGGAGTTGATCTGGGCGATGGCGCCGCCGTCGAGTTCGAAGATGCCGTAGGCGGCGTCGTCGGCCGTCGCGTCGTACGGCTTGTCGTTCTCGTCCCAGCGCTGCGGGATGTGGGTGGCCGTGATGGCCTGGACGGACTTCACGCGGCCGAAGAGCTCGTGCAGGACGTACTCCCAGTGCGGGAACATGTCGACGACGATGCCGCCGCCGTCCTCGGAACGGTAGTTCCAGGACGGGCGCTGGGCCGCCTGCCAGTCGCCCTCGAACACCCAGTAGCCGAACTCGCCGCGGATGGACAGGATGCGGCCGAAGAAGCCGCCGTCGATGAGGCGCTTGAGCTTCAGCAGGCCGGGGAGGAACAGCTTGTCCTGGACGACGCCGTGCTTGATGCCCTTCGCCGCCGCGAGCCGGGCCAGGTCGAGGGCGCCTTCGAGGCCGGTGGCGGTCGGCTTCTCCGTGTAGATGTGCTTGCCCGCCGCGATCGCCTTCTTGATCGCCTCCTCTCGGGCCGAGGTCACCTGCGCGTCGAAGTAGATGTCGACGGTCGGGTCGGCGAGGACCGCGTCGACGTCCGTGGAGATGTTCTGCGGGTCCAGGCCGTGCTGGTCGGCGAGCGCCCTGAGCGCGTGCTCGCGGCGGCCGAGCAGGATCGGCTCCGGCCACAGCACGGTGCCGTCGCCGAGGTCGAGGCCGCCCTGTTCGCGGAGGGCCAGGATGGAGCGGACCAGGTGCTGGCGGTAGCCCATGCGCCCGGTCACACCATTCATGGCGATACGCACCGTCTTGCGTGTCACGGCGTTCCCTTCGTAGGTGTCGTACGCGTTGTACGCGGTTGTGCGCGCCGCGCACGCCCTACTGATGAGCGTTACAGCAAGCGCTTTCTATGTCTCATGAGAAGCTAGCCTCTGACCAGGGGTCTGGACAAGACCGTGATGAGGTCGAGTTGTTCGAGGGGGCGAACGACGGGGGTCGGTGGCCGTATGGTCTGCACCGGCATGACATGGGTCAGGGTCTCTATGGGGGATACGACGATATGCGCGACCGGAGGACGACGACATGACGGTGACCCTGGCGGACGTGGCGGCACGCGCCCAGGTCTCGCCCGCGACTGTGTCGCGCGTACTGAACGGGAACTATCCCGTGGCCGCCTCCACCCGTGAGCGGGTGCTGCGGGCGGTGGACGAGCTGGACTACGTACTGAACGGGCCGGCGAGCTCCCTCGCCGCCGCCACGTCCGACCTCGTCGGCATCCTGGTGAACGACATCGCCGACCCCTTCTTCGGGATCATGGCCGGCGCGATCCAGTCCGAGATCGGCGGGCCGGGCGGACGCGCGGGCGGCGAACGGCTGGGCGTGGTCTGCAACACCGGGGGCTCCCCGGAGCGCGAGCTGACGTATCTGACCCTGCTGCAGCGGCAGCGGGCCGCCGCCGTCGTGCTGACCGGGGGTGCGGTGGAGGACGCGCCGCACCGGGCCGCGATGTCCGCGAAGCTGCGGAAACTGGCGGACGCGGGGACACGGATCGTGCTGTGCGGGCGGCCTCCGGCGCCGGAGACCGGGGCGATCGCGCTGACCTTCGACAACCGCGGGGGCGGTCGCGAACTCACCGAGCACCTGATCGGGCTCGGGCATCGGCGGCTCGGGTACATCGCGGGGCCTGAGGAGCGTACGACCACTCGGCACCGGTTGGAGGGGCACCGGGCGGCGCTTGAGGCGCACGGGATCGTCGAGGATCCGCGGTGGAGTGTGTACGGGCGGTACGACCGGCGGTCGGGGTACGAGGCCACGCTTGAGCTGCTGCGGCGGGATCCGTCGTTGACGGCTGTCGTCGCCGCGAACGACTCCGTCGCGCTGGGGGCGTGTGCGGCCCTGCGGGACTCTGGGCTGCGGATTCCGGAGGACGTTTCGGTGGCCGGGTTCGATGATCTGCCGTTCAGTATCGATGCGGTGCCTGCCCTTACGACCGTGCGGTTGCCGTTGGCGGAGGCGGGGGCGCGGGCCGGGCGGATCGCGATGGGGCGGGAGGAGCCGCCGCCTGGGGGGATCGCTACGGTTCGGGGGGAGTTGATGGTTCGGGGGTCTTCTGGGGTGCCGCGGGGTTGAGCCTGCGGGTGGGTGGGGGTGCGCGTCCCTGGGGGCTGCGCCCCCGGACCCCCTTCGGCCTTAACGGCCTCGTCCTCAAACGCCGGACGGGCTGAGATTGCCTGGACCGGCGTTTGAGAGGTGCGCCAGGACCGGCGACGTCAAGGCACGGCCCCCCAGACGGCTCAAGTTGGTCACCGAGGCGTAGCCCCAGAGGAATGCGGCACGGGCATGGACGGGTCGGACCCCGGCGTCCTACGCTCGGACCCGACGGTATCTCTGACTGAGTCAACCATCCGGGGGTCGACGATCATGACCGTCCAGGACATCCGCGCCTTCAACCGCTTCTATACGAACGTCATCGGCGCCCTCGACTACAGCCGCCACCTCTACGCCCCCTACACCCTCACCGAGTCCCGCGTCCTGTACGAACTCGCGCACTCCCCTCGTACGGACGCGGCCGATCTCCGTGCCGAACTCTCCCTGGACGCTGGTTACTTGAGCCGGATCCTCAACAAGTTCGAGCAGGACGGGCTGGTCGAGCGGGCCCCGTCCCGGCAGGACCCACGCCGGCGGCGGGTCACGCTCACGCCTCGCGGGCGCGAGACCGCCGATCTGCTGGCCGAGCGGGCGACCGAGGCAGTCGGCTCGCTGCTCGCGTCCGTGCCGCCGGCCGACCGCCCCCGTCTTTCCGAGGCGATGCGCACAGTGCGCACGATCCTCTCCGACGGCCGCGCACCCCGCCCCGAGGACGTCGTCCTGCGCGAACCGGGCCCCGGCGACCTCGGCTGGATCGTTCAGCGCAATGCCGCGCTGTACGCGGCCGAGTACGGCTGGAACACCGACTACGAGGGGCTGGTGGCCCGGATCGTCGCCGACTTCGCGGAGGATCACGATCCCCACCTGGAACGGGTGTGGATCGCCGAGCTGGACGGGCGGGCGGTCGGCTGCGTGATGTGCGTACGGGACGAGGCCCCGGGCGCGGCCCGGCTGCGACTGCTGCTCACCGAACCGGACGCGCGCGGCCTCGGCATCGGCGACCGGCTCGTCACGGCCGTCATCGACTTCGCGCGCGGCGTCGGCTACCGCGAGCTCGTCCTCTGGACGAACGACGTCCTCGCCGCCGCCCGCCGCATCTACCAGCGCCACGGTTTCGTCCTCGTCGCCGAGAAACCGCACCGCTCCTTCGGCAAGGATCTGGTGGGCCAGGACTGGCGTCTGGACCTGCACGGGACCGTGGAGTAACGAGTAGGGTCCGGCACATGAAACTGGCGTTCTCCACCCTAGGCGTCCCAGGTCTGCCCATCACGGACGTACTGCACCTCGCGACCACCCACGGCTACCACGGCGTAGAGCTGCGCGCTCACCCGGAGGAGCCGGTGCACCCCGGCCTCAGCCAGCCCGAACGGACCGACGTGGCAGCCGAGTTCAAGGCAGCGGGCGTGGAGATCCTGGGCGTGGCCGGGTACGCGCGCGTGGCGGCACCTGGCGAGGACGAGCCGGTGATCGAGGAGATCCGTGACCTCCTCGGCCTCGCCCGCGACCTGGGCGCGCCCTTCGTACGGGTCTTCCCGGGCGCCGACCCGAAGTTGCAGAGTTCGGCGGAGGCCGACGCGACGGCCGCCCGGCGCCTGGGCACCGCCGCGGAATACGCCGCCGACCTTGGCGTACGCATCCTGCTCGAAACCCACGACTCCCACCGCACCGGCGCCGCCGCGATCCGTGTCCTGGGCCTGGTCGGCCACCGCCAGGTCGGCTCGCTCTGGGACGTCATGCACACCTGGCTCGGCGGCGAACAGCCCTCCGAGACCTACGCCGCCCTCTCCCCCTACCTCGGCTACGTCCAGGTCAAGGACATCGCCTCCGCCACCGACACGACTCCGCTGCCACTGGGCACCGGCGTCCTCCCCCTCACCGAGTGCGTCGAGGTCCTCTCGCGACACGGCTGGGACGGCTGGCTGTGTTGGGAGTACGAGAAGCGGTGGTACGAGGGGGCTGCGCCGCTGGCGGGGCTGCTGGGCGCCGGGCGGGATCATCTGGCGCGGCTGCTCAATGAGTCGGCGTGACTATTCATCCTCCCTGGCCGTGAGCTTCGTGGATCCTGTCTCGTCCAGGCACCAGGCCAGTACGGCGGGCCATGAGCCGTAGCCCGCGTCCAGGTCGAGGTGTGCGGCGCCGGGGATGAGGTCGGTGGGGATGCCGAGGGGGGTGCCGAAGACGGTTTCGGCGCCTTCCGGGCAGTACGGGTCGTCGTCGCCCGCGACGAGACGGGTGGGGCCGGGCAGGGTGAACTCCGGGACGGGCGGGGCGAATTCGGCGATCTCCGGGTGCTGTCGGAGTACGGAGGCGGAGGGCGGGGCTACGAGGAGGACGCGGTCCACGTCGCCGAGTCCGGGCATCCTCCGGGCGGCTGCGTGCAGCCACAGCACGGCTGAGGCGCTGTGGGCGAGTACGACCCTCTTTGAGGCGTCGGGCAGGTCGGCGAGGTGGCGGGCCAGTTCGTCCAGCCATACCTCCAGGGTGGGGTCGTCGGGGTCGGGCAACTGCGGGTAGGTGACGTGGTGGCCGAGTTCGGTGAGGCGGTCGGCCAGCCAGTGTTGCCAGTGGTTCTTGGGGCGGTGGTTCTGCCAGCCGTGGAGGATGAGGAAGGCGCGCGTGGTGGTCGTCTTGGTCGTGGTGGTCGTCTTGGTCGTGGTGGTCGTGGTGGTCATGGGTTCGATGGTTTCCGGTCGGCGGGCGTTCGGTCCAGTTAATCTTTCACGGTGGAACAGGTAAGCGATTCCTTCACTGTCGACCTGCGTCGACTGGCCGTTCTGCGGGAGCTTCAGCGGCGGGGCAGTTTGGCGAGGACGGCGGAGGCGCTCCATCTGACCCCTTCCGCCGTCTCCCAGCAGATCGCTGCCCTCGCCCGAGAGGTGGGCGCGCCACTGACCGAGCGGGACGGGCGGGGCGTACGGCTGACCGGGCAGGCGCGGCTCCTGCTCACCCACGCCGATCTGATCGCGGCCCAACTGGAGCGGGCGCGGGCCGACTTGGCGGCGTACGGGGAGGGCGGGCGGGGGTCGGTGACCATCGGGTGCTTCTCCAGCGGGATCCTGGGGCTGCTCCCGGGGGCGTTGAGCGCGCTGGGTGATCGGCTGCCTCATGTCCGTATCGACGTGGTCGAGGCCGAGCCGCCGGACCTCTTCACCGCGCTCGACTCGGGGCACGTCGACCTGGCCGTCGCCGTGGACTTCGCCGCCGCGCCGCCGCATACCGACCGCCGCTACAGCCGCCTCGACCTGTTCACCGATGTTCTCGATGTCGCGGTTCCGGCCGACCATCGCCTTGCCGGGCGTGGCTTGGTGGCGTTGCGTGACCTGGCCACGGACGCGTGGATCGTCGGTGACGCGCGGAGTTGTTGTGGTGCGGTGGCGCGTTCCGTGTGCGCGGCGGCCGGTTTCACGCCGGATATTCGGCATGCCGTGAACGACTGGGGGGCGTTGGCGGCGCTCGTCGAGGCGGGGCAGGGAGTGGCGTTGATTCCGCGGTTGGTGCAGCCGCTGTACGCCCATCGGCGGCTCGCTCTGCTGTCGACGGAGGGGGTGCCGCCGTCGCGGAACGTCTTCGCGGCCGTACGGGCGGGGGCGGAGGGGGATCCGGTGTTGGGGGTGGTGCGGGAGCAACTTCGGCTGTCCGCCGGCGAGTTGGTCAGCCTCTGACGACGCGGGCCCACACGGTCTTGCCGAACTCGCGGCCCCGGACCTCCCAGGCGTCGGAGAGTGCCTCGACGAGGAGGAGCCCTCGGCCTGAAGTGGCGTCCAAGTATTTGCGGTTGGAGCGGTATCCCGAGTACTTCCAGGGGTTCGTTCGGCTGGAGCAGGAGGCGCTGAGTGTGTCGTCGTACAGCACTCAGCTGGTACACGGGCTGCTACAGACAGAGGCGTACATCCGCGCACTGCTCAAGTGCGCATTCCCGTACGCTACGAGGCCGCCAGCTGCCGGGCGGACTGCATGACAGACGCTTTCAACTGAGCGCGAACGACGACCGCTGTTGCCAACGCGATCCGTCATGGACCATGAGATCGACCGCCGATACGTGGGCAGTGATGGGAAGCCGGCCGCGAAGGTCGGACTCGGCTTCGTCCAGGACGGCATCGTGTTGACCCTGGGCGATGGTCAGATGCGGGACGATGTCGTCGAACTGCCCTCCGAACGGCGGGGTCTCCGGCCACCGATCTGCGATCGCCTCCGTGAGCCGGCGAAACGATGTGTCCGGCTCGGGGACGAGATATAGGACCCCTGGGAACCGCCCGCAGTGCTCGAACCGGGCCTCGAAGGACCTGTGCCGCCCGATCACCTCACCGATGGCAGCACAGGTGTCACTGTCGATGCGGCTCTCGTCGAGAAACGGGAAGAGCACGGTGACATGCGCCGGAACACCGACACGGGCGGAGAAGTCCAGCCGGTCCCGCCACGATCGAACAGCAGGTTCCGCCTCAGGAACCCTCACGATCAGTCCCGACTGCCCTGCTTGAGATCCGCTGGAATCGTCACCCGCCATCGCCCATGTCTATCAGCGGGCCCAGAAGACAGCGACCGAATATCGCAGCGAGCGATCAAACCCAAGCTGACGACCGGGGCCGGCTCAAGTTGTCAGCTGGCTGCCCACTTTGGTGTCGGTGGGTCATGACGCAGGTGGCGAGGCCGAGGAAGGCTTCGTTCACTTCGTGGATGTCGTCGCGCGTCGTGCCGACCCCAGCAGATCCGAAGGCGGCGGAAGCCTCCAAGCCGCCCCCCTCGCATGCCGCCACCGAACCCAGCACGCACCCCCACTCCCCACCAGCCGCTCGCCGCTAAGCCGATCCGGCATGCAGGCGAGGCGCGAGCGCGCCCGCCACCCCCGGCCCGCAGCCCAGCCCACGGCTGCCGCCAACCCACCCGGGACCCCCGCTTTCCCGGCCGCTCGCTCGCTTCTCACCCGTGCTGGAGCGGACCGGGTCAAGGGTGGCCCGCAGGGCCACCGGCGTAGCCGACGCGACCGTAGGGAGCGCCCTTGATGCGGGCCGTGGAAGCACGACACTGGCAAAGAAGCGAGTGGCCCCGACGGTGCCGATGAACTCCGTTTCAGCGGCGGGCCTGCCCCGTTCCCTGTCCGGGGGAAGTGAGGGGGCGGCTGTTGAGGGTGGGCGGCTTGTTAGGGCTCAGCGGCTGCGGCGGACGTACCCTCGTGGCGCCCGGCGACCGGAGCGCGGCCGCTGAAGCCACGGAGTACTGGTCTCCGGCGCCCGTATGGCGTTGCAGGGCCTGGTGGTTGACGTAGAACTGTCTCTCGGCGAAAGGGCGGTCGCGGTCCGCGGGGTTGGCCGGGACCAGGACGCCCGCTCTGGCCATCTGTTCCATGACCTTGTGTGCCTGTTGCCTGTCGATACCGTCGCTGCCCTCCAGCTCGTAGAGGAGCTGGTCGGGGAAGAAGGGCCGTCGCTGGGAGACTTCGCTGAGGACTTTGGCGAAGTTCTGGCTCAGGGCAGGACCTTGGTCCTGGTCTTGGTCTTGGCCATGCCCTTCCCGTTGACCCTGCCCTTGGGCTTGGGCCCCAGGCGATGCGAGCAAGAGCGTGTCGTTGGAGGACGCCTCGTAGGCCGGCGCCGGCTCCAGCCAGGCCTTGTAACGATTCAGGGCCTCGGCGTCGACCTGGAACTCTCTCCGGCCGAAGGCTGGGTCGCGGTCCGAGAAGTTGGTGGAGTTGGTGGAGTTGGTCGGGACGAGTACGCCCGTCCTCTCCATGTCCTTCATCGCCCGGTAGGCCAACTCCCTGTCGCTGCCCTCCACTTCGTAGAGCAGTTGGTCGGCGAAGAAGGCCTGGCGTTGTGGGAGGTCGGTGAGGACGTCGGTCAGGCGATTCCTCAGGTCCCGTAGCTCATCATCTTCCTCGTCGAACACGGCAGCTCCTCAAAGACGACGTTGCGCTTCCCTCCACTGCCCGCTCAACGCGCCGACACCGCCACCCGGTTCAACTCACAACCCTCCCCGCAACCCGCTCCTCCAACAGAGCCCGGCACCCCGGCCACTCCCCCGCCGTGACCGAGTAGATCGCGGAGTCCCGGAGGCGACCGTCCTCACCCGGGGCCCAGGAGCGGGACCAGTTGCGCAGGACGCCCTCGAAGCGGGCGCCCGTTCGTTCGATCGCGGCGCGGGAGCGGGTGTTGCGGGCGTCGGTCTTCAGGTCGACGCGGGCCACGTCCCATTCCTCGAAGGCGTGGCGGAACAGCAGCAGTTTGGACTCGGCGTTCACGCCTGTGCCCTGGGCCGACCTCGCGAGCCAGGTGAAGCCCACCTCGATGGCGTCGAGTTGGTCCTGCGACCGCCAGAACCGGGGTTCCCAGAAGGAGGTCGCGCCGACCGCCCGCCCGGAGGACTTCGCCACCTGCGCGTAGGGCGCGAGCATTCCGGTCGCGGCGCGGGCCAGCTGCGCGTCGATGTACCGGACGACCTCGTCCGCCCGCGGCACCCAGGTGAACTCGTACGAATCGCGGTCCTCCTCCGCCGCCGTAGCGAGGTCGGCCGCGTGGCTGTGATCCAGCGGTTCCAGGCGCACGAGCGCACCCTCCAGAACCGGCCCCTCCAGCTGGAAGCCCAACTCCCCCACACTCCTTCGCGAATCCACCAACCGCCTTCAACTGCCTTCAACTGCCTTCAAAATCCGGGGAAGTCTCCCGTACGCATCCGACCCCGCGCACCGTCCTGGCGCGGCAGCTTGGTGCTCAGCTCCGCGAACGCCTCATGGAACCCCGGGAAGGTCTTCCGTACGCACCCCGGGTCGTCGAACGAAACGCCCGGACCCGGCACCCGCAACCCCGTCACCGCGAACGACATCACGACGCGATGATCGCCGTACGACTTGATCTCGGCGCCAGTAGGAACCGCACCCGGTCGGATCTCGATCCAGTCCGGCCCCGTCTCCACCTCCACCCCCAGCCGTCGCAGGTTTTCCGCGCAGGCGTCCAGGCGGTCGCACTCCTTGACCCGGGTGTTCGCCACGTCCTCGATGCGGACCGGGCCCGAGGCGAACGGGGCGATTGCCGCCAGTGTCGGCATCGTGTCCGAGATGTCCCGCATGTTGACCGTCAGGCCTCGCAGCCGGCCCGTTCCCCTGACCCTCGTGCCCTCCGCGCCGATCTCCACCTCCGCGCCCATCCGGCGCAGTACGTCCACGAAGCCCAGGTCTCCCTGGAGCGCCCCCTCGCCAAGGCCGGGGACCGTCACCTCGCCGCCCGTCAGCGCTGCCGCGGCGAAGAAGTAGCTCGCGGTCGAGGCGTCCGGTTCGATCGCGTAGGTCGTGGCGCGGTAGCCGCTCGGCGGGACCACGAACACGTTGCCCTCCCGGCCCACCTCCGCGCCGAACGCCCGCATCATCGCGATCGTGATCTCCACGTACGGGGCCGAGACCAGGTCCGTGACCCGGATGCGCAGGCCCTTTCGGGTCAGGGGGCCCAGCAGGAGCAGCGCCGTCAGGTACTGCGAGGACTGGCCCGCGTCCAGCGTCACCTCGCCGCCCTCCACTCCCGCCGCCTCTACCGTCAGCGGGTGGTGGCCCTCCTCGCCGCCGTGCCGCAGGTCCACGCCCAGGTCCCGCAGGGCCTGGGTGAGCGGCAGGAGCGGGCGGCGGCGCATCTGGGGGGACGCGTCGAAGCGGTACGTGCCACGCCCCGCTGCCGCCAGGGTCGGGAGGAAGCGTGCCGTCGTCGCGCCGTCCCGGCAGTACACGTCCGCCTCCGGCACCGCCGGGCCCTGCGGGCGGCCGTCGATCTGCCAGGTGTCCGGGGTCCGGCCGACCCGGTAGCCCAAGGCCAGCAGGCCTTCCGCGAAGCCCTCGGAGTCGTCGGAGCGGAGCGGGCGTACGAGGGTCGTGACCCCGTCGGCCGCCGCCGCCAGGAAGAGCGCGCGGGCGGTGATGGACTTGGAACCGGGGATGTCGACTACGGGCATGCCGTAATGATCGGCCGACGGTCGCGTTCCGCGCGAGCGCGTCCACGGGATGGACCACAGAGTCGATCCCTAAATCGGCCACGGACGCCTACCCTCCGTGCGCACTCCGCAACACCATTGGCCCAAGATGCAGGGCCAACGGCCCAAGCCGTCGGCGCACCCGTCCCGTTGAGCACGGGCCCACCAACTTCCGGGAATCGGCCGCCTTGGGGGAACCCACCCCCACCCGACTTCGTCCAAACAGCATGCTGCCGGAGAGTCACCGCCGTGCGGTGTCGGCCTCGCTGCTGGCTGCGATCGCTGACTTACCCTCTCCGCCGTACTGCGGCCGGCAGCACGCCGTCATCGGCGCGCCCCCCTCCAACAGCGCCGATGACGGCCCCTCCTTCTCGTCTTCCCCCTCATTCCTGTCATTTCTGCTATTCCCGTCATTCCCGGGTCCCGGCCCCGTCCGCGTTACTGTGCACTCCCTTGACTGGCAGAAACTTCCCGGATATTGGTGACTCCTCGGAAGTTTCCTTCAGCGGATCACCTCCGGAAGGAGCGCACGTGCCCTCCAGACGTACCGTCCTCGCCGCCACAGCGGGCGTCACCGCGGCCCTGGCGATCGGCACCCCCGCACAGGCCGGCAGCAGCTACGACGACAAGAAACACCGCGCCCTCATCTCCCGTATGACGCTGGAAGAGAAGGTCGGCCAGCTCTTCGTGATGCGGGTCTACGGCCACTCCGCCACCGCTCCCGACCAGGCCGACATCGAGGCCAACCTCAAGGAGATCGGCGTCCGCACGGCCGCCGAGCTGATCGCCCGGTACCGCGTCGGCGGCATCATCTACTTCACCTGGGCCCACAACACCCGCGACCCGCACCAGATCGCGGACCTGAGCAACGGGATCCAGCAGGCCTCCCTCGACCGGCCGCGCGGGCTGCCCGTGCTGATCTCCACCGACCAGGAGCACGGCATCGTCTGCCGGGTGGGCGAGCCCGCGACGCTCTTCCCGGGCGCGATGGCCATCGGGGCGGGCCGGTCCCGCGCCGACGCCCGCACCCTCGGGCGGATCTCCGGCGCCGAGCTGCGCGCCATCGGCATCCGGCAGGACTACTCCCCCGTCGCCGACGTGAACGTCAACCCGGCCAACCCGGTCATCGGCGTACGTTCCTTCGGTGCCGACGCGGACGCGGTGGCGGGGCTGGTCGCCGCCGAGGTGAAGGGGTACCAGGCCTCCGGTGTCGCCGCCACCGCCAAGCACTTCCCGGGGCACGGGGACACCGCCGTCGACAGCCACTACGGCTTTCCCGTCATCACGCACAGCCGCGAGGTGTGGGAGGAGCTGGACGCGGTCCCCTTCCGGGCCGCCGTCCGGGCAGGCATCGACTCGATCATGACCGCGCACATCATGGTCCCGGCCCTCGACGACTCCGGCGACCCGGCGACCCTCTCCCACCCGATCCTCACGGGCATCCTGCGCGAGGAGCTCGGCTACGACGGGGTCGTCGTCACCGACTCGCTCGGCATGGAGGGCGTACGGACCAAGTACGGCGACGACCGCGTACCCGTGCTCGCGCTCAAGGCCGGTGTCGACCAGCTCCTCAACCCGCCCGACCTGCCCACCGCCTGGAACGCCGTCCTGAACGCCGTCAAGGGCGGCGAGCTCACCGAGGCACGGCTCGACGAGTCGATCCTGCGGGTACTGCGGCTCAAGGCGAAGATGCGGTTGTTCGAGGATCCCTACGTCAGCCAGAGCGGCGTCACCCGCACAGTCGGCACCCCGGCCCACCTCAGGGCGGCCGACCGGATCGCCGAACGGACGACGACCCTGCTGGTCAACGAGGGCGGGTTGCTGCCCCTGTCCGCCGCCGAGCACCCCAAGCTGCTCGTCGTCGGCGCCGACCCCGCCTCCCCGTCCGGTACGACGGGACCGCCCACCGGAGTGCTCGCCGCCGCCCTCACCGAACTGGGCTTCACGGCCACCGCCCTCTCCACCGGTACGGCCCCCTCCGACACCACCATCGCCAAGGCCGTCGCGGCGGCGGGCGATGTCGACGCCGTGGTCGTCGGGACATACAACGTCACCGCTGCCTCCTCCCAGAAGACGCTCGTCGAACAGCTCGTCGCTACCGGGAAACCGGTCGTCGCGATCGCCGTCCGCAATCCCTACGACGTGGCTCAACTGCCCGGCGTGCCCGCCTACTTGGCGTCGTACTCCTGGACCGACGTCGAGCTGCGCGCGGCGGTACGGGTGATCGCGGGGCGGGTGGAGCCGCGCGGGAAACTGCCGGTGCCGGTGCAGCGGGCCGACGATCCGGCGAAGGTGCTGTATCCCATCGGGTACGGGCTCAGCTACCCGGGATGAGCTAGACAGGGTGCGTACGGGAGGTACGACGTACAACCGGCGCACCACCACCAACTTACGCAAAGCACCCCGCATGTCTGGCGTGCGCCTGCCACGGCGGGTCACGCTGGGCGGGGGTATCCGGGGGGATCGCGATGCGTGAGAGAAGTTCCGTGAGCGTGGTGTGCGCACTGCTCGCGCTGTTCGTCGCCCTGTTGGTGGGGTGCCAGGGGTCGTCGTCCGGGGCGGGCGACGACGAGACCACCGCCGACGACCGGCCCTCCGGCAGCAGCGTCACCTCGACGCAGCCGTCCGGCTACGGGGCGGTGTTCCTCGCGGTCGACGAGTGCAGTTCCTTCGGCACGACGAGTTTCACCGAGGTGCCGTGCACCAGTGAGCGGGCCGCCGCGCGGGTCGTGGCACGCCATGACGGCAAGGTGGGCGAGGGGCCGGTGTGCCCGGCGACCACCGACTTCGTTCTGCACATCAGCGAACAGGGCGCCTCGGGCGACGAGGACGGCGACGGCGCGGTGCCTCAGGGCTACGCCTGTATGCGCAACCTGGAGCCGCCTCATCCCGGCGATCCCGGTGGCGGGGGCGGTCCCCGCACCATCGTCGGCGACTGCGTGTACGGCTCGGGCAGCGGCGAGGTCCGCGAGACGGCGTGCGACGGCAAGGGCGAGAAGAAACCGGAGTACGAGGTGACCAAGGCGGTCGCCAAGCGCACCGAGTGTCCCGCGACGACCGCGCTGTACGTGCAGCTAGGCGGCAAGGAGCCGGTGGGCTGCGCCCGCCCGGTGTGAGCCGGTACGAGGCTGCTCCACTGGGCCAAATCCTGCGGGGTGAAGGCGATCGCAGTGGAGGACCTGGACTTCGGCACGAGCGCGGTCGACCCGGCCTACACCTCCAAGTGGGGCGCCCAGCACTGGCAAAAGCCCCTCACCGGCACAATGCGCAAGACGACTCGCCACGACGCTGCCGCCGTGGCGATCGGACGGCGCGCCCAAGGACACCCGATCCGGCGACGGACGACACCGCCCCGTGCACACCAGAGCGATGTGCACGGGCATCGGACCGCCCAGGCCGACCGGCGTGCCCTCGGGCGCGAGGAAACCCGCCCCCGCATTCCCGGACCACGGACACGATCCGTGCGACGCGGCGACCCGGAACAGGTCGATGTGCGCGCGTTTCAAAAGCTCGACGCCGGAATGATCAATTCCGAATTATCCCGCACCCGGAGATACGTCACTAACCCGACGAACAACTATTGAGATCAATTATCGAGTCGGTAGGCTCCCCTCTGTTATGGCGCGGACAACCTGCTTCCGGGCAGTCCGTCATCACTCACACGTCGGGGACCTCAGTGGCACTCCACGCACGACAGCAAACAGGGCAAGTGACCTCTCCGAAGCGCCGGTTGTCCCTGCGGACGATCCTGCTCGCGCTGGCTCTGGTGCCCTGCCTCGCGCTGGTCGCCCTGGGATTGGTGAACTCCCGCCAGTTGTACGCAGACTGGCACAACATCAGCGACCGGAACGAGTCCGCCAAGAGCTTCGGCCCACCCCTGCTCGGTATCTTCACCAATTTGCAGGCCGAACGACGGCTGAGCGCGGCGGCGCTCGCCGATCCCGGGGCGGACAAGTCCGAACTGAAGAATCAGCGCCGGCTCACCGACAAGTCCGTACAGAGCGTCCAGGCCCTGTCCGGCTCGGTCCCGGCGTCGCTCACCGAGGCCTTCCAGAAGCTCGACCAGGGCCTGCGGAAGCTGCCCGACGACCGCAGCGCCGTGGACCAGGGGTCCGCGGAACAGCAGGAGACGTACGACGAGTACACCGCGATCATCGCCTCGAACATGGGGTTGTTCGAGGACTTCAGCAACATCGGTTTCGCCGAACAGACCATCCTCGTCCGGCCGTTGCTCGACGCGCAGTGGGGCCTGGAGATGATCTCGCGCGAGGACGCGATCATCGCCGCCGGGGCGGCGAGCGGCCGTCTCACCAGCGCGCAGCGCTTCCAGCTCGCCGGCGTGATCGGCGCTCAGGACCACATCTTCGACGACAAGGTCCTGCCGCAGCTGACCGCCGCGCGGGCCAAGGCGTACCAGGGTGTGCTGGCCGGCACCGGCTGGAAGCAGAAGACCAGGATCGAGCAGAACCTCCTCAACTCCGAGAACGTCGACGGCTCCGGCCGCACCGCCGTGGCCGCCGCGGTGGGCGGGCAGTGGCAGCAGAGCCTCGGCGAGATCATCCCCGGGCTGTCACAGGCCCGCGCCGCCTACTCCGCCGACATCGTCGCCTCCACCGAGGACGAACTCGACGGCCTGATGACGAACATGATGATCAACAGCGCCGTGAGTGGCGCGGCCGTGCTGCTGATGCTGCTGATCTCGCTGCGCCTGACCGGCATCCTGCGCCGCCGGATCTTCGCGCTCCGCTCCGAGGCCCTGGAGCTGCAGACCCGCCTGCCAGGACTGGTGGAGCGGCTGCGCCAGGGCGAGAAGGTCGACACCGACGCCGAACTGCCCGAGATCCGCTACGGCGACGACGAACTCGGCCAGCTCGGCCAGGCCCTCAACCAGGCCCGCGCCACGTCCCTGGAGACCGCCGTACGCGAGGTCGAGCTGTACCGCGGCTTCGAGCGGCTGCTGCAACGCATCGCCAGGCGCACCCAGTTGCTGATCGGCATGCAGCTGAAACGTCTCGGCGAGATGCAGCGGCGGCACGAGGACCCCGAGGTCCTTGAGGGCCTTTTCGACCTCGACCACCTGGCGGCCCGGCTGCGCCGCTACGAGGAGAACCTGGTGATCCTCGGCAACGGGCAGCCGCAGCGCCGCTGGCGCAGGCCCGTACTGCTGCTTGACGTCATGCGCTCCGCGCAGGGCGAGGTGCAGGACTACCGGCGCATCCGCATCGACACCGACGGCGAGACCTGGCTGTCCGAGCGGGCCGTCGGCCCCATGGTGCACGTGCTGGCGGAGCTGATGGAGAACGCGGTGTCGTTCTCCCGGCCGCCGACCCCGGTCGAGGTGACCGCGTCCCAGGTGGGGCGCGGTGTCGCGATCGAGATCGAGGACCGCGGCATGGGCATGGAGCCCGCGCAGTACGCCGAGGCCAACCGGCTGATGGCCGACCCGCCCCGCATGGACGTGATGTCCCGCGCCGACGACGCCCGGCTCGGCCTGTACGTCGTCGCCCGGCTCTCCGCCAACCTGGGACTCCAGGTCGAGCTGCGGCCCTCGTCCTTCGGGGGCACCCGGGTGGTCGTCCTGGTGCCGGGCGAGCTGATATCCGACGGCGGTCCGCTCCCGGAGGAGCCCCTGTCGGACTCCGTTCCCTTCCCCGACCAGTTCGCCCTGCACGGCACGGCCCAGCCCGGTTCGGTGGGTGATCACCCCGGCCCCCAGGCGCGGAACTACCCCGGCGACCAGGACACGTTCACGCGCCCGCTCATCGGCCCCTGGATCGAGCCGCCGGCCCGCACCGCCCCGGCCGCCACCAACACGCCGGCCTCCACGAACCCGCTGCCCCGGCGCGTGAAGCAGGCCAGCCTCGCCACCGAACTCCGGCAGCCTCCCCCCTCGTACACCGAGCCGCCGCGCACCGGCCCGGGCGTGGTCCAGCCACTCCCCCGGCGGACCGGGGCCCGCTCCGGCGCCACCGTCGGTGCCTTCCAGCGCCAGTCCCGCACGGCCCGGCTCAGGCCCGACGCCTACCCCGACCCCGACACCCGGACCAACCACCACCAGCCCATCCAGCCCGCACCGGGACCCGACGGGACCCGCAAGGAAGACGGACGATGACTCTGCGAACCACTGCCACCAACTCCGACCTCGACTGGCTGCTCGACCGTCTGGTCGACCAGGTGCCGGGCACCCGGAACGCCGTCGTGCTGTCCGACGACGGGCTGGTTGTGAGCCAGTCCAGCAGCATCGCCCGGGTCGACGCCGAACGTCTGGCCGCCATCGCCACCGGTCAGCAGAGCCTGGCCCGCGGGGTCGGCGAGGTCTTCGGCGGTGGTGCGGTCCACCAGGTCATCGTCGAGTTGGACGAGCTGTGGCTGTTCATCAGCAACGCGGGCCGGGGCACCCACCTGGCCGTCGTCGCGGACCAGGAGGTGGACGCCGAGGTGATGGCCGTCGCGATGGACACCCTCGTACAGCAGGTGGGGCAGCATCTGGGCACCGAGATCCGTGTCGTGGGGCACGTCGCGGGGCATACGGAGGGCGGTGGACGTGAGTGAACCACTGGGCCGACGCGGCGGAGGACGACGCTGCCGATGACGCGGTGGAGAGCCTCGTCAGGCCGTACACGATCACCCAGGGGCGTACGGCCTCGGCGCGGGACGACCTCACCCTCATCACCGTGATCGCCACCGTCGCCGTGCCCGGCGGCCAGCACACCGACCGGGGTCTGCAACCCGAGCACCGGCTGATCCTGAGGCAGTGTCGCACCCCCGTGGCGCTCGCCGAGGTCGCCGCCGGGCTGAACCTGCCCGTCGCGGTGACCAAGATCCTCGTCGACGACCTGCTCGTGCTGGGCAGGGTGACGGCCCGGCCACCGCTCACGGTCACCGTGGGACAGGAACCCGACATGATTCTTCTTCAGGCGGTGAAGGATGCCCTACTCAGACTCTGACGAACAGCAGACCGGGGCACCCGGATCGGCGAGCAACACGATCGCGGCGCCCGCCGCCGTGAAGATCCTGATCGCGGGCGGGTTCGGCGTGGGCAAGACCACCATGGTCGGGTCCGTGAGCGAGATTCCGCCCCTGCACACGGAGGAGCAGCTGACCGTGGCGGGCCTCGGCGTGGACGATCTCGCCGGGGTGGAGCACAAGACGACCACGACCGTGGCGCTGGACTTCGGCCGGATCACGGTGAGTTCGCAGCTCGTCCTGTATCTCTTCGGCACACCGGGGCAGGAACGTTTCTGGTTCATGTGGAACGACCTGGTGCAGGGGGCCCTCGGCGCCATCGTCCTCGCGGACACCCGCCGTCTGGAGAGCAGTTTCGCGTCGATCGACTTCTTCGAGAGCCGCGGCGTCCCGTTCGTCGTCGGCGTCAACTGCTTCGACGGACTCCAGGACCGCACCGTGCCCGAGGTCAGGGAGGCCCTCGACCTCGACCCGAACGTCCCCATCCTCATGGGCGACTTGAGGCAACGACTGGCGAGCCGGGACCTGCTGCTGGCCCTGGTCAACCGGCTGATGGCGGGCCGGGCACCACTCCCGACCCGCCGTTGAACCGGAGGACTCGTTACTCGTTACGCGTTACGCGTTACGGCCGCAGCGTCGGCTCGCGCTCGATGTCCCGCTTGTCCAGTTTGGCGTCGTACTTCGCCAGCGGCTTCGCCACCGACGGGTTCGCCTGAACCGCCGCGGAGGCGACGCCGGCCCATTCCAGGATGCGGGCCGTGGCGAGGGTGTTGTCGTCCGCGACGAGGCCCGCGACGTTCGCGCCGTGGTTCATGCCGGGAGCGGTGAAGACGTACGAGTCGTGTGAACCGCGGCCGGGGCGGAAGCGTTCGGCGCCCCAGGGGTCGTTCTGGCCGTAGACGAAGATCATGTGGTTGGCGTGGTGGCGGATCCAGCCGTCCACGTCACGCATGACTCCCGGCTGGAACCGCATCGGGATCGACCTCGGCACGAAGTTCCGCGGGGGCAGGTAGCCGTAGCGGATGAACTTCTTCTCGATGTACGGGAATTGGATCGTCGGGGCGCCGAGCTGGGTGCCCGCCTGGTAGTAGTACGGGGTGTACGGCTCCAGGCCCTGGTCGCTGTAGTAGGAGAAGCCGGCGATCGCATCGACGGAGTTGAAGATGTCGTCGTCGGTCGCGTTCTTCGCGTCCGCCGGGATCGTCTCGCAGTCCGACTCGGGGCTGTACTGCCAGAAGCCCCAGACGTAGTCGAGGACCGTCGCCTCGTAGGCCTTGTCGAGGCTGCCGATGGTGTCGAAGGTGAGGCCGACGTCGGCCGCGTACGCCTCGTACTTCTTCTCAAGGGGCTCCCGCCGGACCAGTGCCTCGCGCTGTACGGCGTTCAGGCGGTCCCGGCACTCCTTGGTGCCGACGGTGGCGAAGAAGCGGTCGTACGCCGAATCCTCGTTGTCCACCACGTCGTTGGGGGCGACGTAGGCGACCACGCCGTCCATGTCACGCGGGTAGAAGCGCTCGTAGTAGGTGGCGGTCATGCCGCCCTTCGAGACGCCGGTCGCCAGCCACTTGTTGCCGTAGATCGGCTTGAGCGCCTTGAAGATACGGTGCTGGTCGCTCGCCGCCTGCCAGATGTCGAGCTTGGTCCAGTCGGCGGGGTCGGGGCGGGACGGGGTGAAGTACCGGTATTCCATGGCCACTTGGTTGCCGTCGACGATCCGGGTCGGCTCGCGGCGGCCGGGGTTCGTCGAGACGGTGTAGCCGCTGGTCTCGAAGACCGTCGGGCGGGAGACGTCCTTGTGCAGCACGGTGATGCGCTGCTGGAAGGTGCCCTGGGACGGGTGCCGGTGGTCGATCGGCTGGGTGTAGTTGAGGACGAAGAAGCGGTAGCCGGTGTACGGCTTCTCCTGGATCAGGCTCATGCCCGGTATCGCGAGCAGTTGTTCCTTGATGTCCTCGGTGGTGGTCCTGGGCTCGGCGGCGGTGGCCGCCCCGGCCGTGCTCAGTGTGCCTATGAGCACCGTGAGCGCCAGCAGCCATCTGAACGCCTTGCGCATGCACCCTCCCCCTCTGTGAAAGAGCTGTGCGCCGGAAGTTATCGGAGTAACTCAGGGGCACACCAGAGGTGTTGGAGGAGTCAGGGGAAAACCCTCGGCCCGGTCGTCGGCCCGTCAGCAGAGGATCCAGCCGGAGCTGACCGAGCCCCGTCCGACCTTGCCCTTGATCCAGACGCAGCGGCCGCCGGCGGGTACGTCCACCGGGCCGGCGCGATGCGAGTAGTTCCCCTGGTCGACTTCGGCACGGCTTCCGCGCGCCTGCACGCTGACCAGCATGAACCTCTTGGTGCCGGGGTTCTTTGGCAGGGTGACTGCACAGACGTGGCCGTGTCGCTTGTAGACGTGCACGGAGCCTGTGGAGAACGGGAGCGTCCTGACCTTGCGTCCGTCGCAGTACGAGGCGGCGGCTTGGGCGCTGCCGGGTGCGGCGAGTCCGAGCAGTCCGGACACGCTCAGCAGGGCCGCGCCGAGCGCCAGCCGCCGTCGTATCGCACCCCTGGCACGCTTATCCACTGTCGTCCCTCCCGATTCCGTGGCCACATACGTACTGCTGTACGGACGCAGGACATGTGTCGGAAGGTTGCACGGTACTTCGCTGGATGGGTAGTTCGTTTGGCGCGGGCCGGTGGGGGCTGGTCGCGCAGTTCCCCGCGCCCCTTAGGCAAGCTGCAGATCAGGCGCCTACAGGCTCGCCCACGAAAGCTCGCCACAGCGCCGCATAGCGGCCGCCCGCCGCCAACAGCTCCTCGTGTGTGCCGTCCTCCACGACCTGGCCGTGGTCCATCACCACGACCCGGTCCGCTCGGGCCGCCGTGGTCAGGCGGTGGGCTACCACGAGGGTTGTGCGGCGGCCTGCCAGGCGGTCTGTGGCCTGGTTGACCAAAGCCTCCGTGGCCAGGTCTAGCGCCGCTGTCGCCTCGTCCAGGAGGAGGATGTCCGGGTCGACCAGTTCGGCTCGGGCCAGGGCGATCAGTTGGCGTTGGCCTGCCGAGAGGTTGCGGCCGCGTTCTGCGACCTCGTGGAGGTAGCCCGCGTCGAGCGTGGCGATCATGTCGTGGGCGCCTACCGCGCGGGCCGCCGCCTCCACCTCGGCGTCGGTGGCGTTCGGGCGGCCGTAGGCGATGGCGTCGCGGACGGTGCCCTGGAAGAGGTAGGCCTCCTGCGGGACTACGCCGAGGCGGTGGCGGTACGCCGTGATGTCGAGGGCGCGGAGGTCGGTGCCGTCGACCGTGACCCGGCCGCCTGTCGGGTCGTAGAAGCGGGCCACCAGTTTCACGAGCGTCGACTTTCCGGCGCCCGTCTCGCCGACGAACGCGACCGTCTGTCCGGCGGGGATCCTCAACTCGACGCCGCCGAGGGCCTCTTCCTCGCCGCCGTACGCGAAGTGCACTTCCTCGAAGGCGATTTCACCTCTGAGAGACGGGACTTCGAGTGGTTTGTCTGCGGCTCTTGTCGACGTCGGTTCCTGGAGCAGTTCCTGGATGCGGCCCAGGGAGACCGAGGCCTGCTGGTAGCCGTCGAAGACCTGGGAGAGCTGCTGGACGGGGGCGAAGAACAGGTCGATGTAGAGGAGGTAGGCGACCAGGGCACCGGTCGTGAGGGTCGCGGCGTCCACTCGGCCCGAGCCCGC
This sequence comes from Streptomyces sp. JLBG701, assembly GCF_058544905.1. NCBI lineage: Bacteria > Bacillati > Actinomycetota > Actinomycetes > Kitasatosporales > Streptomycetaceae > Streptomyces > Streptomyces sp. JLBG701. Next base: position 4,231,245 of record NZ_CM178588.1, read on the forward strand.
GATCAGTACCGCTGCCGCCGCGACCGACGACAGCAGCTGCACGAAGGGGAAGTAGATCGAGATCAGCCACTGACCCCGGATGCGGGCCTGGCGGTAGCTGTCACTGCGCTCCGCGAACCGCCTTCCGCCGTCCGTCTCGCGCCGGAACGCCTGCACGATCCGCAGCCCGGACACCGACTCCTGGAGGTCGGCGTTGACCAACGACACGCGCTCACGGGCCAGTTCGTACGCCTTCACGCTCGCCTTGCGGAAGAAGTACGTGGCGATGATCAGCGGGGGGAGGGTCGCGAAGACCACGAGCGCGAGCTGTACGTCGATCACCAGCAGGGCGACCATGATGCCGAAGAAGGTGACGACCGAGACGAACGCCGTGACCAGGCCGGTCTGCAGGAAGGTCGAGAGGGCGTCGACGTCCGTCGTCATCCTCGTCATGATCCGGCCGGTCAACTCCCGCTCGTAGTAGTCGAGTCCGAGGCGTTGCAGCTGGGCGAAGATCTTCAACCGGAGTGCGTACAGGACGCGTTCGCCGGTACGGCCGGTCATCCGCGTCTCGCCGATCTGTGCCGCCCACTGCACGAGGACCGCGAGCAGTCCGAGGAGCGAGGCCGCCCAGACGGCGCCGAGGGCGAGTTCCGAGACGCCGCTGTCGATGCCGTGCCGGATCAGGACGGGCAGCAGCAGCCCCACGCCCGCGTCGGCGGCGACCAGGCCGAGGCTGACGAGAAGAGGGAGGCCGAAACCTCGGAGGAGGCGACGCAGGCCGTACGACTCCTCCGGTCGGACCGCCCGTGCCTCGTCTACGGCCGGGGTGTCGGCCGCCGGGGGCAACGCCTCGACCTGGGCGAGGAGTTCGGGGGTCGCGGGCATGCCGTCGAGGGCGGTGTCGCGCGGCTCGCGCTCCCCCGCCCACAGTCGCGGAGTGACACCCCGCTCCGCGTCGAACTCGGCGTCCAGCTCGTCCCGTACGGAGGTGTCCTCCTGGGGATACGCGGGCTGGGCGTGGCCGGGTGAGACACCGCCGAGTTCGTCCGGGTCGGTGAGCAGGCGGCGGTAGAGGGCCGACCGCTGCTGGAGCTCCTCGTGGGTGCCGAGGTCGGCGAGGCGGCCGCCGTCAAGTACGGCGATGCGGTCGGCGAGGTTGAGGGTGGAGCGGCGGTGGGCGATGAGGAGGGTCGTGCGGCCCTGCATGACCTGCTTGAGGGCCTCGTGGATCTCGTGCTCGACGCGGGCGTCCACGGCGGAGGTGGCGTCGTCGAGGACGAGGAGGCGCGGGTCGGTGAGGATCGCGCGGGCTAGTGCGACGCGCTGGCGTTGGCCGCCGGAGAGGGTGAGGCCGTGCTCGCCGACCTTGGTGTCGTAACCCTCGGGCAGCTCGGCGATGAAACGGTCCGCCTGGGCGGCGCGAGCGGCCGTCAGGATCTCGTCCTCGGTCGCGTCGGGACGGCCGTAGGAGATGTTGTTGCGGACCGTGTCCGAGAAGAGGAAGGAGTCCTCCGGGACCAGGCCGATCGCGGCCCTGAGTGAATCGAGGGTGAGCTCGCGGACGTCGTGGCCGCCGATGAGGACGGCGCCGTGGGTGACGTCGTAGAAGCGCGGCAGGAGGAGGGAGACCGTGGACTTGCCGGAGCCGGAGGAGCCGACGACGGCGAGGGTCTCGCCGGGGCGGATCTCGAAGCTCAGCCCCTGGAGGACCGGGCGGTTGTCCTCGTAGCCGAAGGAGACGTCGTCGAACTCGACGGTGGCCGGGGCGTCGGCGGGCAGCTCCTTGGTGCCGTCCGTCAGCGACGGCTCGGTGTCGATCAGCTCCAGGACGCGTTCGGTGCCCGCGCGTGCCTGCTGGCCGACCGTGAGGACCATCGCGAGCATGCGGACCGGGCCGACGAGCTGGGCGAGGTAGGTGGAGAAGGCGACGAACGTGCCGAGCGTGATGTGCCCGCGTACGGCGAGCCAGCCGCCCAGCGCCAGCATGGCGACCTGACCGAGGGCGGGGACGGCCTGGAGGGCCGGGGTGTACTTGGCGTTGAACCGGATCGTGCGCAGCCGGCCCGCGAAGAGCTTGCGCCCGACCTCACGCAGCTTTCCGGTCTCCTGGTCCTCCTGTCCGAACCCCTTCACCACGCGTACGCCGCTGACGGCACCGTCGACCACGCCTGCTACGGCCGCCGCCTGGGCCTGGGCATACCAGGTGGCGGGGTGCAGCTTGGCGCGGCTGCGCTTGGCGATGAACCAGATGGCGGGGGCGACGGCCACCGCGACCAGGGTGAGCGGGAGGGACAGCCACGCCATGATCACGAGGGAGATCAGGAAGAGCATGAAGTTCCCGATGGTCATCGGGAGCATGAAGAGCAGGCCCTGGATCAGCTGGAGGTCGCTGGTGGCGCGGCCGATCACCTGGCCCGTGGACAGCTCGTCCTGACGGCGGCCGTCGAGGCGGGTGATCGTGCCGAACATCTCCGTCCGCAGGTCGTGCTGGACGTCGAGGGCGAGGCGGCCGCCGTAGTAGCGGCGGATGTAGGTGAGGGCGTAGACGATGATCGCGGCGCCTATGAGCGCGCCCGCCCAGGGGGCCATGCCTCGGCTGTGGTCGCCGATCACGTCGTCGATGATCACCTTGGTGAACAGGGGGACGACCGCCATGACCGCCATGCCGGCCAGGGATGAGCCGAGGGCCAGGACGACGTCCTTCGGGTACCGCCAGGCGTAGCCCGCCAGTCGTCGTGCCCATCCCTGGTGCGTTTTCACGCGGGTGCCCTCCGGTTTTTGGCCTGATCTTCCGGAAGGCACCAACGCGGATGGGGGCGGATTTCATCCCGCTGCAACAAATGGGTGGAGCGGTTGTGTGGCGGCTGCGGGTGCGTTGTGGCTGGTCGCGCACTTCCCCGCGCCCCTTTAGGGCGTTGTGCGGACCCTCAGGTAATAGAACCGCGTCGTCTGTACCGCGTTCTGGTTGTCGTCGCTCACCAGGAGCACCCGCAGGGTTCCGTGGGTGTGGCCCGTGATCACCATGCCCTCGATGTTGTCCAGGAGGGGGTTCGGCTGGGGCTGCTTTGCTGTCGCGCCCAGGGTCGGGCATTCGGCGATGTCGGTCAGGAGGGTCTTCTTGACCAGGCGGACATCGTCCTGGCCCGTCAGGTTCTCGATGGTGCTCGTGTCCGTCGCGTGGCTCGGGTCGGCCAGGTAGAGGCGGACCGTGTTGCCCACGCCGGAGGTGAAGCCGCGTTCCAGGACGAGGAGGCGGCCGTCCGGGGTGGCCGCGACCTCGGGGACGCCGAGGCCGGTGTCGGTGCGGTAGGCGTACTGGGCGCCCAGGACGAAGTGGCCGCCCTTCCGCTCCCAGGTCTGCCAGCGGACGATGCCTGCCGTGTCGCCCGAGATCGCGTACTCCATCGACACGAGCAGCGTGTGGCCGCCCGGCAACATGGTCAGGCCCTCGAAGGTCTGGTTGGTCGTGGCGCGTCCGGCCGGGGTGACCAGGAAGGAGTCCGGGACGGGGAGGCGGTCGAGGATCTTGCCGTCGCGGGAGTAGCGGCGGATGGACGGCTCGGTCTCCGAGCTGATCAGACGGGTGCCGTCCCGGTCGATGACCAGGCCCTCGGAGTCGAGCGCGGTGCCGTTCTCGTCGGCGAGGGCGACGACGCCGGTCGGCTGGAGGGTCTTCGCGTCCAGGTCGAACAGCGCCGAGCGGTCGGAGAGCGCGGCGAGCGAGGCGGTGGGGGTCCCCCCGCTCGAACGAAGTTGAGAGTGGGGGAGGTCCACGGCGAGCGCGGAGAAGTTGCCGACGAAGGTGCCCTCGTACGTCGTCTTGTCGAGCGCGTCGGAGAAGCGGTCGATGGAGACGGAGGGGGAGCAGGCGTGGTCCGCCGTGGAGTTGGACGTGGCGTCGGGCGCCGCGTCGGCGGGTCCGGCGGCGGAAAGGCAGGTGGCCGCCGCGAGGCCGGCGGTGACGGTCGCTAGTACGTTTCTCAGGCGCATGGGCGTCACCGTAGGACGGGTGGATGACGCCAGGTGGGCCGCGCCGTTAATGCTCAGCCGCCGGCAGCCCTGAGGTCGTTGTGGATCACCTTTGCGACGCCCTGGATCGTGTTGATGCCGTAGCTCATCGTGCTGTTGCCGTGGGTGAGCACCGTGATCATGTAGTCGTGGCCGCCGCCCTTGAAGGTGCCGACGCTGTGCACGCGCCAGCCGTGCGTGGAGCGTTGCAGCCAGCCGTTCTTGACGTGCACGGTGACGGTGGAGGGGTGGCCGTACGGGGTGCCCCAGCGCTGGGACGAGATGACCTGGCTCATCAACTTCAGGGTGTAGGCGCGGGAGTTGTCACTCAGGACCGTGTTCTTGGCGGTGATGAGCCGGAGCAGTTTCTGCTCGTCGCGGACCGTGATCTGGGTCAGGCCCCAGTAGCCGTTCGTGCCGGGCTTGGTCTGGGTCATGCCGGCCGCGGCGAGGAAGCCCTTGATCTTCGTCAGGCCCAACTGCCGCCACAGGGTGGTGGTCGCGGCGTTGTCCGACTTGGTGATCATGGCCTTGGTGAGGGAGACCTCGCGGTCGGTGAGGTACCGGTTGTGCTTCTTCGCGTCCCACAGGAGCGTGGCGAGGACGGTGACCTTGACGACGCTGGCCGAGTCGTAGGCGGTGGAGTTGCGCAGGGTGCAGGTGGTTTTCGTGCTGCGGTCGTAGAGGCCGACGGCGATGGTTCCCCTGCGGTTCGCGAGGGCCGTGGTGATGTCCTTCTTGAGCTTCGTCGCAAGGGCCGCGTTCGTGGACGTACAGCTGACGGTCGGGGTGATGGCAGCGGCGGCGGGGGTCGCGGCGGCTACTACGGGTATGAGGATGCCGGCACCGAGGGTCGCCAGGATCGCTCTCGCACGTCTGGATATCCGGTGAGTCATGACCAGTTGACTCGCTGGATTGTCCGAAAGTTGTATGTGTGTTCGGGAACTCTTACCTGTATCTCATCCAGCCACAGCCGGCACCCAGGTAGGGCACAGTCCACGCCCATCGGTCCTGTGCATGGTGCACTGGTGACATCTGCCACCGATCCACACCCCCACACCACCCTGTCCCCCGACTCCCCGCCGCCGGCCGCCCCGCCCGCGGCGGAGCCCCCGGACAAGGCGCCCCGCTGGTCGCTTCCCGTGCTGGTCGCGATCCTGGTCCTGGCGGCCGTTCTGTACGCCTGGAACCTGTCCGGATCCAGCCTGAACAGCTTCTACAGTTCCGCCATCTACAGCGGCACGCAGAGCTGGAAGGCGTGGTTCTTCGGCTCGCTGGACGCCGGCAACTTCATCACCGTCGACAAGCCGCCCTTCGCGCTGATGATCATGGGCCTGTCGTGCCGGATCTTCGGCTTCGGGACCTGGCAGATGATGTTGCCCGAGATCGCTGCCGCGCTCGGCACGATCTGGATCCTGCACTCCTCCGTGAAGCGGGTCTTCGGGCACGTGGCGGCGGCGATCGCCGCGCTCGTCCTGGCGCTGACCCCGATCACGGTGGCGATCAACCGGGACAACAACCCCGACACCATCCTCGTCCTGCTGATGGTGGGCGGCGCGGCCCTCGCGCTGCGCGCCACCCGCAATGACAAGCTGCTGCCGCTGATCGGCTCCGCGGTTCTCTTCGGCCTCGCCTTCAACACGAAGATGCTGCAGGGCTACATCGCCCTGCCGGCCGTCTTCGCCGTGTACGTGTACGCGTCGAAGCTCGGCTGGAAGAAGAAGGTCGTCAACCTGGCCCTCGCCACGGTCGCGCTGGCTGTCGCCAGCTTCTGGTGGGCTACCGCCGTGTCCCTCGTACCGGCCGACGACCGGCCCTACATCGGCGGCTCGACCGACGGCTCCGCCTGGGACCTGATCATGGGTTACAACGGCCTGGGCCGGGTCCTCGGCGGCGAGGGCAACGGCGGAGGCGGCGGTGGCGGCGGCGGTACCTTCGCCGGCACCGCGGGCATCGGCCGTATGTTCAACGAGGTGCTCGGCGGCCAGATCTCCTGGCTGATCCCCTTCGCGTTCATCGCGCTCGTCGCCGGCCTGGTGCTGTGCGGGCGCGCCCCGCGCGTCGACATCACGCGCGCCGCGCTCGTCCTGTGGGGCGGCTGGCTGGTGCTGCACTACCTGACCTTCGCCATGGCCGAGGGCACCATGCACCCGTACTACACGACCGCGCTCGCCCCCGGCATCGCGGCCCTGTGCGGTGGCGGCGGCGTCATGCTGTGGCGCGCGTTCCGCAGTGGTGACGCCCGCTGGTCCTGGGTGCTGCCCGCCGGACTCGCCGTCACCGGCGTCTGGGCGATCGTGGTGCTGCGCCGGGCCACCGGCTGGAACACCTGGCTGTGGCCCGTCATCGGCGTGCTCATGGTCCTCGCGATCGTAGGCCTGTTCGTCTTCCGCTCCGCGAGCTCCGGCACCAAGGCCCGGCTGCTCACCGCGTCCGTCGCCGCGGCGATCGTGGCGGCCCTCGCGGGCCCGACGGCCTACGCCGCCTCACCGGCCCTCTCCTCCACCAGCGGCGGCATGGGCGGCACGAACCCGACCGCGGGTCCGTCGACCGGCGGCGGCATGGGCGGTGGCGGCGGCCGGGGCGGCTTCGGCGGCGGCAACGGCGGCGATCCCGGCGGCGAGATGCCGGGCGGCACCCAGCAGGGCGGCCAGGCGAACGGCGAGTTCCCCGGCGGCGGCAACGGCCAGATGCAGCCTGGTGGCGGCAACGGCGAAATTCCGCAGGGCGGCGGCGAGATGCCCGGCGGCCAGAGCGGCACGGCTCCGGGCGGCGGTACGGCTCCGGGCGGCACCGGCGGTACGACCGGCGGCCCCGGTGGCGGCGGTGGCGGTGGCGGCATGGGCGGCAGCGTCGACAGCGAGCTCGTGTCCTACCTGGAGAAGCACCAGGACGGCGCCAAGTGGCTGCTCGCGGTGTCCAACTCGCAGAGCGCCGGCCAGCTGATCCTCAGCACCCACAAGCCCGTCATCTCCATGTGGGGCTTCACCGGCTCCGACAAGGCGATGACCCTCGCCAAGCTCAAGGAGCTGGTGAAGAAGGGCGAGTTGCACTACATCCAGCTCGGTGGCGGCGGCATGGGCGGCAACAGCAGCCTCAACACCGAGATCACCAACTGGGTGCAGAAGAACGGCACGGCGGTGAAGGAGAGCGACTACAGCTCCAGCTCCAGCTCCAGTTCGGATGACTCGCAGAGCAGCAGCCAGTCGTCGAACACGTCGACGGTCTACCGTCTGGACGCGTCGGACGTGAGCTGACCCGACCATCCCCGACCAAGCGGCCCCTGACTGTCCATCAGTCGGGGGCCGCCCCGTTTTAAACTCTTACCTTCCACTCATCTACGCGCGTCAAATCGGGCCGAAATCAAGGGACTTGCCGGTCCCCTTCACCCAACGGAAACCTCACGGTCATTGCTGGAAACGCATGTCCATGTCACGCTCCCGATTGCCCCGATCATTCAACCCGCGTAGAACGGACACCCCCGATGCCCGCGACGCAGATACGCCGACGCTGGAAGCCCCTGGCGCTCGCCACGTCGGCCATCCTGGTCGGCCTCACCATGCCGGCCCTGACCGCGACCCCGGCCGCGGCCACGACGACCGCGTACGACGCGACGTACTACAAGAACGCGATCGGCAAGACGGGTACGACGCTCAAGTCCTCGCTGCACACCATCATCAGCAGCCAGACGAAGATCTCGTACTCGGCGGTGTGGAACGCGCTCAAGGTCACCGACCAGGACCCGAACAACAGCAGCAACGTCCTCCTGCTCTACAGCGGTGCCTCGCGCAGCAAGTCCCTCAACGGCGGTGACGTGGGCGACTGGAACCGCGAGCACACGTGGGCCAAGTCCCACGGCGACTTCGGCGAGGCGATCGGCCCCGGCACCGACCTGCACCACCTGCGCGCCTGCGACGTGACGATCAACAGCACCCGGGGCAACCTGGACTTCGACAACGGCGGCTCCACGGTCACCAGCGGCGGCGGCAGCCTCGTCGACTCCGACTCCTTCGAGCCGCGCGACGCGGACAAGGGCGACGTGGCCCGCATGATCCTCTACATGACGGTCCGCTACGAGGGCGACGACAGCTGGCCCGACCTGGAGCCCAACGAGAAGGTCGGCAACGGCAGCAACCCCTACATGGGCAAGCTCGCCGTCCTGAAGGCGTGGAACGACGAGGACCCGCCGAGCGCGTTCGAGGAGAACCGCAACCAGCTCATCTACGCCAACTACCAGGGCAACCGCAACCCGTTCATCGACCACCCGGAGTGGGTCGAGGCGATCTGGTAGAGCGCCGACAGGTCGGCACCATCAGGGGTGAACTCCCTACGGGTAGGAGGGAGTTCACCCCGTCGGCTTCCAACACACAATAGACACGTTCCGTTAATCCTGTGAATTCCATGTGCATGTCAAACTCAGGCTTGTCCGAGCATTCAACCCGCGTAGAACGGACGGCCCCCACATGCCCGCCACGCACATACGCAGATGGAAGACGCTGGCACTCACGACCTCGACCATCCTGGTCGGCCTCACTCTGCCGACGCTGACGGCGACCCCGGCCGGCGCGACGACGACCGCGTACGACGCGACGTACTACAAGAACGCGATCGGCAAGACCGGCACGAGCCTCAAGGCCTCGCTGCACACGATCATCAGCCCCCAGACCAAGCTCTCGTACGCCGCGGTCTGGGACGCCCTGAAGGTCACCGACCAGGACCCGAACAACAGCAGCAACGTGATCCTGCTCTACGGCGGCATCTCGCGCAGCAAGTCCCTCAACGGCGGCGCCGTCGGCAACTGGAACCGCGAGCACGTGTGGGCCCAGTCCCACGGCGGCTTCGGCACCTCGGCCGGTCCCGGCACGGACATCCACCACCTCCGCCCCGAGGACGTCCAGGTCAACAGCACGCGCGGCAACAAGGACTTCGACAACGGCGGCAGCGCGGTCAGCGGCGCCCCCGGCAGCTACACCGACTCGAACTCCTTCGAGCCCCGCAACGCCGTCAAGGGCGACGTGGCCCGCATGATCCTCTACATGGCCGTCCGCTACGAGGGCGACGACGGCTGGCCGAACCTGGAGCCCAACGACTCGACCACCAACGGCAGCGTCCCGTACCACGGCCGCCTCTCGGTCCTGAAGCAGTGGAACGAACAGGACCCCCCGAACGCCTTCGAGGAACGCCGCAACCAGCTCATCTACGACAACTACCAGCACAACCGAAACCCGTTCATCGACCACCCGGAGTGGGTCGAGGCGATCTGGTAGCGCAGGGCAGGTAGCAGCAGGGCAGAAGGGGTCCGGTCGGCGGGATCCGGCCGGGCCCATCACGCGAGGGCGTCAAGTGCTTCCGCCAGTCGGGAGACGTCGGTCGGATCCGGCAGGTCCCGCAGAGAAACGACAACCTCGTTGCTCGCGAACTCGCGCTGCGCGGCGGTCACTGTCTGATCGACCGCGCACTTGGCCTGTACGTACACGAAGTTCAACTCCGTCGCGAAAAGCATCGAGAACGAGTCCATGCCCTTGAGGACTCCGGGGCCACCGGCATCCCGATACGCCCGCACCAACCGCCGCGCGGAATCGGCGTGGAAGTCGTTCCCGCCCGCCCATACGTAGACGGCACGCGCGAGTTCGCGTTCCGCCGAGATGGCTCCGGCGTTGTCCCAGTCGAGAAGAACCGGCCCGGCGGGACCGACCAGCACGTTCTGCGGCAGCACGTCGAGATGCGACGTCACGAGATCACCGGGCGTGGATGGGGTGACGTACCGGGCCAGTTGGGCTGCCGAGGTGGCGATGAACCGGGCGAGCGTGTCCGACCAAGGCTGACCGACCCGTCGGGTCTCCTCGCGCAACTTCTCCCAGTCGGCGGCCTGGGGACACTCCTCGTACCAGGCATCCAGCGTCTGGTCGCCACCGCCCTCGCCGGCCCTGTGGAGCAAGGCCAGGGTCCGGCCGCACCAACTCAGGATCTCCGGATCGGTGGCATCCACGTCGGTTCCGTCGACCCAGTCGTACAGCTTCACGTAGGACTCGCCCAGCGAGGACGGGAGCCGCGAAACATGGGCCCCGCCGCGATCGGGCATGAGCCGCGGCGAGGAGATCCCCAACTCCTCCGCTGCGTTCCGCAGTTCCGCTTCCCGCTGGACCTGCCGTTCATCACAGCCGAAGAGCAACTCCTTCACCGCCCATGAGGAGCCGTTCCCGGACAGCTTCCAGATCTGCCCCATCGCCCCACGCGTGACCGGCGTCATGGTCCAAGGCCCGGTGCCGAGCGCGTAGTTGTCCGCGATGAAGTCGGCTGCGCTCTGCATGTCGGTGCCTCTCTGACTACGGCGTTGACGGCCCGTCACTGCGTGGCTGGACCAAGGATTCCAGGTATCGTCGGGCCGGCGAGGGGGAAGCCGATGACTTCAGGCACAGCGAACACTCCGGGCCCGGCGAGCACGTTCTCCATCGGAGGCGAATACCGGGTGACTCGGCTCGGGTTCGGTGCCATGCGCCTGCCGACCGAGCCCGGCCCCGAGCGGGAAACCGCCATCGCGGTGGCCCGGCGCGCCGTCGAACTGGGCATCACCCTGATCGACACCGCCCACCTGTACGGATGGGGCGCCAACGAGGAACTCCTGGCCGAGGCCCTGCATCCATACCCGGACGACCTGCTGATCACCACGAAGGTCGGGGTCACCCGGTCCGGGCCGGAGGGATGGGCGTACGACGCACGGCCGGAAAGCCTGCGCGAGCAGGTCGAACAGGGCCTGCGCCGACTCCGGACGGAGCGCGTCGGCCTCCTGCAGCTGCACCGCATCGACCCGAAGGTCCCGGTCGCCGAACAGGTCGGCGCGCTCCACGAACTCCAACTGGAAGGAAAGATCGGGCACATCGGGCTGTCCGAGGTCACCACCACGCAGCTCGCCGAGGCCCGGCAGACCGCCGAGATCGCGAGCGTACAAAACCGCTACAACCTCTTCGACCGAGACTACGAGCCGGTTGTGGAGGCATGCGAGGCCAACGACATCGCCTTTCTCCCCTGGCGCCCCGTAGCCGCGGCAGCCGACTCCGACCAGACCTCCGCACTCCCCACAGTCGCCACCGAACTCGGCGCCACCGCCCCCCAGGTCCTGCTCGCCTGGCTGCTCGCCCGTTCCCCGGTCGTCCTACCGATCCCCGGAACCGCCTCGCTCGCCCACCTGGAGGAAAACCTCGCCGCGGCGAACCTCCGACTCACCGACTCCCAGCGGCAACGCCTCGACGGTACGGCCGCGCCCGCGTAGGGAGCGTCCTGCCCTACGACGACTCAGACGAGATGCGTCGGCGCGAACATCCGCAGCACAGCCGGGAGTACGACCACCGACGGGCCCGGAGTCGCCAACGCCTTCGCCAGGTCCTCCTCCAGCGTCTCCGGGCTGGTCCGCACCCCCGGCACCCCGAACGACTCCGCCAGCGCCACATAGTCCGGCCGCGCCAACTCCGTCCCCGTAGCCTCGCCGAACGCGTCCGTCATGTACTCGCGCAGGATGCCGTAGCCCCCGTCGTCGACGATGAGCCAGGTGACGTTCAGGCCGTACTGCTTGGCCGTCGCCAGTTCGGCGATGGAGTACAGGGCCCCTCCGTCGCCGGAGACGGCGAGCACCGGTTGGGTCGGGTCGGCCACGGCCGCGCCCAGGGCCGCCGGGAAGCCGTAGCCGAGGCCGCCCGAGCCCTGGGCCGAGTGCATGGTGTTCGGGTGGCGGGGGTCGAAGGCCGACCATGCCCAGTAGGAGAGGATCGTCATATCCCAGAAGGACGGGGACCTGGGCGGGAGGGCCTTGCGGATGGCCGCCAACAGGCCTTCCTCCAGGGTGAGTTCCTGGCCCGCGATCCGCTCACGGACCCGGTCCAGCACCGCCCGTACGCGCTCCGGCGCCGACCCGTCCTCCCGCTCCTCCACCGTCTCCAGCAGCGCCTGCAACGCCAGTCGCGCGTCCGCGTGGATGCCCAGCGCCGGGTGGTTGGACTCCAGCTTGCCCAGGTCCGCCTCGATCTGGATGACCCGGCCTCGCGGCTTGAACGTGTGGTAGTTGGACGACAGTTCGCCCAATCCCGAGCCGACCACCAGCAGTACGTCCGCGTCCTCCAGGAAGTCCGTCGTGTGGCGGTCCTCGATCCAGGACTGGAGCGAGAGGGGGTGCGTCCAGGGGAAGGCGCCCTTGCCGCCGGGGGTCGTGACCACCGGGGCCTTCAACACCTCCGCCAGCTGCTTCAGCTTGCCCGAGGCGTCCGCCCGTACGACTCCCCCACCCGCGATGATCACCGGGCGCGCGGCGCGGGACAGCAAGTCGGCTGCCACCGCCGTCAGTTCGGGGCGCGGAGGCAGGTCGTCCGGGAAGGCGTCGCCGCCCGTCACCACCGGGATCCGGGTCTCCGCCAGCAGCACGTCCTGCGGGATCTCCACCCACACCGGGCCGTGTGGAACCGTCAGTGCCGACTTCCACGCCTCCGCGATCGCGGACGGGATCTGGGACTGCGTACGGACCGTGTGGACCGACTTGACCACGCCCCTGAACGAGGCCGACTGGTCCGGGAGTTCGTGCAGATAGCCGTGGCGGCCGCCGCCCAGGCCGGCCGTCGGGATCTGGCTGCTGATCGCCAGGACCGGAGCTGAGGCAGACGCCGCCTCCTGGAGCGCCGCCAGTGACGTCAGCGCGCCCGGGCCCGTCGACAGCATCAGCGGCGCCGCCTCACCCGTGATCCGGCCGTACGCGTCCGCCGCGAACCCCGCGTTGTTCTCCACCCGCAGGCCGATGTACCGCAGGTCCGAGCGGCGCAGGGCGTCGAACATGCCCAGGGCGTGCTGGCCGGGCAACCCGAACACCGTCGTCGCGCCGAGCCCGGCCAGGGTCTCCACTACCAGGTCTCCGCCGTTGCGGCCGGCGGGAGGGTTCAGAGCAGCGGAGATCTGCGCCTCCGTCGGACGGAGTTCCAGGTCGTGGTCGTGGGTCACTTCGCGCGTGCCTCTGCAATCTGGCGGGACATGATGGTCGTGAGTTCGTACGCCGTGTGGGACGCGGCCACCGACGTCATCTCGGCGTGATCGTACGCGGGCGCCACCTCGACGACGTCCGCCGAGACCAGCTTGCAGGAGGCCAGGCCGCGCAGGATCTCCAGCAGCTCCCGCGACGTCATGCCACCCGCCTCCGGCGTCCCCGTGCCGGGCGCGTGAGCCGGGTCGAGGCAGTCGATGTCGATGGAGATGTACAGCGGGCGGTCGCCGATGCGCTGGCGCAACTGGTCCGCGACCTCGTCCACACCGCGCCGCATCACGTCCGCCGAGGTCACGATGCCGAAGCCCATCTTGGCGTCGTCGTCCAGGTCCTGCTTGCCGTACAGCGGGCCGCGCGTACCGACGTGGGACAGCGCGGAGGTGTCGAGGATCCCCTCCTCCACCGCCCGCCGGAACGGCGTGCCGTGCGTGTACTCCGCCCCGAAGTACGTGTCCCAGGTGTCGAGGTGCGCGTCGAAGTGGAGCAGGGTGACCGGGCCGTGCTTCTTGGCGACGGACCTCAGGAGGGGCAGCGCGATGGTGTGGTCGCCGCCGAGGGTCATCAGGCGGGCCCCCGTGCCCAGCAGCTCGTCCGCCGCCGCCTCGACCGTCTCCACGGCCTCGTTGATGTTGAACGGGTTGACGGCTATATCGCCGCCGTCCGCCACCTGCGCCAGCGCGAAGGGGGACGCGTCCTGCGCCGGGTTGTACGGCCGCAGCAGCCTGGACGCCTCGCGGATCGCGTTGCCGCCGAAGCGGGCGCCCGGCCGGTACGAGACGCCCGAGTCGAACGGCACCCCGACCACGGCGACATCGGCCCGGCCGACCTCGTCGAGGCGTGGCAGCCGGGCGAAGGTGGCCGGACCGGCGTACCGCGGGATGCGGGAGGAGTCGACGGGGCCGCGGGGCGTCTCGTTGCCGCTCATGGAATCTGCCTTCTTCCTGCTGATGAGCTACTGATGAGCCGGGACCGCTTCGGTCACGGGTTCGATGGTGTGCCCGGCGGGGCGATCGCGCCAGGCCGCCCGTCCTTCCCGGTCTCACCGCCGGTTCGAGGGTCGACCCTAGGTGGCAGCAGAGCAGCCAGGAAGTGTACGTTTCATCCACTGACGCCATACCGGATAGAGGAAACGTCCACCATGCCGGACGCCCCCGCACCAGCCGTACCCCCCACCCCACCGGTGTTCCTGTCCGCACTCCTGGCCCGCGAGGACCTGGCCCTGCGCCAGATCGCGGGCCCCGCCGCCCCCGACACCGCGATCCACTGGGCGCACACCTCGGAGATGGCCGACCCGTACCCGTATCTGCTGGGCGGCGAGCTGCTGCTGACGGCGGGGGTGCACATCCCGGAGGCGGCGGGCTCGGGCACCTACTTCGACGACTACGTCTCCCGGATCGTGGCGGCGGGCGGCGCGGCCCTCGGCTTCGGTGTGGCGCCGGTGCACGACAGGGTGCCGAGGGCGCTGGTCGCGGCCTGCGACACGTACGGGCTGCCGCTGATCGAGGTCCCGCCGCAGACCACCTTCTCGGGTGTGGCCCGCGCGGTCTGGCAACTGATGGCTCAGGCCCGCCACACCGAACTCCGCCGCGTCACGGAGGCCCAGCAGAGCCTCGCGGCCGCCGCCTCCCGCCCGAATCCGGTCCCTTCGGTGCTACGGCAGCTCGCCCAGCGCGTGGGGGGCCTCGCGGTGCTGTACGGGCCGGAGGGGATGGAGATCGCGGAGGCCGGGCGGGCGACGGGGACTCCGGTGCGGGAAGCACTGCGCGAGCTGGCAGAGGTGGTGCGGCCGCTGAATTCAGCCCGTCTGGGGGTCCCCCCTCTGGGGGAGTTTGAGGACGAGGCCCTTCGGGCCGAAAGCGGGGGTCTGGGGGCGCAGCCCCCAGGGACGGGACGGGAAGGGGCGGCGGGGGCGAAAGACATCCGGAAACGCCGAGCCACCTCCGCCACCGACACCGTCGCCGGCACCCACCTCACCGCCTACGCCCTGGCCGCCGGGCACGGCTTCGTGCTCGGGGTCGCGGCGGAGCGGCGGGAGGCCGGGGATCACACCATCGCCTCCGTAGCCGCCGTGCTGCTCTCGCTGCTCACCGGCGAGCACCAAAGCGGCACCGGTGCGGCCAGGTCCTCGGCTCTCGTGCGGCTGCTGCTGGGCAGCCCGGCCGAGGAGGTGGCACCCCTGCTGGGCGGCGACCGGTGGCTCGTCGTGCACGCCCGTCCCGACGCGCACGCGCCGGACGCCGTGGCCGGCTCCGCGCTGGGTGCCGCTCTCGGTTCCGCGCTGGTGGACGTCTCCCGTGATGTCGTACGCGTCCTCGTCGGCGCCGACCGCGAACCCGGCCCCCAGCCCGGCTGGACCCTGGGCGTGAGTGCCGCCGTCGCCCCGCACGAGTGGCCGGCCGCCGACACCCAGGCGGCCCGTGCCCTGGCCCGGGCGAGGGCCACCCGCACCGCCCTGGTCCGGCACGGAGCCCGTCCCGGCCTCGCGGAGCTCGTCCCGCCCGACGAGGCCGAGGCGCACGCCCGTACGCTCCTCGCCCCGATCGCGGAGAACCCGGCGCTCACCGAGACCCTGCGCACCTGGCTTTCCCTGCACGGCAGTTGGGACCGTACGGCGGTCGCGCTGGCCGTGCACCGCAACACCGTGCGGCAGCGGATCGCCCGTTGCGCGGCACTGCTCGGAACGGACCTCGACGACCCGGACGTACGCATGGAACTGTGGTTCGCGCTACGGCAACCGTGAAGTGACCCACGTCCCAGCGTTCGGGACGTCGGGCGCGGGCACAGGCCGCTCCCGCACAATGGGAACCATGCCGATACCCGGGACCCCCAGCCGCGCCGAACTCGTCGACCACCTCGTTTCGACGCGCATCGCGGGAGACGTCGCCACCCCCCGCGAGAACAATCTCTCCCACTACCGCAAGCTCGCCAACGGCGACCGCCACTACTGGTTCGGCCTGGAGCTCGGCCAGCGCTGGACCGACGAGCAGGACGTGCTCGCGGTGATGGCGGAGCGGGTGGGTGTCAACGACGACCCGGAGTACCGGTACGGGCAGGACACCATCGACCCCGAGCTGACCGTCGACGCCCTGGACCGGCTGGCGGCCCGGCTGCGCAAGGCGGCGGACGGCGAGCAGCGGGTCCTGCTCGCCACCGGCCACCCGGGCGGCCTCCTCGACGTGCACCGCGCCACGGCGGACGCCCTGCGCGCGGCGGGCTGCGAGATCCTCGTCGTCCCGGACGGGCTGCAGACGGAGGAGGGGTACGTCATGCAGTTCGCGGACGTGGCGGTGCTCGAGCACGGCGCCACGCTGTGGCACACCCACTCCGGCGAACCAATGCGCGCCATTCTCACGGGACTTGAGCGCGAGGGCCGCCCGCTGCCCGACCTCGTCGTCGCCGACCACGGCTGGGCGGGCTACGCCGGCCAGCACGGCGTCGACTCCGTCGGCTACGCCGACTCCAACGACCCGGCCCTCTTCCTCGCCGAGTCGGAGGGCACCGTCCAGGTGACGGTCCCCCTCGACGACCATGTGGTCAGCCCGCGCTACTACGACGCGATGACGGCGTATCTGCTGGCGGAGGCGGGGCTGTCGTAGGCCTTTGGCACCGTCACCGGGGGGCGCGGACCACACCTTCCTGGATCACCGAGATGGCGAGCTGTCCGTCCTGCGTGTAGATGCGGGCCTGGCCGAGGCCGCGGCCCCCGGAGGCGGACGGGGACTCCTGGTCGTAGAGGAGCCATTCGTCGGCGCGGAACGGGCGGTGGAACCACATCGCGTGGTCGAGTGAAGCCCCTACGACGTCACCGACCGCCCAGCCGCCGCGGCCGTGCGCGAGGAGGATCGAGTCGAGGAGCGTCATGTCGGAGACGTACGTGGCGAGTACGACGTGCAGGAGCGGGTCGTCGTCGAGCTTGCCGTTGGTGCGGAACCAGACCTGCGAGTGGGGTTCGCGGGGCTCGCCGAACTTGCCGTAGGGCGGTTCGTCGACGTAGCGGAGGTCGACGGCGGCGCGGGCTTCCTGGAACTTCTCGACGATGTCGGGGTCGAGGTGGGTGTACCCGGCCATCCGCTCCTCGGCGGTGGGGAGCGACTCGGGGTCGGGGGAGGCCGGCATCGGGGCCTGGTGGTCGAAGCCTTCCTCGTGTTTCTGGAAGGACGCGGACAGGGCGAAGATCGGCTGTCCGTGCTGTACGGCGACGACGCGGCGGGTGGTGAAGGAGCGGCCGTCGTTCATCCGGTCGACCTGGTAGACGATCGGCGCGCCCGCGTCGCCGGTGCGCAGGAAGTACGCGTGGAGGGAGTGCGGGAGACGGTCCTCGGGGACCGTCCGCCCGGCGGCGACGAGCGCCTGGGCCGCGACCTGTCCGCCGAAGACGCGGGGGACGACGGCGGACCGGGACTGGCCGCGGAAGATGTTCCCCTCGATCTGCTCAAGGTCGAGCAGATCGAGGAGAGACTGAAGTGCCTGGCTCATGGACCCTAAATTACCCGCGAGTAATTTCGGGAACCTTACAAGCCCATGTCCTTCGCGATGATCGACTTCATGATCTCGCTGGTACCGCCGTAGATGCGGTTGACGCGGTTGTCCGCGTACAGGCGGGCGATCGGGTACTCGTTCATGAAGCCGTAGCCGCCGTGCAGCTGGAGGCAGCGGTCGATGACGCGGTGCGCGACCTCGGTGCAGAACAGCTTGGCGGAGGCGGCCTCGGCGGGGGTCAGCTCGCCCGCGTCCAGGGCCTCGGTCGCGCGGTCGGCGACGGCCTCGGCGGCGTCCACCTCGGCCTTGCAGGCGGCCAGCTCGAACTTGGTGTTCTGGAACGCGGCGACCGGCTGACCGAAGACGACGCGGTCCTGAACGTACTGCTGGGCGAACCGGACGGCCGCCTTGGCCTGCGCGTACGCGCCGTAGGCGATGCCCCAGCGCTCGGAGGCGAGGTTGTGGCCGAGGTAGTAGAAGCCCTTGTTCTCCTCGCCCAGCAGGTCCTCGACGGGCACCTTGACGTCGACGAACGCCAGCTCGGCGGTGTCGGAGGTCTTCAGGCCGAGCTTGTCCAGCTTGCGGCCGACGGAGTAGCCCTCGGCCTTGGTGTCCACGACGAAGAGGGAGATGCCGTGGCGGCGGTCCTGGGCGCTGGGCGCGTCGGTACGGGCGCAGACGATCATGCGGTCGGCGTGGACACCACCGGTGATGAAGGTCTTGGAGCCGTTGAGGACGTAGTGCGTGCCGTCCTCGCTCAGCTTGGCGGTGGTCTTCATGCCCGCGAGGTCGGAACCGGTGCCCGGCTCGGTCATCGCGATCGCCCACATCTCCTCACCGGAGACGAACTTGGGCAGCCACTTCTTCTTCTGCTCGTCGTTGGCGAGCATCTTGATGTACGGCAGGCCGAGCAGCACATGCACACCGGAGCCGCCGAAGGACACGCCCGCGCGGGCGGTCTCCTCGTAGAGAACGGCCTCGAACTTGTACGAGTCGATGCCGGCGCCGCCGTACTCCTCGTCGACACGGATGCCGAAGACGCCCAGCTCGGCGAGCTTGTAGTAGAAGTCGCGCGGCGCCTGGCCGGCAGCGAACCACTCGTCGTAGACGGGAACGACCTCGGCCTCAATGAAGGCCCGCAGGGTCTCCCGGAACGCCTCGTGGTCCTCGTCGAACACCGTACGGCGCACCGCCGCCTCCTCCGCCTGGTTAACTGACGCCTATCTAAGCGCTTGCTCAGATACCAGCGTACCGGCGAGTACGAACAACCGTCCAGAGCAGCAGTCCCGTAACGCTCGTCACTCCCCCGCCGCCGCGAACGCCCCCCTGGCCATCCGGTGCAGCAACGCCGCCGTGGCCGTCCGCCCCGGCAGCGAGCCCGGTCGTCCCAGGTGGGGGGTCGAGTTCAGGAGGCCGAAGACCGAGTGGACCGCCGAGCGGGCCGTCGGTTCCGTCAGGGTCGGGTAGAGCTCGCGGACGACGTCCACCCACAGCTCGACGTACTGGCGCTGAAGCTGCCGCACCAGCTTGCGGTCGCTGTCGCGGAGGCGGTCCAGTTCGCGGTCGTGGAGGGTGATGAGGGGGCGGTCGTCGAGGGCGAAGTCGATGTGGCCCTCGATGAGGGAGTCGAGGACCGCCTCCGGGTTGCCGTCGACCTCCGCGACCCGGTGCCGGCCGCCTCTGAGCAGCTGCTCGCTGATGCCCACCAGCAACTCGGCGAGCATCGCGTCCTTGCCGGGGAAGTGCCGGTAGAGGCCGGGGCCGCTGATGCCGACGGCCGCCCCTATCTCGTCCACGCCGACGCCGTGGAAGCCGCGCTCGGCGAAGAGGCGCGCGGCTTCCTTGAGGATCTGTTCGCGGCGGGTGGGGGCGTCGGTTCTCGTGGCCATGGAAGCAATTCTAGACAGGGAGGTTAGCGGTCGTTAACCTGAAGGAAATGGTTAACGCTCATTAACAGTCGATCGCTGGGTGAGGGGACCGCAGAATGCAAGAGGCACCGGAGCTGACGAGCGCGGCCGATCCCGCGTCGGAGGCCTGGCGGGCCAACGAGGCGGCACACCGCACGCTCGGAGAGGAGCTGCGCGAAAAGCTCGCCGCCGCCCGTCTGGGGGGTGGGGAAAGGGCGCGCGCCCGGCACACCGCGCGCGGCAAGCTGCTGCCCCGGGACCGCGTGGACACACTCCTCGATCCCGGCTCGCCCTTCCTGGAGCTGGCGCCTCTCGCCGCCGACGGGCTGTACGACGGACAGGCCCCGGCCGCCGGTGTCGTCGCCGGGATCGGGCGGGTGAGCGGGCGCGAGTGCGTGATCGTCGCCAATGACGCGACCGTCAAGGGTGGGACGTACTACCCGATGACGGTGAAGAAGCACCTGCGCGCGCAGGAAGTCGCCCTTGAGAACCGGCTGCCGTGTCTCTACCTCGTGGACTCCGGTGGGGCCTTCCTGCCCATGCAGGACGAGGTGTTCCCGGATCGCGACCACTTCGGGCGGATCTTCTACAACCAGGCCCGGATGTCGGGCGCCGGGATTCCGCAGATCGCCGCCGTGCTCGGGTCCTGCACCGCCGGCGGGGCCTACGTACCCGCCATGAGCGACGAGGCCGTCATCGTCCGCAACCAGGGCACGATCTTCCTCGGCGGGCCCCCGCTCGTGAAGGCCGCCACCGGTGAGGTCGTGACCGCGGAGGAGCTGGGCGGGGGTGAGGTCCACGCGCGCGTGTCGGGTGTCACCGACCACCTCGCGGAGGACGACGCGCACGCCCTGCGGATCGTGCGGAACATCGTCGCGACGCTTCCCGCGCGCGGGGCGCTGCCCTGGTCGGTCGTGCCGTCCGTGGAGCCGAAGGTGGATCCGTACGGGCTGTACGGGGCGGTCCCCGTCGACTCCCGTACCCCCTACGACGTACGCGAGATCATCGCGCGCGTGGTGGACGGCTCCCGTTTCTCGGAGTTCAAGGCCGAGTTCGGGCAGACCCTCGTCACCGGCTTCGCCCACATCCACGGGCACCCGGTCGGGATCGTCGCCAACAACGGCATCCTGTTCTCCGAATCCGCCCAGAAGGGCGCCCACTTCATCGAGCTGTGCGACCAGCGCGGGATCCCGCTGGTGTTCCTGCAGAACATCTCCGGGTTCATGGTCGGCAAGGACTACGAGGCCGGCGGTATCGCCAAGCACGGCGCCAAGATGGTGACGGCGGTCGCCTGCACGCGCGTGCCGAAGCTGACGGTGGTGGTCGGCGGGTCGTACGGCGCGGGCAACTACTCGATGTGCGGCCGCGCATACTCGCCCCGCTTCCTGTGGATGTGGCCCGGCGCCAAGATCTCCGTGATGGGCGGCGAACAGGCCGCGTCCGTCCTCGCGACCGTCAAGCGCGACCAGTTGGAGGCGCGCGGCGAGTCCTGGCCCGGCGAGGAGGAAGAGGCCTTCAAGGCCCCGATCCGGCAACAGTACGAGCGTCAGGGCAGCGCCTACTACGCGACCGCCCGGCTCTGGGACGACGGGGTCATCGACCCGCTGGAGACCCGGCAGGTGCTGGGACTGGCCCTGACCGCCTGCGCCAACGCCCCACTGGGTGAGCCCCAGTTCGGCGTCTTCCGGATGTGAGGGGGACTTCAGAGATGCCTCAGACGATGTTCGAGACAGTCCTTGTGGCCAACCGGGGCGAGATCGCCGTCCGCGTCATCCGGACGCTGCGGTCGATGGGCGTGCGCTCGGTGGCCGTCTTCTCCGACGCCGACGCGGACGCCCGGCACGTCCGGGAAGCGGACACGGCGGTACGGATCGGTCCCGCGCCCGCGGCACAGAGCTATCTGTCCGTGGAGCGCATCCTGGAGGCCGCCGCCCGCACCGGCGCCCAGGCGGTGCACCCCGGGTACGGCTTCCTCGCGGAGAACGCCGACTTCGCGCGCGCGTGCGCCGACGCCGGGCTGGTCTTCATCGGGCCCCCGGCCGAGGCGATCTCCCTCATGGGCGACAAGATCCGCGCCAAGGAGACGGTGAAGGCGGCCGGGGTGCCGGTCGTCCCGGGCTCCAGCGGCAGCGGGCTGACGGACGCCCAACTCGCCGACGCCGCCCAGGAGATCGGCACGCCGGTGCTGCTCAAGCCGTCGGCCGGCGGTGGCGGCAAGGGCATGCGGCTGGTCCGGGACCCTGCGGTACTGGCCGACGAGATCGCCGCCGCCCGCCGCGAGGCCCGCGCCTCCTTCGGCGACGACACGCTCCTCGTCGAGCGGTGGGTCGACCGGCCCCGGCACATCGAGATCCAGGTCCTGGCCGACGGCCACGGCAACGTGATCCACCTCGGCGAGCGCGAGTGCTCCCTCCAACGCCGCCACCAGAAGGTCGTGGAGGAGGCGCCGAGCGTGCTCCTCGACGCGGAGACCCGGGCCGCGATGGGCGAGGCGGCGGTCCAGGCGGCCCGCTCGTGCGGGTACCGGGGCGCGGGCACGGTGGAGTTCATCGTCCCCGGCGGCGACCCGTCGTCGTACTTCTTCATGGAGATGAACACCCGCCTCCAGGTGGAACACCCGGTCACCGAGCTCGTCACGGGACTGGATCTGGTGGAGTGGCAGCTGCGGGTGGCGGCGGGTGAGCAACTGCCGTACGGCCAGGGCGACATCAGGCTCACCGGGCACGCGATCGAGGCCCGTGTGTGTGCGGAGGACCCGGCGCGAGGATTCCTCCCTTCGGGCGGCACGGTGCTGAAGCTGCACGAGCCGCAGGGCGACGGTGTCCGCACCGACTCGGGGCTGAGCGAGGGCACGGAGGTCGGTTCGCTCTACGACCCGATGCTGTCCAAGGTCATCGCGTACGGCCCCGACCGCGCGACCGCGCTCAGGAAACTCCGGGCCGCCCTCGCGGAGACGGTCACGCTGGGGGTGCCGACCAATGCGGGGTTCCTGCGGAGGCTGCTGGGGCATCCGGCGGTGGTTGCGGGGGAGTTGGACACGGGGCTGGTGGAGCGGGTGGTGGAGGGCCTCGTGTCGAGCGAGGTGCCCGACGAGGTCTACGAGGCAGCGGCCGCCGTACGCCTCGACGCGCTGCGCCCGAGCGGCGAGGGCTGGACCGACCCCTTCTCCGTGCCGAGCGGCTGGCGACTCGGGGGCACGCCAAAGCCCGTGAGCTTCCATCTACGGGTGCAGGAGCCCGTGGCGTACGTCCCGCGCGGCACCCACACCGTCACCGCCGACCGGGTCTCCGTCACCCTCGACGGCGTCCGGCACACCTTCCACCGCGCCGCCGACTGGATCGGCCGCGACGGTGACGCCTGGCACGTGCGCGACCACGACCCGGTGGCCGAATCGCTCACCCGAGGGGTCCACGCCGGTGCCGACTCGCTCACCGCGCCCATGCCCGGCACCGTCACGGTCGTGAAGGTGGCCGTGGGTGATGAAGTGACCGCAGGGCAGAGCCTGTTGGTCGTCGAGGCGATGAAGATGGAGCACGTCATCTCCGCCCCGCACGCCGGCACGGTCGCCGAGCTGGACGTCGTACCGGGCGCGACGGTCGCCATGGACCAAGTGCTCGCGGTCATCACCGCGGCGGAGGAGGACCAGTGACGCTCCCCATGGTCGTACCGGCCCAGGACCTGCCCGCGCGGGTGCGGATCCACGAGGTCGGCGCGCGTGACGGACTACAGAACGAGAAGTCGACCGTGCCGACCGAGGTGAAGGCGGAGTTCGTCCGCCGACTCGCCGAGGCCGGGCTGACGACGATCGAGGCGACGAGCTTCGTCCACCCGAAGTGGGTGCCCCAACTGGCGGACGCGGAGCAGCTGTTCCCGCTCCTCGGAGACGTCCTCGGGGACGTGAAGGGCGTACACCTGCCGGTCCTCGTGCCGAACGGCCGCGGCCTGGACCGCGCGCTCGCACTCGGCGCCACCCGCGTCGCCGTCTTCGCCAGCGCGACCGAGTCCTTCGCCAAGGCCAACCTCAACCGGACGGTGGACGAGTCGCTGGCCGTGTTCGATCCCGTCGTCGCCCGCGCCAAGGAGGCGGGCGCCCATGTCCGCGGCTATGTCTCGATGTGCTTCGGCGATCCCTGGGAGGGCGCCGTCCCCGTCCACCAGGTGGTCAGGGTCTGCAAGTCCCTGATGGACATGGGCTGCGACGAACTGAGCCTCGGCGACACCATCGGCGTCGCCACGCCCGGCCATGTCCTCGAACTCCTCTCCGTGCTCAACGAGGAGGGCGTGCCGACGAACGTCATCGGCGTGCACTTCCACGACACGTACGGCCAGGCGCTGGCCAACACGTACGCCGCCCTGGAGCACGGCGTCACGACCGTCGACGCCTCCGCGGGCGGCCTCGGCGGCTGCCCGTTCGCCAAGTCCGCCACCGGCAACCTCGCCACCGAGGACCTCGTGTGGATGCTGCAGGGGCTCGGCATCGACACCGGGGTCGACCTCGGCCGCCTCGTCGCCACAAGCGAGTGGATGGCCGGACAGTTGGGCCGCCCCAGCCCGTCCCGCACAGTCCGAGCACTCGGAACTAATCGGTAGCAATCGGTAGCAAACCGACACGCCCCACAAGGAGCAGTGACCTGCCATGGACCACCGTCTCTCCCCCGAGCTGGAAGAACTCCGGCGCACCGTCGAGGCGTTCGCGCACGACGTCGTGGCGCCGAAGATCGGCGACTTCTACGAGCGGCACGAGTTCCCGTACGAGATCGTCCGCGAGATGGGCCGCATGGGGCTGTTCGGGCTGCCGTTCCCGGAGGAGTACGGCGGTATGGGCGGCGACTATCTGGCCCTGGGCATCGCGCTGGAGGAACTGGCCCGCGTCGACTCCTCGGTGGCGATCACCCTGGAGGCGGGCGTCTCGCTGGGCGCGATGCCGATCCATCTGTACGGCACGCCGGAGCAGAAGCGGGAGTGGCTGCCCCGCCTCTGCACAGGCGAGATCCTGGGCGCGTTCGGCCTGACGGAGCCGGACGGCGGCAGTGACGCGGGGGCGACGCGTACGACGGCCCGCCTGGACCCCGACACCGACGAATGGGTGATCAACGGCACCAAGTGCTTCATCACCAACTCGGGGACGGACATCACGGGCCTGGTGACGGTCACGGCGGTCACGGGCCGCAAGCCGGACGGCAAACCCCTGATCTCGTCGATCATCGTCCCGTCCGGCACCTCAGGCTTCACGGTCGCCGCCCCGTACTCGAAGGTCGGCTGGAACGCCTCGGACACCCGCGAGTTGTCCTTCTCCGACGTCCGGGTCCCGGCGGCGAACCTGCTTGGCGAGGCGGGCCGCGGATACGCCCAGTTCCTGCGCATCCTGGACGAGGGCCGCATCGCGATCGCGGCCCTGGCGACAGGCCTGGCGCAGGGCTGCGTGGACGAGTCCCTGAAGTACGCGAAGGAGCGGATCGCCTTCGGCCGCCCGATCGGCGCGAACCAGGCCATCCAATTCAAGCTGGCCGACATGGAGATGAAGGCCTACACCTCCCGCCTGGCCTGGCGCGACGCCGCCTCCCGCCTGGTCGCCGGCGAGCCCTTCAAGAAGGAGGCCGCCCTGGCCAAGCTCCACTCCTCGACAATCGCGGTGGACAACGCCCGCGACGCGACCCAGATCCACGGCGGGTACGGGTTCATGAACGAGTATCCGGTGGCCCGTATGTGGCGGGACTCCAAGATCCTGGAGATCGGGGAGGGGACGAGCGAGGTGCAACGGATGCTGATCGCACGGGAGTTGGGGTTGGTGGGCTAACAGCACTGGGGGGCGGAGTCAGCGCCCCAGCCGCCCCCGCACCTGCCGCACCCGCCGGTTGTCACCAACCGCGTCGAGGAACCGCCGCCCGGCACCGGCCTCGTACGCCGGGCCCTCCAGACGCAGCAGCGTGCCGTCGCGGACGACGGCGTACGCGACCGGGGTGTCCGCCTTCGGAAAGGTGACCGGGTGGCGCCCGTCCGGGAGCTTCTTGAGGCTCGCGGGCAGGCGCAGGCGTGCCGTTCCGTCGGCGCCGGGGAGCAGCTTGGCCTGGATCGTCAGGGCGGACACCGTGAGTTCGACGGGAACCGGGGCGCCGGGCGCCGCCGCCACGAAGGGCAGTCCAAGCGACTGCCTCGCCCGCGCAGCGTTCGTGGCGACGACACCGGCCGTGTCGGGGCCGATCTCGCGCTGGCGCTGGTCCACGTCGAGGGCGAGCTGGCCCTTGACCGTCCAGTACGGGAGGGCGAGCCGACCGCCGGTCAGCGCCGGGCCCGTGGCCGGACCGCCCGGGGTGCCGGCGCCCGTCACGCGGAGCATCCGGTCGACGCCCAGCAGTTGGACGTACGCCCACACGTCGTGCACGCCGCGCTCCAGTGGCCGGCCGCCTGCCGTGCGCTCCGGGTCGAGGCGCAGCCGCCCGGAAGCGACGACCTGCGAGCGTCCCTCGCCGAGGGGCCGCAGGCGTACCTCAAGGTCGCCCTCCGGATACCACCAGTCCTCCCGGTCCCGGTCCTTCAGCACCAGTTCCCCGTACGCCAGCCGGAACGGATCGCGGACCTCCCAGCCGTCCTCCGCCCCCGGCACACCGTCCAGCAACTCCGGGTCCAGCCACCGCTTCCCGTCCCGCTCGACGAGGACCAGCGGTTCGCCGTCCCCGCGCAGCAGGTCCAGGGTGACGTCGGCGACCAGGCAGCCGTTCTCCCAGCGGAGTTCGCCGACCTCGCTGCGGGCCTTCACCTGGCGGACGCGCTCGGCGAGTGCCACCGCGCCGTCGAAGTCGCCGCGTTCCAGCAGTTCGGCCCGCAGGCGTGACACCGTGGGCAGGCCCTCGCGCACGGCCGCCGGGAACTCCTCCAGCGCCAACTCCCGGGCCGCCTCGAAGCGTTGCCGCTGCTCGGCCGGGTCCTCGCGGAGGATCTCGGGCTCGCGGGTCCGGGAGAGGACCTCCACGTGGTAGAGGCGGTACAGCAGCCGGTTCTGGAGCGCGTCGACGTCGTCGGACGGAGTGGTGCCGTCCTTGATCTGGCGGACGATGGTGCGGCAGTTGTTCCAGAACCCGTGCCGGGGGTTGAAACGGTGCTGGGTGTTGTTACCGCCGTCGTCCCGCTTCATCCAGTAGTAGCAGGGGTAGTCGGCGAGGATCGAGATCCGCTCGGCCTTCAGGTAGGCGGCGCTGACGAAGAGCAGGTCCTCCAGGATCCAAGGCCCCTCCGGGAACCGCAGCCCATGCTCCTCGACGAACGCCCGCCGGAACATCTTGTGCGGCGACATGCTCTGCATGAGCTCGTCGTTCTCGATCGTGCAGGCGTCCACGGTGTGCCGGAACAGCCGCCGGGGCCGCACCATCGTGCTGGACATCTTGCCGATCACCACGTCGGCGTCGTTCCGCTTCGCGTGCTCGTAAAGCCGCTCCAGGGCCTCGGGCCCGAGCGTGTCGTCGTGGTCGACGAACTGCACGTACTCGCCCTTGGCGTGCTCCATGCCGAGGTTGCGCGGGGCGCCGGGCCAGCCCGAGTTCGGCCGGGTGTGCACCTGGACGTTGGGATGCGCCGCCGCGATCTTCTCCAGCCGGGCCAGTGTGTCGTCCGTCGACCCGTCGTCGACGTAGATCACCTCGTACTCGTCGGCAGACAGGCTCTGCCCGAGCAACGACGGTGCGCACTCGTCGACGTACTTCCCGGTGTTGTAGACGGGAACGATCACACTGACCTTGGGTCTCGGCACTTCTGGCATTCCACGGACTTTACCTGTGTGCCGATTGCCTCAAGCGGGGGCGCATCCCGACCCGCCCTCTGGACAAACACTGAGGTTAGGCTACCCTAAGCTCGAATTCGGCCAAGGGCCGCCCGTGCGCACGAAAGCAGAACACAGCCATGTCGAACGCCAGATCCGCCCACTTCTCCCGCCGTGGCCTGCTCGCAGCAGGTGGTGCTCTCGGTCTGGGCGCTGCCCTGGCCGCGTGCGGCGACGAGGACTCGGACACGCAGAGCGGCGGCTCGGACTCGACTGCGTCGGCCAAGGCCTCCGGTCCCTGGTCCTTCAAGGACGACCGCGGTACGACTGTCAAGCTCGACAAGGTCCCCGCGAACATAGTCGCGTTCACCGGTGTCGCCGCCGCCCTGTACGACTACGGGGTCTCCGTGAAGGGCGTGTTCGGCCCGACCAAGACCACCGACGGCAAGGCCGACGTCCAGGCCGGCGACATGGACATCAGCAAGGTCACGATCCTCGGCAACGCCTGGGACCAGTTCAACGTCGAGAAGTACGCGGCCCTCGCGCCCGACGTCCTCATCTCCACGATGTTCGACGACGCCGGCACCCTCTGGTACGTCCCCGAGGCCTCCAAGGACAAGATCGCCAAGCTCGCCCCGAGCGTCGGCATCTCCGTCTACGACCGTCAGATCACCGAGCCGCTGGAGCGCATGTGGGCGCTTGCCGAGTCGCTCGGCGGTGACATGACGGCCACCGCCGTCACCGACGCCAAGAAGAAGTTCGAGGACGCGGCCGCCCGGCTGCGTGCCGCCGCCAAGGCCAAGCCCGACATCAAGGTGATGGCCGGTTCCGCCAGCCAGGACCTCTTCTACGTCTCCGGCACCAACCTCTCCATCGACCTTGAGTACTTCAAGGCTCTCGGCGTGAACTTCGTCGAGCCCTCGGAGAAGGCGAAGGCCGTTGGCGGTGGCTGGTACGAGTCGCTTAGCTGGGAAAACGTCGACAAGTACGCGGCCGACATCATCATGATGGACGACCGCTCGGCGACGATTCAGCCGGCCGACATCACTGAGGCCACGTGGAAGAAGCTGCCTGCCGTCAAGGCTGGGCAGGTCATCGCCCGTTCGCCCGAGCCGATTCTGTCCTACGACAAGTGCGTGCCGCTGCTCGAGAACCTCGCCGAGGCTCTCGAAAACGCGAAGAAGGTCAGCTGACTCAGCTGGATTAGGGGTGGTTGAGGTTTCGCGGGTGACTGCGGGTCCGTTGTGGCTGGTCGCGCAGTTCCCCGCGCCCCTAAAGAAGCTAGGCATCCCTGACGTCGAATCAGGAGTTACCCCATGACCACGGCCGTCGCCGCCCCGTTCCGGTTCTTCTCCCTCCAAGTTGTACGGACTCGGCGGCTCGGCCCGTCCTTGGTTCGTGTCACCTTCGCCGGATCTGACCTGGCCGCCTTCCACTCCAACGGATGCGACCAAAGCCTCTCCCTCTTCCTGCCGCATCCCGGTCAGTCCGAGCCCGCCGTGCCCATCGAGCTCGGCGACGGCTGGTGGCAGGCCTGGCGTGAACTGCCCGATGATGTAAGGGCAGTTATGCGGTCGTACACACTCCGGGCTCTCCGCCGATCCCCCGACGAGATCGACATCGACTTCGTCCTGCACGGCATCGAGCCCGGCGCGGCCACCCCGGCCGGGCCCGCCTCCCGTTGGGCCTCCCGGGCCGGCGCCGGGGACCGGGTGCTGCTGCTCGGGCCGGCGATCGCGGACAACCGGGCGATCCGGTTCCGGCCCGCCGAGGACACCGACCTTGTGGTGATCTGGGGTGACGAGACCGCCGTACCGGCCGTGTCGGCGATCGTCGAGTCGCTGCCGGCCGGGATCCGTGCCCGGGTGTGGCTGGAGGTCCATCACCCCGGTGACATCCAGGACTTGGTGACCGAGGCCGACGCCGAGATCACCTGGCTTGTGCGGGACGAGGGGTCCCCCATGGCCCTCGACGCCGTGCGGGCCGCCCAACTCCCGCCCGCAGAACGGCCGTACGTCTGGATCGCGGGCGAGTCCGGCTGCGTGAAGGAGCTGCGCCGGCATTTCGTGGGCGAGCGCGGGATCGACCGCCGCAGTGTCACGTTCGTGGGCTACTGGCGACAGGGGCTCACCGAGGAACAGCTGCGCGAGCGGGGCGAGTAGCAGCAACACGACCGAAGTGATCACGCTACGGACGTGATCACCGTCACGGGAGTGACGAGGTTTCGCATGCGTTAAATTTGGCGAAGTTAGGTTAGGCTCACCTAAGTTGAACTCAACACTCCGCTTCGCCCGTCCCACACGGACTGTCCCCCCGGAGGACCCGCACATGCGCTCGCACCTGCTCAATGACCTGACCGCGGAGCAGTACCGCCGCTCCGTGACCGAAGGAGTCGAGCGGGTGGCGGCCAAACTCGCCACCACCTCCCGTCCGTTCACCGGCGTCACGGTCGACGCCCTCTCCCCCCGCATCGACGCGATCGACCTCGACAAGCCGCTGCTCGACACCGCCGCGGTCCTCGACGAGCTGGAGGACGTGTACCTCCGGGACGCGATCTACTTCCACCACCCCCGCTATCTCGCCCACCTCAACTGCCCGGTCGTCATCCCGGCCGTGCTGGGCGAGGCGGTCCTGTCCGCCGTCAACTCCTCCCTCGACACCTGGGACCAGTCGGCCGGCGGCACCCTCATCGAGCGCAAGCTCATCGACTGGACGAATGAGCGCATCGGCCTCGGACCGGCCGCCGACGGCGTGTTCACCAGCGGCGGCAGCCAGTCCAACCTCCAGGCGCTGCTGCTGGCCCGCGAGGAGGCCAAGCCAGGGCGGGCAGGGTGGGAATATCCTGTCTCCCTCGCGAAACTGCGGATCTTCGCCTCCGAGGTCAGCCACTTCAGCGTGAAGAAGTCGGCCAAACTCCTTGGTCTGAACGCCGATTCGGTGGTCTCGATCCCGGTCGACCACGACAAGCGCATGCAGACGGTCGCGCTCGCCCACGAGCTGGAGCGCTGCAAGAAGGACGGCCTCGTCCCCATGGCCGTCGTCGCCACCGCCGGCACCACCGACTTCGGGTCTATCGACCCGCTGCCCGAAATAGCCGAGCTGTGCGAGCAGTTCGGCGTGTGGATGCATGTCGACGCGGCCTACGGCTGCGGGCTGCTCGCCTCCCTCAAGCACCGGGGCCGCATCGACGGCATCGAGCGCGCCGACTCGGTCACCGTCGACTACCACAAGTCCTTCTTCCAGCCGGTGAGTTCGTCCGCGCTGCTGGTGCGGGACGTCGCCACCCTGCGCCACGCGACCTACCACGCGGAGTACCTCAACCCGCGCCGCATGGTGCACGAACGTATCCCCAACCAGGTCGACAAGTCCCTCCAGACCACCCGCCGCTTCGACGCCCTCAAGCTGTGGATGACGCTGCGCGTGATGGGCGCCGACGGCATCGGCGAACTCTTCGACGAGGTCTGCGAACTGGCCCAGGAGGGCTGGCAGTTGCTCGCCGGCGACCCCCGCTACGACGTCGTCGTCGAGCCGTCCCTCTCCACCCTCGTCTTCCGCTACATCCCGGCGGCCGTCACCGACCCGGCCGAGATCGACCGCGCCAACCTGTACGCCCGCAAGGCCCTGTTCGCCTCCGGCGACGCGGTGGTCGCGGGCACCAAGGTCGGCGGCCGCCACTACCTGAAGTTCACCCTGCTCAATCCCGAGACGACGGCCGACGACATCGCCGCCGTCCTCGATCTGATCGCCGACCATGCCGAGCAGTACCTGGGAGAGACCGTTGTCCGCGCTTCCTGACACCACGAAAAAGACCTACGACTTCGTGGGCATCGGGCTCGGCCCCTTCAACCTCGGCCTGGCCTGTCTCACCGAGCCCATCGTCGAACTCGACGGTGTGTTCCTGGACTCGAAGCCCCACTTCGAGTGGCACGCGGGCATGTTCCTCGACGGCGCACACCTCCAGACGCCGTTCATGTCGGACCTGGTGACCCTGGCCGACCCGACGTCGCCGTACTCCTTCCTCAACTACCTCAAGGACCAGGGGCGGTTGTACTCGTTCTACATCCGCGAGAACTTCTACCCCCTGCGCGTCGAGTACGACAGCTACTGCCGCTGGGCCGCCGACAAACTGAGCAACGTCCGCTTCAGCACGACGGTGACCGAGGTGACGTACGAGGACGGTCTTTACGCCGTGAAGACGGACGCCGGCGAGATCCTCCGCGCCCGTCACCTCGTCCTCGGCACCGGCACCCCGCCCTTCGTCCCCGAGGCCTGCCAGGGGCTGGGCGGCGACTTCATCCACAACTCCCGTTATGTGCAGCACAAGGCGGAGTTGCAGAAGAAGGAATCGATCACGCTGGTCGGCAGCGGTCAGTCCGCCGCCGAGATCTACTACGACCTGCTCAGCGAGATCGACGTACACGGCTACCAGCTGAACTGGGTGACGCGCTCCCCGCGCTTCTTCCCGCTCGAATACACCAAGCTCACGCTGGAGATGACCTCCCCGGAGTACATCGACTACTACCACGCGCTCCCGGAGAAGACCCGCTACCGGCTCACCGCCGACCAGAAGGGCCTCTTCAAGGGCATCGACGGCGACCTGATCAACGAGATCTTCGACCTGCTCTACCAGAAGAACCTCGGCGGCCCCGTGCCCACCCGCCTGCTCACCAACTCCTCGCTGAACAGCGCGGGTTACGAGAACGGCACGTACACCCTCGGCCTGCGACAGGAGGAGCAGGGCAAGGACTACGAGCTGCACACCCAGGGCCTGGTCCTCGCCACCGGCTACAAGTACGCCGAGCCCGAGTTCCTGGCGCCCGTCCGCGACCGGCTGCTCTACGACTCCCACGGCAACTACGACGTCGCCCGCAACTACGCGATCGACACGACCGGCCGGGGCGTCTTCCTGCAGAACGCCGGCGTCCACACCCACAGCATCACCAGCCCGGACCTGGGCATGGGCGCGTACCGCAACGCGTACATCATCCGTGAGCTGCTCGGCACCGAGTACTACCCGGTCGAGAAGTCGATCGCGTTCCAGGAGTTCGCCGTATGAGCACCATCGACAGGGGCACCTTCACCTTCCGCCCTCTCGACCCCGACAAGGACGCCGAACTCCTGCACTCCTGGGTCACCCACCCCAAAGCGGCCTTCTGGATGATGCAGGACGCCAAACTCGAGGACGTCGAGCGCGCCTACATGGAGATCGCGGCCGACGAGCACCACCACGCGCTGCTCGGGCTCCAGGACGGCGAACCGGCCTTCCTGATGGAGTACTACGACCCCGCCCACCGCGAACTGGTCGGCCTCTACGAGCCGTTGCCCGGCGACGTCGGCATGCACTTCCTCACGCCTGCCACCGACACGCCCGTGCACGGCTTCACCCGCGCCGTCATCACCGCCGTCATGGCGCACCTCTTCGAGGACCCGCGCACCGCCCGCGTCGTCGTCGAGCCGGACGTGTCCAACAAGGCCGTCCACGCCCTGAACGAAGCCGTCGGATTCGTGCCCGAGCGCGAGATCCAGAAGCCGGAGAAGAAGGCGTTGTTGAGCTTCTGCACGCGGGAGCAGTTCTCTAAGAAGCACAGCTTCGTGGCTACGGCGGTGTCCGCATGACCCTCACCGACGCCGTGGCCCATCTCTCCCCCGAGCGCTGGGAGTTGGCCAACCGCCTCCTCATCCGCAAGGCCCTCGCCGAGTTCGCGCACGAGCGGCTCATCACGCCGGAGGCCACCGCCGACGGCCGCTTCGAGGTCCGCGGCGACGACGGTCTGACCCGGTACGGGTTCACCGCCGTCCGCCGCGCCCTCGACCACTGGCAGGTCGACGCCGACTCGATCACCCGTCAACGAGACGGCGTCGACCTCCCCCTCGCCGCCCTGGACTTCTTCATCGAGCTGAGGAAATCACTGGGCCTGAGCGACGAGGTCCTCCCGGTCTACCTGGAGGAGATCTCCTCCACCCTCTCCGGCACCTGCTACAAGCTCACCAAACCGCAGGTCCCCGCCGCCGAGTTGGCGAAGAGCGGGTTCCAGGCGATCGAGACCGGGATGACCGAGGGCCACCCCTGCTTCGTCGCCAACAACGGGCGGCTCGGCTTCGGCGTCCACGAGTACCTCTCGTACGCCCCCGAGACCGCGAGCCTGGTCAAGCTGGTGTGGCTGGCCGCGCACCGCTCGCGGGCGGCGTTCACGGCGGGCGTCGGCATCGAGTACGAGTCGTTCGTGCGGGAGGAGTTGGGCGAGGCGACCGTCGAGCGGTTCGCCGAGACCCTCCGGGACCGGGGTCTGGACCCCGCCGAGTACCTCCTCATCCCCGTCCACCCCTGGCAGTGGTGGAACAAGCTCACCGTCACCTTCGCCGCCGAGGTCGCCCGCGGGCACCTGATCTGCCTGGGCGAGGGCGACGACGAGTACCTCGCCCAGCAGTCCATCCGGACCTTCTTCAACAAGTCCAACCCCGGGAAGCACTACGTGAAGACGGCCCTGTCCGTGCTCAACATGGGCTTCATGCGCGGGCTTTCGGCCGCCTACATGGAGGCCACCCCGGCGATCAACGACTGGCTCGCCCAACTCATCGACAACGACCCGGTGTTGAAGTCGACGGGCCTGTCGATCATCCGTGAGCGGGCGGCGGTCGGCTACCGGCACCTGGAGTACGAGGCGGCGACGGACCGCTACTCGCCGTACCGCAAAATGCTCGCCGCCCTGTGGCGCGAGAGCCCGGTCTCCTCCCTCGGGGACGGCGAGAGCCTGGCGACGATGGCCTCCCTCGTCCACGTCGACCACGAGGGCAACTCCCTCGGCGCCGCGCTGATCGAGCAGTCGGGGCTCGCCCCGAAGGAGTGGCTGCGCCGCTACCTGCGGGCGTACTACACCCCGCTCCTGCACAGCTTCTACGCCTACGACCTGGTCTACATGCCGCACGGCGAGAACGTCATCCTCGTCCTCAAGGACGGCGTCGTGCAGCGCGCGATCTACAAGGACATCGCCGAGGAGATCGCCGTCATGGACCCGGACGCGGTGCTGCCGCCGACGGTCGAGCGGCTGCGCGTGGACGTGCCGGAGGAGAAGAAGCTCCTGTCGATCTTCACGGACGTCTTCGACTGCTTCTTCCGCTTCCTCGCCGCGAACCTCGCCGCCGAGGGCGTCCTGGAGGAGGACGACTTCTGGCGGACGGTCGCCGACGTCACCCGCGAGTACCAGGACGCGACGCCCGAACTCGCCGACAAATTCCGGCAGTACGACATGTTCGCCCCCGAGTTCGCGCTGTCCTGCCTCAACCGGCTCCAGCTGCGGAACAACAAGCAGATGGTGGACCTCGCCGACCCGGCGGGCGCCCTCCAGCTCGTGGGCAACCTGAAGAACCCCCTCGCGGGGCTGTAGAGCCACAGGGACAGCCCCCACAAACGGGCGGGCACCTCGGGGTACGGTCCCCCGAGATGCCCGTTCTCATCTCAACTCAGCTGCTGGGCCACGGCACTTGCGGCGAGCGGTAGTAGTCGATCCCCAGCGCCTCCCACCTCGGTCCCTGGGCCGCGAGCCGCACCTTGTAGGCGTCCCAGTCGTGCGTCGACGCCGGCGACCAGCCCAGCTCGGCCACACCCGGCAGCCTAGGGAAGGCCATGTACTCGATGTCGTCCGAGGTCACGATGGTCTCGGTCCACAGCGGCGCCTCCACGCCCCGGATCGCCGAAGCGGGCGTCCCCGGAAGGTAGTTGCCGGGATCCCAGTCATAGGCCCGCTTCACCTCCACGAGCCCCGCCCAGTCCTGCCCGAGCGGAGTATCGGCGGTGTACTTCATGTCGAGGTAGATCCGATCGGCCGGCGACAGGACGACCCCGGTCCCGTTCCGCGCGGCGGCGGCGACCTGCTCCTTCTCGGCGGCGCTGGTGTCGTCCAGCCCCCAGTACTGCGCCAGAGCCCCCTGCGAGGGGTTCGCGCCGGTCAGCTGGTGCCAAGCGACCACCGTCTTCCCGTACTTGGCGACGATCGGCTGCACCCTGTCCATGAACGCCACGTAGTCGGCGTGGCTGGTGGAGTGCGCCTCGTCGCCGCCGATGTGGAGATAGGGGCCGGGCGTGAGGGCGGCCAGTTCCCGGATCACGTCGTCGAGGAAGTCGTAGGTGATCTCCTTCGGCACGCACAGCGAGCTGAAGCCGACGTCTGTGCCGGTGTAGAGCGGGGGCGCGACGCCGTCGCAGTTCAGCTCGGCGTAGGAGGCGAGTGCGGCGTTGGTGTGGCCCGGCATGTCGAACTCGGGGACGACTTCGAGGTAGCGGGAGGCCGCGTACCGGACGATCTCCTGGTAGTCGGCCTTGGTGTAGAAGCCACCCGCACCGCCACCCACCTGCGTCGAACCGCCGTACGTGGCAAGGCGCGGCCAGGAGTCGATGGCCAGGCGCCAGCCCTGGTCGTCGCTGAGGTGGAGGTGCAGCTTGTTGACCTTGTAGAGGGCCAACTGGTCGATGTAGAGCTTGACTTGGTCGACGGTGAAGAAGTGCCGGGAGACGTCGAGCATCGCGCCGCGCCAGCCGTAGCGCGGACTGTCCTCGATGGTGCCGCCCGCGACCAGCCAGGGGCCGGGCTGCCTGGAGTCCTTCTCGACGGCGGCGGGGAGCAGTTGGCGCAGGGTCTGGACGCCGTGGAAGAGGCCGGCGGGCTTCGACGCGGTGATGGTGATGCCGCCGCGCCCGCTGTCGAGGCGGTAACCCTCGGCACCGAACGGGCCCTTGGTCAGGCGCAGTTGAATGCCGCTGCCGTGCGTGGTGACCGGCAGCCGATAGCCGGTCGAGGGCCGCAGGATGCCCGCGAGGTACTCGCCGACCCGGCGGGCCTCCCGGGTGTCGTCGACGCGGATGCGGGTGTCGGTCGTGATGCGGTACGGGGATCCGCTCGCGTGGACCGAGGCGGGGGCCGGGACCACCCGGTCGAGCGGGGTCGCGGTCGGCGCGAGGGCGACCGGTGCCGCGCCGACGGCGGAGATGCCCGCCGCCGCGACGAGCAGCAGCGAACCGAGCAGGCGGGTCGTTCTGTGGCGCTGTCTCACAGCGGTCCCTTCCTCAGTCACGTCCTCAGTCACGTCCTGAGCCAGTAAAAGGTCTGGACCACTCTCCCGCAAGACCGGTGAAACAATCCCCTTCATGGCGGAAATCATCCAGAAGGACGGCACTTGGGTCTTCGACGGCGACGCCCTGCGACTGACGCCGGGGCGGGACAAGAACGTCGGCCTGCTCCGCAGAACCCTGGGTGAACTCGTCGTCCCGCTCGGCGCGTTGGCCGGGATCTCCTTCGAGCAGGGCAGGAAGACGGGGCGATTGCGGCTGCGTCTGCGCGATGGCGCCGACCCCCTGTTGCATGCGACGGGCGGCCGCCTCACCGAGCCCCACGACCCCTACCAGCTGACCGTGGAGTCGGACCGCTACGGCGTCGCCGAGTACTTCACGGACGAGGTCCGCAACGCGCTCTTCCTGGACGAGGTCCCGTCCGACCCGGTGGACGCCTTCCTGCTGCCCGGTCCGTCCGTCCCCCTGTCCGCCTCCGCCGGGGACGGCACCGCGAGCTTCGACGGCGACCACGTACGCCTGGAGTGGAACTGGAAGACGGAGGACGCCAAGGCCGCCGCCGGCGCCCGCACCCTCGCCGTCACCGACATCGCGGCCGTGGAGTGGCATCCGTCGGCCGGCCTGGAGAACGGCTTCCTGCGCTTCACCGTGAAGCACGCCCCGACCAAGGCACCGCCGAAGTACGACCCCAACTCCGTGGAGCTGTGGGGGTTCAAGAAGGACCCGCTGATGGCCCTGGTCGCGGCGGCGGTACAGGCACGGCTCCCGCATCCGGCCGCGGTCGCCGCCATGGACGTACGACAGGAGGAAGCCGAAGCCCCCGGGCGCCTCGCGCCCGCCACCGAGGACGGCCACGACGCGCTGCTGCGGCGGTTGCGGGAGCTGGGCGAGCTGCATCGCGCCGGGGTGCTGACGGACGAGGAGTTCACGATGGCCAAACGGGCGGTCCTCAAGCGGATGTAGGAATCCGGGAGTTGAGGACCGCCCGTGCTGTTGCTGGGTGTTACTTGGCCTTGCGTGCCACGGTGAAGTGGTCGATCCGGTCGCCCGTCTCGGCGATGCCCTGGACCTTCAGCGTGGTGTAGCGGCCCGACGGGGCGGGCTGGACGTCCACGCGCAGGAAGGAGTAGTTGAGGTAGCGCACCCGGGACCAGGCGACCGTCTCGTTCTGCTTGCCGCCCTTCAGGTTGACGAAGGAGGACACGGAGTCGACCTCGGCCTCGTGACCCTCGTAGGAGTCCGGTGCGGTGAACGCGTACAGGCTGCGGCCCGCCGCGCCCGCCGTCACGTACACCACGCCCTCGGTCTCGGGGTACGCGGTGCCGCCGATGGGGAGCTTCTTGGCGACCGCGTTGCCCTTGATGACGTCCGTGCGCTCGTACTGGTGGTTGTGGCCGTTGATGACCAGGTCGACCGTGTACTTCTCGAACAGCGGCACCCACTCCTGTCGCACGCCGCCTTCCGAGGCGTGCGCCGTGGAGGTGCAGTACGCGCAGTGGTGGAAGAACACGACGATGAAGTCGATGCCCCGGTCGGCCCGGAACTTCTTCAGCTGCGCCTCGAACCACTTGGTCTGGGTGCCGCCGGAGATGCCGAGGTTGGCCGGGATCTCGAAGGAGACGTCGTTGGGGTCGAGCGAGATGATCGCCGTGTTGCCGTAGACGAAGGAGTAGACGCCCGGCAGGTTCTTCTTGTCCGGCCCGTTGTCGGGGAGCGTGAAGCGGGCCTCCTCGCCACCGTAGCCGTTGGGCGAGTACCAGGCCTCCATGTCGTGGTTGCCGTAGGAGACCATCCACGGGAGCTGCTTGGCGACGGACTCGGTCTGGTACAGGAACTGGTCCCAGGTGCGCGAGTCGTAGCCCGTGTCGGCGGCCTTGCCGGCGCCGGTCGGGTCGGCGTAGGCGATGTCGCCGGCGTGCAGGTGGAAGGCCGGGTTCTGGCCGAGGATCAGGGCGTCGTTGGCGAGGCCGTGGTAGCTGACGCCCTGGTCGCCGAAGGCGGTGAAGGTGAAGGGCTCCTTGTGCGCGGGAGCGGTGGTGAACGTGCCGAGGGTGCCGAGCAGGTGGCTCTCGGCCGGGTCGAAGCCCTCGTGGCCGACACCGTAGTAGTACGTCCGGCCCGGGCGCAGATGGGTCAGCTGGGCGTGCAGGTAGTACTGGGTGTGATCGGCGCTGGTGCCGACGCCGGCCGGGGTGTACAGCGAGCGAACCTCCGCCTCGATCTTGCGGGAGAGGTCCCAGGGGTGCGCGCCGATGCGGATGAAGGACTTCTTGACCGCGACCGGAACCTGCCAGGAGACCGTCATCTCCGTGGCCGGGTCGTTGCCGAAGGCGAGGTGGCGGCCGAAGGGGGCGACGAGCGCACCGTCGACCGACTCGGTCTTGCCGGCCGTGCTCTGCGTCGGCACCGCGGCCTGGGCGACCGCGCCCGGTACGAACGCGCCACCCGCGACGGCGCCGACCGTGACGGCTCCGCCCCTGATCATCGTGCGCCGCGAGAATCTGGCGCGCAGGTATTCGTGCTGCTCCGCCATGCTCATGCGCTCGGCGAGCTGCTCGGGTACTCCCATGCGAGGAATGTCCATGGCGTCTGAAACTCGTCTCCCGAGGCGACGGACCGCAGGACGCAGCATGGACAGCTCACGAACAGGCACTCATGACAGGTTCAACGTTCTTCCAAAGATTCCCAACAGCCTTCTGCCCGATATCGGGCAGGATTCTTGCGAAAGGGCCCCCGATACCCCAGGATCTACCGAGTGCACGACGAACTTGTTGATCACCTGATGCGGTCCTCGCCCCTCAACCGAGGCGAGGCACTGCGTGTGATCCAGGACGTGCTCGCCTACTTCGACGAGACGACCGAGGACTACGTCCGTCGCCGCCACCGCGAGCTGCAGGCCCAGGGCCTGGTGAACGCGGAGATCTTCGGACGGATCGAGGCGGACCTGAAATACCGGACGGTGGCACCGCCGGAGCTCACGCTCCGACAGCTGCGCCGCATGGTCTACGGCTAGGGGATACACCTATATGTGCGGAATTGTCGGATACATCGGAAGGCGCGATGTGGCGCCTCTCCTGCTGGAGGGCCTCCAGCGCCTGGAGTACCGCGGCTACGACTCGGCCGGCATCGTCGTCACCACCCCCAAGGCGGCCGGCCTGAAGATGGTCAAGGCCAAGGGCCGGGTCCGTGACCTGGAGGCCAAGGTCCCGGCACGCTTCAAGGGCACGACCGGCATCGCCCACACCCGCTGGGCCACCCACGGCGCCCCCTCCGATGTGAACGCGCACCCGCACCTGGACGCCGAGGGCAAGGTCGCCGTCGTCCACAACGGCATCATCGACAACGCCTCCGACCTGCGCCGCAAGCTGGAGGCGGACGGCGTCGAGTTCCTCTCCGAGACCGACACCGAGGTCCTCGTCCACCTGATCGCCCGCTCGCAGGCCGAGAAGCTGGAGGACAAGGTCCGCGACACCCTGCGGGTCATCGAGGGCACGTACGGCATCGCGGTCCTGCACGCCGACTTCCCGGACCGCATCGTGGTGGCGCGAAACGGCTCCCCGGTCGTCCTCGGAATCGGCGAGAAGGAGATGTTCGTCGCCTCGGACATCGCCGCCCTGGTGGCCCACACGCGCCAGATCGTGACGCTGGACGACGGCGAGATGGCCACCCTCAAGGCCGACGACTTCCGGACATACACGACGGAGGGCACCCGCACCACGGCGGAGCCAACCACCGTGGAGTGGGAGGCCGCCTCCTACGACATGGGCGGCCACGACACCTACATGCACAAGGAGATCCACGAGCAGGCCGACGCCGTGGACCGTGTCCTGCGCGGCCGCATCGACGACCGCTTCTCCACCGTGCACCTCGGCGGCCTGAACCTGGACGCCCGCGAGGCCCGCCAGATCCGCCGCGTGAAGATCCTCGGCTGTGGCACCTCGTACCACGCGGGCATGATCGGCGCCCAGATGATCGAGGAGCTGGCCCGCATCCCCGCGGACGCCGAGCCGGCCTCGGAGTTCCGCTACCGCAACGCGGTCGTCGACCCCGACACCCTGTACGTCGCGGTCTCCCAGTCCGGTGAGACGTACGACGTCCTCGCCGCCGTCCAGGAGCTGAAGCGCAAGGGCGCCCGCGTCCTCGGCGTGGTGAACGTGGTGGGTTCGGCGATCGCCCGCGAGGCGGACGGCGGCATCTACGTGCACGCTGGCCCGGAGGTCTGCGTGGTCTCCACGAAGTGCTTCACCAACACGACGGTGGCCTTCGCCCTCCTCGCCCTGCACCTGGGCCGCACCCGCGACCTCTCGGTCCGCGACGGCAAGCGGATCATCGAGGGCCTGCGCAAGCTGCCCGCCCAGATCTCCGAGATGCTGGAGCAGGAGGAGCAGATCAAGAAGCTGGCCCAGCAGTACGCCGAAGCCCGCTCGATGCTCTTCATCGGCCGCGTCCGCGGCTACCCGGTGGCCCGCGAGGCCTCCCTCAAGCTGAAGGAGGTCTCGTACATCCACGCCGAGGCCTACCCGGCCTCGGAACTGAAGCACGGCCCCCTGGCCCTGATCGAGCCGGCCCTCCCGACGGTCGCGATCGTCCCGGACGACGACCTCCTGGAGAAGAACCGAGCGGCCCTGGAGGAGATCAAGGCCCGCAGCGGCAGGATCCTGGCGGTGGCCCACCGCGACCAGGAAAAGGCCGACGAGACGATCGTGGTCCCGAAGAACGAGGACGAGTTGGACCCGATCCTGATGGGCATCCCCCTCCAACTCCTGGCGTACCACACGGCTTTGGCCCTGGGCAGGGACATCGACAAGCCGAGGAACCTGGCGAAATCAGTAACGGTCGAGTAGCGCCCCTTTAGGGGCGCGGGGAACTGCGCGACAAGCCCCCACGCACCTGCAGAGGCTGAACAACGAGTACGGACCCCCACGTGCTGCCACCAAGCACGGGGGGTCCGTTCTCGTTCGCCGGGATCGCCCAATACCCCGGCATCGGCTGCCAGTTAGCCGGTTGCCGTCACGCCCCGGCCGGCAGCACGTCGAGGAACAGCGGTAGGCCAGTGCGCAAGGGCCGCGGTAGCCGCATACCAGGCAACAGCCCCAGCAGCGACGGCGAACCACCCACCGACCTTGGCGAGGTCACCGTTGTCGGCGAACCGCCCGATCGCGAGCAGCAGAAGGGAGACGAAGAACAACCCGTAGGTGCCCTGCGTGAGCGTGTCGCCCCCGGCAAGGGTGAGCGAAAGGGCCACAAGGGCGAACAGCAGCAGGAACAGCCC
The DNA here is from genome assembly GCF_058544905.1 of Streptomyces sp. JLBG701. Taxonomy (NCBI): domain Bacteria; kingdom Bacillati; phylum Actinomycetota; class Actinomycetes; order Kitasatosporales; family Streptomycetaceae; genus Streptomyces; species Streptomyces sp. JLBG701. The sequence goes on from NZ_CM178588.1 coordinate 4,272,729, forward strand.
CGCCGCATTGTCGGAGACACTCGTGTCGGCGGAGACAGCCCAGGTGAACCACAGCGCACCGAGCGCCGAGAAGGCCGTACCTGTCGAAGTGTCACGGTCACGGAAGGCCATGAGGCCGGCGATGAACAGGGCGAGTCCGCCCACGTACTGAGCCAGCGATACGGCGTCGGCCGCCGTCACACCGTCGATCATGTCGGTGTATCCGAAGCCGAAGGCCAGGAGGGTGATCCCGAGAGCTAGTCTGCCGACGATCGTGGTGGTGCTTCCCGCAGAGACGTCGTTGTCCACGGCGGGCTCCCTTCATGCAATGTGCGGTTGCGCGGTGACCGATATATGCCCTTCACAAGGGCACAAACACATCTACGCGCGAGTAGATTTATCCGCTGCACAAAGGAAGTTGACGGTTCCCACGGCACATCTCACCTGGGCGAACGGCGAGTTACGGAATGACAACGACAGGGCGCTTGGCGCGCTTCGCGAGCCGTCCGGCGACCGAGCCGAAAATCCGTCCGACGATGCCTTGTGTGGAGCCGACGACGATCGCGTCCGCCTCGTACTCCCGCCCGACCTCTTCGAGTTCGTGGCAGATGTCGCCGCCGCGCTCGACGAGGATCCAGGGCACCTCGGAGAGATAGTCGGCACAGGCGAGCTCAAGCCCGAGCACCTCGGTGCGATGGTCCGGCACGTCGACGAAGACGGGCGGCTCGCAGCCGGCCCACACGGTGGTGGGCAGCCGGTTGGCCACATGGACGATGATCAGGCCCGACCCGGAGCGGTGGGCCATGCCGATGGAGTACGCGAGGGCGCGCTCACTGGACGTGGACCCGTCGAAGCCGACGACGACGCCGTGCTTGAAGGCGGGGTCGCAGGAGTGACGTGTCTCTTCCGCCGCGAGGGGCTCGTTCGCCGTGGGATCGGCGACCGGCCGCTTGCGGTCCGCGGGTTCGAAGAATTCGTGACCGGCCATGGCAATCTCGGCGTTGTGATCCTTTATGGGTGGGGACCAGGGGACTGCGGGATGCGGCGGAGCTGTGTCCGGGAATCATCTTCCCAACCCCATACCCCAAGGGTACGGCGGCACGCCTCCTTAGCCCAGATCCCGTACATGCCCCATCGGGGTTCCCCGGAGCATGCACGAGGGGGCGCCCGTAACGCAATGGTTGCTGCCCCGTACAGCCGGTTTACACAGGGTTCAACAAGGTTCACTTGACGGCACGGCCAGTGACCGACCGCTCGAACATGCGTTGAACCGGGTGAGCCCATCGCCCCAGGGAGCCGAGCACACCATGACCTCACCGACACAGGACACCGCGAGCGACGTGGTCCGCTGGGCGGCCTTCAGCTGCGTCCTCGTCCCCGTGGTCCTCCTCTGGTACGGCACCTCCCTCGCCGGCGCCACGGGCATGGCCCTCGGCCTCGCGGCCGTCACGGCCGTCTGCCGGGTCCTGCTGCGCCAGTCCGAGCGGGGCGCGGCACGGATGCCCGCCGAGGAGAGCGCGCCCCATCGTGGCCGTCATCACAGGGCGGGATCGGGGGCGTACAGGGGCGGTCGACACGGTGGAGGATCTGCACCGGTCGACTGACCGGTTTCCGCGCACGCGCCCGCTTCTTTTCAGCCAACTTCTCGCCATCGCACACCCGTTGCCCTGACCACCCCCCAACCCCCGTTCCACCTGCGGGGAAAGGGTCTCGTAGGCTGGGCGCACCCTACGGGGTTTGGCCACGGCGACGAGGCGCACTTCCCTGCACGGCCCACGAGTGCAACGCTTCGTGATCGAATGCTTCACGCCAAGTTGCCATGTCGACAATGTGCCGAGTAGAGAACTGGTCACCTCGGCACCACTCGACACAGTAGATTCGATCTTGACTGTCTTACGGCGGGGGACTCGTGCAGGACCGAGGGGAAACGTGCAGGAGCGACACGACCGAGGAGCCGCGACCACCGAGGGGGGCTTAGCAGTATGAGCCACGACTCCACTGCCGCGCCGGAAGCCGCGGCCCGGAAACTATCCGGGCGACGCCGCAAGGAGATCGTCGCGGTGCTGCTGTTCAGCGGCGGCCCCATCTTCGAGAGTTCCATACCGCTTTCGGTGTTCGGCATCGATCGCCAGGACGCCGGAGTACCGCGCTACCGACTGCTGGTGAGCGCCGGAGAGGAAGGCCCGCTGCGGACCACGGGTGGCCTGGAACTCACCGCGCCACACGGCCTGGAGGCCATTTCCCGGGCAGGCACGGTAGTCGTGCCCGCCTGGCGTTCGATCACCTCGCCGCCACCGGAGGACGCGCTCGACGCACTGCGCCGGGCGCACGAGGAAGGCGCCCGGATCGTCGGGCTGTGCACCGGCGCCTTCGTCCTCGCGGCGGCGGGCCTGCTGGACGGCCGGCCCGCGACCACCCACTGGATGTACGCACCGACGCTGGCCAAGCGCTATCCGTCGGTCCACGTCGACCCACGGGAACTCTTCGTGGACGACGGCGACGTACTGACGTCGGCGGGTACGGCGGCCGGAATCGACCTGTGTCTGCACATCGTGCGGACTGACCACGGCAACGAGGCGGCCGGTGCGCTGGCCCGCCGACTGGTGGTCCCTCCGCGCCGAAGCGGCGGCCAGGAGCGCTACCTCGATCGATCTTTACCAGAGGAAATCGGCGCCGACCCGCTCGCGGAGGTCGTCGCCTGGGCACTGGAGCACCTCCACGAGCAGTTCGACGTGGAGACGCTGGCGGCACGCGCGTACATGAGTCGTCGTACGTTCGACCGCCGCTTCCGCTCCCTTACGGGCAGCGCCCCGCTCCAGTGGCTGATCACGCAGCGGGTCCTGCAGGCGCAACGCCTGCTGGAGACGTCGGACTACTCGGTGGACGAGGTCGCGGGCCGCTGCGGCTTCCGCTCGCCGGTGGCCCTGCGCGGCCACTTCCGTCGCCAGCTGGGCTCGTCCCCGGCCGCCTACCGGGCGGCGTACCGCGCCCGCAGGCCGCAGGGCGAACGCCAGCCGGACACCGACGGCACCGCACCCCCGCCGCCGGGCCAGCCGGGCCCGCCGCCACCCGTACTGCACCCGGAAGGCAGCCCGGTGCCCATCCAGGCCCGCCGCACCCCGGCCACCAGCACGGTCGGCTCCGCGACGCCCCTGTCCCCGGACCACGCCCGCGACCCGTACGTCACGACCCGGGCGAGCTTGCCGGGGCAGCGGAGCGGTTCGTGAGGGGATAGGGGGAAGGCTTTGAACGCCGGACGGGACAATCCAGCCCGTCCGGCGTTTGAGGACAAGGCCCACAGCGACGCCGGTCATCACATGAGCGGGCGTCGGCCGTAGGGTGGTCGCATGAACGATCGCATGGTGTGGATCGACTGCGAGATGACCGGCCTCTCGCTGTCCGACGACGCTCTCATCGAGGTTGCCGCCCTCGTCACCGACTCCGAGTTGAACGTACTCGGCGACGGTGTGGACATCGTCATCCGTCCGCCGGACTCGGCGCTGGAGACGATGCCGGAGGTGGTGCGTCAGATGCACACCGCGTCCGGACTGCTCGACGAACTCGCCGGCGGTACGACGCTGGCGGACGCGGAGGAGCAGGTCCTGGCCTACGTACGAGAGCACGTCAAGGAACCCGGCAAGGCCCCGCTGTGCGGCAACTCCGTCGGCACGGACCGTGGCTTCCTGCTCCGGGACATGCCGCTGGTGGAGGAGTACCTCCACTACCGCATCGTCGACGTGTCCTCGGTGAAGGAGCTGGCCCGGCGCTGGTACCCCCGGGCGTACTTCAACAGCCCCGACAAGAACGGCAACCACCGCGCTCTCGCCGATATCCGCGAGTCGATCGCGGAGCTCCGCTACTACCGCGAGGCGATCTTCGTACCCCAGCCGGGACCCGACTCGGACACCGCGAAGACGATCGCCGCGAAGCACGTTCTGCCTGCGCAGTAATCATGTACGGGGCCCTGGAAGGGGGGCCGCGAAAAGCCGTGCGCGAGCACCCCTTCAGACCCTGTACACTTTTTCTCGGCCGGTCGGTGAAGCACGAAGAACCGCCGGACATGGTGGGTGTAGCTCAGCTGGTAGAGCACCTGGTTGTGGTCCAGGAAGTCGCGGGTTCAAGTCCCGTCACTCACCCTGAGTAGTCAGCCGGTAACCCTGGAAACAGGGTTACCGGCTGACTCATTTCCTGGAGCAGGGAGCCGCCTTGCGCACCGAGCCGATCCACACCACCCGCCTGGACCTGATCCCCCTCGCAGCCGACCACGCCGAGGAAATGGCCAAGGCACTCTCGGACCCGGCCCTCCACACCTACATCGGCGGCACCCCCGCCACCCCCGAGGCCCTGAGCACCCGCTACGAACGCCTGGTCGCCGGCTCCCCCGACCCGGCGGTGACCTGGTGCAACTGGGTACTGAGCCTGCGCGAGACGTCGTCCCTGACGGGCACGGTCCAGGCAACGGTGACGGAAGAGGCGTCAGCGGCGGAGATCGCGTGGGTGGTGGGCACACCCTGGCAGGGCCGCGGGCTGGCCTCGGAGGCGGCCCAGGGACTGGTCGCCTGGCTGGCAGAACAGTCGATACGCACGATCACGGCCCACATCCACCCGGCTCACCGAGCCTCGGCGTCGGTGGCGAGATCGGCCGGCCTGTCCCCGACGGACGAGGAACAGGACGGCGAGATCAGATGGCGGCTGACGCCAGCACGCTGGTGACACGAGCCGTCTACGACGACCTACGCTCGACCAGCTCCGTGGCCAGCACAACCTGCCGTCGCTCCAGCCCCCGTGACACCGCCGGGCGGCGGTCCGCGATTTCCGTCAGGAGTAGGTCGATCATTGTGCGGCCCATTTCCACGATGGGCTGGCGGACGCTGGTGAGGGGTGGGTCCATGTGGCGGGCGATGGCTGAGTCGTCGTAGCCGACGAGGGCGACGTCGTCGGGGGTTCGGCGGCCCTGTTCGCGGAGGATTTGGCGGGCGCCTGCCGCTGTGACGTCCGAGGCCGCGAAGACCGCGTCCAGGTCTGGGCAGCGGGCCAGGAGGTTCGTCATCGCCCTGCGGCCGCCCTCCTCCGTGAAGTCGCCCGGTTCGATGAGGAGTTCGTCCACGGCGTGGCCCGCGTCGCGCAGCGCCTCGCGGTAGCCGTCGATGCGGCGCTGGGCGCCGTACACGTCCAGGCGGCCCGTGATGTGGGCGACCTTGCGGTGGCCCCGGGACAGGAGGTGCTCCACGGCCTGGCGGGCGCCGCCGTAGTTGTCCGAGTCGACGGAGGTCAGCGTTTCCGCGGCCGACCTCGGGCCGCTGATCACCGCCGGGATCTCCAGCTGGGAGAGGAGGTCGGGGAGGGGGTCGTCCGCGTGGACCGAGACCAGGAGGACGCCGTCCACTCGGTGGGCCGCCAAGTACTGGGCCAGACGGCGGCGTTCGCGGTCGCTACCCGCGAAGATCAGGAGCAGTTGCATCTCCGTGTCCGAAAGCTCCGCGCCGACACCCCGCAGCATGTCCGAGAAGTACGGCTCCGCGAAGAAACGCGTCTCCGGCTCGGGGACGACCAGCGCGATCGCGTCCGTGCGGTTGGCGGCGAGGGCGCGGGCCGCCGTGTTCGGGACGTAGCCCAGTTCCGCCACGGCCGCCTCGACCGCCGCGCGGGTCGCGTCGCTGACCCGGGGCGAGCCGTTGATCACCCGGGAGACGGTGCCGCGGCCGACGCCGGCGCGCGCGGCGACCTCTTCGAGGGTGGGCCTGCCACCGCTCCGGCTCCGCGCTCCATGGGTTGCCATGCGCCCCGCCCTTCCGCCGTCGACCTGCTGGCCTGGAATCTAACAGTCCCGTTCGGGGACGGGGATTCGGCTCCGTTGACACGAGCCAGCGCGTCGCTTCCGTAGCACCTCCAAGCCCATCCCCCGCGTCCAGTTAACAGCCCGATAACTGAACGCATCTCTCCGTGTCGGCTCCCTTGACACCCCCGCCCGGACCGACGACTCTTCAACACATCACCGATGGGAGCGCTCCCACGGTACCTGACACATACACATCCCGCACGTTCCCCGCCCGAGCCGCAGCGACACCAGCACCATGAACTAACGGGCCCAACAATGCAGTTGGCCGGGGGGTCGGCACGTCAGGGCAACAGGAGGACGCAATGCGAGCACGTACCCGAACCGCCCGCACTCGGGTGGTGGTCCTCGCGGCCGTAGCGTCGCTGGGCGCCGGGCTGCTGGCCGGCTGTGCCGACGACGGCAAGGACGAGGACTCCAACTCGTCGTCGGGCGGTGGCGGCAAGACCAAGATCACGCTCGGCCTCTTCGGCACCGCCGGCTTCGAGGAATCCGGCCTGTACAAGGAGTACGAGAAGCTTCACCCGGAGATCGACATCCAGCAGACGGTCGTAGAGCGCAACGAGAACTACTACCCGGCGCTCATCAACCACCTCACCACCAACAGCGGCCTCCAGGACATCCAGATGGTCGAGGTCGGCAACATCGCCGAGATCGTCGAGACCCAGGCCTCCAAGCTGCTCGACCTGTCGAAGTACGGCAAGGAGAGCGACTACCTCGACTGGAAGTGGAAGCAGGCCACCACCTCGGACGGGCAGACGATCGGGGTCGGCACCGACATCGGTCCGATGGCCATCTGCTACCGCAAGGACCTGTTCGAGGCGGCCGGTCTGCCCACCGACCGCGAGGAGGTCGGCAAGCTGTGGACCGGCAGCTGGGACAAGTTCGTCGAGGTCGGCAAGCAGTACCAGGCGAAGGCCAAGGGCACCACCTTCCTGGACTCCCCCGGCGGTCTGCTGCAGGCGATCCTCAGCAGTGAGAAAGAGCGGTTCTACGACTCCTCCGGCGAGGTCATCTACAAGACGAACCCGGCGGTGAAGTCCGCGTTCGACCTCACCTCCGAGGCCGCCGAGGCCGGACTGATCGGCAACCAGACGCAGTTCCAGCCCGCCTGGGACACGACGATCGCCAACAGCAAGTTCGCCGCGATGTCCTGCCCGCCGTGGATGCTCGGCTACATCAAGGGCAAGTCCAAGGCGGACGCGGCCGGCAAGTGGGACATCGCTCAGTCGCCCGTCTCCGGCAACTGGGGCGGCTCCTTCCTGACCGTGCCCAAGTCCGGCAAGAACACCGAGGAAGCGGCGAAGCTGGCCGCCTGGCTGACCGCGCCCGCACAGCAGGCCAAGCTGTTCGGCGTGCAGGGGAGCTTCCCGAGCACCCCGGCGGCGTACGACTCGACCGAGGTGAAGAACGCGGTCAACGACATGACCGGTGACGCGCCGATCGGCACGATCTTCGCCGAGGCCGCCAAGAACATCCCGGTCCAGACGATCGGCCCGAAGGACCAGATCATCCAGCAGGGGCTGACCGACAACGGCGTGGTCCTCGTGACCCAGGGCAAGTCTCCCGAAGAGGCCTGGAAGAACGCCGTGAAGACCATCGACAACAACCTGGAGAAGTGACCGGTATGCCCTCCCGGCACGACACCGCCGCCGCGCCCCCCGCAAAGGAGGGGGGCGCGGCCCCGGTCGGCCCGCCCGCCGACGCCGTACCCGCGGCGGACGACTCGCGCCGCCGGGCCCGGCTCTCCCGCCGCTGGCAGCGGGACGTGCGCTGGAGCCCGTACGCCTTCGTCTCGCCGTTCTTCCTGCTGTTCCTGGCGTTCGGTCTGTTTCCGCTGATCTACACGGCCTGGGCGTCGCTGCACACGGTGGAGCTGACCGCGCCGACCGACATGGAGTGGGCGGGGCTGCGCAACTACACGCGCATCTTCGACGACGAGTTCTACTGGAACGCGGCGCGCAACACCCTGACCATCGGCATCATTTCGACGGTTCCGCAGTTGCTGATGGCGATGGGGCTCGCGCACATCCTCAACTACAAGCTGCGTGCCTCGACGTTCTACCGGGTCGCGATGCTCGCCCCGTACGCGACGTCGATCGCGGCCGCCTCGCTGGTCTTCGTGCTGCTCTTCGGCCGCGACTACGGCATGATCAACTGGGTTCTGGACATGGTCGGTATCGACAAGATCGACTGGCAGAACGAGAAGTGGCCCTCGCAGTTCGCCGTCTCGTCGATCGTCATCTGGCGCTGGACCGGCTACAACGCGCTGATCTATCTGGCCGCGATGCAGGCGATCCCGCAGGACCTGTACGAGTCGGCGGCCCTCGACGGGGCCAACCGCTGGCAGCAGTTCTTCCATGTGACGCTGCCGTCGCTGCGGCCGACGATCCTGTTCACCGTCGTCGTGTCGACCATCGGGGCTTCCCAACTCTTCGGTGAGCCGCTGCTGTTCGACGCGAACAAGGGTGCGTCCGGCGGCTCCCAGCACCAGTTCCAGACGCTCGGGCTGTACCTCTACGAGCAGGGCTGGGTGAACCAGCATCTGGGCCGGGCCTCCGCCATCGCCTGGACGATGTTCCTGATCCTCATCGTGGTCGGGATCGTCAACTACGTCATCTCGCGCCGGCTGCGCGCCAGTAGTTAGGAGAACGGCCGTGACGACGAAGACAGTTAGGGAGAGTCGGCCGTGACCACGACCCTGGCCAAGCCCCCGGCCGACGCGGATCCCAAGCCCCCCAAGCGGGTACGGCGGCCGAAGTCGGCGCGGGCCGGCGGGACGCTGCACGGTGGACCCATCGCGTACGCCGTGCTCGTCCTGTTCACCATCGGCTCGCTGTTCCCGCTGGTGTGGACGGCGATCGCCGCCTCGCGCGACAACCAGCGGCTGGCCGAGACGCCGCCGCCGTTCTGGTTCGGCTCGGGGCTGTTCGACAAGCTCGAAGTCGCCTGGAACGACGCCAACTTGGGCGAGGCGTTCTTCAACACCACCTTCGTGGCGGGGGTGTCGGCGCTGACGATCGTCTTCCTCTCGACGATCGCCGGGTTCGCCTTCGCCAAGCTGCGCTTCAGAGGCCGTAACGCCCTGATGCTGATCGTCATCGGCACGATGATGGTGCCGCCGCAGCTCCAGGTGATCCCGCTGTACATGATGGTCGCCAAGCTCGACTGGACGGACCAGCTGCAGGCGGTGATCCTGCCGTCGCTGGTGAGCGCGTTCGGGGTGTTCTTCATGCGGCAGTACCTCCTCCAGGCGCTGCCGGACGAGCTGATCGAGGCGGCCCGGGTGGACGGCGCGAGCAGTTGGCGCGTGGTGTGGCACATCGTGTTCCCGGCGGCGCGGCCCGCGATGGCCGTCCTGGGCATGCTGATGTTCGTGCAGACCTGGAACGACTTCCTGTGGCCGTTCCTGGTGCTGACGCAGACCGGCAACCCGACCGTGCAGGTCGCGGTCGCGGGCCTCGGCCGTGGCTACACCCCGGACCAGTCCCTGATCATGGCGGGCGCGCTCCTTGGCACGCTGCCGCTGTTGCTGGTCTTCGCGATCTTCGGCAAGCAGATCGTGGGCGGCATCATGCAGGGCGCCGTCAAGGGCTGACCGTTTCCAAGGACGTCTCCAAGGAATGGGCCGGGTCACCGCCGCCCCGGTCCATCTCCCCCCTTCCTTATCCGACCCGTCGGTCTCCACGACCCTCTATGGCCCCTATGGGAGCGCTTCCATGCCTGAGTCCGAAACACCCGTGACCTTTCCTCCCGCCTTTCTCTGGGGCGCGGCCACCTCCGCGTACCAGATCGAGGGGGCGGTGCGGGAGGACGGCCGCACCCCCTCGATCTGGGACACCTTCAGCCATACGCCGGGGAAGACGGCCGGCGGCGAGCACGGTGACATCGCTGTCGACCACTACCACCGCTACCGCGACGACGTGGCGCTGATGGCGGAGCTGGGCCTGACGGCGTACCGCTTCTCGGTCTCCTGGTCCCGGGTGCAGCCGACGGGCCGCGGCCCGGCCGTCCAGGTAGGCCTGGACTTCTACCGTCGGCTGGTCGACGAGCTGTTGGCTGTCGGGATCAAGCCGGCGCTCACGCTCTACCACTGGGATCTGCCGCAGGAGTTGGAGGACGCGGGAGGATGGCCGGAGCGGGACACGGCGCTGCGTTTCGCCGAGTACGCGCAGATCGTCGGTGAGGCGCTCGGCGACCGCGTGGAGCAGTGGATCACCCTCAACGAGCCCTGGTGCAGCGCCTTCCTGGGCTACGGCTCCGGGGTGCACGCACCCGGCCGTACGGACCCGGAAGCCTCACTCAAGGCCGCCCACCACCTCAACCTGGCCCACGGCCTGGGCACTTCGGCCCTGCGCGCCGCGATGCCGGCCCGCAACACGGTCGCCGTGAGCCTCAACTCGTCGGTGGTCAGGCCGTTTTCGCAGGATCCGGCCGATCTGGCGGCAGTCCGACGGATCGACGACCTGGCCAACGGCATCTTCCACGGCCCGTTGCTGCACGGCGCCTACCCGGAGACGCTGTTCGCGGCGACACAGTCGGTCACGGACTGGTCGTACGTCCTGGACGGCGACCTGGCGCTGATCAACCAGCCGTTGGACGCGCTCGGCCTCAACTACTACACCCCGGCGCTGGTTTCGGCGGCGGACACCGACGCGAGCGCCCAGCGGGCGGACGGCCACGGGGCGAGCGACCACTCCCCCTGGCCGGGCGCGGACGACGTGGCCTTCCACCAAACCCCGGGCGAGCGCACGGAGATGGGCTGGACGATCGACCCGACGGGCCTGCACGACCTGATCATGCGGTACACGCGGGAAGCCCCCGGCCTGCCGCTGTACATCACCGAGAACGGCGCCGCCTACGACGACAAGCCCGACCCCGACGGCCGCGTCCACGACCCCGAGCGGATCGCGTACCTCCACGGCCACCTGTCGGCCGTACGGCGGGCGATCGCGGACGGCGCGGACGTGCGCGGCTACTACCTGTGGTCCCTGATGGACAACTTCGAGTGGGCGTACGGCTACGGCAAGCGCTTCGGCGCGGTGTACGTCGACTACTCGACCCTCGCCCGAACGCCGAAGTCGAGCGCGCGGTGGTACGGGGAGGCGGCACGGACGGGGACACTGCCGACCATCGAGGGGGCGTAGCGGGGGACGGGGCGCGGCACCTGAGGGGGGTGCCGCGCCCTGTGCGGCTTAGTTATCGGGCTGCCGTATCGGCAGGATGATGGCTGACGGGTGGGCCGGGTCATGGAAAACCTGCTGGTCGGCAGCGCGGAGGGTGGTGGCGGTGGCTCGGGGTTCGCCGGTGCCGGGGTTGCGGTTGTAGCGGGGGAAGGCGCCGCTGGAGAGCTGGACGCGGATGCGGTGGCCGCGCTTGAAGCGGTACGCCGTGGGCCACAGCCGTACCGCCACCTTGGCGGTGTTGTCGGCGGCGGTGAGGCCGGTCAGGCCGTCGCACACGTTGGTGGAGCGGCCCTTCTCGTCTACGTCGCACAGGCGGACGAAGACATCGGCGTGCGGGCGGCTGGACTTGAACCAGATCTCGGCGCTCACCTCGCCGATGACCTCAACGTCCTTGTCCAGGACGGGAGTTGTGTAGGTAAGGACGTCGGGGCGGGCTTCGAGGGCGGTGTTGTCGACGCGGCCCGACTTGACGCCGACGGACATACGGACGCCGCCGACGGCGGGGGTGGGGTCGGCGGGGTCGTAGCGGTAGCCGTCGGGGGCAGACTCGGTCGGCGCCCCGAGGGCGAGGGCGCCGCCCGGCTGGAGGTGGAGGCGCTGGGGCTCGTATCCGGGCGGGGGCCAGGACGGGAAGTCGCGCCAGGTCTCCTCGCCCATGACGAACAGCCGGACGGGGGCGCGGTCGGCGGGCTGTTCGCCGCGGGCCAGGGGCAGGGCGAAGTCGAGGGCTTCGGCGGCGGCCGTGGCGCCCACGCCCATGGCGATGTGCGCCCAGGGGCCGACCGTGAGACGGGCCTGCCGGCCGGCGCCCTGGAGGGTCCGGTGGTCGCGGATCTGACCGGGCAGGAAGATGTCGAACCAGCCGCCGACCGAACTCACCGGCACATCGATGTCGGCCACGCGGTGCCTGTGGTCGAGGTCCTTCCAGTACGGCGACTCGTCGTCGTGGGCCAGACAGGCCTGGAAGTAGTCGGAGGGGCGGCCCATCGCGACGGTGTCGGCCTGGTTCAACGGGAGGGTGTACAGGGCCCTGCGCGTCCGCTTGAGCTCGCGGAGCTGGTGCAGAGTGGCGAACTTGCGTTCCTGGCCCGCGACTTGGACGCCCCAGTTGAAGGTGGCCTCCAGGGAGTAGCCGTTCTCGCGGAGGAACTCCAGCGTGAAGGCCGACTCGGACACGGACGGGACCATCGCCTTGACCTGCGGGGGCAGTTGACCGGCGACCGCCCACTGGACGAAGCCGAGGTAGCTGCCGCCGTAGAGGACGAGGGACTCGCCGAACCACGGCTGCTTGACCACCCACTCCAGGGTGTCGAGGCCGTCCTCGCGCTCGCAGCGCAGGGGGTCGAAGGCACCGCCGGAGCCGAAGGTGCCGCGGGTGCTCTGGATCAGCACCTGGAAGCCGCGTTCGGCGAGCGGCCTGGCCATCTGGGCGGCGATCATGCCGGTTCTGCCGTAGGGGATGCGGATGAGCGCGGTCGGCAGGCCCTCCACGCCCGACTTCGGCGCCCAGTGGTCGGCGAGCAGGACGGCGCCGTCGCGCATCGGCACGCGCAGGTCGTGCTGGACGGCCAGATCGCGGGTGAGCGGCGGTGGAAGGCGGAGGAGGCGCTGGGAGAGATGGCTGCTCAGGTTCATTGGGCGTGGCCTCCGACTGGGGCGGATTGGCTCTGGCGGGCTCCCTGATGGTGATGGGTGTCGGCGAAGACCGTCGCGAGGCGGAGGAGACGGTGGGCCAGTTCCTCCGGGTCGAGGGGGTCGGGCCCGTCGATCAGCCAGTCGTTGACGACCGCGCCGGTCCCGCCCGCGACGAATGCGGCCAGGTCCCGGGAGATCTCGGGGTCCAGCTCGCCGTAGATCTTGCGCACGGCCTCTTCGTTGACCGAGCTGAACAGGGCGTTGAGCGTTCTGGTCATGGCGAAGGCGCAGGAGCCGGTGAGCATGGCGCGGTAGTAGGGTCGGTTCCGCGCGAAGTGCCGGGCCATCGCCGATACGCCGGTGAAGGCGTCGGTGGCCTCGTCGACCTGCGGAAACAGTTCCCGTCGTACGAGATCGGCGGCGGCCTCCACGAAGAGCGCGTCGCGGTCCCCGAACTGGATGTAGACCAGCTGCCTGCTCACGTCGGCGGCCTCGGCGAGGTCGGTGACGGGGATGTTGGTGGTGCCACGCTCGGCGGCCAGGCGTACGGCGGCGGCCATGAGGGCGGCGCGGGAGCGGAGGACGCGGCGGTCCTGTCGCTCGGGCTCGCGGTTTCGTCGTTCCTGCACCCTCAGAACACTAGACAGGTGTTAAATAACGTACAAGTGTAAGAGCCCAAGTCCCAGTCGTGTCGTCGGCGAGGAGCCGCAGATGACCACTTTCGAGTCCGCCGAATCCGCCAAGTCCGCCGAGCCCGAGGTCCGTATAGCCGCCGGAGGCCTACGCGGTCGCACCGAGCACGGCCTCGCCGTGTTCCGGGGCATACCGTTCGCCACGCCCCCGGTCGGTGAAGCCCGATTCGCGGCGCCGCAGCCGGTGCCGGCCTGGGAGGGAGTGCGGGAGGCGTTCGAGTTCGGCCCGCCGGCGCCGCAGGAGGCGATGTTCCAGGGCATGTCGACGCAGATGCCAGGGCCGATGGGCGACGACTGGCTGACGGTGAACGTCTGGACGCCCGACCCGGACCCGGCGGCCCGCCGCCCGGTGATGGTGTGGATCCACGGCGGCGCCTACAAGCTCGGCTTCTCCGGCAGCCCCGGCTACGACGCCCGCCGCATCGCGCGCGAGGGCGACGTGGTGGTCGTGACGTTGAACTACCGGCTCGGCATCGAGGGGTTCGCGCAGATCGAGGGCGCCCCCGCCAACCGGGGTCTGCTCGACCAGGTCGCCGCGCTGGAGTGGGTACGGGACAACATCACGGCGTTCGGCGGCGACCCGGGCCGGGTCACGGTCTTCGGCGAGTCGGCCGGGGCCGGTTCGATCGCGGCGTTGCTGGTCATGCCGGTGGCGCGGGGGCTGTTCGGGCGTGCGATCGCGCAGAGCGTGCCGGGTACGTTCTTCTCGGCGGAGCTGGCGTCGGACGTAACGTCGGCGATCGCCGCGGAGCTGGGACTGAGGCCGACGGTGGGTGACCTGGCCGGGGTGGACCCGCGTCAACTGCCGGACGCGGGAGCGGCGTTGGGGGCAAAGATGCGCCCGTACGAGGACCGCTGGGGCCGGCTCGCGCACACCCTCACCCCCTTCTCCCCGGTCGTGGACGGCGAGGTGCTGCCCACCGCCCCCTGGCAGGCGCTGGCGGAGGGCGCGGGGCGGGACGTGGAGCTGATCGTCGGCCACAACCGGGACGAGTACCGGCTGTTCGTCGCGCTGACCGGCCTGCTGGGAAAGATCGACGAGGGGGCGGCGACGGAAGCGCTACGGGTGTACGGCCCCGGCCCGGAAGGAGGCGAACGGGCTTACCGCGAGGCCTTCCCGGCAGCGTCGGCGGGCGAACTGTACGAACTGGTCCAGACCGACTGGCTGTTCAGGATGCCGGTGCTGCACTTGGCCGAGGCACAGGCCGCAGGCGGCGGCAGGGCGTACCTCTACGAGCTGGCGTGGCAGTCGGCGCTGGGTGCGTGCCACGGCCTGGACGGGCCGCTGCTGTTCGGCACGTTCGACGCGCACCTCGGCCCGCTGGTGCTAGGCCCGACGCCCCCGCCGGAGGCGGAAACGGTGGCCACCCGTATGCGCACCGCGTGGACGTCCTTCGCCTGGACGGGCGACCCGGGCTGGCCCGCGTACGAGCCGGACGTGCGCCTGACGCAGGTCTTCGACACGGAGACGGCGGTCGCGACGTACCCGGAGGAGACAAGCCGGGCCATGTGGAAGGACCACGTGTTCGGGGCACTGCCGCTGCTGAAGGGATAGGCAGGGCTGAGCGGACAGTTCAGGAACAAACAGGACGACGACTCTCACAAGAAGCCCTCAGGAAGCACGCAGGGTTCACCCAGCGGGACGAGGTCTCATCGGGTGTGGCGGGGTGAGTGACCTCGCGAAACACCGGAGGACGACATGGGAATCATCGGGCTGGTCTGGGTGGTCGTGCTGGCGCTGGCCGCCGGCGCGGTGGTGCTGTCGACCAGGGGACGGCGACAGGGCGCGAACGACCCGCGCCAGGAACGGCCGTCGTACGAGGCCGAGGCGCGCGAGTGGGTCGAGCGGCTGGGCGGAAGCCTGTCCACGCTGAAGGCAGGCGGCAACCTGCCCGCCCGGCAGGCCCTGACCGACGCCGAGGAACACCACGAGGCCGCGCGACGACAGCTGGCGACCGCGTCGGACCCGGCCGATTACACGCACGTGCAGCGGACAGCCGTAGAGGGCCTGTACTACATCCGCGCCGCCCGCACCGCCCTGGACCTCGACCCGGGCCCCACCCTCCCGGACCCCGGCACCGGCCCGGTCATCGCCACCGGCGGCGAGGTCACGGTCGGCGCCGGCTTCTACACCGCCTCCGCCCGCCCAGGCGCCACGACGCCCTACTACCACCCCGGCGGCGTGGTCGACGGCCGCACGGTGCCGGGCGGCTGGTACAGCGCACCGTGGTGGAAGACGGCACTGGTCGGCACCGTGGCAGGAGTGGGCGGGGTACTGCTGGCGGACGCGGCACTGGATGGGCTGTACGCGCATCACGCGTGACCTGCCACGCCCCGGTGATTGGCCCCTTTGACCCAAGCGATAGAAGCAAACCCGCAGGTCAGCACTTCTGGCCGTGGGCCAAAGGCTCCAATCACCTCCTCTCCCTACCAACCCCGCCAAGAGACCTGCTGATGCCTACTCGTAAGCCCCGAACGCCTTAGAGAACGCGTACGCATCCTGGACGATCGAGCTGCACGTAGCGTCCGCGTACGGCAGCGCCCCGCCCGCGCACTGCTTGTCCCGGGTCGCCGACCACATCGACAGCCACCCCAGACCCTTTGACTTGGCGAAGTTCACCAGTTGGGTGGCGTCGTCGACCTTGAAGATCTCGGTGGTGACGTCGTTGACGCCGATCATCGGGGTCACCGCGACCGCCTTCCAGGCCGCGCTGTCGGTCAGCCCGAGGACGCTCTTGACCTGGGCCTGCGTGGCGGTGGCGGCCTGCTCGGCGTAGGTGCCCATGTCGCCGCTGTAGGAGGCCCCGTAGTCCATCGCCATGATGTTGACGGTGTTGATGTCGACGCCGTTCGACTTGGCGTTGGACAGGAGGTTCACGCCGTCCTGGGTCAGGCCCTCGGGCATGACAGGGAGGGTGAAGGAGACGTCCAGGTCGGGGTGGGCCTGCTGGAGGGTCGCTATCGCCTGCGCGCGGCGCGTGTTCGCCGTCGTGTTCGGCAGCGCCCCGCCCTCCACGTCGAAGTCGACCTTGGTGAGGCCGTACGCGTCCACGACCTTGCCGTACGCCGTCGCCAGCGCGTCCGCCGACGAGCACGTCGTCGCCAACTCGGACCCGGCCGCCCCGCCGAAGGAGACCCTGACGTCACCGCCCGCCGCCCGCAACTCACCGATCTGCGCGGCCACCGCGTCGCTCGCCAGGTCGGTCACCCCGCCCCACTTCGGCGTGCAGCCGCCGCCGTCCGTGACGAAGGCCAGGTTGTAGTCCTTGACGCCCGTCGCCTCGGCACTCGCGACCAGATCGAAGGCCGGGTAGAGGGAGGTGTCGACGTACGGGGCGAAACCGGCGCTGGTCGTCGTGCCACCACCGGAGCTCTCCGAGGGGGAAGCCGTGGCAGTGACGGTCCCAGTAGGGGTGGCCGTCGGAGTGGGTGTGGATGTGGATGTAGGTGTGGACGTAGGTATGGCCGACTCCGTCGGGCGACCGCTGGGCTCCGGCGTCGCACCGCCATCCGCCGAACACGTCATCCCATCGATCAGACAACCGGCCGGATCGCCACCGCCGTTGACCACGAACCCAACGGTGACCGACTCCCCCACCGCCAGCCCGTCCGTGTCCCACTTCGCCGAGGTCACGGTGACGTGCTGACCGCTAACCGCCGACTCGGCGTTCCACAGTGAGCTCAGCTTCGAGCCCGATGGCAGGTCGAACTCCAGCTTCCAGTCCGTCTCCGCCGTACCGCTGTTGTTCGTGACGACGTACTGCGCGGTGTAACCCGTCGACCAGTCACTGGTCTTGGTGTACGCGGCGCCGATGCCGGCCGCCTGCGCGGTGCCGCCGAGGAGGACCGCGCCACCGCCGACCACGGCAGCGGCCACGGCCCCGCCGATCATCTTGTTTCTGCCGCTGACCCTGCGTCGATGGATGCTCATGACGTGGCACGCTAGCGATCCGGAATCGGGCAAAAGGCCTGATCAGGGCGGAGGTTGGCGATCTTATGCCGCGCTTAAGGGAGGGATCGGGAACGGTTAAAGGTAGAGACCAATTCGGAGCCGACGGCGCACCCCCATAGCCCCCCGGCGCTCACCTCGCGGCCGCCCTCCGACGCCGCCGCACCGACCCCCGGTGCCCCCTCCGCACCGGCTCCCGCCCATCCAGCTGGATCCATATCCGCACCTCGGTCCCGCCCAGCACCGACGAACCGATCCGCACGTCCCCGCCCGTCGACTCCGCGAGCCGCCGCACGATGTCAAGGCCGAGCCCGGTCGACCCGGCGCTCCCGGAGCCCCGCCCGCGCGCCATCGCCGCCTCGGGGTCGGTGATCCCCGGGCCCGCGTCCGACACGAGCACGATCACCGCGTCCTCGCCGTTGTGGACGTCGACCGCGAAGGCCGTGCGCTCGGGGGTGTGACGGAAGACGTTGCCGAGCAGGGCGTCCAGCGCGGCCGCCAGATCCGCCCGGGCCACCGGTATGCGCACCGGCCGGTCGACCCCGGCCACCCGCACCTTGCGGCCCTCGTCCTCGGCGAGCGCCGACCAGAACCCCATCCGTTCCCGGACGACCTCGGCCGCGTCGCATCCGGCGCCCGGACCCGGCACCGTGGTCTGCGGCTTGGAGTCCCGGGCCGTGCGGATGATCGTGTCGACCTCCCGCTCCAACTGCGCGACGGCGGCCCGCGTCTGGTCGGCGGCCGGACCGTCCCCGAGCGAGGCCGCGTTGAGCCGCAGCACGGTCAGCGGTGTGCGCAGCCGGTGGGAGAGATCGGCCGCCAACTCCCTTTCGTTCGCCATCAGTTGTACGACCTGGTCGGCCATGGAGTTGAACGCGACCGCCGCCAGCCGCAGTTCGGTCGGCCCCTCCTCCGGCACCCGGGCGCCCAGCTTGCCCTCCCCCAGTTCATGCGCGCCCTCGACCAGACGTTGCGCGGGCTGCACCATCCGTACGCCCAGCCGGTCGGCGACCGCGACGGAGCCGACGATCAGCGCGACGCCGACGGCGGCCAGCACTCCCCAGGCCGCGCCGACGCCGTTGCTGACCTCGGACTCGGGGACGTAGACCTCGACGACGGCGATCTCGCCGGAGCTCAGCGCGACCGGCTGGAGCAGGGTGGAGCCGCCGGGTACCTCGGTGGTGGAGGCGCGGCCCAGTTTCCGTACGGTCGCGATGTCCTTGTCGGCGGCGCGCTGCCGTCCGATGTCGACGGCGGCCGCGCCGTCGCCCGCCGGTATGTGGACGGCCATGCCGGAGTCCGAGCCCGCGGAGGCGACCACGCGCTCCAGCTGGTCGCGGTCGGTGGTGATGGAGAGTGCCGGGGCGACGGCCGCGGCCTCCCGTTCGGCGTTGGAGAAGGCGCGGTCCCGGGCCATCTCCTTGATGACGAGGCCGAGCGGGACCGCGAAGGCGACGACGACCATCGCCGCGATCGCCAGACAGACCCTGACCAGTGCCCACCTCATCGCAGTGGCTCCGCTCCGCCCGGTTCCACTCCGGGGGGCTCCAGCTTCACTCCGACGCCGCGCAGGGTGTGCAGATAGCGGGGCCGGGCCGCCGTCTCGCCCAACTTGCGGCGCAGCCACGACAGGTGGACGTCGATGGTCTGGTCGTCGCCGTACGACTGCTGCCACACCTCGGCGAGCAGCTCCTTGCGCGCCACGACGACGCCGGGCCGCCCGGCCAGGAAGGCGAGCAGGTCGAACTCACGGCGGGTGAGGTCGAGGCGGACGCCGTCCAGTTCGGCCTGGCGGCGCAGCGGGTCGACGGTCAGGCCGCCGACGCGGAGCACGGACTCGGGCGTCGCCTCCCCGCCGGCGGCACGGGACCGCCGTAGGACCGCCGCCATTCGCGCGGACAGGTGCTCGACCGAGAACGGCTTGGTCAGGTAGTCGTCCGCCCCTGCGTTCAGCAGCCGGACGATCTCCGTTTCGTCGTCCCGTGCCGTGGCGATGATCACGGGTACGTCCGTGATGCCACGCAGCATTTTCAGGGCCTCGGACCCGTCGAGATCGGGCAGACCGAGGTCCAGGATGACCACGTCGAAACGGAAATGGGCGACCTCGCGCAGCGCCTCAAGGGCGGTGCCGACACTGCGCACGGTGTGTGCGGCGTCGGTCAGATGCCGGATGAGGGCGGAGCGCACGAACTGGTCGTCCTCGACCACGAGCACACTTGCCATGCGCCGCACCGTACGCCATGCGGGCGAGCCCGGTCCGGCGCCTGTGGATAACTCCGGGCTGTGGAAAACCGGCCCCCGCAGGACCGGCTGGGACACCCGTGGGACGCGTGAGGCAGTATGGCTCGCGATGCGCAGAGGACTCGTACACGTACTCGCTTGGTCGCTCGCCACGGGCGCGGCGGTCACGCTGTCGTGGTGGGGTGTCCATACGGTCATGGCGGGGACGGCGTACGACCCGCCCCGCGCCCTGCCCATCACGGCGGCCGACGCGACCACCCAGGACTCGAAGCCGCTGGCGTCCTCGACGGTGCGGCCGTCCCCGTCGAAGAACGCGTCGAGCAAGGCGTCCCCCACGCCCACACCGTCGAAGACCCCGACGCAGAGCCCCAGCTCTTCCCCTTCCCCTTCCACGTCCGGCCGGGTCAAGAGCTACGACACCGAGGGCGGGCGGGCCGTCTTCGACCTCGGGAAGACCTACGCGACGCTCGTCTCCGCGACGCCGGCCACGGGCTGGTCGATGCAGGTGTGGAAGACGGAGACGTGGATCCGGATCGAGTTCGGCAAGGGCGCGGACCGGGTGTCGGTGTTCTGTACGTGGCACGACAGCGCGCCTCGCGTGGAGATCGGCACTTACTAGGGATCAGCGGAACACCGAGGGCGGCGGCGCCGGTGACGCCACCGCCGCCTCGTCCGTCACCGGTACGGCGCCTCCGGTGAAGTCGGTGAGGGCCTTGCCGTGCTCCACGCGCGCGGGGTGGGGATCCGAGGCGGCGCGGCGGGTCAGTTCGGTGACCGGGAGCGGCTGGTCGGAGGCGACGAGGACGGCGTTGCCGAAGCGTTTGCCGCGCAGGACGGTCGGGTCGGCGACGAGGGCGAGTTCCGGGAAGCGGGCGGCCGCGGTGGCGATCTGGCCGCGCAGATGGGCCAGCGGCGGGCCGTCGGCGAGGTTGGCGGCATAGAGGCCGCCGGGTTTGAGGGTGCGGCGGACCTCGTCGAGGAACTCGGTCGAGGTGAGGTGGGCCGGGGTGCGGGCGCCGCTGAACACGTCGGCGATGACGAGGTCGGCCCAGCCGTCGGGCACCTTGCCGAGCCCCTCGCGCGCGTCCGTCGACCGGACCCGTATCCGGGCATTGGGGTCCAAGGGGAGCTCGCGGCGGACCAGTTGGACGAGTGTCGCGTCGCGTTCGACGACCTGCTGGGTGGAGCGGGGGCGGGTGGCGGCGACGTAGCGGGCGAGGCTGAGGGCGCCGCCGCCTAGGTGCACGGCGTGGATGGGCTTGCCGGGCGGGGCGGTCAGGTCGATGACGTGGCCCAGGCGGCGCTGGTACTCGAAGGAGAGGTACGCCGGGTCGTCGAGGTCGACGTGCGACTGCGGCGCCCCGTCGATCAGCAGCGTCCAGGCACGCGCGCGTTCCCGGTCGGGTATCAGCTCGGCGAGCCCGCCGTCGACGGCCTCGACGACGGCTTCCACGGCCGAGCCGCCGCGCCGCGGGTTCCTGGACTTTCCCATTCCGCCATTATCGGGGGGTGCGGGGAGGTCGGCGCGGCCAGGCCCTGTGGGCCCAGGCGCGTCACCGGCGTCAGCCTGGACGCGTCAGCGGCAGTTGTCCGCCGCCTCGATCAGCCGGGCCGCCTCGCCCAGTGCCGCCCGCAGTACCGCCGGGTCCGTCGCGAGGTCGGCCTCGCCGGGCGGCAGCAGCCAGTCCGAGCCCTCGACGGGCGGCTCGGGGTTCAGGCTCAGGCCCCGCCCGTTGGTCTCCGTGCAGGTGCTGCCCGGCACGTCCCAGGCCGCGGCCGTGCCGGACGGGACCAGGAAGCCGAGCGTGTCGCAGTCGTCGTCGTGCAGCACCGGGCCCACCGCGTCGCCGACCCCGCGCCGCAGGATGTCGACCGCTTCCAGCCCTTGCCGCGCCGGGACCGTGACCAGGTCGCAGGCGTCGGCCTGGCACGGTGGCGCGCTGTACTCGGGGGTCGGCGCGTGTCCCACCGTCGTCAACGGCATGGCCGTCGTCATCGGCATGCCAGGCGGACACGGATCGATGCTCTGGCTGGTCCTCATCCCGGCCTCCACCACGGAAACGCCTCCTCGTCCGAGCGGGTCGGGAGTCGGGTGGCTCCCGTCCACCGAGTTCAACGTGTCAGCGCGTCAACGGCTACGGCACAAGTCCGCCGCAAAGGATGGCAGTTCATGGCAGATCCTGGATGAGATATCCGGTTTGTAGCCAAACCCTGCGTGGCGGGTCCGACACAGCAGGTACGTTCTAGCCCGCCGGAAACAGGGGCCCACACGGACAACTCACCTTGAATCCGGCATGGTTCGACGGTTCGCACGAGAGGACCCGGCCATGGCGTCAATGGTGACCCCATCCCAGTTCCCCCGGCCACCGCGGCCGAACCTCGCCTTCCGGCGCCTGCGCGGACAGCGCTCGCCGGCCGAGTTCGCCGCGGCGGTGCGCCGAGCCGCGCGCGAGATCGGCGAGCGGGTCAGCTGCGACGCGCGCTACGTCGGCCGGGTCGAGGCAGGTGAGATCCGCTGCCCCAACTACGCGTACGAACGGGTGTTCCTGCACATGTTCCCCGGCCGCACGCTCACCGACCTGGGCTTCGCGCCCCGCTCGTCCGTACGCGGGCGCGGGGCGCGCACCGCCGAGGACGCGCCCCCCTCGCACGCAACACCCCCCGCGTACAGCGCGGGTGAGACGCGGGGGGCGTACGAGCCGTATGACACGCAGAACCCGTACGAGACGCACGACAACTACGAGGAGAGCGACGTGCTGCGTCGCGCATTCATGACCAGCGGGGGCGCCACAGTGGCCGCCGCCTCGCTGAGCCCCCTGGGAATCGCCCACGACGCCCTGGCCGCGAGCCGCCCGGTCCGCCGGGCCGGCGCGAGCGAGGCCGGCGTCCTCGAAGAGGCGGTCCGCAGAATCCGGCTGCTCGACGACCGGCACGGCGCCGACGGCCTCTACCGGCGCGCGGCGGCTCCGCTGCGCGCCGCCTACGAACTGCTCGACGCCGGCACCACCCGGCAGACGACCAGCGACCGGCTGCACACCGGCGCCGGTGAACTCGCCATCTCCGTGGGCTGGCTGGCCCATGACTCGGGGCGGTTCGACGACGCGCGCTCGCACTACGCGGAGGCGCTCGCGACCGCCAGGATGGCCGGCGACCCGGGCCTTGAGGCGCACGCCTTCTGCAACACGGCGTTCCTGGCGCGCGATACGGGGCGACCGCGCGAGGCGGTGCGCGCGGCGCAGGCCGCGCAACGCGTCGCGCGCCCCCTGGGCTCCCCCCGGCTGATGTCGCTGCTCGCGCTGCGCGAGGCGGGCGGCTGGGCGGGGCTCGCCGACCGCGCCGGCTGCGAACAGGCACTCGCCCGCGCGCAGGCCCTCTACGAGCGAGGCCTCTCGGACGCCGACCCCGAGTGGATGAGCTTCTACGGAGAGGCCGAGCTGGAGGGACTTGAGGCGCAGTGCTGGTCCACGCTGGGCGACTGGCCCCGGGCGGCGCGGCACGCGCGGCGTGCGGCCCAGCTCCAGGACCCGCACTTCACGCGCAACATCGCGCTGTACACCGCCGAACTGGCGGACGACCTCGCCCGGGGCGGGAGGCCCGACGAGGCCGCGGTGGCGGGCATGCGGGTGCTGGATCTGCTGGGCGAGGTCCAGTCGTCCCGGATCCAGACGATGCTGGCGGGCACGGCCCGGGTCCTGCTGCCGCACCGGCGGGCGTCGGGGGTGTCGACGTTTCTGGAGCGGCACGCGAGCCTGCCGCGACCCGCATAGCCGCCGACAACGGGTGTCGTCGCCTACGCCGGCAGGTGCCCCAGGTCGTTCCAGCTCTCGATCGCGGGCTCGCCGTAGGCCCAGCCCAGGATCGACAGCGACGTCGGGTTGAGGCGGATCCGGGCCGCGAAGTCGATCGGCAGGCCCAGCCAGCGGGCGCCGATCGACCGCAGGATGTGCCCGTGCGCGAACACCAGCACATCCCGGTCCTCGGCCCGTGCCCAGGCGACGACCTCGTCCGCGCGGGCGCTCACCTCGGCGAGGCTCTCCCCGTCAGGCACCCCGTCGCGCCAGATCAGCCAGCCGGGCCGGAGGGCCTGGATGTCGTCCGGCGTCATGCCTTCGTACGCGCCGTAGTCCCACTCCATCAGCGTGTCCCAGGCGCTCGCGCGCTCACCGAACCCGGCGAGTTCGCACGTCTCACGCGCGCGTGCCAATGGGCTGGTGCGCACCTCGACCCCAGGAAGCCCGTCGAAGGGCGCGCGGTGCAGGCGCTCGCCGAGCAGTTTCGCGCCGCGCCGGCCCTCTTCGAGGAGGGGGACGTCGGTCCTGCCGGTGTGTTTTCCGGACAGTGACCACTCGGTCTGTCCATGCCGGGCCAGCAGGATGCGCGGTGCCATGAGAACGGGGGCCCTTCCGGGAGAAACGAGAGGCGGAGCACCTCCATCATCGCGCACCCTGTGCGGGGGCAACCCGGCGGGCGATCTCTGCGTCTCTCAGGGCCGGGGGCACCCCACGAGGGCAGGCACATACACCGTAAAGTGGCACGACCGGCAACGAACGGGCGCGCGCGAGGCGAAAGGGGAGGGCGATCGGATGCCGCAGACCGAGATACCGGGCATCGAGGCGGCCCCGCGAACCCGGTTGCGCTGGTGGACCGAACTGCCGCTGATCCTGGTGGTGTACGCCTGCTACTCCGCGGGCCGGCTCCTCGCCCGGGGCGACGAAGCGGGCGCCGTCGACCACGGTCTGGCGATCCTGCGCATCGAGAAGTTCCTGCACATCAACGCCGAGCATCCGCTCAACCGGCTGTTCACACGCGAGACGTGGCTCGGCGTACCGGCCGACTTCTGGTACGCGTCCCTGCACTACATGGTCACGCCCGCGATCCTGATCTGGCTCTTCAGATCGCGCGCCGTGCACTACCGCGCCGCCCGCACCTGGCTCATGACGTCCACCTTCATCGGCCTGATCGGCTTCACCCTGCTGCCGACCTGCCCGCCCCGGCTACTCTCCGCCGAGTACGGCTTCGTCGACACGATGGCCCAGTACAGCTCGTACGGCTGGTGGGGCGGCCAGGCCAGCGCGCCACGAGGGCTGGGCGGCATGACGAACCAGTACGCGGCGATGCCGAGCCTGCACGTCGGCTGGGCGCTGTGGTGCGGAGTGATGCTGTGGCGCTACGGCGGTATGCGCATCACCAAGGTCCTGGGCGTCGCCTACCCGCTGGTGACCGTCATCGTGGTGATGGGCACCGCCAACCACTACTTCCTGGACGCGGTCGCGGGCGCGGCCGTGATGGGGGCCGGCCTGCTGCTGGCGCCGTACGTGACACGGTGCGCGAACGCGGTCAAGGCGCGGCTGTTGGCCCGTGTCGCCCCGGTCACGGCAGCCGCTCGGGGCGCAGACGCCTCAATTGTCAGTGGCGGATGCCAGACTTCCCCGGGTGAGCGAATTCCATGGCAGCGCGAGTCACGGCTCCAGCCAGGAGCCGAGCCGAGTGCCGCTCCCCAGGACGCGGGGGACGGCACTCCGGCAGCGGCTCGCTGAGCTGCGCGGTCCCGACGTACCGGCCAAGGCGCTCGACGCGCGCGCCCTCGCGGCACTCGCCGCGAACCCGGGCTGCAAGCGGCGGGCGATCCTCGACGGCGCCGGGGTGAACAAGACGGCGCTGGCGAGCGCGTTGGGCTCGCCGTCCGCCTTCGGGCAGTCGCAGTTCGCCCTCACGCGCGGCATCGCGTTCGAGGCGCGGGTCAAGGCCGACGGAGGCGCGGAGCTGCTGCGGCTGCTGCACGAGAAGCTGGACCCGGCGGCCCCGCCACCCACCGACGCGCGCGTGCCCGAGCTCTCTGCCATCGGCCCGGAGGGCCGCACCGCGCGTACGGCGCTGGCGCTGCGCGAGGCCACCGACACCGGCGCCGACAGCGGCACTGGCGCATGGACACTGCTCGACCACCCGATGCTCGCCCTCGACGTGGCCGGATCCCCCGCGTTCCTGGAGCCGGACGCGGTCGTCGTGCACCCGGACGGCAGTTGGACGGTCGTGGAGATCAAGTCCTTCCCGATGCTGGACGGTTCGGCGGACCCGGCGAAGGTCGGCGCGGCCGCCCGCCAGGCCGCGGTGTACGTCCTGGCACTGGAGCAGGTCGCCGCCCACCTCACCCCGGCCCCGCGCGTGCGCCACCGCGTCCTGCTCGTCTGCCCGAAGGACTTCTCCAACCTGCCCACCGCGTCCGCCGTCGACGTCCGCAAGCAGCGCGCGGTCACCGGCCGCCAGCTGGCCCGTCTCACCCGTATCCAGGACATCGCCGACACGCTCCCCGAGGGCACCTGCTTCTCCCCCGACCTGCCGGCCACCCAGCTGACGGCCGCGGTGGAGTCGGTCCCGGCGACCTACGCGCCCGAGTGCCTGTCCGCGTGCGAGCTGGCCTTCCACTGCCGCGGCCGTTCCCGCGCGGCCGGCGCGGTGACCTCCCTGGGCCGCTCACTGCGCGCCGAACTGGGCGGCCTGACGACCGTCACCGACGTCCTGGCCGCGGCGCGCGGAGAGGCCGGAGACCCGGACGATCCGGCCGTCGCGGCGCTGCGGAGAGCGGCGGAGCTACGGGCGGAAGCGCTGGGCGCTCGTGCCGCCCAGGAGGTGACCCCATGTCGCTGATGGCCACCCTCGCCCGCCTCGAAGCCGTCACCACCGGCCGCGCCCAGCCCGCCGCCACCGTGCTCCACCGGCACCTGTCGGACCGGCCCCTGGTCTTCGTGCCGCTCACCACCGCCGGTGAGGCCGGCGCCCCGCTCGGCGCGCTCGTCGGCACGGACCGGGACGCGCCGCGCCTGCTGGTCGTACCGCAGCCACGCGACCGGGACCTGCGCTTCGTGTTCCTGGCCGAACTTGCCGATGTGGTCCTGCCGTACATCGACACCTTCGCGGAGCACGTCGAAGCGGCCGAGCGCAGCGAGACCGATCCGGAGACCGGCAAGCGGGTCAAGGTCGAGGTCGAACTGTGCGCGGACGCCCCGCAGTTGATCGTGCCGAGCCGCGCGGGCATCGACTTCGTACGGCTGCTGGGGCGCTCCATGCGCTTCAGGCGTACGGCGGAGCAGGACCCGGAGACGCCGTATCCCGCGCCGCCCCGGGTGCCGTTGCTCGGGCGCTGGCTGACGCACTTCGGGGAGCGGTCCCGGGTGCCCGGCTCGTCGCTGCTGCTGGCCCTGACGGACGTGCTGGCGCGGCACTGGTCCACCGGCCAGTCCAGCCTGGAGGATCAGCACCTGGGAGCGCTGCTCGCCTGGATCGACCCCCCGGAGGGGGAGTCGGGAGCGGAGGCCGCGGGGCGGGCCGAGCTCGCGCGGGACGCCAAGGGCCAGTTGCTGTGCCCGCCCGCCGGACCGGCCACCGACCCGGCGTTCGACAACAAGCTGCTGGCCCCCGCCTTCGAGCGCTACGACCGCGCGCGGACCGCACTCGCCGCCGCCGAGGACGGTCTGCAGGCCGACGACCGGCTCGGTGAACTCACCGCCGCCGAGCGGCATATCCACGCCCTGGTCGAGAGCCGTACGAGGCCCACCTGGGACGCGGTGTGGCGCGGCCTCGACCTGCTGCGCGAACTGCCCGAGGGCTCACGGGTCGAGGAGCGGTGGACGCGCGACCGCTGGTCGTTCACCGGCCACCGCGACCGGATCGTGGCCGGCGAGCCCCCGCAGCCGCGCCGCGACGACGCGGTCACCGCGGCGAACAAGCTCGCCACGCGCGAGCGTGAACAGGCCCGCCTTGAGGCCCAGGAGGCCCTCGACGACCCGCTGGTGATGGCCGGGCGGCGGCTGGGCGGGGAGGCGTTCGCGGGCGAGGTCACGGATGTCGTCATGACGTACAGCGAGGGCAAGCGGCCCAGTCCGCGCCCGCTGGTCACCGTACGCACGGACGACCGGCCGCAGCTCGGGGAGCGGATGAAGGTGTACCGGTCGCTGGGCGGGAAGCCGCAGGCGGCGGAGTTCGTCGCCTGCGAGGAAGAGGACGCGAGCGAGGGCGAAGGCGCTCTGATCGTCCTGCGGGTGGTCGACAAGATGGGGCGCGGCAAGGAGCCCGAGACGGGGTCCGTGCCCGAGAAGGGCGACCGGGTCTGCTTCACGCTCTTCGAGCACGAGCAGCGGGGCGGGGCGAAGCTGCCCGACCCGGAGGAGACACCGTGGACGCACGGCGGCCCGCCGGGCGAGGCGAGCGTGCCGGAGGCCGACGCGGTGACCGAGGAGGATGTGCTGTGACCGCCGGGACCACCTTCGACCCCGGTGCCGCGGCCGCCCGCGCCACCGAGGCGATCCTCCGCGACACCCTGCACGGCACCGCGCGCGGAGTCGTCGTGGACTCCCCGCCCGGCGCCGGCAAGTCCACGCTCGTCGTGCGGGCGGCGCTCGAACTGGCCGACGCCGGGCGCCCGTTGATGGTCGTCGCGCAGACCAACGCCCAGGTCGACGACCTGGTGCTGAGGCTCGCCGAGAAGAACCCCGAGCTGCCGGTCGGCCGGCTGCACAGCAGCGACGCCGACCCGTACGACAAGGCGCTCGACGACCTGCCGAACGTCCGCAAGTCGGCGAAGGCGGGCGACCTCGCCGGCCTGGCGGTGGTGATCTCCACGGCCGCCAAGTGGGGCCATGTGAAGGTCGACGAGCCATGGCGGCACGCGATCGTCGACGAGGCGTACCAGATGCGCTCGGACGCGCTGCTCGCCGTCGCCGGGCTCTTCGAGCGGGCGCTGTTCGTGGGCGACCCGGGCCAGCTGGACCCGTTCGCGATCGTGGGCAGCGAGCAGTGGGCGGGCCTGTCGTACGACCCCTCGGCGTCGGCGGTGACCACGCTCCTCGCCCACAACCCGGAGCTGCCGCAGCACCGCCTCCCGGTGTCGTGGCGGCTCCCGGCCTCGGCCGCACCCCTGGTCTCGGACGCGTTCTACCCGTACACCCCGTTCCGCAGCGGCACCGACCACGGCGACCGACGCCTGGCCTTCGCGGTCCCGTCGGACGGTTCGGGCCCGGACCGGGTGATCGACGAGGCCGCCGAGTCGGGCTGGGGCCTGCTGGAACTCCCCGCGCGCCACACGCCCCGTACGGACCCGGAGGCGGTGCGGGCGGTCGCGACGGTCGTACGACGCCTGCTGGACCGGGGCGGCGCGGCCACGTCGGAGCGGTCACCGGACCCGGCCCCGCTGACCGCCGACCGGATCGCCGTCGGCACCGCGCACCGTGACCAGGCGGCGGCGGTCCGCGCGGCCCTCGCCGACCTGGGCGTCACGGACGTCACCGTCGACACGGCGAACCGCCTCCAGGGCCGCGAGTTCGACGTCACGGTGGTCCTCCACCCCCTCTCCGGCCGCCCGGACGCCACCGCCTTCCACCTGGAAACGGGCCGCCTCTGCGTCCTCGCCTCCCGCCACCGCCACGCCTGCATCGTGGTGTGCCGAGCGGGCGTGACCGACCTCCTGGACGACTACCCGTCGACGGAACCGGTCCAGCTGGGGACGGTCGTGAAGTTCCCGGACGGCTGGGAGGCGAACCACGCGGTGCTGGCGCATCTCGCCGAGCGAAGAGTGAGCTGGCGGCCCTAGTGGGCTCACTCCGGCCCACTTGCGCTCTCGGGAGACAATGGACGGTGGCCCAGCCGGAAGCCGGGCCGCCGAGATCGTAGAAGCGAATGAAGAACGAACCGCACGAGGAGGAGATGAAGACATGGCGGAGCCCACGCCGCGTCGGAACGAACCGCGGCTACGCCCCGCGCCCCTGCTCTTCGAGCCCACGCAGGTGGCCGACGACCCGGAGCACTTCTTCGACCTGGAGTCGATCGACGATCCCCGCGCTCTGCTGGCGCGTGCCACGGAGCTGACGCAGGCGTTCCGTGCCGCGACCGACCGGGCGGTCGAGTTCCAGGCGATGGCGGCGGCGCAGCTCGCCGATCCGCGGCGGTTCGACCGGCTGACGCCCGCGGACATCGCCGAGCGGGCCGAGTGGACCGAGGACTACGCGAAGAAGATGGTCGAGTTCGGCCGGGACCTGATGCGGGGCACCGAGGGCAGCGGGCACGCAGACCCGGTGTGAGCGGCAGCGGCGGCAAGAAGTCGTGGCATATGCCAGGTGGGCAAGATACTCCCTCCCACCCCCTCCTGTCCCGGTTTCCGGCAACCCTCCGAATCGGGACGCTTACGCCCGGTACCTGTAGATGCCATGAGCAGCACACCGCGCGACCGGTCCCCCCACCCCTCCGACGGCCCCCGCCTCGCCGTCTCGGATGTCACCCCGGACGGCGCCGCCTGGCTCGCCTCTGCAGGCACGTATCCCCGTAGCACGCTCGCCCTCTGGCAGGAACGCCCCGACGCTCCGGCCGTCCTGCCCTGCGGTTCCGCCTTCGACATCGTGAACGCGCCCGCTATCTTCGGCCGCCGCATGCTCGACCGCCTATGGGACGAGGGCCCGGGATCGGGGCCGGTGGCCGCGTTCCGGGGCCGCATGCTCCTGTTCGCCGCCCCGGGCACGGCCCAGCGGCTGCCCTCGCTGCTGGAGTGGGAGGAGTGGGGCACGCATCGCGGGGACGGCGAGGGCAGCAGCCGTACGGCGTCCATCCCGCCCCTCCTGTGTCACGGCAACGGCGACGCGGTCACCGTCCCCGCCCCGCTGGGGCCCCCGCCGGAGGCCGACGCCACCCCGCTCGACTCCCGCTGGCTGGTCGCCCCGGACACCCTTCACCCCTGGCTGCCGGGCCCGGAGATCCTGCTGTGGGCGGCCGTCCGGGCGGCCCGCACGGCGGTGCGGATATCGATTTTTCCTCCCGCCGATCAGGATGCTAAGGTCTACGACGTCAGCAGGCGCCGCTAGCTCAGTTGGTTAGAGCAGCTGACTCTTAATCAGCGGGTCCGGGGTTCGAGTCCCTGGCGGCGCACGCGAATGAGGATGGCGGTCAGGTTCCCAGGAACCTGACCGCCATCGTCGTATCCCCCCTCAGAACCACTTACTCACCCCGGTGTGATCCGCACCGTCCACGCCCCCGAGGCCGTACGCCCCTCCACCTCGACCCGCACGTTCTCGCCGGGCACGGTGAAGCTCTCGCCGAAGCCGACCGGCGCGTCCGCGAGCGGCGGATAGACCGAGTCCTCCCAGCAGGCCTCGGTGCGCGGATGGGCGTCGATCACCTCGACAGGACCACCGCCGGACGCGGCCTCGCCGCGCACCCGGTACACGAGCACGCCCTGTCGACAGACCGCCGCGTCGTTCCCGACGACCGCGCGCACCTCGAAGGCGAGCGCGCTGTCGCTCCCGGTCCGCACCACCGCCAGCTTGGTCCCGCCGCCGAGCCCGAAGGCCGGCGCCCCGGCCGTACCGCTCGCCGCACCCGCAGGCCCCGCCTCCAGAGGCTCCAGCGTCAGCCGCGTCGACTCGGTCCCGCGGACGCACACCACCTGCCGCGGCTCCAGCCACCCCAGCTTCCACTTGTGCCAGCCGAACATGTCCGGCGCCAGGCCGAACTGACTGCCCATCAGGTCCCAGTCCCCGACGTATGTGTCCCAGTCGCCCTTGCCGTCCACCGGCCGGTGATAGAGGTCCGGCAGGTCGAAGACGTGCCCGGTCTCGTGCGCCAGGACCAGCCGGTCCGGCGGATGCTGCTCGAACACCGTGACGACCCGCCGGATGTCCGTGCCGTCGGCCCGCATCGGGACGTCGAGATTGACGACCTTCGTGGCGTCCGAGTCGACGCCTGGCGCGTCCGGGTCGGCGACGAAGTAGACGACGTCGTAGCGCGAGAAGTCGACCTCCTTGTCGGCCACGGCGAGCGCGTCGCGCAGGTAGGCGGCGCGGTGGGCGGCGTTCCAGTCGCGCTGTATGGCGTACGACGCCGACGGCTGCGGCATCCGGATCCAGTGCCGCAGCGGGTGCGGGCGCAGCTGGAACCGGCCGTACGAGGCGCGTTCGAAGAAGCGGCTGGTGGCCGGGAAGTGGTCGGACGTCAGTTCGGCCGGGGTGGTGAGCGGGGGCGAGTCCGGGAAGGACAGGAACACCATCACGGCATTGAGCGCGCGGGTGGGCCGCGGATAGGCGGCGTTCCAGGTGTCCAGGCCCTCCGAGTGGTGGGCCTCGGTGCGTTCCAGCGCGCACGGCGACGCCGAGAACGGTTCGGCGACCGAGGGGCCGGTCACGATCGAGGTGGCGGCCAGCGCCGACATGATGGTGAACACGGCTGCGGTACTGCGCAGTCGCACGTGGACCTCCGGGAGCGGTTCGCGGGACACCGCACCCAGCCTGTGTGATTTTGTAGTTGTACGTCCTGTTTGTCTGCACCAGATGAGTGAGAGGGCCGCCGACGGGGGACGACACCCCCGAGGTACTCACGGAACGTCACAATTGATCGGCCGCGGAAGGACACGCCCACACCCGTCCACACGTGGGCAGAAACGATCTGGCAGAAAGCTCGTTCGTTTCGGGACGGTTCCTGGACACTGGACAGTGGCTGGAAGGGCCTTGGGCCAGCCTCTATGATCGGCACACTTTCCTGACACACCATCCCGACGAGACCCATCTGAAGACCGATTGCACTGCGGGAGCGAGTGGTGAGCGGAACGCCCGAAGGGCCGGCGCCCGCGGCAGACCTCATCCGGCCTGCCGTTACAGAGAGTGACTTTGGAGCGCCTCCAGGTATCGCTTCCGAGGCACCTTCATCCAACGAACGCCCGGCCGCCCTCCAGTCCGCCTTCGCGGCCGCGCCCCTCGCGATGGCGGTCGTCGACCGCGAGGGCCTGGTCGTCGGCGCCAACGACACGCTCGGCGCCCTGCTCGGCACCGACCCGGACGCGCTCGTCGGACGCGTCGCCGCCGACCTGGTGGACCTGACGTCCGACACCCGCACCTGGCACGCGTACCGCGAGGTCCTGCGCGGCCGCCAGGCCAGACTGCGCTGCACCCGCCGCCTCAAGCACCCCGACGGGCACTCGCTGTGGGCGCAGGTCACGGTGGCTCCGCTGCCCACCGAGGAGGAGGGCGTCCTGCTCTCCGTCGCCGACATCAGCGCCCGCCGTGAACTCCAGGCCCGGCTAAGGCACTTGCAGATGCACGACCCGGTGACCCGGCTGCCCAACCGCACGCTGTTCTTCGAGCGCCTGTCGGCCGCGCTGGAGACGGAGGCGTACGAGCAGAGCGGCACCGGCCGGATCGGCCTGTGCTATCTGGACCTCGACGGCTTCAAGGCCGTCAACGACACCCTCGGCCACCGCATCGGCGACCGGCTGCTCGCCGCCGTGGCGGAGCGCCTGACGCGCTGCGCGGACGAGGCGGGGTACGCGAGAACGAGCGCGCCGCTCGTGGCCAGACTCGGCGGCGACGAGTTCGCGCTGCTGGTCGAGGACTCGACGGGCACGGACCAACTGGCGGACCTGGCCGAGTCGGTGTTGAAGGCGCTCCAGGCACCCTTCGACCTGGCAGGCCAGCGCCTGTCCTTGTCGGCGTCGATCGGCGTGGTGGAGCGGCTCGCGGCGGGCACGACGGCGACGGGCCTCATGCAGGCCGCCGATACGACGCTGTACTGGGCCAAGGCCGACGGCAAGTCCCGCTGGACGCTCTTCGACCCCGAGCGCAACGCCCACCGCATGACCCGACAGGCCCTCGCCTCCACGCTCCGCCCGGCCATCGAGCGCGGTGAATTCGCCCTGGAATACCAGCCGTTGGTGGGCATGGAGGACGGCCGGGTCAGCGGCGTGGAGGCTCTCGTCCGCTGGGAGCATCCGCAGTTCGGCACGCTGACGCCGAATCGGTTCATCGGACTGGCCGAGGAGGACGGCTCGATCGTGCCGCTCGGCCGCTGGGTCCTGGCCACCGCCTGCCACCAGGCACGCCGCTGGCAACTGGACCACCCGGACGAGCCGCCGCTCTTCGTGAGCGTCAATGTGGCGGTCCGTCAGGTCTGGGACTCCGACCTGGTGGCGGACGTGGCGGAGATCCTCGCGGAGACGGGACTGGCCCCGCACCTCTTGCAACTGGAGCTCACGGAATCGGCGGTGATGGGCTCGGCGGGCCGCCCCCTCCAGGCCCTGCAGGCCCTCAGCGACATGGGCGTCCGCATCGCCATCGACGACTTCGGCACCGGCTACTCGAACCTCGCCTACCTCAGCCGCCTCCCGGTGGCGGTCCTGAAGCTGGACGGTTCCTTCGTACGGGGCTTCCAGTACGAGGGTGAGGGCACCGCCCCCAATCCCGCCGACGAGGTCATCGTCGAGGCGATGATCCAGCTCGCCCACCGGCTCGGTCTGACGGTGACCGCGGAGTGCGTGGAGACGTCCGCGCAGGCCGCCCGGCTGCGGCGGATCGGCTGCGACACCGGGCAGGGGTGGCTGTACTCCCGTCCGGTGCCGCCGGATCGCATCTCCGAGCTGCTGGGCTCGCCTGGTGTTCAGGCGGCCGTGGGCAACCCGTAGGCGTCCGCGATGAGTTCGTAGGAACGCAGCCGCAGCTCTCCGCGGTGGGCGTGCGAGGTCAGCATCAACTCGTCCGCGCCCGTGCGCTTTTGGAGGTCGTCGAGTCCGGCGCGGACCTCGTCGGCCGTGCCGTTGATGATGTTCGCGCCCCAGGAGTCGATGAACTCCCGCTCCATCGGGCTGAATTCGTACGTCTCCGCTTCCTCCGGGGTGGGGAACAGCCCGGGGCGGCCGGTGCGCAGGCGGAGCATGTTGAGGCCCATGGCCGTGATCTGGCGGCGGGCCTCCTTCTCGTCGTCGACGGCGAGGGTGGAGACGCCGATGAGGGCGTAGGGGGCGTCCAGGACGGCGGAGGGCCGGAAGGACTCGCGGTAGAGGTCGAGTGCCGGGACCGTGTTCTGCGCCGAGAAGTGGTGGGCGAAGGCGAAGGGCAGGCCGAGGGTGCCGGCCAGGCGGGCGCTGAAGCCGGAGGAGCCGAGGAGCCAGATCGGGGGGCGGTGCGGGGACTGGACGCCGCCGGGGCTGGTCGCCTGGACGGGGCCGGGCACCGCGTGGATACGGCGGTAGGGGTGGCCGTCGGGGAAGTCGTCGTCCAGGAAGCGGGTCAGCTCGGCGAGCTGCTCGGGGAAGTCGTCGGCGCCTTCGTTGAGGCGGGCGGATCGGCGGAGGGCGGCTGCGGTCGCGCCGTCCGTGCCGGGGGCTCGGCCCAGGCCGAGGTCGATTCGGCCGGGGGCCATGGCTTCCAAGGTGCCGAACTGTTCCGCGATGACCAGCGGGGCGTGGTTCGGGAGCATGACGCCGCCCGAGCCGAGGCGGATGCGGTCGGTGTGGGCGGCGAGGTGGGCCAGGATCACGGCCGGGGACGAGGAGGCCACGCCCGGCATGGAGTGGTGTTCGGCTACCCAGTAGCGGTGGAAGCCGCGGGACTCTGCGAGGCGGGACAGTTGCACGCTGGTGCGGAGGGCGTCGGTGGCGGTGGTGCCTGCGCCTACTGTGACCAGGTCCAGGACGGAGAGGGGGGCGGGGGCGGTGCCGATGGTTTCGCCCCGGATCTCGTCTGTCGCCACGGTGGGTGCCTCCTGTTTTTGTGCCGTGCGGTGTCCTCCGGAGAGGAACAGGAGGGTGACTCCGTTTATTCCCGGGGCCTGGTTTTCCTCGCCCCCGCCGGGGCGAGGAAAAGTTCTATACCTGGACCATCGGCTCCTTGGTGAACAACGTCCCCAGTGCCGGTGCGTTCACCCGGCGGTCCGTCAGGCGCAACGCCTCCCAGACCGTCACCTGGTTCGCCGTGAGGACCGGTTTGCCCAGCTCCTTTTCCAGGGACGCGATGTGGGACGCGGTGTGCAGGGCCGTGTCCGGGAGGAGGATCGCCTCCGCGTTCGCGTCATCCGCCTCCCTCGCCAGCGCGAAGAGCTCCGCCTCGCCCCATTCACCCACCTCCGCCGCCGTGATGATCCCCGCGCCCCTCAACGCGACCACCTCCACTCCCCCGGCCCGCAAGAAGTCCGCGAACAGCCCCGCCACCTCGTCCGGATACGTCGCCCCGACCGCCACCCGCCGCACCCCCAGCTCCCGCACCGCGTGCACAAAGGCGAAGGACGTCGAGGAGGCCGGCATGCCCGCCGTGCGGGCCAGGGTGTGGATCTGATCCTGGGCGCCCTCCCAGCCGTAGACGAAGCTGCCGCTGGTGCAGGCCCAGACGACCGCCTCGGCGCCCGAGAGGCGTAGCTCCCCGACGCCTGCCGCCAGGCGCTCCGCCGAGCCCATGCGGAGCAGCGCGTCCACTCGGTGCGCGTCCTCGCCGATGTCCGTGTGGACCAGGTCCAGCCGGATGTCGCTGCCCAGGAGCTGTTCGATGCGCGGGTAGTCGTCCTCGGCGGAGTGGCCCGGGTAGAGGAATCCGAGTGCGGTCATGACCAGCCTTCCTGTTCCTGCTCGTGCTCGTGCGCGTGTGCTTCAGGCAGTACCGGCGGTACCGGGGGCCACACTCGCGCCGTCTCGTCCAGCAGCGCCTGATACGGCCCCACCGCCCGGGTACCCACTCGACGCAGCGCCGCCCACATCGTCACCTGGTTGGCCGAGATCACCGGGATGCGCAGTTCCGCTTCGAGTTGCGGGATGACGTCGTACGTGGGGAGGTTCGTGCAGCTGATGAACAGCGCGTCCGCCCGCCTACCCGTTTCCCCTCCTCCCACCGCCCTTCTCGCCATCTCCGCCACATCCCGGTACGGCACCTTCCAGATATGCCGCGTCAGGCCCATGAACGCGCATCCCGTCACCGTGACGCCCGCCTCGGCCACGTACTCCTCCAGTGCCCGTGTCACCGAGACCGTGTAGGGCGTGACCAGGGCGACCCGGCGTACGGACAGTTCCGTGAGGGCTTCAAGGAGCGCGCCCGACGTCGTCACCGACGGGACCGCGCCCGCCCGGGTCATCGCCTCGCACATCGCCCGCTCGCCCGCGATCCCGCCGACGAAGCTCCCGGAGGTGCAGGCGTAGGCGATGACCTCGGGGGCGATCGCGTTCAGGGTGCGTACCGCGTCGCCCAGGGTCTCGTGCTCGCTGACCAGTCGGGCCAGGTCGAGGCTGACCTCTACGGGGACGTACGGGGTGCGGGTCAGGTGGAGGGAGACCTCGTCCGGGACCCAGCGCCACAGCTCGCGGTCGAGCGCGAAATCGAAGGGGGCGACGACACCGACACCGCGCTGGGGGCGCGGTCCGCCGAGAAACGACACATCCATGGCAGGCACCGGCCTCACGGTGAGGAACGAGGGGGCAACGGACCGTACGCGCATCCGTGTTGACGAAGGTAGGTTCGGGTGCGAGCGTGGTCAATCCGCGCATGTCAGACGCCCCACCGACCCGATCGGAAACGGCTCCCGATGCCCGAGCCCACCACCCTGCTCGTCCTGGACGCCGACCCGCCGCCCCGTCTCGGCCGTCTCACCGGCCGCACCCGGATCGTGCACGCCGACGAGACCACCCTC
Source organism: Streptomyces sp. JLBG701 (assembly GCF_058544905.1). Lineage (NCBI taxonomy): Bacteria > Bacillati > Actinomycetota > Actinomycetes > Kitasatosporales > Streptomycetaceae > Streptomyces > Streptomyces sp. JLBG701. The sequence continues at coordinate 4,309,662 of NZ_CM178588.1, forward strand.
GCCGGACACCTTCCGCACGCCGATGTGCTGCTCGTCTGGGACTTCACCTCGCACGCGGTACGTGCCGCCTGGCCGGGCGAGGGGCCGCGCCCGGCCTGGGTGCACACGGCGAGCGCTGGCGTGGACCATCTGATGTGCCCCGAACTCGCCGCCTCCGACACGGTGGTAACCAACGCGCGCGGGATCTTCGACCGGCCGATCGCCGAGTACGTCGCCGCACTCGTCCTCGCGATGGCGAAGGATCTGCCGAGGACCTGGGATCTGCAGCGCTCCCGCGAGTGGCGGCACCGCGAGTCGCAGCGGGTCGCCGGCACGCGCGCGTGCGTCGTCGGGTCCGGGCCCATCGGGCGGGCGATCGTCCGTCAGCTCAAGGCACTTGACGTGACGACGGCACTCGTCGGGCGCACCCCGCACACCGGGATCCACGGTCCCGACGACCTGAACCGGCTGATGGCCCGCGCCGACTGGGTGATCGCCGCAGCGCCGCTCACGGAGCAGACGTACGGCATGTTCGACGCCCGCCGGTTCGGGGTCATGCAGCCCTCGGCCCGTTTCATCAACGTGGGGCGGGGACCGCTCGTCGTCGAGGACGCGCTCGCCGAGGCGCTGACGAAACGCTGGATCGCGGGGGCCGCGCTCGACGTCTTCGAGCATGAACCCCTCACGCCGGACAGCCCGTTGTGGCAGGTGCCGGGCCTGATCATCTCCCCGCACATGAGCGGCGACACGGTCGGCTGGCGGGACGAACTGGGCACGCAGTTCGTGGAGTTGTACGAGCGCTGGGCGGCGGGGAAACCGCTGACGAACGTGGTGGACAAGAAACGCGGGTACGTACCGGGACGCTGAACTCCCATGCCTGGAGGGGCCGATGACCGATCCCACCGTTCTTACCAACTTGACCGAAGCGACCGCCGTACGACTCCTCGACGGCTACCGCAAGGGCGAGTTCAGCCCCGTCGAGGTGACCCGGGCCGCCCTGGAGCGGGCCGAGCGGTGTGAGGCGGACGTCAACGCGTTCGTCCGCATCGACGCGGAGGGGGCGCTCGCGCAGGCCGCCGAGTCGGCCGAGCGTTGGCGGCGGGGCGAGCCGGCGGGTCTCGTGGACGGTGTGCCGGTCACGGTCAAGGACATCCTTCTGGTGCGCGGAGCGCCGACCCTGCGCGGCTCCAAGACCATTGACCCGCATGGTCGTTGGGACGAGGACGCGCCCTCCGTCGCCCGACTGCGCGAGCACGGCGCCGTGTTCCTCGGCAAGACGACGACGCCCGAGTTCGGCTGGAAGGGCGTCACGGACTCGCCGCTGAGCGGGGTGACCCGCAATCCGCACGACACCTCGCGCACGGCGGGCGGGTCAAGTGGGGGAAGCGCGGCGGCCGTTGCACTCGGCGCCGGTCCGTTGTCGCTCGGCACGGACGGCGGGGGCAGTGTGCGTATCCCGGCCGCGTTCTGCGGGATCTTCGCGCTGAAGCCGACGTACGGCCGTGTCCCGCTCTACCCGGCCAGCGCGTTCGGCACCTTGTCGCACGTGGGGCCGATGACGCGGGACGCCGCCGACGCGGCGCTGATGATGGACGTGATCGGCGTCCCCGACTCCCGCGACTGGTCCGCGCTCGGCCCACCGCCCGGCTCGTTCGTCGAGGGGCTGAACGGGGGCGTGCGAGGTCTGCGGATCGCCTACTCGCCTTCCCTGGGCGGCCAGGTGGCGGTGCGTCCGGAGGTCGCGGCGGCCGTACGGCGGGCGGTGGAGCGGCTGGCGGAACTCGGCGCGTACGTCACCGAGGCCGACCCCGACTTCACCGACCCGGTGCACGCCTTCCACACCCTGTGGTTCAGCGGGGCGGCCCGCGTCACCCAGCATCTCGGGCCGCACCAACGGGAGTTGCTCGACCCGGGCCTACGGGAGATCCGCGAGCTGGGCAGCCGCTTCAGCGCCCTGGACTATCTGGCCGCGGTGGACGTCCGTATGGAACTCGGCCGCCGGATGGGCCACTTCCACGACTCCTACGACCTTCTCGTCACGCCCACCCTCCCCATCACCGCGTTCGAGGCGGCCGCCGAGGTCCCCAAGGGCTCGGGGCACCGCCGCTGGACGGGCTGGACCCCGTTCACGTACCCCTTCAACCTGACCCAGCAGCCGGCGGCGACCGTGCCGGTGGGGGTGGACGGGGACGGTCTGCCGGTGGGGATGCAGATCGTGGCGGCCCGGCATCGGGACGAACTTGTGCTTCGGGCGGCGCACGCGTTCCTCGCTGCACGAGACTGACCCCATGGATCTCGTCTTCACCAGCCAGGTGATCGAATGGCGCGGACCGGCGCCCTACTACTTCATCCCCGTGCCCGCCGAGGAGTCCTCCGACATCGGGGAGGTGGCCTCGATGGCCACGTATGGGTGGGGTGTGATCCCGGTCGAGGCACGGATCGGCGAGGTCGCCTTCCAGACCTCGCTCTTTCCCAAGGACGGCGGCTATCTGCTGCCCCTCAAGAACGCGGTGCGCAAGCCGCAGGGGATCTCGGCGGGTGACGAGGTGACGGTGGAAATGACCGTCCGCTTCTAGGAGTTGGGCCTTTCCGGCTACTCCGACTACGCCCGCCGGAAGCTCAGCGTCTCCCCCGCCGCCCCCGTCCGCCACAGGTCGTTGCACGCCTGCGCCATCTCCTCCAGGCCGTCGGTCACCGTGCCCCAGACGATGCCGGGCACCCAGCCCACGTCGCCGTTGAGGAGCAGGTTGTTGCGTTCGTAGAAGAGGGCCAGGTCCACCAGCGTGGTGTCCGCGCGGACCTCGCGGTCGTAGCCGTAGGAATTCGTGCCCAATTCCGCGCCCGCGAAGGAGAAATAGCAGAGATCTCCGGGGATGGGGGTGACTGTCGGGTTTTCCAGGGGTGGTTCGGATGTCGCGAAGGGTGGGAAAAGGGCGTAGATCTCGTTGCGTGCGTATTTCGCGTGGTAGACGTCGCCGGCGAGCGGGAGGGAATTCCATACGGCCGCGCACGTGACCGGTGCGCGATCGTCCAGCAGCTTTGCCGTACAGGTGATCCCCCGCTTGACCAGCGAGACTTCGATGTATCGGTCAGCCATGTGTTCCATGGTCCACCCGCGGTCAAGGGTGCCTTCGTGAGGACGGGGCCGGAAAGGGCCCGCATGACTGGCGTGAAGTCGGGTAGCCGCGCGGCCATGGCTCGACCACACGCAAACCGATCAGGAACCGACCATGGATCACGTAGAGGGCCCAGCCGCCGCTCGCTGCTCGCCGGGGCGGTGTCGCTGAGCGCGGCGGGAAGTCTCGGGATGGCCGGCTGCAGCCGCGTCCCCGGTGAAGGGAAGGTGCTGGGCGGCAGCCTGTTGGACACCCTGCGCGATCAGGGTTCCGTGAAGATCGGCATCGCCAGCGAGCCGCCCTTCGGTTACGTCGGAGACGACGGACAGGCCACCGGAGAAGCCCCCGCGATCGCGAAGGTGATCTTCAAGAGGCTCGGCATCGACGAGGTCAAGCCGGTGCCCGTGGATTTCGGCGCCCTCATTCCCGGGCTGAAGGCACGGCAGTTCGATGTGGTGTCCGCCGGGATGTACATCAATCCCCCTCGATGCGAACAGGTGCTGTTCTCCGATCCGGACTATCTGATGCTGGACGCCTTCATCGTCAAGAAGGGCAATCCGCACGGCATCAAGACGTATGCGGATGTGAAGAAGAAGGGGCTCAAACTCGCCTCCGGCAAGGCCTACGCCCAGATCGACTACGCCGAGGCCGCGGGCATCGGCGATGTCCTGGTCCTGCCGGACCAGGTGGCCGGCCTCGACGCGGTGAGCCAGGGGCGGGTGGACGCCTTCGCGGGTACCCGGATCACGGTCAAGAGCGCGGTGGAGGGATCCGACCGGGTCTCTACGACCGATCCCTTCCAGCCCGTGATGGACGGCAAGCCCGCCTATGGCGCGGGCGGATTCGCCTTCCGGCAGTCCGAGAAGAACTTCCGCGACGCGTTCAACGAGCAGCTGCTGCGGCTGAAGGCGAACGACTACAAGGAGCTTCTCGCGCTCGTCAGCCCCTTCGGTTTCGGCAAGGCCGACATGACCGATCTCACGGCGAAGGAGCTGTGCGGCTGATGATGAGTTCGGAGTTCTTCACCACCTGGTTCCTGCCGGGTGTCTGGGTCACCATCCAGGTGACGGTGTACGCCACGGCTCTCGGCGCGGCCATCTCGTTCGGGATCGGTCTCGCGCGCACGTCGCGGTACTGGATCGTCCGTTTCCTCGCCGGGGTCTACTTCGAGGTCTTCCGTGGCACGTCGGCGCTGGTGCTGATGTTCTGGATGTTCTTCGCACTGCCCCTCTTCGGCTGGCAGTTGGTGCCCATGTGGGCCGGCGTCAGCGCACTCGGCCTCACCTACGGCGCCTACGGCTCCGAGGTCGTCCGTGGCTCCCTGGCCGCCGTCGCCCCGGAGCAGAAGGAAGCGGGCATCGCCCTCAACTTCACCCGCCTGCAGCGGCTGCGCCTGATCGAACTGCCCCAGGCGTGGCCCGAGATGGTGCCGCCGTTCAACAACCTGCTGATCGAGCTGCTGAAGTGCACCGCCCTGGTCTCGATCATCACGGTGGCCGACATGACCTTCGCCGGCAATCTGCTCCGGCTGGGCACCAATGAGACCACCCCGGTCTACACCCTGCTGCTGGTCCTCTACTTCGTTCTCGCCTTCGCCATCACCCGCGGTATGCGGCTGGTGGAGCGCAGGGCGAAGGCCGGGATCGGGCAGTCCGCGGGAGGTATGGGATGAACTGGGACTGGCAAGTCGTGGACGACTTCATGCCGCGCTTCTGGGACGGCGTGCTGGTCACCCTGCAGGCCCTGGCCCTCGGCACGCTGATCGCCTTCGCACTGGGCCTGGTGTGGGCGGTGGCTCAGCGGTCCACCCAGGTCTGGGTGCGCCGGCCGGTCGTCGCCGTCACGGAGTTCATCCGCAACACACCGCTGCTGGTGCAGCTCTTCTTCCTCTTCTACGTGGTGCCGAACTTCGGCCCGTCGATGTCGCCGCTCACCACCGGCATCGTCGGCCTGGGACTGCACTTCTCCACCTACACCGCCGAGGTCTACCGCGCCGGCATCGACGGCGTCCCCGTCGGCCAGTGGGAGGCGGCCACGGCCCTGAGCCTGTCCAAGGGCCGCACCTGGCGTGCGGTGATCCTTCCGCAGGCGATCCGCCGCGTCGTGCCGCCGCTGGGCAACTACGTCGTCGCCATGCTCAAGGACTCCCCGATGATCGCGACCATCGGCGCCTTCGACATGCTCGGCGAGGCCCAGGCCTTCAGCAACGAGACCTTCACCACGGAGGCACTCACGGTCGTGGGCGTGGCCTTCATCCTCATCGCCTACCCCGCCTCCCTCCTGATCCGATTCCTGGAGCGACGCCTTGTCCGCTGACATCAATCCCGAGAAGCTGATCCACCTCGACCACGTCACCAAGCGGTTCGGGGACCACACCGTCCTCGACCGGCTCGACCTCTCCGTGGACGCGGGCAAGCACGTCACGCTCATCGGCCCGTCCGGCTCCGGCAAGACCACGATCCTGCGGCTGCTGATGACGCTGACCAAGCCGGACGACGGCACGATCACCGTCGACGGGGAGCGGCTCTTCCCCGCGCCGGAGAAGCAGGTCCGCGAGGTCCGCAAGAAGATCGGGATGGTCTTCCAGCAGTTCAACCTCTTCCCGAACATGAAGGTGCTGCGCAACATCACCGAGGCCCCGGTCACCGTCCTCGGCCTGTCCAGGGACGAGGCCGAACAGCGGGCCCGCGAGCTGCTCGAACTGGTGGGTCTGACCGAGCACCTCGACAAGTACCCGACCCAGCTGTCCGGCGGCCAGCAGCAGCGGGTGGCGATCGCCCGGGCGCTGGCGATGCGACCCCGGGTACTGCTGCTCGACGAGGTGACCTCGGCGCTGGATCCCGAGCTGGTCGCGGGCGTCCTCGACGTACTCCGTGACATCGCCCGCACCACCGACATCACGATGCTCTGCGTGACCCACGAGATGAACTTCGCCCGGGACATCTCGGACCAGATCCTGATGTTCGACTCCGGCCGGATCATCGAGTCGGGCCCACCGGAGAAGATCTTCGGCGAACCCGAGCAGGAACGAACCCGCGAGTTTCTCGGCGCGGTGCTTTGACTACAAGTAGTGAAAGCGACAAGAACCGAGGTCTGAGCACTGGATCATGTCTCTGGCATATGCCAGAGTGTTCGCGCCCCTGTTGAGGGAGTCGGAATCTCGTCAACAGGCGCCCACTACCGGCCTTTTGGCAGCTATCGTGGAGAGGATTCGCTGTCCGGATTACGGCCCAAAAAGCGAGCGCAGGGGGAACACCGTGGCGCTGAAGCACGAGCCGACCGCGCCGTATCACTCGGCCCAGGACGCTTTGCGTGTCCTGGAGACGGTGGCACGGCACTCCACCGGTGTCACCGACACCGAACTCGTCCGCCAGACCGGCTTCGGTTCCGATCGCCTGACCCCGCTCCTGCGCATGCTGCGCCGTGAGGGATACGTCGAGCAGATCACCGGTGGCGCGTATGTCACCGGCGAGGCACTCACCCGGCTGACCTCCGTGGAGGGCCGTGACCAGGCCCTGCGCGAGAAGCTCCAGCACACCCTGGACCAGCTGCGCGACTCGGTGGGCGCCGCCGTCTACATCAGCCGGTACGTCGACGGTGAGATCAACGTCACGCAGTACGCCGACGGCCCCACCACCCCGGCGGTCAACGAGTGGGTCGACTTCCGGGTCTCCGCGCACGCCACCGCGATCGGCAAGAGCCTCCTGGGCCAGCTCGACCACAACGGCCGGCGCGACCACCTCTCCCGCCACAAGATGGCCCGCCTCACCTCGCGCACCATCACCAGCGACCGGCTCCTGCTCTCCCGCCTTGAGTCCCAGCCGGCCACGGTGCCCCACCTCGACCTCCAGGAGTACGCGATCGGCACGGTCTGCGCGGCCGTCCCGATCACCGCCGGCTCCTCGGTGGGCTGCCTCGCCCTGTCCCTGCCCGTCGAGCACGCGCACCGGCTCCGCCAGGCCGCCGACCGGCTGAACCGGGGCGCCGCCCCCGTACTGCTGTCGCTGGCCATCTGAGAGCCGCCCGCACGAGCCGTCCGATACCTGGTCCGGAGCACCCCTCCGGACCAGGTATTATTTTCTCTGTCGTCAGCCGCCGAAGGCGGAGGACGAGAGTCATGCGCCGCTAGCTCAGTTGGTTAGAGCAGCTGACTCTTAATCAGCGGGTCCGGGGTTCGAGTCCCTGGCGGCGCACAGATGAGGGGCCCTTCGCGACCGACCGCGAGGGGCCCTTCCTCGTTCCGTGCCTCGCTCCCCACTCGTTTCTACGACCGTGGAAGCAGCCCCTCCCGCCCCCGCGCCCGGTACTCCTCCACCAGTCCGGCCACGTCCGCGTCCGTCAGCCTCCGATAGGCGCACTCCCCCGGCGGCCGCCACCACACCGGGTCCGCGCACCGGAAGCTCTCCCTCCGCAGCCCCGCCCGATGGATCTTGTTCGTGGCCGTGACCGGCATCCGCTCCACCACCCGCACGAACCGGGGCGCCATCTTCGTCCCCAGATCCGGCTGGGCCAGCAGAAACTCGGCGAACCCCAACGGGTCGAAGCCCCCGGCCAGCGTCGCCATCACCTGGTCCCCGGCCACCGGATCCGGCACCGCGTACACGGCGACGGCCACAGCACGGTCGTAGCGGGCGAGGATGTTCTCGATCGTCGCGGCGGCGAGGTTCTCGCTGTCGACGCGGAGGCGGTCGTCGGTGCGGCCGGCGAAGTAGAGGAAGCCGTCCGGGTCCCGGTAGAAGAGGTCACCGGTCCAGTACCAGCCGTCCCTCCTCCGCGCCGCGTCCGCCTCCGGGTTGCGCCAGTAGCCCTCGAAGGGATTCGGGCCCCGGTTCACCAACTCCCCTATGGATTCCTCCCCGTTGAGCAGCCGCCCCGAGTCGTCGAAGGCGGCCGGCGGGCACTCCTTGTGCGTGTCCGGATCGAGTACGACGAGATCGTCGCCCGGCGCCGCCTTCCCCACCGCCCCCTCGGGCGTCCCCGACCGCCACTGGATCGCCGCCCCGCCCTCGGAGGACCCGTACCCCTCCACCAGCCGCACCCCGAAGCGCCGCTCGAAGGCGGCCGCGTCCACCGCGCCGGCCTCCGTGCCGAAACCGAGCCGCAGCGGGTTGTCCCGGTCGTCGGGCCGTTCCTCGGTGGCCAGGATGTACTGCACGGCACGGCCGACATAGGTGAAGTACGTCGCCCCGTACTCCCGTACGTCCGCCAGGAACCGCGACGCCGAGAACCGCCGGCGCAGCGCCACCCCGGCCCCGGCCGCGAGCGCCGGTGCCCAGTCGGCGATCACCGCGTTGCCGTGGAACATCGGCATGCAGATGTAGTGGACGTCGTCCGCGCGGACGCCGAAGTGGCCGACCAGCGAGCGCCCGGCGGCCGCCAGGCGGCCCTGGGTGCAGATCGCGGCCTTGGGGGCGCCGGTCGAGCCCGAGGTGAAGTAGAGGAGGAGGCGGTCTTCGGGGCTCGCGTGGGACGGGTCGGGCTCGGCGTCCGTATACGGCGCGAGCAGGTCGTCGTAGGCGTGTGTGTCGGTCACCAGCAGGCGTACGCCGGGGAGTTGGAGTCCGTCGAGGAGCGGGAGGTGGGTGCGCTCGGTGACGACGATCCGGCATTCGGTGTGCAGGATGTCGCGGGCCAGCTCGGGGCCGCGGCGGGTGGGGTTGATCCCGGCGACCGCCGCGCCGGCGAGGGCGGCGGCGGCCAACCACATTGGATACTCAGGGGTGTTGTCGAGCAGAACGCCCACATGCGGCGGGGCGCCGGGCGGGAGCAGGTCGGCCAGGAGGGCCGCCCGGGCCGCCGCGCCGGACACCACCTCGTGATGGGTGAGCACGCCCTCCTCCGACCACAGCCCCGGGCGATGGTCGCCCCACCGCTCCGCCACGAGCTCCGCGACCGTGCCGCGCCTGGTGGATTCCATGGGGGCGCACGGTAGTTGACGTACCGTCAGATGGGGAGCCCTCCGGGCCCCCTACGGCATGAAGTCGTCGGTCACCGAGAAGATCGTGTGGGCGATGACCATGAACACGATGCAGAAGGCGATGAACACGCCGAAGAACACCAGCACGCACCCCGAGCCCGCCGCGAGCTTGCCGCGAGACGGGGCATGGGCCGTGGCCCGCTCGGGGCGATCGGCCACATAGTGCACGGTGACGATGTCGCCCTCGACGGTCGTCGCCGGTCCGTGCGGCTCCTCGAACCGGATGGCACGACCGTCGCGCGTCGCGAACTCGTAGACGTGGTGCAGCGTCGAGGAGTCGTTGCTTGTCGTCACGTACGCCCGCAGACACCGCGCCTCGGCCGTGAGCCCGCTGCTCCAGGCGCTGCGGATCTCACCGGAGCGCCTGAGCAGCTTCGTCGCGGCGAAGGCCGCGATGGCGATCATGAGCATGGGTATGACGTAGAACAGTGCTTCCATGAGGTCCCCCGCGGTGCGTACGCCACCAAAGCGGCGGGCGTGCTGGGAACCTACCCGTGGGTGAGCCCTGATTTGCTCAAGCAGGGCTCAGAAGGTGACGTCCGAGCAGGCGTAGAACGCGTTGCTCGTGTCCGCGATCGTCCAGACGGCGACGATCACGTGGTGGCCGCTCAGCCCGGACGGCAGGGTGCCGCTGTGGGAGAGGGTGGCCGGAGGCTGTGCGTTGTTGTACGGGACCTTGAGGAACGGTGTGGTGTTGAGGTCCGAGCGGGCCAGTTTGTGGCTCTGGTTCCAGCCCGACTTGGTGACGTAGTAGCTGAAGTCGGTCGTGGCGTGCCGGGCCGTGAACTGCCAGCGGAACGTGTAGCTCTGACCGCCCGTCACCTTGGTGGTCGGCCAGGCTCCGCCCGAGGGTGTCGTCGGGCTGTCGAGCTGGGCGAACCTGGTGTTGTTCGCGGAACATATCTGACCGTCGGCCGCCCCGGAGGCGGGGAAGCCCTTGGGGCCCTCGACGCTCTGCGGCTCCCACTGGATGTCGCCGCAGTTGGTCACGGTGCCGTTCTGGCAGAGCTTCTGCCGGCTGATCGGGAGGTCGGTGTAGCCGTGGCTGCTGGCCCCGCCGGACGAGAGCACGAGGGCTCCGCCGGCGGAGAGACCCACCACGGCGGCATACAACTTGGTCCTTCTGCGCATGCTGCCGCTCCTGGAGAACGTGGGGGAAGTTCAGGTGAGCTGTGCAGGGTAGGTCTAGACCAAGTTCCAGATTATTGCGACTACTTGAGCATGTCCATACCAATCACCGGGACATCTCCGGCGATTTACGACCCCGATTCCCCACGCCCCGAACAGAACGCCACCGTCAGGTCCTTCACCAGCGCCTTGCGCTCGTAGTCGTCCAGTTCGACCAGCCCGCGCATGGTCAGCCGGGTCACCGTGTCCTCCACCGAGTCCACCACCGAGGTCAGCACGGTCGCCCGGTGCTGCGCGTCCAGCGTGGCGATCCGGCGCCGGTGCATCACGGCGGCGACCTCGGGGGCGTACTCGACCCGCACCGGCTGCACCGAGAACACCTCAAGCCCCACCGGCCCCGCGTCCGCCGCCACCAGCCGGGTCAGCGCGTCCCCGGCCACGTCGACCGCGCCCTTCGCCGCGCCGGGCAGCTCCACCGGTACCCGGGCGAGCGCCGCCTCCACGCACTCGCGCAGGTAGGTCTCGTGGTCCTCGACCCCGAGCGTGGCCCGCGCGGTGTCCCGCACCCGCCACACCACGAGGACGACCACCCGCAGCGCGACCCCGTTCGCGTCGGCGGCGGGCATCGGCTCGCTGCGCCAGTGCCGCAGCCGTACGTCGACCCGGCGACGCAGCACCAGCGGGTTGACCCAGAGCAGGCCGGTGCGCCGGACCGTGCCCCGGTAGCGACCGAAGAGGCCGAGCACCCAGGCCCCGCCCGTGCGGCCCCGGGCCAGACCGCCGAAGCCGAACAGGCCGAGCGCGCCGGCTCCGGCGTACGCCGCCCACTGCGCGGGACCCAGCCCGGCGCCCGTGGACAGCGGCAGCCGAAGCGCCTCCACGGCCGACGGCGGAAGCGCGCCCGCCCACCAGGAGGTGAGCACACAGCCGGCCACTCCGCAGACCCCGGCGAACACGCCCGCGGCCCCGGGCAGCACCCGCGCCGACCGTTCCACCAGGTCGGGGTCGACCTCCGGCGCCGGGCGCGGCTTCGCCGGGACCGGTCGGCGGAAGCGCGGCTGTTCGCCGGTGCCCTGGCGGCGGCCCACCACGGCGGGCCTGAGCGGCACCGACACGGGGTCGGGTTCGTCGCGGAAAAGCAGGTGGACGGGGATCTCGGTGGTCGCCTCGTTCTGGATGAGCCGGGCGGGGCGCGCGGCCCCGTCGGCCGGTCCCTCGGACTCGGGCGTGTGTGAAGTGGTCGTACTCATGGGTGCCTCCAGCCTCCGCGCCAGACAACACAGGACAGGTGAGGGGGTTCAGATGGGGGGTCAGATCGGTGGGTTACGAGAAGAGCCGGCGCCAGGTCTCCGGGCCCGGGTAGCCGTCCGCCGCGCCGCCCCGCCAGCCCTGGGTGCGCTGGAAGGCCTCGACGTTGCGCCGGTCCGCCGTGCCCCAGCGGGGACCGGGGCCGGTCGTGTAGTGCTTGCCGAACCCCTTCTTCACCAGCTGCTTTCCGAGCTGGGTGACGTACTTGTTGTTCGCCCCGGGCCGGAACATGGCCCGGCCCGGATAGCCGGGGACGCCATGTGAGGACGGGGTGGCGTGCGAGGCGGGCACCTGCGGGCCGGGGGTCCCGGACACGATGGTGCGGCCCTTTCCGGACACGAGCAGCGCCCAGGTCTGCGGCCCCGGCAACCCGTCCGCGTCGGCGCCCGTCCACCCCTGCGCCAGCTGAAAGGCCCTGGTGGCCCGCCGGTCCGCGTCCGACCAGCGTGGGCCGGGACCGGAGGCGTAGTACGCCTTCGCGCCACGGTCGACGAGCAGACGGCCCAGCTGGGTGACGTATTTGTTGTTCGCGCCGGGGCCGAAGTACGCCGCTCCCGGATACGGCGTCGCCACCGCGCCGGAGCCGATTCCGGTGTCCGGTTTCGCACCCGCCGTGCCCGCCGCGAGCCCCTTGTAGCGGTAGGCGAGATAGCGGTCGGAATGGCTCCAGTAGGCGTATGGGGTGGCCTGCCGGCGGGCGTACGGGCGGGTCTCCTCGTAGGCGATGTAGTAGGTGTGCGTGTAGTCCGTCCAGCCGCCGAAAATGACGACGTGTGAGCCTTTCTCGGGGTCGGACGGATTGTGGAAGAGGAGAATGTCGCCGGGCAGCAGTTCCTCCTTGGAAATGCGGTCCCCGTACTCGTCGAGACTGCCCGTCCATTCGTTTCCGGGGAGCTGCCAGGCCATCGAGACGAAGCCCGAGCAGTCCTGCCGGTAACCGTCGGACCAGTAGGCGCCCATGCTGTACGGCACCCCGGCCGCGACCCATTTCTTCGCCCGGTTGATGATCTCCGCACGGGTCGTCGCGGGCGTCTTGACGACGTTCGGCTTGGCCGGGGTGCCGGCCGGGCCGTGCAGCGGGGCCTTGCCGCCCTGCGGGGTATCGGGCTCGTCACCTGCGGGAATGCCGGGACGGGCGGGTGCGTGCGGGGCGGCGAGAGCCGGTGCCGCATGGCCCGCGGTGAGGGCGGCGGACGTCGCGGCCGCCAGGATCAGCGCCCGGTGTGCGGCCGGATGGCCGCCGGTTCCGCCGCCGGGGGAATGCGGGAGAACCCGCCGCCAGTGGACACATCCGGGGCAGTCGCAGTCGCTCGCGGGATCGAATTCCTCGAATACCGGAGCCTCCATGCGATTCCCCTCACACTCCAGATGCAAATCTCCGCGCATGTGCACGTTCGTCAGTTTCTCAACTGTCATCCCGACGCGCATGTTGACGGTCCGAATGATGTACACGGGCCTCGCGGGCGGTCGGGAGCACCCTCGGGCATCCGGTAGAGTTGTTCACGTCAGCAGGCGCCGCTAGCTCAGTTGGTTAGAGCAGCTGACTCTTAATCAGCGGGTCCGGGGTTCGAGTCCCTGGCGGCGCACCGACAGCAAGGCCCTCCGTGACCGCGGGGGGCTTTTTGCATGTCCATGCCCATATCCGTGCCGGGAAGGGCGGAGCGTCCACATCGGCTCCACAAGACCCCCACAGGCGCCACATTGAACGCGTATGACCGGTAAACACCGCGTTTCGCATCTTGCGATCATGCTGAACGCCGTAGAACCCTGGTTCTCAAGATGCTGCGGATACGCGGCGCTTGAGGGGGGTACGGAGCCGGTTGCCCTCAGCCACGGGGAGAGGGGCCCCGTTCATGAAGCGATGCCGAGGGGGGCATCATGCAACCGGAAGGCCTCAGTCCCGTGTCTATAGGGTGAGGATGACATGGGGGCCGCGGCTCACCAATGAGGCGTCTGTGAAGGTCTAGGGGGGCCGACGCAGACGAACGAAACGACACTGACACGCGGTGACCTGCGTGTGGGGGGATGACTCATGACGTCGACGCCGACGGGCGCCCGGCAGAATTTCGACCCGTCCCAGACCACTCAGCTCAGAGTGCCTTCGCACCGGACCGGAGCGTTCGGCCGGCTCAAGAAGACCCTGCCGAGATATGACTACGAGCACTACAGCCGCCTGGCGGGCCCCCTCACCCAGCCCGACCCGGACAAGCCGTACAAGGTCAGGTACCGCTCGCTGCTCTCGCAGGAGACGCACCGCCTGCGGGCCGCGCTCATGCTCGGCGCCGCGCCGCTGCTCTCGCTGATCCTGCTCGGCTGGCTGCTGCAGCCCACGCACTGGACCGAACGCGACTATCCCGCCTACGACTTCCTGCCGGCGCTGGACATCGTGATGCTGGTCTCGATCGGTCTGATCGAGTTCTTCCGCTGCATGAACGTGCTGTCCAACGCGCACGCCACCCTGGTCGCCCGCGACCCGATCCCGGTGGTGCCCGAGACCGGCACGAGAGTGGCGTTCCTGACCTCCTTCGTGCCCGGCAAGGAGCCGCTGGAGATGGTGACGAAGACCCTGGAGGCGGCCGTAAAGCTGCGTCACCGGGGCCTTCTGCACGTCTGGCTCCTCGACGAGGGCGACGATCCGGAGGTGAAGGAGGTCTGCGCGCGCCTGGGTGTGCACCACTTCACCCGAAAGGGCATCGCGAAGTGGAACCAGGCCAAGGGCCCGCACCGCGCCAAGACCAAGCACGGCAACTACAACGCCTGGCTGGACGCGCACGGCGAGAACTACGACTACTTCGCCTCGGTCGACACCGACCACGTCCCGCTGCCCAACTACCTTGAGCGGATGCTCGGGTTCTTCCGCGACCCGAACGTCGGCTTCGTCATCGGCCCGCAGGTGTACGGCAATTACGACAACCCCATCACCAAGGCCGCCGAGTCGCAGCAGTTCCTCTTCCACGCGCTGATCCAGCGGGCCGGCAACTTCTACGGCTCGCCGATGTTCGTGGGAACGTCAAACGCCGTACGGATCAAGGCACTCAAGCAGATCGGCGGCCTGTACGACTCGATCACCGAGGACATGGCGACCGGCTTCGAGATCCACCGGCACCGCAACCCCGCCACCGGCAAGAAGTGGCGCTCGGTCTACACGCCGGACGTGCTCGCCGTGGGTGAGGGCCCGGGCGCCTGGACGGACTTCTTCACCCAGCAGCTGCGTTGGTCCCGGGGGACGTACGAGACGATCCTCAAGCAGTACTGGAAGGGCTGGTACTCGCTGCCGCCCGGCAAGCTCTTCAACTACACGATGATGATCATCTTCTACCCGATGTCCGCCCTCAACTGGATTCTGGCGGCGCTGAGTTGTGCGCTGTTCCTGGGTCTGGGCGCCTCGGGTGTGAACATCGACCCGACGGTCTGGCTGATGCTCTACGGCAACGCCTCCGCGCTCCAGATCGGCCTGTACATCTGGAACCGCCGGCACAACGTCTCCCCGCACGAGCCCGAGGGGTCGGGCGGCGTGGCGGGCATGGTGATGTCGGCCCTGTCCGCGCCGATCTACGCCCGCTCGCTCATGGACGCCGTGCTGCGCCGCAAGAGCAAGTTCGTGGTGACGCCCAAGGGCGACTCCG
The DNA here is from genome assembly GCF_058544905.1 of Streptomyces sp. JLBG701. NCBI lineage: Bacteria > Bacillati > Actinomycetota > Actinomycetes > Kitasatosporales > Streptomycetaceae > Streptomyces > Streptomyces sp. JLBG701. Next base: position 4,324,796 of record NZ_CM178588.1, read on the forward strand.
CGAGCCCGGACACGCTGTTCGGGACCTTCCGGATCCACCTGTTCTTCATCATGGTCTTCGGCGCCTCCATCGCCGCGGGCTTCGTCTACGGGCACGTCCACCCCGCGATGATCATCTGGGCCACGTTCGCCCTGCTGATCACGGCCTCGCCGATCTTCGCGTGGCGTTACATGATGCGGCAGGACCGGAAGCGTCGCGCCGCACCGCAGGCCGAGCCGCAGGACGCCGCGCCCGCGCAGCAGCCGACGGTGCCGGCTCAGCACTCGCCGCAGCAGAAGCCCAGTTGGGTCGCCTCCACGTCAAGTGAGGGCAGCGGCAGGGGCGTTGGCGGGCACAACGACGAGACCATGCAGATCGCCCTTGGTGGACTTGGGGGACGTAAGGAATGAACGACCGTGCAGGCCGCCGTCGCGCCCGTCGGCTCGCGATAGGCACGGCGGTGGTACTCGCGCTGGCCGGGATGAACGGGCCGTGGGTGTACCGCGTCGGGACCGAGAAGTACCACGAGTACCAGATCAACAGACCCGAGTACAAAGCGGACAACGGCCACTGGGACGTCGTCGAGTTCCCCGAGGAGTACCGGCAGAACACGATCCACGCGGCCCTGCTGCACACCGGCAAGGTCCTGCTGATCGCCGGTTCGGGCAACGACCAGGACAACTTCGACGACAAGAAGTTCGACACGCGGATCTGGGACCCGGTCAAGGGCACCATCAAGAAGGTCCCCACGCCGAAGGACCTGTTCTGCACCGGGCACACCCAACTCGCCAACGGCAACCTGCTGATCGCGGGCGGCACCAAGCGGTACGAGAAGCTGAAGGGTGACGTCACCAAGGCCGGCGGCCTGATGATCGTCCACAACGAGAACCCGGACAAGCCGATCACCCTGCCGGCGGGCACGAAGTTCACCGGCAAGGAGAACGGCAAGACGTTCGTCTCCAAGGACCCGGTCGTCGTCGAGCGCGCGACCAAGGTCTTCGACAAGGCGACCGGCAAGTTCCTGCGCAATGAACCTGGGTTAGGCCGAATCTACGTCGAGGCCCAGCAGAGTGGCGCCAAGTACGAGACCGGCACCCAGGACAACTACCGTATCCAGGGCCTGACCGGCGCCGACGCGCGCAACACGTACGGCATCGCGCAGAAGCTCGCCCTCGACAAGAAGGACTTCCAGGGCATCAGGGACGCCTTCGAGTTCGACCCGGTCGCCGAGAAGTACATCAAGGTCGACCCGATGAACGAGGCCCGCTGGTACCCGACGCTCACGACGCTGTCCGACGGCAAGATCCTCAGCCTCTCCGGCCTGGACGAGATCGGGCAGTTGGTGCCGGGCAAGAACGAGGTGTACGACCCGAAGACCAAGAAGTGGACGTACACCAAGGACGTCATGCAGTTCCCGACGTACCCGGCGATCTCGCTGATGCAGAACGGCGAGATGTTCTACTCGGGCGCGAACGCGGGCTACGGTCCCGACGACGTGGGCCGGGACCCGGGCATCTGGAACCTCAAAACCAACAAGTTCACCAAGCTGTCCGGGATGAGCGACCAGAAGCTTCTGGAGACGGCCGGCACCGTGCTGTTGCCTCCGGCTCAGGACGAGAAGTACATGGTGATCGGCGGCGGCGGGGTCGGTGAGTCGAAGGAGTCCAGCAACAAGACCCGCATCATCGACCTGCTCGACGACAACCCGAGTTTCACGGACGGCCCGGAACTGGAGAAGGGCACCCGCTACCCGCAGTCCTCCATCCTCCCCGACGACACCGTCCTCATCTCGGGCGGTTCGGAGGACTACCGGGGCCGCGGCGACTCCAACATCCTCCAAGCGCGCATCTACGACGCGAAGACCGGCGAGATGAACAAGGTCGCCGACCCCCTGGTGGGCCGCAACTACCACTCCGGCTCACTCCTGCTCCCCGACGGCCGCGTGATGTTCTTCGGCTCGGACTCCCTGTACGCGGACAAGGCCAACACCAAGCCGGGCGAGTTCGAGCAACGGATCGAGATCTACACGCCGCCGTATCTGTACCGGGATTCGCGGCCGTCCCTGTCAGGCGGCCCGCAGACCATCGCTCGCGGCGCGTCCGGCACGTTCAAGTCCCAACACGCCTCGTCGATCAAAACGGCCCGCCTGATCCGCCCGAGCGCATCGACCCACGTCACGGACGTCGACCAGCGGTCCATCGCCCTGGACTTCAAGAAGACGGCGGACGGGATCACGGTGACGATCCCGAAGAACCGGAACTTGGTCGAGTCGGGCTGGTACATGCTGTTCGTCACGGACGACCAAGGAACGCCGAGTAAGGCGCAGTGGGTCAAGGTCCCGTAATTCCTTGAGAGTTGCTACGACGCTGGGGGCGCCCTCCGCCACGGAGGGCGCCCCCAGTCGCCGTTGCACCGGGCGTGGCACGCTGTCCTCATGGAGCACGCGAAGGTCCTTGGACTGCCCCTGCCCGCGCGGCTGTCCTCACTTCTGCGCGAGGAGCGGTGGCGGCACCCGGGGGACGCCGAGTTGGCGAGGCTGATCCCGTGGTTCGAGGATCCGCTCGACTTCCTTGCCAGTGGCGAGGCAATGACCAGGGCGTCCCGCTCGCTGGACCTGTTCGCCGATGACCCATCCCTGTCCGCGCTCTTCCGCGCGATGCGAGGCAGCCACCGGAAGGACCCGGTGGAACTGCCCTGGCTGGACATCGAGCAGGCGTTCGTCATCGCGGTCAATCGCAGCGCCGGTGACGACGTGGCCCTCGCTCTCGACTACCGCAGCAGTCCCTCCGATCCCCGCGTCGTGGGCAGCGACTTTGGGGCGAACCCCAGGCAGTGCGCGTGGCGCGTCGTGGCGCCCGGGTTTTCGGCCTTCGCCGACGCCCTGGGCCTCTAGGACCTGTCCGGGCCTTCTAGTCGCTGGCCTTGGCGAGCTTCAGGGCGTAATCCGCCCACCACTGCCCCGCCTTCGGGCCGCCCTTGCACTCGCCGTCCGACTCGCCCGGGCGTTTGACCCACAGGTAGGCGTCGACCAAGGAGTCCGCCGTCTTCGTCGTGGGCGCCTCCCCCAGTGCCCTCCCCGGTGGGTTGCACCAGCGTTCGTTGGCGTCGCCGCCTGTGTAGGGGCCGTTGCCGTTGCGGCTGGTGTCTATGACGAAGGGTTTGTCGGCGACCTTGGCGGACAACTGCTTGCCGTAGGCGATGGAGTCCTCGGTGGAGTAGAAGTTGGAGACGTTGACCGAGAAGCCGTCTGCCTGGTCGATGCCTGCCCATTGGAGAGGCTCGAAGATCTCGTCCGGGTGGCCCCAGCCCGCGTTGCCCGCGTCCAGGTAGACCTTGGTGTTCTTGAGGGACTTGAGCTTGGTGATGGCGCCCTTGAGGAGGTCGTAGCGCTCCTCGTGGAACTCGTCCTGGGTGCAGCCGTCGACCAGGTGGAGGATCGCGTCCGGTTCCAGGATCACCGTGGCCGCGCGGTCGCCGATGCCCGCCGCTACCCCGTCGATCCAGGCGCGGTAGGCGTTGCCGTCGGCTGCGCCGCCCTGGGAGTACTGGCCGCAGTCGCGGTGCGGGATGTTGTAGAGGACCAGGAGTGCGGTGCGGCCGGCCTTGTCGGCGGCCTCGGTGAAGCCGCGGGCCTCCTGCTCCGGGTTCTCCGGGCCGATCCACTCGCCGGTCGGCTGCTCGGCGATCTTCAGGATCTGCTCGGCGTCGTCGTCCTTGCCCGCCTTCTCGTAGGTGGCGACCTGTGCGGCCGCGTTGCCGTCCGGATTGACCCAGAACGGATCGGTCTCCTTGGGCTGTTGGGTGATCTTGGCGCCCGAGTCGTCGGGCTCCTTCTCACCGTCCCCGGAGGAGGAGCATCCCGTGATCAGCAGTGCCGCCCCCAGCACCACCGCCACGGACACCCGCACTCCGGCCGCCCCCCTGCTGGCGTACATCCAACTCCCCCTTGGGTGCGCCGTTCCAAGTCTCAATCCTGACATACGTGTCGTGGCGCCCACGAGATCACCGGGGTCTTGTCGGACACCTGTTACACCCCCCAAGGTCTGGGTAGGCGCGCGCCTGGGGATGGGGGGCGGGCGAGACACGGGAAGGGCGTGCGCAGTCATGCACCACACCACCCGGGAGGCCCGGCTGGCGGCAGCACTCGTAGAGGCCGCCGACACCCTGACCGACGGCTTCGACACCGACCTCTACTTGCAACGACTGTCCGACCACTGCGTGGAGCTGCTGGCCGCGCGAGCCGCCGGAATCATGCTGATCGACGGCGGCGAGACGATTTCGCTGGTCGGCAGCAGCCGACAGCACGAGGTCGCCCTCGACCTGCTCCAGGCCCAGCACGGCGGCGGGCCCTGTCTGGACAGTTACGGTACCGGCCGACCGGTTCCCCCGGTGTCCATCCAGGTCGCCCACGCGGCGTCCCGCTGGCCCGACTTCACGGAGCGGGCACTGCGGCACGACGTCGTGGCGACCTTCGCCGTGCCGCTGCGCCGCCGCGAGACCCTGCTCGGCGCGCTGAACGTGTTCGTACCGACCCTGCCCGAGGGCCCGCCGGACGGCGGCGCGTCGGAGCTGCTGCTGGCCCAGGCGATCGCCGACGCCGCGGCGGTCGGCCTGCAGAACCACCGCACGTTCACGCAATACCGCACCCTGTCCGGGCAGTTGCAGCAGGCGCTGTCCAGCAGGGTGCGCATCGAGCAGGCCAAGGGGATGCTCGCCGAACGCTGGAACACCACCACCGACGGCGCGTTCATCTCACTCAGGCAGTACGCACGCCGACGCCAACTGCCTTTGGACCAGGTCGCGTCGGCGGTCATCGAACGGGTCGCGAACGACGCCGATCTGCGAAGTGAAGCCGAGGGGCTGGCATGAGGATCCGCGTAGCCCACAGTCCACCTGCATGGATCACGGAGCGCCACCAAAGCGGAACTTGGCGTCAATCACCCCCTAGGCCCCGGCACGCATCCGTTCTAGAGTCTTCCCAGAAGGCCCCAGCCCCCGGCCGGTTGACCACCACTGAGCCTCAAAAGCCTCCCGCGCCGGCGCCGGGTTACTCCCGCAGCCCGTGCGCGCGCGGTCGAGGACCAGCCCGGTCGGCGGTTTTTCGGGGGGAGCGGGCCGCCGACCGGGCCGGGTACCCGGTTTCTCGCAGCACCGCTTCTCACAGTCCGGTGCCGGTGAGGTACGCCGACACGATCACGTTCGCCGTGTAGCTGCGGCTCACCGGGTCGAAGGTGCCGCCGCAGGTGATGAGCCGCAGTTCGGCCCGCCCCGACTGCCGTGTCCCGTACGCCTGTCGGGCGTCGAAGCGGTCGCGGGGCAGCACCTGTACGTCGTCGATGGTGAACTCGGCGACCTTGCCGTCGTCGCGGATCACCCGGACCGTCTCGCCGGCCCGCAGCGCGCTGATCTTGTAGAAGACGGCGGGCCGGGTCTCGGTGTCGACGTGTCCCACCAGCAGCGCGGTGCCGGCCGCCCCCGGTTTCGCCCCGCCCGCGTACCACCCCACGACGCCCGCCTGGTCGAAGGGCGGCGGATCGACCGCCCCCTGTGTGTCGAGGCCGCGGGCCACGACCGGCGCCTGCACCCCCAGCTCGGGAATGTCGACGCGCTGCGGCAACGCGTCCCCCAACGGCTGGAGCGCGGGCGGCAGTTCGGCGCCCGGGGGCCGTCCGACCGCCGCCATGTCTCCGGTGGTCGGCGCGGATATCCCCTGTCGTACGTCGCTCACCTCGCGCCCCCACAGCCACAGCCCGAGCAGCAGTACCGCCCAGGCGACGCCGGTCAGCAGGCGTCCGGTGCCGGAGGAGCGCTCACCTTGTTCGGACATGGTCAGTCCGTTCCGCGGCTCCGGCGGGCACCGCGGAGCACCACGGCGAACGCGGCGACGCCCGCGAGGACCAGTCCGATGACCGCGTGTCCGGTGCCGGGCCCGGCCTCCCGGGCCTCCTCGGCCGCGGTGGCCGCGAGGTGGGCGGTTCCGCCGCCGCCCGCGTGGACGGGGGCGACGGGCGAGGCCGGGGTGGTGGGTGGGGCGTACGGCGAGGCGGACGAGGCCTGTCCGACGGTGATCGTGCCCTTCACCTGGGTGTCGCCGCAGGTGACCTTCACGTCGTACGTCCCCTCCGCGAGCGAGGAGCGGACCCGGCTCTCGCCGACGAGCGTGCCGTCGATGCCGACGAGGCGGGCGTCCGCCACGAAGGCCTCGGACGCCGCGGTGCCGCTCTGCCCGGCGCAGCCGCCGACCCGCAGCCCGACGTCGGCGCCGGGGGCCGGGGAGGACGGGGTCACCGAGACACCGCCTCCGTCGGCCGCGTACGCCGCCGGAGTGAAGACCGCGACCAGCGCCGCACCTGTACAGAGAGTGAGTTTCATTGGACCCATCGTGAACCTCCAGATATCTGGAGACTCCTCCTCCGGGCCCAGGCGCGCATCCGCAGGGCGGGTCTCACTACTCCGTTCGGGGAGTGACGGGTTTCAAATCCCCGGTCTCAGATTCTTTCGACGAGGTCCGCGATCGAGTCCACGATCTTGGAGGGGCGGTACGGGAAGTTCTCGACCTGCTCGGGCCGGGTCAGCCCGGTGAGCACCAGGTATGTCTGCATCCCGGCCTCGATTCCGGCCAGCACATCGGTGTCCATGCGGTCGCCGATCATCGCGCTGGTCTCGGAGTGGGCGCCGATCGCGTTGAGCCCGGTGCGCATCATCAGCGGGTTGGGCTTGCCCGCGAAGTAGGGCTTCTTGCCGGTCGCCTTGGTGATCAGCGCGGCCACCGCGCCGGTCGCGGGCAGCGGGCCCTCGGTGGAGGGGCCGGTCTCGTCCGGGTTGGTGCAGATGAAGCGGGCGCCGCCGTTGATCAGCCGTACGGCCTTGGTCATGGCCTCGAAGGAGTAGGTGCGGGTCTCCCCGAGGACCACGTAGTCGGGCTCGTGGTCGGTGAGGATGTACCCGATGTCGTGCAGCGCGGTGGTCATGCCGGCCTCGCCTATGACGTACGCCGTGCCGCCCGGTCGCTGGTCGTCCAGGAACTTGGCGGTGGCCAGGGCCGAGGTCCAGATGTTCTCGACCGGCACCTCAAGGCCCATGCGGCTCAGCCGGGCCTGCAGGTCGCGCGGGGTGTAGATCGAGTTGTTGGTGAGCACCAGGAAGGGCCGGCCGGACTCACGCAGCTTCTTGAGGAAGGCGTCGGCGCCGGGGATCGGCACACCCTCGTGGATGAGTACACCGTCCATGTCGGTGAGCCACGATTCGATGGGCTTGCGGTCTGCCATGTGCGGGATCTCCTGCCGGACGCGGTGCGTGAGTTCCAGCCTATGCACAGGTGAGATCTTGAGGGAACGGCCGGTTTCCGGTGACTCGGTGAACGGTCAGCGGCGTCTGCGCGCCAGCAGGAGTGCGCCGCCGGCGGTGGCGAGGAGTGCGGCGGCCGCGGCGAAGGCTCCGGCCGCGGTGTCGATTCCGGTGCGGGCGAGTTCGTCGGCGAAGGGGAGCCGGCCGCCCGGTGGGACGGCGGTCGCGGAGGAGTCGGGGGTGGTGGGGGCGGGGTCGGCGTCGATGGCGAAGCGGTAGGAGTTGGACTGGCCGACCCAGTCGCCGTCGTCGTCGTGACGCTGCACGACGGCCGCGTTCGCGGTGACCTCGTTGGGTACGGCGTCCGAGGTGATCGCCAGGCGCACCTTCACGGTGACGGTGGCGCCGGGAGCGACGGTGAAACCGGGAAACCCGTCGTCGGAGGTGCCGGAGGCGTCGAAGGCGCCGACCAGCTCGTCCTCGTCGGTCGTCTCGAAGCGGACGGGATGCGGGGAGCCCCCGGCGCGCGAGTCGTCGTAGAACTCCAGGCGGGGCTGTGACGGCTTGAGGGCGCGTTTCTCGTCGACGAGGACGACGACCGGGTGGATGCCGGTGCAGGGGCGGGTGGTGGTGTTGGTGAGGTCCAGGAACCAGGTGCCGAAGCCGCCGCCGGCCTCGTAGGCGTCGGGGCCGCCGTGGAGGCGGGTGGTGAGGGGGAAGTCGCGGTCGTCCGCGGCGCCGGCGCAGACGGTGGGGCGGGGAGCCGCGTACGCCGGTGTCGGCAGCGGGAGGAGGGCGGCTGTAGCGGCAAGGGCGAGGGAAACGGGCGTGCACAGTCGCATGGACACGTGACCCTGCCGGGCGGGGGCGGGGGACGGGGGGCGCCATTCCGGTCGTAGCCCTCGAACGGCTTCGGAAATCCGCTCGATCGGCGGAGTCGGGGCCTTAAGGGGCGGGGCTATGTCTACTCCGGTTCACCCGCGCCCCTTCAGGGGCGCGGGGAACTGCGCGACCAGCCCCCACCGGCCCGCAGTAGACGAACCGCTCAACCAGCGGAGCACTTGGCAGCACTACCCGTCCGCCCGGCCGAACAGCGGCGCGAGCAACAACTGGGCGGCACCCTCCGCGACCTCGCGACCCGCGCCGGGGGCGATCCGGACCGGTACCGGGGCCTCGCCCACACGCCGGGCGCGCTCGTCGAGGACTGCGGCGACACCGCGTACGAAGCTCTCGGGCTCGGCTGCGACGATACGGCCGCCCAGCAGAATGAGGTCGATGTCGAGGAGGGCGACCAGATTGCCCGCCCCGGTGCCGAGCACGCGCGCCGCCCCCGCGATGTCGCCGCAGGCAACCGCGGCCAGACACAGCGCCTCGACGCAGCCGCGGTTGCCGCAGCCGCAGGGCGGCCCGTCCATCTGGACGACCTGATGCCCGAACTCCCCCGCGCTGGTCCGGGCCCCCCGGTGCACCGCGCCCCCGATGACGAAACCGCCGCCGAGCCCCGCCCCGAAGTGCAGGTAGGCGAAGGAGCCGCCCTCGCCGCCGACCGCAAGGCCGAGCGCGGCGGCGTTGGTGTCCTTGTCGACGACGACGGGCGCCCCGAGCCGCCGGGCCAGCGCGTCCCGTAGCGGAAAGCCGTCCCACTCGGGGAACCCGGTGACCCGGTGCAGCACTCCGCGGGTGTGATCGAGGGGTCCGGGAAGCGCGACGCCGACACCGAGGAGCGAGCCGACGCCCGCGCCCGCCACGTCCCCGACGAGCCCCTCGACCGCCCCCAACACGGCCTCCGCCCCCGCCCCGAGGTCCACGGGAACGCGCCGCTCGCCCACCACCGCGCCGGTGAGGTCGACGAGCACGGCCCGCAGTTCGTCCCGGTCCAGATGGACCCCGACCGCGTGTCCCGCCTCCGGCACGAGCCGCAGCACCGTACGGGGCTTGCCGCCCGTCGAGGCGCGGCGGCCCGCCTCGGTCGCGAGGCCGTCGGCCCGCAGCCGGGCGGTGATCTTGCTGACGGCCTGCGGGGTGAGCCCGGTCCGCTCGGCGAGTTCGAGGCGGCTGATGCCGGCCGGGCCGGCCGTGCGCAGCAGATCGAGGACGAGCGCGGCGTTGTGGCTGCGCAGCGCGAGCAGATTCGCTCCCGTCGCGCCCGGCACCCCTGGGACCGTGACCGTGTCGTTCGTCCTGTTCACGTCGACCATTGTCCCCCGCGCTTGCACTTTGGCAACAGCGTTGCGAAAGTGGAACGCATGACTGGTACTCCCCTCCGCGTGGGCCTGGTCGGCTACGGCCTCGCAGGCTCCGTCTTCCACGCCCCGCTGGTCGCCGCCAACGAGGACCTCGTCCTCGACACGGTGGTCACCTCGAACCCCGAGCGGCAGGAGCAGGCCCGCGCCGAGTTCCCGGACGTACGCGTCGCCGCCACCGCCGACGAGCTGTTCGACCGCGCCGACGAACTCGACCTGGTCGTCATCGCCTCCCCGAACAGGACGCACGTCCCGCTGGCCACCGCCGCCCTGAAGGCGGGCGTGCCGGTCGTGGTCGACAAGCCGATCGCCGGGACAGCGGCCGAGGCGCGCGAATTGGCGACCCTGGCCGACGACCACGGCCTCCTCCTCTCCGTCTTCCAGAACCGCCGTTGGGACAACGACTTCCTCACCCTGCGCGCGCTGATCGCGGAGGGCGAGCTGGGCGACGTATGGCGCTTCGAATCCCGCTTCGAGCGCTGGCGCCCGCAGCCGAAGGGCGGCTGGCGCGAGTCCGGCGACCCGGCAGAGATCGGAGGTCTGCTCTACGACCTCGGCAGCCACGTCGTCGACCAGGCCCTGGTCCTCTTCGGCCCGGCGGCTTCCGTGTACGCGGAGTCCGACATCCGCCGCCCGGGTGCGCGCACGGACGACGACACGTTCATCGCGATCACGCACACGAACGGCGTCCGCTCCCACCTCTACGCCTCCGCCACGACCGCCCAACTCGGCCCGCGCTTCCGGGTGCTGGGCTCGCAGGCGGGTTACGTCAAGTACGGCCTCGACCCCCAGGAGTCCGCCCTGCGCGACGGTGGGCGTCCGGGCGCCGGCGGCGACGCATGGGGCCTGGAGCCCGAGTCGGCGTGGGGCCGCGTCGGCTCCGGCGAGTCCCCGCTGACGGGAGGCGGCCGTCCCGTGCCGACGCTCCCCGGCGACTATCCGGCGTACTACACGGCCGTGGCCGCCGCCCTCCGCGGCACCGGCGAGAACCCGGTGACCGCGCTGGAGGCGGCCGCCGCGCTCGACGTACTGGAAGCGGCGAGGCGATCGGCCCTCGACGGAGTGACAGTGAACGTGAAGGTGACGGAGACGCCGTGACGAACAACCCCAAGCTCACCCCGAGATTCGCCCCCGAGATCACCCCGGCGGTGGAGGAGCTGGAAGCCCAGGAACGCCGCCTGGTCTTCCGCCAGTTCACGCACGAGGACGCGTGGGCGCTCGGCTCACTCCTGGTGGAACTGGCCCGCGAGAGCCAGGCCCCGGTCGCCATCGACATCCGCCGCGCCGGCCAGCAGCTCTTCCACGCGGCACTCCCCGGCTCCACCCCGGACAACGACGCCTGGATCGACCGCAAACGCCGGGTGGTGGAGCGCTACGGCTCCGCGTCCTACCTGGTCGGCGCCCGCTTCCGCGCCAAGGGCACGACGTTCGAGGAGTCCTCCCGCCTCGACCCCGACGAGTACGCGGCACATGGGGGCTCGTTCCCGATCAACGTGGAGGGGGTGGGGGTGATCGGCGTGGTGACGGTGTCGGGACTGCCGCAGCTGGATGATCACCGGTTTGTGGTGGCGGCGTTGGAGCAGTTCCTCAGCGAATAGTTCGGCCCGGGATTATCGGGATTATCCAGAGGGACCCTCCGGTTGGCACTGGCTATAGGGCTGTACGGGGCTGTGAGGGCTGTACGGCCGGGCAGCTACACGGCGACCGAAGGGAACGGAACCGATGAGCGACGACCTCGGAGGGCTCGGACGGTACGGAATCTGGAGCGTCGGACTCCGCTCGGAGGATCCGGCCCGCCGAACCGAACTCGCCGAGGCGGCGGCCGAGTTGGAGGAGCTCGGCTTCGGCGCGATCTGGCTGGGCGGCAGCAGCGCCGCCCGCCACGCCGAGCCGCTCATCGCGGCGACCTCGCGGATCACCGTCGGCACCAGCATCCAGAGCATCTGGCAGTACGAGGCCGCCGAAAGCGCCGCGAGCTTCACCGAGCTGGAGGCGGCCCACCCCGGCCGCTTCCTGCTCGGCCTCGGCGTCAGCCACGCCAAGCTCGCGGAACAATACCGGCGCCCGTACTCGGCGCTGGTCGCCTACCTCGACGCCCTGGACGCGGCCGGCGTCCCGGCCGGCCGGAGGGTCCTCGCGGCCCTGGGCCCGAAGACGCTGGAACTGTCCCGCGACCGGGCGGCGGGCGCGATCCCCTACCTGGTCACCCCCGAGCACACGGCGGAGGCCCGCGCAATCCTGGGCGAATCCCCGCTGCTGGCCCCGGAGTTGAAGGTCGTCCTGGAGACGGACCCGACCAGGGCACGCACCCTCGCCCGCGAAACCCTGGCCATGTACCTCGCCCTCCCGAACTACACGAACACCTTCCAACGCCTGGGCTTCACAGAGGACGACCTGGCGGACGGCGGCAGCGACCGCCTGGTCGACGCGGTGTTCGCATGGGGCGGTGAGGACAGGATCCGCGAGCGCATCGAGGCCTTCCACAAGGCGGGCGCGAACCAGGTGGCGTTGCAGGTGCTGGACGGAGAGTCGAGGGACGCGCTGCCGAGGGAGGATTGGCGCAGGCTGGCATCGCTATTGGCGTGAGGTCACGCACCTGGGCGGTTCCCGATGGCTCGTGGTCGGCCGCTGGGCCCGCCGGTGGGTGAGGTTGGGGGCCAGTCCCGGCGATTGGCCCCTTTGGCCCAGACGGCGAGGGGAAAACCGCAGGTCGGCTACCGCCGACGTGGCCCAAACGCTCCAATCACCCACCTACGGCATGACCAACGCCCTAAGGGGCGCGGGGAACTGCGCGAGCAACCACGACGGACTCGCACCCGCCGAACAACCGCAGTCCCCCGGCTCAACCAGCGGAGCGCTTACGCGTCCTTGAACTCCTGCCGCTGCTTGCCGAGCCCGTCGATCTCCAGCTCCACCACATCCCCGGCCCGCAGGAAGGGCTTCGGCTCGGGCTGCCCCAGAGCAACCCCCGCCGGCGTACCCGTGTTGATGACATCCCCGGGGTACAGGGTCATGAACTGGCTGACGTACCGCACCACTTCCGCCACCGAGAAGATCTGCTCGGCGGTAGTCCCGTCCTGCTTCAACTCCCCGTTCACCCAGAGCTTCAGCCCCAGATCCTGCGGATCGGCCACCTCGTCCGCAGTCACGAGCCAAGGCCCGAGCGGATTGAACGTCTCGCAGTTCTTCCCCTTGTCCCAGGTCCCGCCCCGCTCGATCTGGAACTCCCGCTCGGACACGTCATGCGCCACCGCATACCCGGCGACATGGGCGAGCGCCTCTTCATGCGAGGACAGATACCGGGCCGTACGCCCGATGACGACCGCCAGTTCGACCTCCCAGTCGGTCTTGGTCGACAGGCGAGGAACCAGCACGGTGTCATACGGCCCTACTACCGTGTCCGCGGCCTTGAAGAAGATGACGGGCTCGGAGGGCGGCTCGGCCCCGGTCTCGCGAGCGTGATCGTGATAGTTGAGCCCGATACACACGACCTTGCCGATCCGCCCCACCGGCGCCCCGACCCGCAACCCGGTCGCGTCGAGGGCAGGCAGCTCCCCGGCGTCGACGGCGGCACGTATCCGCCCGAGCGCCGCGTCGTCGGCGAGCAACGCCCCGTCGATGTCCGCGACGACACCGGACAGATCCCGCAGGACCCCCTCGGCGTCGAGCAGCGCGGGCGTCTCCGACCCGGCCGTACCGACTCGCATCAGCTTCATGATCACAATCTCCCTCGATCGCGGGCGCCCCACCGACAGGTGCAGCCATCGGAGGACTGGTCGATCCTCCAAGGTCTCTGTGCACTCCGCAATACCCGGTTCACGTACTGGACCGTAGCGACGCCCCCGACGCCCCCGACGACTCCGTCTCGATGGGCTGGAGCAGTCTCCTGGGCTTGAGCAGGGCCCGGCTGACCGGATCCGCCGGGTCCGGATCGAGTCCGGGGCCCGGCACCATCTCAACGTCCGGCACGGGTACGACCGTTCCGCAGGCGGGGCATTCGCCGTACGGGCCGAGTTCGGTGCCGCAGTCCGCGTGCCGGAAGACGCGCAGCTGGGGGTCGCCGTGGTGCTCGCGGCCCCAGCGGCCGAGTGAGCGCAGGGTGGGCCACAGTGCGATGCCGCGGTCGGTCAGGACGTACTCGTCGCGCGGCGGCGACTCCTGATACCGGCGCTTTTCCAGGATCCCTTCCGCGGTGAGCGCCTGGAGGCGGGCGGCCAGGACGGCGCGCGGGATGCCGAGGTGGACGAGGAAGTCGTTGTAGCGCCGGACGCCGTAGAGGGCGTCGCGGATGACGAGCAGGGTCCAGCGCTCGCCGACGATTTCGAGCGCGCGGGCGATCGAACATTCCTGTGTCGCGTAGTCCTTACCCAGTGCCATGACGCCCACTGTAACCAATTTACGAAGGGTTGGTTCAATGACCGAACCGAGGCTGTTACGGTACGAGGCATGGATAGGTTCAATGAACGAACTCTCACCGAGCTGAACCCGAGGGCCGGCCGGGAGGACGCCCTGAAGGAGGAGCAGGAACCGTCTCCCCACCCCCGCGCCACCCTCGCCCTGACCAGCGCCGCCACCGCCGTGGCCCTGATGACGTACACCGCGCCGATGGTCACGCTCCCGGACGTGGCCGCCGCCCTGCACACCCCCCTGTCCGCCCAGGCCTGGCTCCTGAACGGCACCCCGCTCGGCCTCGCCGCCCTCCTCCTGGTCGCCGGCACCCTCGCCGACGACTACGGCCGCCGCCGGATCTTCGTCGCGGGAACACTGGCGTTGGGCATCACCACGATCCTCGGCGCCTTCGCCTCCACGACCTGGCTGTTCACCCTGGCCCGCATCGCGCAGGGCGCGGCCAGCGCGGCGCTCCTCGCCAGCAGCCTGGGCCTGATCGTCCACGCGTTCCCGACGCCGAGGGGGCGACTGCACGCGACCGGCGTGTGGGGCGCGTTCGTGAGCGGTGGCATCGCGCTCGGCCCGATCGTCACAGGCGCGATACCGAGCTGGCGCCTCGCGTACGGCGTCCTCGGCGCCGCGACCCTGATCGTGGCGGCCTTGTCGGTGCGGGGACTGTCGGAGTCCCGCGCCCCGCGCGGCGGCCGCCCCGACCTCGCCGGGGCGGTGGCCTTCGGCCTTGCGCTGGTCGCCCTGGTGGCCGCACTGACGCTGGGCCGGGACGGCTGGCTGCGGCCGCAGGTGGGCCTGCTGCTACTCGCTTCCGCTGCCCTGCTGGCCCTGTTCGTGGTGGTCGAGCGCCGCTCGGCGACCCCGATGATCGACCTGGGCCTGCTCCGCCACCCCCGCTTCCTCGCCTCGTCCTCCGGCGGCCTGTTCACGGGGCTCGCGGTGATCGGCCTGTTCAGCTTCCTGCCGGCGCTGCTCCAGCGGACGCTCGGCATGTCGGCGATGGACACGGCGTGGCTGTTCCTGCTGTGGTCCGGCCTGTCCTTCACGGTGGCGCTGCAGGCGCGTCGACTGTCGGGACGGGTGTCCCCGCGCCTCCAACTGGCCCTGGGTTTCGTCCTGCACGCGGTGGGTGTGGTGGCCATGCTGGGCGCGCTCGACGCAGGCTCCTGGCCCCGCCTGCTCCCCGGCCTGATGCTGGCCGGCGTCGGCAGCGGCCTGCTGAACGCCGCGCTCCCGTTGCTCGCCGTGGAGTCCGTACCGGCCCAGCGGGCCGCGATGGGCTCGGGCGCCCAGCAGACCTTCCGCTACATCGGTTCCTGCGCCGGAGTCGCCCTGACCATCGCCCTCGCGACCTCGACGGGCGGCGGCCTCGCACACGGCGCGGACATCGCGATGGTGGTGTCGGCGGGGCTGGCGCTGGTGGCGGCGGTGAGTGTGGGGGCGTTGCGGGAGCGGGCGTGAGTCGGTCGTACGGCGTTGTGTCCTACGGCAGTTAACGGGGCCGCATCGAGACCAACTTGCCCCACACCACCAGGCGGTACCTGGACGTGTACTCCGGGGTGCAGGTGGTGAGGGTGATGAAGTAGCCGGGGGCGGTGTAGCCGTAGGCGGGGCGGACCGTGGAGCGCGGGATCTCGCGGATCACTCCCGAGTCGCGGGCCGAGGTCTGCGGCAGCGTCCTGTCGACGGCGTACGTGTAGACCGCGCTCCTCGTCTCGACCTCGATCGTGTCCTTGGGCGCGAGCCGGTTGATGTACCGGAAGGGCTCGCCGTGGGTGTTGCGGTGACCGGCGAGGGCGAAGTTTCCTGACTGGCCCGGCTGTTGGGTGGCGGGGTAGTGGCCGACGTATCCCTTGTTGAGGACGTTCTGCTTGCTGGTGCCCTCGGCGATGGGGACGCGGAGGTGGAGGCGGGGGATGCTGAGGATGGCGTAGGCCTGGGGCCAGTCGGGGGGTTCGGCGGAGGCAGGTTGGCCGTCCCGGAAGCGCTGCTCCGTAGGAGACGGCGACGGGGAAGCCGTACCGGAATCGATGTCCGCGTCCTGCCGCGGGCTCTGCTCCCATTCCCGCTCCAGCGCCTGGACCTCCCGCTTGGCGCCCTCCCTGGCCTCCCGGTTGGTCCACCACAGCTGATGGGCGACGAAGAGCAGGAGTACGACCCCGACGGTGACGAGGAGTTCGCCGCCGGTCCACAGGGCGCGTCGGCGCAGGGCCCGGCGACGTCGGATGCCGTGGTCCACCACGACGTGCAGCCGCATACGTACGCCTCCTCGACCGGGGCCGCCCGCACGATAAGGGGGCGGGCTTCAAGTCACCAGCCCAAGAGCCTTCTTGGCGGCCAGGTGACCAGGAATCCGTCCGAGATACCGAACTTCCTCCATCGGTTTTAGAAAGGGCTGTCAGAACTCTCGACAACCTCACAGGACACACCCGATGCTTCGTCTGCCATCAGGGGGACAGGTCTCGACACCGGCTCAGGGGACCGGTGTCGTACACATCGGAGTTCGGAGTAGACCATGATCCGACGCAGAACGCTGCTGACAGCCGCAGGAGGCACCCTCCTCGGCAGCGCCCTGGCGACGGGCACCGCACACGCGGACGCCACGATCGCCGTCAACCCCGGCACCTCGTACGGCACTTGGGAAGGCTGGGGAACCTCCCTGGCCTGGTGGGCCAACGTCTTCGGCGCCCGGGACGACTTCGCGGACATCTTCTTCACGACCAAGTCGACGACGTACAGCGGCACATCACTCCCCGGCCTCGGCATGAACATCGCCCGCTACAACCTGGGCGCGTGCAGCTGGAACACGGTGAGCGGCGAGTCGATGGTCGCCTCGGCCAACATCCCGGCCTTCAAACAGATCGAGGGCTTCTGGCAGGACTGGAACAACGAGGACCCGACGTCCTCGGCCTGGGACTGGACGGCGGACGCCAACCAGCGGGCGATGCTGGTGAAGGCGACGGCGAGGGGCGCGACGAGCGAGCTCTTCGCCAACTCCCCGATGTGGTGGATGTGTCTGAACCACAACCCGTCCGGCGCGGCGGGCGGCGGCAACAACCTCCAGTCCTGGAACTATCGCCAGCACGCCAGCCACTTGGCGGCAACGGCCCTGTACGCCAAGAACAACTGGGGCGTGAACTTCGCGACGGTCGACCCCTTCAACGAGCCCTCGTCGTCCTGGTGGACGGCGACGGGCACGCAGGAGGGCTGCCACATGGACGCGACGGTCCAGGCGGCCGTACTGCCGTACATGAGAAGCGAGTTGGACGCGCGCGGTCTGTCGGCGACGAAGATCTCGGCCTCGGACGAGACGAGCTACGACCTCGCCCGCACCACCTGGAACTCCTTCAGCTCGACCACGAAGGGGTACGTGAACCGGGTCAACGTCCACGGCTACCAGGGCTCGGGCGGCCGTAGAGACCTGCTCTACACGGACGTAGTGACAACGGCCGGCAAGGCCCTCTGGAACTCGGAGACGGGCGACAGCGACGGCACCGGCTACAACATGGCCTTCAACCTCCTCTACGACTTCCGCTGGCTGCACCCGACGGCCTGGGTCTACTGGCAGGTCATGGACCCGACTGCGGGCTGGGGCGTGATCAAGTACGACGCGAGCACCTTGCAGGCCGGCGCGGTCGAGACGAAGTACTACGTGTTGGCCCAGTTCAGCCGCCACATCCGCCCGGGGATGAAGATCCTCAACACGGGCGTGAGCTACGCGGTCGCGGGCTACGACGCGACGGCGAAGCGCCTGGTGATCGTGGCCCTGAACACGTCGACGTCGGCCCAGACTCTGACCTTCGACCTGTCTCAGTTCACGACGGTGACGGGCGGCACGGGCGGCCTGGTCCCGCGCTGGAACACGGTGACGACGGGCGGCGACAAGTACGCGTCGTACTCCAACACCTACCTGAGCGGGAAGACGGTCGCGGTCCCGTTCGCGGCGAAGGCGGTGCAGACGATTCAGATCGACGGGGTGACGGTGTGAGGGAGTGAGGCGCTGACGCGGTGAGGCGGTGAGGCGGTGAGGGGAGCGCGCGGGGTGGGAGGGTGGTTCGGGCTCAGACGACCGGCTGCCCGATACCCAGCAGATTCCCCTCACTGTCCCGGAACCACCCCCCACGCTCCCCCCGCGCCCCCTTGCTCGGATAGTTCCCCTCGATATCGGCGATGCCGTCCTTCGTACGCAACCCGGGCAGATCGACGACCTCGAACACCACACCACGTGCTTTGAGCACCGACACGGCCGCCTCGATGTCGTCGACCTCGAACGCCATCTGCGTAAAGGTCCCGGGCGAGGCCCCCGTCGACTGGAACAACGCGAAATCCGACCCTCCACACCGATAAAGAAGCCCGCCGGGCCGCTCGTCGACGGGCTCAAGACCGAGCTTCTCGGAGTAAAAACGCCGAGCCCGCTCCAGATCCTGGGCGGGCAGCCGGGTAGCGACGCGCGCCCCGCTCATCACATTCGTGTCATCTACGTCCATATCCCCACTCTCCCCCAGGAGGGCAGGGGACGGAACACAGGACGCACCACGTGCACGCCCGAGCAAGCCTCTCCATGCCTGGCCTGCGCATATCTCTCCTTTGTCATTCGTCGGCAGTACGGTGTCCCCCATGCGCCCCGACACGCCTGCCGAGAACGTCGACCACACCGCCGAAGCGGCACGCCTGGAGCGGACCGCCGGCCTGTATCCCGAGGACGCCGAGGCCCTGCTCCTCCAGGCCGCGGCCCACCTGGAACTAGCCGCCGACCGCCCCGCCGCGACGACCCTCTACGACCGCCTGTTGTCGTCCCCGGACGGCCTGGAGAACCCCTACCTGGTACGAGCCCTAAAGGCCTCGAACCTCTGGGAATACGGCCACGAGGCAGAGGCCCGAGCCATCATCGAGGGAGTCAGGTCAGCGTCCCCACGCGACCCAGCCCCCTGGTTGATCGTGGCGGAGTCGCTGGAATCCCACGACGAGCTGGAAGCGGCGCAGGAGACATTCACGGAGGGAGCGCGGCTACTGCTAGAGGGCGTCGACCAGCCGCCGTACTCGACACATCCGCTGCTGTTCGGCCGCCACAGGGTGCGCCGGATGCTGGGCGCGGCCCACGACGACTGGGACATGCTGGCCGACACCCTCCACACCCTCCCGGTGTCCCTGGACGAGCTCCACGACCCGAAGCGGGTGTGGTCCCTGGGCTCCGACAACCCGGCGGAACTGGAGGCGGAGATCTCACGACTCCGGGCGGAGCTGGGCGCGTACAGGGAGGCCCTGTCCCGCCCGTTCCCGGTGGCGGTCCTGCACTGGCCGGCGGGGGAACTGGCGGAGCTGGTGGCGGCTTATCCGACGCTGGCGGAGGAGTACCCCTCGCATGAGGAGCACCTGACGACGATAGAGGGGTCACTGCGGGAGCTGGCGTCTTCGGGGACGCCTAACTTGGGGATTGTTACGGGGACGGTGCCTTCGTATGAGGCGTTTGCGGCTTCGGAGGGGGCGTCTCCGAGGGACGTGGCGTTGTTGCCGCAGTATGCGACGACCTTGGCGGCTCGGGGGCGGGCGGTGGCTTGGCCGCCTCAGCGGGGGGCGGTTTGTTGGTGTGGGTCGGGGCGGGGTTATGGGGACTGTCATGGGGCTTAAGCCTGAACACTGCGAACCGGCGCCGTCTGAAAACGATCACCTTTCGTCACAACACCCTTCGATTGTCAGTGCCTGCTGTTAGAACAGATCCATATCGGCACGAGAGATCGTGCGGGGAGAGCCCACTCGGGATCTACCAATAGGGATCTAAGAGGAGCAGCGGTGGCGGAATCGGGGGACCTGACGGAGCCGGTTGCGGGTGTCTACGAGCAGCTGATCACCCACAGCCTGCACGATCGGATAGAGGGGCTCGAATCCGCGGGTTGGAAGGCCATCGACGCGGAGGTCGGCAAGGAGTCCACGCCGCATGTGCTGGCCCGGTACATCGGCGAGGCCGTGGGGCGCCGGTTGAGTCGACTGCCGCACGACAAGCAGGTGGACGCCGCCAACCAGATCATGCGGTCCCTGGCTGCGAGCGCGCCCGACCCGGATGCGGACGAGGCCGTCGGCACCATCGCCGACGGCCCCCGCCAACTCCTCGCCCTCGCCGAGCAGGAGGCGCCCGGCGTCTACGCGATTCGGCCCCTCACGCCCCTCTCCGAGACGGCGTTGATCACGAACGCCCCGGATGACCCCAGTCTGGGCGCCGAACTACGGGCTGAGCTGGCCACTGCCGACAGCATCGACCTGCTGTGCGCGTTCGTTAAGTGGTACGGAATTCGAGTACTTGAGGACTCCCTGCGCGCTGCGAAGGAGCGGGGAGTTCCCATCCGGGTCATCACGACCACCTACATCGGCGCCACCGATCGATATGCGCTGGACCGCCTGGTCCGCGAGTTCGGTGCCCAGGTCAAGGTCAACTACGAGATCCGGTCGACGCGTCTGCACGCGAAGGCATGGCTGTTCCGGCGCGACACGGGATTCGACACGGCCTATGTGGGCAGTTCGAATCTCTCCAAGGCCGCGCTGCTCGACGGTCTGGAGTGGAACGTACGGCTGTCGTCGGTCGCCACGCCCAGGGTGCTCGACAAGTTCGAGGCGACGTTCGACTCGTACTGGGACGACGCGGCTTTCGAGTCGTACGACCCTGACCGCGACGGAGAACGGCTTGCTGAGGCGCTCTCCCAGGCGGGAGGCACCGGGTCGGGCAATGAGCTCAAGATCAACCTGTCCGGGCTCGCGGTGCATCCGTACCCACACCAGCGGGACATGCTGGAGCGACTCCGCGTCGAACGGGAGGTACACGGCCACCACGAGAACCTCCTAGTCGCGGCGACCGGCACCGGCAAGACCGTCATGGCGGCCCTGGACTACCGCAACTTGCGTGACCGTCGCGGCGGGGAGCTCCCTCGCCTGCTCTTCGTGGCACACCGCAAGGAGATCCTTAAGCAGTCCCTGCGGACCTATCGGGAGGTCCTCGACGACGCCTCCTTCGGTGAACTCCTCTACAACGGCGAGGAGCCTCGCGACTGGACGCATGTCTTCGCGAGCGTCCAATCCCTCAAGCTCCAGCGGCTGGAGCAACTCGATCCCGGCCACTTCGACGTGATCGTCATCGACGAGTTCCACCACGCCAGGGCAGACACGTACCAGCACGTCATCAGGCACTTCAAGCCCACCGAGTTGCTCGGCCTCACGGCTACGCCGGAGAGGATGGACGGCTACAACGTCCAGGACGAGTTCTTCGGCGGCCGCATCGCCGCCGAGATGCGGCTGTGGGAAGCCCTTGAGAACGACCTGCTGTGCCCGTTCCACTACTTCGGCATCCCGGACGGCACGGATCTGTCCCAGCTCAACTGGCGTGCGGGCTCCTACGACCGGGACGAGCTCGGCAACCTCTTCACGGCCAGCCATGCGCGCGCTCGTATCGTCATCAAGCAGGTCAAGGACAAGATCTCCGACCCGGGTGCCATGCGTGCCCTGGGCTTCTGCGTGACGAAGGCGCACGCGCACTTCATGGCCGACCGCTTCCGCGATGCGGGATTCCAGGCCGCGGCACTCGACAGTGAATCGAGCCCAGCAGAGCGCGAGCGGACGCTGGACGACCTCAAGGCCGGCAAGATCCAGGTGATCTTCTCCGTCGACTTGTTCAACGAGGGCCTGGACATCCCGGACGTAGACACGCTGATCCTCCTGCGGCCCACGAACAGCGCGACGGTCTTCCTCCAACAGTTGGGACGCGGGCTGCGTCGTACGCCGAACAAGCCGGTGCTGACCGTGCTCGACTTCATCGGGACGCACCGGGCGGAGTTCCGCTTCGAGGAGCAGTTCCGCGCCCTGACCAACCTCTCCCGCAATCGCCTGGTCGACGGCATCGAGCGCGACTTCCCGCAACTGCCCTCCGGCTGCCAGATCATCCTGGAGGGCAAGTCCAAGGACCTCGTCCTCAACAACATCCGTACGCAGCTCAACGCCACGATCAACACGCTGGCGAAAGAGGTCAGGGACTACAGCACGCCCAAGCTCGCGGCCTACCTGCGTGAGAGCAGGCGGGACATCAAGGAGCTCTACAGGGCAAAGAACTCCTGGACCAAGATCTTGCGCAGGGCCGGAGTCATCAAGGAAGCCGCTCTGCCGGGAGAAGAGGAACTCCTCAGGCGCGTCCACGCCTTCCTGCATGTCGACGACCCTGACCGAGCTGGTGCATATCTGCGCCTCCTCGCGGATGACGCCCCCGACTACGACTCGCTCCCTCCTGCCGAGCAGGCATACGCCCGCATGCTCTTCTTCAACCTGTGGGACAAGGCGGGCGGTTTCTCCAGCTACCAGGAGGGTCTTGAGTCGCTTCGCGCCTTGCACGTGTTCCGCGACGAACTGCGGCAAGCCCTGTCGTACGTCTTCGACCAGACCGACCACTTCCCCATCCCGCTGGACGACCCGCTCAGCCACATCCCGTTGAAGATCCACAGCGCCTACAACCGCTCCGAGATCCTCTCGGCCCTCGGAATCGCCCGGCTGGGCGGCCAGATGCCCGGAGACTTCGGCCAAGGAGTGCGTTGGGTAGAGGAGATCAAGACCGACGCCATGCTCATCACCTTGGACAAGGACGAGCGGGACTTCTCCCCCAATGTCCGCTACAAGGACTATGCGCTCAGCCCCACCCTGTTCCACTGGGAGTCGCAGAACGCCATATCGGAGAACTCCCCCACCGGTCTGCGGTACCGAAACCATGTCGAGCGCGGCAGCCATGTCCTGCTCTTCCTGCGCCGCTACAACGACAACAGCATCGGCAAGGCCGAGCCCTGGATGCTGCTGGGCCCGGCCAAGTTCAAGAAGCACACGGGCAGCAAGCCAATGGCGATCACTTGGGAGCTCCAGCACGAGCTTCCGGTCGATGTGTGGTCGTACTCGGCGACGGTCTCGGCGGGGTAAGCGCGAGGGCACATCAGCCGTGCAGGGCCTCGATCTCCACCTCCGCCTCGAAGTGCGCCTGGGCCCTGTCCAGCACCTCGTCTGCGTCACGGCCATGCGCTTGGAGCCAATGGAGGAGGTCGGTGATAATGTCGATCGCTGCCTCCTCGGCCACAACCGCCCCCAACGGATGTGACCCAATGCTCGCCATATGCGGCGCTGGTTCCGGCCGGTAGAGGTCGAGCAGCCCCTCGGCTCTGCTCAAGCGCGGGGTCGGACTCTTCGGCAGCGTCGAAGTCGATCGCGTCGCCAGCTCACACCACGTCACCTTGCGGTCGGCACGGAGCTCGACACCCCAGCGGTCAGCGATGGCCTCAACTAAGGCCATCCCACGACCACCTTCGCTGTCGACTTCCGCTTGGATCAGTGTCGGTAGGGCACGGGCGTCGGGGTCGTGGACCTCGATGCGCAAGTGGGCACCGCTCATGGAGACGGCGAGCGTGGTCGGCGTACCGACGCCGACGTGGGTGATGACATTGGACACGAGCTCGGTGACGCAGAGTTGAGCCGCATCAGTGACGTGTTGCAATCCCCAGAGCCCGAGGTGGATGCGCATGATGCGGCGAAGAGCGGCGACTCCCTCGGGCTCTGCCACGAACGGGAGGTTCCATGACTTCCTCAGCATGGGGGCGTTGGCGTCCATCGCCTGGCTCCTTCCCTGACATCTCGTCGCGTTGTGCGATCGATGACATGCAAAGAGTTGCATTGGAACTCTCAAAATGGAACTCTCATCTTGATGGGAGAAGGAGCGCGGGACTCACGCACGCGCCCCCGGCGCACACCGTCTTGCCGCCGGGCTCGCACAACCCCCACGATCTGACTGATCGACACGAAGGGCCTCGTACATGGCAATTGGACCCACAACCCGCAGGCGCCAGCTGGGCGCCGACCTGCGTCGCCTCCGCGAAGCGGTGGGCTTGACCCTCGAAGAGGCAGGCGCACGCGTCGGCATCTCCAAGGCAACGCTCAGCCGCTATGAGACCAAGGAGGGGACGGTCAAATGGCCGGCCGTGGACGCCCTCTGCCGCGAATACGGCGCCTCGGACGAAGAACGCCTCGCCCTCGTCGAACTCGCCAAAGGCGCCAAGATTCAGGGCTGGTGGCGCTCACTCGCCGACCCCGTCCCCGAGTCCATGAATCTGATGCTCACTCTTGAGGACGAGGTGGTTCGCGAAGACCATTACGCATGCATGTACATCCCCGGGCTCCTCCAGACCCGCGCCTACGCGGAGGCCGTTCACCGAGCCTCGGAGGTGCAGTGCCCGGAGCGCGAAGTGCAGCACATGGTCGACATCCGTATGAAGCGCCAGGAACTGCTCGACCGAGATGAACCACCGCGCATCTGGTGCGTGATCGACGAGGCCGCGCTCCGACGCCGGGTCGGCGGCCACGAGGTGATGCGAGAGCAGCTTGGACACCTGCTTGCCCTGGCTGAGCGCCCCCACATCACCGTTCAAGTACTCCCCTTCTCAAAGGGCGCACACGCAGCGGCCGTTGGCAGCTTCGCCATCCTACGGGGACCGACGCCGGATCTGGACGTGGCATATGTGGACCTGCTCAGTGGCGGCCTCTTCATGGAGAAGCCGCAAGAACTGGGGCGTTATAGGTTGGCGTTCGAATACCTCAGCGCACAGGCACTCGATCTCGAGTCATCGGCTGAGCTTGTCGACCGTATAGTCAGGGAGTTTTCATGAAGACGCCTACCGTGCAGCGCTGGTTCAAGTCCTCGCACAGCGGTGGCAGCGGCACCGAATGTGTGGAGTGCGGCCACGCGGGCAGCCGCGCGCTGGTGCGCGACTCCAAGCAAGCCAACGGTCCGATCATGACGGTCCACGTTCGCGCCTGGCGGGCCTTCATAGAGGGACTGAGCCGCAGACGCTTTCCCAGCTGACGAGGCACGGCCGCGCACATCAACTCACTTATTTCTCAAACCGCTTGAGACAGCAACAGTCACGCGATTAGCATCCCTGGTGCACCGCTTCCCAAAATCCGGCAATGCCGACCATCCCCTAAACGCGGCGCAGAAGGGCACATCCATGGCTAAGGCTCGATACACCTTCGAGCTCCCGGTTCACGACGTGGACTACGGGAAGGAGGTTGCGATAAGCGACCTCAACATTGACCCTCAAGCACAGCGAACTCTCAACGAGAAGCGTGCGCAGAACATCGCGAATCACCTGGTTAGAGAAGCCATCGGGTCGATCGTCGTCTCCCAGCGGGTTGACGGCGACCTCTACATCGTCGACGGGCAGCACCGTTGGCGCGCCTGCGCACTCGCGGGGATACCCACAATCCGGGCCGACATACATCACGGCCTCACACAGGCTCAGGAAGCCATCCTCTTCCTGATCAAGAACCGTGAATCACACAAGCCACGCCCTATCGACGAATACCACGTAGGTCTTACCGGAGGCGTTCCCCTCTTCGTCGACACCGACCGCATTTTGAAGAAGCACGGACTGGCGTTGGGCTCCTCCTCCACCAACAGCGTCGGCGCCGTGTCGGGGGTACTTCAGATCACCGATCGCTACGGAGCTCCCATCTTCGACCGAACCCTCTCAATCGCTGAAGACGCCTGGGGGCGCTCCGCAGAGGCCTGGGATGGCATGCTCCTCGGTGGCATTGGCATGTTCCTCGGTCGCCACGGTGACCTCGTCGACGACAAGGATCTTGCGAAGAAGATAGAGAAGATGGGTTCGGCCGCCAAATGGCGGTCTGAAATTCTTAGCCAGTCGTCTCGTGGTGGCTTCAACAACAGCGGCACTGGATCCCGCATAAGCACTGCCTACCGGATGGTCGGCAATGCCTGGAACAAGGGCCGCAAGACAGAGAACCGTATCGAGATCTAAGCCGACTGACAGGAATTTCAACCTGCCGACTCTCGATATCCTGGACGACCTTCGAGAGTCGGCAGAGCTTTGTCATCACTTGGAAGAGCTACGACCAACGCCCTCGTCAGGTGGCCGCTGTTTCAGCAATCGCAGAAAGAGAGTCCACCCATTGCCTGAAGCGCGTAACCCCACCAAGCAGGAGATCATGAGTATGGTCCGTGACGTGACCACTCATGTAATGACGCGCTCTAGAGAGGGAGGAAGTCCCCTTATGTGCGATAAAGTTCCTTATTGTCCGTATTTCTTCAATGGGATTGGTGGTGACGAAACTTGCCCCAAGCGAGACTGATGATGACGTAACTGCCGTAATTATTTGCTGAGAATTTGGTAGCTGCAACTCTTGAACCATGTCGGATATTCCACTCTGGTCAAACCAAGACGGTTCGCCGGCCATCGCCCGAATGCTATTCGACCTCGACCTCGACGCCTGAACCAGCTGCCCTACGGCCTGTATTTCAGTTAGGGGTACCGCGGGAGAGTAGAGAATTCCAGATGCGCCTGTAATCTGCGCCGAAGAACAAGAAGAGAGCAACAGTCCTCTCATGAAACGATTCCACGAGTCCCAAAGAGAAACTACACATCCGTCGTCAATGGGATCATAGTCTATGACCTGACTGGATACCGTCACAGAGCCAGAAGACACCTGGAAGACGCTCTCAATAGCTGAAACCTCAGCCGCGAACGCGTCTACAACATCCTGCAACTGGCTGGATATCACGGACATTGGCAGCCCTATTCGGCATAGTTTCCGGCAAGGGCTCGACAAAAGTACTCAAACCGAATTTGTCGACTACGAATTCGCTGTGTGCTCGTTTTAGATTCCACGAGAGCGACGTACCCAGACACATCTTCAGCCGGACTACCTAGAATTACGTTCAACACACCAAGAGACTCAACCGCCTTCTCTTTAGACATCAGAAGTTTATCCGGGGCGGGAGCCTTATCAAAGGATAGGCGGCCGGCAGGGAGCTTATGGTGGGCATACATCAGTGCCGCGATGATCATTAGCGAGTGAGGGCGCTGCACGATGGGTTCCTTGGGAAAATCGGAAAGGAGGTCAGCCGCTTCCAGGATTATTTCTACGACCTCATCCTCAGCAGGGAGATCCTCAGGAACCGTTTCCTTGTTTTCTTCGTAGAGGCTGGTAATTCTCGGTTCCCCGCCATCTCCAACACCCTTGAGCCAGAATCCGAGAATCTCGGCAACGAACGATTGATCCGACATTCGGACGCGTTCCCTATTTGAGATGACTCCGAGTTCCCACAGGGGTTTGACCCTGCGGACAATCGATTTAACTAGGGCGCTGAATTCATTATCGAAGCGCGCATTCCTCAATTCTGCTTCATTTACCGGAATTGCGTAAGAATTGATGCGAACGAAAACCTCGAGGACATCATCATCCGTAGCGTTGATTAGCTGTTCGCACGTAAGCTTGTACGAGAGAAACGAGTCTTTGAGCTCGTCTTCAAGATTTACGTAACGCAACCCCTTCAGATCTCCAGCCTTTGACCCAAGAGCAAATTTCCCTGACGCAAAATCGATGATGGCCCGAAGTCGCTGCTGTCCATCCACCACGTCACGAATGGTTCGCCGAGTGTCTCGATCGACGGTTGTGCGCAGTAGCAGTTTCGGTATCGGATAGCCTCGCAAGATTGAGTCAATCAGGTAGCTCTTGGCTGGTGATGGCCAAACAGGACCTCGCTGAAACTTGGGATTCAGTATGAGTTCTTTGTCGTCGTCCCACTTCAGAAAATCTGCAATTGTGTAGTGCTGAGGAGTGCTCCCACGCATACGTTCCTGCTCTCGGTTGCTTGTTGGATGGTTTGGAAGCCAAGATACGCAATGCAATCTACCCACTGGCCTCACAAGGCAGCGAGTACTCGGCGAGCATGATCGCACTTGTCCCGGCCACCGCTGTCAACCTAGCCGGGAAGCGGACACTGACCACGCTGCCAGAGCAAGTACCCACGTGGGGTTGCCGTCGCTACCCGCTGCAAGATCAAGCGTCTACGCTCACTTAGCTCCACGCCGGAGGATCAACGCGTCGTACAACGGAGCGTCAGAGAACGGCAACACCTCACCAAACCACTTGTACCCCCACGACGCATAGAGCGCTCGGACTTTGGGATGGTCCCGCTCGACCAGAAGCGTGACGCGTTCCTCCGGACGGTCTCGCAGCAACCCGTCGTGAATCTGCCGAGCGACACCAGCGCCGCGCACCTTCTCGACGACCATTAGCTCCGAGAGTGCGAAGGTACGCGTCCCTGTCTCCGTGGTCGACCCGTCCGGCACTGGCGTGCGCAGCCCCTTCCACCACCGGGTCGTCTCCTGCAACGTGCAGCCGTACGCGTACCCGACCGGCATGTCGTCGAGATAGCCCACGACCGCCGCGAACCCAGGGACCTCGGTGTTCCAGCCGAGCCGCTCGTCGAACCTCTCGACGCTGTGGAAGTCCTCGCTCAACCGCTCCTCGTAGATCTCCGCGTACACGTCGAGGAGTTGCTGTCGGATGTCGGCCAAACCGACCGCGTCCCTATGTTCGAGCCGCAGCCCTTCCATTTCATGCTCCCGTCTCTCGTGTCTGTTCCAGGAAGTCCGAAGCTGCCGGCACATGTGCGTACTGCTGGAGGTGCTGTCGCAGGTCACCGAGCTTGTCTCGGATGCGCTCGCTTTGAACTCGTCCGGCTATGGCGACTGCTCTGCCTGCTTGAGCGGCGGCGTGCTCGACGTTTCCCTCACCGAGGAGTGCCTGTGCGTGTTGAGCCGTGTAGTAGACGCGGTTGCGTTCGAAGCGTGGTTCCAGCATCTGGAGTGCGGCGGAGGTGAGTTGCTCAGCTCGTCGGTGTTGTCCGAGTGCTTGGTGCGCGGCACCCGCCAGGCCCGTCAGCTCGGCCGGGGTGAGAAACGACAGCCAGGCTGCGGGCTGACCTTGGGTTCGTTCGTAAGCCGTCTCGGCGCGGGCGAGAGAGCGCTGGGAACGCGTACGGTCCCCGGTCCGGGCATGGCCGACAGCCTGACGGCAATGGAGCAGTGCCATCAGCCACGGATCGCTCTTCGCCTGCCGTGTCTCGACTGCCGCACGACCGATCCGCAGAGCCTCCCTGTCGCGGTTGAGAAGGCGGGCCTGCATCGCGAGGTTGGACCACACTCGGGCCTGCAGCATCCCGTCTCCGGAGAGCATGCCGGCCTGCAAGGCTTCGTTGTACAAACCGGACGCGTCCGCCTGTCGTCCGGCGTCGTACGCGAACCATCCGGCGGACGCTGCCAGATCCCCCATCGCCGAGTACAGGAGACGCTCGACGCGATCCCCGTAATTGCAGTGGTTTACGGCAGTCTGGACGCGACGAAGGGCGTCGGTGGCAACGTCGTGCAAGGCGCCCCCGCCCAAGGCGTGGTCGTACTTGTAGAGAGCGGGGACGATGGCCCGGATGCGGTCGACGTCGCTGGTGCCGAGTCGACCGACCGCAGGGATTGCGTCCAGACCGAGAGCAGCAAGCAGGCCGACCGCAATGAACTCCCTGCGCGGGACGGGGCGTTGCATCTCCACTTGTGCCGGCCGACGAGGCGGAGCAGGGACACGTGAGGACTTCCTCGGGACGAATCCCATGTCCTCCGGGCTACGACCGAAGATGCGCTGGAGAGGCAGAAGGTAGCGCGGCCACGGCCACTGCACTTCGCCGGAGATCCACCGACGCACGTGCCGGTCAGTGCAGTTGGCCGGGGTTCCGGAGAGGTCCGTTGCCGTCGAGTTCACAGCTTCCGCAAGCTGCTCGTGGGTGTAGCCGAACTCCGCTAACAGCGCTTCGAGCCTGGTGTTTCTCTTGCTGCCCACTTCCGCCCCCTCGCGCGTGGTCCCTCGACGGTAGTCCTACCGGCATCCGGTGCCCGGTAAAACTGTCCGGTCGGCTGCGAGTAACTCCCCAAGATCCGTCCTGACGGGCGATAGGGCGCTTCCGGTTTCCTCGTGAACGTGAACAGCACGCCCAACCGAGGGAGCTGCGGTGCTGACTCCATCCGACATGAACCGACTGATCGCCGAGTGGCTCGCCCGGGCACATCCGGTGCCACATCAGGCCCACGCGGAGTGGTCCCACCAGGGTGTGGCTCTGCTCCCGCTCGGCGGCCTGTTTGCCGCGGTTCGGCTCCCCGGTGAGCTCGTGTATGCGGCGCTCGGCTGCGAGCAATCCGATGAGGTGGCGGCCGCCCTGCGGGAACGGCTGCGAGGCCCCGTCATCCACGACCACCGCGTCACGGGTGCCACGTACTACGCCCTCATCAACTGGGGTGCCGGAGTGATCCAACAACTGGAACAGGACGAGGACGCCCCGTGCCTAGGTCGCGGCACGTATCTCGGCATCCCCCGCATCGATCGTCGGCAGCCGCCTGGCACTTACTGGGTGATTCCGCCACGACACGACGGTGATCTGTGCCGCCCGGCGGCTGTGCGATCCCTCGTCGCCGCAGGCCGACAGGAGCTGGCGTTGCGCGCCACGGCCTGACTTCGGTCTTCACGGACTTCTGCCGTCGGGCTTGAACGGGCTGCACGTAGGCCCTCGTTCGACGGCAGGCGCAAGATCCCTCTCCCTGAGCACTCGACCAGGCATCCAGCGCTCCGGGAGAGGGCTGCCCGAAGATCCCAACTCTGAGGTGAACCGTGCTCCGCACAACCCCACCGGAACGGCTGCCCGGCCGGACTACGCCCAACCGCGACGCGAGCGCGAAGGAGGCCACGCCATGACCACCGTCGCCACCGAGACCCGGACCGGCCGCTCCCTCGCCCCCGCCCCCGAGTTCGACATACTCGCTACCTTCTGCGCCGACGAATACGGCCTCGAACGCTGCGTCGCCGACCGCGTCCTCGACCAAGCCCTCGCCCTGATCCACGTCATGGGCACAACCCGCTCGGGCGCCACCATGGCCCCCTCCCAACAGGTCGACCCGGGATGGCACACGCTCATCCTCCACACCGACTGGTACGCCAACTGGTGTGAGGAGCAGTTCGGTTACTTCCTGCATCACCAGCCGAACAGCAAGACCCGTACGCGCGGGCTGATGACCGACGTCGTCGAGAAGATCCGGGCGGCGGGCTTCGCCGTGGACGAGCGGCTGTGGGGTACGGCCGCCGACTGCAACCCGCCTTCCTGCTGCGGCGACGGTCCCTGCTGCTGACCTCACCTCCTCCCCCGCGGGCGGGCCCGCCTCCCTCAGGCTGGCCCGCCCGCTCCCCCTCCCTCACCTCAGAACGGACCCCCCCGTGCCGCTCACCGTGCTGACCGCGACCAGCCGCGTGACCGTATTTCCTCTCGAAGACCTCACCGTCGCCTACACCACGCAGTCCGGTGACGAACGCGGGCTGGGAGACATCGGGCTGGTCACCGTCGTAGACGAAGGAGGCGACGGAGACGCGCTGTGGCGGCTGGCCCGTGACCTCGGTGGCCGGATGAATGCTGGGGACCAGGCCCGTTGGATCCTCACCCAGGCAAGTCGCGCCCGCGTGGTCAAGGCGCACACAGACCTGCCGTACGCGAAGTGGGCCGCGCACATCCACCGGCGCTTCGACCTCGACGCGCTCTTCGCGAACCACGACGTCCTGATGACCGGCCGGATTGCGTTGCTGGATCTCTGAGCGATGGTGCGTCATCCGTTGGGCCGGGTATGAGCTCGGCTGGTTCACAATCGGCAACCGAAGGGAACGCACAGTGACCAGTTCGATCCCGTGGCAACAGCGGCTGTCCACCGGCACGGAAGACATCCAGGATGAGGTGATCCGCTGGTACCAACAGACGCGGCACGGCAAGGCGTACGTCCCCACCATGATCTGGGGCACGCTCCAGACAGAGGGGTACGCGACCGTGATCCTGCGGCGGGTCGTGGACTTCCTCGGAGTTCCGGACGACGTACCGGCGGGGGTCGCCAAGCGGATGGAACGGCAGCAGGTTCTGTACGACGGTGAGCACCGCTACGACGTTGTCCTCGGCGAGCAGGCCCTGTACACGAATGTCGGGGGCAGCGAGGTCATGTGCGAGCAGATGGAGCGTCTCCTTCGCGACATCGACCTCCCCTCGCTCGGGCTTGGAATCCTCCCTGCCACCGCCGAGTTCGGCGTTGTGCCTCTACCCGGGTTCAACATGAGTGAGGACCGCGTTCACTACGAACTCGTCTCCTGCGGCGTGGACATCACCGACGCCGACGAACTGGCCCTTCACCACAAGGCATTCGATGCCGTCAGCAGTGCGGCCTGCTACGGAGAATCCGCAAAGGAGCTGATCAATAAAACCCTGACCTTCTGGAGCAACGCTTGACCACTCTTCCAGGCGACCGGGAATTCTTTGAAGCAGAACTTCAGCATGTGCCGAAGGCATCGTCGGACGCGGACCCCAACGCCGTCGCCTCAGTGATCGTCGACTACCGGGGCAGGATCCTCCTCCACCAGGACCCCGACTTCGACATCGCCGTACAGGAGGGCATTGACCTCGCGGCACGGTTGAAACAGGGGGCACGCCCTACTCAAGGCGACGGATCGTGAAGCTGTCGCTGAGCGCGCCCGCGAACAGGTCGGCGAGGCGGCCTTCGACGACGTACGTGCCGTGTGGAGTGACCGCAGCGGTGGTGGGGTTGGGGTCCGGCCACGGGACCGAGCTGGCGACCGTGTGTGCAGAAAGCCAACCGTCGTGCGAACGCAGCACCGACACTCCCGGCGTCGCCGTGGAGGCGAGCCGGTTCGTTACGACGACGAGTGGGCCGTCGGGTCTCAGTGCCAGTCCGTCCCCGCCGACGACAGCCTCCTCCAGTGCCACGGGCGACACTTCCTCAGGCGCGTGCACGGGCACCCGCAGCAGGGCGCCTGTGTCGTACCGCACCACGAGCAGGTGGCCGGAAGGGTGCCACACGATGCCGTTGGGTCCTACCCCGTCTCGGCCCAACAGGTCATCCCGGCTGAGCAGTAGTGACGCCTGCCCGTCCGGGGCGACGCGGTAGATCTCGCCGCTGACGATGTCGGTGACGTAGGCATTGCCGGCGGCGTCCAGGGCGAAATCGTTCGCACCGTGGATCCCGGCCGCGCCGCCGGGTACTGCGGACAGGTCCACCCGATGCAGCACCGCGCCCGTGGCGAGATCGAAGATGCCGAGCCCGGACTGCCGGAACATCGTCGCCTCGTCCGACTTGGTGCCCACGCCGGGGTCCTGGTACGTGACGAGCACCCGGCCGCGCGCCGGATCGGTGTGCACCGCGAGCGTGGAAACCATCACGCCGTCGTCGACGAGGGTACGTACGGTGCCGCTGGGCCGCACCACGGAGACCGTGCCATGCCGTACCGAGCCGACCAGAAAGGCCCGGCGCGTCGGATCCCAGGAGATGCCTTCGGGGTGCAGGGACGGCGACGAGCCGTTGATCACGGACTGGCGGGACGCTGCCTGGACCGGCGTGCCGGGCATATTGAGTGCGGCCATTCCCAAGGTCACAAGGGCGGCCCGGCGGTTGACCAGGACTGTCATGGATGGGCTCCTTACAGAAGACCGGAACCGGGGCCTCACCTATTGAGGTGTCAGATAGGTCGGGCCAGGACTCAACACAGCGACCGTAGAGGTCAGTTGAGACACAGCTCCACTTCTGCGGTAACGATGCGATTTCCACCATCCGGTGGAACGGGAGAAGCGTGCGTCGGTCAAAGGCTCACGACGAGGTCCTCAAGCGGGGCCGGTACCCGTCCGGAGCCGAGGGCGTCCACCAGAAGACGGCCGTAGCGGATCTTGCGGCCCTTCTTCGTGCCGAGGAAGCGGCGCAGCTGTTGGTGACGGGGGCGGCCGTGCTGGGCGGGCTGGTGGAGGAAGGTCTGCCAGGGGCGTAGGTCGCCCTCGGCATCGATGATCTCCTCGACGCGCTCCGTGCCCAGTGTGCGGATGAGCTCGTCCTCCAGGTCTGCCACGCATACGAAGAAGCCCTGGTCCGGCGCCCCGGCGCGCTTCAGGCCGCGGTCGTAGAAGGGTTGCTCGCGTTCGTCGCACAGGCCCCTCAGGCGCAGGCCGAGACCGGGTGGCCCGAGGAGGCCGGCGTAGCGGGCGATGTTCATCGCCCCGCCCATCGAGACGACGCACACCCCTTCGGCGGGCAGGTCCCGGCCATGCCGTGCGGCCAGCGCCTCGACGGCGGCGAGGTCGCTCAGTCCTTCCAGCAACACCGCTGTCCGCAGCCCCAGTTGCGCTGCCAGATCACTCGCCGGTTCGCCGGGGCCGCCGGCCGCCCAGCGGCTGACCGCTGCCCGGAATGCGTGTACGTCCGCCATGGAGCGAGTCTGCACGTCCACCGACCGGCATGGCACGGAATATTCGGCGGCCCTGCCAAGCGGCTCGCTCGAACCGAGGTGACCGTCTCGGCCACGGACGTGCCGCCCGGCATCGACCGAGCGGCCGGCGGATCAAGGAGGTCAGACCCCTCCGCACGAGACCACCGTTTCAGTGGGCGTGGACCGACCCCCACGCGAAGTTCTGCCCGTACCCGGTCCCCGAACCGCCCGTGTACACCTGGTCGGTGGCGTAGTACGTCGCCTTCACGTCCGCGTTCGAGTTGATCGCGGTCTTGGTCAGCCCGGAACCCCAGGTGCTCCAGATCACCCATGGGCTGCGGGTCAGCGCGTTCGAACCGGCCGCCGTGATCGGCACGTTGTACGTTTCCGCGAGCATCCGCGGCTTCGCGTAGTCGACGAGCCCCGTGTAGTACACGTGCGTGAGGTCCGAGGCGGACGGGCTGTAGTCGTCGACGCCGACGATGTCGACGAGGTCGGCCCCGGGGTAGTAGTCCCACGGCACGTCGTTCCCCTGCGGATCCCAGGCGCCCGGCGACCAGACGAAGATCAGGTTGTGCAGGCCCTTCGTCTTCACCAGGTAGTCGTACGTGATCCGCCACAGCTTCTTGTACGAGGCCGGGGTCTTGTCCCCCCACCAGAACCAGTCGCCGTTCATCTCGTGGTACGGCCGCAGCAGTACCGGAACGTCCCACGCGGCGAAGTACGAGAGCGTGGCCGCGAGAAAGCCCAGGTCCGCGAGGAGCGACCGGTATTCGTCGGTGTCCGACTCCCAGTCCAGGACGCGGTCGAACCACGCCTGGTCGGTGGTGAGCGTCGCCACCGGGGTGGTCTCCTTCCCGTCCGGGGGCAGTCCCACCTCCTGCTGGAGGACCCGGCTCCAGGACTTCACCGAGGAACCGGGGTACGGCTGGTGGAAGCTCATGCCCACGATCCCGGAGGCCGCGCCGCCATTGGCGAGGCTCGCGGAGGTGCCGTCGAGCCGGACCATGGTGCCGTCCGGGTTGTACGTGCCGTCCGCCGCGCGCGGCAGCCCCTTCCACACACCCATGGCGAGGTCCACGGCGTCGTCCGTGTACTGCCACGACCGCACCCCCGTCGGCAGCCCCAGCGGCCGGTTGTAGGAGCGGTCCGCGTACGTCCCCCAGCCGGTCGCGCCGTATCCGGGCCCGAGGTCGATCTCGATGAAGCCGGACAGCTTGCCCGTGATGTCCCGGGCCTTCTTGTAGTAGTACCCGGAGAAGGTCGTGCCGCCCGTGTCCCCGTAACTCGCGTTGTACAGCTCCTGCTGGGTCTCGATGTGCTGGCCGATGATCGTCATCGGACTGCTCCCGGAACGTCCGGCGTTCTCCAGCGACACCAAGTGCTTGTACACCGCCTGCGCGTTCGCCGACGCCGCCGGATCCCGGCCCGTCAGCGTGGGTGCGATGAGCGGCGTGGCCGCCCGTGCGACTCCCGGTATGGCGGACGCGGCGGCTGCGGCGCCGAGGGCGGTGACGAACGTACGTCTTCGCAAGACTCAACCTCCATGGCAGGGGCGGATCTTGCTCAGGCTACGGCTGGGGCGGCTGCCGGAACAGGGTGGCGATCTTCGTACAGCGGGGTCGGTCAGCGGCCC
Organism: Streptomyces sp. JLBG701; assembly: GCF_058544905.1. Lineage (NCBI taxonomy): Bacteria > Bacillati > Actinomycetota > Actinomycetes > Kitasatosporales > Streptomycetaceae > Streptomyces > Streptomyces sp. JLBG701. The sequence goes on from NZ_CM178588.1 coordinate 4,360,496, forward strand.
GACCGCAGGGCGTGCAGCAACAGCGGCAGAGAGCGGTGCAGTTCGCGCTCCCAGTAAGGCCAGCTGTGCGTGCCGGGGCCGTAGAAGTCGGTGGTGAGTTGTGCTCCGGCGGCCTTCAGTTGGCCGGCGACGGCGTGGTTCATCTCGTTCAGCTGCGCTTCGAGTTCGTCGTAGGTGCCGGGTGGGTCGAATGGGCCGGCGGTGCCGTCGCCGCTGGCCAGGAAGACGGGGATCGAGCGCAGGCTGTTCGCCAGGTAGTACGGGTCGTGGGCCTCCCAGATGGCGCGTTGGGCCACCGGGTCGCCCCACAGGGCCAGGGGGTCCTCGCCGTACTCCTGCAGCAGGCCCATCAGGCCGGACGGGAAGTCGCCGGACAAGGGGTGCGCCACGCCGCTGTAGCTCGCCGCCGCGCGGAACGTGCCGGGGTGGTGGGCGGCGTAGAGCAGGGTGCCTAGGCCGCCCATGGACAGGCCGGCGATCACTCGGCGGTCGCCGGCGCCGTAGCCGTGCTCCAGGAGCGGGAGCAGCTCGCGGAGGTGGAAGGTCTCCCAGGCCGGTGTGCCGCCGTTGCCGTGGTTCCACCAGTCGCTGTACCAGCCGGTCGGGCCGGCCTCGGGCATGACGACCAGGGTGTGGCGGAGCCGGCGCAGTGTCTCGACGTCGGTTTCCCGGGTCCAGCTGTCGTACGTGTCGCAGCAGCCGTGGAGCAGGTACAGCACCGGCCAACGCTGGCTCTTGCGCCGGTCGTTCCAGCCGTCCGGGGTCAGCAGGCGGACCTTGGCGGTACGGCCCAACGCGGGCGAGGAGATGGTCAGGTCGACCAGGTTGGGGCCGACGTTCTCCTCCGCCACGACCCGGGCGCCGCCGCCCCCGCCCTTGTCCTCGCCGCCGACGGCCGCGGTCGCCGTCCCCGGCAGGACCGCCATGACCAGGGTGACCAGGACTGTCCAGATCAAGAGACGGGCATGGCCACGATGCACGGCGGTCCTCCATTCCCAGCGATCCGACCGGCTTCGGATCACTACCACCGGGGAGCGTACGGATCGCTGGGGTATGGGTCACTACGCCAGAAAGCTGAGGTTGTTCAGGGCTTGTTGACCGCCGAGGCCCAGTCGAAGTTCACGCCCATGTCGGAGTACATCTTCGAGTAGCCGACGAAGCAGTTGAACGTCGTGACCTTGCCGTCCTTCAGGTACCAGAAGTCGGCGGTCGGCGCGTCGACCTTGTGGCCGTTGCCCTTGACGACGCCGCCCGTCGGCGCCGTGAGCTGCCCGTCGAACGTGCCCTGGATCGACAGCTCGATGCTGACCACGTCGCCGTTCACGGTGATGCGCTTGAGCTCACGGTGAACATCGGAGAAGAGGCCCTTCATGTAGGGCAGTACGCTGCCGAGCGCCTCTCCCCGGTAGGCCACGCCGGGGACCATGTCGTTGAAGACGCCGTCCTTGGTGAAGCTGTTGACGAACGTCGGGACGTCGATGTGGCTGCCCTCCGCCACGTAGTAATCGCGCAGGACGACCGCGAGATTGTGCCGCTCGTGCTTGGTCAGGTGGCGGTCGGTGAGCGGCAGCTTGGCCAGCTGGCGGGCGGTCAGGTCCGGGACCGCCGCCGTAGTGCTGTCGCTGTGGGCGGGGCTTGCGGCCTGTGACGGCACGGCGGCGATGGACAGACCGCCCAGGACCGCTATCGCGGCCGTGGCGGTGATCGTCTTCCGGCTGAGCAACTTCATGTCGTGTTCCTCCAGGTTGGCACGCGGGATCCGCCGATCCGTCGCGACGGCGTCTCGCGGATTCTTAGTAAATCAAACGCTCGCTTTAACTTATGGACGGCAGCGCAAGCTGTCAAGCAGCTGTTTGAATTGGCTGGTCCCGCGGCCGCGGCGACTGTTGACAATGAAGTCAAGCAGCTGCTTGACTTCATTGTGTGATGGAGGCGAAGAGGACGGACCTGCGCCGAGAGGCCGGTCAGCGCACACGGGACGGCCTGCAGACGGCCGCCCTGGAGCTGCTCGCGCAACGAGGCCAGGAGGGCGTGACTCTCCGCGAGATCACCGAACGCGCCGGAGCCAACGTCGCCGCGGTGAGCTACCACTACGGGTCGCTGAAGGGGCTGTGCGACTCGGCGATCGAGCACGCGTTGGAACGGTATCTGGACGCACAGATCCTGGCGCTCGACCCCCTGGGCTCCACTTCGACGCTCCAGGAGATGGCGGCAGCCTTCGCCGGGCCGATGGTGCGCGCAATGGCGGCCGGTGGAGAGGACCTGGCCGTGATGCGGACGGTGGCGCGCGTCGGCATCGATCCGCCCCAGGGGTGGGAGCGGCTGGCCGGCAAGTTCGACCAGAGTCGCCGGGAGGCCCTGCGGATACTGTCGGCGAACCTTCCCGGAGTCGACGAGGAGGAGCTGATCTTCCGTACGCGATGCGCGGCCGGCATGCTGAACTGGCTCGCCCTGTCACCCATCGGCGCCGAGCTGGCCACCCTGTCCGCCGAGCAGATCGAGCGGCAGCTGGTCCCCGTGGTGGCCGGCGCGTTCCGCGGGGACGCCGGCGTCGACCACTGACCTGCGAATGGCCCCTTCGGACCAACACCGGCCCCGATCATGCCTGGTCACGGCCGCCGGAGTTGGCCCGAACGCTCCAATCACCGCTCCGTGCAGCGGCACGGCACCGGGCGGTCGAGCCACCGGGCGCTCAAGTCACCGGGCGCTCAGCATCGGCATGGACGACCCGCCAGCACGCTGCGGGCTCGCCCCCGGCGGCCCGTTCAAGTAGCAGCCTACGACCGTGCCCTGATCGTTGACGTCACCAGCCGTAGTGCGATCGGCGCCCGGGAAGTCCACCGGCGCCACCGGGCCGCTCGCGCCCTTGGGCAGCAGGAAGCCGCGGGCTTCCGTCTGGTCGGCGTTGAGGGTGACGCCCGTGATCTGGGCGCGGTTGTTGATGCCGGTCGCCAGGGTGTACTGGGTCGCGCGCGGGTCGATCACGGTGACGCGGCCCTTGTCCAGGAGGAAGCCGAGGAGCCTTCCGCTCTTGTCGAGGTAGTCGCCCACCATCTGGCCCTGGTCGTTGATGTCGAAGATCTCGGGTCCGACGATGCCGGGGAGGTCGAGGTTGATGGTCGTGAAGCGTCCGCGTTCCCAGCGGAAGCCGTGCGCGGTTCCCACGGTGTCGACGTAGACGCCCACCACCTGGCCGCGGTTGTTGAGGCCCATCGGGAGCGTGTACTTGGCGTCGGGGACGTCCAGGGTGATGAACTTGCCCCGGGCGTCCCGCAGGAAGCCGTGCGGCTGGGCCGAGTCGTTCACGAAACCGGTGTCGTTGCTGTAGTGGCCGACGGTCTCGCCCCGGTCGTTGATCTTCAGGGCCTCGGTTCCCTTCGACCCCGGGAAGTCGAACGTCGTGACCTTGCCGGACGCGTCCCGGATGAAGCCGGACTCGTTGGTGGGCCGCTCGTACTCGCCGGTGATCCGGTCCTTGCTGTCGATGCCGAAGGCGCACAACTGGGCTTGCGGGTCAGGTGAGTCGACGCTTGTGTAGCGGCCCTTGCTCAGTAGGAACGCGTGGTATCCGGGCGTGGGGGCGGCGGCCTGTCCGGTGCCGCTCGTGGCTGTGACGCAGGCCGCGCAGACGGCCGTAGCGACGATGGTCCTGCGAACTGCCGAGATCATTCCCTTCTCCTTCGCTGAGCGTCTTTTGCTGAGGGGGTGTCTCTTACAGTTCGTTCGCATCGAACCTCGGTCCCGGATTGCCCCCTTCCCCTTTCAGAGTTGAGGCCTGCGCGCAGGCGGCCACCGCGACAGTTCGTCAATCATGTTCGGGGTCAGGCCCCGGGCCGGGTCCACGCTGATCAGGAGGGTCGGGGCCGTGCGGGAACGGGCCCATGCGTGGGCCTCGGGGGTGTGCATGTCGTCGAGCCAGGCCGCTGGGCGGTCGGCGGTGAACGCCGCGATGGGCGGGACCTTTTCGGACGGTGCGAACTGCCCTGGAGTGAAGTTGAAGTGGATCACCGGGAGGGGCGGGAGGGAGAGCAGGGGGGCCAGCAGTCTGTTGGCCTCGTCCTCCCAGCCGGTCGTCCAGACGAGTTCGTACCGGTCGGCCAGGCCCGTCAGCCAAGTGCCGTGCGGCGGGCAGACGCGGACGGGTTCCTCGTCGGGGAAGAGGAGGTGTTCCTCGTAGCCGTCCGGGCAGGTGGCGGCGGCGTAGGGATTCAGTACTCCGTCCACGTCGAGCAGGAGTAACGGACGTTCCATCTCTTTCTCCGTTCCGTCGGCGGCTGCCTCACCATCGTGGCGTCAGAGTCGGCAGCTGATCTCCATGCCGTCCTCGACGGGGAACGTCACGCTCTGGTAGCCGTTCTCCGGGGAGCGTACGTAGTCCAGGTAGGGCTGCAGACTGCTCAGGTCCACGTCGTCGGCCACGACCAGGGTGCCGGGGGCCATGCCCGGTTCGAGCAGGCGCAGTACCGGCAGGCACAGGTCCTTCCAGCCGTCGAGGAGAACGAAGTCCGCGGGGTCTTCGATGGCGCCGAGCGTTTCTCGGGCGTCTCCCTCCAGCACGGTGATCACGTCGTCCAGGCCGGTCTCCGTGAAGGTGCGGCGGGCTGCGGCGATCTTGTTCTTGCTCAGTTCCGTGGTGATGACGCGTCCGGTGCCGTTGTCCCGTACGGCGGCCGCCAGATGCAGCGTGGAGATGCCGAAGGATGTGCCGAACTCGATGACGGTGGCCGGCCGGACCGCGCGGACGAGGTTGTAGAGCAGCTGCCCGCCCGCTGCGGAGATCGGCATGTAGATCTCCGCCGCCGCGTCGGCGTGTTCCTGAGGTGTCGTCCCGAAGCCGTCGGGGCGCTCCGACTCGACGCGGGCCGCGGTGGCGTCGTCATGTGCGGCCTGCGCGAACATCCGGCTGAGGGCGGCTTCGACCCGGGGGTCGGCGAGCGTGTGAGTGAGTGTCATGAGGTTTAGAGTAGACGCAACGTTGCGTCTAATCTAGAGCGGTCGACGGCGGTTACTCTGTGGCACGGGAGGCGACATGGGCGACATGGGCAGCGCGGGTTCTACGACGGGAGCCGCCGAGGCAAGCGCTACGGGCCGACCCGGGCGCAGTCACCACGGCAACCGGCACGGGCGTAGCGAAGAAGCCCGGCAGGCGGTCCTTGAGGCGGCCGACGACCTGCTCGCCGAGAAGGGGTTCACGGGCGTCACGATGGAGGGCATCGCGGCGCGGGCCGGGGTCGCCAAGCAGACCGTCTACCGCTGGTGGAAGACCAAGACCGAGGTCCTCGTGGACGCCTTCCTGCAGGACCTGGCCGAGGAACTGACCCCGCCCGATCACGGCGACATCGCCCTCGACCTGCGCGCCTATCTACCCCAACTGGGCCTGTTCCTCAGCCAGTCCGACCCTGGAGCCGTCTTCAAGGCCCTGATCGCCCAGACACAGCACGATCCGGTGTTCGCCGAGGACTTCCGGGCCAGGTACCTCGACGAACAGCGCCGCCGCGACCGCCTGCCACTGGAACGCGCCGTGCGGCGGGGCCAGTTGCCCACCGACCTCGACATGGCGGCCGAGACCGACCAGCTCGTGGGCCCCCTCTACTACCGCGTCCTGGTGACGAACGAGCCGATCGACCAGGACTTCACCGACCGGCTTGTCGATGCCTTCCTCCGCCGCATGCGCTGACGACGACTGACGACAGCCGGTCCCCACCGCCGCGGCCTGGCGGTGGGGACCGGCCTTGTGCTCAGGCCCCGTCTCCTGAGCGTGGTGTGGTGAACCCTCGTCCTGGGCTCACCACTTGGAGGGGGCAATCGGGCGGGACTACTGGAACGTGACCGTCGACTCGTCGTACTTGCAGAACGTGCCGTCCGGGCCCTCGCCCAGCGCCGTCGGCTCCGCACCCGTGTTGTTGCCCTTGAAGCGCTCGCAGATGGTCATGTCCTTGTCGCCTACGACCGTCACGCCCGAGATCGTCGCCGTGTCGCCGAAGTTGGAGTTGATGCCGACCAGGACCTTGCCGGGGGCCGTCGCCTTGACGTTGCTGACCACGATCGTGCGCTGGTACTGGGTCTTGCAGTTGCCGCACGAGCGGACCAGCTTGCCGAAGTCCTCGACCTGGAAGTTCTTGATGGTGAGGGTGCCGGCGCCGTTGAACTGGAGGACCTTGTCGTCCGCCTTGCGGGCACCGCCGCCGTCCACCACGTACTTGGCCGACGCCGACTTGCCTTTGAACGACGCCGCGTCCTCGCCGACGTCCTCCCACCACACGTTCTGGATCGTGCAACTGCCCAGGCAGTGAACGCCGTCGGCGGCCGGGGAACCCAGGATCACGTTCTTCAGGACGGCGCCGTCGGCGAGTTCGAACAGCGGGCCCTGGTCCTCGGACTGGCCGTCGCTGCCCAGGTCGCCGGCGCCGGAGAAGCGCGCGAGGGCGCCGTCGTAGGTGCCGGAGACCGAGATCGTGGCGGTCACCGACTTGTTGCCGGTCGCGGTCGGCCATGCGCCCAGCGTCGTGCCGGTGCCGGTGCCGGTGCCAGTGGCGGAGGTCGACGACGCGGTCGCCGTGGGGGTCTTGGTCGCTGTGGCCGACGCGGACGCCGACGCGGACTTCGTTGCCGAGGCCGTCGCCGACGGGGACGCCGTCGCCGTCTTCGTCGCCGTCGCCGAAGTCGTCGTAGAAGGCGTCGAGTTGGCCTTCGCCACCAGGTTCCAGCTCTTGCTGCTCGTCTTGTCGCACGAGTTCTGCTGGAGTGAACCGGCCTTGGCGTTCAGGCACTTGGCGCTGTTCGCGTTGACCAGGTGGTACGACTCCCCCACCGCCGCCAGCTTCCAGACCTGCGCGGAGCTGCCGTCACAGGTCTGCTGCTGGACCGCCTTGCCGGCCGACGTCGACGCGTTCTTCACTCCGGCGCACAGCCCGGTGGCCGCGGCCTTGACCGTGAAACCGCCGCTCTTGTCGGCCAGTTGCCAGGTCTGCGCGGTGGTGGCGGCGTCGCACGCGGCCGCGGTCAGCTGCCCGCCCGTCGCGGACGGTGCCGTCAGACACGTGCTGTCGGCCGCGTTCACCAGGGTGTACGTGCCGGCGCCCGGAACCGACGCGGACGCCGTCATCAGTACGCCGCCGGTGATCGCGCCGCCGCCCAGGGCCACGACCAGGCCGCCTATCAGGAGACCCCGGCGGCGGGTGGTTTTTCTGCGTCGTGGCCTGCGGGCGGCAGTTGCTGTCTCGCTCACGTCGTCGCTCTCGTTCGGGGGTTCGGTGCGCTTCCGTCCGTCAGTCGCCACAGGTCACGCGAAGGGTTGCCGCGTCTGCGAAATTTTTGTCGAGCGAGCGGCAACCCGGAGAGGGGTCGCGCGTCGTGAGGGGTGCAGGCGCTGCTTGGCGCCGACTTGTCGACCGTAGGGACATACAACGTGAGCAACTTGATGATGCGGCAGGCCCGTTCCCTCTCCCGTGGGCTCGCTGTGGGTGGGGCGGCGGTCGTCGTCGCCCTCGCCGTTCCGGTGCTGGCCGGTACGGCACACGCCGCCGCCAGTCCCGCTGCCACCACCGCGCCCACCGCCGAGCCCACGCAGCTGTCCAGCACCAAGCCCACCAGCGACCCCACCCCGGTACCCACCACCGACGCGACGGACTCCAAGCCGGCCGAGGCGACCCCCGTACCGAGCGAGGCAACCCCCGAGCCGACCAAGGACTCTTCCCAGGCGACCGAGGCCGCTCCCAGTGCCGTTCCCTCCAAGCCCGCCGAGGACGAGTTGGCGCACACCGGGGCCTCCTCCACCACCACGGCGCTGCTGGGGGCCGGTGCCGCCGTGCTCGTCGTCGGGGGCGGCGGGACGCTGTACGCCGTGCGGCGTCGGGCGAACTGACCGGCCTCACAACTCACCCACCGCCCAAGCGGGGAAGGGGATCATGCAACACATCGGCGTATGGCCCGTAGAGGCTTTCCAGCCCTCGCGGTCCTTCCGGCCCTTGGCCCTGCTGCGGGAACTCCTCCTCCGCAGCGGCAGCGCGCAGCCCACCAGTGCCTACGGCGCCGGCGCCGGTTCCGAGCGGCCGACCATCAGCGAGCTGTACCACGCGCACCGGCTGCGCATGGTGCACCTGGCCGTGCTGCTCGTCGACGACCGGGCCACCGCCGAGGACGTCGTGCAGGACGCGTTCACCGCGCTGTACCGGCGGCACGGGGAACGCATCCACGAGATCGACAACGCGTTGGCCTACCTGCGGACTTGTGTCGTCAACGCGTCCCGGTCCGTGCTGCGCCGGCGCCGTACCGCACGCGACTACGTACCGCCGTACGAGGCCGGGGCGCCCTCCGCCGAGGAACGCATCGTTCTCGCCGAGGAGCACCGTGAAGTGCTCGCCGCCATGGGCAAGTTGACCCGGCGGCGGCGGGAAGTGCTGGTGCTGCGCTACTGGGGCGAGCTGTCCGAGGCCGAGATCGCCGAGACCCTCGGGATCAGTCGCGGGTCGGTGAAGTCCATCGCCAGTCGTGCGCTCGACTCGCTGGAGAAGATTCTGGAGGCGCGGGGATGAGCCACAACTCCCATGGCTCCCACAACTCCCATGACTCGCATGACTCGCATGAGGAGTTCGGCGAGCGGCCGGTCGAGCAGCGCCTGCGCCGTGCCCTCGCCGCCCGTACCCAACTCGTCACCGTGGCAGATCTGAACCCGGCCGCGCCTCCCGGGCCTCATCTGCGCCGGTCCTGGCTCGGCCCGTTCTCGTTTCGCCAACTCGCTGTGCCGCTGGGTGCGTTCGCCGCCGGCGCGGCCCTCGTCATCGGGGTCGTTCTCCTCACCCCCGGCTCCGGTCCCGCCCGCCACGAACCCGGGGCGCCACCGGTCCCGGTCGTCCCGGCCTCACCGTCCGCGACCCCGTCGGACCCCACGCGAACCCCCTCCACACCCGTGCCGTCCGCCACGACGACCGACGGAAGCCTGCCTCCCGAGCCGAGTTCAGGCGCGGTGACACCGAGCAGCTCCGCGAAGGAGACAACGGAGGCGACCGAGGCAACGGAGAAGGCGGAGGGGGCGGAGGGGGCGACTGGCGCGACCCCTTCGGCGACCAGTGAGGCACCCGTCGTGGACTCATTAACGCCAGAGGAGAGCAGCCAGGAGAGCAGCCCCTAGGAGACCCCTCCACCGGACGGCCGCACCATCCCCCACAGTTCCGCCACCTCCGCCGCCACCCCCGGCCCCGCCAGCAGCAACGGCTCGTCGTACGACGGGACTTGGGGCAACGCCACCGCACCCGCCTCCGTCGCTATGAGGAGCGCGGGCAGGCCGTCGACCCAGTGGAACTCGCCGATCGCCGCGGCGGAGGCACGGCCCGCCGCGACCTGGGCCAGCGACAGGGCCGTAGAGCCCATCACGCGGACGGTGCAGTGGCGGGCGGCGAGTTCGGACAGCAGGGGGTCCATGCCCGGCCAGTGGGCGTGGGCCGCCCATTCCGTCAGGAACACGTGGCCGGTGAGGGTGGTGTGGTCGGCGGCGTGGACGGGGGTGCCGTCGAGGTGGGCGCCGCCGCCACGGACCGCGCTGAAGACCTCTCGGCGCCAGGGGTCGGCGACCACGCCGAGCAGCGGGGTGTCGTCCGGGGCCGCGAGGCCGAGGGAGAAGGAGCACCAGCCAAGCCCGTGGGCGTAGTTGGTCGTACCGTCGACCGGGTCGATGACCCAGTGCGGGGCGTCCTGGGCGCCCTCGTGGACTCCGTGTTCCTCGCCCTCGATGCCGTAGTCGGGGAACTCGCGGCGCAGGACCGACCGTACGTACGTCTCGACCGCCTCGTCCGTGTCAGTGACGATGTCGGCGGGGCTCGCCTTCTCCCGCACCGGCCCGTCCCCTGCACCGCGCGGACGCCGGATCGCCTCCGACGCCCAGTCGGCCAGCTCGGTCGCGACGGCCAGGGCCCGGTCGAGGTCAACGTCGCTCACGGTTCGCCTCACAGTTCGTTTCTCCTCAGGTCTCTCCCTCACGGGTGGCCCCACGACCATCCCATGCGAGTGCGCGCGTTAGCCTCGACGGCAGCAACCAGCAGGTGGTCGCACAGGTAGTCGCAGGAGGCAGGCATGGCGAAGGTCCCCAGCGCAGTGGTCGCCGCGAGCGGGCTCGTCGGCGGGTACGGCGTGGCCCGCTGGACCAAGAAGCGGGAGCTCGGCGGGGCCGTACTGGCCGTCGCGGGGGCCGCGGCCGCGCAGCAGTGGCGGCAGCGGGCGGGCGGGAAGGCGGCCGGGGCACTGACGGTCGCGTACGTCGCCGCCTTCGCCGGATCCCACCCGCTGGCGAAGAAGGTGGGCGCCTGGCCGGCCGTGTTCACGGTGGCCGGCGTGGTGGCCGCGGCGTCCTGGGCGGTCGCGGACCGGAACGCCTGAGCGCTCCGCTGGTTATGCGGTTCGTTTTCCGCAGGCCGGTGGGGGCTGGTCGCGCCCACGCGGCGGAGCCGCATATCGACACAGCCCCGCGCCCCTTGCAGGGCGCGGTCGCGCAGCCGACTTCACCAGGTCCGCTCAGGACACCCGGGTCGACCGAAACGCCCGCCGATAAGCCTGCGGGCTCGTCCCGACCACCCTCCGGAACCGTTCCCGGAACGCCGTCGGCGACCCGAACCCGGCCTGGGTCGCGATCCGCTCGACCGGATCCGGCGTCGTCTCCAGCAGATGCTGCGCCCGCCGCACCCGCGCCCGGTGCAGCCACTGCAGGGGCGTCGTGCCGGTCTGCTCCCGGAAGCGGCGGTTGAGCGTACGGGTGCTCATGCCCGCGTGGGCCGCGATCTCGTCCAGGGTGAGGTCGCGGTCGCAGTGGTCCTCCAGCCAGCGCAGCACCGGTTCCATCGTCGAGCCGGCCGGGGCGGGCGGCTGGGCCTGGACGATGAACTGGGCCTGGCCGCCCTCCCGTTCGAGCGGCATGACGCACATCCGGGCCGCCTGCGCGGCGACCGCCGAGCCGTGGTCCCGGCGGATCATGTGCAGGCACATGTCCATGGCCGCGGCCGCGCCCGCCGAGGTGAGGAACTGGCCGTTGTCGACGTAGAGGACGTTCGGGTCGACGGTCACCTTCGGGTACCGCTCCGCCAGGTCGGGCGCCGCGACCCAGTGTGTCGTGGCGCGCAGGCCGTCCAGCAGGCCGGTGGCGGCGAAGACGAAGGCGCCGACGCAGATCGAGGCGATGCGCGTGCCGTTCGCCGCGGCGGCGCGCAGTGCGTCCCGCACCTCCGGCGGCAACGGCACCGTCGGGTCCGCGATCCCGGGCAGGATGATCGTGTCGGCCTCCGCCAGCGCGTCGAGCCCGTACGGCGCCCGCACGGCGAACGCGCCCGCCCGCACCTCGTCCGCGACCGCGCAGACCCGCACCTGGTAGGCCTCACGGCCGTCGGGCAGGCGGGCCCAGCCGAAGGTGTCGATGGGGGCGGAGAGGTCGAACGGGATGACCTGGTCCAGTGCGAGTACGGCCACGATGTGGATCGGGGTGTGCATGGCGAGAGGGTGCCACGGAATGAGCGCGTTGGCGAAAATCCGTTGACCCATGGCAGTCCTGCCACTTCTGCAAGATCCCCAGGCCTCCTAGCGTCGCCTTGTGACCAAGTTCCTCCTCGCCGTGCACGTCCTCGCCGCGATCGTCGCGATCGGTCCCGTCGCCGTCGCCGCGAGCATGTTCCCGCCCAGCGCCCGCAAGGCACTCGCCGAGCCGGACGATCCCCGGGCCACGGAAACCGTGCGGCTCCTGCACCGCATCTGCCAGGTGTACGCCGCCGTCGGCGTCGTCGTCCCGGTCTTCGGGTTCGCCACGGCCAGCCAGATGGGCGTGCTCGGCGACGCCTGGCTGATCGCGTCGATCGCGCTGACGGCTCTAGCCGCGGTCGTCCTCATCGCGCTGGTCCTTCCGCGCCAGAACGCGTTCGTCGAGGGCAGCGGGACACACCGGGCCACCGTCCAACTCGCCATGTTCACAGGGGTGTTCAACCTGCTCTGGGCTGCGGTGACGGTTCTGATGATCATTCGGCCGGGATCCACCACCGGCGCCTAGGAGCTGTCCGAGCACGCGGCCGGCGCCCGCGTCCACTACGACGAGAGCTGTCTGCCCGATGTGCGGCTGGCTCCAACCCAATTTGTCAGCGGCCGCGCCCCGACGTCCTCTACGCCGACCGCGGTTACGACCACAACGTCTACCGCCGCATGATCTGAGCCCTCAGCCCGAACCGGCGACCAGTGCCTCGCCGAGCGGGGTGCGCCGGTAGAGCACCGACCGTCCGGACCGGGCGCGGACGAGCAGCCCCGCGCCTCGCAGGATGGCGAGGTGGTCTCCTACCGCGCCGGGTGCCATGGCGAGGCTTCGGGCGAGGTGGCTGGTACTGGCCGGGGCGTCCAGCGCTACCAGCAGCCGGGCTCGGGCCCGGCCGACCAGAGCGGTCAGCGCGTCCGGTTGGGGGACGGTCTCCTGTTCGCCCCACAGGGCGGCGGTGCCGCGGGCAGGGTAGACCAAGGTCCTGGGCCAGGGGTCTTCCGTGTGGGCGGCGATATGCCCGACGACGGCCGAAGGGATCAGCAGGAGCCCGTCGCCGGCGAGGCGGACTGTTCCGCCTCGGAAGAAGCCGATCTCGATGCCGCCGGCTTGCCAGGCGATGCCCGGGTGCAGGCTCTCGATGGTCGTGGCCCATCCGTGTTCGCCGATCACTCCCACCCGGTGCACGACATCGCGCTCACAGATCGCGCGCAGTTGCGGCCAGTCCGTGGCGAGCAGCTCGTGCCACGCCTGGTCCATCGCCTCGGCGATCCTGGGGACGGCGTCCGTCGAGTCCAGCACCGCGCGTACACGGGGATCGCGGGCGGACGGGCCGGTCGCGGTGGTGGCGAATTCGTGGCGGGCCGCTTCCAGCGGTGTGGCCCGGATCATGGCCAGGTCGTCTGCCCAGGTCTGGTTGAGGCCGCGTGGAGGCGGGGCGACGAAGTTCGGTCCGCCGTGCGGGGCCTGCAGAGCGAGGGCGGCGTCCAGTTCGGTCTCGCGGCGCAGCCGTTCAAAGGCCGGCAGGAGCCGGGCGGCCCAGGCTCGCGGCAGCGGCCGGCCCTGGCCGATGAGCGAGCGCAGCAGCAAGCAGAGGTCCAGCGCGGGCGACAGCGCGAAGCGGCTGCGCAGCAGGTCCTCGACGGAAACCTCGAAGCGCAGCACCCGGCCATGCTACTCCGGGACGCCTGTTTCGATTCGTCCAGGGACGAAACATTGGTGGGTGGTATGGGCGCACGGCGAGGCTGCGCGTCATGACCCCAACCGCCGAGCCCGCGCAGGGCAACCTCCGTGCCACCTACCGGGAGGTGCTGGCCGAGCCCCGATTCCGGCTGCTCTTCGCGACCCGCACCGTCGCGATCACTGCGGACGCGCTGCGGATCACGACGTTCTCGGTTCTGGTCTTCTCGGCCACCGGCTCCGCGCTGCTGAGCGCAGTGGCCTTCGGCATCGGCTTCATCCCGCAGTTGTTCGGCTCGCTGTTGCTGGGCTCACTGGCCGACCGACTGCCGCCCCGCGCGCTCATCACCGGCGGCTACGCCTTGACGTGCGCCGCCGCCCTGCTGCTCGCCCTGATGCGGATGCCGATCGCGGCAAGCCTCGGTGTCGTGGCGCTGGTCGCCCTCGCCACACCGGTGTTTCACGGCGCGTCGAGTCGGCTGGTCGCGCAGTCGCTGGAGAGCGACGCCTATGTACTGGGCCGGTCACTGAACAACATCGCCTCCTCCGGCGCGCAATTGTTCGGTCTGGCACTGGGAGGTGCGGTCGTCGCGGTACTCGGCCCGCACCGGGCGCTCGCGGTAAGCGCCGCCCTCTACCTCGGCTGCGCGCTCGCTATCCACATCCGGCTCCCCCGGCTGCAGCCGGGAGAGTTCGGCGGCACACCCGGCAGCGCTCGGGGCGATGGCGGGGCCGTCCGGGCAAGCCTGCACGGTGCCGGCCTGCTGCTGCGCGGACACACGGTACGACGACTGATGCTGGCCCAGTGGCTACCGCCCGCGTTCGTAGCGGGCGCGGAAGGTCTGATCGTCGCCTACGCGGGAGGACGCCACTTCGCGCCCGGCTGGTACGCGGTGCTGATGGGCTGTCTGCCGGTCGGCATGCTTGTCGGTGACCTGCTGGTGGGGCGACTGCTACGGCCGTCCACCCGGGAGCGACTGGTAGTCCCGTTGATCGCGCTGACGGGACTACCGCTGGTCGGCTTCGCTGCCGAGCCCGGAGTGGGCGTCTCGTCCTGTCTGCTGCTGCTCTGCGGCTTCGGATTGGCCTACGGTCTCGGCCTGCAACGGCCGTTCCTGGACGCCCTGCCGCAGGATGGCCAGGGCCAGGCCTTCGGTCTGCTCGGCTCCGGCAGCATGACGCTTCAGGGCGTCGGGCCGGTCTGCTTCGGCTCGGTGGCCGCAGGCATCGGAACAGGCGGCACAATCGCCCTGGCAGGCGGCGCGGCGGTGCTTACCGCCGGCTGGATTCTCACCTGGCACCCCACCCCCACGTCGAACAACCCATGGAAGGCTCATGCCGCATGATCGATGAATTCGCGAAGGACAACCTGCACGGGAGACTGCGGCGGGACCGCGAGGCGCTGCTCTGGAAACTCGACGGCTTGTCCGAATACGACGCCCGCCGACCTTTGACAGAGACCGGGACCAACCTCCTCGGCCTGGTCAAACACGTGGCCACCGTCGAGGCCAGGTACTTCGGCGAGGTCTTCGACCGCCCTTCCCCGGAACCGCTGTGCCGATGGCAGGACTACGACGGCAACGACCTGTGGGCGACCGAGGACGAGACCCGCGATCAGATCATCGGGTTCTACCGGCGCACGTGGGAACACTCGGACGCGACGATCAACGCGCTTCCCCTCGACGCCCCCGGCCACGTGCCGTGGTGGCCGGAGCCTTATACGAACACGAACCTGTTCGCCGTCATGGTCCACGTCCTCGGCGAGTCCATCCGGCATGCCGGTCACGCCGATATCCTGCGCGAGGGCCTCGACGGCCGGACCGGGATGCGCCCCGAACACGAGAAGCAGATCGACGAGGAAGCCCGTGCGGCCTACTGCGCGAAGATCGAGCAGGCCGCCAGGTCTGCCGCATCCGTCAGATCGCCCCGCCCCATGCTCGCAACAAACGACCCAGGCACGGGGCAGTCACATGATCGCCCGGACAGCTCCCAGGTGGTTCGTTGACTGCCGGCCGGTGGGGGCTGGTCGCGCAGTTCCCCGCGCCCCTTAGGGGGCACGGTGGTGCCCCAGGACGTTCACCACCCGCCCGCCCGGATCCCGTACGAAGAACCGCCGTACGCCCCACTCCTCGTCCCGCAGCTCCCGTACGACCTGCGCGCCCGACGCCACCACCTGCGCGTACACGGCGTCGACGTCCTCCACCTCCACGCTCAGGTCAGGGAGGACGGGGGCCGTGCGCTCCTCCGTCATGAAGCTGATCTGGGCGGTGGGGTTGGCCGGTGAGGCCAAGGTCATCGGATGTGCCTCCTCGCGTGCGTCCAGATTTTTCGCGCTCGCATTTTTGTTATCCCACCCCACCCCCGCCCGTCTCCTCACCGTCCCCGCCCACAGGCACGCGATTCGACCGTGAGGAACGAAGCACGTGACATCAGAGATCAGCCGCCGCAGCATGCTCAAGGCCGCGGGTGCGACCGCCGCCGCGGCCGGAGTCGTCGGAATCGGTACGGCCGCCGCCGGCCCGGCCGTCGCGGCAGGCGGCACCGCCTTCGCGCACCCCGGGCTGTTGCACACGCACGCCGACCTGGCCCGTATGGCCGCCAAGGTGAAGGCAGGTGCCGCCCCCTACACCGCCGGCTTCGCCAAGCTGACCGCCAACCGTCATGCGCAGAGCGGCTGGACGGCCCGTCCGACGGCCACCGTGTACCGGGGTTCGGGTACGCCCGAGAACTACGTGACCCTCTACAACGACATCCACGCCGCCTACCAGAACGCCCTGCGCTGGCACATCACCGGCGAGAGCGCGTACGCGGACACCGCCGTCGCGATCCTCAACGCCTGGTCGTCCACGCTGACCAGCCTCCAGGGCTCCGCCGACCGCTTCCTCGCGTCCGGCCTGTACGGCTACCAGTTCGCCAACGCCGCCGAACTCGTCCGCGACCACGCCGACTTCGACCTGGCCCGCTTCCAGAAGATGATGCTGGACGTCTTCTACCCGCTCAGCGAGGACTTCCTGGTCAACCACAACGGCGCCGTCATCACCAACTACTGGGCCAACTGGGACCTGACCAACATCGCCAGCGTCCTCGCCATCGGCATCCTCTGCGACGACAAGGCCAAAGTCGCCCGCGCCGTCGACTACTTCAAGCACGGCGCCGGCATGGGCTCGGTCAAGAACGCCATCCCCGTCGTGTACGACGACGGTCTCGCCGAGTGGGTCGAGGCCGGCCGCGACCAGGGCCACGCGCTGCTCGGCGTCGGCCTGATGGGCACGATCTGCGAGATGGCGTGGAACCAGGGCATCGACCTGTACGGCTATGACGACAGCCGCTTCCTCAAGGGCGCCCAGTACGTCGCCAAGTGGAGCATGGGCGGGGCTGTTCCCTACACGCCGAACACCCGTAAGAAGGGCGCGATCAACGGCTGGTCCGGCTCCGAGACCGCCACCGCGGCCGCCGCCGTCGACCCGGCGATGACCCGCCCGATCTGGGCGATGATCGCCAACCACTACACCAAGCGCCGCGGCCTGTCCGCCTCGTACCTCACCCAGATCGCCGCCAAGTCCGCGCCCGAGGGCGGCGGCGGTGACTACGGCCCCAACAGCGGCGGCTACGACCAACTCGGCTTCGGCACCCTGGCGTTCACCCGGGACAAGGCCAAGGAAACGACTGGCTCCGCCTCACCGAGCCCGTCAGCCACCACGTCGGCATCCGCTGCCTCGGCGCCGAGCCCGCAGTCAGCGACCACCGCACCGGCTTCCGCGACCGCCTCCGCGACCCCGTCCGCCGAAGGCGACCTCGCCTCCACCGGCTCCGGCGAAATCATCGGCTGGACCGCCGCCACGGGGATCACCGCCCTCGCCGGCGGCCTCCTCCTACTTCGCCGCCGCGACAGGGCCCGCCGCTAGGCGCTCCGCTGGCTGTGTCGATGTGCGGCTCCGCCGCGGGGCCGCGATGTGCCGTCGTTCGTCTGCGGCACCGTCGTGGCTGGTCGCGCAGTTCCCCGCGCCCCTTCAGGGCGCTGCCGAACCGGCGCCGACCTGCTTGGCCCCGTCCCAGTAACCGCGGCCCCAGACCGGTGCAGGCCTCCGACACGCGCACCCCATCCGCTGTCGGGGGCCTGCACCACCCCCACGTCACCCCACGTCACCCGCAAGCCCCGCCGCACGACTGCGGGGTGGAGGGGGTGTCGTACAGCACCCCCTCCACCCCGTCCGCCCAGTCCTCCCGCTCCGCCCTGAACGCCCGTCCCACCGTCGCCGCGACCAGCACCCCGGCCGCGATCACGAGGCTGAAGAAGGCCCAGCTCAGGGGCCACGCGTCGGCGAATCCGTCCGGTGGTCCCGGGTGGGTGCGCAGGGAGACGTACATCAGCGTCACCGGCGGCCCGGCCACGACCAGGAGCGGCCAGCCGAGACCGTCCCGCAGGCCGAAGTAGGCCGCCAGGAGCAGCAGGACGACGGCCAGGACGATGACGCCGACTCCCGTCACCGGCGTCGTCTCGTGGGTGGAGCCCGCCGTCTCCGCGCGGTTGCTCAGGTCCCAGGGGATGCAGACCAGGTACGCCGCCGAGGTGACGGCGGCGCCGAGTGCACGCGTCAGCCAGCGTTCCGGCCAGTGGCGCGTCCGCAGAGGGCTCAACAGCTTCTCGGTCTTCTCGGTCATACGTACGAGGGTTCCCCGTCGGCGGCGAACGCGACAGAGTACGCGTACTTAGGCTCACCTACTCAGCCGACTACCTCGCGGTCCCGCACACCCTCTTGGCCGAGGCCCCATACCTACGCCCCCAGCGCCCGCGACACCGTGAAGATCACCAGCCCCGCCAGTGAACCCACCACCGTGCCGTTGATGCGGATGAACTGGAGGTCGCGGCCGATGTTCGCCTCGATCTTCTTCGTCGTGTGCTCGGCGTCCCAGCCGGCCACCGTGTCCGTGATCAGGGAGGTGATCTCCTTGCGGTAGGTGGAGACGACGTAGACCGCGGCGCCCTCCACCCAGCCGTCGACCTTGTTCTGCAGCTTGGGGTCCTCCGCCATGCGCGCCCCCAGCGACAGCAGGGAGGCCCGCACCCGTAGCCGTAGCTCACTGCGTTCGTCCTCGGCGGCCGACACGATCATGGACCGTACGGCCGTCCAGGCGGACGCGATCAGGTCCTGGACCTCGCCGCGGCCCAGCACCTCGCCCTTGAGGCGCTCGACACGCGCGCGGGTGTCCGTGTCGGACTGGAGGTCGGAGGCGAAGTCGGTGAGGAAGCGGTCGAGGGCGCCGCGCGCGGGGTGGGAGGGCATGTCGCGCATCTCGGTGGTGAAGCGCAGCAGTTCCTTGTAGACCCGCTCGCCGACCCGCTTGTCGACGAATCTCGGGGTCCAGCCGGGCGCGCCGCCCTGCACCGCGCCCATGATCTCGTCGTCGTGCAGGACGAGCCAGTCGTGCGCGCGCGTGACGATCAGGTCGACGACGCGCTTGTGGCCGCCGTCGGCGACGACCTTCTCCAGCATCTTCCCTATGCCGGGCGCGATCTCCTGGGCGTCGGCCCGCCGGGTGATCGCCTCGCCGACGACCGCCTGGACGTCGGAGTCCCGCAGGACCGTCAGGGCACCCCGGAGTGCGGCGGACAGCTCCGCCGTCACCCGGTCGGCGTGCTCCGGCTCGGCCAGCCAGGCACCCAGGCGGCTGCCGATACCGACGGCGCGCAGCCGCTGCCGTACGACATCCTCGGAGAGGAAGTTCTCCCCGACGAACTCGCCCAGGGAGATGCCCAGCTGGTCCTTCTTGGTGGGGATGATCGCGGTGTGCGGAATAGGCAGGCCCAGCGGCCGGCGGAACAGAGCGGTGACGGCGAACCAGTCGGCGAGCGCGCCCACCATGCCGGCCTCGGCGGCGGCCGCCACGTAGTCCGCCCAGGGGCCCGCGCCCGCGTTCGACGACCACTTGGCGAGGACGTACACCAGCGCGACGAAGAGCAGCAGCCCGGTGGCCATGAGCTTCATTCGCCGCACCCCCCGCTGCTTCTCCATGTCCGCCGCGCTGAAGGTATTCATGGCGCGCGGCCGGGCATGCTGCTCTACGTCACCCGGCCCTGTTTCATCCGCTTTCGTGCGTTCCATCCGCTCCACCCGTTCAGGATCCCCCGAACACATTGTCCCAACCTGACCTACTCCCGGAACGGAACAAGAGTTCCCGGCGCCGCACAAAAGAGGGTCCCGAAGGGGGTCTGTTCAACCACCACGCATCCCATGCCGCATCATTGGGATGATCACAACGGAGCCTCGGGCTCCCATTGCCCGAGGAGACGCACCGCATGACCAGGCGCAACGGTTATGCCTTGCTCGCCGCGATCGTCGCGCTGATCGTGGCCCTGTCCGCCGCCATATACGTCGGCGTCGCGGCCGACGACGGCACCACCGGCCGCCTCGACGGCAAGAACGACCTCGCCACGCCCCGCGCCCCGCGCAACTCCGCCGCCCCCGTCTCCACCGGCACCTGGGTCAGCACCTGGTCCGCGTCCCCGGTGGGCGCCGAGCCCGGCACCGGGACCGGGGGCCTGACGGGCCGCTCCGTACGCAACGTCGTACACGTCAGCGTCGGCGGCACCAGCGCCCGGATCACGCTCTCCAACCTCTACGGCAGCCTGCCGCTGACCATCTCCCACGCCTCGATCGCCGTCGCCGCCGCCGCCAACAGCGCGGCCGCCGAGGCTCGGACCATGCGGCGGCTCACCTTCGGCGGCGCCACGACGGTCGTCATCCCGGCCGGCGACCAGGTCCTGAGCGACGCCGTCGGCATCCGCGTCCCGCACGACACCGACGTGCTGGTCACCACGTACTCCCCCACCCCGTCGGGAGCGGTCACCTACCACCCGCGCGCACGGCAGATCTCCTACGTCGCCGACGGCGACCGCACCGAGGACGTGACCGCCGGCGCGTACACCGAGGAGACCGAGCACTGGCGTTATCTGACCGCGGTGGACGTGCTGAGCAACGAGTCGGACGGCACCGTCGTCGCGTTCGGCGACTCCATCACCGACGGCGTCACCTCCACCGAGGGCGCCAACAGCCGCTGGCCCGACGTCCTTTCGGACAGGCTGCGCGAGGCGCTCGCGGCCGGCCGGAGCCTGCCCCGCTACAGCGTCGTCAACCAGGGCATCAGCGGAAACCGCGTCCTGGCCGACGGCACCGGCCAGACCGGCGAGAACCCCAGCGGGCTGAGGCGCTTCGACCGTGACGTCCTCGGCCGCACCAACGTCAAGGTCGTCGTCATCGACCTCGGCGTCAACGACATCCTGCGCAGCACCGAACTCGCCGACCCCGACACGATCCTCGACGGCCTGCGCACACTCGTCGACCGGGCCCACGCCCACGGCATCAAGGTCGTCGGCGCCACCCTGATGCCCTTCCAGGGCCACCGCGGCTACACGGCCGACCGCGACGCCGTGCGCCAGACCATCAACGCCGCGATCCGGGCGGGCCAGGTGTACGACGCGGTCGTCGACTTCGACGAGGCGCTGCGGGACCCGTACGACCCGCGCCAGTTCCGCTCCGACTACGACTCGGGCGACCATCTCCACCCCAGCGACAAGGGCTACCGGAAGATGGCGGAGGTCTTCGACCTGGACGACCTGAAGGGCTCGGTCCCGGCGGAACTGTAAGCCCTCACGCGCGCGCCAACGGGGACCAGCTCAGTGGTCCCAGTCCCGGTGCCGCCGCCCCTCGCGCCGCTCCCGGTGCCGTTCCCGGCGCTCCTCATGCCGTTGGCGCCGGTCGTCGTGGCGCCCGCGGATCATGTCGCGGGCCTCCTCCAGCGCCTCCCGGTGCGCGTCGGCCAGGTCGGCCAGGGTGTCGGCGGGCGAGGAGCCGAGCTCGCCGCGCGCGGCCTTGCGCTCCAGCTTCTCCTGGCGCCGCTCCTCCCGCAGCCGCTGCCGCTCGGCCCGGGTCAGCTTGCGCTCGATGCCCACGCCGCCCCAGAAGGCGAACCCGGTGACGATCACGCGCGGCGCGCCCGGTTCTCCCGGCACGCCCTCCTGGCTGTGGTCGAAGGCACCCATGAAGCCGATGCCCCGCACGACGACCTCGACGCCCGGCGGTACGACGACACCCATACCGCCCATGATCATGACGCAGTTGACGACCACCTCGCGGTCCGCGAAGTTCGCCTCGCGCAGGTCGAGTTCGCCGCCGCCCCAGAAGGTGAAGCAGTTGAACCGCTTGGGCACCGTCCAGCGCCCCTTGCGCTGGAAGCCCGACATGATGGCGACGGCCCACGTCGACGAGCCCTCGCCCCCGACGATCCGCGACGCCCAACTCCCCTTCTCCGCAGGCCCCTTGACCATGTTGACCGGCGGCGGGGTGACACCCCCGACCGGCAGGTCCCGGGTGATGGGCGTCAGCTCACCATACGTTCGCGCCTTGAACGTCGCCTCCAGCCGCTCCTCGAACTCCTCCATGTCGAGACGGCCCTCCGCGAGGGCGTCCCGCAGGACCTCGGCGACTCGTTCACGATCGGCATCGGATGCGCGAAGCTGCTCCGGGACTGCGTCGTCGGTCATATACGTCAGCCTACGAGGTCTCCGCGCCGGGGGCTACGAGAGGCTGAACGCTCTTAGGAGACGGCTCGCTCCGCCTGTTCGGCATACATCTTGGCGATCACGGCCTCGATGTCCGGCTCCCGCACCGACAGGTCCGCCAACGGGTACTCCGCCGCGATCCGCGCCACCAGCGGGGCCGCCGACTCCGACGCCGGGAAGGCCAGCCATTGGCGGGGCCCCTCCACCCGTACCACCCGGGCGTCCTGGACCTGGATCGGCGGGAGTTCGCGCTCCAGGTCCACCACCAGGGTGCGCTCGCTCTCGCCCGCCTCGTGCAGGCCCGCGAGCGGGCCGTCGTACATGATCCGCCCGTGGTCGATGACCATCACGCGCGAGCACAACTGCTCGATGTCCTGGAGGTCGTGCGTGGTCAGCAGGACCGTCGTGCCGCGCTCGGTGTTCAACTCCCGCAGGAAGGAACGGACCTTGGCCTTGGAGATGACGTCGAGCCCGATCGTCGGCTCGTCCAGGTACAGCACCTCGGGGTCGTGCAGCAGGGCCGCCGCGATGTCGCCGCGCATCCGCTGGCCGAGGGAGAGTTGACGTACGGGAACGTCCAACAGGTCGGCCAGTTCAAGGAGTTCGACGCAGCGGTCGAGGTTCTCGCGGTAACGCTCGTCGGGAATCCGGTACATGCGGTGCATCAGCTTGTACGAGTCGATCAGCGGCAGGTCCCACCACAGCGTCGTCCGCTGCCCGAACACCACTCCGATACGGCGGGCCAGCCGCGTCCGCTCCCGGGACGGGTCGATGCCCGCGACCCGCAACCGGCCGCCGCTCGGCGTCAGGATGCCGGTGAGCATCTTGATCGTCGTCGACTTCCCGGCGCCGTTCGGTCCGATGTAGCCGACCATCTCGCCGCGCGCGACCGAGAAGGAGATCGAGTCGACCGCCCGCACCTGCCGCCGCTCCCGCTTCAGGAAGCCCGTCTTCTTGCGCACGTCGAAGACCTTCTCGACACGGTCGAGTTCAATGAATGCGTCCATCGCCTGTCCTCTAGTTCCCCGTGCTCCGATACGCCCTCAGCCCCGACCGCCACGCCAGACCGGCCAGCGCACAGCACCCCACCGCCACCAACGGCGACGCGAAGGCCGTCCACGCGGGCAGACCGATCGGGTACGGCCGCCCCAACAGATAGGCAGCGGGCACCCAGTTGACGAAGGCGAGCGGCAGGACGAACGTCACGCCGCGCACCAGGTCCTTCCCGAACACGGTCGGCGGATACTGCAGCAGCGTGGTCCCGCCGTACGTGAACGCGTTCTGCACCTCGGACGCGTCCTGCACGAGGATCTGGAAGGCCGCGCCCGCCACGAACACCGCGCAGAAGATCGCCGCGCCGCTGACCAGCATCACCGGCACCAGCAACACCTTCGCCGCACTCCACTCGACGTCGACCGCCGTCAACGCCCACCCCAACACCAGCGCGCCCTGAGTGATCCGGCCCAGCCGGCGCACCGCGAAGTGGTCCGCGCCGACCTGCGCCAGCACCGGAACCGGGCGCACGAGCAACGTGTCGAACGAGCCGTCGCGGATCCGGGCGCCCAGCACGTCCATCGAGCCGAGCACCATGTCCGCGATCCCGAACGCCGTCGCCGACAGCCCGTACAGCAGGGCGACCTCGGGCAGCGACCAGCCGCCCAACGAGTCGACCTGCGAGAACATCAGCAGGATCGCCACGAAGTCCAGGCAGGTCATCATCCCGTTGCCGAACATCGTGATCACGAAGGAGGCGCGGTAGGTCATCGCCGACCGCACCCACATCCCCGCGATCAGCCCGTAGGCCCGCAACCCCTCGGTCAGCGCACTCCGCTCACCCACCCTGCACCACCACCCGCCGCGTCGCGGCCGACTGCAGCAGCCGCCCCGCCGCCAGCAGTACGACGGCCCACACCGCCTGGAAGGCGAACGCCCCCAGCACGTCGGTCTCCCCCATCAGCACGTCAGCCGGCATCTGGATCTGCGCCGCCCACGGCAACACCCGCACGACGTCGCCCAGCACACCCGGGAAGGCGTTCAGCGGCAACACGATGCCCGAGAAGAAGACCCCCGTGATCATCACGGCCTGCGAGACCCCCATGCCGTCCATCAGCCAGAACACGCTCAGCGCCGCCAGGAAACGGATCGCGAAACTGACCACCGCCGCCAGTAACAGCGCGACCGCGAACGCCGCCCAGGTGCCGACCTCCGTCGGCAGCGACATCGGGAAGAACACCGCGCCGAACACGAACGGGATCACGCCCCGCCCCAGCAACTGGAACGTCGACCGCCCCATGTCACTTGCCAGCCACCACAGTTGGAGATCGGCCGGCCGGTACAGGTCGACGGCGATCTCACCGGTACGAATGCGGTCCATCAAGTCCTTCTCGGCGCCGCCGCCCTGGATGGCGAGCGTCGCGTAGAGACACTGCCCCAGCCACACATAGGTGACGGCCTGCGCCTGGTCGTACCCCCCGAGATGCGGCTTCTCGTCCCACAACGCCAGATAGGTGTAGACGAGGATCACGCCGAAGACGGTGTTGGTGAACACCCCCGCCGCCGTGGCCGCCCGATACGTCGCGTACCGCCTGAACCCGCCTACCGCGACGGCGACGTACAACCGCCATGACCCCACACCCGCAACCCTCCTCGGCCCGCAGCAGCCCTTCAGACACCGAAGCGCAGGAGCCTAGTCCGCGGGCGGCTTGGCCTGCCAGGCATTTTCCGGGCGAACGCGTGCCGGTCGGAAGGGAACGGAACGCTTGGTGCGACAGTCTTCAACAGGGGACGCAGAAGGCGTACGAGGGCGTACGGGAACGTACGACGCGAAACAGGAGTCCGTGCACGACATGAGTGACGAGCCGCAGCCGCAGCAGCCGAACCAGGGCTGGGCACCGAGAGAGCCTGAGGCGGCTCCGCAACAAGGCGGCAAGAAGCGCCCCCGACGCGCCGGTTGGCGCCGGGCGATCCCGACCTGGCGCATGCTGCTCGGCACGTTCGTCGTCGGCATACTGCTGCTGATCGGCCTGTTCTTCCTCGGCTACTCCCTGGTCAAGATCCCGCCGGCCAACGCGATGGCGACGAAACAGAGCAACGTCTACCTCTACGCGGACGGCTCCGAGATCGCCCGCGACGGCCAGATCAACCGCGAGAACGTCACCCTCGCCCAGGTCGCCAAGGACGCCCAGCACGCCGTACTGGCCGCCGAGGACCGGGACTTCTACTCCGAGTCCGCCATCGACCCCAAGGCGATGATCCGCGCCGCCTGGAACACCGTCACCGGCAAGGGCAAGCAGTCCGGCTCCACGATCACCCAGCAGTACGTCAAGAACTACTACCTGGGCCAGGAACAGACCGTCACCCGCAAGGTGAAGGAGTTCTTCATCTCGATCAAGCTGGACCGCGAGGAGACCAAGGACGAGATCCTGGAGGGCTACCTCAACACCAGCTACTTCGGCCGCAACGCCTTCGGCATCCAGGCCGCCGCCCAGGCCTACTACGGCATCGACGCCACCGAACTCGACGCCGCCCAGGGCGCCTACCTCGCCGCCCTGCTCAACGCGCCCAGCGAGTACGACGTCGTCGCCCACCCCGAGAACAAGGCGGCGGCGCAGGCCCGTTGGAACTACGTCCTCGACGGCATGGTCAAGAAGGGCTGGCTCAGCGCGTCCGACCGCAGCGGAATGAAGTTCCCGATGCCGAAGGAGGAGAACACCTCCACCGGCATGTCCGGACAGCGCGGCTACATCGTCGACGCCATCAAGGACTACCTGCGCGACAACAACATCGTCGACTCCGACGAACTCGACGCCGGCGGCTACCGCATCACCACCACCCTGCAGAAGAGCAGGCAGAACGCCTTCGTCAAGGCCGTCAACGACCAGCTGATGTCCAAGCTCGACAAGGACAGCAAGGTCGACACCTACGTCCGCGCGGGCGGCGCCGCCGTCGACCCCAAGACCGGCAAGATCGTGGCGATGTACGGCGGCATCGACTACGTGAAGCAGTACACGAACAACGCCACCCGCCGCGACTTCCAGGTCGGCTCCACCTTCAAGCCGTTCGTCTTCGCCTCGGCCGTCGAGAACGACTCCACGACCCAGGACGGCCAGACCATCACGCCCAACACGTACTACGACGGCACCAGCGAGCGCCCCGTACAGGGCTGGAACGGCACCTACGCCCCCGAGAACGAGGACGGCGTCAGCTACGGCGAGATCACCGTGCGCACCGCCACCGAGAAGTCCGTCAACTCGGTGTACGCGCAGATGGCCGTCGACGTGGGCCCCGAGAAGATCAAACAGACGGCCATCGACCTCGGCATCCCCTCCGGCACCCCCGACCTGACCGCCACCCCCTCCATCTCGCTCGGCCCCGCCAACGCCAGCGTCCTCGACATGGCGGAGGCCTACGCCACGCTCGCCAACCACGGTGAGCACGGCACGTACACGATGCTGGAGTCCATCACCAAGGACGGCGCGGACGTCGTAGAACTCCCGAAGCGCAAGACCTCGCAGGCCGTCACCCGCCAGGCCGCCGACACGACAACGTCGATCCTTCAGAGCACCGTCGAGCAGGGCACCGCCACCGCCGCCCAGGCCGCCGACCGCCCCGCGGCCGGCAAGACCGGCACCGCGGAGGAGGACACGGCGGCCTGGTTCGCGGGCTACACCCCCGACCTGGCGACGGTCGTCTCGGTCATGGGCCAGGACCCGACCACGGCCGCCCACAAGTCCCTGAACGGCGTGATGGGCCTGCCCCGCATCAACGGCGGCGGCGCCCCCACCGAGATCTGGGCCCAGTTCACGAAGGCCGCCCTCAAGAACACCCCGGCCGACGACTTCGACCTCGAACTCCAGGAGGGCGCCGACGAGATCCAGGCCCCGCCGGTCCAGGAGACCCCCGAGCAGCCGGACGACGACGGCCAGGACAACGGGGGCACGACGACCACGGGCGGGCAGGACACCGAGGGTCAGACGGACGGGGGAACGACGACCGACGGGGGCACGACGACGACCGGCGGGACGACCGACGGCGGGACGACCACGACGACCGGCGGGACGACCACCGACGGCGGGACGACAGGCGACACCACGACGACCGGCGGCACGACAGGCGACACGACGACCACGGGCGGCACGACGGGAGATACGACGACCACCGGCGGTACCACCACCGGAACGACGACAGCCGGAGGATCCCCACCCAGCTCTCAGTAACCAGCCGTCAATGACGAAAGGGGCTGGTGACCATGGTCACCAGCCCCTTCGACGGACGTACGCCCTACAAATACAGGCCGGTCGAGTCCTCGGACCCCTCGAACCGGTCCGCGGCCACCGCATGCAGATCACGCTCGCGCATCAGCACGTACGCGATGCCCCGCACCTCGACCTCGGCGCGGTCCTCGGGGTCGTACAGGACGCGATCGCCCGGTTCGACGGACCGCACGTTCTGCCCGACCGCGACGACGTCGGCCCAGGCCAGCCTCCGGCCCACGGCCGCGGTGGCCGGGATCAGGATGCCGCCGCCCGAACGCCGCTCGCCCTCACCGACGTCCTGCCGCACGAGTACACGGTCGTGCAGCATCCGGATGGGGAGCTTGTCGTGCGGGGTGTTCTGCTCGATTCTTTTGGCGCTCACGCCCTGAACCTACCTGCCTTCAGCCCCTGCGGCGCCGGGCCCCCAGGGCCAGCAGCCCCACGAGCCCGACGGCGACGAGCGCGACCGGCACGATCCGCTCAAGGCGGGGTGCCCCGTCCTCGTCGACGAACTGGGTCTTCACATCGCTCACGACGCGGTTGGCCTGGACGTAGGCCCGGCCGAAGGTGTGATCGATGTTGGAGACGACCTTGGCCTTGGCGTCGCCGACGATGGTCTTCGGATGCACCCGCACCCCGATCTCGTCGAGCGTCTCGGCCAGCACATCGCGGCGACGCTTGATGTCCGCCTCGATCTGCGCCGGGGATCTGGTGTCCGACGTGTCCGCCACCGTACGGCCTCCGAAGTCTGCTGTTGCCTTGTTCCGGACAGTCTGTCAGCTCTGCGGCCGACCGCACTGTCAGGGCACCCGGTTACGCTGGTTCGATGAGCGAGCGACTCCAGCCCGGGGACCCGGCCCCCGCCTTCACCCTCCCCGACGCCGACGGCAACGACGTCTCCCTGTCGGACCACAAGGGCCGCAAGGTCATCGTCTACTTCTACCCGGCGGCCCTGACCCCCGGCTGCACGAAGCAGGCCTGCGACTTCACCGACAACCTCGACCTCCTGGCCGGCGCCGGCTACGACGTCATCGGGATCTCCCCCGACAAGCCGGAGAAGCTGGCGAAGTTCCGCGAGAAGGAACACCTGAAGGTCACACTGCTCGGCGACCCGGAAAAAACGGTCACCGAGGCCTACGGCGCCTACGGCGAGAAGAAGAACTACGGCAAGACCTACATGGGCGTCATCCGCTCCACGATCATCGTGGACGAGGAGGGCAAGGTCGAACGGGCCCTGTACAACGTCCGCGCGACGGGCCACGTAGCCAAGATCATCAAGGACCTGGGCATCTGAGGCACCACTTCCGCGAGGCAAGCGGCTCGTACTGGGAGAACCGGTACGGGCCGCTTTGCGGCAATCAACTCCCGGTACGATGACAGACAGCTGGCGGCGGTGGTGCAATGGCGACACAGCAGACTTAGGATCTGTGGCCCTTGATCGGGCTTGAGGGTTCGAATCCCTTCCGCCGCACTGAGAACGGCCTGCGTGTCGAAGGATCGATACGCAGGCCGTTTCCGTGCGCGAGCTCAGCCCAACAACTCCCGCACCACCGGCACCAACGCCCGGAACGCCTTCCCCCGATGGCTGATCGCGTTCTTCTCCTCGGCCGTCAGCTCGGCGCAAGTCCTCGTGTCGCCATCCGGCTGGAGGATCGGGTCGTAGCCGAAGCCGTTTGTGCCCACCGGGGCGTGTCGTAGTACGCCCCTCAGCTGGCCCTCGACCACCCGCTCCCGCCCGTCCGGCAATGCCAGCGCCGCCGCGCACGCGAAGTGGGCGCCCCTGTGTTCGTCCGCGATGTCCGACAGCTGGGCCAGGAGCAGCTCCAGGTTCGCCCTGTCGTCGCCGTGTTTGCCCGCCCAGCGGGCCGAGAAGATGCCCGGGGCGCCGTTCAGGACGTCTACGCACAGGCCCGAGTCGTCCGCGATCGCCGGGAGGCCCGTTGCCTGGGACAGGGTGTGGGCCTTCAGGAGGGCGTTTTCGGCGAAGGTGACGCCTGTTTCCTTGACGTCGGGGATGTCGGGGTAGGCGTCCGCGCCGACGAGGTCGTGGGGGAGACCCGCGTCGGCGAGGATCGCGCGCAGCTCGGTGATCTTTCCGGCGTTGCGGGTGGCGAGGATCAGGCGTGTCATGGCGTCCAGTATCCCGGCACTCGCCACGGCCCCCTACGGAGTTACGACGTGCAGACCTTCGTCAGTTCGCCGGCCGCGTCGATGACGGGGCTGACGTCCGGGGTCTCGTCACCGTTCTTGATGGCCGTACGGACGTTGTCCACGGCGTCGTTCAGGCTGTCGACCGCCTTGTTGACGTCGGCGTTGTCGGTCTTGTCGCCGATCTCGTCGAGGTTCTGGTCGATGGAGGTGAGGGCCTCGTCGATCTGGGTGGGGTCGTTGGACGCGCTGTCCACGGCCTGCTGGAGGTCGGTGACGCTGTCGGCGATGGCCTCGGCGGTCTGGACGCAGTCCAGGGCCTTGTTGACGGCGTCGCAGCCGGTGGTGAGTCCGGCGGTCAGCGCTACGGCCGCCACGGTGGCGGCGATGGCGGTGATACGGCTCCCGCGTCGGCTTCGTCGGCTGGCGGACATGGTGGTGGTTCCTCCCCGTCGCTGTAACGGGCGTACGGCGGTGTGCCGTACGCCCGTACTCCTCAAGACGCGAGGGCGGGTGGCCCGGTTGCCCGCGCCGGCCGCCCCAGTTGGTGCGCCCTTTACTTTTCGAGGACCGTATCAAGAGCCTTGCGCTGATGGGCGGTCAGTTCCGTGCAGCCCAGAACGGCCAGGTCGAGCAGGGAGTTGAGCTCGTCGCGGTCGAACGGCTCGGCTTCCGCGGTGCCCTGGACCTCGACGAAGCGTCCGTCGCCGGTGCAGACGACGTTCATGTCGGTCTCGGCGCGGACGTCCTCCTCGTAGCAGAGGTCGAGGAGCGGGACGCCGCCGACGATGCCCACCGAGACCGCCGAAACCGTGCCGGTCAGGGGCTGGCGGCCGGCCTTGATCAGCTTCTTGCCCTGTGCCCAGGAGATCGCGTCGGCGAGTGCCACGTATGCGCCGGTGATGGCCGCCGTACGCGTGCCGCCGTCCGCCTGCAGTACGTCGCAGTCGAGGACGATGGTGTTCTCGCCGAGGGCCTTGTAGTCGATGACCGCGCGCAGGGAGCGGCCGATCAGGCGGGAGATCTCATGCGTACGGCCGCCGATCTTGCCGCGGACGGATTCGCGGTCGCCGCGGGTGTTGGTGGCGCGGGGCAGCATGGAGTACTCCGCGGTGACCCAGCCCTCGCCGCTGCCCTTGCGCCAGCGGGGGACGCCTTCGGTGACGGAGGCCGTGCAGAAGACCTTGGTGTCGCCGAAGGAGACGAGGACGGAGCCCTCGGCATGCTTGCTCCAGCCGCGTTCGATGGTGATCGGGCGGAGTTGTTCGGGGGTGCGGCCGTCGATTCGAGACATGGTGACGAGCCTAGTGCCCCATGCGGAAGGGGCTCCTCCCGCGTCGGGAAGAGCCCCTTCAGACGCTCACATCATGTCTTCGATGTCCGCCGCGATGGGGTCCGCGTCGGTGCCGATGACGACCTGGATCGCGGTGCCCATCTTGACGACGCCGTGTGCGCCGGCGGCCTTCAGGGCGGCCTCGTCGACCAGGCCGGGGTCCACGACCTCGGTCCGCAGGCGGGTGATGCAGCCCTCGACCTCTTCGATGTTGTCGATGCCGCCCAGCCCGGCAACGATCTTCTCAGCCTTGGTGGCCATGTTCTTTCTCCCTGATCCGAACCGCTTTGTCGCAGTAACCCACAGTTGGCCCAGCTTCGCGAGCGGTCATGTCGTGCATGCCGAAAGATGATTACTGATCGCGTCGCCAACTGGTCTACACCACATTACCGAGGTGCGTCCATGTGTGCCGACAGCGCCGCCGCCGCCAGTCCCGCGCGCGTCCGCTGGAACAAACTGTTCCAGGGGCTGCAGAAGATGGGGCGCAGCCTTCAACTCCCCATCGCCGTACTGCCGGCCGCGGGCATCCTCAACCGGCTCGGCCAGCCGGACGTGTTCGGGGACGACGGGCTCGGCTGGACCAACGTCTCCAAGGTGATGGGCGCGGCGGGCGGGGCACTGCTGGACGGTTCGCTGGGTCTGCCGCTGCTGTTCTGTATCGGTGTCGCGATCGGCATGGCGAAGAAGTCGGACGGTTCGACGGCGTTGGCCGCGGTCGCGGGTTTCCTCGTCTACTACAACGTGCTGCGCCAGTTCCCCGAGGACTGTGCGGACGGGGCGAAGTCGGTGGCGACGGGGTGTCAGGCCGCCGACGGGACGGTGGCGGCGTTCACTTACCAGAATCCGGGTGTGTTCGGCGGCATCGTGATGGGGCTGCTCGCCGCGTTCTTCTGGGCGCGTTATCACCGTACGAAGCTGGTGGACTGGCTCGGCTTCTTCAACGGGCGGCGGCTGGTGCCGATCATCATGGCGTTCGTGGCGATCGCGTTCGCCGCGCTGTGTCTGTGGATCTGGCCGCCGATCGGTGACGGTCTGGAGAACTTCAGCGACTGGCTGGTGGATCTGGGTGCCTGGGGTGCGGGCGTGTTCGGCATCGCCAACCGGGCGCTGCTGGTGATCGGCCTGCACCAGTTCCTGAACGTGCCCATCTGGTTCCAGTTCGGCAGTTACACGAAGCCGGACGGCACGGTGGTGCACGGTGACATCAACATGTTCCTGGCGGGCGACCCGAACGCGGGTCAGTTCACCTCGGGCTTCTTCCCCATCATGATGTTCGCCCTGCCGGCCGCCGCGCTGGCCATCACGCACTGCGCGAAACCGGCCCGCCGTAAGGAAATTGGCGGCCTGATGCTCTCGGTGGCGCTGACGTCGTTCGTCACGGGCATCACCGAGCCGATCGAGTACTCGTTCCTGTTCATCGCGCCCGTCCTCTACGCGGTCCACGCGCTGCTGACGGGCGTGTCGATGGCGGTGACCTGGGGGCTCGGGGTGCACGACGGCTTCAGCTTCTCCGCCGGTTTGATCGACTACATCATCAACTGGAACCTGGCGACCAAGCCCTGGGCGATCATCCCGATCGGCCTGTGTTTCGCCGTCGTCTACTACGTCATCTTCCGTTTCGCGATCACGAAGTTCGACCTGAAGACTCCGGGACGGGAGCCGGAGGAAGAGGTCGAGGACGTCACAAAGGTCTGAATAAAGATCCGACGTCACAGGCAGAAAACACGGGTTCCTTATCTCCCCTTCATCGTGCTACAACATGGTCTACACCACTGAGTGGTGTAGACCACGCCACCCGATGGAGGAAGTCATGACCACCGCCACCGCGCCGGCGGCCCCCGCGAAAAAGCGAGGGTCCGGCCTGTTCCAGGGCCTGCAGAAGGTCGGCCGCAGCCTTCAGCTCCCGATCGCCGTGCTGCCGGCGGCGGGCATCCTGCTCCGGCTCGGACAAGCCGACTCCCAGGAGAAGTTCCACATCCCCGCCGATGTGGCGAAGGTGTTCGCGGGTGCCGGCGGCGCCCTGCTGGACAGTTCCTTCGGCCTGCCCCTGCTGTTCTGTATAGGCGTGGCCATCGGCTTCGCGAAGAAGTCCGACGGCTCGACGGCGCTCGCCGCCGCGGTCGGCTTCCTCACCTACTACGCGGTGATCCACCAGTTCCCGATCAAGGAAGGCCACGAGGGCGCCACCTACACGGCGACCGGACTCGGCGGCGGCTTCTGGCAGAAGGGCACCGAGGCCGCCACGACGGCGAGTTTCCAGAACCCGGGCGTACTCGGCGGCATCATCCTCGGCCTGCTGACGGCCGTGCTGTGGCAGCGCTTCCACCGCACCAGGCTGGTCGACTGGCTGGGCTTCTTCAACGGCCGCCGGCTCGTGCCGATCATCACGTCCGCCGTCGGCGTCGTCCTCGGTGTCCTGGTCGTCGTCGGCTGGGAGCCCATCGGTGAGGTCATCACCAACTTCGGCGAGTGGATGACCGGCCTCGGCTCCTTCGGCGCGGCCCTCTTCGGCCTGATCAACCGCGCGCTGATCCCGATCGGCATGCACCAGTTCGTCAACTCCGTGGCCTGGTTCCAGATCGGCGACTTCACCGACGCCACCGGCGCCGTCGTCCACGGCGACCTGCCGCGCTTCTTCGCCGGCGACCCGGACGCCGGTCTGTTCATGACGGGCTTCTTCCCGATCATGATGTTCGGCCTCCCGGCCGCCGCCCTCGCGATCGCGCACTCCGCCCGTCCCGAGCGCCGCAAGGCCGTGCTGGGCATGATGATGTCGATGGCCCTGACCTCGTTCGTCACGGGTGTCACCGAGCCGATCGAGTTCACCTTCATGTTCATCGCCCCGGTGCTGTACGTCATCCACGCGGTCCTCACCGCGATCTCGATGGCCGTGACGTGGGCGCTGGGCATACACATGGGCTTCAGCTTCTCGGCCGGCTTCATCGACGTCTTCATCAACTGGGGCATCTCCACCAAGCCTTGGCTGCTGATCCCCGTCGGCCTGGTCTTCGGCGCGATCTACTACGTCGTCTTCCGCTTCGCCATCACCAAGTGGAACCTCCCCACCCCGGGCCGCGAGCCCGAGGAGGAGATCGAGGACCTCACCAAGGCGTGAGCCTCGACCGCACATGATGAAGGCCCCGGTACCGAACAGGTGCCGGGGCCTTCATGTGCGTACGGCCTAGATCTCGTACGACATCCTCGGCGCCGCCAGTTCCACCGGACCGGCGTAGGCCTCGCGCGCGTCGGTGAGGTTGACCTGGGGGTCGGTCCACGGGGGGATGTGGGTGAGGATCAGGCGGCGCGCTCCCGCGCGGGTTGCCGTCTCGCCTGCCTCGCGGCCGTTCAGGTGCAGGTCGGGGATGTTCTCCTTGCCGTGCGTGAAGGCGGCCTCGCAGAGGAACAGGTCGGTGTCGTGGGCGAGTTCGTCCAGTGCGGCGCTCACTCCGGTGTCGCCGGAGTAGGTCAGCGACCTGCCGCCGTGCTCCACGCGGATGCCGTACGCCTCCACGGGGTGGGCGACGCGCTCCGTGTGCACGGTGAACGGGCCGACCTCGAACGTGGACGGCTTGACCGTGTGGAAGTCGAAGACCTCGCTCATGGAGGAGGCGGTGGGGGTGTCGGCGTAGGCCGTGGTGAGTCGGTGTTCGGTGCCTTCGGGGCCGTAGACCGGGATGGGGTCACAGCGGCCGCCGTCATGGCGGTAGTAGCGCGCGACGAAGTACGCGCACATGTCGATGCAGTGGTCGGCGTGCAGATGGCTGAGGAAGATCGCGTCGAGGTCGTATAGACCGCAGTGGCGCTGCAGCTCGCCAAGGGCACCGTTGCCCATGTCGAGGAGCAGCCGGAAGCCGTCGGCCTCTACGAGGTAGCTCGAACAGGCCGATTCCGCGGACGGGAACGACCCCGAGCAGCCGACGACGGTGAGCTTCATAAAGCAGAAACCTCCGCTGGCGGGAAACTTTTCTGGGAAGGAGACGGGGGTCGTGCGGTCCGTCGAGCGTAAGGCGCAAAAGGTCCGGTCGCTCCTCCGCCAAGGGCTGTTGTGGGCGAACTCACCTGTGGTGTCACCGGTTCGGCTGGAAGCGGGGCGCGCCGCGCACAGGCGGGGCGCGCGGGGCTTCTCGCACGCCGGTAACGTCGTCGTATGGACACGTCCTGGTGGCTCGCGCTCGCGGCGGTGGTACTGCTGGCGCTGGTCGCCGTGCTCGTGGACGGCTGGGGGCGGGGGCCCTCCGGGCGCAGGACCAGGCCGCCGGGGCGCCCCGCTGGGCCTGGCGGGCGGGAGGTTCGGCCGCGGCCGGCGGAGATCTGGTGGGCGAGTGTGCCGTACGAGGACGGGCCGGGGGGTAAGGATCGGCCTTGTCTCGTGCTCGCCGTGCACGGCCGGAAGGTCACGGTCGCGAAGATCACCAGCAAGTATCACGACGAGCGGGCCGGGGTTATTCCGTTGCCGCCGGGTGCCGTCGGCGATGCGCAGGGCCGCGCCAGTTTCCTGGAGACGGATGAGCTGCGCGAGGTCGCTGTGTGGGACTTTCGGCGGCGGGCGGGGGTGGTGGACCCGGTCTTGTGGGACCAGGTCCGTCACCTCGCCGAATAGAGGCTGTTCTTCGGCTGCGGGTCCGTTGTGGCTTGTCGCGCCCACGCGGCGGAGCCGCATATCGATACAGCCCCGCGCCCCTAGGGCGTTGACCCTTAGGGCGCTTTATCCCTCGGGGCGCTCATCACGCCCAGAGTTGGCCCTGCAGCCTCTCGATCGCTTCCTCTGTCGTTGCCGCCGTGTAGACGCCTGTTGACAGGTACTTCCAGCCGCCGTCCGCCACCACGAACGCGATGTCCGCCGTCTCCCCCGCCTTGACCGCCTTGTTGCCCACGCCGATCGCGGCGTGCAGGGCGGCGCCCGTGGAGACGCCCGCGAAGATGCCCTCCTGTTGGAGGAGCTCGCGGGTGCGGGTGACCGCGTCCGCCGAGCCGACCGAGAAGCGGGTCGTGAGGACGGAGGCGTCGTAGAGCTCGGGGACGAAGCCCTCGTCGAGGTTGCGCAGGCCGTAGACCAGGTCGTCGTAGCGCGGCTCG
This sequence comes from Streptomyces sp. JLBG701, assembly GCF_058544905.1. Classification (NCBI taxonomy): domain Bacteria; kingdom Bacillati; phylum Actinomycetota; class Actinomycetes; order Kitasatosporales; family Streptomycetaceae; genus Streptomyces; species Streptomyces sp. JLBG701. The sequence goes on from NZ_CM178588.1 coordinate 4,396,045, forward strand.
GCGGCGACGATCTTGACGTCCGGCTTGTTCTCGCGGAGGTAGCGGCCGACGCCCATGAGCGTGCCCGTGGTGCCGAGGCCCGCTACGAAGTGGGTGATCGAGGGGAGGTCCGCGAGGATCTCCGGGCCTGTCGTGGCGTAGTGGGCGCCCGCGTTGTCCGGGTTGCCGTACTGGTAGAGCATCACCCAGTCGGGGTGCTCGGCGGAGATCTCCTTGGCGACCCGTACGGCGGTGTTGGAGCCGCCCGCCGCGGGGGACGAGATGATCTCGGCGCCCCACATGCCGAGCAGGTCACGACGTTCCTGCGAGGTGTTCTCGGGCATCACGCACACCATGCGGTAGCCCTTGAGCTTGGCCGCCATCGCGAGCGAGATGCCGGTGTTGCCGCTCGTCGGTTCCAGGATCGTGCAGCCGGGGGTGAGCCGGCCGTCCTTCTCCGCCTGCTCGATCATGTGCAGGGCCGGGCGGTCCTTGACGGAGCCGGTGGGGTTGCGGTCCTCCAGCTTCGCCCAGATACGGACGTCGGCGGACGGCGAGAGCCGCGGCAGGCGTACCAGGGGGGTGTTGCCTACCGCGGCCAGCGGGGAGTCGTAGCGCATCGAGGATCAGGCCATGCCGCCGGCCACGGCCGGCAGGATCGTCACGGTGTCGCCGTCGGCGAGCTTGGTGTTGATGCCGTCGAGGAAGCGGACGTCCTCGTCGTTCAGGTAGACGTTGACGAAGCGGCGCAGCTTGCCCTCGTCCACGATGCGGGCCTGGACGCCCGCGTGCCGGCTCTCCAGATCGGCGAAGAGGTCGGCGAGGGTCTCACCCTGGCCCTCCACCGCCTTCTGACCGTCGGTGTACTGGCGGAGGATGGTGGGGATGCGGACCTCGATGGCCATGGTTGCGGGCTCCTGTCGGAAGGTGGGGAAGGGTGGGCGCGCGGCGCGGCGCGCCGCGGCTCACGGCCGTACTGCGGCAGGGAACGTCAACAGATGGCGCTGTTCAGCCTGCACAGATCGACGTGCAACCGCGCCACGAGCAGCACGCTCGGCGCCTTGTCGCTCACGTCGTTCAGAACCATGGGGTCATCGTATCGATTCCCGGTCCTGGGCCCGGAGTGTGATCTCACATATCGGACGGAATTCATCCACTGTGTGAGATCAGTATGTTTCCACCACCTTGACCTCCTCCTCCGTCACCACGCCTTCCAGGATCCGGAACGAGCGGAACTGGAAATCTCCGAGGCCGTCCGTGTCCGCTGTCGAGACGATGACGTAGTGGGCCTGGGGCTCATGCGCGTACGAGATGTCGGTGCGGGACGGGTAGGCCTCGGTCGCCGTGTGCGAGTGGTAGACGACCACCGCTTCCTCGTCGGCGTCCCACATCTCGTCGGCGAGCTTCTTGTGCTCGCTCTCGTCGAACCGGTAGAAGGTCGGCGACCGCTCGGCGTTGAGCATCCGCACATACCGCTCCGGCCGGTCGGACCCCTCGGGGCCCGCGATGATCCCGCACGCCTCGTCGGGATGGTCCTCGCGGGCGTGCGCGATGATCTGGTCGACGAGGGCCTGGGTGATGGTCAGCATGTCCAGCAGGATAAGCAAAGGGGCTGCCCCGTACCGAAGGGTGGTACGGGGCAGCTCAAATGCCGGACCAGTCTCCCCACCTAAGGGGCGCGGGGAACTGCGCGACCAGCCACGACGGCGCCGCAGCCGAACGACGATCTATCCGACCTTCTCGAAGTCCTCCAACTCCGGCTCCCGCCGCTCGGCGATCTCGGGGTTACGACTCTTCAGCACAGCCCAGCCGACACCCAGCGCGGCAGCCCAGCCGGCCATCACATACAGGCAGACCCGGGAGTCGGCGTCGTACGCGATGAGGCAGGTGACGAAGAGAAGGAACGCGATGGCGACGTACGAGCACTTCGCGCCACCCGGCGCCGGGAACGACGACGCCGGCAGGCGACCCGCGTCGACCGCGCGGCGGTAGAGGACGTGGCTGATCAGGATCATCAGCCAGGTCCAGATGCCGGCCGCGGTGGCGACGGAGACGACGTAGCCGAAGGCCTTCTCCGGGACGATGTAGTTCAGGATCACGCCGATGCCCATGAAGAGCACCGAGACGGTGATGCCGAACGCCGGGGTCTTCGTCGACGACAGCTTGCTGAAGACCTTGGGGGCCTCGCCGTTGTCGGCCAGGGTGCGCAGCATGCGGCCCGTGGAGTACATGCCCGAGTTGCAGGAGGACAGGGCCGCCGTCAACACCACGAAGTTGACGATGCCCGCGCCCGCCGGGATGCCGATCTTCGCGAACGCCTCGACGAACGGGCTGACGCCCGGGGCGAATTCGGTCCACTTCACGACGCAGAGGATGACGGTGAGGGCGCCGACGTAGAAGAGGGCGATGCGCCACGGGAGGGTGTTGATCGCCTTGGGGAGGGTCTTCTCCGGGTTCTCGGACTCGCCCGCGGTGACGCCCACGAGCTCGACGGCGAGGTAGGCGAACATGACGCCCTGGAGGGTCATCAGGGACGAGCCGATGCCCTTGGGGAAGAAACCGTCGAAGGCCCAGAGGTTGGACACCGCGGCCGTGTCACCGGCGCTGCTGAAGCCGAAGGTGAGGACGCCTAGGCCGATCACGATCATGCCGATCAGGGCGGTGACCTTGACCATCGAGAACCAGAACTCGATCTCGCCGAACAGCTTCACCGAGATGAGGTTGGCGGCGAAGAGCACGACCAGGAAGACCAGGGCCGTGACCCACTGCGGGACCGACGGGAACCAGTAGTTGACGTAGATCGCGGCGGCCGTCAGCTCGGCCATGCCGGTGACGACCCACATCAGCCAGTACGTCCAGCCGGTGAAGTAGCCGAAGAACGGGCCGAGGAACTCGCGGGAGTACTCCGCGAAGGAGCCCGAGACCGGGCGGTACAGGAGCAGCTCGCCGAGTGCTCGCATGATGAAGAAGATGATCACGCCCGCGAGGGCGTACATGAAGATCAGGCTGGGGCCGGCCTTGGCGATGTTCGCCCCGGCTCCCAGGAACAGGCCGACGCCGATGGCGCCGCCGATCGCGATCATCTGGACCTGACGGCTGCCGAGGCCCCGCTCGTACCCCTCCTCAGGGGTGACCTGCGACGAGGTCATATGTGGTGCGCCTTTCCATCGGGTTTCGATCCCCCCGGAGAGGATTTATCACGGCCGCAATGTTGATCGACTGTGCGACTTGTGGCGCACACCACAGGAAGAACCGGACAAAGGGCGACCCGCAGCCGCATACGTGGCCGCGGCGGTGACGCGATCGTTATCCGGATTTGAGCGTCCGCTGAGCGAACACAGAAACGTCACATACCGGGAGTATTCACGGCATGAGCGTGGAGACGAGCGTCTCCTGCAGCCCGCCCAGCCACAGGTACGCCATCACCATCGGCTTGCGCGGGTCCTCGTCCGGGAGCCGGTAGAGGAGGTCTATGTCCTCCTCGTCGGTGATGTCGAGCCGCGAACCGATCGCCAGGCGCAGGTCGTTGAGAGCGCCGAGCCACCGCTTGGACTCCTCGGCGGTCAGCTTGAGGACCGCCCCGCCGTCACCTGCGGACGTCAGCGCGTCCAGGGAGCGGATCACCGTGAGGGCGCTCTCGCGCTTGGCGGCCCTGAGGTCGTTCTCGGTGAAGCGGCGGAACTCCGCGGAGTACGCCCGCTGCTCCTCCGCCTGCTGCGGCGCGGGCGCGTGCTCGGGGTCGCTGTAGGCGTCCGGGAAGAGGCGGCGCAGCACCGGGTCGGACGGCGGCTCGCTGGGACCCTCGGCGAAGAGCTCGGCGAGCGGGTCCTCGGAGGTCTCCTCGCCCGGGCCGGGGCCGATGAGCTCCAGGAGCTGCACGGCCAGCGACCGGATGATGGAGATCTCGACGTCGTCGAGCGCGACGGCCGCGCCGCCGCCGGGGAGCGGTTCGAATTGTCCTGGCATCGGGTTGTGTCGCTACTTCCGGTCCTGCTGGAGGGTGGCCCACAGACCGTAGCCGTGCATGGCCTGCACGTCGCGTTCCATCTCCTCGCGACTGCCGCTGGAGACGACCGCACGGCCCTTGTGGTGGACGTCGAGCATGAGCTTGGTGGCCTTGTCCTTGGAGTAGCCGAAGTACGCCTGGAAGACATACGTCACGTAGCTCATGAGGTTGACCGGGTCGTTGTGGACGATCGTGACCCAGGGGACGTCGGGCTCGGGTACGGCGAAAACCTCCTCCGCCGACTCGGTGCGTTCGATCTCAAGGGGAGCGGGTGACGTCACATGGCCCATGCTGCCACCGCAGGGGGGTGGTCGCACAAACCGGCATGTGACCAACCCCATGACAATCCATGACCGACCCCAAATCGTCAGACTGACGAGATGGGGGTAGCATCCGTAGTCATGCTGCACACACCGGGGGACAACCCCCGGACCCCCGGCGGACGCCGGAGGCACCCGGAGAGTCAGAGCTAGGAGAGGCTTCGTGGACGTAGCGGACCTTGGACTGCCGGTGGACGTTCCCTCGACGGCGCTCTTCACGGACCAGTACGAGCTGACGATGCTGCAGGCCGCGCTGAAGGCGGGCACCGCCGAGCGGCGGTCGGTGTTCGAGGTCTTCACCCGGCGGCTGCCGGACGGCCGCCGCTACGGCGTCGTGGCCGGCACCGGGCGGGTGCTCGACGCGGTCGAGAACTTCCGCTTCGACGCGAACGTCCTCGGCTTCCTGCGCGAGCGTGGCATCGTCAACGACGAGACCCAGGAGTGGCTCGCCTCGTACCGCTTCAGCGGTGACATCTGGGGCTACCCCGAGGGCGAGGTGTACTTCCCCGGCTCGCCGATCATGCGGGTCGAGGGCTCCTTCGCGGAGTGCGTGCTGCTGGAGACCGTGATCCTGTCCATCCTCAACCACGACTCGGCGATCGCGGCCGCCGCCTCCCGGATGTCCTCCGCCGCCGGCGAGCGCCCCCTGATCGAGATGGGCGCCCGCCGCACCCACGAGCTCGCCGCGGTCGCCGCCTCGCGCGCCGCGTACGTCGGCGGCTTCGCCACCACCTCCGACCTGGCCGCCGGCTTCCGCTACGGCATCCCGACCGTCGGCACCTCCGCCCACGCCTTCACCCTCCTCCACGACCACGAGAGGGACGCCTTCCAGGCGCAGGTGAACTCGCTCGGCCGGGGCACCACCCTGCTGGTGGACACCTACGACGTCACCGAGGCCGTCCGCATGGCAGTCGAGGTCGCCGGTCCCGAGCTGGGCGCCGTCCGCATCGACTCCGGTGACCTGCTGCTCGTCGCCCACCGGGTGCGCCAGCAGCTGGACGAGCTGGGCGCGTCCAAGACGCGGATCATCGTCACCTCCGACCTCGACGAGTACGCGATCGCCTCGCTGGCCGCGGCGCCGGTGGACGCGTACGGCGTGGGCACGCAGCTGGTGACGGGATCCGGCCACCCCACCTGCTCGATGGTCTACAAGCTGGTCGCCCGCGCCGAGTCCGCCGACCCGAAGGCCCCGCTGCAGCCGGTGGCGAAGAAGTCGACCGGCGGCAAGACGTCCATCGGCGGCCGCAAGTGGGCCGCGCGGCGCCTGGACGGCGACGGGATCGCGGAGGCCGAGGTCATCGGCACCGGGGCCGTGCCCGGCGAGCTCGCGGACCGCCAGCTGCTGGTCGAGCTGGTCAAGGGCGGCGAGGTGGTCGCCCGCGAGCCCCTCGACGTCGTACGCGACCGCCACACGGCCGCCCGCGCCAACCTGCCCCTGTCGGCGACCCAGCTGTCACGCGGCGAACCGGTCATCCCGACGGAGTACGTACACGGACGGTCGGGTAGCTAGAGCGCAAGCTCTTCGACCGCCTCTACGACCTCTTCTACGACCGCGAGCCCTCACCGCCCACGAGCCTTTCCCACCCGCCCGCCCTGATTGCCCCTTCCCGCACCGCACCCGAAGTCCGTAGGCTCGGAGGTTCATCACCGGCCGGGCCCGCACCCCTCCCTAGCGACCCTCTCAGTCGAAGGACACCGACCATGCGCCGCGCCTTGATCGTCGTAGACGTGCAGAACGATTTCTGCGAGGGGGGCAGCCTCGCGGTGGCCGGGGGTGCCGATGTGGCCGCCGCCATCACCGAGCTGATCGGGCAGGCGCCCGCCGGCTACCGGCATGTCGTGGCGACCCGCGACCACCACATCGCTCCCGGCGGCCACTTCGCCGACAACCCCGACTTCGCCCACTCCTGGCCCGCGCACTGCGTCGCCGGCACGGAGGGCGTGGGCTTCCACCCCAACTTCGCCCCGGCGGTCGCCTCCGGCGCGGTCGACGCCGTCTTCGACAAGGGGGCGTACTCGGCGGCCTACAGCGGCTTCGAGGGCGCCGACGAGAACGGCGTGAAGCTGGGCGACTGGCTGCGGGCCCGGGAGATCGACGAGGTCGACGTCGTCGGGATCGCGACCGACTACTGCGTGAAGGCCACCGCCCTGGACGCCGCCCGGGAGGGCTTCCGTACGCACGTCCTGCTGGACCTGACGGCCGGGGTGAGCGAGGAGAGCACCGACCGGACGCTGGAGGAGCTGCGGGCGGCGGGCGTGGAGCTCACCGGCAAGCCGGTCGTCGCCTAAGGGGCCCGGCGCGCCCGCCTACGCCGGTGCCGCCGGGCGGCGCAGCAGCGCCTTGATCGGGTGCCACAGCTCCTGTACGAGCTCGGGACCCACGACGACAGCGTTGTCAGGCGCCATACGCCATATGAGGCCGTCGGGGTGGTGCAGGACCGCGGTGATCTCGTCCGGGGTCGGGGGTGCCGCGTTGCCGCGCAGGTACACCGCCCGCATGCCCAGATTGCGCAGCCTCGTCAGCGCGCGGGCACGGTTGCGGGCGTGCACCAGGACACGCACACAGTCGCCGCCCGGACCCGAGGGAATGGGCAGGTTCAGCGCCACCACCACGCTGCCGGTCGGCAGCTTGCAGAAACCCCCTGCGGCCATGCGGTCACACCCCCGTGTGCGTCGGTGTCAATAAGAGAGCCACAGGACGCACCTAAACACGAACGGCGGCAACCCGCCAGGGGCTGCCGCCGAATCGTGCTGTGACCTGCGCGGATGCGAACTACTTCACCGCGGGGCCCACCAGGAGCGTGATCGTGGAGCCGTTCAGGGCCTCCTTGACGATCTTGATCTTGGTGTTGGTGTCAGTGATCTTGACGCCCGCGAGCGGGGTCGTCGTGTCGTAGTACGTGCTGGTGTGGTCGTTGAACGTGGACACACCGGCCTTCGACGGGATCTTGGTCTCGACGTCCGCGTTGTGCAGCGTCAGACCGTCCGTGCGGAACAGGCTGAAGGGCGAGTCGTAGGACTGGATACGGCTGCGCATCAGCGTGCCCTGCGACCACTTCAGCGCGGTCGGGTGGGAGTCCACCGGCAGGACCAGACCGGTGCCCGGGTGGGCGCTGGTGTTGTTGTCCAGCTGGGAGGTGTCCCACTTCCAGATCAACAGGCCGTTCTGGTACGGGAAGTGCTCCACCCAGGACGGACGGGTCGTCGAGAAGCCGAAGTTGTACGGGCCGACCTTGAGGGTCTTGTCGTACGACACGTACTGGCGGTTCTCGGCGATGTAGTACTGGGCGTAGTCGTCCGTGATGGACGCGCCGATACGGGAGAAGCCCTTGGCCGTCCAGGCCGCGTCCGCGCTCTCCGCGTCGTCCGCGAACACGGTGGCGCCGTCGGCGGTCACGGTGATCTCGTCGGCCGCGAAGCCCTTCTGGGCCACGCCGCCGTCGGTGGCGTAGCGGAAGCGCAGCTGGACGCTCTGGCCCGCGTAGGCGTCGAGCGGGAAGGACAGCTTCTTGTACGCCTCCGTGGTGCCGTCGAGCGCCGGCTTGCCGCTGGCGTCGCGGCCGAGGGCCACGCCGTCCGCGGTGCCGTCGATGGCCGTCCAGTTGGAGCCGTCGGTCGACACCTCGGTGTAGAGGTAGTCGTAGCCGGCCTCGATGTCCCACCAGCCGTCGAGCGTCAGCGTGGCGGAGGTCTTGCCCGTCAGGTCGACGGAACGGGTCAGCGTGTTGGCGAGGTTGTCGCCGCTGCCGCTCCACCACTGGGTCGCGCCCTGCGCCGGGGTGACGACATCGGTGGTGACCGTCTTCTCCGGCAGCTCGACCACGAGGGCCTGCGCGTTCTTCGTGTTGTACTCGGCGACGCCCAGCTTGTGCTTCGACGCCGTCGCGGCCTTCGCCACGTCGTAGTCGAGCCAGCCCAGCTGGAGCTTGTCCCAGGCGGTGAAGTCACCGGGCAGGTTGCCGATGCTGTCCTGGCCCGTGCCGAGCCAGGAACCGGAGGACATCAACGTCCAGAAGCCGGTGGAGTTCTCGCCGCCGCCGGTGGTGTCGTAGTGGTCCGGCAGACCGAGGTCGTGACCGTACTCGTGGGCGAAGACGCCGAGTCCGCCGTTCTCCGGCTGGATGGTGTAGTCGCCGACCCAGATGCCGGTGTCACCGATCTGGGCGCCGCCGAGCTTGTTGTTGTCGGGGCCGGTGGCCCCGGCGTCGGTGCCGAACGCGTACCAGCGGTGGGCCCAGATGGCGTCCGCGCCCTGGGCGCCGCCGCCCGCGGACTCGTCCTCGCCGGCGTGCACGATCTGGAAGTGGTCGATGTAGCCGTCGGCCTCGTTGAAGTCGCCGTCGCCGTCGTAGTCGTAGCGGTCCCACTGGTCGTACTCGGCCAGCGCCGCCTTGATGTCGGCGTCGGACTCGCCCGCGGCCTCCTGGCCGGCGACCCACGCGGTGACACCGTCCTGGACGGCGTTCCAGGCGCAGGTGTCGCAGTCGTTGGAGCCGTAACGGGCCTCGTTGTAGGGGACCTTGACCCAGTCGGCGACCGCGCCCTCGACCGAGTAGCGGCCCGAGGACTGCTTCTCGTAGAAGGACTTCATCGACGCGGTGCCGTCGCCGAAGTAGAGGTCCTCGAAGTGCGCCTGGTTGTAATCCGCCTGCCAGGCCGTGCTGTTGTCCTGGGTGCGGTCCGGCTCGGCTATCTCGTTGTGCAGCGGGCCGACGGTGCCGCCGTACTCGCTGATCTGGTCGCCGAACTCGACCAGGATCGTGAAGATCTTGTCGGTCTGCTCGCGGCCGAGTTCGACGTACTTGCTGTCGCCCTTCTTGCTCTTGAGCTGGACGACCTTGGAACCGTCACGGTCCTTGACCGTGGCGGCGCCGGATATGACCTGTTCCAGGGCTTCTTGGCGCTGAGCTTCCTGGGTCTTGGAGAGCGGACCGTCGAGGTCGTGCTCCTGCTCCACACTCTTGACCGACTGTGGGTCGTGTCGGTTTGCTGCCGCGGTGTCGGCCGGTGTGTCGGCCTGTGCCACGGCGAACGTCGAGAACGTGGCGGTGGCCGCCGCGAGTGCGACGACCATCGCGGCCGATCTGAACGTCCAGGTTCTGCTGGTCACTTGAGATCCTCCCCCGCGCCCGCCCGCGCGGAAATTTGGGGGCCCTGGTCAGCAGAAGGCATCCGCGCGCGGTATACGCGTGTAGTCAAGTGACGACATTTGACTACTGGTTTGCGAGAAAAGACAGACCTTGACTTGAGCAGGTCAAGTGCACTATGCGGAGTTGAGGTCCGCTTTACGGACGGCGGGGGTAGCGCTCAACGGGCGCGCGGGTACGTCCACTTCGTGGACGGTATGACTCCGTGCGCCCCCCGTGCACCGGCACTGTTGGTTAGGTCACGCTTACTGTTCGTTCCGCTCGGGCATGCAGGCGATTAGGGTCGATTGGCGGAACGCCCGGATGTCGGCGGAAAGCCAGGCCGACTCCCCCATATCACCCCCGATTCTTACGAGGACTCGATTGCCATGCCTCGTCCGACCGCGCCTCGTCCGACCGCCGCACAGCTCGCCTACGGTTCGTGCACCGTGATCTTCTCGACCCTCGCCATGCTGCTGCTGTCACAGACGAGTTCGGGTGTGGGGATCGCGATCATCACCTTCGCGGCACTCGCTCTGGGACTGCTCGTCTCCATGACGGTTCCGCTGCCGAAGCCCGCACCGGCCATCGCCGAACAACCCCCCGCACCAGAGCCCGTGGCGGCCTCCGTCACCGCGCTGCCGACCCACGAGCCGGTACGCGAGCGGGCAGCCTCCTGACGCCGGGGAGCTCCCCTCCCTCCCCCGACGCCGGACACAAGAAGCAGCTCCCTCCAACGCAGACACAAGAAGGCGGGTCCACATCTCACGGACCCGCCTTCTGCATGCGCCCCCAGGGCCTGTCGTCGCGTCAGCCGGTGCTGACCACCACCGTCTTGGCCGCCTTGTCGTGCAGACCCTGCTTGTAGGGCTTGTCGAAGTAGCTCCAGCCGCCCGCGATCGCCGTCCAGACACAGGCGCAGCAGAACGCGAACGGGATCCACAGCACCGCCGAGCGGATCAGCGCGGTCTGCACGGCGGGCGTGGAGCCGTTGTCGAGGTTGGCCACCCGCATGCCCAGCCACTTCTTGCCGAGCGTCTGACCGGACTTGACGATCATGACGGTGTCGTACGCGATGTAGAGGACGGCGCCGACGAGGTCCCGGCCGAAGACCTTCCCGTACTCCATGTCGTCCGTGTCGACCGTGTACTCGGCGACCCCGAACGCCCAGGTGAGCAGCCAGACGACGACGGCCACCAGGATCATGTCGATGATCCGGGCCAGAGTGCGCTTACCGCTGTCGGCGAGCGGGGGCATGCCGGCCAGTGGATCGCCGGGCTCACCGGGGTACGAGCCGCCGCCGTAGGGGTCACCGCCGTAGGACGGGGGCTGCTGCCCGCCGCCGTAGGGCGCGTCGTACGGCGAGCCGGACCCCTGCTCGGGCGGGGGCTGCTTCCTGAACGGGTCCTCTTCCGGCGGCTGGCCGGAGCCGGGAGGCGGTTCGCTGCTCATGGCCCGAGTCGACCGCGAACCCTCCGGCTCCGCATCCGGCGAGCGGCTGTTGGAGGTACGGAATCAACTGGTCCTTACGCCGTACCCGCTCATCCCGCGACGAACGTATGCGCCGCCTTGTCGTGCCAGCACTGCTGCCACGGCTTGTCGAACAGGCACCATACGACCCCCACGACACCGATGCCGAGCAGCCCCGGCACGCTGTAGACGAGCCAGCGGCGCAGGGACGCGCCGAAGGTCGGGGGCTCGTGGCCCTCGATGTCCCGCACCTCAAGGCCCAGCAGCTTCTTGCCCAGCGTGCGGCCCCACTTGGCGGTGGGCAGCGCCTCGTAGAGGACGCCGCCGACGAGGAGGACGGCCAGGACGATGCCGAGGTAGACCGACGTCGTGCCGTCCAGCAGCCAGACCGTGACGGTCTCGCCGGAGAGCTTGGCCGCGTCGATCTTCTCGTTGACGTGGTCGAGCGCCTTGGTGCCCAGCGGCACGGCGGCCACGGCGGTGACGCCGCCGAGGACCAGGGTGTCGACGAGCCGGGCGGCAAGGCGCTTGCCGAGGCCTGCGGGACGGGCCGCTGCCTGGCGGCGGGCGGCCGCCTGGAACACGTCCTCGACGGGCGGCTTCCAGGGCGCGACCGGTTGGTCCTCCCCGGCGAGCCGGTGCACCTGCTGCGCCCAGGAGGGCTGGCCGCCGCCCGTGCCGGTCGCCATGGGGGTGACCGGCTGGGAAGCGCCCTGCTGCTGCGGCACCACCGGGCCCGGCTGCTGGAGGCCCGGGAGACCGGCTCCGGACGCGGCGGACTGCTGCGGGCTCTGCGGGCCGGAGACGGCCCCCTGGGCGCCCGGCTGGGCCGCTGCCGCGCGGTCGGCGGCGGCCTTTCCGGCGCCGAAGCCGGGAGCGGCGGAAGCGCCGCTCTGCGCGCCGTCGGGCGCACCCGTGCTCCCCGCCTGCGCGCCGCCCGCCCCGCCCTGCTGCCCTGTGCGCGGGGAGAGCGCGCGGAAGGTCATGGTGCCGTCGTCGGGGGTGGGGTCGGCGGGGGCGGGAATGCCTGGTGTGCCCGCGCTACGCGCCGCGGGACCGGCCGTCGGACGGCGGAAGAGGAACGTCCCGTCGGAGGGCACGTCACCCGAACTCGCCCCCTCGGCGGGCGGGTTGGCCGCCGAGCCGTCCGGCTGGGCGGGCAGGGCGGGCTGCCGGTCCGACGCCTCGGCGGGCACCCTCGGGTCGGCGCCCTGCGGGGAGCCCCACGAGACACGGCGGTCCTGGTCGCCGCCGAAGCCGGACTGGCGGGAGCGGTCGGCGCCCCAGGCGGACGCCGGTTCGGGCCGGCTGCCGTGCTGGGCCTCGGCGGGCGAGACGGGCGCGGCTTCCTCGTCGAAGAAGTGCGGGCCCGTCTCCTCGACCTGGGGCGCGGGCCCCGGGTCCACGCCGGCCGGCGGCGCGAGCGGCTCGCCGTCGAGCGGTGCCGGGCGGCTGGTGCCCGGCACCCAGGAGGCGCCGTTCCAGTACCGGACATATCCGGGAATGGAAGGGTCCGGGTAATAGCCTTCGCGGGGCCTGTCGTCACCGGGGGCCGGGGTTGGGGCGCTCATGTCCGTCGTCCCGTATCTGCTCGGGGGTCATCTGGGGGCCTCCACATCTATCAGACGCGGGCAACCCCCACCGCCAGTCCCACTGGACCCACCCCTTTTGAGCACTTCGTTTCGCAGGCCTCAAAAAACTTCCGCGAACCCGCGTAATGGTTCCGCCCCCTCCCCCCTCTCACTCGTACGGGCCCGACACTGGGCCCCGTGACAGAGAGGAAAGGCACCACATGCACAGCGTGGTAGAGCGGGAGCTGGAGCTCAAACTCATCCTGTCCCCCGAGCGCAGCATCCCGGTCCCGGCCCGGCTCAGCTACCGGACGGACGACCCCTTCGCCGTCCACATCACCTTCCACATCAACTCCGAGCTGCCGGTGAACTGGACGTTCGCCCGGGAGCTCCTCGTGGAGGGCGTGTTCCGGCCGTGCGGGCACGGGGACGTACGGGTGTGGCCGACGAAGGTCGACGGACGCAGCGTCGTCCTGATGGCGCTGAGTTCACCCGACGGAGACGCCCTTCTGGAGGCACCCTCGGCCCAGGTGTCGGCCTGGCTGGAGCGCACGCTGCGGGCGGTCCCCCCGGGCTCTGAGGCCGAGCAGCTCGGTATCGACGACGGCCTCGCCGAGCTGCTCGCGCCCACCCCGGCCGACGACTTGTGGCTGCGCGACCCCTGGCCGAGCGACGAGTCGAAGGACGGGGGTGAGTGAGCCGCGACCATCAATGGGAACTGCAGAACGATCAGAACAACTTGCCCGGGTTGAGGAGACCCAGCGGGTCGAAGGCCGTCTTGATGGCCCGCTGCATCTCCACGCCCACCGGGCCGATCTCGCGTGCCAGCCACTCCTTCTTCAGGACGCCCACGCCGTGCTCGCCGGTGATCGTGCCGCCGAGCTCCAGGCCGAGCGCCATGATCTCGTCGAAGGACTCGCGGGCGCGCCTGGACTCGTCGGGGTCCTGCGCGTCGAAGCAGACGGTCGGATGCGTGTTGCCGTCGCCCGCGTGCGCGCAGACCCCGATGGTGAGCTGGTACTTCTCGGCGACCCGCTCGATCCCTTCTAGCATCTCGCCGAGTTTGGAGCGGGGCACGCACACGTCGTCGATCATCGTCGTGCCCTTGACCGCTTCGAGCGCGGTGAGCGACAACCGCCGTGCCTGGAGCAGGAGTTCGGACTCGGCCGCGTCCTCGGCGGGGACCACCTGGGTGGCACCGGCCGCCTCGCAGAGCGCGCCGACCGCGGCCAGGTCGGCGGCCGGATCGTGGGTGTCGAAGGCCGCGAGGAGCAGCGCCTCGGTGGTCTCCGGAAGACCCATGTGGGCCAGGTCGTTGACGGCCTTCACCGTTGTACGGTCCATGAGTTCGAGGAGGGACGGCACATGCCCGCCCGCCATGATCCGGCACACGGCGTCACAGGCGGCCGTAGCGGACGCGAACTCGGCCGCCAGCACCAGCTGTTGGGGCGGCTGCGGCTTGAGCGCCAGAATCGCCCGTACGACGATCCCCAGCGAGCCCTCCGATCCCACGAACAGGCGGGTGAGGTCGTACCCGGCGACGCCCTTGGCGGTACGGCGCCCGGTGGACATCAACCGCCCGTCTGCCAGGACGACTTCGAGACCGAGGACGTACTCGGCCGTCACCCCGTACTTCACACAGCACAGGCCGCCGGAGGCCGTGCCGATGTTGCCGCCGATCGTGCACATCTCCCAACTGGAGGGGTCCGGCGGGTAGTACAGGCCCTGTTCGGCCACCGCGCGGGAGAGCGCGGCGTTGATGACGCCCGGTTCGACGACGGCGATGCGGTCGACCGGGTTGATCTCCAGGATGCGGTCCATCTTCGTCAGGGACAGCACGACGCAGCCGTCGGAGGCGTTGGCCGCGCCCGACAGGCCAGTGCGGGCGCCCTGCGGGACGACCGGGATCCGCAACTCCGTGGCGGTACGCATGACGTGCTGGACCTGCTCGACCGTGCGGGGCAGCACGACCACGGCCGGGACGCCGGACGGGCAGAAGCTCGCCATGTCGTTGGCGTAGGAGGCCGTGATGTCGGGGTCGGTGAGGATCGCCTCGGCGGGCAGACCGGCCAGCAGACGGTCGACGAGATGTCCGGGCACCGCGGAGTCTGCTGCCGAGTCTTCATCGGGTCGCGCTTCGAAACCGCTCATGATCACAGCGTCGCACCCGGGGCCATCGGTGTGAACCCCGTCTGCGGCACCCTTCGCATGCCGGGATGTGGTCGTCGTATTGACGCACAGTGTCCGCCATGGAGAGCCAGGAGAACCAACAGGAAGCCCCGGCCGCCCAGGAGCTCCAGGAGGCTCCCCGGCGCTCGCGCCTTGCCGGGCGGCTGCTGATCGCCTCCGTCGCGGGCTGCGTGGTGCTCGGCGGGGCGCTGATGCTGCTGCCCGCCCCGCAGCAGGCGACGGCACCGGCGCCCGCGCAGGGTCCGGCGGCGGCGCTGACGGCGGTCGGTGCCGGGGTGCCCGCCGCGCTGCCCGACCTGGCGCTGCTGATCGGCGACCGCGAGGCGCACCTGCGCACGCATCCCAAGGACGCGCGGTCGTGGGCGGTGCTCGGGGCGGCCTATGTGGAGCAGGGGCGGCGGACCGCGGAGGCGGGGTACTACCCGAGGGCCGAGCAGGCGCTGAGTACGTCTCTGAAGGTGCGGGAGAAGGGGACCCCGGGGAACACGGAGGCGTTCGAGGGTCTGGCCGCCCTCGCGAACGCCCGCCGGGACTTCCCGGCCGCGAAGAAGTGGGGCGAGGCGGCGGTGAAGCGGGCGCCGAAGCGCTGGACGTCGTACCCGCCGCTGATCGACGCCTACACCGGGCTCGGCGACTACAACGCGGCCAAGCGGACCCTCGACCGGCTCCTTGAGCTGCACTCCGGACCGGCCGTGATGGCGCGGGCCGCCGCCGTCTACCGGGACCGGGGCTGGCGCGAGGACGCGGCCGCCCAGCTCACCGACGCCGCGGCCGCCGCGACCCAGCCCGCCGAACAGGCCGCCTGGCTGGAACGCGCCGGGCAGCTCGCCTGGGAACGCGGGGACCGGGAGACGGCACTACGGCACTTCCAGGCGGCGGTACGCATCGACCCCGACCAGCGGGCCGCCCTTGCCGGTCAGGGGCGGGCGCTCGCTGCACTGGGCCGGACGTCGGAGGCGCTCAGCGCGTATCGCGTGGCGCTGGCCAAGCAGCCGTCGCCGCAGTACGCACTGGAACTGGGCGAGCTGTACGAGTCGCTGGGGCTGGATCAGGCGGCACGCGTGCAGTACGACCTGCTGCGGACGCGGGTGCAGCAGAACGCCGCCGGCGGGGTCGACGATGAGCTGGTGCTCGGCGTGTTCGAGGCGGACCACGGGGACGCGGGGGCGGCGATGCGGCGGCTGCGGGGCGAGTGGATGCGGCAGCCGGGGATCGCGGTGGCCGACGCGCTCGGCTGGGCCCTGCACCGGGCCGGGGAGGACAAGGAGGCGCTGCGGTTCGCGAACATCGCGACGGACCGGGTGCACGGGGGTGGGGTGCGGAGTGCGCTGTACGCGTATCACCGGGGCATGATCGAGCGGGAGTTGGAGCGGTACGGGTCTGCGCGGCGGCATCTGCAAGAGGCGCTGCGGATCAACCCGTACTTCTCGCCGCTTCACGCTCCGCTGGCGAACGGGGCGTTGGAGGCGTTGGGGGAGCCGTCGCTGGAGGATGTACCGGTGATGGATGCGAAGCGCTCCGCGCGGTAGGCGTTTTGTTGACCGCGGGCCGGTGGGGGCTGGTCGCGCAGTTCCCCGCGCCCCTATCGGGGCGCAGCCCTGCTTACTTGTGCGGCTTGTAGAAGACCGAGAACCTGCGCTCCCCTGCCTCCCCTGAAGCGAAGCCCAGGTGCAGGCGGGGAGTTGGGGTGTGGCGGACTGCTACGCCCTCGGGTTCGCGGTAGGTGAGGGAGCGGCCGGCTCGGCTGCGGAGGCGTTGGACCAGTTCGCCGGTGCGGATGTCTACGCAGGAGAGGTAGGTGTTGTCCTCGTGTGCCGTGCCGGCGAGTTGGTAGAGGTAGTTGCCGCACAAGGCGTATCCCTGGAACGGGATCTCCGGGTCCGGGTGGACGCCGACCTGGCGGAAGTCGGCCACGTGGGTCGTGTAGTCGCCGGCGATGAAGGGGTCGAGGTCGTAGACGCGGTAGCGGGCCACGCCCTTGACGCGGTGGCGGACGGCGATGCGGTTCGTCGCCTGGCAGACCGAGGGCTGGTTGTTGGTGGAACCGGGTATCGGGAAACGGACGTTGACGTCGTCGGCCTTGCGGGTCGCCCCGGCGGAGAAGCGGAACCGGGTGACGCCCTGGCCGTAGCCGCTCGCGTTGGACGCCGCCTCGGTCCAGATCCAGACGGTGCCGTCGGCCGCGTTCTGCACGCCCATGCTGACGCCGTGCCCGAAGCCGCGCAGATACATGTGGCCGAGGTGCTTGCCCTGGTAGTCGAGCTTGTTCAGGCACAGGTCGCCCGACTCGGCGTCACCGCCGCGCAGTTGGAGGACGTACAGCCGCTTGTTCACCTCGTCGAAGGCGAACGACTGCAGCACCGTGCCCTCGGCGAGCGTGTTCTTCTGCCACAGCCACCGCTCGGACGACGTGTCGAGATCGAAACGCTCGCCGACGGTCGCGGTCGTCGCGGCGGCCTCTGTCTCCCCCATGTGGCCATTCCTCCCATGCCCTGTGGCCGCCCCCGTGACAGCCGCAGGACATGAGAGTCGCAAGTCACCGCGGGTGGTTGCAAGTTCTACGAGTTCATAGGTTCTGCCTGGTCACAGATTGCCCCGCTTCGCCTGCTCCCGCTCGATCGCCTCGAACAGCGCCTTGAAGTTGCCCTTGCCGAAGCCCATCGAGCCGTGCCGTTCGATGAGTTCGAAGAAGACGGTCGGCCGGTCCTGGACCGGCTTGGTGAAGATCTGCAGCAGATAGCCGTCCTCGTCGCGGTCGGCGAGGATCTTCAGCTCGCGCAGGGTGTCGACGGGGACCCGGGTGTCGCCGACCCACTCGCCGAGGGTGTCGTAGTAGGAGTCGGGGGTGTCGAGGAACTGAACTCCGGCCGCCCGCATGGTCCGTACGGTCCCGACGATGTCGTTCGTGTTGAGCGCGATGTGCTGGACGCCCGCGCCGCCGTAGAACTCCAGGTACTCGTCGATCTGGGACTTCCGCTTGGCGATGGCGGGTTCGTTGATCGGGAACTTGACCTTCAGCGTCCCGTCGGCGACGACCTTCGACATCAGCGCGCTGTACTCGGTGGCGATGTCGTCGCCCACGAACTCCTTCATGTTCGTGAAGCCCATGACCCGGTTGTAGAAGGCCACCCACTCGTTCATGTGGCCGAGTTCGACGTTGCCGACGCAGTGGTCGATGGCCTGGAAGGTGCGCTGGGCGGGCGGCTCGACGAGCGGGGCGGCGGGGAGGAAGCCGGGGAGGTAGGGGCCGTCGTAGCCCGTCCGCTCGACCAGGGTGTGGCGGGTCGTGCCGTACGTGGCGATCACGGCCAGTACGACCGTGCCGTGCTCGTCCTTCAGGTCGTACGGCTCGGCGATCGAGCGGGCGCCGTGCTCGATGGCGTACTCGTACGCGGCGCGCGCGTCCGGGACCTCGATGGCGAGGTCGACGACGCCGTCGCCGTGCTCGGCCACGTGCTCGGCCAGGAAGTGGCCCCAGGGGGTGGCGGGCCTGATCACCGAGGTGAGGACGAAGCGGGCGGAGCCGTTGGTGAGAACGTAGCTCGCGGTCTCGCGGCTGCCGGTCTCCGGTCCGGAGTAGGCGACCAACCGCATGCCGAAGGCGGTGGAGTAGTAGTGCGCCGCCTGCTTGGCGTTGCCCACGGCGAAGACGACCGCGTCCATTCCCTTGACCGGGAAGGGGTCTGCCTGCCGGGCGGTGTCGGGAGTGTGGTGTGTGGTCTGCGTCATGCCCGAAGCCTCGCGCTGCCTTGCAAGCTGCGCAATAGTTGGCGTATCTGCTGGGCAATATGCCCATTCATACGTCCGTCTCGGCGGGCGTTCTGTACAGGATGACCAACTCCGGAGGCCGCTGTGGCGATCGATCATCTCGACGGGCGGATCATCGTGCTGCTCGCGCGGGAGCCGCGGATCGGGGTACTGGAGATGTCGCGGCGGCTGGGGGTGGCCCGGGGGACCGTGCAGGCGCGGCTCGACCGGCTTCAGTCGAATGGCGTCATCCGCGGATTCGGTCCGCAGGTGGACCCGGCCGCGCTCGGCTACCCCGTGACGGCGTTCGCGACGCTCCAGATCAGGCAGGGACAAGGTCCGGACGTACGGGCGCACTTGGCGACCGTGCCGGAGGTCCTTGAGCTGCACACGACCACCGGCAGCGGGGACATGCTGTGCCGGCTCGTGGCCCGCTCCAACGCCGATCTCCAGCGGGTGATCGACCGGGTCGTGGGTTTCGATGGGATCGTCCGGGCCGCCACGGCGATCGTCATGGAGAACCCCGTTCCGCTGCGGATCATCCCGCTGGTGGAGCAGGCGGCCAGGGCCTGTCCGGCGGATCAGGCCGGAGGAAAGTAACGGTGCCTGATCGGCTTGGGTGAGCGGGGCTTGGTGCGTGCAGCTGCAAGGCGGAGGAGGGAGTCGACGCGGAGCGTCGGCGACCGACGACAACGCGGCAGATGTGCGCACCAAGCCCGGCGTCTCCGGCCTGATCCGCCGGACAGGCCCTGGGACCAGGAGAGGACCTGACAGACCTTTGAGGTGACCGCGTGAGTTTCTGGGAGTACCTGGGCAACCGGCATCAGCAGTTGCTCACGGACGCCTATCAACACGCCAGCGCGGTCTTCCAGTGCATGGTCGTGGCGACCCTGATCGGGGTGCTGATCGGTGTGGTCACCTATCGCAGCGACTGGGCGGGGAGCCTCGCGACCACGACCACCTCGGCCATCCTGACCATTCCGTCGCTCGCCATGATCGGTCTGCTCATTCCGATCGTGGGGCTGGGCGTTCCGCCGACGGTGATCGCGCTGACGTTGTACGGGCTGCTGCCGATCGTGCGCAACGCGATCGTCGGTCTGCGGGGGGTCGACCCGTCGCTGGTGGACGCTGCGAGGGGCATCGGGATGTCCCGCCTGGCCCGCCTTGCACGGGTGGAGCTGCCGCTGGCCTGGCCGCCGATCCTGACCGGGATCCGGGTCTCGACGCAGATGCTGATGGGCATCGCGGCCATCGCGGCGTACGCCTCCGGGCCCGGCCTCGGCAATGAGATCTTCCGCGGGCTCGGCTCGCTGGGCAGCAAGAACGCGCTCAACCAGGTGCTCGCGGGCACGCTCGGGATCATCGTCCTGGCGCTGCTGTTCGACGCCGCCTACGTCCTGATCGGACGGCTGACCATTCCCAGGGGGATCCGTGCCTGAGACAGCGACCACGACCTCCGGTGCCTCCATCGAGCTGGAGAACCTGACCAAGCGGTATCCGGGCAGTCCGAATCCCGCCGTCGACAACGTCAACATGGAGATCAAGGCGGGCGAGATCGTCATCTTCGTCGGCCCCTCCGGCTGCGGTAAGTCGACCACGCTCAAGATGATCAACCGGCTGATCGAACCGACCGGCGGCCGTATCCGCATCAACGGCGAGGACGTCACCGACATCGACCCGGTGAAGCTGCGCCGCAAGGTCGGGTACGCGATCCAGTCGTCCGGCCTCTTCCCGCACATGACGGTCGCCCAGAACATCGCGCTCGTACCGAGGATGATCGGCTGGTCGAAGGCCCGGATCAGGGACCGGGTCGAGGAGATGCTCGACCTCGTCGGGCTCGACGCGGGCGAGTTCCACGGCCGCTATCCGCGTCAGCTCTCCGGTGGCCAGCAGCAACGCGTCGGCGTGGCAAGGGCGTTGGCCGCCGATCCGCCCGTACTCCTGATGGACGAACCCTTCGGTGCCGTCGACCCGATCACCCGCGATCATCTCCAGGACGAGCTGATCCGCCTCCAGCACGAGCTGCACAAGACGATCGTGTTCGTCACGCACGACTTCGACGAGGCGATCAAACTGGGCGACCGGATCGCCGTACTGCGCGAACGCTCGCACATCGCTCAGTTCGACACCCCGGAGGCGATCCTCACCAACCCGGCGGACGACTTCGTGTCCGGTTTCGTGGGCGCGGGTGCGGCGCTGAAGCGGCTGAACCTCACTCGCGTACGGGATGTGGAGATCACCGACTATCCGACGGTGACGGTCGAAGACCCCCTCCAGGACATCTTCAACCGGCTCCGGGACAGCGGCACGAACGAGATCCTGCTCCTCGACAAGCGCGGCCGCCCCTACAAGTGGCTCAGGCGCGGCGACCTGATGCGGGCGCGGGGCTCGCTGGCCCGCGCGGGCACGCTGGTGCACGACACGGTGACCCGGGACGCGACGCTGCGGGACGCGCTGGAGGCGGTGCTGACGGACAACGCCGGGCGGGTGGCCGTGACCGGGCGGCGCGGTGAGTACACCGGTGTCGTCGACATGGCGACGCTCATGAACTCCGTGCAGGAACTGCTGGAGGCCGACCGGCTGGAGGCGAGGGAGGCCCAGCACGAGCTGGAGGAGGCCCGTGCCGCCCAGACGCACGCCGAGCAGGAGGGCGACGGAGGGGAGTTGAAGGCGTGACCACGACTCCCGAGCTGGAAGAGGAGACGGAGGAAGGGACAGAGGCCGAGACCTCGCCGCCGCCTCCGGCTCCGGCTCCCCCTAAGCGCCGCGTCACCTGGCAGAAGCTGACCTTCCTCCCCGCCGCGCTGGTGGCGCTGCTCCTCGCGACCTGGCTATGGTTCAGCCAGGCGGACCTGGACGCCATCTCCGAGAACGCCCTGTCCAACGGCCAGGTCTCCAAGGCCCTTTGGCAGCACATCCAACTGACCGTGATCTCCACGTTCTTCGTGCTGATCATCGCTATCCCGCTGGGCATCCTGCTGACCCGCAGGGCGTTCAGGAAGGCCGCCCCGGTGGCCATGACGATCGCCAACATGGGCCAGGCGACCCCGGCGATCGGCCTGCTGGCCCTGCTGGTGATCTGGCTCGGCACCGGCGAGAAGGCGGCCCTGATCGGCATCACCATCTACGCCGTCCTGCCGGTGCTGTCGAACACCATCGCGGGCCTGAAGGCGAACGACCCCACCTTGATGGAGGCGGCCCGCGGGATCGGCATGTCCCAACTGGGCGTGCTGGGAAGGGTCGAACTGCCGCTGGCCGTCCCGCTGATCCTGGCCGGCGTCCGTACGGCCCTCGTCCTCAACGTCGGTACGGCGACGCTGGCGACCTTCGGCGGAGGTGGCGGCCTGGGTGTGCTGATCACCACCGGGATCACCACCCAGCGGATGCCGGTGCTGGTCCTCGGCTCGATCCTCACGGTCAGCCTCGCCCTGCTCGTGGACTGGCTGGCCTCACTGGCCGAATTGTTCCTGCGGCCACGGGGGTTGGAGGTGGGGACTTGAGGCGCGCCCGTCTGGTGGTGGCCGGTGTACTGGTCCTGGCGTCCGGCTGCGGACTGACCAGCGGCTCCCCCATGGTCGACGACGTCAGCCCCGGCACCGTCGGCCGGGGCGCGCCGCTCAAGGGTGCCGATCTCACCGTCACCTCCAAGGAGTTCACCGAGCAGCTGATCCTCGGCGCGATCATGGGTATCGCCTTCGAGGCGGCCGGCGCGGACGTCCTCGACCGGACCGGGATCCAGGGCTCCATCGGGGCCCGGGAAGCCGTCAAGTCCGGTGACGCGGACGGCATGTACGAGTACACGGGCACCGCGTGGATCACGTACCTCGGCAACAGCGAGCCCATCGCCGACCCGCAGGAACAGTGGCAGGCGGTGCGGGAAGCGGACCTGAAGAACGGGATCACCTGGCTGTCCCCGTCCGCCCTCAACAACACCTACGCCCTCGCCATGAACCAGGCCAACTTCAAGAAGTACGGCACCAAGACGCTGTCGGACGTGGCCGCGCTGTCCAAGTCCGATCCGAAGGCCGTGACGCTGTGCGTGGAGAGCGAGTTCGCCAACCGGGCGGACGGGCTGCCGGGCATGGAGAAGGCGTACGGGATGAGCGTGCCGGCGTCGAACATCACGCAGATGGACACCGGGATCATCTACACCCAGGTACAGAAGGGCAGTTGCACGTTCGGAGAGGTCTTCACAACAGACGGCCGCATCAAGTCCATGAACCTCGCGTGATGGACGACGACAAGAAGTTCTTCCCCAACTACAACGTCGCCCCCGAGATCAACTCCAAGGCGCTGGAGAAGTGGCCGGCGATCGCGGACGTACTCGACCCGATCACAAAGAAGCTGAACAACTCCGTGGCGCAGGAACTGAACGCGAAGGTGGACGTGGACGGGGAGGATCCGCATCAGGTGGCGTTGGACTGGATGAAGGCGGAGGGGTTCGTCAAGGGCGGGTGAGGCAGCAAGCGGGGCGGTCAAATCCGCGCATCATTGAATCACCTTGGCGCATCATGATGCAGTGAGCTTACGCTTGGGTGCATGAGGACAACAGTCGACCTCCCAGAGGACCTGCTCCAGGAAGCCAAGCTGCGGGCCGCACGCAGGCGCGTCACGGTCAGTGCGGTGATAGAGGATGCGTTGCGGGCGTCGTTCGCGCGGGATGTGGCGGCGGCGAAGAACATCGTCAAGCTGACCACCGACCCCGGCCGTGGTGGGGTGCGCCCCGGCATCAACCTGGACGACAACGCCTCGGTGCGCGACCTCCTGGACGGCCTCGAATGATCATCTGCGACGTGAACATCCTGGTGTACGCCTTTCGCGAGGACAGCAAGGACCACGACCGGTATCACGCCTGGCTCATCGAGCGGCTGCGGGGGGACGAGCCCTTCGGGTACAACGGCGTGATCGACAGCGGCTTCCTGCGGATCGTCACCCACCAGCGCATCTACCAGCCGCCGAGCGAACCGGAAACGGCGTTCGCCTTTCTCCGTGACGTGCGGAGCACGCCGGTTGCCACGCTGGTGCAGGAGGGGCCACGCCACTGGGACATCTTCGAGCGCCTGTGTGCCAAGGCCGGCGCTCGCGGCAACCTCGTCCCCGACGCCTACTTCGCCGCCCTCGCCATAGAACACGGAGCCACCCTTTACTCCGCCGACCGGGGTTTCGCCCGCTTCCCCGGCCTGCGCTGGCAGCACCCCATGGAGGACGACGCCCACTGACGTATGGAGTCAGGGGACGAGGCTCAGCAGCTCGGTACCGAGCCTGTCCCCTTCTCCAGTGCCACCAGGGCAGTCACCGCGCTCTTCAGCGTGGTCACCGGAATCAGTCGTAGACCCTTGGGGAGTTCCGACTTCGCGTCGCCGCACTCGGCCTTGGGGACAAGGAACACGGTCGCCCCGTCCCGCCGCGCGGCCTGCGTCTTCAACGCCACGCCACCCACCGCGCCCACCGTCCCGTCGGCGTCGATCGTCCCCGTACCGGCGATGGTGCGGCCGCCCGTGAGGTCGCCGCCGGTGCCGTCGCCGTCGAGCTTGTCGATGATGCCGAGGGTGAACAGCAGACCCGCGCTGGGCCCGCCGACATCCGCGAGCTCCAGCGTGACCTTGACGTTCTTGTCGCTGAGGTCGAGGTAGTTCAGCGCGGCCTCGGTCGCCGCGTCCTGCGACTCCTTCATCTGGGCCTCGTTGTGCTGCTCGATCTCCTTGAGGTTGTCCCCGGTCGGATAGACGGAGTCGCGCGGCATGACGGCCTGGTCGGTGCGGAACCAGCCGTCGATCACCGAACCGAGCGAGACATGCGCGTCAGGACCCGTCGCCTCGATGGTCGTCATCCGCAGCTGCCCGCTCGTGTCCCGGGTGGCCGCCCCGGAGATCGTGATCACCGGGGTGTCCTGGTCCGCACCGAGAACGTTCGCCGTCATCCCCGGCTGCGCCACCGAGAACGGCAGCGGCGCGAACAGGGCCGTGGCGATCAGACCCACGACGGGCAGAGCACAGACGGCGACGGCTTGGAGGCGCGTGAGGCGAGAGAGCACGGGATCAATCTAACGGGGCGGGCGGACAGGCTCGGCTGCGGGCAGTCGTACGGCTGGCTGCCGTCAGCGCAACGCGTCCGCGACCTCCCGGGCCGCGTCCACCACCCGCGGTCCCACCCGTTCCGGCACCGCGTCCGCCAGCATCACGACGCCCACGCTGCCCTCGACCCCGGTGACCCCCAGCAGCGGCGCCGCGGCTCCGCTCGCCCCCGCCTCCAACTCCCCGTGCGTCAGGGTGTATCCGGGTTCGTCCACCGACACCGTCCGCTGCCGCGCGGCGAGAATCGCCTTCCCGGCGGCCCCCCGGTCCAGCGGATGCCGGAAGCCGGCCCGGTAGGCCACGTGATAGTCCGTCCACGTCGGTTCGACCACGGCGACGGCCAACGCGTCCGCCCCGTCCACCAGCGTGAGATGAGCGGTCGCCCCGATGTCCTCGGCCAGCGACCGCAGCGCGGGCAGCGCCGCTTCCCGTACGAGCGGATGCACCTGGCGGCCGAGGCGCAGCACACCGAGCCCGACCCGGGCACGGCCGCCCAGGTCACGGCGTACGAGTGCGTGCTGCTCAAGTGTCGCGAGCAACCGGTACACAACAGTCCGGTTGACCCCGAGTTTGTTGGACAGCTCTGTGACGGTCAGCCCGTGATCCGTGTCGGCGAGCAGCTTGAGGACACGCAGTCCCCGGTCGAGCGTCTGGGAGGTCTCCGCGGTCACGACGCCCACTCCTTTTGGTGGTGAGGTCGGCAGCCTCCTCGCGGCTGTTGCGCCACCGAGTCCCGTCGGCGACGCGCTTCAGAGGCCGCCGATCGGCCGGCGGCCCGGTGCGAGTCCCGGGCTCAGTCGCTTCACGGCTGCGCTCCGCGGCGGCGCTGCCACGGGGCGTGTGCGTAGCGGGACAGTAGCGAAGCGGGTTCGCTGAGCGGAAGGCTCCGTCCAGAATCCGGGCACTGCCCGGTACGGACCACTCCGGTTTGGACTGATTTGCGGCAACCTGCACGTCCTAAGGGGCGCGGGGCTGTATTCGATTTGCGGCTACCGCCGCGTGGGCGCGACCAGCCACAGACGGCCCGCACCCGAAGCACGACAGACGCCAAAAACCGGGCCGGGCACAGCGCCCAGCGTCAGCGCATGCGGGTGGCCCACTCCTGCACCTTGGCGATCCGCTGCCGCAGCTGCCCGGCCGTCGCCTCGGCGCTCGGCGGCCCTCCGCACGTCCGCCGCAGCTCGGTGTGGATGACGCCGTGCGGCTTGCCGCTCTGATGGACGTACGCGCCGACCATGGTGTTGAGCTGTTTCCGCAGCTCCAGCATCTCCTTGTGGGAGACCACGGGCCGCCGTTCGGCGGGCAGTTCGAGGAGGTCCGCTTCCTCGTCGGGCTTCTTGCGGCTGTGCGCGATCTGCCGGGCCTGCCGCTTCTGGAGCAGCATCTGCACCTGGTCGGGTTCGAGGAGCCCCGGAATACCGAGGTAGTCCTGCTCCTCCTCGCTCCCCGGGTGCGCCTGCATGCCGAACTCGGCACCGTCGTACAGCACCCGGTCGAAGACGGCCTCGGACTCCAGCGCCTCGAAGGCGAACTGCTCCTGCTCGCCGGTGTCTTCGTCCTGCTGCTTCTCGGCCTCCGCGAGGAGCTTGTCCTCCTCGGCGTACGGGTCCTCCTCGCCGTCCTTCTTTGGCTTGTCGAGGGCGTGGTCGCGCTCGACCTCCATCTCGTTGGCGAAGGTGAGGAGGTCGGGGACGGTCGGGAGGAAGACGGAGGCGGTCTCGCCGCGCCGCCGGGACCGTACGAAACGGCCGACGGCCTGCGCGAAGAAGAGGGGCGTGGAGATGGTGGTGGCGTAGACGCCGACGGCGAGCCGGGGCACGTCGACGCCCTCGGACACCATGCGGACGGCGACCATCCAGCGGTCGTTGCCCTCGCTGAACTTGTCGATGCGGTTCGAGGCGCCGGTGTCGTCGGACAGGACGAGGGTGGCCTTCGTGCCGGTGATCTCGCGGATCAGCTTGGCGTAGGCGCGGGCCGAGTCCTGGTCGGAGGCGATGACGAGGGCACCGGCGTCCGGGATGCCCTTCCTGACCTCGGTCAGCCGCTGGTCGGCGGCGCGCAGCACGCTCGGCATCCAGTCGCCGCGCGGGTCGAGGGCCGTACGCCAGGCCTGGCTGATGGCGTCCTTGGTCATCGGCTCGCCGAGCCGGGCGGCGATCTCGTCACCGGCCTTCGTACGCCACCGCATGTTGCCGCTGTAGGAGAGGAAGATGACGGGCCGCACGACGTGGTCGGCCAGCGCGTTCCCGTAGCCGTAGGTGTAGTCGGCGGAGGACCGCCGGATCCCGTCGTTCCCTTCCTCGTACGTCACGAAGGGGATGGGGTTGGTGTCGGACCGGAAGGGCGTACCCGTGAGCGCGAGCCGGCGCGTGGCGGGCTCGAAGGCTTCGAGGCAGGCCTCGCCCCAGGACTTGGAGTCACCGGCGTGGTGGATCTCGTCGAGGATGACGAGGGTCTTGCGCTGCTCGACGCGGTTGCGATGCAGCATGGGCCGAACGCCGACACCGGCGTAGGTGACCGCGACCCCGTCGTACTCCTTGCCGAGCGGACCCGCGCTGTACTCGGGGTCCAGCTTGATCCCTATCCGCACGGCCGCCTCGGCCCACTGCTTCTTCAGATGCTCGGTCGGCGCGACCACGGTCACCTGCTGCACGACATGGTGATGCAGCAACCAGGAAGCGAGCGTCAGCGCGAAGGTCGTCTTCCCGGCGCCGGGCGTGGCGACCGCGAGGAAGTCACGTGGCTGCTCCTGGACATACCTCTCCATCGCCCCTTGCTGCCAGGCACGCAGCTTGCTGGCGGTACCCCAAGGCGCACGACCGGGGAAGGCGGGAGAAAGGTGATGGGAGGAGGAGGCAGCGGCGGTACTGGCGGCGGTGGTAGTCACGGTCTCCGGTTGGGGGTCGGGCGGCTCGGCTGGGCTGGGTATGACAACCGGGCCACCCTACCGGCGGGCCGACTGGGTCAACGTGCGGACTACGCCGGGTCACTCGTGGATGGGACTCAGCTCACAGCGCGGGCGGGGTCAGCGCGCGAAGCGCGGCAACTGGGCGGCGATCTTCGGAACGTCCAGTGCGCCCTGGCAGACATCGAGTACGAACGTCTCGGCCTCGTCGACGTCGAAGTCCGCGTCCAACGGGTGCCCGTTCATGTGCAGGAAGACCCAGGTCGCGTACCAGGCGATGCGCTTGTTCCCATCAACGAGGGCGCGGTTGCGGGCGAGGGACTCCATCAGCGCCGCCGCCTTCTGCCAGACGTCCGGATACGCGTCCTGCCCGAACACGCTCGACTGGGGACGCGCCAGCGCCGAGTCCAGGAGCCCGTAGTCACGCACCTCGTCCGCTCCAAGCCGCTTCGCGAGGTTCAGCAGTTCGGACAGGGTGAGGTAGTGCATCAGGCGAGCCTCCGGTTCAGCTCGGCGCTGGCCTTGAGTACGTGATCAGCCGCCTCGTTGAACAGTCGCGAGTGCTCGTTTATGGCCGCGATCACCGCGTCGTGCGCGAAGGCCTGCATGCTGCGCCCTTCCGCCGCCGCGCGCTCGCGCAGCGCGTCGAGCTCGTCGTCCGTAAACCGCAGGTTCAGTCCAGCCATGCCTCGACGGTACTACGCGGTACCACTCGGTGTCATCGGGGTTCGGTTCGCAACCGCGTAGTCACCCACGCCCCCACCAACGCCACCCCCGCCATCGGCAGGAACACGACGGCGAAGGCGGCCGGATGGGAGCCGTTCGCCGCGGTGGCCGCATGGCTCACGGCGCCGCCGCCCAGTGCCGCGAACGCGGCGCCGCCCACCGCGAGCAGCAGGACATTCGAAAGGCCGTCGGAGATCTGGAGAGCGGCGGAGTTGGTGCCGGCCTCCTCCGGGGCGGAGAGATGGAGCAACAGCACGCTGGTCGAGGCGATGACAAGCCCCATCCCGAAGCAGCCGAAGCCCCAAGCGACGGCGACGGTCCACACCGGCACGGCAGGTATCAGCACACTCGGCGCCGCCGCGATCGCCGCAGCGACCAGCACCATCCCGAACGTCATCAACCGCTCCCGATACGGCTCAACCCGCGGCCGCGACTGCACCCACGACCCCAACGCCCACGTCCCCCCACCCGCCGCGAGCGAGAACCCGGCCAACGTCGGCGACAACCCCCGCTGGGTGACCAGCATCAACGGCACGAAGGACTCGGCAGCGATGAAGGACCCGGCGGCGACGCCACGCAGCAGCACGACGGAGGGCAGCCCACGGGCGGCCCGGTATGTCCCGCGCGGGAGCAGTCCGACCACGGCGGGCACGAGCAGCGCGACACCGACAACGGCCGGAACGACGGAGAGGGGACGCAGATCCTGGGCGGCGTACTGAAGCAGTCCGGCCCCGAGGGAGATACCGAGAGCGAGCCGAATCCGACGCAGGTCGAAGGAGGTCGATTGCTGCAACGCCCCGGAGGCCCGCCGACGTATCTGCGGCAACGCGAGCGCCAGCGGAAACACCACAAGCACCGGAATCCCGACGAACACCCACCGCCAGCCCAACCGCTCGGTCACCGCCCCGGCGGCAAGCGGCCCGACGATGGACGGCACGACCCACCCGGCCGCGAACGCCGCCATGATCGCCGGCCGCAACCGCTCCGGATAGGCCCGCCCGACAACGACGTACAAGGCGACAATGACCAGCCCACCCCCGAACCCCTGCACGGCCCGCCCAAGAATGAACAGCCACATGACCCCAGCGGTCCCGGAGACCAACAGCCCGGCAGCGAAGGAGGCAATCCCCGTGGTCAACGCCCCGAGCGGCCCCCGCCGATCCGACCACTGCCCGGCGAGCACCATCCCGAACAGACTGGTCGTGAAGTACCCGGAGAACGCGAACGCGTAAAGCGACACCCCATCCAGCTCCCGCGCGGCAACCGGCATAGCCGTCGCCACGGCCGTCGCCTCGAAGGCGATCAGCAGCACGACGGAGACGATGCCGATACTGAGCGCACGATGCGAACGACTCAGCACACCCTCGTCGGCCTCAGCCTCGGTGGGCAGGTCAGGGGCGGTGTCCGCGACACCGGTGTCGCGAGGTTCGAGGGCGGCCATGGTCGCCAGAGTAAGGTGCGCAGCCCGCGATGACCCCTGTCGGGAGTCGCTCCCGACCTGGGACCTTGGTCGTACGACCATCTCGTCGCGGGAGTCACTCGGGTCCGATTCCCTCCACGGCCTCAACGACAAGTGCCCGCTTCCCCGCCGCGATGAGCCCAGCCACTTTGAGCGGCACGCACAGCTCGTCGGCCGACGGCATCGCCCAGTACGAGACGAACGTCCGCGGGTCGAACTCCCGGATGTCCACTCTCGGCACGCCGAGATAGGTGCCGCGGCCGAGACAGTCCACGCCCAACGGCCTCCACTCCTCGACCGCGTCACGCAGAGTTCCGAGGGGCAGGAGCGCCACCTTGCTGTCGGTCCATTCCTGGCGGGCCTGGACGGGCGCGGGGTGGGCGGACAGCAACCAGTGGGCGGTCGCCAACTCCTGTTCGGCGCTGGTGTGTACGAGCACTCGGTCGTCAGCTTCCGTTGCCGCCCCATTCGTCGTCGCGGTGCGTGTGCGGGCCGACATCCCCGACGTCCCGGATTTCCCCGGGCTGTTGTCGGTCGGCCTGGGTCCGGGAAGGTGTCGAGCCGACCGATCGTGTCGGTGATCTCTTCCCTCCATGGCCGGCAGCGACCGGCAAGCCGAGGTCCGTGGCTTCCGGGGCGAGACAGCGTGACGGCGGTGGTACCGGCCGGGCCTGCATCAGTCGCGGTCACCTCACCACCCCACCGCTCGCTCCCGGGCTGTCGGATCCAGGACCGACCTTCGGAGACGGGTCGTGGTCTCGGACATAGACGGTGACTCGCGCCCCGCTGACATGGGTTGTTCCGTACTCGCGGAAGTGGCGCCGCAGGGTGCTTGTCTTCGCTTCGTCCCGCGGGTCGGCCGGCGGGTGCGCACCCGCCGGGTCGCGGACCGCGACGATCCGGTCGAAGTCCAGCATGCGTGCCGCGATGTCCTGGGCGGGAACCTCGACACCGCCAAGCGTGTTGGACGAAACGGGATCCTGCGCCAGCGCCAGATCCGTCAGGAAACGGGTGTCCTCGGGAATGGCCGCGGTCCAGGCCCGGTACTGGTCGGAGAGATAGAGCAGCCCGTCACCGGGACGGCCTTCCTCGCGTACGGCGGCGCCGATGGCCGTGACGTCATTGGTCCGGCTCTGGGGCGTCCTCAGCGACAGGCTCGTCGGGACGAGTACGGCCAGTACGGCGACCGCAGCGATCCACGCGACGCGGGAAAACCGCCGCTGCCGCCGGAGGAAGTGATCCATCCAGGCGCCCAGCAGCAACGCGATTCCGATACTGCTGTAGAGCACATACCGGTCGACGAAGAGGGGCTTGACCAACGAGGCGATCAGCAGCAGAAGGCCCGGAAGCACCACCATCGGCACAGCCAGCACGGAAAGCCGCACGGGCCTCTTCGCCCCCAGGGACGCCAGGGCACACGCCACGCTCACGACCGCCATGGCCAGGACACCGGGAAGCCGCACCGGTCCCCCGATCCAGGACACCTGCCCCGACTGCCCCGCACTACAGATCGCCAGCGGCGCCAGCCCGGCCACCACCCCCGCGGCCGCCGCACTCCACGCCCTCAGCACCGGTCCTGGCACACGGGAGACGACCAGGGTGACGCCGTGGGCGACCAGGGCGAGGACCGCGAACTCGTGGAGCAGACAGGCCAGCAGCATGGTGCAGCCATAGACCGCCCACCGCCACCGGACGCGCTGCGGGACGCCGGCCACGAGCGCATAGGTGGCCCAGGTGACGAGGGCACAGACCATGGCGTACGAACGGCCTTCCTGCGCGTACTTCTGTACCTGGGGAAGCAGCGCGAACACCAGCCCGGCCAGCAGCCCGGCACGGGGTCCCGCCAGGCGCAGCCCCAGCAGCCCGACGCCGCTCGCCGCCGCGGACATGGCCAGCACGGACGGCAGCCGCAAGGTCAGCAGCCCTCCGCCGAAGAGACCGAAGAGCTCGTGCATCACGGCGTAATGGAGAGCGTGGACCAGATCGACCTGCTGGGCGGTGAGCCATATCTGCGAAAGATCGCGGTGCGCGAGCTGATAGGTGACGGCCTCGTCCCCCCACATGGTGTTCTTCCGGCGGATACCCCAGAGCCCCAGAGCGATGGTCAGCGCCAGGGGCGCGATGACGACCACGGCTTCGGCCGGGCCCGCTGATCGTCGACGGGCGGGTACGGGAGGGGAGACCGTCCTGGCCTCGGCGGGGCTACGTTGAGCAACGGACATCGGCGACAGGGCCTTTCAGCAGCGGCGAAGAGACGGCCGCCAGCGTGCCCGGACCTCGTTGACCGGAGGCTGACCCAACCTGACCGGCCGATCAGGAAGGCGGGCCGGCGCTGTGCGAGGCTGCACCGCATGCGCATCCTGGTGGTCGAAGACGAGGTGGACCTTGCCCACACGCTGCACACCGGCCTGACCGCCGAGGGCTACAGCGTCGACCTCGCCCATGACGGCCGGCAGGGCCTGTGGATGGCCCGCACCGGCGAATACGCCCTGGTCGTCCTGGACTTGATGCTGCCCGGGCTCAACGGCTACAAGGTCTGCGCCCAGTTGCGCCGGGAGGGCAACGCGACCCCCATCCTGGTGCTCACCGCCAAGGACGGGGAGTGGGACCAGGCGGAGGCCCTGGACACGGGGGCCGACGACTACCTGGCCAAACCCTTCTCCTACCTGGTGCTCGTCGCACGGCTGCGGGCCCTGGTCAGACGGGCCGCCACGGTCGCCCCGCCCGTCCTTGCCGTGGGCGACCTCTCGCTGGATGTCGCGAGCCGCGTCTGCCGCCGGGCCGGGGCCCGGGTGGAACTCACGCCCAGGGAGTTCGCCGTCCTTGAGCTGCTGGCCCGCCGGGCGGGCCAGGCGGTCTCCAAATCGGATCTGCTCTATCACGCGTGGCCCGACGAAGCCTGGGATCCCAACCTGGTGGAGGCGCGCGTCAGCGCCCTGCGCAAGAAGGTGGACTCCGCGTTCGGCCGACGGTCCCTGCAGACCGTACGGGGTACCGGCTACCGGCTGGTGGACGACCGTGAACGCGACTGAGCCGCGACGCCGCTGGTGGCCGCGTTCGGTACGAGCCGTCGCGGCCCTGGCCGCCGCCTCGACCGCCGCCGTCGTCCTGGCCGGCATCGGCTGGTGGGTCCACCACGACGTCTACCGCCAGAGCACGCAGATCGCCGAAGACCAGGCCAAGGACCAACTCTGGGCCATCTGCGACAAGTTGCAGCAGGGTGTCATTCCCGACTCCACCAGCACGGTGCCGTACGAGGTCGTCGCGACCGGCCGACGCACCGCTGTCGCCTACGGCGGAGGCATGGACGACTTCGCTCCCGGCACCCACCACGTGATGCCCGCCCCACCGAAAACCTCAAGGGCCGAGCTCATCAACTCCGTCCGCCTACCTGCGAACCCCGACTACGACCCCAGTGACAAATTCTCGGTAGCCGGCGGCACCAATCAGGTAGTAACCGCTGATTTCTCGGCCGATGTACTGAGCAATGACAAAGCCGCCGCTCTGGGAGTCGCCGCCGACGCCAACCTGCGGGTTTATGTGGTGGTGCTCCCGCACACAGCTGAGGCGATCACCGAGACCACCGACCGCCTGCTGCTGTGGGCCGGGCTCGTCAGCCTCGTACTGATCGCCGCCGTCACCTACTTCACCGTCCGCATCGCGCTACGACCGGTAGAAGCCATCCGCGTCCTCACCGCCTCGGTCACCCCGAGCGACCCCCGCGAACGCGTCACCGTCCCCGCCACGGGACACGAGATCACCGCCCTGGCCACCACCATCAACACCACCCTCCAACGCCTGGACAACGCCGCCGCCCAGCAACGCCGCTTCGTCGCGGACGCCGCCCACGAACTACGCAGCCCCCTCACCACACTGCTGACCAGCCTGGAAGTCGCGCTCGCCTACCCGGAACGCACCGACTGGCCCGCCGCGGCCACCACCGCCGCACGACAGACCCGCCGCCTCCAGGCCCTCGCCGAAGACCTGCTGCTCCTCGCCCGCCTGGACACCCGCACCCCCATAGCCGCCGACCCCGAAACCATCGACCTGACCGCCCTCGCCTCTCGGCTGACCGAGCAATACCCCCTCACCGAACGACCGTTGACCCTCACCTGCGACAGCACCGCTCCC
Organism: Streptomyces sp. JLBG701; assembly: GCF_058544905.1. NCBI lineage: Bacteria > Bacillati > Actinomycetota > Actinomycetes > Kitasatosporales > Streptomycetaceae > Streptomyces > Streptomyces sp. JLBG701. The sequence goes on from NZ_CM178588.1 coordinate 4,429,749, forward strand.
GCACACGCACACGGAAACCCCGACGAATACGAACGGCTGCTGCGCAACCTCATCGACAACGCCGTCCGCCACGCCGCCCACCGCATCCAGATCACCGTCCGGAACGAGGACGCCTGGGTCGTCCTCACGGTGCACGACGACGGACCGGGCGTGCCCACCAAGGACGCCGAGCGCATCTTCGAACGCTTCGTCCGCCTCGACGACGCCCGCTCCCGCGACCACGGCGGCACCGGCCTGGGCCTCGCCATCGCCCGCGACCTGGCCCACCGCCACCGAGGCACCCTCACCCTCACCCCCCGGACCCTCGGAGCATGCTTCCAGCTACGCCTTCCCCGGGCCCCCACCCCAGCCGAGAAATGACGCGCTGCACCGCGGCAGCCCTTCGAAAGCGTAAGACCACCAGATGAGGCCTTCGCACACCTGAAGAACGGGCGCGTACCGACCCGGCCCCGCCTCGACGTGAAGTGGGCCACCCGGCTCGTCCGCGCGCTGATGGTCCTCGACTGGCACAAGACCGCCCACTGAACGACGATCTTCACCGCAGCCAGCGCCTGCTTGTGCGGAAGTGCCGCGTCGGCCATGGCCAACCCCTACCCACCGGAAACCGCCCCCGGCGTCGCACGCTGAGGCCGAGGGGCCGGACCGTTCATGAACGGCGTATGGCAGTCCCATTGCAGCCCCCACGCCACCCTTGATCCCCTCCCCGCCCCGCCATACGGTCATTCCACCAAGTTCGGCACGGAGCACCACGCTCCACCCGACACGGCCGTGTGCCCGAGTGGCTTAGGGACTCGCCTGCAAAGCGAGGCACGTGGGTTCAATTCCCGCCACGGCCTCCGATTTCTGTGTCACGGCCGACCGCCTGCGGGTGGTCGGCCGGACGTCTTTGTGGGGGGGGCTCCTCCACCCGGTCAAGACACGCCCGATGAGTTACGGCTCGACGCCTCATGGCCGACGGCAGCAGGTGTTCGCGTTCCTGTTCTGTTCCCTCGACGGCTATCACGAGGGGCCCGGTGGGGAAGTGGATTGGGGACTCTACGACGAGGAGTTCTTCGACTGGAACCTGCGCCAGACCCGCGAAGTGGGCGCCCTGCTGCTGGGCCGGCACACCTACGATCACTTCGCCGAGGTCTGGAACTCGGCCGAGGCCGCGGAACGGATGCCCGACGTCGCGGCCTTCATGAACGCCGTACCCAAGACTGTGGTGACGGGCGGCGGCCCGGTCGCCCCCTGGGAGAACACCCGCATCATCGACGGCAGCGATCTGGAGGCCGAGGTTGCACGGCTGCGGGCCGAATCCGCCGGTGACATCGCGATCTTCGGGAGTTCGGGGCTCACCGTGACCCTGCTGGAGCAGGGATTGGTCGATGAGCTGCGGATCTTGCTGCATCCGGTGCTGCTGGGCCGCGGTCGGAACCTGTACGCCGGCCTGAAGAGCCGCATTGACCTGACAGCCGGGGCGGTGACCGTGTTCCGCTCGGGCAACATCCTCCTGCGGTATCGGCCACCTGGCCACGACCACACCGGGAGCCTCTGGCCAGATGAAGCCGAGGGCTGACCGGGGGCCGGGGGTAGGCGCGGGCCGCGTGGCGGAGGGCGGCGGCGATGTGCGCAGTTCAAGTCCAGGCGTTCCCATTCTGTGGGCGTCCGTAAGATCGGCGGCCAGTGATTCGTGCCGGGGACGAGGGGGCGGCAGGCGTGGCGTTGCAGGTGCGGGGTGTTGTATTGCCCGAGCGGGAGGAGCGCGCCTTCTCGATCCACGAGGGGCTGCTGCGGGCCGAGTCCCTCGTCGGCGGCTCCGGCGCCGAACTCGTCGTCGACGGCGGCTGGTTGCTCCCCGGCCTCGTCGACGTGCACACCCACCCCGGTACCGAGAGCCTCGAAGTCCCCTTCAATGATGAGGTGTTGCGGCGGCATCTCGTCGGGCATCGCGATGCCGGCGTGCTGCTCGTACGCACGCCGGGATCCGCGGAACGTATCCCCGGCTGGGTTGACGAAGATCCCGAGCTGCCGCGAGTTCGATCTGCAGGACGTTGGCTTGCCACCCCCGGGCGGTTTTACCCGGGCCTTGGGCGAGACATCAGCGAGGACGAACTCGTGCGAGCCGCCGTCGAGGAAGCGCGGGCGGGATCTGGGTGGTGCAAGGTCATCGGGGATTGGCAGTACGACGAACCAGCCTTGCCGTTGGACATCCTGACCTCGGTCGTCGACGCCGTGCATGCCGTCGATGGACGGGTCGCGGCGCACTGTCAGACCGCCGACGGGAGCCGCAACGCCGTGCTGGCCGGGGTGGACAGTCTGGAGCACGGTATGCATCTCGATCCCGGGCTGATCGACCTCATGGCCTCCCAGGGCACCGCCTTCGTCCCCACCCTCAGTGTCTTCGGCGCCGGGGAAGCGACAATGCGGGCTCGGGAGCCCAGCGCCCAACGGGACTGGTGGCTGGACGGGTGGGACGGCATGTTGCCCAATGTTCGTGCCGCGCACGACGCCGGCGTCACCGTGCTCGCCGGCACCGACAGCTTTCCCTGTGGCACCGTCGCCTCGGAGGTCGGCTGGCTTGCCCGTGCCGGGTTGTCCCCCGAAGCCGCCCTCGCCGCCGCCTCCTGGTCCGCCCGTTCCTGGCTCGGTCTGCCTGGTCTCGTCGACGGCGCCCCAGCCGATCTCGTCGCCTACGACACCGACCCGACCCTGGACGCGTCCGCCCTGGCTCACCCCAGCCGCATCATCCTGCGGGGGCGGGTCGTCGTATGACTGTCCCCGGCGCTCAGAGCACCCGGCCCGCCTCGTCCTGGAAAACCTCCGTCCAGTAGTGCCGACCAGCCCCAGACCTAGACCCAGACCCGAATCCGGCGCTCACGCCCGTCGCGTCTACCGCCGACAAGACCTGGATCATCGTCGACGCCAACTGGTTGTATGCCTCGCCCGTCAGCGCGCCCGACAGCTCCCCGTCGATCGCCCTCTCCCTGTGCAGCAGCCACAGGGTGAAGGCCAGCGTGGAGACATCTGTGTTGAGTGGGTACAGCTTCGCCTCGGGCTCGTTCCAGTTGAGGACCTCGCCCGTCGTGCCGTCCACGACCAGGCTGTTGGCCTCGACGAGACCCCCTAGGCGTATCAAGTGGTCGGCCCGGTCAGGGAGTTCGTACGTTGGAAAGTCGCCCGGGTACTCGTCCTCGTAGTACTCGGCCAGCGTCGGCAGCGGGACGTCCGTGTCCAGCTCGAAGAGGAAGCCTCGCTCGGGCAGGCCCGTCTCGCGCAGGAAGCGGCGGGTCGGCTCGTGGGTGAGTGTCGCGGGGAAGTCGACGTCCTCGAAGCGGGCCACCGTGCCCTGGCCGAACTCCCGGTCCAGCAGGCGGGCCGGGACGTCCAGTGTCAGCCCCGACTCCGTGCCCGGGCCCGCGACCAGGGCCAGGGGGCGGATCAGCGCCGCCGACCTCCAGAACGGCGGTACCTCTCCCCCGGTGCCCTCCTCGAACACCGCCAGCAGTTGCCGCGACGCCTCCTCCACCACCTTGGGCCCGAAACGACCCGCGTACGTGGCGAACTGGCCGCGCACCTCCGCCAGTTCCTCCGTCACCGTCGCGAACCGCACCAGCGTCTCCAGCGACGGCGCCAGAGTGCGGCGGTCCATCAGGTCGGGGCGGTCGTGGAGAAAGTACGTCGTGGAGACCTCCCCGGTCTCGCCGTCAAGCAGTATCGACTCCGTCTCCGGGACTTCCAGACTTTCCAGTCCTTCCGAGCGTTCCTTACCTTGCGCGCCCAGGAGACCGCCTATCACCAACTGGTTCCGCAGGTCAGGCGCCAAGCGGTTGCCCGGATCCCCCGTCGAGTCCGCCACCGTCCGCAGCCCGTCCGCCCGCAGCGCCGCGAACGTCAACGGGCCTACTCCTCCCGGCAGTCCAGGCCCCGTCAGCCAGCGACGCGTCGGCTCGTGCGTGACGTACAGATCCAGCTCTTCCTCGGTCAGTGTGATGGCCGCGATCACGGCACCGGTCGTGCTCATTGCTTCCCCCGCACATGAATGTTCACAGTCCCCGAGCAGGGCACGGCCCGCCGCCCAGCGGTAACCGCAGTCCCAGACGGAAGCGCCGAAGCGCCCGTCCCCCACTGCTCAGAACACTACGCGGCACCACTGACAACGCTCCCGACCAGCGACATCAAGGAAAATGTCCTGTCTCGGCGACCTCACTGACACCGCCCCGACAGGAAGACGTCAGAAAACCCGCGCCCGTTCCCGCCCGGCCAGAATCGCCGCGACCGTCTCCCCCACCGTCAACGCCGAGTTGTCCAGCCACAGACCGATCCGCGGCGTCTCCGCCCGCAGCACCCCGTCCAGGTCATCGACGGTCCAGACGCCGTACCCCGTCTTCGCCCGCCCGGCCTCCCGCGCCGCCACGCTCTCCCGGCTCGGGGCCAGGACGACCACGTACAGCGGCCGCGTGCGGACCAGGTCGACGTACGCCGCGAGGTTCTCGCCCAACACCACATCCTGCACGACCGCCGTGAAACCGGCCGCCGCGTACGAGTCCGCCGTCGCCGCCGAGATCCGGTACCGCAGCCGGAGTTGGGCCTCACCCTCCCCACGCTCGCCCGCACCGCCGTCTCCAGGCACGTACTCCTCGCGCCCCGAAACGATCATCCGCCGGAAGACATCCCCCCGGACATGCGCGGCCCGCGGCAAGCTCTCGGCCAGCGCCTGCGCCACCGTCGACTTGCCCGCGGCCATGACGCCAGTGATGAGGACCACGCCCTCCATCAGGCCGTCACGCCATCAACCGAAGTACACGCCGCCCACGACCACCACAACCGCGGCGAACACGAACAACAGCACCACAAGCAGCAACTTCCCCACCGCGGGCGGCGGTTCATACTGCCTCTCGTCCTCGGTCACTGCCCCGTCACCACCGCCGCCTGCGGGCGGATCGGCAGCCGGTTCACCGGACGTCCCGTCGCCGCCCGCACCGCCGACGCGATCGCCGCCGGGGACGTCACCACCGGGACCGCCGACGCGGCCTTCGCCCCGAAGGGGGCGACCACATCACGCTCCTCGACCAGCTTCACAATCCGGATGTCCGGCGCGTCGAGGGCCGTCGGGAGGGCGTAGCCCGTGAGGTCGGGATGGCGGATCAACCCGCGCGCGGTGCGCAGGTTTTCCGTCAACGCGATGCCGACGCCCTGTGTGACGCCGGCCTCGATGCGGGCCGCCAGCTGGGTCGGGTTCAGGATGCGGCCGACGTCCTGGGCGAGGGCCAGTTCGACCACCCGTACCGAGCCCAGTTCGATGTCGACGTCCACCACCGCGCGGATCGCGCAGAAGGCCATGCCCACAAAGGCGTCGCCCTGGCCGGCCTCGTCCAGTGGTTCCGTCGGGTGGGGGCGGCACTGGGCCGTGGCCCACAGTTCCTTGCCGTCCATCGCCTCGGTGACGGTGGTCGACAGGACTCCGTCGTACGACGTGATCTTGCCGTCGGTGATCTGGAGCAGCTCCGTGGACATGCCGAACTTGTGCGCCAGTGGTTGCAACAACTGCGTACGGACCATCTTCGCCGCGCGCTCCACCGCACCGCCGGACACCCAGGTGTGGCGGCCGCGGAGGCCGGGGCCCGCAGGGGGCTGGTCGGTGTCGACCGGCGCCACGTGGACCTCGTCGATGCCGAGGGTCTCCTGGACGATCTGCCGGGCCAGTGTCGTGAAGCCCTGGCCGGTCTCCACGGCCGCGCACAGGACCGTGGCGACGCCGTCCTGGACCTTGACGGTGGCCGTCGAGACCTCGTCCGCGCCCTCGGTGCCGAGCATGTGCACCATGCCGAGGCCGTAGCCGACGCCCCGGCGCACCGCGCCCGGTTCGCCCGCGCCCTCGGGGCCGCCGGGCAGCAGCCACTCGTCCTCGGGTGTGTCCTTGGGGAGGGCCGGCAGCGGGAAGTCCCGTACCGCCTGGAGGAGTTCGGCGACCGGTGCCGGGCACGTCACCGTCTGGCCGGTCGGGAGCACGTCCCCGGTGGCCAGCGCGTTGCGCAGGCGCAGTTCCGCCGGGTCGATGCCGAGCTTCTTCGCCAGCTTGTCCATCTGCGCCTCGTAGGCGGCGCAGACCTGCATGGCGCCTTCGCCGCGTACGTGGCCGGAGGGCGGGTTGTTGGTGCGGACGGCCCAGCCCTCTATGAAGGCGTTGGGGACGACGTAGGGACCGCAGGCGAAGCCCACGGCGGCGGCGAGCGCCTCCGACGAGGTGTCCGCGTACGCGCCCGAGTCCAGCAGGATCTGTGCCTCGACCTTGACCAGCTTGCCCTCGGCGTCCGCGTGGTGGCGGTAGCGCAGGAGGGTCGGGTGGCGGTGGGCGTGGCCGAGGAAGGACTCCTCGCGCGTGGCCGTCAGTTTCACCGGGCAGCCGGTCTTCAGCGCCAGCAGGCCGAGCGGGAGTTGGAAGCCCTGGTCCTCGCGGTCGGCGGTGGCGCCGGGGACGCCGGTGACGACGACCTTCACGCGCTCGGGTTCCAGGCCGAAGCAGGCGGCCGCCGTGTCGCGGTCGGTGTGCGGGTCGGTGGAGGCGAGGTACAGCTCCACGCCGCCGTCCGGGCGGGGCACGGCGAGACCGGCCTCGGCGCCGATGGGGGCCGGGTCCTGGCGGCCGATGCGGTACTGGCCCTCGACGACGATCTCGCCGGCCGCGTCCGGGTCGCCGTGGCGCAGCGGGATGTGCCGGATCAGGTTGCCGTCGGGGTGCAGCGGCTCGGCCTCGAAGGCCTGCTCGGGGTCGGTGACCGGGTCGAGTACTTCGTACTCGACGATGACGGCGGCGGCGGCCATGCGCGCGGTGTCGGGGTGGTCGGCGGCCACGGCGGCGATGGGCTCGCCGTGGTGGCGTACTACCTCGGAGGCGAACACCGGGCGGTCGGAGTTGCCGCGGCCGTACGACGTGGCGCCCGGCACGTCCTCGTGCGTGACGACGGCCCGTACGCCGGGCATGTCGCGCGCGTGGGACGTGTCGATGGAGACGATGCGCGCGTGCGGGTGCGGCGAGCGGAGCACGGCCGCCCACAGCAGGCCCTCGGCCCACAGGTCGGCCGCGTACGGGAAGGTGCCCTCGGTCTTGGCACGCGCGTCGGCGGCCGGCAGGGAGACGCCGAGGCCGTGCGGGATGGGCTCGGGGGTGGGGACGGCCTCCGCGGGGGTGGTCGCGGTGGCGGCTTCGTTGCTCACGCCTGGCCTCCGTCCTGGCCGTAGGACTGGTCGCCGTAGGACTGGTCGGCATGGGACTGGCCGCGCGAGCCCGGGGGCTCGAACGCCGACGGGTTGACGCCACCGGCCCCCGGGCCCGCCTGATGCGGGATACGTGCCTCGTCCCCGTCCGTCTCAGCGTCGGCCGCGGCGTGTGCCTCACGTTCGGCGACGACCTCCTGGACGGCGTCCAGGACGCCCCGGTAGCCGGAGCAGCGGCACAGGTTGCCGCACAGGGCCTGGCGGGTCTCCAGTTCGGTCGGCGCCGGGTTGCCCTCAAGGAGGTCGTGCACGGTCATCGCCATGCCCGGCACGCAGAAACCGCACTGCACCGCGCCGCACCTGGCGAGCGCCCGCTGCACGTCCGAGGGCTGTCCGTCGGCGGCGAGGCCCTCGACCGTACGGACCTCGCTGCCGGCCGCGGTGACCGCGGGCACCAGGCAGGAGGCGACGAGCCGTCCGTCGACCTGGACGTTGCACGCCCCGCACTCGCCCTGCGAGCAACCGTCCTTGGCACCGGCGAGTCCGAGCCGCTCACGCAGGACGTAGAGCAGCGACTCACCGATCCAGGCGTCGGTGACGGGCCGTTCGACGCCGTTGACCCGCAGCACGTACGAGGCGAGCGGATGCTCCTCGTCGTGCGGCACGGGCGCGGCCTCGTCGGAAGCCCCGGAAGCCTCGGAGTCGGCATCGGACGCGGCGTCGCCATCCGAGTCCGCCACGGACTCCTCACCGGAAGCCTCAGAGCGCCCCTCAGCGGCCTCCACGGCCCCCTGCGCGTCCCCGGACGCCTCATCCGCCCCATCGGCCCTTTGAGTGGACTGTGGGGCTTCTACGGCGGGTTCGGCGGCCGGCGGCCGGACGTACGCCTCGGCCGACACCTGCGAGGCCTGCGGTACCGGGTCCGGCTCGGGCGCCCCGGCCTCGTCCGCCTGTCGACCCCACGGCTGGCCCGCGGCCTCGGTCGCCCAGGGCGCGGCCGCGCCGCCGGGGAGCGTGGCGGGGGGCGTGCCGCCCCACTGCTCGACCAGTGACGATGTGGTGAACTCGCCCGATTCGTCCGGAAGATCCCCCCCGGCGACAGGGATCGACCACTCCCCGGTCACATCGTGTCCGGGCGCGGCCGCGGCCTCCGTCGTCGGCACGTCCCCGAAGGCCCAGTGCCCGGTGGCCCCGGGGTTGTACGTGAACTGGTCGTACGCGTTCCGGCCGTGTGTGCCGTCCTGCGGCACGGCGTTCGGGTCCGGCCACTGGACGCCCTCGGCGGGCGCGGGCGGCACGGCCCAGCCGCCGGTGGCGCCGGGGTCGGGCGTGCCGGGCGTGACCTCTATCTGCGGCGGCACGTAACCGTGGCCCGGCGCGGCGAGCGGGCTGTCGGCGGCCAGGAGGGCTTCGATGCCCCCTTCGGGGAGCTTCACGAAGGCGGTCGCGCCGTCGTCGTAGTCGCCGTTGGGCAGCGGATCCCAGCGTCCGCCGCTCCGGGGCGCGCCCTCTCCGTGCTGGTCGTCGGTCACGTCAGTGCCCTCCCCAGTGCTCGTCGGGCCAGCGCGGCGACGGTGCGCCGCAGGTGCAGTACGGCGGGCGGAAGCGGTTGTACGGAGCCGTCCTCGGCCGGCACCGGATCGGGGATGCAGGCCGCGGCGACGTACTCCCCGAAGGCGCTCAGCGCCTCGGGGACGATCGCGCGGGCGTTGTCCCAGTCGATCAGCCGGGCGACCCACTGTTCGGCGTCCAGGGGCCTGAGCGGCATCGGCGCTATGGCCCCGACGGCGCACCTGACTCCGCGCCGGGCGGGGTCGAGGACGACGGCGACGGAGGCGACGGAGCGTCCGGGGCCGGTGCGGCCGGTCGCCTTCAGGAAGACCTGCGGCGCGTGCAGCAGCGGCACGCGCACGTACCCGATGAGTTCACCGGCGCGCAGCATCTCCATGCCGGCCAGCAGGTGCGACACCGGGATCTCCCGGCGCGCCCCGCCCTGGCCCGCGATGATCAGCGTCGCCTCCAGGGCGGCCAGCACGGGGAGGGCGTCCCCGGTGGGCGCGGCGGAGGCGATGTTGCCGCCCAGGGTGCCCGCGTTGCGGATCTGCGGCGGGCCCGCGGCACGCGCGGACGCGGCGAGGGCCGGGATCAGGGCGGCGAAGTCGGGACGGCCCATCCGCGCGTGGGTGAGGCCCGCGCCGAGCAGGGCGTGGCCGTCCTGGTACTGCCAGCCGCGGATCTCGCTGATCCGGCCGAGCCCGACGAGCGCGGCGGGCCGCAGCTGCCCGGAGTTGATGGCGGCCATGAGGTCGGTGCCGCCGGCCACCGGCACGGCGGCGGGCACTGCGGCGAGCGCCGCCACGGCCTCGTCCAGCGTTGTGGGCAGCGTGACGGACTGCGCCGCCTGCGGTGCGTGCGTGGTCAAAACCGGCTGCCCCTTCCCGCTGCCCCACCTGGTCCCACCTGTTGCTGCCGTACGGTACGTGCTGACAGGGCGGACGTGGCAACTCTGGCACATCTTCGCAAGTCCCGAACGCGGGGGTCCGCTAGGAGGCATTCGCCCACCTCACCAGGGAGATGGTCCGTTTTCATACGGATTTGCCGGTGCGCTTGAATTGCCACTCTTCGGTGACGCTTGGGGCCTTTTTCCCCTTACTTGTTCGGGGGCGCCCCCTCGATCGGGCGGCCGAGCACACCCGGCCGCCGCTGCCACGGAAGCGGACCGCCGGGCGGGCGGTAGCCGACGCCCAGGGCGTCAAGTCGCCCGTAATGGACGGCCATCCGCCGCTCGAAGTCGGCGAAGTCCCGTATCCCCGGGGCGGGCAGGGAGCTCCAGGCGACCTCGGCGAACGCGGCGAGCCTCGGGAAGGCCTGGTAGTCCACGCGCGCGTGGTCCTCCATCACCTCGGTCCACAGGTTGGCCTGCGCGCCCAGCACATGGGCGGCCTGCGCCTCCGTGAGCTGCGGCGGAACCGGCTCGAACCGGTAGACGTCCTCCAGGGTGCGCACGTAGCCGATCGGCACGGGCTCGTCCTCGCCGGGCGCCTGGCGGTGGTCCAAGTACACCTGCTGCTCGGGGCACATGACGACGTCGTGTCCGGCCCGCGCGGCGGCGATCCCGCCCTCGTAACCACGCCAGGAGGACACGGCGGCCCCGTCCGCGAGCCCGCCCTCCAGGATCTCGTCCCAGCCGATGAGTCGACGCCCGCGCGCGGAGAGCCACTTGTCGAAGTGTCCGATGAACCACGACTGGAGCCCGTCCTCGTCGACGAGCCCGAGTTCCTTGATCCGGGCCTGCGCGGTCGGCGACCGCTTCCACTGGTCCTTGAGGCATTCGTCACCGCCGACGTGAATGAACGCCGAGAACTCGGCGGCGTCCGCGGGGAAGAGATCCAGCAGTTCCTCGAACACCCCCTCGTAGAACCGCAGGGTGTTGTCAGTGGGGGCGAGTACGTTCGGAGAGATCCCCCAGGTGTCCCAGACCTTCAAGGCGGTGCCCTCTGCAATGGATGCAGTGATGACGTCCGTGTTGCCGAGTTCCGGATACGCGGCGATGGCGGCCTGCGAGTGTCCCGGTACGTCGATTTCGGGGACGACGGTGATATGCCGCTCGGCGGCGTAGGCGACGATCTCCCGGATGTCGTCCTGCGTGTAGTAACCGCCGTGCGGCTTCTCCTCCCACAGCGGTGAGGCACGGTGGCCGAATTTCGTACGGGCCCGCCAGGAGCCGGTCTCCGTCAGCTTCGGGTACCGCTTGATCTCGACGCGCCAGCCCTGGTCGTCCGTCAAGTGGAAGTGGAAGACGTTGAGTTTGTGCGCCGCCATCAGGTCCAGGTAGCGCAGGACGCCGTCCTTGGGCATGAAGTGCCGGGCCACGTCGAGCATGAGGCCGCGCCAGCGGAATCGGGGGGCGTCCTCGATCGTGACATGCGGCACGGCCCAGGTACGGTCGCGGCCGAGCGGGGCCCTGCGATACGCGTCGGGGCCAAGGAGTTGCCGCAGCGTCTGGGCTCCCCAGAAGACACCGGCCGCGCTGCCGCCCTCGATCAGTACGCCGGTCGAGTCGCTGACGAGGCGGTACTCCTCGGGGCCGAGCCGAGGGTCGAGCTGAAGCCCGATGCCGTCGCCCTCGGTGTCGTCGAGCTCCCACCCCTCACGCAGCGGCAGGCCGGTGGCCTCCCGCAGGACGGTGCGCAGCCAGTGCCCGACCCCCTCCGTCGCGGTGCCGGCGTAGAGCTGGGAATGCACCGTCAGCCGCACCTCGCCCGAACCGGCGACGACGCCGCGGGACGCGGGAATCAGTTCAGTCACGTCAGTCCTTTACCGCTCCGCCCAGCCCGGAGACCAGCCGTCGCTGTACGAGTACGAAGAAGATCAGCACCGGAATCGTCATCACCGTGGAGGCCGCCATGACCCCGCCCCAGTCCGGCTCGTCGGGCTTGAAGAAGACCAGCAGGGCCATCGGCAGCGTCGACTGGGAGGTGTCGCTGATGATGAACGACTTGGCGAACAGGAAGTCGTTCCAGGCCGAGATGAAGGAAAACACGCTCGTGGCCACCAACCCCGGGAAGACGAGCGGGAAAAGGATCTGCCACAGGAATCGCGCCCGGCTCGCCCCGTCGATGTACGCGGCCTCCTCCAACGCCTCCGGCACGGCTTTCACGAACCCCCGCAGCATCCAGATCGCGAAGGGCAGCGAGAAGGCGATGTGGGGCAGGATCAGCGCGCCCAGGGTGTTCAGCTGGCCGAAGTCCCGCATGAGGAAGAACAGGGGGATCGTCAGCGCCTCCACGGGCACCATCTGGGCGATCATGAACATGATCAACAGGGTGGTCCGGAAGCGGAACCGGAATCGCGTCACGGCGGTCGCGGCGAGAAACGCGATCAGCGCCGAGACGAGCACGACACTGCACGCCACGACAACACTGTTGAGGAAGTAACGGCCGAATTCCTGCTGCCCGAACACCCGCCGGAAGGAGTCCAGGGAAGGGTCCAGAGTCCATGGCCGCGGCTCGGTCGACTCGATCTCACCGGCCGGCTTGAAGGCGCTCAGCACCATCCAATACAGCGGGAAGGCGACCACGACCGCGATCAGCAGCGCCGCCGTCTCGGCCGCCGCGCGCCCTGGCCGTCGTACGAATCCACGCACAAGATTCACGGGGTTCACCGGATTCACAGGGCTCACAGCTCCTCCCCCTGGCGGCGCAGCAGCCGCAGGTACACCAGCGTCACCGCGAGCAGGATCAGCAGCATCACGATCCCGATCGCCGAACCGAGGCTGTACTCCGAGGACGCGAAGGCCTGTTGGTAGGCGTACACGTTCAGCACGAGGTTCTGGCCCGCGATGCCGCCGCCGTTCGTCATGACGTAGATCTGGGTGAAGACCTTGAAGTCCCAGATGACCGACTGGATGGTGACGACCATCAGGATCGGCCGGAGCATCGGCGCGAGAACGGAACGCCAGATGCGCCACTGCGAGGCGCCGTCCAGGGCCGCCGCCTCCAGCACTTCTTCCGGTACGGCGCGGATGCCGGCGTACACCGTCACCATCACGAACGGGAAGGAACACCACACCACTTCGAGCAGCACGAGGAAGAAGGCGCTGAAGCGGCCGTACGTCCACGAGTGGTCGCCCAGGCCCAACACCCGGTTCACCGGCCCGAAGTCCGGATCGAACAGAAGCAGCCACACCGTCGACCCCGTGACGGCCGGCGTAGCCCACGCGCCGAGCGCGGCCAGCATCAACGCCAGCCGGGGCACGGCACGCACACGTGTCAACAGCACGGCGAGCGCACAGCCGACGCCGATCGTCGACACCACACACGCCCCCGCGAACAGCACGGTAGCCAGCAACACCTGCCAGAACTGCGTGTCCCCGAACAACTCGGCGTAGTTCCCGAACCCCTCAAAGGTGGTCGGCTCACCACCACTGACCTGGGCCTGGGTGTAGTGGAAGAACGAGATCAGGCCAAGCTGATAGATGGGATAGACGAGCAGCCCACCAAGGACGACAAGGGCAGGGGCGAGATACAACCAGGGGGTACTGATACGTACCAAGGGGCGCGGGGAACTGCGCGACAAGCCACCACGGACCTGCAGCCGCACACGATCCGCGCCCCCCACCTTGGTAGGCGCACTCATCCGATGGAGCCAAACGCGTCATCCATCTTCGTAGCCGCGTCCTTGGAAGCCGTAGCCACATCCTTCTTGCCGCTGATGACCTCCTGCAGCATCGTCGGCAGCACCAGCGAGGAGTCGATCTGCGCCCAAGCCGGCGACGCGGGCACGAACTTGGTGCCGGCGACAAGCGTCTCGGCGAAGGGCTTCACATACGGCTTCTCCGCCGCGACCTGGGTACGCACGTCCCCGAAGGTCGGCAGGAACCCCATCGCGTCGAACAACGAGGCCTGCGTCTTCTTCGACGCAAGCTGCTCCATCAACTCGACGGCGAGCGTGCGATGCGAAGTGCTCTTCAGGACACCGATGTTGTTGCCGCCGGCGAACGCCGGAGCGATCGACCCGGACTTCACGCCGGGCAGCGGCACGACCGCGTACTTGCCCTTCACCTTCCCGGCCTCGACGGCGGTGTGACTGAAGTCGCCGCCGATCGCCATACCAGCCTTGCCGGCGGCGAACGCGGTGATCGTGTCGTTGCCGCCCATCCCGGCGCACTTGGCGGCGGGACAGTTGTCGTCGCCGAAGAGGGAGGTGTAGGCCTTGATGCCCTTCTGGGCGGCGGCGCTGTCGATGGCGGAGGCGTACGAGCCGTTCTTGCCGGTGGCGAGTTCGCCGCCGTTGGCCCAGACGAAGGGCATCGCGCCGTACGTGTAGGCGCCGCCGACGACCAGGCCGTACAGGTCGGGCTTCGCGGCCCTGATCTCGCGGGCCGTGGAGGCCAGTTCGGCCATCGTCTTCGGTATTTCGAGGCCGAGTTCCTCGAAGACGTCGGTGCGGTAGTACAGGGCGCGGACGCCGACGTAGAAGGGGACGCCGTACATCTTGCCGTCCACAGTGACCGACTGTTTGGCGGTGGGGTCGGTGTCCTTGGCCTCGCTCCAGTCGCCGAAGTCCCCGGTCACGTCTAGGAGTCCGCCGTCGTGGACATAACCGGCGGTGTCGGTGTTGCCGTACTCCATGAGGTCGGGAGCGGACTTCGGGTCGTTGAAGGCGGCCTTGACGCGCTGGGCGCGGGTGTCGATCGGGATGTACTCGACGTCGACCTTGGTGTCCTTGTGGGTCTTCTCGAAGGCGGCGACGACGGAGTCGACGACCTTCTCCTTCGGCTGGTTTCCGACCTCCTGGAAGAGCCAGACGCGCAGGGTGCCGGTCTTCTCGTCCTTGTCGGAGGAGGAGTTGTCGGAAGTCTGGGGGGCGCAGGCGGTGACAACGGCCAGGAGCGCCAGGAGCACGGCCGGCCGGGCGGAGAGCTTCATGGGGTGATCCTCCGAGTGTTGCGTTGCAACATACGCAATGGCTATTTCGCTCTGCACAACACTCCGGAGGTTAAGGACTACATGAACATGTCCACAAGAGGTCTCAACCACTCTGTGACCACAACACGCAAAGACCCCCCGGGCGTGCCGAAGCGCGTCCAGGGGGTCGAGAAGTCGTCAGATGTGAAGCGGGACCGCTACTTGTCCCCGCCGTCCTTGCCCTTGTCTCCGCCGCCCGCGCCCATGGAGTCGTAGATCTCCTTGCACATGGGGCACACGGGGTACTTCTTCGGGTCGCGGCCGGGCACCCAGACCTTGCCGCACAGCGCCACGACGGGGGTGCCGTCGAGGGCGCTCGCCATGATCTTGTCCTTCTGGACGTAATGGGCGAAGCGCTCGTGGTCCCCGTCGCCGTGCGACACCTGCGGCGTCGGCTCTACGAGGGTTCCCGTCCCAGTGCCTCGCTGGGGCTGGGTCTCAGGCTCAAGAGTGCTCATAACGCCAAGAGTACTGAAGCTCCCTGGCATCAGTTGAGCGAAGGGTCGTCCGGATACGTGGCCACCATCGCGAGCTCGTTGCGCTGGCGGCGCAGGACCTCGCGCCAGAGTCTTTCCGGGGACGGGGAGGAGACGTCGCCGGGTTCCGACTCGACGACGTACCAGGCGCCCTCGACCAGCTCGTCCTCCAGCTGTCCTGGGCCCCAGCCCGAGTATCCGGCGAAGATTCTCAGGGAGCCCAGGGCCGAGGCGAGCAGTTCCGGCGGTGCCTCCAGGTCGACGAGCCCGATCGCACCGTGCACCCGGCGCCAGCCCAGCGGAACCCGGTCGCCGGACGCGCCGCCCGGGATGACCGCGACACCGAGGGCCGAGTCCAGGGACACGGGGCCGCCCTGGAAGACGACACCCGGCTCCCCGGTGAGGTCCGCCCAGCCCTCCAGGATGTCCCCGACGTCCACCGGGGTCGGGCGGTTGAGGACGACGCCGAGGGAGCCCTCCTCGTCGTGGTCGAGAAGGAGCACCACCGCGCGGTCGAAGTTCGGGTCCGCCAGGGCGGGGGTTGCCACGAGCAACCGCCCTGTGAGCGAGGACACCTCGGTCATGCCAGACATGATCCCGCATCTGCCCCGCGCGTGGGGAGGCAATGCGGGGAGAGGAGTGAATGCAGCTCAGGGCGGACGGAAGCGACCCCGGCGCACAAACAGGCCAGTGACCCCATGTGTCCGATTGAGAGCGGTTCGTGTTGTGACAGAGCTATGACCGAGCTAGGAGGTCCTTGGGCTTACGGGAGGGGGGTGGGCGGCGATTAGTCTGTCCTACCTGGCCCTGCCCCACTCATCGGAACGCGAGATACATGACCGTCAACGACGATGTCCTGCTTGTCCACGGCGGAACCCCGCTCGAGGGTGAGATCCGTGTCCGCGGTGCGAAGAACCTCGTACCAAAGGCCATGGTGGCCGCACTGCTCGGCAGCGGTCCGAGCCGCCTGCGCAACGTGCCCGACATCAGAGACGTGCGTGTCGTACGCGGTCTGCTCCAGCTGCACGGGGTGACGGTCCGTCCGGGTGAGGAGCCCGGCGAGCTGGTGATGGACCCCTCGCACGTGGAGAGCGCCAACGTCGCCGACATCGACGCCCACGCGGGTTCGAGCCGGATCCCGATCCTGTTCTGCGGCCCTCTTCTGCACCGCCTCGGGCACGCGTTCATCCCGGGCCTGGGCGGCTGCGACATCGGCGGCCGGCCGATCGACTTCCACTTCGAGGTGCTGCGGCAGTTCGGCGCGAAGATCGAGAAGCGGGCGGACGGCCAGTACCTGGAGGCCCCGCAGCGGCTGCGCGGCACCAAGATCCAGCTGCCGTACCCGTCGGTGGGCGCGACCGAGCAGGTGCTGCTGACGGCGGTCCTCGCGGAGGGTGTCACCGAGCTCTCGAACGCGGCCGTCGAGCCCGAGATCGAGGATCTCATCTGCGTCCTGCAGAAGATGGGCGCCATCATCGCGATGGACACCGACCGCACGATCCGCGTCACCGGTGTGGACTCGCTCAGCGGCTACACCCACCGCGCCCTGCCGGACCGCCTGGAGGCCGCGTCCTGGGCGTCGGCGGCGCTGGCGACCGAGGGCAACATCTACGTCCGTGGCGCTCAGCAGCGTTCGATGATGACGTTCCTCAACACCTACCGGAAGGTGGGCGGCGCCTTCGAGATCGCCGACGAGGGCATACGTTTCTGGCACCCCGGCGGGCAGTTGAAGTCGATCGCCCTCGAAACGGACGTCCACCCCGGCTTCCAGACGGACTGGCAGCAGCCGCTGGTGGTCGCGCTGACACAGGCCACGGGCCTGTCGATCATCCACGAGACGGTGTACGAGTCCCGCCTCGGCTTCACCTCCGCGCTCAACCAGATGGGCGCCCACATCCAGCTCTACCGCGAGTGCCTCGGCGGCTCCAACTGCCGTTTCGGCCAGCGCAACTTCCTGCACTCGGCGGTCGTCTCAGGCCCGACCCGCCTCCAGGGCGCCGACCTGGTCATCCCCGACCTCCGCGGCGGCTTCTCGTACCTCATCGCCGCGCTGGCCGCCCAGGGCACGTCCCGGGTCCACGGCATCGACCTCATCAACCGCGGCTACGAGAACTTCATGGAGAAGCTCGTGGAGCTGGGCGCGAAGGTCGAACTGCCGGGCAAGGCACTCGGATAGCCTCGGCCATATTCAGCCCGGCCGGCGTTTGAGGCCATTGGTGACAGCACAACGATGGGGCGGCACCCGAAGTCCGGGCGCCGCCCCATTGGCGTTGCTACAAGCCGCACACCATCCCGTGGCGTACAGACGGCAAGGTTACTTGCCCTTCGCCGCTTCCTTGAGCTTGCTGCCCGCGGAGACCTTGACGCTGTACCCGGCGGGGATGTTGATCGGGTCGCCGGTCTGCGGGTTGCGCGCGGTGCGAGCGGCACGGTGGGTGCGCTCGAAGGTCAGGAAGCCGGGGATGGTGACCTTCTCGTCGCCCTTGGCGACGATCTCGCCGACGGTCTCGGCGAACGCGGCCAGAACGGCGTCGGCGTCCTTGCGGGTCACCTCGGCGCGGTCGGCCAGCGCGGCCACCAGCTCACTGCGGTTCATGTTGTTACTCCCGTGTTCTTCTTACCGTTTGAGGCGTGCCACGCGGCGGAGCCGCATGTTGGGCACAGCCGATGCTGCCAGGTTCCTCGGTGAGTCCCCGGACCCGGGTCCGTCGTCAGACCCTCGCGCCCAGGGAGGCATCCTGCCCCTACCTGCGGCGGGAAAGCCAATCAGGCACCCCTGGGAGTCGCGAGAACACTCCTGGGAGTCACACGAACGCAGGGCCCGAGCCTGGCCGTCACGATAAACGGCTGCCACGAGCCCCGGGTTCCGCGACGCGCCGATGCGGGGCCTGCCGTGGCGATCCTCACAGCAGCCGCACACCGACTCCAGACGAACTACGACGCCGAGACCGACGCTCCCGCGGCCTTCGCCGCCTCCCGCACCGCACCGGCCACCGCGCCCGCGACCTTCTCGTTGAAGACGCTCGGGATGATGTAGTTCGCGTTCAGCTCGTCCTCGGTCACCACGTCGGACAGCGCCTGCGCGGCCGCCAGCAGCATCTCGGTGTTGACCGTGCGGGACTGGGCGTCCAGGAGGCCGCGGAAGACACCCGGGAAGACCAGCACGTTGTTGATCTGGTTCGGGAAGTCGGAGCGGCCGGTGGCCACGACGGCCGCGGTCTGGCGGGCGATCGCCGGGTCGACCTCGGGGTCGGGGTTCGCGAGCGCGAACACGATGGCGGCGTCGGCCATGGCGGCCACGTCGTCGCCGTCGAGGACGTTGGGGGCGGAGACGCCGATGAAGACGTCGGCGCCGCGCACGGCCTCCTTGAGGGTGCCGGTGAGGCCCTCGGGGTTGGTGTTGTCGGCGATCCAGCGCAGCGGCGAGTCGGCCGCGGCGCCCACCAGGTCCTCGCGGTCGGCGTGCACGACGCCGTGGATGTCGGCGACGACCGCGTTCTTGACGCCGGCCGCGAGCAGCAGCTTGAGGATGGCCGTACCGGCCGCGCCGGCGCCCGACATGACGACGCGGATGTCGCCAATTGCCTTGCCCGCGACGCGAAGTGCGTTCTTCAGGGCGGCGAGGACGACGATCGCGGTGCCGTGCTGGTCGTCGTGGAAGACGGGGATGTCGAGGGCCTCGCGGAGCCTCGCCTCGATCTCGAAGCAGCGGGGCGCCGAGATGTCCTCGAGGTTGATGCCGGCGAAGCCCGGGGCGATCGCCTTGACGATCGCGACGATCTCGTCGGTGTCCTGGGTGTCCAGGCACAGCGGCCAGGCGTCGATGTCGGCGAAGCGCTTGAACAGGGCCGCCTTGCCCTCCATGACCGGCATGGCGGCCATCGGGCCGATGTTGCCGAGGCCCAGGACCGCCGAGCCGTCCGTCACGACTGCGACGGTGTTGCGCTTGATGGTGAGGCGGCGCGCGTCCTCGGGGTTCTCCGCGATCGCCATGCACACGCGGGCCACGCCCGGGGTGTAGATCATGGAGAGGTCGTCACGGTTGCGGATGGGGTGCTTGGACTGCATCTCGATCTTGCCGCCGAGGTGCATGAGGAACGTACGGTCCGAGACCTTGCCGAGGGTGACGCCCTCGATGCCGCGCAGCTGCTGGACGATCTCGTCGGCGTGCGCGGTGGAGGTGGCGGCGATGGTGACGTCGATCCGGAGCTTCTCGTGGCCGGAGGCGGTCACGTCGAGGCCGGTCACCGAGCCTCCGTGGGACTCCACGGCCGTGGTGATCTGGGAGACCGCCGTTCCGCTGGCGGGCACCTCCAGACGGACCGTGATCGAGTAGGAGACGCTGGGCGCCGTTGCCATGTCCGACTTCCTCTTCCACCGTGTGACGCTGGTTTGCCGTCCGATCGTCGCACCTACCGATGAGTACGTGGTAGCCGCCCTGGATTGCGAACGTTTTGTTCGCAACGAATTGAGGCCCACGTCACGGATGACGTGGGCCTCGGAAACGCAGCGGGAAAGATGAGCGACACCGACCCGCCATGCTCGCCTCGCGGCAAGTGGTCGCTCGTAGCGACGAAGGTTGGGCCCGGGGGCTTGGATCGGGCCGGTGTCACACCCAGGCTAACAAACAGATCCCGTAAGGCCATTCCCGTCCCGAGAGTTCATCTGGACCAATCTCCGATCAGTGTCTCGATCAATCCCTCAGGAGGTCCGGGACACCCGTCGCGTCCGGGACGTCCCGCTCCGCCGAGACGACCGTCAGCTGCTGGGTCGCCCGGGTGAGCGCGACGTACAGCACGCGCAGGCCGGCCGGGGACTCGTCGGCGATCTCCGCCGGGGAGACGACGACCGTCGCGTCGTACTCCAGGCCCTTGGCCTCCAGGCTGCCGAGCGCCACCACGCGGTCGCCGAGCCCGGCGAGCCAGCGGCGGGCCTCCTCGCGGCGGTTCATGGCGACGACGACACCGACCGTGCCGTCGACCCGGTCGAGGAGGCGGGCGGCCTCGTCGCGGACCGTCTGGGCCAGGGAGCCGCCCACGACGGCGAAACGGGGCTCGACGCCGGTCGACCGTACGGCCGACGGGGAGGTGGAGCCCGGCATGGCGAGTGCCAGTACCTTCGCGGCCAGCTCGGCGATCTCGGCCGGGTTGCGGTAGTTCACCGTGAGCTGGAAGCGGCGGCGGGGGCGAGTGCCGAGGGCCTCGTCGCGGGCCTCGGCCGCCTCGTCGGGGTCGGACCAGGACGACTGGGCCGGGTCGCCGACGACCGTCCACGTGGCGTGACGCCCGCGGCGGCCGATCATGCGCCACTGCATCGGTGTGACGTCCTGGGCCTCGTCGATGATGACGTGGGCGTACTCGGTGCGCTCCTGGGCGAGCCGCTCGGCCCGCTCCCGCTGCGACTCCTCGCGTACGGGCATCAGCTCGTCGAGCCCGGTGAGCTGGTCGAGCGGGTCCAGCTCGCGTCTCTTCCGGGTGCGGACCGGGAAGCCGACGATGGCCTGGAGCTCGTCGAGCATGGCGATGTCGTGCACGGACAGGCCCTCGCGCTTGAGGGAGCGGGCGACCCGGCGCACCTCGCCGGGGTTGAGGATCCGACGGGCCCAGCGACCGAGGCGCCGCTCGTCGGACATCGCGGCCAGGACGGCCTTGGGGGTCAGCTCGGGCCACCAGGCGTCGAGGAACGCGATGAACTCGTCCTCGCCGGTGATGTCCTCGTCGAACGACGAGCGCAGCTCGGCGGCCAGTTCGGGGTCCGAGTGGCGGCCGGCCGAGCCCGACTGTGCCCACAGGGCGTCGAGGAGGAGCTTGCGGGCGCGGGGGCGCAGCAGGTTGACGGGGGCGGTGCCGCCGAGGGTGTTCTGCCGGATGCGGTCGAGTTCGGCGGCCTCCAGCTCAAGGCGGCGGCCGAAGGCGACGACCCGGAGCCGGGTCGGCGAATCGCTGGGCTCCAGGGCTCCGCGGGCGGCCTTCCGCAGCACCTTCAGCATGCGGTACGACCCCTTGGCGCGGGCCACGGCCGGGGAGTCGTACAGGGTGGCCTCGGCGCCGTCGACGAGCGAGCCGATGGCGCGGATGGCGACCTGGCCCTCCTCGCCGAGCGAGGGCAGCACGCCCTCGGTGTAGGCGACGAGCAGCGGGGTGGGCGAGACGATCAGGATGCCGCCCGCGTACCGGCGCCGGTCCTGGTACAGCAGATAGGCGGCGCGGTGCAGGGCCACGGCCGTCTTGCCGGTGCCCGGGCCGCCCTCGACGTACGTCACGGAGGCGGCGGGGGCGCGGATGACCAGGTCCTGCTCGGCCTGGATCGACGCGACGATGTCGCGCATGGTGTGGCTGCGGGCCTGGCCGAGGGCGGCCATGAGGGCGCCGTCGCCGATCACCGGGAGCTCGTGGCCGTGCAGGGTGGCCCGGAGCTCGGGGCGCATGAGGTCGTCCTCGACACCGAGGACGCGCCGGCCCTTGGAGCGGATGACGCGGCGGCGTACGACCCGGCCCGGGTCGACCGGGGTCGAGCGGTAGAACGGGGCGGCCGCGGGGGCCCGCCAGTCGATGACGAGCGGCGCGTACTCGGAGTCCAGGACGCCGATACGGCCGATGTGGAGGGTCTCGGCGATATCGGCCGTGCCGTCGTCGCGGACGGCGCCCTCGGCGGGCTCGACGGAGGTGTACGCGCCGTCGGGGCCCTTCTCGCCGTCCTTGCCGAGGAGCAGGTCGATCCGTCCGAAGAGGAAGTCCTCGAACTCGTTGTTGAGCCGGTTGAGGTGGATGCCGGCGCGGAACACCTGTGCGTCGCGCTCGGCGAGTGCGCCAGGTGTACCTACCTGGCCGCGCTTGGCCGCGTCCTTCATGAGGAACTCGGCGTCGTGGATCTTCTCCTCAAGCCGCTTGTACACCCGGTCCAGGTGTTCTTGTTCGACGCTGATCTCCCGGTCCCGGACGGAATCGTCCTGGACCGGGTCGAGCGCGGTTTCCTGTTGAGCCTGTGCGGCCACCGGGCCCCCTTCTGACGTGCTGGGCAGCCGTCAACCGTACGCGAAGGGGACCCTCAGGCGCTATCTGTCAACCACCAGCGAATTTACGCGTCGGCCTACGCCTCGGCTTACACGTCGACCGTGACGAGCTTTTCCCCGTCGAAGGTCGCGACCTCGAAGTGGTCGATCTGGTTGGGGGTGAAGGCGGCGCCGCCGTGGACGTAGAGCGGTTCCCTCGCCTCGGCCGACTTCGCGTTCGCGATGCCGTAGCCCCAGTTCGGGACGGCCCAGGAGGTGACCGTCTCGCGCTCGCCGTTCTTGCCTACGGCGATCAGGGCGCACTTGAGCGGGCCCTTGACGTTCTTCAGCTGAAGAACGGCGTGGGTGCCCCAGTCCTTCTTCTCGACCGCGACCGTGGCGGAGACCTTGGTGCTGGAGTCCGTCGCGGAGACCTTGTCGGTCATGACCTCGAAGGCGGCCTTGGCGGGGCTCGTCTCGTGGCTCATGCCGGCCTCGGTGCCGGTGTCGCCGCCGGTCGTCGCCACGGCGACCAGCGGGCCGCCGACGATCAGCGCTGCCGCCGCCGCGATCATGTAGAAGCTCTTGCGGCGGGTCAGGGCGCGCCGCTCGGAGACCTCGTTGACCAGCCGGGTCGCCATCTGCGGGCTCGGCTTCGCGGCCAGCGACTCGCCGATGGCGGGAGTTCCCTGGGAGCCGGGCAGCTGCGCGAGCGCGGCCAGCATCGGTTCCATACCAGCGAGTTCGTCGAGCTGCTGGGCACACCATTCGCAGGTCGCGAGGTGGGCCTCGAAGGCCGTTGCCTCGGAGTCGTCGAGGATGCCGAGGGCGTAGGCGCCGACGGTCTCGTGGTCATTCGGGCCCGGAGATCCCTGCATGGAGCCAGACATACCCGAACCACCTGTGCCGAACCCCTGGTTTCCCCCGTAAACACTCATCACGCTGTCACCCCCCGCTCCTCCAGTGCGAGTTTCATGGAACGCAGGGCGTAGAACACCCTTGAGCGCACCGTGCCGCTGGGTATGCCGAGAGTCTCGGCAGCCTCGTTGACGGTACGCCCCTTGAAGTACGTCTCGACGAGCACCTCCCGGTGAGCCGGGGTCAGGTCGTCCAACGCGTCCGACAGTGTCATCAGCCACAACGCCTTGTCGATCTCGTCCTCCGCGGGGATGACCTCCAGCGGTGACGGGTCCACTTCCTGCGGCCGGGCCTGCCGGCTGCGGTGGCCGTCGAT
The DNA here is from genome assembly GCF_058544905.1 of Streptomyces sp. JLBG701. Classification (NCBI taxonomy): domain Bacteria; kingdom Bacillati; phylum Actinomycetota; class Actinomycetes; order Kitasatosporales; family Streptomycetaceae; genus Streptomyces; species Streptomyces sp. JLBG701. The sequence goes on from NZ_CM178588.1 coordinate 4,453,116, forward strand.
GACGATGCGCCGGGCGACCGTCACCAGCCAGGGGCGTACCGATCCGGTCGCTCGATTGAGCTGACCGGCGTTCTTCCAGGCACGGATGAGTGTTTCCTGCACGACGTCCTCGGCGCGCTGCCGGTCTCCGGCGACCAGCCGAAGGACGTACGCGAGCAAGGGTCCGGCGTGCTCTCTGTAGAGGGCACGCATCAGCTCCTCGTCAGGTTCCGAGGGCTGGGACATGCGATGTCGGGCCCTCGGTGCGCGTTCATTGGCCACGACGGAATCCTTGCGCACGCCCACCTCCGGTGTCCGGGGGTTCCCCCAGTCGGTCGCTCCACCAGGGGTACGGAGACGGGCTGTTGGGTGTTCAACCTGACACGACAGTTTTCTTCTGGCTGACGTGACGAGGGGGACATGGCCGCACATACCCCCCGTACGATCTTTACATTTCCGCCACATTGGCAAGATCGCTGCGGCTGCCCGGGAGTCGGCGGAGGCAAACAGGATGTTGTCGAAATCACTTCGACAACTTCCGCATGACGCATGCTCAGAAGAGGCATAAGGGACACCTAGGCTCGCGCGAGTGCGGCTCGCCTCCGATGCCGGGCCACTCTTTCCCGATTCCCGCACACCTCACTGGAGCACCAGCGCCTCCTGCGCCCCCGTGACGTATCCAGGTAAACGATGGGGCAGTTGTCGCCTTCGCACTCCCGCAGACTCGCCCGCGCGACGGGATCGGTGAGCAGTTCTACGGCGTCCCGCGCGATGGCGCCGAGCAGCGCCGCGCATACGGGCGGACCCTCCAACTGCCTGACGAGCGTGCCGTCTTCACCCCGCACCGCACGGGGGGCCGGGGGCGCGGCACGGGCGAGGTCGTTGACGCGGGCGAGCGCGAGGTCGTAGGGATGCCCGGGCACGCCCCGCACCAACTGGCCGACCCACCCCCGCAGTTCACGGAAGTCGACGAGCCAGGAGGAGTCCACGTGCCCGAGCGGAGTGCCGGTCGGAACGAGTCCGGCCCGGACGATCCAGACACGCAGCGGATCGAGGGCGTCGAGCCGTTCCTCGGGGTGGGTGGTCGCGAGCAGGTCGAGACAGATCCGCCCGGCATCGAACCGCAGCTCGTACGGGGCCGTGACCGTACCCAGTGCCATGTGCCTGTCACCGCCTTGGGGTTACCCCGGTGAGGACCGTCCGGAAGGGCTGGGAGAACCGTTTCCCCCTACAGTGCCCGCCCGCTCGCGCCGCCGGAAGCCCAAGCGCTCCGCTGGGTTGGGCAGTTCTTTTCCGCGGGTCCGGTGGGGGCTGGTCGCGCAGTTCCCCGCGCCCCTATGCGGCTGCGCCGCATGGGGGCGGCCAGACCCCACTGGCCTGCGGCACGGCCACGGTCGCGATGGGCCTGATGAAGCCGGCTGCAGTACAGCGCCCCGCAAGGGGCGCGGGGAACTGCGCAACCAGCGGAGCTCAGACGCCCGCGTACTTCGTGTCCGCCGATGGGTCCAGGGCTAGGCGGTAGCCGCGTTTGACCACCGTCTGGATGAGCTTTGGGGCTCCGAGGGATGTGCGGAGGCGGGCCATGGCTGTTTCTACGGCGTGTTCGTCCTTGCCTGCGCCGGGCAGGGCGCGGAGGAGTTCGGCGCGGGCCACTACCCAGCCGGGGCGGCGGGACAGGGCGCGGAGGAGGGACATTCCGGCGGGCGGTACGGGTTTGAGGGCGCCGTCTACCAGGACCGCGTGGCCGCGGATCTCCACCCGGTGGCCCGCGATCGGGAGCGTGCGGGCCCGGCCGGGCAGTTCCTGGCAGAGGAGCTGTACGAGGGGGCCTAGCCGGAAGCGTTCGGGTGAGACCGTGTCGACGCCGAGGGCCTGTAGAGGCAGCGCGGTGACCGGGCCTACGCAGGCGGGCAGTACGTCGTGGTTGAGGGCGGCGAGCAGTTCGGGCTGCAGGCCGCGCTTCTCGGCCCGGGAGAGCAGCGAGGCGGCGGCGGGCGCGCTGGTGAAGGTGAGCGCGTCCAGGCCGCGCGAGACCGCGGCGTCGAGGAGCCGGTCGACGGGGCTGATGTCCTCGGGCGGCATCCACCGGTACACGGGGACGCCGACGACCTCCGCGCCGGCGGCCCGCAGCGACTCGACGAACCCGGGCAGGGGCTCGCCGTGCAGCTGGATGGCGACGCGGCGGCCCTCGACGCCCTCCTCCAGGAGCCGGTCGAGCACCTCGGCCATGGACTCGGACGACGGTGACCATTCCTCGGTCAGCCCGGCGGCCCGTATCGCGCCCTTGACCTTGGGCCCGCGCGCCAGCAGCTCCACACCGCGCAGCCGGTCGAGCAGGGCCTCGCCGAGACCCCAACCGTCGGCGGCCTCGACCCACCCCCGGAATCCGATGGCGGTGGTCGCCACGACGATGTCGGGCGCCTGGTCGATGAGCTGCTTGGTGGTGGAGAGGAGTTCGCTGTCGTCGGCGAGCGGCACGATCCGCAGGGCGGGCGCGTGCACGACGGCCGCCCCACGGCGCTGGAGCAGTGCCCCCAGCTCGTCGGCCCGGCGCGCGGCGGTCACGCCCACGGTGAACCCCGCCAGGGGCCCGTGTTCTGGCTGCTGTGGTCGCTGCTGTTCGTCGTACATATGGCTCTCGTAACTCTCGTCCCACACTCGAGTCGTTTGCACCTACATGGCGACCGAGCCTGTCAATGGTGCGTGACAGGCTCGGTTCCGCTTTATGTCGTCGGTGTTACGTCACACCTCGGCGTAGCTGAGCTGGGGCTTTGTCTCTGCGGCGGCCTCGGCCTGGGTCGCGGAGGCCGGGCGGCGAAGGTATACGGCCCAGGTGACCGCGAAGCACAGCCCGTAGAAGGCGAGGAAGGCTACGAAGGCGCCGGTGCCGGAGCCCACGGAGAGGAAGGACTGCCGGAAGGCGAGGTTGATCCCGAGCCCGCCGAGCGCGCCCACAGCCCCGATGAGCCCCATGGAGGCGCCGGAGAGCCGGCGGCTGTAGCTGGCGGCTTCTTCGCCCTCCAGCCCCATGGCCTGCGCCTTCTTCTGGAAGATGCCGGGAATCATCTTGTACGTCGAGCCGTTGCCGAGCCCGGTCAGTACGAACAGGAAGATGAACGCGGTCGTGAACAGCGGCAGCGACTCCTGCATCGACGCGATCACGATGATGCCGGTGGCCGCGGCCATGCCGACGAAGTTCCACAGCGTGATCTTCGCGCCGCCGAAGCGGTCGGCGAGCCAGCCGCCGACGGGACGGATGAGGGAGCCGAGCAGCGGGCCGATGAAGGTGACGTACGCGGACTGCAGGGGCGTACGCCCGAACTGTGTCTGGAGTACGAGGCCGAAGGCGAAGCTGTAGCCGATGAACGACCCGAACGTCCCGATGTAGAGGAAGGACATGATCCAGGTGTGGGCGTCCTTCACGGCCTCCTTGGCGGCGCCGGTGTCGTTCTTCACGGACGTGATGTTGTCCATGTAGACCGCGGCGAGGACGGCGGCGATGACGATGAAGGGGATGTAGATCCCGAGCAGGACGCGCGGACCGGCGCTGGCGCCGATGACCGCGAGACCGACCAGCTGCACGACGGGGACACCGATGTTGCCGCCGCCGGCGTTGAGCCCGAGGGCCCAGCCCTTCTTCCTCAGGGGGAAGAAGGCGTTGATGTTGGTCATGCTGGAGGCGAAGTTGCCGCCGCCGATACCGGCGAGCATCGCGCACAGCAGGAAGGTCGAGAAGGATGTCCCCGGTTCCATCACGATGAACGCGGCGATGGTGGGAATCAGCAGCAGGGACGCGGAGACTATGGTCCAGTTCCGGCCACCGAAGATCGCGACGGCGAAGGTGTAGGGAACGCGGACGAGTGCGCCGACCGCGGTCGCCATCGACACGATGAAGAACTTGTCGGCCGGGGTGAGCCCGTACTCGGGCCCCATGAAGAGCACCATGACGGACCACAGGGTCCAGATCGAGAAGCCGATGTGCTCGGAGAGCACGGAGAAGATCAGGTTCCGGCGGGCGACCTTCTCGCCGGTCTGGTTCCAGAAGGCCTCGTCCTCGGGATCCCAGTGCTCGATCCAGCGGCCTCCCCTGCTGGGTGCGGGGGCTGTACTAGGGGCTGTCATGACGCCTCCACGGTGCTCCGGGGCTCGGGTGCTTCATTGGGGGATGAGCGGTGATGAGTCCCGAAGGTAGGTAGAGCGCGTTTCCGGTCTGTGGCTGTGGGTGACCGGAAGGGAACTTTGCTCTCACTCGGGCGGATGGCCGCCGGTGAGGACAATACCGGCACGGTGACGCCGGGGACGGGAACGATCACTGGAGAACCCGCAGTTCCAGCAGCCCCTCCCCCACCTCCTCCACCGCCCCCACCCGCAACTGCTCCGCGATCCGCACGAACGTGGCCCTCAAGCGCTCCGGAATCCCCAGCGCGACCGCCGCCTGCTCGGCTGAGATGTACGGCCGGCCTGGGCCGCCGGGCAGGTCCTCCTCCGTCAGCTTGCCCGAGTGGATGAGGACGTCCCGGACCGGGACGCGCAGGGCCCGGGACAGCCCGCGCATCGTGTCCAGATCGGGCATGCTCTGCCGCTGCAGCAGCCGTGTGATGGCCGCACGGTGCACCCCCGCGTCCTCGGCCAGCTTGCTCTTGCCGCCCCCGCGCGGGCTGTCGATGTCGTAACCGCGCGCACGCATCACGCCCTCGACCCACGCGGCGAACTCTTCGATGTGCTCGACGTCGCTCTTCATGCGTCCACCTTAACGCTCGCGCGCGCACGAAATATGTCGTTGCGAGCACGCACATGTAAGGAATCGGTGAGGACTCCTCTTCGCTCGGGTATCCTCGAACGTCTATCGCTCATATGTTCGAAAACAGGGGGCCGAGTGACCACGAACGACGGTGCGGGATGGAGCGGCACGGAGTACGCCAAGGCCGCGGCCGAGCTACGGGAGGAACTGGCCGCGCGCATCAAACGCCCGGTCCCGCCGGACCTCGTGGTCACCACGCGGAGCGAGATCGAGACGCGGGAGTTCAGGGCGTACGGGCAGGGCTGGCGGGATCGGGGAGAACACGACGAGCGGCGCCGGAGGCAGCAGGCCGCCGATATCTCCCCGCGCACGCACGAGGACGGGGCGAAGGTCCTGCCCTTCCCTTACTCACCGCGGCCTCCGCACCTCTCCGAGGACGCCCGCCCGCATCCGTCGGACGACGAGCCGTCGTAAATGATGGGCACCCCTTCCACTTTGATCAGGGTCTTGCGGGCGTGATCACGACCGCCCTACTGTGTGCAGCGATCAAGCGGAACCGTCTTCATGTCGCCGCTGCGGTCGGCAGACAACTGTTGCCACGGGCACAGCACACTCGCCGCCGCTTCCCCTAACGGCCATCTGACGGACGACGCTCCGCGCGGAACTCCCGCGCGTACACCCACGTTTCGCCGTCCGGCCTGGCCCTTTCCCCTGCCGGAATGCCCTCTCTCACATCCCCCGCATGCTTTGCCATGCCCGCATTCTGCGAGAGTGACTTGAAAAGACGGATACGGATCTGGACAACCGTCATCACCGGCGTGATGACCGTGACCCTCGGCGCGATACCCGCCCACGCGGCTGACACATCGTCGTCGGCCACCACCGCGACGACGACGACCGCGGACGACCCGATCGACCCGCCGCTGTACGACGAGACCGCCGGCGGAGACACCGTCCGCGTCAACGTCGTCACCGAATCCCGCGACGACCTGTCGAGCGTGGCGAGCGTCGGCGAGACGCTGATGTCCTTCGAGACCCTGCCGATCGTCACCCTCCGGGTCGACTCGGCCGGTCTGGACGAACTCGCCGCCCAGGACGGTGTCGTCAGCGTCACCGAGGACGAACTGGCCGAACCGAGCCTGGACGAGAGCATCCCGGTCATCGGGGCCGACACCGCCCACAAGGCCGGCAAGACCGGTGCAGGCAGCGCGATCGCCATCGTGGACACCGGTGTCGCCACCAACCACCCGTTCCTGAAGGGCCGGGTCGTCGCGGAGGCCTGCTTCTCCCCCATCGATACCGCCTACGGCGCCACCAGCCTCTGCGGCGACGGCACCGCGACCCAGGAAGGCACCGGCGCCGCCAACTCCGCGAGCGGACCCTGCGCGACGCTTGAGGGCTGCGACCACGGCACCCACGTGGCCGGCATCGCCGCCGGCGACGGCACCGGGATCACCGGCGCACCCGCCACCGGAGTCGCCCCCGGCGCGGACATCGTCGCCATGCAGGTCTTCAGCAAGTTCGACTCGACGAAGTACTGCGGCACCGCCGCCACCACACCCTGCGTCCGCAGCTTCACCAGCGCCCAGATCGCGGCGTTGGAGAAGGTCTGGCAGCTCCAGCAGGCAGGCACCCCGATCATCGCCGCCAACCTCAGCCTCGGCTCGGCCAGTTACACCAGCGCGTGCACCAAGGACGCCCGCCTGGCCGCCATCGACAAGCTCTACGCGGCCGGGGTCGCCACCGTCGTGGCGGCCGGCAACAACGGGCTGGCGACCGCGGTCAACGCGCCCGCCTGCGTACCCAACGCCGTCTCCGTCGGCGCCACCACCGACGACGACGAGATCGCCTCCTTCAGCAACCGGGGTCCGCTGCTGGACCTGTTGGCCCCCGGCAACGGCATCATCTCCTCCGTGCCCAGCGGCTACGACAACAAGAGCGGCACATCCATGGCCACTCCGCACGTCGCCGGAGCCCTCGCCGTCCTCCACCAGGCCTACCCCACCGAGGGCATCGCCAGCCTGGTGTCGCTGCTCGCCACCACCGGCACGCCGATCACCGAGAACGGCGTGACGACCCCGCGTATCCAGGTCGACAAGGCCATCGGCGCGATCGACCCGAAGCCCGAGGCGGACAAGAAGCCCCGCGCCTTCCAGGTCGACAACGACAAGGACATCGCCATCCCGGACGCGCCGACCGGGTCGACGGGCGGCACACCGGCCACCTCGCCGGTGACCGTCGCCGAATACCCGGGCAACGCGCCGAAGAACCTCAAGGCGTACGTCAACATCACCCACGCCTACCGGGGCGACATCAAGCTGGAACTCGTCTCCCCCGCCGGCACGACCCATCTGCTCAAGAGCGCGAGCGCCTCCGACGGCGCGGACGACATCGTCCAGGAGTTCACGGTCGACGCCTCCGCCTCGCCCGCCAACGGCGAGTGGACCCTGCGGATGACCGACACCGACGACGGCGACACCGGAACGCTGACCACCTGGTCGCTGATCTTCCCGACCCCGTTCGAGCAGACCACCAGCCAGGCCATCCCCGAGACCGGCACCCTCACGTCCACCATCGGCGTCTCCGACATCGACGGCAACGCCGCCGGCCCGCTCCAGGTGTACACGAACATCACCCACACCAAGATCGGTGACCTGCGGCTCGTCCTCCAGAGCCCGGACGGCCAGTCCTACACGCTCAAGCCCTACGGCTCCGAGGCCGGCGGCACCCTCCAGACCACCTACGGCGTGGACGCCACCGACGCGGTCGCCAACGGCACCTGGACCCTGAAGGTCACCGACTCGGCCACCGGTTCCACCGGTGACCTCAAGGGCTGGTCGCTCGGGTTCCCGTCGTACGAGAACCAGACGGTGAAGGCCATCCCGGACAAGAACTACACGGAGATCTGGACCAAGGCCGCCGGTCTGTCCGGCGTCGGCTCCGACAAGCTCCAGGTGTATGTGCACGTGGAGCACGAGTACCTGGGCGACCTCAGGATCGATCTGATCGCCCCGGACGGCTCCATGCACCTGCTCAAGGCCAACGCCGAGGAACTGGGCGGCACGCTCAAGAAGGTCTACACGGTCGACGTGACCGATCTGCCGGTCAACGGCTGGTGGAAGCTCCGCGTCGACGACGTGGGCACCGGCGACACCGGCACGGTCAACAACTTCGTCGTCAGGTTCTGACCCCCGGGCAGACAGCGAACCGGCGTGCCCGCACAGGGAGTTGCCCCGCACAGCCGCCTCGCTTATCGTTTCTCGATAACATCGATAAACGATAAGCGAGGCGGCACGGCATGTCCGAAGACCGTAAGTTGCTCGAACCCCTGGCGACGGTCGTGTCCACAGTCCTGCGTGTCCTGTTGGCCCTCACGACCGCGGGGCTGATCTTCAGCGTCGTCCACGGCAGTTGGGGGGACGTCAACGTCTGCGTCACCGACGACTCGGCCACCAGCTCGGCCGCCCCCGACGGCTTCCTCCCCGAGAACGGGGCGCAGGTCGGCTCGATCCCCCGCTACTGCGCCGAGAACCCCGACGCATACCTGCGCCTCCTGAACGAACTCGGCGAACTGCCCTCGACGATCCTGCTGATCAGCGGCCTCTTCCTGCTGCACCGGCTCCTGCGGGGAGCGGCCCGGGAAGGGGTCCACACGGCACTCACGGCATCCCGGCTTCGCCTGCTCGGCTGGTGGCTGCTCGCCGGGAGCCTGGTCGTCGCGATCGTCGAGGCCAACGCCACAGCGGCCGTGCTCGCGGAACTCGCCCGGTCCGCGGACTTCACGGCCGGGTCGTGGCTGGACCTGTGGACCTTCCCCTACCTGGCCGTACTGACCGGCCTCGGCCTGCTCACCTTCGCCCGGATCACCCGGGCCGGCGCGGCCCTGCGCGAGGACCTCGAAGGCGTCGTCTGATGACCTCCGACGACCACGAGGGCCACGACATCGAGGTCCACCTCGACAAGCTCCTCAGCGAACGCGGCATGACCGTCACCGAACTCGCCCACCGCGTCGGCGTGACCAACGTCAACCTGTCCGTCCTCAAGAACGGACGCGCCAAGGCGATCCGCTTCACCACCCTCACCCGGATCTGCGAAGTCCTGCAATGCCAGCCGGGAGACCTGCTCAGCTACCGCCCCGAATCGACCGACCGTCAATCGACCGACCACTGAAGGAGACCCACATGTTCGGCGTCATGGACACCGGCACGAAGATCGCGATCGCCCTCACCATGGCCGTCCTCATCACCCTGGTGGTCATGGTGGGCCGCTGGCTCACCCGCCGCTGAGAACTCGGAAGTAGTGGCCCCGCATTCCGTTTTGCAGGCGTGAGCATGCCGCCCATTTGGGAATCCCGAGTGGGCGGCGATTTTTTTGCCGCCGCAACCCGCCACAACTCGCCGAACGCCGTCGGACCATCCAATTCCGCTTATCCGGGTCTTGCGGGCGTGATCACGACCGCCCTAGTCTTCGGGACGATCAAGCGGAACCGTCTTCATGTCGCCGCTGCGGTCGGCAGACAGCTGTTGCCACGGGCACAGCACACTCGCCGCCGCTTCCCCTAACGGCCACCTGACGGATGACGCCCCGTGCGGAACACCCGTGCGTGCACTCACATTTCGCCGTCCGGCCCATTCCCCTGCCGGAATGCCCTCTCTCACATTCCTCGCATGCTTTGCCATGCCCAGCTGATTCCGAGAGCGACATGAAAAGACGGATATGGACATCGGTCATCACCGGCGTGATGACCGTGGCCCTGGGCGCGATACCCGCCCACGCGGCTGACACGTCGTCGGCCACCACCGCGACGACCACCACCGAGGACGACTCGCTGTCCACCACCGCGGACGACCCGATCGACCCGCCGCTGTACGACGCCACCGCCGACGGCGAGACCGTTCGCGTCATCGTCGTCACCGACAGCCGCGACGACCTGTCCAGCGTGGCGAGCGTCGGCGAGACGCTGCAGACCTACGAGACCCTGCCGATCGTCAACCTCCGGGTCGACGCGGCCGACCTGGACGAACTCGCAGCCCAGGACGGTGTCGTCAGCGTCACCGAGGACGAACTGGCCGAGCCGAGCCTGGACGAGAGCGTCCCGGTCATCGGCGCGGACACCGCTCACAAGGCCGGCAAGACCGGCGAGGGCAGCGCGATCGCCGTCATCGACACCGGCGTCGCCACCAACCACGCCTTCCTCGGCGGCCGGGTCGTCGCCGAGGCCTGCTTCTCCCCCATCGACACCGCCTACGGCGCCACCAGCCTCTGCGGCGACGGCACCGCCACCCAGGAAGGCACCGGCGCCGCCAACTCCGCGAGCGGACCCTGCGCGACGCTTGAGGGCTGCGACCACGGCACCCACGTGGCCGGCATCGCCGCCGGCGACGGCACCGGGATCACCGGCGCACCCGCCACCGGAGTCGCCCCCGGCGCCGACATCGTCGCCATGCAGGTCTTCAGCAAGTTCGACTCGACGAAGTACTGCGGCACCGCCGCCACCACACCCTGCGTCCGCAGCTTCACCAGCGCCCAGATCGCCGCACTGGAAAAGGTCTGGCAGCTCCAGCAGGCAGGCACCCCGATCATCGCCGCCAACCTCAGCCTCGGCTCGGCGAGTTACACCTCCGCCTGCACCAAGGACGCCCGCAAGACGGTCATCGACAAGCTCTACGAAGCCGGTGTGGCCACCGTCGTGGCGGCCGGCAACAACGGCCTCTCCACGGCCGTCACCGCCCCCGCCTGCGTGCCGAACGCCGTCTCGGTCGGCGCCACCACCGACGACGACGAGATCGCCTCCTTCGGCAACCACGGCCCGCTGCTCGACGTCTTCGCCCCCGGCAACGGCATCATCTCCTCCGTGCCCAGCGGCTACGACAGCAAGAGCGGCACGTCCATGGCCACTCCGCACGTCGCCGGAGCCCTCGCCGTCCTCCGCCAGGCCTACCCAAGCGAAAGCCTCGCCGGTCTGGTGTCGCTGCTCGCGACCACCGGCACGCCGATCACCGACGAGGCGGGTGTCACCATCCCCCGCATCGACGTCGCCAAGGCCGTCGGAGCGGCGCCTGAGCCCGAGCCCGAGCCCGAGCCGGCCACGAAGCCCCGCCCGTCGAAGATCATCAACGAGGCGGACTACGCCGTCCCCGACCCCGGCACCGTGGAGTCGCCGATCACCGTCAGCGGAATCTCCGGCAACGCCCCCGCGGCCTTGCAGGTGTACGTGGACGTCACGCACGAGTGGCTCGGCGAGGTGAAGCTCGACCTCGTCGACCCGAACGGCGAGACCTACGCCCTCAAGACCACCAACGGCACGGACCCCGGCGGCACGCTGAGCAAGACCTACACGGTCGACGCCAACACCGCGCCCGCCAACGGCACTTGGAAGCTCCAGGTCCAGGACAAGTCCGCGGGCGCCGACGGCACCCTCAACAACTGGGCGCTGACGTTCCCCTCGTACGAGAACCAGGACGACCACACCGTCCCCGACGCCGGCATCGTGGAGTCGCCGATCGCCGTCAGTGGGCTCACCGGCAACGCCCCGCAGGCTCTGCAGGTGTACGTGGACGTCACGCACGAGTGGCTCGGCGAGGTGAAGCTCGACCTCGTCGACCCGAACGGCAAGACCTACGCCCTCAAGACCACCAACGGGACCGACCCCGGTGGCACCCTCCGGCAGATCTACCAAGTGGACGCCAACACCTCGCCGGCCAGCGGGACTTGGAAGCTCCGCGTCGAGGACAGGTCCGCGGGCGCCGAGGGCACCCTCAACGGCTGGTCGTTGACGCTCCCCAGCTCCTACGAGAGCCAGAGCGGCCAGAGTGTTCCCGACCCCGGCACCGCGGAGGCGCCGATCACCGTCAGCGGGCTCACCGGCAACGCGCCGCAGGACCTGCAGGTGTACGTGGACGCCACCCACGAGTGGCTCGGCGACCTGGAGATCACCCTGGTCGCTCCGGACCTCAAGACGTACGTGCTCAAGCCGACGTCCGAGACGGAGACCGGCGGCACCCTCCGGCAGGTCTACACGGTCGACGCCAACACCTCGCCGGCCAACGGGACTTGGAAGCTCCGCGTGGAGGACAAGTCCACGGGCGCCGAAGGCACCCTCACGGGCTGGTCGCTGACGTTCTGACAGCCACACCGCACCGCAGAACGCCCGGCCGGGGTTTCCCGGCCGGGCGTTGTGCATGCCCGGTCGGCGAATTCGGTCCGACCCCTATTACTCGTTTCGGACATCTCGACGAGTAAAGCTCAAGTCAACCTCAAATAAAGCGAGTAGGCATTCCTCACAGCCAACTCCTATGGAAAGATCATGTCTGCGCGGGAAACGCCGAAGGGGAAAGGCGGAAACCGCGTGTAGGGGGGCGCAGTAATCACCGGAAGAAATCCTTCCACTTTGCACGCTGCGTGCTTTCCCTGCTGCTCTATTCGATTCGTGTTTCTCATCCACGTAACGGAGGCAGTAGATATGCGTAAGACCGTGAAGATGACCCGCAAGAGACTCGTCAGCCTGGCCGCGGTCACGGCGGCGGCGATCACCATGGCGGCGTTGCCGGCGACGGCGTCCACGGAGGACACCGGCACCACTCCCGAGGCCTACGAGGCATACCTCGTCGAGCAGGTTGAGCTGGGTGAGACGGAAGCCCAGGAGACGCTGGACCAGTACCAGGGGCTGTCCGACAGCGACAAGGAAGAGTTCGTCACCCTCCTGAACGACCCTCAGCGCGGGCAGGAGATCGGGGACTTCATCTCGGACGTCTCCGACATCGAGACCATTGATGAGGAGACCTACGAAACCGAGCTGCGGAAGGAAACCGCGGACGGCAAGGTCGTTCTGGAAGCGACGCTCGCCGTGGAGGAGACCGAGACGCCTCCGACCACCGACGAGGAGCTCGCGGACCCGTCCGCCCGGTACTACGACCGGAGCGCCTGGTACAGCGTCTCCGACACCATTTTCGGTGTGAAGGTCACGACGGTGAAGATCGGCGTCAACTACCGCACGACCTCCTCCCGGGTCGTCAAGGTCTACAACGGGTGGGCCTCGCACCGGAACTGGGTGCCGTTCGCCGAGTTCTCCAACAGCCCGGTCAAGGAGTGGATCTCCGCCGACCCGGCGAACAACGCCACCGCCGAGACCATCTGGCAGGGCAAGTGGTCGGGCATCACCTGGGACGCCCGTGAGCGCATCTGGGCCGACCAGAGCGGTTTCAAGGGCGGCTACCTGAAGTAGGCCCGAGCGCCGGCCGGCCGCACCGAGCGGAAACGCACGGTGCGGCCGGTCTCAACGCCGGATAATTCATTGACCCCGCTCGGCAGCCAACCTTTTTCGCGCCCTTTTCTTCGCACCGTTCGGCCACAATCGAGGCTTCCTTTTCGCCGCCAGATCCTCGATCCAGCCCACCCCGAGAATCGCGATTCCGAGCAACGGCCAGACCAGGACGAACATCCAGAAGGTGTACGTCGAATCCAGCGCGGCCACCGCTCCGTCACTCTGCAGGAACGGAAGCTCATAGAGCAGGTCGATGACCGGGACCGTGGCCATGATCAGCATGTTGTGCCACAAGTAGATCGTGACCGCGCGGTTGTTGGACAACGTCACCAGCCTGTCCCACCTCGCCAGCCGCCCGGGCAGCTCCTGCCACGACGGCGAGTAGCTCAGCAGGATCACGACGAAGCCGAAGGACCAGGTCGCCTGGGCCAGGGGGATGTCGTTCAGGTTCCAGCCGTCCGGCCCCAGATGGCCCGACGCCCACCACAGCCCGAAGGCCATCAGCAGCGTCGAGCAGGAGACCGCGACATACCGGGGGGTCTTCGCCAGCAGCCCCTCGTGCTGGGCGAGGCCCAGTACCCAGCAGCTGCCGTAGACCGCGAAGTCCGTCACCGCGTTGCCCGTCTCACCCGGGATCGACACCAGCCCCGTACCCACCACGGCCGTCAGCCCCAGCGGGGCCAGCAGCGTCGGCCACGGTGCCCGGCGCAGCGCCCACAGCAGCAGCGGGGAAGCGACCACGAACCACAGGTACGCCCGCAGGTACCACAGCGGTCCCCCCGCCTGCTCCGCCCAAGTGGCCTCCAGCAGGCCCGACTCGGAGCCGATGCTCCAGGGGTAGGGCGGGGCGCCGATCGGGATGACGTAGTTGACCAGCTCGACCAGGCCCCATACGCCGTGGTGGTCCGGGTCCTTCGTCAGGTTCCAGCCGCCGGCGAACAGCAGCGTCAGCATCACGGCCCCGAACGCCCAGAAGGGGGGCAGCAGTCGGCGTACACGTCCTCTGATCACGCCCCACGCCGGCCGGTTCAGCGACCGCGCCATCAGTGAGCCCGCCAGCGCGAACATGACGCCCATGGACGGGAACAGGACCGTCAGCCAGGCCCAGCCGAAGAGGTGGTAGACGACCACCCGGCCCAGGGCGAGGGAGCGGAGAAGGTCCAGATAGCGGTCGCGGCCCGGCTTCGTCGCGGCGGCGACTTCCGCCTCCGACGGCCGCTGCGGCTGTCGTTGCCGGGGGATCTCGTACGACGCGCGCGCGTGTTCCTGGGTCATCCCACCGGCCTCCGGTCGTCCCCGCTCGTCCGCTGTCTCGGCACCGGACCGCCCGGCGCCTCGACGACCCCCGTGCGCCGCAGCTTCTGCCAGCGCAGGCGGCCTCCGGTCAGGGCCGTGATCCAGGACTGGAGCAGCACGACGTACATGAGCTGGCGGTAGAGGATCTGCTGGAGGGGCAGCGAGATGAGGTGGGTCATGGGTTCGCGGTCGAGACGGAAGGCGTACGCCGCGCAGACCGCCTGGATCGCGAGGACGCCCAGCCAGGCCACGATGGTCTTCCCGGTGGGGCCGAAGACCAGGCCGTAGATCAGGAACACGTCGATCAGCGGGGCCAGCAGCGGGGCCACGACCATGAAGAGCGACACCAGCGGCAGGCCGACCCGGCCGAAGCGGCCCGACGGGCCCCGCTCCACCAGCGCCTTGCGGTGCTTCCAGATCGCCTGCATGGTCCCGTAGGACCAGCGGTAGCGCTGGGACCACAGCTGCTGGACCGTCTCCGGGGCCTCCGTCCAGGCGCGCGCCTTCTCGGCGTAGACGACCCGCCATCCGTCCCGGTGCATCGCCATGGTGATGTCGGTGTCCTCGGCGAGCGTGTCGTCGCTCATGCCGCCGACCCGCTCCAACGCGCTTCTCCTGAACGCCCCGACCGCGCCCGGGATCGTCGGCATGCAGCGCAGCAGGTCGTACATGCGGCGGTCGAGGTTGAAGCCCATCACGTACTCGATGTGCTGCCAGGCCCCGATGAGCGAGTCGCGGTTGCCGACCTTGGCGTTGCCGGCCACCGCGCCGACGCGCGGGTCGCCGAAGGGCTGGACCAGCTCGCGGACCGTGGACGGCTCGAAGACCGTGTCGCCGTCCATCATCACGATGAGGTCGTGACTGGCGTTCGCCAGACCGCGGTTGAGGGCGGCCGGCTTGCCCGCGTTCAGCTGGCGCACCACTCGCACGTTCGGCAGGCCCATCGCCTCGACGATTCTCGCCGTGCCGTCGCCCGAACCGTCGTCGACGACGACGACCTCGATGGGGTGCTCGCTCGCCATCAGCGAATTGACCGTGTTCTCGATGCATTTCGCTTCGTTGTACGCCGGGACCAGCACCGACACCGGCTGCGTCACCGGCGCTCCCCAGCGGAAGTCGCGGTGGCGCACTCTGCGGGCGTGGGCGACGGACAGCACGAGCATCAGGGCGAAGCGGCTGATGACGAGGAACCCGACGACGGCGAGGCCCACGACCAGTACGCCCGTGAGGGTGTCCGAGGCGCCGACCAGCCAGACCCAGACCCTGCCCTTCCACAGGTCGACGCCGGTGACCTCGGTGTGCGCGCCGGTCGCCCCGAGCGCCTCGGTGAGGTTGTCGAACTCATAGCCCTCGGCCTTGAGCTGGGGCAGCAACCGGTCCAGGGCCCGCACCGTCTGGTGCCGGTCGCCGCCGGAGTCGTGCATCAGGACGATCGCGCCCTTGCCGCCCTCGGGAGTGGCGTTGCGGACGATCTGCTCGACGCCGGGCTTGCGCCAGTCCTCGCTGTCGACGTCGTTGACGACCGTGATGTAGCCGCGGCTGCCGATGTACTCGGTGACCGGCCAGGACTTGTCGTCCATCGCGGACGCACGGGAGGAGTACGGCGGGCGGAACAGCGAGGTGCGGATGCCGGCCGCGCCGGTGAGCGCCAACTGGCTCTGGGACAGCTCCCAGTCGATGCGTCGCTTCGACTCGTAGGAGAGGTCGGGGTGGTTGAACGTGTGCAGGCCGACCTCGTGTCCCTCCGCGACGATGCGGCGGACCAGTTCCGGGTGGAGCGAGGTCATGGTGCCGGTGACGAAGAAGACCGCGTGGGCGCGGTGCTTTCTGAGCACGTCCAGGATCTGCGGGGTCCAGGTCGGGTCCGGGCCGTCGTCGAAGGTGAGGACGAGCCGGTGGTCCTTCAGGCCCAGGCTCTCGGTGCGGCCGTCGCGGGTGTCGATGACCGGCCCGCCCTTGAGGATCCGCTCCGGCACCTGGTCGGCGGCGACGGGGGGCCGGACGCGGTGGTCGGCCAGGATCTCGCTGTGTGTGTAGCCGCGCAGCATCAGCATCGCCATCAGCGCGACCAGGAAGAGCAGGGACAGCAGCAGACGCATGGGAAGGCGGCGGCGCGAGCCGTCGCGGACCGCGGTCGCGGCGGCGCGACGACGGGTACGGGCTGTCATCAGAGGGTGTACTCCGGGGAGTTCGAGGATTCCGGGGACTCCGGCGACTCCGGTGACGACGACTCGACGGGCAGCGGGCTGCTCGTCCCGTCGGCCACCGTCTCGGTGCCGGTCCCGGTGCCCGCGCTGCCGGTCGGCGAGCCCGGCGACTCCGACGGGCCGGTCGAGGGCTCCTGGGTGGGTGTCGGGGTCGGCGTGGCACTCGCCGAGGGGTCGGTCGACAGCCCGGGGTCCGGGCTGGGGCCGCTCCCGGTGCCCGGGGTCGTCCGGGTCGCCGTCGGCTTCGGGGCGACGGACAAGCCGGGGCCGGCGGGGCTCGCGGAGGCACCGGGCGTCGTGGCGCCGACGCCCGGGGAGAGGGGCGTACCACCGCCGGGCAGCAGCGGGACACCAGGCAGGGCGCCGCCGGAATAGGTGGGTTCGGCCGGGTTGGCGGGCAGGGGCGAGGTCTCGACCTGGCCGGCCTCCTTGCCCTCGTCCCGGGCCGGCACGGGCAGCCAGGGCGCGCTGGAGTTGCCGGAGAGCAGGGTCACGACGATGACGACGGCGTAGACCGCGCAGGTGGTGCCGGCGAGGATGCCGATACGGCGGTATCTACGGCTCCTGCGGCCCGACTCGTCCACGAACACCGGGCTGTCGGAACCGTCCGGGCCGGCGGCATCGGAGGTGTCGGAGCCTCCCGGCCGGCCGACGAGCCGGTTGCCGGGCCGCAGCGCGACGGCGTCCAGCTGGACAGTCACCTCGTCCGGGTCGTTGCCGTTCTCCCAGGGGTCACGCAGGGCCGCACCCTCGGGGCTCGGCTTCAGGCGACCCGCAGAGTCCGCAGACTCCGCGGACTCCTCGTCCGATACGAGGATGGACTCGTCGTCCGACGCGAGGATTTCCGTTCCTCTTGTGTCCGGAAAGGCCTGCGCGCGGTCACCTGCCGCTGGAAGATTCCCCGTCGCGGCTGCCGCTTCGGGCCACTCCGGTCGGGTGTCCTGCTTGGCATTTTTCAGCCATGTGTTCTCGCGCACGCGCTTCCCCCCACGGGACAGGTCCGGGTGCGCACACGACCCGAGCACCCGTCGACCGAACCGAGCCCCCACCCGGTCCGAGCGCCCCCTTTGTCACATCGTGCTCAGGGCCAAGAATGTAGTGCGCTCATGGGTCATCTGGTGCCTGTATGCCGAATATGGACATTTATCAGTGCCATGTCGATCGCGGGAAGCCAGTCTCCGGTCACTCTTTGCAACCATCCTTCCGCCTCCGAGAGTTCGGCCGCAGCTCGCCGCAGAGCGTCGAATCCGGAATGCACCAGTCCCCTGCGCCACACCAGGGACACGGGCGAGAGCGGAACCGGGTCGGTCAGCGGGCGCAGCACGGTGTTCGGCATGGCCGGAAAACCCACCACGGCGAGGATCGGGTTCCGCCACTTGGCCATGACCCGCTGGAACTCCTCCTCACCGACGGCCAGCGGCACGGGTGGCGCGATCTCGATGCCCCGTCCCTCGAACAAGTGACGTGCGAGATCGGTCCATTCCGGCGTACGGGGATTTCCGGCACCCGCGTACACCGTCTCCCCCGCCAACTCGGCCAGCGGCACGGCGTCCAGTGCCGCCAGCCGGTGGTCCTCGGGCAGCACGACCGCCATGGGCTCGAAGCGGACGGGCTGGTGGTCGAGGCCCGCCCGCAGCGCCGGGTCCAGACCGGCGAACCGCCCGAACGACACGTCGAGCCGCCCCGCGAGCAGCTCGGCGGCGGCACCGGTCAGCCCGCTCTCGTAGCGGGCCATCAGCTCGTGGTCGGGGGCGAGTTGGCGGGCCCGGTGCAGGACGGTGCGCCCGGTGACCAGGCCCGGTGAGTTCAGGTCCACCAGCAGGGGCCGCGCCTGCCCGAAGGCGGCGAGCAGCTCGTCCTGCGCGTCCAGCACACGGCGTGCGTACGGCAGCAGCCGCTCACCGTCGGCCGTGAGCGTCACCTGCCGGGTGGTCCGTACGAAGAGCTCGGCACCCAACTCCCGCTCCAGCCGCCGTACATCCCTGCTGAGCGCCTGCTGAGCGACGTACAGACGGGATGCGGCGCGCGTGAAGTGCAGTTCCTCGGCGACGGTGAGGAAGGCGCGGAGAAGGCGGGGGTCGAGGTGGTGGGTGGGGGCGGGCATTCGGTGAAGCTACAACGGAGGTGCGTCGATCAGGACCGGGTTTTACGGGACTTACAACACAGGTGCGTGAATCGGTACGGAGAAGGTGTTGGACCCCTTGATCCGCCCCGGGTGACGGTGGGCCCATGCCGAAGCCGCCCCCGAACGACCGTCCCCTCCTCACCGTCACCGCCGACTCCCTCGTGGCCGTCGACTTCCGCCCGCGCATCCGGCACCGCCCGCCCGGCCCCTACCGCCGCCTCTTCACCCGCCCCGGCACCCGCGCCTTCACCGTCGGGAACCTGATCTCCCGGCTCCCCATGGGCATGTTCAGCGTGAGCGCGGTCCTGATGATCGCCGGTTCGCGGGGCTCGTACGCCCTCGCCGGCGCCGTCATCGCGACCGGCCTCGCGGCCACGGCACTCGTCGCCCCCTGGATCGCCCGCCTCGTCGACCGCCACGGCCAGGCCCGGATCGCCGTGCCCGCCACGGCCCTCGCCGCGCTGGGCAGCCTCGCGCTGCTGCTGTGCGTGCGCTACGGCGCCCCCGACTGGACCCTGTTCGCCGCGTACGCCGCCACCGCCACGACCCCCAACCTCGGCGGTATGTCCCGGGCCCGCTGGGCCCATCTGCTGGCGGACGACCCGGCCGCCCTCCACACCGCGAACTCCTTCGAACAGGCCGCGGACGAACTGTGCTTCATGCTGGGCCCGGTCCTCGCGGCCTTCCTCTGCGGAACGTTCTTCCCGGAGGCGGGCACGCTGGTGGGCGCGGTGTTGCTGCTGACCGGCATGCTCCTCTTCTCGGCACAACGCTCGACAGAGCCGCCCGTACGGCACTGGACTCCCGCCAAGTCCCCGTTCCGCGCCCCCGGTATGCCCCCGCTGCTCACCGTCTGTCTGGCGATGGGCGTGGTGTTCGGCTCGATGGAGGTCGTCACTCTCGCGTTCGCGGACGCGCAGGGCCACAAGTCGGCGGCGGGTGTGGTGCTCGGCCTCCAGGCGGCCGGTTCCTTCGCGGCGGGTCTGCTGTACGGAGCGGTCCGGCCGACCGGTTCGGCGGAGCGCCGCTACCCCTATTGCATCGCCGCGATGACGGCCCTCCTGACGCTGCCGCTGCTCGCCGCATCCCTCACCGGCTCGCTACTCGCCCTGGCCGGCGCGCTGTTGGTCGCCGGGATGGCGACGGCCCCGACCATGGTCACCGGCATGACCCTGGTCCAGCAGCGCACCCCCGAAGGCCGCCTCAACGAGGGCATGACCCTCGCGGTGACCGGCCTCCTCGGCGGGATCGCCGTCGGCAGCGCGGTCGGCGGCTGGATGGCGGAGCACGCGTCGGCCACGGCGGGATACGGGGTTCCGGTGACGGCGGCAGCGGTCGCCCTGCTGATCTCGCTGGGGCACCAAACCCTCGTGGGAGACATGTGACAGACGTGGGAGACATGTGACAGAGGGGAGTTCCGTGAAGGGCGAGCCAACTCCCGCCCGCCTGCGGCATGATCGGATGTCGCCGTCACGCGGGACGGAGGGGGAGGGGGAAGGGTCATGGGCGGGGGAATCGGGACCGCGGACGGAGAGAGACGGCGCGTGGAGGGCGGGGCGGAGGACGGCGAAAACAACGCCTCGGACCGACTGCCCGGCACCCCCACCGCCGACGGCGGAATCCAGGTCGCAGATCGCCTGCGCGGCTCCTCCGCAGTTGGTCTCATCCTCGCCGTCGTCCTCCTTCTCCTGTCGCTGAGTTACGCACTCCACACGGCCCGACTCGCACCCCGTCTCCCCGACAACTTCGGCGTCTTCACCGGGGCCGCGGCACTCGCCCTCCCCCTGTGCGGGACCCTGTGGCGCAGGTTCTGTGCTCGCACTCCCCCGCCCCCGCGCCCCCGCAAGGAGTGGCTGGCCGATCTCGCCCGGGCCGAGCGTGAGCGCGTCCAGGACGATCTGCGGTTCCGTGGGGTCGAGGTGGCGCCCGTCGCCGTACCGTGGCAGGCCGCGCCGGAGATGGGCGGGCTGTCGGCCCACGGGGACGCCGACGATGCCCCACGGGCCGGAGGGGTGGGCCGGTTAGAGGAGGCCTGGTCGGGGCGGCTGGTCGTCACCGGGGCCGTCGGGTCGGGCAAGAGCATCGCCCTGGAGCTGCTGGCCCGGCACCTGCTGCTGGCGGGCGGCGCCGTGCCCGTCGTACTGTCGCTGGCCGGCTGGGAGCCGCGGTTGCCGCTGCACACCTGGGTGGCCCGCCAACTCACCGAGCGCTACCCCGGGTTGCTGGGTGAGGTGCCCGGCGATGACCTGCTGCGGGCGTTGCGCCGGGACGGTGCCGTCGTGCCGTTCCTGGACGGGTTCGACGAGGTGGCGAAGGACCACCGGGTGCCTCTCTTGCGGGCGTTGGACCAGGCACTCGGCGCGCATCTGCCGGTGGCGCTGGCCTCCCGTACGGAGCAGTTCCGCGAGGCCGTGGCGATCGCCGGGCCGGTACGGAACTCGGTGGCGATCCGGCTCACCCCCCTCACCCCGGACCACTTCGCGGCCTTCCTCACCGACTCCCGGCCCCCGAACCTCCCCGCCTGGCAGCCGCTGCTCGCCTCGATGCGCACGGGCGGGGCACCGGCGGCGACGGAGGCGTTCACGACGCCGCTCATGCAGTGGCTGGGGCTGCGGGTCTACGGGCGCCGCCCCGAGGCCCAGCACCCACCAGGCCAACAACTCCTCGAAAGCCCTCTCCGCCTCGCCGACCGCAGCCGCTTCCCCACCGCCCTCTCCATCGAGCGCCACCTCCTGGCCGCGCTGGTCCCGGCCACCCTCAACCCACGCTCCACCCGCACGGCAGGCCAACACCCCCGCCGCTGGCTCAACTTCCTGGCCCGGCATACCCAACGGCACGGCGGCGGCACCGGCGGCGCGATCCGCTGGTGGCACCTGCACCGCGGCGCACAGCCCCAACTCGCCACGGTCTACGGCCTCCTCTTCACCGCCCTCGCCGCCGGCCTCGCCCGCTGCTCCCACCCGGCCGCCACCGGACTCCTGGCCGGCGCACTCTGGGGCACGGCCTGCGGGGCGGCCGCCACCTGGGCCCACGCCCTGGCCCGGCGCACCGAATACCGAGCCCGGTCGACCACACCCGGCGGCGGTTTCCGCTCGACGGCGTTCGGCCGAACCGTACTGTTCCGCCTGGCCCGCCTGCTGCCACTGATCGGCGTAGCGGCGGCTGTCACGCTTACGACGAGCGGCCTGCTCTTCGCACCCCTGGACGGCTCCGACCTGCGCGCCCTACTCCTCCAGGGCCTGACGCTGGCCCTGCTCACCGGAGTATCCGGCGGCTTCACCGCGGGCACGGTCCTCAACCGCGCAGGCACCCTGGACGCGACGGTGGCCCCCGCGAAGGCAGGCCGCCCACACGAGCTGCTCCGCCGCGACGCCCGTACGTCCGCCGCCGTAGCCGTCTGCTTCGCGGTGGCCGGGGCTGTCTCGGCCCGGACGGCATGGTCGCTAACCCTGGACGGCACCGAGGTCACTCCCCCGCCGACCTTCCTCCTCCCGGCAACCGCAATGTTCGCCCTCCTGGCCACCTGCGTCTTCACAGCCTGGCCGATCTTCCGCGCCGCCCACGCCTGGTACGTACTCCGCGACCAACTCCCCCTCCGCTACGGCGCCTTCATCACCCGCGCCCACGAAACAGGCATCCTCCGCGAGGACGGAGTGGCCCACCGCTTCCGACACGGGCTCCTGCAGCTGTCCCTGGAAACCCAATCGCGGGCTCCGCGTTGACTCAGTGATTGGCAAGCGTGGTCGGGCGTTGATGACGGCCAAAGCGAATGCCGTGATCGCCGGCGTCCTGGAGGCCGAACCCTCTGCCGAGGTTCTGGTCGCCGACGCACACGGGACCTTCCGTAACCTGCTGCCGGAGGAACTCGACCGACGGGTCCGCCTGGTTCGTGGCAAGCCGCGCTCGCTGGGCATGCTCGGCGGGATGGACGAACACACCGACGCGGCTCTCTTCGTCGGCTACCACGCCCGAGCCGGAAGCGGACCGGCCGTGCTGGCGCACACCATGAGTGACGCCATCCTCGACGTGCGCGTGGCCGGGCGCTCAATGGGCGAGATCGGTCTCAACGCGGCCATGGCCGGGCAATTGGGCGTGCCGGTCGTGCTGCTCAGCGGCGACGACAGCGCCTGCGCCGAACTGGGTGAACTGGTCCCCTCCGCGGTCACCGTCGCGGTCGAGCAGGCCCTCGGCCAGGCAGCTGCTGTCGCCCTGCATCCCGAAGAAGCCCGGGAGCACTTGCGCCGGGCGGCAGCCGAGGCCATCACGAGGCGTGCACTGATTCCCCCGCTGATCATTTCCGCACCGCTCGATGTCGAGGTCGACCTTTTCGGCCCGTACATGGTCGATCTGGCGACACTCGTGCCGGGTGTCTCACGCGCTGAGGGCAGCCAGGGCGGCCGCACGATCACGTTCACCACCGCCGACTTCACCGACGCCTACCGGCTGGTCGTGTGTGCTTCGATGCCTAGGTGATTCGACCGACCGTTTCCACAGCTGACGGATCTCCGGCGGCCTGTGTTGTCAGGCCCTGTGAAGCCTCCGACGTCGATGAGTGCGTCCGGGTGCTCGCCCAGGTCCATCACGGTGTCCTGGGTGGCGGAACTGGACGGGCGCGTCGTCGGGCACATCGGGCTGTCCTCTAGCGGGGCCGGGGATGTGGCACCGCTCCACTGGAGCCGTCTGGAGGGGAAGCCGGGCGGCCTGCTGATGGCCGAGGTCGTGAGGGAGGCACGGGAGCGCTGGAGTCCGGCTCAGACAGTGACCGTGCACTGCTACGCCGCGCCCGTGTGACCACCACAACCACGGCACGCTCCCCCCGCCGCCCGACCCGTCCGGCCCGCCGAACCCCGCCCCAATTCCGGCGCAACCCGTTGACGCGCTCACAGCCCCCACATACCTTCCTCCGTCGAAGCGCTTCGACGTCACGCATCGAATCGATTCGACGACTGTTGCGTGACACCCCGACATGCCCTGATACCCATCCGACTCCCCTGGAGGCACTGGATGTTGACGGCACGAAGGCGTGTGGTGGCCATGGCTGCGGTGATCCTCAGTGGATCGCTGCTGGTCGCCTCCTGCGGTGACTCGGACAGCGGGTCCTCCGAAGACGGCAAGACGCTCAAGCTCTGGCACTACGAGGCCCCGAACAGCGCGATGGGTCAGGCCTGGAACGAGGCGATCAAGGAGTTCAAGGCCAAGCACCCGGGCGTGAAGGTGGAGTTCGAGTCGAAGGGATTCGAGCAGATCCAGAAGACGGCCCCGATGGTCCTCAACTCCTCCGACGCGCCTGACGTCATGGAGTACAACAAGGGCAACGCGACCGCCGGACTGCTCTCCAAGCAGGGGCTCCTCACCGACCTCACCGAAGAGGCGACGAAACGCGGCTGGGACAAGAAGCTCAGCGCGAGCGTCCGCACCACCAGCGTGTACGACGCCAACGGGGTCATGGGCTCCGGCAAGTGGTACGGCGTGCCCAACTACGCCGAGTACACGATGGTCTACTACAACAAGGACCTCTTCGCGAAGTACAACATCGCTGAGCCGAAGACCTTCGCCGAACTGACCGCCGCCATGGACAAGTTCGTCCAGAACAAGGTCACCCCGCTCGCCAACGGCGGCGCCGAGTACATCGCCCAGCAGTACCTCTACCAGCTGGCCCTGTCGAAGGCCGACCGCTCCTGGGTGGACTCCTACGAGCTGTACAAGGGCAAGGCCGACTTCCACGACGCGGCCTGGACGTACGCCGCCGACACCTTCGCCGACTGGGTGAAGAAGGGCTACATCAGCAAGACGTCCAGCAGCGTCAAGGCCGAGGAGACCGGGGTCTCCTTCCTCCAGGGCAAGGCGCCGATCCTGTTCTCCGGCAGTTGGTGGTACGGCCGCTTCGTGGACGAGGCGACGTTCGACTGGGCCACCTTCCTGTGGCCCGACTCGAACCTCACCCTCGGCTCCGGCGGCAACCTCTGGGTGGTCCCCAAGGGCGCGAAGAACAAGAAGCTGGCCTACGACTTCATCGACATCACCATGTCGAAGAAGATCCAGAACCTGCTCGGCAACAAGGGCGGCGTCCCGGTCGCGGCCGACGCGAGCGCCATCACCGACCCCAAGTCGAAGACGCTCATCGACAACTTCAACGTCCTCTCCCAGCGCGACGGCCTGGCCTTCTACCCGGACTGGCCGGTCCCCGGCTACTACGACGTCCTCGTCTCCGAGACCCAGAAGCTGATCACGGGCAGCGACCAACCGGACGGCGTACTCGACTCGTTGCAGGAGGCGTACGACAAGGGCGCGCCGAAGCAATGACGGTGACCGTCGAACGGGGGGTGACCAGCAAAGAGACCCAGGCCGGTCACCCTCGCCGCCCCCGCGACTCCTACGCCCTCTTCCTGCTCCCCGGAGCCCTCGCCTTCCTGGCCGTGATCATCGTCCCCTTCCTGATGAACACCGGCATCAGCTTCACCGACTGGCAGGGCGTGGGCACCCCCGAGTGGTCCGGGCTCGCCAACTACCGCGGTCTGCTGGACGATTCGGAGTTCTGGGCGTCGTTCCGGCACAGCCTGTTCATGGTCGTCGCGATGGCGGCCGTACCGACGATGGTCGGACTCGTCCTCGCGGCCGCCCTGTTCGACTACGTCGGCAAGCACTTCGGATCCACGACAGCCGCCGTCCTCCGCGCCTGCTTCTATCTCCCCCAGGTGCTGCCGATCGCGGTCGCCGGCATCGTCTGGAGCTGGATCCTCGCCCCCGACAACGGCTCCCTCAACGAGCTGCTGAAGGCGGTCGGTCTCGGCTCCTGGCAGCAGGACTGGCTGGGCGATCCCGACATCGCCCTCTTCAGCGTCATGGGCGTGATGGTCTGGGTGCAGATCGGCTTCCCGCTGGTCGTCTTCATGGCCGGACTGCAACGCGTCGACCCGCAGCTGTACGAGGCGGCCGAGCTGGACGGCGCCGGCTGGTGGCGCCGTTTCTGGCACATCACGCTGACGCAGATCCGCCCGGAGATCTACGTCGTCCTGACCTGGTGCACGATCGCCGCGCTGAAGGTGTTCGGCGCGGTGTACGTCCTGACGAAGGGCGGCCCGGGCGGGGCGACGAACGTCCCCTCCTATTTCTCCTTCACCACGTTCTTCGAGAAGACCCAGGTCGGCTACGGCGCCGCGATCTCCACGGTGCTCACCGTGATCATCCTGGCCCTCTCCCTGGTCGGCCTGAAGCTCCAGACCCGCGCGGAAGAGAAGGAGGGGTCGTGACCACCGCCCTACGTCGTTACCCCGTGCTGATCGCCCTCTGTATCGCGGCCCTCTTCATGATCGTGCCGTTCCTGATCGTCACGATCAACGCCTTCAAGTCCCCCACGGAGTACGCCCAGAACGGCCCCCTCAGCCTCCCCGACGGCCTCTACCTCGACGGCATCAAGGACTTCTGGGAACGCGTCGACTTCGGCCAGAAACTCATCAACTCGGTGCTGATCAGCGGGTCGGTGGCGGTCCTGGCCGTGGCCCTCTCGGTCCTCAACGCGTACGCGATCGGCATCGGCCGCATCAAGGGCCGCACCTGGGTGCTGGCCTTCTTCGTGCTCGCCAACATGCTGCCGCAGGAGGCGCTGGTCTACCCGATCTACTACCTGTGCAAGGAAGTGGGCCTGTACGACACGAGGTTGAGCGTGATCATCGTCTTCACGGTGATCCAGGCGGCGTTCGGCACGTACCTCCTCTCCTCCGTCCTCGGCCAGTTCCCCCGCGAGATCATCGAGGCCGCCCAGATCGACGGCGCCAACAAGTGGCAGGTGCTGTGGCGGATCGTGGTGCCCGTCAGCCGCCCGACCCTCGGCGTGCTGCTGGTCTTCTTCTTCATCTGGACGTGGAACGAGTTCCTGCTGCCCCTGGTCATGCTGATCTCCAACGACAACCAGACCGTGTCGGTGGCCCTCGGCGTCCTCCAGGGCCAGCGTCTGATGGACGCCACGATGACCAACGCGGCTGCCCTGCTTGGTGTGTTGCCCGCCATCGTCTTCTTCCTCGTCTTCCAGCGGACCCTCACCCGCGGCATCGCCGTAGGTGCCGTGAAGTAGCCCGTCACATAGCAAGGAGACCCCCACGTGAAGTTCACCGACGGCTACTGGCTCCTGCGCGAGGGCGTCACCGCCGCCCACCCGGTCGAGGTCCTCGACGTCACCGCCCCGGCCGGAACGCTGGAGATCCACGCACCGACCCAGCCCATCCGCCACCGCGGCGACCTGCTGAAGGGACCGGTCGTGACGATCAGCGCCCACGCCCCGCTGCCCGACATCATCGGCGTCACCTTCACCCATTTCGAGGGCGAGGAACCGCACAGCCCCCAATTCGAGCTGGGGAAGGAAGAGTTCGCGTCTCAGGTCTCCTACGACGAGGACCACGCGACCCTGACTTCGGGCGCACTGTCGGTCAAGGTCGCCCGCACCGGCCCCTGGCACGTCGACTTCCTCGCCCACGGCCGCACCCTCACCTCCAGTGGCCCCAAGGGCATGGGCATCATGCGGGACGCGACCGGGGCGCACTTCCTGCGCGAGCAACTCGGCCTGGGAGTAGGCACATCCGTCTACGGCCTCGGCGAACGCTTCGGCCCGCTGGTCAAGAACGGCCAGGTCGTCGACATGTGGAACGCCGACGGCGGCACCGCCACCGAACAGGCCTACAAGAACGCCCCCTTCTACCTCACGGACGCCGGCTACGGCGTCTTCGTCGACCATCCGGGCCGGGTGTCGTTCGAGGTCGGCTCGGAGGCGGTGTCCCGGGTCCAATTCAGCGCGGAGACACAGCAGTTGACGTACTACGTCATCTACGGCCCGACCCCGAAGGACATCCTCCGCAAGTACACGGCCCTCACCGGCCGCCCGGCCCTCCCGCCGGCCTGGTCGTTCGGCCTGTGGCTGTCGACGTCGTTCACCACCTCCTACGACGAGGAGACGGTGACGTCCTTCATCGAGGGGATGCGGGAGCGCGAACTCCCCCTGTCCGTCTTTCACTTCGACTGTTTCTGGATGCGGGAGTTCAACTGGTGCGACTTCGAGTGGGACCCACGGGTGTTCCCGGACCCGGAGGGCATGCTCGCCAGACTCAAGGAACGCGGCCTGCACATCTGCGTCTGGATCAACCCGTACATCGCCCAGCGCTCGCCCCTCTTCGCGGAGGGCAAGGCGCTCGGCCACCTCCTGAAGCGGCCGGACGGCAGTGTCTGGCAGTGGGACCTGTGGCAACCCGGCATGGCACTGGTCGACTTCACCAGCCCGGCGGCCCGCGACTGGTACGCGGCGAAGTTGGAGGCGCTGCTCGCACAGGGCGTCGACTGCTTCAAGACCGACTTCGGCGAACGGGTCCCGGTGGACGTGACGTTCGCCGACGGCTCGGACCCCGAGCGGATGCACAACTACTACACCTACCTCTACAACCGCACCGTCTTCGACGTCCTGCGCAAGCACCGAGGCGAGGGCGAGGCCGTGGTCTTCGCGCGCTCGGCGACGACCGGGAGCCAGAAGTTCCCGGTGCACTGGGGCGGCGACTGCGAGGCGACGTACGAGTCGATGGCCGAGTCGCTCAGAGGCGGACTGTCGCTCGGCCTGACCGGCTTCGGCTACTGGAGCCACGACATCGGCGGCTTCGAGGGCACCCCGACCCCGGCCCTCTTCAAACGCTGGATCGCCTTCGGACTCCTCTCCTCCCACAGCCGCCTGCACGGATCGTCCTCGTACCGCGTGCCGTGGCTGTTCGACGAGGAGTCCGTCGACGTGCTGCGCCTGTTCACCCGGCTGAAGCTGCGTCTCATGCCCTACCTCTACGAGGCCGCCCGCACCGCTCACACCGAGGGCGTGCCGATGATGCGGGCGATGGTCCTGGAGTTCCCGGACGATCCCGGGTGCGCGCATCTGGAGCGGCAGTACATGCTGGGCCCGGATCTGCTGGTCGCGCCCGTGTTCTCCGACGAGGGGCACGTCTCGTACTACGTCCCCGAGGGCACCTGGACCCACTTCCTGACCGGGCGCACGGTGACCGGCCCGCGCTGGGTGCGCGAGCGCCACGGCTTCCTGAGCGTGCCGCTGCTGGTCCGGCCGGGCGCGGTGATCCCGGTGGGCGCGGTGGACGACCGGCCCGACTACGACCACGCCGACGGGGTCACGCTGCGGGCGTACGGCCTGGAGCGGGGCGCCCGGGTGACGGTGCCCGTCGGGGACGTCACCTTCACCGTCGTACGAGAAGGGGACACGCTGCGGGCGTCGTGCGGTGACCCCTCGGCGGCCTGGGGGCTCGCGGCGGGTGGGCGTGAGTCGCGGGCGCCGGCGGGGACCGGATTCCTCACCGTGGAACTGGAGTCGGAGCCTGAGTTGGAGTCGGAGTGATGGTGAAGATCACTGACGTGGCACGGCACGCCGGAGTCTCGGCCAGCACCGTGTCGTACGCGATCAGCGGCAAGCGCCCGATCTCGGACGAGACCCGGCGCCGTATCGAGGCGTCGATCCGCGAGCTCGGCTACCGGCCGCACGCCGGTGCACGGGCCCTGGCGAGCAGCCGCTCGAACGTGCTGGCGCTGGTGGTCCCGCTGCGGGCCGGGATCCATGTACCGGTGGTCATGCAGTTCGCGGTGTCGGTGGTGACGGCCGCGCGCAGGCACGATCACGACGTGCTGCTGCTCACCCAGGAGGAGGGCGAGGAGGGCCTGCGGCGGGTGGCGGACACGGCACTGGTGGACGCGCTGATCGTGATGGACGTACAACTCCACGATCCCCGGCTGCCGTTGCTGCGCTCGCTTGACCGGCCGTCCGTGATGATCGGGTTCCCGCTGGAGCCGGAGGGGCTCACCTGTATCGACCTGGACTTCAGGGCGGCGGGCGAGTTGTGCGTGGAGCGGCTCGCGGGGCTCGGGCACCGGGTCGTGGCGCTCGTCGGGTCGCCGCCCGAGGTGTACGTGCGGGAGACGGCGTTCGCGCAACGCGTCGTCCAGGGCTTCACGGCCGCCGCCGACCGCAACGGCATCGCCTCCTCGGTCCACCCCTGCGAGGCCGCGCCCGCCGCCGCCCGCCGGGTCGCCGAGCAACTGCTGCGAGAACAGCCCGCGTTGACGGGTGTCGTGGTCCACAACGAGCCGATCCTGGAGCCGCTGATCGACGCGTTCGAGCAGCTCGGGCTGCGCGTGCCCGGCGATCTCTCCGTCACCGCCATCTGCCCCGACGAACTCGCCGAGTCCGTCCGCGTCCCCGTCACCTCCGTCGCCATACCGTCCGCCGAGGTGGGCGAACGCGCGGTGGAGTTGCTGATGAAGAAGCTCGGCGGCGGCAGCACGGCCGTACCCGAGGCGACCCTCCTCGCTCCCCGGCTGACGGACCGGGCGAGCACCGCACCGCGCAACACGCCGTAGTTTTCACAACGCCCGCATGCAAGGCCCTACTTGAAGGAGCCGTGACATGAAAGGCAAGAAGAGAAGACGCAGAACCACGTTGCTGGTGGCCCTGGCCCTGATCGCGGGCCTCGCCGCCACCGCCCCCGCACACGCGGACACCCCGGCCTACCCCTACCCCTTCCGTAATCCACAACTCCCCGTGGACCAGCGCGTCGACGACCTCCTCGGCCGCCTGACCCTCCCCGAGAAGGTCTCCCTTCTCCACCAGTACGAGCCCGCGATCCCCCGCCTCGGCATCCAGGCCTTCCGCACCGGCACCGAGGCCCTGCACGGCGTCGCCTGGCTCGGCGAGGCCACCGTCTTCCCGCAGGCCATCGGACTGGCCTCGACCTGGGACCCGGAGCTGATGGAACAGGTCGGCTCGGCGGTCGGCGACGAGACCCGCGGCTTCCAGCAGGAACGCCCCGACGGCTGGGGCCTCAACCTGTGGGCGCCCGTCGTCAACCTGCTCCGCGACCCGCGCTGGGGCCGCAACGAGGAGGGCTACAGCGAGGACCCGGAGCTGACGGGCGCGCTGTCGACGGCGTACGGCGAGGGCCTGACGGGCGGCGACCCGAACCACCTCAAGACGGCCCCGACCCTCAAGCACTACCTGGCGAACAACAACGAATGGCACCGCACGACCACATCCTCCGACCTGCGCCCGCGCGTGGCGAAGGAGTACGACGAGGCGGCCTTCAAGCCGGCGATAGAGGCGGACGCCGCGACGGGCGTGATGTCCTCGTACAACCTCGTCAACGGCCGCCCGAACACGGTGAATCCGGACCTGGACGAGGTCGTACGGTCATGGACGTCCAGCGATCTGCTCAACGTCACCGACGCCTTCGCCCCGGGCAACCTCCCCGGCGACCAGCAGTACTACCCCACCCTCGCCGAGGGCGACGCGGCCGCCCTGAAGGCCGGCATCGACAGCTTCACGGACAACAGCGCGGACTCGTCGGTGACGATCAACGCCGTCAACTCCGCGCTCCAACAAGGCCTGTTGGCGGAGTCGGACATCGACACGGCCGTCGGCCACATCCTCTCCGTCCGCGTCCGGCTGGGCGAATTCGACCCGGGCGGCGGTAAGTACGGCTCGATCGACGAGTCGGTGATCAACAGTCCCGCGCACCAGAAGCTCGCGCGAAAGGCGGCGGGTGAAGGGGCGGTACTCCTCAAGAACGCGTCCAACACCCTGCCCCTGAAGGCGTCGTCGAAGAACGTCGCGGTGGTCGGCCCCCTCGCCGACACCCTCTACACCGACTGGTACTCGGGCACACTCCCCTACGCCGTCACCCCCGCCGACGGCATCGCCGCCAAGCTGGGCACACCGGTGACCAGCAGCGAGGCCGTGGACCGCATCGCGCTGCGGAACGCGACGACGGGCAAGTACGTCACGGCGGGCACGGGCGACGCGGGCGCGGCGCTGAAGGAGAGCGCGTCCACCGCCGCTGTCGACGCGCAGTTCGACGTCTTCGACTGGGGCGCCGGCATCGTCACTCTGCGTTCGGCGGCCAACGGCAGGTACGTCGGCTACAACTGGTCGAACTTCGTCAACGACCAGACGCAGCCCAACGGTTGGTTCGTCCAGCAACAGTTCAAGCTGGAGGCGCAGGACGACGGCACGTACCTGCTGCGCTACGCGGGCTACGAGACCGAGGAGTCCTGGTGGTCAAACCCGGTCTACCTGGGCCCGGTTGACGAGAACGGCACGCTCGGCCTGGTGACGAAGGACGACGCGGCGCATTACACGAAGGACATGGTCCGCAGCGGCATGGACGAGGCCGTGGCGGCGGTGCAGGGCAAGGACACGGCCGTGGTGGTGGTCGGCTCGATGCCCGCGATCAACGGCCGCGAGGCGCACGACCGCTCCGACATGGCCCTGGCCCCGTCACAGGAGGCCCTGGTCAAGGCGGTCCGCGCGGCCAACCCGAAGACGGTGGTGATCGTCGAGAACAGCTACCCCACCACCCTGGGCACCCTCCGATCGCAGGTCCCCGCCCTCCTCTGGACGTCCCACGCGGGCCAGGAGACGGGCAACGCGCTGGCCGACGTCCTCTACGGCGACGTGAACCCGTCGGGCCGCCTGACCCAGACCTGGTACGAGTCGACCGCGGACCTCCCATCGATCCTCGACTACGACATCATCAAGTCGGACCGCACTTACCAGTACTTCAAGGGAGAGCCCCTCTATCCCTTCGGCTACGGCCTGTCGTACACGACGTTCCGCTACGGCGAGTTGAAGCGGGTCAACGGCGGCTGGGAGGTGCCGGTCACGAATACGGGCACCCGATCCGGCGACGAGGTGGTGCAGTTGTACGTGCACCAGCGCACGTCCCGCGACAAGCAGCCCCTGAAGCAACTGAAGGCATTCCAACGAGTGTCCTTGAAACCGGGCGAGACAAAGACGGTGAGATTGAAGGTGCGGTCGTCAGACCTCGCCCACTGGGATGTGACCCGCTCCAAGTGGGTGGTGGAGACCGGCACTTACGACGTCCTCGCCGGCGCATCCTCGGCAGACATCCGAACCCGCGCGACCTGGCAGATAAAGGGCGAGACAATTCCGCCCCGGAATCTGTCAAAGGTCACCCGCGCCGAGAACTTCGACGACTACTCCGCCGTCCGTCTCGTCGACGAGTCGAAGGTGAGCGGTACGGCGGTGTCGTCCACGTCCGACGGCGCGTGGCTGAAGTTCGCGGACACACAACTGGGTTCAGGTGCAACGAAGTTCACCGCCCAACTGGCAGGCGCCCCCGGCACGATCGAGGTCCGCCTGGGCTCCCCCACGGGCCCTCTCGCCGGTACGGCACACACGGACGGCACGTCATCGCCGTACACCTACGAGACGGTGACCGAAGCCCTGTCGCCGAGCGTGGCGAAGGGCCGCGCGGACGTGTATCTGGTCCTGAGTGAGGGCATGCGCATGTCGACGTTCAGCCTGAACTGACCGCGATCGATCGATCGGAGAGCGCCCGATGCCGAGTGGGCTCATCGCGCTGGCACTCGGCGGTTTCGGCATCGGGCTGACGGAGTTCCTGATCGCCGGCCTGCTGCCGCAGGTGGCGTCGAGTTTCGGGGTGTCCGAGGCGGCGGCGGGCCGGCTGATCTCCGGGTACGCGTTGAGTGTCGCGGTCGGCGCGATCGCGCTGACCGCGGCGACGGCACGGCTGCCCCGCAAGGGGATCCTGGTCGGCCTGGTGGCGTTGTTCGTCATCGGCAACCTGCTGTCCGCCATCGCGCCGAACTATCCGGTGATGCTGCTCGGACGGATCGTCGCGGCGCTGTGCCACGGTTCGTTCTTCGGCATCGGCTCACTGGTCGCGCGAAGTCTGGTCCCGCCGGAGAAGAAGTCCCGCGCGGTGGCCGTCATGTTCGCCGGACTGACGGTGGCGAACGTCCTGGGCGTACCGTTCGGCGCGCTGGTCGGCGAACGCTGGGGCTGGCGGGCCGCCTTCTGGGCGGTCACCGGAATCGGCGTACTGGCACTGGCGGGAATCGTCGCCCTCGTCCCCTCCGGCGCGGGAGAGACGGGGACGACGGGGACCAGGACAGCTCTGCGCACCCAGTTCCGTGCCTTCCGCTCCGGGCAGGTCTGGCTGACACTGACGGCCACCGCGCTCGGCTACGGCGGGATGTTCGGCGCGTTCAGCTATATCGCGTACACCTTCACCGAGGTCGGCGGCTTCTCCCCGTCGGATGTCGCCTGGCTGCTCATGGTGTACGGCGTCGGCCTGGTCGTCGGCAACCTGGTCGGCGGACGCGCGGCCGACCGCGACCGTGACCGCGCCCTGGTCCTCGCCCTGCTCGGGCTCACCGTCACCCTGACCGTGTTCGGCCTCCTGGCCACCAGCGCCACCGCGTCGGTGATCCTCGTGTTCCTGATGGGCCTGTTCGGATTCGCCGGCGTGCCCGGCATGATCACCCGCGTCACCGACTACGCCCACGGGGCACCCCTGGCCGCCAGCGCCAACGTGTCCGCGTCCAACATCGGCAACGCCCTCGGCGCCTGGCTCGGCGGCCTGGCCATCACCACGGGCCTCGGCTACACCGCGCCCCTCTACGTCGGCGCCGGGATCGTCCTGACCTCCGTCGTCGTCATGGCCGTAGCCGCACACCAGGCACGCGAAAAGCCCGGCAGTCGTGATGACTGCCGGGCCTTTACACACATGGGATGAGTGGAGATGGCGGGAATCGAACCCGCGTCCACCGGTGCAGAATCAGGGCTTCTCCGTGTGCAGTTCGCTGCGATTTTCTCGGCCCCGGCGATCACGCGAACAAGTCGCCGACGGGCCCAGTCACTGTTAGATTTCCCTCTTCACCCCGTGACCGAGATCAAGGTTTAGTCCCCTAGCTGATGCCAGGATCCGGGTCGGGAACAGCCCCGGGCTGACACTCCCATAAAGGAGCTTTCGCGTTTCGCTACTTAATTAGGCAGCGAGAGCGAAGAGCTCGGGAGAATCGCTCTTGGAATTGGCGATTATTTTTTGCGACATATGGTTTACGAGATCATTGCCGCTTCCTCGACACGCTTCCCCTGCTTCGACATCCGCTGTCGAAACCGATCATCCCCATGTTGTTTTTTCAAACTACTACCACACCCGCTGTGGGGTGCAGTGCCATCGTACGTGAACAACACACGACGACGCCAACCTGTTTCCTACTCGCCCCGCTGCTTCCGCTTCGCCGCCGCGATCGCCCGGTCCGACTCCCGCCGGTCCTGCTTCTCCCGCAGGGTCTGGCGCTTGTCGTACTCCTTCTTGCCTCGCGCGAGCGCGATCTCGGCCTTCGCGCGGCCGTCCTTGAAGTACAGGGCGAGGGGCACGATCGTGTGACCCGTCTCCTGGGTCTTGGCCTCCAGCTTGTCGATCTCCTCGCGGTGCAGCAGCAGCTTGCGCTTGCGGCGCACCGAGTGGTTGGTCCAGGTGCCCTGGTGGTACTCGGGGATGTGGGCGTTGTGCAGCCACGCCTCGCCCCCGTCGATCTGGACGAAGCCGTCGGTCAGCGAGGTCCGACCTTCGCGCAGCGACTTGACCTCGGTGCCGGTGAGGACGATCCCGGCCTCGTAGGTGTCGATGATCGCGTAGTCGTGCCGGGCCTTCTTGTTCTGGGCGACGATCTTGCGCTTGCCGCCCTTCTCACCGTCCCTGGCCTTGGCGGCGCTCCCTGACCCCTGCTTGGGCTGGGACTCCTTCGGTACGTACATTCCCTTACTCATAGTGCTGACCATTTTCGCACTACAGGGGGGTCCGAGGGAAAGGCGATTACCGCACGCGCGAAACGGGGCTCACGGGACGGCTCAGGACACGTCCCCGAGGCCGCTGAGCACGGTCTCCGCGCGCCCTACGGCGACCTCGCCCTGCTGGTCGACGTCCAGGTCGGGCGTGATGCCGGTGCCGTCGACGCCGCGCCCCGAGGGGGTGCGGTAGTGGCCGACGGTCAGCTCGGCGACGGAGCCGTCCGGCAGCCGGCTCGGCATCTGGACCGAGCCCTTGCCGAAGGTCTGGGAGCCCACGACGACCGCGCGGCCGCGGTCCTGGAGGGCGCCGGTGAGCAGCTCGGCCGCGCTCATCGTGCCGCCGTCGACGAGCGCGACCAGGGGTCTGGTGGTGTCGCCGCCCGTCTCGGCGTGCAGGGCGCGCTGCTCGCCGTTGACGTCGTAGGTGGCGACGAGGCCGCCGTCGAGGAAGGCGGAGGCGGCGGTGACGGCCTCGGTGACCAGGCCGCCGGAGTTGCCGCGCAGGTCGAGGATGATGCCGGCGCCGGCCGCGGACTGCCGTACGGCATCGCGTACGACGTCGCCGGAGCCCTTGGTGAAGGCGGCGATCTTGATGACGGTGACACCGCCTGCGAGCTCGCGGACGGTGACGGAGTCCGTGGACATCAGGGCCCGGCGCAGTGTGAGGCTCCACGCGCGTGTGCCGCGCTCCAGGCCGAGGCGGACGGTCGTACCGGCCGTCGCGTCGGTCGCGTCACCGCGCAGTAAGGAGACGACCTCGGTGACGGGACGGCCGGTGACGCTCGCGCCGTCGACGGCGCTCAGGCGGTCTCCGGCCCGGATCCCGGCGGCGGCCGCGGGGGAACCGGACCGCACCTTCGTCACCTCGATACGGCCGTCGCTCTCGCGCCGCGCCCACAGCCCGACGCCGGTGTACTGGCCGTCGAGGGCCTCCTCGAACTCCTCGTACTCGCCCTCGGAGTAGACGGCGCCCCAGCGGTCCCCGCTGCGGCTGACGGCACGCTCGGCGGCCTCCATGGGGGACTTGCCGTCGGCCATGGCCTCTGCGGCGGCCTCGCTCACGTCCTCCGCGTGTCCGGCGGGGGCGGCCGCGGGCGAAGGGGAGGTCCCGGACGCCGACTTCCGGGCGGCCTCGGGGAAGGACCCGGTCGCGGCACCGGCGACGAGCACGCTCGCGAAGACCAATGTCAGGGCGGCCCCGCGGCGGATGCGGCGGGGCTGACAGAAAGGGTCACGGCCTGACATGCCGGTGAGTCTAGGACAACGCGAAGGGCCGCACGGGCGGTTGCCCGTACGGCCCTCGGGGCGTGCGTCACACCTTCAAGTACTTGCGCAACGCGAAGAACGCGGCCAATGCGGGCATCAGCAGGCTCGTCGCGAGGATGAGCGGAAGCTTCGTCAGAACGGCGTCCCAGCCGATGAAGTTGATCAGATTCAGCTTCTCGGACAGGGCCAGACCGTGGTCGATGATGAAATACCGCGCGATCAGCAGGAAGCCACAGGCGACCGTGCCGCCGATCAGCCCCGCGACCGCGGCCTCCATGATGAACGGCGCCTGGATGTAGAAGCCCGAAGCACCGACCAGGCGCATGATCCCGGTCTCACGCCGTCGGCTGAACGCGGAGACGCGCACGGTGTTGACGATCAGCATCAGCGCGACGACCAGCATGAGCGCCATCACCGCGCGCGCGGCCCAGTTCATGCCGTTGAGCAGCCCGAAGAGGTTGTCCAGGATGCCCTTCTGGTCCTGCACCGACTGCACACCGTCACGCCCGTCGAAGGCGGTCGCGATGACCTGGTACTTCTCCGGGTCCTTCAGCTTGATCCGGTACGACTCCTGCATCTGGTCCGGCGTGAGGGAGCTGGCCAGCGGGGAGTCGCCGAACTGCTCCTTGTAGTGCTTGTACGCCTGGTCCTGCGACTCGTACGTGACCTTCTCGACGACCGTCATCTTGTCGAGGTCGGCCAGGATCTCCTTCTTCTGGTCCGAGGTCACCGCGCCCTTGGCACAGTTGGGGTCGGACTCCGCGTCGCTCTTGTTGCAGAGGAAGACGGAGACGTTGACCTTGTCGTACCAGTAGCCCTTCATGGTGTTGACCTGGTCGCTCATCAGGAGCGACCCGCCGAACAGGGCCAGGGACAGGGCGACGGAGACGACGACGGCGAACGTCATCGTCAGGTTGCGACGGAGACCGACACCGATCTCGGACAGTACGAACTGGGCGCGCATGGCGTCTGGTCAAACCTTTCCGTGGAACAAGTGCCGGTCGTCAGTGCTGGTAGCCGTAGACGCCGCGTGCCTGGTCGCGGACGAGGCGGCCCTGCTCCAGCTCGATGACGCGCTTGCGCATCTGGTCCACGATGTTCTGGTCGTGCGTCGCCATCACCACGGTGGTGCCCGTCCGGTTGATCCGGTCGAGCAGCTTCATGATGCCGACGGAGGTCTGCGGGTCGAGGTTGCCGGTGGGCTCGTCGGCGATCAGCAGTTTGGGCCGGTTGACGAAGGCCCGCGCGATGGCCACGCGCTGCTGCTCACCACCGGAGAGCTCACCGGGCATCCGCTCCTCCTTGCCGCCGAGCCCGACGAGGTCGAGCACCTGCGGTACGGATTTACGGATCTCGCCCTTCGACTTGCCGATGACCTCCTGCGCGAAGGCGACGTTCTCACCGACCGTCTTGTTCGGCAGGAGCCGGAAGTCCTGGAACACCGTCCCCAGCTGGCGGCGCATCTGCGGCACCTTCCAGTTGGAGAGGCGCGCGAGGTCCTTGCCCAGCACGTGCACCTGACCGTGGCTGCAGCGCTCCTCACGGAGGACCAGCCGCAGGAAGGTCGACTTTCCGGAGCCGGAGGACCCCACGAGGAACACGAACTCGCCCTTCTCCACTTCCAGGGAGACATCCCTGAGAGCGGGGCGGGTCTGCTTGGGGTAGACCTTGGAGACGTTGTCGAATCGGATCACGGATGCACCACGGGTCGCCGGGGGTAGATGAGCGTGACCATACGCGACCCGGGTGTGCCCCCGCAGGCTCCGGTCACGGTTGCGTGAGGGTTGTGCGTTTTTGTACGGGGGTAGCTTTCGGACTGACGCAGGGGCTTTCCAGGCGCCCGCGCCCTTTCCGGGGGAACCTGGCACAGTGGAGGGGGAACGTTCTCGTTTCTGAGGGCGTTGTGTACGTGGAACGTGGAACCGGTGCAAGGAGGGCGAGCGCATGACGTACGACCGGTTGGTGTGCGCGAACTGCGCCGCGCCCGTGAACCAAGGCCGCTGCCCCGTGTGCCGGGCGAACCGTGAGCGGCTCCAGCAGGAGAACTTCTTCGGGGGCATGAACCCCATGGCGCTGATCGCGCTGCTGGCCGTGCTGATCGCGGCGCTGGCGCTGGTGGCGCACCAGACGGCATAAGGCCCGTCCAGAGCAGGTGAAGGGGCCCGGAGCGAATCGCTCCGGGCCCCTTCATACATGAGGCGTGCGTACGTTCCGTACGCGGACGGCTACCGTCAGGCAGCCGCACCGCCGCGGCCACCCACGAGACGCGGGAGCATACGGAAGCCGATGCCGCCGGCGATCATCGTCGCGGCGCCGATCAGCAGGAACGTGGTCTGAGCGGCACCGGTCTCGGCGAGCTCGTCACCGCTGCCCTGGGCCGCGGTGTCCGTGCCGGTGTCGGTCAGGGACGAGGTGCCGGCCTCCTGGGCGGAGGTGTCGGAGCCACCGTCGGTGTCGGTGTTGCTGTTCCCGTTCCCGTTCCCGTTGCCGTTCCCATTGCCGTTTCCGTTCCCGCTACCGGTGCTCTCGGTCGGGTCGGCGGTGGGGTCGTCGGTCGGCTCGGTCGGGTCCTCGGTGGGCTCCGTCGGCTCGTCCGTCGGGTCGTCGGTGACGGGCGGCGGCTCCTCGGTACCGGGGTCCGTCGGCAGTTCGGTGGACGGGTCCGTCGGGATGTCGGTGGACGGAGGGGTCGGGTCGTCTTCGAGACCGGTGTCGACGTTCACGCCGACACCGTTCTCGTCCACGCTCACGCCGATCTCCAGCGCGGAAGCAGCGCCGGCAGCGGTCAGCGAGGCACCGGCGGCGATCACGGCACCGGCGGCTATGCGCGCGATCCGGATCCGCGTCTTCTTCGTCATAAAGTTGCTACCCCCAGTAGCTGGTCGTCAGTAGAGCATCGGTGCTCGGGGCCGTGATCGACGGGGGTAGTTGTTGAGCCCCCCGGTTCACATGCGCCCCAGAGATACGCATGCCACGCTTTACCCTTCCCATTTTTCAAAGCAACGTCAAGGCCGTTGCGCGCGCAATGTCCAAGTGGGGGGCATTTGCCGGAGGATGGAGTGTGTGAGTGTGATGTAAAACCCAGACATCCTGAATCATGGCGGGAAAACAAAAGGCAACTGCCGCCGGGTGGGCGACAGTTGCCTTGTCGACAAACTTACTTCTCCTGCTGCTTGCGCCAGCGAATTCCGGCCTCCAGGAACCCGTCGATCTCGCCATTGAACACGGCTTCCGGGTTACCGACCTCGAACTCGGTCCGCAGGTCCTTGACCATCTGGTACGGGTGCAGGACGTACGAACGCATCTGGTTGCCCCAGGAGTTGCCGCCGTCGCCCTTGAGGGCGTCCATCCTGGCCTGCTCCTCCTGCCGGCGCCGCTCAAGGAGCTTGGCCTGGAGGACGTTCATGGCGCTGGCCTTGTTCTGGATCTGCGAGCGCTCGTTCTGGCAGGAGACGACGATGCCGGTGGGGAGGTGGGTCAGACGGACCGCGGAGTCGGTCGTGTTGACGCCCTGGCCGCCGGGTCCCGAGGACCGGTACACGTCCACGCGCAGCTCGGACTCGTCGATCTCGATGTGGTCGGTCTGCTCGACGACGGGCAGGATCTCGACACCGGCGAACGAGGTCTGGCGGCGCCCCTGGTTGTCGAAGGGCGAGATCCGGACAAGCCGGTGGGTGCCCTGCTCGACGGAGAGCGTGCCGTAGGCGTACGGCACGTGCACGGCGAAGGTGGTCGACTTGATGCCGGCCTCTTCGGCGTGCGACGTCTCGTAGAGCTCCGTCTTGTAGCCGTGCCGCTCGGCCCAGCGCAAGTACATGCGCTGGAGCTTCTCGGCGAAGTCGGAGGCGTCGACGCCGCCGGCCTCGGCGCGGATGGTGACGACGGCCTCGCGGGAGTCGTACTCGCCGGAGAGCAGCGTGCGGACTTCCATCTCGTCCAGCGCCTTCTTGACGGAGACGAGCTCGTTCTCCGCCTCGGCGCGGGTGTCCGGGTCGTCCTCCTCCTCGGCCATCTCGAAGAGAACCGAGAGGTCGTCGATCCGGCCGCGAAGCGCTTCGGCCTTCCTGACCTCCGCCTGGAGGTGACTCAGCTTGCTGGTGATCTTCTGCGCCTCGTCGGGGTCGTCCCACAGGGACGGCGCGGCCGCCTGCTCCTCGAGCACGGCGACATCTGCCCTCAGCTTGTCCAGGTCCAGGACGGCCTCGATCGACTCCATGGTCGAGGAGAGGGACTTGAGCTCTTCGGATACATCGACGACTGCCACGCCTCCAGCCTAACGTCTGTGGCAACCGACCTCGGTCGGGTCACTTCTTGCCCGACCGAGTCGGGTAGTGGGTGGGCATAGGTCGGGGGTCCAGGGGGCGGAGCCCCCTGGGACGGTCACGGGGACGCCGGTGCCGAATTCTTCGTGTCCTGCGGAGTCGCCCCCGCGTCATCACCGGACGTGGCCAGCCACGTACCCACCCCGACCGCAGCGACCAACACCACCCCAGCCACCCCGAGCGTCACCCGCCTCCGCCGCGCAGAGGCCCGATGCCGAGCAGAACCAGGCCGCGGCGCCCCGGCAGGACGCGGCACGCGAGCCGTCCCGCGCGCACCCCCGGCCAGCTCATCCGGCCCCGGCACCCTCATAGACGTATGCGTATCCCGATTGGAATCCGGCTTGGCGCCGCCCGGCACGAGCGGCACAGCCCCCCGCCGCCGCACCTGCTCCCCCACAGGCGAGGCGGAGACCGCAGCGTCCGCCTCGTCCTCCTCCTCGGGCTCCGAGTCCGGCTCATCCACATCCAACGGCGGCATCCCCGCCAGCAACGGCAACTGCTCCCGCAGCCGAGCCCCCAACTCGGACGCCCGCAACCGCGACGCCGGCGCCTTCGCCAGACACTGCACGATCAACTGCCACAACTCGTCGGGAATCCCCGGCAGCGGCACGACCGTCTCGGTCACATGCCGCCGCAGCACCGCCCCCGGATGCCCACCCCCGAAGGGCGTGAACCCGGCGAGCAACTCGTACAGCACGGTCGCGAGCGCGTAGATGTCGACGGCCGCCCTCGGCGGCAGCCCCTCGACGATCTCCGGCGCCAGATAGTCCGGCGTCCCGATGATCTTCGTAGCCCTGGTACGCCGTGGTGAGTCGATCAACTTGGCGACGCCGAAGTCGGTGAGCAGCGCGGGGTGCGAGCCGCCGGGCCCCAGCGGGCCCTGCATGTCCAGCAGGACGTTCTCCGGCTTGACGTCCCGGTGCACGACCCCGGCCGCATGAGCCGCCGCGAGCCCGTCGGCGACGTCGGCCACGAT
Source organism: Streptomyces sp. JLBG701 (assembly GCF_058544905.1). Classification (NCBI taxonomy): domain Bacteria; kingdom Bacillati; phylum Actinomycetota; class Actinomycetes; order Kitasatosporales; family Streptomycetaceae; genus Streptomyces; species Streptomyces sp. JLBG701. Next base: position 4,494,936 of record NZ_CM178588.1, read on the forward strand.
CGCCACCGCCGCCTCGGGCGCGAGCCGCCGCTCCCGGTCGAGCCGGGTCCGCAGATCGGTGCCCCGGACGAGGTCCATGACGAGCGCGAGGTCGTTGCCGTCGACGACCAGGTCGCGTACGGACACGACGTTCGGATGGTCGAGCCCGAGCAGCGCAGTCCGCTCCTGCACGAAGCGTCCGACGAGTTCCTGGTCGGACGCGAGATCCTCGCGCAGCAGCTTGATGGCGACGGGCCCGTCGGGTCCCTCGCCCAGCCACACCGTGCCGGCGCTGCCCCGCCCCAGGATCTGGTGGGCGGTGTACCGGCTACCGATCTTCCGTACCAAGACTGCTCCTACAGACGCGTGTTGTCGCTAAAACTACGCGTCCGTGGACCCAACCTTCACCGCAGAGGCAGAAATCACCCCCCAGGTGTCGACAAATCCCCAGAGCCGCCTCCCTGAACGGAAACGGAGCTACTGCCCGGGGCCGGAGCCACCGCTCGAACTGGAGCCTCCGCCCAGATCCTCGATCCACCCGCTCACGGTGCTGAACATGTCCCCGATCTGCTGCCAGTAGCTCTTGCCCGTGCCGATCCAGCCCTGCAGGGGACTCAGCTCCCAGATCAGCCACCCCGCGACGAACAGGATGATGATCGTGAACAGGCACCCCTTCAGACAGCCGAGCCCGGGGATCTTCATCGGGTTTGCGCTGCGCTGCCGCGGCTCGCGGGCCTGCCGCGGGGCGGGCTGCTGGGGTTGCTGCGGGGCGGGCGCGTACCGCTGAGGCTGCTGGTGCTGCGGCGGCGGCGCGTACTGCTGGGGCTGTTGCTGCTGCGGACGGCCGTATCCGGGGCCGGGCTGCTGGCGCTGCGGCGGCCGCTGTTGCTGGGGCTGCTGCGGGCGGGCGGCCTGCCGCTGGGGGCGGCGGCGCAGCGGGTCGTCGTTGGGGTCGAGGTACTGCTGGACCTGGGTCGGCTCGTTGCGGTCGCGGGCGGCACGCATCTGGTTCTGCCAGGGGTGCGGCTGCTCGGGCTGCTGCCCCTGCTGCCCGCCTGGCTGGTGCTGCGGCACGGGCGGCAGTACGGCGGTGGGGTCGGCGGCACCGGCCTGGCCCGCGGCACCCGCGGTGTGCGGCAGGAAGCTGGTGGCGGCGTTCGGGTCGTACGCCCCCACCCCCGCACCCCCGCTGTGCGGCAGCACCTGCGTCGGGTCGGCGGCACCCGGCATGCCCGGCACGGTCGCGGGCGACGGGTCGGGCGCGAGGAGCATCGCGACGCTCTCCGCGGCCGCGATCTGCGCGGAGTTCGCGTGCACACCGACGCCCTCGGCGACGACGCGCAGCCCGCGCGCGAGGTTCTCGGCGCTGGGCCGGTCCTCCGGGTTCTTGCGCAGGCAGCGCTCTATGACCGTCCACAGCGGGTCGGGAACCGTGGAGGGGCGGCGGGGCTCGGCGCTGAGGTGCTGGTGGAGGACCTCCAGGGCGGAGCCGCCGGAGAACGGCGGCCGACCGGTGACCAGCTCGTACATCAGGATGCCGGCGCCGTAGATGTCGACCGCGGACGTCTGCGGGCGGCCCTCGGCGGACTCGGGCGCGATGTACGCGGGCGTGCCGACGAACTCGTGGGTGCGGGTGAGGCCCGGGGAGTCGGCGAGACGGGCGATGCCGAAGTCGGTCAGCATCGGGTGCATCTGGCCGCCGGTCTGCTTGAGCAGGACGTTCGCCGGCTTCAGGTCGCGGTGTACGACGCCGTCGGCGTGGCTCGCGGCGAGCGCGTCGGCGATCTGCGCGGTGATCAGGGCGGCGCCGACGGGCGAGAACGGCCCGTTCTCACGCAGGTAGCGGTGCAGGTCGGGGCCGTCGACGAGGTCCATGACCAGGGCGAGCAGATCACCCTCGACGACCAGGTCGCGGACCCGGACGATGTTCGGGTGGGTCAGCCGGAGCAGGACGGACCGCTCTCTGAGGAACCGCATCACGATGTCGGGATCGTTGGCGAGTTCTTCCTTCAGAACCTTGATCGCCACCGTCTCGCCGGGCTGCCCCTGGACCGCGGCCTCGGCGCCCGCCGCCTCGCGCTGGCGGGCGCGCCAGACGGTACCTGTGGCGCCGCGCCCAAGCGGCTCCTCAAGGAGGTACTTGCTCCCTACTGGCCGCACGTCATGCGCTCCCTGCTGCTTGCTTCGGTGTTCCGACCACTGTAGTGCTGCGGAACCTGGCACCGGGCTGTCGCGGGCCTGTGCTTCCCCATAGGTACGAGTACGGACGAGACGTACGGGATTACGCACGCGTTCCCGTACATGTTCGATGGAAAGACGCTCGCCCTGGGTCGCTTGGTTGCCGGGCCCGAACGTGACCGATCTCAAGCGGTCGTCTGTCGCGCACTGGGCAGGCACTTTTGCGGGCAGAGCCGACCAATCAAGATCACTTGATGGTGGGCGGCGGGCGTGTTGTCAGTGGCAGGTGCGAGGATGCCTCCAGTACTGGCCGACGTGCTCGTGTGGCGGTGGGGGAAGTCCGCGGTGAGGGACCCGCGGTGGGGCTTCGCTCTCGCTCTCGGGTGCCCGCGCAGAAGGGACCGCTGACGGCGATGCAGATCCGGCTGACCGTCGTAGACCCGCTGGGCCCGCCCTCCTTGCCGCAGGGGCGCGCCGCGAGTTGCGACGTGCTGGTCACCGCGCCCGCCGGCACCGCCCTGGCCGCGGTCGCCTCGGCACTGGCGTCGGCCGTCTCCGGCGACGGGGGCATGTCACAGGCGGAGCGAGGCAGAGAGCTCGGCGGCGGCCCGGTCGTGCTGTACGCGGGTGCGGAGCGCCTCGACGCCCAGCGCAGCACCCTGGGCGAGCCGCCCCTGACGGACGGCGCGGTGCTGTCCCTGGGCGCCCCCGCCGAACCCGAGCCGCACCCCGAGGTCGACGACGCCCCGACCCAGCTCCAGGTGATCGCGGGCCCGGACGCGGGCGGGGTCCATCTCCTGCACGGCGGGCGGATCGACATCGGCCGCTCCGCCGACGCCGACGTCCCGCTCGACGACCCGGACGTCTCCCGGCTGCACTGCGCGGTGACGGTCGCCTCCGACGGCCGCGTCTCGGTCGCCGACCTGGGCTCCACCAACGGCACGACCCTGGACGGCACGCGCGTGGGCACCCGCCCGGTCCGCCTCACCCCGGGCGCGCTGCTGCGGATCGGCGAGTCGGCCCTTCGACTCACCCCGGCCGGCGGCCCGGGGTCACGGGCGAAGACGACCCCCGACGGGGAGGGCCATGTACGGGTCTCCCCCGGGACCGGCACGGGCAGCGCCTCGGCCCCCCACGCACGCGTGAAGAGCAACAGCACCAGCGAGCAGGGCACACCCCTGCCCGCCGGAGCACCCTCCAGCGCTCCCTCCGGTGAGACACATCACGCCTACGGCTCCGCGAGCTGGGGTACATCCGCGACGGCCCCCGGCGCCCAGGAACACCGCTCCGCCGAAGCACCCACGGTTCCGGGCCAGGCCGCGGCACCGCACATCGAGACCCGCGCGGGAGACCGCCACGGGGACACCCATGTCGGACGCATCGACCAGCTCGGGACGGGCCCCCTCGACAGGGCGCCGGGCGCCGAGGACACCGACGGCCCGTCCGCCCGTACGACGACGACATCACTGAGCGACCTCGCCGAGGGCACAGCCGGCACCGCCGGTGGCGGCACCCGCAAGGGGACCCCGCTGAGGGGGACGGACGTACCGCAGGGCGTGCGCAGGCGCGGCGGGCTCGGCGCGTGGGCGCGACGGCTGGCCGGCGGACGCGGCGAGGCAGGGGCCGAGGAGCAGGAGACCTACGACGACGCTCCGGCCGCCCGCTCCACCGCGTCGGCGTCCACGCCGGCCCACCCCCAGGCGCCGGAGATGTGGCCGGACCCGGCGGCGCTGCTGCTGACCGCGCTGGCCCCCGGCCCCCGCCTGTGGGAGCGCGGCCCGGGCCACCCGGAGGCGCTGACGGTGCGCCTGGGCACGGCGGACCGGGCGGCGCCCGACGGCTCGGGCCTGCTGCCCGCGGTCCCGGTGACCGCGGGTCTGCGCGAGGCGGGCGCACTGGGCCTGGCCGGTCCGCGCCCACGCCTGGCCGGGCTGGCCCGCGCGGTGCTCGCCCAGCTCACCGCGCTGCACTCCCCCGACTGTCTGGAAATCGTCCTGCTCAGCACGGACCGCGCACGCTCCCTGGAGGAGCGCACGGCCGAGTGGTCCTGGCTCGGCTGGCTCCCGCATCTGCGTCCGGCGCACGGCCAGGACTGCCGTCTCCTCGTCGCCTACGACCGCGAACAGGCCACGGCCCGCACGGACGAACTCCTGCGCCGCCTGGACGACCACACCCCCGAGCCTCTCAAGGGCCCGGGCGTGCCGGCCCCCCGCAGCGGCACCGGCGACCACGAGACCAGGGGCGCGGCCCACCGCCCTTCCTGGGCACAGGCCGACGACGCGGACGCGAAAACCGCCCACCCCGGCCCGTACACCGTGGTCCTCGTCGACGGTGACCCCGGAGGCGCCGCCGTGCGCGAGGCGATGGTGCGGCTGGCGCAGGAGGGCCCGCGGGTCGGCATACATGTGGTGTGCCTGGCCGAGACGGCACCCGCGTCACCCGCGTCGCCGGTGACGGAGACGTACGAAGCGGCGTGCGCGGCCTCGCCGGTGTTCCGGGAGTGCGGGGCCGTCGCGCTGCTCAGCGGTGACGTGGCGACGGCGCTGCGGCTGATGCGGGTCGCGGAGCCCGGCTCGGGTGCGTCCCTGTCGCAGGGCACCGTCGCCGCCGTGGACGCGGTCTCCCTGGCCTGGGCGGAGCGGTTCGCGAGGGCGCTGGCACCGCTGCGGCCGGACGGTGCCGCGACCGAGCGCCGCCCGCGCGTGTCCTCCCCCCTGCCTCAAGCCGCGCGCCTGCTGGACGAGTTGGGGCTGGCGAGGGCCACCCCGGCGTCACTGATGGCACGTTGGGCGGACGCGTCCGACGACGCGGAGTCCCTGGGCGGACGGGCCTCGGCCGTGCTCGGCGCCGGTCCACGCGGCCCACTCGCCGCGGACCTGGTCACCGAGGGCCCGCACCTGCTGATCGAGGGCCCGTCGGGCAGCGGCCGCACGGAGCTCTTGCGGGCGATGGTCGCCTCGCTGGCCGCCGCCGAGCGCCCGGACCGGCTGGGCATCATCCTGATAGACGGCCGGGACAACGTCAGCGCGGGCTCCGGGCACGGCGACGGCCTGCGCGTCTGCACGGACGTACCGCATGTGACGACCCATCTGACCGCCAACGACCCCGTCCGCATGCGGGAGTTCGCCCAGTCCCTGAGCGCCGAGCTGAAGCGACGCTCCGAGCTGCTGGGCCGGGCCCACTTCACCGAGTGGCACGCGGTGCGTGAGGTGTCGGGCCGCATAGTCACCCAACGCTCGGCGAGGTCCACGGCAGGTAGCGCGGGCATGACCGCCAACGGCGACATCGACACGCCCCCCAGCTCCACCCTCCGCCTCCGCCCGGCGGCATCCCGTCAACACACGGAGGCGGCACCGCCGTTGCCCCGGCTCGTCGTGGTCGTGGACGACCTGGACGCCCTGGTCTCCCCCGCCCTCGGCTCCCCCGGGCGCCCGGCGGCGGGCTCGGTGATGCGTGCGCTGGAGGCGGTGGCCCGCGAGGGTGAGCGGCTTGGCGTCCACCTGGTGGCCGCGGCCGGCATAGGCGGCCGCACGGCGGAAACGGAACCGTCCCGCCGTGCTTCCCTCCGCATCACCCTCGACGCCCCGACCCCTGGCCCAGACGAACCAACGCCCGGCCGCGGCCGCCTAACATCCCCGGACGGCCGGATAACCCCCTTCCAGGGCGGCCGAGTAACAGGCCGAATCCCCCGCACGGCAACCCTCCGCCCCACGGTCGTCTCCCTGGACTGGCACCGCATGGGCGACCCGCCGACCCGCCGCCCGATCCGCGAACTGGGCAACGGGCCAACGGACTTGGCGCTGCTGGCGAGTGCGTTGGAGAGGGCGGCGAGAGAGGTGTCGGCGACGGAGGTCCCGTCGCTCTTGTAGCGCTGGGCTCCCTGGGGCTCCGCCCCAGACCCCGCTCCTCAAACGCCGGAGGGGCTGAGTTTTTCAGCCCGTCCGGCGTTTGAGGACAAGGCCCGTTCAGGGCCGAAAGGGGGGTCTGGGGGCGCAGCCCCCAGGGACGGGAACCCCACCCCACCCGCGCCCAAATCACGACCGGGTCACGATCCCCCACTTGACAGCGGACGCGCTCTTGCCGACCCCAACTCCCCGGCGTAGACACAACCGCACGGGACAGCGCTCGAACGTTCGACGAGGCACCAAGAACGGGGCAGTGATGCGTAGCACGAGCAAAACCACAGCCGCTCTCCTCACGGGAGCCCTCGCCCTCTCCCTGACTCTCACCGCCTGCGGCGGAGACGACGACAAGGGCACCGACAACGCCAGCTCCACCCCAAGCAAGGAACCCGGCTCCTCCCTCACCCTCCCCAAACTCAACGGCCAGACACTCGAAGTAGCCGCAGTCTGGACGGGCCCGGAGCAGGAGAACTTCACCAAGGTCCTGGAGGAGTTCCAGAAGCGAACCGGCGCGAAAGTCAACTTCGTACCCACCGGCAACAACACCTCCACGTTCCTCGGTACGAAGATCCAGGGCGGCCAGCCGCCGGACGTCGCGTTCCTGCCGCAGGTAGGCGTGCTGCACCAGTTCGCCGAAAAGGGCTGGCTCAAACCCCTCGGCACGGAAGCCCAGGCCCAGTTGGACAAGAACTTCTCCACGGGCTGGAAGGATCTCGGCGCCTACGAGGGCAAGCAGTACGGCGTGTACGCGAAGGCCGCCAACAAGTCCCTCATCTGGTACAACACGGCTGCCTTCGAAGCCGCGGGCATCACCGACACGCCCACCACCTGGAAGGACTTCCTCACCACCGCGCAAACCCTGTCGGACTCCGGTTCCCCCGCGGTCTCCATCGGCGGAGCCGACGGCTGGACCCTGACCGACTGGTTCGAGAACGTCTATCTCTCGCAGGCCGGCCCGGAGAAGTACGACCAGCTGGCGCAGCACGAGATCAAGTGGACGGACGCGTCGGTCAAGGCCGCGCTCACCACGCTCGCGGAGCTGTGGGGCAAGGACGACCTGATTGCGGGCGGCCGCTCGGGCGCGCTGCAGACGGAGTTCCCGAAGTCGGTCACCCAGACCTTCTCGGGTGACAGCCCGGCGGGCATGGTCTTCGAGGGCGACTTCGTGACCGCGAACATCAACGCCGACACCAAGGCGAAGGTCGGCACGGACGCCAAGGTGTTCCCCTTCCCGGCGGTCGGCGCCGACTCCCCCGTGGTCAGCGGCGGTGACGTGGCGGTGGCACTCAAGGACGGCGAGGGCGCGCAAGCCCTGATGACGTTCCTGGCCTCGACGGACGCGGCGGAGATCTGGGCGGCGCAGGGCGGCTACCTCTCCCCGAACAAGGAGATGGACCAGGCCACGTACAAGGACGACGTCACCCGGGACATCGCGAAGGCGCTGATCGCGGCGGGCGACGACTTCCGGTTCGACATGTCTGACCAGGCGCCGGCGGCGTTCGGCGGCACGCAGGGCGTCGGCGAGTGGAAGGACCTCCAGGACTTCCTGAAGAACCCGAAGGACGTGGCCGGCACCCAGCAGAAGCTGGAAACGGACGCGGCCAAGGCCTACAAGACCGGCTGACGGCGCGCCCGGATGACATCCATGGCGAACTCGACAGGGGGCGCCGGCGCACTGCCGCTGCCCCCCGTCAAAACGCGCAAGAGCGTGACGGGAACCCGGCTGTGGGTGGCGGTGCTGTTCCTGCTGCCCGCGCTGGTGCTCCTCGGCGCGCTCGTGGTCTACCCGATCGGGTACTCGGTCTGGCGCAGCCTCTACGACGCCGACGGCTCGGGCTTCGTCGGCTTCGAGAACTACGGCGACATCTTCACCGACGACGCCACGCTCACCGCGGTCCGCAACACGGCGATCTGGGTCGCGGTCGCACCCGCCCTGGTCACCGCACTGGGCCTGATCTTCGCGGTGCTGACCGAACGGGTGCGCTGGGGAACGGCGTTCAAGCTGGTCATCTTCATGCCGATGGCGATCTCCATGCTCGCGGCCGGCATCATCTTCCGTCTCGTCTACGAGCAGGATCCCGACCAGGGCGTGGCCAACGCGGTCGTGACGTCCGTGCACGACGCGTTCGTCGAGTCGTCGGTCTATCCGAAGGCCCGGCCGAACGCCACGGTGAGCGATCTGAAGGCGTCCGGCGGAGGGTCGTACACGACAACGGGCACTGTGAGTCCGGGCACCCCAGCCCTGCTCCCCCTGGTCGGTATCGCGCCCAACAAGCTGCCCGGCACCCCCGAGGACGCGAAGACGCCGACCGCCTCCGAGGGTGTCTCCGGCACCGTCTGGCTGGACTTCAAGCTCGGCGGTGGCGGCACCAAAGGCCAGGTGGACGCGGGTGAGAAGGCGCTGAAGGGCGTCAAGGTGGAGGCCGTGAAGGACGGGAAGGTGGTGGCCTCCGCGAAGAGTGCCGCCGACGGCACCTTCACCCTCCCCGCGGAGGCCGACGGAGCCCAACTACGGCTCCCCGGCTCGAACTTCGCGGCCCCCTACAACGGCATCGACTGGCTCGGCCCGACCCTCGTCACCCCCGCCATCATCGGCAGCTACGTCTGGATGTGGGCGGGCTTCGCGATGGTGCTGATCGCGGCCGGGCTCGCCGGCGTCGACCGCAACCTCCTGGAGGCGGCCCGGGTGGACGGCGCCAACGAGTGGCAGGTGTTCAGAAAGGTCACCGTGCCGCTGCTCGCGCCCGTCCTGGTCGTCGTCCTCGTCACGCTGATGATCAACGTGATGAAGATCTTCGACCTGGTCTACATCATCGCCCCGCAGCCCAGCCTGGACGACGCCAACGTCCTTGCCCTGCAGCTGTTCCTGTCGTACTCCGGCGGCGGGGGCAATCTCGGCGTCGGCAGCGCGATCGGCGTCATCCTGCTGCTGCTCGTACTGCCGGTGATGTTCGTCAACATCCGCCGGCTGAGGAAGGAGCGTGAACGGTGACCGCCCTCGACACGACCGTGCGCGCCAAGCGCTCCTTCGCCGCCCGGGTCGCGAGCGGCGCGGCGGGCGGGGTGATGCGGGTCTTCCTGATCCTGGTCGCGGTGTTCTGGCTGGTACCGACCTTCGGTCTGCTGGTGTCCTCGTTCCGCGACCCGACCGACATCGCCTCCTCGGGCTGGTGGAAGGTATTCACCGCGCCGAGCAAACTGACGGCCAAGAGCTACGAGACGCTCCTGGACAACGGCGCGATCACCGACGCGCTGTTCAACACCATCTGGATCACGGTCCCGTCGACGCTCCTTGTGGTCCTCATCGGCGCGATGGCCGGATACGCCTTCGCGTGGATGGACTTCAAGGGCCGCGACTGGTGGTTCCTGCTCGTCGTGGCGCTGCTCGTGGTCCCCGTGCAGGTGGCGCTGATCCCGCTCTCCGATCTCTTCGGCAAGATCGGGATCTTCGGCGACATCATCGGTGTGGTGCTCTTCCACGTCGGCTTCGGACTGCCGTTCGCGATCTTCCTGCTGCGCAACTTCTTCGCGGAGATCCCCCGGGAACTCCTGGAGGCGGCACGGCTGGACGGCGCGGGTGAGGTGAGGCTGTTCGCGACGGTCGTACTGCCTCTGGGCGCGCCGGCGATCGCGTCGCTCGGCATCTTCCAGTTCCTGTGGGTGTGGAACGACATGCTGGTCGCGCTGGTGTTCTCCAACGCCCAGTCGCAGCCGCTGACCGTGGCGCTGCAGCAGCAGGTGAGGCAGTTCGGCAGCAACATCGACATCCTGGCGCCGGGCGCGTTCATCTCGATGGTGATCCCGCTGGCCGTGTTCTTCGCGTTCCAGCGGCAGTTCGTGTCCGGGGTGATGGCGGGAGCGGTCAAGTAACCGGTACGAACGTCAGGTTGGAGGGGCGGGCCCTAGAGCCTGTGAACGGTCGGCCCCTCCTCGTTCACCGCCGATCCCCCATATGCCGTAAGCGGCGTAACCAGGTCACTCCATCGGGCGTTCCCGGGCAGACCGCCCGCGTCGACCCATGGATGTGCCTTGCCCAGGTTCAGTGTCATCGTCCCCGCGTACAAGGTCCAGGCGTACCTGCACGAGTGCCTCGACTCCGTGCTCTCACAGTCGTATCCCGATCTCGAACTGATCGCCGTCGACGACTGCTCCCCGGACGCCTGCGGCGAGATCATCGACGAGTACGCGGCCCGCGACGCCCGCGTACGGGCCGTCCACCTCCGCGAGAACCAGGGCCTGGGCCGAGCCCGCAACGCGGGTCTGGAGCACGCGCAGGGCGACTACCTCGTCTTCCTCGACGGCGACGACACGCTCACCCCCGACGCGCTGCGCTCGATCGCCGACCGCCTCAAGGAGACCGGCGAACCGGACGTCCTGGTCTACGACTACGCGCGCACGTACTGGTCGGGCGAGGCCCACCGCAACAAGGTCTCGATGCAGCTCGCCGAACACGGCCCGGCCCCTTTCCGCCTGGAGGACCGCCCGGGCCTGCTGCGGCTGCTGATGGTGGCCTGGAACAAGGCGTACCGGCGGGAGTTCGTCGAGCGCGAGGGCCTCGCCTTCCCGCCCGGCTACTACGAGGACACGCCCTGGACCTACCCGGCGATGCTGACCGCCGAGTCGATCGCGACGCTCGACCGCGTCTGCGTCCACTACCGCCAGCGACGCCGGGGCAACATCCTGTCCACGACCAGCCGCAGTCACTTCGACGTCTTCGAGCAGTACGACCGTGTCTTCGCGTTTCTCGACGGGCGCCCCGAACTCGCCCAGTGGCGGCCGGTGTTGTTCCGCCGGATGGTCGACCACCTGTCGACGGTGTTCGCCAAGCGCGACCGCCTGCCGGAGGGCACCCGCGCCGAGTTCCTGCGCAAGGCCCGTGCCCACTACCGCCGTTACCGCACACCGGGCGCCTCGGTCCCGCTGCGCTCCCGCCTGCAACACGCCCTGATCCGCCTGGGCATCCACCGCACCTACCGGGCCCTACGGCTGACAACTGCCCTGCGCCGCAACGCGGTCAAGTTCACGAAAAGCCTGCTGAGAGCGGTCCGTTCCACCACTCTCCGCCTCCACTACCGCGTCCAACGGCTCCTGCCCCTGCGCTCCGACCGGGCCGTCTTCGCCGCCCACCGGGGCCGCGGCCACGGCTGCAACCCGGGCGCGCTGGAGTCCGCGTTCCGCACCCACGCCCCGCACATCCGCACGGCGTGGATCGCCCGCCCCGAGCACCACCACACCGTCCCCACCGCAGCACGCCGGCTCAACCCGGGCTCGGCCGCGTACTGGACGGCACTGGCCCGCTCCAAGTACCTGGTGAACAACGTCAACTTCGACCGCCGTCTGATCAAGCGCCCCGGCCAGGTCTTCGTCCAGACCCAACACGGCACGCCCCTCAAGCACATGGGCCTCGACCTCCAGGAACACCCGGCGGCCGCCCGCGACTTGGACTTCGAGGAGCTCCTCGCAGGCGTCGACAAGTGGGACTACGTCGTCTCCGCCAACCGCCACACCACGCTCACCTGGGAGCGCGTCTACCCGGGCGGCTACACGACCCTCCCCTACGGCTATCCCCGCAACGACGTGTTCCAGCAGGCGACTTCGGCGGACGTGACCCGCCTGCGCGAGTCGCTCGGCATCCCCAAGGAATCGGTCGCGATCCTCTACGCCCCCACCCACCGCGACTACCGTCGCACCCAGCGCGCCACCCTCGACCTGGAACGGATCCTGCGCCGCCTCGGCCCACGCTTCGTAGTCCTGGCCCGCGCCCATTACCTCCACGGCGGCCCGCTCGCCCGCACCTCGGCCCGCCTGATCGACGTCACCGACCATCCGAACGTCGAGTCCCTCTGCCTCGCCTCGGACGCCCTGGTCACCGACTACTCGTCGATCATGTTCGACTACGCCAACCTCGACCGCCCGATCGTCATCCACTCCGACGACTGGGAGGCGTACGAGGCGGCCCGCGGCACCTACTTCGACCTGCGCGCCTTCCCGCCGGGCGCGGTCGCGCGCAGCGAGGACGAGCTGATCGACATCTTCGCCACCGGCCACTGGCGCGGATCCCGCTCCGCCCAGCTGCGCTCCGCGTTCCGCGAGCGTTTCTGCCCGTACGACGACGGACGCGCCGCCGAACGGGTCGTACGCCATGTCGTGCTGGGCGAGCGGGACTTCCCGCCGGTCGTGCCGCTGGACGCGCGCCATCCGGTGCCGTCGGCGGCGGCGCGGCTCGCGCACTCACCGCTCGCCACGGTTCCGCAACCGGGCGGCGTGCACTCACCCGTCACCGAGAGCCAGTGAACACCGTTTCTTCTTCCGGGAGTTCGTATGCCTTCAAGCCCGTCGCGGCCCACTCCGACGCGACCGACCACGTGGCGGCCGACAGGGAGACCGGGGTGACGCGGTCGGCCCGGAGCATCTCGCGCCCCCTCATGCTCCGCACCCGCCTCCTGTACGCCCGCGAGCTGCGCCGCCCGCTGGACCCCAACCTGGCTGTGTACTGCGCCTATTGGGGCCGCGGCTACACCTGCAACCCGGCCGCGATCCACGCCAAGGCCCGCGAACTCGCCCCGCACATGCGCTCGGTGTTCCTGGTGGAGCCGGACGCGGTGGACACGATGCCGCAGGGTGTCGAGCACGTCGTCATCGGCTCTCGTGCGTACTGGAAGGTGCTGGCCCGCGCCAAGTACCTGGTGAACAATGCCAACTTCGCCGACAGGGTCGTCAAACGCCCCGGCAGCGTCCACCTGCAGACCCAGCACGGCACCCCGCTGAAGAAGATGGGCGTCGACGAGTCCAGCAGCTCTGCCAGGCTGCTGCGGCGGGTCGGCCGCTGGGACTACAACCTCTCCTCCAACCGGCACTCCACGCGAACATGGGAGCGCGCCTTTCCGGGCTCGTACGAGCAGTTGGAGTACGGCTATCCGCGCAACGACGTCTACTACACGGCGACGGCGGACGATGTCGCCGGTATCCGCGCGGAGTTGGGGGTACCGGAGGGCAGCACAGCCGTCCTCTACGCTCCCACCCACCGCGACCACCGCACCGGCTTCGAGACCGGCCTGGACCTGGAGGCCTTCTGCGAGGCGGCCGGCGAGGACGTGGTCGTGCTGCTGCGCGCCCACTACTTCTACGACCGGGGAGGCGAGGGCGAAGGTCGCGCGAGGAGCAGCGGCCGGATCATCGACGTGACCGCCCACCGCTGCTCCGAGGACGTCTGCCTGGCCGCGGACGCGCTGGTCACCGACTACTCGTCGATCATGTTCGACTACGCCAACCTCGACCGCCCGATCGTCATCCACTCCGACGACTGGGAGGCCTACCGGGAGACGCGGGGCGTCTACTTCGACCTGTTGGCGGCGCCGCCGGGTCCTGTGGTGCGTACGGCGGAGGAGTTGGCGGGGGTGTTCCGGGACGGCTCGTACGCGGGACCGGAGTCCGCGGCCCTGCGGGCCGAATTCCGTTACCGCTTCTGCGAGTTCGACGACGGGCGGGCCGCCGAGCGGGCCGTCCGCCGGGTGTTCCTGGGCGAACCGGCGGAAGCGATCCCGCCCGTGCTGCCGCTCGCCGAGCGCGTGCCGGCCCCGGCCGCCGTCCGATGAGCGCGGCACAACGACAGGGGCGAGGCAGTCCTCACGGACTGCCTCGCCCCTGCAACGGCCCAACCCGGGGCTACCGGATTACTCGATGACGAGGTCGACCGGGACGTTGCCGCGGGTGGCGTTGGAGTAGGGGCAGACCTGGTGGGCCTGCTCGACCAGCTTGCGGCCGGTCGCCTCGTCGAGGCCGTCGGGCAGCTCGACGCGCAGGGTCACCTTGAGGGCGAAGCCCTCGCCCTGCTTGCCTATGCCGACCTCGGCGGTCACGGCGGCGTCGCTGACGTCGACCTTGGCGGCGCGGCCGACGAGGCCGAGGGCGCTGCCGAAACAGGCGGCGTAACCGGCGGCGAAGAGCTGCTCCGGGTTGGTTCCCTGACCGTTGCCGCCCAGTTCCACCGGCATGGCAAGGCCGAGGTCGATCTTGCCGTCCGAGCTGACGGCACGGCCCTCGCGGCCGTGCGTGGCGGTGGCTACGGCGGTGTAAATCGCGTCCATGGAACCCGTCCCTCTCAAGTGTGTGGGTGCTGGGGCAGCCCTTCCGGGCTGCCCTCACGACGACAAGTAGAGCACACAATTCAATTGCACACAACTAAATGGCGGACTAGCGCTACTCTGGAGACATGACCGCGACGCCCACACCCACCGCCCCGACCCAGCCGAACGACAACTGGCTCCGCCTCGACAGCCAGATCTGCTTCTCCCTGCACGCGGCGTCGCGCGCCTTCAACGGCGTCTACCGCGTGATCCTCAAGGACCTCGGCATCACCTACCCCCAGTACCTGGTGATGCTGGTCCTGTGGGAACACGGCGACCAGCCGGTCAAGAAGCTCGGCGAACACCTGCGCCTGGACTCCGGGACCCTGTCCCCCCTGGTCAAGCGCCTGGAGACAGCAGGTCTGGTCCGACGGGAGCGCAGTGCCCGGGACGAGCGGTCGGTGGAGGTGCGGCTGACCGAGGAGGGCGCCGCGCTGCGCGAGCGGGCGATGCAGGTACCGGGCCGCATCGTGGCCGCGACGGGCTTCGACCTCGACGAGATCCGCGAGCTGCGGGACCGCTTGGACCAGCTCACCTCGACGCTGGACGCGGCGGCGATGAACGCGGCGGCTCCCCCTCAGGAGTGAACGGGGAACCGAGGCCGCGCCCCGGTCCGTTCCCCTTTCAGAGCTCACTGCTTGACTGCTCACTGATGGACTTGATTGATGTTGATGCCCGACTGGGGCCGAAGAGGGGACGTCAGCAGATGACCTGGCTGATCACGGGTGGTGCCGGCTACATCGGCGCGCACGTCGTACGGGCGATGACCGAGGCGGGCGAACAGGCGGTGGTGTACGACGACCTGTCCACCGGGATCGCCGAGCGCGTGCCGGACGGGGTGCCGCTGGTGGTGGGCTCGACGCTGGACGGACAGCGGGTGGCGCGGGCGCTGGCCGACCACGAGGTCACCGGTGTCGTGCACCTGGCGGCGAAGAAGCAGGTGGGCGAGTCGGTGGACCAGCCCCTGCGCTACTACCGGGAGAACGTGGAGGGCCTGCGCGTCCTGCTGGAGGCGGTGACGGAGGCCGAGGTCCCGTCCTTCGTCTTCTCGTCCTCGGCGGCGGTGTACGGGATGCCGGACGTGGAGTTGGTCACGGAGGAAACGCCGTGCCTGCCGATGTCGCCGTACGGCGAGACGAAGCTGGCAGGTGAATGGCTGGTCCGCGCGACGGGCAGGGCGACAGGCCTGTCGACGGCATCCCTGCGCTACTTCAACGTGGCCGGGGCGGCGACCCCACAACTGGCCGACACGGGCGTCTACAACCTGATCCCGATGGTCTTCGAGAAACTCACGGCCGACGCACCCCCACGCATCTTCGGCGACGACTACCCGACCCCGGACGGCACCTGCGTCCGCGACTACATCCACGTGGTGGACCTGGCGGAGGCCCACGTGGCGACGGCCCGAGCCCTCCAGACCTCCCCCGGCCGCGAACTAACCCTCAACATCGGCCGGGGGGAGGGCGTCTCGGTCCGCGAGATGATCGACCGCATCAACGCGATCACCGGCTACGACCGCCCCCCGACCGTCACTCCCCGCCGCCCCGGCGACCCGGCCCGCGTGGTCGCCTCCGCCGACCGCATCACCTCCGAACTGGGCTGGAAGGCCAAGCACGACGTCCAGGACATGATCACGTCGGCTTGGGAGGGGTGGGTGCGGCTGCATCCGGGGGCGGCGCGGGGGTGAGTTCAGGGCGGCTGAGTTCAGGGCGATAGCTCCTGCGGCGGGGCTCAGATCTGCTGGTCATCTCTGTGGCGGCCGAGGCCGCGGCCCCAGCGTTCGGGGATGGCCGGCATCAGGCTCTCGCCGTCGGCCGGGCGGTCCAGGCCGAAGACGTAGCCGGGGAAGTCCAGGTCCTTCTGCACCGCCCAGATCCCGTCGTGGTCCTCCGTCGGAAGGATGCGCACCGGGTCACCGACGGCGACCCAGCCGATCGGCACCATCGAGTCGGCGGGCAGCACGGTGCGCAGATGCACGATGCCGTTGATCCGCACCTCGGAACGGGTCCCGATCCGGGCTCCGTTGCGCTCCTCCCCCGGACGGCCATCGACCCGGCCACACCCGGAATCCGCACGGCGGCCATCGAGGACCGTCCGATCCTGCGCCTGCTGTTCGCCGCGACGCGTCACACCGAGACCGCGAACCCGACGAGCACAGCCGTTGTCGCGGCGCTGCGCGCGGCGGCGCGGGCGCACGTCCCGGCAGGTTAGGCCAGGTCGTCGAGCGGCCGGAGGAAGCGGCGCTCGTACCGCTTGATGCAGCGGGTACTGCGAGCCAGTTCGAACGCTTCCTGGCACTCCGGGTCGGACTTGCTGTCCGTGCGGTACTGCTCGTACGCGGCCAGGCTGGGAAAGGAGAAGAGGGCGTAGGCGATGTCACTGTCGCCCTCACTCGGCAGGAAGTAGCCGTGGTGCGTCCCGCCGAAGCGGTTGACCAGCCGGACCCAGCGGCGACCGTATTCCTCGAAGTCCTCAAGCTTGTCGGCGTCGACCTCGTACTTCAGATGAATGGTGATCATGCCTGCATGATGCCGTGTGACGAGGCGGATCGGTTCAAGTCGGATTTCAGCCCCGGCCCACTCAAGCTCGGCACGGCGATAGCGTCAGCGGCATGACGTCACAGAGCGATGCGGTGGGGGATGGCGAAGTGCTGGCCGGCGGCTTGGTGAACGCCGGCGCCGTCCTCCGTCGGGGTGCGCTGGTGGAACGCCCGGCGCCGCCGAACGCACACGCCCTCCATGCCCAACTCCTCGCTCTGCGAAGGCACGGCTTCGACGCGGCTCCGGTCCCGGTCCACCTCACCGCCGACGGCCGTGAGCAGCTGACCTTCATCCCCGGTGACGTGGCCTTGCCGCCGTTCCCGCGCTGGGCGATGACGGCAACCGCCCTGAGTTCGGTGGGAACCCTGCTGCGCCGCCTGCACGAGGTGAGCGCGGCCGTCGCGGTCGACGCCGGCGCCGACTGGCCTCGGGACATGGCCGACCCGGAGGGAGGAACGATGCTGTGCCACAACGACGTATGCCCGGAGAACGTCGTCTTCCGCGAGGGGCGCGCCTCGGCCCTGATCGACTTCGACCTCGCAGCCCCGGGCCGCCCCATCTGGGACGTCGCGATGACCGCCCGCTACTGGATCCCCATGCTCGACCCCGCATCCGCGACGACCTCATACCCGACCGGCCTGGACGCACCATCACGCCTACGCCTCCTGGCCGACAGCTACGGCCTCTCACCGAAGGAACGCGCCGAGTTGCCCGCCGTCATCGAACAGGCCACCGAAACCTGCCGAGCCTTCGTCGCCGCCCGCGTGGCCAACGACGACCCCGTCTTCGTCCAAGCACTGAAAGAACGCGGCGGCTGGGAACGCTGGAACCGCATGCAGGCCTGGCTGGTGAGCCATCGCGACACGTTCACGGCCGCACTGGTGAACTGAGCCCTGGTGGCGTTGTCCAACGAGCCGGGCAAGCAGGGTGAGAGGTCTCGGCAGCAACCCGTAAGGCGCAAACGAGCTCACGAGCGCGTCCGTCATCCGAGCCAGGTCACTCGCTGGATGTACACACGCTTCCGATAGTCGATGACCTGGTACCACACCATGAGCGACCCCATGGCGATCACCCGCAGGCCCTGCGGATTCGTCACACTCGCTCCATCGCCCGGGTCCTGTCCCAGTGAGGCGAGAACGACAAGTTCCCGGGCGACCTCCTCGGCCGCCGCGCGCCCCTCAGCGGGCAGCTCACCGACCACCCAGTCCGGCTCAGCCCCATACTCCCAAGCCCACTCCGGGTCCGGCGGCTCCTGATCGTTCAACCCCCGATCTCCTGCTCGGCCTCACGCAGAATCCCGTTGATCTCCGCCATGGCGGCACGGAACGCGGCTTCGCCGACGCTGCTGTCCTGGGAAATCCGCTCGGCCTCGTGCAGACGGGCCGCTCGCATCGGATCCCGCTCGACCGCCACGAAGACCCCCCAGCGTCTAAGGAAGAGTTGAAGCGGAGCCGTACTCCCGGTCTGGCTGGCCTGATCGAATGCCCGCCCGGCTTCCAGGTCGAACTGCGGGAGATCCACGAGACTCAGCCGCTTCACGGCCTCGCGCAACGCGTCCCTGGTCAACGGGGGCATCGGGATGATCGGCCCGTCATGATGCACCGGCTGTGCACTCATCCCTCGTTCCCCTCTCTCCCGCCGCCCGGACTCGACATGCCCGCGCTCATCACCTGCCAGCGTAGCCGCGCCCGAGCCCAACCGAGCGGTCATCGGCCGGGTCCGGGCAGGCCCGACACCCCGAGTTCGAACCACACGCCCTTCCCGCTCTCGCCCCGGCGCCCGGTTCGCCACCCACCGTGCTCGGCGCCCCAGCGCCCCTCGCTCAGGGCATCGACGATCCACAGACCGCGCCCGCCCTCGGCGTCGTACCCCTCCCTCATCACAGGCAGGGTCACGTCCGCGTCGAAGACGGTTGCGCGCACGCCGACCGGATTGGTGACAAGGAGGAGCCCGGCGCCGGTTCCCGCCACGTGAACGCACGAGTTGGTCACCAACTCCGAGACGCAGAGCGCCGCGTCGTCCACGATGGCGCCGAGTTGCTGTGCGTGCAGCACGGAGGTGACGAAGTCTCGGGCGACGCGGGGTGAGGTGGCGTGGGGTGGGATGCGGAGGCTGTATTCGGGCATGGGGGATCAGCTCCAAGTCGCCGGGGGCGCGGATGAGTTGAGGCAGGCGGAGGCCGGATGCGACGGAGGGTGCCGCCCGCATCACCGAAGGTAGGGGGCAACCTATAGTCGGGGCAACCTATACCCGCAAAATGCCAACCGTCCGTGTGATCCGTGCCATGCTTGATCGGCACACTCGTACGCCGGAAACCCAGGGGGACGACGCAGATGCCGCCCAGGAGCAACCCCACCTATCGGCAGGAGCGATTGGGTGCCGAGTTGCGCAAGATGCGCGAACGTGCTGGCATCACCGCGCGAGCCGCAGCCGCGCTGCTCAGCTCAAGTCCCATGCACCAGAGCCATGTCGAGTCCGGCCGCAGCGGCATCAGCGAGGACCGCATCCGTCGCCTGGCCAGGCACTGCGCCTGCGACGACTCCGCGTACGTCGACGCGCTGGTGGGCATGACGCTGGAGCGGGGCAAAGGCTGGTGGGAGAAGTACCGCGGCATCGTGGTCCCCGTCGGGCTCAACCTGGCGGATCTGGAACAGCACGCCGTGCGCATCCAGACCTTTCAAATGGCGCACATTCCCGGCCTGTTGCAGACCGAGGATCACATGCGGGCCGCGTTCCGTTACGCATCACCGGAGCTGACGCCCCAGGACCTGGACGCGTACGTGGCGTTCCGTCTGCGCCGCCAGCACATCATCACGGACGCACCTGCGACTCCATACGAAGCGATCATTCACGAGGCGGCTCTGCGCATTCTCGTCGGCGGCCGGAACACAGCCCACGCGCAGTTGGAGCGCATCCTTGAGCACTCAGAGCTGGACCATGTGACCGTGCGCGTCTTGCCGTTTGCCGCTGAGGACTTCGCTGGCGCCGGGCATTCCATGCTCTATCTGCACAGCCCCGCACCCCAACTGGACACCGTGCAGGCAGAGACCGGTCACGGCAGCGTCTACTTCGATGCTGAGCCGCTGCTCAAGCAATACCGCAAGCGGTACGACAGGGTGGCAGGCTCAGCCTTGAACCCGGCCGAATCCCGGGACTTCATCGCCCACATGCTTCAGGAACTCTGAGAGGCGCCACCATGACCACACCCCTCACTTGGCAGAAGTCGTCGTTCTCGGGTGGCGGCACAGGCGACGACTGCCTCGAACTCGCCCTCCCCAACACAGCCCCCACCTCCATACACCTCCGCGAAAGCGACACCCCCACCACAACCCTCACCACCACCCGCCCCGCCCTGAACGCCCTCCTCGCCACCATCAAGAGCGGCACCCACTTCACCCCATGAGCGACTCCCCCCGAACCCAGCGCGCCCTGGGCGCAGTCGTCGGCTCCGCCGTCGGTGACGCACTTGGCGCACCCTTCGAGTTCGGCCCCGAAGGAGCCTTCTCCGCCCGCTTCCCCACCCCCGGCCGGCATGCCGAGATGTGCGGAGGCGGTGGCTGGGATCCCGGGGAGGCGACCGATGACACGCAGATGGCGGTGCTCGTCGCGGAGTCGTTGCTGGAGTGCGGTGGGCTTCAACTGCCCGACGTCTTCGAGCGGTTCCGGAGGTGGGCCGCCGCCGACCCGAAGGACATCGGGCTTCAGACGGAGGCGGTGCTCAGCAGTGGCGACTCCTGGGACACGGCCGCCGCCCTGCACTTCCAGGTGAGTCAACGAGGCGCGGGCAACGGTGCGTTGATGCGGGCGGCCCCCTCCGCCGTGTACTTCGCCCGGCACGGCCGCGAGGCCACCATGGACGCCGCCCGCCGCATCTCCGCCCTCACTCACGGGGACCGGGCAGCCTGGGAAGGCACGGCTATCTTCCATGAGTTGATGCGGGTCACGCTCAACGGGGACGATCCGCTGGACGCCGTAGAGGATGCTCTCAAGGCTGTTCATCCGGACCATCGGGAGCGTTACGCCGTAGTCCTCGCCCCCGACTGGCACCCGGACCTGGCCACCGAATTCAACGGCGCCGTCTGGCCCTGTCTCGGCTCCGCCGTCTGGGCGCTGCGCACCACGTCCTCCTACGAGGACGCCGTACGCGCCGTGATCGACCTCGGCGGTGACACGGACACCGTCGCGGCGGTGACGGGCGGGCTCACCGGAGCCGTGTACGGCATCGAGGCCGTCCCCGGACGCTGGACGCAGCCACTGCACGTACCGCTGCCGGGGTTCGAGCCGCGCGTGCTGCGGGCGGCGGAGCTGATGGAGCTGGCCCGGCGACTGGCTCGCTAGTGCTACGCCGCCTGGGCCAACCCGATCGAAGCGCACTTCGGCCCACTGAGGCAGCACTCTGGCCAACTCCAACCAGCGCAGCCACCCCGCGCAGACCCGGTCCATGCACCGCTACCTGCGCTGGCGCAACGCCAACGCACGCCACCCCGACGTACTCGCCGCCCAGCGCAAGGAACGCGCCCGCATCCGCAGCGAGAAGGGCATCCGTTGAGGAGGACGTGCCAGAACGCCGGCGGCGTGAACCAACGACAACCGCCACAGCCCAGTCGCACAGCCGAACCTCGCGAGGAGCTCCGCATGGACCATCAGGACGTCGACACTGCCGTGGCACAGATGCTGCGGGTGCTCGGCCCTCATACCGCCGAGGACTGGACAGTGCCGGCGGGTCCGCTCGAATGGAGCTGCTGGCAAACGGCAGCACACATCGGCCACGACCTACTGGCCTACGCAGGGCAGTTGGCTGCACAGCCCGCCGACGCCTATCTTCCCTTCGACCTCGACGTCCGCCCCACCGCCTCACCGGCTGAGGTACTCCAGGCCGTCACCGCCTGCGGCGGGCTTCTCAGCAGCGCGTTGATCACAGCCAGCCCGACCCTGCGGGCCTGGCACTGGGGTCCGTGCGACCCCGAGGGCTTTGCGGCCATGGGTGTCGCCGAAATCCTCCTGCACACCCACGACATCACGCAGGGACTGAGCGTGCACTGGCGACCGCCGGCACCGCTGAGTGCGGGCATACTCAGCCGACTGTTTCCCGACGCCCCGCCTGGAGACCCCACTCAGGTACTCCTCTGGTGCACCGGCCGCGCGGAACTCGACGGCCTTCCCCACCGAGCATCCTGGACGTGGAAAGCAGCACGATCGGACTGAGCAAGCTCACCCGGTGAACCTTCCCGGTCAGAGCACTAGTAGGACTCCGTTAGGTCTGTCTTGATCTTGGCGTGGTGTAGGTCCTGGCGGGCAGGGGTGTTGGCAGGTGGTGCAGATGCCGGTCCAGCACCTCAGGGTATTCTGGAGGGTGTCGAGGACCTGGTAGAGGGTGAGGCCGGTGCGGGGACTTTTGGGGCCAGGCGCTGTTCGGTGAGGAAGGCGTGGGCGGCGGTCACGAGGGTGACGTGGTGGTGCCAGCCCGGCCAGGACGCCAACATCGCCCGCATACGGTTCACTTCACATGCGTCCACACACCCAACATGCTCCTGATCAGGCCCAACGGAAAGACCTAACGGAGTCCTACTAGGAGCTGTCACCGGCCGGTTCCTGCGGCCCGTTGGTCGGAGTCGCGGCCCATCGCAGGAGGAAGCGCAGTGCTTCCTGGGACGGCGAGTCTCGTTGTGCGGTGTAGGCGACCAGCATCTGGTCGGGGTGGGTGTCGACGGAGAACTGGTGGACGTCCAGGACCAGGGTGCCCGCCAGCGGGTGGTGGTAGGTCTTCGTCAACTGCCTCGGTCCGCGCACCTGATGGCTGGCCCACCAGGTGCGGAAGTCCGCGTCGAGGACGCTCAACTCGCCGACCAGTGCGCTCAATGCAGGGTCGTGCGGGGTACGGCCGGCTTCCATGCGCAGGACCGCCACGCACTCGCGGGCGGCGCGCGGCCAGTCCGCGTACAGGGACCGGAAGTTGTCGTCGAGGAAGGTCAGCCGGATCAGGTTGCGCTCGGCCGGGGGCAGCGCGGCGAAGTCGGTCAGCAGGGCGGCCGCCCCACGGTTCCAGGCCAGTACGTCCATGCCACGACGTAGGACCAGGGCAGGTACGTCGTGCATCGTGTCCAGTAGCTCTCGCAGGCGCGGGGCGACCACCGGCCGGCCGGGCTGGCGCGCGGGCGGTGCCGCTGCGACGTCGGCCACGGTGAAGAGGTAGTCCCGCTCGTCCGGGGCGAGTTGCAGCGCGTCCGCGAGCGCGTCGAGGACCGGACGGGATACCCGGCGGGTCCGCCCCTGCTCCAGCCGGACGACGTAGTCGATGCTCACGTGCGCGAGCTGGGCGAGCTCCTCCCGGCGCAGTCCCGGAACCCGACGCGGACGGCCATCGTCCGGCACGCCCACCTGCCGCGGATCGAGAGCGGCACGACGGGAACGCAGAAACGCGCCCAGCTCGCTGCCGCCGGCGGCCGTTCCGGGATGGTCCATGCCGCCAGTGTCCGCCACTGCCCAGCCGCGTGCCTGGTACTGGCTTGCACAGGCAGAACCGTCCCTGGTCCCGTGCCCGCGCGGCCGCGACGGTTGGTGTGCAACAGCCAAGCACCCCCACCCCCTCCCACAACCGGAGCACCCCCATGCCAACCCCCGTCACCTTCCCCAGCACCGGCCTCACCCTCGCCGCCCACCTCCACCTCCCGCACAACGACGCAGCCGGCCCCCGCCCAGCGGTCGTCGTGGGCCACCCCGGCAGCGGCGTGAAGGAACAGACCGCCGGCCTGTACGCCCGGCACCTGGCAGAGCACGGCTTCGTCACCCTCGCGTTCGATGCCGCGTACCAGGGTGAGAGCGAGGGCGAGCCGCGTGGCCTGGAGGACCCCGGCCAGCGGGTCGAGGACATCAAGTCCGCGGTCTCCTTCCTCACCACGCGCGAGGAGGTCGACCCCGACCGCATCGGGGCGCTGGGAATCTGCGCCTCGGGCGGGTACGTCCTCTCCGCGACGGCGACGGACCACCGTATCAAGGCGGTCGCCACGGTCAGTGCCGTAGACATCGCGCGCCAGTTCCGCGTAGGCGCCGACGGCACCCAGGACCCCGCCATGATCCAGGGCATGCTCGACGCGGCCTCAGCCGCACGCACCGCCGAGGCTCGCGGCGAGGGGGTCCAGACCTTCCCGCTCTTCCCCGACACGGCCGAACAGGCCCGTACCCTGGGCGGTCAACACGCCGCCGATGGTTTCGAGTACTACCGAACCGACCGCGGCGCGCACCCGCGCTCGGCGAGGCTCTTCACCTGGTCCAGCGTTGACCGCATGGTGTCCTACGACGCCTTCCGCTTCGTCGACCTGATCGCACCGCGCCCGCTGCTCATGGTCGTAGGGCGCGAGGCGGTCACCTCCTGGATGAGCGTGGAGGCGTTCCAGAAGGCGCGCGGCCCGAAGGAACTGCACTGGATCGAGGGCGCGAGCCACGTCGATCTCTACGACAAGCCGCGGTACGTCGACCCGGCGGTCGCGAAGCTGACGACTTTCTTCAGCACAGAACTGGGCACAGAGCTGCGCGCACACCTGAGCGCACAGTTCGGCGCCCCGAAACTCACAACGCCTTGAGCGCCTGCGTCGTAGCCCGAGCCAGCCCCGCCAGATACCCCTTCGGCAGCCTCGGGCTCCGAATCACCACCGACCGCCAGTAAAGCGGTCCCGAGATCAGGTCCAGGGCCAGGTTCTCGTCGACCCCTTCACGGACCTCCCCCCGCCGCTCCGCCGCCGCCACGATCCCGCTCGCCACGCTGTCCTGGCCCTCCCGCAGAGCCTTCTGCATGGCCTCGGCGATGTCGGGGTTGCGGGCGGCCTCGGCCTGGAGGTCCGGGATGATCTGCGAGGCGACCGGGTGACGTAGAGCACGCGATGTGACCTCGTACAGCAGCCGCAGGTCGCCCTCCAGGGAACCCGTGTCCGGCGCCGGAAGGCCCTGGACCGCGATCGCCGAGACCAGGTCCAGGACCAGGTGCAGTTTGGAACGCCAGCGGCGGTACACCGCTGTCTTGCCGACGCCGGCCCGGCGGGCGATGCCCTCGATGGACATCCGCGCGTAGCCGACCGACGCGAGCTCCTCGAAGACGGCCGCGCGGATGGCTTCCGTCACATCCTCACGGAGTACGGCCGCACCGGCAGGCGCCCTGCGGCGCGGGCGCGTCTTGGGCTCCTCGGCGTTCGTCGTCATGTCGTCCAGCATAGGGGCGTTACGACGAAACGGTTGCGTTCCGACGCGGAATCGGAATACGCTTCCGTTGCGACGATACGGTCCCGTCCCGACGTAAGAGAACGTGCGGAAACACGTAAGGAAACGGTGGGAAAACTGCGGACCGCGCGTGCGCACCCCTCCCCCCGAGTGAAAGCAGCGGATGTGAGCCAGGTCCTCCACACACCGCCCCCCACGGCGGCCGCCCCGGCCGACGGCGTCGACCTCAAGGCGCTCGCCGCACGTCACGGGCTCGCTGTCAGCGGCGCCCGCCCCACGCTGCGCGAGTACGTCCGCGAGCTGTGGGCGCGGCGCCACTTCATCGCCGCGTTCTCCACCGCCAAGCTCCACTCGCAGTACAGCCAGGCGAAGCTGGGCCAGGTCTGGCAGGTGATGACCCCGCTCCTGAACGCGGCGGTCTACTTCTTCATCTTCGGCGTCCTGCTCCAGACGAAGAAGGGCGTGCCGGACTACATCCCGTTCCTGGTGACGGGCGTGTTCATCTGGACGTTCACCCAGAGCTCGATCCTGACCGGCACCCGCGCGATCTCCGGCAACCAGGGGCTCGTACGGGCCCTGCACTTCCCGCGGGCCGCGCTGCCGATCTCCTTCTGCCTCCAGCAGCTCCAGCAACTGCTGTACTCGATGGCCGCACTGGTCGTCATCCTGCTCTGCTTCGGCGTGCCGATCGCCTGGTCCTGGCTGCTGGCGATCCCGGCCCTGCTGCTGCAGTTCACCTTCAACGCCGGCGTCTCGATGATCATGGCCCGGCTGGGGGCGAAGACGCCCGACATCGCGCAGCTGATGCCGTTCGTGCTGCGTACGTGGATGTACGTGTCGGGCGTGATGTGGAGCATCGACCACCTGCTCAGCAAGCACACCGACCTCCCGGGCTGGGTCGGTCCGGTCCTCCAGGCCAACCCGGCCGCCGTCTACATCGACCTGATGCGGTACGCCCTCATCGACAGCTTCCACTCCAGCCAGCTGCCCCACCACGTGTGGCTGCTCGCGGCGGGCTGGGCGCTGGTCGCCGGAGTCGGCGGCTTCATCTACTTCTGGAAGGCTGAGGAGACGTACGGCCGTGGCTGACAACACCGAGTTCCCGAGCGAAGAGATCCCCACCGTCATCGCCGACGGCGTCGACATCGTCTACCGGGTCAACGGCACCGGTGCCGGACGCGGCAGCGCGACCGCCGCCCTCAACCGCATCGTGCGCGGCAAGAAGGCCGAGAAGGCGTCCGGCGTCCGCACGGTGCACGCCGTCAAGAACGTGTCCTTCGTCGCCTACCGCGGCGAGGCGATCGGCCTGATCGGCACCAACGGCTCCGGCAAGTCGACCCTGCTCAAGGCGGTCGCCGGCCTGCTCCCGGTGGAGAACGGCGCCATCTACACCGACGGCCAGCCCTCCCTCCTCGGCGTCAACGCGGCCCTGATGAACGACCTCACCGGCGAGCGCAACGTCTACCTCGGCGGCCTCGCCATGGGCATGACCCGCGAGCAGGTCAAGGAGCGCTACCAGGAGATCGTCGAGTTCTCCGGCATCAACGAGAAGGGCGACTTCATCACGCTCCCGATGCGGACGTACTCCTCCGGCATGGCCGCCCGCCTGCGCTTCTCCATCGCCGCCGCCAAGGACCACGACGTCCTCCTCATCGACGAGGCCCTCGCGACCGGCGACCGCTCCTTCCAGAAGCGCTCCGAGGCCCGCATCCGCGCGCTGCGCGAGACCGCGGGCACGGTCTTCCTGGTCAGCCACAGCAACAAGTCGATCCGCGACACCTGCGACCGCGTGCTCTGGCTGGAGCGCGGCGAACTGCGCATGGACGGCCCCACCGAGGACGTACTCAAGGAGTACGAGAAGTTCACGGGCGGCCCCGACAAGCCGAAGCCCAAGCCGAAGCCGAAGGTCGCGGTGACTTCCTAGCAGCAGCACCAGCGGCAGCAGTACTTGTCGATACGACGATGAGGGCGCCCCGAGCCATTGCGGCTCGGGGCGCCCTCATCGTCGTAGGCCTACGAAACTACAGCCGGCGTACGGCCTATGAGTGCTGGCGCAGCAGCGTCCTCATCGTGCGCATCGCGACCGACAGGTTGGCCAGGTCGAACGCCTCGGAGCCCTGGATCTCCTCCAGGGTCATGCGCGCGCGGCCCAGGATCGCCGCGTTCTTCTCCTCCCAGGCCTTGAAGCGCTGCTCGGGAGTGGAGGTGCCGTTGCCGGCCGCGAGGACGTCCGCGGTCAGGGCCGCGTGGGCCGCGTACAGGTCCTCGCGGATGGAGGCGCGGGCCATGGACTGCCAGCGGTCGGCACGGGGCAGCTCGATGATGCGGTCCATGAGCTGGGCGATGTGGAGGCGGTCGGCGAGGTCGTAGTAGACCTCGGCGACGTCCATCGGGTCCCGGCCCATGCGGTCGGCGACCGAGACGATGTCGAGGGTCGGGAAGGCGGAGGAGAAACCGGCCACGCGCGTGGCGAGTTCGTCCGGGACGCCGGCGCCCGACAGCTCGTCGTAGATCTGCTGGTACCACTCCAGGTCCGCGCCGCGCAGCAGCTTGGGCAGCTGCGCCCAGACGGGGCCGACCCGGTCGCGGAAGAAGTCGACCGTCTCGGTGAGCTGGAGCGGCTGCGGCCGGTTGTTGAGCAGCCAGCGCGTGCCACGCTCGACTAGGCGGCGCGAGTGCAGCCGGATCCGGGTCTGTACGGCGGCCTCGACCCGGTTGTCCAGAGCCTCGACCCCGTCCCACACCGGGGCCGAGCGGAAGATCGCGCGGGCCGCGGTCTGCGCCCGGACGATCTCCTCGAGGGAGGCGCCGGTCTCCTCGCGCAGGCGGTGCAGGAAGCTCGTCCCGCCCGTGTTGACCGTGTCGTTGACCAGGACCGTCGTGACGATCTCGCGGTGCAGGGGGTGGTTGTCGATCTGCTCGGCGAACTGCTCGCGCAGCGCCGACGGGAAGTACGCGTACAGCAGGCTGCGCAGGTAGCGGTCGTCGGGCAGCGAGGTGTGCAGCAGCTCGTCGGCGACCGTGATCTTCGTGTACGCCAGCAGGACGGCCGTTTCCGGACTGGTCAGGCCCTGGCCGGCGCCGAGGCGCTCGCGGATCTGGCGGTCCGTGGGCAGGAATTCGAGGGCGCGATCGAGGTGGCCCGCCCTGACCAGGCTGCGCATGAAGCGCTGCTGGGCGTGGAGCATGTCCTTGGACTGGGCCAGCGCGTTGGCGATCGCCGTGTTCTGCGCGTAGTTGTTGCGCAGGACCAGGCGGCCGACCTCGTCGGTCATCTCGGCGAGCAGCTTGTTGCGCTGCTTGACGGTCATGTCGCCGTCCGTGACCAGACCGTTGAGCAGGATCTTGATGTTCACCTCGTGGTCGGAGGTGTCCACGCCCGCGCTGTTGTCGATGGCATCCGTGTTGATCTTGCCGCCGTGCAGCGCGAACTCGATCCGGCCGAGCTGGGTCAGACCCAGGTTGCCGCCCTCGCCGACGACCTTGACGCGCAGGTCGGCGCCGTCGACGCGGATCGGGTCGTTGGCCTTGTCGCCGACGTCCGCGTGGGACTCGGTCGACGCCTTGACGTACGTCCCGATGCCGCCGTTCCACAGCAGGTCGACCGGCGCCTGGAGGATCGCCTTCATCAGGTCGGCCGGGGTCATCTTGGTGACCCGGCCCTCGATCCCGAGGGCCTCGCGGATGTGCCCGCCGACCGGGATCGCCTTGGCGGTACGCGGGAAAATGCCGCCGCCGGCCGACAGCAGTTCGGTGTTGTAGTCGGCCCAGGAGCTGCGCGGCAGCTCGAAGACGCGGCGGCGCTCGGCGTACGAGGTGGCCGCGTCCGGGTTCGGGTCGAGGAAGATGTGCCGGTGGTCGAAGGCGGCGACCAGGCGGATGTGCTCGCTCAGCAGCATGCCGTTGCCGAACACGTCGCCGGACATGTCGCCGATGCCGACCACCGTGAAGTCCTCGGCCTGGGTGTCGACGCCCAGCTCCCGGAAGTGCCGCTTGACGGACTCCCAGGCGCCGCGGGCGGTGATGCCCATGCCCTTGTGGTCGTACCCGGCGCTGCCGCCCGACGCGAAGGCGTCGCCGAGCCAGAAGTTGTACGCCTGGGCGACCTCGTTGGCGATGTCCGAGAACGTCGCCGTGCCCTTGTCGGCCGCGACCACGAGGTAGGTGTCGTCCTCGTCGTGCCGGACGACGTCCGCCGGGGGCACGACCTCGCCGGCGACCATGTTGTCGGTGATGTCGAGCAGCGCGGAGATGAAGGTCTTGTAGCTCCTGATGCCCTCCGCGAGCCAGGCGTCGCGGTCCACGGACGGATCCGGCAGCTGCTTGGCGACGAAGCCGCCCTTGGCGCCGACCGGCACGATGACGGTGTTCTTCACCATCTGCGCCTTGACCAGCCCGAGGACCTCGGTGCGGAAGTCCTCACGCCGGTCGGACCAGCGCAGACCGCCGCGCGCGACCTTGCCGAACCGCAGGTGCACGCCCTCGACCTGCGGCGAGTACACCCAGATCTCGAACGCCGGACGCGGCGCCGGCAGATCGGGGATCGCCTGCGGGTCGAACTTCATGGACACGTAGTCGTGCGGGCCGCCGCCGAGAACCTCCTGGAAGAAGTTGGTCCGCAGGGTCGCCTTGATGACGGTGAGGAAGGAGCGCAGGATCCGGTCCTCGTCGAGCGAGGCCACCTGGTCGAGGGCCGCGTCGACCTCTTCGAGCAGCGCGTCCACCAGTTCGTGCCCGGCCCGCTGCCGGTCCGGCGACATCCGTGCCTCGAAGAGGGAGACGAGGAGGCGGGTGGTGTGGACGTTGCTGCGGAGGGTGTCCTCCATGTAATCCTGGCTGAAGGTGGAACCGGCCTGGCGCAGGTACTTGGCGTACGCCCGCAGCACCATCGCCTGCCGCCAGTTCAACCCGGCGCTGAGCACGAGGGAGTTGAAGCCGTCGTTCTCCGCCTGTCCGGTCCAGGTCGCGGCGAACGCCTCCTGGAGCCGCTCGCGCCCGTCGTCACCGAGGTAGTCGCCGTTGCCGACCGCCGACTTGGGCATGCGCAGGCCGAAGTCGTAGATCCAGGCGGTGCTGCGGTCCGAGCAGCGCAGCTCGTAGGGCCGCTCGTCGATCACCTCGACGCCGAGCCGGTTGAGGACCGGCAGCACGGCGGACAGGGAGATCGCGGCACCCTTGCGGTAGATCTTGAACCGGCGCTCCTCGGGCGAGGCCCCCACCGGCTCGTAGAGGCTGAGCGCGAAGTCCTTCTTCCCGTCCTTGTCCCCTCCCTCGCCGCCGCTCTCGCTGAGGCGTTCGAGGTGGACGAGGTCGGCGACGGCGGAACGCGGGGTGTGGTCCGCCTTGTACCCCTCGGGGAAGGCGCTCCCGTACCGCCGCAGCAGCTCGGCGGCCCGCTCCTCACCGCACTCGGCGTTGAGGGCCTCGGCGAAGGCGTCGGCCCAGGACCGGGCGGCCTCCACGAGCCGCGCCTCGATGCGCTCCTTGTCGGCGTCGGACAGCTGGGGCAGCTCGGTGCCCTGCGGGACGCGGACCACGAAGTGCAGCCGGGAGAGGATCGACTCGGTGTTCCAGGCCGTGAAGTCGACGCTGGTACCGCCGAGTTCCTCCTTCAGGATGTCGATGATCCGCAGCCGCACGCCGGTCGTGTACCGGTCGCGGGGCAGATAGACGAGGGCGGAGTAGTAACGCCCGTACTCGTCCTGCCGCAGGTACAGCCTCAGCCGCCTGCGCTCCTGGAGGTAGAGCACGGACGTGACGATGGACCGCAGTTCGTCGGGCGGCGTCTGGAAGAGCTCGTCGCGCGGGTAGGTCTCCAGGATCTGGAGCAGGTCGCGCCCGTCATGGCTGTTGGGCGAGAACCCGGCGCCCCGCAGCACTTCGTCCACCTTGCGCCGCACCACGGGCACCCGGCGGACGGACTCGGTGTAGGCGGCGGACGAGAACAGCCCGAGGAAACGCCGCTCGCCGACGACCTCGCCGTTCTCGTCGAACTTCTTCACGCCCACATAGTCGAGATACGACGGCCGGTGGACGGTGGCCCGGCTGTTGGCCTTGGTGAGGACCAGGAGCTTGTGCTCGCGGGCCTTGGCCCGGGCGTCGGCGGGCAGCCGCTCGAAGGAGGGGCTGACGGGATGCCCTTCCTGGCCGGCGTGATGGGGATCGGACCGCAGAATGCCAAGGCCGGTGCCTGGCACGGCGGCGAGGGAGTCGTCCCCCCGGAGCTGGTACTCCCGATACCCGAGGAAGGTGAAGTGGTCGTCGGCCAGCCAGCGCAGCAGCTCGCGGGCCTCCTCGACCTCCTGGTCGCGCAGGTCGTCAGCGGTGGGCTCGGTCGGCAGCTCGTCGGCGATACGCATCGCCGCGTCGCGCATCTTCTCCCAGTCCTCGACGGTCTCCCGGACGTCGGACAGGACGCGCAGCAGATCGGCGGTGATCTGCTTCAGGTCGGCACGGTCGCTCTCGCGGTCGATCTCGACGTGGATCCAGGACTCGATGTGCGTGTCATGCGGCAGCTCACCGGCCGGAGTCGCGCCGAGCACCTCGATGAGCTTGCCGGTGACATCGCGCCGCACGGTCATCTGCGGGTGGATGACGACGTGAATGCCACGCCCCTGGCGGGTGAGCTCATTGGTCACGGAGTCGACGAGGAAGGGCATGTCGTCCGTGACGACCTCGACGACGGAGTGACTGCAGGCCCAGCCGTTCTCCTCGACCGTCGGCGTGTGGACTCTTACGTTGGCCGTGCCCTGCGGCCGGCTCTCGGCCAGCCGGTAGTGCGCGATCGCGGCTCCGAAGACGTCGACCGGTTCGCGGTCGGTGAGGTCTTCTGGTGCGGTGTGCAGGTAGTAGCGCTGGAGGAACGCGAGCACGGTGTCCCGGTCAGGGGTGCCCTCGTCCGTCGTCCCAGTCGGTAGGTGCCCCCCGACCGGGCTGTTCTCAGCTACCCGGGCGGCCCGTTCGAGCAGCACGGCCTTGGCTTCGTCCAGCTTGGTCTGCATTGTCCTCTGGCTCCTGTCGCGCGCCGTTGCGTGACGTAGAAGGAAGTACGGTCTCTTCGCTTCCGACGTAACGCCGCGACGCGGGGTGTCCGGTCTGCTTCGACGCTATGCCGCAAGGGGAGATGAGCGGGGGGTTATCAGCCATTTTCGACGCGCACAAGGGGTGTGACGCTGCTCTCTGCGCCGCCACCGCCCAGAGTGCGCTCGGCGTCCTGGGAGCCCTGGAGGCTCCGTCCCGCCCACGCGGACCAGCGACCGCCGCCCGGGCACGGATGTGGTCCGTGCACTCCGGGCGCAGAGCAGGGACGACGAGGCCCCCGCGAACTATCGCGCTGATCACGCCACAAGGCTATCGCTCCGGACCCGGGGGTCGTCACGAGCCGTATGTGTACAAATCCGGGGGTGGAACTTTGACAGTCTGCACAGGAGCGGAGGGGTGAGCGGCGTGTAGTTCGCCGTGCGGTTCAGTGTGCGGTTCGGCTCTGGGAAGCCACCCGCGCCCCGACCCGCTCAGGCCACCAACCGCTCCGCCTCCGCGACCGCCTCCCCCAGCGTGTCCACCACCGGCACGCCCACCTCCTCCAGGCTGGCCCGGCTGTGGGAACCCCCGGTGTAGAGCACGGCCCGGGCGCCCACATGCAGCGCGGCCACCGCGTCGTCGGCGGCGTCCCCGATCACCACGGTGCGCGAGGGATCGACCTCGCTCAACGCCCCGAGATGCCGCACCATGTGCTCGGCCTTGCTGCCGCCGGAGGGCCCGGTCCGCCCGTCGACCCGTATGAAGTGCGGCTCGATCCCGAACCCCCGCACCAGCGGGACGAGTTCGTCATGCCCGTACATGCTGAGGATCGACTGGCTGCGCCCCGCCGACCGCCATCCCTCGAGCAACTCCGCCGCACCCGCGGTGAGCCCGCATCCGACCCGATGCTCGGAGTAGTACCGATGGAAGGTCACGTCCATGACCTCCCACTCGGCGTCGGTGGGCAGCCGCCCCATCAACCGCTCGTAGAACTTCGGCACCGGCACGCAGTACAGCGCCCGGTACTCCTCCATCGTGATCGGCGCGAGCCCCAGCTCGGCGAACGCCGCGTTGGTCGCCCCGATGATCGCGTCATTGTCGTGGAACAGCGTTCCGTTCCAGTCCCACACGATGTGTGTGCCGTTGTGGCCGTTGTGCATCCCCATGCCAAAGAACGTACCCGCCACCACTGACAATCAAGAGAACACCAGGTCAGCAGCGCCGCGACGCCGGCGCTGCGGGACGCGTCAGCCTCCCAGCCCCACCAGGTTCGGAATCTCCTGCGTGGCGAACCACAGCAGCTCGTGGTCCTCGGCCCCGTCCACCACGAACTGCGCGTCGTCGTCCCCGCCGTCCGCGGCCACCACCGCGTCCGCGGCGGCCGCCACATCCGCCTCCGCGTCCGCCGAGTCGGCATGCACCGCGGCCGCCTTCGCGAGCGCCACGGTCCCCGAGACCCGCACCTCACCGAGCGCCGCCGGATCGAGCCCCCGGTCGGGGTCGGCGACGGCCGCCCCGTCGGGTACGTCGACGGCGATCACGACCCGCCGCCGCGCGGCCTCCGCGTCCGCGGCCAGCAGCCGCAACGAGGCGACCGCGGCCCGGTTCAGCGCCGCGTACTCCAACTCCTCGATGTCGTCGGAGAGGTACCACTCGCGCAACGCCGGCGTGACGGCGTACGCGAGGAACGGCCCGGCGCCCAGCTCACCCGTCTTGTACGCCTCGGCGAGACCGGAGAGGGTCAGGGGGACGTAGACGCGCATGGCTGGCCGCTTTCTGGTGATCGGAAGGGCGAGGAGGGCTCCGCCGAGGCCCCGGGGAGGGCGCGGTCCCCCCTCAACCGGAGGGCCTTCAGGATACGTGCGCGGGCGCCCGGGAGTCCCCTTTCGAGTCCCTGCCCGCCCCCTCGGAGGCGTCCACTCCACGCCTCGCGACTCACCCGGTGCACCCCCGACGCCATGGGCTTCGGCACCCCCTCGACCACTCTGATAGGTGAACATTCCGACCGCCCGGCACGGGCCCCCGCTTCCTTGCGACAGCCACCCCCGCCCCCGTACAAGATCCCCACCACCAAGTTACTGCCCGGTATCACCCGGGCCCACCGAGCGGGGACATCCATGAACAAGGTCATGACCAGGGCGAACCACCACCCGGGCACCCGCCCCCCGACCCGCCGCGACCCACGCCGCCCCGGCGCACCCCGCACATCGGTCGGCGGCCCAGCCCGCACGACACCGGGGAACGACCGCCCGCCGACCGCACCGAATCCAGACGCGGCCCGTACGAGGCCCACGACCGACCGCCCGCTGGCGGCACCCGGCCCGGTCACCTCCCGTACGGCCACCCGCACCACGGAGCCGCCGCCCAGGGTCCCCGCCCAAGCCACCACCAGGTCGGTTCCAGCGCCTGTCAGGGCCGCTCCCCGCCCCCGCCCCACCGATGTCTTCGCAGACCGTCTCCTGGCCGTCCTGAGCGGCCAGCGCCCCGTCCACTGGATGCTCCGCCACACCGCGGGCCGCGCCTACGACGAACTGGCCCGGCTCGCCGAACGCGGCCCGCTGCGCACCCGCGGCACCCTCCCCGTGGTCCGCGACATCGGCTACTACGTCCCCCGCGCCGGCGCCATCGAGGCCTTCGCCCGCATCGGGGCCGGCGACCGCCTCCGCGCGATGGCCTTCCGCCTGGAACAGGGCCCCGACCTCCGCTGGCGCTGCACGGCGGTGGAACTGGGCGGCCCGCGCACACCCCACACGGCCGACGGCTGAGCCACGCACATAGCCGAAGGGCCGGGCACCCTGAGATGCCCGGCCCTTCACAACTCACCGCTCCTCAAGGAGCGCCCGTCACTTCTTGCGGCGCCGCCCGCCACGGGACTGCTTGCGCCGCTCCGCGCGGGTGAGACCGTCGGCCTCGGAACGTACGCCCGCCTCGTCGTCGTCGCTGGTGAAGTCGCCCTCGATGATGCCGCCCTCGCCGTCCACGGTCGGCGCGGAGAAGTGCAGCCGGTCGGGACGCTGCGGGGCGTCGAGCCCCTTGGCGCGGATCTCGGGACGGGCACCCGCCTGGGCCGGCACGGTGTCCTCGGCGGCCTTCTTGTCGAGCGACGGCTTGGTGTCCTCGACCGGGACCTCCTCGACCTGCTGCTCGACCTGGACCTCCAGGTTGAACAGATAGCCGACGGACTCCTCCTTGATGCCCTCCATCATGGCGGTGAACATGTCGAAGCCCTCGCGCTGGTACTCGACCAGCGGGTCCTTCTGCGCCATCGCGCGCAGGCCGATGCCCTCCTGGAGGTAGTCCATCTCGTAGAGGTGCTCGCGCCACTTGCGGTCCAGGACCGACAGCACGACCCGGCGCTCCAGCTCACGCATGATCTCGGAGCCGAGCTGGGTCTCACGGCTCTCGTACTGCTCGGTGATGTCGTCCTTGATGGACTCGGAGATGAACTCGGCGGTCAGACCGGCCCGGTCACCGGCCGCCTCCTCCAGCTCCTCGACGGTGACCTTCACCGGGTAGAGCTGCCTGAAGGCGCCCCACAGCCGGTCGAGGTCCCAGTCCTCCGGGAAGCCCTCGGCGGTCTCGGCGGTGATGTACGCGTCGATCGTGTCGTCCATGAAGTGCTGGATCTGCTCGTGCAGGTCCTCGCCCTCCAGGACGCGGCGCCGCTCGCCGTAGATGACCTCGCGCTGCCGGTTGAGGACCTCGTCGTACTTGAGGACGTTCTTCCGGGTCTCGAAGTTCTGCGTCTCGACCTGCGACTGGGCGGACGCGATCGCGCGCGTGACCATCTTGTTCTCGATCGGCACGTCGTCCGGGACGTTGGCCATCGACATCACGCGCTCGACCATCTGGGCCTTGAACAGGCGCATCAGGTCGTCACCGAGCGACAGGTAGAAGCGGGACTCGCCCGGGTCGCCCTGACGGCCGCTACGACCGCGCAGCTGGTTGTCGATACGACGCGACTCGTGCCGCTCGGTACCGAGGACGTAGAGCCCGCCGAGGTCCTTGACCTCCTCGAACTCCGTCTTCACGGCCTTCTCGGCCCGCTCCAGGGCGGCCGGCAGCGCGGCGGCCCACTCCTCGATGTGCTCCTCGGGGTCGAGGCCGCGCTGGCGCAGCTCCGCCTCGGCGAGGTCGTCGGGGTTGCCGCCGAGCTTGATGTCGGTACCACGGCCGGCCATGTTCGTGGCGACGGTCACGGCGCCCTTGCGGCCGGCCTGGGCGACGATCGTCGCCTCACGGTCGTGCTGCTTGGCGTTCAGCACTTCGTGCTGGATACCGCGCTTGGAGAGCTGCTGCGAGAGATATTCGGACTTCTCGACCGACGTCGTACCGACGAGGATCGGCTGGCCCTTCTCGTGCTTCTCGGCGATGTCGTCGACGACCGCCTCGAACTTCGCGACCTCGGTGCGGTAGATCAGGTCCGACTGGTCCGCGCGGACCATCGGCCGGTTGGTCGGGATCGGGACGACGCCGAGCTTGTAGATCTGGTGGAACTCGGCGGCCTCGGTCATCGCCGTACCGGTCATGCCGGAGAGCTTGTCGTAGAGGCGGAAGAAGTTCTGCAGGGTGATCGTGGCGAGCGTCTGGTTCTCGTCCTTGATGTCCACCCCTTCCTTCGCCTCGATCGCCTGGTGCATGCCCTCGTTGTAGCGGCGGCCGGCGAGGATACGACCGGTGTGCTCGTCGACGATCATGACCTCGCCGTCGATGACGACGTAGTCCTTGTCCTTCTTGAAGAGTTCCTTGGCCTTGATGGCGTTGTTCAGGTATCCGACGAGCGGCGTGTTCACCGACTCGTAGAGGTTGTCGATGCCCAGCCAGTCCTCGACCTTGCTGACACCGGGCTCGTGGATGGCGACCGTGCGCTTCTTCTCGTCGACGTCGTAGTCGCCGGTCTCCTCCACGCCCTTCAGCGGGTTGCCGACCTCGCCGCGCTTGAGGCGCGTGACCAGCTTGGCGAAGTCGCCGTACCACTTGGTGGCCTGGTCGGCCGGGCCGGAGATGATCAGCGGCGTACGGGCCTCGTCGATGAGGATCGAGTCGACCTCGTCGACCACGGCGAAGTTGTGGCCGCGCTGGACGAGTTCGTCCTTGGACCACGCCATGTTGTCGCGCAGGTAGTCGAAGCCGAACTCGTTGTTCGTGCCGTACGTGATGTCGCTCGCGTACTGCTCGCGGCGCTGGGCGGGCGTCATGTTGGCGAGGATGCAGCCGACGGTCAGGCCCAGGAACTTGTGGACGCGACCCATCATCTCGGAGTCGCGCTCGGCCAGGTAGTCGTTGACCGTGATGAGGTGAACGCCGTCTCCGGAGAGGGCGTTGAGATAAGTGGGCAGGGTGCCGACCAGGGTCTTGCCCTCGCCGGTCTTCATCTCGGCGACATAGCCGAGGTGGAGGGCGGCACCGCCCATGATCTGGACGTCGTAGTGACGCTGGCCAAGAACGCGCTTGGCCGCTTCGCGCACGGTGGCGAAGGCCTCGGGCAACAGGTCGTCCAGACTCTCACCGTCGGCGTACCGCTGCTTGTACTCATCGGTGAGGGCCCGCAGCTCGGCGTCGGAGAGGTCGACAAAGTCCTCTTCGATGGAGTTGACCTGGTCCGCGATGCGGTGCAGCTTGCGCAGGATTTTGCCTTCGCCTGCACGCATGATCTTCGAGAGGACGGACACGGGGGTTGGTCTCCTTGCCGGTCGGGCCTTGGACGGTCGGTTTCCATTGACATAACTGAGCAACGGCCATCGTATGCGAGGACCCCGCCACGCCGGGAGGCCTGCCGTCTGCTTCAAAGGGCACAACGGCCGGGCCTCTCGGATGGTGCCGCGTCTCACCGCCGAATTGCGCGAATTGTGATCACCCGCTCACGCACGGCAAAAGGATGGCGCCCCGGCGCACCCCCGAGCAGAATCGGCCGATGGACCCCGTCACCCTCACCACCGCCCGCCTCGTCCTGCGCACGGTCGGCCCGCCCGACACCGACGCCGTGTACAGCGCCGCCCAGGACCCGGACATCCAGCGCTGGACGTTGATCCCCTCGCCGTACCTCCCCGAGCACGCGGAAAGCTTCACGGAACAACTGGCCCCCGACGGCTGGGCAAGCGGCTCCATGTTCACCTTCGGCGTCTTCCTCCCCGAAGGGGAGCTGGTGGGCATGCTCGGCATCATGACGCGCCCTGTAGGCGTGGGCGAAATCGGCTTCTGGGCCACAAAAGAGCACCGAGGCAACGGCTACATCACCGAAGCGACGATCGCCGCCTCCCGCTGGGCCTTCACCCACGCCTCGATCGACCGAGTGGAATGGCGAGCGGAGGTAGGCAACGAGGCCTCCCGAGCAACAGCAACCCGAGCGGGCTTCACCATGGAAGGCACTCTCCGCTCAGCCCTGAACAACAAGGGCGTACGCAGGGACTGCTGGGTCGCTTCCCTACTCCCATCGGACCTGGGCCTACCGTCGATGTCCCCGTACACACCGACAGACCCCAGCCGTTCCAACACCTGAGGAGGACCCACACCTCCCGACACCGGCCCAGGTAACTACAGCCCGGGCCCGAGGAAGCTCCCACCTTCCCAATCCCCCTCCCACCCACTGGGGCCGCGCTCCTCGATGCCGGCCGGTGCATTCCAGCCCGCCCAGCGTTCGAGGACGCCCTGCCGTCCCGATCCCCCACCCACCCACTGGGGGCCGCACTTCCCGCTGCCGGCCGGTGTCTTCAGCCCGCCCGGCGTTCGAGGACGAGGCCCTTCGGGCCGAAGGGGGGTCTGGGGGCGCAGCCCCCAGGGATGGGACGGGTAGGGGCGGCGGGGGCGAGAAAAGCCGGCGCCCGCAGCAGCACCGCACCCCCTCACCCCCAAACCCCCAGCTCACCCCGCACTGTCAGTCCCACCCCCTATCGTGCGGAGCCATGACGACCCTCCCGCGCCCGACGACGGAACTCTCGGCAGACGACGCCCGCCGCATCGCCCTCCGAGCCCAAGGCTTCCTCGGCACCCCCGACCGAAAGTCCGGCGTCCGCGGCATCCTCCGCCACCTCGGCGCGGTCCAACTCGACACCATCTCGGTCCTGGCCCGCTCCCACGAACTCATCCCCTACGCCCGCCTGGGCGCCGTAGGCCGCAAAACCGTGGAGAGCTCCTACTGGACGGAGACCCACGCCTTCGAGTACTGGTCGCACGCCGCCTGCATCCTCCCGGTAGAGGAGTGGCCCCACTTCGCCTTCCGCCGCCGCACCTACCGCAACCGCCCCCACTGGAACCACGAACTCCCGGACGGCGCCTACGACCAGGTCATCAAGCAGCTAAAAACCGAAGGCCCCCTCACAGCCACGGAGTTGGGCGGAGCCAAACGCACCAGCGAGTGGTGGGACTGGTCCGGCACAAAGGTCGCCGCAGAACGAGCACTCATGTACGGCGAGGTGGTCTGCGTGGAACGCCGCGGCTGGAAGCGCGTCTACGACCTGGCCGAGCGCGCCATCCCCCAAGCACTGCTGCACGACGACCTGGACGACACCGAGTGCCTACGCCGCCTGGTCGCCCTCGCGGGCCACTCCCTCGGCGTCGGCACCCGCACGGACATCGCCGACTACCACCGCATCAAGAGCGAACAGGTAGACGCGGTCATCGCCGACTCGGGCCTGGTCCCGGTCACGGTAGAGGGCTGGGGCAAACCCGCGTGGGCCGACCCGGCGGCCCTGGAGACACCCCCGCGAGGCCGCCACCGCACCACACTCCTGTCCCCGTTCGACTCCCTGATCTGGGAACGGGCCCGCACAGAACGGATCTTCGGCTTCACCCACCGCCTGGAGGCCTACGTCCCCAAGCCGAAGCGCGTGTACGGCTACTTCGCGATGCCGGTCCTGGCCGGCGGCCACCTGGTGGGCCGCGTGGACCCGGCTCGCGAGGGCCGCACGCTGGTGGCCAGGCAGGTCACCCTGGACGGCCCGAAGGCGATCCCCGCCGTGGCTCAGGCGCTCATCGAGGCCGCGACCTGGGTGGACTGCACGAACGTACGCGTGGAGATAGTGGACGCCCCAGAACTGCGCGCCCCGCTGGCCAAGGAACTAGCCCGCACCCTGGCCTGACGGCAACCACAGCTCAGCGCATCTCACCGGATCTCAAGGATCTTCTCCCGCATCGCATACACAACCGCCTCCATCCTGGAGTGCAGCTGCAGCTTCTCCAGGATGTTGCGGACGTGGTTCTTCACGGTGTTCTCGGAGATGAACAACTCCTTGGCGATATCCCGGTTGTTCATCCCCGTGGCGACGAGTTTGAGAACCTCCAGCTCGCGTTCCGTCAGCCGCGGCGCGGGAACGAGCCGACGCTCGTCCGTCCGCTGAATCATCGACTTGAACTCGGTGAGCAGCTTCGACGCCATGGAAGGGCTGATCTGCGACTGTCCGTCGGCCACGGCGCGAATGGCGGTGGCGACCTCATCGGTCGAGATCTCCTTGAGGAGATAGCCGGTCGCGCCCGCCTTGATCGCGTCGTAGAGATCGGCTTCCTCATCGCTGATCGTCAGCATGATGATCTTCGCGCTGGGCGCGACCTCCTTGATGGAAGTGCACGCCTCGATCCCGCCCCGCTTGGGCATCCGTACGTCCATCAGGACGATGTCGGGCAGCAGGTCGGCGGCCTTGTCGACGGCCTCGGCCCCGTCACCCGCCTCTCCCACGACCTGGATGTCCTCCTCGGCGGCGAGGACGATCTCCAGTCCCCGGCGGAAGAGGGCATGGTCGTCCACCACAAGGACTCTGATCGGTTCCTTGCGTGGAGAGCCCGCGTCCGGTCCCATGCCGACGACGCCGTCGTCGGCGTCCCCGTCATGCATCGGTCCGAAGCTGTCCGCCATCGTTCCTCCCCCTGAAGGCTGTGGCCTGTGGTCCTGTGCCATCGCCAACCCAAGGCAACGGCCCACCGGTTGGGCCGATGCGGCCATGATTTCATGCCCGGACCGCACCGCGGTCACAGTGCGGGGCGCGAAGTGGTCGCACACCGGTGCCCCTGGGGGCGCACAAGCGCTCCAGGGGCACCGGCTCAGCCGTCAGTCGAGTGGGTCAGCCGCCCAGCGTGCCGCCGGCCGCGGGCGAGTGCGCCTGGGCGACCATCGGGTCCGTGCTGAGGTGGATGACGCCGTAGTCGTATGCGTGCCGCCGGTAGACGACACTCGGTTCCTTGGTCTCGGAGTCGACGAACAGATAGAAGTCGTGCCCGACCAGTTCCATCTCGTAGAGAGCCTGGTCAAGGGACATCGGGGAGGCTACGTGCGTCTTCTCGCGGACGATGAGGGGGCCTTCGCCCTTCACTTCCAGCGAGCCGATCTTCTTCGTGGGCACGCCCTCCGGCTCTTCCTCCTGGAAGTCGTGGCCGTTCCCGTTGAGCGTCGCCGCGCCCTGAACGTGGTCGGGGACCTCGGCCGCCGTGAGTCGGCGTGCGCCTCGGCGCGTGTGACGCTTGTCGTGCTGCTTCCGCAGCCGGGCATCCAGCTTTTCCGCCGCCAGGTCGAGCGCCGCGTAGGGATCGCTGGCCGCTGCCTCCGCCCGGATCACCGGACCGCGGGAGCGGAGCGTGATCTCCACTCGGTCACAGCGGTCGGCCTGTCGGGGGTTGGGCTCCTTGGACACCTCGACGTCGAGGCTGATCACCTTGCCATCGAGCTTCTGGATCTTCTCCAGCTTCAGCTTCTCGGCCACGTGCTTGCGGAACCGCTCGGGCACCTCGGTCTTGCGGCCCTTGACGACGATGTCCACGCAGAACTCCGTTCCCGGATCGCTCCGCATCCACGGCGGAGCATCTCCCTTTTGCACCAGGCTCCGGTAAGCCCCGGAACCTCGGACTCGGTGACTTCCACCTCCTCCTCCCCCATGGGCAAGATCTCCACCCCAGCGCGGCGGGTGATTACGCAGAACCCGCGGCACGGCATTCGGATACGAGAGGGATGGCCTGCGCCTTTCTCTCACAACCGAACATATCTCGCCCGGACGGATGTCGTCACCCTCTACCGCGGCGTACCTCCGTTCAGGTGAAATGAGCCTCTCGTTACCTGCAACGATGCAAGTTCGCAGTCAGTTCCGGTTTATTTCGAAGGAATCCGGCGACGCGGCGACCACAGCCGCGCAGATCGCGTCACCCAGGCCGTTCACACCCGTTGATCCATTCCCTCGTTCTCCCCCGTCTTCCCCATCAGCTCCCCGGTACACGGCCATAGTTACTTCTCCGTACGTGCCGCCGCACGCATCCGACTCAACGCTCGCCCCCTCTGTGCCCGCCTCCTCCGCCATGGCCCCGCGCACGGCACGCGCCGCCTCCGCGAGGGAGGCCCCCGTCGTCATCAGGTCGTCCACGAGCACCACCCTGCCCCCGCCGACGAGCAGCCGCCCCCCACCGGCGGCCACCATCAGCGCGCCCGCGAGATTGTCCAGCCGCTGCCGGGAGTTGAGCCCCGACTGGTCGGCCACGGCCCGCCGCTGCCGCAGCACGGCAAGCACCCGGGCCGGCGTCCCGGCCCGCCGCAGCTCACCCGCCGCCGCGAGCGCGATCCGCCGCGCCGGATCATGCCCCCGCGCCCGCACCGCCCGCACCGCGGACGGAACGGGAACGAGAAGCACGGGAGCACCGGCGCGCACATCGCCGCCCGTCGCCCGCACCGCGTGCCCCGCGGGGCGACCCGCCGAAGTCAAGGCATGCCCCTCCAGGGACCCTGGGAGCACCCCTGACGCCCCCGGAGCGCCCCTTTGGGCACCCGTCCCACCGACCTCCGCCCAAGCCCCGTATGCCCTCGTCCCGATACCTGCGCCGACACCCGCCCCGAGCCCCGCCCGCACAGCCCCCGCCAGAGCCGTTCCGAGCGGCCCCGCGAGTGCCAGCGCGCCGCGCTCCTTGTGGGCCAGGAGCACCGCCCGCACCTCGTCCGCATAGGGAGCCGCCGCGTGCACGGCCGGCAGCCCCGGCGGCTCCGGCGCCGGTCGCACCCGGCGCGGTGCGGCCCCGGTCAAGGCGGCACGGCACTCCGGGCAGAGCACCGTGCGAGGCCTCCCGCAGCCTCCGCACTCGGCCGGCAGCACCAGATCCGTGAGGTCCTGCCACCACCCCCGCATGCCCACCACTGTGCCAACGCCCACGCCGACCGGCCACCCCTGTGGACAACTGCCTGTGGACAACTCCACGCACCAGCCCACGGCCGTCACTCACACGAGTGCACGGCCTCCCCACCCCACGCAAATCGGCCGCCTCCGCCAGGCTCCAGCCCCGGACCACCGCCCAGAACCGCACCCCGACAAAGACGGCCGTCTTGTCAGCCCCCAAGCCCCTCAGCCCGTCACCCCGGATAAACCGGCGCCGACCCGTCCTTGACCACCGTCTGCCACTGCTCCCCGGACGGCAGCCGTACGATCCCGTCCTCCGAGTACGCCACCAGAGGCAGCCGCTCGTCCTCCGACGCGGCGATGTCCTTCACCCCGGTCAGGGCCGCGGGCGCCGCCCCCTCCGGTGTGGAGCCGTCGACCTGGACGTACCGCAGCTGCTGCACGCCACCCTCCTCGCGCCCGACCACCACGAGCCGGCTGTCCCCGGCCCACGACATGGTCGTAACCTCCTCCAGCTCCCGTGCCACAGAGGTCAGTTCGAGGACCGAGACGGTCGGGGTCTCCCCCGCCTCCCGCTGCCGTTCGATCCGCCCGACGAGCAGGGACTGCTTGCCGTCCTTCTCGACGACGAGCGCGATCCGCACTCCATCGGCGGCCACCCGCACCGCCTCGATGCGCCCGTCGAGCCCCGGAGTCTCCACCTTCAACGGCTCGCCCGCGCCGTCCTGCAGCATGAGCAGCCGGGCGTTCTCGGGGTCGCGGTCGGCCACCCACAGGTCGTTCTCGGCGTCCCAGCTGGGCGTCGTCAGCCGGTCCTCGGTCGTCTTGCCCTTGCTCTCCAGGACGGGTTCCCCGAGCGAACCGCCGGACGCCAACGACCCGACGTAGAGCGCCTTTCCGTCGAGGCCGACGCCGGCCGCGGTGGCCTCGTCCCGGGAGACCGCCACGGACCGCAGCTCCTTGTCGCCCTCGCCCAGCGCGCCCGGCACCGGATCGGCGTCCGTGCCGCTGG
The DNA here is from genome assembly GCF_058544905.1 of Streptomyces sp. JLBG701. NCBI lineage: Bacteria > Bacillati > Actinomycetota > Actinomycetes > Kitasatosporales > Streptomycetaceae > Streptomyces > Streptomyces sp. JLBG701. The sequence continues at coordinate 4,538,985 of NZ_CM178588.1, forward strand.
TGCCGCCCGGTATCCGTACGAGCCGGTGCTTGGCGTCGAGGAAGTACAGATACTCGGGGCCCTTCGCCGAGCCGTGCGCCGCGGTGCTCACGGCATCGCTCTCGTTGACCACGCACAGCTGCGAGCCGCCCGCCTGCACCTCGACCTCGTCCACCGCGGGCGTGAGGTTCTGCAGGGTGAACAGGAGCTGGGTCGCCATCTCGTCGCACTTGCCCAGGCCGACCTGCGCGGCCTTCTCGTTCAACGGCACCGTCAGCTTGTTCTGGTCGTCGGGCGTCAGCGAGGAGACGCCCTTCTGCAACGCCGTACCGGTTGGGAAGCTCGACCTGACCACGGGGCCGAGTCCGCTGGTGGGGCCGTTGAGGAGGGAGCGCACCATCTGCGTCATGGGGTCAACGCGCCTGCGCACGTAGACGGGATCCGCGACGGCCATCGGCCGTGAGTCCGAGGTGACCGTGACGTTCGAGGCGAAGTAGTACTTGTTGACGGACATGTAGTTGCGCTGGAAGTCCGACTGCCCCATGACGACGCCCTGCGGCGGCGTGTCGATGCGCCACTGCCCGGTCTTCTTGCTCCGCGTCAGGTGCACCGCCTGGCTGTAGGGCCCCTCGGTCGGCGAGTACGCCTGCTGCGCGTCCACCGAGGCGGCCCTGTTGCCGGTCAGCATGATCGCGTAGTTCTGGGTGTCCTCCGGGTCGCGCTGGCTGACCACGTCCGTGCCGGGCGCGTTGGCGAGCACGGTGGTGGACCTCTCCGGCTGCCACGCCTTCCCGGCCTCGGTCGTCAGATACTGGCGCGCCGTCGCGTAGGTCGAATCGTCGCTGGTCAGCGCCTCAAGGAAGCCCTGCACGATTTCCTGGGGGTCGGCGTCCTTGCTGGGCGGCATCGCGAAGACCCGCACCTGCGTGTCCTGCCTGGGCGTGGACTCGACCTGCCGCAGGTCCCCGCTGTCGGGCATCGAGGCACACCCCGCCAGCGCTACGACGCCACAGACGGCGTACGCCACCGCTCGTCCCGGCGTCCGCCGGGCGCCCCGCGCGCGGTCAGCGCCCACGGAATGCCTCCCCTTGCTTGATCGAGTCCTCGGGCCCGGCGTCCGTGCGGCGCGAGGTCTCGCTCCGCGCCGCGTCAACGACGGGCCTGTCGTCCTGCCGCCGCGTGCCGCCGGTGGGCCGGGGCACCACGCGCGCGCCGTTGCCGGGCAGCGCGGTCGGGTCGGCCGTGGGTAGCGCGGCGTTCATAAGCGGCGCGATCGGGGTCTGCGCCGGTCTGGGCCGGCCCTGGTCACTCCTGGGCTGCGCCGGCACGGTGGCGGACTTGTCCTCGCCCCCGCGCGGCAGACCTGCGTCGTCAAGTCCACGATTTCGGCGTGAGTCCTTGGGCTCCAGTGGTATCGGGGAGCCTCGCAGCGGCTCGTCCGCGGTCCGCGGCAGTGTCAGCCGGAACTGCGATCCGCCCCCGGGCTCGCCCCAAGCCTGCAGCCAGCCGCCGTGCAGCCGCGCGTCCTCCAGGGCGATGGACAGCCCCAGCCCCGTGCCACCGGTGGTACGCGCGCGTGCCGGGTCGGCCCGCCAGAAGCGGCTGAACACGCGCGTGGCCTCGCCGGGCTTGAGCCCGACTCCGTAGTCGCGCACCGCGACCGCGACCGCACCGCCGGCGGAGGCCAGCTTCACGATGACGTCCTTGCCCTCGCCGTGCTCCACGGCGTTGACGACGAGGTTGCGCAGCACCCGCTCCACCCGCCGGGCGTCCGCCTCGGCGACGACGGGCTGCTGGTCGCCGACGACCCGTATCGTCGTGCCCTTGCGCTCGGCGAGCGGCTCGGCACCGCTCACGACCCGCCGTACGACCTCCCTGAGGTCTATCGCGTCGGCCTCCAGCGCCGCAGCGCCCGCGTCGAAGCGGCTGATCTCCAGCAGATCCGCGAGCAGCGACTCGAACCGGTCCAGCTGGTCGGCGAGCAGCTCGGCCGACCGCGCGGTCACCGGATCGAAGTCCTGCCGCGCCTCGTGGATGACGTCGGCGGCCATCCGTACGGTCGTCAGCGGCGTCCGCAGCTCGTGCGACACGTCGGACACGAACCGCCGCTGCATCCGCGACAGGTCCTCCAGCTGCTGGATCTTCAGCTGCAGGTTCTGCGCCATCTTGTTGAAGGCCTCGCCGAGCCGCGCGATGTCGTCCTCGCCGGTGACCTTCATACGTTCCTGAAGGCGCCCGGCAGACAGCCGCTCGGCGATCCCGGCCGCCATCCGTACGGGCGTGACGACCTGCCGCACCACGAGCCACGCGATGGCTCCGAGCAGTACGACGACGAACAGGCCGGCCGTCGCGAGCGTCCCCTTGACCAGGCTCAGCGACTTCTCCTCCTGCGTGAGCGGGAAGAGGTAGTAGAGCTGGTACGCGTTACCGTTCGGGTCGCTGACCTGCTTGCCGATGACCAGGGCGGGCTGGGACTCCGTGCCCTCCTTGTAGACGATGCGGGTGTAGCTCTGCGCCGCCAGCACACTGCTGTCGACCCGCTCGCGCAGATCCTCGGGCACGCTCGCCGTCGGGTCCACGCCGCCGGAGGCACGCCGTCCACGCCCGCCGCCCGTGTCGTCGCCCACAGGGAGCGTCACCACGTCGAAGGCGCCCTGGCCGCCGCTGGAGAGCGATGCCACGAGATCGCTCATCCATTCGCTGACGTTCTGCGAGGGACGGCCGTCCGCGCCGACGGCGTCTTCGCCGGTCCCGCTCGCCGCCTCGTCGGACTTCTGCTTGGCCACCGCGAACCCACCGGTGGCCTGGCTCTGCGAGGCCTTCACCTTTGCGTCGAGGAGGCCGTTGCGCACCTGCCCGATGACGACGAAACCGAGCAGCAGAACGACGCCCAGCGACATCAGCAGCGTCGTGACGACGACCTTGAGCTGGATGTTGCGCCGCCACAGCCGCATGACGGGCAGCAGCGGCCGGCGCACCCAGCGCATGAACAGGCGGAGGACCGGGCTGCCCTGGACGCCGCCCTGCAGCAGCGCGTCCTCCCACAGGCGTCCCCAGCGGGAGCCCGTCGTCTTCCGGCCGACAGGCCGCCCCGCGGGGGCCCCGGACCGACCGGGCGCCGAAGCGGCACTGTCTCCGGACATGTCAGCTCGGCCCGGCCTTGTAACCCACGCCACGGACGGTCACCACGATCTCCGGCCGCTCCGGGTCCCGCTCGACCTTGGAACGCAGCCGCTGCACATGAACGTTCACGAGACGGGTGTCCGCCGCGTGCCGGTACCCCCAGACCTGCTCCAGCAGGACCTCACGGGTGAACACCTGCCAGGGCTTCCTGGCCAGCGCCACCAGCAGGTCGAACTCCAGCGGCGTCAGCGCGATCGACTGCCCGTCCCGCTTCACGGAGTGACCGGCCACGTCGATGACGAGGTCACCTATGGTCAGCTGCTCGGGAGCCGGCTCCTCCGACCTCCGCAGCCGCGCCCGGATCCGGGCCACGAGCTCCTTCGGCTTGAACGGCTTCACGATGTAGTCGTCGGCGCCCGACTCGAGGCCCACGACGACATCGACGGTGTCGCTCTTCGCCGTGAGCATCACGATCGGCACCCCGGACTCCGCCCTGATCAGGCGGCACACCTCGATGCCGTCCCGGCCGGGCAGCATCAGGTCCAGCAGCACCAGATCGGGCTTCGCCTCGCGGAAAGCGGCCAGCGCCTTGTCGCCGTCGGCTACGAAAGACGGCTCAAAACCTTCACCACGCAACACAATGCCGAGCATCTCGGCCAGTGCGGTGTCGTCATCGACGACAAGGACTCGTCCCTTCATAAACGTCATCATCCCATTAACTAAATCGTTACCTGTCGTGACCTGTCACACAGCTCAGCAAGAGCATCAGCCGTCACGGGGGAAACAGCACCTTCTTCGGTGACGATCGCCGTCACCAGCTCCGGCGGCGTCACATCGAACGCCGGGTTGTACGCCTGGGTCCCCAGGGGTGCTACCGGAATCCCGCCTCCCGCTTCCGCTCCCGCCACCGGCACCTGGGGCGCTGTGATCTCCGTCACCTCATGGCCTGGGCGCTGCTCGACCTCTATCGACGCCCCGTCCGGCGTCTCCAAATCCACCGTCGTCACCGGCGCCACCACGATGAACGGCACATGGTGATACCGCGCGAGCACCGCGAGCGGATAGCTCCCCACCTTGTTCGCCACCGAACCGTCGGCCGCGATGCGGTCGGCACCGATCAGCACCGCGTCCACCTCCCCCGCCGCGAAGAGCGATCCCGCCGCGTTGTCCGTGAGCAAGGTGTACGCCATTCCGCTGCGCGCCGCCTCATAGGCCGTCAGGCGAGCACCTTGCAGCAACGGACGCGTTTCGTCCACCCAGAGCCGCCGCAGCCGTCCCGCCCGATGCGCCGCGAGCGCCACCGCGAACGCCGTGCCCTCACCGCCCGACACCAGCGATCCGGTGTTGCAGTGCGTGAGGATCCGGTGCCCGCCACCGGGCAACAGCTCGTCCAGCAGCGCCAGCCCCCGCTCGGCCATCCGCGCACTGGCCTCGGCGTCCTCCCGGTGCAGCTGCCGCGCCGCCAACAGTGCCGCCGCGGCGGCCTCCGCGGAATCCCCGCCCCGGGCCAGCACCGCCCGATGCGCGGACTGGGCTCTGCGCACGCCGACGGCGAGGTTCACCGCGGTGGGCCGGGCACCCGCCAGCGAGTCCGCGGCCTCGTCCACGTCGAAGCCGCGTACGGCGGCGAGCGCGACGCCGTACGCCCCCGCGATGCCGAGCAGCGGCGCTCCGCGCACGGCGAGCGAACGGATCGCCTCCACCAGAACCGGCGCGTCCGTGCACACCAGCTCGACCTCCTCGGCCGGCAACCGCGTCTGGTCGAGAAGGACCAGTACGGGGCCTTCGGGTGGCTCCTCCCAACGGATCGCAGGTATCTCGGACGGCCGGTTGTCGCCACCGGATTGCGCGTACTGATCAGCCATGCGGTCAGTCTGCCCCTTGTCCGGCGGACAATTGAAGGTGTGCAGCCCATACCGTGGCCGGTCCCCCGACGACCACCCCATGACACGATGTCTGCCAACCTGCCGCCGCGAGCGCGGACGGGCACTGTGAAGGAGCGACGATGAACGACACTCCGGGCTGGGCCTCGCCCGGATCTGCCCCGTCCGACGGGCAGGAGCCCGACGCGTCCGGCCCCGCAGAGCCCGCGGACCAGCCCGCCCAGGACCCGCAGGACGCCGGCCCGAAGTGGTCCAAGGAGCAGCCGCCCGCCGCCCAGTGGTCCGCGCCCACCGGACCGCCGAGCCCCGGCCAGGCCCCACCGCCCCCGCCACCCGGCCCGGGCTGGGGCGGCCCGCCCCCGAGCGGCCCCGGCGGCTACGGCGCCCCCGGTGGTTACGGAGGCTGGGGCGGCGGCTGGGGCGGCCCCCCGCCCGCGGCCAAGCCCGGCGTGATCCCCCTGCGACCGCTCGGCGTGGGCGAGATCCTCGACGGCGCGGTCTCCACCATGCGCACCTACTGGCGCACGGTGCTGGGCATCTCGCTGACCGTCGCGGTCGTCATGCAGATCATCGTCATCCTCGTCCAGGGCTTCGCCCTGGACGACAGCGCGAGCACCGAAGCCCTCAACGACCCGAGCGCCAGCCTCGACGAACTGACCCGCGCCATGGGCGACACCATGCTCAGCACGGGCATCGTCTTCCTGATCTCCCTGATCGGCACCATCGCCGCGACCGCCCTGCTCACGACCGTCACCAGCCGCGCCGTCCTCGGCAAGTCGGTGACCGCGGGCGAAGCCTGGCGCGACGCCCGCCCGCAGATCCTGAAGCTGGCCGGCCTGATCTTCCTGCTGCTGCTCATCGGCGTCGCCATCGTCGCGGGCGGTGCGCTGCCCGGCATCCTCGTGGCCGTCGCGGGATCCAACGCCGCGGGTGCCGCCCTGGCCGTACTCGGCAGCCTCGGCGCCGGTGTCGTCGCACTGTGGCTGATGGTCCGCTTCTCCCTGGCCTCGCCCGCGCTGATGCTGGAGAAGCAGGGCATCGCGAAGGCGATGAGCCGCTCCGTGAAGCTGGTCCGCGGCTCCTGGTGGCGCGTCTTCGGCATCCAGCTGCTCGCCACGATCATCGCCAACATCGTGGCGTCGATCGTGGTCATCCCCTTCGCCGTCATCGCCGCGGCCCTCAGCGGCGACGGCATCTCCGGCTTCCTCAACGGCACCGGCAACTACGGCTGGACGTTCCTCATCATCAGCGGCATCGGCTCGGTGATCGGCTCCATGATCACGTTCCCGATCTCGGCGGGCGTCACCGTGCTGCTCTACATCGACCAGCGCATCCGCCGCGAGGCCCTCGACCTCGACCTCGCCCGCGCCGCCGGCCTCCAGGACTACGGCGCCGGCGCGCCCGGCACCACCCCGGGGAGCTGATGCGGTGAGCCTGGCGGGGGGAGTTCTCACCACGGCGCCGATCCTGCAGAGCGCCGCGGACAACGCCGTACGCACCTTGCTGCGCGCCGGCGACACATCCGTACTGTCACTCGCGCGCTCCGGCGACGAACCACCGTTGACGATCCCGCGCGACCCCGCGCGGGAAGCCGCCCGGCGCGAACTGTCCAAGCGGATGTACCACGAGAACGACCCCGGCCTGCTCCAACGCGCCATCGACGCCTTCTGGGACTGGGTCGGCAGGCTGTTCGGCGCGGCCTCCGCCATGACACCCGGCGGAGCCATCGGCCTGATCTTGGTCGTCCTGGCCGTGCTCGCGGTCCTGGGCGCCCTGTGGTGGCGCCTCGGCACCCCGCGCCGCCAACCGACCTCCTCCGCCGCCCTGTTCGACGACCGCCCCCGCAGCGCCGCCGAGCACCGCGCGGCCGCCGAGGCGCACGCCGCCCAGGGCCACTGGAACCAGGCCGTCCAGGAACGCATGCGCGCCATCGTCCGTTCCCTGGAGGAACGCGCTCTCCTCGACGTCCGCCCCGGCCGCACCGCCGACGAGGCGGCCGCCGAGGCCGGCCACGCCCTGCCCGCCCACACGGACCGACTGCGCGCCGCCGCGCGGGACTTCGACGACGTGACGTACGGCGGACGGAGGGCGAGCGAGCAGTCGTACCACCGCATCGCCGAACTCGACCGTGACCTGGAGCGCACCAAGCCGGTGCTCGCGAGCAGCGCCCACAGCGCGGCCCACAACACCCGCCAGGGAGCCGCCGAATGACCGCTGAGGCCACGCTCCCGTCCACCTCGACCTCGCCCACCGCCCGCCAGGTGTGGACGCGCGGGCGAGGCATCCTGCTCGCCCTCCTGGTCCTGCTGGCGGCGGCCGTGGCGATCGCCGCGATCCGCTCCGACGCCCAGCACGGTCGCCTCGACCCGCGCTCCGTCGACACCTACGGCAGCCGAGCCGTCGCCGAACTCCTCGCCGACCGCGGCGTGTCCACGCGCGTGGTCACCACCCTGGCCGAAGCCCGCGCGGCAGCCGGCCCCGACACCACGCTCCTGGTCGCCGTCCCCGACCTGCTGACGGAACGTCAACAGACCCGGCTCCACTCGGCGATCACCGACTCCGGAGGGCGTACCGTCCTGGTCTCCCCCGGTGACTGGTCCGTCGGGAGGCTCGCTCCCGGCGTCACCGCGGACCCCGTCACCAGCCTCGACTCGGCCCTCGCCCCCGACTGCGGCCTGCCGGCCGCCCGCCGCGCGGGCACCGCCGAGACGGGCGGCTACCGCTACACCACCACAAACCTCGACGCCGACTCGTGCTACTTCAGCGAGGGCCTGGCCACCCTGTTGCGCGTCCCGGCGGTCTCCGGGGACGGCGACACCGTCGTACTCGGCGCGCCCGACATCCTCTTCAACGACCGCCTCGACGAGCAGGGCAACGCCTCCCTCGCCCTCCAACTCCTCGGCTCCCGCCCCCATCTGGTCTGGTACCTCCCCTCCCTGTCCGACGGCTCGGCCACCGACACCGGTGACCAGGACTTCTTCGATCTGCTCCCCTCGGGCTGGCTCTGGGGCACCCTGCAGCTCTTCATCGCCGCAGCCCTGGCCGCCCTCTGGCGGGCACGCCGGCTCGGCCCCCTGGTGCCTGAAAAACTCCCCGTGGCGATCCGCGCCTCCGAAACCGTCGAAGGCCGCGCCCGTCTCTACCGCAAGGCCAACGCCCGCGACCGCGCGGCCACCGCTCTTCGCTCCACCACCCGCACTCGCCTCGCCCCCCTGGTAGGCGTCCCCGTCTCGCAGGCGCACGCGCCCGAAGCCCTGCTCCCCGCCTTGTCCTCCCACCTCCACAACCACGGAGACGGACAGGCCCTGCACTCCCTCCTCTTCGGCCCGCCGCCCAGCGACGACACGGCCCTCATCGCCCTCGCCGACCAACTCGACGCCCTCGAAAGAGAGGTTCGCCGTCCATGATGGACCCGACCACTGACAACGCCGGGATCACCGGGGACCCGGGCACCGCCCGAGCCTCCCTGGAGGCCCTGCGCACCGAGATCGCCAAAGCCGTGGTCGGCCAGGACCCCGCCGTGACCGGCCTAGTCGTCGCCCTCCTCTGCCGCGGACACGTCCTCCTCGAAGGCGTCCCCGGAGTCGCCAAAACCCTGCTCGTCCGCGCCCTCGCGTCCGCACTCGAACTCGACACCAAACGCGTCCAGTTCACTCCCGACCTGATGCCGAGCGACATCACAGGCTCCCTCGTCTACGACACGCGCAGCGCGGAGTTCTCCTTCCAGCCCGGCCCGGTCTTCACCAACCTCCTCCTCGCGGACGAGATCAACCGCACCCCGCCGAAGACCCAGTCGTCCCTCCTGGAGGCCATGGAGGAACGCCAGGTCACGGTCGACGGCACCCCCCGCCTCCTCCCCGACCCGTTCCTGGTCGCCGCGACACAGAACCCGGTCGAGTACGAGGGCACATACCCCCTCCCCGAAGCCCAGCTGGACCGTTTCCTCCTCAAGCTGACGATCCCGCTCCCCTCCCGCCAGGACGAGATCGACGTCCTCACCCGCCACGCGGAGGGCTTCAACCCGCGCGACCTGCGCGCCGCCGGCGTACGCCCGGTCGCGGGCCCCGCCGACCTGGAAGCCGCCCGCGCGGCAGTCGCCAAGACAGCGATCTCCCCCGAAATCACCGCCTACGTCGTGGACATCTGCCGAGCCACCCGCGAATCCCCGTCCCTCACCCTCGGCGTCTCCCCCCGAGGCGCCACCGCCCTCCTGGCAACCTCGCGCGCCTGGGCCTGGCTGACGGGCCGCGACTACGTCATCCCCGACGACGTCAAGGCACTGGCCCTCCCCACCCTCCGCCACCGTGTGCAACTCCGCCCGGAGGCCGAAATGGAGGGCGTGACGGCCGACTCCGTCATCAACGCGATCCTCGCCCACGTCCCCGTCCCCCGCTGATGGCACTCACCGGACGCGCCGCCCTCCTGGCGGCCCTCGGCTCCCTCCCCGTCGGCATCTGGGAACCCAGCTGGACGGGCATCCTCGCCGTGAACGCCCCCTTGGCACTGGCCTGCGCCTGCGACTTCGCCCTGGCAGCACCCGTACGCCGTCTCGGCCTGACCCGCTCCGGCGACACCTCCGCACGCCTCGGCGAACCGGCCGAGGTCACCCTCACTGTCGCCAACCCGTCCCGCCGCCTGCTCCGCGCCCGCCTCCGCGACGCCTGGCCCCCCAGCAGCTGGCAGCCCGGCACAGAGGTAGAGGCCTCCCGACACCGCCTCACAGTCCCCCCGGGCGAACGCCGCCGCGTCACGACCCGCCTACGCCCCACCCGACGCGGCGACCGCCAGGCCGACCGCCTCACCATCCGCTCGTACGGCCCCCTCGGCCTCCTCTCCCGCCAGGGCACCCACAAAGTCCCCTGGACGGTACGCGTCCTGCCCCCGTTCACCAGCCGCAAGCACCTCCCGTCCAAGCTCGCCCGCCTGCGCGAACTGGACGGCCGGACCAGCGTCCTCACCCGAGGCGAGGGCACCGAATTCGACAGCCTGCGCGAATACGTCCCCGGCGACGACACCCGCTCCATCGACTGGCGAGCCACAGCCCGCCAGACCACGGTCGCCGTGCGCACCTGGCGCCCCGAACGTGACCGCCACATCCTCCTGGTCCTCGACACCGGCCGCACCTCGGCCGGCCGCGTCGGCGACGCCCCCCGTCTGGACGCCTCCATGGACGCGGCACTACTCCTCGCCGCCCTGGCCTCCCGAGCCGGCGACCGCGTCGACCTCCTCGCCTACGACCGCCGAGTACGCGCCCTGGTGCAGGGCCGCACAGCCGGCGACGTCCTGCCGTCCCTGGTCAACGCGATGGCAACCCTCGAACCGGAACTCATCGAGACAGACGCCCGAGGCCTCACAGCCACCGCGCTCCGCACGGCCCCCCGCCGCTCCCTCATCGTGCTGCTCACCAGCCTCGAAGCCGCACCGGTGGAGGAAGGCCTGCTCCCCGTCCTCTCCCAACTCACCCAGCGCCACACGGTCCTGGTGGCATCAGTGGCGGACCCGCACATCGCCAACATGGCAATGGCCCGCGGAAACACGGAGGCGGTCTACGAGGCGGCAGCCGCCGCCCAGGCACAGACCGAACGCCGGCGCACGGCAGAACAACTCCGCCGCCACGGCGTCGTAATCGTCGACGCGACACCGGACGAACTTGCCCCGGCATTGGCGGATGCGTATCTGGCACTGAAAGCGGCCGGACGCCTTTGAACGCAAAAAAGGCCCACACCATAAAGGTGTGGGCCTTTCGCAATATTTGTTCGGCGGTGTCCTACTCTCCCACAGGGTCCCCCCTGCAGTACCATCGGCGCTGTAAGGCTTAGCTTCCGGGTTCGGAATGTAACCGGGCGTTTCCCTCACGCTATGACCACCGAAACACTATGAAACTGTGAATACCGCACCGCTGCCGTGACCGTGACAACGGGGTTGTTCGTGGTTTCAGAACCAACACAGTGGACGCGAGCAACTGAGGACAAGCCCTCGGCCTATTAGTACCAGTCACCTCCACCCGTTACCGGGCTTCCAGATCTGGCCTATCAACCCAGTCGTCTACTGGGAGCCTTAACCCCTCATGGGGGTGGGAATACTCATCTCGAAGCAGGCTTCCCGCTTAGATGCTTTCAGCGGTTATCCCTCCCGAACGTAGCCAACCAGCCATGCCCTTGGCAGAACAACTGGCACACCAGAGGTTCGTCCGTCCCGGTCCTCTCGTACTAGGGACAGCCCTTCTCAATATTCCTGCGCGCGCAGCGGATAGGGACCGAACTGTCTCACGACGTTCTAAACCCAGCTCGCGTACCGCTTTAATGGGCGAACAGCCCAACCCTTGGGACCGACTCCAGCCCCAGGATGCGACGAGCCGACATCGAGGTGCCAAACCATCCCGTCGATATGGACTCTTGGGGAAGATCAGCCTGTTATCCCCGGGGTACCTTTTATCCGTTGAGCGACGGCGCTTCCACAAGCCACCGCCGGATCACTAGTCCCGACTTTCGTCCCTGCTCGACCCGTCGGTCTCACAGTCAAGCTCCCTTGTGCACTTACACTCAACACCTGATTGCCAACCAGGCTGAGGGAACCTTTGGGCGCCTCCGTTACTCTTTAGGAGGCAACCGCCCCAGTTAAACTACCCATCAGACACTGTCCCTGATCCGGATCACGGACCCAGGTTAGACATCCAGCACGACCAGACTGGTATTTCAACGACGACTCCCCCTGAACTGGCGTCCAGAGCTCAAAGTCTCCCAGCTATCCTACACAAGCCGAACCGAACACCAATATCAAACTGTAGTAAAGGTCCCGGGGTCTTTCCGTCCTGCTGCGCGAAACGAGCATCTTTACTCGTAGTGCAATTTCACCGGGCCTATGGTTGAGACAGTCGAGAAGTCGTTACGCCATTCGTGCAGGTCGGAACTTACCCGACAAGGAATTTCGCTACCTTAGGATGGTTATAGTTACCACCGCCGTTTACTGGCGCTTAAGTTCTCAGCTTCGCCAAGACGAATCTTGACTAACCGGTCCCCTTAACGTTCCAGCACCGGGCAGGCGTCAGTCCGTATACATCGCCTTACGGCTTCGCACGGACCTGTGTTTTTAGTAAACAGTCGCTTCTCGCTGGTCTCTGCGGCCACCCCCAGCTCGGAGAGCAAGTCCCCTCACCAGTGATGGCCCCCCTTCTCCCGAAGTTACGGGGGCATTTTGCCGAGTTCCTTAACCATAGTTCACCCGAACGCCTCGGTATTCTCTACCTGACCACCTGAGTCGGTTTAGGGTACGGGCCGCCATGAAACTCGCTAGAGGCTTTTCTCGACAGCATAGGATCATCCACTTCACCACAATCGGCTCGGCATCAGGTCTCAGACTATGTGCCAGGCGGATTTACCTACCTGACGTCCTACACCCTTACCCCGGGACAACCACCGCCCGGGCTGGACTACCTTCCTGCGTCACCCCATCACTCACCTACTGCAGGTCTGGTCCGTCGGCTCCACCACTCCCCCTTGCCCGAAGGCTCCGGGGCGGCTTCACGGACTTAGCATCGCCTGGTTCAATGTTTGACGCTTCACAGCGGGTACCGGAATATCAACCGGTTATCCATCGACTACGCCTGTCGGCCTCGCCTTAGGTCCCGACTTACCCTGGGCAGATCAGCTTGACCCAGGAACCCTTAGTCAATCGGCGCACACGTTTCCCACGTGTGTATCGCTACTCATGCCTGCATTCTCACTCGTGAACCGTCCACCACTAGCTTCCGCTGCGGCTTCACCCGGCACACGACGCTCCCCTACCCATCCCAGCGGGCGTTGGCCCTCATGCTGGAATGACACGACTTCGGCGGTACGCTTGAGCCCCGCTACATTGTCGGCGCGGAATCACTAGACCAGTGAGCTATTACGCACTCTTTCAAGGGTGGCTGCTTCTAAGCCAACCTCCTGGTTGTCTCTGCGACTCCACATCCTTTCCCACTTAGCGTACGCTTAGGGGCCTTAGTCGATGCTCTGGGCTGTTTCCCTCTCGACCATGGAGCTTATCCCCCACAGTCTCACTGCCGCGCTCTCACTTACCGGCATTCGGAGTTTGGCTAAGGTCAGTAACCCGGTAGGGCCCATCGCCTATCCAGTGCTCTACCTCCGGCAAGAAACACACGACGCTGCACCTAAATGCATTTCGGGGAGAACCAGCTATCACGGAGTTTGATTGGCCTTTCACCCCTAACCACAGGTCATCCCCCAGGTTTTCAACCCTGGTGGGTTCGGTCCTCCACGAAGTCTTACCTCCGCTTCAACCTGCCCATGGCTAGATCACTCCGCTTCGGGTCTTGAGCGCGCTACTGTACCGCCCTGTTCGGACTCGCTTTCGCTACGGCTTCCCCACACGGGTTAACCTCGCAACACACCGCAAACTCGCAGGCTCATTCTTCAAAAGGCACGCAGTCACGAGGATGGAGCAAGCTCCATCCCGACGCTCCCACGGCTTGTAGGCACACGGTTTCAGGTACTATTTCACTCCGCTCCCGCGGTACTTTTCACCATTCCCTCACGGTACTATCCGCTATCGGTCACCAGGGAATATTTAGGCTTAACGGGTGGTCCCGCCAGATTCACACGGGATTTCTCGGGCCCCGTGCTACTTGGGTGTCTCTCAAACGAGCCGCTGACGTTTCGACTACGGGGGTCTTACCCTCTACGCCGGACCTTTCGCATGTCCTTCGCCTACATCAACGGTTTCTGACTCGTCTCACAGCCGGCAGACTGTGAAAGAGAGATCCCACAACCCCGCACACGCAACCCCTGCCGGGTCTCACACGTATACGGTTTGGCCTCATCCGGTTTCGCTCGCCACTACTCCCGGAATCACGGTTGTTTTCTCTTCCTGCGGGTACTGAGATGTTTCACTTCCCCGCGTTCCCTCCACATACCCTATGTGTTCAGGTATGGGTGACAGCCCATGACGACTGCCGGGTTTCCCCATTCGGAAACCCCCGGATCAAAGCCTGGTTGACGACTCCCCGGGGACTATCGTGGCCTCCCACGTCCTTCATCGGTTCCTGGTGCCAAGGCATCCACCGTGCGCCCTTAAAAACTTGGCCACAGATGCTCGCGTCCACTGTGCAGTTCTCAAACAACGACCAACCACCCATCACCCCGCCCTACTCGGCGAGTTCACTGGGGCCGGCACCGAAGGACGACCAGACGGCCGTGCCCTCAGACACCCAACAGCGTGCCCGGCCCGGTCCCGCCCGGAGATCATGCTTTCCACGCCCTCTTGCGAGGGCAGTACTTGCAGCCTCCGACCCGTGAACCCGGCCGAATAATCAACGTTCCACCCATGAGCAACCAGCATCGGACGTACGCCGATGTACTGGCCTCTGACCAACCGGAGTCGGTGAGAAGTGCTCCTTAGAAAGGAGGTGATCCAGCCGCACCTTCCGGTACGGCTACCTTGTTACGACTTCGTCCCAATCGCCAGTCCCACCTTCGACAGCTCCCTCCCCGCAAGGGGGTTGGGCCACCGGCTTCGGGTGTTACCGACTTTCGTGACGTGACGGGCGGTGTGTACAAGGCCCGGGAACGTATTCACCGCAGCAATGCTGATCTGCGATTACTAGCAACTCCGACTTCATGGGGTCGAGTTGCAGACCTCAATCCGAACTGAGACAGGCTTTTTGAGATTCGCTCCGCCTCACGGCATCGCAGCTCATTGTACCTGCCATTGTAGCACGTGTGCAGCCCAAGACATAAGGGGCATGATGACTTGACGTCGTCCCCACCTTCCTCCGAGTTGACCCCGGCGGTCTCCTGTGAGTCCCCATCACCCCGAAGGGCATGCTGGCAACACAGAACAAGGGTTGCGCTCGTTGCGGGACTTAACCCAACATCTCACGACACGAGCTGACGACAGCCATGCACCACCTGTACACCGACCACAAGGGGGGCACCATCTCTGATGCTTTCCGGTGTATGTCAAGCCTTGGTAAGGTTCTTCGCGTTGCGTCGAATTAAGCCACATGCTCCGCTGCTTGTGCGGGCCCCCGTCAATTCCTTTGAGTTTTAGCCTTGCGGCCGTACTCCCCAGGCGGGGAACTTAATGCGTTAGCTGCGGCACCGACGACGTGGAATGTCGCCAACACCTAGTTCCCACCGTTTACGGCGTGGACTACCAGGGTATCTAATCCTGTTCGCTCCCCACGCTTTCGCTCCTCAGCGTCAGTAATGGCCCAGAGATCCGCCTTCGCCACCGGTGTTCCTCCTGATATCTGCGCATTTCACCGCTACACCAGGAATTCCGATCTCCCCTACCACACTCTAGTCTGCCCGTATCGAATGCAGACCCGGGGTTAAGCCCCGGGCTTTCACATCCGACGCGACAGACCGCCTACGAGCTCTTTACGCCCAATAATTCCGGACAACGCTTGCGCCCTACGTATTACCGCGGCTGCTGGCACGTAGTTAGCCGGCGCTTCTTCTGCAGGTACCGTCACTTGCGCTTCTTCCCTGCTGAAAGAGGTTTACAACCCGAAGGCCGTCATCCCTCACGCGGCGTCGCTGCATCAGGCTTTCGCCCATTGTGCAATATTCCCCACTGCTGCCTCCCGTAGGAGTCTGGGCCGTGTCTCAGTCCCAGTGTGGCCGGTCGCCCTCTCAGGCCGGCTACCCGTCGTCGCCTTGGTGAGCCACTACCTCACCAACAAGCTGATAGGCCGCGGGCTCATCCTGCACCGCCGGAGCTTTCAACCATCCCAGATGCCCGAGACGGTGTTATCCGGTATTAGACCCCGTTTCCAGGGCTTGTCCCAGAGTGCAGGGCAGATTGCCCACGTGTTACTCACCCGTTCGCCACTAATCCCCACCGAAGCGGTTCATCGTTCGACTTGCATGTGTTAAGCACGCCGCCAGCGTTCGTCCTGAGCCAGGATCAAACTCTCCGTGAATGTTTACCGGTCATCCGGTGCACACACACGAGAGCGGAACAGCCAGACGGAATAAGCCCGGCCGTTCACAGCGTCCTCGCTGTGTTTTCTTCAAAGGAACCTCGCCACCGGAAGAATCCGATGGACGGGGTATCAACATATCTGGCGTTGATTTTTGGCACGCTGTTGAGTTCTCAAGGAACGGACGCTTCCTTTGTACTCACCCTCTCGGGCTTTCCTCCGGGCGCTTCCCTTCTGTGTTTCCAACCTTACCAGATCCGTTTTCCGTTCCGTTTCCGGTCGGAATTCATTTCCGGTGGCCGCTGGATGGGCCTTTGCCTATTCGATTGCCTTCCGGCTCTCTTTCGGCGAGTCCGACTTTATCAGAAGCTTTCGGCCGGTCTGACCGGCCGCTCATTTCTGAGTAATCGGGAGGGGCTTCTCAGGAATCCAAGTTCCTGGGGAGCCAGCAGATGCTAACCGTTGCGACCGGACGAGTCCAGTTCTAGGCAACTGTTCGAATCTACCTCCCCACGCGCTCCGTGTCAACGGCTCTTGTGGGCGAAGAGGAGACTAGCAGCTCAACGGCGGTGGACGCACATCAGGCGGCCGTCGGAACACTGGCGCTGCGCTCGGCCGCCTCGACGTCCCCCGTCTCGCCCGTGCGGGACGCACGACCGCCCAGGACATAGACGTACGCCAGGAAGGCGACCTCTGCAGCGATGCCTATGCCGATGCGGGCCCAGGTGGGGAGGCCCGACGGGGTCACGAAGCCTTCTATGGCGCCGGAGACGAAGAGGACCAGGGCGAGGCCTATCGCCATGCCCACGGCTGCACGGCCCTCCTCTGCGAGGGCCGTGCGGCGGGAACGTGGGCCTGGGTCGATGAGGGTCCAGCCGAGGCGTAGTCCGGTGCCGGCGGCCACGAAGACCGCGGTCAGTTCGAGAAGGCCGTGCGGCAGGACGAGGCCGAGGAAGGTGTCGAGGCGGCCTGCTGAGGACATCAGGCCGAATCCGACGCCGAGGTTGAGCATGTTCTGGAAGAGGATCCAGATGACGGGGAGGCCCAGGAAGATTCCCAGGACGAGGCACATCGCGGCGGCTTGGGCGTTGTTCGTCCAGACCTGGGCCGCGAAGGAGGCCGCGGGGTGGCTGGAGTAGTACGTCTCGTACTCGCCGCCCGGGCGGGTGAGTGCGCGGAGTTCGTCGGGGGCCGCGATGGAGGACTGCACTTCGGGGTGGCTACCTATCCACCAGCCCAGGAGGACCGCGACCGCGGTGGACAGGAGTGCGGTCGGTACCCACCAGTGGCGCGATCGGTAGACGGCTGCGGGGAAGCCGTACGCGAGGAAGCGTGTGACATCGCGCCAGGAAGCGCGGCGGGTCCCCGTCACGGCGCTACGCGCGCGTGCCACGAGCTGGCTGAGTCGGCCGGTCAGCTGGGGGTCCGGGGCGCTGGACTGGATCAGGGAGAGATGGGTGGCGGTGCGTTGGTAGAGGACGACGAGTTCGTCGCTCTCGGCTCCGGTGAGGCGGCGCTGGCGGCGGAGCAAGGCGTCCAGGCGGTCCCACTCTGCCCGGTGGGCGGAGACGAAGACGTCGAGGTCCATCGGTTTGCCTGCTCCTCGGCTGCTCGTCAGGGGCTCGTCGTTGGTGTCAGCTTGTCGTACTGGGGCGCGATGTGGCCACAGCTTGGCAGACTGGCCGTTCTCGGGGCAGGTCAGGGGAAGGGCGGCGGACGTGAGTGAGCTGGTGACGGGCGAGGCGGTGGCGCTGGAACTGCGCCCGGCGAAGCTGCCCAGTAGAGCGTTGGCCGTGTTGCTGGATCTCGCCGTGGCCATGGTCGTCTACATCGTGGTGTCGATCGTCCTGGTCGCTTCCACGGCGTCGCTTGACGAGGCGGCGCAGGTCGCGCTGTCGATCGCGGCTTTCCTTCTCGTCCTGGTGGGCGGACCCATCGCGGTCGAGACCCTCAGCCATGGGCGCTCGCTCGGGAAGATGGCGTGCGGGTTGCGGGTGGTGCGGGACGACGGTGGGCCGATCCGGTTCCGGCACGCGCTGGTGCGGGGTGCCATCGGTGTCGTCGAGATTCTGATGACGTTCGGGGTCATCGCCTGTATCGCCTCGCTCGTTTCGGCGCGAGGACGGCGGCTCGGGGACGTCTTCGCGGGGACTCTCGTCGTACGGGAACGGGTGCCCGCTTCTCGGACCGGTTTCGTTCCTCCGCCGCCGCACTGGCTGGCCGGGCGGTTCTCGGGACTTGATCTGTCGGCGGTGCCGGACGACTTGTGGCTTGCCATCCGGCAGTACCTGACGCGCATGCATCAGCTGGATCCGCAGGTCGCATGGGCCATGGCCGAGCAGCTCGCCGCCGATCTCGCGGCTCGTACGGGGGCTCCGGCGCCGCAAGGCGTTCCGGCGGCCGCGTATCTGGCGGCCGTGGTGCAGGAGCGGCAGGCTCGGGAGGTGCGGCGGGCCTATGGGGACGGGGGCGCGGGGAGTGGACCGGCTGTCGGTGTCTGGCCGCCCGCCGGGGTGCCTGGCGCCCACGGCAACCCTGCTCCTTACCCGACGGCAGCGTCTCATCCGGGTGCTCAGGCTCCCCAGTCGTCCGGCACCTCTCCTGCTCCGCTTCCCTCTGCTCCTTCGCCGTCCCCGGACGGTGGTTTCGGGGACGCGGCGCCGGTAGCCGACCGCCCCTCCACCGGGTTCGCGCCGCCTGCGTAGTCCCGCTCGGGTCCTCAGGCGAAGACGGACGGCGGTGACTCGAGGTCTTCCAGCTCGATTCCGGGTGCCGCGAGCACCACGTCGCCGGCGATGTGCACGGTGTGCTGTTCGCCCGTGTCCAGGGCTGTGACCTGGTATTCCTCCACGGTCAGAGGGCCGTTGTCAGTGGCGTGTGCTTCTCTTTTCAGCAAGGCCCAGGACTGGTCCACGGTGCGCGGAGCGAGGACCGGGTCTGTGAAAGCGACGAGGCGTACGCGGGTTGCCGAGGCGGAGGGGGTGAGGCGCAGGAGACGGGTGGTGGCGATGAGGAACGCGGGGGATGTGCCGGTGAAGGCGTGGGCGCGGACATTGCCTTCGGTGGCATGAGTGCCGGTGGGGTCGGTGCGGACCCAGGTGACGCCTTCGAGGGCGGCGCCGCGCACCTGCCAGCTCGCCGCGTGGAGTTCGAGACGGATGGGGCGGCCGAGGTCGTCGAGGGTGAGGTCGACGGAGCCGCTGTGGTCGCCTGCGGGGGTGGTCAGCTGGGAGACGTAGCGCCAGCCGGATGGGCCGGGGGCGCAGTGGAAGTGCTCGTCTGCGAGGGGGGTGTGATCGTGCGGATCGTGGAGCGAATAACGGCCGCGGGGCATGGGGGTCCTGGGTCTTGACGGGCTGATCCGGGCCAAAGAGGCAGGCCCCCGGCACGGGGGTGCGGGGGCCTGCCCCGGAGGATCCGGTCTGCTGCTGGGCCGCGTGTCAGTTGTCGGTGAGCGCCGTCAGTGCACGGGCGGCGCTCACCACACGCTGGGGTGCCGGCTCAGTAGCGGTAGTGGTCCGGCTTGTACGGGCCCTCGACCTCGACGCCGATGTACGCGGCCTGCTCCGGGCGGAGCGTCGTCAGCTTCACGCCGAGGGCGTCCAGGTGGAGGCGGGCGACCTTCTCGTCGAGGTGCTTGGGGAGCACGTAGACGTCGGTCGGGTACTCGTCGGGCTTGGTGAACAGCTCGATCTGGGCCAGGGTCTGGTCCGCGAAGGAGTTGGACATCACGAACGACGGGTGACCGGTGGCGTTGCCCAGGTTCAGCAGGCGGCCCTCAGACAGCACGATGAGGACCTTGCCGTCGGGGAACTTCCAGGTGTGGACCTGCGGCTTGACCTCGTCCTTGACGATGCCCGGGATCTTCGCGAGGCCGGCCATGTCGATCTCGTTGTCGAAGTGGCCGATGTTGCCCACGATCGCCTGGTGCTTCATCTTGGCCATGTCCGAGGCCATGATGATGTCCTTGTTGCCGGTCGTGGTGATGAAGATGTCGGCCTTGTCGACGACGTCGTCAAGAGTCGCGACCTGGTAGCCGTCCATCGCCGCCTGGAGCGCGCAGATCGGGTCGATCTCGGTGACGATGACGCGGGCGCCCTGTCCGCGCAGGGACTCCGCGCAGCCCTTGCCCACGTCGCCGTAGCCGAAGACGACCGCGGTCTTGCCGCCGATGAGGACGTCGGTGGCGCGGTTGATGCCGTCGATCAGGGAGTGGCGGCAGCCGTACTTGTTGTCGAACTTCGACTTGGTGACGGCGTCGTTGACGTTGATCGCCGGGAACAGGAGGGAGCCGTCGCGCTGCATCTCGTACAGGCGGTGGACGCCGGTCGTGGTCTCCTCGGTCACGCCGCGGATCTCCGAGGCGAGCTGGGTCCACTTCTGCGAGCCCTCGGTGATGGTGCGGTCGAGCAGTTCGAGGACGACGCGGTGCTCGTCGGACTCGGCGGTGTCGGCAGAGGGGACCTTGCCGGCCTTCTCGTACTCGACGCCCTTGTGGACGAGCATGGTGGCGTCGCCGCCGTCGTCCAGGATCATGTTCGGGCCGCCGGAGGGGGTGTTCGGCCAGGTCAGCGCCTGCTCCGTGCACCACCAGTACTCCTCCAGGGTCTCGCCCTTCCAGGCGAAGACCGGGATGCCCTGCGGGTTCTCGGGCGTGCCGTTCGGGCCGACGGCGATGGCGGCGGCCGCGTGGTCCTGGGTGGAGAAGATGTTGCAGGACACCCAGCGGACCTCGGCGCCCAGCGCGACCAGGGTCTCGATCAGGACGGCGGTCTGCACGGTCATGTGCAGCGAGCCCATGATTCGGGCGCCGGCCAGCGGCTGGGTGGCGGCGAACTCCTTGCGGATCGACATCAGGCCGGGCATCTCGTGCTCGGCGAGGGTGATCTCCTTGCGGCCGAACTCGGCCAGGGAGAGATCGGCGACCTTGAAGTCCTGTCGGTTTTCGACAGTCGTCATTACGGGCTGCTCCTCGGAGTATGGGTCGAGGTGGGTAGGGCTGGTCTGCGCGGCGGCGGACACGGGGGTGCCCGAAGAGGGCACAGGCATGCCCGGTGCGCGCAGCGCAGTTCGTCGGAGGCCCTCTCTCCCTCGGTCGGTCCGCGGTGGGACCGCCCGACCGCCATCAGCAGCGACGTCTGGCTCCGTCCCAAGCTACACCGGACGGCCCAGCCGTCCCCAGTCCGCCTCCAGACACATCGTGCGGGGCATCGGCCGGATCGGGTGGTCGACGCCCCTGTCCGGCCGGTGCCGCAACGGGCAGGGCCCGCCGGAACTCGGCGGGCCCCAGGGGCGTAGGACTGGGAAATCAGTGTTCGGCGGGGTGCTGGGCCGGGCCGCCCGGGGTGGCCTCGCGGTCCGGGCCCTTGGCGGCTTCCGCCTCGCTGTAGATGTCCGGTTCGAGGTAGATGACTCGGGCGATCGGGACGGCTTCGCGGATGCGGGCCTCGGCGGCGTTGATGGCGGAGGCGACCTCGGCGGCCGTGTCGTCGTGCTGGACGGCGATCTTGGCGGCGATGAGGAGTTCCTCGGGGCCGAGGTGGAGCGTGCGCATGTGGATGATGCCGGTGACGGTGTCGCCGTCGACGACGGCGGTCTCGATCTTCTTGACCTCGTCGATGCCGGCGGCCTCGCCCAGCAGGAGGGACTTGGTCTCGGCGGCCAGGACGATCGCGATGACGATGAGCAGGATGCCGATGCAGAGGGTGCCGATGCCGTCCCAGACGCCGTCGCCGGTGATCAGGGCCAGGCCGACGCCGCCGAGGGCGAGGACCAGGCCGACGAGCGCGCCGAAGTCCTCCAGGAGGACGACTGGGAGCTCGGGGGCCTTGGCGCGGCGGACGAACTCCTTCCAGGAAAGGTCGCCGCGCAGCGGGTTGGACTCCTTGATGGCGGTCCGGAAGGAGAACGACTCCGCGATGATCGCGAAGACCAGGACGCCGACCGGCCAGTACCAGTGCTCGATCTCGTGCGGGTGCTTGATCTTCTCGTAGCCCTCGTAGACCGCGAACATGCCGCCGACGGAGAAGAGCACGATGGAGACGAGGAAGGCGTAGATGTAGCGCTCGCGGCCGTAGCCGAAGGGGTGTTGCGGGGTCGCTTCGCGCTGAGCCTTCTTGCCGCCGAGCAGCAGCAGGAACTGGTTGCCGGAGTCCGCGAGCGAGTGCACGGACTCGGCGAGCATCGACGACGAACCACTGAAGAGGAACGCCACGAACTTCGCTACCGCGATCGCGAGGTTGGCGCCGAGTGCCGCCACGATCGCCTTGGTGCCGCCTGACGCGCTCATGTGTTCGCGTTGTCCCTTCGTACGCCGTTCCCGGGCCCCGGTCGTACACCCTCGTACGCCCTCCCGGCCTTTGCCCGTCCTTTGCCAGTGGGCCATTGTTGCAGCCCGGTCCGACAGCGACGCGTCAGGCCACCCGTACCGCCTGCCTCAGGCGACCACCGTGGCACGGAAGATCGTGCCGGTACCGGATACTTCGACCTTTTCGCCCGCCGGGACGAAGACGGACTGACCGGGGGTCAGCTGTTCCTCCCCCGCCCTCACCGAACCCGCCGTGCAGAGCAGGATCTGCGGGGTCTCCAGGGCGAGGTCGTGGGCGACGGCTCCCTCGGGGAGGACGTAGCGGGAGAGGCGGAACTCGTCGATGGGGGTCTCGTAGACCTCCTCGCCGTCCGGGGATGCCTCCGGGCGCAGGACTCCGGGGTCGGCCGCCTCGAAGCGGACGATGCGCAGGAGTTCGGGGACGTCGACGTGCTTGGGGGTCAGGCCGCAGCGCAGGACGTTGTCGGAGTTGGCCATGATCTCGACGCCGAGGCCGTTGAGGTAGGCGTGCGGGATGCCCGCGCCGAGGAACAGGGCCTCGCCGGGCTGGAGGCGGACGTGGTTGAGGAGCATCGCCGCGATGACGCCCGGGTCGCCCGGGTAGTGGTGGGCGAGGTCGGCATAGGGGGCGTAGTCGCCGCCGAGGCGGGTACAGGCGGTGGTGGCCGCGGCGACCGTGTGGGCCATCTCCTCGCGGTCCGCGCTGAGTACGGCGGTGAGGACCTCGCGCAGGGCCGCCTCCTCCGGGTGGGCGTGCAGGAGGTCGACGTACGGCTTGAGGGAGTCGACACCCAGGCCGTCGACCAGGTCGGCGGCCTGGATCGGGTCGCGGAAGCCGCACAGGCCGTCGAACTCGGTGAGGGCGCAGATCAGTTCGGGCTTGTGGTTGGCGTCCTTGTAGTTGCGGTGGCCGGCGTCGACCGGGATACCGCGGCGCTCCTCGTCCTCGTAGCCCTCCTTGGCCTGCGCCAGGTTGGGGTGCACCTGGAGGGAGAGCGGGGCGCCGGCGGCAAGGATCTTGAGGAGGAAGGGCAGGCGCGGGCCGAACTTGGCGACGGTCCTGGGGCCGAGTTCGCGCTCCGGGGCCGCGTCGATCACCTCGACGAGGGTGCCGCGCTCCGTGCGCGAGGGTGCGCCCGGGTGGGCGCCCATCCACATCTCCGCCTGCGGTTCGCCGCTCGGCTCGACGCCGAGCAGCTTCGGGATGGCGGTGGTGGAACCCCAGGCGTAGGGGCGGATGGTGTTGTCGAGGCGGTCCATGCGCTTCTCTCTGCCGGTTCTTTCAGCCGTCGTCTCAGCCGGTGTCGCGGCCGTTGTCTCTGCGTACGACGCCGGTTCGCCGTGGGTACGACTGTCGGTTCGTCCCTCGTACGGCGGTCAGGGCGTCGACGCCAGGATCAGGCCCCCGAAGCGAGCGCCAGGTAAACGGCGGCGAAATCCGTGATGGCGATCAGTTCCGCGAGGGTCTCCAGTTCGCCGCCGGGCTCCGGCTCCAGTTCGCTGATCGGCGTGTCGTGGCTGAGGGCCAGGTCACGGGCGGACGGGGCGGCGGTGAGACCGCCGATCGGACGGTCGCGGAGTAGCACCACGCGTGCGTGCAGGGTGGGTGCCTCCTCCACGCGGTCGCGGAAGAAGTCGTCCGGGTCGCTGCCTTCCGCGAACGGGCCCGCGAGCAGGGCGTTGTGCGCGGCGAGCGCCTCCGGCAGTTCGGCGACGAGCGCGGGGCGGCCGGCGAGTTCGGCGAGCGCGGCGGCGAAACGGCGGCCCGCGGGACCCGCCGACGTGCCCTCCGTCCAGACCACCGGGAGCGCCTCGAAGAGCTCGGCGGCGAGGGTCTTGGCGGGGTTGCTGTAGGTCGCGATGGCCGGGCCGCAGCGTTCGGCGATGCCGTCGAGGCGGTCGGCGATCTTCTCCAGGGCGTCCGGCGGGGCGGTGAGCAGGCCGGTGCGGTCGAGGAGTGCGAGCAGTGGGGTGAGCAGCGCCCACAGGACGCCGGGAGCCGAGGCGGTGAGGGGTTCGTCCTGCTCGTAGGGGGCCGTCGCCATCGGGACGAACAGGCCGTGCGCGCCGTCTACCGCCTCCGTGATCGGGCTGCGGGCGGGGGCTACGGCTACGACTGTGCAGCCGCGGCGGTAGGCCTGCTCGGCGAGCAGGGACAGGCCCGGTTCCGAACCGTCGGGGGTGGCGATGAGGAGCAGGTCCACGGAGCCGACCCAGCCGGGGAGTTCCCAGCGCAGGGCGCCTGCGGCGGGGGCTACGCCCGTCGGGGCGAGCCTGGTCACCGGGCAGGCGGCGCCTGCCAGGGTGCCGAGGAGGTCGGCTGCGCAGGCCGCGGCCGCGCCGGGGCCCGCGATCAGGATGCCGCGGGGGCGGCCGTCGGGCTTGAGGTCGTTGACGCCGGCCTCGGCGGCGTGGCGGGCGGCCGTGCGGACGCGGGCGCCGGCCTCTGCGGCGCCGCGGAGCAGGCCTCGGCGGTCGGCCTCCGAGAGTGCCTCGGGGGCGTCTAGCAGCGATTCGTCGAGCATGGGCGGCAGCCTCCGATCGCGTGTCGTCGTTACGCGGGGCGGCGGGCCTCGTCGACGAGGAGGACGGGGATGCCGTCTCGGACGGGGTATGCCAGGCCGCAGTCCTGGCCTGTGCAGATCAGCTCGGTGTCCTGCTCCTTGAGGGGGGCGTGGCAGGCCGGGCAGGCGAGGATCTCCAGGAGGCCGGCTTCGAGCGGCATGGGGTGTCCCTTCGGGGCGGGTTCGTCTGTGTGTGCGTGTGCGGATGTGCCTGGTCAGGTTACCGCCGGTGGGGGTTGGGTGCGGGGGTTGGGCCGGCCGGGGTTGGGGTGAGCGTCGCGGTCTTTCGCCCCCGCCGCCCCTACCCGTCCCATCCCTGGGGGCTGCGCCCCCAGACCCCCCTTTCGGCCCTGAACGGGCCTCGTCCTCAAACTCCCCCAGAGGGGGGACCCCCAGACGGGCTGAGAACACCGCCCGGCATCTAGCAGTGACGCCGGACAGGTCCGATGAACCCGGCCGGCGTCCAGGCGTGCTCCTCTACGTGTCAGCCCCTGATGATCTCCAGTACCTCGTCCCTCACCTTGGTCATCGTTGCCTCGTCGCGGGCCTCTGCGTTCAGGCGGAGGAGGGGCTCCGTGTTGGATGGGCGGACGTTGAACCACCAGTCGGGGGCGGAGACGGTGAGGCCGTCCAGTTCGTCCAGGGTGATGCCCTCGCGGGACTCGTACGCCGATTTGATCGCGGCCAGGCGGGCCGTCTGGTCGTCGACCGTGGAGTTGATCTCGCCCGAGCCTGCGTAGCGGTCGTACTGGGCCACCAGCGCGGAGAGGGGGCCCTCCTGGCCTCCCAGGGCCGCCAGGACGTGTAGAGCTGCCAGCATGCCCGTGTCGGCGTTCCAGAAGTCCTTGAAGTAGTAGTGCGCGGAGTGCTCGCCGCCGAAGATCGCGCCGGAGGCCGCCATCTCGGCCTTGATGAAGGAGTGGCCCACGCGGGTGCGGACCGGGGTGCCGCCGTTCTCCTTGACTACCTCGGGGACGGTCCAGGAGGTGATCAGGTTGTGGATGACCACGCCCTTGCCACCGTGCCTGGCCAGTTCGCGCGAGGCGACCAGGGCGGTGATCGCCGACGGGGAGACCGGGTCGCCGTGCTCGTCGACCACGAAGCAGCGGTCGGCGTCGCCGTCGAAGGCGATGCCGAGGTCGGCGCCCTCCTCGCGGACCCGCTTCTGGAGGTCGACGATGTTGGCCGGGTCGAGGGGGTTGGCCTCGTGGTTGGGGAAGGTGCCGTCCAGTTCGAAGTACATCGGGACGAGGGTCAGGGGCAGGCTGGCGAAGACCGTGGGGACCGTGTGGCCGCCCATGCCGTTGCCGGCGTCGACCACGACCTTCAGGGGGCGGATCGAGGTCAGGTCGACGAGGGAGCGGAGGTGCGCCGCGTAATCCTCCAACGTGTCACGCTGCGTGATCGTTCCCGGCGTCCCGACCGGCTGCGGGGCGCCCGAGTCCAGCCAGCCCTCCACCAGCGCGCGGATGTCCGCGAGGCCCGTGTCCTGGCCGACGGGGGCCGCGCCCGCCCGGCACATCTTGATGCCGTTGTACTGGGCCGGGTTGTGCGAGGCCGTGAACATCGCGCCGGGCAGGTCGAACGCGCCCGACGCGTAGTACAGCTGGTCGGTCGAGCACAGGCCGATCTCGGTCACGTCGGCCCCCTGCGCCGCCGCCCCGCGCGCGAAAGCACCCGAGAGCCCCGGTGACGAGGGGCGCATGTCATGCCCGATCACGATCGCGCTCGCCCCGGCCACCTGGACGAAGGCGGCTCCGAAGAGCTCGGCCATCGACTCGTCCCACTGGTCCGGGACCACCCCGCGTACGTCATACGCCTTCACGAGCTGCGACAGATCAGCGGTCACGGCCAACCCTCCTGAAAGTCCTATCGGTCACCCCAAACTACCCGCACCGGCTGACAATCGGCTGTGTGGGAGCCCAGTGGACTCCCAGCCGTAACCTCAGGTCAGGGCAACAGATCAGGGCAGCATCCAGCCCAGCACCGGTGAACTCTGTCCGACCACGATCAGACACATCACCAGCAGCAGTCCGATGCTCCAGGGCAGCACCTTGCGCAGCAGGTCCCCCTCACGACCTGCGAGTCCCACGGCCGCGCACGCGATGGTGAGGTTCTGCGGGGAGATCATCTTGCCGAGGACGCCGCCCGAACTGTTGGCGGCGGCGAGGAGTTCGGGCGACAGCCCCGACTCGCGGGCCGCGGTCACCTGGAGGGCTCCGAAGAGCGCGTTCGCCGAGGTGTCCGACCCCGACACCGCGACGCCGAACCACCCGAGAACGGGTGACAGGAAGGCGAGTCCCGCACCCGCCGCCGCCACGAAGTGGCCGATGGTGGCCGCCTGTCCGGAGAGGTTCATGACGTAGGCGAGCGCCAGCACGGACGTCACGGTCAGGATCGCGAACCGCAACTCGTGCACGGTGGCCGCCCATTCCTTGACCGCCACGCGCGCGTGCACGCCGAGCACGACCGCTGTGCACAGGCCGGCGAGCAGCACGAGCGTGCCTCCCGTGGAGACGATCGGCCAGGTGTAGATGTTGCCGCCGACCGGTTTCCCGTCCGGGTTCGCGACGTTCAGGAAGGGCCAGTCGTACGTCCGTGTCGCCTTGGCCAGCCAGTCCTTGATCGCCGGGATCTGGGCGATGGAGAAGATGACGACGATCAGCGCGTACGGGGCGTAGGCGCGCAGGACTTCGGGCCGCGGGTCCTCCTCGTCGAGGTCCTCGCTCCGCACGCCGGTCAGCACGGCCACGCGTACGGGTTCGGCGGCGGGCCTGCGCGCCTGCGGTACGGCGACGAGGGCGCCCGCGCCCAGCAAGGCGGCGCCGATGTCGGCGAGTTGTGCGGAGACGTAGTTGGAGGCGACGAACTGGCCGACGGCGAAGGCCGTTCCGCAGGCGAGGGCGGGCACCCAGGTTTCGCGCAGCCCTCGCCGCCCGTCCACCAGGAAGACCAGGACAAGGGGCACGACCAGGGCCAGCAGCGGCGTCTGGCGCCCCACCACGGACGCCACCGAGTCCAGGGGCAGGCCGGTGACTTGGGCGAGCGTCACCACGGGCGTGCCCATCGCGCCGAAGGCCACGGGCGCGGTGTTGGCGACCAGCGCGACGACGGCCGCGCGCACCGGATCGAAGCCGAGCGCGACGAGCATGACCGAGCAGATCGCGACCGGCGCGCCGAAGCCCGCGAGGGCCTCCAGCAGGGCGCCGAAGCAGAAGGCGACCACGAGCGCATGGATGCGCGGGTCGTCGGACAGCCGCCCGAACGAGCGGCGCAGGATGTCGAAGTGCCGGGTGCGGACGGTCATCCGGTACACCCACAGGGCGTTGACGACGATCCACAGGATGGGGAAGAGGCCGAAGACGGCCCCCTGGGCGGCGCTGGAGATCGTCTGGTCCAGCGGCATGCCGTAGGCGAGCCAGGCGACCAGCGCGGCCGCCAACAGGCCGGTCAGGCCCGCCAGATGCGCTTTCAGACGGACGCCGCCGAGCAGGACCAGGACGATGACGAGGGGCAGGGCTGCCACGAGGGCGGACAGGCCCAGCGAGTTGGCGACGGGTTCCAGTTCCTGGACGTACACGGGCGCCTCCCCGGATTCCGCTATGCGGAAAGTGAATTCACACGGGTGACGGCATGGTCGTGTCCGCGACAACTCCAAGTCAATGGGCGTGCGTCACTCAGCGAAACGGAAGCGGTGGAGATTGGATGGAGAGGCGAGCCGACTGGGCCCCGTCCCGGGTCAGTTGTCCGGCGAGCGCAGCACTCGCAGGTGACCGCGGCGCGCGACCTCCATCGGGTCCGCGGCACGCGCCCCGCTCCCGCCGGCCTCCGCCGTCCGCTGCTGCGGTCGGGCCGCCTCGCGCACCGCGTTGGCGAGCGCTTCCAGGTCGTCGCCGCTGGGGCGCGCGGGGGCCGAGGAGTCGAGCAGTCGGACGACCTCCCAGCCCCGGGGGGCGGTGAGGCGCTCTGAGTGCTCGGCGCACAGGTCGTAGCAGTGGGGTTCGGCGTAGGTGGCGAGCGGGCCGAGGACCGCGGTCGAGTCGGCGTAGACGTACGTCAGCGTCGCGACGGCGGGACGGCCGCAAGCGGTGCGCGAACAGCGACGTACAGGGCTCACGACGTTGGACGGTACCGCACTCTTGAGCGGGCCGCGACGACTCTCCCCCGGGTCACTCCACCGTGTCGTGTTGTGAAACGCCCCACACGCCCCTCCGGACACACGTCCCTGACCTGCACAGATACCGCCTTCCGGCATGCGGAGCGATCCTGGTTCCGGTCACCACTCGGCACAAACCACGTCAATTGCCTTGAGAACGACGGTCTCGGAGAGACACGGAAACGAGCCCAACCTTGGCTGGAATAGTCATCCGGCGACATGCCCTACGGACCCTGATGTCGTCCCGGACGCCGCGCGGGTGTCGGGCACCCGGACTCGGCGGGGACTACGCTTCACCAGTGATGGACAACCCCGTACCGCCCCGTGCCGCCGGCCCCGGGCCCCGCCGCCGCGATCGCCACGGCCGGGGCATGCGCGGCCCGATCGCGCCACCCCAGGTGCCGCTCGCCGCGAGCCGCGCCGAGGCGTTCGCGGACCTGGTGCAGGACTCCGTGGAGCGCCTCGAACGCCGCTGGCCGCAGCTCGCCGACATCGATTTCCTCATCCTCGAGGTGCCGCGACTGGGCGGGTCCGGGGATGCGTGGAACGACGAGTCGGTTCCGCTGGGCGGCACGATCGCCGCCCGCGAGGGGCGTCCCGCGCGCGTGGTGGTCTATCGGCGGCCCGTGGAGATCCGCACGAAGGGGCGCGACGAGCGGGCGGCGCTGGTGCACGAGGTCGTGGTCGAGCAGGTGGCCGAGTTGCTGGGGCTGACGCCGGAGACGGTGGATCCGCGGTACGGGGAGGACTGACCGGCGGGCTTGTACGTCGCCGGCCACCCCGCCTACTTCTGCAGCACCGACAGGTCCTCGTCCGCTTCCGGCACCGCCACCATCCCCCGGTCGTCGGGCAGCGTCTGCACCGTGAAGCCCGATACGCCGTTCACCGTCGTCGTCCGGGTCCGGGCCGCGTAGACCGAGCCGCCCGACACCGGTTCCACCGTCAGCGCGTACGTGCCCTTCAGGCCGCCCGGCACCGGCAGTTCGACGTCCTGCGTCGTGCCGCCCTTGATCGTGTACGTCTTCGAGACCGCCGTACCGCCACCGCTGCCGGCCGACGCGGTGACCTTGACCTGCGCGGTGCGGCCGGGGGCCGTCAGCGACAGGGTGGAGCCCTTCGCGGTGTTGTCGACGGACGTCGCGCGCGTGCCGACCGCGCGCGTGGCGGGGATGAACGCCGTCTCCTGCTTGGCACCCTTGCCCCGTACGACCTTGAGGGCGGCGACGACCGGCACGGACCGGTCGCTGGGGGTCAGCACCAGGGAGCCCGCCTCGCCGCGCGTGACGTCGCCGAGGTCGACGGCGGTCGTCATGCCCGACTTGACGTGCAGTGTCTCGTTCCCGGCGGGTGTGATCAGCCCGGACGGGGAGGCCAGGCGCACCTTCAGGTCCGCGTCGGCGTCCCCGGTGGTGAAGGCCACCAGCCGCACCGACGTCGCGTCCTTCGGGATGCCCGGCAGGACGAGGCTGCCCGTCGGATCCGTGGACGCGGCGAGCCAGTCGCCGCCCAGCTTGTCGTCGAGGGCCTGCACCGCGGCGCCGACCCGCCCGCTGCGGACGGTGACGTGCACGGTGAGGTCGGTCTGTTCCTCGTCGGTCAGCGTGGACAGCAGGATCGGCTCGGTGGCGTGCGGCTGGACCGTGATGCCTTCCGCCACCGTGGACTTGAGGGCGCCGTCCTTGCCGTAGAGCTCGATGTCGACGACGGCGGCGGAGTCGTCGGGGTTGGTCAGGTGGACGTAGTCGGT
Organism: Streptomyces sp. JLBG701; assembly: GCF_058544905.1. NCBI lineage: Bacteria > Bacillati > Actinomycetota > Actinomycetes > Kitasatosporales > Streptomycetaceae > Streptomyces > Streptomyces sp. JLBG701. The sequence continues at coordinate 4,569,692 of NZ_CM178588.1, forward strand.
GCGGTCGGCGGCGGTGCTGGCGCCCGGGAACCAGAACTCGGTGTCCGGAGCGGTGCAGTTGACGCCCAGAAGGCCGCGTCCGGTGCCCGCGGCGACCTCGGTGGTCTCCTGGACGGTCCAGCCGGGCGCGAACTTCCCCTCGGCGGTGCCGACCAGCGCGGGCGCGTCACCGCCGGAGGTGTCACCGATGGCCGGCTTCCCCGGGTCGGCGGGCTCCAGTACGGGCTTGTCCGCCTTCTTGCCGCTCTTCTCCGAGGCGCCGTCGGCCGACTCCCCCGTGGCGGACTGGAGTTCGGCCGTGCCGCTGCTCTCCGTGCCCTCGGTGACGGGCGTGAAGGATGTGTACGACGTCTCCGCGATGTCGGAGGTGCTGGGAGCCGGGCAGAGCAGGCTGGTGCGCTCCACGGGCAGCTGGGCGGCGGCCTCGGCCGTGGTGGAGCCGGTGGCGTCCGGCGTGGTGAGTGCGGCGAATCCGGTGACGGCGGCGAGCGCGGTCGCGCCGGCGATCAGGGACAGGGTGGTGCGGTTCACTGCTGGCTCCCGTCGGGGCGCTCACTGCCGTCGTGCGGATGCTGCTGAGCGGGGTCGTACGTGGGGTCGTAACCCTGCTGGTACGTCTGGTCGTACGACTGCTGCTGGGGCTGTCCGCCGTAGGTGTACTGGTCGTACTGACCACCCTGGTAGGGGTCCGCCTGGTACGGGTCGGCCTGGTACGACTGGTCGTAGGTGCCGGCCGGGTACTGCTGGGCGCCCTGGTACTGCTCGCCGCCGTAGGTGCCGTACTCGGCGCCCGTGTAGCTCGCCGAGTCCCACTCGCCGTAGGTCTGCTGCTGTGGGACGGCGACGGGGACCTCCTCCGGAGGAGGAGGCATGTCCGGGCCGAACTCGCCCGGTTCCCCGGCCTCGTTCGTCTGCTCGGCCTCCTCGGCCTCCGCCTGGGCGCGCAGTCGGCGGGCGCGGCGGCCCTCGCCTGCGACGGGCTCGGAGGGGACGATCTCCTCCTCCGGGAGGTCGTCGTCGATGTCGCGGCGCCGGCCGGGCAGCGCCATCACCACGAGGACGACGGCGAGGGAGCCCTGGACCCACAGCCACGCGGTGTGGCCGATCGGGTCGTCGAAGGTGACGTCCAGCGTGCCGCCGGAGGCGGGGAGTTCGAAGCCCTGGGCCCAGCCGTCGACCGTGGTCGGGGTGAGGGGCGCGCCGTCCAGGGTGGCGGTCCAGCCCTCGGCCGCGGAGTCGGCGAGACGCAGGACGCGGCCGTCCGCGCCGGCGGGAACCGTGGTGTGGATCTCGACGGGTCCGGCGGCGATCGGCTGCGGGTCGCCGGATTTCGCCACGATGGTCGCGCGGGCGACCTGGCGGTCCACCCGCCACAGGGCGCTGCCGTCCTGCTGGCTGAGCCGGCTCAGGCCGGGCGTGGCGTCCAGGACGCGGCTGACCTCGCGGGGCGCGCCCTTGTGGACGAGGACGTAGCGCACCGCAAAGCCGCCGAGTTGGTCGGCCTGGTCGGCGCCGGAGCCGGCGACGAGGTTGGCGACGACCTTGTCGAGCTTGGCGTTCTCGCCGTCGGCCGCGGCGAGTTCGGCGTCGCCGAGGCGGGCGCCGGAGCCGCGGACCAGGCTGTAGCCGACGTGGGCGCCGGAGTCGCTGTCGAGGACGAGGGTGCGGGCCTGGTCGCGGGTGCCGCTCTCCTCGGCGACGAACGCGGGCACCTGTACGGGGTCGCGTCGCTCGACGGGTCCGTCGGCGCCACGGATCATCCAGCCGGCGGCGACGAGCAAAGGCCCGGCGGCCGCCGTGAACAGGATCAGCGCGGCGACCGGCTGACGCCAGCCGAAGCTCTGCTCGGCCACGCGCGTGCGTGCCCCGTCGGCGCCGAGGAGGGCGGCGGCGAGGAGGGCGAGGCCGTAGACGAGGGTCGCGGGGCCGGCCCAGGTGGAGCTGTTGGACAGGACGGCGAAGACGAAGCCCAGGAGGGCGACGACCCAGGCCGTCCAGATTCCGAACTGACGGTCCGAGCGCAGCAGGGCGGCCAGCGCGGCCAGCACGATGCCGATGAGCATCAGCCCGTTGACCGTGCCGGGTCCGCCGGGACTGGCGCCGAGGAGGTCGAGGGCGGAGGCGGACCCCGAGCCGTACTCCAGGCCGGCTTCCCGGAAGAAGCCGAACGGGAGCAGCGTCAGCGACCAGGGCGCGAGGATCAGCAGCGGGGTGCCGAGCTGGGCCAGGAAGCGCAGCCCATAGGCCGTGATGTCGCTTCGGCGCACGGCCAGGAGCCCGATGCCCAGGAGCAGGGCGATGGGCCACACGATCGGCGTGAAGGCCGTGGTGATCGTCAGGAGCAGGGCGTACGCCCAGGTCGCACGCCAGCTGCCGCGCGCGTCCGAGGCGTGCGCCAGGCCGCTGGCCGAGATGCCCGCGCGCGCGATGAGCGGCAGCAGGATCGCGAGGACGGCGGTGCCGATGCGGCCGCCCGCGAGCGCGCCGGTGGCGGCAGGCAGGAAGGCGTAGACGACGGCCGCCCACGCGCGCAGCAGGCGCGACTCGACGAGCGGGCGGGAGGCGAAGTACGCGGTGAAGCCGGCCAGCGGCACCGAGGCGACCAGGAGGACGGTGACCGCGAGGCCCGTGGAGCCGAAGAGCAGGGAGGCCAGCATCGCGATGAGCGCGAGATACGGCGGTGCGGAGGGGCTGCCGCCCGCGCCGACGGGGTGCCAGGCGTCCAGGTAGCGCGCCCACAGCTCGCTGGAGTCGGCCGGGGCGGGCAGCAGGGCACCGCCCGCGAGCGCGCCGCTGCCGAGGAGTTCGCGGCAGGCGATGAGCGAGACGAACAGCAGCACCACGAAGAGCACCGGGCCGGGCTTGCGGGCGATGCGCTTGAGGCGGGCGAACTGCTCGATCTCCAGGAAGTCGGCGTCGTCGCCGCCGGGTCCGGACTCGACGCCGCCGCCGTGCCGGCCCGCTCCCGAGGTGGCCTCGGGGTCGGAGCTGCCGACCAGGTTGCCCGCGGCCTGTTCGATGGTGGCCCGGACGGTCGCACCGGGCGGCGGGAACAGCGCCCGCAGTTCGCCCTTGTCGACCTGCGGCTTGCCGCGCCTGCGCCGCCCGGCGATGATCCGCTCGGGTCGCAGCAGCGTGCCCACGAGGCCGCGGATCTCGTCGACGGCCTGTCCGGGGACCTTGCCGACGAGGTAGGCGACGGTCCTCAGCACCGTGCCGAGGACGACCCGCAGCAGCACCCAGGGCAGCATGGCCGTACGCGTGTTGACGAGCAGGGTGTAGACGGCGCCGGCCTTGTCGACCTTGTGCGGGGAGGCGGCGGTGCGGCCCACGCAGTCGACGGCGCGGCGCTCGCGGGAGGCCGCCTCGGCATGTCGTACGACCGCCTCGGGGGCGACGAGGACGCGGTGGCCGAGGGCGCTGGCGCGCCAGCACAGGTCGACGTCGTCGCGCATCAGGGGCAGCCGTCGGTCGAAGCCGCCGAGTTCCTCGAAGACGTCGCGGCGGATCAGCATGCCGGCGGTGGACACGGACAGCACGGGCCGCACGTGGTCGTGCTGGCCCTGGTCCTGTTCGCGGCGGTCGAGGCCGGTCCAGCGGCGGCCGGAGTGGGCGATGGTGACGCCGACCTCCAGGAGCTGCCGGCGGTCGTACCAGCCACGGAGCTTGGGGCCTACGACGGCGACGTCGTCGCGGCCGAGTTCGTGCTCGTTCTCCACGACCCGCAGCAACTGGGCCAGGGCGTCCGGCTCGGGAGCGCAGTCGTCGTGCAGCAGCCACAGCCACTGGACGGGCTCGCCGTGCGGGAGCTCCGGCATGTCGTAGGCGTCGTCGCGCCACGTGCGCGTGACGGGGTCCCAGCCGCTGGGGCGCTTCAGGTACGGCAGGTCGTCCGGGGTGAGGACGGGGGCCGTGCGGTTGGCCTCCTCGACGGCCTGGCCGAAGCCGGTACGGCGCGCGAGGTGCAGCACATGGTCGGCGCCGAGGGCGTCGGTGACCAGCTGTGCGGAGGCGTCGGCGCTGCCGGTGTCGGCCGCCATCACGTTCTGAACGGGGCGCTCCTGGCCGAGCAGACCGGCGAGCGCGTCGGGCAGCCAGCGGGCGCCGTCGTGGGAGACGAGCACCGCGGTCACCACATGACGCGGGAACTCAGGTGTGGCAGCGACGTCTTGGTGGGCTGCCGTGTGGCTGTGCACGGACATCGAGGTACGGGCCCCGGTTCGATGGAATGCGGTGGACGCCTGTGCCCACAGGGGGCAGCGGGGTGTCTTGGACGAGCGACCACACTATCGGCTGGGCAGCACGGCGGCCCGCCGCCTGTGGATAACCCACCCGCGACGGGCCGTTCGTTACGTAGGTACGAGAATACGTGGGGGTTTGTACCCCGGCGTACGTCAGACGGCGGCCTTCTTCAGCCGGCGGCGCTCGCGCTCGGACAGGCCGCCCCAGATGCCGAAGCGTTCGTCGTTGGCGAGGGCGTATTCGAGGCACTCGGAGCGGACCTCACAGGCGAGGCAGACCTTCTTGGCCTCGCGGGTGGAGCCGCCCTTCTCGGGAAAGAAGGACTCGGGGTCGGTCTGGGCGCACAGTGCGCGCTCCTGCCAGCCGAGTTCCTCGTCCGCGTCGTCGACCAGCAGTTGCTGCACCGTCTCGGTCATGTGCGCCCCTCGTCTGTCTTTCGCGTCCCCGTGATGTAGCCGTTACCGATTTCGGCTGAACGACACGAGTGAAATTACAAGTGTGCTGCTCCGGGCGAGTCAAGCCGAGATCTGCTATTGGGCCCCTTATTCACTCTGCGGAACCAAGGCCATGCAGAAAGTGTTCAAATCGGCATAAACCTTGACAGGCAGAGGAGACCCGTGAGGGCCTCCCGCCCGGCACAGGGCTTGTACAGAGGAGGACGCCCAGGAGTTCGATCTCGTTCCCACGGGGCTCGCGCGCCCGGTTGTGCGCCATGTGTCCCGGTAGGCGTATGAACAAACCTTTCACCTCGGAGATGAACCGGATGAGGTGAAACATGTCCCACATACCGGGCGTCGAGTTGACAGTGAAGGTGTGAACCGATTGCCTTGTGGGCATGCTCGCGAACTTGGCACTCACCTCGACCCGCTCCGCCGGGTTCCTCGGTGCTGTCCACGCTCGCTGTAGCTGTTGTTGCTGTTCCAGCTGTTGAGCCACACCTGCTCCAGCTGTCGGCCGAGTCGTCCGTGACCCGGGCGGGCCCGACCTCCGTTCCCCTCTGACCTTCTTTCACTGAGGAACCACCGCACTCCATGAACAGCGACAGCGACCTCCAGATCGCCGGCGACATCCTCGAAGTCCCCCACCTCCTCCAGGCACCGCGCGAGCACCCGGCCACCGTCGCCGACTTCGTCGGCCTGGCCCGCTCCATCGCCGCCGACCGCTCCCAGTGGGAACACCTCGTCCAGTACGACGCGACGAGCCGCTGGTACCACCGGCTGCGCACCGGCCCGGGCTACGAGGTGTGGCTCCTGTCCTGGGTACCCGGACAGGGCAGCGGGCTGCACGACCACGGCCGCTCGTCCGGCGTCCTGACCGTCCTGGAGGGGACACTCACCGAACGCACCGAGCGCGGCACGCGCGCGTTGAGCGACGGCGCCCAGCGGGTGTTCGCGCCGGGGTACGTCCACGAGGTCGTCAACGACGCGCTGGAGCCGGCGGTCAGCCTGCACGTCTACTACCCGGGCCTGACGGAGATGCCGATGCACGCCCCTCAGTGCACGGCCGCCGCACAGGTCTCGTAGGCAGGTCTCGTAACCGCCTGCCGCGTTGTCGTACCCGCCTGCAAGACTTGCTCCCATGCGCATTGTGGTTCTGGCAGGCGGCATCGGTGGTGCCCGGTTCCTGCGCGGTCTCCAGCAGGCCGTGCCGGACGCGGACATCACGGTCATCGGCAACACCGGGGACGACATCCACCTCTTCGGGCTGAAGGTCTGCCCGGACCTCGACACGGTGATGTACACGCTCGGCGGCGGCATCAACGAGGAGCAGGGCTGGGGCCGGGCCGACGAGACCTTCCACGTCAAGGGGGAGCTCGCGGCGTACGGCGTGGGGCCCGAGTGGTTCGGGCTCGGCGACCGGGACTTCGCCACGCACATCGTGCGGACGCAGATGCTCAGTGCCGGGTATCCGCTCAGTGCGGTGACGCAGGCCCTGTGCGACCGGTGGAAGCCGGGTGTACGGCTGATCCCCATGACCGACGACCGCGTCGAGACCCATGTCGCCGTCGAGGTCGACGGGGAGCGCAAGGCGATCCACTTCCAGGAGTACTGGGTGCGGCTGCGGGCCTCCGTGCCGGCCGAGGCGATCGTGCCGGTGGGCGCCGAGCAGTCGAAGCCCGCGCCGGGGGTGCTGGAGGCCATCGCGGCGGCGGACGTCATCCTCTTCCCGCCCTCCAACCCGGTCGTCTCCGTCGGCACGATCCTCGCCGTGCCCGGCATCCGCGAGGCGATCGCCGACGCCGGGGTGCCCGTGGTCGGCCTGTCCCCCATCGTCGGGGACGCGCCCGTGCGGGGCATGGCCGACAAGGTGCTCGCGGCGGTGGGCGTGGAGTCCACGGCCGCGGCGGTGGCCGAGCACTACGGCTCGGGGCTGCTGGACGGCTGGCTCGTCGACACCGTCGACGCGGGCACCGTGGAGCGGGTCGAGTCGGCCGGGATCCGGTGCCGGGCCGTGCCGCTGATGATGACCGACGTGGACGCGGCCGCGCGGATGGCGCGCGAGGCGCTGACGCTGGCGGAGGAGGTGCGGGCGTCTTGAGGAGAGCGTCAGAAGACTTGAGCGGGGCATCCGACGGCGGCTTCCCTGAAGCCTCCGCCGACGGCTATCGGGTGTGGGCGCTGCCCGGGATTCCCGAGGTGGCGCCTGGCGACGATCTCGCCAAGCTGATCGCCGCCGCCGAGCCGGATCTCCTCGACGGGGACGTCCTGCTCGTCACCTCGAAGATCGTGTCCAAGGCGGAGGGGCGGGTCGTCGAGGCGACCGACCGGGAGGCCGCCATCGACGCCGAGACCGTACGGGTCGTGGCGCGGCGCGGTGCCCTGCGGATCGTCGAGAACCGGCAGGGGCTCGTCATGGCCGCCGCCGGGGTCGACGCCTCCAACACCCCTTCCGGAACCGTGCTGTTGCTGCCCGAGGACCCGGACGGTTCCGCGCGCGCGATCCGGGACGGCCTGCGGGACGCCCTCGGCGTCAACGTCGGCGTCGTCGTCACCGACACCTTCGGGCGACCCTGGCGCGCGGGGGTCACGGATGTCGCGATCGGCGCCGCGGGCGTGCGCGTACTCGACGATCTGCGCGGGGGCACGGACGCGTACGGCAATCCGCTCAGCTCCACCGTCGTCGCCACCGCCGACGAACTCGCCGCCGCGGGTGACCTGGTCAAGGGCAAGGCGGCCGGGCTGCCCGTCGCCGTCTTGCGCGGGCTGTCGCAGGTGGTCGCCGACGGCGAGGGGGCACGGGCCCTGGTGCGTGACGCGCGCGACGACATGTTTCGGCTCGGGACGTCGGAGGCGGTACGGGAGGCGGTGACCCAGCGGCGTACCGTGCGGGCGTTCACCTCTGAGCCTGTCGATCCTGGGGCCGTACGGCGTGCGGTGGCCGCGGCTGTGACGGCGCCGGCGCCGCATCACACGACGCCTTGGCGGTTCGTGCTGCTGGAGTCCGAGCGGGCTCGGGGGGCGCTGCTGGATGCCATGCGGGATGCCTGGGTCGCCGATCTGCGGCGGGACGGGAAGAGCGAGGAGTCGATTGCCAAGCGGGTGCGGCGCGGGGACGTTCTGCGTGACGCGCCTTATCTCGTGGTGCCGTGTCTTGTGATGGACGGGTCACACACGTACGGGGACGCTCGGCGGGACGGGGCCGAGCGGGAGATGTTCGTCGTCGCCATGGGGGCCGGGGTGCAGAACTTCCTGGTCGCGTTGGCCGGGGAGCGGCTCGGGTCTGCGTGGGTTTCCTCGACGATGTTCTGCCGGGATGTCGTGCGGGAGGTGTTGGCGCTGCCGGAGGGGTGGGATCCGATGGGGGCCGTTGCGGTCGGGCACGCGGCGGAGGAGCCTCGGGCTCGGGGGGATCGGGATGCCGGGGCGTTCATCGAGGTGCGGTGACGCTTCGCTGGAGGTGCCGGGCGCCTATGGTTTTTTTGGGGGGTTCGGATATGGCGCACCGACTGTCGTTTGCATCGCACGCCGTTGTCGTAGGTAGCGCCTAGTCTCGTTGGGTATCCCCTGCACCCCTTACACCCCTAGGAACTTCGCCGTGGCAGGACGATTCGCTCCCCGGACCACTCGTACGACTGTGCGTGGTGGGCATGTTGCCGTGGCCTCGGGTGTGCCTCGGCAGGTCCGTGTGCCTGGGCGGGTGCGGACTGTCGTGCCTGATGGACCGGTGGATCTTGGGCTGGTGCTGGGGCCGCTTCGGCGTGGGCCCGGTGATCCTACGTTTCGGGCGATGCCCGACGGGTCCGTGTGGCGGGCCAGTCTTACGCCCGCCGGGCCTGGGACGCTGCGGGTCGCCGTGTCCGGGAGTGAGGTGCGTGGGGAAGCTTGGGGGCCGGGGGGCGAGTGGCTGTTGGAGCGGTTGCCGGAGTTGCTCGGGGGTGCCGATGATCCTGGTGCCTTTGAGCCTCGGCATCGGGTAGTCGCCCTTGCGCGGCATCGGCGGCCTGGGTTGCGGCTGACTCGGACCGGGATGGTGTTGGAGTCCTTGATTCCGTCCGTGTTGGAGCAGAAGGTCACGACCGATGAGGCTTATCGGGCGTGGCGGTCGCTGGTGCGGAAGTTCGGGGAGCCTGCGCCTGGGCCCGTGCCTGTGCCCGGGGGGATGTTTGTGATGCCGGCCGCTCGGACGTGGGCGTTGATTCCGTCTTGGGAGTGGCATCGGGCCGGGGTCGACAACAAGCGGGCCTCGACGATTTTGCGGGCCGTGCGGGTTGCTGCGCGGCTGGAGCAGGCGGTGGGGATGGAGGCGGAGGCTGCGCGGGCTCGGTTGGAGGTTGTGCCGGGGGTTGGGCCGTGGACGTCTGCGGAGACTGTGCAGCGCAGTCATGGGGCCGCGGATGCGGTGACCGTGGGGGATCTGCATTTGCCCGGGATTGTGGGGTGGGCGCTTGCGGGGGATCGGGATGCGGATGACTCCGTGATGTTGGAGTTGTTGGAGCCTTATGCGGGGCAGCGGCATCGGGCTGCTCGGTTGATTCTGTTGAGTGGGAGGACTCCGCCGCGGCGTGCTCCGCGGATGCCGCGGGGGGATATCGGGCGGCTTTGATCTCGCCCCCGCCGCCCCTACCCGTCCCATCCCTGGGGGCTGCGCCCCCAGACCCCCGCTGCCGGCCCTGAACGGGCCTTGTCCTCAAACTCCCCCAGAGGGGGGACCCCCAGACGGGCTGAGATTCCTGGACCGGCGCTGAGAAGCCCCGGCAAGATCCAGCCCGCCCACAGCAGCGAACCTCACTGGTCCGAAGAGAACCGCACCGCCCCCGCCGGGATCCTCGCGTCGCACCACACCCGTACGCCTGATCTCAACTCGTTGTCGGGGCCGATCACCGCGCCGTCGCCGATTACCGTGCCGGTGAGGATGGAGCGTTCGCCTACTCGGGCTCGGGTGCCGATCAGGGAGTCGGTGATGACCGCGCCGGGTTCGATGACGGCGCCGGGGAGGATCGTCGAGCCGAAGACTCTCGCGCCCTCCGCTACGAACGCGCCCTCGCCCACCACCGTGCCGCCCGTCAGCTTGGCGTCGGGGGCTACCCGTGCCGTCGGGAGTACCAGGCGGTCGCCGCAGCGGCCCGGGACCGCCGGGGACGGGGCTCGGCCGAGCACGAGGTCTGCTGAGCCTCGGACGAAGGCGGCCGGGGTGCCCAGGTCCAGCCAGTACGTCGAGTCGACCATGCCCTGGAGGTGGGCCCCTGCCGCCAGGAGGTCCGGGAACGTTTCGCGTTCCACCGATACCGGGCGGGACTGCGGGATCGTGTCGATCACCGAGCGGCGGAAGACGTACGCCCCCGCGTTGATCTGGTCCGTGACGATCTCTTCCGGGGTCTGCGGCTTCTCCAGGAAGGCCAGGACCCTGCCCTCCTCGTCCGTGGGGACCAGGCCGTATGCGCGCGGGTCCGTCACCTTTGTCAGGTGGAGCGAGACGTCCGCGCCCGTCGTCTCGTGTGTGCGGACCAGCGCCCTGATGTCCAGGCCGGTCAGGATGTCGCCGTTGAAGACCAGGATCGGGTCGTCCGGGGACGAGTGGAGACGGGGGGCCACGTTGCGGATCGCGCCGCCCGTGCCCAGGGGTTCGTCCTCCGTGACGTACTCGATGTGCAGGCCCAGCGCCGAGCCGTCGCCGAAGTACGGCTCGAAGACCTCCGCCAGATAGGACGTCGCCAGGACGATGTGGTCGACGCCCGCCGCTCTCGCTCTCGCCAGTTGGTGCGTGAGGAACGGGACCCCGGCAGCCGGGACCATGGGCTTGGGGGTGTGCACCGTGAGCGGGCGCAGCCGGGTGCCTTTGCCGCCGACCAGGAGGATCGCTTCTGTCACCTGTCGTCTCTGCTTCCTGCCGGGACCGGCCGAGCTGTCGCTCGGCCGGCCAGTGTATGCAGACCGTTCGATCAGTTCGATGGCGCGTTTCGATGGCACGTTCGACGGCGGTGGCGGACCTCATCGTCCCTGGTAGCGCGCCGCCGTGGAGCGGGCCGAGCCGAGCTTGCCGTACAGCCGCCGGCCTGGGCACTGGGTCGCGAAACCGTCCCGGTGACCGGAGATCACATTCAGTCGTACATTCCTTCCCTTTGGGTAGAGATTTCCACCGCCGGACTTCAGATATGTCTTTCCGCGCGGGTTGACCCGGTAGAGGCCGAGCTTCCACGCCGTGAGCCGGGCGATGGCGTTGACCGCCGCCGACGACGGCTTTACGGAGTTGAACGTACCGAGGACGGCGATCCCCATGCTGTTGGTGTTGAAACCGAGAGTGTGGGCGCCCATGACCGGCTTGGCCACGCCCCCGGCGCGTCCCTCGTAGATGTTTCCGCACTTGTCGACGAGGAAGTTGTAGCCGAGGTCACGCCAGCCGCTGCTCTTGACGTGGTAACGGTAGATACTGCGGATGACGGACGGGGCTTGTGAGCACCAGTAGTTGTTGCCGGCCGCCGTGTGGTGCACGAAGGCCGCCTTGACCTTCTTCGTGTAGACGAACTTCTTCTCCCGCCACTTCTCGTTCGCGCCCCAGCCGCGCCGCGTGATGATGCGCGGCCGCGGACCGATGTACGGTTTCGCCCGCTGCGCCTCTGTCAGTTCGGCGCCGGGCAGGGTCACCAACTCCCGTTCGGTCGCCGCTCTGCCCAGCGCCGGGATCACGGTCGCGCCGAGCGGTACGAGCTCGGTGTTGGCGGCGGACGCGGCCTGGGCTGCGGTCGTCTCGGCGGAGAGGACGCCCGCACCCGCGCGCGGGGCCCTCGCCGGAGCGCCCTGGGGGAGGGACTCCGACTCTTCGCCCGGGTTCACCAGTTCCAGGCGCAGGCCCGACGGGAGAGGGGGCGCCGCGGTAAACGCGGTTACCGTGCGGCTGCCCCTGGCCGTTTCCTCGACCCGGGTCGCCGCCGCTTCCGGCTCCGCACGCACGCGTACCTCCACGCCGTCCGAGTCCCCCACCCACAGCGGGGCGGTCGAGCCGCGCACCCGGCCCGAGGTGCGCTCGGCCGTGTCGGGGTCGGGCGCGTGGTCGGCGTTGTGCGTCTCCACGTCCTGCCAGCCGGACCAGGCGCCCGTCTTGGCCGCGCGGGTGCGGACCTGGACGCGGCCGTGCAGTTCGGTGTCCGGGTTGTCCCAGATGACGCCGACGAGGGAGAAGTGCCGTACGTCCCGACGGGGCACGCCCTGTTCGGCGGGACCGCCCAGGACACGGTCGTGGGTGAGGGGGGTCAGGGGCAGCGACTGGGTGCTGCCGAGTACGTCCGGCTCGGCCGCCCGGGCTGACGTCGTGGCCGCTTCCGCGGCCGGCGCCGGTCTCGCGGTCGCCGCGGTTGCGGGCAAGGTCAACGGGAGGGCGAGAGCCGCCGCACACGTGACGCCGATCGAGGAAGCTAGGAATCCACGCATGCTCCTGATCTTGGACATAGTCATACAAATCTGTCCATCGGGGAACTGACGGGGCGTCGGGCCGGGCGCCGGGTCGCGTTCGTCCGAATCGGTGGCCCGGCGCTGGGTGACTGTCGGTGCCTGCGCGTACGCTTGCGCGGGTGAACGCCACCGATCGCACCCCTGCCGACCTGCTGCGTTCCGCGCTTGCCGCGGATCCCGGACGCCCTCTGGTGACCTTCTACGACGATGCCACGGGCGAACGTGTCGAATTGTCCGTGGCCACCTTCGCCAATTGGGTGGCCAAGACCTCGAACCTGCTCCAGGGGGAACTGGGCGCGGGGCCCGGGGACCGGGTCGCGCTGTTGTTGCCCGCGCACTGGCAGACGGCGGTGTGGTTGCTCGCCTGTTCGTCGGTTGGGGTGATCGCCGATGTGGGTGGGGACCCTGCCGTGGCCGACATGGTGGTCAGTGGCCCGGACACGTTGGAGGTTGCTCGGGGGTGTCGGGGGGAGCGGGTTGCTCTTGCGTTGCGGCCGCTTGGGGGCCGGTTTCCGGAGACGCCGGGTGGGTTTGTCGACTATGCCGTTGAGGTGCCGAGCCAAGGGGATCGGTTTGTCGCCTTTTCCGCCGTTGATCCTGAAGAGGCCGCGTTGATTGTGGCCGGGGGTGAGTTCACGGGGGCCGAGGTTGTGGAGCGGGCTCGGGCCGACGCGGGGGCGCTGGGGCTGACCGGGCCGGGGTCTCGGCTGTTGTCGGGGTTGTCGTATGACACGTGGGCGGGGCTGAGCGCGGGGTTGTATGCGCCGCTCGCCACCGGGGGGTCTGTGGTGTTGTGTCGGCATCTTGAGCAGTTGGGGGAGGATTCCGTGGCCAAGCGGATTGAGAGTGAGCGGGTCACTGCTACCGCCAGGTGACGGTTGTTCGGTCGCTGCCCGCGTCGCCCGTTCGGCCTAGCTCCAGCCGCCCCTCACCCTCCCCCCGCGTCATCGTCGTAGGAGCAGCACGACACGCTCGTACACGCTGAGGGGTGGACTCCGACGTGACCGACAGCGAAGGCACGCACATACGTCGTCGCCGTCGGCGGCGTTGGCTGCGGTGGGGTGCTGTCGGGGTGGGTGCCGTTGTTCTCGGGGCCGCCGGGGTCGGGTGGGTTCTCTACGCGAAACTGGACTCGAACATCACGCCCGACGATGACGCCGCCGCCGAGCTTGCCCGGTATGAGAAGGAGCGACCCAGCTCGCTCGTCAAGGACGCGCAGAACATTCTGCTCATCGGGTCCGACTCGCGGGCCGGGGACGGGAACGGGAAGTACGGGCAGGACTCCGGGACCGAGCGGTCGGACACGACGATCCTGTTGCATCTCGCCGCCGACCGGCGCAGCGCCACCGCCGTCTCACTGCCCCGCGATCTGATGGTGGACGTGCCCGGGTGCCGGCGGCCGGACGGGAGTCGTACCGAGCCGATGTTCGCGATGTTCAACCACGCGTTCCAGGTGGGCGGGTCGGCCTGCACCATTCGGACCGTCGAGCGGCTCACGAACGTTCGGGTCGACCATCATGTCGTCGTCGACTTCCATGGGTTCAAGGACATGGTCGATGCCCTTGACGGGGTTCAGGTGTGTCTCGCCAAACCCATCGACGATCCCGCCGCCAGGCTGAAGCTGCCCGCCGGGAAGGTGACGCTCGACGGCGAGCAGGCGCTCGGGTACGTCCGGGCCCGTAAGTCGATCGGCGACGGCAGCGACACCGACCGGATGGACCGTCAGCAACGTTTTCTGGGGGCGCTCGTCAACAAGGTGCGCGGCAATGACGTTCTGCTGAACCCCGTGAAGCTGTACCCGGTGCTCGACGCCGCCACCTCCTCGCTGACCACCGACCCGGATTTGGCGAGCCTGAGCGGTTTGTACCAACTCGTGCGTGGACTGCGCGACATTCCCACTGAACGTGTGCAATTCCTGACCGTTCCGCGGGAGTCGTACGTCTACAACTCCAATCGCGACCAACTCGTGGAGCCGGAGGCGGAGAAGCTGTTCGCGCGGCTGCGGGCAGACGCTCCGGTCGAGGTGACTTCCGAATCCGTTGAGAACAACACGCACGGCGAGCCGTATAAGCAGTCGTACGAAGAACCGTACGGAGAAGAGGCGTACGAAGAGGAACCCTACGACTACAGCGAGTACGGCTCCGACTACGACGGGAAGCCCGACGACGACTCCGGCGACACCTCCCCCGCCCCCACTTTTCGGGGGAACACGGCCGCCGAGGACGCCTGCGGGTAAAGCGATCGCCAAGCCGACGAACTTCAGTTCAAAGAAATGCGTCGGATTGCCCAGTTGTAGGGACGTGGAATTCGTCACGGCCGTCGCTTGGCTGTGAACTGGGCGGATAGTGTGAGCGATCCGGTGTGCACCGGCTCAGGACAGTCCTGGGGTCGCGCACTGTTTGACCGAGAGACCCGAGCGTCTTTGAGGGGGAAGGCGCCGCGTGGCCCCGACGGAGGATTCGGACAACCGTGGACGCGCAAAGCCGTGGGCGGGCGGACAACATCGACCCCGCAGACCAGTGGGTACTCAATCCGAACACTGGCGAATACGAACTGCGACTGACTCCTTCCGGACCGCAATCAGCGGTCCCTGGGCCTCGTAGAGCTGCACCGCGTGATGCCGGGGGGGTTCCGGTGCGCAACCGGACCGCCGCGCCGCCCGGTCGTCAGACGCCGGGCCGTGAGGTGCCGCCGCCGCGCAGGCGGCGCGGGGTGCCCGAGGAGCCGTTGCCCGGGCGGCGTGGGCGTCGGCCGGTGAAGAGGAAGTCGAAGGCGAAGAAGGTCCTGATGTGGACCGGCGGCAGTCTGGCGTTCATCGTGCTCGCCGCCTCGACCGCCGGGTACTTCTACCTCAAGCACCTCAACGACAACATCACGGCCGTCTCCGACGACGGTGCGAGCACCGGTGGCTTCAACAAGGGCAAAGCCATCAACATCCTGGTGATCGGCACCGACAAGCGCACCGGCGCGGGCAACACGAAGTACGGCGACTCCGGCAGCGTCGGGCACGCCGACACGACGATCCTGCTGCACGTCTCCAAGGACCGTTCGAACGCGACCGCGCTCAGCATCCCGCGCGACCTGATCGTCGACGTCCCGGACTGTCCGACCACG
This sequence comes from Streptomyces sp. JLBG701, assembly GCF_058544905.1. Lineage (NCBI taxonomy): Bacteria > Bacillati > Actinomycetota > Actinomycetes > Kitasatosporales > Streptomycetaceae > Streptomyces > Streptomyces sp. JLBG701. The sequence continues at coordinate 4,584,934 of NZ_CM178588.1, forward strand.
CAGGAGGACGGGTCGACGAAGACCATCCCGGGGACGACCGACGTCCGCTTCAACACGAGCCTCGGGCAGGACGGCCGTACACCCAGCTGCACGGCGCGGACCGTCACCGAGCTCACCGGGATCCAGCCCGACAACTTCCTGGTGGCCGACTTCAACGCGGTCAAGACGCTGACCACGGCCGTCGGCGGTGTCGAGGTGTGTCTGGCCAAGGACATCGACGACCCGGACTCGCATCTGAAGCTGTCGAAGGGCACGCACACCATCCAGGGCGAGCAGGCGCTGGCCTTCGTGCGCACCCGGCACTCGGTGGGCTTCGGCGGTGACCTGAGCCGGATCGAGCTGCAGCAGCAGTTCCTCAGCGCGCTGATGCGCAAGTTGAAGTCGAACGACACGCTCACCAACCCGGCGAAGATGCTGAAGCTGGCGGAGGCGGGCACCAAGGCGCTCACCGTCGACTCCAACCTCGACAGCATCGGCAAGCTGAAGGACCTCGGTCTCGAACTGGGCAAGCTCAACGTCAAGAACCTGACGTTCACGACCGTGCCGGTGATCGACAACCCGGCGGAGAAGGTCAAGGTGACCGTCGTGGTCAACCCGACGACCGCCCCGCAGGTCTTCGACATGATCAAGAGCGACACCTCCTTCACCGAGGTCAAGCAGCAGAAGGCGAAGGAGAAGGCCGCCGTCGCCGCCCGTCTCAAGGGCACCAAGTCCGCCGCCTCCGAGGTCCGGGTACGGATCCTCAACGGCGGCGCGGTCGCGGGATCCGCGTCGGCGACCCTCACCTATCTGCAGAACGAAGAGGGCGTCCTGAAGTCGGAGAACGCGGGCAACGCGACGACGACGCTGGCCAAGACCACGCTGGAGTACGACCCGGACCAGGCGGACCAGGCGCGCAGGCTCGCCGCGATCATGGGGCTGTCCGGATCGGCGATGAAGCCGGGCAAGAGTGTGGAGAACTCCCAGGGGCTGCCCACGATGACGCTGACCCTGGGCAAGGACTACAAGGGGGCCGGCGTCTCGATGACCTCGACCGCGGGGAAGACTCCGGAGGGGGTCTCCAAGTCCACCGCGGACCAGGTTGAGTGCGCCAAGTAATTGACCTCACCGGAGTGACCTGAGGGGCCTGTCGTACGTCTAGCAAGGCGGACGGCAGGCCCGTTCGGTTGTCATAGGGGTGGGGAGGCGGGGGTTTTGACGCAGTCTGGGGTTTTGGGGGGCTCAGAGGCTTCGAGGGGTTCGAGGAGACGGCTGCCGCCCAAGCGCAAGCACCGCGTGCTGCGCTGGTCGGCCTCGACCCTGGCGGTGCTGATACTCGGCACGGCCGGCGCCGGGTACCTCTACTACGAGCATCTGAACGGCAACATCGACAAGGGTGAGCGCAGCAGCGGCGACTCCAAGGCGCGGAAGACGGCACCGAACGCGGCCGGGCAGACGCCCCTGAACATCCTGCTCATCGGTTCCGACAGCCGGAACTCCGACGAGAACGTGGCGCTGGGCGGCAGCAGGGACAACCGCGGCAACCCGCCGCTCGCCGACGTGCAGATGCTCATCCATCTCTCCGCGGACCGCAAAAGCGCCGCGGTGGTGAGCATTCCGCGCGACACCCGGGTCGACATCCCCGCGTGCAAGGACCCCGAGACCGGGGAGAGTTACCCGGCCACCAACACCATCATCAACGAGTCGCTCGCCCGCGGCGGACCCGGCTGCACGCTGGACACCTGGCAGAACCTCACCGGTGTCTACATCGACCACTGGATGATGATCGACTTCGCGGGCGTGGTGTCCATGGCGGACGCCATCGGCGGTGTCGAGGTCTGTGTGAAGCAGAACGTGTGGGACCGTCCGCTGCCCACCGCGTCCGGCGGCTCCGGCCTGAAGCTGAAGGCCGGGACGAAGAAGGTCAAGGGCAAGCAGGCCCTCCAGTGGCTGCGCACCCGGCACGCCTGGGGCAGCGACCCGCTGCGGGCCAGGGCCCAGCACATGTACATGAACTCGATGATCCGCACGCTCAAGGAGCAGAACGCCTTCACCGACGCCGGGCGGCTGACGGCGCTCGCGGAGGCGGCCACCAAGTCGCTGACGGTCTCCGAGGAGATCGGCACGGTCAAGAAGCTGTACGACCTGGGGATGCAGCTCAAGACGGTGCCGACCAACCGCATCACCATGACGACCATGCCGGTCAAGCAGGACGACCAGGACGCGAACCATCTGCTGCCGGGCGCGGACGCCGAGAAGGTCTGGACGATGATCCGCGACGACGTGCCCTTCGACGACAAGGGCGGGAAGAAGAAGGCGACTTCGACGGCGAGCGCCAAGCCCGCCTCCGGCGATCCGGTCGCGGCGGACGGCGAGATCGGTGTCCTCGTACAGAACGGCACCGGCACGGACACCCAGGCCGCCGTCGACGGGCGGGCGACCGCGGTGAGCCAGGCGCTGGTCCGGCAGGGCTTCAGCAGTGCGGCCCCGGACAGGTCGGCGGCGGCAACGGCGGTCGGCACGACCGTGATCCGCTATCCGAGCGCCGATCTGAAGGGCGACGCCCAGCGGGTCGCCGAGGCCCTCGGTATCCCGGCGGGCTCGGTGGAGAGGTCGACCGCCGTCTCCGGGGTCACGCTCGTCGTCGGCGCCGACTGGCGTACGGGGTCCACTTATCCGAAGCAGTCAACTCCCGAGGCCGGTGACGTACCCGACACCGCCGACGCCATCAACGGGTCGGACGCCGGCCAGTGCATGGACGTTTACTCCCCGTACCGCTGGTAGTACGCGACGTACAACTGAAAGCGCTCTCCCGCACCGCCGGTAGGTCTTCGGTCACCGCGTGTAGATCTGCCGCATAAATCGTCAGGAGTGGGGCCACCAATCCTGTCGGTTTCGCACAGGGAACTGATAACTGGCTACAGAATGATGCACGCGTGACCAAGTCCGAGCACTCGGGCATTCCTCGCCGACGCAGCCGAGGAACCCCGCCCGCGTACGCACTTGACCCACACGGACAGGCACGCAGGAACTCCCAGGGGCTGCCGGCGATGACGCCGCCCCGGGGTGAGGTCGAGTGCGCCCAGTACAACCAGCGGGTCCGTCAAGCGTCGTACATGACGTGTGGCGGGCCCGTGTCAGGCGCGCAGGGGTGGGGAGGGGCAGGGAATTGACGCAGAGCAGCATGCGGACGGAGGTGCCCGCGGTTGAGGACACGATGTCCCTCACACCGCAGGGCCCGGACACCGCGGCCGGCGAGGGGGGCCGGCACGGCGGTGGGCGGAAAGGCGGCCGCGACCTCGTCCGGCGACGGCGCAGACGGCGCGTACTGCGCTGGACGGCGATCACGCTGGCGGTGGTGATAGTGGGGACCGCGGGGGCGGGATACCTCTACTACCGGCACCTGAACGCCAACATCAAGAAGGACGACCTCAACATCGGCGACGCCAAGGACAGGGCGGCCAAGACCGAGGCGAACGCGGCCGGGCAGACCGCGCTGAACATCCTGCTCATCGGCTCGGACGCGCGGGACTCCGCGGAGAACCAGAAGCTCGGCGGCGCCACCGACATCGGCACCGCGGCGCGCGCCGACGTCCAGATGCTGCTGCACGTCTCCGCGGACCGCACCAACATGTCGGTCGTCAGCATGCCGCGCGACACCCTGGTCGACATACCCAAGTGCACGGACCCCGACAGCGGTGACGTCTACGCGGCCAGCGACGACACGATCACCAACGCCTCGCTCACCCGCGGCGGCCCCGGCTGCACGGTGGCGACGTGGGAGAAGCTGACCGACATCCACATCGACCACTTCATGATGGTCGACTTCTCGGGCGTGGTGTCGATGGCGGACGCGATCGGCGGTGTGCCGGTCTGTGTGGACGCCAACGTCTACTCCCACACCTCCTCCGGCAAGGGCTCCGGTCTGAAGCTGGAGAAGGGCACCACGGCCGTCAAGGGCAAGCAGGCCCTGCAGTGGCTGCGTACGCGGTACGGCTTCGAGGACGACACCGACATCGCCCGTACCAAGGCCCAGCACCAGTACATGAACTCGATGGTCCGCGAACTGCGCGCCAACGCCTCGCTGAGCAACCCGAACAAGCTGCGCAAGCTCGCGGAGGCGGCGACCAAGGCGATCACGGTCGACGACGGTCTGGGCTCCATCACGAAGATGTACGGCCTCGCGACCGAGCTCAAGAAGGTCCCCACCAAGCGCATCACCATGACGACGATGCCGTGGCAGTACGCCACGGACGGCAACCGCGTGGTGCCCAAGCCGACCGACGCGGACAAGCTGTTCCGGCTGGTGCGCGAGGACATCGCGCTGGACGGCAAGGACAAGAAGAAGACGACGACCGAGGCGACCGCGTCCGCTACGACGGACAAGGCGGCCGCGGACGACAAGATCGCGGTGCAGGTGCAGAACGGCACCCGGACCAGCACGACGTCGGCGGTCAGCGGCCGGGCAACCGCCGTGACCGAACTCTTGGTCGACAAGGGCTTCACCGAGGCCGCCGCGGACGCCTCGACCATCCTCAGCGAGGACAAGACGCTCGTCCGCTACCCGAGCGCCGACCTGGAGGCCGACGCCCAGCGGGTCGCCAAGGCCTTCGGTATCCCCACGAGTTCGGTGAAGAAGTCGACGGACGTCTCCGGGGTCACCCTGGTCGTCGGCGCGGACTGGACGTCGGGCACGAAGTACACCGTCGAGGAGGAGGACGACACGACACCGGAGTCGGCCGACGCCCTCAACGGCTCGGACACCACGGCCTGTATGCACGTCGACCCGGCCTACACCTGGTAGGCCGGGCCGGATGTCTCGCGGTGTTCAGCCGGCGGAGCTGAGCACCGCGGGGCGCCGGGACGCGATGACCTTCCTCGCCAGCGCCCTGGGACTGGTGAGGAAGCCCCAGCCCCAGCACATGTGCATGGTGGCGAGGGCGACGGGAATCCGCAGCCGTGCCTTCAGCGGCAGCCCCTTGCCCGCGGGGAGGGACCCGAGGACGATCGCCGCGAGATAGCCGCCGGGGATCAGGAAACCGAACGGAGTCACCAGCGCGCCCAGGACCACACCCGCCGCGATCGCGGCCACCGCGATCGGCGGGGCGAGGTAGCGCAGGTTGATGGAGCCCTCGTGGTAGCGGGCGACGACGTGCCGCCAACGGCCGTAGTCCTTGTACTGCTTGGCCAGCGCCTTCACGGTCGGCCGCGGCCGGTACGACACCCGCAGCTCGGGCGAGAACCAGATGAGCCCGCCCGCCTCCCGGATCCGGAAGTTGAGCTCCCAGTCCTGGGCGCGGATGAACTCCTCGTTGTAGCCGCCCTGCTGCTCCAGCGCCTCGCGCCGGAAGACGCCGAGGTAGACGGTCTCGGCCGGCCCGGCCTCCCCGCCCGTGTGGAAGGCCGCGTTGCCGACCCCGATCTTCGAGGTCATCGCGGCGGCGACCGCGTGCTCCCAGTCGTTCTCGCCCTCGGCGTGCATGATGCCGCCGACGTTCTGCGCGCCGGTCTCCTCCAGGAGACGTACGGCCGTCGCGATGTAGTTGGGCGAGAGCATGCCGTGTCCGTCGACGCGGACGACGATCGGATGGCGGGAGGCCTTGATCGCGGCGTTCAGCGCGGCGGGGGTGCGGCCGGCGGGGTTGGGCACGGTGTGTACACGCGCGTCTTCTGCGACGAGTGCGGCGGCGATCTCGTCCGTGCGGTCCGTGGACGGACCGAGGGCGAGCACGACCTCCATCTCGCCGGCGTACTCCTGCGCGAGGATCGCTTGGACGGCTCCGCGCAGATGCCGCTCCTCGTCGAGGACCGGCATGATCACGGAAACGGCGGGGAGCTGCACGTCGGGAATGGCGTTCATAGGGGGCTCACGTTACCGCGAACGGGGGACACGGATGCGCCCCGCCCGGGGAGGTGCACCGGGCCACAGATCGTATGGGCCTACGGTGCTCGCGGATCCCCCATACCCCCCGCCGCAAGGCCTTCGCGGAGGTGTCCCCCCTTGCCCACCACACCGCCCCGCTCCCCTGCCCGCCCACAGCGCCGTCCGCAGCCGCCGTCGTCCCGCAGGCCCCGGCCGCCCGTACGGCGTAAGAAGCCGCGCTGGGCCATGCGGGCGGTGACCACGCTGTCCGTGGTCGTCCTCGCCTCCGCCGGGATCGGGCACGCGGTCGTCACCAGCCTCGACGCTGACATCGCCCGCGTCGATCCCTTCAGGGACATGAAGAACCGGCCGCGTGCGAGCCACGGCATGAACGTCCTGCTGGTCGGCACCGACGGCCGCGACAAGATCAGCGAGGCCGAGCGGCGCAGGTTCCGGCTGGGCGGCGCCCCCTGCCACTGCACCGACACGATCATGATCGTGCACATCTCGGAGGACCGGGAGCGGGCCAGCGTGATCAGCCTGCCCCGCGACTCGTACGCCCTGACGCCCCCGCATGTCGACGAGACCACCGGCGACCGGCACCACGGCCACGCCATCAAGATCAACGCGGCGTACGCGGAGGGCGGCCCCAACCTCACCGTGCGGACCGTCGAGAGCATGACCCATGTGAAGATCGACCACTATCTGGAGGTCGACTTCACCAGCTTCATGAAGACGGTCGACGTCCTCGGCGGCGTCCGGATCTGCACCGCCCAGCCCCTGAAGGACTCGTACACCGGCCTCGACCTGCCGGCCGGCAACCACCGACTCATGGGCGGCCAGGCACTCCAGTACGTCCGCTCCCGGCACGTCGACGGCGCCTCCGACCTCGGCCGCATGCAACGCCAGCAGCGTTTCCTGGCGGCCCTCATCGAACGGGCGACGTCCTCCGGGATCCTCCTCAACCCGATGAAGTTCCGCGACATCACCCGGGCCGTCCTGGGCTCCGTACGGGCCGACAAGGGCTTCGGCACGGACGAGCTGCTCGACCTCGGCCGGGCGATGCGGAACTTCTCACCGTCGTCGTCCGAGTTCACGACCGTGCCGATCGGGCGGATGGGGTACGCCGTGAAGGGCATCGGTTCGACGCTGAAGTGGGACCCCGTGAAGTCCGGGCGCCTCTTCCAGGCCCTGCGCGACGACAAGCCGCTGGCCGTGCACCGGCCGCGCAGCAAGGCCGTGCGGGTGGACGTGGCCCCACAGCAGATCCGCGTCCAGGTGGAGAACGGGACGGCGACGTCCGGGCTCGGCAAGCGCGTGGACGCGGAGCTGGCGGGGACCGGGTTCCGTACGACACGGCGGCCGGTGACGGCGGCGGACCGTGAGGTGAAGCGGACCGTCGTCGTCTACGACCCCCGGTGGGACCGGTCCGCGAAGTCGCTGGCCGCCGCACTGCCCGGGAGTGAGCTGCGGGCGGTGAAGGGGCAAGGACCGGTGCTGAAGGTGATCGCCGGAGCGGACTTCAGGCAGGTGCGGAAGGTGAAGGCGGAGGATCCGCAGCAGGGGGAGTTCGGCGTGGTCACCGGGGATCAGGTGGGGTGCGCGTAGGACCTGTCCTGGGGGGCGGTCGTCATGGGGTCTCAGTCGTCGAGTCCCTCGGCCGCCCGCCGCTCCCGCAGTTCTACGATCGCCCGCCGCCGGGCCAGCCGATGGGTCCGGCGGATCTGGGCCTCCTGATACCGCCGCCTGTCGCGCTCGGTCTCCGGGATCACCGGAGGCACGCGGCGGGGCTTGCCGTCGGCGTCCACCGCGGTGAAGACGAGGTAGGCGGAGCCGACCTGGGTGGCCGGGGTGGACTCGTTCCAGCGCTCGGCCAGGACGCGGACGCCGATCTCCATCGAGGTTCGGCCGGTCCAGTTGACCTGGGCCTTGACATGGACGAGGTCGCCGACGCGGATCGGCTCAAGGAACGCCATCTCGTCCATGGACGCGGTGACTGCGGGCCCGCCGCTGTGCCGGCCGGCCACGGCGCCCGCCGCGTCGTCGACCAGCTTCATGATCACGCCGCCGTGCACCGTACCGAGGAGGTTGGTGTCGTTGTGGCTCATGATGTGGCTGAGGGTGGTGCGGGACGCGGAAGTGAGCTTGCCCGGAATATCGGACTCCGCGGCGGGGGCCTGGTCTGTCATGGCCTCCACCTTATGCCGGGGTCACTTCTGCGGACTTTGTGTTGGGTTCGCAACAGCCGTGACCTGATTTTCCGACGACCCTTGTAAAGGACACAGTCCTACCCTGCACACTGGTCGGCATGAATGAGTGGCCCGAGGGATGGAACGGCGACAACCGGGACAACCGCCGGTACGGTCGCGGCAGCGCCGGCGCACAGCCGGAAGGCGCGCGCGTGATGCGTCAGGTCCGGCGCGGCCAGCCGGTCCCGCCGAGCGCCCCGCCCTACGGCGGAGTCCCTCAGCAGCAGCCGTACGGCGGCGGCCAGGGCTACGGTGACGGCGGTTACAACGGCGGCAACGACTACGACAGCGGCTACAACACCGGCCAGGTCTACGGCTCCCCGGGCGGCGGCGGTCACGGCGGCCCCGGCGACTACGACGACTACGACGACCGGGGTGCGCGCCCCGCGCCGAACTGGCGGCGCCGGATCAAGTGGACGGCGATCACGCTGGTCACGCTGGCGGTCGTGGTGTCCGTCGGCACGTACTTCTGGGCCGACTCCAAGCTGAACCGCGAGGTCGACCTCTCCAAGGTCATCGACCGGCCGGACGCGGGCGAGGGCACGAACTACCTGATCGTCGGCTCCGACAGCCGTGAGGGTATGACCGCCGCGGAGAAGAAGGCGCTGCACACCGGGTCCGCCGACGGCAAGCGCACGGACTCGATGATGATCCTGCACACCGGCGACAACGGCTCGACGCTCATCTCGCTCCCCCGCGACTCGGACGTCGAGATCCCGACCTTCGTCGGGTCCGAGTCCGGCAAGACGTACGAGGGCACGGGCCGACACGTGAAGCTGAACGCCGCGTACGCGGAGGACGGGCCCGAACTGCTCGTGCGGACGGTCGAGTTCAACACCGGTCTGCACATCGACCATTACGTCGAGATCGGCTTCGCGGGCTTCGCGAACATCGTGGACTCGGTCGGTGGCGTGGAGATCACCATCCCCAAGGGCGGGATGAAGGACACCAAGTCCGGCGCCAACTTCAAGGCGGGCAAGCAGACCCTCAACGGCGAGCAGGCCCTGGCCTTCGTCCGCACCCGGTACGCCCTCGCGGGCAGTGACCTGGACCGTACGAAGAACCAGCAGAAGTTCCTCGCGGCCCTGGCCAACCAGGTCGCGACGCCGAGCACGGTCCTGAACCCCTTCAAGCTGTACCCGACGATGAGTGCGGGCCTCGACACCCTGATCGTCGACAAGGACATGGGCCTGTTCGACCTGGCCGACATGTTCTGGGCGATGAAGGGCGTCACGGGCGGCGACGGCAAGTCGATGAACATGCCCATCTCCGGCTCCTCCGGCGGCAACCTCATCTGGGACAAGACGAAGGTGAAGACGCTGGTGGACGAGCTGAAGAACGACGAGAAGGTGACGGTGTCGGGCAACTGACGTCGGGCGGTACGCACTCAGGGGCACCCGTGTGGGTGCCCCTGAGTGCGTTCAGGCGGAGGACCTCACATCGCGCGGCACATCTCGGCGGCGCGGCGACAGGACTCGGCGCAGCGCATCAGCTGGGGATCCTCCGGCATGGACATACACGCCTCGGCACACATGTCGCACGCCTTGGCGCACATCACGCACATCTCGGCCGACATGGGCGAGCGCCGCATCATCATGTCGGCGCACATGCGGGTCATCTCCGAGCAATCCATGAGCGCGCGCATGATCTGCATCTGGGCCTGGCCGCCCATCTGCATGCACGCGCTCATGGTCTCCTCGCACATGTTGTGGCAGGCCATGCACGCCTCGACGCAGTCCTGCATCGCCTTGCTCATCGTCGTCGTGGTCCGGGGCTGGGTGCTCATGGCGTTCCTCCTGGGGAGGGAAGGGGGTCCCGGGGCGGGGCCCCGTGCCCTACCGTCGTACGCCTCATCGGCGGGTCACGCCATCGGGCGGACGCCGATATTCCGCGACAATTCGCTACGAAATCCCCGCCACCAAAGCGACAAAAGCCCCCGGAATCCCTCCGAGGGCTTCGTCGTCGATACGCCAATCGATTAAGGCAGGTTCCTGGCCATCACGATCCGCTGGACCTGGTTCGTACCCTCGTAGATCTGGGTGATCTTGGCGTCGCGCATCATCCGCTCGACCGGGTAGTCCCGCGTGTAGCCGTACCCGCCGAGCAGCTGGACCGCGTCCGTCGTGACCTCCATCGCGACGTCCGAGGCGAAGCACTTGGCCGCCGCGCCCTGGAAGGTGAGGTCCTTGTCGCCGCGCTCGGACTTGGCCGCCGCCGCGTAGGTCAGCTGGCGGGCGGCCTCGATCTTCATGGCCATGTCGGCGAGCATGAACTGGATGCCCTGGAACTCGGCGATCGGCTTGCCGAACTGCTTGCGCTCCTGGACATAGCCCTTGGCGTAGTCGAGGGCGCCCTGGGCGACGCCGAGGGCCTGGGCGGCGATCGTGATGCGGGTGTGGTCCAGGGTCTTCATCGCCGTGGCGAAGCCGGTGCCCTCCTCGCCGATCATGCGGTCGGCGGGGATGCGGACGTTGTCGAGGTAGACCTCGCGGGTCGGTGAGCCCTTGATGCCGAGCTTCTTCTCGGGGGCACCGAAGGAGACGCCCTCGTCCGACTTCTCGACCACGAACGCCGAGATGCCCTTGGAGCGCTTCGTCGGGTCCGTCACCGCCATCACCGTGTAGTACTCAGAGACGCCCGCGTTGGTGATCCAGCGCTTCACGCCGTTCAGCACGTAGTGGTCGCCGTCGCGGACCGCCTTCGTCTTCATGCCGGCCGCGTCCGAGCCCGCGTCCGGCTCGGAGAGGGCGTACGAGAACATCGCGTCGCCCTTGGCCAGCGGCGCCAGGTACTTCTTCTTCAGGTCCTCGGAGCCCGAGAGGATCACGGGGAGCGAGCCCAGCTTGTTGACCGCGGGGATGAGGGAGGAGGAGACGCAGACCCGCGCCACCTCCTCGATCACGATCACCGTGGCGAGCGCGTCCGCGCCCGCGCCGCCGTACGACTCCGGTACGTGCACCGCGTGCAGGTCGTTGGCGACCAGGGCGTCGAGCGCCTCCTGGGGGAAGCGGGCCTCTTCGTCCACTGCGGCGGCGTACGGCGCGATCTTCGCCTCGGCCAGCGAGCGGATGGCGTCGCGGAGCATGTCGTGCTCCTCGGACGGGCGGTACAGGTCGAAGTCAGCCGATCCGGCCAAGGTCTCTCACGCTCCAAGGACACTGTGGTGATCTGTGGTGATGGCGCTAATTACCGTTAAGTAACCCAAATTTTAGAGGCACGCCCACGGGAGTGATACGTGAGCTTGGCGACAGAGGGAAAAGTGTCCGCTGAGGGCCTAGCGCAAGCCCCGACTATGCTCAGGCAGCGCACCCACGCCGTACCTCTCTGGAGCACCCATGAGCCTCAAGATCACCGTGATCGGTACCGGCTACCTCGGCGCCACGCACGCCGCGGCCATGGCCGAGCTGGGCTTCGAGGTGCTTGGCCTTGACGTCGTGCCCAAGAAGATCGAGATGCTCCAGCGGGGGCAGGTCCCCATGTACGAGCCCGGCCTTGAGGAGCTGCTGCGCAAGCATGTCGCGGGCATCGAGGGGTCCTCCGGGCGGCTGCGCTTCACCATGGACTGGGCCGAGGTGGCCGCCTTCGGGGACGTGCACTTCGTCTGTGTGAACACGCCTCAGCGGCACGGCGAGTACGCCGCGGACATGTCGTACGTCGACTCCGCCTTCGCGGCCCTCGCGCCCCACCTCACCGGCCCCGCCCTCGTCGTCGGCAAGTCCACCGTGCCCGTCGGTTCCGCCGAGCGCCTGGCCGCCTACCTCGCCGAGCACGCACCCGCCGGCGCGGACGCCGAGCTTGCCTGGAACCCGGAGTTCCTGCGCGAGGGCTTCGCCGTCGACGACACGCTGCACCCCGACCGGATCGTGGTCGGCGTGCGCAGCGAGCGGGCCGAGAAGCTGCTGCGCAAGGTGTACGCCGGCCCCGTCGGCGAGGGGACGCCCTTCGTCGTCACCGACTTCCCCACCGCCGAACTGGTGAAGACGTCCGCGAACTCCTTCCTCGCCACCAAGATCTCCTTCATCAACGCGATGGCGGAGATGTGCGAGGCCTCCGGTGGCGATGTCGCCAAGCTCGCCGAGGCCATCGGGTACGACGACCGGATCGGCAAGAAGTTCCTGCGGGCGGGTATCGGGTTCGGCGGCGGCTGCCTGCCCAAGGACATCCGCGCCTTCATGGCCCGCGCCGGTGAGCTGGGTGCCGACCAGGCGTTGACCTTCCTGCGCGAGATCGACTCGATCAACATGCGCCAGCGCGGCCAGATGGTGGAACTGGCCCGCGAGGCCCTCGGCGGCTCCTTCCTCGGCAAGCGGGTCGCCGTGCTCGGCGCCAGCTTCAAGCCCGACTCGGACGACGTCCGCGACTCGCCCGCGCTGAACGTCGCCGGGCAGATCCACCTCCAGGGCGGCCAGGTGACGGTCTACGACCCCAAGGGCATGGAGAACGCCCGCCGGGTCTTCCCCACGCTCGGATACGCCTACTCGGCCGTCGAAGCGGTGCGGGGCGCCGACGCCGTACTCCACCTGACGGAGTGGCGGGAGTTCCGCGAGCTGGACCCGGCGACACTGGGCGAGGTCGCGGCGGTCCGGCTGATCCTCGACGGACGCAACGCGCTCGACCCGGCGCTGTGGCGGAAGGCCGGGTGGACCTACCGGGCGATGGGGCGTCCGACGGCCTGAAAACCTTCGCAAACGCTCCACAGAGCAGGGCAGGGCCCCGGCGCGAGAACGCCGGGGCCTTGTCGCGTCTGGGCAGCGACGGCTCCCGATGGAGCGCTCGTCGGCGCCGTGGTGATCGTGCTGGGCTACGCCTCCGGTATCGGCGCCCCCGCCGCCTCCGGCTCCGGCTCCGGCTCCGGCTCCGACCAGGCCGCCGCACCCCCGGCGGCCACGGCACCGGCGAGCCCCGTACCGGGCACCTCGGTTCCGGGGACCGGGACCGGCCAAGCCCACGGCCACTCCGACCAGCGAGCCGACGGCCACCCCGACGGCCACGGGCGGCACCGGTGACGGCGGCGACGAGCAGTGCACCAGCGTCCAGAACGTGCTGCTGCCGATCCTCCAGCACCTCTACTCGGCGCACCTGGAGCAGTCCCCGGGCCAGCAGGTCCAGGACGCGCTGGCGCTCGACTCGTACATCAAGATGCACACGGTGTGGGTCGAGCACATGCTCACACCCACCACGGACTTCCTCACCACCAGCTGCTGACCCACCCAGCGCGACGCGTACAGACGGACGCCGGTCCGGCCGAGGCTCAGTCGGCCGGACCGGCGCCTGTCCCATTCTCCACACCTCCGCCACATCGGGAACCGCTTCCAAGGAGAACCGGGATGACAACCGTCACCCTGCCCATCCCTTCCGGCACGCTGCCGCGCCCCGGCCGGTACGCCGTGGCCGCCGGCCGCTCGATCGTCGAACTCACCGCCTGGTACGGCCCGTTGCCCACCCGGCGCCGCCGCCTGCGCCTCACCGAAGCCTCACTGACCGTGCCCGACGGGCCTCCTGACGAGCCCGAACACCCGTCCCTCAGCTTCGACTTCGCGGGCCTCGACCGGGACGACGACACCTCCGCCGTACTCACCTCCGGCGAGCTCGAACTCCTCGACGGGGGACGGCGGTTGCAGGTGATCGGCGATCTACACGTGCGCGGGGTCCGCTTCCTTGTGCTGCTGCGGCCTCCTACAGCGTGACCATGAAGGGGTACGCCTTCATGCCCGCGACCCTCACCGTCCCCGCCGGATCCACGGTCACCTGGACCAACCAGGACACGGCCCCGCACGACGTGAAGACCACCTCGGGCCCCGTCTCGATCCACTCCCCCATGCTGGACAAGGGCGAGAGCTGGACCTTCACCTTCGGCACGGCCGGTTCCTACGGCTACTACTGCACCGTGCATCCGGACATGACGGCCGGAATCGCGGTACAGGCGGCGACGCCCACGCACTCCCACCACGAGGCGGCCTCGACGGCAAGCTCGCAGGGGACGAGTAAGACCATCGGCATGACCCTCCCCTCGGCGAGCAGCAAGGCACCGCGAACCGCTTCCCCGACCCCGTCCAAGCCCTCAGCCACCGCCACCACGCCCGCCTCCGCCGTGATGTGCCTGCTTCTGGTTGGCTCGAGGTCGGCGGCGCCACGTGAGTAACCGCTACCGTCGGCAGCAAAGGTAACCGCGGAGATTCTGGAGGGCCTCATGCCTGCCGTGGCACGTTTCCGTACCGTCGTGCTCGACTGTCCCGACCCGCATGCGCTCGCCGCGTTCTACGCCGGGGTGGTGGGCGGTACGCCCCTGTCGGAGGACGACGAGTGGGTCGTACTGCCGATTCCGGGCGGGCCGCGCCTTGGCTTCCAGCGGGCGGAGGGGTATACGCCGCCGGAGTGGCCGCGGGCGGACCGGAACTCGCAGCAGTTCCACCTCGACTTCGACGCCGGGTCGACGTGGGAGGAGGTCTACGCCGCGGAGGCCGCCGTGCTGGCGCTCGGGGCGCGACCGCTGCACCAGGAGGACAAGGAGGACTTCCGGGTGTACGCCGATCCGGCAGGGCATCCGTTCTGCCTCTGCCGGATCGAGCAGGCCGGCTGACTACCCGTCGGCTACCCGTCCAGTTCCGCGATCTTCGACGTCGACGGCTCGCGGCGTCCGCGGACGGCCTGGGCCGTGAAGTCGCCGCTGCGCAGGACGCGTTGGACGTTGCCCCAGGTCAGTAGCGCCAGGTCGGGTTCGGACCAGCCGCGGCGCAGCAGTTCCGCGATGAGGTGCGGGTAGCAGGAGGCGTCGGTCAGGTCCTGGGGGTGGGCGGTGCCGGCGTCGTAGGTGCCGGACAGGCCCACGCACTCCACGCCCGCGACCGTGCGCACATGGTCGAGGTGGTCGGCGACGTCCCGGACGGACGGGCCGGTCTGCTCGGCGGTGAGCGGCACCAGGCACAGGCCCTTCGCGGCGCCCAGCTCGGTGAGCAGTTCGTCGGGGAGGTTCATCGGGTGCGGGCGCAGGGCGCGGGCGGCGGAGCGGGTGAACAGGACGGGCGCCTTGGAGGCGGCGAAGGCGCGGCGGATCGTGTCCTCGGAGGCGCCGGAGAGGTCGGCGAGCACACCGAGCCGGTTCATCTCACGGACGACCTCCTCGCCGAACCGCGTCAGCCCGGCCTCGCTCGCCCAGGACGCGCCGGAGAGCGTGAGCACGCGCAGGCCGAGAGCGTGCAGCGAGCGGAGAATGCCGAGCGAGTCACCGAGGGCGGCGGCTCCGGCGGGGCCGAGCAGCACGGCCACCCGGCCGCAGTTGCGGGCGTCGGTGGTCTGCCCGGCGGTGCAGGCCAGCCGCAGCCCCTCGGGGTGGGCCTGGACGACCGTCTTGACCAGGTCCAGCTGCTCAAGGGTGGCGCCCACCGCCCGGTCGCCGGCCAGCCCCTCCGGCAGATGCAACGACCAGAACAGCGCACCCACGTGCCCCTCACGCAGCCGCGGCACATCCGTGTCGACGGAACTCTCGCCGAGCTCCAGATCGAACCAGGGCAGATGCCGCAGCGCCCACGGCAGTCCGCTGTAGCCGTCGGCGACGGGATGCGCGGCGAGGATGGCGTGCGCCCGCTCCAGGGGATCGGTGTCCGGGTCGGAGACGGGGGTGTACGACTCGGCCGCCACCGTCGCCGCGAAGTGGTCGGTCAGCTCGTCGAGCCCACCCACCTCGGCCGTGCTCTGCAGTTCGTCCTGGAGGTCTGCCATGCCGGGCTCCGTACGTCGCGTGACCTGCGTCGTGATCGCTGTACGGTCACCGTCGCACGGAGCGCGGGGGGCTTCCTGGTGGGTGCAGCGTTCGGGGTACGCGAACTTCGCTTCAGCCCATGAGATCTACCCTCCATCTCCACCCCCTCTGACGGACAATCATCCGGCAGAGCATTTTTCGTTGCTCATGCACCAAATATTGATTTCCATCAACAAGGCAGCAAGATCTCAGAAATTTTTGCGGCCTACTCCAGCCAACGGCGATTAGCCACATGTCGTTCGGGTAGTCACCCGAATGACGGTATCGGCACGCACTCAGCTTGGCGGCAGTGGCTAGTTGGCAACGGCATTCCAGTAACACCTACTTGACATTTCACGATGGCCGATGCGGAGAGCCAGTGCCTTACGGCACCGACCGTCATACCGCAGAGGAGCAACATGCCCACGGCCGTCGACCCGAGCCTGAACCGCCGCAAGCTACGCCTCGCCCTCAAGGCGGCCCGCGACAAGCGCGGACTGACCCAGCGAGAAGCGGCGGAGGCCCTGGAGTGGTCGCTGTCGAAGCTCATCCGCATCGAGGCGGGCACCGTCAGCCTGTCCGTCACGGATCTTCGCGCACTACTCCGGGAGTACGGGGTCGAAGACCAGGACGCCATCGCTGAGCTGGAGGAAGCTGCCCGAGGCAGCAAGGGTCAGTCGTGGTGGACCGAGTACAACGACGTCATCAGCCCACCCTTCGCCCAGTACCTGGGTTACGAGAGCGCGGCGACCAGCATCCGGGGTTACCACCCGAGCCTTATCCCCGGACACCTTCAGATCGCGGACTACATCGCCGCCATCTTCGAGGCCGGACGTTCAGCCGCCAGCCCCCAGCAACGCATCGATCTGCGCCTGGCCCGGCAGGAGCGGGTGCTTCAGGAAGACGGACCCCAGGTGGAGATGATCATCGACGAGGCGGCGTTGCGCCGCCAACTCGGCGGGCCTGCCGTCATGCGCCGTCAGCTGTCGTTTCTCAAGGAGCTGATCGTGGAACACAGGGCCACACTGCGGGTGCTTCCCTTCACGGCGGGCGCGCACGACAGCCTGGACAGCAGTTTCTTCCTCCTGGGCTTCCAGGACGACGAGGACGTGCTCTACCTGGCAGGACCAGGAGCCGTGGACACGATCCGCGACGACCGAGCGACCGTCGCCCGCTATCAAGAGTGCTTCGAGGATCTACGGAGCAACGCGCTCAACGAGGAGGACACCTTGACGCTGATCGACGAACTCATCGCACAGTTGCACCGCACCTGACACCTGCGCAGCGTGCCATCGGGCCCGGGGGAAGCCATGAGGACGGACAAGGGGAGGAACAGGCGCCGCGGCCCGAGGCCAGGCGTCAAGAGTGCCCGAGGCGACGACTCCACGCGTCCCGCCACCGTCTCCGGGCCCGGTCGGCCCCCGCGGAGCGCGAGCCTCGTCCGGGTCGCGCTCGGCAGCCGCGAGGCCTGCGTCCGCTTACTGCGGCTGAACAAGACAGAGACCGACAACGACATCCGGCGCCGACGTACCCATATAGACGACCTCATACGTGTCCTGCGGGCGGTCGCGGCACTGCTGTTGTTCTTCTCGGCCTCCGCCGCCCTGGTGGCCTACGCGGGCATCAGGATGGGTGTGTCCCCTGAAGTGTGCTGGCTCGGCAGTGTCGGCGGTGGCCCCATGCTCGTCCGGAGCTTCGTCAAACTCTTCGTGACGGTGCGTCCCTCGTTGCCGGAGGCACCAAGAGACCGACCGTCCATCGACGAGCCGTGACCGGGGAACGTACCCACCACCAGCCCGCGGCGGCGGCGACTCCGACCAATACCGTCAACCAGGCCGTCAACCGCACCCACAGGTTCCCGCCCAGCAGAGATGCCCCCGCCCCAGCGGCTGACGCGAACACGCCGGTCACCAGGCAGTACCCGACAACACCGGGCTCCCTGGTCGTCGACTGTCCACCGCGCTGACCGCTCATCGCCCATCCGGCTGGATCCGAGTTACCCATGGTCCTGCCCGGCGCCGCCCGGGGTCAAGAACATGGCCATCGACGAACGCCAAGCATCAAGGCCGAAGGCGAGCACAGAACCGTCCGGGTGCTTGGAATCACGCACCCGGACTTCCGCCGAGGACACCGCGATCTCACAGCAATTACCTTCGGTTTCCCCGCTGTGGCTGCTCTTCCGCCACGCGACCGCACTGCGACCCCCAGACAACGCCGCCCCCTCTCCCACACGGAGATGCCACGCCCTGGGCCTCTCGCACTTGCCTCAACAAGGCTCAGCCCGAAAGAACGCCACACGTTTTAGACGGTCTACCCGCAACAGCGGGCGTTCAACAGAGAGCCACAGCCCCCACCCGCTCGCCCGCCTCGCATGCGCGACACATCAGCCAAGATCAGCCCACGCTCGTCTGTCCATGTCCCGGATAGTCGCGTTCGACGGCCTCCGAGTCGTCTGAAGATCCCGCGCCACGTCCTCCGCCGCCCCCAGCACCCGCACCGCGTTCCGCCAGGTCAGCTTGGCGAGGTCCGAGGCAGACCACCCCCGGTCCAGGAGCTCCGCGATCAGGTTCGGGTAGCCGGAGACGTCGTTCAGGCCGTCCGGGGTGAAGGCGGTGCCGTCGTAGTCGCCGCCGATGCCGAGGTGGTCGATGCCGGCGACCTCGCGCATGTGGTCGAGGTGGTCGGCGACGGTCGAGACGGTCGCCACCGGGCGCGGATTGCGCTCCTCGAAGGCCCGGTGCAGCTTCATCGCCTCGGGGCTGGTGTCGAGGTGGTGCAGACCCTGGGCGCGCAGATTCTCGTCGGCGGCGGCCGTCCACTCGACGGCGGCCTGGAGCACGAACTTCGGCACGAAGGTCACCATCGCGACGCCACCGTTGGCGGGAAGGCGTTCCAGGACGTCGTCCGGGATATTGCGGGGGTGGTCGCAGACTGCCCGGGAAGAGGAGTGCGAGAAGATTACAGGTGCGGTGGAGGTGTCGAGCGCGGCCCGCATGGTCGTCGCCGCCACGTGGGAGAGGTCGACCAGCATGCCCAGGCGGTTCATCTCCCGGACCACCTCACGCCCGAAGGCCGACAGTCCGCCGACCCCGGGGTCGTCCGTCGCGGAGTCCGCCCAGTCGACATTGTCGTTGTGGGTGAGGGTCATGTAGCGGACGCCGAGCCCGTACAACCCCCGCAGCGCGCCGAGGGAGTTGGCGATGGAGTGGCCACCCTCCGCCCCCATGAGGGAGGCGATACGGCCGTCCCGCCGCGCCGTCTCCATCTCGGCGGCGGTCGCCGCGGGCGCCAGCTCCGCCGGGTACCGCGCCTGCAACTGCCGTACGCAGTCGATCTGTTCGAGCGTCGCCTCGACCGGCCCCGGCTCGTCCGAGGGCACGTACACCGACCAGAACTGCGCCCCTACCCCGCCCTCACGCAGCCGCGGCAGATCGGTGTGCAGGTGCGCGTTCTGGTGTACGGCGATGTCGCGGGCGTCGAGGTCGTAACGGACCTGCTTGCGCAGGGCCCAGGGCAGGTCGTTGTGACCGTCGACGACGGGGAACTCCCGGAGCAGTTCCCGGGCTTGCCCGAGAGAGGGGGACGTCACGCGCGTCACTTCCCGAAACCGGCGCCGAAACCCGCGCCGGACCCGGACCCCGCCCCGAACCCGAAGCCGCCCGCGCCCTCGACCTTGGCCCGCAGCCGCTTGCCCTTCTCCGTGGCCTGGTCGTTCAGCTCCTGCTGGAACTCCCGCATCCGGCCCAGGAGTTCGTCGTCCTGCGTGGCGAGGATCCGGGCCGCGAGGAGCCCGGCGTTCCGCGCCCCGGCGACGGAGACCGTCGCGACGGGGACACCGGCCGGCATCTGCACGATCGACAGCAACGAGTCCATGCCGTCGAGGTACTTCAGCGGCACCGGGACGCCGATCACGGGCAGCGGGGTCACGGAGGCGAGCATGCCGGGCAGGTGCGCGGCACCCCCCGCCCCGGCGATGATCACCTTCAGCCCACGCCCGGCCGCCTCCTCGCCGTACGCGATCATCTCGCGCGGCATGCGGTGGGCGGAGACGACGTCGACCTCGTACTCGATCTCGAACTCGTCGAGTGCCTGGGCGGCCGCCTCCATGACGGGCCAGTCGGAATCCGACCCCATGACGATGCCAACAACGGGGCTCATTTCAGTCTCCTTGCTTACCTTCTCGGGCTCAGCCGAGCGGTTTGGGTGGATGCCCGGCTCTCATACGGGAGCGGTTCGTCCGAGTCGTCGTACAGGAAGATTCCCGGACTGCCGGACAGGCTTACATCGAAAACGCTAGCGTGTGAGGTGTGGGGACCAACGGGGCCAAGTGCGTGAAGCGGGCATTCAAGTACCGCTTCTATCCGACTGCGGAGCAGGCAGCAGAGCTGTCGCGCACCTTCGGCTGCGTGCGCAAGGTCTACAACATGGCGCTCGATGCCCGGTCCCGGGCGTGGACGCTGGAGCACCGCAGGGTCTCCTACGTGGAGACGTCGGCGATGCTCACGGAGTGGAAGAAGACCGAAGGACACGGTTTTCTGGCGCAGGTATCCTCTGTGCCGCTGCAGCAGTCGTTGCGGCATCTGCAGAGCGCGTACGCGGCGTTTTTCGACAAACGGGCCCGCCATCCGCGCTTCAAGTCCAAGAAGAGATCGAAAGCCTCTGCCGAGTACACCCGCTCCGCGTTCCGCTTCCGTGATGGGGAGCTGACCTTGGCGAAGATGCGTGATCCGTTGGCCATCGTGTGGTCGCGCCCTCTTCCCGAGGGCGTCGAACCGTCCACGGCCACGATCTCCAGGGACAAGGCAGGACGTTGGTTCGTCTCCTTGCTCGTCGAAAGCAGGGTCGGCCCCGGACCGGCCACGGACATAGCGGTGGGGCTCGACGCGGGGCTCACCAGTCTGCTCACCCTCTCCACCGGGGAGAAGATCACCAATCCGAAATTCGAGCGGAAGGACCGAGCCCGCCTTGGCAAGGCCCAGCGAGAACTCTCCCGTAAGGCTCAGGGTTCCAAGAACCGGGAGAAGGCGCGCGTCAAGGTAGCGCGTGTCCACGCGAGGATCGCCGACCGGCGCCGGGACTTCCTCCACAAGCTGACCACTCGTCTCGTTCGTGAGAACCAAACGATCGTGATCGAGGATCTGACCGTCCGCAGCCTGCTCGGCAACCGCACTCTTGCACGTGCGATATCCGATGCCGCGTGGACGGAGTTGCGCTCCCTGCTGGAGTACAAATGCGCCTGGTACGGGCGTGAACTGATCGCGGTCGACCGCTTCTTCCCGTCGAGCAAGACCTGCTCCGCGTGCGGCCTGATCCGCGATGGGCTGCCCCTGCACGTCCGCCGATGGACATGCGAGGGCTGCGGCACCCAGCACGACCGGGACCACAATGCCGCTAAGACCATTCTGGCCGCCGGGCTGGCGGTGTCGGCCTGTGGAGCCGGTGTAAGACCCCAACGGAGTTCCTCCGGGCGGGCAGTCGGCGATGAAGCAGGAAGCATCATGGCGCGAGCCATGACAGACCCCTCCCCAACGGGGAGAGGCCGAGGTCAATCGGTGATCGTGCCTCTCAGATAACCGGCTGCGTGACGGGCACGCTCAAGGACATCGTCCAGGTTGTCGCCGTAGGTGTTGACGTGGCCGACCTTGCGGCCGGGCTTCACGTCCTTGCCGTACATGTGGATCTTCAGCTGGGGGTCGCGGGCCATGCAGTGCAGGTACGCCGAGTACATGTCCGGGTAGTCGCCGCCGAGGACGTTCGCCATGACCGTCCACTTGGCACGCGGGCGCGGGTCGCCGAGGGGCAGGTCGAGGACGGCCCGTACGTGGTTGGCGAACTGGCTCGTGATCGCGCCGTCCTGGGTCCAGTGGCCCGAGTTGTGCGGGCGCATCGCCAGTTCGTTGACGAGGATGCGGCCGTCGCGGGTCTGGAACAGCTCGACGGCGAGGTGGCCGACGACACCGAGTTCCTTGGCGATGCGCAGGGCCATCTCCCCGGCCTGCAGCGCGAGCGTCTCGTCGAGGTCGGGGGCCGGCGCGATCACGGTGTCGCACACGCCGTTCACCTGCTGGGACTCGACGACCGGATACGCGACCGCCTGGCCGTGCGGCGAGCGGACGACGTTCGCCGCCAACTCCCGCAGGAAGTCGACCTTCTCCTCGGCCAGGACCGGCACACCGGCCTTGAAGGGGGCCTCGGCCTCCTCGACGGAGTCCACGACCCACACGCCCTTGCCGTCGTAGCCACCGCGGACGGTCTTGAGGACGACGGGGAAACCGTCCCCCTCGGCGGCGAAGGCCGCCACGTCCTGCGGATCGGTCACGATGCGGTGCCGTGGGCACGGCACGCCGATCTCGTCGAGCTTCGCGCGCATCACGCCCTTGTCCTGGGCGTGCACGAGCGCGTCGGGCCCGGGGCGCACGGGGATGCCGTCCGCCTCCAGGGCACGCAGGTGCTCGGTGGGTACGTGTTCGTGATCGAAGGTGATCACATCGCAGCCCCGCGCGAAGTCACGCAGCGTGTCCAGATCGCGATAGTCGCCGATGACGACGTCGCTCACGACCTGTGCCGCGGAATCCTGAGGGGTGTCACTGAGGAGCTTGAACTTGATGCCGAGCGGGATGCCCGCCTCGTGTGTCATACGAGCGAGCTGCCCCCCGCCGACCATGCCGACTACCGGGAACGTCACGCCCCTAGGGTATCGGCCGCGCCACGGAGGCCGGTTTCCGTCCCTCTTACCGGCTCTTACCGGCCTCTTCCGTACCTCTTCCCGACCTCTTCCCGTCCTGTTCCCTTCCTGTGAGCCGGTCCACAGGCGTTTGCCATGGGGGGTGGTTAGCATGGCTGAGTTGACGTAACCGACGTATGGGGGCCTGGACAGCCATGGGACAGGGTTCCTCGACGGTTCGACAGCGCTTCGACCGGCTCGCGCGTGAGGTCGCCAAGTTCGGAGCGGTGGGTGCCCTGGGCACCGTCGTGAACTTCGGCGTCTCCAACCTGCTCTGGCACACCACGAGCCTCGCGGCCGTGCGCGCCAACGTCATCGCCACCGTCGTCGCCATCGCCTGCAACTACGTCGGGTTCCGTTACTTCACGTACCGCGACCGCGACAAGAGCGCCCGCACCAAGGAGCTCTCGCTGTTCCTGGCGTTCAGCGCGGTGGGTCTCGTGATCGAGACCGGCATCCTCTACGCCGCGATCTACGGGTTCGGCTGGGACAGCTCGCTGCAGCGCAACATCTTCAAGGTCGTCGGCATCGGCATAGCCACGCTGTTCCGGTTCTGGTCGTACCGGACGTGGGTGTTCAAGACGCTGCCGGCCAAGGAGGCCGTCGCGAGCGCGGAATCGTTCCTGGAGGAAGCGAAGGCGAAGCCGACGGTGCGCTCGGCGCGCTAAGCATGTCGGGTGCGCTTCGGCAGCGCCCTGAAGGGGCGCGGGGAACTGCGCGACCAGCCACGATGGTGCCGCAGACGATCGACGGCCCATCGCGGCACTTCCGAGGTCCGCTCAGCCGACAGCCCGTCGCTCCGCTGAGGTTCAGCGGACCGTCGGCTCGTCCTCCAGCGGAGGCCGCTTCACCGGCGTACGGGACAGGAACAGTCCGAACACCGGCGGCAGCGTCTGCAGCATCTCCAGGCGTCCCCCGTCGGCCTCCGCGAGGTCACGCGCGACCGCCAGGCCGATGCCCGTCGAGTTGCGGCCGCTGATCGCCCGCTCGAAGATCCGCGCGCCGAGGTCGGCGGGGATGCCGGGCCCCTCGTCCGTGACCTCGACGACGGCCTGGTTTCCGGTGACACGGGTGCGCAGCGCGACGGTGCCGCCGCCGTGCATGAGGGAGTTCTCGATCAGCGCCGCCAGCACCTGCGCGACCGCGCCCGGCGTACCCACCGCCTGGAGGTGCCGCTTGCCGGAGCTGACGATCGCGCGGCCATGACCGCGGTAGGCGGGGCGCCACTCGGCGAGCTGCTGCTGGATGACCTCGTCGAGGTCGAAGGTGACGGCGTTGCCGGTGCGGGGGTCACGGGAGTTCGTCAGGAGCCGTTCCACCACGTCCGTCAGCCGTTCCACCTGGCCGAGCGCGATGGTCGCCTCCTCCTTCACCGTGTCCGGGTCGTCGGTGAGGGTGATCTCCTCCAGCCGCATGGAGAGGGCGGTGAGAGGCGTACGGAGCTGGTGGGAGGCGTCGGCGGCGAGGCGGCGCTCGGCGGTGAGCATGCGGGCGATGCGCTCGGCGGAGGAGTCGAGGACGTCCGCGACCCGGTCCAGCTCGGGGACGCCGTACCGCTTGTGCCGTGGTCGCGGGTCGCCCGAGCCGAGGCGTTCCGCGGTCTCCGCGAGGTCGGTGAGCGGGGAGGCGAGGCGGTTGGCCTGCCGTACGGCCAGCAGGACCGCGGCGATCACCGCGAGCAGGGCGACCGCGCCGATGATCAGCAGGGTGCGGCCGACCTCCCGGGTGACCGCGGACCGCGGCTCCTGGACGACGACCGTCTCCCCCTCCTCGCCGGTGGCCTTGCCCTCTATGACGTCGCCCGTCGGCTTGGTGCCGATCCGGATCGGCTGCTGGCCGGGGATGCTGACGAGGGCGTAACGGTCCTGCGTGACCTGGTTGCGGAGGATCTCGGAGGTGATCTCCTCCTGGCCGATGATCCGGCTGTCCACGATGCTGGCCAGCCGGAGCGCCTCGGAGTCCACCCGCTCCTGGGCGCTGCTGCTGATGGTCCGCGTCTCGACGATGACGAGGGACACACCGAAGACGGCGATCACCACGAGAACGACGGCGAGGGTGGACTGGATGAGTCGACGGCGCATGTCCTGTTACCGGTAGCGGTCCCTGCGGGCCCTGTGCGGCTAACTCTTCTCGAAGCGGAAGCCGACGCCCCGGACCGTCGCGATGTAGCGGGGGTTCGCCGCGTCGTCGCCGAGCTTCTTGCGCAGCCAGGAGATGTGCATGTCGAGGGTCTTGGTCGACGACCACCAGGTGGTGTCCCAGACCTCGCGCATCAGCTGGTCGCGCGTGACGACCCGCCCCGCGTCCCGTACAAGGACGCGCAGCAGGTCGAACTCCTTGGCGGTGAGCTGGAGTTCCTCGTCGCCCATCCACGCGCGGTGCGACTCGACGTCGATGCGCACGCCGTGCGTGGCGGGCGGCTGCTGGGCTTCGGCGGAACCGCGCCGCAGCAGGGCCCGGACGCGGGCGAGCAGTTCGGCGAGCCGGAAGGGCTTGGTGACGTAGTCGTCGGCGCCGGCGTCGAGCCCGACGACGGTGTCCACCTCGTCGGCGCGCGCGGTGAGGACGAGGATCGGGACGGTGTGGCCTTCGGCACGCAGCCGGCGGGCCACCTCCAGGCCGTCCATGCCGGGCAGGCCGAGGTCCAGTACGACCAGATCGACGCCGCCCTGCAGTCCGGTGTCGAGCGCTGTGGGTCCGTCCTCGCGCACCTCGACCTCGTAACCTTCCCGGCGCAGTGCGCGGGCCAGCGGCTCCGAGATGGACGCGTCGTCCTCGGCGAGCAGTACACGGGTCATGAGCTGATGGTAGTCCGCCTGGGAGTGCGCCTGAGGTGTGATCGGCATTGGGGTTTCTTACTCAGGGACATATGGGATTCACCCCCGGGGTTCCATTGGCACGAACCTGCGGGTGTGGGGTGAGAAGATAATGAAGACCTTCGAAAGGATGTGCGCGGTTCCTTGATCACCTGTGATCCGCGTCTCAAGTCCTTCCATTTCCGTCAGTGTCCTGTCGTATGGTGACCACAACGCCTGTAGCAACACCGGGGACCTTTGGCGAGGAATTGACGCTGAAGGTCTCTTTTGTGTGCGGGCTGGCCACGGCCAGCCTTGAAAGGAATGACCTGTGGCCGGGCCTCGGCACGTCAGCGACGTGACCTGGGGCGTGGATCCCGGTGGTCACCGTCCACCGCTTCGTGATCCGGAGCGGACTCCCCTGGGCGTGGGGTGGACGGACCGAACCGCCGGTGCCGGCCGCCCCCCACCGGGCGCGTAACCGCTCTTGCAGCGCGTCCCGAACCAGCAAGGAACGACCATGGCGTCCAGCCTGACGAAGGACTCGGTGACTCCGGGCACCCCCGGTTCCGAAAGGACCTTCTTCGGCCACCCCCGCGGACTGGCCACTCTCTTCATGACCGAGATGTGGGAGCGATTCTCCTACTACGGCATGAGGGCTCTGCTCCCGCTGTACCTGGTTGCCCCGGGCGGCCTGCACCTCAGTGCGGCCACCGCGACCGCGATCTACTCCGTCTACGTGTCGCTGGTGTACCTGCTCGCCCTGCCCGGCGGCTGGTTCGGCGACCGCGTCTGGGGTCCCCGCAAGACCGTCGCCGTCTCCGGCGCGATCATCATGCTCGGCCACCTGACGCTGGCGCTGCCCTCGTCCGGCACCTTCTACGCCGGCCTCGGCCTCGTCGCGATCGGCTCGGGTCTGCTGAAGGCCAACATCTCCACGATGGTCGGCCACCTCTACGAGGGCCCGGACGACGCCCGCCGCGACGGTGGCTTCACCGTCTTCTACATGGGCATCAACGCCGGCGCGTTCGCCGCGCCGCTGGTCATCGGCACCATCGGTGAGAACGTCAACTGGCACCTGGGCTTCGCGCTCGCGGCCGTCGGCATGGCGATCGGCCTCGCCCAGTTCCTGATCGGCAGCCGCCACCTCGCTCCGCGCTCAAGCGTGGTCCCGACGCCGCTGTCCGCTCAGGAGAAGGCCACGACACTCCGCAAGGCCGCGTTCTGGGCGGGCATCGCCGTCGTCTTCTACGCGATCGTCGGCTTCTCCGGCCACTACACCCTGAACTGGATCCTGGTCCCGCTGACCCTGCTCGGCGTGATCATCCCGATCATGGTCCTCACCCGCATCAAGCGCGACAAGGACCTGGACCGCGCCGAGCAGAAGTCGATGTCCGCGTACATCTGGTTCTTCGTCGCCGCGGCCGTCTTCTGGATGATCTACGACCAGGGCGGCTCGACCCTGTCGATCTTCGCCGACAGCTCCGCGAACAACACGGTGTTCGGCTGGGAGTTCCCGGTCTCCTGGTACCAGTCGGTCAACCCCGTGCTGATCATGGCGCTGGCCCCGGTCTTCGCCTGGTTCTGGCTGGCCCTGAACAAGCGCGGCAAGGAACCGAGCACGATCGTCAAGTTCTCGTCGGGCCTGGTCCTGGTCGGCGCGTCCTTCTTCCTCTTCCTGGCCCCGCTCTCGATCGCCGAGGACGGCACGAAGGCGGCCGCGATGTGGCTGGTGGCGATCTACTTCGTCCAGACGGTAGGCGAGTTGACCCTGTCTCCGGTCGGCCTCTCGGTCACGACAAAGATGGCCCCCGCGAAGTACGCCTCCCAGATGATGGGCGTCTGGTTCCTCGCGGTCACGGCCGGCGACGCTACGACGGGGCTGCTGTCCATCGCCGGGGTCGACCTCAACAAGACGGGGATCGTCGCCCTGGAGGCCACGCTCGCTGTCATCGCCGGTGTCGCGGTGTGGATGTACCGGGGCGAGGTGAAGGAGCTTATGGGCGACGTGCGCTGACGCACACCGTCCAGGGTTTTGCCGAGGGCCGCTGCACCGGTTGGTGTGGCGGCCTTTTGGTTTTCCCCGCACGCTCCGGTATTCACTTGTATTCTTGCGTCATGGCTGACACCACGATCAAGATCAGTGAATCGATAAGGGATCGTCTGCGCACCCTCGCCGAAGAACGCGGCCTGAGCACGCGCGCCTATGTGGAGCGCGTCGTCGCCTCGACGCCCACGGAGGAGGAGCGCGCGGAGCGCACAGCCCGAGCCGTCGCCTATGTCCGGGCCAACCTGTGCGACGACTTCACAGAGGCCGACGTACGGGCGGCGCAGGAGTGGCGTGCCGCGATCGCGTCCGGGCAACTGGGGGAACGCCGGTGATCATCCTGGACCACACGGCTGTCATCGCCCTGTGCCGTGGCCATCGATTGCTGTCCGGCCTAGCCGTCGTCGAGGTGGACGATCCCGAGCAGCGCGCACACATCCCAGCGTTATGTCTGGTAGCCGCGAGTCTTCAACTCCCCGGCGCGGCAGCCCACGTCGGTGCGCTGCCCGGCCTGGAGTTCCTGCCGCTGGATTTCGCGGGTGCCGCCTCGGTCGAGCAAGCGGTGGCCGCAGGCCTGGAGTGGGCCTACGGGCACGCAGTCCATGCGGCAGCCACGGGAGCGGCCGAAGGTCAGGTACTTACCGCCACGCCCGAGGCCTACGACGGCACGGGGGTGTGGGCGGTCGACATCGGCAAACCCTGAAGCTCAGGCGGCGGGGGAGACGGACCGTCGCGGTGAAGTCGGTGACTGTTAGCGGGAGTTGCGGGAAGCACGGGAGAAGCCGACGGGTGCGCACGCCCCGACCGGACCGTCGTACTCGCCGCCATACGACATGAGCCGCGCGCCCCTGCCCATGGACGGCTGCGAGACCTGCCGGCAACTCGCGGATCGGCGGAACGCGGCTCGGGCAGCCTTCGACTACAGCCGTGGCTGTACTGCTCGTCGTGATCTTTGCGCGGGTACGGGCTGACAGTTGAGGGGGTGCCAGTGGGCGGGGACGTTCACTCCTGGCTTCTTCGAGACGTCGCCGCTGAGGCCACTCGCTTCCTTGTCAGTGTCGTGCTTCCACGAGCCGAGTAAAGGGCGCTACGCGTCGCCTTCGGCCGCCCCTTGACACGGCTCGCTCCAGCACGGGTGAGAAGCGAGCGAGCGGCCCGGAAAGCGGGGGTCCCAGGTTGGCCGGCGAATGCCGTCGGCTGTATGGGGGGCCGGGGTTGGCGGGCGCGGTCGCGCCTCGCCTGCACGCCGGGCTGGCTTAGCGGCGATCCGCCGGTGAGGGTGCGCGGCAGCCGAGTGGCGGCACGCCGGGCGAGTCCAGCGGCCTGCGATGCGAGGGGATGCGTGGCCGCCTGGTGGCGCCACGCCAGGCAGGCTAGGCAGCTTGCAACGGAGGAGCACGGGGCGAGCTGGGCGGTCGGGGCGTGGCGCGGGTGGACGGTGGAGAGGCGAGGCCACGCCCCGTCAGTCACAGCGGCCTCACCCGTCACGCGGGAGGAAGCGAGAGGAAGTGATTGGCCCCTTTGGACCACACCCAGAAGTGCTGACCTGGGGTTTTCCTCTCACCGCCTGGTCCAAAGGGGCCAATCACCGCGACACGGCCCACCACCGCACCCCGGGCGTGGCAATCCCATGCCCTCCCGGCCACCGCCCCGTCCCCAAGCACCCACCGCACGCCGCCGAGCCCGGTCCCGCACTCCACCACCCCGCCGCCGCGCGCCCCGCCCACCCGGCGGCAAGCCGCCAAGCCCGCCCAGCGGACACCGCCACGGGACCAAGCGCGCCCCCCAACTAGCGGACAGCCGCCAAGCCCAGCCGGTGTGCCCACGTCCCGCTGCCCGCGCGACCCCACCGGCCGTCTGCCCCCGAGCCCGCCCGGCGTGCAGGCGAGACGCCACCGCGCCCGCCAACTCCGGCCCACAGCCCAGCCGACGGCTGCCGTCCACCCACCTGGGACCCCCGCTTTCCGGGCCGCTCGCTCGCTTCTCACCCGTGCTGGAACGGCCCGGGCCACCCTTGACCCGGGCCGTGGAAGCACGACACTCACAAAGAAGCGAGTGGCCCCGACGGTCACGCCACCAACACGCGCCCGCAGCACCACCCGCTCCCTGCAACCACCTACCGCGCAACCACCTACCGCACCCGCCTCCCCGGCATAAACGTGAACACCGCGCCGCCCAGCAGCACCGCCGTCCCCGCCATCAGGCCCAGGGCCTTCAGGGCCGCGTGGTCGTCCGAACCCGTTGCTGCCAGGCCACCGCTCGTTGAGGAGGAGTTCGAGCCGGTCGAGCCCGATGCACCGCCCTCCTGTTCCGTCGTGTCCAGGGTCAACGAGACCGACGTCTTGTCAGGGTTGCAGGTCGTTGTCGTGCCGAGGGCTTCGATCGTCAGGACGCCCGGGGACAGCGTCGACTCTCCCGTTGCTCCCGGCTTGTAGGTGCCGGTCAGGTCGGGGATCTCTATCGGGTCGCCCGATTTGATCTCCTCCGAGTTCGTCGGGCCCTCTACGTGCACCGTGCCCTCGTCGGAGCCGCCCAGGACCACCTCCATCGACGGCTTGACCGAGTCCGCCGGGATGTCGGCCGGGCTGTCCATCACCGACTCCTTGAACTGCACGGTGAGGTCGTAACTCCCGCCGTTCTTCTTGGCGTTGATCTGGATCGGGGACGTCGCCTTCTGCTCGCCGAGGGGGGAGTCGCAGGTGTAGGGGATGTCGACCGTCTTGCCCGTGAAGTCGGTCTGGCCGTCTCCGTCATCGCCCGATTCGCTGGCACTGGCACTCGGGCTCGCGCTCTCTGTGACGGACGGGGACGGCGACGCCGACGTACTGTCGCTCGGCTCCGGAGTCGTACTCGGCGTGCCCGAACTCCCGTCCCCCTCCTCCACATTGATCGTCGCCGCCGACCCCACCGTCTCCGTCGGCGAGCACTCCGTATTCGTCGACATCGCGTTGACGGTGTACGCGTCCGGCGTCAGCGCGAGCTCCCCGGGCGCCGTCAGTTTCAGGGTGCCCTTCATGTCGGAGAGCACCATGTCCCCGCCCTTGGGGATCTCGGGGTTCTCGCGCGGTCCGACCATCTCGATGTCGGCGGTCTGCGCGCCGGCCGCCTTGAGGATGCCGGACGGCTGGACCGAGTTCGCGGGCAGGACGATGATGTCGGGGTTCTTGGAGGCCGCCTGCACGAACTTCCACACCACCTCGACCTCGTCACCCACCTTCGCCGTGGCCGGTGCGGTGATCTCCACCTTGGTGGTGCCGTCGACGGGGTCGATACCGGCGGGCGGCACACAGTGCGTCGCGAACGACACCTCCGCCGCCTGCGCGGGCCCGGCGGCCAGGCCCAGCAGGACGCCCGCCCCGCCGAGCGCCAGCACGAGCCCGACCGCCCCCGCTCTTCTCGGCCCGGTGGCCGGTGTGACTCTCCTTCGCATGCTCACGTGGGTCCCTTTCTGGTGGGAGTCGTAGGACTCGTCGGGCTGTCGTCGTGCGGTGCGGAGAGCCGACCGGTAGCAGCCGTGCCCGGATCCGAGTCCGGGGTGAACCACGGCAAGGTCGAAGTCGATGTTGATTTCGATGTCGATGTCGATGTCGATGTCGATGTCGAGGAGTGCGCCTCGGTCGCCGACGCGTTCAACTTCGGTAGGCGCAAGGTGAGTTCAGGCATGCGCAGCCCGCGATGACGGCGACCGCCCGCCACCACCCCACCCTTCTTCCCACGCGGCCGTACCCGGTCCACCACCGCCATCCCGGCCCGGAACACCGCCGCCGGTACGACCAGGCAGACCAGGATCCAGAACAGCGTCACGCCCCAGGGGCGTCCGACACCCCAGGGCTGTTCGGCCAGGACCTTTCCGCCGTACTTCAACGAGACCGTGTAGTCGCCGTGCGCCCCCGCCGCCAGCTCCACCGGCAGCTTGATCTGGGCCTTCTGGCCGGGTGCGACCGTGCCGCGCCACTGCTGTTCCTCCCATTGCGGGGCGAACACGCCGTGGGAGGTGCCCACTTGGAAGACCGGGTTCTTGACGGTGGCCGAGCCGACGTTGCCGACGGTGAAGACGAGCGTGCGGGCCGGTGGCGACCCGAACCAGGTCAGCAGCCCGCTCGAGCCGTCGAGCCGGGTGTCGGTGAGGACGGACAACCGTCCGCCGGCCGGTTCGGCGGGCAGGGGTTCCACCGCGTGCCCGGCGACCTGGAAGATCGCGTCCGCGTCCGCCTTGGCCCCGGTCACGGTCGCCACGTGCACGACACACGGGCATGGCACGGGCGGCTCGGCCACCGGCAACGCCTTGCTGAAGCGGCCCTTCGCGTCGGTGGTGACGGCCCGACCGTCCGCGTTGGCACAGGAGTTGGTGCCCCCTATCACCCCTCGCGACGGCACGGACTGCCCGCAGATCAGCATCATCAGCAGCGCCTTCGCCCGCCATCCGCTGCCACTCACGGTGATCGAACCGCCTGTCCCCGCCTGGGACTTGGAGAGCTTGACGGTCGGCCCAGCCTCCGCGCCAACAGCGGAGGTGATCCCCGACACCGGCAGCACGAGCAGCGCGAGCACCGCCACCAACACCCCCATCCGCACCTTGCCGCTCACGTCACAGCTCCCGTCAACTCGACTTCCGTACGCGGGTGTTCGGCCGACCAGTCGCCATCAGTCATACGGCGCCTACGACGTCGTACGACCGCTACGACCCACCCGGCACCGACCCCCGCCACCACCACCGCACCCGCCCCTCCCGCCACCGCACCCCACGGCACGAACCACGCCGACACCCCCGCCGTGTCCCGCGCCCCGCCCGCTGCCGTGACCGTCAGCCGTACGTCGACCGCGTCCAGGGCCGGATGGTCGGGCCACGGTTCGGTCAGGTGGAGGCGGCGGCCCGGCCGGAGTTCCACGGGCAGGGTGCGGGCGGCGCGGTCGAGGACCGGGCCGAGGACTCCGTCGGCGTATACGGTCAGACGCGGTACGAGGGTGGTCGTGCCTCGGTTGACCACGTCGTACGTGATGCGGTCGGCGCCGACGGTGACGTGCTCGACCGTCAGCGCGGACAACTCCGGGATACTGGCGCGGAGTTGGAGGCGGGTCTGCCGGGTGCCGCCGTCGGTGTCGCGGGCGACGATCTCGGTGCTGCGGTCGTCGGACGGAACGGACACCGTGAAGGGGACGTCGGCGCGGGTGCGGGCGGGGACGCGTACGGTGGCGTCCGCGAAGGTGACGCCGTCGGCGTGCAGCCGTACGGTGATGGCCTTGTCGCCTCGGTTGGTCACGGACACCGTGTCCTGGAGGACCGTTCCGGGGGCGCCCTCGGCGTAGAGGACGGGCCTGCCACCGGAGGGCGTGAGGGACCAACTCCCGGCGGCTGTGGCCGTCGGGGCGGACCACAGCACGGCGAGCAAGGTCAGGCCCAGGACACGGGCGGCGAACGGCGACGACATCGGCGGCTCCAACTGTCATACGGATGACTCAACGTCGTACGCGTGCCGCCTGGACCCGCTGGTTCCGCCGGGTCAGCCACAGCGCGCCCGCCGCGCCCGTGAGCAGGACCGTGCCTCCGAGCGTGCCCAGCGCGATGGCCGAGTCCTCGGGGCCGGTCTGCGGGAGTGCGGAGCCGGAGTCGGTGCCGCTCTGGGACCCGCCCGAGCCACCGCCCGCTGCCGTGACGTCGAGGGTGAGCGACGGGCCGGGGTTGTTGGAGGGCGTGCACGTGGTGGTCGTACCGAGCGCCTCGATGGTGAGGATGGCCGCCGTGAAGGTGACCTTGCCGGTCTTCTTCGGGGTGTACGTCCCGCTCAAGTCGTTGATCTTTATCGGGGTGTTGGCGGGGATCGCGGCCTGGTTGGCGGCGCCCTTCACCGACAGGGTGCCGCTCTCGGCGCCGCCCAGTTTGATGGTGGCGCTCGGGTTCACCGCACCCTTGCCGAGCTCGACGGGGCTGGAGGAGACGCCCTTCTGCCAGGACATGGTGATCTTGTAGGAGCTGCCGCTCTTGACGCCCTTGATGTCGATGGGCGAGACGGCGGACTTGTCACCGATCGGCGTCTTGCACTGATAGTTGACGTCGACCACCTCGGCCCGCGCCGCGGGGGCGGCCATCAATACCGCCGAGCCGGCCAGGGCCGCGACGGACGCGAGCGCTGCGGTTCGTATTTGGTACGACACGGTCCCCTCATTCCCGAACGTCATTACCGAACGTCATTACCGAACGTGATTCCTGACGGCACATCAGATCGGCCGTCAAGGTACGCCCGGGGTCGCGAGGAAGGAAGAGAGTGCGCGCGCCGGATGTGTGACGATCCGGCGTGCACGAAAGGGGGTTCGAGTGGAGACCGCGACGGAGGACCTACCCGGGGTAACCCGAGCTAAGCCGGAGCCCCCAGCTCCGCCCACACCGTCTTGCCCGCGGCCCCCGGCGTCCGCACGACGCCCCAGTCCAGGCACAGCCGCTGGACGATGAACATGCCGTGGCCGCCGGGGCGGCCCGCGCGGTGTGGGGTGCGGGGGGACGGCTGGCCCGTGCCGCGGTCGGAGACCTCGACGCGGATCACCTTGTTGTCGCAGGTGATCCAGAGTTCGTCCGGGCCCTCGGCGTGCAGGCAGGCGTTGGTGACCAGCTCGGAGACGACGAGCAGCACATCCTCCGCGGCGGCCCGCTGGTCGGCGCCGGCGGCGGGGAGCCAGCCCCACGCGTACAGGGCCTGGCGGGCGAAGTCGCGTGCGAGCGGGACGACGCCGCTCTCGCCATCGAAGTTCAGCCTGCGGACCTGACGGCCGGCGGGCGGTACGGCCGCGCCCCCCTCGGACTCGGACGCACCCGGCCGGGTGGTGCTCATCAGCGCTTCACCTCACCGATTCACCAGTTCACGATTCAAACAATCAGGCACGGTCAGTACGTGCGCTACGTGCCACTTCGTTCAACGGACTCTCCGGAGTTCCAGGGCGCCCCCGCTCCCACGCGGCCGACAGGTACAGGATGTCTCCTGCCCGACCGCAACCGCAGAACACCCCCCACATTCGACACGGGGGACATTGCGCCCGGAAACCGCCGACTCAGCCGGTCTCGTCGGCCAAGGCATCCGCCAGCGATTCGTGGACGGTGAAGACCGCATCCGCCCCCGTGATCTCGAACACCCGTGCAACCACGGGCTGCATCCCCGCGAGGTGCACCCCGCCCCCGGCGGCCTCCGCCTTCAGCCGCGCCCCGAGCAGCACATTGAGCCCGGTCGAGTCGCAGAACTCCAGCCGGGAGCAGTCCACCACCAGCCGCGCATGCCCTTTGCGAAGGCAGTCCTCAAGTGGCTCACGCAACAGATCGGCGGTGTGGTGATCCAGCTCACCCGCCGGGGTCAAGACGGCGCTGGAGCCCTCTTGCCGCACTTCGACCAGAAGCCGGCCCGACTGTGCGCTGCCGACTGTCCCGCGGTCCATGCCGTCTCTCACTCCCGACGTCTTGGCTGTCATAGCTGTCATGGTCGTCCATGACTGCCCACGGCCGTCCATGGCTACCCATGGCTGTCCGTGGCTGTCATAGCGCCGCTGACTGACGCCCTCGAACACTACGCCTTCCCTACACCCTTCGACACCCGAACAACCGCCCACAAACAGACATATGCCTACAGAACACACTTGCGGTGGGGTCGCGAAACCGGGTAGGGCTAGTAGAGACACTTTTTCGACTCGACCGGCTTTGGAGGCGCCGCACACCGCAGTGCACGCAATGGCATCGGCAGCCATAAGCCGAGAACGATGGAGGACACCATGTCACCCCGGCTCGACGGATCGCATACCCAGCAGGCGACGTCGACACCCCTTCCGGAACAACGGGATCCCATCGAGGGCCACGCAGGGCCTGAGGCACTTGAGGGCCTTGAGGGCCTGCCCGAGATCCCGCCCTACGACGAGGTGGGGCCGGTAGACGCACGAGCCCTGTCCAAGACCCTCTTCGAGCGGCTGGAGTCCCTCGAAGAAGGCACGCACGAATACTCGTACGTCCGCAACACGCTCGTCGAACTCAACCTCGCGCTGGTCAAGTTCGCCGCCTCCCGCTTCCGCTCCCGCAGCGAGCCGATGGAGGACATCATCCAGGTCGGCACCATCGGCCTGATCAAGGCGATCGACCGCTTCGAGCTGAGTCGCGGTGTGGAGTTCCCCACCTTCGCGATGCCGACCATCATCGGCGAGATCAAGCGCTTCTTCCGCGACACGTCGTGGTCGGTGCGCGTACCGCGCCGCCTGCAGGAACTCCGGCTCGACCTCGCCAAGGCCGGTGACGAACTGGCCCAGCAACTCGACCGCGCCCCCACGGTCGGCGAGTTGGCGGAACGGCTCGGCATCTCCAACGACGAGGTCGTCGAGGGCATGGCGGCGTCGAACGCGTACACCGCGTCGTCGCTGGACGCGCAGCCGGAGGAGGACGACTCCGAGGGCGCGCTCGCGGACCGCATCGGCTACGAGGACCACGGGCTCGAAGGCATCGAGTACGTCGAGTCGTTGAAGCCGCTGATCGCCGAACTCCCGTCCAGGGACCGGAAGATCCTCTCGCTGCGCTTCGTCGCGGGCATGACCCAGTCGGAGATCGGCGACGAGCTCGGCATCTCGCAGATGCATGTGTCGCGCCTGCTGTCGCGGACGCTGGTGCGGCTGCGGAAGGGGCTGACCGTCGAGGAGTGACGGTCGAACCGCCGTACAAGAGCGGTGACTTGAGGACGATGAATGGAGAGCGGTCCGGCCGACCTGGCCGGGCCGCTCCCTCATTTTCCCCAAAGGCACCCCACCGTCACGACGGTCACTCCAAACTGGCTGGTACGTCAGGACGGGGGAGAGCGGCTGCACGGGGGTGCGAGGAGGCCAGGGATGGCGCACGGCGTCAACGGGATGCACGGTGGCGCGCCCGACGCGCGGCTCACCGAGCTGCTGCGGGCCGACACCGCCACCGCCTACTCGGCGCTGCACGAACTCCGCGAGCGCCACCGCCCGTCGGTCCTCGCCCTCGCCCGGCTGTGCACGACGAGCGAGTCGGCGGCGGCGCAGCTGGCCGCGCAGGTGTTCACGCTCGCGGCCCGGGAGACGGCACGCGGCATCGACCCGGGCGTGCCCTGGCGGCACCAACTCCTCCTGCTGACCCACCGGTCGGCGGCGACGTGGGCAGCGGACGAACGGTCCGCGAGCCTCGAACCGAGCCTGCTCCTCGTACTGAACACAGCGGGCCCGGACGGCCCGGCACCCCCCATGCTGGCCCCCTTCCGGTCCCTCCCGTCCCGCGCGCAGGGCCTCGTCTGGTACGGCGTCGTCGAGGGTGAACCCGCCGCCAGGACAGCCGCGTTGCTCGGCATCAGCCGCGAGGACGTGACGTACGACACCGGACCGGCCCTGCAGTCCCTGGCCCAGGCCTGCCTCCGCTCCCGCCTCGCCGCCTCGGACGATCCGCGCTGCGGCGACTTCCGGCGGCTGATTGAGGAGGCGGTACGACCGGACACGCCCCGTTCCAGCCCCGACCTGCACGCCCACATGGCGCTGTGCGCCCACTGCACGACGGCGTACGAGGAACTGTCCGCCCTGCGCGACCACCCGCGCACCGCCCTGGCCGAGGGTCTGCTGCCCTGGGCCGGCCGGGCGTACGTCACAAGCAACGCGCGCGAGCCGATCGCCAACGGCCGTACACCCACGGGCCCTTGGCCCCCGTCCCGCCGCTTCGTGCTGGCGTCGGCGGCACTGGGCGTGGCCCTGATACCGCTGCTGTTCTTCCTGTTGCCGTCGGGCGGCTCACCCTCCCAGGAGACGGCGGCCTCGGCGACCAGCACCACGCCGTCACAGCCCCCGGTGACGGTGACCGTCTCGCCGCCCCCGCAACCGACCCCGTCGCCCTCACCGACCTCCAGGTCCCCCTCCCCCACGAGGAGTTCGAAGCCGCCGAGTTCACCGACCCCGTCCCCGACTCCGATCGCACGACCGCCGGGCGGCTCCTACGCCCAGGTCGTGAACGTCTCCTCCGGCCTGTGCCTGGACATCCGCGACGGCACCCTGGAGAAGGGCATCGACGTCATCACGGCGCCGTGCACCTCCTCCCCCACCCAACGCTGGCGCTTCGACACCGACCGCAACGTCCTCCAGTCCTCCGCCGACTCCGACTTCTGCCTCGACAGCCGGGGTGACGTGGACAACGGCGTCGGCATCTGGGAGTGCGCGTCGGTCGACGGCGCCAACGGCGACAACCTGCGCTTCACGATCGACCCCGACGGCACGATCCGCCCGGCGATCGCCCTCGCGACGGCCCTCACCCCGGCCACCGGAGACGACGAGCTGTCGTTGGTGGCGCTCAGTGGGAGTGGGGGGCAGCGGTGGCGGGCGGGGCGGGCGTAGACCGTACGGGGGCGAACAAGTGCCGTGCGGCTGACGGCCGTTGTTCGCGGCTCAGACCTCGCGTACGCCCCGCCGCCACACCGCGCTGACCAGCGGTACGCCCGGACGGTAGGCGAGATGGACGTGGCTCGGGGCGTCGAGGAGGGTCAGGTCGGCTCGGGCTCCGGGGGTGAGGCGGCCGATGTCGTCGCGCCTCAACGCCCTTGCCCCGCCCGCTGTGGCCGACCACACCGCCTCGTCCGGGGTCATCCCCATGTCCCGTACCGCCAGGGCGATGCAGAAGGGTACGGAGGACGTGAAGGACGAGCCCGGGTTGCAGTCCGTCGAGAGGGCGACCGTGACGCCCGCGTCCAACAGGCGGCGGGCGTCGGGCCATTGGGCGCGGGTGGAGAACTCGGCGCCGGGGAGGAGGGTGGCGACCGTGGCGCCGCTCGCCAGGGCGTCGACGTCCGCGTCCGTGAGATGGGTGCAGTGGTCGGCGCTCGCCGCGTCGAGTTCTACGGCCAGTTGGACGCCGGGGCCGTACGAGAGCTGGTTGGCGTGGACGCGCGGGTGCAGGCCCTTCGCCTTGCCGGCCATGAGGATCGCGCGGGCCTGGTCGCCGTCGAAGGCACCCTTCTCGCAGAAGACGTCGACCCAACGGGCGTACGGGGCACAGGCGTCGAGCATCTCGCCGGTGACCAGGGCGACGTAGGCGGCGGGGTCGTCGGCGTAGTCGGGCGAGACGATGTGCGCGCCGAGGTAGGTGACCTCGTCGGTGTGCGCCGACGCGATGCGAAGAGCGCGGGCCTCGTCCTCGACGGTGAGGCCGTAGCCCGACTTCGTCTCGAAGGTGGTCGTGCCCTGGCGGAGGGCCTCGGCGAGGTAGCGGGTGAGGTTCGCCTCCAGGTCCGCGTCGCTCGCGGCTCGGGTGGCGGCGACGGTGGTGCGGATGCCGCCCGCCGTATAGCTGCGGCCCGACATGCGGGCGTTGAACTCCTGCGTGCGGTCGCCCGCGAAGACCAGGTGCGAGTGGGAGTCGACGAAGCCCGGGAGGACCGCCCTGCCCTCGGCGTCGACCCGATTGTCAGTGGCGGGTGCTTTCCTTGATTCACCGGTCCACGCGATGCGGTCGCCGTCGATGACGACGGCCGCGTCCTGGATCAGACCGAGGGGAGAACCGTCACCGAGGGAGGGGTCGTTGGTGACAAGCGTGGCGATGTTGGTGATGGCAGTGGTCTTGCCGGTCGTGCTGCTCATGGCGTCCTCGTGGGGGCTCAGGTCTACGGGCGTCAGCCGCGCAGTGCTTCGACGGCTGCCGCCAGCTGCTGCGGCACATCGGGTACGAGGGCGTGCGCCCCGTCTCGTACGACGTGCCGGCCTCCGACGATCGTGTGGCGTACGTCCGCTGCTGTCGCGGCGAATACGGCCGTCTCGGCGCCGAGCCTGGGCAGCGGGCCCGCTGTTCTGACCGAGTCGAGCGCGATCGTCGTGAGGTCGGCGAGCGCGCCGGCCTCGATGGTGCCCGCCTCGTCCCAGCCGAGGGCCGCGTGGCCGTCGGCGGAGGCTGCCCGGAGCAGGGCGGCTGCCGTCCAGTGACCCCGGGTGCGGGTGCGCAGGCGCTCGTTGAGTTCCATGGCGCGTGCCTCTTCGAGCAGGTCGATGACGGCGTGGCTGTCGGAGCCGAGGGAGAGCGGGGAGCCGGCGCGCTGGAGGGCGACGGCGGGGCCGATGCCGTCCGCGAGGTCCCGTTCGGTCGTCGGGCACATGCAGGTGCCGGTGCCGGTGTCGCCGAGCAGAGCGATGTCCTCGTCGGTGAGGTGCGTGTTGTGGACGCCGGTGGTGCGCGGGCCCAGCACGCCGTGGTCGGCGAGGAGGCGGGTCGGGGTAAGCCCGTGGGCTTCCCGGCAGGCGTCGTTCTCCGCGGTCTGCTCCGACAGGTGCACATGGAGCGGGGCCCGCCGCTCCTCGGCCCACCGCGCCACCGTGGCCAACTGGCCGGCGGGGACGGCCCGTACGGAGTGGATGGCCGCACCGATCCGCGCGTGATCACGGTCCTTGAGAACTGAACAGCGTTCCGCCCAGGCGTCCGCGCTGCCGTCGGAGAAGCGGAGCTGGTGGATGTTGGGGGGCTGCCCGAAGCCGGAGGAAAGGTAGGCGGTGTCGAGGAGGGTGATACGGATACCGGCGTCGGCGGCGGCC
Source organism: Streptomyces sp. JLBG701 (assembly GCF_058544905.1). Lineage (NCBI taxonomy): Bacteria > Bacillati > Actinomycetota > Actinomycetes > Kitasatosporales > Streptomycetaceae > Streptomyces > Streptomyces sp. JLBG701. The sequence goes on from NZ_CM178588.1 coordinate 4,624,860, forward strand.
GCGATGAGGGCCTCGCCCATGGCGTTCGGGTCGGCGTACGGGGTGCCGCCCGGGGCGTGGTGCACGTAGTGGAACTCGCCGACCGCCGTGACACCCGCCAGCGCCATCTCCGCGTACACCGCGCGGGCGAGCGCGTGGTACGTGTCGGGCGTGAGGCGGTCGGCGAACGAGTACATGATCTCGCGCCAGGTCCAGAAGGTGCCGGAGCCGACCTGGACGGTGCCGCGCAGGGCGCGGTGGAAGGCGTGGCTGTGGGCGTTGGCGAGGCCGGGGAGGGTGAGTCCGCGGAGGATCTCGGCGCCGGGGGGCGGGGTGTCGAAATCGGTGCGGACGGCGGTGATGCGGCCGTCGGTCACCTCCAGGGCGACGCCCGGCTCGACGTGGGTGTCGAGCCAGGCGTGCTCCAGCCAGTACGTCTGCGTGTGGGGGTGCGTCACGTGCAGGCCAGCCCTTCCAGTACGTCGGCGAGTGCGGTCACCCCGGCCACGCAGTCGTCCTCGGCCGCGAACTCGGCCGGGGAGTGCGAGACGCCCGTGGGGTTGCGCACGAACAGCATGGCGGTCGGGATGCTCCCGGAGAGGATCCCGGCGTCGTGTCCCGCGCCGGTGCCCAGGACGGGGACCGTGAGGTCGCCGTCCCTGCCCTTGCCGAGGATGCGGACGAGCTCGTCGCGCAGGGCGTGGTCGAACTCGACGACGGGGGTGAAGGACTCCCGGACGATGTCGAGGTCGATGCCGTGGGCGTCCGCGTACTCGCGGGCCGCCTTCTCGATCCCGCCGACCACCTGGTCCAGGCGCTCCTGGTCGGCCGCGCGGGAGTCGAGCCAGCCGCGGACCAGGGAGGGGATGGCGTTGACGCCGTTAGGCTCGACGACGATCTTGCCGAACGTCGCGACGGCACCGACGAGTTGGGCCTCACGGCGGGCGGCGAGCACGGTCTCGGCGTACGACAGCATGGGGTCGCGCCGGTCCACGAGCCGCGTGGTGCCGGCGTGGTTGGCCTCGCCCCGGAAGTCGAACCGCCACCGGCCGTGCGGCCAGATGGCGCTGGCGATGCCGACCTGGTCACCGGAGAGGTCGAGGGCACGCCCCTGCTCGACGTGCAGCTCGACGAAGGCACCGATGCGGGCGAGCCGCTCCGGGTCGGGGCCGATGGCGTCGGGGTCGTACCCGGCGGCCTCCATGGCCCGCGGCAGGGTGATGCCGTCGCCGTCGGTCAGCCGGTGCGCCTGCTCGACGGTGAGCGCGCCGGAGGTGAGCCGCGACCCGACACAGGCGAGCCCGAACCGGGCGCCCTCCTCGTCACCGAAGTTGACGATCGCGAGGGGCTTACTGAACCGCACGCCGCGCCCGCGGAGCTCATCGAGTGCGGCGAAGGAGGACACGACCCCGAGGGGCCCGTCGAAGGCGCCCCCGTCGGGCACGGAGTCGAGGTGCGACCCCGTGACGACGGCGTCCCCCGCGGCGGGATCCCCGAGCCAGGCCCACTGGTTACCGTTCCGGTCGACCTCGTAGACCAGCCCGCGCGCCCGGGCCTGGTCCTCGAACCAGGCCCGGCACTCGGTGTCGGCGGCTGTCCAGGCGTAACGCCGGTAGCCGCGGGATTCGGAGTGCCGGCCGATGGGGAGCAGCTCGCGCCACATGGCGTGGAAGGAGGCACCAGCCTGGGAACCGCCATGAGCCGCAGACACCCCAGCCTGTGGACGGCCGTCAGCCGGACCCGCACCCGGCGACGAGACCTCAGCCCCAGCCGAAGGGTTGCCGCCCCGCTCATCTCCCGGAAGGGTCACGCGTCGCCACCCTCGCGCATAGGCACCCGCACGCCCCGCTCGTCCGCCACCGTCTCCGCGATGTCGTACCCGGCGTCCACGTGCCGGATGACGCCCATGCCCGGGTCGTTCGTCAGTACCCGGCGGATCTTCTCGCCGGCGAGCTTCGTACCGTCGGCGACCGAGACCTGGCCGGCGTGGATGGAGCGGCCCATGCCGACGCCGCCGCCGTGGTGGATCGATACCCAGGACGCGCCCGAGGCGACGTTCACCATGGCATTGAGCAGGGGCCAGTCGGCGATCGCGTCGGAGCCGTCGAGCATGGCCTCGGTCTCGCGGTAGGGGGAGGCGACGGAGCCGCAGTCGAGGTGGTCGCGGCCGATGGCCAGCGGTGCTGCCAGCTCGCCGCTCGCCACCATGTCGTTGAAGCGCTCGCCGGCCTTGTCACGCTCGCCGTAGCCGAGCCAGCAGATACGGGCGGGCAGGCCCTGGAAGTGGACGCGCTCGCCGGCCAGCTTGATCCAGCGGTGGAGGGACTCGTTCTCGGGGAAGAGGTCGAGGATCGCCTTGTCGGTCTTGGCGATGTCGGACGCCTCGCCGGACAGGGCCGCCCAGCGGAAGGGGCCCTTGCCCTCGCAGAAGAGGGGGCGGATGTAGGCGGGGACGAAGCCGGGGAAGGCGAACGCCCGGTCGTACCCGGCGAGTTGGGCCTCGCCGCGGATCGAGTTGCCGTAGTCGAAGACCTCGGCGCCGGCGTCCATGAAGCCGACCATGGCCTCGACGTGCTTGGCCATCGACTCGCGCGCGCGAGTCGTGAAGCCCGCCGGGTCCTTGGCCGCGTAGGAGGCCATGTCGTCGAAGTCGACGCCCACCGGCAGATACGCCAGCGGGTCGTGGGCCGAGGTCTGGTCGGTCACGATGTCGATGGGGGCACCCTCCGCCAGCATCTGCGGGAGCAACTCGGCCGCGTTGCCGAGCAGGCCGATGGAGAGCGGACGGCGGGCGTCGCGGGCCTCGACCGCCAGCTCCAGCGCGTGCCGCAGGTTGTCGGCCTTCACGTCGAGGTAGCGGTGCTCGATGCGGCGCTCGATGGCACGCGGGTCGACGTCGATACAGATGGCGACGCCGTCGTTCATCGTGACGGCGAGGGGCTGGGCGCCGCCCATGCCGCCGAGGCCGGCCGTCAGCGTGATGGTCCCGGCGAGGGTGCCGTTGAACTTCTTCGCGGCGACGGCGGCGAAGGTCTCGTAGGTGCCCTGGAGGATGCCCTGGGTGCCGATGTAGATCCAGGAGCCGGCGGTCATCTGCCCGTACATGGTCAGGCCGAGCTGCTCCAGGCGCCGGAACTCCTCCCAGTTGGCCCAGTCGCCGACCAGGTTGGAGTTGGCGATGAGGACACGCGGGGCCCACTCGTGAGTCTGCATGACACCGACCGGGCGGCCCGACTGGACCAGCATCGTCTCGTCCTGCTTGAGGGTGCGCAGGGTGCGGACCATGGCGTCGAAGGAGCGCCAGTCACGGGCGGCCTTGCCGGTGCCGCCGTAGACGACGAGCTTGTCGGGGTGTTCGGCGACCTCGGGGTCGAGGTTGTTCTGCAGCATCCGCAGAGCGGCTTCCTGCTGCCATCCCAGGGCGCTCAGTTCCGTACCGCGCGGTGCTCGAACGGGGCGGGGTCCTGACATGGTCTGCCTCCTAGCGGCTGGCTTCGCAGCTGCGGACTGCTACTGCCGTCTGTTGCTGCGGACTGTTGCTGCTGATATTCACATCCTGGCTTCCTGAATAGAACTAGTCAATACATTCTCGCGTCACCACTGGTGGGCCGTGGATGTTTGGCTGGATGCATGAGCGCGAACATCGGCCCGACCGGGGATGCTGTGGACGACGAGGGCGTGACGGGGGCTGCGGGGGACATGGGCGGACGGGGACGGGGCGGGGACGGCGTGCGCCCGGGAGACCGCGGGCAGGCGGGACGGTCGGGTCGGGCAGGTGGTCCCGGCGAATCCGATCGCGGCGTCCGGCGGGACGAGGCGGTTCGGGCCGCCGTGGAGCAGGGGCTGCTCGGGTCCGGCTCCCCCATCGTGGGGCTTCTGGACGTCACCGGCATCCGGGAGTCGGCGGCGGCACTGCGGGCCGCGTTCGACGCGGTCGTGGCGCCGGGGACGCCCGTGCTGCACGCCTTCGCGGTGAAGGCCACTCCACTCGTGCCGGTGCTGCGGCTGCTGCGCGACGAGGGCATCGGCGCTGAGGTGGCGAGCCCGGGCGAGCTGGCCCTGGCGCGGGCGGCGGGGCTGCCGCCGGCCCGGACGGTGCTCGACTCGCCCGCCAAGACCCCGGCGGAGCTGCGGGAGGCACTGGCCCTCGGTATCGCCGTCAACGCGGACAATCCCCAGGAGCTCGATCGCATCGACGCCCTGGTGCGGTCCGCCACCAGCCGCTCCCCTCTTGGGATCCGGGTGAATCCGCAGGTCGGCGGGGGTGCCATCGAGGCACTGTCGACGGCCACGGCGACCTCGAAGTTCGGGGTGGCGCTGACGGACGAGGGGGCGCGCGAGTGGGTGGTGCGGGCGTTTGCCGAGCGCCCCTGGCTGACGCGGCTGCACGCGCACACCGGGTCGCAGGGCATCCCGCTGTCGCTGATGGCTCAGGGTGCGGCGCGGACGTACGCGCTGGCCGAGGAGATCAACGGGCGGATCGGGCGGCCGCAGATCGACACGATCGACATCGGCGGCGGGCTGCCGGTGAACTTCGGCTCGGACGTGACGGCACCGACGTACGCGCAGTACGCGCGGCTGCTGAGCGAGGCGGTGCCGGGGCTGTTCAGCGGGCGGTACGGGCTGGTCACCGAGTTCGGGCGGTCGCTGCTGGCCAAGCACGGGACGGTGGTGGCACGGGTCGAGTACGCCAAGAACGCGGGCGGGCGGCCGATCGCGGTCACGCACGCGGGCGTGCAGGTCGCGACGCGGACGGTGTACGTGCCGGGGTCGTGGCCGCTGAGGATCGCCGCGTACGACGCGAAGGGGCGGCCCAAGGCGGGGCCCGAGGTGGTCCAGGACGTGGCCGGACCCGCCTGCTTCGCGGGGGACCTGCTCGCCGAGGGGCGGGCGCTGCCGCTCCTGGAGCAGGGCGACTACGCGGCGGCGCTGGACACGGGCGCGTACTACTTCGCTCACCACTACGCGTACAACTCCCTTGCCCGGCCCGGGATCTACGGCTTCGTTCAGGACGGCACAGAAGGGCCGGACGGGCCGGAGGGGGCGGCGGGGCCGACAGGGATCACCTTCGCGACCGTCCGTGAGCCGCAGACGCTCGACGAGATCGTGGCCGAGTCCGGAGGGGCGCACGCTTCGGCGCTCACCACCCTCCGCACATCCGGGCGCCCTTGACGTACTCCGGTGGGCACGCTGTTCAACTGGTGTGAAATCCACACCAGTTGACCCACCTTAGTCTCCTGCTGCATGTTCCACCGGAAAATGCCAGAATCCTCACCCCTCACGCACACGTTGCGTAGCTTCGGCGTCACTCAGCCGAACGACAGGCGGGAGGGGAGCCCCGGTGCCCGGAATCGACGAGTGCTTACTGGAAGCGATGCGACTGCCCGGTGCCCGGGGCGCCTCGCTGGTCGACTGGACCAGCGGGCTGGCCCTGGGCGCCGTAGGGGAAGCGCCCGGCGGTGACCATGAGGCGATGGCGGCGGAGGCGGCCGAGCTCGCCCGGCTGGCCGCCGAGCAGCGGGCGTTCGCGCCGGGCGACGATGCCGAGGGGGACGGTGAGGCGGATCCGGCGGTCGAGGACCTGATCATCAGCAACCGGGACAGCTACCACCTGCTGCGGTTCGTGTGGACGTCCTTCGACAGCAGTGTGTTCCTGCACCTGTGGCTGGCCCGCGCGGAGGGCAACCTCGCACTGGCCCGCATCAGGCTCGGCGAGATGGCCGGACGGCTGGTGCTGGAATGACCGTGGTCAGGACCACCCCGACGACTCCGCCGCCCCGGCTGCCGGTCAGGGACAGATCGGAAGGCGGACGGGCCTGGGGCGGCGTCTCGCCGATGCTGACCCGGCTCGCCGCCGAGCGGGCCACCGGCGTCCTCGTCCGCGAGCCCGGCACCCTCTACCTCGCCGAGGGCCGGGTGGTGCACGCCGAGAGCCCGTTCGCGCCCGGTCTCGGCGTCCTCCTCACGGCCCACGGCACGCTCGCCGCCGAGACCTGGCGGGAGGCGGCGGACGACACCGACGAGCGGCACGGCGCCGGACACCGGCTGGTCGACATCGGCCAACTGCCCCGGGGCGCACTGGAGTTGTGCCATCTGGCGGCGCTGTACGACGCGGCGTACTTCGCGCTCGCGCCCAGCAGCACGCCGGGCCGTTTCCGGTACGGGGACGGGCACTGGCTGGGCTCGGTGCGCGCGGTGCCGGTGGCGGCCGTGGAGCGCGAGACACTGCGCCGCCGCGAGCTGCTGCACCGCCTCTGGCCCCTCCCGGCGACGGACGGCGCGCCGCTCGTCAGGGCCGACGCCGTCCGGGCCCCGGCGCTCACGGCACGCCAGCGGGCGGTCCTGGCCCGGGTGGACGGTGCCCGCACCGCGACGGACATCGCCCGGCTCCTGGGCCGGCCGGCGTTCCACACGCTGGTGGACGTACGGCGGCTCGCGGCGGCGGGAGTCGTGTCGCCCCGCCCGCCGTCCCCGGCGGCGGAGTCCCCGCCGGTCGGCCGGGATCCCGGCACCACCGTTCCCCCCGTGCCCACCGTCGCGGACGTCACTCGCGTCCCCGACCCCGACATCGCGTTGTTGAAGAGGCTCAGAGATGCGCTGGAGGCCCTTTGAACGGCAGCGCTCCCTCGCCGAGAGGAGTGACCTGATGGCGGCCGAGCCTCAGATACTCGACGAGCTCCGCCGGCTGCGGGCCCGCGTGCCCCAGCTGACCGGGGCCCTCGCGGCCAGCGTCGACGGTCTCGTCATCGCCCAGGACACCCCCGGCGTCGAGCCGGAGAGCGTGGCCGCGCTCACCGCCACCGCGCTGGGCGTGGCCGTGCGGATGGCCGACGTCACCGGTCAGGGCGAGCTGCGCGAACTGCTCGTACGCGGCGTGTACGGCTACGTCGCGACGTACGCCGCGGGCCGCACCGCCGTCCTGACCCTGCTCGCCCAGGACGGCGTCAACGTCGGCCGCCTCCATCTGGAGGGCCGCCGGGCCGGTACCCGTATCGGGGAGCTCGTCGACGCCGCGGCGTTGGCGCGGCCCCCCGCCAAGTCACCGGCGAAGGGCACCGCGAAGGCGCCCGCCAAGTCCACCGCCGCGCGGACCAGAACCGCGCGCACGACCCCACGCACCACTCCACGCACCACTACCGACAACTGAGAGGAAACCCCGTCATGGCCAACACCGAGACCTCGCTCAAAGAGGCACTGACCTCCATCGAGGGGGCGACCGGAGTCGCCCTCGTCGACTACACCAGCGGCATGGCGCTGGGCACGCTGGGCGGCAGCAAGACCTTCGACCTGGGGGTCGCCGCCGCCGGCAACACCGATGTCGTACGCGCCAAGATGCGCACCATGGAGCACCTCGGCCTGAAGGGCGACATCGAGGACATCCTGATCACCCTGTCCGACCAGTACCACATGATCCGGCTGATCAAGGGGCGCGGCGGCAACGGCCTGTTCCTCTACCTGGTTCTCGACATCAAGAGGTCCAACCTCGCGATGGCCCGCCACCAGTTGCGGAAGATCGAACAGGACCTGGAGGTCTGACCCTCAGACCAGCACGTCGGTGCGGCGGCGGGCCCCGCCCGGGGCCGCGTCGCCCGCCGCGATACCCGTACCGCGGTAGGCCTTGACCGCCTTGCCGACGGGCCTGCCACCGCTCGCGTCGAGCCAGTCGACCCGCACCCACAGCAGCGCGTCCTCGGCCTTCTCGCGCCGCCCGAGCCACGCGGCCTTCAGCCGCAGCCCGGTGCCGAACCCGGCCAGCAGCATGCCGCCCGCCGCGGGCACCGCGAGCGAGCTGCCCAGCGCGGCCACGAAGGCGAGCAGCAGCCACCAGCGATGACCCCGGCGCCAGTTCCGCACGGTGACCGCGCGGTCCTGGAGCACGTCGTGCTTGCCGGCCCGGGCGGCACCGCGGGCGAGTTCGGCGTAGCGCTTGCGACGCCGGTACGACACCACGGCGACCGCGACGATGAACAGGGCGGCCCCTGCCATCACCCCGATCCGGCGCCCGGTGAAGCCCGGCACCAGAACCCCGACCCCCGCCGCGAACACCCCGGCCCACCACAGGGGCGCGGCCCCGGCCCGTACGACGACGGCCACCCGGGCCAAGCCTTGTCCTCCGCGTGCCACGTCCGCCTCCTCATCGCCCGGCACAGTCCTACTGGCCGGGCACGCTAGCGAGGCAACGTGAGACGAGTCTTAAGAACTCGACAGCTTTTCCCCAGCTGCTCACTCCACGAACAGCCCCCGCGCCGCCGCCCGCGCGTCGAACTGCTCCAACCGGGCCTGCGCGTCGGGCAGTTCGTCGGCCATCGCCTCCAGCAGGACCCGGCCGAGCAGCATCGGGGCGCAGGCGGTGTCGAAGGCGAGCCCGGTGCCGACGGCGGCCGGCAGCAGCAGGTCGGAGACCTTGGCGACCGGCGCGAACGCCGAGTCCGCGACCGTCACGACCGTGAGGCCGGCCTCCTTGGCGTAGGCCAGGGTGTCCACGACCTCGCGCGGATGCCGGGGCAGCGCGAAGCAGAGCAGGGCCGTGGCCCCGGCCCGGACGGCCGCGTCGATACGGTCGTGGATCATCGTGCCGCCCTCGTTGAGCAGCCGTACGTCCGGATGGACCTTGGCGGCGAAGTACGCGAAGCCGTACGCCTGGGAGGCCGCCGCCCGCAGCCCGAGCACCGGCAGCGGCCGGGATCCGGCGAGCAGCCTGCCGGCCTTGGCGACCGGCCGCGGGTCGGCCAGGATCTCCGCGAGGTGCTTCAGGTTCTCGATCTCGGCCTCGACGGCCTGCTGGTACTCGTTGTACGAGGCCGACGCCGCCGTCTGTTCCGAGGGCGCGACCTCGCGCAGGTGCTTGCGCAGCGCCGGGTAGCCGTCGAAGCCGAGGGCGACGGCGAAGCGGGTGACGGAGGGCTGGCTGACGCCGGCCAGCTCGGCCAGCTCCACGCTGGACAGGAACGGCACGTCGGCGGCCCGCCGCACCATGCTGTGCGCGATACGCCGCTGGGTCGGTGTCAGCCGGTGCCCCTCGAAGAGCGCCTGCAGCCGTCCGGCGGGACTGTCACTCCCACCTGCACTCCCACCCGCGCTCGCACCCGCGGCCGCACTCATGTCGGTGCCCATGCTCCCGTCCGTGCTCATGACCCGCTCCCCCTCCAGATGTCCGTGAACCGGTCCAGCAGTGCGGCCGCCGCCGTCACGTCGTTCGTGAGCGGCCGGTCGGCCAGTTCCTCGTCGAGCACCGTCTCGGCGAGCGCCAGCGCCCGGCCCACCGGAAGCTCCGGGTCGGGCCGCAGGTCGCGCAGGCGCAACGCCCGTACGGCGGCGACGAGTTCGCAGCCGACGACGAGACGGTACGCGCCGCACGCACGCAGCGTCTGACGTGCGGCGAGCGAGGCGAAGCTGGCCTGCTCCTCGACGCCCCGGGAGAGTACAGCGTGCCCGAGCGACGCGGGCGCCGAGAAGGCCCGCAGGTCACCGAGGGCGGCCGCCGCGGCGTACTCGAGGATCATCACGCCGGACGAGGCGGGTTCCTGGTCGGCGAGGAAGGGCTTGAGGCGGGTGAAGGCGGGCTCGTTGAGGGTGGAGAGCCGGGATGTCGACAGCCGTGCCACCTGGGTGACCGCAAGCCTGAAGTGGTCCAGGGCGAGGGCGAGTTGGGCCTGGTAGAAGCCGCCGTGGTGGTAGGCGGCCATGTCCTGGGTGGAGATGAGCGGGTTCTCGGCGGCCGCGTTGATCTCGATCGAGATGACCTCCTCCAGCGCGTCCGCCGCGTCGTGCGCGGGGCCGTGGATCTGGGGCAGACAGCGGAAGCCGTACGGGTCCTGGATCCGCCCGAGGGGAGGCGTGGGCCGGTCCGCCGCACCGATCAACTCCCGCATCCGCCGGGCGACTTCGACCGAACCCCGGTGCGGGCGGGCCGCGTGGACGGGGGCGGCGTACGCCTCGTGCGAACCGTCGACGGCCAGCAGCGAGAGCGCGCCGACGACCTGCGTGGCGCCGATGAGCCCGCGCAGTTCGTGCAGGGCGAGGGCGGACTGGCCGAGGGTGAGGGCGTTGCTGCTGATGAGGGCGAGGGCGTCGTTGTTGTCGAGCGGCTGCGGCTCGGGCACGCCCGCCACACCGGACACGCCCCGCGCGTCACCGGAAGCCCCCGCACCCGGACCCTCTGTCCCCCGCCAAGGATGCTCCCCCGCCAGCGCCAGCCCCACCTGGGCCAGCGCCGCGATGTCCCCGGTGCCCACCGAGCCGAACTCGTTGACGACCGGATGTGCCCCGCCCTCCAGCGCCTCGCACAGGGCCGTGACGACGCTGGGTCGCAGTCCGGCGCCGCCGGCGAGGAGTTGGTTGGCGCGGACGGCGAGCATCGCGCGGACCTGCCGGGCCGGGAGTTCCTCGCCGATGGCGCCGGCGTGGCTGCGCAGCAGGCGGAGCCCGTGTTCGGCTGCCGCCTCGGTGGGAACGGCCTCGTTCCGGTTGGCGCCCACGCCGGTCGAGCGGCCGTAGACGCGTCCGGTCGCGGCGATCTGGCGGGCGGCGTCCCAGGACTCCTCGGCGCGCTTCATCGCCTCCGTCCCGGGAACGGGGCGCGCGTCGCCGTCTGCGAGCCGCACGACGTCCGCGACGCCGAGCCCGCACCCGTCGAGGACCACCAGGCCAGTGTGCGCATGACCCAGGGTGTCCACGATCCGAGACGACATAGGCCTTCAAACTCCCCTCAATCCGGACACTCGATCTTGCTTACCGGTCATCCGTTACCTCGGATTAACACCGAAGCATTGACAACCTATTCAGACACCAAGAACTCTGCATGACGTTATACAGCCGGGCAAGGGACACATCATGATCCAGTTCGACGCGGTCCACAAACGCTTCCCCAACGGCACGACAGCGGTCCACGACCTCTCCCTGGAGATGCCGGAAGGTGGCGTGACCGTCCTGGTCGGATCCTCCGGTTGCGGCAAGACAACCACGCTGCGGATGATCAACCGGATGGTCGAGCCGACCTCCGGCACCATCCGGGTCGGCGGCAAGGACGTCACCCGCCAGGACGCCGCCGAGCTGCGCCGCTCCATCGGGTACGTCATCCAGCAGTCGGGCCTCTTCCCGCACCGCACGGTGCTGGACAACATCGCCACCGTGCCGCTGCTCCTTGGCCACGGCCGCAAGAAGGCGCGGGCGCGGGCGGCCGAGCTCCTTGAGACCGTCGGTCTCGCCGCCGACGCCGGCAAGCGGTACCCGCACCAGCTCTCCGGCGGCCAGCAGCAGCGCGTCGGTGTGGCCCGGGCACTCGCCGCCGACCCGCCGGTGCTGCTCATGGACGAGCCGTTCGGCGCGGTCGACCCCGTCGTGCGCACCCAGCTCCAGGACGAACTGCTGCGACTCCAGAAGGAGTTGAGCAAGACCATCGTCTTCGTCACGCACGACATCGACGAGGCCGTCCGGCTCGGCGACCAGATAGCCATCTTCCGCACCGGCGGCCACCTCGTGCAGTGCGCGACCCCCACCGAACTGCTGGCCCGCCCCGCCGACGACTTCGTCGCCGACTTCCTCGGCGCCGAGCGCGGACTGAAGCTGCTCTCGCTGAAGAGCCTCGCCGACGTCCCGCAGGGCCCGGCCCCCGAGGGCGGCGCCTGGACCCTCGTACTCGACGAGGCACGCAAGCCGCTGCACTGGGCGGCCAAAAACGCCAAGGATGCCGAAATCCCCGTACGGCCGCTGACCGACAACGATTCCCTGCTGGCGGCGCTGAACGAGTCGGTCGCCTCCCCCACCGGGCTGATCGCGCGGGTCGACGCGGACGGCGTGCTCACCGGTGTCTCCTCACGCGACGACATCCACGAGCACGCGGGCAACGCGCACACCGAAGCGCGAGTGGCCGCATGACCATCGACTGGTCGTGGATATCCGACCACACCGACGATCTCACCACCCTCACGATCTCCCATCTCCAGGCGGCGCTCTCCGCGGTCTTCTTCGGCCTGCTGATCTCGCTCCCGCTGGCGGTCGTGGCCCACCGGATCCGCCCGCTGCGCGGCTTCCTGCTCGGCCTGTCGAACGTGCTGTTCACGATCCCGTCGATCGCGGTCTTCGTGCTGCTGCTGCCGGTGAGCGGACTGACCCGCACCACCACCGTCATCGGCCTGACGATCTACACCCTGGTCGTCCTGCTGCGGAACACGGTCGAGGGCCTCGACTCGGTCCCGGTGAAGACGAAGGAGGCGGCGAAGGCGATGGGCACGCGCCCCCTGCGCACCCTCCTGACCGTCGAACTCCCCCTCGCCCTCCCCGTGATCATGGCGGGTGTCCGCATCGCGACGGTCATGTCGATCTCGCTCGTCTCGGTCGCGACCTACATCGGCGACGGCGGCCTCGGCCAGCTCTTCACCGACGGCTTCCAGCGCGACTTCCCCACCCCGGTGATCGTCGGCGTGGTCCTCACACTGCTGCTCGCGGTCGTCGCGGACGCGCTGCTGGTCGCCCTCCAGCACGTACTCACCCCGTGGCAGAGGCGGCGAGCCTGATGTTCGAACTCTTCAAGAACCTCGGCAGCTGGCTGGTCAGCGGCGAGCAGTGGCAGGGCTCCGACGGCATCGCCCACCGCCTCGCCGAGCACCTCCAGTACTCACTCCTGGCCACCCTCATCGCGGCCGCGATCGGCCTCCCCCTCGGCCTGCTGATCGGCCACACCGGCAAGGGCGCGTTCCTCGCGATCAACCTCGCCTCCTTCGGCCGCGCCCTGCCGACCGTCGGCCTGGTCGTGCTGGTCTTCCTGGCCGGCGGCCTGTCGATGCTGCCGGTGTACGTGGCGCTGGTCGCCCTCGCGGTCCCGTCGATCGTCACCAACACCTACGCCGGTATGACGGCCGTGGACCCGGACGTGAAGGACGCCGCACGCGGCCAGGGCATGCGCTGGCACCAGGTCCTGCTCCAGGTGGAGCTGCCCCTGGCCCTCCCCCTGATCATGACCGGCCTGCGCCTGGCCCTCATCCAGGTGGTGGCCACGGCCACGATCGCCGCGTACGTCTCCTTCGGCGGCCTGGGCCGCTACGTCTTCGACGGCCTCGCCCAGCGCGACCTCGTGCAGGTGATGGGCGGTGCGGTGCTGGTCGCCGTGATCGCCGTCGTCCTCGACCTGGCGCTCTCGGGCCTCCAGCGCTTCCTCTTCCGCCACCGCACCGCCTAGGGAATCCCGCCATGACCGCAATGAATCGCCGCGCTCTCCTCGGCGGCCTGCTCGCCGCCGCCTCCGTCCCCGCCCTGTCCTCCTGCGCGAGCGGCATCACGTCCCTCGACGGCGGCGGCAGCACCTCCGGTGGCAGCGGCTCCAGCAAGGGCGGCATCACCATCGGCACCGCCAACTTCACCGAGAACCAGGTGCTCGGCTACCTCTACGCGGCCGTCCTCACCGCGGCCGGCGTCGAGGTGAAGGTCCGCCCCAACCTCGGCACCCGCGAGATCCTCATCCCCGCGCTCAAGGGCGGCGACATCGACCTGCTCCCCGAGTACCAGGGCGCCCTGCTCCACTACCTCGCCCCCAAGGCGACGGCCACGGAGGAGGGCGAGATGCAGAACGCCCTCGCCATCGCCCTGCCCGCCGGCCTCCAGATCCTGCCGTACGGCATGGCCGAGGACTCCGACGCCTTCGCCGTCACCCAGGAGACGGCGAAGAAGTACGGCCTGACCTCCCTCGCCGACCTGAAGAAGCAGAACGGCAAGCTGGTCCTCGGCGCCGCGCCCGAGGTCAAGAAGCGCGAGGTCGGCGTGGTCGGCCTGAAGGACGTCTACGGCGTGGAGTTCAAGGAGTTCAAGTCGCTGGACTCCTCCGGTCCGCTGGTCAAGGCCGCCCTGAAGAAGGGCGATGTGGACGTGGCCAATCTCTTCACCACCGACACCGACATCGTGGACAACGGCTGGGTGGTGCTGACCGACCCCAAGAACCTCATCCCCGGCCAGCACATCGTCCCCCTCATCGCCGACCGCAAGGCCGACTCCACGGTCCGCAAGGCCCTCGCCGAACTCGGCAACGTCCTCACCACCGCCCAGCTCACCGAGCTCAACCGCCAGGTGGACAAGGACAAGAAGGACCCGGAGGACGTGGCGAACACGTACGCCGAGCGGCACGGGCTCACGAAGTAATGAGCGGTCGGTGACCTGACGACGAATCAATCAAGCGCAACCCAAAGCCACTCAGGGTGACGATCACGCGCTTGCCGTGAACAAGCGCTATCAGCACAACCGTTCCTAGAGACTGAGCGGGAGTGAGTCCTGTAGCCAGGACTCGTGCTCAGCCGTGTGCCCCGAACGGTGTTGGGCACGCTGATCCCCCACGTTCTCGCCGCATCCGGCGCGCACGCATCTGGTGCGTGGTCCGGGGATGCGGGGGTGGGTTCCCTCACGCCCAGGGACGCCCGGTCGGGCCTGGACGGTCCGATGCCCCTGCTCATCGCTCCGGTGAGCAGGAGGCGGTGCCGTCCTCCCCCAGTGCCTAAAGGGCCTGGGAGGTGCCCCCATCCGGATCGGGTGTCCTTGGGCGCGTCATCCGATCGCCACGGCGGCCGCGTCGTGGCGCGTGGTCTTCCTGGTTGTCCACGTGAGGGGCTTCTGCCAGTGCTGAGCACCCCACTTCGAGGTGTAGGCCGGGTCCACGGCGATGACCGCGATGCCGGTGGCGTCGGCCATCGCGGTCAGCCGGGCGCGCAGGCGGCCTGTGGGCATGCTGGAGATGAGATGCCGGAACCGCTTCTTGCGACCGTGTTTCTCGCGGGTCTTCTCCGTACCGAAGTCCAGGTCCTCGACGGCGATCGCCTGCACGCCGCAGGTCTGGGCCCAGCGCAGTAGCCGGGTGAGGGCGTGACGGACTTGGGCGTCACGATGACCGGTGGTACCGGTCAGGTCGTAGAAGAAGCGACGCGGGGCACCTGTGGGGTTGCCATGGCTGTCCAGGCACCAGGCGGCGCGCTGGCCGCCGCCCAGGTCCTGGACGAGGCGGTGGTCGGGTCCGTCCGGTACAGCGTCGAGGAACTGCACATCCCGCTGGTCCTGGAGTCCCGGGGAGTCCTCCAGGTAACCCCGAATATGAACAGGGGGGCTATCCCCAGTGCAGCCGGCGTTCCGGCTCCCTAACGTGGACCTCATGACCGGAATGGACGCGCGGGACACCGAACTCAAGAAGGAACTCAACGCCACCCTGCAGGCCCGCAGGGAGCTGGGCGAGGAGTACGAGTCCGCGCTGGTCGACTCGTTCCTGGAGAAGGTCGACCAGCGCATCGACGGCGCCGTCGAGCGCCGGGTGCGCCGGCAGATAGCCGAGCAGCAGATGGTGGTGGCCCGCGGCTCGCGGTCGCCGAGGGCCACGGACTCCTGGGGCGAGCGCTTCGGCTTCGGCATCGTCTCGCTGGTCCTGGCGGTCCCCCTGTCGGCCATCGGCGGGACCGTCGGACACCTCCCCGGCCTTGTGGTCGCCTGGATCGGCATTGTCGGCGTCAACGCGGTCCAGGCCGCCCGCGCCAACCCCGGCCTGTTCGGCGGCGGCAGGGGCAGGCGGCACAAGGCGGCGCAGGACAGCGACTGGGAGGGCTAGGGCCTGTCCGGCGGGTTCACGCCTGGCGGGTCGGCAGCACCATGATCTGGCGGAGGTTGACGTGGCGGGGCCGGCTGCTCGCATAGGCCACGACGTCGGCGACCTCCTCGGCCGACAGCGAGCCCCATGTCTCCATCAGGGGTTCGAACTGCCCGAGCAGCTCGGCGTTGTCGGTGTGCGACGCCAGCTCGGTCCGCGTGAACCCCGGCTCGACGTTGGTGACCCGCACGTCCCGGGGCCCGAACTCGGTACGCAGGACCGTCGAGAGATGGGTGACCGCGGCCTTGGTGGCCGAGTACACCCCGAAGTTGGGGAACGTCAGGTGCGCGCCGACGGACGACACGTTCACCAGATCCGCCGTACGCCCCTCCGCGGCCGCCGCCACCAGGTCACCCGTGAAGGCCCGGATGACCCGCAGCACACCGGTCACATTGGTGTCGATCATCCGCTGCCACTCGTCGATGCGCCCGTCGTCGACGGGGTTGCCCAGCATGACGCCGGCCGAGTTCACGACCAGGTCGACACCCCCGTACACCTCATGAACCCTGCCGACGGCAGCCCCGACCGACGCCTCGTCGGTGACATCGGCGACGACGGCGAGGGCCTGCCCCCCATCCGCCCGGATCTTCCCGCTGATCGCCTCCAGCCGCTCCCCACGCCGGGCCAACAACGCGACCCGCGCACCGTGCCGGGCGAGCAGCACGGCGACCGCCTCGCCGATCCCACTGGCGGCCCCGGTGACCACCGCGGTCCGGCCGGCCAGATTCTCGTACGACATGAAGCACTCCCTCGGTCGCGGCCGGGGCGTCTCCCCGGCCACACCGAACACCCTGCGCGCCCGCTCCCGCCGTACCCAGGGATGCGTTTTTCCTGGGTCTGGCAGAACCAGGTTCGCGGCCCGCGACCCGCCTAGGATCGAACCCATGGACGGGGACCTGGGAGATTTTCTGCGCTCGCGCCGCGCACGCATCCAGCCGGACGAGGTGGGTCTGGCCTCATACGGCCGCCGCCGCGTCCCCGGCCTGCGCCGCGAGGAGGTCGCTCAGCTGGCCGGGGTGAGCGTCGACTACTACATCCGCCTCGAACAGGGCCGCGGACCAAGGGTGTCGGAGGCGGTGCTGGACTCGATCGCCCGCGTCCTGCGCCTGGACGAGACGGAACGCGTCTACCTGCACTCGGTGGCCAGCCCCGCCCGAAACCGCAGCCGGGACCGACAGGACCGCCGCCCGACCGCCCGCGTGCGCCCCGGCGTGCAACTGCTGCTGGACAGCATCGACCGCACCCCGGCGTTCGTGATCGGCCGCCGGATGGACGTGCTGGCCTGGAACGCCCTGGGGGACGCGGTCTTCGGCTACAGCGGCACGCCACCCGAGGCCCGCAACATCCCGCGCCATGTCTTCCTCGACCCCGCCGCCCACGACCTCTACCCCGAGTGGTCGGCGGTGGCCACCCAGTGCGTCGCGCATCTGCGGATCATCGCGGGCAGCCACCAGGACGACCGCCAACTGACCGAGCTGGTGGGCGAGTTGTCGCTGAAGAGCGAGGACTTCCGCCGCCTGTGGGCCGACCACGAGGTAAGGGAGTGCGCATACGGCGTGAAGCGCATCCGGCACCCGGTAGCGGGCCTGCTCACCATCGCGTACGAGACGCTGACGGTACCGGGCGACGAGGACCTGAGCCTCCTGGTCTACACACCCGAGCCGGGGTCGGAGACGGCGGAGAGGCTAGGTCTGTTGGGGAGTTGGGCGACAACTCACGCCCGCTGAAAAAGCTTGGCGCGGGGACCGCCGCACCCCCGTTACCGGGGGGCGGGACGACGGCGGTCCCCGCGAGGGACGCGGGCCGGGTCAGGGCCGGGCTTACGCGTCCATAGGCGTCCATGGAGGTCCGGGAGCCGCTCCGGAGGTCCTTGGCGCCGTTTTGGTGCCGGCCGGGGCGGGGAGCCGCTCCCGCCCTTGCCGACATCCACTAATGTGCCGGACCCGTGTTAAGCGGGTGCTGCGTGGACGTGACGCGCTCGTACCACTTCCGCGAAGTTCATCGCGGCCGCAGGTCACCGCAAGTTCGCCGCCGCCATGGCCCGTTCACCGGACGTTTCCTACTGCTTCCCGCCCTTGGCGAGGAAGGACAGCAGGTCCTGGCGGCTGATGACGCCGGTCGGCTTGCCCTCGACGAGCACGATCGCCGCGTCCGCCTTGCCCAGTACGGACATCAGGTCGCCCACCGGCTCACCGGAGCCGACCTGCGGCAGCGGCGGGGACATGTGCTTCTCCAGCGGGTCGTGGAGCGAGGCGCGCTGGGTGAACAGGGCGTCGAGCAACTCCCGCTCCACGACGGACCCGACGACCTCCGCCGCCATGACGTCCGGGTGACCGGCGCCCGGCTTGACGATCGGCATCTGGGAGACGCCGTACTCGCGCAGCACCTCGATGGCCTGCCCGACGGTCTCGTCCGGGTGCATGTGCACGAGGGAGGGGATGTGGCCGTGCTCCTTGTCGTCGAGGACGTCGGCGACGCGGGCGCTCGGGCCCTCGTCCTCCAGGAAGCCGTAGTCGGCCATCCACTCGTCGTTGAAGATTTTCGAAAGGTAGCCACGGCCGCTGTCGGGGAGCAGGACCACGACCACGTCGTCCGGGCCCAGCCGCTCGGCAACACGCAGGGCCGCCACGACGGCCATCCCGCACGAGCCGCCCACCAACAGGCCCTCCTCCTTGGCCAGTCGGCGGGTCATCTGGAAGGAGTCCTTGTCGGACACGGCGACGATCTCGTCGGCGACGGTCCGGTCGTAGGCGGTCGGCCAGAAGTCCTCGCCGACGCCCTCGACGAGGTACGGCCGCCCGGAGCCGCCGGAGTACACGGACCCCTCGGGGTCGGCGCCGATGACCTGCACCCGGCCGTCACTGGCGTCCTTCAGATAGCGCCCGGTGCCGGAGATGGTGCCGCCGGTGCCCACGCCCGCGACGAAGTGGGTGATCTTCCCCTCCGTCTGCTCCCACAGCTCGGGGCCGGTCGAGTGATAGTGGGAGAGGGGGTTGTGGGGGTTGGAGTACTGGTCGGGCTTCCAGGCTCCGGGCGTCTCGCGGACCAACCGGTCGGAGACGTTGTAGTAGGAGTCGGGGTGCTCGGGATCCACGGCGGTGGGGCAGACCACGACCTCGGCCCCGTAGGCGCGCAGCACGTTGATCTTGTCGGTGGAGACCTTGTCGGGGCACACGAAGATGCACTTGTACCCCTTCTGCTGCGCCACGATGGCCAGCCCGACCCCGGTGTTTCCGCTGGTCGGCTCGACGATCGTGCCGCCCGGCTGGAGCTCCCCGCTCTTCTCGGCGGCCTCGATCATGCGCAGGGCGATGCGGTCCTTCACGGAGCCGCCCGGGTTGAAGTACTCCACCTTGGCCAGGACGGTCGCCTGAATGCCCGCGGTCACGCTGTTGAGCCTCACCAGCGGGGTGTTGCCGACGAGACTGATCATCGAGTCGTGGAATTGCACCGTTGTCTCCGGTTGCTGCAAAAGAGAAGTGTTGGTTCCGCCAGCGTCTCAGATCAGCTTGGTGATCCTGGATCAGACGTGATGTCTGGAAGCGGGACGTCCCATCGTAGAGGGGTGGCGTGGGCGTGCAGGTGGAAGCGTCTCTGATCAGCTAAGCGATCCCATGCAAGACGTAGTGTCTGGCACGGGCTCTGCCCATCGTGGAGGGGTGGCGTGGACGTGCAAGTGGAAACCTGCGCCCAGTGCTGCTCCTCGTGGCCGGTGTCGGCCGGTGGTGGGTGTGCTGGTCGTGGTCACGTTCTGGTGCCGGTGGGCTGCGCGGGGCAGCCTGATCCGGTCCGTTGGTGCGTGTCCCTCCGGACGCTTGCCCTCCGGGCCCGTGGGTCTGGTGGGGGAGGGTGCCCTGCGTCGCCTGGGCGCGGGGCATGTGGAACGGGGCCGGGTCGGGCCGGTCTTCGAGCGGTCCTTCCGGCTGGCCTTGGCGGTGATCGGGGTGATGACCGCCGTGGCTTCGAGTTTGTCGACCACCATGCGGATCACCAGCTGCCCGGTGGTGCGGTCGGTGACGGTCTTGGCCTGATGCGTGAGGCCGCGTGCGGCGATGCGCTGCCACGCGCCCTGGTCGCGATCCCCCTGCCAACCACAGCCAGGGCAGTTGGCCCATTTCCAGCCTGTGGTGGTGGGTCGGTCGGGGGCTTTGCGGTGCCGCAGCGGGGTCAGACACCGGGGGCAGTGCCTGGAGGTGTTGCGCGGCGGGACGGCCACGACGGCGATCCCCGCCTCGGCGGCGAGGTGGCGCACATGCTCGGCAATCTGGCCGCGCACCGCCTGCGACATGCGGGTGTTGTGGGTGCGGCCCATGCCTTTGGCTTCCATCGACCGCAGGTCTTCCAGGTAGATGACGGTGGCCCCGGTGGCGACGGCCTGATCGACCGCCCAGCGGGCGGCAGCCCACGCCAGGGCGTCATTCAGGTTCGCGCGGCGTGCGCTGACCCGGCGGATCTCCTCACGCAGAACCTCGTGCCGGGTGGCCAAGGCATGTTCGGTGGTGTCGCCGATGAGCCGCTGGTACTGGTCGGCCTTGGCGTGCAGGTGCTCCGACAGACGGCACAGGCGGTGCTGCTTGGCCAGCACACCCGCGGCACGGAACTGGCCTCCGGAACCGAGGGCGGTGATGGTGCCGTCGTCGTGGAGCCGGGCGGCCCCGGCGGACAGCAGCGTGTTCAAGCCCCAGTCCACGCCGAGGGCCACGTGGTGGCCGGTGCGGCGGGCCTGGGGTACGGCATGGGTGTAGGCGAGATCGGCACGCACCTTCCCGCCCGTCATGCGCAGGGTGGGAAGGTGCAGCACCGCGTTCGCCGGGATCGTCGGCGGCAGGGTGATGGGGCAGGCCACCCAGGTCCAGTCCGCGTACGAGCGCGGGTCGGGCCGGGTGGGCAGTTGCAGCCGCAGCAGCGCCCGCCGCGGATCGCTCTCGGAGCGTTCGATGGTGGCCTGCTGCCCGTCGCAGGCGGACAGCAGCAGCATCCGCGCCGCCCCAGGCGCCTCCTCCAGCTCGAACACATCCGCGGGCAGCCGGCCGTGCTCCCGCTCGAACGTGGCGACCTGCCGGGTGCGCGAACGGATCACACTCGACGGGAGATACGGTCCGCCGGGAACCGCCTCCCGCACCGCGTCCCACTCCTCACCGGTGCGCTTCGCCGGATCGGCCGGCCAGGTGGCGAGGACACCGGCCGTGAGATCGGCCCGCCACTTCGCCGAGCGCAACGCCCGCCCCGCCTGCTCCTGGGCCATACGGATGATCCGGTCGTTGACCTTCACACCCGTGGCGTCGGCCACGGCCCAGCCCAGACGCCGCAACGCCATCCACGCGCTCGACGGCAGGCTCCGCCCGCCCGTGTCCTCACCGGAAGCAAGAACGTCCACATCCGCGGCATTCCAGTGCTCGTCCAGCAGTCCGGCGGCCATGCCCGACACGAGATCAGCGGCCCAGCCGACCCGCTGCGCCAGCACCGCGGCAGACAGCACCTCGCCCGTCTTCTCCACCACACCCGCCCGCAACAGACCACGGGCACAGGCAGTACGAGCCGTCTCGCCGTCGCCGAGCGGCAGCCTCCGGCTCACCAGCCGCCCCTTTCCACGACCTGTGGTGCTGTCATCAGATCAACGACACCCCAGCGAAAAGGTCACGCATTCGATCCACGTACTCACATACGACACCGACACCAATACTGACGCCAAAGGAAACCCGCCAGCCTAAAGGTCTGGGGGGTCGTTCACTCACCGTTGAGATTGGCCGACGTGCTGTTCGGGGCAAGCAGGAGATGTACGGCTTCGAGGAGGTGGCGGCGACGCATGACGAGCATGTCGAGGGCGAGGGTGGCACGGCGGATCGCGGCCGGTGCCGCGTACGGCGGTGGCGGGATCGGGCTGGCCGGGGCGGCGGCGATCGGGCTGTTGTTGGCGGAGGTGCGGCTGGCCAAGCGGCAGGTGGGCAACGGCCGCAGCGGACACGCCCCGAGGGCGGACGGTGTGTACGGCGCCGCGTATGCCACCCCTGGTGAACCTCCTTTGCGCCTGACCATGCTCGGCGACTCCACGGCGGCGGGCCAGGGCGTGCACCGGGCCCGCCAGACGCCGGGCGCGCTGCTCGCCTCCGGCCTGGCGGCGGTGGCGGAACGCCCGGTGGTGCTGCGGAACGTGGCGCTGCCCGGGGCCCAGTCGGACGACCTGGACCGCCAGGTGGGGCTGGCCCTGACGGACGAGCCCGTTCCGCCCGACGTCTGCGTGATCATGATCGGCGCGAACGACGTGACGCACCGGATGCCGCCGACCCGCTCGGTGCGCCACCTGTCTTCGGCGGTACGACGGCTGCGGACGGCCGGTGCGGAGGTGGTGGTCGGCACCTGTCCCGACCTGGGCACGATCGAACCGGTGCAGCAACCGTTGCGCTGGCTGGCCCGACGGGCCTCACGCCACCTGGCGGCCGCCCAGACGATCGGCACGGTCGAGCAGGGCGGCCGTACGGTGTCGCTGGGTGACCTGCTGGGCCCCGAATTCATGGCGAACCCGCGGGAGTTGTTCGGCCCGGACCTCTACCACCCGTCGGTGGAGGGGTACGCCACGGCCGCGATGGCGGTCCTCCCGACGGTCTGCGCGGCCCTGGGCCTGTGGCCGGCGGAGGAGGAGCACCCGGACGCGTCCAGGCGGGAGGGTTTCCTGCCGGTCGCCCGTGCGGCGGCGGAGGCGGCGTCGGAGGCGGGCACCGAGGTGGCGGCGGCGATGCCGACCGGGCCGCGTGGCCCGTGGGCCCTGCTGAAGCGCCGGCGGCGCCAGCGGCTTCCGGAGGCCGAACCGGTCGACGAGCCGATCGGCGGAGCGACCCGTGGACCGAGCGGTGCCGACAACGCGAGGAATCGGGGATTCCGCTTCTGACCAGGGGCGGAGTCATTTCCGTACATGCAGCGTTCACCGTTTGTACGGTATGACGTAACCGAATCACCCCCGGCGCTCGCGAAGGTGACTCCTCTTGCTGTCAGGGCGCCATCAAGGCGCCATGAGCACGCTGTCAGGAGTACGCCCCCGCGATGGACAAGCCGCTTCCGAGACCCGCCGGCCCCGCCCACCCCGCAGGTCCGAGCCGGGCCCGGGACCCCTGGTGGGACAACGCCCGGTTCGTGTCGGCCTCGCTGATCGTGGTCCTGCACACAGTCGGCAGCATCATGGCCCAGCACGGCGCGCTGCACGCCTTCCACGTCGCCGCCTGGGCCTTCCGGGTCCCGGCCTTCGTCGTCCTGGCCGGCGTCTTCAGCAGCGCGGGGCCGCTCGGCCCTCGTCAGCTGCGCACCCTGCTGAGCAGCATCGTCCTGCCCGCCCTGGTGTTCAGCGTGCTGTTCTCGCTGGAGACGAAGGCGCTGGGCGGCCCGCTCGACCTGCACGTCGCCCAGCTTCCCTGGACGCTGTGGTTCCTGATGTCCCTGTTCTGCTGGCGGCTGCTGCTGCCCCTGGTGGTCCAGCTGCGCCACCCGCTGCTGGTCACCACGGTCGTGGCGCTCGGGCTCGGGTACGTGGAGGAGTTCGGGCTCCCGTTCTCGGCCAGCCGGACGCTGGTGTACCTGCCGCTGTTCTACTTCGGCTGGCGCCTGGGCCAGGGCATGCTCCGGGAGTGGTTCGAGAGCCGGTGGAGCCTGCCGCTCGCCGTGGCGGGGATCCTCGGCTCGTTCACCGTGGCCTGGCTGTGGCACCGGGACATCCAGGGCTCCTGGCTCTCGATGCGGCACGCGTACCGGGCCGACACCCCGCTGGGCATGGAGGGCGCCTGGGTGGTCCGGCTGCTCGTGCTGGCCTCGGCGGCGGCGCTGGTGCTGTGCCTGCTGCGGCTGATGCCGAAGCGGCGGCTTCCGGTGATCTCCGCGCTCGGGGCGGGCGGTTTCACCGTCTACCTGCTGCATCCGCTGGTCATCCTGCCGCTGCGGGAGAAGGGCCTGATCGCCCGGGCCGACACCACGCTGGAGCTGGCCGCCCTGATGGTGGGCGGGGTCCTGCTCACGGCGGTCCTCGCGTCACCCCTCGTACGGCGTCTGACCCGGCCGCTGACCCGACCGTCGGCGGGCTGGCTCCTGGCCCCGGCGCCGACGCCCGCGGCCGTGCCCGCGTCGGCGACACCGACGGTGCCGACCGGGCTACCAGCTCAGCAAGCGCTTGGAACAGAGTTCCGCATCACACCCTGATGACCGGGTGAGCAGAACCGCCGCCCCGGACAGGCCCATCAAGCTCACCTCACCCGATACCCCCGAATCACCCGGTACTCCGCCGCTCCCCCGTCCGCGAACCCCGCGCTCGCCCGCAGCGACACATACCCCCCGGACATCGGCCGCCCCGCGCGGGGCAACGGCACCACCCACGCGTCCCGTCCGGCCTTCACCAGCCGCACCTTCCGCCAACTTCCCCCGTCGTCGTAGGACACCTCCACCGACACGGACCGCACCGCCGAGGGAGCGGCCCCCGGCTGCCGTACCAGCCGCATCGGCAGGACCGGCCGGCCGCCCGTGTTGGTCTGGTCGACGACCGGCGCAAAGTCGAAGGCCGACAGCCCCACCGCTTCCTGCCCGCTCACCTCACCGGAGCGGAAGGTCCAGGAGCCGCTGATGCTCGTACCCAGACCGAAGCCTCCGTTGGCCGCGCCGCGCTCGGCGGAGTACTCCAGGCGGTAGGTCGACTCGGCCGCCGGGACCGTGCCCGAGGCGTCGGTCCAGGGGTAGTTCAGCTCTACGAGTCGCTGGTCGCCGTAGTAGAAGGCGACCCTGCTGGTGTCGTAGAGGGAGTAGCCGGTGTGGCCGGCCTGGTCGCCGGCCATCGGCATGTTGAAGGAGAGACGGTTGCCGTCGCGGGTGACGTACGTCGTGCGGTTGAAGCGCGGGCCGGGGACCGCCTTCTGCCAGGTCACGGTGTAGCGCTTGCGGGGTTCGTAGGTCTCGTAGTCGGTGAAGAACTGGGTCTGGAAGGTGCCGTCGGCCGCGTACTGGTTGTAGCGGGTCTCCCACGTCACGTCGTCGGCCTTGTAGTAGAGGGTCCGGCGGCCCGGGGAGTCGAACCAGCTGGCGCCCGCGGACAGCGCGCTTCCGCCCTCCGGCGGGAATCCGAAGTTGTGCTGGAAGGCACGGGACGGGCCTCCCGGCGTCACCGAGTAGTACTTCTGCTCGACCTGCGCCAGTTCGCCCTGGCGCACCACGTGGCTGAAGTCCGTCGGGAGGTGACCGCGCTCGAACCACACGAGCACGTATTCGTACGGCGAGTCGTTGTACGTGCCGTCCGCGCCCTTCTTCGCCCAGAAGCCGCGTACGTCCGCGACCAGCGTGCCCTCCCCGGGGCCCACGTCGTCGCCCAGCGCGGCCGTGAACAGTTTGCCGAAGGAGTCCGCGGTGGCCCTGACGCCGAAGCCGACACCGTTGGTGAAGGTGCGGTAGAAGCCGACCGAGGCCAAGCGCAGACTCGCGTCCTTACGGGGCAGGGTCGCCGAGACGGGTGTGGCCGTGCGGGCGTCGAGGACGATCTCGCTGTCGCCGGTCACCGTGAGGGTGGGGCGGGCCAGGATCGTCGTACTGCCGTCCGACGGTGTGATGACGGACGCGTCGATCGTGTAGCGGCCGGCGGGGAGGGAGACCGTGCCCGAGCCGGAGGGGTCGTAGACGAAGCGGTAGACCGAGCCGTCGAGGCTGAAGATGTTGGTCCAGTAGCTGGTGGCCGGGTTGCCCGCGCGGTCGATGACCTTGACCGTCAGGTTGTGGGTGGGGGTGGCCTTGGTGATGGTCAGGGGTATGCGGACCGAGACCCCGCCTGTCGCGTCCGCGCCCACCAGCGCGCCTTCGAACACGCCCGTGCCGCTCTGTACGCGCGTGTCGGCGGTCACCGTCACCGTGGTCGTTTCGCCCGCCGGGACGGTCGCCGTCTCCGGGGTGATTGTGAACATGCCGGCCGGGGCGGCCGAGCCGTCCGGGGCCGTCACCTTCGCCGCGAGGTCCAGGGTCACCGGGTCCTTGCCGTCGTTGCGGTAGGTGACCGTCCTGACCACCGGTATGTCGTCGTCGGCGGGGGCCGCCTGGGTGCCCAGGGGCAGGCTGGTGGGGGTGGCGAGGACGGACTGCCGTACTGCCCTCGCCGCGTCCACCCGGCCCGCGCCCTGCGCGTTGACGTCCGCGCCGGAGGTGGCCGTCGCCGACGCCATCAGGGCCGCCTTCAGCTCGGCCGCCCGCCAGTCGGAGTGCTGGCCGGCGAGCAGGACCGCCGCTCCGGCGACGTGCGGGGTGGCCATGGAGGTGCCGGAGAGGGAGGTGTAGCCGGGCTCGACCTCGACGTAGTCGCTGCCCGCGTGCACCGCCCGCGCGGCGACGATGTCGACGCCGGGTGCGGTTATCTCCGGTTTGATCGCGCCGTCCTCGCGCGGGCCCCGGCTGGAGAAGGAGGCTATGACGTCCTGCTTGTCGACGGCGCCCACGGAGAGCGCCGCGTCCGCGGTGGACGGGGAGTCGACCGAGCCGTCCGCGCTGCCGTCGTTGCCCGCGGCGAGCACGAAGAGGGCGCCGGTCTCCTTGGTGAGCGTGTTGACGGCCTGTTCGAGGACGTCCTCGCCCGGGGTGTCGTCACCGCCGAGGCTCATGCTGACGACCTGCGCGCGGGGCGCGGCCCACTCCATGCCTGCCAGGATCGCCGAGTCGGGGCAGGAGCGGTCGGGGCACACCTTGCCGATCAGCAGGGACGCGCCCGGCGCGACCCCCTTGTACTTCGCGCCGCCGCCCGCGACGGTCGACGCGACGTGCGTGCCGTGGCCGACCAGGTCGTCGGTGTCGGTGGCGTCGGTGAAGTTGACGGCCTCCTTGATCCGCCCGGCCAGGTCGGGGTGGGTGGCGTCGACCCCGGTGTCCAGGACGGCGACCGTGACGCCGGTGCCGTCGTACCCGGCCTGCCAGGCGGTGGGCGCGCCGATCTGCGGCACGCTCCGGTCCAGGCTGATCTGCCGTTTGCCGTCCAGCCAGAGCTTGGCGATCCCGCTCGCGGCGCGCAGTCCGGTCGTACGGCTGCCTGTGGTCACGCCGTCCCAGAAGGTGCCCGCGCTCCCCTTCGCCACGGCCACCGCGGCGCCGTCCACGGCGGACAGGGTGCGGGTCACCCGGGCCCCGTCCGTGGCTCGCAGACCACGGCTGCCGAGTGCCGCGTCGGTGTACGTCACGATCGTGGGCAGTACGGCCGTACTGGCGTCGTCGTACCCGTCCGCGACCAGTGTCGTCACGTCGAACAGCCGCTCGTCGACCTGACCGCCGGTGACCATGGGCAGGGCGTCGTTCGGGACGACGTACTGGTGGCCGTCACGCTCGAACTGCTGGAAGCCCATGCTCTCGCGGCCGGGTCCGGGCTCGATGGCGACTCCCGCGCCGGCGTCCCCTTCGGCCAGTTCGACGCGGTCGCCGGTGACGAGGGTGACCCGGTGGGTGACCTGCTGGGTGGCCTGTTGTCCGGTGGTCCAGCCGGATGGAACGGTCGCGTCCGTCGCGCCGGAGGCGGGTGCGCCCGCCACAACTCCCTGTACCAGCAAGGCCGTTACCAGCGCGACGCCTGCTCTGCGTCGACTTCGGGGGGACATGCGGGACATACGGCCTCCACTGCTGCGGTGGTGACGGTCGTGACTCCGGTCGCGGTCGACTGTCCTGCCCGGTGCGATCTTCCGGGTACTCCCAACCGCCCATAACATCGGGTTATGGATCTGGAGATCCGCCACTTACGCGTCCTGAACGCGATCGCCGACGCCGGTTCCCTCACCCGGGCCGCAGCGGCCCTCGGCTTCACCCAGCCCGCGCTGACCGCCCAACTCCAGCGCATCGAGCGGGCATTGGGTGGTGCGCTGTTCGTACGGGACGGCAGTGGCTCCCGGCCGACGGCGTTCGGCGCGATGGTGCTGGCGCACGGGCACGGCATCCTCACCGCCCACGAGGACCTCATGCGTGACGTACGGCAGCGGGGCCCCGACGACTCCGACCTGACCGCCGTGCGGCTCGGCTCGGTCCCCGGCCCGCTCACCGCCGTGCTGGTGACCACCGCGCGCCAGCTGCTGCCCCGGGCCGAGATCGCCCTGCACACCTGCGACACGGAGGAGGAGCAGCTCGAACTGCTCGCCACCGGCCGCCTCGACTTCGGGCTGGTCGTCGACTACCCGGAGTACGAGCTCACCCTGCACCCCGGGCTCAGCGACGCCCTCCTCGCCGTCGAGCCCGTCTTCGTGCTGATCTCCGAACGGGACCCGCTCGCCGCCCACCCGGAGATCCCCCTCGCGGCACTCTCCGGCGAGGCCTGGCTGGCCGGGGAGAACAAGGACGTCCGGATGCGGGCGCAGTTCCGGGCGGCGTGCCGGCGCGCCGGGTTCACCCCGCGCCGGGTGCAGCGGCTGAGCGCCAGCGTGGTGTTCCCGCTGGTCGGACAGGGGCACGGGGTCGCGCTGGCCCACCCGCTGGTGACCGAGCGCGAGGGTGTCGTCGTACGGCCGCTGGCCGGGGACCCGATGGGCGTGCGGCAACGGCTGGTGTGGGCGGCCCACAGCCCCCTCGCCGAACACGCGACCACCCTGCACGACGCGCTTACGAAGGCGTACTGGGCGGAGGCGCGGCGGGCGCGGGCGTACTGGGGGTGGCTGGAGGGGAGGGGACGGTTGCCTTCGGCGGCCGACGCCTCCGACGTCGAGTGAGCCGGCGCGTCGAATGAGCAAGCGCTTAGAAAAGTGCGGCCCGAGTCACACCGCCACACGCGTGACCGGGACCATACGTACGGGTAACTTCCCAAGCAGGTCCGCTTACACCGCCGTACGCCAATGGAGCCGTAGATGCCCGAAGCCGTGATCGTCTCGACCGCCCGCTCCCCCATCGGCCGCGCCTTCAAGGGCTCCCTCAAGGACCTGCGCCCCGACGACCTCACCGCCACGATCATCCAGACCGCCCTCGCCAAGGTCCCCGAGCTGGACCCGCGCGACATCGACGACCTGATGCTCGGCTGCGGCCTGCCCGGCGGGGAGCAGGGCAACAACCTCGGCCGCATCGTCGCCGTACAGATGGGCATGGACCACCTCCCGGGCTGCACGATCACCCGTTACTGTTCCTCCTCGCTCCAGACGAGCCGCATGGCCCTGCACGCCATCAAGGCCGGCGAGGGCGACGTCTTCATCTCGGCCGGTGTCGAGATGGTCTCCCGCTTCACCAAGGGGAGCTCCGACAGCCTCCCGGACACGCACAACCCCCTCTTCGCCGAGGCGGAGGCCCGCACGGCCGCCGTGGCCGAGTCCACCGGCTCCTCCTGGCACGACCCGCGCGAGGACGGCCTCGTCCCGGACGCGTACATCGCGATGGGCCAGACCGCCGAGAACCTGGCCCGGGTCAAGGGCGTCACCCGCCAGGACATGGACGAGTTCGGCGTCCGCTCCCAGAACCTCGCCGAGGAAGCCATCAAGAACGGCTTCTGGGAGCGCGAGATCACCCCGGTGACCACGCCCGACGGCACGGTCGTCAGCAAGGACGACGGCCCGCGCGCCGGCGTCACCCTGGAGGCCGTCGGCGGCCTCAAGCCGGTCTTCCGCCCCGACGGCCTGGTCACGGCCGGCAACTGCTGCCCGCTCAACGACGGTGCCGCGGCGGTCGTGATCATGTCCGACACCAAGGCCCGCGAGCTCGGCCTCACCCCGCTCGCCCGCATCGTCTCCACCGGCGTCTCCGGCCTCTCCCCCGAGATCATGGGCCTCGGCCCGGTCGACGCGTCGAACCAGGCCCTGGGCCGGGCCGGCCTCACCATCGACGACATCGACCTGGTCGAGATCAACGAGGCGTTCGCCGCCCAGGTGATCCCCTCCTACCGCGACCTGAACATCCCGCTGGAGAAGCTGAACGTGAACGGCGGCGCCATCGCGGTCGGCCACCCCTTCGGCATGACCGGCGCCCGCATCACCGGCACGCTCATCAACTCCCTCCAGTTCCACGACAAGCAGTTCGGCCTGGAGACGATGTGCGTCGGCGGCGGCCAGGGCATGGCGATGGTCATCGAGCGCCTCAGCTGAGCCCGTACGGTAGTTGAGCGAAAACCCAGCGTGACCCTTAGGCCCAGAACCCAGCAACCGCCTAGGTTCTGGGCCGTTTTGTGATCGAATCTCCCCCAGGATGTGACCTATCTCCCTTCGAGAAGGGATTTACGCAGGTCAGAGCCGTTTCACCACTAAACCCCGGGCCCAAAGTCCTGCCCGTTTCGTGACGTTACGCACTGACAGCTGGATAGTCCGCCCTTCAAGCTGATGTAGGAAGTCGGGGGTCGACTTTGAACCGGGAGTACGTCAGTGAGCGCCATGCCGATCGCTTTGCTGCTCACCACGGCCGCCACAGGCGCCGTGGGCGTCGCCGTCCTGCGCAGCATCATGGTGCTGCGCCGACAGGTCGCGGCCCTGCACACCGAGCTGGCTGAGAGCCGTATCGCCGCCACGCGCGGCTTCGTGCCCGCCGCCCGCCCCTCCGCCGACGCCGAGGAGATACGCACCGCCGTGGCCGAGGCGCTCGCCGAGGAACGCGAGCGGGAGCTGGCCGAGGCCCGGGCGTTCTGGGCCGCCCAGGAGGCCCGTGACGTCTCCGACGCGCCCACCCTGCTCGGACTGCCCGACAGCGAGCTGTTCCTGCCCCGGCAGAGCGACTTCGTGGGCCTGGAGCACCTGGAGCCGGTGACCGAGCCGGGCGCCGAGGCCGACGAGTTCGCGGGCGAATCCCCCGAACTGGCCGCGGCCCGCCGCCGCCACCCCTCCCACCCCGACTTCGTACCGATCCAGTCACCGGTGGCGAACGACCACGAGCGCACGGTAGCCACCCTGGAGGACCTGGCCGAGTCCGCCGTAGCCCTCGCGGACGTCCGCCCGGGCCCGTTGGGCACCCTCGACGTCTACGTCTTCGCCGACGGCACCACCCTCTGCATGACCCCGGGCCACCGAGAAACAGCGGAACGCCTGGCCGCAGCACTCCGCGCAGGCGAAACCCCGTTCCTGCTGGGCGGCTCAGGAATCTCAGGCGCCTACACCCTGACGTTCGCGTGCGGCGAGGAGAACGTGTACATCCTGGCGGACAGGGTCATAGCCAGCCTCTAAAGCGCTGGGGAAGCTGACCCACAAAGGGGTGCGGGGAACTGCGCGACCAGCCACAACGAGCCGGCAGCCGCAACCGCGCCTCAGACCCCCGCCCTCTTCTGCGCCTCTTCAACGAGCCGCACCGCTTCCAAAACCTCACCCTCGCTCACAAGTACGAGCCCCAAGTCCCGCCCAGCAACGGTGATTTGATCGGCGGCGGCAAACATCCCGGCATCAGGCATCTCCCGAGGCTCCGCCCCGGGCGACTCCACAACCTGCGCCCACCGGGCCAAATCCCTGGCCACCCCCAGCGCCTCAGCGGCAGCGCCCCGTTGCAGACGACTTTGCGGCGCCGCCCTCAACCGGTCGGCAAAATGATCAACGGCACGGGTCAAAGGCGTCGTATCCACCACGCGGTGAGCGTATACCGGCGCCCCGGGACTGTTGCCAACACGCCAACGCTCAGGCACCGTGACGTGAAGGACCGGCTTACATCCCCTTTGCGTCCGGAGGCGCCGATGTCCCACGTCCTCTCCGAGGAGACCCACCGCAACATGCTCGCCCGTATCCCCCACTGCACCGGTCGTGAAGTCTCCGACTGGCTGCGCACTGTCGACGAAGGCCCCGCCCTCTTCCGCTTCGAAGAGAAGGTCAGCTGGCTCCGGCACGAGTACGACCTCGCGTACGGCCACGCCAAAGCGATCGTTCACGAATACGACCTGAGGAGGGCCGCGCGCAAATTCCTCTAGGCGCGCACCGCATCTGCACCCCAGACGACGAAGGGCCCCGGGACGAACCCGGGGCCCTTCGCTGGACAACCGTCGGAGATTACTGCACGACCGTCGGAGACTAGTCGCTGCTGTTGAGGATCGCGATGAGCCTCAGGAACTCCAGGTAGATCCACACCAGCGTCAGCGTGAGGCCGAAGGCCGCGAGCCACGCCTCTTCCTTCGGGGCGCCGTAGGCCACGCCGTCCTCGACCTGCTTGAAGTCGAGGGCGAGGAAGCACGCACCGAGCAGGATGCCGATGATGCCGAACATGATGCCGAGGCCGCCGCTGCGGAAGCCGAGGCCGTCACCGCCGCCGAAGACGGCGAACAGCATGTTCACCACCATCAGCAGCACGAAGCCGAGCGCGGCCGCCATCACGAAGCCGTAGAACCGGCGGTTGACGCGGATCCAGCCGGCTTTGTACGCCACCAGTACGCCGGCGAAGACCGCCAGGGTGCCGATCACGGCCTGCATGGCCGCACCGCTCGCGATGCGGTTGTCGACGACGCTGGAGACGACGCCCAGGAAGACGCCCTCGAACGCGGCGTACGACAGGATCAGCGCCGGCGAGGCCTTGCGCTTGAAGGACTGGACGAAGGCCAGCACCATGCCGATCAGCGCGGCGCCGATGGCGATGCCGTAGGACCTGTTGATGTTCGCGTCGTCCACGGGCAGCAGCGCCCAGGAGAGCGCGGCCGTGAGGACCAGGACACCGAGCGTGGTGCCGGTCCGCTGGACGACGTCGTCGATCGTCATCCGGCCGGTGGTGACCGGGGCCTGCGGGGGTGCGCCCTGCTGCAGGTCCTGCTGGGCGTACGGGTTCTGCGCGTAGGGGTTGCCGCCCTGCTGGGCGTACGGGTTGGCCTGCGTGCCGACAGCGGGGCCCCCGGCCTGCGGCGCGGTGTTGAAGCCCGCGTAGCCGGCGTCGCGGCTGAACCCCCGTCGCGAGAAGACCGGGTTGCTGCTCCTCATTTCACTCCTCCATGGCCACCTCGCGCGGCCTTGGCTCAAGAGTAATAGGTAGGCAAAGGAATGACCCTAGTGCTTGGGGAGGATCTTTCCCTTGTGGTGCCACGGTACGCGGGTGTCGAGTACCCGGCGAGGACTGGTACGAAGCCGTGACGCACCCCTTAAATGGCCCCTACTCCAGCGGGAACCCGGTGTACCCCTCGGCCAGATCCGTCTCGGCGGCCCGGGAGGACGCGATCCGCTCCAGCCGGGCCAGCTGGAGGCCGTCCTCGAAGGGAGTGGCGTCGGGGGCGCGATGCAGGAGCACCGTCATGTCGTAGGAGAACCGCTCGGCCTGCCACACCCGGCGCAGACAGGTCTCGGAGTAGGCGTCGAGGAGCTCGGCCGAGCCCGTCTCCTTCTGGTACGTCAGTGCCCTCGCGAAGGTGACGACGTCGCCGACGGCGAGGTTGAGGCCCTTGGCTCCTGTGGGCGGCACGATGTGGGCGGCGTCGCCGGCCAGGAAGACGCGGCCGTGGCGCATGGGCTCGTGGACGTAGGAGCGCATGGGGGTGACCGATTTCTGGGTGATCGGGCCGCGCTCCAGCTTCCAGTCGTCGTCGGTCTCGAAGCGGCGCTCCAGTTCCGCCCAGATCTCGTCGTCGGTCCATGTCTCCGCGTCCGTGCCCTCCGGCACCTGGAGGTAGAGGCGGGAGACGGACGGGGAGCGCATGGACAGGAGGGCGAAGCCGCGGTCGTGGCGGGCGTAGACGAGCTCGTCGTGCGAGGGCGGGACGTCGGCGAGGATGCCGAGCCAGCCGAAGGGGTACGTCCGCTCGAAGACCCGGACCAGCTCGGCGGGGATCGCCTTGCGGGCCACGCCCCAGGAGCCGTCGCAGCCGACGACGTAGTCGCAGTCGAGGACGTCCTCGCGGCCCTCGTGGCGGAAGCGGATACGCGGGCTGTCGCTCTCCGCGCCCTCCACGGCCAGCGCCTCCGCCTCGAAGAGCAGCGAGCCGCCCTCCTTGAGCTGGAGGGCGATGAGGTCCTTGCACACCTCGGTCTGCGCGTACACCATCACGGACCGGCCGCCGGTGAGGGCGGGGAAGTCCACGCGGTGGCGTTTGCGTCCGTAGCGCAGCTCGATGCCGTCGTGCGGCAGGCCCTCCCGGTCCATGCGCTCGCCCGCGCCGGCCGCGCGCAGCACGTCGACCGTGCCCTGCTCCAGGATCCCGGCCCGCTGCCGCCGCTCGACGTAGGCACGGTCGCGGCTCTCCAGCACGACCGAGTCGATCCCGGCGTTGTGGAGCAGCCGGGCGAGGAGGAGGCCGGCCGGTCCGGCCCCGATGATGCCGACGGTGGTGCGCATCGGTCGTTCCCTTCGGGTGGGCGTCATTGCCGCTGATGTTCGTCTGGTGAAATTTCCTTCACAGATTTCCAGTCTCCGATCGGACAGGGCTGCTGTCAATGGGCGAGACCGACGCGCCCGCGGCGCCCGGCGCGCACCCCCATACGACCTGCGCCGTTCGGGTGAACTGATGGCCGATCAGCCTCCAGGCAAATATCCACCCATGTCAGGCTTTTGGCGGTCACTCAGAAAGGGGCTTCTCGATGCCCAGGTTCGCCCTGTCCTTCCCGAAAAGAGCCACCGTCGCACTCGCCGCGACAGGGCTGATCTGTACGGCCCTCGCCGCCCTGCCCGGGACGGCCGGCGCCACGGGCGCCCCAGGGCGCGGTGCGGCGGCCAAGCAGACCGGCCCCGCGATGTTCGACGACTTCAACTACGCGGGCTACACCGATCCGCTGCTCCCCCAGCACGGCTGGACCCTGAGGTCCGGTCAGGGCGGGCCCGGCGTGCCGGGCGCCACGTGGAAGCCGCAGAACTTCAGCTTCGCCACCGAGTCCGGCAACTCCGTCATGACGATGCGCTCCGGCACCAACGGCACTGCGGCCGGCACCGAACACACCGAGATCTACCACCAGCGCAAGTACCACCACGGCACCTACGCCGCCCGGGTCCGCTTCAACGACTTCCCGGTGCAGGGGCAGGACGGCGACCGCGTGGTGCAGACGTTCTTCACCATCTCACCGCTGAACTTCCCGCTGAACCCGGACTACAGCGAACTCGACTTCGAGTACCTGCCCAACGGCGGCTGGGGCATCCCCAGCAGCGCCCTGCTCGGCACGTCCTGGGAGACCTATTCGGAGGATCCGCCTCAGGAGGTGAACACCTCCACCCAGGAGCGCGCCAGTTTCGCCGGCTGGCACGACCTGGTCATCACGGAGAACGGCACGAGCATCGACTACTACATCGACGGCAGGCTCTTCGCCACGCACACGGAGCCGTACCTGCCCGAGACGACGATGTCCATCCGTTTCAACCACTGGCTGATCAACCTGCTGGGAGTGAACGGCAGGAGCTCGCGCGTGTACGAGGAGAAGGTCGACTACGTGTACTTCGCCCAGGACCAGGTGCTGACCCCGTCCCAGGTGCAGGCCGCCGTCGACGACTACCGGACGAGGGGGGTGGCCTTCGAGGACACCGTCTGAACCCGCGGCCCCGGCGACGCCGGTCAGGAAGCGCCCGCCGCGCCGTCCGTGGCGCTGATCGGCAGCCGGGCGGTGATGGTGGTGCCCCGGCCCTCCTCGGAATGCAGCTCCGTCTCACCACCGTGGTTCGCCACGATCGTACGGACGATGGTCAGCCCCAGGCCGGTGCCCGGAATGGCCGCGTCGGTGGCGTTCGAGGCGCGGAAGAACCGCTGGAAGAGCTTCTCCTGCTCGTTCGCCGGGATGCCGATGCCGGTGTCGCTGACGCTCAGCACCGCCTCTCCGTCCCGCGCGTCGGCCCGGACGCAGACCCTGCCTCCCGCCGGGGTGAACTTCACCGCGTTGGACAGCAGGTTCATCAGGACCCGGTCGAGCTGGTCGCTGTCCGCCTCCAGCATCAGGGGCAGTTCGGGACAGTGCGTCTCCAGCGTGACCGAAGCGGCCTCGGCGGCCGGCTTGATGGCGTCGGTGGCCGAGGTCACCAGCAGGCGCAGGTCCACCGATGCCTTGCGGGAGGTGAACGCTCCCGACTCGATCCTCGAGAGCGTGAGCAGGTCCTCGATCAGCGCCCGCAGCCGGTTCGCGTTGCGGTCGACGACCTCCAGCATGTTCCGCTGCGGCGGGGAGAGCGGACCGGTCTCCTCGTCCTTCAGCAACTCGATGTATCCCACGATGCTGGTCAGCGGGGTGCGCAGCTCATGGGAGACGGTGGACAGGAAGTCGCTCTTGGCCTTGTCCAGGGCGCGCAGCTTCTCCACCAGCTGCGACTCCTGCTGGTAGAGCAGGGACGTGTGCAGCGCCCGGCCGACGCCGGTGGCCATCGACTCGGCGAATTCGATCTCCACCGGACGCCAGGGACGCTCCGGCCGGGTGCGGGCGAGGAAGACGGCACCCAGTGGTTCTTCGCCCACTCCGATCGGGGTGACCACCACGCCGGCCAGGCCCAGCGCCTCCGCCGCGGCCCGTGCCTCCGGTGGCAGGCCGACCTCACCGAAGGAGCCGGGGGCGTCGGGCAGCGGCGCCCCCTCGGCCAGATGGGCGGCCAGACGGTTGAGGTAGAAGGTCGTTCCGCGCCGGTAGTGGTCGCGCACCACTACGGCGGGAACGGGCGGAATGGGCTGCTCCCCCGGAGGGAGCAGCCCGCTGCGGGCGCTCCAGGCGCGTGCCACCGGGACGAGGGGGCTGCCCTCCTCGGTGAGCATGATGAAGACGTGGTCGGCGTCCAGCCCCTCACCGATCCCCACGCACGCCGTGTCGAGCACCTGGGCGACGTCGAGGCGCTCGCGGATGCGGATGCCGGTCGCCCGCGCGGTCTTCGAGAGACTCTCTCGCTCCTCCTCGATCGCTCTCAGCCGGTCGCGCTCGTCGGCCAGCGTGTTCACCGACCGGACCACCGCCCGGATCTCCTGTGGCCCCTCCTCCTCGGCCCGTGCCCTGTGCTCCCCGGCGGTGAGCCGGTCGAGGGTGCGCTCGGTGCTCCTGAGCGGCCGGGTCAGGGCACGGGTGGTGCGCAACGCCGCGTAGGCGGCGATGACCGCGGCCGCGAGCGTCAGCGCGCCGGTCCCCACGGTGGTGACCATGAGGATCGTGTCGGCATGGGCCTCGGTCTGCTCGATGTCCTCACCCAGCTCTGCATCGAGCGCTGCGTTGGTGTTCTCGAACGCGTCGAGCCGAGGGGTGGCCTCCCGCGTGAACGAGGCCGCCTCCTCACTTCTGGGAGCGGCGTGCGCCTGTTGGTCGGCGACACGGACGTACGCCGTAAGCTGCCGGGCCTGTGTCGCGAGACTGCGGACGTCATCCGGCTCGCCGTGGGAACGGGCACTCGCCAGCAGGGCGGGGTAGCGGCCGCGGGCCGCGTAGTACTCCTGCAGTTGTTCCCGGTCGCCGGTGATCAGATAGCCGCGCATGGAACGCTGCATCTGGAGGGCCTCGTTGCGCAGCTGCAGAGTGCCGTCCAGAGTCGGCTCCAGCCGTTCGGTGACCTTCTCGTGCGTGTTGTGCGACAGAACGGCACCCGTCAGCGCGCCCCCGCCCACCAGCAGAATGAGCCCGGTCAGCAGCCCGAACACCTTACCGAGCCGACGTCCCACGCTGTCGCCGCGCCGTTCTCCGGAGCCGCTCATGGCCGATCGCCTCCGCTCTCCTTCGCCCGGCCGGACGGGTCGAATCCCGTCCGGGTCATCGCGCCCCACACCTGGGGTGCGCGATGCAGCGCGTCCCACATGCCGCGCAGTCGCCACCAGGCCGTCAGCTGGCGGTATCCGACGTTCTCGGCGATCACCCCGACAAGGGCGCCCGCGACGTCCCGCCACCGGGCGAACCGGTGGAAGGCGAACTCCTCCGCCACGAGGGACACCAGGCCGACCACGATGGCGTAGCCGTACGCGACGAGCAGGAAGCGCCACAGGAAGTCCAGGTCCACCGCCCCGATCAGTACGCCGAGCGGCACCAGGACCAGACCTGACAGTTCCACGACCGGAGCCAGCAGCTCGAAGACCACGTAGAACGGCAGTGCCAGCAGCCCGATCCGGCCGTAGCGGGGATTGCCGATCATGCGGCGGTGCTTGAGCAGGATCTCCGTCAGGCCGCGGTGCCAGCGCCGTCGCTGGCGCGCCAGGACCCGGAGCTTCGAGGGCGCCTCACTCCAGGAGATCGGCTCGCTGACGAACACGATGCGGTAGTCACGGCCCTGCTCGCGCTGATGCCGGTGGAGGCGGATGACCAGCTCGGCGTCCTCGCCGATGCAGTCCGGGTCCATTCCGCCCGCCGCCACGACCGCGTCCCGGCGGAAGAGGCCGAAGGCACCGGCGATGATCAGCAGGCTGCCGACCTTGGACCAGCCGGTGCGGCCGAGCATGAAGGAGCGCAGGTACTCGACCACCTGGATGCGTCCCAGCAGGTCGGGGGGCACACGCGGCTCGACCACCCGGCCGGCCACGATGGTGCAGCCGTTGGCGAGGCCGACCACACCGCCCGTGGCGACCACCCGCATCGGGTCGTCGCTGAACGGCTTGACCACGGCGAGCAGTGCCTCGGGGTCGAGGATCGAGTCCGCGTCCACCATGCACAGCAGCGGATAGCGCGCCAGGTTGATCCCGACGTTGAGCGCGTCGGCCTTGCCGCCGTTCTCCTTGCGGGCCACCACGAGCGGCACAGGCCCGCCCCTGGGCAGATGCACCGAGGTCACCGCACCGCGCACCGGAACGTCGTCGGGCACCACGCGCTCCACCTCGGCGAGGTCGAACGCGTCGCGCAGGGCGGCCAGCGTCCCGTCCGTGGAGCCGTCGTCCACGACGATGACCTCGAAGGCCGGATAGCGCAGCAGCAACATCGCCCGTACCGCTTCGGCGATGCCCGCCGCCTCGTTGTGCGCGGGCATGATCAGGGACACCGGCGGGGTGAACGGGTTGGTGGAGGCGTCGTCGTACCCGGAGAAGGACGCCCGGCGCATCCTTCTGACGAACTCCGCGACCGCGAGGACGATCAGCACGAGATAGCAGGTGTTGATGGCCAGGAAGTACCCGATGATCGCGTCGTCGCACACCGCGATCACCGCTTGCATCACGGTCCGCAGCCGTTCCAGGGGCCCCTCGCCCACCGCGGTCACCACGGCGCGGGCCTGTGCCGGGCCGTCGCCCCGACGGCGTTCACCGCACTCACAGCCCCGCCTCCACCCGGACGTCGAAGATCGCGCCGGCGACAGCCGATTCGGCCAGCGCCGCTCTGGCCTGGGCCGCGGCCGGCTCACCACTGCGGCCGGCGGCGGCCGCCCGCAGTGCTGCGTCGCCGGCCCGGCCGAGCCTCACCAGCGAGCGGGCGGCGGTGGCGGCCACATGCGGGTCCGGATCGCCGAGCAGGCCCTGCAGCCGGGGGGTCGCGGCGACGGCCCCCAGCTTCCCGAGTGCTCCGGTGGCCACGATGCGCAGGGCGGCCGGCTGATGGGGACTCACGGCGGCCAGCAGCGGGTCAAGGCCGTCCGGCATCCCCAGCTCTCCGAGCGCACGTGCGGCCTTGATCCGTACCTCCGGATGAGGATCGCCGCTCAGGGCGTGGACGATCCCGGAGGTACGGGAGACCTCGCCGGTCGCCCCGAGGACCTCGATGGCCACGGCCCTGGCGAGCGGTTCGGGGTGTTCCATACCGGCCGCGACACTCCGCAACGCGTCCGGCCCGAAGGACGTCAGCGCCCGGATGACCACGGCGGGCGGTACGCTGCGCGGTCCGCAGAGGGATTCCAGCAGAGGCGGTACGGCCGACGGGTCCCCGATGCGACCCAGCGCCCGCGCGGCGACCAGCCGTACCTCCGGGTCGCGGTCGGCGAGCAGCCGGCGCAGCGACGGGACCGCGGGGCGGTGGCGGAGCCGGCCCAGTACCTCCGCGGCCCGGCCCCTGCGAGCCGCGCTCCGGGCCCCCAGCTCCGCCACGGCGTCCACGGCGGCTCCACGCAGTTCGTACAGGCGGACGAGCGCGGTGCGGGCCCGACCGTCGACCTTTCCCAGCATCGCCGCCACGGTCGGCTCCAGGACGGCCCAGGTCCGCCTGTCGAGCGCCGCGACCCGGTCCAGCAGCTCGCCCTGGGTGTCCTCCTCCGCGCAGATCAGCTCCAGCAGCAGGGACCGTACCGGGGCCGTGATCCGCTCCCGTCTGCGCTGCCTCAGCCTGCGGATGCAGCGCAGACCCACGATGAGCAGCCCCAGCGCCGGGACGGCGGCCATCATGCACAGCAGCGCACCGGTGACGACTGCGGTGATCAACGTCGGACCCTGGTCAGCACCGCCTGGACCCGGCTGGACAGCTCGCGTGGGCTGAACGGCTTGACGATGTAGTCGTCGGCACCGGCCGCGAAGCCGACCTCGACGTCCCCTTCCTGGGACCGGGCGGTGATCAGGATCACGGGCAGTGACGCGGTGTCGGGCGTCGCCCGAAGCTCCCGGCAGACGTCCAGGCCGGACATCCCGGGCATCCGTATATCGAGCAGTGCCAGGTCCGGCGGCTCCTCGCGCACCGCCCGGAGCGCGGCCATGCCGTCCTCCACGGACGTGACCTGATGCCCGCTCTGGGTCAGTTTGAACGCGACCAGGTCCCGTATGTCCGCGTCGTCGTCGGCTATCAGGACACGAGCCATTACTCCTCCTGGGATACGGAACAGCGGTAGGAGTCGAGGACCCGCACCACCGACGACTGCCGGAACGGCTTGGCCAGCAGCTCGTCCGTCGCGAGGTCGGCGAGATCCTCCGTGTCGAGCACGGAGGACACGACGAGGTGGCACCTCTTCGTCCGCTCGTCCGCCCGGAGCCTTCGGATGACCTCCCGCCCGTCGATGCCGGGCAGCATCACGTCGATGATCACTATGTCCGGAGGGTCGGCGAACGCGAGGTCGAGTCCCTCCTCCCCCGTGTCCGCAACGGCCACGCGGCATCCCAGCCCGCCGAGGTGCCGCTCCAGCAGGGAGCTCACGTCCTGGTCGTCCTCGATCACAAGTACGTGTGGAGAGTCCATGGCCGTCCCGCCCACGAAGTCGGACTGTCCCTCACAAAGTAGGATCATTAGCGGACTTCCGCCACATATACCCCACCCCCACCAGTCGGTGGCGACCGCGACGATGGCGCACGGACCGGCATTCCACCGGGGTCCGTCGCAGGAGAGGACTCACGTCGGCGGGGGGAGCGAAAACAGGCGATTTCGCGTCCGGAACGAACTTCGGAAGTGCCCGGAACCGGACTTGAACCGGTACGCCCGCGAGGGGCAGCGAGGTTTAAGCTCGCCGTGTCTGCATTCCACCATCCGGGCAGGCCATGGGCTCCGCATCGAGGTATCGACCCTATCGGGATGCTTCCCCCGCTCAGCGGCCGGTCGTACCGATGTTGTCTTATTTTATTGATGTCTGAGGGTGCATCAGCCCCTGGAACGGGCCATCCGCACTTGCCAATAGCGTTGCGTGCGGCCAGTGGGCTCGCAGCGGAATGACGGAATTTCACCGCCCGAACGAGGGTGCTCCACCTGTTCTCCGCGGATGGGGGTCATCCCCAGGTATGACAGCGCCGTGCGTGGTCCGCCCGCAGGCTGCCTTCAGAACCGGAACAGCGGCTGACTACACGGCGATTTCCGGCGACCAGGATGGACTCAGTCCCCCAGTCAGTCAGGTACGTCAGGAGCGTCCACCCGTGACCACCACACCCATCGCCGCCCGGACCACCGCCGTGGCCGCGCGGGCCACAGATCTGTCGAAGATCTACGGACAGGGCGAGACCCAGGTGGTCGCCCTGGACCAGGTCTCCATCGACTTCCGGCAGGCCGAGTTCACCGCGATCATGGGCCCTTCGGGGTCGGGCAAGTCCACGCTGATGCACTGCGTGGCCGGCCTGGACACCTTCTCCTCCGGTTCGGTGCGCATCGGCGACACCGAGCTGGGCTCCCTCAAGGACAAGCAGCTCACCAAGTTGCGCCGGGACAAGATCGGCTTCATCTTCCAGGCGTTCAACCTGCTGCCGACGCTGACGGCCCTGGAGAACATCACGCTCCCGATGGACATCGCGGGCCGCAAGCCGGACAAGCAGTGGCTGGACTCGGTGATCGCCATGGTGGGCCTGGCCGACCGTTTGAGCCACCGGCCCGCCCAGCTCTCCGGCGGTCAGCAGCAGCGCGTCGCCGTGGCCCGCGCGCTGGCCTCCCGGCCCGACATCATCTTCGGCGACGAGCCGACCGGAAACCTCGACTCCCGCTCCGGCGCCGAGGTCCTGGGCTTCCTGCGCAACTCCGTACGGGAGTTGGGGCAGACGGTCGTGATGGTGACCCACGACCCGGTGGCCGCCGCGTACGCGGACCGGGTCGTCTTCCTCGCCGACGGACGGATCGTCGACGAGGTGCACGAGCCGACCGCGGATTCGGTTCTCGACCGCATGAAGCGTTTCGACGCGAAGGGCCGTACCAGCTGATGTTCCGCACCGCCCTGCGCAACGTACTCGCGCACAAGGCCAGGCTGCTCATGACCGTGCTCGCCGTGATGCTCGGCGTCGCGTTCGTGTCCGGAACCCTGGTCTTCACCAACACCCTGTCCAACGCCCTCCAGAACAGCTCCGCCAAGGGCTTCGACCAGGTCGACGTCGCCGTCCAGCCCAAGTACCAGAAGAGCGAGGGCGATCAGGTCGGCAAGACGCCCGAGCTGACGCAGGCGTTGCTCGACAAGAGTGCCGAAGTCCCCGGTGCCGCCTCCGCGATCGGCGTCGTCAGCGGCTTCACCGCCATCGCCGACAAGGACGGCAAGCTCATAGGCGGCGGCTTCCAGTCGCAGGGCGGGAACTACTGGGAGACCGACGACGTCCGGTATCCGCTGGTCAGCGGGCACGCGCCGAGCGGCGCGAACGAGGTCGCCATCGACTCGGAGACCGCCGAGCGGGCGGGCTACAAGGTCGGCGACACCGTGCGCCTGTCGGTCGACGGCCCGGTCCTGAAGCCCACCGTCGCGGGCATCTTCACCACCGACGACGGCAATGTCGCCGCCGGCGGCAGCCTCGCCCTCTTCGACACTACGACCGCACAGTCGCTGTTCGGCAAGTCGGGCACGTATGACGAGATCGACGTGCAGGCGGCGGCCGGAACCAGCCAGACCGCGCTCAAGGCCGCACTGGACAAGGCGCTGCCGGCCACCACCGTCGACACGACGACCGGCAAGCAACTCGCCGACGACCAGGCCGAGATGATCTCCTCC
This sequence comes from Streptomyces sp. JLBG701, assembly GCF_058544905.1. Lineage (NCBI taxonomy): Bacteria > Bacillati > Actinomycetota > Actinomycetes > Kitasatosporales > Streptomycetaceae > Streptomyces > Streptomyces sp. JLBG701. The sequence goes on from NZ_CM178588.1 coordinate 4,667,512, forward strand.
TCGATGAGCGGCCTGAAGCAGGGTCTGCTGGTCTTCGCGGGCATCGCGCTCTTCGTCGGTACGTTCATCATCGCCAACACCTTCACCATGCTGATCGCCCAGCGCACCAAGGAGCTCGCGCTGCTGCGGGCCGTGGGCGCCTCGCGCAAGCAGGTGACGCGCTCGGTGCTGATCGAGGCGTTCGTCGTCGGCACGGTCGCCGCCGTGACCGGCCTCGTCGCGGGCATCGGCATCGGTGCCGGGCTGAGGTCGCTCCTCGGCGTGCTCGGCGCGACCGTCCCCGACGGACCGCTGGTCATCACCCCGGGCACGGTCGGCGCGGCCCTCGCGGTCGGCATCCTCATCACCATGCTGGCGGCCTGGCTGCCCGGCCGTAGGGCCGCGAAGATCCCGCCGGTCGCCGCGATGAGCAGCGTGCACGCGGCGGCGACCACCAAATCGCTGGTGCTGCGCAACACGCTCGGCGCGCTCTTCACCGGCGCCGGCATCGCGGTCGTCCTGGCGGCCACGTCGATGAGCGGATCGGACGGCCAGGCCCCCATGGGCATCGGCGCCGTCCTCCTCATCATCGGCGTGTTCATCCTGACCCCGCTGCTGTCCCGCCCGCTGATCGCGGCCGCGGCACCGCTCATGCGCGGCTTCGGCGTCTCCGGCAAGCTGGCCCGCCAGAACTCGGTGCGCAATCCGCGCCGTACGGCCGCCACCGCCTCCGCGCTGATGATCGGCCTCACCCTCATCACCGGCATGACGGTGATGGCGGGCAGCCTGCAGCAGTCCATCGACAAGATGGCGTCCTCGGCGATCAAGGCCGACTACGTCGTCTCGATGGCCAACGGCAACGAACTCTCCCCCGACGTCGCCGAGAAGCTCGCGAAGGTCGACGACGTCACCGCCACCAGCCCGCTGCGCAACGCGCCCTCGCGCATCGACGGCGAGACCGAGTTCCTGACCGGCGTCACGGGCTCCACGATCGGCGAACTGACCGACCTGACAGTCGACTCCGGCACCTTCAAGGTCGGCGGCAGCCAGGTCGTCGTGGACGACGACACCGCCAAGTCCCATGACTGGAAGGCCGGTTCGAGCTTCACCGTCAGCTACGAGGACGGCAAGAAGCAGCAGCTGACGATCGCCGGGGTCTACGAGGGCAACGAGATGATGCGCGGCATCATGCTCGACAACACGGTCCTCGCCCCGCACCAGAGCGACCCGGCCGACATGCAGGTCATGGTGAAGACGTCCGACGGCGCCTCCAGCGCGACGAAGGACAAGCTGGAGAAGGCCCTCGGCTCCAACCCGGCCATCAAGGTCCAGGACAAGAAGGACCTCTCCAACGAGATCGCGTCGATGTTCACGCTGATCCTGAACATGCTCTACGGCCTCCTCGCGATGGCCGTGCTCGTGGCCGTCCTCGGGGTCATCAACACCCTGGCCATGTCGGTCTTCGAGCGCTCCCAGGAGATCGGGATGCTCCGGGCGATCGGCCTCGACCGCAAGGGCATCAAGCGCATGGTGCGTCTGGAGTCCCTGGTGATCTCCCTGTTCGGCGGCGTGCTCGGCATCGGCCTCGGCGTCTTCTTCGGCTGGGCCGCCGGTGAACTCCTTGGCGCCCGCATGGCGACGTACGAACTGGTCATGCCCTGGGCGAGGATGGCGGTCTTCCTGCTCCTCGCGGGCACGGTGGGCGTCCTCGCGGCACTGTGGCCGGCCCGGCGGGCGGCACGGCTGAACATGCTGACGGCGATCAAGTCGGAGTAATCGGCAGTAGTGGTACGACAGTTGGGGCCCCGTTCCGGTGCGGAACGGGGCCCCTGTGTTTATGGCCGTTACGCGCTCAGGTTCCAGGTGCGGGATCGCAGCGGCATCCCGGAGGCGCCGTCCGGCTCGGGTGTCCGTACCGCGAGCACCTGGTTGACGCCGATGCGGTTGCGCTCGAAGGCGAGGGCGCAGGCGGCCATGTACAGCCGCCAGACGCGGGCACGCCCCGCACCGGCGAGGCGCACCGCCCGCGCCCACTCGGACTCCAGGTTGGCGACCCAGCGGCGCAGGGTGAGCGCGTAGTGCTCGCGGATGGCCTCGACATCGCGCACCTCGAAGCCGGCGCGCTCCAGTTGGGTCACCGTGGAGCCGACGGGCGCGAGTTCGCCGTCCGGGAAGACGTACGCGTCGATGAACCCGTCGAGGTCGTACGACGATTCGTCGCGCCGCGGCCGACGGGCGATCTGGTGGTTGAGGAGCCGCCCGCCGGGCTTCAGCCGGGAGTACAGGATCTCGGCGTACTCCAAGTACCGTTCGGCGCCCACGTGTTCGGCCATGCCGATGGAGGCGATGGCGTCGAAGGGTCCGTCGGCGACGTCCCGGTAGTCCTGCACCCGGATCTCGACCTTGTCGGTGAGCCCCTGGTCGGCGACGCGCTTGCGGGCGTAGGCCGCCTGCTCGTGGGAGAGGGTGATGCCGACGACGCTCACGCCGTGCTCGCGGGCGGCGTGGATGGCCAGGGAGCCCCAGCCGCAGCCGACGTCGAGGAGTCGCTGACCGGGCGTCAGGGCGAGCTTGCGGCAGATGAGTTCGAGTTTGTCGCGCTGGGCGAGCTCCAGTGTGCTCTCGGGGGATTCCCAGTAGGCGCAGGAGTACACCATGCTCGGCCCGAGGACGATCTCGTAGAAGTCGTTGCCGACGTCGTAGTGATGGCTGATCGCGCGTCTGTCCGTGTGCTTGGTGTGCAGGTGGCCACGTGACCTGCGGACCTCCTCGCGGGGCGGGGCGGGCGGCAGCGGGAGTCCGCCGAGCCGCACCAGGCCGAGGGCGGCGGACCGCACGTCGGGGTCGCGCAGGGCCTGCACGAAGCCGCGCGCGTCCTCGCCTCGCTCCCACACCAGGCCGGACATGAGGTCGAGGGCGGCGTAGAAGTCCCCCTCGATGTCCAGGTCACCGGAGACCCAGGCGCGGGCCATGCCCAGTTCGCCGGGCTTCCACAGCAGTCGGCGCAGGGCGCGGCGGTTGCGTACGACAAGCGTCGGCGCTCCCGGCGGTCCCGCCTCCGAGCCGTCCCAGGCGCGGATACGCACCGGGACAGGGGCTCCCAGCAACTGTTCGAAGAGGCTCTTCAGCCGCAGTGCGGCATCTGCCATGGCGCACACCTCCGTGACGTCTTTCCCCGGAATGTCCAACACCACGTAAACACCAGCATGCCCCGATCACAGTCCCGCATTGGTGTTACGCCTGAGCAAAATACATGCACCGGCCACACGTCTCCCGCTCCCCTGCCGACACGCCACCCGAACCACCACACTGGCGGCATGTCGACGCTGCTCTTCGTACACGGAACGGGCGTTCGCGACGAGGGGGTGCGGGCCGTCGTACCCCTGCTCAGGCGGCACCTGACCCCCCTGCGGCCGGAGGTGACGGTCGCCGCGTGCTCATGGGGCACGGAGGAGGGCGCGCGCCTGGGCGCGGGCGGAGCCTCGGTGCCGGATTACGACACCACGCGCTCCCCCGAGGACGAGGAGTCCGAGCCGGACCCGGTCGAGGCGTGGCGGCTGTTGTACGCCGATCCGCTGTACGAGCTGCGCCTGGCGGGCGTCGGGGAGGTGGCGGATCCGCCGCCGGGAGCGGTGTTGCCGGGTGAGCGGGCGGAGGAGACGGTACGGGCCCTCGGGGAGGCGGACGGTGCGGTGCGATTACGGGCCGCGTCCGAGGCCGCCGACCTGACCGACCAGCTGCCGAGGGCACTGGCGGAGGTACTGGACACGGCCGCCTGGGCGGACGCGAGCGCGGTGCTCGGCGAGGATCCCGGGGTGCCGTGGCTGCTGGCGCGGGCGGCGGTGGCGCGGGCCGGTGCCGCGAAGGTGGACGGCACGGCCCGGGACCGGCTGGTCGAGGCGCTGGCGGAGGAACTGGGCGGGGCCGGCGGTATGGAGGACACGCGTTCCGTGGCCTCCCGCGTCGGACTGCTGACCGCCCGTACGGCGCTCCGCCTCGGGGCCGCCCGGGCCGTCGAACGCCGCCGGGGCGCCCTGACCGACGCCACCCACCCGGCCGCCGGCGACATCCTGCGCTACCTGGCACGCGGCGAGCGCATCCGCCGCCTGATCGCCCGGCGCGTCAGGGAGTGCGACAGCCCGGTGACGGTGCTTGGACACAGCCTCGGCGGCGTCGCGGCGGTGGACCTGCTGGCCTCGGGACCACTGCCCGGGGTGGCGCGACTGGTGACGGTGGGCTCGCAGGCCCCCTTCCTGTACGAGATCGACGCCCTGCCCGCGCTCCCCTTCGGCACGCCCCTGCCGCCCGGCTTCCCGCCCTGGACGAACGTCTACGACCGCCGCGACCTGCTCGCCTTCATCGCCGGCCCCCTCTTCCCTGACCGGGCCCGCGATGCCCCCCTCGACAGCCGCCAGCCGTTCCCGTACGCGCACAGCGCCTACTGGTCCCATCCGGGGCTGTACGACCTCCTGGCGAAGGAGCTGCCGTGACATCCCTGTCCCCGTCCGCCGCCCCCGCCCGCACCACCGCCGTCATCGTGGGCGTCGAGTCCTACGACGCCGGTCCCACCTGGGACCTGGACGGGCCCTCCGAGGACGCGCGCCGTTTCGCGGACTGGTTCCTGGAGCGGGGCGTGCCACCTGAGCGGATCAGCGTCCTCGTCTCCCCGCTGGCCCAGAACGCGCCCGCGTGGCGGGGACGGCCCCACGCCGTACACGGCGCCGACCAGGCGACCGTACGCAAGGAATTGCTACGCCGTGTCCCGGGTGAGGAAGGCGACCTTCTGTGGGTCGTCTGGGGCGGTCACGGGATCGTGGACGACAAGGGCCACCGGCGCGTGTTCTATGCCGACGCGACCTCGGACGACCGGGTCAACCTCGATCTCGACGAGGCCCTGTCGTTCTTCCGTACGAAGGCCGTGCCCTCGTTCCGACGCCAGATCTGGCTGACCGATGCATGCCAGTCCCTGCACGACGTACGGCGGGCCCGGCGCCGTCTGCCCCACGAGGAGCTCTCCGCCGGCACAGGCTCCGCCGCCCACGACCAGGCCGCCCTCTTCGCCGTCCGCGCGGGCGAACGAGCCGCCAACCTCACCGCCGAACAGACCGGCCTCTTCTCCCGCGAGGTACTACGCCTGCTCTCGGCCACCGACCCGACCATTTGGCCCCCTGACGTAGACGCCCTGGACCGCGGGTTACGGGACACCTTCACGGACCTCCGGGCACGGGGGCTGGCTCGGCAGACGCCGATTCATCTGTGGTCGCGGGGGTGGGATGGCAAACAAGGTCAGCTGCTCGCCGCGACCGACGGCAGCCCCGCGTCCACCGCCCCACCTCCCCGGCTGACGACCGCGTCACTGGGGGCCATCGCGGAGGCCCTACTGGCAATTCCCGAGTTCCACTCCCCGTCAGGGCGACAGGAGATGCTCAGCCTGGTGAGAGGGGACGTACAACTGTGGTCGGTGATCCCGGAACAGCCAACGCCTCGCTTGACCGCGCTGGCCGTCGTGCGCACCTGCGCGCGCTTCCCCGGGGCGTTGCAGGAGCTGGCCGAGGCGGCATCGCTATGTGCGGGAGATACGCCAGAGGTACATCGGATTAGGCAGGCCATAGCAGCACTCTTGTGACTACGATCCCTCCATGAAGAGACAGCGCGTGGCGCCAGAGGCGGCCGCAGAAGCCAAGCCCTGGCCGGACCTCACCGCCATGCCCATCGACAGCCTCCCCTCCCTGGACGACCCCGAGGTCGAGCCGGCCGTGACGGCGCTGTTGGACGACGTGCAACGTCCCTTGAATTCCGTGGCAGGCAGCCAAGGAAGCTGAACGCGAACGTGGCAAGGCAACACCGGCTGTCCGAGACGTGTGTCGGGGCGTTGAGTTCGGCCGGGGACAGTGCGGCGGCGGCCGAGGAGCTGCTGTCGGCGGAGTACAGCAGGCGTCTGCTGTTGTTGCGCGTCCTGCTAGAGCGGGGTGCCGGCGCGGCCGATTCCGCGGGCCGGCTGCCGGTCGGCAAGGCGGCGTGGGAACTGTTGGCGCAGGCGCAGCGGAAGGCTCCCGAGGAATTCCGGCGAGTGCTGCTCGATCCGCAGACCGGGGCGTGGGTGGCGCGCGCCGCGCGCGCCCTGAAACAGGCGACCGAGGGATCGACACCGGGATCGGGCGGCTCCGGAACACCCTTCTGGGTCGAGTTCGGGGGGCTGCACCGGCTCGCCGTCTCGGCCGCCGCTCTCGCCGGCGGTCTGGAGTTCCGTATCGAGGTGCCCGTCGAGGACGGCGGGGTCCTGCTGCCGTGTCTGGGCCGCGTCGAGTTGCCGGTCACCGAGGCGTACTCGACGGCCGAGGTACGCGGCGGACCGGACGGCATCGAGGTGGGCGGCGTCCGTGTGCCGACCGCCCCTGGTGTCTCCGGGCCCGGCTGGTCGGGGCTGCGGCGGCTGCGGGCCGAGTGCGACGGGCGCGTGCTGGACGTCGTACTGGACGACTTGGCGCCCGCGCCGGTCGGCGGTACGGGCCGTCCGGCGCGGCTGAGCGACGAGGAGTACGACGGCTGGCGGCGGCGTGTCGAGCGGGCGTGGACGACGCTGGTGCGGGACCACCCGGGCAGTGCCGCCGCTCTCTCGGCGGGCCTGCTGTCGCTGGCACCGCTGCCGCACGGCGAGCGGCTGCGGCCGCACAGTGCCTCGTCGTCGGACGCGTTCGGCTGTGTCGTGCTGTCGGCGACCCATCCGGACGACGAGGCGAGTGCCGGTACGGAGTTGGCGGTCACGCTGATCCACGAGTTCCGCCACTCGATGCTGAACGGCCTGATGCGGCTCGCCCCGCTGCACGACGGGACGGACAGCGGGCTGTATCACGCCCCTTGGCGGGACGACCCGCGTCCACTGGTCGGACTCTTGCACGGGGCATATGCCTTCGCCGGTGTGACCGCCTTCTGGCGCACCCGGCGGCAGCTCGACGAAGGCCCGGCCGGGCAGCTCGCCCACTTCGAGTTCGCTCTGTGGCGACGCCAGACCCGAGCCGTGCTCGACACCTTGAACGGTCGTCCGGGACTGACGTCGGCCGGCCGCCATCTGGTCGCCGGTCTCCGGGCGGAGCTCACCCCCTGGCTGGACGACGCCGTACCGGAGCCCGCCGGTCCGCTCGCCGACCTGGCCGCGCTCCACCACCGCGCCTCCTGGCGGGCCCATCATGTGATCCCGGCCCCCGACTCGGTACGCGAGGCCGCCGCCGCCGTGACCTCGGGCGGCACCCTGAGCAACCCGCCCGCCGCGCCGACGATACGCACGGACCCCGAGGGCTGCCGCCTGGACGTCCTCGCCCTGCTGGCCCGTCTGCACCTCACCGATCCGTCCATCCCGGACCCGGCCGACGTCCCGGGGTCCACTCCGGCCGATCTGGCCCTGATCACCGGCGACTTGACCCGCGCGGAGACCCTCTACGCCACCGAACTCGACGATCCCCTCCAGCGTTCCCCCCGCCCCAGCGCCTGGGCAGGCCTCGCCCTGACCCTGCGGGCAGCGGGCACGCACACGCCCCAACTTCTCCTGGACCGGCCCGAGTTGGTCCGCGCGGTCGCCACCGAGCTGAACGGCAGGTTCACGTCACGGACGCTCGCGACGCTGAACTGGCGTATGTAGCTTTCATATCCCCCAAATAAGGCCCTGTCACAGGGGCATCGGGTCGATGTCGCAGTTGGCCCGGCGTTCCCAGTCCAGGGCCTGGACGACGGCGGGGTGGTCCAGGCCCAGGGTGTTGCGGAGGCGTTCCGCTGTTTCGGCGTGGAGGGTTTCCGCCTCCGTCGTCGCGCCCGTCGCCTTCAGGTCCATCGCCAGGTTGGAGGCGCAGGCCAGGACCGACGGGTGATCGGGATCGAAGAGGTCCACTGAGCGTCGTAGGGTCTCGGTGTCCAGTTCGCGGGCCGCCTCCACCTCGCCGAGGGTGTAGCGGTCGCTGGCCAGGTTGGTGGCGCAGACCAGGGTCAGTGGATGGTCGTCGCCCAGCTTGGCGCTGAGCAGGCGCAGGGCCTCATCGTCGATCGCGTGGGCCTGTTCCGGGTCGCCGTTGAGGCGGTGGGTCACCGCCTGGTTCACCCACGCGGCGACCGTGTGGGGGTGCATCTCGCCGAAGGTGTTGCGGTACGCCTCGTGGGTGCGGGTACCCAGTTCGAGGGCCTCGTCGAGATCGCCCGAGTGCCGCATGTTCACGGTCACTTCGAGGGTGGCGGCGAGGGACTCCGGGTCGTGCTCGCCGTAGCGGGCCACGAGCCGGCGGCGGGCGCCGTCCGCGGCGGAGCGGGCCTCCTCGTGCAGGCCGGCCTTGCGCCGGGCCACGGCGAGGTGGCGCAGACAGGACATGGCCAGCGGGTTGTCGCTGCCGAGCGCGCGCCGGCACTGGGAGGTGATCTCCTCCTGGTAGGTCCGCGCCTGGTGGTAGTCGCCGAGTTCGCGCATGTCCACGATGAGCGAGAGCCAGGTGACCAGGCTCAGGGCGTGGTCGACGCCGAACATGTGGACCTTGCGCTGCCAGGTGTCCTCGTCCAGCCGCCGGGCCCTGTCGAACAGCCCGGCCAGGCGCAGGCTCACGCCGACGTTGTGGGCGGCCCGAAGGGTCTCCGGGTCGTCCTCGCCGTTCAGCCGTGTGTAGCGCTGGTGGATCGACTCGGCGAGTTCGAGCGCGGTGCCGAACTCGCCCTGCACACGCCGGTCGATGGCCACGTTGCCGAGCGCGTCCAGGGTGTCCTGGTGGTCCTCGCCGACGGTCCGCCGATAGGCCTCAAGGACCTCGGCGTTGAGCCGCGCGGCCTCCTGGTAGCGTCCGGCGCTGAAGTTCAGCCAGCCGAGCCACTTCGCCACCCCGAGGGTCTGCTCGTCGTCCGCGCCGAACCGCTCCTTCCAGGCCTCGTACGCGCCCGTGGCCAGCTCGCTGCCGGTCTCGTAGTCGCCCCAACGCGCCAGGTACTTCACCTCGTTGATGACCAGCGCCCGCACCCAGCGGTCCTCGGAGTGCAGCGCGTCGGACGCCATGACATGCGGGTTCAACTCGCCGTAGCGGTCCCAGTGGCTGGCGTTCTCCGGGTCGAACGGGTCGTTGGCGACGAGCAGTTGGTGCGCGCCGCGCCGCATCTGCGCCTGCTCCTCGTCGGTCATCCGGGACTGCAGCGCCATCTGGACCAGACGGTGCATCTGGATCGAGTTGGCCCGGTGGTCCATCCGGGCCAGGGAGAACCGGTTGATCTCCCGCAGCGCCTGCGCCTGCCGGATCGGGTCCCGCAGCGCCACGTCCAGTTCGGGGGCGATGGAGCGGTCCCGCAGGCTGTTGAAGAGGTTCCGGGGAATCGGCTCGGGGGCACAGAACGAGCACACCTGAAGTAACTGCAGCGCTGCCGGGTTCTTCGACTCCAGCTGGTCGAGGGAGACGTTCCACGCGGCGATCACCGGCGCCTTGTAGTCCGGCGACTCCGACTCGTCCAGCAGCTCCAGCCGCTTCTCCTCGAACAGTCGCAGGTATTCGTCCGCGGACATGCCGGTCTCGGCGAGCCAGGCGGAGGCCTGCTCGACCGCCAGCGGCAGGTCACCGAGGGCGTGGGCGAGCCGGTCGGCCTCGTCCTCGCTGAGGTCGAGATCGCGGCGGCGCAGCAGCTGCACGCTCTCCCCGCGCGCGAACACGTCGACCTCCAGCGGCCGCGCCACGTTGGACCACTGCGGGTTGCGGGAGGTGACGAGGATGTTGCCGGTGCCGCCGGCCGGGAAGAACTGACGTACGTTCTCTGGGCTCTCGGCGTTGTCGAACACCAGGAGCCAGTCCTCGTAGGGCTCGCCGCGGCGAAGCGCCTCAAGCACCGCCGGTACGGCCGTGTTGGCCTCGCCACTGGTCTTCAGCTCCAGGCGCAGGGCGAGTTCGCCGAGTGACCGCACGATCTGGGTGGTGCGCTCGGCGGAGATCCACCACACGACGTCGTAGTCGCTGAGGCGTCGGTACAGGTACTCGACGACCAGCGCGGACTTGCCGACGCCGCCCATGCCGTGCAGGGCGTTGGGCAGCACGGCGGTGGCCCGTTCCCGCTGGAGCCTGCGGTGCAGGTTCTCCAGGAGGTCCTCACGGCCGATGAAGTTCGCGTTCTGCGGCGGCACGTTGCCCCACACCGCCGGGGTGGTCCCGGACCGGGTGGCGCCCTGCGGCCGGCTGGCCTCGACCATCTCGGGGTTCCTTTCCTGAGTGACCGTGGTGACTGTGTTGGCCGCGGGGAGCCCGTTGCCCGTCTGCGTGGGTGACGGTGGTGCCTGCGGGGCCGGTCGCGCAAGGGTCCTGCGGGCCTCGGCGGTCCGGGCCGCCTGCACCTGACGGAACCGGCGGGCCGACGCGTACTCGTCGAGCGCCTGGCCCAGCCGCCGCGCCGGTTCGAGACACGGCCCCGACAGGGCGCCCAGGACGGCCTTCTGCGCGGTGAGCCAGGGCACGGACTCCTCGTCGACGGGCACGAGGAGTTTCCCGCCGGGCTCGGCGATCAGCCTCGGCAGGTCCCACAGCCGCCGGGAGTGCGGGCCGAGCCCCTCGCCGATCGTCTCCACCAGTCGGCGCAGCTCGTCCTTGCGGAGGAAGGCGAGGAGTTCCTCCCGCACCCCGGGCACGAAGTCGAAGCGCACCCGCTGCGCGCCGGTGCGGTGCGGGCCCGGCACCGGCCTGGCAAGCCCGTAGACGAACAGCTGCGCGAGGCTGTCCGGCCCGGACTTGGGCACCCAGACCCGCTGCACCCGCTCGATCAACGGCCAGGTCAGCGGGATCGCCGCAAGCCGCACGCCCAGCTGGAAGACCTCCGGCGGCGCCCACCGCCTAAAGCCGTCGACCAGGTCGTGCGGCTTCGCGCCCCCGGGGCCCGCCACGAGCGGGGCGGGCGGCGGGCCGTCGCCGGTGCGGCCGGCGAAGGTGACGGGCAGACAGACCTGCCCGGACTCGGCCGCGGTGACCAGCCGCGCCCACACGGCCAGTTCCCGCGCGTCCAGCTCCAGGACCGGCACCGGAACCAGCGCTCCCGTCCCCGGCGGCCCGACCGCGTCGGGCGCGATCCCGCGCACCCGGCACCGCAGCCGATGCGCCGGCGCCCCACGCCCGGCCGACCGCAGAAACGCGGGCCACACGGTGAGCGGAGCACGGTCCCACAACTCCCGCGGCATCAGCTGTACGACGGCCACCGGACCGTACGCCGCCCAGCGGGCCAGCGCCGCCTCGCCGCGCCCCGAAGTCCAGCCGTCCGCCCACCCGTCGGTGAGCAGCAGCACCACCCGCCCGGGCCCACCGGGCAACGCCCGCCGCCCGTCCCGCCGCAACTCACGCAGGGCGACCCGCCCGAACGCCCCGCACCGGCGCACGAGTTGGGTAAACGCCCTGGCCGTCTCCAGCCACACCTCCCGAGCGGGCCCGTCGTCCAGCACTACGACGGCATCCGGCCGCCCCGGCAGAGCGGCGAGGTGACGCAGGGCGGCGAGCAGGCCGGGCGGGTCGGGGAGTGGACGTAAGGCAGGCGGGTCGGGAGGGACGTTCGTCGGGTTGCCATGGGACGAAGCGTTCATGCGCTCCTCCCCCCGTGCCCTCTGCGCCACAGCGCGTCCAGAGCCGCCTGACCCGGGTATTCCCCCTCGGGACGAAGACCACCCGCCGTGTCCCGCGCCAGTCCCAGCCACATGGCGTCCAGCAGCGCCGCGGCAGTGGGCACCCGGCCCGGTTCCATACCCTCCAGCACCCGCAGAGCATCCCGCTCCGCCTTCTCGGCAGCCTCGGGCGGGAGCCAGGACGCGGCCAGCCGCGCTGGTGCGGGCGGCGCTGACAGTCGTAGCGGAATGCAGCGGGACACGAACGCCGAGGACAGGTTCTCCTCGTCCTCGGCGGTGATCACCACGACCGGGAACTCCCGGCAGCGCACCCGGCCTTCGGCGATCTCGGCGCCGGGCGCGTGGTCGTCGGCGGTGCCGACCGTGGCCGTGGGCGTGGACCGCAACTCGGGTATGGAGAAGCCGCCGTCCTCGAAGACGCCCTGCAGCTCGTCGGCGAGGGCCACGTCGCTGCGGTCCAGGTCCTCGATCAGCAGTACCCGGGGCGGTTCGTGGGGCAGCAGGGCGGTGCCGAGCGGGCCCAGCCGGACGAACTCGCCTGCGGGCTTGTCCCTCGACGCGGCCCGTACGGCGGCGCAGATCCGGCCGACGGCGTCGTGCTCGTACAGGCCGTCGCGCAGGGTCGTACGGCTGCTGATCCACCAGCGCAGCACCGGTCCGAGGCCGAGTTCGCGGCTGATCCGGTGGGCCAGGCCGGACTTGCCGGTGCCCGGCGGACCGGTGACCAGCAGCGGGTGGCGCAGATGGAGCGCGGCGTTGACGAGGGCGAGGCCCTCCGGGTCGAGGTCGGGGCCTGCGAGGGGGCCGTCGCCGGGGCCCAGATAGCGGGCGGTCGCGGAGTCCGGGCCGGGGGGCGTCGCGCGGACGGGCTCGCCGTCGAAGCGGCGCCAGGGCGGCGGCTGCGGCCACACCGGGTCGGGCTCCCCGGGGGCGGGCGGCTGCCCGGTTCCCCGGTAGATCCACCAGTCTTCCAACGCGGGCTCCCTTCCACAGGGTTACAGGGGCGGGGGTTCGGGGGCGAGGGGGTTGCGCTCGGGGTTGTCCCAGAGCACGGCCAGATGCTGTGTCATGTGGGTCCTGGAACTCCCCAGACTCTGCCGGCGTGCGGCGGCCACCCGGGTGGGGAAGTCGGACAGCCGCCCTTCGTTGGCCAGCCGGGTGACGAACCTCTTGATCTGGGCGTCCGTGTCCATGCTGTGATGCCAGACCACCACCGGCAGGCCGGACGCGAGGGCGGCCCGGGCCTCGTGCCACCCGCGCTGCCGTTTCGGTTCCGGCGGCTCGCTGAGGATCGCGGCGACGTACCGCTCGTCGCTGAGCTGGGCGGCCAGCGGCGACAGGTCCCGCGCGTCCTGGGGAAAGTTCTCCGCGGTGAGGAACACATGCGTGGAGTTCGGCTCGACGTGCAGCTGTTGCCAGCGCTTGCGCCACTCCCGGTACCAGCCGTGGTTGCGCAACCGGTCCAGGCTGCGGACGAAGACCAGGTAGCGGGCGGCGAGCCGGTATGCCGGGTCCCCCGTCATCCACCAGTGCACCGGCAGGTTGAGGAGTTCCAGCGGCAGTACGAACTCCACCTGGAGGTCCCCGCCACGGCCCGCGAGGCCCTCGATGGCCTCGGCTTCCAACACCACCTCGTCGACCACGCGTTCAAGATCCTCCACGCGTTCCAGATCCTCGCACCGGGCCTTGCGCTCCTTCCGTCCCGGGGTCCACGGCGTCCTGTCCTCGGCGGTCGGCGAGTACAGCCAGTACCAGACCGTGTACCACTCGGGGGACCGCTTGTCGGGGTCGATGCCGATGACGAGGTAGTCCGTGGCGTTCGGCGGGCTGGTGGCCGGAGCGGCGGCGATCCGGTGCAGTCCGTCCAGCATGACCACCAGTTCCTGGCTCTGGTCCCGCGCGGTCCGCCGCGTCAGCTCGAACACCTGGCGCCCCGGCGCCTCGGTCAGCGACTTCGAGACCCGCGCCATCAGCAGCATCCAGGACGGCAACCCGTCCGGCAGGGCGGCCTGCCCGAACAGATACAGGAACGCGTCCCACACGGTGACGCAGTGCGCCGGCAGCTTTGTCACCCGGTCGCCCGTGGCGAATCGGATCAACTCCGTCACGTCGCCGGCCGGGCCGCCGTTCAACTGCTCCCGCAGCCAGTCCCACTTGGGGACGAACCGGGGCAGTGCGACCACCGCGTTGCACTCGTCGGCCAGCCGATGCACCCGCAGGGTCTGGTAGCTGCCCCGATCCATGGTGTCCAGGGCGTTGGCGAGGCCGGGCAGCAGACACGGCTCGCCGGCCTGGGTGCAGGACCGGACGAGGGACCTGCACCACGCCATGGTGGACAGGGTCCCGGACGGCTCCAGCGAAAGTCCGACCTCGTCCCGTAACTCGGCCAGCAGCAGCGACCTGGCGGCCGGGTTGGACAGCATCTCGATGTCCAGCATGGAGTCGACGACATCGTGACGGATCCGCTTCACGATGTCGTCCAGCTTCTCGGCCACGCGCCGCCCCCTCCCCCGACCCCCCGTTGGGCCGCGCCGCACGTAACAACGAAGCGTATCCAACACAACACGCCTGGGTGTACGGGTCGGTGATGGTCGGTCAGGTTCGCCGGGGGCCGGGCGGTGCCGGGGACGCCGAAGGGGCCGCCCGCACCACGGATGGCGGGCGGCCCCTTCGGGGCGTTCAGTGACCGGAGGTCAGCGGGCCTCGGTTCAGGAGGCCTTGGCCTTCTCCTCGGTCTTGGCGGTGGCCGGGGCCTCCGCCTTGGCGGCCGGAGCCGGCGCGGGCTTCGCGGCCTCGTAGAACTCCTCGCGGGGGTTCTCCATGGCGCCGAGCGCGACGACCTCGCGCTTGAGGAACATCGCGAGGGTCCAGTCGGCGAAGACGCGGATCTTGCGGTTCCAGGTCGGCATGGCCAGCCCGTGGTAGCCACGGTGCATGTACCAGGCCAGGCGGCCCTTGACCTTGATCTTCACCTTGCCCATGACGATCATCGCGACGCCCTTGTGGAGGCCGAGACCGGCCACCGCACCCGAGTTGGCGTGCGCGTACTCCTTCTGCGGGAAGCCCCGCATGCCGGAGATCACGTTGTCGCCGAGGACCCTCGCCTGACGCAGCGCGTGCTGGGCGTTCGGCGGGCACCAGGCGTTCTCGACGCCGGCCTTGCGGGCGGCGACGTCCGGGACCTGGGCGTTGTCGCCCGCGGTCCAGATGTAGTCGGTGCCGGTGACCTGGAGGGTCGGCTGGGCGTCGACGTGACCGCGCGGACCGAGCGGCAGGCCGAAGCGGGAGAGCACCGGGTTGGGCTTGACGCCGGCGGTCCAGACGATCGTGTTGGAGTCGACCTCAAGGCCGTTCTTCAGCACGACGTGCCCGCCGACACAGGAGTCCATGGAGGTGGAGAGGTAGATCTCGACCCCGCGACCCTCCAGGTGCTCCTTGCCGTACTGGCCGAGCTTGGGGCCGACCTCGGGGAGGATCTTGTCGGCGGCGTCGACGAGGATGAACCGCATGTCCTCGCGCGACACGTTGTTGTAGTACTTGGCCGCGTCCCGGGCCATGTCCTCGACCTCACCGATGGTCTCCGCACCGGCGAAGCCGCCGCCGATGAAGACGAAGGTGAGCGCCTTGCGGCGGATCTCCTCGTCGGTCGTGGAGTCGGCCTTGTCGAGCTGCTCAAGGACGTGGTTGCGCAGGCCGATGGCCTCCTCGATGCCCTTCATACCGATGCCCTGCTCGGCGAGGCCGGGGATCGGGAAGGTGCGGGAGACCGCGCCCATCGCGACGACGAGGTAGTCGAAAGGCAGCTCGTACGCCTCGCCCACGAGGGGGGCGATCGTGGCGACCTTGCGGTCCTGGTCGATGGTGGTGACCCGGCCGGTGAGGACTTCCGCCTTGGGCAGCACACGTCGCAGCGGTACGACGACGTGGCGCGGCGAAATGCTGCCGGCGGCGGTTTCGGGGAGGAAGGGCTGGTAGGTCATGTACGACCGGGGGTCGACGACCGTGACGGTCGCCTCGCCGTAGCGCATCTTCTTGAGGATGCGCCGAGCTGCGTACAGGCCTACGTACCCACCGCCTACTACGAGGATCCTGGGACGCTCCGTGGTGCTCATGCCATCGAGTATCCACCCGCCCCAGAGGGGTCGCTCGTGCGCCCCTTCACAAGCTTCGACATAGCCTGTGCTATCCTCCGCGACCCGCGTGACGGAGGTCATGGCGCGACGGGGGAACCAGGGTGTAGGGCAACCCGTTGTCAATGCCGCGTGAGCTGCCTCTCCGTCCCACGAAGCCCCGCGTGAGACCCCCGAAACACCCTCCCGCACAACCCACGGGAAACGCCCTCGTCACGCCCTACTGAGCACGTTCACAGACCCGCTGATCCCCCGGAAGGGCCAACCGGCACCCATTCGTCGCCCAACCGGACCGAATTCCTTGTGAAGAACTTCACGAACTTTTTCGAGAGCACGTCGCCGAGGGGTGTCGCAACCCCCCTCAGGGGCGCTCATACGTTATCCGACCTGCTCAACCGACGGCTACCGATCGGTAACAAAGGAGACCTACGACACCGACCAGGCGATCCCGTCGAGGATGTCGTGCTCACTCACGACCACCTCCTCGGCCCCGATCCGCTCCATGATCGAGAGCAGGACCAGAGCCCCCGCCGCGATCACATCGACGCGCCCCGGATGCATGGACGGAACGGCCGCACGCTCGGCATGGGTCGACCGCAGGAGCCACTCGGTGATCTCGCGGACGCGGTCGTAGGAGACCCGTGAGTGGTGGATGGCGACCGAGTCGTACTCCGGCAGGCTCTGCGCGATCGCCGAGACCGTGGTCACCGACCCGGCCAGCCCTACGAGGGTCCGCGCCTCCCGCAGCGGAACGGTCTCCTCGGCGAGGTCGAGGGCCGCCTCGATGTCGGCGCGCATCGCGGCGATCTGGGCGTCGGTGGGCGGGTCGGACACGACGCCGTCCCGCACCAGGTGCCGCTCGGTCATCCGCACGCAGCCGATATCGACCGAGCGCGCCGCGCGGACGTGGTCGTCGCCCACGACGAACTCGGTCGACCCGCCGCCGATGTCCACGACGAGGTAGGGCTTGGCGAGATGGTCACTCCCCTTGAGCTCCTTGGTAGCCCCGGTGAAGGAGAACTCCGCCTCCTGATCACCGGAGATCACCTCGGGCTCGACCCCGAGAATGTCGATCACCCCGCGCACGAACTCGTCCCGGTTCTCGGCGTCCCGGGAGGCAGAGGTGGCCACGAACCGCAGCCGCTCCGCCCCATGCTCCTTGATGACCGCCGCGTAGTCCCGGCAGGCGGCGAAAGTCCGCTCCAGCGCCTCGGGGGCGAGCCGCCCGGTCCGGTCGACGCCCTGACCGAGGCGGACGATGGTCATCCGCCGGTCCAGATCGACCAGTTCACCTGTCTCTGGGTCGGCGTCGGCGACGAGGAGCCGGATGGAGTTCGTACCGCAGTCGATGGCGGCGACGCGGGTCATGGCAGTCCTTACCTCTCAGCAGGGGTCGGTGAATCCCAGCCCGACTGGCGTCGGATTTTCAGCGCCGGCCCAGGCATCTTCAGCCCGTCCGGGGGTCTGGGGGCGGCAGCCCCCAGAGACGGACGCACGGTCACGACTCGGCGCCCGGCACCACACACGGCCCCTTCGCCCACCACTCCGGCAGCATCGCAATCGCCTCATCGCCGAGCGGATTGACGCCCGGCCCGGCGGCCAGCGAATGCCCCACCAGCACATGCAGACACTTCACCCGGTCCGGCATGCCACCCGCGCTGGGGAAGCCCTCCAGCACCTCGATGGCGTCACGACGCGCGATGTAGTCCTCGTGCGCGGAGCGATACGCCGAGGCAAGCTCCGGATCAGTCTGCAGCCGCTCCGTCATCTCCTTCATCACCCCGTTCGCCTCCAACGTGCCGATCGCCGAAGCAGCACGCGGACACGTCAGGTAATACGTCGTCGGGAACGGCGTACCGTCCGGCAGCCGAGGCGCCGTCTCGACAACATCCGGCTGCCCACACGGGCACCGATGCGCGATCGCACGCAGCCCACGAGGCGGACGCCCCAACTGCTGCTTGAAGGCCTCGACATCGGCGTCGGTGGGCTCGGTGCGCGGGGTGGAAGGCGGAGGCGTTTCCATGCTCGTACGAAAGACTCTCTGTAGTCAGTTCACTGGTCGGACGCGTCGGACTTGTCGACCCCGTCCCAGACGTTCGCGTACCAGGGACGGTCGGCCACGCCGAGGTCGGCGCGCGACTGCTTGGCCGCGTCCGGGTCGACGACGGTGAAGCCGGTCTCCCCGGGCAGTACATAGTGCAGCCGCAGCCGGATCTGCTGCTCCGCGTACGCGTCGTCCTGCCAGCGTGCCTTGAGGTCGCGCAGCTGTTCCACCCGCTCCTTGGCCTGCTGCTTCTGCCGCTGCAGGTCGGCGATCTCGGCGCGCTGGGAGACGTACTGCCTTATCGGGTAGGCGAGGGCGACGATCAGCGAGCACAGGACGAGGGCGAGGAGGGCGGCGCGGCCGGTCAGCCGGGAGCGGCGGGCCTGCCGTTTGGTCTGGGAGCGGTAGACGCGGGCCGCGGTCTGCTCGCCGAGCAGCTTGATCCTGGTCGCGGTGGAGAAACGGTCCCGGTCCTTCACGGCCATCTCTCACTCCCGTTCCCGACACGCGCGTACGTCCCCGCACACGGTACGGGACCGGGTACGGGGACGTACGTACGACTGGCTAAGCCTTAACCCTGTACGGGTCGTACGGGGGTCAGCCCTTGAAGCGCGGGAAGGCCGAGCGCCCGGCGTACACCGCCGCGTCGTCGAGGATCTCCTCGATGCGCAGCAGCTGGTTGTACTTGGCGACGCGCTCGGAGCGGGCCGGGGCGCCGGTCTTGATCTGGCCGCAGTTGGTGGCGACGGCGAGGTCGGCGATGGTGACGTCCTCGGTCTCACCGGAGCGGTGCGACATCATGCACTTGAAGCCGCTGTTCTGGGCGAGGGTCACGGCGTCCAGGGTCTCGGTCAGCGAGCCGATCTGGTTGACCTTGACGAGCAGCGCGTTGGCGGCGCCCTCGTCGATGCCGCGGGCCAGACGCTCCGGGTTGGTGACGAACAGGTCGTCGCCGACGATCTGGACCTTGCCGCCAAGCTTGTCCGTGAGGACCTTCCAGCCGGCCCAGTCGTCCTCGAACAGCGGGTCCTCGATGGAGACGAGCGGGTAGGCCGCCACGAGCTCCTCGTAGTACTCCGTCATCTCGGCGGCGGAGCGCTCCTTGCCCTCGAAGAGGTACTTGCCGTCCTTGTAGAACTCGGAGGCGGCGACGTCGAGCGCGAGGGCGACCTGCTCACCGGGAACGTAACCGGCCTGCTTGATGGCCTCGAGGATGAGGTCGAGGGCGGCGCGGTTGGAGTCCAGGTTCGGGGCGAAGCCGCCCTCGTCGCCGAGGCCGGTGGACAGGCCCTTGGACTTCAGCACGCCCTTGAGGGTGTGGTAGACCTCCGTGCCCCAGCGCAGCGCCTCGGAGAAGGACTCCGCGCCGATCGGGGCGATCATGAACTCCTGGATGTCCACGTTGGAGTCGGCGTGCGAGCCGCCGTTCAGGATGTTCATCATCGGAACGGGCAGCAGGTGCGCGTTCGGGCCGCCCAGGTAGCGGAAGAGCGGCAGGTCGCTGGCCTCGGAGGCGGCGTGCGCGACGGCGAGGGAGACGCCGAGGATGGCGTTGGCGCCGAGCGAGCCCTTGTTGTCGGTGGCGTCCAGGTCGAACATCGCCTGGTCGATCAGGCGCTGCTCGGTGGCGTCGTAGCCGACGAGCTCCGGGCCGATCTGCTCGATGACGGCCAGTACGGCCTTCTCGACACCCTTGCCCTGGTAGCGGTTGGGGTCACCGTCGCGGAGCTCGATGGCCTCGAAGGCGCCCGTGGAGGCGCCGGACGGGACGGCGGCACGACCCGTGCTGCCGTCGTCGAGGCCGACCTCGACCTCGACCGTGGGGTTGCCTCGGGAGTCCAGGATTTCCCGGGCTACGACGACGTCGATGGACGGCACGAGCATCTCCTTCTTGGGATGTGACGCGGCTCTGCAAGACCGCGATGGGTTCTGCGAGACCGAGCCTAACCGGCTCCGGGCGATCAGCCACCGCTTGGACCGGCCCCTGGACAGAACCGAGAGTAAATTGTTTCTGAACTGAACAAAGACGGCCGTACAAAGACGGCCGTACAAAGTCGGCGCAAGAAAAAGCCCCGCCCCGGTGCGTACGGGGGAACACGCACCGGAGCGGGGAGCCTCGTGGGGGACGGGGGTGACCCTCACGAGGCCTTCAGTATGAGGACCACGGATGTGAGGGCGCTGTGGTTCAGCTAGGTCTTACTTGAGGTGGAGCTGCTGACCCGGGTAGATGAGGTCGGCGTCCTCGACGATGTCCTTGTTCAGCTTGAACAGCTTCGCCCAGCCGCCCTTGACGTCGTGCTCCTCGGCGATGGAGCTGAGGGTGTCACCCTTGACGACCTTGTACTCGCCGTCACCCTTCTTGACCTTCTTGCCGGTCGGGGTGGTCACGGTCTTCTTGGCGGCCGGGCGCTCGGCGGAGCGGGAGGCCGACTGCTCGGTCGAGCGAGTGGTGGTGCCGGTGCTCGTGTCGGCGGAGGAGCTGGAGCTGCTGCTGCCGGTGTACGAGGCGCTGGACAGGCCGGTGCCACAGGTCGGCCAGGCACCCTTGCCCTGCGCGGCGAGGACCTTCTCGGCTATCTCGATCTGCTGCGCCTTGGTGGCCTGGTCGGCGGTGGAGGCGTAGGCGGAGCCGCCGTACGCGGCCCAGGTGGAGGCCGAGAACTGGAGGCCGCCGTAGTAGCCGTTACCGGTGTTGATGGCCCAGTTGCCGCCGGACTCGCACTGGGCGACGGTGTCCCACTCGGAGGCGGTGGCGGCGGAGGCGGTGCCGGACGCCATCAGCGGCGCAGCGATGGCGACACCGGTCACGCCGGCCAGTGCGGCGACGCGGGTGGCCTTGGACGGGCGACGGTGCTTGCCCTTACCGGAAAACAGCATGGTTGATCCCCTCACCGACGCCTGCGAGGTGAGCTGTCGGGTTCGGGCCGTGTGAGTTGCCCGGCCGCACACCTTTCGATGTACGACTTCACCCCAAGCCGGTTCCGGCCACTGAAGCCTCGAAGGCTTCAACTGCCGGGCCCGGCACTTACCTTGGGTCCCCCGCTCCTGCCTACGGCGCTGTTGAGCGACGACTGTTCCCGTAGGCCGCTGGCAGGACTCGGCGTTGCGGCAGACGGGGCTCGTGTTGACGAGCGGTGACGACCGTAGACAGGCGATCGCCGGAATTTCAAAGACGATCAGGGCTTCTGAGACTCATCCCACACTTTCCCCAAACCGGACATTCAGCGCGAACCATGACGCGAACTCCCGCTGCTTTTAACCCGTTTAGACACCAAGATCGAGGGTCTGACCGGCGAAGATGTGACTCGGGTCGGACCCGATCGCCTTCTTGTTCGCGGCATAGAGCGCACGCCATCCGCCATCGAGGTCAAGGGAGTCGGCGATGGACGCGAGCGAGTCGCCGGCACGGACTGTGTACGACTCACGCGACTCACTGGCGCCGCGATGCCTGCCGGTGCCGAGCGCGCCCGTGTCGACGAGGGCCGAAGAGCCGACACTCTGCTCGAAGTTGCCCGACTCGTCACCCTTCGTCGCACCTGTGGATGAACTGTCCGTTTCCTGAGGAGCGCTCTCGGTGGACGTCGACGCGGACTCGGAAGACGAAGGCGACTTGTCGGACTTGGTGGAGTTGTCCGCGGAGTTGCCCGTGGAGCCGGCGTCGGCGGAAGCGCCCGGGGAGTCGCTTGAGGAGTCGCTGGACGAAGAGGACGTATCAGATGATTTACCGGAGGAGTCGGACAGACCGGAAGAGCTGGACGAATCCGACGAGTCGGACGAGTCCCCCGCGACACCCGTGTCGACATCCGCCGAAGCCGAGTCCTGGCTGAGCCCGTTGAGCAGGCCGCAGGTGGACCACGCGCCCACACCCTGGTCGTCGAGGAGCTTCTCGGCGACGGCTATCTGCTGCGAGCGGCTGGCCAGGTCGGCGCTCGGGGCGTAGTCCAGGCCGCCGTACTCCTCCCAGTTCTCCTGGCTCAGCTGGAGGCCGCCGTAGTACCCGTTGCCCTCGTTGGCACTCCACGCGCCGCCGCTCTCGCACTCCGCGACGCGATCCCACGTGGTGCCGTCGGCGGCGCTCGCCACCGTCGCCCCGAGGAGCGGGATCGCGATGGCGGAGCCGGTGACTCCGGCCGCGACGAGGATGGCGGGGGCCTGACGGGGGCGACGGTGACGACCGTTCCCGGAGAGCATGTGGGGACCTTTCCGGAGGCAACAGTGACCTGCGCGACGGATGAAGCGGGGGCGTCGCACTGGTACGCGAACGTATCTGCAGTCGATCACTTGTCACAAGTTAATGCCGCGAGGATCACGTGAAGATCACAGACTTGAGGGTTTGTCAGGTTTGCGGTGGCGGAGCGGGGCCCTGCGCAGTCGCCGGACGGAATTAACGGACCGGCGTGAACTCCACAGGCAAAGTGCGCAATCCACGCATGATGAGGCCGCCGCGCCAGCGCAAATCGGTTGGATCCGCCGCGAGTTGGAGGTCTGGGAGGCGGGTGAGGAGCGTGGCGAGCGCCGTCTGGCCCTCCAGGCGGGCGAGGGGGGCGCCGAGGCAGTAGTGGATGCCGTGGCCGTAACCGAGGTGCTGATTGTCACGTCGGGAGAGGTCGAGCGTGTCCGGCTGCGCGAAGCGTTCGGGGTCGCGGTCCGCGGCCGCGAGTACGACGAGGACGGGGTCGCCTGCTGCGATGTCCTGTCCGCCGACGGTGAGCGGCTCGATGGCGAAGCGCCAGGTGGCGAGTTCGACGGGGCCGTCGTAGCGGAGGAGTTCCTCGACGCCGGTTTCGAGGAGGCCGGCGTCGTGGGCGGCGAGGGAGGTTTGGAGGCGGGCTCGCTGCTCGGGGTGGGTGAGAAGGGCGTACGTGCCGTTGCCGATCAAGTTGACGGTCGTCTCAAATCCGGCAAACAGCAAGATAAAGGCCATGGCTGCCGCCTCGTTCTCGGTGAGGTGCTCGCCCTCGTCCGAGGCGCGGATGAGGCCGGAGATGAGGTCCTCGCCGGGGGCGGGGTCGGCGGGGAGGGCCTCGCGCTTGCGGTGGATCAGTTCGGCGAGATAGCCGCGCATCTTCTTCACGGACCGCGCGACACCGCCCCGGGGCCCGCCGCCGTGCCGGGTCATCATGCCCGCCCAGTCACGGAAGTCGTCCTGGTCCTCGCGGGGGACGCCGAGCAGGTCGCAGATGGCGTAGATGGGGAGCGGGAAGGCGAACTCGTGGATGAGGTCGGCGGAGCCGCGCTCGGCGAACCGGTCGATGAGGTGGTCCGTCAACTCCTGGACGCGGGGGGCGAATTCGGCGACCCGGCGAGGGGTGAAGGCCTTGGAGACCAGTCGGCGGAGCCGTGTGTGGTCGGGCGGGTCGATGTTGAGCAGATGCGTCATCAGCTCGGCCTTGCGCTCGCCGGGGATACCGGTCTTCCCCTTGGCGTGCGCCGGCTCGTCGTGATGAGCGGGGTTCTTGCTCAGCCGCTGGTCGGCGAGGGCCTGCTTGGCATCGCCGTAACGCGTGACCAGCCAGGCCTCCACGCCGCTGGGCAGCTTGGTCCAGTGCACGGGGGCGTGCTCGCGGAGCCAGGCGTAGGCGGGGTAGGGGTTGGTGGCGAAGTCCCAGGTGAAGAGTTCGGGGGCGCCGTCGGGGCGGAGTTGATCGGTCACTCCTCGACGGTATCCGGGCCGGATCCGACGGGCACCACGCCACTGGCTCGCACCAACCCCCGGGGCATGTCGCCCCTCACATCAGGTCACGTACGCGTCAGAGTGCGATCTCGGCACGATTGAGATCGAGTAGATCCGGATCCTGCCTGACCAGTTCCTCCTCGAACGCCTGCCATCCCTTGGCACCGACGAACGCCGCTTCGGACGGGCCGATCGGAACCAGCCACACGACGGACACCTCCACGTCGTTCTCGAGAACGACCGAGGAGAAGTCGTCGTCGAAGTAGACGGGGAGCGCGGCGTAGAGGGCCGTCATGGTGCCCCCTGGGATCAGCGGCATGGGGAGCGGGACCACTTCCCCCCGCAGCACCGCCTCCTGGGAAGCGACCAGACGCTCCGAGACCCATTCCAGTACGCCCGGCCAGGGCCCCGCCTCGTCCCCCGGCACCGGGCGGCCACAGGCCAGCAGTTCGAGATGCTGGTGGCGGCCCGAAACCCGGGAGGACAGAGGCGTCTTGTACAGCCCGATCGTGGCGTAGGACTGGATCCCCGCCAGGGCACCCCCGGTGAAGTATCCGACCTGCGGGGTGCCCTCGGGTGACTGCTCACCGGCCGACCAGGCCCCGACGAGCCGACCGAGGCGCGATTCGAAGTGATCGACCAGAGCAGCCATGGCTATCGGTTATCCGTCCTGTCTGTTTCCGGCTCCCCTATTGCAGGGGACGCATTCCAACCGTACATCCGTGTTGTAGTTGTCGATGACTTGTTCCCGTGAGGTACCCAATGGGAACTTCCGGTTGGACCAGGACTGCGGAAAGTGGCCGCCATCCCAGTTCCCGTCGCGGGACTCCCCCTTATAGGGATTTCCGCCCACCACACCGGAGCAATTTGGCCCTCCGCGTGTACACGCGCGGCCTTGCGAGCCGTCCGGCAGCGTCCCCGGCTCGGCATCGTCCCACATCTTCTGCAGCACGGGCACGCGGAACTTCGCCCGGCTGGTGACGTGCCCGGACTCGTTCGTCCCGCTCACCATTCCGTCGGCGTCCGGCGTTCCGGGCTCGATTCGATCGGGATTGGCCGCGAACCGCCCACTGTGACGCCACTGTCCGTTGCCATCCGGAGCGGCGCCGGTCGGGCATGCCTGGCCGTCACCGGAGTTGTTGTGGACGAGGACCTCGATGTCGCCCGCCACCACGTGATACGTGTGCAGCCCCTCCACCGAGAGGTCGTAGGTGACGCGCTCCGCCGTGTACGACGTGACCTCGGCGATCGCCGTCGCCGCCCCGTCGCCGTTCTGGAGCTTCTGCCCCGTCTTGAGGTCGCCGGCCTGGGTCCAGGCGTTCCGGGTGACCTCGTAGAACTGGTGGTGCTTGGTGGTCTGGATCGTCTTCGGGCCGGACTTCGTGCTGACGGTGACGTCGACGTAGTCGCGGTCGGTCCGGGTGACGATCACGGCCTTGACCCGGTGCTTCTCCTTCTCCTTCTTGCCCGGTTCGGCGGTCAGGACGTAGTCGCCGACCTTGACCTGGGAGATCGACTTGGCCGCTCCGCCGGCCATGACGACAGAGGTGGCCCCGGTGAAGCTGTGCGGCGTGCAGCCCTTGCGCCCGTACTTGCTGGCCGCCGCTCCGAACACCCCACCAGTGACCGCACCGACGGCCGTGGCCTTCGCCACCCCGCTCGCGCTGCACCCCTCTTCACTGGCAGCGCAGGTGACGCCGTAGCCGACCGCGCCCTCTGCCGCGCCGCCCGCCGCGCCCATGGCCGCGCCGGTGCCGATCTTGCCGACGGAGCCGGCCAGGAGGCGGCCCACCGCGCCGGAGGCGGCGCCGCCTGCCGCGCCGCCGAGGGCGCCGGTGACGGCGCCGATGGCGACGGCGCCGAGGAAGCCGCCGACCGACTTGGGACCGTCGCTCATCAGGTAGCCGACGCCGCCTGCCGCCGCGCCCGCCAGGGCCGCGCAGCCGACCACGCCGGCGCCCGCCGTGGCGGCGGTGCAGCCCGCGAAGACCACCACGCCGACCGCGACCGAGGCGATCGTCGCGGCGTGCTGCTTCACGAAGTTGGCCGAGGCCTTCGCCGCCTTCTTGACGCCTCTGCCGATTTTCTTCGCGGCCTTCTTGGCCGCCTTGACCACCTTGTGCGTCACATTCCTGACGGCCTTGGCGACCTTCTTCACCGTCTTCTTGATGTGGTGAACGACCTTGTGCGCGACGCGTTTTACGCGTTTGTAGGTGCGTTTGACGTATCTCTTGACCTTCTTGACGCTGTCCGAGACATAGCGCACCGTCTTGCGCACCGTGCGATACACCTTGCGGGCGGCCTTCTTGACCGTCTTCTTGACGTGCTTCACGGCCTTGCGGACGGTCTTCGCGGCCCGCTTGACGGTCGTCTTGGTCTTCTTCCAGGCCGACTTGGCGACCTTCTTGACCTTCTTCGTGACCTTCTTGACGGCCTTCTTCACGAACTCGAACCAGTGGCCGGTCGGGTCGACGCCGGTCATCGGGTTCTGGTTCGCGTAGGCGTAGGCGTTGGCGTTCACCGACGCCGGCAGCGGGTCGTTGCCCACCGTGTCGCGGCTGTTGAACTGGCCGGTCTGCGGTGAGTACCAGCGCGCGGCCATGTTCACCTTGGCCGTGGCCGGGTCGGTCCAGCCCGACTGATAGCCCAGGTTGCCCAGCATCCCGCTCGCCGCCGACCTCGTGCCGAACGGCGTGTAGGTCGCCGAACCCGCCAGTGCCGTACCGGTATCGGTGAACTGGGCGATCACGTCCTCGTGGATGTCGGTCAGCGCCAGCACCGCCGACGCCCCCGCCTTCACGCTCAGCAGCGAACCGTCGGCGTTACGGCTGTAGACCGCCGAGCCGTCCGAGACCACCTCGTTGCCCGAACCGCTGTAGGCGAAGGAGAAGACCTCGTTGCCCGCCTCGTCCTTGGCGTTGAGCACGCGGTCCAGGCCGTCGTACGTGTACGTCCGGTCGCCCTCGCTGATCACCCGGTTGAAGGCGTCCGCCTTGATCGGGGTCGTCGTCCCGCTCTCGTCCACGGTCGAGCTGAGCGTGCCGCGCGCGGTGTACGCGTAGGTGCTGTGGCCGTCGGACGTGAGCCGGTTGCGGGCGTCGTAGGTGTACGTGTCGCCGCCCACCCGGGTGCGGTTGCCGGAGGCGTCGTAGCCGTACGCCTCCGTCGTCGTCCCGTTGTTCCAGGACGTCAGGCGGTTCGCCCAGTCATACGCGTAGGTGTTCGACGAAGCACCCGAAACACCAGTCGTCGTCTTCGACTTGAGGTTGTCGTTCTCGTCCCAGCCGTAGCCGATGGACGCGAGGACCGTGCCCGTCGACGACGTCAGCTTGTCCTCGGTCAGCCGCTCCAGGGCGTCGTAGGAGAAGGTCCGCTTGGACTTGCCGGTGCCGCCGTAGGCGATCTCCTTGACATTGCTGTTGACGTCGTAGGTGTACGTCAGTGAGGAGCCGGTCGCTCCGTCGCTCACCGTCTTCAGACGGCCGGCCGTGTCGTAGCCGAAGGCCGAGGTGCCCGACGCGTCCGTCCGAGAGGTCGGGGCGCCGTCGCCGTCGTAGGCGAAGGACGAGGTGCCCGACGGGCCGGACGTGGACAGGAGCAGGCCGCGGTCGTCGTAGGTGAAGGTGTTCGGCGTCGTGCCGGAGCCCGCGACCGAAGTGACGCGGTCGTCGGAGTCGTAGGCATAGGTGTGGTCGACCGTCGCGGCCTCCGCACCCTCTCCGGCCTGCCGGGTCAGGCGGCCCTTGGCGTCGTACTCGTGTGTGACGGTGACACCGCCCGGTGAACGCGCCTCCTTCAGCCGCCCGTTCGCGTCGTACACCGTGGTGAAGGTGCGGTCGGCGGCGTCCGGGTGGGTCGGGGTGGCGGGTTCGATCAGCGATTCCGGCAGGCCCCAGGTGGTGTACGTGGTCAGGAATCGGTTGCCCCGGCCGTCCGTGAAGCGGGTGCGGTTGCCCGCCACGTCGTAGCCGAAGGTCGTGGTGATCGACTCCGTCGCCGAGACCGGCTGGACCGCCTTGGTCACCAGGCCCGTCGGGTCGTAGGTGAGGGTGGAGGTATGGCCTCGGAAATCGGTCACCGACACCGGGTTGCCTGCGCGGTCATAGGCCGCGCCGCTGGTTCGCAGGATCGCCCCGGACGAGTCCAGGTCGCTGGTCGCGGTCAACTGGCCGTAGCCGTCGTATGTGTTCTTGGTGCTCGTGAGGTCCGCGTCGGTCGCCGTGAGGACCGCACCGTCCATGTTGTAGGTGAAGGTCGAGACGTTGCCCGCCCCGTCCGTCACCTTGGTGACCTCGCCCAGGGCGTTGTACTCGTACGACTCCGCCACTCCCGTCGGGCTGACGGAACGGGACAGGTCGCCGCCCGGGGCGTTGTACTCGTTGATCGCCGTGTAGGCGCGCTGCGTGGGCTGGCGCACGATGTCCGTGCTGGTCAGCTCGTTCCCGAGGTAGTCCCAGGTGGACTCCTGACGCGCGCCGTTCGGCCGGGTCGCCGACAGCAGGTCGCCGTTGGTGTCGTAGACGAACGTCGACTTGTCGCCACCGGGTTCGGTGACCGAGGCCAGGTCGCCGAGCTGGGTGTAGGTGTACGTGGTGCGATTGCCCAGCGCGTCCACCTCGGCGGTGACCTGGCCGAGTTTGTTGTACTCGTTCCAGGCCGTGGCCGTGATGGGGGTCGACGACCCCGGTGGGGTGTAGGCCGGGAGGCGGGTCGACGTCTCCTGGCCGTCCGCGTCGTAGGCGGTTGTCGTCACATTGCCCAGCGGGTCGGACGTCTCCGTCATCTCGCCGAACGTGTTGTACCCCGTCATGGAGACCGGGCGCAGCGCCTCCGGTGTGTCGCCGTTCTTCTCGGCCTGGACCTCGGGTTCGGCGACCGTGGCCTGCTGGGCCGCCTCGTCGTAACCGTATTCCGTGGTGTTGCCCGCCGGGTCGGTCGTCGACAGCGGCAGGCCCCGCTGGTCCAGCTTCCAGGTGGTCGTACGGACCGAACTACCGGACGCCGGCAGCGTGCCGCCCCGCACTGCGGACACCTGCGACGCGGTGAGCGCCTCGCCGTAGAGCTGGACGTCGTCCAGGCCGCCCTTGAGGGGCAGGCCGTAGCCGGCGGTGGTCTTGGTGCGGCCGAGCTGCAGCGTGCCGGTCGCCTCCCAGGCGCCGTCGAAGGCGGCCTCCTGCGCCAGCGTGCCGTTGACGTAGAGCCGCATCATCCCGGCGTCGGCGTCGTGGACCGCGGCGAGGTGCGTCCAGGTGCCCGCGGTGACCGCGGACAGTCCGGAGCTCACGAACGCGGCGGTCGGCGGATTGACGTCCTTCTTGGCCCGGGCGAAGGTCCAGCCGTAGGTGGTGGAGTAGTACAGGACGAAGCCGTAGATGGCCTGGCCGTCCTGCGAGACCAGCGTGCGGCCCGCCGTGGTGTCGTCGACCTTCGCCCAGGTGGCGACGGTGAAGCTGCCGCTGGTGTTGACCGGGGGCGTCTTCGTCTGGCCGTACGCATTGGCCGTGCCGTCGAAGGTGGCCGAGCCGCCTCGGTCGGTGCCGGAGGTCATGCCCGAGCCGCGGGTGACGGTGTTGTTGCCGCCCGAGGAGTCGGCCGCGGTGGTGCCGCTGCTCTCGTCGAGCTTCCAGCGCCCCACCGGAGCGGTGGTTCCGTCGTGGACGGTCGTGCCGGTGACATTGCCGAGCTTGTCGTACAGCGTGTCGACGGTGCTGACGTCACCGGTCGCCGGGTCGGTGTCCGTCTCCCGTACGACGTTGTCGTCGGGGTCGTAGGAGACCTTGGTGGTCCGGTTGACGCCGGTCGGGTCGAGGGCGGAGGAGGTGACGCGGTCGGCCGCGTCCACCGTGAAGGTGGTCGTGGTCTGTCCGTCGTCGGTCACCTGCTTGGTCAGGTTCCCGGCCATGTCGTAGAAGTTGGACTCCTCGACGAACTGCTTGCCGTTCGCCGGGTCCTTGCGCACCACCGTCGCCGGCATGCCGTCGTCGGTGTACGTGTACGCGGTCACCCAGCCCATCGAGTCGGTGACGGAGGCGAGGCGGCCCGCCGGGTCGTACGCCCGTGACTCCTGGACCAGGGTGGTCGCCGTCGACGGGTTGCCCGGGTCGCCGGTGTAGTTGAGGAGGTTGGTGGTGAGCGGTCGGCCCTCGGCGTCGAAGGTGTAGGTGTTGACGTTGCCCTCGGGGTCGGTCTCACTGACCTTGTTGCCGTAGCCGTCGTACCCGAAGGACGTCGTGCCGCCGCCGGGATCCGTCCGCGACTTCATCCGGTTGTACGCGTCGTACGTCATCGACGTCGTCCGCGCGGCGTCCCCGCCGGTCAGGTCGGCGACCGTCTGCGACAGGACGTTGCCGTCGGGGTCGTAGGACGTCGTCGTACGTGCGCGGTGTGCGGCGCCCGTGACCCGGTTGGTGACCGTCGGGGCCGTCTCGGTGACCACCTGGTCGTTCTTGTCGTACTCCCAGCTCGTGGTCAGACCGCCGGGATTCGAGTCCGATATCTCGGAACTCGCCGTCGTCCGGCCCAGGTTGTCGTACGTGTACGTGACCTTGGCGCCGTTCGCGTCGGTCGCCGAGGCCAAGTCACCGTTGGCGAAGTAGACGTACGACGTCTTCCCGCCGCCCGGCGCCGTCACCGTGTCCGTCAGACCGGCCGGCGCGACCGCCGTGCCGCCCTCGGCCGCGGGGGTCGACGACGTGGTGTACGTCGTCGTCGCCGTGCGTCCCGCGGGGTGTCCGGGGACCGGCGGGGTGGTCACCGTCAGCAGGTTGCCGCCGGTGTCGTAGGTGTAGCCGGTCAGGTAGGTGTTGTCGGTCGCGGACGTGGAACGGGCGTCCCGCTCGGTCAGCAGCAGGTCGTTGCGCGGGTCCATCGCCGGGAACGCGGTGGTCGCGTCCGGGTAGTACGTGTAGTACTCGGTGGCGCACTTGCCCGCGGCCGTGTCCTGGCAGTCGGTCTGCGAGACGGTGTTGCCGCGCACGTCGTGACCGGTGATGGAGCGGTTGCCGTTGGCGTCGGTCACGGTGTGCAGGAAGCCGCCCGTGTCGTAGCCGTACGTCGTCCGCTGCCCGGTGGTGTCGGTCGCGGCCAGCAGACGGTTGCCCATCTCCGGGTCGTACACGTAGGTCAGGGTCTTGTCGGTCGGGTCGGTGAGCTTGACCGTGCGGACCGGCGCGATACCGGACGAGGCCTTGTAGCCCTGCCAGTGGTCCTCGACCTGGTCCGCGCTCAGCGCGTGGCCGTAGGCCGCGACCTCGGCGATCGAGCCGGTGAAGCGGCTGACGTCACCGGGCGAGCTGTACCAGGACTTGGTGTAGCCCGCGCCGACGAAGGTGCGGGTGTTGGACTGGTCCTTGGCCTCACCGGTGAAGTCGGCCTGCTTGACGCCGTCGAGGTAAAGGGTCTGGGTGGTGCCGGACGCGGAGAGGACCGCGTGGTGCCAGGTGTTGTCGGTGACCGTGTTCGTCGACCCGAAGGCCGTGTTGCCGGAGCCGGAGACGCTCCACCAGTGGCCGTGCAGCTTGTTGTCGGCGCCCACGTACAGCAGCGGGTTCCAGCTACCGGCCGGGGTCGTGCCGGTCGGCGCCTGCGACTGGTCGGACAGGATCACGCCCTGGCCGGCGGTCTTGAACCAGACCTCGACCGCGCGCGACGAGGAGCCGTGCCACGGGGTGAAGGGGAGTTCGCCGTACGACGATGTCCCGTTGAAGGACGCGGCCGTCACATCACCGCTGCCGAACGGGCCCGCGACGCCCTGCGTGACCGTGCTGTACGTGCCGAAACCGCTGTGGATCTCGTTCGCGGCCTGCGCGGCGCCCTGGGTGTCGGCCAGCCGCCAGTAGCCGGCCGGGGCGGAGCCCATGACGGCCGAGCGGTAGACCTGCGAGGAGCCGGTCACGGTGGGCGGGTTGAGCTTCCAGGTGCCGCCGTCGCCGTCCGTGGCCTGGGTGACGAGGTCGTCGGCGGTGTCGTAGACGACCTGCGACTGCGTCTTCCCGTTGGCCGTGGTGATCTTGTTGAGCAGTCCGGCGGACCGCTTGGCGGCCTGGTACTGCGCGCTGATCACCGACACGTCGAGCGGCTCGGAGTAGATCGCCACCTCGGCCAGCTGGCCCTTGTAGTGCCCGAGGGTGTCGGCGCTGTTCATCGCGGGCCAGCCGTCGGTGTTCACACCGGCGCCGAGGGAGATGTACGGCTGCTCCCAGTCGTTGATGGTGCCGGTGAGGGAGCCCTGGGCGACGCCGTCGAGGTAGAGGGTCTGGCTGCTGGCCTGTCCGGTGAGGACGGCGTTGTGCCACGCGCCGTCGGTGACGGTGGCGCCGGAGACGACCGTCGGGTTGCAGCTGGGCGACATGGCGAGACAGCCGCGCAGCTTGCCGTCGGTGCCGACGTACACCGCGGGGGTGTTCTTCGTCGTGTTGGCCACCGGGTCGCTGTCGCTGAGCGGCTTGTCGCCGTAGTAGAAGAGGACGCCCCCGGCCGTGGTGGTCTTGAACCAGAGCGAGACCGTCATGTACGAGGGGGTCGCGCCCGGCGCGGACGGCATCTCCACATAGGAGGTGGTGCCGTTGAAGGTGGCCGTGGGCTGGGTGGAGCCCGCGAGCGCGGAGCTGCCGCCGAGGGTGACATTGCGGTAGAGACCGTTGTAGCGGCCCTGGTTGGTGTCGACCGTGTCCTTGGCGACGGTGGCCCCGGCCGCCTCGCCGAGGCGCCAGTAGGCGTACGGGTCGGCGTCCAGGACCGTGGTGCGGTAGTGGTTGCCGGTGGCGTAGCCGTACACGGTGCACTTCGACCAGTCGGCCGGCGGGCAGACCTTGGTGAGCTGGTCGCCGCTGTAGGTGTACTGCCAGGTCTGGGCGGTGTCGTAGTTCCCCGCGATCGACGGGTCGGTGGCGACGGTGTCGACGTGCGCGGCACTCGCCCCGGTCGGGGTCTTCCAGGCCAGGGTCAGCGACCGCTTGGACGTCTCATTGGTGATCTTCGTGAGCTGCTTCGACGTGTTGTACGTGAAGGTCTCGGTACGGCCCGCGTAGTCCTTGATCGCGGAGATCGCGTACGTCCCCGTCTTCGCGGTCGTCTGCTTGAAGGCGTACTCGGTGAAGTCCTTGTCGGTCAGCGTGTAGCCGCCGGCGGTCACCACCTGCAGCCGGGCGTAGCGTCCCAGCGGCGGCTGGAACGTTCCGTCGCTGTTGCGGCCGAAGGCGACCTGCTCACCGCCCGGGTAGGTGACGACGACGCTGGTGACCGTCCCCGACGGGTCCTTGACCTCGGCCGCCTTCATGTCGACGGCCGTCGACCAGCCGGCCCCGAACGCCCCGTCCAGACGCGGGTCCAGGCTGTTGTACGACCGGTCGATGCCCAGCGAGGGACCGACCACCTCGACGTCCGCGTCGGTGTCCTCGGTGGTGTAGTTGGCGTCCGACGGGTCGAACTCATGGCCGTCGGTGTTCTGCGCCAGCCCCGAGGTCACCGGCGGCTGCGGCACGGCGGTAGTGAAACGGCTGGAGTACGTCACCTCCTCGTAGCCGTCGCTCACCCCCACGTACCAGGCGTAGTTCTTGGACCACTTGAGCTTGCCGGCGGGTATCTTCCAGCTGCCCTTGGACAGGGCGGCGGAGGTGACGACCGGGGTGGTGCTGCCCGTGTCGGCGTCGTACACCTCGAAGGTGTAGGTCAGCGTGGAGTTCGGCCACTTGTCGGCGTCGCTCGCGTAGACAAGGAGCTCCGGCTGGAGCGTGTTGGCCTGGAAGTTCTCCGGCGGGTACTGGGCGTTGACCTGCGGCTTGGTGTTGGCCGCGTAGGTCAGGTCCAGGGAGGGACGCCAGCTCGTGGTGGCCGAGTCGTCGGAGTGGAACTTCTTCCAGTGCAGCGCGTCGCCCGTCGGCGCGGTCAGCGCCAGCCCGTAGTTGGCGGAGCCCGTCGCGATCTGCGTGAGCCACGACGTCGACAGCGTCACCGGCATCTTGACCCCGACGGTCGTGGCGCCGGTGGTGTTGGTGCACGAGCTGCCGGGGGCGACCGTGGCGGAGCCGATCGCCGAGCCGTACGCCGGACCCGGGTAGGTCGTGGTCGTCGACGTCGCCCACGACGCGCTCACCGGATGCACCGAGAACGGCGTCGCGGTACAGGTCGAGGACCACAGCGCCCACACGTTGAGGGCGGCCGCGCTGACCTTCTGCCCGGCGATCGTCGAACTCAGCGCCGAGAACTGGAGGAACGAGTTCGCCTTGTTCGTCCCCGAGTCGTAGGAACCGACCTTGATCTGGTTCTCGGCGGAGCGGTCGGCGGCGTAGTCGTTCTGCACATACGTCGCCTCGCTCGCGGCGAGCGTCGTCGTCGGGTCGACCGTGACCGGATAGACCCGCTCGGGGTCGTCCAGCCAGTCCCGGTCGGCGGTCATCCGCAGGGCCGGCTCGCCGCCCACCGTGATGATCTCGTACGACACCTGCCGCGAACGGGCGCCGTCGCCGGAGCGCCGGTCGACCTTGGAGTCCTCCATGTAGCCGGCGGGGATAGTGGCGACCACCTTGCCGTCGGCGCCGCTTCCCGCGTCGGTGAACTCGACCCCGCCGCCCTTGGCCAGGCGGGGGGTGAGTCCCTCGGCCTGGACGGGGAACACCCAGGAGTTGGCCGCGTCCTTGGAATGCAGGACGAGGTTCTCCTTGAAGCCGCTCGCGATCGGGACGAACTGGAGGTCGGTGGCGGGCAGGACGTCGGCGTACACGAGCGTGCCGTTCGCGTCCTGCTGAGCCGCGGCCTCGCTCGCGCCCTTCAGGGTGTACGCGAGGGTGCGGCCGGAGCCGAAGTCGACGGAGGCCAGCTTCTTGTCGGTGGCGTCCGGGGCGAACTCGACGTCGAGGGGGTTGGCGTCCTGTCCGAACCGGCCGTCGGCCTCTTCGACCAGGCTGGTGTCGATCGGCTTCCAGGTGCCGTCCGCCGCCTTGTAGTTGGCGCGGTCGGTGTAGTGCCGGATCGTGGTCGAGCCGTCGTCGTTGACGTAGTAGTCCGACGTCGCCGTGGACTTCTTGGCGTCCCGCTCACTGGTCTTGAGGCTGAAGCTCTTCGCCGCGCCCGCGGCCTCGCCGGTCGTGACCTTCTCCGGCTTGTCCACCGGCCGCTCGTACGCGTCGAGTTGCCCCTTGCCCTCACCGGGCTTGCGGCCGACCCCGCGATCGGCGCTGGTGGCGTCCGCCGAGGCACGGTGGCTCTTGCCCCGCGCGGTGCCGCCCTGCTGGCCGGGGGTGTCCAGTTCGGACGAACTGGCCCAATCCCACAGACCACTCAGGGATATCTCGGGCATCGTCGGCGCCGACAGCGTGGCGCCGGTGGCCGCGGCCGTCTCCGTGGTGAGCACGAAGGAGAAGCCGACGAGAACGGATACCGCCGTAACTCTCGCCCTGCGCCTGCCGGATCTACCCAGCGGGAACATGCGAGAGCCACGGACCCAGCGAGCACGCATGGCAAAGCCTTCACTTGGAGCTGACAAAGTTTCGACAGATTGCCCCAAGCTCGATCACAGGCGCCACATAAGATCGACACCGTTAGTCGATCTTTATAATTCCCCGGAACCTTCACGATCCATTCATGACCCGGACGCCCGCGACGCATCACCGGACACCTCAACCGCCTTGCGGATGACATCCGCCACGGTCTCGGCGGCGGTGGGGCCGGGATCGGCGGTGGTGAGGTTGGCGGGAGTGGACCCCGCACTCGGGGTCGCCGCGCCGTCGACCGCGACGAAGCGGACGTCGGGATGGGCTTCGGCCGCGTCCCGCGTGACCTCGGACTGCGCGGCACCGACCGCGACGATCACCTCGCACTGACGCTGGATCAGGCTGTTGAGGAACGCCCGGACGTTGGCCGTCGACTGCGCGCCCGTCACCGGCACATAGGTGACACGGGCCCGGGTCTCCAGGGACGCGTCCTGCATCCCGGTCCACACGGACGCCGCCGGTGTCCCTTGCGCGATGCCCTGCTCACCGGTCAGCAGACAGGCGTCGAACTCCGTGTACTGCCGCGCCCGGGTGTCCGGCGGCGTCTGCTCGTCACCGCCGAGCAGCCCTACGACGGCCAGTGCGCCGACCAGGACGGCGACCGCACCGCCGGCCACCCACCAAGTGGGCTTCGTCATCTTCATCTTCATCGGGAGCCGCCGGCGGACGGTCTGACGAACAGGCAGTGCAGCACCGCTCCCAGCGTGGAGAGGGAGAGCAGCAGTACATCAAGGGCGTACTGCGCGCCATACGTCTCATCCGGCGTCAGCAGCGTCCGGCACAGCCACGCCACGGTCACCGCCGTGAACCCCACCGCCGCCAGCCAGTCGCCGCGACTGCCCCGCCGGAACGCCAGCACCAGCGCGGGCACGGCGCCCAGGAGGCCGAGGCTCAACAGGGGGACGAGTGCGAGGGCCACCCTCGGGCGCAGCCCCGGCAACGTGCCGGTGCCGGTGCCGGTCACCGGTTGAGCCGCGGTCGCGGCGACCATGTCGTGCTTCACGGCCGTCTACCTCTGTTCTTCTCGGGAGCGTGCGAAGTCGTCTCGCGGAAACGTGCGGACACGTGCGCGATCACGGCGCCGTACAGTACACGCGGTTGAGGAACCGCTATCCCCGGCTCTCGGTCTCCCTGATCCCATCCCGATAGACCCGGGCCGCCGCGCGCAACGCCGCCTCCGGATCCACGCCCGCCGCCTCCGCGCGGACCGCCAGCGCGAGCAGTTCGTAGCCGATGCCCTCGCCGGTGGGCAGCGGGACGTCCAGGCCCGCCGTGCGGACGCGTGAGGCCAGCTTTGCCGCCAGCGCGAGGCCCGGCTGGCCGAGGGGGACGCCGTCCGTCACGGATTCGCGGCGCTTCTCTATCTGCTTCGTGCGCAGCCAGTGTTCCTTGACCTCTTCGGGGGTGGTGGCGGTCTCGTCGCCGAAGACGTGGGGGTGGCGGTGGATGAGCTTGGTGACGATGCCGGAGGCGACGTCGTCGATGGAGAAGGGGGCGTTGTCGTCGTCCGGGTCATCCGGATCACCCGAATCATCCGGAGCGCCCTCTTCCGCGATGCGGGCGTGGAAGACGACCTGGAGAAGGACGTCGCCCAGTTCCTCGCGGAGTTCGGCGCGGTCGCCCTCCTCGATGGCCTCGACGAGTTCGTACGCCTCCTCGATGCCGTATTTCGCCAGGCCCTTGTGGGTCTGTTGCGAGGACCAGGGGCACTCCCTGCGGATGCGGTCCATGACCTGGACGAGGTCGAGGAGGCGGGCGCCGGGGAGGTCGTAGGAGGCGGGGAGGAGTTCCAGTTCGGGCATGTGGACGCGGCCGGAGCCGGCGAGGCGGGCCAGTCCGTCCGTCAGGGCCGGTTCGCCCTCGCCCGACGCGACGATCACGACCGTCCGGTTCCCGGCGCACGCGTCGACCAGTTCCTCGGCGGTAGGCGACGCTTCGTCGACCCCTATCCCGGCCTCACGGAGGTACGGCAGCTGCGGGTGCGTGCCGTCCGCGCACAGCACGCTGTCGGCGGCGTGCAGGGCCTGCCAGGCGGGCCAGGACAGCAGGCCGGGGGCGACGCGGTGGCTGGTGGTGAGCAGGACGATGCGGCCGGGGGCAGCCTCGGGACCGGTGCTGGTTGCGTTCACTCTCCGAACGTAACCCACGCCACCGACAGCCCCACGAGTTATCCACAGGCCAGGCGGGGCTGGCGTGCCGTTACGCCGTTTCCTGCGTCCCCGCCGCCGTGACCTCCCGTACCCACGGAGTCTTCGCGTCGACGCGGCTGCTCTTCTCGACGTCCCAGGTGCCGTAGCGCGGGTTGAGGTCGACGCCGAGTTCCTCGGAGGCCTCGGAGAGGGCCTTCCAGAAGGCGGGCTGGGCGGTGTCGGTGCCGAGTTGCTTGGCGAGTTTCTGGGCCTCCAGCTGGAGGTGCAGGTTCTCGTCGAGGCGCTCGGGGGCGACGCCGTACTGCTGGAGCCACGCCGTCTCCAGCGCCTGGGCGCTCCCTGCCTGCTGCTCCAGGCCGCTGCGCAGCTCCAGGATCTCCTTGCGGCTGACGGTGACGCCCGCGTCCTGGGCGGCGCGGTGCAGCACCCGGTCGAGGACCATGCCCTGGAGGGTGTCGCGGGTGAGAGTCCCGGTCTTGGCGATGGCCTGCGCGTACTGGGCGTCGTCCGGCACCGCGGCCCGTTGTGCCTCGCGCACCTCGTTCACCCGGGTCTCCAGCTGGGCGACGGTGATCCGCTGGCCGCCCACGACGGCTGCCGCGCCGGGATGCGCATCGTTTCCGCAGGCGGTGAGAAGAGGGGCCGCGGCGGCGATCACGGCGGACAGGACGAGCGCGGTGCGACGGCGGCGGTGCAAGGAAGCCTCCCGAGGAGATTGTGCGGCGGTGCACAAAGTCTTGCGGTGATCGATGGTAGGCAGTGGGCAAGCTGTGGCCAACCCATTCGACCAACGAATCCGTGGGGGCTGAGGTACCGCCGCGCTTCGGCGGGAGGTGACCGGCTCAGTCCTCGCCGTTCACCGCTCGCTCCACGGCGGACGCGACACCGGCCCGTACCCCGTCGCCGCGCGGGACGGTCGTCACGTTCGTGCCGGCCTTCCGGCCACCCTCGTCCCCTGCCACCAGCACGAAGCCGACCTTGCCGTACCGGGGTGCCGTCTGCGACGCCGCCTCGACCTCGGGGCGTCCGACGGCCAGGACGACGTCGCAGGAGCGCTGGATCAGGCTGTTGAGGAACGGGCGCGCGGCCGCGGCGCTCTGCTCACCGGTGACCTGGGCGTAGCTCACGCGCGCGTGCGTCTTCAGGGAGGCGTCCTGCATGCCCTGCCAGACCTGGGCGGCGGCGGTGCCGGCGGTGATGCCGTCCTTGTCGGTGAGCAGGCAGGCGTCCATGTCCGTGTAATGGCGGGCCCGGGTCTCGGGGATCGGCGGCCGGTCGTCGTGCCGGAAGACGAAGACGCCGGCCACGATCAGCGCGGCGACGACCGACAGTGCGCCCGCCGCAAGGCCGATGGTGCGTCCGCTGAGCGAGCGCAGCCAGGTGACGGCGCCGCGTCCCACGCGCGCGAGGCGCCCTTCCTGGCCCTCGGCTGCCGAAGCCGTGGACCTCGCCCGCGAGACCTGTCTGACCTGCTTGGTCACCGATGCCCTGCCTTCCGGGGCCAGACCGTCCACGCGTGCACCGAGGCGCCCACCATGGACGTAAGGATCAGCAGTACGTCGGTCGCGAACAGCGGTCCGTGGGTGGTCTCCGGCGTCAGAGCGAGCTCGGCGACCCAGGCCACGAGGACCGCGCCGAACGCCCCGAAGGCCCACCAGTCGGCCCGGCTGCCCCGCCGTAGCGCGATGACGAGGGACGGTACGGGGCACAGCAGGCCCAGGCTGACGACGGGCAGCACGGCGAGCACCACGCGCGCGGTGAACGGCCGCTTCAGCAGCGGCCGCAGTGCCAGTGCCGGTACGACAGTGACCTTCATGTCCCGTCCCTCATTCCCCGTGATTCCCCGTGATTCCCCGTGTCAGCCGGTGATGGCGACCGGCGCGTCCCACGCGTCGCGGTCCACGGTGATCGTGTAACCGCCGCGCGTCTCCTTGCTGTTGACCATGTACTGGTGGGCGCGGCTGTGGTTGGTGTACTGGGTGGCGCCGAACGGCCAGTCCGTGGTCGTGGTGTTCTGCTTGTCCCACAGCGCGTACCAGAGGTTGCCCGGGAGGTCGGTCTTGTCGGTGGCGCCCGCGATCGCCTTGGCGCTGGAGCTGGTGAAGCCGTAGTAGCCGGCGCGGTACGTCTTGGCGTGCAGGCCCTTGTCGAAGGCGCGTACGTAGGTCAGGACGGCGTTGTTGCACGACGTGTTCGTGATGTCGTACGACTCCATGTCGAGGTAGATCGCGCTGCCGGCCTTCATGCCGAGTGCCGAGGCCTTGGACACCGCGTCGGCCGCGTCGCTCGCGCCGAGGGAGGCGGCCGTGGTGGCGGTGAGCTTCTCGGGGCTGGAGCCGGTCTGGCAGGACGGCTGGGCGCCGACGTAGAGCGGGATGAGTTTCCAGCCGACCGTGCTGACCGACTTCACCCAGGAGGCGGTGAGGTTGGGCTGGGAGCAGCCACGGTTCTTGCCGCCGATGTAGACGGCGGCGGCGCCGTAGAGGCCGCCGTGCCAGGCCTTCATCGCGGAAAGGGAGGGTGCGGCGCAGGTGTCGAAGGCGCGGCCGGTGTAGGTCTTCTGCGCGGGCCAGGTGGTCGTTGTCGCCGCCATGGAGCTCTGCGCGGCGAGGCCGGCTCCGGCGACCACGGCGGTGCCCGCGACGCCCCACGTGATGTATCTGCGCTTCCTGGACTGCCGATGCCCGGCCATCCCCACCCCAATGCATGACGAGCGGCGCACGACATGTCGACGTGTGGCCGCGGAAGTTGTTCTGGGCCCCCTGGAGCCGCGCGTCATGGACAGCGACGGCACAGGGAGCGTGTACGGCGCGCACAGGAGTCCGGCGCGCGAAGCGGATCGAACGCTAATCGACCCCGGCCCTCGGGCCGGGAAACGGGGCGTCTTGATCGCCACAAGATTCCCTCATGGCGGGGCAAAGACACGGGTGTTGGGAGGGACCGTGCCTGGTCAGACAGACCCTTCGTCATAGTCGCCGACGGACACAGAAGGGGTATCCCTCGTCGAACTTGAGGAGACACGAGATGAAGTCGCCGAGGGTCTCGTTGACGAAGGTCGGACTCGTGTCCCGGTCGAGACCGAACAGCACCTGCCCTCGGTCGATTTCGAGGAAGATGCGGAGGTCGTCGTCGAAATCCCCGACCTCGATCACCTCTCGGCCGTCGTCCGCTCCGAAGGCTTCCGACGGAGTTTCGGCGGCCTCGAAGAGCAAGGCGGATCTGGGCACCCCTCGCTCAACAAGGAATTCATCGCCTTGCTGTCCCGAATCACGAGTGCCTCGTCGCGATTCCAACGAACGACCTCCGCCATTCGCCTACTTCCTTCCGAAAAGTGCGCGCACCGCGGCATTTCTCGCCGCCGTCGACGCGGCAGCAAGTTCCGTCCCGGATTTGCTGATCTTCTTGAGATTGGGCAACTTGCCCAGAATCTTCGAACACCGGGTGGCGCAGGGCTGGAACTCGGAGTACATCTCAGGAGAGCCGAGGCATAGTTGTTGTCCGTGTTGTTCTGAGCCACCCGCGCCCGCTGCACTGCCTGACTCAGTCGCGTCGAACCGTAGTCGACCTGGCCGTCGCAGTTGTGGACCAGAACCGGCGTCGCCCCGGCCTCCACGTAGTACGTGAGACTGCCGATGGTGAGGTCGTACGTCGTGGTGTTCGCGCGGTAGAGGCGGACACCGGTGACCTCCCGGCCGTGCCGGTCGGGGTCTGGAGGACGTCCCCGGTGTGGAGATCCTTGGCGTCGACGAACGCCGACTGGGTCTCGTCGTAGAACGGGTGTTGACATCCTCCCCCTCTTAAAAAGAGGAGGATTCCAGCCTACTTGGGCTGGGGTTCACGGACACTCGATCCCTTGCGGGGTGTTGTCCCTCCGGCACCGGCTGTTCGCCGGGGGCGGGAAATCCCGCCCTGTCCTGCCGCGACGTTGGCTGCTGCGTTGGTGTCCGCGTTGCAGGTGAAGCCGCAGAAGGAACAGACGAACTCGGCTTGGCTCTTGCGCGAGTTCTTGTCGATCCATCCGCAGGCACTGCACCGCAGACTCGTGTACGGGGCGGGGACGTCCTCGACACGGCCGGGAGCCTTGTGCTCGGTGCGCTGGCGGAGCAGGCCCCAGCCCTGGGCGAGGATGGCCCGGTTGAGCCCGGTCTTCTGCTTCACGCGTTTGCCGGGCTGCTCGGCCGTCCCCTTGGCCGAGCAGGTCATGTTCTTGATGTTCAGCTTCTCGAACCGCACGAGGTCACAGGTGCGGGCGAGCATGGTGCTGGTCTTCTCGCACCAGTCCTTGCGCCGGTCGGCTTCCCGTGCTTTGAGTCGGGCCGCCTTCGCGTACTCGGCGGTCTTGGCCTCGCTGCTCTTGGGGGCGCGGGCGGCGCGGCGCTGGTGTTTGCGGATCCGCGCCCGCTCCTTGGCCGTGAGCTGGGGGCAGTTCAGTTTCCGGCCGTCGGACAGGGCGGCGGTGACAGTCACGCCCCGGTCGATGCCAATGACCTCGCCCGTGCCGGGCGCGGCGATCGGTTCGGGGACGACCGCGAACGCGATATGCCACTGCCCGTTCTTGAGCGTGACGCGGAACGTCTTCGCCGACGGGAGCTCGGTGCGGGTGAGGC
This sequence comes from Streptomyces sp. JLBG701, assembly GCF_058544905.1. Classification (NCBI taxonomy): domain Bacteria; kingdom Bacillati; phylum Actinomycetota; class Actinomycetes; order Kitasatosporales; family Streptomycetaceae; genus Streptomyces; species Streptomyces sp. JLBG701. Next base: position 4,709,190 of record NZ_CM178588.1, read on the forward strand.
GGAACTTCACCCAGCCGCAGCCGGGCACCTTCACCTGCGCCCACCTGCGGTTCAGTTTCTGCACGACGACCAAGCGGCCCAGGACCTGCTTGCCCGTCTTGGCGTTGAGCTTCGGCGTGTCGTCGTCGCCGAACTCCGGGACGCGGTCGGTGCCGATGACGCGGAAGCCCTCGTGCATGAACTTCTTTCGCCAGGTCGGCTCACCGAAGCCGGAGGTGAACCTGGCGTTCTTGGCCTGGGCGAAGTCCTTCAGGGCCTGCTGCTGAACGTCCGCATTCCCCACACCCAGCCACTCGTTCTCGCGCCGGGCCTCGGTCAGCTGGCGGCACTGCTCGGCGAAACCGGGAGCGGGTTTGCGCCACCGGCGCCAGTGCGAGTGCTGCTCGACCGCCAGGTTCCACACATACCGGGCGTGCGCGCAGTGCTCACGCATGACCGCCTCCTGGGCGGCCGTCGGGTACATGCGAAATCGGGACATGGTCCCATTCTAGCATCATTACAGGTCCAGTGCCAGAATGGGACCATGACGAAGCATGTGAACCTGCGCCTCCCCGACGACGTGCACGAGATGGCCGCGGCCGCCGCGGCTGCCGATGACCGCTCCCTCAACTCATGGCTGATCGCCGTCGTGCGCCGCGCTGCCGAGCCCGGCAAGACGCCGAATCGCCCTGACGGCGATTCGGCTTCCCCTGCCCCACTACGCGGGAACGGGCATTCACCCCGACCCTGAAGGACCGGGGTGATGCCCGGAGGCAAGGTAGATCGACGACGTGTAGAAGCTCGCGGCCTGTCCGGAGCCGATGGCCTGGGAGGCGTACGAGTACAACACCCCTGGTCCGGCAGAGGCCTTGAACCACCGGGACAGTGCACCCGAGTCGGTGTCGTTGCCTGTGTTCTTCGACAGGGAGACGTCGGAGGTGGTGCCGTCGAAGGAGGCGGCGGTGGACGAGGAGCCGGTGAGCGGGCCGGTCGCGCCGAGCGTCACGTTCTCGTAAGTGGCGTTCTTCGTAGCCTCGTTGGCGAGAACGGCGCCCTTCCCGCTCGTGCCCGAGGCCTCGGTCAGCGGCCACATCACGTCCGCGTCGAGGTCGAGGGAGGCGTTCTGGTGCTGGGAGCCGGTCCGGTAGCCGTAGGTCCAGGTCGACACGGTGGAGGAGTCACCGGCGGTGACCGGGTCGGTGGTGACGGTGGCCACGTGCGCGGCCGAGGCGTCGGTCGGTGTGGACCAGGCGAGGTTGAGGGAACGGCTGGAGACGGCGGCGGCCATCTTGGTGATGTGACCGCTGCTCCACGTCAGGTTGATGGCACGCCCGTTGGCGTCGGTTACCGAGATGAGGCCGTATCCACCTGAAAGGGTCCTCAGCTCGCGTGGAAGCGTGCCGGTGCCTCGGTCGGGTTGCCGCCCGAGGGGAGTTTCTGGTCCGGGCAGCCGGAGAGCACCTTCACCATGGCGTCCTGCTCGGCGGCGGTGACCCACAAGCCGTACTTCTTCTTCACCGCGACCTGGTCGGCGACGTAGTTGCACCGGTAGGCCTTGTTGGGCGGCAGCCAGGTCGCCGTGTCGCCGTCACCCTTGCTGCGGTTGGTGCTCGCGTCGACGGCACGGAGATTGAGGGGGTCGTTGGCGAGGGCTATGCGCTTGCTGTCGTCCCAGTACTTGGCGCCCTTCTGCCAGGCGTCCGAGAGGGCGACGATGTGGTCGATGTCCACCTGGCTGCGGCCACGCTCATAGGCCACGTCCTTGCCGGTATAGGGGTCCGGGTCCAGCTTCCCGGAGGCCACCTTGCAGTCGCCGTCGGTGAACTTCACGCCCTCCAGATCGCGTCCGAGTATGTCGTCCCGGGTGTCGCACCCGTTGGAGTCGGTGTCCGCCCAGGGCGAGCCGAACTTGTCCCGGTCGTACCCGGTCTTGGGCGCCCGCCCCTTCACGGTCAACGCCTTTGCGGCCGCGAGGGCCGGGCCGCCGCCGCCACCGCTGCCACCGGTGGCACCCGTGCTCTCCTCGGACCCGCCGAGTCCGCCGAGCCCGTCCTCCGAACACCCTGCGACGCCGAACACCATCACGACGGCGACGGCCGCAGCCGCCCCACCCTTAAGACGCACCACGATGCGTCCCTCCCCTTGCCTGACCAGCACTGCCCCGCAAGGACAACGTTAGCGGCGAAGAGGTCCAGACCATATAGGCCTAAAGTGCGCACTCCTCTGATACCGGGCGTATCGTCGATTCCGAATCGCCTCCGGAAGGAGCTCTGGATGGGCATCTTCGACAAGTTCAAGAGCCAGATGAAGGGCAACAAGGGCAAGGAAATGTCCGACGCCGCGGAGCGGCAGGTCAACGAGAAGACGGGCAACAAGTACGAGAGCCAGGTCGACCAGGCCCAGCAGAAGATCGAGGGCCAACTCGGAATGGACCGCGACCGGCCCGATCAGCCATAAGCCGGAGACCCACGGAGGAATCACGAGGCCCGGCGGCCAGGCGCGCGGCGCCGCCGCTCACGGAGCCGACTGAACCACCTTGCGACAGTGGCCGTCCGCGGAGACTTACCTTCCGCGGGCGGCTTCGCGCGTGCCGGCGGGCGCTCTCAACTCCCGCTTGCTTCCCGGCCCTTACACCTTCCCGATCAGACTTTCACACCTTCCCTATCCCCAACGTGGTCTCCGAGGGCAGCAGCCCGCTGGACAGCACCGCGACCCAGAAGTCGCCGAGCAGTTCACTGAGGCGGGCGGCGCCGGCCGGGCCGATGGTCTGCCAGAGGGCGGTGGGCGACCGCGACCCGGAGGAGGTGTTCCGGTCGCTGGCGTCGATGCTCTTCCGCGCCGACCGGCCCGGCTAGACCGACGCCGACCGCCCACTCCTCCGCCCCGCTACTCCGCCCCGCTACTCCGCCACCGGCTCCGGATGCCGCACGAGCCACTCCTGAAACTCCCGGTGCCGGAACTGGTAGGCGATGCCGGATGTGCGCAACAGGCCGGCGGAGACGGACCAGTCGAGGAACCTCACCAGGCGGAACGGGAGTCGGCGGGTCAGGAGGAGGTACAGGGCGTACTCCACCCACTCGCAGCCGGCGCCGAGGCAGATCGCGGCCATCAGCCCGGCGAGGGCCAGGCCGCCGGTCACCGGGCGCAGTGTGGCGATCATCAGAGCCAGGCTGGTACCCGCAACGACCGCTCCGACGACTCCGCCGCGCACCCATCCCGACGGCCCGACGGCGGCGACGTCGACCCATTGAGTCGCGAGGACGGGAGCCATTCCGACGATCAGCGGGGTGATGATCAGTCCCAGAAGACTCCAGTTCTCGTCGGCCGCCCAAGGGGTGAACATCGCCCCATACGCGGCCAGCAGCACAACGAACATGAACAGGTTGAGCCGCCGGACCCCACGTCCCTTGAACGCCAGCCGCAGGCCCACCTTCCACAGTGCACTTCCCGGTCGGGGTATGTACGAGACGATCCCGAGCCTCCGCCGCACGGTCGTCGACAGGACTGGCGCCAGCGCGACGGCGACCACCCCGGCGCTGAGGACGACCACGAACGGCTGGAAGTCGACAGGCGGACCCCACATCACCTCCGAGCCGCACAGCACGATCAACCCGCACAACATCCATCGTGGTCGGCGCCCACCCAGCTGTCGGCTCAACTGCCGCAGCCTCAGGTCCGTCTGTGCTCCTCCGGCAAACTCCAAGGACCGCGCCAGGACCCGGAGTCTGCGGTGCACCTCCGCCGCCCCGCACCGCCCCGGCGCCTCCTCCGCCGCCCGCATCGCCGCGGGGACGTAGCGGGCCAGCAGAAGATCCGCCGCCTCGTCGGCCGTGGCCGCGCTCAGCAACTCCGACGGGTCGCCTTCCCGTTCATAAACGGTCGCGAGGAGAGTCAGCCGCCACGGAGTGCTCAGCGCCCGACTCATCACTCCGCCGGGCGGCCCTCGTAGTTCGTCCAGCAGCGGCTGCCACACGCCCGGTCTGCGGGCCGCCCCGCGCTGTTCTAGGAAGCGCACGGCCTGCTCCGGGGTGACCGGATCGATCTCGATTCGGGCCGCGTCCAGGAGGTGGTTGGCGTCGGCCTCCAGGGTGTCGTAGCGGCGCGTACGGCAGGTCAGCACCAGAGGAGCCGGTTCGATGCCGTCCTGGTAGCGGGCCAGGGCCTCCAGCGCGGCACGTGCGCGTGACTTTGCCGCGGGCATGTCCTCGTCATCCATCTCGTCCAGGCCGTCGAGCACCGGGAGAACCATGCGCGCGGCGACGACCTTGCGCGCGGAACGTGCCGGCAGGCCGTAGTCACGCTCCAGGTGGCGGGCGATCCAGTCGCCAACGGGTTCCTCCTCGTCCCAGTCGGCCAGCGCCATCAGGACCGGCACCGGTTCGTGTTCCATGCGGGCCTTGTTGAGCTCCATGACGAGCTTCCAGGCCAGCACGGTCTTGCCGGCCCCCGACTCACCGGTGATCACCAGCCGACGGGGCCGCAGCGCGCGGTAGTCCTCAACCACTCGCTCCAACTGGCCCGCCGGCGTGGGCGGGAGGACAGCGGCGCGCGCGTTCGCGTACGGCCGGAAGTCGAAGGTCACATCGATGGCGGTCAGGTCGCCGCCGAGGCTGTGCGCCCACTGCGGCTCACCCACCGCGCGTACCTCACGGGCCAGCCGGGCCACGGCGGCCGCCTCGTCCTCGTGGCCGCCCGGCCGAGCCCACAGCAGAGCGATCACGGCGGCCACCAGGGCCAACAGGGCGGCGGCCATGGACACCAGACCACTGCGGTCCGACACACCCAGCGGGGCGTGCGCGGGCACCAGAGCGAACACCAGAGCCACAGCGACCAGCGCGCACGCCGCCCCCGTCCACGCGATCATGCTCGCGCGCCCCCTGCCTGCCATGGCGACATCTTGCCGGAGGTCAGGTGTCCGCGACCCGGGGTTTCACGATCGAACGGACGAGGAACCAGGGACCGGAGAGACCTACGACCCCAGAATCGAAGCCAAGAACTCCCCCACCCACCCCAGCAACTCCCGCCCGACCAACGGCTTCCCGCCCACCTTCGCCGTCTTCGGCCTCGGTACCAGCACCTGGTGCGCCGCAGGCTTGATGACGGTGCCCGGATACAGCCGCTTCAGCCGCAGCTCCTGCGACTCCCGCAACTCCACAGGGGCGAAACGGATGTTGTTGCCCTGGAGGACGATGTCGCCGACGCCGCACGCGCGCGCGAGCATCCGCAGGCCCGCCACCAACAGCAGGTTCTCCACCGGCTCCGGCAACTTGCCGTAGCGGTCGACGAGTTCCTCGCGTACGGCCTTGATGTCCGCCTCCGTGTTGGCGGAGGCGATGGCGCGGTAGGCCGACAGGCGCAGGCGCTCGCCCGGGGCGTAGTCGTGCGGGACGTGGGCGTCGACGGGGAGTTCGATCTTGACGTCGAGCGGGGGCTCCTCCTCGACGCCGCCCTCCAGCGAGGCGCGGTAGTCCGCGACCGCCTCGCCGACCATGCGGACGTAGAGGTCGAAGCCGACGCCCGCGATGTGGCCGGACTGTTCGCCGCCGAGGAGGTTTCCGGCGCCGCGGATCTCCAGGTCCTTCATCGCGACGTACATGCCGGCGCCCATCTCGGTGTGCTGGGCGATGGTCGCGAGGCGTTCGTGAGCCGTCTCCGTCAAGGGCTTCTCCGGCGGGTAGAGGAAGTAGGCGTAGCCTCGCTCCCTTCCTCGGCCCACCCGGCCCCGCAGCTGGTGCAGCTGCGACAGGCCGAAGTTGTCGCCCCGCTCCACGATCAGCGTGTTGGCGTTGGAGATGTCGATGCCCGACTCCACGATCGTCGTCGACACGAGCACGTCGTACCGCTTCTCCCAGAAGTCGACGACGACCTGCTCCAGCGCCTGCTCCGACATCTGGCCGTGGGCTGTGGCGATCCGCGCCTCGGGGACGATCTCGCGGAGGCGGGCCGCCGCTCGGTCGATCGACTCGACGCGGTTGTGGATGTAGAAGACCTGGCCCTCGCGCAGGAGTTCACGGCGGATCGCGGCGCCGATCTGCTTCTCCTCGTAGGGGCCGACGAAGGTGAGCACCGGGTGGCGTTCCTCCGGCGGGGTCGTGATCGTCGACATCTCGCGGATCCCCGTGACCGCCATCTCCAGGGTTCGGGGAATCGGCGTCGCGGACATCGTCAGTACGTCTACGTTCGCGCGCAGCTTCTTCAGCTGCTCCTTGTGCTCGACGCCGAACCGCTGCTCCTCGTCGACGATGACGAGCCCCAGGTCCTTGAACTTCGTCTCCGACGAGAACAGGCGGTGGGTGCCGATGACGACGTCGACCGCACCCTCCCGCAGGCCCTCCAGCGTCGCCTTCGCCTCGGTGTCCGTCTGGAAGCGGCTCAACGCCCGTACGTTCACCGGGAATTGCGAGTACCGCTCGCTGAAGGTCCCGAAGTGCTGCTGCACCAGCAGCGTGGTCGGGACCAGCACCGCCACCTGCTTGCCGTCCTGTACGGCCTTGAAGGCGGCCCGGACCGCGATCTCCGTCTTGCCGTAGCCGACGTCGCCGCAGATCAGGCGGTCCATGGGGACCGACTTCTCCATGTCGTCCTTGACCTCGGCGATCGTGGTCAGCTGGTCGGGCGTCTCGACGTACGGGAAGGCGTCCTCCAGCTCGCGCTGCCACGGGGTGTCCGGGCCGAAGGTGTGTCCGGGCGCCGCCATCCGCGCGCTGTACAGCCTGATCAGATCGGCGGCGATCTCCTTTACGGCCTTCTTCGCGCGCGCCTTCGTCTTCGTCCAGTCGGCGCCGCCGAGCCGGTGCAGGGTCGGGGCCTCGCCGCCCACGTACTTGGTGATCTGCTCCAGCTGGTCGGTCGGGATGTAGAGCCGGTCGCCGGGCTGGCCGCGCTTGGCGGGGGCGTACTCCACGACCAGGTACTCGCGCGTGGCGCCCTGCACGGTCCGCTGCACCATCTCGATGTACCGGCCCACACCGTGCTGCTCGTGCACGATGTAGTCGCCGGTCTCCAGCGTCAGCGGGTCGATGGTCTTGCGGCGCCGGGCCGGCATCCGCGCGCCGTCCTTGCCGGCCGCCTTCTGCCCGGAGAGGTCGGTCTCGGTCAGCACGGCCAGCTTCATCGTCGTATCGACGAAGCCGTAGTCGATCGAGCCGCACGCGACGTGCACGACGGACGGCGAGATCTCGGCCAGTTCGGCGTCCAGGCGGGCCGCGATGCCCTCCCCGCCCAGTACCTCGACCGTACGGGCCGCCGGACCGTGCGCCTCCGTCACGTACACCGTGCGCCAGCCGTCGGCGAGCCAGCCCTTGGTGTCGGCGAGCGCCCGCGCGGTGTCCCCGCGATAGGTCTCGGGCGCGTGCATGCCCAACTTGAGGGTGTCCGCGTCGAGTTCTTCATCCGCCGCGAACGGCGACACCGACCACCACATCATGTCCAGCTCGCGCGCCCGCTCCCGCACGTCCGCGATGGACCACAGCGAGGCCGCGTCGACGTCGATGGGCGCCTCACCGCCACCGGCGGTCGCCGCCCAGGACGCCTGCAGGAACTCCTGCGACGTCGCCACCAGATCGGACGCACGCGTGCGTACCCGCTCCGGATCGCATACGACGGCCATGGCGCCCTTGGGCAGTACGTCGACCAGCAGCTCCATGTCGTCGACCAGAACGGGCGCCAGGGACTCCATGCCCTCGACCGCGATCCCCTCGGCGATCTTCCCGAGCAGCTCGCCCAGCTCGGGGTGCGCCTCGGCGAGGGCGGCGGCACGCGCGCGTACCTCCTCCGTGAGCAGCAGCTCACGGCAGGGTGGCGCCCACAGCCCGTGCTCGGCGACTTCGAGGGAGCGCTGGTCGGCGACCTTGAAGTAGCGGATCTCCTCGACGTCGTCGCCCCAGAACTCGATGCGCAGGGGGTGTTCCTCGGTGGGCGGGAACACGTCCAGGATCCCGCCGCGTACGGCGAACTCGCCGCGCTTCTCGACCAGCTCCACGCGCGCGTACGCGGCGGCGGCGAGCGCCTCCACGGTGACGTTGAGATCGGCGGTCTGCCCGGTCCGCAGGGCCACCGGCTCCAGGTCGCCGAGCCCCTTGACCTGCGGCTGCAGCACAGACCGTACGGGAGCCACGACCACGGAGACCGGCCCGGTCTCGGGGTCGTCGGGGCGGGGGTGGGCCAGGCGGCGCAGGACGGCGAGGCGCCGCCCGACGGTGTCGCTGCGCGGGCTCAGCCGCTCGTGCGGGAGGGTCTCCCAGGACGGGTACTCCACGACCCCGTCCGCCGGCAGCAGCGACCTCAGCGCCGCCGCCAGGTCCTCGGCCTCCCGCCCTGTCGCCGTCACGGCCAGCACGGTACGGCCGGCCTCGCGGGCCAGTGCGGCCACGGCGAAGGGCCGGGCCGCCGGGGGGCCGACCAGGTCGACGTGCATGCGGTTGCCGTCCTGGGCCGCCTTGATCGCTTCCGCGAGGGCGGTGTCCTTGACGACGACGTCGAGCAGACCGTGCAGGCTCATTGAAGGGGGCTTCCGTCCGAGGGTGGGCGAGGTGCGAAGGGGGAGCGGGCGAGTAGCGGATGGGGGGTGGGCAACGCGAACCGCCCGACACGCGGTGCGGGCCGGGGGTGTCCAGCGTACGACGCCGGGCAGATTCATGCCGAGGCTGTGGACAACGCCGCGCTTGTGGACAACGCCGCACTCATGGGCAACCCCTCTCCCCCGGACGCACGGCGAAGCCCGGCGCCGGGAAATCGGTCGGATTCCCCAGCGCCGGGCTCTCCCCCGCAACCCCCGTGTGCGGTGGCTGTGCGGGCACGCACGCGTGCGGTGGCTTTACAGTCACGCACGCGTGCGTGCTCGGTTGTCCTACTCGGTGGCGATCGCGTTCAGTACGTTCATCCGGCCCGCCCGGAACGCCGGGATCAGCGCCGCGAACAGCCCCACGAAGGCCGATCCGATGAACACGGAGATGATCGTCGGCCACGGAATGTCCAGGACCTTCAACCCCTCCAGGGCGAGCAGCTGCTGGGCGGTCGCGCCCCAGCCCATGCCAAGCCCCAGGCCCAGCAGCGCGCCGAACAGGGCGATGACCACCGACTCCAGGCGGATCATCCGGCGCATCTGCCGCCGCGACAGACCGATCGCCCGCATCAGGCCGATCTCCCGCGTCCGCTCGACCACCGACAGGGCCAGCGTGTTCACCACACCCAGGATCGCCACGATGATCGCCAGCGCCAGCAGCCCGTAGATCATGTTCAGGAGCTGCCCGATCTGGTCCTTCAGGGCTTCCTTGTAGTCGGTCTGGTCACGGACCTTGTACTGCGGATAGTCGTCGAGCGCCGCCTTGAGCGACTTGTACGCGGCCGCTTCCTGACCGTCCTTCGCCGAGGCGAAGAGCATGTCGTCGAGCGGCATCTTGTCGGCCGGGACGTACTTGGCGAGCGTGTCGATCGACGTATACATGGCGCCTTGGTCGATGACGACGTCGCTGCTGGTGATGGCACGAACCGTCAGCCGGGCCGTGGAACCGTCCTTGAAGTCGACGGCGATCTTGGACCCGAGGGTGATGCCGTGGTCCTTGGCGAACTCCTCGTGCACGGACATCGAGTTCGGCCGGTAGGCGTCCGCGAGCTTGCCGGCGACGGTCTTGGTGGCCAGGTCCGTCGCATAGGACGGGCTGGCCGCCGTGATCGCCGTGTCCTTGAGCGTCTTGCCGTCGGGGGTGGTGAAGTCGCCTTCGGTCCACTTGTACTCGGTGAAGCTCTTCACGCCCTTGGCGGTCCGCGCGGCCTCGACGGCCTGCGGGGTGATCAGCTGCCCGCCGTCGGAGCCGATGATGAAGTCGGTACCGACGGTCTTGTCCAGCTGGTCGGTCGCCGAGGCGACCATCGAGGACCCGACCACCGACAGACAGGCGACCAGCGCGAGGCCGATCATCAGGGCCGCACCCGTGGCCCCGGTCCGCCGCGGGTTGCGCAGCGCGTTGCGCTCGGCCATCCGCCCGACGGGCCCGAAGACCCGCAGCAGTACGGCGCTCAGCACCTTCACCACACCACCGGCGAGCAGCGGCCCGATGACGACGAACCCGATCAGCGACAGGACGACCCCGCCGCCCAGCCACAACGACCCCTCGCTCGCCTTGTCGGCGGCGGTCGCGAGGTACAGCGCGTATCCGCCGCCCCCGGTCAGCAACAGCCCCAGCACGGCCCGTACGACACCTGCCCTGGCGTCGGCGGGAGCGCCGGCGTCGCGCAGCGCGGCCATCGGGGAGACCTTGCCGGCGCGGCGGGCCGGCAGGTAGGCGGCGAGGACGGTGACGACGATGCCCAGTACGAGCCCGACGACCGGAGTCGTCCAGGCGATCGTCAGGTCGTCGGTGGACAGGTTCATGCCCGCCATCGACATGAGCTTCATCAGCCCGACGGCGATGCCCACACCCGCGCCCACGCCGAGCACCGAACCGAGGAAGCCGAGCAGCAGCGCCTCCACCAGCACGGACCGGTTGACCTGGCCGCGGCTGGACCCGATGGCCCGCATCAGGCCGATCTCGCGGGTCCGCTGGGCGACCAGCATCGAGAAGGTGTTGATGATCAGGAAGATGCCGACGAGGAAGGCGATCCCGGCGAAGCCGAGCATCGCGTACTTGATGACGCCCATGAAGTCGCCGACGTCGTCGGCGTTAGCGTCCGCGACCTCCTTGGCGGTCTGCACCTTGTAGGCGCCGTCGAGCGAGGCGGCGACGCTCTTCTTGACCTGCGCGTCGCTGAACCCGGCGTCGGCGGTGACGTTGACGTTGGTGTAGACGCCGGTCGCACCGACGAGCGCTTCCTGCGCGGTCTTGGTGTCGAGGTAGAAGATCGCGGCACCGGGATTGGTGACGGTGAAGTCGGCGATGCCGGAGACCTTCGCCTTGTGCGTGCCGACGGCGCTGATGACGCCGATCTCGTCGCCGAGCCCCAGGTGGTGCTTGTCGGCGGTGTCGGCGTCGACCATGATCTGGTCCGGCCCGCGCGGCGCCTGACCGGACGTGATCTTCATGGTGCGGGCGTCGTTGGTGTTCCAGTTGCCGACGATGGTCGGGGCGCCGCTCGTGGGCGAGAGGCTGTCCTTGTCGGCGTCGACGACGGTGACGGAGGTCGAGAAGACCGTCCCCTGGGCCGACTTGACCCCGTCCGCCTCGCGCACCTCGGCGAGGACGGAGGCGGGCATGACGGGCGGCTTGCCGTTGTCGGTTTGGGTCTCACCGCTGTCCGAGGCGTTCTCGGCGCTCACGGTCACATCGGAGGCGGTGGCGGCGAAGAGCTTGTCGAAGGTGGTGGACATGGTGTCGGTGAAGACAAGGGTCCCTGTCACAAAGCCCACCGACAGCAGTACGGCTATCGCGGAGAGCGCCATCCGCCCCTTGTGCGCGAAGAAGTTGCGCATCGAGGTCTTCATGACGGTCATGACGTACGCCCCCGGGCGTCGAAGTCCTTCATGCGGTCGAGGACGGTGTCGGCGGTCGGCTTGAACATCTCGTCGACGATCCGGCCGTCGGCGAGGTACAGCACACGGTCGGAGTACGAGGCCGCCACCGGGTCGTGGGTGACGATCACGATGGTCTGCCCGAGCTCGTCGACGGACCGCCGCAGGAAGCCGAGCACCTCGGCGCCGGCCCGCGAGTCCAGGTTTCCGGTCGGCTCGTCCCCGAAGATGATCTCGGGACGGGCGGCCAACGCCCGCGCCACGGCGACACGTTGCTGCTGCCCGCCGGAGAGCTGGGTGGGCCGGTGCTTGAGCCGGCCGCTGAGCCCGACGGTGTCGACCACCTGGCTCAGCCACGCCTTGTCCGGCTTCCTGCCCGCGATGTCCATGGGCAGCGTGATGTTCTCGATCGCGTTGAGCGTCGGCAGCAGGTTGAACGCCTGGAAGATGAACCCGATCCGGTCCCGGCGCAGTTGCGTGAGCTTCTTGTCCTTCAGCCCGGTGATCTCGGTGTCGTCGAGGTAGATCTCCCCGGACGTCACGGTGTCGAGCCCGGCGAGGCAGTGCATGAGCGTGGACTTGCCGGACCCGGAGGGCCCCATGATCGCGGTGAACTGCCCCCGCGCTATGTCCACGTCCACGTGATCGAGAGCGACGACCCGGGTCTCCCCGGACCCGTACGCCTTGACGACCTGCCGCGCCCGAGCGGCAACGGCCGTACGCCCTCCAGTGCCCCCGTGCCTGGTGATGGTCACAGCCGATGTCACGGTATGTCTCCTATATCGGTCGACGAGTAAGTCGTGTGTGTACGGAGCCCGGCGAACGGGCCTTGCGGAAGTGCGGTGGTTACGTCGTTGAGTCTGGTCCGCGACGGGGGTCCGGCGCGCTGGTGCTCAGCGCAGTCTTTTGCTGGGGAAAACCCCACCCCCGTAGCTGCGGTCCACCGCCCTCAGCGGCGTAAAGCCAGGTTAAGGACGACCGCCGTACGTTCTCCTCCTCCGGCAGTACGAACCCTCCCCGAGCCGTAGTACGGAGGAACCCCTAGGGGCAGTCCACCCGTCGGTGGAGAACTCCTCGGGGTCGCCTCCACCCTCAACCCCGGCCAGCGTGCACCCTCCCGCGACGTGAGGGTCAAGTGGGACCCTGTCGTACGACAGATAGATGCAGGGGGAAAGAAAATGGATGGGGGCCGGAATCCGGTGGGCGGTACGACACCCGCGATACGCGACACCGCACAGCGCGCCGGAACGGACAAGCGCGGAGCGGTCGTGGCGGCCCTCATGCTCACGATGGCGCTGGCGGCCCTCGACTCCACCATCGTGTCGACGGCCGTACCGCAGATCGTCGGCGACCTGGGCGGCTTCGCGGTCTTCTCCTGGCTCTTCTCCGGCTACCTGCTGGCGGTGACGGTCACGCTCCCCGTCTACGGCAAACTCTCCGACACCTTCGGCCGAAAGCCGGTCCTGATCGCCGGAGCGGCGGTCTTCCTGCTGGGCTCACTTCTGTGCGCCGTGGCGTGGAACATGGCGGCGTTGATCGCCTTCCGTATCGTGCAGGGCCTGGGCGGAGGCGCCCTCCAGGGCACGGTCCAGACCCTGGCCGCCGACCTGTACCCACTGAAAGACCGCCCAAAGATCCAATCCAAACTGTCCACGGTGTGGGCGGTGTCGGCGATCGCGGGCCCGGCGGTGGGCGGACTATTGGCGGCCTACGCGGACTGGCGCTGGATCTTCCTCGTCAACCTCCCCATCGGGGCGGTGGCGTTGTGGCTGATCGTCCGCTACCTGCACGAACCGGCCCGGGAGCAGGCGGCACGCGCGCGTGTCGACTGGGTCGGCGCACTGGCGGTGTTCGCTTGCGGCGGCGTCCTGCTGACGGCCCTGGTACAGGGCGGGGTGGCGTGGGAGTGGCTCTCGGCCCCCTCAATAGCCTTGTTCTGTACGGGACTTGCGCTGGCCGGAGTCGTGGTCCTGGTCGAACGCCGGGCTACGGAACCGATCATCCCCGGCTGGGTGTGGCGCCGCCGTACGATCGCCGCGGTCAACCTCGCCCTGGGCGCGCTGGGCCTGCTGATGGTGGCACCGACGGTGTTCCTCCCGACGTACGCGCAGTCGGTACTGGGCCTGGCCCCGGTCGCGGCGGGATTCGTCCTCTCCGTATGGACGCTGACCTGGCCGATATCGGCGGCCCTGAGCCAACACGTGTACCGCCGCATCGGCTTCCGCAATACGGCCATGCTGGGCATCGGCGTCGCAGCGCTGACGCTGTTCGCGTTCCCGTTCCTGCCGTACCCGGGGTCGGCCTGGCAGCCAACGCTCTTGATGCTGGTGCTGGGCGCCGCCCTGGGCCTGTTCCAACTCCCCCTGATCGTGGGCGTGCAGTCGACGGTGGGCTGGTCGGAGCGGGGCACGACGACGGCATCGGTGCTCTTCTGCCGCCAGACCGGCCAGACGATCGGCGCGTCCCTGTTCGGCGCGGTGGCTAATGGGGTGCTGGCGGCGAGGCTGGGCGGGGCGAGTGACTTGGACGAGGTCACGAGAGACCTCGGCGGAGGCGCGGCCCCCGAGGCGACTCGGCGGGCGATCGCGGACGCCGTGCATGCGGTGTATGTGGGGGCGGGGTGCGCGGCCGGATTGGCTTTCCTGGCACTGCTGTTGCTGGCTCCGAGGCGGTTTCCGGTGCTGAAGGATTGAGGGGGAGGCGTGTCGACGGAGACGGAGGATGCCTTGCTGGCCAGAGCACGTGAGCTGTGGGTGGGACTGGCTTCGGCGCCGGTGTCGTTCGGGCCGACGGGCAGCGCTACGAACATATCCGTGGCCGTCTCATCGAAGTCACGGCTGTGTCCGCCGGGTTGGGTCGGCATCGTGGCCCTGGGAGGTTCGGCGATCGCCACGGCGCCGACGGAGGACGCGGCGAGGACGGTCCGGGAGGCGCTCGCACCGCTTGCGCCGCTTGCACGTCTGTCGGCGGAGGCAGTGTGTGATGCGCTGGCGGTGGCACGGGTGTTGGGCCCGGCGACGTTGGCGTACGCGGGTCCGGACGAGTTCGTCCCGGCGAGGCCAGAGGATCTGACGGTGATTCAACTGCCGGTAGAGCAGCACCCGGAGATACGCCGCCTGGAGAGGCTGGCGGGCGAAGAGGACGCCGGCGAGGCCGGGTTGACGGACATAACCTCCCCCGCTTTCGTGATCCGCGAGGGCGGTGAGGAGGGCGAGGTGGTGGCCGCCGCCGGATACACCCTCTGGCCGAACCGCACCGCCCACATCAGCGTGCTGACAGCACCCGCGTGGCGCGCCCGAGGCCTGGCCCGGGCAACGGCCTCGGCAGCAACAACCCACGCCCTCACGGCCGGCCTGCTCCCGCAGTGGCGAGCCCGCCCACCGGCGTCGCGCAGAGTCGCCCGCGCCCTGGGCTTCCGCGAGCTGGGGAGTCAACTGAGCATCGAGCTCGCTTAGTTCAGTCACGGCACGTGGGGGGCTGAACGGCTGGCGGCTGGCGGCTGGCGGCTGGCGGCTGGCGGCTGGCGGTGATTGGCCGGTTTAGGCCAGGGGACAACTGGAAAACCCCAGGTCGGCTGTCCAGGGCATGGCCCAAACGCTCCAATCACCTCCGCCACCGCCCCCTCACTGGGCCCCGGGTGGCTCGGGCGAGGGCCCGGACGGGACCGCGTCCTCCGGTTCGGCGATGTCCTCCTCTACGACGCTGTCCTCTACGACACTGTCCTCGACGGCGCTGTCCCCGACCGGTTCCTCCTTGTCGCGGCCGTGTGCGGCGATGAGCGGGGCCGCTGCCGCCGCGGCGAACGCGATGCCGCTGACGCCGAGAGTGACCGGGATCATCGTGTCCAGGAAGCCGGCCCTTGTGCAGTTGGCGATCTGCGGGGCTGCCCAGCCGTCCGGATCGACGCGCACCCGCACCCACTCGCCGACATGCCAGTGACCGGTGCCGTTGCAGCCCACCCAGCCGAGGTCTTGGCCCGACGGGGATGACACCCGCAGATCCTGTTCGCAGACGGGACCCTGGCCGCCGTCGCAGTGCTCGGCGGAGATCAGGGCGTCGGTTTCGACGCCATGGTGATCCAGGTACCACGCCGGCAGGTTCAACGCGATGACGAATGCGCAGAACCACATCACTATGCCGACGACGACGAGAGCCGCGATGAGTCCTTCGACCGAGTCGTCGAGGACCTTCCCGTCCCGACCGGTGACCATGGCCAAGGTCGGCAGTGTGAAGATCGCGGAGGTGCCGAGGCAGATCGTCAGCGTCACGAAGGCGATTCCCCCGAGATCATCATGCCCGGCGCCGGTGAGGGCCTCGCCGACCGCGACCGCGCCGACCAGGGGACCCACCCACATCAGCAGGAGCACGACGGCCAGCGCCGAGCGTCGCAGCATTCTTCTCTTCACGCGGGTATCGCCCCCGGCATCAAAGCTCGCTCAACTCCCGGACACAGACACGGGATTACCTTCGCCGCCCGTCACCACGTCTGGCAACCTCACGGTGCAGCGCCGGATCACGCGCCCGCCACACCATCCCCATGCCTCCACCGCCGAGCCGCTCCTCAGCCAAGAGCACCCGCCTTGGCACCCTTGCCGCCCTTGGCCCCCTTGCCGCCCCCACCACCCAACGCCTCCTTACGGATGAGGTCGAGAAAGCTCGGTGTGTTCTCCGTCGTCCGCACGTCGACGAACATCCGCGTATGACGGTCGTCGTCCACGGCCTGCCGTACCAACTCGTGCGCCAGATCGACCCGCGCCGTGTACCGCCCGGGCAGCCGCGACGTGCCCACCCGGTACTCGCTCACCCCCTCCGCGTCGAAGAGGCCACCGGGCCGGATGACCGTCCAATCGAGGTCGCTCGCGCGCATCGCGTCCTCCATCCGCCGCATGTCCTCATAGACCGTGCGCCCCATGAACCGCACGACAGCCGGCTCCAGCACCTTCCGGAAGAAGAACCCCTCCCCGGGCGCCGCGGTATCGAACAGCACGGTCGACGACACCGCGACGACCCGCCGCACCCCGTGCACCCCCATGGCCCGCATGATCTGCCCCATCCCCACCGAGTACACGGTGACCGGCTCCCGCCCGTACGGCACCCCGAGTGCCGAGATCACCGCGTCCTGCCCGGCCACGGCGTCCTCCACCGCGCCGGCGTCGTACACGTCCGCGGCGACCACACGCAGCCACGGACCGGTCAGCGGAAAGGTATCGGGATGGCGGGTGACCGCGGTGACGGTGTGCCCGGCCGCGCCGGCCCGTTGCGTGGCCAGGCGGCCGGTCGGTCCGTTCGCTCCGAAGATGACGATGTTCATCGGTGATCCCCTCGACTGTCGGTTCTTTCCCATCAAGAGGGGATGGCGGCCGCGAGTGTGACATGGGGTGGACGAGGTGAGGTGAGGCGGCAGCTCAAAGGTATGAGTTAACGCAGGTAACACCCGAGGTCAGCGCAGTAAGCGCATACCGACGGACCAGTTCGGCGGAAGCACTGCCCACACTCGCTACCTCCAAGTAACGTGCGTGGCCCGCTCACCCGTCACCCACCCTTCGCTCACCTGGAGTTCACCCAAGGAGCACCGGGATGTCGTACGACCATGGCCACCACCCGCACCCGAACCCGCCCACCTACCCCTGGGCACCACCGCCGCCGCCCGAACCGCCGAGGCAACGCCCGCCCAGCCGCCCCCCGTTGGGCCACCACAGCGACCTGCGGATCCTGCGCGGCGCCTACCGCCGCCAGCGTCGCGTCGCCGGTCTCACGGCGCTCGGCTACTTCACGCTCTTCCTCCTCCTGTCCGCCTTCGCACCGTCCTTCATGACGAGCACCGTCACCGACGGCCTGCCCACCGGCCTGCTGCTCGCGCTGCTCCAACTCCCCGTCACCTGGCTGGCGATCGTCCTGTACGAGCGCACGGCCCGCCGCTACGTCGATCCGCTCGCCGACCGCATCCGCAAGCTGGCGGAGCTGGACGCGAGGCGCGGGGCGGGGGTGGGCCGGTGACGGGAATCGGGGCGGGGTTCAGCGACTCCGCGCAGACCACGTCACTGGTCGCCTTCACGGCCGTAGCCACGATCACCCTGCTGCTGTGTGTGCTGACGAGCCCGGACCGGGACGACCTCGACGCGTTCTACACCGGCTCCAACTCCCTGTCCCCACTGGGCAACGGCCTCGCGATCGCCGGCGACTACATCTCCGCCGCGACCGTCCTGGGCACCAGCGGGGTGATCGCGCTGTGCGGCTACGACGGTGTCGTCCTCGCCCTGAGCACGGCCCTGTCGCTGGTGCTGCTGATGTTCCTGCTGGCCGAACCGCTGCGCAACGCGGGCCGGTTCACCATGGGGGACGCCTTCGCCCGTCGTATGCCGGGGCGTCGCGTCCGTATCGCCGCGTGCGTCGTGACCCTCGCGGCGCTGCTTCCGCTGATGCTGGTGCAACTCGCGGGCGCCGGGCAGCTGTTGGCGTTCATCCTCGGCTTCTCCGGTGACTCGGTGAAGACGGGCTGCGTCATCGGGTTGGGCGCGCTGATGATCAGTTACGCGGCGATCGGCGGTATGAAGGGCACCGCTGTCATCCAGATCCTCAAGATCGTGATGCTGCTCGGTTCGGGGGCCGTGGTCTCCGTACTCGTCCTGAACCGCTTCGGCTGGAGCCCGGGCGCGCTGTTCGACGCGGCGGCAGACGGGAGCGGTGCGGGCGGGGCCTTTCTGCACTCGGGGCTGCAGTTCGAGGGTGGGCCCAATCCCCGTCTGGACATGATCAGTTCGGAGCTGACCGTCGTCCTGGGCGGCGCCTGTCTGCCGCACGTCACCATGCGGATGTACACCGCGTCCAGCGCCCGCCAGGTGCGCCGTTCGATGTCCTGGGCGGTGTCGTGCGTGGCGCTGTTCGTGCCCGTCATCACGGTCGTCGGTTTCGCCGCCACAGCGCTGGTCGGGCGTACGGCGATCGCGCAGGCCGATCCGCAGGGCAACACGGCGTATCTGCTGGGCTCGCAGGCCGCCTTCGGGCCGGACCTGTCCACGGCGGAGACGCTGCTGTTCACGACGGTCACCACCGCCCTCTTCCTCACCCTGCTCGCCTCCGTCGCCGGCATGATCCTGGCCTGCGCCAACTCCCTTGCCCACGACGTCTTCGCGGCACGCGCGCGTGAACTGTCCCCGCGCCGCGAGATGACCCTGGCGCGAATCTCCGCCCTGGCCATAGGAGTTCCGGCGATCGCCCTCGCGACCCAGGTCCAACACCGCAGCCTGCAACCGCTGGTGACGCTCTCCTTCTGCCTGGGCGCCTCCGCCCTCGCCCCCGCACTGGTCTACAGCCTCTTCTGGCGCCGCTACACCCGAACCGGCCTCCTGTGCACCCTCATCGGCGGCTCCCTCACGGTCCTGCTCCTGATTCCGGGCACGAACCTCGTCTCCGGCTCCCCCGTCTCGGCCTTCCCGGGCTCGGACTTCACCTATTTCCCGTTCACGACGACGGGCCTGGTCTCCATCCCGCTGGGCTTCGGCTTCGGCTGGCTGGGGACGGTGGTCTCCGGGCGGCGCGAGGCCGGTGAACAGCGGCGGCAGTACGAGGCGGTGGAGGGGTGGATCCTGGCGGGGGCGGTACGCAGGCGCGGCTGACACCACGCCCGTCGAGAGCGGCCGGCTCTGTCAGGACCAGGACATGTACCGCTTCACGTACGGCAGGGGCTCGCCGGTGAACGCGTCCAACAGGATCCGTTCGCCGACCGGCCGCTCCAGCTTCACCGTCACCTGCTTGCTCAGCAGTTGGGAGGTGCATGCACCGTCTTTTGTCCCAACGATCGACCCGGACAGCACCACACTCCCGGCCGTCTCCAGCACATGTACGGCGGGCCCGTCGTCGCAGGCTCCGTGGTGGGCCATGA
Source organism: Streptomyces sp. JLBG701 (assembly GCF_058544905.1). Classification (NCBI taxonomy): domain Bacteria; kingdom Bacillati; phylum Actinomycetota; class Actinomycetes; order Kitasatosporales; family Streptomycetaceae; genus Streptomyces; species Streptomyces sp. JLBG701. The sequence goes on from NZ_CM178588.1 coordinate 4,728,497, forward strand.
CGGTGAGGGACCGCCCGTCCTCGGCCGCCTTCACCAGCCCGGCGAGTTCCCACAGTTCGGCGGAGGGCGTGTCCGCGGCGGGCCTGATCGGCGGCTCGGGAAGCTGCGACGAGCTGAGCGCGACCCGCTTGAGCGGAGTGTCGTAGCCCTCCAGCGTGAACAGCCACGCCGGCACGGTCGCCGGTCCCCTACTGGTGACCAGGCTCATCTCCCCCAACTTCGCCCCGGTCACGGTGAGATGCGGCTCGCCGTCGCCACCGCTCGCCATGCTCTCGTACGACTTCCGCGCCCCCGTCAACGGCAGTGTGAGCGAACCCCCGCTCTCCCACTCCACCTTCCCTTCCCCCTTCGGGGACTCGGGAAGCTCGCCACGCAGGACGAAGCGCCCCGCCAAGTAGGCCTCCTTGTCGTTCCCGTCGAGGAAGGCGTTGTCGGGCAGCTGGACGGTATCCCCCATCGGGTAATACCCCTTGGCCCACACCTCGGCGGCCTCGGACCCCTCCCAGGCCTCAGCAACCTCCCGGGCCCGCTCCTTCGCCTCGGGCGCCTGCACGGCATTCCGAACCCGCGCACCACCGCCGTCGTCATCAACTTCGGCAGTGCCACACCCGACCACAACAGCGGTGGTGACGGCGGTGAACAGGGCCAGGGCCGCATGCAGCCTGACAGCGCGCGCGGTGCTCGTACGCATGGATCCCCCCGGGCTGACAGTGACGAACAGATGGGCGTGTGGAGGCCGTTTGAGGCCGTATCGCCCCTGTGACGCCACACCAGGGACAGACGTTCGCCGCACTCCCCGGTGTTGTCCTTTTCGTTACGTCAGCACATCACTACGTCACTCCGCCGGCGCCCGCCCCGTCAACGCCGTAAGGCTGTTGCGTACGTGATCCATGTGGGCCTGTAGGTCGTCCCACGTCTCCCCGTGCTCGCGCAGCACCCGCTCCGTCTCCCGGGCGATCCGCTCCTCCCGCACCCGCGCCTCGGCGAGCAGCTCGGCGCCACGCGCGTGTGCCTCCTCCTGGCGCCGTTGCGTCGACTCCTCCGCGTCGGCGAACGCCTGCTTCGCGTCGGAGAGCGCGGCCTCGGCGCGCGCCACCAGCTCGGCGTGGTGTGCGTCCAGCGCGGCCTCGCGCTCGGCCGCCTCCCGCTCGGCCCGCTCCCAGCGTTCGGCGTGCTCCTTCTCCTGCTCGGCGAGCATGCCGGTGGTGCGCTGCCGCACCTCGCGCAACGCGGCGAGCGCCTCGCCGCGCCCCTCCTTCACCTCGCGCCGGGCGCTGACACGGATGTCGTCGGCCTCGGCGCGCGCCGCGAGGAGGCGCTGGCGGGCGCGTTCCTCGGCGTCCGCACGGAGCGCATCCGCCTCTTCGTGCGCCTCCCGGCGTACGCCGAGGGCGCGCGTCTCGGCTTGCGCGACGTATTCCTGCGCCGCGTGCCGCGCTTGTTCGCGCACGTGCGCCGCCTCTTCCTCCACGAGCTGGAAAAGGCACCGTGCGCGCTCCCCGAGCGTCTCGTACGTCTGCGGCGCGAGCCGCGCCACCGTCTCCCGCAGCCGCGCCGCCTTCGCCTCCATGTCCCGGGCGAGCACGGTCAGGCGCGCGGCCCGCTCCCACGCGGCGTCCCGGTCCCGGGAGATCACGGCGGCGTACACGTCGACCTGTTCGGGACGGTAGCCGCGCCCCCGTACGGCCACGAAGCCTTGTGCCGACGCCGATGCGCTGCTCATCCTGAACCCTTCCGCCGACCCACACGACATGACGTACGAAGTACGAACGTTTAAGAACGATTTCGCGCATATCTTGATGGATCGGACGTAAGTACGCATAACGCGACACTCCGGTCACAGGTCACGCTACGCGACCCGTCAGCGACTCCGGCGGGCGTTGAGCCGGGCGGCCTGGCGGGTCAGGTGGTCGCGCTCGGCGAGGTTGGGTGCCTTGTGGGCGGCCTCGGCGTACAGCCGTGCCGCCGTCGCCAGGTCGCCGTCGCGCTCGTGGAGGTAGGCGGCCACCGCGGTGTGCCGGGGCAGGGTGTCGTCCAGCGCCGCGAGTGCCTTCAGGCCGGCGCGCGGTCCGTCGGCCTCGCCGACGGCGACCGCGCGGTTGAGCCGGACGACCGGGCTGTCGGTCAGGCGCGCGAGCTCGTCGTACCACTCGACGATCTGCACCCAGTCGGTCTCCTCGGCGGTGGGCGCGTCCGCGTGGAGGGCGGCGATGGCGGCCTGGGCCTGGAACTCGCCAAGCCGGTCACGGGAGAGGGCCGCCTGGAGGATCCCGACGCCCTCCGCGATCACCTTCGTGTCCCAGCGGCCGCGGTCCTGCTCGGCGAGCGGCACCAGGCTGCCGTCGGGCGCGGTCCGGGCGGCGCGCCGGGCGTGGTGGAGCAGCATCAGCGCGAGCAGCCCCGCCACCTCGGGGTGGTCGATCACGGCCGCGAGCTGCCGGGTGAGCCGGATGGCCTCGGCGGCGAGGTCGACGTCGCCGGAGTAGCCCTCGTTGAAGACGAGGTACAGGACGCGCAGCACGGTGGCGACATCCCCGGGCTTGTCGAAGCGCACCCCGGAGACGGTGCGCTTGGCCCGGCTGATGCGCTGCGCCATGGTCGCCTCGGGCACCAGATAGGCCTCGGCGATCTGCCGGGTGGTCAGCCCGCCGACGGCACGCAGCGTGAGCGCGACCGCCGATGCCGGGGTCAGCGACGGGTGGGCGCACAGGAAGTAGAGCTGGAGCGTGTCATCGGCCGCGGGCGCGGGCCCGGGCGCCGGTTCCTCTTCTACGAGGTCCTCGCGCCGGCGGCGAGCGGTGTCCGCCCGGGTCGCGTCGAGGAACTTGCGCCAGGCCACGGTGACCAGCCAGCCCTTCGCATCCCGCGGCGGATCGGCCGGCCACACGCGGACCGCCTCGATCAGGGCGTCCTGTACCGCGTCCTCGGCCGCCGCGAAATCTGCTCCGCGGCGGACGAGGACGGCGAGCACACTCGGCGTGAGGCTCCGAAGCAGGACCTCGTCCACCTCAGTGGCACTCCTCCGCGACGGTGGGGTGCGCGGCCAGGAACGGGCGCAGCTCCAGCCACTCGTGGATCGGCTTGCCGCCCGCACCGGGGGCGGCCGACAGCTCCCCGGCCAGCTCGACGGCGCGCTCGTAGCTGTCGACGTCGATGATCATCCAGCCTGCGATGAGGTCCTTGGTCTCCGCGAACGGCCCGTCGGTGACCGGCGGGCGCCCCTCACCGTCGTAGCGGACCCACACTCCCTCGGGGGCGAGCGCCTGACCGTCGACGAACTCGCCCGTCTTCTCCAGCCGGGCCGCGAAGTCGTTCATGTACTGGATGTGCGCCGAGATCTCCTCCGGGGTCCACTGGTCCATCCGCACGTCGTTGACCGCGGCCGGGGCGCCTCGGTAGTGCTTCAGCATCAGGTACTTGGCCATGGTGTTCTCCTCGGTGCTCGTGCGACCCATTGTGGTCGCGTTCACCCCGGGGACGGAGCCGGACGCGGGTTCTCGACATCGCCGCCCGATTTTTTTCCCGGCCCCCTCGCGAGGGACGAGACATCAACCGCGGGACGTCACAACAGCCCGTCCCACATCTGCTCCAGCAGCACCGACCACCAGCTCTCCGGCGAACCGAGCGCCGCCGGGTCCAGGGACGCCAACTGCGCCTGGAAATCGACGGTCCACCGCCCCGCCTGCTCCTGGTTGAGCCCGAACCGCAACCGCCACATCCGTCCGAGCAGCGCCAGGCAGCGCGCGAACTCGGGCAGCCCCGTGTTCACGAACTGCGGCGGTACGGAGGCACCGCCCGGCCCCGCCTCCACGGGCACGGCGACGATGTTCGCCGTGCCGTACTGCACGCAGATCGCCTTGCCGAAGTCGCTGCCCATCACGAGGTACGAGCCCGCGTCCGGCGCCGGCCGCACCCCGCGCTCGGCCGCCAGCTCCGCCAACGTCGGCACCGGCCGCCCCGGCTGGGCCTGCGCCCAGAAGAACGGGCCCATGTCTATCGGCAGCCCCGCCACCACCAGCGTCTGCGCCACGATCGGCGGCACACCCTGCCGGGACACCGCCGCCTGCTCGAACCGGAACACCCCCGGCCCGAACGCACCCGCCAGCTCCTGTCCGATCCCCTCCGGCGGAATCGGCGGCGCCGACTGCACCGGCGGCAACGGCGCCCGCACCGGCGCGAGCCGCGCGGGACCGTCCGCCACCTGGTGCAACTCGCCCTGGTGCGCAAGCAACTGCTGCATCCCCTGCTGCCGGCTCGCGTGATCCGTGCCGTACGGCGCGATGCTCGTGATCCGCGCCTGCGGCCACTGCTCCCGGATCATCCGCGCGCAGTACGCCCCCGGCAGCTCGCACGACTCCAACTCCGTGTGCAGCTCCAGCACCTGGTCCGGCGGCACGTTCATCCCACGCAGCTCGTGGAAGATCTGCCACTCCGGGTGCGGCGTCCCCGGCGCCGAACGCCGGATCAACTGCTGCTCGGAACCGTCCTGCGCCCGATACCGCAGCACAGCCTGATACCCCGGCCCGACCGTCGGCCGCCCCTGCTGCTGCGGATATCCGTACCCCGCCGGCTGCCCGGGAGGCGGCGTCGCACCAGGCGGCACGGCGCCCGGAGGCATCATCGCGCCGGGCGGCATCGACTGGGGGGCGCCCTGAGCCATACCGGGGGCGCTCGGAACACCGGATGCGCCGGGGGCAGCAGGTGCGCCCGGGGCCTGCGGCGGTGGCGGTGCGCCGGGGGCGCCCACCGGGGGCGTGGACAGCATGGTCTCCGCGTGATGCACACCACCGGGCACGCTGCCTGAAGCGCCCTGCGCGCCAGGCGTGCGCGGAACACCCGGGGCGCCCGGTGCCTGCGGTGCGCCGGGGGCGCCAGGGACACTCGGAGCGCCGGGGTACTGGGCTGCACTCGGGGCGCCAGGCACGTCCTGAGCACCGGGCGCACCCGGCACACCAGGGGCGCCCGGAGGCTGCTGCGCGCCCCCACCCGCGCCGCTGCGCCCGGCGCTGGAGAACATCGTGTCAGCGTGGTGAACCCCGGGAGGCGTACCGCCCGGCGGATTCGGCACACCAGGCGGATTCGGCACACCAGGCGGATTCGGAACACCAGGAGGATTCGGCGCACCGGGCGGATTCGGAGCGCCCGCGGTCCGGGACGCACCCGGAGGCTGAGACGCCCCGGACGCTCCAGGCGCGCCCGGCGGCTGGAACCCACCCGGCACCCCAGGCACACCCGGAGGCTGCGGCGCACCAGGCCCCTGAGACGCACCGGAACCCTGAGCCGCACCGGGACTCCCTGGCGCCCCCGGCGAACCGGAACCGCCAGGCGCCCCGGGCCCGTTGGGGCCAAGCGCGGACACAAGCTGCGTCGGCACATACCCGCCCCCGGCCGCGCCCGGCGCACCCGGCGCACTCTGCGCACCCGGACCGGGCGGCGGCGGAGAAGGAGGCGTGCCCCCCGCCCGCGCCCCCGGCGTCCCAGGCGCACCCGGCGGAGGAGGCGTCGTAGAAGCCCCGCCCCGCGCGCGACTCGGAGGGGGCGCCGCCATGCTCGTCGCGGCGTCGGCGATGTCCCCGGCGTTCGGCGCGAGGGGCCGCTGGGGGGCGCCCGGAGCGGCCGGAGGCTGGGGCGCGTTCGGCGCAGGGGCACCACCCGGGCCCTGCGGATAGCCATAAGAGGAAGGTGCGCTCGGCGGCGGCGTACCCGGGGCGCCCGAAGCGGCGCCGGGTCCCTGCGGGTAGCCGTAAGACGGCGCGGGCGGCGCAGGCGGGGGCGCGCTGCCCTGCCCCGCGCCCTGCGGGTAGCCGTACGACGGCGCAGGCGGCGCGGGAGGCGGCGTGCTGCCCTGCCGCACGCCTGGCGCGCCCGGTACACCCTGGGCGCCCGCCCCCTGCGCACCACCCCGCGACGCAGGCGCCGCGGGCGGCACCGGCGCGTTCCTGTCCTCAACCGCCGACGCCCGCACCGTCGGCGGCAGCTGGCTGCCTCCCGACATCAGCTCAGTCTCGGCGTCGGGCGGCGTCGAGCCCGGCGGGACGGCGTCGTCGGCGTCACTGATCGGCGATGCGAACACGGTCGCGGGCAACGGGACGGAGAGGTCCTCGCCGCCGTTGGTGTCCGTCCCCGTCCAAGGGGTCGCCCCGGCGGGTACACCCGGCGCACTGGCCACACCGGGCGCCCCCGGATACGCCCCCGCGCCGTTCCCCGCCCCACTACCCCCGGTCGCCCCGGCGGCCGGCCACGAGGCACCACTCCCGGGCGCGCTGGGCACCGCATCGGAAACCGCACCCGAGCCGGACCCAGCCCCCGCCCCAGCCCGCCGATCCGGAATCCCCAACTTGTCCGCCGCCTCCTGCAACCACTCCGGCGGACTCAACAAAAACGACGTCTGGTTCAGATCGACCCGAGCCGGAGCAACCGGCACCGCGTCCTCGGGGGTGTCCTCATGGCCGTACACCTCCTCGTACCGGCGGATGACCTCGCCGACCGGAAGGGAGGGCCAGAGCGTGGCCTCGCCGCTGTCGCGGGCGAGCACGAGCCGTTGGGCGCCGCCGTCCGAGCGCGGTCCGTCGGGCCGGTCCTCGGCCCAGACCACGAAGCCGAGCCCGAACTCCCGTACCCGCACCTCGCGGTGCTGGTACGCGGGCAGGTCACCGTTGATCCACTCCTCGGCGCGTTCCTGCGCCTGCGCGAAGGTCACCATCGGTCAGTTCACTCCCCCACCGAAGGGATGGGAACGGCATGGGCGAAACCACCGTCCACCATCAGGTTCGCGACCGTCTCCAACTCGGGCGGATTTCCGGCCAGTCGGGACAGGAACTGGTCGAAGTCGTCGCCGCACGGCAGCAGTAGCCGCCGTACGCGGTCCGCCGGTGCCCAGGAGGGGTCGACGTCGCGGGCGTCGTCGTAGGCGCAGAACCACACCGAACCGGCCCGGTCGCCCTTCACCTTCACCGCGAGTAGACCGCCCTGGACGAAGCCGACTCCCAGGTAGTCCTTGGTGAGATGGTCGCGCAGGCACTTGTTGACGTAGACGAGGTCGTTGACGGCCGCCTCGTCCCGCACGGTGAAGAAGGGCTGGTCGATCAGGAGGCCCAACTCCGCGTCCAGTGCGGTGCCCACCGGGGCGCAGCCGCCCGCGGCCTTCAGGAACGAGCGGTAGGCGCCCGGCAGTCGGTAGCCGAGGTCCTCCTCGACGCCCTGCACCTGCGACTCGGTCACGGCCAACGCGGACTTCGGCAGCCCGAGATGGGCGGGCCGGGTCTCCTGGAGGGGCCGGGTGCCGCGCTTGTCGTGGTCGACGGGCGAGGTGGCTATTCCGCCGTGGTGCCGCAGCAGCGCCTTCACCTCGACCGGAACCAACTCAAGGCGCCGGCTGCCCGCCACGTGGTGCCAGGTCCAGCCGTGCGGGGTCGCCACGGCCGGGATCGTGTCCCACAGTTCGTGGCCGGAGGCCGAGAGGGCCGCGTTCGCCGACACGTAGTCCGTCAGGCGCAGTTCGTCGACGCCGAAGCCCGCCGGCGGTTCGGCGATCTCCGCGACCGCGCGCGCGTAGGGCGAGAAGTCGGGGTAGCCGTGCTCGTCCACCCGCACCCCCCTGGGGTGACGGGACGCCCGGACCGGATCCGGGAAGTGCACGACCTGCCCGGCGTAGGCCGCGTTCGGCGGCGCGGCTTGCCCGAGCCGACCTGTCGTCATGGCGGTTGCCCCCTGCGGCACTCTGTACGACCCGTGGGAGCCACCTCCGGCTCACTACGGTCCGTATTCGACTGTCTCCAACGCGTTGCCCGCGCGCATGGCGGTGCCGACAGCCTATGCGGTACGACGAACCCGGTCACCGGCACCAGGTCACCAGGCCTCCGCTTCCGTGACCAGCCGTCACCCCGTCGTGACAGCCCGCCGAAGCCCGGGCGTGTCGCACCGCCCCAGCTTCCGCACCAGCCACGCCATTTGGCACTCTGTGACGGCCGGGGGGATGCACGGGAGGGGATGATGATCATGAACGGGACACAAACGGGTCCGCACCCAGGACCGCACACAGGCATGTCCGGTGACCCCAGAGTCGGCTGGAGCAGCGCGGAGACCCTCCACGCGCCCGCCCTTCTGCACCGCCGCGACGGCATACTCCCGACCGTCGCCGCCGCCCTCTCCGTCCGCGGTGCCACCCTCACCGGCACCGCCGCCCGCGGCGACCAGGCCCCCGCTCTGCACCCGCTCGTCCAGGACTTCCTGGACACCCTCGGCAGCGCCCAGCGCGACCGTTTCACCGGCCGGTGCGCCGAGGCCATCCTCATCTCCCGGCACATCGCAGCCGCCGACGCCGAACGCAGCAAACGCGCCGGCCGCAAACCGATGACCAACGGCGAGGCCCGCAAGGCCCTCAAGCAGTCCAAGCTCACCGCCCGCCGCATCCGCGAGGACGGCGACCCCCGGCACGGCGCCTTCGCCGCCCCCTGCCGCGCCTGCACCGCCCTCAGCGCCCACTTCGGCGTCCGCATCGTCGACCCCACGGCGCCCGGCGACTGACCCCCCGATCACAGGCACGAATCACGGACACGAGTCACACGTACAAATCACACGCACGAATCACCGGCACGAACCACCGCCACAAAACGCACCCGCACGAACCGCACGCGCACGACGCACCCCGGCGGCCCCCCACTCCGGCACGCCGACGGCCCATGACCTCGACGAACGAAGGGCAGATGCACGCCGACCGCTCCTCCACCACCCGCTTCCCCGCACCCGTCGAAACCGCCCTGCGCGCCGCCGGCTGGCAGCCCGGGCGCTGGGACATAAAGCAGGCCGAGTACTGGGCCGACGCCCTGCGCGAGCACACCTCGTCCGCGGGACACCGGCACGCCGTGTTCCCCGCGGCCGTCGAGGCATGGGCCGAGTTCGGCGGACTGCACATCACGCCGGTGGGCCCCGGCCGCCAGGTCGCCCCCGTCGCCCTCCACCTCGACCCGCTGCACGGCCTGCACATGGCCCGCACCCTCGGCGACCTCGGCCGCGCCCTCGACACCGAGGTCAGCCCGCTCGGCGAGGAGACCGACTCGCACTCCCTGCTCGCCATCGACACCGAGGGCCGCGTCTACACCCTCGACCACACCGGCGACTGGTACGTCGGCCCCGACATCGACCAGGCCCTCTCCGGCCTCATCTCGGGCATCGAGCCGGTACGGCTCACCGCGGGCTGAACCGGTCGGCGGGAAGCGGGAAGCTCAACTGGCCCCTGACCACAGGGCCCTACGCCGCAGCCCCTACGCCGCCGGAATCACCGCCGACACCCGATAACCCCCCGCGTCCGTCGGCCCCGACACGAACACCCCGCCCAGCGCGGCGACCCGCTCCTTCATCCCGAGCAGGCCGTTGCCGCCCGAGGGCAGCCGGGCCGCGGAGGCGGACGCGGGCTCGGGGGGCGGTTCGTTCTCCACCTGCATCGCGATCTCCGACACCCGATGCGCCAGCCGCACATGGGTCTTGGCGCCCGCCGCGTGCTTGTGGACGTTCGTCAGCGCCTCCTGCACGACGCGGTACGCGGTCACCTCGACCTTCGCCGCGTACACCCGCACCTCGCCCTCCACGGTCAGGTCCACGACCATCCCCGCGGCGGCCGACTGCCCGAGCAGCTCGTCCAGTTCGGACAGACAGGGCCCGTCCACGGACCCCTCGTCGTCGACGGCCCGCGAGGCCGCGGCGGCCGCGGCCATCCCCACGGCGGCGAGCGGTACGGCCGACCGCTCGCGCGCTCCCGAGCCGTCCCCGCTCCTCAGCACGCCGAGCATCTCCCGCAGCTCGGTCAGCGCCTGGCGCCCCATGTCCCCGACCAGGGCGGCGTTCTTCACGGCCTTGTCGGGATCCTTCCGGGCGACGGCCTGAAGCGCGGCGGCATGTACGACCATCAGGCTCACCCGGTGCGCCACGACGTCGTGCATCTCGCGCGCGATCCGGGTCCGTTCCTCGTTGCGCGCCCACTCCGCGCGCTCCTCCGCCCGCTCCGCGAGCAGCTGCAACTCCCGCTCAAGGCTGTCCGCGCGCTCCCGCAGGCTCTCCATGAGCCGCCGCCGGGCCCCGACGTACATCCCGAGCAGTACCGGCGGAGCGGTCAGCCCCAGCGAGGCCGCGATGGCGGCGAACGGAACGAACCACTCCCCCACCGACACGTCCCCGCGCGCCAGATCCTGCCCCTGTCCCCACCGCACGAACGTCACGATCAGCGTGCCGGCGAACGACATCCCGGCCAGCGCCCCGATGATCCGGCGCGGCAACTCGGCCGATGCCAGGGTGTACAGACCGACGACGCCCATCAGGAAGCCCATCTGGGCCGGCGTGATGGCGATCGACACCAGCACGACGGCGATCGGCCACTTCCGCCGGACCAGCAGAACCGACCCGGCCAGCACCCCGAACACGATTCCGGCCGCCGTCGGGATCCCCGCGTCCCGCGCGAACGGAATCCCCTGCGCCGCGCACTCCGCCGCCGACGCCAGCGCCAGACCCCCGTCGAGCACCGCACTTCGCCACCTCGTCCACCACCACGGCCCGGTCCGGGCCGCGGCGTGGTCTGCCCCCGTCGTGGTCATGCGTCCAGCCTACGGGCGGCCGCCACCGCTTTTCCGGCGAGTTTCACCGATTGGCCTACACCACACTCCGTAATCGAATAACAACGAAACCCACCGGAATCCCTCGAACTGCCAAATCACACGCCGTCGCGTGGAAGGGGCCCCGTACGGCATAGTGTTGGATGCCACTCGGCGATCTGACCGGATGTCCGGTTCAGTCGAGTTCCATCCCCCGTGGTGTAATTGGCAGCACTGTGGCTTTTGGTGCCATCTGTCCGGGTTCGAGTCCTGGCGGGGGAGCTTCGCTCCTACGGAATTCCCTCCGGGCCCTGACAGCTCTGTCAGGGCCCACTCTCATGTATCCCCTGAAACGCCCCGGTATCCTGCGGATGTCACCCCACCCCCTCCACAGCCGAAGGGCATCCCGTGAGCGCCATTCGCCCGGCCGCCGTCGTCGTTCTCGCAGCGGGTGAGGGCACCCGTATGAAGTCGGCCACACCCAAGGTCCTCCACGAGCTCTGTGGCCGATCCCTGGTCGGCCATGTGCTCGCCGCCGCGCGCGAGTTGGAGCCGGAGAACCTCGTCGTCGTCGTCGGACACGCGCGCGAGAAGGTCACCGCGCATCTCGCCGAGATCGACACCCAGGTACGTACCGCGGTCCAGGCGCAGCAGAACGGCACCGGGCACGCCGTCCGGATGGCACTGGAGGAGCTCGGCGGGGTCGTCGACGGGACCGTCGTGGTCGTCTGCGGGGACACCCCGCTGCTCACCGGTGAGACCCTCCGCGGCCTGGCCGCGACCCACTCCGCCGACGACAATGCCGTGACCGTCCTGACCGCCGAGGTGCCGGACGCGACCGGCTACGGGCGCATCGTGCGGGACGGCGCCTCCGGTGCCGTCACCGCGATCGTCGAGCACAAGGACGCGAGCGAGTCCCAGCGCGCCATCCGTGAGATCAACTCCGGAGTCTTCGCCTTCGACGGGCAGTTGCTCGCGGACGCGCTCGGCAAGGTCCGTACGGACAACAGTCAGGGCGAGGAGTACCTGACCGACGTCCTGGGGATCCTGCGCGAGGCCGGTCACCGCGTCGGCGCCTCCGTGGCCGGCGACCACCGGGAGATCGCCGGCATCAACAACCGCGTGCAGCTCTCGGAGGCCCGCCGCATCCTCAACGACCGCCTCCTCACCCGCGCGATGCTCGCCGGCGTGACCGTCATCGACCCCGCGACGACGTGGGTCGACGTCACCGTCACCTTCGACCAGGACGCGGTCGTGCACCCGGGCACGCAGCTCCAGGGCTCCACGCACCTCGGGGAGGGCGCCGAGGTCGGCCCCAACAGCCGTCTGAAGGACACGCGGGTCGGGGCCGGGGCCCGGGTCGACAACACCGTCGCCGACGGCGCCGACGTCGGTCCGCAGGCGACCGTGGGGCCGTACGCGTATCTGCGGCCGGGTACCCGGCTCGGTGCGAAGGGCAAGATCGGGACGTACGTCGAGACGAAGAACGCGTCGATCGGGGAGGGGACCAAGGTCCCGCATCTCTCCTACGTCGGTGACGCGACCATCGGTGAGTACACCAACATCGGTGCCGCGAGCGTGTTCGTGAACTACGACGGGGAGCACAAGCACCACACCACCGTCGGGTCGCACTGCAAGACCGGATCGGACAACATGTTTGTGGCGCCTGTCACGGTCGGGGACGGTGCGTACACCGCCGCCGGGTCCGTGATCACGAAGGACGTGCCGCCCGGTTCGCTGGCCGTGGCCCGTGGCCAGCAGCGGAATATCGAGGGTTGGGTGGCTCGTAAGCGTCCGGGAAGCGCGTCGGCGAAGGCGGCCGAGGCGGCGTCCCAGGAGCCCCAGGGCGAAAGCTGACCGGAAACAGGCACGTCTGTGACGGCGTACCGTGATAAGTGCCCACCCGCACCCACCAGCTGAGAGGACTCTCACGCCCAGGCGCGCGACGTCCTCTTCGACACCCAAGCTGAGACACCTCTGAGGAGACAGTGCTGTGACCGGGTTCAAGACGACCGGCGAGAAGAAGATGATGTTCTTCTCCGGCCGCGCCCACCCCGAGCTTGCCGAGGAGGTCGCCCACCAGCTGGGTGTCGGGGTTGTCCCGACGAAGGCCTTCGACTTCGCGAACGGCGAGATCTACGTCCGTTACGAGGAGTCGGCCCGTGGCGCGGACTGCTTCGTGATCCAGAGCCACACGGCCCCGATCAACCAGTGGATCATGGAGCAGCTGATCATGATCGACGCCCTGAAGCGCGCGTCGGCCCGCTCCATCACGGTCATCGTGCCCTTCTACGGTTACGCGCGGCAGGACAAGAAGCACCGTGGGCGTGAACCGATCTCGGCGCGTCTGGTCGCGGACCTGATGAAGACGGCGGGTGCGGACCGGATCCTCACCGTCGACCTGCACACGGACCAGATCCAGGGCTTCTTCGACGGCCCGGTCGACCACCTCTTCGCCCTTCCGCTCCTCGCGGACTACGTGGGCGAGAAGCTGGACCGGAGCAAGCTCACGGTCGTCTCCCCGGACGCCGGCCGCGTGCGCGTCGCCGACCGCTGGTGCGACCGTCTCGGGGCGCCGCTGGCCATCGTGCACAAGCGGCGCGACAAGGACGTGGCGAACCAGGTGACCGTCCACGAGGTCGTGGGCGAGGTCGAGGGCCGGGTCTGTGTCCTGGTCGACGACATGATCGACACCGGTGGCACGATCTGCGCCGCGGCGGACGCGCTGTTCGCGCACGGCGCCGAGGACGTCATCGTGACGGCCACGCACGGTGTGCTGTCGGGCCCGGCGGCGGACCGGCTGAAGAACTCCCGGGTGAGCGAGTTCGTGTTCACGAACACGCTGCCGACCCCGGGTGAGCTGAGCCGCGACCTCGACAAGATCACGGTGCTGTCGATCGCGCCGACGATCGCGAGCGCGGTGCGTGAGGTGTTCGAGGACGGTTCGGTGACGAGCCTCTTCGACGAGCAGTAAGCCCCTGCTCCTCTAGATCGATTTCTGGTACGGCCTTCCCGCCGCGTAAGCTGTCACAGTTGCTCGGCGAGGGAGGCCGTACCGCGTTACGCGCGCGTACGGCGGTCCGTTATCGACGCGCTCTTCGTAGCAGGCCGATGTTCGGCCGGGTGACCACCTTCCCCAACTGATCTACGAGGAGTGACCATGGCCGACGTCAAGCTCACCGCCGAGACCCGCACCGAGTTCGGCAAGGGTGCCGCCCGCCGCATCCGCCGCGACAAGAAGGTTCCCGCGGTCGTCTACGGCCACGGTGCCGACCCCGTCCACATCACGCTGCCGGGCCACGAGCTGCAGCTCGCCCTGCGCACCCCGAACGTCCTGCTCACCCTGGACATCGAGGGCCGCACCGAGCTGGCGATCCCGAAGGCCGTCCAGCGCGACGCCATCAAGGGCTTCCTGGAGCACGTCGACCTGCTCACCGTGAAGCGCGGCGAGAAGGTCACCGTCGAGGTCTACGTCCACACCGAGGGCGAGCTGGCCCCGGGCGCCTACCTGCTTGAGCACGTGCTGAGCACGCTGACCGTCGAGGCCGAGGCCACGCACATCCCCGAGTCGGTCACCGTGTCCATCGCGGGCCTGGAGGCCGGTGCCTCCATCTCCGCCAAGGACATCCCGCTCCCGGACGGCACCACCCTGGCCATCGACGAGGACGCGGTCGTCCTCCAGGTCCTCGCCGCCCAGGCGGAGGAGGCCCCGGCCGAGGGCGAGACCGAGGTCGCCGAGGCCTGATCCCCTCAGGAATCTCATTCGCCGGCCGCCGCTCCCACTAGGGCCTGTCGTCACATTCGCGTCGTCCGCCCGGAGGGCGGGCCGGGCGGCGTCAGGTGCGTGCTCTGGGGGTCCCCCCGGCCGAAGGCTGGGGGAGTGCCGGGCGCAGTCCCTCGTACTGGTTGTACGTGGGTCTGTGCCCGGTGCGGCGAGTGGGGGCACCTCCCACGCCCTTAAGGCAGTGGGGGAGCGTGCATGGCGCCGCCCGGCAGACGGGAATGTGACGACAGGCCCTAAGCGGCGGCCGGCGCGTATCAAGGACACATGGGAGACACGGACGTGACGACCGACGCCAATGCCCCCTGGCTGATCGTGGGGCTGGGCAACCCCGGGCCCGAGTACGCCATGAACCGGCACAACGTCGGCTTCATGGTCGCCGACCTGCTGGCGGAGCGGACGGGCGGCCGGTTCAAGCGGGCCGGCAAGGCGCAGGCGCAGGTGATCGAGGGCCGTATCGGTCCCCCCGGACCGGCGAACCGGCGGATCATCCTGGCCAAGCCGATGTCGTACATGAATCTGTCGGGCGGCCCGGTGAACGCGCTGCGCGACTTCTACAAGGTGCCCCTCGCGAACATCGTGGCCGTCCATGACGAGCTGGACATCGACTACGGGATGCTGCGGCTGAAGCTGGGCGGCGGTGACAACGGCCACAACGGGCTGAAGTCGATGACGAAGGCGATGGGCGCGGACTACCACCGGGTGCGGTTCGGGATCGGGCGTCCGCCGGGGCGGATGCAGGTCGCGGACTTCGTGCTGAAGGACTTCGCGGCGGCGGAGCGCAAGGAGTTGGACTACTTCGTGGACCGGGCGGCGGACGCGGTGGAGGCCCTGGTGATCGAGGGCCTTGAGCGGGCGCAAAGCACCTACAACTCGTGACTTGTCCGGTCCCTGACTCTGTGTGAGTTGACCGGGCGTGCGGGTATGGCCAATGATCCCGGCCATGCCTGCCACAGCCACCTCCTCCTCTCAGGGCGCGTACGCCGTGTTGCGGTTCGGGCGGATCGCGGCGATGGGTACGGTCGCCGCGCTGATCCTGATCGCCGGCGTGTGGGCGTCCTGGGGCACGGCACAGCACGTGATGCTGACCAAGGGGCGCGAGAGCGGCACGATCAAGGTGACGCGGTGCGGTGAGGACACCTGCACCGGGCCCTACACGCCGATGTCGGCGGGGTCGCGGGCGCGCGAGCAGGTCGAGATCGAGAAGAACGTGGCCGTGAAGAAGGGCCAGACCTACACCGTCGTCATGAAGCCGAGCAGCAGCGAGGTCGTGCGTTCGGGCCCCGCCGGAATCCTGTACGCGTGGGTCCCGCTCGGCGGCGCCCTGCTGCTGGCCTCCGTCGTGGTCGCGGGCGGGCTGCGGCTGACGCGGGCCGCGTGGGTCATGGCGGGCTCGGGGATGCTGCTGCTCACGGCCGCTTTCGTAGCGCTCTGAGCGGGTTTCATGGCGGTCTGAGCGGATATAGGCACTCTCCGTGTCTACGCCAATTCTGTTTGTTCTCTGTTCGTGATTGACCGCAGGTCAGGCGGGGTTGGATGCTGAGCCGCCCCCTCCACATCTTCCCCGCTCGACTCTCGAAGATGGACTGCCCCATGCGTACCCTCATGCGCGCCGGCGCGCTGACCGCCGGTGTCTCTGCCACCCTGCTCCTGGCCTCGGCCGCCTACGCCACCGCTCCCGGTGACAACGGCACGGTGAAGATCCACGACGCCACCACCGGCGAGGAGCTCCATCAGAACGAGCCCCACGTCTGCACCTTCTACCTCGACGCCTTCGGCTTCGACACCGTCCAGGAGGTCGACTGGCACATCGAGGCGTGGGCCCCGACCGCCGAGACCAAGGGCGAGACCGTGAAGTCCGGCGAGATCACCCTGGACGACGAGGGCCACGGCCGTACGACGGACCTGTCGCTGCCCGACGGGCACTACAAGCTGTTCTGGAACTTCGAGGGCGAGAACGGCTCCGCCAAGCACAAGGTGTTCTGGACGGACTGCGAGGACGACGAGCAGGGCGGCGGCGACCCCAGCGCCAGCACGTCGCCCGGTGACACCGCGACGCCCACCGCGTCCGCCGACCCGAGCTCCTCCGCCGACGAGTCGGCGACCCCGTCCGCCGCCGCGTCCTCGTCCCCCTCGGCCCAGGGCGGCACCGGCGACCTCGCCGAGACCGGCAGCGGCACCCCCGTGGGCCCGCTGTCGGCCGCCGCTGCGGCGCTCCTCGCCGCGGGCGGCTACCTGGTCATGCGCCGCCGGAAGGCCGGCCGCAACTGACGTACGCGTACGACCGTGCCCCCGAGCTTCCTACGAGGCTCGGGGGCACGGTCGTACGCGAGGCGGGTCAGCCGGTGTTGCGCAGGCCCGCCGCCACGCCGTTGACGGTGAGCAGGAGGGCGCGGGCGAGCAGCGGGTCGGGCTGTTCGCCCGCGGCCGCCGCGTCGCGCTGGCGCTTGAGGAGGGTGACCTGGAGGTAGGAGATCGGGTCCAGGTAGGCGTCGCGGATGGTGAAGGTCTGCTTCAGCACCGGGGTGGCGTCGAGCAGTTCGCGCTCGCCGGTCACCCGCAGCACCTCGGCCACGGTCAGTTCGTGCTCGGCCCTGATCGTCTCGAAGACGTGCTTGAGCTCGTCGGGGACGAGGGTGTCGACGTAGTGGGCGGCGATCCGCAGGTCCGTCTTGGCGAGGGTCATCTCGACGTTGGAGATGAAGTTGCGGAAGAAGTGCCACTGCTCGTGCATCTCGTCGAGCACCGTGTCCCCTTCCTGCCGCAGGCCCGCCTCGCGCAGCGCCTTCAGACCCGAGCCGACGCCGAACCAGCCGGGCACGATCTGCCGGGACTGGGTCCAGCCGAAGACCCACGGGATGGCGCGCAGGCCGTCGAGCCCGGCGCCCGAGTCCGGCCTCCTCGAAGGCCTGGACCCCAGGTGCAGGTCGGCGAGCTGGTCGACCGGGGTCGCCGCGAAGAAGTACGCGGGCAGGTCCGGGTCCTCGACCAGTCGGCGGTAGGCGCCGTGGGCGGCCTCGGAGACGACGTCCATGGCCGCGTCCCAGCGGGCGAGGGCCTCGTCGGACTGGCGGGGGGCGGTGTGCAGGGCGGAGGCCTGGAGGGTGGCCGCGACGGTCAGCTCCAGGTTCTCCCGGGCCAGCGACGGCACGAGGTACTTGTCGGAGATGACCTCGCCCTGCTCGGTCACCTTGATCTCGCCCTCCAGGGTGCCCCAGGGCTGCGCGAGGATCGCGTCGTGCGAGGGGCCACCACCACGCCCGACGGTGCCGCCGCGGCCGTGGAAGAGCCGCAGCCGCACCCCGTACCGGTGCGCCACGTCACGCAGCCGCCGCTGCGCCCGGTGGATCTCCCACTGGGAGGTGGTGATGCCGCCGAACTTGGAGGAGTCGGAGTAGCCGAGCATGACCTCCTGGACATCGCCCCGCAGCGCGACCAGGCGCCGGTAGGACGGGTCGGAGAGCATGTCCTCCAGGATCGTGTCGGCGGCCTTGAGCTCGTCGGTGGTCTCCAGGAGCGGCACGATGCCGACCTTCGCCCAGCCGCCGTGCAGGTCGACGAGACCGGCCTCACGGGCGAGGACGGCGGCGGCGAAGACGTCGTCGGCGCCCTGGCACATCGAGATGATGTACGACTCGATGACCTCGGGCCCGAACACCTCAAGCGCCCGCTTCACGGTCTCGAACACACCGAGGGTCTTCGCGCCGGCCGCGTCCACGGGCGCCGGCGTCGGGCCCAGCGGCCTGCGCGAGCGCAGCTCCTTGGCGAGCAGCTTGGCCCGGTACTCGCGGGGCATGTCGGTGTAGCGCCAGGACTCCTCACCGAGCCGGTCGAACAGCTGGCCGAGCGCGTGGTGGTGGGCGTCCGCGTGTTCCCGTACGTCCATGGTGGCGAGCTGGAGGCCGAACGCGGCCAGCGTGCGGATCGTACGGTCCATGCGGCCGTCGGCGAAGAGAGCGCCGCGGTGGGCGCGCAGGGAGGCCTGGATGAGGGTCAGGTCGTGCAGGAGCTGGGCGGTGCCGAGGTAGTCGCGGCCCGGGTCGTGCGGCGTGCCCTTGGCGAGGCGCTGCTTGGTGTTCTCCAGCTTCTGCCGGATGCAGGTGGCCTTGAGCCGGTAGGGCTCCTCGGAGTTGAGGCGCTTGTAGCGGGGGCTGATCTCGGGGAGGCGCTCCAGGTCGGTCTGGAGGGACTCCAGGAGTTCCTCCGTCGCGCCCGTGTAGCGGATCGAGTTCGACAGGAAGCCGCGGAGTTCGTCGATCATCTCCAGGGCGTCGTTGATGCCGTGCTCGTGCTGGAGGATCAGCACCTCCCAGGTGACCTCGGGGGTCACGTTGGGGTTGCCGTCGCGGTCGCCGCCGATCCAGGTGCCGAAGGTCAGGGGGCGGGTCTCGTCGGGGAGCTTGACGCCGACGCGCTCCAGTTCGGCCGTCAGGTCTTCCAGTACGTCGCCCACCGCGCCGGCGTGCAGCTCGTCGAGGTAGTAGATGGCGTTGCGGGCCTCGTCGGCGGGCTCGGGGCGTACGACGCGCAGCTCGTCGGTCTGCCACACCAGGTCGATGTTCTCGGCCAGGCGAGTGTCGTAGCGGCGGCGGTCGGCTTCCAGGACCGGGGTCTCCAGAAGCGCGGCGATGCGCCGGAGCTTGTTGAGGACCGACCGGCGCGCGGCCTCCGTCGGGTGAGCCGTGAACACTGGCCGAACGTTGAGATTCTTGACCGATTCGCGCACATGGTCGGGGTCGGCGTCCTTGAGCCGGTCCGCGGTGCGGGCGAGGAGACCGCCCTCGGCGGCACGCCGGGCGCGCAGCTCGCGGCCGCGGTGCACCTGCTCGGTCACATTGGCCAGGTGGAAGTAGGTGGAGAAGGCGCGGACCAGCTTGGCCGCGGTCTCCAGTTCGGTGCCGCGCAGCAGCTCGGCGGCGGCCTCGCCGTCCTCACGGGTCAGGCGGCGCACCTTCTCGACCAGGTCGAGGAGTTCGGGGCCCTCCTGCCGGACGAGCGTCTCGCCGAGGAGGTCGCCCAGCCGCCGGATGTCGGCGCGCAGTTCGCTGCCCGTTGTCGTCGGTGGCGTAGTCAGGTCGTCGGCACTGCTCACAGGTGCGGCTCCTTGCAGTGTTGAAGCTCGTCTGGCAGGGAACAAATCAGAGCGGACCGCGCTGTCCGACCGATTCCAAGGATAGGTGTCCACGCGGACGCGCAGTCTCTCGGGCTCTTGCCGCCGGGCGACGCGCTGCCATACTTACGATGCCGTAGGTTACGGAACCGTAGGAAGTAGTCCGCGGTCCCCGCAGCCCGGCTTCCGCCCCCACATCCCACGAACCCCACAGGGGACGCGCATGTCCACAAGTTCCGATGTGATCGAAGAATCCCCGCAGGCCACCGACAGCACCCCGCTTCCCCCCGCCACCCTGGGCGGCGAGAAGAAGGGCACCCTGGAGCAGCTCACGCTTCTCCTCTTCATCACCGTCCCGTTCGTCGCCCTGGCCGCGGCGGTACCGCTGGCGTGGAGCTGGGGAGGTGTGAGCTGGCTGGACCTCGGCCTGCTGGTCTTCTTCTACTACCTCGGCTGCCACGGCGTCACGATCGGCTACCACCGCTACTTCACCCACGGTTCCTTCAAGGCGAAACGGCCGCTGCGCATCGCCCTGGCGATCGCGGGCTCGCTGGCGGTCGAGGGGCCCCTGGTCCGCTGGGTCGCCGACCATCGCAAGCACCACAAGTTCTCGGACGCCGAGGGCGACCCGCACTCCCCGTGGCGCTACGGCGAGACCGTCCCGGCGCTGCTGAAGGGCCTGTGGTGGGCGCACATCGCCTGGATGTTCGACGAGGAGCGGACGCCGCAGGACAAGTACGCACCCGACCTGATCAAGGACAAGGCGATCCGGACGATCTCGCGCCAGTTCATCTACTGGACGATGCTGTCGCTGGCCCTGCCGCCGCTGATCGGCGGTCTGGTGACGATGTCCTGGTGGGGCGCCTTCACGGCCTTCTTCTGGGGCTCACTCGTTCGAGTGGCTCTGCTGCACCATGTGACCTGGTCGATCAACTCGATCTGCCACGCCGTCGGCAAGCGCCCCTTCAAGTCGCGTGACCGGTCGGGCAACGTCTGGTGGCTGGCCGTGCTCTCCTGCGGCGAGTCCTGGCACAACCTGCACCACGCCGACCCGACCTCCGCGCGGCACGGTGTGATGCGCGGCCAGGTGGACTCCTCGGCCCGGATCATCCGCTGGTGCGAGCAGCTCGGCTGGGCGTACGACGTGCGCTGGCCGTCACGCTCGCGTATCGATTCCCGCCGTAACACCGATCCGGACGGCTCCGGGCACCAGAAGGAGACGGCCGAGGCTGCATGATTGACGCCGTGGCGACCGACTCCAGCAGCACCGCAGGCAGCAACGACAAACCACGGCGCGCGCGCCGGGCCCGGATGACGGGAGCCGAGCGCCGGGCCCAGCTGCTGGAAGTCGGTCGCACCCTCTTCGCGGAGAAGGGTTTCGAGGCCACGTCGGTGGAGGAGATCGCGGCGAAGGCCGGGGTGTCCAAGCCGGTGGTGTACGAGCACTTCGGCGGCAAGGAGGGCCTGTACGCGGTGGTGGTGGACCGCGAGATGCGCCGCCTGTTGGACATGGTGACGAGCTCCCTCACGGCGGGCCACCCCCGGGAACTGCTGGAACAGGCGGCCTTCGCGTTCTTCGACTACATCGAGGAGTACACGGACGGCTTCCGAATCCTGGTCCGCGACTCCCCCATCCCCCAGTCGACAGGCTCCTTCGCCTCGCTGATCTCGGACATCGCGACGCAGGTGGAGGACATCCTGGGCCGCGAGTTCAAAAGCCGAGGCTTCGACCCCAAACTGGCCCCCCTCTACGCCCAGGCCCTGGTCGGCATGGTCGCCCTGACCGGCCAGTGGTGGCTGGACGTCCGCCGCCCGAGGAAATCGGAGGTGGCGGCGCACTTGGTGAATCTGGCGTGGCACGGCTTGGACGGCCTGGAGGCGAAGCCGCGGCTGATAGGGCGCCGGAAGAGCTGACGGGCGTCAGGCTCGGGTGATCGCCTCGCCGATCGTCAAGCCCTTGGCGGGACCGACGGGGATGACGGCGTCCGCACCGTAGGGGACCCGGTGCTCGTCTTCGTACGTGGCCTTCTTGGGGTTGGGCGCGGTGAGCACGAGTACGGCGCCCTCCTCGTCGAAGTCGTCGATGATCACGTAGACGGCGATGCCCGCGCGCGCGTACTCACGGCGCTTGCGGACCCTGTCTCGCTCGATGTTCCGGCGACCGGGCGAGACGACCTCGACAACCATGGGAACACCGGCGGCATCGACGCCCAGGTCCTCCTCGTCGGGGATCTCGTCGAGGTCCTCGGGGGCGACGAAGATGTCGGGGATCCAGGACTTGCGGCGGTGGATGACGTTGACGTTCTGGTACGCCGCGTAGTCACTGTCCGCCAGATGGGCGTCCAGCGCCCGGCGGAGACGGTTGATGAGCACCGCATGACGACGGCGACGGGTGGGCGACACCTCGACGGCTCCCTCGATGATCTCGGCGCGGTAGCCCTCGGGAAGCTCCATGGCCTTCCAGGTCCGCCAGAGGATCTCGTCGAGTTCGGAGACCGGTTCGTCGTCCGTCACCGGGATCATCTCGTGTGCGGGAGCGGTCATCAAGAAGCACCTCCTCCATCAGTGTGGGCGCGGGCGCCACTGCGGCACAAGCGACACCGGAACGCTACGGATGCGAAACGCCTGGTGGCGCCCCCATCGGGGCTGATCATCCGAATGAGTGATCGCACCCCGCTGAGCGATGGCCAGAGCCGCCGCCCCCTCAGTCCGCGGTCGACTCCAGGAACTCCAGTCGGTTGCCCACGGGGTCGTAGGAGTAGAACCGTTTGTGTCCCGGCAGGTCCCCGTCCCAGACGACCTGCGCCCCATGTGTCTCCAGCCGGGCGGCGTACGCCTCGATGTCCGTGACTCGCAGCCCGGGGTGGGCTTTCTTGGACGGTCGGAAGTCTTCCTCGATCCCCAGGTGCAGTTGCACGACTCCCGTCTGGAACCAGCAACCCCCGCGGGCGGCCAGCGCCGGCGGCTTGGGGATCTCGGTCATCCCGAGGACTCCGGCGTAGTACGCGCGCAGCCGATCCTCGGAGCCCGGCGGCGCGGCGAGCTGGACGTGGTCGACGGCGGTGATCACGCGGTCATGCCTCCTTGCGGGCGACGGCGAAGATCCGGCGGAACGGGAACGCGGTGCCGTGTACCCCCGCCGGATACGCCTCGCGCAGCGCGGCCCGGTACTTGCCCACGAACTTCTCCCTGGCCGCCGGGTCGTCTGCGAGTGCGGTCAGGATCGGACGCAGCCCCGTCCCCTTCACCCAGTCCAGTACCGGGTCCTCGCCCTCCAGGAGATGGACGTACGTCGTCTCCCATACGTCCGCCTCGCACCCCAGGTCGGCCAGCTCTGCCAGATACGCCTCGGGGGCGAGGACGGCGTCGTCGTGGCGCAGGACCTCGTCGAGCCCGGAGGCCTCGGCGAGTTCGCGCATCAGCCGGTGGCTCGGGGCGTCGAAGTTGCCCGGTACCTGGAAGGCGAAGACGCCGCCGGGGGCGAGGCCGGTGACCCAGTCCGCGAAGCGGTCCACGTGGCCCGGGATCCATTGCAGGGTGGCGTTGCTGACGATCAGGTCGTACTGGCGGGTGGGCGTCCACGTGCGGACGTCGGCCTGGGCGAAGTTGAGGCTGCCGCCGCCGGGGGTGGGGCCGGCGTGGTCGACGTACGCCTTGTCGAGCATCTCGGGTGAGTTGTCGTAGCCGGTGATGTGGGCGGCGGGCCAGCGGGTGGTGAGGAGGGCGGTGACGTTGCCGGGGCCGCAGCCGAGGTCGGCGATGCGGGGTGTGGTCGTGGGCAGGTCCGGGATGCGGGCCAGGAGGTCGGTGAAGGGGCGGGCGCGATGGCCGGCGTGCCGCAGGTACTGGGCTGGGTTCCAGGTGGGAGTGGTCACGTCTCCATACCTTCCCCGGGATTTTATCTTGATGTCAAGAGACTCCACATCAAGAGACTTCATATCGAGAGGCCCTATACCGAGATACTTCATATCAAGAGACTTCACGTCGACACAACCACTACACTGATCGTCATGGAGGACGAGGTCGATCGGCTGGTCGCTGCGTGGCGCCGGGAGCGCCCGGACCTCGACGTGGAACCGCTCGAGGTGCTGAGCCGGGTGAGCAGACTGGCCAGGCATCTGGACCGGGCCCGTCGGCTGGCCTTCTCCGAGCACAGCCTGGAACCCTGGGAGTTCGACGTCCTGACGGCGCTCAGGCGCGCGGGCAGCCCCTATCAGCTCTCCCCCGGCCAGCTGCTGACGCAGACCCTGGTGACCTCCGGCACGATGACGAACCGCATCGACCGCCTGGCCAAGAAGGGCCTGGTGGAGCGACTCCCCGACCCCAGTGACCGCAGGGGCGTGCTGGTCCGGCTGACCGACGAGGGCCAGGACCGCGCGGACCAGGCCCTGGCCGGCCTGCTGGACCAGGAGCGGGCGATCCTCGCCGAGCTGTCCCGCGCCCAGCGGGGCGAACTGGCGGGACTGCTACGCCAGTTGACCGCCCCGTTCGACAACATCCCCGGCTAGGTCCACCGGCCCCACACCCGCCCGCCGTGCCAGCGCGACCGCGGCGAGGGTGGAGTGGACGCCCAGCTTGCCCAGCACGTTCTGCATATGGGTGCGGACGGTGTGCGGGGAGAGGAACAGCCGCTCGGCGACGGCCTTGCGGCCGAGGCCGGCGACCATGCAGCGCAGCACCTCGCGCTCCCGCGGGGTGAGCGACTCGACCAGCCGCTCGCTCTCGGTGCGGTGCTTGCGCGCGGCCGTCAACTCCCGCAGGACGCCCGTCAGCAGGGCGGGCGGCAGATGGGTCTCGTCGCGCAGCACCCCTCGTATGACAGTGAGCAGCCGGGACAGCGAGCAGTCCTTGGCCACCCAGCCGGAGGCGCCGGCCTGGAGGGCGAGCGCGGCGCGCCGCGGGTCGTCCTTCTCGGCGAGTACGACGGTCCGCACGCTCGGCTGCCCGGAGCGCACACCGGCGACGAGGGAGATCCCGTCGACGATGCCGTCCTCACCGCCCTCCTGAACGGGCACGGCGGCGGGCCGGATGCCCTGAATGTTTCCGCCCAGATCGGCGTCGACGAGCAGCACGTCGTAGCGGCGGCCCTCTGCGGCCGCCCGCTCCAGACTGCGCAGCGCGGCGGGACCGCTGCCCGCGGCGGAGACGTCGACGTCGGGCTCGGCCGCCAGTGCGGCGGCGAGGGACTCGGCGAAGATGCGATGGTCGTCGACTACCAGAACTCGGATGCGAACCACGAAACCCCCTTCCCCAAGCTCTTGTCAGAGCAGGGGATACCTCATAGTCGGGAGTCGACGACGGCGCAGGTACGACACCCGAGGTGGTTGTTGGCTGCCGAAGCCCGCACGGCCGCCGCCGTGCAGGAACTGCTACCCCCACTTCGAGCGTCGTACCCGACTGTCTCGCCCCCTGATCAGCACCGGCCCCCACCGGTGCTGTTCATCAGGGTACGGCCGGGGGCGGGGAGCGGAAGGTAATTTGCAGAACTGACTGCCCGGCGCGTTTATGGTGAGCCGCATGTTTCGTATCGAGACAGAAGTCGACAAAGAGCGACGGGATCTGCTCCGGTCGCGTCTCCGTGACGCCAACACGGCGGCCTCACCGGTGCTGCGCGCACTGCGCGGAACCCCCGGTGAACGCGAACTTCCGCTCCAGGTATGGGCGTTGACGGAGGCGGGCGATCTGGCCGGCGGACTCGTCGGGCACACCTGGGCGACCTGGCTGCACGTGACGTACCTGTGGGTGGACGACCACCATCGGGGCGCGGGCCTCGGTACGCGACTCCTTTCGCAAGCGGAACGGGTCGCACACGAGAAACGGGGCTGCCGCTCGGCCCGTCTGGAGACGTGGGATTTCCAGGCGCCGGAGTTCTACAAGAAGTTGGGGTACGAGGTGGTGTGCGTGATCCCCGACTATCCGCCGGGGATCACGGAGTACACCTTGACGAAGCGGCTCAGCTGATCCGCCGCGCCCCGGCCGAAGGCACCGCCGGGAACACCCGGGGCGCGGTGAAGCCGGCCGCCGCGAAGGCCTCCTCGATCGCCTTGGTGATCGTGTCGCCGTCGGCGGCCTCCGCCAGCACGATCGCCGAGCCGCCGAAGCCGCCGCCGGTCATGCGGGCGCCGAGGGCGCCGGCGGCGTTGGCGGTGTCGACGGCCAGGTCCAACTCGGGGCAGGAGATGCGCAGGTCGTCCCGCAGGGAGACATGCCCGTCGGTCAGGACCGGGCCGATCGCGCGGACCTCGCCCGCGTCGAGCAGGCCGATGACCTGGTCCACGCGGTGGTCGTCGGAGACGACGTGACGGACGTAGCGGCGGACCCGTTCGTCCGTCAGCCTCTCCAGCGACGCCGCCAGGTCCTCGTAGGCCACGTCCCGCAGGTGCGAGACGCCCAGCCGGCGGGCGCCCTCCTCGCAGCCCTCGCGGCGTTCCGCGTAGGCGCCGTCGCCCAGCGCGTGCTTGACGCGGGTGTCGACGACCAGCAGGGACAGGCCCTGGGAGGCCAGGTCGAAGGGGATCTGGCGGATGGACAGGTCACGGCAGTCGAGGTGCAGGGCGTGGCCCTCCTCGCAGCAGGCCGAGGCCGTCTGGTCCATGATCCCGCAGGGGACGCCGACGAAGTCGTTCTCCGCGCGCTGGGAGACGCGGGCCAACTCCTCGCGGGACAGGCCCAGTTCGTACAGGTCGTTCAGCGCGAGAGCCGTGACGACCTCCAGGGCCGCCGACGACGACAGGCCGGCGCCCGTGGGCACCGTGGAGGACAGGTGGATGTCCGCGCCGGTGACCGCGTGGCCCGCCTCGCGCAGCACCCACACCACGCCGGCCGGATACGCGGCCCAGCTGGTGTTCGTGAGCGGCGCGAGGTCGTCCACATGCAGTTCTACGACCGGACCCTCGATGTCCGCCGAGTGGAGCCGGAGCACCCCGTCGGTCCGTCGCGAAACCGCCGCGACCGCCGTGTGCGGCAGGGCGAGCGGCATCACGAAGCCCTCGTTGAAGTCCGTGTACTCGCCGATCAGGTTGACCCGGCCCGGCGCGGCCCAGACGCCCTCGGGAGCCGCCGCGTACAACTCCTCGAAGCCCTCGCGAACCTGCTGTGCGGCCACCTACTGCTCCCTTGCGATGTTCTGAGCGAACTCCCACGCGTCCGCGACGATCCCCGCGAGATCCGCGCGGGACGGGTTCCAGCCGAGCCTGTCGTGGGCCGCGGCCGCCGACGCCACCAGCACCGCCGGGTCGCCGCCGCGGCGCGGGGCCGTCATCTCGGGGATCGGGTGGCCGGTGACCTGGCGGACGGCCTCGATGACCTCGCGGACGGAGAATCCCGTGCCGTTGCCGAGGTTGCAGATGAGGTGCTCGCCGGGGGTGGCGGCCTTGACGGCCAGCAGGTGGGCCTCGGCCAGGTCCGCGACGTGGATGTAGTCGCGGATGCAGGTGCCGTCGGGCGTCGCGTAGTCGTCGCCGTAGACCGAGATCGCGTCCCGCTTGCCCTGCGCGACCTGGAGGACCAGCGGGATCAGGTGCGACTCGGGGTCGTGGCGCTCGCCGCAACTGCCGTACGCGCCCGCCACGTTGAAGTAGCGCAGCGAGACCGCGCCGAGGCCGTGGGCGTTCGCCTCGCTGGTGATCATGTGGTCGACGGCGAGCTTGGTGGCGCCGTAGGGGTTGGTCGGGGAGGTGCGCGCGGTCTCGACGATCGGGACCTGCTCGGGCTCCCCGTACGTGGCCGCCGTAGAGGAGAAGACGAGCTTGCGAACGCCGGCCTCGCGCATGGCACCCAGCAGGGCCATCGAGCCGCCGACGTTGTTCTCCCAGTACTTCTCCGGCTTTACGACGGACTCGCCGACCTGGGAGGAGGCGGCGAAGTGGAGGACCGCGTCGAAGGAGGAGTCGAGCCACTTGGCGGCGTCGCGGATGTCGCCCTCGATGAAGGAAGCGCCGGCCGGCACGCCCTCGCGGAAGCCGGTGGAGAGGTTGTCGAGGACGACGACCTCGTGGCCGGCCTCCAGCAGGTGCTGCGCGACCACACTGCCCACATAGCCCGCACCACCGGTGACCAGGTACTTCCCACTCATGAACTCGCTACCTCTCGCAGTCGCTGGGCCGCGGATTCCGGCCTGATGTCGTTGATGAACACGTTCATCCCCGACTCGGAGCCCGCGAGGAACTTCAGCTTGCCGGAAGTGCGGCGGATGGTGAAAAGCTCAAGGTGGAGCGCGAAGTCGTCACGGTTGACGCCCTCGAACTCCTCCAGCGCGCCGAACGGCGCCTGGTGCCAGCCCGCGATGTACGGCGTCGCGGGCTCGCCCACACCTTCTTCCCCGCCATCCCCCCCATCGAAGATCCGGTCGAAGCGCTTCAAGAGTTCCAGATAGACCTTGGGGAACTCTGTGCGCGCGTCCTCGTCGAGCCCGAGCAGATCCGGGACCCGACGCTTGGGGTAAAGGTGCAGTTCATACGGCCAGTGCGCGGCGTACGGCACGAAGGCGACCCAGTGCTCGGTCTCCAGGACGACCCGCTCGCCGGCGAGTTCGCGCTCCAGCACGGCGTCGAAGAGGTTCTCTCCGCCGGTCGCTTCCTTATGAGTTGCGAGTGAACGCAGCATCAGCGCGGTACGCGGGGTGGTGAAGGGGTAGGCGTAGATCTGCCCGTGCGGGTGGCCGAGGGTGACACCGATCTCGGCGCCGCGGTTCTCGAAGCAGAACACCTGTTCAACAGAGGGCAGATGGGACAGCTCCGACGTCCGGTCGGTCCACGCGTCCAGGACCAGCCGCGCCTGCTCCTCGGTCAGATCGGCGAATGACGCGTTGTGGTCGGAGGTGAAGCAGACGACCTCACAGCGGCCGGAGTCGCCGGCCAGCGAGGGGAAGCGGTTCTCGAAGACCACGACGTCGTACGACGAGTCCGGGATCTCGCTCAGCCGGTCACCCTCGGACGGGCACAGCGGGCACTCGTTGGCCGGCGGGTGGTAGGTGCGGCCCTGCCGGTGGGAGGCGATCGCCACCGAGTCGCCGAGCAGCGGATCCCGCCGTACCTCCGAAGTGGTGACCGTGCGCTCCAGCGGGCGCCGGTCCACCGCGTCGCGTACCGAGTCGTCGCGCAGGTCGTAGTAGATGAGCTCACGACCGTCGGCGAGCCGCGTCGAGGTCTTCTTCACTCCGAGCTCTCCATCCATCCCCAAGCTTCAAACAGAACCGAACACAGCAAATCATAAAACCCCACGTCCGTCACCGTCACAACCGAACAAAGAACACCAAGCAAAGCGAGACTGCATGGACACCCCCACACACCTGGCGTTCGCCGATCTGGCGGCCGAGCTACGGCTCCCCACCGACTGGCTCGACTACACGATCCTCGGCATCTACTTCGTCGTCGTCCTGGGCATCGGCTTCGCCGCCCGCCGCTCGGTGAAGACCAGCCTCGACTTCTTCCTCTCCGGACGCTCGCTGCCCGCCTGGGTCACCGGTCTCGCGTTCATCGCCGCCAACCTGGGCGCCACCGAGATCCTCGGCATGGCCGCCAACAGCGCGCAGTACGGCGTCTACACCGTGCACTGGTACTGGATCGGCGCCATCCCGGCCATGGTCTTCCTGGGCCTGGTGATGATGCCCTTCTACTACGGCAGCAAGGTCAGGTCGGTCCCCGAGTTCCTGCTGTTGCGCTTCGACAAGGGCGCCCACCTGCTGAGTTCGATCCTGTTCGCCTTCGCCGCGATCCTGATCGCCGGGGTGAACCTGTACGCCCTCGCGATCGTCGTCGAGGCGCTGCTCGGCTGGCCGGAGTGGGTGTCGATCGTCGTCGCGGGCCTGTTCGTGCTCGCGTACATCACCCTCGGCGGCCTCTCCTCGGCGATCTACAACGAGGTGCTCCAGTTCTTCGTGATCCTTGCCGCCCTCATCCCGCTCTCCGTGCTCGGCCTGAAGAAGGTCGGCGGCTGGGACGGCCTCACCGACTCCCTCACCGCGACCCATGGCGACGACTTCGTCACGGCGTGGGGCGGCACCGGCATCGGCACCTCGAACCCGCTGGGCGCGAACTGGCTGACCATCGTCCTGGGCCTGGGCTTCGTGCTGTCCTTCGGCTACTGGACGACGAACTTCGCGGAGGTCCAGCGGGCGCTGTCGGCGAAGAACCTCTCCGCGGCCCAGCGGACGCCCCTCATCGCCGCCTATCCGAAGATCTTCATCGTCTTCCTGGTGATGATCCCGGGCCTGGTAGCGGCGGTGCTGGTGCCGAAGATCGGCACCTCGGACTCGGACCTCCAGTACAACGACGCGATCCCGTACCTGATGGAGGCCCTGCTCCCGAACGGCGTCCTGGGCATCGCGGTGACGGGCCTGCTGGCCGCGTTCATGGCAGGAATGGCGGCCAACATCTCCTCCTTCAACACGGTGTTCACGACGGACATCTGGGCGAAGTACGTGGTGAGGGACCGCGAGGACACGTACTACGTCCGTTTCGGCCGCCTGATCACGGCGATCGGTGTCCTGGCCTCCATCGGCACGGCGTTCCTCGCGTCGTCGTTCTCGAACATCATGAGCTACCTCCAGACACTGTTCTCCTTCTTCAACGTGCCGATGTTCGTGGTCTTCATCCTCGGCATGTTCTGGCCGCGCGCCTCGACCAAGTCCGGCTTCTGGGGCCTGCTCGCGGGCACGGTGACGGCGATGGTGAACTACTTCTGGTTCTACAAGCAGGGCGTCATCGACTTCCCCTCCGACCAGGGCGCCAACTTCGTCTCCGCGATCGCCGGTTTCGTGGCCGGCGCGGTCGTCATGGTCGCCGTCTCCCTCTTCACCGCCCCCAAGTCGCAGGAAGACCTCCAGGGCCTGGTCTACGGCACCCGCTCCCCCGGCATGGAGGAGCCGCCCGGCGTCGGCGACGACGCCTGGTACCGCAGGCCGGCGCTGCTCGGCTGGGGCGCCGTGATCCTGGCGGCCGCCTGCTACATCCCGTTCTCGTTCTAGTAGGGGAGGTTGAGAACCCATGTCTGAGTCCGAGTCTCACCCTGAGCACCACGGATATTCCGAGAAGGACGTCCAGCGGGAAGTCACCGAGCTGGAGGGCAAGTCCGCGACAGCGGCCCGCCTCTTCGACATCCGGCGCATCATCGGCGGCCTCTTCGTGATCTACGGAATCATGGTCACGATCGCGGGCATCACGGCATCCGACGCCGAGATCGACAAGTCGGAGGGCATCAACATCAACCTGTGGACGGGGTTGGGGATGCTGGCGTTGGGCCTGTTCTTCCTGGCATGGCTGTGGCTGAGGCCTACGGCTCCGCCTACGCCTACGCCGGACGAGCCTGGTGGGTGACGTTCACTGTGGGGGACGGGGCGGGGCCGGGATCGCCTGGGCGGATCCGGCCCCGTACGCATAGAGTTGCGGCTCGCAAAACACTGTTCCAGTTGGGGTGTGAGTTGTGGGAACTGTACTGACCATGGCCGTTGTTCTGGCTTGTGCTGTGGTTTATCTGCTGCCGTCGTACATAGCGTTCAACCGTGGATCGAAGCACCGGTGGCTGATCCTCGCCATCAACCTGATCTTCGGTGGATCGATCATCGGTTGGGGTGTCGCCCTCTACATGGCGACCCGCACACCGAAGAAGGCGCAGGGCACTGCGGAGGGTCTCGCCTGACGGCTGGGGCGATTGGAGCCTTTGGCCCACGACCGGCAGCGATGACCTGCGGTTTTCCTCCCACCGCCTGGTCCAAAGGCTCCAATCACCGAAAAAGGTCGTCGGCGGTGGTCGCGTGGACCGCTCGCTGGGCCCAGATTTCGAGCTGATCGAGGTCGGAACAGAGTTTTCGTTCCCGGACGACGTCGGGCACCGAGATGCCACGCCACTCCAGGATACGGAGGGTCATCTCGGCACGGTCCTCGATCCGGCCCTCTTCGCGTACCTGCTGGGGCGGGTCCGGCCCCCTTACTGCTACTCGGTCAGGAACAGGTCCGCCGGATCGGTGACGTCGTAGGCGAGCTGACGCCAGGTTTGGAGTTCGGCCAGGTCCTTGCTCTCCCGCAGCTTGCGCCTGACAGACTCCGGCACGTCGATGCTCCGCCAGAAGAAGAGCCTGAGAATCACCGACCGCTCAAGGTTCTCCTGGAAGCCCTCCTCATAGCCCTCCCTGAAGGCGTGTTCCGCCGCCTCCAGCCACGCTCGGCGCCAGTGGTCCAGCCAGATGTACGAGGGCAGACGCCAGGGAACCTTGCCATCAGGACCGGTCATCGACGAACAGATCCTCCGCCTTCTCCGCGTGCAGCGCCCGCTCGACCCAGGTTTCCAGCAGGTCGAGGTCGGAACACGCCTGCACCTGGTCACGCACCGAGTCCGGGACCGGGATGCCACGCAGTCGAAGGAGCTTGAGGACTGTCGCGGCGCGTTCCTGCACGACGCCCTCTTCACGTACCCGCTCGGCGAGGGGGTGCCGCCAGAAGTACTGCATCGTGGTCATCAGGTCCCTCCACATCTGCTTCGCCTGGGGGTCGGCCAGGCATGAGTCGACGAACTGCACGAACACCGCGGCAGTGTCCGGATCGATGGTGTCCAGGGCGGTTGCCAGCGATTCCAGTATGGCGGGAGCCTTCCGGCCCCGGCCATGCGTCATCGCCGAAAGCACCGCAAGGGGTGGATCCCCCACAGCCTCCTGCACGTCCACGATCAGCGGAACGTTGTCCGGGCCCAGCACGAGAGGCGTGACGGTGAGCGAAGGACACCCCCGCACGCCGAGGTGAATGGGCTGCGCTGCCCAACGGGCCGTGGTGCTGCTCTGCGTGGTGACGATGAGTACCGGCTCACAGCGGAACTTCTCGTACAGGTAGCTGAGGTAGTACGGCCAACTGCCCCGCTTTCTCTCGTCCGGCTGCCTCTGCGACTCCACGACCAGGAGGTACGCACCCTCGTTGGTCTCCGCCCGCATCAGCGTGTCCACGCGACGCTCGACCGGCTCGATCTCCGTGAGGTCGATGTTCATGGCGGCCATGTCGTGGGGCTTGGGGAAGGCAACACCTAACACGTCCTGCAGAGCACGGGTGAGGAGTTCTGGATCCTTCTGGAAGATCCGATGCATCGCCTCGTGTGTTGAGCTGACCATGGGCTCTCCTTTCTTTCCGACTTGATCAACGAGCTACGCAGCGGCAAGGTCACACCACACGTACTTGCCTCGACTGCCATGTCTGGACAGTGGCTGCCAGCCCCAGAGGTCGGAGCAGGCTTGGATGAGGGCCATGCCGCGGCCGTTCTCCACGTCGGTGAGGTCTCCCAACCTCCCTGGAGGCTCGGGGGGTTCGGGGTTCGCATCCCACGCGCCGAGGCGCAGCACGCCGTTCGACCAGCGCACGCGTAGCTCGGCGGGGCCCTTGGTGTGCAGGACGGAGTTGGACACCAACTCCGAGGTGAGCAGCTCGGCGGTGTCGACGAGGGTGATCAGGCCGTGCATGGTCAGGATCAGACGGAGGGTGCGGCGGCAGACGGTGACGGCCCGGGGGTCGTTCGGGATGCGGAGGGAGTACTCCCAGAGGTCGGGGCCGGTTTCGGGCATGAGGCAGCTCCAGGTGGGGGGTAGTTGGGGATACAGGCGGTGGCATTGCCGCAGCCGTCATGGCAGGGCGGAGTGGTGCGCTTCCGCAGCGTGTGTGTCGCATCACTGACAGTAGAGGAGAATTTTCTCCTCACGCAAGCGGGTCGCGTAATCTGACACCCGAACTAGGCGTGCTGACGCGTAGGTTGAGACAGGAGTGTGCATGGCGCCGAGGACCCAACCCACCGCACGGCAGGTGCGCCTGGGCACCGAGCTACGCCGACTGCGCGAGGCCGCCGGCCTGAAGGCGCGAGAGATCGCGGGCCTGCTCAACTCGACCTCGGCCCAAATAAGCCAGGTCGAAGCGGGGCTTTCCGGCGTCAGCGAGGAGCGGGTACGACGCCTTGCCGCGCACTACGCCTGCGCCGACGGGGAGTTGGTGGACGCGTTGGTCGCCATGGCCACCGACCGCACACGCGGCTGGTGGGAGGAGTTCCGTGGAGTCCTGCCGCCCGTCTTCCTGGACGTGGCCGAGCTGGAACACCATGCGAAGTTCCTCCGCGAGGTCGTCATCACCCACATTCCCGGGCTGTTCCAGACCCCCGACTATGCTCGCGCGATCTTCGGATACATGGTCCCGGACCTACCCCCCAGTGAACTTGAACCCCGGATCGAGCACAGGATGCGGCGCAGAGCGGCCATCGAGGGCGACCATGCCGCCGAATACGAGACGATCGTCCACGAGTTCGCGCTTCGCGTGCTCGTGGCCGACCACAAGGTGGCCCGTGCCCAACTCGGGGAGATCTTGCGGCAGATTGAGCGGGGCCACACCGTACGGGTCATCCCCCTGGACGTGACGGGATTTGCGGGGGCCGGCGGCGAGATGATGTACGTGGGCGCATCGCTGCCCCGACTGGACACGGTTCTCAGAGACTTCCCCCACGGAACGGCATTCCTCGATGCGGAGTCCCAGCTGGACCGTTTCCGAAAGTTCTTTCGTAAGGTGGAGACGGCGGCTCTCTCCCCCGTACCGTCACGGGATTTCATCCACCGCATCGCCAAGGAACTGTGAGGCAGTCAGCATGACCGGGGTCCTTCACTGGCAGAAGTCGTCCTTCTCCCAAGGAGGCGACGGCAACACCTGTGTCGAACTCGCCGCCGCCCCCGCCACCCTCCACCTCCGCGAAAGCGAAACCCCAGCCACCCGCCTCACCACCACCGCCACAGCCCTCGCCCACCTCCTGGCAGGCATACGCTCCGGCGCGCTCTCCCAGGGCTAGGAGTCCAGCCCCGTACCCTCCCCCGGAGGCGAGTGCGGCACCGGGCCCGCCCGGTCCAGCAAGCCCGTCCGAGCCGCCAGGGCCGCCGCCTCCAGCCTCGACCCCACCCCCAGCTTCATCAGTACCCGCTGGACGTGGGTCCGAGCAGTGGACGGCGCGATTCCCATCCCCGCCGCGATCAGCCTCGTATCCTCGCCGTCGGCCACGCGGACCAGGACCTCGACCTCCCTCGGCGTCAGCATCTGCAGCAGGCGTTGGCCCTCGTCGTCTGGCTGGGCCGCCGGGTTCAACAGTTCGCTGAAGGCTCCTTGCAACAGCTGCGGGGCTACGGCCGCCTCCCCCGCCCTCGCCTTCATGATCGCCCGCTCCACGCCCTCGATGCGCTCGTCGTGCCGTACATAGCCGGAGGCCCCCGCCGCGAAGGCCGCCGCGATGCCGCGTGGGCTCGGGACCGGGCCCAGGACCAGGACCGCGACCTGTGGACGCTCGCGCTTGATCTTCACCACCGGGTCGAATATTCCTGGCTCGGCCGGTGTCGCCGTGCCCAGCAGGCACACCTCAGGTGCACGTGTGATCACCAGCTCCGCCGCGCCCGCGGCCGGCGCCGCCGCGGCGAGCACCCGGTGACCCCGCAGCTTCAGCGCCGAGGCCAACGCCTCGGCGAGCAGTCGGTGGTCGTCGACCACCATGAGCCGCACTCCCATCGAGAACCCCCCAGTCCCCCCAGTCACCCCAACGGACGCCCACTATGGATGTCCACTGGTCCGCGCGGAAAGAGGCCCCCCGGCACCCCCGCCTTCATGCCCCCGGAAGCTACACGCTTGTTCGACGTTGCGCTCCCCCTACTGGTGAGAAGTGCCCCGGATCGCCGAAATTCATCGCATTCGAGGGTGATGAGCGGTAAGCGCACGCCCCTACCCCTGAGCAGGGACGCGGCCGCCAACACACAGGCCCGCCTCACTCGCCGTACGCGAGTATCAGCTTCTCCGCCGGCTCGGCATTGCCGGTCACGCGCTTCGTCGAGAGGTAGAAGCGCCCGTCCACCCACTCGAACGCCTTCGCCGAGAAGCCCGCCTCGATGTCCGCGGTGGCCTGCGGCAACTGGAGTCGCGTCGTCGTTTTGTGGGTGGTCGTGGAGATCGCCACGACGCGCCCGCCCGTCCCGTACGACTCGTTCGACGGCTCGGCGTATGCGGTCAGCTGTCCGGCCGACACCGACAGCGGCAGCATCGCGGCCCCGGTGGGGGACTTGACCCGCCACTTCTCCTTGCCGGTGTCCAGGTCGATCGCGACGATCTCGCCCGCGCCGCCCGTCGCGTCGACCACCGGGAGGTAGAGGGTGTCCGCGTCGGCCGTCACGCCCGTACAGCCCTGGAGGTCGCGGGTGAGGACGGCCACGCCGCACTCGGGGGCGAAGTCCTCGTCGACGCGGACCTGGGAGCGGAAGGTGCCGTCGGACTTGAACGCGGAGATGTTCCAGGCGCCGTCGTCGTCATTGGTGCTGTAGACGACCAGCGGGTCGACGGAGTACACGCGCTCGATCCGCCAGCCCTTCTCCGACTTCCGGGTCCATCTGACCTCGCCGGTCGTCGGGTCGAGCCCCTGCATCTCCTCGTGCTCGTCCGTCCCGGACGCGTCGCAGGAGGAGACGGCGATGAGCCTGGCGCCGCCCGCGAAGGCGGCCGGGGAGCAGCCGTCGCCGTAGCTCTTCCTGTCGAACAGCTTCTTGCCGGTGGTGATGTCGTAGGCCGTGCCCGATCGCGAGCGGCCGACCATCAACGTCTCGCCGGTGACGGTCAGTTCGAGGGCGAGCATGCTGTCGGGGACCTCGGCGGTCCAGCCCTTCTCGCCGGTGTCGAGGTCGATCTGCTGGAGTTTGTCGCACTCGGCCTGGTCGTCGCCGCCGCTCATGTACGCGACGACGATCTCGCCGTCGGACGTCTCCTCCGGGGTGACCGCGCAGATCTTCTGCGGGAACACGATCGGGGACCAACTCGGCGTGCCGTCAGTGATGTTGAAGGCCAGGAGCTGTTTGTACGCCGCCTTCACCACCGACTTGCCGGTGACCCACATGCCGAGGGCGTCGGCACCGGTACCGGGTACGTTGTCGGGCGCGTCCTTGAACCAGAGCACCTTGGCCTCGCCGGCCCAGCGGCCCCTGTTGAGGTCCTCGACCGTGGCGTCGGGGGACGAGTCCGAGCCGGAGGGCCTGACCGCGTCGCTCTTCCCGGCGGTCGCAACCTCGCCGTCGTCGCCGGTCGTCGCGAAGACGGTGCCGCCGATGACGAGCAGCGCCGCCACCGCGGCCCCGATGATCAGTGTCGGCCTGCCCTTGAAGGGACGGCGGTTGGGCGGCCGAGTCATCCGCGCGGTTCCCCCGGTCTCGCTGAACGTGCAGGTCTCAGGCGGCTCTTTCTATCACTTGGAACCCCATGCGAACGGGCCGGTTCCGCCCCTGTTCCCAAGGGTGAACCGGCCCGTGATACCGCCGTTATGCGCCTGCGTGTCCCGGCACGGGATTTACGCGTCCTCGGCCAACTCCAGCCAACGCAGCTCCAGTTCGTCGCGCTCGCCCGCCAAGTCCCGCAGCTCGGCGTCGAGTTCGGCGACCTTGGCGAAATCCGTGGCGTTCTCGGCGATCTGGGCGTGCAGTTTGGTCTCCCGGTCGTTGAGCTTGTCGAGCTGCCGCTCGACCTTCTGGAGCTCCTTCTTGGCGGCGCGCTGGTCGGCGGCGCTCTTCTCCGGAACGGCCTTCACCGTCACGGGGGTCGCGGCCACGACCGCCGCCTCCATGCGCTGACGCCGCTCCAGGTACTCGTCGATTCCACGCGGCAGCATCCGCAGAGTGGCGTCGCCGAGAAGGGCGTAGACGTTGTCCGTCGTGCGCTCGACGAAGAACCGGTCGTGGGAGATGACGATCATCGAGCCGGGCCAGCCGTCGAGGAGGTCCTCCAGCTGGGTCAGGGTCTCGATGTCCAGGTCGTTGGTGGGCTCGTCGAGGAAGAGGACGTTCGGCTCGTCCATGAGGAGGCGCAGGATCTGGAGCCGGCGCCGCTCACCGCCGGACAGGTCGCCGACCGGCGTCCACTGCTTGTCCTTGTTGAAGCCGAACGTCTCGCACAGCTGCCCGGCGGTCATCTCGCGGCCCTTGCCGAGGTCGACGCGGTCGCGGACGGCCTGGACCGCCTGCAACACCCGCAGTTCCGGGTCGAGTTCGCCGACCTCCTGGGAGAGGTAGGCGAGCTTGACCGTCTTGCCGACGACGACCTTGCCGGCGACCGGCTGCGTCTCGCCCTCGCTGCGGGCGGCCTCGGCCATGGCCCGCAGCAGGGAGGTCTTGCCGGCGCCGTTCACGCCGACGAGACCGACGCGGTCGCCGGGGCCGAGCTGCCAGGTCACGTGCTTGAGCAGCACCTTGGGGCCGGCCTGGACGGTCACGTCCTCCAGGTCGAACACCGTCTTGCCGAGCCGGGACGAGGCGAACTTCATCAGCTCGGAGGTGTCCCGGGGCGGCGGTACGTCCGCGATCAGCTCGTTGGCGGCCTCGACGCGGAAGCGGGGCTTGGATGTACGGGCCGGGGCGCCGCGGCGCAGCCAGGCGAGCTCCTTGCGGACCAGGTTCTGCCGCTTGACCTCTTCGGTGGCGGCGATGCGCTCGCGCTCGGCGCGGGCGAAGACGTAGTCCGAGTAGCCGCCCTCGTACTCGTAGACGTCGCCCTTCTGCACGTCCCACATGCGGGTGCAGACCTGGTCGAGGAACCAGCGGTCGTGGGTGACGCAGACGAGCGCGGAGCGGCGCTCGCGCAGGTGGCGGGCGAGCCAGGAGATGCCCTCGACGTCGAGGTGGTTGGTCGGCTCGTCGAGGACGATCAGGTCCTGGTCCTCGATGAGCAGCTTGGCCAGTGCGATACGGCGGCGCTCGCCGCCGGAGAGGGGGCCGATGACGGTGTCCAGGCCCTGGGGGAAGCCGGGGAGGTCGAGGCCGCCGAAGAGGCCGGTCAGTACGTCCCTGACCTTGGCGTTGCCCGCCCACTCGTGGTCGGCCATGTCGCGGATGACCTCGTGGCGGACCGTGGCGGCCGGGTCGAGGGAGTCGTGCTGGGTGAGGACGCCGAGGCGCAGGCCGCCGTTGTGGGTGACGCGGCCGGTGTCGGCTTCCTCCAGCTTGGCGAGCATGCGGATGAGGGTGGTCTTGCCGTCGCCGTTGCGGCCCACGACGCCGATGCGGTCCCCTTCCGAGACGCCGAGGGAGATGCCGTCGAGGAGGGCACGGGTGCCGTACACCTTGCTGACGTTCTCGACATTGACCAGATTGACGGCCATTACTCTCCTGACGCGGGGGTCGCTCGACCCTCCAGGGTAATCGGCCGGGCGGATGATCCCTCCGCCGCGTTTTCCTCGCCCCCCTCAAACGCCGGACGGGCTGAATGCAGCAGGCCTGAGCTGCAAGGCTCCGACCCCCTACCCGGACGTAGGGATTCCCCTCATTGACGTGATCTCGTCAAAGACGCCACGGTATCCCCGCAGGACCGCCACCCCCCACGGCTCCACCCCCGTGCCCACTCCACGAGAGGGGAACCCTCCCCATGTTCGGTCCGCACTCCCCCACACGTCGCAGACGCGGTGCCCTCGCCGCTCTCGTCTCCGCCGCCGCGGTCCTCGCCGTCGGTACCGCGACCGTCGCCCCCGCGTCCGCGGCCCCCGCCGAAGGCGTGATCCTCGGCGCCGACGCCGCCGGTGCCATCAAGGACAGTTACATCGTCACCCTCAAGGACAGCGCGGGCTACACCGCCGCCTCCAGCAAGGGCAAGGCGCTCGCCACCCGCTACGGCGCCGAGGTCGAGCAGACCTACACGGCCGCCCTGAACGGGTACGCGACCGAGATGACCGAGACCGAGGCCAAGCGGCTCGC
Source organism: Streptomyces sp. JLBG701 (assembly GCF_058544905.1). Classification (NCBI taxonomy): domain Bacteria; kingdom Bacillati; phylum Actinomycetota; class Actinomycetes; order Kitasatosporales; family Streptomycetaceae; genus Streptomyces; species Streptomyces sp. JLBG701. The sequence goes on from NZ_CM178588.1 coordinate 4,767,682, forward strand.
CGCCGACCCGGCCGTCGCCTCGGTCGCCACGAACAAGACCGTGCACCTCAACGACACGCAGTCCAGCCCCACTTGGGGCCTCGACCGCATCGACCAGGCCGACCTGCCCCTCGACTCCGCCTACACCTACCCGTCCAGCGCGGGCAGCGGCGTGACGGCGTACGTCATCGACACCGGCGTCCGCATCACCCACACCGAGCTCTCCGGCCGCGCCTCCTACGGCTACGACGCGGTCGACGACGACTCCACCGCCGACGACGGCAACGGGCACGGCACACACGTCGCCGGCACGATCGCGGGCACCACGTACGGCGTGGCCAAGGCAGCCAAGATCGTGGCCGTGCGCGTCCTCGACGACGAGGGCTCCGGCACGACCGCCGGTGTCGTCGCCGGCATCGACTGGGTGACCGAGAACGCCGTGTTCCCGGCCGTCGCCAACATGTCGCTCGGCGGCAGCGCGGACACCACCCTCGACACCGCCGTCGCCAACTCCATCGCGGCGGGCGTCACTTACGCCGTCGCGGCGGGCAACGACAACGCCAACGCGTCCTCGTACTCCCCGGCCCGCGTCTCCACCGCGATCACCGTGGGCGCCACCACCAGCGCCGACGCCCGGTCGTCCTTCTCCAACTACGGTTCCATCCTGGACATCTTCGCGCCGGGATCGAGCATCCTGTCGTCCTACAACACCTCCAACTCCGCCACCGCCACCCTCTCCGGTACGTCGATGGCGACCCCGCACGTCGTCGGCGCGGCGGCCGTCTACCTCGGCGAGAACCCGAGCGCCACGCCGGCCCAGGTGTCCACCGCGCTGACCTCGGCCGCCTCCAGCGGCACGCTCACCAGCGTCGGCACCGGCAGCCCCAACCTGCTGCTCCAGGTCACCCCGGCCGGTGACGGGGACGACGACGGCGGCGACACCGGCACCGCCTTCGAGTCGACGACCGACGTGTCCATCCCGGACGCTGGCTCGGCCGTCTACTCGCCGATCACCGTCAGCGGCATCACCGGCAGCGCGCCCAGCGACCTGTCCGTGTACGTCAACATCGTCCACACCTACCGCGGCGACCTCGTCATCGACCTGGTCGCCCCGGACGGCTCGACCTACCGTCTGAAGAGCAGCAGCTCCTCCGACTCCACGGACAACGTCGACGCCACCTACACGGTCGACGCGTCCAGCGAGACGACGGTCAACGGGACCTGGCAGCTCAAGGTCCAGGACGTCTACAGCGCGGACACCGGCTACATCAACAGCTGGAAGCTCACCTTCTGAGGTCCCTGAACCTCTGAGGCTTCCGTTCACAAGCAAGTGCGCCCCGGGGGCAACTCACCCGGGGCGCACCGCTGTTCCCTGACCTCTAAACGATCTCCTACGCGCGTCACTAACCCCGCTGGATCAGCGCCGACGCCGGAGCCAGCCCACGGCCCCCGGAAGCGCCCGGCATGTCGTCCTGGACCAGGATCTCCGGTATGAGGACCGCTGCCGTGACGCCGCCGTTCGCCGACGAGCGGAGTTCCACGCGCAGGCCCTGCCGCTCGCGCAGCCGGTTCACCACGAACAGGCCGATCTGCTTGGCGTCGAGGAGGTCGACCTTCTCGGACTGGATCTTGCTGTTGGCGTCGGCCATCGCGTCCTCGTTCATGCCGAAGCCGCTGTCCTCGACCTCGATGAGCACACCGCCGTCCCGCATCCGCGCGGCCCGCAGCTGCACCTGGGTGCTGGGCGGCGAGAAGGAGGTGGCGTTCTCGACGAGTTCGGCGAGGAGGTGGATGACGTCGGCGACCGAGCCGCCCGCCACGGAGACACGCGGCACCGCCCAGATCTGGACGCGCGTGGTGTTCTCGACCTCGGCGACGGCGGCACGCAGGATGTCCGACAGCGGGATCGGGTCCCGCCAGCCACGGCCCGGCGCGATCCCGGACAGGATGAGCAGGCTCTCGGAGTGGCGGCGCATCCGGGTCGCGAGGTAGTCGACGCGGTACAGGTCGCTCAGCTCGGCCTCGTCCTGCTGGCGCCGCTCCATGGTGTCGAGCAGGTCCAGCTGGCGGTGGAGCAGCACCTGGCTGCGGCGCGCGAGGCTGACGTACACCCCGGAGATGCCGCTGAGCAGCTCGGCCCGCTCGGAGGCCGCCTTCAGCGCGGCCCGCTGGACGGCGGTCAGGGCCGTGCCCACCTGGGCCAGCTCGTCACCGACCAGGCGTCGCATGGGGGCCTCGGCGTCGATGTCGACGCCCTGACCGGCGTGCAGCTTGCGCATGGCCTGCGGGAGGCGGCGGCCGGCCACCTCAAGGGCGGAGTTGCGCAGGTCGAGGAGTTCGACGATCAGGCCTCGGCCGACGAGCACCGAGACCAGAAGAGACAGCAGTACGCCTACCAGGCCGAGGACCACCGCTACGCCCGAGGCGCCCAACGTGTCCCAGCCGAACGGATCGGCCTTGGCGGTGGCGCCCGTACCGGCGCGCGTCTCGGCCTTGGTCATGCCCGCGAACACGCTGTCCACGGCCGCGTCCCAGTCCTTGAGGAAGCCCGCCGACACCGCCGACGCCCCGGGGCCCGCGCTCTGCACCCGGTTCTCGACGGCCCGCATGCTCGCGAACTCGTCGCTGTCCAGGACCTCCTGGTACGCCGCCCGGTGCGTGGCCTTCAGGTCGGCGACCGCCGGGGTGAGCAGCTCGCGCTGGGTGGCGACGGCGCCGACGAACAGCGCGTACTGCGCCTGGGTGAGCTGGCCGCCCGCCTGGGCGGCGTCGAGCAGCGCCTGCTCCTGGGCCACCGCCTCGCGGGCGCGGGCCAGTTCGAGGACCACGCGGGCCTCGGAGGCGGCGTCGGTGGTCTTGTCGCCGGTGAGCGCGCCGGTGACCGCGAAGCCGTGCTCGACGATCGTGGAGTACTGCGTGAACACGGTCGCGGGCGCCGCGCCCTTGGCCGTCGCCTCGGAGCGCAGGGCGCTCAGCGCACCGGCGTCGGCCTCCAGCCGGTCGATGCGCCCCGGCAGACTCGCGTTGAGGAGTGCGGCGTCCGAGCTGGAGGCGTTGACGCCGTCGAGGAGTGCGGAAGTGGCCTTGTCGGTGGCCGACCTGGCCTTCGTGTAGGCGTCCGGCGCGCTCGCGTGGCGCAGTACGGCGGTCCGCTCGGCCTGCAGCGCGGTCACGAAGTCGCCGACCGGGGTGAGGAGTTCGGCGTTGACGTCCTTGGCACGCTCCGTGTCGCCGATGCTGGACGCGGTGGTGACTGCGGCAAAGCCCCACAGTGCCATCAGGGACACGATGGGGAGCATGAGCAGGGCGACGATCTTCGCTCTGACCGATCTGGGTCGCAGCCGGCCTGTTGCACGGAGGACTCGCATGGGGGACCTCGTTCAGGGGGAGAGCAGGGGGAGTTCAGGGGGACAGCGGGGGTGGGGGGTTCGGCGGAGACAGTGGAGCGGATGGAGGGGATGGAGGGGATGGATCAGGCCGTGGCGAGCTCGACCTGGCGCAGGAGTTCGGCTGCGGCGGCCGACTCCTCGCGCTTGCCGGTCGGGGACAGAGCGACGTACGCGGCGGCCAGGAAGAGGAACGAACCGAGCACCACGGCGAGCGGGAAGATGAACTCCGTGGCGGTGGCGCCGGGCAGGGCCGCGCTGCTGGGGTCGAGGGAGATGCTCACGGCGTACATCGCGGTGTAGTGCATGCTGACCACCGCGAGCCCCATGACGAGCGCGGCGATGCTGGCCAGCACGGGTCCGCGGACGATGAGCGTGAGGGTGAGCGCGGCGGTCGCGGCGACGATCGCGATCACGACGGAGGCGATGACCATGGCCGGGTCGTAGTCGACCTGACCGTGCAGGTTGAGCGCGGCCATGCCCGTGTAGTGCATGGCGGCGACGCCAAGTCCGGTGCCGAGTCCGGCGAGTACGACGGACGTCACGCGCGAGCGTCCGTAACCGGCGGTGAAGATGCCGGCCGCGACCACCGCGACGGCGATCAGCAGGCTGAGGATGGTCAGCGGGACGTCGTAGCGGATCGGGGAGCCGTCGACGCTGAAGCCGAGCATCGCAACGAAGTGCATGGTCCAGATGCCGGAGCCGATGGCGAGGGAGGCCAGCACCAGCCAGTTGCGCTTGGAGGCTCCGTCCGCCTCCAACGCCCTTACGGTGCAGCGCAGTCCGAGCGCCGAGCCCACGACTGCCATGACATAGGAAAGGACGGGGGTGACCCATCCGGCACTGAAGTGATCCATGTGGCCCATGGGGGGAAGTTCCTCTCGCCCGAGGCGCGGACAGGGGGCCGCGTCCAGGAAGTACCGCCGGTAACAGAAGACCGGGGACGGCCGATCATGCCACCCGTTCCCATGTGCCAGATGGCGCGAAAGGGACCATGGGGCGGAATGGCGAACATTAGATTGCGGTGACGTAGGTAACAATTGACCTGCATATTTGTGCAGGTTCATACGAGAGAGGCCGACTTTCGCCGGCCTCTCGACACCGTTGTGAATCAGCCAGTTGCGGCAGCTGCCGCGCGGACCTCGGTGAGGAGGTCGTACATCGTCTGGCCCGGGCATTCCGTCTGCAGCCAGTCGCGGTGGCCGCTGACCGTGTTGACGTCCTTCGTCACGCCGTTGACCGGATTGACGAAGGTGACCTGCGCCTGCGGGTCCAGGCCCTTGAAGCGGGCGATGACCTTGATCAGGCGGATCAGCGAGGCCTTGGCCGCGTCCGTCGGCGGCTGCCCGGTCAGCGTGCCGAGGAGCGCGATGCCGAGGTTGCCGGAGTTGAAGCCCGCCGTGTGGAACGCGGTGACGAGCTTGCCGTCCTTGTCGAAGGCCGGGATGCCGTCGTCGCCGGAGTAGCGGCCCTCGTAGACGGTGCCGGCCTCGTCGATGAGGAAGTGGTAGCCGATGTCGCCCCAGTCGAGGGTGACCGCGTGGTACTCGTAGATGCCGCGCACGGTCGACGCCGGGTCGGGATCGGCGTTCGGGGTGTCCGTGTGGTGCACGGTGATCGTCTGCAACGGGTAGTACACCTCGGGCGAGTTGACCTGCCCGTCCTTGTACCGCTTCGACTCGTCGGCACCCCACGCCGGCCGCGACAGGTACCGCACGCCACGCACCCGGGTCGGCTCGGTCGGCACCTGGAAGGCCTTGTCGGCCCCGCCGGTCGTGTCGATCGCCAGCGAACGCACGCCGCTCGCGTCGGCCCCGGCCGGCGCCTTCAGCTCGTACGCGGTGGCGTCCCCCGCCGCGACCAGCGCCGTGCCGCCGCCCTCGACGGTCGCGCAACCGCCGCTCAGCTCCTGCCACTTGCCGTCCGCGAACCGGATCCCGGCGCCGTCGGCGTCGCCGGTCCAGCGGACACCGACGTACGAGATGGCGAAGGCGGTGCTGGTGGCGGTGGTGCCGGTGGCGGCCTCGGTACGGGTGGCGGGGAACTTCTGGGGCTCGGTGCCGGAGTTGGAATCCGCGGTGGAGTCCGATTCGGTGGCCGCGAAGACCACCGGAGTGAGGGCGGCGCCGGCGGCGACCGCGCCCGCGGCGCCGATCACGCCGCGCCGGGAGAGGGGGCGCTTACGGCGGTGGGAGGGTACGTCGGAGTGCTCGGGTGTGGGGGTTGTTGACACTGAGGGGCCTTCCGGGGGCTGTTCACTCGGGTCACTCGGGGGACACCGTGCGGTACGCGCTCCGCGACCTGCGACGGCGAGTGCTTGAAGGTAAAAGGACCCTACTCACCACTTCCGCCCAACCTGCACCACTGCAGGCCAAAGAACCGTGAATTCCCTGTGCGTGTCGGACAAATGGGAGTGATCTGTTCCGGATGAGGCTCGGAAAAGGTTTAGAACTTTAGAGCACGATGGCGCCCGGCGCCGGCCCCGACGCCGTACGGACCGAGCGGCAGGTCCCCGACGTCCGCAGCGCTTCCGCCACCTTCGACGCCGACTCCGGGTCGCGCGCGAGGAACGCCGTGGTCGGGCCTGAACCCGAGACCAGCGCGGCGAGGGCACCGGCGGCGCGGCCCGCGGCGAGGGTGTCGGCGAGCTCCGGGAAGAGGGAAAGGGCGGCGGGCTGGAGGTCGTTGGAGACGGCGGCGGCGAGCGCGTCCGGGTCGCCCTTGGCGAGGGCGTGCAGGAGTTCCCCGGAGGCCACGGGCTCGGGGATGTCCAGGCCCTCCGCCAGCCGGTCGAACTCCCGGAACACGGCCGGGGTCGAAAGGCCGCGCTCGGCCATCGCGAACACCCAGTGGAAGGTGCCGCCGGTCTCCAGCGCGGTGAGCTTCTCGCCCCGACCGGTACCGAGCGCAGCCCCGCCCACCAGGCTGAACGGCACATCGCTGCCCAACTCGGCGCAGATGTCGAGGAGTTCGTCGCGCGAGGCGCTCGTCCCCCACAACGCGTCGCACGCCACCAGCGCTCCCGCACCGTCCGCGCTGCCGCCCGCCATACCGCCGGCCACCGGGATGTCCTTGGCGATGTGGATGTGCACGGCCGGTTCGTCGAGGCCGTACCGCTCGGCCAGCGCGAGAGCCGCCCGCGCCGCCAGATTCGTACGGTCCAGGGGCACTTGGGCCGCGTCCGGGCCCTCGCAGGTGACGCTCAGCTCGTCGGCCGGCGTGACCGTGACCTCGTCGAACAGGCCTACGGCGAGGAAGATGTTGGCCAGATCATGGAAGCCGTCGGGGCGGGCGGCGCCCACACCGAGCTGGACGTTGACCTTGGCGGGGACGCGAACCGTCACGCTCACTTACTCGGACTCCTTGTGTTCCGCGATCTCCTTGTGCTCCGCGATACGCGCGAACTCCTCCACGGTCAGGGCCTCGCCCCGCGCCTGCGGCGACACCCCGGCGGCGACCAGCACCTTCTCGGCGGCCGCGGGCGACCCCGCCCATCCGGCGAGCGCGGCCCGCAGGGTCTTGCGCCGCTGGGCGAAGGCGGCGTCCACGACCGCGAAGACCTCGCGCCGGGAGGCGGTGGTCTTGATCGGCTCGGTCCGCCGGACGAGCGAGACCAGCCCGCTGTCGACGTTCGGCGCGGGCCAGAAGACGTTGCGCCCGATGGCACCGGCCCGCTTCACCTCGGCATACCAGTTCGCCTTCACGCTCGGCACGCCGTACACCTTCGAACCGGGTGGCGCGGCGAGCCGGTCGGCGACCTCCGCCTGCACCATCACGAGCGTGCGCTCGATCGTCGGGAAGTGGTCGAGCATGTGCAGCAGCACGGGCACGGCGACGTTGTACGGCAGGTTCGCCACCAGCGCGGTCGGCGCGGGGCCCGGCAACTCGGTCACGTGCATCGCGTCGGAGTGCACCAGCGCGAACCGGTCGGCGCGGTCCGGCATCCGGGCGGCCACGGTCGCGGGCAGCGCGCTCGCCAGTACGTCGTCGATCTCGACCGCCGTGACCCGGTCCGCTGCCTCCAGCAGCGCGAGGGTGAGCGAGCCGAGCCCCGGGCCTACCTCTACGACCACGTCGTCGGGGCGTACCCCTGCGGTACGGACGATACGGCGGACCGTGTTCGCGTCGATCACGAAGTTCTGGCCACGCTGTTTGGTGGGCCGCACGCCTAGGGCTGCCGCCAGCTCACGGATGTCGGCGGGGCCCAGGAGGGCGTCGGGGGCGGGGCTGGTACTCACTGGTCCAGGGTACGGGGCGGTAGTGAGCGCGCCGTCCCAGGTTGCCCCGCGTTGGGGCCGGCCTCGCTGGGGGCTCCGCCCCCAGACCCCCGACCTATGCCCACCCACGGCCCGACTCGGCTGGTTGAGAACACGAGCTCGAAGAGCAGCCCCCTCACCCGTACAACCGCACCCCACAATGCGGCCAAGGGCTCGCCCCCCGCCTCACATACAGCTTCTTCGCGCGGAACGTCTGTTCCGCCGCCGGTGCGTCCTGCGGGCGGCCGCTGCCGCCGAGGCCATGCCAGGTGCGTGTGTCGAACTGGTACAGGCCCCCGTACGTTCCCGACGGGTCCACCGCTCCGGGGCGGCCTCCGGACTCGCACGCCGCCAGCCCCTGCCAGTTCAGGTGGTCGGCCCCCTGCACCGACGTCGGGAGCGGCTTCGTCCCCACCTTCACCAGCTGGGCCCGTGGCTCGCGCACCAGCTCGGACTCCACCCAGCGCGGCTTCTGCTTGACCCCGTTGACGGTTCGCAGTGCGTACGTGACCCGGCGCATCCCGGCCTGCCCCGCCCGCTCGACGACCTCCGTGCCCCGGAACAGGGAGGGGTCGTCCGTCCGTCGCACCTCGAACGGGATCGGCTCCTCCCGGACCTCCTTCGTCCGGGTGATCCGCAGCACGGTGATCGTCTGTCCGTCGCGCGGGAAGCTCTCCTGCGCGACGGAGGTGGCGTCCTGTCCGTGGAGGGTGACCCCCGCCTCCTCGACGGCCTCGCCGACGGTCGCGGCGTTCGTGCGGACGGTGCGCGCCCGGCCGTCCGCCATGATCGTCACCGTGCGTTCGGTGCGTACGTCCAGGGCGAGCCCCTCGCGCCCGATCTTCAGGGAGCGCGAAGCCGACAGGTACGCGCCCTCCGCACGCACCCCCAGCTGATCGAGCGCCTCCTCCACGGTGTGCGCCGTCGTCCACACCTCGCGCCGCTGACCGTCGAGCGTGAGCCGTACGGGGCGCCCGTAGTGCACCGCGACCTCGTCGCCGCTGCCGAGCGCCGTGCCGGGGGCGGGCGCCACCACGTCGTGCGCGCCCACGCGTACGCCCTCTTCCGCGAGCAGCTCGGTGACGTCGTCCGCGAAGGTGTGCAGCGTGCGCGGCTTCCCGTCGACGCTCAGCTCGATCGCCTTGTCCTTGGCGACGAAGGCGGTGGTGCCGCCCGCGAGGAACGCGACGACCAGCGCCTGGGGCACCAGCCGGCGCATCGCGGAGTCCGAGCGCTCGGTGTAGCGCGCCTTGTGCCGACGCGCGGGGCGCGGTCCACTCCCGGCGCGCGCAACGGGCGCCTGCGCCCCTCCGGACGACACACTCCCCGTCTGGCGCGGCAGCGACGGCTCGGGCACCTCGTATGCCTCGTACGCCGGCCGGTACGTGTCCTCGTACGCCCCGTACACCCCAGCCGCCACCGTCTCCGCCTCGTGCGGATCGAAGGCGCCGTACGCCGGTGGCTCGTACGTCTCGTACTGCGAGTTGCTGCTCACGCCGACACGCTCCAGAAGGTCCAGAAGGCCAGAGGGGTCAGGATCGGGCCACCAGAACCTAGCGGAGGGTCCGTCACTCTCCAAAGCGACGCAACTACACACGGTCGCAAAGATTATGCGTCAGTAGCCGAAGGCATGTGCCGTGTTGGCCGCGAGGGCGGTCGCCAGCGCGTCCTCGTCGATGCCGCGCACGGCGGCCATCGCGCGCACCGTGACCGGAATGAGATACGGGGCGTTGGGCCGTCCGCGGTACGGCGCAGGCGTCAGGAAGGGCGCGTCGGTCTCCACGAGGACCAGCTCCAGGGGGGCGACGGCGAGGGCGTCGCGGAGGTGCTGGGCGTTCTTGAAGGTGACGTTCCCGGCGAAGGACATGTAGTAGCCGGCGCCGGCGCACACCTCGGCCATGTCGGCGTCGCCGGAGTAGCAGTGGAACACGGTCCGTTCGGGGGCGCCCTCTTCCTTCAGGACGCGCAGCACGTCCGCGTGGGCGTCGCGGTCGTGGATGACGAGCGCCTTGCCGTGCCGCTTGGCGATCTCGATGTGGGCGCGGAAGGAGCGCTCCTGCGCCTCCTTGCCCTCGGGCCCGGTGCGGAAGTAGTCGAGGCCGGTCTCGCCGACACCCTTGACCTGGGGGAGCGCGGCCAGGCGGTCGATCTCGATGAGCGCCTCTTCGAGCGCCCCCGCGCCCCCGGGCTGCCGCGCGCCCTGCCGGGACCAGCCGTCGGGGTCACCGTGGACGATCCGGGGGGCTTCGTTGGGGTGCAGGGCGACGGTCGCGTGAACGCTGTCGTGCGCGGCGGCCGTCTCGGCGGCCCACTGCGAGCCCCGTATGTCGCAGCCCACCTGCACGACCGTCGCCACACCCACCGACGCGGCCTTGGCGAGACCCTCCTCCACCGTGCCGGACTGCATGTCGAGGTGGGTGTGGGAGTCGGCGACCGGCACCTGGAGGGGCTCCGGGAGCGGCGGCGCCGCGTTCTTCTCGCTGGAGGAAGGCATGCCCCGATCCTACGAAAGGGGCACGCCTGCCTGGGACCTGTCCGGCGGATCATGCCGCAGACGCGGGGTGTGGCACGCACATCTGCCGCGTTGTCGTCGGTCGCCGAAGCTCCGCTTCGACTCCCTCCTCCGCCTTGCAGCTGCACGCACCACACCCCGCTCGCCCGCGTCTATGGAGTGCCGTAGCTTTCCTGCGACCTGATCCGCCGGACAGGCCCCAGCGGCCGAGCGGGATCAGCTCGCCTTGCGGTGGTGGAAGGGGTGCAGGAGGTCGGACAGATGCCAGTGGTGGTGCTCCTTGGGCAGCCCCTCCGGCCCGGTCTCGGTCTCGGCCTCGCCCGCTGCCGTCTCCGACTGCCCCTCGGCCGACCGTGCCTGGACCGGCGGGCGGCGCAGCGCTGCCTCATGTACCGACGAGACCTGCCCGGCACGCATGATGCGCACGACATGGCCGTCGCAGTTCTGGCACTCGGGCCGGCTCAGCGGAGACGGGACGACCCGGCCGTTCGCCACATACATGACGAAGTCGTGGCCCTCGGCGTCCTTGTGGTGCTCGATCTCGTACGACTGCTCCCAGCCGTGCCCGCAACGCATGCAGGCGAAGGAATAAGACTCGTTGACGACTGCGGTAGCCGCGCCGCGGAGGCCGGTCTGCCCTGCGATCTCACTCATGCCAGCTCCTCTTGTCCGCTGGACAAAGGACGGGTGTGTCCCACAACCCAGTGGACGCTTCTACCGGCGCGAACGCATCAGCCCTGTCGAGTGTTGGAGGCGATTTGGCGATCCCTTGCCGGAACGCCTCGCTCACCCGGTCCGGGCTTTGCTTTTCACCATGGTCCTTTGCCCCCGCATGGGGCGCAGCACAGGGCGCACGCTCAAACGAAATGCGCCCTGCTCAGAGGGCATGCGCGCCGTCTCGCGCGCCCTCTTTCACGCCCCCGGCTCACGCCCCCGCGGGACCCGCGTTCTTCGCGGCCACGACGGCGTCGAAAACCTCCCGCTTGGGCAGCCCCGCGTCGGCGGCCACGGCCGCGATCGCCTCCTTGCGCCGCTCCCCCGCCTCCTCGCGCACCCGCACACGCCGGACCAGTTCGGTGGCGTCGAGTTCCTCGCCGCTCTTCTCCGGGGCGCCCTCGACGACGACGGTGATCTCACCCCGTACGCCCTCCGCGGCCCACGCGGCCAGCTCGGCGAGCGGACCGCGCTTGACCTCCTCGTACGTCTTGGTCAGCTCCCGGCAGACGGCGGCCCGCCGCTCGGCGCCGAAGACCTCGGCCATCGCGGCGAGGGTGTCGTCGAGCCGGTGCGGGGCCTCGAAGTAGACAAGCGTGCGCCGCTCCTCGGCCACCTCCCGCAGCCGCGACAGCCGTTCGCCGGCCTTCCTGGGCAGGAACCCCTCGAAGCAGAACCGGTCGACGGGCAGCCCGGACAGGGCGAGCGCGGTGAGCACGGCGGACGGGCCCGGCACCGCCGTCACCTTGATGTCCTTCTCGACGGCCGCGGCGACCAGCCGGTATCCGGGGTCGGAGACGGACGGCATCCCGGCGTCCGTGACGAGCAGCACGCGCGCGCCGCCGAGGAGTTCCTCGACCAGCTCGGGCGTCCGGGCGCTCTCGTTGCCCTCGAAGTACGACACCACGCGCCCCTTGGGCGTCACGCCCAGCGCCTGGGTCAGCCGGCGCAGCCGTCGGGTGTCCTCGGCGGCGACGACGTCGGCACCGGCCAACTCCTCGGCGAGCCGGGGCGGAGCGTCCGCGGTGTCGCCGATGGGGGTGCCTGCGAGTACGAGGGTTCCAGTCACGCTCCCATCCTCCCAGGGGCCGCCCAAACCGAACGCATCCGGACCGGTACGGGGCATGCACGGGACTCACACAGCGCCGTTCCCTACGATGGCGCGGTGACCAGTACAGCGTCGTCCACGGACTCCACGGACACTCGCCAGGGCCAGGCCCCCCAAGAGCAACGGCCGTCGTGGCAGCAGCGGCTGCGCCGTTTCGGATATTCGGCGGGGCCCGACAGTGATGTCCGCGACCGGCTGGTGCCGCCGTACGCCCAGCCGAGCCCCCGTATCTGGGCGGCGCTCGGCATCCGGCACGAGCTGGCCGAGCGCCTCACCCGCTGGTCGGGCTGGGGTGGTCCGCTGCTGGTGACGCTGATGGCGGGCGTGATGCGCTTCTACCACCTGGGCAGCCCGAAGGCGGTGATATTCGACGAGACGTACTACGCGAAGGACGCGTGGGCGCTCGTCCACCGCGGTTTCGAGGTCAACTGGGACAAGAACGCCAACGACCTGATCCTGTCCACCGGCGGACATGTGTCGATCCCCGCGGACGCGGCGTACGTCGTGCATCCGCCGGTCGGCAAGTACATGATCGGGCTCGGCGAGCTGATGTTCGGGTTCAATCCGTTCGGCTGGCGGTTCATGACGGCGGTGCTGGGCACGCTGTCGGTCCTGCTGTTGTGCCGGATCGGCCGCCGGCTGTTCCGTTCCACGTTCCTGGGCTGCCTGGCGGGCGCGCTGATGGCGGTGGACGGCCTGCACTTCGTGATGAGCCGCACCTCGCTGCTCGACGGCGTGCTGATGTTCTTCGTGCTGGCCGCGTTCGGCTGTCTGGTCGTCGACCGCGACCGGGTGCGCGAGAAACTCGCGGCCGCGCTGCCCGCCGACGCGGACGGCCGGGTCCGCCCGGACGCGTACACGGCGGAGCACACCCGCTTCGGTTGGCGCCCCTGGCGCTGGCTGGCGGGCCTGATGCTGGGCCTGGCCCTCGGCACGAAGTGGAACGCCCTCTACATCCTCGCCGCCTTCTGCCTGATGGCCCTGCTCTGGGACGTCGGCTCGCGCAAGGTCGCGGGCGCCCGGAACCCGTACCTCGCGGTCCTCAAGTACGACACGGGCCTCACGTTCCTGGCCACGGTCCCGGTCGCGATCGTCACGTACTTCGTCTCCTGGATCGGCTGGATCCTCTCCCCGGCCGACGGCACCGGCGGCTACTTCCGCGACTGGGCCGCGGGCGCCGGGAAGGGCGGCAACTGGACGTTCCTCCCGGACTGGGTGCGCAGCCTGTGGCACTACGAGCACGAGGTCTACGAGTTCCACGTCGGCCTCTCGTCCCCGCACACGTACCAGTCGAACCCGTGGAGCTGGATCGTCCTGGGCCGCCCGGTCTCGTACTTCTACGAGTCCCCCGCCCCCGGCAAGGACGGCTGCCCCACCGACACCGGCGGCAAGTGCGCCCGCGAGGTCCTCGCGATCGGCACCCCGCTGCTGTGGTGGGCGGCCTGCTTCGCGATCATGTACGTGCTCTACCGCTGGCTGTTCCGCCGCGACTGGCGCGCGGGCGCGATCGCCTGCGGCATCGCGGCCGGCTACCTGCCCTGGTTCATGTACCAGGAGCGCACGATCTTCCTGTTCTACGCGGTCGTCTTCCTGCCGTTCCTCTGCCTGGCGGTGGCCATGATGATCGGCTCGATCATCGGCCCACCGGGCTCGACGGACACCCGCCGCGTGGCGGGCGCGACGGGGGCGGGCGTACTGGTCCTGCTGATCGCCTGGAACTTCATCTACTTCTGGCCGCTGTACACGGGCACGTCGATCCCGTACGACGACTGGCGGTCGAGAATGTGGCTCGATACCTGGATCTAGCGGAACGCGGATCCGGCGGCGAAGGCGCCCCACCTCGGTGGGGCGCCTTCGCGCTGTCCACGGCTACTTGGGGAACGTGTGGTAGCCGGCCAGGCATATCAGCGAGGCGTTGTACTCCTCCAGCGACAGCCGGTAGCGCTGCACCTGGGCCGCCATGTAGGCACCCCACAGCAGACCGCCCAGGGCCAGCAGCAGGCCCCAGCCCAGGCTGCCCGTCGACATCACCCAGATTCCGGCCACGATCACCAGCAGCCCCAGCCACTGCCGCACGTCCACCTCGTTCGGAGGCGCGAAATTCTTCTTGTTCGGCGACTCGGCAGGGAGGTCCTGCCAGTAGCCGCGCAGCTGCTGCACGTTGACGGAGTTACATTTCGGGCACTGCATCCCAATCCCCCGAGGTCCAGCGTTGGTTGACAACGGGAGGATCTGCGGAGGGGTAGCTTCCATCAAGGGCCCAACGGCCCCAACCCTCGCCCGTAGAGCACCCTTTGCCGGCTTATCGACCGATCTTTCTTCTGTCGAACAACGGAAACCCCCCTCACAGGTGCCTCTCACGCCACATACAGTGCGAGGACCGAAACGGGGAGGGGACGCGCCATGCGCAAGGGGGTAAAGGTCACCGTCATCGGCAGTGTGTTCGCCGTGATGGTGGGTGGGGCCGGGTACGGGGCCTTCAACATCGTGTCCGCGCTGAACGGCGACGGGGGTTCGGGGGCGAGCGGACCGGCGCCCGTGAAGTCCGGGCCGCCGAGCGGTTCCGAGGTCAAGGAGACGAGTACGAAGTTCTTCGCGGCCTGGGAGAAGGGGCTGGCGGCGCAGGCGGCGGCGCTCACGAACAACAACGCGGCGGCCGAGACCCTGCTGACCTCCTACAGCGATGACGCGTACATCACCGACGTGAAGATCACGCCCGGTACGACGACCGGTGACACCGTGCCCTTCACGGTGCAGGCGAAGGTGTCGTACCAGGGCGACTCCAAGCCGCTGTCGTACAAGAGCGAGCTGACCGTCGTGCGCGGACTCACCACCGGAAAGGCCCTGGTCGACTGGGAGGCGTCCGTCGTCCACCCCGAGCTCAAGAAGGACGATCTACTCGTCACGGGGCAGTCGGCGAGCCCGGAGATCGAGGCCGTGGACCGCAACGGTGCCGTGCTGGCGAAGGAGAAGTACCCCTCGCTCGGGCCGATCCTCGACGAACTGCGCGCCAAGTACGGGGAGCAGGCGGGCGGTACGCCCGGCGTCGAGCTCGCGATCCGGCATGTCGCCGACGGTGCCGCCGACACCCCGCTGCTGACCCTCGCCAAGGGCAAGGCGGGCACGCTGGAGACGTCGCTGAGCGCGAGCGCTCAGGCGGCGGCCGAGACCCAGGTGAAGAAGTACGCCGACTCGTCCGTGGTGGCCGTCAAGCCGAGCACCGGTGAGGTGCTGGCGGTGGCGAACCACCGTGAGGACGGGTTCAACGCCGCGTTCCAGGGGACGCTGGCGCCCGGTTCGACGATGAAGATCATCAGTGCCGCGACTCTCATCGACACCGGCCTCACCACCGCGAACGGGCCGGCGCCCTGCCCCGACACGGCGGCCTGGCAGAGCCAGACCTTCCAGAACATCAAGGGCATGAAGGAGAACCTGAACGCGACCCTCTCCGAGAGCTTCGCGCGTTCCTGCAACACGGCGTTCGTGAAGTTCGCGGACTCGGTCAAGGTGGACTCGCTGACCAAGGAGGCCGAGGACCGCTTCGGGCTCGGCCGGGACAACTGGAAGACCGGCATCCCGTCCTTCGACGGCTCGGTCCCCGCCTCCGGCGGCCCGGACACCGCGGCCAACATGATCGGCCAGGGCCAGGTCCAGATGAACCCGCTGAACATGGCCTCGGTGACGGCGACCGCGATCACGGGCACCTTCCGGCAGCCGGTCCTCGTCTCGCCCGACCTCGACGACCGCGAGATCGCCAAGGCGCGGGGACTGTCCAGTGACACGGTCGCCCAGCTGCGCGCGATGATGAACCGCACCGCCACCAGCGGCACCGCGGCGGGCGTGATGGCGGGCGTCGGCGGCAGCAGTTTCGGCGCGAAGACCGGTTCCGCCGAGGTCGACGGCGAGGGCAAGTCCAACAGCTGGTTCACCGGCTACCGCGACGACATCGCCGCCGCGGCCATGGCCCAGGGCGGCGGTCACGGCGTGGACGCGGCCGGGCCGATTGTCGCAGCCGTGCTACGAACTGGTGGCTGAACTCACCCCCACAGGGCGGGACTCTAGGGTGGTCATCGTCGTTGAGGAGCGTGAGGGCAGTGGGCGCTATTGGGGCGACGGGGACCCTGGGGAATTCGCGGAGGATTCGGGAACTGTGGGCAAGAGAAGGCTCGTCGCCGAGCGACGGAAGACGAAGACGAAGCCGGCTGTCATCGGCGGAATGATCGCCGTGGTGGTCGGCGGCGCCGGCGTCGGCGTGTACGCGCTGTACGGCACCGGGGCGGCGGCCGACGAGCGGACGGCGAACACGGCCGCCCACGCCGACGAGAAGGCCGTAAAGACCGGCCCGGTGTCGGCGACCGAGGTCAACACCGTGGCGAAGACGTTCCTCGCGGCCTGGCAACTGGGCAAGGTGCCGCAGGCGGCCGCCGTGACGGACGACTCCACGGCGGCCACCGCTCTCCTCACGGGCTACACCAAGGACGCCCACATCACGAACGTCACGCTCACCGAGGGCACGCACACCGGCGCCAAGGTCCCCTTCTCCGTGAAGGCGACGGTGACGTACAAGGGCACCAGCAAGCCGCTCACGTACGACAGTTCCTTCACGGTCGTACGGCGCACCAGCGACGGCAAGCCGCTGGTCGACTGGCACTCCGCGGTCGTCCACCCGGATCTGGCGGACGGCGACACCCTGGTCACAGGCGAGTCCGGCACCCCGCCGATCAAGGCGCTCGACCGGGACGGCGGTGAGCTGACCGCCGCCAAGTACCCGTCCCTGGGCACGGTCCTTGACGGGCTGCGCGAGAAGTACGGCAAGAAGGCGGGCGGCAAGGCGGGCATCGAGCTCCAGGTGATCCGCGCCAAGTCGTCCAAGTCCGCGGACAAGACGCTGCTGACGCTCAGCAAGGGCACTCCGGGCACGGTGAAGACGACGCTGAGCCCGACCTTCCAGGCGGCCGCGGAGCAGCAGGTGGCCGCCAAGGAGCGGGCGTCGGTCGTGCTGATGCGCCCCTCGACCGGCGAGATCCTGGCCGTCGCGAACTCCTCGCACGGCTTCAACACGGCCTTCCAGGGCTCCCTTGCCCCCGGTTCCACGATGAAGGTCATCACGTCGACGCTGCTGATCGAGAAGGGCCTGGCGTCGGCGGACAAGGTGCACCCCTGCCCCAAGACGGTCACCTACGGCGGCTGGAAGTTCCACAACGACGACGACTTCTCGATCAACGGCGGCACCTTCAAGGCGAGCTTCGCGCGCTCCTGCAACACAGCCTTCATCAGCCAGGCGAAGAAGCTGGAAGACGACGACCTGACCAAGCAGGCGCAGCAGGTCTTCGGGCTGTCGATGAACAACTGGGCGATCGGCGTCTCGTCGATGGACGGCTCGGTGCCGGTGCAGTCGCAGGCGCAGATGGCGGCGTCGCTGATCGGCCAGGGCGGGGTCCGGATGAACCCGCTGAACATGGCGTCGGTCTCCGCGACGATCGAGTCGGGCGTCTTCCGCCAGCCGTACCTGGTCTCCCCTACGGTCGACAACCGCACCCTGGCGACCGCGTCCCGCACGATGTCGTCGTCGACGCTCTCGCAGCTGCGTGAGCTGATGTCGTACACGGCGGCCTACGGCACGGCGGCGGAGGCGATGTCCGGGGTCTACGGCAACGTCGGCGCGAAGACCGGCTCCGCGGAGGTCGACGGCCAGAAGAAGCCCAACGGCTGGTTCACGGCGTACCGCGGCGACCTCGCGGCGGCGGGCGTCGTCCAGGCGGGCGGCCACGGCGGCGACACGGCGGGCCCGATCGTGGCGTCACTGCTGAAGATGGGCAGCTGATCAGCCGGTTCGGTGCGCCACCGGCGCGGCGGTGGCGGTGTACGTCCGCCGCAGGAACCTCACCAGCGTCTTTGTCTCGAACTGGACCACCGAGACGCCGCCCTGGGCCGAGTGGAACTCGACGACGGCCTGCACCCGGCCGCACGGCCAGACCCGGACCTCGCCGGAGCCGGCCGGGGCGCGCAGGCCCTGTTCCAGCAGGGCGCGGGAGAAGGTCCACTCGTGCGGGCCGGGCAGGCCGACGCGGACCGAGCGTGGGTCGGACTCGGGGTCGTAGCGCAGGATCACCGGGACGGCGTCGGGATCGACGCGGGCGGCGTCGGCGTCCGTGACGATGTGGGCTCGCGCGTACTGCTCGACTACGGACATGGGGAGGGCCCCTTACGCTGCGTCACCTGTGCGAAAGCTGTGCATCCGCTTCCACTCCAATGTCGCATATTTTCCGGAATGCGCTTCCGGTGCCGCCGAATGTCACAGCCTGGCGGTAATTCGCGAGCCCACGCTCTTGCAAGCCGTTCGCAACAAGGCTCTATCATCGAACGGTGCATGTGCCTGATGGATTCATAGACGCCCCCGTGTCGGCCGCCGCCGGCGCAGTCGCCGCCGGCGCCATCGCCGTGAGCCTGCGCGGCGCGCGCCGCGAGCTCGACGAACGGACGGCGCCGCTGGCCGGACTGGTCGCGGCGTTCATCTTCGCCGTGCAGATGCTGAACTTCCCGGTCGCGGCCGGGACCAGCGGACATCTGCTCGGCGGCGCCCTGGCAGCGATACTCGTCGGCCCCTACACAGGGGTCCTCTGTGTCTCCGTCGTGCTGCTCATGCAGGGCATCCTCTTCGCGGACGGCGGTCTGACCGCGCTCGGCGTGAACATCACCGACATGGCGATCGTCACGACTGTCGTCGGGTACGCGGTCTTCCGCGGGCTGGTGAAGGTGCTGCCGCGCGGCCGCCGGTCCATCACCGTCGCGTCCTTCGTCGCCGCGCTCCTGTCCGTGCCCGCCGCCGCGGTCGTCTTCACCCTCGTCTACTCCGTGGGCGGCACGACGGATGTCTCCATCGGCAAGGTCGCCACCGCGATGATCGGCGTGCACGTCCTCATCGGGATCGGCGAGGCCGCGATCACCGCGCTGACCGTGAGCGCCGTCATCGCCGTACGGCCGGACCTCGTGTACGGCGCGCGCGGCCTCCAGCAGCGCCTGAAGCTGCGCGTGCGCGGGGAGCTCGTCGACGCGCCGGTTCCCACGGCGCCCGTGGCAGCGCGCACTTCCCGGCGCGCGCTGTGGATCACCGGCCTCGCGACCTCCCTCGTCCTGGCCGGCTTCGTCAGCTTCTACGCCTCGGCCGACCCGGACGGCCTGGAGAAGGTCGCCGTCGACCAGGGCATCGCCAAGCAGGAGAAGAAGCACGCCTCCTCCGACTCCCCGCTCGCCGGCTACGGCGTCAAGGACGTCACCGACGCCCGGCTCTCCGGTGGGCTCGCGGGCGTGATCGGCGTCGGCGTCACCGTCGTCGCGGGCAGCGGGGTCTTCTGGGCGGTGCGCAGGCGGCGTACGGCCGATGTCTCTCCCGTGAGCACGGGCGTCTGATGGGCGCCGGGCACGCGCATCGGCTCTACCGGCACGGGCACTCCCCCGTGCACGCCCTGCCGCCGCACACCAAGCTCGCCGCCGCCTTCGCCTTCGTGGTGGTCGTCGTGTCGACGCCGCGCGAGGCGATGTGGGCGTTCGGGCTGTACGCCGTGCTGCTCGCGTCGGTCGCGTACGTCGCGCGCGTGCCCGCGTCGTTCCTGCTCAAGCGGCTGTTGATCGAGGTGCCGTTCGTCGCGTTCGCGGTGCTCATGCCGTTCGTGGCGGAGGGCGAGCGGGTCGACGTGCTCGGGCTCTCGCTCAGCGTCAACGGCCTGTGGGGCGCCTGGAACGTGCTCGCCAAAGGCACCCTGGGCGTCGCCGCCTCCGTCCTCCTGGCCTCCACCACCGAGCTGCGCGAACTCCTCCTCGGCCTGCAACGCCTCAAACTCCCGCCGCTGCTGGTGCAGATCGCGTCCTTCATGATCCGCTACGGCGATGTCATCACGGACGAGATGCGGCGGATGCGGATCGCGCGGGAGTCGCGCGGCTTCGAGGCGAGCGGGGTCAGGCACTGGGGGGTGCTCGCCAAGTCCGCGGGCGCCCTCTTCATCCGCTCCTACGAGCGCGGCGAGCGCGTGCATCTCGCCATGGTGAGCCGGGGGTACGCCGGTTCGATGCCGGTCATCGACGAGGTGACCGCGTCCCGGGCACAGTGGTCGTACGCCCTCGCGCTCCCGTTCGCCGCCCTTGTCGTATGCCTGTTGGGATGGACGCTGTGACCCCTTCTCTTGAGGTCTCGGGCCTCGCCTTCGCCTACCCCGACGGCCACCAGGCGCTGTTCGGCGTGGACTTCACCGTCGCGCGCGGGGAGCGGGTCGCGCTGCTCGGGCCGAACGGCGCCGGCAAGACGACCCTCGTGCTGCACCTCAACGGCATTCTCACCGGGGGCGCAGGGAGCGTGACGGTCGCCGGGCTGCCCGTCGGGAAGAAGCACATGGCGGAGATTCGTCGCCGGGTCGGCGTCGTCTTCCAGGATCCCGACGACCAGCTGTTCATGCCGACCGTGCGCGAGGACGTGGCGTTCGGACCGGCGGCGGCCGGGCTGAAGGGGCCGGAGCTGGAGGAGCGCGTGGACCGGGCGCTCGCCCAGGTGGGGATGGCGGAGTTCAAGGAACGCCCGCCGCACCATCTCTCCTTCGGGCAGCGCCGCCGGGTGGCCGTGGCGACCGTGCTCGCCATGGAGCCGGAGATCCTCGTCCTGGACGAGCCCTCCTCCAACCTCGACCCCGCCTCCCGCCGCGAACTCGCCGACATCCTGCGCTCGCTGGACGTGACGGTGCTGATGGTCACCCACGACCTGCCGTACGCCCTGGAGCTGTGCCCGCGCGCCCTGATCCTCAGCCAGGGCGTCATCGCGGCGGACGGGGAGACCGGCGAACTCCTCTCCGACGACGCCCTGATGCGCGCCCACCGCCTGGAGTTGCCCTTCGGCTTCGACCCGCGCTCCGTGACAATGGGCGCGTGACGAACGAGGAGCCCGAGCAGAGCAAGGCCTCACTGCTGCTGGACGACCAGTTGTGCTTCGCGCTGTACGCCGCCCAGCGAGCGGTGACGGCGGCCTACCGCCCGCTCCTCGACGAGCTGGGCCTCACCTACCCGCAGTACCTCGTCCTGCTGGTCCTGTGGGAGCGCGGCGAGAGCACGGTGAAGGAGTTGGCGGAGGCGCTGCGGCTCGACTACGGCACGGTGTCGCCGTTGCTCAAGCGGCTGGAGGGCGCGGGGGTTGTCCACCGGGAGCGCGCGGCACGTGACGAGCGCTCGGTGCTCGTCACGTGCACGGGGCGCGGAGAGGAACTGAGGGAGCGCGCGGCGCGCGTGCCCGGCGCGCTGCTCACGGCGACCGAGCTCGACGGCGCGCAGGCCGCGGGGTTGCGCAAGGAGTTGTTCGAGCTGGCGGCGCGCGCGGGCGCGGCGGCCCAGCGCGCACGCTGACCGCTGACCGCTCACCGCTGACCTCGGGCTACCCCCGGTTACTACCCCCCGGTAACAGCAGCCGACCTACCAGTCAGTACCTTGTGCACGATGCATTTGCGCGCACCTGTTCCGGGGGGAGCCGGCCATGACTGACGACACCACCACCGCCACCGACCCGACCGCCGTCGACACCCGTCCCACGAAGATCATGTACGTCGCCGAGGCCACCGCGCACGGCGGCCGGGACGGCTTCGTCACCAGCCAGGACGGGCAGATCGAGCTCCAGGTCGCGATGCCGCCGGAGCTGGGCGGCGACGGCAACGGCACCAACCCCGAGCAGCTCTTCGCGGCCGGCTACAGCTCCTGCTTCCACAACGCGCTGGTCCTGGTCGGCCGCCGCAGCGGCTTCGACCTCACCGGCTCCACGGTCGCCGCGAAGGTCGGCATCGGCCCCAACAAGCAGCGCGGCTACGGCCTCGCGGTCGCCCTGAGCGTCTCGCTCCCGGTCCTCGACCCGGACATCGCCGCGAAGCTGGTGGACGCGGCCCACGAGGTGTGCCCGTACTCGAACGCGACCCGGGGGAACATCGACGTGACGATCCTGCTTGGGTAAGTAGGCAGTACCCGGAAGCAGGAGGAGCACGGGCGTGGACGTGAACGGTGCGGTGGCCGAGGGCTTCGAGCCGGTCAGGGAGGCGTTCCTGCGGAACTTCGAGGTGCTCGGGGACCGGGGCGCGGCGGTCACCGTCTACCGGGACGGGCACAAGGTCGTCGACCTGTGGGGCGGCACGAAGGACGTCGACGCTACGACCGACTCCGCGCCCTGGGAGCAGGGCACCGCGCAGATCGTGCGCTCCGCGACGAAGGGCGTCGCCGCCGCCGTACTCCTGCTGCTGAGCCAGCGCGGAGAGCTGGACCTGGACGCGCCGGTGGGCGAGTACTGGCCGGAGTACAAGGCGGCCGGCAAGGAGCGGACCCTCGTACGGCATCTGCTCGCGCATCGGGCGGGTGTGCCGGTGCTGGACCGGCCGCTGACGCCCGAGCAGGCCGCCGACCCGCGACTGGGTGCCGAGGCAGTCGCGGCGCAGGCGCCGGTGTGGGAGCCGGGGACGGACCACGGGTACCACGCGCAGACGTACAGCTGGCTGACCGGTGAGCTGGTCCGGCGGGTCACGGGCCGGGGAATCGGTGACTGGGTCGCGGAGGAGATCGCCGGGCCGGTCGGGGCCGATCTGTGGATCGGGCTGCCGGAGAGCGAGGCACCGCGTGTGGGCCGGGTGGCGCAGATCGAGGCCCCGGTGGACGCGGGCGGCCTCAGGACGCGGCCCAAGCGGTCCGTGTCCGAGGCCTACGCCGACCCCGAGTCCCTGACCCGCCGCGCCTTCGCCGCGATCACCCCGCTGCCGGACGAGAACGACCCCGCGTACCGCGCCGCAGCCCTGCCCGCCTCCAACGGCATCGCCACGGCCGACGGGCTGGCCCGTTTCTACGCGGCGCTGATCGGCGAAGTGGACGGCGGGAAGCGCCTGTTCACTCCGGGCACGGTGGAATCAGCCCGCACCGAGCAGTCCGCCGGGCCCGACCGCGTCCTGGTCGTGGGCACCCGTTTCGGGCTCGGCTACATGCTGCACGGCTCGGCGTCCCCGCTGCTCGGCGCGGGCTCCTTCGGCCATCCCGGCCGCGGCGGCGCCCTCGGCTTCGCCGACCCGGAGTCGGGCATCGCCTTCGGCTATGTGACCAACGGTTTCCGCAAGAGCGTGACGGCGGACCCGCGAGCGCAGGCACTGGTGCGAGCGGTACGGACGGCAACGGCCACGTCGCTCTGAGGTGGGCCGCAGGGTGACGAAGGCCGCATTGTGACGTAATTCATGCGGCCTTCGCGTGTAGCTCACACGTGGATCGGATGGGACGTCCGTCCGGACGCCTCGTCGATCTCGTCGTGCGCCTTCGTCAGCATCTGCATGGCGATCTCGTTGAGCGCGCGGGCCCCGGCGATCTCCTCGCCGACGCGCGGCTGATTGGCGTCGGCGCGGTACCGGCGGGCGTGCCCATGTGCGCGTATCTCGGTGCCGTCGGGCAGGCGCACCAGCGCTACCGCCCGCGTGTGCTGATCATCCTCGGCGAATTCCAGCTCGACATGCCATCCCACAGTGGTCCGTGTCATGACGATCACCTCCGGAGCATCTGCTTCCAGAGTGCTCCCTCGAGGAGGTAGTTGTCGCGCCCCGGACCGAGGCCGGACCTGTGCACCACGGCCCCCGTTCACGGCGGATGGGCACACACTCGGGTATGCGCTGCTGCCTCTCCGCTCCCCTGGCGGCCCTGTCCGCCCTCCCCTCCCCCGCCGACCTCATGCACTCCGGCGCCCTCCTCGGCCCCGCTCTGCTCCGCTCGGCGTCCGCCCTCCGGGGCCGCCCGCGCCACCGCGACGACCTGGCCGCCGTCCACCTGGAGCTGGTCACCCTCACCGAGGACCGTGCCGTCATCACCTGGTACACCGGCATCCCCGGCACCGACGACGGCCTCGGCCACATGTTCCCGGCGATCACCGAGGGCGAGGTCGTCTACGGCACCCACCCCGCGCGCCTGAACCGCACCGCGTCCCAGAACCGCCCGACGGCACACCACCACGTCGAGCTCACTGACCTGGAGCCGGGCCAGACGTACTACTACCAGGCCCGTTCACGAGGCGTGCCCGCCCTCCCCTCACCGCTGCACCTGATGCGCGGCAACGCGGTGGGCACCTCGCTCTTCGGCCTGGGCACCAAGGGCGGCCCGTACTCCTTCACCATGCCCCAACCGCCACCCGGCCGGCACCTGATCTCCATCGCCCTCTGCAACGACCTGCACCTCGGCGAGACCACCGCGGGCCTGGTGGCCGGCGTCCCGCTCATGCGCGGCCTGTCGCAGAAGCCCGGGCTCGCGCCCTACCCGGAGATCATGGCCCGGGCGGTGGTCGAGGAGGCCCGCCGGCGCGGAGCCGACGTGCTGCTCGCCGCCGGGGACATCTCGGCGGGCGGCGCGGCGGTGGACCTGGCCGAGGCGCGGCGGATCCTGGACGGTTTCGGCGTCCACGGACGTGACTACTTCGTCGTACGGGGAAACCACGACCGGGCGAGAGCCGGCGGTGACGACTCCTTCCGGGCCGGATTCCTGGACGGCACGAGCCCCGGCTACTTCGCCCGCGACCTGGGCGGACTGCGCCTCATCGGCCTCGACACCTACGAGAAGGACGGCAACGGCGGTGACGCGGGCGGGCTAGGGGCCGACCAACTGGCGTGGTTCAAGGCGAAGTTGCGAGACCACCCGGACCAACCCACCCTGGTCTTCGGCCACCACCCCCTGACCGTACGGGACTCGGTCTTCCCGATGGGCCGCGGCCAGCGCCTGGACCGCCGTCAGGCCCGCGCGATCGTCGAGGCCTACGCCGCCTCGCCGGGCGTCTTCCTCCACCACGCCGGCCACACCCACCGCAACAAGCGCACGATCCTGAACCAGGCCCCGCACGTCACCCAGCAGGAAGTCAGCGCCGTCAAGGACTACCCCGGCGGCTTCTCCCTCCTCCGCATCCACACCGGCGGCTACGCCCTCAACCACTACAAGTGCGACGACGCCCCGGCCCTGACCTGGGCGGAACGCGGCCGCCGCCTCGCCGGAGGCCTCTGGCCCCACCACGCCTTCGGCCGCTCCTTCACCGACCGCAACAGCGTCCGGGCCCACGACATGTCGGGGATCTCGGCGGCGAGGGCGGTGGGTGTCTAGGGCGCCGGTACGGGGTGGGCGGGGCGGAATGAGCAGGTAGGCGCGGGATGTTGGCGGAAACGGGGAGCAACGCCCACTCCCCCACGCCGCCCGCCCGGCGGCCGTAGCGCAGGGAAGGACCCCGCTCATGACGCACGACCGCCGTACGATCACCAACCCCGCCGCCCTCCACGACCCGACCCCCTTCGGTTACAGCCATGCCGTCTCGGCGCCGGGCGAACTCGTCTTCATCGGCGGCCAGTACGCCTCCGACGCCACGGGCGCGGCCGTGCCCGGCGACTTCGCCGCCCAGGTGGACCTGGCGTTCGACCGACTGCGGGCGGCGCTGGAAGGAGTGGGCCTCGGTTTCGAGCACATCGTCCGGCTCGGCACGTACATCGTCGACCACGACCTCACCAAGCTGGAGACCCTCGGCAAGGCGCTGCACGCACACTTCGGCGACCGCCTCCCGGCCCAGACCCTCAGCGGCGTGGCCGCCCTCGCGCTGCCGGGGATGCTGTTCGAGGTCGACGCGGTGGCCGTACGGCCACGGTGACGGGAGCCGCGGGCAGCCTCATCGCGAGCGCCGGTGGGGTTCAGTCCCGACGATTGGCCCCTTTGGACCAGGCGGCGAGGGAAAAGCCGCAGGTCGGCTGCCGCCGCCGTGGGCCAAACGCTCCAATCACCCCCTAACCGGCGTGCAGCATCAGCCCGATGCCCACGACCAGCAGTCCCGCCGCGGCGATCCGTGGCGCCCCGAACCGTTCCTTGAAGAACACGGCCCCGATGGCCGCGCCCACGATGATCGAGGACTCGCGCAACGCGGCGATCGGCGCGAGTTCCGCCTTGGTCTGGGCCCACAGGACCAGCCCGTACGCCGACACGGACAGGGCCGCGCCCAGCAGGCCCACACCGGCGAACGGCCGTAGGACAGCGACCAGTTGGCCTCGCCAGCGATAGAAGGCGTACGCCGGGACCGCTACGCCCTCCAGGGCCATCAGCCAGGCGATGTAGCCGAGCGCGGAGCCAGAGGCGCGTACGCCGAGGCCGTCGACCACGGTGTACGCGGCGATGGAGAGGCCGGTCGCCAACGCGGCGCCGATCGCCGCCCAGTTGGGGCGGTGTCCGTGCAAACCCCACAGGGCGACACCCGTGAGGCCCGCGCAGGACAGCGCGATGCCTGCGGCTGCCCAGCCGTCCGGTACCTCGTGGGCGAAGAGGGCGGCGAGAGCGGTGACCACGAGGGGCGCGGTGCCGCGCGCGATCGGGTACGCCTGGCCGAAGTCGCCCAGCCGGAAGGACCTCATCAGCAGCACGTAATACACGATGTGGATGAGCGCGGAGGCGATCAGGTACGGCCACGCGGCGGCCGCCGGTACCGCCACGAACGGCGCCATCGCCAGCCCGATCAGCGTTCCGCCGCCGGCTATCAGCGTGAACCCGACCAGTTTGTCGGTGATCTGGTGAGCGAGGGCGTTCCAAGTGGCATGGGTGACCGCGGCCAGCAGTACGGCCACGGTGACCAGTGGCGTCACGCCGGCTGCTCGCGTACGTCCACCAGGGTGCCGCCCGCGTGGGCGATCAGGGTCTTGGGCTCCATGGGGAAGACGGCGTGCGGGGTGCCGGCGGCGGCCCACACGATGTCGTGGTCGAGGAGTGAACGGTCCGCGAGGACACGGGTCTTGGTGCGGTGTCCGAAGGGCGGTACCCCGCCGATCGCGTACCCCGTCGTCTCCCGTACGACGTCCACCTTGGCCCGCGTGACCTTCTCCACGCCCAACTCCCGCCGGACGAGCTCGACATCGACCCGCGAGGCCCCGTCCATCAGGACCAGCACCGGGACCCCGTCCGCCGCGAAGATCAGCGACTTGCAGATCTGGCTCAGCTCACAGCCGATCGCGGCGGCGGCCTCGGCGGCGGTGCGGGTCGCGTCGGGGAAGCGGCGGATCCGGGCGGTCAGGTCGTCCAGGCCCAGCTCGTGCAGGGCCTCGGCGAATCGGGGGTGGGCCCCGGAGGGTTCCGTGTCGGTCGTCGTCATGGTCGGCACGGTAGTGGTGGGTGCAGACGCCACGCGAGCCGGTTTGCGTCGCGGCCGCAACCGGGCGACCGGGTCGCCGCGTCCCTGCCAAAGGGACGGCGGCAAAGGGAGGGTCCCGTGGGCGTCATGTTGTGCGGAGCGGCCGCGGTACTGCTCCTCGTGTTCGGTGTGCGGGACGGTCTTCGGGTACGACGGCTGCGGCGGCACGGGGTGCGTGCGCAGGGCTTCGTCGTCGACAACGTACGGGTCCACGACAGCGACGGGCCGTCCTGGGCGCCGGTCATCGCCTTCACCGACCAGCGGGGACACCGCGTGGAGTTCTCGCCGAAGATCCGCGGGGCCGGCATGGGGCTGGCGACCGGACGCGAGGTGCCCGTGATCTACCTCGCCCAGGATCCGCAGGACGCGCGCGTACGGATGTGGCGCCATCTGTCGGGGCCGACGTGGTTCCTGCTGTTCGGCGGACTGGCCTTCCTCGCCGCGGCGGTGGCGATCACCGCGACGACCTGAGGCCCTCACCCGGCCTGCGTGGACAGCCTCGCCTCGAACCGCTCCAGGTCGACCACCCCACGCCGGTGCGTACCCCGGCACACCACCGCGGCCTCGTCACGGGCGCTGACCTCGAACGTCAGGCGGCGCCCGTCCACCCCCGTCAACTCGACGTCGATCGTCAGGGTCCCGCCGGGCGCGGTGGGGGCCTCGTGACTGAGGTCGACGTGCACACCCAGGCTGCGCTCACCCTCGTCGAGGTGGCCTTCCAGCGCCTGCATACAGGTCCACTCGACCAGGGCGACGAGGTATCCGGTGGCCAACACCTCCGGCATCCGCGCGAAGGACTCGGCCTCGGGCAACAGATAGGGCACGGTGCGCTCTGCGGACACGGGGTACCGCATCTGGGCGGTCAGCCCGGGCAGGAGGGTTGGGCGCATTAGTGCGAGATGTGGGTGAGGAACTCGGTCCAGGTGTCGGGGGCGATGGTGAGGTGGGGAGTTCGGGGCGACTTGGAGTCGCGGATGTGGATCGTAGTGGGGGCTACGGCTATCTCGACGCAGTCGTTGATGTCGCTACTGTCGCTGTAGCTGCTCTTGAACCAGTGGAGTTCCGGCGTGTTCATAGTCTCCCCAGCACTTGCTCGATGAAGGCCAGCGACTCCCTCGGTGGGAGAGCCTGCGACCGGATCATTCCATAGCGCAGTTCAAGGATACGAAGATCCTTGGGGTTTGAGACCGGTCGGCCGTTGAAGGCCCCTGGAGAGCGTCCGATCCCCGTGCCATCGGGAAACTTCAGCAAATGGATCGGCCCGTGGTGAATTCCGGCGTGCTCGTACCGATCGGTCGGCATGACCTGGAGTGTCACGGTCCGCAACTGAGCTACTTGCAGCAGGTGTTCGAGTTGTCGACGCAGTACCGGCTTCCCACCCAGAGGGCGCTCCAGGGTCACCTGCTCCTGGATGAAGCTGAGCGTCGAGGCGGGCTCCCGCTCGAAGATCGCCTTTCGAGCCATGCGTGCGGCTGTTCCCCGTTCGACCTCGTCCGGCGAGTACGCGGGCTGCGCCATCTCGAACAGGGCTCGCGCGTACTCCGGTGTCTGCAACAGCCCCTGGATGTTGTGGTTGCTGTACACCAGCACCTCGGCCGCCCGGTCCTCCAGTGCCTTCAGCTCGCGCACCGGCTTCGGATACCGAGCCTTCCGCATGTCCTCCATGAACGCCCGCAGATGGCCCTGCGCCTTCAGAACCGTGTCCGCCCTGTCCAGGAACTCCGGCCTCGGAATCCGCTGCCCTCGCTCCATCTTGCGGATCATGTCCTCGCCGTAGCCCATGATCTCCCCGAAGTCGGCCGCCCGCATCCCCGCCGCCTCCCGGCAGACTTTGAGCAGCCGCCCTACCGCCTGAACCAGCGGCTCGACCTCATCGCCCGGTTCGACATCCCAACCAGCCTCGTCTGCATCCTCGTTCATGCCCCACCTCCACCGCGCACCCGTACCCGTACAACCGACGAGACAGCCGAGACAGTGCGAGACAAAGCCAGGACAGTCACCGTACGCACAGGCGTGATCACTGATCCAAGTAAGCAGAATCCGCCACGCTGAGTGACATGAATCAAGAAGTCGCCACCCCCGTCCGAAACTTCTCGGTGCCCCTCTCCCCCACCCCCCGAGGCGCCCGCCTGGCCCGACTGCTCGCCACAGAACAACTCCGCGCCTGGGGCCTCCCCTTGGACACCGCACCCCAGATCGTCGCCGAGCTGGCGACCAACGCGGCCACTCACGGTCGCGTCCCGGGACGTGACTTCCGGCTGACGCTCTACGTCGTCGGCGAGACCCTCCGTATCGAGGTCACCGACACCCGAGGCGACCTCCACCCCCGACTCACCCCGGTCACACCGGACTCCGAGTCCGGCCGGGGTCTCCTCCTCGTGGACGCCCTAGCCGACCGCTGGGGTGTCGCACCGGGCCCGCGTCCGCGCAAAACGGTCTGGGCCGAGCTGAATGCATGAAGCGTGGGGCACCTTTGTATGAGATGGATGTCAGGGAGGTACTCCATGTCCGCGACACAGATCGACATCGACGACGAAGCACTCTCGGAGGCCATGCGGCTTTCCGGCGCCAAGACCAAGGATGAGATGGTCAACTTGGCGCTGCGTGAGTACGCGGAGCGCCGACGACGCACGGAGGCCCGGCTGCGCTCTCTGGAACTGGCACAGCAGTGGGACGAGGAGGGATTCTGGCGTCGACACGCAGCGGAGAAGGGGCCCTCTGACGGAGACGACACGGAGAAGGGCGTCGCCTGACCGTGATCCACTATCTCGCCGACTCAACGGCCGTCTGGCGACTGCAACGCGACCAGAAACGCAGTGGCCTTTGGGCACCCGAGGTTCCCGACGGAACAATTGGCTCCTACGCACCCCAACGCACGGAGTTCCTTCAGTCCGCGCGGAACCTTGACGAACACGACCGTATGACGGACATGTTCGCCTACCTGTACCCGGACCTCGCCGTCCCGAAGAGCACGTGGCGCTGGATCGAGTCGGCCCAGTACCGGCTCGCCCAGCGGGGGCAGCACCAGAGCCTCTCCACGGTCGACTGGCTGGTCTACGCCACCGCCGCGCAGCGTGTTCGCGCCCCCGAGCTGAACGCGGGCTCATGGAAAGAAAGCCGGTGAGGGCTCCCCGTCCCCACGGGGCCCTCACCGGCTGGTCTCTTTCAGAAGCGGTACGTCAGACCCGTACCAACTCCCGGTCCTCGTCGCCCTTCTCCGCTTGCGTGCGCAGACCCTCGCCCTCCACGTCCACGTTCGGCAGGGCGCGGTCGAGCCACTTCGGGAGCCACCAGGCCTTCTTCCCAAGCAGGGCCAGCACCGCCGGGACGATCGCCATCCGCACCACGAACGCGTCGAAGAAGACGGCGATCGCGAGGCCGAAGCCGATCATCTTGATCATCGACTCGCTGGAGCTGATGAAGCCGCCGAAGACGGCCATCATGATGATCGCGGCGGCGACCACGACCCGGGCACTGTGCCGGAACCCGGTCACCACGGCCTGGCTGGGCGACTCGCCGTGGACGTAGGCCTCCCGCATGCGGGTCACGAGGAACACCTCGTAGTCCATCGCGAGGCCGAAGACGACGCCCACCATGAAGATCGGCATCATCGACATGATCGGGCCGGTCTCCTCCACGCCGATCAGGCCCGCGAGCCAGCCCCACTGGAAGACCGCGACGACGGCGCCGAGCGCGGCGAGGACCGACAGCAGGAAGCCGAGGGCCGCCTTCAGCGGGACCAGGATCGAGCGGAAGACCACGATCAGGAGGAGGAAGGCGAGGCCGACGACCAGGGCCAGGTACGGGATCAGCGCGTCGGTGAGCTTCTGCGAGAAGTCGATGTTCATGGCGGTGGTGCCGGTGACGAGGACGTCCGCGCCGGTGTCGGACTGGACCTCGGTGCCCTGGTCACGGATGGCGTGGACCAGGTCCTCGGTCTGGGTCGAGGACGGCTTGGAGTTCGGGATCACCGTGATGGTCGCGGTGTCGCCGGCCTTGTTGAACGTCGCCGGAGTGACGGTGACGACGTCCTTGAGGTCCTTGATCCCGTCGGTCACGGTCGTGGCCGCGGCCTCGGGGTCGTCGCTGTTCTTCGCGTCGACCACGATCATCAGGGGGCCGTTGAAGCCGGGGCCGAAGCCCTCCGAGAGGAGGTCGTAGGCGCGGCGCTGGGTCGTGGACGTCGGCTGGGAGCCGTCGTCGGGCAGGCCCAGTTGCAGTTGGGTGGCCGGAAGGGCGATCGTGCCGAGGCCGACCACGCCGAGCAGCAGTACGACGGCGGGGCGGCGGATGACGAAGCTCGCCCAGCGGGTGCCCATGTTGGGCTTGGCCGGCTTGGCCGGCTTGTCGGGGGTGGCGCCCGTGGACTGCTTGCGCTTCTTCTCGCCCGCCGGGCGGATCTTCTTGCCCGCGTATCCGAGCAGCGCCGGGATCATGGTGAGGGCGATGAGGACGGAGATCACGACCGTGCCGGCCGCCGCGAGGCCCATCTTGGTCAGCATCGGTACGTTGACGACCGCGAGGCCGGCGAGGGCGATGACCACGGTGAGGCCCGCGAAGACCACCGCCGAGCCGGCGGTGCCGGTGGCCCGGCCTGCCGCCTCCTCGCGGTCGCGGCCCTCGGCCAGTTCGCCCCGGTAGCGGGAGACGATGAACAGCGCGTAGTCGATGCCGACCGCGAGGCCGATCATCAGCGCCAGCGTGGAGGTGGTGTCGCCGAGGTCGAGTGCCTTGGCGAGGGCGGTGATGGTGGAGACGCCGATTCCGACGCCGATGATCGCAGTCAGCAGCGGAAGTCCGGCCGCGACCAGTGAACCCAGGGTGATGACGAGGACGACCGCGGCGATGGCGAGACCGATGGCCTCGCCGATGGCCCCTGCCTCAGCCGCGGCCTGGAGCGCGTCACCTCCGACATCGACCGTCAGCCCGGTGGCCCGGGCCTCGTCCCCGGCCGCTTCCAAGGCGTCCCTGGTCGATTCCTTCAACTCCATGCCGGGGGCGTCGTACTTGATCGACGTGTAGGCGACCGTCCCGTCCTTGCTCACGGCGTTCGTCGTGAACGGGTCGGTGACGGAGACGACTTCGGAGCCGTCGCTCAGCGTCTGGACGGTCTTCTCGACGGTCGCCTTGTTGGCGGCGTCCGTCATCTTCTCCCCGTCGGGCGCCTTGAAGACGATGCGCCCGGTGGCGCCGTCGGCGTTGGAGCCCGGGAAACGCTGTTCCAGCAGGTCGAAGGCCTTCTGGGCCTCGACGCCGGGGATGGAGAAGGAGGTGGATCCGGCGGCGGGTGCGCTCGCCGCGCCGACGCCCGCGAGCGTCAGCAGGGCGACCCATATCAGGGCGACGAAATGCCGTCGCCGGAAGGCGAGCCGGCCGAGTTTGTAGAGGAACGTGGCCACTAGGGCGTACTCCCGGTCAGGTCGTGGGGTATTCAGGGCAGAGGTGATCAACCCGGTGGGTGGCAGGGGTGATCGGCCCGACGACGTGAGCGGTGCGCGTCAGGTGCAGGTGGTGACGAGTGAACTGCGGGGAATGGTCAGGCGGTTGGCGCGCCGAGGGCAGGGAGGATCACGGCGTCGATGTACGAACGTAGGAAGGCCTGCGTCGGCGGCAGCTCATCGATGAGCGTGCGGGCGGCGAAGCCCCCGATCATCATGTGCAGCACATAGTCCAGCGCGGGGTTGTCCGCACTGATCTCGCCCCGGTCGACGGCACGCCGCAGCACGACACGCAGTTCCTGGAGCTCGGGCTCGATCATCAGCTCCTTGAAAGCCCGGAGCAGCTCGGGATCCGAGTGGACCGCCATGGCCAGACCCCGCATGAGCGCGGAGTTCTGCTCGATGGCGCAGTCGTCCTCGCGGGACACCATGGCGTAGAAGTCGCCGCGCAGGGATCCGGTGTCGATGCCGCTCATGCCCACGGGCTTCTCGTGGCGCATCGCCCGCGCGACCAGCTGGGCCTTGCCGCCCCACTGGCGGTAGAGCGTCGCCTTGCTGGACTTGGTGCGAGCCGCTACGGCGTCCATGGTGAGGGCGTCGTAGCCGACTTCCCGGAGCAGGTCGAGCACGGCCGCGTACAGCTCGGCCTCGCGCTCGGGCGTGATGCGACTGCGACGCGCCGTTGCGACCTCAGTCATGCCACTCACCTCTCCGGCTTTGAACGACACGGTTTCGTACGTGACGAATGTAGCGCACCCTTCTGCGAAACGAAACAGTTTCGTACGTGTGTTGGGTCACGCAACCTGCCACGCGCCGAGTCCCGCCGGGCCTTGCGCGCCAATTTTCATAAGTTGCCCGGGCCCGTCCCCCGGAAAAGCATAGGGAGGTGAGCTATCTGCGCCTGCCGCATCTCAGTGACGACCTGCTCTGCTTCGTGGCCGAGGACGACCTCTGGCTGGCCCCCCTCGACGGCCCGGGTCGCGCCTGGCGGCTCACCGTCGACCGCACCAAGGCCGGCCACCCCCGCTTCTCGCCCGACGGCCGGCACATCGCGTACACGAGCTGGCGAAGTCTTGTCCCGGAGATCCACCTGGCACCGGTAGACGGCGGCCCGGGCAGCCGTCTCACCTACTGGGGCAGCGCGGACACCCAGGTATGCGGCTGGACCCCAGACGGCGACATCCTCGCCGTCGCCTCCCACGGCCAGCCCTTCTCCTACTTCACCTGGGCCTACAAGGTCTCCCCCGACGGCGACCCCGGCCGCAAGCTCCCCTGGGGCCCGGTCTCCGACATCCAGGTCGCCGACCTCGACGGCGACCGCCGCACCCTCCTCCTGACCGGCACCCCGCCGCACGAACCGGCCGCCTGGAAGCGCTACCGGGGCGGCGCGACAGGCAGGCTGTGGCTGCACGGCCAACGGCTACTGGCCGACCTCGAAGGCCATCTCCATTCCCCCATGTTCGTCGGTGACCGGATCGCCTTCCTCTCCGACCACGAGGGCATCGGCAACCTCTACTCCTGCGCCCACGACGGCTCCGACCTGCGCCGCCACACCGACCACGACGCCTTCTACGCCCGGCACGCCGCCAGCGACGGCACCCGGGTGGTGTACCAGTGCGGGGGCGACCTGTGGATCGTCGAGGACCTCACCGCCGAGCCGCGGAAGCTCGACGTACGGCTCAGTGGTCCGCGCGCGGGCCGTCGTACCTACCAGGTGCCCGCTGCCCAGCACGTGGACGGCATCTCGGTCGACGAGACGGGTCGCGCGAGCGCCATCGTCGTACGCGGCAGCCTGTACTGGCTGACCCACCGCGACGGCCCCGCCCGCACCATCACCGACACGCCGGGTGTACGGGTCCGGCTCCCGGAGATGCTCGGCTCGAGCGGTCAGGTCGCGTATGTGACGGACGCGGAGGGCGAGGACGCCGTCGAGATCGCGTATCTTCCCCGGGCCAGCGGCGACCGCGAGCCCCGCCGACTCGCCTCCGGCGAGCTGGGCCGCGTCCTTGAGCTGGTGTCGGACCCGCAGGGCGAGCGCCTGGCCATCGCGTCGCACGACGGACGCGTCCTGCTGATCACTGTGTCTGATAAGGCGGCTACCGCCGCGGGGAGCGAGGACTCCAACGGCGAGGTCACGGAGCTGATCCGCTCGATCAACGGCCCGGTCCGCGACCTCGCGTTCTCCCCGGACGGGGCCTGGCTGACCTGGTCGCACCCGGGCATCGGACGCTCCCTGCGCCAGATCAAGATGGCCCGGATCTCCCGTACGGGACAGGCGGACCGTGTCATCGTCGACGTGACGAACGGCCGCTTCGAGGACGAGAACCCGGTCTTCACGCGGGACGGCCGCTACCTCGCCTTCCTCTCCTGGCGCGGCTTCGACCCGGTCTACGACGTCCACACCGGCGACCTCTCCTTCCCGCTCGGCTGCCGCCCCTACCTCGTCCCCCTCTCCTCGGCCACCCCCTCCCCCTTCGCGCTCACCCCCGAGGGCCGCCCCGCTGCCGGAGGCTTGGACCCTGGCGAGGACGAGGCTGGCGACGGCGGCGCGGTGACCGTCGAGGTCGAGGGCCTGGAGAGCCGGGTCACCCCCTTCCCGGTCACCGCCTCCAAGTACTCGGCGCTGTACCCGGTCGCGGGCGGCGGCCTGGTCTGGCTGCGCTGGCCGATCTCGGGCGCACTCGGCGAGACGTTCGCGAACCCGGACGACACGAGCGGACGCCCGACGCTGGAGTACTTCAACATCACCAAGGCGAAGAAGTCCGAACTGGTCGACCACCTGGACTGGTTCGCGGTGAGCGGCGACGGATCGAGACTGGTGGTGGTGGACGAGGGCGAGCTGCGGGCCGTCCCCTCCTCCGAGTCCGGCGACGGCGACTCGACGGTCTGGATCGACCTGCGCCGCATCCTCCACGAGGTCGACCCGGCCGCGGAATGGCGCCAGTCCTACGAGGAGGCAGGCCGCCTCATCCGCGCCTACTACTGGGATCCGGGCATGTGCGGCATCGACTGGGACGCGGTGCTGGAGCAGTACCGCCCGCTGGTCGAACGGGTGGCGTCCCCGGACGAGTTCGGGGACCTGCTCCGCGAAGTCCTGGGCGAGTTGGGCACCTCGCACGCCTACGTCTCCCCCGCCCGCCGCAACGAGGGCCCACCCCACTACCAGCGCCTCCAAGGCCTCCTCGGCGCCAACTTCGTGCACAGGGACGAGGGTTGGATGGTCAAGCGCATCCTCCCCGGCGACTCCTCCGACTCCAAGGCCCGTTCACCGCTGGCCGGAATGGGGATCAGGGAGGGCGCGGTGCTGACCCACGTGGACGGCCGCCCGGTGAACCCCCTCACCGGCCCGTATCCCCTCCTCGCGGGAGCGGGCGGTACGACGGTGGAGCTGACGTTCACCCCGGCGGAGGGGGAAGGCCGCTCCCGCCGCGTGGCCGTGGTCCCGCTGACCGACGAACGCCCCCTGCGCTACCAGGACTGGGTGGCCAAACGCCGAGAAGTCGTACGGGAGTTGAGCGGCGGCCGCTGCGGCTACCTCCACATCCCCGACATGGGCGGCTCCGGCTGGGCCCAGTTCAACCGCGACCTACGCCTGGAGGTCTCCCGCCCCGCCCTCCTGGTCGACGTACGCGGCAACGCGGGCGGGAACATCAGCGAGCTGGTGGTGGAGAAACTCACGCGCACGATCCTCGGCTGGGACCTGACGAGAAACGCCCAGCCGGTGTCGTACGCCTCGAACGCCCCAAGGGGCCCGGTGGTGGCCCTGGCCGACGAAGCGACGTCCTCGGACGGCGACATGATCACGGCAGCCTTCAAACTCCTCAAACTGGGCCCGGTGGTAGGCCAACGCACCTGGGGCGGAGTAGTAGGCATGACCGGCCGCCACCGCCTGGGCGACGGCACGGTGATCACAGTCCCGATGAACGCGGCCTGGTTCGACGCATACGGCTGGTCAATCGAAAACCAGGGCGTAGCCCCGGACTTGGAGATCATGCGCACCCCCCTGGACTGGGCAGAGGGCAAACACGCCCAGCTGGACGACGCGGTACAGCTGGCCCTGGACCTGCTGAAGACGAACCCGCCGGCAACGCCGCCGGACTACAGCGAAGTACCGAACAGATCAAGACCAAAACTCCCGAGAAGGTCTTGAGAGGGGTAGGGGTCAGCCCACCTAGGGGCGCGGGGAACTGCGCGACAAGCCCCCACCGAGCCGCCACCCGACAACGAACCCAAAAAACACCGGGCACCCTCACAAAAGGAGGGCACCCGGTGCGGGTGAAGCCAAGCGCAACTACACGTCGTAGTCCTGGTCGAACCGGTCCTGCTCCTCCTGCTGGAGCCGCTCCGTGTCCTTGTCCTCGTCCCGCTGCTTACCGCGCTGCTGAGCCGACTCCTTGGCCTGCGCAGCCTTCCGCTTGGCCTGCTCCTGCCACTGCTCCGACTTGTCCTGGAACTGGTCCTTCATACCCATGTGGGTTCACTCCCATGGAGGGTGAGGGGAATGGCCCTTGGTCGGGCCTCGACCAGATTCACACGCCCGGACACACTACGCATTTCGATCAGTTACGCCCTGTAGCGCGAGCCTCCTCATCAGCCGCCCCACCTGCACCGACGAGCCCGGACGGAATGCCCTCCAACCGTGACCCGAACCGCCGCATCTCCCGCTGCCCGGCCATCCCGATCAGCCCAGGCAGATACCCACGCACGCCCTGCGTGCCCCGCAGCCACCACTGCCCGTACACATGGCTCGACCGCCGCTCGATCCCGGCGACGATCCGGTCCACGGCCGGCCCCAGCGGATACGTCTTGTTGGCCGGCCACGGCAACCGCTGCCGCAACTCCCGCATGACGTCGTCCTGATCGGCCCCGCGCACCATGTCGGTGTCGGTCCAGGACAGATACCCGACCCCGACCCGCACCCCCTTGTACCCGACCTCGGCACGCAGGCTGTGCGCGTACGCCTCGACGCCCGCCTTGGACGCGCAGTACGCGGTCATCATCGGCGCCGGAGTGATCGCGGCGAGGGAGGCGATCTGCAGCAGATACCCCCGGCTCTCCATCAGCACCGGCAGAAAGGCACGCGCGGTCACCGCGGACCCGATCAGATTGACCTCGATGACCCGCCGCCAGGCGTCCGGATCGGAGTCCACGAAGGGCCCGCCGCTCGCGACGCCCGCGTTGGCGACGACGATGTCGACCTTCCCGAACCGCTCCTTGACCTCCCGCGCCACACGCGCCATCGCCTCATGGTCGGTGACGTCGGCGTACCAGTGGTCGCTGTCGCCCCGCAGCCGCTCGGAGACCTGCTTGAGCGCGTCCGCCTCAAGCCCGACAAGCGCGACTTTCGCGCCGCGCGCGGAGAGCTTGCGGGCGAGGAGTTCGCCGACGCCCCGTGCGGCTCCGGTGACGACCGCGACCTGACCGTCCAGGCTCGTCCTGCTCATGCGCCCTCCCTGATCTGTGCGTAGGTGGTGCTGAGTTCGCGGATCCGGCCGGCCACCAGCTCGGGTGCCTCGATGGGTGTCATGTGGCCGAGCCCGTGCAACTCGGTGATCCCGACGCACTGGGGCAGCGCGGCCACCAGCGAGCGGGCGTGCACGACCGGCGTCAACCGGTCGGCCGTACCGGCGATGACGGCCGTCGGTACGTTCAACTCCCGTACGCCGTGGTCGAGATCGAGCAGGTCGAGCACCTGCGACCAGGCGTACCGCACCTTGCGCGGACACGCGTGCACGATCCGCGCGCACGCCTCCACCATCACGGGTGACGAACCGGCGCCCATCGTCCCGTACTTGAGAATCCGCCGGGCGAGCGGCGTGACCGGCCCGAGCGGCGCCCGGGATCCGAGGATCCGCTTGGTCAGCCCGGTGCGCAACCGCCCGGGCCGCATCGGTACGACGGTCGACTCGGCGACCAGCCGCGAACTGCCGGTGCTGCACAGCAGTACGGCCGCCGCGTGCTCCCGGAACCGGGCCCGCGCGGACGCGGCCATGACCGTCATGCCGCCCATGGAGTGACCGGCGATCACGGCCTTCTCGCCCGGCGCGAGGGTCGCCGCGAGCACGGCTTCCAGGTCGTCGGCGAGGGCGTCGGTGGTGCAGGCGGGGCCGGCCGGGCTGCGTCCGTGGCCGCGCTGGTCGTAGGCGATGACGCGGTGGTCGGCGGCCAGATCGCGGATCTGGGCCGCCCAGAAGGCGGTCGAGCAGGTCCAGCCGTGGGAGAGGACGACGGCGGGCGCGTCGTCGGCCCCGTGCACCTCGACGTGCAGCCGGGCGCCGTCGGCGGAGACGGCGGTCAGCTCGCGGGCGGGGACGGGCGGGGCGTAGGGCCCGGAGGCGCTGTGCTTTTCCGGGGGACGGCCCCCAGACCCCCGGCGCATGAGACGGCTCACGCGCTCACCTCGGCGTTCTTCGTCGTGGGGACACGCAGGACGTCGTACTCCGCGAGGTCCACGCGTCGCGTGGCCCGCCGGAACTCGCTGGTCGTGCCGGGCCAGATGGTGGTGTTGCGGCCGTTCGAGTCGAGGTACCAACTCGTACAGCCGCCCGTGTTCCACACCGTGCGCTTCATGCGCTCCTGCACACGGTGGTTCCAGGCGTCGACGGCGGCCGGGCGGGCGTCGAGGGCGGTGCGACCGCCGAGGACGTCCAACTGCCGTACGTAGTCGGCCATGTAGTTCAGCTGGGACTCGATCATGAGGATCATGGAGGAGTTCCCGAGGCCGGTATTGGGCCCGATGATGGTCATCCAGTTGGGGAACCCGGCGGCGGAGGCCCCGCGCAGGGCCTGCATGCCGTCCTTCCACGCCTCGGCGAGCGTCCGTCCGTCCGCGCCGACGACCCGGTCGGCGATCGGCATGTCCGTGACGTGAAAACCCGTGCCGAAGACGATCGCGTCGACCTCGGCGGCCGTCCCGTCGGCGGCGAGGACGGTGGACCCACGCACTTCGCTGAGCCCACTCGCGACGACGTCGACGTTGGGCTGGGCGAGGGCGGGATAGTAGGCGCTCGACAGCAGGATGCGCTTGCAGCCGATGCGGTAGTCGGGGGTGAGTTGGGCGCGCAGCACCGGGTCCTTGATGGCGCGGGCCATGTTGCGCTTGGCCAACTGCTCCACCAGACCCAGCTCGTTGGGCCGCTTGGTGAACGCCTGGACCTGCAACTCCCGCATGCCCCACAGCAGTCCGCGACGCGCCTGCGTGGTGAAGGGCAGCGCGCGGTGCAGGGCGCGCTCGGCGCCGCTGATGGCCCGGTCGACGCGGGGCATCACCCAGGGCGGGGTGCGCTGGAAGAGGGTGAGGCGTTCGACCTCGTGCTGGATCGACGGCACGATCTGGATGGCGGACGCGCCCGTGCCGACCATGGCGACGCGCTTGCCGCGCAGGTCGTAGTCGTGGTCCCAGCGGGCGGAGTGGAAGACGCGGCCGGGGAAGGAATCAAGCCCGGGGATGTCTGGAACCTTCGGATCGGACAGCGGCCCGGTGGCGGAGACGACGAGATCGGCGGTGAGGGACCCGCTGGAGGTCTCGATCACCCACCACAGCCGCTCCGCGTCCCAAGTCATCATCTTCACTTCGGAGTTGAAGCGGATGTGGGGCCGGAGCCGGAAGACGTCCGTGACGTGCTCCAGATAGGCGCGGATGTGCTCGTGCCCGGAGAAGGTGCGCGGCCAGTCGGGGTTGGGTGCGAAGGAGAAGGAGTACAGATGGGACGGCACATCGCAGGCGCACCCGGGATAGCTGTTGTCGCGCCAGGTGCCGCCCACACTGTCGGCCCGCTCCAGGACGACGAAGTCGGTGACGCCTTCGCGCCGCAACCGTACGGCG
This sequence comes from Streptomyces sp. JLBG701, assembly GCF_058544905.1. Lineage (NCBI taxonomy): Bacteria > Bacillati > Actinomycetota > Actinomycetes > Kitasatosporales > Streptomycetaceae > Streptomyces > Streptomyces sp. JLBG701. The sequence continues at coordinate 4,808,084 of NZ_CM178588.1, forward strand.
GCCCCCAGCCCACCGAACCCGGACCCGATCACCGCCACCCGCACATGCTCGTGTTCGGTCATCCTCGCCCTTCCCCACGCGACCTCGCCAGTGAATACTGGCGCAATCGGAGAGTAGAGCAGCTCCGTACCCATGGGTAGGGGTCGGGACCAGGACGTTGACATCAGCGGCTGCCGCCGTGGGTACCGGTGGTACGACGTAGGGTGCGGGCGTGGCGGAGAAGGCAGAGAAAGCGGAGAAGCGCGAATACCGCATGGAGGAGCTGGCCGAGGAGGCCGGCATCACGGTGCGCACCCTGCGCTTCTACCGCGAACGCAAGCTGATCCCCCCGCCCCGCCGGGAGGGCCGTATCGCCTGGTACGACGAAACGCACCTGGCCCGCCTACGCACAATCTCGGCCCTTCTCGAACGCGGCCACACCCTCAACGGCATCGCGGAACTGGCCGAGGCCTTCGACCACGGCCGCAACGTGGGCGAGCTACTGGGCCTCGGCGCCCCCACCGAGGAGACCCCGGTCCGCCTCACCCCCGAGGCCCTCGCCGACTACTTCGGCGACCAGGCTACCCCCGAGAACTTCGCCGCCTCCCTCGAACTCGGCTACCTCGGCACCGACGGCGGCGAGATCGTCCACATCAGCCGCCGCCTCCTCGATGTCACCGCCGCCCTGGTCCGCGAGGGCATCCCACTCTCCGACGTCCTCAACGCCGGCCGCCGCGTCCGCGAACACACCGAGGCCCTCGCCGAACTCTTCACCACCCTGGTCCTCACCGAGGGCCGCACGGCGGAGGACCTGCAGCGACTACGGCCGCTGGCGAAGAGCGTGGTGGAGGCGGAACTGTCCCTGGCGATGGACCGACGGCTGCGCGAACAGCCGTAGCAGCCTCCGCGCGAGATCAGCGGCCACCGACTTCCCGCGCCACAGTCTCCAGCCTCCCCCGGTAGCTCTCCCACCACGCCTGATCGCCAGGCGGCAGGTTGTCGCTCCCTTCCTCCATCCCGACGGCCCCGTCGATGAACTCGCGCACGATGTCGGCGTGCCCGGCATGCCGATGGGTATCGGTTATCACGCGCACCAGGATGTGATGCAGCGTCGCCTCCCGCCGCTCCTCCGGCCACCACGGAACGCGTCCGACCGCGTCGAGCGCCAGCGACGCGATCGTGCTGTCCGAGTGCTCCCAGGCCCGCCGATACAGCCCGACGATGTCCTCACGCGACTCGTCGGCGGTGGCCCACATGTCCGCGTTGGGTTCGGCGTCCTCCGTGTACCACCAGGAAGGCACCTCACCCTCGAAGAACGGCCGCCCGAACGTGTCGCCGAAGTACCCGAGCTCCACACTGGCAACATGCTTGACCAGCCCCAACAGGTTGGTACCGGTGGGCGACAGAGGACGGCGTATGTCGTACTCCGAGAGCCCATCGAGCTTCCACAACAGGGCTTCACGAGCGTCTTGCAGATAGTGGAGAAGGTCCGCTTTCGCATTCGCTTCGATCATGCCGGCCAGTCTTGCACCCAGTACTGACAGCCGGGCATAGCAGAGTTTTGCGCAGATATAACACATTCACACAGCCATAGATGATCTACTCTCTGAAATTCACCCTATGTAGGTACCTTTCAGGGAATGGAAGACGAACTCGGGTTTGCACTCCGAAAGTGAGACCGAAAGAACCCCGGCGGCTGTCCCACCAGCCCCGGGGCACGGCCGACACTGACAAGGAGTGCCAACATGCCCAAGCCTAGTTGCTCACAGGCTTCACCGACTGCGCCTTCCAACGGGCAACCACGTGCCCTCGCCGCACTGCGCCTCAGCACCATGAACAGCGTGACCACTTCGCCCGACCGACAGCGCGCCACCATCCAACTCTGTGCCGACCGGCTCGACTTCGCGCTGATCGGCGAAGCCGCGGACCTTGGCGTCTCAGCCCGCAGGACGTCTCCCTTCGAGAGGCCGTCCTTGTCGTCTTGGCTGGGCCGCCCTCAGGAATACAGCGCTGTCGTGTGGTCTCACGTGGACCGTGCTGTGCGATCCGTGGCACACATGGCCGAGTTGATCGCATGGGGTCGGCAACACAACCGGACGCTTGTTTTCGGAGCAACCGAGGGCTGCCGACCGCTCATGGTGACACCGCACGCGGACGGCACCACCATTCGCAGGTGTATGGATCTCGCCTACGCCGCCGAGCTGGAGGTCCGCACCATCTCCAACCGGCTCACCGACAGCCACGAAGCGCTGCCTGCCGCCGGTCGTTACGGCGGAGGTCTGGTCCCGTTCGGCTACCGAAAGGCGCCACACCCATCCGGCAGTGGATGGTGCCTGACCCCCGACCCCGATACCACGGCTGTCGTCCGCATGATCGTGAAAATGGTGCACGAGGGGCAGTCTCTGATCGCCATCGCGCGAAAACTCAATGAGGCGGGGGAGCTTGTTCCGCGCGACCGCCATGCCCAGCTCCAAGGACGTGCGCTGGGCGGCCGACGTCACGGGCGCGACTTCGAACGCTTCCGCTGGACGTCCGGGACTCTGTCCAAAGTGCTGCGCAGCCCGTCGCTAATGGGTCATCGCGTGCACCAGGGGCAGACCGTTCGCGATGGAGTAGGAGCCCCGGTGCTGATCGGCCCTCCGTTGCTCACCGAGGACGAGTTCCGGACCCTCCAGGACATCCTCCTGGCCCGTTCCAACGGAACGCGCCGCGAACGCCGAACGACAACAGCCCTCCTCACTGGGGTAGTGCATTGCGCAGGCTGCGACGGGCGCATGTACTTCGCGGTACGGAAGGGGTATCTGCACGGCGACTACGCCTGCCGTGCCACCGCACGGGGCGAGGTGTGCCCTGCACCCGCCGCCATGCGCTCCGACTGGCTTGAGCACTTCGTGCTCACCCACTACCGCCAGACGGCCTCCGCAGGGACCGAGGTACCCAGGGAACACCTCCTTCGAAGCGGTGTCCGCGTCACCGTGGCCAAAGGCCGCCCGGGAGGTGGTCCTGCCCGGCTGGCCGGGCCCGACCTCTCACGTCTGACCTTCACCATCGAGGAGTTCTCCGCCGTACGCCAGGCCGACTGAACACCTGCGGGGCGGGCCGTATTGATCGGGCCGCCCCGCATCTGTCAGCTCTCGAAGACCACAGTCACCGGAGCATGATCCGACCACCGCTCCTCATGGCTGGCGGCCCGCTCCACGAACCCCTTGACCGCGCGGTGCGCGAGCCCGGGCGTCGCCACGGCAAGGTCGATCCGCCAACCAGCATCGGTGTCGAAGGCCCGCCCCCGATACGACCACCACGAGTACGGCCCCTCCACGTCCGGGTTCAGGGAACGCACGACATCGACGTACCCCCCGTCCTCCGCGTCGAAGACCCGCCCCAGCCACTCGCGCTCCTCCGGCAGGAAGCCGGAGTTCTTGGTGTTGCCGCGCCAGTTCTTGAGGTCGGCCTGCTGGTGGGCGATGTTCCAGTCGCCGCAGACGACGACTTCGCGGCCGTCGGCGGCCGACCGGGCCCGCAGGTCCTTGAGGTAGGCGAGGAACTCGTCCATGAAGCGGATCTTCTCGTCCTGGCGGGTGGTGCCGACCTCGCCCGAGGGGAGGTAGAGGGAGGCGACCGTGACGCCGGGGAGGTCGGCCTCGACGTAGCGGCCGCTCGTGTCGAATTCCGTCGAACCGAAGCCGATCTGGACGCGGTCCGGCTCGCGGCGGGTGTAGAGGGAGACGCCGGCACGGCCCTTGGCGGCGGCGGGGGCGTGGACGACGTGCCAGCCCTCGGGTTCGCGGACGGACTCGGGCAGCTGTGGCGGCTCGGCGCGTACCTCCTGGAGGCACAGCACATCGGCGGAGGTGTCCGCGAGCCACTCCACGAAGCCCTTCTTCGCGGCGGCGCGCAACCCGTTCACATTGGCAGAGGTCACAGTGAGCACCCGGGCACGATACCGGCACACTGGACGCAGCCCAGTCTTCGCTCCGCATAGAAGTACGATGATCGGTATGAATATACGTCGCGTTCCGTTCGATCACCCCGACGCCGTCAAGCTCAACGACGAGGTCCAGGCCGAGTACGGCCTGCGCTACGGCGACGGCGGCGACTCCACGCCCCTGGCCCCATCGGACTTCGATCCGCCGCAGGGCGTGTACCTGATCGCGTACGACGAGCAGGACCGGCCGGTCGCCACGGGCGGCTGGCGCAGCCAGGACGAGAACGAAGAGGGCAACGAGGACGGGGACGCGGAGGTCAAGCGCATGTTCGTGATCGAGCAGGCGCGCGGCCGTGGCCTGGCCCGCCGCATGCTGGCCGCCTTGGAGGAGGACGCCCGCGCCGCCCGCCGTGTCCGCATGGTCCTGGAGACCGGCGACCGCCAGCCGGAGGCGATCGGCCTCTACGTCTCCAGCGGCTACGAGCCATGCAAGAAGTTCGGCTACTACCGTCAGTTCGAGTCGAGCCGCTGCTTCGCCAAGCCCCTGTGACAGACGGACCGGTCAGGCCCTGAGGAACGCCAGCACCGCCAGCACCCGGCGATGGGTCTCCTCCGCCGGCGGCAGGTCCAGCTTGGTGAAGATGCCGCCGATGTGCTTGCCGACGGCCGCCTCGGACACCACCAGCGCCCGCGCGATCGACCCGTTGGACCGGCCCTCCGCGACCAACGCCAGCACCTCCCGCTCACGCGGGGTGAGCCGCTCCAGCGGATCCCGGCGCCGGCGCAGCAGTTGTCGTACGACCTCGGAATCGACGACCGTGCCACCGGCCGCGACCTCGGCGAGCGCGTCCACGAACTCCTCGACCTGGCCGACCCGGTCCTTGAGCAGATAGCCGACGCCGGATCCGTCGCCGGAGTCGAGGAGTTCGGCGGCATACGTCCGCTGCACGTACTGACTGAGAACCAGCACCGGCAGCCCGGGCCGCTCCTCGCGCAGCTTCACCGCCGCGTGCAGCCCCTCGTCCTGGAACCCGGGCGGCATGCGTACGTCCGTCACGACGGCGTCGGGTATGTGCTCGGCGACCGCGGCGAGCAGCGCGTCGGCGTCACCGACCGCCGCGACGACCTCGTGTCCGCAACGGGTGAGCAGCCCGATGAGCCCCTCTCGCAGCAGGACGCTGTCCTCGGCCAGGACTATGCGGAGGGAGCGGCGCGCCCCGTCGGCTCCACTCGTCCCACCTCGGTCCGTTCGCAAGGAATCTCCACACGCAGCAGGGTCGGTCCGCCCGGCGGACTGGACAGGGAAAGTCTGCCATCGAGCACTGACACCCGGTCCGCGAGACCGGTCAGCCCGCTCCCGCCGGCCGCGTCCGCACCGCCCCTGCCGTCATCGCCGACCTCCAGGAACAGCCGTCCGCCGCCGTACCCGCCACTCACCGCGGCGCGGCTCGCACCGCTGTGCCTGTCGATGTTGGCGAGGGCCTCGCAGACGACGAAGTAGGCGGCGGACTCGACGGCTTGGGGCAGTCGGCCGGGGAGTTCGACGTCCAGGTCCACCGGTACCGCGCTGCGGTCGGCCGCGTCGGCGACGGCGGCTTCGAGGCCGTAGTCGGCGAGGACCTTGGGGTGGATGCCTTGGACGAGTTCGCGGAGTTCGGCGAGCGCCTGGCCGGCCTCGTCGTGGGCCTTGGCGAGTTGGTCGGCGAGCGGGCCGGGCGGGGCGTCGAGGCGGGCCAGGCCGAGTGTCATCGTCAGGGCGACCAGGCGCTGTTGGGCCCCGTCGTGCAGATCGCGCTCGATCCGGCGCCGCTCCGCCTCGAACGCGTCGACCAACCTGACCCGGGACCGCGCCAGTTCGACCACTCTGACGCCCAAGTCGCCCTCGCCCGGGGCGATCAGGAGGCGGGTCAGCGCGGCCCGGGCTCCGGCGGCGACGCCGAGAACGTACGCACCGGCGGCCAGCAGCAGGAGGCCGAGCACGGTGACCCCGAACGCGGCGGGCCAGCCGGTGACCGTCCACAGCTTGAGCACCTTGGCCTCCTGTCCGTCGCCCACCGTCGCCACCAGCAGCGGGGTCGCGGCCATGGACAGGGGGAAGAACAACCCGACGGTGACGACCAGCGCCTCGGCCGGCCAGAGCAACCCCGCGAACAGCAGGGTGTACCCGAGCTCCCGCCAAGTCGCCTGCTCCCGCAGCCGCGTGGTGAACCAGTTCCACGGCCCAGGCAGGGGTGGCTCGGCGTGTGCGCCGTACGCCGGATCCCGGTCCACCAGCCGCATCCTGCGCCGCTCCACCGCCCCAACGGGCAGTCCCACCAGGGCCGTTACGGCGAGCAGCGGCAGGCCGATGAGTACGACCGCCAGGACCCCGCCCACCGCCACCAGCGTCACGAACGCCACCAGCACGGCCACGCCCGCCAACACGCCCGTGAGCAGATAGGCGGCTGCCCGCCAGGGCCACGGCGACAGCAGGAAGCCCGGTCGGGACATGGCCTGCCAGACGTTTCGGGGGGTCATGGGATCACCGTAGGAGGGGGGCGTCCGTCCCGGCCATCCGTCCAGGGGGTGGGTCGGGGGTACGCCTGGCCCTACCCCAAGTCTCGGTTCTGCCGCAGTGATTCGGAGGGCGGTGGCGCGGTTGTGTGGACCCACTGAATCCGAAGAAGCCGAGGGGCAGATGAGTACGACAGTGAGTGCGGCGGCGGTCCAACTGTGCGCCGTGAGCAGGGAGTACGGGTCCGGCGGCAGCCGCGTCATAGCGCTCGACCGGGTGTCGCTCGCCTTCCCCCGGGGCACGTTCACCGCCGTCATGGGCCCGTCCGGCTCGGGCAAGTCCACGCTGTTGCAGTGCGCCGCCGGGCTCGACCGGCCCACCTCGGGCTCGGTCACGGTCGGCGGTACGGAGCTGACGAAGCTGAGCGAGACCAGACTGACGCTGCTGCGCCGCCGGAATATCGGCTTCGTGTTCCAGGCGTTCAACCTGCTGCCGTCCCTGACCGCCGAGCAGAACGTCGCCCTCCCCCTGCGGCTGGCCGGCCGGCGCCCCGCCAAATCCCGGGTGCGCGAGGTCCTGGAGCAGGTCGGACTCGGCCACCGGGCCCGGCACCGGCCCACGGAACTCTCCGGCGGCCAGCAGCAACGCGTCGCCCTGGCCCGCGCGTTGATCACCCGCCCCGAGGTCCTGTTCGGCGACGAACCGACCGGCGCCCTCGACACGCGGACCGGCCATGAGGTGCTCACCTTGCTGCGCGGCATGGCCGACACCGAGGGCCAGACCATCGTCATGGTCACGCATGACCCGGTCGCCGCCTCGTATGCCGACCGCGTGGTCTTCCTGGTCGACGGCCGGGTCGACGGCGAACTGACCGGCGCCCCGGCCACGGACATCGCAGCCCGCATGACCCGCCTGGAGACCGCCCCGTGCTGACCCTCACCCTGCACACCCTGCGCACCCGCTGGATCACCTTCGCCGGCAGCTTCGTCGCCCTCTCGCTCGGCGTCGCCCTGATCGCGGTCATGGGGTTGGCCCTGGCCTCGTCCGTAGACGCCCCGCCACGCCTCCCGGAACGCTTCGCGGCCGCCCCGGTGGTCGTACGCGGCCAGGACACGCTGCGCGTACCGACCCCGACCGGTGACCGCACCCAACGCCTCGCCCGCCCGAACGCCGTACCGGCCAAGACGGTCGCCGCGCTGAGAAAGCTCGGCACCGTGACGGAGGATCGCTCCTTCGCCGTACGGGTCGAGGGCGGGCCGGATGACGTGGTGGGGCATCCGTGGTCGACGGCGGCGTTCGCACCGTACGAGCTGAGCTCGGGGCGGGCGCCCAGGGCCGCCGACGAGGTCGTGACCAGCGGTGAGTGGGCGACGGTGGGGCAGCGCCTGCGTACCGGCTTCGGCACGGTGAAGGTGGTCGGGACGGTGGAGGTTACCGGGACGGCGGTGGTGGCCGCGCGCGGGAAGGTGCCCGGGTCCGAGTCCCAGACGGCGCCCAAGTCCGGGGCGGCGCCCAGCACTTCCTCCTTCGAGAACGCTGTCTTCTACACCGACGCGACCGCCGCCCGCCTCTCCCCCCTCAGCACGCAGCTCGTCGTGGACGCCGACCCGACCGCCGTACGCCGCGCGGTGCGGGGCAGCCGCGTCAGCGTCCTCACCGGCGACGACCGGCGGCTCGCGGACGCCGATCCCGACCGGGACGCCGAGGCGCTCACCGCGATGAACGCCATGTTCGGCACGGCCGGCGGGGCCACGGGCTTCGTGTCGGTGTTCGTCGTGGCCTCGACCTTCGCCTTCGCGGTGGGCCAACGGCGCCGGGAATTCGCCCTGTTGCGCACCGCCGGCGCTACCCCTGGCCAGATCCGCCGGACGGTGCTGGTGGAGGCCCTGCTCGTCGGCGCGCTCGCCTCGGCCACGGGCTGCGTGTTCGGCGCGTACGGCGCCCCGTACCTCGCCGAACTCGTCGTGGACGGCGGCCTCGCCCCGGCCTGGTTCACGATCGGCGGCCATACGTGGCCGTACCAACTCGCTTTCTGTACGGGCCTGTTGGTGGCCTTGTCCGGGGCGTTCGCCGCGTCCTGGCGGGCGGGCAGGACGGGCCCGGTCGAGGCTCTGCGAGAGGCGTCCGTGGACGGCGGGTCCGGCGGGATGGGCGGAGGCGCGATGACGTGGGGCCGCCTGCTCTCCGGCACGGCCCTGCTGATCACCGCCGCCGTCACCCTGGCCCTGGCCCTGCTGACCGAGCCGGGCGACCTGCTCCACCGCAAGACGTACATCAGCCGCCCGATGCTCCTGATCACCGCGGTGGCCCTGCTGTCGCCCCTCCTGGTCCGCCCGCTGACCCGGCTGATCGCCTGGCTCCCGGCCCAACTGCCCGGTGCCGGCGGCATGTTGGTGCGCGAGAACGCCGCCGCCCAGGTCCGCCGTACCGCCGCTGTCGCGGCCCCCGTCCTCGTCACGGTCGCCCTCGCGGGCTCACTGCTCGGCGCCACCGCCACCCTGAACGCGGCGCAGGCCTCGGAGACCCGCGAGCGGACGACAGCCGACTTCGTCGTCTCGGCGCCAAACGACTCCGGCTTCGACGCGGCGACGGTCGAGCGCCTGCGCGACGTACCAGGCGCGTGGGTCTCCATCACCAGACCCACCACCGTCTACGTCCTCGAAGACGGCGTCGCTCTCGTCAAGTCCAATGCCCGCGCGGCCGATTCGAGCCTGCTCGCCGCGACCGCGCGTCTGCCCGTCACGGCCGGCCGGGTCACCGACCTCGACGACGACTCGGTCATCGTCAACGAGGAGTGGGCCCAGCACTCGGTCGGACAGCGCATGACCGTCTGGCTGGGCGACGGCACGCGCAGGTCGCTGCGGATCGCCGCGGTGATGGCCACGGGCACCGGCGACAACGGCGTGTACGTCACCCCGGCCAACGCCCCGAGCGCCCCCGTCGACCGTGTCGACGTCAGGGTCCGGGCAGGTGGGGACGCGCGGACGGTGGCCACGGACCTGCGCGGGGCGCTGGGAAGGCCCGGCGGGCAGGTCCTCACCAACTCCCAGTGGCTGGCGACGACTTACCCCGAGCCGAACCGATCCACCCGCCTCGGAGTCCTCCTCGTCCTCGGCATCGCCCTCCTCTACACCGGCATCTCGCTCGCGAACACCCTGGTCATGGCCACCTCCGACCGGGTGCGTGAGCTGGCGGTACTGCGCCTGACCGGCGCCACCACCGGGCAGGTGTTGCGCCTGGTCGCCGCGGAGACCCTGGCCGTCGTCGCGGTCGGTACGACCCTGGGCGTACTGGTGACGGCCCTCAACCTGTCCGGCATGTGGGGCGCCCTGGCCCTGCTGTCCGTGTGGACGCCGCCCGCGATCCCCTGGGCGGCGCTGGCCGCGACGACAGGCGCGTGCGCGGCCTTGGCGGTGCCGTCGGCGGTGATCCCGGCGGCGCTCGCGCTACGGCGTTGTCAGTGGTCGGCTCTACGGTAGGAAATGGCAGCCGAACAGCCGAATATCCGAACAGCACTGGCGCAGTACCGACACAGCACTGGCCCAGCGCTGACGGCCGTGCCCGACGACGCGGCCCACTGACGGGAGCTCTCATGACGACCCTGCCCGATCGCCCGAACACCGCGCTGCTCATCATCGACGTCCAGAACGGCGTGGTGGCGGGCGCCCACAAGCGCGACGACGTGATCGCGAACATCAACACCCTCGTCGGCAAGGCACGCGCCGGGGACGTACCCCTGGTCTGGGTGCAGCACTCCAGCGACGAACTGCAGCCGGGCACCGAGGACTGGCAGTACGTGCCGGAGCTGGTCCGCCTCGACACCGAGCCCCTCGTCCCCAAGCGCTACGGCGACTCCTTCGAGGACACCGACCTGGAGACCGTGCTCGCCGAGCGCGGGGTGGGCCGGGTCGTCGTCACGGGCGCCCAGACCGACGCGTGCGTCCGCGCGACCCTCCACGGCGCGTTCGTACGCGGCTACGACGTGACCCTGGTCGGCGACGCCCACACCACGGAGGACCTCACCCAGTACGGCGCCCCGGCCCCGGAGCAGGTGATCGCCCACACCAATCTGTACTGGCGGTACGAGAACGCCCCCGGGCGTCAGGCGGCGACCGTCGAAACGGCGGAGGTGTCCTTCACCCCGGCCGACGCGAGCTGAGCGGTCAGTTCCGCGGGAGGCGTCAGTTTCCTGGGAGGCATCTGTCTCCTGGGAGGCGGTTGACGCGGTACACGTCCCGGACGCAGAGGTTGAGGACGGTGGCGGCGAGGACGAGACCGGCGCAGGCCATGAGCACCGTCTGGTTGCTCCAGGCGCGGGCCGCGAAGGTCGTGACGAGGTAGCCGAGGGGGATGGCGAGGCGTTCCCCGACGCTGTTGAACGCGCTCATCCGGCCCAGTTCGGCCTGCGGCACATGCTGCTGGAAGGCGGTACTCCACGCGACGACGGCGATATCGAGCCCGATCCCCGCGAGCAGGGAGGCGACGAGGACGTACGGCAGCGACAGGCCGCACCCCATGGCGGCCAGGGGAAGCACCAGCGCGGAACTGGCCGCGACCGCCACGACCAGCAGCCGGTACGGCCGCCAGCGCAGGCACACCAGCGTGCCTGCCAGCAGCCCGGACGCGAAGGCCGCCTGGACCAGCCCCCAGTCACGGGCGCCGGCGTACCGCTCCGCCGCGACGACGGGCCCCAGCAGCTGGAAGCCGGCCAGCCACGCGGCGACGAGCAGTGTTCCGGCGGCCGTATAGGTCCACAGCCAGGTGCGCGACCGGAAGCCGTTCCATCCCGCCCGCAGGTCCTGCAGCGCGCTGCGGGCGGTGAGCGGGGTGTCCAGGCGCAGGCCGAGAAGCAGCAGGGCCGCGACGGCGAAGGTGAGCGCGTCCCAGGCGAGGGCCCAGGACGGCCCGCCGGCCGCGACGACGATCCCACCGACGGCGGGACCGAGCACCTTGACCGCGTTGTTCGGGAGCCTCAGCAGGGCGTTGGCCTGCTGCAGATGCTCGGTCGGAACGATCTGTCCTACGGCCCCCTGGGTGGCCGGCACGGTGAAGGCGACCGCGGTTCCCGAGGCGAACCCGCACACCGCGATCGAGGTCGTCGTCGCATGGCCGGTGGCCACGATCGCGGCCAGGGTCCCCTGCGCGACGGCCGCCAGCAGATTGCCGAGGAACAGGATCCGGCTCCGCGACAGCCGGTCCGCGAGCACTCCACCGGCGAGGAGAAACACAATCGTCGGCACGGTGTTCGTGACGAGCACCACGCCGAGATCCCCGGTTCCTCCGCCCTGCTCGATCACGGAGTAGGCCAACGCCAGGGGAGCCATGGCGGACCCGGTCGCCGAGATCAGATTCGCCAGCACGAACCGCCGGAAGGCCGCAATCCTCAGCGGTGTCACACGGGTCGTGGGCAAGTCCGTCCCGATCTTCATGTCCCCCCTGGGTCAACGCAAGTTGGGCTGCCCCAGGAAACGCCAAAGATCCCGACCGATCAACAGATCGGTCGGGATCTTTGTCAACTGCCTCTGAGCTGGCTCAAGAACAGTCGGTGCGTGGACCTGTGGGGATTTGAACCCCAGACCCCCTCGATGCGAACGAGGTGCGCTACCAGACTGCGCCACAGGCCCTTGCAACGAGTGAAACTCTAGCACCCCGATCCGCGTGCTTGGAAATCCGTTCCTGCCCGCCCACGGGACCGGACCAGCGCCTACTCGTTGGCGGCTCGGGGCCGCTCGCCGTCCTCGTACTGGTCGAACAGTGGCGTACGGCCCCGCTCCCGCGCCCGCCGTGCGGAAGCGGCTCGGCGAGCATCACTGCGCCCACCGCCCTCCCCCCTGTCCTCCGCGGAGTCCGCCTCTTCCGACTCCGCACCCCGCGCTTCTGCGGACGAACCGGAGTCGGTTCCGGCCCCGGCGTCGGAGCCACGTTCCCGCGAACCGGCGCCCGTCTCACGATCCCCGGCCACGGAACTCGACCGCGCCGAGCTCCACGCGTCAGGCGCCCCGAGATCCACATCGGCCGTCGCCCGCGGAGCGACCGGAGCGGTCACGTACGTCGGCAACGGCACCGGCACCGGATCCCAGCTGTCTCCCTGCCCCGGCCGCCGCTGCCGCTCGCGCTGCTGATCGACCCACTCCGCGTGATCGGTCTGCTCGACCAGCGCCCGCCGGTCGGCGGCGAGCGCGGACAGTCCGGGGTCCGTCGCCGGCTCGGATCCTTCGTCGGTCTCGTCCACTCCGGCGTCCACGGACGCGCGCCGGCGCGGCTGGCGCGCACGCTCCCGCAGCCGCTGCGCCGCGACCTCGGCCCGGCGCCGGTCCATCTGGAAGGCGAAGCGGCGGCGCTCCTGGGAGCGCAGGTACGCGATGTACCCGCTGAGGAGCACGGCCGGCACGCCGGGCGCCCAGAGGAACGCGAGCCCTCCGACCGCCGCGACGATCGCGCCGAGCGTGAAAGCGAGGAAGAGCATCACGGTTGTGCGCCGGCGGCGCGCGAGCACCTTCACGCGCCGGGCGCGCGCTGCGGCCGCCTCTTCGGAGGGCGTGCGCCGGGCGACCGGCACGCGCTTCTGCGCCGACGCGCCAGCGGATGCGGACGCCGGCTTGGGCGCCTCGCGCGCCGGACCGGCGACGGGTTCTCGCGCCGGAGCGCCGACCTGGCCGACCTGGTCGCGCGCCGGTTCGGGCCGTTCCCGCCGGGCGCCCGCGCCACCCGCCGGGGCCTGCGCCTGGATCACCGCTTGCGCCTGTGGACGCGTCGGGGGCATGGCGAAGGCCCGGACGTCCACCGAATCGGTGACGACGCCCGGTTCGTCGGCGCTGGGCTCCCCCTCTTCGGTGGAGCGCGCCCGCAGGTCCTTGGCGTACCGGCGCTCCATCCCCGCCCGTCCGGACAGCAGCCGGATGGCGGTGCTGAAGCGTTCCGTCGGACGGGCCTCATTCAGCTCGTCCTGCCTACGGAGCCACATCGGCACCAAGTAGGCGGCCCAGGCCCCGACAATGACTGCGTAGATGAGGCCGCTGCTGCTCACGCCTCACACGGTAGAGGGGTTTGCGTGAGGCCATCTGCCAATTGAGCCGGTGTGTCGCACGATCTGGCTGATATTTCGAACTTTTTTTGTGACGGATGCGATCAACAGGCCGCCGAGGGTGCGAATTCAATGCCCTGAGACGGTCACCTCTCGATCACTTTCGAACATTTATTCAATTTCCGGGGCTACGCGGGATTCCCTGGAGTGTTCTGCGGGTTCCGGGGTACGTTCTGCCCGCTGCGGGGCGCGTTGTTCTGAGCGCGCGCCCTCTGCCAGCGCCCCAGCAACCCCTCGGGCACCTCTTCCGCCGTGAGTGCGAAGACGAGGTGGTCGCGCCAGGCCCCGTCGATGTGGAGATAACGGGGCCTGAGGCCCTCCTCGCGGAATCCGAGCTTTTCCACGACCCGTCGGCTGGGCCTGTTCTCGGGGCGAATGCAGACCTCGATGCGGTGCAGACCAACGGTCCGGAAACAGTGGTCCACGACGAGCGCCACGGCTGTCGGCATCACACCGCGACCGGCCACCGACTCGTCCACCCAGTACCCGATGTGCCCGGAACACATGGAGCCCCAGGTGATTCCGGCGACCGTCAATTGCCCGACCAGCCGCCCCTGGTACTCGATGACGAACGGCAGCATCCGGCCCGAGTTCGCCTCGGACCGCAGATGCCGGACCATCTGCCGGTAGGTCGGCCGGTGGGCGATCGGTCCGCTGGGCGTGGGCGGCGGAATGGTCGCCTCCCAGGGGCGCAGCCAGTCCCGGTTGCGCCGGTTCACCTCGCGCCACGCCCGCTGGTCACGGACCTTTATCGGCCTCAGGACGACATCGCCGTCCACCAGTACGGCGGGCCAGGATGGGCTGTTCAGCTCGCACCCCCGCTGCTGGGTCTGGGATGGTCGCCGCCGCGGATCTGGTCGACGGCGTGGATCAAGAGGGGTTCGAGGGCGGCCAGACCGTCCTTCACTCCGCCGGTCGAACCCGGCAGGTTGACGATCAGTGTCCCGCTCGCCACTCCGGCCAGGCCTCGGGAGAGCGCCGCGGTCGGCACCTTCTCCCTTCCCAACGCCCTGATGGCCTCCGGGATGCCCGGAACGTCGTAGTCGATCACCTTGCGCGTCGCCTCGGGCGTGCGGTCGGTGGGCGAGATCCCGGTGCCGCCGGTGGTGAGGACGAGGTCGTAGCCGGCCTCGACGGCGGCGCGCAGGGCGGCCTCCACGGGATCGCCGTCCGGGACGACCCGCGGTCCGTCGACGGCGAAGCCGAAGCCCTTGAGGCCTGCGGCGATCAAGGGGCCGCCCTTGTCCTCGTAGACCCCTGCGGCGGCTCTGTTCGAGGCGGTCACGACCAGGGCTCGGTACGGGCCTGCCGTCATGCCCGGCTCCAGTCGCCCGACTTGCCGCCCGTTTTCGCCTCGACCCGTACGTCCGTGATGACCGCTCCCTTGTCGACCGCCTTGACCATGTCGATCACGGTGAGCGCGGCGACGGAGACCGCGGTGAGGGCCTCCATCTCGACACCCGTGCGGTCCGTCGTCTTCACGGTGGCCTGGATCTCCACGGCGTCGTCCGCGACCGACAGATCCAGTTTCACACCGGACACCGACAAGGGGTGGCACAGCGGGATCAGATCCGGTGTGCGCTTGGCGCCCATGATGCCCGCGATCCGCGCGGTCGCGAGGGCGTCGCCCTTGGGGACCCCCTCGCCGCGCAGCAACTCGATCACGCGGGGCGAGACGAGGACACGGCCACTCGCGCGCGCGGTGCGCGCGGTCACGTCCTTCCCGGATACGTCGACCATCCGGGCGGCACCCGCCTCGTCGATGTGCGTCAGTCTGTCCTGCGTGCTCATGGCGTGTGGCGCTCCCGGTCCGGGCCCGCCGCGGTGCGGCGCACGGGCCTGTTGTGCGCGACACGGTACCGCCAACCTGGGGTACTCAGCCGAGCAGGACCACTTCGACCTCGGTGCCGGGCTCGACGGACTCGACGTCCTCGGGGACGACGATCAGCGCGTCGGCGTGCGCGAGGGCCGCGACAAGGTGGGATCCGGCACCGCCGACGGGGCGCACGGTGCCGTCGGCGTGCGTCCCGCGCAGGAACTGCCTGCGCCCCTTCGGCGAGGTCAGCGCCTTGTCCGCCGCAAGGGTCGCCCGGACGGTCGGCCGGTGGACGTCGTCGAGTCCCATGAGTGTGCGGATCGCGGGCCGGACGAACAGCTCGAAGGAGACGTACGACGAGACGGGGTTGCCGGGGAGGGCCAGCAGGGGCGTGTGGTCGGGGCCGATGGAGCCGAAGCCCTGGGGCTTGCCGGGCTGCATGGCGAGTTTGCGGAACTCGATGCCGCTGCCGGCCTCGTCCTCGTCACCGACGTACGACAGCGCCTCCTTGACGACGTCGTACGCCCCTACGCTCACGCCACCTGTGGTGACCATGAGGTCGGCGCGGACGAGCTGGTCCTCGATGGTGGACCGGAGTGTTTCGGCGTCGTCGGCGACGGCGCCCACGCGGTAGGCGATGGCGCCGGCGTCGCGGGCGGCCGCGGTGAGGGCGAAGCTGTTGGAGTCGTAGATCTGGCCGCTGCCCAGTTCCTCGTCGGGCTGGACGAGTTCGCTGCCGGTGGACATCACGACCACGCGCGGGCGCGGGCGTACGCGTACGGTGCCGCGGCCGATCGCGGCGAGCAGCGCGATCTGCGGCGGCCCGAGGACGGTGCCGGCTTCGAGGGCGCGGTCGCCCGCCTTCACATCGCTGCCCTTCGCGCGTACGTGCGCGCGTGCCTGTGCCGACCGGTACACGTTCACGTGCCCGTGGGCGCCCTCGGGGGCCAGGCTGTTGGCACGCATCCCGGTGACCGGGCCCTCGCCCAGGCCGCCGTCGGTCCACTCGACGGGGACGACGGCCTCGGCGCCGGGCGGCAGCGGAGCGCCGGTCATGATGCGGGCCGCCTGGCCGGGGCCCACGTGAAGCAGCTCCGCCTGGCCCGCCGCGACGTCCCCGACGACCTCCAGGACCGCCGGGAACTCCTCACTCGCGCCCGCGACATCCGCGACCCGAACCGCGTACCCGTCCATCGAGCTGTTGTCGAACGGCGGCAGGGACACCGGCACCGTGACGTCGTCGACCAGGACGCAGCCCTGGGCGTCGAGCAGTTGCAGCTCGATGGGTTCGAGGGGACGGACGGTGGCGAGGATGTCCTCCAAGTGCTCGTCCACCGACCAGAGGTGGTCCTGGCCGGCGGTGGGGGTCGCGGCGGTGCTCAAAATCGCTACATCTCCTCGGCTACGTAACTGCGAAGCCAGGTCCGGAAGTCCGGGCCCAGGTCTTCACGTTCGCACGCGAGTCTGACAATGGCACGCAGGTAGTCGCCGCGGTCACCGGTGTCATAGCGGCGGCCCTTGAACACGACGCCGTGCACGGGGCCGCCGACCTTCTCGTCCTGGGCGAGCTGCTGGAGGGCGTCGGTGAGTTGGATCTCGCCGCCGCGGCCCGGCTCGGTCTTGCGCAGTATGTCGAAGATGTGCGGGTCGAGGACGTAGCGGCCGATGATCGCGAGGTTCGACGGGGCGTCCGCCGGGTCGGGCTTCTCGACCAGGCCGGTCACCTTGACGACGTCGCCGTCGTCGGTGGGCTCGACGGCCGCGCACCCGTAGAGGTGGATCTGCTCCGGCGCGACCTCCATGAGCGCGATGACACTGCCGCCGCGCTGCTCCTGGACGTCGACCATGCGCTTGAGCAGCGGGTCGCGCGGGTCGATCAGGTCGTCGCCGAGGAGGACGGCGAAGGGCTCGTGGCCCACGTGCGGGGCCGCGCACAGAACGGCGTGGCCGAGGCCCTTGGGGTCGCCCTGACGCACGTAGTGCATGGTCGCGAGGTCGCTGGACTCCTGGACCTTGGCGAGCCGGCCGGCGTCGCCCTTCTTCTGAAGGGCGGACTCCAGCTCGTAGTTGCGGTCGAAGTGGTCCTCAAGGGGACGCTTGTTGCGACCCGTGATCATGAGAACGTCGTCGAGTCCCGCGGACGCGGCCTCCTCGACCACATACTGGATCGCCGGCTTGTCCACGACCGGCAGCATCTCCTTGGGAGTGGCTTTGGTGGCCGGCAGGAACCGGGTACCGAGGCCTGCTGCGGGGATGACAGCCTTGCTGATCCTGGGGTGCGACTGAGTCATGTCCGCAACCTTATCCGGTGCCTTTGTAGTGAATCTGAGGCTCCGGTTAATTCGCTCTCATATGAGCGCATTGGAACCGTTACGGGAGCGACGGATGAGCCACATCGGGCATGAGGCCGAGCCTGACAAGCGAATGTTGCGGCGAGAGTTCCTCGCGGTGAGAAACAGGTTGACGGCAGATGACGTGCGGGAAGCCGCGGGAGCGCTGGCCGAGCGCGCGCTGGACCTGCCCGAGCTGGCGCACGCGCGCACGGTGGCGGCGTATGTCTCCGTGGGGAGCGAACCCGGAACGCTCGCGCTCCTTGACGCACTGCGCGCGCGGGGCGTGCGCGTCCTGCTCCCCGCGCTCCTCCCCGACAACGATCTCGACTGGGGCGCGTACGCCGGTGAGGGCTCCCTCGCGCGTGTCCAACACGGCGGGAAGATGGCCCTCTTGGAGCCCTCCGGCGAGCGCCTCGGCCCGGACGCCGTCACCGTCGCGGATACGGTCCTGCTGCCCGGCCTGGCGGTCGACGCGCGCGGGATGCGGCTGGGGCGCGGCGGAGGTTCGTACGACCGCGTGCTGGCGCGGCTGGAGCGCGCGGGCGCACAACCCGCGCTGGTGGTGCTGCTGTACGACTCCGAGGTCGTCGAACGCGTCCCCGAGGAGGCGCACGACCGCCCTGTGCACGCCGTGGTGACGCCGTCGGGAGTGCGCCGCTTCCGGGAGACGTGAGTCCCGTCCCGCACTACGCGAAATGGCCCCTCCACGCGCGCGTGGGGGGCCATTTCAGCGGCTTGCTTTCAGCGGCTCACGACGGTTGCAGCACCAATGTGTCGCTCGTGCTGTCGTCGACCGCCTTCTCCGAGAAGGACCAGTCCAGCAGTTCGCCCTCGACCCATTTGTCGGTCTGGTCGGTGTAGTGGGCGCTGTAGGCGTGTCCGGAGGCGCCGGTGAGGTTGATCCACTTCGACTTGTCGAGGTCGTCGAGGTTGACCACCATCCGCATCGACGGCACCCAGACGACGCCGTAGCCGCCGGCCGCGTTCCAGCCGGTCGCGTTGACCGTCGCCTCGCCGCCGCCGAGCTTCCACGGGCCGCGGTTGAGGACGTACTGGAGGTAGCCGGGGCCTTCGGTGCCGAGCGTCTGGTTCTTCAGGAACAGGCGGTGCAGCCGGCCCCAGCTCCAGGTGTCGATGTCCTTGCCGAGCTTGGAGGTCAGTTCCCAGCGGGCGTCGATCATGGCGCGCTTGAACAGTTCGTCACGGTTGGTGGCCGCGGGGCGGGTGCCCGACTTGGGCGTCGTCCACCAGTCGTTGTCCTCGTCGTCCATGAGGTTGCGAACGACCTCGAACCAGCGGTCGCCGCCGCTCGGTTGCGCCTGGTCGGCCTCCCGCTCGCCACACTCGCGCACCTCGTTGTCCTCGTCCACCGGGCCGGTGGAGTCGACCTTCTCGACCCACAGGCACTGACCCTCGACCCGCAGTTCCTTGGGCAGCTTGTTGCCGAAGGCGAGCTTGAGGATGTTGCGCCAGACCGAGTTGAAGTAGGCGGCCGCCGCCGAGTCGGCGTCCTGGGTGTAGTCCCAGCCTTCGAGGAGCTTCTGCGCCTCGCGGACGTCCGGATCGTCGATGTCGATCTTCAGCAGCTTGGGCACGAGCAGCTTGGCGATCTCGCTGCTGTTGTCGAGCTGCATCTGACGCATGTCGTCGGTGGAGATCTTGCCGCCACCCTTGATCTTCGACTCGATCAGGTCGGTGATCCGCTGGCTGCGGGTGCCGTAGCCCCAGTCCGTGGTCAGCGTGTAGGGGACCTTTTTCTTGCCGACCACGGCCTGGTTGGCGGTGACGATGTAGCCGCGGTCCGGGTTGTACTCGTAGGGCAGTTCGGACTGCTTGAGGTAGCCGGTCCAGCGGTAGTCGGAGTCCCAGCCGGGCGCCGGAATGTAGCCGGTGCCCTTCCCGCGCGTGGGGATCTTTCCGGGCAGCGTGTAGCCGATGTTGCCCTCGGTGTCGGCGTAGACGAGGTTCTGCGAGGGCACGTCGAAGAGGGCGGCCGCGTCGCGGAACTCCGTCCAGTTCGACGCCTTGTCCATCGCGAAGACGGCGTCCATGGAGGTGCCCGCGTCCAGTGCGGTCCAGCGCAGTGCGATGCCGTAGCCGTCGCCGCGGTCGGGGGCCGCGGTGTCGACCTCGGCCTTCTTGCCGACCTTCACGAGTTCGTTGTCGCGGTCGGACAGCAGGGGCATTCCGTCACTGGTCTGCCGGACGACGATCGTCTTGGACGTGCCGCCGGCGACCTTGATGGTCTCCTCGCGCGTGGTGAACGGCTTGACCTTGCCGTCGTAGAGGTAGCCGTCGCCGCTGAGCTTCTCCAGGTAGAGGTCGGTGACGTCGACGCCGGAGTTGGTCATGCCCCAGGCGATGTCCCCGTTGTGGCCGATTATCACGCCGGGCATGCCGGCGAAGGTGTAGCCGGAGACGTCGTACTGGCACTTGCTGGAGACGCTGCGGCAGTGCAGGCCCATCTGGTACCAGACGGAGGGCAGCGAGGCCGACAGGTGCGGGTCGTTGGCCAGGAGCGGCTTGCCCGTGATCGTGTACTCCCCGGAGACGACCCAGGAGTTGGAGCCTATGCCGTTGCCGTTCACGCCGACTGCCGTCGGGAGGTCGTCCAGGACGTTGTAGAGGCTCGAGAGCTGGCTCTGCAGACCTGTGGTGTCCGAGGCCGTCGTCGCGCCCGTGGTGCCGCTCGTGGACGTTCCGCCGGTGCCGCCGCTCTGCTCGAACGTTCCGGTCAGTTCGTCGTACTGGCCTTCCTGGACGATCGTCTCGTTCCGGCTGTACGGGTACTCCGGGTAGAGGTCGGCGATCTGCTGAGGGCCGAGGCGGCTGGTCATCAGGGAGCGGTCGATCTCGTCCTTCATGTTGCCGCGCAGGTCCCAGGCCATCGCCTTGAGCCAGGCGACCGAGTCGACCGGGGTCCACTTCTCGGGCTTGTAGTCGTTTATGAAGCCCAGGGCGGCGTACTCCAGGGAGATGTCCTTGCCGTCCTTGCCCTGCAGGTAGGCGTTGACTCCCTTGGCGTACGCCTGGAGGTACTTCTTGGTGGAGTCCGACAGGGTCTTGTCGTACTCCTCCTTCGCCACCCGGTCCCAGCCCAGGGTGCGCAGGAATTCGTCGTCCTTGACCTGGTCCTTGCCGAACATCTCGGACAGGCGCCCGGAGGTCATGTGACGGCGTACGTCCATCTCGTAGAACCGGTCCTGCGCCTGGACGTAGCCCTGCGCCATGAACAGGTCCTCGTCGGAGGAGGCGTAGATCTGCGGGATGCCGTAGCTGTCGCGCTTGACGTCGACGGGTCCTGACAGACCGTCGAGTGTGATCGAACCCTTTGTCTGCGGGAAGGAGGCGCGGACGGTGCTGATCGACCAGTAGGCCCCGTAGGCGACACCGCCGATGATGGCCAGGACCAGCACGAGCACGAACAGACGGGCTTTGCGCCCCTTCTTCCTGCCGGACTTGCCGGGCTGCTGACCCGATGAGGCGGTGGTGTTGGGGGGCATCGCTGTCCTTGCTGTCCTAACGCGAGCGGCAGGCGGTCCTGGAGTGCTGGAGCAACCATAGGCGCAGGGCCTCGCGCCACTTGACGCGGAGTAGGGAACCAGCGCGGACGGACGTTCGATCTTGCCCCGTGAAGCGTCAAGAAATCGTCAAGAGTTAGGTAAGGTAATGAAGTAGTTGGGTGCGAAGGGCCATCGCTTCGTGTCCGATGTACGTGAGCCCACGCACGCGTGCCGCGCGTGAGCCAGGGAAGGGAACGGCCGCTGACTGTCCACCACCTCAACCAGCTTCTGCTCGTCTGCTCGCTCGTCCTGCTCGTCGCTGTGGCAGCGGTCCGGATCTCCTCGCGCAGCGGGCTCCCCAGCCTGCTCGTATACCTGGGGATCGGCGTCGCCATGGGCCAGGACGGCATCGGCGGCATCCACTTCAACAACGCCGAACTGACCCAGGTCATCGGATACGCGGCCCTGGTCGTGATCCTGGCCGAGGGCGGACTCGGCACGAAGTGGAAGGAGATCAAGCCGGCCCTGCCGGCCGCCACGACGCTGGCACTGGTCGGGGTGGCGGTGAGCGTCGGCGTCACAGCCACGGGCGCGCACTATCTGATCGGGCTGGAGTGGCGGCAGGCGCTCATCATCGGCGCGGTGGTGTCCTCGACGGACGCGGCGGCGGTCTTCTCCGTGCTGCGGAAAATCCCCCTCCCCGCGCGCGTGACGGGCACGCTGGAGGCGGAGTCGGGCTTCAACGACGCCCCGGTGGTCATCCTGGTCGTCTCGTTCTCCACGGCAGGCCCCGTCGAGCACTGGTACGTGCTGCTGGGCGAGATAACCCTTGAGCTGGCCATCGGCGCGGCCATAGGTCTCGCGGTGGGCTGGCTGGGCGCCTGGGGCATGAGACACGTGGCGCTGCCGGCCTCCGGCCTCTACCCGATCGCCGTGATGGCGATCACGGTCACGGCGTACGCGGCGGGCGCACTGGCGCACGGCAGCGGGTTCCTCGCCGTCTATCTCGCGTCGATGATGCTCGGCAACGCCCGACTGCCCCACTGGCCCGCCACGCGCGGGTTCGCCGACGGGCTCGGCTGGATCGCCCAGATCGGCATGTTCGTCCTGCTCGGCCTGCTGGTCACCCCGCACGAGCTGGGCGACGACATCTGGCCCGCGCTCGTCATCGGGCTGGTGCTGACCATGGTGGCGCGGCCGCTGAGCGTGGTGGCCAGCCTGGCGCCGTTCCGGGTGCCGTGGCAGGAGCAGACGCTGATGTCGTGGGCCGGGCTGCGCGGCGCCGTACCCATCATCCTGGCGACCATCCCCATGGTGAACGGCGTCGATGGCAGCCGCCGCATCTTCAACATCGTCTTCGTCCTGGTCGTCGTCTACACCCTGATCCAGGGGCCGACGCTGCCCTGGCTGGCCGGCAAGCTGCGGCTGGGCGAGGGGCCGGAGGCCACCGACCTCGGCATCGAGTCGGCGCCGCTGGAGCGGCTGCGCGGGCATCTGCTGTCCGTCGCGATCCCGGACGGCTCGAAGATGCACGGCGTCGAGGTCAACGAGCTGAGGCTGCCGGCCGGCGCCGCGGTCACTCTCGTCGTACGCGACGGAAAATCGTTTGTTCCCTTGCCCACGACGGTTCTGCGGCGCGGCGACGAACTGCTCGTGGTCGCCACGGATCCGGTCCGGGACGCGGCGGAACAGCGGCTGCGCGCGGTGGGCCATGGCGGCAAGCTGGCCGGGTGGCTCGGAACGGACACCGCCGACCCGAGTCGTTAAGTGCGTGTTTCGCATGGTTCACACTCACGCCAATCGCAGGTGGATGCGCGCGTGGTGCTCGCTTTCACAGGCGCACCACGCGTTACTCCCTGTATGATGAAGGCGCATTCTGATCGAACCAACTCTGCCTGATGCAGTGCTGGCGCGACCGTATGGCGGCCGAGAAGCGCTCCGTAGTGGGCTACGGCATCTACCGCAGTCCGCGCAAGAGGACAGCTCTCGGCGCCGCCGCCCCGGCTTTGGGGCCGCGCTACCAGGCGGCAGAAAGGCACGGGCCGTGGCATCCACGGTCACTTCCCGCCCTGGATACGGACAACTGCTGCGCACCCGCGGCGCCTGGACGTTCCTGCTGCCCGGCTTCGCGGCACGCCAGCCGTTCGCGATGCTCACCATCTCCATCGTGCTGCTCGTGCAGCACACCACCGGCTCGTACGGGGCGGCGGGCGCCGTGGCGGCCGCGACCGGTGTCTCCATGGCACTGTTCGCGCCCTGCACCGGCCGCCTCGCCGACCGGTACGGACAGCGCGCCGTGCTGCTCCCAGGCGTCCTGGTCCACACGCTGTCCGTCCTGACCCTCACGGCGCTCGCGCTGGCGAACGCGCCCCTGTGGGCGCTGTTCGCGGCGGCCGTGCCCACGGGCGCCTCGGTGCCGCAGATCGGGCCCATGGTGCGCGCCCGCTGGGGCGTGAAGCTCCAGGGCTCGCCCCTGAACACCACCGCGGCGGCCTTCGAGTCCGTCACGGACGAGCTGACCTTCGTCTTCGGCCCGCTGCTGGCCACCGCCCTGTGCACGGCGGTGGACCCGGCCGCCGGCCTGGTGACCGAGGCGTCGCTGACGCTGATCGGCGGTCTGCTGTTCGCCGCGCAGAAGAGCACACAGCCCACGGTCACCGCCTTCGGGCACGCACGCGTGGAGCACGGTTCCGCGCTGCGCGTCCCCGGAGTGCGCGTGCTGATCGCGGCCTTCCTGGGCATCGGCGCCGTCTTCGGCGGTATGCAGGTCTCGCTGGCCGCGTTCTCCGAGTCGATCGGCGAGCCCGGCCTCAACGGCGTCCTGTACGGGATCTTCGCCGCGGGCAACATGCTCTCCGGCATCGTGTGCGGCGCCGTCGCCTGGAAGGTCGCCCCGCGGCAGCGCCTCGTCGTCGGGTACACGGCGCTCGCGCTGGCGGCCTCCGGCCTGTGGGCCGCGCACTCGGTGCTCGTCCTCGCGGGCCTGGGTCTCGTGGTCGGCATGTGCATCGCGCCCGCCCTGATCACCGGCTACACGCTGGTCGAGGGCCTGGTCCCGGCAGGGGCCCGCACCGAGGCGTTCACCTGGCTGACCGGCGCGGTGGCCCTCGGCCAGGCGGCCGCCGTCACGGTCGCCGGACAGCTGGAGGACCGCCTCTGGGACGGCGCCGGATTCCTGGTCCCGATGATCGGCACGGCGCTCGCCCTGACGACCCTCGTGGCACTGCGGGAACGGCTGGTGACACGGCCGCGCAGCCGCACCGTCGCACGTGGCGTCGGTCACCGCGTGCCGGTGGCGGTGGACTGATCCCGAGGAATACGTCACTATGGACCGTCGTTAGCACTCATTGAGTGAGAGTGCCAGGAGGAAGACAGTGCCGACCTACCAATACCAGTGCACCGAGTGCGGCGAGGGCCTCGAGGCGGTGCAGAAGTTCACCGACGATGCCCTCACCGAGTGCCCCAGCTGCGGTGGCCGCCTGAAGAAGGTGTTCTCCGCGGTCGGCATCGTCTTCAAGGGCTCCGGTTTCTACCGCAACGACAGCCGCAGCTCCTCGTCGAGCAGCTCACCGGCGTCGTCGAAGCCGGCGGCGTCCTCGTCATCGTCGTCTTCGGACACGAAGACCTCGTCGTCCTCTTCGTCGTCGTCCTCTTCGTCGTCGTCCTCCTCGGACTCGAAGTCGTCGAGCACCGGCTCCTCGTCGAGCAACAGCTCGGCCGCATAACGCACTCCGCTTACGGGACCCTGTCGTCGTACGACGACAGGGTCCTCGGCGTTTTCGGAGCCGGAGGAGGCCTCCTGTGCGTTTCCGGGTCCGGCTAGTGTGCTCGGCATGGCGAACGCAGAGATCGGCGTAATCGGCGGCTCCGGCTTCTACTCGTTCCTCGACGACGTGACCGAGATCCAGGTGGACACCCCCTACGGGTCGCCCAGCGACTCGCTCTTCCTCGGCGAGATCGCCGGCCGCCGGGTCGCCTTCCTGCCCCGGCACGGGCGCGGCCACCATCTGCCGCCGCACCGCATCAACTACCGCGCGAATCTCTGGGCGCTGCGGTCGGTCGGGGTGCGCCAGGTCCTCGGCCCGTGCGCGGTGGGCGGTCTGCGCCCCGAGTACGGGCCGGGCACGCTGCTCGTGCCGGACCAACTGGTCGACCGTACGAAGTCCCGGGTGGGGACGTACTTCGACGGACTGCCCCTGCCCGGCGGCGACGTGCCGAACGTGGTGCACGTGTCCCTGGCCGACCCCTACTGCCCGACCGGGCGGGCGGCCGCGCTGAAGGCGGCGCGGGGACGGGACTGGGAGGCGGTCGACGGTGGCACGCTGGTCGTGATCGAGGGGCCGCGCTTCTCGACCCGTGCCGAATCGTTGTGGCACCGGGCGCAGGGCTGGTCGGTGGTGGGCATGACCGGCCATCCCGAGGCGGCGCTCGCCCGTGAACTGGAGCTGTGCTACTCGTCATTGACGCTGGTCACCGACCTCGACGCCGGCGCCGAGACCGGCGAGGGCGTCTCGCACGACGAGGTGCTGCGGGTGTTCGCGGCCAACGTGGACCGGCTGCGGGGCGTGCTGTTCGACGCGGTGGCCGGGCTGCCGGCGAACGAGGAGCGGGACTGTCTGTGCACGTCGGCGCTGGGCGGGATGGATCCGGGGTTCGAGCTGCCGTAGCGGGCGGCCCGGCGACGGCCGTGGGTGACGGCGGCTGTGCACAACCGCGCCCGGCGACGGCGGAACTCCTCGTTCGGGTGAGGGAGTTGTCCACAACCCGCCAGTAGCCCACCGGCTCCAGCGGGCATCGGCGCGAGGCCTCATCGTGGGCAGCGCAAGCCGATCCCTCGTCGCAGGTGGTGGTCCCATGTCCTTCGCTCCGTCCCCGTCTCCCGCTTCTCCTCCTTCTCCGCGCCCGCTGGGCACCGACGCTCCCGCCACGTGCGAGGTGCCGCACTTCGCCCCCGTGCGGGTGCGCGGCGGGCGTTATCAGCTCCAGCGGCTCGTACGGCACCGGAGGCGGGCCGTGGCCGCCGGGCTCGCGGTGACCGCGGCCGCGCTCGTGGCGGCCGGCCCGCGCGATACGGCGGAACCCGACCGTGGTGAACGGGCGCGTGGGCGCCCGGTGGCGGATGCGGTACGACATCACCGTGCCGTCGAGATGGTGACGGCGCCGGTGCGGATCGCCGACGGGGCCACGGTCCGGCTGCTGCGCCCCGGTGACCGGGTCGACGTCATCGCCGCCGAGGAGACCGCGACGGGTGGTGACGCCCGGGTGGTCGCGCGCGGGGCGCGGGTGACGAAGGTGCCGGAGCTCCTGGACGGCGCGGCCGAGGCGGGGGCGCTGGTCGTGCTCTCGGTGCCGCGCTCCACGGCGGCGCGCCTCGTCGGCGCGAGCTCTACGGCGCGGCTGGCGGTGACGTTGTGCTGAGTCGCGTGTCTCACATCCTGGGTGACATCCTGTCAAGTCTCTCGTTCGAGGTACCCAATTGGACAGGGTTGCATCGCGCTGACGTAGGTTGCGGAGCTGTTTGTTCCACAACCTGTTTGTGCGAGGAGAGGCCCCGAGGTGAGCGAGAAGAAGAAGGAACCCAGCCTTTGGGAAGGCTTCAAGGCCTTCCTGACGCGTGGGAACGTCGTCGACCTGGCAGTCGCGGTGGTCATCGGCGCCGCCTTCACCAACATCGTCAACTCGGTGGTGAAGGGGATCATCAACCCGCTGGTCGGGGCGATCGGCACCAAGAACCTCGACCACTACAGCTCGTGCCTGAGCGACGCGTGCTCGGGCACCGACGGCATCCAGCTGATGTGGGGCTCGGTGCTCGGTGCCACCCTCAGCTTCGTGATCACCGCGGCGGTCGTGTACTTCCTGATGGTCCTGCCGATGGCGAAGTACCTGTCCCTGCAGGAGGCCCGCCGGAAGGCGAAGGAGGGCACCCACGAGGTCATCGAGATCACCGAGCTGGAGGTGCTCAAGGAGATCCGCGACGCGGTTGTCGCCCAGCAGCGCGGCTCGGGTCACAACGAGCGGTAGCGAAGGCTCGCGGGGCTTGGCGGGCGCCGGCCCGCTGGGCCTGCCGGGCTCAGAGTTGGCGGGGCGGTCAGAGGTGGTGGGGCGGCTTCTCGTCGAGGAAGCGCCTCAGGTCGGCCGCACTGTCGCCTTCGGCGCCGGGTCGCTCGCCCCAGCCGCGGTCCGTGTCGTCCGAGGACTGCTGTGACAGCGGGTCGTCGAAGACGAGCTCGGCCTTCGGGTCGCGCGGCTCGGGGGCGGGGGCGGTACTCATGCCCCAAGGGTACGGCCCCGGGGGCGGCCGGTACTCCGGGCGAGCGCCGTGGCTTCCGGGGTGGGGCTGAGCATGCCCTTCACCGCTTGTGAAAGCGCTCACAAGAATTTCCGGACGTTATCTGCTGTGCTTGGACCCATGACATCCCGTTCGACTCCGCCACTGCGCAGGCTCAGTGCCCGCGCCCGCGGCGAGGAACACCGCGTCGCCACTCCGCTGGAGCTCTTCTTCGACCTGTGCTTCGTGGTGGCCATCGCCCAGGCGGGCGTCCAGCTCGTGCACGCCATCGCCGAGGGCCACGCGGGCGAGGGGATCCTCAACTACGCGATGGTCTTCTTCGCCATCTGGTGGGCGTGGATGAACTTCAGCTGGTTCGCCTCGGCGTACGACAACGACGACGCGCTCTACCGGGTCGTCACTCTCGTCCAGATCGCCGGCGTGCTGGTGCTCGCCGCCGGGGTCTCGCGCGCCTTCGTGGACCACGAGTTCGTGGCCGTCTGGCTCGGCTATCTGATCATGCGGCTGGCGATGGTCGCGCAATGGCTGCGGGTGGCCATATCGACCGAGGGCGCGGAGAGAACCATGGCGCTGCGGTACGCCGGCGGCGTGCTGCTGTGCCAGGTCGGCTGGCTGGGGCTGCTGGTCCTGCCGGAATCGGCCCGCGGCTGGGTGTTCCTCGTGATGGCGGTCTTGGAAATGTGCGTGCCGGTCTACGCCGAGAAGGACTTCGCCACGTCCTGGCATCCGCACCACATCTCCGAGCGGTACGGACTGTTCACGATCATCGTGCTCGGCGAGACGATCGCCGCGGCCACGGTCGCCGTGAAGTCCGCCTTCGACGAGCATCACGCGCTGGCCGATCTGCTGCCCATCGCGGCGGGCGGACTGCTGATCGTGTTCTCCGCCTGGTGGATCTACTTCGTGGTGCCGATCCACGGACACCTGCGATCCAACGCTCACGCGTTCCTGTGGGGATACGGCCACTACGTGATCTTCGCGTCGGCGGCCGCGATCGGCGCGGGCCTTGAGGTGGCGGTCGAGCAGGCGGTCGGCAAGGCGCACATCTCCACCTTGGCGGCCTCGGCCTCCGTGACCCTGCCGACGGCGCTGTATCTGCTCGCCGTCTGGGTGCTGCACGCGCGGCACTTCAAGGTGGGCATCGCCCAGCAACTGGTGCTGCCGACCACGGCTCTGCTGGTGATCTGCTGCACGTTCCTGGGCGACTGGGCGGTGCCGGCCGCGGGCGTCGTGGCGGCGCTCTCAGTGGCGGTCGGGGTGACGCTGACGGCGCGCACGGTCGGCGGCGAGCACAGGGCCAAGGAGAGCGCGCCGGTGGTCTGACACCTCCGGATGCGCCGCGCGCTGGGCGAGACTGAGCCTCATGACAGTTGACGCTCTGACGGACGTCGCCGGCGTGCGGGTGGGACACGCGACGCGCACCGGCGACGGTTGGCTCACCGGCACCACGGTCGTCCTCGCACCGGAGGGCGGGGCCGTCGCCGCCGTGGACGTACGCGGCGGCGGGCCCGGCACCAAGGAGACCGACGCTCTCGACCCGCGCAACCTGGTGCAGAAGGTCGAGGCGATCGTGCTGACCGGCGGCAGCGCCTACGGGCTCGACGCGGCCTCGGGGGTGATGGCCTGGCTGGAGGAGCGGGGGCGCGGGGTACGCGTCGGGGCGGACCCGGCGCATGTCGTGCCGGTGGTGCCCGCCGCCTGCGTCTTCGATCTGGGGCGGGGCGGCGACTTCCGGGCCAGGCCCGATGCCTCCGTCGGCCGGGCGGCGGTCGAGGCGGCCGCGGCGAGCGAGCCCGGCGCGCGCGTGCCGGAGGGCTGTGTGGGCGCGGGCACGGGAGCCGCCGCCGGTCTGCTGAAGGGCGGGGTGGGCACCGCGAGCACCGTCCTCGACTCGGGGATCACGGTGGCCGCGCTGGTGGTGGCCAACGCGGCGGGGTCGGTGCGGGACCCTCAAACCGGCGTTCTGTACGGGGAGTTGTTCCAGGGGCGCGTGGACTATCCGGCCGCGCACGTCCACGAGAACGCACGCCGGCGGCTCGCCGAGACCGCCGCGAAGAACGCGCCTCCGCCGCTCAACACCACGCTCGCGGTGGTCGCCACCGACGCCGAACTGTCCAAGGCGCAGGCGCAGAAGGTGGCCGGCACGGCGCACGACGGTATCGCGCGCGCCGTGCGGCCGGTGCATCTCCTCGACGACGGGGACACGGTGTTCGCGCTGGCGACAGGGGCGCGCCCGCTGCGGGCCGAGAACCCCCTCGCGCTGAACGAGATCCTCGCGGCGGGCGCGGACTTGGTGACCCGCGCGATCGTGCGCGCCGTACGCGCCGCCGAGTCGGTGGACGGGCCGGGCGGGGTGTGGCCGTCGTACGAGGAGTTGTACGGGGAGCGCTAAGGCCGGTAGCGGGCGCGGCGATCCGCGGGGGCGCGTGCGCGCGGCGCGGGTTCGACACGGCGCGGGTCTTGTGCGGGCGATTGTCCCGGTTCTGTCACGTGATGGCGTGCGTCGGTACTCGGAGGGAACCCCACCGGGTGCCGGTCCCCTCTTTCTCCACGCACTGAAGTGGACCACTCACCTCACACGAACCTGGAGCAGCCCGTGACAACGCCGGACACAGCAGCGCGGCGCGTACTCGGGGCCTGTGCCGCCCTGATGGTCGGCACTCTCACCCTGACCGCGTGCGGCGGCAACGCGAACGCCAACGGCGACAGCGACGACGCCAAGAGCGGCAAGGACGCCGCCAAGGCCTCCGCCGCGAAGATCCTCATCTCGGCCAAGGACGGTTCGACGGGCGCGTCGATCAACACCACCGGCGTGAAGGTCAGCAACGGCACGCTGACCGAGGTGAAGATGACGGTGGCGGGGACGGGGACGGCCGTAGCGGGCTTCATATCCGCCGACGGCGCGAGCTGGAAGCCGAAGGAGCAGTTGGAGCGCGGGACGAAGTACGAGATAGCGGCGACCGCGAAGGACACGAACGGTCGCGCCGCCACCGCCGACTCCCTCTTCACCACGGTGAGCAAGGCGAACAGCTTCATCGGGACGTACACGCCGGACAACGGCACGACGGTCGGTGTCGGGATGCCGGTGTCGTTCACCTTCGACAAGGCCATCAGTGACCAGCAGGCCGTGAAGTCGCACATCACCGTCACCTCCAGCAGCGGGCAGAAGGTGGTCGGGCACTGGTTCGGGGCCCAGCGGCTCGACTTCAGGCCCCAGGAGTACTGGAAGGCCGGCTCCAAGGTCACCATGAACATCGACCTGGACGGGGTCGAGGGCGCGAACGGCGTCTACGGGGTGCAGAAGAAGTCGGTGACCTTCACCATCGGGCGCTCGCAGGTCTCCACGGTCGACGTCAACACGCAGACCATGACGGTCGTGCGGGACGGCAAGACCCTCAAGTCGGTGCCGATCTCGGCGGGCAGCGCGGAGTTCTCCACGTACAACGGGCAGATGGTGATCTCCGAGAAGCTCCTGCAGACGCGCATGGACAGCCGCACGGTGGACCTCGCCAACGCCTACGACATCAAGGACGTCCCGCACGCGATGCGGCTGACCACGTCGGGGACGTTCATCCACGGCAACTACTGGTACAGCAAGGCCAACCCGCCCTTCGGGAACCAGGGCACGAGCCACGGCTGCGTCGGGCTTCAGGACGTCAAGGGTGCCCAGGGCGACACGAGCGCCAAGTGGTTCTACGACAACTCGATCCTCGGGGACGTCGTGATCGTCAAGAACTCCCCCGACAAGACGGTCTCACCGGACAACGGGCTGAACGGCTGGAATCTGCCGTGGAGCCAGTGGATCGCGTGAAATACCGTCTGACCGGCTTCTTTTGACGGTCCGTTCGACGATCAATTTGACGGTCTATCGGGCCGCGTGGGAACTATCCGCGCGGCCCGGGCGTCTTCTGAGCGTACGTTTTCTCGGTTCCCGGACATGATGTCCGACCGAGGGGCTACGGTATGCACCCACAAGGTGACATGCAGCAACGCCGGGAGAAACCTTGAGCGTTCCGTACGAGACTGCAGCGTACGAACCACCTGAGTCGCCCGAGTCTCCGGAGGAGCACCTCGCGCGACTCCTCGGGCGTGCCCTGAACTCGTTCGAGCTGCCCGACGAGACCATACGGCGGCTCGACTGCGCGCTGGCGCACGACAGTTCACTGCACTCCGCGCACCACAGCGCGGGGCTGCATCGCGAGACGTACCGGCACACGTGGCTGCTCGCCGACGGCTCGGCGCTCACGCTGTGGGAGCTCGTCCACAACACCGCGCCGGGCAGCGAGCCGCAGCACGAGGTGTACGTCGACGAGGAGGAGCTGCGCGCCGCCACCGCGCGCCTGCCGCTGCCGCCGGACGCGCCGGATTTCGAGCTGCCGGTGACAGTGCAGCTGTCGCCCATCCCCCTGCCTCGGCACGCGTACGTGCCCGACGACTCGGCGGACCACGCGCGCCGGCTTCTGCGCCGGGCGGAGAATCCGGACCGGCCGGACGCGAAGACGGCCACGCTGCTGACTGCGGCGTTCGCGCACCAGATCACGCAGGCCTTCGGCCGCCCGTGCCGCGCGGGTCGCGCCGGGTTGTGCTTCTCGCTCTACGAGCACGCGTTCCTGCTGCGCGACGGCGAGGAGGTCTCCCTCTGGGAGGTCGAGCACACGGCGACGCCCGACGGGCGGCACATGTGCGAGGTGTACGTCACCGAGGACGCGGCGCGGGATGCGATGGAGCGGCGGGCGGCGCAGCTTTCCTAGGCCGTAGGCCTGTAGGCCTTGGGCGCCTGGTTCAGCGGCCGTCGCTGAGCTGTCGTACCAGACCCGCGAACGCGTCGCGCTCCGCCGGGGTCAGTTCCACGGACTCCAGGTGGGGGCTCGACTGCCGCTGGTGCGGGAGGGCGTGGAGAGTGGCGGCCTCGAAGCGGCTGCCGCGCAGGATGCGTGTCAGGCCGACCACCCAGGCGACGGTCGCCAGGGCGAGAACGGCCACACCGATCAGCTGGAGGTTCGAGGCGTGCTCAGGCATGCGCTCCAGTAGACACCACGGTCCGGGACTTTGGTCCCGGACCGTGACGTATCTCGCAGGTGCCGCGAACAACTCACAGCGACCCAAAGGGGTGTGACTTCTCCTACGCGGCGACCGGCTGCTTCGCTTCCGTCGTCGTGACGGCCGCGCCCTCCGCCGGTCCCGAGCCCGGTGTCCCGGGCGCCGGCTTGCGCATGCCCTTCAGGACGACCACCAGGGCCGTCGTGACGCAGACGCCCGCCGCGATGGCGATCAGGTAGAGGAACGGGTTGCCGATCAGCGGGACCACGAAGATGCCGCCGTGCGGGGCGCGCAGGGTGGCGCCGAAGGCCATCGACAGGGCGCCGGTGACCGCGCCGCCGACCATCGACGAGGGGATGACGCGCAGCGGGTCGGCCGCGGCGAACGGGATCGCGCCCTCCGAGATGAAGGAGGCGCCCAGCACCCAGGCCGCCTTGCCGTTCTCGCGCTCGGTCGGGGTGAAGAGCTTGCCGCGCACGGTGGTGGCCAGGGCCATCGCCAGCGGCGGAACCATACCGGCCGCCATCACGGCCGCCATGATCTTCATCGCCGAGTCGCTGGGACTCGCGACCGCGATGCCGGCGGTGGCGAAGGTGTACGCGACCTTGTTGACCGGGCCGCCGAGGTCGAAGCACATCATCAGGCCGAGCAGCATGCCGAGCAGGACGGCGTTGGCGCCGGAGAGGCCGTTCAGCCAGTCCGTCATGCCCTTCTGGGCCGAGGCGATGGGCTTTCCGATCACCACGAACATCAGGAACCCGACGATCGCCGACGAGATGAGTGGGATCACCACCACCGGCATGATGCCGCGCACCGCTGTCGGGATCTTGACCTTCTGGATCGCGATCACCACGCCACCGGCGATGAGACCGGCGGCCAGACCGCCGAGGAAGCCCGCGTTGATGGTGAGGGAGATCGCGCCGCCGACGAAGCCTGGGACCAGACCCGGCCGGTCCGCCATGCCGTACGCGATGTAGCCGGCCAGGACCGGGACGAGGAAGCCGAAGGCCACGCCGCCGATCTGGAAGAGCAGCGCGCCCCAGCTGTCCCCCTGGGTCCACACGAAGTGGTCCATGACCGACGGCGCCGCGTTGATCTTGTAGCCGCCGATCGCGAAGCCGAGGGCGATGAGCAGACCGCCCGCCGCGACGAACGGAACCATGTAGCTGACGCCGGACATCAGCCACTTGCGGAGCTTGGTGCCGTAGCCCTCGCCGGAGTCACCGGCGCGTTCGACCGGCGTGCCGCCGGAGGCCGCGCCCGCGGTCACCTCGCCGCGCTCCGCCTTGCCGCGCACGTCGGCGATCAGCTGGGCGGGCTTGTTGATGCCGGCCTTCACGCCGACGTCCACGGTCGGCTTCCCGGCGAACCGCTCCTTCTCCCGCACCGGCACGTCGTGCGCGAAGATCACGCCGTCCGCCGCCGCGATCACGGCCGGGTCGAGCCGGGTGAAACCGGCCGAGCCCTGCGTCTCGACGACGACCTCGACGTCACCGGCCTCGCGGCCCGCGTTCTCCAGCGACTCGGCCGCCATGTACGTGTGCGCGATACCGGTCGGACAGGAGGTGACGGCGACGATACGGAACGGCCGCTCAGCCTCGCCGGAGCCGCCCTCCACGCCCTCACTACCCGTGGCGGCGTCGGCGGAGGCCGCCCCCGACGCCGCCACGGAGCCTTCGGAGGCACTCGCGACCGAGGCACCCTCGGCCGCCGGGGACTCGTCCCCGCGGATGAGCGCCGCCGCGTCCGCCGGGTTGTCCACGGACCGCAGCGCGGAGGTGAACTCGGCGTTCATCAGCTGGCGGGCCAGCGACGACAGGATCGTCAGGTGGGCGTCGTCCGCGCCGGCGGGCGCCGCGATCAGGAAGATCAGGTCGGCAGGACCGTCGGCCGCGCCGAAGTCGATGCCGGCCGCGCTGCGCCCGAAGCCGAGCGTCGGCTCGGTGACGTGTTCGCTGCGGCAGTGCGGGATGCCGATGCCGCCGTCGAGGCCGGTCGGCATCTGCGCCTCACGGGCGGCCACGTCGGCGAGGAAGCCCTCCAGGTCGGTCACCCGGCCCAGGGCCACCATGCGCTCGGCGAGGGCACGCGCCGCCGCTTCCTTGGTATCGGCGGACAGGTCGAGGTCGACCAGGTCCGCGGTGATCATGTCGCTCATCGCGGGCTCCTTCGCACGCGTATCGCCCGGGGAGTTGAGTGGGCGCAAACGGGGACGGGGGTGGTGCAGTGGGGGCTTGTGGGGACCGCCTCGGCGGCGGGGTCAGGGGAGTTGGTGGAGGCGGGGCCGGGGAAACCCCGCCTCCCCAGGGCGGCAGGGCGGGTAGGACCCTGCCTCCCGGTGGCTGCGGCGAGTAACGGGGAGTTACGCCGCTTCAGTGCCGGTCCGGGAGCCGTCGTAGGGGACGGCCAGGGGGATGTCGTACGTACGTTCATGAGACCGGCTCCGTCAGTGTGCGGTCCACCGGGATCTCGGCCGTGACCGTGACCGCCGCCAGGTCCAGGTCGCCCGGGGTCGGCATCACGCTGCCGGGCAGCTGGACGGCGGCCGCGCCGTGCGCGACGGCCGAGGCGAGCGCCTCCGGGCCGCTGCCGCCCGCGATCAGGAAGCCCGCGAGCGAGGAGTCACCGGCGCCCACATTGCTGCGTACGACGTCCACGCGCGCGCTGCCGAACCAGGCGCCCGCGCCGTCCACGAGCAACTGCCCGTCGGCGCCCAGGCTCGCGAGCACGGCGCCCGCGCCCAGCTCGCGCAACTCCTCGGCCGCCTTCACCGCGTCGCCCACCGTCGCCAGGGGGCGCCCGACCGCTTCCGCGAGCTCCTCGGCGTTCGGCTTCACCACGTCGGGCCGCTCGCGCAGCGCCTCCAGGAGCGCGCGCCCCGAGGTGTCAAGGGCGATCCGCGCGCCCCCGGCGTGCGCCCGCGCGACGACCTCGGCGTACCACGACGGCGCGAGCCCCCGCGGCAGGCTCCCGCAGCACGCGATCCAGTCCGCGTCGCGCGACTGCACGCGCACCGTCTCCAGGAGCAGCTCCTGCTCGGCCGCCGACAGTTCGGGACCCGGCGCGTTGATCTTCGTGAGCACCCCGTCCGCCTCCGCGAGCGCGATGTTCGAGCGGGTGGCTCCGGCGACCGGGACCGGCGCGACCTCGATGCCCTGCGCGTCGAGCAGGTCGGCGACGAGCGCCCCCGGCGCACCACCCAGGGGCAGGACCGCGACCGTGCGCTGCCCGGCGGCCGCGACGGCGCGCGAGACGTTGACGCCCTTGCCGCCCGGGTCCATGCGCTCGCCGGTGGCACGGATGACCTCGCCGCGGTCGAGGGAGGGGACCTCGTAGGTGCGGTCGAGCGACGGGTTGGGGGTGACGGTGAGGATCATGCGCGCACTACTTCCGTACCGCCGCGCTCGATGGCGGCGGCATCCTCGGGGCTCAGCCCGCTGTCGGTGATCAGCAGGTCCACGTCGCTCAGGGCCCCGAAACGGGCGAAGTGCTCCTGGCCATGCTTGGTCGAGTCGGCGAGGAGCACCACTCGGCGGGCCGCCGCGACCGCCGCCCGCTTCACCGCCGCCTCGGCGAGGTCGGGGGTGGTCAGACCGTGTTCGGCGGAGAAGCCGTTGGCCGCCACGAAGAGGACGTCCGCCCGGATCTCGCCGTACGCGCGCAGCGCCCAGGCGTCCACGGCGGCGCGCGTACGGTGCCGTACGCGCCCCCCGACGAGGTGGAGCTGCATGCCGGGGTGGTCGGCGAGGCGGGCCGCGATGGGCAGGCTGTGGGTGACGACGGTGAGCGAGGCCTCCAGGGGGATGGCCCCGGCCAGACGCGCCACCGTTGTGCCGGCGTCGAGGATCATCGTGCCCTCGGTCGGCAGTTCCGCGAGGGCCGCCTTGGCGATGCGGTCCTTCTCGTCGGCCGACGTCGACTCGCGCTCGTTGAGGTCCGGCTCGAAGTCGAGGCGCCCGGCCGGTATGGCACCGCCGTGCACCCTGCGGAGCAGGCCCGCACGGTCCAGGGCCTTCAGGTCGCGGCGGATCGTCTCCGCCGTCACCTGGAACTCCTCGGCCAGCGACACGACATCCACCCGGCCGCCGTCACGGGCGAGCCGGAGGATCTCCTGCTGTCGCTCCGGTGCGTACATGTCCGTTCACCTCCGACCGTTGCCCGAACTTGTGGTTTCGTCTGGAGGCTACGCCCGGATTTCCGGAAAGTAAACAGGGTCGGACGCCATCCGGGCATGAACGGACTTTTGGCTGTGTCCGGATACGACTTTCGGACCTCTCCGGGTACGACAGAAGGGCCCGGCACCTGTCAGGTACCGGGCCCTTCGCCAGAGAGGAAGCCCTGTCCCCAGGGAGGGGACTCAGGGGACGAGCTCGGGCTCCTTGGCCTCCACCCGGAGTCCCGGCTCGCCGCCCTCGGCTCCCTCCAGATGCTGCGCCGGCCGCTTCGGCAGCGCGAACATCAGCAGGAAGATGGTCGTCAGCACCGCCGCGACCCAGCCCAGCGCGTGCTCGAAGGCGTCTGCGAAGGCGGGGCCGATCTGGGCCGGAGTCAGCCGGTCGCCGATCTCGCCGAAGAACACGACCGACACGAGGCCGAGCCCGAGCGCGTTGCCCATCTGCATCACGGTGTTGATGAGCCCCGACGCCGAGCCCGCGTGCTCGCGCGGCACCTCCGACAGCACCGCGTCCGTGAGCGGGGCGACGATCAGGCCCATGCCCGCACCCATGACGACCAGCGGGAGCGCCATCTGCCAGGAGGCGATGCCCATGCCGTACCGGTCGGACTCCCAGATGTAGAGCAGCACGCCGATCGCCATCACGAGCGCGCCCGCCTGGAGCACCTTGCGCCCGAAGCGCGGGACCAGCTTCCCGACCGAGAGACCGGCCGCCACCGACACGGCGAGGGAGAACGGAACCCCCGTCAGCCCGGCCCGCAGCGGGCTCCAGCCCAGGCCGTCCTGCATGTACAGCGTCCACACCAGGAAGAAGATGCCGAGGGCGAGCCCGAAGACGGTCTGGACGGCGATGCCCGCGGCGAAGCTCTTCACCCTGAACAGCGACAGTTCGACCAGCGGGGAGCCGTCCCGCGCGCTCTTGCGCCGCTCGTACGCCACCAGCACCGCGAGGACGACGAACGCGCCGGCCATCGAGACGTACCCCCACAGCGGCCAGTTCAGCTCACGCCCGCGGGTCAGCGGGTAGAGCAGCATCAGCAGGCCCAGCGTCACGAGCGCGACGCCGACGAGGTCCAGCTTGAGGGCCCGGGGAGCCTTGGACTCGGTGATGAAGCGGCGGCCGAGGAGCAGGCCCGCGATGCCGACCGGCAGGTTGATGAGGAAGATCGGGCGCCATTCCAGGCCGAACAGGTTCCACTCGGTCAGCAGCGCGCCGAGCAGCGGACCGGAGACGGCCCCCAGCCCCACGATCGCGCCGAAGAGCCCGAACACCTTGCCCCGCTCGTGCGCCGGGAAGGTGGCGTGCACGATCGACAGGACCTGCGGCACCATCAGCGCGGCCATGCCGCCCTGCAGGATGCGGGAGGCGACGAGCATCTCCGGGTTCGCGGCGAAGCCGCACAGCGCGGAGGCGAGGGTGAAGCCGCCGATGCCGATCAGGAACAGCCGCTTGCGGCCGTGGATGTCGCCGAGCCGCCCGCCGGTGATCAGACCGGCGGCGAAGGCCAGCGCGTAACCGGCGGTGATCCACTGGATCTGGCTGAAGGAGGCGCCCGCGTCCCGCCGTATCGACGGGATCGCGATGTTCACGATGGTCACGTCGACGAGGTCCATGAAGGCCGCGGTCATCACGATCGCGAGGGCGAACCAGCGACGCCGGTCGCCTGCGGCGGGCTCAGCGGTGAGAGGGGTCTCGGTGGAGGTCATGTCCTCAAGCTAGAACCCCATTAGGTCAGATCATGTCCTAGTTCTACGGCATCCTCGTCCGTATGACGACGGACACCCCGGCCCGGCTCCTCCAGCTCCTCTCCCTCCTCCAGACGCCTCGCGAGTGGCCCGGCGGTGAGCTCGCCGAGCGGCTCGGGGTGTCCCGCCGTACGGTCCGGCGGGACATCGACCGGCTGCGTGAGCTGGGTTATCCCGTGCAGGCGACCCTGGGTTCCGACGGCGGCTACCGGCTGGTCGCGGGCAAGGCGATGCCGCCGCTGGTGCTCGACGACGAGGAGGCGGTGGCGATCGCGGTCGGGCTGCGGGCCGGCGCCGGGCACGCGCTCGAAGGCGTCGACGAGGCTTCCGTACGGGCGCTCGCCAAACTGGAACAGGTGCTGCCGTCCCGGCTGCGGCATCGCGTCTCCACCCTCCAGGCCGCGACCACACCGCTGACCAGCGGGGACGGGGCGAGCATCGCGCCCGAGACGCTGACCGTGATGGCGTCGACGGTGGCGGGGCGGGAGCGGCTGCGGTTCGCCTACCGGGCCAAGGACGGCACCGAGTCGCGACGCGTGACCGAGCCCTACCGGCTCGTGTCGACCGGCCGCCGCTGGTACCTCGTCGCCTACGACCTCGACCGCGCCGACTGGCGCACCTTCCGCGTCGACCGGGTCAGCGACCCGTTCGCGACGGGGGCGCGTTTCACACCGCGCGAGCTGCCGACGGGGAGCGCGGCGGAGTATCTGCGGCAGTCCATCCAACGGCAGCAGGAGACCTACGAGTTCACCGTCACGTTCGCCGAGTCCGCGGAGGCCGTCGCGCCCCGGCTGCCGGCCTGGCTCACCCCGCCCGAGCCCCTCGGCCCCCGTAGCTGCCGCCTGACGGCCACCACGGGAGACCCCGTCGAATGGCTGGCGGTGCGGCTCGCGATGCTGGACTGCGAGTTCACGGTTCAGGAACCCGCGGAACTCGTCGAGTGTGTACGGGAGTTGGGTGCGCGACTGACTCGGGCGGCGAGCGCCTGACCTCCCCGGGAGGCAGGCGGTTCAGCCCTTGGCCGTCACCGCGTCCCAGGGGAAGTCCCGCAGTGCGGTGAGGTTGCGCAGGGCCAGTTCGGCGGGGCCCTTCGGACCGTCGGAGGGGGTGTCGCCCGCCGCCCATCCCTCGACTGCCGTACGGACAGCGGCACTTGCCACCGCGGCGGCGAAACGCAGCGCCGGACTCACGGCCGACGGTTCGGCACCGTCGGGCAGCTGTCCGGCAACGTTGTCCCCGGCTCCCGCCGACCCCGCCCGCCCCGCCAGCACCTCCGCCAGCCTCCCCTCCGACGCCTGGCACACCTCGGCCCACACCTTGCGCAGGGCCGGGCTCGCCTGGGCCAGCCGGACCAGGGTGCGGACCCATTCCCAGGAGGACGCCGACACCCCGACGCCGGGGGTCAGCGTGTGCCGTACCGCGTACTCCAGGGCCTGGGGGACGGACAGTTCGGCCGGGGCCTCGCGCACCGCCTCCGCCCAGCGCTGGGCGCCGGCCGCGTAGAGGGGGGCGACAGCCTCCTCCTTGGTGGCGAAGTACCGGTAGAAGGTGCGCGGCGCGATACCGGCGCTCTGGGCGATGTCCTCGGCGCGGGTGGCACGCAGGCCGCGTCTGACGAAGAGGCCGGCCGCCGCTCGGGCGATCTCCATCCGGGTCTCGGCCTTGCGTCGCTCGGTCAGGGAGACCGTCGGGGCGGACGTGCCCGAGGCCGACGGAGTGGACGGCGATGCTGGTGCGGGGGTGGGGCTGCTCACGCTCGGCAGGTTATGCCCATGTGGCACAATCTGCCATCTGGCGGGCCACCCCGGTGTTCAGGTACGGGGTGCCCCGCCCTCAACCATGCCGCACACCCCCGGGCAATAGAGAGCCGGGCCCCAGCGCCAGGGGGGGGGGG
The DNA here is from genome assembly GCF_058544905.1 of Streptomyces sp. JLBG701. NCBI lineage: Bacteria > Bacillati > Actinomycetota > Actinomycetes > Kitasatosporales > Streptomycetaceae > Streptomyces > Streptomyces sp. JLBG701. The sequence continues at coordinate 4,848,361 of NZ_CM178588.1, forward strand.
GAGAGGCGCCGGAGCCCGGCTCAGGGAAAGTCCCGGCGCTGGGGGGGGAGTGCGTCGGGACTTGGCTCAGGAGGTCCTGCGGGCATGACCCCAGGACCTGAACTCCTGGGCCCTGAAGTCTTGTTCCCAGGGCCCAGTGGATTGAAGCGGCATTACACCGCCATGTTTGCGCGGGCCTGCGCCACCCGGCGTACGCGGCCACGGACGGTCGTACGCCACCCGGCGCACGCGCATCCGTACGCGCCCCCGCATGTCGCCCCCAAGACCCGCTCGCCGCGCCTACGCCGCCGCCTTACGCCGCCGCGTCGAAGCCGGTCTGGCGGGCCAGCTTCTTCAGCTCCAGCAGGGCGTGCTTCTCGATCTGGCGGATGCGCTCGCGCGTCAGGCCGTGCTCCTTGCCGACCTCGGTCAGCGTGCGCTCCCGGCCGTCCTCGATGCCGTACCGCATCTTGATGATCGAGGCCGTGCGCTGGTCGAGGCGGCCGATGAGGTCGTCGAGCTCCTCGCTGCGCAGCAGGGTCATGACGGACTGCTCGGGCGACACCGCGGAGGTGTCTTCGAGCAGGTCGCCGAACTGGGTGTCGCCGTCGTCGTCGACCGACATGTTGAGCGAGACCGGGTCGCGGGCCCAGTCGAGGACGTCCGTCACGCGCTCCGGCGTCGAGCCGAGCTCGGTGGCGATCTCCGCGGGCTCCGGGTCGCGGCCGTGCTCGCGGTTGAACTCGCGCTGCACACGGCGGATCCGGCCCAGCTCCTCCACCAGGTGGACGGGCAGGCGGATGGTCCGCGACTGGTCGGCTATCGAGCGGGTGATCGCCTGACGGATCCACCAGGTCGCGTACGTCGAGAACTTGAAGCCCTTGGCGTAGTCGAACTTCTCGACCGCGCGCACCAGGCCCGCGTTGCCCTCCTGGATCAGGTCGAGCAGGGGCAGGCCGGCCCGGGGGTAGCGGCGCGCCACGGCGACGACCAGGCGGAGGTTGGAACGGATGAAGACGTCCTTGGCACGCTCCGCCTCGTCGACCAGGGCCTGAAGCTCCTCGCGAGTGGCGTCCACCCCGGACTCCGCCTCGCCGTCGAGGACCTGCCGGGCGAACACGCCCGCTTCGATGATCTGGGACAGCTCGACCTCCTTGGCGGCGTCGAGCAGCGGTGTGCGCGCTATCTCGTCGAGATACATGCCGACCAGGTCGCGGTCGGCGATCTCGCCGCCATGGGTGCGAACACTGCGTGCCACGCCGCTGGTCTCGCCGGTGGCGGACTTACGACGGGCGACGGCACGGGTTGCCATGCGTGCTCCCTTGCGATGGTGAGTCAGCGGGTGGTCCTTCGGATGCCCGATACCGGCTACTTGACTCCCGACACTCTCGGGACTCTCGTCCTGTGTCCGGCATCCGATGGAAAGAACGACTGGAATCCGGACAGAATTCCCAACCCGCCCCCCTATTTTTATGATCTTGCAGTACCCTGTGCCGCCACGAGGGGAGCCGTGATGTTGTCGGAACGTACAGAGGTGCAGGTCAGGCCGGGAATCGAGGCTGACCTCGATGCCCTCACCGACATCTACAACCACTATGTACGTGAGACGCCCATCACATTCGATACCGCGGTCTTCGCGCCGGAAGAGCGACGCCCTTGGCTGCTCTCCCACCTTGAAGACGGACCGCACCGGCTGATGGTTGCCACGGCCGTGGACTCACAGGAGATTCTGGGTTACGCCACATCCAGCGCTTACCGGCCGAAGCCCGCGTACTCGACCTCCGTGGAGGTCACCATCTACCTGGCCCCGCATACGGGCGGCCGTGGCATCGGCACGCTGCTCTACAAGGCCCTCTTCGCGACGCTGGCGGACGAGGACCTGCACCGCGCCTACGCGGGCATCGCACAGCCCAACGAAGCGTCCACGCGGCTGCATGAACGCTTCGGCTTCCGGCACGTGGGCACCTACGCGGAGGTGGGCCGCAAGTTCGGCCGGTACTGGGACGTCGCCTGGTACGAGAAGGAGCTGTAGGTCAGAACAGGAGCCGCGGGTCAGCCGAACTGCACCGACCGCTTCGCCATCCCCAGCCAGAACCCGTCGATCACGGAGTGCTGCGTGTCCAGCTCACCACTGACGTCCGCCGCGCCCATGGTCACGAACAGCGGGGCGAAGTGCTCGGTGCGCGGATGGGCATAGCGGCCGGCCGGGGCCTTGTGGAGGAAGTCCAGCAGACCGTCCCAGTCCCGGGACTCCAGCGCGCGCCTGCCCCAGTCGTCGAACTCGGACGACCAGGTGGGCACTCCCCCGCCGGTGTGGCGCAGCGCGGCGAGGTTGTGGGTGAAGAAGCCGGAGCCGACGATCAGCACGCCCTCGTCGCGCAGCGGCGCCAGCTTGCGGCCGATCTCCATCAGCTTCGCCGGGTCGAGGGTCGGCATGGAGATCTGGAGCACCGGGATGTCGGCCTCGGGGAACATCTCCACCAGCGGGACGTACGCGCCGTGGTCGAGTCCGCGGTCCGGGACGTCCTGCACGGGGATGCCCGGGGCGCGCAGCAACTTACGTACGGACTCGGCGAGTTCGGGGGCGCCGGGAGCGTCGTACCTCACCTGGTAGTAGTGCTCGGGGAAGCCCCAGAAGTCGTAGACGAGGGGGACGGTCTCGGTGGCGCCGAGGGCGAGCGGGGCCTCCTCCCAGTGGGCGGAGACCATCAGGATCGCCTTGGGCCGCGGCAGGGCGGCGGACCAGGCGGCGAGTTCGCCGGGCCAGATCGGGTCGTCCGCGAGCGGCGGGGCGCCGTGGCTGAGATAGAGGGCGGGCATGCGCTCCTGAGCGGCGGCGGACATGACGGCGACTCCTTTCAGGAGATCCCGGAGATCCAGGAGATCATTCTGAACCGTACTTGAACTCTCAAACGTTCTTGTTGCAAGACCATACGCCGCATTTGTTTAACATTCAAGGAGAGCCTCGTACAGTGGGATACATGAACACGGCATCCGTCTCCGCGCCACCTGCCTCCGAACCCGCCGAGGACCCCCGCTGGCTCACCTCCGAGGAGCAGCGCGTCTGGCGCTCCTACCTGCACGCCTCCACCCTCCTCGAAGACCACATGGACCGCCAGCTCCAGCGTGACGCGGGCATGCCGCACATCTACTACGGCCTTCTCGTCCAGCTCGTCGAGGCCCCGCGCCGCCGGCTGCGGATGACCGAGCTGGCCATGAACGCCAAGATCACCCGCTCCCGTCTCTCCCACGCGATCGCCCGCCTGGAGAAGAACGGCTGGGTACGGCGGGAGGACTGCCCCTCCGACAAGCGCGGCCAGTTCGCCGTGCTGACGGACGAGGGCGTGGAGGTGCTGCGCCGCACGGCGCCGGGCCATGTGGCCGCCGTACGGCAGGCGCTGTTCGACCGGCTCACCCCGCAGCAGCAGAAGTCCCTCGGCGAGATCATGCAGATCGTCGCCGAGGGACTTCAGCCGAACGAAGCGGGTGCGGACCTGCCCTGGCTCCGCTGAGCGGAACCAGGGCAGGTCCTGGGGTCGTACGTCACTCGGCGTCCCCACCCCGCGTGACGTACGCGATGGCCCGAAGCGGTACGAGGGGGACGGCAGCCGGGGTCAGTGGGCGACCACCGGGACCTGGACCTCGTCCTCCGCGCCCTCGGCGGCGCCGTGGACGATGGACATGTCCGGGCGGCCGGCGTTGATGAGGGTGAGGGCGATGCCCGCGGCGACGACCAGGATGCCGACGGCGAACCAGATGGCGTTGGTGTAGCCGTGCACCATGCCCTCCAGCTGGACCAGCTGCTGCTGGGAGCGGGAGGAAGCGGAGCCGATGTGGTCCGCGATGTAGGACGTGGTGGCCGAGGCGGCGATCGTGTTCAGCAGGGCCGTACCAATCGCACCGCCCACCTGCTGCGAGGTGTTGACCATCGCGGAGGCGACACCCGCGTCCCGTGCCTCGACGCCCTGGGTGGCCAGGGACATGGCCGGCATGAACGCCGTACCCATGCCGAGGCCGAGCAGCAGCATCGCCGGGAGCACGATGGAGGCGTACGACGAGCCGATCTCCAGCTGGGTCATCAGCAGCATGCCGACGGCGGCGACCAGGAAGCCGGGGCCCATCAGCGCCCGCGCCGGGACGCGGGTCATCAGGCGGGTGCCGATCTGGGTCGAGCCGATCATCATGCCCGCGATCATCGGCAGGAAGGCGAAGCCGGTGTTGATCGGCGAGTAGCCCTTCACGATCTGCAGGTAGTAGGTCAGGAAGAGGAACGTGCCGAACATCGCGATGATCGCGAGGCCGAGCGAGAGGTAGACACCGCCGCGGTTGCGGTCGGTGATCACGCGCAGGGGCAGCAGCGGGGCCTTGACCTTCATCTCGGTGATGACGAAGGCGATGAGCAGGACCGCCGAGGCCACGAACATGCCGATCGTGGTGACGTCGCCCCAGCCGTTGGACTCGGCGCGGGTGAAGCCGTAGACCAGCGAGACCAGGCCGAGGGTGGAGAGCAGGACACCCGGGATGTCGAGCGGGTTGCGGTTGCGGCCGCCCTCCGGCTCACGGATGACGAAGTACGCACCGGCGGCCGCGATGATCGCGAACGGGATGTTGACGAAGAACGTCCAGCGCCAGTCCATGTACTCGGTCAGCACGCCGCCGAGGATGAAGCCGACGGCGCCGCCGCCACCGGCGATCGCACCGTAGATACCGAACGCCTTGGCGCGCTCCTTGGCGTCCGTGAACATCACGGCGAGCAGGGAGAGCGCGGCGGGCGCGAGCAGTGCGCCGAACGCACCCTGGAGGGCGCGAGCGCCGAACATCATCGCCTCGTTGGTGGCCGCGCCGCCGAGCGCGGAGGCGAGGGCGAAGCCGGCCAGGCCGACGACGAAGGCGTTCTTGCGGCCCCACAGGTCGGCGATACGTCCGCCGAAGAGGAGGAGACCGCCGAAGGCGAGGGCGTAGGCCGTGACGACCCACTGGCGGTTGCCGTCGGAGATGCCCAGGTCCGTCTGTGCGGACGGGAGGGCGATGTTCACGATGGTCGCGTCGAGAACGACCATCAGCTGGGCGAGCGCTATGAAGACGAGAGCTTTCCAGCGGTTGGCGTCGGGGACGCCCGGAGCCTTGAGGGCTGTTTCAGACATGGAGGTACCCACTTCGGGACTTCGTGACGGAAAAAGGGTGTCGAAAGGGGACGGCTCGTCGTCACTGACGGCCGGAAGACTTGGTGGCAGGTGTCTGTCGTTGGTGACTTGCGTGGTGCTCTGAACTAATCGGTCAGAGCTGATCGGTCAGGCTTTGCGCAGGTCCTCCATCGTCGCCGCCGTGCCCGGGAGGACCGAGCGGGCCGGGGCCCGTAGTCCGTCCAGGAACAGCTGCAGGTGTCGGTGGACGAAGCGGTCGAGGCTGAGGCAGCCGAGACCGGCCGGGGGGCGGCTGAGCTGGGCCATGGCGACCATCACGTCGCCGACGCCCACATCGGGGCGGAGCTGGCCGGCCGACTTGGCGCGGTCCATGATCTCCTCGGTGAGCTGCTCGATCCGTTCCCGTGCCGCTTCGAGATCGGGGTGGTGCTGGTCGAAGGAGCTGGAGACCATCGGGCACAGCGCGCTGATCCGCTCGTCGGCGGCGGCGTGCACGAAACGCTCCAGGGCCGCGAAGGCATCGCCGGTCTCCGCGAGCGCCTGCTCGGCGGCCTCTGACGTACGGTCCAGGACCGAGCAGACGACCTCGCGCACCAGCGCGTCACGGTCCGGGAAGTTGCGGTACACCGTGGCATTGCCGACGCAGGCCCGGCGGGCGATCTCGTCGAGCGGCACATCCGGGCCGAACTCGACGAACATCTCCCGGGCGGCGGTGACGATCCGCTCCCGGTTGCGCAGGGCGTCGGCGCGGGGCCGGGTCACCTTCTGCTGCACGGGGGTGGCGGTCTGCACGGCGTACTCCTTGAGTCACTGGGTGCGATCCGGGGAAGCAGTCCCCGTTTCGCTCGGACACATGACCAAACGGGGAAACGGTCCCCGGTTATTTCCCGCCGGGAAGAAGATTCCATGTGACCTGAGTCACATCCACTTCCGGGCCCCTACCGGCGAGAAACCCACGATCGGTCTCCTCCAGCGCGCGCCCCGCCACCCCCCGACCCAGGGTGATCGAAAGGGTGCAGCCAGAGACCGGCGGCTGCCGTGGCGCGAAGGGTCCCTGCATGCAGCCCAGCCATCGGATACGCCCCCGCCGCGTGGCCGCCCTCGCGTCCGTCACCGCCCTGACCCTGGCGGTCAGCACCTCGGCCGGCACCGGGCATCTCACGGCGACCTCCACGACGGCCGGGGCCGGTCCGATCGCCGCCCTCGCCCGCTCCGCCACCTTCGGCGCCTGCATGATCCGGGGCGGCCCGGCCGTCCAGATGTCGGAGGGCGTCCCTACGCCCGGCGGCTACTCCCGCTCCACCGGCACCGTCCGCGCCCTGACCCTGATGGTCGACTTCTCCGACGCCCGCGGCGAGGGCAGCGCCCTGAGCCGCCTCGCGGAATTCTTCCCGCGGACCCGGGACTGGTTCCGCGTCAGCTCCTACGGCCGCCTCGACTACCGTCCCGAGGCGCCCATCCAGGACTGGCTGCGCATGCCGAAACCCTTCAGGGCGTACGGCATAGAGCGCGGCGCCCCCTTCGACCCCGGCTATCGCAAGCTCGTCCAGGACATCGTGGCCGCGACCGATCCCAAGGTCGACTTCCGCTCGTACGACTTCATGAACGTGCTGGTCACCCCGAACGCGGGGCCGTCCGCGCTGGACACCGTCCTGTCGGTGACGTTCGCCGGGAACGCGGACGCCCCTGTCGCCGACGGGGTTCCGGTCGCCAACGCGTCCTTCGTCTACTCCCGTCAGGACGACGGTTCCGGCACCTACGACACGACCGGCTACCGGGTCCTCCCCCACGAGAACGGCCATGTCTTCGGGCTGCCCGACCTCTACACCCAGGAGGGCGGGGGTGCGGTCGGGCACTGGGACATCATGAGCGAGGACTGGGGGGCCGACAACGATCTGCTCGGCTGGCACAAGTGGAAGCTCGGGTGGCTGGACCCGTCCCAGGTGAGTTGCGCGGTGGCGCCCGGGACCACCGAGTACACCCTCACCCCGCTGGCCCGGTCCGGCGGGGCGAAGCTCGTCTTCGTTCCGACCGGGTCGGATACCGGCTACGCCGTCGAGCTGCGTACCCGTGAGGGCAACGACGAGTTGGTGTGCCGGCCGGGCGTGCTGATCTACAAGGTCGACGCGGATGTGGACACCGGGCGGGGGCCGGTGCGGGTGTACGACTCGCGGCGCGACAGTGGGGGGTGCACGCGTAGTCCGAACGTCCACGCGGAGCTGTCGGACGCGCCGCTCGCGCCCGGCGAGCGGTTCCGGGATCCGGGCAGGGGGATCAGGATCTCGGTGGTGGGGGCGGATCTGGCGGGGAACTACCGGGTGCGGGTCACGCGGACGCGGGGCTGAGGGCTTTCCTCGCCCCCGCCGCCCCTACCCGTCCCATCCCTGGGGGCTGCGCCCCCAGACCCCCGCTGTCGGCCCTGAACGGGCCTCGTCCTCAAACGCCGGACGGGCTAAATCCAGCCCCTCCGGCGTTTGAGGAGCGGGGGTCCAGGGGGGCAGAGCCCCGCCCGATCCCCGGTCCGGGATTACCGTAGGGCTGCCCCCCACCGCCGTACCGGAGAATCGATGCCCGCGAAGACCACGACAGCCGCCCACGACACCGTGCCGGTTGAGGCGGTCGCGCCTCTGATGCGGGGGGTCGCCGTGTTGCGGGAGTTGACCGGGGCCGGGGGGAGGCTGAGCCTCAGTCGTCTTGAGCGGGCCACCGGGCTCGCCCGTTCGACGGTCGACCGGAGCACGGCGACGCTCGTTCGTATGGGGTACGTCCGTCTCGACGGCCGGGAAGCGGTTCTCACCCCTCGGCTGATGGAGCTGGGCAACGCCTATCTGGCCGCCCTCCGGCTGCCCGATCTCCTGAGCGCCCGCGCGGACGCCCTCGCCGACGAGTTGGACGAGTCGGTGTCGCTGGCGGTGCGTGACGGCGACGGCATCCGGTTCATCCACCAGGCCACCCGGCGCCGCGCGATGTCCCTCAGCTTCCGCATCGGCGACCTGTTGCCGGCCGAACGCACCGCGCCTGGCCCGCTGTTCGCCGCCGAGTGGACCGACGGGGACTGGCGCGGCTGGCGGGAGCGCCGGGCGGCGGATCCGGAAGACCGCCGGTTTCCGGCCGTACCGCCGCGTGAACTCGGGCCCCCGGACGAGGAGTTCGAGCTGCGGGCGCGGCAAGCCCGCAAGGACGGCTGGGCGTTGGACGACCAGTTGATCGAGCCGGGTCTTGTCGCGGTCTCCGTGCCCGTACGGGATCCGGGCGGCGGGCGGATCGCCTGCGCCGCGAGTGTCGTGAGCCATACGAGCCGGCACACCGCGGCCGGCCTGCGCGCCACGCTGCTGCCTCAGCTGCGGGAGGCGGTGGACGTGATGGAGGCAGAGCTGCGGGAGGCGCCGCCCGCACAGGCGGTGGCCACTCCCTCGGACCTGGCGACCTGGACGGGCGCGTCCAAGCAGGAGCTCGGCAGGGAGTTCGTCGAGTCCCTGGCGCGCGGGCTGACCGTACTGACGTCCTTCGGTGAGGGCAGGGCCGCGCTGACCCTGACGGAGGTGGCGAAGGCGACGGGCCTTGCGCGGGCGACGGCACGGCGGGCGCTGATCACCTATGAGCACCTGGGGCTGGTGGAGACGCACGACCGCCGGTTCACCCTGACGCCGCGGGTACTGTCCCTGGGCTTTCCGGAACTGTCCCGTACCTCCCTGCCGGAGATCGCGAACCCGCACCTGGTCGCGCTGGCGGAACGGATCCACGAGTCAACCTCCCTTGCCGTGCTGACCAGTTCGGGATCGGGACCGGAGATCCACTACACGGCACGGATCGCCACGCGCCGCGTCATGAGCGTCAACATCACCGTGGGCACGCGGCTTCCGGCGTACGCCACCTCGCTGGGCCGCGTGCTGCTGGCCGACGTACCGGCGACTGAGCGCGAACTCGGCGAGCTGCGGCCGCTGACGTCGCGCACGGTCACCGAACTCCCGGTCCTGGAGCGTGAGTTGGACGAGGTCCGCGCGCGGGGCTATGCCCTGGTCGACGAGGAGCTGGAGCCAGGCCTGCGCTCCATCGCCGTGCCGGTCCGCGACCGCACGGGCCGCGTGGTCGCCGCCCTCAACTCGGCCATGCACGCGTCCCGCCGCACGGTCGAGGAGTGCGTGCGGGACGTTCTGCCCGAGCTGGTGGAGACGGCGGGGCGCATCGAGGCGGATCTGCATGTGGCGGGGCGGTTCACCCGGGTACCGTTGAGCTAATTGTTAACAATCTCGTCGACAAGTCTTGTCTCAAGATTGCCGCAGGGCTACGGTCCTCCGCGTTACCCCCCACCACGCGGCAGAGGAGACGACGCATGCCCCAGTTGTTCAGATGGTGTCGATGGAAGCCCGTCAGCTTCGCGACCGCCCTGGCCGCCGGCGTCGCCCTCGTGACGGGCAGCGCGGCGACCTCCACCTCCGCGGCCACTTCCACCACCTCCGCAACCGCCATTTCCGCCTCCACCTCCGGCATAGCCCCGGCCATGTCCTGCGCCGGCATCACCTCCCTCGACCTGGCCGCCGCCGTGCCCGGTGTCCCCTTCGAGATCACCTCGGCCGCCGAAGTGGCCGCCGGCAACAACACGTTGGGCAACTGGGCGTACTGCGACGTCAAGGGCGTCATCGCCCCACAGATCCACTTCCAGCTGCGGCTGCCCCTGTCGGGCTGGGAGGCGAACTACCTCCAGGTCGGCTGCGGCGGCCTCTGCGGCAACGTCAGCACGAACAGCGCCCCCGCCTCCAGCGGCTGCGTCCCGCTCACGACCGGCGCCTTCGCGGTCGCGTCCAGCGACGAGGGCCACTCCCAGGGCGGCGGCCTCTTCTCCACCGACCCGACCCTGCGCGCCGACTTCGGCTACAAGTCCGACCACCTGCTCGCCCAGGCGGCCAAGGTCCTCATCAAGCAGTTCTACGGGCAGGCTCCCGCCCACTCCTACTTCGACGGCTGCTCACAGGGCGGCCACCAGGCCCTGACCGAGGCGCAGCGCTACCCGACCGACTTCGACGGCATCATCGCGGGCGCCCCGGCGAACAACTTCACCGCGCTGAACACCTTCTCGCACGCCTGGACCGCCCAGTCCGTCTATCTCGACGGCGGCCCGGCCACCATCACCAACGCCGACCTCGCCCCCATCCACCAGGCCGTACTCAAGGGCTGCGACGCGCCCGCCGACGGCATCATCGCGGACCCGCTGGCCTGCGACTGGGACCCGGCGAGCATCAAGTGCGCGGCCGGACAGACCTCCACGACCGCGGACTTCTGCCTGACGGCGGACCAGGTCACCACCCTGCGGCGGATCTACGCCGGCCCGACCGACGAGCACGGCGAACTGCTCTACCCGGGTTACCAGTTGCGCGGCTCCGAGCTGAACTGGGCCGGAATCATCACGCCTGCCACGGCGACCGGTGCCAGCGGTGACATCAGCTTCGTACGGGAGACCATCCGCTACCAGATCTTCGACTCCCCGCAGCCGACGCTGACGTACAAGGACATCAAGTTCACGGCGGCCTACTACAAGAAGGTCATGTCGCTGGGCGAGGGCATGTACGACGCCACCGACCCCGACCTCACGGCGTTCAAGAAGGCCGGCGGCAAGCTGATCCTGTGGCACGGTCTTGGTGACCAGCACATCCCGGCCGTCGGCACGATGGCGTACTACAAGGCCGTGCAGAAGGTCATGGGCGGCCCGGCGGCGACCAGCGGCTTCGCCCGGCTGTTCCTGCTCCCCGGCGTCGCGCACTGCGGCGGCGGCCAGGGCCCGAACACCTTCGACGCGCTGACCGCGATGACCGACTGGGTCACCAAGGGCGAGGCCCCGGACAGCCTGACGACCAGGTCGGTCGACAGCGGCGGCAGCACGACCGCCACCCGCCCGGTCTATCCCTTCCCGTACATCGCCGAGAACACCACCGGCGGCCCGGACGACGAGGCGAGCAGCTACACCCCCGTCAAGTCCACCGCCGAGGCGAACCTGACCCTGAACTGGCTCGGTTCCTTCCGCTCCGGCTACGAGACGGTCGGCAACTGGGTCGGCGGCAAGTGGGTGGTGACCCGGGCCAAGTCCTGATCCACCAAGTCCTCGTCCACTGGGCTGAGTTCGCGCCGCGGCTCAGCCCAGTTGGTCGTACCGGCCGAGGAAGCGGAACTCCCCGTCCTTGGCCTGGTAGAGGAAGCTCGTGTTGTCGGGGATGAGGCTGTGGGTGTTGTCCTGCTTGAAGGCGATGGGCTTGGCCACACCCTCGTAGCCGAGTTTGAAGAGGCGCTCCGCGACCTGCCGGGGAGTGATGGCGGCGCCGCCACCCTGCGCGTCCAGGGAGGTGACGATCAGACCCACGGCGTCGTAGGCTTCGGCGGCCCAGCGGGCGGGAGGCGCGTCGTAGCGGTCGCGGTACGCGGCGGTGAAGGCCTTGGCGGCCTTGGTGTTCGACGACTGCGGTTCGCAGTAGGGCGCCTCGAACACCCAGCTCTCGGCCGCCTCGCCCGCGGTCTTCAGGAAGGCCGGGCGCATGACGGGTTCGAAGGTCGTGCGGGGTCCGTCGAAGCCCGCGCCGGCCAGCGCGCGGGCGCAGGCCGCGGCCCGGGTCGGCGAGGAGCCCGCGTAGACGACGGCCTCGGCGCGCGCGGCCAGCGCGGCGGCGACGGCGGGGCCGAAGTCGTTCGTGTCGGAGTCCACGGGGTGGACGGTGGTCTTTCCCTCGCTGGGCGGATTCTCGCGCAGGTCGCGGGCGATCGCGGTGGCCGTCCCGCCCGCGGCCCGGTCCTCGATGACGGCGGTGCGCTTGATCTTGTGGACCCAGGTCAGGTAGGCGAGCACCGGGATCTCCCGGTAGTCGGTCGAGGTCGTGGTCACACAGAGGGTGGGGGCCTCCAGTGGGCCAAGACCCACCGCGGCGTAGTCGGCCGAGACAAGCAGGACCGGCATGTACGCCTTCGTGTACGGGCCGATCGCGGCGCGGACGGCGGCGACGGTCGAGGGGCCGATGACCGCGCAGAGGGAGGGTTCGGCGAGCAGCTTGCGAGCGCCTGACTTCGCCCGCGCGGCTTCGCCCCGGTCGTCGTACGAGGTGAGGGCCAGCCGGTAGCGGATGTCATCGCGGGCGTTGTGGAGGGCCACGGCGAGCCGGGCGCCGCGCTCCTGCGCCAGTCCGTCCGCTTTCTGATCACCCGTCAGAGCCGCCTGGAGACCGATGACATGGGTGGGCAGGTTCTTGGTCCCGCCGCCCTGAGCTTCTTCCTGACGTCTCGTCAGCAGCACCGCCGTACCGGCGCCCGACGCGGCGAGGACCGCGACCGCCGAGCCGCCGATGGCGAGCACCCGGCGGCGGGAGGGCGCGCGCCCCTCGTCGACGACGGTGGGCTCCAGTGGAGGCGTGGGTCCGGTCCGCCGGGGTGGCGGGTCCAGCGCGCGGGCGGAACGCTCGGCCACCAGCCGCAGCACCGCCGACGGCAGCCAGTCGACGGCTGGGCGATCCGGGCCGTGGGAATCTTCCGGGTCGTCCGGAATTCCGGCGAACTCCCGGCGGGGGTCGGCGCGTTCCTCGGGGCGCGCGGTCGCCGTCCGGTCAACTGCCCGCAGGGAGCGTGCGAGTTCGGCTGGCGTGGGCCGGCCTGCGGGGTCCTTGGCCAGGCAGCCGGTGATCGCCGTACGCAGCGGGGGCGGGAGTCGGTCGAGGCCGGGCACGTCGGGTTGCTCGTGCACGGTGCGGTACAGGACGGAGGCCGGGTCGCCGGAGCCGAAGGGCCGCTGACCGGTGAGCGCGTACGCCAGCACGCAGCCCAGGGCGAACAGGTCGCTCGCCGGGACGGCCTCGCCGCCGGTCCTGGCCTGCTCGGGGGCGAGATAGCCGGGGGTGCCGATGATCGCGCCGGGCTCGGTGAGCGCGGTGGCGCCGTGGGCCTGGGCGATGCCGAAGTCGATCAGCCGGGGGCCGTCGAGGGCGAGCAGGACGTTGCCCGGTTTGACGTCCCGGTGCACCAGGCCGGCCTCGTGCACCTCGGTGAGTGCCTCCGCGAGCCGGGCGCCGAGGGCGGCGACGGCGTAAGGCGGCAGCGGGCCGTGGCCGTCCACCGTCTCGGCCAGGGAGGGTCCCGGCACGAACGCGGTGGCCAGCCACGGCTCGCGGGCCTCGGCATCGGCGGCGGTGACCGGCACCAGCCAGCGGCAGGTGAACCCCCGCGCCAGCCGCGCCTCGCGCCGGAACCGCTCCCGGAAGGCGGTCTCGGCGGCGTACTCGGCGCGGATGACCTTCAGGGCGACCAGGGTCCCGTCGGCGTTACGGGCCAGGTAGACCACGCCCATGCCGCCCGCGCCGAGACGGGCGAGCAGCCGCTGCCCGCCCAGTTCGCCGGGATCCTGCGCGTGCAGCGCCCGCATCGTCCGGAACCTCCCTTGGGCGTCAGGTCCCGGTGACGTCCAGTTCGCCCAGGTAGGCGAACCGGCCGTCCTCGACGCGGAATTGATGCAGCAGCCGCTTCTTCATCTGCTTCTCCTCGTCGAAGGCGTAGGTCGCTGCCACCCCTTTGAAGCTGGTCGTGGCGAGGGCCTGGGTGAGCTTGGCGCGGGCGGGACGGCTGCCGCCCTTGGGTGCGAGGGCGGTGAGCCGGTCGGCGAGCAGGCCTGTCACGTCGTACGCCTCTGCCGCCCATGGGCCGGGCGCGCTGCCGTACCGCTTGCGGTAGGCGGTCGCGAAGTCGGCCACGGGGTCGGCGTCCGGTGCGATGTACGACGTCAGGACCTGCCAGCCCTCGGCGGCCTCGCCCGCCTCGGAGGTGAAGGCCTCGGTGGCCGATGCGGCGTTGAGGTAGCGGGGTCCGGTGAAATTCCGCTCCGCGAGGGCGCGGGCGACGGCGGCGGCGCGTTCGGGGGTGCCGATGTAGTAGAAGCCGTCGACGCCGTTGCCGAGCATGTCGTCGGTGACCGGTGCCAGGGCGCTCGCCGCCGCGAGGGCGGGTACCACGCGCATGTACAGCTCCACCCGGCCTTCCGCCGCGTTGCTGGCCACGATCACCGACTCCATACCGGCCACCTTGCTCGCCCGGTCGCAGAGCAGGCCCATCTTGCCGACGCCTGCCGCGCCGAGCGCGGTGACGGTGGTGAAAGCGCCGTACGCCGTCGGCGACGCGGCACGGAAGTACGCGCGCGGGGCGGCGCCCGCGAGGGAGGTCTGGGCGGCGTAGGCGGACAGTTCAGACACCGTCAGCAGGGGCATCCCGGCCGCTTCGTAGACCTCCACCCCGGCCTGCGCCGAGATGTAGCCGGTGGGGCCGAGTACGGCCAGGACGTCGGTGGCGCCGGTCAGTTTCCGCGCCGCCTGCACCGCCCGGGCCGGCTCGCCCCGGTCGTCCACGGTCCGCAGGGCGAGGGTGAACGGCTTGGACTTGCGGGAGTTGAACCGCTCCACCGCCAGCCGCGCCCCCCGCTCCTGTGCCAGCCCGGCCTCCCGCTGCGGGCCCGTGAGATCCGCGTGGACACCGATGACCCAGGGGCCGGTCGCGGTCGCCGCCTGCTGGGTGTCCGGGTCGTCGTCGCGCAGAGCAGCCCACAGCGCGGTACCGCCGCCTGCCAGGAGCAGCGCGGCGCCACCGCCGAGGGCGAGGATCCTGCGCCGACTGGGACGCCTCGGCTCCTGCGCGGCTCCCGACTCCTGCGTGTCCTGTGTCTCGTGCGGGACTTCGGTGGGCTCGATGCCCGGCAGGGCGAGCATCTCCGCCGACCGGTCGGCGATCATCCGTACGACCGGGTCGGGCAGCCAGTCGACGGTGCCGGCCGGGGCGTCCTCCGCCAGTTCGGCGTCCACCTCGGCGGCCGTGGGCCGCTCCTCCGGCGTCTTCGCCAGACAGCGGCCGAGCAGCGCCCGCAGCTCGGTGTCCGCGACCCCGTCCAGCTCGGGCTCGTCGTGGACGGTGCGGTACAGGAGCGCGTCCGCGGCGCCGGTGCCGAAGGGCAGGCGGCCGGTGGCCGCGTACGCCAGGAGGCAGCCGAGGGAGAACACGTCGCTCGCCGGGCCGACTTCGCGGGCCTGCGCCTGTTCGGGGGAGAGGAAGCCGGGGGTGCCGACCACCACGCTGTCCGAGGTCAGTTCCGTCTCGTCGGACGCCGTGGGGCGGGCGATGCCGAAGTCGATCAGCCGGGGGCCGTCGAGGGCGAGCAGGACGTTGCCGGGCTTGACGTCCCGGTGCACCAGCCCTGCGTCGTGCACGGCGGCCAGAGCGCGCGCCAGCACCTTGCCCAGCACCCGTACGGCACCGTCCGGCAACGCCCCGCAGGCCGCGACCGCCTCGGCCAGCGAAGGGCCGGGCACGAACGCGGTGGCAAGCCACGGCGCCGCCGCCTCCGTGTCGGCGCCGAGCACCGGCACCACCCACGGGCTGTCGACCCGCCCGGCGGACGCCGCCTCGCGCCGGAACCGGGCCCGGAACTCGGCCTGTTCGGCGTACTCGGGCTGGATCACCTTCACCGCGGCCAGGTCCCCGGCCTCGGTACGGGCCAGGTAGACCACGCCCATGCCGCCGGCGCCCAGCCGCCCCAAGAGACGGTTGCCGCCCAGACGGGAGGGGTCGGTGGGAATCAGTCGTTCCATCACTCGCTCCCCTTTCCGGACACAGTGGGCATCCCGATCTCGTCCTGCACCCGCACCAGCATCCTGACCGCCGTGTCCAGCTCGCTCGGGGCGTCCTCCGGCCCGCACAGGGACGCGGAGACCACGACCGGGCCGAACACCGTCTGCGTCCACGAGTAGGGGTACGGCCCGCCCCGGGTGTCGCTGTCGCACTCGCCCGACTCCGACAGCGAGTCGTCGCTGGAGACGTTGCCGCTCTCACCCCACGCGACGGCGATGGAGGAGAGCCCGTTCAACCGCTCCCCCGCCCGCAGCGTCTGGTCCGGACACCGCACGGCCTCCTCCAGCATCCCGGCCTCCTCCCAGGCGGCGTCCACCGCCGTCCGGTGCACCGTGACCGTGGCCGACAGCCGCGCCGTCGCCCCGTCACCGCTCGCGGGCATCTCGAAGTGCCGGGTGAGCGTGGCCAGTACGTCGTCCGGCAGCCCCTCCCGCTGCCAGGCGCAGTCCTCCCCCAGCACCGCCCAGGTGCTCGGATCACTCTCGTACGGCGCCGCAGGCACCGCCCCCGACCCGAGCAGCTCCGGATCGGCGATCACCTTCCGCACGAACGCCCGTGCCTCGGCCGCGGTGTGCGGCTGCTTCGCCGGATCCGCCTGCTCGGTCGGCGAAGCGGCCGGTAACGCACCGGCGCCGCTGACCGAGTCCGTGCCCGTGTCCTTGCCCTTGTCCGTAGTCGTCGCGGTCTCCGGGCTCGGCTCCCCGCCCCCACCGCCGCCGTCCGAGCAGCCGGCCAGCAGCGTCCCGCACATCATCACGATCCCGCAGACCAACCGGGCTCTCGCATACGTCACGTTCCCTCCCCCTCGTCATGTGCTCGGCGCTCGACATGACGGCCGTCGTGTGCCCCCGTCAACGGCCGTTTCATGCCTTTACCGATGCCGCACCAGTACCGAACGGTTCCCCCAACACCCTTTTATCGCAAGGTAGTTCAGAGCGCTCAGGAAGTACGCAGACTGCGTGGTGAACTGTTGGCAACTGCCACCGACCGGTGCCAACGGCACCTGCGCAATGGGGCCCCGCTACTCCGCCGGCACCCACCACACCAACCTGGTGCCGCCACCATCAGGACTGCCGAACTCCAGCTCCCCGCCCAGCTCCACAGCCCGTTCCGCCATGTTCCGCAGGCTGGGCGCGAAGCCCAGCACCGGTGCCGCCTCGCCCACGACCCGCACGGCACGCGACCGGAGCCCGTCCCCGCCCGCGCCTTCCCGCGAACGCAGGCCGAAGATCGTAGACCTGATGATCTTGATGGTCTCGTCGAGGTCGTCCACCGCGCGCACGACGCGCTCGGCGGCTTCGGCGTGCTCGATGAAGCGGCTCGTGCTCTGCAGGGTCATGCCGGTGGCGAACAGCCGTTGGATGGCGAGGTCGTGCAGGTCGCGGGCGATGCGGTCGCGGTCCTTGAGAACCGCGATCTCCTCGGCGTCCCGACGGCGTTCGGCCAGTTCCATCGCGATGGCCGCCTGCGCGGCGAAGGCCTGGAGGGTCTCGGTCTCCGTCGCCGAGAAAGGCTGGTGCCCGGTTTCTCGCGCCAGCAGGACCACGCCCCGCGCACCCGCCTCGCCCGTGCCGATGGGCACGGCCACGGCGGGGCCGAGTCCCCCGAAGCGCGGTGGTTCCAGGGAGATGCGGGCGTCGTGGCCGACGTCCGCGCTGGTGACGGGGGCGGCGCCGGAGAAGGCCAGTCCCATCAGGCTGCGGTCCATGGACAGTACGAGTCCTTGGTGGGCCTCGGCGTGCATCCCGACGGCGATCTCCACGGCGAGCGACCCGGTGTCCTCCATCGGCAGTGCGACCGCCGCGAGGGCGGAGCCCGTGATCTCGCCGGCCCGCTCGGCGATCAGCGCGAGGACCTCGGTGCGGGGGTCGCCGGACATCAGGCTGTGGGTGATCTCCGCGTTGGCCCGCAGCCAGCGTTCCCGTAGCCGGGACTCCTCGTACAGGCGGGCGTTGTCGATCGCGACGCCGGCCGCCACGGCCAGGGTGGACAGGACCGACTCGTCCTCGTCGTCGAACTGCGCCCCACCGTGCTTCTCGGTCAGGTAGAGGTTGCCGAACACCTGGTCGCGTACCCGGATGGGAACGCCGAGGAAGCTGTTCATCGGCGGGTGGTGGGGCGGGAAGCCGTACGAGGCCGAGTGCTCGGAGATCTTCACGAGCCGCAGCGGTTCGGGGTGCCGGATCAGCTCGCCGAGGATGCCGTGGCCCTCCGGATACGGGCCGATGCGGGCGATCTGCTCCTCGGTGACCCCGACCGTGTGGAAGGCGGACAGCCGCCTGCCGTCGGGATCGATCACGCCGAGCGCCGCGTACTCGGCGTCGACCAGCACCGCGGCGGCCTCGACGATGCTGTGCAGGGCCTGCTCCAGCTCCAGCTCCCTGCCGACGGAGAGCACCGCCTCCAGCAGGCTGTGCACCCGGTCGCGGGTGCCCCGAGCCGCGTCGAGCCGCGCCTGGAGCTCCTCCAGCAGCTCGTCCAGCTTCAGCTGCGGCAGCCGTGTACGGGCCTTCTGGGGCTTCTCGGAGCTTCCCACCTGTATCTCCTCGGTCCTGTGGGCGGGCGAGCACCGGCCGCTCCGGATACAGGTCACGCTACCGGCGCGCGAAACGTGGCGAAATGGGATCGGCTCCGGTGGCCCATGGGCCGTTCGGCCCCACGCCGGGGAAGGGCAGCACCTACCCGAACGGTACGGAATCCATCATGGTCAACGACGACAACCAACCGATCCCCTCAGGCCCTCGCCGCCGTGTCGAGCTCGACAGCGCCGAGGCGCTGCGGCTGCTGGGCAGCGTGTCGCTCGGGAGGATCGTCTTCACCCGGCACGCGCTGCCGACCGTACGGCCGGTCAACCACCTCCTGGACCACGGGGACATCCTCATCCGCACCCACGAGGGTTCCGCCCTGACCTCGCACACCCAGCCGGCCGACGGCCCCGGTGTCGTCGTCGCCTACGAGGCCGACGTCATCGACCCTCACTCGCACCTCGGCTGGAGCGTGGTGGTGACGGGCTACGCCCAGCTCGTGACCGATCCCGGTGAACTGGCCCGCTGTCAGGCGATGGTGCGGCCGTGGGTGGAGACGAACATGGACCACACGGTCGTCGAAGTCCCGGAAGTCGCCGCCCTTCCCGGAGCGCAGGATCATCCGGGCCATGCGCCCCTTCGCGCCTTCCGCCAGGCAGCCGCCGAAGGTGACGTGCCGCCTGGCGTCCAGCCGGGTCATGGCCCGCCGTACTCCGGGCACGGGCGGGATGTCCCGCACGGCGGCGGAGGCGTCGAGCGGTCCGCTGCTGAAGAGCCAGAGCGGGCGTTCGGCGAGGGCCCGGCCGTGCCGACGGACGAAGCGGCGGGCGTCCCTGTGCCAGCGTCCGGCGTACAGCGCGCCGCCGACCACGACGGCGTCGTACGAGGACACACTCCCCACGGACCGGGCGGGCAGCGTGACCACCGTCAGCCCGTCCTTGCGCAGGACCTCGGCGATGGACTCGGCTATCCGCGCGGTCGATCCGTTCGCGGTCCCGTACGCCACCAGCACTTTCATGGCGGACCGCCTCCTCTCACATCCCGCTCACGTCGACCGGCTGCTCGCTCATCCCTGCTCGGGCACGATGACGACCGGGCAGGCCGAGTGGTGCAGCACTCCGTGGGCCACCCGGCCCAGTTGGAGCCCGTGGTGCCGGGGGCGGCGCCTGGCTCCGACGATCAGGAGGTCGGCGTCGCGCGAGGCGTTCACGAGCACGGTCCGGGTGTGGCCCTCGACGGTGTGGCGGTGTGATTCGACGTCGGCGGGTGCGTCCTGGAGCGCCGTTTCCAGGGCCTCGACCGCCTGCTGCTCGTGCAGCCGGGCGGGTTCTCCGGCGAGCAGGGGATGGTCGGTGGTCTCGTGCGCGGGGCAGCGCCAGGCCCGTACGACCTCCAGCGGCACCCCGCGGCGCCGCGCCTCCTCGAAGGCGAAGCGCACCGCCGCCGAGCCCGCCGGCTTCTCTCCGACGCCCACGACGACCCGGCCGTGCGCGCCGCTCCGGCCCTGGTTGTCGTGGTTTCCGCGCACGACGATCATCGGGCACTGCGCGTGCCCGGCCACGGTCAGGCTCACGGAGCCCAGCAGCGCCTCGGCGAGGCCGCTGCGGCCGCGGGTGCCCGTCACCAGCGCCGAGGCGCTGCGGCTCTCCCGCACCAGGGCGTACTCGGGTTCCTCGGGGAGCACGTCAGTGGAGACCTTCACGTCGGGTTGACGCCGACGAGCGCGCCGGGCGGCGCTGTCGACGATGTCCTCGGCCCGCACCTGCTCGGACGGCTTGCCGACGTCCTTCGCGAGTGAGGCGCCCTCGTACCGCTCCCACAGCGACGCGTACACCAGCCGGAGCGGCAGTCCGCGCACGGCGGCCTCGTCGGCCGCCCAGTCGACGGCGCGCAGGCTGGGCTCGGAGCCGTCGACGCCGACGACGATCGGGAGTGTCACCGCCCTCACCGTCCCGTACCGAGGTCGAAGACGATCCGGGCCTTGACCTGGCCGCGCAGGACCTCGTCGATGGACTCGTTGACCGAACTCAGCGGCCGGGTCTCGGAGATGACCTTCGTACGGCCCGCAGCGTGCAGCTGGAATACCTCGGCGAGGTCCTGCCGGGTGCCGACGATCGAGCCGATCACGCTCGTGCCGTTCAGCACGGTGTCGAAGATCGGGACCTGGATCGTGCCGTGCGCCGGCAGGGCGACCATGACGAGCTTCCCGCCGCGCCTGAGGCCCGAGTTGACTGCTGCGAACGCGGCCTCGTTCACGGCCAGCGCGATCGCCGCGTGCGCTCCGCCGTGCCGCTTGAGTACCTCTCCTACGTCTTCCTTGCGGGCGTCGATGACGAGGTCGGCGCCGAGCGCGGTGGCGAGTTCGAGCTTCTCGTCGGTCACGTCGATCGCGGCGACGGTGGCCCCGGCGATCTTCGCGTACTGCACGGCGAGGTGGCCGAGACCGCCGACTCCGGAGATCGCGACCAGCTGGGTCGGCCGCACGTCGGCGACCTTGAGCGCCTTGTACGTGGTGACGCCGGCGCAGGTCAGCGGGGCCGCGTCGATGGCGGTCACGCCCTCGGGCACCGGCTGGGCGAAGTCGGCCCAGGCCAGCATCTTCTCGGCGTACCCGCCGTCGCAGCCGTACCCGGTGTTGATCTGCTGCTCGCACAGCGTCTCCCAGCCGGACAGGCAGTGCTCGCACCGCCCGCACGCCTTGCCGAGCCACGGCACGGCGACCCGCTGTCCGACGGCCAGGTGGGTGACGCCGTCGCCGAGCTTCTCGACGAGGCCGACGCCCTCGTGGCCGGGCACGAACGGCGGGCTGGGCTTGACCGGCCAGTCTCCGTGGGCGGCGTGGATGTCGGTGTGGCACAGCCCGGACGCCTCGACACGAACGCGGACCTGGCCGGGGCCGGGCTCGGGGTCGGGGCGGTCCTCGATGACCAGGGGTTCACCGAAGGCTCGTACAACTGCTGCCTTCATGTCTGCTGCTCCTCAGGGGATGCGGGGGATCTGGGGGAACGGGGGTGGGTCAGTCGTGTGCGACGACGGCGACGGGGGCGGTGGCGTGGTGCAGGACTCCGTGCGCGACCGGGCCGATGTGGGCGCCGAGCGCGCCGCGGCGGATCCGGCGGCCGATGACGAGCAGGGAGGCCTTGCGGGAGGCGTCCACCAGGTGATCGGCGGCGCTGCCGATGTGGGGTTCCAGGACGACCTCGACGGCGGGGTGCTTCTGCCGCCAGGGGCGCAGGACCTCGGTGAGGACCGTGTTCTCCTCGCGGGCGAGTTCCTTGTTCATGTCCGCGTTCAGACCCGCGTCCAGCGCGAGGCCGTAGACGTAGTACGGCGGGGGGTTCCAGCCGTGGACAACGCGCAGGGCGGTGTCGCGGCGGGCGGCCTCGGCGAACGCGAACTCGATGACCGCGTCGGCGGGGGCGTGGGCGTCGAGGCCGAGGACCACGGGGCGGTACGGGGTCGCGGCCGACGGGATGCCCACCGGGTCCATCTCGTGCTCGTCGGAGGCCTGTTCGCCGGCCCGGACCAGCACCACGGGCCGTTCGATGTGCGCGACGACGGAGAGACCGACGGAACCGACGAGGAATCCGCCGACCCCGCTCAGTCCACGGGAGCCGAGGACCAGCAGTTCGGCGTCCTTCGCCGCGTCCACCAGCGCGTCCGCGGGCGTGCCGGTCGCCTGCTCCACGGTCACGTCCACGCCGGGGTGGCGCAGCCGGAGGCCCTCGGCCGCCTCGCGGGGAATCCGCTCGGTCCAGTGCTGCTGGGTCTCGGCGCCCAGCAGCGGTGCCTGCGCCATGGGCGCCGGCACGGGCTCCCAGACCTGGACCAGCTTCAGCGGCAGGCCGAGCAGCCGTGCCTCACGAGCGGCCCACTCGGCCGCCGCGCGGCTCTCGGCGGAACCGTCGAGGCCAACGGTGACGGTGCGGGTCATGATGTCTACCTCCTGGATCGGGGGTTCTGGATCGGGGGGTTCCGGATCGGGGTCCTCGATCAGGTCCTTGATCGGGGTTCCTGATTCGAGCTTCGTCTTCGGGTGAGGCGCCCGGCATGGGCCGCAGGTCCCCGCAGGGGACCGACCGGCCCTGGCCGGTGTGCGGGGTGGCGGACCCGGTGCCGGGGTCCGCCACCCCTCCCGCGGTCATCGCAGCCAGCGGCTGCGGCGGATCAGCGGGAGCTTCGCCCAGAGCCGGCCGAGGCCGAGGGTGTCCCCGGCGGAGGCGACGGCCAGCGCGATCAGGGCGACGGCGTAGATGAGGTGGTAGTCCACGAACGGGTTCGGCGACATGCTGAGCGAACCGTCCGAGAGGTGCTGTGCGGGCGGCCACTCGGCCATCCACATGAGCGCCATCATCAGGGTGCCCGCGATGGCCGCGAAGCGCAGTGCGACGCCCGCGACGAGCGCGACCCCGATCCCGAGCAGACCGAGCATGAACAGCCAGTTCGCCCAGGTGTCCCCGGCCCAGGAGTGGAACGTGGACTCCATCGGACCGGCGGCCACCGAGCTCAGGAAGCCCTTGGTCGGCGAGCCGCCGTCGATCCAGCCCTTGCCGGAGGGGGTGGCGTAGCCGAGGCCGAAGGTCTTGTCGAGGAAGGCCCACAGGAAGACGAAACCGGTGAGCAGGCGCAGGGACGCGAAGGCGTAGGCCTGCGCGGTGCGCGTGTCGCCGCGTGCCGACACGGCGGACTCGGATGCGGAGGCGGGGGCGGTCCGGTTCCTGCGGAAGGACGGCAGGTGGAGGCCCGGGCTCCGGTGAGGGTGCTCGTGCACGGCCATGGTGGTGATCCCTTCAGGGAGGAGTGGGACGGTCCGGTCGGTTTCCGACGCTCCTCACTCTGGTCGCGTGGGCCGGCACCCGCCGGATGCCGAAGGTCGGTGGCCGCAGGGCTGAACGGCCCTGCCCGCAGGGACTGTTGGGTTGCGTGCTCGGCCTCCGGCCACCCGGATGTCGGCTCGCCTGTCGCATCCGTGCGCCTGCCGGTGGATCATGAGACCGAATGGGGAGAGGTGGTTCATGTCCGAGGGCGCAGGCAGACACGTTCCGGGGTGGCGCGGTCTGGTACCCGGAGCCGTCGCCCTCCTCGGCTATCGGCGCGCCTGGCTGAGGGGCGACCTGCTGGCCGGCGTCACCGTGGCCGCGTACCTGGTGCCGCAGGTCATGGCGTACGCCGGGGTGGCCGGGCTCCCGCCGGTCGCCGGACTGTGGGCGATCCTGCCCGCCCTCGCCCTGTACGCGCTCTTCGGGTCCTCACGCCTGCTGTCGGTGGGCCCCGAGTCCACGACCGCGCTGATGACCGCCACCGTGATCGCTCCGCTCGCCGCCGGCGACCCCGGACGCTACGCCACCCTCGCGGCCGCCCTCGCGATCACGGTCGGTCTGCTGTGCCTGGTGGCGCGGGCGGTGCGGCTCGGCTTCCTCGCGGACCTGCTCTCCCGCCCGGTCCTGATCGGCTACCTGGCGGGCGTGGCGCTGATCATGATGGTGGACCAGCTGCCCAAACTCACCGGAGTGAAGACGACCGGCGCGGAGTTCTTCCCCCAACTGTGGTCCTTCGTAGAGAACTTGCCCGACGCCCACACGGCCACGGTCGTGCTGTCCGCGGCCATCCTCGCGTTCCTCTTCACGGTCTCCAGATACGCCCGTGCCGCCCCCGGTCCCCTGCTCGCCGTCGTCCTGGCCACGCTCGCCGTGGTGGCCTTCGACCTGGACGACCGTTACGGCATCAAGGTGATCGGCGAGGTCCCGTCGGGCCTGCCCGCCCTCGCCTGGCCGGACCTCGGCGAGCTGCCACGCCTCGTGCTGCCGGCCCTGGGCGTGCTCATCGTCGGATACACCGACTTCATCCTCACAGCGCGGGCGTTCTCGGGTCGGGACGACGACGGCGACGGCCCCGGCCTGGACGCCAACCAGGAATTCCTGGCACTGGGCACGGCCAACCTCGGCGCGGGTGTCCTGCACGGCTTCCCCGTCAGCAGCAGCGCCAGCCGCACCGCGCTCGCCTCCTCGGCGGGCGCCCGCAGCCAGGCGTACTCCCTGGTGGCCGGCGCGTTCGTGCTGGCGGTACTGCTGTTCCTCAGCCCACTGCTGCGGCGCACACCGTCGGCGGTCCTGGGCGCGCTCGTCGTCTACGCGGCCGTCCGCATGATCGACCTGGCGGGTTTCCGCCGCCTGGCGTCCTTCCGCCGCCGCGAACTCCTGCTCGCCCTCGGCTGTCTGGCCGGGGTCCTGGCCCTGGACATCCTCTACGGCGTGCTCGTGGCCGTCGGCCTGTCGGTGGCCGAGCTGCTGACCCGAGTGGCCCGACCGCACGACGCCGTCGAGGGGCTGGTGCCCGGGGTCGCCGGCATGCACGACGTGGACGACTACCCACAGGCCCGCACCGTCCCCGGCCTGCTGGTCTACCGCTACGACTCCCCGCTCTTCTTCGCCAACGCCGAGAACTTCAAGCGCCGCGCCCTGGCCGCCGTCGCCGAACAGACCGACCCCGTGCGCTGGTTCGTCCTCAACGCCGAGGCCAACGTCGAGGTCGACATCACCGCCCTCGACGCCGTCGACGAACTACGCCGCGAACTCACCCACCGCGGCATCGTGTTCGCCCTCGCCCGCGTCAAGCAGGACCTCATGGACGACCTTGAGGCGTACGGCCTCGCGGACTCCGTAGGCCCAGACCTGATCTTCCCGACCCTGCCGACGGCCGTGACCGCCTACCGCACATGGAGCCGCGCTCAGTAGCAGGGCCGCAGCGGCCTGCACCTCTCAGCGCCGGCCCGCGAAATTCCAGCCCGTCTGGGGTCCCCCTCTGGGGGAGTTTGAGGACGAGGCCGTCCAGGCCGAACGGGGGTCCAGGCCGAACGGGGGTCCAGGGGGCGGAGCCCCCTGGGGCGGGGTCGAAGGGGCGGCGCCCCTGGGGATGGGACGGGTAAGGGCGGCGGGGGCGAAACCCCTAAGGAACGAAGATACGAAGGCCGCCGCGGCTCACGCCGGCCCCTGACCTTCGCGCGCCCCGCCCTCCGTATCGCCTCGCAGCCGACTGGGGCCGGTCGGCCCTAGTGCATACGGACCCGGCGAGCAATGATCGTCCTCACGGGAATCCCGCAGCCCGTCCGCCGCCGGGGAACAAGGGGAACAAGGGGTCGCCATGGCCGAGACACGCACCTTCACGGAGCAGAACCCGATCCGTGTCTTCCTCCTGGACGACCACGAGGTCGTACGACGCGGCATCACCGACCTCCTCGACTCCGAACCGGACATCTCGGTGGTCGGCGACGCGGGCACCGTCGAGCACGCCCTCGTCCGCTGCCCGGCGCTGCGCCCGGACGTCGCCGTGCTCGACGTACGTCTCCCGGACGGCGACGGCATCTCGGTCTGCCGGGAGCTGCGCAGCCGGATGCCGGAGCTGGCCTGTCTGATGCTGACGTCGTTCGACGACGAGGACGCCCTGCTCGACGCGATCATGGCCGGGGCCTCGGGCTACGTCCTCAAGCAGATCAGGGGCTCCGACCTGGTCTCGGCGGTACGGACGGTCGCCTCGGGCCAGTCGATGCTGGACCCCACGACCACGGCCCGCCTGATGCGCTCGCTGCGCGCCGAGCCCGCCGAGACGTCCGCCCTCGCCCCCGAACTGGCGAGCCTGTCCCCCCGCGAACGCGACATCCTCGCCCTGATCGGGGACGGACTGACCAACCGCGAGATCGGCAAAAAGCTCTACCTGTCGGAGAAGACCGTCAAGAACCACATCTCCCGCCTCTTGGCCAAACTCGGCGTCCAGCGTCGCGTCCAGGCCGCGGTCCTCGCCTCCCACCTGGAGCAACCGCAGTCCGGCGACCGTCCCGCGAAGTGAGCTTCGACGCGAGCTCAACGGGCCGCCCGGTCGACGTCCGCGTGCGCGGTGCGCAGGGCGACGTCCGCGTGCGCGGTGCGCAGGGCGGAGAGAAAGGTGTCGGCCGGCTGGGCGCCGGAGAGACCGTAGGCGGGGTCGAGGACGAAGAACGGCACGTCCGTGGCCCCGTAACGGCGCACCTCGCGGAAGTCGGCCTCCGCGGCGTCCGCGTACGCGTCCCCGTCGAGCATCCGCTCGCCCTCGCCCTCGCACAGGTGGGCCCGCGGGAGCCATGCGCGACGACGTGAACGCGTACGACGTCGTCCTGCTCCTCAACTCGATCCCGCCCCGCCTGCCCGACACGGGGGACGACACCCCCACGGCGGACCTGACCGACCGCTATGTCGGCCTGCTCCTCGACGGACTACGCGCCCCCGGCTCCGAGATCCTGTCCCAACCGGCCCCCGGCCGCCCGAGATCGACCAGTTCTTCGGGACGCTGTTCGGCCTGTGAGGCACCTAGTGGCCGGCCTCGTGCAGACGCAGGGCACCGACCGTAGAAGCGCCCGGGCAGGGGCGGCAGAGGAAGGTTTATCCATGGATCGACGGTCCCTGCCCGGCGGGCTGGTGTCCGCTGGGGAGGATCAGGAGCATGCGGGCGCCCCGATCGGTGGTCCGGTGCCCGGCGCACAGCCGCAGAGCGTGGAGCCCGGAGACGCCACTCCGCTGGAGGACGCCCCCGTCGTCGTCGGCGACGAGGGAGTCACCCTCACGCGTCCGTAGTCAGGTCTCTCGGCAACCCCAGGCATGACTCCGTGTGCTCCGGGTTGCTTCGGCAGGCGCTCGGCCGGGACTCCCGGGCCGAGCGCTTTGCTCAAGGCTCTGCCGAATCCGGCGCGTCCAGCGGATCAGAGGCGCTCTCGCTTGCCGTCCCGCTCGCCTGCTCCCATACAGACGACGCTCGCCGACGCGCATCCGCTAGGCTGTCCTTGGTCGGTCGTTGGTACGTCGCGTTGTCTGCGCATGTGAGACTGCGAAGCGTGTCGCACCATGTCTGACCAGCGAGCTTGTACTCCTCGTCGAAGATTCGCCTCGTGGATTTTCGCCAAGGTCTTCCACAAGCCCCCGCCTTCGTGGGGCTTGTAGAAAACTCCATCGCCGCAGGTCAGCGGGGGGCCAGGAAATGGCTCCGGAACGCAGGCCCGTCGATTCGGAAACGCTCAGCTCATCACTGCAGGTCAGGGCCTGTCCTCTGCCTACTTCGGTGACTGTCACAGCGTCAGTCGATGGACACATGGCCACCGGGCCCCACTTCAGCGATTCTTCCGATATTTCTCGGCTTCATTCCTTTCCGCCTCAGCGGAGGCGCGAGCATCGGTTCCGACGGACGCTCACGGCATGAGGAGCGCATTCCGAAAGAAATCTCGCCGCACAGTGTTGGCTGTGATTGACCGCCAGGAACGTGTGCTGCTGTGCAGAGTTCGAGGCGAGTCGTGTTGGCGCCCGGTCGCTTCTCGGGTCATCCGCATCCGACCCTCACGGTTTTCCGTCATTCACGTTCTGGACCCGCTCTTCTCCCACTGGTTCCTCGCCCGCACCCCGGTCATCGGAAGGTTCAACCCGCAGCCGCAGCGAGGCATCGTGGACGAATCGACGTGCGTCTTCGTCACCCGCCCCAGCAAAATGAGAACGATCAGCCTTCGCGCCCGTGTCCACTCCGTCACGGAATTCTCTTTCGTCTGGCATCCACTATCGAAGGTCGAGGACGAGGATTTTGACGTCCTTCCGCGCGAACTCGGCCCATTTCTACGCGGATATCTCGAGGGCTGGATCCCTGACGGCGTCATCACTCTCGTCGAATGACCACTCATTTCCCAACCAAGGAGCATGTCCTGTGACAAGTGCTCAGCATCGGCGCCGACCTTCGAGTCATGGTCCTCTGCGGCTGGAGATCCGGACGCTTCTGGCAGCCGTCGGCATCCCCGAAGCAGACAACGACGACCGCTATCGCGCCCACGGTGTGCTGGTGACGGATCGCGGTGAGTCGGTCGGCGTGGAGTGGTTCACCTCCCGTAGCCTGCGCCGCGCCGCCGCCGACGAGCAGCTACGGGGCTGGCCCATGGGCGCGGCGGACCGCGCGCACGAAGCCGCTCGACGTCATGTCCACGCGGCCTTGTTCGGCATCCTGACGGAGGTGGGTTACCTGGTGGAGGCTGATCCGCCCGACACTCCGGGTGCTCTGTCCGTCCGGGCCGGCAGGGTCTCGACACCCGCGACGTTGGCTGCGGACATCAGACGGATCCTGGCAGACCGTCGCGGTCCCGCAGACAGCTCGCAGGATCCCGGCATGTCGTCGTGAGTGGAACAATCCCTCCATGGACCCGCAGTTCAGTACTTCATCAGCTGCAACTGATGTCCTGCGTGCCAGATACACAGGGCGATTGCCGAGCTCGCTCAGAGAACTTGCCGGTCCCGTACACGGCCGCGTCGAGTTGCCCCTGCATGTCGCGTGGTCGGGGCTGCGCTCCTACGACCTCGACCGGCCTCGGCAGCGGATGGGTCTCTACCGCATCGTTCTGACCGAGGGGCAGCGCACCGACCTCGTCGCCTTCCTCGATCGCGACCTCCTACTCGCCCAGTGGCCCGACCTGCGAACGATGATCAGCAGGCACATCCGTGCAGTGTGGGAAGAGGCCTTCCCCGAGCTCGGCCGCCGGACATCGAACCGGACCTGACCTCACCGGCAGCACATGGTCAGCGCCATGGGCACAATCATCGGGCTTGAACACCCCTGGGTCTGGTCCGCCTATCGCTGCGCTTCGAGCTCATCGGCCAAGGACACGCGCCAAGAGGCCGTCGACAGTTCGCTGGACTCGTAGTGGCCATCGGCGTACCGCGAGGGCACGAGCAGCGCGGGCCCGTTCAGCGGCCGGGTGCCGTTCCGTGACGGTGGCATCGTCACCGTCACCGTCAACACGCCGTCGTAGGGGCAACCCGACCTGAACCGCCGTACTACGCGGCAATCATCACCACCCGGCCGACGGCGGATGCCGAGGGCTACGCAGCGATGAGTGGATGAGTGAGCGTATGGCCGAACTCGGTGAAGTGCAGCCCGGCTATCTCGGCCGCGAGTCGCTGACGGGCGAGGACGGCCAGGACCTCGTCGTCATCTACTACGCGGACGAGGCATCGATAACGGCCTGGAAGGCCGACCCCGAACATCTCGACGCGCAGCGGCTCGGACGTGCACGCTGGTACTCCTCGTACAGCGTGGAAGTCGCGCGGGTGGAGCGCTCCTACGCCTTCAGCCGAGACTGAGGGAGGGCCTCGACCGGCGGCTGCCGCCGGACCCGCGGGCGACCGAGCACTCCAGCTCGTGGTGGGCGCTGCCGCCCTAGGCGGCGCTGACCGGGGCCGTCTGCACGTCGGGCTTGATTCCGAGTGCCTCGGCGACGAGTGCGTGCGAGTAGCGGCGGGCTTCCTGGTCGGGGCTGATGCTCTGGAGCATGATTTCGGTCGCGCCGGTCTGTTCGATCATCTGGAGGAGCTGGTCCCGTACGGTTTCCGGGCTGCCGGCGACCTGGCGGGGCCACCGGCCGTTCGCGATCCGCGACGGTTCGTCCCTCTGTGCCGTGGTGAGCATGCGGGAGGCTTCGTCGACGGACACGATCTCGGGTACGCGTCCGGCGCGGCCCGCGTAGGCGAAGACAGCTCGCATCGGCCACGTCATGCGGTGGGCCTCTTCGTCGGTGTCGGCGGCGAACACGCTGACGCTGAGCATCACTTGGGGAGTCTCCGCGCCGTAGTGGGTGGGAGTGAACGCCTTGCGGTACGCCTGCAGTGCGGGCACCGCGCCTCCCGGGTTGAGGAACCCGGCGAAGGCATAGCCGATGCCGAGTCCGGCGGCGAGTCCGGCACTGCTCCCGGAGGAGCCGAGGATCCACGGGTCGGGGCGGGCGGTCACGGACGGCATGAGCTGGATCTGTCGGAAGGGGTGGTCTCCGGGGAACGTGCGGTGCAGGAAGGCCAGCACCTCCTGCACCTGCTGGTCGAAGTCGTCGAGATGTCCGGTGTCCCGGTCCCGCCTGAGGGCCATGTCGGCGAGCGGGCCGGTGGTCGCCCGCCCGAGCCCCAGGTCGAAGCGCCCCGGTGCCACGACCTCCAGTTGCAGGAACAACTCGGCGACCTTCAGCGGGCTGTAGTGGTTGAGGAGGATCGCTCCGGAGCCGATGCGGATGCGTTGGGTCTCCCGCGCCACGACGCCCATGAGGATCTCGGGCGCGTGCGAGGCCACGGTGGGCAGGTGGTGTTCGGCGAACCACATCCGGTGGAAGCCGTGCTCCTCGGCGTGCTTGGTGGTGGCCAGCGCCTCGTCGAACGCGTCGAACGCAGTCGTGCCGCGCGGGATCGAGGCCTGTTCCAGGATCGAGAGCTTCACCATGGTCGTCGTCTCTTCTCGTCAGGTCGGGCACAGAGGCCGGTGCGCTGCGTGATCGAGCCACGGGCACGTCAAACGCCGCGACCCAGTAAGTGCTAAAATAGAATCAAGTCACTTTGACTTTAGCACTAACTAGTGGGAGGGGTTCACCTTGGCCGGCCGGATCAACCTGGAGGACCGGGAGAGCCCGCTGTGCGCGGCGGCGCAGCACGTCTGCGAGTGGTGGACGCTGCTGATCCTGCAGGACGCCTTCGACGGCTACACGCGCTTCGACCAGTTCAAGGAGAACCTGGGTGTCTCCTCCAGCATGCTGACCACCCGGCTCAAGGCCCTGGTCGACGACGGTCTGTTGGAACGCCGCCCTTACCAGACCAACCCGGTGCGTCACGAGTACGTACTCACCGAACTGGGGCGGTCCCTGTGGCCGGTCATCATGGCGCTGACCGCGTGGGGCAACTCCCGCCTCGCGCCGGAGGAGCGCAGGATGGTCGTCGTCGAGGCGGCGACGGGCGAGGAGATCGACCCCGTCGTCGTCGACGCGTCGACCGGCCGCCGCCTCGACGACAGCGACGCCTACGTCTTCGCGGCCGGCCCCGCCGCGGGCGAGGCGATGCGAGCCCGCTACCGCCATCGTGGGAAGGGCGCGGCCCAAGCGCCGCCACAGCAGAACTGAATGGTGTCCGCCCGGAAGAGAGCCCGGCGGGGCGGGCGGACACAACTCGGAGCGCCCACCGTCGCTTTGGCGGACCGAGCGTGCGCAGGTCGGTCGTGTGTACGCGGCTGACGCTCTCGCAAAGTGAGCACTACTCGTCCCCGGAGGCCGCCTACCTCAAGCAGCTGGTGTGCCTCGGTGGCCTGTTCGGCCGGCAGGCTCTGGGTGACCCGCGGGGTGATGCTGTCCGTCTCCGCCGGCCGGCGGAGACGGTCGAGCTTGGCGTGTTCGGGTGTGCACTGCGGCGCGAACGTGTAACGGATCTCGATGCCGCGTTCGGCGGGCGCCTGTGTACCGCCGACCGACGACGCCACCCGGCTGCCGTCCCGGACCGCGCGGATGGCGAGGCTGGCGATGCCCGCGGTGTCGACGAGGCCGTTCACACCGTCGGAAGTCTCCCCTCGTACCAGCTCCGGGATCTCGGTACCCCGAGGCAGGACCACGTCGGCCCCGAGTTCCTTCACCAGCAGTTCGTCCTTCGGTGCCGCGTCGGCGATCACCCGGAACCCGTCCGCCTTGGCCGGCTGGACGGCGTAGCCGCCGACCGCACTGGCGCGCCCCACCCGCCACTGACATGGGGACTGCTCAGTCGCTCATGGCATCCCGGACGTCGTTCGCTCTTGTGGTCTTGTTGACGGCGGTGTAGCAGGCGAGGACGACCACGTTCTCGCCCACGACGTGAGTGTCCTCGTGGGCGGTCCCGTCCCTCGGGATCGCGATGCGTACCGAGTGTCAGGAGGCCTTGGTGCGGACTCGGAATTGCGGCTGCTCAGAGGAGTCCAGAGACGGAGTGCTTGCCGTTGGAAACGTAGCTCACCGTGCTCGGAAAGACTCCTGCGCGGCAGCCACCTGGGTCAGTGCCACCCCGCCGGTGGTCACCCCTCTGCTTCCCACGGGTCAGCCCTTGATCGCCCCGGTGAGTACACCGGTCTTGAAGTGCTTCTGCATGAAGGGATACACCAGCAGGATCGGGACCAGCGTCAGCACCACCACGGCCATCTGGAGTGACTGTGGTGCTGTCTGCATGTGGGTGCCGCCGTAGCCGTTGTTGACCGATCCGGGCATGGTCAGGCCGTAGTTGACGTATTGCAAGAGCACGTACTGCAGTGGCCACTTGGCGCTGTCGGTGGGCATGTAGAGCATGACGTTGAAGAAGGCGTTCCAGTAGCCGACGGCGTAGAAGAGGGCCACGACCGCGGTGACCGCGCGGGAGGTGGGGAGTACCACCGACCACAGGATGCGCCATTCGCTGCATCCGTCCATCCGGGCCGCGTCGATCAGGTCCGCGGCGGTGCCGGAGTAGAAGGAGCGCAGGACCAGGATGTTGAAGACGGAGACGGCGCTGGGCAGGATCAGCGCCCAGTACTGGCCGTAGCCGCCGAGGCCGGTGACGACGAGGTAGGTGGGGATCAGCCCGCCGCTGACGAACATGGTGACGATCAGCACCGTCAGGATGCTGCGGTGGCCGAGGGAGCGGGACCGGGAGAGGCCGTAGGCGCACAGCACCGAGACCACCATGGACAGCACTGTGCCGATGACGGTGATGAAGAGGCTGACGAGGACGGCGCGGGTGACCGGGCCGTCGGTGAGCATCTGCCGGTAGGCGCCGAGGGTGAGACCGTCGGGCCAGAGCACCAGTCCGCCGGCGCGGTTGATGGCGCCGGGGGTGGAGAAGCTGGTGAGTACGACGATGTAGAGCGGCACCAGGACGGCGGCGAGGACCAGGACGAGGACGCCGCCCTTGAGAGTCTGACCGGCGACGGTCGGCTCCTCCTCCCAGACGGCACGGCCGCGGTGGCGGTCGGGCCGGAGGGTCGAGGTGGTCTGCGTGGGAGTCAGTGTCTGGCTCATCTGCGATACAACCCGTCCTCACCGAAGGCGTGCGCGATCCTGTTGGCGCCCCAGATCAGGAGCAGGGAGATCACGCTCTTGAACAGTCCGGCCGCGGCACCGTAGCTGTAGTTGTTGGTGGCGATGCCGTAGTAGAAGGAGAAGGTGTCCAGCACGTCGGCGGTGTCGTGGCCGACGGCGTTGCGCTGGATCAGGAACTGCTCGAAGCCGACGGACAGGGCGTTCCCCAGGCGCAGTACGAGCATCAGCACGATGACGCCCCGCATGCCGGAGAGGGTGATGTGCCACATCCGGCGCCAGCGGCCCGCGCCGTCGACGGCGGCGGCCTCGTAGAGGTTCTGGTCGATGGCGGCGAGGGCGGCGAGGAAGACGATGACGCCCCAGCCGGCTTCCTTCCACACGGCCTGGGAGGTGACCAGCAGTGCGAAGGTGTCCGGGTCGGTCATGATGTTCCAGGGGCCCAGGTCGTGCTGGGCGAGGAAGTGGTTGAGCACTCCGGCGCCGCCGAGCATCTCCTGGAAGAGGGTGATGGCCAGCACCCAGGAGAAGAAGTGGGGCAGGTAGACCACGGACTGGATGAAGTTCCGCAGCCGTTCGCTGAGCACCGTGTTCAGCAGCAGCGCCAGCCCGATCGGCACGGGGAAGAAGAGGATCAGCTGGACGAAGCTGAGCCAGAGGGTGTTGCGCAGTGCCTCCCAGAACAGCGGGTCGTCGAAGAGCTGCCGGAACTGGTCGAGGCCGGCCCAGTCGCTGTGCACCACCCCGACCAGCGGGTCGTAGTACTCGAAGGCGGTGATGAGGCCGAAGAGCGGGGCGTAGTTGAAGACCAGCAGCAGCGCGACCGCCGGCAGGGTCATGATGATCAGTGACTTGTCCCGGCGCAGTTGCAGCCGCAGACTCATGCGGTTCGCCGGGGGAACCGACTCCTCGCCGCCCTCGACCGCTGCCGGCGTGGGTTCCTTCTTGTCCTTGGTGGTGATCGTTGCGGCCACCGCTCCTCCTCGCTGTGCGGCGGCCGCTGTCACGCGGCCGGTCCGCACGCCGTCGTCTGCTACTGGCCGCTGCCGCTCTTCTCCAGTACGGCGGTCCGGTACCAGTCGGTGAGCCGGTCGCCGCCGCTGGACTTCCAGGACGCGATGGCGGCCTGGACGTCCGAGACCTTCTTGATGCCGTGGTAGCAGTCCTTGATCGCGTCCTCGACGGCCTGCGCGGTGTCGGCGGTGGCGAAGCGCTTGGGCACGGTGATGTTCATGTTCCAGAACACCGGTTTGTAGACGTACTTCACGGTCCGGGCCGACCAGGCCGTGTAGTCCTCGGTCACCGCGTTGGCGCCCGGGTTGCTGACGACCTGCGGGGCGGAGGCCAGGAAGTTGAACGTCTGCTGCTGTGCGGTCTTCTTGCCCTCCTCGGTGTAGGAGGGAATGCCGTTCACCATCGTGTAGTGGACACCCTCCACGCCGTAGACGACCTGCGTGTACTCGGCCGAACCGAAAGGCGCGGCAAGGTAGTTGGCGACGGCCAGCAGCTCCTCGATCTGGTCGCCCTTGAGCTTGGCGTTGAGGTAGCTCATGATGCTGGTGGAAGGGCCGAGGAAGGTCTGGGGCTTGGACCTGCCGTCGGCGGAGATGACGTCGAAGGCCGCACGGCGGTAGTTCTTGTTCGCGGCGACGCCGGACTGGTGGTCCGCAAGATTCCACGCGCCGGTGCCGCCGCCTTCGATCAGGGCCTTGCCGGCGTAGAACCGGGAGAGGCCGTTGTTGGTGTCGCCCGCCCGCGCGTCCGGGTGGACGTAACCGGCCTTGGCAAGCCGGTAGTGCCAGTTCAGGGCCTCCAGGAACTCGGGCATGTCGTACTTGTGGACGAGCTTGCCCTTCTCGATGGTGAACTTGTTGGGGACTCCCCACGCCTGGTACAGGTAGGTCCACACGTCGTCGAAGGCCCACACGCCGCGTTTGGCGTCGGTCAGCTCCTTGCCCAGGTTCCACAGGTCGTCGGCGGATCTGACCTGGTCCGCGGTGATGCCCCGCGCCCCCAGGATGTCCGCGCGGAAGAAGACGGCCCCCGCCACGGCCATGCCGCCGGCGAAGGAGGGGATGCCGTAGATCCTGTCCTGCCAGGCGGCGGCCCGCCAGGCGCCGGTGGGGATCGCGGCCAGGTTCGGATACTTCTTGATCTTGTCGCCGGACAAGTACGGTGTGAGGTCCGCCAGTTGGGTGCCCGCCAGCGCGCTGACATTGAAGGTGGCGTTCCACCAGGACGGCAGTTGGACCCAGTCCGGCAGCTTCTTGGACGCGGTCATCGTCGGGACGACGGTCGCGTAGTCGTTGCCGTTGGCCGGCTTCATGGTCAGGTCGATGCCGAGGGCCTTGTTCATGGCCCGGTAGTAGGAGTTGTCCGGAGAGGGCAGGGTCCCCCAGATCGGTGTCACGGCGGTGTAGCTGCCGCCTTTGCCGGGGGTTCCCCGCACCGTGGTCACGGGGTGGGCCGGGTAGGACAGGAAACCCGGGCTGGTGAACGCTCCGTCGGGTCCGGTGACCGACGGGATGTCGGGCTTCACCGAGGTGCTGGCCTGGTACTTGGGAAGCGCGGCGGCCAGCCCCGACCTGGAGTTGGTTCCCCCCTTCGAGCCGGAGGAGCCGTTTCCGCACGCGGACAGCAAGGGGGACAGGGCGGCGGCCCCGGCGACGGCGATGGCGCCGTTCACGAAGGCTCTGCGATTTGTTGCGATGCTCATGGTGGGCGGTCCTTCGGCTCTGAGGTTCTGTGACGAACGTCGTGCGAGGGCTGCGCGGTGGCCGCCCGACCTCGGTGCGGGAGGCGTGAGCGGCTTCGAGGACGTTGAAACGCGGCATGGATCGTTGCCCGCCTGTCGAAGCGCTTCGACATCGCCGAGAGATTAAGCGCGTCCTGGGGCGCCGGGCAAGGGTCGTGCAGGAAACCGAAACGCTCATTTAGAAACAGAAGTTTCTTGGAAACTTTCTCTTGACGTCTCGTCAAGCCCATGCCAGCGTCGAAGCGCTTCAACACGCGGCATCGAGGCCCTGCGACCCGGCCGTACGGTGCCGTCCACCCCCGTCGTCGCACTCCGCAAGGGACCTCACCTGTGAGTACCGCTGCCGTCTCCGCCACGCTGCCCTTCCGCGACCCGGGGCTCCCGCTGGCCGAACGCGTCGAAGACCTGCTCCACCGGCTCACGCCGGAGGAACGCGTCGCGATGCTGCACCAGTACGCGCCCGCCGTTCCCCGCCTGGGTGTCGCCGAGTTCCGCACCGGCACCGAGACCCTGCACGGCGTCGCCTGGCTCGGCGAGGCCACCACCTTCCCGCAGGCCGTCGGGCTGGGCGCGACCTGGGACGAGGACCTGGTCCGCGAGGTCGCCGAGGCGGTCTCCGTCGAGCAGCGCGCCTTCCACCACCACCGTCCCCCGGCCGTCGGCACCGGCCGCAACAGCCTCCAGGCGTGGGCCCCCGTGGTGAACCTGCTGCGCGACCCGCGCTGGGGCCGCAACGAGGAGGGCTACTCCGAGGACGCCCTGGTCACCTCCCGGCTCGGCGCCGCCTTCTGCCGCGGTATGTCCGGCGACGACCCGGACCACCTGCGCACCGCACCGGTCCTCAAGCACTTCCTCGCCTACAACAACGAGGACGACCGCTGCACCACCTCCTCCGGCCTGCGCCCCCGGGTCCTGCACGAGTACGACCTCGCCGCCTTCCGGCCGGCCGTTGCCACCGGCGCGGCCACCGGCGTGATGGCGGCCTACAACCTGGTCAACGGCCGTCCCTGCCACGTCAGTCCGCTCCTTGAGCAGCAGCTGCGGGAGTGGGCGAAGCCCACCGGCCACGAACTCTTCGTCGTCAGCGACGCCGATGCCCCCTCGAACCTGGTCGACCCGGAGCACTACTTCGACGACCACGCCGAGTCGCACGCCGCCGCGCTGAAGGCCGGCATCGACAGCTTCACCGACCACTTCGAGGACAGCGCCACCACCTTCGGCCGGATCAGCGCCGCCCTGGAGCGCGGCCTGCTGTCGATGGCAGACGTGGACCGCGCCGTGAGCCGTCAGTTGTCGATACGTTTCCGGCTCGGCGAGTTCGACCCCGAGCAGGACCCGTACGCGGGTATCGGCTGGGATGTCGTCAACTCCCCAAAACACCAGGCGCTCGCGCTGCGCGCGGCCACCGAGTCGATCGTCCTGCTCAAGAACACCGGCGTGCTGCCGCTCGCCACCGACCGACGCGTGGCCGTGGTCGGGCCGCTCGCCCTCACCCTGTTCGAGGACTGGTACAGCGGCAGCCACCCGTACCGGGTCACCGTCGCCGACGGCCTGGGCGTCGAGGGCATCGAGGGCGTCGACCGGATCGTGCTGCGCACCGCCGACGGCCGCGCCCTCACCGCCGTAGGCCCGGAGGGACGGCTGGTTGTGACGGATGCCCAGGACGCCGACCCCGCCGCCCAGTGGGACCTCTTCGACTGGGACCTCGGAGTGCTCACCCTGCGCTCGGCCGCCACCGGCCGTTACGCCTCGCTGCGCGACGACGACCAGCAGGTCGCCGCCGACCGGGACCAGCCCGGTGAATGGGAGGTCCACGAAACCTTCCGCATCGAACCCGCCGGGGACGGAGCGGAGTTGCTCTTCAACATCTGCAACAGCCGTTACGCCCAGGCGGATCCGGACACCGGTGTCCTCACCATGACCGCCGAGACCCCGGAGCAGGCCGTCCGGTTCACCCGGACCGTGGTGCGCGACGGTGTCGCCGAGGCCGTCGCGGCCGCGCGGAGCGCCGACACGGTCGTCGTGGTGGTCGGTAACGACCCGCACATCAACGGCAAGGAGACCACGGACCGGGCCGGTCTGCGACTGCCGCCCCAGCAGGACCGGCTGCTGCGCGAGGTCGTCGCGGTCCATGACGACACCGTGCTGGTCGTCATGTCCAGTTACCCCTACGCGCTGGACTGGGCCGACGAGCATGTGCCCGCGGTGCTGTGGATCTCGCACGCCGGCCAGGAGACCGGCCGCGCCCTGGCCCGCGTGCTGTACGGCGAGGCCGACCCGGCCGGCCGCCTCCCGCAGACCTGGTACCGGGGCGACGACGAGCTGCCCGGCCGCCTGGACTACGACATCATCAAGGCCGGCTGGACGTACCAGTACCACCAGGCCGCCCCGCTCTACGCCTTCGGCCACGGCCTCTCCTACACCCGCTTCGAGTACACCCAACTCGCCCTGGACCAGAAAGGGTTGGGTCAGGACGGCGAGATCCGGGTCCGGGTCTCGCTGCTCAACGCCGGGCCGCGCGCGGGCACGGAGACCGTGCAGCTCTACGCCCGAGCCCTGGACGCCCGCTACCACGCTCCCCGGCTGAAACTCGTCGGCTTCCGCAAGGCGCGCCTGGCAGCGGGCCGGACGGCGGAGCTGGAGTTCCGGCTGCCGGTCACCGAGGCGCTGTCCCACTGGGACGTGGTCACCGGGGCCTTCACCGTGGATCCCGGCCGCTACGAACTGGTGCTCGCCCGCTCGGCGGCGGCTCCCGCCCTGACCACGCAGCTGACCGTCACCGGCCCCGCCCCACGGTCACGCCGCGCGCTCGAAAGCCCCCTGTGCGCGGTCGACTTCGACGACTACGAGGACCTCGCCCTGGTCGACGCCACCCGGGAGGACGGCGACGCGGTGACCCCGGCCGGCGAGACCGCGACGCTGCTCTTCCGCCAGGTGGACCTGAGCGGCGCGGGCCGGCTCACCGTCGAGGTGTCCCGGACGGGGGAGGGGGCCGCCGCCGTGCTCGAACTCAACGCGGGGGAGCGCAGGTTGGCGGCCCTGGAGGTGCCCGTCACCGGTGACCGCTACGCCTGGACCACCGTCACCGCCCCGCTGACCGAGCAACTGGAGGGCGTACACGACCTGCGGATCGTCCTCACCGGCGAACAGCGGCTGCGCACGCTGACCTTCACCCCCTGACCCGCCGTGAAGCTCCACCGAACCACAGCCCAAGAACCGAAGGGACCTGACGAGGTGTACGACGAGAACGTGACGGCATCCGCCACCAACCCGGTGATCCCGGGTTTCCACCCCGACCCCAGCGTCTGCCGCGTCGGCGAGGACTACTACCTCGCCTGTTCGAGCTTCGAGTACTTCCCCGGCATCCCCCTCTTCCACAGTCGGGACCTGGTGCACTGGACCCAGATAGGCAACGCCCTGGACCGGCCCGGCCAGCTCCGACTGCCCCGGGACACCCCCTCCTCCGGTGGTCTCTATGCGCCCACCCTGCGCCATCACGACGGACGGTTCTGGCTGATCGTCACCAATGTCGCCCCCGGTGAGGGCAATCTGGTGGTCAGCGCGACCGATCCCGTCGGCCCCTGGACCGACCCGGTCCGCCTGCCCGGAGTCCCCGGCATCGACCCCGACCTGGCCTGGGACGAGGAAGGCAACTGCTGGTGCACCATCTCCGGGGTCGCCCAGGTCCGTATCGACCCGAGCACGGGCGAGACCTTCGGTGAGCCGCAGCCGGTGTGGTCCGGGACCCCGGGTGCCGCCGCCCCGGAGGCCCCGCACCTGTACCGGATCGGCGACCACTGGTACCTGATGATCGCCGAGGGCGGCACCGAGCGCGGCCACGGCGTCTCCATCGCCCGCGGCACCTCTCCCAACGGCCCCTTCGAGCCCTGCCCGGCCAACCCGATCCTGACCCACCGCAGCACCAACCGGCCGATCCAGAACACCGGCCACGCCGACCTCGTCCAGGCCGCTGACGGCTCCTGGTGGATGGTGCTGCTGGGCGTCCGTCCCCAGGGCGGCACCCCCGGGTGGCACATCCTGGGCCGGGAGACCTTCCTTGCCTCCGTCTCCTGGATCGACGGCTGGCCCGTCGTCGGTGAGGTCGACCCCGAACTCCCGGAGATGCCGTGGCCGTTGGTACCGACCACGGCACCGGCCGAGCGCGACGACTTCGACTCGAACGAACTGCGGCCCTCTTGGATCTCCCTGCACGACCGCCCGGCCGAGCACTACTCCACCAAGGAACGCTCCAGCCGGCTCACTCTGCGCGCCCGCGGTACGTCCCTGGACGAGCCCGACGTCATCTTCCTCGGGCGGCGCCAGCAGCACCTCGGCTTTCAGGCGCGGGCGCTGGTCGACTGCTCCGAAGGCACCGGCGGCCTGGCCGTCCGCCTGGACGACCGGCACCACTACGCCATCGAGGCCACGTCCGAGCGCACGGTCCGGGTGATCGCCCGCGTCGGGTCGCTGCGCTCCATGTCAGCGGAACTACCGCTGCCCGCAGGTCCCTTCGTGCTCACCGTGCGCACCGGAAA
Organism: Streptomyces sp. JLBG701; assembly: GCF_058544905.1. Lineage (NCBI taxonomy): Bacteria > Bacillati > Actinomycetota > Actinomycetes > Kitasatosporales > Streptomycetaceae > Streptomyces > Streptomyces sp. JLBG701. Next base: position 4,888,776 of record NZ_CM178588.1, read on the forward strand.
GGCCCCTGGGCCCCACGACTCCCGCACTGGTCCCGACTCCTTGGTCTTCGGCGTCGAGGCGCCCGACGGGACGACGACGGACGTGGCCTCGCTGGACGGCCGCTACCTCTCGACCGAGGTCGCCGGAGGCTTCACCGGCCGGGTCGTCGGCCTGTGCGCCGTCGACGGGGCCGTGCACTTCGACTGGTTCGACTACGTCCCCGGCTCCTGCTGACGAGGAGTCCTCAGCTCTGCGAAACCCACCCGCACAGAAGGGATCTCACCATGCACCGGACACAACGCCTCGCGAGGCGTGGGCATGAGAACGGCCACCGAAGCCCCAGACCGCTCCGCCGGTTCGTCGGCCTGTTGCTCGGGCTCATAGCCGCGACCCACCTCGCCTGGGGCGGCGCCGCCTTCGCCGCCTCACAAGCGCCCCAGGCGTCCGCGGTGCCCTCCGACCGCATGGCCGTTGTCAAGGCCATGGAGCCCAGCTGGAACCTCGGCAACACGCTGGACGCCATCCCGGACGAGACCTCCTGGGGCAACCCGCCGATCACCAAGGCCCTGCTCGACACCGTGAAGGCCCAGGGCTTCCGCAGTGTCCGGCTCCCCGTCACCTGGGGCAGTCACCAGTCGTCGACGGCGCCGTACACCATCGAGCCCGCCTTCATGAACCGAGTCAAGCAGGTCGTCGACTGGGCCATCGCGGACGGCCTCTACGTGGACCTCAACCTCCACCACGACTCGTGGACGTGGATCGCCGACATGCCCTCCGACCACGACGGAGTGCTGGCCCGGTTCAACGCCACCTGGACCCAGATCGCCGACGCCTTCAGGGACGAGCCGCGCCTCCTGCTCTTCGAGAGCGTCAACGAACCGCAGTTCAACAACGCCACCGACGCCCAGGACCAACAGCTGCTGAACGAACTCAACACCTCGTTCCACCACATCGTCCGCGCCTCCGGCGGCGGCAACACCGACAGGCTGCTGCTCCTGCCCACCGTGTACTGCACGCCCAGCCAGTCGCTGCTGGAGAACCTCTCGGCCGAGATGGCCTCGCTGCAGGACGACAACCTCGTCGCGACCGTGCACTACTACGGGTTCTGGCCCTTCAGCGTCAACATCGCCGGCTACACCCGCTACGAGACCGTCTCGCAGCAGGACATGACGCAGGCCTTCAAGCACATGCACGACATCTTCGTCGCCAAGGGCATCCCGGTGTACCTGGGGGAGTTCGGCCTCCTCAACTACCCGGACTTCAACCACCCGGCCACGGTCGAGCGCGGCGAGGCGTTCAAGTACTTCGAACAACTCGGTCACGAGGCCCGGGTCAACGGGGTAACCACCGCACTGTGGGACGCCTTCAACTACCTCAACAGGGAGACCCTGCAGTGGCGTGACCTGGAGCTGATCAACCGGATCAGGTCCGCCTGGACCACGCGTTCCGGGACCGCCTCCAGCGACACCGTGTACCTGCCCAAGTCGGGCACCATCGGTGCGCAGACGCTCACTCTGAACCCGAACGGAGCCTCCTTCCGCGGGGTGTGGCAGGGCAACCGGAAGCTCACCCAGGGCCGTGACTACACCGTCTCCGGAGACCGGGTCACCCTCACCGCCGCCGCTCTCACCCGCCTCGCCGGGGACCGCGGCTACGGGGCGAACTCGACCATCCAGTTCCGCTTCTCCTGCGGTCTGCCCTGGCCCGTCCACATCCGCACGTACGACGCACCCGTGCTCTCGAACGCGTCCGGCACGAGCAGCGGCCTGGTCGTCCCCACGGACTTCCGGGGTGACGAACTGGCCACCATGGAGGCGAGGTACGCGGACGGGTCCAACGCCGGCACCGCCACCTGGACCTCCTACCAGCAGTTCAACACGACGTTCTCCCCGGACTACCCCGGCCGGGCGATCGGCCTCACCCCAGCCTTCCTGGGCAGTCTCACCGACGGCGCGCCGGTCACCCTCACCTTCCACTTCTGGAGCGGCACCACCGTGACGTACCAGGTCACCCGCTCCGGCACCACGGTGACGGGGTCGAGCACCTGACCCTGAGGATCCACGTCGGCCCGGTCGCGGTGCCATTACCCGTGACCGGGCCGGTCACGAAACACGAAGCGCCGCGGAACAAGTGGGAGAAACACGCGCGGCGGTCGCTCACCGGCCTGAAGTGCCACAATGAACCGGGGAACGACGAAAACACAAAGAGCTGCGGCAGCGAGGGAAGGCGAGCGTGGCGGACAACGGGGCGGATGCGTCGGCGGAGCACGTGGGAGACGTTCCCGACGAACCTCGGGGACCGGTCACCATCGCGTACATCGCGGAGACGGCAGGAGTCTCGATCCCCACCGTTTCGAAGGTGCTCAACGGCAGGTCGGGCGTCTCCAGCGGCACCCGCACCCGCGTCGAGGAACTGATCAACCGCTACGGCTACAAGAAGCCGCCGGGCAGCCGGAACACCACCATGGAGCTGGTGTTCCGCGAGCTGAAGAGCCTGTGGGCGGTCGAGATCATCCGTGGCGTCGAGCGAGTGGCCAGCAAGAACCGGGTGGGAGTGATGGTCTCGGAGTTCGGGCTCCATGACGCACCCACACGGACCGTGGAAGACATGGTGGGCCGCCGACCGCACTGCGTGCTGTCCGTCGCCCAACTGTCCGACGAGGAGCGCGAGCAACTCAGCGTCAAGGGCATCCCCTTCGTCGTCTTCGACCCGACGGAGGAGCCCCCCGACGACGTGCCCTTCGTCGGCGCCACCAACTGGCGCGGTGGCCAGTCGGCAACCCGGCACCTGATCGACCTCGGGCACCGCCACATAGCGATGATCGGCGGACCCCGGGATGTCTCCTGCTTCCGTGCGCGGCAGGCCGGTTACACATCTGCTTTGGAGGCGGCAGGCCTGCCCACCGATCCCGGCCTGGTCGTCAATGCACCGCTCACCAGGGAAGGCGGCAGCGAAGCCGCGCGTGAACTGCTGGTGCGGAGCGAGCGGCCCACCGCCGTCTTCGCCTCGAACGACCTGCAGGCACTGGGTGTCTACCAGGCCGCCCGCGAACTGGGACTCACCATTCCCGGTGACCTCAGCGTCGTGGGTTTCGACGACCTCCCTGTCGTGGCGTGGGTGGACCCACCGCTGACGACGGTTCACCAGCCGCTGACGGAGATGGCGGCGGCGGCCACCGAGCTCGCGCTCTCTCTCGGCCGCGGCGAGAGGCCGGCGCAGATCGGCGTGGAGATCGCCACCACGCTCACCGTGCGCGGCAGCACGGCGAAACCCCCGAAGAAGCCGAGGAAGGTCTGAGGCCGCTGATGTGGCCCACGGGCCACACGCCTTCAGGGCGACACCCTTCCGGCGTTCACGAGTGCATGCCCCGACGAACCAGCCGCCTGCCGTGCACGTGCCCCCGCCTGCTCTTCCGGTACGGCGAGATCCACGTGCCGGTGGCAGCGGTCACCACGGCCCGGCCTGTCGCGAGGTCCTGCGGATGACGTCGGTGGCAGGCGAGCAGCACCTTAAGCGCTGTGGTCCGCTCAGAAGGTGAGTATCACCCGTCCCCGGAGGCCGCCCGCCTCCAGCAACCGGTGTGCTTCGACGGCTTGTTCGGCCGGCAGCGTCCGCGCGACCCGCGGGGTGAGCCGGTCCGCCTCCGCCAGTTCGCGCAGGCGGTCGAGCTTGGCGTGTTCGCGTGCGTACTGTGGCACGAACGTGAACCTGGTCTCGATGCCGCGTTCGGCGGGCACCTGGGTGCCGCCGACCGACGAGGCCACCCGGCCGCCGTCGCGCACGGCGCGGACGGCCTGAGCGGCGATGCCCGCGGTGTCGACGAGTCCGTCGACACCCTCGGGTATCTCCACGCGTACCAGGTCCGGGTACTCGGCGCCGCGTGGCAGTACGACGTCCGCCCCGAGTTCCTTCACCAGCAGTTCGTCCTTCGGTGCCGCGTCGGCGATCACCCGGAACCCGTCCGCCTTAGCCAGCTGGACGGCGTAGCCGCCGACCGCGCCTGCCGCTCCGGTGACCGCCACGGTGGAGCCTGCGGGAAGTTCCAGCAGGTCCAGCGCCATCCGGGCGGTGAGTCCGTTCATCGGCAGCGTGGCGGCCTCGATGTCGGTGGTGCCCGCCGGTGCGCGGACCACCGACTCGGCGGGAACGACCACGTGTTCGGCGTACGCGCCGTGCGTCCCGGAGACGACCACGACGGCCATGACGCGGTCGCCGACGGCGAGACCGGTGTCGGTTCCCTCACCGATCTGCTCGACCACGCCGGCCGCGTCCATCCCGGGAACGTAGGGCGGCTCGGCGTCGGAGACGAAGGCGATTCCGCGGCGCACCAGCGTGTCGACGGGGTTGACCGTCGCCGCGTGCACCCGGATGCGGATCTCGCCCGGCCTCGCCTCGGGGACCGGGAGGTCCAGGACCCGCAGTACCTCGGGCCCGCCGAACTCGGTCAGCCCTATCGCCTTCATGAATCGTCCTTCCTCAGAGGTCGGTCATTCGACCGCCACGCCTCCCGACAGGCGGATCTCCTCGCTGTCGAGGGCGGCCTGCAGGCGGCGCAGTACGGTGTCGTCGATCCGGCGCTCGTCGCGCAGCCGGACGACGGTGGCGCGTTTGTTGGCGATGAGGGCCAGGCGCAGCGCGAGGTAGTCCTGGTGCTGGAGTACCGCGGGGTCGTCGTGGGCGCCCGCGCTCCTGGCCCGGACGGAGGCGAGGTGGGCCTCGTACTCCTGGCGCAGCCACTCGACGATCTTCGGTTCGGACCGCAGACCGGTGGCGAGCTGCGGCATCGCCTTGATCGCCTCCTCGATGGCGGCGGTCTCCGCGAGGTCGTGTTCTTCGTCGACCGAGGTGTCGGGCGGCAGCTTTGCCCAGCGCACCGCCACCGGCAGCAGGAGTCCCTGCACGACCAGCGTCACGAGGATGACGCCGGCGGTGACGAAGACGATGAAGCTGCGGTCGGGGAACGCCTCGCCCGAGTCGAGGGTCTGCGGGACCGAGAGCACCATCGCGAGCGAGACCGCGCCCCGGAAGCCGGCCAGTCCGTTGACGACTCGGGTGCGGTGCCCGACCCGGAGCGTGCGTTGCCGGGGGCTGCGGTCGAGTGCGCGGACCAGGTAGGTGGAGGAGTACAGGAACGCGAAGCGTACGGCGACGAGCACCACGCAGATGACACCGACCGCGATGAGCGCGTCCTGGAGGTCGGCGCGGCCCAGGTCGCGGACGGCGTACTGCAGTTCCACCCCGACCAGGACGAACAGCGCCCCGTTGATGATGAAGGTGGCCAGCGGCCAGAACGCCAGTGCCTGCGTGCGGTGTTCGGCCTGGATGATGCGTGGGGCGACCTGGGACATGATCAGGCCGCTGACGACCACCGCGAGGACGCCGGAGGCCTCGATGAGTTCGGCGAGCAGGTAGGCGGTGAAGGGCGCCAGGATCATGACCAGGTTGCCGAGCAGGGGATCGGTCAGGCGGCGCCGCAGGTTCATGTTGACCCACGCGACCGCCACGCCGACTGCGGCTCCGCCGCCGTATGCGAGCAGGAACAGTCCGCCGACGTGCGGGATGCTCAGGTGTTCCTCGCCGACCGTGATGCCGACCGCGAGACCGTAGATGACCAGGGCCGTGCCGTCGTTGACCAGGCTCTCGGCGCGCAGGATGGTGACCTGGCGGCGTGGCAGGGCGCGGGCGAGGACACCGACCGCCGTCGCGTCGGTCGGCGCCATGGCCGCGCCGAGCACCCACGCCGGTCCCCACGGCAGCCCGAGGGCATGCCCGGCAGCCGCGACGGCCCACGCGGTGAGGATGACGAGTACGGTGCTCAGCTGCAGGATGCCGCGGAGGTTGGTGCGGATCTCCCGCAGGGAGGTGGTCAGGCTCTCCCAGTACAGCAGCACCGGGAGGAAGAGCAACAGCACGACTTCCGGGGGCAGTTGCGCGTTCCGGACGGCCGGGACGAATCCCAGGAGCACGCCCGTCACGAGCAGGACGACGGGCGGGGCGATGCCGAGGCGCTGTCCCACGGCGTTGCCCACCAGCACGGCCACGCCCAGGACCACGACGAGTTCGAGGCCGAGCAAGGGGTTCTCTCCTGGGATTCAGCGGGGTACGAGCTTCAGGGTCGTGTCCCGCGACGCCACCATGGGATTCACGTAACTCGCGCCGTAGCGGCCGTACTTGGTGCGGTAGGCGGTGTCGACGCGGTCGTTGACGTCGGGGTCGGTGACCTCGACAAGAGTGACGTCCTTGTCGACGCCGCCGGAGCGGATGTGGCCCTCGTGGCCGGCCCGGGCCGCGCGGTACCAGGCGCCGGCGTTGCCTCGGAAGGAGCGGACGTAGAGGTCGTCGCCGTCGCGGACGACCCAGATCGGCACGGGCGTGCGCGGCGTTCCGTCGCTGCGCGAGGGGGCTATCCGCAGTTCCTCGGCTTGCTCGATCCGGGTCAGCTCGTCGTTCGTCCAGGTCGTCATGGGTGTGCTTCCTCTACGACCGTGTGGCGGGGTGTGTCCTCGTGGGCGTGAGCGCGGTCGGCGCGGCTCACGCCCACGAGGTGATCGGGTCAGGGTGTGAGGAGGGTCTTGATGGCGCGGCGTTCGTCCATCGCCTTGTAGCCCTCGGCGACTTGGTCCAGGGGCAGGGTGAGGTCGAAGACCTTGCCGGGGTTGATGCGGCCGGTCAGGACGCGGTCGATCAGGTCGGGCAGGTAGCGGCGGACGGGCGCCGGGCCGCCGCGCAGGCCGACCTGGGAGAAGAACAGCTCCTGGCCGTCGACGGCGACCTCGTGGGGGACGCCGACGAAGCCGACGTTGCCGCCCGGGCGCGCGGAGTGCAGGGCCTGGCTCATGGATTCGGCGGTGCCGACGCATTCCAGGACGGAGTCGGCGCCGATGCCGCCGGTCAGCTCCTTGATGCGGGCGATGCCTTCGGTGCCGCGCTCGCTGACGATGTCGGTGGCGCCGAACTCCAGGGCGAGCTTCTGCCGGGACTCGTGCCGGGACATGGCGATGATCCGCTCCGCGCCGAGCTCCTTCGCGGCGATGACACCGCACAGGCCTACGGCTCCGTCACCGACCACCACGGCCGTCGAGCCCGGCTTGACCTCGGCGGCCAGGGCGGCCCACCAGCCGGTGCCCATCACGTCGGACACGGCCAGCAGGCCGGGTACGAGATCGGCGGAGGGGTGCTCGTCCGTGGCGACCAGGGTGCCGTGGGCGTTGGGGATGCGCACGTACTCGGCCTGGCAGGTGCTCATGAACTCACGGTTCAGGCAGGAGGACTGCCAGCCCTTGGCGCAGTTGGCGCAGGTGTTGTCGGAGGTGGCGAAGGAGCCGACCACGAACTGGCCGGGCTTGACGTGGGTGACCTCGCTGCCGGTCTCCTCGACGACGCCGACGTACTCGTGGCCCATCGGGTGCGGGTCGCCGACGGGCTCCACGCCGCGGTACGGCCACAGGTCCGAGCCGCACACACAGGTGGCGACGGTGCGGATGATCGCGTCCGTCGGCTTGACGATCTTGGGCTCGGGGACGTCCTCCACCCGGATGTCGCCGGGGGCGTGGATCAGCGTTGCGCGCATGTCTTTTCTCCTGATGCGTTTCTTGTGTGGGGATGGCTCGGGCGCGGGTGGGGTCTTCGCGCCGGCGGGCGGCCATGGCCGGTCGGCGGACGCTTCAGGAGTTCCATCGTGATTCTCTTCGTGCGTAGCTGTGGTGCTGCTGCTAGCGTCGACGGTCTGAGAAATGTAATTCCCGGTCTCTGCCTCTGGCTCTGCCCGCAAGACCTGTGTACAGGAGAATTCCACCCCAGGGCAGAAGTAACCAGGGATAAAACCTTCCTACCCAGCCGAGTGGCGGGCAGCGCACACTGGGCAGTATGAACAGCAGTGCGCACCGTAAGGAGCTGGGCCAATTCCTGAAGGCCCGCCGGGCCGAGCTCAGCCCCCGTACGGTCGGCCTGCCCGAAACCGACCGGCACCGGCGCGTGGCCGGTCTGCGCCGGGACGAGGTGGCCGTACTGGCCGCCATCAGCACCAACTACTACACCCGCCTGGAACAGGGCCGTACGGCCCCCTCCGCATCCCTGCTGTCCGAGCTCGTTCGCGTCCTGCACCTGAGCGACGACCAGCGGGACCAGCTGTTCGAGCTCGCCGGACGGGAGGCCGGTGGGACGCGGCGGCGCGCTCCGCAGAAGGCGCACCCCCGGTTGCGTACCGTGCTGAACGAGCTGAGCGTGGCCCCCGGCATGATCCTGGGCCGGCACCTGGACATCCTGGCGTGGAACCCGATGGCCGCCGCCTTGTTCGGTACCGATTTCGCGAAAATCCCCAAGCCGCACCGCAACTACGTCCGCCGGCTCTTCACCGACCCGGCCATGAGAACGCTGTACGCCGACTGGGAGGACTCCGCCCGCAACGTTGTGGCCGTGTTGCGGCAGCAGGCCGCGGCCTGCTGCGACGACCGGAGACTGACCGCCCTCGTCGGTGAGCTGTCGGTCCAGGACGACCAGTTCCGTCAGTGGTGGGGAGGCCGCCATCTGGCACCCCGCGGCGGAGGCACCAAGGTGTTCAACCACCCGGTCGCCGGTGAACTCGCCCTCGCCTGGGACGCCCTCACCTGCGTGGCCGACCCCGACCAGCAGCTGATCGTCTGGAGCGCCGAACCCGACTCGCGCGCCTACGAGGGGCTGCGCTTCCTTTCCTCCTGGGCGGCGACACGCGCCATGAATTCGTAAAATCAGCAGGTGATTCCCGGCGTAAAGCCAGGGACAAATCCTTCCTACCTTCGCTGTTGAATTCCGTGCCAAGCTTCCAGGGCGCGATTCACGCAATCCCTTTCGAGATCCTTTTCGAGGAGCAATACCCCCATGTCCTCCACCTCCCGCCCCACGGTCGCCGTCGCTTTCCATTCCGGCTACGGCCACACCACTGTCATCGCCGAGGCAGTGGCGCGCGGTGCCGCGGCAGCCGGTGCCGAGGTGATCTCCATCCCTGTGGACACGATCACCGACGAGCAGTGGGCGCAGCTGGACGCCGCCGACGCGATCATCTTCGGTGCCCCCACCTACATGGGCACCGCCTCCGCCGCCTTCCACACCTTCGCCGAGGCCAGCAGCAAGCGCTGGTACACCCAGACCTGGGCCGACAAGATCGCCGCCGGCTTCACCAACTCCGGTGCCAAGAACGGCGACAAGTCCTCGACCCTGGGCTACTTCTTCACCATGGCCGCCCAGCACGGCATGCACTGGATCAGCCTCGGTGTCCAGCCGGGCTGGGCCTCCACCGAAGGCAGCGAGGACGACGTCAACCGTTTGGGCTACTTCGTCGGTGCGGGCGCGCAGACCCCGGTCGATGCCGGCCCGGAGGCGGTCCACAAGTCCGACATCGCCACCGCCGAGGGCCTCGGCGCCCGAGTCGCCCGGCAGACCGCGTTCTTCCGCGCCGGCCGCGCCGCCCTCGCCGCCTGAATCTCCCAGAACCACCCGCAGCCCGACCCGCAAAAGGAGCAGCATCATGTCCGACTCCCCGAACCTCGCCCTCGTCCGTCGGCTCTACGACTCCGGCATGGCCCCGGACGTGGTCGCCGAGGTCATCGACCCCGAGATCGTCTGGGACATCACCCCCGGCTTCCCCTACGGCGGCGTCTACAAGACCTGGGCCAGCGCCGGCGGCGACTTCTTCGGCCGCCTCGCGCCGCGCTTCACCTCCTTCGGCGCGGTGGCCGAGGACTTCTACGACGCCGGTGAGCACGTGTTCGTCCGTGGCCACTACCACGCCGTGGCCAAGTCCGGCGAGGAGTCGGACGCCCGCTTCATCCACCTGTGGACGGTCGGCGACGGCAAGCTCACGCACCTGATCCAGGCCGCCGACAGCCACGTCGTCCAGTTGGCCGCGAACAGCTGACCGCCCGCACTCACCCCAGGGAGCACCCCATGGCGAAGATCCTCTTCCTCATCACCGCCGCCGACCACTGGACCCTGGCCGACGGGTTCGAGCAGCCGGCCGGCTTCTGGGCCGAGGAGGCCATCGGCCCGTACGGCGTCTTCAAGGAGGCCGGCTACGAGATCGCCGCGGCCACCCCGGGCGGCGTCCCGCCGACTCCCGACGCACTCAGCCTCACCCCGGACTTCAACGGCGGCGAGGAGGGCGCCGAGCAGATGCGGACCGCCCTCAAGGAGGCCACCGAACTGGCGAACCCCGTCCGCATCGAGGACGTGAACATCGACGACTACGACGCCGTGTTCGTGCCCGGCGGCTGGGGCCCGATGGAGGACCTGTCCGACGACCCCGCGGCCGGCCGGCTGCTGAGCGACTGGCTCGCCTCCGGCAAGATCGTCTCGCTGGTGTGCCACGGCCCGGCCGCGCTGCTGTCCACCGTGGACGCCGACGGCAAGTCCCCGTTCTCCGGCTACCGCCTGACCGGCCTGTCCAACTCCGAGGAGATCCAGAACGGCCTCGCCGACCGGGCGAAGTGGCTGCTCCAGGACCGTCTCGTCGCGGACGTGGGCGCGGACTACCACAAGGGTGAGGACAACTTCGCCCCCCACCTCGAAGTGGACCGCACTCTCATCACTGGCCAGAACCCCGCCTCGGCCGTCCCGCTCGCCCAGGAAGTCGTCAAGGCCCTCGGCTGACCACACCCCGCACCACACCGCTCAACGTTCGAAGAAAGAGGTAGTACGGATGGACAGCAACGCGACCCTCCCCAGCGTGGGCCAGACCTGGCTGGCGGACCTCGGCCCGGACACCCCGCTCGGCCACTTCACGGTGGAGATCACCTTCGACTCGGCGACCCAGGTCAGCTTCGAGGTGACGGGCGGTGCCATCAAGGGCCGCAAGCAGACGATGGAGTACACCACCACCCAGCTCCGCGACGGCCTGTACGTCGTGCGCTGGACCGAGCCCGACGCCGGTGACCACGTCACCCACATCGAGGACTACACCGAGGGCACCTGCATGGCCAGCTCGGTCATCGGCGGCGAGTTCGTCCAGCTCCACGGGAAGTGGTCCCGGGTCCGCTGACCCCGCGGGGCCGAGCGCTGTCATAGAGAGGCAGTACCGATGGAGACCAACGCAATTCTCCCCAGCGTGGGCCAGACCTGGCTGGCGGAACTCGGCCCCTTCGCGGCGGAGATCACCTTCGCATCGGAGTCCGAGGTCAGCTTCGTGCTGACAACGGGCGACCACAAGGGCAAGACCATGGACTACAGCGCGACCAAGGTTCGCGACGGCCTGTATGTCGTGCGTTGGGTCGAACCCTTCTCCGGTGACATCGTCACCCACATCCAGGACTACACGGCGGGGACGTCCCTGGCCAGCTCCATCGTGGGTGGCGAGTTCGTCCAGCTCACCGGGAAGTGGAGCCGCGTCCGCTGATCCCGCAGGGCAGCGCGGCTTCTCGGCGGTGAGGACTTCCAGGGACAAGTCTCTCCCCCTGACAACACCGCGTTCCGATGTCAGGGTGATGGCATGAACCGCGATCCTCACCGTCACGATCTTGGGGAATTCCTCAAAGCGCGCCGCGCCGAGCTCGACCCGGCCGCCGTCGGTCTGCCCGACGGCGGCTCGCGTCGCGTGGCGGGCCTGCGCCGTGAGGAGGTCGCCGTGCTCGCGGCGATCAGCACCGACTACTACGCCCGCCTCGAGCAGGGCCGTATCCAGCCCTCGCCGTCCGTGCTGGAGTCCCTGGCCCGGGTGCTGCGCCTGGACGACGATCAGCGCGCCTACCTGTACGAGCTCGCGGTCAAGGACGAATTCCGCCCTCCCCGGAGGCAGCCACGCCTCAAGGCGCAGCCGCAGTTGCAGCGCATGCTCGACGACATGGCGCACACTCCCGCCTTCGTGATCGGTCCGCGGACCGAGATCGTCGCCTGGAACGCCATGGGCGCCGCCCTGATCACCGACTTCGCAAAGATTCCGGAGAAACAGCGCTACTACATCAGGCTGCTCATCACCGACCCCGCGATGCGCGAGCTGTACGCGGACTGGGAGGGCGTCACCCGGCTGGCCATCGCCCAGATGCGGATGCACAACGCGAACAACCCCGGGGACGCGCAACTGGCCGCTCTGGTCGGCGAACTCTCGGTCCGGGACAGTGAATTCAACCAGTGGTGGGCAGCCCACAACGTCGCCGTCCGCGACACCGGGACCAAGCACCTGCGCCACCCTGTCGTGGGGGATCTGCATCTCGACTGGAACGCCGTGACCTGGGCCGCCGATCCCGACCTGCAGATCATCGTCTGGACCGCCGAGTCCGGCACGCCCACCCACGACAGCCTGCGCATGCTGGCGTCCTGGGCGGCGGACCCCAGCCACACGACCAGCGGCAGCTCCGCCTGACCGCACGGTCCGGGCACGTCGGGATTGTCCACCGCACGCCCTCCTCCCTCCACACGGGAACCAATTCGTCGGCAAGTGGTCCTTAACCCGGCGGCGCCTCCGCCACAGGATGAGGAGCGATGGCTCGGATCCCGGACGCGCACCGAGGAGCCCTACGGCTCAGGTCGCTGCCCGCGGACGTGTAGGAGGACAGAAGGCATGACCGACTCTTCGATCACCGCGTACGCACGCGCCGCCCCGCTGCGCCGACCCATCCGCGGGCCGTCCGAGCGACCATGATCGAAGCCCTGCAGCGACTTGCCCTGATGGCGAGCCAACCAGCAGCGGATTCAGTCCGTTGGCCCAAAGTTCTGAATCCGCACCCCTGATGAGACGCTTCCGCAGGTCAGAAGCCTGCACAGTGGGGCGAGTGGGACTCGCCCTTGCCGATCAACGCTTGTGTTTCTGTCCTTGTGGCCCCTCAACGGCCCCTGGGGGTCAATGAGTTGGACACACCCGCGCTTGGGCGAACCGTGCCCGTAATTTGATCCACGCCCTGCTCAGCGGCCTGTGATGAAGGCTGCGTCGAAGGAGGAGGCGGGCGGCTCGATGGCAGTGAGGGCGCGCACCCGGGCGAGGGCGTCCGGGGCGCCGATGAGGCGGTCTATGCCGGCGTCCTCCCACTCGACCGAGAGGGGACCGGTGTAGCCGATGGAGTTCAGGACGCGTACGCACGCTTCGAAGTCGATGTCGCCGTGTCCCAGTGAGACGAAGTCCCAGCCCCGCCGGGGGTCGGCCCAAGCCAGATGAGATCCCAGGCGCCCGTTACGGCCGTTGAGGTTCTTCTTCGCATCCTTGAAATCGACGTGGTAGATGCGGTCTCGGAAGTCCCAGGCAAAGCCGAGGTAATCCAGGTCCTGCCAGACGAAGTGGCTGGGGTCGAAGTTGATGCCGAAGGTGGGGCGGTGATCGACGGCTTCCAGAGCGCGCTGGGTGGTCCAGTAGTCGTAGGCGATCTCGCCGGGGTGCACTTCGTGGGCGAAGCGCACACCCTGGGCGTCGAAGACATCGAGGATGGGGTTCCAGCGTTCGGCGAAGTCCTCGTAGCCACGCTCGATCACCGAAGTGGGCACCGGCGGGAACATGGCTACGGTGTGCCAGATCGACGACCCCGTGAAGCCGGTGACGACGTGTGTACCGAGCGCGGCGGCGACCCGGGCGGTGTCCTTGAGCTCAGTCGCGGCCCGCTGCCGTACGCCTTCGGGATCGCCGTCGGCCCAGATCCGGGCGGGCAGGATGGCGCGGTGGCGTTCGTCGATGGGGTGGTCGCACACCGCCTGGCCGACCAGGTGGTTGGAGATCGCGAAAACCTTCAGGCCGTGCTTGTCGAGCAAGGCCCGCTTGGCGGGCACGTAGTCGGAGTCGGCAAGAGCCCTGGCGACGTCGAGGTGGTCGCCGGAGCAGGCGATCTCCAGGCCGTCGTAACCCCATCCGGCGGCAAGTTCACACACCTCCTCGAAGGGCAGATCGGCCCACTGGCCGGTGAAGAGGGTGACGGGACGGGACATCAGCGGTTCCTTCGTTCGTTGCGGGCTTCGTTGCGGGGTTCAAACCGACCCGTGGCGGTCTATGCGCGTGTAGCGGCTGCCATCCACTGCGCTCGCTTCCACGGCGGCGAGCACCTTCTGGACCCGCAGGCCTTCCTCAAACCCCGGAGCGGGATCGGTCCCTTCGGTGATCGCCTTCACCAGATCGCGTGCCTGGTGCGCGAATGCGTGCTCATAGCCCAGCCCGTGCCCCGGCGGCCACCACCCCTCCAGATACGGGTGTCCGGGCTCGGTCACGAGGATGCGGCGGAAGCCCCCGGTGTTCTCGGCGTCCTGGGCGGCGTCGTGGAAGGAGAGTTCGTTCATCGACTCGAAGTCGAAGGCCAGACTGCCGGACGACCCGTTGACCTCGATACGGAGGGCGTTCTTGCGGCCGGTGGCGTACCGGGTGGCCTCGTAGGTGGCCAGGGCGCCGCCGGTGAAGCGCGCGGTGAACACGGCCGCGTCGTCGACGGTGACCTGCCCGGTCCGCCCGGGGCTGTCGGCGAGCGGACGAACACCGACGAAGGTGGCGGTCTGTGCGGAGACTCCGTCGATGGTGTCGCCGAGCAGATACTGGCTCAGATCGACGATGTGCGAGCCGATGTCGCCGAGGGCGCCCGCTCCGGCCCGTTCACGCTGCAGCCGCCAGGTGAACGGTGCGCGGGGGTCATACAGCCAGTCCTGGAGGTAGGCGGCGCGCACGTGCCGGATGTCGCCGAGGCGGCCCTCCGTGATGAGTTGCCGTGCCAGAGCGAGGGCGGGGACGCGTCGGTAGGTGAAACCGACCATCGCCCGGATCCCCTGTTCGTGGGCCCGGCGTGCGGCTGCCGCCATGGTCTCGGCCTCGGCGACCGTGTTGGCCTGGGGTTTCTCGCACAGTACGTGCTTGCCTGCCTCAAGCGCGGCCACCGCTATCTCGGCGTGGCTGTCGCCGGGGGTGCAGATGTCGACGATGTGCACGTCGTCGCGTCGCAGCACTGACTTCCAGTCGTCGGTGGAGTCCTGCCAGCCGAGCCGCTCGGCCGCGTGCGCGGCAGCCTGCGCGCGGCGTCCGACGAGTACTGTCCTGGCCGGTCGCGCCGGAAGGTCGTAGGCATGGCCGACCGTGCGCCAGGCCTGGGAGTGCACGGCTCCCATGAACGAATGGCCGATGAGTGCGACGCCGAGGTGTTGCACGTGGGGATTCCAATCTGCTCAGGCGTGTCCGACGTGCCGCCGATCCCGGGTCACAGGTTCGGCCGGCCGGCCGGCCGCGTGAAACGACTGCCGACTACGCCCGGGTGGCGGGTCATCCCTTCACCGCACCGCCGAGGATGCCGCGGACGAAGTACCGCTGGAGCAGCAGCAGGACGGCCAACGGAAGGAGTACGGACACCAGCGCGGCAGCGGCCATGGTTTCCTGCCCCTGGCCGGTGGCTTGCAGGAGTCCGGCGATCTGCACGGTGAAGGGGGCGTTCGCGCTGCCGCCGCCGAGGAAGAGCAACGGGGTGAGCAGGTCGTTCCAGGACCAGATGAACTGGAGCATGGCCAGGGCGGACAGTACCGGTGTGGCGGTGGGCAGCACGATGCTGCGGAAGATGGTGAACTCCCCCGCGCCGTCGAGGGCCGCGGCTTCCAGGAGTTCGGCGGGTACGGAGGCGAAGAAGCCGTAGAGCAGGAACACGCCGAAGGGGATGGTGAAGCCGATCTGGTAGAGCCAGACGGCCGGGGTGCTGCCCGTCAGGCCGATCGCGTTGAACAGCCGCAACACGGGGACGAGGGTGAGCTGGGGCGGGGTGACCTGGAGGGCGATGACCAGCAGCAGGAGTGGCAGCCGTCCCCGGAAGGACATCCGGGCCAAGGCGTAGGCGGCCACGGCGGAGACGGTGACGGTGCCGACGGTGGCCGGGACGGCGATGGCGAGGCTGTTGCCCGCGGCGGCGCCGAGGTCGATGAAGGTGGCGGCGTTGCCGTAGTTCTCGGGAGTGAAGGCGGGGTGGGCGAACTCGGTCCACCAGCCGCTGGTGGCGACGGCGCCGGTGGTGCGGAAGGAGGTGACCAGGAGTCCGACGACGGGTACGGCCCAGATGACGCCGATGACGGTCAGGACCAGATGCATCGGGGAGCGCGACAGGGTGCGCCTGAGCCGGAGTCGGAGTGGGAGCCGGGGCACGGGGCGCGTCGTGTCCGTCGGCCGGTGTGCTTCGGTGGCGCGGGGCGCGGGCGGGGTGGTGACGCTCATCGGGCGGTCGCCTCCTGCCGGAACTGGCGGATGTTGAGGACGATGACGGGTGAGGAGATGATCAGCAGGATCACTGCGAGGGCGCTCGCGTGGCCGAAGTTCTGGGCGACGAACAGTTCGGAGTAGATGCGGTTGGCCGCGACATCGGTGTCGAACTGGCCGTTGGTCATGACGTAGACGATGTCGAAGACCTTCAGCGAGAAGATGACCTGGGTGGTGAGGGCGACCAGAATGCTGGGCCACAGCGTCGGAAGGGTGATGGAGCGGAAGATCCGCCATTCGCCGGCGCCGTCCAGCCGGGCGGCCTCGATCAGCTCGCCGGGGATGTTCTTCACGCCTGCGGAGAGGATGAGCGCGGTGGTACCCAAGGTCATCCAGCAGCCGACGAAGATCAGCGCGTAGGTGGCCACGGACGGGTCGGCGATCCATGCGACGGGATCGAGGCCCGCGGAGGAGAACAGGCCGTCGATGGTGCCTGTCTGCCGGGCGCCGGGAGGCTGGTACTCGTACATCAATCGCCAGATCACCCCGGCCGCGGCGAAGGAGATCCCGGCCGGCACCAGCAGCAGGGTCCGAACGATCCGCTCGTAGCGGACCTTGTCGCCGAGGACGGCGACGGCCAGGCCGAGGGTGAGGGTGACGGCGGGGACCAGGACGAGCCACAGGGCGTTGTTGCGCAGGGTCGGCAGCAGGGCGCTGCCGAGGGACCATGCGTAGTTGCCCAGTCCGGCCCAGCCGGTCCCGTCGGCGCGGTGGAAGCTGAGCAGGACGGTGTCGGCCATCGGGTAGACCAGGATGCCGCCGGTGAGCAGGCAGGCGGGCAGCAGCCATACCCATGGGCGGACGCGTACCGCCCGCTGCGGGCGTCGGCCGAGTGCGCGTTCGGCGCTGATGATCAGGGCTGCGATAATCGCGGGTACGGCGATCACCGCGGTGGTGATCTGCAGCAACCGGGGAAGCAGGCCCATGGCGGTCACCTTCTTTGTGCGAAGCGGTTGTTACAGGCCGTGCGGGCGCGGGTGGAAAGGGAGGAAGGGAGGCAGGCTCAGCCGGTCGCGGCGGTGCGCTGGATTCCGGCGAGGATGCCGTTCAGGGAGCCCGGCTTCTGGATGTAGCTGACCACGCCCTTGTCGAAGGCGGCGACGACGGCCGGGTCGCTGTACATGCTGGGTCCCGCGACCAGGTTCTTGCCGGTCAGCATCTGCTGGGACGCCTTCTTCAGCAGCGGGTTGGTGTAGGCGGAGGCGGGGATCCTGGAGTTGGCCTCGGTCCACTGGCCGCTGGCGACCAGCATCGTCTGGGCCGGGGCGGAGGCCCAGTACTTCATCAGCGCACGCGTCCTGGGGTTGCTGTTGAAGGCGTAGGCGACATGTCCGCTGAACAGTTCGTCGTCGGCGTGGGCCGGGGACCCGGCGGGGACCGGGAAGAAGTCCAGGTCGGTACCGGGCTTCAGGGAAGGCTTCTGGCCGAGGGTGACGCCGCCCGCGTACACGCCCCACAGCATCACCGAGCAGGTCGGGGGCGAGGAGACCAGGCCGGTGCCGTTGTTGACGACCGACGCGGACAGGACCGAGGTGGGGCCGCCGGCGACCATTTTGTCGTCGGTGGCGACCGCGCCGAAGGCCTTCCAGGCCGCGGTGACCTCGGGAGAGGTCCACGACAGCCGTCCCTCGGCCCAGTCCGTGAGCTTGGCGGCGCCGTAGTGCTTGAGGAACCAGTTCTCGATCCACTGGGCGCCGGGCCAGCCGCTGCCCGCGCCCGCGTTCTGCGCCATGCACCAGGGGGTCTTGCCCGCTGCCGCCTGCTGCTTGGTGAACGCCTCCAACTGGGCCCAGCTGGAGGGGTTCTTGGGGCCCTTGTAGGTCTTGGGGTTGTACCAGACCATGAAGTTGTCGATCTCCGTGAAGATGCCGTAGGTCTTGCCGTTGACGGTGGTGGCGTCCAGCAGGCTCTGCGGGTAGTTCGACTTCAGGGTGCTGGTGCCGATGAGACTGCCAAGGTCGACCAGTTTGCCCTGCTTGGCGTATTTGAGCACGGAGCCGAGGTCGGCGGCGTCCACGACGTCCGGCGCGTTGCCGGCCTGGACGCGGGTCTGCACGACCGTGGCCAGGTCCTCGTTGCCGGTGTAGTCGACCTGGATACCGGTCGCGTCGGTGAAGGGTTTGAGGGCGTTCTTGATCAGTTGCCCCTCGGCGCCGCCGTTGATGCCGAGCATGGTGACCTTGCCGCCGATCTTCTTGCCGCCGGCCGCGGCAAGGGCTTCCTTGCGGGCCGCGGCCGCCAGAGCCGCCGACTGTCCCGTGTCGTTGGCAGCGGCCCCGGTGGAGGTGTTGTCCGCGCAGGCGGCGGTGGCGAGCAGGCAGGAGGTGATGAGGACGGCGGGCAGGGCGCGGGCGAGGGTGCTTCTCATGAGGTGCTCCCGTGCAGAAGGGGAAGGAGGTTGTGCTGGATGAACGTGCGGGCGGCGGTGAGCTCGGCGACCGGATCGGGGACGGCGTCGACCTCCAGCAGCACGTCGTCGCGCAGGCCGGTCCGGGCCATCAGCGTGGCCCAGGCCGCCCAGTCCACGGCGCCCGCGCCGACGCGGCGGAAGTAGGTCTGGTGGTCGTGGTGGAGGTGCTCGTCGATGGGGATGTCGAAGGGCGCGGTGCCGGAGGCGTCCTTCCAGTGGGCGATCACGATCCGTTCGCGGTGCCGCTCCGCGACGCCCGCGGGTTCGCTGCCGGACATCCTGATGTGGCCGGTGTCGGGGCAGAAGGCGACGTAGAGCGGGTCGGTCGCCATCATGAACAGGTCGACGTCACGGGGGGTCCAGAACACCGAGTGCGCCTCGGTGTGCAGGGCCAGTCGCACACCGCTGCCGCGCAGGGTGGCGGCGGCGATCTCGTTGAGGTGGCCGCCGAGCGTCGTGGCGTAGCCGAGGTCGACGAACAGGGGCGGTACCGCGTCGCGGGTGGTGCGCATGGGCAGGCCCGCGACCATGGTGGAGCAGCCCATCGACGCGAGGAACTCCGCGTACTCCAGGGCCTGCTCGGTGAGGGCCGCCCAGTCGGTGGACTCCAGGCTGGGCTGCGAGGAGATGTCGACGAAGAACCCGGACAGCACGCTCAGCCCGCGTACGTCCAGTTCCTTGCGGAAACCGTCCGCCGAGCCGAACGCGGCCAGGGCGGTGCGCCAGTCGCCGGGCGGGAAGGTCAGCTCCAGGGTGGACAGTCCGGCTTCCACGGCCGAGTCCAGCAGCCGGGTCCAGAACCATTCCGGGCGCTCGGCGGCGGTGGCGGCGAGTTCGCGGTCGCTCGCGACCTGCCAGAACGCCGGGTCGTAGAAGGTGATGAGGTCGGCGCCGAAGCGGGGGGTGGACTGCGGGTCGCTCACGGGTGTACCTCCAGGGTGTTCAGGGCCTCGGCCCCGTAGGTGCCGTCGACCGGCTCGGGGCGTTCGCAGGTGGTGGTCAGCTGTACGGGGGCGCCGGTGTCGGCGGAGACGGCGATGGCCTCCAGCGCGTCCAGGACGTGGAAGGCCAGGCCGGCGGTGGCGTGGTGCGGGCGGGCCTCGCGCAGGGCGGCGGCCAGATCGGCGACGCCGATGCCGCGCATCAGCTGATCGTCGCTGCCCGGCCGGCCCAACGGTGGTACGGCCGGGGGTAGTTCGGACCACTGCGGGTCGCCGTGGCGGCGCAGCAGGACGGGGCCGTCGTAGCCGTTGGGGTTGGGCAGGGAGAGGGTGCCCTCGGTGCCGTAGATCTCGACGAAGGGCAGGTGGTGGTCCCACACGTCGAAACTCAGCATCACGGTGGCCAGCACGCCGCTCGCGAAGGTGACCGTGGCGGCCGTGTGCGTCGGCACGCTCACTTCGATCCGGTCGACCAGGCGGCCCGGGGCGGTCACGGTGCGCTGCGGAGCGCCGATCCGGCTGGTGCCGTACACCGCGGACACCGGCCCGAGACAGTTGACCAACGCGCTGAGGTAGTAGGGGCCCATGTCCAGGGCCGGACCGCCGCCGGGCCGGAACAGGAACGTGGGGTCCGGGTGCCAGGTCTCCGCCTGCGAATGCGTCACGAAGGCCGTGGCACCGACGGGCTCGCCGATCACGCCGCCGTCGATCGCGGCCCGTGCGGTCTGCCCGGCGGAGCCCAGGAACGTGTCCGGCGCGGCCCCGAACAGCAGCCCCCGACGGTCGGCCTCGGCCAACACGGCGCGGGCCGCGGCCGTGGTGGCGGCCAGCGGCTTCTCCACATAGAGGTGCTTGCCCGCGGCCACGACCTGCTCGCTGACGACGGCATGCGCGGCGGGTGGAGTGATGTTCACGACCACATCGACGTCCGTCCGGCCGAGCAGCCCGTCGACGGTGCAGGCGACAGCACCCGACTCGGCTGCCGCCGCCTGGGCCCGGACGGGATCGGCGTCGGCGACCGCGACCAGTTCCAGTCCGGGGAAGCGGGACATACCGGTGGCGTACCGGCTGAAGATGTTGCCGCAGCCGATCACACCGACGCGGACGGGGTCATGCATCGCGACTCCTGCCTCAGACGACTCGATGTCTCTCGGACATCTGGAAATCTCGGAAGTGCGGGTGTCCGAATGGGATCTGTGTTCCGTGATCCCGGGATGGGCGCGAAGCGCCGAAGACACGGGAACCCGCAGGTGGTGGGCGACAAGCCGGTGGTCCGGGAGACCGGGTGACGGTCGTTTTCGGCCGGGTGGCGCCGCACCGCAACTATTGCCCCGGCCCCGCCAGGTAGACAAGACAGAACTTATGCAAGATGCGACGAAACCTTCCCGGAACCCCGTCGTCACCGCCTGGATGACGGGTCCAACGGGGAGTTGCTCTTGGCTCAACGAGCTGCTTACTGTGCATCAGGGCATTCCAAACAGCACCTTCGACAAGGGAGACAGCGGCAGTGTCAGAAGCTTTCGCCAGATCCGGCAGAACTGGTGCGGTCAACGGTGTCGAGTCCGCGCATGCCGGGCTGCGCGAGCACAGCGAACTCGTCACCCATGTCGCCACCGGCCGCGCCTCATCGAAGACCGACCTGGCACGGCTGACCGGACTGTCCAGAACCACGGTCGGCAAACGACTGGACGCGCTGACCCGGCGCGGTCTCCTGACCACACACCTCGGCGACTCCACCGGCGGCCGTCCCGCCGTGGAACTCAGCGTCAACCCGGCCGCCGGAGTCGTCGCCGCCATCGACATCGGCGCCGCACACTGCCGCGTCGGCGTCCTCGACCTGGGCGTACAACTTCTCGACAGCGGCTACGTCGACATCACGCCCGAGGCAGGGCACGAAGCCGCCATGGCCGGCATCCTGGCCACTCTTGAAGAACTACTCACCGGAGTCGACCGCCGGTGGTCCGACGTCCGGGCGATCTGCATCGGCGTGCCGGGCCCGGTCGACACCGACAAGGCCGTTCCGATCCGGCCCGTCAAACTGCCCGGCTGGGAAAGCTTCCGGCCCCAAGACGTCTTCTCCCCCATGTGCGACGCCCCTGTGCTGGTCGACAACGATGCCAACCTCATGGCACTCGGCGAGTACCGGTCCCGGGCCGATGCGGTAGACGACATGCTCTTCGTCAAGTTCGGCTCCGCACTCGGCTGCGGCATCATCAGCAACGGCAGGATCCACCGCGGCGCCAACGGCATCGCGGGCGAGATCGCCCATGTACGACTGCGCGGCACCGATTACGGAGACCAGCTGTGCACCAGCTGCGGCAACCCCGGTTGCCTGCGTGCGATCGTCAACGGCAACGCCATCGCCGCCCGGCTCGCCGCCGAAGGGCTTCCCGTAGAGACCAAACACGACGTCATCCGCCTCGCCCAGCAGGGCGAACCCCGAGCCCTGCGCGCGGTGCGCGAGGCCGGCGAACGACTCGGTGAGGTGCTGGCCATCGTGGTCTGCTTCCACAACCCCGAACTCATCGTGATCGGCGGATCCTTCGCCGCCCTCGAGGAAGATCTGCTGGCCGGCGTCCGCAGCGTCGTCTACGAACGAGCCCTGGCCCAGGCCACCCACCGCATCCGCATCGAGACCACGACCCTCAACGCCGACCTCGGCCTGCTGGGCGGCGGCCACCTCGCGGTGGAACACGCCCTCTCCCCGGCAGGGCTCGCCGCCTGGCTCTGATCCGGTCCCGGTGAAGTACGTTCACGCCGCGCACCCGGGCACGGCCCTGCCGCGGATCCCCCGGCGGTGCTGGCGTCGGTCGTGCTGGCGAGCCTGCCGTTGCAGGTGGTGTACGTCGTCGCGTGCCGACAGCTCGTCAGAGGTGTGACCGTCGGATTCAGCAAGTGACGAAAGGACATCCGTGTCAACGAACAAGACCGCTCTGGTAGTACGGGGCGGGTGGGAAGGCCATCGGCCGGTCGAGGCGACCGAGCTGTTCATCCCCCACTTGAAGGCCAACGGGTACGACGTGCGGGTCGAGGAGTCGACGGCGGTCTATGCCGACGGCGCGTACATGGCAGGGGTCGATCTCGTCCTGCAGAGCGTCACCATGAGCACAATCGAGGCCGACGAGTTCCGCGGACTGCGCGCAGCGGTGGAGGCCGGCACCGGGTTCGCCGGCTGGCACGGCGGCATCGTCGACTCCTTCCGTAACACCAACGACTACCTGCACCTGGTCGGGGGCCAGTTCGGCTGCCATCCCGGCAAGCACCCCTTCCCGCACAACAACGGCCCGACCGACGAATTCGTGCCGTACACGGTCGAGATCAACGAGGCCGGGAAGAAGCATCCGATCACCGCAGGCATCGACGACTTCGACCTGGTCACCGAGCAGTACTGGGTGCTGGCCGACTCGTACATCAATGTGCTGGCCACCACCACCCAGAAGCGCCGCGACTTCGATCCATGGCACCGCGAGGTCGTCCACCCGGCCGTCTGGACACGGGAATGGGGCCGCGGACGGATCTTCGTCGCCACGCCGGGGCACAGCCTCGACGTACTGCAGCACAGCAGTGTGAAAACGATCATCGAGCGGGGGATGCTGTGGGCCAGCCGCTGAAGATCGGGCTCGTGGGTGCCGGCGCGATCAGCAGCGCCTACCTGGACCGGCTGACAGTGCTGGAGAGCCTGGAACTGGTGGCCGTGGCCGACCTGGCACCGCAGCGCGCGGCCGCGGTGCTGGAGCGCGTGCCGACGGCACGGACGGCGGACGTCGACGACCTGCTCGCGGCGTCGGATGTGGACCTGGTCCTCAACCTGACCGTGCCGCAGGCGCACGCGGAGGTGGCGCTGCGGGCCATCGCCGCGGGCAAGCCGGTCTACGGGGAGAAGCCGCTGGCCGGCACCGCCGCGGACGCGGCCACCATGCTCGCCGCGGCAGACCGCGCCGGACTCGCGCTCGGCTGCGCCCCCGACACCGTGCTCGGCACCGGCATACAGACCGCACGCAAGGCCGTGGACGACGGCGAGATCGGCACCCCCATCGCCGCCACCGCCACCATGGTGACGCCCGGGCACGAGGCATGGCACCCGAACCCGGACTTCTACTACCAGCCCGGTGGCGGCCCGCTGCTGGACATGGGCCCGTACTACCTCACGGCCCTGGTCACCATGCTCGGACCCGTCGTCCGGGTCACCGGAGCGGCCACCCGCACCCGCAGCGAACGGGTCATCGGCTCCGGCCCCAGGCGCGGCGAGGTGATACCCGTCGACGTCGACACCCACGTCACCGGTGTGCTGGAACATCGTGGCGGGGTGCTGTCCACCATCGTCATGAGCTTCGACGCGGTGGACTCGAAGGCGTCCCGGATCGAGGTGCACGGCGAACGCGGCAGCCTGGTCGTGCCCGACCCGAACAACTTCGACGGCGACGTCGCGATACGTCGGCTCGGCGGCACCGGCTGGGAGGTGTTGCCGGTCTCCGCCGGGTACCGCGACACGGGCCGGGGCTGCGGCCTGGCCGACCTGGCCACAGCCACGCCGCAGCGGCCGCCGCGCGCGAGCGGGCTGCTGGCCCACCATGTGCTGGACGTGATGGAGCAGCTGCTGGAGTCGGCACACGCCGACAGGAGCCTGCCGGTCACCAGCTCCGTCGAACGGCCGGAGCCGGTGCCGCTACAGGATCTCGCGCGGCGGGCGTGAGGCAAGCCGGTCACGCCGAAGCAACTGCACGTTATGGCCCGCCGGTTGCTGCCCCGCCTGGCCGCGCACACCCCGCTGCTGCCCGGCGCGGATCAGGTCGGACGCGTTGATCGGTGTCGGCCCTGTGTGGTGCTTGTCGATCTGTTTCTGTCCTTGTGGCCCCTCCATGGCCCCTGAGCACCTTCGAGAGGGCGGTCGAAACTCAGATGCACCGCGAAGGCGTCCCCGTCGACACCGACCGGGTGATCGTCACCACCGGCGTCCAGCAGGCTGTCTCCCTCCTGGCCGCCCATCATCTGCGGCCCGGAGCCCTGGTCATCACCGAGCCCGCCACCTCGCTCGGAGCGCTGGACGCCTTCCGCGCCGTCGGCGCCCGCATCGAAGCCGCCCCCGCCTGCCCCGAGGGCATCGACGGACTCCTCCATCTCGCCGCCGAACGCCAGCCCGCACTGATCTACGTCATCCCCACCCACAACAACGTCACCGGCGAGGTGACGTCGGTGTTCGAACGCCGCCGCATCGCCCGCGTCGCCGAGGAGACGGGCACCACTGTCATCGAGGACCGCAGCCATGCCGGAGTCGGCTTCATCGACGAACTGCCGCCCCCACTGGCCTCCTTCAGCCAGACCGCGGAGATCGCCGTCGCCGACTCCATGAGTAAACGGGCCTGGACCGGTCTGAGAGTCGGCTGGATCATCGCGCCCCCCTCCGCCGTCGGCTCCCACGGCCGCGCCAAGAGCGTCGCCGACCTCGGCACCCCCCCAGCTCAGCCAGTGCATCGCCGCCTAACTCCTGCACAAGGCACCGGAGATAGACCAGGAACGCAGAGCGACAGCATTCGTCCGCCTCAGAGTCCTCTCCCGCGAGCTCGAACGACACCTGCCAGAATGGGAGTGGCAAGAACCCACCGGAGGCCTGTCCCTGTGGGTACGCCTCCCCGGCGCCGACGCCAAGCAGTACGCCCTGCGCGCCGGCGCGGCGGTCCTGCCCGGACCCCTCCTGTCGGCGCCCGGCTACTTCACTGACAGGATCCGTGTCTCCTACCACCTGCCCGAGGACCAGCTCACCGAGGGCGTCGGCCGACTTGCCACCGCGTGGAAGCAGTACCGGCGCCACACCTGAGCACTCGGTACGTGGTCAGGTGCGGCGCCGGAGTCCTGGAAGAGGTTCCTTGGTCAGCGGACGTGCTCGTCGAACCAGGCGACGGCGACCTCGGGGTGTTCGCTGAAGTAGTTGTAGCCGTCGAAGCGGCGGGTGGTGCCGTGGATCCAGTGCATCTTCTTGTCCTCGACCGGGATGGCGTCGTGGACCGCCTGTACGGCTTCCGGGGTGGTCATCACGTCGTCGTGCACCTGCCCGACCAGGGTGGGCACGGTGATGGCGGACGCGTACTTCGCGGGCGACTGTTCGGCCAGGTGGAAGCCGGTGCGTTCCAGGACGGCCTGGTCGAGCCGGTCGTAGCCGCCCTCGAAGCCGATGGCCTTGGAGAACTGCTCGCCGATGGAACGGCCCTCCAGCGGCTGATGCAGGACCATCGCCTGGATCTCGGCGAACTCCTCCGGATGCTTCGCCCACGCCACGGCCGTGGAGTTGCCGCCCAGGCACACCGACAGCAGCGCCTTCTTCATGCCCGCCGTGTCCGGACGCGCGGCGACATAGCGGAGGGAGCCGATGACATCGCGGTACTCGGTGAGGCCGATCGTGCAGATCCCGCCGTTGCCGTACCCGCTCATGCCGTGGTTGCGCAGGTCGTAGGTGAGCACGTTGTAGCCCGCGTCGTGCAGCCCCTTGTACGCGGGCAGGAAGTTGACCTCGAAGCCGCCGAAGCGGTCCCAGCCCGGCAGATGTCCGGGGTAGCCGTAGCGGTTCCCGGGGGAGAAGTGGTTGTGGATGATGAGCCGGTCGGAGTCGGCCGGGATGAACCAGCCTTCGAGAGGTACGCCGTCCATCGACGGGAACGTCACGTCCTCGTAGGCCAGGCCCACCTCGGAGGGCCGGCGGTACAGGGGCGCGCGACGGCCGTCCGTGGTCCCCTCCGTCCACTGCCCGACGAATCCGTTGAACGCCAGCTCCGCCATATCGACTTCGGTCATGATGTGCTCCTCTCGATGGGGATGCTATGGGCGGTATAGGAGGTTTACGAGTTCATCTCGTGGGTGCTCCCCGTGTCCGGCCGCGGCTGCCGCGTCAGATCGTCGCCGTGTCGATCACGAACCGGTACCGCACATCGCTGTTCAGCACCCGCTCGTACGCCTCGTTGATCTGGTCGGCGCGGATCAGCTCGATCTCGGAGCCGAGGCCGTGCGCGGCGCAGAAGTCGAGCATCTCCTGGGTCTCGGCGATGCTGCCGATGGCGGAGCCGGCGATCGAGCGGCGGCCCATGATCAGGGGGAAGACGTTGACGGAGATCGGCTCCTCGGGGGCGCCGACGTTCACGAGGGCTCCGTCGATCTTCAGCAGGTTCACGTACCCGCTGAAGTCCAGTGGGGCCGAGACCGTGGAGACGATCAGGTCGAAGGTGCCGGCCAGTTCCTCGAAGGTCTTGGGGTCGCTGGTGGCGTAGTAGTGGTCGGCGCCCAGCTTGAGGCCGTCGTCCTTCTTGCGCAGGGACTGGGAGAGGACGGTGACCTCGGCGCCGAGCGCGTGCGCGATCTTGACGCCCATGTGGCCGAGGCCGCCCATGCCGAGGATCGCGACCTTCTTGCCGGGACCGGCGTTCCAGTGCTTGAGCGGGGAGTAGAGGGTGATGCCCGCGCAGAGCAGCGGTGCGGCCACGTCCAGCGCCAGTCCGTCGGGGACGCGGACGACGTAGTTCTCGTCGACGACGATCTTCTCGGAGTAGCCGCCGTACGTCGGCTCGCCGTCCTTGCCGATGTAGTTGTACGTCTGGACCATGCCGGTGCCGGTGCAGTACTGCTCCAGACCGGCCTTGCAGTGGTCGCACTCCCGGCAGGAGTCGACGAAGCAGCCGACGCCCACCCGGTCGCCGACGGCGTACTTGGTGACGCCCGGACCGACCTCGGAGACCACGCCGGCGATCTCGTGACCGGGGACCATCGGGAAGATGGCGGTACCCCAGCCCTCCTGGACCTGGTGGATGTCGGAGTGGCAGATGCCCGCGAACTTGATGTCGATCAGGACGTCGTGCTCGCCGACCTCGCGGCGCTCGATGGTGGTGCGCTCCAGCGGGGCCTTGGCGGAGGGGGCGGCGTAGGCGGCGACAGTGGTCGTCATGAGGGGGGATCTCCTAGCGGTGCTCACGCGCCCGGCTGCCTTCCGGCCGGGCACGGTGACGAGCATGCGGCTCCGCAGGGCGATCATCCAGGGAGGGAATGTGCCTACCTTCTCTGTTCCTGCCTCTGGCGGGGGCAGGCCCGGGTGCGTACGGCGCCGGGAACACAGGCTCAACTACCTCTAGTTGGGCGGTGAGAAAACCAAGGGGGGACAAAACTCTCCCCGTCACACGCACTACTCGTGGTGCCAGACTCCTCACGAGGACGGCCGCAGCACTGAGAGCGCGGCCGCCCAGGTCTGCGGCGACGACGATCCCGCCTCCTTCCGTGCCGTTCTGTACGGCCGATCCGCCCGTGACGCGAAGGCAAATCCATGACCACTGATCTCTCTGAATCTGCTGCTCCACCCCCCACCGGGTCCAGCGAGTCATCCTCGGCGCCCAGTCGGCGCACGTTCATCGCCACGAGTACCGCGGTGGGTGGTGCGGTCGTTGCGGGCGGTGTGATCGGGGGGTCGTACCTTGCCGGTTCCGCGGAGGCGGCCGCCGCCGGGGCGTCTCCCTCCAGCCAGGTGTCGTTGACGGTCAACGGCATGCGCCGGACCGTGACGGTGGACAACCGGACGTCGCTGCTGGACCTGCTGCGCGAGCACCTCGACCTGACCGGGTCCAAGAAGGGCTGCAACGCGGGGGCTTGTGGCGCGTGCACGGTGCTGGTCGACGGACAGCGGGTCAACTCCTGCCTGACGCTGGCAGTTCGGCTGGAAGGGGCAGAGGTCACCACCATCGAGGGCCTGGCCAAGGGAGACCAACTCCACCCGCTCCAGCAGGCGTTCATCGACGAGGACGCCTTCCAGTGCGGCTACTGCACCCCGGGGCAGATCCTCTCCGGCGTCGGCTGCATCCAGGAGGGCCACACCGGTTCGGCGGAGGAGATCCAGGAGTGGATGAGCGGCAACATCTGCCGCTGCGGCTGCTACGTCAAGATCGTGCGCGCGGTCGAGCAGACCGCCGCCCGGAAGTAAGGAGCGGCCCCACATGCATCCCTTCTCCTACACCCGCGTCTCCACCACCCGGGAAGCCCTCAACGCCGGTCGCACGGGCGGGCGTTACATCGCCGGGGGCACCACGCTCGTCGACCTGATGCGCGAGACCGTCGAACGCCCGGACACCCTGGTCGACATCTCCGGCCTGCCCCTGCACGAGGTCACCGTCACCGGGCGCGGGGGCCTGCGCATCGGAGCGCTGGTGAGCATGTCCGAGGCCGCCGCGCATGCCAAGGTGCGCACCCTGTATCCCGTCGTCTCCCAGGCGCTGGAACTGAGCGCGTCCGCCCAGCTGCGCAACATGGCCACCATCGGCGGCAACATCATGCAGCGCACCCGCTGCACCTACTTCCGGGATGTCACCGCCGCCTGCAACAAGCGTGAGCCCGGCTCCGGTTGTGCGGCCCGGGAGGGCTTCAACCGGATGCACGCGATCCTCGGCACGTCCGACGCCTGCGTGGCCACCCACCCCTCCGACGTCGCCGTGGCCTTCGCCGCCCTGGAGGCAACGGTGCACCTCCTCGGGCCGGACGGCGCGCGCACCCTGCCGTTCGCCGACTTCCTGCTCCGGCCCGGCACGACCCCGAACCGTGAACAGGCCCTCAGAAAAGGCGAGTTGATCACGGCCGTGGAGATCCCGGCGCTTCCGCGTCCACTCAAGTCCGGCTATCTGAAGGTGCGCGACCGGCAGTCCTACGAGTTCGCCCTGACGTCGGCGGCCGTCGCGCTGCACATACGCGGCGGGGTCATCCAGGAGGCCAAGGTCGCCGCGGGTGGCGTGGGGACCGTGCCGTGGAAACTGCCCGTCGTCGAGCAGCACCTCGTCGGTGAGCGTCCCTCGGAGTCCCTGTGGACGTCCGCCGCCGCGAAGGCGGCGGCCGGCGCCCGGCCCCTCCAGCAGAACGGCTTCAAGGTCGAGCTGCTGAAGCGGACCGTCGAACGCCAGCTGCGCATCGTAGGAGGTACCAAGTGAGCCCCCAGCCACAGGCAGCCGTGGGCGCGCCGCTGTCCCGCGTGGACGGTCGGCTCAAGGTCACCGGCAAGGCGGAGTACGCCGCCGAGCACGACCTCAAGGGTGCCGTGCACGCCGTCATCGTCGACGCGAGCATCGGCCGCGGCCGCATCACCTCCATCGACACACGCGCCGCCGAGAAACACGCGGGCGTGCTGCGGGTGATCCACCACGGCAACGCCCCGAAGCTGCCGTACCGCGACAATGCCGGGTCCAACAACCCGCCCGGGCGCAGACTTCGGGTCTTCCAGGACGATCTGGTCCTCTTCCACGGCCAGCCGGTCGCCGTCGTGGTCGCCACCAGCCTGGAGGCCGCGCAGCACGGCGCGAGCCTGGTCGAACTCGCCTACGACGCCCGACAGCCCTCGACCGACCTGCACGAGGCCGAGCCGGGCGAGGCGGTTCCCTACGCGCGCGGCGACGCCGAAGCCGGCCTGCGCTCCTCCGCCGTACGGCTGGACCTGACGTACGAGCTGGCCCGCAACCACCACAACCCGATGGAGCCGCACGCCACCGTCGCCAGCTGGGACGGCGACAAGCTGACCGTGTGGGACAAGACCCAGTGGGTGATGGGCACCCACGACGAGATCGCCGCGGTCTTCGACCTCCCGGCGGACGCGGTACGGGTCATCAACCCGTTCGTCGGCGGCGGATTCGGCAGCGGGCTGCGCTGCTGGCCGCACACGATCGTCGCCGCGCTGGCCGCGCGGGTGGTGCGGCGCCCGGTGAAGCTGGTCCTCAGCCGCAGGCAGATGTACTTCGGCACCGGCTTCCGGCCGTCGTACGAGTACCGGCTGCGCCTGGGCAGCGACCGGCGCGGCAAGCTGAACGCCGCGATCCACGACATCGACGCCGAGACCTCGTCGTACGAGACGTTCTTCGAGGCCGTCATGGGTGCGGGCCAGATGCTCTACAGCATGCCCAACGTCACTCAGGCGTACCGGAGGGTGCCCCTGGACGTGAACACCCCGATCTGGATGCGCGGCCCCGGCTTCGCCTCGGCGTCGTTCGTGATCGAGTCCGCGATGGACGAGCTCGCGCACAACCTGGGTATCGACCCGATCGAACTGCGCCGACGCAACGAGCCGAGCGAGGACGAGTCGACTAACGAGCCGTTCTCCACCCGGCGGCTGAGCGAGTGCTACACGGTCGGGGCCCGCGAGTTCGGCTGGGACCGCCGCAACCCCAAGCCGCGCTCGACGCGGGACGGGGACTGGCTGATCGGCCTCGGCATGGCCGCCGGCGTGTACGACCCGGGGCGATTTCCCGCGCAGGCCCGGGCCCGCCTGGACGCCGACGGCACCGCGGTGGTCGAGGCGGCCACCACCGACATGGGCCCCGGCACCTACACCTCCCAGACCCAGGTCGCCGCCGACGCGCTCGGGCTCACCATGCGCACGGTCACCTTCCGGCTCGGTGACTCCCTCTATCCGCCGACCTCGCCGCACGGCGGCTCGGCGACCATGGCCAGCGTCGGCTCGGCCGTCGTCGACGCCTGCAACAAGGTGCGGCAACAGGCGATCAAGCTGGCCGTCGAGGACCGCGAGTCGCCGCTGTACGGCGTGAACGCGGACGACGTGGTCGTGCGCAACGGCCGACTGCACGTGCAGGGCGATCCGGCGCGCGGCGAGACGTACAAGAGGCTGCTGGCCCGCAACGACCGCGCCCAACTCGAAGCCAACGGCTCCTACGAGGGGCCGGGCGCCGAGCGGTCTGCCTACTTCGCCTACAACGCCACCTTCGCCGAGGTCGCCGTGGACCGGCGGTTGGGCCTGGTGCGGGTGCGGCGCATGCTCGGTGTGTACGACGCCGGCCGGATCATCAGCCCCAAGCTCGCCGACAGCCAGGCGCTCGGCGGCATCGTGGGCGGCATCGGCACGGCGCTCCTTGAGCACACGGTCACCGACCACCGGGACGGGCGGATCGTGAACGCGAGCCTGGCCGACTATCTCGTCCCGGTCAACGCCGACGTCCCCGAGATCCGGGCGATCTACCTGGACGGCGAGGACAACGCCGGCAACCTGCTGGGCGTCAAGGGACTCGGCGAGGTCGTCCAGGTGGGCGTGGCGGCCGCGATCGGCAACGCGGTCTTCAACGCCACCGGCCGACGGGTCCGCCAACTGCCCATCACCGCCGAGGCGTTGCTCTGACACCACCGCCTCCATAGACGGGTCCGGCAGCCGAGCCCCCCGTACGGCTGCCGGACCCTCCCCGGGCCGCCGCCGCGCACGCGCCCCTGTCGACGCGGCGGCGGCCCGCTCACCTTCCGAGACCTCTGCGACAGCGACCGCCTGCTCCGGAGACCCTGGAGATTCTGGAGCCCCCCCCCATGCTGAACATCGCGGACACACTGCACCGCTGGTGCCGCGAGGAACGCCCCTTCGCCCTGGCCACCGTCGTCGACGTCACCGGCAGCGCACCCCTGCCCATCGGTACGTCCGTCGCCGTCGACGAGGACGGCAACGCCGTCGGCAGCATCTCCGGCGGCTGCGTCGAGGGCGCGGTGTACGAACTGTGCCGCCAGGTGCTGCACGACCAAGGGCCTGCCCAGCGGGCCTGGTTCGGCTACTCCGACGACGACGCGTTCGCCGTCGGGCTGACCTGCGGCGGCGAACTCGACGTCCTGGTCCAGCACATCGAACCGGCCGCCCAGCCGCATCTCGGCGCCGCGTTCGCCGAGGCGGTCGAGGGGCGGCCCGCCGCCATCGCCCAAGTCGTGGACGGGGCTGAGGGACTGCTCGGCGCCACGTTGAGCGTGCTCGGCGACAGCTGGATCGCCGGCCGCGCGCTCGGCGACGGGCCGACCGGCCGGGCCGTGGGAGACCGGGCGACCGCCCAACTCCGCAGCGGACGCACCGGACTTGTCTCGCTCGGCGGCGACGCCGACACCTGCCCCGAGCAGCTCACCGTCCTCGTCCACGTGGCCGCCACCCGCCCCCGCATGCTGATCTTCGGCGCCATCGACTTCGCCGCCGCCCTCGCCCAGGCCGGCCGCTTCCTCGGCTACCACGTCACCGTGTGCGACGCCCGCCCCGTCTTCGCCACCGAAGCCCGCTTCCCGCACGCCGACGAGGTGGTCGTCGACTGGCCCCACCGCTACCTGGCCCAGACGGCCGTGGACGCCCGGACCGCCGTCTGCGTCCTGACCCACGACGCCAAGTTCGACATCCCCCTGCTCCGGCTCGCACTCGACCTGCCCGTCGGCTACGTGGGCGCCATGGGTTCCCGCCGCACCCACGACGCACGTCTTGACCGCTTGCGTGAAGTCGGCGTCACCGAGGAGCAGTTGGCACGGCTCCGCTCCCCGATCGGCCTCGACCTCGGCGCCCGTACCCCCGAGGAGACGGCCATCTCCATCACCGCCGAGATCATCGCCCACGCCAACCGGAGCACCGGCCTGCCCCTGACTCGGGTCACCGGACCGATCCATGCTCATTGACACCTACGGCCGAGTGGCCACCGACCTGAGAGTCTCACTGACCGACCGGTGCAATCTGCGCTGTACGTACTGCATGCCGGAAGAGGGTTTGCAGTGGCTGGCCAAGCCCGATCTGCTCACGGACGACGAGATCGTCCGCCTGATCGCCATCGCGGTCACCTCGCTGGGCATCGAGGAGGTCCGCTTCACGGGCGGCGAGCCGCTGCTGCGGCCGGGCCTGGTGGGCATCGTCGAGCGGGTGGCCGCCCTGGAGCCGCGTCCCCAGATGTCGTTGACGACCAATGGCATCGGGCTGAAGCGCACCGCGACCGCCTTGAAGGCGGCGGGCCTGGACCGGGTCAACGTCTCCCTGGACACCCTGCGCCCTGACGTCTTCAAGACCCTCACCCGCCGGGACCGTCACAAGGACGTCATCGAGGGCCTCTACGCGGCCCTTGAGGCGGGTCTGACCCCGGTCAAGGTCAACTCGGTGCTGATGCCGGGCCCGAACGCCGACGAGGCCCCGGACCTGCTGGCCTGGGCGGTCGAGCACGACTACGAGCTGCGTTTCATCGAGCAGATGCCGCTGGACGCCCAGCACGGCTGGAAGCGCGAGGGCATGGTGACGGCGGGCGACATCCTGGCCTCCCTGCGCACCCGCTTCGAGCTGACGGAGGAGGGAGCCGAAAGGCGCGGCTCGGCCCCCGCGGAGCGCTGGCTGGTGAACGGCGGCCCGCACGTGGTCGGCGTCATCGCCTCGGTCACCCGCCCCTTCTGCTCCGCCTGCGACCGCACCCGCCTCACCGCCGACGGCCAGGTCCGCACATGCCTGTTCGCGATGGAGGAGACGGACCTGCGCGCGGCCTTGCGCGCGGGAGCCCCGGACGAGGAGATAGCCCGCATCTGGAAGGTGGCGATGTGGGGCAAGAAGGCGGGCGCAGGCTTGGACGACCCGTCTTTCGTCCAGCCGGACCGGCCCATGTCCGCCATCGGCGGCTAGGAAAATCTCTCGGGGGACAGGAAAGGGATTCTTCCGTGACACTGCTCGGCCTGTTCATCCTGCTGGCCGTGCTGCTGTTCGCCGTGTCGGGCTACCGGCACGGGCTCGCGGCCTCCGTGCAGGGCTGATGCGTTCTCAGACTGCGAGATGAAGCAGGTCGAGCGCGTGCTCGGGCCCCGACCGATACTGGTTGGCGGCAGCGGTGAGGTTCGCCCCAGTCGGCTTGGTGAAACCGCCCAGCAGCCGTCGGTCAGGGGAACGCGGTGGCGGTATGGCCACCTGTGACGCGAAGAAGGTCCAGTTTCCCCGCGTCGCTGCTTCCGGTCGCTGCCGTGTAGGCGACCAGACGCAGGTCGGCACCGGGGACGATGAGGACGTCGCAGTCGAGCTGGATGTTGCCGATCTTCGGATGTTGGATCGTCTTGCGGTCAGTGGTGTGTTGGGCGGCGGTCGTCTGAGCGGCCCAGTAATGAGCGAAGGCGTCGGACACGACGCGCAGTTCCTGTACCAGACGATCGAGCTGGGCGTCCCCGGGATAGCGGGACACCGCGTCCTTGAGGTCGGCGACGATCGACGCCTCGAAGACGTCTGGTCCGCGCTCGGATTGGACGGGCAGCATCGCGGCGTGTGCGAGGCCGTTGCCGAAGAGCGCGCGGGCGAGGTTGCGTTCGGCGGGCGGGACGACGGCGGCGTCGCCGAACACGGCGCTCCACAAGGTGTTCCACCACACCAGGGACCAGTCCGCGCTGAACACGCCGACCGGGACGTCGCCCAGACGCGCGGCGAGCCGTTGGATGCCCGCGGGTACATGGGTGTTGACAGTCCCGTCCTGCGGCGGCAGGAGCCCGGTGCTCCGGTAGAGCTGGTCGCGCTCGGCGTTGGAGAGCTGAAGGGCCCGGGCGAGGGCGCCGACGACCTGGGCCGAGGGGTTCTTCGCGCGTCCCTGCGCAGGACGTAGTCGACGGAAAGCCCGGCCAGTTGCGCGAGCTCCTCGCGGCGCAGTCCCGGGGCACGACGGCCGTCCGTCACGGGGAAGCCGGCGTCGGCCGGAGCCAGGCGGTCTCGCCAGGCGTGCAGGAGGGCGCCGAAGTCGGAGCGGGAGGAAGCCATGGGGTCATTCTCGCCGCGCGGCGCCGCATCAGCCTGGGTACTGCCGGTCCTAGTGACGGGGACGGCACTGGTTGGCGGTGGTGCAAGCGGCGAGCGTGGAGATGTGTCCGAGCCGGGCGCCTCGGCGAAGCAGCGAAGGAGCCTTGCATGAAGCACACCATCGTGATGACGGGCGCGAGCCGCGGGATCGGTCGCGTCGCTGCGGGGCGCATCCTGCGTCGGTCGCCGGACGTGCACCTCCTCGTCGTTGCCCGCGGGTCCTCCGGCGCACAGCTCGCTGCGGAACTCGCTACGGGCGGGCACGCGGTCTCACACGTCTCGGCGGACCTCGGCTCGCTGGGCAGCGTCCGCTCGGCCGCTACCGAGATCTGCGACCGGCTCGATAGCGGTGACCTGCCGCCGCTGCGCGGCTTCGTGGGCAACGCGGGCATGCAGTACGCGAACGCGCTCACCGAGACACCCGATGGGTTCGAGTCCACCTTCGCCGTAAACGTGCTCGCCAACCACCTGTTCGTCCGCCTGCTCTGGGACCGCTTCATCGCTCCCGCCCGGATCGTGATCACCGCCAGTGACACCCACTTCGGCGACTTCAGGCACAACATGGGCATGGTTCCCGGCCCGGCATGGAAGTCGCCGGACGTCCTCGCCCGCACTTGCGCCTTTCCCAAGCCAGCCACCGTGGTCGCTGGGCGCACTGCGTACTCGACGAGCAAGCTGGCCGCCATCTACCTCGTGCACGAGTACGCGCGCCGCCTGCCGGCCGGGATCGACGCTGTCGCCTACAACCCGGGCTTCGTCCCCGGCACCGACCTTGCCCGCAATGCCGACCCCGTCTCCCGGTTCGCGATGCGGCGCATCCTGCCGGTGATGACCCTCACCCCGTTCGCCACCAGCCGCAATGCCGCGGGCCGCTGTCTCGCTGACGTCGTCCTCGGCACGTTCCAGGCGCCGACCGGCTCCTACGTAGACCGCACCCGTGTGGACCACTCGTCGGAGGAGTCCTACGACCCACGGCGCGAAGGCGAACTCTGGGATGCCGCCGAACGATTCACCGCGGCGTGAGCAGCGAGGACGGATAGATCGAACAGTGACCGAACAGCCCGACTGGCAGCAGTGAACGCGAACCTGATGATCAAGGTTGTCGAAGCCTTTCATCATGAACAGGGGTCGCGCTCGCGTGTCATCCTCTCTGATCGGTGTCCTGCGGCGCCTTGGCCCGCCTGGACGGCGACACAGTGGACGACGCGGTGGGCTTCTGGCTCGCCCGGTGCACCGGCCGACCCGGTGACGAACCGGGCGACATGCTGATCGGCCTGGCCCTGGCCCCGGACCAACTGCGCGACCTCGCCGACCAGGGTGCGCGGGCCGACGGGCCCGGTCCTACACCGTCTGGAGCGAGAGTGCCGTGTCGCCGGAGGACAACTCGTAGGCGGCGAGCAGGCGTTCGGCGTCGGCCATCTGCCTGAACCAGCCGTCACGGACCACGTCGATGCCCGTCTCGGGCTCCTGATCGGCATGACCGCCGTTATCCAGGGAGGAAATTCGCCCCCCTTGGCGGGGCGTTCGATCTGCAGTCCCCTGGTTAATGTGCTGTGGACATCCGTCGCGACCATCGGGCTCCGCAGACTGCGGACATCGGGTCGCGGATCACCCGCACGTCCCGTGACGCGACCGGTCACAAGCCGTAGAGGTACGCCTCCGCCCCAGGCCGAGTCATCGTCGGGAACGTCTCAAGGAAGGACAGCGCCGAGCCGTGGTCAATGTGCTGGCCCCCATCGCCGTACTGGCCGCTTTCGGTGCACTCCACTGGTACGCGTGGCGCCGCCTCGTACGCGACACCACGGCCCGGGGCTCGGCCCTCCTGCGAGCAGGAAGCGTCGTCTTCGTGGCCGGTCCCCTGCTCACGGTGGGCACCCTGGTGGCCGACCGCGCGGGAGCGCCGTTCCTCCTCCAGCAGATCCTGGCCTGGCCCGGATACCTGTGGCTGGCGCTCTTCCTGTACCTGCTGCTCGCCCTTCTGGCGGGCGAGATCGTCCGTCCCCTGCTGCGCCGCGTGCTCGCGCGGCGGGACACCGGAGCGGAACACAAGACGCGGCAGGGCGCGGAAGCCACGGCGGTACACCCTGCTGAGCCCGGAGCCGAGCGGGACGAGGCACTCGTCCTGGCCGGTGAGCTCCGGTCCGTCACCACACAACGCGACGAGTCGGGTGACGTACGGGACACTGCCGAGCGGGTCGCTGTACGGGGACCCGCGCCCGTACAGGAGCCCGAGCCGTCGCCCACCACCGCTCCTGCCCCGCCCTCGCGGCGCCTGTTCGTCTCCCGCGTCGTGGGCGGTGCCGCAGCGGCCGTCGCGGTCGGGACCGTCGGCCACGGCACGTACGGCGTCCTGCGTGGCCCGCAGGTGAAGCGCGTCACCGTTCCCCTGGCCAAACTGCCCCGCAGCGCACACGGGTTCCGGATCGCCGTGGTCAGCGACGTGCACCTCGGCCCGATCCTGGGCCGCGGCTTCTCCCAACGGGTTGTCGACACCATCAACGCGACGCAGCCCGACCTGATCGCGGTCGTCGGCGATCTGGTGGACGGCAGCGTCGATGACCTCGGCTCCGCCGTACAGCCGCTCGCCCAACTCCGGGCGCGGCACGGGGCGTACTTCGTCACCGGCAACCACGAGTACCTCTCGGGCGCCGAGCAGTGGATCCACAAGGTACGTGACCTGGGGCTGCGACCACTGGAGAACGCACGCACCGAGCTGCCGGGGTTCGACCTGGCGGGGGTCAACGACGTTCGCGGCGTGGACGAGGGCCAGGGGCCCGACTTCGTCCGGGCGCTCGGTGACCGCGACCGTTCCCGCGCCGCCGTGCTCCTCGCCCACCAACCCGTCGTGATCCACGATGCCGTTCGCCACGGTGTGGACCTCCAGCTCTCCGGCCACACTCACGGCGGCCAGCTCTGGCCCGCCAACTTCCTCGCCGAACTGGCCAACCCCACCGTTGCCGGGCTCGAACGTTACGGCGACACCCAGCTCTACGTGAGCCGGGGGGCCGGTGCCTGGGGCCCACCGGTCCGCGTGGGCGCACCGTCCGACATCACGGTCGTCCAACTCGCCTCACGCCAGGCCTAGGGCCTCTCGTTCGGATCATGCCGGTCTGATCCGAACGAAAGACCCTGGTCGTAGTCCGCACCGAAGACTCCCACTGAAAGTGCCCTGTCAGTACCTAGTACCTCCCACGGCAGGCACTCCCTGTTCCCTGCACGATGAGGTCCGCTGGATGCGGACCACTCCAAGCCCTCCGGAAGGATCGACTCGCCATGCGCTTCACCACGATCGCCGCGCCGCTGGCTCGCACCAGCGCCCGTCGCATCAGGCTATGGACAGCGTCCCTGGTCTCCGCGACGATGCTCATCCTGTTCTCGGCGGGTGCCGCGCAGGCGCATCACGGGTTCGACGACTACGACACCGGTCGCCTCTACTACATAGCGGGTACCGTCTCGCAGGTCCGCTGGGGCGAGCCGCACTCCCACTTCACCGTGACCGTCGAGAGCGATCTCCCCGCCGGCACACCCGAGCGCGATCTGCCTGAAGGACTGCGGGACGCTCCCGACAGCGACCCGATCAACGCCGCACCGTCCTACAGCGGTTCTCACGACGAGCTGGAGGTCACCATCGCGCCGCCGAGCTTCACGGGGATGTGGGGCCTGGACCGCGAGCTCGACGAGGGCGAGCGGATCGAAGCCGTCGGCTACGTCGGCAAGAGTCACACCGACGAGTTCCGTCCGGTCGTGTTCTGGTACGAAGAGGGGAAGCCTGTCAACCAGGTGCTCAACGAGGAACTCCCGGCGACGCCACTGACGGTCCCGTATCCGGAGGGCGACGCACCGTCCGCTGACGCCGACCAGGATTCCCCGTCGGCCGCAGCGGACTCCGAGGGCACGTCACCGATCGTGGTGTGGGCCGCGCTCGGTGGCGTACTGGTCGCCGTCGTCGCAGGTGGAGCCTTCTACCTGCGAGCACGCTCGCCCCGAGGGTGATGGCGCTCGTCATGGACAGTGTCTTCTCCTGGCTGGAGGACAGCGGGTTCTCCGAGGCCGTCCGTGGCACGGCCTACCTGTACCCGATGCTCGAGAGCGTCCACATCATCGGTATCGCCCTCCTCATCGGTCCGGCCGCGGCATTCGATCTTCGGCTGCTGGGGCTCGGCCGGCGGGCGCTGCGGGTGACGACCGCGGCCAACTATCTGCTCCGCCTGTCACACCTCGGCTTCGTGATCGCGGCAGCCACCGGCGTGGTCATGTTTCTGCCCGGCGCGAGTCTCATCGCCGACCGTGGCAGTGCTCCGTGGAAGCTCGGCCTCATCCTGCTCGCAGGTCTGAACATCCTGGTCTTCCATCGGCGGACCTACCGCAGCGTGGCCGACTGGGATATGGACCAGCCGACGCCTGTCGCCGCTCGGCTCGCCGCGGTCGTCTCCCTCACGTCGTGGTCGGGTGTCACGATCGCGGGGAGGCTCCTGGCCTATACCTGACCGCCACAGCGGATGGAGCCGTCGGGGGACGGATTCCGACGCTACAGCCATACGAGTCGGCGGTTCAGACCGCCCATTCGGGGAGAGGCGGTCCGCGGCTACCGCCCAGCCAGGGATCGCCGATCCCTGGCTGCCGTCACCGCCCGCTCGGATGATGGGGGTATGGAGCATTTCGATCAGGCAGCCATGGCGGACTTCCTGCGGCGGCGCCGCGAGGCACTTCAGCCCCAGGACGTGGGCCTCCCCAAGGGAGCGCGGCGCCGGGCGACCGGGCTGCGCCGTGAGGAGGTCGCGGTGCTCGCCGGGATGTCGACGGACTACCTCGCCCGCCTCGAACAGCAGCGCGGCCCGCGCCCGTCCGAGCAACTCCTCGCCGCGCTGGCCCGCGCCCTGCGGCTCAGTCTTGACGAACGCGACCACCTCTTCCGCCTCGCCGGGCACGGTGTGCCGGTACGGGTGCGCCGTGAGGAGCACGTCAGCCCGGGGCTGATGCGGGTACTGGACCGGCTGGAGGACACCCCGGCACAGGTCATCTCCGATCTCGCGGAGACCCTCGTACAAAACCGTCTCGCCACCGCGCTGCTGGGCGACGAGACCCAGTACACGGGCATGGCCCGCAGCGGCTTCTACCGGTGGTTCACCGACCCGCGGGCACGCGACCGCTACGCACGGGCCGAGCACGCGCTACAGAGCCGCACGCACGTCGCGGGGTTGCGCGCGGCTCTGTCGCGCGGCGGTGACGACCCGCGCCTCGTGGCCATGGTCGGCGACCTGTGCCGGCGCAGCGAGGAGTTCAGGGAGCTGTGGGAGCTGCACGAGGTCGCCGTGCAGGTCGGGCGGCGCAAGACGCTGCTGCACCCCGAGGTCGGCGCGCTCGACCTGGACTGCCAGGTGCTGTTCACCGAGAACCAGGCCCAGGCCCTGCTGGTCTTCACGGCGACCCCGGGCTCGGAGGACCACGACAAGCTCCAGCTCCTCAACGTGCTCGCGCACGGGCGTATCAGCGCCTGAGCGTGCCCGGCAAGACCTCAGCCAGGGATCGTCGATGGGCGGACAAACGGTCCCTCCCTCCGCTGCCGGGTCCTTGCCATGCTGAGCGTCCACCGGGCTGTACGGGCCGGAATGCGACGGCCCATGTCTGACGCCCGGTGCCCATGGACCCTTCCCCGACGAGGCACCCAGGAGCGCTCATGCAGGAATCCACAGGCCAACACAGGCAGACCGGCTCCCGGTTCTCCCGTCGCGGCTTCCTCGGCGGCACCGCCGCCGTGGGGGCCGTCGGCGTCGGAGCCGTCGGTGTGGCCCAGGGCTCGACCCCCGCCGATTCCGCGCCGGACGGCACGCTGACCGTGCGCCTGAAGGTGAACGGCAGCGCGCAGACCCTGCACCTGGACCCCCGCGCCACACTCCTGGACACGCTGCGCGAGCGGCTGGAGCTGACCGGCACCAAGAAGGGCTGCGACCGCGGCCAGTGCGGTGCGTGCACGGTCCATGTGGACGGCCGCCGGGTGCTGTCCTGTCTGACGCTGGCGGCGGCGGCCGACGGGAGCGAGGTCACCACCATCGAGGGCCTGGAACCCTCCGCCGACCGGTTGCATCCGATGCAGCAGGCGTTCGTCGACCGCGACGGGTTCCAGTGCGGCTTCTGCACCTCGGGCCAGATCATGTCGGCCGTGGCGCTGGTCGAGGAGGGGCGCGCGCACACCGACGACGAGGTCCGGGAGCACATGTCCGGCAACATCTGCCGGTGCAGTGCCTACCCGAACATCGTGCGGGCCGTGCAGGACGGCAAGAAGGCGATGAGCTGATGCGCACCTTCGGATTCACCGCACCCACCAGCGTGCGCTCCGCACTGGACCGGTCGAACGACTCCAGCGCCTACCTCGCAGGCGGCACGACCCTGGTCGACCTGATGAAGCTCGGCGTGCTGACCCCGCGCAGTGTGGTCGACATCAACCGCCTTCCGCTGCACGGCATTTCCCGTGACGAGAGAGGGTTGCGCATCGGTGCGCTGGAGCGCATGGGCGACGTGGCCGCGCACCCCCTGGTCCGCACCCACTACCCCGTCATCAGCCAGGCACTGGACCTGAGCGCTTCCCCCCAGCTGCGCAACATGGCGAGCATCGGCGGCAACCTGCTGCAACGCACCCGCTGCGGCTATTTCCGCGATGTGACCACCCCCTGCAACAAGCGCGAACCGGGCAGCGGTTGCTCCGCCCTCCACGGCGAGAACCGCATCCACGCGATCCTCGGCACCAGCGACTCCTGCGTCGCGACGCACCCCAGCGATCTGGCCGTCGCCCTGATGGCCCTGGACGCGGTCCTGAGCCTGCGCGGCCCCGACGGCGAACGCGCCATCCCCCTGCGGGAGTTCTACCGGCTGCCGGGCAGCACCCCGCACATCGAGAACGCGCTGAAGCCTGCCGAGCTGATCACCGGGGTCATCGTGCCCCCGCTGGCCTGGGCGCGGCGCTCGTCGTACCTGAAGATCCGTGACCGGCAGTCGTACGAGTTCGCCCTTGCCTCGGCCGCGGTGGCCCTGCGCCTGGACGGGGACACCGTCGTCGAGGCCCGTGTCGCGGTCGGCGGTGTCGGCACCCGTCCCTGGCGGCTGTCGGCGGTGGAACGCGCCCTGGCCGGCCGCCCCCGCACGGCCGCCACGTTCGAGGAGGCGGCGGCGCTCGCCGACGACGGAGCCCGCCCGCTGACCCACAACGCCTACAAGACCACCCTGGTGCGCCGGACCGTGCAGCGCGCCCTGACCGAGCTCGGAGGTGCCCGATGACGCTGTCTCCCGTGGGCCGCGACCTCGACCGCGTCGACGCCCGGCCCAAGGTCACCGGACGGGCCAGGTACGCCGCCGACTACCAGGCACAGGGCAAGGCGTACGGCTATCTCGTGCAGGCCACGATCGGCAAGGGCACCGTGCGCGCCATGGACACTACCGCGGCGGCCAAGGCCCCCGGTGTCGTCGCCGTGTACACGCCGTTCAACCCGCTCAAGCTCTACGCGCCGGCCGGCGGCCCCATCGTCGAGAACTACGCCCCGCTCCAGGACACCAGAGTCCGCTACCGCGGCCAGATCATCGGCCTGGTCGTCGCCGAGACCTTCGAGCAGGCCCGTTATGCCGCCGGTCTCGTCACCGCCACCTACGACGCGCAGGAGCCGCGGACCTCCCTGTCGGCCGAGTCACCGGGCACCACGGCGCCGCCCTCGGACCGTGGGGGACCGGCCAGGTCGA
Organism: Streptomyces sp. JLBG701; assembly: GCF_058544905.1. Classification (NCBI taxonomy): domain Bacteria; kingdom Bacillati; phylum Actinomycetota; class Actinomycetes; order Kitasatosporales; family Streptomycetaceae; genus Streptomyces; species Streptomyces sp. JLBG701. The sequence continues at coordinate 4,931,544 of NZ_CM178588.1, forward strand.
CCGTGCTGGCAGCCGGGGTCGACTCGATCGAGGACGCCCTGCGCTCCTCCGACGTCACCGTGAGCACGACCGTGACCCAGCCCGCGCAGAGCCATGCCGCGATGGAGCCGCACGCCGCCCTCGCCATCTGGCACGAAGGGCACCTGACCATCCACACTGGCACCCAGGCCCCGCTGATCCACGCCCAGAGCATCGCCGCACGCATCGGGGTCGAGCCGGACCGGGTACGGGTGGTCAACCCCTACGTCGGCGGCGGGTTCGGCAGCAAGGCGCCCACTTGGAGCGAGCCGGTGCTCGCGGCCGCCGCGGCCCGGGAACTCAAGCGGCCCGTGAAGCTGGTCCTCACCCGCGAGCAGGTCTTCGTCCTCACCGGCCACCGTTCGGCCCTCACCCAGCGGGTGCGGCTCGGCGCCTCGGCCGACGGCACGCTGAAGGTGGTCGCGCACGAGTCGGACGCGGAGGATCCCGCCGTCAGCGCATGGCCCATGCTCCCCGCCCAGGGGACCTCGACCCTGCTGTACAAGACGGAGAACCTCGCGATCGACCAGCGTCTCGTCGAACTCGACGTGCCGCCGGTCTGCGCGATGCGCGGCCCCGGCGAGTCACCCGGCGCCTTCGCCGTGGAAACGGCGATGGACGAACTGGCCGACAAGCTCGGCATGGACCCGTTGGAGCTGCGGCGCAAGAACTACGCCGTCACCGTCCCCGGCACCGGGCTGCGCTGGTCCGGCAAGCACTTGGACGAGTGCTACCGCGTCGGGGCCGAGCGGTTCGGCTGGTCGCGCCGCAACGCCCGGCCGCGCTCGCACCGTGAGGGCGACTGGCTCATCGGCATGGGCATGGCCACCGCCATCTACGGGGGCGGCCGAATCCCCGCCCAGGCCCGGGTCGGCTTCGAGGCCGACGGCACCGCCACCGTGGGCACCGCCACCGCCGACCTCGGCACCGGAGCGCGCACCGTCATCGCCGTCACCGCCGCGGACGCCCTGGGCATCCCGCTGCAACGGGTCACGGCGGACCTGGGCGACTCCGCGCTGCCCGCGGGAGCGATGGCCGCCGGCTCCCTGGCGACCGCCAGCTCCGTCCCCGCCGTACAGGCGGCGGCCCGCGCGGCCGTCACCGCCCTGATCGACCAGGCGGTGGAGAACGAGCGCTCGCCCTTCCACGGCCTGGACAAGGACGACGTCACCTACAGCGACGGTCGGATCAGCGGCGGCGGACGCTCCGTCACCTTCCGGCGCCTGCTCCAGACCATCGGCCTGCCCCGGGTCCAGGCCACGGCGGCCTCGTCGGCGCCCCCGCCGCCCGACCAGTACGCCCTGAACAGCTTCGGCGCGCACTTCTGCGAGGTGAAGGTGCACCGTCTCACCGGCGAACCCCGCGTCACCCGGTTCACGACCGTCATCGACGCCGGCCGCATCATGAGCGCGCGGACGACCCGCAGCCAGATCTCCGGCGCGGTCATCTTCGGCATCGGACACGCCCTGCTGGAGGCCAACCCCATGGAGGAGTCCGGGCGGTTCGCCGCCGGAAACCTCGCCGACTACCTGGTGCCCGTCAACGCCGACATCCCCGACCTGGACGTCCACTATCTCGACCGGCCCGACCCGGTCGTCAGCGAGCTCGGCGCCCGCGGCCTGGGCGAACTCCCCTCGGTCGGCGCGGCCGCGGCCATCGGCAACGCCGTCCACAACGCCACCGGCATCCGCGTCCGCGACCTGCCCATCACCCTCGACAAACTCCTGGGCTGATCCCTCAACACGCCTGTCAGGAACGACACTCATGCTCGAACTGGGCAAGGAACTACTGAGGCGCCTCGACGAGGACGAGGGCGCGCCCCTCGCGGTGGCCACCGTCACGGCCGTACGCGGCAGCGCACCGCGCCCACCCGGCGCCACGCTCGCCGTCGACCGGGACGGCAGCGCCCTCGGCAGCATCTCGGGCGGCTGCGTCGAAGGCAGCGTCCACGCACTGTGCACCGAACTGCTGGCCGAGGATGCCGGTGCCGGGGCGGCCGTACATCGCTTCGGCTACAGCGACGACGACGCGTTCGCGGTCGGTCTCACCTGCGGAGGCGAACTCGACGTCCTCGTCCAGCGCATCGACGCCCCGCAACGCCCGCAGCCGCGCGCCGCGTTGGCGGACGCCGCCGACGGCCGGGCCATCGCCCTGGTCACGGTCGTCGAGGGCCCAGGGCAGCTGCTGGGGCGGGCGATGACCGTACGCGGCGTCGGCAGTCACGTCGGCGGTCTCGGCAACGCCGGTCTCGACCGGGAGGCGCTGGCCCAGGCACGCGCCGCACTGGAGGCGGGAGGCACCAGGACGGTGAAGGTCGGCCCGCACACCAGCGGCGCCGACCCGCTGACGCTGCTGGTGGAGTGCGCCCTACCCGCTCCCCGCATGCTCGTCTTCGGCGCGATCGACCACGCCGTGGCGCTCGCGCAGGCCGGGGCGTTCCTCGGCTACCGGGTCACGGTCTGCGACGCACGGCCCACCTTCGCCACCGCGCAACGCTTTCCGTACGCCGACGAGGTCGTCGTCGACTGGCCGCACCGCTACCTCGACACCCAGCGGCTCGACCGGCGCGCCGTCGTCTGCGTCCTGACGCATGACCCGAAGTTCGACGTCCCCCTGCTCCGGCTCGCCCTTGACCTGCCCGTGGGCTACGTCGGTGCGATGGGCTCCCGCCGCACGCACGAGGAACGCCTGCGCCGGCTGCGTGAAGTCGGCGTCACCGACGGGCAGTTGGCCCGGCTGCGCTCCCCGATCGGCCTCGACCTCGGCGCCCGTACCCCCGAGGAGACGGCCATCTCCATCACTGCCGAGATCATCGCCCACGCCAACCGGAGCACCGGCCTGCCCCTGACCCGGGTCACCGGACCGATCCACCGAGTGTCCGGTGTCGCTGCTTCGGACGTTCCCCTGACGGCGTGAGCGGAACAGGAACCACGTGCTCATCGACACCTACAACCGAGTGGCCACCGACCTGCGCGTCTCACTGACCGACCGCTGCAACCTGCGGTGCACGTACTGCATGCCCGAGGAGGGCCTGCAGTGGCTGGCCAAGCCGGACCTGCTCACGGACGACGAGATCGTCCGCCTGATAGACATAGCCGTCCGCCTGCTGGGCATCGAGGAGGTCCGCTTCACCGGCGGCGAGCCCCTGCTGCGACCGGGTCTGGTCGGCATCGTGGAGCGGGTCGCGGCCCTGGCCCCGCGCCCCCAGATGTCCCTGACGACGAACGGCATCGGCCTCAAGCGCACCGCGACCGCCCTGAAGGCGGCGGGCCTGGACCGGGTCAACGTCTCCCTGGACACCCTGCGCCCGGACGTCTTCAGGACGCTCACCCGCCGGGACCGTCACAAGGACGTCATCGAGGGCCTCTACGCGGCCCACGAGGCCGGCCTGACCCCGGTCAAGGTGAACGCGGTGCTGATGCGGGGCCTGAACGCGGACGAGGCTCCGGACCTGCTGGCGTGGGCGGTCGAGCACGACTACGAGCTGCGGTTCATCGAGCAGATGCCGCTGGACGCGCAGCACGGCTGGAAGCGCGAGGGCATGGTGACGGCGGGCGACATCCTGGCCTCCCTGCGTACCCGTTTCGAGTTGACGGAGGAGGGCTCGGACAAGCGCGGCTCGGCTCCGGCGGAGCGCTGGCTGGTGGACGGCGGCCCGCACGTCGTGGGTGTCATCGCCTCGGTCACCCGCCCGTTCTGCGCGGCCCTGCGACCGCACCCGCCTCACAGCCGACGGCCAGATCCGCACCTGCCTCTTCGCCCGCGAGGAGACCGACCTCCGCGCGGCCCTCCGCTCGGACGCCCCGGACGAGGAGATAGCCCGCATCTGGCGCGAGGCGATGTGGGGCAAGAAGGCAGGCGCGGGCCTGGACGACCCGTCCTTCGTCCAGCCGGACCGACCCATGTCAGCCATCGGAGGGTGACGCCTGTGCGCGGACGCCCGTCAGAGGGGTGCCCGCTGCCTGACGCGGAACTAGGTCACAACCCTCAGCGGCAGCCGGACCGCCGGTGGCAGTGCGGGGATGGCCGGCTGGGCGCGCATGCCCTGGATCAGCAGCGCGGCGAAGCGTCGTGAGGCGGCCACTGCGGCGGTCGTCGAGGTGGTCCGGATGCCGCCGTTGGCCATGAGCATCATGATCAGGTCGTCGAGGACGAAGTCCGGGCGCAGTCCGCCCGCTGCCTTGGCCCGGCGGGCGAGTTCCGCGACCTTGCCCCATGCCCGCTCCCGGTCCGCGGCGAAGTCGATCGCGCGGGGGAAGGCCGAGACGAACGCCGCGGTGAAGCCCCGGTCCCGTGCGTGCATTTCGCACACCTTCTCGACCATCAGGCAGAAGCCGTGCCAGGGGTCCGGATCGGCCAGTCCCTCGTCGACGAGGGCGCTGCAGGCCGTCATCTGCTCGCTGAAGGCCTCGGTGACCAGCGCCTCCTTGGTGGGGAAGTGCCGGTAGAGGGTCGCGGGGCCGACCTCGGCCCGTCGCGCGACCTCGCGCATCGCGACGTCCAGCCCCTGCTCGGCGAACGTCGTACGGGCCGCGGCGAGGATGCGCTCGCGGTTGTCCCGGGCATCGGAGCGCAGGGAGTGAGGCAAACGGTTCGTCACCGCTCTCACTTTAGCCAAACGGACGGGGTGTTCCGTTAGCGTCCGAGGCCATGAGAGCACTGACCTTCTCCGAGTACGGCCCCACCAGCGTCCTGGAAGTTTCCGACGTACCGGAGCCACACGCGGGACCGGGCCGTATCAGGGTGGCCGTACGGGCCTCGGGTGTCACTCCCTCCGACTGCTCCCTCCGTTCGGGCCGGTTCCGCGACCTGATGCCGGTGGGCCTGCCCCACGTGCTCGGCGTGGATGCCGCGGGCGTGGTCGACGAGGTCGGCGCCGGGGTCACCGGTGTCCGGCGGGGCGACGAGGTCTTCGGCATCGTCGATCTCGCGGTGCTCGGCGGTGCGAACGCCGAGTATGCCGTCCTGGCGGTCTGGGCGCCGAAGCCGGACGCGCTGAGCTGGGAGGAGGCCGGCGGCGCGGCTGCCAACGTCGAGACCGCCACGCGCACCCTCGACCGGCTGAAGGTCACCGCCGGCACGACCCTGTTGATCGAGGGCGCGGCCGGTGGGGTCGGCACGGTCGCCGTCCAGCTCGCGGTGGCCCGCGGTGCGACCGTCATCGGGACGGCCGGCGCCCACAATCACGAGTTCGTCGCGGAGTTGGGGGCGATACCGACCACGTACGGACCCGGGCTGGGCGAGCGGGTCGCCGCCCTGACGCCGGACGGGGTCGACGCCGTCCTGGACTGCGCCGGATCCGGCTCGCTGCCCGATCTGGTGGAGATCGCCGGAAGCCCGGACCGGGTGGTGACCATCGCCGACCTGAACGCCGCGAAGCACGGAGTCCACCTGTCGACCTCGGCGGGCCCCGGAGCGGACCCGCAGGCGGTCGAAGGACTCGCCGCGGCCGCCGCCCTCGCCCAGCAGGGCCGCTTCACCGTGCCGCTCGCGGCTGCCTTCACCATCGACAACGCGGCTGCGGCGCACGAGCTGAGCGAGACCGGCCACGCCCGCGGAAAGATCGTCCTCACCTTCTAAGGCCGCCTCAGGACAGTGTTCGCCGGACCTCAGGCGAGAGGGGGAGAGGCCGGCAGATGCTGGTCGGCGGCCCAGGAGGCGAGGATGCGCAGCCGGTCGTGGGTGGGGGAGCCGGGGGCGGCGGTCCAGACGGTGAGGTGCTGGTCGGGGTCGGTGTTGGCGGTCAACGTGTCCCAGTCGAGGACGAGTTCGCCGACGACCGGGTGGTTGAGGGTCTTGGTGCCCACGGTGCGGGCGGCGACGCGGTGTTCGCCCCACCATTGGGCGAACTGCTTGTCCCGCAGGGACAGTTCACCGACCAGCTCGATCAGCCGAGGGTCCTCCGGATACCTCGCGGCCTCCATCCGCAGCTGGGCGACGGCGATCTGGGCGGAGGCGTTCCAGTCGGCGTACAGGGTGCGCATGGCCGGGTCGGTGAAGATGAGCCGGGGATAGTTGCGGTGCTTCTCCGGGATGCGGGAGAAGTCGGTGACCAGCGCGGCGGCCAGGGCGTTCCAGGCCAGGATGTCCCCGCGCCTGCCCTGCACGATGGCCGGGGTGGCGGTGAGGTCGTCCAGGACCCGTTGCAGCTGCGGCTGGACCGTCTGCCGACCGCGCCGCCGGGTACGGGTGGTGGTCCGGCCCGCGAGCTGGAAGAGGTAGCCGCGCTCGTCGTCGTCCAGATGGAGCACCCGGGCGAGCACGTCCAGTACGGGTGCGGACGCCTGCATACGGCCCTGTTCGAGGCGCGTGTAGTAGTCGGTGCTGATGCTGGCGAGCTGAGCGACCTCCTCGCGCCGCAGCCCGTCCACACGGCGGGGCCCACCTGTCTCGGGCAGGCCGACAGCGCGCGGACTCAGCTCCGAACGGCGCTTCTTGAGGAATTCTCCCAGCTCATTGAGGGGCACATTGCCGGTCATGCTGCCCAGCATGGCACTGATCGAACCTGAGGAAGGAGGGAGAGTTTCCACCCAGGATGTTTCCCTCCCCCGATAGATCCCTCCGCTTTTCGCCCCTGCCTTCGCGTGTGACGCTCGACATCGAACAGCTGCTGCACACCCCCGGCTGCGGCATGTCACCAAGGCCCTTCTCCAGCCCTGACCGAGCACGAATCCCTGCGAAAGCAAAGTCACCATGACGACCTTTGCACTCATCGGCGCCAGCCCCGGCCTCGGGCTCGCCACCGCCCGCCGCTTCGGAACCGCCGGCCACTCCGTCGCCCTCATCGCTCGCAATCCGCAGCGACTGGAGGAGCTGGCGGCCGAGCTGGCCCGCGACGGCGTCCAGGCCCGCGGCTTCACCGCCGACGTACTCGACATCGAGTCGCTGAACGAGGCCCTGTACGCGGCCGCGACCGCCCTGGGACCCGTCGAGATCCTCCAGTACAGCCCCGTGCCCCGTGCCGACTTCATGAAGCCGGTCCTCGACGCGACTGCCGACGACCTCGACGCGCCCCTCGCCTTCTCCGTCAAGGGGCCCGTCAGCGCGGTGAACGCCGTCCTGCCCGGCATGCGCGAGCTCGGCCGCGGCACCCTGCTGTTCGTCAACGGCGGGAGCGCCGTACGCCCGCACCCCGACCGGGCCGGCACCTCCGTCGCCTTCGCCGCCGAGAGCGCGTACGCCCGCATGCTCCACGACGCCCTCGCTCCGGAGAACATCCACGTCGCCCAGCTGATCGCCCCGGGCGCGATTCGGCCCGACGCCGAGCACAGCAGCCCCGACGTCCTGGCCCGGCGTCTGTACGACATTCACCACGAGAGGGACGGTTTCCGCCACTACGCCGAGCCCCTGCCCGACTGATGCTCTGGAGGACGCCGTGACCACAACCACCCGTGTCGGCCTTGCCCGTGCCGTCCCGACAGCCTTACTGCTCGCGGTGGCCGCCTGCACCGACGAGGCGCCGCCCTCCCCGTCTTCCCCGTCCTCCGCTTCCGCGTCCTCCGCTTCCGCGGCACAGCGAACACCGACTGCCACCGCACCCGTCACACCGTCCGACGACAAGAGCACCGCCATGAACATCAGGCTCACCATCGACGGCCACCAGGTCGACGCCACCCTCGACGACAGCGCCACGGCCCGCGACTTCGCCGCCCTGCTCCCGCTCACCCTGAACCTGAGCGACTTCCACCAGACGGAGCGGATCGCCGATCTGCCGCGTCGACTGTCCACCTCCGGCGCCCCGGACGCCGCCGAGGCCAAGCCCGGTGACCTGGCCTATTACGCCCCCTGGGGCAATCTGGCCCTCTACTACCGCGGCAGCGGCTCCAGCGACGCCGGCCTGATCATCCTCGGCCGCGTGAACGGCGACACCGAACGCCTCGCCACCGCCACCAAGGTCACCATCGAAGCCGCCTCCTGACCCGGCCCACTCTCAACGGGAGAAAAACGTGAACCCCGCCTACGACTTCACCGGCCAGGTCGCCTTCGTCACGGGCGCCGGCTCCGGCATGGGCCTGGCGACCGCCCGCGCTTTCGCCGAGGCCGGAGCCGCCGTCGCTCTCGCCGACATCGACGAAGCGGCGCTCGACGCGGCGGTCAAAGAACTCGCCGGCGCGGGTCACCACGTCCTCGCCGTCACCTGCGACGTCAGCGACGAAGAGCAGGTCGCCGCCGCGGTCGACCGCACTGTGGAGACCTTCGGCCGCCTCGACACGGCCTTCAACAACGCCGGTATCCAGATCCCGCCCAGCGACGCCGCCGACGAACCCGCCGAGCGGTTCGACCGCGTCAACGCCATCAACCTCCGTGGCGTGTGGGCCTGCATGAAGCACGAGCTGCGGCACATGCGCGCCCAGGGCAGCGGCGCCATCGTCAACTGCTCCTCGCTCGGCGGCCTGGTCGGCCTCCCCGGCCGTGCCTCCTACCACGCCTCCAAGCACGGGGTGATCGGCCTGACCACCAGCGCCGCTCTGGAGTACGCCCCGCGCGGCATCCGGATCAACGCCGTCTGCCCCGGCACCATCGACACCCCCATGGTCCGCGACATGATCACCAAGGGGGAACTCGACCGCGCCGAGGCCGAGGCCAACCAGCCGATCAATCGCCTCGGTACGGCCGAGGAGATCGCCCAGGCGGTCCTGTGGCTGTGCAGCCCGGGAGCGGGTTTCGTCGTGGGCGTCGCCCTCCCCGTCGACGGCGGCTACGTCGCCCGATGACGGCGTGGGGGCCGCCGTCACGCAATGGACGGCGGCCCCCAGGGCATCGTCAGGTGTCAGCAGACGGCGAAGGGATCGACCCCGTCCCACGCCTCGCGCCGGGCGTCGGCAAGGCGGTCGTCGACCAGACGCGGCTCCACGTCGAAGGACAGGCAGGCCCGATGGCGAGGAGTGAAGGCCGGCCAGTTCGGCAGCGCCTGGGTCGCAGGGGAACCGTGGCGGGCGAACGCGGCGAACGCGTCCACCATCTTCGAGGACAGGGCCCGTGCCGTCGGGAGGTCGGTCGGCGCGGCACCGGTGAAGTCGCCCTGCCCGAAGTTGCCGAAGGTGTACTGGACGTCGCTGCCGTGGGTGGGCCCGAAGGGGCCGGCCTGCGCGTAGTCGAAGGTGTACTGCCACACGTTGGCGCCGGCTCGGTGGGCGTACTCGGCCAGCCACACCGACGGCATCACGACGAACCAGCCGCTGAGCACGTCGTTGAGGGTCGTGTGACCGGGGAGAGCGGTGTCGCCGTACACCTTGAGGAGACGGTCCCAGGCACGGTCGCCCGTGGCCTGGCGTGCGAGGGTCTCGAAGCGGCGCGGGAAGACCGGCGAGCCCATGAACGGCTCGATCTCCATGTTGCAGGTGCCGATCAGCAGATCGACGCTCCCGTCCACGGCCCCCAGCGGATGCCGGGGCAGCACCTGCCCGTCGATCACATGGCCGAACGGCTCCAGCAGTTGAGGATCGTTCGAGGCCTGCACCGAGGCGTCGAGCAGTTCCGCGGTCGACACCGCCGTCAGGCGTGAGGCGTCCGAGACTCCGAGGGAGCGCATGACCGCCTCCCGGGTCGCGGACGCGAACTCGGCGGTGTGGACGGGGCGCGGGCCGCCGCTCTGGATGACGGCCCGGCGGAACAGCCCCCGTGCCTTGGGCGTACCGAGCAGCGCGCCGATGGACATGGCGCCCGCCGACTCACCCATGACGGTGACGGCCCACGGGTCCCCGCCGAAGGCGGCGATGTTGTCGCGCACCCAGCGCAGCGCGGCCATCTGGTCCAGCAGCCGCAGGTTCCCCGAACCGAAGCGGTCCGGCTGGTACAGGCTGCCGAAGGCGCCCAGCCGGTAGTTGAAGGTGACGACGACGCAGTCCCGCCGTACGTACTGCGCTCCGTCGAAGGTCGGGTCGTTGCCCGTCCCGGCGATGAACCCGCCGCCGTGGATCCACACGATCACCGGCTTCTTCCCGGTGGTCGACGGGGACCACACGTTGAGGTATAGACAGTCCTCGCTCTGGTTCGGCGTCTCCGGCAGGCCCGGCAGCAGAGGCACCTGCGGTGCGGCATGGCCGTACTCTGTCGCGTCGCGCACCCCCGTCCACGACGCTGCCGGCTGCGGTGGAGCGAAGCGTCGCCGTCCGGTCGGCGCAGCGGCATAGGGCATGCCCTTCCAGACCAGCGCACCGTCGCTGCGCTCGACCCCCCGCACCCTGCCCGAGCGCGTGGTGACGACGACCGACCGGGTGCCATGGCCACCGCGGGAGTTCGCCGAGGCGCCGGAGGGGGCGAAGGCACCCGTCCCGAGTGCCGCACCGGCGACGCTCGCACCTGTGAGCCCGAGAAATCCTCTACGCCCAAGATCCTGACTCAATGGGGTGCCCCTTCCAGGGTGGAACCGTGAGACGAAAGCCGAGACCGGCAGCACGACGAATCGACGTTGACGACCGCCTGATCGGCGAGACTTCCACGTCTCGCGCCAAGGAAGGAGGGAGAGATTCCTCCCCCGTGCGCCCAACTCTGAGAGGCGCCTGCAGGGGCTTGCCCAGTCACCACGGGACGATGGCGAGGTCTTCCACCTCAAACACGAGTTCCGGCCGGTACAGGTCGGCCACCTGTACGGCGGTATTGGCGGGCGGACGCGTGGTCTCGATGCCGGCGTCGAGGGCGGTCCGTACCTCCGGCGGGACGGCGACGCCCCCTTCTGCGCAGGCATCGCCGCAACTCCGCTGTGGGAGCCGACTTGGTGCGCAGGCGCCGCAATGACGGCATGGGCCCGCGCCCCCTCCCGAGGGGGCGCGGGCCCATGCCGTATGCGGGTCCTTTCCCATGCGGGCAAGGAAGATTTCTGTCGGACGGGTGTGTCACATACCTCGTCCGCCGATGGCGCCGTCGGGTGCGATCTCGGCGATGCGGGCGAGGTCGTCGGCGGTCAGCTTGAGGTCGGCGGCGGCGACGTTCTGCGCGACGCGCTCGGGGCTGCGGGATCCGGGGATCGGGACGATGTAGTCCTTCTTCGCGAGCAGCCAGGCCAGGGCGAGCTGCGACAGGGTGACGTCCTTGCTCTCCGCGATCTTGGTGAGCTCGTTGACGATGGAGAGGTTCTGGTCGAAGTTCTCCGGGGCCCACCAGGGAATCATCTGGCGGAAGTCGCCCGCGTCGTAGTGCTCGCGGGACTTGACGGCGCCACTGAGGAAGCCGCGGGCGAGCGGGGAGTAGGCGACGAGCCCGATGCCGAGCTCCTCCAGTACGGGGAAGAACTGCTCGGAGTCGTGGGCGAAGATCGAGTACTCGTGCTGAAGGACGGAGATCGGGTGCACCGCGTGGGCCCGGCGGATGGCGTCGCTGTCGGTGTTGGACAGGCCGAGGTACTTGACCTTGCCGGCGTCGACGAACTCCTTCATCACGCCGACCACGTCCTCGATCGGGACGCTGGGGTCGGGACCGTGCTGGTAGAGCACGTCGATCACGTCGGTGTTCAGGTTGCGGAGGCTGTTGTCGACGACCTCCCGGATGTGCTCCGGCCGTGAGTTCGGGGCGAAGGTCGGGGTAAGGCCGAACTTGGTCGCGATGGTCACCTCGTCACGGATGGGTGCGAGAGCGTTGCCGAGCAGCTTCTCGCCTTCCCCCCAGCCGTACATCTCCGCGGTGTCGAAATGGGTCACGCCGAGTTCGTGTGCGCGGCGGATCGCGGTGATCGATCCGGTGTCGTCCGAGGGGCCGTAGCCGACGGCGGTGCCCATCGCGCCGTAGCCGAGCTCGGACACGGTCAGACCCTGCCGGCCCAGATTGCGCTGCTGCATGAGGTGCTCCTGTAAGTCAGACCGAACGTTTCGGTTCGATCGTACACGCGTCGAGTGCCCTGTCAAGACCGAACGGTTCGGTCTGATAAACTGGATACATGCCTCCCCGTAGCAGCATCGACGCCACCAGCGATCGCATCATCGCTGCGGCCACCGCCGAGTTCGCCCGCCATGGCATCGCGGGAGCGCGTGTCGAGCGGATCGCCAAGGCCGCGCGTACCGGCAAGGAGCGCGTGTACGCGTACTTCCGCAGCAAGGAGGCGTTGTACCGCTTCGTCGCCGGCCGGGAACTCGCGGCGATGGCCGAAGCGGTCCCGCTGGATCCCACCGACCTTCCGGGCTACGCCGGCCGGATGCACGACCACGCCACGAGCCATCCCGAACGCCACCGGCTGATGATGTGGGGCCAGCTGGAACTCCCCGCCGGGGAGACTCCTTCCGACGACCCGGTGCAGGAGTCCCTGCGGGGCAAGATCGAGCAGCTGCGGAAGGCGCAGGAGGCAGGCCACCTCGATCCCGAGTGGGAGCCCGAGGACATCCTCGTGTTCGTCAGTCAGCTGGCGCTGTCGTGGGCAGGCCAGACCGGCCTCGTTCCCGTCGGCGCGGAACGCGACGCGTTCATGGCGGCCCACCGGGCGGCCATCGTCGCAGCTGTTCAGCGACTGTTCCCCGCCGTCGCTGTCGGCGATGCGGCCCCAACGGCCGCTGATTCATAGGATCCTGGCGAGAGGTCAGTCTCTTCGACTGGCGGCAGGACCGGGCTGCCGGAGGCGGAGGGCTCGCGTGCTCTGCGGGTCGTGGGAGTGCGAGGACGTCGGTCGGAGTCGCCCCTTGCCGGTCCTGCCGGTCCCCTCTGGGGCGACATCGCTCTTCCTTGTGGAGCGCGACCCGGGGCTTCCGTGCAGGGGTGCCGCTGGTGCGGGTGGCCTCAGCGTGTCCGGGGGAACAGCTGCTCGACTGCGGTCACCACGGCGGCGCGCCGGGCTGCGAGGGTGCGGTCCGCGGCGTGTTCGGTCGCGGCCTGGCTGAGTTCGGGCTGGGCTGCCCAGGTGGTGGCGATCTGGTTGATCAGGGCGAGGACGTCGGCGGGATCCCAGGCGGGATCGAGCTGTCCGGCCCGCTGTGCCTGGCTGAGCTGGCCGATTTTGCGGGCGATGACTGCCGGAGTGGGATCGTCCTCGGCAGCCTCGGAACCTGACAGTTCCAGGCGGCCCCAGGTGATCAGGCGGTGGTGGTCGGGGCGGGCGGTGAAGTAGTCGAACAGGCGGCCCGCGTAGCCGGGCAGGTCGGACGGGTCCATCTGCGTGGCCTCGGCGATCACGGCCAGTTCCCGTGCGGCGACGTGGGCGTAGAGCGCTTCCTTGCTGCGGAAGTAGGCGTAGACGCGTTCCTTGCTGGTCCTGCCGAGTTTCGCGATGCGGTCCACGCGGGCGCCGGCGATGCCGTGGCGGGCGAACTCCTCCATGGCGGCGGTGAGGATCCGCTCCCGCGTCGTGTCGCCGCCGTCGGGAGCGGATGCGGGGGCGGCGGTCTGGCCGGCGTCGAGAGGGTTGGACACAACCACAGGATAGGACACCGAACTGTTCGGTTTGACGCTGAGGGCTTTCCGGCTCTAGGTTCAAACCAAACGGTTTGGTTTGAACCGTTCGGAGTGGAACCGGCGAGTACTGAGGAAGTGGATCCATGCAGCACCGCAATCTGGGCTCCCAGGGCCTGAGCGTCTCGGCGCTCGGTCTGGGCGTGATGGGGATGACCATGGCGTACGGCGCCTCGAACGACGAGGAGGGCGTCGCGACCATCCGCCGCGCCCACGAACTGGGAATCGACTTCTTCGACACCGCCGAGCTGTACGGCCTCGGCACCGGGAGCAACGAGGCCCTGCTGGGCAAGGCGGTCAAGGACTTCCGCTCCGAGGTGGTGCTGGCCACCAAGTTCGGCTTCGACGTGGCCGCCGAGCCGCTGGGTTCCGGGGTCGACAGCCGCCCGGAGAACATCCGCAGGGTCGCCGAGAACAGCCTGCGCTACCTGCAGACCGACTACATCGACCTCTTCTACCAGCACATCTCCGACCCCGACGTGCCTGTCGAGGAGGTCGCGGGCGTGGTCGGCGAACTGATCGCCGAGGGGAAGGTGAAGTACTTCGGCCTGAGCAACGTCGGACCGCAGTACATCCGCCGCGCCCACGCTGTCACACCGGTCACCGCGCTGCAGTACGAGTACTCGCTCTTCGAGCGCGAGCTGGAGGAGAAGATCCTGCCGGTCCTGAGGGAGCTCGGCATCGGCCTGGTGCCCTACTCCCCGCTCGGCCGCGGCTTCCTGACCGGCGTGGTCAAGCCCGCCGACCAGTATCCCGCGGACGACATGCGCAGCTGGGACGAGCGCTGGCAGGGCGACAACTACACCTACAACCTGCGCGCCACCGACCAGCTCAAGGAGTTCGCCGCCACCAAGGGCCTCACCACCGCCCAGCTCGCACTGGCCTGGCTGCTCCACCAGGGCCAGGACGTCGTCCCGATCCCCGGCACGCGCAGCGCCGTCCGCCTGGAGGAGAACGCCGGCGCCGCCGACGCCGCACTCACCGACGCCGACCTCGGGCGCATCGCCGAGATCCTGCCGCACGGCTCGGCCGGCAGCCGCTATCCGGCCGCGATGCTGGCCGGCTTCTCCACCGACTGACCTCCACCACCACCCCACCGAGGAGAACCGGCGTCAGGGTCCCGAACGCGTCCCGAACGGAGCGCGGATGGAAGGGTACGGCTGACATCGAGCCGATTGCGGCAGCAGGCAATGAGGTCTTCGAGGGCGGCACGGTGCTCGCGGTAGGGAGCGCAACGGCTCCACGCCCCCGCCACCTCCAGAACATCGAAGACGGAAGCGCGCGGGTTCGTACGTTCTCGAAGCTGAACAGCGAGGATCCCGTACACCAAGCACGGTGAACGTGACTTGGCGTACGGGTTGCCTGGATCGGCGGGTATCAGGATGACGCAGTCCGGCGGTTGCCGAGGCGCGGCAGGACGATGAGCAGGACGGTCGCCGCCGCGATCAGGTGAAGGACCTCGAGGGCCGCGATGGTCAGGCCCTGGTGGGCGGAGGTGAGGGGCCCTGCCGCCATCACGACGACGGCGAGCGCCACGAGCAGGACGAAGGTCCGCCCGGGCCGTGCGGTCCGCCGGGCGATGGCCAGGGCGATACCGCCTCCGACCAGGGTCATCAGGAGGGTCATGATGCCGGCCATCGGCGCGTTCACCGTGCTCTGGCTGCCGGACGTGGTGACGGTGTAGTCGGCTCCCGCCATGTCGAAGAGGAGGTAGGCGACGAGGACGGCGACCGCCGCGGCGATGGCTGCCGGCAGGACGGTGCGGGCGAAAGCGGCCAGGGGGCGGGAGGAGACAGCGGAGGACATACGGACTTCTTTCCGGAAGGTCGGACGACGGGCGTCGTGGGGAGGTCGGGTGTATCGCGGGCGCGATAGACGTGCCGTGTGATGTGGCGTGGGGCAGCCGCCCGGCGACTTGGATGCGTGGGCGGTCTCGCGCCCGCGGCTCTACAGGGCGGCGAAGCCGAGGACGGCGGCAGTGAGGGTGAGCACGGCCAGTACCGCCGGCGCGGCCGGGGATTCCTTGCGGCGGGTGTGGACCTTGACGGCACCGAGCATGACCAGCGCGAGGCAGATGCCGGCGATCGGGCTGAGGACGGTCGCGGTGTCGGTCAGGGCGGGCAGGATCAGGCCGAGTGCACCGAGCACCTCGGCCAGGCCGATGAGCTTGATGGGCCCGGCGGAGAAGTCGTCCACCCAGGGCATGTTGGCCTCTTTGAGGGCGGCGCGGTCTCGGGCGAGCTTCATGCCGCCTGCGGCGAGGAAGACGAGCGTGCCGAGGCCGGCGACTATCCAGAAGGTGATGGTCATGGCGTAGTTCTCCGTGAGGTCGGATGCGGACAGAGAGAGGGGACTGGGGTGCCCCACGCCACTGCAGAGGGGGCGATCCGCGCACGGCGTGTGCGCAGGGGGAGGCGAGAGGGAGGCGAGGCGGGAATGCCGCGGCTCAGGCGGCTGTGCGCGTCTTTCCGGCTGCCGGAGGTGTGGGCATTTCGCGGCGCAGGACGGGGAGAATGTCGGAGCCGAACAGGTCGAGCTGTTCGTGGATGGTCTTCTCCGGGACGCCGCCGAAGTCCAGGCCGAACAGTTGGCGCTGGTAGGGGCCGAAGTAGTCGGGGAAGGAGAGGACCTTCTCGATGACCTGCTGCGGGCTGCCGACAGTGAGCCCGGTCTCCGTGGTGACCTGGTCGAAGTCGGCGGAGTGGAAGCGGCTGCCCGCACGGAAGTAGGGCATGTACTCGGCTACGGCGTCCTGACTGTTCCTGCGGACGAAGGCGCCGCCTCCTGCGCCGACGATCGCGCCGACGGCGGGGCCGTGGCCGTGGTGTTCGAAGCGGGCGCGGTAGTAGTCGACGAAGTCCTTGAAGTACTCCATGGTCATGAACAGGTTGTTCACGAAGAAGCCGTCGCCGTAGTACGCGGCCTGCTCGGCGATCTCGGGCGAGCGGATCGAGCCGTGCCAGACAAACGGCGGGGTGCCGTTCAGCGGCCGGGGCATCGAGGTGAAGCCCCGCAGCGGGGCCCGGAACCTCCCCTCCCAGTCGAGTACGTCCTCGTCCCAGAGTCGGCGCAGCAGAGCGTAGTTCTCGATGGCCAGGGGGATGCCCTGGCGGATGTCCTGGCCGAACCACGGATAGACCTCGGGGGTGTTCCCGCGGCCGAGCATGATGTCGACCCGGTCGCCCGCGA
This sequence comes from Streptomyces sp. JLBG701, assembly GCF_058544905.1. Lineage (NCBI taxonomy): Bacteria > Bacillati > Actinomycetota > Actinomycetes > Kitasatosporales > Streptomycetaceae > Streptomyces > Streptomyces sp. JLBG701. The sequence continues at coordinate 4,948,122 of NZ_CM178588.1, forward strand.
GGTGCTGCAGGGTGGCGAACTCCTCCGCGATCCGCACCGGGTCGGTCGTGGTGATCAGGGTCGTCGACGTCGACAGAGTGATGTCCGTCGTCTGCGCGGCGATGGAGGCCAGGATCGCGGCGCCCGCGCTGGAGATGAAGGGCGGGTTGTGGTGCTCGCCGATCGCATAGACGTCGAAGCCGACCTCGTCGGCGTGCCGCGCGATGCGGACGATGCCCCGGATCCTCTCGGTCTCGCTGACCGTCTTCCCCGTGACCGGGTGAGGGGACAGGTCCCCGACGCCGAAAATTCCGAACTCCATGACGCGACCTTCCAGGCGGGCACACCCGCCAAGTAGTTGATACGTGTACAACCTAACCCGGAGGTAGTACACGCGTCAACTACACGCCCGAGGGGCATCAGCCGTCGGCCGCCCCCTCGGCCCGACCTGCGGTGGTCACATGCCGGATAAGGCTGGCGGAGATGTCGATCAGCGCCTCCTGCTGCTCTGTGGTCAGCGCGTCGATGAAGTACTTCCTCACGTGCGCGCGGTGCAGCGGCGCCGCCGACCGGATCGCCGCACGCCCGGCATCGGTGACCGCGACCACGGAACCGCGTCCGTCACCGCGATACCCCTCGCGGGACACCAGACCCCGCTTCTCCATGCGCACCGCATGGTTCGACAGCCGGCTCTTCTCCCAGCTGATGGTCGCGGCAAGGTCCGTGGGGCGCATCCTCCCCTCCGGCGCCTCGGTCAGCGCGACCAGCACCGTGTAGTCCTGCGGGGACAGGTCCGTCTCGCGCGCAAGATCCCTCTCGACATGCTCGCGCACCAGGCGCTGCGCATCCAGCAGACCTCGCCACGCCTGACTCTCTCGCGCATTCCAGTGTTCCGTGCTCACCGCGCCATCCTATCCCGATTAGTTCATGCGTGAACTAATCGGGGGTGGATATCTGACACCGCCCGCAAGTAGTTGACGCGTATACCAATTCGGCTCTAGGTTGTTCACGTATCAACTATTCGGTGGGGCGTCGCCCAGAGTGGGCTCGTCATGGAATTCGGGATCTTGCTGGCTCCGCGGAACAGCACGGGGCGACACCCACCGATGACAACGCAACCCAACCCCCCCACCTTCCAGGAGCACCTTCATGACCACTTCATTCACACGCCGCACCGCGATAGCAGGGGCGCTGGTGATAGGCGTATCCCTCACGGCCACCACCCTGGCGCTGGCGTCGGCCGAGACCGGCCCCAGCACGAAGAGGACTGCCCCCACCGCTGACGCGGGTACCACCAGGCTGCAGTGGGGGGCGGTCGCCCTGACCGCCCGGCAGTACCCCGCGATGAAGGAATTCGCCCAGAAAGCCCTCGGCCTGAACCTGGTGAACAGCTCCGAGGAGTTCTCCGTCTTCACCACGCCCAACGGCAACCTGTTCGAGCTCTACGGACCGAAGGCCCCCCAGTACCTCTGGCGCACCAGTCCCACCTCGACAGCGATCGGCTTCGATTCCACCGACCTGGACGCCGCCGAGAAGGCTCTGCAGGCCAACGGCGCCAAGTGGGCCTCCACCGTCCAGGTGGTCCCCGGCGCCGGAGCCGGCGGCAGCGACTATCGCTTCCGGCTCTTCCGCGCCCCCGACGGCCGCGTCTACGCCATCGCCCAAAGCGGCACCGACCCCCGGCGGCCGGTGAGTGATGAGGACACTGGCGCCGCAGGGATCAACAAGCTGCAATGGGGCGCTGTCGCCTTGACCGCCGAGCAGTACCCCGCGATGAAGAAGCTCGCCGCGAACGGCCTGGGCCTCACCCCCCTCAACGAAGCCAAGCAGTTCTCCGTCTTCGGAACAGAAAACGGCGCCCTGTTCGAGCTCTACGGACCGAAGGCCCCCCAGTACCCCTGGCGCACCAGCCCCACATCCATCGCCTTCGGCTTCAACACCACAAATCTGGACAAGGCCATGACTCGGCTCCAGAACAACGGCGCCGAGTGGGTCTCCACCGTCCAGGTGGTCCCCGGCGCCGGAGTCGGCGGCAGCGACTATCGCTTCCGGCTCTTCCGCGCCCCCGACAGTCGCGTCTACGCCATCTCCCAGAGCAACGCCACCAGCTGACTCCCTCCCCCTGCCGGGTGACCGACGTCCGCGTCGGCCACCCGGCAACGTCACGACAGGCACCAACGGCATGGCAGTCCGCCACGCCAGCGGCAAGGTCGCGCTCGCTGCCGACACCGGCTCAAAACATTGCCCGGGGCTCCCCAAGACCACGGGGCGCCCCGGTCGCGTCGCGGCATCACCGCACATAGGCATGCGTCGCAAGCGGGCGCCGCGCTGTTCGAGGGCATGGTGGGCGGCTCGCCGCGGGCCAGGACACGAAGGAAGCCGACTCGCGCTTCCGGTTGGCCACCGTCGTAGCGGGATCGAAGTGGCGACCCTCCTGCGGCTGTTTCCCTTACCCTGCGTCCTGCCAGCGTCCCGAATTCCCCGTCAATCGCCCTCGCAGGCCCCCTGCCGAGGCTCAGGCAGATCACGGAATAGCACATCGGTGCAGGTCAGCGCCCCACCAACTGCCGGTCGGGAACGGGCGTTGAACTCACGCGCAGCGGATTCAGTCCGTTCAGGCAAAGTTGACGATCCGACAGGACGAAATGAACGTTTCCGCAGGTCAGCGCCCTGCTGAAGTCTCTGCTGGGATTGTTCGAGCGGCTGCTGGCGAAGTGGCGAGCCGTGGACAAGGCAGTGGACGACTGGACATTGATTCGGCGTGCGCTGGCTTCGGTGGACGGCTGCGACAAGAACCCGTTCGCGGTGGCTGTGGCCCGGTTACGACTGCTGATCGCGGTGCTAAAGGCTGCTGAGGAAGCACCGGAGAAGCGACGGCTGAACGCGCTGAAAGAGTTCCCGATCAACATCGCGGTAGGAGATTCGCTACTGCACGGGCGCGACGTGGGTCGAGAACACGACACACTACCGGAGGATGGAGACAGCGAACCGTTCCTGTACCGGACCGAGGACATCGACGCCTTCGTTGAGCGATGCGACCTCTTGCGAGCCAGGAGCCGTCCTCCGGAAGGGTCAGAGGGTGCCGATCACCACGCGGCTCGGGTGGTCCTCGCCCATGTGGATGGACTGGTGGGCGACGGCGGACTCGGCCGAGTCGTAGGCAGGCGTGCCGGTGTTGAGGTTGCGGTCCCAGCGGGGGTGGCAGCTGGAGGTCACCTGGATGCGCAGCCGCTCGCCCGGGGCCAGGGTGCAGGCGGTGTTCCACAGGCTGACGGCGAACTCGTACACCTGCCCGGGTTCGAGCGGTGTCGGCTTGTGGCCGGGGCGGTAGGTGCCGGTGGCGTAGCTGTCGCGCCAGGACGCGCGCACGATGCCGTCGTTGAGGCCGATCGAGACTCCGTCCCGCGAGACCCTGCACAGTCGCACCACGAAGTCGGTGTCCGGGGCGCTGGAGGAGGCGTGGAAGGTGGCGCGGACCTCGCCGAAGAGGGTCAGTGGTGCGGTGAGCGGTTCGGAGGTGAAGGTGAGGACGTCGTCGCGGGCCTCGACGCGCCGCTGGTCGGCCGGGCCCGGCCTGAAGCCGTGCATCATCGTGGCGCCACCGACGGTCGGTACGGGGTCGAGCGGGTCGTAGTCGTAGGTGGCACGGGAGTCGCTGGCGGGGTCGTCGAGGAGGCGGCCCCCGTCGGCCAGGTACCAGGTGCGGTGCTCGGCGGGAGTGGGCAACTCCTCGAAGCCGCGCCAGCGGTTCTCGCCGAGGAAGTACAGCAGTACCGGCGGGATGCGGCGCAGCGCGGTGTCGTCGTCCTTGAGGACGGCGTCGTACCAGGCGATGTGCATCGCGGTGAGGTCGCCGTAGCCGCCCATGGCGCCGGACGAGGCGGCGATGCCGAGGCTGAGGTCGGGGAAGTCGCCGGAGAAGTCGCTGTGTGTCCAGGGCCCGATGACCAGGCGCGGGGGTGGGAGGGAGCGGGTGCGGCGGTGTGCGAGCTGCATGCGGTACTGGGCGAGGGTGGCCGGCGCGAAGATGTCGAACCAGCCGCCGATGTGCAGGGTGGCCGCGTCGACGGGGTGGGCGGTGGCGCTGTCCCACAGCTCGGTGACGGGGCTGCCTGGGCCCTGCCCGGCCGAGCCCATGATGTGGGTGTTCATGAAGGTGTTGAGGCGGGAGCCGAGGGCGCGGATCGGCAGGGTGTCGAAGACGTCTCCGGCGACCACGTCCTGGTCGAGCGCCAGCCAGTCGCGTAGGGCGGCCTCGCGCTGGTCGGGGGCGTCGGCGAACTCGCGGACCAGGGCGTTGGGGGTGATGGCGGTGTGTCCCCAGGTGAAGCGGGAGCCGAACTCGTGGGCTCCGCCGCGGTAGAGGGCGCCGTCGTTGGCGGTGCCGCCGGCTGACACACCGAGGGCCAGGGCCTTGAGCGGTTCGGGGGCGGTGGCGGCGGCCCGCCACTGGGTCTCGGCGAAGTAGGAGCGGCCCCACATGCCGACGCGGCCGTCACTGGCGGGGAGCCCCGCCGCCCAGGTGACCGTGTCGGCTCCGTCGGCGGCCTCGTGCACGGCGGGGTCGAAGAAGCCCTCGGAACCGAAGCGGCCCCGGCAGTCCTGCATCACCACGACGTAACCGGCGGCGGCGACGGTCAGCGGGTTGAAGTAGGCGGAGTTGACAGCCAGGTCCCGGCCGTAGGGAGTGCGCGTCAGCAGGACCGGGAACGTCTCGCCGTCCCGGTCGGGCCGGTAGACCGTGGCCCGCAGGACGGTGCCGTCGGTCATCTTGGCCTCGACGTCGTGCTCGACGAGGACGGGGTGTTTCGGCACGGGGAGCCTCTTCTGTGAGGGGAGGAAGGGGGGGTGTGGGGCGGCGGCGGGGGTCCGTCGCCGCCCCAGGGGTCATGCGGTTTCCGGCCTGAGGCCCAGTTCCTCGGTGGGGGTCCGGTAGTTCTCCCGTACGCCGAACAGGACCACAGTGGCGGAGGCCAGGCAGCACACGGCGGTGAGCACGGCGACCGGGATCCAGCCGGTGGGGCCGGGACGGATGACGGCGGCGGCGATGGTGGGGGCGAACCCGGTGGCGACGAGGCCGAGTTGGGAGGCCGTCGCGCCGCCCGAGTAGCGGATCCGGGTGGGGAAGAGTTCGGCGACCATGGGCGGGCCCAGCGGGTTGACGAGGCCGTATCCGACCGTCATGAGGAGGATCGAGCTCAGGAAGATCAGCGGGACGTTGCGCGTGCTGATCGACCAGAAGACCGCGAACACCGCGACGGAGCAGACCAGGTTGCCGGCGATGAACACGGGCTTGCGGCCGATGCGGTCGGCCAGGATCCCGGCGAAGGGCTGGACGACCAGGCTCAGTGAGGCGGTGAGGATCACGGCCTGGAGCATCACGGAGCGGGGAAGCCCGAGCTGTCCGGCGTAGGCCATGGCGAAGGCGGCGTAGATCGTCGAGACCACACTGAACAGGCCCAGGACGACGACCTTGAGGATGGTGGCCCAGTGTTCGCGGAAGACCGCCTTGATGGGCAGTTCCCGCTCGGTTTCGGTCCTGGCCGCCTCGAAGACCTCCGGCTCGGGCAGCCTCAGCCGGATCCACAGACCGACGCCCACGACCAGGGCGCTGGCCAGGAACGGTATCCGCCAGCCCCACGCCAGCAGGTCCGGCTGTGGCAGTGAGGACACGGCCAGGAAGGCCAGGGAAGCGAGGAGGATGCCGGCGACGGCGCCCGTGTTCACCCAACTGCCGTAGAAAGCGCGCCGGTTGCTCGGCGCATGTTCCATCGCCATGGTCACCGCGCCCACCGACTCGCCGGCCGCCGAGATGCCCTGGACGACACGGAGCAGGACCAGCAGGACGGGGGCGGCCGCGCCGATGGTGGCCGGTGTCGGCAGACAGCCGATCAGGAAGGTGGCCACCCCCATCATCAGCAGCGTGAGCACCAGCATGCGGCCGCGGCCGACCCGGTCCCCGAAGTGCCCGATGACCATGCCCGCCACGGGGCGCACGACGTAGCCGATGCCGATCGTGGCCATGGACAGTATCGTGCCGAGACCGGGCGAGACCTGCGGGAAGAAGACCTGGTTGAAGACCAGCGCCGAGGCCGAGCCGTAGATGAAGAAGTCGTAGTACTCCAGGGCGCTGCCGACGAAGCTCGCGGCCGCGGCCCTGCGGGCGTGCGGAGAGCGGCCGCTGTCGGCCGGGGAATCAGGGGGCGCTGCTGCTGGCGCCGCCGAGGGGCGGGAGGTTGCCATGTCGGCTCCGGAGGGGAGAGAGGGCGCCGTGGGGCGCGCCCGAGAGCGGCGATGAGATCCAGGGGTCCGGCCCCTGTGGCCACAGAAGCTATGCAGCACGCGCACCGGTCGTCAATAATGATGCAAGCAATCTTTTTCCTCGGGGCAACCTCCTGATAATGGGGCGATGCGAATGGAGCACAAGCCGGTGACCGCCGGAGCCGCAGATGATGGAGCGGTGATCGCCGACTTCCCCCGTCCGGCCAAGGGTTCGTCGACCCAGCATCTGCTGATCACACTCCTCACCGACTTCTGGTTGGATTCCGCCGAGTGGATACCGTCCCGCCTGATCGTGGCTCTGGCCGCCGACCTGGAGGTGACGCCCTCCGCGGCGACCTCGGCACTCAGCAGGCTCGCCTCGCGCGGGGTCCTGGAACAGTCCAGCGTGGGACGCAGCTCGCGGTACCGGCTGACGGACAACGCCCGCGCCCGGCTGGTCACGGCAGTCGACCGCGTCTTCGCCTTCGGCACCGGTACGGCGCACTGGGACGGGTCCTGGACGGTGATCGCCTTCACGATCCAGGAGACGTCGCGTGATGTGCGCGAACTGTTCCGCCGACATCTGAAATGGCGGGGGTTCGCCCCGGTCTACGGAGCCCTGTGGGTGTCGCCGAGGGAGGATCCGAAGGAGTTGGAGCGCGCTTGCGGCACCTTCGGGGTCACCGACTACGTGATCTTCCGGACCGCGGACTCCGCCCTCCACGGCAAGAAGCTGATCGAAGCCTGGCCCCTGGACGAACTCACCCGGCCCTACGAGCCGTTCATCGACCGCTTCTCACCCTGGATGCCGAGGACGGCGACCGGCGACATCACCCCCGAAGAGGCCTTCCGCGTCCGTGTCCAGCTCATGGACACCTGGCGCATGTTCCCCTGGAGTGACGCCGATCTGCCGCTCGAACTGTTGCCGGAGCGTCGGCAACTGACCATGGCGCGCAACCTTTTCGCGGACCTCTGTATGGGCCTGGCGGACCGGGCTCTGGAACACGTACAGACCCACGCGGCCCGGCACGCGCCCGACCTGTCCCCTTCTGCCTGCCTTCGCCTTCCCGGCAGTGACCGGGACGGGACATCCACTGATCCGACGCCATCACCGGGGCCGGCGGCGGACGGGCGGATGTGACCGAAAGCCTGGTCTCGAAGGGGACGGTAGCGGCCGTGACTACGCTGCCCGCACACTTGCTCGTGCCCCACGGGTGCCGCCTTCACAGTGCTGTGCGACGTCGCTCGATGGTGTGCAGCAGGACGTCACTGCGTCCGCGACCCAGGGGAGCCCGGAGACCTGATGACGCAGCTCGGACGACACCGCGAGGGTTCGGCACCTGCAGGCGGCACGGAACGCGGTGATCCGTCCGGTGCCGTCACGGTCGCGGTGGTGGCTCCCGCCCTGGTCGGCCGGGACGATGCCCTGGACGGTGTGACGAGGGCGTTGCGGTCAGGGCGGTCGCTGGTGCTCATCGAGGGCGAACCCGGTATCGGCAAGTCCCGGCTGCTGCAAGAGGCGCTGAGGGTGGTCGCGGAGGATGCCGTACTGCTCGCGACTTGCCCGCCGGTGCGCGAACCGTTCCCACTGGGTCCGATCGTCGACGGGGTACGGCGGCTGCGACCGACACCGTCCGGCCTGGGGCTGAGTCTGCTGGCCGGGGCGTTACGGCCATTGTTCCCGGAGTGGGCCGGTGAGCTACCGCCGGCGCTGGAAGCGCTGGAGGACCCGCGGGGAACTCGGCACCGGCTGCTGCGCGCGATGGCGGAACTGGTCGAGCGGCTCGGCGTTGCGACGCTCGTGGTCGAGGACGCGCACTGGGCGGATTCGGCGACGCTGGAGTGGCTGCTCACCCTGTGCGCCTCCGGTGACCTGCGCATGTCGATCGTACTGACGTACCGTCCGCACGACGTCCCGGCGGGGTCGCTGCTGTGGCGGCTGACGTCCCGCCGGCCCTCGGGTATGTCCCTGACCAGGATCGAGCTTTCCGCGTTGGATGTGCGGCAGACCGGCGAGCTGGTCCGGTCGGTCCTCGGCGCGGACCAGGTCTCCGAGCAGTTCGCCGAGTTGCTGCACCAGCGCACCGACGGCGTCCCACTGGCGGTGGAGGAGACGGTCCGGTCGATGCGGGAGCGCCGCGACATCGTCCACCGGGACGGTGAATGGACCCGCCGGGCGCTCGATGAGCTGCGTGTGTCACCGACGCTGCGGGACTCGGTCCTGGAGCGTGTGGACCGGCTTCCCGAGGAGGCCCGGCGGGTGCTGGAGGCTGCCGCCGTGCTGGGCGAACCGGCCGACATGGCGCTGCTGCGGGCGGTCGCAGACGTGGAGGGCGAGGCCGGACTGCGTGGCATCGCGCGCAGCCTCGCCGCGGGTCTGCTCCGTGATGTGAGCGGGGGCCAACTGGCGTTCCGGCATGTGCTCGACGCGGTGGCCGTGGCGGACGCGATCCCGGCGTCGGAACGGTGGCGCCTGCACCAGCGCGCCGCGCAGCACTTGCAGGAACTCGATCCGCGGCCGGTGACCCGGCTGATGCGGCACCTGCGGGAAGCCAACGACATGAGCGGCTGGTCCGTCTACAGCGAGCAGGCCGCGGAACTGGCCTGGGAGTCGGGTGACGACCAGACCGCGGTGGCGCTGGTGCTCGACGTGTTGACCGAGGCCGAGCACCCGGTGGAGGCGCGGGTCCGGCTGGCCCGGAAGATCGGGCGGTTCGCGGCGGCCGGAGGCGCTTCGTTCGCCGGCACGGCGACGGACGTGACGAGCGCACTGCGCTCCGTCCTGGCCCGTGCCGACCTACCGGCGGGTGATCGCGGTGAGATCAGGCTGCTGTTGGGCCGCCTCCTGCTTCAGCTGGGACAGTTCGACGTCGTCTACCAGGAGGTCGAGGCCGCTGTGCCCGACCTGGCCGCCCGGCCCGCGCTCGCGGTGAAGGCGATGCTGTCCCTGGCGGTACCGCGTGGCCCGTGGCCCGCGAGCACCCACCTGGCCTGGCTGGAGCGCGCGAACGAACTGATGGCGCAGGTGCGGACTCGGGCGGAGCTGCTGGAACTGACCGTCGACCGGGCGTCGATCCTGCTGATGCTCGGCGAGGAAGCCGGATGGCAGGTGGCACGTGAGGTCATGCGCGACGCCCGGACCGTGGCCGAGCGGCGGCAGATCGCACGCGCTTTGATCAATTTCGGTCACATGGCGATCGCCTGGGGGTTGTACGAGCAGGCCGAGCGCTTCCTGGCCGACGCCGTCGAGGAGATCCAGGCGACCGGCTACGAGCGGCTGCTCGGCATCGTGCGCAGCACCCGGGCCCGGCTGGACTGGTATGTCGGCTCATGGTCAGGCCTGGCGGACGAGGCCGCGGCGGTGTCGGAGTCCGCCGAGAGTCTGCACGAGGCGAGGATCGAGGCGAGCGGGGTCCTCGCACTGCTGGATCTGGCCGAGGGACGCCGGGGAGCGGCCGAACGACGGCTGCGCGACCTGCTCGACGAAACCGGCCGGCGCGGCATGGTGGACGTCATGGTCGTGCCCGCGGCGGCCCTGGGCCGGTCGGGACTGCTCGACGCCGCGGTCGACGAGCCGCTGGCCGACGTCACGGCGGACCTGGTGGCGACGATCGCGCGGAAGGGCCTGTGGCTGTGGGCGACCGATGTGCTTCCCGTCCGGGTCGAGGCGCTGGTCACCACCGGCGCGGACGCCGAAGTCGACGCGCTGCTCGGGCAGTTCGCGGACTGGCTCGACGATCGCGACGCGCCGGCACCGGCTGCGGCGTTCGCCACCTGCCGGGCTGTCGTCGCCGAAGCGCGGGGCAGCGGCGATGCCGCCGAGTTGTTCGCCGACGCCGCGGCGGCGTGGGCAGCGCTTCCGCGCCCGTACGACGAACTGCTCGCTCTTGAGCGTCGCGGCCGGTGCCTGATCACGGCGGGCCGTCAGGACGAGGCGCTGCCGTTGCTGTCGGACACCGAGCGGCGGCTGCGTGAGCTGGGCGCGAAGCGGGACGCCGACCGGGTCGCCCTTGTGCTGCGCGAACACGGCACGGAGGTGGTGCGTACCTGGCGGCGCGGACCGCAGGGGTACGGGGACCAGCTGTCACCCCGGGAGCTGGAGGTGGTCGAGCTGGCCGCGCGGGGCATGACCAACCGACAGATCGCGGGAGCGCTGTTCATCAGCCACCGCACGGTGGGACAACACCTGTCCGGGGCGATGCGCAAGCTCGGTGTCTCGTCCCGCACCGCGCTGGCGGTGGTGGCCTCCCGCGCGGGGCTGCTGCCGCAGGAGCCGGAGTGACGCAGCCGTCGCGGTACTCGCGACGGCTGCCCCGCGCCCCGTCAGGACCCGGTAACGCGGCCGACAGCGACCGGTGCCCCCTGCACGAAGAGGGCACCGCTCGCCGTCGGCTCATGTGGATGCTGTCCGAACCACCACCATCAGGCCTGTGGGGTGATCATCACCTGACCCCGAAGGCACGCTTCACGGTCTGCTCGATGGAGTGCCCGTTCGCGTCGGTCGCCACGGTGCGCAGGCTGACGTACTTCGGAGTGTGCTTGCCGCCGGGAACCTTGAGCGTCACCTTCCACTGGCCGTCGGCACCGGCCGGGGCGAGCTTGAGCCTGCTCCAGGTCTGACCGTCGTCGTAGGAGAGCCACGTGCGTACGTCGGTGATCTCCGCCTCGCCGGATCGCGAGGGGCGAGCCGTGACGGTGAGTCTCTGCGGCCTGTCGGCGCGGATCCTGTTGGACAGGTCCACTCCGACGCCGTAGCCGACCTGCGGCATGGAGATGTGGATGTCGCCGGAGTCCGGCTTCGGGTTCGCCCGGAACGAGGCCGTGGTGGTCAGGTGGGTGGAGTACTCCCACCCTGGAGCGTCCCGTCGCGCCTCGACCACCAGCTTGTAGTCCCCCTCACCCGAGGGAGCCGAGACGGCGCCGAAGTCCGACAGTTGGTTCGAGTACACCTGGGTGCCGTCGCGGTACAGCGTCATCCGCTTGGCGTCGCCCTGCCAGTCCCTCATCGTGTACATCCCGGTGGGATCGAACAAGCGGTCCGTCACGACCCAGAGCGTGTTGCCTCTGGTCTTCAACACACCGAACTTCGACGTGTTGACGACCTTGAAGTAGTCGACGGTCCGGTGACCCGGCTGGTGGAAGCGGTGTCTCCCGTTCTCGATGTCCGAGAACCACGCCGATCCGCCGGAGGCGTCGAAGGCGACCCCGGCGTTGTAGGAGGTCTCCGGGCTCGCGCTGAACCACTCGTCGAGCACGGCGCCACGCCGTACCGGGAGTTGGGTGCCGACCGGGATGTAGCGCGCGGCGTCGGACCCGTTCCATCGCAGGATGTAGTTCGTGTAGTTCGCGGGGCCGACACCGTTTCGTTCATGGATCCGGGCGCTGACGTGCGCGTGGCTGGACTCGTCGACCCCGACCGTCAGCGGGCCGCGGGGGACCGTGTTCTTGAAGGGCGTGACGAGGTCGTACACATACGGGGTGAGCGGGGTGCCCACGAGGGCGACCTCGACGGGCTTTCCACGAGCCAGGAGGCGGCGCAGGCTGCCCACGTCCTCCCCGGGCAGTGCGAACGCCGGGACCGCCTGGGTGCCGGCCGCCGCGTCGAGGCGGCCTGGTCCGTTGTTCCCGATCGCGACCGCGGCGGCGCCCTGGGCTCCCGCCTGTTCGATGACCGAGGAGATGGCCGAACCCGGTGCCGGGGTGGCGAGCACGAGCGCGCCCTTGACGTACTTGCCCGCGAAGCCGTCCGCGGAGCCGTTCCCGACATCGACCAGCTTCAGCTCGGCCCTGCCCTCGAACCGCTTGGCCGCGTCGAGAACGGTGGGACGCAGCGGCGTCCGGCCCGCCTTGGCGACCAGGATCGGAGCGCTTCGTGTGGAGTACAGGGTGATCTCCTGCGTCCCGGTCTCTGGGGCAGCGGTGGGGAACAGCCTGATGCGCTTGAAGTCCGGCGGCAGAGTGATCAGCGGGCTGAAGCCGGGACGCGTGCTACGCCAGTAGCCCAGTGAGCCGGCCTGCTGCTCGGTGTCGCGACCGGTGCGGTAGGTGACCTCCGAGGCTTTGCGCGCGTCGAGCGCCAACGCGACGTTGTCGTCCCCGATCCGGACCTCGGGCCTGACGTTCAGCGCGACGTCCTCGACCTGCTCGCCACCCGCGTCAGGGCTCAGCAGGAGGGTCTCGACGGCGTAACTGCCGAGCTTGACGCGCACGGTGCCCACGCCATTGCGAAACACCCCCTGGTATGTCCGGCTGCTGGTCTCGTCGTGGACGAGCAGGAGGCTGTCGTCCAGGACCGCCTTGCCGTTGGTGGCGGTGCCGCGCACCGTGATGGTGCGCATCGGCGGCTCCACGTAGATCGACACCGGCACCCGCACCGACGCGCTGGAGTCGGCCGCGGCAGCGGTCACGAGCCCGGAGTACGGCGTCTCGGCGGGCAGCAGGTTGGGGTCCGCGGTGATCGTCACGGCCGCCGCACTGCCGGCCGGCACCGTGACCTCGTTCGTGGACAGGCGCACCGAACCGTCGGGGATCGGGGCACCCCCGGACGACGTGATCGACGCCGTGAGCGTGAAGGTACGGGCGGTGGCGGCGTCGTTGTGGATCGCGATCTCGCGGGTCACCGTCTCGTACGGCGCATCGTCGACGTAAGGAGCGGCGCCCAGGTTGACGGCCGCAGGGACGGAGTACGCCAGTTGTGCCTGCGCACGTGCGACGTCGACCCTGCCGGCGCCGCCCTCTTCCACGCGGTAGTCGCCAGGTTCGGCCGAGCCGACCAGCGCCGACTTGAGCTGCTGCCAGGTCCATTGCGGATGGGCCTGCTTGAGCAGCGCCGCCGTACCGGCCACGTGGGGCGACGCCATGGAGGTGCCGTCCATCGAGGTGTAGGACTCGTCGACCGGGTTGCCCAGCGAGGTACCCGCGGCCCGGGCGGCGACTATGCCGACCCCGGGCGCGGAGATCTCCGGCTTGACCCCGTAGTCGCCTATGCGCGGACCGGTGCTCGAGAAGCCCGCGAGACTCCCGTCCCGGTTCAGCGCCCCCACGGTGAGCGCGTCCCTGGCCGAGGCCGGACTGCCGATCGTGTTCCGGCCCGCGTTGCCCGACGCGACGACGAAGAGGGTGCCGTGTTCGGCGGTGGCCCGGTCGACGGCGGCGCTCAGCGGGCCGGTCCCGTCGTCGGCGATGCGTGACCCCAGACTCATGTTGACGATGTCCGCACCCTCGGCGGCGGCCCACTCGATGCCCGCGATGATCTCCGAGAGCTTGCCGTCACCCCGGTTGTCCAGCACCTTGCCCGAGATGAGGTCGACGTCCGGAGCCACGCCCTTCGCGCCGTTGCCGGTACCCGAACCGCCGATCGTAGCCGCCACGTGTGTGCCGTGGCCCATGTGGTCGACGGCGTCGGGTGTGCTGGTGAAGTTCTCCAGGCGCGACACCCGGCCGGCCAGATCGGGGTGGGTCGTGTCGACGCCGGTGTCGAGCACCGCGACCTTGACGCCCTTGCCGTCGAACCCGGCTTTCCACAGCGCGGGGGCACCGGTCTGGGTTACCGACTGGGCGAGGTCGGCCGTGACCTTGGCGTCCAGCCAGATCTTGCCGACGTGCAGCGCTTTGCGCTCGCCCGTGCTGTCGCTCTGCTGCCAGAAGGCCGTGGCCCTGGCCTTGGGCACGTCGACGCCGCGGGAGTTGATGCTCCGCAGGTTGCTGGTGATCCTTGCCTGCGGCGCCGTCTTCGGTGCGCCGACGCCGTCGATGTTGTCGAGCACCAGCGGAAGCGCCTTGGTGGACGCGTCGTCGTAGCCGTCCGCGACGAGTTGCTCGACGTCGAACAACTCGAGATCGACCGCGTCGTCGATCACTGCCTGACGTGCGGCCTGCGGGATGACGTAGGTTCCCGTCTCCGAGCGCTGGACCACGGCCAGGCCTCTCGACGGTCCTTCCGGATGTACCCGCAAGGCCGGCTGGGCATCACCTTCGAACGTGGTCACGGTGACGACATCACCGGTGACGAGTGTGACGTCGTGGGTCGACCTGACCTTGGCCTGCCCCTGGACGGGAGCAGGGTCCGCGCCGGCCGACGGCGAACTCACTGCGGGAGCCGCCGCCGCGCCCGGCATCGGCAGCAACAGCAGGGGCGCCGCGAGCAATGCCAGGACGCGGCCGCGACGGGGTCGTCTGTCCGGACAGGGAATGCGGTGTCTGTGCATGCTTGTCTCTCCGGGGTGTGAGTCAGAGGGGTTCGTAGCCGTCACCGGGAGCGGGCGTTTCTCCGGGCTCCTGGATGTCTTCCGGGTCCTCGGGCTGCTGCGGGACGGGCGCCGCCGGTTCGGCCTGCTCGCTCGTGCCGGGTGCCGCGGATCGCGGCTGCTCAGAGGTCGGATGGCGACTTGATGTCATGTGCATGGACAATGTCACCTCGCGATGGAGGCAGCGAGCGTCCAGATGACGTATTGGTGACGGCCATCTGACGGCCACCGGTCCCGGTGGCCGCACGAAAGCCGTGCGGGGATGCCCGCTGTGGGTGCCGACACCGGCGTTGACGACGCCGATGCCGGCCATGAGCCAGGGCGACGCCCCGACTCGGCGGCGTACGGCGGCTCACGAACACCACCGCCCCTCATCCCCGCTGCCACGGTGGCGGGGATGAGGGGCGGGCCGGGCGGCGGCCAGGTCGGTTACTTGACGAGGATCTCGGCGAGTTGGAGGCGGTACCTGGTGGTCTCGTCCGAGGCGGGTGTGCCCAACCGGGTGGTCTGCAGGCGCAGATAGCGTCCGATGGTTGAGGTGAGCGTGTAGGTCTGGGCGGCTCCTGCCGGGTTGGGCTGCCCGGTGACCGAGCGGGCGGTGGTGTACGACGTGCCGCCGTCGGCCCGGGTCTGGAACGTGAAGTCGGCCGGGAAACCGGCCGTGCCGCCACCGGTCCCTCCGGTGTCCGTGCGCGGGTGGAGCGTGACGGAGCCGATCGCCCGGTCGGCGCCGAGGTCGATCTCGATCCAGACGGGCGTGCCACTTACGTCGGCGGAGGGGAAGTCGATGCTGGTGAAGCCCTTGGCACCGGCCACGCTGGTGAGGGTGCCGTCCAGGATCCGCGTCTTGCCCCAGTCACCGTTCTCCAGGGTGTAGTTGGCGGTGACGGTGGTCGCGGCGGTGGGGACGGTGACTTCGGCGAGCTGGAGGCGGTACTTGGTGGACTCGTCGGAGGCGGGGGTGCCGAGACGCGTGGCCTGCAGGCGGACGTAGCGGGCGGTGGTGGTCCTGAAACCGTACGTCTGGATGAGGCCGCCCGGGTTCGGCTGGCCTGTGACGGTGCGGACGGTGGTGTAGGCGGAGGCGCCGTCGGGTCGGGTCTGGATCGTGAAGTCGACGGGGAAGCCGGCGGTGCCGCCACCGGCCCCACCCGTGTCGGTACGCGGGAAGAGGCGTACGGCGTCCAGGTCGGTGTCGGCGCCGAGGTCGATCTCGACCCAGACCGGGTTCGCGGACACATCGGCGGAGGGGAAGTCGTTGCTGGTGTATCCCTTGGCACCGGTCATGCTCGTGAGCCGGCCGTCGGTGAGCCGGTTCCTGCCCCAGTCGCTGTTCTCCAGGCTGTTGTTGCTGGTGACCGGTCTGCCGAGGGCGAGATTGTCGAGCCGGCCCGCGCCGGTGACGGTGAACGTCCAGATGCCCGGCTGGAGCGTGAAGTAGACGTACGAGGAGTCCTTGCCGGTGTAGGTCAGTCCACCGACGCTGCCGGTGGCGGCGCCGTTCGCGTAGACGGTGGTGCCGCCCGCGGTGATGACGGGCTGGGCGCCGCCGTAGGTGGGCACACCGACACGGGCCGTGGTGCCGGTCGGTGAGGTGAGGGTCAGCGTCGTGCTGGTGCCGTCGCGCTGGATGCCGAAGCGGATGTCGCCCTTCACGGTGGGTACGACCGTGTTGATCCTTGTGAGGGTGCCGGTCTGTGGGACGACGTCGTACGTCGTCCAGCCGGGGCTGGTGGGGCGGACTCCGGCGGCGTAGGCGGACAGGGCGTACAGCGGGCCGCCGTTCCAGGCGTGGTTGTCGGTGCCCTGCGACTTGACCCACACCTCCCACAGGGTGTGGCAGGCCGGATCGGCGACCTGGGCGGCGAAGCGGTTGCGCATCCGCTCCTCGGCGACGCCGGCCGCGCCCATCAGGTAGAGCGCCTCCAGGACGTAGAACTCCATGTAGGGGCTGGCGTTGAGGTGGGTGCGCAGCACGTTCGTGATCGCCGGGTGGTGGGCCGTGGTGGCCAGGCCCGCGACGACGGCGAGGGCGTTGGCGCGGTCGTCCGTGTCGCCGTTGTAGCCGGGAGAGCGGTACTCGTTCCTCGACGTGTTCCACAGGACGCGGTCGAAGTTGGCCCTGATGCTGTCGCGTCGGGTCTGCCATCCGGCCACATCCGCGCTGTTGCCGCTGAGGTCGGCCAGTTTCGCGGCGGTGTCCAGGGCGAGGTAGTACCAGCCGTTGTCGAGGACGCGGGCGTCGATGTTGCTGCCCCAGTCCTCCCAGTCCCAGTCGCCGGCGCGGTGGTTGACCAGGCCGTCGCCGTCCAGGCTCCACAGGTTCAGGTATCTCTTGACCGCCGGGTAGGCGCCGGTGACGGCGCTCGTGTCGCCGGTGTAGAGGTAGTAGGTCCAGAACGACCACACCGAGGCGAGCATCTGGACGGGCAGTTCGGCGGTCCAGATGGTCGTCGGGACCGGGGAGTAGAGCGCTCCGCTGTCCTTCTGCCAGGAGGCGAGCTGGGAGATGGCCTTCTTGCCGAGCGCGTGGGAGCGGGTGTCGAAGGTGTAGAAGCCCTCCTTCAGCTGGTTGACCACATCACCCCACCACTGGGCGCGCTCCCGGGTGGGGCAGTCCATGTAGTTGTCGCGCATGTTGACGTACATGGTGCGGGCGGCCTTGCCCCACAGGGTGTCGAAGAAGGCGTCGCTGCTGCTGAACGACCCGGCGAAGTCGGTGTCGTAGCCGGACTCCCGGTACTTCAGCTCCAGGATGCTCACGCCGGCCGGGATCGTGTACTTCACCGCCGTACCGCTCATCCAGGCAAGCGGCTCGAACTCCTGGACCCCTCCGGTGCAGACATAGGTGGCGCGCACGTTGTACTGGGTCCCCGGCTGGATCCCGGTCAGGCCCGCGCCGTCGTCGTAGTGATCGGTCTGGATGCCGATCACCGCACCGGCCGGAGCGTCCACCTTCAGGAACGGGGTCACCTGGATGTTGGAGGGCAGGGTGGCCGAGATCGCGGTGGCGCCCTGACCGGTGGACGGCAATGAGGAGGCGTTGACGTAGGACTTCAGCCCGGAGAAGCGGAACTGCGGGACGGGCCGTTGAACGAGGGCGTTCCAGGGAGCGGCACCCGCCGCGCCGAAGTCGGTCGGCGCCGTCCAGCCGCTGTCGTCGAAGCCGGGCGAGCGCCAGCCCGAGACGACGACGGCGGCTCGGGCGTCGTAGAAGATGTTCGACTCGGGAAGCCGGAAGTTGACCTGCGTACCACTGGTGTTGTTCGAGTAGCCCGGGTGGACGGTGTGCTTCCAGCCGGTGTCGCTGACCAGCCGACTGGTCGTCGAGCCGGTGGTGATGTCCGACTGGAACAGCAGACCGCCCCTGCCGCTGCTGTTGTGCGAGAAGCCCTGCTTGCCGAAGTACCAGACCAGCAGGGCGATCGTGTTGGCGCCGCTGGTGAGGTACGGGGCGAGATCGATCTCGTCGTAGTACGTGTCCGTGCGGTTCGGGCCGCGCTTGAGGCCGCCCTCGAAGACCACCAGGGTGCCGTTCACCCACAGCCAGTACTTCGAGTCGGCCGCGATCTGGGTCACGGCCGACGACGGCGCCGAGGCCAGGCTGAACGATCTACGGAAGGCCACCCACTGGTTCGTCGAACTGGACGGAGCCCAGATCCACTTCGCCGTCCACGAGACGGCGGCGGCCGCCTCGGGTGCGAGACGCGGAAGCGCAAGGGAGCCCAGAGTGGGAGCGAGGGCCACGGCTATGGCGGAGCGCAGGGCGGACCGGCGGGTGAGAAGGGGCATCGTGGGCTCCTGGGGCGGTGCGGTACGAGCAAGGAGGGGATGTGAATCGTTTCAGACGCGTTGTT
The DNA here is from genome assembly GCF_058544905.1 of Streptomyces sp. JLBG701. Taxonomy (NCBI): domain Bacteria; kingdom Bacillati; phylum Actinomycetota; class Actinomycetes; order Kitasatosporales; family Streptomycetaceae; genus Streptomyces; species Streptomyces sp. JLBG701. The sequence goes on from NZ_CM178588.1 coordinate 4,966,465, forward strand.
GCAGCGGTGATCCTTGAGCCTGGTACAAGGTGGCGTCAATCCCCATGCGGGCGACATCTGGGGTGGGGGTGATCCTGCTGGGCGTAGGAACGATCTCGCCCTTCCGGCGGTCAGGCACGCGTGGTACGTGACTGGTCGCACCTGCATGCGATCCACGCCGGCGGAGCATGCAGCGGGTGGCCAGGAGGGTTGCCGCCCGAGAAGGGAGATGGCCCCTTCGTGATGCGCCTGCCAGGTCACCGCCGTCAGCGGCTGACCACTGGCGACTCGGCCGTTTCCGGCGTCCGTGGCGGGCCGCGACGTCCTCGGTTCCGGCGCCTTCCATCCCGCCTCGTTGGCGTGGTGCGGCCGGGCCCGCTTTTCGCACGACCGCCACGGAGCGGAGTGAATGTCCAGGTAGTCACCGACCAGCCCCGAGCGGCTGCCGTGGATGTCACCCGCACCGTCGGCCATCCAGGAACTCCGTCGCCCAGGGCTTGATCCATCGAGCCGCCGAGGTTACGGTCACACTGACCCTGCGTCACGGGAGTTAACAGAAAGCCTCAAGGCAGGGTAGGTCAATCGGCGGGGGACAGTGCGCGATTCACAGGCGGTCGGGGCCGGAGTACCTCCCATCAGCTTCGCGGTCCACATCGTCCGGGGTGGGAGTCTCGGCGGTGCCAGGGACGACTTCGAGAAGATGATCACCGAGCTGGCCGGATCGACCACGCCGGGCGTGCGGATGATCGCCGCGAACCCCGGCGACTGGGGCGTCGACGCGTTCGCCGGCGACCTCGGCGGCGAGATCACCGTCTGGCAGTCCAAGTACTTCTATCCGGCAACGCAGAAGAGCAACCAGCAACAGATCCGCGAGTCCCTGAGGTCGGTCCTCGACACCGCCGCGGACAAGGGCCACACAGTCAGGATGTGGGTCCTGTGCATCCCGTCCAGCATGGACGGCCCCACCACAGCCTGGTGGGACAGTTGGAAAAAGCGTCAGGAACGGGACCACAGCCTCGTGATCGAGCTGTGGGACGAAACACGGCTCACGAAACTGCTGCGCACTCCGGAGGCCGACGACGTCCGGCGCGGCTACTACGAGGTGTACCGCGGTGAGTCGTCGGCCGAGGAACCGCGTGAACTCGTCGAGGTCGACGACGACAAGGCGACCGCGCTGGAGTCTGCGCTCTTCATCATGCAGATGAAGGCGGCCGGACATGTCGAACTCAATTCTGCCAAACGCCAGTTCTTCAATGCGGACGTGGCTGTCCGGGAAATCGCCCACAAGGGTGTTCCGGCCGAGTTGAAGGCTTTGAAGTCGGCGGACGCCACGTTGCACGGTCTGTGGGAGGCCCGGTTCAACCAGTGCTGGACCGAGGACAAGTTCCCGAGTCTGCACGCGTCGGTGTGGTCCGACGTGAGGACGGAACATCCGCAGTTGCCGAAGGTCCTGCGGCTGGACCTCCCCCACGCCTGGGGACTCGTGCACCGGCTGGTGGACAACCGGAAGGCGGGATGGGTCAAGGACTGGCGCAAGATCGCGGAGGCACACACGGATCCGTGAGGGCGGTCGACCCGTCCGACTCGATGACCTACTCAACGTTGAAGGGGCAGTGGTGGAGCCTGACCGTCCGGTCGTGATGCCGGAAGACGAGGTGCAGTTCCGTCTGGCGCAACTGCTGCTCCTCCTGGCAGCCCTGGCCGGCCAGAATCTGCCGGGCGCGACCCTGGAAAGAATCGGCTACTACGACTTCCTGTCGGCCAACCCCTTCCTCGTCGTGGAGACGGGCAGCCGGGAGGCATCACTGCTCAGGCTGGCCGGCTTCGATCCGCGCACACTGTCGTACGCCTCGTCCGGACAGCGCTTCACCAGCCGCCGGGAACGCATTCAGCACGATCTCAGCCTTCTGGTCGCCTATGGCTGCTGTTCCGCCTCCGCCGAGCAGGGAAGCCTGCTCTACCGCATCACCGACCACGGGTGCCACCTGAGTTCGCAGCTCACCACGACCTATGCGTCCTCCTTCTCCACCGCGGCCGAGATCGTCGTGGGCAAGCTCCGGCGCATGAGCGACACCCGCCTGCGCAAGGAGTCAGCGACGTGGCTCCGCCTGGACACCCGGAACCCCGGCTCAGCGCTGGCACAGATCGTCGGCTCCGCCAGCCGTCCCCTTAACCCCATGACACCCCTCTGGCTGGAGGTCGAGTGAGCGCCACCACCGGAATCCGCATCAGGCGTCTGCGCCTGATCGGGATCGACCACAACTACGACGTCGACTTCACCAACGAGAACGACGTCCGGCGCCTGTCGATCATCTCCGGCGCCTTCAGCTCCGGCAAGACCGCCGTGCTGGAGTTCATCTCCTACGGCCTCGGTGCCAAGAAGCATCCGCGCCACCCGGAGATCATGCGCAAGGTCAGGGCATCCCTGCTCGAAGTCGAGCTCTCCGGTGTCCCGCACGTGATCGAGCGCGCGGTGGGAGAGCCGTCGACGAGTGCCTTCGTACGCCGTGGCCGCCTCGACGAGGCGGCCACCTCCCCCGCGGAGCGCAGGCCGATCGACCCCGCCGGCGATCCCCAGAGTCTGTCCACCCTGCTGCTCAGCCACTGCGGGCTGGAAGGTGTACAGCTCAGGGAGGCCCCCACCAGCTCCGAATCGCGCACCGACCCACTCAGTTTCCGCGATCTGATGTGGCTGACGTTCCTCACCAACGAACGTGTGGCGGACAAGAACTTCCTGTTCGAGAACAGCTTCATGCGCAAGCACAAGCTGCGTCAGGTCGTCGACGTCGTCTTCGCCGTTCATGACGACCGGCGGATCGAGATCGGGGCTCGGATCAGGGAGCTGGAAAGCAGACTGACCCGCTCGCGCTCCGAACTGGCCACGGCCCGTGCATTCGTCGAGGAACAGCACGCCCCCTCCGCAGACGCACAGACGCGCCTCGTCGCCGAACGGGAACTCGCCGACATCACACGGCAGTTGGAGGCTATCGACGCCCAGGCGAGGGCCGCGACGGACTTCGCCACCCAGCTACGCACTCGGCACCGGGGCGCCGCAGAGAGAGCGCAGTCAGCGGCCGCTGTTCTGCGGGATCAGCAGACCCAGCTGGCGCGCATGCTCCCGCTGCGTGCGCAATACGCCGACGACCTGCTGAAGCTCGGCATGCTCGCACAGGCGAAGCATCTCTTCGACCCGTTGCGCGTCCGTACCTGCCCGGCCTGCCTCCAGTCCCTCCAGGAGTCTCCCCACACCGACGACGGACACTGCAGCCTGTGCCACCACCCCGTACAGTCGCCGCCCGAACCAGCCACCAGCCTGGGCTCTGCGGCGGACGCCGTCACACCTCCTGAAGAACGGCTGGACGTCGCCGCGGAGACACGGGCCACCAAAGCCCGGCTCAAGGCGATCACCACCTACATCGAGGAAATCGAACGGTCCCTGGCAGCCGCCGAAAAGCGCGCGGCGGACACCGCCCTGGACGAGCAACGCGCGGCCAAAACCCTGGACGAGGCAACGGGGCCGGTCGTGTCGACCTACCTGTCCGCCCGTGATGACCTGCACCGCCAGCAGATCCAGGTGAACCGCCGGATCGACGAACTGAACACCGCTGCCAAACTCCAGGAAGGACTGGAGAAACGGGCGGCCAAGGTGTCCCAGCAGGAAGCCCAGCTCCAGCATCTGCGCGACGAGCTGGCGAACCTGGGCGATGCGACGGCAGACCGCGATCAAGTACTCCGGGACATCAGCAAGCGCTTCGCCCGCCTCCTCACGGAGTGGCACTACCCCAAGCTGAGCATGCCGCACATCGCTGACGACCTGACACCGCACGTGCGGGGGGAGCCCTACCAGGAGGCCTCCTCCGGAGCACGGACACTGATCACACTGGCGTGGCAGCTCGCGGTCTTCGAAGTCGCCGTCGAAAAGGGAGCGGCCCATCCCGGATTCCTCATGATCGACAGCCCCCAGAAGAACCTCGGCCACGGCAGTACGCGCGACTCCCTGATCGCCGACGCCGTCAGCATCGACGACTTCTACCGCTTCCTCCGCCAGTGGCTCGACAGCCACGAAGACACCGCGCAGGTGATCGTCGCCGACAACAGCCCGCCCGACCTCGTGGAAGAGAACGTCATCGTGCGGTTCAGCAGGGACGAGGAGCACCCGCCGTACGGTCTGATCGACGACGAGACGGGGTAGGCCCGAGCTCCGGCGGAGAAGCCGTCGGAGCACCCGTCTTGGTCCGGCCTCGGGCAGAGATCTTGCGCCTTCGAGGATTTCCGATCGCCTCACGGCCTCTTCCTCACCGCGAAGAGCGTCACGGCGTCCCGAGAATCGTCGTCCCGCCTGAAGCGGCCGCCCGCACCGCAGCCGGTCCCGGCCAGAGTTGTAAGTCGAGGGCGTCCTCCAGGCGGGTGAGGGTGCCGATGTCCGGCAGGACATCGCCGTTGAGGACGCGGGCAACGGTGGAGTGGGCGACCTGCGCCGCCTCCGCGAGGCTCCGCAGGGACAGCTCGCACGATCGCATCGTCCGGTCCAGGTCACGGGCGAGGAGCAGACCGCAGTGTGCGCTCAGCGGGGCGGCGGGAGCGAGGACCACCTCGGGCCAGGAACCGTCCGCCACGTAAAACAGGGGGTGCTTGTCGTTGTTGCTGCGTGGCATGGCCCGAATCGTGCCATGCCACGCAGGGGCTTTCGGCCGTCCGAAAGGTTGCCGGGCCCTGCCGAAGCCCGCCCACGGAGGCTTGGTAGTACCGGCCCCGTCTGCCTGTGCGCCCCGCCACATCCCGCTTCCAGCCGCTGAACGTCCAGTCGCCTCTCGTGGGCAGCATCCAGCCGTAGTTGCCCGGCCCAGGCCTGTGCATCCCGGTCAAATGCCCTTGCAAGCCGGACAGTTGCCGGCTCTTGTGTGCCTCCGCCCCACCAACCTGCGTAAAAGCAGCGCCCCTTAGGCTTTATGATCATGAGCAATCGGTCCTGCGCGATCGGCCGTCTGGCCCTTTGTGCAATGCGACGGATCATCAGATACGGCTGCGCGTACATCGGTTAGGCCTTCAGGGTGGGGTCGGGCGGATGCGGCGGGTGCCGCTTCGCACGCGGATGAGGAGGATGAGTTGAGCAACCCGGACACAGGGTTCACGCTGCCGTTCATCGCCCATCTGCAGCAGATTCTCGACATCGAGCACGCCCAGCTGGAGAAGGCGGGCACGGCCGCGGCCGACACCGCGGCGGCCGTCGCCGAGGCCGAACGGATTCTGCAAGAGGCACTTGAGGGTCAGCGTGTCGCGCTCGGAGAGCAGCGGGTCGCGGCCGAGCGGTACGAGGCGGTCCTGGCGACTGTCCAGGCCGCCGAGTCCTACGCGACCGAGCTGGGCCTCACCGACACACAGAGCATGGCCACCGCCGGCGCCGGGGACGACGCCACGCCCTCGCAGGGTCCGACGTCCGGAACGCTCGCCCGCCTGGTCATGGACGTACTGGAGCCTGGCAAGGACATCAGCGTCCCCGACATCTACGCCAAGGTGTGGGAGCTCCGACCCGAGATCGCGAAAAACGCGATCCGCGCGGCGCTGTCGCAACTGGTCAAGGCCGGCCACGTGGAGAGCGTCCAACGTGGCGTCTACCGTCTCCTGAAGCTCGCGGAGGCTCACACGACGGACAGCTGACGATCGCTCCGTATCACCCCAGCGACGTGCGCAAAAAGGGCGCCGCCAGGACCATGCCGGGTCCGGCGGCACCCGTGACACGTCAGCTGAGGGCCCACGCATCGGGATCATTTTAGAGCATGATCATGTTCCGTTCGATCAGCATGCCCGTTGCCCATATCGGCCCTCGGCAGCAAATCCCTTTATTCACGCATATATTCTGAGGGCCCCAATGAATTCCTTCCTTCCTCGCTGCCTCCGAGCCGGTCTCATACCGGTTCCCACGGTGTCCGCTCCCGTGCAGGCAGGAGAAGACCGGTGACCATTCCCAGGATTCAGACCCCGCTCGTGATGCCGAGCGAGCGTCTCGCTACGCGGCGCCAACTCGATCTGGTGGACGTCCTGTTCGAACTCGGCGGCTCTCAACGCCTCCCCGTGTCCGCCCAGGATCTGGCGTCCCGGCTGGACATCACGCCGAAGACCGTCAGCAGGACGACGACGTTCCTCGTCCACGGCGGGCTCCTCGAGCCGGGCCGGGGCGCATGGGCACTGACCGAGATCGGACACTCCCTGGCCCGGCTTCGGTCCACCGATACCGCGCGGGCCCGGCTCCTGCTCCACGACCACTGGCAGGACAGCTGGTTCCATCGGCGCGCGCTCGAGCGGCTGACGTCCGGGCCGGTGGAAGAGGCGGACCTCGCAGCCCACCTGGGCTCCGGCCTGTCCGCCACGCCCGAACGTGGCGCGTTCCTGGTGGAGTGGATGGCGTACGCCCTGCTGGTCGACCGTGACGAGCAGGGGCGCATCGTCCTGCCCACCAGGCAGCAGGCCGGGCAGCAGACGGCCTCGGCCCCCCGTCCTCCGGCACCCGCAGGGCCGCCCGGAGTCCTGTCTCCCTTCCTGAGCATGCCCGCCGAGGCGTTCTCCGCGCTGCCCGACGCGGAGTTCCTCGCTCTGCTGCAGGCGTACCGGACGGTCTTCGTGAAGCTCACGCCGAGCCTCCAGCAGTCCGGGAACTGACCGACCCAGATCTGCCCTTCCCCGGCAGGGGGTGCTGCGGCATGCCGTCGAGCGGCCCGCACCCCCGCCTTCACCCGCGCATCCATGTCCGCGATGCGCCGCGCCTGCGCCGCCTGACAGCCCCGGCACGCCGATCTTCCGACGTGCCGTGACCGCTGCTGCCCGCACGCCCTTTCACTCTCCTCTTCACTCTTCCACGCCCTTCCTGTTGCCACGGAGATCAGCCATGCCCAGGGTGTCGCATGTACGGAACACCACCTTTTCCCATGTTTTTTCAACTTTTTTCGGATCCTCTGCCGTGCAGGAGCCGAGGGAAGGCGTGGTGATGCCTCCTCGGCGAAGGGACATCATCGTGGGCAGCGACCCGTCTCTCACTCACGCGTTCGACTGTGTCTGGGACGTCTGGCAGACCATGGCCGCCCGCGGTGAGTTCACCGAGCAGACCCTGGACAAGTTCGGGCTGCTTCTCAGGCGGAGCGAGCGCTACCTGTATCTGCGCGGAGCGGTCGTCCTCGGCGACGTGACAGCGGAGTTGGCGGAGGACTTCGTGACCGCCCGGGGGCGCAGTCGGCACGGCCATGTCACCGACTCGGCTGCGTCGACGATGCTGGGGCGGCGCTCGGTCCTGCGGATCGCCTTCCGCACCTTGCGCGAACTCGGCCTGAGCGACACGGATCCCACCCGGGACATCATCCTGCCCTCCCGCCAGGGCGGTGAGATCCGGGCGCTGGTCGAGGGCGAGGTCGTCGACCTGCGCCACCACGCCTCCTTCATCGACCGGCCCCGCCGCCACGGGGCCGCCGCCGCGCTCGCGCTGGCGGGCGGCCACAGCGCGGAGATCGGGCACATCCGGGTCTGCGACCTCGACCTCGACGGCCGCCGCGTGTGGATGCACGGGGCCACCAAGACGGACGCGCGCTGGTGCCCGCTGGACGACTGGAGCCTCAACGTCCTGGCCCACCGCGCGGCGTTCGTCAGCGCCCGCCAGCTGCGTCCCGAACGCGCACCCCACGCCCGTCTGGCCGTCTCCGACAAGCCCGCCTCCGACGCCACCTTGCAATCACGTGTCTGCGTCGCGCTGCGCAACCTTCTGACCTGGATCGGCCTGGACGGCGAGGAGGACGTCAAACCGTCCTCCGTCACCGCATGGGCCGGCGTCGAGGAGTTCGAACGCACCGGCCGGATCGAGAACGTCGCATGCCGCCTCGGCCTGCGCTCCCTGGACCGAGCCGCAGCCGTCATCGGCCACACCTGGCACACCGCGGGTACGAACGGCCAGGAGGAGCCCTGTGCCTGACGACCTGTTCGGCGACGCCCTCCCTCAGAACCTGCGCCCCTCCAGAAAGCGCCAGCTGCGCGACAGCGACCAGCGCACCCAGTCGCAGCGGATCACGGACTGCCTCGCCGACCCCCTCTTCCACGAGATGGCCGAGCTCCTGCCCGCCAGGGCCGACCGCGGCCGGCCCCGCAAGTACCCGGCCGTCGTGTATGTACTGCTCTCCGCCCTGATGACCGTCACCGGCTCCAAGCGCTCCGCCGTCGGCACTCTCGATCCCAAGCAGTGGCGCTCACTGCGCGCCTCCGTCCGCCGGCACGCAGGACGCGCCGCCGCCGCCCGCCTGCCCGACTCACCGCCCAGCCGAGGCCAGTACCTGGACGCCGAGGAGAACATCCTGGCCCCTCACATCGACCTGATGCAGGACCTCTTCGAGCAGTACGCCGTCCGGCAGGCCCTGCATCAGGGCCTCTTCCCGCCGGACGCCGTACGCAACTGGGCCAGGCCCGAGCGCCGCCAGCTCCTCGTCGGCGACGCCACCGTTCCCAAGCCTCCCTCCAAGGCCGAACAGCGCGTCACGATCGACCCCGTCACCGGTGAGATACGCGAACACCGCGTCGATCCAGCCGCCCGGCTCTACTTCGAGAACGGCGAGAAGGAGAAGACTCCCGCGCGGGGGACGAAGTGGTTCTTCGCCTCGGCCCGGGACGACGGCTACTGGCGACGCGTCATCCTGAGCGTCCGGCACGTCGCCGGCGGCGACTACGAGGACGAAGCCGCCGTCGCCGTACGTGCCTTCACCCAGCTCAGCCGTATCCTGCCCGGCTGCATGGGCGTCGCCTACGACGGAGCCTTCCGCGGCGTGCACCGCGACGCCCTGGCCCGCCTCGGCCTCCTGGTCATCAACCTCCAGCACGGCTCCGCCGTCCCCCGCGCCTACGAACTCCTGCGCCCCGGCCGCTGCCGTCACGACCTGTGGTGCGCCAACGGACGCATCGCCGAACGCGTCCTCCTCGACGACGGCACCAGCACTCTCCTCCCCGTCCCCATCACCCGCCTCGAACACCGCAAAGGCGTCACCAAATCACGCTGGTACCACCTGCTCCACATCCCCTGCCGCCACGGCGCCCACGCCCACCGCGTCCCGGTCGGCATCACCACCACGCCGGATGACCGCACCGGCATCCACCCGGATACCGGCCGTAGGATCAAAAGCGACACCGAACGCGGCTTCCACCGCGCCGAACACCTCCAGCAGATCCCCGAAGGCACCCTCGCCCACCAGCAGCTCTACCCCTACCGCAGCGACGCGGAATCCGTACACAGCCAGTTCGACAGAAGCCTCTGGAACGAACGCATGATCTCCTACGGCCTCGAACGCCAGAAGGTCTTCGCACTCGGCTTCGCCGCCGCCCAGAACGCCACCAGCCGCCGCCTCTTCCTCGAAAGAACACCCGCCCTGAAGGCGGCAGCCGCCGTACAGCGGGCAGCGGCATAACCTCACGGCCAGGACCACGCTCACTCTGTGGATCCCTATGGGAAGACCCCCGCCCACCATCTGGACGGGGGTCTTCGACGTCGTGAAGCGCACTATCCCATCGCCACATAATCTTGCGGCGCCTTGCGCAGAATCCTGCCCATCTCGTCTTCGGTGAGTCTCCGGAAAGCCACCGCTGACGCACTCGCGATCTTCTGGAACAGGACTTCCGCCGGGATCGGCGGCAGGCCGGCGAAGAGAGCGTGGTGCTCCGCGCCGGCGCCCTCACTGAACTCACGGTGCAGCAGCCACACCGCCTCGGCGAACATCGCGTAACTCGTCTCGTACTTGCCCCAGAGACACCGCAGGGCGTCGCCACCGAAATCCCGTTTGACGAATCCCCACAGGTACGACTTCTCGACCGTCTTGTCCGGGAACGCATCATCGTGCAGATAGCGAACCCAGTCATTCAGAATTTCCCAGCGCAGCGCGCTGACGATCACCCCGGTCGGCGCCTCGCTTTGCCGCAGGTCTGCCGCGAACTCATCATTTAATGCCATCCCTCGACCGTAGCGAGAAGCAGCGCAGCACCGCCATGGCGCCTGCCTACCGGCCCAGCGGTACCGCGTACCGGAACACACGCGTTCTCGGCCAGTCATCCCGGAACCCGGGCCGTCCCACGTGTGGCAGGCCAGGTCGCCCTGAGGAAGTGGCAAGCGCACCCACAAGCAGACACAGGGAACAGAACGGTCCAACCACTCTCCCGTCTGCTCTCTTCAGCATTCGCTGGCCGCCCTGCATCAACGACAGAACCGGCAGGTCAGAAGCATCAACCCCCACCAGCTGGCCCTTCAGACCCCATCCCAGCAACCCGCGCCCGCCCACATCCGCTACCCTGTTCTTGGTCAGTAGCCGGTTCGCCATGTTGTCAGCCCAAGCACCAACGCAGAGAACGTGACACCACCACTGACCAGTGGGTTTGTGTTCTGGTCGAGGATCTGAGTCCTGGATTTTCCGACAAGGTTTCCCACAAGCCCCCGCCTTCGTAGCTCAGGGGATAGAGCACGGCTCTCCTAAAGCCGGTGTCGCAGGTTCGAATCCTGCCGAGGGCACCATGTTCTACGTCGCTGACCTGGAGTTTCTCCCTCCCAGGGAGGCGCTCTATTCGGCCTCGGACTCCTTGTCCGGGGCCGTTTGCGTGAGCGGACGAGGGGTTGATCGCATCGCCTGGAACCCCCGAAATGATCAGCCCGTGCGATGTTGGACAGGGCACTCTGGTCGTCCCGGACGAGACCGGCGCGGTTGGCGTGGAAGATCACGTGATGGGCGATGAAGACGCGCAGGCCACGGGTTAGGGCGCCATTGTTGGCGAGGTCAGCGAGCGTGGCGGACGGCGGTCTCCCGGCGTCCCAGGTGCTCGCGCGGAGGCGAAGCCGCGATCAGGCCACAGTGACCTGCTGCGCCAGCAGCAGCGCCAGCGGGCCTCCCTGGAGCAGGAAGCGTCCCTCGGTGGCGGCCTGGATGGCTTCAGGCATCGGCCACCACATGAGCTTGAAGTCCACTTCGCTGGACGTGAGTTGCTGCGGGCCGCAGGTGAGATCTTCGGCCAGGAAGAGGTGGATGCGGGCGGTGGAGTTCAGGGTGATGGCGTACGAGCCGAGGGGCCGCCAGGTCTGGGCGCTGACGCCGGCTTCCTCGCGCAGTTCGCGCCGCGCGCACTCTTCCGGTGTCTCGCCGGGCTCCCGGCGTCCCCCGGGCAGGAACACGTACTCGCCGCCGTGCTGGGGGAATTCGGCGGTCAGGACGGCGACCATGCCGTTCGCTTCCCGGGCCACGATGACGGAGGCGTCGCGCATTGCCCCCCGCTGGGATGTGTCGTTCATGGCCCGGGAGCGTAGCCGCCTACGCTGACAGCCAGGCGGCGAACGGCACGTTGAGCACGGTGGGGTGAGCGATGCCGCGGCCGTGGTAGCCGTCCTCGCCGAAGGCGTCGCCGTGGTCGGCGCACATGATGATCAGCCATCTGTTCTTGCTGGTGAGTCCCTCGACCAGGCGGCCGAGGTGTTCGTCCGCGTACGCGAGCGCGGCGGCCTGAGAATGCCAGGAGTCGACGCTGCCCCCCACATAGTGGCCGTGAGGGACATGGGTGGCGGAGACGTTGACGAACAGGAACAGCGGCCGGGTGGCGTGCTGTTCGGCGACGGTCAGGGCGTGGTCGACCTGGTGGCGGGTGGAGTCGGGCTCCGGGGAGCAGAACTCGGGCCGCCAGTGGTCCTCGTGGAACATGTCGGGTAGCACCGACCCGAGTGGCGTCTCCCGCGAGAAGTAGGTGACACCGCCGATGCACACGGTGCGGTAGCCGTGCTGGGCGAGCCCGGTGAGGAGGTTCGGCGCGTCGAAGACGAACGTGCCCGCATCGACGGTCTTGAACGCGGGCGGACGGCACTCCCACAGCCGCGGTGGCTGTACGGGCTGCGACAGCTTGGGAAGGAAACCGGAGAAGAACGCGATGTGGGCGGGGAGGGTGAAGGTGCCGGGGGTGCGGCGTTCCTCCCACACCCCGCCCGGCAGGATCTTCGCCAGGCGCGGGGTCTGACCGGCGTGCAAGGCCGCGCGGGCGACGTCGTGGCGCAGGGAGTCCAGGGTGACGAACAGGATGCCGGTCTGGCTTCGGATGACCTCGGCCGCGTCGATCACAGCGCCTCCACCAGGTCGGGGCGTTCGGTGATGTGGCCCTTGGCCTGATCGTTGACCGGGATGGGAACCCGGTCGGAGGCGATCATCCTTCGCAGCTCGGCCAGACCGGTGTCCTCGGTGACCGGCCGGCCGTCCAGGTCGTAGAGGCGGATCGTGACGGTCTGCCGCCCGCCGTTGTCGGTCGTGGTCAGCAGGGCTCCGGGGACGCCCCCGAGTTCCTTCATGGCGTGCAGGAGCTCGGCTTCGCTGGCCGTGCCGAGGCTGGAGACCTGGCAGCCCCAATGCTCGGCGTTAATGGCGCCCCGGCAGAACCGCCGGTGGAACTCGGCCGTGGTGGGGTGCTCGTCGTGGGCCACGGCCATCTGCCGGGCCTGGCTGATCACGACGAAGCAGGCGGCGACCCACCAGGCCACGCCCTCGTGGATCTCGCCCGGGAACTCGCCGGCGATACGGCCGTCACGGATGACGGCGTCGCTGTCGATCGGGTTGAGCACGCCAGTCCTCCAGGTGTTTGGCGATGGTGTCGGCCAGGTCGTCGGCGCTGCGGCCGTCGGTGGGGAGCATCACTGCCGTGGGGTCCTCGTCGGCGACGGCTTGGAAGTTCTCTGTGAGCCGGGCAAGGCGGCCGGGGACGTCGAACAGGTCGGTGTCGTCCTGCTTCACGTCCGTCTTGGTGCCCATCCGCTCCTTCAGTGAGTTGTCGGAGCTGATCAGGTAGAACGTGGCGTCGGGTATCACGAGGTAGGGCAGGAACGGGGCGATCAGCTCGCGTACCTGGTCCAGGCCGACACGGTTGACGGCGGCGTGGCAGGCCATGACCGATGAGGCGTACCGGTCCGCGACCACCGGTCCCGTGCCGAGGTGCTGTCGTATGGAGTCGGTGACGTGCAGGAGGCCGGAGAGGTAGAAGGCGAACTGCGGAAGCGGCCGAAGCTCCCGGTTGATCACGCCGGACCAGCCGGTGTGCGGATCGGTGAGTGTGTGGATCGCCGTGGTGCCGAGCCTCTTGGCCAGCAGACGGGCGAGCGTCGACTTCCCGACCCCCGAAACGCCTTCCAGGACGACGAAAGGCCCCTGCCGTCCTTCATCCCCGGGCGTGTACGGGGCGCGCAAGGAGGTCACAGGGTGCCCTCTGTGAAGGCGGAAACGTGCCGGGCCACGGCCGCGGGGATCTGCTGTGGATCAGCCAGCAGGGTTCGGATGTCCATGCGTAAGTCCTCCCGCAGCAGGCAGGGCTGGATGCCGCCGGCGTGGTCCATGCGCAAGGCCCAGAAGCCCTCCACGCACTTGGCCTTTACCGGGCAGGTGCCGCACTGGCCGACGTGGTGGCGGCCCAGTTCGCGTTGGATGACGTCGATCTCGATGCCGTCGATACGGAAGATCCGCCGCCCCTGGCCGGTGCCGGAGACCTCTGTCTCCTCGTCGCTGGTCAGGGTGCGCAGGTGGTCGATGAGGTCCCGGGACCCAATGGCCGAAGACTTCCGTTCGGCGTTGAAGTCGGTGTCGACGAGTTCGATGAACTGCACTGGCAGCCTGCGCTCAAGGCCGAACGCGAGGATGTCGCGCAGCTCGTGCTCGTTCTCGCGCTGGATGAGCGTGTTCAGCTCCACCCTCTCGAACATCTCGCGGGCGGCCTCGATGCCGTCCAGGACGGTCGCGATGCTGGGGCGGGCCTGGGCGATGGCCCGGAAGGACTCGTCGGAGAAGTAGTGCAGGGAGACCTTCACCTTGTCCAGGCCGGTCGTGGCGAGCCAGTCCTGATGCGTGCGCACCAGAAGGCCGTTCGTGATCAGCGTGTAGGACACGTCCGGGCCGTGGACGGGGAGCTGAGTAAGGACCGGTCGCGCCAGCTTCGACGCCAGCGGCTCGCCGCCGGTGAAGTAGACCCGCTTCAGACCGGCGTCGATCAGCTCGCGCAGTACGTTCACGTAGTCGTCGGCGGTCAGTTCTCGGGCGCGGGGCTTGGCGTCCCGGTGCAGGTGGGTGAACGGCGGCGGCACGTCGCCCTCGTTGTGGCAGAACCAGCACTTCAGGTTGCAGATGGGGGTCAGCGAGACCCTGAGCTGTCCGCGCAGTGCGGCGAAGTTCCGCAGCGCGGTCCAGTCCACGTCGGTTTTCGGGAGCGGAACGGTCAAGACCTGCTCCTTTCGTGGGGGCATACGTCGGGTTCTGGTGTGTTGGTCAGTCCCGGGCGGAGGCCGGCAAGGAGTAAGGCGGACGTCCCCGCCCAGGGCGGTCTATCGGGTAGCGCGCTTCGCGCACCGGACGGTGGGGGCGAGTCGCGGTGGCGCACCTCAGCCAGCGGGCGGGTGCAGCGTGACCGGGGGCCTCACGCTCCGTCCTTGATGCGGAGTTCGGCCCAGACTTCCTTGCCCCACGGGCGCCTGCCCGAGCTGTGCAGGTCGTAGCCCCAGCAATCGGCGACTGCGTCGATGAGGAGCAGTCCGCGACCCGTCTCGTCATAGTCATCGGCCTGGCTGAGAGCCGGCAAGCGCGACGGCTCCCGGTCCAACACACCGACACGCAGCCGTGTCGCGCTCGGCCGCTCGACCATCAGACGGATCTCCTGGCACGGGGCGTGCCTGGCGGCGTTCGCGATCAGCTCTGTGACGATCAGCGCGGCGTGGTCGACGAGGTTGTCGAGGCGCCATATGCCGAGGACGTCCCGGAGGAGCTGGCGGCCGATCTCTGCCGTGGACGGCTCGCAGGGGAAGGTCTGGCCATAGGCGGGGTGGCCGACGGATGCGACATGAACTTGCGTAGTGAGCCTCGTCATTGGGGGAGCTTTCGGGTTGTCTCGGCGCCCGGCCCGCCCCCTCGGGGGACTTCAGGAGCGGGCCGGGCCGTCAACAGCCGCCCGCACGGTGGGGCGTGGCGGGCGACCGACAACAAGACAACTCCCTTTCCGAGCAAGGTGATTAGGACGATCAGCCACCCTTGCAACGGGAGGACCTAGGGCGATTTGACCTCTCCTTTACCTGGTGGGCATGGGGGCGTGAGAGCTACCGTGCGGACATGGACACCACGCGAAACACCGTTCTCGTGGCGTGGATGGCCGAGCACAGCTACAGCTCCAACAGCCTCGCTGACGCTGTGAACAGGGCTTTAGAGCAGTTGACCGGAAGGCATGGCGGCCTCGACGGCTCATCGGTCCGGGACTGGAAGGCAGGCCGGGTCACGTGGCCCAAATCGGCTACCCGCAAGGCACTTGAGGACGTCAGCGGCCTGCCCGCGATCGCTTTAGGGTTCGTGCCACGGGGTCGGCCTTCGTCCACCCCGGCCCGACCGCAGCAGGAGGACCCCGACATGAAGCGCCGTACTCTCGTCGGAGGGATCGCGGCGGCTGCCGCTGCGGCAGCCGCCCCCGGCACCGCATCGCCGCGCCGTATCGGCATGAGCGACGTCAACCGTCTGAACAAGCGCTTCGCCGAGATCATCGCCAGCGACCACCGCCACGGCGGCCAACTCGGCATCGAGCAGCAGGCTGCCGAGCTCGCCAACGAGGCGCTGAACCTCCAGAACGCCGGCAGCGCCACCCAACGCGTACGCAGCAACCTCTACGCCTCCGCAGCGGCGTTCCGCTCCTCGGCGATGTGGGCCGCCATCGACGGACGCCGCTACGAAGACGCGAAGGCGCACATGCGCGAGGCCCAGGCCCTTGCCGAGATGTCCGGCGACCAGGCGATCAAGTTCCGCATCTGGAGTCACGCGGGCACCATGTACCGGCACATGGGCCGTCCCGCCGACGCGTTCGCCGCCAACGACGTCGCCCGCAACCTGCACCTCACCCGCCGCGACCCCCTGTTCGCATCCCTCGGTCTGGCCCGACAGGGCGCCATCCACGGCGCGGCACAGGACCGCGCTGGCACCCGCCGCGCGTTCGAGCAGGCCCAGGACGCCATGCTGCGCGCCGACCCCGCCGACTACCGGCCGGTGTGGATGCTCGCCTTCTACGACCAGGCCGAGCTGGACCACTTGGCGCTGTCGGCGTACTTGGCGCTCGGGGACTACTCGACCGCCGAGTTCCACGCCCACCGCAGCCTGTCCGCCCTCCGGCCTCACATGATCCGGTCCCGGGCCATCACCACGACCCGACTCGCACACGCCCAACTCGCCCAGGGCGCCCCTGAGGCCGCCACGGCCACAGCCATGAAAGTCCCTGCCGACGCCGCCACCCAGCACGCCCGGGTAACGCGCATGCTGCAGGAGTTCGGGGCCGCACTGCGCGCCACCGCACCGGGCAGCTCCACCGTGCAGACCTGGACCGAGCACACCGCCGCCTGGAGAATGGCCGCATGACCACGGCGCCCGCCATCGAACTGCGCACCTTCACCACCCTCGACACGGCCCGCGGCGACCTCCTCGACGTGTACGCCGAAGTACGCGCCCCGCTCCTCCACCTGCCGAACTACGCCGTCACCGCGTTCGGCGAACGCCTGGACCGGCACGGCACCGAGCCAGGGTTCACAGCCGTCCTCGCATACGCGGACGGGCATCCGGTCGGCTACGCCTACGGCAACACCATCGAGCACGGCGACCGGTACTGGCAGCGCACCAGCCCGCCGCCGGCGGAGAAGTACACCGAGCGTCCGGCCGTGGCCCTGAAGGAGATCGGCGTCCGGCCGGCCTGGCGGAAGACCGGCACCGCCCGCCGCATCCACGACGCCCTCCTCGCCACCCGCGACGAGCCCTACGTCACGCTCATGGTCAACCCGGCCGCCGGTGACGGAAAGGTCCACGGGCTCTACAAGTCGTGGGGCTACGAGGACATAGGACAGAGCCAGCCGTCACCGGCCTCGCCGGTCCTCACCGTGATGATCCTCGTCAGCCGCTAATCGAGCGGCGAAGGCTTCAGCAAGCCGACCGTCGCCAGCAGCACCAACCCGTCCACCGACAGGGGCCACAAGGACGCGCTCACCAGCCGGTCGATGTGCCGCGTCCAGTGGGTGGCCCACCCGGGGCGGTACAGGTCCGTCAGGTGCGTCGGGCGATCGGCTGATGCTGCCCGCGGCGCCCGATCCCGATGCGATCAGCGGCACTTGCGACCGTGGCACGCGGGGCTGGCTTTCGGGGTCTGCGGGGTGGTGGTGGTTTTCTTCTTGCCGGTGCTGCCGTCCCGCTTCTCGGGGGTCGCGGAGGGCGAGGGAGCGCCGGGTTCGTCGGTTCCGTGGCCGAGGGGGGCGGGCGCGGGGAAGGGGACGTCGGGCAGGCCGGCGAGGGCGTCGCGCATGTACTGGGTCCAGATCTCGGTGGGGATGTCGCCACCGAACACCTTCTGCAGGCCGCCGACACCTACCAGGGACTGCAGCTGCGGGTTTTTCGGGTCCTCTTTGAACAGGACGACAGAGGTGGCGAGTTGCGGGGTGTAGCCGATGAACCAGGCCGACCGGAAGTCGTCGGTGGTTCCGGTCTTGCCTGCCGCCGGCCTGCCGAGAGCCTGTGCCTTCGTGCCGGTTCCCCGGGTGATGACGCCCCGGAGCACGTCGGTCACGTTGTCGGCGACCGCCGTTGGCAGGGCCCGCGCGGGGGTGGGGGCGGTGAAGCCGGTCAGCGTCGAACCGTTGTGAGTCACCTTGGTCACCGAATAGGGGGTTCTCTGCATCCCGCTGGCTGCGAAGGTCGCGTAGACACCCGCCATCCGAATGGCACTCGGCGTCGAGGTGCCGATGTAGAAGCCGGCGCTGGGGTCGGCGAGGCTGCCCGAGCGCAGGCCGAGGGTTTGCGCTGTCTTCGCCACCTTCCCGTAACCGACGTACTCCCCCAGTTGCACGTACGGCGTGTTGACCGACTGCTCCATCGCCTTGCGCAGAGTGATGTAGCCCCAGGGGTAGTCGGTGTCGTTCTGCTGGTGGAGGAGACCGGTGGGGTCCTTGTCGTCGGTGACGTAATTGCCCTGCTGGTCCTTGATCTTGATGCCGTCGTCACCGTTGAACTTGCCGGCCGGGGTGATCGGTTCGGGGGACTTGCCGGGTTGCAGTACGGCTCCGTGCTGGAGCGCGGCGGCGAGGACGATCGGTTTGAAGGTCGATCCCACCGGGACACCGGAGGTGTCGGCATTGTTCGAATAGTGGGCCTGGTTGTAGCCGGAACCGCCGTAGACGGCCAGGATCCTGCCGGTCGCGGGATCCACCGAGGCGGCTCCGACCTGGACGTCCCGGTCGGCCGACCGGTGGGTGGGGTCGAGGCGTTGCTCGCGTACCCGTGCGACGGCCCGGGCCAGTTCCGCCGTCTTCTTCCTGTCGAAGGTGGTGTGGATCTGGTAACCGCCTCGGCTCAGGCTGCCGTCGGTGATGGTGGGGTCGTGCGCCTGGACGTACGACCTGGCCAGTTGGACCAGGTAGCCGACCTGGCCCGGGTACCCCGCCCCTGGGGTCCACTTCCTGGGCGTCGGGAAGCCGGCGGCCGCGTACCGGGCCCGCTGCCCGGCCGTCAGCTTGCCGGTCGTCACCATCCGGTCCAGCACCCAGGACCAGCGTGCTTCCGCCTGCGCCTTGGCCTTTGGATCGGAGTCCGCGTACTGGAAGAGGCTCGGCTCATTGACCGCTGCGGCGAGAAAGGCTCCCTGGCTCACGTTGAGCTTCTCCACCGGGAGGTTGTAGTACATGCGGGCGGCGGCCTGGATGCCGTTGGCCTGCCGTCCGAAGAAGCAGGTGTTGAGATATCCCTGGAGGATCTGCTGCTTGGTCATGACGGCGCCGATCTTGGACGAGATCAGCAGTTCCTTGAACTTGCGGGACATCGTCTGCGAATGATCGAGGTAGGTGTTCTTGACGAACTGCTGGGTGATCGTCGATCCGGACTGGACGGAGCCGCCCTCGGCCATGTGGACGACGGCACGGAGGATGCCTTGCGGGTCGATGCCGGGGTCGGTGTAGAAGGACGCGTTCTCCGCGGCGATGAAGTCCCACTGCACGTCCGTGGGCACCTGCGAGAGGGTGACGTTCTGCCGGTTGACGCTGCCGTCGGTGGCCAGCACGGTGCCGTCGGACCAGTAGTAGACGTTGTTCTGCAGCAGCGTCGATGGATTGGGGTCGGGGATGGTGACCGTGGCGTACGCATAACCGATGGCCGCCGCTGTGCCGCCGAAGCAGAGCAGGAAGAGCGCCAGCAGTTGACGCACCGACGGCAGCCAGCGACGCAGGCCCGTCCTGCCCCGGTGCGGATAGTCGATCCAACGTTTCTTCTGCGGCGCCGCTCTCCGGCCGCGGCGTGGCACGCCCGGTTCGGGTGCCTGGTGCCGTACGGCCCGGCGGCGCGTGGCGCGGCCACCCGCAGCACGGTTGCCGGCGATGTTGCGCTGCGGCGGTCGGCGCCGGTGTCCGCTCATGGCTCGGATCACTGTCCTTTCAGTACCACTGCTCAGTACCACTGCGTTGTTTCGTGGGGTGCGGGCGGCCGGAAGCCGTCGTGGGGTACGGGGTGCGGACAACCGTCGTACGGCACCGACGGCGGAAGCCGGTCGTACGGCACCGGTCACGCAAGCCGGTCGTACGGCACCGACTGCGGAACGGGCTCCTGCGGGGTGAGGTCGTCCCGGGGGCCTCGGCGCTCACCGGGTCCTGCAAGCTGCCGTACCGCTCCACGCGCTGCCGCCGCTTTCGCCGGTCCAGTGCACGAGTCGTGCCCCCTGTCCTGGCCGACCGAATCGGTCAACCAAGGTAAGAGAGCCAACTCGGCCGAAAGTGTTACACCTCAGCCCGGCAAAACGGAACGAGCCGGATAAGAAGTGAGCAATCCGGCTGGTCCGTGCCGAGGTCCGGAAGGAGGTGTTCCGGCGCCACCCCGAACCCGAAGAACTTGGCCGCCATCACGCCCGCGACGCGTCCGACCTCGACGACCTCCAGCCCCGTCCGACCGGCGCGGACCGGATCGACGAACCGCGAACTTCCCAAGCCGCGGCAGGACGGCGCACGGGGCGTATGGCAGACGGGACTTCTGAGGCCGCTGTGACGTTTGCCAAGGCTCCAACGCTTCTGCAGTGGAGGCTTGATCGCCTCCTCAAAGGCCATGTCTTCCGACTTGACCCTCATGAACCACGTGTCGCGTGTTCGACCGGCCAAGCTCGGAATACTCACTGGGGGAACCTTGACGAGAAGTACCATGCCCAGCCGCATACTGGCCCGGACAGTGGGCGTTGTCGCGGCAATGACAGTTGCGCTCACGGCGGCACCGCTGGTCGGTACCGCGTAGGCCTACAGCGCGGCGTCGGGATCGCTGAGCTTCAGCGGCGAACCGGGCGAGCCCATTTCAGGCGGTCAGTCGTATGAGTACACGGCTGGAGCGGTCCAACTGTTCGACGTCCAGGGCAGCCGGGACGAGAACGGCCTTACCGTCGCGGTGGATTCGGACGAGGGTACGCTCTGGCGTCTCATTGTCGGCGCCCCCGACGGTCAGAAGCTGACTGAGGGCACCACGTACACCGGGGCGAAGCAATGGCCCTATGCCCAGCCCGAGGATCCGGAACTCGTGTTCAGCGGGATCGACAACGGGACCGAGAAGGGGTGTATCAGCAACTCCGGCTCCTTCACCATCGAGCACATTGCTTTCGGCCCCTACGGCTACATCCGCGAACTTGACGCCACCTTCGAGCAGTACTGCAACGGATCCACGGTGCCTCTGCACGGTGAGGTTCATGCGGTCATGCCCGACCCTCCGGTTGAACTCGCCATGGGGATGAACATCGACCCCACTGGCACGCTAGACGTCCCAGACGGTCGGATCACCGTCGGTGGCACGGTGACGTGCAACAAGCCTGCGAGCATCTCGATCGTCGGCCAGGTCTTCCAGATCCAAAGGAAGGCGACGCCGGGCGCGTCCTATGAGACAGCCGTCGCCTGCACCCCGGGCGCACCCGTCCCATGGTCTGTCAGCCTCACCAGCCTGGAAGCCGGCACCTCGTTCCAGCCTGGCACCGCAACGATGCGCAGCAGGGCCCGCGCAGATGACCGGGACTACCCGGTGACTGTCGACACCGGACAGCAGGAGTCAGAGGTAACGCTTTCCAAGTCCTGACTGAACGGGCGCCGTCCTCACTGATGGACGGCGCCCTCGTCGGCGCGGCTGCGAGTGCCGTGAGCTGGTCAGCGCGCCAAACCGTGCGCCCCCCATGCGCGAGGCCCGGAAGCGTTCTAGGGTTGAGAGGAATCCCACGCTCGAGGAACGCGGTTCCTTCGCCTCTTATCTCTCGGGCTCGAAACTCACCAGGAGGGCATGCGACATGTCCACTGCATCGGAAACCCCTGTCCTGGACACTCTCGCCGCCATGACGGTCGACTCGATCGAGCGATGCGGGCTGGCCCCGGACGTGCTCATCCTCACGCGTATCGCGGCGCTCGCCGCCTCGGATGCCCCGCCGATCTCCTACGTGGCACATATCGACCCCGCCCTCAAGACCGGCCTGACCGCCGACCAGTTGCAGGACGTCCTGGTCGCCATCGCGCCCATCGTGGGCACGGCCCGGGTCATGACGGCAGCGGGCAACATCGCCACGGCACTCGGCATCGCCATAGCCGTCACCGATGCCGAGATCGAGTCTCAGGGCTGAGAGCAGACGCCACCCGGCATCGATGATCAGCGCGGACGACGTCGGGCAGAAGGCCACCGAGCTTGCCTTCTGCCCGACGTGCCCTGTGCCGGGCGCGCGCCGCTCGCCGCCGTCGGGCCACGCACACCACGGGGGCACGCTCGGCGTGGTCACGGGCCCCTGGGCCCGTCGGCGATCGCGGAATATCGCCTTGCGCCCACGCTCATGGCCTTCGCCTGCACAACCCGGCCTACCTGAAAGCCGGTGTGTGGCCTGTCGCCCCGCTCGTCCCACTGGGAGGACAGGTACGGGAGCGAGGTTCTCGAGAGCTGCCTCTGGTAAAGAGAAGATCAGAGCGAGTCGTGAGGGCTGTCCCACTGAGAAAATCTCGGACTAGTCTGATCACCCTGAACATCCTTTCGAGAGCACGACACATGGAAAAGGTGACGGGTGATGCCGCTGAGACCCGGCGATGCGGAGTCCATAGGCGGCTATACGCTGATCGACCGGCTCGGCAGTGGCGGCATGGGCGTCGTCTATCTGGGCCGCTCGGCCTCGGGACGGCAGGTCGCGGTCAAGGTTGTGCACGCGCCGTACGCGCAGGACGAGGAGTTCCGGACGCGCTTCAGGCAGGAGATAGTGGCGGTCCGCCGGGTGAGCGGGGCGTTCACGGCCCCGGTGGTGGACGCCGATCCGGACGCCGTACAGCCGTGGATGGCTACGCAGTATGTGCCGGGCCGCACCCTGTCGGACGTCGTGGCCAAGGACGGCCCGCTGAGCGGACGTGAGTTGCGCACGCTCGCGCTGGGCCTTGTCGAGGCGCTGCGGGACATCCACCAGGCTGGTGTGGTGCACCGCGATCTGAAGCCGAGCAACGTTCTGATGGCCGAGGACGGACCCCGCGTCATCGACTTCGGCGTCTCGCACGCCGTCGACAACGAAGCCTTGACCGTGACCGGGCGGTTGATCGGCACGCCGCCCTTCATGTCGCCGGAGCAGTTCGCCGCGCCACGGGACGTCACCGCCGCTTCGGACGTGTTCTCGCTGGGGTCGTTGCTGGTGTACGCGGCCACCGGTACCCGCCCGTTCGACGGGAGCAGCCCGTATCTGACGGGCTATCAGGTGATGTACGAGGCTCCGGTCCTGGACGGAGTCACCGAACCGCTCCGGAGCATCGCCGAACTCTGTCTGGCCAAGGATCCGGCCGCCCGTCCCGAACTTGCCGAGCTGCACCGCATGCTCCTGACGCTCCCGGATTCCACCGCCCCGGTCGCGCCGGGAGTGGCCGACTCGACGGAACCCGGCCACCAGGTTTCCGATACACACCCTGTTGCACAAGGCCCGGCCACCACCGGGGGTGAGGAGGGAACGGACAGGACCCGGGCCGGTCACGGACGTCGAGGACGGCGCATCCTCATCAGTCTCGCCGCAACCCTGGTCGTCACCGGGCTGAGCATCACGGCAGTGAAAACGGCAGTAAAAAACGGGTCACATCAGAATAAAAGTTCCCAGCCGCCGACCGCGCCGGCCTCCGCGCCCGCGCCCACATCTGCATCCGCATCCGCATCCGCATCCGCATCCGCATCCGCATCCGCCGCAACAGTGACGCCACCGCCGAAGCATGTGCGGTGGGACTACCAGATCGGCGGTGCGTACGCCCTGCCGACCGATGTGCAGGTGGTCAGTCGCAGCCACGAAGACCCGCCCGCGCCGGGTGCATACAACATCTGCAATTTCAACGCCTTCCAGGCGCAGGAGAACGCGGAGAAGGACTGGGACTCCGACCTGTTGCTGCGCGATGCCAACGGGGATGTCGTCCACGACGAGGACTGGGACGAGGCGGTCCTGGACATCCGCACGGACGCCAAGCGGCAGCGCATCGCTTCCAAGGTGAACACCTGGATCGACGAGTGCGCAACCAAGGGGTACAACGCCATCGAGCCCGACAACTACGACACGTTCACCCGCTTCCCGGACTACCTCACGGCCGATCAGGCCAAGGCGTTCATGAAGCTGCTGGCGGTGCACGCCCACGCGAAGGGCCTGGCCGTCGCCCAGAAGAACACCCTGGAGCTCGTGTCCGAGCGCGCGTCCGTAGGCCTGGACTTCGCCGTGGCGGAGGAGTGCGGCGAGTGGAACGAGTGCGGCAAGTTCGCCGAAGCGTTCGACGACAACGTGCTCGTTGTCGAATACACGGCGAAGGGCCTGTCGAACGCGTGCTCCGGCTGGAGCAGCACACTGAGCGTTGTCCGCCGCGACCAGTACGTCGTGCCCGAGGGCACGAGCGGCTACCTCCGCGAAACCTGCTGACGCCGACACGGATTTCAGGCTCGGCTGCGCTCCTGTCCGAGCGCGACGAGACGTGCGCCGCGGAACGAGCTATGCGCCCTCGTTGTCACCGCGCAGGGAATGGATCATGCTCTGCAGGATCCGGAACGCGTCTGACCGCTCGGGCTCGGTCAGGCCGGCCAGCATTCTGGCCTCGACGGACCGGACGGCTGCGCTCGCCTTCTCCAGGCTCCGTCGGCCGCGAGGCGTGAGCCGCGCGGGAAGAGCCTTCCCGACGGGCGCCTCCGCGAGCCTGGTCACGTAGCCGTCTCGTTCCAGGGCCTGGAGCAGCACGTTCATCGTCTGCCGTGTCACGAACGCGCCCCGCGCGAGCTCGGAGTTCGACAAGCCCGGTCGTTGCGCCAGCAGCTCAAGGCAGGAGTAGTGCGTCACGCTCATCCCGAGCGGCCGCAGCACTTCCTCCATGGCCGCGCGGAGGGCGCTCGACGTTTCTTTGAGCAAGTAGCCCAGTGACGTCTCCAGGTCGACGCCGACACCTTGTTGACTCATGTCAGTATTCTGACATAGGTTGATGCGTGTCAGAAAACTGACACGAAAACAAGGAGCGTCATCATGCCCGCCACCGGCCCGGACTTCATCTCACTCCAGGCGCGCGACCTCGACACTTCGCAGGCGTTCTACGAGCAGTACCTGGGCCTCGTCCGCTCGCCGGCCGGACCTCCGCACGCCGTCGTCTTCGAGACGAAGCCGATCGCGTTCGCACTCCGCGACGTCATTCCCGGCACCGACCTCGCATCCGTAGCTCAGCCCGGCATCGGTGCCGCGATCTGGCTCCACGCCACCGACGTCCAGGCCATCCACGACGCGCTCGTCGCCGACGGTCACACCATCGTCTCCGCACCGATCGACGGTCCCTTCGGCCGGACCTTCACCTTCGCCGACCCCGACGGCTACCAGGTCACGCTCCACGACCGCGCCTGATCGACCAAACGCCACCGGACGATCATCAGCGGTTGCGCCCTGGGCTCGTGCGTGACGCCACCTGCTGCCCTGCGTGCTGCGCACCGGTGTCGGCCTGCTCACCGACCGCCAACACGCCCTACTGCGATGAACCCCCAAAACCCCACCAACACAGTTGGTAGGCGAGTGGTACGTCGCGGTCATAGAGAAGGCCTACGACCACGACGTACCCACCCGGTGATCTTTACGCGGTGGCGGGTCAGGCCGAGGCTTCGGCGTCCTGCACGGAGGCGGCGAACGCCTCGGGCCCCTGCTCTGCCGCCGCCGGGTCCATCCACATGACCTGCCAGCCGTGGCCGTCGAGGTCGTAGAAGCTGCGTGAGTACATGAAGCCGTAGTCCTCGGCGCCGTCCACCTCGGTGCCGCCCGCCGCGAGTGCGGCGGCGCTGACCGCGTCGACCTCGTCGCGGGATGACACGCTGAAGCAGTAAAGCGCCAGCGTGTGCGTGGTGGGATCGGCCATCGGCAGTTTCGCGAACTCCGCGAACTTCTCGCGGGTGAGCAACATGACGAAGGCGTGCTCGCCGACCAGCATGCAGGCGGCGGTCTCGTCGGTGAACTTCGGGTTGAAGCTGAATCCGAGTTTCGCGAAGAACGCCTTGCTGCGCTCGAGGTCCGCTACGGGGATGTTCACGAACAGCATGCGGCCGGGGTGTGCGGAAGTGGTCATGGTGGGTCTCCGGTCAGTGGCTCGATGGCGTACGTCCTGATAGACCGACCCGGCCGGCGAAACTCATCGGTGGCTACCCGAGCAGCGGACGAGTGCGCTCAGGATCTGACGCCGAGGGATCGCCGCCGCTCAGCCCCAGGCCTTGTTGAGCTGGTCGGAGTAGCCCCCCAGGTAGCCGGTCAGGTTGGGGTGGAAGACCTCGGACGCGTTGTTCAGGTCGTTGATCCACGGGTCGGAGCCGCACGCCCCATGGCCCTTGAACGCGTCGCGCATGTCGACGAACGTGACCGACTGCTGGGCCGCTGCGGCCTGGGCGCCCTCGGCCAGCGCGTCGGCGAAACCGTTCATGTAGGTGCGCTTGACGGCGCTGAGGTCGATCACCGGGCAGGTCCCGGTCGAGGAGAGCGCCTGCGGGTAGCCGAGGACGATGATCTTGGCCTGCGGTGCCTTGGCCTTGATGTCCTCGTACAGAGCGGCGAGCTCGGTCACCAGCTGGTTCCTGGCGTAGTACGACATCCACAGCGTGGCCGTCTTGCAGTAGGCGTCCGACTCCAGAAGGCAGTCCTGGACCACGGTGGAGAACTGGGCGTCGTTTCCGCCCACCGTGAGGCTGACAATGTCGGTGTCGGTGCTCAGCGCGGACAGCTGGTTGGCGCGCACGTCCGCGATGGTCGCGCCGCTACAGGAGACGTCCTTCAGCGTGTACCCGTCGTGCGCGGCCTGCGACAGGGCCGGGTAGTTGAGCTGGCTGCGCTTGCAGGCACCGCTGGCGGTGTCGTAGTAACCCGCGCCGACCCCGGATGCGTACGAGTCCCCCAGAGCCACGTATTCCAGATCTCCCGCGGCCTGGGCGGGAGCGCTGGCCACCGCCGTCAGCCCGGCGAATGCCATGACGGCGCTGACAGCGATCGACGTAAATTTACGCATGAGTTCCTTCTGGATCGAGGTGCGGAACGGGATCGTACAGCGAGCCGCTTGTCATGCAACTCATAGCTGTTGCCCGGCAGTTGCTTGTTTGTTGTCGCCCTGGACCGACTCACTCAGTAGGTGAGGTAGCAGTTCTTGAGCGCGCCGTACAACGGGTCGACGCCGAAGGCCTCCGCGTTGCAAGTGGTGCCGCCGGTAAGGGTCTTGTAGACGAACCGGCCCCGTGCGCCATAGGCCACGGTCCGATTGCCGGTGAAGGCACACGTGCCGTTCTCGGCGGCGCAGGCGGTCGTGCTGTAGCCGACCGGGCCGCCGGTGGCGGTGTAACAGGCCTTCACCTCGCCGTAGATGGGGTCACCGAAGGCCGCGTCGGTGCAGGCGGTGTTGCCGGTCGCGACGGCGGTGCTGAACGCGCCGTAGGCGCCGTACATCACGGGCTGTCCCGCGAGGGCCGCGCAAGTGCCGTCCTGAGAGGCGCACTTGGTCCAGCTTCCGGCGGTCGGGGCGCCGGCGGGCGCGATGTAGCAGGACTTGACGACGCCCGCCACGGGGTCGCCGCCGAAGGAGGCGCTGGTGCAGGCGACGGAGCCCGTGGTGACCTTGTGGGTGTAGTTGCCGTTGGCGCCGTACACCACGTCACGGTTGTAACCGGGGACCGAGCACGTGCCGCCCTCGGCAGCGCAGACGGTGTATCCGGGCGGGCCGCCCGCGTCGGCGACGTAGCAGGACTTGATGACGCCCGCCGCCGGGTCGCCGCCGAAGGAGGCGGTGGTGCAGGCGGTGCTGCTGGTCGCCGTCTTGAAGGCGTACGTTCCGGAGCCGAAGGCCACCGCGCGGGTGCCGCTGAAGGAGCACGTGCCGCCCTCGCCGGTGCACCGGGTGAAGCCCGCCGGCAGGGTGCCGGTGCCCAGCGCGAACTTCACCAAGGAGGCCGCGGCCGTCATGCCGGCTTCGTTCGGGTGGTAAGTGGCCCTTCCCGAGGTGGGCTGGTACTTCTCCACATACGGGGTGGACGCACAGGCGTCGTGGCCGCGGCTCGCGGCGGCGAGGTCGACCAGGGTCGCTCCGGTGACGGTCGCCGCGGCGGAGGTCGCGGCCGCCAGGCGGGTGGCGACACTGCGCTCGAACGTCAACTGGTCGGCGGTCAGCGGCACTCCGGTGCAGGTACCGGAGTCGGGCAGGATGGCGGGGTAGTTCACCAGGAAGACCCGCGCCTGCGGGGAGATGCTGTGGACGGCCTTGACGACGTTCTGGATCCGCTGGCCCACCACGCCGAGGGCCGTGTTGATCGCGGCCTGGTCCACGGTGCCGCAGTTCGTGCCGCCGCTGGTCTGGCAGGAGTAAGTGCTGAGGCTGCCCAGGTAGTTGACATCGTTGCCGCCGATGGTGACCGTGACCAGGCGGGTCGTGCTCTTCACGGCGTTGATCTGCGGCGGCTGCGCACCCTGGCTGGTGGTGAGGATGTTCGCCGTCGTGGCGCCGCTGCAGGTGACGTCCGTCAGCTTCGCCCCGGTGTCGCGGGCCACGATGCTCGCGTAGTTGTTGTCCGACCGGCTGCATGCCGCAGCCCCGCTGCTGGACTGCACCGGCGGGATGCTCGGGCCCGCGGCGAACGAACTGCCCAGCGCGACATACTCGGCACCGGCCACCGTGGTCGCGGCGGAGGCGGTCGCCGCGGCCCCCGCCTGCGCGGTCACCGTCCCCACCACCGCGAGCACCGACGCGGCGACGGCGCACAGCGCCTTAACAGCCCTTCCGGGTACGGTCCTTGAGCGCAGGTGCAGATTCGGCATCGAACCCCTCCAGTGAAGCGGGGCGGTCGACCGGCGTGCCCGGGACCGAACCCCTGCTCTGATCGGCCCGCCGAACTTCCCCCCGGCGGCGCCTTGTTGACGTTGCTGGTGTTGCTGATGATCGAAAGTTATCCGCAGCGCGAAGCTCTACCCAGAGCTGTTTCACAGCCGTGACAGGGGTGTCGCAAGCCCCGTACGCCTCAGCAGAATCACCCGTTCCTCGACTCCGGAGATCTCCGTAGCCCGACGCCCACAGGCGCCCGGATTTCGCCAACTAACGTCGCCCTTGTCGTCGTATTGGCTTCGAACTTTCTTGCGGCGTCGTGCGGGCGCGATCACGCTCGGCCTATTGACTCGTGTCCATCCAAGGGCGAACGCGGTGGAGGCACAGTGACGGCCACGGCGGATACGGCGGGCGTCGAGGCGGTGCTGCGAGGGGACGCGGCGCTGCTGGAGGACGATCTGGCCGGATTTCTCGGCTCGTTGATCGGCGCGCCGGCGCGGGGCGGGCCGGGGGCGGCGACATCCGTGTACGACACGGCCCTGCGGTATGCCCTGTACGAGCCGGTCGCCGATGCCGTCGGGTCCAAGGTCGGGCAGGAAGCGCTGCCCGGTCGTGGGGCGCCCTTGCGGCCGTCCATCGTCTACTGGGCCTATCGCAACTACCGGGGATTTCCCGACGAGGTCGCAGGGGAGGTGGCCTCGGCCGACCTGGCGGTGGTGCGGCGGGCCGCCGTGGCCGTGCGGGTTCTGCTGAAGGCCGCGGTCGCGCTCGACGACATTCAGGACGGCAGCGTCGTGCGATACGGCGAGGCCGCGCTCCATGCCACCCACGGCACACCGCTCGCCCTCAACACCGGGGCCTGGCTGATCACGGCCGCGCTGCGGCACGCGGCCGATCCGGCCGTCGTCGACAGCCTGGTGCGGTCGGTCGGCGACGGCTTCACCGGGCAGGCCGTCGACATGGCCACGCGCTCGGAACACACCCGGACCGAACTGCTGGCCGCGCCCCGCGACGCACGCGTCGACTTCTGGGAGTCGATGGCCGCGCTCAAGACGGGGACACTGTTCCGGATGCCGCTCGACGCGGCGGTGGCGGGGCTGCGCGTCGTCGCGGACGACCGGCGCACCCTCGACGAAGCCATGCGCCAACTCGGCCTGGCGAGCCAGCTGTTCAACGACCTGACCGACTTCGTGCCCGAACTCGGCGGCGCCAAGGTCCACGAGGACTTCGACGGAATGGGCAACCGGGTCTTCCTCGAACTGCCCGGCGCGGCCGGTGCGTTTGGTGCGTCTGGTGCGTCCGGTGCGTCCGGTGGGGAGATGAAGTCCTTCGTCCTCGGCCACCCACGGCTTCAGGACACCCTCCTCGCGCTCTCCGCGGAAGCGGTCGAACTCAAGCGCGCGGCCAAGGACGCCGTACACCGCGTGTGCCGCTCCGAGCGCAGCGCGGCCTACTTCGACGTGACGATCGAACGCAAGGGACATCTCATCGACCGCCTCCACCGGACGGTCCGGCAGCGGAGCGAAGCATGACGGCCGAGGCGGCTACGCCGGTCACTGCCGCCGAGCGTCTGCGCGCCGGCACCCGCACCTGGCACGACGCCCTGGAGGCCACCCCGTTCGCGACCGCCATGGTCGACGGGACGCTCCCACTCGATCGGTACGTCGCTCAACTCGCCGCCTGGCACGTGGTCCTGGAGGCTCTCGAAGACGAACTCTCGCGGGCGGCCTGCCCGTCCCTCGCCTCGGTATGGTCACCGGACCTGGCCAAACTCCCCCTCGTCGAGGCCGACTTGCGGTACTTCGCCGCCACCGGAACCGCCACCGGAACCGCCTCCAGAACCGCCCCGAACCTCCGCGCGGCCGAAGAGGCGAAGGCATTCGCGCGAGAGATCCGGCACACCGCCGCAACCGACCCCCAGGCGCTGCTCGGCTTCCTGTACGTCCTTGAAGGCTCCACGCTGGGCGCCCTGTTACTGCGCCAATACGTCACCAGGGCCTACGGATTGTCCGACGCGGACGGCGTGGACGGCGTGGACGGCGTGGACGGCGTGGACGGCGTGAACGGCGTGGCCTACTACGGCAGCGGCGACCACGACCGCTGGGCCCGCTTCACCGCACGCGTCAACCGGGCGCTCCCCGACCCCGAGACACAGGACCGCGTCATCAACGCCGCCGGACGGGCGTACCACCACACCGCCGCGATCACCCGGGCCCTCTCGGTGGGGCTCACTGGGCGTTCGTAAACAAGCGAAGGCCCAGGACGCAAGGGGGAATCACCGTCCTGGGCCTTCGGATCGCGCGGACGGGTGTGTCAAGCGGCCGCGCAGGTCGAGCCGTTCAGCGTGAATGTCGTAGGAGCCGTGTTCGTCGCGCCCTTGGTGCCGATGAAACCGACCGTGACCGAGCCGGACGCGGGGATGGTGGTGGTGTAGGAGGCGGGGGCGACGGTCACCGTGGCGCCGGTCTGGGTGGGGGTGCCGCCCCACATGTTGGAGATGGTCTGGCCGTCGGGGAAGGCGAAGGACAGGGTCCAGCCGTTGAGGGCGGTGGTGGTGGACGTGTTGCCGATGGTCAGTTCGCCCTGGAAGCCACCCGGCCATTCGCCGACCACGCGGTAGCGGACGGAGCAGCCAACTGCGGGCGCGGGGGCGGTTGTTACGGTCACCGTGGACGAGCGGGCGGAGCGGTTGCCGGCCGCGTCCCGGGCGTAGACGGCGAAGGTGTACGCCGTGTTGGCCGTCAGGCCCGTCACCGTCACCGAGTTGGTCGTGGAGGCCGCGACCGTCGTTTCATTGGTGCCGCTGACGCGGACCACGTCGTAGCCGGTGACGCCCACGTCGTCCGTGGCCGCGGGCCAGGTGAGGGAGGCGGAGGTCGACGCCACCGCGGAGGCCGTCGGGGTGCCGGGGGCCGTCGGGGGCTGGGTGTCCGTGCCCGTGCCCGCGAAGATCGTGGCCTCTCGGGACGTCTGGGCTATGCCGTTGACGCCGTTGAAGACGCGCTGGCCCCAGGAGCTGAGCTGGTCGGGGTCGAAGCCGATGGCCAGGTCGAGGATGGGGTCGGTGTTGCCGCTCCAGGACCAGGCCAGATAGCCGAGGTCGAGTTGCTCGGCCGTGGCCATCATCGTGTCCTCGTCGGGGTCGCCCCACTGGTCGGCGGGGCCGCCGAACTCGCCTATGAGAATGGGCAGTTCGGCTGCGACGAAGGCGTTCAGGTAGTCGGTGATCTCCGCCGCCGTGTCGAAGACGCTGTACATGTGGATCGAGAAGATCAGGTTGCCGGTGGCGTCCGCGTCGTACACGGACTGGGCGTTGGCGCGCATGACGCCCTGCCAGTCCTGACCCCAGTTGGGCGCGTCCACCATGATCGTGTGCTGGAAGCCTGCGGCCCGCAGCTTCTGTACGGCGGCGATGGTGGGGGCGGTCCAGCCGGCCGGGTCGGTGTTGCCCCAGGGCTCGTTGCCGATGTTGATGACGACGTAGTTCTCTTCGCCTACGAGTACGTCCTTCAGGCCGATCCAGTAGTCGGCGGCCTCGTCGAGCGTGCCGGCGGCGGTGTCCTCGCCGTAGCCGGTGGTGTCGTGGACCTCCAGTACGCAGATCAGCCGGTTGACCTTGCACTGGGCGACGACGTTGGCCACGTCGGCGGCGCTGTTCGCCGTCCAGCGGTGGCCGTCGGCGAGAACGACGCGGACGGTGTTGGCGCCGAACGCCTTGATGTCGGCCAGCGACTGGGTCTGGTTCGGATACCAAGTGTGGGCGTGGTTGACGCCCCGCATGACGAAGTCGTTGCCGTTGCCCTCCAGCAGACGTCCGTCGCTGATGTGGAGGCCGGCGGCCTGGGCGCCAAGTGGATCCGCCTGAGCGGGTGTTGGGGCGAGGACGACCAGGCCCAGGAGGACGGCCAGGCCCGCCAGTAATGCCGTAACCGGGTTCTTTCGAAGCGTGCGAGTCGTGCTTCTTGTTCTTCTCACTGCGACTCCAGAAAGTGAGGCAAGAAACCTGAGCATCAACAGATGAAGAGTGGGAGCGCTCCCATGGCCCCACGAACCCATGAACCCACTACGGCAGGGACACGTCAAGGCATCGCGCAGGGAGACGGCCGTCGAGCAGCCGCAGCCAACGCCACCGTCACCCCCACCGACGCCACCGCCATCACCGTCATGGCGGTGGCGGGCGAGGTCAGTTGGGCCACCGAGCCCGCGAGGGCCGCGCTCACGCCCTGCATCGTGAGCATGCCCGCGGAGTGCAACCCCAGGGCGTGGCCGCTCAGTTCGTCCGGCGTCAGGGCCATCAGCCGCTCCTGCTGCACCAGGCTCGCGCCGAAGCCGACGGAGGCGACAGCGACCGCGACGGCGGCCAGGGGCACACCCGGGCGCAGGCAGAAGAAGACGTACGGCGTCGCAAGAAGCAGGAGCAACGGCGTGGCCAGACGGGGGCGTTGAGCGCGCGGCACCAGGCGGCCCACCGTCACGTCCCCGACGAACATGCCGAGTGCCGCGCAGGCGAACAGGGTGCCCGCGGCGTCGGGGGCGTAGGGGACGTAGAGCGATTCGCAGCCGACGACCAGGCCGTTGGGCAGCCACAGGCCCAGGTAGGTGAGGCGGCGCGGGCGGGACGACCACAGGAGGGCGTTGGTGCGCCAGGTCGCCGCGATGGAGGGGCGGCCCTTGGCGCGAGGTGGGCGGCGGGTCAGGCCGGTGCGGATACCGAGAGCCGCCGTGAGGTACAGGGCCGTCGCGAGCAGCAGGGCGAGGCGCGGGGAGAGGACGGTCACGAGGACGCCGCCCGCCGCGTACCCGGTGATCTGCATGATCCCGTGCATCATGTTGAACACCGAACGGCCCAGCAGGTAGCCGCTGTTGGAGACGATCTCGTTCAGCAGGCCCCAGCGGACTCCCCCGCCGAGCGACTCGATCAGACCCTTCACGAATACGACGGCGAAGACCGCCCAGATCGGCAGTCCGGGCGCTGCCAGCACCGCCGTACCGGCCGCGAAGGCGAGTGACATGCCCGCCAGCGTCGCGCGCGGGGGCAGGCGGTCGGACCCCGACAGGAACAGGGTCGCGCCCAGCATCTGCGCCAGCGACGGGCCGAACATGCTCAGCGCGGACAGGAGGGGCGAGTCCGTCGCCCGGTAGACCAGGATGCCGAGCGCCAAGCCGCTCAGCGTCTGGGCGGCGGCGTGGGCCGCGGAGGAGAGGAAGAAGGGGGTGAACTCCCTTGTGCGGAAAAGGGACTTGTAGCCGTCGTAGCCGTCAATGCTGCTCATGGGCGGAGTCTCGGGCGGCCAGGAAGCGGCCGTTATTGTTTCGCGCAGGCGCGAAAGGTAGAGATAGGCGGGAACGCTCATGGGCTGGTGGCAGATCAACGCCGACACACTCGCCGGCAGCCGGTTCGTCCTCTCGCCCCTCGCCGAGACCTTCGCGAGCCTGAAACTGCTACACGTCGGCCCGGCCGCCCACCCCGGCGAGCAGGCCTGGCTGCGCGACCACCTGCCCGCCTACCGCAGCCGCCTCGCCGCCGACCCGCTCACCGCACTCCTCATCCGCTCCGGACTCCGTCAGTCCTGGGTCGCCGACTTCCTGACACCCACCCCACGCGGCGAGGAAACCTTCGAGGAGGAGCTCGCGCGGGTACGCACGGCCCGCCCCGAGGAAGCGCGCGCACATCTCCGCGTCGCCCTCGCCGGCCCCCTCCCCGCCGAACTGGCGGACCGCGACGACCTCCCCGAGCGCGCGGCCGACCTCCTGTCCTACGTCTGGGACGAGGCCGTACTCCCGTACTGGCCCCGGCGTCGACGCGTCCTGGAGGCCGATGTCGTCGCCCGCCTCGCGCAGGTGAGCCAGGGCGGCTGGGCGGCCGTACTGGACTCGCTGGGGCGGGGTACGCGCTGGCTCGGCGAGAACCGGCTCCAGGTGAACCTGCACGAATACCCACCTCGCGAGATCTCCGGTGCGGAGCTGGTGTTCGTGCCAGTGACCGTGCAGCGGACGGGGTGGGTGTCCTGGGAGGAGCCCGAGCGGCGGCGGTACGCCGTGATCTACCCATGCACGGGCGCTCTCGCAGACGTCGACCGCCGGCCCGCGCCCGCGAGTCTCGGCGCCCTGCTCGGCACCGCCCGGGCCACCGTCCTCGTCCTCCTCTCCTCCCCCATGAGCACAACCCAGCTGACCGCCGTGACGAGGCAGGGCCTCGGGTCGGTCGGGCGGCATCTGCGGGTGCTGTTGGACGCGGGGCTGGTGGAGCGGCGGCGGGCGGGGCGGTCGGTGCTGTACTCGCGGACGGCGGCGGGTGAGGTTCTCGTCACGGCCTCGGCGCCGGAGAAGGGGTCCGACACCTACCGGAGCTAGCATCCGGTTATGACTACTGACGCCACCGGCAACTCCGTACTCGACGTCGACATCGATGCCCTCCAGGGCGGTTCCGCGGACCTCGGGCAGTACAAGGGCAAGGCCGTCCTCATAGTGAATGTGGCCTCCAAGTGCGGGCTGACCCCGCAGTACGCGGGCCTGGAGAAGCTCCAGGAGCGTTACGCCGACCAGGGCTTCACCGTCCTCGGCGTGCCCTGCAACCAGTTCATGGGCCAGGAGCCCGGCACCTCCGAGGAGATCGCCGAGTTCTGCTCGGCCACGTACGGCGTGACCTTCCCGATGACCGAGAAGGTCGAGGTCAACGGCGAGGGCCGGCACACCCTGTACGAGCGCCTGGTCGGCTTCGCCGACGCCGAGGGGCACAGCGGGGACATCCGCTGGAACTTCGAGAAGTTCCTGATCGGCCGGGACGGCGAGGTCGTCGCCCGCTTCTCGCCGCAGGCCGAGCCGGAGTCGGCGGAGCTCGTGGCGGCCGTCGAGGGTCAGCTCGCGGGCTGACCTTGACCTTGCCCCTGGGGCAAGGACGAGCCTCCTTCTCACCGGGCGGAAGGCGCCCGGTGACGGAGGATGGCACGGTGGACCAGCATCCAGAGCAGGACCTGCTCACCATCGGCGCGTTTGCCGCGCGGGCCCGGCTTTCGGCCAAAGCCCTGCGGCTGTACGACCGGCTCGGGCTGCTGGCCCCGGCGCACGTCGACGAGGTCAGCGGCTATCGCTACTACCGCGCCGGCCAGGTCGAACGCGCCCGTCTGGTCGCCCTGCTGCGCCAGTTGGACATGCCGCTCGCCCGCATCGCCGAGATCGTCGAGGCGGACGGGGCCACGGCCGCCGACCGGCTCGCCGCGTACTGGGTGGACGTCGAGACGCGCGTGGCGGGGCAGCGGACGCTCGCCGAGTACCTCCGTGGACGACTGTCGGGGAGGAGCTCCGAGATGTACGGGAAGTTCGTGGTCGAGACGGTGGACGTACCTCAGCAGGTGGTGATCACCGACTCGCGGCACACACTGGCGGACGAGTTGCCGGCGTGGATCGGCGCGTCGCTCGGCCGGCTGGAGGAGGCCGCGGCACAGTGCGGCGGCGTGACGGCCCCGCCGTTCGTCACCTACCACGCCGAGGTGTCCATGGAGAGCGACGGGCCCGCCGAGTCCTGCGTCCCCGTGGCCGACGAGGCCGCCGCCCGGGCATGGGCGGAACGGCACGGGCGCACCTGGGAGACGAAGGTACGGGTGGAACCGGCCCAGCGACTCGCCTACACCCGAATCACCAAGGCCCAGGTGGCCCATCCCCAGATCCTGGCCGCCTTCGAGGCGGTGGAGGAGTGGATGTCCGCGCAGGGCCTGGAACAGGCCGGCCCGTGCCGCGAGGTGTACTTCGCGGACTGGGAGGCGGCGGGGCCGGAGGATGCGGTGTGCGACGTGGCGTTTCCGGTGAGGTGACGCCTTTCTCGGCGTCGGCCGGGCAATCTCAGCCGGTCACTTCAGCTCATCAGGGCAGGGCGTCCCTCTCGGCAACTGATAAGGCGACGCCAGCCGATAAATCCCCGCCCGTGGAGCGACCAGCTCAGTCCACTGGTCCCCCTTCTCGTCCTCCTCCGTCTCCGTCAGGCAGCCGTTGACGTTGTCGTACGTCTTCGGTGTGCCGTCGGCGCGGTCCTTGGACGCCTCTGTCTCCTGGGGCCGTTCCACGCCCTTGCCGTCGGCGTCGACGATGCTGAGCCAGGGCGAGTAGGGGACGCGGATGAGGACCCGGCCCGGCTGCTTGACCTCGATGGTCAGTTCGCCCTGTTCGGCGCGGTCGACGATGGCGGGCGGGTCGGCGAGCGGGGTCGGGTCGGTCACCGCGAACAGCTGCCAGTTGGCGTCGCCCCACACCTGCTTCAGATACGGCATGCCGCGCCGGACGAGCTCCCGCTCGCGCTCTCCGCCGTCACCGTCCGGTTCGCCCTTGGACACGACGACGAAGTGCACGGCCCATCGCTTGAGCCACTCGCGGTAGTTCGCGGAGTTGAGGGTGTCGTCGTAGAAGAGGGGGTTGCGCTCCATGTCGGCCTGGCGGTTCCAACCGCGGGCGAGGTTGACGTAGGGGGCGAGGGCGGAGGCCTCGCGGTGGGAGCGGGACGGGACGACCTCGACGCGGCCCTTCTCGGCGCCGACCTCCTGGAGTTCGTTGACGAGCGGGGCCAGTTCGCGGGCCCAGGAGGCGGCCGGGGTGGTGTGGACGACGTCGTCGACGGACTTGAAGCCGATCCAGCCGGCGAAACCGGCGAGGGCGAGGACGATGGCGTACCACTTGCGCGAGCGCGGCACCGCGAACGGCAGCGCGGCGACCAGGGCCGCCCCCGCGAACAGCATCGCCAGCCGCGAGATGTTGGAGCCGATCTGCGAGCTGACCAGCCAGACGAGGACGACGGCGAGGCCGTAGACCCCGGAGGTGAGCCGTACGGTCGTCCACTCGCGCGGCACCAGCGCGAACACGGCGATCGCCGAGGTCAGCGGCAGGAGCATCGAGCCGAAGCCCATCGGCTGGGTGCCGGAGAAGGGGAACATCCAGGCGGAGACCGCGACGACGGCGGCGGGCGCGAGCCCCAGTGCCCAGGCGCCCGGCCGGCGTTTCTGCAGGAACAGCGCGACGGCGACCAGGCCGACGAACAGCCCGGCGACCGGTGACGACATCGTGGCGAGGGCAGCCAGCGGGGCCGCGCACAGGGCCTTCGCCCAGCGTTTGTAGCGCCAGCGGTGCGGCCAGCAGAACACGACGGCGACCGCGCCCAGCGCGAACACGGTGCCCAGGCCGTACGTCACGCGCCCCGACATCGCGTTGCAGATCAGCGCGTAGACCCCGGCCAGCGCGGGCCACAGCGGGTTCCGCACGGCCCGGCTGCGGATCAGGATCAGTGTCAGCAGGCCCGCGGAGAGCGTCCCGGCGATCATCATCGTCGTACGGACGCCGAGGACCGACATCAGATACGGCGACACCACGCTGTACGAAACCGGGTGCATACCGCCGTACCAGGCGAGGTTGTACGCCGAGTCGGGGTGCCGGCCGACGAACTCGGCCCACGCGTCCTGCGCCGCGAGGTCGCCGCCGCTGTTCGCGAACGTGAAGAACCAGATGACGTGGAGGACACCGGAGAGGCCGGTGGCGAAGAGGACGGGGTGTCGGGCGGGCCAGGCGCGAAGGGTGGTGCGGAGGGTGGTGCGGAGGGTGGTGCGGACGCCCGCGCCGGTCGTGGAGGTCCTGGACTCGCTACTGTCGGACGGCTGGTCCGCGCTGTCGGCCGACTTGTCCGCGCTGTCGGACGGCTGGTCCGCGGGCAGGCGTATTCGCGGGCCGGATACCGGGCCCGGACCGGTGTCGTCGGTGCGTGTCGGCTCCGCAGTGGCCACCTGAAGGCACTCCCCGTGTCCCGTCTCTTCTGTTCTCGGAAGCGTCCCGTTCGCTTCTTTTTCTCATCACAGCCCGTTTCGCGACGCTAGCACGCACCCCGCCGGTGAGCTCCTGAGCGGTGCTCTACGGGCGGGGTGCGGTGACGTTTTGGCGCTTTCGGGTCAGCCGAGGCGGGTCAGCTTCGCCTTGAGGTCCGGTTCGACGAGGTCCTTCTCCAGGGCGACCGGTACCTTCACCGAACTGCTGGTGCCGTCACCGACGGTGAGGGTGCCCACCTTGGCGCCGGCCTTCGCGGTGTGCGGTACGTCGTCTCCGGCGAAGGACAGGTCCACCTTGAGGCCGGCCCAGCCGACCGCCGCGACGTCCTTGGTGACGACGACCGGGGTACGGCCGCCGAGCCCGTCGTCCACGTATCCGACGACGTCGCCCTTCTTCAGGATCTTCGCCGAGGTCATCGCGTCCTGCGCGGCGAGCATCGCGGTCTTGCTGACCGCGTTCACCGTGTCGATGATCGGCGCCGTGTGCTGCCCGAGGACCGCGCCGACCACGGTGACGGTCTCGCCGCCGACCTCCTTGGTGGCGGCGAACAGCAGGTTGCCGCCGGCCGCGGTGGTGGTGCCGGTCTTGATGCCGAGGGCGTTGTCGTAGGGGACGAGCTTGTTGTAGTTGCTCCACTCCTGCCCGGACGGGTCCGTCCACTTGGGCAGCTTGGTGATGTCCATCAGCGCCTGGATCTCCACCAGCTCGTTGCCGAGCTTCACCTGGTCCTCGGCGGTGGAGACGGTCGTCTCCTTGAGGCCTGAGGCGTCGGTGTACGTCGTGTTCTTCATCCCGAGTTCCTTGGCGGTGTCGTTCATCTTCTTGATGAACGCCTCCTCGGAACCCGCGTCCCAACGCGCGAGCAGCCGGGCGATGTTGTTCGCGGACGGGATCATGATCGCCGACAGCGCCTGCTTCTCGGTGAGGACGTCGCCTTCCTTGACGGTGTTGAGGGTGGACTCGTCGTTCTTGTCGTAGCCGCCCTCCTTCTCCGCCAGCGCGTCGACCGTGATGTTCGCGCCCTCCTCGCCGACCTTCAGCGGGTGGTCCTTGAGGACGATGTACGCGGTCATGGCCTTGGCGACCGACCCGATGGCTACGGACTTCTGCTCGCCGAAGTTCCCCATCGTGCCGATGCCGTTGACGTCCATCCAGCCCTGGCCCTCGCTCGGCCACGGCAGCTCGGTCTTGTCGCCGTCGAAGGTGTACGAGTCCTCGGCCGTGAGCTGGAGCGTGGGGGTCGGCAGCGGGCGTAGAGCCTGTACGACCGCAAACACGACCGCGAGCAGCAGGACCAGCGGGGTCCAGATCTTGATCCGCCGGAAGACCGTACGGACCGCCGTGTCCGGGGGCGGCGGCGTGTTCGTCAGCTCGGCCAGCAGATCCAGCGGCGGCTTCGGCGGCAACGGCTGCTGCGTCGTCCGCTCGGGCCCGACCTGCTGGAAGGGCGCGGTGGCCTCGGCAGGCGCGACCGGCCTCGGCTCGTCGAGCGGCTTGAGCGCGACGAACCGGCTGGTGCGCTCGGCGGGGGTCTCGGGCTTGGGCTTGGGGTCAGCTGCGGGCTTGGCTTCGGCTGCGGGCTTGGCATTCCACGCCGGCTTGGCCTCGGGCTCGGCCTTCGGCTCCTTCGGGGCGGCGCCCAGCTTCAGCGTGGTGGTCGGCTGGTCCACGGCGGGCTTGGGCGGCCGAGGTGCCTTGAAGACAGCCGTGGGCTGGTCCACGAAGGGCTTGTCGGCCTGCGGAGCGCCAGAGGGGCCCTCGGGCTCGCCGGAGGCCTCAGAGGCGCCGGTGGGGGCGGCTGCGGCCTCGGATTCGGCGGGGGTGGCGTCGGAATCGGGCTCCGGGGCGTCGACGTCGGCATCGGAGCCCTCGTCGACGTCCTCGCCGACGTCGGAAGCGTCGCCGGTCTCCGGCGCGGCTTCGGCCTCGGCCTCGGGCTCGGCTTCGGCTTCGGCTTCGGCTTCGGCTTCGGCTTCGGCTTCGGCTTCGGCTTCGGCTTCGGGCGCAGTGTCGGCTACGGCGGGCTCGTCGGCGTCGGCTTCGGGATCAGCGTCCGCTACGGCGGGCTCGTCAGCGTCGGCGGACAATTCCGCGTCGTCGTCCGCATCGTCGTCCGCGCCGAGCTCGGCGTCGGTGTCGCCGTCCGCGTTCGTAACGGCGTCGGGCTCCCGCTCGCCATCCGCTTCAGGCTCGGCGTCACCGTCCGCGTCCGCAGCGGCACCGGTGTCAGCGCCGGAAGCCTCGTCCACGTCCACGTCCGCACCGGCGTCGGCGGACACCTCGCTGTCGGCGTCCGGCGCCTCGTCGGCAGCCTCGGCCTCCTCAGCCGAGTCGACCTCGCCGGAGCCCCCGGCACCCGGCTCCGAACCCTCGGTCTCCTCGTCGTCCGCCGTCGCGACCCATGCCGCCACAGCCGCCCGGAGCCGATCGTCACCCGGCCCGACGCCCTTGCCGCCCTCGGAGCTGCCGGAGGTGTCTTCCTCGGCAGCGTCCCCGGCGGAGTCCTCGGCCCGTTCCTCGTCGGCCGGCGGAGTCTCCTCGGCCTCGTCCGTGTCCCGGGGCAGCCCCTTCACGGAGAACGTCCTCGTCGCCGTATCCACGCCGCCACGTGACTCGGACTCACGTGCCACCGCGAGCCGCGGATCACGCACCTCGCTCCGGGCCTCCGGAACCGGACCCGCGCTCCCCGACGTCGGTTCCTCCGACGACTCGCGCTGCTTCGACCTGTCGGGGGACTCGCCCGCCACCGATGCCTCCTCCATGCGCCGCACACCCACCTCGTGTGCCTACCGAACCATGAATCGCCGCCCGGACCCCGCTGTCCGAACCATGTACCAGTGTCCTGTGTGCGGGCTTAACCTCTGCGGTAGACGAGAACGACATACCTGCCGGTTCCATCACAAACAGGTCACGCGCCCTCGACAGACCAATGTGAGAGGGGTCACCCTGTCATTCATCCACGCGGGGAGGCATGGATGGGCAGGAGCCGCAGAACACTTCCGGAGGAGCTTCTGCTGCTGGCGTTGGACCCGGCCACGGGTACCACCGCACAGCCGCAGTCGCTCGACCTTGGTCTGGCCGGAGCACAGCTAGTGGAGCTGGCGCTGGCCGGACGGATAGCCCCAGACGGGGATCGTATCGCCGTGGTGTCCCCACGGCCGACTGGAGATCCGACTCTGGACTGCGCGTTGGAGTTGCTGCGAAGGCGTGGCGCTCCGGTGCGGGCAGTCCACTGGATTGGCGGGCCGCGTCTAGGCCTACGCCAGACTTACCTCTCGCATCTGGAGCGGTGCGGCATGGTGCATGCCGTGGCGGGCCAGATGTGCGGAGTACTGCCGACGACTCGCTACCAGGCGAGTCAGACCGAGATCAGCCGGGAGATCAGGGCCCGGCTGGACTCCGCGATCCGCACCGGCGTACCGCCGGACCCGCGGACCGCGGCGCTCGCCGCACTGGCGCACGCGGTCGGCCTCGGCAAGCACCTGTATCCGGGTAATGAGGGACGTTCGTCCCGCTCCCGGCTGCGGGACCTGATCAGGCACGACCCCATGGGCGGCCTGGTGGCGCACGCCGTGATGGACGTCCAGAACGGTGTGGCGGCACAGCCACGCCGTAGCCCGGCCCAGCAACCGGCAGGCCGCCCGGCCGCCGCCGGAGGCAGGGCCGCACCGGAACCCGCTCGCGGTGTTCCGATGCAACCGCGCCGCGGTCCCATGGCGCGCGCCGTGGCCCACTGAGCCGCAGTCCCACGGCACGCACGACCCGTACTGCTGCACGCACCGACCCGGTTCGGGAGCCGATGGTCCGAGCGGGGTGGCGAGTCCTCACGGTCTCACCGCCCCGCTCGACCGCATGTCCGGGTCCGGGAATTGCCCGGGCCTGGGCCGAAATTGCCCGGCCCCGGGCCGAACTGGCGTGTACCCGCCGCATATCCACCGTTTCCCAGCGGTAATAAGCACCTTGGTGGCAGTCTGCTGAACAGCAGATACACATAGTTGCAAGCCGGAGGTGCACGTCCCGTGGCGTCTAGTGTCAATCCCACTGTCAGGCGACGCCGGCTGGGTCAGGAGTTGCGCCGGCTCCGCGAACTCAAGGGCATGACAGCCGAGGAGGTCGCCGAGCGACTCCTGGTGTCGCAGTCGAAGATCAGCCGGCTGGAGAACGGCCGACGCAGCATCAGCCAGCGCGATGTCCGCGATCTGTGCGGGGTCTACGACGTCGAGGACCACCGCATCGTCGATTCGCTGATGCAGATGGCCAAGGACTCACGCCAGCAGGGCTGGTGGCATTCCTTCGGCGACATCCCGTACAGCGTCTACATCGGACTGGAGACGGACGCGGCGAGCCTTCGGGTGTACGACCCCCAGGTCGTCCCCGGTCTGCTCCAGACCAACCAGTACGCGGAGGCCCTCATCGCGGGCGCGCTCCCGGAGACCGCGCAGGCGGAGGTCGAGAAGCGCGTCCAGGTGCGCCTGCGCCGACAGGAACGAATCTCCAGCCCGGAGAACCCGCTGCGCCTGTGGACCGTCCTGGACGAGGCCGCGCTGCGCCGGGTCGTGGGCAACCGCTCTTTGATGCGGGACCAGTTGGAGCACCTCGTCGAGCAGTCACAGCTGCCGCACGTCACCGTGCAGGTGATCCCCTTCGAGATGGGCGCGCACCCCGGGCTCAACGGCCAGTACGCGATCCTCGAGTTCCCCGACGCCTCGGACTCCAGCGTGGTCTACATCGAGGGCGTCACCAGCGATCTCTACCTGGAGAAGGCCAACGACGTTCAGAAATACGCGGTGATGTACGAGCATCTCCGGGCACAGGCCCTGAATGTGGATCAGTCCCGCCAGTTCATCGCGGACATCGCGAAGGAATACGCGCGCTGAGCGCACTCCGGCGCGCCCCCCGGGGGGAAGTGCCGCACAGTACACCTTCCCGGGTCCGGGATGGAAGACCCCACTGGAATATGCCATCCGGTCGAGTGAATAGTCGCTTCGCTCTCCGATGTTGGCGAGTAGCGTCGATCACGCCATCGAGACAACAACGTTGGCGCAAACCGCTCTGTGGGCTCGGAGACGAACCCGCGCTGCGGTGACAGCAACTCAACAACTGGCACTCCGGAGCAAAAATGGCAATTCGTCAGGGCGCCACCGAGACGTGGACCAAGTCCTCGTACTCCACAGGGAACGGCGCATGCGTCGAGATCAAGTCCCCGCTCGTCGCAGCGATGGCCGTACGGGACTCCAAGGTCCCCGCCGGCCCCACGCTGGCCTTCCCCGCACAGTCGTGGAACGCCTTCGTGACAGAGGTCGGCCGGGGGGCTTTCGACCTCCACTGATGCATCACGCTCACCCACAACTCCATACGCACCAAAGGAAGAGCCCTCTCGACCAGTTCGCCGTCCTTGCCGAGGGGGCTCACCCCTTTTTGAGGCTCGGTTCGCCTCCGGGGCGCCGCAGTGCCAAATTTGCGGCTACCGCCGCGTGGCGCCGTCGATCACCGCAACCTATCCACGTACCGATCCGTCCCGGGCACGGTCGGAATGAACGGCGCCACCAACTCCACCCTCCCCAGCCCCGATTCACTCACCGGCGCCTCCAGGTCCGCGAAGCACTCCTCCCAGCACTCCCGCGGATCCGCCTCCAGGAACCACAGCAGGGTCAGCCGCGTGTCCACGCCCTCGACCTGCTTCACGTACGTCATACGGTCGCCGGGCAGCGGTGTCGGTCGGAAGACGGTGACCATGGCGCACGGCGAGCCCGCCACCCGCTTCGGGAGGTGCCGGGAGCGCAGCCACTCCAGCAACTCGGCCCGCTGCTCGGCCGATTCACTGTCGATGACCTCGACGACGAGTCCCGCGTAGGGATGGTCGAGGGCGTGGAAGTCGCGCGGCCCGGCGGCCCCGTCGCGGTACACGGTCGCCTCGTGGTCCTGGAACGCCGTGAAGACATGCGTACGGTCCTGATAGACCCGTCCGTCGCGATTGAGCCGCTTGTTGATGCCGACGGTCCACTTCATGTGGTCGTCGTAGCGGCCGTCGGTGATCCAGTACGTCGAGATGTAGCAGCCGGCGGTGACGGGCTGGGCGATCGCCGACTTCTCCGGGTAGCGCAGGAGTTGGAGGTCACGGGTCGCGACCCAGCGGCGGCCGGCGTACATCCAGGGCATCGCCATCGCGCCGGCGTAGTAGTGGTCGTCCTCGTACCAGCGGTTGTACGCGTACTCATGGCCCGGGTGCGGCTCGACCATGGTGATCAGGGCGTGCCCCGGGCGCACTCCGTACGGACCGACGGCGGCCAGCTCGGCGTACACCTCGCTGCGGGTCTCCTCGGTACGGGTCTCCTCGCTCATGCCGTTCCCCTTCCTTCCTCTTCCTTCCTCCCATGGACGCCCATACTCTGACGCTCCGTCAGATAATCCACCAGAGCCTGGGAGGCCCTGATGTCACTGCTCACGGGCAAGACCGTCGTCGTCTCGGGAGTCGGCGCCGGGCTCGGTCACCGGGTCGCGGCGGCGGTCGTACGGGACGGGGGTGACGCCGTACTCGGGGCGCGCACGGAGGTGAACCTCGCGAAGAGTGCCGCCGACATCGATCCGGACGGGGCGCACACGGCGTACCGGGCGACCGACATCACCGACGAGGCGCAGTGCGACGCCCTCGCGGC
Organism: Streptomyces sp. JLBG701; assembly: GCF_058544905.1. Classification (NCBI taxonomy): domain Bacteria; kingdom Bacillati; phylum Actinomycetota; class Actinomycetes; order Kitasatosporales; family Streptomycetaceae; genus Streptomyces; species Streptomyces sp. JLBG701. The sequence continues at coordinate 5,011,234 of NZ_CM178588.1, forward strand.
GCTCGCCCTCGATCGGTTCGGGCGGATCGACGCGGTCGTCCATGTGGCCGCCTGGGACAGCTACTTCGGCGGGCTTGAGGACGCCGACTTCACGACCTGGCAGTCGGTCATCGACGTGAACCTGCTGGGTTCGCTGCGGATGACGCGGGCGTGTCTGCCGGCGCTGAAGGTGTCGGGGGGCTCGGTGGTGTTCATCGGGACGCAGTCGGCGGTGGCGGCTCCGTCGCAGGTGCGGCAGGCCGCCTACGCGGCCTCCAAGGGGGCGCTGACGAGCGCGATGTACTCGCTGGCGCGGGAGCTGGGGCCGTATCGGATACGGGTCAACACGGTGCTGCCGGGCTGGATGTGGGGGCCGCCGGTCGAGGCGTACGTGCGGTTCACGGCGCACACGGAGGGCGTACCGGAGGACGAGGTGACGAAGCGGCTCACGGAGCGGATGGCGCTGCCCGAGCTGGCCACGGACGGGGATGTGGCGGACGCGGCGGTGTTCCTGGCCTCGGACCGGGCGCGGGCCATCACGGGGCAGTCCCTGCTGGTGAACGCGGGTGAGTTGATGCGGTGAGACTTCCTACCTGATGTTCATGAACATGAACGCAGGTCAGTAATCAGAACTATTTTACTCCCTCTTGACCATACCGGCTGTTGTCGCCGCCATGTCATCGAACTCACGATGAGCGGGCGCTTCACGACCCTGGGAGGGAGCACATGAACGGTCTCGACTGGGCTGTACTCATCGCCTATTTCGGTGTGATGATCGCGATCGGAGTCTGGTCCCACAAACGGGTCGACAACGTCAGCGACTTCTTCACCGCCGGCGGGAAGATGCCCTGGTGGCTCTCCGGCATCTCGCACCACATGTCGGGCTACAGCGCCGTGATGTTCACCGGTTACGCGGGCATCGCCTACACCTACGGCGTCACGTCCTTCGTGACCTGGTCCTTCCCGATCGCCCTCGGTATCGCCATCGGCTCGAAGCTGTTCGCGCCCCGCATCAACCGGCTGCGCTCGCGGCTGCACGTGGCATCCCCGCTGGAGTACCTGAAGAACCGCTACGACCTCAAGACGCAGCAGGCTCTGGCCTGGTCCGGCATGCTGCTGAAGATCGTGGACGTGGGCGCCAAGTGGGCCGCGATCGCAACCCTGTTGAGCGTCTTCACCGGCATCTCCCTCAACCAGGGCATCCTCATCACCGGTGCGATCACCGCCGTCTACTGCACGATCGGCGGCCTGTGGGCGGACGCGCTCACGGAGTTGGGCCAGTTCGCCATCCAACTCCTCGCCGGTATCGCCATGTTCGTGGCGGTCGTAGGCAAACTCGGCGACCACGGCGGCTTCTTCGGCGTCTGGGACGAACCGGCGCTGCAGGGCCACGGCGAACCGCTCGTCGGCCCCTACGGCACCGTCTTCCTCCTCGCCTTCCTCTTCATCAAGCTCTTCGAGTACAACGGCGGCATGCTCAACCAGGCCCAGCGCTACATGGCCACCGCGAGCCCGAAGGAGGCCGAGCGGTCCGCACGGTTGTCGGCGGCGCTGTGGCTCGTCTGGCCCCTGGTCCTGTTCTTCCCCATGTGGATGTCGCCGCTGCTGGTGACGTCGCAGAAGACGGACGGCTCCGACTCCTACGCCCTGATGACCGAACAGCTCCTGCCGCACGGCCTGTTGGGCCTGGTCATCGTCGGCTTCTTCTCCCACACGATGGCCATGTGCTCCTCCGACGCGAACGCCATCGCGGCGGTGTTCACGCGGGACTGCGCACCCGTCGTATCGGCCAAGGCGCGGGCGTGGAACGAGCGTTCAGGCCTCGTGGCGGCCCGCGTGACGACGGTCGTCTTCCTCGGTCTGTCCATGGCGGCGGCCACCCAGGTCAACTCCCCGGCGTTCAAGGACATCATCACGGTCGTGATCAAGTGGGTCGCGGGTCTGATGGGCCCGATGGCCATCCCGATGATGCTCGGCCTGCTGCGCCCGTTCCGCCGCTCAGGACCGACGGCCGCGCTCACCAGCTGGTCGATGGGTCTGCTGGCCTTCTGGCTGGTCAACTACCCGATCAACTGGAACGTCGAGGGCGGCGTCCCGCTCCAGTACCAGGTGTCGGTCCCGCTGGCCGTCTCCCTGGTCCTCTACATCCTCATCGGCTTCCTGAAGCCGGAGGACACCCCGGAGCGCCTCGCGATCATCGAGACGATCAACACGGACGGCGACGACAGCGCGGCGGCGGCCGTCCCGGTGCCGGCTCAGGCGGGCGGGGTGGAGGGCCGAGACCGCTGAGAGAGCTGAGACCGCTGAGAGCGTGTCCTGGCGGCCGTCCTGTGCATCAGCAGGACGGCCGTTCTGTACGTGTACGTCAGTGATCCGAGGTCGTTTCGGGTTTCGTACGGAGGATCTCGCGGGCCTGTTCCGCGGCGCGGACGGTGCTCTCGGAGACGAAGGCGAGGAAGCGGGCGACGTTCTCCAGACGGGTGGCGGCCGGGGTGCCCGGGACGAGGACGTGGACGCCCTGCCGTGCGGTCTCGACGACCTGGTCGATGCCGCGGGCGCTGGCCAGCATCGACTGGTACCAGACGTCGTCGTCGACGACGTAACGCTCCCGCCGGCGTTCGTCGCGTTCTCGGCGGACCATGCCTTGGCCCTCAAGGAACGCGATCGCCTTGGAAACGGACGCCGGGCTGACCTGAAGGCGCTGGACGAGTTCGGACGCGGTGAGGCTGCCGGAGTCGGCGAGGGTGAGGCAGGACATCACTCGGGCCATCATCGCGGGCATGCCCGACGCCATCATGACGGTGGTGAACGCCTCCTCGTACTCCCGCACCGCCTGGGCATCCCGCCCGTAGGCCTGCACCGGCGCCTGCGGGTCCCGGGGTGCGGCCTGCCGGCGGCGCTGGGAGCGGCGTTCGGTGGCGCGGTGGGCCACCTCGGCGCGGTAGGCGTTGGGGCCGCCGTTGCGCATCACCTCGCGCGTGATCGTCGACGTCGGACGGTCGAGGCCTCTGGCGATCTCCGCGTAGGCGAGGCCGTCGGCCAGTCCCAGCGCGATCTGCTTGCGTTCCTGCTGGGTGAGCCTGCCTCCCGGCATCGCGGTCTCCTTCGTGGTGCGTGGTGTACCCGCCCACCATAGCGTTCACCTTCAATCCATTGCAACGAGCTGAGTGACAGCTGTTGCATTAAGCCGCAGCCCATTGCAACAAATTACCGCCATTCACCTGCATTGATGGCAATCGAGCGCAACGAGCTTGTTGCTAGATAAGTGAACGCAACGTAGCTTTTCCTTCATCGGAAACAACGGATCGAAGGAGAGCACGATGCTCAAGAAGTTCGACACCACCGCCCCGATCGCCACCGTCCTCGACATCCCCGCGGGACGTATCCAGTTCATCGCCGCCGACCGGACCGACACCACGGTCGAGGTCCTGCCCGCGGACGCCTCCAAGAGCCGCGACGCGAAGGCCGCGGAGCAGTTCGACGTCGCTTACGCCGACGGCGTCCTGCGGATCGCGGCCCCGGAGGCGAAGAACCAGTACTTCGGCCCCTCCGGCTCCGTCGAGGTGACCATCCAGCTGCCCGTCGGCTCGCGGGTCGAGGCGAAGGCGGCCAGCTCCGAGTTCCGGGTCGTCGGACGGCTCGGCGACGTCGCCTTCGAGGGCGCCTACGGCACGGTCAAGATCGACGAGGCCGCGAGCGTCCGCCTCACCGCCTCCGCCGCTGACGTCATCGTCGGCCGCCTGGCCGGCCCGGCGGAGATCAGCACCCAGAAGGGCGACATCAACATCGCCGAGGCCCACTCCGGCGCCCTCGTACTGCGCACCCGAATGGGCGACGTGTCGGTCACCGCCGCGGCCGGAGTCTCCGCCTCCCTGGACGCCGGCACCGGCTACGGCCGTATCAGCAACGCCCTGAAGAACACCGACGGCGCCTCGGCCGGCCTGACCATCCAGGCGACCACCGACCACGGCGACATCACCGCCCGCAGCCTCTGAGACGACCTTCCGAAGGAGCACTCCCCATGACCAACCTGGCCATCGCGGCGAACGGGCTGCGCAAGTCCTACGGCGACAAGACCGTCCTCGACGGCATCGACCTGGCCGTCCCGGAGGGAACGATCTTCTCCCTGCTCGGCCCGAACGGCGCCGGCAAGACCACCGCCGTGAAGATCCTGTCCACGCTCATCTCCCCCGACCCCGACTCCGGTGAGCTACGGGTCGGCGGCCACAACCTGGCCACCGATCCGCAGGCGGTACGTGCCTCGATCGGCGTGACGGGGCAGTTCTCCGCCGTCGACGGGCTGATCACCGGCGAGGAGAACATGCTCCTCATGGCGGACCTGCACCACCTGTCCAAGCAGGAGGGCCGCCGCGCCGCCGCCGAGCTGCTGGAGCGCTTCGACCTCACGGACGCGGCGAAGAAGCCCGGGTCCACCTACTCCGGCGGCATGAAGCGCCGCCTCGACCTCGCCATGACCCTGGTCGGCAACCCCCGGATCATCTTCCTGGACGAGCCGACCACCGGCCTGGACCCGCGCAGCCGCCACAACATGTGGCAGATCATCCGCGAGCTCGTCGCGGACGGCGTCACCGTCTTCCTCACCACCCAGTACCTGGAGGAGGCCGACGAACTCGCCGACCGCATCGCGGTGTTGCACGACGGCAAGCTCGCCGCCGAGGGCACCGCCGAGGAGCTCAAGCGGCTCATCCCGGGCGGCCACGTCCGGCTCCGCTTCACCGACCCGGCCGCCTACCAGTCCGCCGCGTCGGCACTGGGCGAGGCAGCCCGGGACGACGAGGCGCTCGCCCTGCAACTCCCCAGCGACGGCAGCCAGCGCGAGCTGCGCTCCATCCTCGACTGGCTCGACGCGGCCGGCGTCGAGGCGGACGAACTGACGGTGCACACCCCCGACCTCGACGACGTGTTCTTCGCCCTGACCGCCAGCACCGACGTCCCCAACCAGCCCAACCAGCCCAAGGAGACCGCCCGATGAGCGCCTTCTCTCTCGCCGTACGCGACTCGAACACGATGCTGCGCCGCAATCTCCTGCACGCGCGCCGCTACCCGTCCCTCACCCTGAACCTGCTGCTCACGCCGATCATGTTGCTGCTGCTCTTCGTCTACATCTTCGGCGACGTGATGAGCACGGGCATCGGCGGCACGGACCGCTCCGACTACATCGCCTATATCGTCCCGGGCATCCTGATGCTGACCATCGGCGGCACCGTGATCGGGGCCGCGGTGTCCGTCGCCACCGACATGAACGAGGGCATCATCGCCCGCTTCCGCACGATGGCGATCCACCGCGGGTCCGTCCTCATCGGGCACGTCGTCGGCAGCGTGCTGCAGTGCATCGCCAGCGTGGTCCTCGTCGGCGCCGTCGCCGTGGCCATCGGCTTCCGCTCCACGGACGCCACGGTCCTGGAATGGCTGGCGGCCTTCGGACTGCTCGTGCTCTTCTCCCTGGCGCTCACCTGGATCGCGGTCGGCATGGGCCTGGCCAGCCCGAACGCCGAGGCCGCCGCCAACAGCGCACAGCCGCTGGTCCTCCTGCCGCTCATCTCCAGCGCCTTCATCCCGGCCGACACGATGCCGGGCTGGTTCCAGCCGATCGCCGAGTACCAGCCCTTCACCCCGGCCATCGAAACCCTGCGCGGCCTGCTGCTGGGCAGCGAGATCGGCCACAACGGATGGCTGGCTCTGGCCTGGTCCCTGGGCCTGGCGGCGCTCGGCTACTACTGGTCGACGTCGAAGTTCAACGACGACCCGAAGTAAGTACGATGACTCGGCCCCGGACCCGGACTAGGCGCGCGGGTACCGGATCAGCCACCCCGGGGACGACCCGGCCGGCCCGTGCAGGGCGGGTCCCTGGGTCATCTCCATGGCGAAGTCGTCGGCAAGCACCAACAGAGTGGGACGGCCCTCCAGCTCGGCCAGCCAGGCCGGCGGGAGGGCCGTTTCGCCGTGCAGGGCACCGAGGAGCCCGCCGGTGAGCGCCCCGGCCGCACCGGACGGCCCGCCCTGGTTCACGGCGAGGCACAGCCCATGCCGTACGTCCTCCCCGACCAGCGCGCAGTAGACGGCGACCGCGAGCAGCCCCTCGGCCGTCCCCTCCCCGGCGAGCTCCTCCACGCGGACGGAACTGGGCATCCCCTGCCGTACGGCGCCCAGGGCGCGCTGGAGGCCGTCCGAGACCGGCTGGTGCCCGGGCCGGGCGGAAAGGAGCGCGAGCGCCCGCTGGACGGCACCGTCGAGGCTTTCGCCGCAGGCGAGCCCGTGCACGATGACGGCGTACGCGCCGGCCGACAGATAGGCGGCGGGGTGCCCGTGCGTCTGCGCCGCGCACTCCACGGCGAGCTGCATGACGAGCTGCGGCTCCCAGCCGACGAGCAGTCCGAAGGGCGCGGACCGGGCGGTGGCCTCCGGCCCGGCCTCGCCGGGGTTCTTGGGTGCGTCGAGGGTCCCCATGTTCTCGTCGCCGAGCCCGAGCAACAGGGAACGGGACGGCTCCCGGCGGGCGTAGAGCCACTCCTCCCGCGCCAGCCACCCGTCGTCCTTACGCCGCTCGTCGGGCCCCCAGTCGTGCTGGGTGGCCGCCCAGCGCAGGTACGCCCGGTGCAGATCGGTCGGCGGATGCCAGGCACCGGTGTCGCGGCGCACCTGGGCGCGTATCAGCCCGTCGACGGTGAAGAGGGTCAGCTGCGTGAGGTGGGTGACGGCACCGCGCCGCCCATGCCCGAAGGCGAGATCGACGACGCCTTCGGCCCCGTATCCCTCGCGTATCTCGTCCATCGCGAGCCCGTCGACGGGCGCCCCGAGAGCATCCCCGACGGCCGCGCCGAGCAGCGTCCCCCGCACCCTGCTCCGAAAGTCCTGCTGCTCGGACCGCCCCCAGACAGCCCCGGCTGCCGCACCCACCCCAGACCTCCCTGTCGTCACTCGCGCGTACAACCACATTACGCACACGCATACGACAGCTCAGCACTCTGACGTCCTCCCGAGCCTGACAGCCCGGGTTTCCAGGCCGGCCTGACGGCCCCCGGATTGTTCCTCTTTCATCGCCCACCGCCCCGGCTCGCGGGGTCTTACGCGGGCTCCGGAGGCGTTTTACGTGTCGGCCCGTCCAGCCACCACGATGCGCCGCCCTTCGGCGCGGAGGTTGATCTCGGCGTTGCCGTCCCTGTCATGGACGGCTCCGCAACCGCATTCCCAGGTGCGGATGTGGAGCTGTTCGCGGCCCTTGGGGCCGGTGAGCGCACCGCAGCGCGAACAGAGCTGTGTCGAGGGGAACCAGCGGTCGATTTTGACGAAGGTACGCCCGTACCTGGCGCATTTGGCTTCGAGAGTACGAGCGAACATGCCCAGCGACTGGTCGTGCAGGGACTTGCCGAAGCTCTTGGCCATGCCTTTCACGTTCAGGTCCTCCAAATACACGGCTTGGCTCTCGCGCGTGATCTTGGTGGTTTCCTGCTCGATGAAGTCGCGTCGCTGGTCGGCGATACGAGTATGGATCCTGGCTACGGCCAGCTTGGCCTTGCGCCGGTTGTTGGAACCCCTCTGGCAGCGGGACAGCTTGCGCTGGGCTCGGCGGAGTTTCTTCTCCTGGCGGCGGAAGAACTTCGGGGATGCGATCTTCCGGCCCCGCAGCACGGCGTAGGAGGACAGGCCCAGGTCGATGCCTGTGTCGGTCTCCTCCACATCCAGTTCGATAAGGGGCTTGTCCTCGGTCTCGACAACGAACGAGGCGAAGTAGCGGCCTGCCGGGTCCTTGATGATCGTGACCGAGGATGGGTCGCACGGCAGAGGCCGGGACCAGCGGACCCGCACAGCCCCGATCTTCGCCAGGTACACACGCCCGTCGTCGAGCATCTTGAACCCGTTCCGGGTGAACCGTGCCGCCTGCCGGGCAGACTTGCGCTTCTTCCGGGGCGGGTCCATCTTCGGACCCTTGCGGTCCCCACGGCGCCAGGCGAAGAAGTTCCGGTAGGCGGCATGCAGATCAGCCAGGGACTGCACCAAAACCACTGCCGAGACCTCGGCGAGCCAGGCCCGCTCCGGTGACTTCTTCGCCTGTGTGGTCACCAGCTTCTGGAGTTGGTTGTCCGTAATGAACGGCTCACCGCGCTTGTGTGCCTCGTTCCTCAGCCTGAGTCCGTCGTTGTAGACGACGCGGGCGCATCCGAACGTGCGGGCCAGCATGAGCCGCTGCTCGGCGTTTGGGTAGATCCGTTCGTTGTACCGCAAACGGGCGGATCGGGAGCGCGCGTGCGCGCTAATGTGCTGCTCAGCCATCAGGAAGCTCTTCTCTTCCTCGGTGAACAGGCCCTCGCTCGGGATTGCACTCCCGGCGGGGGCCGTTTCATGCTTGCAGTCGGCTATTGAGATCGACGATGCCCGATCAACTCACCGAAACGCCAGCGCGATTGATCGCGATCACCCGACCGAGTGACTCGCGTGACCAGGGGTGCGGTGGTTGACGGCCTGGGTGGGGCGGGGTGGGTTCTTTCTCCGGTTCTTTGTCTTTGGCGTCGGGTTCCGCCGGGTCATCAATCCGCCCGACCCGGCATCAACTCCGCGTACTCGGCGATCGGATCCGGGATCCGTGGGACCCGGCCGCGAGTTCGGCCACCACGTGCTCGGCGGCAGCGGATGGCTGCCCCCAGTCGGCGAGTTGACGTTCCGTGAGCAGACGGGCCAGTCGGGCGCCTCGCCGGGTCGCGGACAACAGCAGCGTGAAGTGCCGTACAGCGGTGGCGGCTTGAGTGATTTCCTGGTTCACATCACTCAGCGTGGTCACTTCTGTCTACCCTGAACAGCACTGACGTCGGTACGGAGCGCGACTGTCCGGGTACGTTCCGGGGTCGTCCGGCTCGTACCTCGTATGCGGGAGGGTGGGCGGTATGGAGGACGAAGAGGCCGCGGGCGTACTCAGGGCGGTCGGCCGTCAGATCAAGATGTGGCGGGAGGCCGCCGGGCTGCGACAGACGGAGCTCGGGGCGTCGATCGGGTACGGCGAGGACATGGTCTCGTCCGTGGAGCGCGGACGGAGGGTTCCGAAGCCCGATTTCCTCGACAAGACCGATGAGGTGGTCGGCGCGGGCGGGAAGGTCTCCGCCATGAAGAAGGACGTCGAGGAGGCCCGGTACCCGAAGACGGTTCGGGACCTGAAGAAACTGGAGGACGAGTCCGTCGAGATGGGGGCCTACGCCGCCCTCCACATCCACGGCCTGCTCCAGACCCCGGAATACGCACAGGCGTTGTACGCGATGCGGCGGCCCGCGTACCCGGAGGAGGAGGTTGAACGGCTCGTCGCCGCGCGCATGGCACGGAAGGCCGTCTTCGAGCGGGTGCCCCTGACGATGCTCACCTTCGTACAGGAAGAGGCGACGCTGCGGCGACCGATCGGGGGCAGAATGGTGCTGCGGCGGCAACTCGAACACCTGTTGGAGATGGGCAAGTTGAGGCACGTCGAGATTCAGGTGATGCCCACGGACCGTGAGGACCACGCGGGCATGGGCGGATCGCTCCAAGTGCTGAAGCTCCGGGACGGCAAGACGCTCGGGCACTCGGAGGGCCAGCTCCACAGCCGGGTGATCAGTGACCCGAGGGAAGTCCAGATCCTGGAGATGCGCTATGGAATGATCCGTGCGCAGGCTCTCACGCCCCGGGAGTCACTGGCCTTCATCGAGAAAGTCATGGGAGAAGAGACATGACCCCCGAGCTGAACTGGTTCAAGAGCAGCTACAGCAGCAACGACGGCCCCGAGTGCGTCGAGGTGGCCATATCCTCCGCCGACGCCACCGTCCGCGTACGCGACTCCAAGGACAAGGCGGGCGCGCGGCTCGCGTTCGCGGACGGCTCCTGGGCGGCCTTCGTCGAGGCCTACTCCGCATAGCGGGCCTGAAAGGCGTCGCGGGCTGCAGTGACGCGGGCCAGGCGCGGGCCGAAGAGGGCCGGGTCGGCATGGGGGCTGCGCGCCAGGAGAGTCAGCCGGAGGGCCAGGTCGGCCAGGTCTTCCCAGTCGTGGTCCAGGGCCAGCCCTTCGGAGAGCAGCGAGTCGGCCCGCGGCCAGTCGCCTGTGGCCCAACTGACCAGCACTTGCGCGAATTTGACCGAAGCGTCGGCATCCGCGTCCGCTGACGGCATGGGACTCAGCAGAGGCTCGACCGCAGTCAAGTCTCCTGGCAGACTCTGCAACAAGGCTACAAATCGCTGGCTCACGAAGTTCACAGGTGCCAGCAGATCACCAACGTTCCGCGCGCGTTGCAACCGATCGGTCTCGGTGTCGACGTACCAGGCGGCCATCACCGTCTCCGTGTCGCCCCGCCGCTCCGCGGTCGCCCCCAGGTCGTCCAGCAGTCGCCGAGCCTCGTCATAGCGCCCGCACCACAACAACACCTCGGCGGTTCTCCGGGTCGCCCACGCGGGCTCCTCTCCTCGCTCCACGCACTGAGCGAGGTCGGCGAGGGCCTGCGGAAGCCGCCCGACGGCTATGCACGCCTTCGCTCGGGTGACGTACAGGTTCGCCTCGTCCGGGCGGAGGGAGATCGCCCGGTCCAGGTCCGTAAGCGCTGCGAAGTACTGTCCCCGGCTCAGGCGCACCACGCCCCTGCCCGTCAACAGGGTCACGTCGTCCGGGTCGAGTTGCAGCGCCCGGTCGAGCTCGGCGACCGCCGCTTCGTCCCTGCTCAGCGCGGCCAGAGTCACCATCTTCAACTTGCCCCAGGCTAGGTCGGGTTCGCGCCCCAGCCCACGGCCGAAGTCCGCGAACGCCTCCAGATAGCGGCCAGCTCTCTGGTAGGCGACGGCTCGCTGCCTCAGCGCCCATGTACCCGTCCCGTCCGCCGACACAGCCCGGTCTAGATCCGCGAACATGCCGTCCTCGTCGCCCAGTTCACCTCGCAGAATGGCGCGCTGGACCAGTGCCCACGGGTACTCGGGAAGCAGCTCGATCGCACGGTCGTAGGCCGCCCGCGCCTCCCCGTGGCGTCCCAGGCGCGCGAGCGCGTATCCGCGACCGGCGTGTGCGGAGTAGTAGTCGGGATCAAGCTCACAGGCCCGCCCGAGTTCCTCGGCGGCCTCCTCGTCCCTGCCCACCAGCCGGTAGGCGTCACCCCGTTCGGAGGCGATCCACGCACTGTCAGGAGCGATCTCCACCGCCCGGTCCAGGTCGGCGAACGATTCCTCAAGCCGCCTCTGATCCCGGTACAGCTCCGCCCGGTGCACCAGAGCCCACAGGTACTCCGGGTCGTTCTCCAACGCCTCGTCGAAGTCGGCGAGCGCTCCTTCGTCGTCCCCTAGGCAGTGCTTGCTCTGCCCCCTGCTCGCCACGGCCAGCTTGTGTCCGGGATCCAGGTCGAGAACGCGGTCGTAGGACGCCACCGCATCCTCGTAGCGAGCCATGCCCTGCAGGATGACTCCTCGCAGGCCGAGGATCTGCACAGTGCCGGGGCTCAGCGCGTCGGCACGATCCGCGTCGGCCAGGGCGGCCACGAGATCGCCCCGCCCCCGACGGACGAGGGCCCGCCCCTGATACGCCTCGGCCGAAGTCGGGGCCAGGGCGATGGCCCGGTCGTACTCGGCGAGCGCCCGCTCCGGCTTCCCCGCCCACCGCAGTTCGTGCCCCCGTACACAGTGCGCCTCGGCGCGCCCGGGTGCATCGAGGCCCGCCCTGTTCAGCAGCAGCCCCAGAACCGGCAGCACTCCCTCCGACTCGTCCGAGAGCGCCACGAAAAGGTCGTGACCCCACACCAGGACCGTCTCCGCGTCCGCTTGTTCTCCCGCATCGGAGAGCGTCTGCGCGCAACCGCGTACCGCTGCCGCGCCTGCACGGCAGGCGCCGACCACATCCCTGAGTACCTGGGTCAGCGCGGTCTGAGGCCTGGCGCACAGCAGGTGGTACGACTCCTCGATCCGCAGCTGGCTCCAGGGGGCGTCGGACCACAACTCGTCTGGTTCCAGGCCCTCTTCCGCCTCGGCGCGCCACTGCCCGTACACCTCCGCGAGCCGCGCGTGCCCCGCCGCCCAACTCCGTGGTGACCGTGTCCGCTGAAGCCGGAGCATGGCGGTGCGCACGACGTCGTGGTAGCGGATCCGGCCCGAGTCCTCGCCGACGAAGGGCAGACCTCGCAGCCACTCGTACGACCCCTCGGGCCCCTCTTCGACCACCACCCGGAACACGTCCGCGTTCAACCACCGAGGCACCGCGCACGCGAGCGCCGCATCCCGGCGCGCCGGATCACGCTCCCACTTGAGGAAGCGTTCCACGGCGGTGGCGGTGGGGTCGTCCACCGCCACCGGGTTCTGGGCAAGCATCGACACGAGCACGGGAAGCCCATCGGACAGCCGCAGCACCTCCCGTACGGCGTCCTCATCCACCACCCGCTTCGCTGCGAGGAGTTGCCGAGCCTCGGATTCCGTGAACGGCTCCAGGCCGACCTCGGTGACGAACCCGGCGTAGTCCGCCCAGCGGACGGGGTCGGGGCCGTGCTGGCCGGCCAGCGTGACGACCACGTTCGCGGGCAGCGCGCCGTACCGGTCCGTCGTGATCAGGTCCAGGACCCAGGCATCGAGGAAGGGCGCTGTCCTCTCGTATGTGTCGAAGAAGAGCGCGATCCAGGGGACTTCGGAGGCGACTCTGTCCAGTTCCGAGACGAAGACCGGGCTCAAGGCCTTCAGCGGCTCCAGGACCAACTGCACGTCGTCGTGATTCCGAAAACGGGCGCTCAGCGCGGACCTCAAGCGGTCTGTGCTGTGGGCGACTTGAGCCGGGTCGATCGCTCCGGTGAACGCACCCACCCCCGGCACCATGCCCAGTCCGATCAGCCCGGCCTGGGCCACGGTCATGCTGCCCGCCGAGGGCGGCACGGATGTATCGGGGTGCGGGCCGGTTTCCGGCGCGCCCGATGCCGTATCCGCCTCGTGGCGGCGCTGACGGTAGGTGGCGAGGAGCTTGTCGAAAGCCTTCAACTCGGCGCCCTGCTTGGCGAACTGAGCGCTGATCGCCGCCATCGCCTCCGGCACACTGTTCACTGTCTCGTCCGTGCGAGCGGTGAGCGCCTCGCGCTGCGCGGCCACGACCTCAAGCTCTCTGACCAGTGAGGATTTGCCGACGCCCGCCGCGCCATGAATGTGGAAGACGAAACTGTGCCGTTCATCCTCCGGCGAGATGTCGAAGTTGGCGCGGAACAGGTCGAGCTCGCTACGGCGGCCGACGAAACCCGCGCGCTTGCGCCGTCCGATCAGCTCCTGCATCGACAGCCGCGTCGGCCTCATCCGCTCCACCCCCATGGCTCATCCGTTTGAAGTCTGGCAGAGGTCTGAGCTCCCAGGCAGCCCCTCATCGATTGACTTCGGAATACGTTCCGAAGTACCGTCGGCTCATGTCCACTCCCACGGTCGCCTTCTCCGAGCTCTCGAAGAATTCGAAGCGTGTCGCCGAGACGCTCGACCGGGCTCAGCGCGTCCACATCACGCGTCGGGACGGCGAGGACCTCTACCTGACGACGGCACGCCACGACCAGCAGCGCGAGGAGACGGCGGACATCACGGCCCGCCTGCTCGCCGCCCTCGTGCGCAGCGATGCCGGTGAGCGGGCCATACTGCGGGCGCTCCCCTCGGTCTTCCCGTGGGTCCGTCATCTGTCGGCGGACGAGCTGAAGCAGTTCGTGGCCGAGCTCATCGACGCCACGCACGACGCGGCCCAGCTGGACGTCCACGTCAATCTCCACCGAGTCGTCGTCGAATGGCGCGCGACGGCACGTATCCTCGCCGACCCCGAGCTCACCGCGCAGCTCACCCGCCGACTGCCGGACGAGGACCACGGCGAGGTGACCGCCCCGTGAGCCCGAAGCGTGGCGACGACGTCGCCCCACCGGCGGTGAACGAGGAATGGCGCCTGCGATTCGCGACGAACGAGGCGGCCAAAGGATGGGGCGAGCTGGGCGCGGAGGCGCCGGGGAACACACGGCGCTGCTTCGAGGCACTGCGCAGCGCCCCCATGTCCCGGGCGGATCCCGACCGTCAGCACCGGCTGCGCGGTCGTCTGGCCACGGGCAACCTCGGCGGTCAGGAGTATCCCCAGTGGGAGTACGAGGTGACAGCGGGCGGTCGTGTGCGTTACCTCGTCGACGAAGCGCGGCACACCGTCCACCTCGTGTACGCGTCCACCCGCCATCCCAAGGACACCGAGTAGCTCCTGGCGCCCGTACGGACAGCTCCGACTACCTGCCGTCCTAGCTGTCGTCCCCCATCGACTGGCTGGAGCCGTTCGACCCCCGCCCGCTCTTCCGGCCGAGCACGCTCACCAGCTCGCCCGTCACCACGGTCACCTTCGCCACCCCACGCACCCAGCGCGGGGCGTCACCTCGGGCAGCCAGGAAGACGCAGACGCAGCCTCCGATGACCAGCACCAGGACGGCGGACAGGACGAGTACGGCCATGGTTATTCCCCAACCCTAAGTACACGCATTACTCGACGACCGTCACCTTCGTGCCCGCCGACCCGAACGTCCACAGCGCCGAACCGTCCGCCACCCGCATCCGTATGCCGCCCGTCTGCGTGCCGGAGGCCGGTGGTGGCGAGGAGCCGTCCACCGCGTTGGAGAAGGCGATGTTGAGGCCGGACTTGGTGGCGAAGTACACGACGTGCTCGATCTCCACGCCGTCGGAGCCGGTCGTGGCGTCCCGGCGTGACGCGACCGCATAGGTGCCCGGGTCCGGGCTCACCGTCCCCGGCCACACCGAAAAGCTGCGGCGGGTCGCCTCGCTCGCGTCGACCAGCCACACCCGCCGCTGCCCGAGGGAGTAGACGACGCGCCGCCCGGTACCGGAACCGTCCGGCACCGCGGCGGACGTCGACTTCGTGGGCGAGGCAGAGGGCCGCACGGACGCCGACGCGCTCGGGCGGGCGGCCGTGGACTCGGGCTTGGCACCCTTGTCCGCCTGTACGGCGAGGGCGGCGACCACGGCGATCGCTCCCACCGTCAGACCGGTCACCCAGACCTTCGGGGCAGGCACGGCACGCATCTCCTCGGGTACGGGCCCCTCTAATCGGGGGTCCGATCATCGTACTGTGAGCCGCCCCTGCCCCACGCCTCAGTCCAGCAGCCTTCAGTCCAGCACCGGCAGCAGCTCCGGAAGGTGCCCGTCCGAAAGCGCCGCCGCCTGCTGCCGTTCCTCCGGCACATCGCCGTACAGCGTCGTGCGCGGGCGCGCAGGCCGACCAGCTGCCTCCGCGACCGCGATCAGGTCCTTGACCGACTTGTACGAGCCGTACGACGACCCCGCCATCCGCGAGATCGTCTCCTCCATCAACGTGCCGCCGAGATCGTTCGCGCCCGAGCGCAACATCTCCGCCGCCCCCTCCGTCCCCAGCTTGACCCAGCTCGTCTGGATGTTCGGGATGTGGGTGTGGAGCAGGAGACGGGCCATCGCCGTCACCGCCCGGTTGTCCCGCATGGAGGGACCCGGGCGGGCGATACCCGCCAAGTACACCGGCGCGTTCGTGTGGATGAACGGCAGCGTCACGAACTCGGTGAACCCGCCCGTCTCCTGCTGGATCCGCGCCAGGGTGCGGAGGTGCCCCAGCCAGTGACGAGGCTGGTCGACATGGCCGTACATCATCGTCGACGACGAACGAATGCCGAGCTCATGTGCCGTCGACACGACCTCGATCCAGGTCGCCGTAGGCAGCTTGCCCTTCGTCAGGACCCAGCGCACCTCGTCGTCGAGGATCTCCGCAGCCGTGCCGGGGATCGATCCCAGGCCCGCTTCCTTCGCCTCCGACAGCCACTCGCGGATCGACATCCCGGTACGGGTCGCGCCGTTCACCACCTCCATCGGGGAGAAGGCGTGCACATGCATCCCGGGCACTCGGGCCTTCACCGCGCGCGCGATGTCGAAGTACGCCGTGCCCGGCAGGTCGGGATGGATACCCCCCTGCATGCACACCTCCACCGCGCCCACGTCCCACGCCTGCTGCGCCCGGTCCGCGACCTGGTCCAGGGAGAGCGTGTAGGCGTCGGCGTCCGTGCGGCGCTGTGCGAAGGCGCAGAAGCGGCAACCGGTGTAACAGACGTTCGTGAAGTTGATGTTCCGGGTGACGATGTAAGTCACGTCGTCGCCGACCACCGACTTGCGCACGTCGTCCGCGATCCCGCAGAGGGCGTCGAGCGCAGGCCCGTCCGCGTGCAGCAGCGCCAGCGCCTCGTCGTCGGTCAGCTTCGTCGGGTCGTCGGCCGCGGTCGCCAGCGCCTGCCGTACGTCCGTGTCGATCCGCTCCGGCAGCATGCCGGGCGCCGCCGCCTCACGCAGGGCTCCCCAGTCGCCGTACACCTCGTCGAAGTCGTCACGCCGGTCGGACGTACGGCCCTCGGTGTCGATGGAGGCGTGCAGATCCGTACGGCCGGCGGCCACGAACACCTCGTCCGGCTCCTGCCAGGGAAGCCCTTCCGGGAGGACTTCAGCGCGAGCCAGTCCGGTCTCCGGATCCGCCAGCGCCCGTACGTGCGGCAGCAGCCGCGGATCCAGCCAGGGCTCGCCGCGCCGCACGAACTCCGGGTACACGCAGAGCCGTTCGCGCAGTGAGAAGCCGACGGCGGCGGAGCGCGATGCGAGCTCCTCGATCTGCGGCCAGGGGCGTTCCGGATTGACGTGGTCGATGGTGAGCGGGGAGACGCCGCCCCAGTCGTCGATGCCGGCGCCGATCAGCCGCTCGTACTCGGAGTCCACGAGGTTGGGAGGGGCCTGGAGGCAGGCGCTCGGGCCCATGATGTGCCGGGCCACCGCCACCGTGGCGACCAGTTCGTCCAGTTCGGCGTCCGGCATGCCGCGCATCGCCGTGTCCGGCTTGGCGCGGAAGTTCTGGATGATCAGTTCCTGGATGCCGTGGTAGGCCCGCGACACCTTCCGCAGCGCGAAAATCGACTCCGCGCGTTCCTCGTACGTCTCGCCGATCCCGATCAGAATCCCGGAAGTGAAGGGGACGGAGGACCGTCCGGCGTCCTCCAGCACCCGCAGTCGTACGGCCGGTTCCTTGTCCGGAGAGCCGTAGTGCGGGCCGCCGGGCTCGGACCACAGCCGGGTGGCGGTCGTCTCCAGCATCATGCCCATGCTCGGCGCGACCGGCTTCAGGCGCTGGAAGTCGGTCCAGGTCATGACGCCCGGGTTGAGGTGGGGCAGCAGCCCCGTCTCCTCCAGGATGCGGATGGAGATGGCCCGGACGTACGCGATCGTGTCGTCGTAGCCGTGCGCGTCGAGCCACTCCCGCGCCTCCGGCCACCGCTCCTCCGGCTTGTCGCCGAGGGTGATCAGGGCTTCCTTGCAGCCGAGGGCTGCGCCGCGCCGGGCCACGTCGAGCACCTCGTCCGGCGACATGAACATCCCGTGCCCGGCGCGCCGCAACTTGCCGGGGACGGTGACGAACGTGCAGTAGTGGCACTTGTCCCGGCACAGCCGGGTGAGGGGGATGAAGACGCTCTTCGAGTACGTGATGACACCTGGCCGGCCCGCCGCCTCCAGGCCCGCGTCACGCACCCGGGCGGCCGACGCGGTGAGGTCGTGGAGGTCCGCGCCGCGCGCCTGGAGCAGCACGGCCGCCTCGGCGACGTCGAGGGCGACGCCGTCACGGGCGCGTTTGAGGGCGCGACGCATGGAGTTCTCGGTGGGGCCGGTACCGCCGGGGCGGTCGGTGGGGCCGTTTCCGGAGGTCTCGGAAGTCGTCATCCTTCGAGCATACGATCGCCGTGATCAGGCCAAATAGGCGCCGCCCGATTCGTCCCCGCCCGCAGGTCGTTACACGGTGTCACTGGCGGGTGTGAGGTGGTGGGCGTAATCGTCGACAAGTCCGTCGAGGAGTCGAAGGATCTCCTGCTCACCGGCGGGCGGCAGCTGCACCACGACCTCCTCGATACCCAACTCCGCGTAGTGGGCGAGCTTGCCGGCTGTCGGATGAACGGCGTACGGCACGATGTGGAGGGCAGCCGGATCGCGCCCCGCGTCGGCCCACACGGCCCGCAGCAAGGGCAGCGACTCGGACAGCCCCCGCCCGCCGATCGGCAGCCACCCGTCGGCGTACTCACTGATGTGCGAGAACAACTTCGGCCCGGCCGCCCCACCGACAAGCGTCCGAGGCCCTACGACCGGCCCGCGCGGCTTCTGAAAGGGTTTGGGGTGGGCGAGACTGGCGCGCACGCTCCCGAACTGCCCGTTGTACGCGGTGGGTTCGTCGGACCACAACGCCCGCATGAGCCCCATCCGATCCCGGACCAGCTCCCGCCGCGTACGCCACTCCACGCCGTGATCGGCGGCCTCCTCGACGTTCCAGCCGAAGCCGAGCCCGAGCGTGAAACGTCCGCCGGAGAGGTGATCCACGGTGGCGATCTGCTTGGCGAGATCGATCGGGTCGTGCTGCGCGACGAGCGTGATGCCGGTGCCGAGCCCCAGGTTCTCGGTCACGGCGGCGGCCTGGCCGAGCGCGACGAAGGGGTCGAGGGTACGGCCGTACTCGCGGGGCAGCTCGCCGCCCGCCGGATACGACGTGGCCCGCTCGATGGGGATGTGCGTGTGTTCGGGCAGGTAGAGGCCGGCGAAACCGCGTTGCTCCAGCTCGCGGGCGAGTTTCGTGGGGGCGATCGTCTCGTCGGTGAGAAAGATCGTAACGGAGAGGCGCATGGCTCATCTCTACCGGCTTCCGGGCGACCTGTCCATACCGACCAGTCGGCATCTACTGGCGTGCTTACCTTGGTAGGCGTGAGCTTCGCCGCCCCGGAGACCCGAGTGGTACGCGGCACGCTGCCACCCGGCTCTCCCGACTACGTCTACGTCCCGGTCGAAGTCCCGTCCGGCGTACGGGAGTTGAAGGTCGAGTACGTCTATGACCACCCGCCCGTCCCACCTGGCACCCCGGGCAACGCCCTCGACATCGGCATCTTCGACGAATGCGGCATCGAACTGGGCGGGGAGGGCTTCCGGGGCTGGTCGGGCGGTGCGCGCACGGAGTTCTTCCTCCGCACGGACACGGCGACGCCGGGATACATCCCCGGTCCGATCGGCGAGGGCAGATGGCACATCGCGCTGGGCCCGTACACGGTCGCTCCGCAGGGGCTGAAGTACGAGCTCACGATCACGATGACGTACGGGTACGACGAACAGGGCGCCCCCGCTGAGCGGACGTACCCTCCGGAGCGCGCGAGGGGACGAGGGCGGGCCTGGTATCGCGGGGACTGCCACCTCCACTCCTGGCACTCGGACGGCCGCCGCACCCCGTCCGAGATCGCGGCCCTCGCACGGGCGGCCGGCCTGGACTTCATCAACTCCTCCGACCACAACACGCATGCGGCGCACGCGCATTGGGCCGAGTTCGCGGGCGATGACCTGCTGGTGCTGCTGGGCGAGGAGGTCACGACGAGGAACGGCCATGCGGTGGCCCTGGGGACGGACCCGGGCACGTTCGTCGACTGGCGTTACCGGGCCCGCGACAGCCTCTTCGGGCGGTTCGCGCGGGAGATCCGGCGAGCCGGGGGCCTGGTCGTCCCGGCCCACCCGCACGCCAACTGCATCGGCTGCGCTTGGAAGTTCGGGTTCGGGGAGGCGGACGCGGTCGAGGTGTGGAACGGGGCGTACACGGCCGACGATGAGGTGGCGCTGGCGGGGTGGGACGGGATGCTGGTTGCGTCGGTGGAGGAGGGTGGCGGGGGCGGGGGCTGGCTCCCGGCGATGGGGAACAGCGATGCGCATCGGGCGCCGGATGCGGTGGGGCTCCCTCAGACGGTGGTACTGGCCGAGGATCTGACGCGGGAGGCGATTCTGGAGGGGATTCGGGCGGGGCGGTCGTATGTCGCGGAGTCGAGGAGCGTCTCGCTGGGGTTCACGGTGACGTGTGGAGGGGCTGGAGGGAGCGAACTGGCCGGAATCGGGGAGCGGTTGGAGGTGGATGCCGACACTCCGGTCACGGTCCGGCTGGAGGTGACGGGGGCGCCTCGGTGCGTGGTGCGGTTGGTGACCGACCAGGGGGTGATGTTCACCAGCGTGCCGCTGCCGGTGGGTGGTTCGGGGGTGGTCGAGTGGCGTACGACGGCTTCCTGCGCCGCCTACGTCCGGGCGGAGTTGCGGCACGAGACGGCGGCGGGGCCAATACCGGGGGCGTTGGCGGCGTTCACGAACCCGGTGTTTCTGGGGCGTCAGCGGGAGCCGGCGTGACGGTGGGCCATGTACTCGGTCAGGTCGCCGGGCACCATGGTGACCCCGTCCTGGAGATGCTGCTCGAATGCCGGGCCCAGCTCGTCCAGCAGTTGGTCGATCAGATCCAGCTCGTTCCGCCCCTTCGCAGCCATGAGGACGGCCCAGGCGAACAAGGTGGTCGCGTGATCCGGAGATCGAGCGGCGACAATCGAGAAGAAGGTACGCAGGCTCCGTTCGTCCAGTGCCCGAAGGCCTTGGCGAAACTCCAGGAAGTCAAGGTCACTGGTCCTCCCCGGACTGAGGTAAAGACTCAGTTCATCAATGGTCCGATGGGCCAGGCTGCTCAGCCCCGCTGCGTACAGCCCCAGCACGACGACGAGGGGGAAGCCGTCAATGATGCGTTGAGACGCAATCTGTTTGAGGCCCGCGCCGACGCAGTCCGAGGATTCGACACTCGTCGAGACCCGCCTGAGCAGATCGACCGCTTCGTCGGGGTTGGCCACCCAGCTCAGGACGGCCGCAAGGATCTGGCCCCTCAGCCGGTTTCCAAGGCCTCCGTCAACTACCAGCTTCTGGCCATAGAACGCGGCGTTGCGCGCGCTGACACGGGCCTCGACCGCTTCCGCCAAGACCGTGCCAAGGGAGAACCAGTTGTCGGCTGAGGGTGCGAGTTCCCGAGTGAAACACACCACGTCCTCGGCCGGTCGCAGCCGAACGACGTCGGTCACAAAGCCGTCGATCTTTCCCCAATCTCCCATCCCCTCCATCCACACGACCAGATCCAGCACCTCGTCCAGCGGCCGTGCCCAAGCCGCCTCCGTCAGTGCCCGGGCCGCCTCCGAAGAATCCTGCTCCTCCCACCTCCGCTCCAACTGCCGTTTGAACTCTCCAGCGGCACCTCCGGCACAGCCTCGCGCTCCGCCAGTTCCCCCTCCAGCCGCAGCACCCTCTCCCGCAGCTCCCGGCCGTGCTCCTCCGCCTCGCAGCGAAGCCGTTCCGCCTCCCGCAGGTCCCGCTTCAGCTCCTCGATCTCACCCAGCAGGGCATCCCGGGAGGTGGCGATCGCCTTCCTCTCCGCGGACCAGTCCAGCCGCAACAGGGCGAGGTCATCGGCGGCGTCACGAACCTGCTCCTCCTTCTGCTCCAGGAGGAGCTGCAACGCCTCCACGGTGCGACGGGCGCGCCCCGTCTCACGCCGGGCGGTGGCCAACTCGCCGCGCAGCAGCTCCAGTTGATATTCGCCCGGATCACACGCCCGCAGCGCCGCCAGCCACTTCGCCCGGATCGTCTCCTTGGCCTCCGGCGTGACGGTGCTCCCCCGCTCCTCCTCCACCTCCGCGATGAGCTGCTCGACGAACTGCCGACTCGGCCGCTTTCGACCACTGAGATAACGCGAGACTGCCGACGGGTCGAGGTGGATCCGTTGCGCGTACTGCCGCTGGCTGACGCCCAGCGTGTTGAACAGCTCCCGCAACACGTTGCCGAGCTCGGCAAGTTCGGGCACCTCACCCCGTTCGATCTCCGACGACGTTCCGGAATTGCGGGCTACGGCGGTCAAGGCGTCCCCCCGGAGTGTTGACGCTGCGTTGGCAACATGGTGCGCCTTTCGCAACGTACCGGAGCGGTCGGAGGGTTCGGGCAGCGATCGGTCAGGTCGTCCCTCGCCCCGCCCGGAAGGAACCCTCAGCCATGCTTGCCGCAGCCCGCTGGACACAGCGCGTCCTCATCGTCCTGTTCGCGCTGGTACCCGTTCTCGTCGTCACCCTGGCGTTCGTGCCCGCACTGCTTGTCCTGCCCCTCCTCCGCTCACGCACCACCCACGCGCTCACTCTGGTCCGCCAGCTGAACGCCTGGACGCGCACACTTCTGGTGTCGAGCCGGGAACGATGACTGATGCGAAATATGGGTCGCCCTCAGTCCACCACCTGCGGATCACGGAAGTAGTAGACAACCGTCACGCCCAGGCCAGGTGTGTGCGTGTACACGACGGTGATCGCCTCGGCCGAGTCGCGGGCGAGGGGAGTCGTGTAGGTGTACTCCACGGACGGAGGGCGCCAGCCGGGGATCTCACGGCCGACCGCCGGATCCCGCCCAATGGCCGCGAGTGCGTCCTGGACGACCTCCCGCTCCCCCTCCGTCAGGTCACCGAACGCCTTCCTGGCGGGCTCGGCCTCCTCCAACGGGAATTCGTTCACGTACCGCTGCCTCCGGCCCGCGCGTCCTCAAGGGCCGCCATGATCTCCGGCGAGTTCCTGATCATCACCCGATGCCGGTACGCCCTGACCACAGCGGAGGCGGCGGTGAGGTCGTCGGTCGGGGAGGCTCCTATGGCGGCCGCGAGCTCCTCCTCGAAGCGTTCCCGGTCGCCCGGGAAGCCGTAGCGGCTGAGCGCACTGCGCAGGTCGTCCACGGTCCGGATCTCGGGCAGCGGCATCGCTCCCCAGCCGTGCTCGGGCTGTGCGCTCATGGTCTGCTCCTGGTGAAAGGGCATGGCTCCACCTCTCAGTATGACCCGACTCACCACGTCGCCACCCCGCCCCCGCACTCGGCCCACAGCAGCTTGCCGCCCTTCGATGCGCCCAGTTCCCGGAGCACCGACGCGCCCCACGCGTCCGCACAGGCCTGGACCAGGTGCAGCCCACGTCCGTTCTCGGCGTCCGGCGGGGAAGGCGCAACCGGGTCGGAGAAGCCGGGCGGGACTCGCGGGTCCGTGTCCCATACGGCGACCCGGAGCCGGCCGGGTTCCGCCGAGCGGACGCGGAGGGCGTACGGGCCCTCGGTGTGGCGGTGCGAGTTCGCCAGTAGTTCCCCCGCCAGCAGCTCCGCGTTGGGGGTGAGCTCAGGCAGGTCATGCGCGGCCAGGATCAGGCGGAGCGCTCCGCGCGCGACACCTGGTGCGCGTGGATCATGCGGCAGGTGCAGGGTGTAGTTCCAGGACGGGGATACGGTGGCCATCGGAAGTCTCCGATCACTGAGGGGAGTTGGATGGTGCCCGGTGTCTCTGCCGTGGCGTCCCACGGTGCGCTTCCAGGCGGGGCGCCTGAGTACGAAGATAGGGGTTCCGCAAAGCGGCTTTGCGAGATTCCGAAGAATCTAGGCGCCTGTTCCCTCGTGTGGGTGACAAGCTGCCCGGATGCTCAGCGGGAGGACGCGTCATGACACCAAGGCCCGCGCCAACGGCCCGACGCATGCGGCTCGCAACCGAACTGCGCAAACTCCGTGAGCGGACCGGCCTGACCTCGACCGAGGCCGCACAGTTGCTCGGCACCAGCTCGGGTCAACTCAGCAACGTCGAGTCGGCCAGGTTCGGAGTGAGCCCGGAGCGCGTCCGGGCGATGGCCAACGTCTATTCCTGCACGAACCAGCCGTACATCGACGCCTTGGCCGACATGGCCGCAGAGAAGACGCGCGGCTGGTGGTGGGACGCCTACCGCGAGGTGCTTCCGTCAGGACTGCTCACCCTCGCCGAGCTGGAGCACCACGCCACAGCCATCCGTACCGCCTTCACCGCGCACATCCCCGGCATGCTCCAGACCGCCGAGCACGCCCGGGAGATCTTCAGCCACGCCATCCCGGCGCCCACTCCGCCGGAAGTCGAACACCGCGTCTCGCACCGCATCAAGCGCCAGGACGTCGTGTTCCGGGCGGACCCGAATCCGTACAGCACCGTCATCCATGAGGCGGCCCTGCACATGCAGGTCGGCGGCCGACGGGTGGCCCGCGATCAGCTCCAACACCTGATGGACATGAGCGAACGAGACCACATCACCCTTCGGGTTCTCCCTTACGACGTCGGGGCGTTCCCGGGATCAGGTCAGTCCATCAACTACCTGTGCGGCCCCGTACCGCAGCTGGACACCGTGCAGTTGGACCAGTTCCACGGCCCCGTGCTCCTGGATGCCGAGGCCCATCTGGAGAAGTACCGGCGTCTCCTGGACATCGTCGAAACCACCGCCCTCAGCCCCGAGAAGTCCCGGGATCTGATCCACACCATCGCCCAGAACCTGTGAAGGAGCCAACATGTCCCCGCACGGCTGGCAGAAGTCGTCCTACTGCCAAGAAGGTGAGGCCTGCGTCCACATATCCGCCGCACGCCCGACAACCGTCCGCCTCACCGAAACCGCCGACCCGGCCCAAGCCATCCTCACCACCGACCCCGTCGCTTTCGGCGCCCTGCTCGACGCGCTGAGATCGTCCGAGATCCGGTAAGCGGCTACGGTCAATCGGCGAGCTCAGCAACGACGGCGGCGTGATCGGAGGGCCACACCCCGTCCACCGGACCGTCGCAGGCCCGCCGTACGCCCCGCACATGCCCCAACCCTCCCGGCCCGGCCGGCCCCACGTGGATGTAGTCGATACGACCGCTCGGCCCGAAGCCGGAGGAGGCGACGTACGGGTTCGTGCGGTCCCAGGTGACGGAGGGGACGGCGGGATCGGCGTACTCCCAGGCGTCGTAGAGGACTTGACCGGGCACGGCCGGGGCGACCTTGTACCCGCCGAGCAGCCGGATCTCATCCGAATCCGGCCGAGCGTTGAAGTCGCCGGTGACGACGGGCGGAAAGGGGGTGTCGCCCCGATGTTCCGCGACGAACTCGGCCAGAGCGCTGACCTGACGGCGGCGCACGGCCGAGGCGTAGGTGGGTGAGGCGAGGTGGGTGGTGAAGAAGGGGATGTCGTACGAGGGTGTGGCCAGGCGCGCGTACAGGGCGAGGCGTCCGTCGTCGATGGCGGCGGGCGCGGGCAACGGCAGTAAGCGGTGATCGACGACGGGCCAGCGGCTGAGCACGGCGTTCCCGACCCCGACGTCCCCCGCATCGGCGCTCCCCAGTCGCCGCTGCCATCGCTCGGGCAAGGGGGAGGGGCCCCAGGTCCAGTGCATGCCCAGCTCCGTGGCCAGCCATTCCGCGAGGTTGTCGGCACCGGTGGCCCACACCTCCTGCAGCCCCACCACATCGGGCCTCAGCTCCCGCAACGCCCCGAGGATCGCCTTCTGCCGCTCCTGCCACGGGCCGAACCGCCACCACAGGTTCCAACTGACCACACGCATGTCCCGCCTCCTCCGCCCCAGCTCCGCCACCCACTCAATCTCAGTTGAACGGACTGCCGCGGTTCTTCGGTTCAGACGGCGGGACTTCGTTCACGTACCGCCGAGCGACGACCGGTGGCGTCGCAGTACGCGGTCGACGAGTTCGCCGCTCGCACCGAGATAGTTCTCCGGCGCCAGCAGTTCCCGCAGGCGTTCCCGGTCCGGGAGCTGCTTGGCCAACTCCGGTGCGGAGAAGAGCAGTTCCCCGAAATCCTCGCCCTCGGTGTGCGACCGGTCGGCCATCCTCGCGAGCAGCCGCTTCGCCTCCGCCTTGCCGAGCAGCGGAGCGAGGACGGCGCCCAGCCGCTCCGCGACGATGGTGCCGTCGCCCGCGGCCAGGTTCTCGCGCAGCCGCCCGGGAAAGACCCGTAGGCCCTCGGTCAGTTCGACCGCCGTACGGGTGGCGCCTCCCGTGAGACGCAGGACCTCACGCAGCGGCTGCCACTCCGACTGCCAGGCGCCCGGGGCGCGTTCGTCCTCCGCCAGCATGCTCTGCGCCAGGACAAGGGCGTGGGCCGGGACCTGGCGGGCGGCGCTGACGATCAGCGTGGACAGAACGGGATTGCGTTTCTGCGGCATCGCGGACGAGGCCCCGCGTCCTTCCGCGGCCGGCTCGGCGACCTCCGCGACTTCGGTACGGGACATGATCTGCACGTCGATCGCGATCTTGCCCAGGGCTCCGGTGGTGACGGAGAGGGACCAGCCGATGTCGGCCAGGGGCGTACGCCGGGCGTGCCAGGGGGCGACGGGTACGCGCAGCCCCAGCTCGTGCGCGAACCGTTCCGCCAGTTGCGGCCCGTGTCCGTGGGCGGGCTGTCCCGCGAGGTCCGCGTACTCCTGGTAGGCCGCGAGGGTGCCGGCCGCACCGCCGAGTTGGGCGGGCAGGCTCGACGCGGTACGCCGGACCCGGTCGAGGGCGTCCAGTACCAGGGCGAGCCAGTTGGCGGCCTTCAACCCGAACGACATGGGGACCGCCTGTTGACCGAGGGTGCGGGCGGCCATGGGGGTGAGGCGGTACCGCTCGGCGTGCAGCGCGAGTGCCGCGGCGACCCGCTCCAGGTCGTCGGCGATATGGCGCAATGCCCGTACCGAGATGACCATGGCCGCCGAGTCGAGGATGTCCTGGCTGGTGCCGCCCCGGTGGACGTACTCGGCGGCTTCGGGGTCGAGAGCCGCCACCGCCCGGGTGAACTCCGGGACGAACGCCACCACGGGGTTGGCCGCCTCCCGCGAGCGGACCGCCAGGGCGGGCACGTCGATCCGGACCGTGCGCGCGGCCCGCGCGATGGCCGCGGCCGCGGCGGGGGGAACCACCCCGAGTGCGGCCTGCGCCCGGACCAGCGCCACCTCCACGTCCACCATGGCCGTCACCCACGCCTCGTCGTCGACGAGCGCGGCGATCGGATCGCCCGCCCGGACCGCGGACAGCAGTCCGCTGTCCTCAGGCCGGCCGGAGAGAGGTTCGTCGTGCGTCACTGTCTCCTCGTTTCCGTGGGACGGACAGGTGATCCGGCGGCCGAACCAGCTGGCCGGGCCGCGGTGTGTACAAGCAGGCGCGGGCGATCGCGTCGGCGTCACCGAGGATGACGGAGTTGACTCCTGGGCGTATCCCCGCGGCGGTGGCCCAGTGCACCCCCTCCGTGGGGAGGCCGAAGGCGAACCGGGACGGGTGGGCGCGGCCCCGCCGGTCGACGATCCGGTAAGGCCTGCCGGTGACCGCGAGTCCGCCCACCTCGTGGTGCCCGCGCCGGTCGCCCTTGATCCGGTAGGTGCGGCATTGGCCGCTGTCCAGCAGTGCCCGCAGGAGCGGATCGGTGGTGACGCGGATGTCGGTCGGGGGCATCCTGGCCTCGATGAGCGCGGTGACCGTCGTCTCGCCGCCGGGGATCAGCTCCGAGCCGACCCTGAAGCCTTCGCCGCCCGGCATGACGTCCACCCACATGCCGGGGCCGACCATGTGCAGGACGCCGGACCGAATGAGGGCGATCATCTCCTTGATGCGGGCGGCGGGCGGCCCGATCGAGGCGAAGGCGTTGAGCGGGGTGAACCACTCCTCGACGTCCTCGCGGTACGAATGTCCGGTGACTCCGCCGTGGTCCACCACGAGTCGCACCTCGTTGCGCAGATCCCGCAGCACGTCCAGCGCCGCCTTCGTCGGATCGTCGACGTTCCCGCGCTCGGCCCGTTCGACGTCCCGCCCCAGATATCCGACCAGCCAGCTCTGGAAAGCCCGCTGATCCGTGAGGGCCGCGGGACCGAAGGGGCGAGCCAGACGCTCCCAGTCCCACGTCTCCCAGGCGCGGATGCCGAAGGCGCCGAGCAGCGCGCCGGCCGGGCCGGCGTGTGCGACGTAGACGCGCTGGAAGACGGCCGCGGCGGCCGGTCCCCGCCGCTCGCTCACCATGGCCGTGTAGTAGACGGCCTCGACCTCGCGCCGTACCAGCGGCCACACATCCCGACGGAAGTGCACCTCGCTGCCCCGCTGTCTGCGTTCGCGGAGGTCCTGGATGGCCCTGAGGGTGAGAAACAGCGGTTCGTGACGGCCGGTGGCACCCTTCTGGTTGCGGCCGCGCGCGTGGTACGGGACTCCGCGCCGGGACCCGGCGTACAGCACCGGTTCCCGGCCCGAAGGGCGGTACACGAGCTTCCCCGCCTCGGACTCGAATCGGCCGCCGCGTCCCGTGGTGAGCAGGTCCATGTGGTCGAAGAAGTTCAGGCCGAGGCCGCGGACGGCGACCGGGGCGCCGGGTGCGGCGAAGCTCAGGTCCGCGTCGGCCGGGTTGCCGGGCGGCAGGTAGGCCAGGCCGTGGGACCTGGCGTAGGAATCGAGCGCCGCCACCGAGCCGGACGAGGAGACGCCGACATGGCCCTGGGCCAGCACCACGGCGGCGAGGCCGGTCAGCGCGGTGCCGTCGTCGAGAGTGATCGTCTGGGTCCCGTCGCCGGCGTCCCGCAGTGCCACGGCCGTCCGCCGGTGCACCCTGATCCGCAGCCGGTCACCGGGTTCGCGCCTCAACTCGCGCAGGAACCAGGCGAGATAGTGCCCGTAGGCGGCCCGGGTCGGGTAGTCGTCGGGCCCCAGGCCGGCCGTCTCCGCGAGCAGCCACGCCGGACCGTCCGCGGTGCCGAGCCCCCGGGCCCACTCGTACAGACTGGGCCCGGCGCACACCGGTCCCTCGCATTCCACGCTGGCGTCGGTGAACATGGTGACCTGCGAGGAGACGGTGTTCATCAGCAGGCCGCGCGGCTGCGTCGTACGCCAGACCTTTCCGCCCTCGCCCGCGTACGGGTCCACGATGTGCAGGTTGAAGGGGCGACGTCCGGCGGCCAGGCCCGCGTTGGCGCGGATCCGCTCGGCCACCGCAAGCCCTCGCGGCCCGGCTCCGACCACGCAGATGTCGCCCAGCAGGTCACCGGCTATGTCACCGGGTTCACTCGGCAACGCTGTTTCCGGCCTTGCTCAGCGGGGACAGCAGCGTGCCGAGCCACACCGCACCCTGTACCGCGCCGGCCACCAGGAAGAGCGCCGCGACGGACCATTCGCTGAGTACCCAGCTGCCGAAGACCGCACCGAGCGGGATGGTGATGAAGGAGAGCGACCGGCCCACCGAGGTGACCCGTCCGATGAGTTCGGAGGGCACGATGGACTGCCGGAAGGTGTACCAGGGCACCACGACGGCCGAGGTCGCCACGCCCAACAGGAACATCGCGGCACCGATGACGAGCCCGGTGGGAGCCACGGCCGGCAGCGCGAGCGCGATCGCCATGAGCCCCATCGCGGCGGTCAGTGTGCGGCCGACGGGGAAGCGGCGGATCAGGGCGGGAGCCAGCATGGCGCCCAGCAGGGCGCCGGCGCCCTGCGCGGCGAAGGCCAGCGCGAGTGCCGTCTGCGAGCGGTGTCCGTCATCGGTGACGATGTAGATGAGGTTGGCTTCCAGGCCGAGCGCCGCGAAGTTGGTGACCGTCATCAGCACCGTGCCCCACAACAGCGGGGTGGAGTCGCGGATGTGGAGCACACCCACCTTGAAGTCCCGGCCGACGTTGCGGGCGATCTCCAGCCAGTGCATCTGGTGCCGGCCGTCCTTGGTGGCCGGCGCACGCGCGATGAGCAGCGCCGACACGGCGAAGGAGACCGCGTTGAGGGTGCAGGCCGTGGCCGGGCCGACGAAGGCGACGATGGCGATGCCGACGACCGGGCCGAGCATGTTCAGGGTGCTGTCAGTGCCCTGCACCCAGGCGTTCATGACCGGGCGGCGGCCCTCGTCGACCCGGTCGACGAGGAAGCCCTGGAAGGCGGGTACGTAGACCGGGCGCACCGTGCCCAGCAGCAGCGCGAGGGCGTAGAGCAGCCAGATCGGCGGCGTGCCGACGAAGAGGAGGACCGCCATCCCGCCGATCACCACCGTGGCGATGGAGTCGCAGGAGATCATCAGACGACGGCGATCGGCACGGTCGGCGATCGTGCCCGCGAACAGGCCGATCACCACGTACGGAATGATCTCCAGTACGTAGGTGATGGCCGTGGACATCGCGGAGCCGGTCTGCTGGAGCACGAGCAGGGGCAGTGCGAACCGGTAGATCCAGTCCCCGGTCGACGAGACGATGAAGGCCGAGCGCAGGAGCACCTCGGCCCTGCGGCCACCCGCCCCCACCGTCTCCGCGGCAAAGGCCGCATCAGTCATTGGGCCACGCCCCTACCGGAACCAGGGGTGGTGCGGGTGTGATCGTGGCGGAGATGTCGGCGAAACGGTCGGGGAGGGCGACGTCCTTGCACGAGGGGCAGCCGGGATCGCGCTGCCATGCCTCACGCTCGTTCAGTACGGGTGATTGAAAGGTCACTTGCAGCAATCTACCGGCGGACAGCACAGGGCTCACACCCGTTGCCACCCGTATCAACTCACCGGTCAGAAAGGCTGTTTGGAGGGTGACGAGGCCGTCGAACGCCGCCATGTCCTCACCGGCGCGCAGGCCCGCGTTCTCCTCGGTGCGCAGCTGGAGGTAGATCTCCAGGGAGGTCCGGTCGACGGCGTGCGCGGCCGACTTCCAGCACTCGACGCACCCGGTGAGCCCTGGAATGACGGTGAAGTGGAGAGCGCGCTGGGTGTCGACGCCACCCGTGATGAGGACCGCGCCGGCTCGCAGACAGCCTTCGTTGAGGAAGCCCAGCGCGCGGGTCTTGGGACGGTCGATGGCCGCGATGACGATGTCGCGGTCGTGCACGGCCTCGTAGACGTCGTCGGCCGACATCAACTTCTTGCCGATGGTCTCCAGTTGGACGTCGCTGTTGTACTGCTTGACCCAGGTCTCGGCGATCTCGACCTTGCGCTGACCGATGTACTGCTCTCCGTAGAGCACCTGACGGTTGAGATTGGACAACTCGACGGTGTCGAAGTCGACGATGCGGATATCCCTGAATCCCATCGCGACCATGTCCATCAGAACGTGCGTTCCGACGCCGCCCACACCGAGCATGGCGACCTTGGTGTCGCGGATGCTGCGCTGGAAGGAGTACTTGGAACGCTCCAGACTCGCGAACGTCTCGAAGAAGCCGAGGCTGCGGGACCAACGCTCGCAGTCGTAGTCGGTCAGGCCCTCCCGGGAGGCGTCCGCGTCGTGCAGCAGCCGTGCGTCGTCGAGATCGGCCAGGGCCAGGTCGAAGTCCTCACGGGTCACCGCGGGGTGCCGGCCGGTCAGCTCCGTGAAGACCTCACCGGTCTCACGCGAACCGTCCAGGAGTCCTATCAGGTCACCGACGACCCCGTCGGGGTCCTCCAGCGTGAGGATCTCGCCGGCCATGCGAAAGTTAATCCCGCTCTCGTCTCGAAAAGACGGGATAGTCGATTTGAGGGATGGCTTCGGCATCACGGCCTCCTGAATGGGCGGCAATTAAGAAGAACAACACAGCGGGGCGGCCGGATGCACTCGGCAGATGACCGCCCCACCATGTCAGGTGACCTTAGTTGACAGTCGAGCTGCCCGCGATGCTGTAGGCCTTCTTACGGCGAACAATACGCATGGGAACACACCCCCTCCCACCTAGGTGACGGTTGAAATTATTGATCGCCAAGCCGGAGCCGAACCACAGGAATTCCAGCCACTCTCCATCCGCCCACGGGTCACCGTCGCGCCGGAGTTAAAGAGTCCGTTTCACCTACTGCACATGCCTGATACACAATGCCGACCAGTGGACAGTTGACCGAAACAGTCAAATCACCCGTGGCTCAGACGCGCTGTTGTGCGGCGTGATCATTCGTGCTTCTCCCCCTCGGGGCGCAGCACCAGCAGCGGCTGATCGGCGAAGACCGAGCCGTCGTCCACGATCTCCGTGCCCAGCCGCGCCCGGTCCGTGCTCTGGCGCAGGAAGTCGAACACCTCGTCCCAGCGGGCGTGGTCACGGCCCACGGGCCTGGCGGTGCCCTCCTCGTCGATCAGACAGGGCACCAGGCCGCACCGCCCCACCGCTCCGTCCACCAGCTCGACGATGGCCACGGCGGTGATCCGGGCCTGCGGGTGGAACGGGAAGGCGGCACTGTCGCCCGGGCGCGGATAGATGCCGTACTCGCCGAAGACCTCGGCCAGGCCGTCCGCACCGAGCTCGTCGGGGTCGATGCCACGGGCCCGCAGCTCATCGGTGTGGCGCGGCATGTCGAACACGATGTGCCCGAGCCCGTAGAAGACGGGCATCCCCTCGACGAACTGCACTCCGCGGAGCAGATGATGGTGATGGCCGAGCACCAGGTCGGCCCCGGCCTCGGCGAGCAGTTCGGCGCAGAGCCGCTCGTGTTCGGTGATCACCCACGGCCGGGTGTGGTCACCCCAGTGCACACTCACGACCACGAGATCCGCCGCTTCCCGGGCCTCCTTGACGGTCTGCTCCACCTCCGCCCAGTCCTGCTCGTTCAGGACGGAGACCACCTTGGCGGGCGCACCCGGGACCAGATGCCCCGGGAACGGTGCGGTGTAGCAGTCCTCGGCACGCAGCGGGGCCACGCCCGGGGTGACCGGGCCGGCCTGGGTACCCACCACCATCACCGAGGCACAGGCCGCGATCGCCACCCTGATCTCACCGACCTGCGCGAACACGGGCCGCCGGGCCGCCTCTATATCAGGGCCCGCGCCCACCGTCTGTATACCGTTTCCGGACAGCACGGTCATGGTTTCGGCCATTCCCGCGGAACCCGCGTCCATGGCATGGTTGTTGGCCAAGGACATCACGTCGAATATGCCGAGTGCCGCCGCATTGGACGGCGATACGATCGTGGCGGTCGACATTCCCGGAGCCGCCGGGTGGGTTTCGGACAGCACTCCCTCGAAGTTGCCGAAAACGATGTCCGCTGCGGCTAGCACCGACTGCACACCTTCCAGTGCGCATTCAGGCTTTGCGCGGTCAATCAGCACATCACCGACTGCCGCCAGAATTTTGGTCGTCATGGCCTTAGGATGGCACGCGCACCACCGGTCGGCCGGGTTGAGGCGTCACGGGAAGGGCAATGGGCCAATGACTCAGGAGCGTTGGAAGACACGATTCACAGCGCCCCGGCCGGGGTTCCCCGACTGGGCCGAGGCCGCGCCGCATCGTTCGCTGTACACCTGCAACACCAGCGGCGCGTGCGAGATCCACGTCTGGGACCGGGCCGCGGACCTGCACCGCCAGGTGACCCGGCGGCCCGCGGGCACCAGCCTCGCCGCCCTCACCGCCGACGGCGAGCGGATCTGGTGGTTCGACGACCGTGACGGCGACGAGTTCGGGCAGTGGATGGCCCAGCCCTTCGACGCGGAACCCGGCACGTCGGCCGTGCCCGCGGCTCCCGGTGTCCCGCCCGGCTATCCCGCGGGTCTCGCTCTCGGCCGTACGCTCACCCTCGTCGCCACCGCCGACGATGAGGGCACCGGCATCTGGATCCTGCGGCCCGGGCAACTCCCCGTACGGACAGCCCAGTACGAGGACGACGTGGAGCTCGTCGCGCTGTCGGCCGACGAACGCACCGCGGTCCTGGTCAGGCCGCGCGCGGACGGCTCACCCGGCACGGAGCTTGAGGTCGTCGCCACCGAGAGCGGCGCGTCCCTGACCGTGGTCACGGACGAGGCGGGCCACAGCCTGGACGCCTTCTCCTTCAGCCCGGTGCCGGGCGACCAGCGTCTCCTGGTCCAGCACGCGTCCGACGACAGCTCCTGGCTCGGTGTGCTGGACCTGGACACGGGTGCCGAGACCCGGGTCGAGTTGCCGGACGGCGACATCGGCGCCCAGTGGTACCCCGACGGCAAGGCCCTGCTGATCACGCTCCAGCACCAAGCCCGCAGCACCCTGCACCGCTACGACCTGGCCACCGGCGAACCGACCCAACTCCCCACACCCGCGGGGACGATCGACGCGGCGGCCGTACGCCCCGACGGGCGCGTCGAGTACCACTGGTCGTCGTCCGCGCACCCCCCTGTCGTACGCACACTGGACGGAGCGGACGACCGTGTCCTGTTCCGGCCGCCCGGCGAGACCCCGCCGCCCGGTCCCGCGCTGGAGGACGCCTGGGTCGACACCCCGGCCGGTGCGCTGCACGTCCTGGTCGCCCGTCCGTCCGCCGCGCCACGCGCCACCGTCTTCCTCCTGCATGGCGGCCCGCACGCCGCCGACCTGGACCGCTACTCCGCCTATCGCTCCGTCTGGACGGACGCGTGCTTCACCGTCGTCCATGTCAACTACCGCGGCTCCACCGGCTACGGCACCTCGTGGCGGGACGCGAACCACGGGCTCCCCGGCTTCCCCGAACTCGAAGACCTGACCGCCGCGTACGACTGGGCGGTCGGCCGTGGGATCGCGGATCCCGGCCGCTGCCTGGTCGCCGGTTCGTCCTGGGGCGGCTTCCTCACCCTCCTCGCACTGGGCGTGCAGCCCGGCCGCTGGATGGCCGGCGTGAGCGAGTCGCCTATTGCCGACCACGCAGCCGCCTTCACCGACCGCCCCGACTTCCTCCAGGCCTTCGACCGCACGCTGTTCGGCGGATCACCGGAGGAACAGCCGGAGTTGTACGTCAAGTGCTCTCCCATCACCTACGCCGAGCGGATCGAGGCCCCGCTCCTGATCCTCACCGGCGAGAACGACCCCCGCTGCCCGGCCAGACAGCTCGACCTCTACCTCGGACGGCTGGCGGAGGAGGGCGTGCGGCACCAGGTCTACCGGTACGACACCGGGCACGGGACCCTGGTGGGCGCCGAACTCATCCGCCAGGCCGCCGCGCAGATCACCTTCGTCACCGAACTCCTCGACCGGCTTGACGAGGCGCGACAGGGGTCGTGATCGGACTCACCCGGGCCACACGATCGCCTGCAACTCGCTGTAGGCGTGCAGCGCGTACGATCCCACGTCCCGCCCCACCCCGCTCTTCTTGAAGCCCCCGAACGGCGCCTCCATGTTCCGCCCGACCGTGTTGACCCCCACCCCACCCGCCCGCAGCCGCCGAGCCACCCGGAACGCACGAGCCACGTCCCCAGACCACACATAGTCGATCAGCCCGTACTCCGAGTCGTTCGCGAGGGCCACGCCCTCGTCCTCCTCCTCGAAGGGGATGACCACGACGACGGGGCCGAAGATCTCCTCCCGGGCGACCCGCATGTCGTTCGTGCAGTCGGCGAGGAGGGTCGGGGACGCGTAGAAGCCCCTTTCCAGCGCCGGGCGTTGGCCGCCCGTCACCACCACCGCCCCCTCCTTCCTCCCCAATTCCACGTACGACTCGACCCGTTCCAGGTGCGCCCGCGAAATCAACGGACCCACCACCGTGTCCGGCTCCCGCGGGTCCCCCACCTTCAACCGGCCCGCATACGCAGCCAGTTGCTCGACCACACGCTCGTACGCTCCCCTCTGCACCAGCACCCGCGTCGGCGCCGTACAGATCTGCCCGCTGTAGAACGAGAACGTCGTCCCGATCCCCGGCACCGCCGCCCCGACATCCGCATCGTCGAAGACGACCGCCGCGCCCTTCCCGCCCAGCTCCATCAGCTGGCGTTTCATGTCCCGGCCGCACACCTCGGCGATCCGTTGCCCGACGGCCGTGGACCCGGTGAAGCTCACCATGTCCACATCCGGGGACGCGACGGCCGCCTCGCCCACCGCCACCGACCGCCCGGAGACGACATTCACGACCCCCGCCGGAACACCCGCCGCCTCCAGCGCCTCCGCCATCCGGTACACCGACAGCGGGTCCTGCGGAGCAGGCTTCACCACCACCGTGTTGCCCATGGCCAGCGCCGGGGCGACCTTGCCGGCCGGGTTGGCCCAGGGGTTGTTGTACGACGTGATGCAGGTGACGACGCCGACCGGCTGGCGTATGGCCAACGCGCCCATCACGCCCGCCTTGCCCATCGGGCCGGCCTCGTTGATCTGCGGGGGCAGGCCCCACTCCGTGGGTTCCACCTTCGCGTACCGCCGGAAGCGGGCCGCGCCCACCCCGACCTGCATGCCGCGCGCCGTCCCCGTCGTCGCGCCCGTCTCCGCCTGGGCCAGTTCGGCGTACGGCAGCAGGTGGCCCTGGAT
This sequence comes from Streptomyces sp. JLBG701, assembly GCF_058544905.1. Lineage (NCBI taxonomy): Bacteria > Bacillati > Actinomycetota > Actinomycetes > Kitasatosporales > Streptomycetaceae > Streptomyces > Streptomyces sp. JLBG701. The sequence continues at coordinate 5,047,005 of NZ_CM178588.1, forward strand.
GATGTCGGCGGCCCGCGCCAGTACTGCCGCACGTTCCTCCGCCGGGGTCCGTGACCACGGACCGAAGGCCTCGCGGGCCGCGGCGGCGGCCGCGTGCACCTGATCCCGCGAGGCTTCCGGCGCCCACCCGACGACTTCCTCCGTGGCCGGGTCGATCACCTCGTAGTGACCGCCGTCCGGGTCCACCCACCGGCCGCCGATGAACAACCGCTGCCCATCCGTCACTTCGTGCTCACCGTCCTGGTGTCCCGCCCGGAACGCAGCACCTTCCCCGGCACCGCCCCCGTCACCACGTCGTCCCGGATCGCCTCAACCCCGTTGACCCAGACGGCCCGTACGCCGATCGCCTTCGCGTCCAGCCGCGGACTGTCTCCCGGCAGGTCGTGCACCAGGGTGGCCTTGCCCGCGTCGATCCGCTCCGGGTCGAAGAGGACGAGGTCGGCATGGAAGCCCTCCACCACACGGCCCCGTTCCCGCAGGCCGAACAGCTGCGCGGGATCATCAGTCAGCATCTTCACCGCCTGCTCCAGACCCACCAACTTCCGCCCGCGCAGACAGTCTCCGATGAAACGGGTCGTGTACGGGGCCCCGCACATGCGGTCCAGATGCGCCCCGGCATCCGACCCCCCGAGCATCACGTCCTCGTGCTGCCAGGTCTCGGCCCTGAGCGCCCAGGACGCGGGGTCGTTGTCGGTCGGCATGGGCCACAGGACCGTACGCAGGTCGTCGGCCGCGCAGATCTCGACGAGGCACTCGAAGGGCTCCTGGCCGCGTTCCGCCGCGATGTCCTGTACGACCCTCCCGGTAAGCCCCTCGTTCGCCTCGCTGTACGTGTCCCCGATGACGTAGCGCCCGAAGTTCGCCAGCCTGCGGAAGACGCCCGCCTCCTTGGAGTCGGCCCGCCGCAGCATCTCGGACCGAACCGAGCCGTCCCGCAACTTCTCGATCCGCTCGGGCACCGGCAGCCCCAGGATCGGGCCCCACCCGGGGATGAGGTTCAGCGCGCAGAACGTACCCAGCGACATGTTCATGGGCGTCAGGATCGGCATGGTGAGAGCGACGACCCGCCCGCCCGCCTTCCGGGCCCGTTCGCTCGCGCTCAACTGCCGGGGTACGCGTTCGGGAACGGACGCGTCGATGGTCAGCACGTTCCAGTTCAGGGGCCGGCCCGCCGCCGCGCTCATCTCCACGAACAGGTCGATCTCCGCATCACTGAACTGGTCGAGGCACCCGGCCACGATCGCCTCGATCTGCGTACCCTCGTGCTCACCAACTGCCCGCGAGAGGGCCAACAGTTCGGCGGGCCGCGCATGCCGGGACGCCACCGGCTTCCCGTCCCCGTCGGAGTGCGTACTCGACTGGGTAGTGGAGAACCCCCACGCGCCCGCGTCCATCGCCTCATGGAACAGCCGCAACATCGCGTCGAGTTGACTGTCCGTCGGCTGCCCGCCCACCGCATCCGGCCCCATCACATACCGCCGCAGTGCACAATGCCCCACCATGAAACCCGCGTTGACCGCGATCCGCCCGTCGAGCGCGTCCAGGTACTCCCCGAAACCGTTCCAGTTCCAGGGCGCCCCCTCCTCCAGGGCCACCAGCGACATCCCCTCGACCTTGGACATCATGCGACGCGTGTAGTCGGCGTCGGCGGGCCGGTCAGGATTCAACGGGGCAAGGGTGAAACCGCAGTTGCCCCCCGCGACCGTCGTGACACCGTGGTTGAGGGAGGGGGTCGCGTACGGATCCCAGAACAGCTGGGCGTCGTAGTGCGTGTGAGGGTCGACGAACCCGGGGGCGAGGACGAGACCGCCGGCGTCCTCGACCGTCCGGGCCTCCTCGGTGACGGTCCCGACGGCGACGATACGACCGTCCCTGATGCCGACATCGGCAACGAATCCCGGCGCCCCCGTCCCGTCAACGACGGTCGCACCTTTGATGACGTGATCGAGCATGGGGCTTGCCTCCTTGAACTCCGGGCAGTGTGCCTACCTAAGGGGCGCGGGGAACTGCGCGACCAGCCACAGACAGCCCGCACCCGCCAGACAACCCGCACCCCGACGGCGATCAGGCGCCCTGCCGAAACCGCGTAGTGCGATGCACAGGATCCGTGTCGATCTTCGGAATCACGTGCTCCCCGATCAGCCGAATCGTCTGCAACGTCTCCTCCTTCGGCACCCCCACCGGCAACCCGAAGCTCAACTGATCCGCCCCCGCCTGCTCCCACCGCCGGCACTGCTTGGTGACCTCGTCCGGATCCCCACAGATCACCAACTCCTCCTCGATGAGGAGCTCGACGAACTCGGCGTTGTACTCGGGCAAGGTCTCGGGCCACACAGGGAACCCCTCAGGCCGAGGGAACGTGTCGTGGTACCGGAACACGAGCGAGGGGAGGTAGTGCAACCCACCGCCGACAGCGATCCGTATCGCCTCGTCATGCGTCGGCGCGCAGATCGCCGTAGTCGTCACCATCACGTTGTCGTTGACGAACTCCCCGACCGGCTCGGCATCGACGATCGCCGTCTTGTACTGCTCAAGCACCCACTCCATGTCGGAGACCTTCTGCACGCTGAAGCCGAGAACCCCCAGCCCCTTCTTCGCGGCCATGGAGTACGACGGCGGCGACCCGGCCGCGTACCACATCGCCGGGTGCGACTTCCCGTACGGCTTCGGCAGCACCTTCCGAGGCGGCAGCTGCCAGTGCTTGCCCTGGAAGCCGACGTACTCGTCCTGCATCCACATCTTGGGGAACTCGGCGATGGTCTCTTCCCAGATCTCCTTGGTGTAGTTCATGTCGGTGATGCCGGGGAGGAAGCCGAGGATCTCGTGGGAACCGGCGCCGCGTCCGCTGCCGAACTCGAAGCGGTTCTCGGTGAGATGGTCGAGCATGGCGACCTTCTCGGCGACCTTGACCGGGTGGTTGACCTGAGCGAGGGGGTTGAAGATCCCCGACCCCAGGTGGATCCGTTCCGTCGCGTGGGCCAGATACCCAAGGAACACGTCGTTGGCGGAGAGATGCGAGTACTCCTCCAGGAAGTGGTGCTCGGACGCCCAGGCGTACTTGAAGCCGGACTTGTCCGCCTGGATGACGTACTCGGTCTCCTCCATCAGCGCCTTGTGCTCGGCGAGCGGGTCGGTCTCGGCGCGCTTGCCCACATATCCCTGTACAAAGAGCCCGAATTCCAAGGAGGTTCACCGTCCCCGGTATCTGTTTCTGATGGACCGTCAGATCCCTACTGCCGCCGACTGTGGCACCGCCCGCATGGATGGTCAATAGCCGACGAGCCACTTGCTGACGCCGAGTCAGACACTGAGCCAGACGCCGAGTCAGACGCCGAGTCAGACGATGCTGACCCCCGCCAGCCACCCCCCGTCGATCACGAACGGCTGCCCGGTGATGTACGACGAGTCCTCGCACGTCAGGAACAGTGCGAGCCGCGCGACCTCCTCCGGCCGCCCGATCCGGCCCAGCGGCACGAGCTTGCGGTAGAGCGCGTCGATGGCCTGGCTCATCTCCTCGGTGTCGGCCGCCGGGTCGAGCTGGGCCGGGTTGGACATGGCGGTGTCGATGGCGCCGGGGCACATGGCGTTGACGCGTATGTGCTGCTGGGCCAGTTCCAGGGCGGCTACGCGGGTGAGGCCGAGGATGGCGTGCTTGGTCGCCGCATACGCCCCCACCGCAGCCATCCCGGTCACCCCGGTGTACGAGGCCGTGTTGACGATCGTGCCGCCGCCTGCCGACGCGATCGCGGGCCCGACACTCTTGATGCCGAGGAAGCAGCCGACCTGGTTCACCCGCACGACCTGCATGAACTCGTCGAGGGGCGTGTCCAGGAGGGAGTTGAAGCGCAGGATGCCGGCGTTGTTGACGAGGCCGTCGACATGGCCGTACGCACTCTTCGCGGCGGCGACCGCGGACTGCCAGTCGGCTTCCTCGCCCACGTCGAGGTGGACATAGGTCGCCCCGATCTCCTTGGCGAGGGCCTCGCCCTGGTCGTCGAGCACGTCGGCCACGATCACCGCGGCCCCCTCCGCCCTGAAGAGGCGGGCCTCCTGCTCCCCCTGGCCGCGGGCGGCCCCGGTGACGAGAACGACGCGTCCGTCCAGCTTGCCCATGCGGGCCTCCTCGGGATCGGTGGATGCGGGTCATCGTACCGCCGTATCTGACGAAGCGTCAGATACAGAGAGGAGGCTTGCACAAGCGCACATCAAGTGACCGAGGAGTAGGGACATTTGACTCTGGCCATACCTTCGCTTGACTCCAACAATTCCGGGTATGGCAAAGCGGAGATTGCGCAACAGGAAAGTCAGGTACGTGGCGATCGGTGCGGCTCTCGCGACCGGCGGCGCCATCGTCAGTCTTCTTCCGTCGGCCAACGCGGCCGACGAGAAGACGCCCGAGCAGATCACGCAGATGTGCGACCAATCCAGGAAGATCAACGGAGAGGAGCAGTCACTGGACAGCAGTTTCAGCGACGGTTTCCTGTCCGACAACTGCGATTTCGTCGAGACGAACTTCGAGACCTTCGACGGCCCCACCGAGAAGTCGTCCATCGATTTCCCGAACTGCGAGCCGAACGCCACCGATCCGGCGACGGTGTCCATCACCTGGTCGGCGACGATCGGGCAGGGAGAGGGAAAGTACACCTCCACCCAACAGGGCGGTGGCGGTGGCCTCTTCGGATTCCTGAGCGGGTCCTGGGTCAAGCACAAGGGAACCCTGGACATGACCGTGGAGTCGGCCACGGCCAGCGACACGGAAGAGCGTGAAGTACCGGTCGGCAAGGTGCTCCACATGGAGTTCACACCGAAGATGCAGCGCATGACCGGCGAATGGCGGGTGCGTATCGACGCCCGCGAACAGACCACCGTCCTGCCTGCCAGCCCCGAGGAGAACTTCGTGGCTCCGGAGGTCGTCGAGGGACCCGTCATCCTGCCGGGCGCAGCGGGCGCTCCCGGTGTCGCGGACGGCACCTCCAAGGCGGTCCTGGAGGACTGCTGAGCCTCCTGATCGTCCTCACGAGCACGCCAAATCCGCAGCTCAACACCCGTACACCCCACAGGAGACACCCATGACCCGGACCGGCCGCACGAGAAGCCACCGGAGCAAGAAGAAGCGCATCACCCTGGCCCTGGCCCCCGTGGCGGCCCTCGCGGTGATCGTCCCGCTGATGAACCAGGCGGGTGCCGCCACACCCTCGGAGGTGACCGCCGACTGCGCCGCGGACTCCGACAAGCTGGAGAACTGCGAGTTCGTCGACGTCCAGTTCAAGGCGGACAGCCTCGGCCCCAACGAGCGCGTCTCCGCGGTGACCGACAACTGCGGTTCGACGGGCACCGCGTCGAAGTCCTTCAGCGTGAGCACGAGCGTCACCAGGATCATCGAGCTGGAGGACGGATCCAGCGTCTCGGCAGAAACGAAACTGGGGAACTCGTTCTTCGAGATCGGCGGGAAGTTCAGCACAACGACATACACCATCAAGCGTGACACCACGGCGACCGGCCTGGAATTCACCCGGACGGACACCGTGCAGGCGGACAGCATCGCCTTCTTCATGTGGTCCCACAAGCGCACCGATGTGAGCGGCTTCCTGAAGGCCACGTACAAAGAGGCACAGGACGGCCAGACGGTCTTCTTCTCGCCGAGCGAGGGCGCCGCGACCGTGCACGCCTTCTATCCACAGATCCTGAACAACGGAACGCCCGACGGGCGACTTTGGCTGCGGAATGTGAAATGCGGAACTCCCGAGGCCTCCGGAATCCAGAACTCGGGCAACAGCCTCCGGGCGGAACCCGGATTCGGTGAGGGCGGTGGCAACGTCAGCGACGTGGAAATCCCGCTGTCGGAGATTCCGGCACCCTGATAGTTCTCAGGTGCGAAGCACGGGCGCGACCGGTGTGGCCCCCAGCCACCGCAGGACCGCGTCCGTGCCGCTCCTGGCATCCAGTTTGGCGTAGATGTTGCTGAGGTTGTTGCGGACGGTCTTCTCGCTCAACCGGAGTCGCTGACCGATCTGTTGGGCGCCCAGGCCGGTCGAGAGCAGCTCCATGATCTGCTGCTCGCGCGGCGACAGCAGGGCCCGCAGCCGCTCCATCGCGTCGTCGGTCGCGGCCATCCGCCGGGCGCCCTCCCGCAGGGCGGCGGACGCGGACGGCGAGAGGTAGGTGTGCCCGACGGCGGCTGCCATGGTCGCGGCGGACAGCATGGGATGGCAGTAGTCGGACTCGACGAGGTAGCCGGCCCCGGCCCGGAACACCTCGACCACCGTCTCGGTGTCCTGGCGCGGACTGACGACGATCATCGGAACACTCCGGGCACCGAGAGCCTCCAGCAGCCCCGGAAAGGCTGCCGCCGGATCCTCGCAGTGCAGCACGACGACGTCCGCCGTGGTCTTCCGCAGTCCTCGGTAGGGCGGAGAGACACGCAGCACATCACCCACGAACGGATCGTCCGGGGCCGGCCAGTCCGCATGCGGCCAGGTGTCCCGGGTGCCCTCGGCAGAGGCCAGGGCGACTGAGAGTCGTTGGAGGGATCGCACTTGGGGGGTCCTTCCGCCGGAGCCATCACGTCCGTACGTCCGTACATACGCGACTCGGCGTGAGCATGTTCAAAACTTCAAGGAGAAACAGGCGAGCTGTCTGACAGGTTGCCCTACGGCTCCCTCAGCAGCGGTCCCACCTCTGCGCCGAACGCGGCCATCTGGTCGGTGAGTTCACGTCGGCCCCGGCAGCGGAACCGCACCTGGATCTGGTCCACGCCCATCGCGCGGTACTCCCGCAGCGACTCGGCGAGGGCGTCCGGGGGGCCGGTGATCGTCCGGTGCCCGACGTCCCACGTGGGCTCACCGACGTACAGCGGCTCGGTGATGGCGCCGAAGACGAACGGCCCCTGGATGGCCGCCTGTTCGCGCATCTCCCTGATCCGGGCGATCTGCGCCGGCAGCCGCTCCCGCGAGTCCCCCTGCGGCAGCCAGCCGTCCCCCTTCAGCGCGGCCCGGCGCACGGCGGCGGGTGAGGAGCCGCCGACCCAGAGGGGGACGCGGTCCTGCGCGGGGCGGGGCAACTGCCCGAGCCCTTCGAAGTCGTACAACTTGCCATGGTGTACGGGGAATTCGTCCGGCCCGAGGGCGGCGCGCAGGGCGTCGATCGTCTCGTCGAGTACGGCGCCCCGGTGCCGGAAGTCCGCCCCGACCGCCTCGAACTCCTCCTCCACATGCCCCGCGCCGACACCGAGGAGCAGCCGCCCGCCGGAGAGGTGGTCGAGGGTGGCGTACTGCTTGGCGGTCAGGAGCGGGTGGCGGAGTCCGACTACGGCCACGTGACTGAGCAGTTGGACGCGTTCGGTGACGCCCGCGAGAAAGGAGAGGGTGGCTACGGGGTCGTACCAGACCGTGCTCATCGCGGACGCGAGGCGGCGCGGGATGGCGACGTGGTCGCAGCTCGCGACGTAGGCGAAGCCGGCCCGGTCGGCGGCCCGGGCGATCTCGACGAGGTCGCCGGCTCCGGCGCCCGCCTCCCACTCCTCGGCGTAGATGGTGCTCTGGGACTGGACGGGGAGCTGCATGCCGTACGCCGGCCACCCTGTCGGCAGGTCTTGGATGGACATGCGCCCTCCTGGCTGCATCGAAGCGAATCTGACGATCCGTCAAATAGCTTGAGGAGTCATCGTCTTGCCTGTTGTCCCATCAAGCAAGGGGTGTGCGAGCGCCCCGCCGGAATGTCCAGCTCTACCCCCGATTGACCGCGGGTTGTCGCGTTCACGTCTCAGGCGTGTCACCGGGTGAGGGCGCCCTAAGCCCGGCCCCGTAGTGGGTGGCGGCGGCTCGGGAGGTCCGGGCGCCAGACACGGGGAGACCGACATGATCCGCAACCGCATCGCCGCGATCGCCGCTACCGCAGCCGCCGCATCTCTGCTGCTCACCGCCTGCAACGGCGCCGACGGAGCCGCGTCCACGAGCCGGCAGAACGCCGGTTCGGCGCTGCAGAGCATGAACTTCAACAGCGGTACGGCGAAGCAGAACGACGCCACGCCCAAGACCGGCGACTGGGCCAACAGCCCCGGTAAGCCCGCGACCACCCCGGTCGCCAAGAAGTGGGTGCAGTTGAGCGCGGCTCAGGCGGGCGACCTGAACCCGGTCGTCGTCAACGGCGCCGGCTTCACCCTCTACCGCTTCGACAACGACACCGCGAACCCCTCCAAGTCGAACTGCAACGACGCCTGCGCCACCACCTGGCCGCCCGTCGTCGTCGCCCCCGGCGGCAAGATCTTCATCGACGGTGTGGACAAGTCCGACGTCGGCGTGGTCAAGCGCGACGACGGCAACCTCCAGGTGACCATCGGCGGCTGGCCGGTCTACCGCTTCAGCAAGGACCTCAAGCCCGGTGACACCAACGGGCAGGGCGTGGGCGGCACTTGGTTCGGCGTGACGCCGGACGGCCAGAAGGCGGGCGCGGTCGCCGAGGAGGAGCAGGGGGACTCGGCAGACGGGAACGCGGTCGCTCCCGCCACCAGCGTCACCCTCTCCGACGAGGTCGACTTCGGTGACCCGTCCGAGGGTCTGGCCGGCTCCGGCTGCCAGAACGTCGGCCGCGACGACAGCGCCTCCTCCCTCCAGGCCTCCGGCGCCCTGAAGATCTGGACCGAGAAGGACTGCAAGGGCGAGTCGAAGGTGGTCGAGGGCAACATCGCCGACCTCGCCACGATCGGCTTCGACAACGCGATCTCGTCGGTGTTCTTCGGCTGACGGTCGGCACTTCGGCACTACGGTCTCGGGCCGCGTCTCCCTTCCTTCCTGGGGGCCGCGGCCCTGCCGCTTCAAGCCCCCGCCCACAGCCCGTCGTCCGTGAGCCCCAGCAGCTCGATCGCGTTCCCTCGTACGATCCGCTCGACGACGTCCGCGTCCAGGTGCCCCATCTGGGCCTCGCCGACCTCCCTCGACTTGGGCCAAGTGGAGTCGGAGTGCGGGTAGTCGGTCTCGTAGAGGACGTTTCCGACGCCGATGGAGTCGAGGTTCTTCAGCCCGAAGGCGTCGTCGAAGAAACAGCCGTAGACATGCTCGGCGAAGAGCTCGGACGGCGGACGGTGCACCTTGTCGGCGACCCCGCCCCACGCCCGGTTCTCCTCCCACACCACGTCGGCGCGCTCAAGGATGTAGGGAATCCACCCGATCTGCCCTTCCGCGTACATCACCTTCAGGCTCGGGAATCGCTCGAACTTCCCGCTCATCAGCCAATCCACCATCGAATAGCAGCAGTTGGCGAAGGTGATGGTGGAGCCGACGGCGGGCGGGGCGTCCGCGGACGTCGACGGCATACGGCTGCTGGAGCCGATGTGCATCGCGATGACGGTGCCGGTGTCGGCACAGGCCGCGAGGAACGGGTCCCAGGCGTCGGTGTGGACGGAGGGGAGTCCGAGGTGCGGGGGTATCTCGGAGAAGGCGACGGCGCGGACGCCGCGGGCGGCGTTGCGGCGGACCTCGGCGGCGGCGAGCTCGGGGTCCCAGAGGGGGATGAGGGTCAGCGGGATGAGGCGGCCCTGCGCCGCCGGGCCGCACCACTCCTCCACCATCCAGTCGTTGTAGGCCTGGACACAGAGGAGGCCGAGGTCGTGGTCGGCGGCCTCGGTGAAGGTCTGGCCGCAGAAGCGGGGGAAGGTGGGGAAGCAGAGGGCGGACTGGACGTGGTTGACGTCCATGTCGGCGAGCCGGGCCGGGACGTCGAAGGACCCCGGGCGCATCTGCTCGTAAGTGATGACTTCGAGCTTGATCTCGTCCCGGGAGTATCCGACGGCGGTGTCGAGTCGGGTGAGGGGCCGGTGCAGATCCTCGTAGATCCACCAGTCGCCGATGGGTCCGTCGTCGCCCGGCTGGCCCATGACGGGCTTGAACCGGCCGCCGAGGAAGGTCATTTCCTTGAGCGGGGCACGGACGGTGCGCGGGCCGGTGTCCAGGTATTTCTTCGGGAGCCGGTCCTGCCAGACGTTCGGGGGTTCGACGGTGTGGTCGTCGACCGAGATGATCTTCGGGAGGGTCTCGTGGGCATCCATGTCGGCCACGGTAGCGCTGATCTGACGGTCCGTCAGCTAGTGGGGAGGGGGCTGGGTGGAGCTTGCGGATGCGTGGGTGGATGCGCGGGTGTGTGCACTTGTGTGCGAAGAGGTTGTGAGGGGGTTGTGGTATCCCGCACGCCTCTCTGTGAGTGGTGCCTTTCACAGCTGACGCATCCGCCCTGAACAAGGCAAACTGGCTGGGTTGTCATGACGTTCTGTCTGGGGGACGGCGATGGACGGTGTACCGCGCGTGCCGGAGCAGCGGCGGCCCGGCTCCGAGGAGCCCGCGCCGCTGCGCTTCAGCGTGCTCGGACCGGTGCGCGCCTGGCGCGGCGACGAGCAGGTTCTCACCGGTTCCCCGCAGCAACAGGCCCTGCTGGCCGCCCTGCTGCTGCGCGCGGGTCGCACCGCGACCGCGCCCGAGCTGATCGACGCCCTGTGGGGCGAGGAACCGCCCTCGCAGGCACTGGCGGCTGTACGGACGTACGCCTCGCGGCTGCGGAAGGTACTCGACCCCGAGGTCCTGGTCAGCCAGGCGGGCGGCTACGCGATCCGTGGGCTGCGGGACGGGGCGCTGGACCTCGCGGCGGCCCAGGAGTTGGCTACCGAGGCGGAGAAGGCCAAGAACAGCGGAGACCTGTGCCACGCGCGTGACGTACTGAACCGCGCGCTGGACCTGTGGGACGGCGAGCCGCTGGCGGGAGTGCCGGGCCCGTACGCGGAGGCGCAACGGGTACGGCTGGAGGAGTGGCGACTCCAACTCGTCGAAACCCGCCTGGACATGGACCTGGAGCAGGGCTGCCACGCGGAGGCGGTCTCGGAGCTCACCGCCCTGACGGCGGCGCACCCCCTGCGGGAGCGCCTGCGCGAGCTGCTGATGCTGGCGCTGTACCGAAGTGGCCGCCAAGCGGAGGCACTTGCGGTGTACGCGGACACGCGTCGCCTGCTGAAGGACGAGCTCGGCGTGGACCCCCGCTCGGGCCTGCGCGAACTCCAGCAGCGCATCCTCCAGGCGGACCCGACTCTGGCGGTACCGTCCGCACCGCTGGCCCCGGAACCGGCGACTGTGCAGGTCCGCCCGGCTCAACTTCCGGCGACGGTCCCCGACTTCACGGGCCGCGCGTCGTTCGTCTCGGAGCTGGGCGAGGTTCTGGCCTCCGCGGAGGGCCGCGTGATGGCGGTGTCGGCACTGGCGGGCATCGGCGGCGTGGGCAAGACGACACTGGCGGTCCATGTCGCGCACCAGGCGCGCGGGGCCTTCCCCGACGGGCAGTTGTACGTCGACCTCCAGGGCGCCGGCTCCCGTGCGGCCGAGCCGGAGACCGTACTGGGCGCGTTCCTACGGGCGTTGGGCACGGCGGACTCCGCGATACCCGACTCCCTGGAGGAACGGGCCGCCCTGTACCGGTCGGTGCTGGACGGGCGGCGGGTCCTGGTGCTGCTGGACAACGCCAAGGACGCGGCACAGGTACGACCCCTGCTGCCGGGCACCGAGGGCTGCGCGGCGCTGGTGACCTCACGGATGCGGATGGTGGACCTGGCCGGCGCGCATCTGGTGGACCTGGACGTGATGTCCCCCGACGAGGCCCTCTCCCTGTTCACGAAGATCGTGGGCGAGGAGCGGGTGGCCTCGGAGCGGAAGGCGGCGCTCGACGTGGTCGCGGCGTGCGGTTTCCTGCCCTTGGCGATCCGGATCGCGGCGTCTCGGCTGGCGGCTCGGCGGACGTGGACGGTGTCCGTACTCGCGGCCAAACTCGCGGACGAGCGGCGGCGGTTGGACGAGTTGCAGGCCGGGGATCTGGCGGTCAAGGCGACCTTCGAGTTGGGGTACGGCCAGCTGGAGCCCGCGCAGGCACGGGCGTTCCGGCTGCTGGGCCTGGCCGACGGGCCGGACATGTCGCTGGCAGCGGCGGCGGCCGTGCTGGACCTGGAGACGGAGGAGACCGAGGACCTGCTGGAGTCCCTGGTGGACACGTCGTTGCTGGAGTCGGCGGCGCCGGGCCGGTACCGGTTCCATGACCTCGTACGGCTCTACGCGCGTGCCTGTGCGGAAAGGGACGAGCAGCCTCCGAGCGAGCGGGGGGCGGCCATGTCCCGGCTGCTGGACTTCTACCTGGCCACCGTCGCGGGCGTCTACCTGATCGAACGCCCCGGGGACCGGCTCGTGGACCACCTGGAGCGGACCGACCACCCCGGCTTGACCTTCGCCGGCCGCCATGCGGCCCGTGACTGGCTGTACGCCGAGGCGATCTCCCTGCTGGCCTGCGTACGCCAGTCCGCGCGGCCCGGGACGCTGCGGCGTGCCGTCGACGTCCTGTGGGCGGCGGTCGACCTGGCCGAGTCCGGGGCCAACTCCAAGGAGTACGAGGCGGTCGCCGTGCTGCTGCGGAACGTGGCGGAGGAGGCCGGGGACGCCCGTACGGAGGCGAGGGCCCAGACCGCGCTCGCGTTCGTGCACCAGCACTCCGGCAGCGGGTTCGACGTAGCCCTCCAAGAGGCCGAGCGGGCCAGCGAGTTGGCCCGCAGGGCCGAGGACCCGCTCACCGGCTGCTGGTCGTCCAACATCAGCGGGGTCATCGCGCTCTACCAGAACCGGCACGCGGAGGGCGAGGAGCACTTCACCCACGCCATCGCGAGCTTCCGTGCGTTGGGGGACCGGCCGGGCGAGGCGGCCGTCCTGTGCAACCTGTCGCGCATCCACCTGGCCACCGGCCGCACGGCGAGCGCGGTGGCGCTGGCCGAGCAGGGCACGGCCATGTACGACGACATGGGGCACGCCTTCAAGGGCGCCAACGGGCGGTATGCGCTGGGCCTCGCGCTCACGCAGAGCGGGCGGCTGTCCGAGGCGACCGACTGTCTGCAGCAGGCACTTCTGGTCTTCCGGGACAGCCGGCAGCGCCTGTGGGAGGGCATGACGCTGTTCCGCCTCGCCGAACTCGATCTCGCGGCACGGCAGCCCGCGCAGGCCGCGGTGAATGCCGAGACGGCGCTGACGCTGCTGCGGGGCATCGGCGGGGAATGGCGGCGCGGCAACACCCTCACGGTGCTCGGGCACGCGCTCAACGGCATCGGCCAGCTCGACCGGGCCCAGGTGTGCTGGCGCGAGGCCCTCGACATCTTCGAGGCGCTGGAGGTACCGGAAGCGGCTCAGGTCAGGGGCCTGGTGAGTCCGGCCGGGATCGTCTGAGCACGTCTGATCCGGGAGGGGATCCGCCCCTCGGCAGCGGGCGTTCATCGTTCGTTTATCGCCGCCCGGCACAGTCAGTTGTGCCAAGCCGTCGCGTCGGGGGGCAGACGGAGTGGCGAGTGGCCGGCGCCTTTAAGGTGAACCGGCCCTGCAAGATCCGCCCGGCAGTCCACGGGGGAGTTTGCCGGGCGGATCTTTCATTTTGACGCAGTAACAGCCACGGGAGTCATCGAGATGAGCGACGAGACAAGCACCGACAACGTCCACGCCACGGACGAGCCGACCGCCACCACGGACAACGTCCACGCCACGACCGAGCCCGTCACCATCAAGAACGTCCACGCCACCACGGACCCGCTCAACCTGACGGGCGCGGACACCGACGAGGCCACGACGGACAACGTCCACGCCACGGACGAGCCCGTCTAACCAGACACCAGACTTTCTTCCCACACGGGGATCGGCCGCGGCGGCGCGGAGGGGGAGCCGTCGCGGCCGACGTGTGTCTGGGGGCGGACACGGCACACGGGCACACGGGCGCACGGCAGAAAGTCCGTTGAGATGCCGCCGTACGTCGGGAAGAGTCGGCCGACATGGAGTTCTTCTGCTTTCACCGTGACCGGCCCGGCTCCCTGGCGTTGCGTGAGGAGCTGCTGGAGGACCACTGGTCCTACATGGACCAGTACGCGAAGGAGATGATCGCCCGCGGTCCGACCTTCGCCGACGAGGGCGAGGGCGATGACGAGGGCGGAACACCCACCGGCAGCGTGCACATCGTCGACCTGCCCGACTCCGCCGCCGCCCGCGCGTTCGCCTTCGACGAGCCCAACTACCAGGCCGGCGTGTACCGGGACGTGCTGCTGCGCCGGTGGCGCAACCTGCTGGGCCGCACCATGTGGGACTTCCCCGGCGGCCGCACCGAGGGCAACCGCTACCTGGTGCTCGGACACGGCACGGGGCCGGGGAAGGTCGCGGATCTCGCCGTACCACCCGACCGGGACGAGCTGATCGCGTACGGGCCGCTGCTGGCGGACGACGGCACCACCTGGCTGGGCACGGCGGTACTGCTCCGCGCAACGGGCCCGGCCGAGGCACGCACGGTCCTGACCTCTGACCGCTACGCGGGCATCGAGGTCCACAGGTGGCAGTTCGGCGGGCGGAGTTAGGCGGCCCGCCAGCCCCCGAAGAGACCCCCTCCCCCTGCGTTCACACCCTGATCCCCCATCACACCCCAGAATTAATAGCCCATTAGGGCGCATGAGGTGTAAAGGCACCCACACGATGCCGATGCTTTTGACATGAACCTGTTGCCCGATGGGCGGGCGGCAGCCTCATGGAGGTGTGGGATGCACCGCAGACTCGCCACCGCAGTTGCCGCCTCAACTCTCGCTCTGGCCACCGTCGTCGTCACCGCGACGGCCGCCGACGCCGCTCCCGCCGACAAGCCCCAGGTCCTCGCGAGCTGGACCCAGACCAGCGCGTCCAGCTACCACCTGTGGGCGGCCGCCCGTGCCAACCAGGCCGCCTGGACCGCGTACGAGTTCGACTGGTCGACCGACTACTGCTCCTCCTCGCCCGACAACCCCTTCGGCTTCCCCTTCGCCACGTCCTGCGCCCGCCACGACTTCGGCTACCGCAACTACAAGGCCGCAGGCGCCTTCGACGCCAACAAGTCCCGTCTGGACAGCGCCTTCTACGAGGACCTCAAGCGCGTCTGCGCCAACTACAGCGGCGCCACGAAGACCGCCTGCAACAGCACCGCCTGGACCTACTACCAGGCCGTGAAAGCCTTCGGCTGAGCCCCACACACAAGCCCCCACACACATAAGCCCGCACACACATAAGCCCGCACGCACAAGCCCCCACGCACACAAACGCGGGACGCCGGACACCCCGGCGTCCCGCCCCCGCAACTCCCCCGACGCCCCGCCCGGCCAGGCTCAGGGTCCATGGCATCCGACCGGACCACGGCGGCGGGATCCGGACCGCCGCACGCCCCTTCCAAGTTCGCGGCGTTCATAGGCTTCATACCGCTCGCGGCCCTCGCCATCGTCCTGCTCGACGCGGCGACCGACTTCTTCCCCGACGATCCGCTCATCGGGGTCGTGACCCCGCTCCGGCTGGTGCTCGCCCTCGGCCTCGTCGCGCTCCTCATACCCGGCGGAGGCAAAAGCGGAGACAGACTGCGGGCCCGGCCCCGGGACTTCCGTACCCGTCTCGACCTCCCCATCGCCCTGCTGCTGTTCGCCTCCGTCGCCGTCACCTACCTCGGCGGGCACCCCACCGCCCCCCTGCGCGGCCTCCTCACCGTCATCGCCTGCTACTACCTCCTCGTCGGACTGCGCCGCAGCCGGCCCGAGTCGTGGCAGGCGGTCGCTCTGCTCGCGCTGGTCGGGGTGGGCGCCGCCGGGACCGCCGCGTTCTCGCAGTTCACGAACGAGACGCCGACCGGGTTCTGCCGTACGGGGCTGCTCACCGACGTGTCCTGCGACGCGGGCGGCAGCGGCGTCCTGATACGCACGATCGGCACCTTCGCCAACCCGAACCTCCTCGCGGCCTTCCTCGTGCTGCTGCTCCCCTTCGTCCTGCTCGCCGCCGTCACCGTGGACGAGCGCAGCGCCCGTACCGCCGTCGTCCTCGTCGGAATCGTCGGATACGGGGCCCTGCTCACCACCTTCTCCCGTGCCGGGTACGTCGCCGCGGCGGCCGGGCTCCTCGTCCTCGCCGTCGCCTACTGGCTCGCCCCCCGCCTCGCCGACCGCGCACAGCGCCGCCTCTTCGCCGCCTTCGGTCTCCTCGCGCTGGCAGCCGCCTCCGCCGCGATCTGGGCCGTGTCGCGGGCCGGTGACTCACTGGGCGTGCGCGGCCAGGCCTGGGACGCGGCGCTCACGCTGGCCACAGGCAACCCGCTTGGTGTCGGCCTCGGGCGTTCGGGCGCGGCCATCTCGGCGACCGCGCCCGGTGACCGCGTCTTCGTCCACGCGCACAACCTCTGGCTGAACTGGCTCGTCGAGGCGGGCCCCCTGGGTCTCCTCGGGATCCTCTCGGTGACCGTGATCGCCTGGGCCTCGGCGGCCCGCGCCGCCCGCGCGAAGTCGGTCATCGGGACGGTCGGGCTGGCCGCGCTGACCGGCTTCTTCCTGATGAGCATGATGGATCATCCGGCCAACCTGGACCGGATCGACGTCTTGTTCTGGGTCGTCGTGGGCGTGGTCATGGCCGAGGCTCCGGCCAAGTGGCGCGGCGGCTCCGACCCCGCCGTCGAACCGGTCACCCCCACCACCGTCCGCGCCAACGGACCCCGCCACGGCACCCAGCCGCACCGCCGCCCGGCCCCGACACCCTCGCCGGCGCCCGAGGCAGTGGACGACACCCTGCCCGTACGACTCGTGTCGCCGACGTCCATACATCCACCGGCCGTACATCCGCCATCCGTACGCCCGTCGTCACGCTGAACCCCCGCTCCCCGCCCCCCTCCCCCGCAACTCCCCCTTGACCACCTTCCCACTCGCGTTCCGCGGCAACTCCCCCACGAACTCCACCGCCCTCGGCACCTTGTAGTTCGCCATCTCCCGCCGCGCCCACGCGATCAGGTCGTCGGCCGTCAGAGTCACCCCCGGCCGCCGCACCACGTACGCCTTCCCGACCTCTCCAAGTCGCGCGTCCGGTACGCCGATCACCGCGACGTCCGCCACATCCGGGTGGACGCCCAGCAGTTGCTCGATCTCCGCCGGGTAGGCGTTGAAGCCGCCGACGATGAACATGTCCTTGATGCGGTCGGTGATGCGCAGGTTGCCCGCCTCGTCCAGGACGCCGACGTCGCCCGTGCGCAGCCAGCCGTCCTCGCCCACGACCTCCGCCGTGGCCCTCTCGTCCTCGAAGTAGCCCCGCATGACGTTGAAGCCGCGGACGAGGACCTCCCCGGGGGAGCCGGGCGGCGCCTGCACGCGTACCTCGCTGCCCGGGATCGCCCGGCCGGACGTGGACGCGATGACGGAGGGGTCGTCACCGCGTCGGCACATGGTGACGATGCCGCTGGCCTCCGAGAGGCCGTATGCCGTGAGGACCGTTTCCACGCCCAACTCTCCCTGGAGGCGCTCCACCAGGCGCAGCGGGACGACCGCCGCACCCGTCACCACCAGCCGCAGCGCCGAGAGGTCGTGCGCGTCGCGGGCCGGGTGGTCGAGGAGGGACTGGTGGAGGGTTGGCGGGCCCGGGAGGACCGAGACACGCTCCGACGCCACGTTCGCCAGCACCGTCTCCACGTTGAACACCGGCTGGGGGATCATCGTCGCGCCGCGCATCAGGCAGGCGATGACGCCCGCCTTGTAGCCGAAGGTGTGGAAGAAGGGGTTCACGATCAGGTAGCGGTCGCCCTGTCTCAACCCCGCGAGGTCGCACCACACTTCGTACGCCCGCAGCGTCTGCGCGTGGGTGATCACCGCGCCCTTCGGGCGACCCGTCGTACCGGACGTGAAGACGATGTCCGACGGCCAGGATCCGTCCACCGCCGTCGCCCGCTCCCGGACCTCCGCCTCCTTCACGCCGTCCCCGCTCGCCAGGAAGTCCTTCCAGGTACGGAAGTCGGCGGGCGCGTCGTCCGACAGCACCACCACCTGTTCCAGCTGCGGCAGTTCGGGCCCCTCCGCGACCGCCCGCCGCAGCGACGCCACGTACGACGTCCCCAGGAAGGTCCCCGTCACGAACAGCAGCCGCGCCCCGCTGCGTCGCAGCACGTCCGCCGCCTCCGTGCCCTTGAAGCGCGTGTTCAGCGGGACCAGCACCGCCCCCGCCGACACCGCGCCCAGTGCCGCGACGATCCAGTCCAGGGTGTTCGGCGCCCAGATGGCGACCCGGTCGCCCGGCTCGATCCCGTTCGCGATGCAGGCCGCCGTCGACTGCTCGATACGGGCGCCCAGTTCGGCGTACGAGATCCGGTTACGGCCTTCCACCACCGCCTCGGCATCCGCGTACCGCTCGGCCGCGGACCGCACGAGTCCCGGAATGCTGCCCCACTCCACATCACCGCGCACAACAGCCCCCAATCCACTGGCCGACGACCGCTAGCTGACTGACCGTCAGATTAGCTGTAGCCTGACGCTCTGTCAGCTGCCCCGGGATCACGCGGAGGTGTGCAAGGCATGGCCGGACTCAAGGACGCGACCGCCATCGTCGGGATCGGACAGACCCCCTTCGCCAAACACCTTCCCGACGACGAACGCACCCTCGCCTGCCGTGCCGTCCTCTCCGCCCTCGACGACGCCGGTATCGCCCCGGGCGAGGTCGACGCGCTCGCCTCCTTCACCATGGAGGAGACCGACGAGGTGGAGTTGGCGAAGGCCGTCGGGTTCGGGGACCTCACCTTCTTCAGCAAGGTCGGGTACGGGGGCGGCGGTTCGTGCGCCACCGTCGCCCATCTCGCCACCGCCATCGCCGCCGGGCAGGCGACGGTCGGCGTCGCCTGGCGGTCGCGGAAGCGGGGTAGCGGTCCCCGCCCGTGGACCAACACCTCCGTCCAACTCCCCACCCCCGCCCAGTGGACCCGGCCCTTCGGGCTCCTCCGGCCCGCCGACGAGATCGCCATGCTCACCCGCCGCTACATGCACGAGTACGGCGCCACCCGCGACCACCTGTTCAACGTCGCCCTCGCCTGCCGGAACCGCGCCAACCAGAATCCCGCCGCGATCATGTACGACCGGCCCCTCACCCGCGAGATGTACATGACCTCCCGCTGGATCAGCGAGCCCCTGTGTCTCTTCGACAACTGCCTTGAGACGGACGGGGCGTTGGCCTGTGTCGTCGTCTCGCGCGAACGCGCCCGCGACTGCCGCCGCCCGCCCGTCTACGTCCACTCCGCCGCCCAGGGCCTCCCCGCCCAGCACCACGGCATGGTCAACTACTGGAACGACGACCCGCTCACAGGTCCCGCCTGGACAGCCGCCCGACACCTGTGGAAACACGCCGACTTCACCCCGCAGGACGTCGATGTCGCCCAGATCTACGACGCGTTCACGCCCCTTGTCCCCCTCTCCCTTGAGGGCTACGGCTTCTGCGGCCGAGGGGAAGGCGGCTCCTTCACCGAAGGGGGCGCCCTCGAAATCGGCGGACGGCTGCCCCTCAACACCGGCGGGGGCGGGCTCAGCGAGGCCTACGTCCACGGGTTCAACCTCATCAACGAGGGCGTGAAGCAGCTACGCGGGACCAGTACCGCCCAGGTGCCGAACGCCGCCACCTGTCTCGTCACCGCCGGCGAAGGCGTCCCCACCTCCGCCCTGCTGCTCAGGAGCTGACCCATGCTGAACCCCGTCGTCGACGACACCGGCGCCCCCTTCTGGCAGTACGCCACCCAGGGCGAACTCCGCATCCAGTCCTGCGCCGACTGCGGCGAACTCCGCTTCCCACCCCGGCCCTGCTGCCCCCACTGCCAGTCCTTCGGCGTCACCTGGAGCGAGGTCAGCGGACGCGGCCGGATCTGGTCGTACGTCGTTCCCCACCCCCCGCTCCTCCCGGACTACGCCGCGCAAGCCCCGTACAACGTGATCGTCGTCGAGTTGGAGGACGCCCCCCGGATCCGGCTGGTCGGAAATCTGGTCAGCGCGGCCGGGGCACCGCTCAACTCCCTTGATCCGGCACGGATTCGGATCGGCGCCCGGGTGCGTGTGGTGTTCGCCGACGGGCTTCCGCAGTGGGTGTTGGCGTGAGCGCGCTGCGGGTCACCGCCGACAAGGACACCGGGGTGGCCGTCGTCACCCTGAACCGGCCCGAGCGGCTCAACGCCATCGATCTCGCCATGCGGGACGAACTCATCTGCATTTGGGGGGAGTTGCGGTTCGACGACTCCGTACGGGCCGTCGTGCTGACCGGCGCCGGCGAGCGGGCCTTCTGCACGGGGCTCGACCGGGACGCCGAGGTGCCGCAGCCCAACTCCCCCTATATGGCGGACGATCCGCTCCTCCACATAGGGCCGAAGTCCAACGACCTCTGGAAGCCCGTCATCACCGCCGTGCAGGGAATGGCCTGCGGCGGGGCCTTCTACCTCCTCGGCGAGAGCGACTTCCTCGTCGCCGACCCGACCGCCTCCTTCTTCGACCCGCACACCACGTACGGGATGGTCAGCGCCTACGAGTCGGTCCTCATGGCCCAGCTGATGCCGCACGGAGAGGCGGCGCGGATGGCGCTGATGGGAACGGCCGAACGGATCTCCGCCCGCCGGGCCCACGACATCGGCCTGGTCACCGAACTCACCGAGCCGGGCGAGGCGTTGGCCGCCGCGACCGCCGCCGCGAGCGTCATCGCCGGCTACCCGGTGGAGGGGGTACAGGGGACCGTCCGCGCACTGTGGGCCGCCAAGGAGGCAGCTCTGCGACAGGGCTTCGCACAGGCCCCGCATCTAGTCTCGCTGGGGAATCTCCCGCTCGATCGGCAGGCCGAGCTTTTCGGGGCACGGAGGCGCGAGTTCCGCCTGCGCTGACCTGGAAGGCTCCCGCATGGCGGGCCTCCCCCGCCCGGCGTAGCGTCACCCTTGAGACGGCCGCCGTCCGACGCTCCTTCCGTGCAAACGTACGACGGCCGTCACCCACCCCAGGGGCGCGGGGCTGTGTCGATCAGCGGCTCCGCCGCGGGGCGCGACCAGCCCCCACCGGGCCCGCAGACGACCGACGACGCTCAACTCGTCCGCGCCGTCCCCGTCCCCTTCTCCGCATCCAGCGCGTACACACACCGATCCTTGCTGCACGCGTACACCACGCCGTCCCTGACCACAGGCGCCCCGGTGATCTCGCCACCAGTCGCCAGCTTCCACCGCAGCCGCCCGTCATCCGCCTTCAGCGTGTACAGCAGATGATCCGTGGACCCGAAGTGAATGCGCCCGTCGGCCACCGCAGGCGCCCCGACAATGTCGCCCCCCGCCTGGAAGCGCCACTTGGGCGTGCCCGTGACGGCATCCAGCGTGTACAGCCCCTTGCCGCTACCCACATGCACATGCCCCGCGGCCACCAGCACCGGCTCGATCGACGACCGGGCCTCCGTGGCGATACGCCACCGATCCCGGCCGTCGGTGGCGTCAAGGGCGTACACCGTGCCGAGGTAGTCGGCCAGATAGACACCGCCCCCCGTGACCGCGGGCCCCGGCGCGAAGGTCGGCGCGGAGAGGAAGACGGCCGGTGCCTCGAAGTGCCAGCGGACCCGGCCGCTGGCCGCGTCGATCGCGAGGACCCGGGTGCCGGCGGAGATGTAGACGTATCCGTCGGGAGCGTAAGTGAGTCGTACCGGCACTCCGCCGCAGGAGGTCGCGTCGCCGATCGGGTACGACCAGCGCTCCTCGCCCGTCCGGGCGTCCAGGGCGCGCAGGCGGGCGTCCTGCCAGACGTGGACCAGGCCGTCGTGGACGGCGGGTCCGGCTTCCGGGGACTCGAAGTCGGTCTGGCAGCCGGCGGTCTCCCACAGTTTCTGGCCGGTGGCGGCCTCCCAGGCCTGGACGCCGCCGCCGCGGGTGCCGGTGACGACGGTGCCGCGGTCGGCCTTGAGGGAGTACACCCAGGCGTCCGTCGACAGCCGCCACAGGTCGCCGCCCTCGCGGGCGTCCAGGGCGAACAGGGTGGGTCCGTCGGAGGCGTGGATACGGCCGTCCGCGACCGCCATCGACCAGGCCACGTCACGCGTCTTGAAGCGGCGGCGGCCGGTGGCCACGTCCAGGGCGTGGACCTCGAAGGAGGTGACGTAGACGAGGTCGCCGGCGACGGACGGGGTGCCCCATACGTCGTTCGACATGCGGAAACGCCAGGGGCGCCAGCCGGCCGCGGCGTCCGGGGGCGGCGCGACGGGCGAGGTTACGGCGGGGTCGGCGCCGTTGACGCCGGGGCGGGGCCGGGACCAGGAGGCGACCAGGCCGGCCTCCGGAGGGGGCGCCTTGACGGCGGCGGCGCGGGCGTCGGCGACGCGGGGGCCCGGCCCGATGGGCACCTGGGCGCCGGCCAGGCGTACGGGGCCGGTGTCGGGGCCGCCGATGGGCACGGGGGCGGGGTCGTAGGAAGGCGGGGGCGGCTGTACGGGGAGGCGGCCGCCGCTTCTGCCGCCGGTGGACGCCGGTTTCGTGGGCGGGCGGCCGCCGCGGCGGGCCTCGATGAGGCTCACCGCACGCTCGGGCAGCCACGCCGATGCCGTACCGCTGTCGTCGGAGCCGGAGCCGAAGAGGTGGGGGGCCAGCTGGGCCTGGAGGTCGGCCGGGTTGGGGCGGGCCGTGGCCTCCATCTGCATACAGGACTCGATGAGCGGGCGGAGCTCGTCCGGCAGGCCTTTCAGGTCCGGGCCTTCGCGCAGCAGCATGAAGACGGTCTCGACCGGGTTGGCTCCGTGGAAGGGCGCGTGGCCGGTGGCGGCGAAGACGAGCATCGAGCCGAGCGAGAAGACGTCACTCGCGCCGGTCACGCTCCGGGAGTCCTTGGCCTGCTCCGGGGACATGTAGGCGGGCGTCCCGACGGCGACGTTCGTCATCGTCAAACGGGTGTTCGAGACGCCCGAGGCGATACCGAAGTCGATGACCCGGGGACCGTCCTCGACGACGAGCACGTTGGACGGCTTCAGGTCGCGGTGGACCAGCCCCGCCCCGTGGATGGACTGCAGCGCCTCGGCGACACCCGCCGCGAGCCAGCGCACCGCCTGGGCCGGCATCGGCCCGCATTCGTTCACTATCTCTTCGAGGGAGGGCGCGGGGACGTACGCGGTGGCCAGCCACGGCACCGCGGCGCGCGCGTCGGCGTCGACGACGGCCGCCGTGTAGAAGCCGGAGACCGCGCGTGCGGCCTCGACCTCACGCGAGAAGCGGACCCGGAAGAGCTGGTCCTCGGCGAGCTCCGTCCGGACCGTCTTGATCGCCACACGTCGGCCCGAGGCCGAGCGCGCGAGATAGACCAGCCCCATGCCGCCCGCGCCCAGCCGTCCCAGCACCTCGAACGGCCCGATCCGCCGCGGATCGTGCTGCGTCAGCTGATCCACCACTTGCCTGCCACCTCCCCGTACGGGCCGCGTCATCCACGTATGTACGCGACCCCGTGCAGCGTCTCACCACCGCACCGCCATGGCGGCACGCACCCCGATTCTTCCTGGCTCGGCCACAGGTTGCGAACTCGGGGCCGAAACGGGGTGTCATAGGACAAAAAAGTCCGGATTCATCGCTCACATCCGATGTCATCCGCGCTGGAGCAGCGCGAACGACGCCCCCTGATTGTCCGTGACCACCGCCACCCTTCCGTACGAAGTGTCGAAGGGCGGCGCCTGGACGCGGCCGCCGAGCCGGTTCACCGTCCCGAGTACCGCCTCACAGTCCTCTACCCCGAAATGGACCAGGAAGTGGGGCGGCATTTCCGCCGGGAAGACGTCGGAGACGGGGGCACGGCCGAAGTCGGGCTTGGCGCCGGGTCCGAAGAGGGCGTCGTGGAAGAGGCCGCCGTAGAAGGTGTTGGCCGCCTCGGTGTCCCGGGAGTACAGCTCGGCCCAGGCGAAGGTGCCGGGCTCGTGGCGGATGCCGAAGCCCTTGTGCGAGCCCGGCTGCCACAGGCCGAAGACGGCGCCGTCCGGGTCGGCGGCGAGGGCGCCGATGCCCAGGTCACCGACCGGCCGGGGCGCCATGAAGACCTGTCCGCCGGCCGCGCTGATCCGCCCGGCCAGCGCCTCGGCGTCCGGGGTCGCGAAGTACACCGTCCACACCGTGGGCATACGGCCGTCCGTCTTGTGGGCCAGACCGGCGACCGGGGCGCCGTCCCGCAGCCCCCATACGGACGGGCCGCACGAGTCCTCGAAGCTCCACCCGAAGAGCTCACCGTAGAAACGCTTGCCCGCCTCCAGATCCGGAAGCTGCGCGTCGACCCAGCAGGGGACGCCCTCGCCGTACGCCTCCCCCTGCGGCGCTTGATCCACTTGGTCCTCGGATGCCCTGTTTTCGGCCATGCCGCCAAAGTAACGGCGTCTCACGCACCGCGCAGACCAGGCGCACCATCTCTTCCACCCCCGTGCACCCCATTTGCAGTCGGCCGAATCGCGCTCCGATCACCCCTCGGTAAGCTGACGGCATGACAGGACAAGTGCGTACCGTCGACGGCCGCGTGGCCGGCCGGCGTGGGCAGGCGACCCGGCAGAAGCTGCTCGACTGCCTCAGCGAGATGCTCAGCTCCTCCCCTTACCGGGACGTCAAAGTCATCGATGTCGCCCGGAAGGCGGGGACTTCGCCCGCCACCTTCTACCAGTACTTCCCGGACGTCGAAGGCGCCGTCCTGGAGATCGCCGAGCAAATGGCCGCCGAGGGCGCCGGTTTGACGGAACTGCTCGCCGGCCGCTCGTGGGTCGGCAAGGCGGGATGGCAGACCGCGCAGGAACTCGTGGACGGATTCCTGGAGTTCTGGCGCAAGAACGACGCGATCCTGCGCGTCGTCGACCTCGGTGCCGCCGAGGGCGACAAGCGCTTCTACAAGATCCGAATGAAGATCCTGAACTCGGTGAACAACTCCCTGGCGGACTCCGTCGCCGAGTTGCAGTCCAAGGGCAAGGTCGACAAGGACGTGAACCCGGCGGCGGTCGCCGGTTCCCTGGTCGCCATGCTCGCCGCGGTGGCCTCGCACCAGAAGGGCTTCCAGACCTGGGGCGTGAAACAGGCCGAACTCAAGCCCAACCTGGCCCTGTTGGTCCACCTGGGTGTCACCGGCAAGAAGCCGACCAAATAACCACGTCTCTTTGTACGGGCCGCAAGTCCTGTCTGGCAGGCGGTAGTCCACCCAGGTGGGCTACCGCCTTCGTACGATCCGGAACACCCTGATCTCCCGGTCGACGCGCGCCTGATACGTCGCGTACGGCGGCCAGAACACCAGCAGCCGCTTCCAAACGGCCGCCCGTTCCTCCCCCTCCAGCAGCTTGCCCGTGATCGGGATGTCCGCGCCCTTCCAGTTGATCTCGGCGTCGGGGTGGGCGAGGAGGTTGGCGGTCCAGGCGGGGTGGTCGGTGCGGCCGAAGTTGGAGCCGATGAGGATCCAGCCGTGCTCGCCGTCCGGCATACAGGCGAGGGGGGTCCGGCGGGGCAGTCCGCTTCTCGCGCCGGTGACCGTGAGGATCACGCCCGGCAGCATCTGCGCGCTGAGCAGCACCTTTCCGCGTGTGAGCCGGTGGATCGCCCGGTCAAGCGCCGGGATGACATGCGGGGCGACCTTCGCGAACCCCCGCGTCGACGAGACCTTCTGCACCACCTTGACGCCGATCACACCGTCACCTCCCGGCCCTCGAAGAGTCGCGCCGCGTCGGCCGCGTGCGCGCGGAGCCGGTGGACCGGCCCGAAGAGCAGTTCGTCGCCCGAGGCGCGCTTGAAGTAGAGGTGGGCCTCGTGTTCCCAGGTGAAGCCGATCCCGCCGTGCAGTTGGATGCCCTCCCCTGCGGCCGTCCGGAGGGCTTCGAGGGCCTGCGCGAGGGCGAGCGGGCCCACCTGCTCCCCGTCTCCCTGCCCGGTCGCCCAGGCCGCGTAGTACGCCGCCGAACGGGCCGCCTGGAGCTGGACGTACACATCGGCCAGCCGGTGTTTCACCGCCTGGAAGGACCCGATGGCCCGCCCGAACTGCTCACGCTGGCCGACGTATTCGACGGTCCGCTCCAGTGCCCGGTCGGCGGCCCCGACGGCTTCGCAGGCGAGGACGGCGGCGGCCGAGTCCCCGACGCGGGCGAGGGCGGCGAGGACCGTCGGGCCGCTGTCCTCGCCGAGCAACTCGGCTCGCACGTCGCGTAGTTCGAGCCTGGCCTGCGGGCGGGTGGCGTCGAGGGCCGTCTGCCGTACGCGCACCAGCCCGTCCGCGTCACCCGGCATGAGGAACAGCAGGGTGCGCGAGCGGGCGAAGCCGCCGGTGTGAGCGGCGACGAGGAGGAGGCCGGCGCTGTGTCCGTCGAGGACCTGGTCGGCCTGTCCGTACAGCCGCCAGCCCTCGCCGTCCCGCCTGGCCTGTACGCCGCCCGCACGGCCGCCGCCGGCCCAGTCGCCGCCGTTCGCGCCGGTCAGCGCGAGGGCGGTGGCGAGGCCGGTGCCGGGTACGGCGAGAGTGGCGGTCAGGGTGCCGGACGCGATGCGTGGGAGCAGGTCGGACCGCTGGGCCTCGGTGCCGAGGGCGAGGAGGAGGGGGCCGGCGAGGACGGCGGTCGCGAGGAGGGGCGAAGGGGCGAGAACCCGCCCCGTCTCCTCACACGCGAGGGCCAGTTCGGTCGCCGAACAGCCGACACCGCCGTACGCCTCGGGGAGGGCGAGTCCGGGCAGGCCGAGCTGCCCGGCGAGGACGGTCCACAGGGCGGGGTCGTGTCCGGCAGGGGTGTCGATGGCGGCGCGCAACTCATGTGGGCCGCAACGCTTTTGGAGAAGTTCGCGGAGGGTGCGGCGGATCTCGTCCTGTTCGGCGGTGAAGCTGGCGTCCATGGCTCTTCCCTCCTGATCTGACGGTCCGTCATATTAGGAGTCCCCGCACGATAAGCACAGAGGTAGGCACACAGGGAGGCCGCTTCTCATGACTCCGGGCAGCCGCAAGGTCGCCGTGATGGGCGCAGCCCTCTCCGACTGCGGCCGCGTCGACGACACGACCCCGTACGCCCTGCACGCCCAGGCCGCCCGCCGGGCACTGGCGGACGCCGGCCTGGACCGCTCCCTGGTCGACGGCCTGGCCTCGGCGGGCCTGGGCATCCTCGCGCCCGTCGAAGTGGCCGAGTACCTTGGCCTGCGCCCGACTTGGGTCGACTCCACCTCCGTGGGCGGCTCCACCTGGGAGGTCATGGCGGCCCACGCGGCCGACGCGATCGCCGCCGGGCACGCGAACGCGGTCCTGCTGGTCTACGGCTCAACAGCCCGCGCGGACATCAGGGCGGGCAGGCGGACCGGTGACCTCTCCTTCGGGGCGCGGGGCCCGCTGCAGTTCGAAGTCCCCTACGGCCACACCCTGATCGCCAAGTACGCGATGGCCGCCCGCCGCCACATGCACCAATACGGCACGACGATCGAGCAGTTGGCGGAAGTCGCCGTCCAGGCACGGGCCAACGCGGCGGCCAACCCCGAGGCGATGTTCCGGGACCCGATCACGGTCGACGACGTTCTGTCCGGCCCGATGATCGCGGACCCGTTCACCAAACTGCACTGCTGCATACGTTCCGACGGCGGGGCGGCGGTGCTGCTGGTGGCCGAGGAGTACGTACGGGACTGCCGTACCGCGCCGGTGTGGGTGCTCGGGACCGGGGAGCACGTCTCCCACACGACCATGTCCGAGTGGGCGGACTTCACGGTGTCCCCGGCGGCGGTGAGCGGGCGGCTGGCCTTCGAGCGGGCGGGGGTGCGGCCGGAGGAGGTCGACTTCGCCGAGATCTACGACGCGTTCACCTACATGACGTTGGTGACGCTGGAGGATCTGGGGTTCTGCGCGAAGGGCGAGGGTGGGGCGTTCGTCGAGAAGGGCCGGCTGAAAGTCGTAGGCGGGGAATTGCCCGTGAACACGGACGGAGGCGGACTGTCGGCTCAACACCCGGGAATGCGAGGCCTGTTCCTGCTGGTGGAGGCGGTACGGCAGCTGCGCGGTGACGTGGGCGAGGCGCGGCAAGTGCTCAGGCCCGATGGGCAGTTGCCGCGCCTCGCTGTGGCGTCCGGGACGGGCGGATGGTTCTGCTCGTCGGGGACGGTGGTGCTGGGGCGTTAGAGGAACGCCCGCCAGTCGGCGTGCAGTCGGTCGCCGAGCCGGATGGTGATGAACTCGTTGTTGTCCGCCTTGCCTGCCGTACGGCCGGAGGAGAAGGGGAAGTTGTTGTCGTTCAGGACGGCGAGGGTGCGGTCGTCGAGCAGGACGACGTCCTCGATCGTCTGGAACGGGAAGGTGAACGTCTCGCCGAAGCCACCGAGTTGCTTCGGGTTGGCGATGTTCATCAGGTCGGCGACGAGGGTCTTGTCCATCACGCCGTCGCCGTCGCGGTCGCGCTTGTCGGCGAGGTAGATCCGCTTGAACTTGGCGGTGGCACCCTGGCCGCCGTCCCGCTCGATGACCAGGAAGCGGTTCTTGTCGACCGCGATGGCGTCACCGATGGCGTTGGAGGTGGACTCCAGGCGGTAGGTCCAGTGCGTGCCGGTGTACTGCTTCTTCCGCAGGTCGAAGTCGTTGAGGCGCAGGTCACCGGGGGTGTCACCGGTGACGGTGCCTTCGAGGAGCGGGTAGAGGTGCCGTCCGTCGACGGAGCGGACCATGCCCTCGAAGCCCTTGCTGCCGCCAAGGGTGGGCGTCTCGCCGTTCAGGTACGGGTTCTCTGGCGCCTTCACGCCCTCCAGCGAGACCGGCGCGTCGAGCAACCGCCCCTTGGAGTCGAAGTGCAGCAGGAACGGCCCGAATTCATCGCCCAGCCAGTACGTGCCGTCGTACGCCTTCACGATCGACTCGACGTCGAAGTCGGCGCCGGTGAGGATCCGGTCGGCGCGGGTGAGGGCGAACGGGACGCGGTGGTACGGGTCGCTCAGGTTGAAGCCGCCGAGGACGGTGACCTTCCCGGTGCGGGTGTCCGGCTTGACGTGGTGGACGCGGAGCAGAAAGTCGGCGCTGTTGGCCTTGCCGCCGTAGCCGTTGTCGGACAGCACGTCGTACGTACCGTCATGCCGGTTCACGATGCCGCTGAAGCCCTGGACCGGCTGGGCCGCGAAGGGTGCCGCGATGCCGTTGAACGGGCCCGTGCCGATGGCGGCCCCGGAGGGCTCGCTGTTCGGCACGAACGTCTCCGCGGCGAGCGAGGCGAAGCCGGTCAGGGTGGCCTGCCCGAACTCGGCGGAAGGAGCGGGGGTTTCGCCGGCCACTGCGGGCGAGGCGAGCCCGACGGTCAGCGCGACCGCGCTGAGCGTGATCGAAAGTCTTCTCATGGCCCGCACGGTAGGGAAACCCCGTGAATCCTCCCCTCCCTGAAGCTGAACGGAGGGGTTCAGGAGCGAAGTTCGGGGATCTCGGCCGCCGGCAGCACATCGGCGACGCGCCACAGTCCGACCCAGCTCTTCGGGGCGACCGACTCGTCGAGGAGTGCGGCGTTGACCTGCGGGTCGGGGTCATCGCAGGCGTCGGCGACGACGGTGACCTTGTACCCGGTGTCGACGGCCCACCGCGTGGTGGACAGCACCGTCCCGGACGTAGCGACGCCCGCGACGACGATCCGGCCGACGCCGGCCTCCTTGAGCAGCTCGCCGAGGTTGGTGGTGGCGAAGGCGCTGAAGCTGGTCTTGGTGAGCACCGTCTCGCCCTCGGCAGGGGCCAGGAGGGGGTGGATCTGCTCCTGCATGCCCTGCGGGACGACGTGGAAGACGGGCAGCCCGGCCGTACGGGCGGCGGCGAGGGCGTTGCCGGCCCGCTCGGCGACGGAGGGGTCGTGGCTGAAGTTGTCGACGATGTAGGTGACGTAGTCGAGGGCGAGGAATGCGGTGGGGAGGGCGGGGGTGGTGGTCACAGGGTTCTCCATATACGCGAGGGGAGGCGGCTGGCCTAAAATCGGAGAGCGCGCCCCGGTTACGGACTACTCGAACCGTACCGGAGACAGCGCCCCGTTTAAATGGTTGGTGAGATTGGTGACGAGGGAGACCCCGGAGATGGCGACAGAGAACCGCCCACTGCGCGCCGACGCCCGCCGCAACCGGGCCCGACTCCTCCAGGTGGCCAGGGAGGCGTTCGCCGCCGACGGGCTGTCCGTGTCGCTGGACGAGATCGCGCGCCGGGCCGGGGTGGGCCCAGGCACGCTGTACCGGCATTTCCCCACCAAGGAGGGCCTTTTCGAGGCCGTGGTCCAGGAACGCCTGGACCCCCTCCTGGCCGAGGCCCGCACCCTGCGCGACGCGCCCGACCCGGGCGCGGCCCTCTTCACAGTGCTTGACCACCTCATCGCGGACGCGCTGACGAAGGCGGACCTCATCGACGCGATCGCCCACGCCGGCCCCGATGTCCGAGCCACGGTCGACGCAACGACGGCCGACCTCCACCACCAGATCAACCACCTGCTGACCCGAGCCCAGTCGGCCGGCACGATCCGCAGGGACATCACGACAGCCGACCTCATGGCCGTCCTGTCGGGCCTCCTACTGGCCCTACGCCACCGCGCCAACGCGGACGCGGACCCGGCCCGCTCCCTGTCGATCCTGCGGGACGGGCTGCGGACACCACCGGTCCACCGCGAGTGACACACGAGTGATACTCGCCCCATGGGAACGGAACCGGATCTTCACGAGCTCCTGAGGTCACTACGGGTATGGGCCCCGGAGGTCACAGAGCTGCGCCCACTCGACCCCGCCGCCACGCCCGCCGAACCACTCCCCCTCTTCACCAAGTGGTTCGCGGAGGCGGTGGCGGCCGGACAGACCGAGCCGCACACCATGTCGCTGGCCACGACGGACGAGGCGGGCCTGCCGGACGTACGCATCGTGATGCTGCACGGCGCCGACGCGGACGGCTGGTCCTTCGCAACCCACGTGACCAGCAGAAAGGGCCGCCAGCTGACGGCTCGACCGTATGCCGCGCTCGGCTTCTACTGGCCGGCGCTGGGCCGCCAGGTGCGGGTACGGGGCCCGGTCACGGCCGCCCCGTCCGAGGAGGGCCAGGCCGACCTGCACGCCCGCTCGACGGGCGCCCTGGCCGCCGCGCTGACCGGTCGACAGAGTGAACTCCTCACCTCGCTCGACGAGTTGGCGGAGGTCTCGGCAGCAGCCTGGGAACGAGCTCAGGCAGACCCGGACACCCCGGTCCCGACCTGGACGCTGTACCGCCTCCGCCCGGAGGAGGTGGAGTTCTTCCAGGGGGACGCGCGGCGACAGCATGTACGGCTGATCTATCGGCGTACGGAGTCTGGTTGGGGGAGGCAGTTGCTGTGGCCGTGACGCTGGATGCGTGGGCGCGGGGCCACTCGCTTCTTTGCGAGTGGCCCCAACGGCAACCCAGCTAACAGGCGCCCCCACCAAAGTCGTACACCGCGAAGTCGGCCACCGCCCGATACCCGATCCGCTGATACAGCCCGTTGCTCGTCGGATTGGCAAGGTCCGTGAACAGCAGGACCTCCCGCGCGCCGGCCTCCACCGCCGCCCGGCTGACCTCGGCGGTGACGGCGCCGGCGTAGCCCCTACCTCTGAGGTGGGCCGGGGTGTAGACCGTGGACACGCGGGTCTGGCCTGCAATCTGGCGGGTCGTCCCTGCCATGGAGACGGGGGTGCCGTCTGGGGTCTCCCAGAGGGTCAGGCCGCCGTAGGCGAGGAGGGCGTCGAACCGGGCGGCGGTGTCGCTGCCCGCGACGGCGCCGACCGACTCGTCGAACTCGTCGAGCCAGCACACCAGTTGGTCCTTGTCGGCCGCCACCGCGACCCGTGCCCGACCGCCCGGGGCCGGTGTCGGGACCGTCAACGTGCCCAGGCGGTACAGGCGTTGGCTCACATGAAGCGAGATCTTGGCGCCAGTATGCCGATGCCAGGCATCGGCGAAGGCGGCGGCGGTTCCCTGAGGGCCGCCAACGCCCGGCAGGGGGTCACCGAGGGCGGCAAGCTGTGCGGCGAGGGCATCCGCCGCCTCCTCGGTCAGGGCCGTGAGTTGGAGGGTGTGGGGCGGCGTACGGAAGAAGGTCGCCCGTACCTCGCCGCCCCCTCCTTCCAGGGAACCGAAGACGGGCGCGCCTTCCCCGTACGCATGCGAGCCCCGCCTGCGAAGCGACTCGGTCACGGTCAGGTGCACGGTGTGCGCCGCCGGACGCGACCGCAGGAACTCCCCGCTGTGCGCGAGGAAGGCCTCCAGGTCCCCGGTGAGTGTCCAGCCGGCGGCCCCCATCACGCACCTCCCGCCTTGAGTCCCGCCGTCGGTTCCGGGTCCGTGGCGATCCGCGCGTGCAGGTGCGCGTCCCTGAACGCGTCGTGCCGACCCGCCTCGAACGTCGCGCCGCGCATCGTCCCCTCGTACCGGAACCCGCACCGCTCAGCGACCCGGCAGGAGATGTCATGGCCGACGGCGTGGCCCAACTCCAGGCGTTGCAGGCCGAGTTCCCGGAAGTACCAGGACGCGACGAGCGCGAGGGAGCGGGGGGCGACCCGGTGGCCGCGCGCCTCGGGGAGCACCCAGTAACCGACGCGGGCGTAGGACAGGGGGTAGTTGATGGCGTCGACGCCGATGTGGCCCAGGGTCGTACCGCTGTCCGGGTCCGTGACACGGAACGCCGCGCGCTCGCCCTCGGTCACACCCCGCGCCCGCGCACGCAGCGACTCGCGCGCGTCGTCGAGGTCTGTCACCAGCTTCAACGGTGTGTTCCAGCGCCGGAGTTCCGGATCGGACAGTCCGCGCAGCCACGTCTCCACGTCGGCGTCGGACTCCGAGTCCCAGCTGAGCAGACTCAGTCCGTTGCCGTGGAGTTCGATGTGGAGGTCGGTCGGGGTTCGCTCGGTCGTCGCATCATCGGCCATCGGGCCATTCAAGCAACCCGGGGTCGGAACACCGGAGCCATTTTTTTCCCCGGCTCACCCGACTCCCCCAATCCCCTGAACACCACCTCCAGTTCCATCCCCACCCGCAGCTCGCCCCCCACGCCCCCCGCACACCCCACGACCTCCGTCATCATCCGCGGCCCCTCCGCGAGGTCGACCACCGCGGCCACGTACGGTGTGCGCCCCCCGAAGGGCGGGAGGTCGTTGCGGTGGACGACGGACCAGGTGTAGAGCGTGGCGTGGCCGCTCGCGGCCTCCCAGGTCACGTCCTCGCTCCAGCAGTGGGGGCAGAACTCGCGGGGGTAGTGGTGGGCCCGCCCGCACGCCCCGCAGCGGCGCAGCAGCAGCCGGCCCTCCGCCGCCGCGTCCCAGTAGGTCTTCGTGAACGCGTCCACGTCCGGCAGGTCGAAGCGCCGGCCTGCTCCCGTCGCCATCAGAACAACCCCAGCGCGCTGTCGAGCGACCAGGTCTGCCAGGACATCCCGAACAGCGCCACCGCCGAGATCAGCGCCATCATCGCGTTCTGTCCCTGCTCGGCCCAGTCGTGGATCATGAGCGTGAAGTAGAGGGCGTTGAGGAGCAGGCCTGCGACCAGTGCGATCGGGGTCAGGAACCCGAGCACCAACCCCGCTCCCAGGGCGAGTTCCGCGTAGACGACGACGTACGACATCGTCCGCGGCCGTGGCTTGACGACGACCTCGAAGCCGGAGCGGACCGCGGTCCACCGGTGCTTGGCCGCCACGTCCGCCGCCCACGCGATGCCGGTCCCGCGTTCGAACCAGGCCTTCTTGTCCTTGTGCCGCCAGCTCTCCAGCCACCACAGCCCGAGCCCGATACGCAGGACGGCCAGCCATTCCGCTCCGGTGAGCCAGATCGTGTCCATGGACGCTCCTGCCGACGGAAGGAAGTCAGATCTGACGGTTCGTCAGACAGATTCGATACGTCAGTTCAGCGGATCGCAGCTCTGTCCGCAAGACGTGCGAGAGACGTGCGAGAGCTGTCCGTTTCCTGAGAAACCCCGGCCCCCCTGCCCTCACCCTGTGGGGCCGCCATGAATATCCGGGAATTGTTGACGATTTTGTCCGCAGCGATTTACGTTCGCAAGCGCAAGGCCAGGAAGTCGGAAAGACGAGAGGCAGCAAGGTGAAGCACAGGGCAGTGAAGCGCAGGACAGTGGTCATGGGCATCGGCGCCACCGCGGGTGTCGCGGCGGCAGGCGGCATCGCGCTCAGCGCGAACGCGTCGAGCTCGTCGAACTCCTCGTCCTCCTCGTCCACCTCGGACGCCCTGGTCTTCGACCCGGACGCCTACACGAAGCTCACCAAGACGATCACCGACACCGAGGACGTCGAGCACTCGGTGACGTACCACTTCTGGAAGGCGATCACCTATGTCGCCAACCCGGTGGACGCGACCTACCAGTCGCTGATCGTCAGCGCCCCGGTCGAGATCGACGGCAAGACGGTCGACGCGACGAACGCGCCGATCCTGCTCGCCAACTCCGTCGGCGGTTACATGCCCTCCTCCGTGGCCACCGCCACCGAGGTCGGCGGCGGTGGCGCGGCCATGGGCGGCGGCGGTGCGCCCACCGGCTCGGCGGCGCCCAGCGCCTCGGCCTCCACCGCGTCCAACGCGAACGGCAACACCAACGCCACCGGCGGCGCGACCTCCAGCAACCAGCTCCTCGCGCTGGCCGCCGGGTACGTCGTCATCGAGCCCGGTGCCCGTGGCCGTACGCTCAAGAACTCGACCGGCGAGTACTACGGCACCGCGCCGGCCGCGATCGTCGACCTCAAGGCGGCGGTCCGGTACATCAAGGCCAACAAGGGCCGCATCCCCGGAAACGTCGAGCGGATCGTCTCCGCGGGCACCAGCGCGGGCGGCGCCCTGTCCTCCCTGCTCGGCGCGTCCGGCGACAGCGAGATCTACGACAAGTACCTCAAGGAGCTCGGCGCGGCCGACGCCTCCGACGCGATCTTCGCGACCGGCGCCTGGTGCCCGATCACCGACCTGGAGCACGCCGACGGAGCGTACGAGTTCAACTGGGGCACCAACGCCCTGAGCACCGGCAAGCAGGTCGACCAGACGGTCTCCAAGGAGCTGCGGTCGCAGTTCGCCGAGTATCAGGCCGCCCTGAAGCTGCGCGGTCTGAACGGCTTCGGCCCGCTGACCGCCCGCAACTACGACGAGTACCTGGTCAAGCAGTACCTGGAGCCGTCGGCCACCAAGTACCTCACGGCCCTGTCGGACTCCGACCGCGAGACCTACCTGGCCGCCAACACCTTCATCACCTGGTCCGGCGGCAAGGCGACCTTCACGTGGGCCGACTTCCTCACCCACGTGGGCGCCCGCAAGAAGGACGCCCCCTCCTTCGACGCCTTCGACCTGTCGGCCGGCGAGAACAACGAGTTCGGCGTGGACACGACCCTGGCCCGCCACTTCACGGCGTACGGCGCCAAGAACGACACCACGGGCCTGACCACCAAGCGGGTCGCGAGCGACATCCCCGAGAAGCTCGACCTGATGAACCCGATGTACCACTTCGCCAAGAAGAACCCGGGCCGCTCGAAGCACTGGTGGATCCGCCTCGGCACGAAGGACTCCGACACCTCGCTGACGGTCTCCGCCAACATCGCGGCCGCCGCCGCGGGCCTCGGCGATGACGTCAACCACCTCTACTACTGGGACGAGGGCCACGGCGCGAACACCGACCCGGCCGACTTCATCACCTGGATCGCCCAGGTGACCGGTTACGGCAAGAAGCGCGTCGGCAAGTAGTAGCGTCCCCTCGGCGGCAGCGCACCGCCCCCACGAACGCGGCCTGGTTTCCCGTCATAAAAGCCAAGGCCGCCAAACCGCGACGCCGAGCCCCTCGCAACAGGGGCCCGGCGTCGCGGCGTATCCGCAGAGATCTCCACTACTCCCCCACAATCAGGCGCCCTACGCCACCAGCCCCACCCACTCCTCCTACATGCGTGATCAATCCGCAACCAATTCCGGTCTTGACCGAGACCCATCAACGGAGCGCGTGATTACGCTCGCGCTCATGGCCGACTCCACAACGCCCGAGCCCACCGCCGCGCCCGAGCCAACCGCCGCGCCGCACCACGCGGACCGTCCCGTGTACGTCATCGGCGGCGGCCCCGGCGGTCTCGCCGCCGCGTACGCGCTGCGCGCCCAGGGCGTACGCGCCGTCGTCCTGGAGAAGTCAGACCGGGTCGGGGCGTCCTGGCGCGGCCACTACGACCGCCTCCACCTGCACACCACCCGCCGCCTCTCGGGCCTGCCCGGGCTGCCGATGCCACGCCGGTTCGGGCGCTGGGTCTCGCGGGACAACGTGGTGCGCTATCTGGAGAAGTACGCCGAGTTCCACGAGCTGGAGCTGGTCACCGGCGTCGAGGTCTCCCGTATCGAACGCTCCCCCGACGGCACCGGCTGGCTGCTGCACGCCACCGGCGGCCGCGAGCTGACCGGCGCGGCGGTCGTCGTCGCCACCGGCTACAACCACACGCCCCACATCCCCGACTGGCCGGGACGGGAGTCCTACACCGGCGAGCTCCTGCACGCCGGCGACTACCGCAACGCCAAGCCCTACGCCGGCCGTGACGTCCTCGTCGTCGGCGTCGGCAACACCGGGGCCGAGATCGCCGTGGACCTGATCGAGGGCGGCGCCTCGCGCGTACGGCTGTCCGTCCGCACCGCCCCGCACATCGTGCGCCGCTCGACTGCCGGCTGGGCCGCCCAGTACACGGGCGTGCTCGTACGACACCTGCCGGTGCGCCTCGTCGACCGGCTCGCGGGGCCGATGGCCAAGCTCAGCGTGCCCGACCTGGCGGCGCAGGGGCTGCCCCGCCCGGACACCGGCCTCTACTCCCGCGTGAACGAGGGCTCGATCCCCGTCCAGGACGTCGGCCTCATCGACGCCGTCCGCAAGGGGCAGGTCGAGATCGTGGCCGCCGTGGACGGCTTCGAGGACGGCAAGGTCGTCCTCGCCGACGGCAACCGCGTCGGCCCGGACGCGGTCATCGCCGCGACCGGTTACGTGCGCGCGCTGGAGGGGCTTGTCGGCCACCTTGACGTTCTGGACGCGCGGGGGAAGCCGGTGGTGCACGGGGCCCGCTGCCCTGACAATGCCCCAGGCCTCTTCTTCAGCGGCTACGTCAATCCCATCAGCGGGATGCTCCGCGAACTGGCTATCGACGCGGTGAGAATCGCGAAGGTCATCGCCAGGGACGGCGGACGACAGGTGTCCCGACTCCCCGCCTGACGATGGACTCCGACCCCTGGCTGACGTAGACACCCCAAGTGAGCGTTGTTCAACATGAATTCGCTGCGCCTCGACACCTCCGGGATGGCGCACGACGGCGACGTACGTCGGCGTCCTGCGCCCACGTGACCGCTCCAGGGCGCCAGCGCACACCTGGTCAGTGCCCAATACGCCGCGACCCCACGTGATCTTCCTGTTCTGTCGATACAGAGGCGTGCAACCCTTGATGTGCTGAATCGCTTCGGGACCTCAACGCGGCTGCCGCCGTGGAGCCAACGCCTCCCACTCGCGGACCTCAGGTGGACGCGGAATCCTGTGCGAACGTCTCCGGTGCCTCTCTCGCTCCCTGCTAGCGGCCGCGTCTTCAACCGCTCCGAGAGGAACACCTCGGCACATCGGCCCCATCGAACCGCACATGGTCAGGAGAACCGTCATGTCTCAGACCCTGCCGTCACCGCTCGAGTTCGACCTCGCCAAGCTCAGAGCTGACTTGCACGACTGCGCTCAGGCCGTAGAGGTGTCTTTCAACGGGCATGCGGTCGACCGGCTGCTGAGCGTCCTGGGCGATCTGTGCACCGGTGATGGCTCGGCATGCGCACCACCAGTCGGCCGGCCGGGAGTCGGGACCTCAACCTCCGCGTGTGCTACCGCCGGCCCGTCCATCCTGTGCCGCGCCTGCGCGAGGCCGGTCTCCTCACGTTCGACGGCACCCCATGGAGCGGCTGCTCGACGAATTCGTCGAGCGGTTTCCTCTGTGGTGGGGCATCGACGCGTCTGTCAGCGGCGCGGTCGACAAGATCTGGCTCCTCTCCGACAACGGCATTCCGCTGGCCGACATCCTGGCCCTGCCTCACCTGCCACCCACGATCCACGCCTCCCATGATCACTTCGAGCGGGTCGGCATGGACAGGATCGGCCTGATCGGCCTGGACTTCGGGCACCAGACCATCAACGTGTGCTCGCCGGTCTTTCCGCCCGGGACACTGACGTACGAAACCGTCACTAGCATCGTCTCCGGCCTCGGCTTCCTGCTGCCTGCCGAGGAAGAGCTGGAGCGCAACACCCATGCGTTCGACGTCTATCAGACGTTCAGCTGGGACGAACCCGGTGTGCGACGCCTGTGCTTCCCGGTCCGGTACACCGCCGAGGAATTCCCCACGCACTGCCACCCGGTCCTCAAGCAATTCGTCGAGCAAGCGCCCTTCGCGGCCGATCAGCGCGCCTTCGCCTACTACGCCACCTATGGCCCACGCGGCGGCTATTTCAAGGTCCAGTCCGATTACACGGGCAATCATCGAGACACGTTCCTCCCTCAATGAGGCAATTTCATCTTGAAGTTGCTGGTTACGCGGCTGGTCTGAATTGCTGCAGGGGCTGCTCGTGCTGGCAGGTGGCGTGATCAGCAGCTGAAGGAGGTGCTTCCACCTCCGCGAGTTCCGTGCGCAGCTACTCAACCCGGTCAGCCAACACGACCCGCCGCTGAATCATCCACGTCAGTGCCTTGGCCACCAGCAGATCCCTCCCGTCCGCGAACTCGCCCTGCCTTGCGGACAGTAGGAGGCGCGAACGGCCACATCACGAGTTCCGGGGCCCCGCGACTAGCCATACCAGCCCCGTGACCAGCAATGTCAGCTGGAACGTGGCGGACGAACCCGACGATGGCTCGGAGCAGAAGCTGTTGAAGATCCTGTTCGGTCCGCTCGCTGTCAGTGGCACCCCATAAGCTCTGCGCCACATGGGTGACCCCGGCGGTACGCCACATACCCCGGGGTCTGGCCAGTCACGGAGGGACTGACATGACCGAGCTTATGCGCGACCCCAACCCCGCCACGACGGGGACGGAGATCATCGCCCTGGCCTACAAGCGGGCCTCTACAGAGGAGCAGCTCAAGGGCTACGGACTCGACGTCCAAGACGATGAACTACGCGCCTGGGAGGCCGAAGACACCAGGCACACCATCCTGGAGATCTTCTCCGACGAGGGTGTCAGCGGCAGTCTGGATCGCCGCCCAGCCGTGCTCCGCCTGGAGAAGCGGGCCCAGGAGGGCAAAGCGAACCGCATCGTGGTCCCGAAGGTGGACCGCGTAGGCCGTACGGCCCGCGTTGCCTTCAACTGGGCCTGGCGCATGCAGGACATCGGCGTCCACTTCATCTCCATTGAGGAGCGCATCGACACCAGCACGGAGTTGGGCTGGACCAAGTTCCAGCAGTACGTGTTCTTCTCCGAAATGGAGTGGAACCGCATCCGCCAGCGGACGCTGGACGGCCGCAACAAGAAGATCGAGTACGGCGGATGGCCCGCCGGCCCGGCGCCGTACGGCTACCGGATCGAAGGCAAGGGCCAGAAGGGCTCCTTCCTCGTCGTCTGTGAGGACGAGGCCCGCGTCGTCCTCAAGGCCGTGGCGCTGCTGGTCGACGACAAGAAGAGCTACGAGGAGGTTGCAGACGAGCTGAACCGGCTGGAGATGTACACCCGCAGCGGAAAGCCGTGGACGACGACAAACCTCTACCGGCGCATGCACTCGGAGACCTTCGACGGCTACACCACGTACCGCAAGGCCACCCACAGCAAGCGCAAGAAGGCCACCAAGCTCTACGAAGACGGCACACCGGTCTACGGCGAGCCCGTACGCATCGCCGTACCGCAGATCCTCACCCCCCACCGGTCCGAGGAGCTGAAGGCTGCACTCAAGAAGCGGTCCATCAACCAGCCCCGTAAGCCCGCCCGGATCTACTCACTCAGCGGCCACATCGCCAGCGACTGCGGACAGGTCTACGTCGGCGGAGGGCGGACAGGGCAGCGTGCCTACCGCTGTCAGGGCAACAGCTTCGGCAGGTCGGGCTGCGGCTGCACGAACCTGGATGCGACCGAGATCGAGAACGCTGTCTGGTCCAAGGTGACCGAGCTCCTCGCGGACGAGGCCCGTCTGAGCGCTCTCGCAGAGCGCGAGGCCGTCTCCCTCCCTGGCGACCGGGACAAGTACCTGGAGCGCCATGAACGCCTGGCCACGAGCATCGAGAAACAAGAGAAACTGATCGAGGACGCCGTGCCTGAGTACATCAAGGCGGGCATGGATCCAGCCGTGACTGCGGCTGCGGTCAAGAAACTGCGGGAGGAAGTCGAGGGCTGGAGGAAGCAGCTCGAAGAGGTACAGCACTGGCTGTCCGCATATGAGCAGACACGGGCCAAGACGAATGCCATCATCTCGCTCGCCCGCTCCACCCGGGAGCGGCTGGCGAACCTGGATGCGACCGAGAAGGCCGAGATCTTCGACATGTTCCGCATCGCTGTTCTCCCCGAGAAGGGCCGCTTCGTCAAGCGGTCCGGAACCCCCTGCACGGTCACGACCTGGCACCACGAAACCGGCACGCTCGTGCCGCCGGACGTCAGCGAGACACGGTGGGAGGCAGCACGGGAAGTCATCGCTCAATACCACGGCTCCCGGCACTTCTCGATGACCAGCTTGGACCTGCGGCAGGCCCTGAACGGGATGCTGCACCGCCTTCGCCACGGGGCGGAGTGGTCCAGGATCGAATCCTGGGGTCACGCAGAGGCGATCCGCCAACGGCAGGGAGTCTGGTTCCGCAGCGGCGCATGGCAGGCCCTCATGGAGCATCTGACCACCGACGGGCGGGGGACAGTGGCGTACCGCCACCCGACGATTCCGCTTCTGCATGTGGTGGGTGAGATCCGTTCGGGTGTCCTGGCCCTGATCGGACCAACGGAGGGCGACCTCACGGAACTTACAGATGGTGGATCAGTCAACCCCATCAGCGGGATGTTCCGCGAGTTGGCGATCGACGCAGAGAAGATCGCCAAAGCCGTCGCGAAGGCTGCCCCGAGTACCGCTGAGAGGGCGTAGAACTCCTCAACTGTCTTACGTACGCGTCCTGTTGCGTGTGAGTACGTGTGTGTCAGATGTGACGGGAGAGCTGTACCGCGCCGTCGTGCGGGGCCAGAATGCGAGCACTGCTCACCTTTCCGGCTCCACCCCCCTCTCCACGGAGGATGCACGTGGTACGTGAAAGACAGCTCTCCCGGCGTTCCCTGCTCGGCGGTGCCGCCGCCACGGCCGGTGCCGCGGCCCTGACGGTCACCGCCGCCGGTACGGCCGTAGCCGCCACCCGTGATGTGGACGTCGCCATCGTCGGCGCCGGACTCGCCGGGCTCACCGCGGCCCGCGACCTGGTGGCGGGCGGCAAGACCGTCGCCGTCCTGGAGGCCCGCGGCCGCGTCGGCGGCCGGGTCGTGAACCTCGCGCTGGCCAACGGCGGTGTCACCGAGGGCGGCGGCGAGTTCATCGGTCCCACCCAGGATCGTATGAAGGCGCTCGCCGACTCCCTGGGCGTGGCGACCTTCGCCACCTACAACACCGGCAAGAACCTCCTCTACAAGGACGGCACGAAGACTCCGTACGCCACCGACGGACTGCTCGGCTCGGTCCCGCCGATCGACGCGGCTGGCCTCGCCAACGCGGCGATCGTGCAGGCCTCCCTCGACGACATGGCCAAGACGGTTCCGGTGGACGCGCCCTGGACCGCCGCGAAGGCCGAGGAATGGGACCGGCAGACCTTCGAGACCTGGCTGCGCGCCAACGCCGTCATCCCGTCGGCCAAGTTCCTTCTCGACGTGGCCTGTACGTCGATCTTCTCGGCCGAACCCCGCGAACTCTCCCTGCTGTTCGTCCTCTTCTACATCGCAGCGGCCGGCAACGAGTCCAACGTCGGCACCCTGGAACGCCTCACCGAGACCGCGGGCGGCGCGCAGGAGCTCCGCTTCGTCGGCGGCTCTCAACTGGTCCCGGTCAAGCTGGCGGCCACGCTCGGCGACCGGGTGGTGCTGAACGCCCCGGTCCGTACGATCACCAAGTCCGGCTCCAAGTACGTCGTTTCGGCCGACGGCATCACCGTGACGGCCAAGAAGGTCGTCGTCGCCGTACCCCCGCCCCTCGCCGCCCGCATCACCTACGACCCGCTCCTCCCCGCCGCCCGCGACCAGCTCACCCAGCGCCTGCCCATGGCCTCGGTCGGCAAGGCGATCGCGATCTACGACACCCCCTTCTGGCGTGCCGACGGCCTCAACGGCCAGGTCGTCAGCGACACCGGCGTCGTCAGCTCCACCTTCGACAACTCCCCACCCGACGCCTCCTACGGCGCCCTCATGGGTTTCATCGAGGCCGACCAGGCCCGGGCGTACGACGCGGCGAGCGAGGCGGAGGTGAGGGCGGCGGTGTTGAAGGATTACGTGACGTATTTCGGCTCGAAAGCCGCCTCGCCGACTTCCTTCGTCCTGCAGCGGTGGAACAACGAGGCCTTCACCCGGGGCGGGCCTGTGTCCATCGCCGCGCCGGGGGTTCTGACTCAGTACGGGGCTGCTCTGCGGGCGCCTGTGGGCGGGATTCACTGGGCTGGGACGGAGACTTCCGTTCATTGGATGGGGTTCATGGACGGGGCTGTGCGGTCGGGGGAGCGGGTGGCTAAGGAGGTTTTGGCGGTGTTGTGATGTGGGGAGGGCCCGGGTTCTGCGGGATCTGGGCCTTACCGCTGGGCCATCCAGGGGTAAGGAAGTTCCGGAACATCATCGGGAAGGAATTCGAGCAGGCCGACGGGCACGTCGCGGTCGTAGCGCGTGGATATGCGCGACTGCATCAGGCCGAGGAGACGGCGAACGGTCCGCACGTCGTCGAACTCCCATGTGGCGAGGCGGCTGTTGTCCAGCCAGGCGGCGGCGCGGGCCGGGACTCCGGGAGCGAGGGTGCGGTTCTGCTCGGCCGCCATGCGCCGGAGGATCTCTACAAGGTCCACGGTGTCGTAGGGCCCGAAGCTGATGCGAGTGCCGAAGAGGGAGGAAAGCCCGGGGTTGGCGGCCATGAAGTCATCCATCTGCTGCGGAGAACCGGCGGCGATCACACACAGGCGGCCCCGCCGGTTCTGCATCTCGCGTATCAGGGTGTCGATCGCCTCGGCCCCGTAGCCGCCGATCCCCTGCCCGTCCCTGCCCAGGCTATGGACCTCGTCGATGAACAACACACCGTCCAGAGCAGCATGCACGGCCTGACGCACGAGTAGAGCGGTCTGGCCCACCACATAGGGGGCCACCAGGTCTGTACGGGTCGCCTCCACACAGTGCCCCCTGCGGAGCAGGCCGAGATCGTGAAACAGCCTCCCGACGAGCCGTGCCACCGTGCTCTTGCCCGTTCTGGGCGGGCCCGTGAACAGCAAATGGGGTGGGGCACCCTCGTTCAAGCCCTGGCCCTCGCGGAGCCGTACGGCCAGGTCCTCCAGGGCCTCCCGAACCGGACCCAGCCAAACGTCGTCGTCGAGTTCGGCGAGCAGCGCGGAGGTGTCGGACGCGGAGCGGGGCAGATAGGCGCGGTAGGACTCGGGGATGTCGTCGGCGGTGACCAGCTCCCCGGCGTCCGTCTGTCCCCTCCGGCTCGCCCACCGGTGGTTGACGACAGCTTGGGCGAGGATGCGCATCTCGTGGGCGTTGGCGAAACTCTCGTTCCTCGTACGGTGCATTTCCGCGACGATCTGCCGCAACTGGTCCACGGTCTCCTCGGCGAGCCGCAGCCCACGCTCTTCGAGGTGCCCTTCCAGGATCGTCATCAGGGTGTCCGGGTCGAGGTCGGGGAACGCGATGATGTTCTGCTCCGAAAACCGGCCCGCGAACCTGGGATTGGTTACCAGGAACTCCCGCGTCTCCTCGGTATGTCCGGCGAAGATCACAACCAGCCGCCCCGGATCGTCGTCCATTCGACGGAGCAGTGCGCGGACCAGATTGTCGTCGAACCCCGAGTCCCGGTCACCGCGTTCGTACATCCCGTCCATGAACAACACTCCGTCCAGGGCACGGTCGACCAATTCGTTGAACAATATGGCGCTCTCGCCGTCGTGTTCGGACACGAGGTCACTCACCCGCGCCTCGACGAGGTGCCCGCGTCCGAGTAGGCCCAAGTCCCGGCACGCCTCGCCGACCAGCCGTGCCGCGGAGGTCCTTCCGGTGCCGGGGTTGCCGATGAACACCAGACACAGTGAGGGCGGGCGGCCTGTGGTGCTGGAGAAGGGCTCGGCCCACACAGTCTCGTCCCGCAAACGCTCCAGGAACCGCTTGGCCCCTTCGAGCCCCAGCCCGGAATCGAGTCGCTCCGGGAGCCGAATCCGGTCAGCCGTCTCGCCCCGGCGCACCTCGCCCGACGCGGCCAAGTCGCCCAGTTCCTCAAGGAACTGCCGGGCCGTGGGCCGATGCCCCGGCTCCGCGTCGAGGCACCGCCCGATCAGCGTCCGAAAGCCGCTCAACTGGTCCGGCAACAGCGACAGGCCGCGAGGATGAGGCGAGAAGAGCCCACCGCGCGTCGCCTCACGGAGCAGGATC
The DNA here is from genome assembly GCF_058544905.1 of Streptomyces sp. JLBG701. NCBI lineage: Bacteria > Bacillati > Actinomycetota > Actinomycetes > Kitasatosporales > Streptomycetaceae > Streptomyces > Streptomyces sp. JLBG701. The sequence continues at coordinate 5,091,347 of NZ_CM178588.1, forward strand.
GCCCCCAGCCCGTACATGTCGAAGGAGGGATCCAGCGGCTCGTCCCGCGGGTATCCCTCGGGCGGCATATAGCCGGTGGCGCGTTCGCGATACTGCGGGTGGGGGTGTGGCCGTCCGTCGAACTGGGCGTACACCCAGCTGATGAGCACCACCGTGTCGGGGACGACGAGCACGGCATGCGGCGAAAGGTTGCCGTGCACGATGCCCGCCGCGTGAGCCCGGTCGAGGGCTTCACCAAGTTTGCGGGCCAGCTGGGACAAGGCGTGGAAGTCGTCCGAGGGTCCGTTGCTCGACCAGGGGACGTGGATCAGGTTGTGCGCCGCGTGGCCGGCGATCGAGGTGACGTAACCCATCGCCAGCCAGGTCGGTGAGGCCTCCCCGTCGATGGCGAGAAGCGGCGGCGCGTACTGGCCGCCCATACGGCGCAGTGCCTCCGCTTCCACCCGCAACAGGGCCTGGAACGCCTCGGGTCCCGGGAATTGGCCGCTCGGCTGTGTCTTCACCAGCGCCTGATTGCCGTCGGCATCGACCCCGAGGTGTACGTCGGAGAAGTCCGCGATGGTGATGAGCCCCGTCAGCACGTACGGATTGGGCGCGCTGTGAACGGCGGGGTCCGAGTGCTCCACGATCGAAGACGAACCCCGTTCGACGGGTACAGGTACCGCCAGCCCAGCCCGAACAAGGGCCTCCGCCCGCAGCCGCGCCCAAGGAATCCCGTCGCCGGCCAGTTCCGCACCCCCGGCCGGATCGGGAAGCAGCCCCGAAACCCGCCCGGCCACCCCACCCCCACCCCCACCTTCGACGAACCGCGAGACCTCGCGCAGAATCCGGTCCACCTCATGCGCCCGCAGCGACTCCAACAGAGCCGCCCGCACGCCGGGCAGGAAGTCGTGCGGAACGTCCGCAGGCGCGGTGGAGGCATCCGCCGGCGCCGCGGCAATGAGGCCGCTGAACATGACCTCGGCCAGCACGGTGGGCGGAGTCCCCGGCAGCATGGCCGCCTGGACGACCCGCATGATGGCCACCGTCAGCGGCACGGCCGACAGACAGGCCAGCAGCCTGAACGCCTCCGGCGTGGCGGTGGCGTGGAAGTCCTGGAGGCGCCGGATCGGCGACCTGTCGTCGGCGACCGCCTGCGGCGGCCGAGGGCTGGCGGCGAGGAGCGTGACCGCGGCGTCGGCGACCGGTGAGCCAGACCCGGCCACCAACCGGGCCCAGGGCTTGAGCCACTCCGGACTCAGCTCCAGCACGGGAACGGGGATGCTGCCCGCAGGCAGTTCGCGCGTGCCGCGCCGACGTCCGCTGTACGCCAGGTCCGTGTTGGCGGCGGAGCCCGGCGCACGCCGTAGCCGGGCAGGCACGGTCGGAAGGGCGGTTCGGCGCCAGAGACGTTCGGGCAGCGCCTGGAGTACGACGAGGGGGCCGGCCGCCGCCCACTGCCTCATCGCCTCCCGGACGGAGGGGTCGTGCCAGCCGGGAGCCACACCGTCGGTGAGGACGAGCACCAGCCGGCGGCCCGACGGGTCGTGGATGTCGGACGTCCCCCGGATCCGGTCCGGACTCGGGGCGGGGTGCGCGCTCAACCCCGGCGTGCCGTCGGGCCGACTGTGCAGATAGCGCAGCCGTACGTCCCTGAAGGCCCCCAACTGGATGAGCAGGCGGTGTACTTCGCGGGCCAGGGGCGTCCACAGCAGCAGGCCGGTCGGGTGGCCGTCCACCACGAGGACGGCGTCAAGCCAGCGTTCGGCGGCCGGTCGCAGGACGGGCAGCAGGGCGCCCTTGCGGTGCCGAACGGTCCGCTGGGCCATGGATTCGAGGGTGGCCTCCTCGTCGAACTCGCTGACGAGCCGGGACGGAACCCGGCGCTTGAGCGGCCGAAGGGCGCGGAGGAGTTCCAGCTGGCGGGGCAGGAGCGGATCGGCGGCCAGCCGCACCGGTCGGGCGGGCGTCCGGGAGGGGTCGCCGGGAGTCGGGGCTGCCGCCGGGGCGTGGACGGGGACCGTTGGGGTGGTCTCCGGGGGCGCCTTCTCTGCCGGGAGCGCCGGGACGGGGTCGTCCGCTCGTTCGGCCGGTGTCCGCGGGGAGTCGGCTTCCCGTACGTCCACGGCGGCGGGAGTGGGTACGGCGGGCAGCCGGGTCGCGAGCCAGAGGATCTCGGCGACCTCCCTTGGCGTGGGGTCCAGCCCGAGTTCCGCGAGGAGGGACCGGAACGGTTCCACGCTCATTGGCGGTCCTGGTTGAGGTATTGCAGGACGAGCTCGGCGATGTGGTCACGGTCGGCGTCTGCGTTGGCCTCGCCGGCCGCGTGCCGGGCCAGGTATACGGCCTGCAGGAGCTGGTCGGTGGCCAGTTCGCCCTGGCTGCGCCGCGCGAAGAAGGCATCGATGAGCTTCTCCGCGTGCGGTGCCGCCTCGCCCAGGTGGGCATGGACGATGGCCTGCATCCGTTCGCGGTCGGGCGCTGGAAGGTGCAGGCGGACACAGCGGCGTAGGAAGGCGGGCGGGAAGTCTCGCTCGCCGTTGCTGGTGAGCACCACGAACGGGAAGGCCCTGCACCGCACTCGACCGGAGGTGACCGCCACCCGCTCGCCGTCGTCCGCGGGTCGCACCTCCGCGTCGGCGAAGGTGTCGGCCACCCGGGACAGCTCGGGGATCTCGAAGATGCCCTCCTCGAAGACGTCCAGCAGGTCGTTGGGGAGATCGATGTCGCTCTTGTCGATCTCGTCCACGAGCAGGACCCGGGGCAGGGAGTAGGGCGCCAGGGCGGTGCCGAGCGGGCCCAGCCTGACGTACCTTCCGACGTCGACGGGAGTGGCCCCGGACACGCCGTCGGCCTCTTCCAGGCGGCCGATGGCGTCGTAGCGGTAGAGGCCGTCCTTGAGGGTGCTGCGGCTGGTGATCGGCCATCGCAGGACGGGGCCGAGCCGCAGTTCGTGGGCGACCGCGTAGGCCAGGCTGGACTTGCCCACTCCTGGTTCGCCGGTGACGAGGAGGGGGCGGCGCAGATACAGGGCGGTGTTGACCATTTCCACGGCGTCCTCGTCCGCCTGGTAGGCGGCGGCGCGCAGCGGCCAGCGGGCGGAGAGGCCGTAGTCGTGGTCCCGGTCGAAGGGGGTCGGCTCGTCCTTGTAGAAGGCGCGCCAGGGCGGCGGCTCGGGCAACTGCGCGATGCCGTCGTGGGGTTCGCCGGTACCGCGGTAGATCAGCCAGTCACTCATCGGGCGTTCCTCTTCCTGGACTTTCTACGCGTAACGCAGCTGGGCATCGGGCAGCCGGCGTTCGGGGTCGTCCCACAGCAGCACCAGGTCCTTGGCGTGGTGTCCTTCCGCGGCGGCGGCCGCGGCCTTCCCCCGCAGCTGGCGCACCCGTTCGGGCCACTGCGCGGGCGCGGCGACCGCCACGTCGGTGCGCAGGCCGGTGAGCAGCGCCTCGGCGGGGCAGGAGCGGGCGTCCTCCTCGTCGGAGCAGCCGCGCGGGATGCGGTAGGGGCATCCGGAGTACGCGGCGGCGGAGCAGCGGTGCGGATCGGAGCGGCGCCACAGGATCACCGGGACCCCGGACGTCAGCGCGACTTCCAGCACGGCCCCGGACGAGGGGCTCCGCAGGGAGCCGGCGAGCACCAGCGCGGCCAGGGACGGCTCGGACTCGAGCCACCCTTCGAGCGCTCCCTGGTCCACCTCGCCGTTGCAGGCGAGCTCCATCGCCGGTCCGCCCGGTGCGGCCCCGGCCATGAACCTCTGCCAGCGGCCGAGCCAGTACTGGTGGAATTCGTCGTCGTCGAACCGCTCCAGGTCGCGCAACACCACCGGATGCTTGCGGCCGAGGCTGGAGAAGACGTGGCGAGTCCAGGGTTTCCACTCGTCGAAGTCCTGCTCCATGAGCTCCTGGGGAACGATCAGCTCCACCATCGCCGGGTCACCGCCCGAGCCGCCCAGGATTCTCAGTTGCTCCGGCAGCAGGCTCCGCGCGTGCGCCAGTGCCTCCTGGAGGGGGAGCGCGTCCGACTCCTTGTCCGCGGGCGTGATGGCGTTCGGGCCCTCGTAGCGCCACATCGCCACGTGGTAGCGGCTCGGATCGAGCGCGGACGGTTGGAGGCGGATCATCACGGATCGGGGGCCGCTGGAGCGGGCGGGCGGGGCTTTCAGTTGGTGGGCCAGCTCGTGGCCGGTCAGTCCCAGTGACTCGGCCAGCACCTTGATCCCGATACGGAGTCCGTCGGCCGAGGGTCCGGGAGACCGCCGGGCGACAGCGGCGGCATACAGGAGGGTCGCGGGCAGTGCGCGCTCCACGACCATCAATGCCTGCAACTCGCTGATGACATCCCGGTGTTCGTGCAGGGGAGTTCTCGGCGGGTCCACGAAGGGTCCGGCAGCCTCGCCGAAGGCCGGCAGAAGGCTCCCCGGCTCGGGGGTGGGAGCGGTGGCGAGCAGGCCGAACAGGGTGCGTTGCACTCGCGGCAGGAGGATCGCACTCCCCCGGGGCGCGTCCTGGGGTGACGGGATGTCGGGCCATCTCGAATGGTCCGCGTGAAAGCTGTCATGGGCCCGCACCAGCGCCCGGTACGCGCTCGGGTCGAGGCATCGCAACGCCCCTACAGGCGTGGCCAGTCCGCCCATGTCCGAACCGTCCATCCGGGTGGCCTTCACCACCGCGCAGACTCCACCGGCGCTCGGATCGAGCACCGGTCCGCCCGACATGCCGGGGGTGACCTCGTCCTGCTTCAGCCGGAGCATCAGTCCGCCGTGGAAAGCCTGGTCGCCCTGGTAGGTGAAGAGGGCGGTGACGCCTTCCGGTTCATGGCCGTACTTGTCGGAGTGCCCGACGGCGGTCAACTGCTGCCCACCCATGGGAATCCGGTCGTGCCACCAGACACAGGGATGGTCATCGGGCGGATCCTGGAGTCTCACGATCGCCAGATCGGGATACGGCCACAAGCCGCCGCCCTCGGGAGCGGGCGAGGCATCAAGCACCGTTCCCCGGAGCGGACTCCCGCGCCACGACAGCTCAACGGCGCTCCCGGTGACCCCCGCGACATGGGCGCAGGTGACGACGTACCCGGGCGCGGCCAGGAATCCGCTCCCCGCCGTCCTCCCCCGGACCTGGACGAGGCAGTCCTGTGCGGAACGGATCAGCTGCGCGGCTGGCATGGCCCGATCCCCGGTTCGAGTCGGCAGTGCCTAGGCAGGACTGGTGCAGTCCGGTGCGGTACAGCGCCCTCCAAGGGGCGCGGGGAACTGCGCGACCAGCCCCTACCGGCCCGCGGTGAAGAAGCCGCATATCCAGCGGAGCACTTAGTCACTCCCGTGCCCCGTCCTCCGCCGCCCCGTCCTCCGCCGCCCCGCCCTGCGTGGCCCGGTCCTCCGTCGCCCCGTTGCTCCAGGAAAGGGTCACCTTGACGGCCGCGGTGCCGCTCGTGCCGGCCAGCGCGGCGACCAACCCGTCCTTCCCCAGGGCCAGTTCGACGCCGAACTCCACGCTCACCTCGTGTGGAGCCGCCTGCGCCACCGCGTCGCGGACATTGGAGGCCACCGATCGCAAGGTCGTCTCGAACCCGCGGAGTACCCGGGCGCCACCGTCGAAGACGCCGGAGTCCTGCGGCCCCCCGGTGGGTTCGATCTGCGCCCAGATCGCCTGTCCGTCCGGAAGCCGCACTTCCATCAACTGCCGCATGTCCCCCGCCCAGCCCCGTACCGGCGTTGCCAATTCCACGATAGAGGTGCTGTCCACCGGCCCGCAGGACTATCGACGGCATGATCCCGAGGTCGAACGGCATGATCCTGAAGTTGAATTGAGGACCGACCAGTTCCTGACAGACCGTCAACTCTGTAATCTGACACTGCGTCAGTTAAATTGGCTGTCACACAGGAGCGGGGCGGACCGATGCTTGGATCAACCCACGGCACCCTCACCACCGACTCCCGCCGGGCCCGGGTCATCGCCTGCGGTGAGCAACCCGCGCCCGCCGTCCACGGCCGGCCCGCCGATGTCGACGATCTCGACGTCAGCGGCCGCCCGTTGTACGCCGGCGTCCCCGACCTCGACCGATTCTTCCGTCCCGAGTCCGTCGCCGTGATCGGCGCCTCGGACGCGGAGGGGCGGCCCAACACCGGCATCACCAGGCAACTCCTCTCCTGGGCCGAGCGGGTCGGCGCCCGGCTGCTCCCGGTGCACCCCACCCGCCCGTCCGTCTTCGGCATCCCCTGCTCCCCTTCCGTCGCCGACCTGCCTGAGCAGGTCGATCTCGCCGTACTGCTGGTCGCCGATCCCCTTCCCGTGATCGAGGAACTCGCCGAGGCCAAGGTGAAGTTCGCGGTCGTCTTCGCCTCCGGGTTCGCCGAGACCGGGGAGGAGGGCACGGTCGCTCAGGCCCACCTCGCCGCCGCGTGCGCCGGCTCCGGGATGCGGCTACTCGGACCCAACACCAACCTCAACGCCTTCGAGCGCTTCCGGGACGACCTCGACGGTCCAGCCATCGCCCTCATCACCCAGTCCGGGCACCAGGGCCGCCCCGTCTTCGCCCTCCAGGAACTCGGCATCCGCCTTTCCCACTGGGCCCCCACCGGCAACGAGGCCGATCTGGAGACCGCCGACTTCATCTCCTACTTCGCCGAACGCCCGGAGGTCGGCGCGATCGCCTGTTACGTCGAGGGCCTCAAGGACGGCCGCTCCTTCCTCCTCGCCGCCGACCGGGCCGCCCGGCGCGGGGTGCCGGTCGTCGCGGTCAAGGTGGGCCGCACCGAGACCGGCGCCCGCACGGCCGCCTCCCACACCGGCAAACTGACCGGCGCGGACACGGTGGTGGACGCGGCGATGCGGCAGTACGGCGTGATCCGCGTCGACGGTCTCGACGAACTCCAGGACACCGCCGCCCTGTTGGCCCGGGCCCGCGCACCCCGCGCCGACGGGGTCGTCGTCTATTCGATCTCGGGCGGCACGGGCGCGCACTTCGCCGACCTGGCGACCGAGGCGGGGCTCAGCCTGCCGGTGCTCTCCGAGGGCAAGCAGGCCGAACTGCACCAGTGGATACCCGAGTACCTGAGCGTGGCCAACCCCGTCGACAACGGCGGGCATCCCGTCGGGGACGAGCGCGGCCGGAAGATCATCGACGCGATCCTCGACGACCCGGAGGTCGGGGTGCTGATCTGCCCCATCACCGGGCCCTTTCCGCCCCTCAGCGACAAGCTCGTGCGGGACCTGGTCGACGCGGCCGAACGGACGGACAAGCTGGTGTGCGTGGTGTGGGGGTCGCCGGTCGGCACCGAGCCGGCGTACCGCGAAGTCCTGCTCGGCTCCTCCCGGGTGGCCACCTTCCGTACCGTCGCGAACTGCATCACCGCCGTCCGCGCCTACCTCGACCACCACCGCTTCACCGCCTCCTACCGCTCCCCCATGGACGAGGCACCGCGCACCCACTCCCCCTCCTTCCGCAAGGCCCACGCGCTGATGCGGCCGGGGCAGCAGCTGAGCGAGCACGCGGCGAAGCAGCTGCTGCGGGCGTACGGCATCCGCGTACCGCGCGAGCAGTTGGTGACCAGCGCGGCGGCGGCCGTGCGGGCGGCGGGGCTGGTCGGCTACCCGGTGGTGATGAAGGCGTCCGGCGCGCGGATCGCCCACAAGACCGAGCTCGGGCTGGTGAAGATCGGCCTCACCTCGGCCAGCCAAGTTCGCGACGCCTACCGGGAGTTGACCGACATCGCCCGCTACGAGGACGTCTCCCTGGACGGCATCCTGGTGTGCCAGATGGTCGAGCGGGGCGTCGAGATGGTCGTCGGCGTCACCCACGACCAGCTCTTCGGGCCGACCGTGACCGTGGGGCTCGGCGGCGTCCTCGTCGAGGTGCTGCGCGACACGGCCGTACGCGTGCCGCCCTTCGGCGAGGAGCAGGCGCGGGACATGCTGACCGAACTGCGCGGCCGGGCCCTGCTCGACGGGGTCCGGGGCCGCCCCCCGGCCGATCTCGACGCGCTCGTCGAGGTCGTCCTGCGCATCGAGCGCATGGCGTTGGAGCTGGGGGACGACTTGGCGGAGCTCGACATCAATCCGCTGCTGGTGCTGCCCAGGGGGCAGGGCGCGGTGGCGCTGGACGCGTTGGCGGTGTGCCGATGACGGAGATCACGCACACCATCACCGACCAGGTCGCCTACCTCACCCTCAACCGGCCCGAGGCCCTCAACGCCCTCACCCCCGCCCAACGGGACCGGCTCATCGGGCTGTTGGACCAGGCATCGGCCGATCCGGAGGTACGGGCGGTGGTCCTCACGGGGACCGGCCGCGGCTTCTGCGCGGGCGCGGACCTGCGGGGCACGGCCGCGACCGGGGAACGTATCGCCGGCGATGTCGCCCGCACCCTCCGCCTCGGCGCCCAGCGCCTCATCGCCGCCGTCCTGGACTGCGAGAAACCGGTGATCGCCGCCGTGAACGGCACGGCCGCCGGGCTCGGCGCGCATCTCGCGCTCGCCTGCGACCTCGTACTCGCCGCCGAATCCGCCCGTTTCATCGAGGTGTTCGTGCGCCGCGGCCTCGTCCCCGACGGCGGCGGCGCCTATCTCCTCCCCCGACTCATCGGCCCGCAGCGCGCCAAGGAGCTGATGTTCTTCGGCGACGCCCTCACCGCGGCCGACGCCGAGCGCCTCGGCCTCGTCAACCGGGTCGTGCCGGACGGGGAGTTGGACAAGACGGCCCGCGAGTGGGCGACCCGCCTGGCCACCGGCCCCACCCGCGCCCTAGCCCTCACCAAGCAGCTCGTCAACGCCTCCCTCGACACCGACCGCGCCACCGCGTTCGCCGCCGAGGCCGCCGCCCAGGAGATCAACATGACGACGGCGGACGCCCAGGAGGGAGTGGCGAGCTTCGTGGAGCGCAGAACCCCCGAGTACAAAGGCCATTGACGCTGCCGCTGGCCCCGCCCCACCCCTTCCAATCTGACATACCGTCAGCTTCAATGGGTGGCGTGATGGGACACGCAGGGATGGCCGCAGCCGCCGTCCGTTACCTCAGGTCGGCAGGGGCCCCGGCCCCCGTCGAAGCGCTGCCGCGCCCGGAGTTGCGGTGCGTCAGCGAGGACGAACGCGCCCCCGTCGACCAGACGGAATTCCGGCGCGTGCTAGGGAACTTCGCGTCGGGCGTGACCGTCATCACCGCATCCGGGGCGGATGCCGAGAACGGTCACCCACTCCCCGCCGGCTTCGCCTGCCAGTCCTTCTCCTCCCTCTCCCTCGACCCCCCGCTCATCGCCTTCATGGTCGGCCGTACGTCCACCACGTGGCCGCGCATCGCCCGCGCGGGCGCGTTCTGCGTGAACGTACTCGGCGCGCACCAGGGCGAGTTGTGCCGCGGTTTCGCGGTGAGCGGCGGGGACAAGTTCGCCGGCGTCGAGTTCGACGCGGCACCCGTCTCCGGCGCCCCGCGCCTCACGGGCACGCTCGCGTGGATCGACTGCACGATCCACGCGGTGCACACGGGCGGCGACCACCTGATCGTCGTAGGACGGGTGGACGCGCTGGGGACGGGTGCCGAAGACGGGGTTCCCCTGCTCTTCCACCGAGGACGGTTCCTCTAGGCGGCTATCCGCAGAGACTCCTCGTCTACCACCGCATCGGCTGCGAGTTCGCCCTCGGGCACAAGAGCCGAGGCAGAAGATCCGCGAGTGCCCTGAGCAGTGGCAGGGCCGACTCCGGGCGATACGCATGGGCGTGGGAATCGGCTTCGAGCTGGTCGAGCACTGCCCGGGCGCGCTCGTACTCACTCCAGCCCGCCCAGCCGATCGTCGTCGTGGGTGACAGGGGCGAGGCAGACGAAGCGAACGAAACGAAACGCTCGTTCGGCATGTCGAACTTGCCACGTTGTTTCCAGTAGGAGGGCCGGAGGCAGTCCGCCGCCATGATCATTTAACGAAGGTGGTTCTCGGCAGAAAGGGCGGGCGACTCGATGAGCGGCCGGGGGTAAGGGGGTGTGGGTGGCGATCATCCTGATCGGCGCATTGGTTGTCGCGGTGATCGCGGCCGGCATCTACTGGGCGGCGGGGTCCGGACGTCCGATCGGGGATCGCGCATTGAGCGCACCCAGGGCGGGCGGGGTCACGTTCATGGTCGTGGCGGGCCTGGCGCTCACGATCATGGCCTTCCTGAACGGGTGACCGGTTGGAGTACAGTCCTTAGGACTGCATCCCTAAGAAGTGCAGTCCTAAGGAATGGATACTCGTGCGCCAGCCAAAGCCCCCCAAGCCGTCCCGGGTTTTCGACCGCGGCCCCGAATGGGACGCGCTCACCACTTTCGCGAGCCGGCCCGTGCCTCACGCCGGGCTCGGGATCGTCAGCGGTAGACGGCGCATGGGCAAGACGTACCTGCTGAGGGCGCTGGTTGAGCAGTACGGGGGCTTCTACTTCGGAGCCACCGCCGGGACCGAGGCCGAGTCCCTCCGCCAGTTCAGCGCCGCACTGGCCGAGCATGTCGGCTCCCCCGCGCCCTTTTCATTCGCCACCTGGGACCACGCGATCTCGTATCTCTTCGGGCTCGCCACCCCCGGACAGCGGACTGCCGAGAGCCCAGTCGCGGCGGGCGCCCCCTTCCTGATCGTCATCGACGAGTTCCCGTATCTCGCCAAGGTGGCTCCCGAACTCCCTTCGCTCATCCAGCGCGAGATCGACCGCTTCCAGGTGGAGGAGAGCCGCGTGCGACTGCTCCTGTGCGGGTCAGCCATGTCCGTCATGGGCGGGCTGCTGGCCAGCACGGCGCCTCTGCGGGGACGGGCACAGCTCGAACTCGTCGTCCGGCCATTCGGGTACCGGGCGGCGGCGGACTTCTGGGGGGTGACGGCCGATCCCGCGCTCGCGGCCCGGCTGCACACAGTGGTCGGCGGCACCCCCGCCTACCGCCGCCAGTTCCTGGCCGACGACGTTCCCACAAGCCTGGACGACTTCGACAACTGGATTTGTCGCACAGTCCTCTCCCCGTACAGCCCCCTGTTTCGCGAAGCGCGGTACCTCCTCGCCGAGGAGACGGACATCCGCGACACGGCGCTCTACCACTCCGTACTGGCGGCCGTGGCGCAGGGCAATGCGACACGAGGGGGCATTGCGAGCTACATCGGCCGGAAGTCCGTCGACATCTCCCACCCCCTGAACGTGTTGGAAGACAGTCATCTCCTAGTTCGGGAGGCCGACATCTTCCGGGCGGGGAAATCGCAGTACCGCGTCACCGAACCCCTGATCAACTTCTACGAAGCCGTAATGCGCCCCGCATGGACCCGGCTGGAAGTCGGCCAGGCGGCGGAGGTGTGGGCACAGGCGGGGGAGCGCTTCGCCGCGCAGGTGGCCGGTCCGCACTTCGAGACGGTGTGTCGTGAATATGTGCTGGGCCCCGGGCGCTCGCTGCTGAGCACGTCCCTGGGCGAGGTGGGCAGCGGTGTCGTGACCGATCCGAAGGAACGCCGTCAGATCCAGATCGACGTGGCCATGGTCGAGCAGGGGTCCGGCGGAAACCGTCCCTCGGTCTCGCTCCTCGGCGAGGCGAAATGGGGCACGGTTATGGGTCTCGCCCACCTTGAGCGTCTGGGCCAGGCGAGGGAGCTGCTCGCCGGGCGCGGCTTGGACACCTCGCACTGCGGGCTGGCCTGCTTCAGCGCGGCGGGCTTCAGCGAGGCTCTGCGAACCGAGGCTGCACGCGGCGGAGTCCTGCTGATCGGTCTCGACGAACTGTACGGACGGACGATGCCAACCGGGTTCCTCGTCTAGCCCGCCGTCGCCGGCCTTCCCTCAAGGCCGACCACCGGCCTCCGCCGAATAACCAGCGCCATCAGCGCCGCCGCCGCGCACAGCGCGCCGGACGCGTACCAGATCATGTCGTAGGACCCGAACACGTCTCGCACCACGCCCCCGAGGAAGGCCACCAGCGCGGCGCCGACCTGGTGGGAGGCGAGGACCCAGCCGAAGACGATCGCGCTGTCCTCGCCGTACTGCTCGCGGCACAGGGCCACGGTGGGCGGGACGGTGGCGACCCAGTCGAGGCCGTAGAAGACGATGAAGAACAGCATCGACGGACGGACGCTGGGCGCCAGCAGCATGGGCAGGAAGAGGAGTGAGATGCCGCGCAGCGCGTAGTACGCGGCGAGCAGCCGGCGCGAGTCGAAGCGGTCGGTGAGCCAGCCGGAGGCGACCGTGCCGACCACGTCGAACACGCCGATGACCGCGAGGAGCGAAGCAGCCGCCGGGACGGGCATGCCGTGGTCGTGGGCGGCGGGCACGAAGTGCGTCTGGATCAGGCCGTTGGTGGAGGCGCCGCAGATCGCGAAGGTGCCGGCGAGCAGCCAGAAGGGGCCGGTGCGGGCGGCCTTGAAGAGGACGCTCACGGTGCGGCGAGCGGCACCGGGGACCGGGGCGGGCTTCGGTACGAACTCCTTCGCGCCGTACGGCTTGAGGCCCACGTCGGCCGGGTGGTCGCGCAGCAGCAGCCAGACGAAGGGGACGACGATGAGGGCCGCGAGCGCCACCGTCACGGCCGCCGGACGCCACTGGTAGGTCTCGACCATCCAGGCCAGCACCGGCAGGAAGATCAGCTGGCCGGAGGCCGAGGCGGCGGTGAGGATGCCGGTGACCAGGCCGCGCCGCTCGGTGAACCAGCGGTTGGTGACGGTCGCCGCGAAGGCCAGCGCCATCGAACCCGAGCCCAGACCGACCAGCAGCCCCCAGCACAGCAGCAACTGCCAGGCCGCCGTCATCCACACCGTCAGGCCCGAGCCGATCGCGATCACCGTCAGGGCCACGGCGACGACCTTGCGGATACCGAAACGGTCCATCAGGGCCGCCGCGAAGGGGGCAGTGAGGCCGTACAGCGCCAGGTTGACCGAAACCGCCGCACCGATCACACCATGCGACCAGCCGAAGTCCTCATGGAGCGGGTCGATGAGCAGACCCGGCAGGGACCGGAAGGCGGCGGCGCCGATGATCGTCACGAAGGTGACGGCGGCGACGAACCAGGCGCGGTGGATGCGCGAGGTGCGCGACCCGCGCGGCTTACGGGGAGAGCGGGGGGATCGGGAGTCCTCGACAGCTGCGGCGGATTCGGTTGTCTGGGTCACGACATACAGCTTCCGGCCTGCGATCCGTCCGATCGAGTGGCCCGAGGGTCAGCATTCGCTAGGATCGGGCCATGGCCACTACGAGCACCGTGCCCGCCTTCCGCCCGCACCGCGTCGTCGTCCTCGCCCTCGACGGCCTGCTCCCCTTCGAGCTGGGCATCCCGCACCGGATCTTCGGCCGCCCCAAGGACGCCGAGGGGCGGCATCTGTACGAGGTCGTCACCTGCTCGATCCGGCCGCCGGGCCCGGTCGAGACCGACGCCGACTTCGACATCCACGTCGCGCACGGCCCACAGGCCCTGGCCACCGCCGACACGGTCATCGTCCCGGCGTCGTACGAGCTCGGCCCGGTCTTCGAGGAGGGCGTCCTGACGGACGAGCTGGCCGCCGCCTTCGCGCACATCCGGCCCGGCACGCGCCTCGCGTCGATCTGCACGGGCGTGTACGTCCTCGCCGCCGCCGGGTATCTCGACGGCCGCCCCGCCACCACGCACTGGGCGGACGCCGACCACTTCCAGGAGACCTTCCCGCAGATCAGGGTCGACGCGGACGTCCTGTTCATCGACGACGGCGACGTACTGACCTCGGCCGGCGTCGCGGCCGGCATCGACCTGTGCCTGCACATGGTGCGCCGCGACCACGGCGCCGCCGTCGCCAACGACGTGGCCCGCCGCACGGTCGTACCACCACACCGCGACGGCGGACAGGCGCAGTTCATCCAACGCCCGGTGCCGGAACCCCAGTTGGCGACCACGACAGCCGCCCGCGCCTGGGCACTCGGCCGGCTCCACGAACCGATCCAGCTGCGCGACATGGCCGAGCAGGAGTCCATGTCCGTACGCACGTTCACGCGCCGTTTCCGCGAGGAGGTCGGCATCAGCCCCGGCCAGTGGCTCACCCAGCAACGCGTCGAACACGCCCGCCACCTCCTGGAGTCCACGGACCTCTCCGTCGACCAGGTGGCAAGGGACGCGGGCTTCGGCACGGCCCAGTCGATGCGGCAGCACTTGCAGACGGCACTGGGGGTGACGCCGACCGCGTATCGCCGGACGTTCCGGGAGGTGAGTCCCCTCTAGACCTCTAGACCCTCTAGGCCCTCCAGCCCCTGTGAGGCCTAGAAGGTCAGCACCCCGCGAGCCACCCGCCCCGCCTCCGCGTCCGCCGCGGCCTTCTCGAAGTCCTCGATCGGGTACGTCTCGGTCACCAACTCGTCGAGCAGCAGCCGCCCTTCCCGATACAGCTCGGCGTACAGGGCGATGTCCCGCTGCGGCCGGGACGACCCGTAGCGGCAGCCCAGGATCGACTTGTCCAGGTACATGGACGAGACAAGGAAGGATGCCTCGGCCGTAGCCGGCGGGACGCCGAGCAGGATCGCCTGGCCATGGCGGTCGAGCAGGTCGACGGCCTGTCGGATCAGCTCCACCCGGCCCACGCACTCGAAGGCGTGGTCGGCGCCCGTGGGCAGGATGTCCCGCACTCCGTCCGTCGAGGTCAGGAAGTCGGTCGCGCCGAACTGCCGGGCCACCGCCTCCTTCGCCGGATTGGCGTCCACGGCGACGATCCGCAGCGCGCCCGCGATCCGCGCGCCCTGGATGACGTTGAGCCCGATCCCGCCCGTGCCGATCACGAGCACACTGTCCCCGCGGTCAACCTTCGCCCGGTTGAGCACGGCGCCCACCCCGGTCAGCACCCCGCAGCCGATGAGCGCGGCGGACGGCATAGGGATGTCCTTGGGTATGCGCACGGCCTGAACCGCTTTCACCACGGTCCGTTCCGCGAAGGCCGAGTTGGACGCGAACTGGTACACCGGCCGCCCGTCGCCCCGCGTGAACGGCTGCCCCGGCCGCCCTATGGCCTTCCGGCACATGGTCGGCCGCCCCCGGTCGCACTCCGCGCACGCACCGCAGTTCGCGAGCGTAGACAGGGACACATGGTCACCGACCACCACATGGGTGACGCCCACACCTACGGCCTCGACGACCCCGGCACCCTCATGCCCAAGCACCACAGGAACGGGAAAAGGTATGGTCCCGTCCACCACAGACAGATCGCTGTGACACAGCCCCGCAGCCGAGATCGCGACCAGCACCTCCCCAGGCCCCGGATCCCGCACCTCCAAATCATCCACGACCTGGATCTGCTCCCCGTCGAAGACCACACCCCGCATCCCACCGCGCATCACGGCCACCACTCCCCTATCCCTTGGGTTCCCTCGGCAGGCCGAGCACGCGCTCGGCGATGATCGTGCGCTGGATCTGGTCCGAGCCGCCGTAGATCGTGTCGGCCCGGGAGAACAGGAACTGCTGCTGTGCCAAGTCGAGTTCGTACGGCGCCGAGGCCGACCAGTCCACCGGCCCGACGCCCGCCTTCACTCCCCGCACCTGCATCGCCAACTCCCCGAGCCGCTGATGCCACCCGCCCCACAGCAGCTTGGCCACACTCGAAGCCCCCGCATCGGCCGAACCCCCCAGCGTCCGCAGGGCGTTCCACCGCATCGTCCGCAACTCGGCCCACTGCCGCACAAGCCGATCCCGTACGACCGGATCGTCCACCGCCCCCGTCTCGACGGCCGTCCGCACGACCCGCCCCAACTCCTGTGCGAACCCGACCTGTTGGGCGAGCGTCGACACCCCCCGCTCAAACCCGAGCAGGCTCATGGCAACGCGCCAGCCCCCACCCTCACCCCCGACGACATGCTCCGCACCTGCGAGTGCCCCGTCGAAGAACACCTCGTTGAACTCACTCGTCCCGGTCAACTGCCGTATGGGCCGCACCTCGACCCGCCCCGGCTGATCCATGGGAACAAGCAGAAAACTCAGCCCGTGATGCCGACGCGACTCCGGATCGGTTCTAGCGAGAACGAAGCACCAGTCAGCCTCATGGGCGAGCGACGTCCAGATCTTCTGCCCCGTGATGCGATACGTCCCCTGCCCATCCCGCACGGCCGAGGTACGAATCCCGGCCAGATCCGACCCCGCCCCCGGTTCGCTGTACCCCTGACACCAGAGCTCGTCACCGGCGGCAACGGGGGGCAGGAAGCGGGACTTCTGCTCGTCGGTGCCATGGGCGAGGAGGGTGGGCGCGAGCAGGTTCTCCCCGATGTGCCCGGATCGCGGGGGCGCGCAGGAACGGGCGTACTCCTCGGCCCAGGCGACTTGTTGGGTGAGGGTGGCGGTGCGATTGCCGTAACCATCCTCGGGCCAACCAAGCCCAATCCACCCGGCTTTACCGAGGGTCCTCTCCCAAGCGCGCCGATCGGACACGTCCACGGCATGCACCACAAGCCATTCCCGAGCCTCGGCACGGAACGCCTGATCCTCGGCGGTGAATCCAAAATCCACGGGGGTCTCCTCTCAACACCGGACGCGCATACCTCCCTAGGGGCGCGGGGAACTGCGCGACCAGCCACAACAAACCCGCAACCGCCAAACCACACATCCCCCCCACCCCACTAGGCGTTAGGCCGACTCCCCTCCCGCGCAGCCCTCTCCATCTCCTGCAACCGGGAGAGCATCGGCATCGGATCCACCCCCACGGTCCCCGGCAGAAACTCCGCGATCCTCTCCGGCGTCCAGGCGGAGCCCTCCGCATACCCGGCCCGCAATTCCCTCGGCTGCGCCCAAACCGCGATCTTCGGCCCGGCAATCGTGTAAACCTGCCCAGTGATGCCCGCATCCCGCGCCCGGTCAGACAGCAGATACACGACCAACGCAGCCACATCCTCCGGCTCCCCGATCTCCGCCAACTCCATAGGAACGTTCGCCGACATCCGTGTACGCGCCACGGGGGCCACCGCATTCGCAGTCACCCCGTACTTGTTCAACCCCAGCGCGGCACTCCGGACCAGCGAGATGACCCCACCCTTGGCCGCGCTGTAATTGGCCTGCGAAACAGACCCCTGGTGATTCCCGCTGGTGAACCCGATCAGCGTCCCCGCCCGCTGCTTCCGCATCACCGCAGACGCCGCCCGAAAAACCGTGAACGTCCCCTTGAGATGGGTCGCGACAACCGGATCCCACTCCTCCTCGGACATGTTGAACAGCATCCGCTCGCGCAGGATCCCGGCGACACACACGACGCCATCGATCCGCCCGTACGACGACAGCGCCACGTCGACGACCCGCTGCCCGCCCGCCATCGTGGAGATGTCGTCGGCCACCGCGACCGCTTCCCCACCGTCCGCCTCGATCTCCTTGACCACGCCGTCCGCGATCTCGCTGGTGGGAGAAGCCCCGTCCATGGCAACGCCGTAGTCGTTGACGACCACCCGCGCCCCCTCCGCGGCGGCGGCCAGCGCGACGGCCCGTCCGATCCCCCGCCCCGCACCGGTCACGGCGACGACCTTGCCTGCCAAGAAGTTCCCCACGTCCGGCCCCTTCCCGCGGTTTCTGACGGACCGTTAGATTTTATGACCCGTCAGATACCTGGAGACAAGCCCCGGGGAGGACCCAGATGTCACTGCCGACGCTGCATCCCGAGTTTCACGACATCGCCAAGCGCGTGAACAACTGGGGCCGTTGGGGGGCGGACGACGAGATCGGCACCCTGAACCTGATCACCGACGAGGTCGTCCGCGAGGGTGCCGCCACCGTCCGCACCGGCCGCCGCGTACCCCTGGCGCTCCCCCTCCAACAGGACGGTGTACAGACCGGGTTGATGCCGGGCAGGGTCAACCCCCTGCACGCGATGGTGCAGATCAACCAGGAGATCTTCGGCCCGGGGACGGTGGGGTGCAGCGACGACGCGGTGACCATGGGCCTGCAGGCCGCGACCCACTGGGACGCGCTGACCCACGTCTCGCACTCGGGCAAGCTCTACAACGGACGGTCCGCCGACACCATCACCCCGCACGGCGGCGCCGAGTTCAGCGGCATCGACAAGGCGCGGCACATCGTCTCGCGCGGGGTACTGCTCGACGTGGCCCGCGCACGGGGCGTGGACCGGCTCGACGGCGGGCACGCGGTCACGCCCGAGGATCTGGAGGCCGCCGAGGAACTCGCCGGTACGCACGTACGGGCCGGCGACATCGTGCTCGTACGGACCGGGCAGATCCAGGTCTATCTGGCCGGGGACCGGGACGGGTACGGCTATCCGTCGCCGGGGCTGTCCGTCCGTACGCCGGAGTGGTTCCACGCGCGCGATGTCGCGGCCGTCGCGAACGACACGCTCACGTTTGAGATATTTCCGCCCGAGATCGAGAATCTGTGGCTGCCCGTACACGCGCTGGATCTGGTCGAAATGGGG
This sequence comes from Streptomyces sp. JLBG701, assembly GCF_058544905.1. Classification (NCBI taxonomy): domain Bacteria; kingdom Bacillati; phylum Actinomycetota; class Actinomycetes; order Kitasatosporales; family Streptomycetaceae; genus Streptomyces; species Streptomyces sp. JLBG701. Next base: position 5,109,665 of record NZ_CM178588.1, read on the forward strand.
ATGTTGCAGGGCCAGAACTGGAATCTCGAAGAGTTGTCCACAGCCTGTGGACAAGAGAACCGGTACGCGTTCCTGCTGTCGGCGATGCCCGAGCCCTTCGTCGGCGCGACGGGCACCCCGGTGGCGCCGATCGCCGTCCTGTAGGACCAGGAACCGTCGGCTGAAGACCGTCGGCCGACGGCGCGCCGCGCCCGCCCCGAGCACTGCACCGCGCGCCGACGGCCGAACACGACCCACACTCGCCGAGGGATCCCGTCACCGAACCCTCGTCGTCCCCTCGCGGCGAATCGTTGAGCACAAGCGTGATCAAACGACCACGGAACGTCAACACCCGATCGGGGATTTGTCACTTAGGCCCGGTTTGCCGCAGGCGCGCACGGAAGCACATCCCGGCGCACGCATCCACCTCAAAGCAGGACCAGCGGAATCCCTGCATCCCTGCATCCCTGCACCACACATGCAGGATCTTCCGGTCCGCCTAGACCGCCTCGTAGGCCAGTCCGTCGTACGCCGCACCCTCGTAGCCCGACGCGTCCGCTTCCCGCTCCACTCCGGCCGTCCGGCACTGCGTGGATCGGTCGAGCTCGCACCAGATGCTCTTACCGACGCCCTCGGGGCTCCACCCCCAGCGATCGGCAAGGCAGTCGACGAGTGCCAGCCCGCGACCGCCGGTCTCGTCGCCGTCCACCCAGCGGGGCACCGGGGCCCGGCTGCTGGCGTCGGCGACCTCCAGGCGGACCGTGGAGTCGACCCCCTCCACCGACCTCTCCGCCGGCAGGGACAGCCGCAGCACGGCCGGAGAACCGGTGTGCACCACGGCGTTGGTGACGAGTTCGGAGACGAGCAGGATCAGCGCCTCGGCGAGCGGTTCGTCGGCCTCCACCCCGGACCCGGCGAGCCGCGAACGCGCCCACCTCCGGGCTCTCCCCACCTCGGCGGGGTCGGGCCGGATCTCCAGCTGCACTTGAAGCACCTGCACCGCTCACACCATCCGAACCGGCGGACACACAGCCTCACGCCACATAGCCTCGCGCCACACCAGCGCCACGACGAGGGCCACGATCGTAGCCATTTTCTGCATGGCCAGAACAATGGCCAGAGCAAGGGTCACGGAACGTGAATCCCTTACGAGACAGCATGGTTGACGTACAGTCACCCCAACAAGCGCTTCGGGCATATTCCAGCGCGAAGGAGTACCCGTGCGGCATACTGTGCGACGCTCTGTGCGGGGAGTCGAACAAGCGGGGGGCGGAAGCCTTCCCACCCTGCGAGCAGGGGCGCGCGTCGCCGGATCCGGGGCCGCCTCACTGGCAACACCGGCCTGGCTCGTGCTCGGAACCCCTCGCATCCCACAAAAGGTACCGGAGCGGAACGCCGACTCCAGGACGTGACGAGTCACCCTTAGGACACAACCCGGTATCAACGCTCCGTAATTCCGGTATGCCACAATCCGCGACACTCGCTCCCGGCCTCTTCCGGCGTCCCCCGCTGATGCCGCAGGCAGACGCCCTAACGGCCCACCCCGGCGAGCAGATCGGCCGCGAGCAGCTCCTCACTCTCCGTGCCGCCGCCTCCACGGTGCGTCCGCACCCAGGCCCGTTTCAGATGCAGGTGCACCTCGGACTCCCAGGTGAAGCCCATGCCGCCGTGCACCTGGAGGCAGTCTCGGGCGCCCCGCACGGCGGCCTCGTCGGCGAGCAGCCGGGCGGCGGCGATGTCCACCGGGTCGGCGGTGACGGCGGCCGCGTACACCGCGGCCCGGGCCACCTCGGCCCGCACCAGCAGCTGCGCGCACAGATGCTTGACCGCCTGGAAGGCCCCGATCGGCTGCCCGAACTGCTCGCGCGTCCGGGCGTGTTGCGTCGCCAGCTCACAGGTGCGAACGGCGGTGCCGAGCTGCTCGGCGGCGGTCAGGAGTACGGCCACGGGGTCGGCGGGCGCCACGGCTCCGGGCACGCGGTGCAGGGGCGTCAGCGGGTCCACCGACGACAGCGGTACGGCCCCCTCGGCACCCCGCCGGACGACGTCGGCCTCGTCCAGCCACTCCACGATCCCGCCGTCCACGGCGGCCACGACTGTCTCCCCGGTGGCCGCTCCCGGCACGTCCCCGGCCGCCAGATGCGTGGCCACCAGCGGCCCGGGCAGCAGCGCCCTCCCCGCCTCCTCGAACGCCAACACGGTTTCCGGAAGCCCGAGTCCGGCCCCTCCGTCCGCCTCGGGCAGCCGCAGAGAGAAGAAGCCCAGGTCCCCGAGAGCTCGCCACAGCCCCCGATCGAGACGTAGCCGGGATTCGCCGGGCTGTGCAGTGCCGGGTAGGGGCGCGGGGAACTGCGCGACCAGCCACGACGGACTCGCGGACAATCGACGACCGAGCACATCCCGCACAGCGCCTTGCAACGCCCGCTGCTCCTCGGTCAATTGAAACCGCACCGCTCACCTCCCCTTCGGCAGCCCAAGAATCCGCTCGGCCACGATGTTCTGCTGAATCTGCGAGGTACCGGCCGCGATGGTGTACGACAGCGACGACAACCGGTCGAGCATCCAGGGCGCGTCCAGGTCCAGGGATCCCGGCCCCAAAACCTCCGCTGCGGCGTCGTAGAGCTCCTGACGGGCATGTGAATACCTCAGTTTGAAAACCGAACCCCCCACCCCCGGAACGCCCCCGCTCTCCTCCGCCTCGCTCACGTTCCACTGGGTCAGCCGCCACAGTGCCCGGAACTCGGCGTTCAGCCGGCCCAGGCGGCGCCGCAGCGCGGGATCGTCCCAGCGGCCGTTCTTCCGTGCCTCGCCGGCGAGTTCGCCCAGGACGCGGCGGCAGGCGACCACCTCGCCCACGAAGGCCGTGCCGCGTTCGAAGGACAGGGTCACCATCGTCACGCGCCAGCCGTCGTTCTCGTCCCCGACCCGGTTGGCGACGGGTATGCGCACGTCGTCGAGGAACACCTCGGCGAACTCCGCTGACCCGGCCAGGGTCCGCAGCGGCCGTACGGTGATGCCTGGCGCGTCCATCGGCATGGCGAGCCAGGTGATGCCCCGATGCTTGGGCGCCAGGGGGTCGGTGCGGACCAACAGCTCGCACCAGTCGGCCACTTCGGCGTGCGAGGTCCAGATCTTGGACCCGTTCACCACATAGTCGTCGCCGTCCCTACGCGCGCGTGTGCGCAGTGCCGCGAGGTCGGATCCGGCGTCCGGCTCACTGAAGCCCTGACACCAGACCTCGTCACCGCGCAGGATCGGCGGCAGCCAGCGGGCCCGCTGCTCGGCACTCCCCTCGGCGGCGATCGTCGGCCCCGCGTGCAACAGCCCGACGAAACCCGCCCCCACATAGGGCGCGCCCGCCTTCTCGGTCTCCTCCAGGAAGATCAGCCGGGTGGTCGGGGAGGCGTCCCAGTGGACGTCGGCGTACCCGGCGTCGTACAGCATCCGCTGCCACCCGAGGTCGTACGCGCGCCGCCCGGGCCAGTCGTCGGGCGAGGGCTTGGGCGGCAGCGAGGGAAGCGTCTTGCTCAGCCACTCCCTCAACCGCGCCCGGAACTCCTCCTCTTGGGGTGTGCAGGCGAGATCCATTACGAGATCCCTTACTTGTCGAGGTCCAGATCCAGCATGCGGATCGCGTTGCCCCGCATCAGCTTGTAGACCGTCTCGTCGTCGAGGCCCTTCACATGGTCGAGGGCGACCTCCTTGGTGTGCGGGAAGGTCGAGTCGACGTGCGGGTAGTCGGTCTCGAAGGTCGCGTTGTCACGGCCGACGACGTCCAGGGACGCCACGCCGTGCTTGTCGCGGAAGAAGCAGCAGAAGATCTGCCGGTAGTAGTACGTCGACGGCGGATCCGGGATCAGATCCTTCACGCCGCCCCACGCGCGGTGCTCCTCCCAGACGTCGTCGGCGCGCTCCAGGGCGTACGGGATCCAGCCCATCTGCCCCTCGGAGTAGGCGAGTTTGAGCGTCGGGAACTTCACCAGCACCCCGCTGAACAGGAAGTCCATCATCGAGGCCATGGCGTTGTTGAAGGACAGCGAGGCCTGGACGGCGGGCGGGGCGTCCGGGGAGGCGGCCGGCATCTGGGAACTGGACCCGATGTGCATGTTGACGACCGTCCCGGTCTCCTGGCAGACCGCGAAGAACGGGTCCCAGTAGCCGGAGTGGATGGACGGCAGCCCGAGGTGGGTGGGGATCTCGGAGAAGGTCACCGCCTTCACCCCGCGCGCGGCGTTGCGCCGGATCTCGGCGACCGCCAACTCCACGTCCCACAGCGGGATCAGGCACAGCGGGATGAGCCGCCCGCCGCTGTCGCCGCACCACTCCTCGACCATCCAGTCGTTGTAGGCGCGCACGCACGCGACCGCCACTTCTTTGTCCTGCGCCTCGGCGAAGGTCTGACCGCAGAAGCGCGGGAAGGTGGGGAAGCAGAGCGAGCCCTCGACATGGTTGAGGTCCATGTCCCGCAGCCGCTCGGCCGGGTCCCAGCAGCCGCGCCGCATCTGCTCCCTGGTGATCCCCTCCAGCGTCATCTCGTCGCGGTCGAAGCCGACGGCGGCGATGTTGCGCTTGTACGGGAACTTCAGGTCCTCGTAGATCCACCAGTCGGTGGGCGGGCCGTCCGGATCCATGGTGATCCGGTACTTGCCGCCGACGTACTCCAGCTCGCCGATGCCCGCGGTGAGGGGCTGGGGGCCGCGGTCCCGGTACTTCTGCGGCAGCCAGGTCTCGAACAGGTGCGCGGGCTCGATCACATGGTCGTCGACGCTGATGATGCGGGGCAGTTCGGTCATGGGTCCCCTCCGCCTGACACGACAGCTATCTGATGGACCGTCAGATTCGCTTTGCCGAGCAGGCTAGCCCCGCACCCCTGGACCGACAAGGCGCCGAGCCCTACGCTCTGCCCACGATCTGACTGTCCGTCAGCTAATCCGCCATCCAGAAGGGGCTGCTGCCATGAGTGAGACCGCCCACGCACTGAGCGCGTCCCGCACGCTCTGGGAACTGGTGGCCCGCCGCGCGAACCTCACCCCCGACCGGCCGCTGTTCCTCCAGGACGACCGGTCGCTGACCTTCGGCGAACTCCGCGACCGCGCCGAACGGGTCGCGGCCGGCCTGTACGACATGGGCGTCCGCCCCGGCACGGTCGTCGCCTGGCAGCTCCCCACCCGCATCGAGACGGCCCTGCTGTCCTTCGCACTGGCCCGCCTCGGCGCCGTACAGTCGCCGGTCATCCCCTTCTACCGGGACCGCGAGGTCGGCTTCGCGCTGCGCGAGTCCAAGGCCGAGTACTTCGCCGTACCGGGCGTCTGGCGCGGCTTCGACCACACGGCGATGGCGCGGCGGCTCGGCGCCAAGGGGATCTTCGAGGCGTACGACACCCTGCCCGACGGCGACCCGTCGCTACTGCCCGCTCCGCCCTCCGCGGGCACCTCCGTCCGCTGGATCTACTGGACCTCGGGGACGACCTCGGACCCCAAGGGCGTGCTCCACACGGACCGTTCGCTCATCGCGGGCGGGTCGTGCCTGGCCCACGCGCTGCGGCCCTCGGCGGGCGACGTGGGCTCGATCGCCTTCCCCTACGCGCACATAGGCGGGCCCGACTACACCGTGATGCTGCTGCTGTACGGATTCCCGGCGGTGATGTTCGAGCAGTTCGCGCTGCCGGACGCGCTGGAGGGGTATCGCAAGCACGGGGTGACGGTGGCGGGCGGGTCCACGGCGTTCTACTCGATGTTCCTGGCGGAGCAGCGCAAGCAGCCCGGGCAGAAGGTCATCCCTACGCTGCGGCTGCTGGCGGGGGGCGGGGCGCCCAAGCCGCCGGAGCTGTATCACGCCGTCGTACGGGAGATGGACGTGCAGCTCACGCACGGGTACGGGATGACCGAGGTGCCGATGATCACGATGGGGGCGCCGGACGACACGGAGGAGAACCTCGCGACGACGGAGGGGCGACCGCCGGAGGGGATGGAGATACGGATCGTGGAGGGGGAGGTGCGGCTGCGCGGCGAGGCGGTGTGCCGGGGCTATCTGGACGCGGCGCAGACGGCGGAGGCGTTCGACGGGGAGGGGTTCCTGCGCACCGGTGACCTGGGACGGCTGACCCACAGCGGGCATCTGATCCTCACCGGCCGGCTCAAGGACGTGATCATCCGCAAGGGCGAGAACATCTCCGCGAAGGAGATAGAGGATCTGCTGCACCAACACCCGGGGGTGGGCGACGTCGCGGTGATCGGGCTACCGGACCCGGAGCGCGGGGAGTTGGTGTGCGCGGTGGTGGAACAGCCGGACGGGGCCGAGGAGTTGACCCTGGCCGCGGTGACGTCGTATCTGCGTGGGGAAGGGCTGTCGGCGCACAAGCTGCCGGAGCGGCTTGAGGTGGTGGACGCCCTTCCTCGCAACGAGACCTTGCGGAAGGTGCTCAAGTACAAGCTGAGGGAACGCTATTCGGCAAGGGTCGAGTGAAGGTGCCCTGAAGGGGCGCGGGGAACTGCGCGACCAGCCACGACGGCGCCGCAGACGATCGACGGCGGTGCTTTGCCTCTACTCGGCGACTGTGAAGTAGCGGGCGAAAGAGGTGACGATCTCCGCCTCGCCCACCTTGCCGTCCGCGTCGGTGTCGAGAGTGGCGGCTGCAACTCGGGCAACTTCCTCAGGAGCGCCGAGAGCCTTGAGTACGCGCGCCGTGTCGGAGACGGTCGCGCGGCCGTCCCCGTCGGCGTCGGCGACGTCAAGGGCCGCGTGGAGGAAGGGGCGGGCGATCTCGGAGAAGCGGTCGGGGTTGTCGCGCAGGCGCTTGACCGCGCCGTTCACGAACTCGTCCCGGGTGATGCGCTGGTCGCCGTCCCGGTCCGCTATCCCCGCCATGCCCTGCCAGAACGCCTCCGCGCCGATGTACAGGGCCTGCCCCTTGTCGGAACGCGCCGCCGTGCCGAACTCCGCGAGCACCGACTTGGCCGCCGAACTGAAGTCCTCGCGGTCGATGTAGCCGTTGCCGTCCTGGTCGAAGGTGGCGAACCGGGCAGCGATCCTGCGCTCGTATTCGTTGCTGACCATGTCGTTTCCAGCCGCCTTACATCACGTGGGGGTGCTCCTGGCACGGAGCGTACGACGCCGGCGCCCGTCCCGGAGCACGAAAACGACCCTTGTGCCAAGACCGGGGGAATTTTGCGACAACGATGTGGCAAAGGCAGGGGCGCCTACGCCGACAGCGGGCTCGACTCCTCGCTCGTCGCCGCCGTGACGTCGATGTAGACGTCGAAGAGGCGGCGTACACCCAGGGCGCCGAGGACCCGGTTGACGTGGGAACCGTCGGCCGCGCCATGGGCCGGGAGGACCAGGCGCAGGCGGCCCCGGCAGGAGCGGAAGAGACGGCGGGCGGCGATGAGGACGCCGACACCGCTGGAGTCGCAGAACAGCACCTCGGAGAGGTCCAGGACGAGGCTGTGGCGGCCCTCGGCCACCGCGTCGTGCACCCGCTGGCGCAGCTCCGGCGACGTCACCAGGTCCAGCTCGCCCGACACCTTGAGCACGGCCCACTCACCCTGCTCGCCGCCTGTCACCTTGATTGTCACCACCACGCCTCTCGCTCGCCGGAAAACGGAAGCCATACCTACGCTTCCTTGCAGCGCGGCTGCCCAGCGGCGGTTCCCTGAAACACCGCGCCGGAAACGGAAACCGGTCGGGAGTGGCTTGTTCCAGTCGTATTCGATCCTGTTCGATCACCTTCACTCGAATTCGAGTCAGGTCTGATGTCGCGATGCGCGGGTAGTCACGACACAGCGGGACACAGGAGGTCAGGCGAAGGTCCACTACCACCGTCGCCTCCACAGGGGGCGCGCATTGCCACAAAGGGGCGTGCGGTGTCGGACGTGCCGACTACATTCGAGGAGACGGTGGACGCACGCTGGACACAAACACGGGTGAGGGGGACACATGGCGAACAAGGACGCACCGCCCCGCTGGGACCGCAAGATGCAGCAGCGGCTGGCACGCGGGGAGGCAGCGGCCCTCGGTGAGCTCTACGACCGGTTCGCTTCGCTCGTGCACGGTCTCGCCCATGTGGTGCTCGGGGACGAGCAAGCCGCCGACGGCATCACCCGCGAGGTCTTCATCCACGTCTGGGAACACCCCGAGGCCTACGACCCCAAGCACGGCCCCCTGCGTTCCTGGATCGCCTCGCTGACCCACCACCTCGCCGTGCAGCGGCTGCGCACCACCGAGACCGCCGCGCTCACCCAGGACGGCCACGGCTCCACGGAACAGCTGGAGTACAAGGTCCGCCGCGCCTCCGTCGCCGCCCGCGCCGACTACATCGTCCAGTCGATGCCCGCCCCACTGCGCGCCGCCCTGGAACTGGCCTACTTCCAGCGCCGCGACTACCGCCAGACCGCCGTCGACCTCGGCGTCACCGAGGACGAGGCCCGCCGCCGGCTCCGCCTGGGCCTGCAACTCCTGTCCACCGCCCACGACGTCGGCGCCCCCGGGGCACCGCCCGAATACGGGGGTGCGGTGTGAGCGGAGCGGACCGGTTCGAGGCGTACGACGAGCACGAGGGGCAGGACGGCAAGGACGAGGAGGGGCAGGAGGAGGCGGGGTACACCGAGCCCGGCGGGGAGAACGCCCGGCGGACCGGTGCGGACGGCACCGGTGGCCCCGGCGGTCCCGAGAACGGCGGCGGCACCGGGCAGGACGGCGACCAGTCGCCCCGCATACCCATGCCCCGCGCCTCCGTCGAGGACACCGGCCGCCCCCTGCCCGAGCTCGACGACTCCACCACGCCTCCGCCGCCCCCGCCCCTCGTCCTTGAGCACCGCGTCCTGACGTCCCTGCTCGGGGCGTGGGCGCTGGCCGCCTGCTCGCCGGAGGAGACGGTCGCCGTCGAGGAGCACCTCGGCGGCTGCGGCTCCTGCGCCGACGAGGCGCTGCGGCTGCGCGAGGCGGTCGGCCTGCTGCACCCCGCGGAGAGCCTCGACCTCGACCCGGCCCTGCGCACCCGCGTCCTGGACGGCTGCCTCGACCGGCGGCCGCCGCGTATCCCGGTGCCGGAGTGGGCGACGCCCTACGACGCCGAGAGTGCCCGCCTGGACGCCCTGCTCCAGGACATAGGGGACGCGGAGTGGCACGCGCCCGTGCGGCTGCGCTGGTTCGAGGGCGACGACGCGACGAGCCGTCGTACGACGGTCGCGGGAGTGATCGCCCACCTGCTCACCGTGGACGGCCTGGTCGGGATCGCGCTCGGCCTCGACGATCCGCTCGGCGAGACGGCACCGGCCGCGCAGACGCCGACGGCTCGCACCGAGGCGTACTGGCGTGCTTCGCACTTTCCGCCGACCCGGTCCGTGCGGGCGCCTTGGCGGGAGCAGAGCCACAATCTGGTGCGCACGGTGTCGTTCACGGGCAGCGGGGCCGGGAAGCTGGCTGTGCCGTACGGGGACTTCGAGTTGCCGTTGCACGATGCGATGCTCGACCGCGCCTTCGAGTGCTGGGTGCATGCGGAGGACATCGCTGAGGCCGTGGACTATCCGTACCAGCCGCCGGCCCCGCGTCATCTGAACAGCATGATCGACCTGGCGGCCCGCATGTTGCCTGCCGCACTGGCTGAGCGGCGTCGGAAGGGGCTGGCGTCACCTGGCCTCGGCCGGCACCTCGTCCCTGCGGGCGAGCCCGGGCGCAGCTTGCGGCTGGAGATCGAGGGGTCTGGGGGCGGGGAGTGGCTGATCCCTCTGGACTCGCCTGGTGCGGTGGGTTCCGCCGAGCGGGAGGTTGCGCATATCGCCCTGGACGACGTGGAGTTCTGTCAGCTGGCGGCCGGGCACGTGTCGCCGGAGGAGGCGGCGGCTGGGCAGTTGGGGGACCGGGAGGCGATCAGGGATGTGCTGTTCGCTGCGGCGAGCTTGAGCCGGATGTAGAGGGTCGGCTGCGGGCGAGTGGGGGCTGGTCGCGCAGTTCCCCGCGCCCCTTACCTAAGTGCAGTGGACGTGCCTTTTCTTCTAGGGGCGCGGGGAACTGCGCGACCAGCCACGAACCACCCGCAGCCGCCCATGCCACAGAAGCCCCCGACCCCTTAGGCGAACACAACCGTCCGACGCCCGTTGAGCAGAATCCGACGCTCCGCATGCCACTTCACGGCTCGCGCCAGCGCCTGGCACTCCACATCCCGCCCGATCGCGACCAGTTGGTCCGGCGTGACGCCATGCCCCACCCGCTCGACCTCCTGCTCGATGATCGGGCCCTCGTCGAGGTCGGCGGTGACATAGTGCGCCGTCGCCCCGATGAGCTTGACGCCCCGGGCGTGAGCCTGGTGATACGGCTTCGCGCCCTTGAAGCTCGGCAGGAAGGAATGGTGGATGTTGATGATCCGCCCGCTGAGCTGCTTGCAGAGGTCGTCCGACAGCACCTGCATATACCGGGCCAGCACCACCAGCTCGACGTCCTCTTCACGCACCAGCTCAAGCAGCCGCGCCTCCGCGTCCGCCTTGTTGTCCCTGCTCACGGGAATGTGGTGGAAGGGGATGTCGTAAGACCCCACGAGCTCGGCGAAATCGGTGTGGTTGGAGACCACGGCCGCGATCTCCACCGGAAGCGCCCCGATGCTGGCGCGGAACAACAGGTCGTTGAGGCAGTGGCCGAACTTGCTGACCATGAGGACGACCCGCATCTTGTCCTCGGCCCGGTGGATCTGCCAGTCCATGTGGAAGGAGTCACCGATGGCCGCGAAGCTCGCCCGCAGCTTGTCGAGGGTCACCGGCGATTCCGCCGAGAAGTGGACCCGCATGAAGAACAGCCCCGTGTCGTGGTCGCCGAACTGCTGGCTGTCCTCGATGTTGCATCCGGTCATGAAGAGGTAGCTCGACACGGCGTGCACAATGCCCTGCTTGTCGGGGCAGGAGAGGATGAGGACGTACTGCTCGGCGGGAGGGGCGGTGCGCGGGGACTGCTCGTTCATACAGGACAGGGTCCCATACCCGCAGGCCCGGGCGGACTGACGTCCGCTACGCGGACCGCGTCATGATCTTCAGCACCTCCAGCGTGCGCGGCGGGTCGTCCGGGTTCTCCCCGTCGGCCGTAGCCATCCGCACGTGCGCGTCCCGGGCCGCCCGCACCGCCTCCGGCCACCCGTGGTGGTCGACGTAGGCGGAGACCTGCGCGTCGGGGCCGACCTGGTGCATGATCCGCAGCACCCGCAGTACGGCCGTGTCGACGAGCGCGGCTTCCTGGGAGTCGCGGAAGATCGTGCCGACGTATTTCTCGGCGGACCAGTTGTCCAGCCAGGTGTCCTCGACGAGGCGGTAGACGGCGTCGGTGACGTCCCCGTACCCCTCGACACCGGCCAGCCAGACGTTCTGCTGGAACACCGGATCGGAGAGCATGTGCAGCGCGGAGCGCACATTGCTGCGCCAGCGCCACCACGGCATGTCGTTCAGTGGCATGCCGCCCATGGTGGATGAGCGACGGGCACGACGGGAAGAGTTCTCCGAGCTTTGCACGGTCATCGATCGTACGTTCCCTGTCACACTCGCCTCACCTGCCCCCGTAATTCACCTCCACGTCACCACATGTTGACCCGGGGTCACTTCCGGGTTAGTCATGTGGCGGAATCGTGCATGAGTATGACCGGCAGTCGACCCATGCGCAGCGCCTTCCTCTCGAGCCTCCCCCGCCCCGTCAGATCCGTCGCTCTGACCGCGGGCGCACTGGTGGCGTGTGTGTCGCTGACAGCCGGTTGCGGAGTCATCCCCGGCACCTCGGAGGACTCCGGGGGTGAGATCACCGTCATGACCTGGGCACCCCAGGGCACCAAGGCGACCAACAAGCCCGGTATGCCCGCATTCGCCCTGGCCTACGCCCGTTGGATCAACGCCCACGGCGGCATCAACGGCCGCAAGCTCAAGGTCCTGAACTGCAACGACAACAACGACAGCGTGGGCGCCTCGAAGTGCGCCCGGCGCGCCGTCAAGGAGAACGTCGTCGCGGTCATCGGCTCCTACAGCCAGTACGCCGACTCGTTCTTCCCGCCGCTGGAGGCCGCCGGCATCCCGTACATAGGCGGCTACGGCGTCACCAACAACGAGTTCACCCGCCCCATGTCCTACCCCGTCAACGGCGGCCAGCCCGTGCTCCTTGCCGGCCTCGGCAAGGAGCTCGCCGCGGCCTGCGGGCCCATCTCGCTGGTCCGCCCGGACTCCATCGCGGGCGACGAGCTGCCCGTCCTGCTCAACTCGGGCCTTGAGGCGGGCAGGCACAAGGACGCGGGCGACGTGCTGGCCGCGGAGGACGCCACCCAGTACTCGAACCAGTCGGCGAAGGCCCTCACACAGGCGACCACCAACGCCTCGAAGAAGGGGTGCGTGGTGCCCGCTCTCGGGGACCGCAACGACGCCTTCATGGACTCCTTCCGGCGTGACCGGGAGAACTACCCCGAGGTGAGCACCGCCACCGTGCTCGGCAGCGTCGACCAGACGACGATCGACGCGACCGGCGGGGCCTCCAGCCCTTACGAGGGCGCGTACATCACGGGCTGGTACCCGGTGTCGACCGACAAGCGCTGGGACGCGATGAAGAAGGTCATCAGCGAGCAGGCCTTCGGCGACAACCGCATCGACCCCGCGGACGCCGGTGTGCAGACCACATGGATCGCCTACTCCGTGTTCAAGCAGGTCGTCGAGTCGCTGGATGGCGGAGAGGTGAGCGCCGACACCGTACGGCGGACCCTCGACGACGGCTTCAAGGCCAGCACGGGCGGGCTCACGCCGACGCTCCGGTGGAAGTTCTCCGACAAGCTCGCGGCCGTCGGCTTCCCCCGCCTGGTCAACGCCGACGTGACCCTCCAGGTCGTACAGAAGGGCCGCCTGGTGTCCGCCAGGAACGGCTTCATCGACGTGACGAGCACGCTCATCAACGCCGACCTGGAGTGACGGCTACAGCTGGGTAGCCTGGCGCTCGGTCAGGTCGTACGTCGTCGCGATCGCGTTCCACAGCGGGGCGGCCTTGGCCTTCTGGGCGCTCGCGGTGCCGCTCGCCCGGTTGCCGGCCTGGGTCTGGCCGGTGGTGCGGGCGGTGCCCTTCTTGCAGACCTTGTTGTCGGCCGCCGCCTGGTCGGCCCACGCCGCGTAGTGGTTGTCGGCCTCCGCGGACGCCTTCCATGCCTTGGTGAGCGCGGTGGTCAGCGCGGCGTTGTTCGGCAGCTTGTCGACGGACAGTCCGGCGAGCCGGGTGACCAGCTCGGCGCGCTGCTTGGCGGCGGCACGCAGATCGGTGGCCGCCTGGCCCAGGTTGCCGCAGGTCTTCACGTTGGCGACCGCGTTGATCACGGACGTACGGCTGCTGCCGCTGTCGGCCAGCAACTCGTCCAGCGCCACGGCCTGTTGCTTGGCCACGTCGGCCGCCGCCGAGGAGGAACCCCCGGTCGTGGGCGCCGTGGCGGAGACGGTCTTGTTGTCGTCGTCGCTCTGGTCACCGCCGCCACCGCTCAGCAGGGCACCGGCGCCGATACCGACCACGGCGATCGCGATACCGACCCCCGCGATGAGCGGCACCCGCGAACGGGTCCGGCCACCCCAGTCGTCCCCGTCCCCGTCGCCGTGCGGCGGGGCGTAGGCGGGCTGCTGAGCGGCGTAGGGAGGCTGCTGGGCGCCGTACGGGGGCTGCTGCTGAGGCGGCTGGGGGTGCGGCTGCTGGAAGCGCGGCAGCTGCTGCGTGGCCGCGGCCGGGCTCTCGCTGCCCGGGCCGGTGCGGAAGAGGTTGTCGAACTCGGCCGGCGGCTGCCGGTCGTCGGGCCCGCCCGGCCGCAGCCCGTACGAGGCCGCGGCGGCCTGCGCGGCCACGGGCGGGATGAACTGCGTGGCGTCGGCGTCGGACCCGACCGCGGGCGGCAGCGGCGCGGACTGCGGGGCGTGTCCGAGGAACTGCGTCGCGTCCGACGGCACCTCGGGGGGCAGCGCCCCCGGGCCGACGGGCGGGATGTACTGGGTGGCTCCCTCGTCCGCCGGGGGCTGGGCGGCGACGGGGGGCAGGTAGTAGCTCGTCACGTCGGCGTCGACGGCGGGCGGCAGGGCACCTGCCTCGGGGGCGGCGTAGACGGCGGGCGGGAGCGCGCTGTCCGGGGCCGCCGGGCCGTTCTGGGCGTACGGGTTGTGCTGGTCCTGGCCGCCGTACGCGGAGTGCGGAGACTGCGCGTCGTACCCGCTGCCGCCGTACGCCGGAGCGGCGGGTGCCGTCGGCTCGGGCGGGCCCCACGGCTGGGCGGGCGGGGCGCTCCAGCCCTGGCCGGGCGGCGGGGGCGGGCTCTGGTACTGGCTCTGCTGCTGCTCGGGGCCCCACGGCTGACCCCAGGCCTGGCCCTCGGCCGGGGCCGGGGGCGGCGGGAGCTGCTGGCCGGGCTGCTGGCCCGCGTACGGGCCCGCCTGCTGCCCGTCGTACGGACCTGGCTGCTGTGCCCCGTACTGACCGCCGTGGCCGCTCGTCGTTCCCGGCAGCAGCGGCTCACCGCCGTCGGAAGGCAGCACGATGCCTTCGCGCGCGACTCGCGCCGAGGGCTCCTCGCCCTGTCCACTCTGCGTCACCGGGACTCCTACTAATGGGGGACCTTCGGAATCGTCGGCTCACGCTACCGGGTCCCCCGAGCCCGGTGCCACGCAGCACAGGACCTGACCTGCTTCCCTGTGACCGCAGTAACAAAACCGGGCTCATTTCCGCTATACACGCCCCCTTTCGCTTTTACACACCTTCTTCAACTGTCACGCGGCCGCCTGCAACTCCATCCGCGCCCCGAACTCCCGCACCACCGGCTCGTCCCGGTACGGCTCCAGGCGCTGCTGGAAGTCGTCCAGGTACTCGGCGCCGCGGTTGGACCGCAGACCGCCGAGCAGTTCCACGGCCTTGAGCCCGGTGTTGCACGCCTGCTCCACCTCGCGCTGCTGGACCTGCGCGGTGGCGAGCAGGATGTAGCCGATCGCCCGCCGGCGCGCCTTCGTCTCGGGGAGCCCGGCGAGGGACTCCTGCGCGCACCGGGCCGCCGCCTCGGCCTGTCCGAGGTCGCGGTGACAGTGCGCCAACTCGTCGGCGAGATAGGCCTCGTCGAAGTGCGTGATCCACGTCGGGTCGTCCCCGGAGTCCGGATCGGCCGCCTCCAGCGCGTTGACCGCGCGCGCGGACGCCGACTGCGCGGCCCTCGCGTCACCCATCAGCGCGTGCCCGCGGGCCTCCGCCGCGCAGAACATGGACTCCGCGCGCGGTGTCACCCGCCCGCGCGCCCCCTCCTGCGCCGCCCGCGCCAACTGCGCGATCTCGCGCGGGTTCCCGAGCTGCGCGGCGAGGTGGCTCATGGACGCGGCGAGGACGTATCCGCCGTACCCCCGGTCCCCGGCCGCCTGTGCCAGCCGCAGCGCCTGGATGTAGTACCGCTGGGCGAGCCCCGGTTGCCCGGTGTCGATGGCCATGTACCCGGCGAGTTCCGTCAACCGTGCGACGGCGGCGAAGAGTTCCCGCCCGATCGCCTCCCGGTAGGACCCCGCGAGCAGCCCGGAGACGACGCTGTTGAGGTAGTGCACGACGACCGGGCGCACATGCCCGCTGCCGTACTGGTGATCAAGGTCTACGAGCGCCTGCGTCATCGCGCGGACGGCCGCCACGTCGGACTGCCCGACCCTCGGTCCCGCCGAACGCGCCACCTGAGAATCCGGCGAGGAGATCAGCCAGTCGCGGCTCGGTTCGACGAGCGCGGAAGCGGCGACGGACGAACCGGACAGGAAGTCACGCCGTCCGACGTCACTGCGCCACAGCTCACACACCTGCTCGATGGCCCCCAGCACGGTCGGCGAGAACTGGAGACCGACGCCCGACGCGAGGTTCTTGCCGTTGGCCATGCCGATCTCGTCGATCGTGACCGTACGGCCGAGTTTGCGCCCGAGTGCCTCGGCGATGATCGCCGGGGCGCGTCCGCGCGGCTGCTGTCCGCGCAGCCAGCGCGCGACGGACGTCTTGTCGTAGCGCAGGTCGAGTCCGTGCTCGGCACCGCACATGTTGACGCGGCGGGCCAGCCCGGCGTTCGAGCAGCCCGCTTCCTGGATGAGCGCCTGCAGCCGTTCGTTCGGCTGCCGCGCGACGAGAGGCCTTGCGGCCATTGGCGTACCCCCTGTGGCTGCGGTGCCTGCCCACGCACCGAGTTGACGTGTCTTCCACCGAAAAGATCCGGCCGAGAAGATCAATGCCCCACAGACGTGACGAAAATGCGAGGCATGCGAGGATTGCCGGGGTAAAGGCGGAAGCCGACCCCACGAGTGATTACCCAGCAACCACCGCAGATCCTCCTGCGCGCCCCCACACATGCATCCATGCGCCCCATATGCGGAATCGATGCTCCTCCCCCGCGCGCGCTACCCCCGTAACTCCAGGTGGGCGGGGGAGTTGAGTTGAGCGTGGAAGACACGATCGCGAGCACCGAAGCCGCCCAGATTCCGAAGCAGCGCGGGGAATCGCTGCTGGAGACCGCCGTTCGCTATGCCGAGGAGCGCCACTGGGACGTGTTCCCGGGCACCTGGCTGGAAGCCGTCGACGGGGTGCAGCACTGCTCGTGTAGTGACGCCGCGTGCGCCCTGCCCGGCGCGCATCCGGCGCGGGAGGACTGGGCGACGCAGGCGACCGGCAGTGCGACCGTCGCTCGGCGGATGTGGCAGAGGCAGCCGGCTTCGTCGATCTTGCTGCCTACTGGGCGTACGTTCGACGCGGTGTCCGTCCCGGAGACTGCGGGGTTTCTCGCTCTGGCCCGTATGGAGCGGATGGAGTTGACGCTTGGGCCTGTGACGTTGACGCCTGATCGTCGGATGCAGTTCTTTGTGTTGCCGGGGGCTTCTGTGAAGGTGCCGGAGTTGGTGCGGAAGATGGGGTGGGCGCCGTCCTCGCTTGATCTGGTCGCGCTGGGTGAGGGGGCTTATGTGGCTGCGCCGCCTACTCGGTTCGGGTCTCGGGGGGCTGTGCAGTGGGCTTGTCGGCCTACGCCTGCCAATCGGTGGTTGCCGGATGCGGAGGAGTTGATCTCGCCGCTCGCCTATGCGTGTGGGCGCGATCGGTAGTTCGGCGACTGACGGTTGTTCGTGGCTGGTCGCGCAGTTCCCCGCGCCCTTAGGTGCGTCTCCTGAACGTAGGGTTCGGGCATGACGTCTGCCGCTGTTCGCGTTCACGGGCTCTGGAAGCGGTTTGGGCAGCAAGTCGCCGTTGCCGGGATCGATCTGGAGTTGCCCGCAGGGAAGTTCATCGGGCTGGTCGGGCCGAACGGCGCCGGCAAGACCACTACCCTCTCCATGGTCACCGGGCTGCTGCGGCCCGATCATGGGACCGTTGAGGTCGTCGGGCGGGACGTTTGGCGGGACCCCGTCGAAGTGAAGGCTCGGATCGGGGTTCTGCCCGAAGGGCTGCGGCTCTTCGAGCGGCTCTCCGGGCGGGAACTGCTGGGCTACTCGGGGCGGTTGCGGGGGTTGCCCGGGGGTGAGGTCGACAAGCGGGCCGCGCAACTGCTCGATGTGCTCGATCTGGCCGGGGCCCAGCACAAGCTCGTCGTCGACTACTCGACCGGTATGCGCAAGAAGATCGGGCTCGCGGCCGCCCTCCTCCACAATCCCGAAGTCCTCTTCCTGGACGAGCCGTTCGAGGGTGTCGATCCCGTGTCGGCGCAGATCATCCGCGGGGTCCTGGAGCGCTACACCGCCTCCGGGGCCACCGTCGTCTTCTCCTCCCATGTGATGGAGCTGGTCGAGTCGCTGTGCGACTGGGTCGCGGTGATGGCCGCCGGGCGCATCCGCGCGCACGGCACGCTCGCCGAGGTGCGCGGCGACGCCCCCTCCCTCCAGCAGGCGTTCCTCGAACTCGTCGGCGCGAACGGCCGGGACCACGGCAGCGACCTCGACTGGCTGGGCGGCGGGGCCCGGTGAGCGCCGGTACGGGCACGGCGTCGATCACCCCCGTCGTCGTACGGCTGAAGTTGTCGTTGCTGCGCAACGGGCTGCGGCAGTCCGGCGGACGGCGGGCCGCGTATGTCGCGTCGGCCGTCCTCACGCTGCTCGTCGGCTTTCTGCAGCTGCTCGGGCTGATCGCGTTGCGCGGGCACGCGCATGGCGCGTCCGTGGTCGTGTTGCTGGTGGCGGTGATGGCGCTGGGCTGGGCCGTGATGCCGCTGTTCTTCCCGGGCGGCGACGAGACCCTCGATACGACGCGCCTGGTCATGCTCCCGCTGCGCCCCCGCCCGCTGGTGCGCGCCCTGCTCGCGGCCTCGCTGGTCGGCATCGGGCCACTGTTCACGCTCAGCCTGTTCGTCGGCTCGGTGATCTCGGTGGCGCACGGCGGGGCGGCCTACGTCACCGGTGTCGTCGCCGTCGTCCTGGCGCTGCTGGTGTGCGTGGCCCTCTCGCGGGCCGTCGCCGCCGCCAACATCCGGTTGCTGACCAGCCGCAAGGGCCGTGATCTGGCGGTGCTGAGCGGGCTGGTGATCGCGATCGGGGCGCAGCTCGTCAACTTCGGGGCGCAGCGGCTGGGTTCCTCCGGGCTCGCCCAACTCGACGGTCCGGCCGATGCGTTGAAGTGGGTGCCGCCCGCTTCGGCGATCGGTGCCGTGGACTCGGTGAGCGAGGGATCGTACGGGATCGCGCTGCTCCAACTCGCCCTGAGCGTCGCCGCCTTGGTGGGGCTGCTGAGGATGTGGTCGCGGCATCTGACCCGGCTGATGACCGCGCCCGACGGCTCCACACTCCAGGCCGCCGAACCGGCCGCGCGTGAGCGGACCTCGACGGGCCTGTCCCGGCTGCTGCCGTCCGGCCGCACCGGCACGGTCATGGAACGCAGCCTGCGCTACATCTGGCGCGACCCCAAGACCAAGGCCGCCTGGGTGACGTCCCTGGCCATCGGCCTGATCGTGCCGCTGTTCAACGCGCTCCAGGGCACCGGCTCGATCTACTTCGCATGCTTCGCCGCCGGCATGCTCGGCGTACAGATGTACAACCAGTTCGGGCAGGACACGTCCGCGTTCTGGATGGTCGCCATGACGATCTCGTCCTCCCGTGACGCCTACGTCGAACTGCGCGGCCGTGCCCTCGCGTTGCTGCTGATCACCCTGCCGTACGCGACGCTGGTGACCGTCCTGACGACCGCCATGCTCGGCGACTGGCCCAAGCTGCCCGAGGTGCTCGGGGTGTCCTTCGCGCTGCTCGGCGCGATGCTGGCGACCGGCGCGTGGGCGTCGGCCCGCTTCCCGTACTCCATCCCGCAGGAGGGCTACAAGAACGTGGCCCCCGGGCAGGCCGGCCTCGCCTGGATCGCGATCTTCGGCGGCATGGTCGGCGCCGCGCTGCTCTGCGCCCCCGTCATCGCCCTGACGATCTGGCTGAACGTGAGCGCGGACGGCGACGACTGGACCTGGTTGCTGCTGCCGATCGGCACGGCGTACGGGGCGGCGATCACCCTGCTCGGGCTGAAGCTGGCGGCGCCCCGGACGGCACAGCGGCTGCCGGAGATCCTGGCGGCGGTCAGCAAGGGCTGAGGTCCCTACGGGGCTCAGCTGGCGAGGACGCCGTCCAGGAACGGCTCGATGGCCGTTCGCCAGGCCTCCGGCTGGTCGTAGTGGACGAGGTGGCCGGCGCCGGACACCTCCGCGTACTCGCCGCGGGGCAGGACGCGGACCATCTCCTGGGCCTCCGCCCGGCCCAGCTCGCCGTCGAGGCCGCGGACGACGAGTGCGGGGCACTGGACCTGGGCGAGTTCCTCCCAGTGCGCGTCGTACACCCATGTCTCGCGGGACTTGAGCATCTGCTGGGGTTCGAAGACGGGGCGCCAGCCGTCGGGGGACTCGTGCATCACCTCGGCGTAGAACTCGCCACGCGACGGAATCGGGCGCTCCACCCAGGGGTCGTCCTCGCCGAACCACTTGCGTACGTCGGCGAGGGTGGCGAAGGGGACGGGCCAGGCCTTGAACCAGTCCGCCCACTCGCGCTGCGAGGCCGCGCCGAGTGCGGAGGCCCGCATGTCGCAGATGATCAGGGCGCGCACCAGGTCGGGGCGTTTGGCGGCGAGCTGCCAGGCGGTCAGCGCGCCCATCGCGTGGCCGATGAGGACGGCCGGGCCCAGACCCAGCTGTTCGAGGGCGGCCTCGGCGTCCTCCACGTAGGCCTCGCGGGTGAACGCCCCCTCGGGCGGCTTGTCGCTCTGGCCGTGGCCGCGCTGGTCGAGGGCGACGGCACGGTGGCGCTCGGAGAGCCAGCGGGCGGCGGACGCCCAGTGGGAGGCGCGGCCCATGAGGCCGTGCAGTAAGAGCACGCCGGGCTCCTGGTCGGGCCCGGGGTGCGCCGGGTCGGTCTTGGGAGGGTCGCCGAACTCCCAGGCGGCAAGGCGTACGCCCCCCGCCCCGGTCACGTCGATGCGTCGCGCCATAGGTCCTGGCACCCCCCTAGCTCCGCTCGGACCGCTCGCTCCCGCTTCGAGCCGCCGGTCCTGAGAACCGCGTCCTGCCTGCCGTCGTACCGCTGTCCCGTTCGTTGCCCTGGTGATCGATGACCTGATGATCGATCACCTGATGATGCCTCGATGATGCCCTGAGATTATCGAAAACTCATTCGAAAAAGCTGTGTCTACGCTCAACACCCCTCATTCGAGTGACCTCGCTCAAGGAATGATCGCCGCCACCGGGGGGAGATCTTCTGCGGGAGGCGGACCGCTCGGGGAAAACGGTCCGAGGGGAATGACCCTGGGAGCTCGGGGCTCCGGGTCAGCGCAGGGGAGGACAGGCCCCGGCGCCTCACGGCGCCGGGGCCCTCCAGACGACTGCGGCACATCCTCCCGCCCCCTCAGGTCATATGCCTCACGCGACAGCCTCGCACGCGAAGCGTCCGAGCGCTGCGATTCGGTGCAGTGAATCTTCGATTCGACGAGATCGCCGGAACGCCACAACTGCCCCACCCGCCACAGGAGTTGACAACTCCCTGTAAGGCGCGGGGCAATGCCTCGCTACGACGGTGCCGCGACGGTGCTACGACGATCAGCGCTTCGCCACGAACACATGCGAGGCGATCTCCGACTCCAGCTCGGCCGCCTCACCGCCGCTGCCCACCAGCACCCCGCCCGCGGACTCCGTCACGCTCACCACCGAGCCGGGCTGCACGCCCGCCCGGCGCAGCGTGTACATCAGCTGCGCGTCCGTCTGGATCGGCTCGCCGATCCGGCGCACGACGACCGTCTTGCCGTCGATCCCCGGGTCGAGCTCGGCCAGCGACACCATGCCCTCGTCGAGGAAGGGGTCGGCGCCGTCCTTCTCGCCCAGCTCCTCCAGGCCCGGGATCGGGTTGCCGTACGGCGACTCGGTGGGGTGGCGCAGCAGCTCAAGCACGCGCCGCTCCACCGCCTCGCTCATCACGTGCTCCCAACGACACGCCTCCGCGTGCACCTGCTCCCACTCCAGGCCGATCACGTCGACGAGCAGACACTCCGCGAGGCGGTGCTTGCGCATCACACGGGTCGCCAGCCGGCGGCCCTCGTCGGTGAGCTCCAGGTGGCGGTCGCTGGCCACGGCCACCAGACCGTCGCGCTCCATGCGCGCCACCGTCTGGCTGACCGTGGGCCCGCTCTGGTCGAGCCGCTCGGCGATTCGGGCGCGCATGGGGACCACACCTTCCTCTTCCAGCTCGAGGATGGTGCGGAGATACATCTCCGTGGTGTCGATCAGTCCGGACATACGTGCCCCTCGATTACCTCTGCCCGAAGCTCGGCGGCTCCGCGGCGCGTGCGCTGGCCCTGGCCTCAATTCTGACGCATCCCACTGACAACCGTGCCGCGCCGTTGAAACCAGGGGGTTACGTGGACGTACGCGGACCGAAGTGACGCGCGTAGTCATACGGAACCGGGGGTGGAAGTACATCTCCGCCGCCCTCATGGCCGTAATGGCACCACCGTATTGACACCGCACTGGTCCAGACCGCACCGTGATCCGCGGCACACCCACACCGGGAGGGACCCGCATGAGCGACGGCAAGCTGGCCGGGCAGTTCTTCGACGCCGCGATCGACCTGCTCCAGCAGGTCCGCGACGAGGGAGCCGAGCCCATCACCGCGGCCGGCACGCTCCTCGCCGACACCGTCGCCGCCGGCGGGCGCTTGTTCGCCTTCGGCGCCGGGCACTCCTCGCTCGCCGCCCAGGACATCGTCTACCGCGCCGGCGGCCTCGCCCTGATGAACCTGCTCGCCGTGCCCGGCGCGGTCGGCGTCGACGTCATGCCGGCCACCCTCGGCTCCGCCCTGGAGCGCGTCGACGGCCTCGCGACCGCCGTCCTCGACACGTCCACGCTCCGCGCGGGCGACGCCCTCGTGATCATCTCGCTCTCCGGCCGCAACGCGCTCCCGGTGGAGATGGCCCAGCACGCCCGCGCGCTCGGAGTGAAGGTCATCGGCGTGACCTCGGTGGCGTACGCCTCGGAGACGACGTCACGGCACGCCTCGGGGACGTACCTGAAGGACCACTGCGACATCGTCCTCGACTCGAAGATCCCGATCGGCGACGCGGAACTCACCCTCGACACCATCCCGGCCCCCTTCGCCCCCGCCTCCACGGTCGTCACCGCGGCCCTCCTCCAGGCCGTCATGGCCACGGCGGCCGGCGTGCTGGCGGACCGCGGCATCGAGCCCCCGCTGCTGCGCTCCGGGAACGTCGACGGCGGCCACGAGTGGAACAGCCGCGTGTTCGAGAAGTACGCGGACCGGATCTTCTACCGCCGCTGAGGCGACAGGCTCGCTACCGCTCCCTCTCCTCCGCCGCCAGATCCAGGGCCGCCGCGATCCGTACGGCCACGTCCTCGGCGTAGACCGCGTCGGACCGCTCGAACTGGCTGCGCCCGGACCCCCGTAGGAACGTCACGACACCCAGCGTCCGCCCCCGGCTGCGCAGCACCGCGCACAGCGCGTGCACCGTGTCCGTCGGCCACCGCCGCGCCAGGGCCCATTCGCGGGCCTGCTCTGCCGGTACGGTGCCCACGCTCGCGCGCACGGATCCGGCCCGCTCCACGCACTGCAGGGCGGGATGCCCGGTGCCGTACCGCACGGGCAGCCCGGCCTGCCCGGTCAGCAGGCTCGGCCCGGGCGCTCCGGAGGGCGTGGCGGCGACCCGTACCAGACGCACCGGCACCGACAGCTCGCCGTCGGCCACCGGCGCGCCCGCCACCCGGTCGACGAGGGCGTGGTCGGCGAAGCCGGCGAGCGAGAAGTCCAGGTGGACCGTGGCAGCCTCCCGCGGGTCCTCGCACTCGGCGGCGGCCCGCGCGGCCCGGTGCAGCTGGTTGGTGCGGAAGCGCAGCAGAGCCGCCTCCTGCTCGCCCTGCTTGGACTCGGTGATGTCCTGGAACAGCCAGCCGACGCCCAGCGGAACCGGCTCCTCCGCGAGCGGCGAGGCCAGCCGCAGGAACCCACTGCGCCAGCAGCGCCGCTGCTCGCCCTCCGGAGTGCGCACACTCACCCAGATCTCGGCGGGCGCGGGCGGGGCGCCCTCGGCGAGGACATGCGTGAGCGCGCTCTCCAGCTCCTCGACACCCTGGGCGAGCAGCTCGCCGAGCGGCCGCCCCAGGACGGACGTACGGCCGATGCCCAGCGACCGGGCCGCATGCGCGTTGACGACGGCCGGCCGCAGATCCGCGTCGACCAGCACGACACCCCAGCTCGCGTCCTCGAACAACGCCTCGCTCAGCGCGATCGACCGCTCCAGATCGATCTGCGCGTGCACCTCGCTGAAGGCGCAGTACAGCCCGGCGGGCTTCCCGTCGGGCCCGCGCACGGCAGCCGACTGCGTCCGTACGAGCACCCGCCCGCCGTCCTTGGTCAGCAACGCGAACTCGTGCACCTGCCGCCCGGGCGCCTGCATGGCGGACAGCAGCCGCCCCTCGATCTCCTCGGCGTCGGCACTGCGCACGGCCCACCCGGCGAACCCGTGCCGCCCGACGGCCTCGGCGGCGGTCCAGCCGAGAATCCGCTCGGCCTCCCGGTTCCAGTGAGTGACGACCCCGTCGGCGTCGAACGCGCACAGCGCCGCGTCCATGCCATCCAGCAGCGCGGCAAGCAGATCGGACCCACCAGGGCCCTCCGGACCGACCCGCTCGGGCTCGGGCTCGTCCGGCCCCAGCTCGTCGGTGGTCCCACTACGCCGGGAAGCACTCACCTGGACCCCCTGCAGGCTGCGTCCGCAGTAACGGCGCGTCGATTCGCTCACTAACAATCATTCAACTCGAACGTGACGCAGCACACACCGGGTTCCCGCAAGATTGGGGGAATCGTTGTACGCCGGAAACTCACGCCTGCCCGAGCCTCAGGTCGATCCACAGGTCGCTCTCCCCCGGCAACACATACCGCTCGACCTCGACAAACCCACGCGCGAGCGCGAACCGCAGCCCGTCCTCATCGGCAGCAGCACGCGCGCGATAAGGGTCGCCACGGCCTCGTCCCCCCTCGGGAGGCCGAACGGTCGAGCGCCCAACGAGTACGTCCCCGACATAGGCGTTCTCCAGCCGGTACCGCCCGCTCCGCTCCCGCACGGCATCGAGGGACATGGCAGCAGGCGGCACGATCACGTTGTGCACATGCCGCCACTCACCGAGCATGGCGGCACCGTCCACCGGCGCCACCCGAAACCCCAAGGGAAGATCGGAAAGATCGGGGAGATCAGGCATCCCCCGGCCGCCTCGCATAGACCTCGATCTCGAACTTCATACGAGGATCCGAGAGCCCGCACACCATCATCGTCGCCGCCGGCCGCACCTCCCGGAACACCCGCCGCAGCACCGGCCAGCACGGCTCGAAGTCCTCCCGCGCGGGCAGCAGATACCGCACCCGCACGACATCGGCGAACGAACACCCCGCCTCCGCCAGCGCGGCCCCGACATTACGCAGACACTGCTCGGCCTGCTCCACGACGTCATCCGAGATCGTCATCGCCGCGTAGTCGAACCCGGTCGTCCCCGACACATGCACCCAGTCCCCGTCGACCACAGCACGCGCGTACCCGATCTGCTCCTCAAAGGTCGACCCACTCAGAATCGCCCACCGCCCCGCACGCTTATCCGCCATGCGCGGAACGCTAAATGATCAGCACGGGGCCGTCCATGAGGGAAATCCCCACTCGGCTATACAACCCCGAGAAACCCAGGCCCCACCCCGTCGAACCGCGAGCAGAACTCCGCGTTCAACCCCAGCAGTTCAGCCATGGCCACAGGCCGACGACTGGTTCCCGCCAGGTCCTCCCGAGCCTCACGGGACCACAGGAACGGGACAATCGACAACCCTTGATTCCCCGACAGGTCCCCCACCTCGTCCCGGCAGCCACGCCACCGCAGTCCGTCGTAGAACCCCCCGATCCCGCCGCCCAGAACCCACGGCAACCAAGCCGCATACCCCGCCTCCAGCGGCTCCCACCGCAACGAGTCCGGAGCGAGGTAGACCATCTCGCCGGGCTCACCGGGCCGCCCGACGGCAGCGCAGTCACCGCCGTTGAGCACGAAGACACCCCCGAGAACGTCGTGCGCCACGACGAGCCCGCCCTCCGGTGCCCACGCCGCGTCGAAGCCCACCGGAAATCTGTTGACCTGCGCCAGCCCAGGCATCCCCACCGGGTCGTCCGCCCTCGGACTCCCGTACACCCGAAGCCACCCGTCATCGACCAGCAACCCACCACTGCACAAGGCCACAGCCCCGAGAAACGACCGGGAAGTCACCTGCATCTGCAACAGAGCCGCCCTCCCCCGCTCCTCATCAGCCGCCAGCACCCGCACCGGCACAGAGGCCGACGCCACCTCCTCCATCAGCACCGGCCAGGCAGGATCCTCGGCATCGGTCAACTCGGTCAGCGCACGCATGGGCACATGCTCGCACCGGGCGTTGTCAGACCCCGCTGGCAAGGTACCCAGCCATGAAGACGGACGAGTTCTGGAAACTCATCGAGACAGCACGCTCGAACACAACACCCGACCACCCCTTGGACCAGGCGCTCGTGGCCCTTCTGACCCACCGCCCCAAGCACGACATCCTGGAATACCAGGAACTTCGACGCCCTCCACGACGCCCTCTACCGCTGGGACGTCTGGGCCGCCGCCTACCTCATAGGAGGCGGCTGCTCCGACGACAGCTTCATGGACTTCCGCGCCGGCCTGATCGCCCAAGGACGCACCTGGTACGAGCGTGCCGTGGCCGCCCCCGACAGCCTCGCCGACCACCCCGAGGTCATCGCCGCAGCCTCCGACTTCGAGGACCGTGCGCTCTTCTACGAGGAGGTCAACTACTGCGCCGCCGAAGCCTACGAGCACCTCACCGGCGACCGGGACGACTTCTACGCGGCCTGGAAGCGGTACGAGGCCGACCGCCCGGACCGCGGTCCCGGGACCGACATGGGGGAGGACTTCGACTTCGACGATGCGGGCGAGATGCGGCGGAGGCTGCCGCGGCTGGCCGGGCTCTTTCTCTCCGATGGCTGAGGGACGCCTTTAACAGCAAGATCGGCTACACATTCGAGTTTTTGGGATTCTTCGCACGGATGAGCGTCATAGGTGGATCCGGTCCTCCGCTCGCAGCTTGATCGCTAGCGTCTTCGGTACCCGGACGCGCGAGGTCAGTCGCTCCCCGACCGCAAGGTTGTCGGCTGACCAGCCCGAGTCATCGCGATCTGAGAATCAAGGAGGTGCCCTAGATGACTACGTTTCCTGTAGGCGAGCAGACCCACCAGGCTGTGCTTCCTCAGCAGCCTGCTCTGGAATCCGTGGGAGCAGACACCCCTGGGAGCAGGGACGAAACGACTCACGGACACCCCGCCACAGCGCGGGGCACCGACAGGGAACATGGGCGAGGGGAGATCGACAGGCACGGCACCGGAGCCCGTCGGCGTCACGCCAAGAACGTTGCCATGGCAGCGGAGGCGGCAGAGAACGGGAGCGGTGACGCTCCTACGCACGATCAGTCGTACTCGGGTGGTATCAGCGCAAGCAGAGTCTTCGTCCTCTCCAAGGACGGGCGACCTCTCATGCCCTGTCACCCCGCCCGCGCCCGCGAACTCCTGGGCAAGGGGAGGGCGGTTGTCGCCCGGCAGGTGCCCTTCGCCATCCGGCTGAAGGACCGCACGCTCGCCGAGTCAGAAGTCGACGGCGTACAACTACGGATCGACCCCGGGTCCAAAGAGACAGGCCTCGCCGTCACCGACGAGAAGAAGGAAGTCGACGGGCAAGGAGTTGTGATCACCGTCAGGCGCGGGTTGGTCTCGGTCGAGCTTCAGCATCGCGGTGACCAGATCCGCCTGTGCATGCGACAGCGCGCGGGGTACCGGCACAGGCGTCGTTCCGCCAACCACCGCTACCGAGCACCCCGTCCGAACAACCGGACCCGTCCAGCAGGATGGCTACCGCCCTCCCTGCGCCACCGTGTCGGTACCACCTACTCGTTGACAGCTCGCATCTGCCACTACGCACCGGTCACCGAAATCCACGTGGAGCACATTGCCTTCGACGTCCACTCCATGAGCGCGGGCAGGCCCCTCAGCGGGTTGGAGTACCAGCGAGGAACTCTGGCCGGGATCGAAGCCCGCGCCTACCTGCACGCCAAGTGGAATGGCGCCTGCGCCTACTGCGACGCCACGAGCGTTCCTCTGAACATCGAGCACCTCAGACCCTCCAGCCGAGGGGGCTCGGACCGGATTTCCAACCTCGTCCTAGCCTGCGTCCCCTGCAACAAGGCCAAGGACAACAGGCCCGTCGAGGTCTTTCTCGCCCACGACCCTGCCCGCCTCACGAAGATCCTCCGCCAAGCCAGGACCCCGCTCAACGACGCTACCGCGATGAACGCGACCCGCTGGCAACTCATGAAGGCGCTGGGGACTCTCGGCAGACCAGTGCACCCCTGGTCGGGCGCGCGTACAAAGTGGAACCGCAATGCCATGGGACTGGACAAGACGCATACGGTGGACGCGTTGTGTGTCGGACGTCTGGACCACGAGAGCGGCGACGCGATCGTGCGGCTGCCGGAGCGAGTGCTCGTCGTCAAGGCCACCGGACGCGGCTCGTACGCACGCACCACTCCGGACCGATTCGGATTCCCGCGCCTGCGGCGGGCTCGCGTCAAGCGTCACTTTGGATACGCCAGCGGCGATCTCGTACGTGCCATCGTGCCTGCCGGTAAGTGGGTGGGCACGTGGACGGGCCGCGTCTCGGTTCGCGCCACCGGACGCCACAGCCTTACAACGCCGAAGGGGCGGATCGACGTCTTCCACCGGAATCTGCGCCTACTGCAACGGGGCGACGGATACGGCTACACCTTCCGGCCGGAACCGGGGCCGTCAACATCTCGAAAAACCGGTTGATCCGCGGCTTGCAGGTTCTTAGTGTGACTATCACTTCGGAGAGGAGGTGGTTCGGCAAATGTATGCAAACCGGACGGAAGAGGTGGCTGCGGGCTAGCGGCCCGTCACCACATTCAGTGCGGTGCCGGACCAGCGTGTGTGAGAAGCACGCAGCCGGCCGAAAATCCACGCAGTCACCCGACCCGCGAGCTCGCCGGTACGTCCGGCCGGCTTCCCCGCCGTCAGGCGGAGGGACCCGAGCTCGCGGGTCGTCTGCGTGTACGGCGGCTACGCCAGGCTCAGTTTTCCCGTCCGCTGGGCCCACGCCTCGCCGAGGCGGAGGATCAGGGCCGCCGCCCCGAGGAGCGCGGCGCTCAGCAGCCCCAACCAGGCAAGCGTCGGGGCCAGTTCGGTCAGCGTGCGGGCCTCCAGCAGTGCACCCCGTACGGCGATCAGGCTGCCCGTCAGCGGGAACGCCGCGCCCACCACCTGGACCGCCACCGGCAGGGCGAAGTGGGGCAGGCGGACTCCGCTCACGAACCACAGGGGTTCGTCCAGGATCGTGTACAGGAATGCCGAGTCCCTTGAGAAGACGAGCAGGCTGTTCAGGAAGGCGCCCCAGGCCACCGCCGGGATCAGCAGGGACAGCAGGACCACTCCGTACATCCACCAGGACGCGACCGACAGCGTGCCGAAGCCCAGCAGGCCGGCCGTCGTGAAGCACGTCAGGAGCCAGGCGTTCTGCGTGAGCGCGCCGATGCCGTTCGCGATCATCAGGGTCAGGCGGTTCGCGGGAGACAGGAAGAGCAGTTCCAGGGTGCCCGTGGCGCGTTCGAAGGACAGGTGCCAGGCCGACTGGACGAGGGAGAAGAAGAAGGCGTAGGCCAGGGTGCCGGTGGCCAGGAAGGCCAGGAGGCGGTGGGGGTCCGCGGCGAGGGGCCAGTGTGCCGCCGCCTGGGAGGCCGTGGCCACCGGGCGGAGGGTGTAGTAGGTCGTGGCCAGTTGGAGGATGGGCCAGACCAGCATCGAGAAGACGACCAGGGGTTGGCCGAACAGGCGGCGGTGTTGTTTCAGGCCCTCGGCCAGCAGTACGCGCATCGTCGCGTTGGTCATACCGCCGGGACCGCCTCTGCCGTCGTCCTGTCCGTCAGTGCCAGGATCGCGTCCTCCAGGCTCGCCTCCGTGATCTCCAGGGCGCTGATCGAGCCGCCCGCCTCGACGATGGCGGCGGCCAGTGGGCCCGCGATGTCGTCCGGGTGGCGCAGGACGATTACCTCTCCTCCGTCGGCCGCCGGTGTGCGCGTCGCGCCGAAGCGGGTCGCCACCTGGGCGATCGCCTCGCTCGGGTTCGGGACCGTCACGCGGACCGTGCCGTGGGTGCCGGTCGCCGTCTTCAGTTCGGCGGGGCTGCCTGCGGCCAGGTGGCGGCCGTCGGCGATGACGTAGACGTGGCCGCAGAGTTCCTCGACCTCGGCCAGGTAGTGGGACGTGAGGAGGACTCCGGTGCCCTCTTCGGCCAGGCGGGCCACCACGCGGCGCAGGTCGCGGGCTATCGGGGCGTCCAGGCCGAGGGTCGGTTCGTCGAGGAGCAGGTAGGCGGGGTTGTTGATCAGGCCGCGGGCGATCGCCAGGCGTTGTGTCATGCCGCGCGAGTAGCGCTCGACCATGGTGTCCGCCGCCTCCGACAGGCCGACCAGTGCCAGGAGTTCGTCCATCCTGCTGCCCAACTCCCGCTTGGGGACGTCGTAGAGCTGGCCGAAGTACCAGAGGTTCTCGCGGCCGGTCATGCGGGTGTAGACCATGCGTTCGCCGCCGGCGATGAGGTTGATGCGGCGGCGTACGGTGCGGGCTTCCGTGACCGTGTCCAGGCCGTCCACGGTGACCGTGCCCGATGTGGGGCGCAGCAGGGTCGCGAGGATCTTGATCGTGGTCGTCTTTCCGGCGCCGTTGAGGCCGAGGAGACCGGTGATGCGGCCGGCGGGGATGTCGAGGTCGAGGCCGTCCACGGCCGTCTTGGCGGTGCGCGGGCCGAAGAGGCCGCGTTCGCGGACGGGGAAGTCCTTGCGGAGGTCGCGGACTCGGATGCCAGTACTGGTGGTGCCGGTGCCGGTCGCCATCGTTCAGTACGTCCTTTCCACTGCCCGGCGTTCTGCGCGCGGGAGTGTCTTGAGGCCCAGCAGGAGGTATGCGGCGGTGAGCAGGAGGCTCAGCGCGAGGCGGGGTGCCAGTTCGGTGAGGGTGTGGCCGCCGGTGAGGGAGCCGTGCAGGACGTCCATCGCGGGGGTGGTGGGGAGGGCTTGTGCCAGCCATTGGGCGGGGGCCGGGAGGTAGTCGCGCGGGAAGGTGTAGCCGCAGAGCAGGCCCAGGACGATGAAGACGGTGTTCTGGGAGATGTGGGCCTCGCCCGCCGCGATCATCAGGCCGCCGAGGCCGACCGACATCGCGAAGACGGCGGCTATCAGGGCGAGGGCGCCCGCGAGTGCGCCGAGCGGGGAGGCGACCGGGATCGAGATGCCCAGTGCGCCGATGACGACGGCCAGCGTCAGGAACTCGGCGATGCTGCTGAGCACCGCGAACGCCGTGAAGCCGAGGAGGTACGGCAGCCGGGTTGCCGGGGCGATGAGCAGGGCCCCGAGGGTGCCTTGACGTTGCTCGGTGATGAGGGCCTTCGCGGACCAGAGGATGAGGCGGACGGTGAACTGGAACGCGGTCGCCCCGACCGCGAGGTAGGCGAGGTAGTCGCTGGTGCCGCTGCCCTGCTCGAAGTCGGCGCCGGTCTCGCCGCCGCCGATGGCGTGGTAGCCGAGGTAGCCGAGTGCGATGGTGAGGGCGGCGGGCAGGACGGTGCCGACGGCGTACGTCCATGGGTAGGCGCGTCTTGTCATGTGCCAGGTGCGCCGGGTGGTCGCCAGGCCGGTGCGCCAGGCGGTGGCTGTGGCTGTGGCTGTGGCCATCCGATCCCCCTCGAATCCGAGTGAGTTCCTATTGGGAACTCACTTCTCACCAGGGTTTCTATCGGGAACTGAGCTGGTGGCGCAAGATGGTGTCCAGGGATGAGGACAGGAATCAGGACAGGAATCAGGAGCGGAGGACACCGTGGGGCGTGCCGTACCCGAGCGGGACGCGGCGTGTGCGATCGCGCAGGCGGCGGCCGTGATCGGCGACTGGTGGAGTCTGCTGCTGGTGCGGGAGGCGGCCCGTGGGCATCACCGTTTCGACGAGCTCCAGGAGGAGCTGGGCATCTCCCGCAAGGTGCTCGCGGAGCGCCTGGGCCATCTTGTGGACAGCGGGGTCCTGGAGAAGGTGCCGTACCAGACCGGCCCCGTCCGCCACGAGTACCGGCTGACCGCGACCGGGCGGGCCCTGCTGCCCGTACTGGTGTCGATGCAGGACTGGGCCGACCGCTGGCTGCTCGGCGACGGCTCGCTGACCGCGTCCGCCGACGGCGACAGCGCGGAGGCGCACCGGATGGCAGCCCTGCCCGGCACCCCGCTGCCGTCGCTGACCCTGCCCGCACACACCGGGGAGGACCTGGATCCGGTCGCCGACAGGCCGACGGTCCTGTTCTGCTACCCGGCGACCGGCCGGCCGAGCCCGCTGCCCGAGGGCTGGTCGGACATCCCCGGCACGCTCGGGTGCACGCTGGAGAACCGGCTGTTCCGGGACGCGTACGACGATTTCGGCGCCGCCGGTGTCGCCGTGCGCGGGGTCAGCACCCAACGGCCGGACGAGCAGCGGGAGTTCGCGAAGGCTGAGGGGATTCCCTTCCCGCTGCTGTCGGACATGGACCTGCGGTTCTCGGCGGCGCTGCGGCTGCCGACCTTCCGGGCCGGGCAGGCGCTGCGGCTGAAGCGGGCGGTGCTGGTCGTCGACCGGGAACGGGTCGTGCGGCACGTGCAGTTCCCGGTGACGGACATTCCGGGGGCGGTGGCGGCCGCGCTGGAGGCGGGGCGCCACCTGACCGGCGTATCAGAGAGCCTCAGGGGCTGAGGGCGTCATGGACTGAGGACCTCAGGGGCTGAGCCGCTCCACCCTCCACGTGCCGTCCGGTTCGGTGACGTAGCGGAGGCGGTCGTGGAGGCGGTTTTCTCGGCCCTGCCAGAACTCGACCGTCTGGGGGGCGATGCGGAAGCCGCCCCAGTGGGGTGGGACGGGGACCTGCTCACCCTCGGGGTAGCGGGTGTTCAGTTCGGCGTACGAGGCGTCCAGCTCGGCTCGGGAGAAGATCACCGTGGACTGGGCGCTGGCCCAGGCGCCCAGCTGGGAGCCGTGGGGGCGGGTGCGGAAGTAGGCGGCTGTCTCGTCGCGGCCGGTGCGGCGGGCGGTGCCGGTGACGATGACCTGGCGGGCCATCGGGTGCCAGGGGAAGAGCAGGGAGACGTACGGGTTCGCCGCGAGGTCCTGTGCCTTGCGGGAGTCGTAGTTCGTGTAGAAGACGAAGCCCTGTTCGTCGTACTGCTTCATCAGGACCGTGCGCGAGCTGGGGTGGCCCTCGGCGTCCGCCGTGGAGACGACCATCGCGTTCGGCTCGTAGACCACCCCGTGTGCGGCGGCCTGTATCGCCTGCTTGAACCAGCGCGTGAACTGGTCCATGGGGTGGGCCGTGAGGGCGGATTCGTCGAGGCCCTCGGCGCGGTAGTGCGCCCGCATCGCCGCGGGGTCGTCGGGGAATAGGTCGGTCACCTGGGGTCCTCCGAGGATGCCCCGACCTTCAGGCCGGGGTGGGGGTACCTCCCGCTTGCGGGGGAGAATCGGGCTCCGGCGGAGCAGGACAGAGGTGAGCGAATCACCGTCAGGTCGATTCGCCCTGTGTCGACGGATCAGCGAGGACGACCTCCAGGAGGTGCACGATCTCGCCGTTGACCGACCTGTGATCCCGCTTCGCCCGTGCGGCGAGGCGTTCATGGAGTTCGGCGGGAAGTCGGACGGTGATGCGCTTCTCTTCAACCATGCCACCACTGTAGTGGCCCGAGAGCGGCGGGTTACTGTATGTTTGACGTCATGAAGACGGCAAAAAGACAGACAGAGGATGCCAGGCACGCCCGGTGCACCTTCCGTCTGCGCGTGTCGTCGACCGCTCTCACCGCCCTTGAGGCGGAGTGGGCGCGGTGTCGGTGGATCTGGAACGAGTGCTGCGCCCGCTCGAAGAAGGCGCACGCCGAGGACGAGAAGTGCGGTCCGGCCCGGCTGGACAAGATGCTGACCGAGGCCCGCACCGCGAACCCCTGGCTGCGCGAGGGCAGCTCGGTCCCGCAGCAGCAGACCATCCGCGACTTCACCAAGTCCCGCGCCAAGGCCCTGAAGGACATCAAGGCCCGGCTGCCGCAACGGCAGCGGGCCGGGATGCCGAAGCACAAGAAAAAGCGCGCAGCCGACCCGACGCTGAACTACACGCAGCGCGGGTTCCGGATCAAGGAGGAGCGCCTGCATCTCGCGGGCGGGATCGTGTTGAGCGTGGTGTGGTCTCGCGATCTGCCCAAGCCGCCGTCCTCCGTCCGCGTCTACCACGACAGCCTCGGCCACTGGTACGCCTCGTTCGTCGTGGGTACCGCCACCGAGTCCCTGCCCGTCACCGGGCGGGACATCGGCATCGACTGGGGCGTCAAGGAAACCGCCACCACCACCTCGGACGCCCACGACCTCCCACACGCCCAGCACGGCAAGAAGGCCACCGCCAAACTGACCCGGTACGACCGGATGATGGCACGCCGCAAGCCCAAGAAGGGGCAGGCTGGGTCGAAGGGCTACCGCGAAGCGAAGAAGCTGCGGGCGAAGGTCTACAAGAAGGCCGCCCGGCAGCGGCAGGACACCGGCCGCAAGTGGGCCAAGCGCGTAGTCCGCGACCATGACCGCCTCGCGGTCGAGGACTTCCGCCCGAAGTTCCTCGCCAAGTCCGCCATGGCCAGCAAGGCCGCCGACGCCGCGATCGGCGCGACCAAACAGGCCCTCATCCACATGGCCCGCAAGCACGGCCGTGAACTCCACCTCGTACACCCTGCGCACACCACCATGGACTGCGCACAGTGCGGAGCGAGAACCAAGCACGCACTGCCTCTCTCGATGCGAACCTACGCCTGCACCGCGTAGGGACAAGAACTCCGCCCGCGTGATGCTCGTCCGGGCTGGTCTCAACCCGGCTGGTGCTGATCGTGTAAGAGCTGCCGGACCGCGGGTTCGCCAGCCGACGTGAGCCAGGAATCCCCTCCACTTCGAGAGGGGAGGATTCAAGTTGGTCATCTTGCCGTAATGCGTGCGTGCCGGAGCCCGCACGGGTGGGTCCGGTTCAAACCCGACGTGATTTGCGTGGCACTCAGTGCCGCGCACTCTCCCCAAGGGTGGCACTCGGGGATATCGTGCTGATGCCGTTCCGGTTGGGATGAAGTTGGATGACCGTCGACCGTTCGGGGCATCACCGGGGTGAACGTTTCGGACCGCGAGTCCTGAGAGCGACCGTGGAACCGGAACCGAGACCCTTCGAGATCCTTCCTGACAGCTGTGATCCCGCACCCGCACCGTCCCGGCGGGCCACGGACGACAGCCGACGGAAGCCGGCAACCCCACAGACCCCATACGTCACACCCCACTCACCGTACACATCATGAGGAGCCGCCTGATGTCCGACTTCGTACCCGGGCTCGAAGGAGTCGTCGCGTTCGAGACGGAAATCGCCGAACCGGACAAGGAGGGCGGCGCGCTGCGGTACCGGGGCGTCGACATCGAGGATCTGGTCGGTCACGTCTCGTTCGGCAATGTCTGGGGGCTGCTGGTCGACGGGGCGTTCAACCCCGGACTGCCGCCCGCCGAGCCGTTCCCGATCCCGGTCCACTCCGGTGACATCCGGGTGGACGTACAGTCCGCGCTCGCGATGCTCGCCCCCGTGTGGGGCCTGAAACCGCTTCTCGACATCAGCGAGCAGCGGGCCCGCGACGACCTCGCCCGCGCCGCCGTCATGGCGCTGTCGTACGTCGCTCAGTCGGCGCGCGGTCAGGGGCGGCCGATGGTGCCGCAGAGCGAGATCGACAAGGCGCAGTCCGTCGTCGAGCGGTTCATGATCCGCTGGCGGGGCGAGCCGGACCCGAAGCATGTCGCGGCCGTGGACGCGTACTGGACGTCTGCCGCCGAGCACGGCATGAACGCGTCCACGTTCACCGCGCGGGTCATCGCCTCGACCGGCGCGGATGTCGCGGCTGCCCTCTCCGGTGCCGTCGGTGCCATGTCCGGGCCGCTGCACGGCGGCGCGCCCTCCCGTGTCCTCGGCATGATCGAGGAGATCGAGCGGACGGGGGACGCGGACGCGTACGTCCGCCAGGCCCTCGACAAGGGTGAGCGGCTGATGGGCTTCGGTCACCGTGTGTATCGCGCCGAGGATCCACGCGCGCGCGTGCTGCGGCGTACCGCGCGTGAGCTTGGTGCTCCGCGGTTCGAGATCGCCGAGGCGTTGGAGAAGGCCGCGTTGGCCGAGCTGCATGCTCGGCGGCCTGATCGGGTGCTGGCGACCAACGTCGAGTTCTGGGCGGCGATCGTGCTGGACTTCGCGGAGGTGCCGGCGCACATGTTCACGTCGATGTTCACGTGTGCGCGGACTGCCGGGTGGTCGGCGCACATTCTTGAGCAGAAGCGGACGGGGCGGCTTGTGCGGCCTTCTGCGCGGTACATCGGGCCCGGGTCGCGTGGTCCGGAGGCGATCGAGGGGTATGCGGATATCGCCCACTGAGGGTGTGCTCAAGGAGCGTGGGCGACTGCGGGGCCGTTGTGGCTGGTCGCGCAGTTCCCCGCGCCCCTGAGGTGTCTCACTTGAGCGTTTCTTCCAAGAGTGCCGCCCACTGCGCTACCACTCGTTCCCGCCTTCCCCTGTCGTCCGTCAGCAGGTTGGCCAGGCCCAAGCCCCTTGCCATGTCCAGGAGGCCCTGGACCGTCTCTCTTACGCCCGGTCTCGTCTCGTCCGCGCCCAGGAGGTCTACAGCGATGCGGTGGGTCTCCCGGCCTACGCGGGCCTCCAGTTCGGTCACCCTGGGGCGTAGTTGGTCCTCGTTGGAGGCGGCTACCCACAGGTGCAGGGCGGCACGGAACAGGGGGCCGGTGTAGAGGTCGACCAGGGCCTCGATCACCGCGCGGCGGTCGGCGGTGCCCTCCGGGAACAGGGCGCGCAGGGCGGTGGAGCGTTCCTCGGCCACGTACTCGACGGCTGCCGTGAAGAGGTCCTCGCGGGTCGGGAAGTGGTGTTGGGCGGCGCCTCGGGAGACCCCGGCGCGTTCTGCGACGACGGAGACCGTGGAGCCTGCCCAGCCGTGTTCGGCCAGGCAGGACACGGCGGCTTCGAGGAGCCGCTGGCGGGTGGCGCGGCTGCGGTCCTGTTTGGGGACGCGTTCCGCGCGGTCGCCGATCGTGCTCACACCACCCATGCGGGATCCCGTCGTTCGAGGAAGGCCGTCATCCCCTCGCGGGCCTGTGCGGAGGAGAACAGGCGGGCCGAGAGTGCGGTCAGGGCGTCCGCGTCCCGGTCGAAGGTTTCCAGCACCCTAGCCGTGAGCAGCTGTTTCGTCTCGGCCAGGGCCTGTGGTGAGGAGCGGCGCAGGCCGTCGAGGATGGGTTCCAGTACGGCGTCCACGTCGTCGCCCGTCGCCGTGAGGAGGCCGATACGGGCCGCCTCGACGGCGTCGAAGCGCTCGCCGGTCAGGTAGTAGCGGGAGAGGGCGCGGGGGTCGGTGCGGGGCAGCAGGGGCAGGGAGATGACCGCCGGGGCGACCCCTATCCGTACCTCTGTGAAGGCGAAGGTGGCTTCGGTCGACGCCGCGCCGATGTCGCAGGCGGCGAGCAGGCCGAGGCCGCCCGCGCGTACGTGGCCGGTGACGCGGGCGACGATCGGCTTGGGCAGGTCGACGATCTGGCGGAGGAGTGCGACGAACGCGTCGGGGTGCGGTGGTTCACGCAGGTCGGCGCCCGCGCAGAACGTGTTGCCGGTGTGGGTGAGGAGGACCGCGCGTACGTCCTCGTCCTTGCCGCACTCGGTCAGCGCGTCCGCCAGCTCGCCGACCAGCGCCGCCGACAGCGCGTTGCGGTTGCCCGGCGAGTCCAGGGTGAGCGTCGTGACACCCCGCGCGCGCGTATGACCGATCAACGTCACGAACGCCCCCTGGGTTCCCTGAGTTCACGCCGCAGGATCTTCCCGGAGGCGGCCCGCGGCACGGCGTCGATGAAGGTGACCTCGCGGACCCGCTTGTAGGGGGCGACGCGCTCGGCGACGTACATCATCACCTCTCCTTCGGAGAGGTCGGTGGCCGACGGCTGGCGCACCACGTACGCGTGCGGCACTTCGTTGTTGTCGTCGTTGTAGGCGCCGATGACGGCGACGTCCGCGATGCCGGGGTGGGTGAGCAGGAGAGCCTCCAGTTCGGCGGGGGCCACCTGGAAGCCCTTGTACTTGATGAGTTCCTTGACCCGGTCGATGACGAACAGCCAGCCGTCCCCGTCGACGTAGCCGACGTCCCCGGTGCTCAGCCAGCCCTCCGCGTCGATCATCGCGGCGGTCTCGGCGGGGTGCCCCAGGTAGCCCTTCATCACCTGCGGGCCCCGGATGACGATCTCGCCGGCCTCGCCGATGCCGAGGTCCTTGCCGGGGTCGTCGAGGGAGACGATCCGCATCTCGGTGCCGGCGACGAGCTTGCCGACGGTGCCGGGAGGGGCGGAGCGCATGGCGTCCAGGGGGACGACGTGGGTGCCCGGCGACAGTTCCGTCATGCCGTACGCCTGGCCGACCGGCGGCAGGTTCAGGCGCTGTGAGCAGGCCGCGGCGAGCTGGGCGTCCAGGGGGGCGGCGGAGCTGAGTATGTACTTCAGGGACGACAGGTCGTACTGCGCGACCGCCGGGTGCTTGGCGAGGGCCAGGACGATCGGCGGGGCCACGAACAGGCCGGTGATGCGGTGTTTCTGGATGGCCGCGAGGAACGTGTCGAGGTCGAAGCGGGGCAGCACGACGACTGCGGCGCCCATCTTCAGGGGCAGGTTCATGAGGGCGGTCAGCCCGTAGATGTGGAAGAAGGGCAGCACGGCGAGGATGCGGTCGCCGGGGCCGGCCGGGATGGCGGGTTCGAGCTGCGCGAGGTTGGTGGCGATCTGCCGGTGCGTGAGCATCACGCCCTTGGGGATGCCGGTGGTGCCGGAGGAGTACGGCAGGGCCGCCACGTCGGTCACGGGGTCGATGTCGACCTGTGGTTCGGGGGCGGTCGAGGCCAGCATGTCGATGAGGGAGCGGTGTCCGGGCGCGCTGTCGCAGACGAAGATCTCCTCTACGCCGCCCGCGAGTTCGGCGGCCCTGCGTGCCGTCTCCAGCAGCGGGGAGACGGTGACGATCCAGCGGGCCGCCGAGTCGCGCAGCTGCTTGGCGAACTCCTCGGCGGTGGAGAGCGGATGCACCGTCGTGACGGAGGCACCCGCGCGCGTGGCGGCGTAGAACACGGTGGGGAAGGCCACGGTGTTCGGGCTGTGCAGGGCCAGCACGTCGCCCTTGCGCAGCCCCGCCTCGGCGAGCCCCGCCGCGACGCGCCGGTGGAACTGGTCCAGTTGTGCGTACGTGAGTGTGGTGCCGTCCGTGCCGTCGATCAGCGCGGGGGCGTCACCGAACTCGGCGGCCCTGCCGAGCACCGCCTCGTGGATGGGGAGTTCGACGGGCGGGACGTCTGCGTACTCGCTGCGGAACATGGTTCCTCCTCGCGCGCGTGCGGGTTGCGGGCGGCCGTCAGTACGACTTGGGCAGGCCCAAGGTCTGATGGGAGACGTAGTTGAGAATCATCTCCCGGCTCACCGGAGCAATACGAGCCACGCGCGCGGCTGTTATCAATGAGGCGAGGCCGAATTCCCGCGTGAGACCGTTGCCGCCGAGGGTGTGCACGGCCTGGTCGACCGCCTTCACACACGCCTCCCCTGCCGCGTACTTGGCCATGTTGGCGGCCTCACCTGCGCCGACGTCGTCCCCCGCGTCGTACAGGTGGGCCGCCTTCTGCATCATCAGACGGGCGAGTTCGAGGTCGATGTGTGCCTGGGCGAGGGGGTGCGCGATGGCCTGGTGGGCGCCGATGGGGGCCTGCCAGACGGTGCGTTCCCGTGCGTACTCGACTGCCTTCGTGAGGGCGTAGCGGCCCATGCCTATCGCGAAGGCGGCCGTCATGATGCGCTCGGGGTTGAGGCCGGCGAACAGTTGGAGCAGGCCCGCGTCCTCGTCGCCGACCAGGGCGTCGGCGGGGAGTCGTACGTCGTCGAGGGTCAGCTCGAACTGCTTCTCCGCGGCCTGGAGTTCCATGTCGATCTGGCGCCGTGTGAAACCGTCCGCGTCGCGCGGGACGATGAACAG
Organism: Streptomyces sp. JLBG701; assembly: GCF_058544905.1. NCBI lineage: Bacteria > Bacillati > Actinomycetota > Actinomycetes > Kitasatosporales > Streptomycetaceae > Streptomyces > Streptomyces sp. JLBG701. The sequence continues at coordinate 5,149,323 of NZ_CM178588.1, forward strand.
GCTGGGCTTTAGGCGGCCTGTGCGGGAGTCTTCGGTGCGGCCGACTATGAGGGTCGCGTCGGCTATGTCCACGCCGGAGATGAAGACCTTGCGGCCCGTGAGAAGCCAGTCGACTCCGTCGCGGTGAGCCGTGGTCGTGATGCGGTGGGAGTTCGAGCCGGCGTCTGGCTCGGTGATGCCGAAGGCCATTGTTCGGGTGCCGTCGGCTATTCCAGGGAGCCATTGTTGTTTTTGGGCGTCGGTGCCGAAGCGGGCGATCACCGTGCCGCAGATCGCCGGGGAGACGACAAGCATCAGGAGGGGGCAGCCCGCGGCGCCGAGTTCTTCGAGGACGATGGAGAGTTCGGCTATGCCTCCGCCTCCGCCTCCGTACTCCTCGGGGAGGTTGACGCCCAGGTAGCCGAGTTTGGCTGCCTCTGACCAGAGGGTCTCTCGGTCGAAGTCTCGGCCGTGGCGTTTGCCCAGGGCGGCTACGGCTGATCGTAGGGCCCTGTGTTCTTCGGTTTCGGTCGTGGTCATGTGACTCCCTCGTCGTGGCTGGTCGCGCCCGCGCGGCGGTAGCCGCAAATTGATGCAGCCCCGCGCCCCTTAGGTCTCTTGCACTACCGCCAGCAATTGGCCGACCGTCACCTGCTGTCCAGGTACTACGCCCAACGCGCTCAGCGTTCCTGTGACCGGTGCTGTGATCTTGTGTTCCATCTTCATCGCCTCCAGCCACAGCAGGGGCTCTCCGGCCCGTACAGCGGCTCCTGCGGCCAAGCCCTCGGCCACCCGGACCACCGTTCCCGGCATGGGGGCGAGGAGAGAGCCCGGTGCGTGCTGGGCTGCCGGGTCAGGGAAGCGGGGCAGGGCCTTCAGTGCCGTGTTGTTCACGTACACCTCGTCGCCGTACCGCGCGACCTCGAACTTCCGCTGCACGCCGTCCACTTCGAGTACGACCAGACGCGCGTCGGCGTGCACGACCCGTACCCCGTCGGCCGCGAGGCCCTCGCGCGTGTGCCGGTACTGGACCTCGTACTCCTCGCCCGCCATCGCGTAGCGCTTGACCTGGGGCTGCGACAGCACGTTGCGCCAGCCGCCGAAACGGGAGCGGCCATGAGCGCCGGACAGGGCCGCGGCCAGCGGGGCGTGCGGGTCCGGGGTGAAGGCGGGGGCGGCGAGGGGGCGGTCGTAGAAGGCGGTGTTCATGCGGGCCGACGTGAACTCTTCGTGGCGCAGGGAGTTCACCAGGAGGGCCCTGTTCGTGGTCGGGCCGTGGATCGTTGCCCGCTCCAGTGCGCCCGCCAGTTTGCGGATCGCCTCCGCGCGCGTGGGGGCGTGTGCGATGACCTTGGCAAGCATCGGGTCGTAGTGGACGCCGATCGGGTCGCCTCCCTCGTAGCCCGTGTCCAGGCGTACTCCGTCCGGGACGGTGAGGCGGTACAGGGTGCCCGTCTGGGGGGTCCAGTCGTCGGCGGGGTCCTCGGCGTAGAGGCGGGCCTCCACCGCGTGGCCACGCGCGTGTGGCGGGGTGTCGGCGAGGGGGTGGCCCTCGGCGACGCGGATCTGCTCCGCGACCAGGTCTATGCCGAACACGGCTTCCGTGACGGGGTGTTCCACCTGGAGGCGGGTGTTCATCTCCAGGAAGTGGGCCTTGTCGTCGGCGACCAGGAACTCCACCGTGCCGGCGCCCACGTAGTCGACCGCGCGCGCGGCGCGTACGGACAGCGCGCGCAACTCCTCCGCGAGCCCCTCCGAGAGCCCGGGCGCCGGGGCCTCCTCGATCACCTTCTGGTGGCGGCGCTGGAGGGAGCAGTCGCGCGTGCCGAGAGCCCACACCGTGCCGTGTGTGTCGGCGAGGATCTGCACCTCGACGTGCCGGCCGCCCTCCACATAGGGCTCGACGAAGACCTCGCCGTCGCCGAAGGCGCTCGCGGCCTCGGTGCGCGCGCCCTCCAAGGCGGCGCTGAGCTCCTCCAGGCGGCGCACGACGCGCATTCCGCGCCCCCCGCCGCCTGCGGCCGCCTTCACGAGCACCGGCAGGTCGGCCTCGGTGGCCTCGCGCAGGGGCTCGATCCCCATGAGTTCCTTGGCACGCGTCTTGGACGCCATAGCCTCGATCGCCTCCGGGGGCGGCCCGATCCAGACGAGGCCGGCGTCGCGGACGGCGCGTGCGAAGTCGGCGTTCTCGGAGAGGAAGCCGTAGCCGGGGTGCACGGCGTCCGCGCCGGCTGCGACGGCCGCCTTCACGATCAGGTCGCCGCGCAGATACGTCTCGGCGGGCGTGGCCCCCGGCAGCCGTACCGTCGCGTCGGCCACGCGCGCGTGGAGGGCGTTTTCGTCGGCGTCCGAGTGCACGGCGACCGTTCGGATTCCCAACTCACGGCATGTGCGGAAGACGCGGCAGGCGATCTCGCCACGGTTGGCGACGAGCACAGTCCCTATCAAGAGAAAATCCCTCACATTCGGAAGATGCCGAAGCCACCGCGCGCGCCCTCGTAAGGCGCCGTGTGGATGGCGGACAGGCACAGGCCGAGGACGGTGCGGGTGTCGCGCGGGTCGATGACGCCGTCGTCGTACAGCCGCCCGGACAGGAACATCGGCAGGGACTCGGACTCGATCTGCTGCTCCACCATCGCGCGCAGGGCGGCGTCCGCCTCTTCGTCGTACGGCTGTCCCTTCGCGGCCGCCGACTGGCGGGCGACGATCGACAGGACGCCGGCGAGCTGCTGGGGGCCCATGACGGCCGACTTGGCGCTGGGCCAGGCGAAGAGGAAGCGGGGGTCGTAGGCGCGGCCGCACATGCCGTAGTGGCCGGCGCCGTAGGAGGCACCCATGAGGACGGACAGGTGGGGCACGCGGCTGTTGCTGACCGCGTTGATCATCATCGCGCCGTGTTTGATGATGCCGCCCTGCTCGTACTCCCTGCCGACCATGTAGCCGGTGGTGTTGTGCAGGAAGAGCAGGGGAATGTCGCGCTGGTTGGCGAGCTGGATGAACTGGGCGGCCTTCTGCGACTCCTCGCTGAACAGCACGCCCTGCGCGTTGGCGAGGATGCCGACACGATAGCCGTGCAGGGTGGCCCAGCCGGTCGCCAGGCTCGTCCCGTAGAGGGGCTTGAACTCGTCGAAGTCGGAGGCGTCGACGACGCGGGCGATGACCTCGCGCGGGTCGAAGGGGGTCTTCAGATCGCCGGGGACGATGCCGAGCAGCTCGTCCGGGTCGTACTTGGGAGGCTGGGCCGGCCCCGGATCGGCGTACGCCTTGCGGTGGTTGAGGCGGGCGACCACGCGGCGTGCCTGGCGCAGGGCGTCCGGCTCGTCCACGGCGAAGTAGTCGGCGAGTCCCGACACGCGCGCGTGCATCTCCGCGCCGCCCAGCGACTCGTCGTCGCTCTCCTCGCCGGTCGCCATCTTGACGAGGGGCGGCCCGCCGAGGAAGACCTTCGCCCGCTCCTTGACCATGATCACGTGGTCGGACATGCCGGGGATGTACGCGCCGCCGGCCGTTGAGTTGCCGAACACGACCGCGAGCGTGGGGATCCCGGCGGCGGAGAGCCGGGTGAGGTCGCGGAAGATGGCCCCGCCCGGGATGAAGATCTCCTTCTGGGAAGGGAGATCGGCGCCGCCGGACTCGACGAGGCTGATGCAGGGCAGCCGGTTGGCGAGCGCGATGTCGTTCGCGCGGAGGGCCTTCTTCAGGCTCCAGGGGTTGCTGGCGCCGCCGCGAACGGTGGGGTCGTTGGCGGTGATCAGGCACTCCACGCCCTCGACGACACCGATTCCGGTGACGAGCGAGGCGCCGACGGTGTAGTCGCTGCCGTACCCGGCGAGCGGCGACAGTTCCAGGAAGGGTGTGTCGGGGTCGAGGAGCAGCTCGATGCGCTCACGGGCGAGCAGTTTGCCGCGCTTCCGGTGCCGTTCGACGTACTTGGGGCCGCCGCCTGCGAGGGCCTTGGCGTGCTCGGCGGTCAACTGGTCAAGTTTGGCGAGCATGGCGTCGCGGTTGGCCCGGTAGTCGGGGCCGACCGGGTCCAGGGCGGAGGAGAGGACGGTCACAGGAGTGCCTCCGGGATGTCCAGGTGGCGGGAGCGCAGCCATTCGCCGAGCGCCTTGGCCTGCGGGTCGAAACGGTGCTGGGCGGCGACGCCCTCGCCGAGGATTCCCTCGACGACGAAGTTGAGGGCGCGGAGGTTGGGCAGGACGTGCCGGGTGACGGTCAAGTCGGCTGTCTCCGGGAGGAGTTCGCGGAAACGGTCGACGGTGAGGGCGTGGGCGAGCCATCGCCAGGCGTCGTCGCCGCGGGCCCAGACACCGACGTTGGCGTTCCCGCCCTTGTCACCACTGCGGGCGCCGGCGACGAGGCCGAGGGGGGCGCGGCGGGTCCGTCCGGTGGACGGCCACGGCTCGGGCAAGGGCGGCTGCGGCACTGCTTCAAGTACGAGGGTGTCGTGGGCCGGAGGCACAGGCAGGCGGCGCCCGTCATGGAGGACGGCCACATGTGGGACGGCGCCATGGGGGACGTACACATCCTCGAAGACCCCATAGGGCGCCCCCTTTCCAGGTGGCGTCAGCACATGGAAGCCCGGGTAGCTGGCGAGGGCGAGTTCGATGGCGGCCCCGCTCAGTGCTCGTCCGACGACTTCCTGGTCCGGGTCCCGTACGACGAGCCGGAAGAGGGCGCTGGCGGTCTCCTCGGTGGGGGCGTCGGGGTGATCGGTGCGGGCGAGGTCCCAACGCACGTCCGCGGGACGGGACTTGGCCTGACCGAACGCGGCTTCCATCTGGTCCCGGACGAGTGCGGCCTTGCGCTCGATGTCGAGGCCGGTGAGGACGAAGGCGACCTCGTTGCGGAAGCCGCCGAGGCGGTTGAGGCCGACCTTGAGGGTCGGGGGCGGGGCCTCGCCGCGCACGCCCTCGACGCGGACCCGGTCGGGGCCGTCCTGGGTGAGCCGAATCGTGTCGAGGCGGGCGGTGACGTCGGGCCCGGCGTACCGGGCGCCGCCCGTCTCGTAGAGGAGCTGGGCCGTGACCGTGCCGACGTCGACGACGCCGCCGGTGCCGGGGTGTTTGGTGATGACGGCACTGCCGTCCGCGTGGATCTCGGCGAGGGGGAAGCCGGGGTGGCGCAGCTGCCGTGGGTCGTGGTCGGTGAAGAAGGCGTAGTTGCCGCCGGTGGCCTGGGTGCCGCACTCCAGCACATGTCCGGCGACGACGGCGCCGGCGAGCCGGTCGTATGCGTCGGGGTCGCCCGGGGTCCAGCCGAAGTGGGCGGCCGCGGGGCCGGTGACCAGGGCCGCGTCCGTCACCCGCCCCGTGACCACGACGTCGGCGCCCTCGCGCAGACAGGCAGCGATACCGAAGCCGCCGAGGTAGGCGTGGGCGGCGAGGCTGCCGGGGTGGGCGGCGGTGAGATCGTCGCCCTCGACGTGGGCGACACTGACGGGGATACCGAGCCTGTCGGCCAACTTCCGTACGGCGTCGGCGAGTCCGGCCGGGTTGAGGCCACCGGCGTTGGTGACGATGCGGATCCCGCGCTCGTGGGCGAGGCCGAGGCACTCCTCCAACTGGCGGAGGAAGGTGCGGGCGTAACCGGCGTCGGGGCTCTTCAGGCGGTCGCGGCCGAGGATGAGCATGGTCAGCTCGGCGAGGTAGTCGCCGGTGAGGACGTCCAGGTCGCCCACTTCGCCGCCGGTGAGCATCTCGCGCATGGCGTCGAAGCGGTCGCCGTAGAAGCCGGAGGCGTTGCCGATGCGGAGGGTCGTCACCGGCCGGCCGCCTTGGGCGCGCGTCCTTTGCCGGGCGGGCCCGCGAAGGCCTGGGCGATGTCGAGCCACTGCTCCGCGTCGTCCCCTTCGGCGTGGAGGGCGAGGTCGGTGCGGTGCGCCCGCTGGGTTACCAGGAGGCAGAAGTCGAGCGCGGGGCCGGTGACGCGGTCGGTGGCGTCCTCGGGGCCGTAGATCCACAACTCGCCCGAGGGGGCGGTCAGTTCGATGCGGAACTCCTCGAACGGCGGGGTCAGCCCATGCACGCCGAAGGAGAAGTCGCGGGTGCGGACGCCGAGGCGGACGATGTGCCGGAGCCTGTCGGTGGGGGTGCGGGTCACACCCAGCGCGTCGGCCACGTCCAGGCCGTGGGCCCAGGTCTCCATGAGGCGGGCGGTGGCCATGGAGGCGGTCGACATGGGCGGGCCGTACCAGGGGAAACGGGCGCCGTCGGGTGCGGTCCGGAGCGCGTCTGCCAGGGCCTCGCGCCCCGCCCGCCACTCCGCGAGCAGCTTCGCGGGTGGCTTGCCGGCCCCCTCCTCCGCGCCGTTGTCCACGAAGTCCCCGGGCGCGGTGAGCGCCTTCTCGACCTCGCGGGCGAAGGCGTTCGGATCGGTCACGGCAAGCACGGAGGAGTGGTCGGTCCAGGCCAGGTGGGCGATCTGGTGGGCGACGGTCCAGCCGGGGGCGGGGGTCGCGAGCGCCCACTGTTCGGGGCTCAACTCGGCCACGAGCAGGTCGAGTTCCTCGCTCTCGGCACACAGGTCGTCGATGACGGGCGTCGGGTCGGCCATGGGGCGAGCATTGCAGCGACACCAGAAACAAGCAAGCGTGCTTGCATTAATCGGGGGCAGGAATATTCGCGTGCCCCGTCCGCGTCCCCAGCAGTACGGTCGGCCGATGATCGATGAGGATGGTTACTTCGGAGAGTCCGTCGCGGCGACGTACGACGAGTCGTCGGCGGAGATGTTCGAGTCGGACGCCGTCGATCCGGCCGTAGATGTCCTGGCGGAGCTGGCCGGCACGGGGCGAGCCCTGGAGCTGGGCGTCGGCACCGGCCGCCTCGCGCTACCGCTGTTCCGGCGCGGCGTCGAGGTCCACGGCATCGACATGTCCCGGGCGATGACGGCCCGGCTGCGCGCCAAGCCCGGCGGCGACGCGATCGGGGTGACGATCGGAGACTTCGCGACGACGAGGGTGGCCGGCGACTTCTCCGTCTCCTACCTGGTCTTCAACACGATCATGAACTTGACGACGCAGGACGCCCAGGTGGCCTGCTTCGCCAACGCCGCGGCCCACCTCCAGCCCGGCGGCACATTCGTCATCGAGGTCTCGATCCCCGACCTGCGCCGGCTCCCGCCCGGGCAGAACGCCGTGCCGTTCCATGTGGGCGAGACACGGCTGGGCTTCGATACGTACGACATCGCCACCCAGTCGATGAGCTCGCACCACGTCAGGGTCGAGGACGGCCACGGCTCGTTCTTGTCCATCCCGTTCCGGTACGTGTGGCCCGCGGAGCTGGACCTGATGGCCCGGCTGGCCGGGATGCGGCTGCGGGAGCGGTGGGAGGGGTGGACGCGGGAGCCGTTCACGAGCGAGAGCAGGAAGCACGTATCGGTGTGGGAGAAGCCGACCGACTGACGTCGAGTTGGCGATCAGCGAATGGACCGACTGGTACAAGCGGCGTCAGCAGCGCGTGAGTTAGGCCACGTTTCGCCGAGCGAATACGAGACCACCCATCACCTGGCAGCAACAAAACCCCAGGCCACAGTAGCGACCGCAATCACCCTCCCGAGGCGGCCGGGAACGGATAAATCAATCCCACCGCCCGTATCGCAGTCGTAACAATGACCGCCTTGCAGCCTCCGTGATACGAGGTGTTTTCTACTAGCGCACATCACGGACGCACACTTCCCCACAGCGCCACGTTTGATCTTGTCATGCTCACGCCACTTCGTGCCGAGCTCAGGAAGGCCCCCCACATGTCCCAGACGAAGACCACCTCACCACCGGCAGCCGAGGAGGAGACCGGCCTCGGCGTGCGCCACACGCTCGTCGTCCTCTCCCTGCTCTGGGCCGTCGCGCTGATGCCGATCGTCAGCATGCTGTCCGGCAACGCCCAGTCGGAGATCGCGATCCACTTCCGTACCACCCACATCGCCTGGTTCACCCTGAGCACCGCACTGGTCGGAACCTTCGCCACGCCCTTCGTCATGAAGGCCGCCGCGATGTACGGCAAGAAGCGCGTCATGGTCGTCATCGCGCTGTTCGGCCTGGTCGGCGATCTGATCGCCGCGCTCTCGACGAACTACGACATGCTGATCGTCGGCCGGAGCATCGCCGGGGTCTATGGCCCGGCCGCGCCACTGGCCTACTCGATGGCCCGCGACGTGTTCCCCCGCCACCTGGTCGGGCCCGCCAGCGGGTTCCTCGGGGGCAGCGTCGGCCTGGTCGGCCTCGGCGGTCCGTTCCTGTCGGCGTGGGTCATCGACAACCACGGCTTCAGAGGCGCGCTGTGGTTCATGGTGATCTCCACGGTGGTGTGCCTGGCACTGCTGCTCGCCTTCGTGCCCGAGAGCCCGGTCCGTCAGGCACGCGCCCGCATGGACTGGGTCGGCGGGCTCCTGCTGGGCGGCGGCCTCACCGCGGTCGTCTACGGCATCGGAGAGGGCTCCGTCTGGGGTTGGACCAGCGCAAAGACCTTCGCCTACATCGGAGGGGGGCTGCTGGCGGTGATCGCCTTCGTGTTCGTCGAGAAGCGCGTCGCCAACCCGCTGCTCCCGCTGTCGATTCTGACGCGGCGCCCGGTCTGGACGGTCCTGCTGGCCACCGCCGTGGCCTCGGGGGCCATCCTGGCCGTCGGCCTGCTCCTCCAACTCCTCGCGCTCATGCCGAAGATCCCGAACGTCTCCGGCGGTCTGGGCTGGTCGGCGACGAAGAACGCCGTGGTCCTCGCTCCGATGAGCCTGACCACCATCGCGGTGGCCGTCGCGGCCGGGGCACTCGCCCGACGGGTCGACACGCGGATCCTGCTGGGACTCGGGGGGATCCTCACCACCGTGGGATTCGCCCTGAGCACCCAACTCCACGAAACAGTCGGTCAGTTCGCGATCTGGGGCTTCATCGTCGGCACCGGTGTGGGACTGGTCATGGCCATCACCCCCATCATGATCATCGGGACGGTGGCACCGGAGGAGCAGGCTTTGGCCAACGGCACCCAGTTCCTGATCCAGGGAGTCGCGCAGTCGGTCTTCATCCAGCTCGTGTTCGTGGTCATCTCCAGGAACGGCGCGGTGATGGAGGGCACGCAGTTCTATCTCGACTCCGGCTTCACCAACGGATTGTGGCTCGTGTCCGGTCTGTGTGCGCTGGGCACACTGCTCGTGCTGCTGGCCCCGAAGGTCAAGCGGCTCGACGAGACGGTCGTGGGCCAGGCGGTCGCCTGACCGGCATCCCGCATCTCACATCCCGCATGTCACCGGGCCGGCCGCGCATCCTGCGGCCGGCCCGGGTCAGTCAATGAGCTCTTCCAGCGTGACCACCGATCGTCTCGCCCCCCGTCCGAGACGCTATCCGCAGGGTGTGCAGTTGGGCCGCCCCGCCGGTTGGTACAGCCGCCAGACCTGCTGCAGCGTCGAACTGTTGTAACGGGAGGTGTAGACACGGTAGGTGCCACCGTCGGGGTACGGGTTGTTGTGCGATGCGCTCAAGTCATAGGACTCCCAGGTCGTGGGGTCGTAGACCGCGTTGGTGATCCGCCAGCGGTTGTTGACGGTGTCCCACCCATTGACCGACCACCCCTGACCGGCGGTGTCCGCGTTGCAGCGTGCCGTGTAGGCGCCGTGGGTTCCGGAACCGCCGCCGGGTGGCGTGGTCCAGTTGGCGCTCAGGCACCAGGTCTCGTAGTTGTTGTAGTCCTGATAGTTACGCAGTGAAACCGGCACGAACGGGTCCAGATCGCCCACCCGCCACCACTGGCCCGGGGTGGCCGCGTTGCATTCCGCCAGGTACACCATGTGGGTACCGGAGCCGCTGGTGGATGTCTGAGCGTTGGTGCTGAGGCAGCGCCTTCTGCCGTCACCGTGGCCGGTCGTACCGTCGTAGTAGTCGTTCATGAGCATGTACCAGCCAGGCACTTCCGGTTCGGCGGCGAACGCCTCCCCGGTCGTGCCGAGCGGCACCTGCGCCAGCGCGCCCGTCAGAGCCAGCACGCAGGCCATTGCCAGCATCCGTACTCGTCGCGAGACGCACGTCATCGTCGGCAGTCGCATGGACACCCCCTCGTGATCCTCGGGCTGTGCGGCGGCCGCTGGTCGGGCGGTGCCGCTGTGCCATGACGGTAGGGCGGCGGCACAGCCGCCGCGTCCCGCAGCGGGTTGAGGTCCCGTCCCACCTGGTGCGGTAGTCGCACGCGTCTGCAACTTCCGCCGTAGTGGTTCCTGCAACTTCCGCGGTACCGCAGGAGGTTGACGCTGCGGCGCGAGCACCGGCGCTACGCTGCGGCGATGCGCATGCGTACGCCCCGGCCGGTCGTCGTCGACACACTGATGGCGCTCGCCTTCACGTGGGTGGCCGTCCGGCTGGGTCAGACGTCGGCGGCGCGGGGCTGGCCGGAACTCGACGCCCCTGCCTATGTGCTGCTCGCCCTGGCGCAGTTGCCCGTCGCCCTGCGCAGCAGGGCACCGATGGTGGTGTTCGCGGCCGTGCAGTGTGCCGGCTTCGCCTACATCAGCCTGGGGTACTGGCCGGTGGCGTCCGCGTTCGGCTCGATGCTCGCCCTGTACACGGTGGCGTCGGTGTACTCCACACGGATCGCCGTCGGTTGCGCGTGCGTGATGACCGTCAAGTGGGTGTACGCCGGTGTGATCAGCGACGGCCTGTCCACGGGGCTGGTCGTGGGCCAGGCTCTGCTGTTCAGCCTGGTTCTGGTGTGGTCCGGCACGCTGGCCCGCCGCTCCCGCGAACTCGCCCAGCGGCTCCGCGTCGAGCAGTCCGAGCGGATCCGCCATGAGGTCGCCGCCGAACGCGGGCGCATAGCACGGGAGTTGCACGACGTCGTCGCCCACCACATGTCGGTGATCTCCGTACAGGCGGGCCTGGCCAGGTTCGTCCTCGACTCCGACACCGCCACGGCCCGGGGCGCGCTCGGCACCATCGAGGACACCAGCGGGGAGGCCCTGGAGGAGCTGCGACGCATGCTCCACGTCTTACGGGAACACGATCCGGGCGGCGCCGAGTCGGCCGCGCCCATGCCCACCCTCGCCCGCCTCGACGACCTGCTCGAGCGTATCCGGGCCGGTGGCGTCCCGGTCGAGCTGAGCATCCAGGGCACCGTGCGCCCGCTCGCCCCGGGCGTCGAGCTGTGCGCGTACCGCGTCGTCCAGGAGGCCCTGACCAACGTCCTCAAACACACCCGCCACGCGGACACGCAGGTGCGGCTGCACTACCGGCAGCATGAACTGACCGTCAGTGTCACGGACAACGGAGACGGGATGATTCCGGCCAGACTCCGGGCGGGCGGCGGACACGGCTTGATCGGCATGCGGGAGCGGGCCAAGCTCTACGGCGGGACGATCAGCGTCGGCCCACGCGCCGAGGGGGGTTTCGCGGTCCGCCTGACCCTGCCGACGTCGGCGACCGGCGCACGGTGGGGAGACGAACGTACGAGATGACCAGAGTCCTCGTCGTCGACGATCAGTTCCTCATCCGCGCGGGCCTCGTCGGTCTCCTCGATGCCGCGCCCGGCTTCGAGGTTGTCGGCGAGGCGGGGGACGGCGAGGAGGCGGTGCGGCTGGCCGCCAAGACGCGGCCGGACGTGATCCTGATGGACATCCGTATGCCCGGCGTGAACGGCATCCAGGCCACCAAGCGCATCCTCGCGGACGCGGCCGACCCGGCGCCCCGGGTGCTGGTCCTGACCACCTTCGACCTCGACGAGTACGTCTACGGAGCCTTGCGAGCCGGGGCGTCCGGCTTTCTGCTCAAGGACTCGGGTCCCGAGCGGCTACTGGCAGCCGTGGCCGCGGTCGGCGGCGGTGACGCGCTGTTCGCGCCCAGTGTGACCCGTCGGCTGGTCGAGGCGTTCGCCCACCAGGACCGGTCCACGCCCGGCGCCCAAGCCCCGCCGGACCTCGGCGCCTTGACGTCCCGCGAGATCGACGTCCTCAAGCTCATCGCGCGCGGCCTGTCCAACCTGCAGATCGCCGACCGGCTCTACATCAGCGAAGCGACGGTCAAGACCCACCTCAACCGCGTCATGACCAAGCTCGACCTGGACAGCCGCGCCCAGGCGGTGGTGATCGCCTATGAGACAGGGCTGGTGACACCGGGAAGATAGGAGGGCCACGCGGCACGCTCCCTCAACGGCTCACGGGAGTCTCCCTAACTACCCCTGGCCACCCTCCAGCCCTTTCGCCTTCCCCCGCCCCACCTGCGTCCGCACCGCCCCCATGCTGGCCGCGATGACCAGGGCGATCGCGGCGGCCTGGGTGAGGGAGAGGGACTGGTGGAGGACGAGGAAGCCGGCCGTCGCGGCGACCGCGGGTTCCAGGCTCATCAGGATGGCGAAGGTGGACGCGGGGAGGCGGCGCAGGGCGAGGAGCTCGAGGGTGTAGGGGAGGACGGAGGAGAGGACCGCCACCGCCGAGCCCAGGGCTACCGTCGTCGGGTCCAGGAGCTTCGTGCCCGTCTCCACGATGCCCAGGGGAAGGAACACCAGGGCCGCGACCGCCATCGCGAGGGCGAGGCCGTCGGCCTGGGGGAAGCGGCGGCCCGTACGTGCGCTGAAGACTATGTACGTCGCCCACATGGCGCCTGCCCCCAGGGCGAACGCGACACCTATGGGGTCGAGGCTGCTGAAGCCTCCGCCGCCGAGGAGGAAAACGCCGGCCAGGGCGAGCCCTGCCCAGACCAAGTTGATCGCCCGACGGGAGGCCAGGACCGAGAGGGCCAGCGGGCCGAGCACCTCCAGGGTGACCGCCGGGCCGAGCGGGATGCGGGCGACCGACTGGTAGAAGAGGCCGTTCATCGCGGCCATCGTGACGCCGAAGACGACGACCGTGCCCCAGTCGATGCGGGAGTGCCCACGCAGCCGGGGCCGGCAGACCACGAGCAGCACGATCGCCGCCGCCAGCAGCCGCAGCGTCACCACACCCAGCGCCCCGGCCCGCGGCATCAACGTCACCGCCAGCGCCCCACCGAACTGCACCGAGACCCCACCGGCCAGAACCAGCCCGACCGGCCCGACGGCCCCGAGGGACCGGAGCCCACGCGGGCCGCCGCCCTGCGCGGAAGCGGCCGGGGTTGGCGTGGACGGGGCGGCGGCTGTGCTGGGGGTGCTCACAGGGCTTCCAGGGGTTCGGCTCGGATTCACTCATCGTTCGTTCATTGCGATGCACTGCTCAGTCCAGGGTAATGGACTTCGTCAGGTGTGTGAACCCGTTATGCGGCTGTCCTGGCGCCGAGGCTGCCGTACGGCAACCGCTGTGCCCATTCCTGGCCTGAGTCAATGGAGACTCGGCTCAGCTCAGCTCCGGCCGTCCCTCGGCCCGAAGAGCTCCAGCACCTCCGTGTCGGTCGCCCGGGCGCACCAGTGGGCGCCCGGGCGGCCGTACGGCATTCCGACGCTGCCGGGGTTGACGACCAGGCGGCCGTGGGCGAGGCGGACGTACGGCATGTGGGTGTGGCCGCAGACCACGGTGCGGATGTCGTCGTCGAGGCCCTCGAACACCTCGGTCCAGCGGGCGGGGCGGGAGTCGACGAGGACGACCTCCTCGTCGTCGCGGGGTGTCGCGTGACAGAAGAGGACCTTGCCGAGGCCGTGGACGGGGAGGGTCAGTGAGGTGGGGAGGGAGGCGAGGAAGTCGACCTGATCGGGTCGGGGATGTCGTCGCGTAGGCCTCTGCGGTACTCGACCAGTTCGCGGTCGGCGTTGCCCGCGATCCACAGCACGCGGTCGCCCTGCTGACGCAACAGGTCCAGAACCTCTACGGGTTGGGGCCCGGCCGCGATGTCGCCGGTCAGCACGATGCGCTCGGCGGCGGCGACTTCGGGCTCGGCGAGCACGGCTTCGAGGGCGGGGAGGACGCCGTGGATGTCGGAGAGGACGGCTGTGTGGGCGAGGGGCTGCATGAGTCAGTCTCGACCTGGCTTCTGCCGAGACGCGTCTCGTTCGGCTTCCTGAGCCGCCCGCTCCAGCCGGCCCCGGTACTCCTCCCACCACACCGCCTCGCCCGGCGGCATGCTGTCGTTGCCCTTGTTCATGCCGACGGAACCGTCCATGAGTTCCCGGATGATGTCGGCGTGTCCGGCGTGCCGGTGGGTGTCGGCGATCACGCGGACCACGGCGTGGTGCAACGTCAGCTCGTTCCTGCCGCTCGGCCACCACGGCACCCTGGCGACCGTGTCCAGCGACAGCGCGTCGATCGTCGTGTCCGCGTGTGCCCACGCCCGGCGGTAGAGCGCCACGATGTCCTCGCGTGACTCGTCGGCGGTGGCCCACATGTCCGCGTTGGGCTCGGCATCCTCCCCGAGCCAGGGCGTCGGCTCGCCGAACGGCCGTCCGAAGACCTCACCGAGATAGCCCAACTCCGAGCCGGTCGCGTGCTTGACCAGGCCCAGGAGGTTGGTACCGGTCGGCGTCTGCGGGCGGCGGATGTCGTACTCCGAGAGACCTTCGAGCTTCCACAGCAGGGCGTCACGGGCGGACTGCAGGTAGAAGTGGAGGTCGGCCTTGGGATCGGATGCGGTCATGGGGGCAGTGTGCCGCCTGTGCGATCTTTGTGGGAGGGGGTGTGGGAAGCGGGGAGTTGAACGGGCGAGGCCCCCCAACAGCCCTGCCGTGCGAGGTCGTTCAGGCGTGGGGCTCTCGGCTCTCCGCTCGCGGCCGACACCAGCGCGGTCGGCCGCACCGACGCAAGCCCCCTCCCGAGCGCCTACCGGCCCCGGTCAGCCGGAGGTCTGGCGCAGGATCAGGCAGACGAAGCCGAAGCTGTCCCGGTAGGAATGCAGCCATTCGGAGCGGCGGGTGTTGGCCGTCGTGAGGACTTCGGAGCTGTCCGGGTCATCGGGGTGGTCCAGGGCCCAGGCAGCCATCGTGCCCCAGCACGCCCACTCGTAATCGTCCAGCTCCCGGCGGGTGCTGACGTGGCCGTGGACCGGCGTCCAGCCGTCAGCGGTGACGCGGTCCAAGGTGGTCGCCAGGTCGGTGAGGTCGCCGAGCATCTCAACGGCTTCCGGGGAGGGCTCCTTCTCCCAGATGCCGTCACCGACCAGGACGCGTCCGCCCGGAGCCAGGTGCTTGCGTGCCGCCGCGAGCGTGGGGAGCAGGCCGCCGAAGGCGTGGGCGGCTCCGACGCTGAGCACCAGGTCGAAGGGGTGCGCGGAGGTGAAGTCGGCGGCTGACTGGTGGTGGAGGACGAGGCGTTCCTGGACGCCGGCGCCGCTCGCGGCCTCACGGGCTTGTGCCAGCGCCTCTTCGGAGATGTCGACGCCCTCGGCACGCAATCCAGGGCTGGTGGCCAGGGCGCGAAGGAGCCACTCCCCTCCTCCGCAGCCGAGATCGAGCGCACGCGCGTCAGGTCGGGAGATGCCGTGCTCAAGCAGTTCGCGCACCGAATCGTCGTCGAGAGGAGCCTTAATCGGATGCTTGGCATGAGCGATCCTGGACATCTGTTCACGGTTCATCGGCGCAGCCTGACATCGCCGGAGGACCGCACGCACCCCATTTCCTCGGCGAACTGCATAACCGCATATCAGTTGTCCTCCCCCTCCAGCCCCTCCAGCCCCTCCGCCAACACCTCCGCCAAATGCCGCCCCCGCACCCCCGCCAACTGCTCCAGCTGCGTCCGGCAGGAGAACCCGTCGGCCAGCACCACCGCCCCCTCCGGGGCCTCCCGCACGGCCGGCAGGAGTTGTTCCTCCGCGCAGGCCGCCGACACCTCGAAGTGCCCTTTCTCGAAGCCGAAGTTGCCCGCGAGGCCGCAGCAGCCGCCCGCCAACTCACCGGTCAGGCCCGCCGCCAGGCGCAGGCGGCGGTCGGCCGAGTCGCCCAGGACCGCGTGCTGGTGACAGTGGGTCTGGCCGACCGCCGGGGCGTCGAGGTGGGGCGGGGTCCAGTCGGGGGCCAGGCGTTCCAGGGCCTCCGCGAAGGTGAGGACCTTGGCGGCCAGACGTGCCGCGCGCGGGTCGTCGTGCAGCAGCTCCGGGAGGTCCGTGCGGAGGGCGGCCGCGCAACTCGGTTCCAGGACGACGATCGGGGGGCCGTCCTCGTCCATGATCGGGTCGAGGAACGGGTCCAGCAGGTCGAGCGTGCGGCGCATCACCTTGCGGGCCCGGTCCAGTTGGCCCGTCGAGACGTACGTCAGGCCGCAGCAGACGCTGCCTCGGCGGGCCGTCAGCGTGTTCATGCCGTAGCCCGATTCACCGTCACCCACCGACGTCTTCCTCATCCGCATCGTGGGTGTGAGGACCGCCTGGATCCCCGCCGCCTCCAGCACGCGTACGGCCGCCTGTCCCACGGACGGTGAGAGGTGCTCGGTGAAGGTGTCCGGCCACAGCAGCACCATCTCGCGTGGGCCGTCGCCCGACAGAGTCCACCCCTCCCGCATCATCCGCCGCAGCTGCTCCTCGAACCGCCGCCCCCACCACCGGCTGAACGTCTCCTCCGCCACCCGCGGAATCCCCCGCTCGGGCGCGATCCCACCCAGCCGTTTCGCCAGGGCCGCCAACGGCCGTACGGACGCGAGGGCGTTGACCGGCCGGGCCGTGCGCGTGCGGGACACCCAGCGCAGCCACACCGGCAGCCAGCCCATCGCGTAGTGGGCGGCTGGGCGCCGCCGCCCCCGGTAGTGCTGGTGCAGGAACTCCGCCTTGTACGTGGCCATGTCGACCTCGACCGGGCAGTCGGAGCGGCACCCCTTGCAGGACAGGCACAGGTCGAGCGCGTCCCGTACCTCTGTCGACCGCCAGCCGTCGGTGACGACCTCGCCCGCGAGCATCTCGTGCAGCAGCCGGGCACGCCCGCGTGTGGAGTGCTCCTCCTCGCCCGTCGCCCGGAAGGACGGGCACATGACGGCGGACCCGGACGCCGATGTCGTACGGCATTTGGCGACCCCTACGCAGCGTCGCACCGCCGCCGAGAAGTCACCGCCGTCGGACGGGTAGCCGAAGGCCACGTCCACCGGCTTCCGGGGCAGGACGGAGAAGCGGAGGTTGGAGTCGAGGGGTGCCGGGCGCACCAGCATCCCCGGGTTCAGGAGGTCGTCCGGGTCCCAGATCGCCTTCGCCCGCTCGAACAGGCCGACCATCTCCGCGCCGTACATCTTCGGCAGCAGTTCCGCCCGCGCCTGCCCGTCCCCGTGCTCCCCGGACAGCGAACCGCCGTGCGCCACGACCACCTCGGCCAGCTCCTCCGAGAAGCGCCGGAAGCGGCCCACGCCCACCTCCGTCAGCAGGTCGAAGTCGATGCGGACGTGGATACAGCCGTCCCCGAAATGGCCGTACGGCGTCCCGCGCAGCCCGTGAGCCGTCAGCAGGCCCCTGAAGTCCCGCAGATACGCGCCCAGTCGGGCCGGCGGCACCGCGCAGTCCTCCCAGCCGGGCCAGGCCTCGGAACCGTCCGGCATCCGGGTCGCCGTCCCGCTGGCGTCCTCCCGGATCCGCCACAGGGCCCGCTGCCCGGCCGCGTCCGTCACCACCAGGGAGTCGACGACATCCGCCGCACGCACGATCGCCTCCGCACGCGCGCGTGCCTCGCCCTCCGTCCCGCCCCCCGTCTCCACGAACAGCCACGCCCCGCCCCGGGGCAGATCGGCCGTCGTCGGCACCAGGTCCGCCGCCATCCCCTCCACCGTGAGCGGCCCGTACGGCAACAAACCCGCCGCCGCCTCCGCCGCCCCGCCCTCATCGGCGTACGCCAGCACGGCGAGCGCACGCGCGCGTGGAGCCTCGACGAGCCGTACGACCGCCTCCGTCAGCACGCCAAGCGTCCCCTCCGAGCCGCAGAAGGAACGGGCGACATCGGCGCCCTTCTCGGGCAGCAGCGCGTCCAGCGCATAGCCGGAGATACGGCGGGGCAGCTCGGGAAACCCGGTCCGCAGCCGCGCCAGCTCCCCCTCCACCAGCGCCCGCAGCCCCTCCGGCGCCCCGGCCCAGCCCTGCCCGAGCCGCAACCGCTCCCCGCGCGCGGTCACCACGTCCAGCTCCCGCACACTGTCCGCAGTCGTCCCCCACGCCACCGAGTGCGACCCGCACGAGTTGTTGCCGATCATCCCGCCGAGCGTGCAGCGGCTGTGGGTGGAGGGGTCGGGGCCGAAGCGCAGCCCGTGCGGGGCGGCCGCGTCCTGGAGGCGGTCGAGGACAAGTCCCGGCTGGACCACGGCGGTTCGGGTCTCGGGGTCGAGCGAGACCAGCCGGTTCATGTGCCGTGTGAAGTCCAGCACCACGCCCGTCCCCGTCGCCTGCCCCGCGATCGACGTACCCCCGCCGCGCGCCACGACCGGCACCCCACGCGCGCGACACACCTCCAGCACCGCCGCCACGTCGTCGGCGTCCCTCGGGGCCACCACGCCCAGCGGCACCCGCCGGTAGTTGGACGCGTCCATGGTGACCAGCGCGCGCGAGGTGACGTCGAAGCCGACCTCACCCCGGACGGCGGCACGCAGCTGCGACTCCAGAGCCCCGAGATCTGTCATGTGTCCAGGATGCATCCGACCACTGACAGTGACGAGGGTGAGGTCGGCTCCGGCGTCGCGGTCAGGGGTCGCCGAGGATGTCGAGAAAGCCGAACAGCAATGTTGTAAGGAAGATGCCCGCCACTCCCAGCCCCAGCCCGGTCAGCAGGGTCGTCCACCAGGTGAAGTCGAGGTGCACCGCGAACAGGACGGAGCCGAGGCCGGCGAACAGCATCGTGTTCAGCACGGTCATCGTGCCCGTGCCCTCGCTCACCCCCACCTCGTCGCCCGACACACCGGCGAACCCCGCCAGGAAGCCGACCGCCACGCAGACCCCCAGCCCGATGCCGAGGTCCACATACCAGCGGAAGTCGCCCCTCGCGGCCACCAACCAGACACTCCCGACCAGCAGCCCGAGGGCAAGGAGCATCACGAGACAGCCGACCGTTTCCCCTTCGGCGTCGAACACCGCGACCTGAGCGACCGTGCCGACCACCAGGAGGCCGCCCAGCGCCACGAGGCCCCAGATCAGCGACGCCCCCACGGCGACCCCGCCGGCCCCCAGGAGCAGACCGAACGTGCCGAGGCCCGCCACCAGGCCGGCGCCGGCGATCTCGTATGCCACCTGATGGCGATTGATGTGCGGCGCGCGGGGAACGGGCGGTGGCGGGTCGGGACGCGGAGCGTGCGGCCCGGGTGCGGTCCGGCCGGCCGCCGGCGGGGCCTCGCGGTTCGCGAACCGCCACTGCCCCGGCCCTGGCGGCCCCTCCGGCACCCCCTGGTCCGTCCCGAACGGCGACTCGGACCGCAGCCCCTCACTCCTCGGCTCGCTCGTCGGCCGGGCCCGCTGCCGCTCGCCCGCCGACGCCACTTCCCTGAGCGCCCGGCGCACCGCCGAGGCCGAGGCCGGACGCTTCTGCGGCATCTTCTCCAGAAGGCCCATGACGAGCGCGTCCAGCTCCTGAGGGATCGCGCTGTCCCAACGACGCGCCGCGGGCGCCACCGGAACGCTCTTGCGGTGCAGCCACAGGACATCGCCGTCGTCGTCCGTGAACGGCGGCCGGCCGGTCAGCATCTCGTACAGCACACATCCCAGCGAATACAGGTCCGAGGCCGCGCTCACCCGCTCGCCCCGGCTCTGTTCGGGGGACATGTACGGCCGCGTCCCGACGATCCAGCCGACCGGGGTGATCTGGGTGCGTCCCTCCTCGTCCTCCTGGAAGCAGGCGATGCCGAAGTCGAGCAGCACCGCCTTGCCGCCCGCGGTGATCTGGACGTTGGCCGGCTTGAGATCCCGATGCACCAGTCCACGCGCGTGTGCCGCCTCAAGGGCCCGGCAGATCTGCCTGCCCCAGCGGACCACGTCCGCCACGGGCAGGCCCCGGCGGTGGGTCTCGATGCGCTTGTGCAGCGATGTGCCGTCCAGCCGTTCCATCACGAGGAACATGCCGCGCTGTCCCTCGTCCCCGGTCCACCCGGTGTCGTAGACGCGCACGATGTTCTCGTGCTCCAGGCCGGCGGTGATCTGGACCTCCCGCAGGAACCTGTCGCGCATCTCCTGGTCGCCCATGTGCTGGGAACGCAGGAGTTTGACCACCACCGTGCGTTTCAGGAGCCGGTCCCAGGCCAGTGAGACATCGCCCATCCCGCCCCCGCCGATCCACTCGCGTAACTCGTACCGCCCGTCGCCCAGATCGCCCGGCTCACCCATCGCCCGTCCCCCTTTGCCCCGCTAACCGAGAGTGTGGCGCGGACGCCGGGATTCCACGAGAGGCCCGCCTTGGCCCGGTTCGTCTCACAGGCTTCACCACGGCGTCTCACCGGACGGACTACGTTTCGACCACGTTTCCCGCACCGGCTACGCTCCCCCCGTGGCTGAGATCCAGATTCCCGCTGACATCAAGCCCGCCGACGGACGTTTCGGCGCGGGCCCCTCCAAGGTGCGGACGGAAGCGCTGGACGCGCTGGCCGCGACCGGTACCTCCCTGCTCGGGACCTCGCACCGCCAGGCCCCGGTGAAAAACCTGGTCGGCCAGGTGCGCGAGGGCATCCGCGAACTGTTCTCCCTCCCCGAGGGCTACGAGGTGATCCTCGGCAACGGCGGATCCACCGCGTTCTGGGACGTCGCGACGCACGGCCTGATCGAGAACAAGTCGCAGCACCTCACCTTCGGTGAGTTCAGCTCGAAGTTCGCGAAGGCCGCGGGGCTCGCCCCCTGGCTCGCCGAGCCGACCGTCATCTCCTCCGACCCGGGCACGCACCCGGAGCCGCGGGCCGAGGCGGGCGTCGACGCGTACGCCTTCACGCACAACGAGACGTCCACCGGTGTCGCCGCGCCCCTCGCGCGCGTGCAGGGTGCCGACGAGGGCGCGCTCGTCCTCGTGGACGCCACGTCCGGCGCCGGTGGCCTCCCCGTCGACATCGCCGAGACGGACGTCTACTACTTCGCCCCGCAGAAGTCCTTCGCCTCCGACGGCGGCCTGTGGATCGGCGTCTTCTCCCCGGCCGCGATCGAGCGCGCCGAGCGCATCCACGCGTCCGGCCGCCACATCCCGGAGTTCTTCTCGCTCCCCACGGCGATCGACAACTCCCGCAAGAACCAGACGTACAACACCCCGGCCCTCGCGACGCTCTTCCTGCTCAAGGAACAGCTGGAGTGGATCAACGGCCAGGGCGGTCTCGCCTGGTCGACGGCCCGTACGAAGGACTCCTCGACCCGCCTCTACAGCTGGGCCGAGGACAGCAAGCACGCGACCCCGTTCGTCACCGACCCGGCCAAGCGCTCCCAGGTCATCGGCACGATCGACTTCACCGACGAGATCGACGCCGCCGCGATCGCCAAGGTCCTGCGCGCCAACGGCATCGTCGACACCGAGCCCTACCGCAAGCTCGGCCGCAACCAGCTCCGCGTCGCGATGTTCCCGGCGATCGACCCGGCGGACGTCGAGGCGCTGACCAAGTGCGTCGACTACGTGATCGAGAAGCTCTGACACGGTCTGGTACGTGGATGAAGGGCGCCCGGCGAACACCGGGCGCCCTTCTTCGTGCTCCGTCGGCCCCTGTAACGCCTCTCGCGCCTCGTACCAAGAACTGGTGAAGTGCCGTTAAAGGCCCAAGCCCGACGAACGCCTCACCACAGAGAGCTCGACCCAAGCCATGGAAGCGTCAACCCCGGTACCCCCACCCCCAGCACCATCACTCTCCGCACCCGCAAAACCACCCACAGACATCACCCCAGCCGGCACATCGAGGCTGGGATGGCTGGACGCGTTGCGTGGCATCGCGGCACTCGTCGTGGTGTTCGACCACTCGTCGTACACCTTCATGGCGGAGTTCCGGCGGGAGTTGATGCCGGAGTTCAACACCAGCCGTTACGGCATCATGGTGTTCTTCCTGGTGAGCGGCTACATCATCCCGGCGTCACTGGAACGCCGGGGCTGCGTACGGACGTTCTGGATCGGGCGGATCTTCCGCGTGTACCCGCTGTGGGCAGCCGTCGTCACCGTGGTCCTAGCCCTCGATCTCTCGGGCATCGCGGAGATCCGTGACTTCGACGGCCAGAGCGCCGCGACGGTGGCCGCCGCCCATGTCACCATGCTCCAGGAGCTGTTGGGGACACCCAGCCTCCTGCTCATCCTGTGGACCCTCTCGTACGAGATGGCCTTCTACCTCCTGGTCGTCGCTCTCTTCACGGTCCGCCTTCACCACAGGTCGGCATCGGTCGCCGTCACCCTGGCCGTGCTCGCGGCCGTGAGCGTGACGGCAGGGATCATGCCGCCGGTCTCCGCCCTCTCCGGCGCGGTGGGCACCGGCCCGCTGATCGCGGTCGCCTCGACCGCCCTGGTGGTCGCCATCTGCTGCGCGAGTGCCGGATCGCCCGTACTGCGCGTGTTCGGAGGCGTGTTGGGCGGGGTGCTGGCGCTCGTCCTGGTCCCCTTCAACGGCACGGTCCCCGCGTGGGAGGGCCTGGTGATCCTCGCCGTGATGTTCCTCGGCACCGCCGTCCACCGTGCCGAACACGGCCAGAGCACCTGTCGGCACGCGGCAGTTACAGCCGCCGTGGTGATGGCCTGCGCCGTGGGAAGTGCGTACCTGTACGGCGACGGCTCGCACTTCACACGGCGCGGCTGGATCACGGCATTCCTGCTGGCCGTACTCACCTTCGCCATCGGACTGACAGCGCGCCGCCGCCGGATCCCGCGCTGGTCGACCGGGCTGGGAACGATCAGCTACTCGGTCTACCTCGTGCATCCGCTGCTGCTGGCGGTGATCGACGGCACGCTCGGACGATGGCGGCGGGACCACCTCGTACTCGAAGTGGCCTTCCTCGCCGTGCTGTTGCCCCTGTGCGTGCTGACCCACCGGTACATCGAGGCACCGGGTCAGTCATGGGGCCGCAGGCTGGCGCGCCGTGCACAGCCGCCCCCGGCCGCCCTTGATTTCCCCCTACGACGATGAGGGCGCCCGCCGAGCAGACCAGGCGCCCCCAGCTCACACCGCCGTACAACTCACACTCGGCACCCCGCCACCCCCGGGCGCTCCCCCGAACCCGAAGCTCGCCGAACCGCCCACCGCGACCGCCCCGTTGTGCGAGGCGTTCACCGCCGTCACGGTCGACCCGCTCTGGGTGTACGACGCGTTCCACATCGACGTGACCTGTTGCGAGCCGCTCCAGGTCCAGGTCACCTGCCAGGAACTGATCGCGGTCGTACCGGAGTTGGTCACCTTCACCTCGGCGTTGAAGCCGCTGCCCCAGTCGCTGCTGACGGTGTAGGCGGCGGTGCAGGCGGCCGTACTCCCGCCACCCCCTCCGCCGCCGCCCCCGGTACTCGGGAATCCCGGCGCCTTCACGCTCGCCAGATACCCGTCCTTCACCGTGTCCACGGTCACCCAGTCGTCCTTCAGAATCCCGCCGGTGTCACCGGAGTTGGGATTCCACGACCAGAACGTCCAGTGGAACGAGTCCGCACCGTACGTCGATGTCGGCCGCAGGTAACTCACCAGCGCCGCAAGCCACTTCTGGTCCACCGTCGACGTGAGCGTCGTACCGAACTCGCCGACCCACACGGGGGCGATGTTCTGCTTGAAGATGTAGCCCCAGTACTTGTCCCAGATCCCCGGCATGTTGTCGGGGAACGTCGGATCGCTGAACCAGCTCTGCTGGGCCACGCTCGTCGCGTAGTCGTGGGCGGAGTACACGACCCGGTTCGCCACATCCAGCTGCACCGGGTACTGGGCGACGCCCATCAGGTTGCCGCCCCACCAGCCGGAGACTCCGTTGAACGTCTGCACACCCTCGACGAAGACGAGCAGCTGAGGATTGACCGACAGCACAGCGTTTCCCGCGCGCTGGGCCGCCAACCGCCAGTCGAGCAACGCATCCCCGCAGCCCCAACAGGCCGGATCATGCGGCTCGTTGTGCAGGTCGATGCCGATGACCGTGTCCTGGCCGGCGTAACGCGCCGCCAATGCCCTGAGGTTGGCGATCCACGTCGACTCCGGGACCGCCGACGTGTACCAGAGCGCCGACTGGCCGCCCGCGTCGGGGCGATGCCGGTCGAGGATGACCTTGAGGCCGTCCTGACCGGCGTAGGCGACCAACTTGTCCATGATCTGGAGGGAGTTGAGGCCCTGCAGATCCGCGTTCTTGCCGCTGCTGAAGTCGATGCTGTTGGGGACGGTCGTGCTCTTGAAGATGTCGTCGCTGTAGGGCAGGCGGATGGTGTTGTAGCCCAGCGACCTCATCTGGTCGATCATGGACTTGTAGTCGCGGGACCAGAGGCCGTGGACGACGTAGTTGCCGGTCTCGAAGCCGAACCAGTTGATTCCGGCGATACGGACCGGCTGGCCTGCCTCGTCCAGGATCTGCCGGCCGCTGGTGTGCCAGTAGCCGGCGCCGGGGTCCGCCGCGTGGGCCGTCTGCGCACCGGCCCCCAGCGGTAACAGGAGCGCGGCGGCCACCGCGCACAGCGCTCTTCGCAGGCTGCGGAACATGTCGCTCGTTCCCTTCGGGGAGGCGCGGCCCCGGAACAGAGATGGGAGCGCTCCCATACACCGCGCACCTCCCAGGAAACTGACGCACCATCAACACGTCAAGGGGTACGACGACGGCTCACGTACCTACGGCCTGTCGCTCACCGGCTCAGCCGCTTGAACCTCCGTACCGCGAGCGGCAGGAAGAACACCGTCAGGGCCGCCGGCCACGCCTCCGCCATCAGCAGCGCGTGCTGCTCGACCCACGAGTTGCCGGTCACGACCGGTGAGCCGAACAGTTCGCGGGTGGCAGAGGCCGTGGACGAGAGGGGGTTCCAGCGGGCGACCTGGCCGAGCCAGTGGGGCATCTGCTGTGGGGAGACGTAGATGCTGGAGATCATCGTCAGCGGGAAGACGATCGCGAACAGCCCGCCCACCTGCTCGGGTCCCGGCAGCAGCAGCCCGAGCCAGACGCCCACCCAGATGAGGGCGAACCGCAGCGCCAGCAGCAGTGCCACGGCCTTGGCGAAGCCGGGCCCGAAGTCCGGGCGCCAGCCCATGCCATACGCCGTGGCCATCATGATGCCCAGCTCGACGCAGGAGACGATCAGGTCCGTCGCACCGCGCCCGGCGACCACGGCGGACGGCGCCATCGGCATGGAGCGGAAGCGGTCGATGACGCCCTTCTTGGAGTCGTTCACGAAGATCGTCGCCGTGGAGACGAACCCCATGGCGACGGTCATCACGAACATCCCTGGCATCAGGAACGCCTTGTAGTCCCCGCCGCCGGGCACCTGGATGGCCTTGCCGAAGACGTATCCGTACAGCAGCACGGACAGGATCGGGAAGCCCAACTGCCAGATGATGCTGACCGGTTGACGCCGGTAGTGGGTCAGGCCGCGTCGGACCACGTTCCAGCAGTCGGCGACTGTCCAGAACAGCCGGCCGTGCTGCGGTCGTCTGCGGTACGTCCGTCCGGTCCCGTCCGCCGTCGACACTCCCCCGCTCATGCCGCTGCCCCTTCGATCTCCGGAGCCTCGGCCGGTGCCGGTTCCTCCTCCGTACGGCGGCCGGTCAGCCGTAGGAACACGTCGTCCAGGCTCGGTCTGCGCAGGCCGATGTCCTCGACGGGGATGCCGAACTGGTGGAGGTAGCGGGCGACTTCGGTCAGGGACCCCACCCGGTCGGACACCGGTGCGTGGACCCGGAGTTCGGTCATGTCGGCCTCGGGGTCACCGTGCGCGACCCGGGCGACGGCCTGCAACGCGTAGGGGATGTGGGCGGGTTCGCGCAGGACGACCTCGACGCGGTCGCCGCCGACCCGGTTCTTCAGCCCGTCGGGGGTGTCGTCGACGATGTTCCGCCCCTGGTCGATGACGGTGATCCGGGAGGCCAGCTTGTCGGCCTCCTCCAGATACTGCGTGGTGAGCAGCACGGTGGTGCCGTCGGCCACCAACTGCCGTACGGCCTCCCAGACTTCGCCCCGGCTGCGCGGGTCGAGCCCGGTCGTCGGCTCGTCCAGGAAGAGCACGGCCGGGGCGAGGATCATCGACGCGGCCAGGTCCAGGCGCCGCCGCATACCGCCGCTGTAGCCTCCGGCGCCCTTGTCGGCGGCGGCCTCCAGGTCGAACTGGCGCAGGAGTTGGGCGGCGCGCAGCTTGGCCCGTCTGCGGCCCAGATGGAACAGGCGGCCGAACATCTCCAGGTTCTGCCGGCCGGTGAGGATCTCGTCGATGGCCGCGTACTGCCCGGTGAGCCCGATCCGGGTGCGCACCTGGCGCGGCTGCCGCGCCACGTCGAGGCCGGCGACGGTCGCCCGGCCGCCGTCGAGCCGGACGAGCGTGGACAGGATGCGCACGGCGGTGGTCTTGCCGGCGCCGTTGGGGCCGAGCAGGCCGTGCACAGTGCCTTCGCGGACGGCCAGGTCGAAGCCGTCGAGGGCGCGCTTCTCGCCGTACCGCTTCTCCAGGCCCTCCGCCCGCACCACATGACCGTCCATCTCGCCCTCCCGTTCCGCCCGCTCGCTCCTGGCCCACCCTGAACTGGGTACACCGTACTCGTATGCGCGTACGCTGTACTCAGTTTGGGCGTAGAAGGTTTGTACAGGCGATACGGGTGGTGCAGGCGTTATGGGCGGTACGGAGACCAGCGGCAGCGGCGACATCGCCCGCACCCTCGAACTGCTGTGGGACAGCGGTCCCCGCCCCAGCCGCGGCCCCAAGCCGGGCCTGACGCTCGACCGGATCGTCGAGGCCGCTGTGCGCATCGCGGACACCGAGGGTCTGGCGGCCCTGTCGATGCGCCGCGTCGCCACCGAACTCGGCACCGGCACCATGTCGCTGTACCGCTACGTCCCCGGCAAGGGCGAGCTGCTGGACCTGATGCTCGACCGCGTCCAGCGCCCGCCCCTCACCCCGGACGACACCGCCGGCGACGGCTGGCGCGCCACCCTGGAGGCCATGGCGCACTCCACCCTCGACCACTACCGCCGCCACCCCTGGCTGCTCCAGGTCAACCAGTCCCGCCCGATCCTCGGCCCGAGCACCCTCGACGCGGTGGAGAGCGTGCTCGCGCGCATCAGGCCGATGGGGCTGAGCGACCCCGAGCTGGTCTCGGCGGTCGTGATGGTCGACGGGTACGTCGTCGGGGCCGCCCGCACCCAGGTCCACCAGCGGGAGGCGGAACGCCGGACGGGGCTGACGGACCGCGAGTTCTGGCGGGCCCAGCTCCCGGCCCTGGCAAAAGCCATGGCCACGGGCCGCTACCCGGTGCTCGCCTCCCTCGCCCCGGAGACCTTCGACCCCGGCTTCGACCACTTCGAGTTCGGGCTCCAGCGGATCCTGGACGGGCTGGAAGTGTTCGTTGCACGCCGCAACGAAGGGTGACAAACGGGGCGATCAGTGCATGCATGGAGACATGACCACCACTCCGACCCCGAACCCCGAACTCGCCCCCTTCGTCAAACAGTGGGCCGCCCTCCTCACCAGCCACAAGAAGGACGGCAGCGGCGTCGGCACCCCCGTGAACCTCGCCGTCGAAGGGGACCACGCCTACTTCCGCACCCCGGGCAGCGCCTGGAAGGCCCGGCGCATCCGCAACAACCCCGAGGTGGAGCTCGCCCCCTCCACCCTCCGCGGCGCCCCGACCGGCCCCGAGATCCACGCCCGGGCCCGGCTCCTTGACCACGGCAGCGAGGAGGACAAGCACGCGGCGCAGCTGCTCCGCCACAAGTACCCGTTCACGCACGGGGTGTTCGTCCCCCTGGCCCACAAGGTGATGCGGGCACGGACGCTGCACTACGAGGTACGGCCGGTGGAGGAGGCAGGGGACTGACCCACCCCCGACCGCCCCCGAGGTCGGCGCAGCGCTAAACAGGATCGGGTGCCGGGTCCTCGCGTCGCGTACGGCGCAGGATGGCCCGCACCCGCAGCACGACCTCCTCCAGGCTGAACGGCTTGGCCACATAGTCGTCGCCGCCCGCGCTCAGCCCCTCCACCCGGTCGCGCACGGTATCCCGGGCGGTGAGGAACAGCACGGGCACCTCGCGGCCGTCGCGACGCAGGATGCGGGCGACCTCGTACCCGTCGAGGTCGGGCAGCATCACGTCGAGGACGACGAGGTCGGGCAGGTTGGCGTAGGCGGCGTTGAGCGCCTCGACGCCGCTCGCGGCGGCGGTGACGTCGTAGCCGACGAGACGGAAGGTCTCCGACAACAGATCACGGATGTTCTGCTCGTCGTCGACGACAAGCAGTCGAGCCTCGGAACTGGTCACCCTCCCAGAGCTATCGGCCCCGCCTCAAAGGAGCCTGAGAACGCCCTGTGGAATCCGTTGAACCGCCTTTGTGCCCTACGACCGCCGCAGCAGCCTCTTGAATCCGAGTACGACGACCACGCCGACGGCGAGGGCGATGGCACCGACCTTGACACGGCCGTCGGAGCCACTGTCGCCACCGCCGTCGGAAGCGGCCGAACTCCCGCCGCTGGAAGGCGAATCGGAGGAGGTGCCCCCACCCCCCGGCACATCCTCCGCCTGCACGGAACTCTCGGCGCCCTCGCTGCCGTACATGAGCTTGGTCCCGTCGGCGGAGTAGGTGACGGACTCCCCCTGCCCCTGGAGGGGCACGTCGAGCCGCCCCTCCCGCTTGATGGCGCCGCCGTTCCAGTCGTAGGAGATACCGCCGAAGTACCCCCGTACGACGAGCTGTTGGCCATCGGGCGAGAAGGCGGCGTCGGTGGCCCAGAGGTCGACGGCGGCGACGGGCTTGAAGACATTCGTCCCGGAGGCGGAGAGCTTGGCGGGCTGCTCGTACAGGTGCCCGCCATCCTCGTTCTTGTCGATGATGTAGACCTTGCCGGTCTTGGGGTGCACGACCAGCGACTCGGCGTCGCGGGAGCCGTCCGAGTACTTCACGACGTACTGCGTGGCCGTGATCGTCTGGTCGACGAGCTTCTTCGGCTCGGGCAGCTTGTAGATCCAGACGTAAGGCCACGTGACACCATCATTGTCGCCGATGTCGCCGACGTAGATCTGGTTGCCGGGCCCGATGGAGATCGCCTCGACGTCACGAGGCTGGCCGATGCCCTTGAGGGTGATGGTGGCCACAGTTTTGCCGGTGGAGCTGTCAACGGCGTAAAGGTACGGGCCGTCCTCGCTGTCGTTGTGCGTCCAGTAGATGCCGGGGTGCAGGTGCGAGGCGGCGAGGCCGCTGGACTCGGTGATACGGGAGTCCGTGATGGTGAACCCCTGGTCCCCGTCACCGTCTTCGGCCGCCGCGGGAACCGTGCCCGTGAGGGCGACAAGGGCGGTGGCCGCGACCACACCGAGATACGCACGCATGTCCCCAAGCTTGCCATCTCCGTGAACTGCCCCGACCGCGCACACAGACTTTATGTCCACGGTTGATGCCATAGGCCCCGTCGGTTGCCAAACCCCCATGAACCCGCCCACCCCCTGGAAGGCATCACCTCATGCTCGGCAGACCAAGAAGGCCCTGACCGCCTCCGCCATAGCCGAAGCCGCCTCGGCCACCCTCGCACTCCCCGCCTCGGCGGCCACACAGGACACGACGACACCGTCCACACAGCACGTCAGCGCGCCGCAGGACGCGAAGAAGGCGCCCGGCTCCGACTCGGCCTCGCAGGGCTCCCCGTCCCTGTCGGCCTCCTCCGGCTCCGCGGGCGACGAGATCGACATCACGGCCCAGGTCGGCGACGACACGACGAACACGGTGACCTTCACGGTGGACAACGACGCCGACAGCGAGGCGCCGGCCCACCACGACGACCGGCAGAAGCAGGACACCACCCGGCAGGACGAGAAGCCGACCGCGCCCGCCCGGTGACGGCGAAGTAGGTAGAGAGGGAGGCGGGGTGTGCTTCGTCACACCGTTGCCCTCCCCTCCCCTCCCCGCCGATCATTCATCATGAGCGGATGCTCAGGTTCATGCCCGTCGGCGACTCCCAGACCATCGGAAGCGCGGGCGAACACACATGGCGTTACCGAATGTGGCAGCACCTGCGCTCGACGTATCCCCGCCCCTTCGCCATCGTCGGCCCGCGAGAGACGCTCTACGACAAGGCGCTGGAGACCCCCACCTCCTACGAATACGCCGACCCGGACTTCCCCCGAGCCCACCTGGCCGGCTGGGGCGAGGGCTGGCTGCACATGGCCCCACTGATCGGCGAAGCGGTACGCAGCCACCGCGCCGACGTCCTCCTGGTCGCCCTAGGCCTGATCGACCTGGGCTTCTACACGAACGCGGAACAGACGGCGGCCAACGCCCGCACCTTCATCGCCGAGGCCCGCGCCGCCAACCCCCGCATCCGCATGGCGCTCCTCCCGGTCATCCCGAACATCCGCGCCGACACGGACGCCCCCTTCGCCACCGAGGTCACCCTCTTCAACGAACTCCTGGCAAAGGCGATCGCGGACCTGGACACCCCACGCTCCCCCCTCCTCCTGGCCTCGATCCCGGAGTCGTACGACGTCAACTTCGACACATACGACGGCACCCACCCCAACGCCAACGGCGAACACAAACTGGCGGCGTCATTCGCGGAGGCGATGTACCAGGCCTGGGACCTGGGCGACCCCTACGAGGAAGCCTGACCCCAGGCCTGCTCCTCGGCCTGCCTCTCGATGACCCGGCGGAGAAACTCCGCGCAAGGCCGCACGAGCGCCGCAAGATCCTCCCACCCGTCTCCCTCCTCCCCCAGATAGACGGCACGCGCGCGTGCGAGCACGGGCCGGTACTCAACCGGAACCCGCTCCATCGCCCACTGGGCGGCGTCGTCCTTGGAGCGGATGACACCGCTGTCGAGGGTGGTCCAGACGCGGGCAAGGGTGAGGAGGACGTTGCGGGTGTCGAAGTCCAACTCCTCAATGAGCTGCGGCACACCGGCGACGATGGCGCGTCGGAGGTCGTCGTGGGGGACGGGGTCGAGGAGTTCGGCGGGCGGGGGCCCGTAGAGAGAGGCGCCGCCATCGATGGTCATGGTGAGGAGCGGCGCGAGATCGGCCATGGGCTCGGGCCCGGGAACGACGCCACGTTCGTAGTCGTCGCGAAGCCATTCACCGTAGAGAAAGTCGCAGGTAGGCGGATACCGCCAGGGCCGCACATCGTCCTGGACTACGACGATCAACTCGACGGGCCGCGTGTCGGGTCCCCCGGACACCTTCATCAACTCCCCCACCAGCTCCCGCCGTTCACTCACCGTCGTCGCCCGCCGCACGACGACGAGGAGGTCGAGGTCGCTGTGGGGCCGGAGGCCGCCGAGGACTGCGGAGCCGTGGAGGTGGATGCCGAGGATGTTGTCGCCGAGGACCCGCCGGACGAGCGGTACGAGGTGCGACGCGTCGGGGTCTGGCATGTGGCTTTCCTCTCAGTGTCCTGGTCACCGTGCGTATCGTTGTACTGCGCGGCCGCCCTCACGCAAGGGGCGGCCGGGGAGGAGCGCCACGATGACCGTCCTTGAAGACAGGATCGAGATGGCCAAGGAAGACGACGAGCTGACTCTGGACAAGCTGTTCGAGTCGCTTGAGCGGACCACCCCTGAGGGCTACAAGGTCGAGATCGTCGAGGGGGCCGTCTTCATGTCGCCGCAGCGGGACATCCACTGGGAAACCATTCGCGCGATCATCTGGGCGCTCGAGGACCGCTTCGGCAGGCGCACGAAAGTGATGTCGGATGTCCGTATCGATTTCCCCGGGCACCTGAACGGCTTCGCCCCGGACGTGGCAAAACTGCGAGACGGTGCCGAGAAGGACTCGGAGGGGCACTGGCGTTACCAGGACGTCGAGTTCGTAGCCGAAGTCATCTCGAAAAGCACGGCCCAGAACGACTACGGCCCCAAGAAGTCCGCCTACGCCGTCGCCGAAGTCCCGGTCTACCTCATCGCCGACCCCTACCAGGGCAAGTGCCACCTCTACACCCAGCCCAAGAAGGGCGAATACCGCAGCGAGCTGACCGTCACGTTCGGCACCGACGTCGACATGACCACCACGCTCCTCGGCCTGACCCTCAAGACTGACGAGTTCCCGCGCGACTAGGACTTGCCCGACGGCCCGCCGCGACTGCCGAACTCCCCATAAAGATCAGCCGATTCCCACCCTCGGCTGACAGAATCCGCCCCATGGCGCTCATCCACCACACCACCCTAAAGCCGACCAAGCTGGAACTCCTCACCACCTGGCTGCCCACCCGCCCCTGGTACGTCGGTGACAGCGCACCGGAGTTGACCAAGGCGGGCGGCTTCCGCCTCGACGACCCCGAGGGCGAGGTCGGCATCGAGTTCATGGTGGCCGTCGACAAGTCGGGGACCACCCCCACCGCCTATCAGGTGCCGCTCACCTATCGCGGCGCCCCGCTCCCCGGCGCGGAGGACGCCCTCATCGGCACCATGGAGCACGGCGTACTGGGCGAGCGCTGGGCCTACGACGGCTGCCACGACCCGGTGTTGGTCGCCCAGCTCCTGGCCTTGATCGAGGGCCGCGCCCAGGCCCAGGCCCAGAGCATCAGCGACACCCCCGACCGGGACGTCATCCGCTCCCACACCGGCGAAGGCCTCACCCCCACGGACTTCACCACCAAGCCCACCGACGACCAGACGGGCACGGACCTGCTCGCGTCCGCCCACGGCACAACCCTCCGCCTGCACCGGGTA
Organism: Streptomyces sp. JLBG701; assembly: GCF_058544905.1. Lineage (NCBI taxonomy): Bacteria > Bacillati > Actinomycetota > Actinomycetes > Kitasatosporales > Streptomycetaceae > Streptomyces > Streptomyces sp. JLBG701. Next base: position 5,181,873 of record NZ_CM178588.1, read on the forward strand.
CTGCGACCCACCCCGGACGTCCCCCCGCTCCCTCCCCAGGACGCGATCGGCCACGTCGCCAGCCCCTGGGGCCTGTTCGCCACCGTGCACACAAGCCGGGCCTGAACGAAGGGGGCACCCCGAGCCCACCGATTGGCCCCTTTGACCCAAGCCGCAAGAACAAACCCGCAGGTCGGCCGCCCCACCCGTGGTCCAAGGGCTCCAATCACCCCTCCTTACCCGCCCCACCGGCCGTTCGCCGCTGAACCCACCCGGCGTGCAGGCGAGGCGCGACCGCGCCCGCCAACTCCGGCCCGCCACGCGGCCGACGGCTGCCGACAACCCACCCAAACGGGCCATCGCCGAAGGCGACGCGACCGCAGGGAGCGTCCTTGACGCGGGCCGTGGAAGCACGACACTCCCAAGGAAGCGAGTGGCCCCACGCTCACCGTGGAACCCCGATCACCCGACCCGCCCCACCACCTCCCACAACAACTCCCCCGCCACAAACGGCACCCCGGCCGACGGCACCGACCGCCACCCCAACGGCCACGTCACACCTGTCAACGCGGGCACACCCACGTACGCCAAACTCCGGTCACCGCGCGTCAAAGCGCGCACCCCGGGAGGCCAACGGAACGCGGAGGCAGTTTGCGGAGGCAACAGGAAGTACATGTTCCGCTCCCCGGTGCCCTCCATGACGACCGGCCCAGCGTCGAAGTCCGTACACACCATCAACTCCGAGGCGACACGCTCACCCCGAGCACCGCCGATGCGTACGGCGTCGAAGTGGATACCGGCGTGACGGAGCGCGTGGCCGGTGGCGGGGATCCAGGTCGGGATCCAGGGGGCGGCGATTCTCTCGTTCATGCCGCAAATGCTTCCGCCTGCTCACATACTGTGACCAGGGTTACGCAACGTCGGTGCGGGGCTGTGCAGTTGGGGAGGTCGGTGTGCACTCCGGTGAACTGGGTTCGGGGAACCTGGAGATGTTCGGCTCGTTGCTGAGGTTCTTCCGCGAGCGGGCCGGGATGACGCAGGAGGCACTGGGCGGTTATGTCGGGTACTCCAAGTCCCAAGTGGCCATGGTGGAGCGGGGAGAGCGGGCACCGAAGGGGCGGTTCGTCGAAGTCGCGGACCAGGTACTGGGTGCACAAGGTGCACTGCTCGCGGCAGCCCGGAAACTGAAGGTCAGCCGCTTCCCGTCCTGGTTCGAGGACTACGCGGACCTGGAAGCGAGGGCCACCGCGATCCACATGTACGCCAACCACGTGATTCCGGGCCTACTTCAGACTGAGGCGTACGGACGCGCGATCTTCGTCGCACAACGCCCTCCCCTGGAGGACGAGGAGATCGAGACCAGGCTGGCGGCACGCCTGGACCGACAGCAGGTGCTGGAGCGCAAGCCCACACCGACTGTCGGCTTCGTACTTGAGGAGCACACGCTGAAGCGTCCGCTCGGCGGCAGGCAAAGCCTGCGGCAGCAGTTGGAGCACCTCCTCGACGTTGGCAAGCGACGCAATGTGGAAATCCAGGTCATGCCGACCGACCGGCATGAACACGCCTCGCTGAACGGCCCGATGATCCTGCTGGAGACGGACGAACGTAAGCAGCTGGCCTACGTTGAGGGGCCTGGTGGCGGCTACTTCGTCAGCGAACAACCGCACCTGGGCGACCTGTTCACGCAATATGGCATCCTGCGAGCCCAGGCTCTCAACCCGGATGAGTCAGCGGAACTGATCGACAAGGTGGCACGGGACGCATGAGCACCGACCTGCACTGGTTCAAGAGCAGCTACAGCGGCGGCCAAGGCGGCGAGTGCCTGGAGATAGCCCCCACCCCCACCACCATCCACATCCGCGACTCCAAAAGTCCCGAAGAGACGGCCCCCACCCTCACCGTCACCCCCACCACCTGGACGACCTTCCTCGCGACCCTCTCCTAGAACATCCCGTTCCCGTTAGCCGAACTCCCCGGCACCTCCTGCAACACATCCCAGTGCTCCACGATCTTCCCGCCCCGTACCCGGAACAGATCCACAACCGCGAGCCCCCGCTCCCCCGGCGCATTCACATAGTGGCTGTGAACCGCCACCAGGTCGCCCTCGGCGATCACCCGCTTTCGCGAGACCGCCAACTGCGGGAACGCCTCGAAGTACCCCCCAAGCCCCGCCTTGACGCCCGCCACCCCATCCGCGATACCGGGGTTGTGCTGGTGGTACTCGGACCCCCAGTACCGGTCGATCGCGGACAGGTCCTTCTTCACAAGCAGCTGATCAAAGGCGGCGGTCACCAGCTTCTTGTTGTACTCGGTAAGAAAGCCCGGCCCCGGCTGCGACGACCTCGGCCAACTCACCGTGGAGAACATGTCGTTGCCATTGGCCGAACCCTCCGGAACGCTCTGCCCCACATCCCAATGCTCGGCGATCTTCCCGCCCTGGAAGCGGAAGATGTCGAAGACGGCGGAGCCGCGCGTGCCCGGGGTCATGACGAGGTTGGAGTGCACGAGCACGAGGTCGCCCTCAGAGATGACCCGCTTGATGTCGTACGCGGCGTCCGGGAACTGGGCGTGGACCGCGGTGCCCAGGTTCTTCAGGGTCTCCGCCCCATCCGGCGCAAGCGGGTTGTGCTGGATGTAGTCCGACCGCACATAGCGATCGACGACCTCGGTGTCGCCCTTCTCAAAGACACCCTTGAGGACGCGGACGGCCACGGCCTTCTGGTAACTAAGGCGAGCCGAGTCGCCGACATAACCGGAGCCGGCGGACGCGCCATACGGCGCCGCAACAGCCGGCACCGCAGCCGCACCCAGCAGCACGACGGAGGCCGCGACGGAGGCCATGACGGCGACAACTGCCTTGTGGGCAGGCGTGGTGGGAGACATGGGGGCTCTCTTCCCGAAGACATTGAAAGTTCAAGCTCACGCTTCCCACAGGAAAGCACTAACTTCTGGTTAGCGTCAAGATCCCTTGCTTGGAGCGCACTCCAGGACGTTGGCTTAGGAGTCATGAAGTACACGCAGCTCGGACGCACCGGACTCAAGGTCAGCCGACTCGTCCTCGGCACCATGAACTTCGGCCCGCAGACCGACGAGGCCGACTCCCACGCGATCATGGAATCGGCGCTCGCCGCGGGCATCAACTTCTTCGACACGGCCAATGTCTACGGCTGGGGCGAGAACAAGGGCCGTACCGAATCCATCATCGGGAACTGGTTCGCCAAGGGCGGCGACCGTCGCGACAAGGTGGTCCTCGCCACCAAGGTGTACGGCAACATGGCCGCCGACGGCGAGGCCGCCTGGCCCAACCACGACAAGCTCTCCGCCCTGAACATCCGTCGGGCGGTGGACGCGTCGCTGAAGCGCCTCCAGACCGACTACATCGACGTCTACCAGTTCCACCACATCGACCGCTCGACTCCCTTCGAGGAGATCTGGCAAGCGATCGACACGCTCATCCAACAGGGCAAGATCCTCTACGTCGGGTCCTCCAACTTCCCCGGCTACAAGATCGCCCAGGCGAATGAGATCGCCGCCCACCGCTCCGGCACGATCGGCCTCGTCAGCGAGCAGTGCCTCTACAACCTCGCCGAGCGCCGCGCCGAGATGGAGGTCATCCCGGCCGCGCAGGAGTACGGCCTCGGGGTCATCCCCTGGTCGCCGTTGCAGGGCGGGCTGCTGGGCGGGGTCATCAAGAAGGAGGTCCAGGGCGGCCGGCGCGCCTCCGGACGGGCCGCCGACACCCTCGCCAACCCCACCACCCGCGCGCAGATCCAGTCGTACGAGGACCTGCTCGAAAAGCACGGCATCGAACCCGGCGAGGCGGCTCTCGCCTGGCTGCTCACCCGCCCCGGCGTGACGGGCCCGATCGTCGGCCCGCGCACCGCCGAGCAGCTCGACTCCGCGCTGAGGGCGGTGGAGCTGGAGCTGAGCGACGACCTGCTGACGTCACTCGACGAGATCTTCCCGGGCCCGGGCCCGTCTCCGGAGGCCTTCGCCTGGTAACACGGCGGACAGGCAGGAGCGCCCCGCTAGGGGCGCGGGGAACTGCGCGACAAGCCCCCACCGGCCCGCAGCCGAAAGTCGGCCCGCCGCAGTTCCCCCGCCCCGGCCCTCACTTACCCAGGGCAGCCGCCAGCCCCACAACAACGAACATCAGCACAAGCGCACCGGCCATGATCCGGTTCCGGGTTTTCGGGTCCACACACCGAGCCTAACCGCCCGCCCCGAGCGCCCATCGCCCGACCACCTCATACCGAGGCTGCTCCCCCGGCACCCCGGACGTCGGCAGGTTGCTGCGTACGAGGCTCAGCTCGTCCACCGTCCACGTGCGGCTCGTGAATCCATCCAAAACCGAGAGGTAAGGCTGCGCCTCAACCGCCTCCCGACTCCGCGCCACCGTCAGGTGGGCCTTGTACCGGCGATGCTCCCCCATCTCCACGCCCGCCTTCCGCCCCGCCGCCTCCGCCCGATCGGCCAACAGCCGCAGCGCCGCGACGTCCCCCTCCGCCCCCGCCCACAGCGCCCGCCCATGCCCGAACTGTCCGCCTCCACGCACAGCCAGCGGGAAGCAGGGTGTCCGCCGAGCCGCCCGCTCCAGCCGCTCCGACAGATCCCCTACGACGGAGTCCTCGACCTCGCCGTAGAACGCGAGGGTGAAGTGCCACCCGGGGCGGCCCGTCCAGCGCAGCTCCTCCGCACCCGGCAGCCTCCTCAACTCGGCCACCTCCAGGGCGAGTTCCCCGGCCACATCCTCAGGCGGCAGCACGGCGGCGAAGAGTCTCATGCACGTCACCCTTCCACATCGCTCCTCCATCACACGCCCATCACTCTTCCGGGGAATGGATCATCCGGCGCGCTTCCCTCACGCTGGAAGTACGTGCATCTGCCGGGGGGAGTTTGGATGCCAGTGCTCGGAATCGTGCTGCTCGCGGCGGGGGCGACAGCGGCCGCGGCCCTGTTGCTGGGCGTCGCCCGACTCGTGCCGCTGGCCCGGCGGAAACCCAACAACGACGTGCTCGGGTTCGTGTACGCGCAGGTCGGGGTGATCTACGCGGTCGTCCTCGCGATGGTCGTCGTAGGGGTGTGGGAGGCCCGCTCGCAGGCGGACGAGAACACGTACACCGAGACGAACGCGCTGCTCCAGATCGCGTGGTACAGCCGCAGCCTCCCCGAGCCGGAGCGCGGGCGGCTCGGTGCGCTGACCGAGCGGTACACCGGCACGGTCATCGACAAGGAGTGGCCATTGATGGCCGAGCAGCAGGACGCTCCCATCGCCTGGGAGCAGTTCACCGAGATCCGCGAGATCATCAACACCCGGCAGCCGGAGAGCGGCGCCGACCAGGCCCGTTACGAGGGTGCGCTGGACGCGGTGGCCCAGTTGGGCGATGCCCGGCGGCAGCGGGTCAACGAGGCCGCGACCGCCGGGGTGCCGATCCTGCTGTGGGTCGCGCTGCTCCTCGGTGCCCTGGTCACCATCGGCTTCGTCTACCTCTTCGGCATGGACAGTCTGCGTGCTCACGCGGGCGTGGTCTTCTCGCTGGCGTTCACCGTGGGCGTGATGCTGCTGATCGTCTATGAGTTCAACTACCCGTTCACCGGGCCGCTGAAGGTGAATCCGACGGCCTTCCAACTCGCCCTGGAGCGCATACGACTGGTGACCTAGGGTGCCTTCATGGCGATCATCAGCATCAGGGACGGCGGGGCCGACGACATCCCCGTGATACTCGGCATGCTCGACAGCAGTGTGGAGTGGCTGGTCTCGCAGGGGCGCACCGGACAGTGGGGGAGCAAGCCCCTGTCGGAGAATCCGAAGACCGTTGAGTCGGTCACCCGGTACATGGACGAAGGGGATGTGTACATCGCCGACGTCGACGGCGTGGCGGCCGGCACCCTCACCCTCACCGACTCGGCCGGCGCCTACCTGTCCCACTACCCGGCCGGCGAGCCCGAGCGGTACATCCACTGGCTCGCCTCCGAGCGGCGCTTCAAGGGGCACGGCGTGGGCAGCGCCCTGCTCGCGCACGCCGCCGAGGAGACCCGGCGCGCGGGCGTCTCGCTGCTGCGGGTGGACTGCTACGCCGGCGACGACGGCAAGCTCGTCCGCTACTACGAGAACAACGGCTTCACCCGCACCGAGGCCTTCACGGTCGGCGAGAACGACTGGCCGGGACAGCTGCTGGTCCGGAGGGTCTGACCCCCCGGACCGCAAAAGCCGAGTACCCGGCCTCTTACGCCGCGCGCGCTCACGCCACCGTTGCCAACTGCTCCTGCTCTTCCTGTTCCTGGCCCCGCTCCCCCTGCCGCCCCCGCGGCACGAACCGCACCTTCGGGTGGCCGCTGTTCCAGCCGACCGACAGCCGCAGGTCGCCGACGCGGGCCAGCACCAGGCCGATCACCACGGCCGACGCGGCGGCGATCGCGCCGCCCACCGCAAGGCCAGCCCGGACGCCGTACGCATCCGTGATCCAGCCGGCGATCGGGGCGCCGATCGGGGCCCCGCCCATGAAGACCATCATGTAGAGGGCCATGACGCGGCCCCGCATGGCCGGGTCGGTGCTCAGTTGGACGCTGGTGTTGGCGGTGACGTTGACCGTCATGCCGAACATGCCGATCGGGGCCATGAGCAGGGCGAACAGCCACAGGGACGGGGCGAGTGAGGCCACGATCTCCATCGCGCCGAAGGCCACCGCGCCCGCGACCAGCACCCGCATCTTGGCCGTGCCGCGCCGGGCCGCGAGCAGGGCGCCCGCGAGGGAGCCGACCGCCATCAGCGTGTTGAAGAGGCTGTAGGAGCCCGCGCCCGCGTGGAAGACGTCGTCGGCGAAGGCCGAGAGGTAGACGGGGAAGTTGAAGCCGAAGGTGCTGACGAACCCGACCAGGACGATGGTCCAGATCAGCTCGGGGCGCCCGGCGACGTAGTGCAGTCCCTCCCGCAACTGCCCCTTCCCGCGCGGGGCCCGCTTGACGGCGTACAGATCACGCGTGCGCATCAGCAGCAGGCCGGTGAGGGGCGCGACGAAGGACAGGCCGTTGAAGAGGAACGCCCAGCCGGTGCCGACGCCCGTGATCATCAGGCCGGCGACGGCGGGGCCGATGAGGCGGGCCGACTGGAAGTTCGCGGAGTTGAGGCTGACCGCGTTCTGCAGCTGGTCCGGGCCGACCATCTCGGAGACGAAGGACTGGCGGGCCGGGTTGTCGACGACGGTCGCGAGGCCGACGGCGAAGGCGGCGACGTAGACGTGCCAGACCTCGACGTGGCCGGTCAGGGTGAGCAGCGCGAGCGCGATGCCGGTGACGGCCATGGAGGTCTGGGTGAAGAGCAGCGTGCGGCGCCTGGGGAGGCGGTCGACGAGGACACCGCCGTAGAGGCCGAAGAGGAGCATCGGCAGGAACTGCAGGGCCGTTGTCACGCCGACGGCGGTGGCGGAGCCGGTGAGGCTGAGCACCAGCCAGTCCTGGGCGATGCGCTGCATCCAGGTGCCGATGTTGGAGACGACCTGGCCCATGAAGAACAGGCGGTAGTTCCTGACCTTCAGGGAGCTGAACATGGAGGAGCGGGTGTTGGGCGCGGGCGGGGAGTAGTGGGCGGTCGGTCCGGGTGCGGAGTCTGCTCCGGGTCCCGTACTCAAAGGGGTGCCTCCTCAGAAACTCTGTTTACAGGTGGGCGAGCTTCTCCAGCACGGGGGCGGCGGCGCGGAGTTTCGCCCACTCGTCCTCGTCGAGGTTCTGGACCAGGCCGGCGAGGAAGGCGTTGCGCTTGCGGCGGCTCTCCTCCAGCATCGTCTCGGCCTCGGCGGTCTGGGTGACGACCTTCTGGCGCCGGTCCTCGGGGTGAGGCTCAAGGCGGACCAGGCCCTTGGCTTCGAGCAGGGCGACGATGCGGGTCATAGACGGCGGCTGCACATGCTCCTTGCGGGCGAGTTCGCCCGGGGTGGCGTTGCCACAACGGGCCAGGGTGCCCAGTACCGAGATCTCGGTGGGGCTCAGCGACTCGTCGACCCGCTGGTGCTTGAGTCGACGCGACAGTCGCATCACGGCTGATCGCAGGGAGTTCACGGCGGCGTCATCGTCGCCATGGCTAAGGTCCGACATGTTCTTTAGAGTAACTCATTACTCTCGCTAAAGACCACTCCCGACACGCGTGGATGCCCGTGACGCCGACCACTGAACCCTCTCGTCACCCATATGAGTGAGTCGATTCCAGAAAGTGACGCACCGCCCCCGCGCCTGAGGCGACCCTCGTATTCATGGGGACCAGCGTGCTCAGTCTGCGGATAGACGGGGAGCTGCTCGACCGGCTCCGGGACCATGCGGCGAAAAGGGGAATGAGCGTCCAGGACTATGTGGTCCGGACGCTCATTCGGGACGACTTCGACGAGCGGTTCCAGACCGCCGTCGAGGAGACGGAGAAGTTCTACGGGGTCACGTGAGCGCGAGCATCACATGACCGCCAGGATCAGGTCAGGCCCAGCGCCGGCATCAGGTAGTAGAAGGCGAAGACGGCGGAGACGACGTACATCGCGACCGGGATCTCCTTGCCCCGCCCGGCGGCCAGGCGCAGCACCACGAACGTGATGAAGCCCATCCCGATACCGTTGGTGATGGAGTAGGTGAACGGCATCATCACCATCGTGATGAAGGCCGGCATCGCGATCGTGTAGTCGGCCCAGTCGATCTCCTTGACCGAACCGGCCAGGATCAGGAAACCGACCGCGAGCAGGGCCGGGGTGGCGGCCTGGGACGGGACCATCGTGGCGACGGGTGTCAGGAAGAGGGCTACGGCGAACAGCGCGCCGGTGACGACATTGGCGAAGCCGGTGCGCGCACCCTCTCCGACGCCCGCCGTGGACTCCACGAAGCAGGTCGTGGCCGAGGAGGAGCTGGCGCCGCCCGCGGCGACCGCGATGCCGTCGACGAAGAGGACCTTGTTGATACCGGGCATCTGGCCCTGGGCGTCGGTCAGCTTGGCCTCGTCGCTGACGCCCATGATCGTGCCCATCGCGTCGAAGAAGCACGACAGCAGGACCGTGAAGACGAACAGGACGCCGGTCAGCACGCCGACCTTGGAGAAGCCGCCGAAGAGGCTGACCTCGCCGATGAGGCCGAAGTCGGGGCTGGCGACCGGGTTGCCGGGCCACTTCGGGGTGGTCAGGCCCCAGGTGGAGATGTCCGCGACGGCGTTGATGACGACGGCCAGGACGGTCATCGTGACGATCGAGATGAGGATCGCGCCGGACACCTTGCGCACGATCAGCGCGAGCGTCAGCAGCGAGCCGAGGATGAAGATCAGCACCGGCCAGCCGTTGAGGTGACCGTCGGCGCCGAGCTGGAGCGGGACCGTGGTCTGCGCGACGTCCGGGATGCGGGAGATGAAACCGGAGTCCACGAGGCCGATCAGCATGATGAACAGGCCGATACCGATGGAGATGGCCTTGCGCAGGCCGTACGGCACGGCGTTCATGACGCGCTCACGCAGACCGGTGGCGACCAGCAGCATCACGATGAAGCCGGCGAGCACGACCATGCCCATCGCGTCCGGCCACGACATGCGCGGCGCGAGCTGGAGGGCGACGACCGAGTTCACGCCGAGGCCGGCGGCCAGCGCGATCGGCACGTTGCCGACGACACCCATGAGGAGCGTCGTGAACGCCGCGGTGACGGCGGTGGCGGTGACCAGCTGACCGTTGTCGAGCTGGTGTCCGTACATGTCCTTCGCGCTGCCGAGAATGATCGGGTTCAGCACGATGATGTAGGCCATCGCGAAGAAGGTGGCGAAGCCGCCCCGGATCTCGCGGGGCAGGCTGCTGCCCCGCTCGGAGATCTTGAAGTAGCGGTCGAGGGCGGTGTGCATTGGATGTTCCTACGAGCAGAAGTGGACAGACGCAAACCGTTTCAGTATGAACATATGAGTCCCGGGAGAGCCATCTCCGCGCGTAGATGTGACCGCCTCGTAAGCTGTGCGCATGGCTGCGAAGTGGACACCGACACACGAGGCACCGGAGCCCCTGGAGGGCCCCGTCGTCGCCACCATCACGGGTGGCACGATCCTCTGGTTCGCCCTCTTCGTGGTGCAGCTCCCCTTCTACGGCTGGCTCGACGACCACGGCCACCTGTGGTGGCTGTGGACCTGCCTCGCGGGCGCCGGCCTCGGCGTGTACGGCACCTGGTACGTCAGGAAGCGCGACGCTGCGATCAAGCGGGCTGCCGCCGAGGGTGCGGCGGATGCCGTAGAGAGCCCGTAACGACCCCTAGGGCTGCCGTACAGACCCCCTAGGGCCGCCGTACACCCGGTCTACAACCACGGCATCATTCCGCCCCGCGCTCCTCGTCCTCTGGTCGGATCTTCCGTGCACTCGGCGGGTGAAGCCGCAAATCCGCACGTACCGTCGAATGCATGACGCACACCGACGCGGGCGCCGAACTCGACCCTGTGCATCCCCTTCCCCTGCCCGCGCCCTCGCGGGCGACCGGGCTCACCGCCGCCGAGGTCGCGGAGCGGGTCGCGCGCGGGGAGGTCAACGACGTACCGGTGCGCAGCAGTCGCTCCATGGGCGAGATCGTGCGCGCCAACGTCTTCACCCGGTTCAACGCGATCATCGGCGCGCTCTGGCTGGTCATGATGGCCGTCGCGCCGTTCCAGGACAGCCTCTTCGGGTACGTCATCCTCGCCAACACCGGCATCGGCATCATCCAGGAGTGGCGGGCCAAGAAGACCCTCGACTCCCTCGCCGTGATCGGGGAGGCCCGGCCCACCGTACGGCGGGACGGGATCGCCTCCGAGGTCAGCACCTCCGCGATCGTGCTGGACGACCTCATGGAGATCGGGCCCGGCGACAAGATCGTCGTCGACGGAGAGTGTGTCGAGGCCGAGGGGCTTGAGATCGACGAGTCGCTGCTCACCGGCGAGGCCGACCCCGTCGTCAAGCGGCCGGGGGACGAGGTCATGTCCGGCAGCTTCGTCGTCGCCGGCGGCGGCGCCTTCAAGGCGACGAAGGTCGGGCGCGAGGCCTACGCCGCCCAACTCGCCGAAGAAGCCTCCCGCTTCACCCTCGTCCATTCCGAACTGCGTACGGGCATCTCGACGATCCTCAAGTACGTGATGTGGATGATGATCCCGGCCGCCCTCGGCCTGGTCGTCACCCAGCTCGTCGTCAAGGACAACGACCTCAAGGACTCCATCGCCCGCACGGTCGGCGGAATCGTCCCCATGGTCCCCGAGGGGCTCGTCCTGCTCACCTCGGTCGCCTTCGCCATCGGCGTCATCCGACTTGGCCGAAAACAGTGCCTCGTCCAGGAACTCCCCGCCATCGAGGGCCTCGCCCGCGTCGACACCGTCTGCCTCGACAAGACCGGCACCCTCACCGAGGGCGGCATGGACGTCACCGAGCTACGGGCCCTCGACGGGGCCGACGAGACCTACGTACGGAAGGTGCTCGGCGCCCTCGGGGAATCCGACCCGCGCCCGAACGCCTCCCTCCAGGCCATCATCGACGCCTACCCGGACGTAGAGGAGTGGCGCTGCACCGAATCCCTCCCCTTCTCCTCCGCCCGCAAGTACAGCGGGGCCTCCTTCAGCGAGGGCAACGGCGAGATCAGCACCTGGCTGCTCGGCGCGCCCGACGTGTTGCTCTCCCCCGACATCCCCGCCGGCGCCGCCGCCCTCGCCGAGACCGAGCGGCTCAACGAACAGGGCCTGCGCGTCCTGCTCCTCGCCCGCGCCCGCCGCGACCTCGACGATCCCGAGCCGGCCAAGGGCGCCCGGCCCACCGCCCTCGTCGTACTGGAGCAGCGGCTGCGCCCCGACGCCGGCGACACCCTGCGCTACTTCGCCGACCAGAACGTCCACGCCAAGGTCATCTCCGGGGACAACGCGGTGTCGGTCGGTGCTGTGGCGGGAAAGCTCGGGCTCACCGGAAACGTCGTAGATGCCCGCCAACTGCCCTCCGAACAGGAGGAGATGGCGACCGCCCTGGACGAGGGCACGGTGTTCGGGCGGGTCACCCCGCAGCAGAAGCGGGACATGGTGGGCGCGTTGCAGTCACGCGGGCACACGGTCGCGATGACCGGCGACGGGGTGAACGACGTACTGGCCCTCAAGGACGCCGACATCGGCGTCTCCATGGGGTCCGGCTCCGAGGCCACCCGGGCCGTCGCGCAGATCGTGCTGCTCAACAACAGCTTCGCGACCCTGCCGTCGGTCGTCGCCGAGGGCCGGCGGGTGATCGGCAACATCACCCGGGTCGCCACGCTGTTCCTGGTGAAGACGGTCTACTCGGTGCTGCTGGCCGTCCTCGTGGTGTGCTGGCGGATCGAATACCCCTTCCTGCCAAGGCACTTGACGCTGCTGTCCACCCTCACCATCGGCATCCCGGCCTTCTTCCTCGCCCTCGCCCCCAACAAGGAACGCGCGAAACCCCACTTCGTACGGCGGGTCATGCGGTACTCGATCCCGGGCGGGGTGCTGGCCGGGGTGGCCACCTTCGCGACGTATCTGATCGCCCGTCACTACTACACGGGGAGCGGCGCGTTGGACGCGGAGACGAGCGCCGCGACGCTCACGCTGTTCCTGATCTCGATGTGGGTGCTGGCGATCGTCGCCCGCCCCTACACCTGGTGGCGCATCGCGCTGGTGGCCTCGATGGGCGGGGCGTTCCTGGTGGTGCTGGTCGTGCCGTGGCTGCAGGACTTCTTCGCGCTGAAGCTGGTCGGGGTGACGATGCCGTGGATCGCGGTGGGTATCGCGGCGGTGGCGGCGGTCGTCCTTGAGTTCCTGTGGAAGTTGGTCGACCGCCGCTTCCCGGCGTGAAGCCGCGGCTAAGTACGCCGGGTCACCATGTCTCGTACGCCGACAGGGGCCGTACGGCGTCGCCCCAACGCACCGTGATCAGCAGGTCCTTGTACACGAGCAGGTCGGCCAGCGAATTGCTGTCGTTGTCGACGTCCTCGCGAAAGTCCCGCTCGTCCCTCTCGTCGCCGCTGTCCGCGTCGAAGACGTAGAGGTCGTCGTCGGAGGTGCCCTTCTCGTTGGGGTCGGAGACGGCGGTGACCCGGCCGCCGCCCGCGTGCAGTCCCGAGAAGTCGAGCCTCTTCGGCTTCGCGCGCCACACCTCGTCGCCGCTCTTCAGGTCGAAGGCGACGAGCTGGTCGTAGGTGTAGGCCCTGTACGGGTATGCGGCGACCGCGTACAACTTCCCGTCGTACACCGCGACCTTGCCCCGGGACTCGTCCGCGTAGATCTCGCCGTACTCGCCGTTGAACTCGATCCGCCCCTGCGGCTCGCCGTCCGCCGCGAAGGCGAGGAAGGCGTGCACACCGCGCTCCACGCTCTCCGCGACCTGCACGACCGGCGGGTCCGCCGAGTAGACGGAGACCGCGGCGTCGACGGCGACACTGCGCCGGGCGTCGAGCGGCGCGTCCCAGCGCAGGGTGCCGTCGGCCGGGTCGAAGGCGGCCAGCCTCAAGTCCGTGAGATCGCAGGCCAGTACGGCGAGGACCTGCGTCTCGGACGCCGAAACCCGGTACGGCACACAGCCCTTGGGTACGGCTGCCTTCCAACGCGCCTTTCCGGTACGGGCGTCCACGGCACGCAGCGCCTTCGTGCCGGCCAGCCGCTCCTCGGGCTCGTCGTACTCGTCCGCCTCGAAGGCCCAGTCCGGGTCGCTGTCGCGCAGCACCGCGAGCCCGCCGCCCACCGCGACCAGGTCCGGTTCCTCCTGAAGGGTGCCGGAGTTGGGGGCGACCGGGGTGTGCCACAACTCGTCGCCGGTCTTCAGGTCGATCGCGGCGGCGGTGCCGCAGCCCGCGCCCTTCTCCAGGTCGCCGTCCTCGCCATAGGCGATCAGGCCGATGCCGTCGGCGGCGGCGGAGCTGACCGCGCAGATCTCGGCGCGGCCCGGCACGACGTACTCCCAGCGTTCCTTGCCGGTGGCCGCGTCGAAGCCGGTCACCGCGTCGAAGCGGGTGCGGATCACGGTGTCGTCGACCAGCCAGCCGCCGTTGCCGTGGTCGGCCGCGTTGAGGTCACGCGGGGTTTCCCAGGCGCGGACCATGGCGCCGCCCGGCAGATACCCCTCGGAGTCCAGGATCCCCGCCACGACGGCGCCGACAACGGCGATGATGCCGACGGGAACGGCGACGACCCCCACCTTGGCGCGCAGACTGAGCGGTCTTCTGTCGTTCGGCGCCGGATTGTTCGTGGTCACAGAGCTCCCCCACCCTGGAATGAATACGACGGTTGTGCCCCGATGGGGGCAGAAGATCAGGGTAGGCGAGCATGATCCATTTGGTAAGGCCGGATTCCTGACCGGTGGGAACAGCCGCAGCCGTTCCCACTCGGCCTCCGTCAGTTACTGCTGCTACTGCTACTGCACGTCGACGTAGTCACCCGCGACGCTGGCCGCGGCCGTGGTGGCGGTGCCCGCGAAGGTGAAGCGGTAGTAGCCGTCGACCGACGCGGTGGTCGTGGTCTTGAGGGCGCCCGTCGAGGAGGACTTGATGCCCTTGACGTTCACGTAGTTGGTGGTGCCCGCCTTGCGGAACTGGAGGATCACCGACTGCGTGCCGTAGGCCGAGTAGGTGTTGGACTCCCAGTTGGCGCGGGTCAGCTTGCCGGTGACCGTGATGGTCTTGCCCTTCACCACCGGCTCGGGGGCGGCGTTGACCGTGAGCTTGGCGGTGCGCAGGACCTTGCGGGTGCCGAGGTCGCCCTGGAGCTTGTAGTCGGTGCCGTCCTTGAGGACCGCGACGCCGCCGATCTTCCAGGTGCCGGCCTCGGAGTTCAGCAGGTCGCCGTCGCCCGGGCGGACGTAGATGGTGGCCGTGCAGTTGAGCACGGTCGTCGACGCGGCGGTGCAGGTGCCCGGGTCGTCACTGATGATCATGTTGGTTGCGGCGTCGATCGTGGTACCGCGGTAGATCGCCGGCCCGCTGTAGAAGGTGCTGGGGTCGAGGTCGGCGGGGTGCGTCACGGTGTACGTGGCCGGGACGGTGTACGTGCCGGTGGCACCGACGACGATGTTCTTGCCGTTGTTGACCTTCACGTTGGAGAAGGTCACGTCGAGCGTCGCGGCGGCGTCCGCGGCGGAGCCGACGGCGTCGGCGGCCGCGGAGCTGAACGCGGAGTTGCCGGAGGAGGCGTCGGCGGCGTGCGCGGCCGGCACGACGAAGGCGGAGAGAGCCAGGGCGCCGGAGACGGCGGCCACAGTGGCACGTATGCGCATGGGAGTCCCCAAGAGTGATCGAGGAGTCTGTTGACTCATCTGATCAGATATGTGACGGGTGGGACTGGTTGTGCGCGACCGGATGAATTTTGTGTACGGATGACGAAGCCGTTGTACATGCATGGGACATGGCTCGGCCCCGGGGGCTCAACTCCCCGGGGCCGGGCACAGAGAACTACTTCACGTCGACGTAGTCGCCCGCGACGGTGACCGCCGGGGTGGTCGAGGTGCCCTTGAACTGGAAGCGGTAGTAACCGTCGACCGTCGCCTTGGTCGTGGTCTTCAGCGCGCCCGTCGTGGAGGACTTGATCCCCTTGACGTTCACGTAGTTGGTGGTGCCCTTCTTGCGGAACTGAAGGATCACCGACTGGGTGGAGTAACCCGCGTACTTGTTGGTCTCCCAGTTGGCGCGGGACAGCTTGCCCGTGACCGTGATGGTCTTGCCCTTCACGACCGGCTCCGGGGCGGCGTTGACCGTCAGCTTGGACTTGCGCTGGAGCTTGGTGGTGCCCAGGGTGTCCTGCTGGGCGTAACCGACCTTGTTCAGGTCGAGGTCCTCGGACAACAGGTCCTGGTCTCCGGAGTCGATCGCGTAGCCGCCGACCTTCCAGGTGGTGGCATCGTCGTTGGTGAGCTCGCCGAAGTCCGGGTAGATGTCGATGGTGCCCTTGCACGTGGCGACGGTCGTCGACGTGGCGGTGCAGACCGGCCAGTCTTCGCCCCACAGCAGGTCGCTGGGGTCGTCGTACGAGCCGCGGTAGATCTCGACGTCCATATAGAAGTCGGAGGAGGTGAGGTCGACTTCCTCGCCGTGCGTGACCGTGTAGGTCACCGGCACGGTGACCTGCGCGGTCGTGCCGACAACGATCGGCTTGCCGCTGTTGACCTTCACGTTGGAGAAGGAGAGGTCCAGGGCGTACGGCGTGCCCGTGACGTCGGAGGCCGCGAAGGTGGAGTTGCCGGAGGCCGCCTGGCGTACGGCCTCGACGGACTTCTTGACGTCGGCCGGGCTGTACGAGGTGCTGCCGTCGGCCTGCGCGGCCGGCACGGCGAGGGCGGAGAGGGCCAGGGCGCCGGAGACGGCGGCCACGGTGGCACGAATGCGCATGTTGTTTTCCCCCACGTGGAGATGACGGACGGGGGTGCCGGAAGGCACCCCCGTCCGCTGGCTATTGCTGGCTGATTACTGCGGTGGCGAACTGCTACTGAACGTCGATGTAGTCACCCGTGGCGCTGACAGCCGAGGTGGTCGCGGAACCCGCGTAGGTGAAGCGGTAGTAGCCGTCGACGCTCGCGGTCGTCGTGGTCTTCAGGGCGCCCGTCGAGGTGGACTTGATGCCCTTGACGTTGGTGTAGCTGGTGACGCTCTTCTTGCGGAACTGGAGCGTGACCGGCTGGGTGGCGTAACCGGAGTACGTGCCGGTTTCCCAGTTGGCGCGCGACAGCTTGCCGGTGACCGTGATGGTCTTGCCCTTCTTCACCGGCTCGGGCGCGGCGTTGACCGTGAGCTTCGAGAGGCGCTGGACCTTGGCGGTCTTCTGGGCGTAGTTCTCGTACAGGTCGCCGTCGTTCGAGATGGCGGCGGTGTACACCTTCCAGGTGCCGGCCAGGGCGTTCTTGTACAGGTCGGTCCCCGGCAGCGCGGTGATGGTGGCCTTGCACGTCGATGTGGTGGCGCTGGTGGCGGTGCAGGCGGCGGTCTCCTCGTCCGACCCGAGGAAACCGTCCACGTGCTCCTGGTCCGCGCCGTGCCACAGGAAGACGACCGCGCCGTAGATACCACTGGCGTGGCTGGCGGTGAGGGACACCGTGAACTTCTTGGCGGCGGTGGCGCCGACGGCGACGGCCTTGCCGGAGTTGACGGTCACGTTGGACACGGTCGGCAGGGCCTCGGCCGTGGCGAAGGCCGAGTTGGACGAGACGCCGAACTGCTCGGCGGCGCTCGGCAGCTCCAGGCTCGCGGCCCCCGGAGAGGCGGCCTGCGCGGCCGGTACGACGAAGGCGGACAGGGCCAGGGCGCCGGTGACGGCGGCCACAGTGGCTCGAATGCGCATGCGTTCCCCACGTGGAAGGGGCCCCGACGCCCGTCGTTCCACACGGCTCGTGGTCGCGTGCGGGGCCCAAGTGATCGGTGAGTCTGGATGACTCACCTGATCAGATTCACGAGGGTGGGGAATGGTTGTACGACTGGTGAGAAATCCGTGCGGAAATTCCGGGGATCACGACCCGTGACCGCAAGGTCCCTCTCAGTCGAACCAACGGTCCCGCGCCAACTCCTCCGTCCGGGACGGATCCTCCAGCAGCGCCGCGACCTCGAAGCGGCGCGGCCACTGCCCGGCCGCCCAGGCGAGCCCGGCGGCGACGCCTTCCAGCGTGGAGGCGTGCAGGACACCGTCGCGGGTGCGCCGCCAGTCCAACTCGACCCCGTCGACGACGAGTTCCTCGTGCTCGACGTACGTCGTCGGGGTCGCCGGCCCGAGCAGCACCCGCACGGACTCCGGTACGTCGTGCTCGACGCCCTGGGAGTCGACCTCCCCGGTGACGGACTCGCTCAGCCGCCGCACCTGGAACAGCTCGGCCAACTCGGCGGCCCGCGACGGCCGTACGGGCAGCAGCGGGACCCCGTCGGTGAAGGGCAGCAGGTCGGGCGAGTCGACGACCATGGCGTCGGCCGCGTCCACGACGGTGACGTCACCGTCGACGACGGCCCGCAGATCGTCCGGCAGGGTCACCTGCTCCGGGTCCAGGTCGGCCAACGCACCGTAGAGGGCGTGCAGTTGGGACCCGCTCACCTCCCGGCCGGGGTCGGCGAGCCGGTCGAGCAGTTCGGCGGCACCGCCCGGTTCGTCGAGCAACGCGGCCACGGACGTCCGTACGCCCAACGCCCGCAGCACCTGCTCGTCGTCGAACCCGGTCGCGTCGGCCTCGTCGTACAGCCCGCGCAGCAGCGGATCGCCACCGGAGGCGAGCAGCCCGGCCGGCCGCCGTCCGTCGAGCACGGGGTTTCCGCGCAACCACCAGGCGGTGTAAGGCCGTACGACCTCATGGGTGCCGTCCGGCAGCAGGATCCGTACGGGCTGGGTGATCGCGTCGCGCAGGGGCGGCTGGGCGAGCAGGGCGAGGGCCTGCGGCCAGCGGTCTTCGTCGACGAGGTCCAGGTCGCGTACGGCGACCAGCTCGGTGGCGACGGGCGGTACGGGCGAGTCCGGGAACCGGTCGAGGATGTCCTCGGACCAGACGTCGACGGCGTCCAGCAGCCCGGCGTCGTCGGGTTCGGCGAAGTCGCTGTCCCGCGGCTCCAGTTCGTCGGGGTCGAGGACGACGTCCGTGGCCCGTACGAGGGCGAAGTTGGCGAGGACCCCGCAGGCGGCCAGCGGCTGCTGACCCCACTTCTCGGCCAACTCGGAGTCGACGGCGGCGAGTTCGCCCTCCCGGATGACCTGGGAGAAGGGGCTGCCGGGCAGCACCAGCTCACCAGCCGGGGCCAGTTCGCCGTCCTCGTCGGGGAGGGCGAGGGCGCCGAGCCAGGGTTCGTCACCGGGTTCGAGGCCTGCGTCCCGGACGAGCGCGAGGACGGTGTCGGCCAACTCCTCGGCGTCCGGGCCCTCTTCCTCCCAGGCGATCCCGCCCTCGTCATCCAGCGAGGCGGCGACGGCTGCCCGCACCTGCGGGGTGGTGAGCACGGCGCGGGGTGTGGCGGGCAGGGCGCCGAGCTTCTCCAGGAGAGGGTGCGCGGCGTCGGGATGGGCGACCTTGAGCCCGAGCCGGGCGAGCACCTCGGGCTCGATACGAACGGCGGCCGGGGTGGGCAGCAGAACCTGCCGAGGCCCGATGGTGGTCCGCCCGTCGGCCAGCGGCACGGGCAGCCCGGACAGCCGATCCGGATCAACGCCCGCGAGGCTGTCGTAGAGCCGCCACCACCAGTCCGGATCCTTCTCCAGCCCGGCCAGCCGGTCGACGGCGTCGGCCAGCCGAACCCGCGCGACGCCCAACGTCCGCAGTTCCACGCGCCGTTCGAGCCCGGCGGGCAGCAGGGTGGGCAGCACCTCGGCGAGAACACGCACGGTGTCGACACCAGCACCCTCCACCACCTCGGCATCGCGCGGCCGGAGGGACTCGGGAAGCTCGGAGTCGTCGGCGGCGGGAGTGAGGGCGGGAGGAAGGAATGAAGTACGGGGAAGACGCTCAAGGATGGCGGAGCGCAACGAACCGTCGAGCTCACCCTTCCCCAGGGCCCCGGGCACGAGGTCGATGATCCCGGCGGTCACCGGCCGCCAGTCGGCGAGCAGTTCGGCGTAGGAGTCGGCCGCCCGCTGCACGAGGAAGTCGGTGAGCGGCCCGGGCGCGACGTGCCGCCGGGTGGTGTCGAGGGGGAAGGAGGCGATGAGGAGCGCGGGCACACCGAGGGGCTCGTCGCTGGGGGTGGGCGCGTGGACGACGGGGCTGGTGCGGGGCCGGGCAGGAGTCCCGTCGGCGTCGACGGGAACGGCCCAGGTGACGGACCAGTGCGGCCGCAACCGCTCCTCGACGGGCCGATCGGCAAGCAGCTCGGCGGTGAGCGGCCCGTGCGAGGAGAGGGCCCGCCAGTGGGTGATCCCGTCCCGGGTGTCCTCTACGACGGTGAGGTTGCCGTCGGTGCGGCGGCGGAGGGTGCGGGGCTCGTCGCCGCCGACCTCGACCACGACTTCTTCCAGCCCAGGCAGGGCGAGGAGCAGAGCATCATCGACGGCGTTGAGCAGCCGCTCGGCGAGATCGGCGGCGGCGGTGTCGCGGAGGGGGAGGATGACGACCGTGTCGTACGGGTCGGGGGCGGTCCCCTCGGCGGCGAAGGGCAGCCGGAGGAGGGGGATGTGCCCGTCGCGACGGCGGATCTCGTCGCCGAGCCCGGGGCTGTGGCGGGCAGTGTCCGCGGCGTTGTCACGGGCCTCGGCGAGGGACCAGCGGACGCCACCGTGCCGGCCGACGACTGCGGGCTCGTCGGTGACGGCGATGACGGCGGCGAAACCGACGCCGAAGCGGCCGATCGCGCTGTCGTGGCTGTCGCGTTTGGCGGAGGCGCGGAGGGTGGAGAGGGACTCGACGCCGGCCGCGTCCAGGGGGGCGCCGGTGTTGGCGGCGAAGAGAACCCCGTCGCGGAGGGTGAGGCGGAGGCGACCGGGGACTCCGGCCCGGGCGGCGGCATCGGCGGCATTCTGAGCGAGCTCGACGACAAGCCGGTCCCGATACCCACCGAGGACGAGATCCTCCTCGGCGTTGGCGTCCTCGCGGAAACGGGCGGGGCTGGTGGCCCAGGCGTCGAGTACGCCGCGGCGCAGGCGGGCCGTCCCGAAGGGGTCCGCCCCCTCGGCAGCCGGCCGCACGAACTTACTCACGTACCTTCACTCTCCTCATCGGCGTCGCGATGAAGGTACCGCGCGCGGGGGACCGGATGACCCGCCCGACCTCCTGCCCGCCCGGCCGCCGAAGATGCATGGCGCGAAAAGTGCCCTGGAATCCGGCAGGGCGGACTCCGATGTCACGGCGTCTCGGGAAACAGCCTCGCGACAGCGGCCGTACGGCTGGACACCCCGAGCTTGCGGTAGACGTTCTCCAGGTGTTTGCGGACCGTGCTCGGCTCCACCACGATCTGCCGGGCGATGGCGTCGTTGCTCAGGCCGTTCGCCACGGCACGCATGACGTCGAGCTCGCGGAGCGTCAACCGCACGGGCGTCTGCCGCCGCCGGGCGGCCTCGCGGTAGATGGCGTAGAGATGCGGGCGCATCAACTCCAGTGTGAGCCGGTCCCGTTCGGTGAAGGGGCGGGTGCGCTCGCGGCTGAAGGTGTACATGCGGATGCGGCCGGGAGCGGTGGGCAGGGGCGCCACGAGCATGTTGGGGAAGGGGCGTAAGTAGTCGGTGTAGAGGGCCAGGTTCCGGAACTCCCGCGTGGCCATCCAGTCCGACAGCTGGGAGACCTCTAGATCACCGTGGCTGTGCTCGACCGCGACGCAGTGGGGATGCTGGTGCTTGAAGCGCCACCAGACCTCGCTGTCCGGCATGGGGTAGTGCCCCCCGTACTCCACCTCCTGGTCCCCGAAGAAACACCGGGCAGGCAGATCCACCTCGCCGAACTCCGCCAGGTCGCAGGGCACCAACCGCCCCAGCCCCTCCAGCAACGACCGCGGCGGAACCTCGTCCCCCTTGTCGTGCCGCGCCTCGTCGATGACGTCGAGCATCGCCCGCATGTGGCGCTCGGTGATCGAGTGACGGCTCATGACGGCGCACCCCAGTTCCACAGCCCCAACCTGCTTCGACCTGCTTCGAAAGTACGCCCGTTCAAGGGAGACCGGGGTCGGAAGGATTCGCGGAATGGCGAATGGTCGCGAGGAGGGGGCGAGGCCACCGTGGACGACAGAACATCCGCCCCCTCGAACGGGCGGAGAGCGGCTCACGAACGGGGAGAAGCCCATGAACGCACGAACCACCAAGCCGAGGATCGGCCGAAGGATCAGCCGAACAAGGATCCTCGCGGGGGCCGGCGCCGCAGCGCTGGCCCTGGCAGCCACGGCGGCCACCCAGACGGACGCCGCCGCCGCCGCGAACCCGCCGCGCTGCTACGGCCTCAACGCAACGGTCTGGGGAGGCCCCGGCAACGACACCATCAACGCCGGCCCGGGCAGGGACATCATCGCCGGCCTGGCCGGCAACGACACGATCAACGGGGGCGGCGGCAACGACGTCATCTGCGGAGACGCCGGCGACGACCGACTGGTCGGCGACACCGGCAACGACCTCATCGCAGGCGAGGCCGGCTCCGACACTCTCCTGGGCTCGGCCGGCGACGACCTCCTGCGGGGCTTCTGGGGCAACGACTCCCTCTGGGGAGAGTCGGGCAACGACACCCTGGACGGCGGAGACGGCATCAACTTCGCGGCGAACTGGGGCAAGGACGCCCTGTCCGGCGGCCCCGGCACGGACACCCTCAGGGGCAGCGCAGGCGACGACCGTCTGCGGGGGTTCGCCGGCAACGACTCCTTGTCGGGGTACGCGGGCAACGACACCCTGGACGGCGGGGACGGGCTCAGCTACGTCGCGAACTGGGGCAAGGACGCCCTATCCGGCGGCCCCGGCACAGACACCCTCAGGGGCAGCGCAGGCGACGACCTTATGCGGGGGTTCGCTGGCAACGACTCCCTCTCCGGGTACTCGGGCAACGACACCCTCGACGGCGGAAACGGCCTCAACTTCACCGCGAACTGGGGCAACGACGCCCTATCCGGCGGCCCCGGCACGGACACCCTCAGGGGCAGCGCAGGCGACGACCACCTGCGGGGGTTCGCCGGCAACGACACCCTCTCGGGTTACGCGGGCAACGACACCCTGGACGGCGGAAACGGCCTCAACTTCACCGCGAACTGGGGCAACGACGCTCTGGCCGGCGGCCTTGGCACGGACATCCTCAGGGGCAGCGCGGGGAACGACAAGCTGTTCGCGCTTGACGGTATCCGTGACGTCGTACGCGGCCATGCCGGCCGGGATCAGTGCGTGACCGACCCCGTCGACGACAGGTCCGGTTGCGAGACGCGTTGACACACGTCGACTCGGTTCGGGTTCGACGGGGTCGCCCTCCACGGGGGAGCGGGCGGCCCCGTCGGCCATGCGTTTTCCGGCGTCAGGCCTGGCTCGGGGAACGCCGGCCGGCGAGGGTCTCGCCGAGGCGGTCCAGTAGGAGGAAGAAGACGGGGAGGCAGAGCAGCGGGACGCCCAGGACCAGCAGGTACATATGCGTCGGCCGGTCGGTGAAGATCGCCCAGGTCTCGAAGACGAACGCGGCGAGCGCGAGGACCAGGCTCGCGAACCCCGCCCGCTGCCACGCCTTACGCCGCCGCGCCCCACGCTGGATGCGCTCCTCCACCTCGGCCCGCGTCTCCAGGGACGTGAGCCCGAGCCGTACGGCCGTGGCGCACAGGTCGGCGACCTCGGCGACCGGGTCGTCCAGCTGCTGCTCGTCCAGGTGGGGGAGACGGGCCCTGCGCCCATCGGTGGCGTAGAGATAGGCCGGCCAGCGGGGGCTGCCCCGCTTGCTGCCTTCGACCCGGATGCCGTAGACCTCGGACCAGGCGAAGGTACGGGTGCGGAACGGCCCTCGCGCGGTGACCCCGTCGGCCGTGACGGACGTACGCGCCCACCACTGCTCCAGCACCACCCGGACACCGATGAACACCCACAGCGCCAGGACCAGCCAGTCCGACCAGTCCGACGCCGTCTGCCCGTCCAGCGCCATCGCGCTCGACGCGTTGAGCACGACCAGCAGCCCCATGGCCACCAGGGCAACCACCACTACCGACGCCACCCGCCGCCCGCGATACTCCCGCTCAATCCCGTCGCTCACCGGAACTCCCCCCGCCTTCAAGGCCCTTCACGACGAACGTATGAGGGCGGGCGGATGCTACAGCCGGTCCCTGTGAACGACCCCGAGCTCAGCGATTGGCCTCTTCGGCCCAGGCCTCGGGAGGGAAACCGCAGGTCGGCTGGCCCGGGATGGGCCGAAGGCTCCAATCACTCCCTCCGGACCTCCGGACCCTGCCCGGCCTCCCTACGAGTGCCCCAACTCCGCCGCATCCTCATCCGCCACCGCCGGCACCGACCCCGAATCCGCCGCCGGGCGCAGCGGGAAGGGGTCCACCCTCGTCTCGTCGATCACCGGTTCCGCCGGCCGGGGTGGCGTCGGCATGATCGCTGCCTCCGAGTGGCCGCCGCAGCCGTACGCCAAGGAGACCACCCGGCCGTCCGCCGGGGAGAACTCGTTCGCGCAGACGCCGAAGGCCTGGCCCAAGGAGCCGCCGATCGGGGTGAGGAAGCCGCAGCTGACGCAGGTTGCGGGGGCCGCCTGGGCCATCGGGGTTTTGGGGCCGTAGCCGTCTTCCCAGCGGTCGGCTGCGGTGTGGAGGCCGTAGCGGGAGAGGACCCTCGCGCGGCGCATGCCCAGTTCTTCCGCCACCGACGCGATCGAGCCTCGGGTGGGGGCCATCGCCAGGTGGGCCGGGGTGCCTGCCGTGAGGTCCGCGTCCTCCGCCTCCACCAGCTCGGCCATGTCCTCCGAGACGGCCGAACTCGGCGGGGGCTCCTCCTCGCCGGAGAAGCCCGGCTCCAGGCGGAGGTCCTCGGCGTCGGTGGGGAGGAGGTCTCCCGGGCCCATGTCGCCCGGGCGCAGGCGTTCGCTCCACGGCACCCACTCGGGGGCGAGGAGGGCGTCCTGGCCCGGGAGCAACACCACCTCGTCCAGTGTGACCAGCTTGGCCCGCGATGCCCTCGCCACCGTCACGGCCCAGCGCCAGCCCCGGTACCCGAGTTCCTTGCACTCGAAGAAGTGCGTGACCACCCGGTCACCCTCGACCTCCACGCTCACGTGCTCGCCGACCACCCCGGGCGCGGCAGCCTCCTCGGCTGCGGAGCGGGCGAGGTCGACGGCCTCGGCGCACAGGCGGTCGGGGGTGCGGCTTCGCGTTGTCGCTGCGCTCACAGGTATCGCTTCTCTCCTACGCCGTCTCTCGGGTGCGCCGGTTCGAGGCGGAGGGCGCGAACGGAGCGGACCAGTGGGCCGCGTCAACGTTCACGCCCGATCGCGCTCGGGCGCACCTGCTGCCATCCATTCTGCGGGATGGCTGAGAGGCGCGCGGCCGAGAACGTTCGCCACGACGCGCTACGCACGCTACCTGTTCGCCGGCGCTCGGCCTACACCGACGGGACTGTTCGCCGCTTCGCGGCGATTCTTTCCCACCCACCCACCCGTGCGGGTCGGCTATGAATCCGCTGCGAAGCACGCAGCCATACGCGCGGTAACCCCACTATCAATGTCGTTCTCGGGGCACTATGGCGGAGTGGCAGCCGCGAGGACGCCCGAAGGTGCCACCGGTATCGGTGGGCTCAAGGGGAGCAGCCGAGGCAGCGGAACGGGTCGGATGAGCGGCCCCCTCCGCTCGGTCGGCCGTGCCCTGCACTTTCCGGTGACGGGCCCCGCCCGAGGCATCCGCAAGGCCACCCATGCGCACGGCGCCGGCGAGTCCGGCCTCGGCAAGCTGATCGAGCTGCACGCCGTGAACGGCGCCGGCGACGTCATGATCACCGTCGCCCTCGCCTCCACCGTCTTCTTCTCCGTCCCCACCGACGAGGCCCGGGGCCGCGTCGCGCTCTACCTGGCCATCACCATGGCGCCCTTCACGGTCCTCGCGCCCGTGATCGGCCCCCTCCTGGACCGCCTCCCGCACGGCCGCCGGGCGGCGATGGCCGGCGCGATGCTGGCCAGAGCGCTGCTCGCGCTGCTGCTTTCGGGGGCCGTCGCCACCGGCAGCATCGAGCTCTACCCGGCCGCCCTGGGCGTCCTGGTCGCCTCCAAGGCGTACGGGGTGGTCAGAAGCGCCGTCGTGCCCCGTCTCCTCCCGCCCCGTTTCTCCCTGGTCAAGGCCAATTCCCGCGTGACCCTCGGCGGGCTCCTCGCGACCGGTGTGGCGGCGCCCATCGGGGCGGGGCTCCAGGCGATCGGGCCGCGCTTTCCGCTCTACGGCGCCTTCGTGATCTTCGTGGCGGGCACGATCCTGTCCTTCACTCTGCCGGGGAAGGTCGACTCGGCCAAGGGCGAGGACATCGCGCTCCTCGCGGCGGACGAGCAGCATCTGCACGGGCCGCACCTCAAGCCGGTCAAGCGGCCGGGCCTGCGGACCGTCGGCATCGCCGTCACCCACGCGCTGGGCGCCAACGCCGCCCTGCGCTGCCTCTCCGGCTTCCTGATCTTCTTCCTCGCCTTCCTGCTGCGCGAGCACCCGCTGACGGGCGAGAGCGCGGCGGTGTCGCTGGGGATAGTGGCCGTCGCGGCGGGCACGGGCAACGCGATCGGTACGGCGGTCGGGGCGGGGCTGAGACAGCGGGCGCCGGAGATCATCATCGTGACCGTCGTCGCCTTCGTGCTGGGCGCCGCGATCACCGCCGCGATCTTCTTCGGCGCTGCTCTGGTGGCCGTCCTCGCCGCGATCGCCGGATTCGCGCAGGCCCTCTCCAAGCTGTCCCTGGACGCGCTGATCCAGCGGGACGTGCCGGAGAAGGTCCGCACCTCCGCGTTCGCCCGCTCCGAGACGATGCTCCAGATGGCCTGGGTGCTGGGCGGCGCGATCGGCATCGCCCTGCCGCTCAACGGCACGCTGGGCCTGTCGGTCGCCGCCGCGATCGTCGCCACCGGCTGGCTCACCACCGCCCGCGGCCTGCTGAGTTCGGCCCGTCACGGCGGCGCCGGGAAGCCTCGCGTGGCCTAACCCGGGCCCGACCCACGCCACGCCCGTACCCCACGTGAGGGACGGGCCCCACGTGCCCGATAGCCTTCGGCCATGACCTCGATGCAATCCGCTGTGCGACGCCGCCGCGCCGTCGCTGTCGCCGGCGCCGTATCCGCCGGACTGCTCGTTCTCTCGGCCTGCGACAAGCCGACCCCGCGCGCCACCGTGACCGTCGGCAAGAACTCGGTGAGCGCCGAGGCCGCCTGCTACGAGGACGGCGACAACATCGGCCAGGAGAAGGCCACGAAGTGCGCGCTGAAGAAGGCGACCGACTCGATCGAGGTGACGCAGAGCGAGACCCTGCGCATCGGTGTCGACCCGGAGATCGCCGACACGGGCTGGGCCCTGTGGATCAACGGCCAGCAGGTCACCAGCGTGTACAAGAAGACGTACTACTCCTTCCAGGGCGTCGACCTCTTCGCCGACCAGCAGGGCCAGGCCGCGCCGAAGCAGCTGTACATCAGCGTCGTCCAGCAGAACAAGGCAGCCACCAGCTCCAAGTTCATCGGCGTGTGGAACTTCAAGCTCGTCAACGCGGACGCCTGATCCGGCCCCGGGTCAGCCCCCTCCACCCATGCGCATCCTCCTTGCCACCGCCGTCCCGGTCGAACGGGACGCGGTGGCAAGGGCGTTCACCGGGTACGTAAGCGAAATCGCCCGCCCCGGAGTCACCCTCCACCGGGTCACCGAGACATACGACCTCCTCGCGGCCGGCGTGGGCCCCGCCCTCGCCGCCGCCTCCGTCTCCGCCGCCCTCACCGCCGCGGCGCTCGAAGGCGCCCCCTACGACCTCGTGGTCTCCACCGGAATCGCCGGCGGATTCCTGCCCCACGCCCCCGTCGGCTCGCTCGTCGTCGCCGACGAGATCACCGCGGCCGATCTGGGCGCCGAGACGGCCGACGGATTCCTTCCGGTGACGGAACTCGGGTTCGGGGTCGTCACCCACCGTCCACCCGAAGCACTCGTACGAGTCACCGCCGCCGCGACCGGAGCACGTACCGGCGCCGTCCTGACCGTCTCCACGGTCACCGGCACGGCCGCCCGCGCCGCCGCCCTCCGCACCTGCCACCCGCACGCCCTCGCCGAGGCCATGGAGGGCTTCGGGGTGGCCGAGGCGGCCGCCGCGCACGGCGTGCCGGTGCTGGAGGTCCGCGCGATCTCCAATCCCATTGGCCCGCGTGACCGCGCCGCCTGGCGCATCGGCGACGCGCTCACGGCCCTCACGGAGGCCTTCGGGAAGCTGGCACCCGCACTGGAGAGTTGGAACAGACATGAGCCCTGATCCTCAGCCCCTGCAGATCGCCTACTCCCCCTGCCCCAACGACACCTTCGTCTTCGACGCCCTCGCCCACGGCCGCGTCCCCGGCGCGCCCGCGCTCGACGTGACCTTCGCGGACATCGACATCACCAACGGCATGGCCGAGCGCGGTGAGTTCGACGTGCTGAAGGTGTCGTACGCCGTGCTGCCGTACGTCCTCGACGAGTACGCGCTGCTGCCCTGCGGGGGCGCGCTGGGGCGGGGCTGCGGGCCGCTGGTGCTGACGCGGGAGGCGGGGGCCGATCTGACCGGGCGTACCGTCGCCGTGCCCAGCGAGCGGTCGACGGCCTATCTGCTGTTCCGGCTCTGGGCGGCGGACACGCTCCCGGGCGGCGTCGGGGAGATCGTCGTCATGCCGTTCCACGAGATCATGCCCGCCGTGCGGGACGGGAAGGTCGACGCGGGGCTCGTCATCCACGAGGCGCGTTTCACGTACCAGAACTACGGGCTGCACAAGCTCGCGGACATGGGCGAGCACTGGGAGGACACCACCGGGCTGCCGATCCCGCTCGGCGCGATCATCGCCAAGCGGGCGCTGGGGGCGCGGGTGTTGGAGACTCTCGCCGAGTCCATCCGTACGTCCGTGCGGGCCGCCTGGGACGAGCCCGAGGTCTCCCGCCCCTACGTCATGGAGCACGCCCAGGAGATGGACCCGGCCGTCGCCGACCAGCACATCGGGCTGTACGTCAACGAGTTCACCGCCGACCTCGGCGAGGACGGCTATGCGGCGATCCGGGGGCTGCTGACACGGGCGGCGGCCGAGGGGCTCGTACCGCCCCTCGGCCCGAACGCGCTCGATTTCCCCTGACGGAAAGGGGCTATACGTCCAACTGGTCGGCGACCGCGCGCAGTAGACCCGCGATCTGGCCGCCGGCGGCCTTGTCGGGGTAGCGGCCCCGCTCCAGCATCGGAGTGATGTTTTCCAGGAGGGTCGTCAAATCCTGGACGATGGAGGCCAGTTCGTCCGGCTTCTTGCGGGTGGCCGCCGCGACGGACGGTGTCGGGTCGAGAATCGTGACCGAAAGTGCCTGGTCGCCGCGCTGTCCGGCGACGACTCCGAACTCCACTCGCTGTCCCGGCTTCAGGGAATCGACTCCGGCGGGGAGAACCGAGGAATGGACGAAGACGTCACCGCCGTCGTCACGGGAGAGAAAGCCGAAGCCCTTCTCGCTGTTGAACCACTTGACCTTGCCGGTAGGCACGTCTGTCCTCGTCCTCGTACTCGTCGGAAAACTGCTTCGGAAACGGCTCTTGATAGCACTGGGGCGGGTCGTTGGACCCGCCGGTACCAAGGCTAATGGTCTTCAGGCCGGTGACAAGACGTCGCCCGGTTGTTCCTTCGCGCAGGGAACTACCCTGGTCCGGTGCGTGACAAAACCCAAACGAATTCCGCCGCCGCCGGTGACCGACTGATCCGTGCCGGTGCCATCGTGTTCTTCATCGGCGCCGTGGCCACTCTGGTCACCGTGGCCCCGTTCCTGATCGGCACGACGCCATTTCCGACGTACATGTTCGGATTGAGCATGCTCATGGGCGTCGGCTTCCTGGTGGCGGGCGCGGGTGTGCTTCAGTCGATTGCCGCGGGGCGCCGTCAGGCGCGTGCCGGTCGCTAGAACATGCCCTGCTTAAGACTGTCCGAATCCGACAACCAGGCCGGGAAGTGCGTGAGATCGGGGAGCACGACATCCGCCCCGGCCGTACGCAGTTCCTCCGCATCGCAGGGGCCGGTCGCGACGGCGAGCGAGAAGGCGCCGGCCTTGCGGGCGCCGCGGACGTCTCCCACGTGGTCGCCGACGTAGATACTCGCGCCGTGCTCGCGCAGCGCGTCCGCCTTCTGCTCGGCCCACAGGTTGCCGATGACCTCGTCGGCGTCGATGCGCAGGTGCTCCAGGTGGAGCTTGGCGTTGGGCTCGTACTTGGCGGTGACGACGATCGCCCGCCCGCCGGCCTCTCGCACCGCGGCGATCGCCTCACGGGCGCCGGGCATCGCGGGCGTCGCGGCGATGGCGATCGTCGGGTACATCGAACGGTAGAGATCGCCTATGGCGTCGATCTGGTCCGTCGGGAACCAGTTGATCAACTCGTCCGCGAGCGGCGGCCCGAGGCGGGTGATCGCCAGGTCGGCGTCGATGTACGTCCCCGTCCGCTCGGCGAGCGCCGTGTAGCAGGCGTGGATGCCGGGCCGGGAGTCGATGAGGGTCATGTCGAGGTCGAACCCGACGGTCAGGACGGGAGAAGCGGCGGAAGACGTCATATGGGCCATTGTGCCCAGCCGGTACGACGGACAGGCCGGGGGTCGGTGTGACCTGCACCCTTTCTACGTCTTGTTCTGTGTCTTGTTCTCCGTCTTGTACGTCTACCGCTGTTTCTGCGAGCGCCACACCAGGTACAGCGCCGACGCGACGGCCGCGCCCCGCACCACCCACGGCCAGGTCTGCGCGACGGCGTCGTTCATCTGGCCCTCGGCGATGGGGTCGCCCCAGCGACCCTCGGTCCTGCCCCACAGCCAGGTCACCCCGGCGGCGACGGCGAGGCCGGGCAGGCCCATGACGGCCCACTTCGACTCGGTGACGGTCAGGCGGCGCGAGGCGTAGGCGATGAGCCAGCCCGCGATGAGGGCGAACCAGTTGCCGATGACCGCGCCCGCGACGAGGAGCACGGCGGCGAGCAGGAGGAGGGGGTTGCTCCAGCCACCGCCGGCACGGCGGAGAGGGCGTCGCGGGAGGAGCCGTCGGCGGGGCGCCTTCTCCGCCTCCTCGGCTTCCTCCGTCCCCCCTTCCTCGGACTTCTCGACGGCGGGGGCGGGCTTCTGGGCCCCCTCCTTCTCCAGGTCCTTCGGTGGCGGGGGCTTGAGCAGTTCCGGGATCTCCACGCCGCCGACGAATCCCGGGACGCTGTCCCCGACCCCGAACGGCGTGCTGTCCACCCGCCACCAGTCGGCCTGCGTGGCGCTGTTCCCGAGCTCGCTCGCGCCTGCGAGATGCGGCGGGGTGGGTGCGTCGTCAGGCGGGGGGCTCGGGTCGGCGGGGCGCGGTCGGGGGAACGGCACGACGCGGCGCAGCCCCTTCGGCCGCTCGTCCTCGTCTGTCTTCTCCCGATCCCGCTGTACGGGCACGGCGGCGGCCGGTGCCTGTGGCGTACCGGGGTTGACGCGGGCGGCCGCGACGACCTCGTCGGGGCTGCCCAGGCGGTCGATGATGCGGCGGACGGCGGCGGGGCTGTCCACGACGGCCTTGGCGCGGCTGCGGTCGATCTCCTCCCGCAGCTGCGAGACGAGGCGCATACGGGTGGAGGAGGGCAGCTGTCGTTGCTGCGCCACGTCACCGACCCGGCTCAGATACTCGTAGACGACCTGGTCGCTCTCGATACCCACGAAGTCCCCTCCGGGGTTGGTGCGTTGGATACCCCTTGACATCCTCCCCCTCTTAAAAGAGGAGGATTCCAGCCTACTTGGGCTGGGGTTCACGGACATTCGATCCCTTGCGGGGTGTTGTCCCTCCGGCACCGGCTGTTCGCCGGGGGCGGGGAATCCCGCCCTGTCCTGCCGCGACGTTGGTTGCTGCGTTGGTGTCCGCGTTGCAGGTGAAGCCGCAGAGGGAACAGACGAACTCGGCTTGGCTCTTGCGCGAGTTCTTGTCGATCCATCCGCAGGCGCTGCACCGCAGACTCGTGTACGGGGCGGGGATGTCCTCGACGCGGCCGGGAGCCTTGTGCTCGGTGCGCTGGCGGAGCAGGCCCCAGCCCTGGGCGAGGATGGCCCGGTTGAGCCCGGTCTTCTGCTTCACGCGTTTGCCGGGCTGCTCGGCCGTCCCCTTGGCCGAGCAGGTCATGTTCTTGATGTTCAGCTTCTCGAACCGCACGAGGTCACAGGTGCGGGCGAGCATGGTGCTGGTCTTCTCGCACCAGTCCTTGCGCCGGTCGGCTTCCCGTGCTTTGAGTCGGGCCGCCTTCGCGTACTCGGCGGTCTTGGCCTCGCTGCTCTTGGGGGCGCGGGCGGCGCGGCGCTGGTGTTTGCGGATCCGCGCCCGCTCCTTGGCCGTGAGCTGGGGGCAGTTCAGTTTCCGGCCGTCGGACAGGGCGGCGGTGACAGTCACGCCCCGGTCGATGCCAATGACCTCGCCCGTGCCGGGCGCGGCGATCGGTTCGGGGACGACCGCGAACGCGATATGCCACTGCCCGTTCTTGAGCGTGACGCGGAACGTCTTCGCCGACGGGAGTTCGGTGCGGGTGAGGCGGAACTTCACCCAGCCGCAGCCGGGTACCTTCGCCTGCGCCCACTTGCGGTTCAGTTTCTGCACGACGACCAAGCGGCCCAGGATCTGCTTGCCCGTCTTGGTGTTGAGCTTCGGCGTGCCGTCGGTGTTGAACTCCGGGACGCGGTCGGTGCCGATGACGCGGAAGCCCTCGTGGATGAACTTCTTTCGCCAGGTCGGCTCACCGAAGCCGGAGGTGAACCTGGCGTTCTTGGCCTTGGCGAAGTCCTTCAGGGCCTGCTGCTGAACGTCCGCATTCCCGGCACCCAGCCACTCGTTCTCGCGCCGGGCCTCGGTCAGCTGGCGGCACTGCTCGGCGAAACCGGGAGCGGGTTTGCGCCACCTGCGCCAGTGCGAGTGCTGCTCGACCGCCAGGTTCCACACGTACCGGGCGTGCGCGCAGTGCTCACGCATGACCGCCTCCTGGGCGGCCGTCGGGTGCATACGAAACCGAGCCATGGTCCCATCTTAGCTTGATTTTGGGTCCAGTGCCAGAATGGGACCATGACGAAGCATGTGAACCTGCGCCTCCCCGACGACGTGCACGAGATGGCCGTGGCCGCCGCGGCTGCCGACGACCGGTCCCTGAACTCATGGCTGATCGCCGTCGTGCGCCGCGCCGCCGAGCCCGGCGCGCCGAATCGCCCTGGCGGCGATCCGGCCTCCCCTGCCCCGCTACGCGGAAGCGGGCATTCACCCCGGCCCTGAAAGACCGGGCACCCTGCCCGGAAGCAAGGTGGTGAAAGACGTAACCGGTATCGGGCACGGTCACGGGCGGACGTGGGTGTCCAGGAAACCCGGGCGCCCCTCATCGTCGTACCCACCCGCTACCGTGGGTCGGATGAGCACCGAGGAGAAGCCGGCGGCCCCGCGTTCACTCGCGGAGGCACTGCGCGCGCGTGACGACGCCTCTCTGGCCGCACTCCTGCGCAGCCGCCCCGACCTCATCACGCCCGTCCCCACCGATCTCACGCAGTTGGCGACGCGGGCCGGCACGCGCGCGTCGGTCGTGCGGGCGCTGGAGCGGCTGGACCGTTTCGCGCTGCAGACGGCGGAGGCGCTGGCCGTGTCGGCGGAACCGGCGGCGTACGGCGAGTTGCTGGGGCTGCTGGCGGGTGACTCGGGCGATGCGGCGGTCGAGGCGGCGCTGCCCCGTGCGGTCGCGACGCTGCGGGAGCAGGCGCTGGTGTGGGGCGATGACCAGCGACTGCGGCTCGTGCGCACGGCGCGTGAGCTGCTCGCGCCCTCGCCGCAGCACCCGTCCCCGACGGGGCTGGGTCCCTCGGTGCAGGAGGCCACGGCGGGCATGTCGCCGGGCCGGATCCAGGAGATCGTGACGGCGGCCGGGCTGCCGTCGACGCACGACGCGGTGTCGGCGGTGGCTTCGCTGACGGCCCTCTTCACGGATCGCCGGCGGATGACGAAGCTGCTCGCCGACGCCTCGGCGGACTCCCTCGACGTCCTGCGGCGCCTGGTGTGGGGCCCGCCGTACGGCCAGGTGACGGCCGACCCCGCCGCCCGGCTGCGCTGGCTCCTGGACCGCGGGCTGCTGCTGCCGACGGCGCCCGGGACGGTCGTACTGCCTCGGGAGGTGGCCCTGCATCTGCGGGAGGGGCGGGCACACCGTGCCGTCGAGCCCGTGGCGCCCGTGGTCGAGGCCGCGGCCACGCATCGTCCACAGCTTGTGGACGGGGCGGCGGCCGGGCAGGCGTACACCGCTCTGGCGACCGTCGAGGAGCTGCTGAAGGACTGGGACGAGGGCGGTCCGGCGGTGCTGCGGGCGGGCGGGCTGAGCGTGCGCGACCTGAAGCGGACGGCCGTGGCACTGGACGCGGCGGAGCCCGTCGCCGCCTTCTGGGTCGAGCTGGCGTACGCGGCGGGCCTGGTGGCCTCGGACGGGGAGGCGGACGAGCGGTACGCGGCGACCCCGGCCTACGACGAGTGGCTGGAGCAGCCCGCCGCACAGCGCTGGGCGCGGCTCGCGGAGGCGTGGCTGTCGGCGACCCGGACGGCGGGGGTGGTGGGCGGCCGGGACGCGAAGGAACGCACGCTGTCGGCGCTCGGCCCGGGCCTGGATCGTTCAGCGGCGCCTGAGGTACGACACCGGGTGCTGGCCCTGCTCGCCGACCTGCCCGAGGGTGCGTCGCCAGCCGCGGAGTCGGTGCTGGCCCGGTTGCGGTGGGAGCGTCCGCTGCGGGGCCCGGAGCGAGACGACGACCTGCGCACGAGGCTGGCCCGCTGGACGCTGTCCGAGGCGGAGATGCTGGGCGTGACGGGGAGGGGTGCGCTGTCGGGGCAGGGGAGGGCGCTACTGGGCGTCCCGGCGCGAAATCGGCCGGCCGACGAGCCGACGGGCCCCGGCGACAAGCTGCCGGTGCACCACCGCCCACACCCGTCCCCCCTCCTGGAGCCCCTGACCCCGCCCGAACAGGCCGTGGCGTCGGCCTCCGCCGCCCGTCTCCTCGCCCCGCTCCTGCCCGAGCCGCTGGACCACGTCCTGCTCCAGGCGGACCTGACGGCGGTGGCTCCCGGCCCGCTGCAACGGCCACTGGCTGACATGCTCGGGGTGCTCGCGGACGTCGAGTCCAAGGGCGGGGCGACGGTCTACCGCTTCACACCGGGCTCGGTCCGCCGCGCCCTGGACGCCGGCCGGTCCGCCTCCGACCTGCACGACTTCCTCAACGCCCACTCCCGTACGCCCGTTCCGCAGCCGCTGGCCTACCTGATCGACGACGTGGCGCGCAGACACGGGCACCTGCGGATCGGTGCGGCGTCGGCGTACGTCCGCTGCGACGACGACGCCATGCTCAACGAGATCCTCGCCGACAAGCGCTCGGCGGGCCTGCGCCTGCGCCGCCTGGCACCCACGGTGCTGGCGTCCCAGGCGGACCCGGCGTCGCTCCTGGAGGGACTCCGGTCGATGGGCTTCGCCCCGGCCGCCGAGTCCGCCGAGGGCGACGTCCTGATCACCCGGGCTCTTGCCCACCGCACCCCGCCGCGCACCGCCCCCACCCCGGTCCCGGACGGCCCGCCGCCCCCGGACACCACGCTCCTGTCGGCGGCGATCCGCGCGATCCGGGCGGGCGACATGGCCGCCACGACCCCTCGCAAGCCCACGGAAACCCCCGCCACGAACGGCAGCCTCCCCCGCACCAGCAGCGCCGAGACCCTCGCCACCATGCAGGCCGCCGTCCTCACCGGCGAGGCCCTCTGGATCGGCTACGTCAACGCCGAGGGCTCCGCCAGCCAGCGCGTCATCGCCCCGATCCGCGTCGAGGGCGGCTTCGTCACGGCGTACGACCACACGGCGGACGAGGTACGGACGTATCCGCTGCACCGGGTGACGGGGGTGGCGGAGCTGGTGGAGGACGTGTGAGCGGCGGGCCCGGTCAGCAGACCTCCGTGACCCGGGCGTTCGCGGGGAGGCCGAAGTGGGCGAGCGCGGCGGCCTTCAGGGGCGTGTCCGACATGGTGCCGTCGAGTTCGGATTCGTCGAAGGAGCTGAAGTGGTCCTTCTCCCACTGCGCGTAGCCCTCCCCGTCCGGCGGTTCTTCCCGCGATACGACGCGGTAGTCGCCGTCCGTCTCCCGCTTCAGCCGCAGCACCTGCGGGTACTGGGAGCCGTCGCACTCCACGAGCTGGCCCCCGCGCTCCCCGTACGTCCTGCACAGCGTGGTGACGCCCGCCCGTACGACGCCGTCGCGCTCCTCCAGGTCCACCGCCTCCGCCCGGCAGAACCAGCGCGCCCTCAGGCCGGGCACCGTCTCCGCATACCCCCCGCCCTTCGAGTCGACCACGAGCCGCGCCTCGATCACCGGCCGCACCTCGCTCCACAGCCGGCCGTCGACACCCTGGGGCCACACCACCCACGCGCCCGTCGCCACCAGCACCCCCGTGGCCCCGAGCCCCACCCCCAACCTGCGTACCGACATCACCGCGAGCTCCTCACCACGCCGCGCGCCCGCGCCGCTCCCGCCCCTCCAGACACCTGTGCGGGGTCTTGGGTTGCACGTGGGGCCCGTCGGCTGTGGGCGTGATGAGCGTCGGTGAACGACAACGCCGGCCGTCGGCTGCGGGGGCGCCGCCAGTCATCGCCCGGAGTCGGCGGACGATCAGGGTGAACAGCTCCTGAGCGGTGATCCGAATCAGAAAATACGCAAAACGGCTGTATCGATCACGGCGGCCCGTGCTATCCCGGTGACAGCGCATCGTCGGACCGGATGCGGCATCGGGGGACGGCAGGGGGCGGCCGTGATGAGCGATCCAGGACCGGGAACACCGGGGCCGGGGGGTGGGCCGTCGGGCGACGGGCACGGACTCGGCATGAGCCCACGACTCGCCATCGGGCTGGCGCTGCTCGGCGCGGTCGCAAGCTTGCTGAGCGGTGTGCCGCAGGAGCTGGTCAAGGGCTGGTTCCAGGACAGCACCGGTCCGAACGCCGCTTCCGCGGCCTCATCGTCACCGACGACAGGAGGCTCCTCGACAGCCCCTGGCACGGGAGGCGAGGGAAACAAGGCATCCACGCCGGCCACGGACGGCTCAGAGGGCTCCGGTCTGTCGCCGGCTCAGCGGGACCTGGCCGACCGGGTCGAGGGCACGGACCTGTCCGGCTGCCACGGCGCTGAGACCGGCAGTTACGCCGCCGCCGCAATCAACTGCAAGTCTGCCAAGGGCCCCGAACAGGAGCCGCTCGCTCTCTCCTTCGACAACGCGGACGACCTGTCGACATGGCTGGCCGGAGTGAGGTCGCTCTTCACCGTCTCCGACACAGCCGCCGACTGCGAGCCCGACAAGAACTACGCCAGCACCTGGAGCCAGGACGGCGCCGAGACCGGAACATTGACCTGCTACTGGAAGGACGGCATCTACCGCATGGCCTGGTCCTTCGACGACCAGCTCATCGCTGTCGTGGCGAACGACTCGAACGCCGCGAACCTCATCGCGTGGTGGCGCACCGGCCCGGTGAACCCGTGACGTAGGGGGCGACTGTCGGACCATCTCAGCCTGGAGTGTCGGTGCGATGCGTCATCCTTGCGTCGGGGAGGCGATGTGGGCAGAGCATCGAGGAAGAAGCAGGAACAGCGGGCGCGGAGGACGGCCCCGGCCGCCTCGGCCGGCGCCATGACCGGCGATGACCCGCGCGCACTCGGCGACGAGGCGATCGGGCGACTGTTACGCGCGAACTCTCCGGAGAGGCCCAGCCTGGCCGCTGCCTACGCCGCCGGATTCGGGATGCTGTGGATGGCTCAGCAGGAGGGGACCGCCCCGCACTGGCACCGGGAGATCGACCCATTGGACGCGCTGTTCCTGGGCCTCCTCGCCTCCTGGCCGTTTCGTGACGAGGCCGAGTTCGCCAACGCGCGCGACGCATGGCTGCGCCTTCTGCGCGGCACCGTGCACGGCCGGGGCATCGAGCGCTTCGTCCGCGAGGCCGTCTCGGCCAGCGCGGAGCTGGGGCTCCCGGTGGACGACCCGGACCTGATGGTGGTGCTCGCCGGACGGCTGGAAGCGGCCGGACTCGACGCACGCCGGCTGCCCCGGCGACTGCTGCCCGAGACGTCTCTCCTTGCCTGCCGCGCGCTCTACGGGCCGTCCGTAGATCTGCGGTTCCCCGAGCCACCTGCGGACGCCGAGGAGCGGATCGAGCGGTTCTGGAGGTCCGGAGAAGAGACCGCCTGGGCCGAGGACACGCCCCAGGCCGTTCTCCGTGACGGGCTGCGCCGGTTCCATGACGCCGGGCAGCCGGTGGAGAGGGAGTCCGGCGTGCTGTTGCCTGCCTTGTACGCGGCGCTGCTGGCGAACCCGGGCGAGCCTCTGGAGGACATGGGCGAGCACGCATGGGCGTGGGCTCTGTCCCTGGACGAGACATCGACGCTGGTGCCGGTGCTCGACCTGCTCCTCGTCGCGCCCGAGCGGGAGATGTCCGTCGCCGACACCCTCGGATGTCTCTTCGCACTACCCGCGTTCACCGAACCGATCCCCTCGGACGCCCTGCTCTGGACCAGTTCTCCCGGTCTCGCCCTGCCGCGCCTGGCCTTCGGGATGGGCATGTCCGAGATATCCGCAGGGCACGGCGCGATCACCCCGGACGGGCTGGGCTGGGCCGGCATGCACGCCAGGATGCGCATCAGCTCCGCCGCCCGACGAGACGAAGCCGACCCCGACGAGACAGACGGCACCGACGAGACAGACGGTGCTCCGGGGGAACCGGACGAGCAATGGGCCGAGCGGCGCGAGGCCGTACGCGAGGCGGTGCTGCGCAAGGTCCGCCGCAAGGGCGGCGAGCGAGTAGCCGCGCACCTTCGGTCGGACCGCCCCGCCGAGCAGATCTGGAACGCGGACGGCAGTTCCGTGACGCGGCTGTCGGCCGACACCGGGAAACTCGTGAAAGCCCAGCTGGACGCCTTCCGAAAGAAGTTCGGCCGTGAGCCAGGACCGGGCGACCCGCTGCTCTTCGACCTCGATGCCGACGAACCCACCCCTATCACCAGGGAAGACGTCGACAGGGCGATGCTGAACATGGCGGAACTCTCGGCCGAGCTGGGCATCGACCCCGCGTTCTTCCAGGCCGGCCGCGAGGTCGGCTACATGGTCACCGAGGAGAACCAGGCCATGTTCACCAAAGCCGAGATCATCGCCTACGACAGAGCTGTCACCCGGTACCGGCAGGCCGGGGCATGACCGGCGACACCCGGAACCACATCGGCGGAGGAGTCTTCGTCGGCCCCGTCGTCCAGGCACAGGAAGTCACTCTGACGCTCCTGGACCGCCCGGACCCCGCGCTCGCCGGACTTCCCCCGGCGTCCGCGACCTTCGCTGGGCGCCGCGGCCTGCTGGACCAGGTCCTGGGCGCTCTGGCCCCGGCGCCACCGGACGAGCCGGCGGCAACCGTGGCGGTGACCGGGCTCGCCGGGGCGGGCAAGACCGAACTCCTGCTCCAGGCCGCCCACCGAGCGCTACGGGAAGAGGGCTGGTTCCCCGGCGGAGTCCTCTTCGTCGATCTGCACGGCTACGACCCGGAGCGCGGGGTGTCACCGAAACGTGCGCTCGGCGTGCTCCTGCGGGCCCTCGGCATCCCTCCGGAACACATTCCGCCCGGGACCGAGGAACGCGCGCGCATCTACCGTTCCGCACTCGCTGCGCTGGCCGCCGCCGGACGCCGGGTTCTGGTCGTTCTGGACGACGTGCCGCCCACCGGCAGGATCCGCCATCTCCTGCCCGGTGACGGGAGCACGGCCACGCTCATGTCCGCGCGGCACTCCCTCGCGGAACTGGACGTCCTGGCGCTCACCCTGCGGGAGTTGTCCGCCGCCGAAGGCCGGGAGCTGTTGGGCGAGGCCCTGCGCACGGCGCTGCCCGAGGACTCCCGCGTGGCCGACGAAGCCGAGGACGCCGAGCGGCTCGTCGCGCTGTGCGGCGGTCTGCCGCTGGCTCTGCGCATCGTGGCCTCCCTGCTCATGGACGTGCCGGCCCGGCCCCTGTCCCGCCTGCGCGGCGACCTTGAGGGCACGCGCCCCAGGCTCTCCGTGCTCAGCAGGGAGGAACGCGCCGTGGCCGCGGCGTTCGAGCTGTCCTACCGAAGGCTCACCGGGGAACAGGCGAAGCTCTTCCGGCTGATGTGCCTGCATCCCGGACCGGACTTCTCCACCGAGGCCGCGGCCCGGTTGTACGGCGAGAGCGTCGAGAAAACCGGTCGGCTCCTGGACGACCTGGGGCGCAGGCACCTGGTCGAGCCGCGAGAGCCGTACGGCCGCTGGCAGCTGCACAGTCTCGTACGGCTCTACTCCGAGGGGCGGCTCAGCTCGGACGGCGGCTCCTGGGACAACGACCTCATGCGTCTGTACGCCTACTTGCGCGAGATGACCGACCTGGCGTGCGGCACGCTGTTCGACCCCACGGGACCGCGCTCCGGGGCGAAGCCGGGCTTCGCCGATCGAGCCGAGGCGCTGCGGTGGCTGGAGGCCGAAAGGCGAACCCTGGTCGCGGCCGCCCTCTGGGCTCATGAGACCGGCAACGATCTGATGTGTCTGGCCCTGGCGGCACCGCTCGCGCACTTCCTGACAGAGATGCGGTACTTGGAGGAATCCAAAGCGGTACTGACCGCGGGCATCCAGTCGAGCCGACGGCGACGGGACAGTCTTTACCGGGCTGCCCTGCTGAGCTCCCTCGGCGTAGTACTCCGGGACCAGCGCAAACTGGGTAAATCCGTTCGCACGCACTACAAGGCCATCAAGATCTGCCGGAGGCTGAAGCAGCGCCAAGCCTTGGCCGGCGCACTGAACAACCTCGGGCTCTCACTCCACGAGCAGCGCAGGTTCGAGCAGGCCGTGGCAGCCCAAACCGAAGCAGCACAGCTGTTCAGACGTGCCGGTGACCGAACCGGAGTGGCACAGGCTCTGAGCAACATCGGAGAGACCCTGACCGAACTCGGCCGCAGAGAGGAGGCAGCTCGCACTCTCCGCAAGGCTGCGAAGATCTTCCGCAAACAGGGCGATCTGCGAGGTTACACCCAGGCTCTGGGCAGCCTCGCTACGGCGACGCGCGACGACGGGAAGGCCGAGCAAGCTCTGGAACTGCACAAGCGCGTGCTCGACCTGCCCGACGGCCTGCTCCTTCCCCATGACAGAGCGGTCGAGCTTTCCAACTACGCCGGCACACTCATCGCCGCTGGAAAGTTCGAAGCGGCCCTCACCGCTCAGCAGGAAGCACTGGGTATATTCCGGCGCCTGGGAGACCGTCACGGTGAGGCGACGGCCCTGGGCAACATGGCCCTCGTACGCCAGCGGCAGGGCAAATGGAACAAGGCTGTGCGTCTTCACACCCTCGCTCTGGAAGCCTTCCTCGAAAGCAGGGACGATCACCGCATGGCCCACGAGTTCAGGAGCCTGGCGGAAACTCTGCTCCAGCAGGGCTGCAACACCGAGGCCCTGGAGAATCTGGAGCTCGCCGCCGACCTGTATCACCGGACCGAGGATGCCGAACGTACTGCGGACACGCTCGCCCTGGTCGACAGGGTGCGAAAGCGGCACGGTGCCATCGCACGGCCCGCTTGATCGCTTGCGCATGAGGCACACTGGACGTTTGGCCGTGCGGAAGGGATGTGCACGTACGTGAATGGCCCACTCATCGTCCAGTCCGACAAGACCCTCCTCCTCGAAGTCGATCACGAGCTGGCCGACGACTGTCGTCGGGTCATCGCGCCGTTCGCGGAGCTGGAGCGGGCGCCCGAGCACATCCACACCTACCGTGTGACGCCGCTCGGGCTGTGGAACGCGCGGGCGGCCGGGCATGACGCCGAGCAGGTCGTGGACGCGCTCGTGCAGTACAGCCGCTATCCGGTGCCGCACGCGCTGCTCGTCGACATCGCCGAGACGATGGACCGCTACGGGCGGCTGACGCTGAGCAAGCATCCGACACACGGGCTGGTGCTCACCACCACCGACCGGCCGGTGCTGGAGGAGATCCTGCGCTCGAAGCGGGTCGCTCCGCTCGTCGGTGCGCGTATCGACCCCGACACGGTGGCCGTGCATCCCTCCGAGCGCGGGCAGATCAAGCAGACGCTGCTGAAGCTGGGCTGGCCGGCCGAGGACCTCGCCGGGTACGTCGACGGCGAGGCGCACCCGATCGAGCTGGACGAGGACGGGTGGGCGCTTCGGCCCTACCAGAAGCAGGCCGTGGAGAACTTCTGGCACGGCGGCTCCGGGGTGGTCGTACTCCCCTGCGGCGCCGGCAAGACGCTGGTCGGCGCCGGGGCCATGGCGCAGGCCAAGTCGACCACCCTCATCCTCGTCACCAACACCGTCTCCGCCCGGCAGTGGAAGCACGAGCTGGTCAAGCGGACCTCACTGACCGAGGACGAGATCGGCGAGTACAGCGGGACGAAGAAGGAGATCCGCCCCGTCACCATCGCCACGTACCAGGTACTGACGACCCGCCGTAAGGGCGTCTACCCGCACCTGGAGCTCTTCGACTCCCGGGACTGGGGGCTCATCCTCTACGACGAGGTGCACCTGCTGCCCGCGCCCGTCTTCAAGTTCACGGCGGACCTCCAGGCGCGGCGCCGGCTGGGCCTGACGGCGACCCTGGTCCGGGAGGACGGGCGGGAGTCCGACGTCTTCTCCCTCATCGGACCGAAGCGGTTCGACGCGCCCTGGAAGGAGATCGAGGCGCAGGGCTACATCGCGCCGGCCGACTGCGTCGAGGTACGGGTCAATCTCACGGAGTCCGAGCGGCTCGCGTACGCCACCGCCGAGACCGAGGAGAAGTACCGCTTCTGTGCGACCACCGCGACCAAGCGGAAGGTCACGGAGGCGATCGTCCGCCGCTTCGCCGGGCAGCAGATCCTCGTCATCGGCCAGTACATCGACCAACTCGACGAACTGGGCGAGCACTTGAACGCCCCCGTCATCAAGGGCGAGACCTCCAACGCCCAGCGCGAGAAGCTCTTCGACGCCTTCCGGCAAGGGGAGATCAGCGTCCTCGTCGTGTCCAAGGTCGCGAACTTCTCCATCGACCTGCCCGAGGCGACGGTCGCCGTCCAGGTGTCGGGCACCTTCGGCTCCCGCCAGGAGGAGGCCCAACGCCTCGGCCGCGTCCTGCGCCCCAAGGCCGACGGCCACCAGGCCCACTTCTACTCCGTCGTCGCCCGCGACACGATCGACCAGGACTTCGCCGCCCACCGCCAGCGCTTCCTGGCGGAACAGGGGTACGCGTACCGGATCATGGACGCGGACGAGATTCTGGCGGAGAGCTGAGCACGCATAGGAGCAGTCACAGGGAGGGGCGGATGGCTCAGCGTCGGTTTCACGAGGTGCTGTACACGGAACACGCCGCGCGGGAGCGTGATCGTCTGAGTGCCACGCACAGGGCTTCCCTGGACAAGGCCGTCGAGATGCTGGCCAGAGATCCCTACCCGGACGTGTCACGGTTGATCGGCGTCGGCGTGCGCGATCGCGAGGTCCGGCTCACCTCGGAGATCGTCGCGGAGTACGCGGTGTCCCGAGGGCGGTTGGTGCTGGTGACACTGCGGGTCTACGACGACCGGGACATCTTGCTGCCGTAAACAGGCTGAGACCAGGACGGCCAGCCCCAGCGCCGGATACGGCGACGCCAACGGCTCCTGCCACCAAGGGAGATGCAGGTCCAGGTCGCCCGCGTGCGGGAGCAGCCACATCGTGCGGGCCGTGAACAGGGTTGCCGTGAGGGCGGCCAGGCGGGGGTGGCCCTCGGCCAGGAGTACGGCCGTCAGCGGGATGCACCACACCCAGTGGTGGGACCAGCTGATCGGGCAGACGAGGAGGCCGGTGAAGGCCGTCAGGAGGATGCCTCGGCGGTCGTCGGGAGCGCGAGCCGCCAGCCAGAGGCCCGTGATTCCTACGGCTACCGCCGGGAGTGCCCAGGCCGGGCCTGGTGCCGGGTCGCCCAGGGTGCGGGCGACGAGGCCCTGGAGGGACTGGTTGTCCACGATCCAGGGCTTGCCGACGCGGTCGGTGTCGTAGAGGCGGCTGGTCCAGAAGTCGAGGCTGGCGGTGGGGAGCGTCAGGGCGCCCAGGGCCACCGTCCCCGCGAAGGCCGCCGTCGCCGTCGCCGCCTCTCGGTGTCGGCGGCGCAGCAGCAGGTACGCGATGAAGACCGCCGGGGTGAGTTTGATGCCGGTCGCGATGCCCAGGGCCAGACCCTTGGCGCGGGCGCCGGGCGGGCGGGTGAGGTCCCACAGGACCAGGCAGGCGATCGCCAGGTTGATCTGGCCGAAGAGGAGGGTCTGGAAGACGGGCTCCAGCCAGAGGGCCAGGGCGGTGAGGGCGCTTGTCGTGGCGAGACGGGTCGGGAGGCCGGCCAGGCGCGTTGAGAGGTGGACGAACCAGGCGAGCAGGAGCGCGTTGCCGGCGAGGAACGTCACCTTGAGGACGCCCACCGGAACCCAGGTGGTCGGGACGAACAGCAAGGCCGCGAAGGGCGGGTACGTGGCCGGGAGTCGCCACTCGGTGACGGTGAAGCCGTAGAGGTCGCCGCCGTGTACGACGGCCTCGCCCTCGGCCCGGTAGACCAGCGCGTCGGCCATCGGGATGCGCTGGAGCACGCAGAGGGCCGTGAAGGCGGTGAGGGAGACGGTAAGGAGGAGGAGTGGAGTTACTGCGCGTGATCGCCGGGTCACTCGGTGACCCTAGAGGGTCACTTGCGGCGGACGCCCATTTCCTCGCTGTACTCGCC
This sequence comes from Streptomyces sp. JLBG701, assembly GCF_058544905.1. Taxonomy (NCBI): domain Bacteria; kingdom Bacillati; phylum Actinomycetota; class Actinomycetes; order Kitasatosporales; family Streptomycetaceae; genus Streptomyces; species Streptomyces sp. JLBG701. Next base: position 5,226,156 of record NZ_CM178588.1, read on the forward strand.
GAGTATGACCACGTCGAACGCGGCGCCCGCGAACACCTTGACGGCTCGCAGGGCGTCGCCGAAGCGGTGCCGTCGGCCGCTCACGGCGGCGGTGGCACCCGCCGGGCGGCGGGTGGGGGCTGGGGTGAAGGTTGCTGCGCTCATGTATCCATGGTGGCTCTCGACACATAAGGACGGCATCGGTCTGCGGGGCGAACCTCGGTAGTGCCGGTGTACGACTCCGGAGGGACCCCTGCCCCTCAGGGTGGAGGGCGCGTCCCCTAGGGGGAGTGCCTGAGAACTACCGGGCGGCCGGAAAACCCGTTGGCTTACGACTCCCCCGCTCACCTAGAATCTCCGCTCTTGCCCGCCTCCCCTCAGGGAGTGCCGCCGCCCGGCCGGAAACCGGACGGCATCCCGTAATTCCCTTACACCGCAGGTCTTCCGGAGGCACCCCCTTGTCCACGCCCGCCGATCCCGTCGACTCCGCCGATCCCCTCGCCCGCGAACGCACCCACCTCTCCTCCTCGCGCTCCGCCCTGCGCGCGATGCGTGAGGACGTGGAGTCCCTCGACATCAGTGACGTCACCGCGAACTGGGTCAACGCCGAGGTCCTGGCCCGCCAGATCGACGAACGCATCAAGGCCCTCGCCGACCTCAGCGACACCCCGCTGTTCTTCGGCCGCCTCGACTACCTGCACGCGCCCGGCGCGGACCAGGCGGAGGGCGCGGAGGGCGAGCGCTTCTACATCGGGCGCCGGCATGTGCACGACGCGGGCGGCGACCCGATGGTGATCGACTGGCGGGCGCCGGTGTCGCAGCCGTTCTACCGGGCGTCCAAGAAGGACCCGATGGACGTGGCGCTGCGCCGCCGCTTCGGATACACGGGCGGCGACCTCACGGCGTACGAGGACGAACACCTCTCCGACCCGGCCGAGGCGGCCGCCACCAGCAAGCTGCTCCAGCAGGAGATCGAGCGCCCGCGCGTGGGCCCGATGCGCGACATCGTCGCCACGATCCAGCCCGAGCAGGACGAGATCGTACGCAGTGGGCTCGGCGGAACCGTCTGCGTGCAGGGTGGTCCCGGCACCGGGAAGACCGCCGTCGGCCTGCACCGCGTCGCCTACCTCCTCTACGCCCACCGCGAGCGGCTCGCCCGCACCGGCACCCTCGTCATCGGGCCGAACAAGTCCTTCCTGCACTACATCGAGCAAGTGCTGCCCGCGCTGGGCGAGTTGGCGGTCCGACAGGCGACGGTCGACGACCTGGTGGCGCACGTGGAGGTCAGGGGGTCGGACGAGGCGGCGGCCGCGATCATCAAGGGCGACGCCCGGATGGCGGAGGTGCTGCGGCGGGCGGTCCGTTCGCACGTGACCATGCCGACCGAGCCCGTCATGGTCGTACGCGGATCCCGGCGCTGGCGCGTCCCGGCGTACGAACTCGAAGGCATCGTCCGCGAGTTGCTCGACCGCGACATCCGCTACGGCGCCGCCCGCGAGGCCCTGCCGCAGCGGATCGCGCATGCGGTGCTGGTGCAGATGGAACGGTCGGGTGAGGCCCCGGACGACCGGGTGCAGGACTCGGTCGCCCGCAACAGCGCGGTGAAGGCGGCCGTGAAGGCCATCTGGCCGCCGGTCGAACCGGCGAAGCTCGTGCTGCGGCTGTTGACGGACGCGGACTTTCTCGCCGTACACGCGGACGGGCTTCTCGACGAGGACGAGCAGAAGACGATTCTGTGGCAGAAGGCCGTGCGGTCGGTGAAATCCGCCAAGTGGTCAGCTGCCGATGCCGTGTTGATCGACGAGACCAACGACCTGGTGCAGCGGACGCACTCGCTCGGGCATGTCGTTCTCGACGAGGCGCAGGATCTCTCCCCCATGCAGTACCGGGCCGTCGGGCGCCGCTGCACCACCGGGTCGGCGACCGTCCTCGGCGACCTCGCACAGGGCACGACGCCTTGGGCGACCCGTAGTTGGGACGAGGCGCTGGCCCATCTCGGTAAGGCGGACGGGGTCATCGAGGAGCTGACGGCCGGTTTCCGCGTGCCGACGGACGTCATCTCGTACGCCTCCCGGCTCCTCCCGCACATCGCACCCGGGCTCACGCCTGTCGCGTCGGTCCGTGAGAACCCGGGGTTCTTCGAGGTCCGTGCGATCGTCGGGGCGGGCGAAGTCGTCGCCTTCTGCGAGGAGTTGTTGCGCAACGAGGGGTCGACGGGGCTGATCGCGGCCGACGCCCGCATCCCGGTGCTGGCGGAGGCGCTGACCGCGGCGGGCATCGGCTATCTGGCGCCGGGCGAGGAGACGACCCTCGAAACCCGGCTGACGCTGGTGCCGGCGTCGCTGGCGAAGGGGCTGGAGTACGACTACGTGGTACTGGACGAGCCGCAGGCCGTGGTGGACGGGGAGCCCGACGAACGGACGGGGCTGCGGCGGCTGTACGTGGCACTGACCCGGGCGGTGTCGGGGCTGATCGTGACGCATGCAGCACCTCTGCCGCCGCAGCTGTGAGCGCCGCTTGATGTTGTCTGCCGGGTGCGGGTGGGTGGGGGCTGGTCGCGCAGTTCCCCGCGCCCCTAGGTGGGGACGGTCAGCGTTCGTCCAGAGCTTGGCGCCACTCCCGCACCGCCTCCGCTGACACCGGGGCCGTCCAGCCCTCCGGCCTTGCCGCGCCGCCGATGTGAAACGCGTCGATTCCCACGGCGAGCAGCTGCGGCACGTGGTCTAGCCGCAGCCCCCCGCCCACCAAGAGCCGCTGTTCGTACCCTGGCTCCCCGCGCCGCCCCGCCTCGCGGAGCAGCGTGGGGAGGCCGGTGTCCACACCATCCGCCGAACCCGCCGTGAGGTAGGTGTCCAAGCCGGGCAGGCCGTCCAACTGCTTGCGCAGGGCGTCGCGGTCGGCGCAGTGGTCGATCGCCCGGTGGAAGGTCCAGGGGCAGCCGTCCAGTTCGGCGACGATCCGCTCCACGGAGTCCAGGTCCACGCCACCGTGGGCATCGAGGAACCCGAGCACGAACTGGTCGGCGCCGGCGGAACGGAGTTCCCCGGCGACACGTACGAGCCGGTCCACGTCCCCCGCGGCGAAACCGTCCGCGAGGCGCAGCATCACGCGCAGGTCGATGTCGACGGCGGCACGGATCGCGGCGAAGGTCCGGGCCGGCGGGGTGAGCCCGTCGGCCGCGATGTCGGTGATCACTTCGAGGCGGTCCGCACCTCCGGCCTGGGCGGCGACGGCGTCCTCGGCGCCGAGGGCGATCACCTCCAGGACTGCACGCATGCTCATAGGACCCCTTCCGTCGGTGTTCCCTGGAGCGGCTACAGGTCTAGTCCAATCTCAGGGTACGCGGGCGAACAGCGAGCCGCGAGATCACCCCCGTCAGCCGTCAGCCGAAGTTGTCAGCCATCAGCCGTCAGCCAAAGATGTTCAGCTCCTCCGCCTTCGCCCCCGCCAGCTCGTACGCCGCCCCGTCCGGCACCGGCCGCCCCGCATACAGCCGTACGAGCGTGGCGGCGTCGCCGATGTACCGCGCCGGCGTCCGCTCCCCCGACACCTCCCCGAGCCGCACCGGCTCGTCCACGTCGTCGAGGTCGGCGTGGAGGGGCAGGTGGCCCAGCTCGCGGGTGTACCGGGAGAGGAGGGTGAGCGCGTACGGCAGCCCCTCTCCCGTGTACGCCCCGGGCTCCCCGAGGGCGTCCCGTACGTCTCCTGCGTGCACCCACTCGCCCAGCGCGACCGCGTCCAGGGCACCACGCGTCCTGGCGATCGCCGGGCCGGCCGCGGTCATCCCCCGCTCCAGTTCGTCGACGACCTGCGGGTTCGTCCAGTCGGCCCGCTCGGCGATGTCCCGGTCGTTCGCCTCGGGCGAGAACGCCCCCTTCTCCAAACGGCGCTCCACCACCCGGGCCAGCACCGCCGAGCAGTGCGCGAGCACATCCCGCACGGTCCAGCCCGGACACGCGGTGGTCGCCAGCGCGAAGTCGTCGTCGGGCCGGGAGCGCAGGAGAGGGATCAGCGCGTCGCGTTCGACGGCCAGGAGTCGGCCGGGGAGGTCGGGGTCGCGTACGTCGTGTGCGTCGGCGTAAGTCATGGGTTCCACGCTAGGCCGGGACGGCGAGGGAGAATAAGGGGCATGGCCGATCTTGACGCCCTTCGCGCCCGCTGGACCCGTGCCCTGGAAGGAGCCCGGGGGGCCGGCGGCGGGCCCGACCCCGTGCCGTACGCCGACAACCTGCTGGCCCGCTGGCAGGAGCCGCAGCGCCGCTATCACACGCTCACGCACCTCACGGCGGTCCTGGACCACGTCGACGTACTGGAGAAGCACGCCGACGACCCGGACGTCGTACGCCTGGCCGCCTGGTTCCACGACGCGGTCTACCTCCCCGACCGCTCCGAGAACGAGGAACGCTCGGCCCACCTCGCGGAACGCGCGCTCCCCGAGGCCGGGGTGTCGACCGACAGCACCGCGGAGGTCGCCCGCCTGGTCCGCCTCACGGTCACCCACGCCCCGGCCGACGACGACCGCAACGGCCAGGTCCTGTGCGACGCCGACCTGGCGATCCTGGCCGCGCCACCCTCCGCGTACGCCGCCTACACGGCCGCCGTCCGCGAGGAGTACCACTTCGTCCCGAACGACGCCTTCCGCGAGGGCCGTTCGGCGATTCTGCGCCAACTCCTCGCTCTGCCCAGCCTGTTCAGGACTCCGTACGGCCAGGAGAAGTGGGAGGCGACGGCCCGTTACAACCTCACCGCCGAGCTGGAAATGCTGTCGCCCCCGGCGGACCCGGCCACATAGTCTGCGGTCCATGCGTGCAGACGGCGGGGACCAGGTGGAGGAGGCCGTCGCGAGCTGTGTCGCGGCGCTGCGGCCGGCGGTGGAGCGGGACTGGGCGGCGGTGAAGGCCGGCGGGTTGGAGTGGAACGTCCACGAGACAGCGGTCCACGTCGCGGACGACCTCGTCGCGTATGCGGCCAATCTCGCGGGGCGCGCCCACGACGCCTACGTCCCCTTCGAACTCGCCCTCGACGAGGGCACCGACAACGCGGGCCTGCTGCACGTGATCGAGACGACCGGCGCCCTGCTCGCCGCCACCGTCCGCACCACACCCCGCGAGGTGCGGGCCTTCCACCCGTACCCCTTCCGCAGCGCGAACCGCGAGGGCTTCGCCGCGATGGGCATCGCCGAGGTCCTGCTGCACACGTACGACATGACCGCGGGCCTGGGTCTGACGTACGAACCGCCCGCCGAGCTGTGCGAGTTCGTCCTCACCCGGATCTTCCCGCACGTCCAGCCCGGCGCCGACCACTGGCGCACCCTACTGTGGGCCACCGGCCGCGGCGAACTGCCCGGCCGCGCCCCGCTCACCGAGTGGCGCTGGAGCAACAACCTCGTCATCCCCGCCGAACACCTCACCCTGGAAGGCGTCACCCCGGCGTCCGCGTCCGACCTGACCATGGGCGGCGACGGCGGCTTCGAGTGGGTCGAGGGCGGCCCGTTCCAGGGCACCCGGGACGCCGCCGGAATGCTGCTGAAGGCGTACGAAGCGGGCGCGCTCCGGCCGGAGTTCGGCGTGTTCGTGCTGGTCCGCCGCGAGGACGGCCGCGCGGTAGGCGCCATGGGCTTCCACGGGCCCCCCGACGAGGACGGCCGCGCCGAAATCGGCTACGACCTGGCGGAATCCGCCCGCGGCCACGGCTACGCCACCGAGTCCCTGCGCACCCTGTCGACCTGGGCCCTGGCCAGGGACGACGTACAGGCCCTCCTCGCGAAGACCGCCCCCGACAACACCCCGTCCCAGGCCGTGCTCACCCGCGCGGGCTTCACCAAGGTGAGCGAGGACGAGGGGCACGGCGAGGGCCAGGACGAAAGGCTGTTCGTCTACGAACTCCGGGGCTGAGCCCGGATCCGCCGGGCGAACCCACGCATCGCCGACCCCAAAGTCCCCTGTCACAACTAAAGTTGGCTCTCCAACCAATTCGGTGGGCTTTCGGTGGGCTGAGGGGGACAGGGGACGCATGAGCGAGCAGGCCATGGACCGGGTCGGGGGAGCCGAGGAGACCGCGGAGGGCGCAGCGGCCGAGGCGGCGGTGGACGGGCTGACTCTGCCCTTCTGGGTGACAGTGACCGAGGAGGACGTCGAGTCGGCCGGGCAAGGTGGCGACTCGATGGGCCTGTTCAGCAACGACGGTGAGGCCGTACTGCGCGCGGTGCCGCTCGGCCCCCTCCGCAAGAACCTCGCCGACACCGTCGACGCCCTGCAGCGCGTCTTCCAGGAGGTCTCCGCCCGCGGCGGCACGCTCCCGCTCGCCGAGGCGCAGCTCTCCTTCCAGGTCACCGCGAGCGGCGGCGTCCAACTCCTCGGCACCGGGCAGATCCAGGGCACCCGCGGACTGACGCTGACGTTCAAGCGTCCCGCCTGATCCGGCACCGCCCATGCCACAGCACAAGGCGCTGCTCATCGGGGCCGGCGAGTACGACGACCCGAGCATCAACCACCTGCCCTTCGTCCGCGACGACCTGCAGCGGCTGCGCGAGGTCCTGATCGGCCGCGGTTTCCAGCAGGCCGACGTCCTGGAGAGCAGACGCGGCATCACGCAGAACACCGTGCGCGGCCCGGTCCAGCGGTTCCTGCAGGACGCCGGCCGCGGTGACACCCTGCTCATCCTGCTCAGCGGGCACGGAATCCACTTCGAGGGCAAGGACTACCTGGTCCCGGAGGACGCCACCTCCGACGCCCGGCCGTTCACCGACAGCTGTATCGAGATCGGCTGGCACAAGGAGGTGGAGGCGTCCCCCGCGGAACGCGTCGTCTTCCTCATCGACGCCTGCCGCGAGGGCATGGTGCTGGACAGCAAGGCCGTACCGGGGACCCGGCCGTGGCAACCCCCGCAGATCATCCGCACGCTGCGCCAGAAAGTCGCGTACGTGCACGCCTGCGCCAAACCCCAGGTCGCCCTGTTCGTCCGGGAGTCGGACGTGCTGCGCCCCGGCTCCGACGTCGGGACCCAGGAGGGCGAGTCGTTCAGCATCTTCTCGCGGGCCGTGTCCGACGTGATCACCGACGACCCGCACGCCCTGGGCCTGCGCGACTTCGCCCAGCAGGTGCAGGAGCGGGTCAACGCCTTCCACCGCGCCTACGGCAAGGCCAACGCCCCGCAACAGGTCAAGGTCACCTGTGAGACGGACGCCGGCGGTGGGGACTTCCCGTTGCTTCCGGGCCTCGACCGGCGGACCGAGGTCCACCCCTGGGTCCGCGGTGTCGACAAACACCCCGTGTGGCATCACACCCCCGAGGGTCCCGCACGCGAGACCCTTCAGCAGATCTGCGGTGCGCTGGCGAGCCGGCTGGCCGCGGCCTACGAGAAGGCCGCGTCGACGCTCGGCGACGACCCGTGGCACGACCGCGATCTGGCCCCACGGGTGCACGAGCGGCTGGGATTCCTGGTCGGCCGGGAGGGCGGGGTGCGGCTCTCCCCGACGGAGGCCGCGCTCGCCTTCCTGTTCCCGCTCATCGCCCAGACCTTCTGGGCGCAGGAGGCCGCCCAGCGCCTCGGCGTGCTCACCCCGGACCCGACGGCCCCGGGGCCCGACCAGGCCCGCTTCCACAAGTTCGCCCAGGGCTTCCCCCGGCTCAAGCGCCGGCTGCTCGCCCTGGAGCACAAGAGGACGGCGGGCGGCTCGAAGACCGCGGCTGAACTGACCGCCGCGGAGGACTCGACGCGGCACATCCACTGGTGGCTCTTCCACCGCTGGCTGATCCAGCAGCCCGAGCTGTACACGGCCGAGCGGCTCAAGGCACTCCTCGGCGATGTCACCTCGGACGGGGAGCATCCGCGGTGGGTCGGCGACGCGCTCTCCGGCGAACGCCTCATGCGACTGCTGCGCGAGCACCGCACCGCCCCGTTCACCATGCGGCGGGCCACCACGGATCCGATCCTGCACGGATCCCGGTCCCAGCAGGAGGACCGCGAGATCATCGGCGCCAGCGGCGGCTACGAGCAGGAGGTGCGCCCACCCCTGGTCATCGCCCTGGTCAAGGCGTCGTACGCCATGGCCGTGGACCCGGTGGACCTGCCCGAGATCGTCGTCGAGCACATCGGCGTCCGGGACAGCGTCGATCTGGAGGCGCTGCGGACCACTGTCCAGCGCTCCGACTGGCGCGTCTCCGGCCTCGGCCGCTCCCTCAACGCCGTGTGCACCCACCCGGCGGTCCAGGTCGCGCTGCGCGAGCACGCGGCACGTGTCGACCTGCTGCTGCGCGACATCAACCGCGGCGACAACCCCGTCCTCGCCCCACTCGGCACGCTCCCGCCGTACGCGGACGGAAGCCGCGTAAGTCTCGACGGCAACACCCCCGACCAGCTCTCCGACGGCATCCGTTTCCAGTTAGCCGAGGACCGCGTCCAAGAGCTGCTGATGGGCGAGGAGTTGTACGGCGACAGCGAACTGGCCGTCCGCGAGCTGTACCAGAACGCGCTGGACGCCGTCCGCTACCGCGACTGCCGTACCGAGTACCTGCGGCGCACGGGCCGGGACGTCGACCCGCTGGAGGGCCGCATCGAGTTCGTCCAGGGAGTCCACCCCGACGGCCGCCCCTATCTCCGGTGCAAGGACAACGGAATCGGCATGGGCATCACGGAGCTCAGCACCGTCTTCTCCCAAGGCGGCGCCCGTTTCGTCGATCTCCCCGAGTACATCGAGGAACAGGCGGCCTGGGCGGAGCTGCCCGGCCCGAAGCTGGAGCTGCACCCCAACTCCCGCTTCGGGATCGGCGTGCTGAGCTACTTCATGCTCGCCGACGAGATCGTCGTACGCACCTGCCGCCTCGACCGGGAGGGCCGGCCGGGCCCCCTGCTGCAGGTGGCGATCGCCGGGCCGGGCAACTTCTTCCGGGTGGACGAGCTGGGGCCGGGGCGGGAAGCGGACGTCGGGACCTCGGTCGAGCTGCTGCTCAGCCAGGAGCGGCGGTCGGTGTCGTGTGTGGATGCGTTGCAGAAGGTTCTGTGGATGGCGCCGTACCGGACGTCGGCCAAGCATGGGGCCCGGGAGCACGAGTGGGCGCCGGGTGAGGTGTCTCCCAACTCGTTGGAGTGGTCCGGCGCTTACCAGAGTTACGCCCAGCAGTTCAGCACGATCTGCATCCCATCGGGAGACCCCGACCTGTGGTGGATCGAGGGCGACGGGGTCACCCTGGCGGACGGCCTCTTCACGGGCAGGCATGTGGCGCACGAGGGCTCCTTGTACGGCGCCATCGTCAACCTGCACGGCGAATGGGCGCCCGAACTGACGGTGGACCGCAAGAGCGTGCGCTCCTACGACCAAGACCATGTGACCGCGCGCATGACTGCCGCAGCCGTCAGTCTCGCGCGCCCAGGGCTTGAGCTGCCCAACACCAACTGGTTGGAGGGCGCGAGCCGTTGGTCCTTGGCCTTCGCCGACTGCGTGGCTGAGCACGCACGCCGCGCCGACATTCCCTGGCAGCTCCACAACGACCTCTCGGCACCCTTCAGCCAGGTGGGCTTCTATCCCCCCGACGTCGGTCTGCTTCCTCTGGTCACCGGCAACTACACGGAGATCGAACAGACGTCGGCGGCAGCCTCGTTCCTCACCACCATGCCCCTGCCCGTGCTCCGCTGGCGACTGCGAACGCTGTACCGGGCCGGGTTCGGTGGCCCCGTCTCATTGCCCGGCACCGACGCCACAGACGAGCTCGGCGCCCGTCCGTCGGACTTGACTCTGTTGACCACCGGCACCGCGAAGTTCCCGAACTGGAGCAACGCACTTGCCCGTTGGACGAAAGGCCCGCAGGCATCCGGGTTCCTCGTCATGTCCCCGCCTTCCGAACCGCTCGTCAACACGGGTCTGATGAGCCTCGGCATGCTGTTCTCCTGGCGCGACCCCACCCAACCCGTCGGCACGGCGGACGTCTTCGAGCTGAGCTCTCAGATCGATCGGCCACCGACCGAGGTAGCGGAGCGCCTGAACAGCCTGGGCTACCGCACCGAGCCCTTGTCGGGCTGTGCCGCCGCCCAGTGTTCCGATCTGCCCCTGCTCCGGCCGTTGGGCAACCTGTCGAAGTGGCTCACACCCGGAGCCGCGCTGTCGGCCGCCCAGATCTGCGTCAGCGCGGCGCAGGCAGGCTGCTCCACGGAACAGGCCGCCGAGCGGCTGGCGGAGCTTGGGTTCACGGTCCCAGCCGCGTACCCGGTGCGGACGCAATGGAGCAGGGAGGAGCTGACTGTCGTCAAACTGCTGTGGGAGTCGCACGACACACCGCCCTCGCCCGAAGCGGCGGTACAGGTCTGCGCGGCCCAGCTGACCGCGGTGGCTCATGCGACGAGCCTCACCCTGCGCTTCGTCGCGGAGTTCCTGGGGCAGCTCGGATTCCTCATGCCGCCGGACGCTTCAGAGCTGCCGGAGTTGACCGACGACGACCGAGGTCTCCTCACCGACAGCCGTCACATCCAAGTCGATCAGGAAGTGTCGGTCCACTATGTGGTCGCCGCCTCCCGGCGTCTCAACCAACCTGCCCGCGCCCTCGCGCAGCGACTGCGTGAGCTCGGATTCATGGTGTCCGAGGTGCCTGACGACGAACGCCTGCCCTCCCGGGAGGACATCGCCTTCCTCGACACGGATCCCGCACCCTCCGGCCCACGTCGGCCGGTAACCCTGAACCGAGTCGCACACATCGCGACCAGGGCCGAGATCTCCCTGGTGGACGCAGCCGCCCGACTCACCTCCTTGGGACACCGCTTCGCCTTCGCCCTCGGCGTCCTCTCCCGGTTCCGGAAACAGGACGCCGAGGCCCTGGTCTACGGGGACCACGCGGAACCCGAGGACTTCGGCCCCGTCTCCCAGCCGGCCCTGCACGCCATCGCCCTCCACACCCGCCAATGGCCGCACACCGACGAAATCGCCGCCTCCCTCACCGACCTCGGCTTCACCGTCGAACCGCCCACCGAGGAGTGGATCGAGGAACGCCGACTGGAACAGGTACTGCTCACAGCTCTCCACTCCCCCGCCGACCTCCCGCCACCCACCATCCCCGACTCCTCGCGCATCTCCCTGGTCACATTGGCGACCGTGGCAATGGAAACCGGCATGTCTCTCCGCGATGTCGCCCTCAAAGCCACAGAGCTCGGCATCCACCACGAAGCCGAGACCTGGTTCACTCCCGTTTCGCCGTCGGAGCAACCCGCCCCTTCGGCCGCCGCAACCCCGCCTCCGTCAGCAGCCGCACCACCTCCCGGCTCCTGACCTCCACCGCACCGGCGGCCACCGCGTCCGCGTAACGGTGCGACGGGATGTCGTAGTGATCCCGCTCGAAGGCTCGCCTCGGGACGCCCAACTGCTCGGCGAACAGGTGGAGTTCGTCGTAGGAGATGTCGCTGACCAGGTGGGACCATAGCCGGCCGTGGCCGGGCCAGGTCGGTGGGTCTATGTAGATCGTCATGAGGACGGCGGGCCGGCGGCGGCCGAGCCCAGGGTGCCCACCGCCGCGACCTTCACGCCCGCCTTGTGGCAGACCCAATGCGGGTCGGGGCCGAGCTCCGGCTCGACGTCGAGGGCGTGGGGGTCGCCGGAGCCGCAGACGGGGCAGAGGGGCCAGCGGCCGTAGCGCTCAAGGAGCGCGTCCTGTACGTCCTGGGCGACCAGGCCTGCCACGAAAGCCACCCCGTCCGGCCACTGCTGCACCCACCAGCGGCGCTGTACGACGGAGTCCTCGACCAGCGACACGACGTCCGCCTCGGCGACCTCGCCCGCGACCAGGTCGGCGAGCACGAGGGCGCGTGCCGCGTGCAACGCCTGCTCCAAAGGGGTTACAGGGTCGCCGACGGGGCCGTTGGTGGGGTCCATGCGTCCATTGTGCGCACTCTTGACCACAACACCGAAGCGAAAATATCTTTCAAGGGTGACCCAGAACGTGAAGGAAATTTTCGGCCATGCCGGTCCCCCCGGCGGCCCGCCGCCCGCACCCGCCGCCCTCGCGGCCAAGGTGCGGACGCTGGCCCCCTCGATGACCCGCTCCATGCAGCGCGTCGCCGAGGCCGTCGCGGCCGACCCGGCCGGCTGCGCCGCCCTCACGGTCACCGGCCTCGCCGAGCTCACCGGCACCAGCGAGGCGACGGTCGTCCGCACCGCCCGCCTCCTCGGCTACCCCGGCTACCGCGACCTGCGCCTCGCCCTCGCCGGGCTCGCCGCCCAGCAGCAGTCCGGCCGCGCGCCCGCCCTCACCACCGACATCGCCGTCGACGACCCCATCGCGGACGTCGTCGCCAAACTCGCCTACGACGAGCAGCAGACCCTCGCCGACACCGCCGCCGGCCTCGACACGATCCAGCTCGGCGCGGCCGTCACCGCCCTCGCGCAGGCCCGCCGCACCGACATCTACGGCGTCGGCGCGTCCGGCCTCGTCGCCCAGGACCTCACCCAGAAGCTGCTCCGCATAGGGCTCATAGCCCACGCCCACAGCGATCCGCACCTCGCCGTCACCAATGCCGTGCAGATGCGCGCCGGTGACGTGGCGATCGCGATCACGCACTCAGGGTCGACCGGTGACGTCATCGAGCCGTTGCGGGTTGCCTTTGAACATGGGGCTACGACCGTTGCGATCACCGGGCGACCGGACGGGCTCGTCACGCAGTACGCCGATCATGTCCTCACCACGTCCACGGCTCGGGAGAGCGAGTTGCGTCCCGCGGCCATGTCGTCTCGGACCAGTCAACTTCTTGTTGTGGACTGCCTGTTCATAGGGGTGGCGCAGCGGACGTATGAGACTGCCGCGCCTGCGCTGTCCGCCTCCTACGAGGCGTTGGCTCATCGGCATCGGCGGTAGACCTAGACCGTAGGTCCGTCCGTTGTGGGTATCTGCGGGTCGCCTGTGGCTGGTCGCGCCCACGCGGCGGAGCCGCATATCGATACAGCCCCGCGCCCCTGGGTATGTCGTCCACACCGCATCTTGAAAAGAGCCGCTGCACCATGTCCTCCACCCCCTCCCCCAACCACCGTGACCTGCGAAGCGAACTGGAGACGCTCACCACCGAAGCTTTTCGGCCGGAGCTCTCCTCCATCGACCGGCTGCCCACCCTCCAGATCGCGCAGCTCATGAATGGCGAGGATGCCGCCGTGCATGCCGCCGTGGCCGGGCAGTTGGCGCGGATCGCCGGGGCCATCGACGACATCGCGGCCCGGATGGCCCGTGGCGGGCGGCTCGTCTACGCGGGTGCCGGTACGGCCGGGCGGCTGGGTGTCCTGGACGCCTCCGAATGTCCGCCCACCTTCAACACGGACCCCGCGCAGGTCGTCGGGGTCATCGCGGGTGGCCCGGCGGCCATGGTCACGTCGATCGAGGGCGCGGAGGACTCGAAGGAGCTGGCCCGCGACGACCTGGACGCGCTGCGCCTGACGGCCGACGACACGGTGGTCGGCATCTCGGCGTCGGGCCGGACCCCGTACGCCATCGGAGCGGTCGAACACGCCCGTCGGCAGGGCGCGTTGACGATCGGGCTGTCCTGCAACGACAACAGCGCGCTTGCCGCTGCAGCCGACCACGGCATCGAGGTCGTCGTAGGGCCGGAGCTGCTCACCGGCTCCACTCGCCTCAAAGCCGGCACGGCACAGAAGCTGGTCCTCAACATGCTCTCGACGATCACGATGATCCGGCTCGGCAAGACGTACGGGAATCTGATGGTCGACGTACGCGCCTCGAACGAGAAGCTGCGTGCCCGCTCCCGCCGTATCGTCGCCCTCGCCACGGGCGCGTCGGACGAGGAGATCGAGTCGGCCCTCGCGGCCACGGACGGCGAGGTGAAGAACGCGATCCTCACCATCCTGGCCGGCGTCGACGGCCCCACCGCCGCCCGCCTTCTGGAGGAGTCCGGCGGCCACCTGCGCGCGGCACTCGCAGCAGCGCCCCGCTGACCAGCACCCTCGGAGGGTGGACACCTCGTACGACACCGCCGCCGCGATCCTCCCCCTCGTCGGCGGCCCCGCGAACGTCACCTCCGTCGCCCACTGCATGACCCGCCTGCGCCTGGGCCTTGCCGATCGTTCCCTGGTGGACGAGGAGGCGTTGCGCGGGCTGCCCGCCGTCCTCGGGGTCGTGGGCGACGACGACACGTATCAGGTGGTGCTGGGGCCGGGGGTGGTGGCGAGGGTGACGCCGGAGTTCGAGGCGCTGGTGAATGCGGTGACTCCGGCTGATCAACTGGCGGCTAGAGGCGCCGAGTTGAAAGCCACCAGGAAACTGCGCAACGCCACGCCCCTCAAAACAGCCCTCCGCCGCATCGCGAACATCTTCGTCCCGCTCATCCCCGCCCTGATCGGCTGCGGAATCCTCGCGGGCGTCAACGGCCTTCTCCTCAACGCCGGTTGGCTCCCGTTCCTCACCCCCGCCCTCGCCGCCATCGCCTCCGCCTTCATGGCGCTGATCGCGGTGTTGGTCGGCTACAACACGGCGAGGGAGTTCGGCGGAACCCCGGTGCTGGGCGGCGCGGTGGCGGCGATCGTCGTATATCCGGGGGTGGCGAAGGTGACGGCGTTCGGTGTGCATCTGGTCCCCGGCCAGGGCGGGGTGCTGGGCGCGCTGGCGGCTGCGCTGCTGGGGACGTACGTGGAACGGTGGTGCCGGGGCCGGATCCCGGCGGCCCTCGACGTCCTGCTGACCCCGACGGTCACGGTCCTCGTGGCGGGCCTGGCCACCCTGTACGGCCTCATGTACGCGGCCGGCCAGCTCTCCATGGCCATCGGCACGGCCGCGAACTGGCTCCTGGCGACGACGGGCGCGGTGGCCGGCCTGATCCTCGGCGGCCTCTTCCTCCCCCTCGTGATGCTGGGCCTGCACCAGGCCCTGATCCCCATCCACGCCACACTCATCGACGAACAGGGCTACACGACCCTGCTCCCCATCCTGGCGATGGCGGGGGCGGGCCAGGTGGGCGCGGCCATGGCGGTCTACGTCCGTCTGCGCCACGACACTTCGATCCGTACGACGATCAAGTCGGCGCTTCCGGCAGGGTTGTTGGGCGTGGGCGAGCCCTTGATCTACGGGGTTTCACTGCCGTTGGGCCGCCCATTTCTGACGGCTTGTGCGGGCGGGGCGGCGGGGGGAGCCTTCGTCGGCTTCTTCGCGATGCTGGGCGACAGGGTGGGGGCGACGGCGATCGGGCCGTCGGGCTGGGCCCTGTTCCCGCTGCTGGCGGGGAACAGGGGTCTGGCACTGACGGCGGCGATCTACGCGGGCGGGTTGCTGACGGGGTATGCGGTCGGCTTCGTGGCGACGTATGTGTTCGGACTCCCCGATCGCCCGGTGCTTACTTCTTGTAACCCGTGACCTTGGCGATCCAGGTGATGAAGTCGCCGGGGTCCTGGTCGGCGCCGTGGCCGGCGTCCCAGTAGTAGAAGGTGTTGACGTCGTCGCCGAGGGTGGTGAGGCGGGTGGCGAGGTTGGAGACGACGGAGAGCGAGGTGTCGCTGTCCTTGGTGCCGACGCGGATCCACCAGTGCTTCGCGCGACGCGGGTTGACCTTGTCGACCAGGTGGTACATCGGGTTCATCAGGGCGAGCTTCTCGGGGATGTCGGCGTCGACGCGCTTGCTGCTGAGCCCGGTGGTGTCGTTCGCGGCGCCGTAGGCCGTGAAGTGGCGGGCCTTGGCGGTGCCGAGGCCGTAGAGGTTGTTCTCGCCGATGGACAGGTCCCACCCGTCGAAGGAGGGCGCGTTCTTCTTGCGGGCGCCGACGTGGGTGAGGAAGTCGGCCCAGGTGAAGGTGGCCTTGGCGCCGTCCCAGGTGATGAAGGTGTTCGCGGCGAGGTAGGTGGCGCGGTCGGCGTCGGACAGGGCGGCCAGGTACTTGGTGGCGGACGGCTGGATGAAGGTCTCCAGGACGTACGCGTCGAGGTTGCGGGCGGTGAGGGTGCCGTAGCCCTTGGCCCGCAGCTTGATGGAGGCGAGGTAGTGGGCGTACTGGGCCTGGAGTTCCTTGGAGACGGCCGAGTCGACCGCCGCTCCTGAGCTCAGGAGGTTGGACCCCCAGCACCACTCGTAGGCGGCGTCGGCGTGCTCCAGGTCGGTGATCGGGCACCAGTCGCCGCTGGCGTAGATGGCGTCGGACGCGTCGGCGGCACCGATCTCGGCGAGGTAGGAGTCGTAGAGCGAGCTGTCGCCGGAGGCACCGAGGAGGGCGGACAGGGCGCCGCCCGCGCTGACGCCTGAGGAGACGATGCGGTCGGTATTGCCGGGGATGACGCCCTTGTTGAACCTCACATACCGCACGGCCGCCTTGAGGTCGACGATGGCGGCGGGCGCGGTGCCGTAGTAGACGCCGTCGGCGTCGACGAGGGAACGGCCACGGGCGCCCGGCTCTACGACCACATACCCGGCGGCGAGGGCGAGTTGCTGCCGGCTGGTGCCGCCGCCGGGCCCCATGGCGCCTCCGATCCCGGTGGCGCTCGCGACGGAGGACGGCATGTACCCGCCCACGCTGTTGGCGAAGAGGATGGGCGCGTAGGTGGCGTGGACGGCCACACCGTCGATAGTGACCGGGACGCTGACGTTCAGGGACTGGTACGTGGCGTTCACCGGGTTGGCGACGTAGCTGGCGACCTTGTAGAAGCGGTAGGTCACCGAGTGGGCGGTGCCGGTGGTGTCGGTGATGGTCGTGGTCAGCTCGGTGTAGGCGGAGGGGTCGAAGGCGAGGGTGGAGTCCGCGGACACGACACCACTGGCGGCGCGTGCACTGGTGGCGAACCCGAGGGCGGGCACGGTCGCGGCGGCTGCGGTGAGCCCGATGACGACACTTCTGCGGTGAACTCGCTTCACTGGAGCTTCTCCTCTGGGGCGGCTCGTCGGAGTGCCGAGTCCAACAACCGACTCTGAAGATCTCCTGTGCGCCTCCAGTGACAGGAGAGGGAACCGGCCATGCCCGATCGCTCTCAAACCTGCCCAATGCGCGCGAGAGTCCGGGCTGATCGTCGTCAAAATCGTCAACAATCGACGCATAGGGCAGGGGCAGAGGTTGACCTCAACTGACGGTTTTTCTGAGGGAGTTCTCAGCCGTCAGCTTCACCCCGAGGAACGACCCATTGCACGGCTTGCCCGGTCGCTGCGGCGATGGCGTCGAAATCGGCGTCGTAGTGCAGCACGATCACACCGTGCCGCTCAGCGGTGGCGGCGATGAGCAGATCCGGCACAGAGGCGGCCCGATGGTGCCCCTTCTCCGCCAGAAGCGCCTGGACCTCGATCGCCCGGGCCCCGATCTCATCGGTCAAAGGCAGCCACTCGAACCCTCGACGAACCGACCGCCCGGCCGCGTGACCCTCGGCGTTGCGCACGCTATAAAGGATCTCCAGATCGACGACCGCACAGGTGGCGATCAACCCCCCTTCGACAAGAGGTCCCAGGACAGCCCGGACGGCCGGATGCCTGGCCCGAGCCCAGGCACTCTTGTCGACCAGATACTTCGCTACCGCCACGCGCCCGCCATCACTTCCGGGTCCGCGAGGTCGTCAAAGACACCCTCGTCCAGCATCTCCATGAACCGCCGCCGCTTCGCCGCCGCCACGAACTCGGCCAGCGCCCCGTTGATCGTGGCCCGCTTGGTCGTGGTGCCCAGTATCTCGGCGGCTTCATCGACGAGTGCATCATCCAGGTCGATCATGGTGCGTGACATCGGCCACCTCCAGGCATATAGATATCGTAAATCATTATGCACGAGTTTCCCGGATTGCGATGCCGAAGCGGTGACCGTTCCGAGGATCCATGGGCGGCGCGCCCAATGGCTTGGCACACTGCTGTTCACGCGGCTCGGATGCCCCGGGCCACAGCGTCCACGGGGGTGTCCATGGCGACGATCGGGTTGGCCGCAGCCATCGAGGAACTGCGGCAGGAGCTCTACCAGGCCCAGTCGCCCAGGTCCTCCGCCTCCCGCGTCATCGGACCCGGCATCAGAACCACCCCCCACAGGCCCCCAACACCACGACCATTGGCCCCCACTCCCACAGCGCACCACACACCACGGAGACACCCTGCTCTCACGCCCACAACACTCCTGATCCCTCCGCGTCATTCCTGGCTGGGCATCGTGCAGGCGCCTTCGCTGCTCTCAAGCGTCAGGCCCTCGTCACCCACGTCCCATTTGAAGGAGAACGCATAGTTCCCCGCCTCGATCACCAGCCGGTCGGACACGACCTTCCAGGTGGCCGCGTAGTCGTCCATGAACAGGTTTCCGTCGTCCAGGATCTCCAGGGAGTTCCACTCAGCCTCGTCCTCCGACGAGAACTGGCACTCGCCCCAACTCCCCACGAACGCTTGGTCACCGGAGTCCCCCTTCCCGTCGCCCCCCGCCCTCGCGCCGCATCCGAGCCCCAGCGCAATCACACACACCAAGCACACCGGCCTGAGTACTCCGCGCATTTCGATCCCCCACATTCCCTGCTGGTCAGTCGCGTCAGGACGGCGTGTCCGGTCCCGCCCACACGATCACGTCCGTTGTCACGCTGCTGTTGTCCGGGGCGCGGACGTCCGTCTCCGTGATGTAGATCAGGGCCATACGGTCCCGGGGTGTCCGCAGGCAGACGCGGTCGCCCGGTGCGACGGTCACCCGATTCGCGGTCGGGCTGCTCGCGTCGACCAGGGCGCCGCAGGCGACCGGGGTCGGATCGGGGTCATCGGCGGGCACCTTTGCCATGGCCTGGAGTTTCCAGGCCTTGAGGTAGACGCCGTTCACGTAGCCGACGACCTGCACATCGGAAGCGCTGCCCTCGGCCGGTGGGACCACATCTAGGTCGGTCCACGTGGACACGAGGGTCACCGGGCCCTGGAAGGTGTTGATCCACTCCGGGGAGGACGGGACCGTACGGGGAGGCCCACTCGTGGCCGCGTCCGGCGACGAGCCCGCCGCTGGCCCCGCCACCGTCACCGTCGGCCCCGGCCTCGTCACCGTGGCCGTCGCCGTCTGCGTGGGCACATCCGCCGTCGGCGACGTCACCACCGTGGGCAGGCCCAGGAATCCGACCACGGTTCCGATGGCCGCCGCGGCGAGGCTGAACCAGCCCGTCACATAGGCCGCCCGGATCGAAGGATCCTTCTGCCCCGCCGGTGCCGGTGTCGTGCCCGTGCCGTTCGCGCCACCCGTGCCGTCATTCATGACGTCCCCCGAACGTCCCCCCGAACTGTGCACCCCACAGTGACGCCAATGGCACGACGAACGAAGGCAGTTGACACGGATTCACCCCACCGTGTCACCCCTTGTGCTACGCAGGCAGCCCTTCACCGGCCACCGACACTCGTTCTCCCACTCTTGCTTCTACTCTTGGTAGCACCATGAACCACGCCCAGCTCACCGCCCTGGGCCGCGCCCTCCGCCTCCTCGGCGAGCACGGCGAGGCCCTCACCGCCGACACCCCCGACGCCAGGCTCCACGAGGTCAAGGCGGATCTCCGTCGCGCCCTCGACCTCCTGGAGGACAGCGTCTCCGGCGCCGCCCCCGCCACCCGCTGCCCCGAGCACCCGACCGGGCCGGTCGACGAGAGCGCCCCCGACCTGTGTCTGCTCTGCGAGACCCGGCGCCGCACGGCCCGCCGTTCCGAGGTGAACGGCGCCTATCCGCACTCCCGGCCCGCCGAACCCGTCTCCACCGCCCCCTCCCGCTACGGCGTCCGCGCCGACCGCCCCCAGCCCCAACAGCGCTGGCTCCCGGAGCTGTGGAACGGCCGCGAGTGGCAGCTCTGCGGCACCCCGCGCCGCGACCGCCAGGAGGCCGAGCTGTACATCACCGCCCAGCGCCGCGCCCCCCGCGCCGCCATGGCCTACCGCCTCGTGCACGAGTTCACGGACTACGAGGTGCTACGGGTCTGGGGTACACCGGTGATCGTCGACATCGAACCGATGGGCAACCTGTAAGCCGTACGGCCCGCTGAACGCCGCAGAACGGCCCTGTACGGCCGTAGAAACGACCGGACGGCCGCCCCCGTTTCCCGCGGGGACGGCCGTCTGTGAGACCAGCAGGACTACGACTTCGCCTCAGCCACTTCCGGCTCCGGCGACGCGACCTTCTCCTCCCCCGGTCCCGCGGCCGCCGGAGCGGACTCCACCGCACCGCCGGCCCGGTGGCGCGGCAGGGCTGCCGCGAGGGCGAGGGCGACCAGGGCCGCGCCGGCGCCGATGGCCATGACGACCTTGAAGCCGTTCTCGGAGGGCAGGGAGGTGCCGCCGAAGTTCGTGGTCATCTGGGCGAGGATGACGCCGGCGAGGGCGCTGGCGCCCGACGTACCGATGGAGCGCATCAGGGTGTTGAGGCTGTTCGCCGCGGCCGTCTCGGAGGCGGGGACGGCGCCCATGATGAGGGCGGGCATCGCACCGTAGGCGAAGCCGACGCCGCCGCCGATGATGCAGGAGACCAGGATGAGGTGCCAGATCTCGGACATCAGCAGGATGTTGAGGCTGTAGCCGACGGCGACGATCACGGCGCCGATCATCAGGCTGACCTTGGGGCCCTTCGCCTTGGAGATGGCGCCCGAGACCGGGGCCATCGCCATCATCACCAGGCCCTGCGGGGCCATGACCAGGCCGACGGTGAGCATGGACTTGCCGAGGCCGTAGCCGGTCTGCGACGGCAGCTGGAGGAGCTGCGGCAGGACCAGGGACATCGCGAACATCGAGAAGCCGAAGGCGATCGACGCGAGGTTGGTGAAGAGGACCTGGCGGCGGGCGGTGGTGCGCAGGTCGACGAGGGGCTGGCTGGTGCGCAGCTCGTAGAAGCCCCAGGCCGCGAAGACCACGACCGACACCGCGAACAGGCCGAGCGTCGTGCCGCTGCCCCAGCCCCAGTCGGCGCCCTTGGAGACGGCGAGGAGCAGGGAGATCAGACCGACGGCCAGACCGACCGAGCCGACGAGGTCGAAGCGTCCGCCGGTGCGGACCTTGGACTCGGGAACGATCGTCAGGACGAGCGCGAACGCCAGCACGCCGAGGGCGGCCGAGGTCCAGAACAGGACGTGCCAGCTGAAGTTGTCCGCGATGAACGCGGCGGACGGCAGACCCAGCGCGCCGCCGACGCCGAGCGAGGCGCTCATGATGGCGGTGGAGCCGGTGAGCTTCTCGGCGGGCAGGTTGTCGCGCATGACGCTGATGCCGAGCGGCACGACGGCGGCCGACAGACCCTGCAGGGTCCGGCCGATGATCATCGGGAGCAGCGAGTCGCTGAGCGCGGCGACCACCGAGCCGGAGACCAGCAGTACGAGGCTGATCAGCAGCATGCGGCGCTTGCCGAACATGTCACCGAGGCGGCCGGCGACCGGCGTGGCCACGGCGGCGGCGAGCAGGGTCGCGGTGATCGCCCAGGCGGCGTTCGACGCGGAGGCGTTCAGGTACTTCGGCAGCTCCGGGACGATCGGGATCACCAGCGTCTGCATGAGCGAGACGACGATTCCCGAGAAGGCCAGCACCGCCACCATGGCGGACGACCGTGTCCGGGCTGTTCCCCCGGCATCGGTGGGTCGGGCAAGGGCGTCGGACATGGCGGGGCCTCCGTCAGGGCTCACGGGGTAACTGGTTGCTTGGCTCACTCAAAGATAGGTCCATTGATTGAGTTAAGCAAGTTAAATCTGGATCAAAGGCCGCACCCCGGGGAAACCTGCTGTTCAGACGGTCGGTCCGTGCCGATCAGACGGTCGGGGCGTGCCGCTCCAGCAGCTCCCGCGTCCGCTCCTCGTCCAGCTCGTACACAGTCTCGTGGGCCCGCGGATCACGGGCGTGGAAGGTGTGGAACATCGGGCTCGCCGGGCCGCCCAGCTCCACGAGGGACGCCGATGCCCCGCGTACGGCGCGTTCCGTGCCGGGGGCCGTCGTCAGGTCGATGCGGTTGACGACGCCCGGAGTGACCCAGACCGGCACCGACGCCAGCAGGCCGAAGAGCTGGAGGTGGAAGTGGCCGGTGAGGACGACTTGTACGTCCGTGCCGCGGATCGCGTCCGCCAGATCACCGGGGTTCTGGAGCCCGAACGCCCGCTGGGACGGCA
Organism: Streptomyces sp. JLBG701; assembly: GCF_058544905.1. Classification (NCBI taxonomy): domain Bacteria; kingdom Bacillati; phylum Actinomycetota; class Actinomycetes; order Kitasatosporales; family Streptomycetaceae; genus Streptomyces; species Streptomyces sp. JLBG701. Next base: position 5,248,148 of record NZ_CM178588.1, read on the forward strand.
CGTCCAGGGTGATCGGCGGGTGGTGGAGGGCGAGGACGGTCCCACGCTCGGCAGGTGCCCTCAACTCCTCCTGGAGCCAGTCCAGTTGGGCACGGCTCAGATGCCCGTGGACCTTCCCCGGCACCAGCGAGTCCAGCGTGATGAAGCGGTAGCCGCCGACCGTGCTCACGGCCGCCCGCTCGGACCCCACAGTCACCGGGGGTGCGGCGCGATCCGTGCCGTCCGCCGCCAGATGCCCACTCCCCAGCACCTTGGCGAAGGCCTGGCGCTCGTCGTGGTTGCCGGTGGTGTAGAAGACGGGCACCCCGTGCCGCGCGGCGAACTCACCGACCAGTTCCCGTACGACCGTGTAGGCCTCCGGCGCCCCGTCGTTGGCGATGTCCCCGGTGACGACGACCGCGTCCAGATTCCGCTGGCGACGGAGTTCGGTGAGCATCAGGCGCAGGGAGTCTGTCGCGTTGACGCCGCTCTTGTTGGGGGCGTCGGTGCGTTCCAGGTGGGTGTCCGAGAGATGGAGGATCCTCATCTCCCGGACACTACCCGGGCGTTGGGCCTCAGGGCCGGGGAGTCAGGTGACTCAGCTGAGGGTCTTCAGGGCCGCCGCGTCGTACGGCGCGAGCTCCTCGAAGCGGTCGGCGAGGACCTTCGCCGCCCACTGCGGGTCCTGGAGGAGGGCGCGGCCGACGGCCACCATGTCGTACTCCTCGGCCTCCAGGCTGTCCAGGAGGTCGTCGATGCTCTTGAGCGGGGAGCCCTCGCCCGCGAAGCCCTTGAGGAAGTCGCCGTCGAGGCCGACCGAGCCGACCGTGATGGTCTGCTTGCCGGTGAGTTTCTTCGTCCAGCCCGCGAGGTTGAGGTCCGAGCCGTCGAACTCCGGGAGCCAGTAGCGGCGGGTGGAGGCGTGGAAGACGTCGACGCCGGCCGCGGTGAGCGGGGCGAGGATCGACTCCAGCTCCTGGGGGGTCTCGGCGAGGCGGGCGCGATAGTCCTGCTGCTTCCACTGCGAGTAGCGGAAGAGGATCGGGAACTCCGGGGAGACCGACTCGCGGACCGCGGCGACGATCTCCGCCGCGAACTTCGTACGGGCCACCGGGTCACCGCCGTACGCGTCCTCGCGCCGGTTGGTGCCCTCCCACAGGAACTGGTCGAGGAGGTAGCCGTGGGCGCCGTGCAGCTCCACGCCGTCGAAGCCGATGCGCTCGGCGTCGGCCGCCGCGGTGGCGAACGCCTCGATGACGTCGTCCAGGTCCCGCTGGGTCATGGCCTTGCCGGTGACCTCGGCGCCCGCGTTGACCAGCCCGGACGGGCCTACCGCCGGGGCGTCCGCGAACGGCGGCTGGCCCTGCTCGCGCACCATGCCGATGTGCCACAGCTGGGGCACGATCGTGCCGCCCGCCGCGTGCACGTCCTCGGCGACCTTCGCCCAGCCCGCGAGCTGCTCCTCGCCGTGGAAGCGCGGGACGCGGTCGCTCTGGCCGGCCGAGTCGTGGCCGACGTACGTGCCCTCGGTGACGATCAGGCCGACGCCCGCGGCTGCACGGCGGGAGTAGTACGACCGCACGTTCTCGCCGGGAACGCCGCCCGGGGAGAACTGGCGGGTCATCGGCGCCATCACGATCCGGTTCGGGACGGTCAGGCCGTTGAGGGCGATCGGCCGGGACAGGATCCGGGCCGCGCGGGACGTGGACTCGGCGGTGGGCTCGGCGGTGGTGGCGGTCACGTGGGGGACTCCTTGGGGGTACCGGCTGGTATGTGCGCGCGCATCAATAATGCGCCAGCGTCAACGGCCGCACCAGCCACCGCATTCCACTCCCCCACCAAACGGCCTGTGACAACGGACACGCACCCCTCGGACACGCACCCCTCGGAAAGGCTCGGATCTCCGGATACGGCCGAGGGCGGCACCCCCGTTTCCAGGAGTGCCGCCCTCGGTCCGTACAGCTATGAACCAGTGATCCTCGGCGGGATCAGAAGTCCATGTCACCGCCCGGCATGCCGCCGCCGGCCGGCGCGGACGCCTTCTCCGGCTTGTCGGCGATGACGGCCTCGGTGGTGAGGAACAGCGCGGCGATGGACGCGGCGTTCTGCAGGGCAGAGCGCGTGACCTTCGCCGGGTCGATGATGCCCTCGGCGATCATGTCCACGTACTCACCGGTGGCGGCGTTGAGGCCGTGACCGATGGGCAGGTTGCGGACCTTCTCGACGACGACGCCACCCTCGAGACCACCGTTGACGGCGATCTGCTTGAGAGGGGCCTCAAGGGCGAGCTTCACGGCGTTGGCGCCGGTCGCCTCGTCACCTTCGAGCTCCAGCTTCTCGAACACCGCGGAGGCCTGGATGAGGGCCACGCCACCACCGGCGACGATGCCCTCCTCGACGGCCGCCTTCGCGTTGCGAACGGCGTCCTCGATGCGGTGCTTGCGCTCCTTGAGCTCGACCTCGGTGGCCGCGCCCGCCTTGATGACGGCCACGCCGCCGGCGAGCTTGGCGAGGCGCTCCTGGAGCTTCTCGCGGTCGTAGTCCGAGTCGGAGTTCTCGATCTCGGCGCGGATCTGGTTGACCCGGCCGGCGACCTGGTCGGCGGAGCCGGCGCCGTCGACGATCGTGGTCTCGTCCTTGGTGATGACGACCTTGCGGGCACGGCCCAGGAGCTCAAGGCCGGTGTTCTCCAGCTTGAGGCCGACCTCCTCGGAGATGACCTCGCCGCCGGTGAGGATGGCGATGTCGTTCAGCATCGCCTTGCGGCGGTCGCCGAAGCCCGGGGCCTTGACGGCGACGGACTTGAAGGTGCCGCGGATCTTGTTGACGACCAGGGTCGACAGGGCCTCGCCCTCGACGTCCTCGGCGATGATCAGCAGCGGCTTGCCCGACTGCATGACCTTCTCCAGGAGCGGGAGCAGGTCCTTGACGTTGCCGATCTTGGAGTTGGCGATGAGGATGTACGGGTCGTCGAGCGACGCCTCCATCCGCTCCATGTCGGTGGCGAAGTACGCCGAGATGTAGCCCTTGTCGAAGCGCATACCCTCGGTGAGCTCCAGCTCCAGACCGAAGGTCTGGGACTCCTCGACGGTGATGACGCCTTCCTTGCCGACCTTGTCCATCGCCTCGGCGATGAGCTCGCCGATCTGGGTGTCGGCGGCGGAGATGGAGGCCGTGGAGGCGATCTGCTCCTTGGTCTCGACATCCTTGGCCTGCTCAAGGAGGGCACCGGAGACGGCCTCGACGGCCTTCTCGATACCGCGCTTGAGGGCCATCGGGTTGGCGCCGGCGGCTACGTTGCGCAGACCCTCCTTGACGAGGGCCTGGGCGAGCACGGTCGCCGTGGTCGTACCGTCGCCCGCGACGTCGTCCGTCTTCTTGGCGACTTCCTTGACCAGCTCAGCGCCGATCTTCTCGAACGGGTCCTCGAGCTCGATCTCCTTGGCGATGGAGACACCATCGTTGGTGATCGTGGGGGCGCCCCACTTCTTCTCGAGGACGACGTTGCGGCCCTTGGGGCCGAGCGTCACCTTCACGGCGTCCGCGAGCTGGTTCATGCCGCGCTCGAGGCCGCGCCGTGCCTCCTCGTCGAACGCGATGATCTTGGCCATGTGAAGTGGTCCTCCCGGACAGGGGGTGGATTTCTCCGGACCGCGCTGGCGCCCGCGACGGACGGCCTGCCGACCGGCTGGTTCCTTGCCCCACCCGGCCTGCGGGCCTCACCGACCCGGTCCTCGTTGTCACTCTCACCTTCAGAGTGCTAACGCCAATGATTAGCACTCGACCCATGCGAGTGCAAGCGGCTCGGGATGATCCCCAGGTGAACGAGGGTGCGCGACGAGTGCGCGTGGGTGCCCGTGGGTGGTCCGGACATGCCGGAGGGCTCGCAACCCATGACTCCCCATGGGAAACGAGCCCTCCGAAAGAAGAACGTCGCTGCAGTAAGTCGGCGCGTGCTTCAGCTGGTCGCCAGCCGGACCATGTCCGCCTGCGGCCCCTTCTGACCCTGCGAGATCTCGAAATCGACCCGCTGGCCTTCCTCCAGGGTGCGGTAGCCGTCCATCTGAATCGCGCTGTAGTGGACGAAAACATCCGCACCACCGTCGACCGCGATGAAGCCGTACCCCTTCTCCGCGTTGAACCACTTGACGGTGCCCTGAGCCATGCCTAACTCCCCTATTACTGGCCCTTGCACAGATCCACACTTCGCGGATCCGGGTCAGACCTCACCCCCCACGGTTGGGGGCGTGCGCCGGAACGCGTCGACCGCCGCTGAATGTATCTGCCCAACTGCCGTCTGCAACAGGTCAGTCGGACGAGAATTCTGGGCGCGCCCGATCGGGAATATATGGAGAATTCGCCGGAATTCAGGGCAAGTCGGGCTCTACAAAAAGAGCAATTAACGCAAAAAGCCTGCACACATTGGCTGCTTCTTATCGCGCCCGCGGCAGGAACTCATATGCGCCCGGCAAGAGAAACAGGGCGCGTTCCCCAACTGTACCGCGCTCAACCATGCAGAATTGCCCCCTCCGTTTCTCTCACGGAGAGGGCAATTCGGTGAACAGTGAGTGACTCGGCCCCCGAAAGAGCTCAGCAGCCGCCGGCGACGGCCGGAATGATCGACACGCCCGCACCGTCCGGCGTGGCCGTCTCCAGGCCCTGCTCGAAGCGAACGTCGTCGTCGTTGACGTAGACGTTGACGAAGCGGCGCAGCTTGCCCTGATCGTCAAGGACGCGGGCGGCGATGCCGGTGTGGTTCTTCTCCAGGTCGGCGATGACCTCACCGAGGGTCGCACCTTCGGCGGCGACTTCGGCCTTACCGCCGGTGTAGGTGCGCAGGATGGTGGGGATGCGGACGTTGACGCTCATGACGCGAGGCCAGCCTCTCGGAAGGAGTCCAGGTTCGGGCGGATGGTCGCGGTGAGGCCGGTGTCCGAGGCCACCGCGTCCAGGGTCTTCAGGCCGTCGCCGGTGTTCAGCACGACCGTGGTGAGGGTCGGGTCCAGGAGACCGTTCTCGATCAGCTTGCGCGTGACACCGACCGTCACGCCACCCGCCGTCTCGGCGAAGATGCCCTCGGTCTGCGCGAGAAGCTTGATCGCGTCGACGACCTGCTCGTCGTTGACGTCCTCCACGGCACCACCCGTGCGGCGCGCGATGTCGAGGACGTAGGGACCGTCCGCCGGGTTGCCGATCGCCAGCGACTTGGCGATCGTGTTCGGCTTCTGCGGCCGTACGACGTCGTGGCCGGCCTTGTAGGCCACGGACACCGGCGAGCAGCCCTCGGCCTGCGCACCGAAGATCTTGTACGGCTTGTCCTCGACGAGCCCGAGCTTGATGAGCTCCTGGAGGCCCTTGTCGACCTTGGTGAGCTGCGAGCCGGAGGCGATCGGGATGACCAGCTGGTCGGGCAGCTGCCAGCCGAGCTGCTCGCAGATCTCGTACGCGAGGGTCTTGGAGCCCTCGGCGTAGTAGGGCCGCAGGTTGACGTTGACGAAGCCCCAGCCCTCGCCGGCCGGGTCGCCGATCAGCTCGGAGCAGAAGCGGTTCACGTCGTCGTAGTTGCCCTCGATGCCGACGAGCTCGCCGCCGTAGACCGCGGCCATGACGACCTTGCCCTGCTCCAGGTCGTGCGGGATGAACACGCAGGAGCGGAAGCCGGCCCGGGCGGCGGCGGCACCGACCGCGCCGGCGAGGTTGCCGGTGGAGGAGCAGGAGAGGGTGGTGAAGTTGAAGGCGCGGGCCGCTTCGATGGCCTGCGCTACGACGCGGTCCTTGAAGGAGTGCGTCGGGTTGCCGGAGTCGTCCTTGACGAAGAGCTTGCCGGCGTCGACGCCCAGCGCGCGGGCGAGGTTGTCGGCCTTGACGAGCTTGGTCCAGCCGGGGTTGATGTTCGGCTTGTCGGCCACGTCGGCCGGTACCGGCAGCAGCGGGGCGTAACGCCAGATGTTCGCGGGTCCCGCTTCGATGCGCTTGCGGAGCTCCTCGGTGTCGTACGAGGAGAAGTCGTAGGCGATCTCCAGCGGGCCGAAACACTCCTCGCACGCGAAGACCGGGCCGAGGGGGACGCGGTGGCCGCATTCGCGGCAGGAGAGCGCCGAGGCGGGACCGAGGTCAACCGCGTCTACGGAGTTCGTGGTGCTTGCAACTGTCTGCGCAGCCATGTGAGGCGAGGCCCTTTCTCCTCATCTTCCTCACGACGCATCTCGCCGTGAGACGGATTTGGCACCTTCCCGAGCCGGGAGCCTCGCGGAGCGATCGACAATGATCGGTCGGTACGAGACCGGCTGGAGGGTTGCCGGGGCTTCATCGGGCCGTATCCCTCTGCCCCTCTGGATGAGCGGTATTCGGTTGTAGACGCCAACGACCCCCGACATGCGATGGTCATCAACGTTGCTCAAGACTGTAACCGAAGGCCAGGACAGTTGAGAGAGTCGTCCGAACCGCGAGATGGATCACACACCGACGTGCTGGTCCGCGACAGTGAGGAGCCGCTTACTGTGCTGGAAGAAGCCGAGCGCTGGCTGAGCAATCGCTCCTGGTCCATGACCGATCGCCCGCTCCACAAGATCCTGGCCGCCAAACGTGCAACGGGCCAGTCGGTCAGTGTCGTACTGCCGGCGCTCAACGAGGAGGAGACGGTAGGCGACATCGTCGCCATCATCCGTCATGACCTCATGCAACAGGTCCCGCTCGTCGACGAGATAGTCGTCGTCGACTCGGGCTCCACCGACCGCACCTCCGAGGTGGCCGCCGCCGCCGGCGCCAGGGTCGTCCACCGCGACGACATCCTGCCGCGCATCCCGGCCGTGCCCGGCAAGGGCGAGGTCCTGTGGCGTTCGCTGCTGGTCACCACCGGTGACATCGTCTGCTTCATCGACGCGGACCTGAAGGAGTTCTCCTCCGACTTCGTCTCCGGAATCGTGGGCCCGCTGCTCACCGACCCCGGCGTCGACCTCGTAAAAGGGATGTACGACCGTCCACTCGGCGGCGCCGCAGGTCAGGGCGGTCGCGTGACCGAACTGATGGCCCGCCCGCTGCTGAACATGCACTGGCCGCAGCTCGCGGGCTTCGTCCAGCCGCTCGGCGGCGAGTACGCGGCCCGCCGCTCCCTGCTCGAACAGCTCCCGTTCCCCGTCGGCTACGGCGTGGAGCTGGGCATGCTGGTCGACGCCCTGCACCTGGTGGGCCTGGACGCCCTCGCCCAGGTCGACGTGGGTGTGCGCAAGCACCGCCACCAGGACGGCCAGGCCCTGGGCCGTATGGCCGCCGCGATCTACCGCACCGCCCAGCTCCGGCTGGCCCGCGGTCACCTCATCCGGCCGGCCATCACCCAGTTCGAACGGGGCCCGGACGGTTTCGAGCCGCGCACCTACTCCGTGGACATGGAGGAGCGGCCGCCGATGGCTGAAATCGCCGAGTACCAGTCACGCAAGGCGGCGTAGGTGTAAGCGTGGAGTAACGAACTCCGCCGGTCGTATACGGACCTGACCAGTGCCGTCGTGGTGACCTTCCGTACGTTTGAGCGTTTCTTCGCTGGGCTAGGTTGAGGTCTATGGCTTCAACGCACGGTGGTCATCAGGTGCTGGTCGCGTCCAACCGCGGCCCGGTCTCCTACGAGGTCCGCGAGGACGGCTCGCTGCACGCCAAGCGCGGTGGCGGCGGGCTGGTCTCCGGGCTGTCGGCGATCGGGCCGGACGCGGGCGCCCTGTGGGTGTGCTCCGCGCTCGGCGACGGCGACCGCGAGGCGGTACGGCGCGGGGTCGGCGAGGCCGGCGTGCGGATGCTGGACATCGACGCCGACGTGCACGCCGACGCCTACAACGGCATCGCCAACTCCGTGCTGTGGTTTGTCCACCACATGCTGTACCAGACGCCGCTTGAGCCGGTCTTCGACGCGGAGTTCCGGCGGCAGTGGACGTCATACGAGAGGTACAACCGGGCGTTCGCCGAGGCGCTGGCGGAAGAGGCGGCCTCCGGTGCCGCGGTGATCGTGCAGGACTACCACCTGACGCTGGTGCCGGGGATGCTCCGCGAGCTGCGGCCCGACCTGCGGATCGGTCACTTCTCGCACACGCCGTGGGCGCCGCCCGAGTACTTCCGGATGCTGCCGGACGACATCGCCGGGCAGGTGCTGCGCGGCATGCTCGGCGCGGACCGGCTCGGCTTCCTCACCCACCGCTGGGCGGACGCGTTCACGGCGTGCGCCGAGCAGTTCGCCGAGGGGCTCGGGGACACCCGGGTGGGCGTGCACGGACTGGGTGCGGACGCCGACTTCCTGCGCAGGCGCTCCCACGAGCCCGACGTCGAGGAACGGATCGCGGCGCTGCGGCTGGAGATCGGCGAGGGCCGTCAGACGGTCGTCCGGGTCGACCGGACGGAGCTGTCGAAGAACATCGTGCGCGGCCTGCTCGCCTACCGGCATCTCCTCGACACCCACCCCGACCTGCGCGAACGGGTCGTGCACGTCGCCTTCGCCTACCCCTCCCGGCAGGATCTCGCCGTGTACCGCGACTACACGGCCGAGGTGCAGCGGGTGGCGGACGAGATCAACTCCGCGTACGGGACGCCGGGTTGGACCCCGGTCGTCCTCCACGTCAAGGACGACTTCGCCCGCTCCCTGGCCGCCTACCGCCTCGCCGACGTCGCCCTCGTCAACCCCATCCGCGACGGCATGAACCTCGTCGCCAAGGAGATCCCGGTCGTCTCCGACGAGGGCTGCGTCCTGGTGCTCTCGCGGGAGGCGGGGGCCTACGAGGAGCTGGGCGAGGACGCGATCGAGGTGAACCCGTACGACGTGGTCGGCACCGCCGAGGCGCTGCACGAGGCGCTGACGATGGGGGCCGGGGAGCGGGCCGAGCGGACGAAGCGGCTGTCCGCGGCGGCGACTGCGCTGCCGCCGGCCCAGTGGTTCCTGGACCAGTTGCACGCCCTTCAGCGGAGCTGAGCCGCCAAGGCCGTAAGCAGCTCTACGACCCCTGCCGGGCCGTCCACCACCAGGTCGGCCTGTGCCGCCAGTTCGGCCACCTCGTTGCTGCCGCTGCACACCAGGATGCCCGGGGTGCCGTCGGAGCGGAGTTGGTCGACGGCCGCGAAGGCGGGGAGGTCGCCGAGGTCGTCGCCGGCGTAGAGGACGGAACCGGCGCCCAGTTCGCGGGCGAAGTCGAGGAGGGCGGCGCCCTTGTCCATGCCCGGGGGGCGGAGTTCCAGGACGAGGCGGCCCGGTTCGACGATCAGGCCGTGCCGGGTGGCCAGGTCGGCGAGCGGCTTGCGGAGTGCCTCGAACGCGGCCTGCGGATCCCGTGCCCTGCGCGTGTGGACGGCCACGGCACGGCCGCCCTTCTCCTCGACCCAGGCGTCGGTCCCCTCCAGGAGCCCCGGCAACTCGGCGCCGACGGCGGCGATCCCGGGGTGCGGTGCGGGGGCCGTGAGGGTGCCGGTGGCGGCGTCCCAGCGCTCGGCGCCGTAGTGCCCGAGCACGACGAGGTGCTCAAGTCCCGGCACCCCGGCGAAACCGCCGTACCGGACGGCGACCTCGGCCGGTCGCCCGGTGATCACCGCGACGGCGGCCACCTTCGGGGCGAGCGCGGCCAGCACGGGCACGGCGTCGGGGTGCGCCCGGGCCTGCTCGGGGTCGGGCACGATCGGCGCGAGCGTCCCGTCGAAGTCCAGCGCGATCACGGCTTTGCCGGGCCGGGACAGGAGTGCGGTGAAACCCTCGCGGCCGGCTTGGGTGACGGGGCTGAGGAGGGGGCGGGTGACGTCGGTGGGGTGCTTGTCGGAGGCTTGGTGACCGTGGCTGCCCATATGGCGACCTTATCGGGGGTTCACCGCTCAGCCCGTCGCGCCTCCCGCACCCTCCGTAGCCGATTTACCGTCACCGGGTCGTGGGCCAGGGCCCGCTCGTCGTCCAGGAGGGCGTTGAGGAGCTGGTAGTAGCGGACGGGGGCCAGGCCGAGTTCCTCGCGTATCGCCCGCTCCTTCGCGCCGGGGCCGGGGAAGCCGCGGCGTTCGAGCGCGAGGATGGCCTGCTCACGGCTGCCCAGCTGCTCCTGCTCCATTCCTGAACCGTAACGCCCGCCACCGACAGAGCCCCTACCCCTCCGCCGCCAGAGCCTCCTTCTGCAGAGCCCCCAGCACGCTCGCCGGATTGCCTCCCGCCGCCACCGCCTTGCCGATCGTCTTCTGGATGTCCGCGTTCACGGCCGCCCAGGACGGCTTGCCGATCGGGAAGAGGCGGGCGCCGTCGAGGGCGTCGAGGCTGTTCCACAGGTCGCGGTGGGTCTTGTCGTCGCGCATGGCGGCCGAGGCGGAGAAGGTGACGGGCAGCAGCTGGTAGGTGCCGGCGAGGTCGGTGACGTACTCGTCCTGGTAGAGGAAGTCGAGGAACTCGCCGATCTCCTCCCCGTGCCCGCGGTGCTTGAACGCGGCGATCCAGTCGCTGGTGCCGACGGTCGGGACGGTCCGGTCCGCCGTACGGCCCGGCATGGCGACCGCCGTGTACTCGACGGGGTCGACCGAGCGGTCGATCTGGCGCAGCAGGGCGGTGGACGCGGTGACCATGCCGGCCTCGCCGTCCACGAAGGCCTTGAGGGCGGCCGAGCGGTTGAGCTTGGCGGGGGCGACGGGGCCGGTGAGGCCTGGGCTGACAAGGTTGTCGCGGAGCCAGGTCAGGGTGGAGACGTTCTCGGGCGAGTCGAGGGCGTACGCACCGCTGTCGGCGGTGTAGCCGCCGTCCCCGGCGAGCAGCCACTGGAGGGTCTCGGCCTGTGCCTCCTCGGGGCCCAGGGGCAGCGCGTACGGGTACTTCACGCCGCGTTCCTTGAGGACCTGAGCGTCGTAGCGCAACTCGTCCCAGGTGGTGGGAGGTTCGAGGCCGGCCTCCTTGAACAGCTTCTTGTTGCAGTACAGGAGCCGGGTGGAGGCGAGGAACGGGAGGCCGTACTGCACGTGCTGTGTGGTGCCGGCGTCGCGGAGGTTGCCGAGGAAGCTGCCCTGGACCGCGATGGAGAGCAGGTCGTCGGCGGAGTAGAGCCGGCCGGCGGCGGCGTAGTCGGCGTAGGAGCCGATCTGGGCGAGGTCGGGCGGGTTGCCGGCCTTGGTCATCTTGGCGACCTGGGCCTCGGCCTTGCCGGGGTCGTACACCTTGACGTCGATGGTGATGCCGGGGTGGGCGGCCTCGAAGGCGGTGTCCACGGCGTTCCAGTACGACTCGGAGTTCGCGACCAGCTCGTCGCCGTAGTTGGTCGCTACGACGGTGAGGGTGACGGGGTCGTCCGCCCCCGCGTCGCTGTCACCGCAGCCGCCGAGCACGGCGGTGACCGTGAGGAGGCCGGACACCGCCAACGCGGTCCGCCTGGTACGCCCTGTTCCTCGCACTGTGGGCAACTCCCCGGGGGCTGTTCACGCGCCACCGCATGTGGACGCGCGTCGAGCCTCCCCAAAGGGAGCTACTCCCCCGTACCCGCAGGGTTTCGGCCATGCAACATTTCTCTGTGCAACGGCGTCAACTCCCGTCGTCACAAAGCCCATTGGACCATTGGGCTAATGGACCATCGGGCCTATTCGGTGCTCTCCGCCGTCGAAGCCGCCAGCTGGAGCCGCTGCAGGACCGCGGCCGGGCTGCCGTCCGCGGCGACCGCCTGGCCGATGCTCGTCTTGATGTCGGCGCTCACCTCGGCCCAGGAGGTCTTGCCGACCGGGGGGAGTTCGGAGGACGCGAGCTGGTCCAGGAAGGGCTTGAGGTCCTGGTCCTGCTTGGCGGAACTCATCACGGTGGACGCGGAGTTGGTGACGGGCAGGAGTTCGTACTCGCGGGAGAAGGCGAGGACGTTCTTCTCGCTGTAGACGAAGTCGAGGAAGTCACCGACCTGTTCGGCGTGGCCGTTCTGCTTGAACGCGGTCATCCAGTCGGCGACGCCCATGGTGGCCTGGGAGTCGCCGTCGACGCCGGGCATCGGCACCATGCCGTACTTCACGCCCTTCGCGGCGGCGATCCGCATCAGGGAGGGATGGCCGTTGAGCATGCCGACATCGCCGCCGGCGAAGGCGCTGAAGGCGGCGGCCCGGTTGAGCTTCGCGGGGGCGACGGGACCGGTGAGGCCCTTGCCAACGAGGTCGTCCTTGAGCCAGGTGAGGGTGGCGACGTTCTCGGTGGAGTCGATGCCGTAGGTACCGACCATGTCGGTGTAGCCGCCCTTGCCGCTGAGCAGCCACTGCATGGTCTCGGCCTGTGCCTCCTCGGGGCCGAGCGGCAGCGCGTACGGGTACTTCACGCCGTCGGCCTTGAGCGCGGCGGCGTCGGCGGCGAGCTCGCTCCAAGTGGTCGGCGGGGTGAGGCCGGCCTCGGTGAAGAGGGTCTTGTTGTAGAAGAGCAGTCGGGTGGAGGCGGCGAAGGGCATGCCGTACTGGACCCCGTTGACCTGGCCCGCGTCGGCGAGCTGGGAGACGAAGTCGGCCTGCACGGGTATGGAGAGCAGGTCGTCGGCCTTGTAGAGGAGGTCCTTGGTGGCGTAGTCGGCGTAGGAGCCGATCTGCGCCATGTCGGGGGCCTTGCCGGCGGCGACCAGCGCCTTGACCTTGCTGTCGATGTCGTTCCAGGAGTAGACGCTGACGTCGATCCGCACGCCGGAGTGCTTGGCCTCGTACTCCTTGGCCAGTTTGTCCCAGTACTTCTGGGAGTCGTTGGCGTCGGAGTCGCCGTAGTTCGCGGCGACGAGCTTCAGTGTCACCTCGCCGGAGTCACCGGTGAGGCCGCAGCCGCCGAGGACCGCCGCCATGCCCAGTACGGACACACCCGCGATCGTTCCTGTCGTACTCCGCCGCCGCTGCACTGCTTTCCGCCCAACCTTGCTCGTCTTGCCGTGTGTCTTGTTGCTTGTGTCGCTGTTTGTCTTCTGTTCAAGATCCGAGACATAAGGTCTACACCACGCGAGTGGACTAGACCTCTCCCGGGTCGGGGGGTCACACTATCCCCCGTGAGACATGTCATCGCCCTCGACGTGGGCGGCACCGGGATGAAGGCCGCTCTGGTCGGGGCGCGCGGCGAGCTGCTGCATCAGACGCGCCGTGCGACGGGCCGCGAGCGCGGGCCCGACGCCGTCGTCGAGGACATCCTCGACTTCGCCGCCGAGCTGCGCTCCTACGGCTACCAGCGCTTCGGCGAGCCCGCGGCGGCGGCCGGCGTCGCCGTCCCCGGCATCGTCGACGAGGCGCGCGGCATCGCCGCCTACTCGGCCAACCTGGGCTGGCGGGACGTACCCCTGCGCGAGCTGGTCAGCGACCGCCTGGCCGGAGTCCCGGTCGCCCTCGGCCACGACGTACGCACCGGCGGCCTCGCGGAGGGCCGGATCGGGGCGGGCCGGGGCACCGACCGCTTCCTCTTCGTGCCCCTGGGCACCGGTATCGCGGGCGCCATCGGCATCGACGGCCGGGTGGAGGCGGGCGCGCACGGCTTCGCGGGCGAGATCGGCCACATCGTCGTACGTCCCGGCGGAACCCCGTGCCCCTGCGGCCAGCGTGGCTGCCTGGAACGGTTCGCGTCCGCGGCGGCGGTCAGCGAGGCCTGGGCGACGGCGTCCGGAGACCCGGGGGCGGACGCGGCGGACTGCGCGAAGGCGGTGGAGTCGGGCGATACCCGCGCGGTCCGGGTCTGGCAGGAGGCCGTGGACGCCCTGGCCGACGGCCTGGTCACCGCACTCACCCTGCTGGACCCCCGCACCCTCATCATCGGTGGCGGCCTGGCCGAGGCGGGGGAAACCTTGTTCACACCACTCCGGGACGCCGTCCGGCGGCGCGTGACCTTCCAGAAGCAGCCGACGATCGTCCCAGCGGCGCTCGGCGACACGGCCGGCTGCCTGGGCGCGGGACTCCTGGCCTGGGATCTCCTGGGCGAAACCGACGGTATGGAGGAAACGGCCTGATGGCACCCCACCCAGGGGCGCGGGGAACTGCGCGACCAGCCCCCCACAACCCGCACCCCGCAACGACGAAGGCGCCCCTCATCCTGTCCGGCGCCAACGTGGTCATGCCGACGGGAACCGTCAAAGAGGGCCAACTGGTCATCGACGGCACCCGTATCGCCGCCGACGCCCCGCAGGGAAACGCTCACCGCATCGACCTGCAAGGCCACTGGCTGGTACCCGGGTTCGTGGACATCCACAACCACGGCGGAGGCGGAGCCTCGTTCACATCAGGCACGGCAGACGACGTAGTCAAGGGCATCCACACCCACCGCCTGCACGGCACGACCACCCTCGTCGCATCGACCGTCACGGGCGACATGGACTTCCTCGCCCAGCGGGCGGGCCTGCTGTCCGAACTGGCCGAGCAGGGCGACATCGCCGGCATCCACTTCGAGGGCCCCTTCATCTCCCCCTGCCGCAAAGGCGCGCACTCCGAGGACCTGCTGCGCGACCCGGACCCGGCAGAGGTCCGCAAGCTGATCGACGCGGCGCGCGGCAAGGCGAAGATGCTCACGCTCGCCACCGAACTGCCGGGCGGCATCGACTCCGTACGGCTCCTGGTCGAGCACGGCGTCATCGCGGCGATCGGCCACACGGACGCGACGTACGAGCAGACGGTGGAGGCGATCGACGCGGGCGCGACCGTCGCGACGCACCTCTTCAACGCGATGCCGCCGCTGGGGCACAGGACCCCCGGCCCGATCGCGGCGCTCCTTGAGGACGAGCGGATCACGGTCGAGCTGATCAACGACGGCACGCATCTCCACCCGGCCTCCCTCCAGTTGGCGTTCCATCACGCGGGCGCGGACCGGGTCGCGTTCATCACGGACGCCATGGACGCGGCGGGCTTCGGCGACGGGCGTTACATGCTCGGCCCGCTGGAGGTGGAGGTGGCCGACGGGGTGGCGCGGCTGGTGGAGGGCGGCTCGATCGCGGGCTCGACCCTCACCCTGGACCGGGCCTTCAAGCGGGCGGTGACGATCGACAGGCTGCCCGTCGAGGACGTGGTCGCCGCCCTGTCCGCCAACCCGGCCAAGCTGCTGGGCATTTACGACAAGGTGGGCTCCCTGGAGCCCGGCAAGGACGCCGACCTGGTACTCCTCGACGCCGACTTCACGCTCAAGGGCGTGATGCGCGGGGGTACTTGGGTGGTCGATCCCCAACTGGCCTAGGCCCACCGCCGTCTCTTTGGCATGATCGACCCTCCGGACAAGACGGCAAGCGCATTCCTTCGGGGGGAGGTCGCCCAGGTGATCCTCACGGTCACGCTGAACACCGCTCTCGACATCACCTATCGCGTGCAGGGGCTCAGGCCCCACTCCTCGCACCGGGTGACCGAGATGACCGAACGCCCGGGCGGCAAAGGGCTGAACGTGTCCCGGGTGCTCGCCGCCCTCGGCCACGAGGTCACGGCCACCGGCTTCGCGGGCGGCGCCACGGGCCGCGTGGTCCAAGACCAACTCACCAGCACACCAGGGGTGATTGACGCACTCGTCCCAGTCGCGGGATCAACTCGGCGCACAATAGCGGTCGTCGACACCTCGACTGGTGACACGACTCAACTCAACGAGCCCGGACCGGAGATCACCCCCGCCGAGTGGTCCGCCTTCCAGGATGCGTACGAGGATCTGCTCCCGTCCGCCTCGGCGGTGGCCCTGTGCGGCAGCCTGCCGCCGGGGGTGCCGGTGGGGGCGTACGGGGGCCTTGTGCGGGTGGCGAGGGCGGCGAACGTCCCCGTGCTGCTGGACACCAGCGGGGAGCCGCTGCGGCGCGGTGTGGCGGCCCGCCCGGACCTGCTCAAGCCCAACGCCGACGAACTGGCCGAACTCACCGGCTCCCACGAGCCGTTGCGCGCCACGAGCGACGCCCGCCGACGCGGAGCCCGAGCGGTCGTCGCCTCCCTGGGCCCCGACGGCCTCCTCGCGGCAACCCCCGAGGGCCGCTGGCGCGCCACCCCACCGACCCGCCTCCAGGGCAACCCGACGGGCGCCGGCGACGCGGTGGTCGCGGGCCTGTTGTCGGGGCTGGTGGAGCGTCTGTCGTGGCCAGACCGGCTGGCGCGGGCGGTCGCCCTGTCGGCGGCGTCCGTACTGGCGCCGGTGGCGGGCGAGTTCGACCGGGCGGCGTACGAGGAGCTGGTGGGGCGGGTGGCGGTGACGGGGGAGGTCAGCGCCGCCTAGGTCAGCCCTTCGTCAGATACAGCTGGTCGAGGTTGACGTCGCACTGGTTGCCCTGCTCGCAGGAGATCTTGATGACGTTGGTGCCCTTGTTCAGCTGGACGGATGCCCAGGTGTTCGTCCAGCCCTTCGCGTAGTCGCCCTCGGCGGCCTTCGCGAAGTTCGCGAGGTTGAGCGAGCGGGACTGGGCCGTGCCGTTGACCGTGAGCGTCGCGGTGGCGTCCTTGCCGGGTACGCCGTAGTTGACGTACAGGCGGTAGCTGCCGCTCTTCGCGATGCCGTCCACGTTCCACGTGACGGACGCGCCGACCGCGTTGAAGCCCCCCACGTAGACGCCGCCGTCGGCCTTGGCGCCCTCGACGTCGGATGCGGTGACGGCGCCGCCGCCCAGCAGGAGGGTCTTGGCGTCGGTCTTCGGCAGCTCCGCCTCGGCCTCGGCACTGCTGCTGCTCGACTCGCTCGGCGAGGCGCTCTGGGAGGCCTCCGCGCTGGAGCCGCCCGTGTCACCGTTCGCGTCGTCGTCCGTGCCGCCGCCGGTCATCGCCACCGCGATGCCGATCACGACGGCCGCGACCACCGCGATCGCGCCGATGAGGAGGCCCTTGGTGTTGGGGCCACCGCCGCCGTTGCGCCCGCCGCCGTGGCCGCCCGGGTAGGGCTGCTGGGTCGTGGGGGCGTTGCCGGGGAAGGCCTCGGGGGCGGCGTAGTGCGCGTTCGGCTGGCCGTACGCACCCTGTTGCTGGGGCGCCGCCTGGCCGTACTGCGCGGTCGGGGCGGTCTGGCCGTAGGCCGGCGGCTGGGCCTGCTGGCCGCCGTTACGACGCTCGCCGACGGGCCGCACCCGGTTGACCTGGCCGGGGTAGCCGTAACCGCCGCCGCTCGGCGGCTGTGCTCCGGCGGCCTGGCCGTCGGCGTACAGATAGCCGAACGGGTCCTCGTCCTCGGGCGTGCTCGCGCCGTTGTTCCCGGGCGTCATCCCTTGGCTCTCCTCAACAGGTGCGGGTCGAATGCGATACGTCATGCGACAGGTGTGGTGAAGAGCGAGCCTACCCGCTCCAGCTGAGCCAAACGGGTGACTCGGATCGCATCAGCTCGCCGGCCTGGTGATCATCCCGCACGTCTGTGCTGCTTGGGGCGAGATCGTTTCTCGACGTACATCCGCTCGTCAGCGGATTTCAACACCTCGTCCGCCGTCATGCCGCAGTGCGCCCAGCCGATGCCGAAGCTGGCGCCGACCCGCACGGCCCGCCCGTCGACCCGGATGGGCTGGATGATCTCGTTGCGCAGGCGTACGGCCAGGTCCTGGGCGTCCGCCTTGCCGAGGCCGTCGGCGAGGACGACGAACTCGTCGCCGCCGAGCCGGGCCACCGTGTCACCGTCGCGCACCTGGCGGCTGAGTCGCCGGGCGACCTCGATGAGCACCGCGTCGCCCGCGTTGTGGCCGAACCGGTCGTTGATCGACTTGAAGCCGTCGAGGTCGCAGAAGAGAACGGCGAGCCCCTTGGTGCCGTCGTCGCGTTCACTCTCCGGGGCGACGGTGTGCACGTGCCCGTCGTAGCCGTCGTAGCCGCCGCCGTCGAAGACCTCGACGGCGCCGGCCGGCCGGTAGTCGAAGCCGTGGCCGCCCGCGTCGTAGACGGGGTGGCCGAAGGCCGCGTCGGCGGACTCGATCTCGCCGGGCTGACTCGCGCGCCGGCAGAGGCGGGAGGCGAGCCGGGCGCGCAGCTCGGCGGAGTTGGGGAGGCCGGTGAGCGAGTCGTGGGAGGCGCGGTGGGCGAGTTGGAGCTCGCGGCGCTTGCGGTCCTCGATGTCCTCGACGTGCGTGAGGAGAAAACGGGGGCCGTCGGCGGCGTCCGCGACGACGGAGTTGCGCAGTGAGACCCAGACGTAGGTGTTGTCCCGGCGGCACAGCCGCAGTTCGGCGCGGCCGCCTTCCGCGGAGGTGCGCAGCAGGGTGCCTATGTCCTCGGGGTGGACGAGGTCGGAGAAGGAGTAGCGGCGCATCGCGGAGGCGGGCCGGCCCAGGAGGCGGCACAGGGCGTCGTTGGTGCGCAGGATCCGGCCGTGCTGGTCGCCGCCCATCTCGGCGATGGCCATGCCGGAGGGGGCGTACTCGAAGGCCTGCCGGAAACTCTCCTCGCTGGCGCGCAGCGCTTGCTGTTCGCGTTCGAGTCTGACCAATGCCCGCTGCATATTCGCACGTAGACGCGCGTTGCTGATCGCGATCGCGGCCTGGAATGCGTACATCTGCAACGCCTCGCGGCCCCACGCGCCCGGTCGCCGCCCGTTGCGCGGCCGGTCCACGGACAGGACGCCGATCAGCTCGCCGCAGGCGCCCGAGGAGCCCTGCGGGCTCGGTGTGTACATCGGCGCGAAGAGCCGGTCGGAGGGGTGCCATTCGCCGTCGAAGCGGGGCGCGGGTCCGTCGGTGTACCACTGCGGTACGTCGTCCTCGTCGAGGACCCAGCCCTCGGTGTGCGGTATGAAGCGCAGGTCGCCCCACGGCTCGCCCATGTTCAGCCGGCGCTCCCAGGAGGTGCGGGAGCCGACACGGCCGGTGATGAGCGCCTCTGCGGCGGAGTTGCCGGCGAAGGCGGCGACAACGAGATCGCCGTCGGGGCGGACGAGGTTGACGCAAGCCAGCTCGTACCCAAGGCCGTTGACGACGCCGTCGGCCACGGTCTGCAGCGTGTCCGCCAGGCTCCGCGCGGTGTTCATGTCCGCCATGACCTCGTGCAGTTGCCGCAAAGTCGCCAGGCGGACGTAGGGTTCCGACTCGGTCTCCATGCTCGCCCTCCCCCCGAGACCTCGCAGCGAATCAAGGGTTCTCATCGGCGTATCGATCCTTGCAGCTTCCCAGCCACTGAATCACAGCGCGCTGCCCACTCGGTACACAGGGTCAACAATTAATGCCTCTTGTGACTCAAGTCACAGCCAAAGATGAACAATTGAGTGGAGCTTCCGCATTTTTCCTGTGCGTTTCCTGAACGCAAACTTTGTGTCTGTGCGGACATGATGAGCGCTCTCATCCGACAGCTCCTCCTGTGGTCCTAGGACCGGGTTCGGCCGGAGGTCCGATGTGCCGCGTACGGCCCGGACATTAGCGTGCCAGAGTGCCGAACACTCCCCCCGCCCCGTCCTCCCCCGTCGCCTCCCCCGCCTCCGGGCATGCTGTGGGGGTGAGCAACGACGAGTTCCGTGCCGCCATGTCCCGGCTGGCCGCGGGCGTGACCCTGGTGACCGCGCGAGAGGCCTCGCTGGACCCCGACGACCCCCAGGCGCCGCTCGGCGAGGACGTCGGCATGACGGCCACGGCCTTCATGTCCGTGTCCCTGGACCCGCCCCTGGTCCTGGTCAGCCTGCGCGAGGGCTCCCGCATGGACGACCTGCTCGACGAACAGCCCCTGTGGGGCGTCTCCGTCCTCTCCGAGAGCCAACGCCACATCGCGGGCCGCTTCGCGATGAAGGGCCGCATCAGCGACCGCCTCCTCTTCGAGGACCTCCCGTACATCCGCGGCGAGGTGTCCGGCGCCCCCCTGATGGGCGGCGCCCTGGCGACCCTGGAGTGCCGCACGGAACAGCGGCTGACGGCCGGGGACCACACGCTGGTGATCGGCCGGGTCCTCACGGCGGCGGTGCCGAGTGCGGATGGGGGCCCGCTGATGTATTTCCGGGGCCGATACCGCCAGTTGGGCTGACCTTTAGAGGGAGACGGACTGATGGACCGGCCAGTCGGAAATTCCGTGGCCCCGTATTGACCGCCTGTCTTACAGTGCGGCGAATGACGCCACTCTCCGCACTCCGCCCCGAACTCCGCCTCGAAGAAATAACCCCGGCCAATTTCACATCCGCGACCAGCATTCGCGTCCGCACCGACCAGGAGTTCGCGGTCTCCCCGGTAATGCGGTCTCTGGCCGGCTCCGTCTTCCGCTCGGGCCTGTGGCGCCTCAACATCGCCGCCGATGAACAGGGCAAGGGCTACGGCCGCTTCGCCGTCGAGTCCGTCGCCGCCGAACTACGCCGCCGGGGCACGAAGGAGCTGTACGTGACCTGGCACGAGGGCCCGAACGGCCCCGCCGGCTTCTACTTGGGGCTCGGCTTCCGTACTAACGGTGAGACGAGCGGGGGTGAGACGGTGGGGGTGCTGGACTTGGGCTAGGTGTAGCGCTCTAAAGGGGCGCGGGGAACTGCGCGACCAGCCACGATGGCGCCGCAGACGAACGACGGCGCATCGCGGCTCTTCCAGCGGAGCGCTTAGGCGCTCAATCGATGAGGCTCACGTCCAGCACCGCGACCCGCTCCGGGTCCGTCACGATGTCGATGACGGCGATCCGGTTGCGTACGATCGTGAAGGCAAGCGTCCGGTCCAAGTGACCGTCCAGGTACACCGCGAGGCCAGTCGCACCGCCGACCAGCGCCGGCCGCGCCACGTGTGCGAAGTGTGCGAAACTCGCCGCCCCCTTCGCCACCGCCGTCGCCCCCGTGGTCACCCCGGCCTCGGAGCGCACGACGGCGTCCGGGTCGAGCAACTGGACCAGCGCGTCGAAGTCACCCTCCCGCGCGGCCGCCAGAAACGCGTCCACGACCTCCCGCTGCCGCCCCAGGTCCGCATCGTGAACCTCACCCCCCTGCACCCGCCGCCGCGCCCGGCTGGCCAACTGCCGCGCCGCCACCGGGCTGCGCCCGACGATCCCCGCGACCTCCTCGTACGGCACCGCGAACAGGTCGTGCAGCACGAACGCCAGCCGCTCGGCGGGCGTCAGCGTCTCCAGTACGACGATCAGCGCGGCGCCCACCGAGTCGGCGAGCAGCGCGTCCTGTTCGGGGTCGGGGGCGGTGGACGTGGCCGAGAGTGCCACGCCGGGCGCGTCGAGGGGCTCTTCGGCACGTGACTTGCGGGAACGCAGCATGTCCAGGCAGACCCGGCCGACCACTGTGGTGAGCCAGCCCCCGAGATTCCCGACCTGCCGGATGTCGGAACGGTTCAGCCGGATCCAGGCCTCCTGGACGGCGTCGTCGGCTTCGGCGAGCGAGCCGAGCATGCGGTAGGCGACGGCGCGGAGATGGGGGCGGTGGGATTCGAAGCGCCCGGCGAGGGATTCGGCGTTCGCCTCGTCGTTCTCGTACGCGCCATTGGTCTCGTACGCGCTCATCCGCCACCACTCCCACTCGTCACTGCCACTCGGGTCCGTCACTGCCACGACGAACCGGGCGACGGATATGTGACAGGCCTCGGGTACGGATGTGCGGCGGCCCTCAGGACCAGTCCCGCCCCGTCCGCCCCCGCTTCGTGTCCGAGCGCTGCTTCTTCTCCCGCAGCCGGCGTTCGTTGATGCCGCGCGGGATGCGGGTCGGGCGGCGGGTCTTGGGCGGGGGCGCGGTGGCTTCCGCAAGGAGGGACGCGAGGCGTACGGCCGCGGTCTCGCGGTTGCGCCACTGGGACCGGTGCTCGGAGGAACGTACGGTCACGACCCCGTCGACGAGGCGGGACGCCAGCCGCTCCAGGGCGCGCTGCTTCCACACGTCGGGCAGGGCCTCGGTCTTCGCGAGGTCGAACCGCAGCTCGACCTGGGAGTCGCTGGTGTTGACGTGCTGCCCGCCGGGCCCGGAGGACCGCGAGAAACGCCACATGAGCTCGGCCTCGGGCAGGGAGACGGAGCCACGGATGACGTAAGGACCGGACATGGGGTCCATGGTCCCGTGTCTGTCCCGTCCACGTCACCCCGTTTTCGCCGTGGCGGTTCCGCCAGGAAGGTAAAGAAAGTAAAGACACGGGGAACCTTCGACACCCCTCGCCGCGTTCATAGGGGTAGCTGTAGCTTCAAGCCCGTACTGCCGTACATAACGAGGGAAGGACTCCCAAACCATGGCTGTAAGCCTGTCCAAGGGTGGCAACGTCTCGCTCACCAAGGAGGCTCCGGGCCTGACCGCCGTCACCGTGGGCCTCGGCTGGGACGTCCGCACGACCACCGGCACCGACTTCGACCTCGACGCCTCGGCGATCGCGGTCAACCCGCAGGGCAAGGTCTACTCGGACGGCCACTTCGTCTTCTTCAACAACAAGCAGACGCCGGACCAGACCATCGTCCACACCGGTGACAACCGCACCGGCGAGGGCGCGGGCGACGACGAGGCGATCAACGTCAACCTGGCCGGTCTCCCGGCCGACGTCGACAAGATCGTCTTCCCGGTCTCGATCTACGACGCGGAGAACCGCTCGCAGAACTTCGGCCAGGTCCGCAACGCCTACATCCGCATCGTCAACCAGGCCGGCGGCGCCGAGATCGCGCGCTACGACCTCTCGGAGGACGCGGCGACGGAGACGGCGATGGTCTTCGGCGAGCTGTACCGCAACGGCGCGGAGTGGAAGTTCCGCGCGGTCGGCCAGGGCTACGCCTCCGGCCTGGTCGGCATCGCCCAGGACTTCGGCGTCAGCGTCTGACACACGCGTTGCACGGCCAACGGCCGCCCGTCCGGGGAGCGTTCCCCGGACGGGCGGCCGTTGCGTTGGGTCAACCGGTGGGTCAGCCCTTGACCTCGAAGGTGGTCGCGCGGGGCACGTACTTCGTGTCGCCGTCCTTGGCCGTCGCCAGCACCGAGACGTACCAGGTGCCCTCGCCCATCTCGGCCACCTCCTTCTTCGTCACCGGCACCGTGTAGGTGCAGCGGGACGTCTCGTCCGAGGTGGCCTTGCAGGTGGCGCTCTCCACGGACCGCATGTCCTTCTCGCTCACGTCGAGCTTCGAACTCTTGGGCCACGCGAGGACCTTGAGGTTCTTGACGCCGGAGTCGTCACTCACGTCCGCGGTGAAGGTGAGCGAGCCGGCCTTGGCGTCGGTCGGGGCGACGTAGCGGGCCGAGCTGTTCTCCACGGTCAGTTCCGTGGCGGCCGAGGCGATGGCGAGGCCTCCGGCGGTGATTCCGGCGACGGCGGCAACAGCGGCGAGCGACGACACGATGATGCGCTTGGACATGGGAATTCCCCCTGGGTTGTGTGGGTGGTGAAAGCAGTGGTGGAGGCGGTGGTGGAAGTGCTCGTCGACCGCTTCCTCGATGTGATCGAGCCTATGGACGGGGCGGGGCACAGTCCTCGGGCCGCAGGACGATTGCCGCGTCGAACCGGAGATAGAGAGGACGTCCGGGCCCTCCACCTGGGCCGTGTCTGCAACCCAGGTAAGAGACCGGAATCCCCCTCCAGCCGGACCCGGGCCGCTCGCTCGCGCCCATAGCCTGGATCAGCCATGAATAGAACCGATACCGACGACCGGCTGGTCGACGACCGGCTGCTCCCGGTCCTGCTGCTCTGCGCCCAGGCCGTGGTGTGGCCAGGGGCCGCGCTGGTCCGTGGGTCCGCCCCGCCCGCGTACGCCCTTCTCGTGGCCGCCCTGGTCGCCGGACCGGTGACGGCCGCGCTCGCCCTGCGTCGCGCCCGCCCGGTGACCACGCTCGTCCTGGTCGCCGCCGCGTGCGCGCTGGGCGCCGGGCCGCTGCCCGCCGGGGCGATGGCGGTACTCGGCACCGCGGGCGTGGCGCTGGCCCTGTTCACGGTGGCGACCGAACGCGACACCTTCACCGCCGTGTTGTGCGTGGTCGCGCTGGCCGCCTGGCAGTTCCTGCAGGGCATCACCCTCCACGGCCTCAGCGACCGCAACGGCCTCGACCTCGTCCTGACCGCGCTGCTGTACGCGGCCGCGTGCGGCGCGGGTCTTCTGGTACGACGAACCCGTCGCGCACGACAGACGGCCGAACGTCTCCTCCACCGGGCCGAGACCGAGCGCCACCGCCTCCCGGCGGCCGAACGCCGCCGTATGGAACGGGAGTTGCACGACGTCAGCGCCCACCACCTGACAGCCGTGGTCGTCACGGCGGGCGCGGCCCTCGGCCTGCGCGAACGCCGCCCCGAACTCGCCGACGAAGCACTGGAGTTCGCGGCGGAGACCGGCCGCGAGGTCACCCGGGCGCTCAGCGCGGTACGGTCCCCGGCGCCTTCCCGGGAGGACCTCCCCTCCCCGGAGGAACGGCTGTTGAGCCTGGTCGCGGGCTTCCGCCGCCTCGACCAGCAGGTCGACTGCGAGATCGACCCGCTCCCGGACGGCGCCGTCGCGGACGCGGCGTACGGCATCGTGCGCGAGGCCCTGACGAACGTGGCACGGCACGCCCCCGGTGCGCATACGACGGTGCGGTGCTCGTACGGCGACACCCGCACGGACGTCGTGATCACGAGCGCGGCACCGCCGGCCGGTTCGGTGGCGTACGGCGCGGGGCTGGGCGGAGGACGCGGCACGGGCTTCCTGCGCTCCCGGGCCCGGGAGGCGGGCGGCACGCTGACCACCGGCCCGACGGCGGAGGGCGGTTGGGAGGTGCGGGCGGTGCTGCCCGGCCGGACCTCGGCCCTGGCGGAGCGGACCGCTCCGCGGAGCTACCGGGTGGCGCAGGTGGTGGCCGCGGTCGGCCTAGTCCTGCAGCCGTTGCTGCCGGTGCTGGTGATCCGGACAGAGGCGGCGTCGAGTGGTTCGCATGTCTCGGCGGGCGTGCTGTTTGCCCTGCTGGCGGCTGGGCAGGCGGTGGCGTTGCTGTGGCTGCGCCGGGCGCCCCGTTCGGCGTACGGGGTTCTGCTCGGCTTGGCGCTGCTGTGGCCGGTGGCGATGGCGGTGGGGGACTACAGCGGGCCGGTGCTTTTGCCGCCGGCGTTGAGCTTGATTGGCACGTGCGTGGGACTGAGCGGTGTGCGGGGGGTGCCGCTTTCTGCCGTCAATCGTCTGCGGCGGCATCGTGGCTGGTCGCGCAGTTCCCCGCGCCCCTTCGCGGCGCTGCCGCTCGCGGCGGTGGCAGTGCACGCGATCGCCGCGACCGTCGCCGTTGTTGACCGGGGTACGACGGTTCCCGTCTGGGCAGTCGCCGGGTTGGCTACGGTCGGAGCGGGTGTGGCGGTCGGTGTGGCCTGGTGGGTCGGGAGCCTGCGGGGGCGGCGCGACCGGGCCGACCGGGGAGTGCGGGAGGAACGTCTCGCCGTCCTGACCGAGGAGGCCGTCCGGGACGCGTGGGCCGAGCGGCGCCGTATCGCCGCCGGGCTGGAGACGACCGTACTGTCGCGGACCACCGACATGGTCGCGGAGGCGGAGGCGGGCCGGCTCGACGCGACCGCCGAACGGGCCCGCGAGGCCCTGACCGCGATGCGCGCCCTCCTCGACACGGTTCGGGCGGGGGAAGGCGACGGCGAGACGGGGCCGGAACTACGCCCGCAGCCCACCCTCCAGGCCCTCGACCTGCTGGCCCACCAGTGCCGGGCCACCGGCCGCGACGTGGAGATACGGCTGACCGACCGCGTACCGGAACGACTCCCCACCGCCGTGGACCTGGCCGCCTACCACGCCGCCGAGACACTGCTCGCGGCCGGCGGCGAGGAGCCCGCGCTGCTCGAACTCGACGCGGTCGACGGTACGTTGACGTTCACGGCCACCGGGGTGTCGCGAGCCGCCGACCCCGCCGTACGAGAACGGCTGGCGGCCCGCGTCGCGGCACTCGGCGGCACCGTGACCGCCGGCCCGCAGGGCACGGTCACCCTTCGGCTGCCACTCGGGGAGGAAAGAGAGCAATGAGCCTCAACGTGCTGGTCGTCGACGACCAGGGCATCGTCCGGGCGGGGTTCGCCGCAGTGATCGACGCCGAGGAGGACATGACGGTCGTCGGCGAGGCCGCGGACGGCGCCGCCGCGGTGCGTCTCGCCGAAGAGCTGGCACCCGACGTGGTCGTCATGGACGTACGAATGCCCGAACTGGACGGCATCGCCGCCACCCGCATCATCACGGGCCGGGAGAACGCGCCCCGCGTCCTCGTCCTGACCACCTTCGACCTCGACGCGTACGTCTTCGACGCGCTGCGCGCCGGCGCGAGCGGCTTCCTCCTCAAGGACGTGCACGCATCTGAACTGCTGCAGGGAATCCGGGTGGTGGCGGCCGGCGAGAGCGTGCTCGCCCCGTCCGCGACCCGCCGCCTGATCGGCCACTACGCGTCCGGAGCGGGCCCCGGGTTCCGGGACGAGGGCGGCCCCCGCGAGCTGGACAGCCTGACCGGCAGCCAGCGAAACGTCCTCACCCTGATCGCGGCCGGCCTCAACAACGCGGAGATCGCAGAGCAACTCGGCATCACGGTGGGCACGGTCAAGTCCCACGTGAACGCGCTGCTGCGCAAACTCGGCCTGCGCGACCGCGTCCAGGCGACGATCCTCGCCTACGACCTGGGCCTGGCCAGCCCGAACCCGCCCGGCACCCACATCTGACCATCACGACCGAGGAGTCCACCCCGTGTCCTTCCCCCGCAGTCTGCGCCAAGCGCTAGGCAACGTCGTAGCCCTCGCGTACCTCGCGGTCTGTGCCGCCCTGCTCATATGGGCCCTGGTGGTGAGCGCCGGCGACAGCTCCGACGAGTCCATGGCAGGAGTCATCCCCCTCCTCGCCACCGCCCCGGCCAGCCTCGTACTCCTCTTCCTCCCGGACGGGGCCGCGATGGTGATCGTCGCGGTGGCGGTCGGGGCGCTGGTCAACGCGGCAGTCATCGGCTGGTGTGCGCGGGCGCTGCGGGGGTCCCGCTGAGGTGCTCTATTCGACCTCCGCGCGTGCCGCCTCCAGAAAGGGCGGCCTCGGGCCCGTTGACGGAGTCCCAGAGCGGCCCCTCGACGGCGGCCTCGGCCGGCAGCCGCCACAGGGCGTGGTCGACTGCGGTACCTGAGATTGCAAGTCCCCCCCCCAGCCGTGAACGGCTTACTGCTGCTTACTGCGGCTGTGTCGCGATCTGGATCAAGTTGCCGCAGGTGTCGTCGAAGACGGCCGTGGTGACGGGGCCCATCTCCAGGGGCTCCTGGGTGAAGCGGACGCCGAGGGCGCGCAGGCGCTCGTACTCCGCCTTCACGTCGTCGACGGCGAACTGGGCGAGCGGGATGCCGTCCTTGACGAGCGCGTCGCGGTAGGGCTGGACGGCCGGGTGGCCGGAGGGCTCCAGGAGGAGTTGGGTGCCGCCTGGCTCGTCGGGCGATACGACGGTCAGCCAGCGGTCCTTCTCGCCGATCGGGACGTCGTACTTCTTCACGAAGCCGAGGATCTCGGTGTAAAAGCGCTCGGCCTTGGCCTGGTCGTCGACGAAGACGCTGGTCAGATGGATCTTCATGGCGTGCTCTCTTCCGGTCCGAAGGTGTCGGGCATGTCGGGTGCGTCGGGTGTGTCGGTCGTATCAGGCAAAGGCCATCGCTCGGTTATCTGTCGCAGCGGGGCCGTGTTCAGGTCGTGGAACTTGTAACGGCCCTCCCGCCTGGTCTCGACGAGCCCGGCGGCCTCCAGCGCCGCGAGATGCTGGGAGACCCCCTGACGCGAGATGCCGAGCCGATGCTTCATGCTCAGCCGCGAGCAGATCTCGAACAGCGTCTGCCCGGACTTCTCCGTGAGCTCGTCGAGGATGATGCGGCGCGTGGGGTCGGCGAGGGCTTTGAAAAGGTCGTCGGCCACGCCCTCAGAATAGGCAAGTCATCACTTGCCTATCAAGTCGAATGCCGCATGGCCCGATCCTTGCGAACCGTGGCCATCCGGCCACTGGTGAGCAGGAGGGGCCGCTTCATAGCGTCGAGGTATGACATTCACCCTTGAGCTGCCGACCGGGTCGCTGGCCGATGCCGTACTGGGGACGGTGCGGTCCTCGGAGAGCGTCTCGATCGCTAATCACAGTGTGCGGAGCTTCCTCTTCGCTCAGCTGCTCGCCGCGCACGAAGGTGCCCTGGACGATGCCGCCTACGACCGTGACCTGCTCTTCGCGGCGACCGTCATGCATGACCTGGGGGCCGGCGAACTCGCGCACGGGGAGGCGCGGTTCGAGGTGGAGGGGGCCGATCTCGCTGCCGCACTGCTGACCGAGCACGGCGTCGACGCGGGGGACGTGGACCGGGTGTGGGAGGCGATCGCCCTGCACACCTCGCCCGGGATCGCCGAACGGCGCGGGTTGCTCGCCTATCTGACCCGTGAGGGCATCGGAATCGACTTCGGGCGGAACGCGGAGGTCGTCGCCGACTGGGAGAAGGAGATCCACGGGGCGTATCCGCGGCTTGCGATGGCCCGGTCGTTGACCGACGCCATCGTGGAACGGGCCGCCCGGTCCCCCGCGGCGGCGCCCCGCTACTCGATCGGCGGCGAACTGCTGCGCGAGCGCCGGGCCGACGGGGTCACCGCCCTCGAAATCGGCGCCGCGGCCTCGCCCTGGGGCGAGTGAGCTCGCGGGCCGTTGTCAGTGGTGCGCAGTACGGTCCCGTCATGGCCATCAGGATCAGTCTGACCCTCGACTGCAATGACGCGAAGCTCCTAGCCGACTTCTGGAAGACGGCCCTGGGCTACGTCGACGAGCCGCCGCCCGCTCCCTTCAAGACCCGTGAGGAGTGGTTCGCGAGTTTCGATCTGCCCGAGGACGACTCCGTCGACGACGGGGCGTGGCTCTGCGATCCCGACGGTGTCGGGCCCAACCTCTCCATACTCAGGGTTCCCGAGCCGAAGACGGCCAAGAACCGGCTCCATATGGACGTACGGGTGCCGGGGCACGGCAGTCACGATGAGCGGTGGGCTCGGATCAGGGCGAAGGCCGGGCGGCTGGTGGAGGCGGGCGGGGTCGTCATGGAGGAGTTCGACGGGCATCACATTGTGATGAGCGATCCGGAAGGCAATGAGTTCTGCGTCGCCGCGACCCGGCCCGACCCCACCGGCCCAACCTCACATGACGGCTGACGGCTGACGGCTAGCGGTCGGCGGGCGGCGGATTTGCGTCGCCCAGCCCCTCGCGCAGGCCCTAGCCTGCCCCGCATGCGTCTCGAACTCCTCCCCCTCACCCCCGACCACGACATCCCCGGCCCCCTGCTCACCGAACTCACCGCCCTCTACGCCTCCGACCGCGACTTCCAGGCCCTCAGCGGGGACTTCCCCGACCCGGACGACATCCGGCCGGAGCAGGTGGCCGCCGCGTTGGCCGAGGAGTTGGTGAATCCGGACGTGGAGGTGTTGCTCGCGCGGAGTGAGGGGCGGCTGGTCGGGGTCGTGATCACGCTGGCCCGGCATCCTGATCCCGCTGATCCGGATCCGTGGATCGGGCTGTTGATGGTGGATGCCGGGGCGCAACGGCGGGGATACGGGCGGAAGTTGGCCACCGCTGTCGAGGAACGGTTCCGGAGCGCCGGGCATGCCGCCGTACGGCTCGCCGTGCTCGACGCCAACCCCAAGGGGCTCGCCTTCTGGACCTCCCTCGGCTACGAGGTCATCGATCACCGGCGGGACCGTCACCTCGACCGGCCCTGCTCCGTGCTGCGCAAGCCGTTGCGCACGCCCCGCCGCGCCGCCCGCGTCGCCGTGCTGGATCCCGACGGTTCCGTCTTCCTCTTCCGGTACGACAACGACGAGGTCGGCTTCCACTGGGCCCTACCGGGTGGGGGGTTGGAGCCGGAGGAGACGCCCCGCGAAGGCGCCCTGCGCGAACTGCGCGAGGAGACCGGCTGGACGGACCTGGAGCCCGGCCCCCTGCTGTGCACGTGGGAGCACGACTTCACCCGCGCCGACATCCCCGTCCGGCAACACGAGCACATCTACGTCACCCACGGGCCGCGCCGCGATCCCATCGGCCCGGATCTCGCCGCCGCCCACGCCGAGGACGGGATCCTGACCTGGCGCTGGTGGACCCGTAAGGAACTCGCCGAGGCGCCCGAGCCGGTGTGGCCTCCTGAACTGGCCCGACTGCTGGATGAGTTGGGCCACTCGTGACCGGCCTCTACGTGGGAAGCTCACCCGCGTGGAATGGATAACCCTCGCCGCTACGGCACTCGGTGCGGTCGTCGGTGTCGGCTCGACGATGCTGGCCGAGCGGGCCCGCTGGCGGCGCGACTCGGCCGAACGGTCCCGGCAGGAACGTAAGGAGATCTACGTCGCCTGCCTCACCGCCTTCCGGCAGGCGCACGAGGCCATGCGGGCCATCGCCACCGGCGATCAGGCGCGGGAGGCGGCGGCATTGGACGCGGCCGTGCGGGAGGCGTTCCGTGCGGCGGGGTGCAGTGAGGCGCGCGACTCGGCGGCCATACTCGTCGCTCCCGAGATACTCACGGCGATCGACGACGCGTTCTACAGCCTGCGCCACCTTCGGGACACCCTCGCCAGTGGCAGCCTTACCGCCGACACCCCGTATCACGAGGTCCAGATGGAGCACCGTCGCGCCCTCGTGCGGGCGCAGGCCGTCATGCGCGCGGACCTCGAACGCCAACCCTGAGTCGGCACGGGCCCGTTCACCGCTGCTCTCCGGCTTGCCCTTCCCGTACAGCCAGTCCTCCCAGATGCCGCTGAAGTCCTTCCCGGGCGCCATCTCCTCCACGTACGCCGTGAAATCCGCCGTGTCCGCGTTGCCGTGGCGGTGGGTTGCCGGCCAGCCCTGGATGATGTCGTAGAAGGTGTCGTCGCCGACCGTCTGGCGGATCTTGTGGAGGACCATCGCGCCGCGGTCGTAGACCGGGGGGTCGGAGATCTGGGCGGCGGTGGGGGGCTTCGCCGGGGGGAAGGCCCAGATCGCCTTGTTGTCCTTCTCCTCGTCGTAGTAGTCGCCCTCGTAGAGGGACTCGAAGATCTCTTCCGCCGTCTCGCCGTCGTGGTCCTCCTGCCACAGCCACTCCGCGTACGTCGCGAAGCCCTCGTTGAGCCACATGTCCCGCCAGGTTTTCGGTGTGACGGAGTTGCCGTACCACTGGTGGGCCAGTTCGTGGACGAGGAGTTCGGTGTCGGGGGCGCCTGGGAAGACGGGACGGTTCTGGGTCTCCAGGGCGTATTCGGCGTCCGACTGGCGGTCGATGATCGCGCCGCTGGAGGAGAAGGGGTACGGGCCGAAGTTGTACTCCTCCCATTCCATGATCTCCGGGATACGGGAGAGGGCCTTGCGGCTCGCCTTCGACTCCGTCGGGTCCACGGCCACGTACACCGGCAGGCCGTTCGAGGTGGTGGAGCGGGTGATGTCGTAGTCGCCGATCGCTACCGTCGCCACGTAGCTCGCCATCGGTTCGGCCGTGCGCCAGGTGAAGGTGGTGCGGTTCCCGGTCGTCGTCTCGTTCTCCAACTCGCCGTTCGAGACCGCCTGTACGCCCTTGGGGACGGTGACCGCGATGTCGTACGTCGCCTTGTCGGAGGGGTGGTGGTTGCCGGGGAACCATGTAATCGAGCCCGTCGGTTCTCCCAGCGCCAGCGCCCCGTCCGCCGTGGGCAGCCAGCCCTCGTGCGAGTCGTCCGGGTCGGTGATCGTCTCCGGGGTGCCGGCGTAGCGAACCGTCACCCGGAACGTCTCCCCCTTGTCCAGGTCGTCGTGGGGACGGACGGTCAGTTCCTGGCCGGTGCGGTTCCAGCGGGCCGTGCGGCCCTCGACCCGGACGGCCGTCACCTCCATGCCCTTGAGGTCGAGGTCGAAGGCGCTCAGGTCCTTCGTCGCCCGGGCCGTGATCTCCGTGGTGCCCGTGAGGTGGTGGGTGTCTGGGGTGTAGGCGAGGGCCAGGTCGTAGTGCGTCACGTCGTAGCCGCCGTTGCCCGCCTTCGGAAAGTACGGGTCGCGTACGCCCGCGCCGCCCGGGGTGCCGTGGACTCCTGCGGTGCACGCCGTCAGGGCTAGGAGGAGGGCGGCTGTGAGCGGGCGGGCAAGGACTGGCGGTACGGATCGGGGCACGTCCAGGATCCTATGAGCGCGTGACACCATCACCTACGTGCTCGACATCGGCTACGCCCTCTCCAACCGCTTCCCGGACCCGCCGCAGACGGACTACCGGCGTGCGGACGTCCACGCGCTGCGGCATGACCTGTTCTGCGGGGACGTGTATCTCGCCGACAGCAAGGCGGACCGGGAACTGTCCACAGCGTGGGGATGGGTGCCGGTGCTGGACTTCGCGTGGGCGTTGTGCGACATCGTGGAGCAGGTTGATCAGGATCCGGCGGGGTCGCGTGCGGCGCGGCCGCAGCGGGCCGAGCTGGACTTCACCGAGTCCACCGACCGTATGTTGTTCGAGCGGCGGTTCGGGTGGGTGGACATCGAGGCCGACTGGATGGCTGCCGACGAGCCTGCGCTCAGCTTTTCTCATGCCGAGCTGCGGCGGGAGGCTCGGGACTTTCTGCATGACCTGATCGCCGACCTGGTCGATCTGCACGACGACCTCGCGGAGAACCCGGCCATCTGGACGTTGCAGGCTCGCTTTCCCCGGGTGTCCTGAGCCGGGGTTCCCCCTGGGGGCTGCGCCCCCAGACCCCCTATCCCACCGCCCCTCACCCCTCACCCCTCCACCCGAATCCCCATCTCCGCCGCCAACACCGCCGCCAGATCCAGCAGTTGCGCCGGGCTGATCACCGCCCCCGCCAGTCGGTCCACCCCCCTCGCGATCCCCAGCTCCGCCACGCCTCGCAGGTCGACGTCCACGAGCGTCGCCGAGGTGAAGTCCGCCCCCTTCAGCGTGCAGTCCACGAACTCGACGCGCTCCAGGCGGGCGCCCCCGAAGTCCGGCTCCACCAGGACGCAGGACTCGAAGACGACGTCCCGGAGTCTCGCCTTGCGCAGGTTCAGGTAGTCGATCTTGCCGCCGCGGACCAGGACCCGTTCCAGGACGGCGCCGTGCAGCTGCACTCCGCCCATGCGGGGGTCCAGCACCTCGACATCGCGCAACGTCGACTCCGCGAGGTCGGTGCCGACGCCTCGTATGCCCGTGAGGACCGAGTCGAGGAGGCGGGCGTGGTGCAGGCGGGTCTCGTCCAGGGCGCAGCCAGTCAGCGCGCAGTCCATGAAGCGTGCGCCCACGCCGTCCTGCCCGACGAAGTCCGCCTCCCGGATCTCCAGCCCGTCGTAGTCCCCGTCCGGCTCCAACTCCCCGCCCCTCCAGGGCTCCAGCACCGGCAACCGCACCTCCGGCCGCCGCGCCGCCTTCACCCCGGTCCCGCCGGGCCTGTCGGCACCGCCCGTCCCGCCCGCTCCACCTGCCGCTCTCCTCGCCATGCCCCCATGCTGCACCCCACCACTGACAATCGCCCCCACCCCTCCCTGACCTGCGAAAACGCCGCCCATGTCACATTCCGGGGCCCGAACCAGTCGTACTCACAAGGAACGCAGAAAGGCGACCCCCAACCAAAGGGAGACCCCCAGCCATGCACCGCATCACCGTCATCGGCGGCGGCCTCGCCGGACTCACCGCCGCCGTCACCGCTGCCGAGGCGGGCGCCAAGGTCACCGTGTACGAGGCCCACCACACCCTGGGCGGGCGGGCGCGGACCGCCGAAGGGCCGTACCGGACGAACGAAGGGCCGCACGCCCTCTACAGCGGCGGCCCGCACTGGGCCTGGCTCCGGCAGCGCGACCTCATCGGACCGCTCGCCCCACTCCCACCCCTGGAGGCCGCCCGGCTCCGGCTACGGCATCACGGCGTCCTGCGCCGCACCCCGCCCTTCGCCATGCTCAAGCTGCTCCGGAGGACTCCCCAACAGGCCCCCGTGGACGTCGACTTCATGACCTGGGCCACCGAGCAGGCCGGCGAGGAAGGGGCCCGGGCCGCCGCCCACTACTCCGCCGTCGCCCTCTTCCACCACGACCCCGGCGCCTTGTCCGCCGCCTTCGTGCAGGAACGTCTGCGCCGGGCCACCAAGTTGCCG
The DNA here is from genome assembly GCF_058544905.1 of Streptomyces sp. JLBG701. Lineage (NCBI taxonomy): Bacteria > Bacillati > Actinomycetota > Actinomycetes > Kitasatosporales > Streptomycetaceae > Streptomyces > Streptomyces sp. JLBG701. The sequence continues at coordinate 5,281,940 of NZ_CM178588.1, forward strand.
CCCGAGGCCCACTATCCGCGCGGCGGCTGGGCGAACGTGATCGACCGGATGGCCGCCCGCGCCTGGAATCTGGGCGTACGCATGGAGACCCTGTCCCGTGTCGACGTCCTTCCCACCGACACACCCGTCGTCGTCGCCACCTCCCTCGACGCCGCCCGGCGACTCCTCAGGGACGACAGCCTCACCTGGACCAGCGGCCGTACCGCCCTCATCGATCTCGCCCTGCGCACCCGGCGCGGTGACGCCTTCGCCGTCTCCGATCTGGACGCCCCGGGATGGATCGAGCGGTTCACGGCACAGGACCGGTCCCTCGCTCCCGCCGGGGAACAGCTCCTCCAAGGGCAGATTCCCATCGCCCCGCACGAGTCCCGCGCCGACGGCATCGCCCGTGCCGAGCACCTTCTCGACCTGGCCTTCGACGGCTGGCGTGAGCGGGTCATGTGGCGGCGCGAGGCCGTCGCCGACGGTCGTACCGGTGCCGTCGACCTGCCCGGCACCAGCTGGCGCGACCGGCCCGCCATCGACCGCGGCGACGGTGTCTATCTCGCCGGCGACCAGGTCGCGGCGCCCGGTGTCCTGTCCGAGGTCTCCTTCAACAGCGCCCTGACGGCCGTATCACTGGCTTTGTCCCCGGGTCGGCGAACCCTTGACCTCAAGCATGCTTGAGGTTGAAGAGTGGGCCTCCTACCCACAGAGAACCAGCACGTATCGCATCCATCAGAGAACCAGCGCATATCTATGGGGGCCCATATGCACGCCGTACGACTGCACACCTTCGGTCCGGCCGAAAACCTCGGCTACGAGTACGCCGACGATCCCCTCCCCGGCCCCGGCCAGCTCCGTATCGCCGTTGCCGCGGCCGGAGTCCACCTCCTGGACACCGTCCTGCGGAGAGGCGAACAAGGGCCGCTGCCCGAGCCGCCCACCCTCCCCACCATCCCCGGCCGCGAAGTCGCCGGCGTCGTCGAGTCGCTCGGTGAAGGGGTCGCCGGGCTGTGGCTCGGCAAGCGCGTGGTCGCCCATCTCGGGTTCGCGCCCGGCGGTTACGCCGAGTTGGCCGTCGCCGATGTCGACAGCGTTCACGAGATCCCCGGGAATCTGGACTTCGCGCAGGCCGTCGCCATGATCGGGACAGGGCGTACGGCCATGGGGATCGTGCAGTTCAGCGAGCTCGGGCCGGACTCCGTGGCCGTGGTTCCGGCGGCCGCCGGTGGGCTCGGCACCCTGCTCGTGCAGTACGCCCGGCACGCCGGCGCCACGGTCATCGGGCTCGCGGGCGGGCCGGAGAAGGTCGCCCTCGTGCAGGCGAACGGCGTCGATCTCGCCGTCGACTACACGGACCCGGAGTGGCCGGAGAAGGTCCGCGCCTGGCTGGGCGGGCGGCACGCCACCGTGGTCTTCGACGGGGTGGGCGGCGATGTCGCCCGGCACGCGACCGGGCTGCTCGGGCCCGGCGGGCAGCACCTCGTCTTCGGGTGGTCAAGCGGTGCGCCGTATGCAGTGGAAGGGGTGTCCGAGCAGGTGCTCGGGCCCGTGATGATGCGGCGGGCCGGCGGGCCGAGTCCCATCCGCACCCTCGAACTGCGCGCCCTCGCCGAGGCAGCCGCGGGGCGGCTCGTCCCTGCCGTGCGGCGTTTTCCGCTCGCCGAGGCGGCGTCCGCGCACCGGGCACTGGAGACGCGGGGAACGACCGGGAAGGTGGTGCTGGAACCGTGAGCAGGAAGATCACTCCCCAGAATGCGAAAGATGCGACAGCTCCCGATTCATGGTCTTCTGGCCGGGTGAGTGTCACCCGAACAGGTGAAACCGACGCGGACCCGGGCGCCGACCCCCGCCGCTGGTGGGGTCTGGTGGTCATCGCCCTCGCGCAGCTGATGGTCGTCCTCGACGCGACCATCGTGAACATCGCCCTGCCGTCCGCCCAGGCCGACCTGAACATGTCGGACGGCAACCGGCAGTGGGTCATCACCGCGTACACGCTCGCTTTCGGCGGGCTGCTGTTGCTGGGCGGGCGGATCGCCGACCTGATGGGGCGGAAACGGACGTTCATCTTCGGGCTGATCGGGTTCGCCGCGGCCTCCGCGATCGGCGGCGCGGCCACCAGCTCCGGGATGCTCTTCGGGGCCCGCGCGCTCCAGGGCGCCTTCGCCGCCGTACTCGCCCCGTCCGCGCTCAGCCTGCTCACCACGACCTTCACCGACCCACGGGAGCGCGGAAAGGCCTTCGGGATCTACGGCGCGCTGGCCGGCAGCGGATCGGCGATCGGGTTCATCGCGGGCGGCCTGCTGACCGAGTACCTGAACTGGCGCTGGTGCCTGTACGTCAACATCCCCATCGCGGTCGTCGCCGTCTTCGGCGCCTTCGCCCTGCTCCACGACCGGCCCGGCAACACGGGCGCCCGGCTCGACGTACCCGGTGTGCTGCTGGGCTGCGGCGGACTCGTCGCGATCGTCTACGGCGTCAGCGAGGCGGAGTCGCGCGGCTGGTCGGACTCGCTGGTCCTGGGGCTCCTGGTGGGCGGGGTCGTGCTGCTCGTCGCCTTCGTGCGGTGGCAGGCGCGGGCGACGCACCCCCTGCTCCCCCTCCACATCGTCAAGGACCGCAACCGCGCGGGCTGCTTCCTCACCATGGGCCTGGCCGTCGTCGGCATGTTCGGCATGTTCCTGTTCATGACCTACTACCTCCAGGTCGTCCTCGGCTACTCGCCGGTGAAGACGGGCCTGGCCTTCCTGCCCATGACAGCGGCGATCATCATCGGCTCCACGCAGATCTCGGCCCGGCTGATGAACCGCGTGCCGCCGCGCGCCCTGATGGTGCCGGGCATGATCCTCGCGGCGGGCGGCATGCTCTTCTTCACCCAGCTGACCGTGGAGTCGGCGTACGCCACCGAACTGCTGCCCGGGCTGCTCCTGATGGGCCTCGGCATGGGCCTGACCTTCATGCCGGTCTTCGCCACCGCCACCGCGGGCGTCGCCCCGCAGGACGCGGGCGTCACCTCGGCGACCGTCAACACCTCGCAGCAGGTGGGCGGTTCGATCGGCACGGCCCTCCTCAACACGATCGCCACCACCAGCAGCACGGCCTACATCGCCGCCCACCTCCACGACCCGGCCCAGCGCGAGCTGATCGCCCGCGAGGGCGTCGTGCACGGCTACACGGTCGCCATCTGGTGTGCCGTCGGCATCATGCTGTTGGCCGGGCTGGTCGCGGGGCTGATGGTGACGGCCAAGGCGCCGAAGCAGGGGGTTCCGGCGGCGGAGGAGGAGGCCGTACCGGAATCGGTGGCCTGAGCGCCGCCCGGCAAAGGGCGATGCCCCGGCGCAGAGGCGACCGGGGCACCGCAACATGACGCCGGGTTCAGTCGTGCGGCCGGAGCAGCAGCTCCACGATCAGGCCCCAGACCACTTTCGCGGCCACTGCGACGGCTAACCGTTCTGCCAACTCTTGACGCCAACCACGCTTCTTCTCGGACATCGTCCGACCTCCTGGGTTTCAGCTCCAACGCGGACGACGGGTCCATGAAGTCGAACAGGACCCGCCCGAGACGCGATGCAGGGGAGCACCGGTCCCGCTTGCGGAGGGAAGCGCCCGTCCCCGGCCGAAGGTCCCCCGGGCCACCGGCCGGGGACAGGCTTCCCCTGTTTCCGCGCCTGGAGCTGAATGTCAGGCGGTGGAACCTTTCATGGTAGCCACGTATGCACCAACTGGCGTGGTTTCTGCATGAGTTGATCTTGCGTCAGGCTTAGCTCCGCCCGGCGATCCGGTCGGCGAACCGCGCCAGTCGCGACGACTCCGCGCTGTGCGTGGTCAGTTCACGCCGGTCCGCCGCACGGTACGTGGCGTACATCCCGTGCACCCCCAGCCAACGCAGCGGCTCCGGCTCCCACTTGCGCACCTTGTGACCGACCCAGGGCAGACCGGTGAGCTCAGTCGGGCCGCCCTGCCCGGAGTCGATCTGCACCAGATCCCGCAGGGTCCGCGCCGCCAGATTCGCGGTGGCGACGCCGGAGCCGACGTAGCCGCCCGCCCAGCCGAGGCCCGTCGACCGGTCCAGGGTGACGGTGGCGCACCAGTCGCGCGGCACCCCCAGCACACCCGACCAGGCGTGCTCGATGCGCAGTCCGGCGAGCGTCGGGAAGAAGCGGACGAGGATGTCGCGGAGTGCCTCGATCGTCGCGTCCTGGGTGCGCCCGTCGTTGTCGGTGCGCGATCCGAAGCGGTACGGCATCCCGCGCCCGCCGAGCGCGATCCGCCCGTCGGCGGTGCGCTGGGCGTACATGTAGGCGTGCGCCATGTCGCCCAGCGTCTCGCGCCCGTCCCAGCCGACGGCCGCCCACTGTTCATCGGTCAGCGGTTCGGTCGCGATCATCGAGGAGTTCATGGGCAGCCAGGTCCGCTTCTGCCCCTTCAGGCTCGCGGTGAAGCCCTCGGTGCAGCGCAGGACGTACGGCGCCCGGACGGTGCCGTACGGCGTCACCGCGTGCTTCGGGCGGATCTCCGTCACCGGAGTCGATTCATGAATCGTGACGCCGAGCGCCTCCACGGCCGCCGCGAGCCCCTTCACCAGCTTCACCGGGTGCACTCGCGCACCGTGCGGCGTCCAGCTCGACCCGACGGCGCCCGCGACCCTGATCCGCTCGGCGGTCTCCCGGGCGCCGTACAGCTCGCGGTCCTTCTCGCCGTACGACAGCTCGTGCGCGTGGAAGTCCTTCAGTCGCGCCAACTGGGCGGCCGTACAGGCGACTTCGAGGACGCCGCCGCGCTGGATGTCGGCGTCGATGCCCTCTTCCCCGGCGACCCGGACGACTTCGCCGACGGTGTCGTTCATGGCCTGCTGCAGTCGTACGGCGGCGTCCTGGCCGTGGAGTTTCGCGTACCGGTCGCGGCCCGCGATGCCGTTGTACAGCCAGCCGCCGTTGCGGCCGGAGGCGCCGTAGCCGCAGAACTTCTGCTCCAGGACGGTGATCCGGAGGAAGGGCACCGCCTTCTTCAGGTAGTAGGCGGTCCACAGTCCCGTGTACCCGCCGCCGACGATCACGACGTCGGCGGAGGCGTCACCGGTGAGCGGCTCGCGGGCCGCCGGGATACCGTCGTCCGCGTACCAGAAAGAGATGCCGCCGTTCACGACCTGGCTTGCCGAGCTGTTCATGGCCGGGACGTTAATCCCTGAGGGCGGTCGCTGTCTCCTTCGGATTCCGCACTCCTGTCCGCCCCCGGACCAGTGGATAGCAGGCCAGTCCGATCAGCACGGAGGTGAAATGCCCGAGATCGGTGAAGGTGCGCCCGGTGATCAGCGGCACCCCGTAGACGAGGAGCACTCCGAAGACGTACGGATAACGCCACGGCACCCGGATCCGGTACGTCAGCACGGCAACGACCCCGGCCAGGGCATAACTCACCCCGATATCAAGGGTGTTGACCGCCGACCCGGGCGCCATGTCGTGCCGGATCGCCCACAGCAGCGCGCCCTCGCTGATCAGCGAGGCCAGGACGTGCGCGGCCGCGCACACCAACAGCCAGCGGGCGGTGCCGAGCCAGCGCTCGGCGGGCGCATGGAAGACGGAGTAGAGGACGGCGTACGGCAGCCATATCCCGCCGTCGATCCACATGGCGCTGGCGATCAGCACCCGCACCGGGTTGCTGGACAGCTCGTGGATGTTCGTCGACCGCTGCCGCAGGAACTCGGTCTCGAACTCCGGCGACATGTGGTGCATGGCCACGGAGGTGACGAAGAGGATCGCCAGCCAGGTGTACGTGCCGGGGGCGCTGCGGACGTACGCCCCGACGCGCGTCCACACCCTGTGGAAACCCCGGCTGATTCGCATTCGCATGAGCCGATTCACGCACGCCGGTAACGTCCGGTACGTGATCGACATTCCGGACGAGCTGATTGCCCGGCACGAGCGGTTCGGCGGGGAGGCGGGGCGGGCGTTCGTCGCCGAACTCCCGACGCGGGCCGCACGGTTCCTGGACCTCTGGCAACTGAGGCTGGACGGGCCGTCGATGTGCGGCATGTGGGCGCTGGTCCTGCCGGTGGTGCGACGGGCCGAGGGAACACGGGCCGTGCTCAAGCTCCAGGACGTGGACGAGGAGACCGTAGGGGAGCCGGTCGCGCTACGGACATGGGACGGCGACGGGGCCGTACGACTACTGGAATCCGATGCCGAGACGGGCACGCTGTTGCTCGAACGGCTGGTTGCCGGGCGGCAGTTGGCCGGCCTGCCGGACTCGCGCGAGGCCACGCTCGTCGTCGCCCGGCTGCTGGCCCGGCTCACGGCCGTCCCGGCCCCGCCCGGTCTGCGGCGCCTCGGCGACATCGCGGCGCGGCTCCTGGAACGGACCTCGACGGCACTGCCCCGCGTCCCCGACCCATCCGAACGTCGGCTGCTCGCGGACTGTGCAGCGGCCGTGCGCGAGGTCGCGGCCGAGCCCGGCGACCGACTCCTGCACTGGGACCTGCACTTCGAGAACGTCCTGGCCTCCGACCGGGCCCCCTGGCTCGCCATCGACCCCAAACCGCTCGCGGGCGACCCGGGCTTCGACCTCCTCCCCGCCCTGTGGAACCGCTTCGACGCGGACGAGGTGCGGTGGCGCTTCGACGCCATGACGGAGGTGCTCGGCCTGGACCGGAACCGGGCGCGAGCGTGGACGCTGGGCCGGGTGCTGCAGAACTCTGTGTGGCAGACGGAGGAGGGCCGTCCGCTGAACCCGGAGCAGATGGAGATCGCCCGACGGCTGAGGGATATTGGTTTGCCGTCAAAGAGGCCGGTCGGATAGGAAGCTTGCATGCTTAGAGGCAGCAAGGTCGGGCTCAGGGCTCGGCACGATGAGGACATCCCGATCCTGCGGACCGAGCTCTACGACGACGTGGTCAACGGCTCGCGGGCCGACGGCAGGCCGTGGCGGCCGATCACGCCCGGCTCGAAGGACCCGCGGCTCGTGGTGGACGACAAGGAGCAGGGGCACGTCCCGTTCTCCGTGGTGGAGCTGGAGGGCGGCACGCTGGTCGGCACCGCGAATCTGTGGGGCATCGACAACCACAACCGGAACGCCCACATCGGGCTGGGCCTGCTGCCGGCCTCCCGCGGCAAGGGCTACGGCACCGACGTCGTCGCGGTCCTGTGCCACTACGGCTTCATCGTGCGCGGCCTGCAGCGACTGCAGATCGAGACGCTGTCGGACAACACCCCGATGCTGCGCTCCGCCGAACGCAACGGCTTCGTCCGCGAGGGCGTACTGCGCTCCTCGGCCTGGGTGCTGGGCGAGTTCCTGGACGAGGTGCTGCTCGGGCTGCTCGCCCAGGACTGGAAGCCGGAGCTGAAGGGCTAGGGCCGGCCGGGCCCACTCCTCATAGGTTGGACAGGTCCTAGCCTCGCCCTATGATCCGCACCGCGACTCCCGCCGACATCCCGGTCATCCACACCCTCGTACGCGAACTGGCCGAGTACGAGAAGGCGGTGGAGGAGGCGAAGGCGACCCCCGAGCAACTGCACGAGGCCCTCTTCGGCGACCGGCCGGCCGCCTTCGCCCACATCGCGACCGACGACACGACCGGCGAACCCGTCGGCTTCGCACTCTGGTTCCTCAACTTCTCCACCTGGCGCGGCGTCCACGGCATCTACCTGGAGGACCTCTACGTCCGCCCCACCGCCCGAGGAGCCGGCCACGGCAAGGCCCTCCTCACAGAACTGACCCGACTGTGCGTGGAGCGCGGCTACGAGCGCCTGGAATGGTCCGTCCTCAACTGGAACCGACCCGCGATCGACTTCTACGAGTCCCTGGGTGCCCGGCCGCAGGACGAGTGGACGGTGTACCGGCTGACGAACGGGGCGCTTACTCGGCTGGGATCGGCGGGCTGACCGGTGATCCAAGGAGGACGGTCAGTTCCGGACGCTCGTCGCTGCGGCCAGCTCACGGACGCCGCTCACCCGCGGGTGTCGCGTAGCGAGGTCTCCGACAATCTTTCGGATCGCCGGGCGGTCGCGGACCTCGCCCGGCGAGACGCGCATGGCGGACAGCAGTTCGTGCGCGGCCTGCTCGGGCTTGCCCCACTGCCACCATGCGCGGCCAAGGTCGGTGTGCATCCGCCCCTTGCGTTCGGCCGTGGGGAACTGGTCCGCGTGCAGCGCGCGGCCGGCATCGAGCGCGGCCCCGGCGTCGCCGAGCGCCCAATGAACGCCGACTTCATAGAGGTCGACGGCTGCGGGAGTGATGGGGAACAGGCGCCCGGGCGGGGCCTGTTGCGGAAGTCGGCGCGCGGCCTTGGAGGCTTCGCGAATCATGGCCTGGGCCTGGTCGCGGTCTCCGGCCCGCGCCGCCGTATAGGAGGTGGTGCACAACATCTGCGCGTACGCCGCCGCCTGTGCGGGGGTCGTAAGACCGGTGGCCTCGACCTTGGTCGCGGCGTCAAGGATGAGGCGTTGCGCGGCGGCGGCCTGGTCCTGGTGGCGTAGGACGATGCTCAGCTCTCGGGCAGCAGCCGCGGCCACCAGTGGCGAGCCGGAGAGGCCTGCGTAGACGGTGGCCCGGTCGGCGGTGAGCCGTGCCCTGTCGTAGCGTCCGATCTTGACCAGGACCTGAGCGGCCAGGCTGTAACAAGCCGAGAGGCGGGCGTGCGCGAGGTCCGCACGAGACCGGGCGCCGTCGTGCACGTCGGCGAGCAGCCCGGGCAGCGCTTCCAAGAGATCGGCGTACTTGCCGGCATCGAAGAGGGCGCGCGCTCGCGCCAGGCGGGTGTCGAGAGGGACAGCCGAGCCGGTCGGAGCGGGGGTGATCGCGAGGGCGTCGTCCATGCCGACGAGGAGCTGAGCGGGGGCCGCCAGCGCGGCGGCTGCGAGCAGTGTGCGGCGGCGCATTGGGTCCTCCTCGACGCAACGTGGACCGTCCGACGCAACTCTAGTGGCTTGCAGAGCGCCTAATCCGAGTGCCGCACCTAGGACATTTATTGGCATTCCGACCTCTCGGGCGGCCTTTCGCAGGAGTTGCAGGTCAGCCGCTCGTCCGCCCCGCTGCTCCATTCGGGAAACCGTGGAGGCGGAACAACCGAGCCGGGTGCCCAGATCGGCTTGCCGCCATCCCCGACCGATGCGGCCCAGGCGAATGAGCCCTCCGAGGTCGCCGCGGTCGACGAGCGCACGAACCTTGGCGGAGCTCCACAGCGGGTCGACCGTGCGCATGACGCCTCCCACTGACCGAGGGCCGGGTCTACCCACGGTAGCGAGCGTCCGAAGGGGCGTCGACGGAGTGTGCACTCTCTGCAAATCGCTTGCGCACCAAGGCAGTTGATCACCGCGAGTCGCTCCCTGATGGTGTCGTTCAACCACGGGCCCGCTCTGGGCGGCCGACCCGAAACGACATCACGGAGGACAGCATGGCGACAGCAGTCGAAACCCAAGTCCGTGACCCGCGGGACTACGTACGGCGTGACGTGTGGGACCGGGAGATCCTGCTCCTGATGCGGGATCACCCCGTAGACGAAGTGATGGCCAACCGCTTGTTCGGCGCGGCCGTCTCGTACCTGATCACGGCCATGGACAAGTGGGGCCAGGGCCTGGAGATGTGCTGTGGCCGTCTGGTCGACCTAGCGGTTCACGTCTTCATCCTGGACACGAAGAACTACCGCGAGTTCTGCGCGGAGCACTTCGGCGGCAGGTTCCTGGAACACATTCCGGAGATCGAGTTCAAGTACGACGGCTCGGTGGAGCGCACCGCCCAGATCATCGCCGAGGCGGGCTTCGACGTGGACTGGAAGCTGTGGGAGCGGGACTACGGCAAGTGCGGGCCATGCAGTCCGGGGGCGAACTGCCACTGATCTGAACGGCCGGGCCCGGGGCGCCATGAGCGCACTCGGGCCCGTTCGCGTGCGCGTCCGGGTGAGGTGTTGGCATTCACCCACGCACGGGAGGGAGCGCCGATACGGTGTCCAGCTCAACGGACACCGGTCGCTCCGTTCTCCCGAGGAGTCTCATGCCCCACGCGCCCATGACACCGGCCGAATACTGGGACAAGTACAAGCCCTACAAGGGCGAGGGCACCCAATCTGCCCCGCAGGCCGACCGGTTCGACTGGACGCAGTATCCCGGGCACGGGCCCGGCGCCGAGGTCCTCGGCAGCCCCCGCCGTGCGCTGGAGCTCGGGCCGGCGGAGGGCAAGGAAGCCGCCCACCTGGCCCACAAGGGTGTCGAGGTGACCGGCGTCGACTTCTCCCCTGTCCAGACCGAACGCGCCCGAGCCTGGTGGAGGGGCACCCCCGGGCTGTCCTTCGTGCAGGGCGAAGCTTGCGCCTACCTCTCGTCAGCCCCTCAGGAGCACGACGCGATCTATTCGGTTTGGGGGGCCGTGTGGTTCACGGACCCCGAGGACCTGTTTCCCTGCGTCTTCGGGCGGCTGGCCCCCGGCGGGATCTTCGCGTTCTCGCAGGCCGAACCGGTCGCGGGCTCCTACGGCCCCCAGCAGATGCGCGGCAAGTGGCTCGAAGGCCGCGAGCGAGAACTGACCGTACGGCGCTGGCAGTACACCCCCGAGATGTGGGCGGACATCCTCAAACGGCACGGCTTCACCGACATCGACGCCCAGGTCCTCAAAGCCCCGGAGCCGGGCAACCTGGGCACGCTCATGGTCCACGCCCACGCTCCCGCGACCGTCTGAGCCAGGGCGAAGGCGCTCAGTGCTCCGCGCGCCGGACCGCGGCGTCTGCCGAGACGGCCCAGAAACGCAGGAGCAGTAGCGCCGTCGCTATGAGCACGATCGTCACCGTCTCTCCGGTCACGGCATCCCCTGACCCGTGTGAGGACACCTCGGAGATCAGAATCAGACTCCAGCAGGCCATTGCGCCCAGTGCCACATAGAAGCCAAGTCGCAGGACCTTCGCCAGACGGCTGTGCAACCGATAGAGCAACAGCAACCTGCTGACGGAGACCTGCGGTTCCTCGTCGGTGGACGCGCGCTCGGCTCCGTTCACCAACTCGGATGCCTGGTTGAGCCAGGCTTGCGCCATCTCCTGCCCGCGCCGGAGCGTTTCGGGCTCGGCGGGGAGCAGTTGCTGCGCGGCCCACCAGTCGGCCGCGAAGGACACTTGCCGGGACGCGTCCTCGAAGGCAAGTCGGCGGCGCCCCACCCGACTCCGACGCAGCCGCCGATCCTGCAGTACCAGGCTCACCACCCCCGTGGCGGCAGTCACTACAGGCACCAGCACCGCTACGGAAACACTCACGACGTCCTGCGCACTCACCGGCAGCCCCCAGACGTTCGATCCGATACGCAGCTTCGCATCCCGGGGCGCGATCGCGCCCTACCGCTCAACTGCCGTACAGAACCGTGTGTTTCACATCACGCCACTGTGTCAACTTCCGTAACCAACCGTCACAAGCAGGGCCTCCGCCCCGTCACCCCCCGGCCACTCGCGCGCAAGATCGGCCACGCCGACGTGACGTTGACGCACCCGGTCACTACTGTCCGGAGGCGTGGAGGTCAGGTGAAGGTCTTGGATACGGACTCCCCAAAGGACAAGGACGCCCTTCGCTTCTCGCTGCTGGGTCCGCTGCGAGCCTGGCGTGGAGATGCCGAGTTGACGCTCGGGTCGCCCCAACAGCGGGCCGTTCTCGCGGTGTTGCTGTTGCGTCGGGGGCGCGTGGCCGGGGTGGACGACCTGGTGGACGGGATCTGGGGGAACGAACCGCCGTCCGGCGCGGTGTCGGTGTTGCGAACGTATGTCTCGCGGCTGCGGAAGCTTCTTGAGCCCGAGCGGGCCCAGGGTGAGCCGCCCCGGCTTGTCGTGTCCATCGGTGACGGGTACGCCCTGCGGACCGAGACGGTCTCCAGCGATCTCGACGAGTTCGAGGACAGTGTGAGCCAGGCTGGGGCCCGTCGCGCCCTCGGCGACAACCTCGCCGCCGCTGAGCTGCTGCGCACCGCGCTCGCCGCCTGGCAGGGCACGCCGCTCGGCGGAGTCCCCGGGCCGTACGCCGAGACCGAGCGGACGCATCTCGAGGAACGGCGGCTGGGTGCACTGGAGTTGCGGCTCCGTGTCGAGCTCGAACTCGGGCGGCACGAGGCGGCCGTACCCGAACTGGTGGCGCTGCGGGACGCCCATCCGTTGCGCGAGGCCGTCAGCGAACTGCTGCTGGTCGCCCTCTCCCGGAGCGGGCGACAGGCCGAGGCACTGGAGGTCTACGCCGACACCCGCCGCATCCTCGTAGAAGAACTCGGCATCGAACCGGGCCCGTCCCTGCGGGCCGCGCACGCGCGACTGCTGGCCGGGGAGCCGGAGGACGGCAATACCGACGCCGACACCCGCATCGATGTCGGCATCGGCGTCGGCGTCGAGACCGGCTCGCCCCCCGACGATCACCGCCGATTACGCGCCGCCGCCGGCATGCCGCGCCCCTCCCAACTCCCCACCGATCTACCCATGTTCACCGGCAGATCCGCCGAACTCGACGTCGCCGACGCCCTGTTGCCCTCCGATGCCGATCCGGACACGCCCGTCATCGGGGTGATCGACGGGATGGCCGGGGCCGGCAAGACCACGTTGGCCGTGCACTGGGCCCACCGCGTCGCCCACCGCTTCCCCGACGGCAGCCTCTACGTCAACCTGCGCGGTTACGACCAGCACGGCTCCGTGATGGATCCCTCGGACGCGCTGGAGACGTTCCTCGTGGCGCTCGGGGTGGTCCCGCAGGCCGTGCCCGAAGGGCTCGACGCGCAGGAGGCCATGTACCGCAGTCTTCTCGCGGACCGGCGCGTACTGATCGTGCTGGACAACGCCCGCGACGCCGAACAGGTACGGCCGCTGCTGCCCGGCACCCCTGGCTGCCTGGTCATCGTCACCAGCCGCAGCAGACTGAGTGGCCTGGTCGCCGGGCACGGCGCGCATCCGCTCTCGCTGGGGCTGCTGTCGGCCGACGAGGCCCTCGGCATGCTGACCCGGCGGCTCGGCGAGACGCGGGTGGCCGCCGAACCCGACGCGGCGGACGACATCGTAGGACTCTGTGGGCGGCTGCCCCTGGCGCTGGCCATCGTGGCGGCACGCGCCGCGCATCACCCGGCTTTCCGGCTCGCGGACATCGCCGAGGAGTTGCGGGAGGGCCACGGCAGCCTGGACGCGTTCGTCGGTGACGACGTGCAGACGGACGCTCGCGCCGTGTTCTCGTGGTCGTACCACGCCCTGCCGTCCCCCGCCGCGGAACTCTTCCGCCGGCTCTCCCAGCACCCGGGCCCCGACATCGGCACCGCCGCGGCCGCGGCCCTGGCCGGTGTGGAGCCGCGCCGGGCCCGCGCCCTGCTGACCGAGCTCACCGGGGCCAGCCTGCTCAGCGAACGGGCGCCCGGCCGCTTCGTCTTCCACGACCTGCTGCGCGCCTACGCCGCCGAGGTCGCCGAGACCGAGGACACGCAGGACACGCGCAGGGCGGCCCTGCTGCGGATGCACGACCACTATCTGCACACCGCCCACAACGTCTCCTCGGTCCTCACGCCGTTCGGGGAAACCATCCCGCTGCCGAGCCGTACAACGGACAGCACGCCGCTGCGGTTCAACAGCCGCAAAAAAGCCACCGATTGGGCGCGCGCGGAGCGGCCGGTGCTGCGGGCCGTCGTCGAACACGCCGTCTCCCACGGCTTCGACGACCACGCGTGGCGCACCACCTGGGCCCTGTACCTGGCCTTCGACCGGCTCGGCTTCTGGCACGACCTGATGGAGATGAACATCGCCGCGCTGCGGGCCGCGCGCGCCCTCGGCGACCGCGTCGCCCAGGCGCTCACCCTGCGCGGCCTGGGCTTCAGCCACTCCCGCTTCCACCGCGAACGCGAGGCTCTACGACTCCTGCGCGCCGCACTGGAGTTGTTCGTGGCCGCGGACGACGCCCCCGGCCAGGCACGCACCCTGCGCTACTTCGCCATCCTGGCCAACCGGGCGGGCCGACACGGCGAAGCGCTGGGCCACTACGCGCGGGCCCGCGAGGTGTACCGGGCCGAGGGGAACATCAGGAACGTGAGCGGCGAGGCCTATGTGCTCAACGAGGTCGGCTGGACGTACATCCTGATGGGCGAGCACGACCGGGCGCTGGAGCACTGCGAGAAGGCCGTCGCCCTGCACCAGGAGATCGGCGACCCGTTCGGCGAGGCCGGGGCGCTGGACAGCGTCGGCTACGCCCACCACCACCTCGGCCGGTACGACGCGGCCATCGAGCGCTTCCAGTTGGCGGCGAACCTGTACCAGGAGATGGGTGACCGCTACCTGGAGGCCGACACCCTCCGCCACATCGGAGCCTCGCACCGCGCCGCCGGCGATCGGCTCGCGGCCCGCGCCGCCTGGCTCAAGGCCCTCGCCCTGCTGGAGGAGATCGCCCACCCGGAGGCGGGCGACCTGCGCGGAACCCTGCGCGAACTGGACGTAGAAGTAGAAGTAGAAGGAGAAGGAGAAGACGTGGAACCGGACGGGTAGCGGCGCCCCCGACCGGTGCGGTCAGGCCGCCGTCCTCTCCGTCTGCCTCTCCGTCTGCCTCTCCGTCTGCCTCTCCGTCTGCCTCTCCGTCTGCCTCTCCGCCGTCTTCTCCCCCGCCCCCCGCTCCACCGCGACCCCCCGCTCGTCCAACGCCAGCCGCAGGCACCGCAGGGCGTAGTAGACGCGGGACTTGACCGTGCCCTGGGGGATGCCAAGGGCGTCGGCGGCCTGTTGGGTGGTGCGGTCGGCGAAGAACGTCGCGCGCAGGACCTCCTGGTGGGCGGGCGACAGGGAGCTCAACGCGTCCCGCAGGACAAGGGAGTTGAGCATCCGGTCGATGTCGTCGGCCTCGGCGCACATCTCGCCGAGCCAGGTGGTGCCGCCGACCTCCAGCGGGCGGGCCATGCGGGTGCGGTGCCCGTCGATGACGAGGTTGCGGGCGACGCGGAACATCCAGGGCCGTACGGCCATGCCCTCGTCGTCGGTCAGGTTCTTCTTGTTCCAGCAGCGCAGCAGCGTCTCCTGGATGACGTCCTCCGCGCGGTGCGCGTCTCCGCCGAGCAGGCGCAGGACGTAGGAGTAGAGGGCGGGGCCGTGCTCGACGTAGAGGTCGCGCAGGGCCCGCTCTTCAGGTGTGACCGCGCTCGCCGATCCGATGACGGTCAGGTTCATGGTGCCTCCTCGGGATGTCGGCCCCCCGTGGGCCGAGAAGTTCCGTGAATCCAGGGCCGGTTGGTCGAATGGGTCCTTCCGGTCCTGGAGTCACCGGAGTGTTCCGAGGGACGGTCCATGTTCGTTTGACGGCTGATGTACAAGGGATCCACGACCCGTACACGGCACGTCCAGGTCTCGTCCACGAATGGATCTCAGGCGACCGCCGCCGCCTCCAGTCCGTCGAGGTGGCAGCGGACCACGCGGGCCAGTTCGGCGTGGGTGGAGTCCAGCAGGCCCTGATGCTCCAACCGGTCCCACATGTGCAGCAGTTCACGTCCGTGCGCGACCGCCGCCAGGTCGTCGTCGAGCAGCCGCCAGGCGGCCGCCGCGCGGGCCACATCCTCGGCGGCCCGCGAATCCCGGTCCCGGCAGCGGATCCGGGCGACGGCCAACGCCAGCACGGTGGCCTGCCGGTGGTCGCCGCGCAGATACGCCACGTACGCCTCCATGGCCCGGGCCTCCAGCGCGTGCGGATGCTCGGCACCCTCGGTGTGGGTGAGGCGCTCGCGCAACGCGGTCGCGAGCACGAACGCCTCGTCGAGCCGCCCCTCCGCCAGGGACACGTTGATGCGCTGGACGCGATCGGCGAGGGATTCCGGTACGTCCGTAAGGGATTCTGATACGTCCGTGACGTCCGACGAGTCGTGGTGGGCATCCGGATCTTCGTACCCCGGATCCTCGTACCCCGAGTCCGGTCGCGTCACGATGCGGCTCGAACCGTCCGGCGCGACCTCCAGGACGAAGTGCTCGGTGCCGGGGCGGTCGTTCACCGTCGCCTCGACGGCCCTCCCGCGCTCCGCCGCACGCCGCTGCAACAGGTCG
This sequence comes from Streptomyces sp. JLBG701, assembly GCF_058544905.1. NCBI lineage: Bacteria > Bacillati > Actinomycetota > Actinomycetes > Kitasatosporales > Streptomycetaceae > Streptomyces > Streptomyces sp. JLBG701. The sequence continues at coordinate 5,297,919 of NZ_CM178588.1, forward strand.
AGCACGGCCTCGTGCACGGACCGGCCGGCGTCGGGGAACAGGGCCTCGCCGTCGATCACGGCGGTGCCCTCGTCGGAGATGAACACGTCGAAGCGGTCGGCGGACAGGGTGAGTTCGGGGTGAGACATGGCTGATCTCCTTACGGGATACGGGGGTTACTGGTTTTCGTCGGACGGAGTCACGGACGGCGACGGCGTGTCCGACGGAGGCGGTGTCGCGACCCCCTCGTACTTGGCCAGCAGGGCGCGGACCTGGACGACGTAGCCCTGGGCCGCGTTGGTCTGCGGTACGCCGTGGGCCGTGCGGACCGCGTCCATGCCCTGGTCGTAGCCGACGAGGGCGAGGTCGAGGAGCTTGCCGGTGGCCTGGCCGCTGTCGAGCAACTGCTGGGACTGGTTGGCCATTTCGCACAGGTAGCGGCCCTGCGCCATGATCGAGTCCTCCGCGTCGAGTGCGGAGGTCTTGTCGTTGTCGTCGTCGTCCTTGCCGTACTGCGTGAAGACGGCGGGCGGCAGTTGCGAGATGCCGAGTCTGCCGTCGGGGCCGACCTTCGCCGCGTCGAAGTTGGACGCGAGCTCGATCTGGGCGGCGATCACGGTCGGGCCGATGGCCTCGCACAGCTTGCCGGCCTCCTCGATGGGGTCGACCAGGTCCTGGTCGGGGATCGAGTCGGGGTCCAGCTCGCCCTTGCCGTCGCCCTCGAATATCGCGATCACGGCGTCCGCGTCGCCCTCTCCGGCGCCGCCGCCCCCACCGCCGCCGAAGAGCAGGATCAGCGCGATGAGCGGGGCCAGGATGACGCCGAACCCGCCGATGATGATGATCACGACGACCATGCCGAGGATCACGACGGGCGACATCAGACAGCCGCAGCCGGATCCGGCGAGCAGCACGTTCCTGGTCGCGGTGGAGCCGCTGCCCTCTCCTTCGCTCATACGCGGGTGCCTACTTCCTCTCGGCAACTGCCGTTCGGGAACGGCTGTTTGAAATGGATCGCCTACGCCTTGAACCGCTCCGGGTGAGCGGCCCGTTGTGCTGCCCGACGGGCTCGCCGGACTCAAACGGCCCCCGGGGCAAATAAGTTCAAACCGGTGGAAACAGATGAGGCAGACCAGAGGAAGCACGATGAACGAGGGGGGTGGGGCGCGGATGAACGTCCCTTCAGCCGCGGCGCCGTCCGGCCCGCAGTCATGGGTCCGGGGGCCGACCGCGGAACGACCCGCACCAACGCCGACGCCGACACAAGCTCCGGCTCCGGCTCCAACGCCGGTTCCTGACAGCCCCGTTCGGCGCCGGCCCGCACCGTCCCCCGCGTCCGACCTGGGCTGGGGCGCCCCACAGGCAGCCCGCGCCCAGCGCCGCTCACGGGACGACGTCGGTTGGGTCAAGGCGCACGGCGGGGCCGGTACGACCTCGCTCGCCGAGGCCCTCGGCGGCGTGGACATCGGAGCCCGCTGGCCACAGGCGTCACGTGGCGAACCGCGTCGCGTCCTGCTGGTCGGCCGGACCAGCGCGGGCGGCCTGCGTTCGGTCTCCCAGGCGCTGAGCGCGCTGCGGGAGGACCCGGCCGCGCAGGGCGTCGACCTGCTGGGCGTGGTCCTGGTGGCCGACGCGCCCGGGCGGTTGCCGCTCAGCCTGTTGCGCCGTATCCGGGTCATCCGCTCGGTGGCTCCCGTGCACCGGGTCCCCTGGATACCGGGGTGGCGGGTCGGCTCACGCCGTACGGGAGTGCCCAAACAGCTCGCCGCGCTCGCCGAGTTGGTGGGCGCACGGCCGGAGAACGCCAAGGGCGGGAAGGACCGCTCATGATGCGCGCGGCCCTCGGCCTGACTCAGCTCGCCGCGTTCGACCCCAACGCCACCGGCGACGCGAACACGATCCTGGGCATCCTCGCCTGGTGCGCCACCGCCGGCGGCGTCGGCGGCCTGCTCATCGTCGGTATGAACATGGCGCTCCAGCTGCGCCGCGGCGATCCCGGCGAGGGCGGCGAGCACTTCCGCGGCGTCTTCTTCGTCACCCTCGGCTGTCTCATCGCGACGACGGCGGGCCCGCTGGTCGCGTTCCTCGGCGATCTGTCGCTCTGACCGACGCCACGCACCCTGCAGTCACCCGCCGCACGTCATACGTCCCTGCTCTTCCCCGACCTCGTTCACGACCTCGTTTTCATTAACGATTCAACTTCCCGGAGATCATCATGATGTCGCAGATCCGCTCCTCCGTCCTCGCCGCCGGCATACCCAACCCCACCCGCAACGCCCCCGGCGAACTCACCAGCAAGGTCGACACCGTGCTCGGCATCGCCGCCTGGGCCGGTACCGCCGCGGGCGTCGCCGGGGTGCTGATCACCGGCGCGATGATGGCCATCTCCCTCAAGCGCGGCGAGAGCTCGGAGCACATGAGCCGTCTCGGCATGGTGCTCGGCGGCTGTGTCCTGGTGGCGACCGCGGGCCCGCTGGTCAGCTTCGTCTTCGCGTGAGCCGGTGAGCCGGTAGAGGGAGAGGGGCGTCGAGGTGTTCACACGGAGGGAACGGCAGGCCGAACGGCCCGGCCCGTTCTGGAAGCAGCGCAGCTGGCAGACGTCGGCGGGGTTCCTCGCCGTCGTGCTCGCCATGGCCGGGATCGTCGCCCTGACGTCCGAGGACGACACGGCCGAGGCCGGCGGGAGCTCCGCGAGCAGCGGGCCGCTGTCCGGCACGTCCACGGCTCAGGGCGGACGGCCCGCGGGCTGTCGTACCGACGACAGCGCGGGCGACGCCCAGCCCACGGCCGTGCCGACGGACGTCGAGTGGCGCCGCCTCGGCGTCACCCGCGTGCCCGTCTCCGCGTCCCTGGGGCCCACCCAGGAGCGGGGCCCGGTGCTGTGGTGCTTCGCGCACACACCGACGGGCGCGGCCCTGGCCGCCCACATCATCCCCTCGCAGATGAGCGGATCGAACTGGCGCACCGTCACCGAGCAGCAGGTCCTGGCCGGGCACGGGCGCGACCTGTTCGTGTCCCAGCGCTCCACCGTCGAGGACGTGGACACACCGAGCGCCGGGACCACCGCCTCGTACGCCGGCTACTCCGTGACCACGTACGAGAACGACACCGCCACCGTCGACCTGCTCATCAACTCCGGCCAGTCGTCCTACAGCGCGACCACCATCGCGCTGCGCTGGGACAAGGGCGACTGGAAGGTCGTACCCGGAAACGACGGGTCGCTGCACACGCCCGTGAACACCGTGCCGGGCACCGGCGGCTTTCTGATCTGGGGGAACTGACATGGCTGCATGCCCGACCGGCAATCCGATCGTCGACGCGGTGGTGGGGTTCTTCAAGTTCCTCGGCAACCCCATCGGCACGATCGTCGAAGGCATCGCGAACGCCGTACTCGCCGGTGCGATCGCGGTGTTCGGGGCGCTCACCACCTCGATCCCCACCCTGGCGGGAACCACGACCGCTCAACAGGTCAACGGCGAGACACAGTGGCTCGTCGTCTATCTGGCGGTCGGCTCACTCATCTTCGCCGCCACCAGAATGGCCGTCGAGCGCCGCGGCAACGCCGGCATCACCGCGCTGAAGGGGATCCTGCGGGTCGTCTTCGTCGCCGGTGCCGCCACCACCGTCGTCGGCGCCGCCGCCTCCCTGTCCGACCGCTACGCCGACTACCTCTTCCAGGCGGGCGCGCAGAACCAGCTCAACAACATCAGCTGCTCCAGCGGCGATGTCGGGTCCTCGTTCCTGCTGCTCGTCCTCGCCTTCCTGCTGCTCATCGCGGGCATCATCCACACGATCCTGCTCTACATCCGGCTCGGCGTCATGATCGTCCTGCTCGGCACGCTGCCGCTGGCCGCCGCCGCGTCGATGACGGACTGGGGCGGCGGCTGGTGGCGCAAGCACATCGGCTGGATGATCGCCTGGCTGCTGTACAAGCCGGCGGCGGGGCTCGTGATGTACGCCGGCTCCGCGATGATCACCGCGGGCGGCGAGAACAGCATCAACGAACGCATCGCCGGTATCGGCGTGATGCTGCTGTCCGCCGTCGCCCTGCCCGCACTGCTGAAGCTGGTCGTCCCGGCCACGGCTGCGCTCGGCGGAGCCAGTGCCATGTCCGGCGCGATGTCCTCCGTCGGTGGTGCGTTGGCCTCCGGCGCGAAGTCGGTGGGCGGGTCCGGGGGCAGTTCGGGTTCCGCTGGACCTGCAGGCGCGGCGGGCTCCGCCGGTGGGGCGGGCTCGGGCGGCTCCTCTGGCTCGGGCGGCAAATCGGGGCCCTCGGGTGCGACGCCGCTGTCGGGGGGCGGCGGAGGAGCCGGCGCGGCCGGAGCCGGTGCCTCGGGAGCGGGCGCGGCCGGAGGTGGAGCCGCCGCAGCGGGAGCGGCCGCGGGACCCGTCGGGGCGGCCATCGGGGCCGCGGTCAGTGTGGCTCAGGTCGCCGGGAGGGTCGCGTCGGGGTCCCTCGACGGGGCGGACGGCGACGCGGGCCATAACTAGCTCTGCAACTAGCCCTGCTGGTTGGGCAGTTCGTTTGCTGCAGGCCGGTGGGGGCTGGTCGCGCAGTTCCCCGCGCCCCTAAAAGCCAAAAGCAGGGCGCTGCCCCGCCCCACAGACGGGCCGCCGAACTCCCGCTTCCCGCCTGGGAGTTCGGCGGCCTCCCCACTCCCCGAGACCACACCTCCAGCCGAACTCACCACTCCACGAAGGGAAACCGCGTCCACCATGTCCACGGAAGCCGTCACCCACCCCACCTACGGGAACTGGCGCAGGCCCAGAAGGCCCGGCCTCGGGCCGCTCGGACTCGTCGGCACCTTCGGTGTGTTCGGCGGGCTCGTCCTGACCCTGCTGGCGTCGCTGATCTCGCTGGTCGCCGCCCTGGTCGTCGCCGTACCGGTCGTCGTGTTCCTCGTCCCGCTCGCCATCCGCACCCAGGACGGCCGCAACGTCTACCAGCTCATGACCCTGCGGATCGGCTGGCTGCGCCGCAAGGCGAAGGGCTCGCACATCTACGTCTCCGGCCCCCTCTCCCCGCGCCCGGGAGGCCGTTTCCGCCCGCCGGGACTGCTCAACAAGGTCACCGTGACCGAGGGCCGGGACGCCTACGACCGCTCCTTCGGCGTGCTGCACCACCCCGCCCGCAACCTGTACACGATCGTCCTGGGCTGCGACCCCGACGGCGGCTCCCTGGTCGACCCGGACCAGGTCGACGTATGGGTGGCCCTGTGGGGCGAGTGGCTGGCCCGCCTCTCGCACGAACCCGGTCTGCGCGGCGCCTCGGTGATCGTGGAGACCGCCCCCGACCCGGGCACCGCCCTCGCCAACGAGGTGCTCCCCCGTATCCACCCCGACGCCCCGCCCGCCGCCCGCGCGGTGATGGAGGAGGTCGTCGAGCGCTACCCCACCGCCTCCTCGGAGATGCACACCTACGTCACCCTCACCTACGGCGTCCCGGCCGGCCAGAAGCGCAAGAAGGAGGACGTCATCACCGACCTGGCCATCCGTATCCCGGGCCTGCTCAGCGGGCTGATCGGCGCGGGCGGCGGCGCGGCCTACCCGCTGTCGGCCGAGCGGATCGCCGAGGTCGTCCGGGTCGCCTACGACCCCGCCGTCGCCGCCGATGTCCTCAACGCCCGTGCCCAGCAAGGCGGTACGGGCCTGGAGTGGGACGACGCGGGACCGGCCGCCGCCGTCGAGACCGTCGGCAGCTACCAGCACGACTCGGGTGTCTCCCGGACCTGGCTGCTGACCCTGGCCCCGCGCGGCACCGTACGGTCCTCCGTGCTCAGGGGCATGCTGGAGGCGGCCCCCGGCACCCGTCGCAAGCGGGTCGCCCTCGTCTACAAGCCCATCGACCCGGCGACCTCGGCCCGCATCGTCGAGTCGGACCGGCGCAGCGCCCAGTTCATGGCGACGTCCGGGCGCGGCATGGTGCAGGCCCGCGCCGCGAGCGAGATGCGGGCGGCGGAGCAGACCGCGGCGGAGGAGGCGTCGGGCGCGGGGCTCGTGGAGTTCTCGCTGATGCTGACGGTCACCGTCGACTCCATGGACGAACTCGCCGACGCCAGCAACGCCGTACGCAATCTGACCGCGGCCTCCCGGGTGCTGATGCGGCCGGCCGACCGGATGCAGGCGGCCGCGTTCAGCTGCACGCTGCCCGCCGGAATCCTCCCGTGGGAGCAGACCCTCATCCCGCACGAGCTCCAGGAGGCGCTGTGAGCCGGCAGAACAAATACGACAGGGACGACAGGCGCGAGGAGAAGTTCCAGGAGCAGTTGGCGAAGCGGGAGGCCAAGAAGCAGGCGAAGGCCCGGGGTAGGGAGAAGGCCCCGCAGCGGCCCAGGGAGCTCTACGTCCCACCCCGAGGCTGGGCCGGTCCCGGCGGCGGTCGCGTCGGCTATATGGATCCGCCCACCATGTGGCGTGCCACCACCGTGCAGGCCTGCGGTATGTGGCCGTTCGCCGCGGGTTCCGGTTCGCCGATGACCGGAGTCCCGCTCGGCCAGCACCTGTTCACCGGCGCCACGGTCTGCGGCGACCCGCTGAACTGGTTCACCCGGGCCCGCTACATCTCCAACCCGTCCCTGTTCATGCTCGGCATGCCGGGCCTGGGCAAGTCCACCCTCATCAACCGCATGCTGATCGGCCTCGCCGCGACCGGCGTCGTCCCGCTCGTCCTGGGCGACCTCAAGCCCGACTACGCCGACACCGTACGGGCGTTGGGCGGCCAGGTGATCTCCATCGGGCGCGGCCGGGGCGGCATCAACGTCCTCGACCCGGGCGCGATGGGCGCGGCCGCAGCCAAGATCGGCGGCGAGGCGGGCGAGGTCCTCAAGGCCGAGACGCACGGCCGTGTCCTGAACATGGTCGCCGCGCTCGTCACCATCGTGCGCGGCCGCCCGATGGACGACCACGAGCAGTCCGTGCTCTCCGCCGTCCTCCACCACCTGCGCGAACGAACCCCCGAGGGCCGTGCGGCCCTCCTGCCCGACCTCCTCCGCGTCCTCACCGAGGGCCCCGACCGGGTCCGCGCGGTCACCCTCGACCGCGGCGACGACGCCCGCTACCGCGACGCCGTCGACCCGCTGCACCGCTCCCTCCTCGGCATCCTCGACGGCCCGCTCGGCGACACCTTCGCCTCCGAGACGTCGACCCGTATCGACCCGGACGCGTCCGCCGTGTGCATCGACATCTCCGGCATCGGCGAGGCCGACACCCAGCTGACCGCCGCCGCGATGCTCGCCGCCTGGTCGGAGGGGCTCGGCACGGTGGCCGCCTCGCACGCCCTCGCGGACGCCGGGCTGATGCCCCGGCGCTGGTTCTTCACCGTCCTGGACGAGCTGTGGCGGCCCCTGCGCGCCGCCTCCGGCATCGTCGACCGCATCGACGCGCTCACCCGCCTCAACCGCTCCCTCGGCCTGGGCGACGCCAAGATCACCCACACGCTGAAGGACGCCGAATCCATCGGCAACGACTCCGACCGGGCCAAGGCGCGCGGGTTCGTGGAGCGAGCCGGGATGGTGGTGTGCGCCGGGCTGCCGAAGACCGAGATGGAGGACCTCGGCAAGGTGGTCGGCCTGTCCCGGCGCGAGATCGAACTGGTCTCGTCCTGGTCCTCGCCGCCCGGCTGGAGCGTCACCGGGGACAACGAGGAGCCGCCCGGCCGGGGCCGCTTCCTCATCAAGGTCGGCGGCCGTCCCGGCATCCCCATCAAGGTCGCCATCACCGACGCCGAGCGCGAGCTGCACAACACCAACACCCGCTGGACGCCCAACGACGCGGCCGTGGAACAGCAGGCGGCCCGCGCCGCCGAGGAGGTCGCCCGCGCGGCCCAGGACGGAAGCCTGCAACACATCCAGCACGCCCAGGCAGCGACCTTGCACGCCGAGGCCGAAGCCATGCACGCACAGGACACAGCCCTTCGTACGGCCGCCACGGCCGAGCCCGGAAGGTGGACCGCATGAGCGCCTCAGGCCCCTCCACGAGCGGTATGCACGACCTCGTCCCCTGGGCGATCACCGCGGTCGCTGCCACCGCCCTCACCGTGTTCACCGTGGCCTGGGGAGGCGGCACCCTGGGCGCCGGCCTCTCCGGCCACGGCTGGGACGCCCCACCGTTCGCGATGTCGACGGTCGCGAAGCTCGTCGGGGAGGGACCGGCCGTCCTGTGGCCGGGTGCACCACCGTTCGCGGTCTACGGCGGCATGCTGGGCCTGCTGGTGCTGGTCACGGTGCCTGTCGCCATCGTCGTACGCCTGGTCATGGCGCACACCTCCCGCCCCAAGGGCCTTGCAGGCCGCCGCGAACTGGCGAGCATGTGCCCGAAGGGCATCGAGGCCCGCGCCCGCGACCTGCGCCCCACCCTCAAGGGCCGCGACAAGATGCACCCCGACGAGACGGGCAACCTCCTCGGCGACCTGGAGCCGGGCGGCCCGGAGCTGCGCAGCAGTTACGAGGACGTGGAGCTGGACCTGATGGCTCCGCGAGCCGGCAAGTCCACCGGCATCGCGGTCCCTCGCGTCCTCCGCGCCCAGGGCCCGGTCCTCCTCACCTCCAACAAGTCCGACGTGTACGCCGTCACCCGCGCCGAACGCGCCAAGACCGGCACGGTGTGGACGTTCGACCCGCAGGGCATCGCCCACACCCCGCGCGCCATGTGGTGGAACATGCTCGCCGAGTGCGCCACCATCGAGGGCGCCCGCCGCCTGGCCGGCCACTTCGTGGCGTCCGTCAACGACGACGCCTCCCAGAAGGACTTCTGGATCTCGGCCGCCCAGAACACCCTCACCGCCCTCTTCCTCGCCGCGAACAAGGGCAAGGCAACAGTCGTCGACCTACTTGCCTGGCTGGCCGACCCCGCCGACCGCACCCCGATCGACCTCCTGCGGGAGGCCAACCTGGTAGCGATGGCAGACCAGTTGCAGGGCACGGTCCGAGGCGCCGTGGAAACCCGCGACGGCATCTACGAGACCGCCCGCCAGACCGTCTCCTGCCTCCTCGACCCGGAGATCCTCGCCTGGGTCACCCCCGACCCCGACCTGCCCGAATTCCGACCGGACCAGCACGCGTTGGGCCGCGACACGCTCTACCTCCTCTCCAAGGACGGCGGCGGCTCGGCGGCCGGCGTCATCGCCGGGCTCGCGGACGCGACGATGCGCGCGGGAGTCGTGGCCGCCGAACGCCTCGGCGGCCGTCTCGACCCCCCGATGACGGCGGTCCTCGACGAGGCGGCCAACGTGTGCCGCATCTCCGACCTGCCCGACCTGTACTCCCACTTCGGCTCGCGCGGCATCAACGTCGTGACCCTGCTGCAGAGTTACCGCCAGGGCGCCCGCGTCTGGGGCGAGATCGGCATGGACGCCCTGTGGAGCGCGGCCACCGTCAAACTCCTCGGCGCGGGCCTCGACGACGCCGACTTTGTCCAGAAGATCTCGACGCTGGTGGGCCAGCACGACGTAAAGACGCCGAGCATCTCCCGTAGCAAGGACGGCACTTCACGCTCGTACTCCTACCGCCAGGAGGCCGTCCTGCCCCCCGACAAGATCCGCGCCCTCCCCAAGGGCACCGCCCTCCTCCTGGCCACCGGCATCAAGCCCGCCCTGATCCGGCTGCGCCCCTGGTACAAGGAGCCCAACGCCGGCCCCATCTCCGCCCAGGCCAAGGCCGAAGCGGCCGCGATCACCGAACGCGCCGCACGCCGCCTGACCGGCCTGACCCTGACCAAGCCGGCGACGGAATCGGACACCGCCCCAGCGTGACGGCCCTCAGCAACAGCTCCACCGGCCCCTGCCGCATCCGCCCCAACCACCGCACACTGACGGCGAGTTGAGCCCCGTAAAGGCCCACACACGCCGTCAGTACGGCGGCGGCGCCGAGACGGCCGTACAGCCCGAGCCCATAACCGGTGAAGACGACGGCGAGGACGAACGACTGCGAGAGGTAGTGCGTGAGGGCCGTCCGCCCCGCGGCGGCGAGCACGGAAGCCGCGCGGGGCCGGACGAGGAGCAACAACCCGCAGGCGTACGAGGCTGTCAGCGCCGGTGCCGTCAGGATGCCGACCGCGTGGCCGACGTAGAACCAGCGGCTGTCCAGCGGCCCGTTGGAGCAGACCGCCATGACGACGCCCCCGGCCAGACCGACGGGGAGACACAAGGCTGCTGTCCTCCGCAGCCGGGCGCGGTCACGCCCATACCTCTCCAGCAACTGCGCCTTCCCCGCCGCCAGTCCGGCCAGGAACGCGGCCAGCATGTCCGGCGCGTACAGCAGGTCGGTGGCGAGCGCGTCGGGCAGGGCTCGCACATGGGCGCCGATCACGGAAAGGGCGTCGCCCCGGTAGGCGGCGAGGAGTGGGTCGTAGCGAGTCGAAGCCGGTGGCCCGGCGACGGCGACGGTCAGTAGCCCATAGCCGAACAGCAGGACTGCCAGCACCCCCACCAGCCCGGCCGCGAGCCGCACCGCCGCGCGCGGTGTCAGGCCGCGCAGCCCGTACAGCACCAGTGCGAGGGCGGCGTACGTCATGAGGATGTCGCCCGGGTAGAGCAGCACCGCGTGCGCGAGTCCGAGGGCGAACAGGCCTGCCGTACGCCGCAGATGGCGCGGCGCGAAGGCGACGCCCGCGCGTTCGGCGGACCGTTCCTGGAGCACGAAGCTGTAGCCGAAGAGGAAGGAGAAGAGGAGGTAGAACTTGCCGGTGACGAGGGCAGCGACCGCCCAGGCGGCCCCCCGGTCTACCGTCGTCGCCTCCGTCCCGCCGCCGAACACGGTGTCGGGACCGGCCATCAGCAGGGCGTTCACGAGCAGGATGCCGAACAGGGCGAAGCCGCGCAGGACATCGAGTTCCCGCACCCGGCCCGCGCTCACCGCGCCACCAGGGCGGCGGTCCCGAAGGCCACGGCGGACGACAGGAACCACCCGAACGACCGCGACAACGCCCGGTCGTACGACCGCACCAACGGACCCCGCCGCCTCAGCCGTACGACCGTGACGGCCTCCCGCGCCGCGAGCACCAGGCACGCGACGCCGATCCCCGTGCACAGGATCCGAAGCGCCAACTCCCCGTCCATGCAGTCCCTTTCGCCTGTTCACACCGGCCCTCACCGCGCACAACGGCTGCCGTCGCCCACCGGTTCAGAGGCCGCCGGAGCCTTGAACCGCCGTACGCGACACGCCCGTTGTGGGGACGGAACGGACCAGAACAGAACGAGACCCCGATACGGACGAACAGGAGCTGCGGCCGAGATGAGACGGACCACACGGAAACGCGGTCTGCGGACGGCGGCGGCCATCACCCTCGCCTGCGCGCTGACGGCCACGGCCCAGGCGGCCCACGCGGACCCCGACCCCGCCCCCAAGACCCTCACCGAGGTGCGCGAGGAGTTGGACAGCCTCTACCACGACGCCGAGGCCGCCACCGACAAGTACAACGCCGCCGACGAGCGGGCGACCGAGCAGGAGAAGACGGTCGGCACCCTCAACAACCGCGTCGAGCAGACCGAGGCCAAGGTGAGGCGGCTGCGCTCCCGGGTCGGCGCGGCGGCAGCGGCCCAGTACCGCGGGGGCGGGCTGCCCGCCGAGGCCCAGTTCGTCCTGGCCGGCGACCCGGAAGGCGCCCTGGACGCGGCCTCCCTGGCCCGCCAGGCCCAACAGGGCACCCAGGGCCTGCTGACCGCGCTGACGGCGACCCAGAAGGAGCTGCGCACCCGAGCCAAGGAGGCCTCCGCGGAACTGGACCGCCTCCGGAAGAGCCGCCAGGCGATGGACACGGCACGCGAGAAGATCGAGCAGCGCATCGCCGCCGCACGCAAGCTGGAGAAGGAACTAGCCGCCAAGGAACTCAAGCGCCTGGCCGAGCTGGAGAAGAAGGCCGCGGCTGACGCCCAGGCCGAGTGGGTCGGCTCCGGCATCCTCAAGGAGGTCGGCACCAAGGCGAGCGCCCAGGGCCGCGAGGCGATCAAGTACGCCACCGAACAGCTCGGCAAGCCCTACGTATGGGGCGCCGAGGGCCCCGACTCCTACGACTGCTCGGGGCTGACCTCCGAGGCATGGGCGGCGGCGGGCGTACCGATCCCCCGTACCTCCGAAACCCAGTGGCAGGGCCTCCAGCACATCGAGATCGCGCAGATGCGCCCCGGCGACCTCATCATCTACTTCGACGACGCCAGCCACGTCGCCATCTACATCGGCGGCGGCAAGATGATCCACGCCCCACGCCCCGGCCGCACGGTCACGGTCGCACCGGCGGCGTCGATGGAGATCCTGGGGGTGGTGCGGCCGGACGCGTGAGAGGGCCTGGGGTGGAAAGGGGGGAGGGGCGGACCTGTCCGGTCCGCCCCTCCCCCCTTTCCCGTGCCTCAGGAACCGCCGGGGCTCCTCAGCCGCGCCGCACACGCGAACGACAGTTGGAACCCCGGCGGCAGGGGCAGCAGCGCGAGCGGGGGTACGCCGGGGGCGGACGGCACGGCCCGCACCGGGCGTGACGGCTCAGGCCGGTCCGCCTCCGACACCGACACCGACACCGACACCGACGTGAGGCGACGCTTCAGCAGCCCCAGCTCGAACAGCGTGCGCGGCCTCCTGCTCTCCTCGACCATCAAGGCCATGTCACCCGCCTACTTTCCGGGTGCGGTATTGGACCGCTGTACCGCGGGCGGCCTCGGCACCTGCTGACCGGCGTTGTGGGCCTGATCGGAGGTCCCGGGCTCGGGCGCGTTCCCCGGGAGGCGCAGCCCCGCCACGTCCGAGGCGAGTTGCTGCGTGGTCGGCTGCGTTTGCGTCGGACTCGGCGTACGGCGCGGTGAGTTGTCGGCCGACGTCGAGTAGTGGACCTCGTAGGGAATCTTGGCCGGCTTGTCCAGTCCCTGCATGCCGAGCGCGGCCGCCTCCCGGACGCCGAGGTTGCTGGCCTGGACGACCGTGACCTTCTTCCCGTCGAGGTGGGTCAGATCGCGGGGATCCTGGACGCCTTCCGTCCGCCAGGAGTTCCCGAACTCCTTTCCGAGGCTCAGCTGCGGCAGCGCGCGTACACCGCCCTCCAGCTGGAACGCCTGCATGCCGATGTCGCGCCAGACCTGCGGGGCCACCTGCCTCTGTGGCATGGCCGGCGTCTTGTCGCCCGCCATGGCCGGCGGCGGCTGGGGAGTGCCGGGCGGCGTGTGAGGGTTGCCGTAGACGTGGTGCACGCCGTCGGCGAGGGCGCTGACGGCCATGCGCCCGATGATGTCCGAGCGGGACGGGTCCTGCGGGTTGAACTTGGCGCCCAGCCGGTTGCCCGGCGCGAGATTGATGGACACCGGCTTGAAACTCTTGTCGTCGCTCCGCTCGTCGAAGACGACGTTGCCGTTCTTCTCCTCTTCCCGGGCCAGGGTGGCGTAGTAGCCGAGGTACTGGTTGGCGGCCGTCTTGAACGTCTCCTGTCCACGGGTGTCCTTGCGCGCGTACGAAGCGAAGACGTCGAGGTGCGGCATCATCTGGTAGTCGATGCCCGCCTCGTCGTGATGCTCAGCCATGGCCTCGTATCCCGAGTGCAGAACGTGCCGGTAGTTGGCGTCCTGGCCGTGTGACAGGTCTACGACCTTCAGCTCCGCGGTGGAGAAGTCGACCGGCGCGATCACCGCGTCCGAGAAGTTCGGATTCCGCTTCACCTCTTCCCATTCCGCGTCCCTCATGTGGTGGTGCGACAGGTCCACCGCCAGGCTCGGGTCGTTGGCCTGCACGAGATACACGGCGAGGTCCTTGCCCGCGATGTAGCCCTGATTGCCCATCTCGGTGTGGAGGATGTCCCGGATCGTGTCCTTGTTGTACTTGGGCTCCACCGCTCGGGCCAGCTCATCGACATGGTCCATGACGTGCCGCGTCTCGAAGCCGTTCGGCTCCGCCTCGGCCCGGTACTGCCTCATGAACTCGGCCGCCTGCAGCCTCCCGGTCTCCCCCGGCCGCTGCCGGGGCAGCGCCCACAGGATCTTCTCCGAGTTCGGAAACCTCTCTCCGAGTTCGCGCAGCCCTCTCTTCGCCTGGTCGTTCATCTCCTGGCCGAACCAGAAGACATGAAGCTTCTCCGGCTCCTTGACCGGATCACGCTGGGGCATCCTCGGTCCCTCCCTCACTCGTCGACGACACGCATCGGGAGACACAACGGGCCGCATTCGTACGGCGGTTCAGCGCACGCCCACGCTGAACCGCAGCCGGTCCACGCCCCGTTGTGCCGACGACGACCGGACCCGAGGATGCGGAGCACGCACATGACCATGGCACCGGAGCGCACGAAGCACGCGGAGCAAGCGGACGCCGGGGAGGAGAAGAAGCCGGAACCCGCGTTCATCGTCTACCTGGAAGGCGCCGAACACGACGAGGCCCTGCACCGCCTCACCCTCTGGGTCCGCTACCTCCTGCTGCCCGTATACGGCAGGGAGGTGACGTCCATGGCCCCTTGGTGCCCGAGCTGGTGGAAACACCCGGAGGCGGTAGCCCAGCTGTACGGCCTGTGGATGGCCTGGCAGGAACTCACAAGCCCCGCGGCCGGCCTGACCGGCCCCGCGATGTGGCACCGCGACCACCTGGCCCACGTCATGGCGTCCCTACGCGACCCGAACGGCCCGTTCGCCGGCTGCAAGCCCGGCAGCCACCGCGACAAGGCGGAACCCGGGATGGACCCATACCCGGGCTGAGCCCCACGCCCCCGCACACCAGTCGGCCCGGACCCATCCCCCACGGGACGGATCCGGGCCGCATCTGCGCTACGTCAGCGCGCGGGCGACGGGGACCGGGAAGTGGCGGGCCGCCCCGGCGGGAGACCGTCGCCGCCCACAGGCGAACCCGGTCCCACCGGGGACGGGGACCCGCCGCCCAGGGAAGCCGCCTGAGCCGGGGACATGGACGACGAGGACTGCGCCTGCCCGGGGTCCCCCGCGATGTTGACCAGCCCCGGCCGGTAGGTGTTCCAGTCGGCGACAGAATGCAGCAGCGGGACCTCCAGTTCGGTGGACCACTTGTGGTTGCAGTTCTGCGTCCCCAGATGCGCGGCCATCACATCGGCCAGCGGCATGTCCCGGTAGGCGGGCTTCAGCCCCACCCGGTCCGGCACCGTGACGCCTTCGAGGTCGTCGCGGGTGAAGCCCCGCGTCTCCATGAGGAACCGGCTCACGGTCTCCCGGTTCACCTGGCCCCGACCGAACTCGACGACCTCTGCCCGCGCGGCGTCGGCGCCGCCCGCGGCGAAGAAGGGCTTCAGCTTCTCCTCCAGCCCGTCCGGAAGGGCGACGTCACTGTTCGTCCGGCACAACTCCTGGGACTTGGCCCACTCGTTGATCGCCTCGTGCTGCGCCGACGGCCAGTCCTGCTCCGCGAAGTCGATGTCGAAGTCGGCGAGGTTGTCCTTCATCCTGTCCCGGTCGCCGGAACTGAGGACCATGTGGCTGGTGGCGTACGTGCGGGAGCCGACCTGCTGGCCGAGCGCGATCACCCCCTCCTTGGACGTCATGTCCGGACTGCCCGTCCGCCCCTCCGGGTCGTGGTAGCGCTGAATCCTCTTGAGCGTGCTGACGACGTTGTAGTAGTAGAGATCCGTCTTGTCGGTCAGCCCGGCGAGCGCGTCCCGAACCCCGGCTTCGCCGAGGATGCTCTGAGCGGAGTTCTCCACCACCCCAAGAAGCGGGGACGAGGTTCCGGACGACTTCGTGGCACCGACGCCCCGGGGCTCCGCACCCGGTGAATGCTCCCGGGACGGGTGCTGCGACCCCTGCTGGGACCCCTTGGGCGAGTTGCGGGGAGTGACGTCGACCAGATCGATCGGCTTCGGCCCCGAGCTGCTCTCCTGCAGCCGCTTCAGCAGGCCGGCATGCTCGGCGGACACGTTCCCGACACCCACCTTGACGAGCGTGCCCTCCCTCTTCAGATCATGCAGCGCACCCCACGCCTGGAGGACAGCCTCCTCCGACTGCTCCCCGAGGTTGTGGATGACGCCGGCCTGCAGCGTCCCGTCAAACTTGTCGGCGACACCCCTCAACCGCGCCTTCAGCTGATCAGGGCTTTCCCCCGCATCCACGTCGAACTTGTAGAGAACCTGGAACTCGTTCCGGGACGCCGGACTGCTCTCGATCGCCCGGGCCAGAGCATCCGTCGTGTCGCCATACGCCTGAGCGGCATCGAACCTGCGATACCCGAACCCGACCGCAGCCCGCACATCGTCCGCGCTCCGCCCGTCCAGCCCGAACACGGGCAAGGGTTTGTACGTCATCTACCTCCGCCTTCCTCATCGGCTACGAGCACCGACACAACGGAGGAGGAGACGGACGCGGTTCATGAGGAGAGCACGATCGCTTTATGTCGGACCTGCCCAGTCGAAGGTGATGTGCTTGCTGGACTGACCCTCCCTGCTCCAGTGGAAGCCGAAGGCGTCGGCGCGGTCAGTTGTCGCGCGGCCCCAGGTCGCGACCTGCCCCGGACCGGTCTCCGCGCCCGGCAGATTGGTGGACTGCACACGCGCGCCGTCGGGTGTCGTCGGTCCCGTGAGGGCAATCGCGCTCGCCTCGACCCGTCCCGGAATGGTGGCCTTCCAGCCGCCGAGGTCCTCGTCGACCTGCACCTCGATGGGAGCGAAGTCCATGCCGCGCATCTCGGCTCCGAACATGCTGATCATTTCGGCGGGCCAACTGCCCGCCTGGCCACCGAAGATCATCTGCAGTGCCTCGCGCTGCGCGTCGTCGGCCCTCTCGTCGAGGAAGACGGCCCCGTACGCATCGGAGTGCTCGGCCCACACGTTGCCGACGAACGAGCCCAGCATCAGCACGTTGAGGCCGTCCAGCGGCACATCGCCGTAGCGCCCCTCGCGTACGTGCCAGGCCAGGACTCCCTCGCAGTCACCGTAGGTGGGCGGCTGTGCGAACGAGCACGGGCACGGCACATTGCACTTGCAGGTGTCGAACCAGTCCCCGGACACATGCCACCTCGGAACAGACTTCGCGGTCTCCGTCATGTCCTCGCCTCCTCGCGACCCACACCGGGTGAATCGGGTGGTCGGCAATCTCGCGGGGAACACGCCGCCGTGGGACACCGCATCCGCTCGGTGACACGGGCCATCACCTCCATCCTCCTCCCGTTGACGTAGGAGAGCCAAGACGTCCGGGAGGGAGCGGATGCCTCGCAGGCGGCCGCCTTCTGTGGTGACCTGGAAGCGTGTTCCGTGACCGGGCATCCCTCTCCGCGCCCCTGCGGCCGGGCAATCTCCTCCCCGCCCGGGAGATGACCGTCGCCTGGCCCCTGATGCTGCTGCTCGCCCTGCTCGCGTGGCTCCTGGTGGTCGGGCAGGCCGACGACACGGAGATGGGGCCAGGGACGATGGGCCTCGGTCTGCCGCTGTTCCTGCTGCTGTGGGTGATCATGATGGCCGCCATGATGTTCCCGTCCGTGTCGCCGGTGGCCATCACCTGGGTCCGGGCCATCTGCCGTCAGTCGTCCGGTACGGTCCGGGCAGCGCGGACCGCACAGTTCGTAGGCGGATACCTGATCGCCTGGACGGCATTCGGACTCGTGGTGTACGGGATCCTCACGGTGACCGGCAACCTGGTCGACAGCCACCCCGACGCCGGGCGCTGGATCGGCGCCGGCGCCTTTCTGCTCGCCGGACTTCATCAGCTCAGTCCGCTGAAGAACATGTGCCTGCGCCACTGCCGAAGCCCCATCGGCCAACTCGTGCGCTACGCCGGCTACCGGTCGCACGCCCGCGATCTGCGTGTCGGGGCCCACCACGGGCTCTACTGCGTGGGCTGCTGCTGGGGGCTCATGATCGTCCTCGTACCGCTCGGCACCATGAACATCGCGGCGATGGCCGGACTCGCGGTCGTCATCTTCGTAGAGAAGCTGTGGCGGCTGGGACCGGTGTTCAGTACGGCGGTCGGTGTCGTGTTCCTGGTCATGGCCGCGCTGGCCCCGTTCCAGAGCTGGCTGCTGCCAGGACTGGAGCATTCGGGGCCGTCGATGCAGCCGATGACCTAGACGACTGAAAGTGCGATGCGGCCGAGATCGCGCAGCAGCCCTTGCCCTGTCAGGAGCCGGCTCGGCGGAAACGCCCGCGCGTCGCGGCGAAGGCGAGGGCGAACAGGCGCGGCCAGGTGGGGCGGATGGCGTACCGGGCGTAACGTGTCGACAGGTCGAGCCAGCCGCGCCTGCTCGTCATGATCAGGTGGCCCGGCGAGGTGAAGCCGCTGACCACGATCGACTTCTCGGCGTTCTCGTATCCCAGCAGGTTGCCGAAGTTGCCGCGACCGGAGACGAACTCGCGGCCCTCCTCGTTCCCACCCCAGATGAGGTAGGGGTTCGTCCACGCCACCGGTGGCATCGTGTTGACGCCGATGGCGCCGTAGCTCAGTTCTGTGACGGCGCGATCGACGGTGGCCGCGTGGGCCTTCCTGGTGTCCTCGTCGATGAGGATCGTCGCGGCCAGGGTGCCGAGGAGCTTGTCGTTGGCGAACTGGGCCGCGGCGGGAAGGAACGTCCCGGCGTCGGACGCGACGTCGAGCGCGACCTCGCTCATGACCTGGCAGAACGCCTCGTTCTCCAGGGCGAAGCCCTCGGTGCCGACGTCCTCGATCACCATGACCTGCGAAGCGGGGCGGCCGTCGGCGGGCTGGACGATCCGCCCGCCCGGATAGGCGTCGCGGAAGGCCGTGAAGATCTTGTCGACCCCGGGGTAGCTGGTGCTGGAGCCAGGGGTGAGGTCCCGCAGGGCGACGGTGATCGCGTCCAGGAGCTGCCGCCGCTGCGGCCAGTGCCGGCTCGTCACCAGGGTCTGCGTACGGCCGCAGATCGAGCCGCCGCTGATCGTGACGATGGTGGCGATCTGGAGCGCCTGGTGGCGGATCTCCCGCTCGGTCCACGGGCGGTCTCCGGGAACGACGATGCACGGGTTGTTGCCGCCGCACTCGGACACCAGCTCGGTGTCGGTGGCCTCCATGATCGCCTTGGCTGAGCCGGTCCCGCCGGTGAAGTAGATCTTCGAGAGGCGGGGGTCACGGGTCAGGGCGGGCCCTTCGTCGGCAGGGCAGAAGGCGACCGCGTGTACGTCGACGAGCGGTTGCAGAACCTTCTCCCACACCCGGTCGGCGTCCTCGTTGAGGTGGTGGGGCTTGTGGACGACCACGCAGCTGTCGACGAAGAGGGCCCGGATCATCTCGAAGGACGAGGCGACGTTCCCCGCCCCGAGCACGGCGACGATGCCGCCGGGCTTCTCGTAGGGCCCCACGCTGCGCGGCTCGCCGACGACGCGCAGTACGTCGGTCCGGTCGCCGTTGAGCAGGCGGTCCTTCCCGCGCGGGGAGACCCGGACGTCGAAGCGGCCGTCCCCGGCAGGGGTGATGGCGAGCGGCTGGAGTGGGCGGCCGCGGACCAGGCCCTCGTACAGGTCTATGGCGGCCGCGACGTTCACGGACATCGGCACCAGGACGCGCTGCATGCTCGTGCCCACCTGGTGGGCGTCGGCCGGGTCCGCGGTGTCGATGCCCTTGGCGTGGCAGTCGGCCGCCACCAGCTCGTCGAAGTGCCGGTCGATGTTGGCCTGGACCAGGCGAAGCAGCCTCAGCCGCTCTGTTGGCGGCGTGGCCCGCCACCGCTCCGGGTCGACCCGGTCGACAGCCTCCTTGGCCTCTGTGGCCTCCATGGCGCGCCCCTTCCGATAGTGGACCGTCGGTACATTGAACATAATGTACCGCCGGTACACAGTCAATGGACCGGCGGTCGACTATTCTCGGGGGATGGCGACATTCCAGCGCGCACGGAGCGACGAGCAGCGCGCGGTGCGACGGCGGAGCATCCTTGAAACCGCGGCCGGCATGCTGGACGAGATGCCGGTGGCAGCGCTGAGCCTCAACGAGCTCAGCCGCCGAGTCGGGCTCGCGAAGTCCGCCATGCTGCGCTACTTCGAGTCACGCGAGGCGGTGCTGCTCGACCTGCTCTCCGAGGAGGCCGCCCGCTACCGGGCCGAGGTCGCCGAGACACTCCCCGCATGGGCCGACCCGTCCACACCGGCTCCGGCAAGGGCGCGCCAGGTCGCGGCACGGCTGGCCACCACGTTCGCCGCCCGCCCCATGCTGTGCGAACTACTGAGTGCGCAACACGCGATCCTTGAGCACAACGTGTCGGTCGACATCGCGACCAGATACAAGAGGTCCTCACGCGACGGCATCCGCTGGCTCGCCGAGCAACTCCGCGGCCTGCTCCCCGAACTCGACGACGAGCAGGCGCTCCGCGCCGCACACATGGTCATCATCCTCGTCGGCGCCCTATGGACCCGCAGCCGCCCCGCCCCCGCCCAACTCGCCGCCTTCCAGGCCGATTCAACCCTGGCCTTCATGCACCCGGACTTCACCGAGGCCTTCGAGACCGCGATCGCCACGTTCCTCAGGGGTCTCATCACAGAGGCCACAGACGCGACCTGACGGACATCCCGCCCCTGCTGCGCCGGCACGCCGACCACTTGCGCGCATCCGCGGACGCCGATCATTGGAGCCCCCTGAGAGACTCCGACAGCATGGATGACGCCGCCCCGCTCCTTCTTCCTCGCCCTGGAGGTGTGGTGGCGCATGGCGTCGGTGATCCTTTCGAAGAACCACACCGTGACTACCCACGCCGGGACCAAGCAGGCCGACGAGGTCACCGAGCTGATCCCGCCCCACGCGTGGGTGCGCCTGTCGGCCGGGGAAGGGTCCAAAAGGGCACCGCTGGTACTCCTGGGCGATCATCGACATCCTGCCCGAGCCCGACGGTCCCGACCTCGGGTCCGGCCACCACACCCTGCTCGTGCGCCGCAACGACACCACCCGCGAGCCGGCCTGGCACCGGTCGACAACCATGGCCATGCTCGCCCATGCCTTCCTCACCGTGCTGGCCACCGCGACGAACGCCGCCGGACCCACCACCGACGAGGCCGGGCTCATCGCGGTCACGCCGACCGAAGCACGCCGCCTGCTCACCACGCTCCTGGCCCGCACCACCGCGACCACCGAACAGATCCTCGCCTGGTCCCGCTGGCGACAACGCCACCAGCACCGAGCCCGCACCGCCCACCACCAGACGGCGGCGAACCCTCTGGCGAGGCACTTCGTCACGGCATCGGCACCTCGAACCGCCGACGCCGTGACGGAATGCTGACCTGGCGGATTCACCGTCGACGACACGGACCCATCTGGCGCGGGGCGACTTCAGTCGCCGCGCCCGGCACCGCGAACGGGTGCGCTCATGTCCCCCGTCCCAGGCGTGCCATCGGCGAGCCCGTAGCGCAGGTACACGGTGCCCTTCGGACCGGCTACCGGCGGTTCGAGGAGTGTGACGTTCGTGGGCACCGCGCCACCGTCAAACACCTTCTTCCCGACGCCGAGCACGACCGGGTGCACTCAGAGGTCGAGACGGTCGAAGAGCTTCTCACGCAGAAGGGTCTGCACCAGGTTCAGGCTCCCGACGACCTTCACGTGCTCGTGCCGGTCACGGATCTCGCGCACCGCGCCGGCCAGATCCGGGCCGAGCTTCGTGGACCCGGCCCACGAGAGGTCGGGTCCCCCGCGGGAGGCCACGTACTTCGGGACGCTGTTGAAGAGCATGGCCGGGACGCCGCACCGCCACTCCCGGCGAGATGGTCGAGGTCCTTGAGCTGGGTATGCGCGGTAACGGGCCGCCTGTAGACATTCGGGGCAGCCTCGGCGTGCGGGCAGCCGACGTTGTCGAGGGAAGACCCCTCCGGAGTCGAGGGAAGGCCCCTCCGGATTGGTGAAGGTACCAAGCCGACGACCGGCACCTATCTCTGAGCGGTCCTGGAGCGGTCGAGTCGCTCGCGGATCGCGCGGCGCGCGCGGTCGTAGGCGTCTGGCTGGTTGAGGAGTCTGCGGGCGTAGTTGGCCTGCAGCACCGTGCCGTGCAACTCGAAGATGAGTTGCTCGACGTCGATGTCGGGGTCGAGTTCGCCGAGGCGGCAGGCGAGCCGGATCTGCTTGCGCAGGGTCTCGTATCCGGTCGCCGCCACATCGGCGATCGCGTCGCGGACCGGCCCTGTGCGGCCGTCGAACTCGGCCGCGACCGCGAGGAAGAAACAGCCGCCTTCGAAGGTGTCGAGGTAATCGATCCACGCGTCGAGCAGGGCGCGCAGGCGGGGCAGCCCATCGTCGGCGCGCTCGGCCTCGCGCAGCACTCGTTGCGCGAAGACCTCCGTCGCGGCGGCGACGATCTCCAGTTGCAGGTCCTGCTTGGTGCCGAACAGGCCCTGCACCCCGCTTTTGCTCATGCCCAGAGCGGTCGCCAGCCCGCCCAGCGAAATTCCCTCCAGGCCCTCGACCGACGCCAGGTTCATGGCGCGCTCCAGGACAGCGCGGCGACGCTCATCTCCAGGGCGATAGGTAGGCATGCGCCCACCATAACTTGAATACGAACGACCGCATTGACACGTACGATCGTACGTATTAGGTTCGCAGCAACCAACCACCACCAGCCGGGAGTTTTGCGTGAAAATCGCCGTCTACGGAGCAACTGGCTACACCGGAAAGCTCGTGATCGCCGAGCTGCGGCGCAGGGGCATTGACATGGTGCTGTCCGGTCGCAGCGCCACCCGGCTGCGAGACGCCGCCGCCGAGGCCGGCGCCACCGACGCCGAGATACGGCTTGCTGACACCAACAACGAGTCCGCGCTCGTCGAGGCATTGCACGACTGCGACGCGGTCATCAACTGCGCCGGACCCTTCATTTCGGCGGGCGAACCGGTCGTACGCGCGGCCATCACCGCCGGCTGCCACTACGTCGACACATCAGCCGAACAACTCTTCCTGCAGCGCATCTTCGACACATGCGCCGAGGACGCCAAGCGCGCCAGGGTGAGCGTCATCCCGGCCATGGGCTACGACATCCTCCCCGGCGACATGATCGCGCACCTCACCGGTGAGCGCATCGGACCGGTCGAAGAGCTCACCATCGCCTACCGCGTGGGCGAGTTCGACATGACGCGCGGCACCATCCGCTCGGCGGTCGAGATGATCAAAAGCGGCGACCTCGTCTACGAGGACGGCGACTGGGCTGCGGGCGGCATCCCGGCCAAGCGCACATCGTTCGCCTACCCCGGCGACTTCGAGGAGTCGGCAACACTGAGGTGGCCCGGCGCCGAGATCATCAGCGTTCCCCGCCACGTACGCGCACGCCGCGTCGAGGTCATCATCGACGCGGCCGCGTTCACACCGGAAATGTCCGCTCTCCTGCAGTCCCCGGCAGACGAACTCGACACGTTCGTCAACGGCCTGCCAGAGGGACCATCGAAGGACCGGCGTCCCGCCGCGACCTTCACCATCGTCGCCGAGGCCCTAGGCGAAGACGGGCGGCAGGCAAGGGGCGTGATACAGGGTGCCGACATCTACGGGATCACCGCCGTGATCGCCGTCGAGGGGGTGCGCCGGCTCATCGACGACGGCGCCACCGGCGGAGTGCTCACACCCGCCCAGGCCTACGACTGCGCCGACTTCCTCGACTTCCTCGCCCCACACGGGATCACGTGGAACGTCGCGAACACGAGCTGAGCGTTCAGGCCCTCTCTCCCATCGCACGCGAGACGCGGCTTTGAAGAGGCGACCCCCCATCGATCGTCATTCTCGAAGCGATCGTCATCCTCGAAGCTGCTGGGAGCCGTGCGTTCACCATCAGGTTTTTGAAGTGCAACGTTCTCGTCAAGAAAATGACAGGAGTATGACGTGGCGAAAGTGCTGTACACAGCCGAGGCGCGCGTGACCGGTGGCCGCGCGCACGGACACGGGCGCACAGCGGACGGCGAGCTCGACGTGGACATCCGGCTACCCAAGGAACTCGGCGGCGAAGGCGGCGCGACCAACCCCGAGCAGCTCTTCGCGATCGGCTACGCCGCCTGTTTCGAAGCGGCGTTGACCCTGGTGGGGTCACGCAAGAACCTTGATGCGCAGGACACCGCGATCGACGCGAAGGTCATGCTCATTCCGATCGAGAACGGGCGGTTCAAGCTCGGCGTCGAACTCGACATCACCCTGCCATCGATCGACGAAGCCGAACAGGCCGCAAACCTGGTGCGCGAAGCACACCGGATCTGTCCCTACTCCAACGCCACCCGCGGCAACATCGACGTCGCGCTGGTCGTGAACGGCGTACCGCTGGAGGATTGACGCCGCTTCGTGGCACCTGTGGACGCCTCTTCCGCCACCCGCGCCCCCTGGCCGCAGCAGGCGGAAGAGGGTACGCAGCCTGCGGGCGGCCCGACGATCCCCGGACACCGAAGCGGTGCCGTCACGTACCGCGTCGACGCTGAATGATCAGCGGGGCGGGCGGCTGGTGAAACGCCGAACCCGCTGCGGTGCAACACAGAGACGCAGAACCTCCATGAAGGTGGCCCTTCCGAGATCATCTTCATGGAGGTTCTGCGTCCGCATGAGTGTCACCTACACCGCCACGCTGACGGTGGACACAAGCGCTGCCGGGAGGCGTCACCGAGGATCACCGCCCTTGCGGCGCCGGTTATCCATGCTGTTTGAGCCCCCTGTCGGATTCGAACCGACGACCTACGCATTACAAGTGCGTTGCTCTGGCCGGACTGAGCTAAGGAGGCATGGACACGCGCGCGTGGCGGGTGGCCTCGTGCAGTGTACCCAGGTCCCCGTGGCGCCCTGTCGAAAATTTCCGCGAAGTTCACAGTCGTCCAGGTACTGACAGACCAGGCAAACGCGAGGTAGCGTCCTGAGCCAGTCCACCCGTTTGGACTACACCACCTTCCTACAACGGATCGTCCGGCACGTTCCTGCCGGTAGAAGGGGGCCCTCACCATGGCCACTGTTACGTTCGACAAGGCGACCCGGATCTACCCGGGCACCGAGAAGCCCGCCGTCGATGGTCTGGAGATCGAGGTCGGGGACGGCGAGTTCCTCGTCCTCGTCGGTCCGTCCGGCTGCGGCAAGTCCACCTCGCTCCGCATGCTCGCGGGGCTTGAGGACGTGAACGCCGGCGCCATCCGCATCGGTGACCGCGACGTCACGCACCTGCCGCCCAAGGACCGGGACATCGCGATGGTGTTCCAGAACTACGCGCTGTACCCGCACATGACCGTCGCCGACAACATGGGCTTCGCGCTCAAGATCGCCGGCGTCAACAAGGCCGAGATCCGCCAGAAGGTGGAGGACGCGGCGAAGATCCTGGACCTCACGGACTACCTCGCCCGCAAGCCGAAGGCGCTCTCCGGCGGTCAGCGCCAGCGTGTCGCCATGGGCCGTGCCATCGTGCGTGAGCCCCAGGTCTTCCTCATGGACGAGCCGCTGTCGAACCTCGACGCCAAGCTCCGCGTCTCCACCCGTACGCAGATCGCGTCGCTCCAGCGCCGCCTCGGCATCACCACCGTCTACGTCACCCACGACCAGGTCGAGGCCATGACGATGGGCGACCGGGTGGCCGTACTCAAGGACGGTCTGCTCCAGCAGGTGGACAGCCCCCGCAACATGTACGACCGCCCCGCGAACCTCTTCGTGGCCGGCTTCATCGGCTCCCCGGCCATGAACCTGGTCGAGGTCCCGATCACCGACGGCGGCGTGAAGTTCGGCAACAGCGTCGTCCCCGTCAACCGCGAGGCCCTCAAGGCCGCCTCCGACAAGGGTGACACCACGGTCACCGTCGGTGTCCGCCCCGAGCACTTCGACATCGTCGAGCACAACGGCGGCGCCGCGAGCTCCCTCACCAAGGACACCGAGGACGCCCCGGCCGGTCTCGCCGTCTCCGTGAACGTCGTCGAGGAGCTCGGCGCCGACGGCTACGTCTACGGCAGCGCCAAGGTCGGCGACGACCTGAAGGACCTGGTCGTACGTGTCAGCGGCCGCTCGGTTCCGGAGAAGGGCTCCACGCTCCACGTCGTGCCGCGTCCGGGCGAGATCCACGTGTTCTCGACCTCCACGGGCGAGCGCCTCACCGACTGACGAGAGTCGCGAAGAACCACCACGGGAAGGGCCCCGCAGGCTACTGAGGGGCCCTTCCTCGTTGTCGACAAATACCCCGGCAGACCGGTCATTTCGAGCAGTGTGCGTCAACGCCTTACCCAATTCGAGGCACCAATCCATCCCCCATACCGGTGACTAAATGTCGCCAAATCATTACCGGACGCTACCCTCACTCGCGTGAAGCACTCCACTAACCAACAGACGCGCCGCGGCCGGGGCCCCGCCCGCCGGATCGGTCGCTCCCTCGCCCTCGTCCTGCCGGTCGTCCTGGTGCTCTCCGGGACCCTCGCGGTCACCCAAGTCAACTGGTCGGGGAACCCCTCGGACTCGGTGCTCACGGCGACCGACGTCTCCGTGGCCGAGATCCCCGCCCGTGCAGCCTCCCGCACGCCCCAGGACGTGCTGCGCGACCAGCTCCTGACCGAGCTCCAGGAGAAGGACCCAGGCATCGCGCTCACCCACCTCCAGCAGGTCGTGAACGGCCGCCCGTCCCTCGCCAAGCACTGCGTGGACATCGCCCGCGCCCTCGGCCGCGCCGCGGTCCGGGTCTACGGCCCCTCACGCGCCCAGTCGTTCGCCCGCCCCGTCTGCGACACGGCCTTCGCGTCGGGAGTGGCGGCCGCGCACAGCTGATCGTCTGATTACGGAACGGTTGCGGCCCAAAGCGGCACGCGGGACGCGTCGTACAGTTCGGTCATGACCGATCCGAACGCCGCGTCCCGCCCCGTTCAAGCTGTCGTCCTGGCCGGGGGCCAGGGCTCCCGGCTGCGCCCCTACACCGACGACCGGCCCAAGCCGATGGTCGAGATCCCCGGCACGGGGACGCCGATCATCGGCCACCAGCTCGCCTGGCTCGCCGATGAAGGCGTCACGGACGTGGTGGTCAGCTGCGGCCATCTCGCCGAGGTCCTGCAGAAGTGGCTGGAGTCGGCCGACCTGCCGCTGAACGTCACGACGGTCGTCGAGACGGAGCCCCTGGGCCGCGGTGGCGGCCTCAAGTACGCCGCCGCCCACCTCCCCCACCCGGACCGGCCCTGGTACGCCACCAACGGCGACATCTGGACCCGTTTCTCGCTGCGCGAGATGGCGGACTTCCACACCGAGCGCGACGCGATAGCGACGCTCGCCCTGGCCCGGCCGCGCATCCCGTGGGGCGCCGTCAAGACGGACGGCTTCGGCCACATCACGGACTTCATCGAGTCCCCGCAGACGACGTACGAGATCAATGCGGGGGTCTACGTCTTCTCCCCCGAGTTCGCCGAGATGCTCCCGGAGCGGGGGGACCACGAACGCACCACGTTCCCTCACCTGGCCCGTGAGCGGCGTCTGGCGGGGTTCCCGCTGCCTCAGGGGGCGTACTGGCGGGCTATCGACACGGCGAAGGATCTGACCGAGGCCGCGAAGGAATTGGCGGCACTGGGGCGTTAGGGCCGTCCGTTCAAGTGCCGGTTGACTGTGGCTGGTCGCGCAGTTCCCCGCGTCCCTAAAAGCACTGCAGGCGCCGTAACG
This sequence comes from Streptomyces sp. JLBG701, assembly GCF_058544905.1. Lineage (NCBI taxonomy): Bacteria > Bacillati > Actinomycetota > Actinomycetes > Kitasatosporales > Streptomycetaceae > Streptomyces > Streptomyces sp. JLBG701. The sequence goes on from NZ_CM178588.1 coordinate 5,325,358, forward strand.
CCGAAAGGGTCCCGCACATCACCTGTGCGGGACCCCTCGTCTGTCTTCTTCCTACGGGCGTTTGCTCAGCCGGCGGGCTTGCCCAGGATGCTGTCCACCGGCTCGGCTACCCCAACAGGCCGCCCACAAGTCCCGGCTCGCCGGAGGAGGATCCTCCGCTGCCGCCGCTCGGGGTGCCGCTGCCGCCGCCGCTCGTGCCGCCACCGCTCGTGCCGCCGCCGGAGGTCGGGCCCGAGCTGGTGCTCGGGGCCTGGCCGGCCGGGGAGGACTGTTGCGGCGGGGCCTGGCCCGCGGTGCCCTGGGTCTGACTGGGGGCGGCGTCACGGGTGGCGCCGGGGGTGGTCGCCGCGCCGGACGGAGTGGCCGAAGTCGCGCCCTGGGTGGGTGAGTTGGATGCCGCGGGGCTCTTGCTCTGGCGCTTGCCGGGGGTCTCCGGGAGCGGGGAGCCGGGCAGTTCGTTGCGCGGGGCCTCGCCGGGTCCGGGCACGATCACGCGGTCGGAGTCGCGGACGGCACCGCCGAGCAACGAGCCGATGAGCAGGGTGAGTCCGACGACGATCGCCGTGACGAGGGCGCCGCGGCGCAGGACGTAGCGGCGCAGTTCCCAGATGTCGGTGCGTGGGCCGAGGGTGCGCCAGGCGCTGCCCGCGAGCCGTCCGTCGATGGAGTAGACGGGGGCGCCGGCGATGATCAGCGGGGACCAGGCGGCGAGGTAGATGATGTCGGGGGCGTCGTAGACGGGGACGCTCTTCCAGCTGACGGTGACCAGGAGCGCGGCGGAGAGCAGCGCACCGACGACCGCGGCGACCCGCTGCCACAGCCCCAGGATCGTGAGGACGCCCACGATGACCTGGAGGAAGGCGATGACGAGGCCGGCGCCGACGGGGTGCTGGAGCGCGAACTGCCGTAGTGGCTCGGCGACTTCCCAGGGGTGCAGGGTGTTGAGCCACTTCGTCATGGAGCCGCGTTTGCCGCCGTCGAAGTAGACGGGGTCACAGAGCTTGCCCATGCCCGCGTAGATGGAGATGAAGCCGAGGAAGATGCGCAGCGGGAGCAGGACGACGCCGAGGTTCATGCGGCGGCCCGGGTAATAGGCGTGCCGTACGGGGTCGCTGCCGTGCCGTCGGGAGGGGGAGGATCCGCTGTCCGTCGCGTCGTCGTAGTCGTCCGCGAACTCCTCGTCCGCGTAGGCGGGTTCGTCGTACGTGCTGCCGACGGACCGCATGTGCGGGAGCAGTCGGTCGCCGGAGTCGTGGGTGCGCTGGGCGCCGACGATGGGGGTTTCGAGGGTCTGCGCGGCGAGGTCGTCGTTGTAACCGCCGTCGTAACCGCCGTCGCCGATACGCTGGATGACCTGCGTCGCTCCGGCGTCGGCGGCCTGCTCCTCGCCGTGCCGGACGCTGCCGCCCCGCACGGCCTGGAGGAGGCGGTGGGCGCCGGTGTCGTCGGGCGCGGACTTCCCGCTCCAGACGACCGGCGCGCGGCGCCGGGCACCGCCGGTGCCGACGGCGGGCATGCGGGCGGTGTCCTCGGCGGCGCTCAAGTTCCGTGCGACCCGCGGCGATTGGGCTCGCCGGGTCGAGGTGCCCAACTGCACGCGGAAGCTCGCATGATTGACGATGATCTGCGCCGGATCGCTCGGCACCTTCACCATGCTCAGCGCGGGAGCGTCGTCGAATCCCGACGAGTTGTCCCCCGTGGGTGTGCGGGGTGTTCTGGTGTCCACACTCATCTAACCGAGTGACGTGTGATTAGGACACTGCTTTGACTCGCCGGATGTGTCCGGACCGCGTCAAGATCATCCCGAACGCCGGGATTACCCCGTACGGACGACGATGCGCACGCGCGTTCAGCGCGCTTACGAGCCGCCTCGTACAACACAACTCCCGCGGCCACACCGGCATTCAGCGACTCCGCACCACCCGGCATCGGAATCCGCACCCGGAAGTCGCAGGCCCCTCCCCCACGCGCCTCTCACACCGCTGCGCGGGCTTCGAGCCGCTGCGCCGGACGCCGCCCGTCGGGCTCCGCCTGCTTCTGCCCACCGACCTCAAGCTCGACGCCTGGCCGCCTCATACAACACAACTCCCGCGGCCACACCGGCATTCAGCGACTCGGCGCCACCCGGCATCGGAATCCGCACCCGGAAGTCGCAGGTCTCCCCGACGAGTCGGGACAATCCCTTGCCCTCGCTCCCGACGACGATGACGACGGGGCCGCTCAGAGCCTCCAGCTCGCCGACCTCGGCCTCTCCGTCGGCGGCGAGGCCGACGACGGTGATGCCGGCCTTCTTGTAGGCCTCCAGGGCGCGGGTGAGGTTGGTGCAGCGGGCGACCGGCGTGCGGGCGGCGGTGCCGGCGGACGTCTTCCAGGCACCCGCGGTCATGCCGGCGGCGCGCCGCTCGGGCACCACCACCCCGTGCCCGCCGAAGGCGGAGACGGACCGGACGACGGCGCCGAGGTTGCGGGGGTCGGTCACGCCGTCGAGGGCGACGATCAGCGGGTCCTCGCCGTGGTCGTAAGCGGCGGCGGCGAGGTCCTCGGGGTGGGCGTACTCGTAGGGCGGAACCTGGAGGACGAGCCCCTGATGGTTGAGCCCGTTGGTCATACGGTCCAGCTCGGGGCGCGGCGCCTCCATGAGGTGGATGCCGCCGCGCTCAGCGGCGAGCTGCAGAGCCTCCCGCACCCGCTCGTCGTTGTCGATGAACTGCTGGACGTAGAGCGTGACCGCGGGCACGCCCTCGCGCAGCGCCTCGACGACGGGGTTGCGCCCGACGACCATCTCGGACGTGCCCTTGCCACCGCGCCCACGCGCCACGGGGCGGCGCGCGGCCTGCTTCGCCTTGGCGTTCGCGATGCGGTTCGCCTTGTGCTTCTTGCGCATCTCGGCGGGCGGAGTCGGGCCCCTGCCCTCCAGACCCTTGCGCCGCTGGCCGCCACTGCCGACCTGCGCGCCCTTCTTGCCGGACATGCGGCGGTTGTTGGCTGCCATGACCTACCTGTCTGTGTGATGCGGTGCTACGAACGAGGACGTACGTCTATGAAGTGTGCCGCCCGGAGAGCCGGACGGCACAATCGATCAAGGAAAATCGCTCAAGGAACGGTGATCTAGCGCGGGCCGAGCGTCCAGCGCGGCCCCTGGGGGCCGTCCTCGATGACGAGACCGGACTGGTTGAGCTGATCGCGGATGGCGTCGGCGGTGCCCCAGTCCTTACGGCCCCGGGCGGACTCGCGCTGGTCGAGGACCAGTCGTACGAGACTGTCGACGACGCCGTGCAGGTCCTCGCCCCGGTCGGTCTCACCGGCCCAGTGCGGGTCGAGGGGGTCCAGGCCGAGGACGCCGAGCATGGCACGCACCTCGGCGAGGCGGGCCACGGCGGCTTCCTTGTCGTCGGCGGCGAGGGCGGAGTTCCCCTGCCGGACGGTGGTGTGTACGACGGCGAGCGCCTGCGGCACACCGAGGTCGTCGTCCATGGCCTCGGCGAAGGCGGGCGGCACCTCGGCAGTCGGCTCGACAACGCCCCCGGCCTTCTCCACCACCCGCTGCACGAAGCCCTCGATCCGCGCGAACGCCGACTCGGCCTCGCGCAAGGACTCCTCGCTGTACTCGATCATCGAGCGGTAGTGCGGGGTACCGAGGTAGTAGCGCAGGACGATGGGCCGCCACTGCTTGACCATCTCGGAGACGAGAACGCTGTTGCCGAGCGACTTCGACATCTTCTCGCCGCTCATGGTGACCCAGGCGTTGTGCACCCAGTACTGCGCGAAGTCGTCGCCGTATGCCTTGGCCTGGGCGATCTCGTTCTCGTGGTGCGGGAAGATCAGATCAAGCCCGCCGCCATGAATATCGAAGGCGGGCCCCAGGTACTTGTGGGCCATGGCGGAGCACTCAAGATGCCACCCGGGACGCCCACGCCCCCACGGCGTCTCCCAGTCGGGCTCGCCCGGCTTGGTCGCCTTCCACATCGCGAAGTCACGGGGGTCGCGCTTGCCGGTGATGCCTTCCTCGGCGGGCTGACGCAGGTCGTCGATGTCCTGGTTGGACAGCGACAGATAGCCCGGGTAGGAACGCACGTCGAAGTAGACGCTGCCGTCGGCCTCGTAGGCGTGGCCGCGCTCGATGAGCCCACGCATCATCTCGATCATCTCGGGGACATGCCCGGTGGCCCGCGGCTCGTACGTCGGCGGGAGGCAACCGAGGGCCTGGTAGCCGTCGTTGAACGCCCGCTCGTTCTCGTACCCGATGGACCACCAGGGCCGGCCCTGGTCATGCGACTTGGCGATGATCTTGTCGTCGATGTCCGTGACGTTGCGAATGAACGTGACATCGAAGCCGCGGTACTCGAACCAACGGCGCATGATGTCGAAGTTCAGCCCCGACCGGATGTGCCCGATGTGCGGTGCGGCCTGCACGGTGGCACCACACAGGTAGATCGAGACACAACCCGGCATGAGCGGGGCGAAGTCACGAATCTGCCGGGCGCTGGTGTCGTACAGGCGAATGGTCACCACTACAGGGTAGTGGGCGAGGCGGAGTGCCCAGTCCCGCTCGCCATACTTCAGCCCGTCGGGCGTTGGCTTTCAACGCCGGCCCAGGTAACTCCAGCCCGTCCGGCGTTTGAGGACGAGGCCCTTCGGGCCGAAGGGGGGTCTGGGGGCACAGCCCCCAGGGACGGGAAGGGGCGGCGAGGGCGAAATCACCCCGTACGAACGACAAGCGCCGTGGCCACAGCCATCAGCCCTTCCCCCCGCCCAGGAAACCCCAGCCCATCCGTCGTAGCCCCCGAAACAGACACCGGAGCCCCAACCGCCTCCGAAAGCACCTTCTGCGCCTCGTCCCGCCGCTTCCCGATCTTCGGCCGCGGCCCGACAACCTGCACGGCGACATTCCCGATCACGAACCCCGCCTCCCGCACAATCCGCGCGGCCTCCGTCAACAGCGCGACCCCAGACGCCCCCGACCACTCCGGCCGCCCGGTACCGAAGTGCTGCCCGAGATCCCCAAGCCCGGCGGCAGAGAACAACGCGTTGCACGCGGCATGCGCGACGACGTCCGCGTCGGAGTGCCCGGCAAGCCCAGCCCCCTCGCCCTCCCACTTCAGCCCGGCACACCACAGCTCACGCCCTTCCTCGAAGGCGTGAATGTCGGTACCGATCCCCACCTGGGGCAGCACCAGCGGCAGCTCAGAAGCCATCGTTGAGCCTCCTACGCGCCAGAACCGCCTCCGCCAGCACAAGATCCAGCGGCCGGGTCACCTTGAAGGCCTCTTCGTGGCCAGGCACGACCACAACCGTCTCCCCCAACTGCTCGACCATGCTCGCATCATCCGTGACGTTCTCCGTCACGCTCTCGTGCGCCCGCACCAGCATCGCCCGCTCAAACCCCTGCGGCGTCTGCACAGCCCGCAGCACCGCCCGCTCCGGCGTGGCGACAACCGGCTCCGGCTCCCCCACCACCGCGGCCGGCCGCACCTCCTTGACGGTGTCCGCAAGCGGCAGCGCGGGCACCACGGCGGGAGCCCCCTCCCGTACCGCCTCGATCACGGCATCGACGGTGTCCACGGGCACGAGCGGCCGCGCGGCGTCATGCACGAGCACGATGTCGTAGTCAGGAGGGAGAGCGTCCAGCCCCAGCTTCACCGACTCCTGACGCGACTCCCCGCCCGGGACGACGAGGAAGTCCGTCCGCTCGGGCAGCGCGTGCGCGTCGAGCAGCGACTTGACCTCGGACGCCCCGTCGGGCGGAGCGACGACGATCACCAGCGAGACGGCACGGGACGCGGCCATGGCGCGCACGGCGTGGATGAGCATCGGCGTGCCGTTGAGCGTGCGCAGCGCTTTGGGGGCGCCCGGACCGAGGCGTACGCCCCGGCCGGCGGCCGGAATCACCGCGGCAGTACGTGCCTGCACGGGCGAAGGGCGCGAATCGTCAGACATCGGTTCCTGTCAGGTTTGTGTGCTCGGGCTACGTGGGTATGGCCACAGCGTGATGCCGGGCGCGACGCCTTGACCGGACCCTTCCGTGACACTGGTCAAGCCTGCTGCCCCGGCTCACCAAAGTAGGGGCACAGCAGGGTTAGGGCACATCCGGGTACGAACATGCCGCAGCGCCCGGCGACATTGGATACGTCATCGGGCACCGCGGCATTTCAGTGTGCTGAGAGCGGGTTGGTTGCCTGCCTCAGGACGCGAGAACCTCGTCGAGCAGGGCCTCGGCCTTGTCCTCGTTCGTGTTCTCCGCGAGGGCGAGCTCGCTCACCAGGATCTGGCGAGCCTTGGCGAGCATGCGCTTCTCACCTGCGGAGAGTCCGCGCTCGCGCTCACGACGCCACAGGTCACGCACGACTTCCGCGACCTTGATGACATCGCCGGATGCGAGCTTCTCCAGATTTGCCTTGTATCGACGCGACCAGTTCGTGGGCTCCTCGGCGTACGGAGCGCGCAGCACCTCGAAGACCCGGTCCAGCCCGTCCTGACCGACCACATCACGCACGCCGACGAACTCCGCATTGTCCGCTGGCACACGTACCGTCAGGTCACCCTGGGCGACCTTCAGCACCAAGTAGGTCTTGTCCACGCCTTTGATCTGGCGAGTTTCGATAGCCTCGATCAGCGCGGCCCCGTGATGGGGATAGACCACGGTGTCGCCAACCTTGAACGTCATGTGACAGGTACCCCTTCCGTGGCTATCCAGGGTAACACGGAAACGGCCGCTTCTGAATGGCGTTTTCGCAGGTCAGGGCATATCTCGGGGCTTGACAACTGCAACAGGAACGTGCTGCGAGAGGCGAGCGGAAGAGGGTATTCGCAGGTCGGAGCGGCTCTTCGGGGGAGGTGAAACCCGCACGTTACACACATCCGGAGGCCCCTCCAAGTGGACTAACGTCCACATATGTCTGGTTCAAGCTCTCGACTTCCACTACGCCGTTCGGTGGCGGGAGTCGGGTACGAGACGAATCCGGAATTGATCACGGGTGCCGGTGATCAATTCGCCGGAGCGGCCACGCATTCCTTCACGGAAAATTTGCCGACCCTTGTCGGGCAGTTGTCAGCGGGACTTATGTGAATGGCAGACGAGTACGCGTCCAAAGTGACTGGAGAGTCACTTGTGCGGGCCGGGGCTACCGCCTGCAGAGCGAAGCCGAGGCCCTGGGGGGAGGGTCGGGTGCGGCGGTGCGGGAACGGCTCGGTAACCTAAGCCCGCTGACAGACACTTAGGGCGGCTTTATAAGACCGAGCCGCTCTGCTCCGCCCACGTTCAAGGAGTTGCCGCCGCCGTGAGCAGCAGCCTTCGACGCGGCTCCCTTGCCGCCACCGCCATCGCGTTCTCGATCGCCTCGCTCGCCGCGTGCGGTGCCGGCAACAACAGCCAGACGCTGGAGATCAAGCCGGACAACGCCGCCACGACCGTCGGCGACATCAAGATCCAGAACGCCGTGGTCATCACCCAGCCCATCGAGGAGGCGACCGGCCCGGCCGTGATCTCCGCGACCCTGTTCAACAACGGCACGACCGCCCAGACCCTGGACTCGGTCACCGTGGACGACAGCGGCAGCACCGCCGAGATCTCGCCCGCCAAGGGCAAGGGCAAGCTGACCATCCCCGCGGGCGGCTCGGTCGTCCTCGGCGGCGCGAACAACGCCTCCGCCGTGCTGGCCAGCAGCCGCGAGGCCATCCAGGACGGCAACGCCCAGAAGATCACCTTCACCTTCAGCTCGACCGGCCCCGTGAGCCTGCGCGCGTTCGTCGTCCCGGCCGACAACTACTTCAAGGGCTGGGGCCCGAGCGAGGTGCCGACAACCGCGGAAGCCACCCCGACCGCGGCGGAGACGCCCGGCGAGAGCACGTCCGCCTCGCCCAGCGACTCCGCGAGCGAGTCCGCCTCGGCGACGGCGACGGCCACGGAGTCGGCCGCCGGCAACTGAGCAGTCGTACGAATACGTCGAAGGGCGGGACCTCTCTTCCGGAGGTCCCGCCCTTCGACGTACGTACGAACTCTTCTCGTACGAACTCTTCGATCCCTGCGGTTTACGGCTCGAACTTGTAGCCGAGGCCTCGTACCGTCACCAGGTACCTGGGCGCGCCCGGGTCCGGCTCGATCTTGGCGCGCAGGCGCTTGACGTGGACGTCCAGGGTCTTGGTGTCGCCGACGTAGTCGGCACCCCAGACGCGGTCGATGAGCTGCATACGGGTCAGAACGCGGCCCGCGTTGCGCAGCAGCATTTCCAGCAGGTCGAACTCCTTGAGAGGCAGGTCGACCTTGGAGCCGGAGACGGTGACCACATGGCGGTCCACGTCCATACGGACCGGTCCGGCCTCCAGCGCGGCCGGGGTGACCTCCTCGGGCTCGCCGCGGCGGCGCAGGACGGCCCGGATACGGGCGACCAGTTCGCGGGACGAGAAGGGCTTGGTGACGTAGTCATCGGCTCCTATTTCCAGGCCCACGACCTTGTCGATTTCGCTGTCCTTGGCGGTGACCATGATCACCGGGACATTCGAGCGGCCGCGCAGCTGGCGGCAGACCTCGGTGCCCGGCAGACCGGGCAGCATCAGGTCGAGAAGGACGAGGTCGGCGCCGTTGCGCTCGAACTCGTCGAGTCCGTCGGGCCCGGTGGTCGCGATGGCGACCTCGAAGCCCTCCTTGCGGAGCATGTATGACAGAGCGTCGGAGAAGGACTCCTCGTCCTCGACGACGAGCACTCGGGTCACGGAAGGACCTCCGGGGCGGTGAGCGGTTCGAATGGGGCTGACTCGCTGGGCTGACCGGCCTCGTCGTCGAGGTCGGGGTGCTGCTGTGCACGGTCGCGGGCAGCCCCCGCCTCCGGCAGTCGCAGAGTGAAGGTGGAGCCCTGTCCCTCAGAGCTCCACACCGTGACCTCCCCGCCGTGCGAGGCGGCCACGTGTTTGACGATAGCCAGCCCGAGGCCCGTACCGCCTGTGGCACGGGAGCGGGCGGGATCGACGCGGTAGAAGCGCTCGAAGACGCGCTCCTTGTCCTTTTCGGAGATGCCGATGCCCTGGTCGGTCACGGCGATCTCGATGTTGTCGCCGCCGGTTGCGTTCACCCGGCGGGCGGCTATGCCGACGCGGGTGCGGGCCGGGGAGTAGTTCACGGCGTTCTCGACGAGATTGCCGAGGGCAGCGGCGAGCTGCCCTCTGTTCCCCCACACGTGCAGGTCGGCGGTGCCGCCCGCGGCCATGGTGATCTGCTTGGTGCCGGCCTGGTGGCGGCAGCGGTCGATGGCCTCGGCGACGAGCTCGTCCACGCGCACGGGCTCCGCGTCTTCGAGTGGATCGTCGTTCTGCACCCTCGACAGATCGATGAGTTCCTGCACCAGATTGGTGAGCCGGGTGGCCTCGATCTGCATGCGCCCGGCGAAGCGCTCCACGGCCTCCGGGTCGTCGGAGGCGTCCATGACGGCCTCGGACAGGAGGGAGAGCGCGCCCACGGGCGTCTTCAGCTCGTGGCTCACGTTCGCGACGAAGTCGCGCCGTACCGCCTCGATACGCCGGGCCTCGGTGAGGTCCTCGACGAGGAGGAGGACGAGCCGGGAGCCGAGGGGCGCCACGCGCGCGGAAACGGCCAGGGCCTCGCCCCGGCCGGTGCCCCGTCGGGGCAGGTCCAGCTCGACCTGGCGTATCTCGCCGTCGCGTCTGGTGTCCCGGGCCATCTTGAGCATCGGGTCGACGGAGAGCCGGCCGCCGCGCACCAGTCCGAGGGCGTATGCCGCGGAGCTGGCCTTGACGACGGCGTCGGCCTCGTCGAGGACGACGGCCGAGGAGCGCAGCACGGAGAGGACCGTGTCGACGCCCGGCGGCAGTACGGGATCGGTGTGCAGGGATGTTCTGGTCGGTCGCTTCTGGTCGCGCTCGCTCCAGCGAAACGCCAGCATGGCGATGACGCCGGTAAGTACCCCGGCGATCGCTGCCGCTGCGGCGACCGCCGCGTTCACGTCCATGCAAACAGGTTAGGCATGCGATACGTCCTGGCCACAGCCATCGGAGTGCGACCTCGAACACTCGTCGCCCAGAATTCACCTTGGAGCCAGTATTGGTTCATTTGCGGTGGAAGAAACGGACTCGTAGCGGCCGGAACGTATAAGCGTGGGGTTCACCGAACCCGTGTGACGATATGGCCAAGGCCCCCGAACCGGGCCGACGGACGTAAGACGGACGTTAGAGAGGGACCCCTGATGCGGGACGCGTACCACGAGGAACTGGACTCGATCGGCGACGGCCTGGTCGAGATGGCCCGGCTCGTCGGGTCGGCGATCGGTCGCGCCACCACGGCGATCCTCGACTCCGACCTGAAGCTGGCCGAAAGCGTGATCGAGGGCGACAAGAAGGTCGACGACCTTCAGCACGACCTGGAGGCGCGGGCCATAGCTCTCCTGGCACGCCAGCAGCCGGTGGCGACGGACCTCAGGATCGTCGTGACGTCACTGCGGATGTCGGCCGACCTGGAGCGCTCCGGCGACCTCGCCCAGCACGTGGCGAAGCTGGCCCGCCTCCGCTTCCCCGAGCGCGCGGTCCCGCACGACCTGCACGCCACGATCCTGGAGATGGGCCAGCTCGCGCAGCGCCTGATGGCGAAGGCGGCCGAGGTCATCATCACCAAGGACGTCGATCTGGCGATGCAGCTGGAGACGGACGACGACGAGATGGACCTGCTGCACCGCACCCTCTTCCAGCACCTGATCGACGACCGCTGGAAGCACGGCATCGAGACGGCCGTCGACGTGACGCTGCTTGGCCGCTACTACGAGCGCTTCGCCGACCACGCCGTGTCGGTCGCCAAGCGTGTCGTGTACCTGGTCACGGGCGAGCACGCGGACGAACTCCAGGCGGAGAGCATCCCGCCGGTGGCGGGGGTCGAAGGGGCCTGAGGGTCCTGGGGGCCTGGGGGCCTGGGGGCCGCATGAGTCGGGGCTGAGGAGGCGGGGGCGTGCCGGAAACCTCCATGCGCCGGGCCGTGCGCCGTTGTCACGGCAGGCGGAACGGGCATGGAATGGGCAAGGCAGCACCCTTTGCCTTCGAGTGCCTTCAAGGAGGGACCATGGCCGAATCCCCCAGCACCCCCGGCACGACACCCGACCCCACGCAGGAACGCCAGACCGAGCAGCCCGCCGAGATCAGGAGCCTCCAGCTCGTCGCCGCGTGCGGCTGCGGCTCGGGGTGCGGGTGCGGGTGCCAGTCCGGCAATCCGTGCCAGTGCGGTTGAGGGCGTAGAGGACATAGACGTACGACGGAGAAGGGCCCCGGCGGATTCCAGCGCCGGGGCCCTTCCGCGTGCGGGTCGCCCGGATGGCCGTACGGGCGCAGCATGGAAGGTGGGGAAAGCGGGCGGGGAGTATCCGCGAATGTCCGCGAAAGGAGGTGCGAGGCCATGGCTCAGTTCATGGACGTACACCACAACATGGTGGGCATCACCGCCGACCAGTTGAAGGAAGCCCACGACGCCGACCTCGCCGTGGAGAAGGACGAGGGCGTGCACTTCGAGAGGGCGTGGGCGGACCCGAAGTCGGGGACCGTCTACTGCCTCTCCTCGGCCCCCTCGGCGGAGGCGGTCCAGCGCATTCACGAGCGCACGGGACACAAGGCCGACGAGATCCATCCGGTGCCGCTGTCGATCTGAGGCACTCTTTTTGGGGGCTACGTCCCCTCAGGCCGCGCTGGTCTCGGGGGCGGCCCCCAGGGGACGTACCGAATCCGGATCCGACTCCGACTCCGGCTGTTCGGCGGGGAGCCGGCGCATCAGGGCGCCGTAGCCGATGGCCGCGGCCGTGCCGACCGCCGCGCAGGTCCCCCAGAGCCAGTCGGCGCCGTAGTGGTCGATGACGTAGCCGGCCATGAGGGGGGCGATCAGGGCGGCCACTGACCAGGACAGGGTGTACATGCCCTGGTAGCGGCCGCGGCCGTGGACGGGTGAGAGGCGGACGACGAGACCGGTCTGGGTGGGCGCGTTGACGATCTCGGCGAGGGTCCAGACGCAGACCGTGAGGGCGAAGACCCCGACGGAGCCGGCGAAGGCGGTGAGGCCGAAGCCGTATCCCGCGAGGAGCGAGGAGACGACGAGCAGCCGCTTCGGGTCCCGGTGCTGGATGAGGCGGGTGACGGGGATCTGGAGGGCGACGATGAGCACGCCGTTGACGGCGATCGCCATGCCGTAGTCGGCGGGCGTGAATCCGGCCTGGCCCATCGCGACGGGCAGGCCGACCGAGCCCTGCTGGAAGACGAGGGCGACGAGGAAGGACAGCCCGACGACGCCCATGAAGCGCCCGTCGCGCAACACGGTCCCGAGACCGACCTCGTCCTTCGCCTTCTCGGCGGGCGTGCGCTCGGGCCGGGACTCGGGCAGCTTCAGGAAGACGACGACGGCACAGGCGAGGGTCATGCCGGCCTCGATCAGGAACCCGGCGAGATAACTGAACTCGGCGATGAAACCGGCGGCCATGGAGGAGACGGCGAAGCCGAGGTTGATGGCCCAGTAGTTGAGGGAGAAGGCGCGAACGCGGTCCTCGGGCCGGACGATGTCGGCCATCATCGCCTGCACGGCGGGCCGGGAGGCGTTGGACGTCATCCCGACGAGGAACGCGACGGCGGCGATGGCGACGGGGTGGTGCATGAACCCGAGCAGCGCGACGGAGGCGGCGGTGGAGCACTGCGCGATGAGGAGGGTGGGCCGCCGCCCGAGCCGGTCGGTCATGACGCCGGCGCCGATGGACGACACAACTCCGCCGAGGCCGTGGAGGGCGGCGACGAGACCGGCGTACGAGGCGGAGTAGCCGCGGTCGAGGGTCAGATACAGCACCATGAACGTGGCGACGAAGGCGCCGAGTCGGTTGACGAGGGTGCTGGTCCACAGCCACCAGAACTCGCGGGGGAGCCCGGAGACGGTTTCGCGCAGGGCGCGTCTCAGGGAGGCGGATGACATCGATGGACCCCCACGGGTGTTTCGCGATTGCTCGCGATGTAAGCGGCTCAGGTGGTGAGCACAACTTACGGAGGCCGCATCGCCGCAGGCCACTCAATTAACAGATCTGGTCAACCGTCCGGCTGCCGGGCAGACGCACACACGACCAAAGGCTTGGATTACGCTCATACGCATGGCCGACGCACCGTACAAGCTGATCCTCCTCCGCCACGGCGAGAGCGAGTGGAACGCGAAGAACCTGTTCACCGGCTGGGTGGACGTCAACCTGAACGAGAAGGGCGAGAAGGAGGCAGTCCGCGGTGGCGAACTCCTGAAGGACGCCGACCTCCTCCCCGACGTGGTCCACACCTCGCTCCAGAAGCGAGCGATCCGCACCGCCCAGCTGGCGCTGGAGTCCGCGGACCGCCACTGGATCCCGGTCCACCGCAGCTGGCGCCTGAACGAGCGCCACTACGGCGCCCTCCAGGGCAAGGACAAGGCCCAGACCCTCGCCGAGTTCGGCGAGGAGCAGTTCATGCTGTGGCGCCGGTCCTACGACACCCCGCCGCCGGCGCTGGAGGACGGCACGGAGTTCTCGCAGAGCGCGGACGCGCGCTACGCGTCGATCCCCCCGGAGCTGCGCCCCCGCACGGAGTGCCTGAAGGACGTAGTCGTCCGCATGCTCCCCTACTGGTACGACGGCATCGTCCCCGACCTCCTCGCGGGCCGCACGGTCCTGGTAGCGGCCCACGGCAACTCCCTCCGCGCCCTGGTCAAGCACCTCGACGGCATCTCGGACGCCGACATCGCGGGGCTGAACATCCCTACGGGGATTCCGCTGGCTTATGAGCTGGACGCGGACTTCAAGCCGGTTAAGGCTGGCGGGACTTACCTTGACCCGGATGCGGCTGCGGCGGCTATTGAGGCGGTCAAGAACCAGGGCAAGAAGAAGTAGTTTTTTGCGATCGTGCCCCTGAGCTGCGCATACGTCGCGGCTCAGGGGCATTTTCACAGCCCGGGACCTCCCTGGAACCTCAGCCCGTGTGACCTTGCGGCCGGAGAGCCTGCCCGAGAGCCTTACGGGCCCGTTCCCGGCTGCTCGGCATGAGGTACGCGTACACCTGCAGCCTGGCCGCTGGCTCGCATCCACAGGAGTGTGATCTCCACAGGCGGGAACTGCTTCATGTGCTCCTTGAGCGCGTAGGCCACAGGGTCCGAGAGCGGCACGTCACGGAGCTTGCCCCCCTTCGGAGGCGCGAACTCGGCCTTGCTCAGGCTCAGTTTGAGTTGTTGCGCCACGTCAATGGTGCCGCTATCGAAGTCGATGTCTTCGACGGACAGGCCGAGGATCTCGCCTTGCCGCAGGCCGCATCCCGCACCCACGTCGACCATGCACCGGGAAGCGTTCGACCATGGCGCCGCGCACGGCGAACAAGGCGCTCAAGCTCCCAGGGGGCGACGCGGCGCGCACCCATGGCCGGCGGCGTCACCGTGCGAGAGTTGCAGGGATTCCGGCGTAGGCATCCGTCTTATACGGCGGCAGAGGGTACGGCGCGGACCCGGCAGGTTAGTAAAGCCCTCCGCAGACGCCTGTAGTACTGGGACGTGCTCTGCCATGGTGTGACGATGACCGACGGGGAGCGAGAGACGCTGGCCATTGCTCTGGACCACGCTTGGCGCTGGTACGAGAACCGACGACATCGGTCGCTGATTCTGCTTCAGATCCTTGTCCTATGGCTCGCGATCCTGGGCGCTGCCTACGGCGTTGCATTTCAAGCTCAGCAATATGGCCTCGCGGGCGTGGTGGGCCTACTGGCCGCAGGTAGCTTGGTAGCGGCCGAACAGGAAGCTTCGCGGCTCCGAGTCTCCGCGGCACTAGCCGTCGACGCTGTGACAGAGCTCCAGGATCGCCTCGCCAATGCTCTAGGGGTAGACGCACTTCGACTACATCGGCGTGAGCACGATAGCCACGCGATCCCACCTCAGTATCTTGGACGGGACATCGCCCGATGGTTGGTCTACATCAGCATCGTGATCGCGCTTGCGGGCTCCGCCTACACCTGGTTGGCGCTGCCTTAATGACTGGGCAGGCCGGGCCGTCCGTGGAGCGTCCGAGAGCAGCCAACGACGACAGTCACCGACGGCTCTCCCCTGCTCAGAGGCGGTGCGTCGGGTCCCGCCGCACGTGCCAACCCCCGGACGTAAGTTGAGGAAGCACTCTGATTAGGCCCTGCGGTGGGCATGGCCTACGGCAGGTTTGGTGTCACTCCTGATCAGGGATTGCGCACCACTGCCCCGGAGATGAACCACTGCACCAGAGTGGCAGCGAGGTGGACACCTGCCCGAGCCGCTTCCAAGGTCTCGGGCACTGTGACGGTTTGCTTGCCATGCCGGGAGGTTTGCCCATCCCAAAGCGCGCGCATCATCGCCTCGACGGGGGCGATCGGATCCTTTCCAGCCGGAGCATCCAGGGCAGTAGTGAACTTCGCCCGCGCGTTGCCGATCTCGCCGAGCATCGTGCCGAGCGTGGCTTTGGCGTGGTTGGGTTGGACCACTGAGTGCGCAGCAGATTCCACCGCCTTGATGGACTCGCTATACGCGCGCACTGGGTCGGGCTGACGGCCATACGCGGCTTTCCAGGCGGCAGCCAAGTGCTCAGAGGCCGATCCGGCAGAGGATTCGGCTGCTGCTTCAGCGACAGTGTGGCTTACTGCATCGCGAACGGCCGGCGCGATCCGAACCTCCAACCCGTTCTTCTCTGAGTTGACGCAGTAAGCCGACCCACCTTGGTCCAGGATGAACTCCAGGTTCAGGAGCGACTTGCTGTCCATCAGGTTCGCCTGAGCCATGACGAACAGCACCTCGTCAACGGCGTCCAAGAGGTCGTCGTAAACGAACTGGCTCAGGTAATACGCAGCGGTGTAGCGAGCCGGCACTGTGACCCGCAGCCGCAAGGCCACGGCCTCTGCCACTGTGGTCTGTTCGATGGCCGTGTTGGCGCGGAGGACAGAGGCAACCCACTCTTGGAGGGGTCTGCCAAGGTGATCCGGGACACCGTCGTACGGAGCGTCGTCTGCGGCCTCAGCGAGACCGGCGCGAACGGTGAAGCGCTGACGCGCAGTCGTGGTCATGGGGCGGAGGGTACCGGCCACACCATCGGTGAAAGTAGCGATATTGGGGGACTCACGACCGCTGGCCGGATCAACCTTGGGACCTCCCTGGGACCTCCGACAACGACCGGCAGCGACGAACGATGACCATCAACTACCTCTCCATCACAGGTCAGTTGAGGCGCATACCCCGCCGACCAGGCCCGAAATACGGGCCCGCCAGACCCAGGGGAAGAAGAGGTAGCTTTCACCTTTCGAGCCCCCTGCCTGCGGTTTTCCCGTAGGCAGGGGGCTCGTTGCTGCGCTGGGGCCGTCTCTGGGCCGTCAGGTGCGGCGACAGTAGCGGCGGGTGCGGATGTCGAGGGCGATCAGCAGCGCCACGGGGACGGCGATCTCGGCCGGGGCGTTGACCCAGAGGGCGAGCGCGCCACCAGCGGTGCCGATGAGGGCAAACGGTAGGTCTCGCGGACAGATGTCGACGGTGACGCCCGTGCGTGGGACCATGGGGCCTCCTTCTGTGGTCGGTTCCTGGCTACGGCTTCCGAACGCGGAAATGGAAACGAATGCCGCCCCTGACCGGGCGGCATTCGCATGTGCTGAGACTTTCGCACACCTCCGCTTCCCAGGACAAACGGGCAGCTAGGGGAGACTTTCTACTTCTACAGTGGAAAAGTCGAAGAGTGAGGTGTCCCAGGTTGAGCCATTTCGCAGGTTGAACGCTCGTTCCGGGCGCTGAACTGCGAGAACCTCCATTTCACGGGAGGGAGAGTTCCCTTGTCAGGAAGGGAGAGTTCCGGAAGCTGCCTGCTTCTTCCTGTTTTTTTCCTCGCCAGCTAGAATGCTCACTTTCTAGGGTGCGAAAAGATCCAGGAGAACGGCGTCCATGGCTCGTACGTCCGGACGATCCACTCCAACGTCACCAGCCTAGGACGCATTCTGCTATGCGATCTTCCACACTGGTATCTCAACATCTCCCAGCACCGCTGCTTGAGCTGTGAACGGCTGATCGCGCGCACTGATCGAAGTTAAGCTTGGTTAGCTGACGCGCCACCCGACTGCTGGTCATTCTGCTGTCCTGGTGCGGGCGGACTGATCGGCGCCCGAATGTCTTCGATTGAGGAGCCTGAGAGCATAACAGCCTGGACGAGATACTCGACAGCCTGAGTGCGCTGATCTTCTGGCAGGCGGTCGATCAAGCGCTCGGCAACTAGGTATCGGAAGGTCTCCTGAGGCTGATCGAAGTAGGATCTCATATGCTTAGCGGTCGTCTCCTGCAAGCGAAGGAAGGTCCGTCCGACATAGGCGGCCAATCCTGCACCTACTGTTCCAATAACGCCGATGACGACGCTGGACGAAGTGGACAGACTACTCTTCAGTGCAGCGATTGCTGCCGTGCTAGCCACGATGACGAAGCCGCCAGAAATAGCCCACTGCGCGTTCCGAAAGCTCTGGTCAGCCTGCTGATAGGCGCGTTCGTGATAGCCACGCAAACGCTCATTGGTGAGCGCCCACATCTCTGCATGTTGCGTATCGCCTTGAGCAATCAATTCGGCTTGACGGTACTCAATCTGCACCTGATGGTCTAGGCGACCCCGTCGATCTTCAAACCTTTGCCGATGCCCATTTCTGGCAACCCTCAAATAAGTTCCAGCTGCGATAAACGTCAGCACGGGAAGAAATAGCGGACTAATCTTGTCAATGACCTGCCCGCTTACATCGTAGAAGTAGTCATCTCGATAGGGGAGCCACAGAATCACCATTAGGATGACTAGGAGAACACTCATCCCGAACAATAGCCATGCGAAAAAACCGTAGAGGCGAAAGCGTTGATACTCGGGGGAGCGTGACCACGAGTCGGTATCTTCGACGGGTGTTAGGGGAAACTCAGGCTCATTTGACACACTCTCAGTTTGCCCGTGCTCCGAGCTCGGCACGTGTCTTTCGAGAAGATCAGCTCAACCTACGGGACCGATTCATGCAGCACAGCAGCGCAGGGTCGACCGGCAGTGTCCGCCCGGCACCTCGAAGAGACCGGTACGACCGTTGCTGGCCACCGTTGCGGCACCGTGGCGCGGGGCGTGGGGTCGGGCCAGCGGGAGGCCGATCTGGGCTCCTTCTCTCCAGGCCTCGGGGAGGGCAGGATCTTGGGAATGAGGATTCTGGTGTTGGGCGGGACGTGGTTCCTGGGCAAGAGCATCGCCGAGGAGGCGCTTGGTCGCGGCTGGGAGGTGACGGCGTTCAGCCGCGGACTGACTGGGCGGGACGTGCCAGGAGTGCGGCCGGTTCGCGGGGACCGGACGGACGTGGCGGACCTCAACCGGCTGGCAGGCGCGGGTCCTTGGGACGCGGTGATCGATACGTCGAGTTCCGAGCTGCCGCCCCGCGACGTGCGTCTGGCCGCACGGGCATTGCGCGATGCGACGGGCCGGTGGGTGCATGTGTCCACCGTGTCGGTGTACGCGGGGTGGCCGCACCAACCCCTCACCGAGGCATCCGACATCCTGGAGTGCCCGTCGGACGCGGACGAGTCCTTCGGCTACACCGGCGCGGACGGTTCGCCCACCAAGTACGGGTTCCAGAAGGCCGGCGGGGAACGGGCGGTCGCCGAGGCATTCGGTGAGCGGGCGGTGTTCCTGCGGCCGGGTGTCATCCTCGGCCCCGGTGAGTACGTGGGGCGGCTGCCCTGGTGGCTGAACCGTGCCCACCGGGGCGGACCGGTCCTGGCGCCGGCTCCCGGCGATCGACGCATCCAGCCGACCGACGTACGAGATGTCGCCGCGTTCGCCGTGGACCGGGCGGCCGCGACGACCGGCGGCGCCTACAACGTGGCCCACCCCGAGGGGATGACCTTCGGCGACTTCCTGCGCACCTGTTTCGCCGTGACGGAAACTGACGCGCATCCGGTGTGGGTGGAGCCGGAGGTGCTCATCGCGCATGAAGTGCGGCAGTGGACCGAGCTGCCCCTGTGGCGTACGCACGCGGGTGTGTGGTCGGTGGACTCCAGCCGCGCCGTCTCCGCCGGGCTACGGTGCCGACCGCTCACCGACACGATCACGGACACGTGGGCATGGCTGCGGGCCGACGGCCGCCCCGTGGACCACCCGCGCTGGGCCGAACACGGGCTCGCCCCCGAAAAGGAGGCCAAGATCCTCGCGGCCCTGGCCTCCACGTCCTGAAGCGGATCAGCCTTCCAGGGCCGCTACCGCTCCGGCGCTCGCGCCGAGCTGGTGCTGGGCCGCAAGTCGGCTGAAGTGCTCCAGCCGCTCACCGATTTCGTCGGCGAGCGGCGTTCGTCGGAAGCGTTCGCCGGTCAACTGCCGGCGAACGCGCGCGGTCCGCGTCAGCAGGCCGGTGGCGCGTTGCTCGCCGGGGACGATCCAGACGCGTTCGAGGGCGTCGACCGCTCCGTCGAGATCGCCGCTCAGCAGCCGGGCCGCGGCCAGATCCGCTGCCGCGCCGCCCACGACCCGCACGGAGCGCAGTGCCTCGGGCTTGCTGGTCACCAGCTCAAGTGCGGTGCGGGCCGTGGCCTCCGCCTGCTCGCCATCACCGAGCAGCAGGCAGGTCGAGCTGTTGGACATGGCCAACCGTTCGTCGGGGAAACCGAACTCGCCGGCCACGCCGTCGTGCAGTTCGTCGATCTCCCCGCGGCCGTCTTGCTGTGAGACGTTGAGCGCCTGCTGGGCCGAAGCCGCGTCGCCGCGGTGTCCGTGAGCTCGCGCCTCAATGGCCGACAGACGGCGGCGTGCGACATCGCCGAGTCCGGTGAACATCCGCGCGCGCTGGGCGATCTGCGCCGCTTCGGCGGGGCGGCCGGAGAAGTAGGCGATGTAGGCGAGGGCGCCTCCGGCGAAGGCCCGCAACGGTGTGAAACGGGCGGTCTCGCCGTACAGGGAGGCGGCACGCGCCAGGCGGGTGGCACCGTCGAGGGAACCGAGGTCGAAAGCCGCCGCAGACAGCAGTGCGCAGGCTTGACCAGCGATGATCAGCAGGTCTTGCTGCTGGGCAGGAACCTGTGTGCGGTCACGATGCTGCTCTGCTTCCTCCCTCAACTTGCGTGCATTTTGGAGGACTTCGAACGCCGAGAAAGAGTGGTATCGGCGGGCGAGTTCGGCGACGTCGTCGCGCAGCTGATCGAGGGTGGTGTCGGAAATGGACGCGGAGGCGGCAGCGCCGGCCTCGCTGGATGCGTCGCGTGCGGTCATGTCGATCTCATCTTTCAGGCTGAACGCGGGTGCGGGTGACTCGGGCGAGGGAGGCGCCTGGAACAGGGCAGCGGCGCTGACGCCGAAGATCTCCTCCAGCACCCGGCAGGCGTCCGGGCCGGGCAGAGTCCTGATGGTTCCCGCGGTCCAGCGGCGGAACTGCGCCTCGGAGATCGTCGGGTTCCGGGTGCCCTTCTTGACGACCTGCTCGGCGGTGCGGGTGAAGTGGCCCACGAAGTCCCCGTAACGCCAGTGGCGTTGGGACACCAGCGCTTTGAGCAGCGTCTTGGGACGTTCATCCATCGTCGGCCCCTCTCGGCCACGGAAGACCACTGACCACCGCTCTCGGCTCTGCACCGGCGGCTCTCTCGCTGGCAGGGGACACCGCCACTGCTCGCGCACACAACACCCTTGGCACAGACGACACTTCGACGCTACCCGCGCGCTCGATCCGTCACCCGGAAGAGCGCTGGACGCTACTTGCTGGGGCATGGCGACGACATCCGTCCGGGCACCACTCTGATCGCCATCGCCGAACGCGAGGACGCCATCACCAACGACGTACGCGGTGCTGGCGAGTCCCGTTCGAGCATGCCCGTCTCTTCCCAAGGAGCCCCGCCGTGACGCAGGAAAGCCCACCACCTGCCCTCCAGGGCAGACTGCCGCTCCCCGTCCGGCCATACGTCCGGCCCCACCCCCTGCCCGCACGGTCGCAGGAAGCCGGTGAAGTCGCGGAGGGCGGTTTCAGCTCCGGCACCAGGACCGTACGACGGGTCCAAGAAGCACTGCGCAGGTGGGAATGATGGCGATCCCCACACCGAACGTGCCGGAGGGCCGCGGCTTCCGAGCGCTCGCGACACCTCTGGAATCCAACCCGCGCGCGGTGTCCAGAGCGCGCAGGACGGCACGCGACGCCATGACCTCATGGGGCCTGCCCGACCTGGCCGACGACATCGCCCTGATCGTGTCGGAGCTCGTGACCAACGCCGTGCAGCACGGCGAGGGACCCATCGTGATGGTTCTTCGGCAGCGCGACGACACGATCCTGGTTGAGGTCGCCGATGCCTCTCCCCAACTGCCAGCCCTGCGTCAGCAGTCCGCCGGTGAGGAGTCCGGCCGCGGATTAGCCCTGGTCCAGGCGTGCTCGGACAACTGGGGATGGCGTACGCGGGGACGCCGTAGAGGCAAGTGGGTGTGGTGCAGCCGATCAATCAGGTCCACGACGGCCGCGCACGTTGACCAACCCCCACTTCTGGAGGCTGCGCCATGACAGCTGGGCAAGACCGTCCGGGCCTGCCTGCTCCTCGGCTTCCCGAAGGAGGGGACCGATGCACGAGCTGATCGCCACCCCGTTCCTCGAACACCACCTGCTGGTCCGCGCAGGCAGCGGAAAGGCCGTCCGCCTCCCCTTCGACCGCTACCGCACCCTCATGGACCACCAACTCGACCACGCCCAGGGCCCGCGCCCTTCTCCTGAGGTTCCGACCTGGCTGGTCAACGTCGCGCGCCGCACCTGGGCCGTGGATCTCGCGGGCAAGGTGCTCGACAAGGCGGTCCACGTCCGGCTGCCCTCCCCTATCCAGTACGCCCGCGCCTCCTACGAGCTGAACCTGGGCTGCAACTACGACTGCGAGCACTGCTATCTGGGCCTGAAACAGTTCGCAGGCCTCGAATGGCCCGACCGCGAACACCTCCTGCGCACCATCCAGGCCGCCGGAGTTCTGTGGCTCCAACTCACCGGCGGCGAGCCGATGATCGACAAGCTCTTCCCGGAGACGTACCGGATGGCCCACGAACTCGGCATGCTCGTGGAGATCCTCACCAACGGCTCCCGCCTCGCGGCTCCAAAGAACCTGACCCTGCTGACACGCCGCCGCCCGAACCGGATCACGATCAGCATGTACGGAGCCACCGCCGACTCCTACGACGGTCTGACCCGCCGCAAGGGCGCGTACCGCATGTTCCTCAAGGGCCTGAACGCCGCCCACGAAGCCGCTCTGCCCCTCGATCTGGCGCTGATCATCACGCGCCACAACGCCCACGAGGCCAACGCGATGCGCGCCTTCGCCGACCGCTACGAGCTGCCGTACCGCGAGTACACGCACATGTCCCCGACGATCTACGGCGGAGCCGAGACCCTCGCCTCCCAGGCCCCCGACCTCCTGGCCGACCGTGAGCCGTTCCGGGGCTGCAACGCCGGCCATACGTTCTTCCACGTCGACCCGCACGGCATGGCATCGATCTGCAAGGTCGGTCGCGACGACGCCATCCCCCTCACGACCGAAGGAGTCGGGGGCCTCGCCCGCCTGGGCGGCATCGCCGACTCCCTGATGCTTCGCACCGGTGGCTGCTCCGGCTGCCAACTCGCCGGCACCTGCCGGGTCTGCAGGCCGCTGGCCAAGGTCTACCAGGACGCGAAGGCACCACTGAACAGCTACTGCCAACACACACAGACAAGGAGCTGAAGCTCAATGGCACTGGTGGACATCGAGATCGCGCCCATCCGTCCTGCCGAGGCCGAGGAGGGCGACCTCCTCATCGAACTGATCGAAGACCTGGACGCTTTCGCCCAGGCCGCCCAGCCCGGCTGCGGCGACGACAACCCGTACAACTGACCCACGCTGGGAGGGGTCCTGCGGCATCGCCCGGCGCCGCAGGACCCCTCCCCTCCACTCCTCTGGAAACCTGACCGCCATGGCCGTGTCCTCCGTCGACTACGACGACCTTCCCACCCAAGTCCGCACCGCGATCGAGGCGCAGACAGGACCGATCCTCCAAGCCAAGACAGTCTCCGCCGGCCTCAACAGCGCGCTCTCCGTCCGCATGCGCACCGCCGACAGCACGGTGTTCCTCAAGGGGCTCCCTACAGAACACCGCTGGATCTGGACCCAGCAACGCGAAGCCGACATCAACCCCTACGTCACACCGCTCGCCCCGGCCCTGCTCTTCCACGTCATCGCCGACGGCTGGGACATCCTCGGCTTCGAAACCGTCGACGGCCACCACGCCGACTACAGCCCCGGCTCACCCGACCTCCCCAAAGTCGTGAAAGTTCTACGCCTGCTCGGCGAAACCCCGTGTCCCGACATCGAACTCCGCCGAGCCGAACAACGCCTGTCGGGCTACGTCGACAACCCCGCCGACGCGGAAGCTTTCAAGGGCGACGCCCTGCTCCACACCGACTGGAACAACCACAACGTCCTCATCACCCACGACCACGCCCACCTCGTCGACTGGGGCTGGGCAACCCGAGGCGCCCCCTGGCTCGACCCCGCCTACTGGATCATCTGGCTCATCGCCTCCGGCCACACCCCCGAACAGGCAGAAACCCAGGCCACACAAGTCCCCGCCTGGCCCACCGCTCCCCCCATTGCGGTGACCGCCTTCGCCGACGCCAACGTCGCGATGTGGAGGGAGATCGCGGGCGACCGGCCGGACGCCTGGACCGCCCGGCTCTTCAAAGCCTCCGAACGTTGGCTCCGTCACCGGACCTCGTGAACTGCCCCCCTTTAGCGAATGCCGGGCGTGTGGCGGTTCAAGCCATCGCGCCTCGCAGCAGACCCCAGCGTCCAGCAAGGCCACTGCGTCAAGCACCAAACGAAGTAGGACAGCCCCGCACTACCGACTGAGTTACAACCTTCATTACAGGTTCAAGAGAAGATCGTCGAACTCCTAACGCGGTGGCTTCCTGACAACCAGCGGCAGCGGCCAGCCGGCGCAGGCCACTAGTGCGCTGCCGTCCTCGGTGAGGAAGAGCAGGGTGGTCCATGTCCGATCGGCAGCATCGATAAACCCTGTGCGCACGGGCCGGTCATGTTCGCGAACGAGCTGCACTGCTCGTTCCAGCCCAAGAGGTTCGAATCTGTGCATCCGCATGCGCTGAAGTCGGCGCTTGAAGACTCCGGCATGCTGGCCTGCGGGTTGTGCTTGGTCCCCCACCCAATAGGTGGCGCCGCTGCGGAGGGTGGCCAGAGCTATCACGGACGCCTCGTCGTCACCGGCCAACAGCGATTCCAGCACGTGCCGTTCCATAGTCACCCCCGTTTGGATCTTGCGATAAAGCAGCCAGGTACCGCAATCCCATTAATTGCCCGCATCCGGTAGCGTCCCTCTGTGGCTTGGTAGCGGCCGAAACGTCGCTGGCCGATCCGGCTAGAGCTACGGATCAGAAGCCCGAGTACATGGGCCTGCCCGTCAGAGCAGGCCCTTCGGCCGATCAGATCAGGCAACCGCCCGATGAGACCTACCCGTCGACGTGTTCGGACCACCAGCCTCGGTCGGCTTGCCACTCCTGGAACCAGGCCACGAAGTCGGCCTCAGGCTCGTTTTCCTGCCCCGCATCCGCGTACGGAGCCGCGCATCCATCCCCCAGCCACCAGACCCGGCCTCGCTGAGACCCCGTGACCACGAGTACCCAGAACTCGCAGTCGCGGTTGCCACCCAGGAGAACCGAGCCGCTCTGATAGATGCCGTGGAGTAGAGGTGAGTGCTCATCGTGGTCGTAGTAGTCGTACTCCCACTGCCACTCCTCCGCCAGCGGGAACGGCTCGGTGAAATTGCGCTCAGTCGTTCCATCGAATGGTTCGGGGCTGAGCCAACAATCGGCCTTCCAGCTCTGCCAGTTCTCAGGCAGGTTTCCCAACGGAAGGAGCCGGTGAGCCATGGATGCACCCTCCGACGAACCGTTGGAAACCTCCGCGACGAACGTACGGTAGGGCTCTGGTAGCTCGATGCCGTGAGCGGCTTCCCACGCCCGTACGCCAGCCCAGCCGAGGGGAGACCGTCGAAGATCTCCGAAGACAGCATCGCTGAGGGCAGAGATCGCACTTCTCAAGGGGTGCTGCTCTGACCCGACCGTCATGCGCCTAGTGAACACCAGGCCGGACAGCGAAAGCCCCGCCCGGGCGCGACATAAGTCAGTTGCCTCACCGCCACCGTGGGACCGTGCCATTCTCGTGCCAGAACGGAGCTCGTACCTCGATGCCGTTCGTCAATTCGGTGAGGCAGAAACACGCTTCGTCCTCGCTGCCAAGATCGAGCTGCATGGTGAAGGCGCTCTGTAAGGCCCGTCGTCCCTTCAAGAGCCGGTCGCGCTGCCGCGGATGGCTGCTGGGTCACCTCCATCGCCCTTGGTCAGCACACCTGCTGCAACAGGAGCATGCGCGGCCGCGACGAAAACCCAGGCGTGTGACGCAATTCGAGGCCTTATCGGGCATGCGCTCGGGGTGAAGGGTCCATACGGTGACTGGATGGACAGTTCTGTCGTCTTCAACGTCGTGACCACGGCCATCGCCGTCGTGGCAGTGGTGACCTCCATCGTGTTCAGCGCGCGGCAGGCCCGCATCGCGCAGCACGGCAATCACATATCGGTGATGGTCGACCTGCTCGCCGAGTTCCGGTCCGTCGAGTTTCACGAGCAGCACGACTACGTGTGCACGCGCCTGGGAGTGGAGCACGACCCGGAGGCCGGAGTCCGCGGGTTGCCAGGTGAGGCCAAGGCGGCGCTCTACAGCGTTGTCTACTACTACCAGTCCTTCGCTAACCTCGCAGTCTTCGGGCTGCTCGACGAAACCCTGCTGGTCACGGTCCTGCGGACCCGGATCACCTCGGTCTGGCAGGCTGTCCGGCCGTTCGTGGAGCGAGAGCGGGAGTTGCGGGGCGAGGGCGGCGGAACGTATCTGTCGATCTTCGAAGAACTGGCCCGACTCGCGGCAGAGTTGCCGCCGGAGCACGTCCGAGAGCGGATGACCAAGACGCGGCGCCACCCTACGCGACTGAGACTGATGCGCTGAAGCGGACTGTGCTGCCCGACTGGCTGTACCAGGTGATGTTCCAGTGCGACGACCTCAAGGGCATCGTGCGCGACCGAGCCGTCTGGTCACCGATCTACGCGATCTCAGGAACGTTGGACACTACGCTGAGCGAAATCTTCATGCCCGACTACGCTGCACCGCTTGAAGCGACCAAGGATCACGTCCGCGCCGACCTGTACGGCCAAGCCGAGGCGTCGACGGCGCCAAACGAAGATGGGACCACCGCACCACAAGCGCACCAGATAGAGCGGGGAACAGCGGGGAACTCGCCCTGGCGCGCAATGGTCTGCCGGAGGTCGGGGAGCACCTGGTGATCAACGGGGTTTCAGGGGCGCCTTCCGCGGAACAGAGACTGGAGATTCTCACCAGGGGCCCTGACTGGTTGATCGCCGCGTATTCGCTACTGCGCGGCCTCTCTCACGGTTTCCGATCCGTCATCGCTCGCTGGGCTCCGCTGCTCACCGGCACGGACCGCAGCGCAAGGATCCTCGCGGAACTGGCCATGCAGTCGGAGGAACTGACAAGAATCCAGGTCACGTTACTCCCGGTGGCCAGAGAGCAGGCGAGGGAACTCGGCAACGACGAGATACACCGGCTGACGCTGGCCTGGAAGAAGGCCCTGACGAACGCGGTGGCCATGGACGAAGCGTGATCTCCGCGAGACTGCCGGGACCATGCGACTTCACACCTGACAATGTGAGGCGGAAGGCGCTACGTCGCTCGCTCACGGATGCATCCGCGCCCCCTTCATCACCTTGTCCACCGCGTTCCGCGGCCCGTACACCGCCACCCCCACCAGGTCCAACTCCCCCGTCCCCACGGCCCGTACCGCCGCCCTGTTGTCGCGGTCGTTGCCCGTGGTGAACAGGTCCGACGTGAAGATCGCGCGAGGCAGCCCACGGGACAGCACGCGCGCGTGGGCCGACTTCAACAGCTCCTTCGTGCCCTCGAAGACCAGGACCGGCTGGCGGAACATCGGGAGGTAGGGGATGCCGTCGGCGTCCTCGTAGGGGGCGCCGATCACCTCGGGGGTCGCCGTACCGAGGCCGCTCACGAGGAATGCGGTGACGTTCAGCCGTTGCCAGGGCTCCAGGTCCTCCCGCAGCAGGACGGCGATCTTGGTGTCGAAGCGAATCGGTTCAGTGCTCGTGGTGTTCATGCTGCTCATGCACCGAGACTGCCGTCCGTCGTACGGCGTCGTCTTGTACGTTCTTTGCATGGCCGCCCGGCAGGAAGTCTCCGCCTGGCGCCCGGCCGTCCCGGGTGTCGTGGAGGTCTTCCACGCGCACTTCACCGGGTACGCCTACCCGATGCACGTACATGAGGCGTGGACGTTGCTCATCGTGGACGACGGCGCCGTACGGTACGACCTCGACCGGCATGAGCACGGCACCCCGCACGACACGGTGTCCCTGCTGCCACCGCACGTTCCGCACAACGGCTCGCCGGTCACGCCGGACGGATTCCGGAAGCGGGTCGTCTACCTCGACTCCACGCATCTCGGCGACGACCTCATCGGGGCCGCCGTCGACGGCCCCGATCTGCGGGATCCCGTACTGCGGCTGCGGGTTGGGCAGTTGCACACGGCGCTCAGCCGGCCCGGCGAGGAGTTGGAGGCCGAGAGTCGCCTGACACTGATCGGCGGGCGGGTGCGTGCGCTGTTGCGGCCCCGGCTGGAACTGGAACACGCCCGCCGCGATCCCGGCCTCGCACGTCGGCTGCGGGAGCTCCTCGACGAACGCGTCGTCGAAGGGCTGTCGCTGGAGGAGGCCGCGGGGTTGGTGCAGGCCCATCCGGCGCATCTTGTACGGGCGTTCAGCGGGGCTTACGGCATCGCACCGCACCAGTATCTGAACTCCCGACGCGTCGACCTGGCCCGGCGCCTGCTGCTGGAGGGGCGCTCGCCGGGTGACGTGGCGGCGGCCACCGGATTCTTCGACCAGGCGCATCTCACCCGGCACTTCAAGAAGCTGGTGGGGGTGACCCCGGGGCATTACCGGAACAGCGCGGGCCTCTGAGGTCCGGAGGATCGGCGGGAGTCGGGATCAGTCGGCCGACGGCCGTGTCAGATGCGCGAACGCGTCCAGGTTGCGCGTCGACTCGCCCCGGGACACCCGCCACTCGTACTCCTTGCGGATCGCCGTAGCGAAGCCCAGTTCCAGGAGTGTGTTGAAGGCGCCGTCCGCCGCCTCCAGGACCTGGCCGAGGATGCGGTCGATCTCGTCGGTGGTGACGGCGGCCAGGGGGAGCTTGCCGGTGACGTACACGTCACCGAGCTGGTCCACCGCGTAACTCACGCCGTAGAGCTTGAGGTTGCGTTCCAGGAGCCAGCGGTGGACGCCCGGTTCGTTCTCGTCGGGGTGGCGGATGACGAAGGCGTTCAGGGAGAGGGAGTGGCGGCCGACCAGGAGGGAAACCGTCGTTGACAGTTTGCGGGTGCCGGGGAGTTTCACCACGTAGTTCCCCGCGTCCGGGCTCTCCCACTCCAGCTCGGCGCCCTTGAGGAAACCCTCGATGACCTGCGCCGCCCTCTGCTCTGCTTCACCCATGGTGGGAGCGTACGCGACGCCTGTGGGCGTGCATGGCGGCCGTGTAGACGTCGGCCGTCGCGGCTGCCGCCGTGTCCCAGCCGAACGATTGTGCGTGGCGGGCCGCGGCCGCGCCCATGCGGGACGGGAGGGCCGGGTCGTCGGCGACTTGGCTCAGCACGCGCGCGTAGTCGGACGGATTGTGGCCCTGGACCAGGAAGCCGGTCTCGCCGTCGCGTACGGCCACCGGGAGGCCGCCGACCGCTGCCGCGAGGACCGGTGTGCCGGCCGCCTGGGCCTCTATGGCGACCAGGCCGAAGGACTCGCTGTAGGAGGGCATGACCAGGACCGACGCGGCTCGGAACCAGTCCGCGAGCTGGTCCTGGCCGACGGGCGGGCGGAATCGTACGACGTCCGCGATGCCGAGGCGGGCCGCCAGTTTCTGCAGGCCCTCGGGCTTGGCCAGGCCGCTGCCGCTGGGGCCGCCGACGATCGGTACGACGATGTTGCCGCGCAGGTCGGGGCGCTCGTCGAGGAGGGCGGCGACGGCACGGAGGAGGATGTCGGGGGCCTTGAGGGGCTGGATTCGGCCCGCGAAGAGCGGGATCACCGCGTCCTGCGGGAGGCCCAGGCGGGCGCGGGCTGCGGCGCGGCCGTCGGCCGGGCGGAAGCGGTCGAGGTTCACGCCCGGGTGGACTACGGCGACCTTGGCGCGCTCGGCGGCGTAGTGCCGTACGAGCTCGTCGGCCTCTTCGGCCGTGTTGGCGATGAGGCGGTCGGCGGCCGCGACGATCTGGGTCTCGCCGATGACGCGGGCGGCCGGCTCGGGGGTGTCGCCGTCGGCCAGGTTGGCGTTCTTGACCTTGGCCATCGTGTGCATGGCGTGTACCAGGGGGGCGCCCCAGCGCTGGGCGGCGAGCCAGCCGACGTGGCCGGAGAGCCAGTAGTGGGAGTGGACCAGGTCGTAGTAGCCGGGGCGGTGGCCGGCCCAGGCCTGCATCACGCCGTGTGTGAAGGCGCACAGCTGGGCCGGGAGGTCCTCCTTCGCCAGCCCTTCGTAGGGGCCCGCGTCCACGTGGCGGACCAGGACGCCCGGCGCGAGTTCGACCGACGGCGGGAGTGCGGCCGTCGTCGCGCGCGTGAAGATCTCGACCTCGATGTTGATTGCGGCGAGGCGCTGCGCGAGCTCGACGATGTAGACGTTCATGCCGCCGGCGTCGCCGGTGCCCGGCTGGTGGAGCGGTGAGGTGTGCACGGAGAGCATCGCCACGCGGCGGGGGCGGCGGTGCGGGAGCCTGAGCCGCGAGGGTGTCGCCGTTCCCTGGGAGCGACGCCCGAGCCTGCTGACGTACTGGCTCACGTGGCGTCCTCCTTGCTCCGGGCATGCCTGTCGGAGGGCCTGGGGGCGCCCTCCAAGGCTGTGCAACGTCGGAGGGCGCCATTCCCATTCCTGCTTACATGGCTTTGCCTAATCATTACCGGTCATCGCTCAACCGTTCGAGGATGGGATGCGTGCGCATACGCGACACCGGCCCGCATACCCTCGTACCCATGGCAGCCCGCGCATCCCGCCCCGTGGGAACAGTGACGCGCGGGACCACCAACCCCAACCGCCTGCGCCGAATGGACCGCTGGATCGCGGCCACGCACGGTGCAGAGCTTCGCCGCGCCACCGATCCCGTGGCGGTCGACCTCGGCTACGGCGCCGCCCCCTGGACCGCGGTCGAACTGCTCACCCGACTCCGCACCGTCGCGCCACGCGCGCGTGTCGTGGGCGTAGAAATCGAACCGGCCCGGGTCGCGGCAGCGAGGCCCTACGAACGTGAAGGCCTCGCCTTCCGGCACGGCGGGTTCGAGATCCCGATCCCCCAGCGCCCGCTGCTGATCCGCGCGGCGAACGTGCTGCGGCAGTACGAGGAGTCCGAGGTCGCCGAGGTGTGGCAGCGACTGAGCAGCCGCCTGGCCCGACCGACGGAGTCATCCCAAGGCGGGCTGCTGGTCGAGGGGACGTGCGACGAGATCGGGCGGCGGCATGTGTGGGTCGCGCTCGGTCCGGAGGGGCCGCGGACAGTCACCTTCGCGGCCCGACTCGGCTCCCTGGAGCGCCCGTCCGACCTCGCCGAACGGCTCCCGAAGGCGCTCATCCACCGCAACGTCCCCGGCGAGCCCGTGCACGCCTTCCTGCGCGACTTCGACCGCGCGTGGGCCGCCGCCGCGCCCTACGCCTCCTACGGCGCCCGCCAGAGGTGGATCCGCGCGGTGCGGGACCTTACGGCGGACTGGCCGGTGACGGACTCGCCGGCGCGCTGGCGGCTGGGGGAAGTGACGGTGGCGTGGGAGGCGTTGGCGCCGGGGGTGTAGTCGGCGGGGGTGCGGGCGAGTAGTCGTAGCCGCTTTAGGCAGTACGGCCTGGGAGTCGCAACCGCCACAGGCAGTACGGCCGGGGACTCGTAGCCACTGTCGGCGGCGCGGCCGGGTACTCGTAACCGCCGATATCCCTGGGGTAATTGGGATACTCCGCCCCGTTCTGACCTGCGGGGAACGATCTCCGCGAGTCGTTCGTCACACTGATGGGGAGATCGTCTTGGGAGGGGCGGGAAGGGGGGAAGGGAGTACTCGTCCGGGTGCGCCCTGACTCGATACGGTCACGTATGACCTCGTACGGCCTCTGTTGTTCCGTGCGTGATCGTGGCACGATCCCCCAGGCGTCCGTAAGTTACTGACGGTAAATCAGCTTTGGGGGCAGAGATATGGGAGCGGGCAAGCGCGGCCTGATCACGGTTGCCGTGAGCGTGGTCTGTGCGGTCACCGTGCTGGCGGCACCCGGCACGGCGTTCGCGAGCCCGACGCCGACGCCGAGTTCGACGCCGACGGCCACTCCGTCCTCGACCGCGACCTCGAACCCGACCTTGACTCTCGCGCCCAGCAAGGATCTTGAGGCCGTCCGCGAGAAGCTCGACGCGCTCTACCACGACGCCGCCGTCGCCACGGATGCCTACAACGCGGCCGAGGAGAAGGCCGAGAAGCAGTCCGCGGAGATCGTCGCGCTCGCCCAGAAGATCGTCGAGGGCCAGGAGAAGCTGGACGAGTTGCAGGACCGCGTGGGCGCCGCCGCCCGCGCCCAGTACCGCACCGGCGGACTGCCGGCCGAGGCCCAGTTGATGCTGAGCGACAACCCGCAGACCTTTCTCAACGGCGCCGGCCGGATACTCCAGGGCGAGCGCGCGACCAAGGGCCTGATCGCGGAAATGACGCGTACCCAGCAGGACTTGGAGCAGTACGCGAAGGACGCCTCCGCCCAGTGGGCGCAGCTGGAGGAGAACCGCAAGGCCAGGGCCGCGGCCCAGAAGAAGATCGAGAAGCAGATCGCCGCCGCCGAGAAGCTCGAATCCCAGCTGGAGAAGGAGGAGAAGGAGCGTCTCGCCGAGCTGGAGCGGAAGGCCGCCTACCAGGCACAGACCACGTGGCTGGACTCCGGGATACTCGACGAGATCAACGGCAAGGCGTCCGCGGAGGGCAAGAAGGCCGTGGAGTACGCGACGGCCCAGATCGGCAAGCCGTACGAATGGGGCGCCGAGGGGCCGGGGACGTTCGACTGCTCCGGCCTGACCTCACAGGCCTGGGCGAGCGCCGGGCAGGCCATCCCGCGCACCTCGCAGGAGCAGTGGAACCAGCTCAAGCACATCGACGTGAAGGACATGCGGCCCGGCGACCTGATCATCTACTTCGACGATGCCAGCCATGTCGCGATGTACGTGGGCGACGGCGCGATCATCCACGCCCCGCGGCCGGGGCGAACGGTGACGCTCGCGGGGGCGGGGTCGATGGAGATACTTGGCGTGGTTCGTCCGGATGCGTAAGGAATTGTGGGCGGCTCCGGCGCGGTGACCTGGGCCACGTGACTCAGCGCACGCCCCACGACCCCCAAACACGCCACCAACGTGACCTTCGTCATTCCCGGTCCCGTACCACCCTGTCCAACTGCGTTACGGAACGCGGCATATGACAGCGGCCGTTGGCAGAGCGACGCGCCTCACACCATTCCGTTGCGGCGCCGACTACCGCTATGGTCCCGGTCGGTGGGTCGAGGTCCCTCGCCCCACCGTGCCCTCGGGGGGAGGGAAGGAACTCAAACGATGCCCGTACCCGTACCGCGGCAGAGAGCGATCCCGGCCGTGGAAACTGGTCAGGCGCAGGCCGCGTCCACAGTGGGCGGCCCCTCGGGCAATGAGGCCCCGCGCACAGAAGTCACGGCCGACAACAGCGACAGCAACAGCAACGCGAACTTCTCGAACGCCACCAGCGCCCCGGGCGCCACGAACAGCACGGGCAGCACCGCCGTCGGCGGTCATCTCACCCTGCTGCTGATCGAGGACGACCCCGGCGGCTCGCCGATCGTGCCCGAGCTGCTCGACCCGACCGGCAAGCCGATCCGTGTCCGCACCGCCCGCAACCTCACCGAGGCAGCGCGGCTGCTCACCGATGACGTCCACTGCATCCTGCTGGACCTGGCGCTGCCGGCCCCGGGCCGAGCGGGCGAGGGCGACGAAGAGCTCGCCGTGCTCAAGCACGTGCTGAAGCTCGCCCCCCGGCACGCCGTCCTCGCGCTCACCGCGTCGAGCGACGCCGAGCGCGGCGCCGAGGCCGTGCGCGTGGGCGCCCAGGACTACCTCTTCCGGGACGAGCTGGACGGCCGGCTGCTGAGCCGCGCGATCCGCTACGCCGTTGAGAGGAAACGTTCCGACACGGCCGAACGCCGGCTCACCGAGTCCAAGCTGCGCGCCCAGGAGAACGCCCGCCTTGAGCGCGGCCTGCTGCCCACCCCGCTCCTGGACGGCTCCCCGCTGCGCTTCGCCGCCCGCTACCGCCCCGGCCGCTCCCGCGCGCTGCTCGGCGGCGACTTCTACGACACCGTCCGCACGCCCGACGGCACCGTGCACGCCATGATCGGCGACGTCTGCGGGCATGGCCCCGACGAGGCCGCCCTCGGCGTGGAGCTGCGGATCGCCTGGCGTGCGCTGACCCTGGCGGGGCTGTGCGGGGACGAGCTGCTCGGCACGTTGCAGCAAGTGCTGGAGCATGAGCGCTCCGATGACGAGATCTTCGCGACGGTGTGCACGGTGGACATCGCGCCGGACGGGCGGCGCGCGGGCCTGTGCCTGGCCGGGCACCCGGCCCCGCTGATCGCCCGTCCTGGGCGGCCCGCGGAACTTCTGCCCTACGACAACAACGGGCCTGCCCTTGGTCTGCTGACCGGGGCGCGCTGGCCGCGGATGCAGGTGGAGCTGGGGGCCGAGTGGAGTCTGATGCTCTACACCGATGGTCTGATCGAGGGGCGGATCGGTGAGGGGCGGGAGCGGCTTGGGCAGGACGGGATGGTGGAGATGGTTCGACGCCAGCTCTCCGAGGGGTTGCGGGGGGAGGCGTTGTTGGGGGCGGCGGTCAATGAGGTGCGGGAGCTCAATGGGGGCGAGCTGACGGATGACGTGGCAGTGCTGCTGCTTGACCGCACCGGGTGAGCGGGGAGTCGCCGTTGGAACGTCTGTCGTGCGCCGACTGCGGGTCCGTTGTGGCTGGTCGCGCCCACGCGGCGGAGCCGCATATCGACACAGCCCCGCGCCCCTAGAGGGCGCTGACGCGCCCCTCTAGTGGTTTCAGCGGCCACCGTTGTACGGGCCGTACGGGCCGTCGCTGCTGCTTCCGCCCTTGCGGGGGCGGCCGCCGCCCGGGAGGGCGCGGATCGCCGGGCGTACGTCGACCATGTACACGATGGTCGCGATGAGGCCGATGATCGGCAGGAACGACAGGATGTTGAAGATCAGGCTCACCACGAAGGCGATGCCGAGGATGATCAGCCAGAAGGGCTTGGTCTGCTTGTCGGCCGCGCGATAGGCGTCATCGCGACGCACGGCGGCGTCGAAGAGCGCGAAGCCGCTGAAAAGGGTCAGGGCCGTGCTCAGCAGCCACATGAACCCGACGAACCCCTGCATCAGCACTACGTCCACCACCAGACTCGGATAGTCCCTACGCGGTCACCGTACCCGCAACCGCAAACCCGCTACCCGCAGAACGGGCCGAGCACTCCAGGAGTGCCCGACCCGTTACCGATCACCCGTTCGTGTCACTTGGCGGGCGGCGTCGTCTTCTTGGCGGCGGCCTTGCGGGCCGGGGCCTTCTTCGCCGGAGCCTTCTTGGCCGGGGCGGGCGCGGCCTGGGCCTCGGCGGCCGGCGCGGGGGCCGGCTTCTCCTCTTCCTTTTCCTTGACCTCGACCGGCTCGGGCTTCGGCTCGACGGCCACGGCCAGCTCTTCGATCTCCTCGGCGGCCTCGCCGCGCCAGGTCTTCACGGCCTGCTCGCCGTGCTCGGCGACCTTCTCGTAGGTCTCGCGGGCCTTGACGGCGTACTCGGCGGCGACGCCGACGGAACGCAGCGCGAAGTCCTGGGCGCTCTCGCCGAACTTCTTCAGGTCGGCGTCGAGGTTGGTGCTGAGCTTCTTGAAGTCCGAGTCGAGGGTGCCGATGAACTCGGTGACCTTGGCCTGGAGCGTCTCCTGCGTCTCCTTGACGCGGGCACTGGCCTCCTTGGCACGGGTCGCGGCCTTCTCCTGGACCGCCTTGGGGTCGGTGCCCCGTACGGCCTCGATGCGGGCCGGCGCCTCGGCGCGCAGCTGCTCGACCAGGCCGGGCACCTTCTTGGCCTGCTGGAGGGCCAGATCGGCGGTGCCGGCGGCGAAGTAGAGCGGGGTCGGGTCGCTGAGGGTCTTGCGCAGGTCGTCGGTGATGGCCATGAGGGTGGACCTCCCGGGTCGCTTTCAGCTGAGGGTTTTGGTTTCCGCGGGCGTTTTGCCGGTTGTCGCGTTCTTGCTGCTCACTTTGGTGGTCACCCTGGTGATCAGCTTCTCGCTCAACTGGCCGTCTGCTGCGGGTCGGCGTCGCTGCCGTCGGTCGTGCGGGTGCCGCTCACGGCGGTGTCACTGTCCTGAGAGCCCGGCGTATCTATGCCGTCCTCGCCGGCTGTGCCGATCTCGAACCCGTTTTCCTTGCGGAAGGACTCGTAGATCTGGAGCAGCACCTGCTTCTGCCGCTCGTTCAGCGTGGGATCGGCGAGGATGACGGCACGCGTCTCCACCTCGACCAGGTCCCGCTCGGCGTCGAGGATGCCGGCACGCACGTACAGCGTCTCGGCGGAGATCCGCAGCGCCTTCGCGACCTGCTGCAACACCTCCGCGCTCGGCTTGCGCAGCCCGCGCTCGATCTGGCTCAGATACGGATTGGACACCCCGGCGGCGTCGGCGAGCTGCCTGAGCGACAGCTGCGCGTTGCGCCGCTGCTCGCGCAGGTACTCACCGAGATTGCCGACGTTGAGCGATGCCATACCCCTACCTTGCCCCACCCGCGCTAACTTTTGCAAGCACCTGCTTGCAAAAGTGTGCCATGCCACTTGTGACCGAGGGAGTCATCGATGCCTCGATGTCCGAACCCCGCTTCTATGCTCCTGCGCAGTCGTCGGCGCCCGCGATGGGTCGCAGACTCCGGCCGCGAGCGGCGACGGCGGGTGACGATCAAGTACGACCTTCCAGAACTGACCCAGCGCCTTCACGATCACGCCGCCGGCCGCTCAGTGCCGCTCGCCCCCGCTGACTGGAGCTCCTAGGCCGTTAGGTTCTGGGCGGTCCGGTCAGCGGGTCGCGAGGAGTTCGAGTGTGTCGATCACGCGGTTCGAGAAACCCCACTCGTTGTCGTACCAGGCGACCACCTTGACGTGGCGGCCCTCGACGCGCGTGAGGGCCGAGTCGAAGATCGACGAGGCGGGGTTGCCCACGATGTCCGACGACACCAGCGGGTCCTCCGAGTATTCGAGGACGCCTGCCAGCGGGCCCTCCGCCGCCGTGCGGTAGGCCGTCAGCACGTCGTCGCGTGTCACGTCGCGGGCGACCGTCGTGTTGAGTTCGACGATCGAGCCCACCGGCACCGGTACGCGGATCGAGTCGCCCGACAGCTTGCCGTCGAGGTTGGGCAGCACCAGGCCGATCGCCTTGGCGGCGCCGGTCGTGGTCGGCACGATGTTGATGCCGGCGGCTCGGGCGCGACGGGCGTCGCGGTGCGGGCCGTCCTGCAGGTTCTGCTCCTGTGTGTAGGCGTGCACCGTCGTCATGAACCCGTGCTCGATACTGGCGAGTTCGTCGAGGACGGCGGCCAGCGGCGCGAGCGCGTTGGTGGTGCAGGAGGCGTTCGAGACGATCGTGTGCACGGCCGGGTCGTAGGCGTCGGTGTTGACCCCGAACGCGAGCGTGACGTCGGCGCCGTCCGACGGCGCGCTGACGAGCACCTTGCGGGCGCCCGCGTCGAGGTGGGCCCGGGCGGCCTTGGCCGAGGTGAAGCGGCCGGTGGCTTCCAGGACGATGTCGACGCCGAGTTCGGCCCACGGCAGCTGCGCCGGCTCGCGCTCGGCCAGCACCGTGATCCGACGGCCGTCGACGACGAGGGCGTCCCCGTCGACGGTCACCGGGCGCCCGAGCCGGCCGGCCGTGCTGTCGTAGGCGAGCAGCCGGGCGAGAGTGGTGGGCTCCGTGAGGTCGTTGACGGCGACGATCTCGAGGGCGCTGTCGCGCTCCAGCAGTGCGCGCAGCACATTGCGTCCGATGCGGCCGAATCCGTTGATGGCGATGCGAGTCATGAGTGGTGTCCCTTCCCTTCCAGACCCTTCCAGACCAGGCTCGCCCGCGGCCGGCGCCTCTGACAGTGGCGGGATCGCCATGGTTCAAAAGGATCCCGCCACACCCCATCGGCCACACCCTGCCGGGCGGTCACTCGCCCCGGGTGAAGGTGCGCCGGTACTCGCTCGGTGTGGTGCCGAGGATGCGCTGGAAGTGCAGGCGCAGGTTCGCACCCGTACCGAGCCCCACGTCGGTGGCGATCTGTTCGACGCTGCGCTGCGAGCGTTCGAGCAGTTCGCGGGCCAGGTCGATGCGGGCGCGCATCACCCACTGCATCGGCGTATAGCCGGTCTCCTCGACGAAGCGCCGGGAGAACGTGCGCGGCGAGACCCCCGCCTGCCGCGCCAGTATGTCGAGAGTGAGGGGATCGCCGAGCCGGTGCAGCGCCCACTCACGGGTGACCGCGAACCGCTCGCCGAGCGGCTCGGGGACGCTGCGCGGCACGTACTGGGCCTGGCCGCCGCTGCGGTAGGGGGCCGCGACCAGACGCCGGGCCGCGTGGTTGGACGCGGCCACTCCGAGGTCGCCGCGCAGGATGTGCAGGCACAGGTCGATGCCGGAGGCGGCGCCGGCCGAGGTGAGCACGCTGCCCTCGTCGACGAACAGGACGTTCTCGTCGACCTGGACGAGCGGGTGCCTGGCCATGAGGGCCCGCGTGTAGTGCCAGTGCGTCGTGGCGCGTCTGCCGTCGAGCAGGCCCGTGGCGGCGAGCGCGAAGGCGCCCGTCGAGATGGCGGCGAGCCGCGCGCCCCGGTCATGGGCGGCGATCAGCGCCTCGACGACGGCCCGCGGCGGGTCGTCGCGGTCCGGGAACCGGTAGCCGGGGACGAAGACGATGTCGGCCCACGCAAGCGCGTCGAGGCCGTGGGCGACGGAGTACGCGAGGCCGTCGCCACCGGTCACGAGCCCGGGTGCCGCCCCGCACACCCGCACCTCGTACGGCATGCTCGCGCGGGTCGTGAAGACCTGCGCGGGAATTCCGACGTCGAGCGGCTTCGCACCCTCAAGCACAAGGACGGCGACGCGATGCAGGCGGGAGGCTGGCACGGGAAGAGGTTACGTGGGGCGCGATTTCGATACGTCCACTGCGCGGACCGGACGGCCGACACGCCGGCCGGGCGATGGTTCACCCCCGGGCAAGCTCCCCCAGCGCGTCCAGAGGCAGCTGTCGAATACGCCGGTTCCCGATCGACGTAGGAGTGAAGGCAGCCCATCCAGGACTCGCAGGAACACAGGACTCAGGAGCACCCATCGTGACCGTAACCGCGGATCTGGCCATCTCCCTCGACGGCTACATCGCCGGCACCGGCGTCTCCATCGACAACCCCGGC
Source organism: Streptomyces sp. JLBG701 (assembly GCF_058544905.1). Lineage (NCBI taxonomy): Bacteria > Bacillati > Actinomycetota > Actinomycetes > Kitasatosporales > Streptomycetaceae > Streptomyces > Streptomyces sp. JLBG701. The sequence goes on from NZ_CM178588.1 coordinate 5,363,974, forward strand.
GGCGACGGCGCCGAGCTGCTCTTCGATTGGATGCACGAGCTGGCGAGCTGGCGGGAGCGCCAGGGCATGACCGGCGGGGAGGAGAACCGCGACTCGGAGTTGATCCGCGAGTGGTTCGACGCCACCGGAGCCGTGGTCATGGGCCGGATGATGTACGACACCGGCGAGGAGTTCTGGGGCGACAACCCGCCCTTCCGGACCCCGGTCTTCGTCCTCACCCATCGCCCCCGGCCGACCCTCGTCAAGCAGGGCGGCACCACCTTCACCTTCGTCACCGACGGCATCCACAGCGCCCTCGACCAGGCGAAGGCCGCCGCCGGCGACCGGAACGTCGACATCGCGGGCGGGGCGAGCACGGTGCGGCAGTACCTCGGGGCGGGGCTCATCGACGAGCTGCAGCTGCACGTCGTACCCGCACTCCTCGGAGCGGGACTGCGGCTCTTCGAAGAGGGACTGGGCCACGGGCGGCGGCACATCGAGCCCGTCAGGGTGGTCGACACCGCCGTCGCCACCCACCTGAAGTACCGGTTCGTCACGTCGTGAGGTGGCGGCTGCTCAAGGAACCGGCCCCGCCCCGCCCTTGAGCCGTTCCAGGTCGGACGGCCGTACCTGGATGACCAGGAGGGCGATCACCGCGGCGATGGCGGTGAAGATCGCGGCCACGACGAAGGCGGCGGAGACGCCCGCGGTGAGGATCTCGTCGGCCCAGGGGTCGGGGGGCTGGCCGGTGCGCTGGAAGCGGAGCCGTTCGGCGGGGGTGGCCTGGGCGAGGAAGGCCGGGATCTGTTTGTCTGCCTCGTTGTTGCTGGCCGTGCCGAACATCGTGACCAGGATGGACAGGCCGAGGGAACCGCCCACCTGCTGCGTGGCGTTGAGGAGCCCGGAGGCCGCGCCCGTCTCCTCGGTCCGCACGTTGGACAGCGCCATCAGCGTCAGGGACACGAACTCCATGCCCATGCCGAGGCTGAACACCAGGATCGGACCGAGGATGGAGCCCGCGTAGGTGGAGTCGACGTCGGTCAGGGTCAGCCAGGCGAGGCCCGCGGCGGCCAGGATCGCGCCCGTCACCATGAAGGGCTTCGGCCCGTATTTCGGCAGGAGTTGGGAGGCGATCCCGGCGCCCACCGCGATGACCGCGCTCACCGGCAGGAAGGCGAGGCCGGCCTGGAGGGGGCTGAAATCCAGCACGTTCTGCACGAACAGGGTGAGGAAGAAGAACATGCCGAAGATCGCGGCGGCGAGGCTCAGCATCATGCCGTAGGTGCCCGCGCGGTTGCGGTCGGCGAACATGTGCAGGGGCGTGATGGGTTGCCGGGAGCGCCGCTCGATCAGGACGAACACCACCAGGACGACCACGGCCGCCCCGAACGAGGCCAGCGTGAACGGGTCGCGCCAGCCCTCCTGCGCGGCCCTGATGAAGCCGTACACCAGCAGCACCATGCCGATGGTGGAGGTCAGCGCGCCCGCCAGGTCGAAGTGGCCCGGGTGGCGCTCGGACTCGCGGATCCAGCGCGGGGTCGCGAGGGCGATGAGCAGACCGATCGGCACGTTCACGAACAGCACCCAGCGCCAGTCGAGATACTCGACGAGGATGCCGCCCGCCAGCAGCCCGATCGCACCGCCGCCCGCCGAGACCGCGGCGAACACCCCGAACGCCCTGTTGCGCTCGGGCCCTTCGCGGAAGGTCGTACTGATCAGGGCGAGGGAGGTCGGGGACGCGATGGCGCCGCCGACACCCTGGAGGGCGCGGGCGGCGAGGAGTTGGCCACTGCTCTGCGACAACCCACCGAGCAGCGAGGCGAGAACGAACACCAGCACACCGAAGATGAACACCCGCCGCCGGCCGAGGATGTCACCGGCCCGGCCGCCGAGCAGCAGCAGTCCGCCGAAGGTGAGCGTGTAGGCGTTCACCACCCAGGACAGGCTCGTCGTGGAGAAGTCGAGGGAGCTCTGGATGTGCGGGAGGGCGATGTTCACGATGGTGATGTCGAGGACCACCATGAGTTGACAGGAGGCGATGACCAACAAGGCCATCCCACTACCACGTCCGCCGCCGTTCTCCTGCGCCTCGGCGGCGGTCCGCGTCTCGGGTGTCGGCTGCGGGTTGCTGGTCATGGCATCGCGCCCTCGAAGAGGGTCAGTGGCGGCGCATTCCGGCCACCTTTCGACGGTACGCCGCACCCGTGCACGTCACCAGTCGATCACCCGCCCCGCAACCACTCCCCCAACAGGGCGAAGTCCGCCTCGGTGAGCCCGTACCGGTGGTCCACCCGATGCAGGAGGGCCCGCCCCGGGTGGTGAGCTGCGGCCCAGTCCCGATCGGCCTCCCCGATCTCGTCGTCGACCCAGACGAAGGACCGGCCCGCGGCCCACGCCACGAGGGGCTGGGTCTTCCAGTGCAGACCGCCGCCGGGCGGCTCGTCGTCGGCCGGATCCGGCCAGTCCAGTACGGGCAGCGGCGGCAGGCCCAGCCAGGGTGCGACACACGCGTTGGCGTCGTCCATCCAGGTCGTGGCCCACACCAACTCACAGCCCAGCGCCAGCAGTCGCGGACCGAGCGCGGGGTCGATACGGGTCAGCAGCGGCGGGGCGTCTGCCGGCGGCCGCGCATGGCCCGTCTCGTAGACGGGGTACGGCCGCGTCGCCCCGAAGGGGAGCAGGGTCCCGTCGACATCGAGGAAGAGAAGCACCGACATCGGATCAGCCTCCATCCTCCATCCCCCAGCCCTCAGCCCTCGAATCCCTGCTCCGCCAGGATCTTGTCGATCCGTGCCCGGTGTGTCCGCTCCCACTCCTCAAGGGACTCGGCCGCCTCCTTGGCCAGTTTCGTGTGGGCTGCCGTGAGGATCTCCTCCCGGCGGGCCGCCGGTACGACCACGACGCCCTCCTCGTCGGCCACCACGATGTCGCCGGGCTCCACCCGCACACCACCGCAGCGCACCGGAACGTTGAGCGGCTGTACGGCCGACTTGGTGCCCGGGATCGGGATGACGCCACGGGCGAAGACGGGGAAGCCCAGGTCACGTACCTCGGCGAGGTCGCGGATCACCCCGTCGGCGACGAACGCCGTGATGCCCCGACGCGCGGCAACGGCACACACGTTGCCGCCGGCCAGCGCGTAGTCCAGGTCACCCGACTCCACGACGACGACGGAACCGGGCTCGGCGCGGTGGATGGCCGCGTGCAGCATGAGGTTGTCGCCGGGCGGGCAGCGGACGGTGAACGCCGGGCCCGCGACGCGGGGAACCGGGCCCCACAGTGGCCGGATCCCGATGTCCATGACCTGCTTGCGGCCCAGCAGATCGGCGAGGGTGGTCGTGGGGACGCCGGTGAAATCGGTTGCGTGGGTCATGAGGACGACCGTAGCGTCCCTCCCATGACTGCCGGGTCGGCCTTGTGCCGTGAGCGAGTTGGGTGCCCGGCCTCTGAGTGAGGCCGCCGCGGCGGGCCAGGGGCCCTCCGTTTCTCTTTCTCTTCGCCGTCTTCGTACAGGCCTTTGTACAGGCCGTCGTACAAACACAGATCAGCGACCGAGAGAAAGAAGAGAATGCCCGACCCCTTCGACATCCATGACTTCAACCAGCGCGTCATCGACGAGTTCCGCGCCAACCGCGGCCAGCTCACCGGCTTCTTCGCGGGTGCCCGCATCCTCCTGCTGACCACCACCGGCGCCCGTACCGGCACCCCGCACACCACCCCCGTCGGCTACCTCCCCGACGGCGGCGAACGCACCCTCGTCATCGCCTCGGCCGGCGGCGCCCCCAGCCACCCGGCCTGGTTCCACAACCTCGTCGCCCACCCCCAAGTCACCGTCGAGAGCGGCGTGTTCACCTACGAGGCACGGGCCGTCGTCCTCACCGGCGAGGAACGCGACACCGCCTTCGCGCGAGCCGTCGAGACGGACGCCGGCTGGGCGGCGTACCAGGAGAAGACGGACCGCGTCATCCCGGTGGTGGCCCTGTACAACATCTCCCAGGGTGGCCCGGGGAAGATCAACGCCGGTTCGCCGGGCGAGGCGATCAAGGTGGTCCACGACGCCTTCCGCCACGAACTCGCCCTGATCCACGAGGAGATGAACAAGGGCACGGGCAGCAGTCTGGGCGCCCAACTCCGCGTCAACTGCCTGACGTTCTGCCAGGGCCTGCACAACCACCACACCGGCGAGGACACCATGATGTTTCCGCTCCTCGCCGACCGCTACCCGCACGCCGCCCCCGTCCTGGCCCGCCTCGGCGAGGAACACGAACGGATCGCGACCCTCGTGGAGGACCTGCGCCGGGTGGTCACCGCGGAGAACACGGATCCGGCCGCCACCCGAGCCGAGGTCGAGCGCCTCACGGCCGAGCTGGAGGCCCATCTGACGTACGAGGAAGAGCAGTTGATGCCCTTGCTCGACGCCGCGTAGCCACCGCCGGGCGGCCGTTCCCGAAGGCAGAAGCCAGAAGGCAGAAGTCAGAAAGGGAGCGGCCGCCCGTGCACCACGTCCAACCGCGACACCGCCCGCGTCAGCACCACGTACAGCCGGTGCAGCCCCCGCGTCTCCGACTCCGCGATCGCCGCCGGCTCGACGGCGACGACATGGTCGTACTCAAGTCCCTTGACCAGACTGGCCGGTACCACCGCCACCCGCGCCCCCAGCTCGTCCGGCCCCGCCGCCACGATCCCGGCCGCGTCGAGCGCGTGCCGCACCCGGGTCACGTCCGCGTCGGCGGCGAGGACCCCGATGGCCCCTTCCTTCACCAGCGCTTCCCGTACGGCGTCCACGACCGAGCCGAGCACATCACCACCGTCCGGCACCGCCCGCAGCCTCAACTCCCCGTCCCCGCGCAGTGATCGAGGGACCGGGACGTCGACGTCCAGCCGCTCCAGCAGCCGGTTCGCCAGTCCTACGACCACTTCCGGCACCCGGAATCCGATCGTGAGCGGCACCACGGCCGCGTCCGGTTTCCCCAGGTGTCCGAGCAACTCGCCCCACGATCGCGCCGACCAGGGCGTGGTCCCCTGGGCCAGATCCCCGAGCACGGTCAGCGAACCGAAGACCGCCCGCCGGGCGATGGCCCGGCACTCCATCGGGGAGAGGTCCTGCGCCTCGTCGACGACGATATGGCCGTATCCCTCGGGATGCTCGATAAGCCCGGCGACCTCGTCGAGCAGGACGAGGTCGGCGGCCGACCAGCGCGCGGACTTCCACGAGCGCGGCGGCTTCGCCCACAGCACCGCCTTCTGCTCGTCCGCGTCCAGCAGCCCATCGGCTACGGCCGCCAACGCCCGCTCGTCACCGAGCAGTTCGGCGACGACCTCCTCGGCCCGCACCCGAGGCCACACCGCGTCGAGGAACGCACTCACCACACCCGCTCGCCCGATCTTCCGCACCCAGGCGGCCCCGCACACCTCACCCCGCCGCTCGGCCTGCGCCCGAACGCACCCCACGACCCGCGTCCGCACCCGCTCCCGCCCGACGGCGTACGGCGGACTCTCCTCCCGCACGGCCTCCACGATCCGCGTCAGCGTGTCCGTCGAGACCCGCCAGCGGTACGAACCGTCCGTGAGGGAAAGGGAGTTGATGCCGTCGGTGGTCACGCGTGCGTACAGCGCGCGGCGCAGCACCTCCGCCATCCGGACGTCGTGCTTGACGGCGGCGGCGCGCTCGTCGTCGCCGCCGGTCACGGGCTGGCGCGCGATCTCCTCGGGGAGGGTCGACTGGCGTACGCCGGTCTCACCGAGGGCGGGCAGTACCTCCGAGATGTAGGAGAGGAAGGTGCGGTTGGGCCCGAGGATGAGCAGTCCGCCGCGCCGGATGCGCTGGGAGTGGGTGTAGAGGAGGTAGGCGGCTCGGTGCAGTCCGACGGCGGTCTTCCCGGTTCCCGGGGCGCCCTGCACGCACACGGAGACGGCGAGGTCACCTCGTACGAGATCGTCCTGCTCGGGCTGGATGGTCGCGGCGATGTCCCGCATGGGCCCGACGCGGGGCCGCTCGATCTCGTGGGTGAGGATACGGCTGGGAGGACCGGGTTCCTGCTGGTCAGGACGGTCGAGGTACTCGTCCTCGAACCCGGTGAGGTCGGCGGAGTCGCCCCGGCTGCCCGCCCGCCAGCCGAAGCGACGGCGGACGGCGACGCCCTGTGGGTCGTGGGCGCCGGCCTGGTAGAAGGCGCGGGAGACGGGGGCGCGCCAGTCGACGACGAGGGGTGGGGCGGCGGGATCCTCGCTGATGCGCAGCCGCCCGATGTGATAGCTCTGCCCCCGGTGTTCGCCGGTGTCCCCGAAGTCCAACCGCCCGAAGAACAACGGCCCTTCGGGCAGCTCACGCATCTCCTTCGCCCGGCTGCGCAGCCGGTACCCGAGCACTTCGGCGTCGGCCCCGGAGGCGGAGACGTCCTCACCGCTGACGACGTGTTCCTCGGCGCCTTCGACCATGGCGGCGAGGGCGGCTCGGCAGGTGTCGTGGTGGGCGCGTTCGTGAGGGAGGGCCGTCATTCCGTCGAGAGTACCGGAATAACGTAACCGGGTTAAATCTTTGACTGGGTAACGCGAGTCGGGGCGAGTTGCGGCAGCCCGTCCCCCAGCCGCGCGAACGCCCGCTCGGCCGCCGCCACGGCGTCCGCCCGCACGTCCTCGACGGCTTCCCCGCCGGCAACCCTCCGCAGGTTCTCCTGCGCGAGCACCCTCTGCACGGCGACGATCTGCCCGGCGGCGAGCCGCGCGTCCAGATCCCCGCCGAGCGCCTCGGCCAGCGCGGCCTCCGAACGCTCCAGATACTCGAACATCCGGGCGACCAGCGAGGGGGTCCCGTAGAGCAGCGCATTGAAGGCCAGTACCTCGGGCTCGCCGTTCAGCCCGGTGATGGGATCAGACCGCCGAAGCCCGTCGAGAAAGTGCTCCCGCAACGCGGCAAGGGGCGACGGCCCCTGCCTGGCGATCCGCGCGGCCTCCTGCTCGTGATCGGCGAACCGGTGGAGGACCAGATCCTCCTTCGCCGGGAAGTACCGAAAGAGCGTCGGCTTAGAGATCTCGGCCGCGGCAGCCACCTCGGCGACGGAGACGGCATCGAACCCCCGGTCGAGGAACATCCGGATCGCGATGTCCGACACGGCTTGGTACATCCGCTGCCGCTTACGCTCCCGCAGGCCGATCTCACCCGTCTCGCTCGTCTCGCTCATGGGGCCGAGCCTACGGCCGTCCCTTGACCTCAATCCCACTTGAGGTAGCAGGCTCGGCGCCATGCGAGCAGCAGAGGTGAAGGAATTCGGCGGCCCCGAGGTCCTGGTCCCGGTGGAACTCCCGGACCCTGTCCCGGGCCCGGACGAGGTACTGATCGAGGTCGCGTACGCCGACACGATCTTCGTGGAAACCCAGGTCCGCTCCGGCTGGGGCCGCGAATTCTTCCCGGTCACTCCCCCGTACGTCCCCGGCGGCGGCGTCTCCGGAACGGTCACCGTACTCGGCCCGAACGTGCCCGGGGAGTGGCTGGGCCGCAGGGTGACGTCCTTCGTGCGGGGCAGCTATGCGGAGCGAGCGGTGGCCGCGACCTCGGCCCTGACGGTCGTACCGGACGAACTGGACCTCCTCCCGGCGGCGGCCCTGGTCCACGACGGGGTGACGGCGACCGGCCTGATCGAGCGCACAGGGGTGTCGGCCGGGGACCGAGTGCTGATCCTCGGCGCGTCCGGGGGCATGGGCACGATCCTGATCCAGCTGGCCACCGCACACGGCGCCCATGTGGTGGCACTGGCGCGAGGGCCGGAAAAGCTGGCCCTGGTAAGGGAGTTGGGCGCGAATGCGGCCGTGGATGCCTCTGCTGCCGACTGGCCGGAGCAGGCCCGCGGGGCGCTGGGCGGGGCGGCCGACGTGGTCCTTGACGGGGTGGGCGGCCAACTCGGCGCCATGGCCCTCCCGTTGACCGCCGACGGGGGCCGCTTCTCCGCCCATGGGGCGCCTTCAGGGGGCTTCGCTGAACTGGACAGCGAGGAGGTGGCCCGGCGGGGGATCAAGCTGTTCGGGATCGGGGACGTGCAGTTCTCTCCCGAGGAGCTTCGGCGGCTGACGGCGTACGCCCTCGGGGAAGCGACGGCGGGGCAGCTGCAGCCGGTGATCGGGGAGGTGTTTCCGCTGGAGCGGGCCGGGGAGGCGCATGCGGTGATCGAGGGACGGGGAGTGGTGGGGAAGGTGGTGCTGGAGGTGTAAGTGGCGCGCCGCCCGGGTGGCGGGCGGCGCCGTCTTGCCACTGAAGCCGTCACCCACCACCCGCGCGGCGCACGGCCTCGCCGACGAGGAGGTCTTCCGGCTCGTCGGCATCGCTCTCCCCCACTTGGTGGACCAACGGCCCAAACGACCCGACCACGACCTTCGCCCCGGCGTCACGCAGTCGCGCCCGCTTCTCGGGATTGCGGCCGTAGCCGATGAAACGGACGCCGGCGCGCTCGGCCGCCTCGACGTCCGTCGGGGTGTCGCCGATCATCACCGCGCTCTCCGGGGGCAGGCCCAGGTCCCGCAGGGCACGAAAGAGGACGTCCGGATCCGGCTTCATGAGGTCGGGGTCGGCGGACCTGCCGTGGATGGCCTCGAAGTACTCACGCAGGTGCTTGTCCTGGAGGTAGGCGTCGGCCGCTTCCGAAGCGTTGTTGGTGACGACGGCCAACCGCAGGCCCCGCTCGGCGAGTTGCCGGACGAGAACGTCGGCGTCCGGTGTCCGCCACGCGGTCCGCGCGGCGGCCAGCTCGCCCTCGGTGACCTTCGCTTCGAGCGCCTTGACCAAGTCCACGAACTCGCCGCCCCGCGAGGACCGGTGTACAGCCCGCAGCACCACGTGCGGGTCCTTGTCGGCCTGCTCCTGTGGCGTCAGTACGTCCGTCACGCCGAAGTCGGTCAGCAGTTCGCGTAGCTCGTCGGCGACGCCCCTCGACGAACCCTCGGGAAAGAGGCGGCAGATCGGCCCGTCGAAGTCGAACAGGACGCAGCGCGTCCCCGAGCCCGGCGCCAGAAGCTCCGCTGCGTCAGCGAAGCCATCGAGATCAACAACCATGCCGCTCCAAACATCTTGTGCGTTCCACGGTCCCGGGGCTTCCGGCCCCTGGGATTGTCGTCGTCCCCCCGCTGCCCGCTGTTTCCCCTTTTTTCCTGCCCTGACCCAAACGTCGGCGCCCGCCGATCGGAAGCCCGCCAGTGACGCAGCGCTTCCACCACAGCGGACGGGTCCGGCGGTGCGTCCACGAGGCTCAGCGGCTCGCGCGCCCGGTGCAGTGCCCGGCGCACCATCGCGGCGGCGCGGTCGAGATCCCGCTCTTCAGGGTCGTCCGGCAGGCTCAGCGCCGCGCGCATCACGTCGGCGAACACCGACTGCGCGTACTCGAATGCGAGGTAGACGGGCAGGTCGCGGTCCATGTCGGCGGTCATCTCCGCGTGGCCCGCGCGGCGCATGGCATCCGCCCACAGGTGGGTCATCAGCTCCTGCTCCGCCTTGCCGTAGTCCATCCGGACCATGTGGGTGGCGAGGTCGTGCAGCGGGTCCCCGTACAGAGCGAGTTCCCAGTCGATGACCGCCAGTCGTTCGCCGTCCGGGCCCGGCCGTACGACCAGATTGCCCCGGTGAACGTCCGTGTGGAGCAGGGCGAGCGGGCGCCGGGTCAGCAGGGGCACGGAGCGCATGAAGCGGTCCATCGCGTCGACCGGAATCCCGACCGCGTCGAAGAGTTCTCCGAAACGCGCTCGATTGGACCGGTGCACCTCCTGCTCAGCGAAGCGGGCGAGCCAATCTAGGAAGCCCTGGCTGTCGCCCTGTTCGGGCCAGCCTGCGGGGACGGGCGGCAGTTCGTCGCACGGCACATCGGCCAGGCGGGCGAAGAACTCCGCCAGGGCCATGAGCCGTTCGGCGCCGACCATGCCCTCGGGAGCCTCGTCGGTCAGCACCTGCCCGTCCAGGTAGCCATGCAGTGACCACTCCCCGAAGTCCGCCAAGCACTGCGGGACTTCGCCTACGTGGGCTGCCACCACACGCAGTACTTCCGACTCGCGCCAGATCCTCGGGACGACCTCGGGCGCCACGACAGGTGTGCGGAACTTGGCGAGGACGCGGCCGGAACGCGCACCCAAAAGGAAGGCAAGCGGCAGTCCCAGGGGCGCGATTCGGTTGCTGTTGTGATGGCCGGCGGCCACCATCCCGTCGGCGGTACTCCGGCGTCGCCGGCGCTCCGCGAGGACGCGCACGAGTCGTTGGCGGACGCCCATGGTTTCCCTCAACCCGCCGTCCCGTCATCGCCCAGCAGCGTCCAATTGGACTCGAACCATGCCTGCATGCTGGAGAAGAACTGCGAGTCCCGTGACCCCTCGTCCTCGTCCCGGCGGAAGTAGGTGTAGACCGAGCTCAGGCCGAGGACGTCCAATCCCGGGACCATCCGGCCTCCGCCGCCGGCCGGGAGTTCCTTCTCGATGACCTCGTAGGGGCCGAAGAGCATCTCGGTGTCGTTGAACACGTACAGCTTGAACTGAGGGGTCAGCGGCGTCGTACGGATCTCCAGACTGACCTCGACCTCGTCGGGAAGCTGTGTGAGCACCTCCCGCATCTGCTGCTCGTAGAAGCGGGCGATACCCAGGAAGCGTTCCCAGACGCTGGGGTCGGTGCGGTCCTTGGATCGGGGGTAGCCGAGCGGCGCGTCCCGCGACGGCAGCATCATGCGCACGGACACGCTCTGGGGGACCACGACCCTCCCGCTCACGATGCCCTCGACCCGCGCCCTGACATGGCCGTACAGGGTCTCGGAGGTGAGGGTGTAGACGTCCAGGGACACATGGGGCTGCTTGAAGGCCGCGGCGATCAGCGGCCCCGGCGTCGCCCGTCCCGGCTGTCCCGGCATCGCCCGTCCCGGCTGTCCCGCGCTCGGCGCCTTGAGCACCCTGACGCCGCTGCCCTGCCGTGAACTGACCCAGCCCTCTTCGGCCAGCTTCTCCTGCACGCCTTTCACGGTGTCCCGGGAGACACCGAACTCGTCGGAGAGTTGCCGCTGGGGCGGGAGCATGCTGCCCGGCGGGTACGTCCCGTCCTCCAGCCACTTGCGCAGGGCTTCCTCGACGCGCCGGAACTCCTTGCCGCCGCGCTCTCCACCGCCCGCACTCCCTGAGGTACCCACAGGTCGAACCTACCTCCATCACCCCACTAACACACCACTTCCCGTCAATTAACCACACCCATTGGGCTGGTGGTTAGTCGATCAACCAGTCCGGGCAAAGCCAAAGTAAGTCAACCAGTCCAATTGGACGACAAGCAGCCAGAAGCTGACGGCAAGTTGACGACACGGCAGAAGGCGGGGGGTGCGCCCATGGTCCTGGTCGAAGGCGCGCTACGACAGCGTCAGATCCGAAGCGATCGTCTCCCAGAGCGCGTCGAACCACATCTGGGACTGCTCCACGAAGGCGGTGTCCCGTTGCCCGGCGTTCTTCTCGAAGGAGAAGAGGAGGGACTGGGAGCCGAGGGCGTCGTACATCTCCATCGTGCCGCCCTCCATGCGCTCCTCCCGGCGCGTGAGCATGTAGTAACCGATCAGCGCCTCCTCCCTGTTGAAGAGGTAGAGCTTCACGGGCGGGGTGAGCGGCAGTGCGCGGAAGGTGACGTGTACGTCGATGCCGTGCGTGGAGCGCAGGGCCAGCAGGTTGTGCTTGAGGACCTGGCCCTGGGCGTTGCGCTGGGCCAGCCACCGCTGCTGGAGCGGGTCGTCGTCGCCGCGCCCCTCGACCGGGACCGGGAAGGCGAGGCTGATGTCGCGGGACGGCAGCAGGATCCGCAGGTCGATCGACTCGGGGCGGATGAGGCCGGCGTGGATCTCGCGGAGCGGTTCCCCCAGAGCCATCAGCAGGGACACGGCGGTCAGGCACGTCACGTCGATCCGCACCTGCGGCGCCGAGAACGCCGCCATCAGACGTGGCGCCAACCCCACTGCCGTCGGCCGGGGTTCGTCCCGGTCCTGAACCGGCTCGGCGACCCTCGGCGGGCTCCCCTTGCTGATGGCGCCGAGCAGACCCTCCTCCTGGAGCTCGCGCAGGGCCTGGCGGACCGCACCCCGCTCCACCCCGAACTCGTCGGCGAGTTCGGCCTGGGTCGGCAGACGGTCGCCCGCCCTGAGCTCTCCGGCGTGGATCCGTTGCCGCAGTGCGTCGGCGATCTGCTGTGGCGTGCGTCTTCTGCTGCCGTGCGAGCCGTTCATGACGCCCACTGCCGTTTCCCCCTCGCTCACGACAAACGGTACAACCACCCTCCACTTAGAGGGAGTTGTTCGAAAGTTGTTTATCCAGCCCCGCCAAGTTGGAACAACATAGCTAGAGTTGGTTGCCAACTTACCCAAGTTGGTAAGATCTCACGCCACTTCGGTGCCAGGAAAGGATCCCCGGCCATGCCCGTCATCGCCTTCGTCACCGCGGGCTTCGTTGTCGCCGTCGAACAGCTCACCCAGTGGAAGTACGGCGCCGTCGGTATCGCCGCCCTCATCCTGCTGGCCGTGGGTGTCAGGTTCCGCAACCACACCTGCAGCACCATCGGCGCCGTGGCGCTCGCCCTCATGGTCTCCAGGCCGGCGCTGTGAACCGGCGGCGGTCAGGACGTCAGATTCAGCTCCGTGCTGATGGTCTCCCACAGCGCGCTGAACCACAGTTGGGACTGCTCCACGAACATCGCGTCCCGGACTCCGCCGCCCCGGGCGAAGGTGAAGAGAGGGGACTTGGTGCCTCCGGCCGCGTACATCTGCAGGGGCTCGTGGTCGATCTCCTCCTCGCGCTCGGTGAGTGTGTAGTAGGCGAAGAGCGCCTCCGCCCCATTCAGCAGGTAGAGCTTCACGGGCGGCGTGAAGGGCAGCGCGCGGAAGGAGACGTTCACGTCGATGCCGTGCGTGGCCCGCAGCGACAGCAGGTTGTGCTGGAGGACCTGCGCCTGGGCGTTGCGCTGGGTCAGCCAGCGGCGCTGGAACCGGTCGTCGGACGCGGCGGCCACCGGCGCCGGGAAGGCGAGGTCGATGTCGCCGCTGGGCATCAGGACGCGGACGTCGATCTTGGCCGGTTTGACCTGTTCGGAGTGGATCCGGTGCAGCGGTACGCCCATGGCGAGCGTGAGGGAGCGCGAGGCCAGGCACAGGGCGTCGATGGTGACGTGCGAGGCCTCGAAAGCCTCCGCGATACGGGACCCGAGAGCCACCCTGGTGGCCTGCGGCTCGGCTCCCGGCCCGGTCACCGCCTTGCCGAGGTCGGGTGCGACGGTCGCCGGGCTCCCCTTGGACACGTTGGTGAGCAGGTGCTCCGACTGCAGGATGCGCAGCGCCTGCCGGACCGCGCCCCGCTCCACCCCGAACTCCTCCGCCAGCTTGGCCTGGGTGGGCATGCGCTCGCCCGGCTGCAGCTGGCCGGACTTGATCCGGTCGCGCAGCCTGTCCGCCACATCGCGATGCGTCGGGGGGCCGCTGTCCTGCCCGTTGACGGAGGCACGTTCCGAAGTCACAGCGGAACATTACAACTTTGCGCCATCTTTGGGCAGCTTACCCACAGATGGTTCCCAGACACTTCCAAGAAGGCGCCATCCAAGCTAAGTTGGCAACCAACTTTCTCAACATGGTTGCTACTTCCGACGGTTGGTCTCACTGACGCGATCAGCACAGCCCTGTCGGCGGGGTCCGCTCCGCCCTCCCCGGAAGGTACGGACCTCATGCCCTACATCGCCCTCGCCCTCGCCGCCCTCGCCATCGGATTCGAGCAACTGATCCAGTGGAAGTACGGGCCGATGGGAATCATCGCCTTCGTCGCCCTGACCGTCGGCATCAAAGCCAAGAACAACGTGATCAGCGGCATCGGCGCGATCATCCTCGTCATGCTGCTCGCCCCGTCCGGCTGACCACCCGCCGGCCTCCAGACGGCTGGCCGGGCTCCCCCCTGGAGGGGAGCCGGGAGCCCGGTCAGTCCGCACCACCGCACCACCGCACAACAACCACAACTGAACAGCTACGGATGAGCTACCCAATGCACCATCGCCGCCCGAAAGGAGGTCTCAGAACATGTCCGGGCACCAAGCCCGCCTGGACATACGCAGCAGGGCGTCGGCCACCTTGGCGGCGCCCGCTCGTGCTTCCCGGACCCGGCCCAGCGCCGCCAGCCGCACCGCCGACTCGTCACCGAGCCACAGCGCCGCCAACTCCCCCACATCAAGCACGAGTTCGGCATCCTCACGGGTCCGCACGCACGACCCCACCCCGTCCGCCGACGCCTCCAGCCGATACCGCCCGCCCACGAAACCGGCCCCGTCGACGACCTCAAGGACCAGCGAGCCCGCTCCCGCGTACGTACGCGCCTCCAGAGCCCGTACGACATCCAGGATCCGCACCCACAGCCAGTCCGCGTGAGTGGTGAGCCGGGCGGCCCGCGGGTCCGGCAGGAAGAAGGGGAGCAGGTCGTCGGGGGCCCGCCAGCCCGTCTTCACCTTGGTGATCCAGTCGATCGAGCAGAGGTGCAGCCACAGGGCCCGCTCGGCGGCCGGCGTCGCCGCGAGCAGCCAGTTCACGTCGGCCGTCTGGCCCGGCTGCTTGGCGTCCCAGGTCTCGTCCGCCTCGTACGACGCGATCCCCTCGACCTCGCCGTCAGCGGCCCGGTAGACGGCGTAGAAGGGCTCCGTCCAGTCCTCCCCGAACCGCACGGCACCCGTGTTGACCCGCCACCACAGCTCGTCGCGGCTGACGGCACCCGGCTGGGCCCGCCGCACCCGCTCATGCAGTTCGGGACCGAGCTTGCGTACGTCCTCCGCGTCCACGAGGTCGATCCGGCCACCGTCCTGTGGCCCCGCCCAACGGGGGTCGAGCCCGGCCCGCGGAACGTCGATCGTCCACTCCGACATCCAGGTCGCGGGCCCGAAGCCGTACCGCCCGTAGATCCGGTACTCGGCGGCGATCAGCGTCGCGACGACATCCCCGCGTTCCTTCGCGTCCGCGAGATCCCGGCCCATCATGCGGGTCAGCAGCCCGCGGCGGCGATGGGTGGAGGTGACGGTGACGTTCGAGATGGCGTCGGCGGGCACGGCCGCACCCCCGACGGCCGTGACCTCCTGCGCGAACGACCGGAACGTCGCCACACACCGCTCCCCGTCGAACGCCCCGAGCAGCCGCCCGTCCACGAACTGGTTCCGCCGAGCCGCGAGCACCTCCTCCGACAGGACAGGCGGTCGCAGAAACCCGGTGGCCATAGCCCGCTGCCACGCCGGAAACTCGGCTTCGATAATCGGGCGTACGTCGATGTCGACACGGCTCGTCATGGACTCACGGTAGGCATGCGGGGACGGGAGTGTCGCGGGGATTTCGGCGCCGTCAGATCAGCAGGTCGTCCACCTGCGCCTCCCCCTCGCGGTACCGGCGGGCGATCTCCGCGCTGCAGTCGTCGGCCGTGCGCTGCAGCCGCTGTCGCCGCCGGGAGACCTGCTGCTCGTACCGCACGAGCCGGGCCATCGCGGTGTTCAGCTCCAGGTCCGTACGGGCCTGAAGATCCGACAGCTCCACCTCCGCGAGCATCTCGGCGGCCAGCAGCCGGTACTCCTCGCTGTGCGGAGTGCCCAGCGTCACGTGCCGGGCCGAGGAACGCTGGCGGGCCGGCGCGTCCGTCAGGATCTCCGGCAGCCGGTCGACCACGGACGCCTCCACGGACACCGCCCCGGCCCTCGCCATGGACGCAGGCCCGCGCCGCGCCAGTTCGGCCCGCAGGATGTCGATGCGCCCCTGCAACAGCCGTCGTACGTAACTGAGATCGGCCTCGTCCCGCTGCGCGTCCCGGCGCAGGGCGCGCAGCTCGGGCAGGCGCAGAAGCGCCAGGTCGAGCTCGGGCGGATCCTGCGCCAGCAACGGGCTGTCGACCCGCTGCACGGGCGGCCGGGCAGCCGTCGCATGGGGCTGCCTGGTACTCGGTGTGCTCATGTGCCTCTACCGTCCCCTCGACCGGCGAATGAATGCATCGTGCCACCCCAACTGGCCGCTATGTGACCGAGTGCCCCCGATCGGCCCCAGATGGGGGGTTAAGGATCAAAAATGCAGCCCCCCGTGGACTGCCCTCGCCGGCACGGCATCATGGATCACATGCGTGCAGTGGTGCAGAGGGTGGACGGTGCGAGCGTCGTCGTCGGCGGAGAGACGGTCGGGGAGATCATCGGCGAGGGGCTGTGCGTCCTGGTCGGGGTCACCCACGAGGACACCAAGGAGAAGGCGGCCCAACTCGCCCGCAAACTCTGGTCGATCCGCATGCTGGGCGACGAGAAGTCGTGCAGCGACATCGACGCCCCGCTGCTCGTCATCAGCCAGTTCACGCTGTACGGCGATGCCCGCAAGGGCCGCCGGCCGACGTGGAACGCGGCGGCCCCCGGCGATGTCGCCGAGCCCCTCGTCGACGAGGTCGTCGCACAGCTCCGCGCCCTGGGCGCGACCGTGGCCACGGGCCGCTTCGGCGCCCGGATGCGGGTGTCCCTGACGAACGACGGCCCCTTCACGGTCCTGCTGGAGATGTGAGCAGGAGCTCGCGGCAGTCCCGGGCCACGGCGGCCATACCGAGTTCCTCCGCCGTACGCAGCGCGGTGCGGGCGAGATCGTAGGCCGCGGCCCGTACCGCGGGAGAGTCCGTACGCAGCCGGGCGCGCGCCTCGTCGAGGCGGAGCCGGGCCATCTGCGCCGACGAGTGCTGTGCCACCCGTACCGCGCGGCGCAGGTGCCCGAGCGCGGTCTCCGGCTCGCCCGCGGCCAGGGCCAGCAGTCCGCTGAAGCGCGCGGCGGGACCCAGCAGGACGGTCGGCCAGCCCGCGAGGACCAGTTCGCCGGGGTGCGCGTCGAGCAGCGCGCGCAGGGGCGGGAGGCAGGCCGACAGCTCGGCGCCGAGCAGGTCCCGCTCCGCCAACTCGGCGCACGTCTGGGCGAGTACGGCCGCGGTGGGCACCCCCCAGCCGCTCGGCGGGAACCGTGTGAAGCCCTCCGTGTCCGCCGCGAAGGCCAGCACCTGGTCCACGGCCTGTTCATGCCGGCCGGTCTCGCACAGGGCGAGGGCCAGGCCCGCCCGCCACACCGGGAAGTAGTCGCGGCGCCGTACCCCGGACATGAGCGGGGAGCCGAACAGGTCGGCCATCCTGCCCTGTTCGTAGCGGAGCCAGTAGGCCTGGCCCAGGCAGGTCTGGCTGAGGGTGTCGGCGGGCACGGCCAGGTCCGCCTCCATGGTGTCGGCGATCGTCCTCGACTCGCCGAAGATCCACTCCTCGGCGGCGGGGAACTCGCCGTGCCACAGGTTGATCAGCGCGTCCAGTGTGTGCTGCTGCCAGCGGGCGAGCGTGCTGTGCCGGTGTGCGGCGTGCTCGCGGTGGCGTCGGATGGTCGCGTCCGCGGCGGCGACGCGGCCCACGCGTAACTGGTCGATGGCGAGGGCGACCAGCGCCTCGCCGATGAAGTACATCGAGCGCGAACGCGTGGCGACGTCCCGGAGTTCGGTCGACAGCGCGAGCAGCTCGGCGGCCGGGACGAAGTCGTAGAGCGCCCAACGGCACTCGGTCAACACCTCGCAGTGAGTGTCGGCCCCGATGCCCGGCAGGCGTTCCCGCAGCTCGCGCAGCACGCCGCGGGCCCGGTCCACGCTGGTGCCGGGTTCCGCGCCGGGTACCGCCGTGTCGTCGCCGACGCCGAAGGTCAGCTTTTTGACGCGGTGGGCGGTGAGGCGCAGCCGCAGCTCCACCGCGGGCAGGTCCTCGCGGCCCTCCAGCGCCTTCAGGCACTCGTCGATGCGGGTGAGGAGCTCCCGGTCGACCTGGCCGGGATCCGACCAGCGGCGGGCACAGCGGACGACCGCGTAGGCCCGCGCGAGGTCGTCGCCCTCGGCGGCCCGGTATGCGGCCAGGTAGAGCCGGCCCGCCTCGTACATGTCGCCGAGGAGATGGCGGCTGTCACCGCGCCGGATCAGCTGGTCGAACTCGGCGCCGAAACCGCCGTAGCCGCCGACCGCGTCCGGGCCCCGTTCCGGTGACCCCTGTGGCCTCCGTCGCCCCCGCCTCCCAGGTGGCTCGGGCCGCGCGGGCGGATCGGGACGCACGGGCAGCAGAGCGACCAGCTCGCCTTCCGCGTGCAGGGCCGTGTCGCACTCCCGGGCCAGTGCGGGACCGGGCATGCGGGTGCCGTTCTCCACCCGGCTGAGATAGCTCTTGCTGTAATTGACGAGCAGCGCGAGTTCGCCGAGGGACATCCTGGCGGCTTTCCTGCGCATGCGCAGTGCCTCGGCGAATTCCTCTTCCGGTGTCAAAACGGCCTCCCCCGGGCAGCCTCAACACTCGTTCGTCGAACACTTGCTCCATGTGTCCGATCAGTCGCTGCCCGTTGCCAAATTATGGGTTGTCAACGGCATATAGCGCCCCGCGTTTCTCAGCCGGACTCATCCTGGACAACAACGAGAGCGCCCCGGACGGGGGGAGGGGCGCTCTCGGGGAACCGCGACAAATGCCCAGGGAATACCCACGAATTGACTACGGCTCGACTAGGGCTCGACCACGGTCTCCTGAGCCGCCGCCGTGTCCCCCGCCACCAGCCGCGCGTCCAACGGAACGTTGCGCTTCACCAGGGCCAGGGCGACCGGGCCCAGCTCGTGATGGCGTACGGACGTGGTGATGAAGCCGATCTTGCGGCCGTCGGGGCCGTCGTCGGCCAGCCGGATCTCCGTACCGGCGACGGGCAGATAGACCTCGCTGCCGTCGAGGTGGAGGAAGACGAGTCGACGGGGCGGCTTCCCGAGGTTCTGCACCCGGGCGACCGTCTCCTGCCCCCGGTAGCACCCCTTCTGCAGATGCACCGCCGTGCCGATCCAGCCCAGCTCGTGCGGGATGGTGCGGTGGTCGGTCTCGAAACCGAGGCGCGGACGGTGGTGCTCGACCCGCAGCGCCTCGTATGCCAGGATCCCGGCCGGCGGGCCCGCCTTCTCGGCGTACGACTCCAGGTCGGCGCGCGGCAGGAACAGATCACGGCCGTACGCCGTCTCGCGTACGACGACGCCCTCCGGCACCTCCGCGATCGAACCCGCGGGGAGGTGGACGACCGCGAAGTCGCCCGTCCGGTCGGCGACTTCGACGCGGTAGAAGAACTTCATCGACTCCAGATACGCGATCAGCGCGTCCTGGGTGTCCGGTTCGGTGTGCATCCACGTCGTCGTGCCGTCGTCGACCAGATACAGGGCGTGCTCGATGTGACCGTGCGCGGAGAGGATCAGCGCCTCGGTGGACTCGCCGACGGGCAGGTCGCTGACGTGCTGGGTGAGCAGCAGGTGCAGCCAGCTCAGCCGGTCCTCACCGGTGACGGCGACGACGCCGCGGTGGGAGAGGTCGACGAAACCGGTGCCGTCGGCGAGGGCGCGCTGCTCACGGAACAGATCGCCGTAGTGGGCGGCGACGCCTTCGTCCACGCCCTCGGCGGGGACGGCGCCGGGCAGGGACAGCAGGGGGCTCTTCATATGCCTAAGCCTACGACTCGGTAGTTGAACGCTTCAGCGAACAGTCCTTGCACCGGCCGAAGATGGCGAAGTGCTTCATGTCCGTCTCGAAACCGAAGGTGTCCTTCAGCTTGGCCCGGAACTCGGCGGCCACCTGGACATCGGCCTCGATGACGTTCTTGCAGTCACGGCAGACTAGGTGGATGTGGTGGTGCCGGTCGGCGAGATGGTAGGTCGGCGCACCGTGCCCCAGATGCGCGTGGCTGACCAGCTGGAGCTCCTCCAGGAGCTCCAGGGTCCGGTAGACCGTGGAAATGTTGACCCCCGACGCGGTCTTCCTCACTTCCACGAGGATGTCGTCGGGGGTCGCGTGCTCCAGGGTGTCCACGGCTTCGAGCACGAGTTGCCGCTGCGGCGTCAGCCGGTAGCCGCGCTGCCGCAGGTCGCTCTTCCAGTCAGTGCCTTGGGTGCTCACCACACCACAGAGTCTATGACCACTTGACGAACACGATTCCTACTTGAAGAAGGCGATCCCGTCGTCCGGCATGTCGTCGGGGAGGGCCTTCGCCCAGCGCTCGACGTCCTCCGGGGTGACGACCTTCTTCAGGTGGGCCGACATGTAGGGGCGCAGCTCGACCTCGGGGGTCTGCTTCTCGCCGACCCACATGAGGTCGCTCTTGACATAGCCGTAGAGGCGCTTGCCGCCGGTGTACGGGCCCGAGGCGGCCGTACGGGCCACCGCGTCCGTGACCAGGTCGATCTGCGGCTTCTGCTTGCCCAGCTCGCCGTACCAGATCTCGACGACGCCGTCGTCGCGGACCATCGTCACCTCGACCTTGCGGTCGGCGTCGATCCGCCAGAAGCCGGACTCGGACTCCAGCGGGCGGACCTTGTTCCCGTCGTTGTCCAGGACCCAGGTGTGGGAGTGGTACTCCAGGAAGTCCCGGCCGTCGTGGGTGAAGCTGACCTCCTGCCCGAAGTTGCACTTCTCGGAGCCGGGGAAGTCGTGCACACCGGCACCGGCCCAGTTCCCGAGCAGGAAGACCAGGGGGACCAGGTCCTTGTGGAGGTCGGACGGGATCTCGATCATGAGGTCGGAAGTTCCTTGGTGGGGATCAGCGCTGGCCCTGGTACAGCTTCTTCACGGTCAGCCCGGCGAAGGCGAGAACGCCGACGCAGACCAGGGCCAGCAGGGCTTCGAAGAATGCCTCAAGCACGGGGTGCTCCTCGGTTGAGCGTGGATGGGCGGTCGTACACAAGAGCCGGGCCCCAGCTTATCCGGCCGGGACCTGGTGCTCTCCGCGAGGTACACCTCGCCAATGTCACGGCCTAGGGCCTGTCCGGCGGATCCTGTCGCAGACGCGGGGTCTGGCACGCCGATCTGCGGCGTTGTCGTCGGTTGCCGACGCTCCGCGTCGACGCCCTCCTCCGTCTTGCAGCTCGACGCACCAGACCCCGCTCACCGGCGATGACGGAGCGCCGTCGCTTTCCTGCGACCTGATCCGCCGGACAGGCCCTAGCCGAGCAACTGGCTCTGCAGGCTCACCGTCTGTTGGAAGGGAACCGCCGCCGCGGCGCCCTTCCGGGACTGGATGACCACCGCGAGGACGTCACCGGCGGAGAGGTAGGCCTGGCGGACCTGTACGGGGCCGTACGGCTTGTTCTCGACGTAGACGACGGGCCAGATGTCCTCGGTCCTGGCGGACTGCTGCGGGAACTTCTCGTCGGCGGCGGACGTCCCGGCGTCGCGCACCTCGTAGCCCGGGCTGCTGTACGGGGCCATGTCCTCGCTGAACAGCTCGTCCACGACGGCCGCGGTGTTGAAGTGGAGCAGGTAGACCCGGGTGTGCGTGCCGTCCTTGGTGGTCCAGCCGCGGGCCGCGATGTTCCGCAGGCCGTAGTCGGTGAACTTCTGCCCGAGTTCCTCGCGGGACTCCTTGTCCACGAACTCCGCCAGGAAGTCCTTCGTCGCCAGCCAGCCGTCCTCGCCGCGCAGCGCCTTGTCCTCCGTGGCGCCCTTGGGCGCGGGCAGGACGAGGGCCCGCAGATCGGCGAAGTGGGCACCGGCCGTGTTCGCCTTGTCGAAGGGCGCGGGACTGCCGGAGGGCAGCGGCGGCTTGACGAGCGTCGGGTACTCCCAGCGTCCGTCCGACTCCGTCGCCAGACCCGGTACGTCCGTCCGCTCCATCCCCGCGATCCCGTACGCCGTGCCCGCCCCGACCGCCGCGAACACGACGACGGCGGCGGTCCAGCGCAGGGCGGCACGCAGGACACGGCGGTCCTTCTTCACCGGGGGTGGGGTGAGGGGCGGTACGTCGGGCATGGGAGGCAGGGGAGCCACCGGTGACTCGACCGGCCCGGCGGTCTCCTGCTCGGCCACGACCTGCGGCTGCTCGGTTGCCTGCTGCTCGCTCATACCGCCTCCCCCGGCTCGGCGATGCGGTCGAGCTGCTCGCTCAGCAGCATCGCGACCCCCTTGGTGTCGAGTGGCTTGGCCCCGTCCGCCGTGAGGCTGACCAGGACCTCTCCCACGTAGGCCGAGCAGTACATGGAGTCGAGGTCCTCGTCGGCGTCCTTGGGCGGCAGGAAGCACTTGGCGTTCTTGTAGCCCTTGATCGCCGGCCCCTTGCGGAAGATGTCCAGCGCGTCGAGGAACTCGTTCTGGAACGTCGCGATCTCCCGGACGGCCGTCTTGTTGTCCATCTGGGACAGCGTGACGCTCACCGTGTAGATCCCCTCGTTCTCTTCGAGGGAGCTGGCCTCCGCGCTGATGTAGCTGCGCATCGCCATGCCCTTGACGCGCTGCTTGTCGATCTCCTTCTCCAGCTGCTTGCGCTGAGAGCGGGGAAGGTCGCTCACCGACTCCTTGCGCAGGGCCGTGGCCTGGGCGCCGCTGAGCTGGGCGTCGTAGCCGAACTCTCCGATGTCGGGCCCGCGGTACCAGCCGCCCTGCCCGTACGGCACGAGCATCCCGGCGAGCCCGGTCGCGGTCGCCGCCTTCTTGGTGTCGGCGGCCTCCTTCGGGAACTTCCACACGGGGGCACCGGCATCCCGGTCGGCCTCGTCCACGGTCACGACGGTGTAGCCGACACCTGCGACGACGGCCCCGGCCAGCAGCACGGACCCGGCCACGGCGGCGATACGGCCACGGCGGACGGGCTTCTTGACGGGCGGGGCGGGCTGCGGCGACGGCTGCTCGGCGGACTCCAGGATCTCGACCGGCCCGGCGGGCGCCACGATCTCGGCCGGCGCGCTCTGGTTCTCGTTCTCGCTCATAGCCGCCCCATCTGCCGCTTGGCCAGGTCCATGATCTTCGCCTTGGGGATCGGCTTGGAGTCCCACACGTAGATCTCGACGGCGATGTCACCGCGCCAGGCGGACGCCTCCGCCGTGTACTGCGGCAGATAGCCGGGCTCGGTGTCGGGCTTGTTGTGGACGTACACCCAGCCGTCCCCGGTACCCGGGATCGCCCAGCTGTCGGTGTCTTCCTCGTCCTCCGCCCAGTACCGCTGGCTGTCGTTGCGGTCGATGGCGCCGAGATCCTCCTCCTGCCGGAACTGGATCAGCCGGATCTGCACGCCGTACGTGCTGGTGACCTCCCAGCCGGTGGTGGCCAAGCGGCGGAACTCCCCGCCGATGAGGTTGCCGAAAATCTCGTCCGGCTCCGTGAAGGCGTCGGCGTAACCGGCGAGGTCCACCCAGCCGTCGCTGCCCTCGACCCAGTCGCCCTCTTTCGCTCCGGCCGGCTTCTTCAGCAGCAGCTTGCGCAGGTCACCGTCGGTCTTCACCTTCGGGTCCTGCTCTGCCGACAGCGGCTCGGGCCCCTCGCCCTTGGCCTGTACGAGCGTCGGCTGCGAGAGGGAGGGCAGCTTCGTCGGGTCGCGATCGGCCTGGATGAGGTAGCCGGTGCAGGTACCGGCGACGAGCCCGAGCACGACGGCACCGGCGATGAGCAGCGCGGTGCGGCCACGGGGGCGGCGCGAGGGCGCTGCCGCTTCGGGCGTTTCAGGTATTTCTGCTGGTACTTCGTCAGGCATTTCGGGTATTTCGGGTACTTCCAAGACGTCCCCCACAGCAACGTGAAACGCGGATTCCGTCTCCGCGCTTCACAGGTGACCCATGGTCAACGCCTTGGGTTGCAGGGATCTTGATTACGATTCAGCCACGCTGAAACGACCCGACGAACCCGGCCCAGGCGGCCCCGAAGACAAGCGGGGTACGAGCAGGGTCCTTCTGATCCAGGTGCCCCCGGCCTTTGTCCTGCCGGCGGTGGCGCTCGCGGCGACGGGATTACGCTTCGCCGCATGAAGAAGAAGCTCGTGATCAAGGTGACGGCCGGGGCCGATGCCCCCGAGCGCTGCTCACAGGCGTTCACGGTGGCGGCGGTGGCCGTGGCCAGCGGTGTCGAGGTGTCTCTGTGGCTGACCGGGGAGTCCGCGTGGTTCGCGCTGCCGGGCCGGGCCGCCGAGTTCGAGCTGCCCCACGCGGCCCCGCTCCCGGACCTGATCGACTCGATCCTGGCCGCCGGCCGCCTCACCCTGTGCACGCAGTGCGCCGCACGCCGGGACATCACGGAGAAGGACGTCATCGAGGGCGTACGGATCGCGGGGGCCCAGGTCTTCGTCCAGGAGGCCCTCGGGGACGAGACGCAGGCTCTGGTCTACTGAGACGCCTGCGTCCACAGGCAGAACGGGTGGCCCGCCGGGTCGAGGAACACGCGTACGTCTTCCTGCGGCTGATAGGCGGCGAGCCTGGCTCCCTCCGCGAGGGCCCGGGCGGTCTCGCTCTCCAGGTCGTCGACCTCGATGTCGAGGTGCAGCATCATCTGCTGCTCGCCGGGTTTGCGGGTGGGCCACACCGGGGGGACGTATTCCGGCTCGGTCTGGAAGGACAGGCCCGTCCCGCCGCCGGGCGGTCCGATGAGCACCCAGTCACGCTCCTGGGCGCGCACCACGTACCCGAGCAGACGCATGTAGAAGTCGGCCAGCGTATGCGCGTCATGCGCGTCCAGCACCACGGTGGAAAGCCTCGTAGGCGACATGCCCGCCTTCCTACTGTCGTCGCCGCTTCCCGTCCAGCTCGTCCCACCACTCGTCGGACTTGGGGTCACCGGACGGGTCGTCCCACCAGCGGTCCTCGGGACCCCGGCGGTTGGCGACCATGGCGGCGACCGGCGGAATCAGCATCGCGACCACACACATCCCGACGGCCACCGGAATCGACCAGATCCGCACGACTCCCCAGGCCAGGACGAAGAGCCCGATGCAGGTCCCCATCATGGCGAAGTAGATGTGGCGGCGCCGTGCGTACATGACTTCAGCGTAGATCTGCGACAGCGATTGCGGGCGGCCCGGGAACCCGGGACACAGGCCCACACCGAAGGCCGACGGACGGAGTCCGGCGCAGGGGCCCGAAGCCTGCGCAGCAGTGCGAGGGGCCCGTCAAGGAGAGGCTGTGCGGGCGCCGTGCGTACATACGTCCAGCGTAGGCCCGTACATGCCGAAAGGGCCGCACCCCCGAGCGGGGGTGCGGCCCTTCAGTTGCTTCGGTTGGCCGGGGTCTTTGTCAGACCGCGATCGCGACCTCCGAGAGGCCGCCCGTCTGGGCGACGACCGTGCGGTCGGCGGTGCCGCCGGGCACCAGGGCGCGGACGGTCCAGGTGCCTTCGGCCGCGTAGAAGCGGAACTGGCCCGTGGCGGAGGTGGGGACCTCCGCCGTGAACTCGCCGGTCGAGTCCAGGAGGCGGACGTAACCCGTCACCGGCTCGCCGTTACGGGTCACCTGGCCCTGGATCGTGGTCTCACCGGGCTTGATCGTCGAGGCGTCGGGGCCGCCGGCCTTCGCTCCACACATGTCTTTCTCCAAAGAGGGGTCTGACCGGAAGGAAGGCCGGTCGGGGTCTGACTGGATTGCTTACTTGTTGGCGCCGAGCTCGATCGGAACGCCGACCAGGGAGCCGTACTCGGTCCAGGAACCGTCGTAGTTCTTGACGTTCTCGACACCGAGCAGCTCGTGCAGCACGAACCAGGTGAGCGCGGAACGCTCACCGATGCGGCAGTAGGCGATGGTGTCCTTGGCCAGGTCCACCTGCTCCTCGGCGTAGAGCTCCTTGAGCTCGTCGTCCGACTTGAAGGTGCCGTCGTCGTTGGCGTTCTTCGACCACGGGATGTTGCGGGCGCTCGGGATGTGGCCCGGACGCTGCGACTGCTCCTGCGGCAGGTGCGCCGGCGCGAGCAGCTTGCCGCTGAACTCGTCGGGCGAACGGACGTCGACGAGGTTCTGCGAACCGATGGCCGCCACGACGTCGTCGCGGAAGGCGCGGATCGCCTTGTTCTGCGGCTTGGCCTTGTAGTCGGTGGTGGCCCGCTCCGGGACCTCCTCGACCAGCTCGCGGGCGTCCAGCTCCCACTTCTTGCGGCCGCCG
The DNA here is from genome assembly GCF_058544905.1 of Streptomyces sp. JLBG701. Classification (NCBI taxonomy): domain Bacteria; kingdom Bacillati; phylum Actinomycetota; class Actinomycetes; order Kitasatosporales; family Streptomycetaceae; genus Streptomyces; species Streptomyces sp. JLBG701. The sequence continues at coordinate 5,389,847 of NZ_CM178588.1, forward strand.
TCGAGCAGCTTGACGCTGTCGTGGCCGTAGAGCTTGAAGTACCAGTAGGCGTAGGACGCGAACCAGTTGTTGTTGCCGCCGTACAGGATCACCAGGGTGTCGTTGCCGATGCCCTTCGCCGAGAGGAGCTTCTCGAAGCCCTCCTGGTCGATGAAGTCACGGCGGACGGGGTCCTGGAGGTCCTTCGTCCAGTCGATCCGAATCGCGTTGCGGATGTGGTTCTTCTCGTAGGCGGACGTGTCCTCGTCCACCTCGACGATCGCGATGTCGGCGTTGTCGAGGTTGGCCTCGACCCAGTCGGCGTCTACCAGGACGTCGCTGCGGCTCATGCTCTTTCTCCTCCGGGGCAGTTGCGGCGGGGCGTGCGAGTGCGAGTGGTGCGCGGTTCCGGTGAGGGCGGCGCACTGATGCCCTGAGCAGGGCGGCGGGGGATGCGGAAGTCGGTGCTTCCGCTCAGAAGGCGCGACAGAGCATGGCGGCGACGCGGCACAGGTCTACTGCCCGCCGCTTCGTGAGGTCCGCCTGTCGCTTCATGGCGTCGAGCTTAGGGACGGACGGGCGGACATGTCACCGGTGTGTCGTATTTTGAGACGCGATCGTCCGGGATGTGAGACAAGATGACTGTCAGGGGTGGCGGAACCAGGCCTCGGGCCGTCTGTATCGGTCGTCACATCTGCCGTACGGACCGGTCCGTCTCGCTCTTCGGACACCTGCTGTCCACCTGTGTGCCCGTCAGATCGCCACCGGATCGCTCCGCTCGCCGTCCTACCCGGCCAGGCTGACGTTCGAACCCTTCACCGTGATCTCGACGCCGTTCGCCGCACCCTCGACCTTGTCGAGCTTGATGCCGCCGGGCAGCTGGTCGATCCCCTGCTGGAAGTCGGTGACGCCCCGGAGCTCGGTCTCGGCGAGCCGCACGCCGCCCAGCTCGGGCAGGGTGTCCGCGGTCACCTTTACGGTGTCGCCCTTGACCGTGACCGTGCTGAGCACGTCGACCGGATCCAGCTCCTGGCCCAGGACCGTCGCCTTGAGCGACACCTTGATCTTGCCGTCGCCGCCGTCCGAGAGTCCGACGACCTGCGCGGTGACGCCCTGGGCGAGCTGCGTCGGCTCGGACTTGGCCGCCTTGAGCAGCTGGTCGTAGGCGATGGTCGCGCTGCCGGTGGCGGTGGCGGCGGTGGCGGAGCTGAAGTCGCCGGAGAACTCGACGCCCTTCATGTCCGCCTTGAGGTCGTCGATACGGATCGTCTCGGAGTCGGTGCCCGTGGCGGCCTCGTAGTCCTTGATCCCGACCTCCACGTCGTCCAGCTCACCGCCGACGACCTGGGTGAGGAACGGGAAGCCCTTTATGGACACGTCGGGGGTGTCGGCGAGGCCCTCGTTGGCCTGCAGCCGGTCCGCCGCCTCGCCCTCCGCGAAGTGCACGGCGACCCGGTCCGCGATCACGAAGAGACCACCGAGGACCACGACGACGATCAGAAGTATTCGCAGTGCGCGCATGCTCGGTCTTCCCCCACGTCGACGGCCTTCGAGAACAAGTCACGAAGCGCTCACGCTAACGGTTCCCGCAAACGCCTGGGCCGAGAGTGACTAGACCAGCGCCCGCCCCAGCAGATACACCGCCGGCGCCGCCGCGGCCAGCGGCAGGGCCACACCCGCCGTGAAGTGCACGAAGCGGGACGGGTAGTCGTAGCTCGCGACGCGGTGGCCGATCAGCGCACAGGCGCCCGCGCCCGCACCCAGCAGCGCCCCACTCGCGCCCATCCCCGTCATCCCGCCGACCGCGATACCCGCGCCCGCCGCGGCGAGCAGGGACACCACCACCGACGCCGGGGTGGGCAGCGGCAGCGCGCGGGCCAGGACGGCCACCGCCACAGCGGCGGCGCCGACCGTGACCGCGTCCGGCTCGGCCGCGAGATGCCCGGCCGCGACGATGGCCAGGGCCGCCGAGGCGACGGTGGCCATCAGGCCGTACATCCGCGTGTCCGGGTCGGCGTGCGAGCGGAGCTGGAGTACGAGGGTCAGCAGCACCCAGACGCCGAGGGTGCCGAGGATCGCGGCGGGCGCGTTCCCCCGGCCGGCGGCGAGCAGGGCGACGTCCGCGGTCAGCGCGCCCGCGAAGGCCAGCGCGATGCCCTGGCGGGCGGGCCACATCCCGTTCAGCCGGAACCAGCCCGCCGCGGTGACGGCCTGGAGGAGAACGAGGGGGACGACGAGGGCGTACGAGCCGATGGCCGCCGTAGCGGAAAGCAGGAGGCCGAGGAGGGCGGTGAGCGCCGCCGGCTGCATGCCGGGTTCGATGATCGGGGAGCGGCCTTCGAGGCGGGCGCGCTGGGCGTCGGTGACGCGGGCGTTGCCGGCGACGGTGGCGGGGCCGTACCCCTCCGCGGCCGCCGGGGGCTCGGGGGCGGCCGGAGCCGCCGGAGCCTCCGGGCGATAGGCCTGGGAGGTCTCCGGCGGCAGCGGGTGACCGGCGACGCCGTAAGCCGACTGCGTCTCCTGGTATCCCTGTGCCTGACCCTGCGGCGGCAGGTACGCCGTGTCGGACGGCGCCACCGGCATCGACTGCACCTGGCTCTCCCAGGTCTGCCCCTGCCACTGCTGCGGGTACTGCTGGGCGGCGTGCGGATCGTCGTACGGCTGCTGATGCCCGGGCCACGCCTGCTGTTGCTGATACTGCTGGTTCTGCTGCTGGTTCTGCTGCTGATACGGGTCGTAGCCCTCGTAGGGCGCTCCCTCGTACGGCTGGTCGCTCATCGGTGTGGTCACCCTCCTGCGAACGGCGGGAGCACCTCGACCGTGCCGCCCTCGGCCAGCCGTACCGTCTCATGGTCGCGGGTGCCCACGGGGTCACCGTCGATGAGGAACGAGCATCGCCGCAGCACGCGGGCGAGTTCACCGGGGTGTCGCTCGCGTACCGCGTCGAGCGCCTCCGCGAGGGTGGCCGCGTCGAACGGCTCCTCCGGGATCCCGGCCGCGGCCTTCGCGGCCGCCCAGTAGCGCACCGTGACCTTTGGCATGTGCTGCTTCCTCTGCTGGTTCCTCAATCAATACGTCGGTGACACCGCCAGGCTAGCCCGCCTGTGTGACAGCCCAGTCCCCGATGCGGCGGAGCAACTCGTCGTCGGCCGCGTGTTCCGCGTGGCCCATGCCTGGCTCCAGCCAGAGTTCGCCGTGGTCGCCGGCGGCCTCGGCCAGCATCCGGGGGTGGTCGACCGGGAAGTAGCCGTCGATCTCGCCGTGGACGATGAGGAGAGGGGTGGGGGCGATGCGCGGGACCGCCTCGACCGGGGAGAGAGGGACCGGGTCCCAGTCCCGGTGGTGGATGCGGGTCCGGAGCCCGTAGCGGCTCACCAGGCGGCCCTCGCGCCGGGTTACCAGCCAGTGGACGCGCCGCATAGGGGCCGTACCCCGGTAGTACCAGCGAGCCGGGGCACTCACCGAAACCACCGCGTCCGTATCCGCCTCCGTGCGCCCCTCGCGCCCCTTTCCGTAGAGCGCCGCGTGCCGCAGGACCACCGAACCGCCCATGGAGAAGCCGACGGTGGCCACGCGCGCGTGCCCGAGTTCGCGTGCCCAGGCGATCGCGGCGGCCAGATCGTCCACCTCGCGGTCGCCGACGGTCGAGCTGCCGCCCGAGCGTCCGTGACCTCTGAAGGAGAACGTGACCACGGCGCCGTACTGCGCGAAGGCGTTCGCCACCCGCCGCACGTGTGGCTTGTCCACATCGCCGGTGAAACCATGTGCGACGACGAACGCCAGATCACTGGAAGGTGGCGTCGAGGAGTCGTATACGACGGGTCCCCGCTCGTATACGGCGTCGATCGTCACCCCGTCGACCGTGTGCAGAAACGTCCGCAAAGGGGTACTTGTGATCGTCTCAGAGTGCGGACTTACGGTGGAACGCGCCACATGACCTGCCGCATCAGTACTCATGTGGGCTATTCTGCTGGGCAGAGGACTCGGGCAGCGTAGCCCCCGGGTCCTTTTGTGCTTTCGAAAGCGTTGTATACGAAGTGGGAAACTCCGGGAAACACCAGGTGGCCGCTGGTGTACGACTCTTTCTGAGCACAGTGCAGTGCCGCAGTGCCGCAAACGTCCTCGCAGGGACCGAGGAGGAACCAGACGTATGAGTTCTCTGCTGCTCCTGACCAACGCCCTCCAGCCGTCGACGGAGGTGCTCCCCGCTCTCGGCCTGCTCCTGCACAACGTGCGAGTGGCTCCGGCGGAGGGCCCCGCCCTCGTCGACACCCCAGGTGCCGACGTCATCCTGATCGACGGCCGCCGTGACCTTCCGCAGGTGCGCAGCCTGTGTCAGCTGCTGCGCTCCACGGGTCCCGGCTGCCCCCTCATCCTCGTCGTCACCGAGGGCGGCCTCGCGGCCGTCACCGCCGACTGGGGCATCGACGACGTCCTGCTCGACACCGCCGGTCCGGCAGAGGTGGAGGCCCGTCTCCGCCTGGCCATGGGCCGGCAGCAGATCGTCAACGACGACTCCCCCATGGAGATCCGCAACGGCGACCTGTCGGTCGACGAGGCGACCTACTCCGCCAAGCTCAAGGGCCGGGTCCTCGACCTCACCTTCAAGGAGTTCGAGCTCCTGAAGTACCTGGCGCAGCACCCGGGCCGGGTCTTCACGCGCGCGCAGCTGCTCCAGGAGGTCTGGGGCTACGACTACTTCGGTGGCACGCGGACCGTCGACGTCCACGTACGACGGCTGCGCGCGAAGCTCGGACCCGAGCACGAGTCGCTGATCGGAACCGTGCGGAACGTCGGTTATCGATTCGTTACGCCGGAGAAGGGCGACCGTACCTCGGACGAGGCGAAGGCCAAGGCGGCCCTGGCAAATCCGGAGGATGCGGACGAGACGGCCTCTTTGGACGCCACGGAGATCCCCGCAGACGCTTAGGGAACGCTCGGGCAGGGCATTGCTTCCGCACAGGGAGCTTCCTTCTCGCCCTGCCCAGAGCGGGTCCATCCGCGTAGACTCCGCGCGTGGCAAAGGTGACTCGGGATGATGTGGCGCGACTGGCAGGTACGTCCACTGCCGTGGTCAGTTATGTCATCAACAATGGACCCCGGCCGGTCGCTCCGGCCACGCGCGAGCGTGTCCTCGCCGCGATCAAAGAGCTGGGGTACCGGCCAGACCGTGTCGCCCAGGCGATGGCATCGCGGCGCACGGACCTCATAGGCCTGATCGTGCCGGACGCACGCCAGCCCTTCTTCGGGGAAATGGCGCACGCGGTCGAACAGGCCGCCTCCGAGCGCGGAAAAATGGTGCTGGTCGGCAACTCCGACTACATCGCCGAACGCGAGGTCCACTATCTGCGGGCCTTCCTGGGAATGCGCGTCTCCGGCCTGATCCTCGTCAGCCACGCGCTGAACGACAACGCGGCCGCCGAGATCGACGCCTGGGACGCCCGGGTCGTGCTGCTGCACGAACGCCCCGAGGCCATCGACGACGTCGCCGTCGTCACGGACGACCTGGGCGGCGCCCAGCTCGCCGTCCGCCACCTCCTGGAGCACGGCTACGACTACGTCGCCTGTATGGGCGGCACCGCCGAGACCCCGTCGGTCGGCGACCCCGTCTCCGACCACGTCGAGGGCTGGCGGCGCGCGATGGCCGAGGCCGACGTCCCCATCGAGGGCCGGCTCTTCGAAGCCCCGTACAACCGCTACGACGCCTACCGCGTCGCGCTCGACATCCTCGGCGGCCCGAACCGCCCCCCGGCCATCTTCTGCTCCACCGACGACCAGGCGGTCGGCGTGCTGCGGGCGGCGCGCGAGCTGCGCATCGACGTGCCGGGCCAGCTCGCGGTGATCGGCTTCGACGACATCAAGGAGGCGGCGCTGTGCGACCCGCCTCTGACAACGATCGCATCGGACCGCCCCGCCATGGCCCGCGCCGCGGTCGACCTCGTCCTCGACGACGGCCTGCGCGTGCCGGGTTCGCGCCGCGAGCGGCTGAAGGTGTTCCCGTCGCGGTTGGTGGTACGACGGTCCTGCGGCTGCGAGTGAGGCCGCGCCGTCTGCCTGTATGAGGCTTTGCTGAGAGGGCCCGACGTGGGGCCAGAAGCGCCTTTATATCGGGCAAACGAGGTTCTGGCGGCGTTCTCAGGGAGCACTCAGCCAGCTCTCATCCCCGGGCGACAAGCTCATTTCCATGACCGAGAGCTTCCGCCGCAGCGGCGAGTACGAGCACCCCGAGAACGCCTACCAGGGCGACCAGCAGCACGCGTACCCCCAGCAGCAGCACGCCTCCTCCCCCGTGAACCCCGAGTGGCCGCCCCCGCCGGCGCACCAGCCGGCCCAGCCGGTGACCGTCGAGCCGGGCACGACCGTATGGCCGGGGCAGGCGGCGCAGGCTGGTTACAGCGGCGACGGTGGTGACGGCCACGGCGGCGGTACCGCTGTGCTCACCGCGCTCCCCGCTGAGCCCGCGGAACCGGCGGAGCCCTCGGCGAAGAAGAAGCGCACCCGGGGCCCGCTCGCCCTCCTCGCCGCCGTGGCGATCGTCGCCGCGGCCGTGGGGGGCGGCACCGCCTACGGCATACAGGAGCTGACCGGCAACGACTCGGTCTCCTCCAGCTCGACCAGCACCACCGTGGTGGCGTCGAGCAAGAAGGGCACGGTCGCCGGGGTCGCCGAGGCGGTCAGCCCGGCCATCGTCGAGATCAGCGCGACCTCGAACGCGGGCGAGTCCACCGGTTCCGGCGTGATCATCACCAGCGACGGCGAGATCATCACCAACAACCACGTCATCTCCGGCGCCTCCGAGATCAAGGTCTCGACGAGCGACGGCAAGAGCTACACCGCGCAGGTCGTCGGCACCGACGCCAAGAAGGACCTCGCGCTGATCAAGCTGGAGAACGCCTCAGGCCTGACCGTGGCCACCCTCGGCAACTCCGACGGTGTGCAGGTCGGCGACGAGGTCGTGGCGATCGGCTCCCCCGAGGGCCTGACCGGCACCGTCACCAGCGGCATCGTCTCGGCCCTGAACCGCGACGTGACCGTCTCGACGGACGAGAGCCAGAGTCAGAGCCAGGGGCAGAGCGGCGGCAGCGGCCAGTGGCCGTTCGAGTTCGGCGGCCAGGAGTTCAACGGCGACACCGGTTCCTCGACGACGACGTACAAGGCGCTCCAGACGGACGCGTCCCTCAACCCCGGCAACTCCGGCGGCGCGTTGATCGACATGGCCGGCAACATCATCGGCATCAACTCCGCGATGTACTCCGCCGCCGACTCCACGTCCTCGTCCAGCGCGGGCAGCGTCGGCCTCGGCTTCGCCATCCCGATCAACACCGTCAAGTCCGACCTGGCCACGCTGCGGGCGGGCGGCTCGGACAGCTGAGTCCTTTCGACCAAGAGCAAGAGCACGAGGGAGTACGTCATGATCAAGCAGGTTTCGCACACGGTGGCCGGTACCGACGCGGCCGGGTTCGCCCTGGCCCTTGAGGTGGCGTACGAACTGCACCCGCCGATGACGCGGGCGCCCGAGGTGGCGGCGCCCGCGGCGGTGACCCGGCGCGGCACGACCGCCAAGGCCCGCAGCCGCCGCCGTAGCGTGGCACGAGGCTGATCCAGCCCCAGGGACGCCCCTTCTTCACGCCCCAGCCGGGAACCATGCGAGGCTGAAAGCGTTCACTACGTTCAGCCCCCTGTTGTCCCACCGCACCCGAGGATCCGAAGCCCATGAGCCCCGCCGATGGCGACCGTGACCCCCAGCGCATCCTGATCGTCGACGACGAGCCGGCCGTGCGCGAAGCACTCCAGCGCAGCCTCGCCTTCGAGGGGTACGACACGGAGGTCGCCGTCGACGGCGCGGACGCGTTGGAGAAGGCGACCGCGTACCAGCCCGATCTGATCGTCCTCGACATCCAGATGCCGCGCATGGACGGCATGACCGCCGCGCGCCGCATGCGTGGGGCCGGCACGACCACCCCCATCCTGATGCTGACGGCCCGCGACACGGTCGGCGACCGCGTGACCGGCCTGGACGCGGGGGCGGACGACTACCTGGTCAAGCCGTTCGAGCTGGACGAGCTGTTCGCCCGTATCCGCGCGTTGCTGCGCCGCAGCTCATACGCGGCAGCCGTCGGCGGCACCGCCCAGGAGGACGAGGCTCTGACTTTCGCCGACCTCCGCATGGATCTGGCGACGCGGGAGGTGACGCGGGCCGGACGGCCGGTGGAGCTGACCCGCACGGAGTTCACGCTGCTGGAGATGTTCCTGGCGCATCCGAGGCAGGTGTTGACGAGGGAACAGATTCTGAAGGCGGTGTGGGGGTTCGACTTCGAGCCGTCGTCGAATTCGCTGGATGTGTATGTGATGTACCTCCGCCGCAAGACCGAGGCGGGCGGCGAGCCTCGGCTTGTGCACACGGTGCGTGGGGTGGGGTATGTGTTGCGACAGGGTGGGGCGGAGTGAAGAAGTCCCCGGCCCGCCGGTTCCGGGCGCTACCGATCCGGTCGCGACTGGCGATGCTTGTCGCTGCGGCGGTGGCGTTCGCGGTGGCGGCGGTTTCGGTTACCTGTTGGTTCATTGTGCAGGGGAAGTTGTATGAGCAGGTGAACAACGACCTGCAGAAGTCGGTCATGCCACGGCTTGAGGACCAGGCCACGCAGGCGGTCAACAACTGCACCCAGCAGACCTCGCAGGATCCCCGCAACGGATTCCGGGACTCCTACGCCCAGGTGGTCACGGAGGACGGAAAGACCTGCGTCCTGTCGTACTCCGTCGGCACGATCAAGGCCACCCAGAGCGACAAGGACCTGATCAAGAAGGGGGACGGCGATCAGGGCTTCTTCCGCAACGGCACCGACTCGGACGGCGACGACGTGCGGGTCCTCGTGCTGCCGGGATTCACGATCACCAACAAGACGACGTCGACCACCACCAACGCCGCGATTCTCTTCGCCCTCCCGCTGAAGAACACCCAGTCCACGCTCAACGACCTTGCCCTGATCCTGCTCCTCGTCTCCGGCATCGGAGTCATCGGCGCCGGAGCCGCAGGCCTGGCCGTGGCCCGCGCGGGTCTGCGCCCCGTCGACAAGCTCACCGAGGCCGTCGAACACGTGGCCCGCACCGAGGACTTGAGTGTCCGCATCCCCGTGGAGGAGGACAGCGAGGACGAGATCGCCCGCCTCTCCCGTTCCTTCAACTCGATGACGTCGTCGCTGGCCAACTCCCGTGAGCTGCAGCAGCAGTTGATCGCGGACGCGGGCCACGAACTCCGTACGCCGCTCACCTCGCTCCGTACGAACATCGAACTCCTCACCCGCAGCGAGGAAACGGGCCGACCGATCCCGGCCGCCGACCGCAAGGCACTGCTGGCGTCGGTGAAGGCACAGATGACGGAACTGGCGTCACTGATCGGCGACTTGCAGGAACTGTCCCGTTCGGAAGGCCAGCGGGGCGAGCGCGTCCAGGTGGTCTCGTTGCAGGACACCGTCGAGGCGGCCCTGCGCCGCGCGCGGCTGCGGGGACCCGAGCTGACCATCACGGCGGACGTACAGCCGTGGTACGTACGGTCGGAACCGTCCGCCCTGGAACGCGCGGTGGTCAACATCCTCGACAACGCGGTGAAGTTCAGCCCCGAGGGCGGCACCATCGAGGTCCAGCTCAACCACGGCATCCTGACGGTCCGCGACCACGGCCCCGGCATCCCCACCGAGGAACTCCCCCACGTCTTCGACCGCTTCTGGCGTTCGCCGAGCGCACGGGCGCTACCCGGCTCGGGCCTGGGCCTGTCGATCGTCGCGCGTACGGTCCAGCAGGCCGGCGGCGAGGTGACGCTGGCCCGCGCGGAGGGCGGCGGCACGGTGGCGACGGTGCGGTTGCCGGGGGCGTCTACGCCGCCGCCGGAGGCGGCGTAGCCGGAGGTCAGCGGGTAGGCGCCCGGGGGGTAGGAGTGGCCGGGTGGGCTTACGCGTCGGTACTGGTGGCGTGGCAGTTGGGGCCACGCCACCAACCCGCGATCAGCTCAGCTTCCCCATGGCTGTAGCTCGACTTGCGCCACACAGCGGCAACCTTTTCCCCACGGGCTACGACAAGCAAGTGACTTGAGACCCCCCTCACTTGAAACGGACGTACCCGTGAACGACACCGACACCCGCAGCAGCGCCAAGGCTCCCGCCCGGCACCGGAGACGGAAGACCGCCCTCGTCGTCGGTGTTCCCCTCGCCCTGACCTCCGCCGGGGCCATGGCCTATGGCGCGGTATTCGGGGTTTTCGGGGACGATGCTCAGCCGACGGCGTCCGCGGCCACCGCGCCCGCCTGGGCCACGGCCACCGCGGACGGGTTCGCCTCCGTCAACGCCCTTGGACAGAACGGGACTTACGGCGGACGGGACGGCGCGACCGTCACCGTGAAGACTCTCGCCGAGCTCGAGAAATACGCTACGGCCTCCGAGCCCTACGTCATCGTCGTCGCCGCTGCCATCAACATGGACCCGGTCGGGAAAGAGATCAAGGTCCAGTCCAACAAGACCATCGTCGGGGCCGGGACGGCCGGGCACATCGTCGGTGGTGGGTTCTTTCTCGGCGCCGGCGTTCACAACGTCATCATCCGGAATCTGACCATCCGGGACGCCTACCAAGGCGTCTGGAACGACAAGGAACATGACTTCGACGCCATCCAGATGGACGGTGCCCATCACGTCTGGATCGATCACAACGATCTTCGGCACATGGCCGACGGGCTCATCGACAGTCGCAAGGACACCACCTACCTCACCGTGTCCTGGAACAAGCTGAGCCAGGAGAACAAGGCCTTCGGCATCGGGTGGACCGAGAACGTCACCGCGGACATCACCATCCACCACAACTGGATCCGCGAGACCGAGCAGCGCAACCCGTCCACCGACAACGTGGCCCACGCCCACCTCTACAACAACTACCTGGAGGACGAGGCGGGGACCACTATCAAGTCCTCCTACGGCAACTACTCCCGCGGCGCGACCAAGATGGTCCTGGAGAACAGTTACTTCCAGGGCGTCAACAACCCCGTCATCAAGGACAGCACCGCGAGCATCGTCCAGAAGGGCAACACCTTCGTCGGCACGAGCGGGCGCAACGAGAGCGGAGGGACCGCCTTCGATCCGAAGACGTACTACAGCTACACGCTCGACAAGACGGCGGATGTACCGGCGCTACTCAAGTCCGGTGTGGGGCCCCGGAGTTCGATCGGTACGACGGCCACCACGACCGCTGCCGCCGCGACCACGCTCACCGTCGCCAAGGACGGCAGCGGGCAGTACTCCACGGTGCAGGCCGCCGTGAACGCCGTACCGGTGAACAACCCCTCCCGCGTCCTCATCTCCGTCAAGCCGGGCACGTACCGCGAGCTGGTCAAGGTGCCCTCCAACAAGCCCCACGTCACCATCCAGGGCAGCGGCAGCAGTCGTAAGGACACGGTGATCGTCTACAACAACGCCGCCGGTACCACCAAGCCCGACGGTTCGGGCACCTACGGCACCCCGGGCAGCGCCACCGTCTCCGTCCAGTCCGACGACTCCCAGCTGCGCAACCTCACCGTCACCAACGACTTCGACGAGGCCGCCCACCAGGACATCGCCAACCAGGCGGTCGCCCTGCTGACGTCCGCCGACAAGATCGTCCTCGACGGTGTCATCGTCAACGGCGACCAGGACACCCTGGAGTTGGAGACCGCCGCGAAGGACGCCCTCGGCCGCGTCTACATCACCAACTCCTACATCGTCGGCAACGTCGACTTCGTCTTCGGCCGCGCGACAGTGGTCGTGGACAAGTCCGTCATCACCCTGAAGAAGCGCTGGAACGGCACCTCGGCCGGCTACGTCACCGCCCCGAGCACCCCCGCGAACCGCAAAGGCATCCTGATCAACCGCACCACCATCAGCGGCGACGTGAGTGCGAACAGCTTCTTCCTCGGCCGCAACTGGCACGCCGGCGGCGACGCGGCCCTCGACCCGCAGACCACCGTCCGCAACTCCACGCTGAGCGCCGCCGTCAAGGCCACCACCCCCTGGTCCGACATGGGCGGCTTCTCCTGGAAGGACGACCGGTTCGCCGAGTACAAGAACACCGGCGCGGGTGCGGGTGCCGCGAGCGGCGACCGCCCCCAGCTGACCGACGCCCAGGCCGCCGACCAGGAGGTCGCGGACTGGCTGGGCGACTGGACGCCGTCGGCTGCCTGACCTCGCGTATCGGAGGTGGGACGGTCGTGCGCGAGGGCCGTCCCACCTCCCGGCTCAGTGGAAGCCGAGCATTCCGGGCGAGTCGATGTCGACGGTGAGGAAGCCCGGCGGATAGTCGCCCTCGCGCCCTGTGAGGATGATGGACATTCCCCCGGTCTCCAGATGCGGCGTGGCCACGTAGACGACCTGGCAGGTGTCAGCCCCGCCCCACCCGTCACGCACCATCCCGCCCACCGTAACGGCGGCGGTCTGCCCGAGCGGGTCGATGTGGATTCCCTGCAATGCGAGCAGAGCAGCTCCGACGCCTGCGTCCTTCTCCTCGGCCTTCATGAGGCAGAGCGCTGGGACGTGCAGCCGGTCGCCGGGAGTGTGCGCGACGTTGTCCGCCAGTCGGTGCAGGGCCTGATGGCCCTGAGCGAGCGCGAGAGCCGCGCTCGTGTCGAGGATGATCACGCAGCGCGCTCCCGGAGGGCGCGCGCCTTCTCCGCGGCCATCGCGTAGATGTTGGCCCGCACATCGGGGCCGTTGTCGAACTCCTCGTCGGTGAGCGTGCAGCCCATGCGCTCTCGCAGTATTTTGCGGGTCGCCGCCACCCGCTCCGCGATCTGCTCCGCCGTCGGCTGCTCCGAGGCCAGCTGCTCGACGAGCTGCCCCAGCGTCATCCCCCGCTCCTTGGCGACCTGGGCGAGATGATCGCGGGCCTGCCGGGACACCTGGATGGTCGTGTTCTCTGCCATGGTTCCACCATAATCCGATTACGGCCCCCTGGCGTCGCCGAAGGCACCCGCTTCACCCGAACGTGCAGTCTCCTTGCTCAGCCACATCCTTCTGCCAGGTCCAGCACAGCGCCCCGTCACACATTGCAGGGATGGCGCGGAAGATTCTGCTGGCCGACGACGACGAGGCCGTGAGGGAAGGGCTCGGGCGGCTGCTCAGGTTCGAGGGGTACGAGACCGTGCTCGCCGGGGACGGCCGCACCGCCCTCGATCTGATCGGGGTGCCGGAGAGCGAGCCCGATCTGGTGCTGATGGACGTCACCATGCCGTTGCTGGACGGGCTGGCCGCGACGCGGCGGATCCGGGCCTCCGGTTCCCGCGTGCCGATCCTGATGATCACCGGGAGGGCCGCGGTGGGCGACCGGATCGTCGCCCTCGACAACGGCGCCGACGACTACCTGATGAAGCCCTTCGCGACGGAGGAACTACTCGCCCGGGTGCGGGCGCTGCTGAGGCGCAGCCCTGAGCGGGCCCCCGCCCCCGGTCTCTCCTCCCCCGGTGACGGGCTCGCCTTCCAGGACGTCGCCATGGACCTGCGGACCCGGACCGTCACCCGTGGCGGTCATCCGGTCGACCTCACCAAGACCGAGCACTCGCTCCTTGAGTACCTTCTGCAGAACCCGGGCAAGGTGCTCAGCCGCTCGCAGATCCTCAAGGACGTCTGGGGCTTCGACTTCGAGCCGACGTCCAACACGCTGGACGTGTACGTGATGTACCTGCGCCGGAAACTGGAGAGCCGCGGCGAACCGCGGCTCATCCACACCGTGCGGGGACTCGGATACAGCCTCCGCGCTCCTGCGTGATTTACCTGGTGGGCAGCCTCAGGATCATCGTCTCGTCCGGTGCCGGGACCGTGCGGAGGATCATGGTGGCGTCCGACGGTTGTGCGGTCAGCGCCGCCGTCTCGGGAAGCGGGCCCGCCAGGCGGGCGTACGCGCCTCCCCTCGCCACCAGTTCCGCGTGCGTGCCCGTCTCGACCAGGCGGCCGCCGTCGACGACCAGGATGCGGTCGGCGTCGGGGGCGAGGCTCAGGTCGTGGGTGATCATGATGGTCGTACGGCCGGACATCAGGCGGCGGAGAGGTTGGATCACCTGGCGGGCCGCTACCGAGTCGAGTCCTGCCGTCGGTTCGTCCAGGACCAGGACCGGGGCCTCGCGCAGCATCGCCCGGGCGATCGCGATCCGTTGCAGCTGGCCGCCGGAGAGTGCCGCCGTGCCGGGGGCGATCTCGGTGTCGTAGGCCTCGGGGAGGGCGGCGATGAAGTCGTGCGCCGCCGCTGACCGCGCGGCTCGCTCGATGTCGGAGTCCGTCGCGCCCGGGCGGCCGCACTCGATGTTCTCGCGGATCGTGCCGTTGAGGATCAGCGTCTGCTGCGGGAGCAGGGCCACGTTCTCGCGCAGGAATTCCAGCGGTACGTCGCGGAGGGGGACGCCGTCCAGGCAGATCACGCCCGCTGAGGGGTCGTAGAAGCGGGTCAGGAGTTTCGAGAGGGTCGACTTTCCTGCTCCGCTCGCGCCCGTGACGATGACCAGCTCGCCGGGGCTTGCGCGGAAGGTGACGTCCTGGACCGAGTCGCGAGGTGCGCCCGGGTAGCGGAACGTCACGCCGTGGAAGCTGACCCAGCCGTGGACGGGCCAGGCGTTGACGGGTTCGGCGGGGTCGCCGACGGCCGGGGTGGCGTCCAGGATCTCGTTGATGCGCTGGGCGCCGGCGGTGGCGGCGGTGAGGGTGAGGCCGAGCTGGCCGAGGTTGCGGACCGGCGGGTAGAGGTAGCCGATGAAGGCGGCGAAGGCGAGCAGCGCGCCCAGGGTCATGCGGTCGGCGGAGATCTCCCACACGCCGAGGCCGATCACGGCCAGGACGCAGAGGGTTTCCACCACCTCCACGAACTGCTCGTACATCTCGCTCAGGCGGGCACCTCGGACCGACGCCTTCATCCACGCGCGGGCCTCGCGGTCCAGGCGCTTCTCCTCGTCGCGGCGGCGGTTGTACGCCTGGGTCAGCACCACGTTGCCCAGGGACTCCTCGACCACCGAGGTGATCGCGCCGTCCGCGACCCGCTCGTCCCGCGAGGCCTCCCTGATACGGCCGGAGAAGCGGCGGGCTGCCAACAGGAACAAGGGCGCCAGGACGAAGGTGGCCAGGGCCAGGTCCCAGCGGAGGTACAGGGCGGCGCACGAGTAGAACACGGCAGCGAAGGCGGCCGAGACGGTGCCGACCACGCCGGACACGACCATCTGCTCGATGGCCTCGACGTCACCGGTGAGGCGTTCGACCAGGTCGCCCTGGCGGTGCTTCTGGAAGAAGTGGGGTGGCAGGTCCTGGACGTGTCCGAAGACCTTCGCCCGCAGCCGCAGGACGAATCTCTCGGCGGTCCAGGTGGCGAGCGAGTTGCCCAGGTAGCCGACGAGCGCGCCGAGTGCGGCGACGCCCAGCCAGGCGGCGGCCGGGCCCCAGAACTCGGAGAGTGAGCCGGCCTCCAGGGCGTTGTCGGTGAGGTACGCGAACAGCAGGATCGCGGCGGTCTCGGCGAGCGCGGACAGCACGACGCACGCGACGATCGTCGCGAGCCACTTGCGGTCGCCGCGGGTCAGCGGCCAGAAGCGGCGGAAGGCCTCGCGGGCTTCCCTCATGGTCAACAACTCCCTTCCATGGTCAACAGCTCTCTACGGACGTGGCCGAGGCGGGGCCACCGGGCGAGTCGTGCTCGCTAACCGGTGACCCCGCCTCGCGGTGTTCTGCGTCAGCCCTTGTGGGCGACCGGGCGGCGCTTCGGGGTGACCTTCTTCGCGGCCTTCTTCTTGGCCGGAGCGGGCTTGGCGGCCTTCTTCACGGGGGCGATCTTCTTGAAGCTCATGTCTGTGTCCCTTTCTGCTGCGGTTCTGCAACAGTCCCTCTACCGATCTGCTGCAATTGCCTATGAATTACGACTGTTAATTGTTTGCCGGCGCGTTTTACTTATGGCCTACCGGGCGGCGCTTCGGGGTGACCTTCTTCGCCGGCTTCTTCTTGGCCGGAGCGGGCTTGGCGGCCTTCTTCACCGGGGCGATCTTCTTGAAGCTCATGGCTGTCTCCTTTGCCTTCGTGTCGTTCGCGCTGCTCGCTTCCGACATGGAAAACACTACGACATTCGCGCAGAAGAAAAAGCCAATTCCGCTTAGAGGTTCCTGAGTTGATGCTGTGGGAGATTCATATTCAATTCGCGGAACCGAAACACCGCTTACACAGAATTTAAAAGCACAAAAAGGGCCCGGTGCCGACTGGCACCGGGCCCCTGAGCAGGGAAAAGCCGCTGTTACTGCACGACCGTGATCCGGTTCGCCGCAGGCGGCGTGATCGGGGTCGTGGCCGTGGAGTTGGCCGTCAGGTAGTCCGCGAGCGCGGCCAGGTCGTCCGTGCCGACCAGGTCGTTCGTGCCCGTGCCCAGCGTGGTGAAGCCGTCGCCGCCGCCCGCGAGGAAGCTGTTCGTCGCGACGCGGTAGGTGGCGCTCTCGTCGATCGCGACACCGTTCAGCTTGATGGAGTCGGTCACGACACGGTCGGCGCCCGTCTTCGTCAGGTCCAGCGTGTACGTCAGACCGGAGGACGGCTGCAGGATCTTCGGCGAGGCCAGGTTGGTGCCGCTCACCTGCTCCTTGAGCACCTGGATGAGCTGGGTGCCCGTGAAGTCCTGCAGGTTCACCGTGTTGGAGAACGGCTGCACCGTGAAGCCCTCGGCGTAGGTCACCACGCCGTCGCCCTCACTGCCCTTGGCCGCGTACGTCAGACCCGCTCTCACCCCGCCGGGGTTCATCAGCGCGAGGTCGGTCTCCGGGTCCAGCTCCTTGCCGTACGCCAGTTGCGCGTCCGCGATCAAGTCGCCCATCGGGGACTCGGTGCCGGAGTTGGCGATGTCGGCGGAGATGTAGCCGATGGCGCGGTTGCCGACCGGGGCCGCGAGGGTGTTCCACTTGGCGATCAGCTCGGTCATGTCCGTCGCCTTGGCGACGGTCCGGGTGACCACGTGGTTCGCCGACGCGACGGACGTACGGGCGATGTCGCCGGTCCAGCGGTCGTACGTCAGCGTCGTGTCCGTGTACAGGCGGCCGAAGGACGCGGCCGAAGTGACCGTGCGCGGCTTGCCCGACGGGTCGGGGATCGTGCAAGCGTACGCCGCGTGCGTGTGGCCGGTGACCAGCGCGTCGACCTTCGGCGTGATGTTCTTGGCGATGTCGACGATCGGGCCGGAGATGCCGGTGCCGCCGGTGCCGCAGTCGTAGTTGTAGGCCGACGAGGCCGGCAGGCCGCCCTCGTGGATCAGCGCGACGACCGACTTCACGCCCTGGCGCTCCAGCACCTTGGCGTACTTGTTGATCGTCTCGACCTCGTCCTTGAAGTCGAGGCCCGCGACGCCCTCGGCGGAGACGACGCCCGGGGTGTCCTCCAGGGTCACGCCGATGAAGCCGACCTTGACGCCGTTCTTCTTCCACACCCAGTAGGGCTTGAGGATCGGCTTGCCGGTCTTCTCGTCGAGGACGTTCGCCGCGAGGTAGGGGAAGTTGGCGCCCTCGAAGGTCTCGCCGTCGTTGTAGCAGCCGTCGACCGGGTGGCAGCCGCCGTTCTGCAGACGGGCCAGCTCCTTGGCGCCCTCGTCGAACTCGTGGTTGCCGACCGAGGTGACGTCCAGGTCGAGGCCGTTCAGCGCCTCGATGGTGGGCTCGTCGTGGAAGAGGCCCGAGATCAGCGGGGACGCGCCGACCATGTCGCCGCCGGCCGCCGTGATGGAGTACGCGTTGCCCTTACGGGCCTCGCGCAGGTGGGTCGCGAGGTACTCGACACCGCCCGCGTCGATCGTCTTCGTCGTACCGTCCGCCTGGAGTTCGGTGACCCGGCCGGAGGAGCCGGACGGCGGCTCCAGGTTGCCGTGCAGGTCGTTGAACGACAGCAGCTGTACGTCCTGGTAGCGGCTCGGCGTGTGACCGCCGGGCTTGCCGCTCGCGCTGGCCGTCGCCGGTATCGCGGCGGCGAGGGCGCCCACGGTGACGAGGCCGGCCGCGCCGGCGAGGAGAAGGTGAGTCCGGCGTCTACGGCGGTGCTGCGGCTGGGTCGTGGCTGGCATACGCCCCCCTGAGTGTCTGCTGATGAAGTGGCCCCGTCCGGCCGCAGCCTAGAGTCAACGCGCGTAGCGCGACAGGGGGTTCTTGGTTACATCCTGGTTTCCCTTTGCAGCCGCTTTGCCTGATCCTCGGCTTACCCTCATAGACATGACCAGCGACGACACGGCACGGGCGGCCCACTCCCGCTCCATCGACACCCTCACCTCGCTCTCCCCCGAGCAGGCCGCGGCCGTCCTCGGACTGCTCGCGGACGCCGCCGACGTGGACGGACAGCAGGCGGTCTCCGAACAGGGGCGCCTGCAACTCCGTGGCGGAGAACGGCCGGGGGTCTCCCATCTCCTCCTGCACGTCGACGGCGAACTCGTCGGCTACGGCCAGCTGGAGGACACCGATCCGGTGGAGGCGCCGGCCGCCGAACTCGTCGTCCACCCCGACCATCGGGGGCACGGGCACGGGCGTGCGCTCGGCGCCGCGCTGCTTGCCGCGTCCGGGAAGCGGCTGCGGGTGTGGGCCCACGGAGGGCACTCCGCCGCGCGGCATCTCGCCCAGGTGCTCGGGCTCTCGCTCTTCCGTGAACTGCGGCAGATGCGGCGGCCGTTGACCGACATCGACCTGCCCGAGCCGGTACTGCCGGAAGGGGCGAGTGTACGGACCTTCGTCCCCGGAGCGGACGACGCGGCGTGGCTCGCCCTCAACGCCGAGGCGTTCGCCCACCATCCCGAGCAGGGCTCTCTGACCCAGCGTGACCTCGACGACCGTAAGGCCGAGGCATGGTTCGACCCCGCCGGCTTCTTTCTCGCCGAGCGGGGTGGCGAACTCGTCGGGTTCCACTGGACGAAGGTGCACTCGGCGGAGAACCTCGGCGAGGTGTACGTCGTCGGTGTGCGGCCGGGGGTTCAGGGGGGCGGCTTGGGCAAGGCGCTCACCACGATTGGCCTGCGGCACTTGGCTGGGCTGGGGCTGCCCAACGTGATGCTCTACGTCGACGCCGACAACAAGGCGGCCGTGTCGGTGTATGAACGGCTGGGTTTCTCGACCTACGAGACGGACCTGATGTACCGCACGGAGGCGTGACCGGCGCTGCAGCCAGACCTGGGGGCTCCCCCCCCCCAGACCCCCAACGTATGCCCACCCACCACCCGTCTCGGTCCGCCCAAGAGTGAACCTCGCCTCGGGACCCCGACCGGAGCCACGAGGCGCGCCCCCACCGGGTGGGTGGGGGCTAGGGACGGCCGCCCTCGCGCTCAACCGCCCGACAAGCTCAGCCTCGCCGCCCCCTTCCGCACCCTCTCCGCCCCGCAAACCCCCCACACCACCGCTGCCCCCACCAGCACCACCACCCACCGCTCATGCGCCGCCCCCCACCGCTCGTCCAGCACCGGCACGAACAACGCCCAGTCGTCCGGGAGTAGCAGCGGAGTAAGTACCGCCCCCGCCAGCACCGCCGTCGCGACCAGTGGGCCCGGTTCCGGTTCGCCGGTGAGGCGGACGGCGGTCGCCGCGGCGGCCAGGGCGACCGTGAAAGTGGCCGCCGCTTCCAAGGTGACGTCGCCGACCGGGGGGCGTACCTCCGCCGGGATCAGGAGGACCGCCGCCGTCCACCACAGGGCGGCCACCGGGGTGACGAGGGCCGCGCGGAGGGCGTTGCGGGTCCAGCGGGGGGTCGGTACGGGGGTGGTCGTGTGCCGGGCCGGGTCGTCCAGGAGGAAGGCCAGGCCGAGGGCGAAGGCGAGCATCGCGGCCCGTAGGAAGGTCAGCGCCCACCAGGGGTTCGGCTCACCCCCGGCCAGCCGCTGGGCCCCCGCGAGCAGCAGCCCCACCGCACCGGCCGCGCTCAGCACCCGCCACGGCAACGTCCGGCTGACCGGCACCACCAGCGCCGTCACCCCTCGCACTTGTCCGCCCCCTCCGGCACAGCCACACCCAGCAGCTCAGCCGCACGACTCGTCTTCACCTTCGCCGACGTCAGCTCGGCCCAGTTCTGCTTGACCTTCGCCGCGACGGTGTCACGCGGCTGCTTCAGGAGCTCGACCACCACATCCGTCTGCCCCGCCGTCATGGACAAGGGGTTGGTCTGCGACAGGACGATCGCGGAGCCGCTGAGGCTGTCGTCGAGGCGGACGTTGCTCAGGGAGGTCAGCGGGTCGGGCCGGCCGGCCATGCCCAGCCACATGATCGTGACCATCCGGCCGTCGCACTCCAGGTCGCCGCCCGCCTTCTCGCTCCCCGTGACCAGCACCGCGGCGACCGCCGCCGAGAACTCGGGGACGCGGTTGCCGTCCCACGACGTGCCCACGGTCACCTCGTTCGGCGTGCTGGACGGTTCCAGCGCGGAGTCGCTGTCCAGGCCGTAGCGGGCGTCGATCCGCTGCCGTATGAGCAGCTTCTGGCCGCTCGCGCTGCCGCCCGCCAGGGACTGCACGGAGTCCACGGTCGCCGCCCAGGTGGGGGTGCGGGACATCCACTCGGGGAAGGCGCAGTACGTCGAGCCGCCGTGCGTGGCGCACTTCTGCACCTTCGCCGGGTTCACCGACGCCAGTTCGCGGGCCGCGATCAACTCCTTTGAATCGCCTGCCGATTGAGCGACCGCGCCCGTGAGGGTGAGGGCCAGCGCACCGGCCAGCGCGCCCGTGATGGTCGCCGTGGCCGTCCTCGTACGGCCGCCGCTGACCAGCACCGCGGCGAGCGCCAGGAACAGCGCGAGGCCCGTGAGGTACAGCGCGTGCGCGGCGGCGGGGCGGCCCAGGAGGTCCGAGGGGTAAGTGTTGGAGCTGGCCACGCCGACCGCCGGCGTCAGCCACTTCGTCCAGCCCTCGCTCACCCCGGCGCTCACGCCCACGAAGAAGAAGAGGCAGAAGACGGCCAGTAGCGGTGCCGCGATCGCCGACTTGATCAGCCGGCCCATCAGTACGCCGAACATCCCGCACAGCAGGACCGTCAGCGGGCCCACGAGCAGTTCGCCCGGGGAGGCGTGCCCGACGGCGCCGGCCTTCATGGCCTCCCGTCCTATCTGGGCGTACACCAGCAGTGCGGACAGCACGGCGGCCGGGACCACCGACAGGGCATGGGCCGCTGTGCGCTGCCAGGGGCTCAGGACCAGCACGGCGAAGTGGCGTTCCGTGTCATGGCGCTTGGAGCGCAGCACCGCCAGGTTCACGGACAGCAGGACCGCGATGCCGACCAGGAGCGGCACGCTCTGGGTGGCGCGGTCGGCGTCCTGGAGGGCCGGGAAGTCGTCGGTGGACTTGCCCGTGGTGTAGACGATCCAGGCGGCGTGGACGAGGAAGGCGAGGACGACGGGGATGCTCAGCAGCAGTCTGCGCGTCTCGAAGCGGGCGAGGGCGAGCACGGCCCGCGTCGTGCGGCGCGGCTCCGACGTCTGTACGGCGGCCTGGGTCGCGATCGTGAGCGTGCTCATGCCGCCACCTCCGCATTCTCGCCGTCGAGGGTGAGCAAGTAGCCGTCCTCCAGGGTGGGTTCGAGGAGTTCGGCCCCGGGCGGGGGATCCCCTACGTTGCGGAAGGACCCGGTGCCGGTGCGCCAGCCCGCCTTCGCGCCGGGGGCGCGCTCGGTGCTGGTCCACACCCGGCCGGCCGCCCGTGCGGTGAGTTCGGCGGGGGTGCCCTCGAAGCGGATGCGGCCGCTTGCCATGACCAGGACGCGGTGGCAGAGCATCGCCACGTCCTCCGTCTGGTGGGTGGAGAGCAACACCGTACGGCCCTCTCCCGCCTGTGCGATCAACTCCCTGAAGCGCATGCGCTGTTCGGGGTCCAGGCCGACGGTCGGCTCGTCCATGACCAGGAAACCGGGGTCGCCGACGAGCGCCGCGGCCAGCGCGACCCGCTGCCGCATACCGCCGGAGAGCTTCTTGATGCGCTTGCCGCGTACGTCGCCCAGGTCGACGGCGTCCAGCACCCGCCGCACCTCGCGGTGGCGGTCGGTCCGGTTGGTCAGCTCCTTGAGGATCGCCACGTAGTCGACGAACTCGAAGGACGTGAAGTCCGGGTGGAATCCGGGGGTTTGGGGCAGATAGCCGAGGTGGCGGCGTACCTCCTGGCGGCCCGACACCGTCTGCGGGTTGTGGTCCAGGACGGTGAACGTGCCCTGGTCGGCGGGGACCGCGGTGGCGAGCACCCGCAACAGGGTTGTCTTTCCCGCCCCGTTGGGGCCCAGCAGGCCCGTGACGCCCGGCGTCAGGCTCAGCGACACGTCGTCGAGGGCGCGTGTACCGCCGTAGCGGAGGCTCAGCCCGGAGGCGGAGACGGTGGGGGTCATGCGGGGCTCCCGTTGAAGAGGTCGAAGCGGTCACGGATGAGGTAGAGCAGGCCTGCGGCGAGTGCGGCCACGGCCCCGGCCGCGCCCTGTCCGGCGGCGGTGAAGGGTGCCAGCGTGCCCTCGCTCGCCGCGTGCGTGGCGAACAGCAGCGCGACCCACGCCCCGCCGACGACGGACGGCGCGACCACCGGCCCGAGCCGGGGCGTCAGCGCGAGCCCGGTCGCGGTCAGGGCGAGCGCGGGCAGCAGCCAGGCAAGGGCGCGCAGGCCGTACGCCGGCATGGCGAGGCTCGCCAGGACGTTGAGGCCGAGCCCGGTGGAGAGCACGGCGACCGTACGGATCATCAGCAGCCTGAACCCGTGCACCGGCGAGACGACGGCCA
Source organism: Streptomyces sp. JLBG701 (assembly GCF_058544905.1). NCBI lineage: Bacteria > Bacillati > Actinomycetota > Actinomycetes > Kitasatosporales > Streptomycetaceae > Streptomyces > Streptomyces sp. JLBG701. The sequence continues at coordinate 5,412,553 of NZ_CM178588.1, forward strand.
TCTCGTACGTCGGGTCCAGCGCGGGCCCGTACGACAGCGCGACGCCCGCCAGCGGCAGGAGCGGTGCGAGGGCGAGGAAGAGGGTGGGCGATTCGGTGACCGGGGCCGAGTTCGTCACCAGGACGGTCAGGACGAGCACGCCGACGACCGCGCCGAGCCACGAGCGGCGCAGGACCGGCGTGGCCGCGAGCAGCCGTGCCGTGTGGTCGGCGACCCCGAGCCGCAGCAGCAGCGACTCGAACAACCCCGGTCGGGGCGCGTCGAGTTCGGCGTCCAGCCGCTCCCAGCCGACGTCGAGGGCGACCGGGTCGCCCACCTCGGCGAGGGTCGCCCGGCACCGCGCGCAGGCGGTGAGGTGGGTGTCGGCGGACCAGAGGGCGGGGGCGGTCAACTCGCCGTGCGCGTAGGCCCGTAGGTCCTCTTCAGGTACGTGCCAGGTCATGCCAGCGCCTCCCGCAGTTGCTTGCGGGCGCGCATGGCCCGCGTCTTGACCGTGCCGGGCGGTATGCCGAGCAGAACGGCCGCCTCGCGGGTGGTCAGCCCGTCGATGACCGTCGCCTGGAGTACCGCGCGCAGCTCGGGTGAGAGCCGGACCAGGGCGCCCGCGAGGTCCCCGTGCTCAACCCCCGCGAGCACGCGCTCCTCCGCGGACGCCTCGTCCCGGTGCCGCAGCCGCGCCAGCGCCTGCCGCATGCGCCCCCGCGCCCCGTCGCCGCGCAGCGCGTCGACAAGGCGTCGCGACCCGATGCGCCACAGCCACCCGGCCACATCGCCGTCCTCGCGATAGCGGGCCTTGCCCCGCCACACCGCGAGGAACGTCTCCTGTACGACGTCGTCGACGAGCCCGGGGTCGGCGCAGCGGCCGCGCAGCCGGGCGGCGAGCCACGGCGCGAACCGCCGGTACAGCTCCTCGAAGGCGCGCCGGTCCCCGTCCGCCGCGATGGCCCGCAGCAGCTCCCCGTCGCTTCTCGTTTCGCTCACGTCACCTCATCGCACGGGCCCCGCCGATCGGTTCACACGTTCGCACGCGAATTTCCGGCTTGACTTTCGGATCACTCTTCCACCACCCTTTCACTACTCAATTAGTGAAAGGGTGGTTGTCCGATGGTCGAGTACCGCATCGACCGACACAGCGGCGTGGCCACCTACGTCCAGATCGTCCAGCAGACGAAGCAGGCGCTGCGCCTCGGGCTCCTTGAGCCGGGCGACAAGCTGCCCACGGCCCGCGAGGTCGTCGAAGCCACCGCCATCAACCCCAACACCGTCCTCAAGGCCTACCGCGAGCTGGAGCGGGAGGGCCTGGTCGAGGCACGGCGTGGCCTCGGCACCTTCGTCCGCCGCGGCCTGAGCACCGCCCCCGCCGACTCCCCCCTGCGCGCCGAGCTGGACGCGTGGGCGGAGAAGGCGCGTGCGGCGGGGCTGGGGCGCGAGGACGTGGCCGCGTTCTTCACCGCCGTACTCGACACGCACTTCGCACTCGATGAGCACCTTCAGGGAGACCCGTCATGACCGACACGGCCATAGAGGCCGCCGGCCTCGGCAAGCGCTTCAGCATGCGCGGCAAGGCCTGGGCGCTGCGCGACTGCACGTTCAAGCTGCCCGCCGGGCGCGTCTGTGCCGTCGTCGGCCACAACGGGGCGGGCAAGTCCACGCTCCTCGCCCTCACCGCGGGGCTGCTGGCCCCCACCGAGGGAACGGTCACCGTCCTCGGCACGCACCCGGCCGCCGCCCGCCCCCGCGTCGGTTTCGTCGCCCAGGACAAGCCGCTGTACCCGCAGCTCACGGTCGCCGAGACGCTGCGCGTGGGCGCCGACCTCAACCCTGACCACTGGGTCGCCGCCGTCGCCGAGCGCATCGTGGCCGCCGGCGACCTCGACCCGAAGAAGCGGATCCGCTCGCTCTCCGGCGGCCAGCGCACCCGCGTCGCCCTCGCCCTGGCCCTCGCCAAGCGGCCCGAACTGCTGCTCCTGGACGAGCCGATGGCCGACCTCGACCCGCTGGCCCGGCACGAGCTGATGGGCCTGCTGATGGTGGAGGCGGCCGAGCGCGGCACCACGATCGTGCTGTCCTCGCACGTGGTCGCCGAACTGGAGGACTCCTGCGACCACCTGCTCCTGATCGGCGACGGCCGGGTCCGCCTCTCCGGCGACCTCGACGACCTGCTGGCCGCCCACGCGCGCGTGAGCGCACCGGCGGAGGCCGATCTCGCCCCGCACACCGTCGTCGAGTCCCGCACCACCGGCCGCCAGCTCACCGCGCTCATCCGCCCGACCGGCCCGCTGACCAGCGACTGGCAGACCGGCGCCCCCTCCCTGGAGGAGCTCGTCCTCTCCTATCTCCGCAATCCCCAGGCCCCCGCCCAGACCACCCCGGCCAAGACCCAGGAGAACGCCGCGTGACCGCCGTGATCACCGCCCGCACGACAAAGGGGCAGCCGTCCGCCCGGCCCGCCCTGACCCACTGGATGCTGCGCCTGCACCGTCCGGCGCTGTACGTCTGGACCGGGTTCGTGGTCGTGGTCGCCGGCGCGCTGCTGTGGCTGCGGGGTCCGCTCACCGACGCCTCGGCGGCGGCGTGGCGGCAGTGGGACGCCTGCCAGGCGGAGGTCTGCACGTACGACCAGGACTCGATCCTGCTCTACAAGGACATCTACGAGTACACGACCTACGCCGTCCTCGCGATCCCGTTCCTGGTCGCCGCCTGGACGGGCGCCGCGCTCATCGGGCGCGAACTGGAGTCCGGCACCGCGCAGTTGGCCTGGACCCAGTCCATATCCCCGGTCCGCTGGCTCGCCGCCAAACTCACGCTCCCGGCCGCGCTGATCACCGTAGGCACCGGTCTGCTGGTCCTGCTGCACCGCCTGGCCTGGACGGCGGGCGAGGGCAGGATCGGCTCCGCCAAGAGCTGGTACGACGCCCCGACCTTTCACGCCAACGGCCCCACCACCATCGCCCTGGCCCTGGCCGGCCTCGCCCTCGGCACCCTCGTGGGCCTGCTCTGGCGCCGCTCGCTCGCCGCGCTCGGCACCGCGGTCGCCGCCCTCGCCGGGCTGTGGACCGCGCTCGTGCTGACGCTGCCCCATCTGTGGCCCCCCGTCACCAGCGTCGGCGGCCTCCGCGCCAACGGGGCGCCGGGCGTGGGCCTCGACGTCTCGGACGGCATGCTCACCTCCACGGGCGCCCGCATCCCCAACCCGTGGTGCGGCAGCACCGTCTCCACGGGGTGCGACACCCTCTACGCCAAGCTCGACGCCGTCAGCTTCTACCGCGACTACCACCCGGCCTCCCACTACTGGCCCCTCCAGCTCACCGCGTCGGCCCTCCTCCTCGCGGTCGCCGCGCTGCTGGTCCTGGTCGCGTTCCGCCTGCTCAAGCGCCGGACCACCGGAGCCACGCCATGACCCGGACCGTGCTGCGGCTGCACCGGACGGCGCTGATCGTGTGGGGTGCCTTCGTCCTGGGCTGCGTCGGCGGCCTGGTGTGGCTGACCGAGGTCACAGCGGGCTCCGTCCGCGAAGCCGTCGCCGCCTGCGAGGACGCCCCGGGCCTGTGCTACCTGCCCGTCGGTAGCCACTACTACGAACCCATGGGCTGGATCAGCACCTTCATGTACTACAGCTTCTGGGCCGTCGCCGCCTGGACGGGCGCCGCGCTCATCGGCCGCGAGCTGGAGTCCGGCACCGCACAGCTCGCCTGGACCCAGACCGTCACCCCGACCCGCTGGCTGACCGCCAAGCTCACCCTGCCCGCACTGGCGATCGTCCTCGGCGGTGCGCTCTTCGTTCCCGTCTTCCGCTGGGCCTGGTCGGCGAACCGGGACCTGATGGGCGACGACTGGACCTTCGCCGACGTGTTCGCGGCCCGTGGCCCGGCGGTCGTGGCGTACGGCCTGTGCGCCCTCGCGATCGGCGCACTGACCGCGATCGTCCTGCGCCGCCCGCTGCCCGCGCTGGGAGTCTCGGTCGCCGTGATGGTGCTGCTCAACCAATACCTGGAGAAGCACCGCACCGACCTCTGGCCCACCCGGCGGAGCTCCGGGCACTCCAACAGCTGGTGGCAGGTCGGGAAGGGCACCGACTCCGGCGGCCGCTACACGATCTACCACCCCCCGTCCCATTTCTGGCCCATGAACCTCGTGGAGACCGGCATCCTCCTCGCGATCGCCGCCCTGGCCACCTTGATCGCGTTCCGCCTGCTCAGGCGCCGTACCGCCTGAGCCCCAGGATCCGCTTACGTCCCTCCACGGGGGGAAGGGGCGTAGGCGCTCTTCCCCGCGTACGTACTCTTCGTACGCGGGGATCTGCTGTCTCCTACGAAGTCGCCGGTGCCCTAAGGGCCTGTTCTGAGTTCCCCGCCTGCGCCCCGACGCCCGGCACGCACGCTCTCCGCGCGGACGACGGGGAACTCAGAACAGGCCCTGGACGCCCGGGGGCCGCCCTCCGATATCCCGCACGCCATGTCGCCGTAACCATTGGTTCAGACGGGCTTGCGACGCTCACGGAATGAAGCCAGCCGTGCCGGAGCCCGCGCAGCCCTCCGAGGGTGCCGCGAGGAACGGGGAGGTCGTCAACCTCGCTCTGACGCTCACGCCCGCGCTGTCCGACGCGCCCGTTACGCCCCAGGCGCGGAAGAATGGGTCCATGAACCAGCCAGACGCCCAGGCGCAGATACAGCACGCCCAGCCCTCCGTGGGTTCCCTCACCGCGCACCGCCCGCACTCCGTGTCCGCCGTGGTGTCCGACCTTGAGCCCGACATCGACGCCGACCAGGACGCGTACGAGGAGTCGCCGTACGACGGGCCCCAGCTGCCGCAGGGCCGCTTCCTGGACCGGGAGCGCAGCTGGCTGGCGTTCAACGAGCGGGTCCTCGAACTCGCCGAGGACCCGAACACGCCCCTGCTTGAGCGGGCGAACTTCCTCGCGATCTTCGCCAGCAACCTGGACGAGTTCTTCATGGTCCGGGTGGCCGGATTGAAGCGCCGTATCGCGACCGGTGTCGCGACGCGCTCCGCCTCCGGTCTCCAGCCGCGCGAGGTGCTGGAGATGATCTGGGCCCGCTCCCGCGAGCTGATGGCCCGGCACGCCGCCTGCTACCACGAGGACGTCGCCCCCGCCCTCGCGGAGGAGGGCATACACCTGGTCCGCTGGGGCGAGCTGACGGAGAAGGAGCAGGCCCGCCTGTTCACCCTCTTCCGCCACCAGATCTTCCCGGTCCTCACCCCGCTGGCCGTGGACCCGGCGCACCCCTTCCCGTACATCTCCGGTCTGTCGCTGAACCTGGCCGTCGTCGTACGCAACCCGGTCACCGGCCACCGGCACTTCGCGCGCGTGAAGGTGCCGCCGCTGCTGACCCGCTTCCTGGAGAGCTCCCCGGGCCGCCACGTCCCCATCGAGGACGTCATCGCCGCCCATCTGGAGGAGCTGTTCCCCGGCATGGAGGTGCTGGAGCACCACGCCTTCCGCCTCACCAGGAACGAGGACCTGGAGGTCGAGGAGGACGACGCCGAGAACCTGCTCCAGGCCCTGGAGAAGGAGCTCATGCGGCGTCGCTTCGGCCCGCCGGTCCGCCTGGAGGTGGAGGAGTCCATCGACCGCGAGGTCCTCGACCTCCTCGTCCGCGAGCTGAAGATCAGCGAGGCCGAGGTGTACCCGCTGCCGGGTCCCCTGGACCTCACGGGCCTCTTCCGCATCGGCTCCATCGACCGGCCCGAGCTGAAGTACAAGAAGTTCGTCGCCGGTGTCCACCGCGACCTGGCCGAGGTCGAGTCGGCGTCCGCGCCCGACATCTTCGCCGCCCTGCGCAACCGGGACGTGCTGCTGCACCACCCGTACGACTCCTTCTCCACCTCCGTCCAGGCCTTCCTGGAGCAGGCGGCGGAGGACGACGACGTCCTCGCGATCAAGCAGACCCTGTACCGCACCTCCGGTGACTCCCCAATCGTCAACGCGCTCATCGACGCCGCCGAGGCCGGCAAGCAGGTCCTCGTCCTGGTCGAGATCAAGGCCCGCTTCGACGAGCACGCCAACATCAAGTGGGCGCGCAAGCTGGAGGAGGCCGGCTGCCACGTCGTCTACGGCCTGGTGGGCCTCAAGACCCACTGCAAGCTGTCCCTGGTGGTGCGTCAGGAAGGCGACACGCTACGGCGGTACAGCCACGTCGGCACCGGGAACTACCACCCGAAGACGGCCCGCCTCTACGAGGACCTGGGCCTGCTGACGGCGGACCCGCAGGTGGGCGCCGACCTGTCCGACCTGTTCAACCGGCTGTCGGGCTACTCGCGCCGCGAGACCTACCGCCGTCTCCTCGTCGCCCCCAAGTCCCTTCGGGACGGGCTGATCTCGCGGATCAACAAGGAAGTCCAGCACCACCGTGCCGGACGTCCCGCCTACGTCCGCATCAAGGTCAACTCGATGGTCGACGAGGCCATCATCGACGCCCTGTACCGCGCGTCCCAGGCCGGCGTGCCGGTCGACGTGTGGGTCCGCGGAATCTGCGCGGTACGTCCGGGCGTCCCGGGCCTGTCGGAGAACATCCGGGTCCGCTCGATCCTCGGCCGCTTCCTGGAACACTCCCGGATCTTCGCCTTCGGCAACGGCGGCGAACCCGAGGTGTGGATAGGCAGCGCCGACATGATGCACCGCAACCTCGACCGCCGCATCGAGGCCCTCGTCCGGGTCACCGACCCGGCCCACCGTGCCGCGCTCAGCCGGCTCCTGGAGACCGGCATGTCCGACACCACCGCCTCCTGGCACCTGGGTCCGGACGGCGAGTGGAACCGGCACGCGACGGACGCCGAGGGCCACCCCCTGCGGAACATCCAGGAGATGCTCATAGACGCCCGGAGGCGCCGGCGTGGCACAGCAACACCTTGACCCGACGGACCACCCCACGGCGGGGCCCGCGACCGGGGACGCCCTGGCGGGCTACCTGCGGGCCCAGGCCACGGAGTTCCTCCGCGCCCTGCGGCTGCACCGGGAGACCGGCGGCGGTGGGGGCGCCCCCGCGCGAGGTTGTTCGAGCGTGGGGGACAACGGCTCGGAGGAGTCCGTCGACGCGGCACGCGCCCTGCGCCGCTCGGCCCGCCGCGTCAGCGGCAGCCTGCACACCTTCCGCCCGCTGCTCGACGCGGACTGGTCGGAGGCGATGCGCCCCGAACTGGCGTGGCTCTCGGGCACGTTGGCCCTGGAACACGCCTGCGGCGCCCGCCTGGAGCGCCTGCTGCTGGCCCTGCACCGCCTGTCGGGGGCGACGGTGTTCCCCGCGCAGACAGCGGGCACGGGCAGCTCTACGGCCACCTCCGCCACCGGCCCGGGCAGCCCCCCGTCCACACCGGAACGCGGCAACCTGACGGTGGGCGCGGCCAAAGCGGGCGCCCTCCTCGAACGCCAGCTGACCCTGGCCAGGACCCGCGCCCACTCCACCGCCCTCCAGGCCCTGGGTTCCTCCCGCTTCCACGCCGTCGCCGACAAGGTCGCCGTACTGGCCAGCGAGGTCCCCCTCACCCCGACCGCGCCGAGCGCCGACCTGCGCCCGCTGGCCACCGCCGCCGAGGAGCGCCTCACGGTCGCGATCGCCGCGCTGCCCCTCCTCACGGCCGGCCACCCCTACAACGCCGAGGCCCTGATCCACGGCCTCTCCCCCGACCCGGCCCCGCACCCCCAGGACGCCCCCTGGCACCAGGTCCGCCTGCTCCTGCGCCTGCACCGCTACGCCCGTGAGGTCCTCTACGGAGTCGACGCACCCGTGGACGTACGCCTGCTGTCGGCGGGTCAGGCACTCAACCGGCACCGTGACGCCTCGGAGGCGGCCGCCGCCGCGGCCTCCGCGGCCCGCACCCCGCGCATCGCCCCGGCGACGGCGTACGCCCTCGGCGTGCTCCACGCCGACCAGCGGCACGAGGTCGAGGCGGCGAGGTTCGCCTTCCAGCAGGCGTGGCAGAAGGAGGCCGTGAATTCGCGATGACGAACGACACCACCGACACCACTGTCCAGGCGGCCGGCTGCGTCCTGTGGCGCCGTTCCCCGATCGACGGCGAGGTGGAGGTCTGCCTCGTCCACCGGCCGAAGTACGACGACTGGTCGCACCCCAAGGGCAAATTGAAGCGCGCCGAGGAACCCCTCGCGGGAGCCGTGCGCGAGGTGCGGGAGGAGACGGGCTACGACGCCGAGCTCGGCGCCGGTCTGCCCACCTCGCACTATCTGGCGAATGGAAGACCCAAGCAGGTTCGCTACTGGGCGGCCGAGGTCACATCCGGCACTTTCGCCCCGAACAACGAGGTGGACCGCATCCTGTGGCTGCCGCCCGTCGCGGCGCGCGACCGCCTCACCCAACCGAGGGACCGCCTCCTCGTGGACGCTCTGCTCGCCGCCCTGCACCTGACATAGTCGACGGGCGCAGAGCCCGACGGGATCGGCTCGTGTCCTCGACGTAAGCGTTCCGTGACCTAACCACACCGCCCTCAGGGGTTCACCCTCCGTTCACTTTCGGCCATAGGCGCCTTCACCTGTTCTGCCTAATTTCGGCCTTACCCGATGCCGGGCGCGACGTCCGATCACGCGCCCGCATCACCCAGTCTTCGCACGCCGCCGGATTTCAGGACGGCGGCTCCTGGAAGGAATTCCCTCAAGTGAAGCTTCAGCGCATGAACCGGCGGGCCCTCACCCTCGGTGCTCTCGCCGTCTCCGGCGCCCTGGCCCTCACGGCGTGCGGCTCGGACGACACCGGCGACACCAGCAGTGACTCGTCCTCCAGCGCCGCCAGCGCCGGCTCGATCGACTGTGGCGACGCCAAGGGCCAGATCCTCGCCGACGGCTCCTCCGCGCAGAAGAACGCGATCGACGCCTGGGTCAAGGCCTTCACCGCCCAGTGCTCGGGCGTGCAGCTCAACTACAAGGGTTCCGGCTCCGGCGCCGGTATCACCGCGTTCAACCAGGGCCAGGTGGCCTTCGCCGGTTCCGACTCCGCCCTGAAGCCCGAAGAGGTCACGGCCTCCAAGGAGGTCTGCACCGGCGGCCAGGGCATCGACCTCCCGATGGTCGGCGGCCCGATCGCGGTGGGTTACAACGTCCCGGGTGTCGACAGCCTGGTCCTGGACGCGCCGACCCTCGCGAAGATCTTCGACAGCAAGATCACCAACTGGAACGACGAAGCGATCAAGAAGCTGAACCCCGACGCGGAGCTCCCGGACCTCAAGATCCAGGCCTTCCACCGCTCGGACGAGTCCGGCACCACGGACAACTTCACCAAGTACCTGATCGCCACCACGCCCGACAACTGGAACTACGAGGGCGGCAAGGCCTGGCAGGCCAAGGGCGGCCAGTCGGCGTCCGGCTCCTCCGGTGTCGCGGCCCAGGTGAAGCAGACGTCCGGCGCCATCAGCTACATGGAGCTGTCGTACGCCACGGACGGCATCAGCCCGGTCTCCATCGACACGGGCGCCAGCGCCCCGGTCGTGCCCAGCTCCGAGAGCGCCACGAAGGACATCGCGGCCGCCCAGGTCATCGGCACCGGCTCGGACCTCGCGCTCCAGCTGGACTACAAGACCAAGGCCGAAGGCGCCTACCCGATCACCCTGGTCACCTACGAGATCGTCTGTGACAAGGGCAACAAGGCGGACACCCTGGCCTCCACCAAGGCGTTCCTGACCTACATCGCCAGCGAAGAGGGTCAGGGCATCCTCGCCGACAACGGCTACGCCCCGATCCCCGACGCGATCATCGCCAAGGTCCGCACCACCATCGCCGGCCTTAGCTAATCCGAGTGTGCGGCCCGGTCCCGGTTCGGGACCGGGCCGCACCGTCCGGTGCACCGCCGCCAGGAGCCGCACACTCCGTGCTGCTCCGCAGACCGGAGACCTCGATGGACATAACGACACAGAACACCGAAGCACCTCCCCCCACTCCCCGGCCGACCGAGGCCGAGCGCAAGCGCGCCGCCCGCGGCGCCACCCGACCCGGAGACCGGATCTTCCTCGCTCTCACCCGAGGGTCGGGCATCTTCCTGCTGGTGATCATGGCCGCCATCGCGGTCTTCCTCACCTATCGAGCGGTCCTCGCGATCAGCGACGACGAGGGCAACTTCCTCACCACGTTCGAGTGGAACGCCACCGCGAACCCGCCGGTCTTCGGCATCGCCGTCCTGGCCTACGGCACGGTGATCTCCTCGGTCATCGCCATGGTCATCGCGGTCCCGATCGCCGTCGCCATCGCGCTGTTCCTCACCCACTACGCCCCGCGCAAGCTGAGCGGCCCGATCGCCTACGTGATCGACCTGCTCGCCGCCGTGCCCTCCATCGTCTACGGCCTGTGGGGCGCCCTGATCCTCGTCCCGCACATGAACGGCCTCTTCGGCTGGCTGAACGACTTCTTCGGCTGGACCGGCATCTTCTCGTGGGACAAGGGCGCCCCCCGCTCGATGCTCACCGTCGGCGTCCTGCTCGCGATCATGATCCTCCCGATCATCACCAACGTGAGCCGTGAGGTCTTCCGGCAGGCCCCGCTGATGATCGAGGAGGCCGCCCTGGCCCTCGGCGCCACGCGCTGGGAGGTCATCCGCATGGCCGTGCTGCCCTTCGGCCGCTCCGGTGTGATCTCCGCCTCGATGCTCGGCCTCGGCCGCGCGCTCGGCGAGACGATGGCCGTCGCGACCGTCCTGTCGCCGGACTTCCTGATCCACGGCAGCCTGCTCAACCCGGGCGGCGGCACCTTCGCCCAGAACATCGCCGCCAAGTTCGGCGAGGCGGGCACCTACGGCCGGGACGCGCTCATCGCCTCCGGTCTGGTCCTGTTCGTCATCACCCTGCTGGTCAACGGCGCGGCACGCATGATCATCGCCCGCCGCAAGGAGTACTCGGGGGCCAACGCATGAGCACCGTCGTCATGGACAAGCGCCCCAACTCCCTGCAGGGCGGCCGACTGCCGAAGTGGGGCCCGTACGCGATCGTCGCGGGCTCCGTCGTCGTCGCGATCGGCATCGGCCTCGCCGCCGGCCTCGACAGCAAGGTCCAGTGGGGCCTGATCGCCGCGATCCTCTACATCCTCGGTACGTACGTCATCGCCTCCCGCGTCGAGGGCCGCCGCCAGGCCAAGGACCGCATCGCGACCTCTCTCGTCTGGGTCGCCTTCCTGCTCGCCGTGGTGCCGCTGGCCTCCCTGGTCTGGGCGACCGTGAAGCGCGGCACGAAGGTCCTGGACGGCTACTTCCTGACCCACTCGATGGGCGTGGTCGCCGACTCCGAGCCGGGCGGCGGTATCTACCACGCCATCATCGGCACCCTGGAGCAGGTCGGCCTGGCCACGATCATCGCCGCGCCGATCGGCGTGCTGACCGCGATCTACCTCGTGGAGTACGGGCGCGGCAACCTCGCCCGGGCCGTCACCTTCTTCGTCGACGTGATGACCGGTATCCCGTCGATCGTCGCCGGTCTGTTCATCCTCGCCCTGATGCTCCAGTTCGAGATGCAGCCCTTCGGGTTCGCCGGCTCGCTGGCCCTGGCGATCCTGATGATGCCGGTCGTCGTCCGCTCCACCGAGGAGATGCTCAAGCTCGTCCCGAACGAGTTGCGTGAGGCGTCCCTCGCGCTCGGCGTGCCGAAGTGGCGCACGATCCTGAAGATCGTCGTACCGACCGCGATCGGCGGCATCATGACCGGCATCATGCTGTCGGTCGCCCGTATCGCCGGCGAGACCGCACCCGTGCTGCTGCTGGTGTTCGGCAACCCGTTCATCAACAACAACCCCTTCGAGGGTGCGCAGGCGTCGCTGCCGCTGTACATCTACCAGCAGTACCAGAACAGCGGCGGCTCGGAGGCGGCGTACGACCGTGCCTGGGCTGCTGCCCTCACGCTGATCGCCTTCGTGATGATCCTGAACCTGGCGGCCCGCGGCATCGCCCGCTGGAAGGCTCCCAAGACCGGTCGCTGACGCGGCCAACAGCGACCAGACTTTTCCTTCCCGAAAGAAGCAGTGATCCCCATGGCCAAGCGAATCGACGTAAGCGGCCTCAGCGCCTACTACGGCGCCTTCCGCGCGATCGAAGACATCTCCATGACCGTCGAGCCCCGCTCCGTGACGGCCTTCATCGGCCCCTCCGGCTGCGGCAAGTCGACCTTCCTGCGCACCCTCAACCGTATGCACGAGGTCACCCCGGGCGGCCGCGTCGACGGCAAGGTCATGCTCGACGACGAGAACCTGTACGGCGCCGGGGTCGACCCGGTGGCGGTGCGGCGCGAGGTCGGCATGGTCTTCCAGCGTCCCAACCCGTTCCCCACGATGTCGGTGTACGACAACGTGGCGGCCGGCCTCAGGCTCAACGGCTCCTACAAGAAGTCCGAGCTGAACGACGTCGTCGAGAAGTCCCTCAAGGGCGCGAACCTCTGGAACGAGGTCAAGGACCGCCTGAACAAGCCGGGTTCCGGCCTCTCCGGCGGCCAGCAGCAGCGCCTGTGCATCGCGCGGGCGATCGCGGTGGAGCCGAAGGTGCTGTTGATGGACGAGCCGTGCTCAGCGCTCGACCCCATCTCCACCCTGGCGATCGAGGACCTGATCGGCGAGCTGAAGGAACGCTTCACCATCGTCATCGTGACGCACAACATGCAGCAGGCGGCGCGCGTCTCCGACCGCACGGCCTTCTTCAACCTCGCGGCGGTAGGCCAGCCCGGCAAACTGATCGAGATCGACGACACGGAGCGCATCTTCTCCAACCCGTCGGTCCAGGCGACGGAGGACTACATCTCCGGCCGCTTCGGCTAAACCGAAAGACCCCTCGCGGTGCTGCATGGCGGTGCCACCGCGAGGACGATAAGGGCCCGCCCCCTGGCTCCCAGGGGGCGGGCCCGCTCGCGTCCAGCCACTGGGGGCTGCGCCCCCAGACCCCCGCTATCGGCCCTGAAGGGGCCTCGTCCTCAAACGCCGGACGGGCTGAGGTACCTGGACCTGCGCCTCAAAAGTCCCGATGATTTCACCCCGGTCCGCACAATTTCAGCCCGGTCCGTACAATTTCAGCCCCTCCGGCGTTTGAGGAGCGGGGGTCCAGGGGGCAGAGCCCCCTGGGGGCGGGGTCGAAGGGGCGGCAGCCCCTGGGGATGGGACGGGTAGGGGCGGCGGGGGCGAGGAAACGCCCCTTACAGAAACGCCAGATTCACAACCCAGAAGCTGCCCGCAGCCACAACCCCCGCAGCCGGCATCGTGATGAACCACCCCAGCACGATGTTCTTGGCGACCCCCCACCGCACGGCGTTCACCCGCTTCGTGGCCCCGACACCCATGATCGCCGACGTGATGACATGCGTCGTGGAAACCGGCGCCTTGAACAGATACGCCGTGGCGAACATGATCGACGCCCCCGTGGCCTCCGCGGCGAACCCCTGCGGCGGATCCAACTCAATGATCTTCCGCCCGAGCGTCCGCATGATCCGCCACCCACCCGCATACGTACCGGCCGACAGCATCACAGCACAGACGATCTTCACCCAGACCGGAATCGGATCCCCGTAGTCCTCGACATCGGCGATGACCAGCGCCATCACCACGATGCCCATGGTCTTCTGCGCGTCCTGCAGACCATGCCCGAGAGCCATCCCCGCCGCGGAAACCGTCTGAGCGATCCGGAACCCCCGCTTGGCCTTGTGCGGATTGGCCCGCCGAAATATCCACATGATCGCCGTCATCACCAGATACCCGGCGAGCAGACCCACCACCGGCGACACGAACATCGGAATGACGACCTTGTCCAGCACCCCGTGCCAGTAGACGGTCGTCCCGCCCGCCAGCGCGGCCCCCACCATGCCCCCGAACAACGCGTGCGAAGACGAGGAAGGCAGCCCGAAGTACCAGGTGACGAGGTTCCAGGTGATCGCCCCGACAAGAGCCGCGAAGAGGATCCCCATCCCCTTCGACCCCTCGGGTGTCTGAATCAGCCCTTGACTGACGGTAGTGGCGACCCCGCTGCCGAGAAACGCGCCGGCGAGATTCATCACAGCGGCCATGGCGAGCGCGGCCCGAGGCGTAAGCGCCCGCGTCGAGACCGACGTGGCGATCGCGTTGGCCGAATCATGGAAGCCGTTGGTGTACGTGAAGAAGAGCGCGACCAGAATGGTCACGACCAGAGCGAAGGTGTCCATGACCGGGTTCAGGACTCCTTGACCGCAATGGTCTCCACCGTGTTCGCCACATGCTCGAAGGCGTCGGCGGCCTCCTCCAGCACATCCACGATCTGCTTGAGCTTGAGCACCTCGATGGCCTCGTACTTGCCGTTGAAGAGCATGGCCAGCAGCTTCCGGTGGATCTGGTCCGCCTGGTTCTCCAGTCGGTTGACCTCGATCCAGTACTCGGTGAGGTTGTCCATGGTCCGCAGGTTCGGCATGGCCTCGGCGGTCAGCTCGGCCGCCCGCGCCAGCACCTCGATCTGCTGCTCGACGCCCTTGGGCAGTTCCTCCACGTTGTAGAGGACGACCAGGTCGACGGCCTCCTCCATGAAGTCCATGATGTCGTCGAGGGAGGAGGCGAGGTTGTAGATGTCCTCACGGTCGAAGGGCGTGATGAACGAGGAGTTCAACTGGTGGAAGATGGCGTGGGTGGCGTCGTCACCGGCGTGTTCCGCGGCCCGCATACGCTCTGCGATCTCGGCCCGGCCGGAGGCGTCCGCCCCGAGCAGTTCCATCAGGAGTTTCGAGCCCGTGACGATGTTGTCCGCGGATGCGGCGAACATGTCGTAGAAGCTCGTCTCCCTGGGGGTCAGACGAAAGCGCACAAGGGGTCCTCAGGATGCATCGGTTTCGGTCAGGCTGATGCTAGGTGCATCATCCGGCCACGGCTAATGGGCCGTCCTCCAGTGTCGCCCATCGGGCAAAGTGAAGTGCACGGGGGCGGTACGGGGCTCCGGTCCGGCCGCTGCCAGCGGCATTGGCCAAGGGCCCTATACCCAGCAAAGTTCGTTACGATATACCCACTAGGGGTATATGCCTGGAGTTGGAGGACGCGATGACGACCACCGAGGCCGGCGCGGCGACGGCGCCCTCCGAACCGACCGCACACCCGGCCACACACGGCTACCACAAGCAGAAGGACGAGCACCTCAAGCGCCTGCGCCGTATCGAGGGCCAGATCCGGGGCCTGCAGCGCATGGTCGACGAGGACGTCTACTGCATCGACATACTCACCCAGGTGTCCGCCTCCACCAAAGCCCTGCAGGCCTTCGCGCTCCAGCTCCTGGAGGAGCACCTGCGCCACTGCGTCGCGGACGCGGCTGTCAGGGGCGGCGACGAGATCGACGCGAAGGTGGACGAGGCGACGAAGGCGATCGCCCGGCTGCTACGGACCTGATCCGCTACGAACCTGATCCGCCGGCGTCGGCAGCCCGCTCATCGGCCACTTTCAGCACCTCGTCGATGCTCGCCAGGCTGAGCCGGTCCTCGCGGGCGGCCGACGCCGCGATGATCAGGTCCCCGCACAGCTCGATCTCGGCGAGTGCCACGTGGTCCTGAACTGCCGTACCGCCAACCGGAGCCACGTGCGTCACCTCTTCTCTGCCGTCACCGACTTCCTAGAGTAGGCAGCGGTCTACACCCCGCGCATGGCACGGACGGGCTAGTTCATGGGCTAGTCCAAGGACTGACACAGAGACCGGCACAGGGACCGGATCACCCGGTCATTTTTCGGCGATCTTGCCGGCGTAGATGTCCGCGGCCCGCGGCAGTCGTACGTCCACGGGGGCCCCGAAGTCGTAGAGCAGCGTCGTCGAGGCGACCGCGACGGTGCCCTTCTGCTGCCCGTTGACGAAGCTGAACCGGTGCCTGACCTTGCGGATCCGCCCCTGCTCGTCGAGGTAGACGTCGAACGGCACCCGAGCCGTGGCAAACCCTTTCGCCGCCGCGCCGAGGGACTGCTTGTTCCCGTCCGAGGCACCCTTCGCGGCCACCCCGAGATCGGCGGTCCCGCGATAGTGCCGCACCTCGGTGCCCGCGACCTCGGTCTCCCCGACATACGTCGCCGTCCGCGTCCCCCGCAGCAACTCGGCGGCGGCGAAGGGATCGGTGGCCCCGCCGGTGACGAGGTTCCCGTCGGAGAGGGTGGCGGTGTCGACCCTGACCCACTTGTCGGCGGGCACCCCGGCCCCCCGGTTCTTCATGAACAGGGCGCCCGGCGCGAGGAGTTCGGTGATCGGCCGGTGCTCGACGGTCCCGGCGGGATTCTGCGGCAGCAGCACCTTCAGCTGCCCGAGCTGCCGCTTGTAGTCGTAGACACCCTCGCCCCGAATGGTCACCCGCGTCCCGCCGGTGGCCATCTCCATGGACGTACGCGCCTTGGAACTCCCCGCCCCGACGAGCGCGTCGGCGGCGCGCCGCACCACCGCGACCGGATCCTCGCCCCCGCGCGCGTCCTCGGCGGCGGCACCGGTGCCGGAACACCCGGTGGCGCCCACACAGACGAGGAGCCCCACCGCGACGGCCGCCCCACCCGACCGCCACCGCTGCCGCTGCCACTCCGCCATCGCCTGCCCACTCCCAGCCGGTACGTCCGTCACGGGCCCCCTGTCGATCCGGTTAACGACGAGTAGGTGGCCCTCGTCACGCACGCCGGGCCCATACCAGCCCTTTACCGGGCCTGGGTAACGTTGTCGGCGTGGCTCAGCAGGACAGGCTCAACTCCCCCCATGACCATCCGGAACACCGCACGTCGACGGTCGACCAGGGCCGCTTCTGTCTAGCCCGCTGCACCTGCGGCTGGCGCGGCCCGGCGCGAAGAGCCAGAAGCCAGGCCAGGACGGACGCGGATGGCCACACGGCCGGCTGACATGACTGCCGTACCTCATGGAACCCGAACGTCCGCCCCCTCGTCTCGTTCCACGTAAGCCGACGGAAGGCGCAGACATGGAACGGCGTACGTTCATCGCAGGCGGCGCGGCCTCGATCGCGGCGGTCGCGACAGCCGCGTGCACCACCGGCGAGAGCGGCCGCACCACGGCGACCGCGACACGGACGTCCACGACGACCTCCCGTACGCCGATCAAGTCCGCCGGCGCCACCGCCCCCGCGAACTGGACGGCTCTCGCCCAGGACCTGGACGGCCGCCTGATCCGCCCGGGCGACGCCGACTGGAACGCGGCCCGCCAGCTCTACAACACCCGTTTCGACAGCCTCAAGCCGACAGCCGTCGCCTACGTCGCCCACGCCGCCGACATCCGTACGACCCTCTCCTACGCCCGCGCCCACAACCTCCAGGTCGCCATCCGCAACGGCGGCCACTCCTACGCGGGCTGGTCCTCCGGCAACAACCGCCTGATCATCGACGTCTCGAAACTCAAGGCCATCAGGGCGAGCGGCTCCGAGGCGGTCGTCGGTGCCGGCGCCAAGCTGATCGACGTGTACCGCGCGCTGGCGGCCAAGGGCGTGACCATCCCCGCGGGCTCCTGCCCGACGGTCGGCGTCTCGGGCCTCACCCTCGGCGGCGGCCACGGCGTGGTCTCCCGCGCCTACGGCCTGACCTGCGACAGCCTCACGCAGGCGACGCTGATCACGGCGGACGGCAAGCAACTGACGGCGAACGCGAGCGAGAACAAGGACCTGTTCTGGGCCCTGCGCGGCGCGGGCAACGGCAACTTCGGTGTCGTAACGGAACTGCGCTTCAAGACGCATCCCGCCCCCCAGGCCGTAACGGCGTACATGACCTGGCCGTGGTCGAAGGCGGCCGCGGTGATGGAGGCCTGGCAGGAGTGGGGCCCGACCCAGCCGGACGAGATCTGGTCCTCCCTCCACCTGGCGAACTCGGCCGGCGGCACCCCGACCGTCTCGATCGCGGCGTTCTCCCTGGGCACCTACGGCGAACTCCAGAACGCGGTGGACCACTTGGCCGACGCGATGATCGGCTCGTCGGCCAGCAGCGTCTCCCTGAAGCGCCGATCCTACGAGGAGTCGATGGAGCTCTACGCCGGCTGCTCCTCCTTCTCGACGGACGCCCAGTGCCACCTACCGGGCCCGACCCCCGGCCGCTCCCCGCAGGGCGCGCTGAACCGCGAGACCTACGCGGCGAAGTCGGACTTCTTCGACCGCTCGATCAGCACGACCGGCATCCAGTCGCTGCTCAGGCAGATGGAGTCGGTACGCGGCGGCTCGGGCAGCATCGCCCTCACGGCTTTGGGCGGCGCGGTCAACCGCGTCTCCCCCACGGCAACGTCGTTCGTCCACCGCCGCTCCCGCATGCTGGCCCAGTACATCGCGTCCTGGCGAGCGGGCACGACAGGCACGGAAGCCCAGTCCTGGCTGACGCAGGCCCACACCGCGATGAAGCCATACGCCTCGGGCGCGGCCTACCAGAACTACACGGACGCAAGCCTGACGAACTGGCGAAAGGCGTACTACGGCGACGCGGCAACCCGCCTGACAAAGATCAAGAACCAGTACGACCCGACTGGCTTCTTCACGTACCCACAGGCACTGTAAGAACTCGGGTGCGGCAACGCCCCTTTAGGGGCGCGGGGCTGTGTCTACTAGCGGCTCCGCCGCGGGGCGCGACAAGCCCCCACCGGCCCGCGGATTAGTCACCGCGCAACCAGCGGACCGCTTACGCCGCCAGATCCCGCTCCTCCGCCCCAGCCGACTCCTCACTACTCCGCGCCCCAGGAACCGCCGCACCATCCCCGGCCCGAACCCGACCGGCACGAATCAGCCACCCACCCCGAGGCGACCGCTCAACCGCCTTCATCACCGGCGTCAACATCGCCATGGCAAGCGGCGACAGGAGCAACGCGACAGCCGTCCCGAGCGCGAACCCACCAACGACGTCCGTCGGATAGTGCACACCCATGTAAACCCGGCAGAACCCTTCAACCAGCGCAAGCCCAATCCCGACCAGCCCGAACCGCCGATGGGCGACGAACAACGCGACACCCATGGCCATGGTGATGGTCGCGTGATCACTCACGAAGGAGTAGTCGGTCTTCCCGCTGACCAGAACATCGATCCCTTGATGGGTGACAAAGGGCCGAGGCCGCTCCACAAACCCCCGTATGGGCACGTTGACCAGCACGGCGATGGCAGCGGCCAGGGGCGCCCACACAAGGCCGGCGACAGAAGAGGCCGCTTCGTCGGCGCAGCCACTGCGCCGCCGCACGGACCACCAGCACCACACCAAGAGCAGCACCATGACGACGATCAGCCCGTACTCGCCGAGGAATTCCATGCCCCGGTCGAACCAGCGGGGCGCGTCCTTGGCCAGTCCGTTGATGTCGTAGAGCAGGTCGACGTCGGGGTTCGACCCGGATTCGGCGAGTCCAGCCATGGTGCTGTGGCCCCTTCGTCGTCGTCTGTGGAGGTGCAGCCGCATACGTACGCCCGTATGTACACGTGCACACACAACTGACACGTGAGCCTGTTCGACGTCCGCTCGGCTACGTCAACAGGAACGCACGGCCCCACTTAGTACGTTCCACACTCCACCGAATGATCACGCAGACGTTATCGAAGAGAGACACATCACTGCAGCTCAGGGGGTAGGTTCCACCCTCGGTCACACGGTCGTGGGGAGCGCTTTCGCGCCATCTTCGGTGACCCGGGTGGCCCCGAAGTAGTCGGGGGTGTCGATCGGGTCGAACCGGATCACAGCACCTGTTCTCGGGGCGTCGATCATGTACCCGCCGCCGACATAAATACCCACATGCCGGATGGCCCGGGAGTTGGTGAGGTCGTCCGAGAAGAAGACGAGATCGCCGGGCAGCAGCTCGCTGCGGTCCGGGTGCGGACCGGCGTTGTACTGATCATTGGCGACGCGCGGAAGCGTGATCCCCACACTCTCGTACGCGGCCTTGGTCAGCCCCGAACAGTCGAACCGTCCGCCCTGGTCAGCGGTACCGTTCCCACCCCAGAGATAGGGCGTGCCGAGCTTCTTCTGGGCGTAGTAGATGGCCCCGGCGGCCTGCTTGGACGGATCGACCCGAGTGACGGGCGCGGCGAAGGACTCCTGCAGGGTCGTGATCGTCTTCACGTAGTTCTGGGTCTCTTGATACGGCGGCACGCCCCCGTACTTGATGACGGCGTAGGCCCCGGCGTTATAGGAGGCGAGCATGTTCTCGGTGGCGTTGCCCGGCACGTCCTTCACGTACGAGGCGAGCGTGCAGTCGTACTTGGCGGCCGACGGAATCGCGTCATTCGGATCCCATACGTCGCGGTCGCCGTCGCCGTCACCGTCGATTCCGTGCGTGGCCCAGGTGCCCGGGATGAATTGCGCTATCCCCTGTGCGGCGGCCGCGCTCTTGGCGTTGGGATTGAACCCGCTCTCCTGGTAGAGCTGCGCGGCGAGCAGCGCCGGATTGATGGCGGTGCACAGATTGCCCCACTTCTGCACCAGCGGCTGATAGGCGGCGGGCACGGCCCCCTTGGCGAGCGCGACGCTGCCACCGCCGACCCCGTTGGCGAGATTCCCGGCGACGACATAGACCCCGACGACGAGCAGCATCACGAAGCTGAGCGCCGCACCAACCCCGGCGCCCGCCACGACCCATGCCTTACGCAACGTCAACCGCCCCTCGCCGCCCGGGAGTCCGCCCCGGTCAGTGTAGAGACTGCCCAGCGGAGTGGGAGTGATCACGCACGAGAAGAAGTCAGGGGTCGCCGGCGGCGTCCGAATACAGCCGCTGGGCCTCGCGCCCGAAGACGACGCTGTAAGAGATGTCGGCCGTGGCCCCACCCTGCTCATGCCCACCGAGAACCCCGACGACCTGCCCGTCCCCGTTGACCCACGGACTCCCGCTGGTACCGCCGGTGAAGTCGGGGCAGTCAATGCGTTGCTGGGTACGGCTATGAGCACGCGGCTTGTTGGTGCAGCTCACGGGCGTCTCACGGGAGTTGGGATACCCGGTGACGGTGACGGCGGTGGCCCCGGTGGCGACACTGGTGACGAACCGATTGGCGCCGACGACATCTTCGATGCGCTGACCGCTGCTGTTCTCGCGGAGGACAGCGAAGGAGACGTCACTGTCCTCGTCCTGCTCGCCGGCCCACCCTCCGGGCAGGAAACGCCGCCCGACCTTCCACACCCCGTAAGGCGCCTTGCCGTCGCGATAGCCGGGCACGAACAAGAGGTCTCCGGGCTCGTCGAGGCAGTGCGCGGCGGTGACGATCAGATTGTGGTGCGGGCTGTGCACGACGGAGGCGGTACAGAAGCGTCCGCCGGACCTGAAGAGGGCCCCAACCCTGGCCGTCCGGGCGCTCACACCCGCCACGACGGTCACCCCGAGGGGCCCGGCCCCGTCATCGGCGGCAGCGACGGAGGAGGAGACACCGGCCGCCAGCAACACGAACGCCCCGAGAAGGGCGCGTGCCTGCCTGGTGCGTTTCATGTGGCTCACTGTGTCCCACGAAGGTGAGAGCCACTCCTACCTGCACTCGGCCCACAGCAACTTCCCACCCTTCGACGCACCGAGCTCCCGCAACACGGAGACGCCGCACGCATCGGCACAGGCCCGCACGAGGTGCAGTCCGCGTCCGCTTTCGGCGTCGTCCGGGGGTGCGGGGAGGTCCGTGTTGAACCCGGGCGGGACACGGGGGTCGGTGTCCCAGACGGCGACGCGGAGACGACCGGGTTCCATCGCGCGGAGGCGGAGGGCGTAGGGGCCGTCGGTGTGGAGGTGGGCGTTGGTGAGGAGTTCGGAGGCGAGGAGTTCGGCGGTGGGGGTGAGCTGGGCGAGGCCGTGGGCGGCGAGGACGGTACGGAGGGTGGCGCGAGCGATCCCCGGTGCGTGTGGATCGTGCGGGAGGTGAAGGGTGTAGGCCCAGGGCGGGGATACCGTGGTCATGGAAGTCTCCGATCACTGAGGGGAGTTGGGTTACCCGACTCAAGGTAGCGAGCTACGGATATATTCTTCACCTAAACTCGGGGATACTAAGAGCATTCACCCATGTGGGTGACAAGCCGTTCGCAGGAGAGACGGAAATGCCCGTGAGGAACAACCCGACGGGACGTCAACTCCGGCTTGGCGCCGAGCTGCGCAAACTGCGCGAGCGCGCAGGCCTGACGTCGACAGCAGCCGCGCAGTTGCTCGGCATGAAGCAGGCGCAGGTCAGCAACATGGAGACCGGACGCCTGGGGGTGAGCGCCGAACGCGTGCGCACGCTGGCCTGCCACTACGACTGCCCGGACAAGGCCCTCGTCGAGGCGATCGCCGGCATGACCGGGGACCGGAACCGAGGTTGGTGGGAGCAGTACCGCGAGCCGCTCGCCCGCCCGCTCCTCGACCTGGCCGAACTGGAGCACCACGCCCAGTCGTTGCGCGACTCCACCACGGCCCGCATCCCGGGCCTGCTCCAGACCCGCGAGTACGCACTTGAGATCTTCCGTCAGGCAGTCTCCGAACTCTCACCGCCCGACATCGAGCACCGCCTCTCGTTCCGCATCAAGCGCCAGACGATCCTCTTCCACGAGGACAGCCCGACCCCGTACGAGGCGATCATCCACGAGGCAGCCCTGCGCATGAAGGTCGGCGGCCCCACGGTCGCGCGGCAGCAGTTGCAGCACCTGCTCGACATGAGCGACCGAGACCACATCACCCTGCGCGCTGTCACCTTCGACGCCGGGGCCTACCCGGGATCCGGGCAGTCGATCCACTACGCGTACGGCCCGGTACCGCAGCTGGACACCGTCTACCTCGACCAGGCCCACGGCCTCGCATTCCTCGATGCCGAAGCCCAGTTGCACAAATACCGCACACTGTTCGACCGGATCGGGACTGTCGCGCTCGCCCCGGACAAGACCCGAGACCTCATCCACAACGTGATGCGAGAGCTGTGATGGACATACCCATGAACTGGCAGAAGTCGTCGTACTGCTCCGAAGGCGCCTCCTGCGTGCACGTCGCCGCAACCACCGAAACGATCCACCTCACCGAAAGCGGCGACCCCGACGGGGTGATACTCGACGCCCGCCCACGGACATTCGCCACCCTCCTCACCGCACTGAAGAAGGAAACTCCCCGTGTCTGACATCCCCACCGACCTCACCTGGGAACGCGCCGCCCCGCCGGAGGCAACCGGCCCAGGCCCCTGGATCGAGATCGCCTTCGGGAAGGGCGACGACGGAGAAGCCCCGGTCTACATCCGCGAAACCAGTGACCCGGAGAACGTGGTCACGACCAACCGCCGCAAGTGGGACGCCTTCGTACTAGGCGTACAGGCAGGCGAGTTCGACCACTTCGTGGACGGCCTGGAGGACGACGCCCCGGAGTAAATCCGGTTGCCGCCAACCGGCACACTCGCGACGCTCGATACATGCTGGGATTTATCCGAACAGACAACGCGGCGCTCGTCGCAGCGCTGGGAGATCCGCAGCGAACCGTAGGTGCCTACCACGAGCTGCTGCGGCGCGGGCAGGACGCGATCGACGCCATACGGGACGGCCTGCGGCACGACAACGCACGTGTGCGTGAGGGATGTTGCCGGCTCCTCGACCACCTGGTCGACACCGAGTCGATGGAGCTGCTCATCGCCATGGCCGAAGACCCCGACGCCGGGGTCAGGGTCATGGCGCTGCACGCGCTGGCCTGCGACCGGTGCAAGGGCGACGTGTGCGCACCGGGCGCGGGACTGGTCCTGGAGCCAGGCCTCCGCCTGCTGACAGGCGACCCGGACCCCAGGGTCCGCGCGATGGCGGCGGAGCTGGTGGGCAAGTTCGCCCACGCGGAGCCGACCGCGGCGGCCGCACTGGAAGCGGCCCACCGCAACGACCCCAACCCAACCGTCCGCAAGAAGGCCGGCTGGTACGCCCCCGGCGGCACGATCTACCTCAAAACTTCACCGTCATCCCGCCATCCACAGCGATCGTCTGCCCCGTGATGAACGAGGCAGCCTCACTGGCCAGAAAGACAACGACACCCGCGATCTCCACAGGCCGCCCCCAACGCCCCAGCGCCGTACGGGTACGCAGCCACTCCGACCACTCGGGATCCTCGGCGAGCCGAGCGTTGACCTCGGTGGCAAAGGGGCCCGGCGCCACGGAGTTGACGGTCGTGCCGGTGGGGCCGAGGTCGGCCGCGAGGGCCCGGGTGAGCCCGTCGAGGCCGGCCTTGGCGGTGGCGTAGGCGACGTCACCGGCACGTCCGAGAAGCCCCATCACGGAGGAGACGTTGATGATGCGACCCGGGGTGCGGCGCTCGGCCAGCCCGCGCGCAACGGTCTGACTGAGCGCATACGCCGACGTCAGATGGACGTTGAGCATCCCGGCCAGCTCATCGGGCGTCATCTCCTCGACGCCACGACGGTCCCGATGGCCGACGTTGTTGACGAGCACGTCGATGTCGCCGAGCCCGATCACCGCCTCGCGGGCCATGTCGCGGTCGGTGACATCGAAGGCGGCGGACACGACATCCAGCCCGTCGTCACGAAGACGGCTGACGGCGGCGTCGAGGGTGACGGAATCACGCCCGTTGAGCACCACACGCGCACCGGCCTGCGCCAGCCCCCGCGCCATCTCCAGCCCCAGCCCACGCACCGACCCGGTCACCAGCGCCGTACGGCCGACGAGCGTGAAGCCCGTATGGTCGTCCCCCATCACGCCACCTCCCCCGAAGCCCCTACCGACTCGGATCCGGATGCATCCACCAACAAGGTAGCGCGGGCGTACGTCGGCACGGTGAGAGCGATTGGCCGGTTCGGGCCAACTGGCAAGAGAAAAAGCCCAGGTCGGCGAAGGCGAGGGTGGTCCAACGGGGCCAATCACCTTGCCGATGCGCTCCCCCGCTTCTCCTACTTGACCGCCCCTGCCACCGCCAGCGGGTACTTCGTCCCCGTGAGTTCCTCCGAAGTCGTCCACAGCCGCCGAGCCACCCCCGTATCACTAGCCGCCGTACTACGCCCGACCAGCGTCGGAGCCCCCCGTCCCTCACCGAACCCGCTCGGGCCGACGTAGCTCGCGCCGGGGAGGTCCTGGGTCGCGGCGTAGAGCGTGGGGAGGGCGCCTGCCTTGTCGTCCTGGGCGAAGAACCTGTTGCCTACGCGCATGAACACGCGGGCCAGTGGACTCGCCGCGTGGCTCTGGAGGTTGGTGGCCGCGTAGCCGGGGTGGGCCGCCAGGGCTCGGACCCGGGAGCCGGACTCTGTCAGGCGGCGCTGGAGTTCCAGGGTGAAGAGCAGGTTCGCCAGCTTGGACTGGCCGTAGGCGCCCCGGGGGGTGTAGCCGCCGGTGAGATTCAGGTCGTCGAAGTGGATCGTCTCGTCGCCCCAGCGGTGGGCGCCCGACGACACCGTCACGACCCGGTCGGTGATGTGCGGGAGCAGGAGGTTCGTCAGGGCGAAGTGGCCCAGGTGGTTCGTGCCGAACTGCATCTCGAAGCCGTCCGCCGTCCGCTGCTGCGGGAGCATCATCACGCCCGCGTTGTTGATCAGCAGCGCCAGCTCGCCCTGCCAGGACGCCGCGAACTCCCGTACCGAGGACAGGTCGGCCAGGTCCAGGCGACGGACCTCCGTACTGCCGCTCACGGAAGCCGAAGCCGCTCGGCCCCGCTCCAGGTCCCGTACCGCGAAGACGACGTGCGCGCCGGCGCCGGCCAGCGCGGTCGCGGCCGTCAGGCCGATGCCGCTGTTGGCTCCCGTGACCACGGCCGTGCGGCCGGTGAGGTCCGGGAGGTTGCTTGCGTTCCATTTCGCGTTCTTGTCAGCTGCCATGCCCTTCAATGTAGGCGCCGCCAACAATGCTGTCAATGACAACAATGCTGACGACGCCAACATCCGGATACGATGACTCCATGCGCACGCCGACACCGACACCCGAAAACCGCCCCTATCACCACGGAGACCTCCGCGCCGCCCTGCTCGCGAGCGCCGAGCGCACCCTGCGGGAGAAGGGTGTCGGCTCACTCTCGCTCCGCGAACTGGCCCGGGACGTCGGCGTCAGTCACGCGGCCCCCGGCCGGCACTTCAAGGACAAGCAGGCCCTGCTCAACGCCCTGGCACTCAGCGGATACGAACGGCTCAGCCAGGCCCTCGCCGCCACCGACGACCCCGCCCTTCCGATCGAGCCCCGCCTCACCGCCCTCGCCCGGACCTACCTCGGCTTCTCCATCGACAACGCCGAGCTCCTGGAGCTCATGTACACCCGCAAGCACGACCCGGACGCGGCGGAGCAGATGGCGGACGCGGTCGACCGCACGGTGGGTTCACTGGAGCGGGTGATCGCGGACGCCCAGGAGCGCGGAGAGATCATCGAGGGGGACCCCGCACAGCTCACCCTCGCCCTGGGCGCCACTCTGCAGGGCACTGCCTCGTACACCGCCAACGACATGATCGACCGACAGGCGGTCCTGGAGAGCATCCCCAACCTGGTGCATCTGCTGCTCCACGGCCTCAAGCCCCGCTGAGCAGACCGAGCAGACCGAGCACACTGTCATTCAGCTGTCGGACCCCCTCCCGAACTTGTGCGCAACGCGTGTAGATGGTCAAGTCGCGGCCATTCGCCGCCCATTGCCCCGCCATTGATCAGTAAGCACGCAACCTCCTTGCCTAAAGCGGAAGTCAGGGTTCCGTCACCCGTCTTGTTGTCACGTACTCAACAAGGGGATGGTCTACGCGGGTCGCCGCCCCCACCGGGAACCACCGGTGGTCCCCCCACCGCAGGCCTCTGCAACCACTCTCAGGAGGCTGTACGTTGCGTACACCCAACACCCCCCACATATCCGGCAGATGGCGCCGGATCGGCTCGGCCGCCACGGCCACCGCCGCCCTCCTCCTCGCCGGACTCGGCGTCGCGGCGCACGCCGACGCGGCCACCCCCACGCCGCACAAGGCCGGCGCCAAGACCGTCGCCGCCCAGGTCGCCAAGGCCCATGTGAAGTACACCTCGCAGTGTGACGCGACCCCGAAGAAGGGCTTCGCGTCCTGCAACGCCCTCCGTGTCACCAGCGGCACCACGGCGTTCATGGAGAAGCAGGCCGCCCTGAAGGGCGTAGCGCCCAAGACCCTCAAGCCGAACGCCTCCTCCGCCACCCCGACCGGCTACGGCCCGAGCGACCTCCAGTCCGCCTACGGCCTGACCTCCGCCGCCTCCTCCAACGGCTCCGGCGAGACCATCGCCATCGTCGACGCGTACGACGGCCCCAACGCCGAGGCCGACCTGGCCACTTACCGCGACTACTACGGCCTCTCGGCGTGCACCACCGCCAACGGCTGCTTCAGCAAGGTCTCCCAGACCGGCTCCACCACCTCGCTCCCCACCGCCGACAGCGGCTGGGCCGGTGAGATCTCGCTCGACGTCGACATGGCCAGCGCGACCTGCCCGAACTGCAACATCCTGCTGGTCGAGGCCAGTTCGTCCTCGATGGAAGACCTCGGCACGGCGGTCAACGAGGCCGTCAAACTGGGCGCCAAGTTCGTCTCCAACAGCTACGGCGGCGACGAGGAGTCGGCCGACACGACCTACGACTCCTCCTACTTCAACCACCCGGGCGTCGCCATCACCGTCAGCGCGGGCGATTCCGGCTACGGCGCCGAGTACCCGGCGGCCTCCAAGTACGTGACCTCGGTCGGCGGCACCAAGCTGTCCACCTCCTCCGCCACCCGCGGCTGGACGGAAACGGTCTGGAAGACCAGCAGCACCGAGGGAACCGGCTCCGGCTGCTCCTCGTACGACGCGAAGCCCACCTGGCAGACCGACACCACCTGCACCAAGCGCATGATCTCGGACGTCTCCGCCGTCGCCGACCCCGCCACCGGCGTCTCGGTCTACGACACCTACGGCGACGGCACCGGCTGGGTCACCTACGGCGGCACCAGCGCCTCGGCCCCGATCATCGCGGGCGTCTACGCCCTCGCCGGCACCCCGTCGAGCGGTTCGAGCCCGGCGAGCTTCCCGTACGCCGACACCTCGGACCTCAATGACGTGACCAGCGGCAACAACGGCACGTGCAGCACGAGTTACTACTGCACCGCCAAGTCCGGCTACGACGGCCCGACCGGCCTGGGCACCCCGGCGGGGATCGACGCCTTCACCGGCTGACCGACCAGGGAGACAGGGGCGGGCCAAGACATCCGGTCGTGGCCCGCCCCTCGCCAACTGAGCCTCCGAGCCCGCGAGTCGGGTCAAGCATCCGCCACCCGCACTCCATCGGCGGGCCATCGGGAAGTAAGGCGCGAGGAGGCTTTGGACAGCGTTCGGACAGGGTTCGGTATGGCGGAAGTCAGGATTCCGCCCACCCCCTTTTGTTGCGTACTCAACAAGGAGATCGTCTCTCCGGGCCGCCGCCCGCCGCCGGGGACTCCGTACCGACGGCATCGCACCCGCACCGCCCTGTTCCACCACCATCAGGTTTCAGGAGGCTGCACGATGCGCTCGACTCCCCCCAGCAGACCGTCCAACACCCCCCGCGTACACGGCAGATGGCGCCGTATCGGCTCCGCCGCCCTCGCCACCGCCGCACTCGCCCTCGCCGGCTTCGGCACCACCGCCCAGGCGGACGCGGCGAGTTCGTCGACGGTGACCTGGTCCCGGGCCTGTTCCACCCCGAGCAAGGCCGGAGAGATGGCCTGCAAGGCCCTGCGCGTCACCGGCGGCACCACGGCCTTCCAGAAGGCCCAGGCAAAGGCGGAGGGCATCACCCCCAAGGCCGCCGAAGCCACAACTCCCTCCGGATACGGCCCCTCCGACCTCCAGGACGCCTACGGCCTGACGGACGCCGCCGCCTCCAAC
This sequence comes from Streptomyces sp. JLBG701, assembly GCF_058544905.1. Taxonomy (NCBI): domain Bacteria; kingdom Bacillati; phylum Actinomycetota; class Actinomycetes; order Kitasatosporales; family Streptomycetaceae; genus Streptomyces; species Streptomyces sp. JLBG701. Next base: position 5,441,213 of record NZ_CM178588.1, read on the forward strand.
GGCTCCGGCGAGACCATCGCCATCATCGACGCCTACGACGACCCCAACGCCGAGGCCGACCTCGCCACGTACCGCTCGTACTACGGCCTCTCCGCCTGCACCACCGCCAACGGCTGCTTCAAGAAGGTCAGCCAGACCGGCTCCACGACCTCCCTCCCCTCCGCCAACACCGGCTGGGCGGAGGAGATCTCGCTCGACGTCGACATGGCGAGCGCGATCTGCCCGAACTGCAGCATTCTCCTCGTAGAGGCCAAGTCCGCCACGATGGCCAACCTCGGCAAGGCGGTCAACGAGGCGGTCGCCCTGGGCGCGAAGTACGTCTCGAACAGCTACGGAGGCAGCGAGTCGTCCTCCGATTCGACGTACGACACCTCGTACTTCAAGCACCCGGGCGTCGCCATCACCGTCAGCGCGGGCGACAGCGGCTACGGCGCCGAGTACCCGGCGGCATCCCAGTACGTGACCGCGGTGGGCGGCACGGCCCTGTCCACGTCCTCCACCACCCGCGGCTGGACGGAGACGGTCTGGAAGACCAGCAGCACCGAAGGCACCGGCTCCGGCTGCTCCTCGTACGACACCAAGCCGAGCTGGCAGACGGACACGGGCTGCTCGAAGCGCACCATCTCCGACGTGGCGGCCGTCGCCGACCCGGCGACCGGCGTCTCCGTCTACGACTCCTACGGCATCACGGCCGGCTGGTACACCTTCGGCGGCACCAGCGCCTCCGCCCCCATCATCGCGGGCGTCTACGCCCTCGCCGGCACCCCGTCCACCAGCTCCTACCCGGCGAGCTTCCCCTACGCGTCGGCCGGCACCTCCGCCCTCAACGACGTGACCAGCGGCAACAACGGCACCTGCTCCACCAGCTACCTCTGCACAGCCACCACGGGCTACGACGGCCCGACGGGCTGGGGCACCCCGGAAGGAGTGACCGCCTTCACCGGCTGACTCCCCCTCCGACCCTCCCCCTGACCCTCCGTCACATCGACAACGGGCCGCGGCATTCCGCCGCGGCCCGTTCATCATGAGAACATCGTCTCGATGGCTCACTCGACCGGCCGCCAACCGTCGGACCAGGTCGTGAGGGGGTTCAACGACGGAACCGCACAACAGGTTCCGCTCAGGCCTCATTGCCCGGCGTGACCTGCCGTGATACACAGAGTGACCGTACGCGGTATTCGTACGAAACCCGCCAACCGATGACGCCAAGTCGACATACGACAGCGCATTTGTCGGCGACAATGAGGCCTGACCTCTGCACTGTGGCAGGGGACCTAGAACTACCCAACAGGGGCGGTGACTTACATGCTTCTCGCAGCCGACAAGGGAGACATCACCACCATCATCGGCGGGATCGCTCCGGACTGGGGCCCCTTCGGCAGCCTGGGCAACGAGGCGAAGACGATGATCCAGGTGGTCATGGCCGTGGCCATCCTCATGTGCCTCGGCATCGCGATCTGGGGCGCCGCCAAACAGCGCATCGGCGCCACCGCGCTACGCGACACCTTCAGCGCGGAACAGGGCAAGGGCCTCATCATCGCCGGCCTCACGGGCGTCTTCATCATCGGTTCGCTCGGCACGCTCTTCACCATCGTGTACGGCATGGCCGTGTAGCCGGCACACCGTCGTCCCCTCCGGGCACGCCCGGTCCCCCTCTACCCCACCCGCCCGTCGTGCCCACCGGCTGAGGTTGCGTTCCCTGATGTCGAGTCACCACACCGCACCCGCGCGGGAGCCAGCGCGGCTACCGTCGTACATCTACGCGTTCCGGTTCCGGTACGACGTCGAGGGGGCGTACACGGCATGAGTCTCGGGGACGAACACGAGTCCTCCGGCGGTTACGGCGGCACGGGCCAGACCCGGACCCGGCTGCCCGACGGAGGCGGCGATGTGTACGGAGGCGCACGGCGAGGCGGCCGGTCGTCGTCGCGCAGCCTGGTCACGGTGGTCGGCGTGGTGGTCCTCCTGATCGCCGCGATCGCATTCGCCAACCGCGGAGGAGACGATTCCGCCAGCGACAGCACGGGCGGCGGCGACAAGCCGGAGACGTCGACTACGGCGGCGAGCGGAACGAAGCCGGTGGAGACGGGGACGGGCGGGATCCCTACGGGGTACGCCCACGACGGGCAGGGTGCGCAGAGCGCGGCCGCGAACTACGCGTCCGCACTCGGCTCGGACGGCATGTTCAACACGACCAGGCGGCACCTGATCGTGCAGACCATCGCTGACCCCAGCTCCGTCGACCAGCTCCAGTCCAGCTTCGACGCCGACTACTCAGCGGCATTCCTGCAGAAGATCGGGCTCAACAACGACGGCACCGCCCCACAGGGCAGCACGTTCGTCAACCGCACACTGCCTGCCGGCACCAAGACCACGTCCCTCAGCACGGATGCGGCCACCGTCGAGGTCTGGTGCAACGGCCTCTTCGGACTCACCGGGGAGAGTTCCACCAACCCCGTGACGAGCAACTGGTTCACCGTGACGTTGAAGCTGAACTGGAGCGGCGGCGACTGGAAGGTCCTGGAGACCAGCCAGAAGACCGGCCCTACACCCGTCACCGGGGACGACCCCGTGTCGGGGGCCGACGACATCGGCAAGGCGGTCGAGGAGTTCGGAGGGTTCACTTATGCCCGGTAGCCCGTATCGCGCACTCAAGCTCACCGGCTTGGTGGCCGCCGCTCAAGTAAGCGCGGTACTGCTGGCCACCCGTGCCTTCGCGGCGCCCACTCCGACGCCGACGCCGAGCGATGACCCCTGCTCACTCATCGCCGGCCCCGCCAAGAAGTACTGCGAACGCGACGGCAGCTCCAGCAGCGGCGGCTCCTCCACGCTCGACCCCACCTCCACCCTCGACCCCCTCTCCTCCCTCGCCCAGGGCTGTGCCGACGCCGCATCCTGGACCATCGACAAGCTCAGCGATGCCGTCGAAGAGACCGCGACCGTCGACTTCACGAACGAGAAGTTCCTCCAGCAGTACGCCGTCGTCTTCGCGGCGTCGACGATCCTGACCCTCCTGCTGTGGCTGCTCGCGGTCGCCAAGAGGGCGGTGCGAGGCGTCCCCCTCACCACCGCCATCTCGGAAGCGGTCGGCTTCCTGTGGCTGACGGTACTGGCGTCGGCGTTCACGCCCCTGATCCTCTACACGGTCGTATCGGCGGCGGACGGCGTCACGGACGTCCTGGCGAAGACGACGGGCGACCAGACGAACACCTTCTTCGGCACGTTCTCCGGCGCGCTCGCCAAGGGCGAGGACATCGGCGGAGGCCCGATCATGCTGATCGTCGTCTCCCTGGTCAGCATCCTCGCGGCCGGCGTGCTGTGGCTGGAGCTGGTCATCCGGGCCGCCCTGCTCTACGTGGGCGCGCTGCTCGGCACGGTCGTCTACGCCGGCCTGGTCGACAAGAACCTGTGGGGCCACGTCCGCCGCTGGGCGGGCATCATGATCGCGGTGATCCTGGTGAAGCCGGTGATCGTGATCGTGCTGGGCCTCGCGGGCGCGCTGTCGGCCGACGACGGCCCGGACGCCTTCTCCGCGGTCGTCTCAGGCCTCGCGATCATCCTGCTCGCCATCTTCGCGAGTGCGATGATCTATCGCTTCGTCCCCGGCTTCGGCGACGAGATCGCCAACTCCCGCAACAACCGCATCATGCAGGGCGCGGAGGGCAAGGCGGCGGCGGTCATCAGCTCCCCGGCGACCCTGGTCGCCCAGGGCATCAAGACGCACAGCAGCCGGGCCGACAACAACGGCGGCGGAGGGGGCGGAGGGGGTCAGTCCGCGGCGCCCCGCCCCGCCAACCAGGTCTCCGGCGGCGTCTCCGCGCACAGCACGCGCGCCTCGAACGGAGGCGGCGGATCTGTCCCCTCCGCCGCACCCCCGCCCCGCGCCCCCGGCGCGTCGAACACCCGCAACAGCAGTACCAACCGCACGGGAGGTGAAGGGCGTTGACGACCGAGTCCCACGTGTCCCATGCGGTCACGCCCCGCCGTACTTATCTGATCGGCCGCGCCCGGCCGAACGCGATCGTCGGCCGGAACCGCGAGTCCGGCGAGATCGCGCTGATCATCGTGGGCGCGTTCCTCGGCATGATGTGCGGGCTCATCGTCCCGGTCCTCTCCCTGCGCATCGTGCTGCTGATGGGCTTCCCGCTCATCGCGCTGGCGGCCGTGTACGTGCCGTACAAGCACCGCACGTTCTACAAGTGGTTCGAGATCAACCGCAGTTACAAGCGCAGCCTCCGCCGCGGCACGACGTACCGTTCCTCCGTCATGGAGGCGGGCACCAACCTCGACGGCCGTGAGATCGAGGTCGGTCCGCCGCCCGGCATCGGCCGGATCACCTGGCTCGCCGCCCCGTTCGGCCCGGACGAGATCGCCGTACTCCTGCACGCGGACCGCCGGACCGTCACGGCCGCGATCGAGATCGAGGGCCCGGGCGTCGGCCTGCGCGACAGCGAGGACCAGGAGGCCCTCGTCGACCGCTTCGGCACGCTCCTCAAGCACGTGGCGAACGGCGACGGCTTCGTCACCCGCATCCAGATGCTCGCCCGCACCCTCCCGGCCGACCCGGACGCCCACGCCAAGGACGTGTCCGTACGCGGCGACGAGAAGTCACCGCCGTGGCTGCAACAGTCGTACGAGCAGCTGCAGTCGATGGTGTCGACGAGCAGCGAGCAGCACCGCGCCTACCTCGTCGCCTGCATGCACTTCACCCGCGAACTCTCCGCCGAGGCCCACGCGATGGCCCGCGCGGCGCGCCCGCAGGCGGGCCGCAAGCTGGACCGTGACGCGGGCCTCGCGGTGGTGATGGCACGCGAGTTGACGGACATCTGCTCCCGTCTCCAGGAGGCGGACATCCGCGTACGGCAGCCGCTGGGCCAGGGCCGCCTCGCCTCCCTCGTCCACTCCATGTACGACCCGGACCACCCGATCGACCACATCCAGGCGATGACGAAGCGCAACGCCTGGCCGGCCGAACTGGACGCCATGGAGGCCACCTACCTCCAGGCGAAGACCCGCGAGTCGTCCACACGCGCGCCTTGGTGCCACGCCACGGCCTGGGTGAAGGAGTGGCCGATGACGCCGGTCGGCGTCAACTTCCTGGCCCCGCTCCTGGTCCACACCCCGGACGTCATCCGCACGGTCGCCGTCACGATGGACCTCGAACCCACCGAGGTCGCCATCGAACGCATGCTGACCGAGAAGACGAACGACGACGCCGACGCCTCCCGCGCCGCCAAGATGAACCGCACCGTCGACCCCCGCGACATCGCCGCCCACAACCGCCTCGACCAGCGCGGCGAGGACCTCGCGAGCGGCGCGGCGGGCGTCAACCTGGTCGGCTACATCACGGTCTCCTCCCGCAACGCGGAGGCCCTCGCCCGCGACAAGCGGACCATAAGGGCCTCGGCCGGAAAGTCGTATCTGAAGCTGGAGTGGTGCGACCGAGAGCATCACCGCGCCTTCGTGAACACACTCCCGTTCGCCACCGGAATCCGAAGGTAGGGCTGATGCGCTGATGCGGGATCCGCTGTCTGTCCTCACCGACGCTTTCACGTCCTTCCTCTTCGGAAAGGTCGAGACGACCCGCCTCCCGGTGCGCACCTCCACGGGCCAGGCCCAGGCGGTCTACCTCCCCACCGCGGCCCCCGGCCTCGGCGACTCGGGCGTCATCATCGGCCGCGAGGTGTATTCGGGGAAGGGCTACATCTACGACCCCTTCCAGCTGTACGGCCAGCAACTCCCCGCCCCCCACTGGCTGGTGCTCGGCGAGTCCGGCAACGGCAAGTCGGCCCTGGAGAAGACGTACGTCCTGCGCCAACTCCGCTTCCGCGACCGCCAGGTCGTCGTCCTCGACGCCCAGGGCGAGGACGGCGTCGGCGAATGGAACCTGATCGCACAGGAGTTGGGGATAACTCCAGTCCGCCTTGACCCGATGGCGGCCCTGGACCACGGAATCCGCCTGAACCCCCTGGACCCGACGATCACGACGACGGGCCAACTCGCCCTGCTCCGCACCATCATCGAGGTCGCGATGGGGCACGGCCTGGACGAGCGCTCCGGCTTCGCCCTGAAGGTGGCCCACGCCTACGTCAACGAGACGATCGTCGACCGCCAGCCGGTCCTGATGGACATCGTCGAGCAGCTACGACACCCCGAGCCGGAGTCGGCCGAGGCGATGAACGTCGCCATAGACGACGTACGGGCGTGGGGCCTGGACGTGGCGCTGGTCCTGGACCGTCTCGTCGACGGTGACCTGAGGGGCATGTTCGACGGCCCGACGACGGTCGGCATCGACCTGGACGCTCCCCTCATCGTCTTCGACCTCTCCCACATCGACCGCAACTCCATCGCCATGCCGATCCTGATGGCGATCGTCGGCGTGTGGCTGGAGCACACCTGGATCCGCCCCGACCGGAAGAAGCGCATCTTCCTGGTCGAGGAGGCCTGGCACATCATCAGCAGCCCGTTCGTGGCCCAACTCTTCCAGCGGCTGCTGAAGTTCGGGCGGCGGCTGGGTCTGTCGTTCGTGGCGGTGGTGCACCACCTGAGCGACGTGGTGGACGGGGCCGCCGCGAAGGAGGCCGCGGCGATCCTCAAGATGGCGTCGACCAGGACGATTTACGCCCAGAAGACGGATGAGGCACGGGCCACGGGCCGGGTCATCGGCCTGCCCCGCTGGGCGGTTGAGATCATCCCGACCCTGACCCCCGGCATCGCGGTCTGGGACGTCAACGGCAACGTCCAGGTGGTCAAACACCTGGTCACCGAGACGGAACGCCCCCTGGTCTTCACCGACCGCGCGATGACGGAGTCGTCCCTCGATCACACGGCCGAGCACGACGCCCTGCGCGCCGCCGAGTTGGAGGCGGAGGAACGGGCGGCGGCCTTCATGGAACAGCACCTGAACGACCTCGACGGTTCCTCCGAGTCCACGGTGGCGTGAACGGCGGTGGCGGTGGCATGGCAATGAGACCGAACGACCATGACCGGCGGCGTGAACGCGAGGCCCACGGAGGCCAAGGGGGCGTCCCCGACGGCCTGTTGGTAGGCATACTCGCCTTCCTCCTGGGCATGACGCTGCTGGTCTGGTCGGCGACAGGCCTGGCCGGCCTCTTCGCCAAGGGCACCTGGCCGGACGCGGTCACCTTCACCCGCACCCCCCTGGCCATGCGCCACCTCATCGGCCAACCCCGCGACCTACCCGGCGCCTGGCCGACGACACCGGAGGCCCAGCTCTCAGGCTGGGGCCTGTTCTGGGGCCTGTTCATCGGCCAGCTGATGATCCTGCTCGTCCTGAGCGTGTTCGTGATGGGCACGCTGGCGAGGTGGCGGGCGGTGCGGGAGAGACGACGGGAGGAGAGGGCGGGCCGGGGCCGCCGGCACGAGGTGCCGATGCCGAGGGAGACTCCGGAGCAGGGGACGTACGTCGAGGCGGCTCAGCGGGAGAGCGGGCCGCGAGGCGGCTACCCCCATACCGATGCCGACTCGCCGCAGCCGCCGACGGCGATGCACCCCATCTCGTCGCCTCACCCGACGGAACCACTCAGCGCGACTCCGCTCCAGGCCCACGCCCTCACATCCCCGTTTGTCGGCGAACGGGCGGGCGGGTGGGAAAAAATCCTCGTAGCCACAAGGGAAAGCCGCCAAGCCACCGCAACCCAGGCAGTGCGAGACGCGGAAGGCCCCACCCTCGTAGTCACGTCGAATCCAGCCCTGTGGCAGGACACAAAGGACGCCAAAGCAAAACTGGGCCCGGTCCTCCTCTACGACCCCACCCACCTCTGCGACACGCCGGCCCGCCTCCACTGGCCCCCCACGACAGGCTGCGAGAGCAAGCAGACGGCCCAGGCAAGAGCAGCCGCCCTCCTGACCCCGATCCGCCCCACCGCCAAGATCGACCAGGCGGTGGCCGACGTAGCGGAAACGCTCCTGCGGAGCTACTTGCACGCCGCTGCCATAGACGGCCGAACCATCCGCCACGTCCACCGCTGGTCCCAGGGAACCCAGATCCAGGACGCTGTACGCACCCTCCGCACCAACCCGAAGGCCGCCCCCGGCTCCGCGGGCGAACTGGAAGCAGCCCTCACGGGCCACCCCGAACGCCGGGACATCGCCCAGGAGTTGACGACACGAGCCCTGTCGTCCCTCTTCACCGTCAACGTCCGCGAGGCCTGCACACCCAACCGATCCGACGCCCTCGCGCTGGATTCCTTCCTCGACGAAGGGGGCACGCTCTATGTGGTCGGCGAATCCATCGAGGACCCCCGGACCAATCCCGGCGCGATGCCTCTCCTGACCGCCCTCGCATCAAGCGTGGTCGAGCGCGGCCGGCACATGGCCGAACGGTCATCCTCCGGTCGCCTCGACCCACCACTGACGCTCGTCCTGGACGACGTCGCGGCCGTGGCTCCGCTTCCCCAGCTCCCGGAGCTACTGGCCACCGGAGCGGACCGGGGCCTACCGACCCTGGCCCTGCTCCGGTCCCAGGAACAGGGCCGCGCCCGCTGGCCGAACCATGACCTGCCGGTGTAGCAATCGGGCCTACGACGGCTCGATCACCATCTCCAGCTCGCGCTCCGCGGAATCACCGAGCGGCACGACGACCCCAGTGGGCGCGAAGCCGACCTTGCCGTAGAACCGCCGGGCCCGTTCGTTGTCCTCGTGGACGATGAGCCGCACACGCTCGGCCCCACGCCCCCAGGCCCACTCCAGGGCCGCGTCGAAGAGCACCTCGGTCAGCCCGATCCCCCGGGACTCAGGACGCACGAACACACCGACGAGGTGTCCCTGCTTCCGCTCGACCGGAAAGCCGGCCCAGTCGATCGTCCCGGCCTCCTCAAGAAGCACGGTCACCGTCCCGACCCACTCACCGTTCGGACCCTCGGCAATGATCTGCTGAGCCCCTTCGGCGCTCTCTGCGGCCCCTGCGGCCCGCTCCTGGTAGAAGGAGTCCGGCTGGGCGGCCGCCGCCTCGTACGTCTCAAGGAAAGCAAGATGCGCGACGGGGTCCTGCAGTGCAACGAGCCGCAGCTCCTTCGCCACCGCCCACTCGTTCGCGCGTATGGAACGGATCTTGTAGTTCATGCAGGCCACCGTATCCGAAACGCAGAAAACCCCCGTACCGAATAAACGGTACGGGGGTTTTCGCAATATTTGTTCGGCGGTGTCCTACTCTCCCACAGGGTCCCCCCTGCAGTACCATCGGCGCTGTAAGGCTTAGCTTCCGGGTTCGGAATGTAACCGGGCGTTTCCCTCACGCTATGACCACCGAAACACTATGAAACTGTGAATACCGCACCGCTGCCGTGACCGTGACAACGGGGTTGTTCGTGGTTTCAGAACCAACACAGTGGACGCGAGCAACTGAGGACAAGCCCTCGGCCTATTAGTACCAGTCACCTCCACCCGTTACCGGGCTTCCAGATCTGGCCTATCAACCCAGTCGTCTACTGGGAGCCTTAACCCCTCATGGGGGTGGGAATACTCATCTCGAAGCAGGCTTCCCGCTTAGATGCTTTCAGCGGTTATCCCTCCCGAACGTAGCCAACCAGCCATGCCCTTGGCAGAACAACTGGCACACCAGAGGTTCGTCCGTCCCGGTCCTCTCGTACTAGGGACAGCCCTTCTCAATATTCCTGCGCGCGCAGCGGATAGGGACCGAACTGTCTCACGACGTTCTAAACCCAGCTCGCGTACCGCTTTAATGGGCGAACAGCCCAACCCTTGGGACCGACTCCAGCCCCAGGATGCGACGAGCCGACATCGAGGTGCCAAACCATCCCGTCGATATGGACTCTTGGGGAAGATCAGCCTGTTATCCCCGGGGTACCTTTTATCCGTTGAGCGACGGCGCTTCCACAAGCCACCGCCGGATCACTAGTCCCGACTTTCGTCCCTGCTCGACCCGTCGGTCTCACAGTCAAGCTCCCTTGTGCACTTACACTCAACACCTGATTGCCAACCAGGCTGAGGGAACCTTTGGGCGCCTCCGTTACTCTTTAGGAGGCAACCGCCCCAGTTAAACTACCCATCAGACACTGTCCCTGATCCGGATCACGGACCCAGGTTAGACATCCAGCACGACCAGACTGGTATTTCAACGACGACTCCCCCTGAACTGGCGTCCAGAGCTCAAAGTCTCCCAGCTATCCTACACAAGCCGAACCGAACACCAATATCAAACTGTAGTAAAGGTCCCGGGGTCTTTCCGTCCTGCTGCGCGAAACGAGCATCTTTACTCGTAGTGCAATTTCACCGGGCCTATGGTTGAGACAGTCGAGAAGTCGTTACGCCATTCGTGCAGGTCGGAACTTACCCGACAAGGAATTTCGCTACCTTAGGATGGTTATAGTTACCACCGCCGTTTACTGGCGCTTAAGTTCTCAGCTTCGCCAAGACGAATCTTGACTAACCGGTCCCCTTAACGTTCCAGCACCGGGCAGGCGTCAGTCCGTATACATCGCCTTACGGCTTCGCACGGACCTGTGTTTTTAGTAAACAGTCGCTTCTCGCTGGTCTCTGCGGCCACCCCCAGCTCGGAGAGCAAGTCCCCTCACCAGTGATGGCCCCCCTTCTCCCGAAGTTACGGGGGCATTTTGCCGAGTTCCTTAACCATAGTTCACCCGAACGCCTCGGTATTCTCTACCTGACCACCTGAGTCGGTTTAGGGTACGGGCCGCCATGAAACTCGCTAGAGGCTTTTCTCGACAGCATAGGATCATCCACTTCACCACAATCGGCTCGGCATCAGGTCTCAGACTATGTGCCAGGCGGATTTACCTACCTGACGTCCTACACCCTTACCCCGGGACAACCACCGCCCGGGCTGGACTACCTTCCTGCGTCACCCCATCACTCACCTACTGCAGGTCTGGTCCGTCGGCTCCACCACTCCCCCTTGCCCGAAGGCTCCGGGGCGGCTTCACGGACTTAGCATCGCCTGGTTCAATGTTTGACGCTTCACAGCGGGTACCGGAATATCAACCGGTTATCCATCGACTACGCCTGTCGGCCTCGCCTTAGGTCCCGACTTACCCTGGGCAGATCAGCTTGACCCAGGAACCCTTAGTCAATCGGCGCACACGTTTCCCACGTGTGTATCGCTACTCATGCCTGCATTCTCACTCGTGAACCGTCCACCACTAGCTTCCGCTGCGGCTTCACCCGGCACACGACGCTCCCCTACCCATCCCAGCCGCCGTTGGGCGTATTGCTGGAATGACACGACTTCGGCGGTACGCTTGAGCCCCGCTACATTGTCGGCGCGGAATCACTAGACCAGTGAGCTATTACGCACTCTTTCAAGGGTGGCTGCTTCTAAGCCAACCTCCTGGTTGTCTCTGCGACTCCACATCCTTTCCCACTTAGCGTACGCTTAGGGGCCTTAGTCGATGCTCTGGGCTGTTTCCCTCTCGACCATGGAGCTTATCCCCCACAGTCTCACTGCCGCGCTCTCACTTACCGGCATTCGGAGTTTGGCTAAGGTCAGTAACCCGGTAGGGCCCATCGCCTATCCAGTGCTCTACCTCCGGCAAGAAACACACGACGCTGCACCTAAATGCATTTCGGGGAGAACCAGCTATCACGGAGTTTGATTGGCCTTTCACCCCTAACCACAGGTCATCCCCCAGGTTTTCAACCCTGGTGGGTTCGGTCCTCCACGAAGTCTTACCTCCGCTTCAACCTGCCCATGGCTAGATCACTCCGCTTCGGGTCTTGAGCGCGCTACTGTACCGCCCTGTTCGGACTCGCTTTCGCTACGGCTTCCCCACACGGGTTAACCTCGCAACACACCGCAAACTCGCAGGCTCATTCTTCAAAAGGCACGCAGTCACGAGGACGGAGCAAGCTCCATCCCGACGCTCCCACGGCTTGTAGGCACACGGTTTCAGGTACTATTTCACTCCGCTCCCGCGGTACTTTTCACCATTCCCTCACGGTACTATCCGCTATCGGTCACCAGGGAATATTTAGGCTTAACGGGTGGTCCCGCCAGATTCACACGGGATTTCTCGGGCCCCGTGCTACTTGGGTGTCTCTCAAACGAGCCGCTGACGTTTCGACTACGGGGGTCTTACCCTCTACGCCGGACCTTTCGCATGTCCTTCGCCTACATCAACGGTTTCTGACTCGTCTCACAGCCGGCAGACTGTGAAAGAGAGATCCCACAACCCCGCACACGCAACCCCTGCCGGGTCTCACACGTATACGGTTTGGCCTCATCCGGTTTCGCTCGCCACTACTCCCGGAATCACGGTTGTTTTCTCTTCCTGCGGGTACTGAGATGTTTCACTTCCCCGCGTTCCCTCCACATACCCTATGTGTTCAGGTATGGGTGACAGCCCATGACGACTGCCGGGTTTCCCCATTCGGAAACCCCCGGATCAAAGCCTGGTTGACGACTCCCCGGGGACTATCGTGGCCTCCCACGTCCTTCATCGGTTCCTGGTGCCAAGGCATCCACCGTGCGCCCTTAAAAACTTGGCCACAGATGCTCGCGTCCACTGTGCAGTTCTCAAACAACGACCAACCACCCGTCACACACCACCTAGCGTGGTGCTTTACCGGGGTCGGCACTGAAGGCAGCCTCATCGGCCGTACCCTCAGACACCCAACAGCGTGCCCGACCCGGTCCCGCCCGAAGATCATGCTTTCCACGCCCTCTTGCGAGGGCAGTACTTGCAGCCTCCGACCCGTGAACCAGACCGAATAATCAACGTTCCACCCATGAGCAACCACCGCAGAACGTTTGCCTGCGTAGTGGCCTCTGACCCGGACAAGTCCGAGTGAGAAGTGCTCCTTAGAAAGGAGGTGATCCAGCCGCACCTTCCGGTACGGCTACCTTGTTACGACTTCGTCCCAATCGCCAGTCCCACCTTCGACAGCTCCCTCCCCGCAAGGGGGTTGGGCCACCGGCTTCGGGTGTTACCGACTTTCGTGACGTGACGGGCGGTGTGTACAAGGCCCGGGAACGTATTCACCGCAGCAATGCTGATCTGCGATTACTAGCAACTCCGACTTCATGGGGTCGAGTTGCAGACCCCAATCCGAACTGAGACAGGCTTTTTGAGATTCGCTCCGCCTCACGGCATCGCAGCTCATTGTACCTGCCATTGTAGCACGTGTGCAGCCCAAGACATAAGGGGCATGATGACTTGACGTCGTCCCCACCTTCCTCCGAGTTGACCCCGGCGGTCTCCTGTGAGTCCCCATCACCCCGAAGGGCATGCTGGCAACACAGAACAAGGGTTGCGCTCGTTGCGGGACTTAACCCAACATCTCACGACACGAGCTGACGACAGCCATGCACCACCTGTACACCGACCACAAGGGGGGCACCATCTCTGATGCTTTCCGGCGTATGTCAAGCCTTGGTAAGGTTCTTCGCGTTGCGTCGAATTAAGCCACATGCTCCGCTGCTTGTGCGGGCCCCCGTCAATTCCTTTGAGTTTTAGCCTTGCGGCCGTACTCCCCAGGCGGGGAACTTAATGCGTTAGCTGCGGCACCGACGACGTGGAATGTCGCCAACACCTAGTTCCCACCGTTTACGGCGTGGACTACCAGGGTATCTAATCCTGTTCGCTCCCCACGCTTTCGCTCCTCAGCGTCAGTAATGGCCCAGAGATCCGCCTTCGCCACCGGTGTTCCTCCTGATATCTGCGCATTTCACCGCTACACCAGGAATTCCGATCTCCCCTACCACACTCTAGTCTGCCCGTATCGAATGCAGACCCGGGGTTAAGCCCCGGGCTTTCACATCCGACGCGACAGACCGCCTACGAGCTCTTTACGCCCAATAATTCCGGACAACGCTTGCGCCCTACGTATTACCGCGGCTGCTGGCACGTAGTTAGCCGGCGCTTCTTCTGCAGGTACCGTCACTTGCGCTTCTTCCCTGCTGAAAGAGGTTTACAACCCGAAGGCCGTCATCCCTCACGCGGCGTCGCTGCATCAGGCTTTCGCCCATTGTGCAATATTCCCCACTGCTGCCTCCCGTAGGAGTCTGGGCCGTGTCTCAGTCCCAGTGTGGCCGGTCGCCCTCTCAGGCCGGCTACCCGTCGTCGCCTTGGTGAGCCACTACCTCACCAACAAGCTGATAGGCCGCGGGCTCATCCTGCACCGCCGGAGCTTTCAACCATCCCAGATGCCCGAGACGGTGTTATCCGGTATTAGACCCCGTTTCCAGGGCTTGTCCCAGAGTGCAGGGCAGATTGCCCACGTGTTACTCACCCGTTCGCCACTAATCCCCACCGAAGCGGTTCATCGTTCGACTTGCATGTGTTAAGCACGCCGCCAGCGTTCGTCCTGAGCCAGGATCAAACTCTCCGTGAATGTTTACCGGTAATCCGGTGCACACATCACGAGAGCGGAACAGCCAGGCGGAATAAGCCCGGCCGTTCACAGCGTCCTCGCTGTGTTTTCTTCAAAGGAACCTCGCCACCGGAAGAATCCGATGGACGGGGTATCAACATATCTGGCGTTGATTTTTGGCACGCTGTTGAGTTCTCAAGGAACGGACGCTTCCTTTGTACTCACCCTCTCGGGCTTTCCTCCGGGCGCTTCCCTTCGGTCTTGCGTTTCCGACTCTATCAGACCGTTTTCCGATCCGATTTCCTCGGTGCTTTCCAGGTTCCCGCTCTCGCGTTTCCCTTTCCGGCGCGTCCGACTCTATCAGATCCTTTCGGGCCTGATTCCCAGTCAGAGGGGGCTTGTCTTCCCGGCCGTTGGGCCGTTCCGACGTTTCAAACCTTAGCGGATCCGCTCGGAGATTCCCAATCGAGTGGACCGGGGCCGACGAGCCCCAAATCGAATTGAATTCGGGCACGCCGAATTCAGTCCCGTTGGGAGATCGTGCTGATGGTTTGGGTTGCCGCTGATGCGGCTGAGTGTCTTCGCAGAACCGTTCCGGCTCCGTGGCAACCCGAAGAACTCTACGCATCCAGGAGGTGGACGTCAACCTCACCTGTCAAGATCTTTTTGTTCAGTCCAGGTCGCTGAGACGCCCGCCGGCGTCGGGCTGGGCGTCTTCCACCCTGCGGAGCAGGCGAGTGAGGACCTCGCCGAGGACCGCGCGCTCCTGGTCCGAGAGGTCCTGGAGCAGGTCCTCCTCGAAGCCCGAGGCCAGCCGCATGACCTCCAGCCACTTCTCGCGGCCCTCCGGCGTCAGCTCCACGATCACGCGAACGCGGTTGGACTCGTCGCGCTCCCTGGTGACCAGGCTCTCGGCGACCATCCGGTCGATCCGGTGGGTCATCGCGGCCGGCGTCAGGCCGAGGCGCTTGGCCAGGTCGCTGGGGCCCATGCGGTAGGGGGCGCCGGAAACGACGAGGGCCTTGAGGACCTCCCAGTCGGCGCTGCTGATGCCAAGGGCGGCGGTCTGACGGCCGTACGCGACGTTCATGCGGCGGTTCAGGCGGGAGAGCGCCGAGACGATCTTCTCGACCTGGGGGTCGAGGTCCTGGAACTCGCGCCGATAGGCGGCGATCTGCTCTTCGAGTGTCGGTTCGCTGACGCCGGCGCCTGTTGTGTCGGCCATGGGCGAAGTATGGCACGGGCGTGCTTGGTGTTGAAGTCCTTCTCTGTGTACTCTTTAGCTTCGAACTTTAGTTTCGAAGTCTTCAGTCCTAACTACTGACTCTGACTACTGATTGAGGTGAACGTGACCAGGGCGATGGGCGCAGCGATGCGCCGGATCCATGTGGGCAACGCACTCAGCACCTTCGGGCTCGGCTTCACAGTCCCCTACCTGTACGTCTATGTGGCGCAGGTCAGGGGCCTTGGCTCTGCGACGGCGGGTCTGGTGCTCGCCGTCTTCGCCGTGGCCGCGTTGATCGTGCTGCCGTTCGCCGGGCGGGCCATCGTCCGGCGTGGCCCGCTGCCGGTTCTGCTTGCCGCCCTGGTCACCGCCGCTCTGGGAGCGCTGAGCCTTGGGCTCGCCGGCAACGGGACCACCGTGCTGTTGTCCGCCGCCGCGCTCGGGGCCGGGCAGGCCGTGATGCAGCCGGCGCTCGCGACCATGATCGTGGACTGCTCTACGGCCGACACTCGCTCGCGGGCGTTCGCCACGCAGTTCTTTCTGCAGAACCTGGGGCTCGGTGTCGGCGGGCTGATCGGTGGTCACCTCGTCGACACGACCAGCGCCTCCTCGTTCACAGTGCTGTTCTCGATCGAGGCGGCGATGTTTCTGCTGCTGGCCGTGGTGATGTCGACGGTGCGGATGCCGCACTCGCCGCGTATCGGGGACGCTCCGGCGCAGTCCGCCAAGGGGTCCTGGAAGCGGCTGCTCGGGAATCGGGCGATGGTGCAGTTGTGCGTGCTGGGTTTTGTGCTGTTCTTCGCCTGCTACGGGCAGTTCGAGTCGGGGCTGGCCGCGTACGGGGTCGAGGCCGCCGGGATTTCGACGTCCGCGTTGGGGACCGCTCTTGCCGCCAACACCGCGGTGATCGTCGTCGCGCAGTTCGCCGTGTTGCGGTTCGTCGAGCGGCGGAAGCGGTCGCGGGTGATCGCGGCCGTGGGGCTCATCTGGGCGTTCGCGTGGGTTGTCGCCGGGTATGCGGGGCTCGGGCATGGCAGTCAGGCCATGGCTACGGCGGCGTTCGTGTCGACGTATGCGCTGTTCGGGCTGGGGGAGGCGATGTTGTCGCCGACCGTGGCTCCGCTGGTCGCCGATCTTGCGCCGGGTGGGATGGCGGGGCAGTACAACTCCGCTTTCGCCCTCGTGAAGCAGCTTGCGCTGGCCGTGGGGCCGGCTGTGGGTGGGCCTATGGGGGCCTCGCTGCATGCGCCGTACGTCGTGACGTTCCTGCTGTTCTCGCTGGGGATCACTTGCCTCGCGTTGCGGCTGGGGCGGCAGCTCACGGATGTGCAGGATCGGCCTTGGCTTGCGAAGAGTCGGGTGGTTGCGCAGGGCAGGCCTTCGGCTACCGGGTCGGCTCGTGCGCACGCCTGAGTTTTTTCGCCCCCGCCGCCCCTACCCGTCCCATCCCTGGGGGCTGCGCCCCCAGACCCCACTATCGGCCCTGAACGGGCCTCGTCCTCAAACGCCGGACGGGCTAGTCAGCCCCTCCGCCCTTCGGCAGCGCGAACTCGCACCACACCGCCTTGCCGCCACCCGGTGTCCGTCGCGAACCCCAGGCCGTGGCGATCGTGGCGACGATGGCGATGCCTCGGCCTGATTCGTCGCCCGGTTCCGCTCGGCGGCGGCGGGGGAGGTGGTCGTCGCCGTCGGTGACCTCGATGATCAGGCGGCGGTTGGTGCGGCGGAGGCGGAGGCGCATGGGGGGTGTGCCGTGCTGGAGGGAGTTCGCGACCAGTTCGCTGGCCGCCAGGACGCCCAGGTCGTGCAGGTCCGCAGGGAACCGCCAGCTGGTCAGCACGCCGGAGGCGAAGGCACGCGCGCGTGGGGCCGCTTCCACTCCGCCGAGGAGTTCCAGGGCGGCGTTGCGGAACAGGTCGCTGTCGGGGCCCGTGCGGGCCGGGTGTTGCAGGACCAGGACGGCCACGTCGTCGTCGTGGTCGGCCGTGACGCCCGCCGAGCGGACCAGGCGGTCGCAGACGACCTGGGGCGTGCCCGTGGCGCCGGACAGGGCCCGCTCCAGGGAGGCGATGCCCTCGTCCAGGTCCTCGTTGCGGCGTTCCACCAGGCCGTCCGTGTAGAGGACCGCCGTGGAGCCGGGGCTGAGCGGGACCGAGCCCGAGGTGTGGATCCAGCCGCCCGTGCCCAGCGGGGGGCCGGTCGGTTCGTCGGCGCGTACGACCGTGCCGCTCTCGTCGCGGACGAGGATCGGGAGGTGGCCCGCAGAGGCGTACACCAGCCGGCCCTCGTTGGGGTCGTGGATGGCGTACACGCAGGTGGCGATCTGGTTGGCGTCGATCTCGGTGGCGAGGCCGTCGAGGAGCTGGAGGATCTCGTGCGGGGGGAGGTCGAGGCGGGCGTACGCGCGGACCGCCGTGCGGAGTTGGCCCATGACCGCGGCCGCCCTTACGCCTCTGCCCATGACGTCGCCGATGACGAGGGCCGTGCGGCCGCCGCCGAGTGTGATCACGTCGTACCAGTCGCCGCCGACGGCGGCCTCGGTGCCGCCTGGCTGGTAGGTGGCGGCGATGCGCAGGTCGTCGGGTTCCTCCAGCTCCTGTGGGAGGAGGGAGCGCTGGAGGGTGACGGCTGTTTCGCGCTGGCGGCGTTCGCTGGTGCGGAGGCGTTCGGCGGCCTCGGCGTGGTCGGTGACGTCGGTGGCGAAGACGAGCACGCCGCCGTCGCCTTCGGTGACCGGGGTGCAGGTGAAGGTGTAGTAGCGGCCGCCGGGGGCCTTGCGGGACTTGACCGTGCGGGGCTTGCCGCTGCGCAGGACCTGGTCGAGGAGGGGGAGCAGGCCGAGTTCGTCCAGCTCCGGGAGCGCCCCGCGGGCCGGTTCGCCGACCGGGCGTACGCCGAAGGCCGCCGTGTAGGCGTCGTTGACGTAGGCGAGACGGTGGTCGGGGCCGTGGACGAGGGCGACGAGGGCCGGGACACGGTCGAGGACGTCGCGGACCGGGAGTTCGTCGACGGCGGGCACGCAGGGCGGGTCGTCGGTGAGCTGCTCGACGCGGGCCGCGGGCACGGAGCCTTCCCCCCGCCGGTCCGGGGTGACCGCGTGATCGGTCCGCGCTGCGGCGCGGCGCTGCGTTCCGGGGAGCCGGGCGCTCCAGCGCGTGAAGTTCACAGTGGGGGAAGCCTCGTGGGTTCTGTGGGCGGGTGGTGGCCCGCCCAAGGTCGTGGACCAGTCTGGCAGTGTGGCCGACCGGGCCGACATCCGTCAGACGCCGGTGCGGTCGGTGGAGTTCCTCGGTCCGGTCAGGTCGACCCCTTCGGGTCCTGATTCGGCTCTTGAGGAGGCTTTCCACCGGCCGCGAGTTCGAACTCCGCTCGGGGATGTTCGAGCGAACCGAGGGAGACGATCTCCCTCTTGAACAGTCCCGCCAGCGTCCATTCGGCGAGCACGCGGGCCTTGCGGTTGAAGGTGGGAACCCTGCTGAGGTGGTAGACGCGGTGCATGAACCAGGCAGGGTAGCCCTTCAGCTTGCGTCCGTAGACGTGCGCGACGCCTTTGTGCAGGCCGAGGGACGCGACCGAACCTACGTACTTATGGGCATACGTTTCGAGCGGCTCGCCGCGCAGTGAGTGCGCGATGTTGTCGCCGAGGACCTTGGCCTGGCGGACGGCGTGCTGGGCGTTGGGCGCGGTTTCCTTGCCGGGCTCCCGCGCGGTGACGTCCGGGACGGCGGCGGCGTCTCCGGCCGCCCACGCGTGCGTGGCGCCTTCTACGGTGAGCTGAGGGGTGCATTTCAGCCGTCCGCGCTCGTTCAGCGGGAGGTCGGTGGCGGCAAGGATCGGGTGGGGTTTCACACCGGCCGTCCACACGACCGTACGGGTCGGGAAGCGCTGTCCGTCGGACAGTACGGCCACGCGGTCCGCGCAGGATTCGAGGCGGGTTTGCAGGAGGACGTGGATGTTGCGGCGGCGCAGTTCGGTGACGGTGTAGCGGCCCATTTCCTCGCCGACCTCGGGCAGGATGCGGTCCGAGGCCTCGACGAGGATCCACTTCATGTCGTCGGGCTTGATGTTGTGGTAGTACCGCGCGGTGTAGCGGGCCATGTCCTCCAGCTCGCCGAGGGCTTCGACGCCGGCGTAGCCGCCGCCCACGAAGACGAAGGTGAGGGCCGCGTCGCGGATCGCGGGGTCGCGGGTGGAGGAGGCGATGTCCATCTGCTCGATGACGTGGTTGCGCAGGCCGATGGCTTCCTCGACCGTCTTGAAACCGATGGCGTAGTCGGCGAGCCCGGGGATCGGGAGGGTGCGCGCGATCGAGCCGGGGGCGAGGACGAGTTCGTCGTACGACAGCTGCTCGGCGCCCGTGCCTTCCTCCTCGGTGGCGATGGTGGTGAGGGTCGCGGTGCGCTTGGCGTGGTCGATGGCCGTGGCCTCGCCGATGATGATCCGGCACCGGTCGAGGACGCGGCGCAGCGGTACGACGACATGGCGGGGGGAGATGTTGCCGGCCGCCGCTTCGGGGAGGAACGGCTGGTACGTCATGTACGGGTCGGGTGTGACCACCGTGATCTCGGCCTCGCCCCGGCGGAGTTCCTGCTTCAGCCTCTTCTGGAGGCGCAGGGCCGTGTACATCCCGACGTAGCCACCGCCGACAACGAGAATGCGCGCACGTTCCTTCACCACCCCATGACGCACCCAGCGCTTGCGTTTGTCCACAGCCCCGACAATTTGTGTGACCGGTCGGCGGCGGTGTCCGGGGTTGGCCGAATCGCCGGAGTGCGCGGAAGGATTGCAGGTCAGCTGGTGTGAGCCGGGGGCTTGGAGGGGGCGCAATCGGGACGTATACGACCCGTACTCCGATCGGGGGGCGCTCCGTGCGGAACGTGCCCCTTCTGAATTGACCCCCACTCAACTATGTTCGTGTGTCGACGGGGTGTAGGGGGATGCGCTCTTCGGGTCCACGGTCCGCGACGGGCGGGCGGTGAACCGGGCTTGTTCCCAGCGCCCCGGCTGCCGATGGCGGGGAGAGTCTCCGGGGGGAGACGTCATTACCGGGGGAACACGTATGCACATTCAGGACCATCATTGGGCTTCCGCGTCTGCCGTCACATCCGGCGGGCCGATGAGCGGAGCGGTGAGCGCGGCGGCGGGCAACGGACGCGGGGATGTGTCGCGGACGACGCCGCTGCGCGTGGACGCACAGCGCAATCTGGAGCACGTACTGCGTGCGGCGCGCGAGGTCTTCGGCGAGCTGGGGTACGGCGCGCCGATGGAGGACGTGGCGCGGCGGGCGCGGGTCGGTGTCGGCACGGTGTACCGGCGCTTCCCGAGCAAGGACGTCCTGGTGCGGCGGATAGCCGAGGAGGAGACCTCCCGGCTGACCGACCAGGCGCGTTCGGCGCTCGGCCAGGAGGACGAGCCGTGGTCGGCGCTGTCGCGCTTCCTGCGGACGTCGGTGGCCTCCGGCGCCGGGCGGCTGCTGCCGCCGCAGGTGCTGCGGGTCGGCGTGGCGGACGAGGTCGACGGCGACGGTTCCGTGCTCGACGACGCGCGGGTGCCGCAGCAGCGGACGCAGCCGGGCTCGGGTGAGCTGCGGCTGGTGTCCGAGGAGTCGGCGCTCGTCGGGGACGGCACGGGGGCGGCGGCACTGCTTGAGGTCGTGGGACAGCTCGTGGACCGGGCGCGTGCGGCGGGCGAGCTGCGGCCGGACGTGTCGGTGTCGGACGTACTGCTGGTGATCGCGACGGCGGCGCCCTCGCTGCCGGACGCGGCGCAGCAGGCGGCCGCGTCGGCGCGACTGCTGGACATCCTGCTGGAGGGGCTGCGGTCGCGGCCGGTGTGAGGCGCGACCGGTGTCTCGAAGAGTGACCTGTGGCTCGAAGAGGTGACGGTGGGCGTGGGTGCTGCGTCACCCGCGTGCACTACCCGAACTCTCGCGACATGTCGGGCATTTCGGACCCACTGGCCAACTCCCTCTCCAGGAGCGCCAGTTGAGCCTTCCCCATATGGGTGACGGCTAGTACTCGGTTGCGGCAAGTCCCCACGGACGAGTGGAAGGCCCGCACTGCGGGGTCCTGACCAAAAGCCAATATGGCACTCTGACCCGGTGTTCGGGACTGGTTGGGCAGCGGCGGGGGCTTTCCGCGATGGGCGTTGACGGGCGGGACGAGTCACTCGGTGACGGTGAGGCGGAGGCCGGCGGGCTGGCCTCGCCACAGGTGCCGAGTCAGGGGGGACGGGCAGATGTCCCGGTCCCGCCGGCCGGAGAGCCGGTGGCGGCCGGTGTTCCGGCCGAGGGCAGCGTCCCGGCACAGCGCGACTGGCGCGACGACGGGGTCCTGACGCCGCCGGTGGAGCTGCCACCGGGCGACGCCTCGCTGATCGAGCGGATGCGCGCGGGCGACGACACGGCGTACGAGGAGCTGTACCGGCGCCACGCGGACGCCGTGCGCCGCTACGCACGCACCTGCTGCCGCGACGCCCACACCGCGGACGACCTCACCGCCGAGGTCTTCGCCCGCATGCTTCAGGCGGTACGCGGCGGCTCCGGGCCCAAGTACGCCGTACGCGCCTATCTGCTCACCACCGTCCGCCGCGTCGCCGCCAACTGGACGAAGTCCGCCAAGCGCGAGCAACTGGTCGACGACTTCGCGGTGTTCGCGTCACAGGCCGCCCGGGTGTCCGAGGTGTCCGACGACGACGCACTCGACCTGGGCGCCGATGTGCGCGCGATGCACGAGGCCGAGCAGTCCATGGCCATGCAGGCCTTCCGGTCGCTGCCGGAGCGGTGGCAGGCCGTGCTGTGGCACACCGAGGTCGAGGACGAGTCGCCGAGCGAGGTCGCCACGCTCTTCGGGCTCGACGCCAACGGCACGCGCGTGCTCGCCAGCCGCGCCCGCGAGGGCCTCAAGCAGGCCTACCTCCAGGCCCATGTCAGCGCCACCCTCGCCACCGACGAGGAGTGCGCCCGCTACGCCGACCGGCTCGGCGCCTACGCCCGCGGCGGCCTGCGCACCCGCGCCGAACGGGGCCTGCGCAAGCACCTGGAGGAGTGCGCCAAGTGCCGGCTGGTCGCCGGGCAGATCAAGGAAGTCGCCAGCGGCATCCCCGCCGTCGTACCGATCGCGGTCATCGGCTGGTTCGGCGCCGCCGGGTACGCCAAGGTGGCGGCATTCATCGCGGGAGGCACCGGAGCCGGAGCGGCGGGCGCCGCGGGGGCGGCCGCCGCGGCGAGCGGCGGCTCGTCCGGCGGGGCGGGCGCGGGAGGCGGTGCGGCTGCCTCCGAGGGGCTGGGAGCGCCGGTGAAGGCCGGCATCGCGGCCGGTGTGGTCGCCGCGGCGGCCGCGGCGGCGGTGGCCCTCGCGCTGATGGGCGACGACAACTCACCCAAGGATCCGGTGGCCGAGCCGCCCGCGTCCGCGCCGGCCGTCGAGCCGCAATCGCCCACGCCGGCGCCCCCGAAGAAGGAACCCGAGCCGAAGCCGCCGGTGATCGCACCCGCGACGACCCCGACGCCGACGCCCACCCACACTCCGACACCCCGGCCGACGCCCACCCCGACCCCGACTCCGACGCCTTCCCCCACCCCGAAACCGACGCCGAAGCCGACACCGAAGCCGACACCCACTCCCACACCGACCCCCACGCCGCCGCCCGCCCCGGCCGTCTACCAGTGGAGCGAGCTGGTCTACAACGTCAACGGCGACGGCACGGGCCCCGAGATGCGGCTCGCCGAGAGCAGCTGGGTGTGGCAGCGGTACGGAGTGTCGATCGCCGGCAAGCAGTACGCGCACGGAGTGACCGTCCACGGCCAGTCCTCCGTCACCATCGACCTCAACCGCGAGTGCTCCGCCTACGACGCGATGGTCGGCGTCGACGACCTCAACCTGGGGCTCGGCAAGCTCTACTTCTCCGTCTACGCCGACGGCGTCCAGCTCTGGAAGTCCGGGATGATCGAGGGCGGGAACGCGGCGGTCCCCGTCCATGTCAACCTCACCGGCCGCAAGACAGTACGGCTCGCGGTGGATCCGCACAGCAGCTTCGACACCCTGGCGCTCGCGGACTGGGCGGAGTCGAAGTTCACCTGTTCCTAGGGTCTACGCGGCGGCGTGGTGCTGCACCGCCCCGGCGAGTTCGCGCAGGACGTCGTCGGCGGTGAAGGTCGCGCCCCGGGTGCGCTCGGACTCGTAGAGGTCGGCAGGCAGGGCGGTGCGGGCCTCCGTCTCGATGCTCTCGGCTCGCGTGCGCTCCGGCATGGGGCGTGGGTGCCCGTCGCGCCAGCGCATGCCGACGGCGAGCAGGCGGACCGCGCGCGGCAGGTCGCCGAGTCGGGCCAGCAGGTCCGCCGCCATGTCCACCAGCGCCGCTGTGACCGCCTCGGCGCACCGCCTCTCCACGGCCTCGCGCAGTGCGTCGGCCATCTTCGGCAGGGCGTGTTCCGGGCCCGACTCACCTGCCGTGACGAGTGCGTCGACCGCGTTCAGCATCGCCGTGAACTGCGGCGGTGGCGTGCCCCGCGCGGCCTCCGCGCGGGCCTTCTCGCACAGCTCGCGCGCGTGGGGAACGTCCGCGTCGTCCAGCGCGATGTATGTCCGCAACACCAGGATGAACGCCCGGGCGTCCGCCACCCCGTGCCGGTCGGCCTCGGCAGCCGCCTCGTCCAGCGCGGCCCCGGCCGCGTCGCGGTCGCCCGAGCGGTAGGCGATCTCGGCGAGCCGTGCGATGAGGAAGGGTGCCTCGGTATACGCGCCCACCTCGTAGGCGAGCCGCAGCGCCTCCCCGTACTGCTCCTTGGCCTCTTCGAACCGGCTGCGCGCCATGGCCGCCTCGCCTGCCGCGCTGCACACCTGGGCCCGCATCCAGCGGTCGCCGGCCCGACGGCTGAGCACCTGCAACTCCGCCAGGTCGTCGTCCACGCCCCGCAGGTTGCCGGGCGAGTCGACGACCATGTGCGTACGGAACATCAGGGCGACGCCGATCTCCCAGTCGCCGCCGTACGCACGGCAGTTGGCGACCACCTTGTCCGTGAGGGGCCGGATGTCCTCCGAACTGCGCAGGTGGAGGGCGGTGAACGGCCAGGTCAGCCCCGGCATCCGGGCCGCCGCCGGACCGCCGCCCTCGAAGGCGGACCGCAGCCTGCCGACGTACTGCGCGAACCGCTCGTCCAGCACTCTGTCCAACGGCTCGGACTCGGCCGTCAGGAACAGCTGCAGCATCCGCAGCTCCATCCGCAGGGCGTGCAGCGGATGGTGTGCCTCCCCGTCCGGGGTACGGAGGAAGTCGTCCATCGGGTCGATGGTGTCCAGCTGAAAGAACGGGTCGCCGTGACCGCCGGACGTGTGCCCCCTCCGAGAGAGCGCGGCCATGTCCAGGGCGACTCCCAGGCGCAGGACACGCTCCAGCCACTGCACGCCCTCCCGGCGGTAGTTGCGCAGCCACCAGAACCAGCCGATGGCGAGGGCGAGCCGGCCGGCCTCCTCCTCTTCGCGTGCCGTGAGCGCCCGGTCGAGGGCCGCGCGGATGTTGTCCAGCTCGGTCTCCAGGCGGGCGATCCACGGGAGTTGCCCGGCGGAACGCAGCAGCGGCTCGGCCTCCTCGACGAGCGCGCGCACCCACGCGCGGTGGCGTCGCTCGGCGGCGGCGCGCAGTCCGGGGATCTCGGCGGCGCGCTCGGTGGCGTACTCGTGGATCGTCTCCAGCATGCGGTACCGCATGCCGTCGGAGCCGGTCCGCTCGCAGTGGTCGGCGACGATCAGGGACTTGTCCACGAGCGCGCCGATGAGATCCGCCACGGGCCCGGTGCACACGGCCTCTGCAGCGGCGAGGTCCCAGCCGCCCGCGAACACGGACACCTCGCGCAGCACGGTCCGCTCCCGCTCGTCGAGCAGCTCCCAGGACCAGTCGACGACTGCGCGCAGGGTCTGCTGGCGGGGCAGGACCGTACGGCTTCCGGAGGTGAGCAGGCGGAAGCGGTCGTCGAGGCGGTCGGCGATCTGCCGGGGTGTGAGCAGCCGCAGCCGGGCGGCGGCCAGCTCGATGGCGAGCGGCAGCCCGTCGAGGCGCCGGCAGATCTCCGCCACCGCCTCCGTGTCACGGAGCACCCAGTCCGCGTCGGGGCGGACCGCGGCCGCGCGCTCCGTGAAGAGGCGGTGCGCCGAGTCGGGCGGCAGGGGCTCGACCGGGCGCACGGACTCGCCGGGGACGCCCAGGGGTTCACGGCTGGTGGCGAGGATCGTGAGCCCTGGGCAGCGGGTCAGCAGCGTCTCGGCGAGCTCGGCGGCCGCACCGATGACATGTTCGCAGTTGTCAAGGATCAGGAGTTGGCTGCGCGGGGCGCAGTACTCGACGAGCAGGGCGACCGGGTCGTCCTGGGTGGGCACCAGGTCGCCCGCCATCAGCACGCTCTCGCGCAGACCGAGCGCGTCACGCAGACCGAGGGTGCTGACCACGGCGCCTGGCACCGCCTCCGGTTGGTCGAGCGGGGCGAGCTCGACCAGCCATGCCTGCGGGAGCCCGGCGGCGGCTTCCTCGGCGAGGCGGGTCTTTCCAGAGCCGCCCGGTCCGGTGAGCGTGACGAGACGGGCCCTGTGCAATTCGAAACGGATGGCGTCGAGTTCGGGTTCCCGCCCCACGAAAGAGGTAAGCCGCGGACGGAGGTTGCCGTTCCGCTCGGGGTGCCGAGCCGCCGCGGACGGGGTGGGTGGAGCGGCTTCCGACGTGAGCAACTCCGTGTGCAGTGCTCGAAGTTCCGCCCCCGGATCCGCACCGAGCCTCTCGGCGAGGGCGTGGCGCACGGCGTCGTACGCGGCGAGGGCGTCGGCGCCGCGGCCCGTGTCGCGCAGGGCGCGGATGAGGAGGGCGTGCAGCGGCTCGTCGTAGGGATGGGCCGCCGTCAACTCCTTCAACTCCGGTACGAGGTCCCGCGCACGGCCGAGCCGCAGGTTCGCCTCGGCCCGGGCACGGGCCGCGTCCAGCCGCAGGGCCTCCGGGCGGGTCGCGGCGGAACGGTCCGGCAGGTCGGCGAGGGCGGGGCCGCGCCACAGAGCGAGGGCGGCGGTGAGTTCACGGGCGGCGGAGGACACGTCTCCCTGTTCCAGGGCCGCCCTGCCGTCCTGCACCAGGCGCTCGAAGACGAAGAGGTCCACGTCGTCCCGGGCCGCCGCCAGCCGGTAGCCGCCGGCCTCGGAGACAATGGCGTCCTTGCCGACGGTACGACGGAGACGGCCGACCAGTGCCTGGAGGGCGGCCGGGGCGTCCTGGGGCGGATCGTCCTCCCAGACCTCGTCGATCAGGGCCTCGGGGGACACGATGCGCTGCGCGCGCAGGGCGAGCGCCGTGAGCAGGGCGCGCAGACGGGGGCCGCCGAGGGGTACGAGGGTCCCCTGGTCGTCCTCCGCCTGGGTGACGCCCAGGATCTTGTACCGCATCGGGTCATTGTCGCCGGGGGCGCTGTGTGGGGCACGGGGTTTCGGTTCGGCGGCGGGTAGGTGCGCGGGGTTGGCGGTGACGGGGTCGATGGGTGGGATGTGCAGCCCGGCGTCAAGCGCTCCGATGGGTAGGCGGGTCGTTCACCACGGGCCGGTGGGGGCTGGTCGCGCCCACGCGGCGGAGCCGCATATCGATACAGCCCCGCGCCCCTGACGGCGCTGCACCACAGCGGCGTTCACCAGTCCCGCTCAGCAGCGTGCCGCTTCCACCACGGCCCCGACCCACCACCAACGGGAACTCGCCAGCGTCCACTGAACCATCAAGCCTGCCGCGCAGCCCCCGCCCCCAGCGCCCCCCGCTGTGGAGTGATCCCCGCCGGTACCGCACGCGCGCGTGCAGGTGTGCCGGTCCAGCACGTTCCCCTTCGCGCCAACAACCGGCGCAGCCACAGTTCCAAGGACACCAGGTCCGCCAAGCCGTCCAGCGGGAGTGGTTCGCCCTCTGCTGCCGCTCGGAGGGCCTTGCGGACGACTCGGGCCTCGACCAGGCCCGCCTCCGCCAGCAGGGGGGTGCCGAACAGCGCCATCAAGGAGTCCGCGCCCACCCGTAGCCCCGTACGGGCGGCCGCCGCCGACGACGCGTGTGAGGGGGTGCCCCAGCCGGGCGGGAGGTCGGCCACGCCAGCGCCCTCCAGGACCGTACGCAGGATCGCCGCTCGCGCGCCCGGGCGTACCCGCAGCGCTTCCGGGAGGGCGCGGCAGGCCCGGACGACCTGGTTGTCGAGGAACGGGGCGTGCAGGCGCTGGAAGCGGATCTCGGCGGCCTGCTCCAGGACGCGTAGGTCTGAGGCGTGCCGGGCCAGTGCCGCACGCGCGCGGTAGTCGCCGGGACGCTGGCCCGGACCCACCCCCGAGCGGTTGGTCGCGCCCTGCAGGCGAACCGATACTTCAGCCAGCGCCTCCCCGGTCAGCCATCGCGCGGCCGGTCCCGGTCTTGCCCACGTGAGCGCGGCGAGGGACGCCCCCACCGCGCCGCCGGGTTCGTCGAAGCGGCGGTGCAGCAGCCGGTCGGCGAGGACCTCCACGCCCGTCCGGTACGGCGTACGGGCCAGTCGCCGTGCCGCGCCGTACACGCGCGCGGGGATGAGCACCGAGCCGCCGTCCGCCTTCGCAAGGGCCGCCACCGGACGCACCAGGTGGCGTCGCTTGCGGTCCATCAACAGGTCCGCCAGACGCGCCGGATGGGCGTCCAGTACCTGCCGGGCGCCGTACCCGGTGAAGTGGTCCGCGCTGCCGGAGGCGAGCCGTGCCCGGTGCCGGGCTGCGGTCACGAGCGACGGGCCCGGTTCGTCCGTCAGGGGGCCTTCCAGATCCGCGTAGGGCAGGACCTCCTCCCCGCCGGCCACGACCACGTGGTGCAGGCGCGGGTTCTCCGCCAGCGTCCCCGCCCGCTCCAGCTCGGCCTCCCGGCCGCCGACGGCCAGGTCGTTGAAGGTGACGGCCAGCAGCCGCTCCCCCGCGCCCGTGCCGTGGCCCAGGACCGTACCCGGCATGCCGGGCAGCCCGGCCGCCAGGAGCGCCAGGGTCCCCGAGGCGGGCCCCCCGGACAGGTCCGACCCGATCCCGGGAACCGGCATCCCGCGCGCGGCACGCCGTTCGGCGGGCCCCATCCCCGGCACCGGGCCGGGGTCGATGTCGGCACCGGGCACGTGCCGGGGAGCGGAGAGACGCGCGCGTACCGCCTCGACGAGCGCGTCGCGCACGGCGTCGACCGCGCTGTCGGGGTCGGCCGAGGGCGCCGCCACCGCGAGGGAGGCGACCGGCTCGTACCCGGCGACCTCACGCGCCCCGGCGCGCAGGATCAGCGCATGCCCCGGCGGAATGCGCCGTACGCCGTCGTAGGGGGTGGAGTCGAGCAGCGCGGCCGGTACGTCGGGGGCGGCGAGCAGCGCGGCCAGGTGACCGAAGTCCAGGTTGGCCTCGATGAGGTCGGCCAGTGGCAGCGCGGCCGTGGCGTACGCCGTGCCGCCGGCCCAGGGGGTGTAGAACACCGGGCGCGCGCCCGCGAGATCACCGCAGACCATGACTCTGCGGCCGACCTGGACGACGGCCGTGTAACTGCCCGGCCAGGCCGTCAGATGCCGAAGTGCCCCTCCGCGCGCGGCGAACAGTCCGACCCGCAGCTGCTCGTCGCTCGCCCCGCACGTGCCCAGGACGGCGATCCGGTTCTGCGCGTCGGCCTTGACGACGCGCACCTCGTCGGGGCGCCAGTCGCCGACCGCCCACAGCGGATCGGGGTCGCCCCACAGGAGTTGGGAGCCCACCGGGTGCACGGTCTCGCCGTCGCTTCCGGTCGCTCCCGCGGAGCCGATCTCAGGCGCTCCCGCGGTGGTGCTGCTCCATCCCACCAACCACCGCATCGTCGCCTCCACAGGCTGTGGACAACCAGGGCACCGTACGAACTCGGCACCATGCTGCCATGAAGAACCCTGCCTGTAGGCCTGGTGGGGCCCCTTGAGATCCACGAAATGCGCCGTTGCGAACACGCCCGCGGCGAAGCGAACACCCGCTCGGGGCAAGGCGATCGGGGTACGGACGAGGTAGGTGCGAGGAAACGGCTGCGACGCGAATGCGCCCCCGATACGCTCCCCCAAAACACCCTTCGCGCCCTCAAGTTCCGTGGTCGGAGGGCTAATCGCCCGCGAAAGGCGGGGTCGGTTTTCAGCCAAATCGGCGGCGTGGGGACAGGCTCGCGCACGCTCCGTACAGGCCTTGCGCACCGCACAGCAGGCGCACAGTCCGGGAGGCGGAGTTCGCCTCCCGGACCGGTTCCGCCGCCCGCGGGGATGGAGGCGGCGGGGTTCCCCCAGCCCGCTGGATCCAGTACAGCGGGCCGACCCACGCACGATCCATGGAACCGCTCCCCCGATGGCCGGAGAAGAGCGCACACACGGGCGCACGGCCACACAGCGGGAGCACATCACGACAGCCCGTACTCGACCCGCACTTCAGTACGGACCACAATCCCGCCATCCGGAACAATGCCCCTTAACGCTTGGGATGCGGCGAACTACGCTGGGTTTACGAATGCCGCGTGGTTATGCCAGCGCGGCAGCCGTCTGTGTCGAGGGGTGGCGCATGTCCAGGGAGCAACGCGGGCCGAACGAAAAACTCGGCACCGTTCTCGCCCTCGCGGGAATCAGCAACGCAGGACTCGCGCGTCGTGTCAACGATCTTGGCGCTCAACGCGGGTTGACTCTTCGCTACGACAAGACGTCGGTGGCGCGCTGGGTGTCGAAGGGCATGGTGCCCCAGGGCGCCGCGCCGCACCTCATCGCGGCTGCCATCGGCCAAAAGCTCGGCCGCCCGGTGCCGCTCCACGAGATCGGACTGGCGGACGCGGATCCCGCGCCCGAAGTGGGCCTCGCCTTCCCCAGGGACGTAGGACAGGCGGTGCGCTCGGCGACCGAGCTGTACCGTCTCGATCTTGCCGGACGCCGGGCCGGCTCCGGCGGCATCTGGCAGTCGCTGGCCGGATCGTTCGCAGTAAGCGCATACGCAACGCCTGCCTCACGGTGGCTGATAACCCCGGCCGACAGTTCGGTGGCGCGCGACGCGAACCCCGCCGAGGGCTCCGGGGCACCGCAGAAAGTCGGCCACAGTGATGTGCAGAAGCTGCGGGAGGCCGCCGAGGACGCCAGGCGCTGGGACTCCAAGTACGGCGGCGGCGACTGGCGTTCGTCCATGGTGCCCGAGTGCTTAAGGGTCGAGGCGGCCCCGCTGCTGCTCGGCTCGTACTCCGACGAGGTCGGCAGAGCCCTGTTCGGCGCCAGTGCCGAGCTCACCCGCCTCGCGGGCTGGATGGCGTTCGACACCGGCCAGCAGGAGGCCGCGCAGCGCTACTACATCCAGGCGCTGCGTCTCGCTCGCGCGGCGGCCGACGTCCCCCTCGGCGGGTACGTCCTCGCCTCCATGTCGTTGCAGGCGACCTACCGCGGCTTCGGCGACGAGGGCGTCGACCTCGCGCAGGCCGCCCTGGAGCGCAACCGCGGCCTGGCCACGGCCCGCACCATGAGCTTCTTCCGCCTCGTCGAGGCACGCGCACACGCGCGCGCCAGTGACGCCCAGGCGGCCGGCGCCGCGCTCAAGGCCGCCGAGGGCTGGCTGGAGCGCTCCCGCGAGGGCGACAACGACCCGTCCTGGCTCGGCTTCTACGGCGAGGACCGCTTCGCCGCCGACGCCGCCGAGTGCTACCGCGATCTCAAGGCACCGCGCCAGGTCCGCCGCTTCACGGAGCAGGCGCTGTCGAAGCCGACGGAGGAGTTCGTGCGCTCGCACGGCCTCAGGCTCGTCGTCTCGGCGGTCGCCGAGCTCGAATCGGGCAATCTCGACGCGGCGTGCGAGCAGGGCGTGCGGGCGGTGGAGGTCGCGGGGCGCATTTCGTCGGCGCGCACCACCGAGTACGTGAAGGATCTTCTCCACCGTCTTGAGCCCTACGGCGACGAGCCGCGGGTGGTCGAGCTGCGGGAGCGCGCACGCCCGCTGCTGATGGCCCCGGCCTGATGGGCTCCGGCCTTACCGGAGCTTGACGAAACACGTGCGGTTGCCGGGCGCATCCTGGGTTTGAGGGCATTGTCAGTGGCGCAGTGCACTATCGAAGCCGGGAGGTGGTGCAGGTGCGGGAGATTGCCTACGACTGTGACGTGCTGGTGATCGGCGGCGGGATCGTCGGTCTGTCGACGGCGTACGCGATCACGCGTGCCGCGCCGGGCACCCGGGTGACGGTGCTGGAGAAGGAGCGGGGGCCTGCCCTGCACCAGACGGGGCGCAACAGCGGCGTGATCCACAGCGGGATCTACTACCGGCCCGGGTCGCTGAAGGCGCAGTACGCGGTGCGGGGCGCCACCGAGATGGTCAAGTTCTGCGCGGAGTACGGCATCGCCCACGCCGTCACCGGCAAGCTGATCGTCGCGACCCAGCGGGCAGAGCTGCCGCGACTGCACGCGCTCGTGCAGCGTGGCCGGGAGAACGGCATTCCGGTGCGTGAGCTGGGGGCGGCCCAGATCGCGGAGTACGAGCCGGAGGTGCGGGGGCTCGCCGCGATACACGTCGGGACGACCGGGGTGTGCGACTTCGTGGGGGTCGCGCGCCAGCTGGGCGAGGCGTCCGGGGCGGACATTCGGTACGGCGTCGAGGTCGTACGGATCGATCGGCGGGCGGAGCTCGGGGTGGCCGTGCGGACGCGGGACGGCGGCGTCGTGCGGGGGCGGGTGCTCGTCAACTGTGCCGGGCTGTACTGCGATGAGATCGCCCTGCTGACCGGGGACGAGCCCGGGATGCGGATCGTGCCGTTCCGGGGGGAGTACTACACGCTGGTGCGGGACGGGCTGGTGCGGGCGCTGGTGTATCCGGTGCCGGATCCGGCGTTTCCGTTTCTCGGGGTGCATCTCACGCGCGGGATCGACGGGGATGTGCATGTCGGGCCCAACGCTGTGCCGGCGTTGGCTCGGGAGGGATACGGGTGGGGGACCGTGCGGGGGCGCGAGTTGGGGGCGACGCTTGCCTGGCCGGGGGCGTGGCGGATGGCTCGGCGGCATTGGCGGTACGGGGTGGGGGAGGTGCGGCGGTCGGTGTCCAAGGGGGCGTTCACGGAGGCGGTGCGGAGGTTGGTGCCGGCGGTTTCCGAGGGGGATCTTGTGCCGGCCTCGGCGGGGGTGCGGGCGCAGGCGGTGTTGCGGGACGGGACGCTTGTGGATGACTTCTTGATACGGGAGGGGGATCGGGCTGTGCATGTGCTGAACGCGCCGTCTCCTGCGGCGACCGCTTCGCTGCCGATCGGGCGGGAGGTGGCTCGCCGGGCGCTGGCTGTGCTGGGCGGGGTTTGAGGGCGCCCGGTGCCGACGCAGCCCCCAGGTCCTCCTCCCGTAAAATCGGCCCCACTGTGTCTGACTTCCCCAACACCCCCGAAGCCCCCCAGCCCACCCCCGGCGACTCCACCCGCCACACGCGCCCCAAGGGTGCGCCCCGTTTCCCCGACGGGCCCAAGGCCGACCCCGCCGGGTCTCACTTCGAGCGGCGGATTCGGAGTTTTCAGCCGCGGCGGAGTCGGGTGACCGCTGGGCAGGCGGACGCGTTGCAGCGGCTGTGGGCCAAGTGGGGGCTGGATATCGATGGGCAGCGGGTCGTGGACCTGAACGAGTTGTTCGGGAACTCGCACCCCGTCGTACTGGAGATCGGGTTCGGGATGGGCGAGGCCACCGCGCAGATGGCCGCCGAGAGTCCTGACCGCAACATCCTCGCCGTCGATGTGCACACACCTGGGCAGGGCAATCTGCTCAACCTCGCCGACCAATACGGGCTGTCCAACATCCGCGTCGCCAACGGGGACGCCATCATCCTGCTGCGCGAGATGCTCACCCCCGACTCCCTCGACGGGCTGCGCGTCTACTTCCCCGACCCCTGGCCCAAGAAGCGGCATCACAAGCGGCGGCTGATCCAGCCGGAGTTCCTCGATCTCGCCGCGACCCGTCTGCGGCCCGGGGCGATCGTGCACTGTGCGACCGACTGGGAGCCGTACGCCGAACAGATGCTCGAAGTGCTGACCGCGCACGCCGACTTCGAGAACACCCAGACCGACGGCGGTTTTGCGCCGCGTCCCGACTTCCGGCCGCGGACCCGTTTCGAGGGCCAGGGACTGGACAAGGGACATGTCGTGAACGATCTGCTCTTCCGTCGCGTACCCCACGACGACCAGCGCGACGAGCAGCCCACCGACTGACACGAACGCGACGACCCCCCACTGAACTTCCCTCGTTAGGGTCAATGCCGTGGCCACCAGCACCCCGTACCCCACGCATCCCCCAGGTCCTCCCGGTCCCCCCGGCGGAGCGCTGCGGCACGCGCACTGGTGGCAGCGGAAGTGGGTGCGTTACGGAGCGCTGATCACCCTGCTCGCGCTCTCGGGGCTGGTCATCCTCGCCCTGGTCCGCGAACAGACCGGCACGGAGGGCTTCCTGGTCGGACTCGGCCTCGCCGTGCTGCCCGTACCCCTTCTCATAGCCGCCTTCCGCTGGCTGGACCGCGTAGAACCCGGCCCCTGGCGCAATCTGCTCTTCGCCTTCTCCTGGGGCGCCTGCGCCGCGGCACTGATAGCGATCGTCGCCAACAGCTTCGCGACCAGGTGGATAGCGACCGCGACCGCCGACCCGACCAGCGCGGACACCCTCGGGGCCACCGTCATAGCGCCCATCGTCGAGGAGTCGGCCAAGGCCGCCGCCGTACTCCTCGTCTTCCTCTTCCGGCGGCGCGACTTCACCGGGATCGTCGACGGGGTCGTCATCGCCGGGGTCACCGCCACCGGCTTCGCGTTCACCGAGAACATCCTCTACCTCGGCACCGCCTTCGGCGCCGACCAGATCACCGGCGACCGCGGCATCGCCTCCGTCACCGCGGCGACCTTCTTCGTCCGCGTCATCATGTCGCCGTTCGCGCACCCCCTCTTCACCGTCCTCACCGGCATCGGCTTCGGCATCGCCGCACTCGCCGGGGACCGCCAGCACCTGCGGCGCTTCCTGCTCCCGCCGGCCGGGCTGCTGCTCGCGATGGGGATGCACGCGTTCTGGAACGGCTCGTCGACGCTCGGGGAGTACGGCTTCTTCGCCGTGTACGGGACGTTCATGGTGCCCGCGTTCGGGCTGCTGACCTGGCTGGTCATCTGGACCCGGCAGCGCGAGCTGCGGACGGTCCGCACCGAACTGCCCGCCTACGTCGCCACCGGCTGGCTCGGACCGGCCGAGCCGTACGCGCTCGGCTCGATGCGGGCCCGGCGGCTGGCCCGCGAATACGCCAGGCGCCACTTCGGGAAACCCGCGGGGCGGGCGGTGGCCCAGTACGAGGCCTACGCGACCTCACTGGCGTTCCTACGACACCGGGGACACGGCGGACGGGCGAGCACCGACTTCGTCGTACGGGAACGCGAACTGCTGCACGAGCTGTGGAGCCGCCGGGATGTCGCCCGCCCCGCCCTGGAGTACGCGGCGAGGGCGACGGCACCGGTGATCGTGCCACCGCCCTGGCCGACGTACGGACAGCAGGCGTACGGACAGCAGACGTACGGGCAGGCGTACGGACATGCCTACGGGCCGGCGCCTTACCCCGCGCCCCACACGGCCTATCCCTACCCCGCCTACAACCCGTACCGGACGTAGAGACCCCCTACGCCGAAGCCTCCGTAAGCCTCTCCACCTCCGCCTCCGTAAGCTCCAGCTCCGCCACCGCGACCAGTGCCGGGAGCTGGTCCACCGTACGGGCCGACGCGATCGGGGCCGCGACCGTCGGCTGGGACGCGAGCCAGGCCAGGGCGACCGTGGCGACCTCCGCCCCGCGTGATGCGGCGATCTCGTCGAGGGCCGTGAGGACCTTGCGGCCGCGTTCGGTGTCGAGATGCTTGCCGGCGCCCATCGCGGCGCGCCGGCTGTCGACCGTAACGCCGGGGCGGTACTTGCCCGTGAGGAAGCCGGACGCGAGCCCGAAGTACGGGAGGGCGGCCAGGCCGGTGCGCTCGGCGAGGTCCTGGAGCTCGCCCTCGTAGGTGTCGCGGGAGACCAGGTTGTAGTGGGGCTGGAGGGCGACGTACCGCGCGAGACCCTCGCGGTCGGAGAAGTCGAGGG
Organism: Streptomyces sp. JLBG701; assembly: GCF_058544905.1. Taxonomy (NCBI): domain Bacteria; kingdom Bacillati; phylum Actinomycetota; class Actinomycetes; order Kitasatosporales; family Streptomycetaceae; genus Streptomyces; species Streptomyces sp. JLBG701. The sequence goes on from NZ_CM178588.1 coordinate 5,476,837, forward strand.
ATGCCTGGAGGCGCTCCGCCGAGATGTTCGAGGCGGCGATGTGCCGTACCTTGCCCGCCTTCACCAGCTCGTCGAGCGCGCCGATGATCTCCTCGACCGGCACCTCGGGCTTGTCGAAGTGGGTGTAGTAGAGGTCGATGTGGTCGGTGCCCAGGCGGCGCAGGGACGCGTCGGCGGCGGCCCTGATGTTGGCGGCCGTGAGGCCCGGGAACTCGGGGTGCTGGCTGACCTTGGTCGCGATGACCACGTCGGAACGGTTGCCGCGCGCCTTGACCCAGTTGCCGATGATGGTCTCGGACTCGCCGCCCTTGTTGCCCTCGACCCAGGCCGAGTAGGAGTCGGCGGTGTCGAGGAAGTTGCCGCCCGCGGCCGCGTACGCGTCGAGGACGGCGAAGGACTGCGCCTCGTCGGCGGAGAAGCCGAAGACGTTGCCGCCGAGGACGAGCGGGAAGACCTCCAGGTCGGAGGAGCCGAGCTTGCGAAGAGAAGTCATGCTCTACAGCAACACCCGCACCGGAGCGCCCTGTTCCGGAGGCAATGGCAAAGTTCCGTAAACCCCAAAAGACCGGCAGCCCTGGCGTCGGGGGGGTGTCGCCAGGACTGCCGGAAGTCGGAGAGGAACAAGCCTCAGGGGGTGAGCCCCTTGCTCTGCAGCCAGGCCATCGGGTCGATCCCGGTGTCCGCTCCACCGGGGTGGACCTCCAGGTGGAGGTGCGCCCCGGTCACGTTGCCCGTGGAGCCGACGCGTCCGATGACATCGCCGGTGTTGACCTTCTGGCCGACGCTGACGCTGATGGACGACTGGTGGGCGAACCAGAGCTCGGTGCCGTCGTCGAGCGTGAGCACCGTCTTGTAGCCGTACGACCCGTCCCAGCCGGCCTCGGTGATGGTGCCGCTGTGGATGGCCTTGATGAGCGTGCCCGTGGGCGCGGCGAAGTCGAGGCCCGTGTGGTAGCCGGAGGACCACAGGGAGCCGGCCTGGCCGAAGGTGCTGGTGATCGTGTACGAGGAGGTCGGCAGCGTGTACTGCTTGGCCAGCTCGGCCAGGCGCTCGGCCTCCGCCTTCGCGGCGGCTTCCTCGGCGGCCTTCTTCTTCGCGGCGGCGGCCTTGGCGTCGGCCGCCTTCTCCGCCGCTGCGGCGGCGTCCGCGGCCTTCTTCTCGATGGCGGCCTGGGCAGCCTCCTGCGCCGCGGTGTCGGCCTGGTCCTGCTGCTGCTCGGCCTGGAGGATGATCCGGGCGCGCAGTGCCTCGCCGGCGTCGGTGGTGCCCTCGGCGGTGTCCTCGGACGTGACACCCACGCTGCTGAGCGCGGTGGCGGAACCCTTGGGGCCTTCGTCGTCCGAGATGAGCGAGCCGACGGACGGCAGGTCGGGCATGGAGATGGAGACGGGCGGCTTGCCGGTGTTGGCGCTGGCCATACCGGCCCCGCCGACGGCGGCTATGACACCGACGCCCAGGACGGTGGAGCTGCGGGCGAGTCCCCCGCCGCGCTGCTTGCTGACGCGGTGCCGGCCTCGTACGGGAAGAATGGACTCCGCGGTGGGGTTCCACTCCTCCTTCGGGCCCTCGTCGGTGCGGGCGCCGCCGTAGACGAAGGTCTCGGGGCTGCGCTGTTCCGGCACGAACGGGGCTTCTGGGGCGGGCGGGTTGGACGCCACGTAGGCGTGCTCCTTTCCTTCCTTCTCGCCTACCGGGTTAGCTGACGGGTTCGGAGCAGGAAGGTCTCCTACGCGCGTATAACTGCCGTGCTGCCACGGCGTTATCCGCGTGATTCACCCCAAGTTGGTGGTTCCCCGGTTCCCTTGCGGGATTCGGCACGTGCGCACGGAGCCGACTCTTGTGACGGCTGGGACGACCGCGCTGCGTTATCGAACGTTAATAGACGCGGGCCCTGGATTCCAAGCCGTTCGGCTTGATCATTAACGATTTTCCGCAGGACGTAGCCGTCATGACCGGTAGAAAACGGGCGAGTTGACCGCGATTCAGGAGTCACACCAATTCTGACGGTGTGTCAGTCGTTATGCGGAGCGGGATCATGCGAACACCCCCCGTGACAACGATCAAGAACCAGTGGCGGCGCGCCCGTCCAGGTTTCGACGCTCGGCATCGGCGGCCCGGAATACACCGAAGGCCCGGATCTCAAGAGATCCGGGCCTTCGGCCGTGAGTAGCGGGGACAGGATTTGAACCTGCGACCTCTGGGTTATGAGCCCAGCGAGCTACCGAGCTGCTCCACCCCGCGCCGTTGTGACTCCAGTGTACGTCATCCGGAGGACCACATGCACACGCGTTGATTTGAAGCGCTCAGGGCACCTCACGTCGCAGGATTTCCGGCGTGGGTGAGGGTCTCCCAGGAAACGAAGAGGTCGTCGGTGCCGGCGGGCCGGGTCTCCTCGGTGTCGATGGTCGAGCCGACCGGGCTGAGCGGCACCTTGCCGTCCTTCTCCAAGTAGAAGTAGGCGGGCACGCGCTCGCGGAAGCGCTTCAGGGCGTGGTCGAAGGTCTGGTGGTCGTCGAGGAAGACGGCGATGCCGATCGCGGCGTCGGCCATCGCGAGGTCCCAGTTGCCGACCCGTGCGCGGGCAACTCAGCCCAGCAGATGCCGATTCGGCACCATGGCCGCCCACTCGTACTCCGGCAGTACGACCACGTCGACCCCCTGGCTGGTCAGCAGCCCGCTCCCGTCGGCCGCCTCGACGAACGTGTTCGGCTCGCGCCACGCCGTGACCACCCGTCGTACGCCCGCGTCGAGGATGATCCGCGCACACGGCCGGGGCCGCGAGGCACGGTGTGCGCAGGGCTCCAGGCTGCTGTACACAGTCGCGTCGGCGAGCCGCGGATCCGCCGGGTCCAGCTTGGCGAGGGCGGCCTCCTCCGCGTGCACCACGGGATCGTCGCCCTCTCGCGAGTACCCGCGGGCCAGCTCGGTCCCGTCGGCGGCCACCACCACCGCCCCCACGCTGAACGCGGTCCCCGAGGGCGGACACAGCACCGCCAGCTCGCAGGCCAGCGCCAGCCAGTGCCCGTCGGCGGACGCCGGTACGTCTCCGGTGCCGGGCGCGGTGGGCTCGTAGCGCATGAGTACGACGTCCTCGATGGCCCGCGTCTCCATGAGCCGCAGGCGTCCGCCCTGGTAGGGGCCGGGGCCGAAGAGCCGGGGGGCGTCCGGGTCGCCGACGAAGAGTGGTGCGACGACGAGTTGCAGCTCGTCGGCGAGCCCTTGCTGAAGCAGCTGGGTGTGGACGGTCCCGCCGCCCTCGACCATGAGACGCCGGACGCCGCGGACGTCGTGCAGGTGGTCGAGGAGGGCGTGCCAGTCGAGCTCGGGGCCGAGCGGCACGACGTCGGCGGCGAGCTCCAGTGCCTGTGCGCGGACGGCGCCCTTGTCGGTCGTATAGACGATCTTCTCGCCGCCCGTGTGCCAGAAGTTGGCGGTCGGGTCGAGGTCGCCGGAGCCGCTGACGGTGACCTTGAGCGGGTACTCGGGCTTCCCCTCGGCGACGCGGGCGGCGCGGCGCTCGGGCGAGTTGACCAGGAGGCGGGGGTTGTCGGCTCGGATGGTGCCGGCGCCGACGAGGATCGCGTCCACGGAGGCCCGTACCTCGTCGACGCGGTCGAAGTCGGCCGGGCCGGACAGGAGCAGGCGCTCGGGGCCGGTGTCGTCCAGGTAGCCGTCGAGGGAGACGGCGGCGGAGAGCAGGACGTGGGGGTGGGGCATCGGCGCGCTCCCTGTCGGCAACCTGCGGTCTTGAGCTTGAGGTCTTGAGCTTGCGGTCTTGGTTCAAGTTTGAAACAAACCTACACTGGGTGCATGACGACCCGCTGGCTCAGCCCCGAGGAGCAGCGCGCGTGGCGCGCGTACGTCGCCGCCTCGCTTCTCCTTGAGGACGCGCTCGACCGGCAGCTCCAACAGGACGCCGGCATGCCGCACCTCTACTACACCATCCTGGCCTACCTCTCCGAGGTGCCCGACCGCAGCCTGCGCATGACCGATCTCGCCGAAAAGCTGAAGATCACGCGCAGCCGGCTGACGTACGCGGTGGCGCGCCTGGAGAAGGACGGTCTGGTACGGCGTGAGGGGTGCCCGTCGGACAAGCGGGGCAGCGTCGCCGTACTGACCGACGAGGGCACGACGGTCCTGGAGCACACGGCACCGGGCCACGTCGAGACGGTCCGCGCGTCCCTCTTCGACCATCTGACCGAGGAGCAGGTGGGACAGCTGGAGGAGATCTGCACGAGCGTCGCGAAGGGAATCCAGGGGGAGGATCCACGGTTGGCACCGGAGGGGGTGCCGTGGCTTCGGCGGTCGTCATCTTCCTGCTCGTAATCTAGTTGCTTCAAATTTCAAGCATGAGGTAGGGTTCCGAACCGAGGATCTGCTTCAAATCTGAAGCAGAGACCGATAGAACCAGGTACGGAACTCGGAGACCCGCATGCCCGACACACCTACCGCCACCCCGCGCTCCCGCGTCCGAGTGCCCCTTCGCTTCGGCGACGGCTACTCCGTCGACGCCGAGCTGGTCACCTTCCACGGCCTGGCCGACGGCCAGGAACACGTGGCCGTCGTCCTCGGCGACCCCGGCCCCGTCCCGCTGGTGCGGCTGCACTCCGAGTGCCTGACAGGCGACGTCTTCGGCTCGGCCCGCTGCGACTGCGGCCCGCAGCTGCGCGAGGCGGTGGAGCGGATCGCCGACCGCGGCGGCGTGCTCCTCTACCTCCGCCAGGAGGGTCGCGGCATCGGCCTCTACAACAAGCTCGACGCGTACGCCCTCCAGGACCAGGGCCTCGACACCTACGCGGCGAACGCGGCCCTCGGCCTCCCCGAGGACGCCCGCGACTACACGGCGGCGGCCCAGATGCTGCGCGCCCTGGGCATCGACCGGCTGGACCTGCTCTCCAACAACCCCGACAAGGCCGACCAGCTCCGCGCGCTGGGCATCGACGTCAACGACCGTGTCCCCACGGGGGTGTTCACCACCGCCCACAACGTCCGCTACCTCCGCGCGAAGGTCCTCCAGACCCAGCACACGCTGCCGCTGGGGGAGTTGACGTTTACAGAGCTGAACGCGGGCTGACCTGCTTTGGCTTTCAGCAGTACGGGGGCTGGTTGGTGAGCGAGGCCGCCACTCGCATCCACACGCCGAAGAGCCGGTAAAGGAACGGGAGTTCGCCCTCCGCCCGGACGGTACGGCTGTCGGTGGCGGTGACGCCGGGGATGCCGAGGAGGGTGGCCGGTGCCGAGGCGGACTGCCAGCGGACGGTGAGGGTGGAGGGGCCGGACGGGACCGTGGCCGTGGGGCGGTGGGCGATCGCGGCGGTGACGGTCTCCTCGATGGCCTGGCGGGCCTCGGTGTCGGGCCGCAGTTGGGCGGCGAACCGGTCATGGGCGTACTTCACGGCGACGGTCGCGATCGACGCGTCCCACTCCGTGGCCTCCGCGCAGGCGGCGTCGTCGCCGGTGAGCGCCACCACGGGCACGCCGATCGCGGTGGCGGTGGCCTGCGCGAGCACACCCGCGAAGTGCGCCGTGATCGTCTCGACGACCGGATCGGCGTCGGGCGAGGCAGGATCGACGCCGGCGGCAAGGGCAGCCCCGGCCTGCTGCCGCGCGACGACGACCTGGATCCGTCCGCTCACCGAGGCGACGGCCGGCATCCCGACACCGAGGCAGGTGCGCGGCTCCCACTGCCGCACCACCCAGAGCTTGTTCACCGCATGAGCGGCCGAGCTCGGTTTCCCGGGCTACTTCGGCCACGACTGGGACGCCTTCCGCGACTGTCTGCGCGAGGCGGTGGACAACGCCGACGACGACGTGGTGGTCCTCCTCCGCGAGGCCGGGGAACTGCTCGCCGACGAGCCGCCCAACGCGCTGGCGATCCTCCTCGCCGTCCTGGGCGAAGCCGCCGGCGACGACCCCATCGCCCCCGGCCTGCCCTGGATCCAACGGGTACCCGGCCTCCGTCAGGGGCAGGTTGGGGCCGGATACCCTGACGGGATGATCGAGAATCTTCCTCCCTGTCCGAAGTGCTCCTGCGAGTACACCTACGAGATGAACGCCCTTGTGGTGTGCCCTGAGTGCGGCCATGAATGGGTTCCTGACGTGAGCGGTGCCGAGGGTGGTGACCCCGTCGGCGAGCGCGTCATCAAGGACTCCGTCGGCAATGTGCTGCAGGACGGCGATTCCGTGGTCGTGGTGAAGGCGCTCAAGGTGAAGGGGAGCCCTTCGGGGATCAAGGCCGGGACCAAGGTGCGCAACATCCGGCTGGTCGACGGAGTCGACGGCCACGACATCGACTGCAAGATCGACGGTTTCGGGGCGATGCAGCTCAAGTCGAGCGTGGTCAAGAAGGGCTGACCCTCCCCCCTCCGCCGGGGCGGCCCGGCAGCAGTCTGATGCTGAATTGCAAAATTTCGCAATTGGTTAGATGCTGTGTTGGCTGTGTTCGCAGGTAGCCGCGGGCGCAGCCTTCACTGCCCCGGGTGGGGCGCTGCCGGAAGCCGAGGGACCGTGTCCGTTCCGCTGTACCAGGCCAAGGCCGAGTTCTTCCGGATGCTGGGCCATCCCGTACGGATACGGGTGCTGGAGCTGCTGCAGGACGGGCCGATGCCGGTGCGGGAGCTGCTGGCCGCCATCGAGGTGGAGCCCTCCAGCCTGTCCCAGCAGCTGGCCGTGTTGCGCCGCTCCGGGATCGTCACCGCGACGCGGGAGGGGTCGACGGTCGTCTACGAGCTGGCCGGCGGGGACGTCGCGGACCTGATGAAGGCCGCGCGCCGGATCCTGACCGAGATGCTGTCCGGGCGGAACGAACTGCTCGCCGAGCTGCGGGAAGCCGAGGTCACCGCGCGATGACGTCCGCCTTCACCCGGCTCAGGGGCCGGATCGCCGCGCTGCTGCCCGGCCGTACGGATCTGGCGGAGACGCGTCGCGACCCACGCCGGGATCTGCTGGCCGGCCTCACGGTGGCGATCGTCGCGCTGCCGCTGGCACTCGGCTTCGGCGTCTCCTCCGGCCTGGGTGCGGAGGCGGGGCTGGCGACCGCGGTCATCGCCGGTGCGCTCGCCGCGGTGTTCGGCGGTTCGAATCTGCAGGTGTCCGGGCCGACGGGTGCGATGACCGTGGTGCTGGTGCCGATCGTCGCCCAGTACGGGACGTCCGGGGTGCTCACGGTGGGGCTGATGGCGGGCGTGATGCTCGTCGCGCTCGCCCTGCTCAGGGCCGGGAAGTACATGCAGTACGTGCCCGCCCCCGTCGTGGAGGGCTTCACCCTCGGTATCGCCTGCGTGATCGGTCTCCAGCAGATCCCGAACGCGCTCGGGGTGCCCAAGCCGGAGGGCGACCGCGTCCTCGTGGTGACTTGGCGTGCCCTGGAGGAGTTCGCGGAGCACCCGAACTGGACCGCCGTCGCCCTCGCCGTGGCGGTCGCCGCCGTCATGCTGACCGGCGCCCGCTGGCGGCCCACGATCCCCTTCTCCATCCTCGCCGTGATCGCGGCGACGATCGTGGCCCAGCTCGCCGGACTGGACGCGGCCAAGCCGATCGGTGACCTGCCCTCCGGGCTTCCGGCGCCCTCGCTCGCCTTCCTCGACCTCGGCTCGCTCGGCACCCTGCTCGCCCCGGCCGTGGCGGTCGCCGCCCTCGCCGCGCTGGAGTCCCTCCTGTCGGCCTCGGTCGCCGACGGCATGACGGTGGGTCAGAAGCACGACCCGGACCGGGAGTTGTTCGGGCAGGGCCTGGCCAACATCGCGGCCCCACTCTTCGGCGGCGTGCCGGCGACCGGCGCGATCGCCCGCACCGCGGTCAACGTCCGCACCGGCGCGAGTTCCCGGCTGGCCGCGCTCACGCACGCCGCGATCCTCGCGGTGATCGTCTTCGCGGCCGCACCCCTTGTCTCCAAGATCCCGCTCGCCGCACTCGCGGGCGTGCTGCTGGCCACCGCGATCCGCATGGTCGAGGTCGGCTCGCTGCGGGCCATGGCCAAGGCCACCCGCTCGGACGCGCTGATCCTCGTCCTCACCGCCGTCGCGACCCTCGCGCTCGACCTCGTGTACGCCGTGATCATCGGCCTGATCGTCGCGGGTGCGCTCGCGCTGCGGGCGGTGGCCAAGCAGGCCCGCCTGGAGCCGGTCCCGCTCGACCGCGGCGACCACAGCGCCGAGGAGCACGCGCTGCTGGCCGAGCACATCGTGGCGTACCGCATCGACGGCCCGCTGTTCTTCGCCGCCGCCCACCGCTTCCTGCTGGAACTGGCCGAGGTCGCCGACGTACGCGTCGTCATCCTGCGCATGTCCCGGGTGACGACCGTCGACGCCACCGGCGCCCTCGTCCTCAAGGACGTGGTCGAGAAGCTCAACCGGCGCGGCATCGCCGTCATGACCTCCGGCATACGCACCGGCCAGCGCCAGGTTCTCGATTCCGTCGGGGCGCTGGAGCTGCTGCGCCGGGAGGGGCGCGAGTACGCCACCACGCCCGAGGCGATCCAGGGCGCCCGGGCCCACCTGGAGTACGCCGGGGTCCTGCCGCCGCTTCCTTCCCAGAAGTCCCGGCCCATCAGCGAGGAAACAGAGGAAAACGTCGGATGAGCACACCGCCCGCATCGCTGCGCATGGTCGAGGTCTCCGGTGCCGAGGCCCTGTGGCTGCTGGAGGGCAGCGCACTGGGGCGGCTGGTGTATCCACAGCGGGACCTGACCGTCATCCGGCCCGCCCGGCACACCTGGGAGTACGGCCGCCTGGTGATGCGCACACCCGCCCCGGCCGCCGCGATCCCCGCCACCGCCACCTACCACGTGGACGAGGTCCGCGCGGTGACCGCCACCGGCTGGTCCGTCACCGTCGCCGGACGGGTCGACGTGATCACCGACCCTGACGAAGCCGCCCACTACCAACGCACCCTCGCCGGCTGGACCCACGGCCCGCACGACACCCTGCTGCGCCTCCACCCCAAGACGGTGACCGGATTCCGCCTCGCCCGCGCGGAGGCGTGATGAGCACCCGGCTCGAAGCGCTGCCCAACCGGCATGTGCTCACGTTGCCCGCCGTTCCGTCCGCGGTCCGGCTGGCCCGGGAGACAGCCGAGCAGTCCTTGGCCGAGTGGGGGATAAACCCGCGCCATCCCACCGTGGATCCGGCCCTGTTGATCCTCAGCGAGCTGGTCACCAACAGCATCCGGCACGCCGCGGTGCTCTCCCCGCAGGTGACCGTCATCTACGCGGCGGGCGCGGACTGCCTGGCCTTCGCCGTGCACGACCGCCACCCCTACCAGCCACCCCTGCACGCGTCGGTCACCGGCACCGGGACGGGCGGCCTGGCCACCGTCATGGAACTCACCCTCGGCCTGAGCGGCACCGCGGTCGTCCGGGCCGACGCCGACGGCAAGGGCAAGAGCATCTGGATCACCCTCCCCCTCTGAGCCCTTCTCCTACGACCAAACAGGCCGACCGCGCAAGGAAGTTGACGCCCATGACCATCGAATGGCGCTACACCGTCGAGCAGGACCTCGGCGTCCTGTCCGTCTCCGGATACCTGGGCCCCGACGCCGTCCGCCGCTTCTCGGGTGCCGTCGGCTGGGTGGTGGGACGCGGGAGCGGTCCGGTCATCGTCAACCTGTCCGAACTGCGCGGCTGGTCGGCCGAGGGACAGCTGGCGATCACCGAGGCCGCGCGCCGCCTCGCCGAAGCGGGCCGCGGCCTGGAACTGGCCGCGATCCCCGCCGACGGCTCCCTCGTCCCCGACGGGGACTGCCCGCCCATCCCCGTACACGCCGACCTGCCCGGCGCGCTCGCGGCCCACAGCACGGGCGAGTGAACCCGCCGGGTTCAGCGGGTTCAGCCGGGGCCTTGTCCGGGTCGGCTCCCGTCGTCGTCCGAGGTGGACGGGGTGGTCCGGCCGCCGAAGGAGAGCTTCAGCATGCGGGCCTCGCCGCACCGCGGGCACCGTCCGTCCGGGCCTACGGCGGTGGGCCGGCACTTGAGGCGGCAGGCGGGGCACTTGGACCAGGCGACGGCCGCGCCACGCAGCGGAATGATTCTCACGTAAGCCCCCTTCACGTCCTGTATGGAGTTGCTAATCTTAGCAATTGCCTAGGTCGTCACCTATGGTTCATGCGGTTCGGTTCTCGTGCGCGGATTCGGCGTCGCCGCTGTCGCACGCGAGGATGGGCCGTATGTGTTTGACGAGTGGGTGGATGCGATGCGCCGAGGACCGGCCGGTACGGCCGTGCTGCTCCGCCGGGGAGGGGACGGCACGATGAGTACGCCGCTGTACCAACTGAAGGCCGAGTTCTTCAAGACGCTCGGGCATCCCGCGCGCATCCGGGTTCTCGAACTTCTGAGCGAGCGCGAGCACGCGGTGGCCGAGATGCTGCCCGAGGTGGGGATCGAGGCAGCCCACCTGTCACAGCAGCTCGCGGTGTTGCGGCGGGCGAACCTCGTGGTGACCCGCAAGGAGGGCTCGAACGTGTACTACTCGCTGACCAGCCCGCACATCGCCGAACTGCTCAGGGTCGCCCGCACCATCCTCTCCGGCGTACTCGCCGGCCAGGCCGAACTCCTCGCCGACCTGCGGGCCGCCCAGGCGCAGGCGAAACCGCCGTCGTGACGACGGCGCCCTCAAACGGCGGACGCCTTCACCCCCGGTCAGGCCGGCCTCCACGCAAAGGGCCCGGCGGCCCGCCGTACGTGCGGAAGCCCTGAGGCGCTCCAGGGGGGACACTGAAGTCAGGCGATGTCGGCGCTGGCAAGGGGGTGTCGACGGTGGTGAGGACGCGGCGCTCGAAGGTACGGCTGTGGCGATGGCGACGTAATCCGCTCAAGCGGCGCAGTGATGTCATCGAAGCCTGGATCCTGCTCACCGCGTGTGTCCTGGCGCTGGCCGGGGGCCTCCTGGCCGCCCTGGTCACCCAGGCAGCGGTGGAGCAGGACCTCGACCAGCAGCGAGTGGAGCGACAGGCGGTCACCGCCACGCTCGTCGAGGACGCGAAGAACAAGCCGCCCACGGGCGCGGCCGACGACGACCGGGTCTGGGCCACGGCCCGCTGGACCGCCCCGAACGGATCGACACGCACCGGCCAGGCCGCGGTACGGCCCGACGCCCCGGCCGGAACCCGGTTCACGGTGTGGACGGACCGACACGGCACGCTCACCTCGAAGCCCGTGACACACGGGGAGGCACAGCTCCAGGCAGTCCTGGCGGGCCTGCTGGCCGCAGGCATCAGCTGCGGAGTGGTGGCGGGCGGCACCTATGCGGCAAGGGCGTGGCTGGACCGGCGGCGCATGCAGGAATGGGCCGCCGACTGGGCACGGACGGACACCCGGCGAGGCGGAAAGACCGGCTGACGCCCGAACCAGGCACGTCCGCTCACGCACACCCCCGAAAACGAAGCAGCGCCCGACCCGACCAAAGCCGACTCAGGCGCTGCACAGCAGGTCAGAGGGGGTACCCCCCGTCACCCGCACCGTAGGCCCTGTGGGACTCTAACCCACAACCAATGGATTAAAAGTCCTGGCCAAAGCTTGCCGGGTGGTTCCGGATGCTTCTTCGGGGTTCGGAACCACCTGGTCAAGGTAGGTGCCACCTCGCACTTGGTCCACGGCGTGATGGTCTCTGCCACATCATCCGCTCACGCATCGCTCACGCACGACGGCCTGCTGAGCATTGCCGAGGTCAGCCAGCGGAGACGAACGCGTCGAACGCCGACTGCAGGGCAACGACGGCGGCGCTCAGGGCGGCCGCCTCACCGAGCGCGTCGGTGATCGCACGGACACGGCGACGCAGCCTCCCGGGGTGAAGCTCGGGGCGGGCAGCCTCCGACTCGGCCTCGTCGAGCGCCCGCACCGCGTCCGCAGCGTCCTCGTCCGGTACGGCGCCCGGGTCCTCGGCGCGCAGCTGCGCGAGTTCGTGCCGCACCTGTGCCAGCGCGCGGACCAGTTCACTCCGTACGGGATCGACCGCGGGTACGACGGCTGGCGCCCCCTGATGGAGGACCGTGTTGCCGGAGCCGACGACGACCTGACCGGTGGTCACATCACCGGTCCACACCTGATAGCGGGGTTCGGGAGGGTCGGGAGTCCGCACGCTGCGCTCCTTACGGGACAGGATCTTGTTGGGGCGTGGTGGCGCACACGTAGTACGGCGACTGCGTAGGCGCGTACGGGGACGCTCCTGTCTTGTTGACAGCGCTCACCCGGAAACACATGTACTGCCCGGCCACCAGGCCGCCCCAGTCGTACGACGTCTTGTTCGGCGGTGTCGACCGGGTGCTGTCGCCGTTGTTCACCCAGAACGCGGTCTCGTCGTCGGAGTTGTCCGTCCAGGTCACACGGATCGTGAAACGGTCGATCGCCTCGGCCCTCGCGCCCGTGGGGGCGGCTGGGACGGTCGGGGTCGGACTCGGCGACGGGGTACGTGTAGTGGGTGTGGAGGAGGTCTCGGTGTTCGTCGGCGTCGGAGGTGTTCCGGTGGCGGTGGACTCGACTGCCGCCGCGGTCAACGAGGTCGTCGGGGGAGGGGGCGGCGGCGTCTGATCGTCGGAGGTGACGGCCAGGCCCGTGACTGTGCCGCCGACGACGATCGCCGCGGCCAGTGTCGCGACGACTGCAGGGTGTGCCGCGACGGGGCCCGGTAGCGAGCCAGCCGTACCGCTCCCCGTCTGGGTCGTGGCCGCCGCACCGCCACCCGCCTTTCCCGCTGCAGCGCCCGTGACGAGCGCTCCACTCGCGGCGCCGCCGACCGTCAGACCGGCAATGATCCCCAGAGCGAACCGCCGGGTGTCGTCCTCTCGGGCGAAGTACGCCGCATCCTCGTCGGCCCCCAGTCTGCGGGCTGCGCGGCCCCCAAGCTCCAGCACGCGGTGCCAGGCGCCCCAGTGCAGGGAGCGGGCCAGTACTGGAGCCACCGTTCGTGCCAGCCGGCACACCCCGGCGTCGTCGCCCGCCCGCTCCGCCGCGGAGAGGACAAGCAGTACGACACCGGTCTCCGCCACGACTTGATGAGGGCGGATGGCATCGCCCACCCAGGCGGCCAGCGGGGCGACGAGTTCCGCGGACTGCCGCAGGGTGCCCGCACGTTCGGCCACCAGGGCGGCGAGCGAGCCGCTCGCCCGGTACCCGAAACCGTCCCGCGCCACCAGGCCCGCCGCTCCCAGTTCCGCGAGTGTGGTCTGGTCCGGCGCGGACGCCACACCGGAGCAGGCGCTCAACAGCTCATAAGAGACCGCCAGCGGCACAAACCCGCAGAGCAGGCCCAGGCACCGTCCGGCCGCGGCACTCAGATCCCCGGCGATCCCGAACGCAAGGACCGACTCCTCGGCGGCGAATCCGTTGGAACCGCCGCCGAGACGCAGAGCGGCCGCCGCCTGGACGAGCGCCAGGGGATGTCCACGCACCGTGGAGACGAGCCTCAGCGCCGCAGCCTCGTCAGCCCCCAGCGGATGTCCCAGTTCCCGGCCAAGCAGGGCCAGGGAGTCCGTCTCAGGGAGCCCGCCCAGGCGCAACCCCTGCCATGGCCCGCCAGATAACGCCCCAGGCGAGGCCAGTAGTACGTCACAGGAGGGGACTGCATCCGCCAATACGTTCAGGTCGTCCGCCGAGCCGTCGAAGTCGTCCATGACCAGGAGGGCGTCCACCGAGCCCATGAGCCTGCGCAGGCGATCGGATTCGGGTTTGTAGCCGTCGGCATCGTCGGTGGCGTAGCACGCATCGAAGACTTCTTGGACGATGTCCGCCACGGGCAGCCCGGCGGCTGAGAAGTACACCACGTCTCGCCCCGCCCCGGCGCACTGGGCGGCGTACTCGGCGAGCAGGGCGGTTTTGCCGATGCCTGGCGGCCCGCAGACCTGCACCGGCCGCCTGTCGCCCAACCACCGCGCAATGTCCGCGAGTTCACCTTCCCGCCCGAGTAATCCGGAGGGACGGTGAAGCGCCGCTCGACCCACCGGCGGTCGACGCAGTCGCACCCGCGGAGGCGGCCCGGTACGTACGTCGACCCGCGAGTCACCGCTCGCGTTGACCACGACGTTGTGGTCGCCGACCACGAACTGCCCGCTGATGTGGCCGTAGACCCGGATGGAGTTCGTGGGTGCCAAGGCCCTGCACCTCCCCCGGTGCGAACTCAGGGACCGGAGCGTAGCAAGCCAAAGGGGTTGATCACGGGCAATCGACCAAGATTGTGGCACTTGGGGGCAGTGGGCAAACATGCGATGACGGCCTAGTTGCTCACACAGCAGCCCATCGTGGTCAGCCCATCGCGCGCGAGCAGAGAAGAATAGGAGTACCTTTTGGTACCAGAGAGGGTGTGAGCATGAGAATCACAGAGGAAGCCCGCGGTCGGACAACCCGTACGACCGCTCCGTTGAAGGTCGATGCAGCCATAGACGAGCTGATCGCGGACGGCGCCCATTTTCTGGGGATGACGAAGAAGGATCTGGTCGCCGAGGCCGTCCGAACCTACTTGGAGATCCGCCGTGAGGAAGTTCGGGCCAGCATGTTGGAGAAGATGCGCAAGCTGGACGGATCCGTGGAATCGAGCGTCTCGCTGCTCACCGGACTGTCACCGGAGCGGATCAAGGAACTCGGCGGAGTAGGCGAGGACGACTGATCCGTGCGGCCCGCTCGACCTACCCTCCGCGCGCTCCGCGAGGACTTGAAACTACCGCTACCGTCAGCCCGGGAACCGCTCGACGAACTGGATCATCCGATCTTGGCCAAGGCCCGGGAACACTTCGCCGACGACGGGGCCGGGCATGAGCGCATCCGATCGATCGATGACGAGGTGCTCTTCAAGGTCAAGGTCCAACGCTGGCGCGGAGCGGTCTGGACCGACGAGGATCTGCCCTGGCTGATCGCTGCTGGGCAGCGCGAGGATGGTTCACCAGACGACTTCTACTCAGCCCTGGAGACGACCGCGAGGGCCGCACGAGCCCACTACAACGCCAACAACCGCCAGCCCCTGAGCACCACAACGTACGTCGGGCGTCTCCTCCCCGACCAGAACGACCGTGATCGCTACCAACTCGAGGCCGGTGCCCGGCTCGTCCGCGATCTCGCTGCGGCTGTCCGGGAGCTGGCTCGTGGATCACTACACGACGGGCATGAGCACGCCGCCGACTTTCCCGCTTTCCGCCTCGGCATCCTCGTACGCGCCGACGACGGCCATGAGACCTATGCTGCGGTGCGCATCACCGGCTCCGTACCCGACGACCTCATCGCGGTCATCCTGCGCCATGTCCCCGGCTGCGACCCCACCGCCTGGTACCCCGAGTACGCCCTCCCCAGCCGCCCCCTTTTTCCCGCCGAGCAAGCCTGGTCGACCCTCATGGATCCAAAGGCCGCGGCTGAACTCCTGAACGAAGACTGAGCCGGAGTGCTCAGCCAAATGCCGGCCTGGGCCGATGACTACCGAACCAAGGAACGCGCTCATGCCGGATCATGACAACTCGTCCCGGACAGTGACTGTCCCCACGTGCGACCACGGGCCCGTCACCGTCTGGGAACCCGACTGGTGTACCGGAAGCGAAACAGAGCATCAGCCCGGTGGCTACCGCGTCGACATCACGCACGCGAGCCCTGACTACGAATTCACAGTCTCAACGAGCCGTGGCACGCCGGTGGTTCTGCGTGCGTGCTTCGAACAGCGCCCCTTCACCGAGCGCCCACCCGGTCACGTCCCCTTTATGAACGTCGAGATGGATGGCGACTGGCATCCGCACAGTTCCGACGATTTGCGCCGCCTCTCGGAGTCCCTCACGGCACACGCGGATCGGCTCCGGGAACTTGCCGACCGCCTCGACGGTCTCACCAACGCCTTCGATGCCACAAAGGAGACCACGCCTGCGGCGGCGAACCCTAAGAAAGGACGCGGTGGCTGAACAAGCCACGCTGCCTGTTGGCACACCCGCTCACGCAGACGGACTCCACACATGGCGTGGCCCCGGCCAGGAGGACTGGTCGGGGCCACGAAACCGCTGGTCAGAGCCACAGAACGGCCCTGGCCTCGGTAGGCCCTGTGGGACTCGAACCCACAACCAATGGATTAAAAGTCCACTGCTCTGCCAATTGAGCTAAGGGCCCAGGCGATGTTGCCTCCCCGAGCATAGCCGGACACGGCCGTGTCTCCGATCGGGTATCGGGGACACGGTCGTGCCGGCGTCGGTGACGGGGCCCGGAGTGTTCGGGAGTGTTACGGATCTACCGGTTCGGGAGCGCCTTTGCGGGACGCCTCGCGGGCCAGCGTGCGTTCGTGGTCCGGGTTCAGGAACCAGTGGCGGGCCGAGGCCAGCCACCAGGTGGTCGCGAAGCCGAGGACGACCAGGACGGCGATCGGGGCGTAGTTGAAGGTCTCCCAGGTGACCGGGGAGACCTGGGGGAGCATGAAGAGGATCGTGATGACCGCGACCCAGGCCACGGACACGATGCCGATCAGCCGCCACCAGCGGCCCAGATGCCACGGGCCCCGGTCGAACGCCTCGCCCTTGCGGATCCGCAGCAGCGTCGGGATGACGTACGCGATGTAGAGGCCGATGACGGCGATGGACGTCACGGCCGCGTACGCCGTGACGTTGATCAGGTAGGGGAGGCCGAGGAGCAGGGCGCCGAACGCCGCCAGCCAGACCGCCGCGACCGGGGTGCGGGTGCGCGGGTTCACCGTGTGCCAGACGTGCGAGAACGGCAGGGCGCCGTCCCGGGAGAAGGCGTAGATCATGCGGCTGTTGGCCGTCACCGACGCCATGCCGCAGAACAGCTGCGCGCCGATCACCACCAGCAGGAGCAGCTTGCCGGCGGTCGCGCCCAGCCCGTCGATGAGGATCTGGGCGGGCGGTACGCCGGTCGGGGACGCGAGGGTCTCCTCGTACGACTGGATCGCGAAGGTGAAGCCCAGCAGCAGTACGAAGCCCGCTATCCACGACGTCCAGATCGAGCGCACGATCCCCTTCGGGCCCGCCGTCGACGCGTCGTGGGTCTCCTCCGTCATATGGGCGGAGGCGTCGTAGCCGGTGAAGGTGTACTGGGCCATCAGGAGGCCGAGCAGGACGACGTAGACGCCGCTGCCCCAGCCCGTGTTGTTCACGAACTCGCCGAACACGTACGACGCCGATTGGTGGCTGTCGGGGACGAAGGTCAGCGCGCCGACGATCACCGCGACGCCCAGCACGTGCCACCACACGCTCACGCTGTTCAGCAGGCCGACGATCCGGACGCCGAAGGTGTTCAGCAGGCCGTGCAGGACCAGGATCCCCGCGAAGAGCAGGACCGTACGGCCCGGTGTCACCTCGAAGTCGAACTGGAGGTTCAGGTACGCGCCCAGGAAGGACGCCGCGCCGAAGTCGATGCCGGCGGTCACCGCCACCTGGCCCAGGACGTTGAACCAGCCCGTGAACCAGGCCCAGGCGGCGGCCGTACGAGGGGGCGCGAGGCGGTGCGCCCAGAAGTAGAGGCCCGCCGACGTCGGGTACGCCGAGCAGATCTCGGCCATCGACAGGCCCACGAAGAGGGTCATCAGGCCTACGGCCACCCAACCCCACATGATCACGGCGGGGCCGCCCGTGTTCATGCCGAACAGATACAGCGTCAGACAGCCCGACAGGACCGAGATGATCGTGAAGGAGACCGCGTAGTTGGAGAACGCCGACATGCGGCGGGCGAGAACCTGCGTGTAGCCGAGCTGGGCCAATCGCTCTTCATCAGACAGCCCACTCGCTATGGCGTCATCTGTCATGCCCCCAGCAATTCCCCTACTGGGGGCGTGACACACGTCACAGCTTGGCTAGAAAAGGCTCACCCAGAGCTCTAGAAGAGCCCCTTGTAGCCCTGCCAGCCGGTAGCGATCTTCACCCGCGCCGCGAACGACCCCTTGCCGTTACCGGTGTTGCGGTACAGGTTGCCGCTGGTGTCGCGGGAGACGAGGTCGGCCTTGCCGTCACCGGTGATGTCACCGACGCCCACGATCGCGTTGTACGAGCCGCCCCAGTTGCTGAACAGCTTCACCCGGGACGTGAACGTCCCCTTGCCCGTGCCGTAGTACCGGTACAGGTTGTTCGACTTGTCCTGGGCCAGCAGGTCGCCGATGCCGTCGCCGTTGAGGTCCCCGGCTCCCACGACCTTCTTGTACGTCTTCCAGTTGTCGTACAGCTTCACGCGCGCGGAGAGCTTGCCCGAGCTGGTGCCCTTGTAGAGGTAGACCGCACCGGTCGAGGAGTTCCGCGCGATCAGGTCCGGGCGCCCGTCCTTGTTCATGTCACCGGGCGCGGTCAGCACGTCGTACTGGTTCCAGCCGGAGGTGCCGAGCGAGGTGTACGACGTCGACGGGGTCACCGCGTTGCCGCAGGCCGGGCGGTAGGCGCGCAGTGCCCCACTGCTCAGCCGCACGAGGACGTCGTTGCAGCGGTCCCCGTTCAGGTCGCCGAACGGTACAGCCTTCACGCTCGTCGCCCAGCCGCTCCCGCTGACCTTGCCGGAGAACGTGCCCTTGCCCGTGCTCCGCTGGAAGGTCAGCGCGCCCGAGGAGTTGAGGGTGAGCAGGTCACCGAAGCCGTCGTCACCGGCGTGGTCGCGGCGGACGGGCTCGCCCTTCACCAGCTTGACCGTGCCGCTCACCGTCAGCGGGGCGCCGACGCCGTCGGCCGGAGTGACGGTCACGGTCCAGTCGTAGGAGCCGTTCGGCAGGTACGCGTCCCCGGTCCCGTTCGGGTCCAGCCCGTACCAGCCGACGCTCAGCTCGCCCCGCGCGGCCGTGCCGTCCCTGCCGCCGCCGTAGACCTTTCCGGTCGCGCGGTTGCGCACCGTCAGGCCCCAGCGCGAGGACGGCTTCGACAGCAGCAGGGTGGTCAGGGTGTCGGGCGTCGTGTCGAACGTATGCGCCTCGACGGACGACGCGCTCTCGGCCGGCGCCAGCAGGCTCAGCGGCTGCTGCTCCACTCCCGACGGTACGAGGTGCACGCGCTCCTGGTCGTCGACGTACGCGGCGTTCGCGCCCGACTCGTCCACCGTCCAGCGCACGTCCCGCTGCGAGACCCCGGTGTCGGGCAGGTCCCCGATGACCCGGCTCGCGGCCGTCCCGTCGGCGACCGTGGTGAGCGTCAGCTTCCCGGCCTGCTTGTCGTGCGTGACGACGTACCCGTCCCCGAGCTTCGCCTCGTCCGCCGGAACGGGCACGGACTTCTTCGCCGTACGGTCGTAGACGCCGGACTTGCCGTCGCAGGTCCAGTAGAGATAGCGGCCGAGCGCCTGGAGTTCGGTGGGGGTGCAGCCGGCGTCGGTGGTGACGGTGGTCGAGGTCTTGGTGGACAGGTTCAGCGCGGTGACGCTGCCCGGGGTCGTCCCGGCCGTCCACAGCACGTCGCCCGAGAGCGCGTTGGCGCGCGTCGTACGGGCGACGGGGTTCCCGTCGTCGCCGATCTTGTAGACGTACCGCTCGCCCGGATCCGTGTAGAGGACGTACCGCCCCGACACGTCGACGATGCGCCCGTCAGCGGGCACGCTCCGCTCCCAGAGCCCGGCGCCCGTCGGGCCGTTGACCCGGAGCCGGTTGTCCTCCGAGGCGTGCTCCATCCAGGCGATCCGGCCGTCGGCGGTGCCGAAGACCTGCGAGCAGTACACGTCCTTTGCCGCGCAGGTGCCGATCACCGCGTCGGACACCAGCCTCGGAGTGAACTCGGAGCGTTCGCCGAACTCGGGTGTTCCGCTGGTGGCGACGGTCCGCACGTAGTCGTTGCGCTGCGTGCTCGCACTGGTGTCGGTGACGACCAGGCGGCCCTGTTCGAGGGAGATGCCCTGGATCGGGGCCGGCGGCTTCGGCAGGGCCTTGAGCTGCGTGACGACCGGGTTACCGGAGGCGTCCGCGTGGATGCGCTGGATGCCCCAGTCGTCGGCGCTCGTCCTGCCGACGGCCACGGCGGAGCCGTCCGACGCGGCCGACAGGTCGAGACGGGCCGAGGTGAGCAGGGTGACCTCCGCGCCGCCCGCGATGGGCTTGGCGGTGACCTGGACGCTGCCGCTGGGGTGGTGGACCAGCCAGTCGCCGACCACCGCGAGGTCGTCGACGTAGTTCGCGCTGCTGCTGCCGTCGAGGGCGACCTCGACGGGGGCGGCCGAGAAATCGGCGCGGGGCAGTACGATCACCTTGGCGTTCAGCGTCCGGCTGTACACGGCGACGTACTCGGGCGAGAGCTTGAGGTAGGCGTAGGTGGCGCTGGGCAGCGGCTGGGACCAGCTCTGCACGCGGCCGGTCGAACGGTCGACGGCCACCACGCGGTCCGTGCCGTCCAGCGTCGCGTTGAAGACCACGCCGGAGGCGTCCGCGCCACGCGGGTGCGACAGCGTCATGCCCTCGGGCACTCCGCTGACCTCGGTGTCGACGACGGCCCCGTCCGCGCCGACGTCCAGCAGGTGCAGCACCCGCGTGGTCGTCCCGTCCTCGTTGGTGACGGAGCTGTACGTCACCACCGTGGTGCCGTACACGTTCAGCAGGCCCTGCCCCGTGGGCAGTTGGACGGTGCGGGTCGTACCGTCGACCGGGTTCCACAGGTCGATACGACCGCCGCTGTAGCGGTACGCGAGGATGTCGCTGCCCGTGCCGGTGACGCCGATCGTGCCCGACTCCGACGGCGCCTCGATGGTCTTGCCGTCTGAGTAACGCGTCCACAGCAGGCGGGAGTTGCCCTCCAGCCGGTGGTACACGCCCTCCGTGCCGATGCCGTCGACGCCCGTCTGGGTGTCGGGAGCGTGCAGAGTCGCTCCCAGGTTGGTGCTGCGCAATGCGGCCGGTACGACCGTCTCCTGCGGTGTGTCCGCGGCCGCCGTGCCCGCGTTGGTCAATGAGCCGGCGCCCAGGGCGGCCAGGCTGACGAGAGTGAGAGCGATCCGGGCATGCCGGGTCAAAGGGTCCCTCCCCAGGGAAAGTCAGAAGAGGCGCGGCGGCAGGCCTCGTCGAAGTCGAACCCCCTCGGCCACTCTCCGCCACGCAAGCGAAACGATGTTAACAACCGGCACACAGGTTCCGGTAGCGAATCGGCAGCACAGAGAAGGGCCCGTACGACCGAAGTCGTACGGGCCCTTCAAAGGCTCAACGGCGGTTCAGCCGACGCCAGTTGGCGTCAGCCGTTGCGCTTCCAGCGCGGCTTGTCGTCGCGCCGGCCGAAGGAACCCGTGCCGGTGCCGGTGCTGCCACCGGCACGGTGGTCGTCGCGGCGGGCGTACGGGCGGTCGTGGCCGGCGGAGCGGAAGCCGGGGCGGTCGCTGCTGCCCTGGCGGTCGCGGTTGAAGGGACGGTCGCTGCCCCGGTGACCGGACGGACGGTCGTCGCGACGGAAGCCGCCACGGTCGTTGTCACGGTTGAAGCCACCGGAGGGACGGTCATCGCGGCGCTCGAAGGGACGGCCGCCACGGTCACCACCCGAGGGGCGGTCGTCACGACGGAAACCACCCGAGGGACGGTCGTCACGACGGTCGAAAGAGCGACCACCACCGTCACGACGGTCGTCACGACGGAAACCACCGGACGGACGGTCATCGCGACGCTCGAAGGAACGGCCACCACGGTCGTTGTCACGGTTGAAGCCACCAGACGGGCGGTCATCGCGGCGCTCAAAAGAACGGCCGCCACGGTCACCACCGTCACGACGGTCATCGCGACGGAAGCCACCCGAGCCACCGGACGGACGCTCGTCACGACGCTCGAAAGAACGGCCACCACGGTCGTTGTCCCGGCGGAAGCCACCCGACGGGCGGTCGTCACGGCGGTCGCGGCGCTCGTAGTTGCCCCGGTCGTCGCGGCGCTGACGCGGAGCGTCGTAGGAGGACGAGGAACGCTCCTCGCGCACCGGCGCCTCGGCGACCGGCTGCTCGGACGCGGCCACCTCGACCGCGGCGGCGGACGCCTCGGCGGCCTCGGCCACCGCCGTCTCCGGGTCCTCGCCCCGCTCGCGCGCGGCACGGGCGATCAGGCGGTCGGACTCCTCGCGCAGCTCGGCGGCGCGGCGCGTGGCCCGCTCCAGCTCCTTGGTGAGCTGGGCGACCTCACGCTCGGCCTGCTGCGCGGCGTCGCCCGCCGACTGGGCCTGGACCTCGGTCATCGAACGGGCGCCGGTGATCTCGGCGACCTCGGGCTCGAAGGCCGTACCGGAGTTGATGATGTGACGCGCGGCGTCGACGCCCGCGTCCTCCATCAGCCGGAAGATCTGGCGACGCTGGTGCGGCAGGGAGAGGGATACGACGGTGCCGCTGCGGCCCGCGCGGGCCGTACGGCCGGAGCGGTGCAGGTAGTCCTTGTGGTCGCCGGCCGGGTCCACGTTCAGGACCAGGTCGATGCCGTCGACGTGGATACCGCGGGCGGCGACGTCGGTGGCGACGAGGGCGTTGACGTAGCCCTCCTTGAAGTCGGCCAGCGTCCGGGTGCGGGCGCCCTGCGTCATGCCGCCGTGCAGCGCGTCGGCCTTCACACCGGCGTCACGCAGCTGCTCGGCGATACGGTCGGCGCCCAGCTGGGTGCGGACGAAGATGATCGTGCGGCCCTTGCGGGAGGCGATCGCGGCGGTGACCGGCGCCTTGTCCTTGGGCTTCACGATGAGGATGTGGTGCGACATGGTCGTGACGTTGCCCTGGGCGCTGTCAACCTCGTGCGTGACCGGGTTGCTCAGGTAGCGCTTGACCAGCGTGGAGATCTCGTTCTCCATCGTGGCGGAGAACAGCATGCGCTGGCCGCCGCCGGGGATCTGGTCGAGCAGCTCGGTGACCTCGGGCAGGAAGCCCAGGTCGGACATCTGGTCGGCCTCGTCGAGTACGGCGACCTCGACGTTCTCCAGGGAGCAGGCGCCGCGGTTGATGATGTCGCGCAGGCGGCCCGGGGTGGCGACGAGGACGTCGACGCCGCGCTCCAGGGCGTAGATCTGGTTGCCCATGGACGTACCGCCGCAGACGACCTTCATCTTCAGGCCGAGCACGTCGCCGTAGGGCTGGAGGGCGTCCGCGACCTGCATCGCGAGCTCGCGGGTCGGGGTGAGGATGACGGCGCGGGGCTTCTTGCGCTCGGTGTGGCCGCCGGCGAGGCGCGCCAGGGTCGGCAGACCGAAGGAGAGGGTCTTGCCGGAGCCGGTGCGGCCGCGGCCGAGGATGTCCTTGCCGGCCAGGGCGTCCGGGATGGTCGCGGCCTGGATCGGGAAGGGGCTGGTCACACCGTTCTGCGTGAGCTTGCGCACAACGCCCTCGGGGAGACCGAGGTCGCCGAAGGTCTGCTCGGGGGCGGAGTTCTCGGGAGCCTCGGTGTCGACGGCGTCTACGACAACGCTCTCGACAGCGGCGCTCTCGTCTCCGTTCTCGGGCACGACGATGTGATCAGTACTGGAAATGGACATGCGAATGCGAAACCTTCCGGAGTCTCGTCGGCACGCGCCCGTCAACTCCGTAGATTCGCAATCGACCGCCTCAATGCGGTCCGCCACGGCTGGGGAGAGTACGCGCCACACGGCGCGCTCTGTTGTGGCGCCGGGCAATGGGATCAAACGATCTACCACCATACGCACCCACCCCCCGTCAAGGCAAACTGGGGGCATATCCGCAGGTCGGTAGATCAGCAGAGACCCACTCTACGCCGGTGACCCGGCCGTCGGCGCCGGCTCCCGCTCCACCAGCTGCGGCTCACTGCCCCCGTGCGCCGAGGACGACGGCTCGGCGACCGTCGGAGAGGCTGAGACCGACGGCTCCGGAGGCGTGGGCGTCGGCTCCGGCGGTGTGGGCGTGGGGGTCGGCTGCGCCTTCGTCGGCGTCGGCTCCCCCGGCTGCGGACTCTGCCCCGGCCCGGCCGCCGGCGGCGGGGACGCGCTCACCCCCGGGACACCGGCGGACGCCGACGCCGAGGCAGAAGCCGACTCACCGCCCTTGCCCTTACGGTCCCCATGCCCGTGCTTGTCGTCACCGGAGGCATGCCCGCCGTGCCCGGCACCGCCACCCGACCCCGCGGCACCCCCATCGGGCGCCTCACCGCCCCGCGGACCCACCGAGTGCGACGGCTTGGCCCGGCCTCCGTCGTCGCCACCCACGCTCATACAGCCGGCGGCAGCGGCGACGGCGATCACCGTGGCGGCCAGACGGACGGGAACGTACAAGGGGCGCACGAGCAGCCACCTCCGATGGAGGGCAAGGGAGTCAACCTGTCCAACTCCCGCCGCCCACAAGAGGACACGCGAGGACCCGACCGGATCCCCTCAGCCGCACGACCTCATCCGTACCCCAACGCATGGAGCCGGGCGTCGTCGATACCGAAGTGGTGAGCGATCTCATGAACGCAGGACAACCCGACAGACACCAGGGCCGTCTTCAGACGTAGCCGGTCCTCCGGGGAGGTAGTGAGCAATGTCACCGCAAGAGGCATTAGATCGCTCAATCACCGCAGTTCTGCGCGCCATCCTGTACCTCCGCATCTCGGATCTCACGGACACGTCCACCTCGATATCCCGCCAGGAGAAGGCCGGCCGAGCCAAGGCCGAGGACCTCCGCGCCGAGGTGGTGAAGGTCTTCAAGGACGAGGACAAGTCCGGCTTCCACACATACGTCACGCGGCCGGACTGGGAAGCGGCACTCTCGATGCTCCGCAACCGCCTCGCGGACGTACTGATCGTCTTCAAGGTGGACCGGGCGACGCGGCAGGGCATCCCGCAAGCGTCCGAGATCATCCGCATCGTCTACGAGGCCGGCTGCCGCTTCATCTCCATCGCCGACGGGATCGACTCGAACAACGAGGGGTGGGAACTTCAGCTCACGATCGCGGCGCACCAGGCGCACACGGAGTCCAAGAACACGGCAACGCGAGTCGCGGACTTACGCGCGGACGAACGCGATGCCGGCCGTTGGATGGGACACCGCCCTTACGGCTTCCTGGTGACACCAGAGCGAAAACTGGAGCTTCACCCGGACGAGGCCGCGATCATCCGCGCGATCGTCAAGAAGCTCCTGCACCCGAAGGAACCAGCCTCTCTACGGTCCGTGGCCGCTTGGCTCAACGATCAGGGCTACGACTGCCCGCGCTGGGCAAGTCGCAAGATCCGCATTGCCCAGCTGGAGGCCAAGGGCGAGCCGCTGAAGGCACGCAAGCTGCGCGAGAAGCCTTTCAAGTCGCCGAACTCCTGGTCGTGGCCCGTTGTGCGGCAACTCGTGACGTCCGTTGTCATGACCGGATACCTGCCGCACAAGGGAGAAATCTACCGTCACTCGCAGACCGGCGAGATGGTCCGGGTCGGCCCCGAGATCATCTCTTTGGCGGACTCCACCCGACTCCGTGCCATGTACGGCCAACGTGTCCCCGCCCACTGGACACGGTCGGCCATGCCCGGAACCAAGTCCAAGGACACCGGGCGTGCGGTGACCGGCCTCCTATCCGACTACCTGCACTGCGGAGAGTGCGGGGCCCGTGAGTCGTACGACGCCTACTGGATACGCAACGGCAAGCCGTGGCCCCGTTATCGGTGCCTCCGTCGCCAGTTCAGTGGGCGATGCCCCGGCACGCTCATGAAGGGCACCCACGCGGATCGCATCGTGTTCGAGGCCATGGTCACCCGCCTGACTGCCCTGGACGACGACCACCCGGCGTTGCTCGCGATCGCCGAGCGCTGGGCGGACTTGCGGTACCCGGAGCGCATGGTTCGGCGGGGAGAGTTGGAGGCCCTCATCCAGCAGGAGGAATCTTTCCTGGATCGGTTGGAGGAGGAAAAGCTGAACGGCCTCTTCCAGGGCGCACGCGGTGAAGCGCGCTTCCGAGCCCGGTACGACGCCAGCAATGAGCGGCTGGAGCAGTACGAAAGGGAGTTGGGCGAGATCCCGACCGGCCAGGTAACAGACATTACATTTCTACGGGATTCGACGCTCTTTGAAGAAGCGTGGGAGGACTGGCCTCTCTCCGAGCAGCGCAACATTCTTGGCCTTGTCTTGGAACGGGTCTGGCTCTACAAGGCGCCGTCTTCCGGCGTTAAGCCTTCCGTGGTCCGGTTCCGGTTCTGGTGGGTCGGTGACGAGGAACCGAAGGGTATTGGCGCTTCAACGAAGTTGGACGAAGCAGCCAACCTCAAGAAGGGAAACTGATACGACACTTTGGCCCGCTGCTCTCCCTTGAGTTCCACCGGCAGTAAAGCTAGCTCACACTCCCCTACGTTCTCGGACTGCGTTAGCAAGCGCCTAATGAGTAGTGCAGACTCAAGGAATCTCCACGACTGCGCCTGAAATCGGAAGAGCCCCAGACTGCCCGCGCACGCCAGGCTGAACGTGATAGTTACCTCCGGGCGATGGCCAACCCCGGATTTCGCCTGATCCCGCTCGGCAGTGATCCGCAGCAGATCCCAGCCAACTCCGCCGCCGAGCACAACGGATTGAGCGCCAGCAAGGGTTATGTACACACGATGCGCTGTAGTCAGCACCTCAAGACCACAATTCTCATTGGGCGCCACACGCTTGACCGCTCCACCCAACAACCGCGCGACTTCAGCGGCGACCTTGTTTGATCGGGTTGTCACACGCCAAGTTCTCAAAGTCTCAGCAGACTGTCCCACCACGCGCCCGTAGGAGAAAGCGCCGACAACTCCCTCAGCCATATTGCCGAACCAGGAGATTCGATAACTCCCGTCTCACTTCCGCAAGAACAGCGAAGTCTTCCGCAACGCCTGAAGCCACTAAGGATTCAGCAGCACTGTGACCAGATCCCACGTAACGCCATGAACGGTCGACCGCAGCGTCGACCGTCTCTGATACCCAGGCCCCAACCTCCCGTAGCCGATGAGCAGTTCGTTCAGAGCGAAGGACCGCATAAGTCGTCGAGTACCTGCGGGATTTGGTGAGAACGTGCCCTCGATAGCCATAGGTGTGTGCCCATGCCCGGAGGCGCAGACGCTCAAGCTCCGGCAGGCCGCCGAGGCGCCAACACGTACCCATGAGAGCCCGGGTGTGCGGTGGCACGGGGAGAAGTTCGATCTCCCCGTAGGAGGTGATCGGTCGATCCACACCGTCGACGTCGCCGACGCTCTTGGCGACGTACTTGGCCACGTACGCGGCAACCGCCCGGTCGGTGACGGGCCCGTCATCAAGGGCCCGGCGTATGGAGTGGACG
Source organism: Streptomyces sp. JLBG701 (assembly GCF_058544905.1). NCBI lineage: Bacteria > Bacillati > Actinomycetota > Actinomycetes > Kitasatosporales > Streptomycetaceae > Streptomyces > Streptomyces sp. JLBG701. Next base: position 5,503,915 of record NZ_CM178588.1, read on the forward strand.
TCGAGTTGCTCACCCCAGCGGAGCACGCGCTCCCCGAGGCCAGACACGTACAGCATGGAGACCTCTACAGCACCAACGGCAGCACGCACCGCGTCCTCAAGGACTGCCGCTGTGGCCCAGGCCGGGGGAGCATCCTCGGGCCCCTCTGGCCCGTCGACACGGATGACCGCGTGGAAGTGGACGGCTCCGCGCCGTTGGTATTCGGCGACCTTGGCGAAGCTCAGCCTCGCGTGTTCGCCGATGCGTGCTTGCGTGATGCCTGCCGCCGTGGCGAGTTGGCGTCGGATGGCACGGGTGGTGCGGTTCCAGAGTTCGCCCGCGTGGGCGTGCCACAGTACGTGTCCGGCGTAGTCGTAGCAGTCCGGGCACAGGGGTTGGCCTACTGCGGAATCGTCAGCAGCGTGAACATGGCCGCAGGCCAGGGGGCGCCCGTGGGTGCACGATGCGCCGGCGGAGCGCGGTCGGCACAGGCCGCCGTCGTTGGTAGCCCGGTGCACGGGGCCGAAGGACGGAGCGGTGAGGGTCAGAAACAGCCGTGCATGGTGGGCAACCGTCGCCGGGACGCCTTTGCCGCCGAGGAGGCCGGACCGGACGAGGTGGAAGGTGTCTCCGGAGTGGAGGCGCGAGCACGGCGGACAGCGTGATTCACGGCGGTTGCGGCACCGTACGGGCAGTCGCCCACCCGGTTCGTCGTCGGTGGCGTAGTGGCGTAGAACCTGTCCTGTGTCGGGGTCGAGCACGGTCGTGTGGCCCGCAAGGTAGATCGGGTGGGCGCATCCGCCTGTGGCCTTGATCTGTTCGAGCCAGCGCGGGAAGCCCGGTTCATTCGCGAGACGTATCAAGTCCCGTTCTGTGTCGGAGAGTCGGCGCAGGCGCTCCGCCTGGTGAAGGACGAAGCACCGCGCGTCAGTAGTGGTGGGCGGCATACAGGGGCGGTGACCTTTCAGTGTGGGCGGGCCGACGGACCACGGCGGGTTGGATGTGTGGGTGGTGCACAGTGCTCCTTAGGGGCAGGGATCCGAGAGGGCGTGGTCAGGAGTGCTGCGAGCACATGCCGACGAAGACGCCCACGATGGCGACGACCACGAGGAACTTCAGGAACCGGGGCACAGGCGGAACCTCCCTTCCAGCTACGGCGTACGGAAAGTGATCAGCGTCTGCGCCGTGGACGATCGCGGCAGCAGCGGCACCGCCGGAGGTGACCCCCGCGGGTGCGCAGGCGGACCCGGCGGCAGTACGGACAGCGGACGTACCGATGAGGCATGAGCAGCACTCCTCCGGACGCTCAGGCTGGTCACGCCGAGAAGCGGTCGAAGATCCAGGTCACGAGCTCGGAGATCATGAAGAAGGCGGGCGTCTGGCCGAGGTAGAACCCGAAGAGGCCGATCAACACGGCTACCCACCACGGCACCTCACGCGAGCGGACCAGCAACACCGTGATCACGCCGAAGAAGAAGACGTACGCCAGCGCCTGACCCTCATTCATGGCTCCCGCCCCCTGCCTCCACGGCCGCCGCGAGAGCGGGGAGTTCGGGAGCCCGGTCAGCATTGAGCGCCGCGTAGTGGCGAACCTCGTCCGGGGACAGGAGCATTGAGCGCGCCCGCACCCAATGACCGCCGACCGTCGTAACCGCGACTCCCTTTTCGTCCTCCGTGATCGCCTGAGCAACAGCTATCGCGTCCGGCGAGAGGTCACCCAACGCCATCTCCGCGGTGGCCTCGTCGTTGACCCGATGGCAGATCCGGCCGCCGAGTTGAGCCCGTAACGCGGTGACGCCGGGCCCGAGTTCGGAGCCGAAGCGCTGCGCCGCCACCACGAGGTGGATGCCGAGAGCGGCACCAAGTTGGGCGAGGCGGAGCAAGGCTGTGGAGCACTCCACGGCTTCCTTGCGTCCGGCCAACGACGCGCCACCCAAGTAGAGCTCCGCGATCTCGTCGACCAGGACCACGATCGGCACGGGCCGTTCGTCCTCGTCCAGATCCCAGACGGAACGAACACCGGCAGCCCGGCAGACGGCCATGCGCGATTCGGCCTCCGTGATCATCGCGCCCAGGAGCCCGATGGCTTCACTCCGATTGGTGGCCAGTGCCGAGAGGCGCTTGGCGAAGAGGGAGAACTCCATCCCGCCCTTGCAGTCGATTCCCACCAGAGCGACCGGTTGTGCTCCCAGGTGCGCAACGAAGGCAGCGAGCAGGGTGGACTTGCCGGACTGAGTGGCACCAACCACCAGCCAGTGAGGGACCTTGCGCAGGTCGAGTGTCCACGCGGAGCCGTCTCCCGTCCGGCCGACTACAGCAGCCATGAATCGTGGCGCGGGATACATACGCCGTACCGGATCGCCGGCGAGCGGATCACGCGCCGTCGCGATGATGAGCACCTCACCGCGCTCCGGAGAGATCACCCGCACCGCATGAACCCGCCACGCATGGATGATCGCTTCCGTTACGGCGATGAACTGGGCCGGAGTCTGCCCCGGATGCAGACGGACCCGCACCGACAGTCCACAGCCGAAGCGGTTGATCTTCGGCAGGCCGAGGCGAGGAGGGATGGGCCGTAAGGCCGTTGTCCGCACCATCGCATCGCGCCCGACCCTCATGTAGCGCGAACGCCGCACGACGGACAAGTCCGTGTTCTGGCACAGCCGCCGCCAGGTGAAGAGCATTCGGCAGACCGTGACTGGAAACCCGATGAAGTACCACGTCCACGGCACCCCGCCGAGGCGCTGGCGGAGCTTGGGCTCCCAGTAGGGCTGTGCCAGGAGTCCCGTGCAGAGCAAGGCTGTGATCGTCCACACGAACAACGTCATAGGCATCAGCGGCCACCGCCCTTGCCGTGCGGATCCCTATTGTCGAGCACTTGAAGGACCCGCCGGCCGTTGTCCGCAGCGGACTCGGCATGTGTGATCACCAGCGCCAGGATGAGCTTGACCGTCTTGCGATCTCCGAGGGCGGTCAGTAGCAAGTCACAACCCGCGAGGACCCGTAGATCCCGCATCATCGCTTTCACTGCTTCGTCGTCGCGGAACGCCACCAGTCCTCACCGCCCTTCTCCCGAGCGGAGACGAAGCGCGCGATCTTGGCGGCTTCCTCTGTGTCCTGGGCGAGTCGTTCCAACGAGATGAGGCGGGTACCGCGGTCCAGGGACATACCGTCGATGATCATTGCGATCGTCGCCACGCTCATCAACCGGTCGTACAGGGCCAGCCAGTCCCAGTCCGGTTCTAAGGCACTGCCTGTCATCAGGTCTCACCCCCGGACGGCTTCCCACGGCCCACCGCTGCACCACCGACGCCAGACACCCCGTCAGACGTGATCGCAGAAGCCCTGAACGACGTCCCCCTGCGCCCTTCGATCTCCCACGCCACAGCCACCAGACCGGCCACGTGCACCCGCATGCCTTCAGCGATGCCTCGCGGCTCGTTGGGTACGGCGACCTCGATCACATCGGCGCGTCGGTTGTCTCGTTGGCGGACCGAGATCCCGACGACGTAGATCACATTGCCATCGCGATCCTTCCGGACCTCCCCTGTCTCCTGATTGACCCTCGGCTCGGGCGGGACGACGCACATCAATGCGCCAAGTCGCCCCACGTCAACCGGGATGGTCTGCATAGGCACTCACGCCTCTCACCTCGATCCCGCGAGTTCGCGATATTTGCAATCGCGTACTCATTCTGATGAGTAGCGAGCATGGCTCAACGAGGGGTGACTTGGCAAGCACTTAAGCTGACGAGTGTGGGACGTACCTGCCCTAAGGTGCAGGACAGCCCGCCGCCTCACACACCGCCGCAGGGAGATCAGAGCATGCCTGGTGACATCGTTCGGCCGAGCGCCATGTACAAGCAGCTGGCCGATCGCCTTGCGGAAGCAATCGCCGCGGGCGAGTACGACCCCGGCACCATGCTCCCGAGTGAGACCCAGCTCATGGAGCGCTACGGCGTCTCCCGACCCACGGTCCGCTCAGCCGTCGCGGAGCTCCGCTCCATGGGCTTGGTCGAAAGCCAGCACGGCAAGGGCTCGTTCGTACGCGTACACGGACTCCCCGCCGCCGTCATCGAACGCACGATCACCCACAACGGCAGCCGATTCGCCCTCGGTTGGCTAGCTGAGGAGGTGGAGCCGCCTTCCGTCACCCGCGGCGAGGCAACCGGCATCGCGGCGACGCTCCTGAACCGCGACGGCGAAGCCGTGTTCATCACGAACCGACTCCTGAAGGACCCCACGACCGGCACCCGAGCCGCCCACCGGACGCTGATCCCCTTCGACATCGCCGAGCAGATCCCCACGCTGGCCAAGCACCCCGACGCCGAACCGTCCGACATCTACGCCGCATTGACCGCAGCCGGCCACACCCTCACATGGACCGACACGGTCACCGCCCGCAGCGCCCTCCCCGACGAGCGAGCCGATCTCGACCTGAACGACGGCGCCCCACTCCTGATCACCTACCGCGTCACGGCCTCCCAGGACGGCCGCCCGCTCATGCTCGAAGAGTTCCGGGTCAGTGCCGATCACGCGCGACTCGCCTTTCGCGTTGCCGCTAAATAGCTCACCGCACAGGTCACGGCTGATCGGTCTAACACGTCTCTACTGACTCAAGGCGGCTCGCTCCGCTCACCGCGCGCGGCCCGGCCCCCGGCCGGGCCGCGCGCACAGCAATCAGCCGCCTGACGTCAGAGAAGAGGTAGGTCGTAGCCAGAACCTGGCAGGCCACCAGCCAAACCCGCTCCGCCGACCTACTGTGCCTTGCGGGGCTGGGTGATCTTCACTCCTTCGCCCAACTCTTTCACAGACGGAGAGAACCGAGAGTCATTCATTCGGATTATCACATTTTGTTTACCTCGGAAAGGAGATAGATCAACCACTCTCTCTTCGAGGGAATCTGAAATATCGATGCGAAGCGCCTTCACTCTTTCAATCTTCGCCAACTCGGGGAAGTGTTCTTCGTCGCACGACATGATGCGAACTGAGACATTTTCCATACCACTCAGGCTGGCCGCATTTTGGAAAGAATCCGCACGCCAAACACGAACCGATCGCAATTTTGGCAATCGTTCGAGACCAGAAAAATCCATCCGACCGACAAAAAGGATGCTGACTGATTCAAGCGCAGGCATGGTACGGCTAATCGAGGAAAAGTTGGAAATCTTAATTGCGCCACCCACTTCAAGGAGCCTCAGCATCGTCAGGGTTGGCAAAGAGGCGGCATCCAGGGATGCATTTCTCAGGAATCGAAGCGACAGAGTCTGGATCTCTTGCAATGATGAAAGCCCTTGCAGCCACTTGGCGTCTTCTTCCACCCCAGTAAGATGGAGGTAGGATAGCTTACTCAAGGTCGAAATTTTTTCGACCGCATGAGCGTTTTCAATCCGAACGCTAAGCCACTTCAATTGGGGACACCATTGCACCCAATCGAAGTCGCTAAGCGGGAATCCGATTTTCAGGAACTCAAGTTCGCTAAAGTATTGAAGAGTAGGCAAGAGTTCTGGGTGATCAATTACCAGCTGCCTACGCGCGAAGGGTGATTTCACCATCACCCTGCGAGCAAACTCTTCAACATCGAACTGCATCCAGGCTCTCGCAAGCTCAGTGTAAACGGATTTACGACTGTCTGCGCCGAAACCTGATAGAATGTCAAGAGCAGTCTCGCCTCCGATGAGGCTGGCAGTCCTCACTGTCGAAGCAGCCTGCAGTGCGAGCAGCTGGCGTCCCGACCGAGGGAGCAGCGGGAGCACAGACTCGCCCACTGCGGCAAGCTCTTTGGCCTCCGAAACCTTCGACGGAGGAATTAGCCTTGCCGCGCACTTTCGCACCAGGTCATACGTCTCACGATCGAATTCGTCGGCGTTTTCGAGACACGCAGCTGCGAGCAAATGCAGCTTCTTCTTGTTCTCGGCCTCTCGATTACCTCGCTCAATTAGTCCTTTCAAGATTTCGCCACATTCTTCTTTGCGAGCATGGCCAACTGCCATAGCCACAACTTCGTGCCATTGATCTAGATGGGCATTTTGCACCAACGAGCCTACGTCGTTCAAGGCAACAATATTCGCCGCTGCGAGATACTCCTGAAATGTTCGATGGATAAAATCGACCCTCCCTTCTACTGGTCGACGCAAAACCCCACTACGTACCATCAGATATTTGTAGACATCGGCCCCCTTTGCTCCTACCTTAGGCATCGATTCAAGCGAGATGTCGACCTGTCCGATTGCTTGCTCTTCGGTCGAATCGGTTAGCTGATTACGCAACAACCAATAAGCGAAATGTCCTAGAATTCGCTGCTTTTGATTCAGTGTCAGCGACGGACCTTCCTGATGCTTGATTCGTCGTTCTACATCTCGGCGCACTAGGAGCATCTCTAGAGCTGCCGCGTACAGCTCCATTCTTCCTTCGGGGAGCTGCATACGTCGGTCCCTGCTCAAAGTGCAGAGCAGTGCACAAAGAAGAGGATTCGAGGCAAGCTTGCGAAGTTGCCTCTGACTTCTTACAGCCTTGATGAGCTCACTTTCGTAGGCAAGGAGTTCCTCATACTCATCTTCTGAGTCTCCAGAAATACATAGACGCGCAGCATCATGCCAGTGATGCACAAAGCTATCAATGTCCAGGGGACTCATTGGGAGCATGTCTATAGAAGCGAACTCCTCGCGGCGTAGCCACTCTTCTTCAGCTGCAGCTGGGCGGGAAGTCACGATGTAGCGCACTCGTGGATAGGCTGACAATAGGTCACTAAGCCACTCTCGGGCCTCTTCTCTACGGCTCTCAGGAAGCTCGTCTACACCGTCAATCAAGACGAAAGCGCTGCCGCTGCGAAGGACTCGATTTACCCAGCGATCGGGCATTTCCCCTGCCAGATGTTTTCCTATCTCGTTCAGGAATTCGTGAGCGGAAGGAAGTTGTCGATCAGCATACCTGCGCAGAGGGACGATAAAAGGCACGAAGCCATTGAATCTCTTTAGCTCCCCGTCCAAAGATCTCCTAGCGGCGTTCACGGAGATCCATTGCAACAGGGTTGTTTTACCCGATCCAGCGTCCCCACGCAGCAAGATTCGCGGGTATTCTGATACTGCCGTCTCCGCCCGAAGGCCACCGCTGGCCTCGGTAACGATGGCTCCCTTCTCGCTACGCCAAGCCTCTCGGCTTTGAATATCCGCTAGTTCCGCATCCAACTCTCCATTTATGGAGGTTGCGGTCCCAGATTCAGCCACAGAGAGACTGATGTATGCGGTGCTGAGCGGATAAGATCTCCTACCCGGCTCAGACACAGTGACGCCGAAGAGTTCCAATTGGTCGAGTTTGGTGATTACAACTTCGGAATATTTTTCCTCAAAGCGAGCCTCTTCCATCGTCGCGCTATCAATCACTGCCTGCCTGATGAAATCTAGATCTTTGGCAAGCTTGGTAAGGCGCTTCAGCTGCTCGACGTCGGCGCGAGCCAAGAAAGATGGCCATGTGGTCACGAAATTAAGCATCTGCGCCGAAACTTCTGTCACCATCTGTTGATAGAATTGACGACCGGCTTCGCTCAAGGCGACCTTATTCACCGTTGCACTGGATTGCGTGATTACGCTCGCGGCGTAGAGCTGGGCATTCAAATCATGCTCAAATATATCCACAGTGGCGGCAGAGAATGATCTTTGCACGGCCTGCAAAGCGGCCTGCACCTCGTTCTCATCGAGGCTAGAATACTCCGCTTCGATCAGAGGTGTCATGATCTTCACGACATGCCGAGAGAATGCCTTTATATCCTTATCGGTGATTGTCACCGTTGGGATCAACTTATTCTTCAAACGCCCAGTCGAGCCCGCCGAAACAATAAGGGCACCAGTACGAGGAGAAAGCGCAGATCGGAGAAGTGTCGTGGCGACCGAATTCAAGACGCCTGCTGCGACCTTGTACGCAATAGTCTCGAACCCAGTCACATTGCCTCCTTGGCTGCCTCAGTGGTGACAACACGATACGACGATGCGGCCTAGCCAGGCGGGTTTTCAATCGATCGGGTCAACTACTGGCGGTCGCGCTTACAACCGTTCTATCCGCCGTGTAACGGGCCGACCCGGCTTCTTGCGGGGCACCTTACGCTGCCGATGCCCTGAGCAAGCGGTGCGCAGGCGCGGCAGCTTCGCTCGGGACGTTCACAAGCAGCCGCCTCGTCGATGCTCACTGAGCCATACGAACTGTTCGGCAGCAGAGCACGGCAACCCCAGCAACCACCAGCATCGGACATCGGCCACTACGGGACTCGTCGCGGCTTGTATGACCTTCAGTGCCCGATCCACATAGAACTACGGATCAGAAAGTTGTAGGTTTCCGAGGCGGCTGGGCTCATGCTGGACCGCCGCCTCGGTTTCCTTCCCGTTCAATGCCGCGAGAGCCGTCTATCGCGTAGCTGACGGGACCCACGGATCCAAGATCGAGCGTGGGAGTGCCGACCCGACTTCACAGCGCCGCCGACGCAGGCGTGCCCGACGCGTGCCAGGAACTAATCCGTGCACGTGTCCGCATGCTGCCGAGCCTGAAACTTCGCAGGTGACACGCCCGGGGCGAACGCATTCAGGCGGCAGCCCGAGCAGGTCACCCACTGGTGGCCCTTGTCGTCTTCCTCGACTCGGACTTTGCCGCGCCCACGCGTCCGTAACGGGCTCCCGACGGTTCTCCGCCTCATCATCTTCCCTCCCGCCGGCCTCGGGCTCCATGGTGTGAGGCCCAGCGGCCGGACGCCAGAGGCAGACAGCCGGAGGGGCGTCTTTTCGTCATCGGTGGGCACGAAGGCCTGGCTACGGGTGACGAGTCTCGGTCCCCCAGTGCTCCGGGCCCGCACCACGCCACTCGATCAGATTGGAGACGGCCGCTTCCTCCGGCTCGATCTCCAGCCCCGCCCGCCGAAGGAACTCCACGACATCGCGCAGGCCGTACGCGAGGCCGAGGATCTCGCCGTCCAGGCGCACGTGACGACCGCCCGTCGGGGACGGAGGTGACACCACCACGTGCAATGAGTGAGTCATGATTCCAGGCTCCCACCCGTACATTGCGAGGAAGCGTCCTGGTGGTGTTGGCCAAGCCCCCTGTGGTCGAGGCCGTCAACTGCACACCCCCGCGCCCCAACAGCTCGCCGCTCACCCGAACTCGCTCAAGCGCCGGCCCGCTTCAGGGCCTCGGCCACCGCGTGGATCCCCTCCAGCGTGCCCTTGAGTCGCACCATGCCGTTGCCCTCGTCGTCGGTGTGGGGCGTTGCGTGAAGATCTTCACGACGCAATCCAAGTGCAGCAAGGAGCCTGTTCAACTCCTCAGCGGCATCACGGGCTTTGGCCCACGCGCGGATGTAGTCCACGTCTCGGACCCACCCCGTCTCGCCGTCACGTAACTCGCCTGAAGAAGCTTCCGCAGCCATAGCGAACACACCCCTTGCCCATCAAGCACACCAGCCTCACACAAATGTGCGGACGCAAACTCGTGCGTCGCGGTTGCACCCAGAACGAGTTGTGTCCCCCTTCCTGATCCGCTTGGGAAGGGGGACACGGAGGTTGGAGACATCATCGGGGGCGCCTCCCGACGACTTCCGGGCCTACCTGAGGTAGGCCTTGTACACGTAGCCGAACGTCAGGCGCGGGAGCCCGCCCTTGCTGCGTTGCGTGAGCACGACCCCGACCCAGTTCCTGGTGTACGACTGGGCGTAGGTCTCGCGGATGTAGACACGATCGCCTCGGTAGAGCAGGCCCTTGATGTAGCCGTTGTAGCCGGGCTTGGCGCGGAGCCGCAGCCCGTTGACCGCCACGGTCTTGGTCGAACCGACCGTCACCGACTGCCGGGCGTAGCCCGCCTCGGGGGCGGCAACCGCCGTTGCCACATCCACACCGACGAATCCGACCACAGCCGCAATAACGGCAGCCAACCACAGCCCGAGTCGCTTGCGCGAAATCCAGAACCTTCTCATACAGACCCTCTCGACTCGCAGGATGACGAGACGGACCAGAGGCCCGCACTCGTCCTGATGAGTAGCAAGCATGTATGTTTGCAGTAGGAAACGTCAAGAGGTTTGCGGCGGTCGGCGGTCAAGCCGGCTGGAGTCGCTCGGCAGCAGAAGTTCAGAGCCCGGAGACTCCCGTGCGACCGGTGGATAGGCTCGCGCTCATGACTGAGTTCGTGCAGGTATCCACAGCGACGGAGACCCGTGAACAGGCAGTAGAGCTGGCCCAATCAGTCGTGCAGGGGAGGTTGGCCGCAGGAGCTCAGATCATCGGCCCTGTGATCTCCGTCTTCTGGCACGACGGTGAGTTCGGGACCGGCGAGGAATGGCAGCTGTTGCTGAAGACCCGCCAGGACCGGTACCCCGAGCTTGAAGCGCACCTGCTCAGCCACCACCCATGGAAGACCCCCGAGATTGCCGCCGTGCCCATCGTGGCCGGATCGGAGGCCTGTCTCCGGTGGCTGGCCGCGAGCACGGAACCCACCGAGTAGGGGTCAGGCCCTGGCCTTCTCCAGGACTCCGGCGACGGCGGGCAGCGCCCGGTGCTCGCGGAGCCGCTTCAACACCGGAGACAGACGCTGCCGTGGCCGTACCGAGGCGACGCCGGCGGACAGTTCGAGCGCGCGGCCGGTCACGGTGGCTGCCTGCTCGACCTCACCGGCGGTCAGGTAGGAGTCCGCGAGCCACGACAGGTACAGGCTCTTGTCCCGCGCGTGTGCGTCGTCGTACCGCGACAGCGCGTCCTCAAGGACAGGGACCGCCCGGAGCGGGCGACGCAACTCCGTCCAGCACCGACCGCCCATGATCTGTAGTTCGTTCTGGTCGACCCACGCAACCCAGTCCGGCTGAGGGGCGCCGTCGATCTCGGCAAGCGCGGATTGTGCGGATTCCAGGGCCCGTTCCGTCTCAGCCGCCAGGCCGGCAACCGCGTGAGCCCATGCGAGCCGCTCGTGCAACAGCGCGCGAACTCCCGGTGCCGCCTCCGGACCGGCCGTCGCGCAAGATCGAGCGGCGATCTCTGTTCCGGCCCGCCGATCACCACTGACGGTCTGATACGCGAGGAAGGCGAGCGCATTGCCCGCCAGTTCAGCATCACCCGCGTCGACCGCCGCACTGTGACTCGCCTCGTACAGCCCGGTCGCATCCTCACGCCGGCCGCCATCGAAAGCAGCCCAACCAGCTTGCTGCGCCTGCTCTGCAAGCACCGACAGCAGAGCCCGCCCGGTCTTCTCGGAGTACGTCGCGTCGCGCAACAGAGCCTTGGTTGCCTCGTACTCGCCCAGATAGACCCGGTAGGTATCGGCACCGCCAAGAACGTCGTCGAGCCGACGTAATCGCGCCGTACGCTCCCTCAGCCGTCCCGGGAGATCAGCGCCGACTCGGCCGCCCGCTTCAGCACGGCTCAGTTCGGGCAGGCCGACGACGAGCCCGGCCCCAGCCGAAGCCTTGAGGAACTTCCTGCGCCGCAACTCGTCTCCGTCCGTGCCGGGACCGCGGGCAGTCACGGGAGGGACGCCGCGCGTCGGTATCGACGCCGCCTCCCAGGAGCGCGGAGCCAGACCGAGCATGTGCCCCGGGATCCTCAGCGCGTCCGCAATGCGCGCGATCTTCTCGAACGTGCTCACGGTTCCCTGCCCACGGGCCAGAAGACCTACTCGCTCCGGCTTCATGTCGCACTCGGCCGCGATCTTCGAATAACTGATCAACGCTTCAGTGCGGGCGAGGCGGAACACCGTGCCGAAGTCGTGAGCCGCGATCGCAGCCTTCATGTCCGCGCGGTCAAGGAGCTTGCGCGGAAGCGCAGTTGGCGGTTCGTAGCTGGTCATGAGATGCCTCGTCGCGCCCGATGTCCAGTTGCCCAGTAGGCAGCCTACCCATCAGGGGGATACCCACGGACGGGAAGTCAGCAGCCTTGCACCACTGGAAGGTTGAGGCGTTCAGGACCCCGGCGACCGCTCGCGACGGCCCCGGGGCGTGGCCAACGCTGACAAGGAGCGCTGACATGGCCGAGACTACGGCCCCCAAAGACGCCTGCACATCGTCAACCAGCCCAGTCCGCGGCGGGACCGTTCAGGAGTGGTTGGCCTCCGCCCACCCGTCGCCGAGCGCCGTGCGGAGCGAGTGGAGCAGTGCCGCGCAGCTCGCGATGATCCCGCTGGGACAGAGTTTCGATGCGGTCCGTATCCCCGAAGACGTCGTCCATGCCGCCGCCCGGAGCGACGAGCCGTCCACTGTGAGCGCATGGCTTGCTGAGCACATGGACGGGCCGGTCGTCCACGACCCCGGATTCAACCGCTACTACGCCCTGGTACCGCCCGGCACCTCCCAGGTGTGGGCGACACGGACCGCCGAGTGCTTGGGCGACGGCACCTATCTGGGTGTGCCGCGCACCGACCGCATCGAGCCGGACGAGCACACTCACGCCTCGTACTGGTTGGTGCCGATGAGCCGACCGGGCGCCCTGTGCAAGGCCGCCAGCGTGCTTGAACTCGTGATCCTCGGCAGCTGTCCGACAGACGACGGGGACAGGGACGAGTCATGAGCGCACCCGCCGCGGATGCTCCACCGCTGTCGGCTGAATGCACGCTGGCGCAACGCCCGGCGTACGACGAGTTGCATGGCGACTGCCGCCAGACCAAGGACATCCCGCTCCCCGGAGCCAAGGGAATCCTGCTCCAGCCCCGCTGTGGCTGCGCCTGCCACTCCTTCACCAGCCCCGAGGCCTGATCTCCCGCCCCGGTAGGGGCCCCACGGCGACCGCAGGGTCAGGGTCGCGATAGACCTCCGTCCGCTCTCCGACCCCCTGAGAGAGCGGACGGATCCATGCACGGGATCCATCGGCAATCTCCCCCAGCAAGAGACAAGAGCTCTCCGGGCCTCCGCCACAGGCACCTCGTCCCTGACAATGGCTCTGTGCTGGAGATGACACGCGACGCGTTCGAGGAACTCGTGAGCCAGGCCCTGGACCAGATTCCGCCGGAACTGACCCGGGTCATGGACAACGTTGCCGTGTTCGTGGAAGACGAACCCCCGGCCGATGACCCCGAGCTACTGGGCCTCTACGAGGGCACCCCACTCACAGACCGTGGCGAGTGGTACGCAGGAGTACTCCCCGACCGCATTTCGATCTACATGGGACCGACGCTGCGTTTCTGCGAGACCACGGAAGACGTAGTGCACGAGGTCGCCGTGACCGTGATCCACGAGATTGCCCACCACTTCGGGATCGACGACGAACGGCTTCACGAGCTGGGCTGGGGCTGATCCGCGCCCGCCCGGAGGCCGGGAAAACCGCAGGTCCCAGGGACTCTCACGCGACCGGCCTAAGCCCTACCCAAGAGGTGTACGACGGAATAACCTGCACCACCGTCACCTCGGTCTCCGCCACAACCTCCTCCCGCGACCCGCACATCCGCAGCGTCGGCCCCCGGTAGATGGTGATCCGGTCCGGCAGGACGCCCGCGTACCACTCGCCGCGGTCCGTGAGCGGGGTGCCCTCGTAGAGGCCGAGCAGCTCGGGATCGTCGGCGGGGGGTTCGTCCTCGACGAAGACCGCCACGTTGTCCATCAGCCGCGTCAGCTCCGGCGGGATCCGGTCCAGCGCCTCGGCGACCAGTTCCTCGAAGTCCTCGCGCGTCATTTCCAGCACAGGCCCATTGTCCGGCACGACGTGCTCGTAACCCTCGTACGAGAGTCGGGAACATCCCACGGACCGCATGTGCGCCTCCCGCATACCGGTCCCCACCCTTGGGCATACGGGACCAATGGCCCGGCTCCCCGTAGCAGCGCTGAACCGTATCCGCAGGGCGCCACGTGCGCTCGCCCGGCACTATCGAGGCCGCCGTCCGCATCCGGTGGTCGAGCTCGTCGCGCAGCCGCATCCCTGGGTGCGTGCCCTGGGGCTGGTTGCCGTGGTGCTGATCGGGGCCTGGATGGGGCTGCTGATCGTCGGGAACGTGCGGGCGCAGGTCGGTCCCATGAACACCACGATGACCCTGCGCCCCTCCTTCATCGGCGGCACGAAGATCAACGTCTCCCCGTTGGGCGCCCTTCATCTGGACAGCCATACCGCTCCCGTCCGGCTCGACGTGAACGTCGACCAGCTCGACCCGGTCCGTTCGCAGGCCCTCGTCGACCATCCCGAGCGGCTCTCCGGCCTCCAGGACGAGGTCGCCCACGACGTCGAGCACGGCACGCTCGATCTGGCCGTACGTTCCTGCGTCGCCGTCGTCGCCGGGGCCACCACCCTCGGCCTCGCGGTCTACCGCCGGCCCCGCCGCGCCCTCGCCGCCGGCGGCCTCGCCCTCGCCCTCCTCGCGGCCTCCGGGGCCACGGCGTACGCGACCTGGAACCCCAAGTCGGTCCTGGAACCGCGCTTCTCCGGCCTGCTCAGCTCGGCCCCCTCCCTGGTCGGCAGCGCGCGCAGCATCGTCACCGAATTCGACGTCTACCAGAAGGAGTTGGCGCGTCTGGTGACCAACGTGACGAAGCTCTACGACGCCACATCCACGCTCCCCGCCTACCAGCCCGACCCGACGACCATCCGCGTGCTGCACGTCTCGGACATCCATCTGAACCCGGCGAGCTGGAAGATCATCGCCTCGCTCGTGGAGCAGTACCAGGTGGACGTGATCGTCGACTCCGGCGACACCATGGACCACGGCTCGGCCGCCGAGAACGCCTTCCTCGACCCGATCGAGGACCTGGGCGCCCCCTACGTCTGGGTCCGCGGCAACCACGACTCGCAGACCACCCAGGCCTACCTGGAACGCATGAAGAACGTCCACGTCCTCGACGACGGCCACGCCGAGACGGTCGCCGGCATCCGCTTCGCCGGCATCGGCGACCCCCAGTTCACCCCCGACCGCACGGCCACCCCCGGCGCCGAGCAGTCCGAGGAACTCGCCGGCGACCGCCTCGCCGCCTCCCTCCACGTCCAGCGGACCCGGGGCACCCCCGTCGACATCGCCGTCGCCCACGAACCGTCGGCCGCGCGCGAGACCGACGGCGAGGTCCCGCTCGTCCTCGCCGGCCACCTCCACCACGCCGAGATGGAGGTCATGGAGCACGGCACCCGCCTGCGCATCGAGGGTTCCACCGGCGGCAGCGGCCTGCGCGCCATCGAGGGCAAGTACCCCGACCCCATCGAGGCCTCGATCCTCTACGTCGACCGGGACACCCGTCGCCTCCAGGCCTGGGACGAGATCAAACTGGGCGGTCTGGGCCTGACCACGGCGGAGGTCAGCCGACACCTGCCGGAGGAGAACCAGCCCGGCGCGACTCCGACTCCCTCGACATCGACCCCTACGCCCACTCCCTCCGGAACCCCCTCCCGAACCCCCTCTCCAACGGGCCCGTAAACCGTTTTGGCGATACCTCCCGCCATCCCATATGCTTCTCACGTCCCCGACGCGCCGCGAGGCGCCCAGGCGGGCCGATAGCCCTCATCGTCTAGCGGCCTAGGACGCCGCCCTTTCAAGGCGGTAGCACGGGTTCGAATCCCGTTGGGGGCACGCAAAACCGTGTGCGACACTGTCGTACGCAACAGCTTGGTCCTGTGGAGCAGTTTGGAGTGCTCGCCACCCTGTCAAGGTGGAGGCCGCGGGTTCAAATCCCGTCAGGACCGCTGAGGTTTCGTCAGGAACCTCGTGGCTGGGTAGCTCAGTTGGTACGAGCGATCGCCTGAAAAGCGATAGGTCGCCGGTTCGACCCCGGCCCCAGCCACCACGCAAGGACCCCGTCCCTCGGACGGGGTCTTTGACGTTCCGGCTTGGGCAGGGGAGACCGATGGCACGGGACCACATCAAGGGCGATCCGGAGATACAGCTCGAAGAACACCGGGCTCGTTACGGAATGCTCGCGGTGATCATCAGCAACCTCGCGATCTCCGGTGTCGCGATCTTCGGCGTGTGGCGGCTCGGCGGCGACAAGACCGTCATCATCGGCGTCCTCACCGCCGCGTTCACCGCGGTGAGCAGCATCACCACGGCCTACCTGGGCATCAAGGCCGTATCGAACACGGCGAAGTCGATGGTCCAGCAGCAGGCCGCGACATCCCAGCAGCAGGCGGCGACCTCTCAGGCGCAAGCAGCGACAACCCAGGCGCAGGCGGCGGCCACGCAGGCGCAGGCCGAGCAGGCCCAGGCCGCGCAGCTGACACCGCCGGCACCCCCGGCGCCACCGGCCCAGCAGACGTCCTGAGCCGGGGCCGCAGCGCACGGCGGCAAAAGCGTTCGCCACGGATTTCCCGGGGATGAGATCCTGGATCGCGTATGTCTACGCACCCTGCCCCCGCCCCCGGCTCTCCCGCTCTCGGGGATCTCGCCGCCCGCCTGACCGAGCTGTCCCTGCGTGATGCGCACCGGCTCGGGCGCAGGCTCGAAGGCGCGCGCAGGATCCGCAAGCCGGAGGCCCGCGCCGCCGTCCTCGCCGAGATCGACGCGGAGGTCGCGAAGGCCGAGGGGCGCATGGCCGAGCGGCGCTCGCACGTGCCCGCGGTCAGCTATCCCGAGCAGCTGCCCGTCAGCCAGAAGAAGGACGACATCGCGGCAGCCATCCGCGATCACCAGGTCGTGATCGTCGCCGGTGAGACCGGTTCCGGCAAGACGACCCAGATCCCGAAGATCTGTCTTGAGCTCGGCCGTGGCGTGCGCGGCATGATCGGGCACACCCAGCCCCGCCGTATCGCCGCCCGTACGGTCGCCGAGCGTGTGGCGGAGGAGATGAACACCCCGCTCGGGGAGGCCGTCGGCTGGAAGGTCCGTTTCACCGACCAGGTGAACCAGAACTCGACGTTCATCAAGCTCATGACGGACGGCATCCTGCTCGCCGAGATCCAGACCGACAGCGAGCTGCGCGCCTACGACACGATCATCATCGACGAGGCCCACGAGCGGTCCCTCAACATCGACTTCCTGCTCGGGTATCTCGCCCAGCTGCTGCCGAAGCGGCCCGACCTCAAGGTCATCATCACCTCGGCGACGATCGACCCGGAGCGCTTCTCCCGGCACTTCGGCGAGGCGCCGATCATCGAGGTCAGCGGCCGGACCTACCCCGTGGAGGTCCGCTACCGGCCCCTCCTCGAAGAGGACGGCGACGACTCCGACCGCGACCAGATCACCGCGATCTGCGATGCCGTGGAGGAGCTGCAGGGGGAGGGGAAGGGAGACATCCTCGTCTTCCTCTCCGGCGAGCGGGAGATCCGCGACACCGCCGACGCGCTCACGAAGAAGAACTACCCCCGCGCCGGAGGCGCTAATGGGCAGGGTACCGAGGTCCTCCCCCTCTACGCCCGCCTCTCGCACGCCGAGCAGCACCGCGTCTTCCAGCAGCACACCGGGCGCAGGATCGTTCTGGCTACCAACGTCGCCGAGACGTCCCTGACCGTCCCCGGCATCAAGTACGTCATCGACCCCGGCTTCGCCCGCATCAGCCGCTACAGCCACCGCACCAAGGTCCAGCGCCTGCCCATCGAGGCGGTCAGCCAGGCCAGCGCCAACCAGCGCAAGGGCCGCTGCGGCCGTACGTCCGACGGCATCTGTATCCGCCTCTACTCCGAGGACGACTTCCTCGCCCGCCCGGAGTTCACGGACGCGGAGATCCTCCGTACGAACCTCGCCTCCGTCATCCTCCAGATGACCGCGGCCGGCCTCGGCGACATCGAGAAGTTCCCGTTCATCGATCCGCCGGACCACCGCAACATCCGTGACGGCGTCCAACTCCTCCAGGAACTGGGCGCGTTGGACCCGGCGCAGAAGGACGTACGCAAGCGGCTCACGGACACCGGCCGCAAGCTCGCCCAGCTCCCCGTGGACCCGCGGCTGGCCCGGATGGTCCTGGAGGCCGACAAGAACGGCTGTGCCCGCGAGGTCATGGTCATAGCGGCCGCGCTCTCCATCCAGGACCCGCGCGAGCGCCCGGCGGACAGACAGACGCAGGCCGACCAGCAGCACGCCCGCTTCAGGGACGAGACGAGCGACTTCCTCGCGTATCTGAATCTCTGGCGGTACATCCGCGAGCAGCAGAAGGAGCGGGGTTCCTCCTCCTTCCGGCGCATGTGCAAGCAGGAGTATCTGAACTTCCTGCGCATTCGCGAATGGCAGGACATCTACACGCAGTTGAGAACCGTCGCCAAGCAGATGGGCATCCATCTGAACGAAGGCGACGCGGCCGACCAGAGCGTCCACGTCTCCCTCCTCGCCGGTCTGCTGTCGCACATCGGCATGAAGGACGTGAAGGAAGGCAACAAGAACGAGTATCTGGGCGCGCGGAGCGCCAAGTTCGCGATCTTCCCGGGCTCGGCCCTGTTCAAGAAGCAGCCGCGTTTCGTCATGTCGGCGGAGCTGGTGGAGACTTCGCGCCTCTGGGCCCGCGTCAACGCGAAGATCGAGCCGGAGTGGGTCGAGCCCCTCGCCGAACACCTCCTGAAGCGCACGTACAGCGAACCGCACTGGGAGAAGGACCAGGCCGCGGTGATGGCGTACGAGAAGGTCACGCTGTACGGCGTCCCGATCATCGCCCAGCGCAAGGTCAACTACGGCCGGATCGACCCGGAGACGAGCCGCGAACTCTTCATTCGCAACGCGCTCGTCGAGGGCGACTGGCGCACGCACCACAAGTTCTACGCCGACAACCGCAAACTCCTCAGCGAGGTCGAGGAGTTGGAGCACCGGGCGCGGCGCCGGGACATCGTGGTCGACGACGACACCCTCTTCGACTTCTACGAGCAGCGAGTCCCCGAACACGTCGTGTCCGGCGCCCACTTCGACTCGTGGTGGAAGCACAAGCGGCACGAGCAGCCCGACTTCCTCGACTTCGAGCGGGCGATGCTCATCCGCGAGTCGGCCGAGGCGGTCACGAAGGACGACTATCCGGACTCGTGGCGGCAGGGGCCGCTGAAGTTCCGGGTGACGTACCAGTTCGAGCCGGGCGCGGACGCGGACGGCGTCACCGTCCACATCCCGCTCCAGGTGCTCAACCAGGTCACCGACGAGGGCTTCGACTGGCAGATCCCGGGTCTGCGGGAGGAACTGGTGACGGAGCTGATCCGTTCCCTCCCGAAGCCGATCCGCCGTAACTGCGTACCGGCGCCGAACTTCGCGAAGCGCTTCCTGGACAGTGCGGTGCCGCTGCAGGAGCCGCTGCCCGTCACGATGGCGCGGGAGCTGAAGCGCATGGTCGGGGTCCCGTTCACCGCGGACGACTTCGACTGGTCCCGGGTTCCCGAGCATCTGCGCATCACTTTCCGGATCGTCGACGAGCGGCGCCGCAAGCTCGACGAGGACAAGGACCTGGAGGCGCTGAAGCTGCGCCTGAAGCCGAAGGCACGCCAGGCCATCTCCCAAGCGGCGGCGGCCACCGCCGAACGCGAGGGCGGCGAGTCCCTGGAGCGCAAGGGCCTGACCGACTGGACGATCGGCACGCTCACCCGCCTCTTCGAGACCCGCCGGGCCGGCCAGCCGGTCAAGGCGTACCCGGCGCTGGTAGACGACGGCGACACGGTGTCCGTACGGCTCTTCGACACGGAGGCCGAGCAGCAGCAGGCCATGTGGAAGGGCACGCGGCGCCTGATCCTGCGCAACATCCCGGTGAACCCGGGCAAGTTCGCCTCAGACAAGCTCACCAACCCGCAGAAGCTCGCGCTCTCCGCGAACCCGCACGGCTCGATCCAGGCCCTGTTCGACGACTGCGCGATGGCGGCGGCGGACAAGCTGATCGGCGACTTCGGGGGACCGGCGTGGGACGAGGAGTCGTACCGGAAGCTCTACGACAAGGTGCGCGCGGAGATCGTCGACACGACGGTCCGCACGGTCGGCCAGGTGCAGCAGGTCCTGGCCGCCTGGCAGGCCTGTGAGCGCCGTCTGAAGGGCGTACGGAGCCCTGTGCTGCTCGCCAACCTCGCGGACGTACGGACGCAGCTGGACGCCCTCGTGAAGCCCGGCTTCGTGACGGAGACGGGGATCCGCCGACTGCCCGACCTGATGCGCTACCTGGTCGCCGCGGACCGGCGCCTCCAGCAGATGCCGACGAACGTCCAGCGGGACACGACCCGTATGGAGAAGGTCCACGAGATGCAGGACGAGTACGCGTGGCTGCTTGAGCAGATGCCCCAGGGCCGCCCGATCCCGTCCTCGGTCACGGACATCCGCTGGATGATCGAGGAACTCCGCGTCAGCTATTTCGCCCACGCCCTCGGCACGGCGTACCCCGTCTCCGACAAGCGCATCGTGAAGGCGATCGACGCGGCCGTACCGTAACGGACACCGCACACTGGGTGAGTTCGACCGGGGGCTCACCCTCCTGTACAGTCTCTTCTCGCAGCACAGCGCAATACCAAGTGCCGCAAAGCAAGGTCCTGTGGAGCAGTTTGGAGTGCTCGCCACCCTGTCAAGGTGGAGGCCGCGGGTTCAAATCCCGTCAGGACCGCAAGTAACAGCAAGAGCCCGGGTCTTCGGATCCGGGCTCTTGTGCGTTCCCCGGCGCCCTGTGGGCCCCCTGCCGTCTTGACGTCCGGACAATCCACCGGTACTCAGAAACCAGGGCCCGTTCCCTGGCGGGCCGCGGAGGTGGGACATGGCGACATCGTCCAGGCGTGAGACACGTGCCCTACTCCGCGCGCATCTGTCGGCCGCCTCGCCGTATCGCCACTCAACGCACCACTGCCCGATCTGCCACCGCCTGCAGCGCCTGGCGATGGACGGCCCCTACACCGCCGAACCGCCGGAGGCGGTGGTCGAGGACGAGAGTCCCTCCCCGGCGTGACCATCGACGGGCCCAACGCCCGCCCCACGATGGGACGCTGGAGCGTGTGACTCCTTTAGCGCAGATAGGCCAGGGGCAACAAGGACTCCGGCATGTGACGGGTGTCACCGCATGAGTTTTTGAAACCGAGGTACTTACCCCTCACCTACAACTGGTCAATTTAATATGTGCAATTGCACCACCCCGAGGGCTGCCCCGTCGATCCTCCCGACGCCGTCCACAGGAGATCCGACAGCCCTCCCCAGACTCCGACAAGGCTCCTCACAGACCGGCGCGCCAGGCACACGCAAGCCCACAGCCAGGCACAAAAAAGATCGCGCTGGACTCGGCGGAGTCCAGCGCGATCTACGACGCACCCTGTTGGTGTCGCTCAGAAAGCCTTGAAGAGCTTGGGCGTGGGTCCCGTTGGGGCAGAACCCGCGTCGCTTGGAGCTGTTGGTTCGGACCTCACGGCCGGTTGGGGGACCTGCCGGTTTGCCCGGATATTGAGTTGTCAGACTTCGCTGCGCTGCTGCGGGATGCCCGCGAGCAGAGCACGGACCTCCGCCTCGCGGTAACGGCGGTGCCCGCCGAGCGTGCGGATCGAAGTGAGCTTGCCGGCCTTCGCCCACCGCGTGACCGTCTTGGGGTCAACACGGAACATCGTGGCGACCTCAGCCGGGGTCAGCAGCGGCTCGGCATCAGGGGTGCGAGCGGTCATGAGCGGCCTCCTCGGGAGAACCGAACCTTCTCGGTTCTTTCCTCTAAATTCTGCACCTTGACCCGCGTTGCCCGAAATGGCGGACGCGAGTCGAGTCGGTTATAGGACGAACGGCTTGTCCTCGGCACTACAACTACACCATCTGTCCAGCCGCGTCGGCCAAACCGATGGAATTGCCCCCCAGGTGTTCATCGGCGACGGAAGCCGATGGACCATGCCATAGCGGACAGTCACGCCACTGTGACGATCAGTCACAGGACGATCAGGAGTCCCAAGACCCCCCAAAGCGTGCAATGCTGAGATTCCGCCCACAGCAGGACGGAGAGAGTCCTCCCCGGACTCCTTGTCCTATTTTGGCATGAGGGGGGGCAAGCAACGCAAGGGATGCGTACGTGCGTTCCGTCACGCTTGAGGCAAAAGCCCGGATCGGGACCTACGTCCCTGGTTCGTGTGATGTTGACGAAACCTCAAGTGACGCCGTGAGTCAAACGTCAGTTCGCCGACCGCCGGTCCCGCACCGACCGCCACCGCTCCACCAGCCGCCCGTACGCCTCACCCGCGGCGGCCCCGTCCCCGCTGCGCAGCGCCTCGATCCCCGCGGCCACGTCCGCCGCCGAGTGATCGCCCTCCAGCTCGCCGGCCGGCAGCACATGCACCAGGCCGCCGTAGTCCAGCTCCACCAGCGAGCGCGGATGGAACTCCTCCAGCCAGCGGCCCACGTCCACCAGGCCGTCGATCAGCGGCCCCTCGTCGATGGTGTCCTTGAGCGTCCGCAGCCCCCGCGCCACCCGCCGCCGCGCCTGCACCATCGGCGTCCGGTACCGCAGCACGGGCAGCTCGCCCCCGGAGGCCGCTGAGCCCCCGACGTCCCCCGTGCCCTTGCCGAACTCCCGCTCCTCGTCCGAGACGAGCACGAACCAGTTCAGCGGCACCTGCCAGGTCGCCGTGCGGATCCAGGGGCGGGCGTCGGGATTGCGGGTCAGCCAGCGCTCGTAGTCCTGGGTGGCCTGGTGCCGGACGAGCGGGGGCAGGACCGCGTCCAGGACCGGCGCCGGAAGTTCCTCGGCCAGGTCGCCGAGCGCCTGCCAGCCGCGCAGCCGGGTCCGCCAGGGGCACACGCACAGCACCCCGTCCACGTCGAGCACGAACGCGTCGCTGCTCTCGTGCACCGGCACCGGGATCGGCGGGGTGGGCAGCAAGTCGGCCAGGGCGCGGCGCAGTTCGTCCTGGTACGAGGGACGGTCGGCGCGCCGGGCGTAGCGCGCCCAGTGACTGCGCTCGGGCTCGGGGAAGGCGGCCAGCGGTTCGTACACGCGGAGATAGGTCGCGTAGGGAACGATCAGCGAGGACACCTTGGGCACGCCTGGTCCCTCCCCCGCCGTCCGTCAGGAAAACCTCCGAAACCCGCTCACAAACGTGCGGGAAAACTATGCAAATCGTCGCACGGGCGTACTCCGGGAGTAGGTGATCCTGAACACGGCGCGGGTGCCGGGCCGTGGAGGCTCTACGCTCATGCCGACGGATCCCGCCACCTGCACGGGACCCGAGCTCCAACCGCCGCTAATTACCAGGGAGTCACCACCGTGACCGACGTAACCGGCGCGCCTGCTGATGTACTGCACACCCTGTTCCACTCGGATCAGGGGGGTCATGAGCAAGTCGTGCTCTGTCAGGACCGGGCCACCGGCCTCAAGGCCGTGATCGCCATCCACTCCACCGCGCTGGGCCCCGCGCTCGGCGGTACCCGCTTCTACCCGTACGCGACCGAGGCGGAGGCCGTCGCCGACGCGCTGAACCTCGCTCGCGGGATGTCGTACAAGAACGCCATGGCCGGCCTTGAGCACGGCGGCGGCAAGGCCGTGATCATCGGGGACCCGGACGTCATCAAGACGGAGGCGCTGCTGCTCGCCTACGGGCGGTTCGTGGCCTCGCTCGGCGGGCGGTACGTCACCGCGTGCGACGTCGGTACGTACGTCGCCGACATGGACGTCGTGGCGCGCGAGTGCCGCTGGACGACGGGCCGGTCCCCCGAGAACGGCGGCGCCGGCGACTCCTCCGTCCTCACCGCGTTCGGCGTCTACCAGGGCATGCGGGCCAGCGCCCAGCACCAGTGGGGCGACCCCTCGCTGAGCGGCCGCAAGGTCGGCATCGCGGGCGTCGGCAAGGTCGGACACCACCTGGTGCAGCATCTGCTGGCGGACGGTGCCCAGGTCGTGATCACGGACGTACGGCAGGACGCCGTGCGCCGGATCGCCGACGCGCACCCCTCCGTCGAGGTGGTCGCGGACACGGACGCACTGATCCGGGTGGAGGGGCTCGACATCTACGCCCCCTGCGCGCTGGGCGGCGCGCTCAACGACGACAGCGTGCCGGTCCTCACCGCCAAGGTCGTCTGCGGTGCCGCCAACAACCAGCTCGCCCATCCGGGCGTGGAGAAGGACCTCGCCGACCGCGGGATCCTCTACGCGCCGGACTACGTGGTGAACGCGGGCGGTGTGATCCAGGTCGCCGACGAGCTGCACGGGTTCGACTTCGAGCGGTGCAAAGCCAAGGCGGCGAAGATCTTCGACACCACGCTGGCCATATTCGCGCGTGCGAAGGAGGACGGGATTCCGCCGGCCGCGGCGGCCGACCGGATCGCCGAGCAGCGGATGCACGAGGCGGCGGTGGCGCGGGGGCACTGAGACGGTCCGGGAACGGCTCGGCGGCAGCTCGGCCAGGAGTCGTTCCCGGAGTTTGGCCGGTACCTGCCGATGGGTAGTTCGAGAGAACTCTCACTTCCATCGGCGGGTCGGCCGCCAAGAAGTGGTTAAAATCGCGGTTGACCAGCGGGGACAGGGCACCTCGCGGGTTGTGGGTCCTGGCCCGTCCTGCGGGCGACGTACCGTATGGGCTTGGGCTCAGGTACCGTGGAAGCCCTACGGACCGGTCTCTCCACGGAGAGCCCGTTCCAGATCATGAACGCGTGTCAAGACTCTGGGGCCACCGAGCCCCGTATCCGAGGGGGTCGAGCCATGGGGCGCGGCCGGGCAAAGGCCAAGCAGACGAAGGTCGCCCGCCAGCTGAAGTACAGCAGCGGCGGGACTGACCTGTCGCGTCTGGCCAATGAGCTGGGCGCTTCGACTTCGAACCAGCCGCCGAATGGCGAGCCGTTCGAGGACGACGACGACGAGGAAGACGACCCGTACGCCCAGTACGCGGATCTCTACAACGACGACGATGAGGACGAGGACGACCAATCCTCAGGTCCCTCGTCGCAACGCCGCGGCGCGTAGTGCTTTTGCCTGCAGCGGCTTAACCGCGTCTCACCCGGTCCGGCGCTTTGTGTGCCGGGCCGGGTTTCGTCGTGCCGTCACGGGGCTCTGCCCCGGACCCCGCTCCTCAAACGCCGGAGGGGCTGGATTGGACTAGGCGTAGTCGCCGACCATCTCCGCGCCCGTCGTGTGGTCTCCGCGCTCCGTGATCTCGCCCGCCACCCACGCCTCGACCCCGCGGTCGGCCAGGGTCGCCAGGGTGACGTCCGTCGCTTCCTCGGGGACGATCGCGATCATGCCGACGCCCATGTTCAGGGTCTTTTCCAGTTCCAGGCGTTCGACGTTGCCGGTCTTGCCGACGAGGTCGAAGACCGGGGCCGGGGTCCAGGTGGACCGGTCGACGACGGCGTGCAGGGTGTCCGGGATCACACGGGCCAGGTTGGCGGCCAGGCCGCCGCCGGTGACGTGTGAGAAGGCGTGTACGTCGGCGGTGCGGGTGAGGGCCAGACAGTCCAGGGAGTAGATCTTCGTGGGCTCCAGGAGCTCCTCGCCCAGGGTGCGGCCGAACTCCTCGATGTGCGCGTCCAGGGACAGGCCGGCCTGGTTCAGTAGGACGTGCCGGACGAGCGAGTACCCGTTCGAGTGAAGACCCGAGGCCGCCATGGCGATCACGGTGTCACCCGTACGGATACGATCCGCGCCCAGCAGCCGGTCGGCCTCCACGGCGCCCGTACCGGCGCCGGCGACGTCGAAGTCGTCCGGGCCGAGCAGACCGGGGTGTTCGGCCGTCTCACCGCCGACCAGGGCGCAGCCGGCGAGCACACAGCCCTCGGCGATGCCCTTCACGATGGCGGCCACGCGCTCAGGGTGGACCTTGCCGACGCAGATGTAGTCGGTCATGAACAGCGGCTCGGCGCCGCACACCACGATGTCGTCCATGACCATGGCGACCAGGTCGTGGCCGATGGTGTCGTAGACGCCCAGCTGGCGCGCGATGTCGACCTTCGTGCCCACGCCGTCCGTGGCGGAGGCCAGCAGGGGGCGCTCGAAGCGCTTGAGGGCGGAGGCGTCGAAGAGGCCGGCGAACCCGCCGAGGCCGCCGAGGACCTCGGGGCGCTGCGCCTTCTTCACCCACTCCTTCATCAGCTCTACGGCGCGGTCGCCCGCTTCGATGTCGACGCCGGCAGCCGCGTAGGAAGCACCGGAGGTGGTCTCAGACATTGCCTGGGATCTTTCGGGTTGGTGATACGTACGAGGCTTACGGGCGACGGATCGCGTCGGCCACGGCCGTGGTGGCCGGACCGGCCGCCAGCTCGGTCTCCAGGAGCTGCTTGCCGAGCAGTTCGGGGTCCGGGAGCTCCATCGGGTACTCGCCGTCGAAGCAGGCGCGGCAGAGGTTCGGCTTGGCGATGGTGGTCGCCTCGATCATGCCGTCGAGGGAGATGTACGAGAGGGAGTCGGCGCCGAGGGAGGTGCCGATCTCGTCGATCGTCATGCCGTTGGCGATGAGCTCGGCGCGGGTCGCGAAGTCGATGCCGAAGAAGCAGGGCCACTTCACGGGGGGCGAGGAGATCCGGATGTGGACCTCCGCCGCGCCCGCCTCGCGCAGCATCCGCACCAGGGCCCGCTGGGTGTTGCCGCGCACGATCGAGTCGTCGACGACGACCAGGCGCTTGCCCTTGATGACTTCCTTGAGCGGGTTCAGCTTGAGGCGGATGCCGAGCTGGCGGATCGTCTGGGAGGGCTGGATGAACGTACGGCCGACGTACGCGTTCTTCACCAGACCCGCGCCGAAGGGGATGCCGCTGGCTTCCGCGTAGCCGATCGCGGCCGGGGTTCCGGACTCCGGAGTCGCTATCACCAGGTCGGCCTCGACGGGGGCTTCCTTGGCCAGGCGGCGGCCCATCTCGACGCGGGAGAGGTAGACGTTGCGGCCGGCGATGTCGGTGTCCGGGCGGGCCAGGTACACGTATTCGAAGACGCAGCCCTTGGGCTTCGCTTCCGCGAACCGGGAGGTACGGAGGCCGTTCTCGTCGATCGCGATGAACTCGCCCGGCTCGATCTCCCGGACGTAGCTCGCGCCGACGATGTCGAGGGCGGCGCCCTCGGAGGCGACGACCCAGCCGCGCTCCAGGCGGCCGAGGACCAGCGGGCGGATGCCCTGCGGGTCGCGGGCGGCGTAGAGGGTGTTCTCGTTCATGAAGACGAGGGAGAAGGCGCCGCGGACCTGCGGGAGGACCTTCGGGGAGGCCTCCTCGATGGTCAGGGGCTTGCCCTCGTCGTCGACCTGGGCCGCGAGGAGCGCGGTAAGCAGGTCGGTGTCGTTGGTGGCCGCGACGCGCGGGGTGCGGCCGCCCTCCTGCTTGGGGAGGTCGGCGACCATCTCGGCGAGCTGCGCCGTGTTGACGAGGTTGCCGTTGTGGCCGAGGGCGATGGAGCCGTGGGCCGTCGCGCGGAAGGTGGGCTGGGCGTTCTCCCACACCGAGGCGCCCGTGGTCGAGTAGCGGCAGTGACCTACCGCGATATGACCCTGGAGCGCGCCGAGCGAGGTCTCGTCGAAGACCTGGGAGACAAGGCCCATGTCCTTGAAGACAAGGATCTGGGAGCCGTTGCTGACCGCGATTCCCGCGGATTCCTGGCCTCGATGCTGGAGGGCGTAGAGCCCGAAGTAAGTGAGCTTGGCGACCTCTTCGCCCGGGGCCCAGACACCGAAGACGCCGCAAGCGTCCTGGGGGCCTTTCTCACCGGGGAGCAGATCATGATTGAGTCGACCGTCACCACGTGGCACGCCACCGAGTGTAGGCGAGATCGACCACTGGTCCGAATTCGCGGACAGTGGGCTTGCTTACTTCGCCGCCGACCCCGCCGCCTGCTCCGCACGGGCGGCGAGGCCCGCACCGGAGGCCGCCGTGAGCGTCAGGGTGTTGTCTTTCCGCTGGTAGGAGACCTTCCCGGAGAGGATGTCGGCCAGCTCCCGCTCGGTCTTCATGACGGGCCCCGAGCACACCATGCGCGTGGTCGCGAGGGGGCCGAACTCGATGGTGCCGTCCTTGACGGTGGCCTTGCCGCGGAAGGTGTTGCAGCCGAGGGCTCCGCTCGCGGTACCGTCCGCGGCGAGGGTGAGGTGCGCCTTGGCGCCCTCGGGGAGCGACGAGGCCGAGCCGTCGTCGCCCTCGCCGGACAGCAGGGTGTCGATCGTCCACCGGGTGCCGGTCAGCGGAGGGGTGGTCGCGGCGGCGCCCTCGGCCAGGGTGATGCTGTCTCCGTTCGCCCTGGTCAGGGTGAGGGTCTTGGTCGTACCGTCCTTGTCGATCTCGGCCTTGAGGTCGCCGTGGAAGACACCCACGAACCGCTCCTCGAACTCCTGGACGGGACCGGGGCAACCGATCTCGGTCTGGGCGAGGTCGGAGACCGTGACCGTGTCGCCGTCGACCTCGACGTCGGCGCCGAAGTCGTTGCAGCCCACCGTGCCGCCGGATTCGCCGCCGCCCTCGTCCGGCTTGGCCGTACCCGGCTTGAAGGTGACGTGGGCCTCGTCGAGCCGGAAGTCGTCACCGCTCGGCAGGGCGTAGTCCTTGCCGTCCACGGTCACCGTCCGCGGAATCCACCGGATGCCCGCGATGTCCACATCGCCGCCGACCGAGCCGCTCCCGCCGCCGCTGCCGGACTCCGTGCCGCAGGCGGCCAGGACGGCGGTGCCGGCCAGGGCCGCGGCGGCGTACTTCACGCCTGTCGTCCGTTTCATGACTCTTGGACGCACGCGACGGGAAATGCGTTCGGTGTCGCTATCGGCTGTTATCAGTCCGTTGCCATGTTCAGCTCAGTTCAGCCCGGTTCAGCTCATGATCGGCAGCAGCCCGCCCAGATCCGCCCGCTCCCCGCTCGCCCTGACCTGCGCCTCCTCGACGGCGTCCTTCCACTCGACCCGCCCGGTCGCCAGCCGGATCCAGGTCAGCGGGTCGGTCTCGACGACGTTGGGCGGGGTGCCACGGGTGTGCCGGGGCCCCTCGACGCACTGCACGACGGCGTACGGCGGGATCCGCACCTCGGTGGAGCCGCCGGGCGCCTTCACGGCGAGGGCGTCGGCGAGGAGCCGGGTGGCGGCGGCGAGGGCCTGGCGGTCGTACGGGATGTCGAGGCCGGGGACGGCGGCGTTGAGGTCGTCCGTGTGAACGACGAGTTCG
The DNA here is from genome assembly GCF_058544905.1 of Streptomyces sp. JLBG701. Taxonomy (NCBI): domain Bacteria; kingdom Bacillati; phylum Actinomycetota; class Actinomycetes; order Kitasatosporales; family Streptomycetaceae; genus Streptomyces; species Streptomyces sp. JLBG701. The sequence goes on from NZ_CM178588.1 coordinate 5,532,777, forward strand.
ACGGTGCGGGTGACGACGTAGTCGGCGAGCGGCATCGCGCCCACGTTGGTGGCCAGAAGGCGGGGGGCGAGGTGGGTGTCCAGGTGGGTGGTGAAGTCCCGCTCGATGCCGGCGAGGTAGGCGCCGAGGTCCGGGTGCTGCCCGGCGAGCTGGTGGGCCACGTCGGCGATGGCCGCGGACTTGGCGGCGGTCGCGAACGGCCAGTCGAGCAGCGTGGCGTCCTGCTTCACCGGCGCGGGCTGGTCGAGGAACCGAGCGAGGGCGGAGAGGGCCATCCCGAGGTGCGCGACCAGCTCACGCACGCGCCAGGTGCCCAGCCGGGTGGGGAGGGCGAGCTGCTCGGGAGTGAGGGTGCGGACGCCTTCCCGCACGTTCCCGAACTGGGCGAGCACGGCGGCGCGGGTGCGGGCCGGGTCGTAGGTGCGGAGGCGTTTTCTGGGCGGGGGCATGAAAGTGAGGTTAGTCGGCGTCGCCGAAGGCCCCGCCCGTCGAAACGGGCGAGGCCTTCATCGTCGTACGACTGCTTACTTGAGCAGCGCCGGGATCGTCCCCTCGTGAGCCACTCGCAGCTCCTCCAGGGAGAGTGCGAACTCGCCCTGGACGTCGATCAGGTCGCCGTCGACGACGCCGATGCGGGTGACTGGCAGGCCGCGCGCCCCGCACATGTCGTTGAAGCGGACCTCCTCCGAGCGGGGGACGGCGACGACCGCGCGGCCCGCCGACTCCGAGAAGAGGAAGGTGAAGGCGTCCAGACCGTCCGGGACGATCAGGCGCGCGCCCTTCTCGCCCTGCAGCGCCGACTCGACCACGGCCTGGATCAGACCGCCGTCGGACAGGTCGTGCGCCGAGTCGATCATGCCGTCGCGGGAGGCGGAGATCAGGATCTCGGCCAGCAGCCGCTCACGCTCCAGGTCGACCTTCGGGGGCAGGCCGCCGAGGTGGTCGTGGACGACCTGCGACCAGGCCGACCCCCCGAACTCCTCACGCGTGTCGCCCAGCAGGTACAGCAGCTGGCCTTCCTCCTGGAAGGCGACCGGCGTGCGGCGGGCTACATCGTCGATGACGCCCAGCACAGCTACCACCGGGGTCGGGTGGATCGCCACCTCGCCCGTCTGGTTGTACAGGGAGACGTTGCCGCCGGTCACCGGGGTGCCCAACTGCTGGCAGGCGTCGGCCAGTCCACGGATGGCCTCCGCGAACTGCCACATCACCGCCGGGTCTTCGGGCGAGCCGAAGTTCAGGCAGTCCGACACCGCGAGCGGCTTGGCACCCGTCGTGGCGACATTCCTGTACGCCTCCGAGAGCGCCAACTGGGCGCCCGCGTACGGGTCCAGCTTCGCGTAGCGGCCGTTGCCGTCCGTCGCGATGGCCACGCCGAGGCCGGTCTCCTCGTCGATGCGGATCATCCCGGAGTCCTCGGGCTGGGCCAGCACCGTGTTGCCCTGCACGAAGTGGTCGTACTGGGAGGTGATCCAGGACTTGGAGGCCTGGTTCGGGGAGGACACCAGCTGGAGGACCTGGGCCTTCAGTTCCTCCGAAGTGGCGGGCCGGGCAAGCTTGTTGGCGTCGTCCGCCTGGAGCGCGTCCTGCCAGTCCGGGCGGGCGTAGGGACGCTCGTACACCGGGCCGTCGTGCGCCACGGTCCGCGGGTCGACGTCGACGATCTTGCCGCCGTGCCAGTAGATCTCCAGGCGGTCGCCGTCCGTCACCTCACCGATGACGGTGGCGATGACATCCCACTTGTCGCAGATCTCCAGGAACCGGTCGACCTTCTCCGGCTCCACGACCGCGCACATGCGTTCCTGCGACTCGCTCATGAGGATTTCCTCGGGCGAGAGGGTCGAGTCGCGCAGCGGTACGTCGTCCAGGGTCACGAGCATGCCGCCGGAGCCGTTGGACGCCAACTCGCTTGTGGCGCACGACAGTCCGGCCGCACCCAGGTCCTGGATACCGACGACCAGCTTCTCCTTGAACGCCTCCAGGGTGCACTCGATGAGGAGCTTCTCCTGGAAGGGGTCGCCGACCTGGACGGCGGGACGCTTGGAGGGCTTGGCGTCATCGAAGGTCTCGGAGGCGAGGATCGACGCGCCACCGATGCCGTCGCCGCCCGTACGAGCCCCGTACAGAATGACCTTGTTGCCCGCGCCGGACGCCTTCGCGAGGTGGATGTCCTCGTGCCGCATGACGCCGATGGCACCGGCGTTGACCAGCGGGTTGCCCTGGTAGCAGGCGTCGAAGACGACCTCGCCGCCGATGTTGGGCAGGCCGAGGCAGTTGCCGTAGCCGCCGATGCCCGCCACCACGCCCGGGAGCACCCGCTTGGTGTCGGGGTGGTCGGCTGCACCGAACCGCAGCGGGTCCACGACCGCGATCGGCCGCGCGCCCATCGCGATGATGTCGCGGACGATGCCGCCGACACCCGTGGCCGCGCCCTGGTAGGGCTCCACGTACGACGGGTGGTTGTGCGACTCGACCTTGAAGGTGACCGCGTAGCCCTGGCCGACGTCCACGACGCCCGCGTTCTCGCCGATGCCCACGAGCAGTGCATCGGACTGGGGGGCCTTCTCGCCGAACTGGCGGAGGTGGACCTTCGAGGACTTGTAGCTGCAGTGCTCGGACCACATGACCGAGTACATGGCGAGCTCGGCGCCGGTCGGGCGGCGGCCGAGGATCTCCACCACCCGCTCGTACTCGTCCTTCTTCAGGCCGAGTTCGGCCCAGGGCAGCTCGACGTCGGGGGTCGCGGCCGCGTGCTCGACCGTGTCCAGAGGCGTCCGGCTCATGCGTTGACCAGCTTCTTGAGGATCGAGGTGAAGAAGGGGAGGCCGTCCGTGCGGCCGGTGCCGATCAACGGCTCGACGGCGTGCTCCGGGTGCGGCATGAGGCCTACGACGTTCCCGGCCTCGTTGGTGATACCGGCGATGTCGCGCAGCGAACCGTTCGGATTGAAGTCCAGGTAGCGGAAGACGACCCGCCCCTCGGCCTCCAGCATGTCCAGGGTGCGCTCGTCGGCGACGTACCGGCCGTCCATGTTCTTCAGCGGGATGTGGATCTCCTGGCCGGCGGTGTAGTCGCTGGTCCAGGCGGTGTCCGCGTTCTCCACCCGCAGCTTCTGGTCGCGGCAGATGAAGTGGAGGTGGTTGTTGCCGAGCATCCCGCCCGGGAGGAGGTGGGCCTCGGTGAGGATCTGGAAGCCGTTGCAGATACCGAGGACCGGGAGGCCGGCCTTCGCCTGCTCGATGACGGTCTCCATCACCGGCGAGAACCGGGAGATGGCACCGGCCCGCAGATAGTCGCCGTAGGAGAAACCGCCGGGGAGGACCACCGCGTCGACCTGGTGGAGGTCCTTGTCCTTGTGCCAGAGAGCAACCGGTTCGGCACCCGCGAGGCGGATCGCGCGCTGGGTGTCCCGATCGTCGAGACTTCCCGGGAAAGTGACGACGCCAATACGAGCGGTCACTTCGCGGCCTCCGCGACTTCTTCCACCTTCACGGTGAAGTCTTCGATCACCGTGTTGGCGAGGAAGGATTCCGCAAGATCGTGGATGCGGGCGAGGGCTGCGTCGTCGACGGGCCCGTCAACTTCCAGTTCGAATCGCTTTCCCTGACGTACGTCGGAGATCCCGTCGAAACCCAGCCGCGGCAGTGCGCGCTGCACCGCCTGGCCCTGGGGGTCGAGGATCTCCGGCTTGAGCATGACGTCGACTACGACGCGTGCCACTGGCACTCCCGGTGGTGTGGTGCTGAGCAGGTTCAGCAGGTTCCTGCATGTGGCTTCAGACTACCCGTACAAAATTTCTACGCGGGTAGAGTTGTAGGAAGCTACGTGTGGACCATCACGATCCGGTATCGGGCAGGTGTCTTCGCGAAAAGATCCGGGAAAGATCCCGGATCCACCCCGGATCCCTATTGCGCGGAGACACGCGGGCGGATTTAGTCGGGCTTCACTTAGCAATGCTTGGCCCTGTACAAATGAATTGGCAATAGCCGATACTTTGGCCAATAACTGGCGGACAGTCGACATCTCCGGGGCGTCTCGGCACGTCATCGCAGAGATGCCGCACGAAGGGACCGATATTCGTGGCGCAGCGTGTCGTGGTCACTCTCTTTGACGACATCGACGGCTCGGAAGCGGAGGAAACGATCGCCTTCGGACTGGACGGCAAGTCGTACGAGATCGACCTGAACCAAGCCAATGCCAAGAAACTGCGTAAGGCGCTCGCGCCCTACCTGGAGGCCGGCCGCAAGAGGTCGAGGTCGGGCAAGGCGTACCGGCAGACGGAGGTAGCCCCGGACCCGGCGGCGGTCCGCGCCTGGGCCCAGGCGAACAAGATGGACGTCCCGGCGCGCGGCCGGATCCCCAAGCGGATCTACGAGGCGTTCGCGGCGGCACAGTGAGTACGGCGCCGTTAGTCCGGCCCGTGAGCCTCGGCCGACGACCGGTCACCCGCCCCTCGGTACAGCCGACTTGCGTTGCACCCCTCCTGGTCAGCTAGAGTCTGGAGCACGCCGAGGGGCGAGGCCGAAAGGCCCGGCTCACGGAGTACACGCGGGTGTAGTTCAGTAGTAGAACATCCCCCTTCCAGGGGGAAGGCGCAGTGTGCAATTCCTGTCACCCGCTCTGCATCGCCGTCCCGACCACTCTGGTGGATCAGGTAGGCTGGTGCTCGCGCCGATCGGTGAGAGCCGGTCGGAGGCAATGCGGACGTAGCTCAGTTGGTAGAGCGCAACCTTGCCAAGGTTGAGGTCGCGAGTTCGAGCCTCGTCGTCCGCTCTGTTTCTGAAGACCCCGGTCCAGTGGGCCGGGGTCTTTTCCGTTATCCGCCTCTCCGGTCCGAGGGCAGGAGCACTGTGACCATGGACACAGAGGGGCACAAGTACGTGATCTAGGCCGTCGCCGCTTCGCGATCTGCGCATGGGGACGGTTGGAATCGGCGCGCGAGCCGCACTCCCCTTGAACCGCCCTGCAAGCCTTCACACCGCCACTTAGCAGCTGTCGGCTGGGGATGATCCACAGTTGGCGACAAATGACCCGTACGGGTTAATTTGATCGAATTCTGATCGCCCTCGCCCTGGAGCATGGTTGCGCCGGGATCGCAATCGAGAACCTGAGCTTCACCGACGCCCACGCCACAGGCCGGGAGAGCATGGGACGCGGCAGGCGCGGCAAACGATTTCGTCGCACCGTCTCAGGCATCCCTACCGCGCGTTTCCGCGAACGGCTGCGCTGCATGGCCTACCACCAGGGCCTGCTCGTCATCGCCATCGACCCGGCCTACACCAGTCGCTGGGGCGGGCAGCATTGGGCCAGGCCCTTGCAGAAGCAATCCAAGAAGAGCAAGGTCACGCGGCATCACGGCGCCGCGGTGGCCATCGCACGACGCGCTCTCGGGCACGGGATCCGGCGTCGGCCAGGTGTGACCGCCCATCACCAGAGGATGGTGTCGCGGAGAGCTACCGGCCAGGCCATGTCCCTTCCGCGAGCGTGCGGGGCCGCGAGCCCACCCAGGACAGCGGGCACGCCTGGCGAAGGCGGTAAGACCAGACTGTGCCGAGGTGACCGACTCGCGCTGTTCCCCGGCCTCGAAGACCGTTCGCGAGGCCACCGGACCATCCGTCCGGATCCCGGCGAATCGGCCAGTGTCGGTCGACCGCGCTAGGGACGGTATAGTTGCTCTCGCGCCACGGCGCAGTGCGGACGTAGCTCAGTTGGTAGAGCGCAACCTTGCCAAGGTTGAGGTCGCCAGTTCGAACCTGGTCGTCCGCTCCAGATCAAGGCCCCGGTCATCGACCGGGGCCTTTGTCATGTGGGGCTTTGTCGTGCGGGTCAGCTCCAGGTCGAGCCCGTCAGCAGCTCGTACGCCTCCACGTACTTGGCGCGCGTCGCGTCCACGACCTGCTGCGGGAGCGGCGGCGGGGGCTGCTCGCTCTTGCGGTCCCAGCCGGAGACGGGCGAGGTCAGCCAGTCGCGCACGAACTGCTTGTCGTACGACGGCTGCGCGCGGCCCGGCTGCCACTGGTCCGCCGGCCAGAAGCGGGAGGAGTCAGGGGTGAGGACCTCGTCGGCGAGGACCAGGGTTTCTCCCTCGAAGCCGAACTCGAACTTCGTGTCGGCCAGGATGATCCCCCGGTCGCGGGCGATGTCGCGGGCGCGGCCGTAGACCGCGAGGGTCGCCTGGCGGAGCTGGGCGGCGGTGTCGGCGCCGACCTGGCGGGCGACCTCCTCGTACGACACGTTCTCGTCGTGCTCGCCGACCTCGGCCTTGGTGGCCGGGGTGAAGATCGGGGCGGGCAGCTCCGAGCCGTCGACGAGGCCCTCGGGGAGGGCGAGGCCGCAGACGGTACGGCTCTCGTCGTACTCGACCAGGCCGGAGCCGGTGAGGTAGCCGCGGGCCACGCACTCCACCGGGAGCATCTGGAGCGACTTGCAGATGAGAGTGCGGCCGGTCCAGTCGGCGGGGGCGCCGGCGGGGAGTTCGGTGCTCAGGACGTGGTTGGGGGCCAGGTCGGCGAGCTGGTCGAACCACCACAGGGAGAGCTGGGTGAGGACGCGCCCCTTGTCGGGGATCTCGGTGGGCAGCACCCAGTCGTAGGCGGAGACGCGGTCACTGGCGACCATCACGAGGTCGCCCGCCTCGTTCTGGTACAGGTCGCGCACCTTGCCGGTGTGCAGATGCACCAGACCCGGAACCTGGATCGGCTCGGGCTTTTCAACGAATCCGGACACGGTTCCTCCCCGTGGTTCTGTCCTAGTGGCTTGATTCTCCCGTACGAGGGGGGATGCGGCGGACAGGGGGTTCAGTCGCGTTTGCAGATGCGGTCCAGGAGGTTTGTGGTGGCGCGTTGGACGCGGGCGTCGACGTGGCCGGGCCGGTCCAGGGACGGGGACCAGGCGAACGTTCCGGATGCGAAGACCAGGGCGCCCGAGGGGGCTCGGTAGAGGGATGTCTCCTGGTGGCGGGGGACGCCGTCGGCGTCGGCGTACGGGGAGTGGGCGAGGAGGATGCGGTCCTCGTGCTCGGGGAGCTGGGTGCGGGGGAAATAGCGGTCGGCCTCGCCCGCGACCAGGCCGTCGATCTCGTCGCCCTCGTGCGCCCCGGTCGCCTCCCACAGCCAGTGGTCGGCGTTGCGGACGATGAGGGGGTGGGGCTCGGGGACGCGGCCCGCGTACTGGATGCCCACCAACTGCTGCTCCGGACGGTCGACTTCACGCCAGAGGACCGGTCGGCCGGGGCCCTTGCGTTTTCGGCAGGTGAGCAGGTGGTCGGCGACACCGGACGGCGACGGCCCCAACTCCACCTGCCAGTACATGGTGTTGGCGGAGAGGAAGACGAGGGACGTGCCGTGTTCGCGGGCGATCTCGGCGGTGCGGCGCATGTTCGTCGACCAGTACTCGTCGTGGCCGGGGAAGACCAGGCCCCGGTAGCGGGTGGGGTCGACGCGGCCGGAGTGCAGGTCGCGGGCGTCGGCGTAGGCGAGGTCGTAGCCGTAGCGCTCGGCCCAGCGGATGAAATCGTAGGCGTGGCCGACATGCAGCGGCAGGCCCGAGCCCGCGTACGGGCGGTCGAAGGAGACCGTGGTCGCGGCGTCGGCCTCGCCCAGCAGCCGGCCGTCCTCGTCCCAGGCGTGGTAGAGGCTGGCGCCGGTGCGGCCGTCCTCCGGGTAGAGGTTGTACGCCTGCCAGGTCACGTCCGGGAGCAGGAGGAGCAGGTCCGCCGGGTGGTTGTCGCGGATCGTGAAGGGGATGTGGGAGCGGTAGCCGTCGGCGGTGGTGAGGACGGCGACGTATGCGCCGATGCTCCAGTAGGACGGGATCTGGAGCCGCCAGGACAGCCACCAGTGGTGGCAGGAGACCGTGCGGTCGGCGGTGAGGGGCGGGGGCTGGACGATGCCGGAGAGGCGCGGGCTGGTGGTGATCTTCGCGGCGCCGTCACCGCCGTAGTGGCCGATGCGGTAGACGTCCACGGCGAATTCCTGGGGCGGGTCGACCGTGATGTGGAAGTCGACGGCCTCGCCGGGGACGACGGCTCCGGTCGAGGTGAAGCCCTTGATCTGGCGGCGGACGTCGTCGGCCGAGCGGGGGCCTCCGGCGGTGGGGCGGGGGCTCGGGGTGGTGCGGGGGGCGGGGACTTTGGGAGTGTCGGCCTGGTCCACGTACCAGGGGACCACCTGACCGGTGTCGTCGAAGTACGTCTCGCTGCCGCGGAGCCAGGGGACCGGGCCCTGGCCGAAGGGGTCCGTCACGGCGTGCGCGAGTGCTCCCGACTCCCAGCGGCGGATCTGCTCCGACCCCATGGTCGCTCCCCTCCCTCGTGCCCCCGTGCGCTCGTGCCGGTTCCGGTGCTGTTGTGCGTGCCCTTGTTCGTGCCGGTGGCTGCGTCCGGGCCTGTGGCCGTGGCTGTGGTTGCTGCCGGGCTTGTGGTTGCGGCTGTGCCCGCTCGTGTCCGTTGTCGTATGTCGCAAGCCCTTGCCATGTGCGCTATCGGTCCCAGCACATCACATTACGCACGCACTCCGTCACTGTTCGTCTTCGATTGACCAAAAGTGGAAGGCGTTGCTCCGGTACCTCAGACGAGGCGTACGGGCTTCTCGGGGCGTATGCCAAGGTCGACCAGCCAGGCCCGCAGCGGGGCCGGGTCGCCCTCCTCGATGAGGCTGAGAACCCGCGGGGTGAGGTCGGCGGCCCTTTCGCCGTTGACCAAGAGCGACGGGCCGTCGAGCCAGTCCAGGCCGGGGGTCGCGCCGGCGGTGTCCATCGCGGCACAGCAGACCATCGCGGTGACGTGGTCGGCGAGCAGTTCGCGGCCGGTGCGTGGGGTCTGCAAGGGGAAGAGGGGCAGCGAGCCGTCGTCCCAGAGGGCGGTGTCGGGGCCCTGCCCCGGCGGGGTCGAGCCGGTCGACGTCGCCCCGGCAGGCTTGGCCGCCTCCTCGCGGGCCAGCTCCGCGGTGAGGCCGGCAGCGAGGGCGGCGCTGCGGCCGGTGCCGTCGGCCAGGTCGTCGTCCTCGCCCATCGCCTGGTAGGGGGTGGGGGTGACGTTGAGGGCATCCGCGCTTTCGGCGTGGCCTGGTGTCGGGTCCGTCAGGTGGTCCAGGACTCGGGCCAGGGTGGGGCCGTCGGCGTCGCGGGCCGTGCGGTCGGAGGAACGGCTGACGCCCAGGGCGTCGAGGACGCGGTGGAGGCGGGCCGCGTCCATGCGCCACTTTCGGTCGACGACCTCCTCCGGGTACTCCTGCCAGTCCACCGGCGACCAGTCCGGGCCCTGCTCGGCGGGCCCCCCGTGGAAGAGGCGGGCGGCGAGGAGCGAGGCGGCCTCGTCCACGGCGCCGGGCTCTTCGAGCAGGTCGCAGGCGGGGCGCTCGCCCAGCCTTGAGGCGAAGCCCTCGGCCAGCCGGTCGCGGCGGGACAGCTCGGTGAGCGCGGCGACGACGCCCGCGTCCAGCCGGGACGGCCAGCGGCCCATCCGCCAGGCGGGCAGCGCGACCCGGGTGAGCAGCCGGTCCCAGCCCGCGTAGGCGAGGCCGACCTGTTCCTGGGCGACGATCCGCAGACCGTAATCCACAGCCTGTGCACGCTCGGCGGCGGCAGCGGCGACACCGCGCTCCATCTCGGCCGCGTGACCCCGGCAGCTGCGCAGGAGCAGCCGCGCGACCCAGCCGACGCCGGCCAGCACCGTGCGGGACAAGGGCCCGCGTCCGGGCGCCGAGGTCACGGCCACGGCCGCGTCCAGGCCCCGTACGAAACGGCGGGCCGCGGCTATGTCCGGGTGCGCCGAAGGTCCCGTACCGGCGACGACCGGGGCGAGGACCGCACGCAGCTCGCCGACGCGCATCCACCACAGGAACGGGGAGCCGATGACGAGGACGGGCGAGGTGGCCGTACGACGATGGACTCCCCTTGCTCCCACGCCTGCCAGCTCGTCGCGGTCCTCCGGTGGGGGTGGGCCGTGGGCCGGGTGGGTGCGGTCCTCGAGCCAGCTGTCGCAGTCCGGGGTGAGCGCTATCGCGGAGGGCGCGGGCACGTCGAGGCGGTCGGCGAGGTCGCGCACCATCCGGTACAGATCAGGGGCCGACTCCTCGGCGATCGGGACCGTCGGGCTCACCGCGGGGCGGGAACGGGCGACGACCAGGCCGATGCCGCCGGCGGAGAGCAGGACGAGGACCGCGACCGGGGCCACGGCCCAGCGGGCGGTGTCCCAGACCTGGCCCACGAGGTGGCCGGTGGAGCCGCCCGCGAGCAGGATCACGGCGGCGGCCGCGGGCAGCAGGGCGACGGCCAGCGCGCGGCTGCGGATGCGCAGCACGGCGAGGGCCCGGGAGCGCGCGGACTGCGCGCCGACCTCCACACCCATACCGGTCACGACCGGATGCCACCCCCTACCTGTCCCGTACGGCGTCCTGTACGACCTGCTTTGCTCACTCCCCCACTGTGGCACCCACCACTGACATCGCAATGCCGGTGGGCCAAGTGCCGGAACGCTTTCGCCGCACCATAGTTGGGGCCTCGGCCCCCGTCAGCCGGATGGGACAGCGGTCACTCGATGGAATGGCCTTGGGGAGAGGTGGATGACGGACGGCAACGATCAGGCCCCGGATCCTTAGACGGGATCGGGGCCTGTCGGGTTGGTCGGGGATTGGATTTTGGGTGGTTTTCGGCCGACTTTCGGCTGATGTTCGGCTGGCTTCCGGCGGGCTACCGCCTGGCTTCCGACGGTTTTACGCGCCTGCCGCCGCCTTCGCCGCGATGTCCGTCCGGTGCTGGGAGCCGTCCAGGTTGACGCGGGCCACGGCCGCGTACGCGCGCTCGCGGGCCATG